>CAVXOA010000004.1:0-3820609 GCA_963763335.1 uncultured Planctomycetota bacterium | reverse complement strand
GTTGTGTACATCTACTGGTTCAGTTGCATATACTTGGTGCCGCACCTGTACTTCTGGAAGAGCGCGAAGTGCGTGGCGGGCCTGCGCCTGGTGGAGCACGACGAGCCGGGGTTCTGGGAGGTCAACGGCTACCACGACCGCGGCGACCCCTGGCTCGAGCAGCGCTACCAGGGCGACTGACGTGGCCGGGCCCTGGCAGCATGGCGCCGCGCGTGGCGCGTGCGGCCCGAGGCGCCGCGGGCCAAGACCTTCCGGCTCGCGCTGCCCGAGCCGCTGGCGCGCACCGGGCCGGGCCAGCACTACGTGGTGCGGCTGACCGCGCCCGACGGCTACACCGCCCAGCGCTCGTACTCGGTCGCCTCCGCCCCCGACGAACGCGCGAGCTGGAGCTCACCGTCGAGCGGCTGACGGACGGCGAGGTCTCGGGTTCCTCCACGACGTCGTCGAGCCCGGCGACGAGCTGGAGGTCCGCGGCCCGATCGGCGGCTGGTTCGTCTGGGAGGGCGACGCCCGCCGCTGCTGGTCGGCGGCGGTTCGGGCGTGGTCCCGCTGATGGCCATGCTCCGCCACGCCCGCGCGACCGGCCGTCGACCTGTTGCGCCTGGTGGTGTCGGTGCGCACGCCCGGCCGACCTCTACTACGCCGACGAGCTGCCCGGCCCCGAGGCCACCGTCGTCCACACCGGCGAGGGCCGCCCGGCGCGGGCCGGCCGCCGGCCGCCTCACGGCCGACGACCTGCGCCCCGGCTCGTGCCCGACGGGGCGACGGCCTACGTCTGCGGCTCGACCGGCTTCGCCGACGCCGCCACCGAGGTGATCGTCGACGCCGGGATCCCGACAGATCGCATTCGGGTCGAGCGCTTCGGGCCGTCCGGCTGAGTCACCGCGGTGGCGGCCGTACCCTCGCGCCATCGCTCACCGGAAACCGCTGAGCACTCCCCCAGCCGCTCTTGCCGAGCCGGCCGGCCCTTCCTGATCCGGGTGATCGGCGCCCGCTGCCCCGTAGGCACGACACCGCGTCAGAGCCGGTCAGGTTGACCAGGGAAACCCACGTGGCGTTTACTCTCCCCGCGATCAGGCGTTCTCCGTATCCACCCCGAATATTTCATTCGGCATATTCGGAAACGTCGTCCGGCCCGTCACGGCACCGGACGCCCAGTCGTTCGACATCGCGCGACCGGCGCATCCGGCGGGCTCGCCCAACTCACCACGTGGGTCCTCGCAATTCAGGGGTCCCCAGCACCGTCGACCCGGCTCTATCACAATTTCCCTGCAGGTTTAGTTGAATGGCTGACGGCTGCCGTCCGCGCACATTCACGCGGGAGTGTCACACCTAGTGAGTTGCGCTGATCCGGCCAGAGATGGCCTACCGTGTCTTTCACCTTCTGACAGTCCTCGGTCAAGATCGATCCGTCCATCCCTCGAACGGAGAAGGCACCCCTATGGGCACCCGTATGCAGTTCGTCGACGACGTCTCTGGCGAGGAAGAAATGTCGGCACAGAATGCTGTAGGTCACGTTCGCCTTCCAGGGCGCGTGCTCAGAAATTGATCTTGGCGAGGCGAACCCAAGAGCAGCGATACACGGCCGATTTCGAGAAGTGGATCAGCTTCGCCCGGATCGTCCCGCCCCGGCCGCTGAGCGGCGCGGCGGCAAGGGTCGCGCCGGCAGGCCGACCTCGGCGCCGGCCGGCACCGCCGGCCAGTCACCGCAGCCAACGACGAGAGCGCCATGGCCCGTGCGTGGTTCAAGAGCACAGGCGGAGAGATCGGCATTCGCGGGCGCCTCCCCTCGCACGTGCTGGCCGGGTATCGAGAGGCCGTCGAACGAGGCCAGATGCCCGCAGAGTTCCTTGTATCGGACTCCACGGCCGCCACGCCGGACCCCGTCACCGACGACCCAGCGGACGACACTTCGTTCTCTGCGGCGACGACGGCCTATCAAGATGATGCAGCCAGGCGCGGCCGGGGTCGAGGCCATCGCGCTGTACACCCGCGAGGGGCCCACCTGGGGTAGCTGGAAGAGCAACCGCCCGGGCTTCGCGCTGGCCCAGTTTGGCCCCCTGGACGTCAACTACGACTGGTACACCTCCTGGACCCAGCGGCGGCTGCTGATCCTGCGCGTGGAGGTCGCGGAGAACCTGGGAATCCGCTTCTGAGCCGCCAGCGGCTGGGTTCTGGGTCGCTCGAAAGCGCCATCCGCGGTCGACAGCTGGATGCCCCCGGGGACCTCGGTCTCGCCGGAAGGGGCCCCGGCCATCAGCCACTCCGAGGACGAGCCCGAGCGACCCCCGACGACCGGGACGATCTGGAGGATGAGGTCTCCAGCATTTCTGCCGCCGAAGAGCCGGAATCGAGCTTAGACTCCGGCTAGTACAGCTCTCGGCAGCAGCGACGGGTTCTGGCTCCGCCTTCCGCTGCCCGACAAAGAAAACGGACTCGATCCGCCCACCCTGAGTCGCCCGCGGTCGTGCAGATGGTATCCCCCCCCGCCCGTTCGGCACTCGGTGAGCGCCACGCCCCCCCTCAGCCTGCCCAGTGCGCGGCGGTCCTCTGGATTCCCCTCGCCCAGCCATCCTCCACGGCGCCGCAGCCCATGGCGGCGCTAGGAGCGGCGCCCGGGCGAACGGCAGTGGGGTATCGTGTAATGGTCTGCATCGATCGGTGGCCAAATCGCAGCGTGTCCAGCTTTGAACAAGAACGTACTCAGGAAGGAAACTAGATGATCACCTCAGTGATTCTCTCCTTCGCCTCGACTCTGACCCCGATGGCGACCGGAACACAGTCGGGCGCCGCGATTTCCACCGCTACGAACCCGACCCGGGCCCAGACGGCGCAGCAAAAGAAAGCTCCCCGCCTGATCCGCGACCTGAATGGAAAGGTCCTGGGGGACGAGGCTACCGCCGACCTCGCCCTGGGCGGCGACTTCTACAACCCGTTCGTCGGCCGGAGGAGCGCCACCGCCTACCTCTATGGCACCTGGGAAGTGACCCTCAACGACACGGGCACCGCTTGGCAGGAAAAGTTCCTCATCGGGCTGCCGCGCCATCCTCAATGGCCCACCCCCATGCTCGTTGCCTTCCATGGCTGGGGGAGCACCCAGGAGGACATCATCATCCGCACCCGCTACTTCCAGAAGGCAATGGCCCGCGGCTGGGTCGTGGTCGCTCCGCTGGGTGCTCACCAGTTCAACTACAGCATCGACTACTCACAGAAGAACACGGAAGCCGTGCTGGATTGGGTGATGTCGTACTTCGCGATCGATTCCGATCGCATCTACGGCGTGGGGTTCTCGATGGGTGGTGGCAGCGTGTCCACGTACGCGGCTCGGCACCAGGACCCGACTCATGCCCGCTTCGCGGCGATCGTCGATCACACCGGAACGGTTTCGATCCGGGACATCTGGACGCATGCGCTGGACAAATCGCTCCTCGAGCACGAGCTGATGTTCGAAGGGTCTCCGATGCAGGTCCCCTTCCGCTATCAGTCAGCCTCCGTCATCGATCTCGATGCGAGCGGACAGATCGACCCGAACGCGGACCTCGCTCGCAACTTGATCCGGACTCCGGTGAAAGTGTTCGCGGTCGCCGGAGATCCGAACGCGCACCTGGTCGAGGAGTCGATTGATTTTCACGGGCATCTGACCGGTCTGGGCGGAACGCCCCAGCTCGAGATCGATCCCGGCACGACGCACCGGTGGACCAATCTCCCCGAGGACGAGGCGCTCGACTGGCTCCAGCAGTATCGGCTGGTCAACCGGCGCGGCCCCGTCAGGGTGCTCGCGGATCGATCCGCTCGCTGGTACCACTTCACCATCACGGCGGCCATCGAAGGGCAGTTCTCACCCTTCCGATGGGCCCTCGACGAGATGAACAATCGGGTCGTCCTGGATCAGATCGAGAACATCTCCAAGATCCGTTTCCGGCCCGCTGGTACTGGTCTGCCGACGGCCACCTTCGAAGTCATGCTCAATCTCACGAACCCTGGGCCGATCGATGTCGTCCTCGAGGGCTACGAGGTACCGCCGTCGAGCGTCACTCAGGGGGATCCAGTGGTGCATCCTGGACCTACGACCCGCTGAAGGAAACCGTCACCATTCACGAGCCGACCGGGACCGGCTACCCCCGGTGGGCCATAACGAAGTGATGCACGCCAACCTAGCCTCCACGAGCGCCTGACGGGCCGAGATCGCTCGAGCCACCACCGCGGAGACGAGCTCGCACTCAGGACGTGCGCGTCCACCGCGGACCTGGCCGACCGGGTCGCGCCCCCTGGCCTCTCACGCTCTTCTACATCGCGACTGCAGCCATGCTCGACACCTCGATCAGACTCGCAACTCTCCTTTCCACGGCGATTTTCTGCCTCTCCAGCACGACGTCGGCGCAGATCTCCAAGCAATGGGTCGAGGCTCAGGAAGCCAAGCTGAGAGCCTCGACACCGAGTGCTGGTGCGCTCTTCGGGAACTCCGTGGCGAAGGAAGGTGACCTCGCCGTGATCGGGGCACCGCTCGACGACAACATCGCTGGCTCCGACGCGGGTGCCGCATACGTCTTCCGATCGGCCGGTACGACATGGACGGAAGTCGCCGAACTCATCGGCAGCGCCGGATCCTCCACCGATCTGTTCGGCGAGTCGGTTGACGTCAGCGGCAGCACGATCGTCGCCGGCGCGAGCCTGGATGATCCATTCGGCATGAATGCGGCCGGGACTGTCTACGTGTTCAACGAGTGCTCCGCCTTGTGGACCGAGGTGGCCAGACTCATTCACCCGGCGCCGGCCCCCGGAGACCGCTTCGGGATTCGCGTGGCGATCGATGGCGACCGGATCGTGGTCGGCAGCAGCCTCGATGACACCTGTGCCGTCGATGCTGGCTCTGCCTTCGTGTACGTGCGCAACCATTCGGGAACCCCCATCAATCCGTGTGACGACCTGTGGACGCTGGAGGCCGAGCTCGCGCCGCATGGTTGTCAGGTTGGTCGCGGATTCGGCGCCAGCGTCGCCATCCAGGGCGACCGGATCGCAATCGGAGCGCCCACGGAAGACACCCCCGAGCAGGACCGAGGGAGGGTGTACATCTTCGAGCGCGTGGGGAGCGCCTGGTTCGAGCGCGTGAAGCTCGCGGCGCCGGACGGGAGTGCAGGCGACGGGTTCGGGAACGTCGTTGCGATGGACGGGGACACGGTCGTGGTCGGAGCGAGCCTCGATGACTCGCCTGAGCTCGACCGCGGCTCGGCCTACGTGTTTCGCAAGATCCTCGGAGCCTGGTCGTTCGAGCAGCGACTGACGGGCTCTGGAGGCGGAGTCGCCGATGCCTTCGGCTTCGACGTCGGGGTCGATGGCGATCTGGCGGTCGTGACGAGCTTGAGAACGGACGACGCGGGCGAGAGTACGGGGGCGGGCACCCTGTTCAGCCGCACGGATTCCGTCTGGACGGAACAGCAGCACATCACGGCTGGCGATGCTGCAGCCGGTGACGAGTTCGGCGCAGCGCTCGCTCTCGATGGAACGACCTTGCTGATCGGCGCGGAGCGGGACGATGAGTCCCTGAACAACTCCGGCTCGGCATACGAGTTCTTCCTCTCGCTGGGCAACTTCGCACGCTTCGGTTTCGGTGATGGTTCAGCTTCGGCCTGCCCGTGCGGAAACGACAGCCATCCCCGCCTCGAGCAAGGGTGCGTCAATTCTTCTGGCTGGGGTGGCAAGCTCTCCATCGTGGGTTCCGACAGCGCCTCCCTGGATGATTTTCGCCTGCTCGCCGGCAACCTCATTCCGGGCAATCCCGCGCTCCTCTTCCACGGTCCGAACAGCCTCAACGGCGGTGCCGGAGTCGTGTTCGGCAATGGACTGCGCTTGGTCGGCGGGGCGGTCGTCCGGGCGGGGGTCTTCGTACCGGATCCGGGCGGCCGAGCGGCCTGGGGACCTGGAGTTGGCGAGGGCCTGTCCTGGCTGCCCGGCTCGGCGCGACATTTCCAGGTCTGGTACCGCGATCCTTTCCACGCCATCTGCGGCGACGTCTTCAGCCTGACGAACGCGGTGACCGTGATTTTCGAACCCTGAGCAGCGGCGGATCCTGGCCTTCACACCGGTAGGCACACGGCGCGCGGGGCTCCCGGGCGGAGTGCGGAATCCTTGCTCGTCGGGGCTCAAGCCGGAGAACACTTCCGGCCGTAAAGGAGGCGACAGCGCGAGTTCTAGTGACCGCGAGTGGGATCCATGCACCTCGAGTACCTCCTTCCCTTACTCGCCATCCTCGGAATGGCCTGCGCCAGCACGCCTCAGAAGGCTTCGCCATCGGCTCGACCGCTGATCGGATTCGCCATCCGGGAGCAGGAGCGGGAGCGGGACCGACAGCGTCAGGACATCCGCACTCCTGGCCCCGAACATCGGCTGCTCGATTCGATGTCCGGAGACTTCCGCGCCACGATCCGGTACTGGGCCAAGGAGGGCGAAGCGGCTTCGACCTCGAGTGCGACGGGCTCGAACGCCTGGATCGCGGGCGGCCGGTTCCTCTCCTGCCAGCTTCGCGGCGAGATCGCAGGCCAGCCCTGGGAGCGCTCCTCGATCCTGGGCTACGACCGTGGCCGGTCCGCCTACGTGGAGACACGCGTCGACTCGTTGACGACCGAGATGCCCGGTATCGCCGTCGGTCATCCGGAGAGTGACGGGGGCGCGATCGTCTTCACCCGTACGATCGATGACCCCGTGCTCGACCAGAGCCTGCACCTGCGCGAGCAACTCACGATCGAGGGCTGGAACAATCACCGCTACGAGCAGTGGATCGATCCTCCCGGCGGCAAGGCGTATCAGATGCTCGAGATCCGCTTCGAACGCATTCGCTGAATGCACTCGTGGCCTCGCGGCCTGCTCACAGCTGGGCGTGGAAGCTGCGATTGGTGACCGCGGCTTGCACGCGGGCGTCCGCGACAAGGCCAGCGAGCTCGCCGGGCAAAAGCGCCTGCGGACCGTCGCTGCGGGCTTCGTGAGGCCGGGGGTGAACCTCGACCGCGATGCCGTCGGCGCCGGCCGCGACGCTCGCGCGCGCGAGCGGCGGGATCAGCCGGGCGATGCCGGCCGCGTGCGCGGGATCGACGATGATCGGCAGATGCGTCCATTCGCGCAGCAACGGCAGGATCGTGAGGTCGAGCGTGTTGCGCGTCGCAGTCTCGAAGGTGCGGATCCCGCGCTCGCACAGGATCACCTGGCCCGCTCCCCGGCGAGCAGGTACTCCGCGGCATAGAGCCACTCCTTGGCCGTGGCTGCCAGACCGCGCTTCAGCAGCACCGGGCGCGCGGCGCGCGCGATCGCCTTGAGCAGCGTGAAGTTCTGCATGTTGCGCGCCCCGACCTGCAGGCAGTCGATGTCGTGGTCGAGGAAAGCCGGGAGCTCCGCGGCATCCATGATCTCGGACACCACGGGTAGCGAGAGCGTCTCGCCCGCGTCCTTGAGGAGCCGCAGGCCCTCGACACCGAGCCCCTGGAACGCATAGGGCGTCGTGCGCGGCTTGAAGGCCCCGCCGCGCAGGAGCTGTGCGCCGGAATTCCGCACGGCCCGCGCGGCTTCGAGCATCAGCTCCGGCCCTTCGACGCTGCACGGCCCGGCGATGACCACCACCTCGCCCCCACCGATCTTCACACCGCCGACCTCGGCGACCGAGGGTGTCTCGCGGAACGAGCGATCCGCCAGCCGCCATTCCCCTTCGGGACGGACGACCTCCTCGACTTCCTCGAGCGCCCCGATCTCGCGCGCGAGGGCCGCCGGCATCGGATCGACGACCGCCAGGATCGCGCGCGCGGGCTCGGGTGAGAGGAACGTCCGCAAACCCGCGCGCTCGATGCGCTCGCGCAGGGCTTGCACGCGCTCGGGCGAAGTGGCTCGTCGCAGCCGCAGGATCACTTCAGCCCTCCGGCTCTGGGTCGAGCGGCAGGATCGACGCCCACGGGCGACTGGGCACGGAACGGTGAGCAGCCGCGCGCGACCTCCGCGCAGGCCTGATCGAGAGCCCCGAAGAGTGCCCGCAGCCCATCGGCTGACAGCGGGCCGCCATTGCGACGCAGGAGGTCCGACACGGCGGACGCCTGCGCGCGCGCGTCGGGATCGAGCGGCGCGAGCAGCCGCGCGCGCTCGTTGGCGAGGGCGAGGATCGCGATGTCCAGACGGGAGAGCTGGTGGCGTGTGACGGATGTCATGGCTGATGGTGGCGAGCGACGTCGCCCTCGGGGAGGAGGCCGGGTGCGAGCTGATCGAAGAACCTGCGCGCCGCGCTGGCGGCCATCGTCGCGCGCTCGTGCTGGTCGGAGAGGGACCTCGTGGCTTCGTGGATGTGCTGGACGAGCGCGCTGCCGACCACGGCGAGATCGGCGTGCTCGAGCACCGCGCGCACGTGCGCGCCGGTCTGCAGGCCGAATCCGACGGCCAGCGGCAGCTCGGTCAGGTTGCGCAGGCGTGCGAGAAAGGCGAGCGCGCGCTGGTCGAGCCCCGTGTGAGCCCCGGTGACGCCGAAGCGCCCGATGGCGTACAGGAATCCTCGGCTCGCATCGGCGGCCGCGCGCATGCGTGAGTCGCTCGTGGTGGGTGCGACGAAGAAGATCGGGGCGAGCTCCTCCTCGAGAGCGGCGGCGCGCATCGCATCCGCTTCTTCCACGGGTAGATCGGGCACGAGCCATCCGTCGGCGCCGGCTTCAGCCGCCATCCGGGCAGCCAGCTTCCATCCGCGACGCACGAGCGGATTGACGTAGGAGAAGAGCACCACGGGTAGCTCGCTCGGCGGCTCTCCGCGGCTGCCTGCGCGCAGCTCGCGCACCATGTCGAGGATGCGATCGAGCGTCGTGCCCGCGGCGAGCGAGCGCTCGGCCGCCGCTTGCAGGATCGGCCCGTCGGCGATCGGATCGCTGAACGGGACACCGAGCTCGACGCAAGCAGCGCCTGCCGCGTCGAGCGCGCGCAGCACCGCGAGCGTGGTCGCCATACCGCCATCGCCGGCCGTGACGTAGGGCGCGAGCCCCTTCCGGCCGGCGGCGTGCAGCGCGTCGAGACGCTCGCACAATCGCGCCGCACTCATGCCCCACGCTCCGCGCGCAAGCGCGCGATCGTGTCGAGATCCTTGTCGCCGCGCCCCGAGAGATTGAGGAGCACGCGCTTGCCACCGAGCTCGCCGGCGTTGGTCAGGAGCCAGCCGATCGCATGGCTGCTCTCGAGCGCGGCGAGGATGCCTTCCTTCGCGGCGAGCTCCTCGAAGCCTGCGAGCGCCTCCCCATCGGTCGCGAACACGTACCGTGCCCGGCCACAAGCGGAGAGTGCCGCGTGCTCGGGTCCAACGGCGGGATAATCGAGGCCCGCACTGATGCTGTGCGTCTCCTGGATCTGTCCGTCGGAGTCCTGCAGGATGAGCGTGCTGCAACCGTGCAGCACGCCGGGCGAACCGCCGGCGAAACGCGCGGCGTGCTTGCCGCTGGCCGGTCCCTCGCCGCCCGCCTCGACGCCCACGAGCTCGACCGTAGCATCGTCGACGAAGCCGCGGAACAGCCCGATCGCGTTGCTTCCTCCGCCGACGCAGGCGACCGCGACGTCGGGGAGAGCCTGCGCCTGCGCGAGGATCTGCGCGCGCGCTTCGCGACCGATCACCTCCTGGAACTCGGCCACGATCGAGGGAAAAGGATGCGGCCCGAGCGCACTCCCCAGTACGTAGTGGCTATTCTCGGGATCGCCGACCCAGTCGCGCATCGCCTCGTTGATTGCATCCTTCAGGGTCTGCTGCCCGTTCTCGACCACGTGCACGCGCGCGCCGAGGAGCTCCATGCGCAGGAGATTCGGTCGCTGGCGCGCCGCATCGACGGCGCCCATGTAGACGCGGCATTCCAGGCCGAGGAGCGCGCAAGCCGTCGCGGTCGCGACGCCGTGCTGACCGGCGCCCGTCTCGGCGAGGATGCGCCGCTTCCCCATGCGGCGCGCGAGCAAGCACTGCCCGAGTGTGTTGTTGAGCTTGTGGGCGCCGGTGTGCAAGAGATCCTCGCGCTTGATCCACAGCTCGAGCCCCAGCGCCTCGGAGAGTCGGCGCGCCGGCGAGAGAGGCGTGGGCCGGCCGGCATAGTTGCAGAGGAGTGCGCGGAGCTCGGCCTGGAAGCCTTCGTCGGCGCGCGCCGAGAGCCAGGCCGCTTCGAGCTCGATCAGCGGGGCCATGAGCGTCTCGGGTGCGAAGACGCCGCCGAAAGAACCGTAGTGCGTCGGAGCACGGAACGCTGTGTGCTTGCTCACCTGCTTCCTCCTGTTCGGCCTGGAGCCAGGTCCAGCGCAGCGAGCGCGCGCTCGACGAAGACCTGCACGCGCTCGGGGTCCTTGCAACCGGGCCGCGATTCCAGGCGCGAAGATGCGTCGACACCGGCGGGCCGCACTCGAGCGATGGCGCTCGCGACGCTCTCGCCGTCAAGCCCTCCCGCGAGCAGACAGGGAGCGAGCCGCGCGAGCTCGCCAGCGAGCGCGAAATCGACCGTTTTCCCGCTGCCGCCGGGGCCCGAGGGATGATCGAGGACGAAGCCGCTCGCGACTGCCCGCCAGCGCGCGAGCTCCACGCTCGCTCCCTCGTCGACCGCGACGCGACGCAGGATCGGGAGCTCGAAGCTCGCCCATTCGCCCGGACGTTCCTCGCCGCACAGTTGCACCGCCGAGGCTCCCGCCGCCCGCGCCCAGGCGAGGACTTCGTCCCGCGCTCCGTCGACGAAGACCGCGATCGCGAGCACTCCCCGCGGCAGCTTCGCGACGAGTGCGCGGGCAGTCTCCTTCTCGACATGGCGCGGGGATGCGAGGTGGCACACCAGGCCGACCGCCTCTGCTCCGGCAGCGACGGCGACCGCGATGTCCTCCGCGCGCGCCATTCCGCAGATCTTCACGCGCGGGAGCACGAAAGTGCTAACCACCGAGAGCCTCCTTCCAGGACCGCAAGAGGAGAGCCGGGTCCTCCGCGCGCATGAGGGCCTCTCCCACCAGTGCCGCGTCGGCGCCCGCGCGGCGCACGCGCTCGAGATCGGCGAGCGTCGAGAGCCCGCTCTCCGCGACGCGCACGAAGCGCTCGGGGATGGCCGGAAGGAGGTGCTCGCTGGTGGCGAGATCGACGCGGAAGCTCGCGAGATCGCGCGCGTTGACGCCGATGCAATCGGGTTCGACGGCGAGGGCGCGCTCGAGCTCGCGCTCGTCGTGCACCTCGAGCAGCACGGCGAGACCGAGCTCGCCCGCGAGCGATCGTAGCTCCCCGAGCAAGGGATCGGCGAGGCACACCGCCAGCAAGAGGATCGCGTCTGCCCCCATCGAGATGCTCTCGAGGACCATCCCTTCGTCGAGCAGGAAGTCCTTGCGCAACCGCGGCAAGCCCGCCGGAGCGACGCGCGCGAGATCGTCGGGCGAGCCGGCGAAGTGGTCCTGCTCGGTGAGGACCGAGAGCGCCGCTGCACCCCCGGCGGCGTAGGCCCGCGCGCGTCCGAGCACGTCCTCCTCGGCGCGGATCAAGCCCGCCGAAGGTGAGCGACGCTTGAACTCGGCGAGCACGGCGAGGCCGTTGCCACGCAGGGCCGAGACGAAGCGCTCGCGACGCGCCGGGTCGGCGCGCGTATCCCGCCGGAGCGCGCCGAGGCTCGTCGTCCTGCGGCGGAGGTCAGCGCGCGCGCGCACGGACGCGAGGATCGGATCGAGACGCGTCGCGCTCATCCGGTCCCTTTCACGCGCTCCGCCGTCCGGACCCAGGAGGCGAGCTTCGCGCGCGCGCCGCCGCTCGCGAGCGCTTCGCGGGCGCGCGCCACACCCTCTTCCGCGCCCTCGCACAGCCCGGCCACGACGATCGCCGCGGCGGAATTCAGGACGACTGCGTCCAGTAGCGGGCCGCTCTCCGCAGCCAGCACGCGCCCGAGGAGCAGGAGGTTCGCCCGCGCGTCCCCGCCGGCAAGCACGGAGACCGGCGCGCGCTCGAGACCGAGCGCGAGCGCGTCGAAGCTCTGCACCGGCGCGCTTCCGACCGGCGCGACGTGGTTCCCGTTCTCGAGCGTGAGCTCGTCCGCGCCGCCGCCGCCGTGCACCACGTAGGCGCGCTGGTGCCCCATGCTCGTGAGCGCGTGCCCGAAGTCGGCGACGCGCGCCGCATCGCTGACGCCGAGCAACTGCCGTCGCACCGCTCCGGGATTGCACAGCGGGCCCAGGAAATTGAAGATCGTGCGCACGCCGAGCGCCCGCCGCACGGGTGCGGCGTGGCGCATCGCCGGGTGCCAGGCAGGCGCGAACAGGAAGACGATGCCCTCTTCCTCGAACACGCGCCGCGCCTGGGCCGGCGTCAGCTCCAGCGGCACACCCGCAGCCTCCAGGAGATCGGCGCTCCCGCAGCGCGAGGAGAGGCTGCGATTGCCGTGCTTGATCACCCGCGCGCCAGCCGCCGCTGCGACGATCGCCGCCGCCGTACTGAGGTTGAACGCGCCGAGGTTGTCCCCACCCGTTCCACAGGTATCGATGGCGTCGCTGCAGGCGTGTTCGAAGGGAATGGCGACCGCGCGCAGCGCCTCCGCGGCGCCGGTGATCTCCTCCGCGGTCTCACCGCGCGAGGCGAGGGCGACCAGTAGGCCCGCAAGCGCGATCGGGTCGGACTCTCCCGTCAACGTGATGGAGAAGACCGCGCGCGCTTGCTCGCGGGCGAGCGTCTCGCCGGCGAGCACCGAGCGCAGGGCCTCGGCGGGTTTCATCGCGCCCCCAGGGCCTCACCGGCGACGACGAGGAAGTTCGCGAGGATGCGCTCCCCTTGCGGCGTCAGGATCGATTCGGGATGGAACTGCACGCCGAAGCGCGGCGCGCTCACGTGCTGCACCCCCATTACAAGGCCGCCTTCGGTCCAGGCGGTGAGCCGCAACTCCTTCGGCAGGCGATCGCGAACGGCTCGCAGCGAGTGGTAGCGCCCGGCCGGGAAGGGGCTCGGCAAGGAGCGGAAGATCTCCCCGCCGTCGTGATGCACCAGGGAGGCCTTGCCGTGCGTCGGAGTGGGATCGATCTCGAGCTCGCCCCCGTAGTGCATGACGAGACCCTGATGACCGAGGCACACGCCGAGAAGCGGCACGTCCTCGGGCAGTCTCGCGAGCAGCTCGGGCGAGATCCCCGCGTCGCGCGGATGTCCGGGTCCGGGGCTCAGCAGGACCGCGGTAGGCGCGAGGGCCAGGATCTGGTCGACCGTGAGCGCGTCGTTGCGAACGACCTCGACCTGGGCGCCGAGCGTGGCGACCATCTGGTAGAGGTTGTAGGTGAAGGAGTCGTAGTTGTCGACGAGCAGGATCACGCCCGACCTCCGCGCGCGACCGGCGCGCTCGGCTCACCCGCACCGCTGAACGCGGGTGAGGAAGCCATCCGCACGGCCTCGAACAAGGCCATGCTCTTGTGCAAGGTTTCCTGGTATTCGTTCTCGGGCACGGAGTCGAACACGATTCCCGCTCCCGCCTGCACGTGCACGATTCCGTTGCGCACGACCAGCGTGCGGATGGTGATGCACGTGTCGATGTTTCCCGACCCGTCGATGTATCCGAAGGCGCCTGCGTACGGGCCGCGGGTGTCCTTCTCGACCTGCGCGAGGAGCTCCATGGCGCGGATCTTCGGCGCGCCGCTCACCGTGCCCGCGGGGAAGCAGGCGGCGAGCGCGTCGAGGGCGTCGAAGCCGCTGGCGAGCTCGCACTCGACGCGGCTCACCAGGTGCTGCACCCGCGCGAACTTCTCGATGGTGGCGTGCTCCTTCACGGCGACGGTACCGACGCGCGCGACTCGCCCGAGGTCGTTGCGGGCCAGATCCACCAGCATGTCGTGCTCGGCCATCTCCTTGGGATCGCCGCGCAGCTCGGCCGCGAGGCGCACGTCGTGATCGGGATCCTCGTGGCGAGGGCGCGTGCCCGCGATCGGCACTACCTGGGCGCGCCCGGCCACGACCGACACCAGGCGCTCGGGGGAGGACCCCACCAAGGTCAATCCATCGGCCTCGAAGAAGAACATGTGCGGCGAGGGATTGGTGAGGCGGAGCACGCGGTAGAGCGTGAAGGGATCGCCCTCGAACGGCAGCTCGAAGCGCTGCGCGAGGACGGCCTGGAAGATCTCGCCCTGCGAGATCTCGTGGCGCAGCCGTTCGACGCCGGCAAGGAAGTCCTCGCGCGAGGTGCACGGGTTGATCTCTTCGGACAGGAGCCGCAGATCACCGCTCGCGACGATGCCCGATCCAAGATCCGAAGCGATGCTCTCGATGCGCTCCATCGCGCGAGCGTAGTCGCGCTCGCCCGCCGGACAGCCGCCGAGGACATATAGCTTCTGCGCGGCGTGGTCGAAGGCGATCAGGTCGTGGTAGAGATCGAAAGTTGCGTCGGGCACGCCCCACGAATCCTGGCTTGCCCGCGGCACGCGCGGCTCGAGCGTCGACGCCCACTCGTAGGCGAACCAGCCGATCCATCCGCCGCGGAAGGGCGGCAAACCGGGGGGCGGAGGCCGCGAGCGCAAGCCGCGCGCGAGCTCGCGCAAGGCCTCGTGCGCGGTGGCGGGGAGCTCGCGCGTCCCGGCGATTCCCTCGACGCGGTTTCCCGATCGGCCGCCGCGAAAGCGCGCCACGGGATCGATCCCGATGAAGGTGTAGCGCGCCAGACGCGAGGGACCCTCGGCCGACTCGAGCAAGCAGCACTGTCTTCCCGCCCCGCGCAACGTGAGGAACATGCGCACGGGCGAGGTCAGATCGGCGGGAAACTCGGCCCACGCGAGAGCGTGCCGCTCGGCGTCCTCGGGTCGCGATCGTCGGATGGGTTGATTCACGTCGACTGGCTCCCTCTCGATCTCGGAAAACGAACCGGGGCCCCACTCGATCGGAGGCCCCGGGGGACACGCGGCGGTTCCAGACAGCAGATCAGTGCTGTCGGGCGGCCGGGCGTCGCCCGGGTCCCGCCCACCACCATCGCTCGTGACGCTTCGTGTGCATGGCTTGGTCGATGCAGTATAGAGGATGGCGGGCGATCTGAGACCCCCCCTCATCGCCGGGCCGGAACGCGGTCCTGGTCCAGCCGATGAACGAGCCGCAGCAAGCCGTCGAGCACGGTCAACGGATGCGGCGGGCAGCCCGGGATGTACAGATCGACCGGGAGCTTTCCCTCCACGCCGTTTTGCACCTCCGGATGATCGACGAACGGGCCGCCCGAGATGGCGCACGCGCCCACGGCGATGACGATCTTGGGCGGCGGGACGGCTGCGTACGTCTTGGCGAGGGCAAGGCTCATGTTCTGGGAGATGCAGCCGGTCATGAGCAGCCCGTCCGCATGCCGCGGCGAGGCGACGAACTGGATGCCGAAGCGCCCGAGGTCCCACCCCACCGTGTCGAGCACGTTCACGTCCATCTCGCAGCCGTTGCAGCCTCCCGCAGACACCTGACGCAGCTTCAGGGAGCGGCCGAACAGGCGCAGCATCTCGCCCTGCAGACCCTGCGCCAGCTCGAGCTCGCTCGAGCTCATCACGAGGGCCGAGCGTGTGTCCGTCGCCAGGCGATGGTCCGACGTGAACTCGATCGCACCAGCGGGGCACGCGCGCGTGCAGTCCGTGCAGAACAGGCACCGCCCGAGGTCGAGCCGCAATCCTCCATCGATTCGGATGGCTTCGGTGGGACACGCATCGGCACACGCCTGGCAACCCGCCGCGCACTTGCTGCCGTCGACGGCCGGCCTTCCCCGGAACCGAGCGGGCAGCGCGGGCGCGGGGCCGTCCGGGTACTGCATCGTGCGATGTCCCTGACGCCAGCGCGCGAGGAAGATTCCGATCATGCGACGACCTCCTCGATTGCGGTGAACCGCTGCACGTCCTCGATCTCGACTCGATTCCTCTCGGGGACACCCGATGCGTCACAGGTCGTGGCCGCGTAGGACAGATTGAAGCTCTTGTTGCACAGCGGAAAGTCGGAGATCTCCTGGTCGCGCAGCGCGAGCGCCAGGCCGAACCAGTTGTGGAACGAGGGATCGACGACCTTGTACGCGCGCGAACCGCCCATCGGCGGTCGGTGAGCGCCACGTGGCAGACTTCCCCTCGCCAGCCTTCGACCAGCGACACCGACCACCTGGTCGCGTCGAGGCCTCCGCGTCGGCCGCTGGACTCGACCGCGGCGGCAGCGCCGCGAGCTGCTCGTCGATGAAGCGCAGCGGATTGCTGGATCTCGAGCCAGCGGACGTAGGCCCGCGCGAACACGTCGCCGCTCGCCCAGGTGGAGACCGGCACATGGTGAACCGGAAGATGCCGGCGGGAAAGTCGTGACGGACGTCGCGTGCAGATTCCGCAGGCGCGCGCAGCCGGGCCGACGAGTCCCAGCGATCTCGCCGTGGAAGTCTCGAGCCTCCCGGTGTCCTCGAAGCGGGCCATCACCGAGGACGAGTCCCAGAGCAAGTTCACGGCCGCGGCCGTGTCGCGCGGCGGCGACTTTCAACTGGCTGCAGCAGGTTCGCCGCGGCCTCCTCCGCCGACGTCGAACAGGACGCCGCCCGGGCGCACCAGGCCCCGGCCGAACCGGTTGCCGCACAGGAGCGCCGTCATGTTGAGGTAGTCGCCGCGAATCCGGCCGCAGAACGAGGCGGTGGGCAAGAACCCGACGTCGCCCGCGAGAGCGCCCAGGTCGCCGACGTGATTGGCCAGGCGCTCCAGCTCGAGGGCGATCCCGCGGATGACCTGCGCCCGGGCCGGCACGGCGATTCCGAGCAGACCCTCCATCGCGCTGGCAGTAGGCGATCGCATGGCCGACGGTCGTGTCGCCCGCGAGCGTCTCCATGTAGTGGATGGTGCGCTTGTCCGGACCGCCCGACGAGCCGGCGCTCGATCCCGCGGTGCTGGTAGCCGAGCGAGATCTCCAGGTGGAACACGCGTCTCCCCGTGGCACTGGAAGCGAAAGTGCCCCGGTTCGATGACGCCCGCGTGCACGGGCCCCACCGCCACCTCGTGGACCTCGTCCCCGTCCACCCTGAAGAAGTCCATGACGCCGATCATCGGCGCGTCGTCCTTCGATCTCTGCCAGGGCTGCCGGGAGAGGCCGTAGCTCGGATGGAAGCGCACCGGCTTGAGCCAGGGATGACCGGTCGGCTCGCAGCCGTACTGCTCGGCGATCTCGCGCTCGAACAGGTGCACTTGCGGGCAATCCGGCGTGAGCGATCGGAACCGCTCCTTCGGCACGCGCGTCGTCACGAGGCCGATCGTCGAAGAGAACTCGTCGGCGAGCGCGGCGAATAGGGATAGCTGCTCCTCGCCCGCCTCCGGCACTCCGAAGTACGCGGCCACACGCCAGCCTTGCTCCACGGACGCCACGATCGAGTCGTGGAACCCAGCCTCCGGGAGAACGGGCACCGCGGCGCGCTCGACCGCTTCTCCATTGCCGATCGGGAAGAGATCACCCGGCCCGCTCAATGCACTCCCTCCGGGATGGCGAGGTACGCCACGGCGTCGCGGACCATGTCGCGCAGCGGCGGCGGAATGTACAGGCCGAGCACCGTGACGGCGAGGAGCAACAGCATGGGAGAGAGCGTCATGGGCAGCCGGTCATGGTAGGAGGTGGTCTTCCCCTCCTCGCGAGGTCGTCCCTGGACCATCCCGAGAACCGTGGCGCCCATTCCGATGAACACGAGGAGCAGCAGCGCCAACATCGCCGCTCCGACGCCGAAGCGCCCCGCGCCGAAGGCCGCGTTCAGGATCGCGAACTCGCTCACGAATGGTGCGAAGGGAGGTGATCCCGTCACCGCGAAGAAGCCGGCCAGGAAGAGGGCGGCCGAGACGGGGACTCGCCTGAGCGCGCCGGTCACCTCGTCCGTCGTCTTGCTGCCGTAGGCGCGGTGGAGATTGCCGGCCGACAGGAACATCACCCCCTTGACCAGACCGTTGTTGACCATGTGGAGCAACGCTCCGAACGCTCCCGCCGCGCCGAGGCCGAGGCCAAGGAGCAGAATGCCCATGTGCTCGACACTCGAGTACGCGAGCATCCGCTTGAAGTCGCGCTGGCGGACCATGAACACGCCCGCGACGGCCATGGAGAGCAAGCCCATCGCGACCAGGAGCCGGCTGGCCGACTCGACCTCGCCCGCGGCGACGACGATCCGGAACACCCGCACGATCGCCAGGAACGCGCAGCTCGCCATCGCTCCCGCCAGGAGCGACCCGACGAGACCCGGCGCCTCCCCGTACGCGTCAGGCTTCCACGTGTGCATGGGCGCGATCCCCATCTTCGTGCCGTAGCCGATGAGGAGCAGGATGAAGGCCGCCTCGAGCCACGGCTTCGAGAAGCCGGGGGCGTAGGCCACGAGGACGTCGAACAAGAGGGATGCTTGCTGCGTGCCGGCGAGCGAGGCGTATCCGAGGAACAGCGAACCCAGGAGCGCCAGCGCGATCCCGACGGACCCGATGATCAGGTACTTCCACGTCGCCTCGAGCGAGCGAGGCGTGCGATTGAAATAGAGCAGCGGTCCGCTCGAGAGCGTCGTCGCCTCCACCGCCACCCACATCAACCCGAGGTGGTGCGACCAGGTGATCAAGGTCATCATTCCGAGAAAGGTCAGCAGGCACGCGCAGAACACCCGGTTCGGCCGATCGTGCCGGAACCGCAGGTAGGGCACCGCGTAGATCGAGCAAAGCGTGAACAGGACGCTCACCAGAAGCAGCACGAGACGTCCGGGAGGATCGAGCTGCAGCCAGACCGCGCTGCCCGCATCCGGACTCGAGCGCACTGCGATCACCGCCGCCGCAAGGTGGAGGATGGCGAAGGGCGGAAGTACGAACGGCCGGAGCCCGTTGGAGCGGATGGCGAGCGCGAGGAGAGCGCCGAGCAGCGGAAGCAGGATCGTGACCAGCGCCATGTTCAGTCCTTCAGCGCCGACAGCCGCTCGGTGCTGGTCGACGAGAACTCCCGGCTGATGTGATTGATGATGATGCCCATGACGAAGATCGCGACGAACAGGTCGAGGGATACGCCGACTTCGACCAGGAACGGCATGGCGTCGAGAAGGAGCAAGCCGAAGATGAAGACGCCGTTCTCGAGCACCAGGTAGCCGAGCACCTGGGTGATGGCTTTGGTTCGCGTCGTCAGGATCAGGAAACCCGAGAGGATCGTGGCGAAGGAGGTCAGGATGAAGAGCGTTGCCCCCTCGTGCGCACCAGGGACCGCCGGCAGATGGTTCGCCAGCCCCATCGACACCCCGATCGCGATCGCTCCGAGCACCAGCGAGGCCTTGAAGCTCACGAGCGGCTCGACCTCGCGCCGGATCGGCAAGTCGCTGAGCGCGCGCAGCAGCATGCGCGGGATGACCACGCCTTTCAGTACGACCGCCACCGCGGCGACGAGCAATTGGCGAATCCCGATCTCCCCATGCGCGACGAGTGTCAGGCCTCCGAGTAGCACGCCCTGCGCGCCTGTGACGTAGATCAAGCTGCGCAGGCGACTCGAGCCCAGGATGCGCAGGTTGAGCAGCAGAACGAGCACGAGAATGGCGTCGGCCGTCGAGGTCATGACGTCACCTCACGAGGAGCACGAATCCGAGCCCCGTCAGCAGCGTCGCGCCGATCAGGAGGTTGGGGACCAGTACCAGCCGCAGGCGCGCCATGATCGACTCCACCACTCCCACGCTCACCGCGACGAGCGTGACGGCGACGAGGAAGATGCCCCAGTCGAGGAGCACTAGCCCCGAGCTCACGGGCACCAGGAGGCGCGCGATGATCGCACTGAACACGAACAGCTTCATGGCCGCCGCGTAGAGCACCGCTCCGAGCGCCGGGCCGCCGTGGTCCAGCACCATGACCTCGTGGATCATGGTGAGCTCGAGGTGCGTGCTCGGGTCGTCGAAGGGGATGCGGCAGTTCTCCGCCAGGAGAACGACGAACCATCCCGCTGCGACCAGGACAACGGTCGGCGTCGCGGATCGCCAGGCTTCTTGCAGACCGGACGACAGCAATCCGGAGACTTCCAGGGATCCCGACGTCCGCGCCAGCGCGAGGATGCCGAGGAACAGTGCGACCTCCGCGAAACAAGCGAAGGTGAGCTCGCGCGCGGCCCCCATTCCCTCGAAGGCGGAGCCGGTATCGAGCGCGGCGAGCGCCGTGAAGAATCGGCCGAGCGCCATCAGGTAGACGAACAGCACGATGTCTCCACGGAAGTGCAGCGGCGAAACCCTCTCCCCGAGCGGGACGAGCATCCCGGCAAGGACGGTCGCAACGCACACGACTGCCGGGCCGGCGAGGAAGACCCAGGTGGTCGTCGCGCTCCGGATCCCGCTCTTGCGGAAGAGCTTCAGGAGGTCGTGATACGGCTGGAGCAAGGGCGCACCGACCCGCCCCGCGAATCGCGCCTTCGTCTTGACGATGACGCCGAGCAAGAGCGGGGGCATCGCAAGGAGGACCACGACGTGCAGGAGGGTCTCGAGCATCGCGTCTCACTCTCCCAGGTACGCGGCCACGAACAGGATCACGACCGTCGCGAGGACGTACAGCACGTACATCTGGATCCTGCCTTGCTGCAGCACCCTCGACCAGCGCAAGAGACGCGCGATCCGCGCGGCCACGGGCAGGAGCAGGTGATCCAGGACCACGTCCGGGATGTGCTGCGCGAAGGCCGCGTTTCGCGGGAAGGGCCCGACGACGCGTGATTCGCTGTCGCGCGGCCAGAGGAACAAGCTGAGCAGGCTCACCAGCGCCTGCGACATCGAGCGTCCCGTGTACTGCATCCTCCCCGTCGGCCGGACGTAGCCGCAGTCCCAGGTGCCTGCAAGCTTCGGCGCAGTCGGCTTCCCCTCCCTCGTCCGCGCGCTCATCGCTCGCCAGATGAGCATCAGGACGAGCGACGTGGCGATCCACAGGTACAGCGCGAGAAGCGTCAACGTCCGGAGCGGAGCGAGGTCGCCGAGTGCCGGAGATCCGTCGGGGTGAGCACTGATCCACATCCCGCCGATGGCTTCGAACGGCCCCGTCACCAGCCAGGGTGCTCCGCCGATCAGCGCCGCGCAGAGTGCCAGCGTCACCATCGGGGCGAGCATCGCCGGCCCGGGATCGTGGGCCCCCTCGGACGCCTCGGACCGCGCGAGGCCCAGGAAACTGCAGCCGAAGAGCTTCACGAAGGCCGCGATGGCGAGCGCACCTGTCAGCGCGAGCACCGTCGCGCCGAGCGGGGCGGCGATCCACGCGCTGGAGCCCTCTGCGCCAGTCGCATGCAGCAGGCCGAGGTAGACCAGTAGCTCGCTCGCGAATCCGTTGAGCGGCGGCAGCGCGCAGGCTCCCAGGCACCCGACTACACACAGCGCCGCCGTTCGAGGCATGGCTCGCGCGAGCCCACCCAGGCGGTCGATCTGCCGCGTTCCCGTGGCGTGCAACACCGACCCCGCAACGAGGAAGAGCAACGGCTTGTACAGCGCGTGGTTCCAGACATGCAGCAACGCCCCGGCGAAACCGAGGAGCACGAGGTCCGCCCGCCCCATGGAACGGCCCAGGCAAGCGAGCCCGATCGCCAGCATGATGATGCCGACGTTCTCGATGCTGCTGTACGCGAGCAGGCGCTTCAGGTCTGCCTGCGCCACGGCGAAGACGACGCCGAAGAGCGCCGAGAACGCGCCGAGGGACATGAGGAGCACTCCCCACCACAGCGGACACGCGGGTATGACGAACAGCGTCCGGAGCACTCCGTAGACGCCCATCTTCAACATGACGCCCGAGAGAAGCGCGGAGACGTGACTCGGCGCGTTCGCGTGCGCCGCAGGGAGCCAGACGTGCAGCGGCGCCAGTCCCGCCTTGATCCCGAAACCGACCAGCGCGAGCAAGAAGACCGCGTTGCGCGCGCTCTGTGACACCGCCGACAGGCCGCTCCCCTCCCACGCGAGCGATCCCGTCCACCGCCGCAGCAGCGCGAACATCGCCAGCAGACAGAGCGTGCCCGCGTGCGTGGCGATGAAGTAGATCCAGGCCGAGCGCCGGACTTCCGTGTCCTCGTCTTCCGCGCTGATCAGGAAGAACGCGCTGATCGCCATCCCTTCCCAGGCGACGAGGAACAGCCCGCCGTCTCGCGCGAGCAGGACGAGCACCATCGCCGCGGGCATGAACCCGTAGAACGCGCGCAACCTGCGCGCCGTGGTCGGGTGCTCGCGTTCGCCCCAGTACCCCAGCCCGTAGAGCGTTCCGAGCGCGGGCACCACGAAGACAGGCATGAGGAACACGGCGCTCAACGGATCGAGGCCGAGTGCGAGCGTCCCCGGGGCCAGGTCCCACCCCGGGAGCAAGCTCAGAGCTCGTCCGCCGCGAAGCGCGAGTAGAGCCGCCGTCGAGCCGAGCCCAGCTCCCGCCAGCGCCAGGAAACACCCGAGCACCTCGCCCCACCGCTCGCCGCGGCGCGCCGCGAAGCCCGCAACTCCGCTGAGCCCCATCAGCGCGGCACCGGCGAGGACGAGCAGGATGAGGGTCATGACGCGAGAAGCTCAGGGAGCCAGCGCGACAGGAGTGCGGCGGCATCGTCGGGCAGCATCGCTCAGGCTCCGGCGCTCGGTTGCAGTCGAGACTCGATGCGCTCGATGGCCGTGAGGATCTGCGCAGCGGGAGCGCGACGCGCGAGTGCGTCCCGCACGTCCGGATTCTGCAGCACGTAGCTCAGCCGCGACAGGATGTGCAGGTGCGAGCGCGTCGTCGGCGTGATGGTCAGGAAGAGCGCGTAGACGGGCTGGTTGTCGATCGCTCCGAAATCGATCGGCCGGTCCAGCAATCCGAGGATCATCATCGGCCGTGGCACGCGCAAGATGATCGGATTGCGAACGTGTGGAATGGCGATGCCCCCGCCGATCCCCGTCGAGGCCATGTGCTCGCGGGCGAGGATCACGTGCAGCAAGCCCTCTCGATCGACACTCTTGGGAAGCGGGAGGCGTTGGACGAGGGCCTGGATCACCGACGCCTTGTCCGCGCCGAGATCTTCCTGGACGATCCCTCCGGTTCTCAGCGCCTCGGCAATGCTCGGTGTCGGCTCTCGATCGCCTGCCTCGGGCTCGACGAACAGACTCGGCGGAATCTTCATCCCGCGCGCCGTGGCCCATTCGAGGAGCGCCGCGGGACTGAAGCGGTAGTGTCCGTCGACCTTCGAGACCGGCAGATCGTCCTGCTCGACCCACCGCAGCACCGTCCGATCGGTGACGCCGAACTGAGCGGCTACTTCTTTGACGCCTAGACGCATTTCGGCTGCCGGCTGCTGGTGTCGGGTTCCTCGAGGGATCGCTCGCTTGCTGCCGGGACACACCCGCCGGATCCATGCAACGAAGTCGCGGGCGCCGGCGGTTCGGCCTGCGCCGCAGCGCGCGAACGCGAGCGAGACGGATGGCGGTCGGAATCTCGTGACGCCGACCGCCAGCTCTCCGCCCGATCCGTCCGGAGTTCAGCGCTTCGGAGGTTGCGAGGGACGGGGGGGCGCGGGGGGTGGTTGGCCCGAGGGCTTGGCTCCGGGGTTGGCGGGCTTGGCAGCCGGCGGTGCGCCCGGCTTGGCCGGGGAAGACGGAGTGGACGGGTTGCCAGGCTTCTGCTGCGGATTGGGTTGTGCGCTCATGGGATCAAGTCTCGGTGTGGGAAGACCTCGGAGTGCGGCTCGCCCGGCGAAGAAACCCTCGCCGGGGGCTGCGCTCCCCCGGCTTCCGTACAAGACTCGATCCAGGGCCGCTCGCCGGCCGAATTCAGCGCATCCAAGTGATGCCGCTTCAATGAGTTGCGGCGATTCGCGTGCGAGAGCACCGCGCAGGGATCACGAGGGATCGGAGCCTGCACTTCCGATGGCAGACAGCCAATTCAGGCCATTTTCGGAGCCTGATGTTCCGATTCACGACCGGTCGTGGTGGGAATTCCGCGCCGCTCCGAGGGTGTCACGGCGCGTCGGCGCGCATGGATCGGAGAGGCGGGTGGCTGGGCCTGCGCGCGTCCGTGCCGGACGGATCGGAAGCTCTACATCCGATGCCTGGGAGCCTATCTTTGCCGCTTCGGAAACCGACTTCCGATGCTCGTCCGCGTCCTCCTCGTCGTCCAGAGCGCCGCCCAGAGAGAGAGGCTGCAGAAGCTGCTCGCCCAGCGCAGCATCATCCCTTCGTTCCTCCCCGTCGACGTCGATCTCGTCGAGCAGCTGCAGCGTCGCAGCAGCGACCTAGTGCTCGTCGACGAGTCCTCCCTCTCGTCTCAGGGAGCCGATGGGAGGCGCACCATCGCCGCGATTCGAGAGCTCTCCGAACGCCCCGAGGTCGTGGTGCTCATGCGAGGCGAGGACCCCGAGCTCCGCACCGCACTCACTTCTGCCGGCGCCATGGCCGTCGTGAACGAGAAGCTACCCGACGGCGCTCTCGAGCAGACCCTGCGTGCACTCCTCCGCCGCCGCCGCGAGGACGTCCAGCTCTCGCTTCGTTTCGATCGCCGCGAGGACCAGGCGCGGCTGTCCGACTTCGTGTCCAACAGCCCGACGATGAGTGAGTTCCTCGACGTCGTGCGCCGCGTGGTGGCGACCACGAGCTCGCTCCTCGTCCTCGGCGAGACCGGTGTAGGCAAGGAGCGCCTGGCGCGCGCCATCCACGCCGAGGGCCCTCGCGCCCGAGCGCCCTTCCTGGCCGTGAACTGCGCAGCCCTCGCAGAATCCCTCCTGGAGAGCGAGCTCTTCGGCTACGAAGAAGGCGCCTTCACCGGCGCGACCCGGCCGCACAGGGGCTACTTCGAGCTCGCTCACCGCGGAACGATCTTCCTCGACGAGATCGGCGAAATGCCCTCCCACTTGCAGGTGAAGCTCTTGCGCGTCCTGCAGGAGAAACGCATCCAGCCCGTGGGGAGCGAGTCGCCCGTCGGAGTCGACGTGAGAGTGATGGCCGCCACCAATCGCGACCTCGCGACCGACCTGCGCAACGGCCGCTTCCGCGCCGATCTGTACTACCGCCTGGGCGTGGTGACACTCACGGTCCCCCCGCTCCGCGAGCGCCGCGAGGACATCCAGCCCCTCGCCGAGAGCTTCGTCGAGCACTTCCGCCCCCTCGCAGCCCACCGCCTGACCGGCGTCCACCCCTCCGCCATGGCTGCGATCCGGACCTACGCATGGCCAGGCAACGTGCGCGAGCTGATCAACGTCATCGAGCGCGCCGTGCTCCTCTGCAACGGCTCGGAGATCACCCTCTCCGACCTCCCCGGCGAGATCCGCGCCGGAAACACGCCCGCCATTCCCCATGCCGCCCGCCTCGCTTCACCCGGCGACACCTCCGTGCCCGAACCCCTCCCCTGGCGAACCGCCCGCCAGCGCGCCCTCCTCGACTTCGAGCGCCAGTACTTCTCGACCCTGCTCCGCGCCACCGGCGGCAAGATCGGCGAGACCGCCCGCCGCGCGCAAATCGATCCGCGCGCGCTCTACGACAAGCTCAAGCGCCTGAGCCTGCGCAAGGAGGACTTCCGAGCGGCCTCGAGCAAGACCAAAGGTTCGGGGCCGACATGATCCTGTACGACCGTTGTGGACGCTAGGTCACGCACGTTCCACGACGATCTTCGCAAGCCGAGACGTACCGGACCTGCCGGGAAGACGGACCTACTCGAGTGCCTTGGCGAGCTTTGCAGCACGTCTCTGCACATGAAGCAGCTCCGCACTCTTCGCGAAGATCTCTGGGTGTTCGTCTTCCGTCACGAACGTCCACTCCGTGACCCATTGGCCAAAGTCGTTGCGAGCTCGAGAAACCGGCCATGCGCGGCCGATTCCGGGCTTCGGTTCCAGCGTGAATCTCAAATCCGCGGTTACCGAATCGTCTCCATGGTCGCTCTCGTAGATCCCACTCTCGAACTTGATGTCCGCAATCGCTCTCAGGTCACGATCGAGTTTCCGGTTCAGGATCCTGAATGCAACCATCAGATGCTCCAGGTCGTAGGTGGCGTACTTGGCTGCGAACTCAGCCTCGCCTCCATTGGGATAGGGTAGGTAATCGAGCCGACTGCCAGTTCGCGTGACGGCTTCTCCTTCTGGAGATGACTCCTCGGCCCCGTCCAAGGTGAGTGCTATTCGCTCCCCATCAAGAGCGCCTGGCAGCAGTGAATCTTTCGTCCGTGCATCCTCCGGAGCCCGCTCGACGCCAGGGAGTCCAGCCGGCTGAGCGGTCGAGATGCTGTGGATGGGGTCGATCGCCTCCCCTCCCCGCCAAACGACCAGCGCGACGAACCCAGTCGCAATCAGTGCACTCGTAATCTTCGTCGCCGCACCCATGACCAGAGTTCCTCCCCATCCAATGGCGAGTCCGCCCCCTGCCCCGACCGACGCGAACTTCCCAGCCCCAAGGAACGGAACGAGACCCCGACACCACGTTTCGCGATCCCCGCCCCACTCCCGGTCGAGGCGCGTGCGAAGGTGCTCGAGGGCGCGTTGCAGGCGGCTGCGTACCGTCGCGATCGGCACTCTTGCGCGAGCCGCGATCTCCTTCGGGTCCAAGCCTTCGTAGAACCGCAGGAGCACGGTCTCCTGGTAAGGCTCCTCCAGTGAGAGGACGGCCTCGAGGACTGAGCGCAGGACCTCTCGCCGGACGAGCCCCTCGGAAACGTCGGCCTGAGCTTCGGGCCGAGCGGATGCGGCTTCTCGGAGGGAACGGAGCTCCGCGCTCCGGCGAGCTTGACGGGCGAGGCGATGCACCACCGTGCCGAACCATCCACGCAAGTTCCCCGCGTGCCGCGGGGGACGCTCCATCGCGACCACCCACGCATCCTGCGCGAGGTCATCCGCGCCCTGTGAATCGGCGAGCAGGCTGCGCGCCAGGGAGCGAACGAACGATCCGTGTTCCTCGAGAGTCTGTGGCAGGAGGGGCATGACGACGGAGTCCCAGCCTACTCATGGCCGCGACCTCACGGTTGGATGCAGGGAAATGGGAATTCTCCAGACCGACCATGCACGTGTCGGACGCGACCAGTATCTGCACGGTCCACGCCGCCCCGGGGTTCGCCACGTTCACGGATCAGTGGTCCAACGAACAGTTCCCCCGCAATGCGTGATAGGTGCACGACTGAACCTGAACTCGAGGCTGTATCCCAGCTTGCTCCAATAGCGATTGCACCGTCGGAAGCAGCAACGAATTCCGCTTCGCACCATGATCCACGATCTGAATCTCGACTCGTTCCGGAGCGTTCGCTGGAACACGTTGGACTTGAATGACGAAGTCAACCCAAACAACATTGGTGGTGTTCGATCGGCTCAGGGGCTTCTTGTCGAAGTCTTCCTCCGGGTCGATCGGATCGATGAAGAAGTGCCATTGCCACCCCCCCTTGATGCTCGCGAGCACTGAACCAGGAAGCGCGTCTCGCGAGTCGTGCTCCAGGTATTTCACAGCGCCTTCTCCATGGTGCTTGACCCAGGACGCATTGTCGCGAACCTCCTGGAAATACGCTTCTGCTGCCTCCTTCTGGACGTACTCCTCGATCGCTGGCATCACGCGAGCAACTTCGTTCGCCTTGGCGCTGAATTCGCGCGCGAGCTCTTCCGCGAGCTTCTGGTTCCGGGCCCACGTCATCACGAACCACGCGGCGATCGGCATGCACAGGAGCGCGAGAATGGACGCGGCCCAGACCAGACCCGTGGAGTTTCTTTCTCCGGAAACATTGCCCATGGAGACATGATACGGCGGTACCTCGGACCCAGGGCGGGGCGAGCTGCCTACACCCGTCGGTCCCACGGTCGAGGGCGCGGCGGAACAGGAGTCTGGAGAGGGAAGGATCCGACCCCGACTTCATTGTCGCATCAGCGCAGCGCCGCGATGTACGCCTTGACTGCATCGGTCCTGAGCTTTCGAGCTTCGTCGATCCTCGCGAAATACTCTTCGACGAGTGGATAATCCTCGGTAGAGAAGCGCGTACGTACGATCCAACCGCCGACGCCGATCTTGCTGTTGCTGTCGTAGTGGCGGTTCCCCCGGACCACATCCCGGTGCGGAATCTCATCGCCTTCGCGGAACCGCTCGAACTTTTCATTGTCGAAATAGTCCCAGAAAGCCGCTTGGACCATTTCCGCGGCTTGCTCCCCCATCCCCTTCAGGTGGACGTCGTGATCCTGAGTGATCAGCTGGATCGCTTCCAGGTCCACAGGGCCAAGCACCTTCCCCTCTGGATTGAGCGCCTTGTTCTGGAAGTCGACCTTGTTCCTCGAGTCCGGAACGATGGCTTCCTCTGACCACAGCAATGCCTGATCGCTGACCTGTGCTCGATCTTCTCGCGTCATGAAAGGAGCCATCTTGCGTAGCTTTGCCTTGGCCTTCGGCCAGGGCCAGAGCTCCTCCTCGACTTCATCCCCCGCAGGCAGTGCGACTCGCGACGAATCCCCTGCCTCGAACTCGGGTTGCGCTCGATCGTTCGACGCGTCGGTAATTGCGCTGACGGCGCTCGCCCCTCCGTCGCCCACGAGGATGTCTCTCGCTGGCGGCGCGGCCGACTCGACCTCTCGCCAGAGCAGAAGACTCACGAATACTGCCGCGACTACGCCAAGGACCAGCTTCGAGTTGCCCATGATCAACGCTCCCCAGCCAAGGGCGAAGCCCCCGGCACCACCAGCTCCAAGCGATGCGTGCTTCCCAGCTCCAAGGAGAGGACGCAGGCCTCGACACCACGCCTTGCGATCCCCGTCCCACTCGCGGTCGAGGCGCGAGCGGAGGTGCTCGAGGGCGCGTTGCTGGCGGCTGCGAACCGTCGCGATGGGTGTTCCGGTGCGAGCTGCGATCTCACTCGGGCTCAAGCCTTCGTAGAACCGCAGGAGCACGGTTTCCCGGTAGGGCTCCTCCAGTGACAGGACAGCCTCGAAGACACTGCGCAGGACTTCACTTCGGACGAGACCCTCGGAAGCGTCGGCCTGGGCTTCGGGCCGAGCGGATGCCGCTTCACGCAGGGAACGGAGCTCTGCGTTGCGGCGAGCCTGGCGGGCGAGGCGATGCACCACGGTGGCGAACCATCCACGCAAGTTTTCGGCGTGCCGCGGAGGACGCTCCATCGCGGCCACCCACGCATCCTGCGCGAGGTCATCCGCGCCCTGGGGATCGGCGAGCAGGCTGCGCGCCAGGGAGCGAACGAACGATCCGTGTTCCTCGAGAGTCTGTGGCAGCAGGGGCATGACGAAGGCTTTCCAGCCTACTCATGGGCGTGGGACGAGGATTGGATGCAGGGAATCGGGGATTCCCCCACCGCCTCCTGCCTGGCTCGAAGCACGCGCGGCATCGACCGGCTTTTCCTGGCTGGGACCCTTCGGTGCCGTCGTGACGGCGCTTCGGCTTACGTTCACCACCTCCTCGGGCTCGGCCGCCAATAGAATCCATCTCGTTGAGCGCGACGCAAGAACCCGAGGCGAGCCAGAATCCGCTGACAGCCGGCGGTCCGGCGATCTGGGACGATTTCATCGAGGCAGTCGGTCCGGCTTCGATGCTGCTCCGGATACGGAGCAGGATGAGCTCGTCCTTGCGAGCCGCGCTTCTTCCCGAGGACATCTGGCAGGAGACCCTGCTGCATGCCTGGAGAGATCGCGAGCGATTCGAATGGCGTGGGCTCGCGAGCTTCCGGCGCTGGTTGCTCCAGATCGCCGAGAACCGCATCCGCGACGCGAACGATCGGACGCGAGCGGGCGAACGCGGGCGGACCGAGCCGGCAGTCCTGCGTACACCTCGAAGGTTCTCCGATGCCTCGTCCAGCGGTGCCGATCCGGTCCTCTTCCAGTCGACGACGCCGAGCCGCGTCGCCTGGCACCGCGAGCAAGCCGAGCTGATGCGGAGCGCGCTCGAATCCTTGCCCGAGCTCGTGCGCGAGGTCGTTCGCCTGAGGCTGTTCGAGGAGCGCACACCCGACGAGATCGCGCAAGAGCTCTCGATCTCGCGCGCAGCCGTCAAGCATCGATTGCGGCAGGGGAGCGCTCTCTACCGCGAGCGCCTGGCGCGGAGCCTCACGCTGCGCGCGAGTAGTTTTCCCCCGAAAGAATGATCCCCGGCCGGCGCGGAGCCTCTGTGCAGCATGGGGTATCCCCGCGACGCTCTTCCGATGGGCCCTGACGAGATCCGTGGCGATTCGGGCGCCGAGGAACCGCAGTCCGTCGCTCAGTCGGTAGACGAGACCTCGCTCGACGAGCTCTTCGAGCACGCGCTCCAGGCGGTCGAGGCGGGTGAAGAGCTCGGTCTCGAGGGCTGGCTCGCCGGCCGCGAGCACCTGTCGGGACGGGCGCAGGAGATCGTGCGCATGGCGCGCGAGGTTGCCGTCAACGTCGAGCGGCCGATTCCGGAGGCCGCCCGCGAGGTCGCGGGCTTCGAGATCCTGCACCAGATCGGCCGTGGCTCGATGGCGAGCGTGTTCCTCGCGCGCCAGCTCTCGCTCGGCGGCCGGCTTGTTGCGCTGAAGGTGCTGCCGAGCTCCGCAGCGCTCTCTCCACGGGCGCGGGCGCGCTTCGTCGCCGAGGCGCGCGCGCTCGCCAAGCTCCGCCACGCGCACGTCGTCATCGTCCACGATGTGGTCGAGTCGGGCGATCTCTGCGCCTACGCGATGGACTGGATCGAGGGCGCGACGCTCGCGCAGGTGATCGCCGCCCTGCGCGAGGAACGGTCGAATGCTTCGATCGCGCGAATCCTCGGCGACTCATCCGGTGTGCTCTCCGCGATGACGCCCACGGTGTTCGCCTGCCGCGTCGGCATCGCCATCGCCCGCGCTCTCGGCGCGGTCCACCGTGCCGGTCTGCTTCACCGCGACGTGAAGCCCTCCAACATCCTCCTGCGGCGAGATGGCACACCCGTGCTGTCGGACTTCGGGCTCGTCCGCGAGTCGGATTCCGGCCATCTCACGCGCTCCGGACAGTACGTCGGCACGCCTTCCTACTCCGCACCCGAGCAGTTGCACGGGGACCTCGACGCGGTCGATGCTCGCAGCGACGTCTACAGCCTCGGCGTCACGCTGTACGAAGCGCTCACGCTGCGCCTCCCCTACTCGGGCCGCTCGCCGGCCGAGATCCTCGCGCGCGCCGAGGCCGGGAGCCTTGTGCCCTTGCGCAAGGTGGATGCAGCTCTTCCGCGTGATCTCGAGACGATCGTCGCCAAGGCTCTCGACCCCGATCGCGAGCAGCGCTACGCGAGCGCTGACGAGCTCGCCGACGACCTCGAGCGCCTGCTCGCGCTGCAGCCGATCCACGCCCGTCCGGCGAGCGTCGCGACGCGCCTGGCGAAATGGGCACGCCGCAATCGCCGGGCGCTCGCCGCCGCAGCGACCGCCGCGCTCCTTGTCGCCGTTCCAGTCACGTGGCTCGCCCGCCACGCGATCGAGAGGGCCGGCGCCGACGATCGTGCTCTCGCTGCGCTAGCGCAAGCGCAGCAGGCCCTGCTCGATCCCAAGAACCTGTACCCCATGTTCGTGGTCGCTCACGGGAACAGCACGGAACGCATGGCTCCAGCGAGCCAGCGCATGCAAGGGGCGCTGAAATCGTACGACGAGGCGCTCAGCCAGTTGCCTTCTGCTGAGCTCGCGCAGAGGATCGAGGTCGAGCGTGAGGTCGTCGCTCTCTCGGCGGTGCTCGCGGAGAGGCCAGGCCTGCCTTCGGTTCTGCTCTCAGGGTCTTGCCCCCTTGCGGCTCGGGTCGCGCGCGACTGGCACGCGCAGGCGACAGGGTCGCGCGCGAGTCCCGAGGACATCGCGGCCACGCACCCCGACGACCGCCGCCAGCTCGGCCTGCTCGCCTTCCTGCTCGGCGAAGCCGGGCTCTCGATCGACGCCTGGCGCGATGTCTCGCTTGCTTTTCCCGCCGACCCGCTCGCAGAAGCCTCGCTCGGCGAGCTGCACCTCGAGCGCGGGGAACCCCAGCTCGCCTATCCCCGGCTGCTGCGCGCCTGCGACGCCTACCCCGACGCCGGTTTCCTCGTGGTCGAGCTCGCCGACGCCGCCGCCCAGCTCGGGGAGCTCGATGTGGCCGAGCGTCTGCTCACGCGCGCCGGGACCCTCCCGCTCTCCAATGACTACGACGGTGCCGTGCTCATCCGCGCCGACATTGCGGCAGGCCGCGGCGAGGACACGCGGGCGGAGGAGCTCTATCGCTGGATGATGCGTCGTTATCAGCGCACTTCGCCCTACGAGCACTATGCGACCTTTTTGCGCGCTCGCGGGCGGCTCGGCGACGAGCTCGCGATTCGAAGTCGGCTCTTCACGGCCTATTCCACGGTGGCAGAGTTCCGACGGAAACTGGTCGAGACGGCCGAGCTCTGGTGGCGCTCGGAGTCGGAGGTGAGCGTCGCGGCGGCCTTGCGCGGATGCCTCGACAAGCCCTATCGCGAGTTCGGCACGTTCCGAGAGCTCCTCCGAATCGTGCTCGACTCCTCAGCCGAAGCTTCCGGATCCGGGAACGACGAGCTCCAGCCGAACGGGGGCGGAAATGCGCGGGATTCCATGCTCCCGCCGGGCGCGAGCGCCTCTGGGGGTGACAGCGGCCACAGCCTCCGTTGGCTGGCGTGCCGCGTCCAGACCCACTTCCAGCCAGAGGAGTACGCCCCCATGTTCCCGTTCTCGCGCTCCCTCTACTGCCGAGCCCTGCTCGGTGAAAGCCCCGAGCTCGCGACCGCCTCGATCGTCGCAGTCGACCGCCCGATCCGCATCCTCTGGAGGGCGTTCTCGTCCGCGGTCCTGGCGACCTTCGCCACGGCAGCCGTCGCCTCGGACGCGACTGCCCAGAACTGTGGCGGTGCACCGTGTTTCCAGGGGCTCGGCGACTTGCCGGGCGGCACCTATTCCAGCTTCGCGATGTGCCTCTCGTCGGACGGGACCTGCGTCGGCGGAGGGAGCGCGACGGCCAGCTCCGCCGGGCCGTTCGATCACGAAGCGTTCCGTTGGCGTGCGGACACGGGCATGGTCTACCTCGGAGATCTGGCCGGAAACTACGACAGCGGGCAAGTCGATGCGCTGTCGGCCGACGGCTCGGTCGCGGTCGGCTGGAGCTCGTCAGGATGGTCGGACGTGCCTTTCTACGGCTACCCCGAAGCATTCCGCTGGACGGAGGCAGGCGGAATGATCGGGTTGGGCGACACCCCCGGGGGCTTGAATGGAAGTAAGGCTACCGGTGTTTCGGACGACGGAGCCACGCTGTGTGGCCATCCATGGGGAATGAATCAATGGGGTTCTCCACGGCAATCGGCGATCTGGACCAGCGCAACCGATTGGGTGATCAAGGGCCCTACCGACAGTCCCGATAGCGCCTTCTCAGGGATGTCACGAGACGGGGTGTGGGCAATCGGGCGGAACACGAACGCGGCCACGGACAACCAGGAAACCATTCGTTGGTCAGAGACGAATGGCTACGAAATCATCGCAACGGCGCCCGATATCAGCAAGAGCGGGATGGTCGGGTACGGAGTGTCCGACGACGGCATCGTCGCGGGAATCGACTACTCTTCACTCGACAGGCAAGCGTGGGTTTGGACGTCCGGTAGCGGAATGCAGATGCTCGGCGATCTAACGGGTGGCGCGTTCTACAGCGAGGCGTACAGCATCACCCGCGACGGCGCGCTGATCGTTGGGCTCGGCACGTCCGCTTCCGGCAACGAGGCGGTCCTGTGGGACGAGCAACGAACTCTCCATCTGCTCTCGGACTATCTCGAATGCAGGGGCGTGACGATCCCCACCGGTTGGACGCTCACCTCGTGCACGGACGTCGTCGAGAACGCGGGCGTCCTCACCCTTTGCGGCGACGCAACGAATCCGTCTGGAGATCCCGAGGGATGGTTAGCGCGCTGCGTGCGATGTTCGTGCTGGACCACGTACTGCACGGCAACTCCCAACTCGACCGGAGCGCCGGCTGACCTCACTCTTTCGGGGTCCACGAGCTCGGCAGCGGGGGACCTGCTACTCCGCGCCGAGCCCGTACCGAATCAGTTCGGCATCTTCTTTCACGCCATGAACCAGGCGGAGATTGCCTTCGGGAACGGTTACCTGTGCGCGACCGGCGACATCAAACGCGGTGCGGTGATCTTCACCTCGGGCCAAGTCGGCACCTACCTCTACGACAACTCCGATGCCAAGCACAGCCTGGCCTCATATGTGGGATCGATGCGCAACTTCCAATTCTGGTTCCGCGACCCGATGGGCGGCGGCGCGTTCTTCAACCTCTCGAACGCGATCTCCCTCACGGTGTGCCCATGATCGGAGTGGACCTGTCACCCTCCCGTTGACGGTGGCGCGGTTTCAGTCGTTCGAGGCCGGCTGCCGTCGTGGTGGCTGGCCTCGACTGCTCGGTCGAGTGAGGCTGGCCACTCGAGCGGCTGGCCTCCCGTTCCCATCCTCGATTCGGAAATGGAGTGACCTGGAAGTCCAGAAACCACACGACAAGGCGGGGCTCCCCAGACTTCGCATATCATGCAACACGACCAGTGCTTGGCACGCGGTCGAACGCGCGCCGGGTGAGTCGTGTCCGAGATCTCCAATCCGCTGCTGTCGTCCTCCCCCCATGCGTGGAACCGGCTGATCGAGGCCGTCGAGCCGGCGTCGCTCTTGCTCGTGATCGAGCAGCGCATGAGCCCGGCGCTTCGGACAAGCGTCGCGGCGGAAGACATCCTTCAAGAGGCATTGTTGCACGCCTGGCGCGATCGGCGGCAGCTCGAGTGGCGCGGGACCAAGAGCTTTCGTTCGTGGCTCTTGAGCATCATCGACCATCGCATCCACGACGCGGCCGATTGCGACGCGGCGGCCAAACGCGGCGGCGGCCGAGCGGCGGTTCAGCTCGGTGGGATCGGCGCGCGGGATACCACGTCGACTTCCGGAGAAGCTGACTACCCGGTGGTGACGACGACTCCGAGCAGGCTCGCGATGTATCGCGAGCAGGCCGAGGTGATGAAGCTCGCGCTCGAGGCCCTGCCGGAGGAGTACCGCGAGGTCGTGCGGCTGCGTGTGTACGAGCAGACTCCGCTGGAGGAGATCGCCGAGCGCCTGAGCCTCGGTGTCTCCGCGGTCCGCCATCGATTCCGCAAGGGCTCCGAGATCTACGCACGCAGCTTGCAGCCCACCCTGGGCTCGGGGCCCCGCTCGCCCGCGCCAGAATCCGGGACGGAGTCGCCGCGAGATTCCTCTCCTTGATGAAGGATGGGCAGGTCGGCCACGACATGAGCGACGAGGAGGAGGTAAAGAGCGCGTCCGACGAGGATTTCCTGGATCGAGCATTCGAGCGCGCGGTCTCGCTCTTCGAGGAGGGCGCGAGCCTCGGCCCCGGCGACTTGCTCGACGGGCGCGAGCACTTGCGCGCGCAGGTCGAGTCGCTGCTGCGCACGGCGCGCAAGGTGTCTTTCATGCGCTCGGACGCCTTGCCCAGAGTGAGCGGATTCACGCTCCTGAGTGAAATCGGGCGGGGAGGAATGGGCGCCGTGTATATCGCGCGCCAGGACTCGCTCGGAGGGCGCATGGTAGCGCTCAAGGTCCTGCTTGTGTCAGCCGGGCTCTCGCACAGCGCGCGTCAGCGCTTCCTGGCCGAGGCACGCGCGATCGCCACCCTGCGGCACACGAATGTCGTGACGGTGCACGACGTGATCGCGGAGGAGGCCGTCTGCGCGTACGCGATGGAGTGGATCGACGGCGCGTCATTGGCCCAGGTGATCGACTTCCTCCGGGTGCGCGGCGAGCGCGATTCCGTCGAGCCGACGTCGGCGGACGTGCGGGAAGCCCTCGGCGCCGAGCCCGCTGGGGCCGATGAGCCGTACCCGATCCTCATCTGCCGAATCGCCATCGCGATCGCACGAGCGCTGGCAGCATTGCATCGCGTCGGCCTCGTGCATCGCGACGTCAAGCCCTCGAACATCCTCTTGCGCCGCGACGGAACACCGCTGCTCTCCGACTTCGGGTTGGTGCACGTCGTCGATGGCAAGCTCACGCAGACAGGCCAGTTCGTCGGCACGCTCGCGTACGCCTCACCCGAGCAACTAGGCGGCGATCCAGAGAGCCTGGACGTGAGCTCGGACGTCTATTCGCTCGGGATCACGCTGTACCACGCGCTCACGCTGCACCTGCCCTTCGACGCGCGGCGAACGCGACGCGCGTCGACGCCCACGGGCATGCTGCGCTTGATCGAGAGCGGTCGTGCCGCGCCACCACGTTCATGGAACCGACGCTTGCCGCGCGATCTGGAGACGATCGTCGCCAAGGCGATGGACGTCGAGCGCGCACAGCGTTACGCGAGCGCCGACGAGCTCGCAGATGACCTCGAGCGCTTGCTCGCGCTGCAGCCGATCCGCGGGCGCCGCGCGGGTCTCGTGTCGCGCACCGCCAAGCTCGTGCGCCGCAACCGTGCGGCCGCGCTCGGCTTGACGGCCGGCAGCGTCCTGTCGCTCGCTCTCGCCGCGGCCGCGGTCGTCTATCTCTTCTTCGTTCCGCGCTGGGTCGACGAGCACGTGCGCGAGGCGCGGCTCGCGCTACTGGACCCGAGCTACGCGAATGCGCTCTTCAACTCCGAACTTTTCGGGACCGCAGTCCACGGCGATTCTCGATTCCTTTCGCCGGCCGGTCTCGCGCAAGCGCTGGAGAGCTACGATGCCGCCTTGCGCTGGGCGCCCTTCGACGACGCGATTCGGAAGGAGCGCGACGTCGTGGCGCACGCGGCGGGACGTTCGGATTCGCACTTGGCGGAATCGGACGAGCGCTCCGCGGGCCTGTCGGCGTACCTGCGCGGCGACATCGATGCAGCGCTCGAGAGCTGGGCCACCTGGGAGCGACGACGCGACCCGCGCGCGGCCGCCGATCCGTTGATCGAGACGTTGATCGGCGTCGTACACCTCGTCCGCGACGAGTCCGCGCGCGCGTACCCGCGACTACGCGAGGCATGCCGAGTATTTCCGAACGTCGGATTCCTCACGACCTATCTCGCGGACGCCGCCGTGCGCTGCGGCGATTTCGAACCCGCAGAGAGCCTACTCGCAGTGGCGCGCGACATGCCGAGGCTGGATCCGGCCGGCGCGTTCGAGCGAGTCACGGCCGATTTGTACGCGGCGACGGGGCGCGACGAAGAAGCCGAGGAGCTCTTCCGCCGGGCAGGACCGCACACGCCGTTGGCACTTCACTACGCGCGCTTCCTGGGACGACGCGGGCTGGTCGAAGAAGCTCTCGACCGCTACGTCGAGGTCTGTACGGTGTTGCGGGGGCCCGCGGTGAAGCGCGAGTGTGCCGCAGCCCTCGAGCGCTGGTGGGCCAGCCAGTCGAGTGCACAGCGGCTGCAACACGTGAGCGCTGCCCTCGATCTCGATCCTGCCGCGCCGCGCTCGCTCGTTGCCCGCCTCAGGCTCTACCGCGCGACGCAGTCGCCCATCCAACCCCGCGAACATTTCGGCGATTTCGCGACACTGCGCGTCGGCTCCCCCTCTCCGCCCCTCCAGAGCGTCGGACTCGCCGACCTCGCCGACATCCTGGAGGTAGAGAACATGACCCACTGGTCGCGAATCCCGTCCTACCCGCCGTTCCTCAAAAAGCTGCAACTCTGGGGTTGGCGCCTGCGCTTGCCGACCTTCATGTTGCACGCGATCGGAGACATGCGACGCACGATGGCGCCGGTCGCGATCGGAACGCTCGCGCTCGCCGCTGCCCCGACGGTCTGCGCGCAGTCGTTTCAGGGCATTGGCGATCTGCCCGGCGGAGCGTTCGAGAGTTACGCCTTGAGTATCAGTGCCGATGGAACGACTACGGTCGGTCAGAGTGTCACGGCGAACGGAATGGAAGCCTTCCGATGGCGCGACGGAACGCTAGTTGCGCTCGATGATTTGCCCGGCGGCGCGGTCGCGTCGCTCGCCTATCGATGCAACTTCAACGGATCGGTCATCGTCGGCCAGGGCACGGATGCGACCACTGGCCGCGGTGTACGTTGGGATGGAACGACACTCACCCAATTGCCTCAACCCGCGGGCTTCGGGGGCTATTGCATCGCAAATGGCATCTCGTCAGATGACGGCAGCGTGATCACGGGATATGCCTACGACGGCGAGCCATTCAGCTACACTCAACGCACGGCGTTTCGAATCGTCGGAGGTGTGATCACGGCGCTTCCATTCCCAGGACCAGGCGGCACGAGCAATAGCCTCGGGGCTGGTCGACCGAGCGGAAACGGACGCGTCCTTGGTGGCGAAGTGGTCGATCCCTCGTACAACGTACATGCCTCCTACTGGACCGACACGACGCTGACGATACTGCCCACGCTTAGTGGTGGCGCGGACTTCAGCTGGGCCTTGGCCGTCTCGGAGGACGGCACCGTTCAAGTAGGCGGCAGTAGTTCGACTCTAGTGCCTCCCGCGGGTACGGGTGAGCCGTGCCGATGGCAGAACGACGTGCCGCTCGGGCTCGGAACGGTCCCGGGAGGGTCTGGCCTCGGCCTGGCACTTTCTTGCAATCACGATGGATCCATCGTAGTCGGGTTCACGAGCGCCGCGGCTGGCTCGCGCGCCTTCATTTGGGACGCGCAGAACGGGATGCGCGAACTCTCGCTCGTCCTGACGAACGACTACGGATTGAACCTCACCGGCTGGACCCTGACACGCGCCCGAGAAATCACGCCGGACGGATCCGTGATCGTCGGAGATGGTCTCAACCCCAATGGCGACATCGAAGGCTGGATTGCGCGACTCGCATGCTCGACCGTCGCGACCTACTGCACGGCAACTCCCAACTCGACCGGAGCGCCGGCCGACCTCTCCCTTTCGGGGTCCACGAGCTCGACAGCGGGGGACCTGACGCTCCGCGCCGAGCCAGTTCCGAATCAGTTCGGCATATTCTTTCACGCCATGAATCCGGCGCAGCTTTCCTTCGGGAACGGTTACCTGTGCGCGACCGGCGACATCAAGCGCGGTGCGGTGATCTTCACCTCGGGCAATGTCGGCACCTACGTCTACGACAACTCCGATCCCAAGCACAGCCTGGGCGCATACGTCGGATCGATGCGCAACTTCCAGTTCTGGTTCCGCGACCCCATGGGCGGCGGCGCTTTCTTCAACCTCTCGAACGCGATCTCCTTCACGGTGTGCCCGTGACAAGAGCGGACCTTTCACCCTCCCGTTGAGGGTCGCGATGTTCTGGTTGTTCGAGGCCGGCTACCGTCGTGGTGGTTGGCCTCGATTGCTTAGCGAACGAAGCAAGCTGCAAGGGCACGAGGGTCACCTTGGGTCACTGTCCTGCTCGGCCCTGAGCTGGGCTGCCGGGGCTCCGTCCCTGCCGTTCGTAACGGGCCAGATGACACCTTGAATGTATTCGCCCAGGCGCATATAGTCTCTACATGACGCCGGCCGTCCGAGACAGAAGAGCGACGGGGACTCGCCCGGAAGCGCTGATCCAGGCCTTCGCGGAGCCGATCCGGCTGCGCCTTCTGGCGCTGCTCACAGACGGCGAGACCTGCGTTTGCGACCTGGTCCTGGCGCTCGAGCTGCCCCAGCCGACCGTTTCGCGTCATCTCGCGGTGCTACGCAGGACCGGGCTCGTGACATCGCGCCAGCAGGGACTGTGGCGGTGGTACTCGCTCGCACCCGCGAGCTCGCCGTTGCATGCCAAGCTCATCGAGTGCCTGGCTTGCTGTCGAGTGGAGTTGCGCGGGATGAGCGCTGAGGCGAGGCGGTGTGCGAGCTCACGGGCCGGACGGTGCTGCTGAGCGCTCCTCCAGCTGAGGTCACGAAGGATTCGAGGACAGGGAAACAGGAAGACGACGAAATGGAACGAGCAGAAGAACAAAGGGAAGCGGTGCGTGAGATCGTCCGTGAGGGATACTCGAAGATCGCGACTGCTGACTCGGAGGGCGGCGCTTGCTGCGAGCCTTCGGGCGGTTGCGGGGTGCGCTCCGACTCCGAGGAGCTCGCTCAGAAGATGGGCTACAGCTCCGAGGAGCTGCGCGGCTTGCCCGAGGGCGCAAACCTGGGGCTTTCTTGCGGCAATCCTGGAGCCATCGCGAGCGTGCGGCCGGGCGAGGTCGTGCTGGATCTCGGCTCGGGCGCCGGCTTCGACTGCTTCCTGATCGGTCCGCGAGCGGGGCGAGAGGGTCGGGCGATCGGTGTCGACATGACTGCCGAGATGCTCTCTCGAGCGCGCCGGAACCTTGTGAGCTACCGCGAGCGAACGGGCCTCGACAATGTGGAGTTCCGCCTCGGCGAGATCGAGCACTTGCCGATCGCCGACGCTTCCGTGGACGTGGTGATCAGCAACTGCGTGCTCAACCTCTCGCCGGACAAGCCTCAGGTGTGGCGCGAGATCGCGCGCGTTCTGCGACCGGGAGGTCGCGTGGCGATCAGCGATCTCGCGCTGCTCCGTCCGCTCCCCGTGGAAGTCCTCGGCTCGCTCGAGGCCCTCGTCGGATGCGTCGCCGGGGCGGTGCTCACGAGCGAGGTCGAGGGCATGGCGCGCGCTGCCGGACTGGTCGGCGTGGAGCTCACGCCCAAGGCGGAGTACCTCGCGGCCTTGCAAGATGTGCAGGACCCTCTCTACGCGAAGATCGCCACGGCGCTGCCCGCGGGGACGAGCCTGACCGACTTCGTGACGAGCGTGGACGTGCGCGCCACCAAGGCGAGCCCGAGCGGCAAGTGCTGCTGAGACGCGGGGCGGAACGAGCACCGCCTCCGCCCCGTCGCGCGCCTGCGCGCGACGCTCAGTCCGTGAGCGGCCGCCGAAAGACGTAGTTGCCTTGATCCATGGAGACGAGCTCCCAGCCCTGCTCACCCAGCTCGTTCAAGCCCTTCTCGACGGCTGCGCTGACCCGGACGATCTGGCCTGGATCCTCCAGTGCCGCATAGGACGCAGTCGCCATCTCTGCGGGATCGAGGTCCGCGAGCTGGGTCGCGTAGAGGAGCCGGTACTCCCACTTGGCGCTGGCCGACGAGTTGCCACCGATTCGTACGCTCGAGGCGCAGGCGGCCGAACCGAGGAGCAGGGAAGCAAAGATCGCGTTGCGTAGCAGGCTCATGGCTTCGTCCTTGGAAAGGAGTCGGCCAGAGTACGCGAGCGCCTGCGGCGTATTCGATTTCCCTCGCGATTCGGCTCGCCTCGGCCGCTCAGCCTTCGCCTTCCGGTTCGGAGTACCGCCTTCAGGCGGTCCGGTTCGTCGTCCCGCCTTCAGGCGGGACTGGCTCTGCTTCTGCTGCGTGGCCTCCCGGTCGCGGAGGGAACGAAGAGGCAGAAGACCGCCTGAAGGCGGTACTCCGAACCAGAAGGCGGTACTGCGAACCGGAGGAGCAGAAACTATGTTGGTCGGGGCGATAGGATTTGAACCTACGACCTCTTCCACCCCAAGACTGCCGACCGGCGCGACGTATGTCCGTGCCAGAGAATAGCTTAGCGACCGAGCGGGCAGTTGCAAGCCGTCGCGAGCAGATGCCTCCAGACGCAGCCAGACGCGGTATTCCCGGCTGATCCGGTACTGTACCGGCACGCTGCCAACATCGTGGAGAACCCGTGCGTCTGTCGATGACGACGTGAGCAAGCCAACGCTGCGCTGCCTGGCAATGCTGGTGTCATTGCCGAGCACGACCGATGACGAGACACTGACCGCCGGGGGGGGTCCAACGTACCTCCAGGCTCGAACTAGTAACTTCCACGCTGTGAACGCCGTTACCGCGCTCGATCCAAGCCAGAGCTAAGCCGGGACGGGTTGTCAGCTTGCGGCGATCCTATGGCCTCGAGGACTCTTCCGCAAGGCGTTGCAGCCGAACGCGACTGGATGCGGCTCGGTGCAGGATGTCGCAAAGAATCTGTGGAGATTCCACGGGTTCCGTTCCACCAGTCTGCCAACGATTGTTGAGGGCCGAAAGCACTTCGAACCTCGCCACGAATCTCATCGTCCGGTGCACTCGGCGGGAGAAGGGCGCGCCGGACGGATGGCTAGGGAGTGCCGGTCTGCTCGTGCGGGCTCCAGGGCCTGCTCAGCTTCTTTCCAAGATGAAGCTAGGATGTGCTCGTGGGTGAATCCCAGGGCCGTGGACCTTCCCTCGAGGCAGACCTCCAGTCACTGCTGAATCGCGGTGAGCGGCTCGCATTCCTCGTTGGGGCAGGGGTCTCATTCGATGCTCCTTCAAAGGTGCCCGGCGCCAAGCTGCTGCTCGCCTCGGTCTTGCAGCACGTAGCCACCGACAATACTACCCGGGAGCATCTCCTATCTTTCTGCAGTGCAGAGCGTCGCGACCGCGTGTGCGGAGGCGATTTTCTGCGTTTGGAGAGAGTGCTTCAAATCGTGCGGGATACTGTTGATCCTGGTCTGCAGCTCCTCGACTGCCTTGAAGAGGTCGTAGAACCCAATGCCAATCACATTCTGCTCGCGCACGCTCTAGAGCAGGGACATTATGTATTCACGACGAATCTGGACTCTTTGATTGAACGAGCTGGTCATCACCTGGGATTTGAGACACCGGCACGAATCACGGAAGGAGAGTTCTCCATAGACCTAGCGACCGAACGAGCTCTCCCACTGCTGAAACTGCACGGCTCCATCCGCCGCTTCGATGGCCATAGCTGGTCGGATTCCAAGGCTTCGGTAATGGCCACTTTGGACGCCATCGGCAGAGGATGGGCCCCCGAGGCGGGTGGTTCCGATCGATGGCAGATTCTTAAGGAAGTACTCCAGGATCACGAACTCGTCGTAATTGGATACTCCGGCTACGACGACTTCGACGTCGGCCCCATGCTGAGCCGGATTCGCTCGACAAAACGTATTCACTGGATCAACCACATCGCTGAGGAGACAGCATTCCGTCGATACTGCTGGCTGGAGCTTGAGCAAGCAATGGACGACCGGAACAGCAGCCTCGTCGACCATCTCTCCACCTTTTGGCTGAAACACGATCAGCACTTGCATTGGATGGGATACGAGGAAGCTCGGGAACCGCACGATATCTTGGTCTATGACCATGATACATCCCGAGTCATGGACGCTTTGAGCCGGAGCCTTTCGATTGCTTCGTTAGCACCCTCCAATTCCGAGCCATCTCCTCTGCATTCTGGATGCTCGGTCAAAAGGAGTCCGGTAGATATTTGGGCAGCGGAGGTGCTAGATAGCGACTGGGCCCGCCCTTTGGTCTGTGGAAGTCTTCTTGCGTCTCTGGGAAGAGAAGGGGCGATTCGCCACCTCGAGTCGGCCCGGCAGCTCGCATTAGCGAGCGGGGACAAGAGTGCAATCGCATTGTCCAGTCGAGAACTAGCCCGTATCTACCAGAGGAAGTACGACTGGGATCGTGCGCGACCTCTCTTGAGGCAGTGTCACGACATTGACCTAGAACTCAGGAACGAACGAGGGCTCCTGAACGACCTCCTCATGTTAGGCAACGATGAGGCTGCCGTTGGCGATGACATCGATAAAGCCCTTCGCAACCAGTCTCGCGCGCTTCAGCTCGCAAGGCAATTAAGAGATGAATCCGAGGAGGCTGCGTGCCTCATTTGCATGGGGCTAACGTATCAGTGCAGAGGCCTGAATGAACTCGCTGCAAAGCACTTTGAAGAGAGCTTAACTGCTAGCCACCGATCAGGTGCACTGAGAGAAACTGCGGCGGCTACATTTCAGCTAGCCTTGCACAATTTCCACCTAGGTAAAGTCGAGGATGCCCAGGACTTATTCACGAGGAGCCTGGTGCTGGCCCTGAAACTAGGTGAAAACCACCTGATGGCCGTTGGCATGCACTACTTGGCCGAAACGTACGAGAGAATGTGGGACATTGACGAAGCGCTGTACTTCTACCGACGGAGCATTGAAGTCGCTCTTGCCATCGGCGATAAGGAGACGGCGATCCTGTCGCGTGAGAGGGGAATGAGAATCCGACGCATGCAGTCTGGCGACGCTCGCGCCTAAGTCGAGTGGCCGGAAAACCACGCCACCTGGTAACTAGTAAGACTGATCACAAGATTCTTAGTCTTGCATTCAACCTTTTCCCTGAGAACCGTGCCACGGCGATAAGGTCACTCCTGCGCCGTCCTTCTGTCCGCCTAGCTTGCCCACGGCAAACCGAACATGAGGGCCATTTTCCGATTGACGTCGCGGCGCCTTGACACCCAGATGCTACAAGGTCGTGGCCCTGGCCCGTGAAGGGCATTAAGCTAGGGTGTTGCAATCAATCGCGCATAACCGGAAATCCTAGCAACGTACTCCGCCTCGTTGAGATCTTTACCTTGGATCGTGAAGCGTGCAGTAGTATGAAAAGGCAGACCTGGAGTAGCCTGAAGCTCCGGATCCGAGAGCACGAAGTCTCCCAACACCGGGATACCGTCGAGTTGGTGCACCATTCCGCCATGATGCGTAGTAGGAGACCCGCAGATGGCAGTGCCCTTAAGAAGAACCTTTGCTTCTTGCTGTTGGCCAGACACATCCACGACGACCAGTTTTGATGATCCTGACGGCACCTCCAGATCGAAAACGGACTGCGATGAAGTATCTGCGACGCTTGCTGTTAGCTTTAGCGTCGCATCGTCAGTGCACCCGCCCCCCCTCGCAGTGTTGGATACTACGCGCGTAGTGTCGTTGATGTAGAGGACTAATTTGCGAGCATGGGGTTGCGGGGGGGCGTCAGCGTCGGTCGCTAAATCGGAAGAGGGGACTAAGGCGCGCTCGGGGACTGAGGCGTTGATAGCTACGCGATATGCTAGCTCCGTGAGCGCTTGATATGTGGGTTTGTCTAGCGCGTTGCTACAACGGCTAATTGCAAGGAAATAGAGCTGAATCTCCAGCAGGTCGGCGCTAGGCTTCTCAGTACGAATGCGGGCTACGATCCGAGTAGTTTCCGCTTGGGCTTCAGCGTCGATTACCTTCTTCCCTAGTGCTTCGAGATTCACGTCGAGGCCGTAGGTCTTTGCCATTTCAATGATATCGTCCGCCGGGATTGATGCTTTTATCTGTTGTCCTCCCGTGGCCACGCACTCATAAAGTAGCTTAGGCTGTCCCCCTACCGGACTTCCTTCGGGTTCGGTGCTTTTACAGGCGCATAGCCCCATGGACAATAGTGCTAAAGCGGCTGCGGTTCTGAAGCTGCTCATGCGTGAGTTCCCTTTGTTGTGTGCGAGACAGGTAAGGATCGCCCTGCAAGAATATGCATGGAACCTGAAAACCAAACCCGTGCAGCGGCATTGTAGCGGCGTTGTCAGCCAGTACAACGTGCAGGATAGGTGCCTCGTCGAGGCGTCGGAGCAGCGCACCCTACGCGATGGGCGGGAGAGGGAGCAGAGCTCGGCCACCCTGAGTCCCGAGTCGAGGAGAGTCCAGACGACGAGCCGCTCCTCGAGGCACCCGCAAGTGCTGGCCAACGGTCGGCGTATTCCCCGAGGAGGGATTTGCGGACGAACTGGTAGGGCATCTGGGCGCTCTTGCGACGTGCTTGAGCTGGGATCGCGACCGCGTGTCACCTCCCTTGACCGCAACCTAACAGAAGGCGAATCCGCTGGGAAGCCCTGATCTGTCTGGGTTGGCGCTTCCCCTCAGGACCTCCTCGGGGCTCCCACTCAACTCCCCGTCCCGGTCGCACTTCTCGTGTAAGACGAACCGTCTCACATCCCTGTATCCTAGACGGCGCACGCAGTGCTGGAATTCGTGCCGGCCAGAGCGTGCCGCCACCAATGGCGCTTGCTCGCGCCTAGTCTCAACGAGACGTATGCTAAGAGGTGGGCTTTCCCGCCCATCTCGACGCGGAAGGAGACTTGTGAACCAATCACGTAGGTTACTCATCGCAGCAATGCTTGTTGTCCTGGTGTTTGCCGGTTGCAACTCGTTACACCAGAGTGTTCCCTACGCCACCGGACCTTCGCCCGCCGAGGGTTATTGCCGGGTCTTTATTCTGGAGTTGCGTGAGGACAGTCCCCAAGCCATCGATATCCCCGGTCTCAAGGTTGGTGTACCTATTTGGGACGGCAACCGAACGATAGGTCGACTAACCCACGGTTACCACATTGCATATGATCGCCCATCGGGCCAACTCGTCATCGGAATTGGTGAAGGATCGCCATTGACACAACTGAGCTTAATGCTCAGAGCCAGACCGGTGGTACTACATAAAGGCGGTGCCAGCGATATCAGGCTATGGATTGCAGGCTCTGCCCCCGGAATCCGGTAAAGCGCTAATAAACAAGACCGAACCTGTACCGTACGACGACTAGGAGACAACCGCGAATGGTCAACAAGACCATCGTACTCTCGTTAACCATACTCCTTACTTTAGGAGCGTTTGTGAGTTCGTGTGCGTCACCACCGTCCGTCGTCCCTTATTGTTGGGTTACAGACAATCTCCTTGCACCCAGCGAGTTTATCGTGGTGATAGACATCCCAGTCGAGCAGGTGCGCGAGGGGCTTCTTGCTTGGGCCTCTGATCGGAAGGCAGAGCTGGTGTGGATGGAAAACAATAGCCTTCCACTCATAAGTGTGCCCGATGGCGCTTTTGAGAACTACGTGAATCTACAGAAGCGCATTAGCGGATATTATGAGACGCTTGATTTACGACATGAGTTGAAATGGAAAAATGGCGAATTGGAGGAGCTTGCGCGACTTACGAAATCCCAAGTCGCCCAGGGCGAGACCTCAATCAACGGGTTTTCTCTCGTTTTTAGAATGAACGAGCGCTTTGTTCATGAATGGGGTGGGGCGGAACCGCGATCCCCCGGGCAATCGCAGATTCTGCCCGCTGGAGTAAGCTTTTGGGAGTTCGTTTGGTCGGATAACCCGCGCATGCAAGGAATAAGTGGCCTTCTTGACCAAGGTCGATATCAAACCGCACAGCTGCATGCCACCAATGTATATAGTATGCTGCGCTTTGAGATCCGTGAGTCAACCGCAAAGGCGACCGTTGTCTACGGAACCGGCGTCCCCGCACTTGCACCTGGGCCATTGATCCCTGCATATGGCGTGGAAGTTGGCTACGGATTTTGGCCTGAAGTCTCTGCGCGAGAGGAAGCCGAGATCGTAAGGGACGCGCTGGCATTTATCTCAGAAACCGGGCGGTAGCAAGTGCATCTGTGGGACAAACCCAGCGAGCGCGGAAGCCCTCAGGCTCTGTGGACAGAAAACCCTACCGGCCCTCCGATTCAGCGTACTCGCGAGCTAGTCGACGGAGTTCGGCGTTTAGTAGGTCAGTTCCAACGAGCCCGTCCTTCTCCTTTACATAATGTATATAGTCGGTGAATCCATGGAAGTCTCTAACACCCGCTGCTTCTGCTGCCGCCTTCACCCGGCGCTGCTCGGCATTCTTTGCGTCTTTGTTTCGCCTTTTGGCCTCTCCCTTCTTATTCTTGGATCGGCGGTTCGCCTTCTTCATCAGTGATGCTGCGGCCTCTGGCGAGGGGCTTACTGTGATACCGAGCACTTTCCCCAAATACTCATCAAGATAAGATTCATAGTTTCCACTCGCCTGCACACCAAAGAGTGAATTGTAACGTTCTTCCTCGATTTGGTCTGACGCTGAGATACGCGCGGCGATATGAACATATCCAATTCTATGCTCTCTAAGATAATCAGCGATGCCGCCAAGCCGGGCAGCCTCGAGCTCATGTACAACAGACTCTGAGAGATCTTCGGCCGCGATTAACGCGCGACGCTGTGCTTCATGGTTGACCCCTGAAGTTGTGTGAAGATGCCCTCCTCCTACAAACAGCATTGGTTCTTGGCCTCTGTCCAGTGCCGCAATCACAGACTTGGCTATCGCCCAATTCCGCGCAACATACGTTACGGGCCACTTTTGTGGAGACGACAGAAGACGAGCGCATAGGTCATAAAGCTGCTGATTCTCGGTGCCTTCTATTCGGATGCCAGCCTGATACACCCATTCATAGGCAATAGCACCAGTGATAAGGAAGCTGCCGAGGCAGAAGTTGACCAAATCATCATCGGGCGTGGGGGCGGCATCGACAAGTGGACCTATGTCTAGTACCTTCCCGGTTCGCAAACCTTCCATCAACCACGTTGGCTGTAGATCCGGATTATCGTCAAGGAATATAGCTAGACCGGCTAACAGATTACGGTGGCCAGTAAGATGCCAGGGGGGCTCCTCTACTATAAGAATGTCCCGGTCGCTCTCATAGCCACTAGAGTCAAGAACTACAACCAGGTCCTGAAGTTCATTAGAAAACAGAAGTTCATGATCACCTATTTGAATGTAGTGGGATCGCCGCGGCGTGAGAGTAGATGCTTCCGATGGTGTTCCAATCGGGCGAAGGATGGCGCCAATGGGCATTACCGTGTAAGATCCGGCTAGATATCTGCGCAGCTCGGCAGGCTCGCTGCGATCTGTCGGAACGATCACTTCAAATGCGTCGCCGTTAGATCCAACCGGTATTCCAAAAAAGGGGAAGTGGTCTCTGTTTGCTCCGGCCAATAGAGCGAAGTGGTCTCCGTTCGCCTCTGCCCAGTGGTTGTCGATCAGAATCTTTTTCCCATCATTCTCCGCAACCAATGCTAGCCCGCGATGCGTGCGAATAAGCGCATAATCACGACCCTCCACCATGGTGTTGTACTCTACAACCGTCTCATACTCCGTCGGCATTCGACCGACGCCCGCCATGCAGCCACCTAGGGTGAGCATCAACACCAAAAGAACACAGATCTTCATCGTCTTCTTGACCTACAACGGCTGATTATGAATGTTCTCACACGATTCTTCTCTTGACCTACGCCCGCGTGCCTCCTTGCGGCCGAGCTCCAGCGTCGGCGCAGCGAGAAGACCAACCGCTTCACGCCGAACTCGGTCTTTCGCGTCGCCAGCGAGACGTTTCTCGAGTCTTCCAGCTTGTCCCCGATGACCACATCAATTCTGAAGAGGAACTTCACCATCTGGCCCACGTCCGTCTCGGCGATGCCCACTGCGCGAGCAGGCGTTAGGTTGACTGGACGCAAACGCTTGCGAAGGCGAGAGTGCGTTGTTAGAGGGCAGTAATGCAATCCTCTACCTCGGGCTAACAGTATTCGGGTCGGGTCTCCGGCAGGTGTTCGACCGTGAGCGCAACGGAGGCGGCCTAACCTCGCTTGATAATGGTGGTGAAAAGCTCAAGAAGCGATCCTACACACCAAGCCCGCAGGGATTGCGCGAACAGTAGGCAGGTTTGATGTGCAAGGCAGAAATCGCGCCATTTGCGTTCGATTGTGCCTGCACCACACTTATACCTCCTCAAGAAATCTGTCACAAGATCGGCCGCTGCGGGTTCCCAGATCGTTTCTCGAATCTTGCGGGGGAAAAAGGCCCCCAGGGCCTCCAACTTGCCCGCATAGTTGCCGCGAGTTGGGCCGGCTTGAAGATAAATGAACATCGCAACTGACACTCCGGCGAGCGCTCCAACCAGCCAGATCCACACGCTGGGTGCAGTTCCCGGCATCCATCCAGCTCTCGCGACCATGATCTCCGGCACCCCGTCGGACGTAAGGTCACTAACTTCTCGGACGCCAAGCGTGATTGGCGCATTCTTGTCACAATCATGGTTTCCACCACTTGCGGGCGATACCAAACTCCCGGCAATCACTCCGATGATCTCGCCCGAGCAGCCGTTGAAAATGGTGACGGCATTGTGTCGGTATTCTCGAAGCTCAACTGAGCCCGAGGGCATGTGGACTCGTAGCGTCTCCTGGCCATTCATGGATTGCACAATTTCGAATGGAATCGGCCGCCCACTCATGAGGCTCTTGAGAAGCGCCGCGGTCATGTCGTAATCGCTGGCGTAGGCCCGCACGGAGTAGGGCTGCACTACGAATTGCGAGGTCGTAGAATCGGCCGCGTCCCACTGCGAATTCTCGATCTCAGTTTCACGCGATTCTTCTCCGAAAGTGTTCCCAAAGGATTCAATGATTGCTTTCGCATGAATGTCATAGAGCGGCGTATCATCACCCAACGCGTCGTTAGGATTTGCGAAGAGGGTCGGAGGAATTCCTGCCAATACAGCCACTTCGGGGATCCCGTCTCCGGTGAGGTCAGGTATCGACTGGGCAAACGGTTGGACGTACCATCTATTGGTGCACTCGTAGATAACAATCTTCAGGTCTTCGTTGGAAACTTCAACGGATGAAACGAGCGCGGCGCTCGCACTAAGCGAATCCTCGTTTTCAACGAAGGGCCCGCGCACGAACAATGAGTTGTCCCGCATATGTCTGGAACTATTGCCACCCCCGCCACCGCAATCCGCGGGGGCACACTGTACGGCCGAGTGCCCCACCTGTGCATGAGCGTGAGGTGCCGCCGCCGTCAGCAGCGTGACCACGCCTAGGGGGAATCCGATTGTGTTTTGAACCCGCTCAAACATGGCTCGTTCCCAATCCCTGGATTTGTTGCGAAACTATGCGAGACGAATAGAAGTTCAGTTTTGCGCGGTACGCCAACTCGCCATTTCCCCGCAACTTGTAGCGACGCTCCTTGACGATGTTCCCTTCGACTTCGAGCTGCACGTATCGACCCTCCACGAGGCTGGCGCGTTCAAGACGCCCCATCATCTGATAGAAGGCCGGCCCATCCTTCCGGGCCCCCTGTGCCGCCAAGCGCCCACGGAGCTCATGGCCCGCGAGCTCCTCGCCGCGGAGGGCTTCGATCACAAGAAACTGAAGGTCAGTGATGGTGGGCGGTTTCATGCGATTGGCCTGACTAACGTGGTGTTATGTTGCTGGCTGTTATATCGCCTGCTCCGAGGGAGTCAAGCCCGAACCTGCGGGACCAGAGGATGCAGTGGCATATCGTTGTAACATATTGATGCACAAAGAGTTAGGTGACTGTCGGCCACGATTCTATCCACCGCTGGCCCGCCAGGTAGAGGCATCATTCAGGGCTTCCACGAGGACGTCGCGAAATGTAGTCGCTCCAGTAGCCGCGTAGGCTCGTCCGCGACGTTGAGGTCTCCTCCGCCTCATCCGCCACGACCACATAGCGCTGGGGAGGGATCGGGGCTACTGTCCCGAGAGCGGGGACCGGTCGCACGCTCGGTTCCCGCCGGCCGCTCTGCATCGGGAAGTTCATCGAGGCTGGATGTCGCCCTTCACGGTCTCCACCCGCCCCAGCCCGTCGACCTGACCTGGAGCCAGCACTCGGGCAACCATGTAGACGGAGCAGCGGTTCGGGAGACCGCAGATCCACGCCGCAAGGCTCTGTCAGCACGAACTTTGCGGATCCACCAGGCCGAGTGCCGGCAGAATCGACAGCAGACCCAGGTACCGTACCACTATGTCTTGCGAAGCCTGGAGAAGGGCTGCACCCCCCCTGTGGCCGCCCATCGGTCTGGAACTGAACGATGACCTTGCAGTTCCTTGACGAGCTCGCCATGGCACCTACGGCTGCCCTCAACGGAACGCTCCGCAACCTCGTGCGCGTCGTTGAGGACGGGGTCGGGGCAGTCGTCGAGTACGAACTCTACCGGCGGAACAGTCGACGTGAGCTCCCGCGGCTTTCCGATTATTCCGACCTGCCCATCGTCGAACAAGTCACCCAACTGTTGGACAACACCAGGCTGGTGCAATCGAACCTGAGCCTTCAGCCAATCGACAGTGACGCGACGCGAATTCCTCCATGCCTGGGCGCTTCTCCAGCCTGGATGGCCTTTCTGAAAAGGGCTGAAGTAACTGCGCGTGAAGCGGGTTTCGCGGATGCGGTCGCATCCGGCCTCGCGGGCGCGCTGGGCGAACTCGCCGACAACGTCATTCAACACAGCGAAGCGCCGGACTCGGGACTGGCTGCGTTTGCTCGGACGGCGGCTCGCTTCGAGTACGTGGTCGCGGACACGGGCATTGGAATGCTGACTAGCCTTCACAGATCCTCCGAGTTCCGATCGCTCCGCGACGATCTGGAGGCGCTCCCACTCGCGGTGATGCCCGGGATCTCGCGGCACGGGCGAGGGGTCGGCTACGGATTCGGCTACCGCGCCGTCTTCCTCCCCCTTCGGGCGGCAAGCGGTTCTGTGCGACTCCGGTCCGGGTCGGCAGTGCTCGAGATTGCCGGGGCGGGCTCTCGCCCTGACCAGGGAACCTGCTCACAACGTCCGCCCCACCAAGGAGTTACGGTTTCCGCTCTGGTTTTCCCGGGCAGCGGCTTCGGGCCTTGACCTTCACTTGCCAGGGGCTATCCTTCAGACGTTCACATGAAGGTCTGTTCCTGCCTCCCAGTGGCCATCCTGGCCAACTCGACCCACCTAGCCGGCGCCGCGGACGGAGCTGCTTGGTTCAAGGTGACGCGACAACGCCTCGACACCGCCGACCCAGGTCTGCACGCGATCGACTTCGTTGATGTTCGCCTGGCAACGGTTAGCTGGCTCCGTGAGGCTGTACTTGCCCTGCAGAAGTACTCAGCTGCCTTTCGTCCCGACATCATCCTTGTCGTTGCGAACCTAACGGACCTTGTTAGGGAAGAACTCGCTGTCGCGCTTGAGGCGACTAGTAGCGTAATCGTTTCGGCAGATGTTTCCCCCGCCCTGGAAGCATACAACCCAGTCTTAATGGGACGGCTGGATCCTGCGTTGAAAGAGACACTTCAAGCGGTTGAAGGGCAAGAAGAGTTTGATGCTTCTTTCGTGTCAAGGGCCCTACTGCGAGTTCGCCCCTCCGCCGCCAACAACCGCCTCGCTGCGCTTGAAACTCGAGGAATCCTAAAGTCCGAACGTCGCGGGCGTACACGCGTTTACCGACCGGTAATGGAGGATCTGTCCTATGGGCACTGAGATGATCACAAAGGCAACCGACAACTTCCAACGAAAGCAGCGAAGAAGCCTTGAACGGCTCGAAGAGCCCACTCTTTTTTCGTGCGCTCCACAACTTTCTATTGTGGTCCTCGCTACGCCAGAACCATGGCATGCCTTTGCGCTGGGCGAAGAGTATCGACTCGCGTTTCTTAATAATCGCCTGCTCGTCATTCTCGGCGTCACGATTGTAGGAGCTGTCGAGAACCCTCCGCCGAGCGTTATCGATATGATGCGCGGACCGTCCCCCAGCGCGCATGGTCACATTATCAATGTCTTTTCGCTGACGAACAAGGCCGATCTCCTACTAAACTAGATCGAGGCTCAAGGCCGCGGAGAACCCCGTATGCGCAGATCGCAAAAACTCGCGGATCCAAGCCTCTGGCATCAGCCTGGCACGGAGATAGGTCTTGGCTGCGTAAACTGTCCTGAGCTACGCTTCTGTGGCGGCCTCAGCATACGGGCCCCAGTTTTTGACTGTATGGCGCTTTGCTGCGGCCATCCCATCACCTGTGAACGATATGCCTGCCCAAATCAATCGCGCTATAGCAACCTCGTGAACGAGGTCGACAGCCTCGCATTGCGCCCATATCAGCACCCCGTGTTGCCGATGCGCCCATTACCTGAATACGTTCCTTGCATTCTTGATTCAAGCGGCCTCGCAGGCCCACTTCGGCTTCCTGCCGTCGCGATCTCTTTGTACTCGGTGATTGACCTGCACACCGGGCTGGCCAAATTTGCCTCCCGCGAACAACTGCTCCAGCAATTTGGGATCGACTCCCGGGCCCGATTGGTCTTGGCCGCCACCGGAAAGGACAACGCAGTTGAGAGATTCTGGCACGCGCTTAGACCGAAGTCCACGGCCGAGTCATTGCAGAGGCTGCGCCCAGCGTTGATCGCTACGCCGAATTTCTCGATGCACTGCGATACCGTCCGACACGATAACTTAGTGAGCATGAAACGCATATCATATTGCTTTGAAGCATTCGCGGGCGCTGGACTTCCCGTTGCCCTTCACGTAAACGGCCGCACGCCATATGACTTCTCTCGGTGGACGGAGTATCTGGTTGCATCACCACACATCGGAGTAGTCTCCTATGAGCTGGGCACGATCGGAAGATCGAGCACGAGGCGCGCCTGGCATGTTGATCAGCTTGTTCACATGGCAGAGAACGTAGGCCGACCTCTTACTCTCGCTCTTCGCGGTGGTTGGCCTCATCTTCTTGAGCTATCGGCCGCCTTCGACCGTGTGATCCTGATGGATACTACCGCTCATATGAAGGCCAAGAAACGTCAGCGCGGACGGCGTATCGGAGAATGTCTGGAGTGGCTGCCTGCACCAACAGCCCCAAATGAACCTCTTGATGCCCTAGTATTACACAATATTCGAGTGAGCCGCGCGGTGCGTCGCGCGTCCCAACGCAATGTTGGCCCTAGCAATACAAGAACAGCCCCAAGTAAAGAGCCTTGGGTGATCGAGCGAACGCAGCAGCTGAGAGGGACGCTTGGTTGAGGCTTTCGGTACGGTGGATTTGGATCAATGGCCCGCGCCACTTGGCAATAATCACCCCCCATCAAGACACCATTTATCATTCGCCGCTCCAGCCACGGTCACTCGGTCTGCCCTCGCCTTCGAACTGGCATCCCGGACCGCACTAGAGACTTGAGAAGGCTGGTTTCCTGCCGCGGGGCAGCGGTTCTCTCCAGGCCCAGGCTCTTCGCCGAGTAACCCGCCCTCGACCCTCGCATTGGGCGCTCGGCGTCAGTACTACTTACCACATGGATCGCCTCGCCCCCGCGCTACGCGAGTACGCCGCGCAGATCTCGCGGCTCGTCAAGTCGAAGTCCACGACCGAGCCAAGTTACTACCCGGCGATCCGTACTCTGCTGGCCGAAGTACTTGCAGCCCAGGGCCTTCCCTTTGATGCACGGGCAAGCACGAATGAAGCGCGGAAGGGTGGCGGCGCCGACCAGCCAGACTTCGCGCTCTACGACGGCTCGGGGAGTTACCCGGTTGTCCTAGGGGAGGGGAAGCTCCCGGACGTGGAGCTGGACGGCCTTGCAGTCTCCACGGAACGCAACGACCAGGTCGGGCGTTACCTCGGGAAAACACGCGTGGTGCTACTGTGCAACGTACGATCTTTCGGACTCTTGACCGTGCGCTCAGGTTACACGCCGACTGGACCAGTACCGCCGAAGCAGCGCGCGCTAGAGTTGACGGTAGACCTGTGGCCCTCGCAAACAGACTTGAAGCGTGGCAAGCCGCACCGTCCCGAAGCTGGCGAGGAGCTCGCCGAGCTTGTGGAGCGCGCCGTGACTCGCTACGCGAGCATCGCCGAGCCCGAGTCGCTCGCGCGCATCCTCGCGCGCTTCGCTAGAGATGCAAAGGCCGGACTGCCGGCACAGTTTTCCGGCGCCGTCCGCGGGCTGCTGGACGACTTCGGCAAGGCGCTCGGCATTTCGTTTCAGGGACCGGAGGGCGAAGAATTCCTGCGCTCGTCGCTCGTGCAAACTGCATTCTACGGGCTTTTCGCCGCGTGGTGTCTGTGGCGCCAGGGCGCCAAGTCGAAGCCCTTCCGTTGGGAGGATCTCTCCGATTATCTGAGAATCCCCTTTTTGGGCAGCCTATTCCACGAGTTTCGCCATCCCAAACGGATTGAAGAGCTGCGCCTCGCCGAGCACCTGGATCGCGCCACCGAAGCCTTGCTGCGCGTAGACGAGGATGCCTTCTTCGCACGCTTCTACTTGCCTTCGCTGCGTCGCAATGGAACGCCGAAGCCCGAGCACCGCGCGGCCACGGCCATCACGTACTTCTACGAGCCGTTCCTGGAAGCCTTTGACCCGAACCTTCGGAAGGAACTGGGGGTATGGTATACGCCGCCAGAAATCGTGCGCTACCAAGTGCGGCGCATTGACCAGCTTCTTAGGGATGAGCTCGGCTGTTCGCGCGGATTCGGGGACGACGACGTGGTTGTGCTTGATCCGTGCTGCGGAACCGGCGCCTACCTCGTGGAGGTGCTGCAGTGCATCGCTGATCAACTAGCGGGCGAGGGCGATCGCGCAACGCTCGGAGCGAAGCTGTTGCAGGCGCTGAGTCGCCGCGTCGTCGGGTTTGAGATTCTGACCGCGCCCTTCGTAATCGCACAACTACAGGCGTACTTGCTGCTCGCTGAGCTAGGAGCCGAGCCCGACGCGAAGAGCCGGCCCGCTATCTTCCTGACCAACGCCCTGACCGGATGGGAAGGACCTGAGCAGCTAAAGCTCCACTTCCCCGAGCTGCAAGAGGAGCACGACGCCGCGCAGAGGATCAAACGTGGTGCGCGCGTAATCGTCGTGCTGGGCAACCCACCCTATAATCGTTTCGCGGGCGTGCCGATGGACGAAGAGGCGGATCTCGTCGACCACTACAAGGGTCTTCGGCGCGACGCTGAAGGGAAGCAAATCGGACAGACGGACCTGTATACGAAGTGGGGCATCCGCAAACACCTATTGGACGATCTCTACATCCGCTTCTTCCGACTCGCGGAAAAGCGGATTGGCGAGGAAGCGGAGTATGGCATCGTGTCGTATATCTCCAACAGCTCCTACTTGACGGGGCGGTCCCATCCGATCATGCGCGAGTCGCTTCTGCGGAACTTTCATGCGGTGTGGATTGACCGACTGAATGGTGACAAGTACCAGACGGGCAAGGTGATTCCGCGCGGCCTGCCGGACGAAGGCAAAGTTGACCAGAGCGTGTTCACCACCGCCCACGATCCGCGCGGTATCCAGGTCGGAACCTGCATCTCCACCCTTCTGAAAAGAAAGAAAAAGGCTCGCACCGCGGCAGCGGCAGCGCTTGAGGTGCGCGACTTCTGGGGCATGGCGGACCGGAAACGTGCGGCACTAGGTGCGTCGCTGGAAATGAGTGGATGGAAACCTACCAAGCGGAAGGAGACCGCCGCTCGCGCTGAAGGCCCACGAAACTACGAGAAGATTTTGCCTACCCGGGAAGTGCGCTGGCGCTTCGTGTCACAAGGGACGTCCGGTGGGTTTGAGGACTGGCCTGGGTTAGATGAGCTGTTCCCCACGAGCTTCCAGGGCGTGAACCCTAATCGCGGCTTGGACGGTAGCGTGATTGACGTGGACAAGGAGGCTTTGGCAACTCGCATGCGCGAGTACTACTCCGACATGGGGTACGCCGCATTCTCCGCCCGCCATCCGATGGTCTGCGAGCCGCGAGCCCGCTACGAGCCGGAGGGAGTACGCGAGTACTTGCAGGAGCATAGCGGGTTTGAGGATGAGAGGGTGCTGCCGTACTTGCTCTTCCCGTTCGATACTCGGTGGATCTACTACGAGGACAAGGGAAAGCTGCTAAACGAGTGCCGGGCGGAGCTCTGGCGAAACTTGGGGCACAACGAGTTTCTAGTCGCCGTTCCGCAACCCAGGCGGAGATCGGAGGCGAGGCCGCTTTTTTGCCGAACACTGCTAGACCTCCATCTACATGACCGAGGATCGGTCTGTTTCCCGGCGGACGTAGTTCCACATGGCGACGGGCACCGAGGTAGGTCTCTGTATGACGAGGCGAGCGATCGGAAGCGCGCGGCGAATCTCTCGCCACAGGCCTGGGCCTCGTTGAAGGAGGCGTGGCACATCTCCGGGGGGCTGGGTGACGAGGTGGCGGCAACTCTCGTGCGCGAGCTCTTCCGCGCGAGCCTCGCGATCCTGCACGCGCCGGCCTACGAGGCCGACCACGGAGAGTGCCTTGCGCAAGACTGGGCGCATGTCCCTATTCCCCGATCCAAGGATACGCTCGCACGCGCTGTCGCAGTCGGCATGCAAATAGCGCAACTCCTGGACGTATCGCACGACGCGCACGCGGACGTGCACAGGATCGTGGGGCCTGGTGCAAAGGCTCTGGGGGTCCCTTGCAAGAATCCCGCGGGCACAATCGCTGAGCGCGACCTTGTCGTGGCCTACTCCTACTTCGGCGGGGGCAGGGGACGATGGGAGGGACGCGAGCCGGGAAATGGCGAACAGCATTTCACCGAATGGGGCGACGTGACCGGTGATCTCTGGCTGAACGAGCAGGTCTACCTACGGCACGTGCCGCGCGCAGTGTGGGAGTACGAGCTGGGCGGATATCCCGTCGTGAAGAAGTGGCTCGGTTACCGGGATGCGAAGCGCCGCGAGGGGCAAGGCCTCTCCATTGACGAGCTGGACGAACTTCGTGGGATCGTTCAGCGCATCGCAGCGCTACTCGTCCTCCGACCGCAGATGGACAGCGTGTACGAGAAGGCATCGGCGGATGCCTTCACAGCCGAGGATCTGGGCCTGCGCGCAGACAGTTAGCCTTCCAGGGGTGTCGTTCGGCGATCCATAGGAAACATGCCCACCGGCCAGAGTGATGAAACCAGCACGAAGAGCGCAGGTTCGTGCCGGCCGCCGTCACTTCACCTGCTTGGCACACTAGCGCCGGGCCCTCCACAGGTTCACTGATCATGACTGACCTACTGTCCTATGATGATGCAGTCGCAAAGCTAGGCCCGGGCCGTAATCACGTTCTGATTGGCAACGGATTCAGCATCGCATGCGACCCTATTTTCAAGTACGACAGCCTGTATGACGGAGCTGTGCGCTCCGGCTTGAGCGCACGAGCACAGGAAGTGTTCGAACGGATCGGCACAAACAACTTCGAGGGCGTCATGAAGCTTCTCGACGATGCACATTGGGTAGCTGGTATCTATGGTCTACTGGCTGGGGATACATCGGATATGCTGGGCGACGTGGAAATAGTGAAGAAAGCCTTGGTGGAGGCTGTTGCCACCTCTCATCCAGCCCACACAGGAGCAATAGCGGATAGTAAAAAATCAGCGGCGCTGCAGTTTCTTTTGCCCTATCATAATGTCTTCACCACCAATTATGACCTCTTGTCCTACTGGGTAACCATGACGGATGAGAAAGGCCCCCAATGGGGTGACGGTTTCCGTGAAGACGAGGATGATCCTGATGCTCCCTATGTTGTCTTCGCAAAACGGTTAGGGGATGATCGGGGCTTATTCTACTTGCACGGAGCACTGCACCTCTTCGTACACCGCGGCGACCTGTGCAAGCATGCTTGGGTCCGTACAGGAAGGCCGCTTACTGAGCTGATCAAGCAAGGCCTCGACGAGAAGCGCTATCCCTTGTTCGTCGCCGAGGGCTCATCACAAGCAAAGCTCGAACAAATCCAACGTAGCGGCTACCTTTGGTATTGCCTTGACAAGTTTTCCCGCATAGAGAACTCGCTCGTCGTGTTCGGGCATTCCTTTGGAGAGGGTGATCAACACATCGCAGAAGCGATCGCGGCCAACACGAAATTATCCCGGCTTCTGATTGGCGTACGTGGCGAGCCGAAGCAAGCACTGGCCTCTGCAGTGGCAGGCATGGTGACACGGCGAGAGGCACGACTACAACTGCACAAGCGGGGCAAGCCGCTGGACGTCACTTACTACGATAGCGAATCAGCCAGGATTTGGGGCTAGTGGCACCTTCCTTCAATCTTGATGACCCGTCATCGGCCGCTGCACGATTCAAGCTGCTCAAATGAGCACGGTAGTCCCTATTCAGAAGACTGTCTTGCGCTCTCGTTCCGCCCATTCTTGACAATGCATCATAAAGGACATTATGATGCATACTTCCAATTGGAAGGAGGAGGTCCTGATGCTGTCGAATGGCGAAAGCTCGGCCGGATCGCTAATCACCCTTCCAGCGACGTCCATACCGATGAGTTCGTCCATTGCCGGTTGGCGCGCTCGGGTGCTACCGGCACTGATCGCCCAAGATGAGCACGTGGCGACGCGGTTCCTCGAATTCTTCCTCGTCACCATCCGGAACCTCCACACGCGCGAAGCCTACGCCCAGGCGTGCTACCAATTCCTCCACTGGTGCGAGAGGCACGGCTGCAAGCGCCTCGCGGCGATCAAGCCGATGCACGTCGCGGCCTACATCGAGTCGCATCCCGGAGCGGTCCCAACTGTGAAGCAGCATCTGGCTGCGATCCGGATGTTCTTCGACTGGATGGTCACAGGCCAGACCATCCCCGTGAACCCGGCCCACTCCGTTCGCGGCCCGCGGTACGTCGTCGTGCGTGGCAAGACACCTGTGCTCCTGGGTGAGCAAGCGCGTCAGTTGCTGGATTCGATCCCCCTCTCGAGGCCCGACGGGACGCCCAGGATCTCGGGACTCCGCGATCGAGCGCTCATCGGGGTCATGGTCTTCTCGTTCGCGCGCGTCGGCGCGGCGACCGCCATGCGCGTTGAGGACTACTACCAGGATGGGAAGCGATGGTGGCTGCGCCTCCACGAGAAGGGAGGCAGGGAACACATGGTTCCTGCACACCACAAGCTGGAAGAGTACATCGATGCCTACGTCCAGGTGGCGGGCATCCAGGACCACAAGAAAGGTCCCCTCTTCCGCGCGATCGGGCGCAAGGGCGAGCTGACCCTCGCTCCGCTTCACCGCATCGACGCACTGCGCATGGTCAAGCGGCGCGCGACCGCGGCCAAGCTACCGGACTCGACTTGCTGTCACACGTTCCGCGCAACCGGGATCACCACCTTCATGGAGAACGGCGGCACGCTGGAGAACGCACAGGCCATCGCCGCTCACTCCTCGCCCAAGACGACCAAGCTCTACGACCGGACGTGCGACGCGATCACGCTGGACGAAATCGAACGCATCCGCATTTGAGCTTCCTTTGTCAGCGTCAGGAGTTCGGTGCTACAGAGCGTTGAAACCCCCTACCGACGTGAAGCGAGGATTCGCTCATACGCCTCTCGCACCTTGGCAACTCGGTGCGTGGCGAACGCCATCAACTCAGGAGGCAGGTCCTTTGAAGATAGCTTGTCGGGATGCAGTTCAAGGCACTTCTTGCGATACTGTGCCTTGAGTTGATAGTCGCTCATATTCTCATTGGCCGCGAGGAGTTCAAACCAGTCCTCCTCAGCCTTCGCTTCGGACCCCACGAGATCATCGACCGCCGTAGCACCGAGCCGGAAGCACGCCGCGGCCTCATACATGAATTGGCGCTCCTCCGTGTTCACACTTCCGTCGGCCCGTGACAATTCATACATGGCCAAGAGTAGGCTGCTGCAGGCTTCATGGTCCCACTTCTTCAACTCGCCCACGCGGAGCAGGAATTCCCGCGCCGGTTGATAATCGTCCTTGGCCGCTCGGAACGCTGCGATCGCAGCGGTCCTCACCTTCTTGCTGAGGTTCCACTCCCGGATAAAACCTTCGACGACCACGATCTCTTCCTTTGCAATCGGGCCGTCGCACTTCGCGAGTTTTCCCAAACACTGAAACACTGCAATCCCATACGGGGTGATTTGGTCCCCCTTGTTGGACACGCTCTTCTTCCGCCTGTCGATGAGGTAATGTCCAACGACAATTCCGACAAAGACTCCGAAGGGGCCACCAATGACGCCGATCATGCCACCAAGAATCTTCCCGAGCACGGCCATCTTGACTCCTTCAGCACGTTCTGCTGTCCAGACTTCCAACCACCTTCCAGGTATGGCGTAGCCCCCAAGCTCTGAGGCTGATCGGCACGTATTTCCCTACGCTCCCAGCGATCTGGCGATGCGCTGCCGCTCAGCGGCACTCAATGCGCCTTGCCTCTCAGCTCCACTCTGGGCGGAGCCAGGCGATGTCAGGAACTCCCACACCCAAGCGTCGCACGTCATGCGACCGGACCCCAAACTGACCGTTTGCAGGCATCGCCCTCCGCGAACACCTCGGAGCGCCCACCGCCAGAGAGTGGCCCGGTTGAGCTTCTTGCCTCGCCGGCAGCTTGGCAGCCGCTCGGCATACTCGGCCAGAGGTCGGATCCGATGACAGGACGGATTGATAGGTTCCATGAGTGTCGAAGTCCCTGATGTGCGCAGCAGCTACTCTCTTTCCGGCTCCGGTGGTTCCCGCTGCGGGGCCTCCTGCTCGCGACCGGCATCGTCTCGTGACATGCGCTCAAGTCGTTCAGCCAGTGCGGACTTGGGCTCTTGCTCGCCTTCGCGCTCGTCGGCCCTACGTGCCTCCATGATTTCACCCGGCACGGGAGTACCAAATGTTCCGTACTCTGGCTGCTGAGCTACATTTGACTCTGGATACATCGCCGCACGCAGCTCAGCGAGACCCATGCGAAACATGGCCGCCGCGTGCCCATCACCGAACTTCGGCTCTTTCTCTGACATGGTTTTTTCTCCACTTGAGTTTCCTCTAGCTACGCCGCCCACCACGCCATTGCTCGGTGATGTGGCGCTGATCGATGAGCGCATCATTCATGTCAAGCACCCGGCTGCGCTCTTGCCGGAGCGTGGCGTTGACGGAAACCCTCAAACCGACGCCTGCCAGGAGCAGATAGCTCCCGAGGGGCGCATTCATGGTCCACACAATTGCTCCCGCGATCATTACGAAGAACGGCTCCGTCACGGCCTTGATCTGCGCCTCTGTCGCTCCGCGAGCGAAGCGCATGACCCGAGGCCGTCCCGTGTAATAGCTGTGTTCCGCCGCCTCACCCCGTCGTCGGCGAGCCGCAACCGCAGACCGTGCGCCGCCGCACATCACAATGTACGAGACCAGATACCACACAAGCGGCTGCGCGTCGTGCCCCTCCCAGAAGATCGGGTAGAAGAAGATGATGACCAAGGCAACGAACGCCCGGATGCCGAGATAGCGTTCGCCAAAAGTACGGCCCTGATGCAAGAAGACCTCGACTGACACAGCCAGCGCCCGAGAGATGAACACTACCCAGCTCACGAACCCTTTGAACTGCTCAATACGGTCTTCTGTCGGTTGCGGTTGCATCCCTACTCCGTTTCTGCAGATGTATTTTCTGCTGGGCAACGATGCCAGCTCATCTAACGCGCCACGCGATTGCGGAGACCTCTAGTGTCTCTGCTTGAATGTCACCGGAATCCAAGTCGTCCCAGACGCCCGGAACACTTTCCCGCTTTGAAAAACAATCCCATCGACGATCCAGTTGTTGGCTGGTCCGCCGGTACGCAGTCGAGAGAATTCGGCAGGCTGTATCTCGAACTCGTATGACTCGCTAAATCCAGCGCTGGCACTCTTCGATTGTCCAAATCCATCCAACCCGATCATTGCCATCAGCTGATCATCTGAGGACGAACTGTTGCCATTGGCGAAATACTGCCGTGAACGTCCGATAAGTGTTGCAGCCCATTCGTTTGTGGTCGAGTCTGCATTAGAGTGCAATATCTTAGTGGTCAAATTACCGAAGAGGGCCGTTGCCTCGGTTCTACCCTTTTCAACTCCGCCTAGGCTCGCGAAAAAGCTGGATAGGTTCTGGCTCAGCAGTACGGTTGCCACCCGCGCCGAACGGCAAGTACTCTGGAACTGCGCATCATAAGACGTAGTAAAAAGCTGAGCTTCATCGATCCACAGGAAGACTGGGCGGGTGTCCTTTACGACGGTGCGTCGCTCGATGGCGCGTTCAAAAATGTACTTCCAAATCACTTGTGCGTAGATTCCAACCTCGGCGTATTCCTTGGCAGGCAAGTCAACGACAATCACCTTCCCCGCCTCAATTTCCTCAGGTGTGATATTTGTCTCACTACAGAATAGGTCACCAAGGAGTCCACGATGAAGAATGTCGATAGTTGACGAGAACGTGGAAATAATCACGCTCCTTGTCTTGTCACCGAGCGCCGGAAATTCAGACATGAAATAGTCGAACACTATCTCTAAATCCGCCTGGTCGCGTGTCGTCTTGTCACGCGCGTAGGCTTCCGCAAGCCGTTGAAAGCATAGGGATGTGGCTTTCCATTGATCGCTACGCGCTTCATCCCGTGAACGAGGAGCCGATATCACGACGCGATAGAGATCGGGAACAGAGATCTTTGCACCGGCCATGCGGAGGAGGTCAATGTCATTCCGCATCAATTGCCGGGTAGCTTTGCGCCAATACCCCTCATCTTCTCTGCCACCGCCACTTGTATTTGTGGTACGGTCCGCCACTTCAAGAACAGTGGAAAGAAGCGCGACGATGTTCTCCGTAATCCCAGCACCCCCCCCGCCGCGATTCATCTCGTAGTCGAGAAAGTTTAGTCGCCACGGGCCTTTGGGGCCAAATATGACAAGATCTTCTGCGCGACCAGTCCGCTCGCAGTATTTTTCCCATGTGGCGCATTCTGCACCTTTGGCAGTTAGTACAAGCCCACCAAATCCGTTGCTCAGTAAAGTTTCAGCTAAGTACGCCCCCGATCCTGTCGATTTTCCCGAACCCGTTGCGCCTAAGATGAGCGTCCCCTGTATTGCGTCGCGCACGGTCCATACGTCGTCTCGTGACCAGCGCAAGAGCACGTCGTCCAATCGAGTGTGCCTATTGCGCCGACCATGACTTTCCCGGTGAAAGAATCGTCCAAACATGGCGCTTGCCTCATTTCTGCTTCCAGCGATCCGCCTGCTGACCTGCGTTCAGCAGTACGGCCAGGAGGAAGAGCGCGACTGTCACAACAAAGTCCATGGCTCCTACTCCTGTCCACCGTTCAGGGATTTGACAGCTTCGGCAAGACTCATCTCCACTGCCCCCAAGGAACGCAGCCGCACCACGAGCTCTTCGATCCAAGAGACGACCGCCGGCAAAGGCAACTCCGGCGCACTGATCGTGACCGACCGCCGTTCACCCAGCGGGATTGCGACGCGCTCCAGGCGAGGCCGCGTGGCCCGCACCGGTCGTGCCGACGGTTTCGGCCCCGCGCGGCCCTTGGCGCGCTTGGCGGCCATGTCACGTGTGAGTCGGCCCTGCTTGGCTTCTTCCAGAAGGCTTGCCCGCGCCTCGGGATCGGTGACCTTGACCACCTCGTACGCAGTGCTCGGGGGAAGGGTTCCCTCGTGAATGCGATCTTGGATCGGCTTGGGAAGGAGCAGCAACGGCAAGAGCTTCGAGACTTTAGATTCGTGGAGGCCGACGGCCTTGGCAGCTTGCGCTTGGTTCCAGCCCGTCTCCTTCATCAGGCGATCGAGCGCTTGCGCCTTCTCAATCGGCGTCAGGTCTTCGGTCTGGACGGCGCAGACGAGCTGCCGCTGGATGATGTCCGGTTCGGTGAGCTTTTCTTGCTCGATCACCGCCGGAATCGTCTTCCATCCGAGGCTTCGCGCGGCCAGCACTCTCCGCGCGCCATTGATCGACCTGTACTTGCTCCCGTCTGGCATGACGCGCACGGGATGCTGCAGGCCGACGACCGCCATGCTCGCTGCCAGGCCGGCAAGCTCTTGTTCGTCGAAGCGTTCGCGCACCTGCGGAGCGATCGTGATGCAATCGAGCGGGAGCTCCTGGAGGATGGTGGCCCTCACAGCACACCTCCCCCCATGGCCCCTTGCCCCGCTATTGCCCCGCGGACGGCGATGAAGAACGCCACGAGATCGTCGCACTGTCCGATGACCGGGAGCACGTCAGGGATGACGTCAACCGGTGAGAGCAGATACAGGGCGCAGATGCCGATCAGGACCTTGATCTTCGTGGGGGTCTTTCGGGGCCCCGTCGAGGACGGTGTGGCAAGAGGGGTTCTCATGGGTGGAGCTGCCTTTCTGGCGGTGTTTGTGAGCGCCGAGGAGCCAAACCCTCCCAACCTCTGGCGCGGTACTCATTATTGGTACCTTCGCGCCGGTATGTCAACCCCTCTTTCCGAAATCGTGCCGGCGACGCAGACCCTACCGGGAGCGGGAGCCGCGCTCACCGTATGGGGCGCGGGTAAGATCGTCGGGCTGAAGCTGCAGCTCAGGCAGGGTTACCGAGGTCACCGTCCGGCGTTGCACCCCGGCCGAATCCGTGATCTCCAGATGGAACCGCCCAACTCCAGCAACTCCTCCCGGATGTCCCCGGAGCAACGCCGGCTGCCCAGTCCTGGGACATCTAATCGTTAGGCCAAGCTCGCGGAGTTCGGCGTTCACCCACTTCGCTAACGTCTTCTTGTCCTCGTAAGTCTGCTGCGGAAGCGTCGCCGCGTGTGCGTTCAAGACTGCCTCGAATGAACTTGCAAAGGCCGTGCGAACAGCACCGTGCAGTTCTCTCAGCGCCTCGCGACGCGCGGCGAAGTCCAGCGGTAGCTCGCTGAGTTTGATTGCGACCCGCTGATTGAATTCTCCGACGATTTCCGAACTTGGCACAGCCTGGCCGCCAATTGGTTTCCACTCCCGCTCAACAACATGCAGGTAGTCGCTAGCCGTAGCAGTCTTCTCAAACAGATGCAAGGACACGGCCCCCATGCCGAATGGAACGACAGCACTCCAACCCGGTCCTGCTTCGAGCAGAGCAGCGACAAAATGCCTGAGAAGATCACGCTGGGCCTCGGTTGGCTCTGCTTCATTCTTTGATTGCGCGCCTGCGGCCAGGCGGATTGCTAGCAACATCGCGGTTATTGGCGCCATCGACAAGATCGCACCTGTATCACCTTCCCGATTGCGCCTCGCCGTCTTGACCGTTGGGGCAAATTCAGGAACCCGATTACCCGGGACTTGGGTAACGAATAGGAGCCCTTCCACCTTTAGCGGCTGTTTCCCTCCAACTACCCTAATAATCTCCTCAGTAACGTCGGCCAGAAAAGGGGTGACCCGCGTGCTTTGGACCCTCACTTGAGGCAGAGTCACCTGCACGAAGGACGAACTCTCTACGCGGAAATCCGGCTTGTCGGGCCTTGTCGTCCTCGCTCTCTCTCCGGACGCGCCCTTTTCCTCACTTCCCCTAGAACGACTCATACTCTCCCTCGGTCAGGAGCCTCTCCAAGACGGTGTGAGAGAGCATGTCGCTACGCAGGTAGTACTCAGGGTCGTAAGAGATCGCACGCACATCACCGACATATCCAATCGTCGGGTGAAGGCTGAAACAGCGGTGCTCAGTAGTTCCTCGACGGTCAAGTCTAGAAAAACTGATCAATGGCGACCGATGCACGTCCTCGTGATCGCGATAAAGCTCAATCGCCGGAATAAAGCCTCTCGACGCCAACTTGAAGTCCTCAGGATCCCGCGACATCGTCACTAGACGATGCTCCCTGCTGACGAGTGGCCCTCGCGTGCCTGGCAGTGAACGCACAACGGACACTCTTTGTAGCCAAACTGGCTTCTGCGTTGTTAGTGGATGCACCGAAAGGAACCCACGCATCGCAAGCGGCTGACCATTCAGGCTGGTCGTAGACGATCGCAGGTGAGCGAGCAGGATCGGCTGGCCCACGAGCTGGACGGCCTGTACTTGCCGGACACCCTCCTCCTGCATTCGTCGAGCGAACCCTTTCCGGACGCCCATGACCGTGACCCATGCCGGCTGGTCCGTCGTCCCGAAGAGCGAACATATGTACGAGACCAGGAACCGCCTCTGCTTCCCCCAGGTGTTTCGCTCCAGGTCGAACTGAACGCGAACCTCGTCCAGCACGGCCGACACGAACTCGGGCCTCTGAAAAAACCACTCTTGTCCGAGGATTGCGAAGTTGCTGGCTTCCACGCCGATATCGGGCACGACATCGGCTGACCTCCAATAGCAGATCCGTGGCCACTCAACGCCGCCGAGGCGGGTCATGTCGTTCCACAGCCAGTCACGGGAGTTACTCGGCCTCATGCCACTGCTTCACTATCGTAGGGTCCTCATCCGCGCCGGGCCACGCAAGGCGCGCTCCGGCACGCTAGACGCGGCTCCTACTGGGGTCGCGTAGGTGCGTCTCGGTCGCGCCACCTTCCCCAAGAATCCGCTTCGGCCCGCGTCTCTGCTGCGCTCATCAGCTTGCTTACCTTGACCCTGAGCGCGGCGGCGACGCCTGATATCTCTCGGTGGGGAGGGCCGGCGGCTTGCCGCCACGGCCCGCCCGGAGGAGGAGAGAGAGATCGGACAGCCCTTCGCGCGACAGGCGGACTTCCGCGCGCACAAAGCCGGCTGGCCGTCCCGAGCAGGCTGTCTGTTGTCTCCCAGTAAGGAAGACGCAATCCAAGACCGGCTGGCAATGGGGTCCTTGCAACAGTAGCGGCACCGAGCGCCAGCTCCAGACCACACTCGAGAGTAGAGCGCAACAACCGAGCCATGTACCCGCTGGGTGCACATCACGATCCCCAAGGCTCCCCGGGCAAGCCGTGAGACGGTGGCGCGCCCGACGCAGCCGAGTCTTGACAGCCCCGCCTGCCGACCGGAGTATCCTCGCACCGTCGCTTGATGCATCACGCGGCTCGTCCCTTCAGGAGTTGAGACAGTCCGGTTCCAGCCGCCTCGTCTCCTAAGTCTTCCTAAGGGGATGGAGTGCGTTTCGGGCACCGACCCACCGCCCTGGAGAGAGCTGATGAACGTAACCCGGTGTGTACACATCCTCGCCCTGTCCTTTGTTGCAATGGTCGCCGTCCTTTCTGGCGCGGAAGCCCAACCGCAAGATGCCCAGTCGTGGGCCATTGCCCTCGCCAAAGCTAAAGCAGCATACGACGTCGCCACCGCCCAGATCTACGACGACATGCAGAAGGCTCTTCGCGATGAGCAGTTAGAACTCGCCCATGGCAAGTCTCTGGCGTTAGATAGCGCCAAGGTCAACCAGATCGAGGCCGAGCGCAAAGCCCTCGAAACGCAGGGACAATGGCCGTCCTCAATCCGAGCCATTGACCTCAGACAGCGATCGACTGACGCACGTAAGGCGTTGACCCAAGTCTACGAAGACGCTCAGCGCGCGGCGATGCAACGCCATGACCTAGACGAGATGAATGCGCTAGCGAATGAACTTGGGGGCTTTAAGCGTGTTACGGACTATGCAGCCTGGCAGACACTTACCCCTCTGGTGAAAGGTGATTGGCTTCCAGAGGGGAAAGCACTCCTTAGTCCCCCGACCAACGACGCGGCCCCATCTCCGAGTGCGCTGACCGTCATGGTGGATGCTGCAGACGACGTCTCTCAGTACGAGATCGAATTCGTGGTTCGCTTGGACGGCGATGGGAGGGGATTCTCCGTGCGTGCTCTGGACTCTGAGCTCCAGCCGTTTGAGCACCATGTCTCAAGAGCAGAAGTCGACGCTGCCCTCGCCGCGAGCCGGTTCGACCGGAGTGGGGCTCGCTTTCTCATTGTCGCGCAAGAAGGAACTACTGAGCAGGAATCGTACGTGAGGATCGAAGTCGAAGGGCTCAGATTGTCTCAGCGTCCCGGTACCCTCAAAGGAGCGAAGCCGCGCGCACAGGCGGCGAATGAACCGTGGTTTGAGCTCAAGCCAGACGAGGGTACTCGCATGCGTCTCGAAACTCTTCGGTGGAAGCCTCTTATGTCCGCGCAAGGTTTGGCCCCATCCAAGTCTCAAGATGAAGTGGCCGTAGCGGTTCCTCCGTCAAATGCGAAAGGCACGACACCTGCTGCACTGACACGGCTGGAGTCCGCTAGGAAAGCCTATGATGCGGAGATCAGCAAGCGGATCAATTCTGTGATGGATTCGCTCGAGCGCAACGAGAAATCGCTGATTGGCAAAGACGATACGCGGACTCAACAGCAGCTAGAGCGAATCTTGCAAGCCAAGTCAGACCTTCAGAAGCGGAGAGAGCTGCCGTTGGACGAATTGATGCCAGAAAAGGATCAAGCCGGTATCGATGCCGCGCGAGCGGCACTCCGCCAAGTGTATGAGCGTTCCCTGAAGGATTTGCGGAGCAGTCGTGACGACGAATACGCGGAGCTTATTGCCGAGTTAGGCGACGAATACGTCGCATTTGAGCTTGATCCAGTTGGACTCCACGAGCGAATGGCGGCGATGGAGGCGCCACGGATGGGCGGTGGGAACGGTCATTGGGAGATCGAGGATGACGCCCTGGTCTGGCGGGGAGTCGCTGGATCTGCCAATGACATTTACTTTGGCGATCCGTTGTGGGCTGATTATGATGTACGCTGCCACATCACTGTCGGTCCAGATGCCGCGGCCTACTACTCCGTCCTTGCGCATGTTGAGGGTAACAGTTTTTGGGGCCTTACCTGTGGTTCCTTCGATAAAGCAAACGCACGCGATCTGTGCTCGTGGATAAAGGGACGGCGCGGTTCTGCGCGTGTGTGGCGTCCTGATGGATGGGCCACTAAACCTGGTGATCAATTTGTTCTCGAATTGCAATTGCGAGGTGAGCAGATAACAGCTTTATGCAACGGTCAAGTCCTAGGGGCAACCTCTGATGACAACCTCGTAAAAGGACAGGTCGGATTCAACTCGGAGGGAGGTGCGAAGTTCTCCGAAATCGAAGTTCGCCTCCCAGATGGAAGGCCATTGTGGAAGGGATTGCCCGAGGTGAAACCATAGTTCTCGAGCAATCATCGGTAGTTGCAGGCCACCTCAGCAGAGACTCAGCGCCACAGGGATGCCACGCTCGAGTATGTCCGATGGGAGGTGTCCAGCCTACGGAAAGGCCGATCGTCATCCACTCCCGCAAACTCAGAAGGCTAACTAGAGTGGTACACCCGGAGACTTACCGAGAGCACAGCAGCTCGGCTTGGGGACCGGGTCAGGAGTCCGCCTCGGCTCGCGTCTCCGCTGCGCCTATCAGTTTGCCCAGCCGGACCCCGAGGGCGTTCGTGATCTTGAGAAGCGACCGGAAGTTGGGGGAACGCGCTCCGCGCTCGACGCCGCTAAGGTACGTGCGGGTCCAGCCCTGCCTCGTGGCTCAGGTCCTCCTGCGTCCTGTCCAGCTTCTCCCGCTCCGCCCGCAGGGCCAGACCAAGCGCCCGGATGAGGACGGGCGTGTTCTTCCGGGAGGCCGGCAAGGCCGCAACGCTCTGCCAATCCTGGACTTCCGTCTACCGGAAATTAGTCACATTTCCAGCGGCAGTAGCTATACTGACACCCTGAAAAACCGCCCACTGGTCTGAGAAGGAGTTCGGACTCTGCGCCGTTCCCCCCAAGGTCCAGAACTCGTCCTGACGAGACTCACCGCTTTTCCGCCCCCAGGTCCTGCGCCTTGATGTAGTCGATGAACACACGTCAGCTCCTGCACGTCCTTGCGGTCTCCGCCGTCGCAACAGTTGCTCTTCTTCGTTCCGCGGACGCGAGGCACCAGGACGCGGAATCGTGGGCCGCATCGCTCGCCAAGGCCAAGGCGGCATACGAAAGCGCGAGCTCCCAAATCCACAACGACATCCAGAAGGCCTTCGATGATAAGCAGCGGGGTGCCAGCCAGGGCAAGTCTGTCGACCGAGCCACAGCAGAAGTCAACCGGCTCGAGGCCGAACGAAAGACCTTCGAAACCATCGGGCGCTGGCCTGCTTCAATAGGCACCATTGAACTCCGGCAGCGATCGACGGCCGTGCGTGACGCATTGGCCCAAGTCTACGAGGATGCCGGACACGCGGCAATCGGGCGTCATGACCTGAGCGAGATGAATGCGATAGCGCATGAGCTCGCGGCATTCAAGCGCGTTACAGATTATGCCGCGTGGCAGTCTCTTCTCCCTCTTGCAGACAGCGATTGGCGCTCGATAGGAGAGGCGCTGATAAGTCCACCAAAAGCAGACGGTACCGCTCCTCCGAGTGCCCTGAGCGTCCCGCAGGACGCAATTGGAGGAACTACCCAGTACGCAATCGAACTCGTCGTTCGATTAGAAAGCGAGGCCGGCGGATTCTCCGTGCGGGTCCTGGACTCGGCGTTAGAACCGTTTGAGTATCGTGTGTCGAAGGCTGAATATGATGCCGCTGCGGCTGCCAGCCTATTCGGCCGGCCTGGTGCTCGCTTTCTCCTTGTGGTCCAAGAGGCAGACGCCGAACAGGAGCCGTACGTCAGGATCGAGGCCGAGGGACGCCGACTATCCCAGAGACCCGGCAATCTCAACGCCGCCAACCCCAACGTCGACGCCCCCCCGGTTGAACCTTGGCTCATGATCAAACCGGACATGGGGACTCGCCTGCACGTCGAAGCCCTGAGCTGGAAGCCGCTTCTTTCGACACAAGAGTCAGGTCAGGCGTCTGCCCGGGAGCCACCGGGGTCTGATGCACAACCTAAGGACGCTGGTGCCGCCCGGCCCAAAGCTACATCCAAGGGTAATCGCGGTGGCAGACGTGCCCAAGAGGCCGTTCTTGCCGCACTGATGTGGCTTCAGAGGCATCAATCTCCCGATGGACGATGGAATGCCGACGAATTTGTTGAGAACTGCGCAAAAGAGAAAGACCAATGCACTGGCGTTGGCAGCTCCGTTCATGACGTGGGGATGACGGGCCTTGCGCTCCTATGCTTCCTCGGCGCAAGGGAAGCGTACGAGGGCGCGCAGTTCGATGAAACCGTCAAGAAGGGATTGAACTTCCTAATGAGTGTGCAGGACGCCGACGGCTGCCTCGGATCGCGCACGGGCTCGCAGTTTCTCTACAACCACGCCTGTGCCTCCCTCGCGATGATCGACGCCTACCGCGCAATGCAGGAAGAGTCATTCCGCGAGTCGGCGCAAAGGAGCATCGCTTTCATTCTCATGGCTCGAAACCCCCATAGCGGGTGGCGCTATTCGTTCCCAGCCGATGGCGACAAAGACACTTCGGTCACCGGCTGGATGACAACGGTATTGGAGAAGGGCCGGCGCGCCGGGCTTGACATCGACCAGAGGGTGTTGGAGGACGATGATCAGCCGGCGCTCGATGGAGCTCTCAACTGGATTGAAGAGATGACCGACCCGAATACTGGCCGGACGGGATATACAATGAGGGGCGCGATGTCGGCGCGGACCACAGCAAAGATGGCGGAGTTCCCCCCTGAGAAAGTCGAGTCGATGACCGCTGTCGGTATTCTCACCCGAATCGCCGCGGGTAGGACTCCCGAGAGCGATCCGATGATCGGTAAAGGCGTTAATCTGCTGATTAGGCTACTCCCGGAATGGGACTCCAAAGCGGGCACCATTGACTATTACTACTGGCATTACGGGACTCGGGCCATGTTCCGTGTCGGTGGTCAACCGTGGGAGAGATGGGACAAAGCTGTGCAGGACGCAATCCTCGACCACCAGTGCGTAGACAAGGCCGAATGCGCCTATGGGTCATGGGATCCAATCGATCCCTGGGCATTAGAGGGCGGAAGGATCTACGCCACAGCGCTGAATTGTCTTACCATGCAGGTCTACTACACCGAGAAGAAACGATAAGAACCGAATAATCAAGACTACACTCCTATTACAGTTCTCCCGCACCCGCCTTGTCCCAGATACAAGTGCACACACCGTGAGCTCCTTCCACCGAGCCTAGAGTGCATGCTCCGCCCAGTTTACCGGCCGTGTCATTCGCACGCGCACATTTAGCACTATAGATACCTTTGGGAGTGATTTCTCCTACATCGTCTACGTCAAACTCCGTATGGCCAAGCAGTGTGTCGCTCATGGCCCCCCCGGCGCCTACAGCAGTTACACCAAGAACAAGCGCTCCGATAGCCAACACAACAAACCTATTCATATTTATCTCCATGAGTTGTTTTGATACATAATTGCAGTGCGTTACTCCATCCATATTACTATTGGTATGTGACGAATATGTGACGGTTTGATGAACTTTATGTGACAATTATGGTACACGGCCGTATGAGCAGTGCGCTATGGAGAGACCTCATGGGAGCATCAGCGCAAAGCGGGCTAAGCCCGCACAGAATCCGCTGCTAATACTCGTCCGGTAGCAACACCGTCGTGGCAGACCTATCCCATTCAGTGATAATCCAGAACTTGGTTCCGCTTTTCGTATGGTAGGCCGATACCAACCGCGCTCCGTTCTTTAGCGCAAGATCATTCGATCGCCGATCCTCTTCGTCAAGATCGCCCCAGTCGCCCCGCGCATGACGCCGCAGTGCCTGCATCATTTCACTCGGAGGGATTCCGTCACGTGCGCCAGGTGTCATCAGCTGTCGCCCCAACGGGAACTTGACAGGCCGTACTAATGGATCACGTTCTCGATCGCCACCTCTTGAAACCATGCAATCCGCCCCAGATGACTACCCCGATTTATCACGCAGGCGGCGGAACGACAATCAGAATCTAGTTTGGACGTGTTACCACTCGATTGATTCGATCACACAGGCGCCTTCCTGGGAGGCGATGCTATCGACATGGCTTGCCTCGCGCACCCATGCAATTCGATGTCTCACGATCCCTTCGAAGAGCCTAACCAGGGGACGGACCTCCGTATTGAGATTGCGTCCCCTGAGCCGGATCTTCTGGCCGACCACGTGAAGCGTGATGCCTTCGGACGGATCGAACTCGACGCGCTCCATCCATCCGTAACCAAGCGCAAGGATGTTGCCGTTCTTCTTCCGAAGCTCCAGCATCACCGCGCGATCGCGAATGCCGCGAAGCCAGCCGAAGGAGTCCAGGTCGTCACAGGCATCCGTTTCAAGGCCTGGATCTCGTTGGGTGAGGGCGTCGATGACCCGGGCGCTGTGCCGCTGGAGAAACGCGCTATCGGACATGGCTCATGCCTTCCCGCTCCCGCATAGGCATCGCATCGGGAATCAGTGCGAGACGTTCCAGGCGCTGCATGACCCCAGCTCGCTCGCGCAGAACTTGCTCCCTCACGAGCTCCGTCGCCGACAGGCGATCGTCGCCACGGCTCACCGCTTCCAGGAGTGCCTTCTTGTCGTCGGTGTAGGTGGTGGCCTGCTCGCGAGCTCGTGACGCGGAGACGTAGAACTGCTCGCGCGAAGATGCAGGGAAGGAGCTCGAGGACTGGCCGATGAATACCCGGTCCACGGTTTTTCCCTGACTGGCGTGACTTGTCACGACGTACCCGTGGGCTAGATGGCCGTAATCCTTTGAGACCGTCCAGCCATTGGCGAGGACGATGTTTCCCCGCTTGTCGAATCTATTCACCGTCACAAGGGCACCGTTGTTGAGCCGATGCTTTCCGTCCGCCGTCGTGCCGTTTCGGGTGACGCGGAGCACCTCGCCCGGCGCGATGCTAAGCGTGCCGGAATGAAACACCTGAAACCTCTTCGCCTGATCAAGCGGCAACGCCGCGTCGCCTACGGCGACACGCTCTCCCTTGGCGAAGTTCTTGGCGTTCTGGTGGAACACAATCATGTCAGTCGGCGAGTAGTTCACAGCATCCGCGCGCTCCGCCTCCGTCAGGTTCGCGTTCTCCAGAAGATGGAAGCGGCGCTCGTCCGCCTGAAGCCGGCCACTGCGCTTCAGCTGGCCGCGGATTTCCTCCGTGATCCACGCGCCTTCGAAATGCGTCGGGGAAACCACGAGGGCTGACTTGCCTTCCTCCACGGTTGCCACGTAGTCGCGCGCAAGCATTTGGTAGCGCTCCGCCTCCGGCACCTCGCGCACCCATCCAAGCTTGTCCAGTTGGCGGAACCCTGCTTCGGTGTGGCCTTCACTCAAGGCCTTCACCGCCTGCTTGTAGTCTCCCTTCTGACGTTGGATCTCCTTGATCTCGGCCGGAACGATTCCGGCCTCCTCCTCAAGCAGGCGCAGTGCCGAGCCACGTTCAACCGGGCCGTGCTGCCTTCGATCGCCGGACAGGACCACCCGAGCGCCGAGCCTGTCCGCCAGGTCGAAGACATGGGTCATGGTCCGGGTCCCGAGCTGACCGGCTTCGTCAATCCACACCACCTGTCCTCGCACGCGGGTTTGCAAGCGCTCATCGAGCAGCAGCCGTGCGACCGTGTCCGCCTCGACGAAGCCTTCTTGCCGGAGCACGCCCCGGCTGGCATCGGCGGACGGGGCGAAGGTGAAGACCCGCTTGCCGGCAGTCTCGATCGCCTCCACTGCTTCGAGCATGGAGGCGGTCTTGCCGGTTCCGGCCGGGCCCCTCAGAAGGGTCACCCGATCGCGAGACCTGAGCACGTGCTCCACCGCCTGGCGTTGCCCGTCGTTCAGCCGGTCTCGGGCGAAGGCATGGGGAACCACACCGAGCGCTGCGCATGTCCCCCGGCCCTCACGCGCGAAGGCGAGCATGCGCCGCTCTTCGTCAAGAACGCCCCGGGTGGTCACCAGGCGCTCTCCGCCTCGCTGGGCGGCAACCAGGTCCAGGTTTTTCAGAGTGCGCGCAACGCGCTCCGGCGAGGCCTTGCCGTAGGAGCGCTTCAGGGCCTCGGCGAGGACCCTCCGCTCGGAAACAACGGAGCTGCGCTCGAAGCAGTGGTCCAGGGCCAGCGTCATCGCCTCGCCCGCGGCGCGGTCATCCTCGCCGCGCCCCCGCGAGCCAACCCGGTCGGCGACCTTCTGGATTGCGTCGCCCTCCTCGGTCGAGAGTCGCGACCGCCACTCTTGGCGGAGCTCGGCCAGGGAGAGCTCCTTGCGCTTGCGTTCGCGCGTCTTAGCGCCGATCTCGCCCTTGGCCTTGGGATCCGTGATCTCCGCTTCCTTCGCCTTGGCTTCGATCACTGCCGTTCGTCGCGAGAACTTCTTGAGCGTCGCCGGAGACAGACCTTCGAGCTCCCAACCGCGCCGCGTCCGCTCGACCGGCAGTCCCAACTCCTCGAGTCGCCGTGCCAGTCGCGAATGGAACACTGCCTCGAAGAACGGCGCGTCACGCTTGATGCCCGCGAACTGCCCCGCCTTCCAACGGCCCTCCGTTTCGTCCCAGGTACTGTTAAACACAAAGCAGTGCCCGTGGAGGTGAGGATCAGGTACTCCATTAACTGGTCGCGCCGTCGTGTGCACGAACTCTCCCCACACCATATTGCCGGTCGTCCGATCCTCGTCGCGACCGCCTGAACGCACGCGCGTCTGCATCTCTGCTTCCATGTCCTGCATCGTTTCGCCCATCGACTCGCGGAACGCTTCGAGGATGCGTTCATCGCCGGTGAGCCCATAAAGCAAGGACACACCCTTGCACGCGTGGAAGTTAAAATCGTAGCCGATCCGCCGCCCTGAGTTCTGCCGCTGCGTCAGTACACGTCCGTTGACCGGATTGCGGTTATCGCAGAGCGCGTCCCAATCCTCCTTATCGACAAGCCCGCTAAGTCCAAGCCGAGCTGCGCCTCGGCCGCGCCAGATGCCCTCGAGCTCCTGGCCCTCGGTGTAGTAGTCGGCCGCCTTGCTATAATAGCTCTTCGCTGCCGCCGCGGCACTGCTCTGAATGATGCGCAGCATCGCCGGATACTACAACGCGGATTACGTTTGTCACTCGGGATATTCAACCGGTGGTTGACTCTTTCACGGAGTTTCACGGCGACGCGGTACGGGCGAGTCACGTTCGTTCTCCTGGCCTTGCGATGCACCGCGCCACACGGCCTAGCTGACAGGCACGCTAAAGCCGTCGCCGTGACCGGCTAGCTGCCAAGGCCGCTTTCCAAAGGAGGAAGCCTTCGGCCTTTCGCTTGCCGGAGCGCTTCGCGTCCCGGCTTGGCCGGCTTTGTCTCACGTGCCGTCAGGCCGCGATGGGCGCGGCCTCAATCACAAAGGAGAACCACCATGACTGACACCAAGACCACCGCGACATCCGCAAAACAGCCAAGCCATATCGCCTACCACGTTCGAAACCGCGAGGGCAAGGACTCCCTCTGGACGCGCATCGGCGCCGCCTGGCCTCATGCTGACGCCAAGGGCTTCAATATCCAGATCGATTGCGTTCCGCTCGACGGTCGCATCTCGATTCGCCTGCCTTCAGACAAGAAGGACTAGACCAACCCGGGCGGGCTCACTGGGGCCCGCCCCAACCCTGAAAGGACTACGCATGAAATCCACAAACAGATATCGCGCCCTACGATGCCGCCGGGCATTGCTGCGATACGACACGGACTTTGACCTTACCGGTTGTCTCATCGACTTGTTGACCGACGCTCGCCATTGGTGCGACCACAATGGTCACAGCTACGTCGAGCTTGACCGCAAGGCCTCTCGGCACTTCCGCGAGGAACTCGCCGCCGCGAGCCAGGAAGCACCATGATCGTCGAGCACATCAATCCCTTCTACGCGGCCCGCGGCCGCGAGACTCAGTTGCTCGAAGCGGCTCCAACCAGGTACGCGAAGTTGCCACGGATTCCCGTCAACACGAGTCCGGTTCCACACCTCACCAGCCTATACCACTTTTCCAGGGCCGGCGAGTACGGCGACCGCAGCTATCCCGGCAACTGCGGCGGCAACCTCATCAAGGACCTGTTGCGCTACTTCCGGCCGGCGAGCGTGCTCGACCCCATGACCGGGAGCGGCACCTGCCAGGACGTGTGCCAGGAGCTCGCCATCTCGTGCTGGTCCAACGACCTGCACCAGGGTGCTGACGCCTGCGATCCGGCGACCCTTCCCAGTCAGTCCTTCGACTTCTGCTGGCTGCATCCGCCCTACTGGCGGCAGAAGGTCTACTCACGCGATGCGCGCGACCTCTCCCGCGCACCGACGCTCGTCGCCTTCCTCGAGCGTTACCGGAGCCTGCTCGCCAACTGCGCGGCAGCACTCCTACCCGGCGGGAAGCTCGCCGTGCTGATGGGAGACTACTGCGACCGCCAGGCCGGATTCGTCCCTCTCGTCTACCACACCAAGCGACTGGCCTTCGAGGTGGGTCTCCGCCAGTGCTGCACCGACATCATCCGGTTCAGCCATGGTGCCAGCAGCGGGCGGAAGGTCTATCGCACGGCATTCATCCCAGGGCTGCATGATGTCTGCGCCGTATTCGAGAAACCAGGCTCCACCCTCTCCTGTTGAACGAATGGCTCTTGGAATGTTCCGGGCCAATGGGGTGCTCTCTACTTCCGGACTGCCTTCAGCCGGCCAAGGTTCTTCTCCAGTCGGTCAAGGTCCTCGTACATCAGCTCAATGCGAGCCTTGGCCCACGGGAGCGCCCGGGAGAGAAGCTCGCCGTTGTTGCGGACCGCAGTGATGGATTGTGTGAGGTGATCCCGCTTGCTCGCGGCTTCCGGCGTCGCCTTCGCCGCCTCGCTGTTATCTGAACCATCCGGTTCAGCAAGCTCCGAGAGCGCATCACGCATCTGCTCCAGCGAAGGACCCAGGATCTCCTTGGTCTGCGATCGCCCTTCTCCGGTGATCTGCCCCAATCCTCGGTTGAACAGCAGCACGTCGATCTTCTCTAGGATGCGCTCGCCGTATTCGGCCACTTGCTCGGGAGTAGTCGCGTCGCCAAACGTGACAAGCGCTACTTCCTGGAATTCCGGAACCTTGTTTGCCTTCTCCTTGATGCGAACGATCGCCTGATGGACTTTCTTGGTGGCAGCCGCCGACGGCTTCTTCGTCCCCTTGACATCGTCCCACCCGCCGGTCCCAGGCTCCCATTCCGGCAAACTGTCGATAGCGCGCAGGAACTCGTCCAAGCGGTTGTGGAACTCATTGATGGCGGTTGCTTTCGGCGCTCCGTCCGCGACGAGGGACTTGGCGGCCTGCTGCGCCAATCCAAAGTGACTGCCCCCGACTCGCAGCCACGGGTCGTCCAGGAAAGCGGTATGCGTCTCCGCGATCGAGGCCATGTCGGTTTGAAGCTCCGCTGCGATGGCCGCGAGCTCCGTGGGATCGGTGTAGCTCGCGGCGGGAACGGCCGTCGCAGGTGCGACGGGTGCCGGCAAGCGACCTGCCGCGGAGCACCAGAACGGCACACCGGCGACGATGCCCGCCAGGAGAGCGAGGCGCGCGGTCCTGGGCCGATCGGCACTTCCGAGCAAGCCAGGTCCGGCGTCGGCGTCGAGCGTCGCGGACGGAAATCGGTGCAGTTTCTTGGCCATGGTTACCTCTGTCCTTCCTCTCGCTGTGCCGTGCTACTCGCCGCCGCGGGCCCCTACCCTCCGGCGACGTGTGACTCTTTTTCGGAGACAGCGTAGCCTCTCCCGGGCACCCATGTGACTAATTTCCGGTTGATCCAAATCCAGCGCTGGCAAAGCGTTACGGCGAGTCCCTGCCGTGCCCTCCCCGCCTCCGCTCGTCCGTGCTATCGGGAAAGTCGTCCGCGCCGAGCGCGAACGGCGTCACTGGTCCCAGGAGGATCTCGCCGACAAGTCCGGCCTTGACCGCACCTACTTGAGCGGCGTTGAGCGCGGAGAGCGTTGTCCCAACCTGAGAACCCTCCTCCGGGTGGCCGAGGCCTTGGACATCCCCTTGAGCAAGATCGTGCTCGCAGCCGAAGCGTCACGGCGCGCTGAGCGATAGCGCGAGGCGCAGGAGTGGGGCCGACGACTCGCAGTCGCCGGCCCCGAGAGGAGAGAGCGCGCCCAGCCAGCGACTCGGTACCGCTCGCATGGCCCCGAGGCGACGGGGCGCGGACTGGATCATACCCGCGCTCCCACGTGGGTGGGAGGTCAAGTGCCGGCCCTAGCCTGCCACCGCAGGCATGGGCTCAAGTCACTTACTGCCCCTCGTCCGACGAAGTCCCGAGGTGCTTCTGGATCCGCTTCCGGTCGTAGGGGTGCATCGCACCGAAGTCCTCGATGGGAACCCAGATCGCATGACCCATCCACTCCTGCTTCGAGAACGACCAGTAGCTGACCGTGCCGTCCCGGTGGAGCGCCGGATACCGGCGCTGCAGCTTGTCATCGCTTGCCGTACGCATCCATATCCTGCCTTCGCCTGCAGCCTTGCTGAGAGCGCGCTCTCCGTCAAGCCCCTTGCCGACACCGCCGATGCCGCCGGCTACTACGCGCGCGAGGCGAACCCCCATCTTGGGCTCCGCTTTCTTGAGGCGGCCGACCGAGACCATGAGCGCCTGGGCTCCGGCCACGAGTGAGCACGCAACTTGCGTGAACTGCCCGGGCTCGAAGCTACTCGATCGAGTCGAAAGCCAATCCGAAGCGATCAGGCATGAGGCGGGTCTGAAAGATCTGAGGTCTATCGGGAAGCGCTCGCGCGGCTTGGACGACGGCATTCCTGTCATCTTCCGACATCCGAGAGCCCAAACATACTTCGACAATGCACCCTTTCGGAACGGCCATCAACCCGGGACCTCCGTCTTCACCGATACGTACGTATCTCCATTCCTCTTCATACGCCCAGGGCTCAGATTTGGTGAATAGCATGGCCAGCCAATAATCGACGCCATCCCTACCGAAGGGGTCAACCACTGGCCTTGCTGATGCATACCGTACCGGCAATGCACCGAGCGCCTCGAACTTGCCGCTATCGATGCCTCGGTACCCGACCGCAAACCCCTTTGAGTTGTTCGCATAATGCGCCCACAACAGAGGGCTGTCTCTGGTCGCAGAGAGTGACAGAACCCCAAGGCGACCAAGATCCTCTCTGTAGAACTCCTCGAGATACCTCTCTCGGTGCGCCGGTGAGGTAGAGATCAAATGGCACCGACGCCGGATGTCCTGCTCCCGCTCCGGCGGTGCTTCCGCAACCGCAGCTTCGATCAGAGCTGCTCTAGCTTCTGGTGGCGGTAACTGCACCCTCGGAAGGCAGTCGAACGGATCGTTCAGTCCGAGCGGCGAGACGCAATACAACTGCCGCTCCTTGAGCAAACAGCCCACGTCGCGACCGACGTCGCTTCTGAACTTGTACAGCACCGTAGGCGTGCTCTTCAGGAACTGGCTCATCTCTGTCCCAACGTAGCCCACGATCCGCACCCGACTCCGCAAGCATGCGCTCCACCGAGCTCCCCTGCAAGGTAGCGTGCCTAATCGTCACCCCAACGCCTTCAAGGACCGCCCTCGTCGACCACCAGGTAGCTTGCAACCCTGCCTTCCCCCAGTCGGTCGTACGGCTGACTCACATCCTCAGCCTCATGCGAAGGCACCTGACAGGCACGACCGAGACATGCACGAACGTGAAAGCCACCTGAAGCCAATTGGCGTACAGACATCTCCCCTAAGCGATGCTTAGGCCGTCTTTCACCGTGAAATCGCAGAATCGCAGAGCCGGCAAACCGCAGCATCGTGTACACGATCGGCCTTGCACTCTCATCGTCGCATAATCGCAAATACGATGATGCGCCCATTCGACCGAGAGTGACCGCGTTCCTTCATGTAGACACAACGCTATTGACAGCGCCAAGCCTGCGGTATAGGAGAGTAGGCAATCGTAGAATCGTAAACACGACAGGGGCGCGATGCCGAGGGTCATATCCGTATTGAACCAAAAAGGGGGCGTAGGCAAGACAACGCTCGCCGTCCATCTTGCCACAGCTTTCGCCCGTCGGAATGAACGGGTGCTACTTCTGGATGCCGACCCGCAGGGCAGCGCACTCGATTGGGCAGCCGCACGAAATGGAAAGCCACTTTTCCCGGTAGTTGGCCTTCCAAAGTCCTCCATCCACAAGGAACTTCCCGGCCTCTCGGGGACCTACGACATCGTAGTCATTGACGGCCCACCTCGCGTCTACGATGTCGCTCGCTCCGCTATCATGGCGAGCGACATTGTCCTGATCCCAGTGCAGCCCTCTCCTTACGACGTATGGGCTGCCAAGGAGATCATCGATCTGCTGAATGAGGCGAAGGTCTACAAGCCCAGCTTGAGGAGCGCCTTTGTGATTAATCGCAAAATCGTAAATACGGCGATCGGCCGTGACGTCAGCGACGCGCTTTCCGAATACCCGATTCCCGTGTTGACTAGTGCCATTTGTCAGCGTGTCGCCTTCGCAGAAAGCGCGACGCAAGGACTCACCGTCTTCGAACTGGACGAGGACATGCCGGCGAGCAAAGAGATCAACGCCTTGGTGGATGAGCTGACCGTAGAGAGCGAACGGGTGCTGGAGGCTTTGGGATGAAGCAAGGCAAGAGGATTCAGTTCGGCGGGAAGCCCACTGTCCATTCGCTGTCAGCGAATGCCGATGACTGGGTAGCAGCTCGCGAGGCAGCGCCACGCGAGCCCACCAAGAGATTCACTATCGATGTCCCCATCGGCCTTCACAAGCGTGTGAAAAGCCAGTGCGCGCTCGGCAACCTGGTCATGGCGGACGTGATGCGCGAGTTACTCGAACGCCGCTTCCCCGAGCACGTGACCAGCGATGGCCGAGGGGAGGGGAGTCGTGGATACGATTAGCCGCAAATACGATTGTCCACTATTTGGCTGCGTGGGCCGGCCCTGAGCATGGCACGCCGTTTTCCATCACGCCTCGATCAACAGCCGGATCTCTTTGCCGCGAGCTTCGCCGATATCCCCATTCGCGATCAGAGAGACGTTATGGAACGTCCCTTCTTCAGCCTTGCGAAGCGGCCAAGGCTCGCGCCGATCGAATACCAGGTTGGCGATGTCTGGGTCGAAGTCAGCGCCAACTCGAAGTTCGGCATGGCTACTATCTGGGATGCCGACATTCTGATTTGGGCTTCCACTCAAATCACGGAGGCACTGGATCGTGGATGTCGGCCCTCGCGCGTCGTTCGCTTTCATCCCTACAACTTGCTGCGGTCCGTGCGGCGTACGACGGGCGGCGCGGATTATGCCCGCCTGCGGGCGGCGCTTGAGCGACTCACTCATACTGCCGTGCGCACAAACATCCGCTCCCAAGGCCAGAAGAAGTGCGCCTCCTTCCATTGGCTCGAGAGCTGGACGGAGACGATCAATGAGGCCACCAACGAGCCCACGGGCATGACCATCACATTGCCCGACTGGCTGTATCAGGGCATCGTGGGCAGGGGAGGGGTCCTTACCATCCACGAGGACTACTTCCTGCTCACGGGCGGCGTCGAGCGTTGGCTGTATCGTGTGGCACGCAAGCATGCGGGCCGGCAGCAGACGGGGTGGAGTTTCACCATGCGTCAGCTCTACGAGAAGTCCGGTTCAATGGCACGCTGTTCGGACTTCGCTATCGATGTCCGCCGAGTTATTCAGGCCAATCAATTGCCCGAATACGAAAGCTCGATGTCAAAGAACGCCGACGGGGAAGAGATCATTCGTTTTGTACATCGATCCCATCTTAGCCTTGAGCACCCGAGCGCTGAGCCATTGCGATCTCCGGGCAGGCGACAGACGCCAAGAGGGATTTTCGCCCAGGCTCCTCGCTGGAACGAGGCGGTCGACGTGGGGTCGGTCGATTAGGCGCATCGTCGTGGAATCGCAAACACGACGGCCTGGTCCTGGCATTTCTGTGGATAGACACGTACTATTGGGCGCACGCCGGTCGGGCTTTTGGGCGCAGACGCACGCGGGCCATTAGGCGCAATCATTCGGGCTATTGGGCGCACGGATCCCAAGAATCCGCAACGATCTCATCGGCTTGTGCCGCAGCTAACTGTCTAACTAAGTATATATTTAACCTTACTAACGTCACGCCAGCTGTGAATAACTGTAACGCCTCATCTGCATGGATTGCTTTCCAAGAAAGAGTCTCTCCAGAGGCCTCCTCCACAAGCGCCCAGCTAGTATAGCTATCGAAAGCATTGCACCATCAGTATTGCTGACGTTTCTTGCGGCGATGATACCTGTTAGCTCTCGACTGTCATGTTAGAGCTTGGACCATCAAGGAACGGCTTCGTTCAATTGCTCCATGCTCTCCAATTGATTCTCTGCAACCACTGCACCGCATGCTTCACTTCGACTGACTCGACGGAGCGACTTCTGCTTCCCCCAGCTCCTGTGCGCCAATCGGACGCGCCGGCAGGACCCGTCAGTGCTTCGTCTCGCCTGAGTCCAACCGCTTCCGCAGACGCGCCATCAGGTCCATTTTCTCGTGGAGAACCGCCAGGATGAGCAAGCTCTCGCCCTCCAGAAGAACCGCGAAAACGTAGTGATGCTCGCAGCGCGAGACGATCAACTCGGGGCGACCAGGAAGCGGTGCTTTCGTACGGACGTCGCCGCGGGCGAGGGCCACGAAGTGATCCACAAGGGCCTTTTCATAATGCTCGGATTGCTCGTTGCCCCAAGTCCTGATGGTGTAGGCCGCGATCTCCAAGAGATCTTGCGCGGCCGCAGGTGCGAGCCCGTAACCCTTCACTCAGGTCCCGGACCCGCTTCCTCGCGGGCTTGGCGGAAGATGTCCTCGACGGAACGCGGGCTGGGACCCCGGACCTTCGCCTCTTGGAGACGCCTTTCGAGCAACGCCTCGAGTTCGGCTAGCGCCTCGGTCTCCTCGGCCCGGTCGCCGAGGGTGCTCGCGAGAACGAACTCCTTGATGGTCTTCCCCTGCAGCGCGGCGAGGGCCTTCAGGCGCTGATGCTCCTCCGGGGTGACGTCGATTGAGATGCGTCTCATGGGGCTCTCTTTCGTAGCTTTGTGTACGCCCAGTGTAGGCCAGCCACCCACATTCTGTCAAGATGTGCGTTATGTGGGTTGGACTCGCCTGGGCGAACCCGTGGAGGCTACCGATGGAGGCCCGTCCCCAGTACCGGTTTGACGGGACGCCTTCGCCCCACACGATGGCCGCCTGGTGTGGCTGACCGAGCCGGGCCTGTCCTCCACTAGTCGCCTCGAAGGAGCTGCTCGGAGGGCTCGACTTCTCCTCCTACCACCAGGTCCTTGCGGCCGATCCCCATCCATGCTAGACTCGAATTCGAGTTGAATTCAATCGGAGCCACTATGATCGACGTCAGTCGGGACATCCATTCCTTGACCGAGTTCAAGACCAGGACGCCGGAGTTCCTCGCCGAGCTCCGGGAGAACGGGCGAGCAGTGCTCCTGACCGTGAACGGTCGGGCGGAGGTCGCGGTCATGAGCGCCGCCACGTTCCAGCACGTCCTGGAAGCCTTGGACACCCTGGACACGATCCAGGGGATCAAGGCCGGCCTCGATGACGTCAAGGACGGCCGCTCCGCTTCTGCGGAGGAGTTCTTCGCTCGGTTCCGGAAGGAGCACGATCTTCCGGAGCGCCGCGTGTGAGATTCAGGGTCAGAACCTCGCAACGGGCGCAAGCCGACATCGAGGACATCTACTGCTGGATTGCGGAACACGAGGGTGATCCGCAGGGCGCCCTTCGATGGGTAGAGGGGCTTGAGAGCGCCATCGACTCCCTGCGCGAATTCCCCTCCCGCTGCGCACTCGCTCCGGAGGCCGGCTTCTTCGAGCGGGAGGTCCGCCAGCTTCTCTACCACAGCCACCGCGTCTTGTTCGCAATCGACGCCGACGAGGTTCTTGTCTTCCACATCCGTCACGGGAGTCGCGTTCCCGCGATGCTCGGGGAGCTGGGAGGCGAGGCAACCTAGGCCCATCCGCTCCGACACCACCACCGCGCCTGGCGCTTCTCGGACGCTCACGTGCGGCGAATTGCCTGCCCAATCACCGTACGCCACGGGGCAGGCCACGCCCCAGGGCCTCACGAAGCTCACAAGCGCATCCAGACCGAGGTTCCAAGGCTCCCAGCGTCCCCCGCTGGGGCGACGGTGGGATGCCTAGCCAACACGTTCGATGGTCTCCATCGCTCGCCTCCGGTCGATCTCGGCGTAGATCTGCGTGGTCTCCACAAGCCGGTGACCGAGCACCGCCTTCGCTACGTCGAGCCCGTGCTCCCGCCGAAGCTGTGTTGCCGCGTTGTGGCGCAGCCGATTCGGGCTCCAACGGGGGACGCCCGCGCGCGAGCATGCCCGCGCGATCGCCCGGCGGTAGGTACTGACGTCGTAGCGGTCGGCGAAGGCCGCGCCCGAAGACCGCGATCTTGTCCGCGCCTGCGCTTGAACGTGACTCGGCCACAGCGGTGTCCTGCGCGCGGCACGCTGGCGCAGGCGACGCCGGCGTTCGGCATCGCCTGGAGAGAACAGGAACTTCTGCGGGGCGCCAGGCCGCAGCCAAGGCGTCACGATTTCGCGGGCTTGCGGGCCGAGGTAGATCTCGCGTCGCTGCCCACGCCAAGCGCTCTTGTGTTCTCGAGGCTCGTAGACCCAGGTCGTGCGGGACCGGTCGATGTCGCGGTCACGCATGGCGGTGATCTCGCCCGGGCGAGCGCCGGTCAGCAGCTGAAGCTTCACCATGTCGCGCACTGGGTCAGGCATGAAGGGCAACGCCGCCTCAATGTCTGCATCTGGCACCGGCTTCACCGGCTCGGTCTCGCGTGCCACGCAGCGGCCGCGACGAAGGCCGGATACTGCCGTCAGGCCGTGGAACACGCTCGGGCTGGCACGCTCTTGTTCCACCGCCCACTTGAAGGCCCGGCGCATGATCTTGATTCGGTCATTGATCGTCGAGCGCGCTAGTCCCGTAGCGGCCAGGGCATCACGCAGCTCGACGAATAGCCGCGGGCCGAATTCTTCGACCGCCACATCCGCCGCGAACTCGAAGAGCGCGCGCAGGGCATACCGGACGCTCTCTACCGTCGGGGTCGGCGCGCCGCTCGGGTAGCGGTAGGTCCGCTCGGCGAAGTCCAGGTAGTCGCGGCAGAGCTCCGCGATGCTGTACGAGGGTCCGAGAGTTTGCTGCGCGGACCCGCCGGCTAGGAACCGGTGGATCAGTCGGCGGTACTGAGCCTGGCTCTCGGCGCTGTTGTGCGCCCCCAAGTAGTGGTCTCGCCCATCGAGGGTGACGATGGCCTGGCCGCTCGCCTTGTGAAGCCGGTAGGAGGGGATTCGGGTGCGAAGGTTGTTCATGGCGCGTCTCGCGGGCGTCGAACCCGGTAGTACTACCGGGTTTCGGACCACATCGAGCCGCGCTGCCCCCCGTGGGCAGGTTCGCTAAACCTAGCGATCGGCAGAACTTATGTTGGTCGGGGCGATAGGATTTGAACCTACGACCTCTTCCACCCCAAGGAAGCGCGCTAGCCAGGCTGCGCCACGCCCCGACTGTAAGGGGGAGGGAGTCTAGGACCGGCACCCGCGTGCGTCAACGCGCGGGGGAATCGGGAGCTTTGACTGCTCGGCGGCGAGAGGGGGAGAATGGCGATATGGCGAGGCCGCTGAGGAGGCAGTGGCGCATGCGCACTCACGTGCGGCGGCGGCACCGGACGTGGATTGCGTCGATGACGCTGGCGACGGCGGGGTGGGCGGTCGTGTGGACGACGCTCTTCCTGCGCCGTTTCGCGCCCGGATGGGCGCCCGAGATGGTCCACGCCTGGTGGATCGCGTTGATCTTCGCGCTGCCGGGTCTGTTCCTCGCGCTCTTCACGGTGCGCGCGCGACTGATCTGGGTCTTGCTCGCAGCGGTGCCGTTGTTCGCCAATGCGAGCCTGGTGTGCCTGAGGTTGCTGATGGACCAGGATCCCGCTCGGGCGGAGCTCTCGGGCACGGTGGATGAGCGGTCGGTCGAGGCGCGCTGAGCCCTCGGGCAGGCTTCACTCCGCGATGTTCACGGGCGCTTGAGCGACGGGGTCGGACATCAGCAGCATCGCGGTACCGGTCACTGCGGAGGCGACGGTCAGGCCGAGCGCGAGGAAGGCGAGGCGGCCGTGCCAGCTCACCATGCCCCGGCGGCGGAGCGAGATCAGACCGCTCGCCACGGGTAAGAGATAGGCGCACACGCTCACCTTGGCGAGCAGGAGATGCACGTCCTTGATGTGGCCGGCGCTCTCGAGGTCGTAGTGCTCGCCCAGCCGCTCGGCGCACCACACGGTCCCGCCGAGCGCGAGGAGCGCGAGGATGACGAGCGGGATGTGCAGCCTGCGCCGCGCGCGCAGGCCGGTCAGCACGACGAGGCCGAGCAGCGCGAGCGTCAGGAGGAGCGAGGCGACGAACACGAGTGCGGGCATGCTTCAGACCTCGATCTCGGCGAGACCGTCCATCTCGCCGGCGGGTGCTCTGCGCATCAGATCGAGGACGGCCTCGCGCGGATCCTTGCCCTCGAAGAGCACGGCGTGCACCTGTTCGGCGATCGGCAGCGCGATCTCGCCGGTCTCGAACTCGGGGCCGAACAAGGCCTTGGTCGTCCACACTCCCTCGGCGACCATGCTCATGCTGGCGAGCACTTCCTCGAGCTTCTTGCCCCGCCCGATCTCCTCGCCCACGCGGCGGTTGCGCGAGTGTTGCGAGCAGCAAGTCGTCACGAGGTCGCCGAATCCGGCCAGGCCGAAGAAGGTGCTCGCTTTCGCACCGCGCGCCACGCCGAAGCGCGCCATCTCGACCATGCCGCGCGTCAAGAGCGCCGATTTCGCGTTGTCCCCCAGCTGCAGGCCGTCCGAGATGCCCGCGGCGAGCGCGATCACGTTCTTCAGTGCTCCGGCGAGCTCCGCCCCCACCACGTCGGTGCTCGTGTAGACGCGGAAGCAGTCGGAGTTGAGCGTGCGCTGCACGGTGGTCGCGAGGCCCTCGTCCTTGGATGCGCACACGACCGAGGCGGGCAGACCGCGCGAGACTTCCTCGGCGTGGCTGGGGCCGGTGAGCACGGCATTGGGACGATCGCCGAGCACCTCGATCAGGATCTGGCTCGGAGCGCGGAAAGTCTCGATCTCCAGCCCCTTGCTCACGCTCACGATGGGCATGTTCTTCAGGGCATCCTCGAAGCGCCGGGCGACCTCGCGCACGAACTGGGTCGGCACGGCGCTGAACACGAGCTCGGCACCATCGGCGGCGGCAAAAGGATCGGCGGAGAACTCGAGGTTCTCTTTGGGCAGCCGGACGCCGGGCAAGAAGCGGCGATTCTCGCGCCGCTCTTCCAGCTCGCTCACGTGATCGGGGAAGGCGCTCCACAGGACGGTCGACACCCCCTGGCGCGCGAGCATCGCGGCGAGGGTCGTCCCCCACCCGCCGTCTCCGAGGACGAGCGCGCGCTGGATCGCGCCGAGTCGGGTGCGCGAGGCCGAGACGCTCATCCGGCTTTCCTGGCTCTCATGCGCGGCTCGGTTCCCTCGACCATCCGGACGAGATTGGCCCGGTGGCGCACCAGGATCAAGAGGAAGATCAGAGCGGCCACGCCCGGGAAGATCGGGGTCTCGCGGTGGAACCACCACGCCGCAATGGGAAAAGCGGCCGTCATGAAGAGCGAGGCGAGCCCGAAGAAACGGGTGCTGAAAAGCGTCAGGAGCCAGACGACGGCGCCAGCGCAGAACACCACCGGATCGACGCCGAGGATCACGCCGCAGGCGGTGGCCACCCCCTTGCCGCCCTTGAAGCGCAGCCAGATCGGGAAGCAGTGCCCCAGGATCGCAGCGAGCCCGGCGAGGAGAGCCAGTGACATCCGGCTCGGTTCGGACGAGAACACGAGCCGCGCGAGCATTGCCGGCAGCCAACCCTTCAGGGCGTCGAGGACGCCAACGAGCGTTCCCCAGCGCCGGCCCATGGCCCGCGCCGTGTTCGTCGCGCCGATGTTGCCGCTGCCGACGGCCCGCACGTCGATGCCCTTGATCGCGCGCGTCAGCAGCAAGCCGAAGGGGATCGATCCCAGCAGGTAGCTCGCCGGCAGCAGCGCCCAGGCCGCCGCGGGCCAGTGGTCGAAGGCCGGTGCGGAAGTGCTCCACATGACGAGATTCGCGGCGCCAATGGTAGCGCGACTTCGGGGCTTCCTACACTCTGCCCCGCTTGGGCACGCGTACCCGCATCGGCGTCGACACGGGCGGCACCTTCACCGATCTCGTGCTCGTGCAGGGCGAGGAGGTACGCACGGCGAAGCTCTCCTCGACCGGCGCCGATCCCTCGCGCGCCGTGCTGGAAGGTCTGGCCATCCTCGGAGGCGTTCCGCGCGCAGGCGAGGTCGTCCACGGCACGACCGTCGCCCTCAACGCTCTGCTCACGGGGCGCACGGCGCCCACGGCGCTGGTCACGAACGCGGGTTTCCGCGACCTGATCGAGATCGGGCGCCAGGAGCGCCCGGATTTGTATGCGCTCGAGCCCAGGAAACCCGCCCCGCTCGTGCCGCGCGAGCTGCGCTTCGAGGTCGGCCAGCGCTCCTGGCCGGTCGACGGCGAGGGCCTGGTCGAGATCCAGCGGCCGAGCGACGGCGAGATCGAGACGCTCGTGGAGCGCGTGCGCGCGAGCGGAGTCCGGAGCGTCGCGGTCTGCCTCCTGCATTCCTACGCCGATCCGTCGATCGAGGAGCGCATCGCGCGAGCGCTGGAGCGAGGCGGCCTCTCCGTGACCTGCTCCGCCGCGATCTTGCCGGCGTACCGCGAGATCGAGCGCTTCTCGACGGCGATCGTCAACGCCTGCCTCTTGCCCGTGCTTTCCGCTTACCTGGAGCGCCTTGCCAGCGGTCTCGCCGGCGCACCGCTCTCGATCATGCAGAGCGCCGGTGGAACGCTCGATGCCGCGCGAGCGGCGCGCGAGCCGGTGCGCGTGCTCTTCTCCGGACCGGCGGGCGGTGTGGTCGGCGCGGCGCACGCCGCCGCGGAAGCGGCCCTCGACGAGATCGTCACCTTCGACATGGGCGGCACGAGTACCGATGTCGCGTTCCATCGCGCCGGCGCCGGCCTCGCGGGCGTCGTGCACGACGCGCGCATCGGCGGCCATCCCGTCGCAGTGAAGAGCCTCGACGTGCACACGATCGGCTGCGGCGGTGGCTCGATCGTCTCGATCGACGCGGGCGGAGTGTTGCACGTGGGGCCGGGGAGCGCGGGCGCCGATCCCGGTCCGGTCTGCTACGGCCGCGGGGAGGAGCTCACGGTGACCGACGCGCACGTGCTCCTCGGTCACATCGGACGAACGCGGCCCGATGGTTTCCTAGCGGGCGGGCTCGCGCTCGACGTCGAGTCGGTCGAGCGCGCGTTCGAGAAGCTCGCCCGGCGGCTCGGCGTGCGGCCGGTCGAGGCGGCGGAAGGCGTACTGGAAGTCGCGCGCGCGGCGATGCGGCGCGCCCTCGGCGTGATGACGATGCAACGCGGCCGCGATCCGGGCCGCTTGCCGCTGGTAGCCTTCGGCGGAGCGGGAGGGCTCGCCGCCGCCGCGCTCGCCGCGAGCCTCTCGATGCGCGGCGCGCTGATTCCCGCGCATCCCGGTTTGCTCTCCGCCTACGGCATGGCGCGTGCGAGTGCGGTGTGCGACCTCGAGCGCAGCATCCTCGCTCCGCTCTCGGAGTGGCCGGCTGCGCGCCGCCGCAAGCTCGGGGCCACGCTCGCCGCTCGGGCGCGCGAGCAGCTGCACGGCGCGGGTGTCCCTGCGCGCGCGATCGTCTTCGAATCGAGCTCGAGCTTGCGCTACCGGGGCCAGTCCTACGAGATCGAGATCGCCGAGTGCGCCGATCCCGCCGCGCGCTTCCACGCGCGGCACGAGGAACTCTACGGCTGGCGCCTCGACGCGGGCGAGATCGAGCTCGTCCAGTTCAGCCTGCGCGCGAGTGCGCGAGCCGCCCCGACGCGCGTCAAAGCGGTGCGCACCCGGAAGCTCCCCGCACGCGCGATCCTCGGCCGGCGGCGCGCGCACTTCGGACGAGCACTCACCGTCCCGATCCTCGACCGCGCGGCTCTGGTCCCCGGAGTGACGTTCGATGGCCCGGCCATCGTCGAGGAGTTCTCCGGCACGACCCTGGTGCCCCCCCGATGGTCGGCCCGCGTGACGGCGGGCGGACATCTCTGGCTGGAACGGTGACGCGCCGCCATCCGGCGGAAGAAAACGAACCGCCAGGGAAACGTTCGAGAGATTCGAGAATCTGCCAACATGCATCCCTCGAGCGGGATGGGATACGCGATGGAACCAGAGATCGGGATCGAGCCGCATGCAATGCTCGCGCACGCGGGCTGGATGCGCGCCCTGGCGGCGAGCCTCGTCACCGATCCGGGTGCAGCCGACGACGTCGTCCAGGATGCGTGGCTCGCGGCGACCCGGCGCGCGCCGCCCGCCGGGCGGCCGCTGGAGCCGTGGTTGTCGCGCGTGGTGCGCAACTTCGCCTGGAAGCGTGCTCGCGGAGAGCGACGGCGGGCGGAGCACGAGCAGCGGGTGGCTGCTCCGGAGCCGAGCGCGTCTCCCGCCGAGACGATCGAGCGGCTGGAGCTCCAGCGCACGCTCGTCGACGCGGTGCAAGGGCTCGACGAGCCGTACCGCACGACGATCGTCCTCCACTACTTCGAGGGCCTCACTAGCTCGGAGATCGCGCAGCGTCAGGGCGTGCCGGCCGGAACGGTGCGCTGGCGGTTGCAGCGGGGAATCGAGCAGCTGCGCACGCGGCTCGACCGGGGTTTCGGGACGCGCTCGGCCTGGTGCGCGCTACTGGTACCTCTCGCAGCCCGACACGAAGCGAGCGCGGTCGCAGCGGCACATCTGTTCGGAGCGAGCACGGCAAAGGGAGTTATGGCGATGAGTATGGCGGTCAAGGTCGGCGTCGGCGTGGTGGGACTGGCAATCGTGGGCACGACGTGGTGGCACTGGGAGCAGGCGCCGGACGTCCCGGAGCGACTCGTTTCCGCGCCAGCGCAGGCGGCGGAAGTCGTCCCGCCCATCGATGCGCCGATGCCCGCGGTTGCCGAGGAGACCGAGCGGGCGGCGACCGCGGCGAGAGCGGAACCGACGCCCGCCGCCGCGCCGCCCGCGGAAGAACCCGCCTCCGTCTCGGCCGCCCTCGCGCCGGGGCGCATCGAGGTGCGTTTCATCGACTCGAACCACACTCCCTGGGAAGGAGTGCGCGTCGACTGTCCCGGGATCGATCTCGGCGAGATGGCGCTGAGCGGCCCGGACGGGCGGGTCGAGTTCTCTTCCATCTTGTGGACCGACCTCGAAGGCCGCCGGATCGATCTGCGGGCCAGTCACCCCCGGTGCGCGACTGTGATCCTGCACGCGGTGGTGCGCGCAGAGGAGTCGACGCACCTCGGCGACGTGGTGCTCGCTCCCGGCGTCACGCTGAGCGGTCGCGTCCGTGACGCAGCGGGGCTAGGCATCGAAGGTGCACTCGTGGGTGTTGCCACGGCTGACCTGGGGCTGCGGCCCGATCAGAAAAACGACGAGGAGCGCATGCATCGCCAGGGATCGGAGGCCTTCGGCAATGCAGCCTTCACGGAGAGCGGGCCGAACGGGATCTTCGCCGTCGAGGGGGTGGCTCCCGGGACGTGGAGACTGTGGGGCCATGCAACGGACATGCGCTACGCCTGGACGGACGCCTTCGAGGTGACCAGCGGGGTCGATCTCCCCGGACTCGATCTCGTACTGGAACCGCTGCGATCGACCGACCGGATCGAAGGCCGCGTGCTCGATCCCGCGGGCGAGCCGGTTCCTCGCGCGTCCCTCTCGCTCCTGTATCGCGGCGAGAACGAGAGCGGAGTCACGACGATGCCGTGCGATGCCAAGGGACGCTTCGAGATCGTGGTGCAAGTCGCGGGTGCGTACCGGATCATCGCGAGCGATCCCCTCGGGCGCTTTGCCGAGAGCGGCGCCTTCGAGCTGAACCCGGGAGACCTCGACGTCGTCCTCCGGCTGACCGAGAAGCGGTTCGTCGAGGTGCACGCCAGAGACTCGGCCGGAGCACGGGTGAGCGGCGTGCGGCTCCAGATCGCGGAGACCGAGCAGTCATGGTCGCGTGCGGTCGCGGCGCCCGAGGCGTCTGAAGACGACACACGCTTCGACCCGCCGGGCTTCCCGTTCCTGTTGCTGGTTGCCGCGCCCGGGTATCGCGAGCTGCGTCTGGGGCCGCTCGATCCGCTGAGCCTCGGATCCGTGCTCACGGTCGAGCTGGAGCGTCTGCCCCGGATCGCGGGCACCGTGCGCGCCGACCACGAGCCCATCACGGATGCCCTCGTGGAGCTCTTCGTCGAACGAGAAGAGGGCAGCCTGGTGAAGAACGGATTCCCGATGCGGATGGCGAACGAGCCTGCCTCGCGGACCAGGTCGGGCCCGGAGGGACGGTACGAGCTCGACGTGAGCGTCGACGCTGCGGCACGGATCTACGTTCGCATCGTGGCGCAGGGGTTCGCCACCTCGGAAGTCGGTCCGTCGTCGGTCGCGACCGCGACGGGAAGCCCGATCGATGTCGAGCTCACTACCGGTGGCGTCATCAAGGGACACGTCCTGCGCGCGGATGGACGTGACGCCGAGGGCGTGATCGTGGGAATCAACTGTGGCGATTGCGACGGTCGGACGCTGCGTGCCGGCCCCGGAGGCGCCTACCGATTCGAGCTCCTGAAACCGGGGAAGTGGCAAGTCGTCCTGCGCGAGAGCGAGATCTACCCCACCTCCACCACGGTCACTTCGCATAGCCGCGGAACGCCGATCGAATGGAGCTGCGAGGTCTACGACCGGGAGACGACCACCTACGACCTGATGCTCGACAAATAGCGCAGCCGGCGAGGGGCCCGGTATCGCTATCCTGGGCGAGGGCGGGAGAATGGTGGCGGCGCCACCAGCGCGACCTCCATGCCAATCATGCCGCTCCATCAGCTGGATGCCCCGGTCGAAGCGGGCCGCTGCGCGCTGCATCTCGAAGGAAGGGTCCACGTTTGAGAGCGCGCGCGATGGCAATGGGGCGCTTCCTGCTCTCGATCGCGGCCGCGATCGGAGCCAGAGAAGGAACGCCTCGCGCGCGCGAGAAGCCCGAGAAGCTCGCGAGTGCTTATGCCGAAGCGATCGAGAAGCTCAACGCCGAGCACGCCCGCGCGCCCGAAGGAAACGAGGAGGAGCTCGCGAAGCAGGTCCCGCCCAAAGCGCTCCGCGCCCTCGACGAGCTGCTCGCGTGCGAAGCGGGCGAAGACCCCGGCGATGCGCTCGTGCGCGCCGGTGAGGCGGCGCTCGAGCTCGCGCGGATACCGGACTTCGAGCGCGTCCACGAGCGCCTCGAGACGATCGATTCCGCGCGCGCGGCCGAGCTCGGCACGGCCCTCGTCCGGCCGCGCTTCCTGCTGCGAGGAATGGGCGGGCTCGATCCGCGCTACCTCGAGCACTTCGCCGCCGTCCTCGATGCCGTCCTCGACGCCTATGCCGAGGTGTTCGCTTTCGACGAGTTCAGCAAGGTGCCCGGGAAGAAGCTGCGCGTGCGGATCCACCTGGAGAAGGAGATCACGCAGCCTCCGCACTTCGCGCCGCAGTTCGCCTGGCATTCCGAGATCGACTTCCCGGTCGTCGATGCCGAGAAGCTGCGCTCACCGACCTCCGACGGCAAGTTCCTGCTGTACGGTCTGTGCCACGAGCTGGGGCACGTGGTCGCGATGTGGGGCGACACCTCGAGCCAGGAAGACCACCACTCCTGGGCGCACTACACCGGCGTCACGGTGGTCGAGCACCTGGCGGAAGGCCAGGCCCGCGAGGGACTGGACGAGGCGCGAGACGTGCGCTGGCGCTCGCTCTCCAAGGAGCGCGAGCGGCTCGCCGACACCCCGGCTTCGCGTGCCGACGCCGACGGGGTGCTTTCCTTGCTCGTCCGATTGCACGACGAGCTCGGTCCGCGGGCGATCGGCGACGCGCTCGACCACCTCGAGCGGTCCGGTCAGCTCACACGCGTGAATCGCGTGCGTTACTATCGTTTCGACGACCTGCGTGAGGCCCTGGTGGAAGGAGTCGAAGGAACGAGCAAGAAGAAGCGCGTGAAGGAGCTGTTCCCTGATTCGTGAGCTATCGTGCTGCGGGCCACGGTGCATCGAACCGTAGGGATCGGCCTGGCGCTCCTCTGCGCGATGACGCGCCCGGACACCCCATCCGAGCTCGAGCGCTGGAGCGGTCGGCTGACGCGCGTGCGGCCGGGAGAAGAGTTGCCCGCCCTGGAGGACGCCGCCGAGCTCGTGCGGCGGCTCGAGCTGGAGACCCGCGAAGGAGGGATCGAGCGCTGGCCCGCCCTCCTCGCGCTGCTCGATCTGGATGCGGCGGGCAACGAGATCTGGCGCCGCGGGGAAGCGGAAACTGCTGCCCTCGGCGCGCGCGTGCGCGAGCTCGCACTCGCGCTCGGCGGCGAGCTACTGGATGACGAGCTCTCTCGCCGGCTCGCGGCGGAAGTGCTCTTGCGCCGCGAAGGGCGGCCGGCGCGCGAGCGCGCGGCCGCGGCGGCCTTGCTCGCCAAGCGCGCCGGGCAAGAGGCGCGCTCGTTCCTGGTGCTCGCGACGCGCGATTCCGAGGCGCTGGTTCGCGAGACGGCGCTCTCGGCGCTGGTGGGAGTTGCGAGCGAGAGCGTCCACGCGGCCTTCGTCGACGTGCTCCGCTTCGCCGATCGAAGCTGCGAGGGGCGCGCACTGCACGCCGCCGAGCAGCACTTCCAATCTGCACACCTCGCCGCTCCGAGCACTGCCGCCGCGCTGCTGGAGAAGGAGGTCGCGGACCGGCTCGCGAGCGAGGACTGGCGCGAGATCTCGCGCGCTGCCGCCTTTTCGCGCGCGCTGCCCGACGAACCCGCCGTGCCGCTCTTGATCGACGCTCTCACACGCTGGCTCGCGCGCGCCGCCGCCGACCGCAGTGCACCCCGCCTGCGCATCGAGCGCGACCTGTGCGCAGAGCTCGAGCACCGTTCCGGCCGCACGCTCGGTCCTCACCCCGATCGCTGGACGTCGTGGTGGCGCGCGGTCGCCGAGGGACGGGTCGGTACGGGAAGCGCCGCGATCCCGCCGGCCACCACGGCCTCGTTCTTCGGGCTGCATCCGGCGAGCGACCGGGTGACGTTCGTGCTCGATCGCTCGGGCAGCATGAGCGCGCGCTTCCGGACGATCTCCGGTGTCTCGAGCACCACGGAGCTCTCGCGCTACGAAGCTGCCGTCGAGGAGCTGCTCACCTACCTCGCCAAGCTGGGCGAGAACGCCGCGTTCAACGTCGTCCTCTTCCACGACGGTGCCGATCGCTGGCGCGGGGACGCGGCGCGCGCCACTCCGGAGAATCTGCGCGAGGTGCGCACCTGGCTGCTGCGCCGCAGCCCCGACGGTGGGACGTACCTGCGCTGTGGAATCGACGAGGCGCTCGATCTCGACGGCGGCGGACGCCTGCACCTCGATCGGATGCGAGCCGACTCGATCGTCGTCCTGTGCGACGGGGCAACCACCGAGGGACCGGAGTGGGTCGAGCCCTACCTGCCCGACCTCGTCGCGCTCGCGCGCCTGCGCTTCCACTGCGTCCAGATCGGAATGGGTGGCGACGGAACCCTCGAAGCCCTCGCCCGCGAGAGCGGTGGGGAGTTCGTGCGCGTGAGGCCGTGAGCGTTCACGGAGCGCGGGCGCGGGCGCGGTGAGAGAGGCAATTCCCCGGATTGCGGCGCCTCCGGTTCGGAGTACTGCCTTCAGGCGGTCTGCTCTTGCGGGGCCAGTCCCGCCTGAAGGCGGGACGACAAACCAGACCGCCTGAAGGCGGTACTCCAAACTAGGAGGAACCGGACCGGCTGAAGGCGGTACTCCGAACTCGGAGGCTCTCTCCGGGAGTGCGGCGCTCGTCGTGAGGCATGCGGGAGCGTGGCGCGGCGCGGGGTCTGGCGAAGAGGGTCGGAAACCCTTCCGTGCAGTTGGAGGCTCGGTGCTGCACGGCTAGACTCTCAGCGCTTTTTTTCGGGCAGGGAACGCCGCTCCCAGGGGTGATTCTCCATCGGACGATCTTGCAGGGGTCGGGGTGGGAGAGGCCAGGGGAGCGGCGAGGCCACGCTGCCCACGCCATCGCATGCTGACCGCCTACGCTCCCATCCTGATCCTGTTCGGCCTCGTGCTGGGCTTCGCGGTCGTAGGCCTCAGCCTGAGCGAGATCCTCGGGGCCAAGCGGGTGGCCGTCGGCAAGGCGAGCACCTACGAGTGCGGGATGACTCCGGTCGGGAACGCCCGCGTGCGGCTCTCGATCCACTTCTACCTCGTGGCGGTGCTGTTCATCCTGTTCGACGTCGAGGCCGTCTTCCTCGTTCTCTGGGCGGTCGCGGCCAAGGGCTTCGCGACTGCGGGCCAGGGGATGTTCGTGTTCGGCGAGATCTCGATCTTCGTGGCTCTCCTGGTCCTCGCGCTCGCCTACGTGTGGCGGAAAGGGGGGCTGGAATGGGACCGCTGAAGCAAGTGAGCGGCTCGACTCAGGAAGGCGGCTTCCTCGCCACCCGTGCGGACCAGCTCATCAACTGGGGGCGCAAGAACAGCCTGTGGCCCATGCCGCTGGGCCTCTCCTGCTGCGGGATCGAGCTGATGGCGCTGATCGGGCCGAAGTTCGACATCGGCCGCTTCGGGGCCGAGGCGGCGCGCTTCAGCCCGCGCCAGTGCGACCTCTTGATCGTGGCGGGGACGCTCACCTGGAAGATGGCGGAAGCCTGCCGGACCATCTACGACCAGATGCCCGATCCCAAGTGGGTGATGGCGATGGGAGTGTGCTCGTCCTCGGGCGGGATGTACGACTCCTACGCGGTGGTGCAGGGGGTCGACATGCTCATGCCCGTCGACGTGTACGTTCCCGGCTGCCCGCCGCGGCCCGAGGCGGTGATCGACGCGCTCATGAAGCTGCAGAAGAAGATCGAGCGCGAATCGCCGCTCAAGCGCTTGCTGGAAGGTCCCGATCCGGCGTTCCTGCGGCGCGAGGAGGGCACGGGGCGCTTCGTGATGCCACCCAACGAGACCAACCCGACGAATCGCATCGGGACCCTCATCGACGAGCGCGGAGTCGAGGAAGGGAACGTCGAATGAACACGCTGGAGCGCATCCAGGCCGCGTCGCCGGAGGCGGTTCGGCGGCCGGTCCCCACGCGCGACGGGATCCTGGCGCTCGAAGTGGAGCGCGCGGGATACCACGAGCTCATGCGCGTGCTGCGCGACGTGTGCGCCTTCGAGTCGAACACCTTCGTGACCGCGATCGACCACTACCCGCGCGAGCCGCGCTATGAATTCTGCGTCCAGCTCGCTTCGCTGCGGCACGAAGACCGCGTGCGCATCCACGTGCGGCTCTCCGGCGCGGATCCTCGCATCGCCACGATCACGGACCTCTGGCCGGGTGCGGCCTTCTCCGAGCGCGAGTGCTGGGACATGTTCGGCATCCGCTTCGAGGGCCACGAAGGCCTGAGGCGCCTGCTCATGCCCGAGGATTACGAGTACTTCCCGCTGCGCAAGGACTTCCCCCACCAGGGCATCGAGCCCGATCGCCTCTACCGCGCGTGGGAACGCGAGCGCGGACGACCCACGGCACGATCATGATCCGTACCGAGGCATGAGCCGCACCGAGCTCTACGAATGGGCTCCCGGCACCCCGCCCGAGGAGCTCGACGCTGACGATCCCCTCCACGGGGAGCTGTTCCAGCTCAACATGGGCCCGCAGCATCCGGCCACGCACGGAGTGCTGCGGCTGAAGATCACGCTCGACGGGGAGCGGATGCGCTCGATCGAGCCCGTCGTGGGCTACCTGCACCGCGGCAAGGAGAAGAGCTGCGAGAGCCTGGGTTGGCGCAAGTTCTTCCCGCACACGGACCGGATGGACTACGTCCAGCCCCTGCTGAACAACATCGCGTACGCGATGGCGCTCGAGAAGCTCGCCGACCTCCAGATCCCCGAGCGCGCCCAGGTCATCCGCGTGCTCCTGATGGAGCTCTCGCGCATCGCGGCCCACCTGATCTACCTCGGCACGACCGGGATCGATCTCGGCGCGGTCACGATGTTCTTCCTGACCTTCAACGAGCGCGAGAAGATCTACGAGCTCCTGGACGCCTACACCGGCCACCGGATGAACAACACCTACGTGCGGGTCGGCGGCGTGTACGCCGATGTCGACGCGGAGGTGGCCGGCTCGGTGCGCACCTGGATCGACGCCTTCCCCGCCAAGGTCGACCAGTTCGAGGACATGCTCACGGGGAACCGCATCTGGTACGACCGCAACGCGGGCGTGGGGATCCTCAGCAGGGAGCAAGCGCTGGGCTGGTCGCTCACCGGTCCCAACCTGCGCGCCTCGGGCGTCGACTGGGACCTGCGCAAGAAGCGGCCCTACTGTGGCTACGAGCGCTACGAGTTCGACGTACCGGTGGGCACGGCCGGCGATTGCTACGACCGCTATCTCGTGCGGATCGAGGAGATGCGCCAGTCGACCCGGATCTGCCGCCAGGCGCTGGATTGCCTCGCGCAGACGCAGGGCGGCGATTACCTGGCCGCGCGACCGCGCGCTACGTGCTGCCTCCGAAGGATCGCGTGCACACCTCGATGGAAGAGCTGATCCACCAGTTCAAGGTGGTGACCGACATGGCGCTGCCCGCAGGGCAGGCGTACCACGCGGTCGAGTCGAGCAAGGGCGAGCTCGGCTTCTTCGTCGCGTCCGACGGGACGAGTACGCCCGTTGCGCTGCCACGTGCGCGCGCCGGGCCTGATGAACGTGCAGGCCATCCCGCTCCTCGGAGAGGGCCGCTTGCTGTCCGACCTCGTCGCGATCATCGGCAGCCTCGATTTCGTCATGGGGGAGGTCGATCGCTGATGGCACTGCCCGATGCCCTCCTGCGCGAGTTCGACGAGCTCGCCACCCACTATCCGCGACCGGCGCGCCGCGCTGATCCCGGCCCTCCACCGCTGCCAGGAAGAGCTCGGCGGCTGGATCTCGCCGGAGGTCATGGAAGACCTCGCGAGCTGCTTCGGCATCGAGCCGGTCGAGGTCTACGGTGTCGCATCCTTCTACCCGATGTTCCACCTGCGGCCGGTCGGCCAGCACGTCGTGAGCATCTGCCACAACATCGCCTGCGACCTGCGCGGCGCGCCTGAGATCGTCGAGCGTGCCTGCGCGCGCACCGGCTCGCGCGTCGGCGAGCACTCCGCGGACGGGCGCTTCCACGATCGAGACCGTGGAGTGCCAGGGCGCGTGCACCGACGCGCCCATGATCGATCGTCGACGGAGTCTTCCACGAAAACCTCGCGCCGGCGGATGTCGACCGGATCCTGGGTGCCCTGCGATGAGTGCTCATCCCACGTACCTACTGCGATCGCGTCGGCGTCGAGGACGCGTACACGCTCGATGGCTACCGGCGTCTCGGCGGCTACAAGGCGCTCGAGAAAGTACTGACGACGCCGATGGCGCCCGCCGCCGTGATCGAGGAGGTCAAGTCCTCGGGCCTGCGCGGCCGCGGCGGCGCAGGCTTCGCGACGGGTCTCAAGTGGAGCTTCATGCCCGACCCGGCGAAGGATCCGCGCCAGCGCTACCTCGCGGTCAACGCCGACGAGTCCGAGCCCGGGACGTGCAAGGACCGCGTGCTGATGGAGCGCGACCCGCACGGTCTCATCGAGGGTTGCATGATCGCCGCCTGGGCGATGCGGCTCGACGCGGTCTACATCTACGTGCGCGGCGAGTACCGCCGCTCCTACGAGCGCGTGGCGGCCGCGGTGGCGGAAGCGCGCGCGGCAAACCTCGTCGGCCCCAAGGTGCTCGGCACCGACTTCTCGTGCGAGATCCACATGCACAAGGGAGCGGGGGCCTACATCTGCGGCGAGGAGACCGGCTTGATGGAGAGCCTCGAAGGCAAGCGCGGCCACCCGCGGCCCAAGCCTCCGTTTCCCGCCGGCTTTGGCCTCTGGGGGCAGCCGACGACGGTGAACAACGTCGAGACCATCCAGAACGTGCCGTTCATCCTGGATCGCGGCGCGAGCTGGTTCAAAACGATGGGCGCCGAGAAGAGCCCGGGCAACTTCCTGTGCGGCATCTCGGGCCATGTCGAGAAGCCCGGCGTGTACGAGCTCCCGCTCGGACTCCCCGCGCGCGAGATCCTGGAGCGACTGGGCCGGCGGCGTGTGGAAGGGCCGCCAGCTGAAAGCGTGGATGCCCGGGCGGCTCGTCGACGGGCTTCCTGCCGCCCTCGGCGATCGATGCGCGCATGGATCACGACTCGATCAAGGCCGCCGGCTCCATGTTCGGCACGGGAGCCATGATCATCCTCGACGAGACGGCGAGCATCACGCGCGCCGCGATGGTGCTCATGCGCTTCTACGACCACGAGAGCTGCGGCCAGTGCAGCCAGTGCCGCGAAGGCACGCAGTGGCTGGCGCAGATCTTCGAGCGCATCTACGAGGGTCACGGACGCATGGAGGACATCCAGCTCCTCACCGATCTCGCCAACGGCATGGCGCCGGCGAAGACGATCTGCGCGCTCTCCGACGCGGCAGCGATCCCGACGCACTCGGTGATCCGGTACTTCCGCGCCGAGCTCGAGGAATACGTCCGCGAAGGCGGGCACCCGGGGATCCGCACCGGTGAGCGGCGCGTTGGCGCAGAGGCATCCGCGTGAGCGACAAGATCAAGCTCACCGTCAACGGCCGCGAGGTCGAGGCGGACCCGAAGAAGCCCCTGATCCTGGCTTGCCACGAAAACGGCGCGCACGTGCCGCATGTACTGCTACCACCCCGGTCTCACGGCGGTCGGCTCCTGCCGCATCTGCCAGGTCGAGGTCAAGGTGGGCGAGGCGCCGCCGCGCGTGGTCGTCGCGTGCCGCACGAAGCCCGAGCCGGGGATGGTCGTGAACACCGAGGCGCCCAAGGCGCACGAGGCCCGCCGCCAGTGCCTGGAGTTCCTGCTCAAGAACCATCCGCTCGACTGCCCGATCTGCGACAAGGCGGGCGAGTGCGACGCTGCAGGACTACAGTCTTTCCGAAGGCCAGGCCGCCGGCCGGACGGTCGAGCCGCGCAGGCACGCTCGAGAAGCGCAAGAGCCTCGGCGACGTCATCGTGCTCGATCAGGAGCGCTGCATCCTGTGCAGCCGCTGCGTGCGCTTCCTCGAAGAGGTGCCGAAGTCGCCGCAGCTCGTCATCAGCCAGCGCGGGTCGCACTCGGTCGTCGAGACGTTCCAGGATAGGCCGCTCACGGGCAACTACCAGGGCAATCTCGCCGACGTCTGCCCCGTCGGCGCGCTCACCCTCGAGCCATTCCGCTTCCGGGCGCGGGTCTGGAACCTCTTCAAGACCGCCTCGACTTGCGCCGAATGCAGCCGCGGCTGCGCGATCACCGTCGAGGTGCTGCGCAAGCGCGACATCAAGCGCTTCCGGCCGCTCTACGACGAGGCCGTGAACAAGTGGTGGATGTGCGACGTGGGGCGTTTCGCCTTTGGACACGTCAACGCGCCCCGACCGCCTGCAGGGCGCGGTCGTGCGTGGATCGAACGAGTTTCAGCCGGTCGCCGTGGAGGACGCGCTCGAGCTGGCGCGCGATCTCTTCGCCGTTCACGAGCGCCCGCTGATCGTGGTCTCGCCCTTCCTCACCCAGGAAGAGGGCGAGCGCGCGCAACGGCTCGCCTCGGCACTCGCGAGCGAGATCGTGTTCGTTTCCCCGCCGCCGAATGGACTGGCGGACGAGATCCTGCACACCGGCGATCCCTGCCCCAATCGGCGCGGGCTCACGGAGCTCGGGATCGCGGGCGCGGAGGCTGCCGCGATCGTCGCGCGCATGGTGGAGCGCGGCTCGGCCTTGATCGTCGGCGAGCGGGTGGCCGAGCTCCTGGGACTCGACGCGCTCGCCACGCTGTCCCCGAGCCAGCGCCTGGTCGTGATGGATTGCCACGCCCTCGACGTCCCGGCAACCGACGTCTGCATTGGCATTCCTGATCACGTCGAGCGCGTGGGACACTGGATCAACGTCGATGGCGTGCGTCGCCAGCTGGGAGCAGCGCGACCCCCGCCGCCCGGGGTCTGGCTCACGACTCGCCTGCTCGACACGCTCACCAAGCTCCTCGCGAACCGGCGATCCGAGGTCGGGAGCCGATGATCCCGCAGGTTCTCGTGTGGGTGCTGAAAGCCGGCGTCATCTTCGTGGGCCTGCTCTCCACCGCGGCACTGATGACGCTCGCCGAGCGCAAGTTCTCGGCATTCATGCAGTTCCGACTGGGGCCCAACCGCGTCGGGCCCTTCGGTCTGCTGCAGCCGCTCGCCGACGGGCTGAAGTTCATCTTCAAGGAAGAGCTCATCCCCGCGGGCGCGACGCGCTGGATCTTCCGTCTGGCGCCGATCCTGGCCGCCCTGCCCTCGATGCTGACGATCGCCCCGATCCCCTTCGCGGGCCGGGTCGTGCTGTTCGGCCAGGACTTCGGCACTCTCGCCGTCGCCGACGTCGACATCGGAGTGCTCTACGTGCTCGCGATCGGGAGCCTCTCGATCTACGGCGTGATCCTGGGGGGCTGGGCGAGCAACTCGAAGTACTCGCTCATGGGCGGGCTGCGCGCCTCGGCGCAGATGGTGAGCTACGAGCTCTCGATGGTGCTCGCGATCCTCGCCGTGATCGCGATGACCGGTGATCTCTCGCTCAGCAAGGTCGTGACGGAGCAGCGGGGCGGCTTCCTCGGCATCGGCGCGTGGAACATCTGGTACCAGCCCGTCGCCTTCGTGCTCTTCGTGATCGCCACCTTCGCGGAAACGAACCGCCACCCCTTCGACTTCGCGGAGTGCGAGGCCGAGCTCGTGGGCGGATTCCACACCGAGTACTCGGCGATGAAGTTCGCGCTCTTCTTCCTGGGCGAGTACTGCGCCATGACGGTCATGGCGTGTCTCACAGTGACGCTCTTCCTGGGCGGCTCGACGGTGCCCCTCTGGAGCAACGCGCCCTGGCCCATCGAGCTCGCCTCCTTCCTCGTCAAGACGAGCTTCTTCCTGTTCCTGTTCATCTGGGTGCGCTGGACTCTGCCGCGCTTCCGCTTCGACCAGCTCATGCACCTGGGCTGGAAAGTGTTCTTGCCGATCGCGCTCGGGAACCTGTTCTTGACCGGACTCGCGATCGCCCTCCGTGGAGGCAATGGGTCGTGATCGTCAAGCGCAAGCAGCTCACTCTCGCCCAGCGGCTGTACCTCCCCGAGGTGCTGCGCGGGCTGGAGATCACGTGGCGCAACATGTTCGCTCCGCGCTCCACGCGCCAGTACCCCGAGGTGCCGATCGAGAAGACCGCGGTCACCCGCGGCCAGCCGCGCCTGGTGGTCAAGGACGACGGGAACATCGCGTGCGTCTCCTGCGGTCTGTGCGAGGCAGCCTGCCCCGCCTACGCGATCACGATCGACGGTCAGTCGACCGACCGATCGATCGAGCGCGAGCCCGCGCGCTTCGACATCGACATGTTGCGCTGCATCCTGTGCGGGTTCTGCGAAGAGGCCTGTCCGGAGGACGCCATATTCATGAGCGACGAGCTCGAGCTCGCCGACTACACGCGCCAGGCTCTGATCTACGACATGGAGCGTCTGAAGCGTCCGGCCGCGGACTTACGCAAGCGCATGGCCTACGTCAAGCGGATCAACGAGCGGTGGCAAACCTCCTCTTCTACTTCCTGAGCATCGCCGCGATCCTCGCGGGGATCGGTGTGATCGTGTCGCGCAGTCCGGTCGCGAGCGTCCTCTCGCTCCTCGCGGCTTTCCTGGCCATGGCAATTCTCTATCTGCTCGCCGGCTTCCAGGTGCTCGCGGCGCTGCAGGTGCTCGTCTACGCCGGCGGCATCATGGTGCTGTTCCTGTTCGTCGTGATGCTCCTGAATCTCGGCGATCCCACCGCGACGCTCTATCACGAGCCCTTGTTCCACCCGAGCGGCCGCACGACGCTTGGACTGGTGGTCGCCTTCGCGCTGCTCGCCGTCATCGCGGCGGGGGTTCTCTCGACTTCCTTCGCCCCGCCGCGGCCGGAGCTCGCGACGGTCGGCATCGACTCGGCGCAGGGGCTCGCGAGCTGGATGTTCACCCGCTACGCGCTGGCCTTCGAAGCCGTGTCGGTGCTCTTGCTCGCTACCGCGGTCGGCGTCCTCGTGCTCGCCAAGCGCGAGCGACCCGGAGCCAGCCCGGCGCAAGCCGGCGGGGAAGGCGCGCGCCCGTGACCGTCCCTACCTCGCACATCTTGCTGCTCTCGGGCGTGCTCTTCGCGCTCGGAGTGGCGGGCTTCTTCCTGCGCCGCAACGTGATCGTCGTGCTCATGAGCGTCGAGCTGATGCTCAACGCGGCCAACCTCGCCTTCCTCGCCGGAAGCCGGCAGCACTCGAGCCTCTCCCGCTACGAGCTCACCGGCCCGATCTTCGTGATCTTCGTGATCACGGTCGCCGCGATCGAGGCGGCGGTCGGCCTCGCGCTCATCATCGCGTTCTACCGTCGCAAGCAAGTCGTTTCGCTCGACATGGTCAACGAGCTCAAGGACTGAACCGTGGAGCACGCGAGCTGGCTGTGGTGGATCCCGGTGTTGCCGCTCCTCGGCAGCGCCATCGCCGGCACCTTGCACTTCCTCGTCCTGCGCGAGCGCTCGGCCGATCCCTCGGCTTCTCCGAAGGCGAGGCTGGCTGCCCTCGTCGCGGTGGCCGCGCTCGCGGGGAGCTTCGCCCTGTCGCTCGCGGCCTTCTTCGTTCTGCTCGGCTCGAGCGCGACCGGGCTCACAACCGCGTCATGGGCGTGGATCGACGCCGGGGCGCTCCGGATAGACGTCGCGATGGTCGTCGACCGGCTGTCGAGCGTCATGATCCTCGTCGTGACCGGCGTGGGTTTCCTGATCCACGTCTACTCGCTCGGCTACATGAAGAGCGATCCGGGCTACGCGAAGTTCTTCGCCTACCTGAACCTCTTCGTGGCGATGATGCTCGTGCTGGTCCTGTCCAGTAGCCTGCTCGGCCTCTTCGTCGGCTGGGAAGGCGTAGGGCTGTGCTCCTACCTTCTCATCGGCTTCTGGTACCAGAAAGGCTGGCCGGCCGAGGCGGCCCAGAAGGCCTTCGTCGTCAACCGCATCGGCGATGCCAGCTTCCTGATCGGGAGCTTCCTGTGCGTGCGGCTCTTCGGCTCGCTCGAGCTCTCCGAGATCGCCGCCGGAAGCGCGCGCCTCGCGGACGATCCCGCGATGCTCGGTGCGCTGACGATCGCCGCGCTCCTGCTCCTGGGAGGCGCGTGCGGCAAGTCGGCGCAGATCCCGCTGTTCACGTGGTTGCCCGACGCGATGGCAGGCCCGACTCCGGTCTCGGCGCTCATCCATGCGGCGACGATGGTGACGGCGGGGGTGTACCTCGTCGTGCGCCTCAATCCCCTCTTCGCCGCGAGTCCCACGGTGCTGTTCGTCATCGGGACGATCGGCGCGCTCACCGCTTTCGTGGCAGGCACCACGGCCATCGTGCAGCGCGACCTGAAGAAAGTGCTCGCGTACTCGACCGTGAGCCAGCTCGGCTTCATGTTCCTGGCGCTCTCGAGCGGCGCGTGGGCGGCCGCGATCTTCCACCTGGTGACGCACGCTTTCTTCAAGGGGCTGCTCTTCCTCGGTGCCGGCTCCGTGATCCACGGCATGCACGAGGAGCAGGACATGCACCGCATGGGCGGGCTCGCCTTCCACATGCCGCGCACTTTCTTGACGTTCCTCGTCGGCGCGGCGGCGCTCTCGGGCCTCCCGCCGCTCGCGGGCTTCTTCTCCAAGGACGAGATCCTGGCGAACGCGTTCGCGCGCGGCGGGCCGTATCTGGGGCTGTGGGTCGTCGGGCTCGTCACTGCCGCGATCACGGCGTACTACTCCTGGCGCATGGTGGCGCTCGTGTTCTTCGGCAAGGAGCGCTTCGACATGCACCACGTGCACCCGCACGAGTCACCGGCGTCGATGACGACACCGCTGATCGTGCTCGCCTTCCTTGCCGCGCTCGGCGGGGGGCTCGGCTTGCCGGCGGTCCTGCACGTGCCGCATCTGCTCGATCGCTGGCTCGAGCCGGTGACGGCGGCAGGGACCGAGCTCATCGCGCGTGCGAGCGACGGCGAGGCTGGGCTCTCCCACGCCTCCGAGTGGGCGCTACTCGTCCTCGGCGCAGGCATTGCCTTCGCTTTCGCGCACCTCGGCTTCCGCGGGCACAAGGAGGGCGTGGCGGGCGACGCTGCGCTCGCTCGCCGGATGCCTCGCGCGAGCGCACTGTGGGGAGACGCCTGGGGCTTCGACCGCGCCTACGCGAGCTGGGTCGTGCAGCCCGTGAAGCTCGTCGCGTTCCTGATCGCGGTCGTCGTGGATCAGTTCGCGATCGACGGGCTGGTCAATGGCACCGCCGCGCTCGCGAAAGCGGGGGCAGCACGCGTGCGTAGCATGGCCGACGGCAGCATCGCGAGCTACGCGCTCTGGATGGGCGGCGTCACCGCGACGATCGCGGCCGTCTGGATGTGGTGGGGTGGCAAGTGAGCCTGCTCCCGCTGATCGCGCTGCTGCCCCTCGCCGGGGCGCTCTTGCTCCTCGCGCTCCCGATCGTGAAGGAGCGCACGCTGCGTCTGGCCACGCTCGCCGTCACGATCGTGGTCGCGGTGCTCGGCATGCTCCTCTGGTCGCGTTTCGACGCGAGCCAGGCCGGGACCCAGCTCCTGACGAAGGTCGAGTGGTTCGCGCTCACCGATGGCACGCCCGTGCGGTTCACCCTGGGAGTCGACGGCATCTCGATCTTGATGGTGATGCTGACGGTCGTGCTGATGCCGATCATCGTCCTCTCCACCCCCGGCCACGTGAAGACCAGGGTGCGCGAGTTCATGGTCTGGCTGCTCGTCATGGAGACGGGCATGCTCGGCGTGTTCCTCGCGCTGGACCTCGTGCTCTTCTACTTCTTCTGGGAATTGAGCCTCGTCCCGCTCTACTTCCTGGTCGGCATCTGGGGAGGCGAGCGCCGCCTCTACGCGACGGTCAAGTTCTTCCTGTACACCTTCGCGGGGAGCCTCGTGATGCTCGTCGCGGTGATCGCGCTGATCTACCGCTCGCGCACCTGCGACGTCACGGAGGCGACGCAGTGGGCGGCCGCCCAGCCGTTGTCCATGCAGCTCTGGCTCTTCGCAGGCTTCGCGCTCGCCTTCGCGATCAAGGTTCCGCTGCTCCCCTTCCACACCTGGCTTGCGGACGCGCACACGGAGGCGCCGACATCGGGGTCCGTGATCCTGGCGGGCGTGCTGCTGAAAATGGGGACCTACGGTCTCCTGCGCTTCGGGGTGGCGATGTTCCCCGCGGCGGCGATCGAAGCTGCGCCGCTCATGATGGCCCTCGGCGCGGCGGGGATCGTGTACGGTGCCTTCCTCGCCATGGCACAGACGGACGTGAAGCGTCTGATCGCGTGCTCGTCGGTGAGCCACCTGGGATACGTGGTTCTCGGGCTCTTCGCGCTGACGCAGGCGGGTGTGCGCGGCAGTGTCCTGCAGATGGTGAACCACGGCCTCTCGACGGGCCTCCTGTTCCTCCTGGTGGGCATGGTCTACGAGCGCCGCCACACGCGCGCGATCGATCAGTACGGCGGCATCGCGAGCTCGATGCCGGTCTTCGCCTTCTTCTTCGTCGTCGCGATGCTCTCGAGCGTCGGCCTGCCCGGCCTGAACGGCTTCGTGGGCGAGTGGTTGATCCTGCTCGGCGCCTTCCAGTCGTCGCCCACCCTGGCCGTCCTCGCGACGAGCGGGGTGATCTTCGGTGCCATCTACCTGCTCTCCGTGACGCGCCGGATGCTCTTCGGCCCGATCGTGCACGAGGAGAACCGCACGCTCACTGACCTCGGGATTCGCGAGATCGGGCTGATGATCCCGATCGTGCTCCTGTGCGTGGCGATCGGGATACGTCCCAATGCGTTCCTCGACAAGAGCGCGCGCTCGATCGACCTCGTGCTCGAACGCGTCGAAGCAGCGCGCCGGACCCTGAAGACAGGCTCGGCGCCGCAGCCTTCGGAGGAGCAGCCCGTGATCTTCGGAGGTGATGCCCGATGAGCCTGGCCCAAACCGGATCGACCTTCGGCGAGCACGCATTCCTCGCCGTGTCGCCGCTGCTGACCCTCACGGTCGGAGTCCTGCTGCTCCTGCTCGCCGAGATCGTGGCGGTGCTCACGCCGCTGCGCACGGCCATCTTCGCCGGCACGATCCTCTCCGCCCTGTGGTGCGAGTTCGTGCTCTTGCGCACCCCGCTCACCGAGCCCGTCTTCCAGGGCACGTACCTCGCCGATCCGACGCGCGCGGCATGGGGCATGCTTTTCCTCGCCAGCGCCGCTCTGGCCTGGGCTTTCGGGCGGCGCTACTACCGCTCGCAGCGCGCGTTCCTCGGCGAACACGACGTGCTGATCCTGTGCACGCCGATCGGCATGATGCTGATGGCTGGGGCGCAGGATCTGCTCGTCTTCTTCATCGGGCTCGAGCTCCTATCCGTGCCCTTGTACTGCCTCGCGGCTTTCCGTCGCACGCGCAACGACTCGGTCGAGGCCGGGCTCAAGTACTTCATGCTGGGGGCCTTCGCGGCCGCAACCTTCCTGTACGGAGCGAGCCTGATCTACACGGGCACCGGGACGCTCTCGCTCGCGGCCCTGCGCACGCGGCCCCTGGGCGCGGCGGGGAGCGAGACCCTGGTGACCCTCGGCTCCGCCTTCGTCGCCGCGAGCTTGTTCTTCAAGGCGGGCGTCTTCCCGTTCCACCTGTGGGTGCCTGACGTCTATCAGGGTAGTCCCACTCCCGTGACGGCGCTGATGGCGACCGGCACCAAGGCCGCGGCCTTCGCGGTGCTCGTCGGGACCTCGCTGGTCGGGCCGGGCGAGCATCCTCTGTTGCCTGCGTCGGCGGCGACGCTGGTGGCGTGGTTGTCGATCGCGACGATGGTGGCCGGAAACTTCGGCGCGCTGCTGCAGGGCGATCTCAAGCGCATGCTCGCCTACTCCGGCGTGGCGCACGCCGGGACCCTGCTCTTGCTCGTGGCTGCGGCGCTCGCGGGTCCGGCGGATTCCGCGCGCCTCCCGCTCGCCGTCTTCCAGCACGAGGTCGCGCAGTCCGCGATCTACTACATGGCGGCCTACGTGTTCACCGCCGGCGGCGCCTTCGGCTTGCTCTCGTGGCTCGAGGCCGACGGGGAGCGGTTCACATCGATCGCGAGCTTGCGGGGCCTCGCGCGCCGCCGTCCGGCGCTCGCTGCGGGCCTCGCATGGTTCATGCTCTCGCTCGGCGGGATCCCGCTGACGGGTGGCTTCCTCGGCAAGTACTTCGTGTTCAGCGCGGCCGTGCACTCCGGCATGGTCGTCTTCGCCGTCGCCGGCGTGCTCACGTCGGTCGTGGCCCTCGCCTACTACCTGCGGGTCGTGGTCGCGATGTACATGGAGCCGGCTCCCGAAGGTCTCGTTCCGGCCCCGACGCGGCGGCTCTCCGCCTCGCTCGCGACGGCCGTGTGCGCGGGAATGGTCGTGCTACTGGGGGTCTTGCCCGGCATCGTGCTGGCGAGCTTCTGAGGCTCCCCGCCCGACACCGTCGAGCTCGACCGCGAAACCGCTCGAGCGGCCGCGCAATCTTTGCATGCGCACCAGCCGTCCATGGAGCGTGCGCGCCTCGCCCCCCTCGGTGATCTCCACCTGGACGCGCGGGCAGTCTTCGGAGAAGAACAGGAGGCCCGAATCGGAAACGTTTTCGGCGGTACCCGCGATGCTCGTATCGAGCAGCTTCACGAGCACCCGCGCTTCCAACGACGCTCGAGGATCAGCGCGCCGTTCTCCCGTTCCGACTCGAGCCTCCGCTCGGGGATCGCACTCTCGAGGCACGCGCCTCGGATCGTCAGCAGGGCGCGGCAACTTGACGCGTGTTCCGCTCCATGACGAGAAGCGCGGGATCGACACGAACAGGCTCCCGCAGCTGGGTACCACGAGGATCCCGTTCCCGGAGCCGAGACGTGTGCCCGCTCGCTTGCTGGTAGGCTTTCCGTTCCCCCCTGCCGCTCCGCGCTCCACAGCATGACTTCGCCGCCGATCCCGACATCCCGGAGCCGAGGCGGACGCTTCCTCCGGCGCACCGCGAAAACAATTCTGGCCCTCGCCGTCGGACTCGTCCTCGCCGAGCTCGCCCTGCGCTTCCTGCTGTTCTCCGATCAGCCCTTCGTCGTCCAGCGCACGCTCTGGCTGCGGCAGGCAGCCAACTTCACCGAGCGCAGCTACGACGAGGATTTCTGGAAGCTCATCTACACCTTCAAGGGCGACGCCAGGAAACGCAAGAATCCGGGCTTCGATCCGGTGCTGGGCTGGGTGCGTCACGACGTGACTCCGTTCACCTACGAGCACGAGGAGGCGGAGCTCATCGGGGGCCGGCGACCGGTGCTCGTGTTCGGCGACTCCTTCGCGAACTGCGTGACTGGCAAGGCCACCTGCTGGGAGGGCCTGATGGAGAGCTCTCCGCTGCAGGCCGAGTACTCGGTCGTCAACTACGGAACGGGCGGCTATGGCTTCGACCAGATCGTGCTGGCAATGAGCCGGGCTCTGCCCCGGTATCTTGATCAGCGACCGGTCGTGATCGTGAGCCTCCTCGTCGACGGAGATCTCGAGCGCTCCACGCTGCGCTGTCGGGACTGGCCGAAGCCTCATTTCGGTTTCGACGCCAACCACCAGCTCGTGCTCGACGGCCCCGTGCCGGCTTCCGAGAAGGCGCTCCTCGAGCTCCATCCGCTCCAGATTCGCAGCTATGTATGGCGCTACATGCTCTACGGCGCGGGCCTGGCGCCGCAGCGATGGGTCCGCTGGTGGAACGGCACGGAGGAGCGCAACGAAGTCTCGCGCGAGCTCAACGGGGCGCTCTTCGAGATGGCCGTGAGCGAACTCGAGGCGAGCGGTGTCGAGTACTTCTTCCTGCTGTTCCACTCGCGCACGGCCTTCAGTCGCCTCGCGAGCAGCGCGTGGGAGGAGCCCTTCATCGTCGAGACCCTCGACCGACTCGGCGCACCCTACGTGCTCTCGCGGACGATCCTGCGCCGGGTGGCCCTGGAGAAGGGTGTCACCGAATCGAGCTTCTACCTGGACGAAGGCGAGGGCAAGAACCACCTGGGCGTCGAGGGCAATGCGATCGTCTTCGAGGCCTTCGAGCGTGGCTTGCAGAAGCAGTTCGACGACGTGCCGGCGCTGCGCATGCTCGGCTGGGACACGCTCACCCCGCGCGGCGCCGCTCGCTGGACCCCGGAGGGTCCGGACGGCGAGCGCGCGCGACTCGTGTTCGAGGTCCCCGCGGATGGATTCGTGAAGGCGACCTACTTGCTGGCCGGCCGATCGACGCGTCTCAGCGCGGGCCTGCGCACCGACTCCGAGCCCCACGGCGGCGCGCGGATCGCGATCGAGGCCGACGGCGTGCTCGTGCACGAAGAAGAGCTCCGCACGGGTGACCCCGAGCACCCTATCGACCTCGACCTGCATGCCGCTCAGGCGCTCCAGGTCACGGTCACGGCGATCGGCAAAGGCCCCGTCCAGGCAAGCTTCCTCGCCCCACGCATCGAGGGAGCCCTGCCCGCGAGCCTCGCCGCGGAAGAGAGCCCCAGCCCGCCCGCCTCCGATTAGGATTCTGGTTCGGAGTATCGCCTTCAGGCGGTCTGGTCGATCGTCCCGCCTTCAGGCGGGACCGCCTCTTCGAGCGAAGCCCGCCTGCCCCTCATCGTCGTCGATCACAATGCGCCTCCTCTCCGCCCTCGTCACCCCTCTCCTCTCCCTCCCCCTCCTCGCCCCGCCCGCCGTGGCGCAGTGCGGCGGCCCCGACGGATTCGAGGAGAACGATACTTGCGAGACCGCCGCCTACACCCAGACCGGTGCCGCCGGTCTCTCGGTCTACCTGCACGACGCGGACTGGTTCCGGGTGCCGGTGCCCCCGCACGGCAGGGTCGTGATCGACGTGCTGTTCTCGCACGTGATCTCCAACGTGGACGTCCGGCTATGGGGCGCCTGCGCAGGGACCATGCTCGCGTGGAGCTACTCGACCGACGACGACGAGCAGGTCATCGGCATCAACTACGGAAACGAACCTGTCGACTTCTTCGCCGAGGTGTACCTGAATCCTGCGACGAGCGGCGATTGCAACGACTACGACATCGTGGTGCAGGGCGCGAGCGAGAACATCGGCGCGAACTACTGCCATTCGAATCCGAACTCGACCGGCGAGGCCGCCCTGATGTATGCGGGAGGCAGTCTCAGCGTCGCCCTCGATCACGTCACGCTCTTCGCCGCTCCCGTCCCGCCGCGTCAGCCCGGAATCTTCTTCTACGGCCCGCAGAAGCTCGAGATCCCCTTCGGCAGCGGCTGGCGGTGCGTGGGTCCCGGCCCGATCGGCACCTTCTTCCTTCCCGCGCGCATGTCGAGCGCGGCCGGCGAGCTGCGCAGCGATCTGGACCTCTCCGATCCGCCGGCGTCGGGCGGGGAGATCCTGCGCGGCTCGACCTGGAACTTCCAGGCCTGGTTCAGGGACCCCGCTGCAAGCGGGTTCTCGTTCAATCTGTCCGACGGCCTCACGCTCGTGTTTCAGCCCTGAAGTCCGCACGCCCGAGCCTCTTCCATTCCCGCGCCGCGCGTGTCAAACTTCGCAGCCACTCGCATGGCCGCGTAGCTCAGCTGGTAGAGCAGGTGACTCTTAATCATCAGGTCGAAGGTTCGATCCCTTCCGCGGTCACCACGCTTCCCCGCGCCAGCGCGAGCGGGGCTCAGCGGTAGGCCGCGAGCGCGCTTTCCAGGTCGGCGAGTGCGATGTCCTGGTTCGTTCCGCTGGCGAGCTCCTTGATCTGGCAGCGGCCGGCGGCCACTCGTTCTCGCCGATCACGAGCGCCACGCGAAAGCCGCGCCGGTCGGCGTACTTGAGCTGCTGGCCGAGCTTCTTCGGCTCGGGATAGACCTCGACGCCGATGCCGGCGGCGCCGCAGGCGCGGCGGCGAGCCGCAGATAATCGTGCAGCCGCGCTGCGTCGAAGAAGGGGATGAACACCGGCGCGCCGTCGTGCGCTTCTCCGAGCAGGCCGAGCTCTTCCATCGCCGCCAGCAGGCGATCGAGGCCCAGCGAGGCGCCGATGCCGGGCAGTTGCTCCTTGGTGTACAGGCCGGCCAGGTTGTCGTAGCGGCCGCCCGAGCAGACGCTGCCGATGTCGGGCAGGCGTCGAGGAACGTCTCGAAGACCGATGCCGGTGTAGTAGTCGAGCCCGCGGGCGATCGACACGTCGAGCTGCAGGCGCGCGCCGGCGGCACGCCGCGGCCGCAGCGGCCGCGAGCAGAGCTCGGCCAGCTCGGCACGCCGCGCTGCTCCGCGCTCGGCGTCGGCGACGAGCGCGCTCGAGCGTCGCGAGCACCTCGTTCCGCAGCTGCCCCCGCGATCTCGGCGCAGTCGCAGCACGCTCGCCTGCTTGCGCCGCGCTCGCAGCGCCGGTCGCGGCGATCTCCTCCGTCGACCTTCTCGCGGCCGATCTTGGCGAGCTTGTCGAGCGCGCGCAGCACGGCGCGCCGACTTGTCGGCGAGGTCCGAGCCGCTCGAGCAGGCCGTTGCAGCACCTGGCGGTTGTTGACGCGGATCGTGAACTCGCTCGATGCCGAGCGCCCGGAACAGGTCGTGGATCACGAGCGCCGTCTCGATGTCGGCCGCCGATGCTGTCGCGTGCCGATCGTGTCGAAGTCGCACTGCATGAACTCGCGGTAGCGGCCGCGCTGCGTGTTCTCGCCGCGCCACACCGTGGCGATGTGATAGCGCTTGAACGGCAGTGCCGAGCTCGCCGATGTGCTGGGCGACGAAGCGCGCCAGCGGCACGGTCAGGTCGAACCGCATGCCGACCTCGCGGCCGCCGTGGTCCTGAAACCGGTAGAGCTGCTTGTCGGTCTCGTCGCTCCCCTTGCCGGTGAGGATCTCCAGATACTCCAGCGCCGGCGTGTCGATCGGGCTGAAGCCGTAGCGAGCGATAGACGCGCCTGCGCCGTCTCGATCAGCCACTCGCGCGGCATCATCGCCTCGGGCAGATAATCGCGAAAGCCCTTGAGCGTGCGCGGTTCGATGCGTGAGTCGCTCGGCATCATCGGTCTCTACGAGGCGAGCAAGGTATCCGATCGTGAGGCACGAAGCTCCCGCCTCAGCGTGAACGCAGCTCGGGTCCCGGCGAGCTGCCCTCGGCCCGCGCAAGCTCGTAGATGACGAGCGCCGGACCGGAATCGCTCGGATCCGGGGCGCTCGTCCATACCGCGTGCAGTCCGTCGGGAACCTCAGCCTCGCCGCGTACGAGACTCGCCAGTGCTCCGGTCTCGTACGCTTCGCGCACGATTGCCGAGCAGGGATCGAGCGAGCGGCGCCACTCCGCCGCGACCCACGCTCCCCCCAGGACGTAGTGCACATCGAGGGCTCGCAGGCGCTCGACCAGCCCCTGTGCGTTGGCCGCCTGCGCGAGCGCGAGGCCTGCTGACGATTCCCTACGGTCAAGCCAGGGTTCCCAGGTCGACGAGAGCGGCGGGCGGCGCGCGTGGTAGGCGACGAGGCCGCCGGCCGTCCAGGGCGCGAGCACGCTCCAGCTCTTGGGAGTCCAGGCCGCGTTCCACGGGCCGGCGGAGGGCGTGCCCTCGCGCATCCAGCGCAGGCCGGCGATCGCGGCGCGCGGCGCGACCGGCGCGCGAGGGGTCCAGCCGATCGCGGCGCTGGCGACGAGCGCGAGCGCTCCGACTGCGATCGCCAGATTGCGCCGCACCTGGGCGAGGCTTGCGAGCGCGCGGCCGAGCGCGATCGCGGCGAGCGGTGCGGCGAGCGCCGAGAGCAATGGGAAGGCGCAGGCCGCTACGGCGGCGGCCAGCGCAGCGAGCCCGAACAGGCTCGAGCGGGCTCTGCTACCCGGCACGAGCAAAGCCGCGCCGCGAACCTCCGCGAACCCGACGAGTGCCGCCACCGAGGCGAACGCGAGGCTCGTCCACGCCAGCGCGCGATCGGAATCTCCGGCCAGCTCGGCGGCGAAGGCCCGAGCATGGAAGGACGCGCCCGCAAGCGATCCCAGGGCCGCGATCGCGCGCGGAGACAGCGTCGCGAGGAGCACGAAGCCCGCCGCGCTCACCAGCGCGCGTGCTCGTTTTCCGGCGCGCCACAGCTCGATGAGCCACGCCGCGAGGTGCGGGGCCAGAGCGCACGCTCCGATCCATGGGAGCGTCTCGATCCAGCTCGTCGCAAGCCCACCATGATCGCTCGGCGCGAGGCTCTCGTGCGCGAGTCCGCCGAGGACGACGAGCACGATTCCGTACAGGATGCCGCCGCGCCGGGCGCCTTGCGTGAGCTCGGTTCCTCGGGATCGGAAGCTCCAAAAGGCAAGCACGGGAAGCGGCACGAGCAGGATCGCCGCGGCACCGCTCGCGAGCGCCAAGCTCGCCAGGAAGCCGAGCACGAGACCGGCGAGGACCACGTCGAGCGGGTCGCGCGCGGCGAGGAGCACGGCCGAGCGCCAGGCGATCAGCGCAGCCAGCGCGCCGAGCCAGCTCGCGCTCTCGATCCGTGCGACCCCCGACTGACCGGCCGCGAGCGAGGGCAAGACCACGAGCAAGCCCGCGGCGCAAGCAGCCCAGTCCGAGCTCGCCGTCTGCTCGAGCGCGCGAACCGCGGCGACGACTGCGAACACCGTGAGCAAGAGGAGCAGGAACGGGATGCGGGCCAGGAATTGCTCCAGTGGCTCCTCGTCGACGCTGCCCGTTTCGCGCGGGCCGCCCGGCGCGCGCAGCGCAAGCTCGGCCGCCGCCGCGAGCATGGCGTCGAACAGCGGCGGCTCCGGGATCTCCGCGCCCCGCGGTGCGTCGAGGAAATGGTCGTCGAGCGGCGTGTGGCCGGTGCCGAGCGCGAGCTGGATGCGCCGCAGATGGTCGGCGGTACGCGCGTCGCGCACGAGCTCACCCGTGCCGAGATCCGGTGCCGAGCTCGCGCGCAGGAGCAGTGCCGCCGCGAGCACGAGCGGCAGGAGGATCGCGACTCGCCTCAGCGTCCGCTCGATCCGTTCACCTCGGCGCGAGCGCGCAGCCAGGCGGCGATGTGCGAGGGTAGCTCGAGGTCGGCGAAGATCGGCGGGCCGGGAGTGCGGGCGTGGTAGAAGCTCGTACTCCCTTCGATCTCGACGGGCTCCGGTTCCTGGGCTTCGGGAGCGAGCACCTCGACGAACAAAGTCGGACGAGGCGCGAGCGCGGTCGGGTGCGCACCCTGCATCAGGAACGAGCTCTGCACGAGCGCGTCGAAGCACGGCTCCATCCCCGCGTGCAGCGCCATCGCGAGCTCGCTCATGACGGGTCCGCGCGCGAGCAAGAGGATCGGCCGGCCGGGCTCCCGCGCGCGCAGTGCATCGATCAGCGCGCGCGCGTCCGGGCCAGCGACATCGAAGATCGGCAGGTCGGTCGAGAGCACGCGCACGCGCTCGGTGCGCGCGAACTCACGCCATCCGTCCAGGGCCGGCCCGGCGAAGAGCCAGCTCGCTCGTTCCGACGACGGCGCGACGGCAAGGAGAGTCGCTTGCACCTCGGCCGATGGCTCGGGCTCGATCGCGACGAGCTCGTGGTCGCCGAGCTCGAAGCCCTCGAGCGAAAAACCGCGCTCTCTGGGCGAGTCCTTGCCCGCGAGCAGGTCCTCGATCGAGGGAAGCTGGGGATCGCGGGCCCCGGTCTCGAGCAAGCTGCGCACGGCGCGCGCGGCCGCCGGGTCGCGCTTCTGGAGCGCCGGGAAGCGCGCCTCCAGATCGGCGACGCACTCGACCGGGACAGGGAAACCTTGCGCGGTACGGTTCCCGATCACTACCCGGGGCGACAGCCACCAGGTTCCCGGCTCGCTCGGCGGCGCCTGCACGTACATCTCGAAGCCAGCCGCCTGCACGGCCCTCGGCTCGACGCTCTCGCGTCGCGCCTCGACCTCCTCGCCCCGCGGGCCCTGCCACACCAGGACGAGCTGGAAAGCCTCCGCCGGTACGGGGGTCGGGTACAGCGGAGTCACGTGAACCGTGATCGGCTGTCGCTTGGCCTCCGGCGGGCTCGGATCGAACGCACCGGGAATGCAGCGCAGATCGAGCGCGTCGGCGAGCGGTTCGCCCTCGAGCTCCCCGCCTCCTCCGGGTCCGATGGCGTGCCGAGCCCGCGTGAGGACCGCGAGAGCAGGCGCGTACGCCGTGGGGACGGTCCGGCGGTGGTAGCGCTCGAACCACGAGGGACCAGCAGGGAGACCCTTGTCGCCGAGCGAGAGCTGCAACCGCTGCAGAGCGATGCGCCGCTCGAGCATGACACTGGAGAGGGAATCTGCGGGTGCATCGGGGCCCGTCTGAGCCTGCGCGATCGCTGCCAGCAGGAGCAACGTCCAGAAGCGGATCATTTGCGGCCAGCGAGCAAGCGCTCGTAGACCTGGCGCTCGGGCGCGAAGTCGACCAGCGGGAGGCTCGCGGATGCCGTCGGCGGGAGCGCCGCCTCCTGCACCAGGCTCTCGATGCGCACGGCGCGGATGCTCGCGCCATTCTCCGCCGCGAGCTCGCCGATGTGATTCACCAGCCACTCGAGGCCCACACGAACCGGGTCGCGCACCTCGACGCTCACCGCCGCCCAGGAATCCTCGCTCAGCGCGCTCGCCGCTGCGCGCATGCCGGCGGTGACCGGCTCCCGGCGCAAACGGTCGACGATGCGGCGGGCCGGCGCCATCTCCTGAGTCGAGAGCTCGACCTCGATCAGGCACAGCGGCGGCCGCGCGAGCACCGTCGTCGCGCCACCGCGCGGATGGAGCCGCTCGCGCGGTCCCGCGTCGGGCTCGATCCAGCCCTCGCCGCCTTCGGTGGCGCGCAGGCCCTCGAAGCCGATGTGACGGAGCGCCGTGACGCGCCGGAGCTCGGGGCGCGTGGCCGCCTCGTCGCCGAAGTACACGGGCAGCTCGAGCTCGCTCCCGATCCGTTCGCCGACCTCGCGTGCGAGTCGCACGCAATCCTCGAGCGTGACGCCGGTGAGCGGGAAGAGCGCGAGCTCGTCCAGCGCGCCGATGCGCGGGTGGGCCCCCTTGTGTTGCTCGAGATCGATGCGCTGAAGCGCCTCGCGCGCCGCAGAGAGAGCCGCTTCCGCGAGCGAGCGCGGCGCTGCCGCGAAGGTGATCACCGAGCGATTCTGATCGGGGTCCTGGATCCGATCGAGGATCCGCACTCCCTCGATCGCGCGGATCGCGGACGCGATCGCCTCGACGACCACGGGATCGCGGCCTTCGCTGATCTGGAGCGTGCAAGCAATCACACCCATATCCGGCGAGAGTACGGTGCCTGGCCTGGTTTTGCACGGTCCCGCCCCGTGGCGGCCCTCTGCTCTGCGATTCAGGAATCCTTCGGATCCGCGCCGGGCTCTGCGCCGTGGCGCGCATAGCGCCGGGGCGGGCGCTCCATGCGCACTCGACCGCGCTTCACGACCGCCCGCACGGCGTTGCGCCCGAGCTCGTAGGTCAGGTGACGGTGGTTGGGGATATCGAGGACCAGGAGATCGGCCTGCTTGCCGGCTTCCAGGGATCCGAGGCGCGCACCCAGGCCGAGCGAGCAGGCGGCATTCAGCGTCGCGGCCGTCAGCGCTTCGGCGGCCGAAAAACCGTAGCGCAACCCTGACCACGCGAGGACCTCGGGCATCGACTGCACGTACGCGCTGCCCGGATTGAAATCGGTGGCGAGAGCGGGCGCGAGACCCGCTTCGACCATCCGCCGGGCCGGCGCTTCCTTGGGCTCGCGCAGGTACAGCGGCACGAGCGGGCACAGGACCGGGATGACTCCGGCCGCCGCGAGGGCGTCGATGCCGCGGTCGCTCGCGTACTCGAGATGGTCGGCGCTGGCCGCCCCGAGCTCGGCCGCGAGCTCGGCGCCGCCGAGGGCCGAGAGCTGATCGACGTGCAGCCGCAGACCGAGGCCCAGCTCGCGCGCGCGCAAGAGGATCGTGCGCGAGTCCTCGAGCGTGAACACGTGGTCCTCCGTGAAGACATCGCAGTAGCGCGCGAGCTTCGACTCCGCCACGCGCGGCAGCATCTGCTCGACGATGAGGGCCACGTACTCGGAACGGCGCTCGCGATACTCCGGCGGATAATCGTGCGCGCCGAGGAAGGTGGGCACGAGCTCGACCGGATGCAGCTCGGCCGCGCGCTGGATCACCCGCAGACACTTGAGCTCATCCTCGAGCGAGAGCCCGTAGCCGGTCTTCGCCTCGGCGGTGGTCGTGCCGAGCTCGAGGAAGCGATCGAGGCGCACGAGGAGGCGCTCGAGGAGCACCTCTTCCGTGCTCGCACGCACGCCGCGCACGCTCGACGCGATGCCGCCGCCCGAGCGCGCGATCTCGACGTAGGTCTCGCCGGCGAGCCGTCGCTCGAATTCGTCCTCGCGCGTTCCGAAGAAGACCGGATGCGTGTGGGCGTCGACGAAACCGGGCACCACCGTGCCACCCGAAGCGTCGAGGGTTCGCGCGCGCGGGTGGGCTTCCACGAGCTCGTCCTCGGGCCCGATCGCGACGATCTCGCCGCCGCCGATCGCCACGGCGTGACCGCGCCACAGCGCGATCCGCCGCAAGTCCGCCCCCCCGCGGGGTCGATCCCCCAGCGCGGACGCGATCTCGGCCGCACCGACGATCAGGAGATCGACTGCTCTGTCACCGACCAATCGCTGCGATGGTACTGCGCTCGGCGGCGGCGGGCGAGCCGGCGGTTCAGCCGGCGCGCCGGCGAACGGGCATGAGGACGCTCATGGCCCGGCGCATGTGGTCGCGCAGGCGGCGGCGCGAACGGAACATGATCATCTTCATGTTCGAGCGGCCCACGCGAAGGATGCGGCCGGCTTCGCCGTAGGACAGCCCCTGCACCTCGATCAGGTCGAGGGCCGACCGATCGCGCGCGCACAGCTTCTCGAAGCCGTGGGCATAGTGGAGCAAGAGCAGGATCCAGGCGCGGCGCAGGCCCGCGCTCTGCTCGTCCGAGCTCACCACGAGGGCCGGACCAGCACGCCTGTCGAGCGGCTCGTCGAGCCCTTCCGGGAGGGCGGACAGCGCCAAGGTCCGGGATCGCATCGACGCGCGCCGCACGACGTTGGTTGCGATGGCGCGCGCCCAGCCGCGGAAACCGGCAGCGCTCGTCTCGTCGAAACCGCCCGCATAGCGGTACACGTTCACGAGGGTGTCCTGCAGGAGCTCCGCCGGGTCCAGCCGCAGCCCGCGGTGCGCGCACAGGTGCACGATGGTCGAGAGCAGCGGAGCGCGCGAGCACCGGTACAGCGCTTCGAAGGCCTCCGCCGAGCGCGTCTCGCGGAAGCGCACCATGCAGGCGGTCTCCAAGCGGCGGTGCTCGCCGGCGGAATCGGGGGCCTCGGGTCGGGACGGCAGGTCGGACTCGGGGCAGGCTGAGGGACCGAGCCGCCAGGTAGCGGCCGGACGAGGTTCGACGAAGGGTTGCACGCCGGTCCCAGGCATTCCTCGTGCCATGGCGCTGGCCGAGCCCGGCGGACTCGCGCAACTGCCGATGGCCGATGGACTTGCATCCCTTTCGGATGGGCTGGGCCCATGCACGCGGGGGGCCCAGCGTTCCGTTTCCGTAGCGTCCTGCTCCCTATTCGGTCGGGCCAGGATCGAGCCCTCCGCGCCCGCTCCGGAAGGCGCGGTCGAACGGGGGGATCCCGCGCGCTAGGATGGTCCGCGGACGCCCCTCCGCCCAGGCGCCCCGCCTCGCTCGCTCGTCGTACCTTGATCCTTCTCGCTGCCGTTTCCTGGTCGAGCCTGCCCCGGGCAGTCCTCCTACCGAGCGATACCCAGGCCATCCTCGCGATCGGAGCGGCGCTCCTGGTGTCCGCCTTCCTGGGAGCGCTGAGGGCGGCTTTGCGCTTCTCTCACGCCCAGCGGCTCTCGGATCGCGCGCTCTCGGAGCGCGCGCAGGCGCGGCTCGGCCGGCTTCTCGAGCGAGCTGAAGCACTCTCCCGCAGCGCTTCGATCCTCAAGATCACCTGCGACCTCGTGTTCGTGACGCTCCTGGTCGGGCTGTTCGCGCAGGACCAGCCCCTGCGCTGGAGCGACCTCGCCCTGGCCCTGGCCGTTGGGGCGCCCGTGCTCCTCTTGTTCACCGAAGCCCTGGCGAGCTCGATCGGCCACCATCGAGCCGGCGACCTACTGGTCTACGTGCTCCCGGTCTTCCACGTCCTGCAGACTCCGCTCGGCCTCTTGGTCGCGAGCCTGACCGGCCTCGAGCGCATGTTCCTGCGCTTGCTCCATATCCCGGCGCGGCCACCGGCAGTCGAGCGCATCGTCGAGGATCTACGCGGAGTCATCGAGGACTCGGCCATCGAAGAGCCGCTGGGGGCCGCGCAGCGCGAGTTGATCGAGAACGTGGTAGCCCTCGCCGACGTCGCCGTGGCGGCGATCATGACGCCTCGCACCGAGATCCACGGCATCGAGGTCGAGGAGCCGCTGGAGACGGCCGTGCGCGTCTTCGCCGAGCACGGCCACTCGCGCGTTCCCATCTATCGGGACACGATCGACGCGATCATCGGGACGATCCATGCGCTCGATCTCACGCGCGCGCTGGCCGCAGCGCCTGCCGAGCGGCCGAGCCTGCGCGAGATCATGCGGCCGGCCTACTTCGTGCCCGACACCAAGCGCGTTTCGGAGCTCTTGAGCGAGCTGCGCACGAAGAAACGCAAGATGGCCATCGTGCTCGACGAGTACGGCGGGACGGCCGGCGTCGTCACCCTCACCGACCTGCTCGCCGAGATCGTCGGTGAGATCCAGGGCGAGCACCAGGACAAGAGCGAACGGATCGTGCGCCAGTCCGACGGCAGCGTCGAGGTGGAGGCCGGTCTGCACGTGAGCGAGGTGAACGAAGCTCTGGGCTTGTCGATCCCGGAGGAAGAGGACTTCGAGACGCTGGGCGGCTTCGTGCTGGCGGAGCTCGGCCGCTTCCCGCGCGCAGGCGAGCACTTCCGGCACGGAAACGCCGAGTTCTCCGTGGTCGAGGCGAGCGATCGGCGCGTGCTCAAAGTGGGCGTGCGCAAATCAGCCTGAGCGGTGGTCGTCCTCCACGATCGCGCGCTCGTGCTCAAGCGCTCCCCCTTCGGCGAGTCCTCGCTCGTCGTGCACGTGCTCAGCCGCGAGCATGGCCGAGTGCACCTGCTCGCCAAGGGCGCCTACCGCCCGACCTCGGGCTACTTCGCCGTCCTCGATCTGTTCGACACGCTCGAGCTCGAGTGGTCGCACTCCGAGCGGTCCGAGCTCGATCTCCTGCGCAAGGGATCCCTCGTAGTGCGCCGGCGGCCTCTGTGCGCCGATCTCTTCCGCTACCGGGCTGCGCTCGCGGTCCTCGAGCTCACCGATCTCGCGGCTCATCCTGGTAACGCCGATCCCGCCGCCTTCCTGCACACCGAGGCTGCGCTGGAGAGCCTGGTCGATCCACGCCTCGAGCCGGACCTGGTCCTCGCCGTTCACGAGCTCGGCTTCCTGCGGCTGCTCGGGCTCGCCCCGGCCGTCGAGCGCTGCGCGAGCTGCGCCGGTCCCGCGCCGGCGCTGCGGGGGAGCCGCGCCCGCGCCGCCTTTTCGGCCGGCGCGGGTGGCCGCCTGTGCGCCGACTGCGCCGCGCTGGCCCGGGCGGCCGGGCGGCGGGTGGGGACCATCCCCGTGCGGGTCCTCGAAGCCGCCGCGCGGCTGGCGAGAGTCGAGTGGGGAGCGCCGCTCGTGACGCTCGGGGCGGAGCTCGGGCCGGGAGCTCACGCCTTGCTGGAGCGCGTGCGCGATCTCAGCTTGCGATTCCTCGCCTACCACCTCGATGCGATTCCACTCACCCGACGAGCGTTCCTCGCCCACCCCAACCGCAATGCGCCGACTGCGCTCGACGCATGAGGGCTCCCTCGAGGGTGCTCCCGGGCTCCGGTGGAAGCCGGGTCGGGATCTCCCCTCACCCGTGTAGGATCACGGAAGCGGCGGCCCGCTCGAGCGTTCCTCGGTGGTCCGCGACCCTGCTCCGTGGTTCCTCGGCTGCCCCGCCGACGCCATCCCCAGGACCCAGCGTGCCCCACTCGCTCGCACCCATCGCATCGCCCCGACTTGCTTCGAGAGCGGGCCGGCCTCGGAGCGCCCCGCTCCGCCTGGCGCTCGCCCTCGCGGCGGGCACGCTGCTCGCCACCGGTTGCTCGAGCCTGAAGCGGCCCTCGGATGTCCCGGCGAGCTACACGCCCGAGGAAGCCCCCAAGGCCCTCGAGGAAGCGCGCGGAGAGCTCGAACGCGGGGACCTGTTGCACGCCTTCTTCCGCTCGCGCTCGGCGGCGAAATCGAAGGGGCTCTCTCCCGAGGACAAGCTGGCTTCCCAGACTCTGTTCGATCGCGCGACGGAGGCCTGGATCGAAGCCCACACCGCGCCGGGCTCCGACCCCGATCTCCTCGAGGAGCTCATGGATCTCGAGGTCTCGACGCCGCTCGCGGTGCGGGCCGGAGTGAATGCCGCGCGGCTGTACTTCGATGAGGGCGAGCGCATGAAAGCGTTCCGGCTCCTCAAGCGCGTCGATCGCAAGTTCCCCCACCACCAGGAGCGCCTCGCCGCGGGCGGATTGCTGGCGGCGATCGGGTTCTCCTTCGCCGAGGATCCGCGCCGGTACGGGCTCATCTTCCATTACAAGGACAACGCCCCGCAGGTGCTCGAGTACCTGGTGCTCGAATACCCGACCCAGAGCGAATGCGACCGCGCGTACTTCGTGCTGGCGACTCTCTACGAGGAAGAGAAGGAGTGGAACCTCGCGATCGGGCGCCTGGAGGACCTCGTGCTCTGGCATTCCGAGAGTCCGCTGATGATCGAGGCTCGGGCACGCATCCCCCACCTCCGGCTGACGGCGCTGCGCAGCCCCGAGTACGACCGCGGCGTGCTCGAGAAGGCGCAAGAGGAGACCGCGGACTGGCTCGCGCGCTATGCGAACCTGGGACCCGCGGAACCGAGGACGGAGATGGTCCGGACCGATCACCTCGATGCGCTGCGCCGGCTCGCGGACAACGATCTGATCGTGGCTCGCTTCTACGAGCGCGTCGAGAATCCAACCGGGGCCGAGCTGCACGCGCGGCGCGCGGTCGAAGAAGCCCGGGCCGGCGGCGAGGCCTCGCAGATCGCCGAGGCGCAAGCGCTCCTCGAGTCGATCCTGGCCCAGGCGAGCGAAGGGGCGCCGTGAGATCGCGCTGGCTGCCGGCCTGCCTGGCCGCGCTCGCTGCGGGCGCCTGCGGATGGTCCACGGGCGTGACCGTCCCCCCCGAGTACCGTACGGTCGGCGTGGACCTCTTCCGGAACGAGAGCTATCTCTACGACCTGGAGCGCGACCTGCACCAGGAGATGACCCGCTCCGTCTCGAGCCTCGTGGACGCCCCGCTCGAGGATCCCGCGCGAGCCGACCTGGTCGTCCGGGGGGAGATCGAGAGCTACACCCGCCGGGGCGGCATCCGCAGCGTGGACAACCGCCTCCTGGAGACCGGCCTGTACCTGCGGGTCCACGCGGAGCTGTGGGACCGGGCCCGCAACCAGATTCTGGTCGGTCCGGTGCCTGCCACGGTCGCAGTTGGGTATACGCTGGATATCGCCGGGGCCGAGGAGGCGGCCAGACGCCGCGCCCTCGCCAACCTGGCCGAAGAAATCGTGCTCGACTTGTTCACCCACCCTCTCCAGAAGCCGGATACGGACTGAGTCCCAGGATCCGGGTCGGGGGGGCTGCCGAAGGCTGCGCTCGGCAACTCTGCGGTCGGCAACTAGAGGTGGAGAGCAGCTCGGACGATACAAGACCCCATGCCTGAATCACCCACCCCCCAGGGCGAGAAGGGGCGCAAGTCGCGCCCCTTCGGCTCGTTCCTGCTCTTCCTCGTGGTCCTCGTCGTCGTTCTCATCGCCTTCGGTGGGGACTCGCTGGGGCGATCGAAGGAACTCTCTCAGGACCAGTTCGAGTGGCTGCTCTACACCGGCCGCATCGCCAAGCTCGAGCTGCGCGGGACGAACAAGATCCAGGGAACGCTGGTCGACGACTCGCGGTACTGGGTCAGCTTCGCCGACGTGGCGGACCACGAAGCGCTCTACAAGGAGCTCAACGCGGTACACGCGTACGAGCGGATCAGCGCGAGCGAGCTGCTGCGGGCCGTGGAGGGGGGATGGTATGCGCCGACCGAAGCGCGCCACCTGACCTCCTACGTGAGCGAGCTCCCCTCCGCACTGCCGGCCTCCGAGGAAGCGGAGGTCCGGGCGCTCCCGAGCTCCAGGCAAGAAGACCGGCTCTACGTCGGGGTCACGGCGCGCTCGCGCGCCGACTACGCGCCGGGCGAGGACCGGGGTGAGAACCCCTACCTGCTGCCCGACAGCCCGGGCCGGATGTGGCTCGAGGTCACTCAGGTCCACGACTTCGGAGCGCTGGAGCACGAGCTCGCGAAGAACGGTGCTCGAGTGGAGTATCGCTCCTTCGATCTGCGCGAGAATTCCGGCACCACGCACGGCAAGGCGACGCCGGGGATGCTCGACACCCTGGTCTGGCTCGGACCCTGGCTTCTGATCTTCGGGGTCTTCCTGCTGTTCATGCGCCAGATGCGCCAGCAGGGCTCGGGCGCCGGAGTGATGTCGTTCGGCCGCTCGCGGGCGCAGCTCTACACGAAGGAGAACCGCACCAACGTCACCTTCGACGACGTCGCGGGCGCCGAGGAGGCCAAGGAAGAAGTCCGTGAGGTGGTCGAGTTCCTGAAGAACCCCGGCCGTTTCACGCGCATCGGCGGCCGCATCCCGCGCGGCGTCCTCCTCGTCGGTCCTCCCGGCTGCGGCAAGACGCTGCTCGCCAAGGCCATCGCCGGCGAGGCCGAGGTGCCCTTCTTCTCGATCTCGGGCTCGGACTTCGTCGAGATGTTCGTGGGCGTCGGCGCGAGCCGCGTCCGCGACCTGTTCAAGCAAGCGCGGGAGAACAGCCCGTGCATCATCTTCCTCGACGAGATCGACGCCGTCGGCCGGCGCCGCGGCAGCGGCCTCGGTGGTGGACACGACGAGCGCGAGCAGACCCTGAACGCGATCCTGGTCGAGATGGACGGCTTCGGGACCGACGAGGGCATCATCGTGGTCGCGGCGACCAATCGGCCCGACGTCCTCGATCCCGCGCTCCTGCGACCCGGCCGCTTCGACCGCGAGGTGGTGATCGACCTCCCCGACCTCGAGGGCCGCGTCGCGATCCTCAAGGTGCACCTCAAGAAGGTCAAGACCTCCGGCGACGTCGTCGTCGACACGCTCGCGCGCTCGACCCCGGGGTACTCGGGTGCCGATCTCGCCGCCATCTTCAACGAAGCGGCCATCATGGCCGTCCTCGACCGCAAGGACGCAATCGAGATGCGCCACCTCGAGGAGGCGGCCGCGACAAGGTGCGCTACGGGCGCCAGAAGAAGTCGCGCAAGATCGAGGAGGAGGATCGCCGCATCACCGCCTATCACGAGGCGGGACACACGATCGTCGCCACCAAGCTCGATGGCATCGACATGCCCCACAAGGTGACGATCGTGCCGCGCGGGCGAGCGCTGGGCTCGACGATCACGCTCCCCGAGCGGGAGAGCTACCACATGCAGCGCCGGCGCCTCCTCGGCCAGCTCGCGATGGCCTTCGGCGGGCGCGTCGCCGAGGAGATCTTCTGCGGCGACATCTCGGCCGGCGCCGCCGACGACATCCGGCGCGCGACCGAGCTCGCGCGGGCCATGGTCACCGAGCTCGGCATGAGCGAGAAGGTCGGGCCGATCCACTACGCCGAGCGCCAGGGCTCGGACTTCCTCGGCACCGAGCTGCTCTCCGGGAAGTGGCACTCGGAGGAGACCGCGCGCGTGATCGACGAGGAGGTCGAGCGCATCCTGCGGGAAGCCCTCGAAACGGCGCGCGAGATCGTCTCGCGCGAGAAGGGCGCGGTCGAGCGCTTGACCGCGGCCCTGCTGTGCTACGAAACGATCAACGCCGAGGAGATCACCGCGCTGGTCGGCGGTGCCTCGCTGGAGGACTTGCGCCGCAGTCGCAGCGAGCGTGCGGCCGAGCGCGCCCCTCAGCGGGCCCCCGGCATCGAGACCCGCACGCCGAGCGGAGACTCTCTGCGCGGTGACCTGCCCGGCGAGCCCGAGTTCTCGCCGGCCTGATCGAGGACCCGCGAGCCCTGGCGAGACAAGACATGGGGGCGAGCGGCAGTGGTATCCCCGAGCTCTTCGGGCCGCTCGCCCGGGAGCTCGAGCCGCGCGCGCTCCCCCTGGCGGGCGGGCCCGAGCGAGTAGCGAGGGTGGACGCGTGCGAGCGCGTCGCCTTCGCCGTGCGCGCCGGCGAAGCGGCGAGCGCCGCCCTCGCACCGGCTCTCTGCCTCGCATCCGCGCGCCGCGACGCTTTCCTTCCCTCGGCGGCCGAGTCGCCCGCAGACGACCAGATCCAGTTCTCGTGCGAGCGCGGCGACCTCGAGGCGCTCGCGCCGCGCGTACCAGTCGCCGCCCTCCTGCTCGCCGCCCAGCAGGCACTGGAACATCCGCCCGCTCCTCCGCGCCTGATGGGCATCGTCAACGTCACCCCCGACAGCTTCTCGGACGGTGGCCTGTACCTCGATCGCGATCGAGCGGTCGAGCACGCGCTCGCCTTGGTGGAGGAGGGCGCCCTGCTGATCGACGTGGGTGGGGAATCGACTCGGCCGGGCGCCGCGCCGGTCAGCGAAGAGGAAGAGCTCGAGCGAGTGGTCCCGGTCGTGGCGGGCCTCGCCGCCGCATGGAACGGAACGATCAGCGTCGACACGCGCCGTGCCCGCGTCGCGGCAGCGGCTCTCGAGGCGGGAGCGCGCCTGGTCAACGACGTCAGCGCCGGACGCGCCGATCCGAGGATGCTCCCGCTGGTCGCCGAGCACCGGGCCGAGATCTGCCTGATGCACATGCAGGGCGAGCCGGCCACGATGCAAGACGATCCGCGTTACGGGGACGTGGTCGCCGACGTCGCGAGATTCCTGCGCGATCGAGTGAATGCTTGTTTGAACGCGGGGATCGAGCTCCCTAGGATCATGCTCGATCCCGGCATCGGGTTCGGAAAGCGCGTCGGACACAACCTCGGGCTCCTCAGGCGGCTCGTGGAGCTGCGCTCCCTCTCCCTCCCGCTCCTCGTCGGGGTCTCGCGCAAGTCGTTCATCGCGCACGTGAGCGACCTGGAGCGCGCGAGTGTCCCGGCGGATCGAGTGAGGGATCGGATGTTCGGGCCGGCGGATCGGATTGGCGGAACCGCGGCAGCAATCGCGGCGTGCGTCCGCGCCGGAGTCGACGTGCTGCGCGTGCACGACGTCCGGATCATGCTCGAAGTCACGCGAGTTGCCCGCGCGATCGCTTTTCCGGATTCCAGCCCCTCCCTCCGACCTTGAACCTCGACTGGAGTTCGATCCTTCAGATCCTGATCCTCTCGTTCGGGATCTACCTCGTGCTCGGATTCCTGCGCACGACGCGCGGAACGCGACTGGTGCGAGGGCTGGCGGTCACCGCGCTCTTCGTGGCGATCGGGCTGTACGTCCTCTCGCGCTACCTCGAGCTCTCGGAGCTCAACTACCTGTTCGAGATCTCCAGCGGCTACATCGTGATCGTGCTGGCGATCCTGTTCCAGCCCGAGCTGCGCCGCGGCATCGTGCACCTGGGCGAGAACCCGCTGATTGGGCGGCTGCTCAAGGGCCGCCGCCAAGAGGTCGTCGTGGAGATCGTCCAGGCGGTCGGCAAGATGGCGGCCAAGCGCCAGGGCGCGCTCATTGCACTCGAGCGCAAGACGACCCTCGATCCGTACATGGAGTCGGCGGTCAAGGTCGACGCGGATGTCACGAGCTTCCTGCTCGACACGATCTTCCACCACGGCAGTGCGTTGCACGACGGCGCCGTGATCATCCGCGGCGATCGCGTTGCCGCGGCCGGCTGCCTGTTCCCGCTCGCCGCGGAGAGCGCCGAGATCAACCCTTCGACCGGGACGCGCCATCGGGCGGCGCTGGGGCTGACCGAGGAGTGCGATGCGATCACCATCGCCGTGTCCGAGGAGAGCGGCGGCATCACCCTGTGCCAGGACGGCAAGATGGAGAGGAAGCTCACGCCGGGGCGCCTCGAGGAGCTCCTGCGCGAGCGGCTGGGGGTCGACGAAGCGGGCGACAAGGGCCAATCGCCGCGCTTCGTTGCGCGCTTCCTGGACCAGATGCGCGAGCTCCTCGCCGCGAATCTGGGGCGCAAGGCGGGAGCGCTCGCGGTGGCCACGGGCCTCTTCCTGGTCGCGAACGAGAACGTGCGCGAGACGAAGAACGCCGACCTCTCCGTCGTCGTCACCAACCGCGACACGGGACGTCCTCCCACGGGGGATGTGCTCCTGATCGTGCTCCCGAGCGAGGACTACCACTTGACCGAGCCCATCGAGGGCAGCCGCCTGGCGGTGCAGGCGAGCGGCAAGCGCTCCCAATTCGAGAAGCTCGACGGCCCGCTGGGCGGCATCCTGCGCATCGACCCGAGCAATCCCCTGGTCGAGGGCGAATTTCCGCTGGATCAGGTGCGCTGGGGCTCGGGCACCATCGTCGAGGGCCTGGACGTGGCCTGGCTGATCGACCCACCCCCCAAGCTCTCGATCGATCGCTACGTGCGGGAGCGCTTCCAGCTCACCCCCGAGCACCTCGAGGTGGACGCCGGCGCCCTGAGCACGCACTATCGAGCACTCACCCCCGAAGCGGAGATCCACCCCGCGAGCGTCCAGCTCGCCGGCCCGGTAGGCCGCATGGAAGCGTTGCGCACGGGTGCGTTGCCGCTGCGACTGGGGACCCTGAGCATCGGCAACGAATCCGGCTCGGAGTGGATCGGGCAGGTCGGCTTGAGCCAGGAGCTCGTGCAGATGGGTTTCTCTTTCGTCGATCGCAGCACGGTCGAGGTCGTGCTGCCCATCGCCCCGGTCGAATCGGAACTCGGCCCCATCGAGAAGGAGATCCGGATGGTGGCGCTGACCGGATCGGAGGAGGAGATCGAGCGCTGGCAACCGCTCACGACCAAGGCGAGCTTCGTCGTGCGCGTCTCCGGCCTGATCCCCTCCGACCTCGATCCGACCTCGGCGGCCTGGATCGACAGCACGCAACGCGTCACCCTCTTCGTCGAGGACCACCTGCGCGTCTTCATCGATGTCGGCGAGGCGCACGCAGGCGAGGAGGCCCGCGTGCGCATCAAGACCCTCCTGGAAGGCGACTGGCGAACCGAGCTGCCCGCGGAGATGGGCACTTCGGATCTCCGTGCGAACCTGGACGTCGTGATGGTGAGCGATCCATGGGTGCTCTTGATCCCCAAGTGAGCACCGGTCGACGAAGGGCAGGACCTGACACTTGAGCGCGGAACGCATCTTCGGCACGGACGGGATCCGCGGTCGAGCTGGCGAAGGCTGGTTGACGGCGGCGAATGCGGCGCGCGTCGGCCTGGCGGTCGGTCAGAGGATGCGCCAAGACCACCAGCGCGGGCCACGGCGCGCCCTCCTCGGCCACGACGGCCGCCGCTCGGGACCGATGCTCGAGGCGGCTCTGGCCGGCGGATTGGCGGCGGCGGGCTTCGAGTCGTTCTCCGCCGGACTGATCACGACTCCGGGGCTCGCGTGGTCGACGCGCCAGGGCGACTTCCTGCTCGGCCTGATGGTCAGCGCCTCGCACAATCCCTCGGAGGACAACGGGATCAAGGTCTTCACGCACGAGGGCGAGAAGCTCTCCGACGAGGTCGAGCGCGAGGTCGAGGGATTGCTCGCGGCCGAGGCCGCCGCAGCTCCTCCCCCACGCCCGCCGGCAGTCGATCCTTCGCTCGAGACGGCGTATCTCGAGCACCTCCTCTTCGCCGCCGGCGAGGGCTTGCACCTCAATGGAACGTCCCTCGTGCTCGACTGCGCGAATGGCGGCGGCAGCCGGGTGGCGCCGCGCGTCTTCGGGCGGCTGGGCGCCACGGTGCACGTACTCGCGTCCGAGCCCGACGGTGAGAACATCAATCGCGACTGCGGATCGACCCACCCGGAGACTCTGCAGCACGAGGTGCGCCGGCGCGGAGCGCGGCTCGGCATCGCGCTCGACGGGGACGGGGATCGCTGCATCCTGGTCGACGAGCACGGCGAGCTCGTGCACGGGGACGGCATCCTCACGATCCTCGGGCGCCGCGCCGCCGAGCGCAAGGATTGGCGCGACCGGCGGATCGTCGCGACGGTCATGAGCAATCGCGGCCTGCACCACGCCTTGCGCGAGGTGGGCGTCGAGGTGGTCGAGGTCCCCGTGGGAGACCGGGCGGTGGTCGAGGCGATGCGGACGCACTCGCTCGAGCTCGGCGGCGAGCAGTCCGGCCACATCGTGCTCGGACGCAGCAACGCCTACATCGGCGACGGCACCTTCACCGCCCTCGCCGTCTTGCGCGTCATGCAGGAGTCCGAGCGTCCGCTCTCCGAGCTCGCCAAACCCTACCAGCCGTTTCCACAGGTCCTGCTCAACGTGCCCGTGTCGCGCAAGCCGAACCTCGCAGAAATGCCCTCCGTCGTCGCTGCGATGCGCGCCGTCCAGCAGGATCTCGGGCAGGACGGCCGCGTGCTCCTGCGCTATTCGGGCACCGAGCCGCTGGCGCGAGTGATGGTCGAGGGGCCCGACGCCCAGCGGATCGGCGCAGCGGCGCGCAGGCTGGCGGACTTGCTCGCGCGCGAGATCGGGGCCTGAGCGAGGCGAGCCATGACGAGCATCGCGATGGAATGCTCGACCTCCGTCGGATCGGTCGCCTCGCGCGGTCCGTCGGGTGAGCTGCGCGAGGCGCGCTTCGACGGCCGCACCCATGCTCGGGGTCTGCTCGTCGAGCTCGACCGCCTGCTGCGGGCGGAGGCCGAGCTGCGGAGCGCGATCGAGAGGGTGATCGTCGGAACCGGGCCGGGCAGCTACACGGGCCTGCGGGTCGCGATCGCGACGGGGCTGGGACTTGCTCGCGGGAGCGGCGCGTCGCTCTACGCGCTCTCGTCCTACGAAGCGCTCGCGTGGGGCGAGCTCGCTCCGGGCGAGGAGGGTTGCGTGCTGGCCGACGCGCGCGCGGGCAAGCTGTACTTCGCACGCTACCTCCGCACACCGACGGACGTCCTGGTCCCGGATCCGCCGCGGCTGATCGATCGGGAGGAGGCTGGTTTGCTGTGCGGGGCGTCGGCGCGGTTGTTTTGCGAGCTCGCCCTGGCTGAATCGCTCCACCTGGGTGCGCGGAGCCCGGCGCCGATCGTGCCTTATGCGCAGGCCTTGCTGGAGCTCGCTGAGAGGCGCATCGAGAGCGGTGCGCTCAGCGCGTGCACGGAGGTCGAGCCGCTCTACTTGCGCCCCGTCCAGGCGATCGAACGCCGCCGCTGAGCGCCTCCCTCTAGAGAGAAACCACACACCGACGAGCACGGAGTCCCTCCGAGTTTGGAGTACCGCCTTCAGGCGGTCTGGTTCGTCGTCCCGCCTTCAGGCGGGACTGGCTGCGCAAGAGAAGACCGCCTGAAGGCGGTACGCCGAACCAGATGGATTTCTCTCTGGCGGATTCGGCGCTTCGCGGAGCGTTGATCGCGCATCCTCGGGCGCTATCTTCCGGAGGTGGACTCGCATCGCGCCTGGGCTGAGATCGATCTCGATGCGCTGGCGCACAACCTGCGGGTCGTTCGCCAGCGGGCGGGGGCGAATCGGCGCATCATGCTGGTGGTCAAGGCGGATGCGTACGGGCACGGCGCGGTGCCGATCGCCAAGCATGCGGTCCGCTGCGGGATTGCGGCGCTGGGGGTGGGGACCTCGGCCGAGGCGCTGGAGCTGCGCGCGGCTGGTCTCGCCATACCGATTCTCGTGCTCGGCACGGTGGTGGAGGCCGAGCTCGAGGCTTGCTTGCGCCACGACGTCCACATCGGGCTGCATTCGAGCGACCGGCGAGCGTCGCTCCAGGCGCTCGCCCGGCGCATGGGCACGATCGCCCGCGTGCACTTGAACGTGGACACGGGCATGGGTCGCCTCGGCGTGTCACCGTCGCGCGCCGTCGGCCTCTTGCGGGAGATCCGCTCGTCGAGCCACCTGGAGCTCGCGGGGGCGATGACGCACATCAGCGCCCCGGACGGGGCGCTCGCGGATTCGACGAGCGAGCAGCTCGCGCGCTTCGCCACGGTGCTCGCCGCGGCCCGAGCGGAGAACCTGATCTCGGGCTGGATCCACGTCGCCAACAGCGCGGCGCTGTTCACGGGAATCGACGGCTTCGACACCGTCCGTCCGGGGATCGCGGCCTATGGCGCGCTGCCCTCGCACTTGCCCGGCGCCGCGGAACTGCGCCAGGTGATGACCCTGAAGAGCCAGGTCGTCTTCCTGAAGGACGTGCCCGCCGGCACGCCGGTCGGTTATGCGTCGGCGTGGCGCGCTCGCTCGCAGACGCGCATCGCGACGCTGCCGCTGGGCTACAACGATGGCGTGCCCTGGCGCCCCACCGGCGTGGGCGTGGTGCTCGTCCGCGGCGGGCGCGCACCGATCGTGGGTCGCGTGTCGATGGACTACACGACGATCGACGTCGGCCATATCCCCGACGTACGAGTGGGCGACGTCGTGACGCTGTTCGGAGCGGAGAGCTCGCCGAGTCTCTCGCTCGAAGAAGTGGCGCGCGCCAACGAGACGATCCCCTACCAGCTCACCTGCTCGGTTGGAAAGCGCGTGACGCGCATCTATCGGGGCGGAGAAGCCCTCGAGCTGCCCGACCAGAGTCCGCAGGTCCGGATACGGCGTCCGACGCCCACCACCACGCTTCGCCAGGAGCTCCCCGAGAGCAGCTGAAGCCGGGCCGGATCGTGGTGGTGGGCGTCTGACGCCGTATCCTACGCGGCACCATGGAAGAAGAGGATCCGCGCGAAGCCGAGAGCCCGACCAGGGCCATCAGCCCGCTGCGCGCCCTCGGTTACGCACTGGCCCGCGGCTCCTGGAACCTCGTGCTGGCGCTCGGATGGATCACGGCCTTCCTGTTCCTCGCGGAATGGATGCTCGAGAAGAGCGGCACGATTCAAGGCTGGATCGAGGCGCAGCTCGAGCTCGAGCTGGACGCGCTCGATCGGCCGCTCGCACTGGGCTCGGTCGAGTTGCGCTGGGGCGATCGCGAGCTCGTGCTGCGGGACCTGACGCTGGGCGCAGGCGGCCGGGACATCTCGATCGAGCGCCTGGCGCTGCGGCTGGGCTGGGAGGAGCCGCAGGGCCTCGTCGTCGAGCGCGCGGAGATCGCCGGCGCTCGTGTGCACGTGTCGGACGCCTTGCTCGAGAGCGTCAGGAAACTCACGGCCGACCAGGATCGACCAGCCGACGACATGGGCGGCCTGGCACGCTTGATCCTGCGCGACGTCTACCTGACCGTGGACACGCCGGGCGGTCGGGCCGTCGAGCTGGGCCGGATCGACGCCATGGTCGAGCCGAATGCCGCCGGCGAAGCGCGCATCCGTGGTCGCTTGCTCGCCGCCTCGGGTGGCTCCGCGCGCGACAGTGGCGAGCTCCTCATCCGTGGAGAGCTCTCGCTCGAGCGCGAAATGCGTCTGCGCGCCACCGGCCGCGCGCTCCCGCTCGGCACCTGGCTCGACGCGGCAGGCGAGGAGCTCGACGAACTCGGCGGCATCGAGCCGGACGCCGCCATCGACGTCGACGCGAGCGCCTCCTACACGATCGGCCGGAGCCTCCTTCCGAAGCTCGAGCTGCGCTTGCGCGTCGCCGGCGGGAGCGCGCGGCTGCCGCACCTCGCGCCCACCGCCGAGCGTGTGCAGGAGATCGAGCTCCTCGCAGAAGCGCGCTTCGATCCAGGCACCCAGCGCGGGCCGTCGATCCTCGATCGACGCCTGTGGCGGGCGCGAGCGCGTGGATCGGGGCGCTGGCACGATCTCATCCTGCGCACCGGCCTCGAGCTTCCTCCGCGGCCGTCGGACGCCGGCCTCCTCGAGGTGTGGGTGGACGCGCCAGAGGTCGCTCTGGACGAGACGACGCTGGATCTCCTGGGCAATCCGCCAGCCCTCGTCGACGACCTCTTCCCCTGGCTCGAACCGCGCGGGCACGCCGCGATCCACGCGGGTGTGCACCTGGATCCTGACTGGCACGGCGAGACTCCGCTGCAGGCGGCGATCGACCTGGCCGTCCTCTTCCGTCCGATGGAGCGCACCAGCGCGGCGTACCACGGACCACGCCTCGGCAATCGTTCCGCCGGCGAGGGGTTTCCCTTGCGGCTGGAAGGCATCGACGGAGCGGTCCTGTTCGCGTGGTCGCCGAGCCTCCTCTATTCCGACGAGCTGGGATTGTTCGGCCTCGAGGGCGAGCACGGCAGCGGACGAGCGCGCGTCGAGGGTTCCTGGCACCACATTCCGCCGTCGCGCGTGGTGGTCGAGACGGGACTGCCCCGGACCGATTTCTGGCTGCACGCCCAGAGCGATTCGCTGCGCATCGACCCGACGCTCGAGCAGGCCTTCCAGGGCCTTTCGACCGTGTTGCCGCCACAGGATCTCTGGGAGCTCTACCGGCCATCGGAGGGCGAGCTCGCGTTCGTCGTCGACCTGTGGTCCAACCCCGAAGCTCCCCATCTGGCTGCACAGATCGACGTCGAGCTCCGCAAGACGGCCGCTTCGTACAAGCCCTTCCCGCTGCCGCTGAGCGAAATCGGCGGAAGCGTGCGAGTCACGGTCGACGGCCGAGAGCCATCCCGAGGCGGAGGCTTCGCCGCGCGCCTCGATCTCCTCGGGCATACGAGCGCCTCGGATCAACCACTCGTCATGCGCGGGCGCATCGAACGCCAGCGGAGGGGACCCCAAGAGGCTCCGCTCGAGGACCTGGAGCTGCGGGCCGAGGGTCTGGACCTGACGTCGGACGCGCTGCAATCGGCGCTGGAAGGCACTGCCGGCGAGCTGGTCGACTTCGCGCGCGCGACGAAGCTCGCCGGCCGCATCGACCTCGGCCTGCGACGCGTGCGAGCGCAGTCCTGGGCCGGCGCGGTGAATCGCCTGGAGGTCGTTCCGGCTGACGGTGCCGAGCTCGAGCTGCCCGGGCTGGAACTCTTCGCGAGCGAGCTCTCCGGTCGTCTGGTGGCGCGCTTCGAGGAGGATCCGCCGAGCGAAGGGACGCGCCTGGCATCGACCGAGGTGTGGGTCGCCCCGCTCACGGGCTCGATGGAATCCTCCCGTGGTCAGGTGCCGCTGACCCTGCGCGCGAGCCTGCTCTCCTCCGGCGCCTTCAAGGCGGACGTCTACGTCACCGGACTGGATCCTTCCGACGGCGAGTTGATCGCGCGCGTCCGGAAAGCCTTCGCCCTCGAAGGCGAGACGGGCGAGGGCACGGGAGCTCGAGAATACGTCTCAGGCCGCCTCGACGTGCACGCGGACCTCAGTCGCTCGCCAACCGGACGCATGCGCGGGGTGGTCCACGTCCAGCCCCGGCGACTCGCGCTGGGCCTTCCGGGGCAGCCGCTGCTGACGGAGGTCGATGGCGAGCTCCTGCTCGACGCAAACGGGGTGCGAGCCCCGCTCCTGCGCGCGACCCTGGCGGACACGCCCGTCGAGCTGCGCGCCTTCACTCTCGTGCCGGTGGACGATGGCTTCGAGCTGTCGACACGCGTTTCCGCTCGCGGGCTCGCGCTCGATCACGCCCATCTCTCGCGCTTCGTGCATTCCGACGCGCTGCGCGCTTGGATCGACGACCTGCGCTGGCGCGGGAAAATGGACGTCGAAGGGGCCAGGCTCACGGCGCGAGTGGGCTCGGCCGGCCTCTCCTCGGTCACCTTTCACGGCGATCTCGCGCTCTCGGACCTGTTCCTCCAGCTCGGTGTGCCCTTGCAGGTGCGCTCCGCAGCCGCGCGCGAGGTCGAGCTCGTCTACGAGGAGGGCGCGCTGCGCGCCTGGGGCCGGATCGAGGGTCTGTACGCGCAGATGGACGGCCGACGCCTCGACGACGCGAGCATGCTGATCACCTTCGTGCAGCCGCGCCTGACCGTCGAGAGCTTCCACGGACGCTTCGAGGATGGCGACCTGTCCTCGCTCGGCACGGAGACCGGCGGCGGCGGCGGATTCCTCGCCCTCGACCTCGCGCCGCCCTACCCCTTCGGCCTCTCGATCGAGATGAACGAGGTCGACATCGGCGGGATGCTGCGGGGCCTGTTCCAGTCGGACTTCGCCAACCAGGGCAAGCTGCGCGGGACGCTGCGGCTGAACGGCGACGTCGCGCACCTCCTCGACCTGCGGGGTCAGGGTTTCGTCGAGCTGCGCAACTCGAGCTTGTGGTCGATCCCGGTGTTCCAGGCGCTCTTCTCGCAGCTCGGCTTCGACTCGACCGCGACCTTCGACGAGATGCGCACGAGCTTCAGCATCGAGAGCGGCGCGATCCACATGCGCAACATGCGCGCGGAAAGCCCGCTCCTGCACCTGGTGGGCGAGGGAACGCTCGGCCTGGACGGGAGCCTCGAGCACGAGCTGGAAGTGCGCTACGCCCTGATCGATCGCCTGGGCCCGATCACGGTCCTCTTGTACAAGATCCAGAAGAGCCTGCTGCGGGTGAGCATCCGCGGCGACATGGAGCGGCCGGAGGTCGAGCTCGAGGGCCTCCTCCCGGCCTTCTTCCCGCGCGAGCGCGAGCAGCGCGCGCTGCCGCTCCCGAGGTTCAGCGAGCTGCCACGGCGATTCTGACGCGAGCTCCCGGCGAGTAGGATCCCCGCATGCAGGCCGGAGCTGTCCACGCCGTCATCCTCGCCGGAGGCTCCGGCACCCGCTTCTGGCCCGCCAGCCGGAAGAGCCTTCCGAAACAGTTCCTGCACATCGCCGGCGGGATATCGATGATCCGCGCCACTTTCGAGCGGCTGGCCGGCCTCGTTCCGCCCGAGCGAGTGCTCGTCGTGACGGGCGAGGAACACGCTGCGCGCGTGCGGTCCGAGCTGCCGGAGATCGGCCCCGCCGAATGTGCTCGCCGAGCCGGCCCCCCGGAACACGCTCGCCGCGGTCGCCCTGGCGACCTTCGAGATCGAGCGGCGCGATGCCGATGCGATCCAGATAGTGCTGCCAGCCGATCACCTGATCGAGCCTGTCGTGCGCCTGCGCGATTCGCTCCGGACCGCCGTCGAGCTCGCGCGCTCGCACGAGGTCCTGGTCGTGTTCGGGATCCGGCCCACGCATGCAGCCACCGGTTACGGATACGTCGAGCTCGGGGAGCCCTTCGCGGCCCGGCCCGATGGCGGCGCGCACGCCGTGCGGCGCTTCGTCGAGAAGCCCGACGACGAGCGCGCGCGGGCTTTCCTCGCCAGCGGGCGCTTCCTGTGGAACAGCGGCATCTTCGTGTGGGGAACCCAGACGATCCGCCGCGCGCTCTTCGCTCATGCACCCGCGATCGCCGCGCCGCTCGAGCACGCGCGCCCCGATGCGCTCGCCACGCTCTACCCCGCGCTGCCCTCGCTCCCCGTGGACGTCGGCGTGATGGAGAAAGCGCACAACGTGTGCGTGCTGCCCATCGACTACCGCTGGAGCGACGTGGGATCCTGGTCGGCGCTCGCCGAAGCGCTGGCGGCCTCGGCCGATGGAAACGTGCACTCGGGCGGCGGCGAGGTGCTCGCCCTGGACTCCTCCGAGTGCATCGTGCACGCCGACTCCGGCGCGCTGATCGCCTTGCTCGGCGTCCGCGACCTCGTCGTGGTGCAGGCCGGAGGTGCAACCCTCGTGTGTCCCCGCGATCGGGCCCAGGAAGTGAAAAAGCTCGTCGACGCATTGCAGGCGCGCGCCCCCGAGTGGCTGTGAGGACCATGGCCCCGAGCCGAGCGGTGATCGCGATCGACCACGGCACGAAGCGCACCGGCTTCGCCGTCGCCGACGCGCTGCGCATCACGATCGAGCCGCTCGCCCCCTACGCCGGCCCCGGCCATGGCGAAGAGCTCCTCGACCACCTCGCCGCCCTGCTCGCCGAGCGCGACGTGGACACCCTCCTCGTCGGCCACCCCCTGCGCGCCGACGGCTCGAAGAGCCCCCGCACCCTCGAGGTCGAGCGCTTCGCCGAGCACCTGCGCACGCGCTTCCCCGCCCTCTCCATCCACCTCCACGGCGAGCACTCGACGACCAAGGAAGCCGAAGCCCTGCTCGCCGAGCACGGGTACTTTGGCCTCGAGCGCAAGCGCCGCCGCGATTCCTGGAGCGCGCTCGTCCTCTTGCGCGACTGGATCGATTCCGGCGAGCCGCGCTGAGGCACCCGCCCCGTGCGAGGCTCGCCTCTAGGAAGAAACCACATCCCTACGAGCACGGCGTCCTTCCCAGAGAGACCCCGCCCTCCCTCCGAGTTCGGAGTACCGCCTTCAGGCGGTCTGGTTCGTCGTCCCGCCTTCAGGCGGGACCGGCTCCGCAAGAGAAGACCGCCTGAAGGCGGTACTCCGAACCGGAGGGGCATCAGTGGCCCGCGCGCGAGAGTCAGCGAGACGTGGCCTATACTGCGCCTACGGTCCGCGCAGGGAAGGAGCTCGGAAGGCACGAGGCCAGCCCTGCAAGTGGATCGGCTCGACAGGAGAAATCGGTGGCCAAGAATCGCGTGTTCGTCATGTTTCGGCCGGGGTGGGGTGTGCTCGTTGCTCTCGTAGCGGCGCTGGGAGCGCCGGGGTGTGGCGTCCGGGCTAGGGCCGAGAATCCTCCGACTTCCTCGGGCACATCCAGCAGCTCGGTCCCCGACGTGCGCGTGGCCGGGGAGCAGCCGACGAAGCCCAGTGGCCTCTCGACCGCGCCAGGCAGCTCGGACCCAGTAACGCCAGAGGATGATCCCATGGTCTCAGTTCGCGTGTTCGACGCGGCCGGCGAGCTCGTCGGCCCGATATCGATGCCCAAGGTCGTCAAGCCCGACGCGGAGTGGCGCAAGCTGCTCACGCCGGAGCAGTACCGCATCACCCGCGCCGCAAGGGCACCGAGCGAGCCTTCTGCGGAACGCTGCTCGACAACAAGATCGAGGGCGTCTACGCGTGCGTGTGCTGCGGGCTGCCGCTCTTCTCGCAGTGCATCGAAGTTTCATTCGGGCACCGGCTGGCCGAGCTTCTTCCAGCCCATCGCGCGGGAGAACGTGGCCGAGATAGCGGACGAGAGCCACGGCATGGTCCGCACGGAGATCAACTGCGCGCGCTGCGACGGGCACCTGGGCCACGTCTTCGAGGACGGCCCGCAGCCGACCGGCTTGCGCTATTGCGTGAACTCCGAGTCGCTCGCGTTCACGGCGATCGACGACGTGAAGGCGCTCGCGGATCCCGCGGTCGCAGGTGATGCACCGGAGGGCGCGCGCGCGACGGTCGTGATCGGCGGAGGATGCTTCTGGTGCGTGGAAGCCGTGTTCGAGGAGCTCGACGGGGTGAGCGAGGCCATCTCGGGCTATGCCGGCGGCTCGAAGGACACGGCCAACTACGAGGCCGTCTCGACGGGACGCACGGGGCATGCGGAAGCCGTGGAGATCGTCTACGACCCGGAGAAGATCTCGTACGAAGAGCTCCTGGCGGTGCATTTCGCCACTCACGATCCGACGACCTTGAATCGTCAGGGGGCGGACGTGGGCACCCAGTATCGCTCGGTCGTCTTCTACGCGAACGATCAGGAGAAGGAGCTCGCGCAGGCTGTCCTCGACGACCTGCGCGCCTCCGGGACCTTCGACCGGCCGATCGTGACCACGCTCGAGCCGCTGCAGGCGTTCTACCCGGCCGAGACCTATCACCAGAACTACGTCTGTCTCAATCCGAGCAAGCCCTACGTGCGCGGCGTCGCGCTCCCGAAGGTCGAGAAGGTGCGCGCGAAGTTCCGCGAGAAGCTCAAGCAGGAGTCGCCGCTCGGGAAGTGATCACGCTCGCGCCAGCCGCGCGTCGAGCCACTGCACGATGCGTTTGCGGACTTCCGCGGCGCGCGCTTCCTGGAGCAGATGGTGGCGCAAGCCCTGGAACAGCTCGACTTCGACGCCGGCGCGCTCCATGGCCTTGGTCTTCTGCCAGTCGGCGATCGAATCGTCGGTGCCGTGCAGGACGAGGACCGGAATGTCGAGCTCCCCGATGCGGGGAAAATAGGCTCGCGCGGCCTCCACGGCCTGCGCGGCGGCCCGCACCGTGATGCGATCGTGGGCGAGGGAATCGTTCTGCCAGGCGAGCGCCTGCGCGCCATCGGTCGTGAGCTGATTCGCCTTGTAGCCGATCCGGCCCGGAGTCCGCGGCCCGAGCTTGCGGAAGAGCTTCGTCACGCCGCGGGGCTCCTCGGGTAGATCGAAGCGCGGCTCGTACAGGGGCGCGACGAGGACCAGGCCGCGCGCGACTCCCGGTCGTTCGAGCGCGAAGGCGAGGGCATAGAGCGCTCCGAGCCCCTGGCCGATCAGGAGCTTGGGCGCGTCAGGCATGCGGTACGCGAGGTGGTCCTGGATCTCGCCGAGATCCCGGACGACCTCTGCGATGCCGGCGCTGTGGCCGCGCTCGCCTTCGGAACCGCCGTGTCCCCGCAGGTCGGGCAACGCGACGGCCCAGCCGGCATTCGCGAGCTCGCGTGCGAGCGACTCGTAGCGGCGGCTGTGATCGCCGGCGTCGTGCACGACCGTGATCGCACCGCGTGGCTCGCCGCGCGCCGCGAGCTCGCGCACCTGCAGCAGGAACATGCCCGCCATCGACCGGTGGCTCAAGCCCGAGCCCACTTCGCCGGTGTCGGTCGATTCGCGCAGCTCGAGATTGGTAAGCGTGAACTCTTCGGCCATGGATGCGAGAAGGTGCCGGTATCAGTGGGAGACGTACGTTCCGCCGTTCTGTTCGGCGAGGTTGCGCATGAGGTAGGCGTTGTGCGCGCCCGAGAGGCCGATCGTGTGGATCACGATGCCGGCCGAGCGGTTCTTCTCGCGGACGAAGGCCAGGATCTCCTCGAGGTCCGTGGTCACTCCGACGGAGGGCCGGCCATCGGACAGGAGGAAGATCGTGTCGAAGGGAGGACGCTCCCATTCCCCCTTGCCTTCCACGCCCGCCATCTCGAAAGCGAACTCGAGCGCGCCGTAGATGTTCGTCCCCCCCACGGCTTCGAGCGACTCGACGTAGGCGTTCAGCTCCTCGCGCGACTTGGAGTCGAGCGTCGTGGGCTGATCCTTCCACGACCACACGTCGCTCGCGTACACGATGAGGTTGGTGACCGCGCCTTCCTTCAGGCCTCCGATGGCCTGGAGGAGATCGCGCTTGGCGGCGACCAAGCGCGAGACCTCGTCCGACCGCGGCAGATCGTAAGGCTTGCCGGGGTCGTCGCTCGGATTGTCGCGGGCGACCATCGAGAAGTTCATCGAGCCCGAGACGTCCAGGATGAAGAGCACCTGCTGGCTCTCGGTCGTGATGCCGAAGAAGGTCAAGCCCAGGCTTTCCCGCGCGTCCTCGAGCGCGGGTGGGCCGGGCGGAGTCGCGCTCACCACGAAGCTCGCGCCGTTCTCGTCCCACCACCGCCGCCAGAGGTCCACGCTGGTGTGGAAGTCCTTGCCGGTGAGCGAGACGAGCGCCGCGTGGATGTCGGTGCGCTGACGACCCTTGCTCGTGGCGAGACGCTCGATCAGGGGCGCGATGCCTTCCTTGGACCGCAAGGTCGCGAGCGCCGCGACCGCGCTCGCTTGCACGATCCAGGCTTCGTGGTCGATCCACTTCGAGAGGATCGCCTGCGCGAGCTCTGGATCGCCGAGCGCCGCGAGATCACCGAGCATCTGCGCGATCGCCGCCGGCTCCTTCTCCGCGACCAGCCGGCCGTGCAAGCCGGCGCGGATGGCCTCGCCGTGCACGCGGCCGAGGATCGCGAGCGACCGCAGGCGCAGGTCCCCCTTCTCACGCTCGAGCGCGCGCTCGAGCGCCTGGGTCGAACGCACCTGCGTCTCGCCCTGTTCGCGCTCGAGGGCGAGGGCCGCCGCGTCGACGCTGGCTCCCAGTAGATCGCCGAGCAGCGTGAGCTCGCGCCGCATGCCGGCCGCCTCCGCACGCGCACGGTTGTACTCCTCCGCCGTGCTCGCCGGGAGCTGGCCGCCGAGACGGCGGTGCTCCTCCTGCATGCGCTCCTCGAGCTTGCGAGCGTCGACCTCTGCCCGCGGGAGCTTGCGTTCGAGCGAGGCATAGCGCGCAGCGAGATCGGCGAGCAGCCCGTGCAGGCCGATGGCCGTGCCGTCGCCACCCACGCGCCCCAGTAGCTCGATCGCCCCCAGCCGCGTGGCAAGGTCCTCCTCTTGCTCCGCCAGCCCCCACAGGAACTTCTCAGCGGACTTGCGCTTGGAGGCGCCGATCTTCTCGAAGAGCTCCGCGGTTCCATCCGCGAGCTCGTTCCGCCAGGGCTCTTCGCGGCCGGCGACCTTCTCGCGCTTCGCCAGCTCGATCTTCAGCTCCCCGATCGCTTCGCGGTGCGCGCTGATCGATTTCTTCAGCGAGGCATCCTTCTCGGCGCGGTGCTCGAGCTCGGCCAGCATGCTCTCGCGGTGCTCGATCGCGTAGCTGAGCTCGAAGACTCGATCTCGAGCTTCGTGCAGGGCGGTCGAAGAGCGCGCGTACTCGCCGGCCAGGACGGGCGTCGCGTCCGGGTCTTCGAGCCCGATGAGGTCCTTCAACGCTGCCGTTCGACCTTGATCCTCGCCGGAGAGAGCCTCGCGGAAGCGCGCGACGGCCTGGTCGAGCTCCGTGCCGCGAGGGGCGAGCGGCGGGGGCGTGAGCGCCACGGCCAGGAGGGCGATGAGGGAGAACACGCGCATCGTGATCCGGAGGCGGACCAGCTCATCGTACTCCGCTCGCCTCACCCATCGAACAGCTTCGCTCGGCCGTACGATCGAGGCCTCGAGTGGCTACAATAGAAAGCGACGTGAGAGGCCTGGGCGGCCGCTCGGCGTGCTTCGGCTTCGGCCGATCCGGCGCAGGGAGGAAAGTCCGGGCTCCGCAGGGTCGAGGTGGTTGCCAACGGCAACCGGCCGCGAGGCCAGGGAAAGTGCCACAGAGAACAGACCGCCTGCCCGGGCAACCGGGTCGGTAAGGGTGAAACGGTGCGGTAAGAGCGCACCGCAGTCCTGGTGACAGGGCTGGCAGGGCAAACCCCACCTGGAGGAAGACCAAGTAGGAGGGGCAAGCGACGTTGACCCGCGTCCCCGCCCCTCGGGTAGGTCGTTCGAGGCCGGAGGCGACTCCGGTCCCAGAGAAATGGCCGCCCCCCCGGGTTTCCCGGGGGACAGGACCCGGCTTACAGGGCCTCTCACGTCTTCCCCTCCCTCCCGTACCAGGGAAGTGGGCACGCGGGGAGCGTGCACACAGAAAAAAACCACAAGGGGTTGGGGGTGTCTGGTTCACCTGTCCAGGATCTTGACGCAGGAATGATGGAGCGTTAAACTCCCCGCTTCATTTTTCGGCTCCTGGGCAGGAACGCGCATTCCAAGGCCCCGCCGCCGCCCTCATGGAGTTCGTCTTCGTCGTCCCGCGCGCCGCGCTGTTCCCCGACTGCATTCCCCACGGGTTGCGGCTCTTCGGGGCTGGTTTCACGCAGCAGAGCTTCGAGGCCACCGTGGCCTCGGATGGCTATTTCGTGGAACGCGCCTGGGCAGAAAAGACTCCCGCCGTGAAGCAGATCATCCCGTATTCCATCGCGACGCGCAGGGGCGAGATCCTGCTCCTGCGCCGCACGAAGCGAGGCGGGGAGAGCCGGCTCCACGACAAGCTCTCCATCGGCGTGGGCGGTCACATCGACCCGATCGATCTCTCCCCGGGAGAGACGGACGTGCCACGACGCAACCCTCTGCCTCGGGCGACCGAGCGCGAGATCCGCGAAGAGCTCCACGTGAGTGGGACCTTCGAGATCCATCCCGTCGGCATCCTGAACGATGACACCAACCCGGTCGGAGCAGTCCACCTGGGCTTGGTCCAGATCCTCGCGGTCGAAGGCACCTGCGAGGTCCGAGAAACCGATCAGCTCGAAGGACGTTGGATCACCCTGGCCGGCCTGCGCGAGATGGAGGCGGCGGGAGCGAACTTCGAGACATGGTCGCGCATGCTCGTTCCAGACCTGGAAACCCTGTTGATCCGAACCGACGGAGCGCGCGTCTCTTGATGCGCAGCAAGCTAACCACATGTCCAGTACAAGTAAAAAGTCACGCCAGATGGGAGCAGAGAAGATCTATGACCTGCTCCTCGGGGCGCGCACCGCCGATCACGTCACCCTTCATTTCAAGGATGGCCGGCTGGTCAACGGTGCGCTCATCTTCAACCCCTTCAAGGGTACTGGCCGCATCATCAACATCGAGCAAGAGCTGTCGGTCGATTTCGCCATCGAGGACATTCGCGACCTGAAGCTCGTCTGACGCGACCACGCGTTCGCAGAACGGAATGGGGGGTGGGCCCGGCCCGCCCCCCATGTGTTCCGGGACATCTCGCAGCGGACGCGAACGGATCTAGGAATCCATCTCGGGCTCGAGCTCGACCTCGATGCCCTCCGCGATCCGGTTGATGTAGTTGAAGTAGGCGACGACCTGGATCAGATCGTGGATCGCGAGGTCATCGAAGCCGTGTGCCCGCAGGTCCTCGACGTCCTCGGCGCTCATCCGCAGGGGTGAGCGCGTGAGCTTCTCGGCGTAGGTGAGCAATGCGCGATCGTTCGCCTCGAGCTCGGCTGCACGCCAGTCGCTGGCGATCTTCGCCAGCCACGTATCGCTCTCCTCCATGTCGCGGACCTCGGCACGGAGATCCCATAGGTGTGCCTGAGTTCAGTAGCGGCACTGGTTCGCCCGGCTGACGACCACCGCGACCATCTCGCGCTGGCGTCGCGTCAGGCCGCGCGGGGCGTACATGATCGCAAGGTACAGATCCATCGACGCCTCGAGGATCGCCGGCGCGAGGCTCATCGTCCGGACGATGCCGAAGACGCGGCCGGCTCGGCGGATCGCGGCGTCGTAGAGCTCTTTCAGCTCTCCGCTGGCTTCGCCAACCGGGATGGTGCGGATCCAGGGCATGACTGCAGGCTACGGTACGTCGCTCGAGTGCGACAGACTCAATCGAGGCGGCGCAGGTTGGAGAGCCACGCCGAGAGCGCTTGCGCGTGCAAGCGCTTGGCGCCGGCGAGCTCCTCGCATATCCGGGCCGGCGCCTCGTCACGGGTCTCGCATAGAAAGGCCGCGTAGCGCAGGTACCACCCGGCGACGGTCTCTTCGGCGTGCTGGCACAGCTGCAGGATCGGACGGATGCCGATCACCGGCGCGAGCCGTGCGAGGGCCGCGGCGAGAAAGCGCCGCCGCAGGCTCGTGCGCTTGGGAACGCCGCCCAGGCCGATCATCAGCGCGCGCAAGCGATCCAGGATCTGCTCCGATTCCTGCGCCAGCCGCTCCAGGAGCAGCTGCAAGTCTTCGCGGCCCCGGCGCTTCGCGAGGTGGGCGTATACCGTCCGTGCACCGACCTCCGAAAGGAAAGCGGAGCGCATGTGTCGCAGCAGCGCGCGGTGCTCGGGCAATTGCGCCGCCCCCCCTCCCGGCTCGCCATTTCGCGGTGTACTCGCCACAGGGTGATCCTATCAGCCGCGACCTTCACCCTGACGTGGACGCTCGGCCCGAGCTCTGCGAGACTTTTCACCTCCAGTGGACTTCCTGCTCGAATGTATCGGCTTTCCGCCCGGCACCGACCACCAGGCGCTGATCGACGTGGTTCGGCGGCGTGGCGAGGGCGCGCCATGGCGTGGTGATCCTCGCGATCACTTGCGCTTGCCGCTCGGCGAGGGACTCGAACTGCGACTGGATCGTGATCCGGAGCGGGACTTCTGGACCCTGCTGCCGCACTACCAGGTGGCCGAGCGCTTGCGTGTCCTCGTGCAACGGATCCGGCGCATGCCCGACTCGCCCTTCGACGCATTGCTCACGGGCTGGGCTGCACCACCCACGCCCGAAGAGCTCGCGGATGGACTGGGAAAACTTCCCGGCGCGTTCCCTCTCGCTGCCTGGCTGACGGATGCCAGACGCCTGCCGAGGTCCATTCGCAGTGGTGCGGTGATCGCGATCAGCGTGGCGGGCTTCGGCCTGGCGCTGGAACGGATCGCTCCGAACGAGCAGCTGAGCGACCGGAGGATCCTGGAGCTGGATCGCGAGTGCTCGGTCGCGCCTCTCGGGGGCAACGATGACCCGGGCGGTTGCGTCGAGCTGTCGGTGCGAGTCAAGGAAGTGCGCACGCTGCGAAACAGCTTGAGCGGGGAGCTCGTGCGCATGGTGGTGGCCGACGCGCCAGATCGCCCGCTGCTCCTGTTCTTGAGCCGCTGGCAGCTCGAGGAGGAATCCTTGCCTCTGCCACGCCCGGGCTGGCGCGTCGAGGGAGTCTTCCTGCTCTCGGGCCGGATCGCCGGCGGATTGCCGCGGCTCGAACCGCGCGTCGGTGGTGCGTTCGGTTAGCGCGGGCGCGGTGGCCGGATCACTCGCAGGCGAAGGTGGAGGCGGGCAAGCCTGCCGCATTGAAGAGATTGGGTTCGGCCACGGCCTCCCAGGCGAAGCGCACGCGGCGCGGGGCGGCCACCGCGGGACTGGACACCACGACGGTCTCCCCGTCGATCGCCGCTCGCGCGCTCACCCAGCGGCCGTCCTCGCCCGCGATCTCGAAGTGCGTGAGCTCCCCTCCCCGCGCGACGAGTCCCCCCTCGGCGTGATCGAAGCGAATGCGGATCGCCCCACCCTCGATCGTGTGCGAACGGTACAGAGGACCGGAGTCGACGATGCCGCTCTTCGCGTAGGTCCGTGAGAGCGCGAGCAAGGCCAGGCGCCGCCCGACTTCCTGCTTGTTGCGAGGATGGATGTCCTCGGGGTCGCCGATGTCGTGCGTGACGACCATGCCGGTACTGGGTGTCGCGAGCGCCTGGCGTTGCGCATTGCGCAGCTCAGCCGCTTGCCCGTGGTCTCCGCCGTAACGGAACGGCGCGATCTGCACGAAATAGAACGGAAAGTCGCCGCGGGCGAACTCGCGCCTCCAGTCGCCGATCATGAGCGGGAAGAGCCGCGCATACTGCTCGGCGCGCCCCACGTTGGACTCGCCCTGGTACCAGATCGCTCCACGGATCGCGAAGGGGGCGAGCGGCGCGATCATGCCATTGAAGAGTGAAGCCGGCTTGTTGGCGTCGAACCACTCCGTGTCCGGAGTGGCCCCGAGATCGGCGATCGGTACGCCCTGCTTCGTTCGCCAGCTCCCGGCCAGGGAGAGCGCCGCGGACTCGGGGCCAGCGGCGGGGAACAGACGCAGCGCGCTCGCGTCGCCGGCGAGGCCCCCGGCACCGGTCAGATCGATCGCGCGTACCGCGATCACGGCCCGGCCGCCGTGCACGAGCTCGGCCGGGATCGAGTAGCGGCGCGGCGTCGCCCACTGTCCGAGATCTTCGAGCCCGCCGACGCGCACGCCCTGGAACCAGGTGGTGTCCATGTCGTCGATCGGCCCGAGCTCGAGGACGAGCGCCTTGCCCTCCCACGTGGCGGGGATCTCGATCGATCGCCGCATCCACAGGATGCCGTCGAAGCTCTCGAGCTCACCCGCCCAGAGGCCAGGCTGCGCGCTCTCTGCCCAGCCGGAGTCGTCGAGCTCGGGCGCGCTCCACGCGAGGCGGGATCCCTCGTCCGTCTTCGCGAGCTTCTCCCACCACGATCGCATCGCGCTCGCCGCGCGCTCGGCCGAGGCCCGGGGATCGTTTCGCTCCTCGGCGATGCGATCGAGGTCCGCTTCGAAGCCCCCGAGCGAGCGCAGCGCCGCCTCGCTGGTCCAGGCTTCCGCCGGCGTGCCGCCCCAGTTCGACCCGATCAAGCCGATCGGGACCGCGAGCTCGGCTTCGAGCTCGCGACCCCGAAGAAGTAGGCGACCGCGCTGAAGTCGCGAATCGTCTGCGGGCTCGCGATCTGCCAGCTCCCGGCCACGTCCTCCGCAGGTCCGAGCGCGATCGTGTTCACGGCGTCGAAGAAGCGGATCGTCGGCCGGTCGGTGTCCGCGATCTCCGCCTCCGCGTCCTGCGTCAGCGTCATGGGCCATTCCATGTTCGACTGTCCGGATGCGATCCAGACTTCGCCCAGCCAGACGTCGTCGAGCACGCGCTCCGCCCCGCCCGCCGCGAGCCGGATCCGATGCGGACCGCCGGCCGCGCCGGTCGGCAGATCGACTCGAAAGCGCCCGCTCGCGTCGGCTTTCGTCGCGAGTGGGCGAGGCAGCCAGTCGGCTTCGACGGAGATCTCGCTCTGCGGGGCGGCCCAGCCCCACAGCGGCGCGCTCGTCTCGCGCTGGATCACCATGTGATCGCCGAAGATCGAGGGAAGACGGAGCTCGCCCCGGTTCGGAGCGAGGGCAGACGAGAGTGCGAGCGGGGCGAGGAGCCAGGTGTTCATCGAGAGAGCGACCTCCTGGGGCGCGGGGCCCACAGGCTCGCACGCGCCTGGCTCGCTGGGAAGGGCGGCCGCGTTCAGCCTTCGATCGTCACCGACAATCGAGCGACGACCGCGGCGACCTGCTCGGGCGCGATCCCGATCCAGGCGGTGTAGCGCACCTCGTCTTGACTCGAGCCGAAGCCGATGCGGATCCCGCGCTCGTCGTCCCCGGCTGCGCCAGTTTTCGAGCCAGGCACGAGGGCGAGATTCTCGATCAGGCGCGGGCGCAGGCCCTGGAGGGCTGTGTGGAATTCCTGCGCGTCCGCGATGGCGTCCCACACCGTCACCATGTGCAGCAAGTACCCAGAGCCGTGGCGCAGGAGCACGAAGCGATCGCCGCCCCAGCCCTCGGATGCCTCGCAGGTGTAGTGCGTGCCCGCGAACGGCGAGGAGAGCCCTGGACGCGGCATCTCGAGTCCCGCGTCGGGCTCCACCAGCATTCCAAGGTAGAGCTCGCCGAGCGTGTCCTCACGGAGCACGTCCCAGCCGTCGGGCAGCTCGTCCAGATCGAAGCCCACCGAGCGAGGAAGGTCGGTGCGGCTCTTCTTCCAGTACTTGACCGGATGCAGCACCTGCTCGGTCGACATCGGAAGCTCGTCGAGAGCGTGCTCGATGTCCTCGGGACGCGCGCCCTGCAGCATGATGCTCACGACGCTGGAGCGCTGCAGGAAGGTGTAGCCACGCAGTGCGAACGCGACCATCGGCTTCCAGATGTAGGTCGGCGTGTCCTGCAGCTCCGAGGGATCGAGCGCGGTCGGCCAGATGTTGCGCTCGCGCTCGCTCAGGGTGTCTCCGTGATGCGCGCGCCACGACGCCTCCACGGCCGATGCGCTCCCGGAAGCGACCGCCTGCAGCGCGAGGAGGGCGTCGCTGTTCTCCGCGCGCATCGAGGAGGCCTTGGTCAAGGCATGGTGCTGCTCGTCGAAGATCCTCGTGAGAGCCCGGACCAGCACGAGCTGCGCGCTCCCGATCGAGTAGTCCTCGGCCAGCTGGAAGACCGAATCGACCGGATCGAAGAACCAGCCGACCTGCTCGTCCACGAGCTCGAGGAAGGCCGCACGCAGGTCGAGGTCACCGGCGATCAGACCAAGGAGCTTGGCGCTCAGCTCCTCCGCCAGGAGGTCTTCGGCACGGAACTCCGTCTCGAAGCGCTCACGGGTGCGGCGCCGGATGGTCTCGCGATCGGTCAGCCGGACGTCGACGGGAGCCAGGAACCGCTTGCCTCGGATGGTCTCGATCTCATTCAGGATGCCGGCGACGACCCCGTCCAGATCCGCCTTGGTCCACAGCTCGTCGAGGGCGCGCTGGCTGCGAAGCTGCCCGGTGGAGCCCTCGAGCACCACGACACCCGAGGGCGCGGCGGCGAGCAGGGAGCACAGGAGCAGGTCGAACATGGCAACCGGGTCTCGTCGGACGGCCTGGAGCGGGGAGGGCCCCACTCCCGGCGCAGTTCCAGCGCGGGACTCGCAAGGGAATTGTACCGTCTCGCCCCCCGTGCACCCGGATGGTGGAAGCAGAGACAGGGGCCGCGCCGGTGCTTCTCCTATCCCTGGGAGAGCCTCCAGATACGCACCTGGCGCCCTCAGCGTTGCAGGTCCGTGGATTCGATGGCGCGGTTTGCGCTCGGCGAGCGCCCTGTGGCAGGATCCGCCGGCCTATGGCTGGAATGAAGACCTCGCTCGAAACCACGATCCCGATGCTCGATCTCGCCGCCGAACGCGCGGCGGTGGGAGCCGAAATCGACGCGGCCGTGCACAGGGTGCTCGAGAGCGGCCGCTACGTGCTCGGACCCGAGGTCGAGGGCTTCGAGCGCGATTTCGCACGCTACCAGCGCACGGAGCACGGGATTGGCCTCGCGAGCGGCACGGATGCGCTGCTCCTGGCTCTGAAAGCGGCGGGCATCGGCCCGGGCGACCTGGTGATCACGAGCCCCTTCACCTTCTTCGCCTCGGCCGCGACCATCGCCTGGCTCGGGGCTCGGCCGGTGCTCGTCGACATCGATCCTGACACGGCACTGATCGATGCCGCTGCGGTCGCTCGTGCGGTCGATGCGCGCGTGCGCGCCGTCCTGCCCGTTCACCTGTACGGGCAGCTCGCCGACGTCGTGGCCATGCGAAGCCTGTGCGATCGGGCCGGAATCGCGCTGATCGAGGACGCTGCGCAGGCTCATGGCGCGGAGCGCGACGGGCGGCGTGCTGGCGAGCTGGGCGACTTCGCGGCCTTCTCGTTCTACCCGACCAAGAACCTCGGCTGCGCAGGCGACGGGGGTCTCGTCACGACCAACGACGAAACGCACGCGCGGCGGCTGCGCACGTTGCGGATCACGGCAGCCCTTCCAAGTATCTGCACGTCGAGCTGGGACTGAACTCGCGCCTCGACGCGATCCAGGCGGCGATCCTGACGGTCAAACTCGAGCATCTGGAGGCCTGGAATCAGACTCGCGTGCGCCTCGCGGCGCTCTACGACCAGGCCTTTTCCGGCAACGATCACGTGAGGCCGCTTGCTCGCGCGGCGGGGAGCGCTCCCGTCTATCACCAGTACGCGGTACGCATCGGGCGTGGTCGGCGGGATGCGGTGCTCGCGGGGCTGGCAGCGCGGGGGATCTCCACGGCGATCCACTATCCGCGTCCGGTGCATCTCCAGCCGGCGGCCGCGAGCTGGGGCTATCCCAAGGGGAGCCTCCCCCACGCCGAGGCGCTCGCGGAAGAGGTGCTTTGCTTGCCGATGCACCCGTTCCTGAAGAGCTCCGCGGTCGAGAGAGTGGCCGAGGAGGTCGCGTCCGAAGCGGCGCGATCCTGAGGTTGGGACCCCCGAGGGCCAGAAAAACGAACCACAACGGACGCAAAGGGGAAGAGAAGAAGCAGCCAGGGCGGAGGGAGGATGCAGGAACCGCTCCGGCCACCCGGGGTTGGTAGAACCGGGCCAGGGGGAGCGGACGTGGAGGACAGCCTCGCGAAAGCCGATACTGGATCGCTCGCTGAGCCACGGCTCGCTCGCACATGAACAATCCCTCCTTTGCTGCGGTGGTCCTGTTCGGTCTGTCCGTTCTTCCGACGGAGAGCGTGGCGGGGGCGAGCGCTGCGGTTGGCGCGCGAGCGACGGTCGTCCAGCGCGGCGGGAAGCAGAAGGCCGCGCGGCCGAGCTCACGCCAGAAGCTCGTGCAGAAGCGCAGCTCGACTTCCAAGAAGGGGGCCGGGTCGCTTCCGAGCACACCTGCGGCCGGCGAGACCGGCAAGACTGGCGGGTTGCTCGCGCCCACACCGACGGCGCCGGGTAGCCGACAAGACGCCGATGGGGAAGTGATCCCGGCGGGCAAGGTCAAAGAGGTGCCGCCCACCTACCGGCAGGCATCGGACGAGGAGATCGCCGACTGGTATCGGGCGGCCGACTACGACGGCAATGGGTGGATCTCGTTCGGCGAAGCGGCGCAGGCCATGTCCTTCGATCGGGTGCGCTTCAGTGTGTACGACAACGACCGTGACGGCCGGTTCCAGTTCCCCGAGTTCAAGCTGTTCTACTTCGACTGCTTGAGCCGGCAGGGCACCTTCATCGAACCCAAGGCCAAGCCCGAACCACCCCAGCCGCCGCCGCGTGATCCCGAGCAGCTTCGCAATGCCTACGATTCCGACCTCGACGAGTACGTCAGCCAGTTCGAGCTGGAGACGATCTTGCGCGACTACCAGCGCTCGGACCTGGTGGCCGAGCGAGTGCTGGCGGCCGAGGATGACGACACCGACGGGCGTCTGTCGATCTCCGAGCTCGAGGGCCTGGTGGCGCTGCTGTATCCGGTGAGCATGGCGGACACGCAAACCGGGTCCGAACAGCAGGATCCAGCTGGTAGCCTGCTGGAGCTCTTCCGCAGGGTCGTGCCGCGCGACTCCAAGCACACGGGTACTCCCTCGCCGCCGCTCATCACCGGACCGGTCACGCACTTCAGCCGCCTCGACCTCGACGACGACGGCGCGATCTCCCTCGAGGACCTCAAGAACCTGCTGCGGCCGGTCCCGGAGCGCGTGCGGTTGTCCTCGGTGCTGAACAGCCTGGACCTCGACGGCGACGGGGTCCTCAATCCGGGCGAGCTCGAGCGCGCGCTGATGCCGCGCGCCACTCGCTAGCCGCGCGCGCGAGCGGTCAAGGAAAGAGGGCGACGACGGGCTCGTGGCGCGGGCCGCCGTCCGGATCGGCGACGGCGTACTGGCCTTTTCCCTTGAGCTGCACGCCGGCGTGCGTTCCGTCCAGCGCGAGCGCGTAGAAGGTGATGTTGTTCGCAGGCAGACCGTCCGCCCCCATGAGCTCTGCCTGCCACTTCGCCGCGCGCTGGGTCTGGCGCACGATGCGCTGCAGCACTTCCATGCCCGCCTCGAGCGGCTTGGCGCCTTTGCGCATGAGCTCGACCAGGGCAAAGCTCGCGTTCGCCAGGATGGCCATTTCGCCGCGGCCCGTCCCACCAGCGCTGCCGGCTTCCATGTCGCAGTAGAGGCCCGCACCGATGATCGGGGAGTCTCCGACGCGGCCGGGGATCTTGAAAGCGAGGCCCGAGGTCGTCGTGGTGCAGGCGACGGCTCCGTTCTTCGCCAGCGCCGAGCAATGCACGGTGCCCGTCGGGCGCCGCGCGCCGAACAGCTCCTCGGCTGCGACGTCCTCGCCGTTGATGCGGAAGACCTTGCCCTGCTTCTTGTCGCCCGCCGGCTGGAGACGGTCGTCGCGCTCGCTCATCGTCTCCTTCCATTCCATCCACGCCGCCCGGGACTCCTCGGTCAGCAGCTCGACCCGCTTGTGACCATGAGCGAGCGCGAACTCCAGCGCTCCCTGGCCGACCAGGAGACAGTGGTCGGTGCGCTCCATGACCAGGCGAGCCACCTCGCTGGGGTGCAAGATGCTCTCGATGCAAGCGACCGCGCCGGAGTTGTGCGTCGGGCCGTGCATGACGGCCGCGTCGAGCTGGACCACGCCATCTTCGTTCGGGAGTCCGCCGAGGCCCACACTGTTGTCCGCCGGATCGGCTTCCTGGACCTTGACGACCTCGATGGCGACGTCGAGCGGATCGGCGCCCTCGACCAGGGAATGGTAGTGGAGCTTCATCCCCTCCAGCGCGTTGCGCGATCCGATGAGCGTGGGGCGATCGCTCACGCCGCCTTCGCGCACTCCGTCAGCTTGAGCACGAGGGAGCGAGCGGGCGCCTGCGCTCAACGCGAAGGGTCCGCCGAGCGCCGCACCCAGTAGCGTTCGGCGCGCGAGCCGCGAGGAGGAATGGAAGGTGGACGCCGGAGGTAGGCGAGGATCCATGCCACTGGTGTACCACGCCGAGCGCGGCGCTCCTATCGCAGCGGCTCGCCGACCGGCGCGGAGCCTACCGCATCGACCCCGAGCGGCTGATCCAGGCACAGCCGCCGCAGCCAATCGCGCGCGCCACGGAACCACTGCTCCCAATCTTCCTCGATCTCGGCGTCTCCCGCAGCGCGTGCCGAGTACAGCCGCATGCGCCGCTCCAGGCTCAGCGTGCGCAAGTGGCGGTCGAGGTCGGTCGGCACCGGATCGGCGATCGCGAGGGCGGCGGAAAAGAGCGCGCACGTCGTGAGCGCGAGCTCCTCGGCATCAACATGCGACAAGCGATCCAGGCTCGTGTGGTACGCGAAATCGGTGAAGTGCCACAGCAGCACGGCAGGAACGCCGCGCGCGAGGAAGACATCGTGATCGCTGCCACCTTCGTAGGGATGCTCGCGCGAATGCCATCCCGGCGCGAGCAGGCCGACGTCGACCAGGGCGGTGCGCGTGACGATCGAGATTCCGCTGGGGTGGATCGCTTCGCGGCTCACGGGTTGTTCCCCCCAAGGCGTGTGCTCGTCGGGATCGAGCGGCCGCAGCGCGCCCGGATCCGGGGGCCGCTCCAGGAGCGCGATCGCCCCGGTCTCGACCGGCGAAGCTCCCGTCATGTCGGAGGAAAAGGCCGCGACGACGCGGCGCGTGGTGCCGTCGAGATACGTGCGGCTCATCCGCATCTCCTCGCCCCACACGCAGCTCATGGAGCGCGCGGGGAGCGCGATCCCTCCGGACTCGATTGCGCCCACCAGCGCGCGCAGACCCTCGAGAAGCCCTGCGACTCCGCTCGCGTTGTCGACGGCACCGGGCTCCTGCACGTGTGCGACCAGCGCGACGGCTTCCTCGGGATGACTCCCGCCGACGATGGTCGCGACGAGCGTGCGCAGCGGGCGCATCGCGAGATCGACCTCGGCGTGCAAGCGCACGCGCGCTCCCTTCGCCGCGTGCTCGAGCGCGCCGTACACATCCGGAGAGACGTTCGCCGCCGGTAGGCGCGCACCCGCAGGCAGGGTGGAGAAACGGATCGCGGCGCGCTGGCGCTCCCGTCCGGTCGGATCGATGTTGTACTCGTCGAGGAAGGCGGACAGGACCGCGGCCGCCCCGCGCTGCTCGGCCTCGCGGTACACGGCCTCGAGCGGCTCGCGCGTGACCAGGATGGCCCCGGGCGCGAGGTCGTCCAGCGCGAGACAGATCTCGCCCCCGACGTCGCAGGAGGGAGCGTTCACGGGCAGCATCGTGCGCGCTCGATCGTCCTCTGCATCGAACGACAGGAGCGTGCGCTCGGCACCGCGCTCCTCGAGGTCGAGAGCCGCGCGTCGCGGCGTCCAGGCTGGCGCCTCCATCAGCTCGTCGAGGACCTGCAGCTCCAGACCCGGCGCCGCACCGAATCCCATGGCGCGCAGCTCGCTTTCGACCTGATCGATCACGGCCTGATAGCCCTCGTTCGCCGGTGCACGGTAGAAATGATCGGCGTACGCGACGAGCTGCATCGCGCGCTCGGCCTGGTAGGCCGTGAGCAGGGGGGCCGCGAAACGCGCCGTCCCTTCCGTCCCCATCGCGACGAGGGGCCCCTCGTGTTGCAGGCTGTCGACTCCGCCGATGAGGTATCCCGGCGCGACTGGCTGTGGTGCGCTGCATCCGGCGAGGAGAGCGAGCAGGAGCAGAGCGCGCACCCTCGACATGCCGGCGGAGCTACAGGTACTTCCCGATCAACAGATCGAGACGCGTGCGCGCTTCGGGCGAGATGGCGTCCTTGGCGGTGAGGATCGCGTGACGCAGAGCCTCCGGGCAGCCGCAGGCGCGGTGCGCGGGCATACGCGGCGCGGCGTGCGCGATCAGGTCCTTGGCGTGCCCGACATTGGCGGCCATGGTCGCCATCACGGCCTCGACGCTCACGTCGGCATGCCCCTCGTGCCAGCAGTCGTAGTCCGTCGCCATCGCCACGGTCGCGTAGCAGATCTCGGCTTCGCGCGCGAGCTTGGCCTCCTGGAGGTTCGTCATGCCGATGACGTCGACCCCCCAGCGCGCGGTAGATGCGCGATTCGGCGCGGGTCGAGAACTGCGGCCCCTCCATGTTGAGGTAGGTGCCCCCGTCGTGCACGCGTCACCCCGATCGCGCGGGCCGCTTCGAGTAGCGCCGTCGCGCACCTCGCGCGCAAACGGGATCGGCGAACATCACGTGAGCGACGACGCCTTCACCGAAGAAGGTGTCGGGGCGATGGCGCGTGCGATCGAAGAACTGATCGATGACCACGAAGTCGCCCGGAGCGATGTCCTCGCGCATTGACCCCACGGCCGAGACGGAGACGATGCGCTTCACGCCGAGCATCTTCATGCCCCAGATGTTGGCGCGGAAATTCAGCTCGGTCGGCAGCAAGCGGTGCCCCCGACCATGCCGCGGCAGGAAAACCATCGGGCAATCGCCGAGTCGGCCCGACGACGTAGGCGTCGCTGGGGGCTCCGAAGGGGGTGGAGAGAGTCACCTCCTTCACCTGGGTCAAGCCCTGGATGTCGTACAGGCCGGAGCCGCCGATGACTCCGACGACCATATCTTCCGCCATGGGTCGTTCCGGGGGGGGATGCTCGAGATTGGGATCGGGGGAGAGAGACTACTCTCGCCGCGGGTGGCGAGCACGTCCTTCGGGCGCTCGTCGTTCGCTGGCGCCCGCGAAGAGCCGCCGTACGACGAGGGTCGCGTAGGCGCCACGCGGCAAATCGAACGAGAGCCGCACGAGCTTCATGCCCGCGTTCAGCGGATCGGGCTCGGCAGGTCGGACACGCAGGCTGCGCGGACGAAGGACGAGCGGACGCTCCTCGCTCTTCAGGGCGAAACCTGGAATGCCCTCGATCGCCAGCTCGGCCGGGGCGAGCTCGAGGCGCGCGAGGACGAACTCGTAGAGCTCGCGTTGCGCGGCGTCCACGACGCCTTCCAGGCGCGCTCCGACCAGCGGGAAGCTCTCGCCCCATTGGGGCGGGACGGGGATCGCGCCGGTGGGGAATTCGAGCCGGCCCTCCGGCGAGCGCGCGCGCATTCGCGCTTCCGCGGGCAAGGTCTGCTCGACCCAGCGCGCGACGGCCCGATTCCACAGGTGCGACTGAAAGGCGTACAGATGGATCAAGCGCGTCGAGGTGGACACCCGGCGGAACGCGCCCGCGAAGTCGCCTTCCTCGCGGCGCAGGTGCTCGAACACGGAATGGTGCGCGCCGAACTTGCCGGCGATGTCGCGGCAGGCGTGCCAGTCGCCCCAGCTGCGTTCCAGCGCAGCCTTGAGTCGAGCGTTCCGCTCGTCGTCGTGCGGGGACACGGCCGTGAGCAGGCGCTTGAGGCCTTCCTCGGGACCCTTGCGCAGGATGTCGAGCACGATCCAGCCTTGCTCGTGACGCAGGTTCCCGAACCGCTGCTCGTCGAAGTAGTTGACCAGCCCGTGCTCCCGGACGGCGTGCAGCTCGGGTCGCAGCCGCGCGAGGTCTTCCGCCGAGAGATCGCGCACGACGATGCGGAACGCGTTCCCGCGGCTCATCTCGCTGTCTAGTGGCCGATCCGAGAACCCCAGGCTCTCGATCTGCAGCGGAGGTCCATCGAGGGAGACCTGCTTGCCGCGGGGAATGCTCATGTACTGGGTCGTGATGCCCTGGCGGTCCTTGAGTCCGGCGATCGAGACCTCGCTCGTGCTCACCCCCGCGAGCTCGGCCAGGACGGACGCCGCCTCGGAGGTCGTGCGCTTCTGCTTCTTCACGCGGTAGACGCGATGCGCGCCACGGGCGCGAATGGCGCCTTCTTGCAGGAGCTCTTCCACGCGGAAGTCGTTCGGTTGGGCTTTGAGCTTCACGGGCGGGCAGGCCTCACTTTCGCGAGCTGGCGGAGAGCCAGGGCGAAATCCTTGGGCAGGGGGGATTCGACGCGCACGAGCTCCGGTGCCGCGGGCTCGTGCTCGGCCAGCGCGCGATCCGGGCGGGGAAAAGCGATCTCCGCCGCGTGAAGGGTGAGCCTTCCGATCAGCGGAGTTTCGGAGCGGCCCGGTTTCTTGCGGAAGCCGCGCTTGATCTCGGACAAAAGGAATGCGTTGCGTCGGCCGTAAAGCGGGTCGACAGCGAGCGAGAAGCCGAGCTCGGCGAGATGCACGCGTATCTGGTGCGTCCGGCCCGTCAGCGGCTCGCAGGCGAGCAGCGTGAAACCGCGAAAGCGCTCGAGGACGCGGACGCGCGTTCGCGACGGCTTCCCGTCGCGCTCGTCGATGCGCATGCGGCCGCCTCGGCGCGAGTCCGGTGCAATCGGCAGGTCGATCACGCGCTCGGCGGGCTCGGTGGGGAACTCGCCTTCGACGAGTGCGAGGTAGCGCTTGTGCACCAGACCTTCTTCGAAGGCTTGCCGCAGCAGACGTTCGGCTTCCAGGGTCTTTGCCACCAGGAGCGTGCCGGTGGTGTCCTTGTCGAGCCGGTGGACGAGGCGGGGCCGGAACTCGAGCGCGCCCTCGATCGGACGGCCGCGCTCGTCTCCGCCGCCGGAGCGCTCGAGCGCGAGCCCGAGGAGAGCGCCGGCGAGGCTCGCGTTCTCACGCTGCCATCGCTCGGGCTCCACGGCGAGCCCGGCGGGCTTGTCGACCACCATGGCGGCATCGTCCTCGTAGAGCACCGGGATCGTCTGGCGCGGCGCGACCAGGGGCTCGGGGAGCTCCTCCGCGTCGAACTCGACCATGATCACCTGATCGCGGCGCAGGCACTGCGATGCGTGATGCGCCGGCTGGCCGTCGACGAGCACCTTCCCGGAGTTCACCTGACGGCGAATGAAGCCCTTGCCGAGGTGCGGCAGGCTCAGGCACAGGAACTCGTCGAGCTCGATGCCCGCGCGCTCGTCAGGGACGACGTAGATCTCGCTCACGGTTGCAACCAGGATGCAGGTCGGACGGTCAGAAGGAGGGGATCAGCGCCCGTCGGCGCTCCCCGGAGGTGCTGCATGGATCTCGGGACGAAGAGCCCCCACGTAGGGGAGATTGCGATAGTGGCCGGCGTAGTCCAGCCCGTAGCCGACGACGAACAGATCCTCGACGTCGAAGACGCGGAAATCGGGGTGAATGGGGACCTGGCGGCGAGAAGGCTTGTCGAGGAAGACGCAAGTGCGCACTTCGAGCGCTCCCCGGCTCTGCAACTCCGCGCAGACCACGGACAGAGTGCGGCCCGAGTCGAGGATGTCGTCCACCAGGAGCAGCCGCTGCCCCTGGATCTCGGGACCCGTGGGGAACAACGAGAGATCGAGGTCGCCGGGCGACGTCCCGTTGGCGTAACTGGAGGCGCAAACGAACGCGAGTCGCAGAGGGATGGGGATCCTGCGAATCAGGTCGGCGGCGAAGATGCACGAACCTTTCAGAACCGAGACCACCGTGAACTCGGAACCTTCGTACACACGGGTGATCTCGCCCGCCACCCGGTCGATACCGCTGACGATCGTCTCCTCCGAGAAGAGGATGCGTTGGAGGTCTCGGTGCACGTTTCTAGAGCGGCAGAGGAACGACCCGGTTCGCGAGCCGCCGGTTCGGCACCAGCCGGTTCGGAAGCCAGTCCGATCGCCGTGAAGGGTCGAACACTCTACTGGAAGCCGCCGCGGCTGCCTAGCTGCCGGCTAGCCCTGATGCAAGGTAAGGAGTCCGCTCAACGCGATGATCTTCCCGAATCAGCGAAGATCGCGAACTTTCGGTCGCTAGAGCCGTTGATCATATGAGCGTGAGAACTACCTGATTTTTTCGTGACTCTCTTGATGGCCTAGCCCGGAGTGCTAGATTGATTAGGGTTCTGGGCGGCCGTCGGAGACTCTCCGATGACGGCGATTCGGGTTCGAGGCCCGCGAAGGGCACGCACTCATTCGATTCGACGCGATGCCGACCCCAAAGAAATCTCTCTCCCCTCTTCTCGCTACCCTTCCTCCCACTCGCAGCGTTTCGACGACTCAATGAGCCGACGTTCCTACAATCGTCGTTCCGACGATCAGATCATTAACGAGCTCCAGGATCGGATCAAGCTGATCGAAAGGCGCATCGAAGCGAAGGTTCGAACCGATTCACCGGTCCTGAAGGAGATCCCCAAGGTCAAGCGCGCCCTGGCGAGATTCGCGCAGCTGTGCATGGATCACCGGCGCAACGACCTGTCCAACACCGTGCTTGCCTTCATGGCCACGATCGAGGTCCAGGCCCGACAGATCCCCGGCGAGGGACCTACGACTCCAAGGACGCGCGCCACCGCCGAAGCGGTCTGATTCGGTTCGGCCCGTAGATGGCGGCCGGAGAGCAGCGCGACTTCGAGCTCCTCGGCGAGCGGACGATCCACGTCGGGAGGGTGTTTCGCCTTCTCGCGCGGTCCCTGCGCCTTGCTTCGGGCAAGCGCCAAGACGTCGACGTGATCCTGCATCCGGGCGCGGTGGCGATCGCGGCGCGCAACGAACAGGGGCGCATGCTCCTCGTCCGACAGGTCCGCGCGGCCGTGGGCGTGGCGACCCTCGAAGTGCCGGCTGGCCGGCTCGAAGCAGGCGAGTCCCCACTCGAGGCCGCGAAGCGCGAGCTCGAGGAGGAGACGGGAATGCGCGCACGCCAATGGCGAAGGCTCCGCTCGATCCTGCCCGCGCCAGGGTTTTGCTCGGAGATCATTCACCTGTACGAAGCGCGCGATCTGGAGCTGATTCCCGGCGGTGGAAAGACCTGCGACGAGGACGAGGAGCTGACGGTGGAGTGGAGCGAGCCGGCCTCGATCCACGCGCTCGATCCCGTCGACGCGAAGACCCTGATCTGCGCGCTGCTCCTGGAGGGAGCTAGTTCGCTGCCCGAGCGAGATCCGTGAGATCCTCGAAGCCCGCCTGGCCAGGTCGACATGCGCCGCGCTCGTCGAGCGCGAGGATCGCACCGGGCAGGACGAAGTAGACGCCGCCATCCGGTGCCGGCGCGCCGGGGCCGGAAGGAAGAGCCGGGAGATCGGAGCGGAAGCACTCGAGCGTTCCTCCGCCCCCCACCGCGAGACAGCATGCGTCGTCGCGAGCCACGAGCCAGACCCGCTCCAGCTCCGGCACGGAAACGAGCGGGCCCGCCATCTCGCCGAGAACGCGCTCCCAGATCGGCTCCAGTCGCGCGTCGAGCAGGATGAGGCGCGCTCCGTCCGGTTCACGACAAAGCGCCCACCACGTTCCCCAGCGCGGTCCCCTCACGAGATCCTCGAGCGGCAGAGGAAGCCGGTGCTCCGCGACTGGCGCTCCCATCTCACTCGAGCGCCAGAGCTCGAGCTCCCCGCCCGATGCGCCGGCGAGCAGATCCTCTCCGCACGCGGTGAGCGCGACGAGATCCTCCCGATCCCCCATCTCTTGCAGGCGGCCATCCGCCGCGGCGAGGTAGAGCCGCGCTCCGCTCGCCGTTCCCGTCTGGCAGCCGAGAACCGCCGCGCGCCGGCCGGGAAGCGCGACCAGTTCCTTCGCCTGATCGAGCGTGACGCGCACGAGTGGTCTTCCTGCTTCGTCCAGGAGTACGATCTCGGCCGGTCCCCGCGCGCCGCGCGACCAGGACCGCAGCACCCACAGGCAGCCGTCCTCCGCCGGCTCCACCTCGTAGGGCGCGCCGACCTGCAAAACGCGCAGGACGTGGAGATCCGGACCGAGAGCGACCAAGCGGTCGCCCCCGCGATCAGCCGCCCAGAGCATGGGCTGGGCGTCCTCCGGCGGAGAAGTGCTCGAGAGCTCGGCAGCGAAGACCTCCCGCAGCACGATCCCCACCGTCAGACCCGCGACCGCGACGATCAGCCGCGAGCGAATGCGTGCCGCGCGCGCTCGCGCGCCGATGCAAAGGCCTGCAATGTCCGGGAGCGACACACCAGTACGACCGCTCCGACCGCCCGCGGTTTCAGCTCGCCGGAGCGATCACCAGCGCTGCTTGCCGGGCGGCGAGAAACCCTCGCCACCCCCGCCGATGCTGCGGCGCTCGCGCTTGTAGCTGCGCCAGACCAGGAACCCGAAGGTCCCCGGGATCACCAGGTAGACCGTCGTGAGCAGCGTGTAGATGCTGCGCGCGAATCCCTTGGAGAGATCTCCGGCCGAGGAGGCGACCGCCTCCTTGCAGGAGTCTCATGTGTGCCCCGTTCGCGCGAGCAAGAGCAAGAGGCCGAGAGCCAGGCCCGCGCGCGCGAGACGACGCCAGAGATCGGATCGGGATCTAGAGTCCAAGCGAGGGGCCATGATACAGCACCACGTAGACGATCACTCCGGTCACGGAGACGTAGAGCCAGATCGGGAACGTCAGGCGCGCGAGCCGGCGGTGGCGCACCCAGTCCTCGCGGTGCGCGAGCCACAGCGTGCGCAGGATCAGCGGGCCGGCCACGATCGCGAGCAGCACGTGGCTTGCGAGGAGCACCAGGTAGAGCGTGCGGGGCGTGCCCGTCCCTGGGAAGTGCGTCGCGATGGCGGTCGCATGGTAGTAGAGGTAGCAGGCGAGGAAGGCCGTGCTCGTGAGGAAGGCGGCCCGCATCAGGCCGGCGTGGAGCTCTCGCCGGCCCTTGCGGATGGCGACCCAGCCGCAGAGGAGGAGCACGGTTGCGAGAGCGTTGAGGCTCGCGTCGATCAGCGGCAAGGGCGAATCCGTGGCCGGCCTGCGATCGAGGACCCGGGCACGCGCAAGCACGGCCCGCATCGAGCTCTCGACCGCCCCGGCGTCGGGTAGCTCGTCGCCCTCGGCCTCTCCCCCGCCCTCGTAGTAGCCCGCGATCTGGCCGGCCGCGTCGATCACGACGAGGCGCGTGGAATGCGTCAGCTCCATGCGCTCGCCGAGGCGATCGCCTGCGCTCGGCTCCGCCGCAGTGGATCGGCCGAGCGGAAGGTGGAAGCCTTCCGTGGCGAGCGCGTGCACTTCTTCCTCGTCGCCGGTGAGGAACAGCCAGCGGTCCGGATCCGCGCTGAAGTTCTGCGCGTAAGCGATCAGGCGCTCGGGCGTGTCGTGCTCGGGATCGACCGAGATGGACACCAACCGAACCCCTGTGCCGGCGAGCTGATCGTGGAGATGCTCGCGGATGTCGAGTCCCAGTCGCGGACACGGCCCGGCGCAGGAGGCGAAGAACAGGTTCGCCACCCACGGAGCGCCCAGTAGGTCTTCGCGCGTGACGATCCGGCCCGAGCGCTCGATCAGCCGAAATTCGGGGACCTCCCCGAAGCGGCGCTCGTCATAGGGCGCAGCGGCTACACCTTCCGCTTGTCCCGCGCCGCTCCGCGCGCATGCGCCGAGCGCCATGCAAAGCAGCGCGAGGAGCGCTGCCCCGCACCGACCGTCAATGACCGCCTGCGCTACCGGTACCGTGCTCACTCGCCTCGCGGAGCTGGCCATCCGGTCCGACCACCTTCGCGCCGTTCTCGCGCGGATCGTTCGTCGCGTGGCCGATCTCGACCACCTTGCCCTGGTGCGGGTCGAACTGATCGGTGAGGTTGTAGATCAGCTTGTCGTTCGAGGCCACGTCCGGAACGAGAGCGAAGAACACGATCGCGATCATGATGGGCGTGGGCGCGATCAGGCACTTCACGATCCAGCCTTCGAACTTCATGTGCATGAAGTACATGAAGATCAGGAGCCCCTTCCACAACGCGAAGACCATCAAGCCGCCCCATAGCAGCCATTTCATCTCATGACTGATCGTCATTCCCCACGCCACCTCGACTGCAGTGAGCACGAAGAGGATGAGGAAGATCTTCTGGGGATTGAACCCTTGTTGGTGGGACATCGCGCCGGTCCTACATCAAGTAGACGAGAGTGAAGAGCAGCACCCAGACGAGGTCGACGAAGTGCCAGTAGAGGCCGCCGAGCTCGATGCGCAGGTGATTCGCGGCGGTGTACTTCCCTCGCACCGCTCCCACCCACAGGCAGATCAGCCAGATCACGCCGACGACGACGTGCAGGCCGTGAAAGCCGGTCATCGAATAGAAGGTCGACCAGAAGATGTCGTGGTTCGGGGTCCGTCCTTCCAGGATCAGCTCCACGTACTCGTAGACCTGGATGCCCACGAAGAAGCAACCGAGCAGGATGGACAGCCCCAGCCAGCGGACGAGTCCCCTCTGATCGCCATTCTGGATCGCCTGCAGCGACCGGACGACCGTCCAGGAGCTCACGATCAGGACGAACGTATTGAAGGCCGTGATGCCTACCGCCAGACGATCGGCCGGGTTCGGCCAGCTCGGAGCACCCGTCCGGATCACCAGGTAGGTGCCGATCAAGCCGGTGAAGAACATCACCTCGGTGGCGAGGAAGAGCCAGATCGCGAACTTGCCGCGATCGACCGGCGGACCGCTGTCGTAGTCGTAGACGGGATGGTGGTGCGCGGGAGCGTCCATCGCCGCGTCGGAGTGCGCCGGGTCGTGGTCTGAGAGGGCGAGTGTCATGGCGTTCTAGAGGCGGATGGTCGCGCGCACGGCCGGGTCGAGAAAGACGACGGCGAAGAGCGCAGGCAGGTATGCAAGGGAGGTGAAGAGCAGGATTCGCGCGCGGATGCGGCACTCGCGCAGCGCGAAGGCGATCGAGGCTGCGAGATAGCCGAGCCCGAGGAGCAAGGCGCCGACCGAGTACCCCGGCCCCGCGAGGCCGGCCGTGCCGGGCAACAGCGAGACCGGAACGAGGGCCGAGGCATACAGGATCGACTGGCGCCCCGCGATGCCTTGCGAATCAGGAAGCGCGGGCAGCATGGCCATCCCCGCGCGCGCATAGTCGACTCGATGCAGCCAGGCGATGGCCATGAAGTGCGGGAACTGCCAGGCGAAGAGGATCGCGAACAGCGCCCAGGCCCACGGTCCGGGAACGCCCTCGAGCGCGACGAAGCCGAGCACGGGGGGCATCGCGCCGGGTAGCGCGCCAACGATCGTGTTCAGCGTGCTCACGCGCTTGAGCGGCGTGTAGACCGATACGTAGGTGAACAGCGTCGCGAGCGCGAGCGTCGCCGAAAGCAGGTTGAAGCGCACCGCGAGACCGAGCGTGCCGACCGCGCCGAGCGCCGCGCCGAACAGGATCGCGTCGCGCACGGCCATTCGTCCGCACGCAAGCGGGCGCAAGCGCGTGCGCTGCATCAGACGATCGGTGTCCCGCTCGAGCACCTGGTTCAGCACGCTGGCGCAAGCGGCCACGAGGGTGATCCAGAGCGCGGCCTCGAGGATCCCGGCAGGGCTTGCCCCGGGCACGAGCGCCGCCCCGAGCGCCGAGACCAGCGCGACCATGAGCGCCACGCGCGGCCGTACCAGGACGACCCAGTCGCGCAGGCCGCTGCCCGCGGCGACCGAGACGCTTTCCTCGACGCGCGGCGAGCTCACGCGTGGATCCCCCTCAATACCTGGGCGGGGCGAGCGACCGCACCGAGCAAGCGATGCGACCACAAGAGAGCGGCCAGGGTCGTGGCGAAGAGCAGCGCGCCGAGCGCGACGTGTCCCGTCGCAGCGATCGCTTCGGTGACGGACACACCCCCATCGAAGCCGCCGGAGAGGGCCAGGATCGCGAAGGTGGACAGTGCGCCGAGAACGAGCTGCGCGACCAGGAGCACGAGGAGCCACTTGCGCACACGGCCGAACACCTCGTCCGAAGCCGTGCCGGAGGCACTCTTGCGCAGCGACTGCGCGAGCCCGAGCACCACGGCGACCACGCCCAGCGCCAGGATGCCGTGCAGGCCGAGCGCATCCGAGCGGCCGCTGTGGCGCAGCCACGCGCCCGCGACGATCTGCGCGTACACGGTGAGCGTCGCAAGGAGCGCCCGACCGCGCAATCCGCTCTCGTCGGAGACCGGGCGCACGAGGGTTCTCGTCCAGCGCGGCGAGCTCGTCACGACGAACGCACCGATCGCCCCGTACACGAGCTGCGCGCAAGCTCCGTGCAAGAACGCGAGCGCCGGCTCGTTCTCGAGCACGCGTGAACCACCGAGCAGCCCCTGAGCCACGATCGCCAGGTGCGCCACGGCCGCGCACCGGAAGGCCGCGCTCGAAGCGGGGAGAACGATCGACGCCGCGAGAGCAAGTCCGCCCGCGCCGAGGAGCACGAACACTCCCGTTCCACCCCCGGCTGACTCGAGCCCACCCAGGATCACCGCGACCAGGCCCGCAGCTTCGAGCAAGAGACCCACGAAGGCCGAGGCACGTGCCAGCTTCGACGCTCCGGTTGCCGCGACGATCAGCGCGAAGATGCTGAGCAGGCCGACCGCGGAAGCCGCCAGCCGGTGGCCGTGCTCGATCGTCACGCCGAAGTTCTCGAGCATGCGATCGAGGGGGTACGAGAACATCCCGTAGCCGAAGGTCGTCGGCCAGTCGGGCACCGCCATCCCCACTCGATAGGTGGTGACCAGCCCGCCCAGGCCGAGCAGCAAGAACGCGGAAGCCCCCAGGGCGCACGCCGCTCGGTGCACCCAGGGACTCGCCGCCACCCGCTCCTTCTCCATCATGGGCCGAGGATCCAGGCCGCCTAGATCTTCCTCGTCTGGGGCAAGTAGTCCTCGGCCACATCGGGCGAGGCGTACTCGTAGGGCCCGCGATAGACCTTGAGCGCGTGGTCGAAGTTGCCGTGCCCCGGAGGAGACGGCGCATCCCACTCGACGCTGCAGCTCTTCCAGGGGTTCCGGCCCGCGCGCTTGCCGAAGAACATGCTGTGGAAGAAGTTCACCACGAAGAAGATCTGCCACGCGAAGAGACAGAACGCGCAGATCGAGATGAACTGGTTCAGCGGCTGCAGGTGCGCATACGTCGCGTAGTCGTACGGATCGGCCGTCCGCCGCATCAATCCGGCCATGCCGAGCTGGTGCATCATGTAGAAGACGCCGTTGGTGAACACGAAGCGTTCCGAGGAAGTGGACCTTGCCGAGCGTCTCGTTCATCATCCGCCCGAACATCTTCGGGAACCAGTGCGTGATTCCGGCGAAGATCGCGAACACCGATCCGGCGAAGACGATGTAGTGGAAGTGCGCGACGATGATGTAGGTGTCGTGGATGTAGACGTCGATCGGGCGTCGCCGCCATCCAGATGCCCGAGAGGCCGCCGATGATGAACATCGCCACGAAGGCGATCGCGATGCAGCATCGCGGTCGTCAGGTGGATGCGCGAGCCCCACAACGTTCCGAGCCAGTTGAACACCTTGATCGACGACGGCAGCGCGATCAGGATCGTGGCGACCATGAAGGTCAGGCCCAGCGCCGGGTTCATGCCCGACACGAACATGTGGTGTCCCCACACGATGAATCCCAGGCCCGCGATCGCGGCGATCGAGTACACCATCGGCTTGTAGCCGAAGACCGGCTTGCGAGCGTGGGTAGACGAGGATGTCGGACACCATACCCATCGCCGGCACGACCATGATGTACACGGCCGGGTGGCTGTAGAACCAGAACAGGTGCTGCCACAGGAGCGGCTGGCCTCCCGCGGCGGCCTCGGCCATCTCCGGATTCATCTGGTTCACGACGAGATTGGTCGGCGTGAAGAAGCCGGTGTGGACGATGCGGTCGAGGAGCTGGAGGATGCTCGCCGCGGTGAGGACGGGCAGCGCGAAGAGCTGCAGGAGCGCAGCCACCAGGAGCGCCCAGATGGTCAGGGGCATGCGCATCAGCGTCATGCCCGGGGCGCGCATCTTCACGATGGTGGTGACGTAGTTGACCGCCCCCATCATCGAGGAAGCGCCGACCCACGTGAGCGCCAAGAGCCACCAGGTCTGCGCCGACACGCTTCCCGGCGCCGCGCTCTTGATCGTCGACAGCGGCGGATATGCCGTCCAGCCGGCGGCGGGCCCCCCGCCGAAAGCCAGGAAGGACATGATCGCGCAGGCGATCGCCGGGACCATCGCCCAGTACCCGAACATGTTGAGCCTGGGGAAGGCCATGTCCGGTGCACCGATCATCAACGGGATCAGGAAGTTTCCGAACGCTCCCGTCAGCAGCGGGATGATCACGAAGAAGATCATGATCGTCCCGTGCATCGTGAACAGCATCGTGTAGTACTCGGGCGTGATCGCGCCGCCGGTGTTCGGGAAGAGGAGCTTCCCGAGCACGGGCATCGTGGTCCACGGCCAACCGAGCTGCCACCGGATCGCCATCGCCAGCAGTCCGCCGAGCAGGAAGAACACCAGCCCGGTGAACATGAACTGGATGCCGATCACCTTGTGATCGGTGGAGAAGATGTACTTGCGGAGGAACCCGAGCTCGTGGTGCTCGTGATGCTCGCGGACCGTTCCGGGAGCCCCCATGCCCGGCGCGAGGTGGGTCGTGACCGTGGAGCTCACTTCGCTTCCTCCTGTCCGTTCGAGTATTTCTCGGCCGTCTGCTCCTCGACCCAGCGGTCGTAGGCCTCACGCGTGAGGACGCGTACGCGACCGGCCATCTTGTAGTGCCCCCAACCGCACAGCTCGGCGCAGATCAGGTCCATCTCGAGCTCGCCCGCAGCATTCTTCTTCTCCCGGTCGAATTTCGCCTGCTCGACCTCGAACCAGACGGGGATCGTCATTCCCGGCACCGCGTCCTGCTTCAAGCGCAACTTCGGCACGAAGAAGCTGTGCAGGACGTCGCGCGAGCGCAGGTTGAAGACGACCTTCTCACCGACGGGCACGACGAACTCGAAGGAGGTCTCGAGGTCGTCCATCGTCCCTAGCCGGGCGTCGACGCCGGGGTACCGGAAACGCCAGTCGAACTGACTGGCGAAGACGTCGGCGAAAGTCGGCACACCCTTGGTCGCGCCGGTGCCGACGAATTTGATCTCCGCGAACGTCTTCATCTGCGTCAAGGCGATGACGACGAGCAACACGGCGGGAACGCCGGTCCAGAGCATCTCGAGCTTGTGGTTCCCGTGGGTGTAGATCGCCTTCTCCGGATTCTTCTTTGCGTACTTGAAGACGAACCAGATCAGCAGCCCCTCGGTCAGCACGAAGAACACGAGGATCAGGTAGGAGATCCACCGGAACAGGCCGTCGATGTCGTCGCCGAAGGTCGAGACTTCGCTGGGCCACCACCAGGGATAGTCGACGGGCTTCGGCGCGAGCAGGAACGACGACGCGTCGAAGAAGGTCCAGATCCCGAGGACCAGGAGGGCGAGGAGCAGGAAGGAGTAGGTCAGGCGCAGCATGGGGCGACTCGGCTGGGGGAGGTCGGCTCAGTGGCCGCTTTCCGAGGAGGAGTCGCCCGCTTCGTGCGACTCGGGAGTGGTCGAAGCAGCGTCCGCCAGCTTGGCTTCCTCGCGTCGGGCGATGTCGTGCACTTCCAGTAGCGATTGCACGTAGTGAACCAGGTCCCAGACGTTCTCGTCCGTGAGCGAGGCGTCTGCCGCGGGCATGATCGTCCCGCTGATGCCGTTCCGGATGCGGCGGAAGAGATCGATCGGACGGCTGCCGCCGCGCAGGTTGGCCTGGAAGAAGTTGCGCGGGCTGCTGTCGTTCCCCCAGTCGTCCTTCTTCTTGACGAGCGTCCCGGTCTCGTACTGGGACTCACCGTCCCCGCGACCCAGGGACCCATGGCAGGAGCCGCACTTCGCCGGCTCGGCGTCGAAGAGCTTGCGACCGTTCTCGATCGACTCCGGGGTCGCCACGCGCGGGATCTCGCCGGCATAGGCCAGGCTGTTCTTGCCGGCTTGCAGCCAGTTGTCCCAGACGTCCGCGTAGCTCTGGATGATCTCTTCGGGGGGCAGATGCCCTGCTTCGGCCGTGAGCGCAGTCAGCAATGTCTCCGTCTCGCCACGCACCGCCAGGAGCTGCACGTAGTCGATCAAGCCCTCGATCTCTCCGCGCGAGAAGCGCGCGAAGGGCGGCATGGCGGTGCCCGACACACCGTGCTCGAGGATGCGGCGCAGGTCACTGCGCAGGGGGCGCGTGTTGTAGACGACCGTGCCCCACTTGAACTTGCCTTGCCGGTAATCGCGCGGCTTGGGATCGAGGAAGGGCGAGGTCGGGCCGTCTCCGCCACCTTCCGCACCATGGCAGTGCAAGCACTGCTGGCGATACATCTCGGAGGACTCGCGCAGCGTCGGATACCAGCTCGTGAAGAGCCCGACCGCATCGTCGTGGCGCGTCGTCTTCTCGCCCTCGCCGAGGTCCACTTCGGCCGCGGGGTCGGCTATCAATTCCGGCAGGATCTTCTTCCACTGCATCCACAGGTCGGCCGCGTACTTGGGCTCGGGCACCCTGGAATACAGCTTTGGATCCTGGCGGGCCGACTCGAGGATCTCGAGCTGGCGCGCGAATCGTCGCACGTTGTCCGCCTCGAGGTCCTCGTAGGCGGCGTCGTCCAGTAGATCCTCTCCGTAGTTGGGATCGAACTCGAGCTCCGACCACGCGTCGTTCTCGAGCACCAGGAAACGCGGCGCCGAAGGTGTCCCCACGAGCATCTCGAGCGCACCCTCGATCTGCGCGGCCAGGCCGTCGACCGAAGGGCCGAGGTCAGCGTCATCGAGCGTCGCGAGCGTCCTCGGATTGAGCTTGTAGTGAATGGGCAGGGCGCGCGGCTCGAAGCTGCAGGCGGCCAGGAGCGCGACGCTTGCAGCCGTGGCAAGGCGCGAAGGGGTCACGCGACCGAAGCCGGCGCGCGCGCTCTGAGGATGCGTGGACATGGGAACAGCCTTGCTGGGCAGCGACCTGCCAGGCCCAGGCGAGTGGCCGGGGACGGGCTCCGGAGCGGATCTCGGGGGTCGATCCGGAAAAGACGCCGAACAGTTTGGCGTGGAGGGGTCAGGAGTCAAGGAAGGATCCACGTGCACCGGAGCATTGCGGGGTCCTGGCTCGGCCGATCCCGCGAGGGCACGCTAAGCTCTCGCGCGCGCTCGGCTTGCTCGTGTCGGGCCAAACCCTCGTGAATCGATCCCCGCTCCTCGATCTCCACCGTGCACGCGGTGCGCGGCTGCAGCCTTCCGAGCGGGAGGCGTCCGTGCTCTCCTTCGGAGACGTGCCGGCCGAGTATCGGGCGGCCACCGAGGGCTGCGCGCTCTTCGACGAAAGCTCGCGCGGCCAGCTCAGCGCGCGGGGGCCCGACGCCGCCGGTTTCCTCCACCGCATCCTCGCCAACGAGGTCCGTGCGCTCGCGGTGGGCACGGGCAACCGGAGTCTCCTGCTCACGTCCAAGGGAAAGATCCTGGAGGAGTTCGAACTCTCACGCGCGGGTGAGGATCATTTCGAGCTCTCCACGGGGCCCGGACGAGCCGGCTCACTCGCCACGCGGCTCGACACCTACCTGTTCTCCGATCGCCTGGAGCTCGTCGACACCTCCGAGGAGTACGCCCCTCTCGCGCTGTGCGGACCCGAGGCGAGCGCAGTGCTCGCGGACTTGCTCGGCCGCGCGCCGGAAAGCACCTTGCGGGTGCGCCAGATTCTCGATCACGCGGGCCAACCGCTCGTGGTCGAGCACCTGCCGATCGCCGGCTCGCCCGGCTGGCGGCTCACCGCCCCGCCATCGATCGTGCCCGCGCTGTGGGACGAGCTGCGCACCGCCGGCGCACATCCCGCCGGCCTCGTGGCACGCGACATGCTCCGCATCGAAGCGGGCCGCGCGCGCTTCGACGTCGACTTCGCGGAAGACATCTACCCGCAAGAGGCGCGGCTCGAGGGAGCGTTCAGCCTCTCGAAGGGATGCTTCGTCGGGCAAGAGGTGGTGGCCAAGATCGACACCTATGGCGGATTGCACAAGCGACTCGAGGGTCTGCGGATCGACCACGACGAGCCCGTCCCGGCCGGGACTCACCTGATGCTCCACGAGGACGGCGAGTGGCGCGACGTGGGATGGATCACATCGTGGACGTTCTCCCCCGCGCTCGGATCGGGCCTGGCTCTCGGCTACGTCAAGCTCAAGCGACCGGCCACCGCGATGAGCTTTCGTCTGGGTGAGGGACCCGCGCAAGCGAGCATCGTGCAGCTCCCGGCGCGAGCCGGAGCGCTTCCGGTCAGCGGGGGCGATGGCGTCGAGAGCTCGTCGAGCCAGCCTGTGTGAGGCTCGACCTACTCGACCAGGAACGAAGTCTTCGGCCCCTGCGGAGGATGACCGATTCCAGTCACGAGGTAGCTGGACTGTCCGCGGATGAGCAGGCGGTCGACGATGACGCGACCGAGCTTGCGGGGGACGGTGCCGTCCATCTCGAGGAGCGCGCCGGGGAGGTACAGCGTGCCCTTCAGCTCCAGTGTCCCGTTCCCGGTGAGCGTGCAGGCAAGGGAGTTCGTGCGGTGCTGGAAGAGCACGACCCCCTCGTACGTGTCCGAGGGAGGGGGAGACAGCACGAGCCCGGCGGTGTTGCCCGTCACGCTCACGCGGGCGCCCTGGTCGATGAACAGCATGACCCGGTCTCCCTCGAGGAGCGCCGATCCGCGAAGAGTGATTCCCTGAGCACCGAACACGTAGATGCCCGCGACGAGGTGGGCCGTGCCGGTATCGAAGTCGACGCCGCCGGGATACCAGCCGGGCGAGAAGTTGCCGGCATGGTTGATCCTGCCCCGGTTGGGCATCGTGGACTTGTCGGGATAGGGGAGCGCGACCAGTGGATCGGGCACGACCTCTGCCCCTGCGGACGGCGTGGGGAAGCTCGTGCCGCTCGGTATCTGATACCCCCCGTGAACGTCGACGTGCCGTGCCACGATGCGCCGCACGTTGGGGGTACCGGTCACCTTGAGTGCCTGCGCATGGCTCGAGTTCACCTGGATCGAGTCCTTGGGAACCTGGATCTCGGCCCTGCCGCGCAGATCGAAGGCTCCCGACATCGTCGGGTGCAGCACGAGAACGCCGGGCCCCCAGTCGCCGCTGCGCACGGCGATCGCGGATCGCGAGACCTCGCTCGTGGGCGCACCGAAGGCCGGGCCGAAGTAGAGCGCGAGGCTGCCGCCCGCTGAGCTGGCGGTACGCTGGGCTCGCACGAGGACAGCGTTGTGCGCGGGACCGACGTGAGTGGTGACCGAGTAGGGCTCGAAGGTCTGAGCGATCCGGTCCCAGGAGCCGATGACGATGTCACCGTCGGGGGCGTTGCCCCAGTTCGCGTCGAGGCGGACGGCGGCTCCCGCAACCTTGTTGAGCAGTGCGACCCGAAGGGCTGCATTCCGGGTCAGCGCGAAATCCGTCGCGGGATCATCGTCGAGCACTTGCCCGGCGGCAGCCAGCGACGCAGCGTCGGCCGCTGCCTGGCTTTCCTGGAAGGACATGCGGACGTGCGCGACATCGAGCGACAACCCGAGGATGCCGATCAACACGAGCATCAGGATCGCGGCGAGGACCAGCACGGAGCCGTGCCGGCGTCCACATCGCGAGTCGATCGAAGTACGCCGGGGACCGACGGAGCGCGAAGGATTCTGCATGGCGGAAAGTCGTGGAAGAGCCCGCGCAGGGCGATCTTCCCGTGCGCGGTGATCGTCCTGGATCGCTCCTCGGCCCGGCGAGGCGGGCTTTCCAAAGAATAGCGCCGATTTCGCCGCGCGAGGTCGCTCATCCGGTGGTCCTCTTCTCGAGGAGGAACCGCGAGGGTGTCGGCAAGCTCGCCTGTACGATCCGGAGGATCCGACTGTCGAGGTCGGAACCCGTGCCGCTCCGAGAGGTCCGAGCGGGGATCGGTCCGACTCGTGAAGCCCCAGCCGGGACTCGGGCGGTCAGGATCGAAGGCACGCGCCCTCCTTTAAGCCGCGCACTCCGTTTCTGAGCAAGGCCCCCCAGCTCTCCCCGTTCCGGTCTTGGGAGATTTGCGGATTCGTACCCCTGCGCCCGTATCGGGCTGCTGGGAGGCAATGCATAATCCTTGGATGGAGGCTGCCCCTGGGGAACCTTTCCGCGGGGATACCAGTCGAACCCGAACCGCAACTCGCACGCCAGCCATCTCCCGTCGGGGCTGGATGGCTGCACCACCGCTTCTTTTGATCACGGCGATCCGCTGAAAGGAATCACATGAGTCTTATCAAACGCTTCTACTCGGACGAGAAGGGCCTCGAAACGGTCGAGTACGCCATCATGGTCGGACTGATCGTGGTGGGAGTCATCGGGGTGATCACCCTGATCGGAACCTGGGTTTTCAACAGGTTCAGCACGCTCGAGCAGGGTCTGCCCTGATCGACGGCGCTCCTCGCCCAACCTTCTTGCAAGAGAAGAGGTCCCCGTGACGTGGACCAGAGCCCTTCTCGAGCACCCTCTACCCGTAATCCAGTGGGGCATCGTCGTCGGTGCCTCACTGGTCGCAACATGCACCGATCTGTGGTCTCGACGCATCCCGAATGCCTTGACGCTCCCGCTGTTCGCGGTCGGAGTTGCGCAGGCGGTGGTGCTCGGGGGAGGGGGTGGGTTGGTCGACTCCCTCACCGGGAGCCTCGTGCTCGCCTGTCCCTACGTGATCTTGTTCGTGTTTGCGGGCGGTGGAGCTGGCGATGCCAAGCTCATGGGAGCGATCGGAGCCTGGCTCGGCATCATCAAGGGTGCGGTCACCCTGGCCTCGGTCTCGCTGAGCGGGGTCGCGCTCGCGCTACTGGTCGCTCGCGCCCGGAAGGACTGGCCGGATCTCTCCCGCTGGCTGGCGGCAACCCTGCGCAGCATCGCATTCCGTGTCGGCTCGAGGAGGCTGTACGGCCGCATGGATCTCGCGCTTCCCGAACCGGCGGATGCGAAGAAAATGGCCTATGCCCCGGCCATCAGCCTGGGCGTCATGTTGGCTTGCACGAGCTGGTACCTATGGCACGCGTGACTCCCAGGCCGCGCAGGAAATCCGTCCGCGGAGTCAGCCTCATCGAGATGGCGCTCCTGCTGCCGCTCCTCTTCCTCATCCTGCTCGGGACGATCGAGTACGGCTGGATGTTCATGATGAACGAGGAGATCAACAACGCAGCGCGGCACGGCACGCGCATGGCCGTGACCGAGGGCGCCACGAGCAGTCAAGTGCGGAACGCCATCGACCAGCTCATGGCGAGCGCCGGCCTGGAAGATAGCGGATACACCATCGCCATCTCCCCGCCCGATGTGTTCCAGGCTCTCCCGGGAGAGCTGATCACGGTCACCGTCACGGTCCCCTACCTGAACATCACTCTCACCGGGGCCGGCTTCCTTCCACTACCTGACGACCTGGACGGCAGGACGACCATGGTCAAGGAAGGACCGGACTGATCCAGGTGCCCGGCTGCGCAGAGCACTGGCAGCACACGACCGGATCGACGGCCTGCCCGTCGGATCCCTCTCGATCCCTGGATCGACGGCGGAGCACCAGGAGTCCTTTCCTGATGCCCTGTCGCGACTCTCTCCCCTTCGATTGGGTACCTCTCGCATGAAGTGGTCCATCCTCGGTCTCTTCGTTCTGGGCGTGCTGGCAGCGGTTGCGTCAGTCGTGCTGATGCTGAGCTTCCGCACTCGCGGTGCCGTGCAGCCAGAGCTCGAGGCCAAGACTGCCGAGCAGCAGGAGGCGCGCAAGGTGCAGGTGCTCGTCGCCGCCGTCGATCTCGGCTTGCGTGACGTCATCGATGCGGACGACGTCACGGAGCAAACGGTCGAGGAGGGCGCCGCACCGAGCGGCTCGTTCTCCGATCCGGTCCAGGTGGTCGGGAAGGTGCTCATCCTTCCGATGGCGAAGGGCCAGCCGTTCCGCGCCGAGTGCTTCGCCACGGACGAATCAGGTCTGTTGCTCGCTTCCGCCCTCGCTCCCGGATCCCGCGCGGTCAGCGTCACGCTCTCGGACGACATGGGCATCGAGGATCTGCTCTTCCCGGGCTGCATGGTGGACGTGATCGCCACCGTCGAGATGGAAAGCCCCGTGTCCGGAAAGGTCCCGGTCTCGTTCACGCTCCTCGAGAAGGTCATGGTTCTCGGAGTGGGCACGAGCACCATCGTCCTGGGCTCGACCGAGAGCAGCGACGGTGGACGGGATCGCCCCCCGGTGACGCTGCTGCTCGACGCGGACCAGGCGGAGCTCGTGAAGCTCGCCATGGAGAAGGGAAGCATCTCGATCTCGATGCGCAATCCGATGGACGAATCGGTCTCTTCCGGCGGTGGGAAGAGCCTCGCGCGCCTCTCACCCATCCTCGCCGAGGCTGACGGCCGTGCCCGGGAAGCCGCGCGCGTCAAAGGTCTCGAGGACCGCGAGAAACGCCTGTACGAGATGGAGCGCGAGCGCCTGGCGATCCAGGAGGCGCGCGACACGGCCGAGCTCGCGCGCATGAAGTTCGAGCAGGAGAAGCTGCTCTTGGAGGCAAAGAGGAAAGAGGTCGTGGAAGTGTGGAAGGTGACCGTGCTGCGCGGCGGCAATGCGCAGGTCCAGTCCTTCGAGGCGCCTGCTTCCAACGACGAGCGCTGAATCGCGGCCCTCTCCTCTACCCGCCGGCTCCCCTTCGCTCGATCCCATCGGTGTCCGCATGCTTCTCCCCTCCTATCTCCTGATCACGGCCGCCCTCTTCGCGCCGACCCGCACTCAAGTCGAATTGCCGGCCGGGGAGAGCGTCGCCGGGTGGGCTGCGCGGGAAGGCGTTGCGATCGCGCTCCAGGTAGGACGCTCGCAGCTCCTGCCGGCGCCCTGGCCCGTGAAGGGCGTCTCGGTCACGGATCCGAAGATCGCGGATGTGCAGCTCGCGAGCCCCGAACGGATCCTCCTCAGTGGCCTGAAGGTGGGAGCCACCGACCTGTACCTGTGGAACGAGGCCGGGGACGCACTGACGCACCGCGTCGAGGTCAAGATCGACCTCGAGCCGCTGAGAGCGGAGGCGGCGCGCATCTTTCCAACGGCGAGACTCGAACTGGTCCAGCAGGGCAGCGTCCTGGTCCTCTCCGGCAAGCTCGAGAGCGCCACGCAAGCCGATCAAATTCGAAAGTGGCTGGAGGCGTCGGAAACGCAGTACGTCGATCTCACCGTCGTTCCGGGCGTGCAGCAGGTGCAGGTCGTGGTGCGCGTGGCGGAAGTGAGTCGCACCGGGATCCGGGCGCTGGGAGTGAATGGCTTCGGCGTGGGGCACGATTTCTTCCTCGGCTCGACCATCGGCCCCTCGGGTGGGCCGTTGAATCCGATCAGCATCGGGCCACCGGCCGGGGCCCCGGCGACGGGAGACGTCCCGTTCACGTTCAACCAGGCAGTCGGCGTCAGTCCCGCGGTCACGTTGTTCGCGGGTGTGCCGAGCGCCGATCTCGAGATCTTCGTGCAGGCGCTGGCGGAGAACCAGTACCTGCGGCTGCTCGCAGAGCCCAACCTCGTCGCTCTCTCCGGCGCGGAAGCGAGCTTCCTCGCGGGGGGCGAGTTCCCGATTCCCATCGTGCAAGGCTCGGGCACTGTCGGGCTCGGGTCGATCACGATCGACTACAAGGAATTCGGCGTCAGCCTGAAGTTCCGTCCGCTCGTGCTGGGCGAGGGAAACATCCGCCTGACCGTCGAGTCCGAAGTGAGCGAGCTCTCCGACATCGGCGCCGTCGAGATCCAGGGGTTCCGCATTCCCGCCGTCGTCACCCGCAGGGCGATCACGACGCTCGAGATGGCGAGCGGCCAGAGCTTCGCAATGGCCGGCCTGCTCTCGCAGAGCGTCAGCGCGCAGGTTGCGCGCACGCCCTTCCTGGGCTCGTTGCCGATCCTGGGCCCGCTGTTCCGTTCGATACGCTACCGCCGCGGCGAGACCGAGCTACTGGTGCTGGTCACGGCGGTACTGGTGGAGCCGGTGAGCGACACGGTCCTCCCGCCGCTCCCCGGCACCGATCACGTCGTCCCGAGCGACTGGGAGCTGTACGGAATGGGGCGCATCGAGGGGAGCGCGCCCGCGCGTCTCTCGACGGAGAACGCCCGCTGGCTCGAGCGCAACGGTCTCGATCGCCTGCAAGGTCCCGGCGCCTGGGCCACTCACGAGGGCGCCGTGCCGCGCGCGGCCGAGGAATACCGGCAGATCGAAGAGCAAGCAGCCACGCCAGGATCGGACGAACGGTGATCCCACATGGCGAGCGGGTTCGAGATCAGTCTTCTCTCGTCGGACGAGGCGACGCGCGCTGCAGTGCACTCCGCGCTGAATCGCCCGCCACTGGACGTCGAGCCGGCCGTCGCCGCCACACCCGAGCGGCTGGCCGCAATGCTCGCCAGGGGCACCGTCCCGCTCGCGCTGATCGACGTCGATCCCGATCCGGCGAATGCGCTTGCGCAAGTGGGGCGTCTCGCGCGCATGCATCCGGACACCCGCTTCGTGCTCCTGTGCCGGACGCTCGATACTCGGTTCGCCCTCCAGGCCATGCAGGCGGGCGCGCGAGATTGCATCGAGAAGAGCCGGCTCGCGAACGAGCTCTTGCCGGCAGTCCAGCGCTACCTGGAGGAGTTCCTCGGGCGGGACCGCAGGAATGGAAAACTGGTGACCGTCCTCTCCGCCAGCGGAGGCACGGGCGCGACGTCGCTCGCGATCAACCTGGCCGTCGAAGCGGCCGATCTGCTGCATCAGCCGGCTCTGCTGATCGATCTCGATCTCGCGTACGGCTCGATCGCGACGCTCCTCGGCGTGGAATCGCGCTACGGCGTGGCGGACGTGCTGTCCCAGAATGGCGTGGTCGATCCCGAGCTCGTGCGGTCGACGGCATCCGTCCACTCCGATCGCCTGCATGCGCTGGTGAGCCCGGTGAGCGTGGACTTCTCGTCGCCCGCGCCGCTGGCCCTCTCGAACCTCGAGGGTGCGCTCGGCGCGATCCGGCGCGCCTATGAGTTCTCGGTCGTCGACGCGCCGAGGGTCCCCATGGACGTCGCCGCGACGCTCGCCAAGGCGAGTGACTTGACGCTCATGGTGTTCCAGCAGGACGTCGTCGACATCCGCACGATGATCTCGATGATCGCGGCCCTGGAAGTCCGGGGCACTCCGCGCGAGCGGCTGCTCGCCGTCGCCAACCGCTTCCACAAGCGCCGCTCGATGCTCGACCTTCCGGACATCCGGCAGGCTCTGGGAACGATCGACGTCTTCACCGTCCGCAACGACTACGAGGGCGCGCTGCGCGGGATCAACTACGGCCAGCCGCTCGCGAAAGTGGCCGCCCGCTCGGTGATCCGCAAGGACCTCGGCGAGCTATTGCGGCGCGCGGAGCTCAGCGGACTCTCACCGGCCCGCCAATCCTGAGGTGACCCCCTTGACCCCCAACGACCAGATCTCCACCCCCCTCGGTCAGCGGCCTGCGGATCCCGGGATGCGCGAGGAATTGAAGATCCGCGTGCACTCGCGGCTCGTGGAAACGCTCGACCTGGTGCAAGCCCAGAAGCTCGACGAGGAGGCGCTGCGCCACGAGTGCTTGCGGCGTGTCGAGAGCTTGCTCAACGAGCACAAGGTCCCGCTCACGGCCGCGGAAAAGAAGCAGATCGTCCGCGAGGTCATGGACGAGGTCTTCGGACTGGGACCCATCGAAGACCTCATGCGCGATCCGATGATCAGCGACATCCTCGTCAACGGACCGGGGCAGGTGTACGTGGAACGGGCCGGAGTCCTCGCCGAGACCTCCGTGCGCTTCCGCGATGCCGCCCACCTGATGCAAGTGATCGGACGGATCGCCTCTCGAGTGGGACGACGCATCGACGAGAGCTCGCCCATGCTCGATGCGCGCCTCGCCGACGGTTCGCGTGTCAACGCGATCATCCCCCCGCTCTCCCTGCAGGGGCCGATCATGAGCGTGCGGCGCTTCATCAAGGCCGCCATCGGCCCCGACAACCTGATCGACATGGGATCCTGGAGCAAGGAGATGGCCGCCTTCCTCGAGGCGGCCGTGCGCTGCAAGGTGAACGTCGTCGTCTCCGGCGGGACCGGCACCGGAAAGACCACGCTGCTCAACATTCTCTCGCGCTGGATACCGGCCCGGGAGCGAGTCATCACCATCGAGGACGCCGCCGAGCTGAAACTGCAACGCGAGCACGTCGTGTCGCTCGAGACGCGCCCCGAGAACACCGAGGGCAAGGGTCAGATCACCCAGCGCGACCTCTTGCGAAACTCCCTGCGCATGCGCCCCGATCGCATCATCATCGGGGAAGTGCGTGGCGCGGAGACGCTCGACATGCTCCAGGCGATGAACACCGGGCACGAGGGTTCCATGACCACGATCCACTCGAACAGCCCGCGCGATGCTCTGCGCAGGATCGAGAACATGGTCAGCATGGCGGGCATCCAGTATCCGGTGAACGTGATCCGCGATCAGATGGCCTCGACGCTCGATCTCATCGTGCAGGTCTCACGCATGACCGGTGGGCGCCGCAGGATCCTCAACATCACCGAGGTCACCGGCCTCGAGGGCGAGATGATCCTGATGCAGGACATCTTCCATTTCGTGCAGACGGGCATCGATCCCGAAGGGCATGCCAAGGGCTATTTCGAGGCGTGCGGCGTGCGCCCGCGGATCCTGAGCCGCATGGAAGAGGAAGGCGTCCGGCTCCCGCCCGAGATGTTCCAGCGGCGGAGGGCTGGCTGAGATGGTGCTCCCGCGCTCATCCGGTCCCGGCGGGCTCGATCCGATCACGATCGCCGGGGCGATTGCGCTCTTCGTGCTCGTCCTCGTGGTGTGGTCGGCGCTGCTACTCGTGTGGCTGCAACTGCGCTCGCGCCGCCGCAGCCGGTTGAAGCGGCGACTGGAAGGCAGCCCGGGTGATGCGGCGGAAGAGCGCGTGCTCCGCCTCTGGCACGAGGGCAAGGAGCACTTCACCACGGTCGCAACCTCCCGGAAGCTGACTTTCCGGACCCGACTGCGGAACGTCCATCGTGACGCCGGGCTCACGACTCCACTCCCGGTGACGCTCGGAAACCTGCTCTTGATCGCCATGCTGGTCGGCATCGGCCTCTTCCTGATCCTGGAGCGGGTGGCCCCTCCCCTCTTCGGTGCCGCCGCCGTCGTGGTCGGCTTCTGGTGGTACCTGCAAGCGCGCATCGCGCGGCGCGCTTCGATCTTCGAACGCCAGCTCGTCGACGCCCTGGAGCTCTCCTCCCGAGCGCTGCGGGCAGGCCACCCGCTCACGAGCTCGTTCCGCCTGATCTCCGAGGAGATCCCCGCTCCGGTCGGCAACATCTTCGCCGAGATCTGCCAGCAGCAGGCGATGGGCGTCGATCTCCAGGTGGCGCTCCGCAAGGCCGCTCGCGAGTCGGAGAACCTCGACCTGCGGCTGCTCGCCGCTTCGATGTCGATCAATCTCTCTTGCGGCGGCAACGTCGCAGAGGTCTCCGAGGGGTTGGCCGCGGTGATTCGCGATCGCATGAGGCTCAACCGCCGCTTCCGGGTCCTGATCTCCCAGACGCAGATCAGCAAGCGGATCCTCATCGCTTTGCCGCTGATCATGTTCTTCGTGCTGAACGTGATCAACCCGGAGTACATGTCGCTCCTCTACGACCGGCCCGAGGGCAACGTGCTGCTGGCCGTGGCGTCGACGATGCTCGGGCTCGGCTGGTGGTCGATGAACAAGATGGCCGCTCTGCGCACATGAACCGCTGGCTGGATCGCCTGCCCCTTCCTCCTGATCAGATCGGCATCGCCGTTCTGATCGGGGTGTCGGTGACGTGCATCGGCGCGGCGCTCCTTGCTCTCGCCCGCCGCAACCGGGAGGGGCGGCTCGCGCTGCTGCGCAGCCGCGGGGAGAGCGCGGATACGGACCTGGAGCAGGAGTCGCGCATCACTTCCTCGCTCGGCGCGGTCGGCCGGACGGTGTCCTCCGGCCGTTTCAGCCGTCCCCTCGAGCTGCAGCTCGCGCGCTCGGGCTTCACCTCGAGCGCGGCCCCGGCCGTGTTCATCGGCGCGAAGATCGTGCTCCTCCTGGTCGGGATTTCCGCCGGTGCCATGAGCGCGGTCCTCCTGCACGCCGTGGTCCACGTCGGAATCTTCTTGAGTGTGTTCCTGGGCTGCGCGCTCTTCTTCCTCCCCAATCTCTACGTCGCCGTGCGTCGCGATGCTCGCGTGGGAGAGCTGCGCCGGCGCCTTCCCGACGCCATCGACCTGCTCGAGATCTGCGTCTCCTCTGGAATGGGTCTCGACATGGCGTGGAACGCCGTCACCCAGGAAGTCCAGCGCGTGAGCGAGGCCCTCGCCGGCGAGATGGAGCTGACGCGCCTCGAGATCAACCTCGGTGTTCCGCGCACGCTGGCGATGCGCCACATGGCGGAGCGCACCGGAGTCGAGGACATCTCCTCGCTCGTGGCGCTCCTGGTGCAGGCCGAGCGATTCGGCGCCAGCATCGTGCAAGCTCTGCAGACCTTCGCCACCACCATGCGGGAGGTCCACAGCCGGCGCGCCGAGGAGTCGGCCGAGAAGATGGCCGTCAAGCTGCTCTTCCCGATGGTGCTGTTCATCTTCCCCACTCTCCTCATCGTGATGGTCGGTCCGGCCGTCATGCGCATCGTGCAGGTCATGTAGGTTTCCCGTCGAATCCGATCCGATGTCACGCAACCACGTCTCTCGACCCATCCTCGCGCTCGCGCTGGCCGGCGCTCTCTTCGCCTGCCGCAGCCAGCCGGCCCCCGATACGAATCACGAACTGCATGACATGTGGGCCGGAACGGAGGTGAGGCGCGCCTCGATCCGTCAAGCGATCCTCGCGCAGGGCACCCTCTTCCCCTATCACTTCGAGGTGGGCTCCCCCGCGCTCAATCCGCTGGGCGAGCGCGACCTCGACCTCCTGGCCGAGCACCTGCAAGCGAATCCCGGTGAGCTGCGCGTGCGCCGCGGATCGGTGAGCGAGGAGCTCTACGCTCGCCGCGTCAGCACGGTCCTGACCGAGCTCGGGGCTCGAGGCGTGGATCCTGCCAGCATCACCGTCACCGACGATCTTCCCGCCGGACCCGGGACGTGGAGCGAGACCGTCCTCACGCGCACGCAGTCCAAGGAACCGAGCTCCGATCGAGACCAGGAGGCCGGCGAAAGCATCTTCGGCACGAGCTCGATCACGGAGCAAGGGGACGACCGATGAGTCGCCTGGCCTCTTCGAAGCGCGGCGAACGCGCCGGGCTGCTTGCTTCCGCGACCCTGCTCGCGGCGCTCGCGGCCTGCGCCAGCGCGCCCCCTCCGCCGGAGGCAGACGAAGGCGCTCTCCCCGAGGCGACCTTCGACATCTCGGGCGACCGCCTGCCGACGGTCAAGACGCTCATGACGATGGCGCACATACTCGCCAAGAACGGCAACGACCCGCAGTGCGAGGTCGTGCTCCTGAAGGTCGTCGACGCGCATCCGGACTACGCGCCCGCGTACAACGAGCTCGCCGAGCTCTACATGCGTCAGGATCGCAGCGAGGAAGCGGCCGCGGTGCTCAAGCTAGGCGTGGCGGCGATGCCGGCTGACTCCGTGCTGTGGAACAACCTCGGGATGGTGCACCTGATGCGCGAGGAGTTCGAGGAAGCGCGAGAGAGCTTCACCCGGGCTTGCGCGGTCGCGCCGCTCGATTCCCGCCCTCGCGCGAACCTCGCCGTCGCGCTGGGGATGAGCGGCCGGCTGGAAGAAGCCGAAGCCGTGTATCTGCAGGCCACCACGAAGTCCAAGGCCTATCACGACCTCGCGGTTCTATGCGAGGCGCGCGGAGATGCAGCCAACGCCGCGCTCTACCGCGGTCTCGCCGAAGGCAAGCGGCGCCCGCCGCCCGACGAGGTCCCGGAGAAGTGAGCCGAGCGAGTCGGGGAATCCGCGCGAGACGCTCGACCGAGTTGGAAGGACGCGCCGGGACGCGAGCGTCGGAGCCTAGCGAGAAACCCCACCCCTACGAGCCCGGACTCCCTCCTAGAGAGAAACCACACACCCACGAGCACGGAGTCCCTCCGAGTTTGGAGTACCGCCTTCAGGCGGTCTGGTTCGTCGTCCCGCCTTCAGGCGGGACTGGCTCCGCAGGAGAAGACCGCCTGAAGGCGGTACTCCAAACCAGAAGCGGCCGCCCTCATGTTTCATGCGGCGGAGTCGCGCCAGGGTGCGGTGGAAAACTAGAGAGGAACCATACCCCTACGAGTCGGGAGTCCCTCCGAGTTTGGAGTACCGCCTTCAGGCGGTCTGGTTCGTCGTCCCGCCTTCAGGCGGGACTGGCTCTGCAAGAGAAGACCGCCTGAAGGCGGTACTCCGAACCAGAGGCGGCCGCACCCAAGTTTCATGCGAGGGATCGCGCCAAGGCGCGGTGGAAAACTGGTACCTACGACGCGTGCAGCGACTCTCGCTTCACTTGGCCTGATCGCTCAGCGCGACGAAATCGTCCGGCGTGCCCTCGTACACCCGCAAGGCGAGGCGCACGTCGAGTTCGATCGGGCCGATCGGCACCATGCCCTCGACCATGACCGGCACGCCGGTGCGTTCCTCGAGCCAGATGCGGATCGTTCCGTGGATGCCGAAGAGCCCTTCGAACTTGCCGGTCGTATCGGTCTCGCCCGGGGGCACGCTGGTCGCGAGCTGGATCTGGCGACAGAGGAACTTGCCCGCGGGGGTGGAAATCGTCTTCTGCTTGCCGCGCGTGAGAGTCAGATCCCAGAGCCTGGTGTGATCGACGAGCGGGAGGCTGACTTCCTGTAGGCCCGCGCGCACCATCGCCCGCGAGTAGTAGATCGCGCTCAGCATGTCGAGCGCGCCCTCGGGCACCTTGCGTGCGACCGGATCGCGCCACACACGATGCGCGGCGCGCTTGCACTTCTCGCAGTGGTGGTCCGATCCGAACGGCCAGGCGCCTTCGACGAAGTGCTCGCGCCGTTCGCAGCCCTTGCAGTGTCTGTCCGAGCGATACTCGGAGGTCGGCACGCCCTCGCGCGTCCCGATCTTGAGCTCGCGCTTGCGATTCTCGGTCCCCTCCTGGGTGTCCCGGTAAATCACGCGCGGCCATTCCTGGGGCAGCGCGCGCATCTCGATCTCGTGGTTGAGGTCGTAGGTCACATAGCTGCCCGTGGCCTTGCTCTTGATCCAGCCGACCTGGAGGCCGCTGTCGACCGTGCCGCCGACGGCGGGCAGGCCGGACACGAAGGGCTCGACCCCGGCGGAGAGCACGACTTCTCCGACCTTGGTGTCGCCGAGGACCGCGACGTTCAGGATGACGTCGAAGGTGAGCGCCTCGCCGGGCGGGACGTGCAGGGGGAGTTGCCCGGGGCCGCGAGGCAAGGTCAAGCCCGGCCCCGGCACGGGATCATCGAGCGGAGCCTCGCCCACGCTGCCGGCGGTGGACGTGTGGCCAGCCGGCGCACCCAGCGGGGCGAGCAGGAAGACGCACAGCGCGCCCATCGCAGGAAGGGGAATCAAGACACTCCTGTGATAGTTAGCGGGCGAAGCGGGTTCAACCGCTGACCTGGCGGTCTCTCTCGGCGCGGGCCTTGCGGATGCGCTCCTCGGCCTCTGCAACCGCGACGCGTGCGGGCGAGAGCCCGTCGGTTGCCGCTCGCTCGAGGACACGTTCCACCGCGGCAGCGACGCGCAGGCCGATGGCGGGCACCGGCTCGCGTCGGCCCGACAGGTGAAAAATGGAGCCGCGGATCAGCGCCCCAGAATTGATCACGAAGTCCGGCACATAGAGGATCCCGCGTTCGGCCAGGCGGTCACCGTGCTCCGGCCGCGCGAGGACGTTGTTCGCGGCTCCCGCGACGATCCGGCAGCGCAGGCGTCCGATGCTCAGGTCGTGCAGCAATCCACCCATGGCGCACGGCGCGAACACGTCGCAGGCCACGTCGAGCTCGCGCGCCGGGTCGACGAGATCGAGGCCCACCTCGCTCGCGACCTCGGCGGCCCGCAACGGATCGAGCTCGGCCCCGAACACGCGCGCTCCGGCAGCTACCAATCGGCGTGCCAGCCTCGCGCCGACCTCGCCGAGCCCCTGGACCACGATCCGGCGGCCCGCCAGGTTCGCCGTCCCCTCCAGGTGCCCGAGGGCCGCTCGGATGCCGGCGAAGACGCCCTCGGCCGTCGAATCCGGGAGCTCCCCGGGTCCATCGGGCCCCGGAGAGGTGACGTAGCTCGTGGTCTGCGAGGCGGCGGCGAGCTCCTCGGGTCCCGTGCCCATGTCGGGCCCGGTGTAGAAGCGCCCGCCCAAGCGCTCCACGGCCTCGCCCAGGAAGCGGTAGGCCAGGGAGAGATCGAGCTCCGCCTTGTCGAGGAGCACGATCTTGCCCCCCCCTGCAGGCAGGTCGAGGAGGGCGCACTTGTGGCTCATGGCTCGCGCCAGCCGCAGGCAGTCGGCGGCCGCGTCGGCCTCGTCGCGATAGGTCCAGCGGCGGATGCCTCCGAAAGCAGGCCCACGGCTGGAATCGTGGATGCAAAGGTAGGCCGAGGCGCCCGAGCGGCGGTCGTGGAGCAGGAGCAGCTCCTCGAAGCCCTCGTGTGCCATCGTCTCCAGAAGTGAGAGCGTCATGGAATCCAGGAGCCGGCGGGCGCTCCCGGCGAGTGTACTCCACCTGGTAGCATGCGGACTTCCATTGAAAGAGACTCACCCTTGCGGCGTCCCAGGTAGCATGCGATCTCCCCGCAGGCGTCCCACGCGAAGCGTTCTCGTCCCCTTCGCGGTGCTCCTCGGGGCCTGCGCGTCCAGCCCAACGGAATCGACTTCGACACCCTCCGATGCTGCCGCCATGGCGGAGGAGCGCGTCGCTGAGCCGTACGCGCCCGATCCGGACCGCCCGGAAGTGCCCATCGGAGCCTTCCTGACCGAGATGGATGGGAACATCCGCGCCTGGACGACCCTGACGCTCACCGCCAAGTCGGAGGCGGACGTTCGCAAGTGGCGCGTCCTCGAGCAGGACCTCGTCTATCGCGCATCGGGCCGCAAGGCCGAGCTCCTCGAGCAGCTCGAATCCGGCCCTCCGATCAATCGCACCGTCGCGGCCATGGGGCTCGGCTTCGTCCGACCGCCCGAGGAAGGCGAGAAGATCGTCGGCCCATTGCTCAACGCTCTCGGTGATAGCGACCCGCAGGTAGTCAACAACGCGGTCGTGGCGCTGGGAATGCTCGCCTCCCCCTCGACGCCGATCGGGCCGATCGCGGCATTGCTGGCCAAGGAATCGGACAACCGCCTGCGCGGAAACGCGGCGCTCACGCTGCGCAAGGTGATCGAAGCTGGCGCGCCGTGGGATCCCCAGTGGATCGGCGAGGTCCGTCACGGCCTGATCGACCCGGGGCCGGAAGTCATGACGCAGTGCTGCCTCCTGCTCGGACTGATCGGGGACGTCGAATCGATCGAATCGCTCGCTCTGCTCCTCCAGCAGCAGCCGGCACTTGTGTGCTCGGCAGCGGCAAAGGCCCTGGCGCTCATCGGCACGCGTGTCCCCGAGAGCGAGGGCGCGTGCGCGCGCGCGCTGGTGGCCGGCTACAAGGAAGCTTCCGACGAGCTCCGTCCCCGGATCCGCCGGCCCATGGTCGAGCTCGCCGGCCGCGATTTCGGCGACGACCCAGAGCCCTGGGAAGAATGGGCGCAGCGAAAGCCCTAGCAGCCTGTCGCAAAACTCCCTACTGCGGCTTCGCCGGCTTCGATCCTGCTGCGTCGCGCTAGGAACGCCGTGCTCAGTGGCCAAAGAGGCCACCTCCGCCGTCGTTCCGTCGCGCTCCTTGCATGCTCAAAGCCGGCTGTGCCTCGCTACGGGAGTCTCGCCACAGGCTGCTAGCAGCCCGTCGCCAACCACGGGCGCCAGCCGCCACGAACCGATCCACTCGATGAACTAGAATCCGCTCATGCGATTCTCGACCGCGCTGGCGGCCCTCCTGTGCGGATCCTTCGGCTTCGATCCCTCGGCCCAGGCCCAGGGAACGGAGACGCGCGGCGGCGAAGCGCAAGCTTCCGCGCTTCCCGGCCCCGGCCCCAAGCAAGCGATCGCGGGCTTGCACGGCTTCCGCGCGGAGTCTCGCCTGGTCTTCCCCGGTCAGGAGGACGCCGGCCCGCAACGGCTGGAGTGCTGCGAGATGTTCCCGGACCGCGCGCGCTGGTGCTTGCAGCCGTTCGCCGACTCGAGCGCGGGTCAGCGGTTGCTGCAGTACCGCTATGGCCAGCAGGCCTACGAGATCCCGGTCGCCGCGGCCGAGTCGGTCGAGATCCTGGGAGTCGCGCGGCTCGACCAGATCTTGAACATGGAACTGCGGCACGCGCTGTTCCTGTTCCCCGACGGCTACGCGTGGGAGAACACGGGGCAGATTTCGCGCGTCGATCTCGGCGCGGTGGGCACGCTCGTCGCGACGCTCGACGAGGCGGGCCGACCGACGAGCCTCTCGGGCTTGACGGCGACAGGTGAGATCCGCGACTCGTACAAGGAGCTCGTCTGGCAGACGATCGATGGTCGGTCCTGGCCGGCGAGCGCCAGTCTGTATCAGGCCGAAGGGAAAGTCTGGGACGAGCAGGTGCTCTCCGTCCGCACCAGTCCGCGCTTCCTCGATTCGTTCTTCGTCCCTCCTGACCGGCGCATGGAGACGCAGGCACAGTCGGTGGACACCGAGCTCGTGCAAGCGATCCAGCTGCGCTCTGCGATCCGCCAGCGCACCGCGCTCGAGTTGCCGGCGAAGTGGACGTGGGAGGATGTGCTCGCGCGCAGCGCCGAGCTGGCGAGCGCCGCGAGCGCGAAGCTGGCCGAACGATCGTGGACCCTGGAGCAGGCGTTCTACTACGAGCTCGGGGAGGACGGAGCGCCGGCAGCGCTGTACCTGCACGTGGAGGGCGAGGTGGCAGCCGATGCGAAGCTGCCCGATGGATGGGAGTCCATTCCCGCCCGGCCGGCGCTCTCGATCTTCCTGCCCGGAGTCAGGCGACTCGGGGCGGTCGCACTGGAATCACTCAGGAAGGCGGCCGGTGAGCGGGGTGTAAAGGCCAAGTCCCCGATCCTGCGCGTGCCGTCCAGCGACCCCCTGGGCGCCATGGCCCAGCTCGCGCTGCCAATCGAGAGTGGAGGACTGGTGTCCCATCGATAGGCCACCGAGAATGGGAGCAGGCGCTCTCCCCCCGCCACCGATAGCGCAGAGGCCACCAGGGGCTCGGCACCCCAGTTGCAGAGGTGTGCTCTCGTTCCCTTTCTCGTTTCGCACGTACCACCCATGTCGCGACCCCGAAACTTGCTCACGGCCACCCTCTTTCTCAGCGCGTTGCTGGCCATCGCTCCCGAGGGATTCGCTCAGCGAGGCTCGAGCCGCGGAGGCTCGACCCCGTCGGGCTCTTTCGGCGGGGCCAGTCGTGGCTCGCCGGTCCAGTCGGGCGGGGCGAGCCGTGGCGCGCCAGTTTCATCGGGCGGCGGGAGCCGTGGCGCACCCATTTCATCGGGAGGCGGCGCCTCTTCGCGCCCCTCGATCAGTTCTCCGCCGAGCGCGGGCCGATCGACGGTCACCTCCCGGCCCTCCGCTCCCCCTTCGACGAGCTCACGAGGATCGAATGGCGGGTCAGTGATGCCCGCTCCGAGTAGCGGGTCCTCGGGCGGAAACCTGGGACGGCCGTCGGGCTCCACGGTGCGCTACGAGAGCGACTCACGCGGCAGCACGAGCGGTCGCTCGTATGGTGCTCCGAGCAGCGGCGCTCCCAGTGCTTCTTCCAATTCGAGCGGGTCCGTCTCGGGTCGGCCGATCGGTTCGGATGGCTCCTCCACCGGTGGAGGCTCGACGGTGTATCGAGAGGGACCGAGCGGGAGAAGCGGCTTGCCGTCGTCGGACTCCTTTAGCAACTCGGGTTCCGATACTTCGGGTGATGATCCGTCCTCGAACAGCTGGCGCGCGCGCGGCTCGACGGAGCCCGGGAACTCCGCGGGCTCGATCTCGGGCATCCCCGACGGCGATTGGAGCTCGAGGGAGGCACCTCCCGTGCGCTTCCCGCGAGTGTCGGGCTCGAACGCGTCGGACACGCGCGAGCGCGGCAACACGATCCCGGGCAGCGGCCCGTCGCCGAGCACCGAGAGGCTACGACGCACCAGCCCGGATCTCGAGGTCCGCCGCGGCGAAGGACAGGCCGAGTGGCGCAGCCGCACCGTCACGCGCGAAGACCTACTGGAGCGCTATCGACCTGGCGACGAGTCTCGTGGCAAACCGAGCGTGGACGTCCGCACGGGAAGCAACGGCTCCCGGCACGAACGCTCGAATCTCTCCGAGGCACGCCGCGAGGTAGGCCGACCGGTGGTCTCGAAAGGCGGCGGAAACGAAGGCGCTCCCGGCTCCTCCCGTGGTCGCACCGAAAATACGCCGCCTGATCGCGACGGTCGCAGCGGTGCGAACGGCCCGCCCGCGAGTCGGGACGATTCCGTGAACAGCGGCAGGGGCCCCGGGAATCGCGGCAACTCTGGAACACCTGACAACTCCGGCACGCGCGATGGCGCCGGCCGTGGTTCGTCGAACAATGGATCGGGAGGCAATGTCAGCCGCGGCGCGCCGACGCGCGAGGCTTTCCGCGACCTTCCCCCCGTCAAGCAGGAACGCGAGGTCGTCGGGCTCCCGCGCCGGGACCTGGGCAAGGCGCGCGTGGTTCGCGACACCGCGCAGGTGATCTCCAACGCGACCAATCTCGGCATGCGCGTGGCGACCGCGTCGATGATCGGCATCACGAGCTCGTCCTGCCACGGCTGGAGCCCGTATCTGAGCTACGGCTGTAGCTGGGGCGGCGGGCCTGCGTGGAGCGGCTGTGCCAGCTGGTGGTGGGGTGGTAGCCACTGTGATTGGTGGTGGGGCGGTTCGCCTTGCTGGGGCTTCGGCTGGACGTGGGGCTGGGGCTATTGCTGGAGGTCGTACTGGGACTACTGCGGGTATTACTACTGGTGGTACCCCCCGTACTACGAGACCTTCTACCTGGCTCCCCCGGCGGCCGCGTACTCGACCATCGTTTACGAGACCGTCGAGTACGCCGACGAGGCGCAGGCAGCCGAGCCGGTCCCGGTCGACACGGGCGAAGACGTGCAGGCAACTGGCGCCGCCATCACCCAGGGCGAAGGTTCGATGTCGATCGAGCGCGAGCAAGAGCTCAACCGCGCGGCCGACTACTACCTGACGCTCGGCGACCGCGCCTTCCGGGAAGGCCGCTACGGAGATGCGGTGCACTACTACGCCAAGGCCGTGGAGTTCTCGAGTCAGGACGGCATCCTGTACCTGATCCTCTCCGACGCGCTCTTCGCCACCGGCGACTATCACTACGCCGCCTTCTCGCTGCGCAAGGCGCTCGAGCTCGATCCGGCGCTCGCCCAGAGCGTGGTCGACAAGCACTCCTTCTACTCGGATCCGGCCGAGTTCGATCGCCAGCTCGCGATCCTGGAACGCTATCTCGAAGACCACTTCGAAGACGACGACGCGCGCCTGGTGCTCGCCGCGAACTACCTGTTCGGCAACCGTCCGGCCGCGGCGGTCGACCTGCTCGCCAGTCCCTTCAGCACCGCGGTCGCCGGGTCGCCGGCCGGCCGCTGCCTGCGCGAAGCGGCCAAGGCGATCCAGTTCGGCGATTCCTCGAGGGAACCGCCCGCAGCCGAACCGAAGGAGTCGAAGGACGGCGCGAAGGAGACGAGCGGGGCACACGAGCAGAAGTGAGTCGCTCACGATGCGCGAGGCCGCTGGAATCGATCCGGCGGCCTCTTCTCGTTTTCGGAGTGAGGCGCGGCTCGCCTCCTACGAGCTGAGCTCGCGCGGACCCTCGTCCCCGCCGAAGAAATCGATGCGCGGGCGGCGATCGAAGCTGCGCTCGAAAGCTCGGGCGACGATCTCGGACACCTCCGCTTCGGCGCCGCGACGGACGATCATCACGGCGCAGCCACCGAAGCCCGCGCCCGTGAGGCGGGCTCCGATCACGCCCTCGCAAGCGTTGGCGGCATCCGCGATGCAGTCGAGCTCGGGCACGGAGACCTCGTAGAGGTCACGCAGCGAAGCATGCGTCGCGGCCATGAGCCGGCCAAGCTTCTCGAGGTCACCCGCCCGCACCGCCTCGCGCGCTGCGAACGTGCGCTGGACCTCCATGAGCACGTGCCGGGCTCGCTTGCGGAGGAGCTCGTCGAGCGAAGCGGCGTGTTCTTCCAGTACGGCGAGGGGCACGTCGCGCAGGCAGCTCGCATCCGGCACGAAGGCGCGCAGATGCTCGAAGGCGGCTCGCGACTGGCTGACCCGGCGGTTGAACTCGCCCTGAGCGAGCTCGCGCCGCACGCCGCTGTCCGCCACGCCGATCGCGAAACGATCGAAGGGAAACGGCACGTGCTCCCAGCTCGCGTCCTTGCAATCCAGCCAGAGCAGCCTGCCCGGCCGTGCGAGACCGACTGCATAAGGATCCATGATTCCGCACTGCACGCCCACGAAGCCACGTTCGGCGCGCAAGGCGCTGTGCACGCGATCCATGGTCTCGAGGTCCAGGCTCCAGGCCCGGTCCAGCGCGAAAGCAGTCGCCACGCAGATCGAGGCCGAGGAGGAGAGCCCCGCGCCGATCGGCAAGTTGCCCCCGAACAGCACGTCGAGCCCGGGGCGCGCGCCCGCCGGCGCGACTGGCGCCAGATCGAGGACGACGCCGAGCGGATAGTCGTACCAGGCACCCTCTTTCTTCGCCGGCAAGGCGGAGAGCTCCCCTTCGAAGATGCGTTCCTCGAGCGTCGAGGCGAGCCTCAGACGCGCGTCCCCTCGAGGCCGGAATGCGACGATCGTTCCTCGATCGATCGCCGTGGGGAACACCGGACCCCCGTTGTAGTCGAGGTGCGCGCCCATCAGGTTGACGCGGCCGGGGGCGAAGCAGAGGCGGATCGCGCCCTCGCTCGGCCCGAAGCGCTGCTGGAAGGCTCGCGCGTGGACGTTCGCGAGCCGCTCGAGGTCATTCGGCGGAGATTCGATACGTTCCATCGGCGCAGGCCGCTCCATCGACAGTTGCGGGCCTCGAAGGCTCACAAGCATAGAGCCGCGCTCCGCTTGGGAGTACCGCCTTCAGGCGGTCTGGCTCTGGTTCGGAGTACCGCCTTCAGGCGGTCTGGTTCGTCGTCCCGCCTTCAGGCGGGACTTGCTCCGCAAGCGCAGACCGCCTGAAGGCGGTACTCCGAACCGGAGGGCGAGAATTGGAGCGCTCCGGAGTCCCGGCTACCCTTGGGGCATGATCGGCTGGCTTCCCCGCGCCAAAGCATCACTCGTCCTTTCGCTCGCTCTGGCCCCGCTGCTCCTCGCCCCCGCCTGCGCTTCCGTCGAGTTCGAGCGCCATACGCAGACCTCCGGCACCTTCCGGTCTTGGGGCTTGGGCGTCACCATGCTCTCGATCGATCTGCCCAAGCCCGCCCTCGACATCGCGCGCGAGAACGCCGCCGACGCGAAGCTTCCCAACCTGGTGGTCGAGAAAGTGGTCGTCTTCCCCTACCTCGGCTGGTTCGACTGGCTCCTCGACATCTTCAGCGTGCGGTACGCGCGCATCAACGGAACCTGGGGGTTCACGGGGGATGCGGCCGCTGGTCCGCCCGGCCAGTGAACGCCGAGTCGCCCCGTCACGAGAGCTAGCGCTCGCGCCGCAAGAGCAGCACTCCCGCGGGAGTCGAGATCACCGGGGACAGCCATCCGACGGGTTCGAGCCAGGCTCGGTTCATCCACTCGGGCAAGCCGGGCGTGCCGCGGTGGATCCAGCCCAGATCGCCGCCGCGCTCCCGGCCTCCGGGATCGTCGTCGAGCTGACGGGCGAGCTCGGCCATGTCCGCTCCCGCGACGATGCGCGCGCGCAGTTCGCGAGCGAGCTCGACGGCTGCGTCGCGCGTGCGGCCAGGGAAGGGAACCACGCCGCGGGACTCCTCGTGAGCGAGCAGGATGGCGCGGAGTCGAACGAAGCGCACTTCCCAGAGCTCCGCAGCGATCTGCTCCGGCGGCACCCGCCGCAGGATGTGCCAGCCGAGCGGACTGCGAATCGGCCCGGAGGTCGAGCCCGGCGTCATCCGGAACACCTCGCGCTTGAGCAGGGTGTCGGCCGCGCCGCGCTCGAACACCGCGTACTGACCGCCGTGCGCCCGCGACGGGGGATCCTCGGAGAACTCGCGAGCGAGCGCGGCGAAGTCCTCGCCAAGCTCGAGGCGGTGGACCAGGCCGTCGGCGCGCGCGCGCCCCGCTTCGCTCGCGTCGGCGATCTGGATCGCCAGCACACCGGCGTGCGCGTCGACGCGCTGCAGGACGTGCACGCCGCTCGGCGCATCGAGTGGGCCGGAGATCTCGCCCGGCTGCGCCGCAAAGAGGAAACGATCGAGAGCCTCTTCGAGGACGCCGGGCACGAAGCTGCCGAGCCCGCCACCGTGCATGCGCGTCGGCGCTTCGGAGAACTCGCTCGTGAGGAGCTCGAAGTCTTCGCCGGAGCGCGCCCGCTCGCTCAACCCTGCGGCCAGGGCGAGCGCCTCCTCGCGCGAGCGCGTCACGGCGGGATCGATTCGCTCGACCTCGCGATGCAGGAGCAGGATGTGGCGCGCGGCGCGCACCTCCGGAGGAGCCTCGTCGCGAAACAGCTGCGCTCCGAAGAGCGAAGCCTGCAGCAAGAGAGCGTGAAGCAGCCTCACGGATCAATCCAGGTGCACGCGCAGCTCGATCTCGCTCTCGCCTCGAGGAAGCTCGACCGCCTCCTGGACGTGCGTCGTGATGCCGCGCCGAACGTCCAGCACATAGTGCCCGGGCGCGTGCAGGCCGAGGTCGAGGCGTCCGGTGGCGTCCTTGTCACCGCCATCGCCGAAGAATCCCTGCATCAGGCGGCCGATGTCGTTCGCGCTCTCGTCCGGCGCAGCGCCCTTGCGCGTCAGCGTGGCGACCGCCCCGTCGACCGCTCGACCGTCGGCTTCAAGGACGACCAGCATGACGCGCGCGCCCCGCTCGAGGGTGAATTCCAGCGCTTCCGTCGGACCTCCCGCGGGTGCCTCGGCCTCGAGCGAGCGCGGGGCGAAGCCTTCGGCCATTGCCGTCAGGACGTGCGGCCCGCTCGCCACGCAGGCGATCTCGAAGCGGCCCGTCGCGTCCGTCGTGGACTGCGTCGGAGCGAGCTCTTCGCGCCCGGAATGACGCGCGAGGATCTGCACGCCCTCGAGCGCGATCCCGGCCTCGTCGTGCACCAGGCCGATCCAGCGCGGCGCAGGATCGAGGGCGAGCTCGAGATCCTCGCGCACCTCGTCCGCGCCGAGCTCGACCGAGAGCGGTGCTGTCGCTGCCCAGCTCACTTCCCCGATCGGGCCCTCGGCCCACAGCTCGTAGCGCCCTTCGACGAGACGATCGAAGCGAAAGCGCCCCTCGGCATCGCTCTTGGTGTTCCAGTTCTCGCCCGAACGCTCCAGGAGCTGCGCGAAGATTCCGCTCGAGCTCGACCCCCGTCGCGCCGCGAGCGAGAGCGTCGCTCCGGTGACGGGGGTGCGGCTCTCTGCATCCACGATGCGTCCCCGCACCGCTCCCTCGGGGAGCCGCAGATCGAGGCGGTACTCGGGTAGGTCGGGGATCTCCGCCCAGATGCGCGCATTGCGGCCGCCACCGTCGATCTGGAAACGGTGCTCGCCCGGTGGAAGTCCCGCGAACTCGTACGCGCCATCCTGGTCGAGGCGCGCGACCTTCAGGTCGATGCCGAGCAGGCTCTCGCTGTCGAGCGCGAATGCCGTGACGTTGCCGCTGCTGACCGGCTCGCTCGCCGCGGTGACTCGACCGTACACGCGACAGGCGCCCGCGGACGAATCGACGATGTCGTAGCGCACCCGGCCCTCGGGGGGCACGGTCACCATGCCGAGGTTCATGCTCGCCAGGAAGCTCGCCGGATCGAGCGCTTCGTCCCCGCGCGTGAGCAGCAAGAAGTAGCCGCCTGGCTCGACGGGCTCGATCAGGTAGTCGCCCAGGGCGTTGGTGCGGCCTTCGTGCAGCCGCTGGCCTGGGCCGCCGGCCGGCCCGCTGGGTGCGAGCGCGACCACCATCGCGTCCCCCACGGGCTGGCCGTAGCGGTCGCTGACGTGGCCTTGCACGCCGCCCCCTCGTGCGAGCCGGACCAGCACTCCTTCGAGGATCGCGCCGGCCGCGAGCTCCACCGGCTCGCTCTCGCCGGCGCACCAGTTGCGATGGAACGCGAAGATGCGATGCGGGCCGGCATCGAGGCCAACGAGCTCGAAGGAGCCGTCCCGCGCGGTGGCACGAACGCCGTCGCCGGCGAACCCGAGCTCCGCCGCAAAGCGCGCCATGCCCAGGAGCATGCGCGAGAAGCCCCGCGAGTCCGAGACCACGGAGCTCGCCCCGGCCGAAGCGAGCGCTCGATCGGAGAGCACCAGCGCTCCGGCGACCGGATTGCCATCCGCGTCGAGCACCACGCCCTGGATACGCGCGCCGGGCGTGAGCTTGACGATCACGCCGCGCGTGACTTCACCCTCGCGCACCACCAGGTCCTCCACCTTCGTGTCGACGTAGCCCTCGGCGTGCACGACGAGCTCGATGTTGCCCGGCTCGATCGCGTTCAATCGGAACTTGCCGCCAGGATCTTCGAAGGGCGTGCCGCCGGTGAAAGGATTGCGCCGGCCCGGAGCACCGGGCTCGAGCTCGATCCTTGCGCTCGTCTCGATCGTGAAGCTGGGGACGGGCTGTACCTGGGCGAAATCCATGACGATGCCCTCGATCGCGCCGCCGCGCGAGAGCACGATCTCGATCTCGGGGCCGTCGCGCTCGGGATTCCACTTCAGCTCGTGCTCCTGGAATCCGTGTTGCTCGACCCACAGGCGATGGTCAGGAGCGCCGGGAAAGGGCCCCGCGACGAAACGGCCTGCGGCGTCGGTGCGCGGGAATTCGAACTCGGCCATCGCCTGCGCGAGCAGCGGCGCGAACGAGAGGCCCTCGTCCATTCCACTGACGTCGAACAGCATCCAGCGCAGCTGGGCCCCTTCGATCGGCGTGCCGGCCGTGTCGCGCACGGTGCCTCGGAGCATCGGGCCGCGCGCGAGCACGAAGTCGGCGGCCTCGCTCGAGGCACCATCGCTCGCGCGCACGGCCGGGCCCTTGGCGGGCACGTGCTCGGGCGCCATGGCGACGAGGTCGGCGGTACCCGAGGGCACGCCTTGCAACGCGTAGCGACCTGCGGCGTCGGTGATCGCGTACGACGAGAGCAGGATGTCCTTGGCGAGCCGCAGGTGGCGCAGGCCGCGCGGGAGGATGCTGACCGTCGCGCCTTCGAGCGGCACCGCTTCCGCGCCGGACTCTGCCGGAGCCGAGAGGATGCGTCCCTCGATGCGCGCGCCGGGCGTGAGCTCGAGGAAGACTGCCGTGTCGCGGCCCACCTCGACGGTGATGGCATTGCGATGGGAGACCGCCAGTCCCGCCGCGATGGCCGAGATCTCCCAACCTTCGCCGGGAGCGACCGCGGGAAAGGCGAAGCGACCGTCCCCGTCGGCCACGGTCTCGTGCGCCGCGAGCTCGCCGCGCTCCATCGCCCGCAGCAGCAAGCCCGGCCCCGGAGCGAGCACGACACGAGCGCCATGCGCGGGCTCGCCGTCGGGTCGGATCACCTGCCCGAGGATGCGACCCCCGCCGCGGACCCAGACCTCGAGAGGGCTGCCCGTGCCGCCCGACGTGAGGCGCGCGCGCGCCACTCGATCGAGCAGCCAGTGCTCGTCGGCGACTCCGACGAACCAGTTTCCCCGCCGCACGCCTTCGAATCGAAACGCGCCGCTCAGATCGCTGTGCGTGACGGCGACAGCCTCGGTCCGCCGCTCCGTCTCGCTGCCCGGGTGGAAGACCTCGAGCATGCGCGAGAAGAAGAGCGTCGAGGAGGGCGGGAGCGGCAAGAGCTCCACACCGACGCCGCCGATCGGCGCGCCGCTCTCGCGATCCAGCACGACACCCTCGATGCGCGCGTCACCGGCCAGCCGCACCCGATCGACGAGATCGAGCGAGGCGCGCCACTCCGCCACACCCTGTGCGTCGGGATCGCCGGCTTCCGGCGTCGCGTCGACGCGTGCCGCGCCGGGAGGAGCAGCCGCTTCGATCCCTGTGCCCGTTACCTCGAGAGCGGATTCTCCACGGGGTCCGCGCTCGCGCACCAGGAACGCGACCAGCAGCGCTGCTGCGGCCAATGCGAGCAGCAAGGCGAGCGCGCGTGCGGCGGCTCGCCTTCCTCGGGCGCGGCGGTCGTGGAGAGCTCGATCCATGCCTGGGTCACGCCGCATTCTACGGGCCCGGTGGAGATCGTCCCGATTCCGCGCGCGACTTCCGCACCGAGGAGGGCTCTTTCACGGGACGCAGCCAACCGCTGGCGATGAGGTGGGCGATCGTCTTGCGCAGGACCTCGAGGAAAGGCGCGGGCCGCCAGCCGAGCTCGGCGCATGCGCGCGAGCTCGAGAACCGCATGGTGCGGCCGAGCATCATGAGGGCCTCGGGGGGTGTGGTCGTCAAAGGCAGGAAGCGGTCGAGCGCGCGCGCGCTCGCGACGACCGCCGGCCAGAAGCGGGCCGGGCAGGGGGCGAGAGGTCCGCGTACGCCGAGCTCCAGCGCGGCGAGACGAAAGAGCGCGAAGTGCGAGAGGTGCGACTCGGTCAGGATGTAGCGGTGGCCCCGCGCGCCGCGCTCGAGCGCGAGTGCGATCCCTCGCGCCACGTCCTCGACGCCCACCACGTCCATGCCGCCCGGCGGAGCGAGCGGCCCCAGCGTTCCCCGCTGCAGCGCACGGAGGAAGCGCGCCGTGTTCGACGCACGACCCACGGCACCAAAGATCCCCGAAGGGTTGACGACCACCACGTCGAGGGCGCGCGCCTCCGCGAGCACGAGCTCCTCGGCCGCTCGCTTGGTCTCGACGTAGCCCACGCCGCACCCGGCGAGATCGAAGCGCGCGTCCTCGTCGAGCACCTCGCCGCGCCGCGCGCTGCCGACTGCCACGACCGAGCTCACGTGGAGGAGCCGCGCGATCCCCACGCGCCGGGCCGCGGCCAGCACGTGCCGCGTTCCCTCGACGTTCACCTGCCGGAGCAGCTCTCGATCGCGCGAGCGGTAGCTGATCAGGGCCGCGTTGTGGATCGTGTCGAGCGGCCGGTCGCCCACGGCGCGGCGAGCTTCCTCGAAAGCGCGCTGCACCGACGCCGGATCGCCCAGGTCGAAATCGTGGAAGCCGGCCACGTGCGCGGCGAGCGCGGCGCGCTCGGAGGTCTTCCGCGCGAGCACCCGCACGCGCCAGCCCGCGCGGGCGAGCTCCTCCACCAGCACGCTGCCAAGGAAGCCCGTGCCACCGGTGAGGAGGATGTCGCGGCCGCTCATGCTTGACGGGGAAGCTCGATCCTCGCGATGGCACCCTGTCCCGGATCACGATTGGTGAGCGTCACGCTCCCGCCCATGTCCTCGACGATGCGGCGCACGATGGCGAGGCCGAGGCCGGTGCCGGCCGAACGGGTCGTGAAATAGGGCTCGAACAGCCGCTGCCGCACGCCGTCGGGAATCCCGCTCCCGGTGTCGGCGACCACCAGGACGACGCGCTCGCCCTCGACCGAGAGCTTCACTTCCAGGACCCCGCCCTCGGTCATCGCCTCGAGCGCGTTCGAGACCAGGTTGATGAGCGCGCGGCGCAGCTCGTCGGGATCTCCGTGAAGCTTGGCCTCCTCGCACTGGACCTGAACCAGTACACCCTGCTCGGACGCCCAGGCCGCCTCCAGCTCGAGGACCTCCCGAACGACCGCGGCGGCGTCGAAGACTCGCGGCTCCACGTGCTTCCCGGCGAAGGTGTGGAAATCCTTGGCGATGTCGCGCATGTGCTCGACCTGCCGGCCGATCATGTTCACGGTGCGCTCGAAGATCGCGTCGAACTCGCCCGGGCGCTCGGCGTGCGCCCGCTTGAGGAGCCCGACGGCCAGGCTGATCGGCGTCAGCGGATTCTTGATCTCGTGCGCGACCTGGCGCGCCATCTCGCGCCAGGCGGCGTCCTTCTCCGCGCGCACGAGCTGCGCGCGATTCTCCTTGAGCAGGGCCGTCATCTGATTGAAGGCGCGCGCGAGATCGCCGAGCTCGTCGTTCGAGTGCACCTCGATCTGCGCGTCGAGATCCCCTTTGGCGATGCGCTCGGTGTGCCGGCGCAGCTCGAGGATCGGCCGGGTCGTGCGGCGCGCGATGATCGCGGTCATCAGCACCGCGAGAAAGAGCGTGAAGGCGGTCGCGCCGTAGAGGAATCGCGAGAGCTCGCGCACCGGGGCGTAGATGTCCGCCTCGTCCACGCCGACGCCCACGACCCAGCCGAAACCGCCGTTTTCCGGGTCCCGGCAGCGCTGGAAGGCGGCTTTCTTGCGCACCCCGCGGAACGCATAGTCGGGATACATCCCGTAGGCGCTCGCGCGCGCCGCCTCGACCATCTGCGGCAACTCGATCGGCGGCTGCGACACCCTCAGTCCGTACAACTCATGCTTCGGGTGCGCCAGGATCGTGTCGGCGTCGGACCCCCAGATCCAGGCGTACGACGAGGCGTAGATGTCGCGCGCGATCAGCTCGGGGGCGCGGTCCGTGCCCGCATAGACCTGCGGCACGTGATAGTCCGAGACCTCGCTCTGGATGCGACTCCAGCTCATCAGGAAGTACACCACCCCCACCGGACCGGCCTCGGGCTCGCTCTCCGGAGCATCGACCCGGCTGGCGAAACCGATGTGGAAGTCCTCCGGTCGGAGCTCGGTCCCGGCTGCGTGCATCGGAAGGAGCGGCGAGCGGTGCTGGTCCACCATGGCCAGCCCCGAGACGGAAGTCAGCGCCTCGCGGAACCATGCGTCGGTCGAGAAATCGTGGCTGCGCAGTCCGTCGAGGACCTCCTGGGAATACATGCCTCCGTGGCCGTCGACGTCGTTCGAGATCCTGAAGTGCCCGGTGGCATCGATCGCCACGATCAGGTCGTACACCTCGCTGCGCTGCACCATGTCGTCGAGAGTGGCCTTGATGTGGCCCTCGAAGTCACGAAAGGGATCCTCGTCGAGGTACCACCCGATGATCGCGTCCGAGGAGAGCGTCTCGGCATCGAAGCGCCGCTCCTCGATCTCCGCGTCGATGCGGCTGGCGAGATCGGCCGCCATGCTCAGCAGGTACTGCTGCACGACGTCCCCCGACAGCCGGTCGGCCATCTTGCGATCGACGAAGAAGGCGTACCCGAGAAAAGGCGTGACGACCGCGAAGAGGACGGCGAGCATCCATTTCGTCGAGATGCGCCGTATCATCTGCCGCCCATTCTAGTGACCGGGGCATCGAATCCCCGCGGCATGCTCGACTCATCGCTCTCGCGAATCCTCTTGGTGCGCCTCTCGCACCTGGGAGACGTGGTCCTTGCGCTGCCCGTATTCCACGCCCTTGTGCGCCGCTACCCGCGCGCCGAGATCGGGTGGGCGGTGCAGCCGGAGTTCGCCCCGCTCCTCGCGGGGATGCCGGGGCTGGCCCGGGTCTTCTTGTTCGAGCGGCGCGGGGGCCTGGCCGCCTGGACGCGCTTGCGCGAGGAGCTTGCGAGCTTTGGACCCGCGCTTGCGGTCGACGCACAGGGCAACGTCAAGAGCGCCATGGTCGCCCTGGCCTCGGGCGCGCCGCGGCGGCTGGGGATGGCGCGCGCGGATTGGACCGAGCCGTTCGCGGCCACGGTGCTGACCGAAGAAGCCGCGGCGGCCGGCGGCGTGCACGGCATGGAGAGCTCGCTCGCGCTCGCGCGCCATCTCGCGCCCGACATGGAGCCGCGCTTCGATCCGGCCGTCACGGCTCGCGAGATCGAGGCGGCTTCGCGCGAGCTCGACGTGCGCTTCCCGGGCGATCGGCCGGGATGGATCTTGCACCTCTCGCGCGAGGACGACGTGCGCAGCTGGCCAGCCACGGCCTTCGAGGAGCTCGCGCTGCGCCTCGTCCAGATGGGCGGCGAGGTCCTCTTCCTCTCGGGCCCGCGCGAAGAAGCGATGGGAGCGCGCATCGCCGAACGCTTCGCTTCGCTTCCGGCCGCGAGCGCTGGCATCCATCACTGGGTCGGCCAGCGCGGATTGCGCTTGCTCGCCGCCGTCTTCGCGGTCGCGGCAGCGCGCGGCCACCGACTGGTCGCCTGCGATTCCGGTCCCGCGCACCTCGCCGCTTCCGTGGGACTTCCCGTGACCTTGCTCGCCGGACCGCAAGATCCCTTGCGGACCGGGCCGTGGCCGCTTGCGGGACGGCAACCGGGAAGCGCGCACCGGACGGTGCAGGCCTCCCGTCTCTTTCCTTGCCAGCCTTGCCTCGCGCGCGTGTGCAACCACCCGCGTGGACCGGTGTGCATGCGCGAGCTCGCCCCCGAGGACGTCGCGCGAGCGCTCCTCGTGGAGACCTCCCGGTAGTGGCACGCCCGCTGCACGCGGTCGACAATGCATCCCGCTTCGACGCGTCATGCGGATGATCCATTATTTCGCCGCGGGAGCTCTGCTCGCCGTGCCCGCGCTCCTCTTGACGACCGTGCTCGGCCTCTGGGGGCGCGTCGAACCGCACGTCCTGGCGGGCCTCGTCACGGCGATCCTCGTGGTGGGAGTTCACACCCTCGTGATCCTGTTCATGCTGGTCACGGGCCGTGTGTTGCGGGAAGGGATGCGCACGCGCGAGCTGTCGATGGGGTTCCTCGCCGAGCTGAACGAGTTCTTCTCCCAGCGCAAGGCCTATCCCGTCGCAGTCTTCGGTGCGCTCTCGATCGTGGCCGCCGGCGTTCTCGGTCAAGCCGGCCCGGCGCTCGGCCTCTGGCCGGCCGTACACATGCTCGCGGGTCTCGCCGCAGTGGTCTTGAACCTGTGGGCCTTCGGCCTCGAGGCCCGCACGCTGCGAGCGAACCAGCTCCTGCTCGACCGCGCCGCTTCCGAGCTCGACGCGATCGATCGCGAGCTCGCCCTACACGGAACCACGCCCTCCTACGACGCGCCGCCCGACCCCGGACGCATCGCACGCAGCGCGCTGGTGGTCGCCTTCAGCGTGTGGCTGCCCTATCTCTACTGGGCCCTGGTCGTCTGGCGCGGACGCTTCTCCGAGGTCTCGCTCCACCCCTGGGTCGAGCTCTCCCTCGGCGCCCTCCTGGTGTGGTACTTCGCGCGCCGCGAAAACCGCGCCACCGCTGCACGCTCGTAGGACCAGCGCGAAGGAGGACGGTAACCGCGGTAGACGCAGGGGAGTTCAAGGAGTCGGGGTCACCCGCCACGCGTCGGAGGCGTTGAATCCTGCGCCGCTGCTCCCCGAGTCGCGGTAGGCGAACTGCACTGTCCAGGTCGTGCCGGCGAGCCATGCGCCCGGGCCAGTGCCGATCGGCGGGGCAGCGAAGTCGAGGAAGAGGAAGGCCGCGCCGGCCGCATCGGCGACGAGCGGAGGACCGATGCGGTAGAGCGGCCCGCCTGCGCAAAGGAGGCCGTCGCCGAAAGGCGTGCTCGTCTCCCTCGCGCCGTAGAAGAACGTCCCGCACTCGCCGGGGAGCGCGTGCTCGACCCAGAGCGCGAGCTCCTGCGCTCCCAGGCTGATCGGACCGACGAGCTCCAGCGTCGCGCCGAGGCCCGTCGAGTTGGGTGCGCCAACGCAAATCCGCTCGGCCCCGCCCGCTGCACCGGCGAAGACGAAAAGATGCGAAGGGGAAGACGTCTGCCAGCGGCCCTCGTCTGCGAGGCCCCAGTCATCGAGGCCGTCGCCGTCGAGGTCGCCGAGGATCGCAATTGCGTCACTCGCGCTGGCGTAATTGATCGAGATCGCCGCTTCGCGCCGCCAGAGCATGGTCCCCGTCCGACCGCAGTACACCGCCACGGCGCCGCTCTTGGGGTACAAGTTCCTGCCGACGAAGGACCCCGCGAGGAAATCGTCGGTTCCATCGCCATTCAGATCCCCGCCGCCCGCGAGGGCGACTCCGAGCATCGGAAAGCGCGCGTCGCCGCGTACCTCGAGCAGGAGGCGCGCGTCGGCGCCGGAATGGACCCTGCAGTAGCCGAACGAGTTCCGATCCCACTCGTCCGCCATTCCAGGCGCGCCCACCGCGAAATCCGGCACGCCATCGAGATCGAGGTCGCCCACTCCGGCGACCGACTCTCCCAGACGATCTCCGGCGAACACGCCGTCTGCCGCACGGACGCCGTACACCGTGTGCAGGACCATTCCGGTAGCGCCGGAATACACGACCGCGGCTCCGGTTCCCACGCCCTGTGTCCCGTCCGCGTCCCAGCCGATGACGTAGTCGTCGGCTCCGTCGCCGTCGACGTCGCCGAGACCATCGATCGCCGCGGGAGAGGCGTCGCCCGAGTGGACGCGCAAGCGCGTTCCCGAGGGGCCGCGCCAGACCAGCACGTGGCCGAGCGAATCTGCGGCCGCGACGTCGTCGTAACCGTCACCATCGACGTCGCCCACGCCTCCTACCGCGGATCCCAGTCCTGGAAACCGCAACGTGCCCAGGAGGCCGAAGAGAGTCCCGCCCGTGGCCCCGTTCAGCACGAGCACGCTGCCCGTTCCGTAGGACATGGGGGAGCCGATCAGCACGTCGGGCGTCCCGTCGCCGTCGAAGTCCCCCGCTCCGTCGAGCGACTCACCGATCTGGTCCACCATGTGGAACTTTCCGCCGTGATCCCGACCTCGGGCCTCGTGGATCACCGACAGGTTCGATCCGCTGAGGACGCGGACCCAACCGACTCCGGCGCCCGCCGGCTCCCAGGGATTGGCGACCACGAGATCGGGCACGCCGTCGTGGTCGATGTCGCCGCAGGCCGCGACGCGCCCCACGCCAGGTGGCGAGATCCACTCGTGCAGGATCTCCTGCGCGTCGGCACGCCCTCCACCGATCAGCGAGCTCACGAGGCACAGACAGATTTCCAGCGCAGAACGACGAATCGTCACGGACATGATTGCTCCTTGACAGCCGCCGTGCTGGCTTCGACCCCCCCCTCGATGACGCGCGCGACCTGGCGGCCGCTCACCCGCGTCGGGCACTGGTTATGCGCTCCGACCGGGACGTCCTACAGGTTGGCCACGGATCGTCGTGGGGCGCGAGTTCAGGGCTCGTCATCTCGACGATCGTTGTCGCGCTGCGCCTGACCCCCCGTCAACGGGCCGAGCCGGCACTCCATCGACGCGCGGACTCGATCACGGCCTTCCCGCCGATGAGAACCGAGATCGAAGCCCCGGCCTCACTTGCCGTCTTCGGGCTTCTCGTTCAGACCGAGCTTCTCCAGCAGGACGGTGAGCTGCTCGCGGACGTCCTTGTAGTCGGGCCAGGTGACTTCCAGCTCGCGCAGGAGCTTGAGGCGAGCTTCGTCGCTGGGGGCGTCCTTGGCCTGGAGGTAGAGCTCGGCGGCGCGCGCGATCGTCTGCTGAGCAGTCTCCAGGCGGGTGCGCGCGTCCTCGTACCACTGCCGCTCGGCCAGGATCTGCTCGTAGAGCTTGATGGCGGTCTCGTACTGGAAGTCACGCTCGGCGAGCACTGCATCGTCGTAGAGGGAGCGAATGCGCTGGTCGTCGACGTTGGCGATCGCGTCGTCGAAGACGCCGAGCTGCCCGACGGTCGTGTCGCGCCCTTGCTGCAGCAGGCGGAGCGCGCCGTCGAAGTCCTTGCGCATGATCGACATCGAGGCCTCGTCGAGCTTTCGCCGGGCCACGGCCTCGAGCTTCATGCGGTCGTATCCTTCCTGGGCCTCGGCATTGTCCGGCCGCATCAGCTTGACGATGTAGTACTCGTTGCGAGCGGCAGCGTACTGGCCGCTGCGCTCCAGCGTCCGCGCCTGCGCGAAGCGCTGCTCGGCGATCAGGTCCTCGACTTCGCCCTTCCGCGTGCCGGCGAGCTCGTCCTTGGGCTCGTACTTCCCCGTGATGTACCCGAAGCGGCCGCGGGAAACGCGCAGGAAGTAATCGTGGAGCGCCCGCACGCCCTCGTTGTAGTAGCGCTCGCTGAGTCCTTCGCGGTAATTCAACGTCAGCAACAGCTGCGAGGCACCTTCGCGCGCCGAGAGCATCTCGGGGTCGTACAGCAGCGCTTTCTGATAGGCCTCGAGCGCGCCCTCGATCACCCCTTCGGCGTGCAGCTCCTCGCCGATCACGTTCCAGTGCAGCGCGAGCTTGTCGCGCGTCTTCTGCAGCCATTCGGCCGCCTGAACCGAGTCGGGCGCGAGCTCCGTCGCGCGCGCGAAGATCTCGAGCGCCTCCTGGTCGCGGTTGGCCAGCGTCGCCTCTCGCCCGGCCTCGAGCAGATAGCCCAGGGTGGCCTTGAGGTGCAGGAACTCGTACTGCGCGTCCTCGGGGTGCTTCTCGCGCAGGGATGCCGCTTCCCGGACCGCCTCCTCGAAGTGGCCGCGCGCGAGCATGTCCTCGACCCGGCCCGCGTCCGCGGCGACGCCACCGCGGGTGCCTGCGCAAGCGCTCAGGAGAACGGCCGCCAGGGCCAGGTTGCGCAGGGGTGGACAGAGGAGCATGAGGGTACGCATGAGTGGTGGCAGAGGGACGGGAGGGCTGGGACGCCGGACGTGCGGGCTTCTTCCCCGCTGGACTCCCGGACTCAGGTGCGCATGGAATCGTAGAGCACGACCCCCAGGCTCCCGAATACCAGGATGGGCATCCAGCTCGCGAACTCGGGCTGGATCACCCCCCCCATCCCAAGGCTCCGGAAGACGAAATCGGTGCCGAAGTAGAACAGGCACAGGAGCCCCCCCAGAGCGGTGCGCTCTGTGCCCCGCCCCCTTTCGTAGCCGAGCAGGACGGGGATGCCCACCATGAGGAGCACCAGGTTGGCCAGTGGAAAGGTGAGGTGGTACTGCCAGAGGGTGAGATAGACGAAGTTGTTCGGCTCGCGGTTGATCAGCTCGCGCACCTCCCCGAAGGACAGCTCGAGCGGGTTGTCGCGGGCGCGGGCGAAGGTGAGCGCCATGGCCGGCGTGAAGCCCGGCTCGTAGAAGGTGGGTACGTCGGCCTTCTCCTGGCTCTCGGCGGTGTAGAACTGCTTGCCATTCACGAGCTGCCAGGAGTTGCCCTTCCAGGTGGCCTCGTCGGCGATCACGGTCACCGTCACGCCGGGCTCGCGGCGCATGAAGGCTTCGAAGTCCCGCGCCGTCTCCGTGCGCGGCCGGAACTCGCCCAGTCGCAACAGGCTGCCGTACAGGTTGCGCAGACACAGCTCCTCGTACACCTGGTCCGCGCGCTTGTTGACGAGCTGGTCGAGGAGCGCGTCGCGCCTCTCGGCCACGGCCCGGGCGACCCACTCGCGCACGCCGAACATGCCCAGCGCCGCGAGGAGCCCTCCGGTGAAGATCGGGAGCAGCAGCCGGTGCGCGCTGATGCCGGCGTTCAGGGCTGCCACGATCTCGTTGTTGCGCAGCAGTCGGTTCACCACGAACATGCCTGCGACGAGCGTCACGAAGGGTGCCACCTGCAGGAACAGGTAGGGCATGTTGAGCACGTAGTACTCCACGATCGTTCGCGTAGGCGCTTCCCGGCCGTCCGGCCATGGCTCGAGGAAGTCGTCGAGATGCGTGGCGAGATCGAGGATCCAGAACAGCCCGACGACGAGGAGGAGGGCCGTCGCGTAGGAGGAGAGGAAGAGCTTCCCGACGTAGAGGTCGAGGCGCCCCAGGGGCTTGAGGAAACGCCGGGCGATCATCGTTTCATCGCCTTTCGCAGCAGCAAAAGGCCGACCGCGGTGCCTACGCTGGTCGTGAGCCATGCCGCCACGGGGGCCGGCACGGCCTGTCTGACCCCGAGCTCCTTCCCCAGCCGCATCGAGAGCAGGTAGTAGATCAGCGCATAGGCCACCGCGACCGCCAGCGCGCCGAGGCGCGAGCCGCGACGCAGGATCAAGCCCGTCGGCGCGCCGAGCAGGAGGAAGAGCAGGCAGCTCGCGCCGATGGCATAGCGGGCGTGCAGCTCGTACTCGAAGGCGTGCCTGTCCGCCGGGGCGACCGCCTCTTGGCGGAGCAAATCGCGGATCTCTCCGCTGGTCCGGTAGCGCTGCGAGGTGTAGCTGCGGGGCTTCTCGCGCACGAATTCCGAGAGGTCGAAACGCCACTCGAGTCGCTCGGTCGAGATCTTGGCTCCGGCCTCCGGCCCGATCGTCTCGACGCCGGTCATCTCCACCAGGAGGTCGTCGCCTTCCATGCGCAGCAGCGCCGACTCCGCGCGCACACGCATCGGAGCTCCGCCCTCGCGCCCGGGCCGGCGGATGAAGGCATCACGGAAGACCTCTCCGTCGCGGATGCCGCTCAACGTGAAGCCGCCGAATTCGATGCCGTTCTTCCCCGGCGAGGGATGCACGATCGAGGAGCGCAGCGCCTCGACCAGGAACTCCCGCTCGCGCTTCTTCAGGCTGGGCAGCTCCTCGCTGACCATCCAGTACATCCCCCCACCCAGCACCAGCGCGATGCCGGCCGCCGGAAGGAGCATCGTGTGGGGCCGGACTCCCGCCATCTGGATCGCCGTCCACTCGTTCTCCGCCGCCAGCCGCCCGTAGGTCGCGACGACGGCGAGCAGGAATCCCATGGGGACCACGTAGGGGGCCAGGTTCTGCACCACGATGGGCAGATAGGCGAAGACCAGGAGGACATCCGCGTTCTGCAGCTTGTGGACCGCCGCGGCGGCAATACCGGGCAGCGCGATGAACAGCATCGCCCCCACGGCGAAGACCAGCGCCACGAGAAGCTGGCGCAGAAGGTAGAGCTGGAGCTTCAACGCACCGGATTCTAGGGACGTCGCGCGACGAATCGAAAGCCCAAGGGAGGTTCCCGGGCACTCCGATACGATGCCTGCCGATGAATGGCTCGGATCTGGCCCTCCTGAAGCGCAGCCTGCATCGAAGCGTCTACGTCGAGAGCGGGAGCAGCGAGCGTTGCCTCGTGAAGCAGTTCCATTCCGCGGACCGCCTCGGCCGGCTGTTCGATCATCGCCGCGCCCGGCGCGAGGCGCGCATGCTCGGGAGACTGGCGGAGCGCGGCATCCGGGTGCCCAGTGTGCGTGGCGTGCGTCGCGGGAAGCCTGGTTGGGAGCTCGTCACCCAGTTCGTCGAGGGTGCTCCCACGCTCTTCGATCTCTTCCAAGGCACTGCAAGCTGGCCTCGGCCACCGGAGCAGGTAGCACGCGAGCTCGGCGTCGCGGCGGCCCGCGCGCTGCTGGCGGGGCTCGAGCATCGCGATCTGCACCCGGGCAACATCCTGATCGACGGGACCGGAAAGCCATGGCTCGTCGACGTGGCCCACGCGCGATTGCGTCGCGCCCCCAGCCCATTGCGTCTCTCTCTTGATCTGCTTCGCTTGACGGCGGCTTCGCGGGAAAACGCGACGATCGGGTTTCGGCAGCGGTTCTTGCTCGCATTCTTCCGCGAGATTCCAGACGAGATCCGCGTAGCGATGTGCGGGAGAGGTCTTGGGGATCTTGCCCGTAGGCTCGAAGAGGGTGGACGTCTCGCTCGAGTTCACGTCCTCTCGCGCCAAGAATCGCGCTGGATGCGGGATTCGAGCGCTGCACGCACGATTCAGAAGGGAGAACTCTCCGGCTGGGTGCGACGGGACCTTGTCGAGACCGCGCTCGTGTCTCTCCTCGCGCGCGCCGAAGGAGTCTTGCTGGCCGCTTCGATCCCCTCTGGCTGGACGGTGCTCGATCGGCGCCCAGAGAGGCACGGAACGTCGTTCGAAGAGGTTTACTGCTCGGGACTCTGGCCAACCGTGCAGTTGCGCTGGTTGACTCTGGCATCCCTGGAGATGCACGGAATTCCGGCGGCGCGGCCCGTGCTCCTCCTACGCCGGCCGTTGCCTCTCTTGATCGTCGAGGTTCCCCTTGGCTCGCGACCGATCGAGCGCACCGGCGTACAAGCTTGGCGAGCATCGAACCAACAGCTCGAACGCCTCGGGATCCTCCTGGGTACTTTGCATGACAGATACTTTCGCGCACCCGTCGAGGACGTGTGGATCTCGCAGCTTCCGATGGTGCAACCCGTAGTCCTTCCCCAGGACCTGCTCGATTCTTTTGCGGCCCATCCAGAGGATCTCCCTCTCGAGGCCCAGGCAGCGCTTCGTTCGCTCGACGTGGTGACGCGAGAGGCACGATCCGCACTCCTCGGCGGCTACTTGCAGGCCTTCCGGGGTGGTCGAGCCGAGCGCGCGAGACTGGAGCAGGACCTCCGCGATGCGTGAGCCTTCGCGGCGGCGGGCGCGCGCGCTCGCGCTGGAAGCACTGCAGCGGTCGGCGGCCGTGCTGCCGGCCGGCGCGCTCCACCTCGGTCTGCGCGGCATGGCCTTCTGCGCCCGCTTCGGGCACGCCGGCAAGCTCGCGCGCGAGAACCTCGCGCGCGCGTACGGCTCCGAGCTCTCGGTCCACGAGCTCGAGCGCTTGCATGCCGCCGTGTTCGCGCACGCCGCCCGGGTGTGCATGGAGTGGGTGCGCCTGGCTCGTTCCTCGTCGCCGGATTCCAGGGCCTCCGAGCGCGGGCGCTGGATCGAGGACCAGGTGCTCCTCGATCCTTCGCTCGCGATCCTGGAGCGCGAGCACGCGCGCGGCCGCGGCGTCATCGTCGCGACCGCCCACATCGGCAACTGGGAGCTCCTCGCGGCGCGCCTGCGACGAGCCGGCTACCCCGGCGCCGTGGTCGGACGCATGCGCGCGAACGACTCGAGCGCGGGCTGGCTCGAGCGCATGCGCGCAGCCTACGGCGCGCGGACTCTGCCCCAGGACTCGCCGCCGCGGCAGCTCCTCGAAGTCTTGCACGATGGCGGCATCCTGGGCCTCCTCTGTGATCTCGAGGTGCGCCGCCTCGACGGCGAGTTCCTGCCCTTCCTGGGTCACCGCGCCCTGACGATGACTGCTCCCGCCGCGCTGGCGCGAGCAAGCGGCGCACCGCTCGTCCCCATCCGGTGCACCGCGCTCGACGATCGGCGCTACCTCCTGCGAGCCGAGGAGCCACTCGCCCTGGACCGTTCACTCGACCGCCGCGCCGCGACCCTCGACCTCCTGGGCCGGCTGAACGCGATCTACGAACGCTGGATCCGCGAGTCCCCATCGGAGTGGGCCTGGCACCAGGAGCGCTGGCGCACGCAACCGGGCGACTACGACGCGGTCCCCCTGATCGAGCGCAAGCGGCGCACGCGCGCGAGCCGGGGAAAGCAGGCCCTCTGAGCTCGCAGGCGCGCTCCTCTCACCAGCGCACGAGCTCCGGCTCGAATGCGCGGTCGCTCCCGTAGTCCTGCGTCCAGTAGGTTCCGGAGAGGCCGCTCGCGATCTCCGTTGCCTCTTCGTCGAGGATGTTGCGATGGTGCATGCTCGAGCCGAGCCACTGGTCGTGCGCAGCGAGGGGCACGACTGCGCCGAAGTAGCAGTTCTCCGTGAGGCCTTTCGCATACCCCGCGGCTCGCATTCGAGAGAAGGGGTCTTCGCGGCCGGGGATCGATTCGCCGTGGCCGAGCTCACCGGTCCGCACCATGTACTCCGAGTGCGTGCGCGCCGCTTCTTGCAAGTGCGGATTCCAGGCCAGCGCGCGGCGCCCCATCATCCGGCGGTACTCGTTCGTCAGCCGCACTTCCTCGCACTCGAGCTTGCTCGCGACCGAGGGGCCTTCTTCCGGTTGCGCGGCCCACAAGGCCTCGTTGCGGGCCAGAACGGCGCGATCGCGATCGAAGGCGATTCCCTCGGCGTCGTCGAGGGCGAGCTCGCGCACCGAGATCGACTCGAAGCGCGCGCACTGCGCGACGAGCCAGAGCGGAACCTCCGGGCCGGGCGCGAGATCGATTCCGAGTAGGCTCGCCCGCGGCCGCAGCCAGGCGAGCTCCTCCCAGGCATCGCGCGCCGGCGCCGGAACGGCAACCGTGGTCTTTTCCGTCCAGATCGCCCGCACGGCCTCGATGCGCGCGAGAACGTCGGCGCGCACCTCGCTGTACAGGCGTGCGCGGTCCGGTTCGACCTCGGGCGTCTGGAAGGGGTAGAAGAAGCGCTGCGGGTCGAGGATCAAGACCAGCGCGTGCGCCCGCGCCAGGTCGAGCGCGCGGCGGCGCTCGACGAGGGCTTCCAGCGAGCCGCGGACCTTCGAGCGCAGGAGCGTCCCGACCGCGCGCGCGGAACGCTTCTCGAGGGCTCGCCCGATCTCGTCGCGCGCGGAAGGATGTCGCTCGAGAAGCGTGGAGAGCTCTGCGTAGAGCTCCTCTCGTTCGCCGCGTCCGGCTCGATCGAAGCGGCGAACCAGCTCTTCGATCCGTTCGTCCTCGGCCCCATCCTCTTGCTGGAGGGCCCCGAAGGGCGCGGCCTCGAGCTCGGTGAGGACGGAGCCGCCGAAGCAAGCCAGCAGGATTCCGAGGAACGAGGGAGCGCGGCGGGGGAGCATGAGCGAGGAGCGGGATCGCGGACCTATACCGCGGCGCGGAGGGCCGGCGACAGATCGTCGAGACCGATCGGGCCGCGGGAGAGCGCCAGGGCACGGCGAATCTCGTTCTCGAGCTCGCGCACGTTGCCAGGCCAGTGCCAGCGCTCCATCGCCGCGAGCGCCTCCTCGCGGATCGTCCCGGGCCTTCCCATTTCCGTCCCGATCCGGTGCATGAGCCAGGTGGCGATCTTGCGCACGTCTCCGCGCCGCTCGCGCAGCGGCGGGAGCTGGATGGTGATCACGTTCAGGCGAAAGTAGAGATCCTCGCGGAACTCGCCGCGACGACACATGGCCACCAGGTCCTTGTTGGTGGCGGCGACGACGCGCACGTCGACGCGCTGAGTCTTATTGGCGCCGACCGGGCGCACCTCGCCGTCCTGGAGCACGCGCAGGAGCTTCGACTGCATCTCGAGCGGCATGTCTCCGATCTCGTCGAGGAAGACCGTCCCGCCGTCGGCGGCCACGAAGTGGCCGGGCCGGTCGGCGATGGCGCCGGTGAACGCTCCGCGCTTGTGGCCGAACAGCTCGCTCTCCAGCAAGTTCGCGGGCACGGCGGCGCAGTTCTCGGCCAAAAAAGGCATGGCACGGCGCGGGCTGTTCTCGTGCAGCGCTCGCGCGACGAGCTCCTTGCCCGTGCCGGTCTCGCCGAGGACGAGGACGGGTACGTTACTCGGCGCGACCCGCTCGATCAGCGAGTAGATCTTCTGCATCGGCATGCTGTCGCCGACCATGCCGTAACGCGTCTTGGTCGGCTCGCCGTCGGCCTGGGCGTCAGGGCCGCGCTCGCTCTCGAGCTCCAGCGCCGCGCTGCGCAGGAGCAGCGCGAGCTCGAGCGCGAGCCCGCTCTCGCGGGCCTCGAGCACCAGAGCCTCCAGGCGTTCCTCGAGCTCGGCGCGACGGGCAGCCGGATCAGCCATGCCGTCCGCCTGCCGGCGCGAGGTTGGCGTAGACGAGCAAGAGCTGGCGCGTCCCGTGATGCACGAAGCGCACCGTGGCCCGCGCGTTGACCCCCGAGCCGACCAGCGCCTCGACGCGGCCCTCGCCGAAGTGCTCGTGCTCGACGCGGTCTCCCACGCTGATCGGCTCGATCTTCGGCAGCGGCTGGAACTCGCCGAGCGCGCTCGCGTCGTCCGGCTCGGGCCCGAAGCCTTCGATCAGCTCGCGCGGGATCTCGTCGAGGAAGCGCGAGGGGCCGGCGCAGCGCTCCGCGCCGAAGTGCATGCGCCGCCGCGCGTGCGTCATCGTCAAGCGCTCGCGCGCGCGAGTCATTCCGACGTAGAGCAGGCGCCGCTCCTCCTCCACGCCGTCGGCCGAGCCGCGCGCTTCGGAGAGCGAGCGCGAGTGCGGCAAGAGCTCCTCTTCCACGCCGGCGATGAACACGTGGTCGAACTCCAGCCCCTTGGCCGAGTGCAGCGTCATCAGGACGACGCGGTCCTCGGTGTCGGAGAGATCGTCGACGTCGCTGACCAGGGCCACTTCCTGCAGGAAACCCCGCAGTCCGCCCTCGGGAACGAGGTGGTCGTACTTGCGTGCGTGGGCGAGGAGCTCGTCGACGTTCTCCTTGCGGTCGACGTCGCCGGCGAGCTCGGTGAGCCAGCGGTCGACGTCGATCGCGGCGAGCAAGCGCCCCAGCGCGACCTCTGCCGGAGCGCTTGCGGCTTCTGCCAGCTGGTCGAGGAGGTGGCGGAATTCCACGAGGCCGCTCCTCGCACGGCCGCGGATGAGGCCGAGCGCTTCACTGGAGTGCAAGGCCCCGGCGAGCGTGACGCGCCGATCTGCGGCCCAGCCCACGAGCTTCTCGAGGCTCGTCTCACCCACGCCGCGCGAAGGCGAGTTCACCACGCGGCGAAACGCGACGTCGTCGGCCGGATTGACGATCAGCCGCAGGTACGACACGAGGTCGCGGATCTCGGCTCGCGCGTAGAACTCGACGCCTCCTACGACCTGGTAGGGCACTCCCGCCAGCCGCAGCGCGGTCTCGATCGCGCGCTGCATGAAGTTCGCGCGGTAGAAGACTGCGCAGTCGCGGAAGCGTGCGCCCCGCTCGCGCAGCCCGAGGATCTGGTGAGCGATCTCCCGGCCTTCGTCGTCCTCGTCCGCGCACTCGATCACGACGAGCTTCTCGCCGCTCTCGGCCTCGGTCCAGAGTCCCTTCTCGTGCCGCCGCGAGTTCCTTGCGATCAGCGCGCTCGCCGCCGCCAGGATCCTTCCCTTGGAGCGGTAGTTCTGCTCGAGCTTGACGATCTTGGCCTCGCCGAAGTCGGCAGCGAAGTCGAGGATGTTCCGGATGTCCGCCCCGCGCCAGGCGTAGATCGACTGGTCGGGATCGCCGCAGACCGTGACTTCGCGGTGCGGGCTCGCCAGGTGCTGGACCAGGAGATACTGCACGCGGTTGGTGTCCTGGTACTCGTCGACCAGGACGTGTCGGAAGCGGCGGGCCCAGGCGTCGCGAACGCCCGGATGGTCATCGAAGATCTCCAGCACCTTGAGCAGGAGGTCGTCGAAATCGAGCGCGTTGGCCGCGCGCAGATCCTCCCCGTAACGGACGCGGACACGCGCGTAGATCTCGCCTTCGATCGTCGCGGGGTCGCCCGCCTCCTCGGAGTCGGCAACGGCGTTCTTGAGGGCGCTGATCCAGCTCCCCAGCGCCGCGGGCCGGTACCGCGCCGGATCCAGACCCATGTCCTTCACGATGCGCTTCAGGAGCAGGTTCTTGTCGCTGGTGTCGTAGATCGAGAAGTCGCGCGTCCAGCTCCCCAGGATCTCGATCTCACGGCGCAGGATCCGCGCGCAGGTCGCGTGAAACGTCCCGATCCACGCGCCGCCAAGCGACCCGAGCAGGGCCTCGACGCGCTCGCGCATCTCGCGTGCGGCCTTGTTCGTGAAGGTGATCGCGAGGATCTCCTCGGGCCGCACGCCGCGCTCGGTCACGAGCCAGGCGATGCGGCTGGTGATGACGCGCGTCTTGCCCGAGCCCGGCCCGGCGACGATCAAGAGCGGCCCGCCAGGATGGCGGCATGCCTCGAGCTGGGGCGGATTGAGCGCTTCGAGGAGGGTGAGGCCAGACACCCGCGTGTGCACTTCCCCCCGCTCGCCTTCCTTCTGCTCCGCCTCACCCATCCAGACGCGATTCTAGCCTCTCGCGCGCCGCGACTCTCGCTTCACTTTCCGCTCACTTCGGGAAGTGCTTCCAGCCATGCGCGCACGCGCGCATCGGCTCCGGCCGAGCCGGCGGTGGATTGCAGCTCGAGCATGGCGCGCTCCTGGAATGCGATGCGCGCGAGATCCAGGACATGAATTGCGACGCTCGGATCGCAGCCGGCAAGGGCCGTCGCGAATTCCTCCTGCGTGCGCTTCCCTCGAGCGCGGGCCTCGGCGGTCGCCCGCGGGCTCGAGTACCTGCCGTCGCCGTCTCCGTCCAGGAGAATGGGGTTGGTCGCGGCGAGGGTGTAGTCGTTGAGCACCGGCCACCACGGTCCGGCTGCCGGTCCCGTCACGACGCAGACTACCCAGGCATCGTGCGCATGGGGCCACTCGAGGGTGCGCGAGAGCGTGACATCGGTCGGCGCGCCGGCCTGCGTGGGCACGTCGATCACGGCGCGCTCGATCCCGTTGACGAAGATGTGCGCGCGCTCGGGCCGGAGCCAGCCGGCGGCGGCGACGCGCAGGGCGAGCTCGCAGCGGCCGTTCTTCACGGACGCGAGCTCCCCGGGCCCGGCCGCCGCGTCGACCTTTGCATCGACGAAGAAGCCCATCGAGATCGTGCTACGGCCGGCAGCGATGTTCCGGCACGCCTCGTCGACGTCGATCTTTGCAGGATCGTCGGTCGAGCTCCGGATGTACGTGCGGCCCTGCCCGACGGGCTCGCCCACCGTGTGCGAATCGGACGAGCCGACGGCGGCCACCTTCTCGCCACGGTTCAGCAGCGCGAACCAATCGGTGAAGAGCAGCATGGGCGTCGGCTCGTTGGTGGTCGAATTCACGAGCTCGGTGGCGTCGAAGGGACAGGGCATGCCGTTCCCGCGGGCGCCCGTGAACGGATCGAGGGCGGCGACCCCGAAGGGTCCGGTGGCGTGCTCGGGCCAGCGCGGATGATTGAGGATGACGACCTTGGCGCCTTTGGCGCGCATGCCCGAGACGAGCGTCGCGTAATCGGTCGACTTGTGATCGGGCACCTCGGCCGCAGGATCGAGCGGGAAAGCGTTGAAATGGCCGACCTCCGTCGTCACCTCGTTGCCGACGACGGGCGTGTAGTAGCGCTGCAACGAGTGGGCGGCCTGCCAGGAACGATAGTCCGTGTTGTGGTTGTGGTCGGTCGCGATGGCGAGCTCGACGCCCTCGCCTGCGAGCGTGATCATGCGTTCGTCGACCGAGGAGTCGCCGTGACCGCTATAGGTGAGCGTGTGGATGTGCGTGTCGCAGGCGATGAAGCCCTGGGTGTCGACCTCGCGGCGCAGCGCAAAGGCGAGGTGCGCCGGCTGCTCGGCGCCCCGCGGGATCTCGATCCGGGCCTCGCCGAGCCCCCACTCGGTGCCCCGACTCGCCCACACCTGATACGAGCCCGCCGGGAGCTCGACCCGCACGCGGCCTTCGCTCGTGTAGACCACTCCCTGCCGCACGGCGGTCTCGAAGCGCTCGGCATAGAAGAGCTCGGCGAGAGCGCCGCTCGCGTCGGCGACGGTGATGCGCGCAGGCAATGCTGCCCCGCCCTCCGCGTCGCGCACCTCGATCTCGAGGACTCCGAGCTCGAGCACGTCCCGCAAGCTCGCTTCGATCAACCGGATGTTCCCCACCGTGATGTCGTCGGCGGGGTCCTCCGGAACGACGCTCAAGGTGTTCTTGCCCGCGCGCACGGCGCCGGGCGGGACGGGATAGTAGTGGTCCTCGAGCCCTTCGCACGTCCGCAGGCTCGCGATGCGCTGGCCGCCGAGATCGAGGTTCCACGCCTTGCCGACGCTGCGTGCACCGATCGCGAGAACCCACTCGCCCGCGTTCGCGACGGAATCGAACTCGACCCGCGCAAGCGTGCCTTCGGGCGCCGCGGAAGCCTCGCTCCAGTCCGGCGTGGAATCGTTGCCCAGGTGATGCCAGCCGGCGTCGAGAACGCGCTCCCCGCCGGGCCGGAGCACCTGCGCGAAGGTCAGACCGAACAGGAGGGCGAATCCGAGCCGGGCGCAGAATTGGAGCTTCACGAGCGCAATGATAGCTCTCCTCGAGTAGCGCGGGAGCCCGGCGCATAGAAGGAGCGCGTGGTCGATCGCATGTACCCCGAACTCGTCGCCAATAAACTCGCTCGAATCGAGACCTGCGTCGAGAAGTTGCACGTCCTCGCGCTCCCCTAGCTGGCGGGTGAGCGGCCAGCTCACTTGCCTTTCGTGCAGACGACCAGCATGCGGATCTCGGTCATGTCCTCGATGGCGAAGCGGACGCCCTCGCGGCCGAGGCCGGAGTCCTTGATGCCGCCGTAGGGCATGTGGTCGACGCGGAAGGAGGGGCTGTCGCCGACGATCACGCCGCCGACTTCCAGGACATCCCAGGCGCGCAGAGCTCGGTCGAGGTCGCGCGTGAAGACGCCGGCTTGCAGGCCGTAGGTGCTGTCGTTCACCTCGGCGAGGGCGGCGTCGAAGTCGGAGAAGGTGGAGAGGACGGCCACGGGACCGAAAGCTTCCTTGGCGCACAGCGGGAGACGGCGGGGAACGTCCTCGAGGAGCGTCGCCTCGAGCATCGCCCCCTCGCGCCGGCCGCCGCAGAGGATCTTCGCGCCCTGCTCGCAGGCTTCGCGGATCCAGCGCTCGAGCCGCTCGGCATCGGCCACCGAGATCAGCGGGCCGATGGAGGTGGCTTCGTCCTTGGGATCTCCCATGCGCAGGCCGCGCGTGCCGGCGACGAGCTTCTCGCGGAATGGGGCGTGAACGCGCTCGTGGACCAGGATGCGTTGCGCCTTGATGCAGCTCTGACCCGACTGGTAGAAGGCGCCGATCAGGATACGCTCGACCGCGTCGTCGAGGTCGGCGTCTTCATCGACCACCACCGCCGCGTTGCCGCCGAGCTCGAGGACGACCCGCTTCTTGCCGGCCCGCGCCTTGAGCGCCCAGCCGACGTCCGGAGAGCCGGTGAAGGAGAGCAGCTTCAGGCGCTCGTCGGTGGTGAAGAGATCGGCGCCCTCGCGATGGCAAGGAAGGATGGAAAAAGCGCCGCGCGGGAGCTTCGTCTCGGCGAGGATCTCGCCGATCAGGAGCGCGCCGATGGGCGTGGCGCTCGCGGGCTTGAGCACGAAGGGACAGCCCGCCGCGATGGCGGGCGCGACCTTGTGCGCGACCAGGTTGAGCGGAAAGTTGAACGGCGAGATGAACGAGCAAGGGCCGATCGGAACTCGCTTCCACATCCCGCGGTAGCCGCGGCCGCGCGCGCTCACGTCCATGGGGAGCACCTCCCCGTAGATGCGAACGGCTTCCTCGGCAGCGATCCGAAAGGTGTCGATCAGGCGCCCGACCTCACCGCGCGAGTCGCGGATCGGCTTGCCCGCTTCGATGCACAGAGCGAGGGCGAGCTCCTCGCGGCGCTCCTCGAAGCGGCGAACGCAGTGGTGGAGCACGGCCGCCCGCTCGTAGGCCGCGAGCTCGCGCATCGCCGTGGTCGCGTCGACCGCGAGCGCGATCGCCCGGTCGATCGCTCCGACGTCGGCGAGGGCGACGCGCGTGACGACTTCGCCCGAGAACTTGTCGCGTACCTCGAGGTCGCGGTTGGGTGCAACCGCCTCGCCGCCCAGGTAATACGGAAAGCTCTCGCGCACCGGCTCACCCCTCGGCACGAACCACGAGGACCGGACAGGGCGCATTGCGCATCACGCTCTCGCCGACGCTGCCGAACAAGACCTTCTGCACTCCTGCGCGACCGTGGCTGCCGATCACGATGAGGTCGGCCGACCAGTCCTTGGCTGCCTTCACCACCTCCGTGGCCGGACTCCCGACCGGGAGGATCTCCAGCGACGGCGGTTGTGCAGCCATGCGCTGGCGCATCTCTGCCAGCAGCCGTTTGCCCTCCTCCTCGGCCGCCGGAATCATGTCCGATGGAGAGAGCAAGCTCTCCGCGAGGTGACCGGTCGCGGCATCCACGGCGTGGACTAGCGCGACCTCTCCACCCAGGGCACGCGCGAGCTCGACGGCGACGTCGGCCACGCGGGTCGCGAGATCGCTCCCGTCGATCGCAACGAGGATCTTCTTGAAGTTCATGTCCTACTCCCGGCGCTCGGTAGTTGCGTCTTCTCGCCCGATCCACGTCTGATTCCGCGGTCCCAGGGGGTCGTCGGGCACGACTTCTCCCTGGATCTTCTGGCGCAATCCTTCGATGTCCTGCCGCTGCCCCATGACGATGAGCGAAACCACGCCTTCGAGGCCCGCAGCTGGGTCGGCGCTGCGCTTCTTCGCCTTGCCCTTCCCGTCTGCGAGTAGCAACGAGAGCACGGTGACGCCTTTCGCGTCGCGCAGGCCGCTCTCTGCGAGCGTGGTCCCCCGCAACCTCTCCGGGAGCGGGAGCTCGGCAATCTCGAAGCCCTCGGGGAGCTCGATCGTGTCCGCCAATGCATTCCCGACGGCTCCGATGCGCGTCCGGCGCGTCTGCGTCTGGAGCACCTCCAGGTTGAGGCTCGCGATCACGTCACGGCGCGTGAGGCGGCCGATCAGGATCCGCTTGCCATCGCGCGCTTCGACCACGGGCAGCTCCTCGCGCTCGGGATCGTCGAAGACCTCCAGGAGCTCCGCGATCGACGTGTCGGGCGAGGCCATCGGCGGCGTCTCCATCACGTCGGCGGCGATCACCACCGGGCCGAGCTTGGCGCGATTCAAGAGATCCTTCACATCGTGCAGGTCGATCTCACCGCGAAACTCGCCGCCTTCCCCCACCACGTAGATCACGTCGAGGCGCGTCACGCGGAAGCGGTCGAGGATCTCGTCCAGGGTCGTGTGCACGGGAACCGAGACGAGGCCCGAGCGCAGGAGGTCACGCACGCGGATACGGCGCAGCGTGAGCTCTTCGATCCCCACGTCGATCGGCACTCCGCGCGCGCGCAGTGACTCGTTGAAGATCGAATCGCGCCCCAGCCACTTGGCGACGAGCGAGCTCGCCACCGTGGCGAGCACGAGCGGCAGCACGAGCCCCAGGTCGTGCGTGAGCTCGACGAGGAGGATCATCGACATGATCGGCGCGTGCGTGATGCCGGCGATCAGGGCGGCCATGCCGATCACCGTGAAGGTCGCGCTCGGTGCCGCGAACGAAGGGAAGATCCAGGTCACCAGCGCATGGAACAAGGCGCCGAGCGAGGCACCCGTCAAGATCGCGGGCGTGAACACGCCCCCCGGAGCGCCGGCTCCGACGAGCAAGGCCGTGGCGCAGGGCTTGAGGACCAGGACCGCGGCCACGGTCGCGAGCGGCAGCGAGCTGAACAGGATCTTGTTCGTGGTCGAGTAGCCATTGCCGAATATCTCGGGATAGCCCGTGCCGATCGCGCCGACGGCAAGCCCGGCGAGCGTGAACTTGACCTCCAGGGGTGCCTTGAAGCGAGCGAAGAAGCGCGCCGAGGCGCGCAGAGTCCGCTGGAACAAGACCGAGATGACTCCCGCCGGCAGACCCAGCGCGAGAGCCAGCATCATCGCTCCCCAGCTCCCCACTTCGACTTCGGCCGGCATCCGGTACACCGCGGCGTCGGAGCCGCTGATCGCGTGGATGACGAGCGTGGCGAAGACCGAGGAAATGACGAGGGGTGCAAAGACGTCGATGGCGAAGCTCGCGAGGATCACCTCCATCACGAAGAAGGCCCCGGCCAGCGGCGCGTTGTAGGCGGCCGCCATGCCCGCTGCCACGCCACAGCCGACGAGGAGCGAATGGCGCCGCGGCTCGAACTGGACGACGCGCGCCACCTTCGACGACATGGCCGCCGCGAGCTGCACGATCGCGCCCTCGCGTCCGACCGATCCGCCGCTGCCGATCACCGCGATCGACGCGAGTGCCCGCACGAGGATCGGCCCCCCCTTGATCTGCCGGCTGCGCACCGAGATCGCCTCGAGGATCCCGGGGATGCCGAAGGGCTTGGAGCGCGGCGCCAGCAAGCGGATGATGAGCGCCGCGACCAACCCTCCCACGGCCGGCAGCACCAGAGCACGCCACCGGAGCATCGAATGAGCGGCCTCGAGGATCGTTCCGCTCTCTCCGGTCGCGAGATTCTGGGTGAGCTCCACCAGGATCTGGAACACGAACGCCAAGACGCCGCTCAGCGCTCCCACGAGAGCTGCAAAGACGAACATGGCGGTCGTGTCGAGCGCGGCGCGCTCGGGGAGGAGCTTCATTCGTGCGCCCACGATGCGCGCCGTTCCGGCCAACGGCAAGCATGGATCTGCCGATCGAGGGAGGGTGTAGGGAGTCTACGAGACGGCGAAGTCCGGCGTCCGGGAAGCGGTCCGCGCGAAAGGCTTCAGCTCGGCGCTTCCGACAGGAGAATCCCCAGGCGCAGGACCGCACGCTGGTGCTTGCGCCGGACTCGCTCCTCGCCGAAGCCGAGGCGTTCCCCGATCGCGCGATAGCTCAGCCCCTCGAGATTGCGCAGCTCGACGACCTGGCGAGAGGGCGCGTCCAGCTCTTCCAGCGCTTCGACCAGGCGCAGCGCCTCCTCGTGGTCGGCCGCCTCGCTGGCCGGGGTCTTGCCGCGGCCGCTCTGGTCGTTCGAGCAGGTCACCGAAAGGGTCGTGAATGCGGCCTCGCGCTGGCGCCGGACGCTGTCGCGGATGCGATTGCGCGCGATCGTCGTCAGCCAGCCCAGGAAAGCGCGTTCGTTGCGAATCTCGAAGCGGGGCAAGTGCTCGACGACTTCGGCCATGGTCATCTGCAGGAAGTCGACGGACTCGGCTTGCGCGCGCGCTTCCGCCCCCATCATGAGTCGCACGCGCACGAGCAAGCGCTCGCTATAGCGCTCGAGGAGCCGCGATAGCGCTGCTGCATCGCCGCTGTGGGCGAGTTTCAAGAGCTCCAGACTTTCCGCGAAGGCGGAATCCGAGTGGGAAGACACGTGCGACGGCTCGGCCGGGAACTGGCCACGAGGTGGATCGGAATGTCCCGATCGCTGCGAGGCGCTCCAGCCTACAAAGTGGTCAGCCGGCTGAGCAGCCGCGAGGGGTAGCGGACCTCGGTGGGTGCGATTCGGCCGGAAATCGCGCCCGGGGTAGCATGGTGGTTCCCGGCCCAGAGCTCCGCAATCCAGCTCCGCATGGCAGGTCCCCACGAGGCTCCCACTCCGCCCCGCTCGAGCGAGGCAGAGCAGGTGTTCCTGGCTTGGCTCGATCGTACCGAGGGTGAGGAGCGTGGCGATCTCGAGGCCCTCTGCAGCGAGCATGTCGAGATCGCGGAGGAATTGAGGTGCCTTGCGGTGCACTACGATCGGGCGTTGACGACGCTCGCCCGTCTCACCGGTTCCGCGCGCGACTCGGAGCGCAACGCGGACTCGCCCGACCCTCTGGAGCGGCGCGGCGGAAACCCGCACTACGAGATCCGCGGCGAGATCGCGCGTGGCGGGATGGGCGTGATCCTCGAGGTCTACGACCCGAGCCTGCGCCGTTCGCTCGCGATGAAGCGCCTCGATGGACCTGCGGGGGACGGCCTGCTCGAGCGCCTGCAGCGCGAGCGACGCAAGAGCCGACTGCTCGCGGAGGCGCAGATCCTCGGGCAGCTCGACCACCCCGGCGTCGTGCCCGTGCACGAGGTGGGTGTCGACGAGGCAGGCGAACTGTACTTCACCATGCAGCGCGTCCGCGGCCGCGATTTCGGCTCGATCATCACCGCCGTGCATGCGCAGGATCGCGAGTGGCCGCTGGCGCGCGCGCTGGGCGTGCTCTCGCGCGTGTGCGAGGCCGTCGCCTACGCGCACGCCAAGGGCGTCGTGCACCGCGATCTGAAACCGGCCAACGTGATGGTCGGACGCTTCGGCGAGACGTACGTGATGGACTGGGGTCTCGCGCGCACGAACGCGAGGGTCGAGGCGCGCGACGTGCGCCTGCGCCGCACCGAGATCCACTGCGAGCGAGTCGAGCACCCCGGCGCGGAGGGAGCCCCCGCAGCCTCGCCATCGCTCGTGCGCACCAGCCGGGCCGAGGAGAGCGACAGCGAATCCGGTTCGGCGCTGCTCACTCTGGAAGGCGACGTCGTCGGCACGCCGGCGTACATGCCGCCCGAGCAGGCCCAGGGCCGTGTCGAGGCCGTGGGCGACAAGGCCGATGTCTATGCGCTGGGCGCGATGCTCTATCACCTGCTCGCGGGGCGGAGACCTTATTCCTCGGCGGCTGGTGAGTCGTCGGCGCAGGACACGCTGGCGGCAGTGCTGAAGGGTCCACCCGAGTCGGTTCGACGTCTCGCGCGCGACGCGCCCGAAGAGCTCGTGGCGATCACCGAGAAGGCGATGGCGCGTGACGTGCTCGAGCGCTATGCGAGCATGAGCTCGCTCGCCGGCGATCTGCGCGCGTATCTCGAGGGCCGCGTCGTCCGTGCCCACCGCACCGGACCAGTGCCCGAGCTCCTCAAGTGGATCAAGCGCAACAAGGGCGCTGCAGCGGCGATCGCAGTCACTGCCCTCGCGCTCGTCGCCGTGGCGGTCGTGGAAGCTGCCCTCAACCGCAAGGTCGGTCTTGCCCGTGAGATCGCCGACGCGCGCGCCGAGGCGCTGCGCCGCGAGAACTACTTCAACCAGATGGCACTGGCCGCCTCGGCCTACGCAGACGGTGACACGCTGAGGCTGCAAGAGCTCCTCGAGGGGTGTCCCGAGGATCTGCGCGGCTGGGAATGGCGGCATCTCACCCGCGAGTCGGACTCGAGCGATCTCGTCCTTTCCCCGGGGAGCGACGAGGTCGATGCCACCGTGTTCACGCCGGACGGGTGCGCGGTGCTCACGTCGAGCGGCGGGGCGAATTCGAACCGGATCGTCGCGTGGGATGCGCGGACTGGCGCTCTCGTGCGCGAGATCTCCCCGGCGGAGCAGATCGGTCTTCCGACCTTCTCCCACGACACTCGGGCGCTCGCTTCGATGAGCCGGCATGGAGAGCTGCGCCTCTGGGATGCCGAGAGCTGGCAGCCGATCCCGAGCTTGATCGTGGGGGTCCCGGACGATTGGCCCGCCGCATGCTTCGCGCCCTGCAACCCGTGGCTTGCCGCCTTCGGCCCGGGTCCGATCGAGGTGTGGGACACCGAGAGCCGCCAGCGCATCGCCCTGCTCGACGCCGGGCAAGACCATGTCGGCGTGTGCTGGTCCCCCGACGCGAGCCGCCTCTACGCCGGAGCCTGGGACGGCAGCGTGAGCGTCTGGGATCTCCCCGGTGGCAACTTCGTGGCGCTGGTCCGCGAGCACAGCGATCGCATCGAGGCCCTCGCCGCCAGCCCGGACGGACGCTGGCTCGCAACGGGCGGCTGGGAAGGGCGGGTGCTGGTCTGGGACACGCAGACCCTGGAGGTCGCGCACCGCAGCGATGCGCTGAACAGCTTCGTGAAGAGCCTTGCCTGGAGCCCCGATGCAAGCCTGCTCGCCGTGGCGAGCGGCGATGTGGTGCGCGTGCTCGAGACAGCAAGCTGGACCGAGCGTGCCCGGCTCGTCGGCCACGTCCTCGACGTCAACTGCGTCGCCTTCGATCGCGAGGGCCGATCCATCGTGACCGGCTCGCTGGACGGGACGGCGCGCGTCTGGGATCTCGATCGCTCGGATCGATGGAAGTCCCTGGGCCTCACCGGCGCTCAACCGGGTTCCATGTGCTTCTCGCGCGACGGGCGCTGGCTGCTCATGTCCTGGGCCAAGCAAGGCCGGATCGACCTCTGGTCGGTCCCTGAACGGCGAGTCGTGCACTCCCTCGAGTTCGGTCAGCGGCTCGGCGCGATCGACCTCTCGCCCGATGCGAGCAGGCTCGTGCTCGGCTTCATCGGAAGCCAGGGGTTGAGCATCCTCGATCCATGGACACGACAGACGCTGGGTGAGATCGCCTCCGGCATCAACTCCGATGGCGCCTTCTTCGGCCCCGGCCCCAGCTTCAGTCCCGACGGAACGCGCCTCTCCGTGGTCGGGCAGGACGGCTCTCTCAGCGTGTGGAATGCGAGCACGTGTCAGCGCATCTGGCAGGTCACTGCCTGCGGCGGTCCCCCCCAGTGGCCCTATCGGGTTGCCGGCGGCAATTGGTCTCCCGACGGTGCGCAGCTCGTGACCGCGACCGCCGACGGCCGCGTCCAGATCTGGAACGCCGTCACGGGAGCCCTGGTGCGCGAAGCCCGCGGACAGGCGGCGCGGTATCTCAGTGCAACCTTCTCCGCCGATGGCCGAGGGCTCCTCCTGTCCTCACGCTCACCCAGCGTCTTCGAAGGCTGGGACGCGGAGAGCATGACGAGCTCCTGGACCGCCTGCTTCGAACCCGCACGAAACCTCCTGCCCAGCCTCGACGGCGCCCGCATCCTCGCCATCCAATCCGGCGGCGCGCTGAAGATCCTCGACGCGCACTCCGGCCGCTTGATCGCCTCGCTCCCGACGGACGGCTACGTCTGGCCAAACCTCGCCGTGTCACCACTCGGCGACATCGTCGCCACCGCCTCGAACCGCGGCGTGCGCTTCTGGGACACTCGCCCGTGGCAAGAGCATTCGAGAGAGTAGGAGCAACCCTCTTGGTTCGGAGTCCCCCTCTCAGTTCGGAGTACCGCCTTCAGGCGGTCTGGTTCGTCGTCCCGCCTTCAGGCGGGACTGGCTCCGCAAGAGAAGCCCGCCTGAAGGCGGTACCCCGAACCAGAGGCGCATCGACACAGGGGCAGAGAGTGGACAGCTTGCTAGCGGACGTGGACGAGGTGCTCCGGCTGGAGGGCGCGCAGCCGTGAGCGACCGACCCGAGAGTCATCCGCGCTCCTCCCGACAACGCTACCGGGAATTCGTTCGAGACTACAAGCTCCGGCGACTCGACGAGCCGGCGGAGGCGGACACGGACAAGGAGCGCGTCGACGCCTCGCCCGATGCGGTCGCGGAGCCGGACTCGCGGGCGAAACACTCGCGAAAGCGGCGCGAGTACCTGCGCGAGTACCTGCGCTGGCTGTGGCCGCACCGCTACGCGGTCGGCGCGGTCTTCGTCCTCGCGCTGCTGGTGGCCGGGCTGGAGATGATCGAGCCGCTGTTCATGCGGTTCATCATCGACCGCGTGCTGCTGAACACCGACGCTGGACACCGGCCGCGCGCCTGACGCGGCTGCACCTGGCGGGCGCGCGTCTTCCTCGCGCGTCATCCTGTCTCGCAACCTGATCGGCGTGCTCAAGGACTACCGCCAGCGCCTGCTCAACGTGCGGGTCATGCTGTCGCTGCGCCGGTCGCTGTTCGACCGGCTGCTGCACCTGCCGCTGCCGAAGCTGTGGGACATGAAGACCGGCGGCATCCTGTCGCGCCTCACCGGCGACGTCGACACGACGACCGGGCTGCTGCAGATGGCGATCGTCTCGCCGGCGATCTCGGTCATCCGGCTGGTCATCGCCATCGTCGTGCTGCTGACGCTGAACTGGCGGCTGGCGCTGACGGCGCTGGCGATCATCCCCGGCGCGATGCTGATGAGCTTCGCCTTCGCGCGGCGCATCCGGCCGATCTACCGCTCGGTGCGCAAGGACGTCGAAGCAGATCGACGGCCGCGTCGGCGAGACGTTCTCCGGCATCCGCGTCGTGCGCGCGTTCGGCCGCGAGATGCGCGAGCTGCTCGACTACATGCGCGGCCGGCACACCGTGCTGCGCAAGGAGCTGTTCGCGCATCGCCGCGAGCTGGTGCTCTGGACGTCGTGGGGCCTGCTGCTCGGCGGCGTCAACGTCGTGATCGTCTGGTACGGCGGCTACCTGAACGTCGCGGGCCGCGCCTCGATCGGCGACATCATGGCGTTCCAGTGGTACACGTTCCTGCTGCTGAACCCGGTCTGGAACATCGTCAACTCGTTCTCCGAGCTGCAGCGTTCGCTCGCGGCGATGGAGCGCGTGTTCGAGGTGCTGGCGATGGAGGACGACAAGCCCGACCGGCCCGACGCGCGCGACGCGCCGCGCGTCGTGCAGCGAGATCCGCGTTCGAGGACGTCGAGTTCGAGTATCGCGAGGGCCGGCCGGTGGTGCGCGACTTCAACGTCGTCGGTGCCCGGCGGATCGGTGGTCGCGCTGGTCGGCCGCAGCGGCGCCGGCAAGACGACGGTGACCGACCTCGTCGCGCGCTTTCACGATCCGACGCAGCGGACGCATCCTGCTCAACGGCACCGACATCCGCGACTTTCGCGCTGCGCACGCTATCGCGACCTGCTGGCCATCGTGCAGCAGGACGTGTTCCTGTTCGACGGCTCGGTGCGCGACAACATCGCCTACGGCCGCCACGACGCCACCGACGCCGAGGTCGAGGACGCCGCCCGGCGCGCCAACGCGCACGAGTTCATCGTCAGGCTGCCCGAGCGATACGAGACGTTCATCGGCGAGCGCGGCGTCAAGCTCTCGGGCGGCCAGCAGCAGCGGCTGGCCATCGCCCGGGCGATCCTCGCGTCGCCGCAGATCCTCATCCTCGACGAGGCGACGAGCAACCTCGACACCGAGAGCGAGCAGCTCATCCAGGCGTCGATGGCCACGCTGCTCGCCGGGCGGACGACGTTCGTGATCGCGCATCGGCTGTCGACCATCCGCCGCGCCGACCTGATCCTGCTGATGGAGGACGGCCGCGTCATCGAGCGCGGCACGCACGAAGAGCTCATGAACGCGCGCGGTACGTACCACGACATGGTGCGCCGCCAGATGGACGCTTTCGGCCAGGGCGGAGAGGCAGAGTGGCGTCGATGACCCTGGGCCCGCTCACCGGGGGAAGTAGGTAGCCGTATCCCCCGAGCGGGTCGATCCGAGCGGAATCCAGCTGGAAACCTTCGTACGGGCGAGAGGTCCGATCCCCGGGCCCGAGGCAGCTCAAGCTCTCCTACATTCGGGCCGAGAAGGATCAGGTTCGCCGACGGAGAGTGCCACCCACGTGTCGCGGCTCCGGCGGCGGATTTCGTTCGAGCGCCACCGTGAGCATGAATCCCCTACTACGCCTGCACACGGATCGAGCCTCGAAGCGAGGACGGCAACCGTGATGCCAGGTGCCTCCGTCGGGGATTCGACACGGAAGGGACTCCATCTCCTGTGCCTCGTCCAGGGAATCCACGTGGCGATTCCGTTGAGCCATGTGCGCGAGACGATGCGAGCGCTGCCCACCACTCCGCTGCGGGACATGCCGCCCTTCGTCCGGGGACTGGCGAACATCCGGGGCCGCCCCACGCCGGTCGTGGACGTCGGTTGCCTCCTGTCCGGCACGCAGCGGTTGGAACCGGCGCGCTACGTCTCGATCCAGTGCGCGGGACGAACCGTCGCGCTCGCCTTCGATGACGTCCTCGGCACGAGCGCGCTGACGGACGGAACGTATCAGGAGCTCCCGCCGCTCCTCACGGGGGCTGCAGCCGATGCCGTCGAGGCCGTCGGCCACCTCGATGCGGCGCTCCTCGTCGTGCTCGCTGCAGCTCGTGTGCTCCCGGAAGAGGCCTGGAAGACGCTCGAGCAAGCGGGAGCCGCGGCGTGACCTTCACCTCGTGCTCACCCGAGCTGGAACGCTTTCGAGCGCTCATTGCCCGGCGGCTGGGCCTGCGCTTCGAGGACGCGAAGCCCGAGTTCCTGGTCGAGATCCTGCACCGCCACCTCGAAGCGGGGAATGCTGGGCGGCTGCGGACATGCGTGACCGACAGCCAGCAACCGGAGGCACACGAGCTGGAAGCCACCGAGCTGTCCGCGCTGGCGGAGGATCTCACCGTCGGCGAGACGTACTTCTTCCGCAATTCCGTGCAGTTCCAGGCCCTCGAGGAAATCGTGCTTCCGGAGCGCATGCGCGCGGCACATTCCGAGCCCGTTCTGCGCATTCTCTCGGCCGGTTGTTCGTCCGGCGAGGAGGCGTACTCGATCGCGATGACGCTACGGGCGAGGTTCGCCGGGCTGCCCTGGAAGCTGGAGATCCGAGGGGTGGACGTCGTGCCTTCGAGAATCGAGCGGGCGCGACGGGCGCGCTATCCGCGCTGGAGTCTCCGTGAGACCTCGCCCCAGTTGCAGGAGACGTGGTTCCGCCAAACGGGCAGCGAGTTCGCGCTCGTCGAGAGCATTCGCGAGATGGCGAGCTTCGAGGTCGGAAACCTGGTCGGAGAGGACCCGATCCTCTGGCGACCCGGGACGTACGACGTCGTCTTCTGCCGCAACGTGCTCATGTATTTCACGACGGACCAGGCGCGAGCCGTGGTCCGGCGAATCACGCGCGCCCTCGCTCCCGGCGGCTACCTGTTCCTGGGGCACGCCGAGACGCTGCGCGGGCTCTCGGACGAATTTCACCTCCGTCACACGCACGGCACCTTCTATTACGCCCGGAAGGAGACTCCCATCCAGTCGGCGACTCGCGCTTCGCCGGCCCCGGCCTCGCGGCGAGCACCGCAAGTGCGGCTCGAAACCTTCGTCGACGCGGGGAACTCCTGGATCGAAGTCATCCGCAAGGCATCGGATCGGATCCACTCGCTCGCCAGCAAGCCGTCACGGCCGCCCCATTCCACCGCGGACAACGTCAGCGTGGCGGAACCGAGCGCGTACCTCGCTGGTGCCATGGAGCTCCTGCGATGCGAGCGGTACCGGGAGGCTCTGGCGCTCATCGACGCGTTCCCCTCGGAAGCCGCGCGCGACCCCGAGCTCCTGCTGCTGCGAGCCGTCCTGCTGGCTCATAGCGGCAATCTTCGCGAGGCCGAGCAGGCCTGTCGCCGTTTGCTCGATGTGGACGAGCTCCATTCGGGGGCCCACTACGTGATGGCTCTGTGCCAGGAGGGTTCCGGCGACCGCAAGCGCGCGGCGGAGCACGACCAGGTCGCGATCCACCTCGACCCGAGCTTCGCGATGCCGCACCTCCACCTGGGGTTGCTCGCCAAGTACGAGGGCGATCCCACCGTGGTGCAGCGCGAGCTCGGCCGAGCGCTCGCGCTCCTGCAAGGCGAAGAACCCGCGCGCTTGCTTCTCTTCGGAGGCGGCTTCGGGCGCGCCGCGCTCGTGGAGCTGTGCCGGGCCGAGCTGGCAGCGAGAGGAGGCCCGGCATGACGGAGCGTAGCGTGAGGCTCCTGGAGCGCGCGGCCGCGCTGCGGCGGAACTTCGACCTGGGGTTCGCGGAGCCGCCCCGCGGCGAGCTCCCCTCGGTCGAGGACCTGCTGATCATCCGCATCGCCGAGGATGAGTACTGTCTGCGACTGTCGCAGATCGCGGGGCTACTGGTCGACCGCCGGCTCGCACCGCTGACTTCCCCGGTACCGGCGCTGATGGGTGTGATCGGAGTGCGCGGCGCGATCGTGCCCGTGTACTCCCTCCGCATCCTGCTCGCGTATCCCCCGGCCGATGCGCCGCGCTGGCTCGTCATGCTCCGCGGTGCGGAACCCCTCGGCCTCGCCTTCGACAGCTACGAAGGACACGTGCGGGTCGAATCGTCGCGGATCTCGGAGCCGGAAGCTGGGGCGCTTTCCAGGCCGTGCCTGCGAGCCGCCGTCGTGCTCACCGGTCGGACCATTCCCCTCATCGACCTGCAGTCCGCAGTCGAGAAGATCAATCATTGGACTCGCCAGAGCGACAGTCGCGGAAGCATCAACTCATGACACGGAACTGGACCTTCGCACAGAAGATCAGCATCGCGCTGGGAACGACCGTCGTGTTCGGCATCGCGATCCTGACCGTCGGAATCTTCTCCTTGCAGCACGTCATCGACGCGAAGGACAAGGTCATCACTGTCGATGGGCAGCTCTTGATCGACACCCAGAGTCTGAAAGCATCGCTCGAGGAGAAGGTCGCATTCGTCCGTGGTTACCTGCTCAGCCTCGACGAGGGCAGCCTCGAAAAGGCCCGCCTGGCACGTGCCGAATTCGTGGCTCAGATCTCTCACCTCAAGGACGTGGTCCACACCGAAGAAGGCCGCCGGCTGGTGCAGTCGATCGAGCGGACGGAAGCCGAGAACCAGCTCGCGGTGGAAGAGGTCGTGGCGCTTCGCCGTAACAGCGCCGAGACCGATGCAATCTCTCGCGCGGTCGAAGCGAAGATGAATCCCACGCGCGAGATCATCGTGAGGGAGCTGGCCGAGTTCACCGAGCACGAGCGCAAGGTGCTCGATGGAGCCCTCGCTGCCTCGGGTGCCGTGGCTTCCTCCGCCATCGCGCTCATGATAGTGATCGGCGTGTCGGCGGCAGTGCTGGCATCGGTGGTCGGCGTCTTGCTCGCGCGTGCGCTGGGCCGGCAGATCGGAACGGCGGTGAATCAGGTGCAGAGCTCCTCCTCGGAGCTCCAGGCCGCCGCCAACTTGCAGGCATCGGGTGCCAAGGTGCAAGCCACCGCGGTGCGCGAGATCACCACCACAATCAGCGAACTCATGGCGACGTCCCGCCAGATCGCGGAGAGCGCGCAACGCGTGGCCCACATCGCCGTGGACACGGCCAGCGCCGCTCAGACTGGCCGGGGAACCGTGGAGAAGGCGAACGAGTCGATCGGGGTGATCCGCCAGCAGGTCGACCTCATCGTGGAGCACATGCTCGAGCTCGGCAAGAAGTCACAAGAGATCGGTTCGGTGCTCGAGATCGTCTCGGAGCTCGCGGAGCAGACCAACATCCTGGCCATCAACGCCACCATCGAAGCGGTGGGTGCCGGCGACACGGGCAGACGCTTCGCCGCGGTGGCGGACGAGATCCGGAAGCTCGCCGACCGCGTTTCGGGCTCGACCAAGGAGATTCGCACGCTCATCGAGGACGTGCGCATGGCGGTCAATACGACCGTGATGGCGACCGAGAGCGGCTCCAAGGCGGTCGATGCCGGAGCGCGAGAATCAGGGGACGTCAGCTCTGCCTTCCACGAGATCGCAGATCTCGTCACGACGGCGACCGAGGCCGCGCGCGAGATCGAGCTCTCCACCATGCAGCAGGCCACGGCCGTCGAACAGGTGAGCGTGGCCATCACCGACGTGGCACTGGCGACCAAGGACTCCGAGACCAGCGCGAACCAGACGCTGCAGACGGCCTCGCTGCTCTCGAGCATGTCGAAGGATCTCCTGCGTCTGATCCGCGCATGACGCCCGGCAGAAGCATGAACCAGGACCCCTACAGGTACTTCCGGATCGAGGCGAGTGAGCTCCTCGAGCAACTCGGGAGGGGCGTACTCGAGCTCGAGCGGCCGCCCTTCCCGGCGGATCTCGTGCCGAAGCTGCTGCGTTTCGCTCACACCCTGAAGGGCGCGGCTCGGGTCGTCAAACAGGTCGAGATCGCGGAGCTCGTGCACGAGATCGAAGATGTGCTCGCCACTCTGCGCGAAGGTTCGATTCCCCTTCTCCACGAGCCTGCGACGGCACTCCTGGAGAAGGTGGACGCCATCGGCGCTCGCGTCTCCTCGCTCGCCGTCGCGGTGCAAGCGCCGTCCGTCGGGGCCGGTGCCGTACGTGCCGAGGAGGCGCTTCCGGCCATCCGAGCCGACGTCGGCGAGATGGATTCCGTCCTCGATGGCCTGGCCGAGGTGAGCACGAATCTCGCTGCCCTGCGCGTGCGAGCGGGGAGGTTCGGCCGCGTGCGACACCTGGCAGATTCCCTGATCGAGCAGCTCTCGACTCCGCGCCTCGGCACGAGTTCTCCCGGCGCCAAGGGAACCACAGCTGGAGCCGAGCGGCTCGCCGTCGAGTTGCGCTCGATCGTGATCGCTCTGGAGCGCTCGCTCGGCGCCAGCATCGATGAGCTCGATCGCGAGCTGCGTCAGGTTCAGGACGCCGGGGAGCGTCTCCGTCTCGTTTCGGCGCGAGCGCTGTTCGGGCCGCTCGAACGGGCCGCGCGTGATGCCGCTGTCGCAGCTCGCAAGGACGTGGGTTTCGAGGCGCATGGAGGCGACGTGCGACTCGACGCGAACGTCCTCGCAGGCGTGCAGCCGGCCTTGATCCAGCTCGTCCGCAACGCGGTGGCGCACGGAATCGGATCCCCGACCGAGCGCGTGGCCGCCGGGAAGCTCCCGCAGGGGAGCGTGATCGTAGAAGTCGTTCGCCGCGGCGACCGGATCGTATTTCGGTGCCGGGATGACGGCCGCGGAGTGGACCTGGAAGCAGTTCGGCGCGTCGCGGGCCAGAGGGGACTCCTGTCCGCCCAGGACGCCGCACGGGCTAGCCCCGAGGAGCTCATTGCTCTGCTCCTGCGCGGGGGCCTCTCGACATCGACCTCCGTCACCGAGATCGCCGGCCGTGGCGTCGGTCTCGACGTGGTGAGAGAGGCCACCCGAAAGCTCGGCGGAGAGGTCATCATCCGCACGCAACGGGGAGAGGGCACGGTCGTGGAGCTCGTCGTGCCAGTCTCGATGGCCTCGATGGAGATCTTGCTGGTCGAGACGGGCGACACGTGCGCCGCCATCCCCCTCGACGGTGTTCGCCGCGTCCTGCACGTCGGACCCACGGCGGTAGTTCGTTCCGCCGAGGGAGACACGCTCCTCCACGAGGGAGCCCTGGTCCGCTTCGTTCCGCTGGCGCAGATCCTTCGACTCCGCGCGCCGGCTGCATCACGGCTCGAGTCGGCAGTACTCGTGGACAGCGGCTCGGGGCTGGCAGCGCTGGGCGTCGAACGTGTCCGGGGCGTCCGGAGCTCGATCCTCCGCCCGCTCCCCAGGCTGGCGCCGGCGGACCCGATCGTGCTCGGTGTCTCGCTGGACTCGCAGGACGGTCCGCAGATGGTCCTCGACGCGCAAGCTCTCGTCGCGGCGGCCCTGGACGCCAGCGCCCCCGCTCCGCTCCCGCCCGAAACAAAGACGCCGATCCTGGTGATCGACGACTCGCTGACGACACGCATGCTCGTGCAGAGCATCCTCGAGTCCGCTGGCTACGAGGTCGAGCTGGCGAAGTCGGGAGAAGAAGGCTTCGAGAAAGCACTGGCCCGGCGTTACGCGGTGATGCTCGTCGACGTCGAGATGCCGGGGATGAATGGCTTCGAGTTCGTCGAGCGGACGCGCGCGCACTCCGCGCTGCGAAGCGTCCCCACCGTCCTCGTCACGTCTCGAGGATCGCCCGAGGACCGCAAGCGCGGCGCCGATGCCGGATGCGCGGCCTACATCGTCAAAGGCGACTTCGACCAGCGCGAGCTCCTCGAGACGATCCGACGGCTGATCGGAGGCCGATGAAGCCCGTCCGCGTCCTGGTCGTGGAAGACTCGCTCACGGAGCGCAGGCAACTGTGCGACGTCCTCGGTACGGATCCGAACCTACGCGTGGTGGGAGAAGCGAGGGACGGACAGGACGCGATCGAGCTGTGCCGGGAGCTGCGCCCGGACGTGGTGACCATGGACATGATGCTGCCCGTCGTGAGCGGGCTCGCAGCCACAGAGCACATCATGGCCTACTTTCCCACTCCCATCCTGGTGGTCTCCGCCTCCAGCAATCGCGGAGCGCTCTATAGCACGGACGACGCGCTGGCGGCCGGCGCTGTCGACATCCTCGATAAGCCGCGCGGGGACGAGCCGGAGGGAGAGTGGGAGCGGAAGTTCATCGCGACCGTGAAGCTCGTGGCGCGCATAAGCGTGATCACCCATCCGCGGGGACGACTCACCAAGAACAACGGCCACACTGCAGCACCGCGTGAAGGAGTACGTCCTGGCCCGTATCGCGTCGTCGCGATCGGCGCCTCGACGGGAGGCCCGGCCGCGATCGTCCAGGTGCTGCAGAGCCTCCCCGCTCCCTTTCCACTCCCGATCCTCTTGGTCGTGCACATCAGCAGCGAGTTCGGAGTCGAGTTCGCGGACTGGCTGAACACCCAGACCGAGCATGAGGTGGTCTTCGCGCAAGGCGGCGAGGCCGTCGACACGCTCGCCGGCAAGATCGTGAAAGCGCCTCCGGATCGGCACCTGGTGGTGTCGCAGTCGTGCCTCCGCCTGACCTTCGAAGCCGAGCGCCATTCCTGCCGGCCCTCCATCGACGTGCTCTTCGAGTCTCTCGCGAAAGAGTACGGTGCGGCATGCGTGGCTTGCTTGCTGACCGGCATGGGAAGCGATGGAGCTAGCGGTCTGCTGGCAGTGCGGCGCGCGGGCGGCATGACGCTGGCACAGGACAAGGAGACTTCCGTCGTCTACGGCATGCCGCGGGAAGCGGCTCTCCTCGGTGCCGCTTGCAAGATCCTCCCTCTCCCGGCGATCGGTCCCCTGCTGGCCGACCTGGCTGGGTGCCAAGTGAAAGGCGACAGCGTATGAACCACCGGGTCCTGATCGTCGACGACAGCCTCACCGTCCGCATGGATCTGGTCGAGGGATTCGAGGCCGGAGGCTTGCGGACCGTCGTGTGCGCGACGGGCACCGAGGCCCGCACTGCACTCGCGCTCGAGCAATTCGCACTCGTCGTCCTCGACGTGGTCCTGCCCGACGCCGACGGGCTGGATCTGCTGCGAGAGATACGCGAATCGAAAGCCGGGGCCACGCCGATCATGCTGCTCTCGTCCGAAGCGGAAGTCCGCGACCGGATCCGAGGTCTCAGCACGGGCGCCGACGAGTACGTGGGGAAACCGTACGAGAGGAACTACGTGGTCGCACGCGCGTGGGAGCTGCTTCGCCGAGGCCGCGCCGGCGGGACTGCAATTCGCACCGTGCTCGTCATCGATGACAGCGCCACGTTCCGCGACGCCCTCGGCCGGGCCCTCCAGACCGAGGGATACCAGGTGGCTGTCGCGTCCAGCGGAGAAGAGGGCCTCCGGATCGCGGCCGACATTCGGCCCGCAGCGACGATCGTCGACGGCGTACTGCCGGGCATGGACGGACGGATGGTAATTCGTCGACTGCGCCTCGATGCCGCGCTCCGACTCACGCCGTGCCTACTCCTCACGGGGTCGGAAGAGACTTCAGCCGAGCTCGAAGCGCTCGAGGCGGGCGCGGACGCCTTCGTGAAGAAGGAGGAAGACATCGCCGTCATCCTCGCGCGCCTGGCCGCCCTCCTGCGAGGCAGCCGGGGAGACTCGGGTGATGCTGGCGCCGCAAGCTCGCTCGGCCCCAAGAAGATCCTGGTCGTCGATGACAGCAACACCTACCTGCAGGCGCTGGCCTCGGCCTTGAGGGTCGAGGATTATGACGTCGTCCTCGCGCACTCGGGCGAGGAGGCGCTCGACCTCCTCCAGGTGCAACCTGTCGCCTGCATCCTCCTCAACCGCCTCATGCCTGGATTGAGCGGGCACGAGACCTGTCAACGAATCAAGGCCCAGACCAGCCTGAGGGACGTACCCCTGATCATGCTGACCGCGCTCGAGGACCGCGCCGCGATGGTGGAGGCATTTGCCGCTGGCGCGGACGACTGCATCTCCAAGGCCGCGGACTTCGACATCCTACGCGCCAGGGTTCGCGCCCAGATCCGGCGCCGGCAGTTCGAGAGCGAGAGTGGGCGCGTCCGGGAACGCCTGCTGCGGATGGAAATGGAGACGGCCGAGGCCCGATCCGCCCATCAACTCGCGGAGATGCGGGCGGTGCTCGTCGAGGAACTGAAGCTGAAGAATCGGGCGCTGCGGGAGAGCGAGGAGCGTCTCATGGGCCTGGTCGAGACCATCGCCGAAGGCGTCTTCATCGTCGGAACGGATGGACAGATCTCGTTCGCGAACGCGATGGCCGAGAAACTCGTGGGGCTCCCGCGGGAGGTCATCACGCAGCGAACGCACAATGCTCCTGCCTGGAGAGTGACCGCCCCGGACGGAGAGCCGTTTCCAGATGAGGTATTCCCGGTCGCCATCGTGCTCCGGACGGGAAAGCCGATTTACGGCGTCGACGCGGCGATCGAGCGTCCCGATGGGAGCCGCGTGATGATCCGGGTCAACGCGAGCCCGATCCGCGGCACGGATGGAGAATTGACGGGGGTGATCGCCACGGTGAGCGACGTGACGCATCAGAAGGAAGTGGAGCTGATGAAGGACACGCTCGTGTCCACGGTCAGCCACGAGCTCCGCACGCCGCTCTCCAGCCTGATGGGATTCACGGAGCTGATGTTGAAGCGGGAGTATCCCGCCGAGAAGCGCCAGGAGTACCTGACCATCATCCACAGCGAGTCCGTTCGCCTGGCCAGCATCATCGACGACTTCCTGGATCTCCAGCGCATGGAGTCGGGCCAGGAGACATACCAGATCGGCGACTTCAATCTAGTGGTGCTCCTCGAGCGCACGGGCGCACTCTTCGAAGTCGGCAAGCATCGCTTGGTACTGGAGCTCCCGGCCGCGCCGGTGATCGTGCGAGCGGACCCGGATCGAATCCGCCAGGTGCTCTCCAACCTGGTGTCCAACGCGACCAAGTTCTCGCCCCCAGGGTCGACGGTCACGATCGGCACTCGCATCGAGGGAAACGAGGCCGTCGTCTGGATCACCGACCAGGGCATCGGCATCCCGGCCGAAGTCCAGTCCAAGCTCTTCGCCAAGTTCTACCGAGCGAACGACAAGGAGACCCGCAGAGTCGGCGGAACGGGTCTCGGCCTGGCACTGGTGAAGGAGATCGTCCAGGCCCATGGTGGACGAGTCTGGGTCGAAAGTCAGACCGGGGTGGGCAGCACGTTCCGCTTCAGCCTCCCGACGGCCGAGAAGCCTTCGTCAGCGGGCGTGGAGTCGAGCCCGCTCCCGAGCACATCGACGAGCTGAGGCAGGCCACGTCAAGAGCGCCCAGAGTCGGCTCGCCCCTCTGAAGCGGCGCCGTCGCCCAGCGCCGATCGAGGCGCAGCCGTCTCCTGATGCTTGCGAGGCTCATTCTTCCTGGCCCCGCGGAGATTGAGGGCGAACAGGCCGAGCTGCAATGCGACGAGGGCGAAGGCACGATCATGCCAGCCCCAGACGACCCACAAGACATTGCTCACGATGAAGCACAGGAACCCCCAGTTCCGCCTGCTCTTCGCCTGGGATGCCACGAGCCAAGCGGCAACCAGCGTGGCGATCATGGCGGGCCACTGGAGTGCATTCAGCGCTTCGTTCATGGCGTCCCGGGCTTTCCGGGGGGCCGCGCAGCCCTCGGGCCTCGACCCTGAAACCGGCTGGAGTGGTGGAGCGGAGTGGCGCGTCGCTACGACGAAAGAGAGCGATGCCTGACGAGCTCAGGCTTATCTGGCGCGCTTCTTGTTCGCATTCTTGACGGCGGCCTCGACATCCCCGAGCGCCTTCTGAGCTTTGCCGTCGATCTGTTTTCCAAGGCCCTTGATCTGCTGCTTCTCGCTTCCGATGGCCTTTCCGGCTTGTTGCTGCACCTTGCCGATTGCTTGCTTGGCCGTTCCCTTGGCTTGACGTTTGTTCATCATTGTTCCTGTCGGATTGGGGCGTCGAATGACTCTCCGCGGATAATCCGGGTCAGCGCAAGTTCAAGGGAACAGGCCCGCCTTCTTGGGACAGGTCGTCGCGGCAGATACCTGGATCCTGGTAACGCAAGGAGTGCGGCCCAGCGTGTCCCGCCCTCTCCGTCTCGAACCGGAGATTCGCTTCCGCATCCAGTCCTGCTCGAGCGTGCGTGGCTCGGGCGCCTGCTCGGGGAGGTCAGCCATCGAGCGAAGTCAAGCCCTCGCGGATCGCGTACTTGGTCAGCTCCGCCGTGCCGCGCAAACCGAGCTTGTGGGCGAGATTCCTGCGGTGAGTCTCGACCGTCTTGATCGAGATGTGCATCTCCGTCGCGATCTCGGTCGACGCCCTACCCTCGGCCACGAGCTGCAGGACCTCGCGTTCCCTCGAGGTCAGGCTGGAGTAGACGGATACCTCGGCTTGCTTCGGTGTCTGCATCGCCCGGGCAATGACGGCTCCGGCGATCTCCGGGCTGAGAAAGGTCTGTCCGAAGCGCGCCGCGCGCACGGCCTGCACCAGCTCATTGAACGCCGACATCTTGAGGACATACGCCGATGCGCCGGCCTTCAGCATGTAGTGCACGTAGTGCTTGTCCGCATGCGTGGACAGGGCGACCACCTTCACGTTGGGGTATTCGTTCCGGATCCTGCGAGTCGCTTCGATTCCATTCAGGTCGGGCATCCCGATGTCCATCACGACCACGTCGGGCGAGAGAGTACCCACCAGATCGAGCCCGGTCCGGCCCTCGGCCGCCTCGCCCACGATGTCGATCTCGGGTTCTTCGGCGAGCATCGCCCGCAGGCCCTCGCGCATCATCTTGTGGTCGTCGATCAACAGAACCCGGATGCTCATCGCCGCTCCTCTGCTCACGCCGTTGCCTGGCTCGAGAGCGGGGCATGCAGGCGGACCTTCGTTCCCCGGCCCCGCACCGACTCGATGCTCATGTTCCCCCCGACGTGCTCGAGGCGTTCGCGGATGCTGAACAGGCCCGAGCCTCTGGCAGTCAGCGTGGTCTCCTCCATGCCGACGCCGTCGTCCTCGACCTCGGCGTTGAGGCGGTTCTCCTCCCGCATGAGCCGCACGAGCACCCGGTGCGCGCTCGCATGCTTCGCCGCGTTGATCAAGAGCTCCCGGATCGAGCGGAAGAGGATCACGCGGGTACTCTCGTCGGCAGGCTTGAGCTGCCCGTCGTCTTCGAACACTGTCTCGATGCCGTAGCGGGCCTGGATGTTCTCGACGAGCCACTGGACGGCCGGTTCCAGCCCCAGGTCGTGCAAGACCGGGGGACTGAGCTCGAAGGTGAGCGAGCGCGCGGATTGGTTGGCCTGGTCGATGAGGCGGTCGATCTCGTCCAGCGACTTCGAGAGCGCCGCGTCCGTGGAGCGTCGCAACAATCCGAGCTTGATTCGCGCCAGCGCGATCGTCTGGCTCAATCCGTCGTGCAGGTCGATGGACAGGCGCCGCCGCTCGCGCTCTTCGGCCACCAGGAGCTCGGCCGTGAGGGCTCGCATGCGCCGCTGGTAGAGAGTGACGTCTTCCTGGGCGCTCTTGCGCGCGGTGGCGTCGCGCACGTAGACCGTGAGCATCGGCGGGGTTTCGACGGCCACGCGGGTCACTGCGATCTCGACGGGGAACTCGGATCCATCCGATTTCATGGCGAACGAATCGACTCGCCTGCCGATCAAGCCGCTCTGGCTGGTAGCTTGGTAGCGGCCGAAGTTGATCAAGGCTCGCTCCCGCAGCCGCGGGGGGACGATCAGATCCACGAGGTGGCGCCCGATTGCCTCCACGCGGCGGTAACTGAAGATCGTCTCCGCCGCAGAGTTGAACTCGACCACTCGTCCCGTGGCGTCGATCGTGATCACGGCGTCCAGCGACGCCTCCAGCATGGCGGTCTTCCAGGTCTCGGACTTCAGGATGCGCTCTTCGCATCGTTTCCGCTCGACGAACTGGCCGATCTGGCTCGCGAGGGCGGCCATGAACTCCACCTCAGCTTCCTGCTTCTCGCGTGCACGGCAGGTCGAGACCTGGATGATGGCGCAAGTCTCACCGTACTCGGAGATGGGAAGGTAGAGAGCCACGTTCGGCCCGGCCCGATCAGCCGAACGCGTGCCGGATATCTTTCCGGGCTCGACATCGGCGATCCAGACCGGCGCGCCGTTCTCCCAGAGGTCGCGCGGGAGACCGGGGGCGGAAGGATACGGTCTCGAGCGTTGGCCCTCGAAGGGTTCCGATGTCGTCACAGGCGGGGTTGGCCAGATGTGGACACAGCGCGGGACACGAGTCTTCGCATCGATCGACCATAGCTCCCCAACCTCCCAGCTCAGGTGCTCGCACATCGAGGCGAGAATGAGGGGGCAGGCCTCTTCCAGGGACTTGGCCTCGGAGAGGACCTGGGTGATCGCGTACTGCACCGCCAGGAGATCCTCGGCCCGCGGGCCGTGCGTGGCATCGGCGCGCTCATTCTGCGCGGATGTTTCGCGGAATCCCTGGAGCTCTTTCACCGAACGCTGCAATGCCTCGATGGCCGCCGAAAGCAAGCCGTTCAGGCCTTCAGGATCCTTGCGACAGACCGCCTGGAGCGCAGCGAATTGCCCTCGCAGGCCTTGCAGGTGGAGCTCAGGAATGCTGTCGGTCACGGACCAGTTCCTTCGAGATGAGGTCGATCGTCCGGGATGGCAGCGCTGCCCAGCGCGCGTTCGCGCATCGGCTTCCGCACGTGGAGGCTTCGCGAGCCATCTCGGATCGACGCCGGGAAGGAGGCGATCCGAGCAACCCGGTCTGGTGCTTACCGAAACTGCATTTCAATGTGCTTTCCTTGCGGGGGAAGCGTCCGATCGCGCACGCCGCAACTGCTGGCCGGCGAGAGCAATTGGCAACACCAGCTGTGTTCCCTGCTCAGCGCATCCGGCAACGCCCTCCTCCTCCATGAGAGTAACAATCGCCCCGAGAAATGCACTCAGGGTAACTAGGTAGCTCGTTCCGCCGGACACGCTGCACGCGGCCTTTGTCCCGCACGCCCGACGCCGGTCCGCAATCCTCTCTCGCGACGCGGCCGTCCAGTCGAACTACGAATCGTGTTCCTGCGATCCTGGACCGTCCGCGACTTCTCGGCGCATGGGGACAGGTCGCAGTCGCACGTGCATCCCGTCCTGACGGGCGCCATCGGTCAGGTTCACGCGAGACGGATTCGCAACTCGGACTACTGGACTCGAGCGGAGAAACGCCCTTGGACTCGGGACTGACCCAGCTGCTCTTCGACCAAACGCCGGACGCGCTCGTCGGCCTCTCGCCGGATGGGCATGTGATGTTCTGGAATCGAGGCGCCCAGGATCTCTTCGGCTACTCGGAGGAGGAAGTCCTCGGGAAGATGCTCCTCGAACTGGTCGTCCCTGCGCATCTGCGCGACGAGGAGCTGGCGATGATGCGTGAGGCCGAGGAGAAAGGCACCTCGACCCACCAGTCGCTCCGCCGCCGCAAGGACGGCGCGCTGGTCTGCCTCGACATCTCCTGGAAGACGATCCGGGACGAGAACGGTGCAGTGCGCTGCATTCTCTCGACCAAGAAGGACGTCACCGAGCACAAGGCCCGGCGTGACGCGAAGCTCGTGGACGCGGAGTTCCGGAACCTTCTCGAGTCCGTGCCCGACGCGATCGTGATGGTCAACCAGACCGGGCGCATCGTGCTCGTCAACAGCGAGACGGAGCGGCTCTTCGGATACGAGCGCAAGGAGCTTCTCGGGCAGCCGATCGAGATCCTCCTACCCGAGCGATTCCGCGCCGTTCACGTCGGGCACCGCTCCGACTACTTCGGACAGCCGCGCCCCCGCACGATGGGCATGGGTCTCGAGCTCTACGGCCTACGCAAGGACGGGACCGAGTTCGCGGTCGAGATCAGCCTCAGTCCCCTGGAGACTCGAGGAGGGCCTCATGGCGATCAGCGCGATCCGCGACATCGCTGGCCGCAAGAAGGCCGAGGAGAAATTCCGGGGACTCCTGGAGTCGGCGCCCGACGCGATCGTGATCGTCGACTCGCGGCGGGACGATCGTCCTCGTCAACAGCCAGTCGGAGAAGCTCTTCGGCTACTCGCGCGAGGAGCTGCTCGGCCAGCCGATCGAGATGCTGCTCCCCGAGCGCTTCCGTGAGAACCATCCCTCGCACCGCAACCGCTTCTTCTCCGATCCCAAGTTCCGGCCGATGGGCGCCGGGGTCGAGCTCTTCGGCCAGCGCAAGGACGGCTCGGAGTTCCCGGTGGAGATCAGCCTCAGCCCCCTCGAGACCGAGGAAGGCGTCTGGGTCACGAGCGCCATCCGGGACGTGACCGACCGGAAGGCCGTCGAGCTGACGGTCCGGCGCGCGAGCAAGATGAAGAGCGAGTTCCTCGCCAACATGTCGCACGAGCTGCGCACGCCGCTCAACGCGATCATCGGCTTCTCCGAGTTCCTGGTCGACGAGAAGGCCCGGGCCGTTGAATGCGAAGCAGCAGGACTACCTCGACGACATCCTGGTGAACGGGCGTCACCTCCTGCAGCTGATCAACGACGTCCTCGACCTTTCGAAGGTCGAGGCAGGCAAGATGGAGCTGCGACCCGAGCACTTCTCGCTCTCGCAAGGCGATCGATGAGGTGAACGCCACGATCCAGCCGACTGGCAGGCAAGAAGCGCATCACCATCGGAATCCAGATCGCGCCCGACCTGACGACGGTGCACCTCGACCGCAACCGCTTCAAGCAGGTGCTCTCCAACCTGCTCTCCAACGCGGTCAAGTTCACCGCCGAGGCCGGCAGCATCCAGGTCAGCGCGGCGCCCTGCAACGCGCGCGAGTTCGAGGTCCGCGTCGAGGACACGGGCATCGGCATCCGGCCGGAAGACCTGGAGCGGCTGTTCGTCGAGTTCCAGCAGCTCGACTCCGGCGCCGCGCGCAATTTCACGGGCACCGGACTGGGGCTCGCGTTGACGAGGCGCTTCGCCGAGATGATGGGCGGGAGCGTCCGCGTGGAGAGTGAGTTCGGGCGGGGGAGCGTCTTCACGGTCGTGCTTCCGTCGAACCTGGAAGTGCTCGCGCTGGCCCCCTGATCCCGGACGTCGGCGGCGAGGGCGCGCGCCCCGTGCTCGGCGCGGGATCGCGCGGGGTGCCTATACTTCCCGCCGCGATGTCGCGTGCACTGCATCCTTCCACGAGCGAGCGCTGGCAGGCCCCGGCAGCGGGAGAGCGCTATCGCGACGCTCGCTTCGCGAGCGAGCGAGCGCGCCAGCGCGACCCGCGCCTCGTGCAGGCGATCCTCGCGCGGCTCGCGCTCCCGCCAGGAAGCCGCGTCCTCGACGTGCCATGCGGCGCGGGCCGCATGCGTGCGACGATCGACGGCGCAGGCCTCGACTACGTCGGGACCGATGTTTCCCAGGCCATGCTTGCTGCCGCGCCGCCCGGAAGGCTCATCCGGGCGGATGCGCGCGCCCTGCCGTTCTCCGACGCGAGCTTCGAGCTGCTCCTGTGTTGCCGGATGCTGCATCACATCCAGCACGAGGAGGAGCTCGCGCGGCTGCTCGACGAGCTCTTGCGAGTGAGCGCCCGGTTCCTCGTCGCCTCGTTCTGGGATTCTGGCTCGCTCGCCGCATGGCGCGCGCGTGCGCGGCTTTCCCGCCGGCGCCATCCCGAGGGTCGCGTCGCGCGCCCCCGCCGCGTGATCGCCGCACTCGTGCGCGAGGCCGGCGGCGAGGTGCTTTCGTTCCATCCGTCGTTCCGTTTCGTCTCGCAGCAGACCTTCTTCCTCGCGAGCCGCGCGAGGGAGCGCGAGCGCCCGTGTCCGAGCTGAACTTCCGGACCCCTCTCGGCCACCTGCACGTGCAAGGCTGGCGCAAGGGAATGATGCAAGCGGCCGCGGAGCTCGGACTGGAAATCGCGCGCGAGCGCGAGCAAGCCGCGCGCGCGCTGGAGCTCTTCGGCGAGCGCGTATGGCTTAAGGGTGGGCCGCTCGCGGGACGCGCCCGCTTGCGGCACGGGCTGCGCCGGGTCCTGCTGCGCCGCCGCGCGCCGCGCATCCAAGAGTACTTCAACCTCTCGTGGATGATCGAGCGACATTTCCAGTGCGCTCTGCCGCACGCCGCCGGAGTCTTCACGCGCGGCGGTCTGCCACACTACCAGTACCTGCTCACCGCCCAGATCGAGGCCCCGCGCACCTTGCTCGAGGTGCTCGAACGCTCCACCACCTCGGAGCGCGAACCGCTCCTGGCCGAGCTCGCCCGCGAGGTCTCACGACTGCACGCCCTCGGCTTCGTGCACCACGATCTGTATCTGCGCAACGTGCTCGTCGTTCCTCGCGAAGGCGCGCGCTCGCTGTGGCTCGTCGACGCATGGCGCGGCGGACCGCGGCCCCAGCTGCGCGGTCCGGCCTACGATCTCGCGTGCCTCTTCCTCGACGCGGCCGCGCTCCTGGATCCCGACGAGCAGGGCCGCTTCCTCGCGGCCTATCTCGCCGGTCGCAGCGCGCAGGGCCGGCAGGCGGACGCTCGCAAGCTCTTCCCCGCGATCGCGCGAGCACGCCGCGCGCTGTACGCCAAGCTCGTCGACGATCCCGGCCGCCGCCGCGGACGGGCCCTGCCGCCACCGACCTGGGATCCGGCCGTACCCGGTGCGTGAGGAGTCGTCGACTGAAGTATTACCCGCCGCGGCGGCCGGCGATCGGTTTCCCGGCTACGCTGCCCGATGTGATCGCGGCTCCGCCTCTCTCCCATGGCCAGCACCTGTGGGGGCTGAGCACGGGAACGTTTCGCCTGCTGGAGACGCGCCACCAGCGAGGCCTGGTGGTCGATCGACATCGACACGAGCACGCGTGCGTGAACTTCGTGCTGGAGGGTTGCTACCGGGAGGACTGCGGCCGCGAGCGCGGCGCTTTCCTTCCCCAGACGGCGATCTTCAAGCCGGCTGGTGAGCTGCACTCCAATTGCTTCTCCGCGGCGCCCGCGCGCTGCTTGCTGATCGAGCTTCGAGACCCGGATCTGGTCGCGCCGAAGCTCGCGCTCGACCGGCTCGCCAGCACGCGCGACCTTGCCAGTGCGCGCTCCGCCCTCGCGCTGTGGTGCGAGCTGGCCGAGCCGGACACGTGCTCGCCGCTGGTGATCGATCAGCTCGCGCTCGAGCTCTTCGAGCGGATGCTCGGCACAGGGCCACCTGCGAGGCCGCCGTCGCCTCGGGTGCACCGGGCCACCGAGGCGCTGCACGACGCGCCGCGCGAAGCATGGACGCTCTCCTCCCTGGCCCGGCACGTGGGGCTGCATCCTTCGCACCTGGCGCGCGCCTTCCGGGTCGCGCACGGCTGCACCGTCGGTGCATACCTGCGGGGCCTGCGCGTGAACGAGCTGGCCCGATCGCTCGCTCTCGATGTGCGTGCGATCGCCAGCCTGGCAGTCGAGCAGGGCTTCGCCGATCAGAGCCACGCCACGCGAGCCTTCAAGCGCTGGATGGGACTCACCCCCGCGGCCTTCCGCCGTCGATTCCCGAGCTCCTGAACGAGTTCCCGACCGCGCCTTGGCGCGACTCCGTCGCATGAAACATGAGGGCGGCCGCCTCTGGTTTGGAGTTCCGCCTCTGGTTCGGAGTACCGCCTTCAGGCGGTCTTCTCTTGCGGAGCCAGTCCCGCCTGAAGGCGGGACGACGAACCAGACCGCCTGAAGGCGGTACTCCAAACTCGGAGGGACTCCGTGCTCGTCGGTGTGCGGTTTCTCTAGGGGAGGGACTCCGTGCTCGTCGCGGTGTGGTTTCTCTCTAGGAGGGACTCCGTGCTCGTAGGGGGTGTGGTTTCTCTCTAGACGCCCGGCGCAAGTCTGGTTCAAGACAGCGGTGCGGGAACCCGCGACACTCTTGCACCAATGAAGCTTCCCTACCGGTGCGGCATGGATCGAAGGCTTGCCAGGCTCGCTCCTTGGCTCTGGCTCCTGCTCTCGGCGCTCCAGTCCCCTCCCGCGCTCGTCCTGCGCAACGTGACCGTGGTGGACGTCGAGCGGGGCGAGCTCCTTCCCGCTCGGGCGCTCCTCATTCGCGAAGGGCGCATCGAGCGCATCGCGGGGGCATCCGAGGTCGACGCGCCGCCTGGCGCCGTGACGGTCGATGGATCCGGGCGCTACCTGTTGCCCGGCTTGTGCGATGCGCACGTCCACCTGTTCGAAGAGGACGATCCCGAGGACCTCTGGCTCTACCTCGCGAACGGAGTGACCACCGTGCGCAGCATGCACGGAGGTCCGTACCAGCTCGCGTTACGAGGGCGGGTGAGATCGGGCGAGCTCCTCGGCCCGCGCATTCTCACGACGGGCCCCACGACGGCGAGCCTCGGGATCCGCACGGTCGAGCAAGCTCGCGATGCCGTGCGCGCGCAAAAGGCCGCGGGCTACGACGCCATCAAGATGTACGGTGACGGAACGGACTCGATGCCACGCGAGACCTACCACGCATTGATCGAGTCGGCGCACGCTGCCGGCATCACGGTGATCGGGCACGCACCCAGGAACCTGCCTTTTTCCGCCGTTCTCGAGGAAGGCCAGGACTCGATCGATCACATGGAGGAGATCGTCTACACGGAGGAATCGCTGGGGGCGCTGGTGCGGCCGTACGTGGACTTGCAGTTCGGCCGAGCTCACTTCAGCGATCATCCCGAGCTCATGGACAGCGTCCCCGCCTTCGCCGCGAATCTGCGCGAGGCGATCGGCGAGCTGGCCGGGCGCGTGAAGGCCGCGGGACTGGTGGTGACGCCAACGCTGATCACCTTCGCGACGATCCAGGCCATGACGGACGAGGCCTACTTCGCGCTCCAGGATCGTCCAGAGCTCGCCTACGTGGACCCTGCGCGTCGGCGAAGCTGGACGCCCGAGCGGGCTCGCTTTCGCAACGGCAAGTGGAAGCCGTACTTGAGCTTCATCGCCCAGTACCTGCGCGCAAACCTCGAGCTGCAACGAGCCCTGACGCGCGCGTTCCACGCCGCCGGTGTCCCGATCCTGGCCGGGACGGACAGCCCCTTCGATTTCGTCGTGCCAGGCTTCTCGCTGCACGACGAGCTCCTGGAATTCACCCGTTCCGGTCTGAGCACGCTCGCGGCGATCCAGGCCGCCACGCTGATCCCGGCGCGCGCGATGGGCCTCGCCGACAGCGGAAGGATCGCCGAGGGGCAGCGCGCCGACCTCGTGCTCCTCGCGCGTGACCCCCTGCAGGACCTCGCTGCTGCCCGCGAGGTCGTTGGTCTCGTGCTCAATGGACAGTGGATCCCGGGAGAGCGATTGGAGGCCGAGCTCGCGCGCATCGCCGCGCGCCAGCAGCGCCTCGCTCCGCTGGTGGAAGCCGTGTGTACCGCCCTCGAAGCCGACGACGACGGGCGCGTCCTGGAGCTGTTCGAGACCGCTGCAGAAGCACGCCCAGGGCTGGCTCATCTCGTCGAGAACGGTCTCGACGAGCTCGGCCACCGCCACCTCGATGGCGCTCGCCCGAAGGAAGCCCGCGCCGTCTTCGCACGCAACGCAGAGCTCTTTCCGCAGTCCGCGAACGCCTGGGACAGTCTGGGGAAGGCGCTCTGGACACTGGACCGGGACGCGGAGGCGCTGGCTGCCTACGAGCACGTCCTGGAGCTCGATCCGGAGCGCGACCATGCCCGCCAGATGATCGATCGCATCCTCGCCGGCGAATGAGCAGGACGAGGCGTCTCGACAACGAAAGGCCGCCCAGTTCGAGCTCGCTACCAGACCCGGACGAGGTCCACTCGCACCTCCGGGATGCTGCGACACACGATCTCGGCGGATGGCCTGCCCGCCAGCTCGTAGCGATCGCCCACGAGCGAGTACTGCTCGATCACGTGCTCCTCCGGAGCGACCACCCAGTACTCGAGGATCCTCGACCGCCGGTAGAGCTCTTTTTTCAGGGTCCTGTCCGTCCGGGCGCTCGACGGCGAGAGGATCTCCACCACGAGATCGGGCACGCCCTCGATCCTCGTCGGGGTGATGATCGAGCGCTTCTCCTCCAGCACGACCACGAGATCGGGCTGCACGATGTCGAAGTCGGAGAGCTGCAGATCGACCGGCGCATTGAAGACTTGCCCCAGGCCGGTGAGCTCGATCTGCTCGTAGAGCTGGAACTGGATCCGGCGAGAAACGGTCTGGTGGTACGTGCCCGGCGCGGGGTTCACATGGTGCTCACCGTCGACGATCTCGTGGCGCTGCCCGTCGTCGGGGATGCGCTCGTACTCCGCGTAGGTGAGCTTCGATCGAGATCGGGGCGACGTGTCCATGGGACCTCCTGAGGGGGCGGCCGGTTTCAGTTCGTGGCCGCGGGCGTCCCTCGTCCATTCATTCTAGACCCTCCGCCACGGCCGATCCGGGTCGATCGACGGTCGCGGCGCGCCGTCACCAGACCCGGCCGAGATGCACCCGCGCTTGCGGGATGCTACGGCACACGATCTCGGCAGATGACCTGCCGGCCAGCTCGTAGCGATCGCCCACGAGCAAGTACTGCTCGACCACGTGGTCCTCCGGAGCGACCACCCAGTACTCGGAAACCCCCGACCGCCGGTAGAGCTCCTTTTTCAGGGTCCTGTCCGTCCGGGCGCTCGACGGCGAGAGGATCTCCACGACGAGATCAGGCACGCCCTCGATCCTTGTTGGGGTGATGATCGCGCGTTTCTTCTCGAGTACTACCACGAGATCGGGCTGCACGATGTCGAAGTCGGAGAGCTGCAGATCGACCGGCGCGTCGAAAACTTGCCCCAGGCCGGTGAGCTCGATCTGCTCGTAGAGCTGGAACTGGATCCGGCGAGAAACGGTCTGGTGGTACGTGCCCGGCGCGGGGTTCACATGGTGCTCACCGTCGACGATCTCGTGGCGCTGCCCGTCGTCGGGGATGCGCTCGTACTCCGCGTAGGTGAGCTTCGATCGAGATCGGGGCGACGTGTCCATGGGACCTCCTGAGGGGGCGGCCGGTTTCAGTTCGTGGCCGCGGGCGTCCCTCGTCCGTTCATTCTAGACCCTCCGCCACGGCCGATCCGGGTCGACCGACGGTCGCGGCGCGCCATCACCAGACCCGGCCGAGGTCCACTCGCACCACGGGAATGTGGCGCGAAACGATCTCCGCGGTGTGCACGCTGGCGAGCTCGTAGCGTGCCTCTGCCATCAGGTATTGCTCGATGCAGTGCTCTTCAGGATCGACCACCCAGTACTCGGGGATCCCGGACCGGTGATAGAGCTCCTTCTTGAGGTTCCTGTCCGTCCGGGCGCTGGACGCCGAGAGGATCTCCACCACGAGGTCGGGCACGCCCTCGATCTTCGTGGGCGTGACGATCCTGCGATTCTCCTCCAGCACGACCACGAGATCGGGCTGCACGATGTCCGATTCGGAGAGCTGGAGGTCCACGGGCGCGTGGAAGATCAGGCCCCGTCCGGCACGCTCGACCCGATCGAAGAGCTGGACCAGGAGGCGACTGGAGAGGAGCTGATGGTAGGTGCCGGGCGCAGGGTTCACATGGTGCTCACCATCGATGACCTCGTGACGCTGCCCGTCGTCGGGGAGGCGCTCGTACTCCGCGTACGTGAGTTTGGAGCGAGATCGGGGCGAGGTTTCCATGGGACTGCCTCGGAGGGCGAGCGGTTTCAGCGAGTTGCGTCCACCACTCCGGTGTTGCGCGCCTCGGAGACGATCTGCCGCACGTTCTCAATGAGGACGGCGCCGCGGTAGCAGAGGCCGTCCTTGATGGTCCACTCGATCGTGCCGCCGCGGCGGGTGCCGGATCCGTCCTGGACCAGCGTACCGGTGGGGTACAGGAGCTTGAAGTTGGCGAGCGGGTTGCCGTTCACGAGAGCGATGTCGGCCTTGAAGCCCTTTTTCAGGCGGCCGAGCTCGTGCTCGCGGTCGAGGATCTTGGCGCCGTTCGATGTCGCGTGCTTCAAGACGTCGAGCGGGTGAAAGCCGGCCTCTTGCTGGAGCTCGAGCTCGCGGATCAGTCCGAAGCCGTAGAGGCGATAGATGTATCCGGCGTCCTCACCGGTGCCGATCGTTCCGCCGCGCTCGGCGAACTCGCGCAGCGCCGCGAACCAGCGCTGGTAGTTGTCGCGCCAGGCGCACTCGTCCGCGGTGGTCCAGTCGAGGAAGAAGGAGCCGTGGCTCTCGAGGTTCGGCTCGAAGAACTTCGCCAGCGCCGGGTGCAGGTACTCGGCGAACCAGGGCTGGTTCTGGGCGGCGAGAGCGTCGCGCGTCGCCTCGTAGATGGTGAGCGTGGGGTCCCAGGCGACGCCCGCGTCGACCATTCCCTGCAGCACCTGGCCGAGCTTCGCGGGATCGGCCTCGCGGAACAGATGGCCGGCCCAGCGGAAGCGGTCGAGCTCGTTCGAGTAGTTGTAACCGGGAGGAAACTGCTGCGAGCCGTAGGGGATCGCCGCATCCGGAATGCCGTACCAGTGCTCGATCGTCGTCGTGCCGCCGGCGATGTCGTCCCAGGCGTCGGTGTCCTCGACGCCGATGTGGTGCGCGACGCGCAAGCCCGCCGCATTGGCCTCCGCGAGCAAGGCCACGAACGACTCGCGGTCCATGCCCACGACCTTGATGCCGTCGCCGCGAGCATCCTGGATCCCGCGTACACTCAGGCGCGCCTCCTCCGCCGTCTCGCCACCGGCCACCATGTAGAGGAAGAGCCGCGGAGAGGGCACCTCGCCTGCATCGCTCTTGCATCGCGCATCCAGCGCTTGCTCGCGATCGCTGCCGAGATCGCGCACGGTGGTGATGCCGCAAGCGAGCCACAGGTCGAGCTGGTACTGGTAGGGCATCTCGATCCCGGCGCGCTCGTGGTGCAGGTGCCCGTGCAGATTGATGAGACCAGGAATCGCGGTGCGGCCTTCGCCCTCGATCACCGCATCGAAAGGCTCGTCTTTTCCGACCCGGCCGATCGATGCGATGCGGTCCTTCTCGATCACGATGTCGAGCGGGCCGCGAATGGGCGTGCCGTTGCCTTCGATCACGAGAACGTCGCGGATCAGCAGGCGGTCGTAGCGCTTGCCGTGCTCGGCGGACGGAAGGGAGGGCTCTTCTTGCGAGGCGAGCGCAAGGAGCGCGGAGAGGAGGAAGTGCTCGACCAGAAAGTGGATCACGCTTCGATCCTAACCTCCGGTTCGGAGTACCGCCTTCAGGCGGTCTTCTCTTGGCAGGGCCAGTCCCGCCTGAAGGCGGGACGACGAACCAGACCGCCTGAAGGCGGTACTCCAAACTCGGAGGGACTCCGTGCTCGTCGGGGTGTGGTTTGTCTCTACTAGGTACGCCGTGCTCGTCGGGGTGTGGTTTCTCTCCAGAGGCGGTCCGGCGTTTTGTTTTACTTCGGATAAGAGCTAGCGCTGAAAGCCCTTGGCGGTGATCCAGTAGTCCTTGGCGCTCTGCTGCAGCCAATCGTCGAGCTTCGCTCGATCCAGGGCCAGGATCCGTTCGCGAGTGACACCCTGCGGAAGCTCGAAGACCTGCGCCAGCCGGTCGAAGATCGCGCCGCGCTGCGTGGGAGTGAGCGCGGGATCGCCGAGCATGGCGAAGAGTGGGAGCGCGTCGTCACGGCTCTCGAGCGCGAAGAGCTCGTCCTTTTCCTCCGCGGACCACTCGGCGGCGCGCGAGAGGCGCTCGACCAGGCGCTTGCGTGGCTCCGGGCAATCGTCGAACACCGGAGCCGTCGGCCCGAGGCCGGGGATGGAGGTGCACGAGGCACCCGAAGGGACGAACACCTCGCGATCCTTCCAGCCGAAAGCGATCTGTCCCGTCAGCACGTGGATCGTCGCGATTCCATGTTCGGAGACCTCGAGTCGATACTCGCACCCCAGATCGATCGAGATGCCGGCGGGTGTGTTCACCTGGAAGACGCGCGGGTCCGCGGTGATGCGCGCATGCAGAGCGCCCTCTTCGATGTACAGCGCGTGGCGCGCCTCCGCGCCGTTCGCTTCGATCGCCTCGACGTGCACGCGCGAGCCAGGATCGAGCTCGACCTCGCCGATGTCGGCGATCTCGATCTGCGCGGGCTGCGAGCCGGCCTCGATCCAGTCGCCCACGCGCGCGCGGGAGAGACCCGCCACGCCCTCGACTCGATACGCCGGTCCGCGCGCAGCGAAGACGATCACCATCACACATGCGGCCGCGAGCAAGGCCGCGGGAAGCAGGATGCGCCATGCCCAGGTGCGGCGCGAGAGCGTCGGGGGACTTCGACGATGGCGGTAGCGCGAGAGCAGCCGCTCGAGCCGCTCGACTTCCGGATCGGGCGGGCTCGCGGGATCCCACAGGTATTCGTCCATGCGCCGCTCGTCGTTCATGCCGTCCTCCCCGCGAGCTTCTCGCGCAGCAGGTGCATCCCGCGATGCAGGTTCACGCGGACCGAGCCGTGCGTCAGACCGGTGCGTGCCGCGATCTCTTCGCCCGAGAGGCCTTCGACCAGCCGCAGCACGAGCGTCTCGCGATAGGCCTCGGGTAGGTCGCGGATCGCGCCGAGGACGGCTCGCGCCTCGTCTTCCTCTTCGAGCCTATCGTTCGAGCCGCGCGCGTCCGGGATCTCCTCCGTGGCCTCGATCGCGCCCGAGCGCCGCGTGCGCCAGTGATCGTGCGCCCTGTTGCGCGCGATCGCGCACAGCCACGACCCGAGCTCGCCGGGACGCTCGAGGGAATCGATGCGGGAGAGCGCGCTCAAGAACACTTCCTGTAACAGGTCCTCGACCTCGTGCGGCCCGACCCAGGCGAGCAGAACGCCGTGAACGGTGGGCGCGAAGCGCTCGTAGATGCGCGTGAATGCGTCGCGGTCGCCCGCCCTCGATCGCTGCACCAGGAGCTCGTCCATGTCGCGCGCCGGGGAAGTCGACCGAGCGGCAGATGCGCCGCCAGCCAGGCTCCGGGAATCCTCCCGTTCCTGCCCGAGCCCACCCGCGGCCCTCGATGCATCGTGCATCCTCGCGTCACCCTCCCCGGACGCACGGGCAAGGGGTGTGTTATCCGCAGTCACGTTTCCAGCCTACTGCGGAGAGTTGAGAAGGGCTCGGCTGGGCAGGCAGGGGTTAGCATGTGTGGCTCACCTTCCCTCGGAATTCGCTCTCCAACCGTCTGCGCAACTCGATCATGCCGTTCCCCATCCTTCTCGCTCTCTCCGTCGCGATCCAAGACCCTCCCGCCAACCGCGAGGTGCTCGCCTTCTCCTCCCGAGGAATCGAGGCCCTGCTGGTCGACTTCAAGGACCAGGGCCTGCGCGATCTCGTTCGCCTGATCGAGCCACGGCTGGCCGAGCTCTCGGTCGAGCTCGCCGGCCAGACCGAGGTTCCCCCCTCGGCGGTCAGGCTCCTCGGCCGCGCGCTCCTCGATCCGATTCGGTTCGGCATCGTGCTTCCCAGCAACGAAGGGTCCGGCGTCCCGCTCCTGCTGCGGCTCGAGCTTTCGGCGGAGAGCGGCGCTGCTGCTCGTTCGGTCGCCGGCGACTTCGCCGAGCTCCTGGGCGCGAGCGGCTTGCAGGCCGAGCTACCCGAAGCTGGCGGCCTGGCGGAGATCCAGGGTAGTCCGATTCCCGCCTGGATCGGCAGCCAGGGCGAGCGCTTCGTGCTGGCGGTCGGGAGCGACGACGCTGGCGCGTTCTCCAGCGCGCAGCCGTCAGGCGCTGATGCGCCTGCGTACTCCTTGACGATCGACTACGGGCAGCTCATGCAGCAGATGATGGCCATGGCCGGCGGCCCTCCCGAGGAGCAGCGGGCGGCCTTCTCCATGCTCGAGAGGCTCGGCTACATGGACTTGCGCCTGTCGATGCGCTCGCGCGTCGACGACGACTGCACGCGCACGATCACGAGCATGGCGGGCTTCGGGAAGAACATGCGCGAATCGGGGATCATTCCCGAGCAGCCTCTTCCCATGAGCGCGCTGGCGGCCGTTCCCGAGGACGCGCTCTGGGCCCAGGTTTTCAGCTTCGACGTGGGCGCGTACCTGGATTTCGTGATGGATGCCTTCGAGGAGCAGCTCGCGTCCTCCGGCGTGGAGGATCCGATCGAGATGCTGGACCAGATGAGCGGCTTCCATCTGCAGCACGACTTCTGCGATCACCTGGGGTCGAGCTTCGGCTTGTACGCCTCCGATACGACTGGCGCGAGCGGCTGCGGCTCGATCGTGATGTTCGCGGCGCTCACCGATGGGGCCGCGCTCGCCGAGACGATCGAGCGGCTCGAAGACGTGATCACCGGGCTCGCCGCGAGCGAGGCGCAGGGCCGCATCGCCGTGCGCTCCTGGAAGAGCGGCGAAACGAGCTTCTCCACGCTCACTTTCCCCGGCCTTCCCGTGCCGCTCGAGCCGACCTGGGCCATCGCAGCGGAGTACTTCATCCTCGCCGCCACCCCCCAGGCAGCCCTGGCGGCGGTGCGCCAGGTCCAGCATCCGGAGACGAGCCTCGAGCACAATCCCCGACTCGTCGAGCAGCTCCCCGCCGAGCGCGGGGGTTTGCAAGCCATCATGTTCGTCGACACACCGCGACTGCTGCGCTCGGGCTACGCGCCGATGAGCTTCGTGTGCTCGGCCCTCGCCAACGCGACGCGCTCGCCCACCGATGCGAGCCGTGACGCGGGGATCGTCCTGCCACCCTACGGCGAGCTCATGCGCGGCGCGCGCGCCTTCGTGAGCGTGAGCCGCATCCAGGGCGAAGACCTCGTCCAGGAGATGCAGGCTGATCGCTCGCTCGCGGTCAATCTCACCGGGCTGGCGGGCTTCCTGGTCGAGGGACCCTTGCTGCAGATTGCGGCGCTCGCCGGGATCTCCTCCGCGTGGTCGGGCGGCGCGATGTCGACGCTGATGCCGGTGCCTCCGCCGGACGCCCCCGAAGCCGGCGACACCGACGAAACCGACGAAGGGCGGTGAGGTGCGGGTAGTGCATCTGGAACGGGTTCGGTTCCGCATGCGGCAGGGGTGCAAAGGAGTAGAATCCGAATCTCGCGCGTCCCGCGCGGGGCGGCCTCCGTGCGACCGCGGTCGAATCCCCGGCGTCCTGCAAGGGCGCCAACTGCTCCAATCGCCATGTGCAATTCCCTCCGCTCGGCGTGCCGCGTCTCCTCCGTTTTCGGGATCTTCGCCGCTGGGGCTCTCGCTCAGGATCCCATGGATGTGGAAGCGGATAGCGCGCCCCTGCTCGCCGGCCGGAGCGCGGGCGTGTTGCGCGTGCTCCCGGGGCAAGAGTCCAGTAGCGATTCGACGGGCTGGGACTGGGCGCGGCCGGACGCTCGGCCCCCGGTAGGCGTCACGTTCACGGACTTGCTCGATGCGAAGGAGTGGATGGTCTACGTGCGCTACGAGCGGATCGAGCAGGACGGTATGCGCGACGACATGGAAGACCTCTCCAGCCAGGAGATCTTCGACATGGGCTACGAGGTCGCGGCGGAGGAGATGTCGACCGACGTCCTCGATCTCCAGATGTTCTACGGCTGGGACGAGCGCTGGACGCTCTTCGCCGAGCTGCCCTGGATCGCGCGCAAGATGGACAACGAGACGGATACGGGCGATGGATTCGAGACCGAGGCCAACGGCATCGGCGACCTGAAGCTCGGCACGGTCCGCGCCCTGCACCAAGGGGATGGTCGGAAGCTCGTCGCAAACCTCGGCCTGTCCATCCCGACCGGATCCGTCGACGAAGCCGACCACGACCAAAACGGCGAGCGCATCACCCTCCCCTATTCGATGCAGATCGGCACGGGGACCTACAACCTGCATCCCGGCCTTTCCTGGCTCGTGCAGTACGACACCTGGTCGTGGGGCGCGCAGGGCCAGTGGCGATTGCGCGTCGGCCGCAACGACGAGGACTGGGCCAAGAGCAACGAGGGGGATCTGTCGGTCTGGGTCGCCAAGGGCTTCAGCCCCTCGGTCTCTGGCTCGCTGCGCCTGCGCGGCTACTTCTGGGGCGACATCCACGGCGAATCCGACGAGCTCGATCCCACGGTCAGTCCGTTGAACGACCGGCACACGCAAGGTGGCGAGCGCTACGACCTCGTCGGAGGCCTCACCTGGCAGCTCGGTGGCGGATACGAGACGGTGCGCACGCTCAGCGTCGAGGTCGGAAAACCGGTCGTCGAATGGCTGGACGGCCCCGGCCTCTCGACCGACATCTACCTGCTCCTGGGCTGGCGCTACTCGTTCTGAGAGAAGAAAGTGACGGCCGATCCAGGCGTGCTCCTCGAAGACTTCGTCGAGCGCTTCGATCGCGCGTTCCTGCCCGTCGCGCGCGTCGAGCTGCGGCCCTGAGGTGTAGTTTCTCTCCTTCCGGTTCGGAGTACCGCCTTCAGGCGGTCTTCTCTTGCGGAGCCAGTCCCGCCTGAAGGCGGGACGACGAACCAGACCGCCTGAAGGCGGTACTCCGAACCAGAGCGGGAATCCGAACCAGGCGGTAACGCGAGCTGGTCGTCGAAGGTCGCGCTCTCGGCCTCAGCGAGAGGTCGGCCTGCGAGACTTCAGCCAGGTCGTGAGCAGCCTTTGCAGAGGCTTCGCTCGCACGAGGTCGAGCGGCGTGCATCCTTTCGCATCCGCGCGATCGGGGTCTGCGCCTTTCTCGAGAAGCGCGCGAAAGACGCGCTCGTTCCCGCGCGAGGCCGCCTGGTGGAGCGCGGTCCAGCCGCGCGCATCGGGGAGGTTCGGATCGGCGCCGTGGTCCAGGAGCCAGAGCGCGGAGGTGAACTGGCCCCAGCGGACGAGCTCGTTCAAGAGCGGACGATCGCCCGCCATGGCTCGGTCAGGTTCGGCGCCGTGGCGGAGGGCGAGCTCGGCGAAGGCGACGAAGGTCGCGAGCTCTCCCTTGCGAAACAGCGCCGAGGGGAGCGCCGCGGTCGCGTTCGCGCCGTGCTTCAGGAGCAGGTCGAAGAGCTCGAGGTGGTCCGCGCCGATGGCGAAGTAGCAGACGTCGACCTCCTCGCTCCACGAGCGCACCTTCGCATCGGGATCGGCGCCGTGATCGAGCAGGAGCGTCGCCACCTCGCGCAAGCGCTTCCGGCGGCGCGCGTCTCCGGTGCCCATGCGCGATCCCGCGCAGCATTGCAGGGCCGTGAGACCCCCCTCGTCGCGCGCCCGCGCGAAGCTCTCGTCACGAGCGAGCTCGCGACGCACCGCCGCGACGTCGCCGAGAGCCGCCTTCACCCAGCCGTCGACGCGAGCCCCACCTTCCTTCAGGCGATCGACGTAGGCTTGCTCGCCTCCGAAGGCGGCGACCAGGAGCGCGCGCATGCTCGGCCAGGCGCCGAGCTGTTCGGGATCGGCGCTGTGCGCGAGCAACCAATCGAGACACGCCAGCCGCTCGGGCGTCGGTGCCTGCGCTCCCGCGAGAGGCTCTCCCTGGAGCAGCGCATGCAGCGGCCGGTAGTTGCGCCAGGATGCGTTCACGTCCGCACCGTGCTCGACCAGTACCTCCAGCGCTCGTCGATCGGCGCGGCCAGCCGCATCGACCACCAGCTGGGCCTTCTTCGCGAGCTTCGGATCGCGCGCCAGGTGTCGTTTCAAGCCGGCGTGATCGCCCCGGCGCAGCGCTTCCTTCGCGTCCGTCACGCACAGGAAGATACCTTCGGCTTGGAAGGCGAGGCACTCCTCTGTCATCCTGGCGGAAACGGGCGCCTCCCTTCCCCAAGAAGCGAGAGGAAGAACGCTCCGCTCTGCTCTCGATCCCTTCGCCGTGTCCGAACTCCCCCAGCGCTTGCGGCGCGTCCATGCACTCCTCGTACCGCTCGCCGCGGGGCGCCCGGGCGTGCATGGGGCCGTCGAGCCGCTGGCCCGCGAGGCGGTCGAGCGCCTGGAGCACGATCTCTTGCCGCGCACGGCCGGCGCGAGCGAGTACCTGGTCGTGGGCGTCGTGGGACCGAACAACGCGGGGAAGTCGGCGCTGTTCAATGCACTGGCCGGGCGCGCGCTCTCGCCCTCGGTGCCCACCGGCGGCGCGACACGCCGATTGGTCGGGGCGCTGCACCCCGCCTTGCTCGAGCGACTGGCGAGCGAGCCGACGCTCGCGCGGCTCGTCCTCGAGCGCGTGGAACCCGAGGGCGACGGCGTGCGCGAGGCGCTCGAGCTCGCGGACGACCCGGCGCGGCTCTTGGTCGTCGCCGTCGAGGAGATGCCGCGTGACGTCATCCTCGTCGACACGCCCGACTTCGACAGCATCCTGACCGAGAACCGAGAGGCGAGCGAGGCGCTCCTGCGCGTGGTCGACCTCGCCCTCGTCGTCGTCACCCGCCACACCTATCAGAACAAGGACGTCGTCACCTTCCTGCGCGAGTGGCTGGCGCACGGTCGGCCGTGGCTGCTCGTGTACAACGAGTCGCTCGGCGAAACGATCACGCGCGACCACGCGCAGAAGCTCTCCGCCGATCTCGCGTGCGAGCCGGTGGCGCTCTTCCACGCGCCCTTCGACCTCGCCATCCAGCGCGGCGAGAGCGCTCTCGATCCGGCCGGCCTCGGTGGGGATGGCGTGGCCGGCGGCGAGCCGCTCTCGCGCTGGCTCTTCTCGCTCGGCCAGGCGGTCGAGCTCAAGCGCGCCGCGCTGCAGGCATCCCTCGCCGAGCTGCGCGAGCTTCTCGCGCGCATCGTGCGTGCGCTCGCCGCCGCGCGCGCGGAAGCTCGCGCGATCGAGGCGCGTGCGCGCACGCCTGCGCAGCTGCTCGGCGAAGAGGTCGCCCGCGATGCGATGCCGATGGGGCCGTTCCTCGAGGCGTTCCGCGCGGTCCTCGATCGCCGGCCGAGCCTCTTCCAGCGCGGACTGCGCGGCGCCTTGAAGAAGACGCGCCTCGCGCTCGAACGGCTGATCGCGCGCCTGCCGTTCTCGCGACGGCCCACCGTGGAGAGCACGAGTACGCGCTCGCGCCTCTCCGAGATCGAGGCCAAGGCGCTGGTGCGCATCTGGCCCGCTTTCTACGAGGAGATCGCGCTCGCGCTCGTACCGGCCGGCGCCTTCTGGCGCGATCGTGCCGCTCCGGACGCGGCCCTCGCTCGGGCGCTCGAGAGCGACCTCGCGCCGCAATCGAGCGGGAGCGCGCGCGAGCGCGCATGCGCGGCCCTCGGCGAGGACCCCGCCGTCTTGCGCGCGTTCCAGGAAGCGTGCGAGGAGCTGATCGAGGAGGAGCTCGAGACTCACGGCGGCGAGTGGTTCTTCCAGCTCGCGGTCGACGCCTTGCACCTCTTTCCGGTCGTGGCGGCCGGCATCGTGATCTTCAAGGCCGGCGGACTCGGCGCCGACATCGTCGTCGCGGGGGCCGGAACGCTGTCGTCCTTGATGGCGGAGAAGGTGTCGAAGCTGCTCGGCTCGGAGGTCGCGCACGACGCGCGCGAGCGCTGGCAGAAGCTGCGCAGCGCCCGTCTCGCCGAGATTGCCGCCAGCGCGGCGCTGCCGGCGACGCTCGCGATCCTGCACCAGCGCGAGCAGGACGGTGAGCGCCTGGAATCGGTCTTGCGCGCGGAACAGGAGGCCATGGAATGGGAGTGCACGCCCTCGGCGACGACGTGAGACGCGAGCTCGAGCGCCTGCGCCGCGAGCTCGGCCGCGACCTCGACGAGGTGCGCGGGCTGGTTCCTTTCGCGCCGATCACCGATGAAATCGCCGAGCTCGAGCGCGACGTCGAGGCGCAGCTCGGGCGCGTGCGTGCCGCGGCAGTGATCACGCTCGTGGGCGCGACCGGGGCCGGGAAGTCTACGTTGCTCAACGCACTGGTCGGCCGCGCCATCGCGCGCGAAGGCGAGAGTCGCCCGACCACGCGCGCGCCGGTCGTCTATCGGCCGATCGACGCCGACGTGACGCGCCTGCTCGCGGGCCTGCCCGGCGAGACGCCGCTCGTGATCGACTACGAGCCCGATCTCGGCGGCCCCTGGCGCGAGCAGATCCTCATCGACGCGCCCGACATCAACAGCATCGCGGCCGAGCATCGCGAGGTCGTGCGCGTGCTCGCCTCCCGCTCCGACGTCCTCCTGGTCGTGGCCCACCGTCAATCGGTGAGCGAGCTCGCCTCGGTTACCTTCGTCGACGCCTTCGCGGGCCGCCGCGGCATGATCTTCGTGCTCAATCGGGCCGACGAGCTGACCGAGGACGCGCGCGCAGAGCTCGTCGCGAAGATCCGCGAGCTGGCCGCCGAGCGCTGGCTCGCCCCCGACGCGAGCGTGATCGCGACCAGCGCGCGCCTCGCGCGCACGCAGACCAATGTGCCCGGCTGGGGGGAGCTCTGCACGCGTCTGTACGAGCTCGTGAACGAGGGCATCCTCGGGCGCGTGCGCCGTCACAACGCGATCGGGACTGCGGCGCGCCTGGCGGATCGGATCGACGAGCACGCGGGGCTCGCCCTCGCGGAGCTCGCGGAGCTCGAGCGTTCCGGGCCCGAGGGTCTCGCGCGCTGGCGAACCGCCGTCGAGGAGCTCGTGGCCGAGCGCCTCGCACTGCGCCGCGCGCAAGTGCGCGAGCTCTTGTGGAACGAGGCGGCGCGCCGCTGGGACGGGCCGGGTGGATGGGCACTCCGTGTGGGCGGCCTCTCCTCGCTCGGTCTCGGTGCCGGCGCGCTCCTCGTGCGCCGCAATCCGCTGCTCGCCGCCGGCGCCGCGGCCGGCGCTTTCGCCGCCGATCGCGCGCGCGATTTCTTGCGCGAGCGCTCGCTCTCCGACGCGGGCACCTTGCTCCCCAGCGCGAGCGAGCTCGAGAGCGTGTATCGCGAGAGCCTGGCATCCGCGCGCCTGTGCGCCGCTCGCCTTTCCGGCTCGCCGGAGAGCATGGGGGTGCCCGACAGCGCGCGCCTATCGACCCTTGCTCTCTCCGCGACGACCGCAGCCTGGGACGAGCTCGTCGAGCGCGACCTCGCGCGCGCCGCGGAGCGTGGTTCGCCGGCGCTCCTGCGCTGGCTGATCGATCTACCCGTGTACGCCTTCGGCGGCTGGATCGTCTACCGCGCCGCGATCGGGATCCTGTCGACGCACGCCCTGGGGCTGGATCTCCTGATCGACGCGATGATCGTGCTCGTCGCGTGGCTGTTCCTGGGGCGCACTCTCGTGCGGGGCCTGCTGGCCCTGCGTTGCGCGGGACTCCTCGGCGCCGTGCGCGCCCGCTTCGCCGACGCACTCGACCGCGCAACGAACGAGGAGCTCACGACCCTCGGCGCGGAGATCGAGAAGAAGCGCTCCGCCCTCGAGCGCCTGCGGCTTCTCGAAGACCACTGGCGCAACCGTATCGAAGGCTGATTCCCCCATCGGCCAAGCCCCCCCTCTCGAGACTGCACATGTCCGATCCGAAAACGATCCTCCTCGTTCTCCTGGGAATCATCGCACTAGCCTTCGCCGCATACTGGGCGCGATGGATCGCGGAAGCGCACAGGAATCGCGCCGGTGGAACTCGCGTGACGCCGAGCCCGTACGAGCTCCTGGTTGGTTTCATCACCGACTTCTTCGACACGCTGGGCATCGGATCGTTCGCGACGACGAGTGTGCTCTACCGCGCGCGGCGCACGATCGACGACCGGCTGCTGCCCGGCACCTTGAACGTCGGCCACACGCTTCCCACGGTGGTGCAAGCCTTCATCTTCACGAAGAGCGTGGACGTCGAGATCCGCACCCTCGTGGCGATGATCGCGGCGGCCGTCCTCGGTGCGCTCATCGGAGCCCCGATCGTTGCCCGCTGGCCGCGCCGTCGGGTGCAGGTGGGGATGGGAGTGGCCCTCCTCGTCCTGTGCGCCGTACTCGTCTACCGCCAGCTCTGGGTCGAACCGACCCAGGGGACGCTGGGTCTGAGCGGCACGCGCTTCGTGATCGGAGTCGTCGGCAACTTCGTGCTCGGCATCCTGATGACGATCGGCGTCGGCCTGTACGCGCCCTGCCTGGTGCTCGTCTCCCTGCTCGGCATGAACCCGCTCGGCGGCTTCCCGATCATGATGGGATCGTGCGCGTTCCTGATGCCGCTCGCGAGCATTCCCTTCATCCGGCGCGGGAGCTACTCGCCGCGCGCAGCGCTCGGGCTCACGCTCGCTGGGATCCCGGCCGTGTTGATCGCCGGCCTGATCGTCAAGACGCTCGACCTCGAGTGGGTCAAGTGGCTCGTCGCGGTGGTCGCGACCTACACCTCGATCAGCCTGCTGCGCGCAGCGATGCGCCCTTCGACTGAAGATTCAGCCGCCGAAGCCTCGCGGGAAGTCCCGAAGGTCAAGTGATCGTGGTCCGGGCCGGCAGCGCGGCCCTCGCTCAGACGAGTCCCTGATCCGCGGACTTTCGCATCACGCTGTGATGGCGGCTGTAGAAGACATAGATCACCAGCCCGACCGCCAGCCAGACGATGAGCCGCCACCAGTTGGCCGGAGGCAGGGAGAGCATCAGCATGATGCAGAGCACGATGCCGAGGATCGGCACGAGCGGCACGAGCGGGCACCGGAACGGTCGTTCCGCCTCCGGATTGATCCGGCGCATGATCAGCACTGCCGCGCAGACGACGGTGAAAGCGAAGAGCGTGCCGATGTTGGTCATCGACAGGAGCGCATCGATCGGAAGAAGCCCCGCGGCGATGGCGACGAACGATCCGATCAGGATGGTGCTCTTCCAGGGCGTCCGGAATTTCGGATGGACGGCTCCGAAGAAGGCTTTCGGGACCATTCCGTCGCGGGCCATGGCGAGGAAGACTCGCGGTGCGGAGAGCATCATGACGAGGAGCACCGAGGTGATGCCCGCCACGCCGGCGATGGCGATGATGACCTCGGCCCAGCCCAGGCCGACCTTGGCGAAGGCGCTCGAAACTCCCGCATCGACACTGATCTGGTCGTACTTGACCATGCCTGTCAGCACCATCACGACGACGATGTAGAGCACGGTACAGATCAGGAGCGAAGCGACGATGCCGATGGGTACGTCCCGCTTGGGATTCTTGGCCTCCTCGGCATGCGTGGAGACCGAGTCGAACCCGATGTAGGCGAAGAAGATGATGGCCGCTCCCGCCAGCATCCCGGTGGGCTTGCCCACCGACGGCGTCGCCCGAGAGGTTGTGCCCGAAGATCGTGATCCCGCCCCATCCATAAGGAGCGAAAGGAATCCAGTTGTCCGGGTTGACGAAGAAGGCCCCGACCATGATCACGAACAAGACCGCCGCGACTTTGATGGCCACCATCGTGGCGTTGAAGCTCGCGCTCTCCTGGATGCCCTTCACGAGGATGATCGTCACGATCACGACGATGATGACCGCAGGCAGGTCGATGAAGCTGCCAGTCGCGATGTAGGCCGCAGACTCCTTGTCGTAGATGATGGGCGCCCGGCTGATCGCATCGGGGAGGTGGATCGCCGATTTTCGGCAGGAGCGCTTGAAGTATCCCGACCACCCATTCGCGACGGTCGGCGGACCCCACCGCGTATTCGAGGATCAAGTCCCAGCCGATGATCCAGGCGAAGAGTTCTCCCAGCGTCGCGTATGCATAGGTGTAGGCCGAGCCCGCAACCGGAGCCATCGACGCGAACTCGGCATAGCACAGAGCCGCAAAGATGCAGGTGACGCCGGCGAAGACGTACGAGAGCATCAGCGCCGGTCCCGCGGTGTGGTGAGCCGCCTCGCCCGTCGACACGAAGATTCCCGCGCCGATGATGGCCCCGATCCCAAGTGCACTGAGCTGGACGGGACCCAGCACACGACGCAGCCGGTTCTCCCCGGCCATCTCCTCGAGAAGGAGCTTCAGCGACTTCCGCGCGAACAGTTGGCCAGCCATTTGCGGAACTGTAGGGATCGCTCCGGTATCCGACAAGCGACCTCCTGATCAGCTTTGACGCTCTCGCTGGGGCTGCCGCGGGGCTCCGATCGCCGGGCGAAGGTCCCCACCGTCGACCAGGAACTCCCTCCTCGGAAGGTGGCTCGGCAACGGGGCCCCGCGCCTCCCTCTCCGAAATCAGTTCGATCGGTGCTAGGATTCCAGGCGGAAAGCTGCACACGGATGGATCTGCTGCGTCGACTGGCCTTGCTCGTGGTGGCGATTGCGTGGCCCAAGGGCCCCGCCCGCCTTGCCGCGCAAGAGCTCGATTCCGGTGAGACCTGCGCCTCGCCCGTGCAAGATTCCTCGGGCCCAACGGATGCCGAGCGAAGTCCTGAGCAGCCCGCCCTCAGTGATCCGAGCGAACCAGCAGGGGTCTTGCGGAGCGCGTCTCGCGGCAAGGCCCCGGCCAGTGCGAGCCCGACTGCCGCGGATGCGGGCGAGAAACGTGCGCTTCCGCCGTGCCGGGAAGGCTGGATCTCCTTTCCACTCACGGTCTACTGGGCCCAGCCGCATCTACGGACGAACGGGTCCGCCGATGCTGGTGGCCGGCGCACCTGACCGCCGGCAAGTCGAGGCGAGCCGGCGGCGGTGGTTCGAAACCGCAGGCGGCGCTCAGCACTGTCCTCGTACCGCTCTTCGCTGAGGCGAAGGCGATCGTGACGCTTTCGGAAGGAATCCGAGCGTAGCGAGGACTCGACTACTCGGGATCCATCGCGACCCGAGGTTTTCTGGAATCGCAGGAGCCGCTCCGTGAGTGCGCTCCTCGACGTACGCCGTTGCGCGAGCTGTTTCTTCCATTTGCAGGACTCGGTCCACGGGGCCCTCGAAAGGCCCATCGAGCGGGAAGGACAGCTCAGCGAACGGGTACGGCCCGGATCGAACGCGTCGCTGGCCAGCGGGCCAGCTCGAGAGTTGGGAATCGACATGGACTGGGACAGATTGAGCGACACGAGTAACACCCTGCTGGAGGGTGTCGGGCGGGGAATGATGCGGCTCCTCGGCTCGCGCAACGGGCGCATCATCCGCGGACTGGTTCCGATCATTCAACGCATCGGCGACCTGGAGAAGTGGGCCGAGGGCCTGGATCGCGAGGGGATGCAGGCCAAGATGCGCGATCTCCGTGAAGCCGTGAAGCAGGGGAGGCAGAGCCTGGACGACTGCCTGCCCGAAGTCTTCGCCCTGGTGCGCGAGGCTTCGTATCGGACGCTCGGGCTGCGGCACTACGACGTCCAGCTCGCGGGCGGATACGTGCTCCACTCGCAGCCGGAAGGGGCGAAAGGCTGCATCGCCGAGATGATGACGGGGGAAGGCAAGACGCTCGTGGCGACCCTTCCGCTGGCCCTGAACGCCGTCTCGGGCCGCAAGGTGTTCCTGGTGACGGTCAACGACTACCTCGCGCGACGCGATGCGGACTGGATGCGGCCGGTCTACGAGTTCCTGGGCCTCACCGTCGGAGCGATCCAGTCCGAGATGGAGCCGTGGGATCGCAAGCCGGTCTACGCGTGCGACATCGTCTACGGCACGAACAACGAGTTCGGCTTCGACTACCTGCGCGACAACATGAAGACGCGGTCGGAAGATCAGGTCCAGAGCGACCTGTACTACGCCATCGTCGACGAAGCGGACTCGGCCTTGATCGACGAGGCGCGTACGCCGCTGATCATCTCGGGACCCGCCGAAGAGCACATCGGGAAGTACCGCCAGGCGGAGGAGATCGCGCAGAAGCTCGAACGCGTGGTTCACTACGAGGTGAAGGAGAAGGAGAAGACCGCGAGTCTCCTGGAACGTGGCATCGTCCGCGCGCAAGAGCTCCTGGGGGTCGAGTCCTTCTACGTGCCCGGTTTCGAGGACTGGCCGCACTATCTCGAGAACGCTCTGCGGGCCAAGGAGATCTACCAGCGCGACAAGGACTACGTCGTCGAGGAGGGCGAGGTGATCATCGTCGACGAGTTCACCGGCCGGAAGATGAACGGCCGCCGCTGGTCGGACGGTCTGCACCAGGCGGTCGAGGTCAAGGAAGGCCTCGAGCCCGAGCAGGAGACGCAGACGCTCGCGACGATCACGTTCCAGAATTACTTCCGGATGTACGAACGGCTCGCCGGCATGACCGGCACCGCGCTCACCGAGGCCGCCGAGTTCCACAAGATCTACGGGCTCGACGTCGTCACGGTTCCCACCAATCTCCCCATCCAGCGCGCGGATGGGAACGACATCGTCTACCGCACCCTGCCCGAGAAATGGAAGGCGATCGTCGAGGAGATCGAGCGCGTGCACGCGACGGGCCAACCGGTCCTCGTCGGGACCACTTCGGTCGAGAAGTCCGAGCATCTCTCGAAGCTCCTCGAGCAACGCGGCATTCCTCACGCCGTGCTCAACGCGCGCGTCGGCCAGTGGGAGCGCGAGGCGAAGATCATCGCGGGCGCCGGCGAAGTCGGGGCCGTGACGGTCGCCACGAACATGGCGGGCCGCGGAACGGACATCAAGCTCGGCGGGAACTTCGAGGCCCGGCTGGGCCTCGCGCTCGAGGCGGCGGGTTTACGCGAAGGCGACGTCGACCACCTGATCGAGATCGACGCGATCCGCAGCCGTGTCCGCGAGGAGTGCGAACGCGACGAGACGGCGGTGCTCGCACTGGGCGGTCTCTGCGTCATCGGAACGGAACGACACGAGGCACGTCGCATCGACAACCAGCTCCGCGGTCGAACGGGCCGCCAGGGGGACGTCGGGGAGAGCCGCTTCTTCCTCTCGCTCCAGGACGACCTGATGCGGATCTTCTATCGCGAGTGGGTCACCAGCGCGATGAAGCGCCTCGGCATGGAGGAAGGCGTCCCGATCGAGTCGAAGATGGTCACGCGAGCGATCGAGCGTGCCCAGCGGAAGGTCGAGGAACACAGCTTCGAGACCCGCAAGTCCTTGCTCGAGTACGACGAGGTGATGAACCACCAGCGCAAGGTCATCTACGGCGTGCGCCAGACGGTGGTGAAGGGCAAGAACCTGAAGTCGCGTGTGCTCGAGATGATCACCAACGTGGTGCAGCGCATGGCCGGCGTCTTCGTCGAGGACCCCAGCGGTTTCCGGGAATGGTGCCAGAAGGCATTCGGCTTCGAGATCACGGACGAGCAGGCGATCGCGGACGCGGTCGCCCGGAAGGGCAAGTGCCTCAGGGTGAACGAGCTCGTCCTGGCGCGCTACGAGGAGCGCGAGAAGGAGTTCGGCGAGGAGCTGATGCGCCGCATCGAGCGCTATCTCGTGCTGAACGCGATCGACAGCAAGTGGAAGGACCACCTCCACGCGATCGATGCGCTCAAGGCCGGAATCGGCTTGCGGGGCTACGCCCAGGAGGACCCGAAGACCGCGTACAAGAAGGAAGGCACGTTGCTCTTCGAGGAGAAGCTCCTGCCTGCGATCGAGGACGAGGTGTCCGGCTTGATCCTGCGCATCCAGGTCGAGCGCAGGGAGCCGCCTGCGACGGGTGCTCCGGGACAGCTCCCGGGCACGGGTCGAGTGGGCGCGCTCACTCCGCACGGGATGACGCGTGGCCCTGCCGGTCCCCCGCCGACCCAGGAGCAGCTCGAAGCGTACCGCCGCGACGCGCGCCGGAACGAAGCGCAGCGGCTCATGCGTCCCTCCGTGTCCGCGGGCAGGGCGTTCGACGTCATGCGCCGGCGGCAAGTGCTCGCGGAGCCAGATGGTGCGAGCGAGCACGCGCCGAAGGAGACCGCCCGTCCGGTAGAGCCTTCGACAGAGCGAGGCAACCAGATCCAAGCGGAGCCTGGGCCTCCGCAAACCTCCGTTCCCGCAGCCGGCCGCAACGAGCTCTGTCCGTGCGGAAGCGGCAGGAAGTTCAAGAAGTGCCACGGCAAGGGCTGACCAGAGCCGACCTGGCGGAAGATCGTCATACGACGAGCGCAAGGCGCAGCCATAATGGTGGCGCGCTTCGCACGTCGCACCATGCCCGACTCCCCCGCCGACCCGCTGCGATCGTCCGACGATCCGGTCCACGTGCTCCTCGAGGACTACATGGCCCGGCGGCTGCGCGGTGAGGAGCCGGATTTCCAGGTCATGCTCGAGGCGCACCCCGAGCACGCCGAGCGGCTGCGCGAGGAGGTGCGAGTGTGGGAAGGCGTGGTCGGCATGCTCGACGGCCTCGCCCGCGACGAGCGCTCCAGTGCCGTGGCTGGAGCGCTCTCCGGCGAGCGGCCGGTCAGCAGCGTGGCGGAGGTGCCGCTCCTGCGCGACACGCTCGAGCGCCTGGCGCGGCGCCACGGCACCTTCGGACGCTATGCGCTGAAGAGCGAGGTCGGTCGCGGCGGAATGGGCGCGGTCCTGCGCGTCTGGGACGAGGATCTGCGCCGCCACCTGGCGATGAAGGTCGTGCTGCCCGACGGCACGCTTCCCCCCACGCCAGCGCAAGCGAGCCCCGATCCGCGCCTACTCGGGCGCTTCTTCGAGGAAGCGCAGATCACGGCCCAGCTCGACCATCCGGGCATCGTGCCGGTGCACGAGCTCGGCCTCACGAACGACGGGCGCGTGTACTTCACGATGAAGCTCGTGCAGGGGCGCGATCTCCACCGGATCTTCGAGCTCTCGCGCGCGGGTGGCGAGGGCTGGAGCCTCACGCGGGCAGTCGGGACGATCCTCAAGGTGTGCGAAGCGATGGGATATGCACACCACAAGGGCGTGGTGCACCGCGACCTGAAGCCGTCGAACGTCATGGTCGGCAACTGGGGCGAGGTGTACGTGATGGACTGGGGCCTCGCACGGATCCTCGGCCGACTGGACTCGCACGATCTGCGACCGGAGGTTGAGAAGCGATCGACCGGCTCGGAGATTCGCTCTGGCCGCGAGGAAGCGCGCGAGAGCGACACCGAGTCGCCGCTGTTGACGGCCGATGGCACGGTGCTCGGAACCCCGGCCTACATGCCGCCCGAGCAGGCCGCAGGCAAGATCGAGGAGGTGAACGTGCGCTCGGACGTCTATGCCGTCGGCGCGATGCTGTATCACCTGCTGGCCGGGCACCCGCCCTACTTCCATGCCAAGCCGCTGGTTCGGCGCGCGGTGCTGCTCGCGGTGCTCCAGGGCCCGCCGCCTTCGCTGTTCCGCCTCGATCCGGACGTGCAGCCCGAGCTCGCGGCGATCTGCGAGAAGGCGATGGCACGGGAGAGCGCCGAGCGTTATGCGGCGATGAGCGAGCTCGCCGAGGACCTGCGCGCGTTCCTGGAGCGGCGCGTCGTGCACGCTTACGAGACGGGCGCGCTGGCCGAGTTCAAGAAATGGGTGGCGCGCAATCGCACGCTTGCCGCCACGATCCTCACGGCGATCGTGCTCCTGCTTGGCGGATCGAGTGCGGCATCGCTGGTGCTCGCGGGCAAGAACGAGACCCTCGGCGCGGTCAACCAGGAGCTCGCCCAGCAGAGCTACGAGGCGGCGATCGCGGCGGCTGACGGTGCTCTGCGCGCAGGTGACGTCGGTGCGGCCCGCCGCTACCTGGCGCGGCCCACGGCCGCCGAGCGCGGCTGGGAATGGCTCTATCTCGCCGGTCTCACCGATGCGAGCGAACGCACCATCTTCGGGCACAGCCAGCCCGTGCGGAGCCTCGCGCTCGACGTGGGCGGGCAGACGGTCGCGAGCTACGGCAACGACCAGACGCTGCGCACATGGGACTACGAGAGCGGGCGCGAGCTCTCGCGCTTCACGATTCCCGATCCGGGCTGGCCGCACCAGGTGCACTTCTCGCCCGGCGGCACGCTGGTGGCCTCGACGCTCGCGGCAATCGAAGCGGGCCAGCGCACGCTCAGCGTGTGGGACGTGCGGACCGGGCGGGAGCTGCACCGGTTCCCGCTCTCCGAGGCGTTGTTCGCCTCCGCCGCCTTCTCGGCGGACGATCGCAGGCTCGCGACCGGCGCGGGGAGCGTGCGTGTCTTCGACCTCGAGCACGACGTGGTGGAGTGGGAGCGCTCCTTCGGCGATCGGGTACTCGCCCTCGCCTTCTCGCCCGACGGCCAGTCGCTGGCCGTGCGCACGCAACGGAAAGACCTGTGGGTGGTCGACGCCGGAAGCGGCGAGGAGCGCATCCCGACCATCGTCGATGCTCCGCTCCAGGGGCGCGCCCTCGCCTGGGATCGCGCGGGCGAGAGGCTCGCCGCGCCGACCGTGAGCGACACCGTCCGCATCTGGGATGCGCGCACGGGTCAGCCCCTGCTCACTCTCGCCGGCAAGACCGAAGACGTGTGGAGCATCGATTTCCATCCCGACGGGGCGTCCCTGCTCACGGCGTCGGGCGACGGCGTCCTGCGCCTGTGGAGCCTCTCCGACGGCAACAAGCCGCTCGAGCTGCTCGGCCACCGCCACGGGGCGCGCGCGCTCTTCCATCCCGATGGCCACGCGATCGTCTCGGCCTCGCACGATCGGACGCTGCGCATCTGGAAGATTCCCGAGCGCGGCGAGCTCTTGCCCAGCCAGGAGTTCACCGGCGAGTTCCGTATCTCCGAGTCTGCCGACGAGCGCTTCGCCGCCGTGCGGGACCAGGACAGCGTTCTCAAGATGTGGGAGCTCCGCCTCCCTCAGCGAAGAGTGCTCTGGACGATGCAGCTCGACCCGCGCGTGCTCTCCATGCTCGCGTTCCGGCCGGACGGGGAGAGCGTCGCCATCCCTGGTGCGGACGGCGCGATCGCGATCCACGCATGCGGTACGGGCGAGATTCTCGCAGAGCTTCGCGGTCACGCCGGCGTCGTGAACGACCTGGCGTTCCATCCGAGCGAGGCTGTGCTCGCTTCGGCCTCGACGGACGGCACGGTCCGCGTGTGGTCCCTCCAGTCCAACGCCGAGATCGCAGTCCTGCGCTGCGGCGCCGAGCCCGTGCGCAGCGTGGCCTTCGATGGAACGGGCGAGCGCCTGGTCGCGGCCGGGGACGACGCGCGCGTCAAGATCTTCGCGCTAGAGCGCGCTCGCCTGCTGCGAGAATTCGGCGGCGCGGGCCGCCCGCTGTGGGACGCGCGCTTCGTCGACGGCGATCGGCAACTCGTGACGCTCACCTGGAGCGGCGAGTCGGAGTGCGAGGCCCACACCTGGGATCTCGCTGCCGAGCACCCGAGCCCCCGCTTCCTCGGCCGCCATTCCGCGTGGGGGCGCATGGAGATCGTGCCCAGCGCCGACGGCTCGCGCTTCGCTCTCTCGCACACCAGCGGCGAACCGCTGATCGTCCTCGATGCGCGGACGGGCGCCGAGCTGCTCGCGCTGCGTGGTCATCTCGGCCTCAACTTCGGCATCCTCGGCTTCCTCGGCGCGGGCGGCGAACGCCTCGTCACGTACGGCGATCACGGCCTCCTGGTCACCTTCGATGGGTTGCCGGGACACGCGCTCGCAGCCGAGCTGGATGTCCTGCCGCGCGCGCGAGCCGTCTACGAGGAGATGCTGCAGGAGGAGCTCTACCTCGAGCGCGTGGTCGACCGCCTGCGCGACGATCTCGGGATGGCACCCGCGCTGCGAACGGCCGCGCTCGAGCTCGCCCTCGAGGCCGGGTGCGATCGCGCCAGCTGCATCAAGGACCTCGAGCTCGCCCTGCTCCGCCCCCCGTCCGATCAGCAGTCGCTGGCGCGATCGATCGAGCGCGCCGAGCGCCTGGCAAGCTTCGATCCCGCCAGGTCCGACGAGATGCGGATCCTCGCCCTCGCTTCGTGCCGACGAAAGGAGTGGCAGATCGCGCGCGAGCAGGCACTAGCCGCCCGCGCACGTCTCGCGGCGAACGACCCCACCCTGGAAGGCGTGCTCGCGCTCAGCGAGCTCGCGCTCGGAAATGCATCCAGTGCCGGCGCCCACCGCGACGAGCTCGCCCGACTCCTCCACGAGAACGCCTACGCCGCCGCCGGCAGCGAGCAAGTCTTCCTCGCGGAAGTCGAGGCGGCCCTCGCGCTCGAGATGCCCGCGCCAGGCACGAATCGCGCGGAGTGAAACCACGTTCCTGAGCTGGGCCCCCGCGAGCTCCATATCCGGGCGCTTGCCGTCCTCGCGGCGAGAGAGTGGCGGCGCGCCAGCTCGAGCATGGATTCAGACGCGAGTCGGAAGAAGCTGCAGACCGAGGTATCTCGTATGGGCGCGCTCGCCTTGGATGGAATTGAGCGCGGTGCGTGCGAGGGCGTAGAACTTGAAGAAGAGGTGCAGGCATCGACGCTCGGCTGGTCGCAACGGGGACACGCCGCAGATCAGCTTGTCGTCCCGGAGGCCGGCGTCGAGGAAGAGGACTCGGCCGAGGACCGTGACCTCGACGCGGGCTCCGCGCCGAAGGCGTTTGCCGAGGACCAGAGCATCCTGTGGCTCGCCATCCTCGCTGGTCGTACCGGGAAGGAAGCCGTAGTTGTAGGGGCAGGGAATCGGGGAGACGTACTCGATCCCCTTGCCGGCCTGACGTTTCACGAAGCTCCAGCGAGGAACTTCGATCTCGACGAGCACGCGCGAGGAGAGCTCGTGGGTCACGAGCGCTCCATCATCAGGAGCTGGGGCGGGTGTCGAGCATGGGGAGATCGACGCCGCGCTCGTGCGCGCAGCGAATCGCTTCCTCGTAGCCGGCGTCCGCGTGGCGCATGACACCGGTGCCGGGGTCGTTGGTGAGGACGCGCTCGAGAGCGCGCGCGGCCTCGGGGGTGCCGTCGGCGACGGTCACCTGGCCGGCGTGCAGGCTGTAGCCGATGCCGACACCGCCGCCGTGGTGGAAGGAGACCCACGAAGCACCCGAAGCGACGTTCAACATGCAATTGAGCAGCGGCCAGTCGGCGACGGCGTCGGTGCCGTCCTTCATCGCCTCGGTCTCGCGATTGGGCGAGGCGACCGAGCCGCAGTCGAGGTGGTCGCGGCCGATCACGATCGGGGCTTTCACCAGGCCCTTGCGCACGGCTTCATTGAAAGCGATGCCCGCGCGCGCACGCTCGCCGTAACCGAGCCAGCAGATGCGCGCCGGGAGCCCCTGGAATGCGACACGCTCGGCGGCCATGCGGATCCAGCGCGCGAGGGCTCGGTCCTCGGGGAAGAGCTCGAGCACGATGCGATCGGTCGCCGCGATGTCGGCGGGATCGCCGGAGAGCGCGACCCAGCGGAACGGGCCCTTGCCTTCGCAGAACAGCGGGCGGATGTACCTGGGGACGAAGCCCTCGAAGTCGAAGGCATTCGCGAGCCCCGCCGCCCGGGCATGGCCGCGCAGGTTGTTGCCGTAATCGAAGGTGTCCGCGCCTCGGCGCTGGAGCTCGATCATCGCGGCGCAGTGCACCTTCATGGTGCGGAAGGACTCCACCTGGTAGCGCGCCGGGTCTGCCGTGCGCAGCTCGAGAGCCTTCTCGTAGCGCATGCCGTCGGGTACGTAGCCGGCGAGCGGGTCGTGCGCGCTCGTCTGATCGGTCAGGACGTCGGGCGTCACGCCGCGCGCCATCAGCCGGCCGAGCAGCTCGGTCGCATTGCACAGGACCCCGATCGAGCGCGCCTCGCGTCGCACCTTGCATTGCAGCGCGCGATCGATCGCAGGATCGATCTCGGCGCTCCATTCGTCGAGGTAGCGGGTGTCGATGCGCTTCTGGATGCGCGAGCGATCGACCTCTGCCGCGAGGCACACACCCTCGTTCATCGTAGCGGCGAGCGGCTGCGCGCCGCCCATCCCACCGAGCCCCGCCGTGACCACGAGGCGACCGGCCAGCGTGCCCCCGAAATGGCGCGCGGCCGAAGCCGCGAAGGTCTCGTAGGTCCCTTGCAAGATCCCCTGGGTACCGATGTAGATCCACGAGCCCGCGGTCATCTGGCCGTACATCATCTTTCCCGCCTCTTCGAGGCGTCGGAACTCCTCCCAGGTCGCCCAGTGCGGAACCAGGTTCGAGTTCGCGATCAAGACGCGGGGTGCCGCCGGGCTGGTGCGAAACACGCCCACTGGCTTGCCCGATTGGACCAGCAGGGTCTCGTCGGCCTCGAGGCGCCGTAGCGTCGCCACGATGGCGCGGAACGAATCCCAGTCGCGCGCCGCCTTGCCGCTCCCTCCGTACACGATCAGTTCCGCGGGACACTCGCCCACCTCGGGATCGAGGTTGTTCATGAGCATGCGCAGCGCCGCTTCCGCGGCCCACGTCTTGCACGTGCGCTCGGTCCCGCGCGGTGCACGCTGCGGACCGATCGGAATCTGGTCGACGAGGGAGCGTTCGGCGGCAGCCTTGGAGGGGGACATCGGGGCGCATTGTACTGCTCTGGTTCGGAGTACCGCCTTCAGGCGGTCTTCTCTTGCAGAGCCAGTCCCGCCTGAAGGCGGGACGACGAACCGGACCGCCTGCAGGCGGTACTCCAAACTCGGAGGGACTCCGTGCTCGTAGGGGTGTGGTTTCTCTCTAGAAGGCGGTACTCCGAACCGGAGGGCGGTATTCCGAACCGGAAGCAGGGAGTAGTCTCGAACGACATGCATCGATTCACCTTCCTCTTGCCATGAAGCGCGCGCTCCTCGCGATCGGTCTCGCTCTCGCGGTCGGGATCGCCATCTGGTTCGCGAGCGGCAGACCAGGGACTCCTCCCGCGGCGGATCTCGCTCCGACCGCGCATCCACGTGCCGGGCCGATCGACGTTGCGGCATCGACCGGGACGCCGGAGCTCCATCCCGACGAGTCGTTCACGACCGCTGTTCCGGATCGCACGGCTGTCGATGTGGAGGCGGCGGACCTCGAGCCTCTCTCCGGCGCCGTCGAGGAGGTGCTCCCCGTTGCCGCACAGCTCGAGGGCTGGATCGTCTCGCGCGCGGACATACCGCTCGAGCTCGTACGTCCGGTGCTCGAGATCCCGGACATCGGCTCCGGAGAGGTCGAGGACGACTTCTCCGAACCGTGCGATTCGAAGGTCTGGCCGGGGCCGACGCGCGTGGGACCCGATGGGCGTTTCGCGTGGCGCGACCTGCGAGCGGGAAAGGTGACCTTCCTTTTGACGCTCCACGGGGAGCCCGATCCACTGCTGCTCGTCCCTGGAATCGCGCTGCGCGCCGGAGAGACGACGCGCGATCCGCGCTTGCAGGGGATCGCGATCGACGGGCGCGTGGTCCTCCATCGGATCGAAGTGGTCGACGAGGACGGGGTGCCCTTGCCGCTCGCCATGGCGATTCGCCAGCCCCGAAGGGGGAGCCATTGCCACCCGGGCTACCGCGCGAGCGAGCAGGGCGAGATCGTGATCGCGTCGCTCTCGGAAACGATTGCCGTGCGCGTGCTCGCCGCCGGCCATCGGACGGTCGAGCTGGTCGAGGTCGGCCCGTTCACCCGCGTCGAGATGCGCCGCGGCTATCCAGTGCACGTGCAGATGGACCGGGGCTGGCAAGATGCTCACCCGTGGGGACTCTCGCTCACGCCGATCAGCGCGTTCGTCCTCCATTTGCAACCACGGGGCGCGCACCGCGAGCCTTACGGTGAGAACTTCGGCACCTCGGTGGACTTCGTCGATCCCGGCGACGAGCCCGGGAACGATCTGCTTTCCGCCTTGCAGGAGGGACTGACGCGCGAACTACCCGGGACCGGCGAAGCCGAATTCGTGCTGCCGCGAGCGGGTCGTTACGACGTGACTCTGCGTTTCGAGGCCAGACGAGATGGCGAGGACCTCCGCTCGAGCCTCGTGCTCGGGATCGCTCTGAATCCCGTCGACGTCGGAGACGCGAGCGAGGTCCAGAGGTTCGACCTTCGTCCCGACGAGCGCAATCTGCAGATCATCCGCGAGAGCCTTGCGGAGATCCGGTGAGCCCGTGAAGCCCTCCCGTGGCGCGCGCCACATGCTGGCGAGCGCGCTCTTCTTCAGTTTGATGTCGTTACTCGTGAAGCGCGCCGGTGCGCGGCTGCCGAGCCAGGAGATCGTCGTCGCGCGCAGCGCGGTGAGCCTCCTGCTCTCGTGGATGGCGATCTCGCACGCGGGCATCGAGCCATGGGGTCAGCGCAAGGGACTCCTCGTCTTGCGCGGGCTGTTCGGCGCGGCGGCGCTGGCGTGCTTCTACTACGCCTTGACCGAGCTGCCGCTGGCGATCGTGACGGTGCTGCACTACCTCAATCCGCCGCTCGCGGCGCTCATGGCGTGGATCTTCCTGCGCGAGAGAGCGAGCCCGTTGCTACTGATTTCGCTCCTCGCGAGCTTTGCCGGGACAGTGCTCGTCACGCAGCCAGCGGCGCTGTTCGGCGGGGAGGCGAGCACCGCTCCTCCGCTTGCCATCGCGGCCGCGATCACGGGAGCCTGCTTCAGCGCCGCGGCTTACGTCACGGTGCGCAAGCTCGCCGCGACCGAGTCGCCGCAGGTGATCGTGTTCTACTTCCCGCTCGTGGCGCTGCCGCTCTCGATCCCCACGATCGGCACGGGCGCGCTCTGGCCGACGCCGATCGAGTGGCTCGTGCTGATCGGCGTCGGCGTCACGACGCAGCTCGGCCAGATCCATCTCACGCGCGGGCTCGCCGAGGAGCCGGCCGGCCGGGCCACTGCGATCTCCTATGCGCAGGTCGTCTTCGCCATGCTCTGGGGGGCGTTGTTCTTCGACGAGCGACCCAATGGCTGGACGCTGGGGGGCGCGCTCCTCGTCCTGGCCGGCACGCTGCTCGCGACGCGACGGGCGAGCGAGGCGGCGCTCGCGGCGGCGGGCGCGGGTGCCGATCTGCGCGCGTGACAGCCGCATCGGCTCGCGCGACAATGCCCGCGGCCATGAAGACCCTGTGGACCCCGCGCCAAGCCAATCGCACGCTCCCGCTCGTCAAACGCATCGTGACCGACATCCTCGAGCGCGGTCGCGAGTGGCGCTCGCTCTCCAAGCAAGGCTCCGGCTCGGGTGCAGAGGAGCGCATCCACTTCCTCGAGCGCGAGCTCGGCGAGCTGATGCGCGAGCTCGAACGCATCGGCTGCTATTACAAGGATTGGGGCTTCGACATGGGCCTGATCGATTTCCCGGCGAACATCGAGGGACAGTCGGTCTTCCTCTGCTGGCGCAGCGACGAGCAGGAAGTCGCGTGGTTCCACCCGGTAACCGAGGGCTTCGCGAAGCGCCAGCCGATCCCTCCCGTGCTCCTGGAATGACGTCGGGTCACGTCGCCTGTTCCGCCGCCTTCGACGGCGAGCAGGATGTGGTCTACGTGCGCATAAGAAACTGAGCCAACCTCGAGTCGATCGTGCCCGTCCCCCCCCGCTCGCAAGCTCGTTCGCTGAAGGCCGCCGGAGTGGCGCGTTGACCAGGCTCATCCGCGCCGCAGCGCAAGGCGATCGCGCAGCCGAGGTGGAGCTGTTCGGAACGGTCTACGAGGACCTCCGGCGCCTGGCGGTCCGTCGATCCCCGCGCGGCCCGCAGCAGGGGGCGCAGCAAGCGACCGCGCTCGTTCACGAGGCCTTCCTGAGGCTCGTGCGGGGAAAGCGGCCGCAGTTCAATTGTCGCGAGCGCTTCTTCGCTGCTGCGGCCCTCGCCATGGAGCAGCACCTGATCGACGAGTATCGGCGCAAGATCGTTCGCAAGGCGGGGGTGCTGTCCGACGACCAGTGTGGCCTGGACCCGTGGCAATCATGGATCGACGGGCTGGCCGTCCGCGAACACCTGGTGCATCTCAGGGCATCCCATCCTCGCGCGGCGAGGGTCCTGTGCCTGCACTGCTTCGACTCGTTGACCCTGCACGAAGTGGCCGCAACGCTGAAGATCGGCCACGCGACCGTCGAGCGCGATCTGCTATTTGCGCGGACATGGCTGCATTCGAGGCTCTTCCCGGACAGGTAGCCGCAGGCGTGGCGCGCGGCGCGCGAGCCACGAGAGTCCATGAGCACGAACCGAGACGAACGCATCCGCGCGACCTTCGACGAGGCGCTCGACGCGCCGGAGGCGGCCCGCCAGGCGATCCTGAGCTCCCGCTGTGGCAACGACGCGGACCTTCGCCGGGAGGTGGAGTCGCTGTTGCGGCACGCCAAGCACGTCGGCGCATTCGCGGTGGAAGAGAGCGAGGAAGGCGGGCCGAGCGCGACGGCCAACGCTCAATGGGCTCGCACGGACGCGCTCGAAGCGAGCTCTGCCCTGCGCGCCGGCCCGCGCTTGCAACCCATGGATCGCGTCGGCGACTACGTGATCGAGGGTCTGCTCGCGCGCGGGGCGGCGAGCGAGGTGTACCGCGCCCGCCGCGGCCCGCTCGCAATTGCCCTGAAGATCGTGCGGGCCGACTCCGTCGGCGAGGGTGACCTCGAGCGCTTCCTCGAGGGCACCCGCATGGCCGCGACGACCAGCCACCCGAACCTGGCGGAGGTCCACGAGTGCGGCGTCGCACCGATCGGGGAAGGGATGCTCTTCGCGGCGATGCGTCTGGTGAAGGGCCCGACCTTGCAGACTCTCCTGTACGAGCGCGTCGATCGGCACGAGCTCCCCAGCGGAGCGGTGCTGTGGGCGCTCGTCGAGCGCATCGCCGAGGTCGCTTCCGCGCTGGGAGCCCTGCACCGCAGGACGATCGCTCACCGCGACGTGAAGCCTGGAAACATCGTCATCAAGGGCGCCACGCCCGATGGCGATTTCACGGGCCGCGCGGTGCTCGTCGACTTCGGTCTGCTCCGGCGGTTCGATCATCCCACCATCCATTCGACGCTGTGGGGAACGCCGGCCTATGCCGCGCCGGAGACGCTCTTCGAAGGCCGCGCAGACGCGCGCAGCGACGTGTTCTCGCTCGGCTCCTGCTTGATCGATCTCGTGTCGGCGAGCCTCCCCGTCCACGGCCGGGGCATGCTCCGGCTTTCCTCCGAACCTTTGCGATGCCTCCGGCCCGACGTGGACCGGCGCCTCGAGGCGATCGTGGATCGAGCGACGGATCTGCTGCCCGAGCGGCGCTATCCCGATGGCGACGCGATGGCGCGCGACCTGCGAGCCTGGCTCGCGGACGCGCCCATCGAAGCCAGGATCCTGACCCGGCGCGTGCTCTTCCAGCGCTGGATGCAACACCATCCCGAGCGCGTGCTGGCCGGCCTGTGGCGCGGAATCGCGGCGCTCCTCGTCCTCACGCTCCTCGCCACCACGGTCGTTCACCTGCTGCAGCTGTTTTCCGCCGCACGGATTGCACGAGCGGCATGGAGCGCGGGCGACATCGACCGATCCCTGCGAGCAAGCGAGGCACTTCCGCAGGCCATGCGGTCCGAGCTGCTGCCGCGGGAGCTGGCGCACGCGCTGGGAGGGACAGCCAGTGAGGCGCTGGACGAGCCCATCGTCGATCTCGTGAAGACCATCCAGAGCGAGGGCGGGCCCGCTGGAAGGTTGCTCGCGGCGCGATACCTCGAACGAGACGGGATTGCAATGCAACCGACTCTACTGGGGTATCTCCGCTTCGAGCTGGGTTCCGACGCGGCCCTCGAATCGGGCCGCGACGATGCGATCCGGATCCTCGCGCGGCTGTTCTTCGACCATCCGCTGACCACACCGGAGGAAGTGCAACGTGCCGAGCACGTCCGTGCGGAGCTCCTCGAGGTCTTGCGTCAGCGGCCGCGCGGCGAGAGAGAGCTCTACGCCTTGTGCGCCTTGGGCGGCTGTGGAGACGCGGACACGCTCGCGCAGTTGCTCGACTGGTATTCCTCCCGCTTCCAGGCGGTCGGCTCAGCGGATTCGCCAGCGCTGTTCCAGGCCATGCAGGCAATGGAAGCGCTCGTCCTGCGCAGCGAGGCCTGTGGCTATCGCGCTCAGCTGAGCGCCATGGACTGGGCGAGCTGGCTCCCCCGTTGCAGCGAGCCGGTGGCACGCCTCCTCGACACCTTCGGCGCGAATACCGATCTGGTGCTGGGGATCGAGGACCTCTACGTGGCCGTCGCCTCCGCTCGCCGCGCCGAAGGCCTGGAGCCGATGCCCTTGCGGATCGCCCTCGCGCTGACGAGCGACCTGCTCTTCCTTGCCGCCTCGGGCGCGATCGAGCTGGAGGATGCGTTCCAGCCCGGCTGCTTGCGCGACGATCCCGCGTGCTTCTCGGCCTCCCACTGCATCGGCCTCAATTTCGGACGCGTGCTGGCCCTGTACGGAGATCCGTCCTTCACGACCGCGACCCTGGCATCGCTCCAGTCGGACGCTTTTGGCCTCGGGGTCGCCATCGCTCCACTGATGCGCTACGTGCAGGTCGGCCTCTTGCGCGGCTGCAACGAACGATACGGACTGAGAGAGAGCTGGCTGCCCGATACGGACACGCGACTGGGATCGTGGTTCGCGAATCAGGACGTCCCGCCCGCCGTACTGGTGTCCGACGATTTCGACGAGGCGAGCTCGGAGGCTACCTGGTCGTTCTTGCGCCGCGGAGTGCAGATGTCAGGCGGAGCTCGTTCGCTGCGCCTCACGTGCACGCCGATCCTCGGAGACGATGCCAATCCCGACGACGGTTTCGCCCGTCTCGGAGTCGCCGGGATCTCTGCGATCGAGTTCGCCTTCCGCTTCGCACCGGATCTTCCACGCTCCCTCGAGGTCCGGATCCGGTACCAGAAAGCCGCGCGACGACCGCTACCCTTCCACGGCGAGGCGAGGGTGGGCATCGATCTCGATGGATCGACGGTGGAGGAGGGCCTGTGGGTGCGCGACGACATCCAACGGACCTTGATCCTCCCGATCACCCCGACTCCCGTGGACCCTGCGCCCTACCACGAGCTCAGGATGCGCCTCTTGCCCAGCTCCAGCACGACCTTCCGCATCCATGAAGTGACGATCCGCCCTCCGCGCTGAGCAGGCCTTCCCGGCCCTTGGCCCGGGAATTGCTTCGTCGGCTCCGAACGGAGGCTAACACCATGGAACGACCGCTAACCGGCGACGAAATCAGAGCTTACGAGGACCACCTGCGCAGTCTGCTCACCTCTTTCTCCAATCTGGTGAGTGGAGTGGAGCAAGGCTCCCTCGCGCCGTCCGGCGCAACTCGATATCGGCCCGACGACCAGGCCGTCGAGTCGACCTTGCTGGATGCGGGGCTGGCGGCTCTGGCTGCCGAGGACGAGCTCGGCTACGAGGTGCGGGATGCGCTCGAGCGGATCGAGAGCTACTCCTTCGGCCTCTGCGAGACGTGCAGCAAGTGGATCGGACAGGAGCGCCTGGCGATCGTTCCCTACGCGCGCGAATGCGCGACCTGCGCCTGGGCACGCGTGCAGAACGGCACGTCGTATCCCAGACGGCGCGCGTGAGAAGCGCGTCGAATCCGAACATCCGCGGAACCTCGGTTCCCCACGTGGGTTCCCGGTACAGTTGCCAGCCCAGCTCTCGTTCGGTGACCTCCCGCGAGTTCGCCCGGGATCTGGGCGATCGCTGGATCGATCATGCGCCGAGCCGTTCTCCTCTCGATTCTCGCCGCAGGCTTGATGATCGGCGCCTGGGGGGCGTGGAGCATGCTCGGCCGCGCATCCCGCGACGTGGCGGATGCGCCCGCGCTCGATCCACCCTTGACCGCTTCCGTTGCGGATCGAGCTGCGGCCCTCGCGGGTGAGCCTCCCTCCGACGAGGACCTCGGCGCCGCGAGCGAGGAGCGAGTAGCGGTCGCCGAGGAAGGAAGGCCTTCGGCGCAGGGTGCCTCCCGCCGATCCGATCGAGCGCGCGTGGGGCGGCGCCAGTCGACCGAGGTCGGCGGTGTCCCCACGGCCCCATCCCGAACGATCGCCGCCGGAATCGTTCGCGACGCGATGGGTGCCCCGCTCGAGGGTGTGCACGTGAGTCTGCGGATCCCTCGGCCGCGAAAAGCTCATGGCAAGCGCGCGAAGCATGCTCCGGAGAGAGTCGAAGCCCTCACCGATCGAGAAGGGCGCTTCGACCTGCGCGGAGCAGCGGAGGTGTCGTCGGTGCTCGTCTCGATACGAGAAACCCGGGTGCCTACCAGCGCAGCCGATCGAGGTGCTAGCAGGCACGAAGAACCTCGAGCTCGAGCTCGTCCCGGCGGCGGCGCTCGCCGGATCGTTCCGCCAGACCTTCCCAGAGAGCGACCGAGCCGCGCCACTCTCGATCCTGCTGCTCTCCCATCCCGCCCCATCGCCGGGTGCGCTGGCGGAAGCGCCCGATCGCTGGATCCGTCAGCCGGTGCGGCCCGACGGATCGTTCACCTTCGATTCTCTTCCGCCCGGGACGGCCGACGTACGGGTCGTGCTCGAGAGCCAGAAGTCTCCGCTCCTGGAAGTTGCGCGAATCGTGCTGACGAGCGGGCAGGTCTCACGCGATTCTCGCCTGCAAGCCATCGAGCTTCCGAGCAACCTCTACCACATCGAGGTGCACGTCGAGGACGAAAACGGCCGGGCCCTCTCCGGAGCATTCGCCCGGCGAATGGGTGAGGATGCCGAGCATCGTCCCATCCCATTCGATGCGGAAGGAATGCTCAGGCTGCTCGCGACCACGCCGGCCATTCCTCTGCAGATCTGGGCGAATGACCATCGCGCGCTCGAGGTCGTCGCGGGCTCGCATGACACCTTCGTGCTGAGAGCGAAGCTGCAGGTGCGCGTCGAGGTCGCCTGGGACCCGACTCTCCCGCCTGCCGGCTCCAGGCCGGTCGTCGAGCTCGAGAGCCTCGAGCCGTCCTCGGTCACCACGAAGCAGCGTCGATCGGTCGTACGCTTTCGACCCAAGTCCGGCGATTCGTCGCAGCGATCCGAGTGGCTGCAAGCCGACCGCCAGGAGTTCGTCTTTGCGCTGCCCGCGACCGGCCTCTACGCCGTGAACGCGCACTTCTCCCCCACCCGACCCGCGAAGAAAGCCAAAGCCCGGCTGGCCGCCTCGGGGGGCACGATTCAGGTGAACGAGGCGTCCGACGCCCAGATCTTCCGCGTCGAGCTCACCATGGTGGACGTCGCAGCACGCGAGCGCCGGTAGCAATGCGGGCCAGACTCGCGGATCGACCCGCTCAGAGCTCGCGCACGAAGATGTTGCGGAACCACGCGTAGGCGTCGCCCTCGATCGTTCCAGCGGGGCCGTGGCGCTGCAGGCCGATGAAGCCTTTCTTGGCGCGCTCTGCGAAGGGAAGCGATTCCGCGGGGACGTGCACATCGCGCGTGTCGACGTCGTAGAGCAGCGCGCCGTTCAGGTAAGTGACGACGCGCGAGCCGTGAAAGGTGATGTCGTAGGTGTTCCACTCGCCGAGCGGCTTCAGAGCGTCGCGCTTGCCGGGCGGAACCGAGCCGTACAGGCCGCCGGTGAACTGGTAGGGCTCGAGCTTCGTCTGGGTGTCCTCCTCCCAGTGCAGGTCGTCGAGGATCTGGATCTCGCAGCCGGAATAGGCGGGATTCGAGCCATCGCGTGCGGAGCGCAAGAACAGGCCGCTGTTCGCGCGCCGCGCGATCTTGAAATCCATCCGGAGCTGGAAGTCCTGGAAGTCGTCCTTCGTGGCCAGGTGCGGCGATTCGCCCTGCACCAGGAACTCGAGCACGCCGTCGCGCACGCGATACCCCGAACCGTCGCCTTCCGGCTTCCAGCCGGCGAGGCTCTGGCCGTCGAAGAGTGCGCGCCAGCCTGCCTTTTTGGCCCGGCTCGGTCAAGGTCGTGACGCCCCGAGCGTCGGTCGCGAAGTAGTTCCCCGCCTCGTTGCGCAGCTCGCGCAGCCGGATGTTCTTGAAGCGGACCTTGCAGCCCTCGGGCGCTCCCGGCGAGCCGTGCACCTGCAAGCCGATCAGACCGGTCGGGGCAAAGACGCCGCTTCCTTCGGGAATGCGAAAGTCGGTCAGCGGTTCGCCGTTCATCCATACCTGCAGGTGCATCGGGTCACCCGCGCACATGACGGCGAAATGATTCCAGTCGTCCTTCCTGAAGCGTTCGGCTCCGGCGGGATTGTGGAAGTAGTAGCCGTCGCAGTAGATCCCGCCGATCTCGCCCTCGGGTCGCCAGTCGAGCGTCACCTGCGCGCCGAGGGTCTTCTTCTCGGGCGGCGTCATGCGCAGGAAGAAGCCCGAGTCGAAGGGGTAGCTGATCCAGACGTCGGCCTCGAGCTCGAAGTCCCGGTAGGCGTTCTCCGTGTAGATCAGGCCGCCGACACCGCCCGCACCCTCGCGTCCGGTGAGCGTCCCGTCCTCGACCGTCCAGACCGCGTCTCCGTCGTAGCGGCCGCCTCGCGTGGTCCAGCCGGCGAGGCTCTTGCCGTCGAAGAGCACGACCCATGGCTCGGCGTGCTGGACGTCGGAATCGCCCACATCGCCATCTTGATAGCCGGGCATTTCCTCGTTCTCCCCCTCTTCTTCGTCCTGAGCGCTCGCCAGAGCGGGGACGAACAACGGGACGAAGACGAGGAAGACGGCGGGATGCATGGCCATGGCGAGAGACCCGAGTGGGTGCCTGGACGAGGGAGCCGCCCAAGGTACGAGCCTCGGCGAGCCGTCGCCACTTCCGCCGACTCGTGTCCGCAAAACGAGGGGGTACAATCCTCGACCCACCGACCCCGCCTCAACTTCGCGAAGGAAGAGACCATGAAGGATTCCCCCGTTCCTCCCGCCCCCGGTCATGGCGCTTCGCGCCGTGAATTCCTGACACGCTCGGCCGCCGCAGCCGCCAGCGTCGCGCTTGGCGGCGCGTGTGCCACGACGGGCACACTGGGCGGATCGAGCGAGACCCATCCGGTTCCGAAAGCGCGCGAGCGCGCCAAGCTCGGGCCGAACGATCCGATCAAGATGGGCTGGATCGGCGTGGGAGGCATGGGAACGGGCCACCTGGAATCGACGCTGGACCAGATCAAGACGGGGAAGGCGAACGTGCAGGTCGTCGCGCTCGCAGACGTCTGCAAGCCGCGCCTGGACAACGCGCTCAAGATGGCGAAGGGCGGTCAGAACGGCGTCGACGTCGCGACCTACCGCGACTACAAGGACCTGCTTGCGCGGGACGACATCCACTGCGTGCTGATCGCGACTCCCGACACTGGCACGCGCACCAGGCCGTCGACGCGATCGCTGCCGGCAAGGACGTCTACTGCGAGAAGCCGATGACGCTCGGCCTCCCGCTCGCTTTCTGGCTGCGCGACACGATGGCTGCGAACCCCGACATGCGCCTGCAGGTCGGTACGCAGTACCTGATGCACGCGAAGTACCAGCACGCGCGGAAGCTCATCCAGACCGGCGCGATCGGTCACCCGGTCTGGAGCCAGACGAGCTACTGCCGCAACACCCCCAACGGAGAATGGAACTACTACGAAGTCGATCCCGAGGTCGTGCCGCGGTGAAATGCTCGACTGGCAAGGCTGGTGCGGGCCGAAGGCGCGCATCCCTTCGACACGCTCGTCTACCACCGCTGGCGGCGCTACAAGGACTTCTCGACCGGCATCGTGGGCGATCTCCTGGTGCACGTGATGACGCCGCTCGTCTTCGCGCTCGACGCGGGCTGGCCGACGCGCGTCAGCGCCATCGGCGGCCACTACATCGACAAGGAGATGGAAAACCACGACCAGGTGAACCTGACGATCCAGTTCGAGAAAGGCCACACCATGGTCGTCGCCGGCTCCACGAACAACGAGCTCGGCACCGAGACGATCATCCGCGGCCAGAAGGCCAATCTGCTCCTCAACGGCAGTAGCTGCGTGCTGCGGCCCGAGCAGAAGTTCGTGGATGAAGTCGATGCGCAGGACATCCCTGCCGACAACTCGGACGATCAGCCCAAGCTGCGCCTGAACTTCTTGAACGCCGTGCGCACGCGCGAGCAGAACCTGAGCCAGGTCGAGTTCGCCACCAAGGTCATGGTGATCGTCGACCTCGCCACGCGCGCCATGTGGGAGGGCAAGACCTTCGACTTCGATCCGAAGTCGCAGCAGGTCACGAGCGCGTGAGCTCGCTCGACGCGGTGGTTGGCGCGAGGGTCTGCCTCGCGACGCGCGCGATGGGAACCCGATTCGAGCTCGTCCTCGGCGGCGAGGACGAGCCGACTCTGCGAGCGGCCGGCGAGGAGGCTTTGCGTGAGATCGAGGCGTGCGATCGGACGCTCTCGCTCTTCGAACGATCGAGCTTGCTCTCGCATCTGCACCGTTGCGCTGGAGCGTGGGTGCGGCTCGACGCGGACACTTTCGATCTGTTCCGCTTGTGCAGCGAGGTGCACGCTGCGAGCGGGGGCGCGTTCGATCCCACGATCGGAGCGCGCATGCGTAAACTCGGCTTCCACCAGGTCGCGCACGACCCTCTGGTTGGGGTTCGGGTTCGGAGTTCCGCCTTCAGGCGGTCTGACTCTGATTCCGAAGAGCCGGAAAACGAAGAGGGAAGAGAAGACCGCCTAAAGGCGGTACTCCGAACCGGAGTCGAGCTCGATCCCGACGGCTCGGCCGTCCGACTCGTCGATCCATCGATTCGCCTCGACTTCGGAGGCGTCGCGAAAGGGCACGCGCTCGACCTCGCTGCGCGCGTGTTGCGCGCCGCCGGAGTGACGACAGCCTTCCTGCAAGGCGGAACCAGCAGCATCCTCGCGCTCGGCGCACCACCCGATAGCAACGGCTGGCAAGTCGCCCTCGGCACTGCGAGCGATGCGCCGCGCGCGCTGCTCCGCGATCAGGCGCTCTCCCTCTCCGCGCAGCACGGACGGGTGCTCGACGATGGCGCGACGCACGTTCTCGATCCGCGCACCGGCGCGCCCGCGCGCGGACCCACGCACTCGGCCGTGATCGCTCCGGGCGCCGCCTTCGCCGATGCCTGGTCCACTGCACTCCTCGTCGCAGGCGAGCTTCCCGAGCGCGAGGGCGTCGAGACGCTCGTCGCCCACGGCCCGCCCGAGGCTCCCGGTTGGCGCACCAGCCAGGACGTTCACTGCTTCCTCCTCCGCTCCCCCGCTCTCCGCGCATGATCCCCACGAGCCGTCGCGATTTCCTGCAGGGCGCTGCCGGCGCCGCAGCCATCCTCGCCCTCGAACCCGAGCTGCTCGCGTTTCCCGCGCGCCTGCGCGCGCCCGTGCGCCTCGCCGTCATCGGCTGCGGGCGGCAGGCACGCGCGCTACTCGGCGAGCTCGCGAAGTTCCCCGATGTCACGGTTGCCGCCCTGTGCGACATCGACGCCGCGCGCCTGCGTTCGGCCGAGCGTCGCGCCCAGGGCGCGAAGACCTACGACGACTACCAGAAGCTCCTCGAGAGCGAGAAGGAGCTCGATGCGCTGATCGTCGCGACGCCCACGCACCGTCACGAGGAGATCGTGCTCGCCGCGCTCGCCGCGGGGAAGCACGTCTACTGCGAGGCGCCGCTCGCCTCGACCATCGAGAGCTGCCAGACGATCGCGCGCGCCGCGCGCGGAGCCAAGAGCGTCGTGCAGGTCGGGATGCTCGCGCGCACGAACCCGGTGTACAGCCTGGCCCAGTCGTTCGTGCGAGCGGGCTCGATCCGCGATCTCGTCGCCATGCAAGCGCACTTCCGCCGCAAGGACTCCTGGCGCGCGAGTGCTTCGGATCCGGCGCGGGAGAAGGAGGCCAACTGGAAGCTCGATCCCGCGGTGTCGCTCGGCCTGATCGGGGAAGTGGGCACGCACCAATTCGACGTGCTGCACTGGTTCACCGGGCAGTACCCCCTGAGCGTCTCGGCCGGGGGCGCCGTGCTCGCCTGGAAGGACGGCCGCACCGAACCCGACACGGCGTACTGCACGCTGCAATTCCCCGGGCAGCAGACGCTCAGCTGGGAAGCGACGCTCGGAAACTCCTTCGAGGGTCAATACGAGGTCCTGGTCGGCACCATGGGCGCGATCAAGCTCGCCTGGAGTCACGGCTGGATGTTCCGCGAAGCCGATGCGCCCACCGAGGGCTGGCAGGTCTACGCCAACCGCCAGAAGTTCCACAACGACGAGGGCATCACGCTGATCGCGGACGCGACCAAGCTCGCTTCGCAAGGCAAGCTCGCTGCCGGCGTGGGCTTGCCGCATCCCTCCGAGTACTACGCGCTCGAGGCGTTCCTGAAGAGCGCGACCGAGGGTGCGGCTGTCGCATGCGGCGCCGACGAGGGCCTGCGCGCTGCCGCCGTCGCGATCCACGCGCGGCGCGCGCAGCAGAGCGGCGAGACCGTCGCGATCGATCCGAAGTCCTTCGCGATCGACGCGCGATGAGCGCGAGCCCGGCGAGCGCGAGCCCGAAGGACGCCGGGCCCGCAGGTGCGCCGCGCTTCCGCTTGCGCTCGCTCCCCTTTTCCGCGCGTGCCGGCCTGAGCCTCTTGCTCCTCGTGAACCTCGGCGGCTTCCTCGCCGGCGGCCTGCACCTCGTCGAGCACCACTCCAATCGCGACGGCCAGGAGGGCCTTTCGCTCGCCGACATCCAGGGCGCCTACCATGGCGTCTCACGCGTCGCGCCGCTGCGGACCGCCCTCGAAGGCGGCCATCCCGACGAGGTCGCCGCCGGGGCGCTCTCCGCCGATCGCCGCGCCATGCTCCTCACGTGGCTCGCGAGCGAGCGCATCACCGAAGACTACGACAACCTCGATCTCGACCCGCCGCCCGCCGATGTGCTCGACGAGGCTTGCTTGACGTGCCATTCGCGCAACGCCGAAGGCGCCAAGAAGGCCGAGCCTTTCCTCGACTACTGGGACGACGTCAAGCCCCTCGCCTTCTCGAGCGAGGTGAAGCCGGTCTCCACCGCGATCCTCCTCGCCTCGACGCACACGCACGCGATCGCCCTCGCGACGATCGCGCTCGTGCTGGCGCTGCTTCTGGCTTTCACCACCTGGTCCGGTCGGCTGACTGGTCTCGTGACCCTCGTCGCTGGCGCGGGCCTCGCCGCCGACATCGCCTCGATGTGGCTCGCGCGCGACAGCGCTGCTTTCGTCTGGCTCCTCATGGCCGGCGGCTGGATGTTCAACGGTGGCATCGCCGCAGCCTGCGCCCTGATCCTGATCGATCTCTGGTTCGGAGTACCGCCTTCAGGCGGTCTTCTCTTGCAGAGCCAGTCCCCCCTGAAGGGGGGACGACGAACCAGACCGCCTGAAGGCGGTACTCCAAACTAGGACGAACCGGACCGCCTGAAGGCGGTACTCCGAACACGGAGGTAGGGGTGTGGTTTCTCTGTACGAGGGGGCTCTGGCAGGCGGCTCATCTCTTGGCTGGCACCTTGAAGTCGCGCTGATAGATGCGGAGGAGCGCCAGGAAGAGCGCGACCACCAGCGGACCGATGAGCAGGCCCGTGGCGCCAAAGGCGCCCAGACCCCCGACGAGGGCGAAGAAAACGACCACACCGTGCATCTTCAAGCCACGCTTGATGAGTAGCGGTTTGACCAGATTGTCCACCAGGGCCACCACGACGAGCCCCCACGTCACCAGGAACAGCGCCATGTAGGGATGGCCCGTCGCGAACAGGATCAGCGAGGCTGCCAGGCACACGGATGCGGCGCCGATGGCGGGGATGAAGGCGATGAAGAACGTGACCGAGCCGAAGAAAAGCGGATGAGGCACCTGGGCGATGAAGTAGCCGATGAGAGCGGCCAGGGCCTGGACTCCGGCTGTCACGACGGTGGACACCACGACCGCGTACGACACCGACTTGAACTCGATCAGGAGCTCGCGGGTCTGCCCGTGCCGCAGAGGCAGCACACCATCGATCCACTCCACCATCTCTTCGCCGTGCACGAGCAGGAAGAAGAGCGCGATGAGCATCATCGTCGCCTTGAAAATCAGCGAGCCGGTCGCCTTGCGCGGCGGCACTAACGAGCGCAACGGCCTTTCCACTGCCGGCTCGGACTCGCTCGGCCACCCTCTCGTCGGCCCGCTCATCAGCTTGCTCATCAGCTTGCTCGTCAGCCCGCTCGTCAGCCCGCTCGTCAGCTTGCTCGTCGGCCTGCCCGTCAGCGTTCTCGTCAGCTCCCTCCTCGACAGTCGTGTTGTCGCCCGCTTTGGGGACGATCGAGAGGATTTCGGTCGCCAGCTTCTCGATCGGCGCGGGCAGCTTCTTCACCAGCGCGGTCACGTCTTCGCTCTGCACCAGAGTCGAAACGAACTTCAGCCCCTCGCTCCCCTCGTTCACGATGAAGGCCGAGTACGCCGCCAACGGTCCGACGAGCAACAGCAGTACGCCGAGAACGAGCACGCCCGAGGCCACGCTTGGCCGTCCCAGCTTGCCGGCTAGTTTCTGGTAGACGGGCCAGAGCACTACAGCCAGCACCGTTGCGAGGAAGAGCGGCGTGGCCAGCGGCCACACCACCAGCGCCATGAGTATGGCGGTCCCGGTGAGGAGCAGGAAAAAGAATCGACGAGCAGGCTTGTCCGAGATCATTTCGTTCCGGCGTGAGGTCAGACTGCAGGAGGCGCTGGGAACCCTGCGCGCCAGCGCCTGGTTCTCCAGCGGGACGGCGGCTGAACGAGCGTAGCGGCGGCAACTCTTCGTTGCCGCCGCCACGCCGTGTCATCGTAGGGACGACCGTCCATTGCCCGAGCCAGAACTCTCCGTGGCTTCCGGCCAGGGCTGGTGGTGTTCGTGAGAGGACCTTAGCGGCGTGCGAGGAATACGCCGAGGATGAGGCCCACACCGGCCGCCATCAGGAGCGCAGTCAGCGGCCGCTCCTGAACGTAGTCTCCGGCTGTAGCACCCGCGGTCTGGACCCGATCCTTGCTCTGCTGATAGAGCTCCTTGCCCTGGTTGTAGAGGCCGTCGAGCTTCTCGCCGACTACTTCTCCAACGCGTTCTGCCGTTTCGCTTTTCATTGTCTGCTCCGAATAAAGTGTTTCTGAAGTTGATTCGTTCTCTGCCTTCGTCGGGGTCCCGTACGCGCTCCCCGTCGTTGCTCTGGTGGACTCAGGATCATCGGCGCTCGCCTGGACCGAGTCGCTCTACAGTTCGCGGCCGACGTCTCGTCAACCCGCCGCCCCCCTGCAGTTTCTGCAAACCTACCCTGGCCGGAGGAGCGTCCTTCGCCTGTGAGGTTGCGGACCGGGCCTCTTCCAGGACCCCTGCGATGCGCTGCCCGGCCTCGTCGCGGAAGATGCTCACTCCCTGACTCTCCTGATCACGTTGTGGCACGCGCATCAGCAACCGTCGTGCCGCGGACCGGATTCCGATCGTCGAAGGTCGGAAGTCTACTCGAAAGCTCGGCAGCGCCGCTGGGTTTCCGATCTCGTGGCGGGAAAGGATCGATCGGATCAGCTCGCCTCAGGGCAAGAGCCCTCGCTCGCCCATTCCCGCTGCGACAGTCTTCGCCGCGAGCGCGTGCCCTGATGCGCTCCAGTGGCCGTCGGGGAGGAAGAGGGATTCGCCGCGCGAGGAGGCCATGGCGAAGGCGGGACCGAGCAGGAGCGGGTCGATGCCGGCGGAGCGCAGAGCGTCGATCGCGCGGGCGTCGGTCGGCGCGCCAGTGGCGGCGTTCTCATCGGAGGGGATGACGGCGACCAGCAAGGGTGCGCCGAGCATGCGGGATGTGGCCGCGAGGCGCGACACGATGGCGGCGTAGAGGTCGTAGGCTTCGCGATCGCGCCACGGCGCGGCGATCCGGTGCGCGAGGGCGTCGTCGCGCAGGGGCGAGAGGGCGAGCTCGGCGAGATAGCTCGCATTGCGCAGGCGCACGAGGATGCCTGGTTCGGGAGGGTGAAGGACGAGCTCACTGCCCGCGAGCTCGTACCAGGGTTTCGGCCAGTGATGGCGCACTTCGTGGCGCAGGTCCTCGACGTCGTTGGCGAGGCACGTGAACCAGATCACCAGGTCGGGCGCATAGGTTGGGCCGAAGAGCTCGAGCACGCGCAGCTCCTGGTCGGGGCCGTAGGCCGTGACGCCGAGGTTCCACGCTTCGAGGTTCCCGATCTCGCGTTCCAGTGCCTCGGAGACGCGCTCGCCGTCGTCGACCCCGGTGCCGAAGACGAACGAGTCGCCGAGCAGCAGCACTCTCGTCACGCCGGGGAGCTTGGCGAGCTCGCGCGGCTCGTCGCGCCAGCCGAGCGCATTCGAGTGCGCGACGCGCGACTGACCCCAGTAGGCGCCGCGCTTGGCAATGTTCGGGATCGGCCGCCAGCCGAGGTCGGGGTCGAGCGTCAAGCCGCGCGCGCGTTCGGTCCAGTGCGCGGCAAGGCGGGCGCTACCTTCCAGTAGGGCCACGATCGCGACGATCGCGAGTAGCACGAGCGCCGCCCTGCGCCCCGGCACTCGCCGCCCACGGCCAGTCGCGGCGACGCTCGCGCCCGTTCGCGAGGGGAAGTACGTGCTCCGGATCAGGTCGCGCTCGACCGGGTAGCTCGCTCTCGAGAGCGCCGCGGCGGGCGTGAGCCATTCGACCTCACGCACCTCGGCGGTGTCCTGGATCCCGCCCTCCGCGAGGCACCGCATCGGGAAGAACACGACGAGCTTGGGTACGCCGGCCGCCATGTAGGCGACCGGGCTGGGAGGGCCGACGATCTCGCAACGACAACCGGTCTCCTCCTCGACTTCTCGTAGAGCGGCCTGCGGCCAGGACTCGTTCGGCTCGAGGTGTCCCTTGGGCAGCGCATGGTCGCCTCGGCCATCCGAGCCATATCGGTGCCGCGCGACGATCGCGATCTCGACGCGGTTTCCGACGCGGCGCTCGACGAGGCCGCCGGCGGCGAAGTCGTAGCGCAGGGCGTTCGGATCGGCGGGAGATTGCATCGAGGTTCGAGTACCTAGCATCGGCTCGTCCTGTTCCTGGACGGGAGAGCTCAAGCGAGGAGCTCACCGGTCTGGGACTCCACTGCCCCCACCAGCTCGCCCGAGACGACGAGCTCGCGAGCCCGGGCGAGGTCGGTGTGGAGGTAGCGATCGACGGTGAGGGCGGGCACCAGTTTGCGCAGCGCAGCGTGTGCGGCCTCCGCGCCGCTGCCGGCCTTGAGGTCGCGATGGAACTCGCGCGCCTGCGCGGCGCAGACGAGCTCGATCGCGAGCACCTGCTCGGTGTTCTCGAGGAGCACGCGAGCCTTGCGAGCCGCGGTGACGCCCATGGAGACGTGATCCTCCTGGTTGGCGCTGGTGGGAATGCTGTCGACCGAAGCAGGGTGTGCGTAGATCTTGTTCTCGCTGGCGAGCGAGGCCGCGACCACCTGCGCGATCATCAGCCCCGAGTTCAGGCCCGGATCGAGAGCGAGAAACGGCTTCAGGTGCGCATCCTGGTCGAGCTTGGCGGCTCTGTGCAGGTCGGGATTGACGAGCTGCTCGATGCGGCGCTCGGAGATGTTCGCGAGGCTGGCGAGGGCGATTCCCAGGTAATCGAGGACCATCGACACGGGTTGCCCGTGAAAGAGGCCCGCCGAAAGCACCTCGCCCGTCTCGGGGAAGACGAGCGGGTTGTCGCTCACTGCGTTGATCTCCGCTTCCAGGATGTCGCACACGTGCTCCAGGGCGGTCTTGAATGCCCCGTGCACCTGAGGAGCGCAGCGCAGCGAATAGGGATCCTGCACGCGATCACAGTGCTCGTGCGACGGCAATAGCTGCGAGCCCGCGAGACACGCGCGCACGTTGGCGCCGGTGCGGCGCTGGCCCGCGTTGTTCTTGAGGTCGGCCAGACGTTCATCGAACGGCTTGATGCTGCCGAGCAATGCCTCGACCGTGAGCGCGAGGATCGCGTCGGCCGCGCGCGAGAGATTCCGCGCCCGCAGCGCCACCAAGACACCGATGGCCTTCATGATCTCGGTGCCATTGATCAGCGCGAGCCCCTCCTTCGCCGCCAGCTCGAGCGGCTCCTCCCCGACCGCCTCGAGCGCGCGCGAGGCGCTCATGCGCTCGCCGCGCACGTAGGCCTCACCATGGCCCATGTATGCCGCCGTCATGTGCGCGAGCGGCGCGAGGTCCCCGCTCGCTCCGACCGAGCCCTGCTGCGGCACCAGCGGCACGAGCTCGGCCTCGAACAGCCGCACGAGCTTCGCGAGCAGCTCGGGCCGCACGCCCGAGTGGCCACGCAGCAAGCCGTTCAGGCGCAAGACCTGCGCCGCGCGCACTTCCGCGAGCGGCATCGGCTCGCCCACCCCGCAGCAGTGCGAAAGGATCAGGTTCCGCTGCAGAACTCCGAGATCCTCGGGAGCGATCGAAACGTTCTTCAGCTTGCCGAAGCCGGTCGTCAGCCCGTACACGACATCGCGCCGCTCGACGTGACGATCGACGACCTCCCGCGCGGCGCACACGCGCTCGAGCGCGCGGGGCGCGAGGACGAGCGAAACGTGCTCCCCGCGCGCGAGCGGGTGGAGATCGTCGATACGGAGCGAACGACCGTCGAGGAGGAGCTGCATCCAGCGACGAAGGATACTACCGGCCGGCCCGGCGGCGCTCTTCCGCCGTCTGACCGTCGACGGCGCCCGGCGGCAGCTTCACGAATAAACTGTGTTCTTTGTCTTGACCCACCTGGACGAGCAGGTTCTCGAGTAGGTCCTCGCCGTGCCAGGTGACGTCGACGCGCCAGGTGCCTTCTTCGAGGTTCTCGATGGAGAGCTCCTCCGCCTTCGGCTCGAGCTCGAAGGGATCGCGCGGCGCGCCCATGACCCGCACCGCGACGGGAAGCCCCTGAAAGCGTGGCGAGAGGCCGAGCCGGAGCGATGCGACGTTCTGGCTCGCGCGCTCGAGCTCGATCTCGATCTCGGCGCTCTCGTCCGTGCGCACCGAGCGACCCGCCCTCCACAGACCATCGAGCGTCTCGGCCGTCAGGTAGTAGCCCGTCGAGACGTCGGAGAAGAGCGTCAGCTCGAAGTGGCCGCTCGCGTCGGTCGACACCTCCTGGAGCCCAGAAGGAAGGTGCGGAAACACGAGCTCCTGGTTGAACTCCGGATCCTTGTTCAACACGAGCTCGCTCGCGCTCTGGCGATTGGGCGCCTCGAGGCGCACGCGCGCGCCGGTGACTGGTTCCCCCCCGCGCAAGACACGTCCGCGCAGAGCGGGTCCGGGAAGGAGCTTCACGACTTGCTGGGTGGTGCGGCCTTCGTAGATGCGCACCTTCACGTACGGCCGCTCTGCCACCGCTCCGGGGCGGAACACCGCGAGGAGGAGATGGCCGTCGGGCAAGCCGTCGATCACCTTCGAGCCACCGGGGTACAGCTCGACCGGGCTCACGAGATGCCAGGGGAAAGTCTGCTGCCCACGCGCGGAGTTCACGCGTTGAGGGCCGACCGGGAAGAGGAAGACCTTCGCGGGGGAGTGCATGTCCCCGGCGGCACCTTCGAGCACCACTTCGAGGCTCGCCGAAGGCGAAAGCCGGAACTGGAGCTGATCCTTCTCGATCATTCGTCCAGCCGAGATCGGGACGATCTCGCGGTAGCGCGCGAAGCCCGCCTTGAACACGGTCGCGAGCGCCATCCCCGACGCGACCTCCGGGAAATAGAAGACGCCTTCGTCGTTCGTGGTACCCGCATGACCGTCGAGCGTGACTTCGGCGCCGACGACCGCGACGCCCTGCGTATCGAGCACGCTGCCGGACACCACGGCGGGACGTCCGAAGCCGATGTTCAGGAGCTCCTCCTGGCGCGCTCTCAGGCGCACCTCGCGCTCCGCGGAGAAGCCCACGCTGGTCTCGACGCGCACGATGTTCAGCCCGGGGTAGAGGTCGCTCGCGCCGAACGCGCCCTCCGCATCGCAGGTGAGCGCGCGCCCGCGATTCGAGCCGGCGGTGAACGTGATCGACCCGCGCAGACCCTCGTCGCTCGGACCCCACAGGTGCCCTTGCAGGCCGGCACTCGCACCGGTCCCGGGTGGCGGGGTCCCGTCCGTGGCCCCGAATTCCGCGCGCGCGACGAGCGTGAGCTGCACCTCGAGCGGCCAGATCACGCTGGTGCCGAGCAGGACCTCGTCAGGCGGTGCCTCGGGCGTCAGTTCCTCGCGCACCTCGTCGCGTGGGGCCACCTCCGGCAGCGGCGCCGGAGCAACCTCGATCTCCACAGGCTTCGGACGAGTCACGGAATCGACCGCCCCCCGATCCAGCCACCACAGGCTCGCGCCCAGCGCCGCCAGTCCGAGGACGATCAGGAGCACAAAGGTCTGCTTGGGGAGCGGAGAGAGCATCGAGCGGGAGGAGGGAGGGAGGGGCCTCTCTCCCTTATAGGTTGTGGTCGCGCGAGTTGCTCCTCCCGACGCAGTCTCCGCACAATGCGTGCATGCCCCGAGGCCCGAACCGCTGGCGAGCGGCCGTGCTCCTGTGCCTGGCGGGAAGCTGCGGGGGCGGCGGCGCCCACGACGATCCCGGATCGGTCGATCGAGAGGCGGAAAAACTCCCCGCGGGGGGCTGGAGACTGCCGATCTCGGCGCGCTACGAACTGCGCACCGAGGGCAAGCCCGAGGGCGTGGCGATCGCCGACCTCGATGGCGACGGTGCACCGGAGCTCTGCGCGCTGACGCGCGAGCCCGGCGCGCTGGTGGTGTGGACGAGCGCGCTCGGAGTCCCGCGCACAATTCCGCTCGACGATTTCCCGCTGGGTCCCCTGGTCGTCGAGTGGAACGGGCGCACGCTCGTCGCCGTCGCTCCACGCACCGGCCGCGAGCTCCTGCTCCTCGATCTGAGGGATCCCTCCCCGCTCGCGAGCGCACTGCGCTTCCAGCTCTCCGATGTGCCGCGCGTCATGGGAAAGGGCGATCTGGCCGGGGACGGGACATCGGACCTCGGTGTCACGACGCGCGATGGCCGCTTGCACGTGATCGATCCCGCGCGGAGGCTCGAGGTTGCGCTCGTCGATGCGCAATCGACGCTCGTCGCCATCGCGACCGAGGGCGTTCTCGTCGGCTCGCAGTCCGGTGAGTGCCTGCGAGCCTACGCACTCGAAGGCGCAGGCGAACTCGTTCCCGCGGTCGAGCCGATCCCTCTGGGCGGGATCCCGCGCGCGCACGCCCGCGCCGATTTCGACGGGGACGGTGCGAGCGAGCACCTCGTCGCGGGCGGGGACGACGCGCTGTGGCGCATCGACGATCCCTTCGGAGCCCGAGAGGTGATGCGCCTGCCCGCCGACGCAGGCGCGATCCCGCTCGACATCGAGATGCTGGCCGGTTCCAGCCCACCCGCGCTCGTCTCGCTCTCCTTTCGTGAGCTCGCATACAGGGTCTGGCGGGCGAGTGGAGTGGTGCACCGCGAATACGCCGGCCAGGACGCGTGGGACGTCGCCTCGGGCGATCTCGATCGAGACGGCAGGCCGGATCTCGCCTTCGCGCTGCGCGACGCGCATCGCGTGGCGGTCCTGCTTGGCCAGGATCACGCGAGCTTCGAGGAGGCCGAGCGCCTGCCGGTCGAATCCGGCCCGCACTCGCTCGCGGCCGCGGACCTCGACGGCGATGGAGCACGAGAGATCCTCGTGCTGTGCGCGCTCTCGGTTCCCGAGGCATTGTGCGTGCTGCAGCGCCAGGGCGAGCGCTGGAGCAGGTTCGCCACCCTCGAGGCGCGACGCTCGGCGGACTGCCTGCGCGTGGGCGACCTCGACGGCGATGGCGCTCCCGACCTCGCTTTCCTCGAGCGCGGCGAAGCGGGCGCCCGTCTCGTGGTGGTGTTCGGCAAGCCAGGCGAGGTGCTCGGAGCGGACTCGACCACCGCGGAGCTCGTGCTCGGCGGCGGCAGCGGCGATCTCCTCCTCGCCGATCTCGACGGCGACGGTCGGGACGAAGCGATCGCGGCCGACCCCGAGCGTGGACGGGTCGTTCTCGCGCGCACGGACGCAGCGCGCGCGCTCGCGCTCGTCGCGGCGCAGGCATTGCCCTCCGCTCCGCATGCACTCGCAGTCGTCGAGCGAGACGGCCGGCCTTCGATCGCCGTGGCGCTGGGTGAGCCCGGCCCGCGCATCGGGCTCGCGCTCCTCGAGGTGAGCGGCAACGGCGCAGGGCTCGCGCTCGCCGAACGCGCGTTCCTGCCGGTCGTGGGTGTGCTTCCGATCGACGTGGCGATCTTGCGCGGTCCAGAGGGTCTGGCCTGGCTCGCACTGCTCTCCAAGGCCCCCTCGGATGGCGCTCCCGGTCGCGTCGATCTCTTCGCTGTCGGTACCGATACGTCCATCCACGCGATCGAGACTTTCTCCACGGGCTTGCGTCCCTTCGCGCTCGCTGCGGGCGACCTCGACGGCGATGGCCGCGACGACCTCATCGCCAGCGCCCAGAACAGCCACCACCTGAACGCCTGGCTCGCCACGCCGAGCAGCCTCCGGCCCTTGCCGGACCTGGGCGCCGGCCTCGGGGTCCTGGACCTGCTCTGCACGGACCTCGATGGCGACGGCAAGCTCGAACTCGTGAGCGCCAACGCCTTCTCCAACGATCTGAGCATCCTCCACCGGCGCTGAAGCGACGCATTATCCGAATCTTTGCGGACGCTTTCTCGTCCTCTCCGGCCCGACGCCGAAGCTCGGGGCCGGATCCCCTGATGCATTCGAGTCTCCGCTCTCGACTCCTGCTCGTTGCGAGCATCCTGGCTTGCGTCCTCGGCATCGTCCCGTCCTGCAGCACCAGCACCGACCGCGGTTCGGACGCTTCGACCTTGACCGTCGCGCTCACCGATGCCGCTTCCGATGAAATCTCCTCCTTCGTCGTCGACCTGACGAGCGTCCAGCTCACGGGAGAGCACGGGGCAGTCACGACCGTCCTTGCCAGTACGCTGCGCATCGACATGGCGGCGTTGACCGACGTGAGTCAGGTGATCAACGTCCTCGGCGTTCCCCCGGCGCTCTACGGCGGAGTGACGGTGACGCTCGATCTCACGAATGCCGTCTGCATCCTCGTGGGAGAGACGGTTCCAGCCACGATCCTCGACGCGGCCGGCATTGCCCTGACCGGGCCGCTCACCATTCCGATCGAGGTCCTGAGCACGATCCCGGCCATCGCGGGGCGGCATCGCCTCATCGAGCTCGACTTCGACCTGGACAGCTCGATGGAAGTCGATGCGGGAGCGAATGAAGTCCGTCTCGACCCGCTCATCGCCGTACGCCTGGATCCTCCCGACGGGAAGGAGCTGGTCCTCGTCGGCGAGCTCATCTCCGTCGACGAATCCGCTGCGTTCTTCGAGGCGGAGCTGCAGACCTTCTCCGGAACGAGGCTCAGCACCATCGCGGCCTTCGTGAATCCCGAGACCGTCTACCAGGTGAACGGTGTGGCAAGCGTCGGCCCCGCCGGGCTGAGCGCCCTCTCTGCAGCAGGCGCCGGCACCTGGCTGCAGTGGAACGGGGCGATCGACGGGGAGAAGAGACGCATGGACGTTTCGTACGTCGAGGCCGGGATCGGTACGTACAACGGCGGAAGTGCCATCCTCGAGGGTCACGTGGTGGGTCGAATCGGCGGGGCAGGCAACGACGCGACGCTGACCGTTCTGGGCACGGGCGAGAATGCCGAGCACACGAGCTTCGCCTTCAACACGAGCTTCACGGTCACGACGAGCTTCGTGGACACCAAGGTCCTGCGGCTGGGCTCCGCGGATGGCCACGACACGGACGATCTGAACATTGGCCAGCGCGTGCGCGTCTTCGGTGCGCTCACCGGCACGATGATGGATGCGGATACTGCGTCGAGCGTGGTGAGGCTCCAGCCCGCGCGGGTCCTTGGGTTCGCCACGGGGCAGCCCGACGCAGGAACGCTGACGGTGGACCTCAGCCACGTGGACCTGTGGACCGCGGATCGATTCACGTGGAGCGAGGGTGGCCCGACCCCTCCGGATCCCGAGGCACTGAGGGTGGCGGTCGGTAGCCTCGCCGACGGACTGGGAATCGACGCGGGAATAGCTGTCGAAGCGCGCGGGTTCTTCCCGGCCGTCGACGATGCGGCCGAGGACTTCCTCGCCGCGAGCCTCGCGAACCATGATCTCGGGCCCTCCTTGATCACCGTCCTTGATCGCACGGGCGGAATGACGCTGACGCCGGAAGTCGATGAGACGGGGATCACCCTGGCCATCACCGGATCGCCCGGCCCCGGAGAAGTCGCACGGCTCGACAAGGGCTTCGTCGGAAGCACCGATCTGCCGACCCATCCCTCTCCGACGGTCGTGCCCGCGGAGGGAGCTGCGCTGTACTGCATTCGGGATCGAGACGACGGTTCGACGCAGGTGCACAGCCAGTACGAGGCTTTCGCCAGCGCTCTGCTCCTCGAGCTGGGTGGGGGCGCGGTGATCGCCGATCTGCACGCACGGGGGCAGTACGCGGCCGGCGCGAATCAGATGACCGCCTCGCTCCTGAGCGTGGTCATCGACTGAAGCTGGTTCCCGGAAACCGGGTCCGCGCTCGACGGTCGAGCGCGCCTCGAGGCTCAGGATGGCGTGAGTATTGCTTCACGGCAGCTCGTGGTCACGACCACGCTCCACCGGCGTACCCAAGCGACGGGTTTCTGTGAGGAAACGGCTTCCCGCCTTTCATGCCATCGCACCTTCACGTCAATCCATTCTGGCATTCATGCTTCCCTCACAATTCCTCCGTAATTTCCCCACCTTGGAGTCAGAAAGGAAGCAGGGGAAGCAAGCACGTGTCCCATCGGATTCTCGCCGCCTGGCCATCGCACTGATCTGACGATGGGGCAGTCGATATCGCCGTACTGGATCGCCATTGCAGCCATGCCTCTCTTCAGCGCGTCCGTTTCCGCGCAGCAGCAGCAAGCTGGCTCCATTCGTGGAATCGTGTACGACGAGGACTTCGGCGTGCCGCTGGCCGCCGCGCACGTCCTCGCCGTCGAGACGGGTCAAGAAGTCACGACCACGGACCAGGGCAACTTCGTTTTCAGTCAATTGCCGCCGGGCAAGTACACGCTGGTGGTCTCGAAAGAAGGTTATGTCCGGCAGGTGAAAGCCGACGTGGTCGTCGCCGCGGGCGAGCTGACCGATGTCGATGCCTCCCTGGCCGGCGAGTTCACCGAGATGGACGAGTTCGTCGTCCAGGACATCCTGATCGGCACCGGAACGGAGGCGGCCCTGCTCGAGCTCCGGTTCACCAGTCCGTCGCTGATGGACTCGATCAGCTCTGATTTGATGAGTCGGGCGGGTGCCAGCGACGCCGCGGGCGCGCTGAGGCTCGTGACCGGCGCCTCGGTGCAGGACGGGAAATTCGCGGTGATCCGCGGCCTTCCGGATCGCTACGTCAGCTCCCAGCTGAACGGCGTGCGGCTCCCCACCGCGGACGAGGACAAGCGAGCCGTCGAGCTCGACCAGTTTCCGGCCGCGATCATCGAGAGCATCCAGGTCAGCAAGACCTTCACCCCCGATCAGCAGGGTGATGCCTCCGGGGGAGCGGTGGACGTGCGACTCAAGGATATCCCCGACCAGGGCTTCTTCCAGATCAAGCGCCAGTTCAGCTACGACTCCCAGACGACGGGCCGGGACGATTTCCTCACGTATGACGGCGGAGGCGTGAGCTCCTGGGGTAAGGACGACGGCGGGCGGGACATCCAGACCGACCACATCGGAGAGAGCTGGGACGGAGCAGTGGGTGTCTCCCGCGCGGACGCACCCACCGATCAGAAGTGGACGGCCGCAGCGGGCGGAAAGCAGGAAGTCGGCAACGACATCAAGCTCGGCGGCTTCGCGAGCTTCTTCTACGAGCGGGACAGCTCGTTCTATGACGACGGAATCGACGATTCCTACTGGGTCGAGAATCCAGGCGATCCGATGACCCCGAGAACCAACCAGGGAACGCCCGAGGATGGAGATTTCAAGACCGCGCTCTTCGACGTGACGCAGGGCAAGGAATCCGTGCAGTGGGGTGGGCTCGCCACGCTCGGCCTGGAAACCGCGCACAATGCGCTGGACCTGTCGTACCTGTATACCCGGACCGCAGAGGACACCGCGACGCTAGCCGAGGACACCCGAGGAAAGGAGCACTTCTTCCCCGGCTATGACCCCGATGATCCGACCGGTACCGGCAACGAGCCGGGCAATCGCTCTGCCGCGCCGTACCTCCGGCTCGAGACACTGGACTACACCGAGCGCACGACCAAGTCGCTCCAGCTGCATGGGCATCACACGCTACCCATTGACGGCTTCCACGCTGGTGACTCGTTCACGTTCAAGGCTCCTGAGGTGGACTGGATCGCCGCCAAGAGCGCTGCCACCTTGAACCAGCCCGACAAGCGGCAATTCGGGGCCTTGTGGTTGCCAAGGTCCTACTACCCTGGAATTCCAGGCTTCGTCGATCCCTTCTTCTACGATCCGACGTGGATGCCCTACAAGCCGGGGGCCAATTTCAACCTGGGCAATCTCCAGCGCATCTGGAAAGAGGTCGACGAGGACAGCGATCAGTATGCCGCGAGCCTCAAGTTCCCCTTCGAGCAATGGAGCGGCGAGGAGGGATTCATCGAGTCAGGCTTGTTCGACGATCAGCTCACTCGCAACTTCAATCAGGATACATTCAGCAACTTCGGTGATTCTGGCTCGAGCTTCGAGGGCGACTGGGCGGACTTCTGGAGCGAGGAATTCCCGGACGAGGACCATCCGATCACCGAGTCGCTCTTCGACGTGGACTACAGAGGCGATCAGAAGATCTCCGCCTGGTACACGATGTTGGACCTGCCCTTGACCTCCTCCGTGAGCGTCCTCGGGGGCGCGCGTTTTGAATCCACCGACATCGGCATCGTCAACTTCCCCGAAGAGGAGGCGACCTGGTTTCCTCCGGGAGCGGAGGCCCCCGTGAAGCTGAATCCTGGCGATGCCGATGTGGCATTCGAACAGGACGATGTGCTTCCGTCCGTCGGACTCGTGTACGAACCGCTCGAGACGGTCACGGTCCGCGGCTCGTACAGCCAGACCGTCGCCCGCCAGACCTTCAAGGAGCTGACTCCGGTCATCCAGCAGGAGTTCCTCGGCGGGCCCATTTTCATCGGTAATCCCGATCTCGAGATGAGTTCCGTGAAAAACTACGATCTGCGTATCGATCACACACCCTATGAGGGAGGCCTGATCTCCATCTCCTGGTTCAACAAGGACATCGAGGATCCCATCGAGTACGCGCAGAAGGTCGCCCTGTTCGACTATACGACGCCGGTCAATTATCCAAAAGGTGAGCTCGATGGGTACGAGTTCGAGGTGCGGCAGGACGCCGGACACCTCTGGGAAGCACTTGATGGCTTTTCCGTCGGAGCCAATGCAACGTTCATTCACTCCGAAGTGACGCTGCCCGTCGACGAGGCTGCCGGTTTTGACATGGCCAGCATCCTGGCTCCCATGTCGACGCGTGACATGACGAATGCGCCTGAGCACCTCTACAATTTCTTCCTGACCTATGACTACCCCCCTTCCGGGACCCAGGTAGCGCTCTTTTATACGATCCAGGGCGACACCCTGATCGCCGGCGCCGGACAAGCCAGCGGGAATTACCTGCCCAATGTGTATGCGACTCAGTTCGACACACTCAATCTGAGCTTGACCCAGAAACTCGGCAAGTACTTCAAGCTGCAGTTCCAGGCCAAGAATCTCACCAATCCGGAATTCCAGACGGTCTACCGCTCCGATGTCATCGGCGATGACGTTCTCAAGACCTCACATTCCGCAGGCCTGGAACTGTCATTGACCCTGGGCGCGGAGTTCGGTTTCTAGTGCACTCTGCTGACGTCAAACGGGGCATACATGAAATGAAAACGGCCAGCATGCGAGAAGGAACAGGCACCGGCAATCAGGGACTGCAGTGCAGGAGCTGGACATCGACGCTCCGGAGTCCTCGTTCGGCTTTCACGGTGCTCGTGCTGACGACTGCCATCTGCAGCTCGTTCTCGGGAGCCAGGCCGGAGGCCCAGGACACGGCGGCCGGGGACGGAGCCCGTTCCACCCCGACGCTCGAAGAAACCCGCGTGGCCATGGGGAAGTGGATCGAGACCCAGCAGATCATCTCCAAGGAGCACAACGAGTGGCAGCAAGGGAGGGAGATCCTGCTCGGGCGGCTGGAGCTGGTGAAGAAGGAGCTCGCCAACCTGCAGGGGGCTCTCACGCAGGCCGAGTCGAGCGTGGCCGAGGCGAACAGGAAGCGCGACGAGCTGCTCGCCGAGAACGACAAGCTCAAGGCCGCGGACACGCAATTGACCACGGCCGTCACCGGCATGGAGGGCGAGATTCGCGAGCTGTACAGGACACTACCGGACCCGATCCAGGCCAAGCTTCAGCCGCTCTATCAAAGGATCCCCGAGGATCCGGCCGCGAGCCGGGTCTCCGCCGCCGAGCGCTTTCAGAATGTGCTGGGCATCCTCAACGAGCTCAACAAGGCCAACAACGAGGTCGCGGTCAACTACGAGGTACGCACCCTGGCTGACGGCACGCTCTCGGAGGTCAAGGTCATCTATGTCGGTCTTGCGCAGGCGTACTACGTCAGCTCCCGCGGCGAGGCCGGTATCGGTCGCCCCACCTCCGACGGCTGGACGTGGGAGCCGTCCCAGGCCGTCGCCGACGATGTCCTGATGACCCTGGAAATCCTTCAGGGGCAGCACACACCGGCCTTCGTCCCGCTTCCGGTGAAACTCCAATGACGATACTCAGCGGCATGTTCTGCGTTCTCTGCCTGGCCGTCAGCAGCCTCGCCCAGCAAACGGCCAGCGAAGAGACGATGTCTCAGCTGTCGCGCTCGGCCGAGGAGCAGCTGTCGCGCAGCATCCAGGATCTCAACCAGCTGCGCGAGCAGATCGCGACCGAGAAGCTGCCCCTGGCGCAAGAGCTCACGGCCTCGGAAGAACAGCTCGCGCAGCTCCGCAGCGAACACGATCGGGTCACGCGCCTGGTGGACGCCGGCAACCTCGAGATCACCAACATCAAGGCGGAGATGCAGGCTCGACAGGACGAGCTGGCCTACATCGGTAACCTGCTCGACGAGTACGCGCGCGCGTTCGAGTCGAAGGTCAACGTCAGCGAGCTCCAGTACTGCGGCGAGGCCATCGACACTGCCAAGCAGGCGGCCGAGAACACCACCTTGCCCATGCCGGAGAAGTTCGACCGGCAGATCGCTCTCGTCGACGTCTCGCTCGCGCGCTTGACCAATGCCATCGGCGGGATGCGCTTCCCGGGCGTGGGCGTGGACCTGCAAGGTACGGTCGCGGATGGGCAGTTCGCGATCATCGGGCCGGTAGCTCTGTTCAGCGCGACCTCCGGAGGTTCGGCGGGATTGGCCATCGCGCAGTCGGGCTCGACCAAGCCGCTCATCCGCCCGCTGGAAGGCCCGCTGCAGACCGGCATCGCCGCCCTCGTCGAGACCGGCGAGGGTCTGCTGCCGCTCGATCCGTCGCGCGGTGGCGCGCTCAAGGCCCTCGTGCAGAAGACGAACCTGATGCACATCTTCGAGAAGGGCGGGCCGATCATGTGGCCGCTCCTGTTCGCCTCCGTCCTGGCGCTTGCCACGGTGCTCGAGCGGCTCTCGTTCCTGCTCGGGGAGAGGCTCAAGCGGGATCCGAAGGCCATGGAGGCATTCTTCGCGGCGGTCGCGGCGGACGACACGGAGAGTGCGATCAAGACGAGCCAAACGTCGAAGTTCTACGTCGTGCGTGCCCTCGGCTACGCGCTGACCCATCGGGAGACGTCACTCGCGAGCGCGCTGCTGTACGCGCAGGCACGTGAGCTGAAGCGCTACCAGCGCGGCATTCCGATTCTCGACACGGTCATCACGCTGGCGCCGCTTGCTCGGCTTGCTCGGCACGGTCACCGGCATGATGGGGTCGTTCTCCCTCATCGGCGGAGAACTCAGCTCACCCGGCGCCATCACCGGCGGCATCGCGGAGGCCCTCATCGCAACGGCCTTTGGCCTGGGCATCGCCATCACCGCGCTGCTCCCGTTCAACTTCCTCAATACCCGGATGGACGATGCCCGCCACGAGATCGAATCCGCGGCCACGCAGCTCGAGTTGCTGATGCGACCCCAGACACCGGGCGTGCTGGCGGTCGCCCGCCTCGCTCCTGCTTCCATGTCGTCCGGACAGTCGGCCCACCAGGTCCATGGCGCTGGATCCGCCGACGAGGTCCAGCACCGGGAGCATGCGCTCCAGAGCAAGCGCCAGGAGTTGCGCCGGCAAATCGCCGAGCTGCAAGCAGCCCTCGAGAACGATCCCTTCGCCCTGGCGGACTCCGCGTCGGGCGGACCGCGCGGAAAGGAGTGAGCATGCACGGCGCATCTCGAGGCACTTCCGGCAAGCGGGCACGTATCGAGATCATCCCGCTCATCGACATCATCTTCTTCCTGCTGGCGACCTTCATCATGGTGTCGCTCTCGATGACCAAGAACCAGGGCGTGCAGGTGGCGCTGCCCACAGCCGCGAGCGCCGCCTCGCTCGGCGACCAGCAAGAGCTGGACAAGGCCTACGCTGAGCGTCAACGACAAGGGCGACGTCTTCTACAACAAGGAGAAGATCACGTTGCAGCAGTTGCCTCTGAGGCTTCAGACGCTGAAGTCGACCGCCAAGGACCCGAAGGTCATCATCAACAGCGACGCTGGCGCCGACTTCAAGTACGTCGTCGCCGTCCTCGACGAGGTCCGCAAGATCGGCATCGCCAAGGTCGGGATCAACACGGACAAGAAATGAGACTCGCCTGGCTATGGGGTGTCGGGGGCGCGATCTTCCTTCATGCGGGGATCCTCCTGTTCGGCGGATTGCTGTTTCCGCGGGTCAAGGCCGAGGGGGGCGGCCTTCAGGAAGTCGAGCTGCTCAGCGAGGACACCACGGCCGCCGAGAAAGACAAGGAGAAGCAAGAGGAGTCGGCAACCGACGAGCAAGATGAGCTGGAAACGGAGACCGAGCAAGCTCCGGATGCCGCCGAGATCCTGAAGAACCTCGACCTCTCCACCACCCCTGACGCGCCCGCGCTCGAAGCCGCCAGCCTCAGCGCGATCGAGCAGGCGCTGAGCGGACAAGGCGGGGGCGGCGAGTTCGCGGATGCGCTCAGCTTCTCCTCCGGTGGCCGTATCGGCGGAACGGGCACGGCGGGCGAGCTGGACGACAAGCTCGCGAGTGCCTTCAGCCTCGCCGAGATCGACCAGAAGCCGCGGGCCATCTTCCAGCCCACACCGCTCTACCCATCGGTGATGCGCGGCAAGAAGGTCGAAGGCGTGGTGACCGTCATCTTCGTCGTGGACGCTTCCGGAAAGGTCACCGATCCACGCGTGGAGAAATCCACCGATCCTGCCTTCGAGAAGCCCGCGCTGGATGCCGTCAAGCAGTGGAAGTTCGAGCCCGCCCTCAAGCTCTGGCGAGCGCGTCGCTTGCAAGATGCGCGTGCCGATCCGCTTTCAACCGAATTGACGATCATGACACCTACACTCCCTGCTCCCGCGACGAGCTATGCCCCGGGGACGGCCGCGAGCCTGCTCCTCCGCCTGCTCGTGGTCGCCGTCGCCGCCACGTCCTCGGCCAGGGGGCAGAGCGACCTGCAGACGATCTGGAACGACCCTGTCTTCAAGAAGCAGTTCGTCGCCGGCTACGGCACCAACTCGGAAATCGAGCCGCGCGTGACGCCCGAGGAGGTCGCCATTCTCGAGAAGATCCGGCCCTTGATGGCGGAGAACTTGCCGAAGGCCGAGGACACGTTGAAAAAGCAGATGAAGCCGGACTGTTCCGCCATCCTCGATTTCACGCTCGGCAGCATCCAGTTCCAACAGGAGCTGTTTGCCGACGCTCTGGCCAACTACCGCAAGGCAGTGACCAAGTTTCCCGACTTCCGGCGTGCTTGGCGCAACATTGGCCTGGTCAACGTTCACGATGGCGATTACGACGCTGCCATCAACGCCTTCACGAGAATGATCGAGCTCGGCGGCGGGGATGCCTACGCGTACGGCTTGCTCGGCTTCGCCTACTCCGCCCAGCAAGACTACCAGCCAGCGGAAATCGCCTATCGCAATGCGATGCTGCTCCAGCCCGAGAACTCCGAGTGGCGCTTCGGCCTGACCCGGTGCGCATTCAAGCAGACCAAGTTCGAGGACGCGGCAGCTTTGCTCGACGTGCTCATCGCGCGCTACCCGGACAACGCGGAATTCTGGCTACTGCAAGCCCACGCGTTTCTCGGCATGAAGCAGCCCCTCGAGGCAGCCGCGAACTTCGAAGCGGTCGACCGGCTCGGCAAGGCCAGCGCCGACAGCCTGCACACGCTGGGCGACATCTACGTGAGCGAGAACCTGCTGGACCTGGGCGCGCGCACCTACCGGCGGGCCATCGACATCGATGTCGCGCAGCCGGTCGCGCGGCCGCTGCGCTCCGCGGAGATGCTGGCCGCGCGTGGCGCGGTTCCCGAAGCGCGGCAAGTGACGGTGCATCTCCGCGAGGTCTGTGGCGCGCAGATGGAAGAAGCCGACCGCCGCAGGCTCCTGAAGCTCGAGGCGCGCCTCAGCATGGCCGAAGGCGCCGAGAGCTCCGAGACTGCCGGCGTCCTCGAAGAAATCGTGAAGCTCGACCCCCTCGATGGCGAGGCATTGATCTTGCTCGGGCAGCACCATTCCAGGCAGAACGAGCCCGATCGGGCGATCTTCTACTACGAACGAGCCGCGAGCATCGACGCCTTCGAGGCGAGCGCCAAGTTCCGTCACGCGCAGGTCCTGGTCGGCATGGGCCGCTACGCCGAGGCCGTCCCCCTGCTGCGCCGTGCGCAAGAGGTTCGACCGCGCGAGGACATCGCGCGCTACCTCGAGCAAGTCGAGCGTCTCGCCAAGGCGCGGCGCTGATTCCAGGCATCGAGACGACCCGAGCCGGTTGCAATGCGCGGCCTCGAACGGCCGCCTTCCGACGACCTGATCTCGGCTTCTCGCCCCGCCCGCAACTCACCCGAATCCTCATCCCGCCTTCATCTTTCGTGAACAGAGCACGCCTAGCATTCGCGAACTCGAGATAGCCAAGAACGAAGGAGAGCGGCTCCTTTGGGCATTGCGAGGCAACCCTCATCGTCAAGGAGATGATCCAGTGAGAAGCGTCATGAGAGGTACAGCACTGACCACGGTGCTGGGTATGGGGATCGCGGGCGCTGCCAGTGCCAGCGAGGTTTTCGTCACGAACGATATTTCCGTGTCGACGACCTGGACGGCCAACAACACGTACAACCTTCTGGACCAGATCTATGTCCTGCCAGGCGCGACCCTGACCATCGAGGCGGGCACGCTCGTCGCGAACGAGACCGACCTCGGTGGCAGTCTCGCGGTGTGCAAGGGTGCGCAGATCTTCGTGAACGGCACCCAGGCAAAGCCGGTCATCTTCACGTCCAAGGCCGACGTGGCTACCTGGACGGGCGGCAACCCGAAGACCGGCGCATGGCGCGAGGAGGCCAATGAATGGGGCAACCTCACGCTCATGGGCGCCGGCTACATTTCCGAGAACGCCACCGTCGGGAACCTCCCGGTTCCCGATCCGGACAACGTCGCGGCGATGGAAGGCCTGGTTGCCGACTTCTCTGGCGACACCAAGGTCCTGTACGGCGGCGGCAATGACGACGACGATAGCGGCACGATCAAGTATCTGTCCTTGCGCTACGGTGGCAAGGTGATCGGTCTCAACAACGAGCTGAACGGCTTGTCGCTGGGCGGCATCGGCCGCGAAACCGATATCCATCACATCGACATCATGAACAACGTCGACGATGGCATCGAGATCTGGGGTGGAACGGTCAACCTGAAGCACTTCAACATCTGGAACGTCGGGGACGACTGCTTCGACGTCGACCAGGGTTGGCGCGGCAAGGCGCAGTTCGGGCTCCTCGTCCAGGGCTACAGCGTCGACGCAGCCCAGGGCTCGGGTGTGGGCGACAACGCTTTCGAGACCGATGGTGCAGAGGACTCCGACTGGCAGCCCGTCACGACCGCTGTGGTCTACAACTGCACCGTCATCGGTCAGCCGGTCGATGGCGACCAGGGTACCGCATGGCGCGACAACGCCCGCGTGCAGTACCGCAACTGCATCTTCATGGACCTCGGGGAGCAGCTCGTCAAGTTCGACAATGTCGACGGTGACGGCGCCAATGGATATGGCTTCCACGGCACTCTGTCCTGGCCGGACACCTGGACGACCAATTACAATGTGTACTCGACGGTCAATCCTCCGCCCAATCCGGAGGACTTCTACACCGCTCAGACCTCTGGCAAGCTCGCCGAGATCCGGGACAGCGTGTTCTTCCGGAACCTGTTCGCCACGGCTTACGACGAGGCGACGGCTCGGGGTGTCTTCGACGCCGGGAACAATAACGTGTTGATCGCCGGCACGGACGACCTGGACGCTCCGGTCAAGTGGGTCACGCGCGGCCCGGCGGTCACCCGAGGCGGCAAGCTCATGCTTCCCGTCATCGACCTCAATCCCCGCCCGGCCAACGAGGCCCTCGTCAGCGTCGCCGGAGCTCCGGGCGACGGCTTCTTCACGCCGGCTCACTACCGCGGCGCATTCGCTCCCGGCAACAGCCAGACGTGGATCGCTCAGTGGACGGCCGCCTACGCATTTGGCTTCAGTGACAACGCAGACAACGGGTTCCCGGGAGCCCCCTACTGCACGTCCACCTTGAACTCGACCGGATCCGCGGCCAGCATCGCCGCATCGGGATCGAACAGCGCGGCGGCAGGGAATCTCACCTTGACCGCAGCGCCCGTTCCCAACCAGAGCGGCATCTTCTTCCATGCCCGGAACCAGGTGGAGACTCCCTTCGGCAACGGCTTCCTCTGCGCAGCCGGCGGCACGGTCCGCGGCGCGGTGCTCACCGCCGCCGCAAACCAGGCGACCTACGTGTATGACAATTCCGACGCGAAGCACAGCCTCGGCACGTATGCCAATACCACGCGAAACTTCCAGTTCTGGTTCCGCGACCCCATGGGCGGGGGAGCTTCTTTCAATACTTCGAATGCGATCGAAATCCTGATCCTGCCCTGACATGAGAACCCTGCCGTCAAGCTCCCGCGCCCGCGTGGTCGCGGGAAGCTTGGCGGTCCTGGGTGGTCGAGCGACCGCGATGGCCTGCGCCTCTGGAAGTGGCCCTGACCTGTGACGACCCGAGTCTCCTGCGATGTTCACGCGATGAAATCCCGATCCCGACTGCTGTCACTGTCTGCCCTCTGCCTCCTGTCCGCGGGTGCCGTTCTCTTCCTGGGGACCGCCACGGTCGGCGCCATCGGGGACAAACCCCTCGCAGGTTTCCAGAGGGAGCTGCTCGATCTCGCATTCCAGACTGCCACGGCGCTTCCCGTGGAGCCGCACATCAAGAACCGGTCGCGCGCTCAGGAAGCCGTCGTGGCGACCTGTCTCGAGCTCGATCAGTCACGGCGAGCGCTGGAGTATGCCGAGCGGATCGACAACTGGCGGCGCGGCGCGGCCTACGCGGACATCGCGTTCTACTCTGCGCAGCACGGCGACGTCTCAGGAGCGCGGCACTGCCTGGATCTCGCTCGACGGATTTCCGAGCGCGTCGAGGACGAAGCTGTCGAGGACGCGAGCGCTCAGCGCTGGCGAACCGACCGCATCCGAGCGACGATTGCCAGGACGTACCTCTCGCTGGGACAGCCGGAGCAAGCTGCCCAGTTCGAAGCGGGCGTGGCACAGTCCGAGGCGGGCGAGGTGGAAGCGCTGAAAGTGGCGCGCACCGATGCCGAAGCCTTCGACGAGCAGCTCGCGGCCCTCGATTCGGTCGTTGCGACGGGTGATTTCGACCAGGTGCGGAATGCCCTCGACTCGTACGCCGAGCTCTACGACCGCTCGTATGCGTCCGAAGATCGGCGCGCACAGGTCGAAGCGAAGATCAAGGCGGCCTGGAAGAAGCTCCCGATCATGGTCCACGTCGAGCTGCTCATGGAGCTGAGCGGGTATGCGCTGGATCACGAGGATCGAGCCAAGGCCCTCGCGCTGGTGGAGGAAGCAGAGCTCCTCGTGAACGGCTCCCGCTGGAGCCCGGAAGACCAGCTTCCGGTGATCGCAAGGATGGCCATCCTGCGCTACCGGGCCGGCGACGAGGGGAAGGCTCGCAGTGAGGCCGATGCGGCGCTCGCGATGTTCGATGCGGCACGGGACCGGATCGTGAACATCTACCGCGCCGGAACGCTTCGCCCGCTCGCGGAAGCCTATCGGTCGATGGGCGACACGGCGGCAGCTCTTACGGTCTACAAGCGGGCCGTCGAGGAAGGGGTCGAGAATCCCAACTCCAGACCGCGGGCCGAAGACCTGTCGGCGACGTGCTGCTCCATGGCCTTGCACGCAGTCGAGCCCGACGCCGAGCTGTGGGCCCGGCTGCGCGAGGTCTTCGAGGGATTGGGCCAACCCTGGTGACAGGAGGAGGTCCGTAACGGCCCTCACGCCATGCGAACGTGCTCCGATCGCGGCCGCCAGCTCGGCTGTCGCGCTTCGAAGTCCTCCCGCGCGAGCTCCCATGTCCATTCGAGGACCGAGCGGCCGTCGGGGCAAGTGAACGGCTTGACCATGGGACTGCACGTGAAGCCGATCGTCCTCAGCACGTGCGACGAGCGCTCGTTGCCGTCGAAGACGTCGGCGGAGAGGCGCGCGAAGCCGAGGTCATGGAAGGCGAGATGGCAGGTGAGCCGGACGGCCTCCGTTCCGATGCCCTTGCCCCACTCCTCGACCGCCACCCAGTAGCCGAGCTCGCCGATGGCATGCTCCTCGCGCGGGCGCAGGCTGATCGAGCCGCACAAGGTGTCGCTCCCCAGGTGCGCGATGGCGAGATGATGGCTGGCGCCGACCTCGCTCTCGGTGCGCCAGTGGCGGTAGTGATCGACGAGGTCGTCCTGCGTCCGCGGGCCCTGCCACACCAGCCAGTCGAGGATCTCGCGACGATCGTGGAGCATCGCGAAGGCGCGCTCGGCATCCTCGATCGCGAGCGGCCGCAGGCGACACAGCTCGCCGGTGATGCAGACGTCGGCGAGCGCGCGCGATCGAAGCAGGATGCTCACAGGCGGCGCAGCATCTCGACCAGGCCGGCCGCCAAGCGCAGCGAGCCGATCGAGGAGTTCTGGCTCTCGAGCTCGCGCCGCGTCGCGAGGAAGCCGTAGGGCCGCCCGTAGGCCGTGATCGAGCTCTCCAGTACCGCCGCGTAGAGCGCGCGCAGCTCGCTCGGATCGCGCACCAGCGCGCCGTCGTAGAGGTACGCGATCCCCTGCAAGAGATTCTGCGGCAGGCCGGGGAGATCGCCGACCTGCAGATTCTCCATCGGACCGAAGCCGTTGATGGTCACGTCCCCCCATGCTCCGTTGCCGTATTGCTCGCCCTTGAAGTGGGAGCGCACGGCCGCTTGCAGGAGGTCCTGCAGCTCGTTTCGCTGCCCCTCGTCGAAGCTCTCGAGCTCGGCCACCTCGCCGAAGATCTTCCAGCAGCGAATCTGGTCGGCGGCGACGTTGCCGCCCAGACGCAGTGCATCGCGCCAGAGCGGCACGTAGTACCGGTATCCACCGAGCGCGATGCGCCGCGCGATCGGCTCGCCGGGCAGCGCGCGCAGGATCTCGACGGCACGCGCGCCGAAATTGCCGTACTGGTCGTCGAAGCCCGGATCGATGGCGATCCAGGTCCCCGGCCAGGAGTGCGTGTACTCGAAGCGCGCCAGCGCCTCCTCGGCCGCAATCGCGAAGCGCCGGTCGCCCGCGAGAGCGGCGAGCCGGGCGAGCTGTGCGCAGAGATTGAGCGCTCGCGGGGGGGGCGCGCTCGTGTTCGGCGCACCGTCGCGCGAGCGGTAGCGCGGTGCGATCGCACCGTCGGGCAGCACGCCGCGAGCCAGCACCGTCTCGCCGATCGTCAGCGCTGCGGCACGCGCTCGCTCGCGGAAACGCTCCGGCCCGCGCTGCGCCACATCGATCGTGAACGCGAGCGGGCTCGCGATCTCGACGAAGCTCTCGTCGTCGGGAACGTCTTCCAGTCCCTTCCAGGTGCGCGGGAGCCCGGTCGCCGGATGGAAGGCGAGCGTGAAGTAGTCTTCGAGATGGCGCTCGAGGGCGGCGCGCCAGTCCGGGCGCTCGCGGGCTTCGAGAGCACGAAAGAGCAGTTCGTGGAAGAGCGAGTGACCGCCTTGAATGCTGTACAGCCGCTCGCCGCTCACGACGTCGAACGCATGGACCACGAATGCGGTCGAGCGCGGACCCTCGGCGTCGAGAGCGCGCGCGAGCCAGGTGTCGAAGATCCGAGCGAGCTCGACCTCGATGCGCTCGGCGAGTTCCGCCTCGCTCGGGAAGGGCAGGGGCACCTCGACTTCGAGCGCTCGCCAGCGGGCGCCGCCCGGCGCGCTGGAGGAGAGCTCGAGCGAGAGCCGCGGCACGAGCGGCCGGCCGAGCAGGAACTCGAAGTCCGCGCCGGAGAGCTGGAAGGGAGCAAAGCCCCCCTCCGCGCCTCCGACCTCGATCGCAGCACGGCCTTCCCCCCCATCGAGCAAGACGATCTCACCGCGGCCCTCGATCTCGCCGCGCACGGTCAGGCCCGACGCGAGCGGGGCAAAGGCCGCCACGGGCTGGCGCGCGCGATCGTCCCCCCGCGTGCGCAGGCAGGGCCGGCCGTCATCCGCGACCTCGAGCTCCTCCGCCCCGCGGGTCGCGATCCACCAGGGAATCGGGCGAACTCCGTGCGAATCGAGGACTCCGGGCACGGAGTCGAGAAACGCCCCGTTGTCGAGCAGCTGAACGCGGCGAATCGAAGGCTCCGGGCTCGCCGGCTGGCTCCGAGCCGAGGCCTGGACCGCGGCGTCGGCGGGAAGCGCCGATCCAGCGGCCAGGAGAACCAGGAAGATCCCCGCTGCCATGCGTCGCGATGCGTTCACGCTCGTGTGCCGCTATCCTACTCGCCGCTTTCCTCGCAATGGCCAAGTACACGATCGTCGAGCTCCTCGGGGACGGAATCTCCGCCGAGCTCAGCCGGTGCGTCCACAGCGTGGGCGCGGCGCTTCCGTTCGAGCTCGAGTTCGTCCCGGTCGACCTCTCCGAGGAGAGCCGCAAGAAGAACGGGCCCCCGCTGTTCGATCTCGCCGAGGCGAAGATGCGCGAGCACCGCGTCGCGCTGAAGTACCCGACTGCGACGACGGGCGAGAGCCCGAACAAGATCCTGCGAGGGCGCTGCAAGTTCGCGGTCATCCACCGGCCGGTGTGCACCATCCCCGGCGTTCCCACCAATTTTTCGAAACAGATCGACATCGACGTCGTGCGTATCGCGACCGGCGGCACCTACGAGGACATGGGCAGGCGGATCGGTCTCGACACTGCGGTGTCCTTGCGCGTGATCGAGCGGCGGCCGTGCGTCCTCGCGGCGCGCTTCGCGTTCAAGCTGGCGCAGATCCGCGCCACCGGCGTGGTCTCGACGAGCAAGTGGACGATCCAGCAGGCGACCGACGGTCTCTTCGAGGAGGCGGTCGGGCATGTCGCCACGGACTATCCGGCCACCCCGTACCGGCGCGAGCTCTTCGACGCCCTGCTCGCAGGCATCGTGATGCATCCCGAGCGCTACGGGGTGATCGTCTGCCCGAACGAGTACGGCGATTTCCTCTCCGACAGTGCGTGCGGCCTCATCGGATCGATCGGCCTCGGCGACAGCGCCTCCTACTCCTTCGACGAGCAGGGCCGGACCGAGCTCGCCATGTTCGACCCTTCGGGCGGAACGGCGCCGGACATCGCGGGCAAGGACGTCGCCAATCCCACGGCCACGATCCTCGCGCTCGCCAACCTCCTGCGCCACCTCGGCGAACGTCGAGCTGGCGAGGTGCTGCGCCGCGCGACCCTCGCGACCCTCTCCGATGGCGCGCGCACGCGCGACATCGGCGGCAAGCTCTCCACCACCGAGTTCACGGCGGAGGTGATCCGCCGCACCGCGAGCGAGCTCCAGCACGCCTGACCGCGCTCGCGTGCCCTCGCCCTAACCATGCACTCCAGGAACTCACCATGCATCCCTACCGCATCCTTCCCCTGCTGACCGCTCTGATCTCCGTCCCCCTCCTCGCCGGCAGCTGCAATTCCACCCGGTCGGACACCTCGGGACCCGGCGTGGACACCTCCGACCCCGTGGCCGTGGAGGCGATGATGACGGAGCTCGGCACTCCCGACGAGAACCACCGCCGGCTGGATCCGCTGGTCGGCGAGTTCCGGTTCAGCTCCAAGATGTGGATGGAACCGGGTCAACCGCCGACGGTCGAGGAGGGAACGACCTCGAACCACTGGGCGCTCGGCAAGCTGTACCTCGAGGGCCAGGTGCGGGGCTCCATGATGGGCAAGCCCTTCGAGGGGCGCTCGTACCTCGGCTACGACAAGAGCCAGAAGAAGTACGCCTCCATCTGGCTGGATTCGGCCTCGACCATGGTCATGCCGATTGCGATGGGCACCGCATCCGAAGATGGCAAGACCATCACCACGGAGGCCGACACCTTCGATCCCATGGCCGGAGAGGACGTGCACGTTCGTGAGGTGCTCACGATCCAGGACTACGACCACCACGTGTTCACGATGTACATGACTCCGCGGAAGGGCGAAGAGATGAAGTCGATGGAGATCGTCTACACGCGCATCCGCTGACCGGTCACGACTGTCTCGATCGCCACGGCGCGTAGCGACAGCGAGGACGAGGGCCGGGCCTCAGACGGGCCCGATCGGGTGACCCGCGGCCGCGCTGCCGGTCTCCGCGGTCCAGGCACGAATCGTGCCCACCAGCCGCTCGAAGCTCACCGGCTTCGTGAGGTAGTCGTCCATGCCGGCGGCCAGGCAAGCCTCGCGATCTCCCACCAGGGCTCGGGCGGTGACGGCGATGATCGGCGTATGCCGCTCGGCCGTCTCGCGCCTGCGGATCGCGCGAGTCGCTTCCAGTCCGTCCATGATGGGCATCTGCACGTCCATCAGGATCAGGTCGAAGACGTCGCGATCGTTTGCTTGCACGGCTTGCAGGCCGTTCTCGGCGAGCTCGACTTCGAATCCGGCTTTGAGCAAGAAGGCGCTCTCCAGGCGCTGGTTCACGGGGTTGTCCTCGACCAGGAGGATGCGCGGGCTGCGCCCTGCGGCGGGCGGGGGCGTCTCTCGCGCAGCGCTGTCCTCGCGCGCGGTGCCTGCGAAGAGCGAGCGCTCGTGAATCCCCGCCGTCCAGGCCAGGCAGCGCTCGAGCTCCTCGCGGCGGGCAGGCTTCGGGAGCAGGCAGAGTCCGCCGAGCGGCGCGAAACGGGGCATGCCCGCCTCGGCGCGCGGAACCAACAGCGCGATCGCCGCGCGCGCGGAGCGCTCGTGAGCGCGCAGGGCGTCCACCGACCGACGCCAGCTCGACCCGTTCTCGCGATCCAGGAGCACGAGCTCGAGCTCGGGACAGGCATCGAGCACGCTGAGCGCTTCCTCGATCGTCAGCGCTTCGCGCACGCATGCTCCCATCTCGCGCAAGCCTTCGCCCAGCGCGCGCCGCAGCGCGGGACTGCGCGCCACGAGCAACACCTCGCGCACGCCATGATCCAGGTGCGAGCTCGCGTTCTCTTTCGCGTCGAGCTCGATCGGCAGCAGCACCCTGAACAGGCTCCCGTGCCCGATGTGACTCTGCACCTGGATGCGCCCGCCCATGAGACCGACCAGGCGATTGGAGATCGCCAGGCCGAGGCCGGACCCGGAGTAGGCCCGGCGGTCCGAACCGTCCTTCACGAAGAACGGCCGGAACAGGCTCGCGATCGTCTGCTCGTCCATGCCGATCCCCGTGTCGCGCACGCTCAGGGCGAGCTGGGACCCGCCAGCATCGTCGGGGATCGTCGCAGCCCGCAGCTCGATCTCCCCCACGTCCGTGAACTTGATCGAGTTGCTCGTCAGGTTGATCAGCACCTGGCGCAGGCGCCGCAGGTCGCCCCGCAGCATGCGGGCACAGTCGGACGCCACGCTGCAAGCGACCTCGAGCCCCTTGTCCTGAGCTTGCGAGGCGAGCAGGCACGCGACGCCCTCGAGGAGCTCGCGCACATCGATCTGCTCCGATCCGAGCTCGATTCCCTGCGTCTCGATCCTGGACAGATCGAGGAGATCGTCCACCACGGTCGAGAGCATCTCTCCGGAGCTCTTGACCATCTCGAGGGCGCGGCGCTGCGCGAGGTCGAGGTCGCTGTCGACGAGTAGGTCGACGAAGCCGAGGATGCCGTTGAGCGGAGTGCGCAGCTCGTGGCTCAGGTTGGCGAGGATCTGGTGCGTGGCGCCCTCGGCAGCGCTGGTCCGCTCGCGCTCGCGCGCGAGCGCAAGCCGCAGAGCCTCGATCTCGCGATCTCGAGGGTCCAAGCCGTGGCCTGGGCGCACGAGAGCGGCGCGCGCCGCCGCGAGCACTCCCACGAGCCGGATCACGACCGCGCTCGCCTGGCCGAGCCGGGGCAGCCAGCTCATCGCGGGTCGGCCAGGAGCAGTCGGCGCGTCGGCTGGGTCGGTCCGCCCGCGCTCCGACTCCGACGTGGAATTCCTCTGCTGTGGCTCGTGCATCTCCCTCGGTGGCTTTCGGCGAGAACGGGCGTATCGGACCTGGCGCATTCGTGCTTGAGCCCGCGGCGGCGAGGGTGTGCCGATCACGCATCTTCCGGCACGCTCGCTGCAAAGCCGTCGCATCCCTGGGAGGTCTACGTCGATCCGAGCCGGATGGCCCATACTCGGGACACAGGTGCGCGGGGGCGATCGTGAGCTGGCTAGAATCCCCCGTTCCCCGCCGCCAATGACGTCCCCGCGGAATCGATCGCAACGCACGCTCAGGTATTCCTGGATGCCCTTCGGCCTGGGGGAGGTGAAGCCCCGGCACTTCCGCGAGATGCTGCGCGTCGCCTGGGAGAACCGGCGTCACCCGCTGTACGCCTGGCGCGTGCTCACGCGGGGAGTGTGCGACGGCTGCGCGCTCGGCACGAGCGGACTGCGCGACTGGACCATCGACTCGACGCACCTGTGCCTGGTGCGCTTGAACCTCTTGCGCCTGAACACGATGGACGCCGTCGATCCGGCGCTGCTCGGCGACGCGGAGGCGCTCGCGAAGACGAGCTCGCGAAGCCTGCGCGAGCTCGGCCGGCTCGGCTGGCCGATGCGGCGCATGCGAGGCGAGCGCGGGTTCCGGCGCGTGTCCTGGGACGAAGCATGGAAGGACGTGGGCGAGCGCTGGCGGGCCTGCGATCCGGAGCGCACCGCCATGTTCGTGACCAGCCGGGGGATCACCAACGAGGTGTACTACGTCGCGCAAAAGGTGATGCGCTTCCTCGGCTCGAACAACGTCGACAACTCGGCCCGCCTGTGCCATTCGCCGAGTACCGCGGGCTTGAAGTCCTCGATCGGCGTCGCCGCCACCACCTGCTCGTACAAGGACTGGTACGAGGCCGACCTCGTCGTGTTCCTGGGCTCCAACCCCGCGAGCGACCAGCCGGTGGCGATGAAGTACCTCGAGCAAGCGCGAGCGCGCGGGCGCGAGTGCTTTCGGTCAATGCCTACCGCGAGCCGGGGATGGAGCGTTACTGGGTGCCATCGTCGCTGACCTCGGCGCTGTTCGGCACGCGCATCACGGATCGCACCTTCCTCGTCCGGGTCGGCGGCGATCTCGCCTTCCTCAATGCCGTGCAGAAAGTGATCCTCGCGCGCGGCTGGCAGAAGGAAGAGTTCGTACGCACGGCCACGAGCGGTTTCGAGGCGTACCGCGCCGCGCTCGAGGCTCAACCGATGGAGGAGCTCGTTGCACAGGCCGGTGTCACGCTGGCCGAGATCGAGGCCTTCGCCGAGGAGATCGCGCGCGCCGAACGTGCGGTCCTCGTGTGGTCGATGGGAATCACTCAGCACGCGAACGGCGGGGACACGGTGCGCGCGATCGCGAACCTCGCACTCATGCGAGAGTACGTCGGCCGGCCCGGCACCGGTTTGATGCCGATCCGTGGCCACTCCGGCGTCCAGGGCGGAGCCGAGATGGGCGCGTATGCAACCGCTCTTCCCGGCGGTCTCACGATCACGCCCGAGAATGCCGAGCATTTTTCGAGGCTCTGGGGCTTCGATGTGCCGGCACGGCCAGGTCTGGCGACCGTCGAGATGCTGCTGGGGGCCGAGCGGGGCGAGATCGACGCGCTCTACTCGATCGGCGGAAACTTCCTCGAGACGATGCCCGAGCCTCCGCGCATCGAGCGGGCGCTCGCGCAGATCCCCTTGCGCATCCACACCGACCTGTTCGTCACCAGCCAGATGCTCGTCGAGCCCGCGGAAGTGACCTATTTGCTGCCGTCGAAGACCCGCTACGAGCAGGAGGGCGGCGGCACGGAGACGACGACCGAGCGGCGCGTCGTCTTCTCGCCCGAGATCCCCGGCCACCCCATCGGCGAGGCCCGTGCGGAGTGGCGCATGCTGCTCGACCTCGCGCGGGCGGTGCGTCCCGAGGAGTTCTCGAAGCTGCACTGCGAGAGCGCCGCCGCGATCCGCGCCGAGATCGAGCGCGCGGTGCCGTTCTATCGGGGCATCGCCGCGCTCGCGAAGCAGGGCGATCAGTTCCAGTGGGGCGGGCCCATGCTCTGCACGGAGCGGCGGTTTCCGACGGCCGACGGACGAGCGCACTTCCAGGCTGTTTCGCCGGCCGGCGAGACCGCGAGCAATGGCCGGGACGAGAGCTTCCTGCTCGCCACGCGCCGGGGAAAGCAATTCAACTCGATGATCCAGGCCGAGGTGGATCCCCACACGGGCGCGGCGCGGGATCACGTGTTCCTCGCGCCGGCCGACGCGCGGCGTCTGGGTCTCGCGCATGACGATCCGATCCGCCTCGAGAACGAGCACGGCAACTTTCGCGGCCGTGCCTTCCTGGCCGACGTCGCGCCGGGCACGCTGCAGGGCCACTGGCCCGAGATGAACGTCCTGATCGGCCTCGGGCCAGTCGATCCAGAGGGGGGAGTCCCCGACTACAACGCGCGCGTGCGCCTCTCGCGAGCGCCGTGATCTCCATCGGGCAAGCCCTCGGCGTCCCGCGCCGTGTGTGGCGTGGCACGGGGTGGCTCGTGCTCGGGCGCATCTACGGTTCGGCCTGCACGCTGGCGATCTTCTATTTGCTCGCGCGCCACCTCGATCACGAGAGCTTCGGGCGCTTGACGTTCTATCTCGCGCTCTTCCTGGTGCTCGACAGCCTCACCGACCTCGGCACCGGTCAAGTCGTCGTGCAGCGCACGGCCAGCGACACCACCGAGCTCGGCTCGATCCTGGTCACCGCGCGGCGCATCCGCTTCGTCACTGGTCTGGTCGGCGTCGTACTGATGGGAGGCGGCGCCTTCGTGCTCGGCGAGCCGGACGCTCCATGGATCTTGCTCGCGAGCCTCTACCCGGTGACCCATGTGCTGGAGCTCTCGACCGTCGTCTTCAAGAACGAGATCGCCTGGGCGCGGCCGGTCTCCGTGCGCGTGCTCGCGAGCTCGATGAGCCTCTCGTTCGTGCTCGCGGGCCTCTCGTTCGGCTGGCACGAGCCGGGTCCGTTCTTGCTCGCCGTCGCGAGCGGGAGCACTCTCGGCAATCTCCTCCTGCACGCGATCTCGCGCCGGCGTCTCCCCCAGGGACACTTCGAGCCCTATCCGCTGCGGCCGTTGCTCGCCAAGGCGCTTCCCATGGGCGTCGCGGGCCTCTGCCAGCAGATCTACTTCTACGTCGACAATCTTTTCGTGCGCAACTGGGTCGGCGAGGGTCCGCTCGGGCACTACAACATCGCCGTGCGCATCATGTCGTACGGCATCATGGTCCCGGTCTACGCGGCGCTCGCGGCGATGCCATGGCTCGCGCGCGAGCATGCGGCCGGCCGGCTCGGCCCGGCAGCGACGCGGCTCGCGCAGCCGATGCTCCTGCTCGGAGGCCTCGCGACCGGACTCTTGTGGCCGTGGTGCGTGCCGATCCTCGCGCTCTTCGGACGGGACTTCGTCGACGCTGCGCCGAGCTTGCAGTGGCTCCTGCTCGCCACCTTCGTCGTGTACGCCGGCGCTTGCCTCATGACGGCAGTCGTCGCCTCGGGCCGCGCGCGGACCGTACTGGTCATCGCGGCGCTCGGCCTGGTCGTGAATCTCGCCGCCAACACCTTGCTCGTGCCCGGCTTCGGCATCGAGGGTTCGGCCATGGCGACCTTCGCGACCGAGCTCGCGGTCCTCCTCGCGGCCGCGGCGGCGCTCCTACTGCGCGGACACCCGCTCTCGGGCCGTCGACGCAAGTGGATCTGGCTGCTGCCCCTGCTCGTCTTCTGGCTGGCACGCACCCTCTCCGCTCGCTTGCCCATCCCGGTGCCGGTTTGAGAGTCGGCATCGATTACCGACCGGCGCTGGTCAACCGCGAGGGCATCGGCCGCTACGCGCGCGAGCTCGTGCGCGCGCTGGTCGAGCTCTCGTTCGACGCGAACCTGGGGCTGTTCGGCTACACCTTCGCTCCGATGCGCTTCTCGCGGGCCGAGCTCGGGATCGCCGGCTCGCGCGCGGAGCTCTTGCGCCTGCGCATGCCCTCGCGCTTCCTTCCCGCGCTCCTGCGCCGCGCGAAGAAGGGCGTCGACGACCTCGTCGGTGGCTGCGAGGTCTACCACCATACCCAGCCCAATCGACTGGACGTGCGCCTCGCCGCGGAGGTGGCGACGATCTTCGACTGCATCTACACGATCGACGCCGACGAGGAGACGCAGGCCGGCTACCTCGAGCCCGAGACGGCGCGGCGCATGACGGCCGTGGCGCGGGAGCTCGTGACGCGCGCGAAGAAGGTGCTCGTGCCCTCGCGTTTCGTCGGAGCCGAGGTCGTGCTCTCCCTCGGCGCGCAGCCGAATAACGTGATCGTGACGCCGCTCGGCTGCGACCACGTCGTGCGCACGCTTCCCCCCGGCGGCCTCGCGCGGGCCAAGGAGCCCTACATCCTCACGGTGGCACGCGTCGACCCCCGCAAGAATCACGTGCGCATCCTCGAGGCCTTCGAGCTCCTCGTGCGCGAGGGCTTGCCGCACCGCTGGCTGATCGCCGGACCACGCGGCTGGCGCTCGGAGGACTTCGCGCGCGTGCTCGCCCGCTCCCCCGTCGCGGGGCGCGTCGAATGGCGCAAGAACGTTCCCGAGAGCGATCTCGCGCGCCTCTACGCCGAAGCCGATCTGTTCCTGTGGCCGAGCCTCAACGAGGGCTTCGGCCTCCCGCCCCTCGAATCGATGGCCTGCGGCACCCCGGTCGTCACGAGCCACGTCACCTCGATGCCCGAGATCTGCGGCGACGCCGCGCTCCTCGTCGAACCGACCGACAGCCAGGAGATCTTCGAAGCCGCGCGAACGCTCCTCGCCGACCGCGACCTGCACGAAGAGCTCGTCCTGCGCGGCAAGCGTCGCGCCCGTGAATTCACCTGGAACGATTGCGCGCGCCGGACCCTCAACGCCTACCAGGTCGCCGCGCGCCCCGACGACGAGCAGCCGAAGTTCGGCGCGCTGTTCTGATCCAGCCGACCCGCTCGGGCCTCAGAGCGTTTCCAGAAAGGTCGTCCGGCTGCGGCGCGCGCGCACCTGCGTGCGGATCTTTTCCTTCAGGCCGAAGGGATCGGCGATGCCCTCGATGGTGAGCTTGGGATCGGTCGTGTCCGTCGAGAGGACCGTCACGGTACCCACGTTCAGGAGGCGCTGAACGAAGTCCTGGGACACCGCGACGTCGTCGACGCGGATCAGCTCGAGCTCGTCGGCTCGGCGGGTGAACAGACCGCGCTTCCGGAAGAGGCGCTGGTTCGTCAGGCGGTAGCGGACGGTGATCTTCGCCAGCGCGATGCGCGCCAGCAGGAACAGACCGGGCAGGAGCGCGGCTCCGAGGAGCCACAGATGGAGGGTGCGCGACTTCTCGACGAAGAACTTGGCGTACAGGACGGCGAGGATCCCCAGCCAGCAGACCCACAGGATCCAGTGCAGCGCTTCCGCCCGGGCCGAAAAACGCCCCGTCCAGAGGGTCTCCTCGGGAATGTTGATCGGCGTCCCGGCAGGCGGAGGGAAGGGAGCTACCGGTGGATGCTGGCTCGCGCCGCAGGTGGGGCAGAAGGCGCTCGAGTCGGGAACCTCGGCACCACATTGACGGCAGGGCATTCGGAACTTCCTCCGTCGAAAGGATAGGGGCCGGGGATCCGCGAGGCCAGGCAGGTCCTGGGCCGCGCTCTCTTCCTCGATCAAGTCGGCGCGGATCGTGCGGCTGGTGGGATCCGTGCCCTGGCCCACTACCTGGCACGCTTCCCGACCACGAAGAGGACAAGCGTGTCCCGGTGGACCGTCCCGAGCAGAGGGCGCTGTTCGGCGCAGCCTGCGAGGCATCCCCCGCCTTCGAGCTTCAGGACGCGACCGTGACCTCGACGCGCGTGCTGTACAGCACGCTGCCCTCGCCGAGGTCGCTGATCGCACTCGGCACGAGCGCGTTGATGCCGATTCCCTCCGGGATGTCCGCGGCGCGCGGCAGGCCGTCGACGCGCACCATGCGTCGCGCGATGTCCTCGGAAAAGCTCGCAGGCAGAGTGAGCGAGCCCTGCTCGTTGGAGATGCGCACGCACGCTCCCTCGTCGAGCCCCAGTTCCACGGCATCGAGCGGATGCAGGAAGCAGCGCGGCGGGCCGGCGCGCAGGAGATGCGCGGCGCGAATGGCTGTAGGTCGAGTTGTGCGTGGCGATCGAGGGCGCCGCAACGAGCTGCCAGGTACCGGCGCCCTGCGCGCCGTCGTCGGGTACCCAGGTCGCCATCGGAGGCTCTCCCTGACGCCGCGCCGATTCGCTCCACAGCTCGATCCTCCCGCTCTCGGTGCCCCACCCCTCGACGCTGCGGGTGCCGAGCTTCGACCGGCTCGCCGGCGAGGAGACGCGCGTATTCGTCCGCCGTGAAGCGCGCCCGCGTGGCCTCGATCAGCTCGCGGCACAAGGACTCCTCGCCGACGTCCCATACCTCCCGGGGAAGGCCGAGCTCGCGCGCGATCGCCGCGGAAGGCGTCGACGTTGCTGCGCGTCTCGCCCGGCGGACGCACTGCCCTGCGCGTGTACTGCAAGACACGGTGCCCGTAGCTGCGGAAGACGTCGGTCGTGCTCGACGAACAGCCGTGGACGGCAGCACGACGTCGGCGAGCGCGGCGGTCTCCGTCAGGAAGAGCTCGTGCACCACGAGGAAGAGGTCGTCGCGCGAGAGGCCCGCGCGGACGCGTCGCGCATCGGGCACGGTCACCACGGGATTGTGACCCCACACGAAGGCGGCGCGGAAACGACCTGTTGCGAGCTCCGCGCCGAGCTCGACGTGGCGGATCGGCTTCGTCGGGCAGTGCCCTTCGGTCGCAGGTCGAGGTCGCTTCCAGGCCCTCGGTCGCCAGGCCGAAGTGCTCGAAGCTCTCGTAGTGCAAGCGATCTGCGGCGCCGAGCACCGCCGCGAGCGAGCACACCGCGCGCATGCTCACTCCCCCGTTGCGCCGGCGCGTCAAGCCGACGCCGGTCTTGAAGAAGGCCTTTCGAGCGCGTGAAAGCGCAGCGGAAAAGGCGAGGATCTCCTCGGGCGCGAGGCCCGTGACGGCGGCAGCGTCCGCGAGCGCGTGGCCGCCGCGCACGTGGCGCTCGTACTCCTCCGCGCCCTTGCACTCGCGCTGGAGGAAGTCCCGATCCGCCTGCCCGCCCTCGTACACCAGACGCGTGAGCGCCAGGGCGAGCATCGCATCCGTCCCCGGCCGCAGGACGAGCGAGCGCCCGCCGAGCTTCTCGAGCGCGCGGATCGTGTCGGTGCGGTAGATGTCGATCGTCCAGACCGGGACGCCGCGCGCGAGGAGCGCTTGCACGCGCGGACCGATGTGCTGGTGCGTACGGCGCATGTCGACGCCCCAGAGCACGAGGAAATCGGTGTCCTCGATGTCCCGAAGATTGGCCCCGATCACCCGGCCCATGACGCAGCGCCAGCCCTCGGTCGCCGTGTTGTCGCAGATCCCCCCGTCGGTCCGCGACCGCGCCGAGCGCATTCATCACGCGTAATGGGATATCGGCGCGCGATCTGCCCCATGCAGCCCGCGTACCACAGCGCCAGCGTCTCGCCGGGACGGAGCGGAGCCACGCGCCGCGCGATCTCCGCCAGCGCGCGCTCCCAGCTCGCTTCCTCGAGCTCGCCGCTCTTCCCTCGCACGAGCGGCCGCATCAAGCGCTCCTCGCTCGTCACGATCTCCCCGTAGATCGCCGTCTTGCCGCACAGGCTCCCGCGCGACCAGGGATGGTCCGGATTCCCGCGCAGGCCGACGAAAGCCTCCTTCTCGTCCGTCTCGACGATCACCCCGCAGGCGTCGGGGCAGTCGAGCGGACAGGTCATCGCGTGTCGAGTCATCGAGGTCGGGTCTGGTTCGGTTCGGGTTCGGAGTACCGCCTTCAGGCGGTCTGGTCTTCTCCGTCAGAGCGAAGCACCCCCATGATCGCTATTGCTGAGCGGGCGTGTCATCCACGAGCTGCGGGCGCCGGCGCGCCACGATGCCTACCAGGTCGGCGAGCCGGCCATACTGCATCATCTCCACGCGCCTCTCCGCGTCGAAGGTGATCAGCAGGGCCTCGAGATCGAGGTCGACGTCGTCGTAGGAGACCGAAGCGCTGCGGCTGTCCGTGATGGGCACGGTGACCCTCAATCCCCAGCCGCTCTGGCGCGTCCAGCCCCAGTAGAGCGCCATGCCCGGGCCGTATTCCTCGACCAGCAGCGGAGCGCCCAGCCGCTCGAGGCACTCCGTCAGCGTCGATTCGCCGATCGAGATCTGCGCAACTGCGGCGGGCGCAGGCGGAAAGGCGCTCGAGGCGCGCGTCCAGCTCAGCGAGAGGCAGCCCGCGCAAAGGAGCGTGGGCAGAGCGATCCAGACCCGCATCACTCGTCGCCCGTCATCAGGTACGGGATCGTGTATCTCGCTCGATGCGCGTCGAAGGTCGTGCCGACGTGCGTCAGCACCTCGTTCTCGTCGAAGAAAACCCAGGCACGATCGCTCTGCACGTCGGAACCGTGCAGGAAGACCACCACCAACCACAGCCCTGCGTCCTTGGTGCGCGTGTGGTCGTAGCGGTACGCGGACGAGTGACCGAGCTGGATGACCTCGGTCGGCGCGCCCAGGATCTCGACGACCTCCTTGGCGGTCGAGCGGCCGGGCTCCAGGCGGGCGAAAGCCGCCGCGTCGAGAGGGTGATTGATCTGGCGTTTCGAGAAGACGCAGCCGGGAAGGATCGGGAGCGCGAAGGCGAGGAGACAAAGGACGAGAGTACGCGGCATGCGAATCCTGGGCTGCAGTGGGAACAGAACGCGCAGAGCTTAGCGTCTGCGTGCGGGGATCTCGAACAGGAGGCGCTCGAGCTGCTCGAGCCAGGCCGTTTCGCCGCGTTCCAGGACCGCCGCTCGCGCGGTCAGCGGATCGTGCACGCCGGAACGCACGCGCTCGATGCAGCGCTCGAGCGCTGCGCGCAGGGCCGGTCCGTCGCCGGGGTGCTCGATCACCTCGCCGTGCTCGGCCGAGAGCACGACCTCGCTCGCTCCGGCGAGCCGCGTCGTGATGACGCTCGTGCCAGCGGCGAGAGCTTCCAGTAGCACCATGCCGCAGGAATCGCGCCAGGTGGGAAGCACGCACAAGTCCGCTCCGGCCGCGAGCTCGACCGCGTCGACATGTGCGAGGACCTCGAACCTGCGCGCATCGAGACCCCAGCGCACGAGCGCGCGCGACCAGTGTCCCGGCCGCTGCGGGCCGGCAACCAGGAGGAAGCAGCGCTGCGGGCCGAGGCTGCGCAGCACCGATGCGAGCTCGCGCAGGCCCTTGAGCAATGGGTTCGAGGCCACGAACGTGAGCAGCACCGCGCGCTCGTCGAGGCCGAGCCGCGCACGCAACGCAGCCCGCGCAGCCGGTCGCTCGCGCGGATGGAAGCGCTCGAGATCGATGCCGTTGGGCGCGAGCCGGAGCCAGGGCCGCACGAGCGGGTAGAGCGCGGCGAACTCGGAGAGGACCAGTCGCGAGGGGCATGCGATGATGCCGGCGCCGCCTTCGACCAGCTCGCGCTCGAGCGCAACGAAGGTCGCGTGCCGCCCGCGCACCTTCGGCGCTCGGCCGCTCACTCGACCCTGGTGCGCCGCGCGCTCGCGCGCCGAGAGCGTCGCGAGATGACTCCCTCCGTGCGGCCAGTAGAGATCGACCTCGTACAGGTGGCGCACGCCGATGGTCCGCTCGCAGCCGGCTTCGTGCGCCGCATCGGCGAGCGCGCGGGCCAGGCGCTCTTCCCGCATGCCGCGCGTCCAGCCGGAGGTCTTGACGCGGTGGAAGCGCGCGACCGCTGCCGCTTCGTCGACCGGTCCCTCCAGCCCGAACGCGTGCACCTCGTGTCCACGGCTGGCGAGGTGCCGCGCCAGCGCAAAGAGCGCGCGCTCCGCGCCGCCGCGCTGCTCTTGCCAGCGATCGATCAGGAACCCGATGCGCACGGGCGATACGATACGCCGCGGTTCCCGCATGCGCGTCGGCTTCGACACGACTCCACTCGATCGTCCCCACCCGCCCGGGATCACTCGCGCCGTACGCGAGTCGCTCGCCGCTCTCGAGCGGCGCGGCCGGATCGAGGTCGTGCGCCTGTCGCCGCCGGGAAAGGGCTCGCTCGTCGGCTGGAGGCAGACGACGCTCCCGGGAATGGTGCGCGAGCACTCACTCGCCGGCATCCATTCCTTCGTGTCGGCGTTTCCGCTGGTCGGGCCGGGCAAGCGCGTGCACACGATCCACGAGCTTCCCTGGAAGCACGGCGTGCGCGAGAACGCGGACCTCGCGCACCGCCTATGGGCAGGCTTCTTGTCGCGGCGCGCCGACGCGGTCGTGACGGCATCTGAGCGCGTCGCGCGCGAGCTCCCCGGCGCTCGCGCGCGCGCCGGCCGCGTGCACGTGATTCCCTGGGGCGTGAGCGAGCAGTTCCGGGAGGAGTCTCCCCCCGGCGTCGTCGACGAGCTCGTGCTTGGGCGCTATCCATTTCCCGGCGGCCCCTTCGCGCTGTGCCTGGGCGCGGTGCGATCCAAGAAGAACCTCGCCGCGCTACTAGGTGGCTACGCCGTGCTGCGCAAGCGCAACGGAACGAGCGTCCAATTCGTCGTGACCGGCCCCGACACGAGCGATCTGCGCCGCGATCTCGCCCTCGCGCAGCGGCTGGGGATCGCGCGTTTCGTCTCGACGCCCGGCAGCATCGCCGAGGAGGACCTGCCGGCGCTCCTGCGGCTGGCCGCTTTCGTGCCCGTGCTTTCCTTGTCGGAAGGTTTCTCGTTGCCGGTGCTCGAGGCGCTCGCCTGCGGCACGCCGGTCGTCGTCCCCCGCGGCAGCGTCCAGGAAGAGATCGCCGGCGAGCACGCGATCGCGGTGGATGCGGCCGATCCCGAGTCGGTCGAGCACGGGATCGAGGAGGCTCTCGAACGGCGCGAGGAGCTGCGCTACGTGCTGCCCGAGCGCGCACGCGAGTTCACCTGGGAGCGCACGGCCGAGGGCATCGAGCGCGTGTGGGAAGCGCTCGCATGAGCGGCGAGCCCGAGGCCTCGGAGCGCGCAATCCGCGTGCTGGTTTCCGGTGTCGTGCTCGGCCAGCCGATGGGCGGTGTGCGCCGGCACAACGCCGAGCTCCTGCCGCGCGTGGCGCGCGTCCTGGAGGCCGCCGGCGGGGGCCTCGCCGTCCTCGAGGGCAGCGTGCCGATCGCTTTCGACCTGCCGGCCTCCGTCGAGCGGATCCGCACGAGCGTCCCGCCGCGCCCGCCGATCGTGCGCGCGGTGCGCGAAGGCCGCGGGCTCGAGAGCGCGCTCGAGGATGCCCGTGCGCGCGGCAGGCCCTTCGATCTCGTGCACCTCGCGCACTTCCCGGCGCCGCGCTCGCTCTCGTCGCGATTCACGATCACCGTGCACGATCTGCGCGCGCTCGAGCTCGAGCACACACCCTTCTCGCGCCGCTTCTTCGCGCGCAGCGTGCTCGGTCGAGCGTTCGCTCGCGCGACGCTCGTCTTCACCGTGAGCGAGACGGTGCGCGCGAAGCTCCTCGCGCTCTTCCGGCTGCCGGCCGAGAAGGTGGTCCTGGTTCCCAACGCCGCCGATCACTTCGAGCCCCTGGCGCGCGCGCCGGGCCCCGGCGCTCCGATGCTGCACGTCGGCCATCTCGAGCCGCGCAAGAACCTGGCGCTCCTCGTCGAAGCGCTCGCGCTCGATCCGGCGCTCCCCGACCTGTGGCTCGCGGGAGCGGCGAAAGGCGCCGAGCAAGCGCGCCTCGAGTCCCTGGGCCGCGAACGCGGCGTCCTCGATCGCATCCGCTTCCTCGGCCCGGTTCCCGACGCCGAGCTCCCGCGCCTCTACGCCGAGTGCGCCTGCGTGGTCCTCCCCTCGCACCTCGAAGGCTTCGGTATCCCCGCCCTCGAAGCCGAGCGCGCGCGCGCTCCGCTCGCGATCTCCGCTGCGGGTGCGCTCGCCGAGGTCGCGGGCGAGGACGTGCCGAGCTTCGCTCCGGAGGATGCGGGGGCGTGCGCACGAGCGATCCGCGCCGCGCTCTCGGAATCGGGAGAGACGCTCGCTCGGCGGGCCGAGCGAGCCAGTCGCTTCTCCTGGGAGGCTTCGGCGGCGGCATGGGTCGCCGGCTGGCGATGGGCCGTGGAGGGCGCGAGCCGAGATCCTCGGGCGTGATGCGGAAAGCCGCCGGTAGCCCCCCGCTGGTTACGGCTCGACCACCGAAGCATAGAGTGGTCAGCACGCACCGCATGGAAACCGAGGAGCAAAGATCGGGATTGCGTGGACGAGCAAGTGGGCTCGCTCTCGGACTCGTCCTCTTGCTCGCACTCGCAGTCTTGATCCTGATCGGTTCCAGATCCGGTAGCACGCGCGGCGCGCTGCACGCGCCCGCTGATCCGACGCTTCCCGGCGAGGCCGACGTGCTGACCGCCGTTTCGCTGGAAGAGAGTCGCCAGCCTCTCGAAGAAGTTCCGATCACCGCCGCGGCACCTCGGCCTTCCGTGCAATCCGATGCAGGATCACTTGTCGAGGATGCGGCGCAAGAAGGAGCCTCGCTCGGTCACGTCAAGTGGCGCGACGACGACGACGGCTCGACCTCCGTCCTTGGCGTCGGAGGCCGCGTGGTGGACACCAACGGAAGACCCTGCGAGGCGCACGTGTCGCTCGTGAGCAGCGACGGTGGATCGATCGGCCTGGGCACTGCCCAGGATGGAGTGTTCGAGTTCTCGAGCGCGGAGATGTTCGGCCCTTCGTCGATGACCGGCCAGATCTCGCTGCAAGCCACGACGGCCGACGGCCTCGTCGCGGTGCTCGGCGCGATCGAGGCACGTGACGCCGCGGACGCTGCCGACGTCGTCCTGACCCTGGAGCCCGGCGCCAAGCTCTCGCTCTCCCTCGACGGCGTCCACGAGAGCCTGCGCTGCCGCCTGCTCCACGACGGCGTGATCTTCGAGGACTTCACGCTACGCAAGAATCAGCCAGCGAAAGAGGTCGTGCCAGCCGGCGCGCTCCTCATCCAGCTCTACTCCGGCGGCGGCAGGGACATGTTCCTGCGCGATGAGCGCGCGCTGTACTTGCGGGCCGGCGAAGAAACCGAAGCCGCCTTCGTCGTCGATCTCTAATTCTGGTTCGGAGTACCGCCTTCAGGCGGTCTGGTCTTAAGACCGCCTTCAGGCGGTCTTCTCTTGCAGAGCCAGTCCCGCCTGAAGGCGGGACGACAAACCAGACCGCCTGAAGGCGGTACTCCGAACCAGAGAGAGCGGTTCTTACTTCCCTGCGCCAGCCTCGGCCGCGCGCTTCTTCGCCTCGTCCGTCTCGCGCACGGAGGTGAGGGACTTCCGCAAAGTTTCGATGTCCGCCGGCGTCAAATTCTTGCGCGCCTTCTCGAGCATCGTGACGAAGTGCGCGATCTCGCTTTCCTGATACGGGAAGCCCGTGTTGCCTTCGGGGCCCTCGCTGTTCGTGATCGGGGTTCCGCTCGCGTCGAAGAAGACCATCCAGGGGATGCCGCCATTGTCCTTGAGACCCGCGGCCAGGCGCAGCGCCTTCATCATGTCGCCCCCGCCGACCATGCGATCGGTGTCGATCTTCAGGTCGACGAACTCCTTGCCGAGGAGGGCGGCGACTTCCGGCTGTGCCATCCAGCCCTCGAGCTTGTGACACCAGCCGCACCAGGGTGCGCCGAAGTGCAGGAACACGCGCTTGTCCTCGGCCTTGGCACGCGCGAGGGCCGCATCGCGAGTGGCGGCGGCATCCAGGTGCTTCGCCTGGTGCTGCGTGAGGAACTCGAGGAGCTTCTTCGGATCGTGCCCCTGCTTGCCGTCGACGGTCGCCTCGAAGGGCTCGGTGTTCTGCTGCACGAGGGCCTTGCCGCTCCCGTCGAGGACGGTCAGGAACGGTATCGCATCGAAGTCCGCGCCGAGGTCCTTGGCGAGGTCCATGTTCTTGTCGAAGCGGCCGACGTCGACGTGAACGACCTCGTACTCGTACAGGATCTCCTTCTGCAGGCCCTTGTCGGTCGTCATCGTGCCGTGCAAGAACTTGCACCAGCCGCACCAGTTCGCCCCCCACTGGATCAGGACGCGCTGGTTCTCCTTCGCGGCCCGCGCCACCGCGGCAGCGACGTCGGCGCGCGCGTCAGCGGCCTCGTCGTAGACCGGCGCCGGCGCTTTTTTCTCCTGTGCAGCCTGCGAGCGCGCCGGAGCGGCGATCGTGGGAGCGGCCGAGAACGAAGCAGTGAGCAAGGCGAGCCAGAGGAAGGATTTCATGGGTGTCTCCGTGGGATCCCGAGGATAGCGCCAGCGCGACGAGCGCCAGGGAAAGGTATTGTCAGAATCAACCCGGCGGCTGTTCGATCACGCTCGGCTCGCCGCGTTCCCGCAGCGAGCGCGTGAACTCGAATGCGCCCCAGGCGAGGGCGACGGCGAAGGCGGCGAGCACGAGGATCGCGCCCCAGCGGATCCAGGCAGGCTGCTGCCCGAAGTCGGTGGTGAACAGGCCGCTGCGGCGTTCCTGCTTGTGGTATTGCAGGATGCGGCCGCCGCCGGCGGTTGCGCGTTCCCCGCCGGCGGACGGGGCAGTGCGGGCGGCTTCGATGCGGGCGGCTTCGGCGGCCGTGGGGGGCGGCGGTCGGGAGGAAGCGCGGGGGGCGGTCGGAGACGCGGAGGGAGGGAGCGGGCTGCGCGCGAAAGCGCGCGGCGGCGCGGGAGCGAGCGCTTCGCCCCACTCGCCTTCGAGCTCGATCTCGCCGGTTTCACTCGGTCCTGGCGGCGGGGACGGGATCGGAGCCGGGACAGCGGGCGACGTCGCAGGAGGAGCAGCGCTGGGAGCGAGCGGCGACGCGCTACGTGGGGAACCATGGCGCGCCTCCACATCGCTCGACGAGCGGAAGCGCAGCTCGAGGTCGCCCAGACGGAAGAGCGCGCCGTCGGAGAGCTCGGCCTCGCTCACGCGCTCCCCGCCGACGTGCGTTCCGTTCGACGAGCCGAGATCGACCACGAACCAGTGGCCGCCGCGCTCCTCGAGGCGAGCGTGCTTGCGGCTGACCGAGGGGGCGTGCACCACGAGGTCGGCTCCTTTCTCGCGGCCGAGCACCACCGTTCCCTCGAAAGCGAGAGCGGATCCGACGTCGGGTCCGGAGAGCACGAACAGGCGCGGCATCAGCGACCTCCGCGCGCGAGAGCTCGCGCTGCGCGATCGACGGCGCGGATCAGCGCGCTCGATTCCAGGCGTCCCGTGAACGCCTGCTGGCCAGCGATCTCGAGCACGGGGACTACTAGTCCGTAGCGCGACACGAGCTCGGGATCGGAGTCGACCTCGATCGAGAGGAGCTCGATCCGCGCGCCGAGCCCCGCGGCCTCGATGGCGTGATGCATCTCATCGCATAGCGGGCAATTCTCGCGCGTGTAGAGCGTGAGCGGGACGCGCGGGTCGGCGGCACGCGGAACTCGCCCGAAGAAGCCCCCGAGGAGGCCATCGGGAACCCAGCCGCGAAAGATTCCCAAGAGGCTCATCGCGGCTGATGGTAGGCCGCCGGCCGGCTGGGTCCAGTCCGGACAGACCTGGTCCTTCCAGGGCTGGTTCCGCGATCCGAATGGACCCTGCGGAAACTCCTTCAAGCTCTCGCATGGTGCGGCGGTGACCTTCGTGCCGTAGAACGTGCTTTCCGGCGGCTGCGAGGCTTTGCCGGGGGCCACGATGACTGCGCTCACCGGTTCTCTCGCGATCGAGCTCGTCGGCGTCTCGAAGAGGTTTCCGCTCGCCTTCGGCTTGCGAAGGCGCGAGGTGCTGCACTCGATCGATCTCGCGGTCGAGCGCGGTGCGCGACTGGCGCTGGTCGGCCCCAACGGCTCGGGAAAGACGACGCTCCTGCGCCTGCTGGCGGGAATCGAGCGGCCGAGCGCGGGATCGCTGACCGTACTGGGCGGGGATCCGCGGACCCGGGCGACGCGCAAGCAGCTCGCGTTCCTGCCCGAGGATTCGCCCTTCCCGGGCGAGCTCTCGGCTCGCAGCGTGCTCGATCTGCTCGGCTCCTTCGCCGGCATGCCCCGGCGCGAGCGTGCCTCGCGCGGCGCGGAGCTGCTCCTGCGCGTCGGCCTCGAGCGCGCCGGTCGCACGCCGCTCAAGCGCTACTCGCGGGGCATGCTGCGCCGCTTCGCGCTGGCGCAGGCCTTCCTCACGCGCCCGGAGCTCGTGCTCCTGGACGAACCGACCGCGGGCCTCGACGCGCAAGGCTTCGGAGTGGCCGAGGACTTGTTGAGAGAGGCGAGCGCGCGCGGCACGACCATCGTGCTCGCCTCGCACGTGGTGCAGGACGTGCACGAGCACTGCCGCACTCTCGCGGTACTGGTCGACGGGCGGCTCGTGGAGCACGGGAGCGTGGAAGCGCTCCTCTCGGACGAGGGCGGCACATGCATGGAGGTCGACGGGCTTGACGAGCACGCGCGCGCCGAGCTCGAGTCGTGGGTGCGCACGCACGGGGGCAGCGTTCGACGGGCGGCCAGCACGCGCGGCCTACTAGACCTCTACCGCCGCAGCGCCGGCAAGGCGGGAGGAGAATGAAGGGCGGGCTCCTGTACCCGCGCTTCGCCGCGCTCGAGATGCGCCGCGCGCTCGGCACCGCGGCTGCGCTCTGCTTTGCGCTCTACGTCGCGCTGCTCGCGTCGGGGAAGTGGTCCTCATCCGTCGGGGCCGCGCTCTCGATCGATCACGCTCTCGCGACCCGCGCGCTGACGCGGGAAGCGGTGCTCTCGGGCGCGCTGCTCTTCCTCGCGCCATGGGTCTTGCTCCATGCTGGCGGCACGATCGGGCGATGGCGCGCGCGAGAATCCGACTGGCTCGCAGCACGCCCCGCAGCGCGCTCGGGGCTCCTCGTATCGGCATGGCTCGGCATGGTCGGAGCAGCGGCGGTCGCGCTCGCGATCCTCCTCGCGACGGTTCTCGCGCGCACGGGCTTCGGAGAGACGAGCTGGCGCTTCCTCGGCTCGCACTCGCTCGAGCAATCCCGGCGCATCGAGCCGGGCGAGAGCTTGCGTTTCGCGCTCTCCGAGCCCGAGCCGCGCGCGCCGCCGGGAAGCCGGGTGCGCGTGCATCTCACGCGCACCCTGGGTGGCGGCGCACGCTCGCTAGAACCGGCGGAGGTCGAGCTCGCGCTCGCCCGCGCGGACGGCGCGGAAGATGCCGCGCAGGCGCGGCTGTCCGGACACTCGCTCCGTGCGCGCCTCCAGGCCCGCTCCCGCGTCGAGCTCGCGGTCCCAGGCGGCGAAGGCGCGCTCACGCTCTCCATCGCCAATGGCGGCCACTCGACCGTCGCGCTCCTCGCGGATCGCAGCTTCGAGTTCTGGGGCCGCGGCCCGCGCGAAGGCTGGGGCGCGATCGAGCTCGCGCTGCGGGTCTTCGTCGCGCTTGCCGCCGCCAGCGCGCTCGCGCTCGGCCTGGGTGCATGGATGAGCGCGCCGAGCGCGATGGCTCTCGTGCTGTGCGGCTGGCTGTATGCGACATCGCTCGCCGGCCAGCGCGCCTGGATCCCGGGCGCGCGCCTGCTGCGCGACCTCGAGTTCGTGCGCGAAGGCCGCCTGCCAGAGACGCTAGGACTGTCGGCGCTGGCGGGCGCGCTCGTGATCACGATGACGGGCGGCTTCCTTGGCTACCTCGGGCTGCGTTCGTGGAGGGCGGAGGCATGAGAGCGCGAGCGCGTCTCGCGCAGGCGGCGGGCTGGGCCGCCGTTCTGCTGCTCGCCCGGCCGGTGCAACGCGAGCTTCCGCTCGGCTCGCCCTCCCTCGCGCTGCGCCTGCTCGGACCGATCGCGAGCCTGGCTGCGGGCGTCGAATGGGTGCGCTCCGATCTCGCCTGGCGAGCGGGTCTGGAGGAGGAGGCGCGCGGCCACGCCGAGCGCGCGCTCGCTCTCGATCCGCGCTCGGAAGCGGGCTGGATCGCCTTCGGTCTGCACCTCGCGCAGGATCGGGCCTCGGCCAGCCGCGAGCCCGATCCCGCCCGCCGGCGCGCCTGGATCGAGGAGGGACTCCTGGTCCTGCGGCAGGGCGAGAGTCGTGTCGGGCATCCCGAGGACCTTGCTTTCGTGCGCGGCTTGATCCTCGCGCAGGTCGGCCGCGCGTGTCAGGCTGGCGTCGAGGCCCCTGACTGGCCGGGCGGCGCGCGCGGCGCCTGGGAGCAAGCGCGCGATGCGTTCCTCGCCGCCGCACGCGCCGGCCATCGTGGCGCAGCCGAGCAAGCGGCGGGCATCGAGCGCGCGATCCAGACCCTGGGGCGCTAGAGTACGCGACGACATGCCACGGAGAGCGCCATCGAATCGCTGATCGGCCTGTTCCAGGAGTTCGAGTACCTCGCTCCCTTCACGGTGCTGCTGCTGTGCGGCATCGGGCTCCCTCTACCGGAGGAGGTCACCCTGATCGGCTCGGGCATCCTGCTCTACCAGGACCGCGTCGCCTTCCTGCCGATCACGATCGTCTGCAGCCTCGCGATCCTGCTGGGCGACTCGATCCCCTTCTGCCTCGGCCGGCGCTACGGCATGCGAGCCCTGCGGCTGCCCTGGGTCGCGCGCATCCTGCATCCCGAGCGATTCGCAGCCCTGGAACGGCGCTTCGCGCGCCACGGCAACTGGGCCATCTTCACCTGCCGCTTCCTGCCGGGCATGCGCATCCCTGGGTACTTCACCGCCGGCACTCTGCGCATGCCTTTCCTGCGCTTCCTGGTGCTCGACGTCCTCGGCGTGCTCCTCACGGTACCGGCCTCGATCTACCTCGGGCACTTGTTCGGGGGCCAGGTCGAGCGCCTGCAGCGCGAGGTGCGCAACTTCCACCACATCCTGGCCTTCGCGATCGTCTCGATCGTGCTGGTCCTCATCGTGCACGCCCTGGTGCGGAGCAAGGAACGCCGCGGCCAGGAGCCGCCGCCGGAGCAGGCCGAGTGAGCCACGCGGGGGTATAGTGCTCACCGGGCCGGGCCAGCCGCTCGGCGCCGCTGCATGGGATCCCCCGAGGAGGCATCGATCGAACCCAAAGAGCTCGCCGCGGCTGCGGCCTGGATCGCCGATCAGAAGAAGGGCCAGGACATTCGCATCTTCGAGGTGACGGAGCAGATCCAGGTCGCGGATTACTTCGTGTTCGTCACCGGCACCAGCCGACCGCACGTCAAGGGTTTGTACGAGGAGATCCACGCGCGGCTGAAAGCCCTGGGCGAGGCCCACTCGAAGGCCGAGGGCATGCAGGACGCCTGGTGGGTGCTGATCGACTACTTGGACGTGGTCGTGCACCTGCTGCAGCCGGAGGCGCGGGAGTACTACGACCTCGATCGGCTCTACGGCGAGTGTCCGGAGCTCGATTGGAGGGCGGTGGAGCTGCCGGCGGAGCTGCGCACCCACACCGCCTGAGCCGGGGGGCGGAGCGGAAACCCACTTTTCCGGCGCCGAGCTTGGTCGATAACCAAGGCGAGACTCCCCTCTCCCCATGCTCTGGCACCCTTGGAGCGACGAAGCCTTCGAACGCACGCGCGAGCGAGGCTGTCCGGTCCTGCTCTTCCTGCGCGCTTCCTGGTGCAGGTGGTGTCGTGAGCTCGAGGAGACCGTGCTGCGCGATGCCCGGGTGGCGGCGGTGCTCGGCGAGCGCTACGTCTGCATCGAGGTCGACAAGGACGCGCATCCGGAGATCGATGCGCGCTACCGGCGCGGCGGCTGGCCGACGCTCGCATGGCTCGACGCCGACCGAGAGGTGCTCGCGAGCACCAATTACCTCCCGGCGAGCGAGCTGCACGCCCTGCTCGGCCGCGTCGCCGACGCCTACGGCGATCCTGGGGAGACGATCGCCGAGATCGTGCAACGCGCGGAGGCGAGCGCCGCCGAGCGCGTCCCACCCGCGAGCCCGAGCGGGACGGCGGACCGCTCGAAGCGGCCCGCGCAGCTCTCGTCTCGGCTGGTCGAGGAGGTCACGGCCGCCATCGTTCATGGCGCCGATCCCGTGCACGGCGGATGGGGCACGCGCCACAAGTTCCCGCACGCCGAGGCTGTGCAGTTCGCCACGGTGCGCTGGACGCAGACCGGGGACCTCGAGACTCGCGCGGTGGTGCTCCGCACACTGCACCGCATGCAAGCGGGCGAGATCCACGACACGGTCGAGGGCGGCTTCTATCGCTATGCGACGCAGCCCGACTGGAGCGGACCGCAGCACGAGAAGATGCTCGACTCCAATGCCGAGCGCTTGATCGTCTACGTGCAGGCCTACCAGGTCTTCGGCGAGAGCTCGTTCCTCGAGACCGCCCAGGGAATCCTGCGCTGGATGCACGGGACGATGTACGACCCCGAGACGCGCGCCTTCCGCGGCCGGCAGGACGCCGATCCGGAGTACGCGCACTTGAAGAGCGTCGAAGCGCGCGCTCGCCGCGGCGCGCCGGCCTGCGATCCCACGCTCTTCTGCAACTGGAATGCGATGGCGGTGAGCGCGCTCCTCGAGAGCGCGATCGTCCTCGGCGAGGATCGCCACCGCGCCGAAGCGCTCGCGACGCTCGACTTCCTGATGGAGAACCTGTGGGATCCGCGCCAGGGCATGTACCACTACTGGGATGGGACGTACAACCTCCCCGGCATGCTCTCGGATCAGGCGCACACTCTGCGCGCGCTGGTCGCGGCGATGCACTACGCGGGCGAGAATCGCTACCTCGCGCAGGCCGAGGCGCTCGCGCGACGCACGATCGAGCACATGCAGGCTCCCGACGGCGCCTTCTACGACGAGACCCATGGCAAGGAGAGCGGGCGGCGCGTCCTCGGCCGCTCGATCCTCGACAACGCGGTGATGGCGGAAGCGCTCCTGCGACTGGCGTGGATGACCCGCGAGGCGTCCTTCGAGACGAGCGCGCGCGCGGCACTCGCCTCCTTCCTCCCCGATTACAAGAGCTTCGGGCCCTTCATCGCCGGCTACGGCCGGGCGGTCGACCTCCTGGTCCATCCGCCAGTCCACGTGACGATCGTGGGTCACAACGACGAGGACCACACACGCGCGCTGCGCGTCGCCGCCCTGCACCCCTACGTCGCCAATCGAATCGTGCAGACGATCGATCCCCGCGTCGATCCGGGGCTCTTCGCGCTCTCCGGCCTGCCGGAGCCGCGCCAGCACGGCGCACGCGCCTATTTCCATCAGGGCCGCAGCAGCTACGCCGAGACGAGCAAGCCCGAGCGCATCCCTGCATTGATGGCGCGCATCGAGCGCTCCAACTGAGCCATCGCCCTGCCCTGCGCGCCTGAGCGCACTGCTATCCTGAAGGGGCATGGCCTCCCTCGACGAGGACCTCTCGGCCACCCTGCAACTGGCTCTCGAGACTCTCCACTCGGTCGTCCTGCAGCGTCCTGCGCGGAAGACGTCGTGATTGGCTGAGTCGCGACCGATGACCCTGCGCGAGCGCTCACTCGGAGCATGGCTGGAGCGCGCGGGCGTCATCGTGCTGCTCCTCGCGGCGCTCGCGATGCGCTCGCGACAGCTCGCGGCCGGTTTCGATCGCGAGCTCGACGGTTCCCAGGGGGCCGTCGTCGCGATCGCGGCGGTCAATTACGAGCGGCTAGGGCTCACGCGCTTCCATGGCTACCCCGCGCGGATCGTCGATCTGCCTGTGGGCGCAGAGAACGAGGCGATCGAGCCCGCGGACGCGCTCGTGTACGCCGAGCATCCGCCGCTCGTGCCGCTGCTCGGATGGGCCGCGCTCCAGGCGATGGGGCCGCGGGGGTGGAACGAAGCGTGGCGGGAAGGGCGCGCGCCCGAAAGGATCGAGCTCGCCCTGCGGCTGCCTTTCCTCGCGCTCCACCTGCTCGGCTTGTGGCTGTTTCACCGGCTGTTGCGCGCGAGCCTGGGGCGGGGGACTGCGCTGATCGGGCTCGCGATCTTCGCGGTGCTGCCGGTGACGATCCTCTACGGATCGCTGGTGGGCCATGAGAACCCGGCCCTGCCTTGCGTGCTCGGAGCGTTGCTGGCCTACGTGCGCTGCTTCCGGGGAGACGCCCGAGGTTTGGCGTTCCTCGGGCTCGCGTTCCTGCTCGGTGCAGCGGGCGCCTGGACGACGGCCTGCTTCCTGCCGCCGATCGTGCTCCATGCGCTGGTGCGGAGTCGCTGGCGTCTTGCGCTCCTCGTCGGCGCGATCGGCTCGCTCGGGATCGCGCTCCCCTCCTTCGCGCATGCGTGGCTCGCGCCGGCTGGAATGGGAAGCGGGGGCATGCTCGAGCAGGTGCGCGGCCTGCTCCACTCGTTCGGCTCGGGCGAGCATCCGATCGGCGAGTGGCTCGCGAGCCAGCGAGGCGCGCTCGTCGATGCGATGGGTGGGCCAGTGGTGGTGGTGGCGGTCGCGGGGCTCGTCGTGCAGATCGTGCGCGCTCTCGTTCCTCGTGTGCGGGCGACGCTCGCCCCGCTCGAGGTTGCACCTGCGAGCGCGCGCATCGACGTGGCGAGCATCCTCGCGCTCGGTGCCGGCCTTTGCATCCTCGCTTCCTCTCCCCACACGCTCGAAGCGCAATGGCCGCTCGAGCTCCTCGTGGCACCCGCGGTGGCAGCCTGCGCTGCGAGCCTGCTCGCGTGTCTCGGCCGACCGCTACTCCGACTGCGCGCGGGACTCGCGCCTCACGTGCTCCTGGTGGGAAGTCTCCTGCTTCCCGGTCTCGCGCACCTCTCCGAGCTCGAGCGCGAGCTGCGTGCGCCCGGACCATCCGACGATCCGCTGCGGACCGAGGGCCCCGAGCTCGCCTTGCCGCGGAAGCTCGGAGCGACGATCGCGCCACTGGTTCCGCGCGGCGCGCTCGCGCTGGTGCCGCAAGCGCTGGGTACTACGCCGGCGCTCGCTTTCTACGCCTGGCGCAACATCCTGCCGACGGCCAACGCGAATGGCACCGTCCCGCCGCCGATCTCGGGCTCGCGCTTCCTCGCCGGCGCGCCCTGCGTTCTGCTCTTGCCCGATGCTCCGCCCGCCGGAGCGCGCGGGCAAGTGGACGCGCTGCGCGCCGCACTCGCGGGCGCGCCGTCCGTGTCGGGCGAGGGCTGGACGCGCTACGCGCTGCGGTGATGCAAGTCGAGATCGCTGGCGCGACCGACCACGGTCTCGATGAGCCAGTCACAGACCCCGGAGAGGAGCGCGCCGAAGGACGGCGCCACGAACAAGCTCGGCTGAAAACTGGTGGGATCGTAGGGCATCTCGATCATGCGCTCGACATCGAAAGGCAAGAGCTCGGGCCCGCGGTCGAACTGCTCGAGCTCTCCGGCAGAGGAAAGCAGCCCCGCGCCGAAGGCCCTCAGGTTTCCGCGCTCTTCGACGACGCCGAATTCGAGCGTGTACCAGTACAGCCGCTCGAGCTGCAGCATGGTCGCCTCGTCCGCGATGCGCGCTGCGAGGCCGAGGAGCTCGTGGACGCGCACGATCGAGGGTTCGGCCAGAGTCGACGCATGGCCCACGAACTCGTGCACGAGGTCGGGCTCGGGAGTGTAGAGCGGCCGGCTGGCATGACGGATGTACTGCGTGGTGAGCAGGACGCGGCTCCCCATGCGGGAGAGGAAGGTGCGCGGAGCGATCAAGCCCGCGACCGGCTCCATGCGTGCGCCCGATGCTGCGGCGAGCTTGCGATTCACCGCCTCGATCTGCGGGATCGGCCCTTCGGCAAAGGCGAAGCCGCGCTGCAGCGAGAGGAGCTCGGAGCAGACCCGCTCCTCGTGCAAGGGACCCAGTCGGTCCCAGATCGCGCGCCACACACCCTCTTCCTCAGCGGTGTAGGCGACCGACGGAACCGGCGTGCCCGGCGCGTACTCGAGCGCGATCGCGGCGATCTGGTTGCGCCGCGCGCGGTACACCGGATCACGGAAGCCGGGATGGTCGGGATCGAGCTGGATCAGGTCGCTCGCACGCGGGTTGCTTTCGAAGGGATGCATGTCGGATTGCCTTGTTCTCGGTCAGGGGCGGCAACCCTTGGGAGCGTCCTGCTCAGCAGAGGAGGCAGCTCCCGCGGGCTGCCTCCTTCCATGGCGCGTCGTACCAGGAGGATCGCCCGCTAGGAGCGGGCGTAATACGCGGAGCGACCCCCGCCTGAGGCGGCGGGGCTCGCATTGGTACCGACGCTGGGACGGATGAGGTCCATGTCGAGATCAAGACTGCGCGAGGATCGCGCTCCTCGCAAGGTCAGCCGGATTTTTTCGGCGGTCCCGTTCCGGAGCGCACCGGAGCGGGAAGCCGCCAGCTCGTTCGCCCTCTGGAGACCGATCAGGGGGCCTCGGTGACGAGCGTCAACCGACTCGTCCCGGTGAACTCCATGTCGATCTCGAAGACCATCGCCTGGTCCGGTCCCACGTGGTTCTCGATCTCCAGGTGAAAGACGACTTCGCCCTCGAGGGAAGAGGCGTGGACGCGGCCGGCCGCCATGTCCCACTCCACCACGCCCTGGCCCTTCCACGTGCCCTCGAGGTCGAAGCGTTTGAGGCCATCGCTCTGGCCTGGATCGATGCCCTTCGCTTCGGCCGCGACACGGGTGCGCTCGCGGAGATCGGAGGTGCACTGCACGTCGATCTCGAGCGCGATTCGAGCGATCTGGCTCTCCTCTCCCTCTGGTGCGGCAAGCCATGTGCCCTTGACGGTGCCCGACATTTCCTGAGGACCGTCGCCCACGAGCAGATGGCTGAGCAGCAGCGCGGGCTCCACATCCCCACTGTCCACGTCTCCATAGGTGAGATCGATGAACCCCCCGGGGCTCAACACGTCGGCGAAAGCCGCGGCGTCGATGTCCCAGCTGTCGCCCTCTTCGACCTCATCGGCAGGCAGGCAGGCGCGCAGATCCATGTCCTCGTGCAGACCAGCGAGCAAGGAAGAGTCCGGCGCCCGCTGGCCTTCCTTGACGTCGAAGGAGGCCGTGTAGCTATCGTCCTCGAGCTCGAACAGGACCACGGCGTCCTCGAGCTCCGAGCCGCCGGACACGTCGAAAGAGTTCTCGCCCGAGCTGTCGTTGGACTCGCCTTCGAGCTCTCCGCGGAGCTCGCCGAACTCGCGACGCAAGCGCTGCACTCGCCCATCGGCCAGCGCGACGTACTCGTCGGTCACCGTGATCTGGCGATTGCCCTTCAAGGTGATTTCGATGTCCGCTTCCGGACTCTCCTCGTCGTCGATGCGCCTCTCGAAGGAATCGAGCTCGACCTGCACCTCCTCGCGGAAGATCTTGCGCAGCCGACTGCCTTGCTCGGGAGCGAAGTGGGGTGTCTCGCCGGAGGGCGCGAGCAGGAGCGGGAGCAGGGCGAGCGAGCGCAGGAGGGGTGTGAACATGGTTTCAAGTCCAGCTCTTGACCAGCCGGTAGAAGCTCGATGCATAGTACTTCTCGACGATCTCGCGGTAGAGTTTCTTCCGCTGTTCGTCGTCTTGTGAGCCGCGAGCTCGGTAGAAGAGCGCCTCGGCCGGCTTCTGGTGCGCGTCGCGCAGCTTCTGATACGCCTTCAGCACGGCCTGCGCTGCGGGCGTGAAGGCGAAGCGCGCGCGGAACTCCCAGAACGGGTCGACCCAGGAGTCGTCCTTGTCGGCTGCGAGCGCTTTTTGCAGCTTCTCGGCGTCTGGCGCCGCGGCCTCGTCGATCCGCGCGGCAAGCTTCTCGATGTGTGCGAGCTCTGCGGCTTCCTTGCTGCATTCTCGTGCGCGCTCGAGCGCGCTGGTGGCGTCGCGCCAGCGCTCCTCCTCGACGGCCTTGTCCGCGAAGGCGAGCAGCGTGCCCGAGTCCTTGCTCGACAGATCGTCGAGCCATCGCAGCGCCTCATCCACGGGAAGGAAGGCCCAGGGGTGTCCCTTCCCCGGAGCGTTGAACAGCCGCAGCATCGGAAAGCCGCCGTCCTGCAGGGCTTCGGCGGTGTAGGTCGCCGCCGAGAAGTCCACCACGTCGTCCTTCTCGCCGTGCACGATGGCGATCGGCAGGCGTCGCTGCGCGGCGCGGATCTTCTCGTCGGTGAAGTAGCCCGGCTCGCACTGGACGAGGAGATTGCCCGATACCTCGAAGGCTCCGGCGATGTGCTCGGGATAGAACATCGCCACGGCGAGCGTCAAGAAACCGCCCTGGGAGTGTCCACCCACGAACCAGCGATCGATGGGGAGCTCCTTTCCGAGCTGATCGAGGGCCTGTGCCACGAGCCAGGGAGTCTGGTTGTAGCGCCAGGGCTCGCCGACGTGGTCGCCGCTGAACTCGACGTAGCTGGCATTGAACGCGCGCACGCCGTCCTGGCTCACCGAGGACAGATGTTCCCCGTCGAAGCCGACCAGGATGTAGCGGTCGGCGAGCTCGGGCCAGTTGCCGGGGAAGCCCTCGACGTAGTCGCGCGAGTTGTAGTTCGAGCCGTGAAAGAGGGCCACGGCCGTGTAGCGCTTCTTCTTGTCGAATCCCTTCGGCACGCCCAGGTGGTACTCGAGCCCGCTCTTCGTCTGGCCATCGGTGATCTGGCCGGGTTTCGGCTCCGCTTTTTCGGGCGCGAGCCGGTAGCCACCCCAGAACTCATTCTGGTTGCCGCTGGAGCTGGACTCACCGGCGAACGTGCGCCCGTCCTTCCACAGCTCGAACCACCCCTCGCCGCGACCGTTCGAGCCCGACCACTCGAAGGAGCAGCGCTCCTTCTCGACCTTGCCCTCGATCTTCGACTCCTTGCTCCAGCCGTATTCGCCCGCGACGTTCAGGCCCTTTGCCTCGAGCTTCATCGGCCCGAAGCTCGTCATCCATTCGCCCGCGAAAGCCTTGGCCTTGTCGCTCTTTCCTTTCTGAGGAGCCAGGGCCAGAACAAAGGAGAGGAACAGGACCGACAGGGAGCTCATCACCATCACCTCCATCCCAGATGCGCGGCACAATCAGATCATGGAAGGGGACGGCGCGCCGTCCCGGGCTGAGGCGAAAAACCGTCGAAAAAGGCGGACGGCGCCCGTCCCTTCGGGTCAGGGCCCCATGGTGTCCGCTGCGAACCGAGTCCAGACTCTCTGAACGATGCCTGCGAGGGCCGAGGGGAGGCGGGACCGTGACTCGATCGGTCGCACGCTGCATCACGGCGGGCTCTGCGCCCTGCTGGCCGGCGGGCTCGCGATCTCGGGCTTCGCACTGGGGTGGGCCGCGCGACGTCCGGATTCCCTGCGAGCGTTCCCCACCGCCGAATACGCGCTGCTCCTGTCCGGGCTCGCGGCAGCGACCGGCCTCGCCTTGCTCGCGCTGGCCGTGCGCGTCCGCGCGTGGCGAGAGCGGCGCTCTGCATCGACCTCCGCTCTCCCGTTCCGGATGGCCGGCTGGGTGCTCGTCTCGGGGTGGACTCTCTACCTCTGCTGCTTCCAGCCGTTCAAGGGGCTGTACCTGGTGCTCTACAGCGGCGTGCTCGCCGGAGTGTTTGCTCTCGGCGTGCTGGTCGCGGAGCGAGCTGCCGCCCGCCCTCCGCGGTGCGCTCTGCGGATCCTGGACGCGGGGATTTCGGGAGCATGCCTGACGGTGGTGATCCTGGAGCTCTTGCTGCGGCTCGCCGCGAATCTCTCGAGCGAGCCGATCTTCGTGCGCTCGAGCGACCCGCGCGACGTCATGGAGCGCAACCGCATGCTTCCCGGTCGGAGACTCTTCGGCTTCCCCTGCAACAGCCGCGGCTACTACGACGAGGAACCCATCCGGCGCGCAGGCGAGCGCATGATCGTGGCGATCGGCGATTCCTTCAGCGTCGGCATCGTCCCACACGCTCTCCACTACACCTCCGTCTGCGAACGCGCTCTCCCGGGCCGGCAGATCTACAACGTGGGGATCAACTCCACTGGACCAGCCGAATACCTGCGCATGCTCGAGGAGGACGCACTCCCGCTCGTACCGGACGCGATCCTCATCGCCATCTTCGTCGGCAACGACATCGTGGACGCCGAGCGCTACGCGACGCCGCACCCCTTCCTGCAGGCGTGGTTCGATCGCCGCAACGTCCTGCTCTTCCTCGTTTCCGAGCGCCTCGCCGCGCTCCTCGCCGAGGAGCGCCGCCATCCGGACGGACCACCCGTCGGCACGATTCCGGGACAGGACGCGGACCTCGCCGCCGAGCCCTCACTCGAGGAGCTGCCGCACCTCTACCCCTGGCTCGCCGACCCCTCCCTCGAGACGCCGACCTTCTCCGAGCAAGCCTTCCTCCAGATCGAAAGCGGCCGCGCCCTGCAGATCTGTCGCCCCGACGCCGTCGCCCGCTTCGATCCGCTCTTCGCCGCCATCCACGAGATGCGTGAGCGGGCGCACGGAACCCCACTCTTGGTCCTGCTCATCCCCGACGAGTTCCAGGTCGAAGACGAGCTCTGGGCGCAGGTGCTCGCCGCAAACGCGCGCGTCGGCGAGCTCGACCGTGACCAGCCGCAGCGAGTCCTCGCTGCATGGCTCGCCACGCAAGGAATCCCGTTCCTCGATCTCCTCCCCCCCTCCGCGCCATCCCCCCCGGACCCGACGGCCGCCGCCACCTCTACGGATTCCGCGATACGCACCTGAACGCCGCCGGCAATCAAATCGCCGGTCTCGAGCTCGCTCGCTTCCTGGAACGGATCGAGACCCGGTGAGCCCCTCTTCCGGTTCGGAGTTCCTTCTAGAGAGAAACCACACACCGACGAGCACGGAGTCCCTCCTAGAGAGAAACCACACACCGACGAGCACGGAGTCCCTCCTAGAGAGAAACCACACACCGACGAGCGCGGAGTCCCTCCTAGAGAGAAACCACACACCGACGAGCGCGGAGTCCCTCCGAGTTTGGAGTACCGCCTTCAGGCGGTCTGGTTCGTCGTCCCGCCTTCAGGCGGGACTGGCCCCGAAAGAGAAGACCGCCTGAAGGCGGTACTCCGAACCAGATCTCGTGACAGTTCACTTCCAAGTGAACGTCACGCGAACCGGTCGGCTCAGCACCCCGGTCCTGCCGATAGCGCGCAGACGGACATACGCCTTGCCGCTCGGTGGACGCTCGAGGCTCCATTCGAACCTCGCGAGTCTGCCATCCTGCTCGAACCGGACCGCGCTGCCACCTAGGAAGGGTGCGAGCGCTTTGCGATCGATCTCGATCTGGAAGCCCACCAGCCCTCGGGGATCCTCAGCGACCGCGTGAAGTGTCGCGCTCGCACCCTCGACGAGCACGTGTCTCGCCTCCGGAGTCACGGACACGATCTCGGGCGCGGTCGGCAGTTCCGGGGCGCGCAGATGTACTCCCGCCGTGCCGGCCTGCACGCGTCGCGGGTCGAGCAGGATCGCGGCGTAGGAATCGAGTGGCTGGCTAGTGCCAGAGACGATGATCTGTGCCGTCGCGAGCGCATCGGGAGTCCCTTGGCAGTAGAGGCTTGGAACGAGCCGAAGCTCGCCGCCGTCCGGGAAATCCGCCCGCGCATATCGCTCTCGAAACTGTTCCCCGTCGAGCACGACCGTAGCTCCGTGGCGGCTCGCAAGCAGCCATCGGTCTCCGGGGCTCGGTTCGAGGCGCGCAAGATCGCGGCCGTCCAGGTTCCGGATCAGCTGTCCGGTATCCAGGGAGAGCACGCTGCTCGCGTCGGTCTGCAGATTTTCGAGATAGATACGGCGACTCCCCGGTCGCATCTCGAGAGCGACCATCGATCCGTACCTGGACTCGTAAGTCCAGGACCACTCGAGGAGCTCGACGTTCCACGCCTGGACGATTCCGAAGGGCCGGCAGAGAACGAGGTGCTTTCCATCTGGCGTGAGATCCAGATCCGCGACTTCCGGAAATCCGAAGGCGTCCGGCCCCAAGGGAATGGTTCGATGCTCGCGAGTAGCGAACTCCCAGACGTACATCTCGTCACTTTCCCCTGCCGTGAACAGCCCCTGGGCGCTGGCATCGAAAGCGATCTCAGTGATCCTCCATGCGTGCTCGAGCGGATCACCCGCGACCTCCCCCGTCCGCGAGTCGATCAGCGTGATCGCACGCTCGTGCTGGACGACGGCGATCCATCGGCCGTCGGGACTCCAGGTCCAGGGCCAGGGATGCTCGTCCTGGAGCTCGAAACGAGCCGACTCGAGGCCCTCGCGCACCGAGACGATCGAGAATCCGTTTGGACCCTCGACAAGCAACCGATCGTCGGCGGGAGATGCCAGCACGAGATCGGCATCGAGCCGGATCATCGGCGCATCGTTCTCGAGGTCCCAGGTGCGCGTGGTGGAGCTGTCCGAGGACACCATCCATGTGCCGTCCTTGCCGAAGGCAATTTGCCATGCGGGTCTCTCGTGCGCCCAGCCCGTCTCGATTCGCTCCCCCGTGGCGATGTCGAAGACTCGCAGCGTTCCATCACCGAGCGGGGTGCAAGCCCGCTTTCCATCGGGCAGGGCGCGGACGTGTCCGGTGTCGATCGCGCCGGGGCCGAGGCGGCGCGTCGCTTCTCCAGTGCGAGCATCGATGAAGACCAGCGCGTCGTCTTCGCTCTGAATCGCAAACTCCCCCGTCTCCTCGATGAACGGGCTCGTGAACAAGGGGACGGTGCGCGGTGCCTCCCAGAGCAGTTCTCCGGAGGACGAGTCGTACCCGCGAACAGCTTCCCCGTAGGAGGCAACCAGCAAGACGCCGCCTTGGGGTGCGAAGTACGCCATGGGATTGTAGTTCTGGGTCTCGATCGCGAGCTCTCGCACGGGAGTCAGGGAGCCCTCGCTCCACCAGCTCAGCTCGAGCCCTCCTCTGTCGTTGTGGCTGAGGAGGGTGACGAGCTCGCCCGTCGATGGATCGAAGGTCACGCGAAGCCAGCCATCCTCCGGATCGGTGAAGAATGGCCAGTACATGCGACCCGCTTCCACATCGAGCAGGTGTGTCGATCCCTGCGACACGTTGTGAAGGCCCGCGCGCTTGCCATCCTTTCGCAGAACGATCTCGTCCTGCGATGTGTCGAAGAAGGCAAGCTCTTGATCGGGGGGCTCGAAGATCTGCACGGCGCTCGACCACCGAAGAACGATCCGGCGGCTATTCTGATCCAGGCAGGCTGCTTCAGGTTGCCCCGGCAGAGGTATTGGTTGTCCCGAAGGGAACTCTAGTAGTTCCACCTCCGCGGATCCCTGGCACAGCAGGAGCGATCCGTGAGCACCGAATTGCAGTGCACCTGGCTTCGAATCAGAGATCTTCCTCAGAAACTTGCCAGACAGGCTGTCCCACAGGCAGACGCCGCGATCGGTGCTCGTCACGGCGTACTTGCCGGAAGGATCGAGAGCCACCCCACCCATGAAACCGCTCCCCGGCGAGAAAATGGCGATGAGCTCACCGCTCTCCGTGTCCCAGAGGCAGGCGTCGTCGAGCCACCAGGTGAGCACGCGCTCGCCGTCGGGTGTTTTTCCGGCGAAACCCGTGTCGAATCGCCACCGGAGCTCGCCTGCTGGTGACGGAGGTGAACCCGCACCGCGGCAGAGATTCGCAAGACGCTCGAATCGCTCATTTCCTCGCAGGGACGCGAAGTCCTGTTCCCAGTCGAGATAGGCTCCATCGAGGAATCCGAAATCGATCGCGCGTTCGAGCCATGCGAGAGCCTCGTCTCGCTCGCTCTGGCGCGCGAGGGCGCGGGAAAGATGCAGCGCGAGAGTGGGGCTCTCGGGAGCGAGCTCGAGACACGAGCGGTAGGCCTCGATCGACTCCTGGAGCGCACCGCTCTCGAGCAGCTTGCACGCGTGAGCGAACCGCTCGACGTAGGTCGGAGGGGGCGTCGATTGCGGCGCGGGGGGAATGAGCGCCAGGAAGAGTGGAAGTAGCGGGCTGGGGATCACGAGCGATCGAACCCTGAGTTCGGTCTCACGTTGCGACGGATCGGAGGGAATCGCAAGCAGAGGGCTCGCTCGATTCGGGTCCAGCGGGTTTGGAATACCGCTCTGGTTCGGAGTACCGCCTTCAGGCGGGCTTCGCTCTCTTGCGGCGCCAGTCCCGCCTGAAGGCGGGACGATGAAACCAGACCGCCTGAAGGCGGTACTCCGAACCGGATCCGAACCAGAGCAGAAGAGAGCCGACTAGCTCCCGCCGGCAAACAATGGCAGGAGAGTGCGCTCGACGCGCTGGAAGAGCTCGGCGGTGGCGCGCACGTCGCGCAGGCAGTACTCGCCGATGTCCTCGATGCGGCCTTCGCGGTAGGCGCGGGCGATCTGGCTGCCGTCGATCTTGCCTTTGGGGCTCTCGACGTCGAAGCGGCGGCACCAGTAGTCGAGGGAGTAGCGGTCGCGCACGGCGCCCTGGAAGGAGAGGATCTCCATCAGGTCGCAGTGGTCGGAGACGTCGTAGCGATAGGGGACGAGGTTGCGGGAGGGCGCGATCGCGAGCTGGGCGGAGCGTGTCATCAGGACGGGGCCGTCGTAGCCGCGGCCGTTGAAGCTCACGAGACGGCGGCGGCGGTCGGCGACGATCTTCCAGAACCAGGCCAGGAGCTCGCGCTCGCTGCCGCGCAGGATCGAGGTACGCGCCACCTTCTCCCATTCGCGCCGCTCTTCGTGCTCGCCCTCCAGGAGGATCACGCCGGTGTCGTCGTCGGGGCCGCTCTCGAACTTCCAGATGCCGATCGCGATTACTTTGCCCAGGCCCGGGTAGAGCGCGGTGCGTTCGGGGACGCACTCGGCGCGCTTCTGGTCGTGCTCGCGGGACACGAGGTAGTTGCGCGTGATCTCGTCGACGTCCTCCCAGACGAAACCGGCAACCTCGATGTCGAACACGAGCGTGGGCTTGGGCGCGCCGTCCATGGCGCGGGCCATCCTATCCGCGCGACTGGCGGCTATCCCCTGGCGCTCCTCAGCAGATTCGAAGCGCCGGCCGGGGAAGCGCACGCCGCCGAGCGGTGCAGGCGGCGATCGCGAGGAGTAGCGGGATCCAACCAGCGTTCGCGAGGACCGTGGAGAGCCGCGGCGGCTCGGCGGCGACGATCCCCATGCACGAGCCGCCGTCGTCGGAGGATCCCGTGTAGGTGAAGCCGTTGTCGAGGATCGAGGCTTGATCCGTGGCCGGGTCGGCCACCATGACGGACTTCGCGCCCGAGCCCATCGAGGGGGTCAGGACTTCCAGCGTGTGGGCGTCGACGTAGACGACCTCTGTCGCTTCGAGGCCGCCGGCACCCGTGAGCGCATCGGCGCCGAAGATGACGCGGGTCATGGGCGTGAGATTCGTGCCGCGCACGAGCACCGTCTCGCCGCCGGACACCGAGCCGGTGTCGGGATCGACCGCGCTCACCATCGGGTCGGGCGAAGCTACGTACGTGAAGGTCGAGGAGGACGTGCCGCCGCCGGGATTGGTCACCGTGAGGGCGTACGGACCGCCGGCCCGGCCGGTCTCGGTCGTGACGAGGATCTGCTGCGTGCTCTCGAGCGCGACGCTGGTTTGCACGACGCCGTCGATCGACACCGAGAGGCCGGGAGCGAAGTTCGCGCCCCACAGCGTGACGAGCGTGCCGCCGTGGACGGTCCCCGCGGCGGGGAAGACGCTCGCGATGGCAGGCTGCGCGATGGCGAGGAAAGCGCCGGCGAGGCGGCCCTCGACGCCCGTGGAATCGATCACGACCACGTCGTGCAGGCCGCCGATGGTCGGTCCGAGCAGGAGGCTGAGCGTGCTCGAGTCGACGAGCGTCGCCCCTCCCACCACGCCCTCCTCGTAGATCCGGTCGCCGATCACCACCCGCAGGCCGCTCTGAAAGAAGGCGCCGCTGATCGTGAGCGTGCTGCCGCCCCCGCTGTCGCTACTGGAGGGCTGGATCAGCGAAACCAGCGGATCGGGAGGCGTGATCTCCAGCGCCGCGGTGACGATGGCGAGCTCGCCCGTGGAGGTCTCGATTTCCAGGTCGACGTGGCCGGGTGCGACACCCGCGGGCACGCTCGCCTCGAACTGCACGCTCGTCGTGGTCCACACGGCGGAGGCGATCGTGATCGAGGGGTCGCTCGCGACGATCGTGCTCGCCAGGTCGAAGTCCGATCCCCGCACGCGGAGCGTCTGCGTCTCTCCGCGCACGACGCGCAGCGGATACTCGTCCGCCACGCGGCCGGCGCTGAGGGGGACGTCGGGCCGCAGGACGAAGGAACCCGCGTCGAGGGCCTCCTCGTCTGCCAGCGTGAAGCTGCCCAGGTGCGTCGCGCCGAAGTCGACGTCGACCTCGATGTCGGAGCTCAGGTTGAATCCGGTGACGGGGCCGTCGAGCGGCGCGGCGTAGATTTCGTAGGTACCAGCGTCGAGGCCGACCAGCGCGAACGTGCCGTCGTGATCCGAGAGAATGGCGGCGACCGGCCGGCCCGAGGCGTCGCGCGCCACGAGGTGGGCGCCGCGGACTGCGCTGTCGTCGCTCGCGCGCAGCACGCGCCCCCCGATCGAGGCGTGGACCGAGTCGGGATACATGTCGCGCATCCCACCCTGGTCGTCGAGCGAAAGGCTGCGATGCAGGAGGATGGTCGGATCGACGTAGGGGTACATCGTCGCGCCCGCCCAGCCGGAGTGGTCGAGGCCGAGCAGGTGGCCGAGCTCGTGCGCTCCGATGTCCTCGACGTCGAAGCGGCCCGGGTGCTGCGAGGTCGTGAAATGGAAGCCTTCGCCGTTGAAGAGCACGTCGGCGTCCTCGATCCGGCCGCTCGAGAAGAAGTACACCGGAGTCACGGCGACGATGCCCGAGCCGGGCGGAAAGTAGCCCGAGGAGTCGCTCTCGTCGAACCAGATCATGTGCAGGCTGTCGCTCTGCCAGTCGTCGCGGGCCTGCCGGTCCGGACTCTCGTCCTCGACCAGCCGCGCCTCGCTTCCCGGGGCCTCGTTCCACGCGGCAATGGAGCCGCGCAGCGCGTTCATATGGCTCGCATCGTCGAGATCGTCGGAGCCCTTGCTCGAGAGCACGATCGAGATCGAATTGTGGTCCAGCCAGTAGAGCGGGCTTCCATTGGAAGGATTGCGCAGCCGCACGTGGGCCGCGACCCAGCAGGTGCAGGCGACGACCGCCGCGGCGATCAGACAGCGGCGCAGCGCTCGTCCACGGGACGGGATCACTTGCTCTCCTCGATCGCACCGAATCCACGCCGCAGCGCGAGCGCGCTCTCGATCCGGGCGCGCAGCTCCGCGTAATCGATCACGAAGCGGTCGCTGGCCTCCTCGAGCATGCCGCCTCCTTGCGGGACGAGCGTCAAGCGACCCTGCGAGCGCACGGCCACGCGCCGCCCGGCTCGGTCCGTGAGCAGGCGGAAATGGCCTTGCGAGAGACCCACGGGGATGCGCAGCCCGGTCGAGCTCGCCGGCGAGAGCAGCAGCAGCAAGTCTTCCCCCGGCCGCGGCAGGGCGAGCCCGGGCACGAGCATGCCGCGCCCATCGGCGAGGACTCCGCCGGGCCAGCGCACGAATGGATGCGGGATGTCCGGCCCGTAAAACGTGTGATCGACGTCGAGCTCGAGCTCGGTCTCGATCTGGCCGGAAGCGGTCTCGAGAGCGCGCGTGGAAAGCACGCGGGCTTCCAGGACGAGACCGGCTGCCTGCACCATTTCTTCCACATCCATGCGCACGGCAGTGCCGGCACGCGAATCGGAAGGTGAGGAGCGGCCGCCCAGGGCGAGCGATCCGAGAGCGATGAGGGCGAGGATGGAACGTTCACGCATGCCGTGCTCTTCTCGTGGAACGCCGGCTGGAATGGGTGGGGACCCCTCACGGGCCCGGCGCGGCCCAGCGCTCCCTTCGGAAGGCTCGAGCGCGCTCCTTGAGACGGGACCGCCTCTCACGATCTTCGAACGCGGGCAGCCCGTCGGTTGCGGCCGGCGATCGCAATCTTTCTACGGTCGCTCGGCACAAGCACCCGATACCAGCATCTCCTCACGGATCACCACTGCTGATGGCTCAATCCTTCTCGATCAAAGACGTCATCCAGAGCAATCTGACGATCCCCACCATCCCGGAGGTCGTCCAGCGCGTGGCGACCCTGGTCGAGGATCTCGAGAGCGGGACTTCGGAAATCGGGCAGGTGATCGCCGAGGACGCTCCGCTCGCCGCGAAAGTGCTGCGCATCGCGAACAGCGCGTACTACGGCCTATCGGGGGGATGCGTCTCCACCGAGCAAGCGAGCACGATCCTGGGGGTGCGCGTGCTGCGCAACATCGTCACCCAGGTCGCGGTGATCCAGCAGTTCCAGCACCTCCAGACCGTCGACGGCTTCGACGTGGGTGCGCTGTGGCGGCACGCGATCCTGACGGGGCACATGTGCTCCTTCCTGGCCAAGAAGTGTCGTCGGCCGATCGGCCAGGCACCGGAGGAGCTCTACGTCTGCGGCCTCCTGCACGACGTGGGCAAGGTCGTGATGCTCGATGGCCTCAAGGAGAACTACGTCAGCATGGCGCGCGAGGCCGCGGAGACCGGCTTGCCGTTGTTCGCCGCCGAGAAGCGCCGCTTCGGCTTCAATCACACGGACGTGGGGGCCGTCGTCGCCTCGCGCTGGGGTCTGCCGCAGTCCATCTCGCTCGCGATCCAGTATCACCACGGTCCACGCGAAAAAATTGCCACCAGCTCCGTGGTCGCCATCGTCGCCAATGCCAACTTGTTCGTGCATCACATCGTCGAGGGGAATCCGGCGGCTGCCAGCCAGGTGTTCGACGGCGCGACGGCGGGCTTTCTCGGCCTGATCCCCCGCGACATCAACGAAGCGATCGACTTCGCCCACGAGCATCAGAGCGTGCCGGTCTGATCGGCCAGGTCGCCCCCTCCCAAGTCCTGGGGTAGTCTTCGGCAGCGAGCCTCGAAACCCGCCCACCAGCCAGCCTCATGGACCCCGTTCGCCTATTGCGGCGCATGTGCGCCCGTCACGGCCTGCCCTACGACCAGGTCGAGCAGCTCGTGCCCCTCGTCCAGCGCGCGCTCGAAGCGCCCGACGAGGTCCGCGACCGCATCCTGACGCTGATCGAGGGCAACCTGGCCCGGCGTGCTGCGAGCCAGGAGTGCGTGGAGAAGCTCTTCCAGGACCTCGACCAGGAAGTCCTGATCTCGGTGGCGCGCATCCTGCACGCCTGGAACCCATCCCAGAAAGTGATGGAGATGGGCGGGATCCTCCCCCGGCTGTTCCCCGACACCTTCGGCCCGCCGGCGACTGGCGAGCCGGAGACCCCTCGGACCGAAGACAGCGAAACCGGCCCATCCTGAGGAGGACGGACCGGCTTCGGTATCAGTCGTTGCGCGAACTCAGCGAGTTCGGCCGCCCTCGAGCGACTTCGAGTCGATCGACTTCAGGAGCTTGTGGAGCTGTGCGCGCAGATCTTCGATCTGGCTCAGCTCGCTACGCAACCCGCGCAGCTCCTCGACCTGAGCGCGCAGGTCCTCGAGCTCGGCGCGCAGATCGCCAGTCTCCGCGGCATCGCCGCCTTCGGAGCGGAGGCGCTGTGCTTGTCCCTGCACGCGAGGCGAAGATTGGCGGAGCTCGCGCCGCACGCGGCCCGCGATGTCGGGGATCTCGACGTTGCGCTCGATCCGGCCGCCAGAACCTTCGGGCAGACGCAGAGCGATGCGACGGCGAGGCTGAGGGTCCTCGATTCCCACGGTCGTGTCCTCGACCACGATCGTGTGTTCCTCGACCTGCGCCCCGTCCTGGGCGCCTTCCTTGCAGCACTCATGCTCGCAGGCTTCGCAGCACTGGGCCTGGCCGACACCGTCTCCCAGGATCTTGAAGCCCGGGACCTCGATGCCGAGATTCTTCAGACCGTGCAACCCCTGGAGAGCATGAGCACCCTGACCGTCCCCCTCGATGCGCAGCTGCACTTCGCACTTGCCGCCGGGGATGTCGATGGTCTTGATCATGAAATGACCATTGTCGTCGGTCTGCCACTCACCCGACTCGCCGTCCGCCATCGCGCCATTCCAGTGCAGGACGTGAGGCGTGCCTTCGCCGTCTCCCTGGACCTCGACGCGGATCTCGTGGCCGCCTTCTCCCGAACGGAGGACGCGCAGGTGGGGATTCTGCTGAGCCTCTTCCCCTTCTTCGGCGTCCAGGTCGTCCGTTAACTGCTCGTGGAAGCGGAAGACCGAGACGCCCTCGTCCGACTCGTCGACCTCTTCCCATTCGTCCGCTTCGTCGGATTCATCTGCCTCGTCGGCTTCATCCGCGTCGTCGTCATCGTCGTCCGTCGTGATGGTGCGGAAGAGGCCGCCCGTTCCTCCGCCGCCTGAAGATGCTTCGGGAGGGACCGTTCCGGGGATGCCCCAGCTCGGATTGGCCGCTGCCAGAGTCACCGTGAGATCGCGGCTCCAGCCGTCGCGGTCGACGCGGATCGCGAGCTCCTCACCGGGCTTGGACTTCTGCAGGCGCTCCATGACGTCGTCACCGATCGCTTCACCGCCCAGGCGGACGATGCGGTCGCCCTCGCGCAACCCGGCCTTGGAGGCGGGACTGTCGGGGAAGACGCTCGTGATGGTCATCGCGCCATCGGCGATCTCGGGGACGATGCCGATGTAGCCCCTCTCGGAGCCTTGAGCCGCCGCCTGCGCGACAACCGGCAAGGCGGGGGCATCCGTGACCGTGATTCCGTCCGATGTCCAACCCACCCCTTCGAGCATCACCGGGGCCAGTTCGCTGAAGGCGGTGGAGCCCGACGTCACCGCGGCGCCCTCGACAACGTGCCCATCGGGCCCAACGATCGTCCAGGTGCCGTCCTGGCCGGTGAGCGTGCGTACTTCGTAGCTTCCGCCCCCTCCGCCGGCGCCCGAACCGAGGACCACGGTGTCGCTCGACTTCGCATCCGACTGGCAGCTCGTCGCGACCTGGCCTGCCGTTCCAGCTTTGCAGCAGGATCCCTTGTCCGTCGTCGTGACGGCCACGGTGGCACCCTGACCCGCCGAGCAGGACCCCTGCTGGGTCGTGGTCGCAAGGGTCACGTGGGTAGACTGGCCAGCGGAGCAAGATCCTTCCGGCGTCGTCGCAGCGACCGTACTGGCACCCTCACCAGCGCAGCAGGTTCCCTTGGTCGTCGTCGCAAGGGCGACATGGGCTGCTTGGCCCGCCGAGCATGCCCCCTCCGTCGTCGTCGCAGCGACCGTGCCGGCACCCTCACCAGCGCAGCAGGTTCCTTTGGCCGTCGCCGCAGGGGCCACGTGCACTGCCTGGCCGGCTGAGCATGCCCCCTCCGCTGTCGTCGCAGCGACGGTGCTGGCACCCTGGCCCGCGGCGGCGCAGGATCCCTTGCTCGTCGTTGCCATGGCCACGTGGGCAGCCTGGCCCGCTGAGCATGCCCCTTCGGCCGTCGTCGCAGCGACCGCACCGGCGCCCTGACCCGCGCAGCAGGTTCCCTTGGCCGTCGTCACAGCGGCCGCTGTGGCGCCCTGACCTGCACAGCTGCTGCTCTGCCCTTTCTCACCGTGGGAAGCGGTGGTGGTTCCCGCAGCCGGGGCCGCGGTGCATGCGCCCGCGCCGGCGGAGCTCGCCGTACAGGTGGTGGTGGTTGCGGCGGTTGCCGTGGCGGGACTGGACTGCGGAGCGGCCCAGCTGGGGAGCGCGCTCAGAGTCAGGACGAGAGAGCTGGTGAAATACACGTGGGTTCTCATCGGGATTCCTCCGGTCAATGCGTATCGGACCAGCCGCTACGCTGACCGCTGGGGGAAGTTGGCCCCGAGCGGCTGGATCCCGCGAGAGCATACAGTCGAGCTGCGGACTTGGGGAAAACAGCGACGCCACGGCCCCCCAGGGGTGTCCGTGGCGCCGGCTACGCGGACGGTCAACGATCGAGCGGGATCGACGACCGAGAGAGAAGGACTACTTCCGGCGGCGGCCGTCCTTCTTTGCCTCGGACCACTTGATCGTTCCGGCGTCGCAGGTGCCGTCCTCGGCGACGGTGATCTCTTGCTTGTTCTTACCGAGCTTCTCGTGCCACATCTCGAGGGAGTACTTGCCCGGCTTCAGGTCCTTGACCGAGACCTCGAAGGTGCCGTCGGGCTTGCTCACCGCCCACGCGCTCGCGTCGGTCACGACGATATAGGAGCTCATCCACGTATGGATGTCGCAAGCGGCCTTGATCGTCTCGGTCTTGTCGAGGGTCAACGGGAGGGTTCCGTGAGCGGAAACCATCTGGTTGATGCCGGTGCTCTTGACCGGATAGGTGTGGATGTTGTGGCTGACCTCGTCGGAGTTGCCGAAGGCCATCTTGCCGCCGACGGGCACGACGATGACGTGCGGTTCAAAGTGGCAGTGCTTCTGGTCGAGAATGATGGCCTCGGCGGGGATTTCCGGCTTCACGCCCTCGATCGTCAGCGTCAGGACGACGTTCGCGACGCCCCCCTTCTCGTCGATCAGCAACGACTGGTCGGCCGTGTCGACCGTTACCCCTTCGGGACAGCAGCCCTTGGCGGCCTCGGCGGAGATCTGGAACGGCTTCAGCTCCGGCTTCTCGCCTTCGAACTCGATCCGTCCCTTGATCGTCCCGGCGGCCGGTCGAGGGGCAGGGTCATTGAGGCTCCAGGCGCTGGCGGTCGTCACCAGTACGGCCGCGGTGCCGATCGATCCAAGCAATCCAATGGTGTTCAGGAGTTTCATGATCTCGTGCCTTCAGCGGAGAGGTGAGGGGCGCGGTCGCGCTGCCTCAGTTGGACGTGGTAGGAGTTTTCTCTGCGTTGTAGAGCCAGTCCATGACAGCACGGATCTGGTCGGCATTCGCAGTGTTCGGCGCGATGGCCTGGTACTGGGGATGATCCGCGGCAAAGTTGTCGGGCATGGACGTTCCTGGATAGACCAGCTTGGGGCTCCAGAGCCATTCCCATACGAAATCTTCACGCAGACGATCCCGGGTGTGCACGAGATCGGGGGCCCACGCGAGCGGGACGTCCGTCTGATCTGGGGGCGCTCCATTCAAGTAGTGGCACTGCAGGCAATTGACCGCCTGCTTGGCGATCGCGAAACCGAGCTCGATCTTGGGCGCGTAGGACGCCTGCCGTCGCTCGATGGCCTCGTAGGAGAGACTGGGTGGACCGACCATCGAGAAGCCCTGCTGGCTGCCCCAGTTGAAGAGCTTGTCGAAGTTCGCCGCCGTCGGGATCTTCGAGCCCTCCTCGATGCCGGCCAGATTGTCGGCCGAGATGCCCGTGGCGGTCGCGAGCGCGTCGCGCGTCATGCCCGGCCCTGAGCTGGTCATCAGCATCGCGGTCGGCCAGTGGTGCGCCAGTTCGAGCGGCCAGGCGTGGGTGGAGGGATCTTCGAGGCCCGGGCGCAGTTTGCGTCCCAGCGCCAGGCGCAGAGCGTGCGAGTAGCGTACGTGCCAGTCCTTGCGCGCCTTCGCCAAGAAGTAGTCGGCCAGGGATTCCGCATCGCCGGCATCGAAGTGGAAGCTCGGCATGCGCACACGGATCTGCTGGCGCAGCGAGACAGGATCCTCGAGGAAGGAATAGAACCATTCCGGCTGGAGCTTGTGTCCTTCGTTCAGCAACACGGGCGGCGCGAAGGTCCAGCGGATCTTGTCGAACTCCTCGTTCGCGTAGGAACGGTGCTTGCCGTCGACGTCCTCGATCAAGTCGAGCTGGTTGTCCTCGTCGTACTCGATCGTCCAGGGTCGATCCGGATAGCTTTCCTCATCCAGCGGGTCGTATTCCTCGTTCGCCACCCAGACCCCGTTGAGATAGTAGTTCGTGACCAGGTGAACGTAGTCGCCGCCATGAGGCGCCTTCACTGCGCGGATCTTGTCGAGCGGCAGGAAGATGTTCTCACCCGGCCCGCCCACGTCGCCGTTCGCAGCGAGCAGGCGCACGCCGACCTCCTCGGGCACGTCCTCCTCGGCATTCTCCGCCCACTCCGCCAGCGCCGCTTTCAAGCCATCGAGATCGGACATGAGCCGCGGCTGCTTCTCGTCGGGGAGCGGCAGGAGCTCGCAGCCCACCGTCACGAGCGCACCGTGCTCGTTCTCGAAGGTGAGCTGACCGGGATCGACGACGTGGCAGCTGATGCAGTTCTTCTGTCGCAAGGCTCGCATGCCCCGGTCCATCCCCGCCTCTTCGGGGGTGGGGACCATCTTGGCGAGCTCGACCTCGTCGTCGACCAACCCCAGGACGAAGGTCATCAGCGACTGGACCTGGTCGTCGGAGAAGTCGAACCACGGCATGCGCAGCTTCTCCTTGGGGTTCTTCACCTTCTCGAGGTCGAAGAAGCGCGGGTGATGCAGCTTGCGCTCGAGGAATTGCTCGCGGTACTCGTGGTCGAGCCGCGGCAAGCCCGCCAGGTCCTTGCGGTAGGCGATGCCGAAATCGAGCTTGTCGACGGTCTTCGAGCCCCAGTTGCTGAGCTCGGTGCCGATCGGCATGGCGTTCTCCAGGCCGCGGATCTCGTGGCAGGAGAAGCATCCCTGGTTCTTCACCCACTCCTCACCCACGGCGACGAGCAGCGCTTCGGGCTCGTTCCAGCGGTGCTCGGGATCACCGCCGGCGATGCGACGGTCGAGCGCCGTGCGGCCCACCTTCTGGAAGAACCAGCGCGCCTGCTCGGCCAGCGTGCGCACGTCATAGGGGCTGCGCTTCTCCTTCCAGGCGGGGGGCACGTCCTTGAAGATGTGGTCGGGGTCCTCGGTCAGGTAGGCCGTGATGTCGGCGGCGTCCTGATCGGAGAGGCGCAGGTTGGGCATGCGCGTCTCGGCCCACCATTGCTCGGGATCCTTGATCCAGTGGTAGAGCCAGGTCTTGTCGACCTTGGCCGCCACGCCACGCAAGTTGGGGCCCTTGTCGTTGTAGCGACCCACCTCGTCGGAGAGGTTCGCGACGACGAGCGTCTCGTCCGGATAGGGAGCCGTATTGTGGCAGGCCGCACAACCAACGAGGTTGTAGAGCTCGCGTCCGCGCTCGTGATCGGCAGCCTCGACGGGTATCGGCGGTAGCTCCTGCTTGGGGTGGTTGGCGAACAGATAGGCCGTCACGGCCGCGACGGCAGTGTCGTTCCAGCTCTGGCCGAGGATCGGCTCGGTGTCCAGGCCGTAATTGGGGTTGGGGACGATCACCTCGTCGGGCTTGAAGTTCTCCAGGTGGAAGATCTGCGGCATCCAGGTCGTCGGCCGGAACGAGCGCGGAGCGCTGACCCAGGCGTCGACGAATTCTGGAGTGACCTTCGCGGCCAGGTTCTTCAGCGAGGGGCCGGGCCGGCGCTTGGTGGGGAACCAGTCGACCTTGTGGCAGGCGTAGCAGCCGTATCGCTCGTACAGCTGGTAGCCCTTGGTGAGATCGGGGGCTTCCTCGGCGATCAGCTCCATCGACGTCTTGTGGCACTGCACGCAGGAGGCCTCGATGTGCTGCTCCTGCAGCATCGGGTAGTCCCAGTGGTGCTGCTTGTGCCAGTGCTTGTCCTCGTGCCAGGCTCGCTCTTGCTCCTCGTCGCGCGGCCGGTGGTCCGCGGTCTGGAAGGAGAGGCCTTCGCCGGCCCCACGGTGGCAGATCGTGCAGCCGATGTCCTTGGCCGGATGGGGGGACTTCGAGGTGACGAAGAGGTCCAGCCGGGGATGCGTCGAGAACGGATTCTCGTCGTCCTCGAAGCCGACGCGCTCGACGCCCATGTGGCAGGTCGTGCACATGTCGATGCGCCGCTTCTTCGTGAAATTGAGCTCGAAGGTGAGATTCGGGAGGACGTACTTCTGCACCTTCAAGTTGGGTCCGACGAAGTCGAGGCCCGGAAAATCACGCACGAAGTTGGCGAGCTTGACCGCGGTCTCGGTCGGATCGAGCTGCGTGATCCGCTTCTCCACGCGCGTGAGGTCGGTGGTGCCGACGGTGAGCGCCTTCTCCGCCTCGATGACGGCTTTCTGGATCTCGTCGCGCCGCGCCTGGGTCGTTTCCATCTCCGTGGTCGCGGTGGCGAAGGCGAGATCGGCCTCCTGCAGGCGGTCGTCCATGTCCAGGAGGTCAGCCTGGACGCGCGACACATCCTCCGGGTCGGCCTGCTTGTAGACGAGCTCGTCGAAGCGGTAGCGCGCCATCGCGTACTCTCCCTTCAAGCTCTTGAGGGCCTGCTCCTTCTTGTAGCGCTCCTCCTTCTTGTCGAGGATCTCCCGCTCGAGCGCCTCGAGCTCGCTCTTGCGCTGGTCGACCTGGCTCTGCGCTTCCTCGACCTTCGCCTCGAGCGCGGCCTTCTGGTCGAGGACACCCGTCCGCTCGAGCTCCACCTTGGCCTCCTCGGCCTTGTGCAGATCGAGGGCGCGGAACTCGCGCTGGTAGACCTTCCAGTCGGTGTTCCAGTCGTCGATCACCATCCACACGACGGTGATCAGGAACACCACGCTGGAAATGGCAAACCAGCGATTGAGGGTCAGCGTGGGGTAGTGCGTGTCGCCACGGTCAGCCATGGGTCGAGCCGTGTTTCAGACGTTGAAGAACCACTCGGGGATACCGACGATGTATTTCAGGGCGAACACCCAGCGGCACACCATCTTCACGGGGACGAGGACCGTCCACAGGAAGAGGTGCATCATGACGTTGTAGCGCATGGGCCCCATGATCACGGCCATCTTGCGGAAGACCGTCTTGCCCAGGATGGGTGGCAAGAGCAGGAAGTAGCCGAACAGCACGAGGATCCCCGGTGCCTCCCGGATCAGCGGCTGGACGGGACGATTCATCCCGAGGAGCTTGATCCAGATGATCTCGGAGAAGTTGATGTTCAGCGAGGAGTCGAGGCGCAGGTGGTCCCAGTACTCGAATGGACCGAAGAAAGCCCAGTTGGGCCCACGCAGGAAGGTGCCCATCACGACCAAGGACACCCACAAGAGGATGAACCCGACCATGAAGAACGTGACTGCGAAGGGACGCTCGGTGAACGTGTAGTAGCCGTTGCCCTTGGGATTGCGATCGAGGTAGGGAATCGCGCACAGGCCGACGATGATGAAGCTCGGCAGCAGCACGCCCGCGATCCAGGGATCGAAGTAGACGAGCATCTCCTGGAGCCCGAGGAAGTACCAGGGCGCCTTGGAAGGGTTCGGCGTGCGCGCCTGGGATGCCGGCTCCTCGATCGGCGCCTGGATCACGATCGACCAGAGGATCAGGAAGGCCGTGAACAGGATCAGGCAGATGAACTCGGTGTAGACGAGGTCGGGCCAGACGAAGACCTTGTTCTTGGCGAGTTCGCCCTCGAGGGTCGGTTCCCCGCGCGCGATCCGATCGTCGTTCACCACCGATCGGCGCAGCGACAGCCAGGTGAAGAAGACGACCGAGCCGAGCAGGATGATGATCGGAACGTTGTCGGGCTTGGTGATGATCTTGTTGAAGTTCGGATCGTCCCAGGCATACGCCATGAAGGCGACCGAGAACACGATCAGGCCCAGGAAGAGCAGCGGGTGCGTGAGCTGCCGGCGCCACTTCAGGACGACGGCGAGGAGGCCCGCCGTGAGGAGCGAATAGCGGGTCGGAGACGCGACCCAGTTCGCTGCATCCTTGATGATCTCCATGCTTCGGATCTCGAGTCTGGACCTAGAGGGGACCGGAGATCCCGCCGTCCTTGCGGACGCGCCAGAAGTGGACGGCCATGAGCGTGGCGGCGACGAGCGGGAAGCCCAGGCAGTGCAGCACGTAGAAACGCAGGAGCGCGCCCTCGCCCACGAAGCGGCCGCCGAGGAGGCCGAAGCGGATGTCCGTAGCCGGAGTGCACGAAATCGAGCCCCCCGAAGGAGATCAGGGACGCGCCCGGGCCCTCGTTGCCGAGGAAAGGCGTGGCGCGCGCCATGTTCGTGCCGACGGTGACGGCCCACACCGCGAGCTGGTCCCAGGGCAGCAGGTAGCCGGTGAACGAAAGGAGCAACGTGAGGACCAGTAGGATCACGCCGACGTTCCAGTTGAATTCCCGCGGCGGCTTGTACGAGCCGGTCAGGAACACGCGGTACATGTGCAACCAGACGGTGATCACCATCAAGTGCGCCGCCCACCGATGCAGCTCGCGCATGATGCCGATCGGAACGTTTTCGCGCAGGGCGAAGATGTCCTGGTAGGCGAGCTCCGCCGTGGGGCGGTAGTAGAACATCAACAAGAGGCCCGTGATCGTCTCCACCAGGAAGAGGAAGAACGTGAGCCCGCCCATGCACCAGGTGTAGGAGAGCCGGATCCCGCTGCGCCGCACCTTCACCGGGTGGAGGTGCAGGAAGACGTTCGAGAGGACGGCGAGCGTCCGGTTACGAGGTGTGTCCGGATAGCCGTGGCGGAAGACCGACTTCCACAGCTGAGTGCCCGTCAGGTAGGCGAGGAGCTTGTCCATCTACGCGAGGATCCTCTGGCGTGCGGAAGTAGCGCGGACGATCAACCGATCCATTCGAGGTAGGCCCCGGCCAGAGACCACTGGCCCTTCTCTTCCTGGAACTTGGTGTTCTTGTCGATCAGCAGCTGGCCGTCCTCGGCCAGCGTGACCTTGAAGCGCTCGAGCGGACGGGGTGCGGGCCCCTCGACGTTGATCCCGGTCTTGACGAAGCCGCTGCCGTGGCAGGGGCACTTGAACTTCTCGTCGGCCTGCAGCCAGTTCGGCGTGCAGCCCAGATGCGTGCACGTGGTCGAGAGCACGTAGAAGCCGCGCGCCTCGCGGATGATCCACACGCCGCGCGAGGCCTTGTAGCGCTCGTCGACCGCGTCGACCGAGAACTCCGAAGGGAAGCCCGCCTTGAACTCCTGCGGCGGCTCGTACAGGACGTTCGGGAACATGAAGCGCACGGTCGCGCCGAGTCCGGCAATGGATGCGGCCGTGAAGGCTGCCCAGCCGATCGAGAGCGAGTTCAGGAAGCCACGCCGGCTGATCTCGCCGCGCAGCGGCGCGCGCACGAGCTTGGGCGGCTCGCTGCTTTCGACCGTCTTGACCTTCTCGAGTGCTTCCGTCACAGCCAGGACCCTTGCCGGGGAGGAGAGGACGTTCGGGACCGCGCGCCGGCCCGGGAGGCTCCCGCGGCGCGCCGGCCCATCCAGGGGTGTCGATGCCGGCCACCCTCGACCCCGAAGAACGCGGGCGAGGAGGATCGCCGACAAACCGTGCGAAGGCAAGTCCCCGGCGCGAGGGTCGTGCGACTCACTGCCCACCCCCCTTGTAATCGCCGGCCAGCGCGGCGCGCGCGGCTTCGGCCACCCCGGGATCGGAGTCGGACTGCATTTCGAGCAGGCGCTCGCGGTCCTCGGCGAGCGGCCCCAACCGGCCCAGGGCGACCATGGCCTGGACACGGGCGTTCGAGATCAGCTCGGCCTGGCGGAAGCGCGAGCGATCCTTGGCGTTCTCCGCGCGGTAGAGCTCGGGGGCGAGCGCCTCGCGGAGCACCGGGGCGGCGCGCTCGTCGGGAGGCTCGAGCTTGCTCAGCGTGATGGCGGCGGTGAGGCGCACCTCCAGGACCGGGTCCTCGAGGACGCGCACCAGCGCCTCGCGCGAGGCCTCTCCGCGCATCTTCTGAAGGGCCCCCGCGGCGGCCGTCCGCAACCCGGGATCCTCGTGCTCGAGGAAAGGCAGGATCGCGGCGGTCGCGGCGGGATCCCCGGCCAGTCCCAGGTTCACGAGGGCGTAGAAGCGCGTCTGCCCGTCGGGATCGTCCTCGTCGCTCGTGCGCAGGACCTCGCTGAGCACTCGCGTGCCCTCGGGATCCCCCATCGTCGCGAGCAGGATGCCCAGCGTCAGGCGGATCTCCGGGTTCTCCTCGCCGAGCTCCGCGACGGCGCCCTCGACCTCCTCGAGAAAGCCAGCCTCGAGAGGATGCGGCGGCGCCTTGCCCTCGCGCTGGGCGACGTGATTGTCGCGCAGCTGAGCCACCAGGTTGTAGAGCGCCTGACGCCGCTCGTTCGAGCCGCCGTGCAGGACGCGCTCGAGGTTGCTCGCCGGGCTCGCCACGTCTCCGGCGATCGCGCCGAAGAGCGCAAACACGAGGACCAGCATCATGACGATGCACGCGGGGATCACCACCAGCGGCACCCAGAGGTTGCGGTACGGTCCGCCTCCGGGTTCACGCGCCTGATCGGCGATCTGGACCTGGGTTTCGCTCACTCCGACCGCTTCTCTCCAACCCTGTGGTGCATCCGTGGGGGGCCGGAAAATTGGCCGAAAGAGGATACTCTCGGGCCCGCGCGCGATCCACGCTCGGAGGCGATCTCCGCGTCGGTTTCACGGGTCGCTACGCCTTTTTCGGCACGGGAACGAGCGCGAGCCGGCCCCGCCGCGGCAGCTCGCCGACCAGCGGAGTCGCCCAGCTGCGGAAGGCGTCGCTCACGTCGTTTCGCCCGGCGAGGTGTCCGGGCTCCAGGCGCCGCGTCTGGGCCGCGACCGCCATGAGCTCGGTCGGCTCGTAGCGCACCTTGTACTCCCGGCCGCCCTCGCGCACGATCGCGATCGAACCGCGCGAGCGGGTGCCGGCGCTCGCCGCGCGCACCGCTGCCCGGCCGACCTCGCGCGCTTCCCGTACGTCGACCTCCGATGTCACGCCGAAGAACGAGCGCTGGAGGTAGCCGAAGGTATCGGCTCGCACGCGCAGCTTCTTCCCCAGGCGATCCTTCACCTGTGCGGCCAGGAGATCTCCCAGCGCTCCGGTTCCGGAGAGCTGGACATTGCCGAAGGTGTCGACTTCCTTCGACTTGCCGATGGTCTCGAGGATCGGCGTGCCCGCGGCGTCGTGAATGCCTTCCGAGACCGCGACGAGGCAACGGCCGTGGCGGGCGAGCCGGTCCTCGACGTCGCCGAGGAAGCCGTCGACATCGAACTCCTGCTCCGGCAGATAGATGAGGTGCGGCCCGTCTCCCTCGCGCTCGCGCGCGAGCAGCGAGGCCGCCGTGAGCAAGCCGGCGTGGCGGCCCATGATCACGTCGATCTTGATCCCGGGCAGGCTGCGGTTGTCCTAGTCGTCCCCCATCATGGCCATGGCGACGAAGCGTGCCGCCGAGCGGATAGCCCGGGCAGTGATCGGTGACCATGCAGATCGTTGTCGATCGTCTTGGGGACGTGGAAGAGGGCGAGCTCGTAGTTCTCGTTCTGTGCGATGCTCGCCGAGCAAGTGCGCGGCCTCGGCCGAGTCGTTGCCGCCGATGTAGAAGAAGTAGCGCACGTCGTGCGCCCGCAGCGCCTCGAGGATCTTCTGGCAATCGGCCTCGGTGGGCTTGGTCCGCGCCGAGCCCAGGGCCGAACAGGGCGTGCGCGCCACGGCCTCGAGCGTCTCCTGGGTCTCGCGCGAGAGGTCGACCAGGCGGTCCTCCAGGAGGCCTTTCACGCCATTGCGCATGCCGAGGACGGTGCCGATGCGCTCCTCGCGCCGGCAGGCCTCGATGATGCCGACCAGGCTCTGGTTGATGACGGCCGTGGGGCCGCCGGACTGACCGACGATCGCGTTTCCCTTGCGATTGGGCATGGTGTGCGTTCCCCGCTCCGGCGAGCCTCGTTCGCGGCAAGCTTAGCAAGGAGAAAGATGAAAGGGGTTGAAGGTCGAGCGAGCCCTGCTAGACTCTGCGCCCTCTTCGTCGCGGGGTCACGATGACCCCGCCCGCGGCGACGTGCACCCCAGTCGGGCGACTCGTCTGCCAGCGCGCCGCGGTCGAAGACACCAGGCGGCCCGGGTGGCGGAATTGGCAGACGCGCAAGACTAAGGATCTTGTGGGGAGACCCATGCTGGTTCGAGCCCAGTCCCGGGCACCATTGGCTCCCCCCGGGGAGCTACTCCTCCTTGGGCAGGGGCTCGGGGACGTGCACGGCCGCGCGCAGGCCCAGGTCGATCCGGCGCTCGTCGAGGCGCACCACGCACAGGAAGGCCGCGATCGACTCGAAGTAGACGATCCGGCGCTCGACTTCTTTGCGGATCTCGGGGAAGCGTGAATCCTGCTCCTTCTCGCGCACCGTGCGCAGGACCGCGTCGATCTCGGCGGCGAGGCGCTCCTGCTCCTCGGGGCTGAGCGCGTCGCGGCTCTTTCCCGGAGCGATCTCCCGAAGCAGGCGGGTCTCCTCGCGCTCGCGCACCGCGACCCAGTCGATCGTCGAGGCGGCCTGGTCGCGCGCCCACACGTCGGCCTGCTTGCGAAGAGTCGCGGCGGCTCGCGGCGGATCGCACCACAGGACGATGCTCGCGAGCGAGCTCTTCAAGACGTCGTCGAGCAAGGCCACGAACTCCGGCCGTTCCGAGAGCCGTGGATCGTTCGGAGCGCCGGTGTCGCGCGTGCGCATCACGTGCGTTGGCATCAGGATCGCATTCGAGACGAGCGAGATGGGATTGTCGACGAGGTGCGCGATCACTCCCGTACCAGGAACGAAGCGCGACCAGTACTCCAGCAGGTGGAAGCCCCCGGGAGTGCTCGTGAACACACCCGCCGAACCGGGAGTGCGCCCTTCGAGGCCGAGCTGCGTACTCATCCCTTTCAGAGTGTCGCGGAACTGCTCGATCTTCGGCAGATCCTGCATCCATTCCAGGACCGTGAAGGCGAATACGGGCCGGCCGTCGTTGGGAGGCCCGACGTACTCGCGCTCGCCGGTCTGCTTGTTCAGCGACGTCTCGGGGCGGTAGTCGTTCTCCCGGAGGATCAGCGCGAACTTGTTGCTCATGCTCGCGTCGAGCATGTGGATCACCTCGTCGACGCCCGTGTAGCGTCCGGACCCGCGGAACAGCTCGTCGAGGTTCGATCGGGTGGCCGGTTCGGTGGCCTCGAGCATCTGCTCGAGGAGATCGCCCATGGGCACCGTCGCGTACAGGAAGAAGCAGGTGTCCTCGGGCGCGAAGGCGGCGGCGGTGAGGATCTCGCTTCGGTCGGCGCCCTTGGCCCGGTAGAGCCGGTCCTGGAAGTGCGACATCTGCTCCGAGGAGAGCTCGGCGTGCGCATCCAGCGCGATTCCCCCGTGCAGCCCGAGGACGCCGATCGCTTCCTTGCAGGCGGGCACCTGGAACAGGCGCGCGAGTAGCGCGATGCCGAAGTCGACGCTCTTCGGATCGGGAAGCGGGCCCGTCGAGCCGGTGGCCTCCAGGAGCTTGCGCAAGTCGACGAAGAACTCGAGCTCGTCTCGCTGCGCGCTGCGATTGGCGTTGCGCACGTGGTCGTGGTAGCGCGCGCTGTTGAAGAACGACTCGGTGCCGCCCTCGATCGCGAGCGCCTGCGCCTGCCGGAGGAGCTCCTCGCTCGTTCCCGCCAGGAACACGTCGCGCACCCGACCGATGAACAGCGGTCGAGGCAGGTTCCCGCCCTGCACATGGACCAGGCCCTCCTTCTCCTCGACCTGCAATCCCTGGGCTCCCAGGCCAAGCAAGCGCGGAAAGCGCAGCAGCGACTCGCCGAGCTTGCCGATCCAGTTCGTGCGCGCGTACACGGTCCAATCGGTCGTCTCGAGTCCGCCGGGGCGGAAGTAGCCGGCCACGGCGAGATCTTCCCCGCCGAAGACCTTCAGCACGTCGATGCCGGCTGGCAGCTGCGTGAGATTCGTCTCGATCTCGTCGAGGGACTGCACGATGCCCATGCGCGCATCGAGGTCGGCGAACTCGGGTGATGCACGGAAGGTCTTCCATGCGGGGTGGCGCTCGAGCTCCGCTTCGGCGCGCAGGTGCGGAAACTTTCCGAAGGCCTTGGACAGGTCGGAGCGCGCCACGAAGAAGTCGACGTCGCGCGGCACGAGTGCGGAGACGTCGAGCGCGAAGGAGCCCTCCAGTGGGTTGAACAGGAAGGTGACGAAGGCGGAGTACCCGGCGAAGAAGAGCACCAGGAGAACGACGAGGACGATGCGGAGGATGCGGAGCTTGCGGCTCATGTTCGATCGAGGCCTGAAGCGTGGGGACTGGCCGGGCACCCATCGGATACTCGATGGCGCCGTGCTTTGCACGCCTCCCGAAGCCTCCGCTACGATCGGTGCGAGCCTTTCTTCCCCTGAGGCGACTTGATCCCCGGGCGAGCGGCCCGAGAATGGCGCGCGTGCGCCCTGGCTCTCGAGTCTCCCGGCTCGCTTTCTCTGCGACCCTCGCGCTGGACTCCCGTGCCAAGGACCTGGAGCGCGCCGGCGTCGACATCGTCAGCATGGCGGTCGGCGAGCCCGACTTCGAGACGCCCCTCGCCGCGCGGCGCGCCGCGATCGAAGCGATCGAGGGGAATCGCGCGCGCTACACGCCCGTCGCGGGGACGCTCGGGCTGCGCCGGGCGATTGCCGCGCACCTCGAGGCGACGCGGGGAGTGCGCTACGACCCCGCGCGCGAGATCACCGTCTGCCACAGCGCCAAGCACGCGCTCTCGGGTTCGCTGCTGGCGCTCCTCGAGCCGGGGGACGAGGTGCTGATCCTGGCACCGTACTGGGGCAGCTACACGGAGATCGTGAGCTTCGCCGGCGGCGTGCCCGTCGAGGTCCAGCCGCGCGCGGACACGGGCCCGGACTTCGAGACGCTCTTCGCCGCGATCACCCCGCGCACTCGCGGCGTCCTGCTCAACTCGCCGAACAACCCCACCGGGTACGTGTGGACGCGCTCGGAGATCGAGCAGCTGGCGGCGCTCGCGGAACGCGCCGATCTCTGGATCCTCTCGGACGAGATCTATCGCCGTCTGGTCTACGAGGGCGAGCCCAACATCGAGCCCCGCGCAGATCTCCTCCGCGATGCGCGAGCGCACCGTGATCGTCGACGGCGCGAGCAAGACCTTCGCCATGACCGGCTACCGCATCGGCTTTCTCGCCGCGCCCGCGCCGATCGCCGAAGCGGTGGCGACGCTGCACAGCCAGCTCACCGGCTGTCCCAACGCCATCTCGCAGGCAGCCTTCGAGCGTGCGCTGCGGGAAGAACCCCCGGAAGTCGCGCTCATGGCCGCCGAGTTCGATCGCCGCCGCCGCTTCCTGCTCGCCGCTCTCGAGGAGCTCGGCCTCAAGACGCCTCGGCCCCGCGGCGCGTTCTACGCGTTCCCGGATGTCTCCCCCTGGCTCGACGAGCGCGGCTCGACCGGTTTCAGCGAAGACCTCCTCGAATCGCAAGCGCTGGTGGTCGTTCCTGGCGCCGTGTTCGGTGCCGATCGGCACGTGCGATTGTCGTACGCGACCTCGATGGAGAAGATCCAGACTGCGCTGGGGAGGTTGAACACCTTCCTGCACGAGCGGAAGAGCTGAGTCCAGGGGAGGGCCCGGCGCGCTCAACCCTTTCCCGGGACGCGGTACACGTTCGTCGCGCCGGAGAACTCTCCCTGGGCGATCTCCGCGATCTTCCCCAATAGGGCCGGGTCCGTCGCATCCGCGAACACGTAGAACTTCCACAGCGCACGATAGCTGCGTTCGAGGTCCGCCAGGCGCGGAACGCGGTCGGTGAAATCGGCGAGCGGGTGCACCCCCTCGACACCGGGCCAGCGCACGTGGATGCGAGCTTCCTTGAGCTGCATCCTCTGCGCCGGACAGTAGACGATGACGCGCACGTCCCTACCCGTCGCGAAGCGGACCAGGTCGCGGATCCGATCCTCGACCTCCACGCGCGCGCCACTGCCTCCGAGGGCGAAATAGCGCGTGACGAGGCCCTCCTGAACGGCCTCGTTCTCGTAGCGCGGGAAGACGCACGCGCGCTTGTACAGGCGGCGCTGGCGAAAGCGCTCCACGAGCTCGAGGACGCGCTCGCGGATCTTCGGCGCCGCGCTTCCGGACCGGCGCTCGAGGATGTCGAGGAGCGATGCGTCGGTCTGATCGCGCAGATCCGTCTCCGTCACGAGGCCCCCGCGCACCGCGATGTCCACCGCCCGCGCGAGCATCGCGTCGGCCGCGACCTTCGCGTGGTGGTAGTAGACGCGCTCGGAGAAGTAGTAGCGGGCCTCGAGCATCCGCACGATCTCCGAGAGGATGTCCTCGCGCAGGAGCTCGTGCTTGGCGAGGTCGATGTAGAGGTTGCCGCTCACGCGATCGACCTTGAAATAGCTCGTGACACGCGGGTCGACCTGCAGGTGCAGGCCGGTGAAGTACGCGTCACGCGCCAGGTAATCGAGGATGTCGGCGGCGATCGTGCCCGAGATGATCTGACTCCAGTAGGGCGGGATGGCGTGATGCAGGCCGCCCCGCTCGGGGACGAGGATGCCGTGCACCTCCTCGCGCACCCCGAGCGCCTCGAGCGCGCGTCCCAGCTCGCTCTCGCGCGCGAGGGCATGCTCGTACTTGCGGGCCGAGTCGTGGCGCTCGAAGATCCCTTCCTGGTCCTCGATGCTGTGACCGTAGGGCAGGTGCGTGACGTCGTGCAGGAGGGCGGCGATGCGGATCAAGCGCGCCTCCTCCTCGCGGATCGCGATCGTCCCGGCGGGGTCGAGCTCGAAGGACAGATCGATCGAATCGATCATCCGCTGCGCGACGTGCACGGTGCCGATCGAGTGGTCGAAGCGCGTGTGCACCGCGCCCGGGTAGACGAGCCAGGCGGCCCCGAGCTGCTTGACGCCGCGCAGGCGCTGCATCGCCGCCGTGTCGAGGAGCCCGAGCTCCTCGTGCGTCAGGTAGACGTCTCCGTGAACCGGCTCGCGCAGGACGCTGAATCGCTTGCGGCCGGACAACGCGGCGCGCTCAGCGCGTGGTGCTCACGAAGGCCTGGATGTCGCCGGGCTTGCGCAGCATCTTGTCGACCTCGCCGAGGTGCAGCTCTTCCTCGTGGATCTTGCCGCGGGCGTAGTCTTCCAGTAGCACCGATTGACCCTTGGAGAGGTCCAGGAGCTGCTGGTAGAGCGCCGACCGTCTCGCGCTCGTGCTCCATCGATTCGCGCAGGATCGCGCCGATGTCGTGCTCGTGCGTTTCGAGCAGCGGGCCGATGGCGAGCGAGGGATGCTCGCCCATGTGCGTCACCAGCTCACCGGCCTCCTGCGCGTGCTGCATGCCGCTCTCGGCCTGTGTGCGCAGCCAGGACACGATCGGGATGCGATGGAAGCCGAAGACCATCAGGGAGTAGTGCGTGTAGCGCACCACCCCTGCGAGCTCCATCTCGAGGATGCGGTTGAGCAGGCCGACGACGGCGGCTTTGTCGATTCCCTTGGTGCTCATGATTGGGCTCGCGCTGAGGTATGCGGAACGTATCAGGCGGTGAGCATAACAAAGCGGGTGGCCCCCAGGCTGCGCTGCGCGAGGTGGTTCGGAGTTCCGGCTCCGGAACTCGTCGACTCCCGAGCGCGTTTGGCCTAGAATCTCGCGTTTCGTGGCCAGCCCACTGACGGGCCAGACCTTCCACCTTCCACGGATCCCTACACATGAAGAAACTGATTGCTTCGTTCCTGGCCGCGAGTGTCGTGATCTCGGCCGCCCTCGCGTTCACGCAGGACAAGCCCGCCGCACCGGCCGCCCCGGCCGCGGCCAAGCCGGTCGACGAGAAGGCGGTCGTCGCTTCGCAGCTGCCCGCCTATCCCCTCACGAAGTGCGTCGTCTGCGACATGGCGCTCCCGGCCGGCAAGACGGTCGAGTTCGTGAACGCAGGCCGGCTGTACCGCCTCTGCAGCGCCGAATGCGGCGCGGAGATCAAGAAGGACGCCGCGAAGTTCACCGCCAAGGTCGACGCAGCGGTGATCGCAGCACAGAAGGCGAGCTATCCGTTGCAGGTCTGCCCGGTGAGCGGGGAGAAGCTCGGCGGGATGGGTGAGCCGGTCGAGTATGTCGCGGGCACGCGGCTCGTGCGCTTCTGCTGCAAGAGCTGCATCAAGGAATTCGAGAAGGATTCCACCGCCACCATGGCGACGATCGACGCAGCCCTGATCGAGCAGCAGAAGAAGACCTATCCCCTGACGACCTGCGTCATCAGCGGCCAGAAGATCGAAGAAGGCAAGGGCGTCGACCAGCTCTACGGCGTGCGCCTGGTGCGGTTCTGCTGCAAGGACTGCCCGAAGGAGTTCGCCAAGGACCCGGGCGCGGCCATCGCCAAGATCGACGCGGCCGCCAAGGCCCCGAAGAAGTGATCCAGACCCGGGCCCGCCCTCGGGCGGGCCCGGAGCATTCGCCAGTGACCTGGGCCCGCGGATGAATCCCGCCCTGCTCGCGGACCTCATCGTCGCCGTGCACCTGGCGATCGTCCTGTTCGTCATCCTCGGGCTCTTCTGTATCGTCCTCGGCGGTTTCCTGCGCTGGGGCTGGGTGCGCAATCCCTTCTTCCGGCTCGCGCACCTGGGCTTGATCACCTTCGTCGCCGTCCAGGGCGCCGGACTGGGCCAGCTCTGTCCGCTCACGGTGTGGGAGAACGAGCTGCGGCGCGAGGCCGGAGAAGGTGGCTACGCGGGCAGCTTCGTGGGGCGTCTGTGCCACGAAGTCCTGTTCGTCGACGTGCGGCAAGAGACGCTGAACTGGGTGTACGTCGCCTTCGCCCTACTGGTGCTGGCGACGCTGCTGTGGGTCCGCCCGCGCTGGCGGCGGCACCCCCGTCCCGTCGGCGAAGCGGGCCACTAGCGCGCGTATCCCGCCGGCCGGCCTCGGGTGCTAGGCTCGTCGGCGATGCGAACCGAGCCGTACCACGCCCACGTCCAGACCCTCCAGAAGTCCGCCGAAGAGGCCCTCGAAGCGAGCGGCTTCGATTCGCTGTTGATCGGGAGCGGCGCGCCGCTGCGCTACTTCGCGGACGATCAGGACGCACCCTTCCGCCCGACGCCGCATTTCGCGCGCTGGACGCCGCTCGCGAGCCCGCATCACTTGCTGCACATCCGGCCGGGCGCGAAGCCGCTCCTGATTCGCGTTGCGCCGGAGGACTACTGGTACGAGCAAGCGCCGCTCGGCAGCCCCTTCTGGGCGGGCGAGTTCGAGATCTGCGACGTCACCGCGGCGGAGGTCGCCTGGAAAACGGTGGGTGAGCTCGGCCGCACCGCCTACCTCGGCGACGACGGCAAGCAGGCACGCTCCCAGGGATTCTCGGGCGATCGCATCCAGCCCCGCGCGCTGGTCGCACGCCTCGACTGGGATCGCAGCTACAAGACGGACTGGGAGGTCGAGTGCCTCGAGGAGGCCGAACGGCTGGCTGCGCGCGGGCACGTCGCGGTGCGCTCGGCCTTCGAGGCCGGCGCGTCGGAGCTCGAGACGCATCACGTCTACGTCAGCGCACTCGGCTGCACGGACGCCGATCTCCCCTACCCCACGATCATCTGCCACGACGAGAAGAGCGCCATCCTGCACTACACGGGCAAGCGCAGCGGCACCAACGGGCGGGTCCTGCTCATCGATGCGGGCGCGAGCTGCATGGGCTACGCCTCCGACATCACGCGCACGTGGACGAGCTCGGCTTGCGATGCTCTCTTTCGTGACCTCGTGCGCGGAATGGACGAGCTGCAGCAGGGTCTGTGCAAGGAGGTTCGGCCGGGGCTGCGCTACCTCGATCTGCACCTGCTGGCCCACATCCGGATCGCCGAGCTCTTGCACTCGATCGGGATCCTGCGTCTCTCCCCCGAGGAGGCTTGCGAGCACGGCCTCACGCGCCCCTTCTTCCCGCACGGCCTGGGTCACTTCCTCGGCTTGCAGGTGCACGACGTCGCCGGCCATCAGAAGTCGCCCTCGGGTGGTCGGGTCGCTCCACCCCCCGAGCACCCCTACCTGCGGACCACGCGCACGATCGAAGCCGGCCAGGTCTTCACCATCGAGCCGGGCGTGTACTTCATCGAGATGCTCCTGCGGGAGCATCGCGACGGACCGACCGCGCGGCATTTCGACTGGAAGCTCGTGGATCGCCTGGCACCCTTCGGGGGAGTGCGCATCGAGGACAACGTGCTGGTCACCACCGATGGTCACCGCAACCTGACGCGGGCACACCTCGAGGCCACCTGAGGCCCGGGGGAGCTCACACCTTTGCCGTGACCGCGCGCAATTCGTGCAGCACCATGTCCCCGACCTCGTTCGTGGGGTGATCGCCGGTGCCGACGCCCTTGAGCTTCTTGCTGCGGATGAGGTCGATGACCACGCTCTCGATGGCCATCTCGGCCTGCGGCTGGCCGAGGTAGTCGAGCATCATCGCGCCGGCAAGGATGGCTGCGACGGGGCAGGCCACGTTCTTTCCGGCGTGCTTGGGAGCCGACCCGTGGATCGGCTCGAAGAGGCTCACGCGACCGGGGTGGATGTTGCCCGAGGCGGCGACGCCCATCCCGCCCTGAATCATCGCGCCGAGGTCCGTGATGATGTCGCCGAACAAGTTCGGGCAGACGGCGACGTCGAACCACTCGGGGTTCTTGACCATCCACATGCACGCCGCGTCGATGTAGGCGTGGTCCGTCTTGATGTCGGGGTACTCGCGCCCGACCTCGGCGAAGACGCGCGTCCACAGGTCGTGGGCGCGGATCGCGTTGGCCTTGTCGATCAGCATCAGGCTCTTCTTCTTGTTGCGGGCGCGCGCCAGGGCGAAGGCGTAGCGGACCGCGCGCTCGCAGCCGACGCGCGTGTAGCACATCGTCTGGGTCGCGACCTCGTGCGGCTGGCCCTTGTGGGCGAAGCCGTACATTCCGACGTAGGCGTCCTCGGTGTTCTCGCGGACGAACACCATGTCGACGTCCTCGGGACCCTTGCCCTTGAGCGGGCAGAGGCGCTCGTCGTACAGCCTGACCGGCCGCAAGTTGATGTACAGATCGAGCTCGAAGCGCATCTTCGCGATGATCCCGTACTCGATCTGCCCGACGGGCAGGCGCGGGTCACCGATCGCTCCCAGGAAGATCGCGTGCTTCTGCTTCACTTCCTCGAAGGCGGCGTTGGGGAAGAGCTCGCCCGTGTCGAGGAAGTGCTCGACTGCCGAACGGATAGACCGTGCGGCGCAGCCGGAAGCCGTAGATCTCGGCCGCCGCGTCCACCACCTCGCATCGCCTCTCGAGTCACCTCGGGACCGATGCCGTCGCCGGGGATCACTGCCATGTCGTACTCGATCATGAGCTCTGGCCTCCGCGAAGGTGCGCGACGGGATCCGGCCCGGACCGAAACTGGTCCGGACGCCAGGAGACGATGGTGCCTGCGACCGCACTGGCCGCGACGGAAAGGGGCGATGCAAGATAGAGGCGGCCCGGCCCGCTGCGACCCGCGAAGTTGCGGTTGATCGCGCTGACCGTGACCTGGTCCTTGGTCTCCGACACGCCCGGGCCACATCCGATGCACGCCCCGCAGCCCGGCTCGATCACCTTCACGCCGGCGTCGGCGAAGACTCGATCGTAGCCGCGAGCGCGCGAGTAGTCGCGCACCGACTCGCTGCCGTACTGGATGTACATTCGCACGCCGGGGGCGACGCGCTTGCCGTGCTCGAGCGCTTCGGCGAGCACGCGCGCGTAATCGTCGAGGTCGTGCTCCTTGCCGGCGGTACAGGAGCCGCGCGTAGGCGATGTCGATGCGCACCTCGCCGAGGTCCTCGATCGCGCGGCCGAGCGTCGGATCGCTCGGGCAGAGCGACCATGGGCCGAAGGCTCGCGAGGTCGATCTCGTGGACGCCGCCCGCGTAGTGAGCGCCGGGGTCGGGCGTGACGAAGCGGGCCGAGAGCTCGCGCTCGCTCGCGCCCGGGCGATGCGCGACGATCCAGCGCACCGTCGACTCGTCAGCTTCGCAGATGCCCGTTCGCGCGGAGCATTCCGTCGCCATGTTCGTGAGCGTGGCACGCTCGTCCATGTCGAGGCTTGCGAGCCCCGGTCCACCGAACTCGATCACGCGGTTGAGGGTCTGCTCGCTCACGGCGTAGGTGGCGAGGATGTGGAGCATCACGTCCTTCGCGGTGCAGTCGCCGGGAAGCTCGCCCACGAGCTCGAAGCGGATCGACTCGGGGACCTCCACGAAAGTGGAGCCCGAGTGCAGGAGCGCGGCATACTCGGTCGCACCCACGCCCCATGCCAGGGCGTTGTTGCCGCCTCCCATGCACGTGTGCGAATCGGTCGCCTGGACGAAGTCGGCCGGATCGATGAAGGCCTCGCGCGCGACCTGGTGGCAGATGCCCGGCGAGACGCCGTTGCGTGCGGAGTAGTCCCGCACTCCGGTGTGCCGCTGGAACTCGAGCTGCAGCGCGCGCATGGTCTCGATCTCGCTCGCGAAGCGCGCCATGCGGGGCACGCCGATCGCGTACAGCAGGTGGTCCTCGAAGACCGCGAACTTGGCCGGGTTCGGCACGCGGTAGTCCGGACCGTATTCCTGGGTCAGGAAATGGTGCACCTGCGCCGTCGTGAACTCGTGGCTGTAGCCGGCGTCGACGCGCACGAGACAGGAGTCGCCGGGCTTGACGTAACGCTTCTCGCCGCTCCGGGCGTCGACGAGGTGCGCAGCGAGGATCTTCTCGGCCATCGTCATCGGCCGCGGCCCCGTGGACGGAGAGGGCACGCGCGCGCGGCCCGCAGCATGCTCCGCCGCGAAACGGAACAGGCCGCCCGCCTCGAGCATGGCCCGCGTGAGCGGATCGTAGCGGGCCGTGAATTCCTCGAGCGGCACCTCCTCGCCCCGCTCGAGGCGAGCCAGCACCTCGTAGTCGCCCATGAGCTGGCCGAGGTTCAGGTTGTTGCGCTCGTGGATCGGCGCGAAGGAGTGCGCGATCACGAGATGGATGCCGCTCCACTTCTCCGCCTGCGCCGCGGTCTCGCGCGAGGAGCCGGTGCCCTTGCGCTGGCCGGAGACGATGACCTCGAAGCCGCCGTCCATGCAGCGCGCGCGTGCCGAAGACGCGCTCGCCGCGCCCGTCGAGGAGGCCCGCGTAGGCGTCGAGCGCGATGTCCTCCGGCCGGTGGCGGAAGCACACCCAGGCCGGGGTCATCACGTCGGTGTTGATGTCGTCGAGGAGCTCGCGCGGATCGACCTCGCGCATGGAGAGCTGGAGCTCCCCGCGGAGCTGCGCGCGGATCTTCTCCGGATCCTTGGTCAGGAACAGGACGCGCTTCCCCGGGCTCAGGCGGACGACGCGTCGCCCGTCGGCCGTGGTGTGGACGAGAGGGTTCACGGCTCTCCTCTTAGACCCGGGGATTCTCGAGCAGGATGGCGATTCCCTGGCCGCCGCCGATGCAGGCCGAGGCGACGCCGTAGCGCTTCCCGGTGCGCCGGAGCTGGTACATCAGGGTCAGGACGAGCCGCGTCCCGGTGGCCCCGAGCGGGTGACCGAGGCTGATGGCACCGCCGTTCACGTTGCATTTCGTCGCGATCCAGGCTCGAGCTCCTTCTCGCATCCCAGGTACTGCGCGGCGAAGGCCTCGTTGATCTCGTAGTAGTCCACGTCGCCGATGGGGATACCGGTCTTGCGCGCGAGCTCGCGGATCGCCGGCACCGGACCGATGCCCATCTCGGTGGGGTCGACGCCGACCGTGCTCCAGCCGCGGATCACGGCGAAGACGTCCTGGCCGGCCGGCGCTGGGCGCGCTCGGCGCTCGTGAGCAGGACCGCCGCGGCCCCGTCGACGATGCCGCTCGCGTTGCCCGCGGTCACCGTGCCGTCCTTGCCGAATGCCGCCCGGAGCTTCGCGAGCCCCTCGAGCGTGGTGTCGGGCTTGATGTGGTCGTCACGATCGACGACGAGCTCGCCCTTCCTCGTCTGCACGGTGAGCGGCGCGATCTCCTCGGCGAAGCGCCCCTCGTCGACCGCGGCGGCGCCGAGCTCGATGGCTGCGCAGCGCGTACTCGTCCTGCTCGCGCGCGAGCCCACGCCCAGGCGCTTGGCGATCTTCTCTGCCGTCTGCGCCATGACGAGGCCGGCAACCGGATCGTAGAGGCTCGCGAACAGCATGTCCTTCAGCTCGGGCACCTTTCCGAAGGGGAAGCCCGTGCGGGCGTCGTACATCACGTACGGCGCCTGGCTCATGTTCTCCATGCCGCCGGCGAGGACGGTCTTCGCCTCGCCGAGCTGGATCATCTGCGCGCCCGACACGATCGACTGGATGCCCGAGCCGCACAAGCGATTCACCGTGAGGGCCGGAGTGGCCTGCGGCACGCCGGCCTTGAGCGCGACGTGCCGCGCGCCGTAGATCGCGTCGATCGAGGTCTGCAGAGCATTGCCGACCACCACGTGGTCGACGTCCTTCGGCGCGACGCGTGAGCGCTCGAGCGCCGCGCGCGAGGCGTGGACGCAGAGGTCGATCGCGGAGACGTCCTTCAACTTGCCGAAGCCCGGCGTGCCCGACGTACTCGCACATCGGTGTGCGGGCGCCGCCGACGATCACGACTTCCTTGCTCATCGAGGTGTGGATCCGGAGAGATGGAGAAGGGATCGGGGAGTCACTTGCCCGCGAAGCGCGGCTTGCGTTTCTCGAGGAAGGCGGCCATGCCCTCGCGCATGTCCTCGGTCGTCGAGGCCAGGCCGAACATGTCGCACTCGATGATCTCGCCTTCCTGCTGGCTCATGTTCATGCCGCGGCGGATGGCCTCGAGGGCCAGGCGCAGCGCGATCGGCCCGCGCGAGAGGAGCGTCTGGGCGAGCGCCATCGTCCCCTCCTCGAGCTTCTCGGGCGGGAAGAGGCGGTTGACGACGCCGACTCGGTACGCCTCTTCGGCGCTCGACCATGTCGCCGGTCAGGACCCACTCGCGCGCGATCCCCGGTCCCGCGATGCGCGCGAGACGCTGCGTGCCGCCGTAGCCAGGCATGATCCCGAGCGACACCTCGGGGAGGCCGAGCTTCGCCGTCGTACTCGCTGTCCGCAGGGTGCAGGCGAGCGCGAGCTCGCAGCCGCCCCCGAGCGCGAAGCCGTTGATCATCGCGATCGAGGGTTTCCCGAGTGCCTCGAGGCGCGCGAACACCTGCTGGCCGAAGAAGGCCAGTGACTTGGCCTGCAAGGGCTGCATCTTCGCGAGCTCGTTGATGTCGGCGCCCGCGACGAAGGCCTTGTCGCCGGCACCGGTGACGATCAGGACGCGCGCACTCTCGTCGTCTCGCACGGCATCAAGTGCATGGGCGAGCTCCTCGAGCGTCGGCCGGTTGAGCGCGTTCCGCACCGCCTGCCGGTCGACGGTGAGCCGCGCGATGCCCTCGCTCGTGGCGAGACGGATGTTCTCGTAGCTCACTCGGCGGGCTCCTTCGCGGCGCGGATCGTGACCTTCCGGATGCGAACGGGGCTCTTGGGCCGCGAGCCCTCTCCGTCGGAGTGACAGGGAGCTTTCGCGATCGCGTCCAGCGCGTCGAAGCCCTCAGTCAGCCGGCCGAAGGCCGTGTACTTGCCGTCGAGGAAGCTCGCCTCGCCGTGCACGACGAAGAACTGGCTGCCCGCCGAATCGGGGTGGGCCGAGCGCGCCATCGACAAGACGCCGCGCTCGTGGTGCACCTTGTTGAACTCGGCCTTGATCTTGTAACCCGGCCCGCCCGTTCCCCACTGCGAGGCGTCCTTCTCCTTGGTGTTGGGATCGCCGCCCTGGATCATGAATCCGGGGATCACGCGGTGGAAGCAGGTGCCGTCGTAGAAACCCTCGCGAGCGAGCTTGATGAAGTTCGCCACGTGGCCGGGCGCCAGCTCGTCGAAGAACTCGACCACGAGCTCGCCCGCGTCCGTCTCGATCACAGCGACAGGGTCGTCGATCTTCTCGCTCATTTGCTGCCACTCTCCTGGAGGTCTGGTCTTGGGAGCCTTGACGACGATTGCCTTGAAGATCGTCTGGTCGACCGGCGGCAAGCTCGCCTTCGTGTCCTTGGGGTCGTAGCTCTTGTTGCCCGACTGGGCAATGCGATCGACGACCTCCGAGCCCGTGACGACGCGACCGAAGGCGGTGTACTTCTCATCCAGACTCGGCCACACGCCGTGCATGATGAAGAACTCGCACGTCGCGGAGTTCACGCCTCCGGGCGCGTCATCCGCCAGGCGCGCCATGGAAAGCACGCCGGGAACGTGATGGCGATTGTTGAACTCGGCGTTCAGCGTGCGCGGAGCGGGACGGCCGGGCTTGGCCGCGCCGCCCTGGATCATGAAGGTGGGGATCACGCGGTGGAACTTCGTGCCGTCGTAGAAGCCCGTGTAGCACAGATCCAGGAAATTGCGAACGTGATTGGGCGCCGCGTCGGGCCAGAGCTCGAGCCAGATCTCGCCCCGGCTGGTGCGCAGGACCACGTCGTAATCGTGGAGCTGCTCGGCGGGCAAGTCCATGAAGGCGATGCCCTTCTCGGCCCCCTCCAGGAAGATCACGTCGCGCACGTCCTTCTCGTCACCGAGGCCGAAGGAGATGCGGAAATTCTTGTGATCGAACTGCTCGGCCTTCGAGAGCGCCGGCCACAGGTCGTACGCGATCTCCATGCGCGCGCCCGGCTGCAGCGCGACCCGCGGATCGGCTTCACGCTTGATGAGCGATCTGCCATTCACCGTGAAGGCCGCAGGCGTCAGCATCCACACGGGAAAAGCGGGCGCCACCTCGGGCGGCATCTGGAGGGTCAGCTTCACCGGCCAGGGCTCGCCTTCGACGCACACCTGCTGGACTTCCCAGGTGAAGATCGGAGCTTCGGCCTGTGCAAGAAGGAGCAGCGCCGCCACCGAAGATCGAGAGCGTCATAGCCGCTTGTCTCCTTCCCACTTGTAGAAGCCCTCACCGCTCTTGCGGCCGAGCTTCTTCTGGCGAACGTTCGCGCAGCACGTTCGGGACCTGGAACGCGGGCTCCTTCGGATAGCGCTGGCACCAGCCCTCCAGGATGGAGAGCGTCGTGTCCAGCCCGACGTAGTCGGTCAAGGTGATCGGACCCATCGGATGCCCGCAGCCGACTGCATGGCGGCATCGATGTCTTCCTTGGTCGCGTCGCCGCGCTCGAGCATCTGGAGCGCCTGCGACCATGAAGGGGACGAGGAGACGATTGACCACGAAGCCCGGCGTGTCCTTGCAGGAGACCGGCACTTTCCCGCAGGCCTCGCCGAAGGCGCGCGCGGCTGGCGAAGACTTCTTCCTCGGTCTTCGGCGTGCGGACCACCTCGACCAGCTTCATGAGCTGCACCGGGTTGAAGAAGTGCAGGCCGACCATGCGGCCCGGCCGGCCGGAAGCGTCGCCCATCTCGCCGATCGGGAAGGACGAGGTATTCGAGGCGAGGATCGTCTCGCGCTTGCAGATCTCCCCGAGCTTGGCGAAGAGCGCCTTCTTCGCGCCGAGGTCCTCGACGATCGCCTCGATCACCAGGTCGCAGTCCGCGAGCTCGGCGAGCTCGAGCGTGGGGCGGATGCGCGATACGCGTGGCGTCGGCCTCGCCGCGCGCTTGCTCGATCGTCTTCTGCCCCTTCTCGGCGGCTTTCTCGGCGAGCTTCGCGAGGCTCTTCTCGATGCGCGCAATCCCTGCGTCGAGGCCTTCCGTTCGGTCTCCGCAGCGACGACCTGCAAGCCCGCCTGCGCCGCGACCTGCACGATGCCGTGCCCCATCAGTCCGCAGCCCACGACGCCCACTTTCTTGATCTGCATGTCGATGTTCCTCGCCTGTACTGCGCGCGGCGCGCCGGTCTACGATCGAGCTTCCTCGCGGTGGAAGGCTCGAGCGATTCCCATGCCGCCGGAGATGCACAGGGTCGCCAGTCCATTGCTGCCACCCCGGCGCGCGAGCTCGTGGAGCAGGGTCACCACGATGCGCGCCCCCGTCGCCCCGATCGGGTGGCCGAGCGCGATCGCGCCGCCGTTGACGTTGAGGCGTTCGCGGGGGAGCGCGAGCTCGCGATCGCAGGCCAGGACCTGCGCGGCGAAGGCCTCGTTCAGCTCGACGAGGTCGTAGTCGGCCGCGGGAATCTGGTTGAGCTCCTCCAGTGCGCGCACCGCGGGCACCGGGCCGATGCCCATGATGCGCGGGTCCACGCCGGCGGAGGCCGCCTCACCGACGATCGCGAGAGGTTCGAGCTCCTGCTCCGCGGCGAGGCGCTCGTCCATCAGCAGGAGCGCCGCCGCACCGTCGGTGATGCCCGAGGAGTTGCCCGCGGTGACGCTGCCGTTCTCCGCATCGAAGACCGGCGTGAGGCGGGCGAGCGCCTGGAGCGTCGTATCCGGGCGCGGGTGCTCATCCTCGGTGACGACGACGGTGCCCGCGCGGGAGCTCACCTCGACCGGCGCAATCTCCGCTTCGAAGTGCCTGGCCGCGCGCGCGGCCTGGCACCGGGTCTGACTCTCCAGCGCGAAGCGATCCTGCTCCTCGCGCGGGATGGCGAGCTCGCGCGCCAGCTTCTCGGCCGTTTCCCCCATCAGCATGTCCGCCAGTGGGCAGTGGAACCCATCCTTGTACATGCCGTCCACCACCTCCGCATGCCCCAGTCGATAGCCCCGCCGCATGCGTGGCAAGAAGAAGGGCAGAGCGCTCATGCTCTCGACCCCACCCACCACCACGGCGCGGCTGCGCCCGAGCCGGATGGAGTCGGTTCCCGTGCCCAGCGCCTCGAGGCCGGAGCCGCAGGCCATGTTGATCGTCCTGGCCGTGGCCGACTCGGGAAGGCCCGCCCGGACCGCGATCTGCCGGGCGACGTTGGGGCCGCCGCCGGCTTGACGAGCATTGCCGAAATGGAGCTCGCCGATGAGGCGAGGCTCGACCGCCGCCCGGTCGAGCAGGGCGCGCACCACCACCGTTCCCAGATCCGCCGCCGAGAGATCGGCGAATGCGCCCAGGAACCTCCCGATGGGAGTTCGCAGGGCATGGGTCACGACGACCCGCGGCAGGTGGCTGGCGGATGGGTTGCGCATCGATCCCCTCGCGGACTCCCCTCTATATCAATGATGTGCTCCGGGCAGGCGTGGGGCCAACAGTGCGCGTCGGGGGCCGTTTTGAGGCGAACGAGAGTAGAAGGAGTGTCCGGCGAGTGCAAGTCGAAGCCCTTGACCACCCCAACCCTGGTCCGGCTTGCGAGGGGGCTGGCCGGCGCACCCTTCCAAGCGTCTCGGGCTGGTGCATAATCAACTCCGAGTGTGGAAGAGGGCGCGTCGTGCCTCTTCCGGCTCGACCGTGACGCGTCCGCCCGCCCCTCCGATCCAGCCCGCCCGCATCCCTCGCATCCTCGCGGCGCGGGCCGCGCGCGACCGTTCGCGCCAGCGCATCGCGCTCCTGATCGAGCTCCTGCGCGACGATTCGCCGGTGGTGATCCACCAGGTGCGTCAGGCCCTGCTGAGTGCGCGGCGCGCCGCCCGGCCGGCACTGTGGCGCGCGACGAAGAGCCTCGATCCGCTGCTGCGCACGCGGGCGCGCGCGCTGCTCCTCGATCAGGGGCGCGAGCGGGCCTGGCGCCGGCTGCTCGGATATGCGCGCTCCGAGCGGATCGAGCTCGAGCGCGCGCTGTTCCTCTTGGCCGGCTTCCAGACACCGGGGAGCGACGCGCGCCCGCATCGCCTGGCGCTCGACCGACTAGGCGACGAGGTGCTGCGGCGCATCGCGAGGCTGGCGCCGGGCGGCCCGCGTGCGCAGGCGCTGGGCCGCTATCTCGGCGGAGAGCTCGGGTTCCGGGGCGATCGCGAGGACTACCACCACCCTGCGAACGCATCCCTGACGCTCGCGATCGAGCGCAAGCGCGGATTGCCGCTCACCCTGGCCGCGCTGTACCGCTTCGTGGGGGCGCGCGCGGGCTTGAGCGTGGAGATCCTGCCTGTGCCGGGGCACGTGCTCGCGCGCGTCACGGACGGGAGAACGCGCCTGATCGTCGACCCCTTCGACGCCGGCCGGGTGCTCACCGAGGCGAATTGCCGCGAGTACCTCGCGCAGCATGGTCTGGCGTGGCGCGCCAAGTACTTCGAAGCCGCTGGCGATGGGCACCTGTTCCTGCGCCAGATCGGAAACCTCTGGCGCAGCGCGCGAGCGAGCGGCTGGTCACGCGAGGCCCGTGCCCTCGAGACGCTGCGGCGCGTGGTCGAAGAGCGCGAGCTCGAAGCCTCGCGCACTCCGCGCTGAGCGCCCCGGACGATACGCGCGTGGAAGAGGAGCCCCTGCCGCAGGCCTGGCCGCCCTCACCTGGCCCGCTTCACGTGGCGCCGATGTTCCCGTTGCCGGGTGTGTTCCTGTTCCCCTTGCAGATCCTCCCTCTGCACATCTTCGAGCCGCGCTATCGACGCATGATCGAGGACTCGCTCGACGGCCCTGGCCGCATCGTGCTCGCCACGGTGCCGGAAGAGCAGGCCGAGCACCTCGAGGGCTCGCCCAAAGTCTTGCCGATCGCGGGTCTCGGCGAGATCGCGCGCCACCAGCGCCTGCCCGACGGTCGCTTCCTCGTGTGGCTGGCTGGCCTCGGGCGTGTGCGCATCGAGGAGATTGCGAGCGAGCTGCCGTACCGCAGGGTGCGCTACGAGATGCTGGAGGAGATCCCCGCCAGCCCGGCCGAGGCTACGCGGCTGCGAGAGCCGCTCGTGCAGGCGATACTTGCACGGCGCAAGGACATCCTGAACTTCCCCGACGAAGTGCCTACGGGGCTGCTCGCGGATGTGTTGTTGCAGCATGTGGCAATGCCGCCGGATGTGATGGAGCGGTTGTTTGCTGAGTGTGACAATACGCGTCGCGCGGAGCTCGCGCTGGCGGCGCATGCGCGCTTTCCTCCCCCGCCGCCTGGGCAGGCGGAGGAGAAGAGCAAGCAGCAGGAGTAGTTCGTTCGGGTTTGGAGTACCGCCTTCAGGCGGTCTTCTCTTTCCGAGTCAGTCCCGCCTGAAGGCGGGACGACGAACCAGACCGCCTGAAGGCGGTACTCCGAACCCGAACCCGAACTCGAACCGGAACCGGAACCAGAACTCAAACCCGGACTCGAACCCGGACAAGAACGCGAAGCAGGGTCATTCGATCGTCACCGTGACCCAGGGCGTTACCACAGACGCAACCTCGGCCTGGAACCAGAACGTGTGTCCGATCAGCTCCGTGTGGATCGGCAGCGTCCGCGTGTGCTGGAACAAACCGTTCGCGCCGATGACGCCCGAGGCGAGCGGGAAGCGGAACTCGTGGCCGCCCGAGGGCGCGCCGGTCGTGGCGAAGATCGTCTCGGCGTCACCAGGAAGCCGCGTACCGTAGACCACGACCGCGGCGCCGGGATTGCCGCTGACGTTCCAGGTCACTGGGCCGCCGTGCACGGGGCGGCCGTGCACGATGAGTTGCGGCGAATCATCGTAAGTGCGCACGAGGAAGTCGTCGACGCCGCCCTCGACGAGCGAATTGTTGGGGTCGTCCTCGGCGATCCAGCGCAGGCGCATCGTGCTCGTGGGCTGCAGGTAGTCGGCGACGCGGAACTCGACGGCGCGCCAGGCGTTGTCGCTGGCGGTGACGTTCTCCAGTGGAACCCAGCTCGTGCCACCGTTGTTGGAGATCGAGGTCTGGAACACGTCGTCGTCGATCGTGAGGTCGGCGAACCAGCGCGAGTAGCCGACGCGGGCATCGGGGTGCGTCGAGAGGTCGAAGAGGGGGGACAGGAGCGTCGTGTGGCCGGAGTCGACATCGTCCGTGCCGGCCGATCCGCCACCGTTGCCGGTCACGAAACAGCGCACGTTCCCGGCACCGCTCGTGGCGTCGTTCTCGGGATTGCACGGCTCGCCGCCCGAGCTCGTGCCCACCGGATCGCCGCCCACCCACCGGCCACTGGGTGCCGAGTCGCCGATCACACCAGCGGTCCAGCCGACGTCGATCTCGAGCGGATCGTAGAGGAGCAACCGGGGCGCGCCGGTCACGACGGCACTGTCGAGAGTCTCGTCGTAGCCTTCGTGCGAGAGCGTCAGGGTGAAGGGGATCGAGGTACCCGCCGCCGTCCCGCCGTGGATCGTGAACGCGAGCGGCGCTGCGGCGTCGTCCGCCTCGGTGAAGGGAGCCAGCGGGCCGTAGGTGTGGAAGGCTTTGGTGATCGTGACGTTCGGGCTCGAGCTCGCGAGCGTGATTCCGACCGCGGTCGAGGGCGCTCTCGTCCCGCTGTTCCGTGCTCGCACCACGAACTCGACGCTCTCGCCCGCCTCGTGGAAACCGTCGCCGTCGCCCGCATCGTCGATCGAAGTGGAGAGCCAGCGGATGTAGGCCCCGCCTGCCAGGGCCGTGCGCTGCAGACCCAGGAGGTTCTCGTCCGCGAGCGGCACGATCCGACTCGGCGCAGGCCAGAAACCGTCGGTGTCCCCGCCGATTTCCGGCGTCCAGGAGAAGGTGCCCCACGCGTGGTAGTCATGATCGACCGTGATCCCGTTCGCGAGATACAAGAGTTCCCACACCGTTCCGGTCGGATAGCCGTTGACCTGGGTGGCGAGCGTCCCGATCTCGAGGAAGTGCGCGTGGTCGGCCGTGTACAGGCTGTCGTATCCCCACGGCGAGAGCCACAGGCCCGAGTACGTGTGCAAGGAGAGCGCAGACCCGAAATCCCGCGCGGCGAGGAGGCTCACCATGGCGGCGACCTCGGGCTCGCTCGACGGCGCCGTTCCGCGGTAGAGCTCGGAGTTCTTGTCGCTACTCGAGCCCGTTTCGTCGTGGCCCCACTGGTAGGGATAGTTCCGGTTGAGATCGACGCCGAAGCTGCCGCCCCCGTTGTTGCGACGGTTCTTGCGCCACAACCCACCGCCGCTCGGCGCGATCTGCTGGTTGTACACGTAGCCGTCCGGATTGACGCACGGCACGAAGTAGATCTCGCGCTCGTTCACGAGGTACGTCGCCAGCGGATCCTGCCCGTACTGCTCGACGAGCCAGAGCAAGAAATAGATCCCGCACTGCATGCCCTGCGGCTCGCGCGCGTGGTGCAGCGCGTCCATGCGCACCTCGGGCTCGTTCTGGTCGACGGTGGGCGAGTCGGAGACCTTGAGCATCCATAGCGCGCGGCCCTGGATGCTGTTCCCCAGGCTCGACTTGGGCCTGACGATGGCCGGATACGCGGCTGCGATCTGGTCGAGCACGGAGACGAGCTGGTCGTAGGTCCAGTAGCCACCCATCGATCCCTGCCCGAAGGGCGGCGTGAGCCAGGACCCCAGTCCGCCGCCCGCAGCGGGCGGATTCTCCTGCCGCGCGCGCTCCGCGTAGAAACCCGTCAGATCCTCGATGCGCACCAGCGGCGCGAGACCGAGACGGGTGAGCGCCGCGATCTCCTCGTCCGTCGCGACGATGTCCACCGCGCGGTTCTGGCGATCGACGTAGGCGACGTCGAATCCCAGCCGCTGGAGATCGTCGGGCAAGAGACCGCGCTCGGCGAGCTCGACGCGCGCGAGGTGCTGGATCGGCGACGGGGGGACGGGGACGGTCTGGACGAAGCAGAGAGCGAGGGCGGAGAGCATGCAGGTTCCTCCCGATGAGCGCGACCGCAGGAGCGCGGCCATGGACACGGTCGCTCGATTGTACCGGCGCTGGCGCGAGCGAACCTACGTTCCGGGGGGCCGACGGGTACTCAGGAAGGAAACAGCTCGCGCTGCTCGGCCCGCGGAGGTGCGCGAGGAGCGATTCCCTCCGCGTCGCGCGTGCCCTCCAGCCCGAGCCGGCGGCAACTGAGCTCGAAGAGCGAGGCGAGCACCTCCCAGCGCGGTCCCTTCCCGTGCATGCGCCCGCCGAAGTCCGGCCGCGAGATCTTGCCGCCGCCCATGTCCTCGAGCGCGTGCAGCACCTTGTCCGCGCGATCGGGGTACGCCGCACGCAGGCGTTCCTCGAATACCGGCCGCACCTCGAGTGGCAGACGAAGGAGCACCATGCCCGCATCGCGCGCGCCGCTCGCTCGCGCGCGCTCGAGGATCTCGGGAATCTGCACGTCGTTCAGCCCCGGAATGATCGGCGCGAGCATCACACCGGTGGGAATGCCCGCTTCGGAGAGGATGCGCAGCGTCTCGAAGCGCGTACGCGGCGCGCTCGCCCAGGGCTCGATGGCGCGCGCCATCGCCTCGTCTGCGAAAGGGATCGATAGGTGGACGCTCGCCCCGGGTCCCCGGGCGAGCGCGGCGAGCACATCGGCGTCGCGCCGCACGAGCGCGCTCTTCGTGATCACCCCGACGGGCGTGCGCGCAGCGAGGCAGGCCTTCGAGGCAGGCGCGGGTCAAGCCATACGAAGCCTCGAGCGGCTGGTAGCAATCCGTCACACCCGAGAACGCCACGAGCTCGCGCTTCCAGCTTTTCTTCGCGAGCTCGCGCTGGAGCAGCTCCGCCACGTTCTTCTTGACCACGATCCGCGAGTCGAAGTCCGTCCCCGCGCCGAAGCCGAGCCACTGGTGCCCCGGGCGTGCGTAGCAGTAGGCGCAGGCGTGCTGGCAGCCTCGATACGGATTGACACTCCATCGAAACGGAACGTCGGGCGAGTCGTTCGTCGCCAGCGCCGAGCGCGCCTCTTCCTCGTACACGGCGAGCTCGACCTGCGGCGGCTCCTCGAGCCACTCGATCCACTGGCTCTTCCAGGGGTTGGGCGGATTGGAGACGAGTCGTTGCATGGCGCTTCCTAGCCGATCAACGCCCGATTCTCAGCGCGTGCTCCGCGTAGATCCGAACGACAGGACGCGGGTCGTTCGCGCGCAGGTCTTCCAGGCGGGCGCGTGCCGGCTGGGTGCCGATCATTCCGAGCGCGGTGCAGAGATCTTGGAAGACGACCTCGGCGCGTTCGACCTCCGTCCGTGCGAGCAGGACCGGGAGGACATCCTGCCCGAGCGTGCCGAGCATCCCGAGCGCCGTGGCCGCAGTGCCGCGGCCGTCCGCGTCGGCGAGCGTGGCTCGTATGGCCAGATGCTCGAGGGTGGTGGAGTCAGCGGTGTGGCGAGCCATGCGGGGCGCGGCCCATCCTCGAACGTCCGACGTCGCGCCCCACGCGATCGCGCGCTTCAGGGGCGCGACGTCGAATGCATTCGGCCAGAAAGCGGCAACATGCGCGGCCAGTGCCGCGTCCACCGTCTGTCGCACGAGTGCGCCGAGGAGTTCCTCAGATCCGGCTCGTGGGGCCTCGTCGGAAGCCGGTCTACCTCCTAGATCGACTACGAGGTTTCCCCGAATGATCTCGTCGAGGCCGGTGTCGAAGAGAGCCTGCTCGATGAGGAGCTCCGCCTCGGTGCCCGGCGTGGCGACCAGCTCCTCCGCCGCGTGCAGATCCTCGAGCAAAGAGCCCCTGCGCAACCGCTTTCCGAGCGCAAAGAGATCGACGGGCGGGCGCGGCTCGCCAATGCGCCGCTGGAGCTCCGGGAGTCGGTCCGAGAAGAGCGCTTGCAGGCCCTCGCCTCCGAGCGAGGCGGGCTCGCCGTCCGGCATCAGGAGGAAGATCGACTCTTCCGTCTCGCCCGGCGAGCGACCCTCGTGCCGCTCCTTCCACCACGCTGTGAATTCCAGAGCCGCACGCACGTGCTCGCCACAGGTGATCGTGCCGTAGTGCGGACAGGCGATACGCCGGCCGTCAGTCCGGTAGTCGAGCGAAGCGTGGCGGGCGAGATCGGCGGCGACGGGTACCGCGGATGCGAAGCGCTCCGCCGTCGTGCGCTGCTTCACGAGCTGATCGAGGAAGGCAACGGTGAGCCCGAGACCTGCGCCGCGATGGTAGACGAGCACGATGCGGTTCTCGGCTCGCGCGCGCGCGAGCGCGTCCGCAAGCGAGCGCTCCCAGGAGAGCGCGCCGCGTTCCTCGCGTCGCTCCTCGCGTGGCCGCTGGAGCGCAGCCGCGCGCCGCTCAGGAATGGGGTCGCGCTTGCCGTCGATCGCGTCGACGTAGGCCTGCATCTCGCTCCGGTCGCCGCTCTCGGTCGCAATCGACAGCCGGAAGTATTCGCGCGATTTCTGGGGCTCCCCGAGCAGGTGGTAGTACAGGTACCCGAGATTCTGGTAGGCATCACCCACCGCTTGTGCGATCGGAAAGCGCTCCTCCTCGAGTGCATTCGGACCCAGCTCGGCGAGCTGCCGCTCACCGGACGCGACCGCATGGTTGAGCAAGGTCTGCGCGATCGGGAGATCCATCCGCAGATGGTAGACCTGGATGAGCGCACCATCGTTGACGATGCGCGCATCGTCGGGAGCGAGCTCGGTGGCTCGCTGGTAGGCCTGCCAGCTGCGCTCGTACACCGCGCGGGCCACGGCCTCGCGAGCGCCTTCCACGGCGATCTCTCCCGTCTCGATCCGCGTCGCCTTCTCTCGGCAGAAGTAGCCCAGATTGTTCCACCATTGAGCGTCGTCGGAATGGACCGCGACCACGCGCTCCAGGAGCGCCACGCCCTTCGCGTACTCGCCCTCTTCTTCGAGGCGAACACCGAGCATGCCGAGGTAGTCCAGGAGCGTGCGCCCCATGCCGTTCGGCTCGGAGCGGAGGTCGCCGTCGCGTTCCAGTACCTCGAGGAACAGCGCCATCACCTCGTCCAGGCATTGTGTGCATCCGCTTCCGAGCAGACTCCAGCCTTCGTCAATACGCGCTCTCGCCAGCATCCGCCGCACGCCCTCGGCGTACGCCGGCTCGAGCTCGCGCACGAATGCGAATCCCTGTTGCGCGCGGACCATCGCTTCGCCCCCGTCGATCCAGCGCAGCTCTTGCAGAGCGAGCTCGCCGAGCAGGACCTCGACGTACGTGCGGTAGAAACGCACCACGGCATCGGATCCGTGGGCCGGCGCGAGGTCCCCGTAGAGGTCGCCGAGGCGCTCGATCACAGCTTCCGCGACGCACAGATCGATTAGCGCCTGGTGCAGTTCGACCGAGCCAGGGCTTGCACGAAGCGCGTCGGCGAGGATCGCGAACGCGCGATCGGGCACGCCCGCGCGGTTCGCCAGCTCGGCCCAGGCAAGCGCCACCACCGGCTCGCTCGGCGCCAAGCGGTGCGCACCCTGTAGCGTCCACTCGGCGTCTTCGAGGCGCGCGAGCCTGCTGCGAAGGTCGACCTCGGTGCCCGCGAGCGCCGCCCGAGCGACTGCTCGCGCCAGCTTCCCGACCAGGGCGGGAGAAACCTCGCCGGTAGCGGCGAGTCGCTCGCCCAGCAGGCGCTCAGCGAGGGCGCGGGCTTCCTCCCATCTCGAGGCAAGGCTCGCGACGTCGAGCGCTTCCTCGAGTACGGACGAGCGAGCCGGATCGAGGTCGAGCGCGCGCCGGAAGCTGCCGCATGACTCTTCGAACAGGATCTCGGGCTCGCCGAAGACTCGACCGGGATCCTCTGCCATGCGGCGCAGGACGCGTGCATGCTCGATCCAGGCTTCGGCGTTCCGCGGCTCCGCGGCGGTGCGCTGCTCGGTAGCGCGCAACGACCGATGCAGATCTTCTTGCGGGAGACCGAGCGTTCTCGCGCTCACGACCACGAGCAAGGTCGCCGAGAGGGCGAGCCATCGAGCCGGGAGGGAGCGGAAAGGATGCATGCGTCCTGATTGTATGCCTACTTCGCGGAGCGACCCTCCCACGGGAAAGCGCCTTCCTACCTGGGCTTGACAACCAGCGATCGGCCGTCGCGCTAGGCTCTCTGCGATCTCCCTCCAGTGTGCCCAGCGGCGCACAACTCTCCTCCAGAACGCGAAATGATGATCGGCTACGTGCTCTCCTCCATCCTCGCCTGCCTTCTCTCCGTCTCCTCGCCCGACCCGGCGGCAGGCGAGACGCTCCTCGTCCGCGATCCCACTCGCAGCGCCGAGGCGCTGTGCTTCGTGCACGCTGGCGACCTGTGGCTGGCGCATCCCGATGGGAGCGACGCGCGTCGGCTCACGGTGCTGCCCACCGTCGAGGCCGATCCGCGCTTCTCGCCGGACGGGCAGTGGATCGCGTTCACGGGGCAGTACGACGGCAACGTCGATGTCTACGTCGTCCCCATCGCGGGCGGCGACCCGACGCGGCTGACCTGGCATCCAGGTCCGGATCAGGTGCGCGGCTGGACGAGCGACGGAGCGAAGGTGCTGTTCCGATCGGGTCGCGACTCGAGCATGCGCAACGCCCGCCTCTGGGTGATCGATCGCACGGGCGGCTTTCCCGAGGCTCTGCCGCTGCCGATGGCCGAGCGCGGCAGCTTCGCGCCCGACGGCCGGCGGCTCGCGTACACGCCGATCGCGGATGCATTCGGGACTTGGAAGCGTTACCGCGGCGGCATGTCGGGCGGCATCTGGATCTTCGACTCGTGGACGAAGGAGGTCGAGAAGATCCCGCGCGAGCGCTCGAACGACACGATGCCGGTGTGGCTCGGGGACGGCGTGTACTTCCTGTCCGACCGCAACCGCACGATGAACGTGTTTGCCTACGACCCGGTGACGTACGCCGTGCGGCAAGTCACGCAGCACGCCGATTTCGACGTGCGCTCACTCTCTGCGGGCGGCGGCGTACTGGTGTACGAGCAGGGCGGCCGCATCCACGAGCTCGATCCGGCGAGCGGAGTGAGCAAGGCGCTCACGATCTCGATCGCGGCGGACCTGCCCGCGCGCCGGCCGCATTACGTCGACGCCAAGGACTGGGTGCGTGCGCTCGGCATCTCCCCCACCGGGAAGCGCGCGCTGATCGAAGCGCGCGGCGAGATCCTCTCGGTGCCGGCGAAGAAAGGGAGCTGGCGCAACCTGACCCGGACTCCCGGAGCGTACGAGCGCGATCCGACCTGGAGCCCCGACGGCAAGACGATCGCCTGCTTCTCCGACGTTTCCGGCGAGTATCAGCTCCTCCTGTACGCGCAAGATGGTCTCTCCGAGCCGCGCGCGATCGGGCTCGGCGATCCGCCGAGCTTCTTCCACGACCCGCAGTTCTCGCCCGACGGCAAGAAGATCCTGTGCACGGACAAGCGCATGGACGTGCGCATCGTCGACCTCGAGTCCGGGAGCTCGCTCGTCGTCGACAAGGACACCTACGACCATCCCGACCGTACGCTCGATCCCGTGTGGTCGCCCGACGGTCGCTGGGTCGCGTACACCAAGCGCCTCGACAACCATTTCCGTGCAGTGTTCCTGTACGACGTCGTGGGTGCGGCCGCGCACCAGGTGACCGACGGCCTATCCGACGCGACCTCGGCCTGCTTCAGCCGGGACGGGAAGTACCTGTTCTTCGCAGCGAGCACGAACATGGGGCTCAACGCGGCCTGGCTCGACATGACCTCGATCGATCGGCCTTCGACGCGGAGCATCTATCTCGCGGTCCTCTCGTCGGAGAACCCTTCGCCGTTCCTACCGGAAAGCGACGAGGAAGGCGTCGCCGAGGAAAAGGCGGAGAAGAAAGAAGAGAAGAAGGAAGAGGACAAGGACGAGCAGACGGCGACCGGCGGCGAAGAGACGAAGGTGGAGAGCGCGCCGAAACCCGTCGAGCCGATTCGCGTGGATCTCGAGCACCTCGACCAGCGCGTTCTCGCGCTGCCGATCGCGGCCGGGAACTACGGTGAGCTCGCCGCGGCGGACGGTGGCGCGCTGCTCTACCTCGACTCGCCAGCGCAGGGCGGGCCGACCACGCTCTCGCGTTTCGATTTCACCGAGCGCAAGAGCGAGCCGCTGATCGCGGGGATCGAGGCGTATGCGCTCAGCGCCGACGGCAAGAAGATCGCGTACGCGACCGGCGACGGCACGGTCGGGATCGTCGACGCGACGGGCAAGCACTCCGTCGGCGACGGCAAGCTCGACTTCGCTCCGATCCAGGTCCGCGTCGAGCCGCAAGCCGAGTGGCGCCAGATCTTCCACGAAGCGTGGCGCATCGAGCGCGACTACTTCTACGATCCGGGCATGCACGGCCTGGACTGGGCCGCGACGCGCGCTCTCTACGAGCCCTTCCTCGCCCACGTCGCGCACCGCAGCGATCTGAACGCCGTGCTCGCCGAGATGATCGGCGAGATGGTGGTCGGCCACAATTACGTAGGCGGCGGCGACCAGCCGGCGGCCAAGGGCGTTCCTGGTGGCTTGCTCGGAGCCGATCTCGCACTGGACTCGGGCCGCTACCGGATCACGCGCATCTACAACGGCGAGAACTGGAACCCCGAGCTGCGCGCGCCGCTCACCGGGCCGGGCATCGACGCCCGCGTCGGGGATTACATTCTCGCGATCGACGGCCGAGCTCTCGTGGCGCCGCAGAACATCTACGCGCTCCTCGAGGGCACTGCCGAGCGGCCGGTCGTCCTGCAGCTGAACGACAAGCCCGATCCCGAGGGCGCGCGCACCGTGACCGTCGTCCCCATCGCGAGCGAGGGCGCGCTGCGCCAGCGCGCCTGGATCGAGGACAACCGCCGCAAGGTGACCGAGCTCTCCGGCGGCCGCGTCGCCTACGTCTACCTGCCCGACACCGCCGGCGGCGGGTACAGCTACTTCACGCGCTACTTCTTCGCCCAGCTCGGCTGCGACGCCGCCGTGATCGACGAGCGCTTCAACGGCGGCGGCCTCGTGGCCGACTACATCATCGACCTCTTGAATCGCCCGCTGCTCTCGTGGTGGGCGACGCGCGAAGGCAAGCCCTTCCAGACCCCGCTCGGCTCGATCCTCGGCCCCAAGGTGATGATCATCAACGAGTACGCCGGCTCGGGCGGCGACGCACTTCCCGATTTCTTCCGCCGCCGCGGCATCGGCAAGCTCGTCGGCAAGCGCACCTGGGGCGGCCTCGTCGGCATCTACGACTATCCCCCGCTCCTCGACGGCGGATACATCATGTCGCCTCGCGTGGCCATCTTCAGCCCCGATGGAACATGGGAAGTCGAGAACGAGGGCGTCCCGCCCGACGTCGAGGTCGACATCCTCCCCAAGGACTGGATCGCCGGCCACGACATGCAGCTCGAGAAAGCCGTCGAGATCGCCCTCCAGGAGCTCGAGCTACACCCGATCCAGCGCGCCACGCGACCGGCTCCGGCCGAGCGTGCGCGTTGACTCCGCTAGAGAGAAACCACACCCCTACGAGCACCGTGTACCTCCCAGTTCGGAGTACCGCCTTCTTAGTTTGGAGTACCGCCTTCAGGCGGTCTGGTTCCTCGTCCCGCCTTCAGGCGGGACTGGCCATGCAAGAGAAGACCGCCTGAAGGCGGTACTCCGAACCAGAAGCGGCCGCACTCCAGACTCCTCGAGAGAAACGACACCCTTCCGCGCACGCCAAGTCATGTTTCATGCAACGAGGTCGCGCCAGCACGCGGCGGAAACCGGGTCCCCTGCCGCCTCAACGCCCCGCGGGCGGTAGCTCGATGCTGCGCGGAGAAGGCCCGGCGGAGCTCCACTCGACCTCGACTGCTTCCTCGCCCGGAGGGAATTTGCTGCTCATCCGATACAGACCGGGCGCGAGCTCGGTCTCGACGATGCCTCGGGCGTCGGCGCGGCTCTGGCCCAAGAGCTGGAAGCCGGGCGTTTCGCAGGTCCAGCTGAGCATGACATTCGCCAGGGGCTCCCCGCTTCCGGTCAAGTGGACCTCGAGCTGACCGTCGTAGAGCACCGCCTCGACACTCACCCGAGCCTCTTCGCCCCCGACGATGCGGATCGGCGCGGGGTGTCCGTAACGCCAGCGATTCTCGATGTCACGAAGAACGAGGTGCCACTCGCCGGGAGGAAGGCTCGGGATGCGAGCGATGCCATCCTGATCGAGGCCGGCTCCGGCCGCCGGATTCTCCCAGCTCGTCCCGGAGACGACCTCGAGTACTGTCTTGGCGGCCGGCGCGCCGTTCACTTTCGCGTCGACGCGCAAGCTGCCGAACGTGGCGCGCAGATCGTACTCACGCTCGATCTCTTCTCCCCCCTCGAGGTGCAGGCGCTCGAGCTGGAAAGCCTCGCCCGCGTAGCTCAGCATCCCGCTGTAGCCGATCGGGAGTTCGACGCAGGGCAACGCTACGACGACGATCCAGTCTCCTGCTCCGAAGGGTCCGAGTCGGAACTCCCCCTGCGCACCCACCTCGCTCCGCACCACGTCGATGGCTCCACCGGGGTGGGGCAAATAGAGGCGAGTCGACTCACTGTCCGCCGCGAGGACGGCAAGCTCGAGTTCTCCTCGAGACATGGTCTCGGGAAGGAGAACGTGGCCGGAGAGGAAGGCCGCGGCGGGGAAATGCAGGTCGACGTCTACTTGCTCCTCGCCGGCGAGCGTCACCACGGCGCGCGCGACGACGGTAGGGCTGGCGCTGGCGCAGAGAGTCCAGGTTCCGGCAGCGAGGTGTTCGAAGGTGAAGTTTCCCGACTGGTCGCTGACGTGGACGAGCGGTTCTCGCTGCTCGTTCCGGAGACGCCTGCGGAACTCCGGACTGCAGAGCTCGGTCATCTCGATCTCACCGGGATGGAGCTCGACGGGCACGTTTTCCGCATGATTGCCGGCGGAATCGAAGACGTGTCCAGCGAGACCCGTACCGCTGACCAGTCCGCAGTGGAGCGTTCGTCGTTCTCCCGGTGCGAGGCCTCCCAGGGAGAACTCGGTCGCGCTGTATCCCTCGGCCGAGACGACGAGCTTGCAGTCGTGCGGGACGAGACCGCCGAAGTATCCATCCTCGGGCGGATCGTCGCGCAACCCGAGTAGACAGTGTTTCTGGGAGAATTGGTCACCTTCACGCGTCAGGTACACGAGATCGAGTTGGTAGTGCGGAATGAGCTCGTAGGACACGGCATCGCTGACCTCGAGGACCACGCCGGCATTGCCGGCCAGGCGGGCCACCACGAGTTCTCCGGGCTGAACACCGCTCCGGCTCCAGGGCTCGAAGCGCTCGTCCTCGATGAAGATGTCGTACGAACCCGGAGCGACGTCGTTGAAGAAGAAGTTCTCCTGACTCCTGCCATCGCGCTCTGCCGTGGCGAGCCGCGTTCCGCCGCTCTCGAGCCGGAGCGCGCTCGGCTCGGGAAGGAACTCTCCGAACGGATAGGTGAAGGTCGTGACGTGGATTTGGCCAGTGACGGGGGGAGCCCGGAAGTAAATCGTCGCCTCGTTCACGACGTCGGCGAGAACCTCGATACGGGGACCGTCCGCCCGGATACCCGGCGCAGTCGCGCTCAAGCTCGCCGGTCCCTCGGGAAAAGCGTCGAAACGAAACTCACCTGTCACGGGATCGGCAGCGACCTGCTCGTCGATCAATTCACCGCCAGGGACACACGGCTCGATGCTCCTCGCTTCGACGTGCCACGCGATGGCTTGAGGTGGTTCCTGCGTGTCGAGCACACGCCCGACGATCACCCCCGCGCGACGCAGTGTAACCTCGCCCAGTTCTGTGATGCTTCCTGGCAGGACCTCGTACCAGCGCCACGACACCCTGGGATAGCCACTCTGCTCAGCGTCGAGAGTGAACTGAAAGGCCCGGGGAGGAAGGAAGCGAAGCTCGAAACGCCCCTCGCTGTCGCTGTTCCCTCTCAGGTCTTCCCAGCTCTCGGGAACACCAAACTCGCGTTCACGATCCTTGTTCCCTATCCAACCCTGCAGCAGAAGAGCGACATCGACGGCCGGCCCGCCCCCGGGGAGGAGGAAGCGTCCGCGCAGGATTGCTTCTTCCGCTCCGGGAACACTGCTCGTCGTTCGGTCGGCATCCGGTTCGGCAACGTCAAGATCCACTACCGCCACACGCTCCGCGTCCTCGTCCACCTTCTCGAGCGCATCTGCCGTTTCCGTCGCTGGCCCCCCGGCCTCGACGGCAGCCGCCGGCGGCTGGATCGCGGGCGACGCCGCGCTCTCCCATGAACTGCGCACCAGCACGAGCGCCACGACGGCCGCCACAGCTCCCACGATCCACTTGGTCACGATTCCACCTCCGGTCCAAAGAGCACCCGCGACGGGAACACCACGGTCGAGCGCGACGAGTGGCGCGAGAGCCGAGATCCAGGTGCGCCCGTCCCCCCCGTGCACCTGGTCCAGCCGGACGCGCAGCCGCTCGAGCCCGCGCTTGATTCGCGTGCGCACCGTCGCATCCGGAACACCGAGCTCGCGGCCGATCTCGACCGAGGAGAGCCCTCGGTAGTAGCGCAACAGGATCGCGCTCCGAAAAGGCTCATCGAGCGCGAGCACCGCGCCGGCGACCGTGCGCTCGAGCTCCACCTGCGCCGCGGACTCCTCGGCGGAAGGAGCTGCTTCCGCGCTCGGCCAGGCGCTCGCGACCTGGCGGCTCTCACGACGACCACGCAGCAGAGCGAGCTTCCGGATGACTCCCGCGAGCCACGGCCGAGCCGGCCGATCCGGATCCGGTGGGCGTCGCAGCGCCGCGATCCACGTCTCCTGGACGAGATCCTCGGCCGCTGCCGCGTCGCTCACGAGCCGCCGCGCGAGCCTCGCGAGCCAGTCGGCGTGCCGCAACAAGGTCTCGAGCTCGGGACGCGCTTCCATCTACCGCCAGTTTGCACGCCGAGAGCGCACCGTTCCCCGAATCCGCAATTGGGGCTCGAATCGCCCACTTTCGCTCTCCGGCTCCCTGCCCCTACGCGCCGATTCACCCTCGCGATAGGCCGCCTCGCCCGAGCATGCTGGCCATGCCGCGCAAACGATAGGATGACCCGGTGCTGAGCAAGGAGAGAATCGAGCGCTACCGCCGCATGACCCCCGAGGAACGCTGGCGGGAGGTCGAGGAGCTGATGACGATTGCCTGGCACTCCCTGCTCGAGCTGCCCGAGGAGGAGCGCGAGCGACGCTTGGCAATCATTCGCGCGGAGCACGAGGCGAGCGACGAGATCTTGCTCGAACAGTTGCGGAGGATCGGGTGAGCGAGCTGCCGGCCCAGCACCTACTCCTCGAGAGCTTCCTGCTCGAGTCGGAAGCGGAATGAATCGGCGGGGTACCGATCGTCAGTCAGCGAGCGTCGCGATCGCCGGCGCGTGATCAGAGGGCTTCTCGCCCCCGAGCGAGCCAGTCGGCGTGCCGCAACAAGGTCTCGAGCTCGGGACGTGCATCCATGCGACGGTCCATTTGCGCGGCTGGAGCGCGGCGTTCCCGGAATCTCGATTCACCCCGCCCGGCAGGAGGTTCGAGGGGTCATCATGCTCGCGTCCCCTGTCACTCCCAGCCAAGCCGAGCCCGCTTCCGGTCGTGCCCGAGACATCCAATCCGCTCCTCTCCACATCGCCTCTGGTCTGGAATCGCCTCATCGAAGGCGTCGAGCCGGCCTCGCTCCTGCTCGTGATCGAGCGACGCATGAGCGCCGGGGTGAGGGCCTTGCACACGGCCGAGGACATCTTCCAGGAAGCTCTGATGCACGCCTGGCGCGACCGGCACCAGTTCGAGTGGCGAGGCGTCAAGAGTTTCCGCTCGTGGCTCTTGAGCATCATCGATCACCGCATCCACGATCTGGCGGATCGGGGCGCGGCCGCCAAGCGAGCAGGCGACAGACCGACCATCGCGTTCTCCGCGCTCGGCGACGGCGACGCGGCAACCACGACTTCCGCCGATCCCGGCTTCCCGGCAGCTTCGACGACGCCGAGCAGGCTCGCCATGTATCGCGAGCAGGCGGAGACGATGAGGCTCGCGCTCGAGGGCTTGCCGGAGGAGCTGCGCGACATCGTGAGGCTGCGCCTGTTCGAGCAGTTCCCGCTCGAGGAGATCGCCGAGCGAATGGGTCTCGGTGTCTCGGCGGTCCGCCATCGATTTCGTAAGGGTTCCGAGATCTACCTCCGGCGCTTGCGAGCCGCGCTCGGCTCGCGCTCGGCCTCGAATGCGCTGGAATCTTCGCCGAAACCGGCGCCGCAATCCTCTCCCACGGTTGAGCTACCGCTGCAACCGTGAAATGAACGCCGAGGCCTACGTGCCCGATCCATCGGACGAGGAGTTCCTCGACCGACTCTTCGACGTCGCCGTCTCGCTGTGCGAGGAAGGAACGAGCCCCGACGTCGACGCCTGGCTCGACGGTCGCGAGCACCTGCGCGCCGACGTCGAAGCCCTCTTCCGCACTGCCCGCCTGATCACTCCCCTTCGCAGCGAGGAGCTGCCGAGAGTCCGGGGCTTCACGCTCCTCGGTGAGATCGGCCGCGGCGGAATGGGCGCGGTGTACCTCGCTCGTCAGGAGACGCTCGGCGGCCGGCGCGTCGCGCTGAAAGTCCTGCCGGCGGCGACGGGCTTGTCGGCGCGGGCTCGCGAGCGATTCCTCGTCGAGGCCCGCGCGATCGCGAACTTGCGCCATCCCCACGTCGTCACCGTACACGACGTGGTGGCCGGAACCGACGTGCTCGCCTACGCGATGGAGTGGGTCGACGGCGGTTCGCTCGGCCAGCTCATCGAGTTCCTGATGGCCAGACGGAGGGACGGAGAGCGGGGCGATTCTTCCAGTGTCGGGCCGAGCATGTCCGAGGTGCGCGAGTTCCTCGGCGAGGAAGGGCCCGCTGACGCGAGCCAGCCGATCCTCGTGTGCCGGGTCGGGATCGCCGTAGCCCGCGCGCTCGCGGCCCTGCACCGGGCGGGCCTCGTGCACCGCGACGTGAAGCCGTCGAACGTCCTCTTGCGCAAGGACGGCACGCCGCTGCTCTCCGACTTCGGCCTCGTGCACGACTCCGCTGGTGCACTCACGCAGAGCGGCCAGTTCGTGGGGACGCTCGACTACGCCTCCCCCGAACAGCTCGGCGGCGATCCCGGGAGCCTCGACGCGCGTTCGGACGTCTACGCGCTCGGCGTGACCCTCTTCCACGCCCTGACGCTGCACCTCCCATTCGACGACCTCCGCGGGCGGAGGCCCCGCGCAACGACCCCCACCGGCATGCTGCGCCGGATGCAGAGCGGCCGTGCCGTTCTGCTGCGGGCATGGAACTCCCGCCTGCCCCGCGACCTCGAGACGATCCTCTCGAAGGCGACCGACCTCGATCCCTCGCGCCGCTACTCGACCGCCGACGAGCTCGGCGACGAACTCGAGCGCTTGCTCGCCCTCCAGCCGATCCGCGCCCGACGGGCCGGTTGGGTGTCGCGAAGCGCCAAGCTCTTGAGCCGCAATCGTGCGGCAGCTCTCGGCATCGCTTCCGGCAGCATCGTCTCGCTGGCGCTCGCCGTTGCGGTTGTGGTCTACATCTTTGGGGTACCGCACTGGGTGGACCAGCACGTTCGCGAGGCACGCCTGGCGCTGCTCGACCCTGTGCAGGCGAACGCGATCTTCAACAGCAACTTCTTCGGCGTCACCACGGCCGAAGCTTCCAGTCGACCCCGCATCGCCATCGAATCCCTGAAGGACGCCATCGGGCAATACGATGCGGCACTCCGCTGGACCCCCTTCGACCCAGCGATTCGTGGCGAACGGGCCGTGGTCCGTGCGGTAACCCTCGCGCCGACGGATGGAATCGCGATGGATCTCCACGCTCCGAACGATCTCCGCGCAGCCGGCCTGCACGCATACCTCGTCGGCGATGTCGACCTCGCACTCCGTCACTGGGAGCAATTCGAGCAGGGTCGCGAACCGATCGCTCCTCCCGACCCGCTGGTCGAAGCCGCCCTGGGCGTCCTCTTTCTCGTCCGCGAAGAACCGGCTCGTGCGTACCCGCGCCTGCGCGAAGCATGCCAGGCATTCCCGAACGTCGGTTTCCTTACCACCTATCTGGCCGACGCGGCTCTTGGGTGCGGCGACCTCGATTTCGCCGAGCGCCTGCTGAACGCGGCGGCCAGCATGCCACGGCTCGATCCCATCGGCGCCATGGAGCGGGTGCGAGCGGACCTGCTGGCCGCTCGAGGTCGCGACGCCGAGGCCGAGGCGATCTACCGTAATGCGCTACCCGCCACGCCGACCGGCCTGCACTACGCGCGTTTCCTGGAGTCGCGCGGTCGAGTGGAAGAAAGCCTGGAGCAGTACGTCCTCGCGTCAGCGAGTCTCCGGGGTCGGCAGGTTCAGCTCGAGTACGTGGCAGCCCTCGAGAGGTGGTGGGAGCGCCTCTCGGACGAGGAACGCTTGCAGCGGATCCGGATGGCCCTCGACGAGAGCCCGGTCGAGCCGCGCTCGCTGGTCGCCCGCCTGCGGCTCTACGCCGCAGTAGGCCTCTCCATCGAACCTCGTCCTGCGGAAGCCCACGCGAGCGGGCCATTCACCAAGTTCCCTCATCCATCCAGCCTTTTCGCGACGCTCGACGTCCCGCATTCCTCTCCCCCCTCCAGAGCACTGATCTCAATGCCCTTGGCAACACTCTGGAGGTCGAAGACATGGTCCGCTGGAACAAGATCCCGAGATACCCCCGCATCCTCAAGCACCTGCAATTCTGGGCTTGGTCGAGTGCATGGCCGACCAAGTTTTCGGAGGTCATCGAGCACATCGCCCTAATGATGGATCGCCACTCGATCTCCAGTGCCCTGCGCACGACCAGTTTCGTAGCGACCGGTCTCGTGGCGTATGCGCAGAACTGCCCGGACGCGCCCTGCTTCGAGGGCCTCGGCGATCTGTCGGGTGGCGCCCACTTCAGCGAGGCCCGAAACCTGTCCTCCGATGGCACGACCGTCGTCGGCTACAGCACGAGTGCATCTTCCTCATCGCCCTACTTCGAACCATTCCGGTGGCGGAGGGAGACGGGAATGATCTCCCTGGGCGACCTACCGGGTCACTTCTACTATGGGTTGGGGCTCGGAGTTTCCGCGGATGGGAGCACCGTCACCGGGTTCTCCTCTTCTGGCTTCGGCACTCTCGACTACTACCTCTACCCCGAGGCATTCCTTTGGACCGAGGCAACCGGGATGGTGGGGCTCGGTGACGTCCCCGGAGGGCAGTTCTTCAGCTGGGCTCACGGGATTTCCGACGACGGCTCCACCGTCTTCGGAGCAGCGTCGTCGGCCTCGGTTGCAGGCATTGCGGCGACCTGGAACAGCAGCACCGGCTGGGTGATCCGAGATACCAGACCAGTCGCTGACGGCAGCGTTTTCGCGAGCCCTTCGCGGAATGGACAGTGGGCCGTCGGGAATACCGGCGCTCCGCCACTGCAGGCACTCCGCTGGTCGGAGGCAGGCGGGTTCCACATCATCGGAAACCCTCCTGGCACGAGCGGAGGGTTCGAGGTCGTCGCGGACGACGGAACGTGCGCCGGGGGATTCAGCCTCGGTGGAATCAGCGAGGCCTATCTATGGACGACCGATGGATATCAAGCCCTCGGAGATCTGCCAGGAGGTGCCTTCGCGAGCCAACCGAGAGGCATTCTCCGCGATGGATCCCTGATCGTCGGGGCGGCGACGTCCGAAGCCGGTGAGGAAGCCGCGCTGTGGGACGAGGCGCGGACGCTTCACAGGGTCGTCGACGTGCTGGCGAGCTTCGACGTCTTCATTCCTCCGGGCTGGGTCCTGACAACCGCATTCGACATCGTGAGGAACGGCAATGTCATGACGATGTGCGGATCGGGAAGGAATCCTTCCGGTAACACCGAGGCTTGGATCGCCCGCTATGTTGCTTGCGGAGCACCCGTGGCCTTCGCCGGCGCCGATCAGTCCGTCGCGGAAGGTTCACTCGTCACTCTCGATGGGACTCCCAGCTCGATTCCTTGCGGAGAACCGAGCTACGCCTGGATTCAGCTAGGCGGCGAGCCAGTCGCGCTCGATCTGTTGGACCCGGCACGACCCGTCTTTTTCGCGCCCTTCGTGCCGGTCGGAGGGGAGACGCTGACGTTTCAGCTCGTTGTCAGCGACGGACAACCGCGCTCCAGCGAGCCAGACATCGTGAACGTCACGGTGACCAACGTGAATCATCCACCGATCGCACTCGCAGGCGACGACCAGGTCGTGGCGGAGGCGAGCCCGGTCGCGCTCGACGGTTCGAACAGCTTCGACGAGGACAGTGATTTGCTGGACTACGACTGGGTGCAGCTGGGGGGCACGCCAGTGGTCCTCGATCTGACCGATCCTGTGCGGCCGGCGTTCACGGCGCCGCTGGTCGGACCTTCGGGGGACGTGCTCGTCTTCGAGCTGACGGTGAGCGACACGATCGACTCTGCGAGCGACAGGGTCGAGGTCGCAGTCGAGAACGTGAACCACGTGCCGGTGGCTCATGCGGGTGACGATCAAACTCGTGCGGAAGGCGCGCTCGTGCCGCTCGACGCGACCGGGAGCGACGACCCCGATGGGGACGCACTGACGTACTCGTGGGCACAGATCGGCGGTCCGGCGGTCGCTCTCTCGGACGCGAGTATCGCCACGCCGAGCTTCACGGCGCCGCAAGTCGGTCCCGTCGGCGCGCTACTCGCCTTCCGCGTGACGGTGAACGACGGCTACGGCGGCAGCGCCGCGGACGACGTCCAGATCACCGTCCAGGACGCGAACTCCCCGCCGGCCTGCGGGCTCGCGCGGCCGAGTGTCGGCGAGCTCTGGCCCCCCAATCACAAGCTGGTCGCAGTCTCGATCCTGGGCGTCACCGATCCGGAGAACGACGCGCTCGCGATCACGATCCTCGCCGTGACGCAGGATGAGCCGATCCAGGGACTCGGCGATGGCGATACGGCGCCGGACGCGGTGATCCAGGGCGCCATGGTGCTGCTGCGGGCCGAGCGCTCCGGCGGCGGTAACGGACGCGTCTATCGCGTGACGTTCCAGGCCAACGATGGCCACGGCGGCGTCTGCACGGGCCAGGTCAATGTCTGCGTCCCCCACAGCAAGGGCAAGCACGCGCCGCCCTGCGTCGACGACGGCCAAGGCTACAACTCGCTGGGACAGTGAGATCGCCTGCCGCGAGCTCGCTGGAATAGCGAGATCGCGGCAGGCAGTCGTTTCGATCGCACGGATTCAGGGGCGCCGAGCGTGATCGGCGCCCCGTCTTCGTGCATGTGCAATCGGCATCCTGGGGCAGACGAAGATCGACCCGCTCGGTCAAGCGGGGAATCGGAGGCCACTCAGTCGCTGAGCGTCGCGATCACCGGCGCGTGATCGGAGGGCTTCTCGCCTCCGCGGGCGCCGAGGTCGATCTCGACGGCGGTGCAGGCGGCGAGCGCAGGCGGCGACATCAGGAAATGGTCGATGCGCAGGCCGAAGCCGCGCTGGAAGCCGCGCGTGCGGAAGTCCCACCACGTGTAGTGGCCGCCCTCCTCGTGGAACTTGCGGAAGGCGTCGACGTAGCCGGGGCGCATGAGGCGGCGCAGGGCCTCGCGTTCGGGAGTCGAGCACAGGATCTTCTCGCGCCAGGCTTCGGGATCGTGCACGTCGCGGTCGTCGAAGGTGACGTTGAAATCGCCGGTGAGGATGACCTTCTCGGCCATGTCGTAGCGCGATTCGACGAAGTCGGCGAGGCGGGTGAGCCACTCGAGCTTGTGGGCGTATTTCGCGCTACCGACGGCCTCTCCGTTCACGACGTAGAGGTCGAGGAGCATCAGGTCTCCGATCGTCACGCCGAGCACCCGGCGGTGCGCGTCGGGGGCTTCGCCGGGAAGGCCGCGCACGACGTCCTCGATCCGATGCTTGGAGAGGATCGCGACGCCGTTGTAGGTCTTCTGGCCAAAGCAGGCGACCTGGTAGCCGAGATCGGCGAGCTCGGCGGCGGGGAAGATCTCGTCGGTGCACTTGGTTTCCTGCAGGCACAGGACATCGGGGCGCTGTTCCTCGATCCAGGCGGTCAAGCGCTCGAAACGAGCGCGGATCGAGTTCACGTTCCAGGTCGCGATGCGCATCGGAGTCTCCGGGCCGGGGGGATCGGCACGATGCTACCCTCCTCGCGGCGCGCAACGGCGGGTCCTGGGGCACGCCGGAGCCTGCGTGCGATGTCTCGCATCCAGGATGAGGGCCAACCCGCGAGGCTTTCCGCTGCTATTGGAGTCCTCCGCTCCCTATCCTATGCGGATCGCTCGACCATCGATGACCGAGGGGACGTGAACCAGCGCAAACCGAATACTCGCAGTGGCGGTGGCCGCTCTCGCCACTCCTCCAAGCCCCCCAGGAGCGCCGCGCCTGCCCTGCAGCCGAGCACCACGCCCGCCGAGATCATCGAGAGCTTCGATCACTGGAACCTGGGCAAGCCCGTTCTCGACACGATCGCGGGCATGGGCATCGTCAAGCCCACGCCGATCCAGGCGCTCGCCATCGGTCCGGTCCTGGAGGGCCGCGACGTGATCGCGAAGGCCGAGACGGGCACGGGCAAGACGCTCGCGTTCGGGGCGCCGATGCTGGCGCGCATCGATCCGTCGCGCAAGAGCGTGCTCGGCCTGGTGCTCTGCCCGACGCGTGAGCTCTCCGAGCAGGTGTACAAGGTTCTCGCCGAGCTGGGGCGCGTACGCGAGGTCCGCGTGGCGCTGATCGTCGGCGGCGAGGACATGCGGCCCCAGGTCGATGCGCTGAAAGGCGGCGCGCAGCTCGTGGTCGGGACGCCCGGCCGGGTGCTCGACCTGATGCGCCAGGGTTTCCTGTCGTTCCCGTGGACCGAGTACGTGGTCCTCGACGAAGCCGACAAGATGCTCGAGATCGGCTTCCTGCCCGACGTGGAGAAGATCCTCGCGGCGACACCCGAGGAACGCCAGACGCTGCTCTTCTCGGCCACCTTCCCGAACGAGCTCCTCGCGCTCGCCCGACGTTCGACGCGCGAGCCGGCGGAGATTGCCACGGCCTCGGGGATGGCGACCGTCGACACGATCTCCCAGTACTACCTCGAAGTGGGCGACGAGGACCGCGTGCGCACGCTCGCACGACTCATCGAGGGCAGCGGCGAGAAGGACGTGTTCCTCGTCTTCTGCGACCGGCGCACCGACGTCGACCGCCTGATGCGGCGCATGGAGACCTTGCGCTTCTCGGTGAAGTCCCTGCACGGGGGCTACGATCAGGCAGCGCGCTTCCGCGTCATGACGGCCTTCCGTACGGGCGAAGTCAAGGCGCTCATTGCGACGGACGTCGCGTCGCGCGGACTCGACGTCGAGCACGTGACGCACGTGGTGAACTTCGGCGCGCCCCGCGATGCGTCCGACTACACGCACCGTATCGGCCGGACGGGGCGCGCGGGCCGCACCGGCGTCGCGGTCACGCTCGTGCCCCCGGCGGCACGCGGGCGGTGGCGGTCGATCTTGCAAGCGCTCCCGTGGGACGTCGAGGAGCTCGAAGACGTGCGGAGCCTGGCCGCCGGGAATGCCGGAAAGAGCGGGAAACCCACCGGCGCGCGCCCACCGAAAGCGCCGCCCGAGCCGGAGCCGAGTGATCAGCAAGCTCAGGTCGAGCCGGAGCCCCGCCAGCAGAGAGCTCGGGCTGAGCCTGAGCACCGCCAGCAAAGGGCTCGCGCTGGGTCGGAGCCGCGGCAGCAAAGAGCTCGCGCCGAGCCGGAGTCGCGGCAGCCGAGAGCTCGCGCCGAGCCGGAGTCGCGGCAGCCGAGAGCTCGCGCCGAGCCGGAGTCGCGGCAGCCGAGAGCTCGCGCCGAGCCGGAACCGCGGCAGCAGAGAGCTCGTGCCGAGCCGGAACCGCGGCAGCCGAGAGCTCGAGCTGAGCCGGAACCCCGGCAGCAAAGAGCCCGGGCTGAGCCGGAGGCGCGACAACCGAGAGATCGGGCTGAGCCGGAACCCCGGCAACAGAAAGCTCGCGTCGAGCCCGAGGTGCGGCAGCCGAGAGCTCGGGCCGAGCCTGAGCATCGGCAGCAAAAAGCTCGCGCCGAGCCGGAGCCGCGGCACCAAAGGGCTCGGGCCGAGCCGGATCCGCAACAGCAAAGAGGTCGGGCCGAGCCGGATCCGCGTGAGCAGCGAGCTCGCACAGAGTCGAAGCCGCGTTCGCAGCCGGCTCCGGCGCGGCGTGAGAGCTCGCGCGAGAAACCTGCGCGCTCGAACGTGCAGCCCGAGCGGGAGGCGGTGCGAGAGAGCCCCCGCCCCGCGCATGGCCGGAGCGCACAGGTGTCGAAGGGTGGGTTCGGCGAAGGGGTCGGCGAAGCGGCCGAGCGGCCGGCCGGCCGGCGCCGAAGTCCTCAGCGCAAGGGCGAGGACGAGCCCGCGAGGCCCGAGCGGGCCCCAGAGCCCAAGCGACGCGGTAGGCTGGATTTCGGCTCCGGGGTCTGAACGCAGGGAGCATCACTGAACGACATGGAAGCGAGACTCGCCAATCCGAGGGGTTTCTGCGCCGGCGTCGATCGAGCGATCGAGATCGTCGAGCGCGCCCTCGAGCTGTACGGCGCGCCGATCTATGTCCTGCACGAGATCGTGCACAATAAGCACGTACTGGAGGACCTGTCCGCGCGCGGCGCGGTCTTCGTCCAGTCTCTCGCCCAGGTGCCGGAGGGTGCGGTCACGATCTTCAGCGCGCACGGCGTCTCGGCGGCAGTCGTCGCCGAGGGAGCGGCGCGGCATCTGCGCGTGATCGACGCGACCTGCCCGCTCGTCACCAAGGTCCACCTGCAGGCTCGACAGTACGCCGATGAGGGCCGCGAGGTGATCCTCATCGGTCATCCGGGCCATCCCGAGGTCGAGGGAACGCGCGGTCGCATCCCGGGCAGAGTGCACGTGCTCTCGACCGTCGAAGAGGTCGTGGCGCTCACGGTCTCCGATCCGACCCGACTCTCCTACGTGACACAGACGACGCTCTCGGTCGACGACACGCGCGCGGCCATCGAGGCACTCGTGCGCCGCTTCCCGCTCGATCAAGGGCCCCGACATCCGAGACATCTGCTACGCCACCCAGAACCGGCAGACCGCGGTCAAGCGCCTGGCGCCCGAGATCGACCTGCTACTGGTGGTGGGCTCGGCCAACAGCTCCAACTCGACCCGCCTGCGGGAGCTCGGCGATCGCTCGGGGATCCACTCCTACCTCGTGGATCATCCTGACCAGATCCGGCCCGAATGGCTGGAAGGACGAACCCGCATCGGCATCACCGCCGGCGCGAGCGCGCCGGAGGTACTGGTGCGCGCGATCCTCGCCCGGCTCGAGCACCTCGGCGTGACCGAGGTGAGCGAGATGGAGGGCTCGCCGGAGCGCGTAGTCTTCGAGCTCCCTGCGGAACTCGAAGACTACGTCGGTCGCTCCTGAGCGAGCCCTGGCCGCTAGCTAGGGAATGACGAACAGCGAGATCGCGTTCGACGTGTTGAAGAACGCGCCACCGGCCGCCGGATCGCGGAACCAGTACTGGAAGTTCCGCCGCTTCCCGATGAATGGCACGAGACTGTGCTTGGTGTCGGAATCGTCGTAGTGGTGTTCCGCCCGGTTGCCCGATGCGACGACCACGGTGCTGCGAGTGAGGTCGCCGATGGCGCACAAGAAGCCGTTGCCGAAGGGCACCTGGCCCTGGTCTGCGCCGTGGAAGAAAACGGCCGTGTTGTTGGGCACCGGAGACGCTTCCATCACCAGGTCGGCGGCGGAAGCGCTACTGGACCCTGACGCGAACAGGTCGGCCGGCGCGCCGGTCGAGTTCGGATTGGCAGTGCAGTACTTGGAGCCGATGCCTCCGCCAGGCCCGGTCACGATGAGGCCATACGCGTTGCAGTCGGAATCGGAGCTCGCGAAGACGTACACGTTCAATCGATACCGCTGGATGGAGCCGGTGGGATTGTGCCACACGATCTCCTCGTCGTCGTCGACGCTCGAGCTCGTGGCGAGCAGATCCTGGCAGTCGTCGGAGTACAGCGTCAGGTCGAGGTCGCCCAGGGCGTGGGAGAACTGCACGTCGAAGTCGAGGATTCCGAGGGGCGGAATCTCGACCACGTACCAGTCGCCGTCGGCCTTGGAGCACCACAAGTCGGGCGTCACGCCCTCGTGCACATCGGCAGCGCTCGCGCAGTCGTCGTTCTCCTCCAGGAGATCGTCATTCGCGAGGGTGCTGCAAGCAGCATCGTGGATCCCGAGGTTACCGGAACCCTCGGAGCCGTCAGCGGAACCGAGGAGGATCAGGTAGCTCGTCCCCGCCGAGACCACCGTCGTGATCTCGCTCTGCGAACCGCACGCATCCGCACTGCACGACATCAGTACCGTCGGTGGGCAACTGGTTCCCTCGTAGAGCCCCAGGACCGAGTCCATGGTCGTCTTCCCGCACAGCGAGAACGTGTACATGTCCGTGGTCGGTGCCGTCCAGGCGAACCAGAGATCCCTGTGGATCGGCGCACAGTCCGCCGGGCCATCGTCGGTGAGACCCCCGTTGTTCCACGGGAAGAACCCCGTGCCGCTGATCGCCACGGCGTCGGCGCATGCATCCGCGCCACCGTTGGGGACCTGCAGGATCTCGAACGTACCGCTGCCCTGGAGAGTGTTGAAGCCCCCGATTCGCAGCAGGTAGCCGGCGCCCACCAGGGCATTGAACTCGATCGTGCTCTGCCTTCCACAAGTGTCGTCGTTGCAGCCGAGCTGCACGGTCGGGGGGCAGGTAGCGCCCTCGTACGCCGCGATGTAGGTGTCGAGGTTCGTGTGATCGCAGGTCGTGAGAATGAACTTGCCCGTCGCCGGCGCCGTCCACAGGAACCAGACGTCGCTCATCGCACGGCAGGAAACAGGTCCGTCAGTCGTCGCACCGACGTTGTTGAAGGCGAATTCGCCCAGACCGAAGATGGTTTCAGCGCTTGCGCAGTCATCGGATCCCTGTGCGAGTAGGGAGCCCGAAACCACGCAGCTGACAATGAAGGGGAAGCATATCTGTCGCATGTTGTTTCCTCCAAAAGGAGGACCGAGCCTACCCGACGCTCGACAATGCGGGTTCGAAGTTGTCCGAATCGTAACCTGGAAGCATCGCGGTCATAAAAAGTGGGTGTATACGAGGCCTGCGTCACGATCGGATTTGTTCTTGATGGATTTCTTTTCACGTGGCTTAGCGTTCACTGCGCGTATGGCGGCTCGTTTCCTGCCCGCCATTTGATGTTGCAGCCCATGCTGGCCCTCTGATCAGCCGGAACGGGCCGATCAGCAAGCAGGGCATCCAGCGCCCGCCGGAGATCGGCGCCGGTCACGGGCTTCCCGTTCCCTGGTCGACTGTCGTCGAGCTGCCCGCGGTACACCAGGCGCCGCGAGCGATCGAAGAGGAACAGATCCGGCGTGCAGGCAGCCGTGTAGGCCTTGGCGACCCCTTGGGAGGCATCGTGGAGGTACGGGAAGGTCCAGCCGTTCCGGCGCGCTTCCTCGGTCATGCGCGCCGGCGCGTCCGCCGGGTGCGTGCCCTCGTCGTTGGAACAGATCGCCACGATGGCAACGTCCTTTCTCTCGTAGTCGCGGCCGATTCGCGCGAGCTCTTCCCGCACGTGCTGCACGTAAGGGCAGTGATTGGAGAGGAACATGACCAGTAGCGCTTTCTTCGCGCCGAGGTCGGCCAGTCGCAGGCTGCGACCGCTCACCGTGTCGGGGAGCTCGAAGTCGGGCGCGGTCGTCCCGAGCGCAAGCATCGTGGAGGGGGTCAAGGACATGCAGGTTCTCCGCAGAGGGTTCGTCAGGTCCCGATCTCTCGCTTCTCGCACGAGAGGCCGAGGTAGTCGTCCGGCCGGCAGGTGAAGACGAGGATCTGCAGATCCCGGGCCGCACGGGCCAGGACGTCGAGGATGCGGGCCCGCCGCTCGGGATCGGAATTCACGAGCGGATCGTCGAGCACGAGCGCATGGCGGCCGTGCCGCTCCGCGTAGAGCTCGGCGAAGGCGATGCGCGTGAACAGCGCGATCTGATCGCGCGTGCCGCCCGAGAGCTGGTCCAGCGTGAAAGCGTGGCCGCCGAGCTCGACTCGAGGCGTCCCGAGCTTCTCGTCGAAGTCCATGCGCAGACTCTTGCGCAGCACGGCGAGCGCCATCCGACCGACCTTCTCCGCCACGGGAGCGAACACGGCCTCGATGGCGCGGCGCTCTTCCTCCTGGAAGGAGTCGTACAGGAGCTGGAGCGCGCGCGCCTCGTTGCGGAGGCTCTCGAGCTTCGCCAGGAGCTCGCCGTGCTCCTCGGCGAGCTCGGCCAGCCTCCCGTACAGGCCGCGCGAGCGCATTTCTGTCAGGCGGCCCTCGTCTTCCGAGCGCTTGCGCTCGCGGTCGTGGACGCCCGCGTCGAACTCGCGGAGGGCGCGCTCGGCGCGTTGCAGGGCCGCTTCGGCGTGCTCGAGCGGAGCCAGCTCGCGCTCGATGCTCGCGAGCGTCTCCTGGCGTTCGGAGAACGATCGGCGCAGCGCGGTGACCACGGCCTCGCGCTCGGCCGCAGGAGTCTCCCCACCCTTCGCGGCCCACTCGGCGCGGGCCTCGATCCGCTGCGTCGAGAGCAGAACGCACTCCTGGACCACCAGCTTCTCGTTGCGCTCGACCTCGGCTTGGTGCTCGCGGGCGCGGACGAGTTCCAGGAGCAGCGCCTCGGCCTGTTCCGCGTGCCGAGCGGCCATGCGCTCGACCACTGCCACGCGTTCGTCAGCCGTGGCTTTCGGTGGCCTCTCGCCGCCCCATTCGGCGTGACGTCCGAGGATGGCGTCGAGCTCCCGTCGCATGCTCGAGCTCGAGGCGAGAGCCTTGTCGTACTCCTCCTGCGATGCGAACCAACCCTGGGCTCGATTCCTGGCCGCGTCGCGGCGCTGCTGGAGCGCGGCGCGCTCGGCGAAGAGCCGCTCCAGCTCGAGCTCGTCTTGCGTCCCGTAAGGATCGGTCCGCCGGCTCCATGCATCCTCGAGCTCGCCGAGGTCCGAGCGGAGCTTCGCGGCCTCCTCCGAACGCGGACCGAGGACCTCCAGCTTGGCGATCCCGGCGATCTCGGCGGTCAAAGGACTCTGGCCGACCGCTTCGTGCACCTGGCCGGCCTCGAGGGACACCTCGACGGTACCGGTGCGCAGGACGAGCGGGCTGCGAGCCTGGAGCCGCAAGCGCAAGGACATCGCTTCGAGCTGCGCGACTCTTTCCGCGATCTGTCTGCGCAGCTTCCCCAGAGCAGTGAAGTCTTCCTGGTCCGGTCGTGCGCGAGCGGCGAGCTCGGTCGAGTGACGCTGAGCCTCCTCGACTGCCAGCCGGTAGGTCTCCAAACGGGGGAGGAGCTCGTCGAGGGAACTCTGGAGCTCGGCTGCTCGGCGGGCGTCCGCGGCACTGGTCCGCTCTGCTGCGAGGTCCCTCGACCGAACGTCGAGCTCATCGCGCGCCTCCTCGATGCGGCGGACGGCCACGCGGGCTCGCTCGCGCTCGTCTTCCACGCGCTGGCGCAGCGCTGAGGCCTGCACGAGGGATCGTTCCATGGTCTGGAGCTCGCGATCGAGCACCGCGAGCCGCTCGTGCACGACCTCCGCTTCGCGGACGGCCTGCTGTGCCAGAGCGCGGTCCCGGGCTGCGCCCTCGACCGTGGACTGCAGCCGGATGCGACGCTCGTTCTCCTCCCGTGCGGTTTCGCGGTCGGCCTCGAGTCCAGTCCGCTGCGCAGCGAGGCCGGAAGGGTCCGGTGTTCCCTCCTGGAGCGCGAGCTCGAGCTCCCGGATCACCGCCGCTTCGGCTCGAGCGGCCGTCAGCGCTTCCTCGAGCTCCGCGACCCGCGTCTCCACACGACAGAGCTCGGTGGTCTCGCGCGGCTCGCTCTTGCTGGTGAAGAAGCGTTCGTGACGCTCCTTCACGATGGCCGCCAGCCCCTTCGCCTCGCGCGTGCTCGCCACCGCTCCGAGGACGTCGCGCAAGCTCGCCTTGGCGCGCTCGCCCAGCGCGTGCACCTGGCACAGCTGGCCCTGATCACTGATCAGCACCTCTCCGATTCCACGGTGCTCGGGCTTGGAGCGGCCCTTGCCGGCAAATACTCCGTCGAGGACGCGCGCGAGCTCCTCGTCCGCCTCGTCCCCGTCGCGGATCGGCACGAAGCGAGTCTCCTCCCAGCGCGAGAGGCGGGAGCGCTTGCTCTTGAGAAAGGTCTTCTCGATCTTCCAGAGCACGCCGCCGCGCTCGAGCTCGACCTCCACGCTCGGGCCCAGGCTCGTGCCCTCGGGTAGGAGATCGGCCTCGACGTCGACCCCACCGACCTTGTGGCGCTGATAGAGCGCATAGATCAGGGCGCGCAGCAAGGTCGACTTGCCCGCTTCGTTGCGGCCGTGAAGGACGGTGATCCCCGGGCCCAGACCGCTGAGCTCGATACCGGGGTTGAGCACGGCGACGCTCTGGACCCGGATCGCGCGCAGGATCATCTGCGCACCTCCCGATCGAGCCTGTAGAGCAGCTCGAGCGCGGTGCGCGCCACCGCAGCGCCTTCGGCCTCCGTCCCGGCGATGGCCGACAGCTTGGCCGCCACGGCGCGCGGAACTCCAGCGGGCAGGGCCTCGATCCAGGAATCGTCCTCCGCGCGTGCGCGCACGTCGCTCGAGCGAATGCGAGCGTGGAGGAAGCGCTCGCGCGCGAGGTCGGCGAGATCCAAGAGATCGAGGAGCGCCGCGGGCGGGAGCCAGCCCGCGAGCACGAGATCGTAGAGCGTGCCTCCCCGCGAGGGATCCGGCTCGCGATCGATCTGGGCGCGAAGGAGTGCCAGGTCCTCGGCCCCGGCGAGCGTTCGTCGCTCCTGGCGCCATTCCAGGATCGAGGTCGGAAGTGCCTCCAGGAGCGGAACGGCTCCGGCTCGGTCGATGGTGACCAGCAGGCATTGCCCGCTCTTCCCGCCGGCCGAGAACTCGCCGAACTTCGTCGGCTCGTGCGAGCCGCAGTAGGCGATGCGCGGCGCGCCCCCGACCTCGTGCGTGGAGGGAACGTGCCAGTGTCCGAGCGCGAGATAGTCGAGCGCGCCGCGCTCGACCACGCCGCGGTCGATGGGGAAATCGTCGGCGATCTCCGCATCAGGAGCGCCGGCGCCGCGGAGCGAGCCGTGAGCGATCCCGATGCGGATCCGATCGCGAGCGCCGGAGTGACTCGGAACGACGCCCGTCGGATCCTCGGGCGAGCTGCGCCGCGAGAGCGGAGCCGGGAAGATCGTCGCCTCACCCACCTCCAGGGGTGCGCTGGTGCGCAGGACGCTCACGCGCGGTTCGACATCGCGCCAGGCCGGGTGCTCGTACACGCCGCCGGGTACGAGCGGATCGTGGTTGGCGGGCAGGACGAGCACAGGACAGCGCGCGCCCCGCAAGATGTCCACCACCTGCTGCACGAGCTGGCGCGGAACGTCGCTGTCCTCGAAGGTGTCCCCCGCCAGCACCAGGAGGTGCACCTCGCTCTGGTTGGCGAGCTGCACCACCCGGCGCGCCGCCTCCAGGCGCACCGCGCGCACACGCTCCGCGGCCGCACCGACGTGCGCGGCCTTCATTCCAATCTGCCAGTCGGCCGTGTGAAGGAGGCGGAATGCCAAGGATCGTCAGAAGCTCCAACCCACCGTCAGCACGTAGAGGTTGTCGACACGTTCCGTATCGGGGGCGGGCGTGTTGTCCCAGGAGTAGACCCACTGGAGCTGCGCGAACATGCTCTCGCTCAGAGTCGCCTTGATGCGCGTATCGACCTGCGCGTACACGTCCTCGGAGTCCTCCAGGCTGGGAAAGACCTGGCCCGACTGTGTGAACTGCCAGCGATCGCTGTACTTCCAGTCGGCGTTCCACGCCAAGCGGGCGGCGACATAGCCGTTCTCGTCGCCGCTCTCGAACTCCTCGTGGAAATACGAGACGCCCGCCTCCGTGGCGAACTTCCACCGCTCGGTGTTGCTGAACTGATGGCCGTAGCCGACGCCCGCCGTATAGCGCAGGTCGAGGTCCGCCCCGTCGTCCTCCTCGGCGGTCGCCTGCGCCAGGAGGTAGTTCTTCTCGTTCATGAAGTAGTCGTATTGCCCCTTGGCGTAGGTGCGGTCCTGCGTCACCTCGCCGTCCTCCTCGGAGCGGTTGTAGGAGAATCCGAGCGTCCAGCGGTTCTTCTCCACCGACTTGACCGCGTCCAAGTTCGCCGAGATGCGCTTGACGTCGGTGTTGCCGTCGCTCCAGGTAGCACCCACCGTGACGGCGCCATTCCAGGTCTCGTCGGGGGGAGCGGGAGGGACCTCATCCTGCGCCGCGGGAGGGGCCGGCTCGTCGCCAATGGGCTGCTCCTCCGGGGGAGGGAGGGGGGAAGTCTTGGGGAGGGAGTCTTCGGCGGTTGGGAGGGAGTAGCACAGCAGGAGCGCAACGACGTGCAGCATCGATTCTCGTCTCGGGGGGGATGACGAGCCACTTGGGCCGGTCCGGGACGGAGAGTCTAGCGTTGGTGCTGCGCAGACAAGCAGAGCCCGCGGCCGGAGACCGGCCGCGGGCATTGAGGAGAGCTCGCCGGAGGGGGGAGAAACCCATGAATCCGAAGCTGCAAGTCGGGAAGGCTCCGGGGCTCTGCGCCTGGCAGCGTATGCGACGCCGGCTGGCGTGGAAATGAAAACTCAATCAGGAGTCGGGGCTCCCGCGGCGCAAGTTTTTCAGCGCCTGCCCGACGCGCTCGATCGCGCGCGCGTCTCCGTGATCAGGCGCTCGGCGTGGTCGATGCCGTCGGGCGTGCGGGAGCCGTGCCAGGAGAGATACTCTCCGTCCGCGATGCGGAAACGCTCGCGGTCGAGCTGCGTCAGCGTCGCGAGCTCATCGGCATGGTGCTCCTGGAAGGGATAGGGCTCGGTGCCGAGGAGCACGACGTCGGGCCGCAGCGTGGCGAGCTCGGCGACCTCGATGGCGGGATAGCGGTCCGATCGCTCGGCGAAGACGTTCACGCCGCCCGCGAGTGCGAGCAAGGCGTGGGCGAAGGTGTCGTGGTTCACGCTCATCCACGGCTTGCGCCAGATCAGGTAGGCCCACGACACGGGCGGTTGCCCGGCTGCCCTGGTGCGCACGCGCGCGGCGCGGGCTTCGATCTCGAGCGCGATGCGCTCACCCTCGACCGGACGGCTGAGGGCCGCCGCAATCGAGCGCACCATGGCCGAGGTGCCGGGCAGGTCGCGCGGAAAGCTCACGTGGCAGCGCAGTCCGGCGCGCGAGAGCGTTTCCGCATCCTCCACGCGGTTCTCTTCCTCGTTCATCAGCACGACGTCGGGAGCGAGCTCCACGATGCGCGCGACGTCCGGATCCTTCGTGCCTCCCACCTTCTCGATCGATTCGACCTGCTCGGCGGGATGCACGCAGTAGCGCGTGATGCCCACGAGCTCGGCCCCCATGCCCAGGTCGAACACGAGCTCCGTGAGGCTCGGACAGAGGGAAAGGACGCGCATCCCGTCGACCTCATTGTCCCGCCGGAGCGGGCGGAGTCCCGGCAGCGGGCACCATCGAACGCAGGGCCGTTCCGACGGCGTCCACCCGCGCTGGCGTGACGCGGGGATCGGCGCGGATCGGCGCGAGCGTGGGCTCGATCGATCGGAGCGTTTCCCTGACGAGCTCGAGCTGGGATTCGTGCAGGAACGGCTCCCCGCTCTGCCGCCGCGAGAGCTCGTGGCGCACGAGCAAGCGCAGAAGCTCGGCGGTGGTCTCGACCAGTACGTCAGGCATGTCGGCGCGCCGGCCGATCTCGGCTCGTGCGACGAGGCACTCCACGTCGGGGTGCACCGCCAGAGCGCGATCGACGATCCCCAGCGCCTCGGGGCCCGCCTTCAGCGCCCCCTCGGGCGACACTCCCTGCACGCGCAGCTGGGCGCGCAGCGCCGCAGCGTCCCAGTACCACGGATCGACCACCCGCGCGCTCGCGAGCTGTGCTTCGAGCGCCGGGAGCTTCGTCCATTCGCCGCTCGTGAGCGCGCGCATGCCTTTCACCACGGCCCCCGACGCGCCGGTCAAGCTCGCAGCAGCCGAGAGGACCGATCGTTGCTGTGCGTCGTCCTCCGGCCGGCGCAGGAACGGCCGCACCATCATGTAGCGCGCGCGCAGATTGCGCGGGTCGCGCTGGAGCACCTCTTGCGCAGCCTGCGCAGCTTCCTCGAGCTGGCCGCCGCCGACCGCGGCCAATCGCGCCTGAGTGAGCAATTGCAACGCCTGGTCGTCGAGCTTCTCCAGGAGCCTCTGCATGCGGCCGCTCAGACCGAGCTCGGCCATGCGAACCGCGAGGTACATCCGATCGACCTGCTCGCCGAGGGCTGTGGAGAGCGGGCTCGCCGGATTGGCGATCGCGTCGCCGGGCGCGAGGAGGGCGTCCAGCAGATCGAAACCGAGCGCCCGGCCGCGCCCTTGCACGCGCCGCAGCGCGAGCACGTTCTCGTCGTCGGTATTGACGCGCGCGCCCCCCGCGAGCTCGCGCAGCCGGTCTTCCTCGAGCGCGAGCATCGCCACGACGTCGGAGACGCCATGAATCCCCATGCGCGCCCAGTGCTCGGGCGCCGAGCGGAGCGGCTCGCCGGTGCGCGCGAGCTCGCGTTCGGGCTCGAGCGGACTGTCCGAGGCGAGGAACACGAGCATCGGCGGGATCGGCTGGTACAGCCGGGCGTGCGGGAATACGTCGAGGATCGTCGCCGCGAGCACGCGCAAGAGCTCCTCGTCGAGGAAGCCCGAGAGCATCCACTGCACGAAAACGCCGCCCTCGGCGAGGTGCGCGCGAGCCTCCTGGAGGAACTCGCGCGTATAGAGGTGCGAGGCACCGGCGGTCCAGGGGTGCGAGGGTTGCGAGACGATCACGTCCCAGCGCTCGCTCGTGAGCGCGAGAGCACCGCGCGCATCGCCCATGTGTACGTGGACCCGCGGATCGGCGAGCGGATCGTGGGCCCGCAGCGCGGAGACGTGGCGGTTCGCCGCGATGACCTCGGGCTCGAGCTCGATCGTGTCGATCGTCTCGACGGAGGACGGCACGTACTCCATCGTCACGCCGCCGCCAAAGCCGATCACGAGCATCGTGCGGGCAGCCGGCCGCGCGAGCAGCGGCAGCGCCCCGAGCCACCAGGTGGTGTTGCGGCCGAAAGGCGGCGCGCCGCGCGGCTCGATCGTGGCTTCGGGCAGGCCGTTGCAGCGCACTTCCCACGTGCCTTGCTGCTCGAGGAGCACCACCGACGCCGAACGCCCGACTCCCTGGTAGACGATGGCCCCGGTGCTCGCCACCCCCGCGAGCGAGGAAGACCGCATCAGGCGCTCGGGTGCGCCGGGATGGAAGAAGAGGAGCGCGAGCAATGCCAGGCCGCCCGTCGTGACGAGGAGCGCGCGCCGCTGACTGCTCCACAGGAGAGCCGCGATGCAGGCGAGCACGAGGTTCGTCCACACCGCCAGCCGCACGGTGCCGGCGTAACCGAGTGCTGGAATGACGAGGAAGCCTGCCAGCACCGCGCCAGCGATCGCGCCGAGCGTGTTCCAGGCGTAGACGCGGGCGGACGCGCGGGCGGCATCACTCTCGTCCCGGGCGAGCAGCCGCAGCGCGAACGGGAAGGTCGCGCCGAGGAACAGCGTCGCGGGGAAGAGCACGATCGCTGCGAGGAACGCGTTGCCGCCGATCCCGCCGGCTTCACCCGTCCCGACCTTCGCCGCGAGAGCCGGCAGCGAATCGAGCGAGAGATAGATCACGATGCTCGCCAGGGCGATGCCCGCCTGCGCGATTGCCAGGCCCCTCGCGGCGAGCGCGCGCGTGCGCGCGATCGGCGCGGCGATGGCGCTCCCGATCGCGATGCCGGAGAGGAAGCTCGCCAGCATCACGGCGAAGGCGTACAGGCTTCCTCCCAGGAGATGCGAGAGCAAGCGCGTCCACAGGACCTCGTAGGTGAACGAGACCATGCCGGAGACGAGCATGAGCGGGAGCACGAGAGCCGCGCGGCGGATGCGCGCGCCGGCCTCGGGTGAGGGCGCGTCGAGGCTCGCTCGCTCCGCAGGCGAGCGGCTCGGCGTCGGGCCCGCGCGCCTCCGGGAGAGCACCACGGCGAGGAGGAAGACGACCGCGTTGAGGCCGACGCCGACCCACACCGTGCGCGCGAGACCCAAGGCCGGAAGCAGGCTGAATGCGGCGACGATCGCCCCGAGGACGGCTCCGGCCGTGTTGACGGCGTAGAGGATTCCGACCCGCCGGCCGACCTCCGCGTCGGTGTGCACCGCGCCGCGCGCGAGCAGCGGGAGCGTCGCCCCCATCAGCGCGGTCGGCACGAAGATCACGAGGAATGCCCAGCCGAGGTAGAAGAGCGTGCGCGCGCTCGCTCCCTCATCGGTGATCGCGGGTTGTCCGCCGATCCAGGCCACCATCGCTTGCTTCGCGAAGCTCAGCAGATAGGGCACGGCGAGCGCGCCGAGGGCGATGCCGAGCTCGAGGAGGCCGTAGACGAGCACCGGCCGGCGCACGCGCTCGACGAAGCCCGCCGCGAGCGCAGCTCCACCCGCCAGACCCGCCATGTAGGCGGCGAGCACAGCCGCGACGGCGAGCTCGGACGTCCCGAAGACGATGGAGAACTGGCGCATCCACGCCGTCTGGTAGACGAGCGCGGCGAAGCCCGAGAGGAAGAAGCAGCCGAGGATGCCGAGGAACGAGCTCCACCCGCCGCCGGCTTCCGCGCGGGATCGGGGTGCGACGGCCTCGGGCACGGCGACTTCCATGGCGACCCCGGGGTCAGATCGGGCTGCCCTGCAGGATCGCGCGCGCGATCACGATGCGCTGGATCTCGGAGGTCCCCTCGCCGATCGTGCAGAGCTTCGCGTCGCGCCACATGCGCTCGACCGGGTACTCGCGGCTGTACCCGTAGCCGCCGTACACCTGGATCGCGTCGTAGGTGACCCGCATGGCCATCTCGGACGAGAAGAGCTTGGCCATCGCGCCCTCCATGCGGTACGGCAGGCCCAGGTCCTTCAGCCGGGCGGCATGATAGATGAGGTGGCGCGCGGCCTCGATCTGCATCGCCATGTCGGCCAGCTTGAACTGCACGGCCTGGAATTCGGAGAGGTGCTTCCCGAAGGCCTCGCGCTCCTGCGCGTAGCGCGCGGCGCATTCGTACGCTCCCTCGGCAATGCCGAGCGCGAGCGCGCCGATCGAGATGCGCCCGCCGTCGAGGGTGCGCATGAAGGTCTTGAAGCCTTCACCCTCGGGACCGAGCAAGTGGTTCTTCGGGATGCGCGCATCCTCGAACACGAGGCTCGCCCAGTCCGAGCCGCGCATGCCGAGCTTCTTCTCGCCCATCTCGATCGAGAAGCCGGGCGTGTCGCGCGGCACGACATAGGCGCTGATTCCCTTGGTGCCCGCGCCGCGGTGGCTGACGGCGGTGAAGATGAAGGTGCCGGCAAAGTTGGCGTTGGTGATGAAGCACTTGCGACCGTTGAGCACCCAGTGGTCGCCATCGGGAACGGCCGTCGTGATCGTCCCGCCCGAGTCGGATCCGGCGTTGGGCTCGGTCAGACCGTACGCGCCCATGAACTCGCCGCCGATCAGGCGGGGCACGTAGTTCTGCCTGAGATCCTCGTTCCCCCACGCGAAGATCGGGTAGGTCCCCAGGCTCACGTGCGCGGCGAGCGTGAGCGCGGTGGAGCCGCACACCTTGGCGAGCTCTTCGACCGCGAGGATGTAGTCGAGCGTGCCCAGGCCGCTCCCGCCGTACTCCTCCGGGAAGGGGATCCCGGGCAGTCCGAGGGCGACCATCTTCTTCCAGTTCTCCTCGGGAAAGCGGTGGTGCTCGTCGATCTCGGCGGCGATCGGCGCGACGTCGCGCTCGGCAAACTCGCGCACCATGTCGCGGATCGAGGTCTGCTCCGGGGTGAGCTCGAGACCGTGTTGGATATCGGGGAGGACCTTCGTGCGCAGCGACATCGTCGACTCTTCCTGGCCTTCGGGACGATCAATCGAGCTCGAAGCGCCAGCCCGCGGTTCGGCGGCCGTGCCCTTCGTTGTTGCGACCTTCGCGTTCCGGTCGCTCGGAGCCGACGGCACCATCCATGCCGTCCGTGGCGTCGCGATAGAACTCGGAGGCGCGTCCGTTGCCCACCCATTCGATCAGCGCGCGACGCGAGAACTTCCATTCGCGGCCGATCTTGCGGGCGGGGATGTCTTCGGTGTGCAAGACCTTGTTGAAGGTCTTGACGCTCACACCCAGTAGAGCGGCGGCCTCGTCGATGTTCAGGATCTCGCGGTCCGCGTTCGCGCTCATGCGTCCGCTCCTTCGCGCGCCCACCGACGCTCCATCTCTTCCTGGATGTAGCGCGCGATCTCCTGGGTGTGGGTCCCCGGACCGAAGAGCTTCGCGAAGCCCTCGGCTTCGAGCTTCCTCGCGTCCTCGGCCGGGATGATCCCGCCGCCCACGAGTAGGACCTGCGCGAGACCACGCTCCACGAGCGCGCGCTTGACGCGCGGGAAGAGCTCGAGATGCGCCCCCGAGAGGATCGAGAGGCCCACCACGTCGACGTCTTCCTGGAGCGCCATCTCCGCGATCATCTCGGGCGTCTTGTGCAGCCCCGTGTAGATCACTTCCATGCCGCAATCGCGCAGCACGCTCGCCACGGTCTTCGCGCCCCGGTCGTGGCCGTCGAGGCCGGGCTTGCCGATGAGGACTCGAATCCTGCGTCGTGCCATGTCGGACGGTTGGGCGCTCAAAGGAGGATCGGCTCCTTGTACTCGCCGAACTCCTCGCGCAGGACGGCCGCGATCTCGCCCAGGGTGCAGTCGGCATGCGCCGCGGCGACGAAGCGCTCGAGGGTGTTGGAGCCGTCGCGGCAAGCGCCTCGCACCTCCTGGAGCGCGCGCGTGGCGCGCGCGCCGTCGCGCTCGGCTTTCAGGCGCCGGACGTTGTCCGCGGCCTGGGCCTCCGAGCGCGGATCGGCGCGATGGACTTCGATCGGGGTGGTGTCGCCGTCCTCCTCGACGTAGCAGTTGACGCCCACGACCTTCTTCTCGCCGCGCTCGACGGCGCGCTGGTAGCGCACCGCGGAGAGGTGGATCTCGCGCTGGAAGTAGCCGGCGAGGATCGCCGGCACGACGCCGCCGCGGCTCTCGATCTCGAGAAAGCTGCGCTCGGCGTCCGCCTCGAGCCGGTTCGTCAGCGCCTCGACGAAATAGGAGCCGGCCAGCGGGTCGATCGACGTGCGCCACCTCGGTCTCCTCGGCGATGATCTGCTGCGTGCGCAGCGCGATCTTGACCGCCTTTTCGGTCGGCAGCGCGAGCGTCTCGTCCATCGAGTTCGTGTGCAGGGACTGCGTCCCCCCGAGCACGGCCGCGAGCGCCTCGAAGGCGGTGCGCACGATGTTGTTCTCGGGCTGCTGCGCCGTGAGCGACACGCCGGCAGTCTGCGTGTGGAAGCGCAGCATCCACGAGCGCGGATCCTTCGCGCCGAACTCCTCGCGCATCTTGCGCGCCCAGATGCGGCGCGCGGCGCGGAACTTCGCGATCTCCTCGAAGAAGTCGAGGTGGCTGTCGAAGAAGAACGAGAGCCGCGGCGCGAACTCGTCGACGTCGAGCCCCGCCGCGATGCCCCGGCGCACGTACTCCATGCCGTTCGCGAGCGTGAAGGCGAGCTCCTGCGCCGCGGTCGAGCCGGCTTCGCGGATGTGGTAGCCCGAGATCGAGATCGTGTTCCACTGCGGCACGTGCTCCGCGCAGTACGCCCATCACGTCCGTGATCATCCGCAGCGCCGGCTCGGCCGGCGACGAGCCACGCGTGCTGCGCCTGGTATTCCTTCAGGATGTCGTTCTGGACCGTGCCGCGCAGCCGCTTCGGGTCGACGCCCTGCGCTCTCGCCGCACGCGATGTAGAACGCGAGCAGGATCGGCGCCGGCCCGTTGATCGTCATCGAGGTCGACACCTGATCCATGGGGATGCCGGCCATCAGCGTCTGCATGTCGCGCAGCGAGGCGACCGCGACGCCCGACCTGCCCGACCTCGCCCCGGCTGCGATCGGATCGTCCGAGTCGTAGCCCATCAGCGTCGGGAAATCGAAGGCGACCGAGAGACCGGTCTGCCCGTGCTCGAGCAGGAACTTGAAGCGCTCGTTCGTCTCGCGCGCCGTCCCGAAGCCCGCGAACTGCCGCATCGTCCAGAGGCGCCCGCGGTACATGCTGGCGTGCACGCCGCGCGTGAACGGGTACTCGCCCGGCCAGCCCAGGTCGCGCTCGTAGTCGAGCTCGACGTCCGGCGGGCCCGTAGATCGGCGCGAGCTCGCTTCCGGAGACCGTGGTGAACGATGCATCACGCAGGACGGCCTCGGCGATCTTCTCCTCCCACCTCGCGCGGGCATCCATCGCCTCGACTGCCATGCTCGCCTCGGTCTTGCTCCTCATTGGGTCTCCGTCCCGTCCCGTGCGGAACGCCGGGATCACTCGCGAGCCAGTCCAGCAGGCCAGCGAGCTGTCGGGAACCGACATCATAGGGCGGAAGCCCGCTGCGGAGGAGGGTTTCGACCTCCACGCAGTGACCGTACGCCCCTTCAGTCGGTCTTCTCCGGTTTGGAGTCCCGCCTTCAGGCTGTCTTCTCCGGTTTGGAGTACCGCCTTCAGGCGGTCTGGTTCGTCGTCCCGCCTTCAGGCGGGACTGGCTCTGCAAGGAAAGACCGCCTGAAGGCGGTACTCCGAACCAGACCGAGCAATCAGGGAGCGCGCTCTCGTGCGGAAAGCCGGGGGCCGGTCGCGAGCCACTCCAGGAGGCCGGCGAGCTGTCTAGCAGCGACCTCATGTGGTGGGAGACCGCTGCTGAGGAGGCTTTCGACCTCCACGGTGTGACCGAGCGGACCCCACCATTCCTCGGAGAGGCGCGCCATCACGGCCGTTCGGATCTGCTCGACACGCATCCGCGCCCGGCGCTCGGCGAGGAGTGCCGTTCCGAGATGTCGGCGATGATCGAGGATCGCCGCGAGCACGGCTTCCACGCCTTCGCCACGGCCGGCGCTGCAGGACACCACGGGAGGCTCCCAGTCGTCCTTGTTCGCGGTGCGCAGGTGCACCGATTCGAGGAGCTCGCTCGCCAGCCGTTCGGCGCCGAGGACATCGGCCTTGTTCACCACCAGGACGTCCGCGACTTCCAGGAGTCCGGCTTTCATGGCCTGGATCGTGTCCCCCGCACCCGGACACGACACGACCACGATCGTGTCGGCCGCGCCGACGACGTCGTACTCGGCCTGCCCGACTCCGACCGTCTCGATCAGGATCTCGTCCAGGCCGAACGCGTCCATCGCGTCGCACGCGTCCACCGACGCGGCCGCGAGCCCGCCCCGGGCTCCCCGGTTCGCCATCGAGCGGATGAAGACGCCCGGATCGAGGGCGCGCTCTTCCATGCGGATGCGATCGCCGAGGAGCGCGCCGCCGCTGAACGGGCTCGAGGGATCGACGGCGAGGATGCCCACCGTTCGCGCCTCGAGTCGCATCAAGCGCGCGAGCTCGCTCACGAGCGTGCTCTTCCCCGCTCCGGGCGGGCCGGTCAGGCCGCAGCGAAAGCTCCTTCCCACTCGCGGCCAGATCTTCGCCAGCAGGGATGAGAAACGGGGATCGCCGTTCTCGGCCCACGAGATCGCCCGTGCGAGCGCGCCGCGTCCCCGGCGAGGAGTCGATCGGCGAGGGACTCAGCGCTCGCGGTCACGGGAGGTCCGGACCAGACCGCCTAATGGCGGTACTCCGAACCAGTTTTCCACCGCGCCCGAGAGCGACACCGTCACATGAAACATGAGTGCGGCTGCTTCTGGTTCGGAGTACCGCCTTCAGGCGGTCTTCTCTTGCGGAGCCAGTCCCGCCTGAAGGCGGGACGACGAACCAGACCGCCTGAAGGCGGTACTCCAAACTCGGACGGACTCCGTGCTCGTAGGGGGTGTGGTTTCTCTCTAGAACCGAACCGGTAGCGCCTTTCTTCCGGTTCGGAGTACCGCCTTCAGGCGGTCTGGTGGTTCGGCGGGACATCACGGGCCCTCAAGCGAGCAGCTGCGCGCGATCACGATGCCGCTGGATGTCCGTCGCGCCCTCGTAGATCTCGGTGATGCGCGCGTCGCGGAAGAAGCGCTCGACGGGGAAGTCGTCGGTGTAGCCCGCGCCGCCGTGGATCTGCAGGCACTCGTCGGCGCAGGCGTTCGCGCGTCGCGAGGCGAAGAGCTTCGCCTGCGCGGCCTCGCGGCTGCACGGCTCGCCGCGGTCGCGCAGCCAGGCTGCCGGTGCACCTGAGCAGGCGCGCGGCCTCGAGCTGCGCCGCACATGTCGGCGAGCTTCCACTGGATCGCCTGGAAGTTGCGCGATCGGCTCGCCGAACTGCTCGCGCTCCTTGGAGTACTGCGGACCGGCTTCGAGGCAGGCGCGCCCGATGCCGACCGCCTGGCTCGCGATGCCGATGCGCCCGCCGTCGAGCGTGTCCATCGCGATCGAGAAGCCGCCGCTCCATCTGCCCGAGCACTGCTTCCGGGCCGAGCGCGCACCTGGTCGAACAGGATCTCGACCGTCGAGGAGCCGCGGATGCCGGTCTTCTTCTCTGTCTTGCCCACGGGGAAGCCGGGCGTGTCGGCGGGCACGAGGAAGGCGGTGATGCCCTTGGACTTGGGCACGTCGGGATCGGTGCGCGCGTAGACGATGAGCACCCCGCGATGTCCGCCGTTCGTGACCCACATCTTGGTGCCGTCGAGGACGAAGTCGTCGCCGTCGCGCGTGCAGTCGCGCGCAGCGCGGCCGCGTCCGAGCCCGCGTTCGGCTTCGGTCAGCGCAGTAGGCGCCGAGCATCTCGCCCGAGGCGAGGCGCGGCAGCCAGCGCTCCTTCTGCTCCGTGCTGCCGCATTTCAGGATCGGCGCGCAGACGAGGCTGTTGTGCACCGAGAGCGTCACGCCGGTCGAAGCGCAGGCGCGGTTCAATTCCTCGAGCACGAGCGCGAGCGCCAAGTTGCCCAGCCCCGCGCCGCCGTAGCTCTCCGGGATCGTCAGACCCCACAGGCCGAGCTCGGCGATCTTCGCGAAGACCTCGGGGTCGATGCGCTCCTCGGCGGTCGTGCTCCGTCGGCGCGCGGCTGCAGCTCGTTCCTCGGCGAAGTCGCGCGCCATGTCCCGCACCAAGGACAGCTCTTCGGCGAGTTCGAAATCCATGGGTGTAGGCGTGGGGACTGGCCGTCGAGTGCAGGGTCGATTCAGCTCGCGGGCGGATCGTAGTCGTAGAAGCCCTTGCCGCTCTTCTCGCCCGAAGCGCCCGGCCGCGACCATGCGGCGCAGCAGCGGACAGGGCGGTACTTGTCGTCGCCGAGGCCCTCGTGGAGCACCTCGAGGATGTCGAGGCACACGTCGAGGCCGATCAGGTCGGCGAGCGCGAGCGGGCCCATCGGGTGGTCCATGCCGAGCTTCATCACCGTGTCGATCCCCTCGCGCGTCGCGACGCCTTCCATCAGGCAGTAGATCGCCTCGTTGATCATCGGCATCAGCACGCGGTTGCTGACGAAGCCGGGGTAGTCGTTCGCCTCGACGGGCACCTTGCCGAGCGCTCGCGCGCAGTCGACGATCGCGCGCGGTCGTCTCGTCGCTCGTCTCGTGGCCGCGGATCACCTCGACGAGCTTCATCACCGGCACCGGGTTCATGAAGTGCATGCCGATGACCCTGTCGGGTCGCGCTCGTCTGGCGCTGCGATCTGCGTGATCGAGATCGAGGACGTGTTCGTCGCGAGGATCGCCTCTGCGGCGGCGCACTGCGTCGAGCTGCGCGGAAGACCTCGGCCTTGACGTCGGCCTCGACCACGGCCTCGACGACGCAGCGGCACGGTCGGTGATCGCCTCGAGCCTCGGTGCTGGCGCGGATGCGCGCCGAGCGTGGCCTGCGCGTCGGCCTCGGTGAGCGTGCCCTTCTTCGACGACGGCGCGCGAGGTCGCCTCGATCGCCGCCATCCCCCGCTCCAGCGCCGTCCTCGACGATCGACGAGCAGCACGCTGCGACGCCGTGCGCCGCGAACGACCTGCGCGATGCCGTTGCCCATCGTGCCGGCGCCGACCACGGCCACGCTCGTCGAACGTCGCCCTCGCTCATCGTCGCGAGCCGCTCGACCGCGATCGCCACCGCGTTGCCGCCGCCCAGGCACAAGCGAGGCCATGCCGGTGCGCACGTCCGCGCTGCTCCATCGCGTGACAGCAGCGTGACGAGCACGCGCGCGCCCGACGCGCCGATCGGGTGACCGAGCGCGACCGCGCCGCCGTTCACGTTGACGCGCGCGGGATCGAGGTCGAGCACGCGCATCAGCGCGATCGCTGCGACGGAGAACGCCTCGTTGATCTCGAGCAGGTCGAAGTCGGCCGGTTTCTTCCCGAGCTTCTGCGCGCACGCCGCGGATCGATTCTCGGGCGCCATCATCACCCATTCCGGCGCGCAGCCGCCGGTCGCGTAGGCGGTGATCCGCGCGAGCGGCTTCACGCCGAGCGCCTTGCGCCTTGTCCGCGCTCATCACCACGAGCGCCGCCGCGCCGTCGTTGATCGAGGACGCGTTGGCCGCCGTCACGCGTGCCCGCCTTGTCGAACGCCGGCTTCATGCTTGGCGATCGAGTCGGCCGTCGTGTCGCCGCGCACGCTCTCGTCGGTGTCGAAACGCGAGCGGCTCACCCTTCTTCTGCGGGATCTCGACCGCGAACTTCTCCGTCGTCGAAGCGTCCCGCGGCGGTCGCTTCGGCGGCGCGCTGGTGGCTCTCGGCGGCGAACCCGTCCTGCTCGGCGCGCGCGTGATCTCGTACTTCTGCGCGACGCGCTCGCCCGTCATTGCCCATGTGGAAGTCGTTGTAGATGTCCCACAGGCCGTCGCGGATCATCGAGTCGACCAGCTTGCCGTGGCCGAGGCGCACGCCGGCGCGCGCTTCGGGCAGGAGGTAGGGCGCGTTGGTCATGCTCTCCATGCCGCCCGCGACGATCACCTCCGCGTCGCCCGCCCGGATCGCCTGCGCGGCGAGCATCACGGCCTTGAGGCCCGAGCCGCACACCTTGTTGATCGTGAGCGCCGCACCGTGTCGGGGATGCCCGCGGCCCGATCGCGGCCTGGCGCGCGGGGTTCTGCCCGAGGCCGGCCGTGAGCACGTTGCCCAAGATCACTTCCTCGATCGCCTCGGCTTCGATCCCTGCGCGCCGCATTGCTTCGGCCGCCACGATCGCCCCCAGGTCGGGGGCGCGAAAGGGCGTGAGCGCGCCCTGGAACTTGCCGATCGGGGTCCGGCAGGCGCTGGCGATGACGACTTCCTTCACGAGAGCTCCGGAGGAGAGCGCGATGTCCGCGCTCGGGTTGCCGCACGGGGAGAGTGCCCCGCGGAGGCGGCCACGGGATCCGAAGGGCGACTACTCTAGCGTCGAGCCACCGGCCAATCCTAGGACGGGGCCGCCGGGGCGCCGCCAAAGCACCCCCTTCTTCCCGGACCAGCATCGAGGCGGCCAGGTGCACCGGTGGGACCGCAGGACGGTCGGCCGGGCAGTTTCAGACGCGTTCCTGGCAGGAGCCGGAGCCAGGTCGCATGCCTGCTTCGCGCGCTCACCGGAGAGCGCGCCAACGCACCAGTCGTCCCACCCGCCGCGATGAACTGTTGCACAACCGCTCGCCAGTCTCTATGCCTCGACAGCGGGCCGGAGAGTCGGGCGACTCCCCGGGTGGTAAGGCGTGGAAGAGTTCGAGCTGGTCAGCGGGCTGCGACAGCGTAGCGAGGATGCCGTCGGTGTCTTCCTCGAGCGCTACCGCTCTCTCTTCTACCACTGCATCGGGCACTTCGAGGCAAACCATGCCGCGCGCGAGGACCTCTACCAGGACCTCGTGGTCTACGTCCTCGACCGGCTGGATCGAGACACCTTCCATCCGGAGCGCGGCTCCTTCGGCACTTGGCTGTACCGAGTGGCGTGGTGCCGCTGCGTCGACATGAAGCGCAAGCAGGCCGCGCACCGCACCGTGCGCGCCACGCCCGCAGGCGACCGCATGCCCGATCAGGTGGACGAGCGACCCGGCCCGGTCGAGCACGTCGCGGAAGCGGAGATCGGCGGAATCGTGCGCGACGCGCTCGGGACGCTCGCGGGCGAGGATCGGCGCATGCTGGATCTGCGCTTCGTGGAGGGCGCGACGCTGGGCGAGATCTCCGATCGCATGTCGATTTCCCTGGAACAGACGAAGTATCGCTTGAGGCGTGCCACCGTGAGTTTGCGGCGCGTCCTGCTCAATCAGATGGCCGTGGAGAAAGGCATCGAGGGATGAAGTTCGATCCCGAAAAAAAGCGCCCAGCTGCCCCGCTCGCGCGCAAGATTGCGGATGAGCACATGCCAATGGATCCGCGCCGCCAGAGCCAGGAACCGCCGGTAGGGCCGGAAGAGCGCATGCTGGACGAGCTCTCACGCTGGGACGAGCTCTCTCCCGGGCGGCTGGCGGAACTCGAGGTCGATCCGGCCCACGGGCCGCGGCTCGAGCTCCTGCGCCGCGTCGAGACCATCCTCGAAATTGCAATCGGCGCGCAAGGGGGCTGCCCCGAGCCGGAGGAGCTCTATGACTACGGGCGCGGACCCGGGTACGAGCCGCTCGAGCCGGACCGACGCCGGTCCATCGAGCTGCACCTCGACCGCTGCTCGGAGTGTGCCGGACAGGTGCGCTCGCTCGCGGCCTCGCCCCCGCTGCCTCTGGACGTCACACCGCCCGCCGACTTGCGGCCGGGGCATCGGCCCACTCAGGTTCCCGTGCGAGCGCCGCTCCCCGGAATCGCCCACGACGAGGAGGATCCCGCCGGACCCTTCGCGACCTTCCCCATCGCCGAGACCCACCGCGGCCGCAAGGCGCGAGCAGCCGCCCCACGATCCGAGGATCCCTTCGCCGAATCGCAGGCGCCGCACTGGGCGGCAGCCGGTGAGCGCGATGCGCGCCGTGCCGACCTCGGTCCCCATTGGAGCGGCGATCGCGCGCGCAGACGCTCGCGTCCGGCCGGCCTGCGGACCCTGGTCGCCATGGGGGCGGCAGCGGGCCTACTCGTCCTACTCTGGCCCGAAGGGCCCCTCCCCGCGGCCGAGCCGCTCGGCGGGGCGCTACCCTCCTCCCAGGTGCTGCGAGGCGATGCCGGCGGGCCGCTGTACTTTCCGCGCGGCAAGGTGCTTTCGCCGCCGCTTGGCCTGGGCGCCGGGGCGAGCCGGATCGAGTACGCCGAGCAGCCCCTGTTCGAGATCGAAGCGGTCGAGCGCGCGAGCCTCTATCGCGTGACCGTGCGCCGGCACGACGGCGGCGTCTTCGCGGAGGGCCGCCAGATCCAGCACCTCGAGTCCAGCGACGGTCCAGCCCTGCGCGCGGAGCGCCCCCTCGGCCCGGGCTTCTACACCTGGGAAGCCTGGGCGATCGTGGACGGCCTCGATCAGCACCTGGGAGAGCGTGACTTCGAGATCGTGCAGGACGACGCGCTGTGTCGAGAGATCGAAGGCCTCGACGACAAGGCCGCCATCCGCGGGCTGCACGAGGCAGGCTTCCTCACCGACGCGCGCGCGCTGGCGCGCCGGCTCCCGCCCTCGGACGAGCGCGACGCGTACCTGCGCGCGTTGCCCGGCCGGTGATCCTGCTCCTACTCGGGCTCGCTCAAGCACCGCTCCAGGAACAGGCTCGCACGGTTTGCGCCGTCGCCGCCAGCGGCGAGACCGGCCTCGGTGGGGACATCGAGTGCTTCCTCGGTCTGCTCGCTTCCTTGCGCGGCGGAGACGAGGGCGCCGGCCCAGGTCTCGTCCTGCTCGCCGAGCACCTGGGCCGCGAGCACGCGCGTCCCGACTGCGCCGACGTCGCGCGCTACTACATCGCGCTCCGGCCCGAAGAGCGCGCGCAGGGAACGGCCGACGAAGCAGACTTTCTGAGCCTACGGCGCGCCGTGCAGAGCGCGGCCGAGGGCGGTGCCGAAGGAGCCTCGTGGTCGGAGGCGAGCGAGGCGATCCTCTCCGAGCTGGTGGCGCTGGGCGAGCGTGTGCGAGGGAAGCGCGATTTCGCGCCCGCCGCCCGCGCATTTGCCCTCGCGGCGCGGCTCGAGGTCGAGCTCGCCGAAGCCGGCGGAACCGCGCGCGAGGCGCTGCTCGAGAGTGCCAGAGCGCACGCGCACGAAGCGGTCCTGCTGTTCGCGCGCTCGGGGCAGGTGACCCCACAGCTCGAGCCCTTGTGGGTGCTCGGTCGGATCGAGCGTGCGGAAGGACGCAGCGGGCGAGCGCGCGGGCTCTTCGAGCGCTGCGCGGAGCTCGCGCGCTCGGTGCAGCAGACGGAGTTCGAGCAGAATGCTCTGTTCGGATTGATCGCCCTCGCGCGCGACTCGGGCGACGTGCACGCGGTCGATCGGCTGCTCGCGCGGGCGGCCGAGATCACGACACCGGGCGAGTCCTGGCCGCTCGCGCGCGAGCACGCGGTCCGGCTCCTGCACTCCGATCAGGCCCGCGCGGCGGAGGATTTCCTGGCTCGTCATCCACCGACCGAGGCGATGTGGCGCGACGAATGGCACGCCTTGCGCGGCGCGGCATGTCTGCGCCGAGGCGACCTGGCGGCCGCACGTCGCGAGGTCGACGCCATGGAAGAGAGCCCCACGGGCGAGCTCGCGCGGCTCTCGTGCGCGTCGATCGACCTGGCGAGCGGCGATCCGCAGGCGGTGATCGAGGCGCTCGGAGCGAGTCAAACGCTGAGCGGCTTCTCCTGGTTGGGTCAGGCCGAGGGGGCCTCGCTCCTCGGCGAGGCGTGCCTCGCCGGCGGCGACCTCGAGACGGCCGTGCTCTGGCTCGAGACCGCGATCGAGCGCGCCAGTCGCTGGGCCTCGCTCCAGGAGGACGAAACGCCGGGGAGCGTGTTCGGCGAATGGATCGGCTTGCACACCGTCGTGCTGCTCGCGGAGGCACACGCGCGGGCCGGGCGGGCCCTCGAGGCGGCGTGCGTGATCGAGGGCGCGCAGTCGCATGCTCTGCGTGAGCGCGAGGCAGAGGCTCCGGCGAACGGCCCGAGCGCGCGAGCGTCGGCCGGGTTCATGCTCGAGCCGGCCGAGGTCCTGGCCTGGGCGGCCCGGTACGAGCTCGGCCTCACTACCTGGTGCATCGGGGCGGACCGCTCGATCGCCGTTCATGTCGCGCGGGACGGCAGCGCGAGCGCGAGTTTCCTGGCGCGCGGGCGCCACACCCTGGAGGAGGGAGTGCGCCGCTTGCGCGAGGTGGCGGCGAGCGGCGACGAAGCCCGCTCGAACCGGCTCGCCCTGGAGCTCTCGGCCGATTTCCTGCCGCCCGGTCTGGCGGCCGAGCTCCACGCTTCGCCGCCGAGCGCTCGCGCGCTGTTCCTCTTGCACGGTCCGCTCGAGCGCTTGCCTCTCCCACTGCTGCGGCTCGGAGGCGAGCGCATCGACGCTCACTGCGCACCGATCGTGCTCCCCGGACTCCCGCCCTCTCGGCCCGCGGTGGCCTTCGATTTCGCTGCCGCGGGCGATTGGCGGCTCCTGGGTGCGCCGGCGGCGGACGACCAGTCCCTGGTGCTCCCCGGGGCCGCGCGCGAGCTCGCCTTGCTGTCGCGCATGCATCCTCGGGCGCATCTGCGTAGCGGCGCGAGCTTCACGTCGGAGGCGCTGAACGAGGCTCTGCGCTCGGGAGCTCCCTTGCACATCGCGACGCACCTGCTGCAGAGCGAGCGCTGCGATCCCTCCCGCTTTGCCCCCCTCGCGCTCCTCCTGGCCGGAGGCGAGGCCTTCTGCGCCGAGGAGATCCGCGAGGTCGCCCCACGCTCGCCGCTGGTCGTCCTCTCCACCTGCGAGTCTGGCCTCGGCAGCTTCGTCGATGCCGAGGGTCTGCACGGCCTCGCGCGCACCTTCCTCGAAGCCGGCACGCGAAACCTGCTCGTGACCCTATGGCCGATCGAGGACTCCGCCGCCGTGCGCGCCGCGGAGCTCTTTCACATCGAGCTCGATCGCGGCGCCCCGCCTTCGCTCGCCGCGCGCACGATGATCGTGACGCTGGAGAGCGAAGGCTTCTCGATCGCTGACTGGGCAGCCTATCGCTTCCTCGGGCGCGACTGACGCCCGCGGAAGGTTACGGGCAGAAGGAGATGCTCAATCCGTCCGAGAGGTTGAAGAAGGCGCCGCCGCCCAGCGGGTCGCGATACCAGAGCTGGAAGTTGAAGGTGTCCCCGACGGTGATCTGGCTGCTACCGGGTAGATCGGTGTAGTCGATCGACATGGACGTGATGCCCGACCCGTCGGTCTGCAGCACGGGGAAACGAACCAGGGCTCCGCCGACGCACTTGAGGCCGTTCCCGAAGGTCGTCTGCGTCTGGGTCGGGCCGAAGTAGAACAGGCCGAACTGGTTCGCCGGGCAACCGGTGGAGATGAGTGTGAGGTTGTTGCTCGAGATGCTCGTGGTGCCCGTGGTGCTGAGGATTGCCCCCGGGCCGACCGAGTTCGGGCTGGTCAGGCAGTAGGACTGGATCGAGCAGCCCTGGGCGGGAGCGCGGACCAGGACGTCGAGCGAGTCGGGCGTGCCCGGCTTGAAGAACGTGAGCGTCGCAGCGTCGTCGCCGGGAGCGATGTTGGCGTCGAAGCGGAAGTTGTAGAGCGTGCCCCAGCGCAGCGCGTTCGCGTTGGTGTCGTTCGCGAAGGTGTCGCTGGCCCACTCGACGCGATCGGCCAGCACCTGGATGCTCCAGTCCGCCGAGCTGTAAGGCTCGCCGGAGTGGTAGCTGATGTCGTGGAAGCCCACGTTCGTGACGATCCCGCCCGGGGTGAGCGGCACGCTGAACTTCTGGCCGCCGCGCTCGGAGTTCAGGTTGTGGACGGCGTACTCGTAGTGCCAGGTGCCGTCGCCGTTGCTGGAGGCCTTCGACCGCGACGTACAGGGCGCCATCGCCCGGCGGCTGCACCGGCTGGACGCGCACGCTCGGGTCCGCCTCCCGCCAGGCCTGGATCGCCGGTTCGGTGCGGCGTGTGAAGCTCTGGAGATTCAAGTTCCAGCCGCCGCTGGAGAAGGTCCCCACGGTCAGCGAACGCCACGAGGCGTTGTTCATCTGGTTCCCGAACGCCGCATCGTCCTGCGTGACGTACTGGCCTTCGCCATAGAACTTCGCGGCGGGTTCGGAGAGCCGGATCGATGTCCGAGTTGGCGATCTGGATCCGCTTGTGGAGCACGTCGCCGGTTTGACCCTGGCTCGTGAAGGGATAGGCGAACACTCCCGTCCACGGATTGACTTCGAAGCGGGGCCCGAGCCGACTCTGGCTGCCGTTGAGCGATGCGGTGTAGGGATCCGCGCAGCCCACGCCGAGCAACGACCCCGTGCCCGGATTGATGCAGGTGCAGCACAGGCTGTCGGTCAAGGCGGTGAAGCCGTGCTTGAGCCAGCTCATGCCGACCTGCTCGAAGCGTCCGTTCTCCATGCGGTAGACGTTCTGCCCGATGACCGGATGGCGATTGGTGCCCGAGATCCACTGCAGCGGTTCGTCACCGATGTTGCAGGAGTACGTGCCGAGCGAGTAGCTCGTGACACCGGCGAGGGTGCCCCACTTCATGATGTCGAAGAGATCTCCGACGATCACATCGGGGCCGACCGACGTGTCTCCGCAGCCCGCGTGACCCATCACGATCTCGATCGAGCCCGTGCCTCCACTCGTGTCCGGGTAGACGCCGACCCGCAGCAGGTAGTCGGTCCCGGCCGTGGCCACGAATGAGATCTGGGTCTGGGTCGCACAGGTATCGTCCCCGCAGACGAGGGCCGAGGTCGGCGGGCAAGTCCCCGGGTTGTAGGCCACGAGCATCGTGTCGAGCGACGCGTAGCCACAGGTGCGCACGGTCGCCAGGTCGGAGGACGGCGCAGTCCACAGGAACCACACGTCCTTGCTTGGATTCGCGATGCATCCGGCGATGACCCCGTCGGTCGTCGCCGTCGTGTTGTCGAAGGAGAAGAGGCCGGCACCCGTGATGGGCTGAGCCGAGGAGCAGCTGTTGCTACCCTGCGGGAAGGCCGGAACGCTGAGCGCGAGGAGGATGAGCGCTCGGGTGAGAACAGGAGCCAACTTCGTCGCTTCCATCGATTGTGATCCCAGGAGACGCTGGACGAGACAAGACAGCCCCAATTATAGGGGGTGGGGCTGTCTTGGCCAGAAAGTTCGGGACTCCCGCGCGTTCGCGGGCGAACGCCTACGGGCAGAACGAGATGCTCAGTCCGTCCGAGAGGTTGAAGAAGGCGCCGCCGCCCAGCGGGTCGCGATACCAGAGCTGGAAGTAGTAGGTGTCCCCGACGCCGATCTGGCTGCTACCGGGTAGGTCGGTGTAGTCGACCGCCATGGAAGCGACGCCGAACGGGTCGGTGTGGAGCACGGGGAAACGCACCAGCGCTCCGCCGACGCACTTGAAGCCGTTTCCGAACGTGGTCTGGCTCTGGTTCGGGCCGAAGTAGAACAGACCGAACTGGTTGGCGGGGCAACTGGAAGAGATGAGTGTCAGATCGTTGCTCGAGATGCTCGAGGAGCCCGTGGCGCTCATGATCGCGCCCGGACCGATCGAGTTCGGGCTGGTCAGGCAGTAGTTCTCGATCGCACAGCCCTGGGCCGGAGCAAAGACGAGGACGTCGAGCGAATCGGGGCTGCCCGGCTTGAAGAAGGTGAGCGCGGCGGGCGCGTCACCAGGAGCGACATTGGCGTCGAAGCGGAAATTGTAGAGCGTGCCCCAGCGCAGCGCGTTCGCGTTGATGTCGCTCGCAAAGGTGTCGCTGGCCCACTCGACGCTGTTCGCCAGCACCTGGATGCTCCAGTCCGCCGAGCTGTAGGGCTCGCCGGAGTGGTAATTGACGTCGTGGAAGGCCGCGTTCGTGACGATCGCACCGGTGGCGATCGGGACGCTGAACTTCTGGCCGCCGCGCTCGGAGTTCAGGTTGTGGATGGCGTACTCGTAGTGCCAGGTGCCGTCGCCGTTGTCGGTGGCTCTCGACCCGACGTAGATGACACCATCACCGGTAGCCTGCACCGGCTGGATGCGCACGCTCGGGTCCGCCGCCTGCCAGGCCTGGATCGCCGGTTCGGTGCGGCGCGTGAAGCTCGCGAGGTTCAAGTTCCAGCCGCCGCCTGAGAAGGATCCCACGCTGAGCGGGCGCCAGGAGGCGTTGTTCATCTGGTTCCCAGCCGTCGAATCGTCCTGCGTGACGTACTGCCCTTCGCCGTAGAAGAGCGCACCGACATGCTGCGCCGGATCGATGTCGGAGTTGGCGATCTGGATCCGCTTGTAGAGCACGTCGCCGGTTTGCCCCTGGCTCGTGAAGGGATAGAGGAACACGCCCGTCCACGGATTCACTTCGAAGCGCGGACCGAGCCGACCCTGGCTGCCGTTGAGGGATGCCGTGTAGGGGTCCGCGCAGCCGACGCCGAGCAAGGAGCCCGTGCCCGGATCGTTGCAGGTGCAGCACAGATCATCGGTCAAGGCGGTGAAGCCGTGCTTGAGCCAGCTCAGACCGATCTGCTCGAAACGCCCGCCCTCCAGGCGGTAGACGTTCTGCCCGATGACCGGGTGACGATTGTTGCCCGAGATCCACTGCACGGGCTGGTCGCCGACGTTGCAGGAGTACGTACCGAGAGAATAGCTCGTCACGCCGCCGAGGCTCCCCCACTTCTCGATGTCGAAGAGATCCCCGACGATCACATCGGGGCCGATCGACATCTCTCCGCAACCTGCGTCCCCCATCACGATCTCGATCGAGCCCGACCCGCCAGGCGTGCTCGGATAGACGCCGACGCGCAGGAGGTAGCTGTTTCCCTGAGTGGCCGGGAAGGAAATGACGGTCTCGAGCCCGCAGGAATCGTCCTCGCAGTCGAGCACCGCGACGGGCGGACAGGTCCCGGGAGCGTAGGCCGCGAGCATCGTGTCGATGGTCGACGCGTAGCCGCAGGTGCGCACGGTCACGGAGTCGGACGCCTGCGCAGTCCAGAGGAACCATACGTCCCGGATGGGATTCGTGGTGCAGCCGGTCCCCACACCGTCGGTCGTCGCCGTCGTGTTGTTGAAGTCGAAGAGGCCCTCACCCGCGATGGGCTGGGCCGTGGAGCAACTGTCGCTGCCTTGAGGAAAGGCGGGGATGCTGAGAGCGAGGAGAGAGAGCGCGCGGGTGAATGCAGGAGCCAGCTTCGTCGCTTCCATCGGGGGGGATTCCAGGAGCCGCGGGAGGGTCACGAGAGAGCCCCGATTGTAGGGAGGTCGCCTGCCTTGACCAGGGAAGGCGCAAATTCGGGATGGCTCTGCCGGCGAGCTGTGCAAGGCCAGCTCGCGCACGGATGAGGGAAAGAATTTCCCACTTCGCGCTCCAGGGCCTCAAGCGCGGGTCCTCTGGCGCCGATAAGCCGCCCGTCATCACGCCCCGGCTGCGCGAGGTCCGCATGTTCCAGACAGTGCTCTTCTCGGTGTTCGCGTCGTTCTTCCAGATGCCGGCGGAGGTTGTGCCGCCTGTGGGAATCGCCGATCTTAGGATCGCCGCGGTGCTGCAAGCCAGCGACGCGTGGTTCGTGGCCGAAAACCGCTCCGAGCACGTCGGAGTCCTGTTCGTGGGCTCGGCCGAGATCGGGCTCCTGCCCCCCGTGCGGCTTCTCCCGGGAGTGCGGTTGAGCTTCCCGTTCCCGTGCGGAACGCTCGGCGAGCTCCTGGTGGAGCTCGTGATCCTGGACGTGGACGGGTGGCGGAACTCGGGCGCCTTCGCGATCGCGACCTTGCGCTCGGTGGACGACGGCACCGTGTGGCTGACCAGCGACGATCTTGCGCTCGCCGCGCGGACTCGCTCGGGGTCCAGTGTCGAGGCCCTCGTCCCGCGCGCCGAGATCCTGCCGCGGGCCGTACTCGACGTCGGCGCACGCACGCTCGTCGACTACAGCGGAGTCGCGAAGGCCATCCGCGCACCGCTTCACGTGCCGGTGATCGTCCCCGGTGGCGGCGAGAAGCGCGACCGGCCGCCGCTCCTCGAGAAGAAACCTCTGCCGCCGGTCTGATCGCCGATCGATCGAGGCTGCGAGCAGATCGAGTGGGAATCGAGGGCGCTGCCGGCGCCCTCGCGCATTTCGGGCGCATTCGACACGGTCGCTGGAATGTCCCGAACCGCGGCGAGATCATCGAGCGCCCGCGAAGGTCGATGACCGCGGCCTGCTCACGTGATCGAGACCGTTCTCATCTTGCTGTTCGCGAGCGTCGCCGGTCGCATCCTCCTGAGCTGGCTGCCGGCGGGGGAACCGGGGGGGCACGCACCGCGAGAGCTCCCGGTGACCTGGGCAGCCTCCTTCGCGCTCGGTGGCGTCGCGCTGCTCTACGAGCTCTTGTTCCAGCACTCCTTCCGTCTCTACCGAAACACCGAAGGAGATCCGGAGAGCGAGGTGTTCCTGGTCTGGTGTCTACTCGGGGTCGCGCGGATCCTCACCTTGCCCGCGGGACTCGTGCCGCGCCATCCGCTGGCAACGGTCCGAGGTGGAGCGCTCGACCGCACGCTTCTCGCGCTCGCCCTGTCGATTGCCTTGGTGGTGAGCTACCTGCGCGTCGAGGACGGATTCGGAGCGCAGCTCGTGGCCTTCGCTTTCCTCGCCGCGACCATCCTTCTCGTCGAGCATGGGCTGGCCGTCGCGCGCAGGGACGTCCGACTCCGTCGCGCGCTCCTCGTGCTGCTCGCGATCGTCAGCTGGTGGTTCGTCCCGCTTCATGAATACCGCCGGTGCTCCGCGGCGCTGTACTGCACTCTCGGTGCAGTGGGCGCGATCGGCTGGCTCCGACGCGCGAACGCGCGTGGCCTGTGGTTGTCGGTGGCGGGGCTCACGGCCCTCTCCTTCCTCGATCCGCCGCGCTGGCCCATCGGAGCGGCTGGCGCCGTGGCACTGGTCGCTGCGACGGCAGGCCCGAGCCGCCTCGTGGCGGCAGGCTGCTGCGCGATCAGTGCCTCGCTCGCGGCCATCGCGATGAGATTCCGCTGGCCAGGGCTCGAGTTCGCGGTGGCGAGCGCATGGCTCGCGCCAGCCCTCCTCGCCTCAGGTGGAGCAGCGATGCTCTTCTTCGTGCCGGCAGGGAACGAGAGCGGGAGCTCGATCGAGCCTCCGCGCAGGGAGATCGTGTTCCTCGGAGCGTTCCTGGCGCTCGGTTGCGCCACGCTTGCATGCTTGCCCGAAGGAAGTCGCTCCGGACACTTCGACTGGGCTCTCCGGATCGAGTGGACGAGCTTCCTCCCGACCGCCTTCCTCTTGCTCGGTTCACGGCTCCTCCCCGCAGAGCGGGTACCCGACCGTGCGTGATTCCGTGAGCGCCACAATTCCAGCGCGAGCGATGGAGGGAGGCACGCTCGCCCGGTGCCTGGCCGACCTCGACGCCGGCGCGAGCTTCAAGCCGAGCTTCGAGCGCCTGCTCCTCGACCTCCCGGACGAGGCGGCGGAAGAAACGATGTTGCTCGTCAAGGAGAGTCGCGGCGCGTGGGTCGCGTTGCTCGAAGCGAGCGCGGGAGAAGCGCTCTTCGTCGGGAATCCCCTCTCCGGAACGGCGGTCGCGCTCGCGCAGGCTGGCTTTCGAGTGACGATCGCCGATCGCGACGAGGAGCGCTTGCGGTTCGCCGTGCATCACGTCGGCGGGCAATTGCCGGGCAGCGCGCGCGCTTGCTTGCTCGGTGGTGGAGACCGGCTTCCGTTCGCGGACGCGAGCTTCGATCTCGTCGTTCGCGAGGAGGGAATTGCCGTGGAATCGGAAGCCGCGGAGCGCTCGCTGACGGAGCTCGCGCGCGTCGCGCGCGACGAGCTGGTCCTCTGCGCCGACAATCGTCTGGGATACAAGCGCTCCGCCGGCCGGCGCGGGCGATTCCACGTTCCCGGACCGCTCGCGTACTTGCGCCAGGCCCTGTGGCCGGCGCGGGGAGAGCGCACGCTGGCGGGCTATCGCGCCGCGCTCGCGGCGCATTTTTCGCGCACGCGCGCTTTCGCGCTCTATCCGCACGCGCGCGAGTTCAGCCACGTGGTGGCGCTCGACGCCCCCCATCCGCGCTTGACGATCGGGCCGAAGGAGAAGCGGAACCTGGCCAAGGTCGCGGCTTCGGCGCTCGGGCTCTTTCCGGTGCTGACACCTTCCTTCGCGCTCATCGGAAGTCGGCGCGCGAATCCCGATACGCGCATCGAGCGAGTCCTGCGCCAGCTCGCGCGGATCCTGGACGAGCCTCGGCCCGAGCTCGATCTCCTGGTGGCGACGCGCAGCGACACCTGCCTCGCGCACACCTTCGTTCCAGGACGGAGCGCGGACGAACCGCTCGGACGCTGGACCCTGCACGTGCCGCTCTCGCCGCAGAAGCGCCTCCTGACGTCCAAGCACCACGGTTTCCTGCGCCTCGTTCGCGCGCGCTTCGCGCAGGTGCCCGTGCCCGAGCCGCTCTACGAGGGTGAGATCGATGGCCTGTGGCTGACGTGCGAGCGGCGCCTCGGGGGTCTGACTGCCCCGCATCACTCGGGCGAGCACGCGGTGATCGGGCGGATGTTCCGCGAGGTGGCCGAGCACTTCGCGTCGCTGACAGTCGGTCCGCCCGAGCTGTTCACGGCGGAGCTCTTCGACGAGCTCGTGCGCCCGCGCTTCGAGATCGTCGCGCGGCACGCGGCGGTCGCGAGCACCATCGAGGGCCTCCAGGCCATGCTGCCGCGCGTCGCGGAGCTCCTGATCGGCCAGCGTTTCCCCCTGGTCCTCTACCATGCCGATCTGCGCTCGAAGCATGTCCAGGTGCGCGCGGATGGCTCGGTGCTCGGATACCTCGACTGGGGTGCGAGCGAGGCGCGCTTCCTGCCCTACGTCGATCTCCTGCACCTGGTCGCCCACGAGCGCAAGCAGGAGGAGCGATCCTCGGCCGCGCGCAGCTGGGAGCTCGTCCGCGAGCGAACGGGCCTGCGCGAGCACGAGCGCGCCGCGCTGGACGGCTACGCCGAGAGCCTCGGAATCGCGGACCCGGTTCGTCGTGCCCTCGAGCTCGCCTACCCGGTCCTCGTGACGGCGATGGCCGAGCTCAACTGGGCATTCAGCCGCCCGCGGTGGCTGCATCGTCAATTCGGGGTTTGAGATTCCCGCCCCGGCCCCGGATTGTGCCCTATGGCACATTCGATCTGGCCTACGTTCAATCTCTGGAGACCGACGGCCGATGGGATCCAGAATCGTCTCGTTCACCCACTTGCTCCCCCCGCACCAGCCATGACCCTCTTCGTCGCCCTCGTCCTCGTCGCCCTCGGCGCCTTCTTCCTCTACCGAGGCCTGGCGTACTGGTCGTGGGTCGTGCCCTCGAGCCTCCTGCTCCTCTGGTGGTGGAGCCGCGGCGCGTTCTCGCCGGTTCTCTTCCTCCTGCTCGCGCTGCCGTTCCTGATGGTGGCCCTCACCTTCGGGTACCGGCCCATACGGCGCGCGCTGGTGACGAAGCACGTGATGCGCGCCATGGCGCCGATCTTCCCGCCGATGAGCGACACCGAGCGCGTCGCGCTGGAAGCCGGTACCACGTGGTGGGATGCGGAGCTGTTCAGCGGCGCGCCGCGCTGGCAGAAGCTCGTGCAGCACCACCGGCCGGGGCTCTCGGCCCGCGAGCGCTCCTTCCTCGAGAACGAAGTCGAGACGGTCTGCCGGATGGTCGACAACGAGCGCATCGACGAGGTCGGCGATCTCGACGAGGCGACCTGGCGCTTCCTGAAGGACAAGGGCTTCATGGGGATCATCATCCCCGAGGCTCACGGGGGGCTCGGCTTCTCGGCGGAAGCCAACTCGGCCATCGTCACCAAGGTCTCCAGCAAGAGCATCACGCTCGCCGTCACCGTGATGGTGCCGAACTCGCTCGGGCCGGCCGAGCTCCTGTTGCACTACGGCACCGACGAGCAGAAGCGCCACTGGTTGCCGCGGCTCGCGCATGGCGAGGAGGTGCCCGCCTTCGCGCTCACCGAGCCGGGCGCGGGATCGGACGCGTCCGCGATGACCAGCCGGGGCGTGGTGTGCAAGGGGACGTGGGAAGGCAAGGAAGTGATCGGCCTGCGCCTGAACTGGAACAAGCGCTACATCACGCTCGCTCCGGTGGCGACGCTCCTCGGACTCGCGTTCAAGCTCTACGACCCCGAGCACTTGCTCGGCAGCGTCGAGGACCTGGGCATCACCTGTGCGCTCATCCCGACCGACACGCCGGGAGTCGACGTCGGACGACGGCACGATCCATTGGGGATCCAGTTCCTCAACGGCCCGACCACGGGTACGGACGTCTTCATGCCGATCGATTGCATCATCGGCGGAGCACGCATGGCCGGCCAGGGCTGGCGCATGCTGATGGATTGTTTGTCGGCCGGGCGCTCGATCTCGCTGCCGGGCCTGGCGTGCGGAGCAGCAGAAGTCGTCTGCCGCGCGCTCTCGGCCTACACGGTGGTGCGCGAGCAATTCGGCCTGCCTCTGGCGCGCTTCGAGGGCATCGAGGAGCGGCTGGGCCGCATGGCGGGCAAGACCTGGTACATGAACGCCGCGCGGTGTCTGACCGCGGGCGCCGTCGCGACCGGCCAGAAACCGTCGGTGATCTCGGCCATCGTCAAGGCCTACCTCACCGAGGCCATGCGCGACGTCGTGAACGACGCGATGGACATCCAGGGAGGCGCAGGCATCGTGCGCGGCCCGCGCAACGTGCTCGCCCGCATGTACCAGGCCGTACCGATCGGCATCACGGTCGAGGGCGCGAACATCCTGACCCGCACGCTGATCATCTACGGTCAGGGAGCCTTGCGTTGCCATCCGTACGCCTTCCGTGAGATGGAAGCGGCGCGCATGGGCGATCGACGAACCTTCGATCGCGCGTTCTTCTCGCACGTGGGCTTCATCGCGACGAACATGTGTCGAGCCGCCGTGCACGCCTGGACGCGCTCGCGCTTCGCGAGTGCGCCCACCGAAGGGGCTGCTCACGAGTACTTCCAGAGCCTCACGCGCATCTCGGCCGCATTCGCGGTCGTGTCCGACTTCGCCATGGGAACGCTCGGCGGCGGTCTCAAGCGCAAGGAGATGATCACCGGGCGGCTGGCCGATGCCCTCGCCTGGCAGTACATCGGCTCGGCGTGCATCAAGCGCTACCTCGAGGACGGTGAGCTCGAGATCGATCGGCCGTTCCTGCGCTATGGCTGCGGGCAGGCCGCACATCAGGCCGAGGAGGCGCTCTTCGGGGTGCTCGCCAACTTCCCCAACCGCGCCGTCGCGCGCATCCTGCGCCTGATCGCATTCCCCTTCGGGCGCAGCTACGCGCCGCCGACCGACCGTACGGTCGTCGAGCTCTCGCGCGCCCTGGTGGAGAACGACGAAGTGCGCAACCGCCTGACTGCCGACATCCATTTGCCGGCGGAAAAGGAAGACCACCTGGGGTTCCTCGAGGTGGCACGGTCGGCAATGCGCACGGCGGATCCGGTGCGCAGGCGGCTGCGCGAGGCGCAGAAGATCCACGTGCTGCCGCGGGCCGGCGAGCTCGATCTCCTGCCGCTCGCCGTCGAGCAAGGGATCCTCTCTGTCGCGGAGGCCGACAGCGTCCGGCGTGCTCTCGCGCTGCAGGACGAGGCCGTCCAGGTCGACTCCTACGAGGCGCGGGCGTACCAGGAAGTCGCGAGGCACTGACGCCCGAAGGGCGGCCCGGACGGCGCAGCCGTTCGCGCGATAGGTGAGCGTAGTGAGCATCGCTGTGCGCGTCAGGCACGTCGTGTAAGCATCGGTGATCCGTCCAGCGCCCCGTCACGTCTCATCGCACCGAGGCGGAACCTTGGCCAGCCGAGGGCGAGCGCCGCGAGGCCGCATGCCGGCGCACGTACGGAGTCCGTACGGCGCGAGGTGCAGGCGCAAGCGCGTTCCGAGACATTGGCTCAAGACGTGCAGAGAGCAGGACCGAAATCGGCCCTGGCAGCATTCCACCGATGAAACACTCTCGCCCGCTCTGTCCGAGCCCCTCGCGACGGGGTTCCGCACTGATTGCCTCGATGATCGTGGTCCTCCTGCTCTCCGTGATGGGAGCAGCGCTGGTCCAGGTCCAGGCGGCGCGCACGCGCCAGCAGGTCTCCAATACCGACAACGTGCGCGCGCTCTACATCGCCGAAGCCGGCTTGAGCGAAGCGTTCCTCGCGGTGTCCGAGGGCAAGACCGGAAACGTGGGCGCACAGTCGCAGCCCGCGAGCTTCGGCGACGGCTACTACTGGGTCGAAGCTGCGCAGAACGACGACGGGCAAGTCGCGCTGGTGAGCAATGCATTGTGCGGCGTCGGACGCTTCTCGATCGCGCTCATCCTGCAGCGCGAGGTCAACGCGGTGGGAGCGCTCGGCATGTTCGGCGAGGACAGCCTGCGCGTGGGAACCGGCGCGGTGATCGACGGCTTCGATTCGCGGACGGGGACGTTCGACCAGCAGGTCGACTTGCACCTGCCTGGCTCGACCACCGGCGAGGGCGCCATGGTCGGGTCCAACGGCGACATCCGTCTCACGTGCACGCAGCCGCTGCCGGTCCGCAGCATCCATCCCCCGCCGCCCCCTCCGCCCGTGAAAACGGTCGTCTACGGTGACGTGCAGCCTGGCCCGGCCTCGGCGGTCGTGACCGACCCCGGCGCGGTGGTGACGGGTTCGACCAGACCGGCGGGCGCCCTTTCCGATCTGCCCACGATCGACGTCCCGCTGCTTCCCGTGGTGACGATCGCTCCCGTCGGCACGGTCACGGGCACCGCCTCGTACCGGACGATCCTCGTGAAGAGCGGCAAGCAATTGATCATCCGCGGCCCGGCCACGCTGGTGATCGGCACCTTCACGCTGCAACCCAGTGCGACGCTCGTCTTCGACTCCAGTGCCGGCGCGATCTCCATCCACTGCGTCGAGGCCCTCTCCTTCGCGGCGGGCTCGACCATCCGGAGCACCCGGGCCGATGCGACGAGGTGCGCATTGCTCGTCTCCGCGGCCGATGGTCGCGATCGGACGGGCGATGGGCTGAACGATCCAGCGATCCTGCTGGCCTCGGGCGGCGAGTTCTACGGTTCGCTCTATGCGCCGGCCGCGGCGGTCAGCGTGCCGAGCGGCCTGCGCGTCTTCGGTTCCATCGTCGCGATGAGCCTGGAGATGAGGGACGGGAGCCGCCTCACCTACGACCGATCGCTCGCTTTCGAAGGCGGGGGACTCGTGGGTCTGCCGCAGCTGATCTCGTGGAGCATCGTCGCGCTCCCCGACACGCCCATCGTCGACATGCGTGTCAACCCGAGCGAGATGATGGCCGCCAACGGCATCGTGCCGATTCCTTCGTCCGAGGCCCACATGGAGCGCAGCTTCGATGTGCAGTACCTCGATCGCGCCGGGACCGCGCAAACCTACAACGGACCGCCCAAGAACATCGACTGGACCGACGTCCGCAAGCTGATCTCCTGGACCTGGTACGACCGTAACGGCCGGCAGGTCGACGCTTTCGCCTGGTTCCGCCGCACGCTCGATAAGCCCGTCAAGACGAGCTACAACCAGGTCGCCGTCGACGGCGACATCCCGACGCGGATCTTCCGGATCGTCAGGACGCGCTAGCCATGAGCGCAGCCCGACGTGAGATCGCGCGGTCCATGATCGCTCGGCGGATGGCGCGCAGGACGAAGAGTCCGCGGCTGTCGGCCCGCTCCGGCATGTCCCTGGTCGAGGCCATGGTGGCCGTCATGGTGCTAACGATCGCCGTCTACATGATGTCCGCGACGATCACGACGAGCCTGGTGCACACGCAGGTCAAGCGCGAGCAAGCCATGGCGGTGGAGATGGCGCGCAATCAGCTCGAGATCCTGCGCGGTGCCAGCTTCGACGATCTGTTCGCGCTCTACAACCACGTGCCCGAGGACGACCCCGGAGGTCGGGGGACGGCGCCGGGACCGTACTTCGCCATCCCTGGCCTGGATCCGGGACCCGACGATCGCGACGGCTTCGTGGGTGAGATCGTGCTCCCCGCCGCGCGAGCCGTCTTGCGCGAGGACGCCAAGGTCGAGGACCTCGGTCTCCCGCGCGACCTCGATGGCGACTTCGTGATCGACTCGGCCGACCACGCCGAGGACTACCTGGTCTTGCCCGTCGTGGTGCGCGTGGAATGGAAGGGTCGGGCCGGGGTCCGTCAGTTCCAGATGTACACGATGCTCGCGCGGCTCGTGAAGTTTGGTGGAGTATGAGCAATCGTCGCTCAGGCTTCACGCTGCTCGAGATGGCCATCACGCTCGTGATCACGGCCCTCATCGGCTGCAACATCTCCATGGTGATGAAGACGAGCTCCTCCGCCTACGAGACAGGCTTGATGGAGAGCGAGCTCAACGGTCAGACCTCGATGACGCTCGACCGGATCCAGCTCGCGCTGATGTCTTCGAGCCTCGCGGACCTGAACCCCGTGCTGACCAGCGGTCTGCATTCTGCGTACATCGACTACAAGGAGAGCCTGGGGCTCGATGAGCTGGGCAAGCTCGTGTTCTCCGATACGGAGCGTATCGCCCTGGAGCTCAGGCAAGGCGAGGTCGTGTGGCTCGAGCACCCCGGTGGCAGGAAGGAGCGTTCGGTGGTCTGGACCAAGAACGTCCCCTCCCTCTACAGAGGTGAGATCCTGAACGGGATCGACGACAACGGGAACGGATTGCTCGACGAAAAGGGCCTCTACTTCGAGCAGTCCGGAAAGAGCATCCAGGTGCAGCTCACGGTGCAGCGCACCGATTCGAGCGGCCGCCAGATCGTGAAGGACAGCGGGCGGACGGTCACCTGCCGGAACTGACCCCCGTGATGACTCCCCACGTAGCCGCTGCAGCCTGCCTCGCGCGAGTCCTGCTCTGCCTGACCACGGCTGCTCCCGCGGGAGCAACGCTCTCGCCCAGGGAGACACCGACAGGTGCGACGAGCCAGTCGCTGAGCGTCGAGCGTCAGGAGCTCGCGGAAGAGCTCGGCCAGCGCGCGCGCTCGGGACGCCTCGATGCGCAATGGGTCCTCGCACGGCTGGGCGCGAGTCCCTTTGCCGAGCGCGAAGTGCTCCTGACCTCGCTCGCTCCGGTGCCACCCATCGACCCGGATTCATCCGCCGATGGGCCGAGCGTCGAGGCCGCGGAAGCTCCGGCCATCCGATCAGCGCTCCTGGACTGCGCGCGATCGCAGGCGAGGCTCTCCGATGCGCCGGAAGTCGTGCCCGAGCTGCGCGCGGCTCGCGCATTCCTCGCGCTGCAGATCTTGCGAACGCTCGGCGGCGCGGACGATCTCGCCCTGGCCGTCGAGATCACTCTCGGTGCTGCCGGAACCGCGCAGGACGCCGAGCTCACACGCGCGTTCGAGAGCACAGCCCGCTCGATCCTCGAGCGGAACGCGAAGGCATGGGACGTCCTGCACTCGCTCGCGGATGAGGTTCCGCTCGTGCTCGCCGCGCGCCTCTTGGCGGCCGCCGGAGACTGCGACTCGCTGCAGGCATTCCAGGCCCTCGAAGTCTTCCTCGATCGCGATGCGGGCCTGGATGCGGCCGTGCTCTCGCGTGTGGCGCGCTCGTGCGGCCGCTACGCCGCGGCGATCACGCCGGCGTACGCGCAGCGGCTGCGATCCTACCTGGAGTCGCCGGACCGGCCCGTGCGCGAGCAGGCGGCGCTCGTGGTGGGACGGCTCGGGGACGAAGAGGCGACGGAAGACTTGATCGGGCTCCTGACCGACGAGGCTCGTGGCGCGCGGGCGAACGCGTGCTGGGCCTTGCAGCAGATCTCCGGCCTGTCCTACGACGCGGACGATCCGCGCTGGCAGAGCTGGTACGAGACCGAGATCACATGGTGGGTCTCGGAGGCTCCGGCGCGACTACGGGATCTCTGCTCGAGCAATCGAGCCGTACTCGTGGCCTCCGTGCACGAGCTCTCGCGACACCGGTTGTTCCGCCGGCAGCTCGTCTGCGAAGTCGCGGCCCTGATGAACACGGCGGACTCCGAGCTGGTGGCCCTGGCATGCTCGAGCCTGGGCTCGCTCGGCTCGCGCTCGGCGATCCCCTCGCTCGTCGAGGCCCTCGCGCGGCCCGAGGATCGCGTACGAGCCGCCGCCGGTCTGGCCCTCGGTCAGATCACCGGCTTCCAGGTCCCGGCCGAGAGCCAGGCCTGGATCGACGCCCTGGCCGCCGATTCGCAGGCCGGTACGGAGGCCAGTGCCCACCGCGGGCCGAGCGCCCGGGAGCTGGGCCGGGAAACGCGCGCCCCTCAAGCCCCTCGCCCCGGAGGTCGATGAAGCTCGAAGTCGCTTCGGCCCATTCGCTGGATCGTGCCATGACTCGCTACCGGCGCAGGAACAAGCTCCCCAAACCGTCCCTGCAGCTATGGCTGACCAGCACGTTCATGGGCACGCTCGTCCTGAGCATCCTGCTCCAGCTCATGGTGACGCGCACCAGCATGCTGCAGGTCGCCGTCGAGCTCCCGCACGACGGAGAGATCCTCCTGCAGGAGATCAACGCCATGCAGGGGACGACACTCCTCGTCTGCCTCCTCGTGTTGCTCCCGATCTGCTTCGTCGTCGGCGTGCTCGCGACCTTCCGCATCGCCGGACCGATCTACCGCTTCGAAGTGCACCTGCGCAAGCTGGCGCGCGGCGAGGATCCGGGTGCCTGCCACATCCGCAAGGGTGACCGGCTGCAGGACTTCTGCGAGCTCCTGAACCTCGCGACCGAGCCGCTGCGGCGCAGCAACGCAGCAAACTTGCTGGCGTCGACGACCACGGCCAGTCCCTCGGCAACCTCCACCCCGCCCTCGCTGATCAGCGAAGTGCGCGAGGGAAGAGAGCAAAGCCTGTCCGATGTCGAGTGCTGAGACCGACCGCGGGGGTACGCTTGCGACCCCGCGACAACCGCGCGCAGGCATCTCCCTGCGCTCGAAGATCGCCATCGTCCTCATGCTGGTCGTGGGTGCGTACGCGATCTCCGACTCGATCGTCCGGCAGACGATCGTGGCACCGACCTTCTCGGAGGTCGAGCGAGAAGAAGCCGAAGAGGACGTTACCCGCATAGCTCTGGCGCTGCGCCGCGAGATCGCGGCGCTGCACCAGTCCGCGCTGAACTGGTCCCAGTACGACCGCACCTACGAGTTCGTCTCGAACCCGACCACCGAGTTCGCGGAGATCGATCTCGCCGATGTCCGGCTGCGTGCCAATCACATCGATCTCCTGTACCTGTGCGATCGCGAAGGCCACGTGGTGTGGCATTCGCTGGAGGATCCCGATCGGCCAGGCGTGGAGTTGCGGCTGAAGATGTTCCCCGTCGGCGGGCTGGCTCGCCTCTTCCTCGACCAGGAGCAGAACGGGCTGCTCTTGACCGAGAACGGCCCGATGCTCGTGAGCTCGCGACCGATCCTCCCGACTTCGGGGGAAGGCGATGCGCGCGGCACGCTGGTCCTGGGCCGGTTCCTGAGCAAGGTCCTGGACGACGAGCTCTCGAAGCAGACGGCGGTCGACTTCGATTTCTGGAACCTCGAGGACAAGACGTTGCTGCCGGCGACGGAGACGGCGTTCCTCGACGATCTCACTTCCGCGCCGGGTGCGGTCCTCAAAGAGACGGACGACGGAAGACTCCTGGCGTACCGGACTCTCGAGGACATCAAGGGACATCCCAATTTCCTGCTGCGCGCGAACGTCCGACGTGACATCTCGCGTACGGGGGCCACGGCCATGCGCTACGCCGTGCTCTCGATGGCGGGTGCCTGCCTGATCGGCTTGCTCGCGATCCTCGGTCTCCTGCAGCGGATCGTGATCTCGCCGATCTCGACGCTCACGGCGCACGCGGTACGCGTCGGACAGGAGGAGGACTTCTCCGCCAAGCTCGCTCTCGACCGCCACGACGAGATCGGGATCCTCGCGCGCGAGCTCGACGCGATGATGGGTAAGCTCGAGCAGGCGCGGCGCGACCTGATCCAGACGGCCCGCGCCGCGGGGATGTCGGAGATCGCCACCGGGATCCTGCACAACGTCGGAAACGTCCTGAACAGCGTCAACATCTCCGCGGCCTTGATCGCGGAGCACGCTCACGACCTTGGATCGGCCGACCTCTCGCAGCTCGCCCGGGTCCTCGACGAGCACCGCGACGACCTCGCGAGCTTCCTGGTGGACGATGCACGCGGGAAGCACCTGCAGTCGTTCGTCGGCGCGCTCGCCGAGCACCTCTCCGGCCAGCGCTCGACGATCCTCGAAGAAGTCTCGTCGCTGACCGTCGGGATCGATCACATCCGCGAGCTGATCCGCTCGCAGCAAGACTATGCCGGGCGCTCGGACCTGGTCGAGTTCGTGGAACCGGCCGAGCTCTTCGAGCAAGCGGTCGGGATCACGGAGAAAGCCCTGGGGAGCGATCCGGACCTCGTGGTCGAGCGCCACTTCCCCTCGCTCCCGCCGCTGCTGGTGGATCGCCACAAGGTGCTCGAGATCCTGGTGAACCTCCTGCAGAACGCCCGACAAGCGATGGATGCGTCGGCGACCTCGCCCAAGCGCCTGGTGCTCTCGCTGGAGGGAACCGAGGAGCTGGGCGTGCGCCTGCGCGTCAGCGACAGCGGCGTGGGAATCGCGCACGAGAACATGCTGCGCATCTTCCACCTGGGCTTCACGACCAAGAGCGGTGGACACGGCTTCGGCCTGCACGCGTCGGCCAATGCGGCGACGGCGCTGGGAGGTTCGCTCGTCGGCACGAGCGGCGGCCTGGGCCTGGGTGCGACCTTCACGCTGGAGCTTCCGATCCGCGCCACACACCACGCGGAGGCACCAGCTTGAGCCAGCCGGACAAGTTGCGCGTCCTCGTCGTCGACGACAATCCCGCCATCCACGAGGACTTCCGCAAGGTCCTCGGCAACATCCGGGGGGCTGAGCTCGCGGCCGCGCGCGCGCAATTCCTGGGCACGCCGGCCCACGGATCGACAGCCGAGGACGAAAGCGAGAGCTTCCAGATCGATTCCGCGCAACAGGGCGAGGAAGGACTCGCGTGCGTGAAGAAGAGCCTCGCGGACGCCAAGCCCTACGCGCTCGCCTTCGTCGACGTACGCATGCCGCCCGGCTGGGACGGCGTGCGCACCATCGAGCACATGTGGAAGGAAGACCCCGATCTGCAGACGGTGATCTGCACGGCCTACTCCGATTACTCGTGGGAAGAGACGATCCAGCGACTGGGGCGCTCCGATCGGCTGCTCATCCTCAAGAAGCCCTTCGACGCGATCGAGATCCGCCAGCTCGCCTCCGCTCTGACCCGCAAGTGGAGCATGACCCGTCGCGAGCGCACGCTCATCAGCGACCTCAAGCGAGCCGAGCGCGAGTCGCGCGCGTACGCTTCCTCGCTGGAGACCGTCAACCGAGCGCTGATGACCGCCAAGGCGTCGGCCGACAAGTCCGCGCAGCTCAAGACGGACTTCCTGGTGCAGCTCGGCACGCAGATCCAGACCCAGATGCAGAACATCTTCGGGCGCGTCGCCCAGCTCAAGGACCCCGGCTCCCTCAGCGCAGCCGAGCTCATGCACGTGGAGCGCATCCTCGATGCGAGCCACTACCTGATGTCGGTCTTCGACAACATCCTCGACCTGACGCTCATCGAAGCGGGCAAGATCGAGCTCGACCGCAGCCCCTTCTCGGTCACCGAGGTCGTGCGCAATCTCACCGCCGCCTACCGGCCGCGCGCCACCGAGAAGAACCTCGACCTGCGCGTCGAGATCCGCGGCCCCATCCCCCAGACCATCCGCACGGATCTCGCGCGCTTCCAGCAGGTGCTCTCGCAACTCCTCGACAACGCCGTCCGCTACACCGAGCACGGCTCGGTGCGCGTGGTGGTCCGGCTGGAGCAGACCGACGACTGGCGCGAGCCGATCCTGCGCGTGGACGTGATCGACACGGGCTCGGGCATCACCGAGGAGCACCTCGGCCGCGCCTTCGAGCCGTTCTACCGCACGACTGCCGACGCGAACGACCACCGTCCCGGCCTGGGTCTGGGACTGTCACGGCAGCTCGCCCAGCTGCTCGGCGGCGACCTTCTGGTGAACACCTCGCCGGGCCGCGGCAGCGCGTTCACCTTCACGCTCGAGGCGGGGAACCTCGAGGGCGTGTCGATGATCGAGTGAGCGCCCGCAGCGCCCTCCGAGTTCGGAGTACCGCCTTCAGGCGGTCTTCTCTTGCGAAGCCAGTCCCGCCTGAAGGCGGGACGACGAACCAGACCGCCTGAAGGCGGTACTCCAAACTCGGAGGGACTCCGTGCTCGTAGGGGTGTGGTTTCTCTCCAGAGGCGGCCGCCCTCATGTTTCATGTGACGGTGTCGCGCTCGGACGCGGTGGGGAACTGGTTCGGAGTACCGCCCTCAGGCGGTCCGGGGTTTTGCTTGCCTCCGATCCCTTCGATCTCCGCCAGCAACCTCGCCCAAGCCGCGCGCTCCCGTGGGCGCTCGGCAATCCACGCCCGAGCGCGACCGGCCGAGGCGAGCTCGTCGAGGAAGCGAGCCTCACTCTCGGCCCGCTCGATGAGGTCGGCCAGTGCCCCCGCATCCCCCGGCGCGTAAAGCCCAGGATGGTCCTCCCCCAGGAGCCCGACATTGCCAGGAATGCGCGTGGCGAGCACCGGGATGCCCAGAGCGAGCGCCTCGGTGATTGCATTCGACCCGCCCTCGATCCGCGAAGTGGAGAGGCCGATCCACGCTCGAGCGAGCAGGGCCAGCGCGCGCGCCCGCGGCAGAGCACCGAGCCAGGTGTAGCGCGGATTGAGCGCGTTCTCGCGTTCCGCTTCCCGCTCCAGATTCGCCTCGAGCGCTGTGCCCGCGTGCAGCACGTGCGCGCGCGAACGCGAGGGCAGCGCGCGCACCGCACGCGCCGCCAGCAGGGGGTCTTTCACTCTCCGGAGATTCGCGAGCAGCACGATCTCGAAGCTCTCGGTGCTGCGTTCGGACACGCAGCCTGCCGTGGGAAGCGATTGGTGGATCACGCGCAGCTTTTTCGCGCTCTCCACGGAGAGCCCCGAGTCGGCACCATCCTGGAGCGCGACGAGGCGGTCGGCCCTGGCGAGCGAGTCCAGGACCGTGCGGTCGAGCTCTGCACCGGGCTCGGCATACAGATCGGTCCCCGTCAGAGCGACGATCAGGTGGGGTCGCGGCTCGCGCGAGCAGAGACGTACGATCGAGTCGTGCGACTTGCGCGCGTGCAGGGCGACCGCGAGCTCGCAGGGTCGTCCGCTCCAGATCTCCTCCACGAAGGCGCACCAGCCGAGCTCACGCAGGATCTTCGCCCAGCGCAGCGCGGTGACCCGGTTGCCCCCCGCCCCCCGGGATACTCCGGACAGAAGATCGCCACCGTGCGCCCGCGCTCGTGCACGTCGAGATGGTAGACCGCTCCCCGAGCTAGCGCATGCTCGCGACCGCGAGCGGCAGCAGGAAGGTCTCGGCCCGATCGGTGGGGACGGGCGGACTGATCAGGAAGCCCTGGACCTCGTTGCACTGCAGGATCTGCAGGAACGAGAGCTGGCTCTCGGTCTCCACGCCCTCGGCGACGACGGAGAGCTTCAGGCTGTGGCCCATCAGGATGATCGCGGTCGCGATGGCCGCGTCGTCTCGATTGGTGGTGATCTCGCGGACGAAGGACTGGTCGATCTTCAGCGCGTCGATCGGGAAGTGCCGCAAGTAGCTGAGCGAAGAGTAGCCCGTGCCGAAGTCGTCGATCGACAGATGGATACCGGCGCTCTTGAAGCGCTCGAGGGTGGCGATCGTGGTGCGCGGATCGTTCATCAGCATGCTCTCGGTGAGCTCGAGCTCGAGCCAGCTCGGATCGAGGCCGACCTCGGCCAGCGCGCGCTCGACCGTGTCGAACAGATCGTTCCGGCGGAACTGCACCGCCGAAAGATTGACGGAGATGCGGACCGGAGCGAAGCCCGCGTCCTGCCAGGCCTTGTTCTGCCGGCACGCCTCGCGCAGCACCCATTCGCCGATCGGCACGATCAACCCGCTCTCCTCGGCCAGCGGGATGAAACGCCCGGGCGCAACCAGGCCGAGCTCGGGATGCACCCAGCGCACCAGGGCCTCCATGCCGAGCACGCGACGCGTCTGCGCGTCGATGCGCGGCTGGTAGTAGACCACGAGCTCGCCGCGATCGGCCGCGTGGTGCAGCCCATCTACCAGGAGCTTGCGCTCGTGCGCCCAGCGCGACATCGGCTCGCTGAAGGCTTGCACACGGCTGCGGCGTTGCTGGCGCGTGCAGTACGTGGCCGTGTCGGCGCGCTCCAGGAGCTCGAGACCCCTACGGAGCTCGCCGCGATCGAATGCGAAGCCGACGTACACGGCAGGGGCTGCCTCGCCCCACTGCTCCTCGAAGCGATGCGTGATGAGTTCGTGCAGACGCGCCGCGAGCGAGCTTGCGCGCTTCTCGTCGAAGGCGCCCGCGAGAAAGAGGGCGTACTGGCCGGGTTTCAGGCGCCCGGCGGCATGCTCGGCGATCGGCTCCGCGCCCTCGCCCGCCTCTCGTCGCAGTGTGCTCAGGGCGAGACCGACGTGCTGGTGCACGGATCCCTGGCTCGGCTTGTCGACGCCCTCCAGTCCGATCTCGACCGTGCAAACGAGGGCGAGCTCGTCACGCCCCGTCCGGGCGATCGCGCTCTCCAGGGCCTGATGAAAGGAGGATCGACCCGCGAGCAGATCCTGGACCACGAAACCGGTCTCTTCGGCCTGCGCGCTGGCGAGTCCTGCCAGACCCGCGAGCACGCGCTCGATCCGATGCACGGCGATGCACGGTGAGAGCGGGCGCTCGAGGTATTCCGCGGCTGCCGGCAATGGTTCGACGTTGCGATCCTCGGCACCGAGTACGAGGACCACCGCCAGCTCGGGAACCGCCTGCTCGAATTCGCGGCAAGCTCGCGCGTGACCGTGCCACGCAAGAGGCGTGGCGACGATCAGGTTCACGTCCGTCGCGAGCGAGCCGTTCGAGAGGCTCTGGACTTGCCAGCCGCGCGCTTCGAAGGCGAGCGTGAGCGCATCGTCCTCCTCCTTCTGCAGACCGAGCAGCAGAATCCTGGGAGGCAGGGGGAGGCTCTTGGGGCTTCCCTCGGGAACGAGAGGCGACTGGGGCATGCGGGGCGGAGGGGAGCGCGCTGGATCTCGAGGGGTGGATGCAACCGCAGCCACCATCGGCCAGAAGGGGCCTCGGGGCGAAGCCCTCGCCATCCTCCGCATCCTGTGGCCACCGGATTCCCCGGCCGGGGACCCCCAGAAAGCCACCTGACACCCATTGCTCGCGCGGCCGTCGCCGAGAGCCAGCAAGGAATTCCTGCTACGCCGAGTCCCCCGCAGCAGGACGTTCGGATCCAGCCAGCCAGAGACCCATGCTCAGCGCGAGCGCCGAGAAACCGAGGCACCCGACCACGATCACCGCGGACCAGGGTGCGAGCTCGGGCGGCTCTCCCGCGGACGCGGCGTTCAGCGGGAGCCTGGCGATCCCGACACCCATCGCGTTGAAGACCAGGTGAGCGGCCATCGGCACGAAGGTCGAGCGTGCACGCCAGGCGAGATAGGCGAACCACAGCCCGGGCGGGATCACGGTGATCACCTGGAGCGGATCGCCGTGATAGAGCGCGAACACCAGACCGGAAACCAGCACTGCGACCAGCGGCCCGAAGCGCGCGGCCAGCCGCGGCTGGACGTAGCCTCGGAAAAACAGCTCTTCGCAGAAGGCCGGCACGATCGTCGCGAGCAAGGTGAAGAGCACCGCCGTGGCGCCCGTGCTCCGGCCGAGCAGCTCCTGGAGCCGTTCGAGCTGTGGGCTGGGTTCCAGACCCGAGAGATGGACGAGGACGAACGCCGCCACCTGCAACACGGGTGTCCCGAGAACCAGGAGGAGCGTGACGTGCGCGGGGAGCGCGCTCCTCCGCAACCCGAGCGCCCTCGCGCGGTCCCGCTCGTTCCGCACGAAGAAGAGCGTGGCGAGCAGCGTCATCGCCTGGATCGGCACGATCATGAGCACCACACCCAGCGGTGAACCGGCCTGCGCGGCCATCCATTCGCCGAGCGTCCCCTCGCCCGAGCTCGCACGCTTCGCGAGGACCATCACCGCCGTGCTCACGAGCTGGGCGAGCGGAAAGACGACCAGGAGCGCGACCACGGCGGAGCCCCCGGGAGACCGGCCGGGCCTGGTGTTCCCTGGCTCCCCCTCATCCGGCACCATGGAAGTCTCCCCGTCCATCGACCATGAGGCCTAGGCGCGAACGCGGTCGCCGGACCGCTCGCGTGCTCTGGTCCCCGCGCGAGACACGCCATGCATCGTCCACTTCAACTCGCTTCCGCCGCTTCGCTCCTTCTGATCGGGCTCCTCCCGAGCTGCGCCACGACCTCGTGGCGCTTCACCTTCGATCCGAGTCCCGCCGAGACGCTCCTCCAACCGCGTCCCGAGGAGCCCGTCCTGGCGCGCGCCCTCACGACGGTCATCGAGGGACGCCGCGAGGGCGGCAGCTCCAGCGGTCAACCGATGATGCACCTGCGCATCATGATCGAGAACCGGAGCGCGGGACCCGTGCATCTCACGAGCGAAGGCATGAAGCTCGTCGGCTCCAATCTCGAGGTGTTCGGCGCGCCGGTGATCGACCCTCTCCCCGGCGAGGAGATTCCTCCGGGCCAGCCGCGCACCTACGAGCTGGACTTCCCCTACCCCGAAGGGATGGCGGTCGAAGCGCCCGAGATCGAGGGCCTGAACCTCTCCTGGACCCTGGCCTATCCTGGGGGCAACGCGGACGTCACGCAGACGTTCGTGCGCCGCGAGTGGCAGCGCGGCTACTCCGACGGCTCGTCCGTGCACTGGGGTATCGGGATCGGGACGACGATTCACTGACCCGAGCGCTCCTGGGCTCGAGCGCGCGAGCGGATGACTCATCCCAGCGCCAGCAGACGCCGCAGCACGTAGCGTAGGATCCCGCCGTGCAGGAAGTAGTTCGCTTCCTCGGGCGTGTCGATGCGCACGCGCGCGCGGAACTCCTTCGCCGGCCCCGTGTCCGTGAATGCGCGGACCAGTACCTCGCCTCCGGTCGGCGTTCCTAGCGAGTAGCGCTCGGCGATCCCGGAGACATCGAAGCGCTCCTCGCCGGTCAGCCCGAGCAAATCGATCGTCTGGCCCGGCAGGAACTCGAGGGGCAGGATCCCCATGCCCACCAGGTTGGATCGGTGGATGCGCTCGAAGCTCTCCACGATCACTGCGCGCACCCCCAGCAAGGCGGGCCCCTTGGCCGCCCAGTCGCGCGAGGACCCCGCTCCGTACTCCTTGCCGGCGAGCACGATGGTCGGCACACCGGCGGCCTGGTAGCGCATCGCGGCGTCGTAGATCGACAGCCGATCGCGCGAGGGAAAGTGCGTCGTGAGGCCGCCTTCGACACCGGGCACGAGGCGATTCTTGATGCGCACGTTGGCGAAGGTGCCGCGCATCATGATCTCGTGATTGCCGCGCCGCGCGCCGTAGGAATTGAAATCCGCCGGGTCGACGCCGTGCGCGATCAGGTAGCTGCCCGCGGGGCTCGACTTCCCGATCGAGCCGGCGGGCGAGATGTGATCGGTGGTGATGCTGTCGCCGAACATGCACAGGACGCGCGCGCCGGCGACGTCGCGTACCGGGTCGGGAAGCTTCCGCATGCCCTCGAAGTACGGCGCGCGCTTGACGTACGTCGAAGCCGGATCCCAGGCGTAGGTGTCGCCGCCGGGCACGCGGATCGCTTGCCAGCGCTCTCCCCCGCGAAAGACGTCTGCGTAGGTCGTGCGGAAGAGATCCCGGCCGACGGTCCGCTGGATCGTCTCCTGGATCTCGCGGCCGGTCGGCCACACGTCGCGCAGGTGCACCGGCTTGCCGCTGGCGTCGCAGCCGAGCGGTTCCCGCGAGAGATCCACGTTCACGTCGCCCGCCAGCGCGTACGCCACCACGAGCGGCGGTGAGGCGAGGTAGTTCGCGCGCACCTTGGCGTGCACGCGACCTTCGAAGTTGCGGTTCCCCGAGAGCACGGCCGCCGCGATGAGTCCCCCGTCGTCGATCGCCTTCTCGATCTCGGGGGCGAGCGGTCCGGAGTTCCCGATGCACGTCGTGCACCCGTAGCCGACGACGTCGAAGCCGAGCTTGGCGAGATAGGGCAGGAGGCCCGCGCGCTCGAGGTAGCTCGTCACCACCTTCGATCCGGGCGCGAGGCTCGTCTTGACCCACGGCTTGACGGACAGCCCCGCCAGCACGGCCTTCTTGGCCAGGAGGCCCGCGCCGATCATCACCGAAGGGTTGGACGTGTTCGTGCAGCTCGTGATCGCGGCAATCACGACCGAGCCGTGACCGAGTTCGAAAGCTTGCTCGTTCCGGCGCACCTCCACCTTCGCGGTGCTCTCCGCCTGGCCCGCAGCGATGAGGATCTCGCGGCGCGCTTTCTCGAAGCCCGCGGCGACCTTGGGGAGGGCGACGCGGTCCTGAGGGCGCTTCGGTCCGGCGAGGCTCGGCTCGATCGTGGCGAGATCGAGCTCGAGGACCTCGGCGTACTCGGGCTCGCGCGTGGCACCCTCGACGAACAGGCCTTGCTCGCGCATGTAGGCCTCGACCAGCTGCACGCTCTCCTCCGGGCGGCCGGACAGGCGCAGGTAATCGAGCGTGATCCGATCGACCGGGAAGAGCCCGCAGGTCGCACCGTACTCCGGCGCCATGTTCGCGATCGTGGCGCGATCGGCGAGCGCGAGCTCGGCCAGACCCTCGCCGAAGAACTCGACGAACTTCCCCACCACCCCGTGCTTGCGCAGCACCTCGGTCACGCGCAGCACGAGGTCGGTGGCCGTCGTCCCCTCGGCGAGCCGGCCCTTGAGCCGCACTCCGACGACCTGCGGAACGAGCATCGACACGGGCTGGCCGAGCATCGCCGCCTCGGCCTCGATCCCGCCGACGCCCCAGCCCAGTACGCCCAGGCCATTGATCATCGTCGTGTGCGAGTCGGTGCCGACGAGCGTGTCGGGATGGGCGTAGCCGCCGTCACCTTCCATCACGACGCGCGCGAGGTATTCCAGATTGACCTGATGGACGATGCCCGTGTCCGGCGGGACGACCTTCAAGCCCTTGAGAGCGCCCTGCCCCCACTTGAGGAACGAGTAGCGCTCGGCGTTGCGCTGGAACTCGAGCTCGGTGTTGATCCCCTGAGCCTGGGGGGTTCCCGAAGCGTCGACCTGCACCGAGTGGTCGATCACGAGCTCGACCGGCTGCAGGGGATTGATGCGCGCAGGATCGCCGCCGAGCTCCTTCATCGCGTCGCGCATGGCCGCCAGGTCGACGACCGCGGGCACCCCGGTGAAGTCCTGCATCAGGACGCGGGCGGGCCGGAACGCGATCTCGAGCTCCGGCGAGCTCTTCGGATTCCAGCCAGCCAGCGCCTCGATGTCGGCGGCCGTGACGGAAAGACCATCCTCGTGGCGCAGCAGGTTTTCGAGGAGCAGCCGCAGCGACCACGGAAGGCGCTCGATGTCGAAGCGGCCGGAGAGGGCCGAGAGTCGCGCGATCCGGAAGCTCCGGCCGCCCGTGGAGAACGATCCGCGGGAGTGGAAGGTGTCGTTCATTCGCTCGCCTGTCTTTCCTGTCGGGGCGAAGATGATACCGGTTCCAGATCCCTCAACGCTGCTCCGCGAGCGGGCAGATATCGAGGCCGGTCGCGCCGAGGAGCTCGGCTCGCTCGCCGGCGAAGCTCAGGTGGTCGGGGCAGAAGCTGACGCGGCCATCGGTGGACTGCATGGGCAAGCTCTCGCCGGCGAGGACCGCGCCCTCGAGGAGCATCTCGCCCTTTCCGGCGATCAGGGGGCCTCGCCCGCGCAGGAGCAGGTCGCGCACGACCACCAGCCCCGAGTCCTGCATCTGGATCGCATTCTGGTCGCGGCCATCGAGGACGCAACGCTCGAGGTACACGAAGCATTCCTTCCCGATGGCCCGGATGCCGCCGTTTTCCAGGAGCGAGCGCCGCGCGAAGAACAGGCTCGCTCCGGTGATCTGCGCCGAATGCGAGCCTTCCCCCTCGTCGCTCGGCGGAAGCAGGTGCACGCGATCGAGCTCGAGCTGCCCATCCTGCAGGCTGATCGAGGTCCCCGCACGGGAGAGGCTGCAATCGCGCAGCGTCACCGAAGCATCGACGACGCTCAGCGCCAGGCCCTGGTCAGGTTCGATCGAGATGTGCTCGAGCACCACGTCGCTCGCATGGTGGATGCGCAGCGTCGCGAAGATCCGCGCTGGCCCACCGCGGCCGAGGAGCCGCACTCCCGAGGAATGGATCTCGAGAGTCTGGTTCGTTCGTCCGGCGATCGGACGGTACTCCCCCGCGGGGAGCACGAGGTCGAGCGCCTTCTCGGTCTTCGTCCCGCGTGCGTCGAGCATGCCGGACAGGAGATCGAAGTCGGGCGCGGCCAGCTCGATCTGCTCGCGTCCGAGATCCTGCGCCACGCTCGCGCTCGGAACTTGCTCGAAGCGCGCGCGCATCAACTGCTCGAGAGCTTCCAGGCGCGCCCGCGGAGTGACCACCAGCTCCTCGGCCGCCGCGAGCAGGGCGCTCCCTCCCCCCGCGCGGTACCGATCGACGAGCTCGAGCGCGAGCTGCGCATCCGATCGCCCGAGCTCGGGCTCGAGCGACGGCCAGGGCTGCGAGGCGAGGCGTGCGGCGATCTCGAGCGTCACCAGCGCCGCCCGAGGCCGATCCAGGTCGGCCGCGAGCACGAGGCTGCGGGCGAGCTGCCGCCCATCGCCGCCGCGCGCGAAGAGCGTGCCCAGTCCGGTCGCGGTCGAGCGTGCGCGCACCTCCGCGGGCAGGACGGCCCAGGGAACTCCGTCGCGGTCCTCGGGGAATGGCCGCTGGAGCAAGAGCTCGGCGAAGGCACGCACGCCGGGGTCGGGATCGGAGAGCGCCAGCACGCGCGTCCACGCGCGGCGCACTTCCTCGACGGGCGGGTGGAGCGCGTCCAGGAGCGCTCGCTCGCGTTCGATCACCTCCGCCGCGAGCCATCCCTCGGGAGCCGGCGCGAGCACGCCCTCGAGCGCCGCGCGCGCTTCGAGGATCACCCGCACGTGCGTACCTGCGTGGCCCTTGCTCGTCTCGACGAGGATCTCGCGTGCGGCGCTCTGCATGGCGGGATCGGAGGAGCGCAGGGCGGCGACCAAGCGCTCGGAAGCGCGGTCGCTCAGGAGCTCGATCCCGTCGCGCGACTCGCAGCGCCGCCGCCAGTCCGCGTCGAGGAGCCCCGCGAAAGCTCGGTCGAGCAGCGCCTCGACCGTGGCGGGATCGGCGACGTCGCCGAGCAAGACGCGCTGAGGAGCGCTGGGCAGCGAAGCGATCCCGCTGGGGAGCCGGTGGCGATAGCGGTAGCGCGCGAGCACTCCCCGTGAGCTCTCGACGATCTCGGCCTGGCTCTCGAGGGCGGAGCCGAGCAGTACTTCTTCCCAGTCGTCCGTGCCGTAGCTCTTCTCGCGCTCGACGACCCGTACGGCGAACTCCGCTTCGACGACGGCGGGCTCGAGCGGCGCGAATGTCAGCCGCACGCGCCCGTCCGCCCAGCTCGCCTGCGGGAGCTCGGGCGCGCGCGGGAGCACGCGCCCGCCCCACGGATCGAGCTGGCGGACCAGGTGCGCGTTCGCCTGCCCATCGCCGAGGAACTGGAGCCGCACGTACACTCCCTCGGCCAGCCGGGCCACGAGCTCCCCACCGAGCAGCACGTTCCGTATCTCGGGCGCGTAGGCCTCGGGCACGACCCAGCTCGGATCCCCGGGTCCGGAGACGAGCGAGAGCCTCGTACGCTCGAGCGGCCGGAGCTGGAAGCGCTGCGCCCCGAGCCGCAGGATCTCGAGGTGTGCGCGCTCCCCGCCGAGCTCGCCCGTCAGGAGGTCGATCCGCATGCCCGCCTCGAGCTCGATCGGCCATTCGCCGGGGCGTTCGACGCGGATGGCGCGCGCGCGTGCGCCGAGCCCTGCCGCCCGCGCGGGGCTCGCGCCTTCTCGCGCGACGCGGTATTCGAGCAGCCGCCGCGGAGGAGCGGGGTCGATCCATTCGCGGCCTCGAACCTCGGCCACGAGCTCGGCCGCATACGCCGGCTCACCCTCGGCCGCCTGACCCACGATGGTGCGCCAGACCAGGTACTTCGCGTTGGCGGGCGAGCTCTCCGAGGCGTGCCAGCGGAGCGCGAGCCCCTCGGGCATCGACTCGGTGAGGACATCGATCGGATCCCGCTCGACGAGCGTCCCGCTCGAAGGCCCGTATGCGATCTCGAGGCGCACGACATCGTCCTCGCCATCGAGGACGCGCAAGTACCCCCAAAGATCGCCGCCCAGGTCGAACACGAACTCGGCATTGGCCCGCGCCTCGTGGCGCGGACCTGCGACGCCCTCGTCCCGCCGCACGTTCCAGCTCGGTGGGAGCGGAGCGGGGCGCGCGAGCGCGCGCAGCGGCGGGTTCGCCGAGAGCATCCCATCGTCCAGGACGAGGTAACCCTCGAGCAGCGCTTCGCCCGGGCCGGCGAGGATGCCGCGCGCGAGATCGAGCTGCATCCCCTCCGGCAACTGGACGTCGCGCCAGAGCTCGAGTTCCGTCTGCGCACGAGCTGCCGGGGCCTGCAGCCAGCCGATACAAAGGAAGAGGAGCGCCGGCATGAGTGGAAGGTCGGCCATGGAGGGAGCCGCGGTCTTGGCCGGCCCCACCCCGCACATTACAATCCCCGCCCCTCCGTGGGGACGTAGCTCAGCTGGTAGAGCGTCGCGTTCGCAATGCGAAGGTCAGGGGTTCGATCCCCCTCGTCTCCACCACTCCACTCTCCGGAAGCGGATCATCCGCGCCGGCGGCGGGGTTTTGGATTGAGCGTGCCCGCGAGGAGCTCGGCCTGGAAACGGGACACGAGGGCAGTCAGCTCGTCTCCGAACATCTCGAGCTGCCAGGGGAGCAAGCCGTCCACGCGCTCCAGGGCCTCGAGCGTCGCGGGGCGTTCCTTGGCCATCCGCAGCAGGACGTGGCGGTTGAGCAAGTAGGCCGCCTCGATCCCCTGCGACTCGGAGACTCCCTTGCGCCAGCGTTTCAGCCGCTCGTAGAGCTCGTTGTCAGCTTCGTCGAAGTCTTCGGTACCGTCGCGGCGCGACGTGCGCGGCAGGTGCTCGATCGGATCGAGGGAGTGCGCGCGGGCCAGGGTGTCGAGCACGGCCAGGCCGATCTTGCGGGAGAGGCGCGGACCGAAGCCTTTCATCTCGCTGAGCTTGCTGAGGGACCTCGGTCGCGCCTGGGCCAGCTCGATGAGGAGCTGGTTGTTCATGATCCGGAAGGGCGGGCTGTCCTGGGCCTCGGCGAGCCCCTCGCGCAGCACGAAGAGCTCCCGCACGATCCGCCGCTCGCGCGGGGAGAGGGCGCGCGCGCCCTTGAGACCCGCGAAATCGTCGGGATCGAAAGCGGATCGCTGGGGGTCGAGCCGCTCGAGCCGCTTGCACTCCCCTTCCAGGATCATGCTCCGCCCTCGCGCAGCGAGCTCGGCGCGCTGGGCGTGCATCAGAGGGAGGAGGTAGTGCGTGTCGAGCCGAGCGTAGGAGATCTGCCGCGTCGTGAGCGGGCGATCGGCCCAGTTCGAGCGCTGCATCGCCTTGTCGAGCGCGACGCCGTAACGCTCCAGGAGCACCGCGGCGAGACCGGGAGATTGGGTACCCAGGGCCGCGGCAGCCACGCGTGTGTCGAAGAGGTTCGCGAAGCGGAACCCATAGTCGCGCCGGAGGATCGAGATGTCGTACTCCCCGTCGTGAAAGACCTTGGTCTTCTGCGGGTCGGCGAGCATCGGTCCCAGCGCGCGGAGGTCGATGTCGCTCAGCGGGTCGACGAGGTAGTCGCGGTCCTCGACACTGATCTGCACGAGGCAGACCTTTTCCCGGTAGCTGTAGAAGGAGTCCGCCTCGGTATCGACCGCGATCTCGTGCTGCCCCTCCAGGTCAGCGAGCAAGCGGGCCATCGCGGCCGCGTCGGTCACCAGGACGGGAGGGTGCAGGTCGGGAATCGTCATGGGCGCCGGGATCCGAGCCTGAGCAGGAGTCCAGGGCTGACCGCGGCGGAGAGGATTGTCGGGCCGATCCTTGAGAAAAGGAGCCCCCCGGGGTCACTGAGGGCTCGAGCTGATGGCGAGGATGACGGGGCTCGAACCCGCAACCTCCGGCGTGACAGGCCGGTGCTCTAACCAATTGAGCTACATCCCCGCTCGAGGGGGGCAGAGTATAGCGGAGCCCTGGTCCGGGTCCAGCGCCTCTGGCCCCCACGCGGCGGTCGCGCATCCGGGGGAGGACCCCGGCCCCGAGCGAGCGCGCGGGCCGAGAGCGAGGGCAAGAGGGAACGCTTCTTGCCCGAGAAGCCCGGAGCCGGTGGCGCTCGACCACCGCTCCCCGCCTGCTCGCCTCGCGGCCACCGCACCACGCTCGGACCTCGATTCCGACCGACTGGTTTCCCCTGGAAGTTGTAAGCGTGGCATTCTTTCCAGACGAAACTCTCGACTACCGTCATGCTTCCCGACGCTCGCAGAATCCTGTTCCTGGTCCTCGCTCTGCCAAGCTCGCTCGTCGCGCAGACAACCTGGCACGTCGACGTGAACGGAATCCCCCCGGGAACCGGCACGGCCCAGGAGCCCTACACGAGCCTCCAGTACGCAGTCGACCAGCCCGGGACCGTCGACGGGGACGAGATCCTGGTCGCGCCAGGGATCTACATGGAGAGCGTGAGCTACCGCGGCAAGACGCTCGCGATCGCCAGCCTGGCCGGGGCGGCCGAGACGATCCTCGATGCCCACGGAACGGGCACGGTCGTCGTCTTCCAGGGTGGGGAGCATGCCGGAACGGAGCTGACCGGCTTCACGCTGCGCGGGGGGACGGGCACGCCGAACGGGATGGGACTTCGCGGCGGAGGAATGTGGGCTTCCAACGCGAGCGCCCGGATCGAGAACTGCGCGATCGAGGACTGCATGGCGGAAGTGGGCGGGGGCGCTTACGTGGAGCTCTCCGACCTCGAGTTCGTCGGCTGCACGATCCAGAACATCGCTTGCGGGGGCGGGATCTACGCGGAGTCGATGCCGCACCTGAAGCTGGTCGACTGCCTGCTGGCACGCATCCAGCCCAGCTCTTGCGGCTCCTCGGGGGCCGATCTCGGCGCGCTGTGGGCCGATCTTTCCACCGTCGTCCTGTCGGGATGCACCTTCGAGGAGAACAAGGCGAACTTCTTCGAGGTCGAGCCGGAGCACGCTTCGGGCGCGGAGCTCGTGCAGTGCGCGACGACGATCAGCGACTGCGTCTTCACCCACCACGGCGTGGACGCATCCTTCCCCTTCGATATCGGCGGTGCGGTCGGGGTCCAGGGCGGCACACTCGACATCCAGGCTTCGACCTTCGGCCAGAACGACAGCGAGACGCGCGGTGGCGCGATCGCGCTGCGCGGAGCCACCGCGAGGATCGCGGACACGAACTTCGAGGCGAATTCCTCCGCCGACGAGTACTGGGGCGGCGCGATCTACGTCTCCCCGCTCGCCAGCTCCGATCTACTGGTCGAGCGCTCGACGTTTCGATCGAACCATGCCGGAGACGGGGGCGCAGTCTACGTGGGCGCAGGAGAGGCAACGTTCCTCGAATGCACCTTCGAGGACAACCATGTGTCCGCCTTCTACTACGAGCAGGGATCCGGCGGCGCTGTGTGCCTCGATCCTGCTGCAATCGTCGTCTTCTCGCGCTGCACGTTCACCGGCAATCGCGCGCTCGGCAATTGCTGCCTCAATCCGACAGCCGGCCGCGGCGGCGCGGTCCACGGGCCGGCGACCCTCGATCGTTGCACCCTGGTGAGGAACACCGCCGTGGCCGGAGGGTCCATGCTTCCCGAGGGCGGCGCGGGCTACGGCGTGACGCTCGCGAGCTCCATCGCGTGGGAGAATTCGCCCGATCAGTTGAACGGTTCCTCCCACGCCAAGTGGAGCCTGGTCCAGGGAGGCTTCCCGGGCTTCGGGAACATCGACGCCGATCCGCGTTTCTGGGACGAGGGGGCCCGCGATTACCACCTGCTCGCTTCGTCCCCCTGCATCGATTCCGGAGATCCCGGCGCACCGCCCGATGACGACGGTTCCCGCGCGGACATGGGAGCCTTCGCCTTCGACCTGAACTACTGCACGGCCCCGCGCGTCTACTGCACGGCCAAACCCAATTCCCTGGGCTGCATCCCGATGATCAGTTCGACCGGGACCCCGGCGGCCACTGGCACCGACGACTTCCACGTCGTCGCCGCGCAAGTGATCAACAAGCAGAACGGGATCATGATCTGGAGCCGTGCAGAACACTCCGCGCCCTTCTATGGAGGGACCCTGTGCATCGGCGCTCCCATCAAGCGCACCCACATCCAGAATTCCGGTGGCTCGCATCTGGGCAGCGACTGCAGCGGCGGCTTCGACTTCTTCTTCTCGCACGCCTACATGAGCGAGAAGGGCATCGCCGCCTTCGACACGATCTACGCACAGTTCTGGTACCGCGACCCCATGGACCCGACCGGCGTCGGCCTCACCGACGCCTTGCGCTTCGTGGTGTGCGCGACGTCGGGGAACTGAGGGCACCTGGACCGACGATTCGTGACCCCCGCCTTCGTCGAGGGGATTGCCAGCTTGGCGTCGCGCCCCTCATGCCGCAGTCTTCCCGTGCATGAGCGCCGCCCAATGGAATCGCAAGCTGCATCGCTGGGGAGCCCTGCTCACCGCGCTACCCCTCTTGATCATCATCACCTCGGGTGTCTTCCTTCAGCTCAAGAAGCACTGGGGTTGGGTGCAGCCACCGACCCTGAAGGGCTCGCACCCGGAGCTGGCAATTCCGTGGCCCCGCGTCCTGGAAGTCGCGCAGAGCGTGCCCGAGGCCGAGGTCGACTCGTGGGATGACATCGACCGGCTCGACGTTCGTGTCGGGCGCGGGATGCTGAAGGTCCAGTGCAAAAACCACTGGGAGCTGCAAATCGACACCTTCGACGGCAGCCTGCTCGCCTCTACGTTCCGGCGCTCCGACCTGCTCGAGCAGATCCACGACGGCTCGTTTTTCCACGAGAACATCAAGCTCTACCTCTGGCTACCGACCGCCTTCGTCTTGCTCGGCCTGTGGTGCACCGGCGTGCACCTGTGGCTCCTCCCCTACCTGGTTCGCAGGCGCAAGCGCCTGAAGCAGGCATGAGGAAACTTGCCTGACTCAGCTCGTGCGAACCGCGCGCACGGCGTCGAAGCGATTGAGGCGGCGGATCGGATAGAGCGCGGCGACGAGGGAGACGGCCAGGCCGCCGGCGAGGGCGAGGAGGCACCACGTTCGCAGGTCGCGCATCGGAAGCGTCAGGCCTGCCAGGGTCTGGACCGAGTGCACGACGAGAGGTGTCGCGAGGGTGCCGAGCAGCGCGGCGAGGGCGCCGCCGACCAGGCCGACGACGAGGGCTTCGAGCAGCACCATCCCGGCCACCTGGCGTCCGCTCGTGCCGAGGGCCTTGAGGATGCCGATCTCCTTGGCGCGTTCGAGAGCTGCGAGGAGCTGGCCGTTGAGGACGCCGAGGCCCGCGAGGAGTGCAGTGAGCACGATCAGGATGTCGAAGAGCACGAAATCGCGGTCGATGTCGGCGAGGTGGAAGTCGCGCACCTGGGCTCCCAGGTCGAAGCGAAGGTCACGCGCGTCCGGCAGGAGTTCGTGCACGGCGGTGGCGACGAGCTCGGGATCGGTCCCCGGCTCGAGGCGCACCGAGACGTCGGTGACGGTCTCGCTGTCCACGCAGAAGTAGCGGTGCAAGTAGTCGACCGCCACGACGGCGTAGTCGCGCTCGTCGGGAGCAGGGAAGAAGCCGTAGGCGTCGCTGACGGCGAGCACGCGGAACTCCTGCACGCTCCCATCTGCCTTGGTGACGTGCAGCGGGTCCCCGACCGCGTGGTGGTACGCAGCCGCCAGGCGACGCGAGAGGATGACCCCGTGACCGGACTCGAACTCGCTCACGAGGCGCGGGTCGTCGTGCAGCGGACCGCTGCGCGCGAGCTCGCTCGCGTCCATGCCGAGCAAGAGAAACAGGGAGTGCGCGCGCGCGCTCCCCCGCTCCACGGCGAGGACGCCGGGGAACTGGTGCAAGCGCTCGGCGAGCGTGGCGAAGGGGACTTCAGGAAGGTTGCGCACGAACACTTTGTCGACGGCAGCCTCTCCGGCCCACACCTCGACCTCCCCGCGCAGGCTGTCGGTCAAGCCCTTCAAGCCGATGAACGAGGCTCCGACGAGGGCGATCGCCGAAGCGCTGACGGCGATGCGCGTGGGACTCTGGCGCATCGAGCGCGCCGCGAGCCGGCCGGCGAGCGGCCAGGCGCGCGACAGTGGGATCGTCAGGATTCCACACAGCGCCGACAGGACGATCGGCACGAGGAAGGAGAGCGTGACGACCGCGGCGAGCAGGCCCACGGCGCTGAGCACGATCGAGACGAGCTCGCCGCTGAACTCCCCCACGACCGGGACGAGCACGAGGTAGATGCTCGGCAAGACGACGACGAGGAGGATCGCCGCAAAGAGATGGAAGCCGCGCCGCACCCCGCTCTTCTGCAGAGCCTCTTCGCCGCGCAGCGCCGCAACGGTGCTCGAGCCGTGCAGGAGCAGCAGCGGATACACCGAGCCGACCAGCGCGATCACGAAGCCGAGGCCGGTGAGCGCGAGGGTGATCGTCCAGGGCACCTCGAAGCCCGCGACGTGCTTTCCCGAGCCCAGCGTCGTGATGCCGACGGCCAGGAGCCCGCGCGCGATCGCAATTCCCCCGAGCTGGCCCAGGATCGCGCCGCCGCCGGCGAGCGCCACCGCTTCGAGTAGGAAGATCCGCGCGAGCTGAGCGCGCGTGACCCCCAGTGCACGCAGGGTCCCCACCTCCCCCAGTCGCTCGACCAGCGACATCGAAAGGGTGTGGAAGATCACGTACAGGCCGAGCAGCATCGCGAGCAGCCCCGCCATGCGCACTCCCGAACGGAACGCGCGCTCGTCCGCAGCTTGCCCGAGGAGCGCCGCCTCGTTCAGCTCGTAGGAGTAGCCGAGCGAGAGGCTCGCGCGCAGGCGCTCGATGTTGACCGTGGGGTCGCGCTTGACCCAGAAGCTCGTGTCGATGTGCACGCCTTCGTAGAGCCCTTTGCCCCACTCGAAGTCGATGATCACGACCATGCCGCGCGAGTGATGGCCGAGCCCCTCGCGACCGAGGATCCCGACGACCTGGAAGGTCTCCTCGAGCGGCACCTCGGTGCGCGCCGGACCCACGCTCACGATCTGACCATCGACGCACTCGGTCTTCGCCGCCCGCCGCGGCCGCGCGATCGAGAGCGGATCGCCGAGGCCAATGCCGAGCGCGCGAGCGAGCGCCTCGCCGACCAGGACCTCGCGGTGTTCGCGCGACGGATCGAGGTCGCGACCTTCGAGGAGCACGTAGGCGTCCAGAGCGGGCGCGGCCGGTGAATCGAGGCCGTACAGCCTGACTCGCTGCGTCTCCTCGGCCGGAACGACACCCACCCGCGGTGCCGCGCGCACGAACGCGTCGTTCTGGAAGAAGCCGGCTGCGGCCGCGACGCCCTCGGTCGCGGCCAGATCGGATGCTGGCTGCTCACGCCCGCGCGCGGGCCGCACCTGCAAGTCGGGAACCGTCGCGAGATCCCGCGGCGAGAGACCATGGATCGTAGTGGTGTCGAGCGTCACGACCCCCACGCCGATCGCGATGCCGAGGCCAATGCCGAGCATCGAGAAGAGCGTGCGCGACGGACGGCCGAAGAAGCTCGCGCGTGCGAGGGTCCAACCGATACCCATCAGATGGAGAGGCTCGCGAGAGCCTCGTGCACGGCTTCGACCTTCAATCCCGGACCGCGCAGCACCACGTCGCGTGCGAGCTCGCCATCCACCAGGAAGTGCACACGGTCTGCGAAGGCAGCGTCACGGGGATTATGCGTCACGAGGACCACCGCGCGGTTCTGCTCGCGCGCGCAGCGCGACAGGATCTGCATCACCTCGAGGCCGGCCTTCTGCGAGAGATTCCCCGTCGGCTCGTCGCACAGGAGCAAGGGCTGCGCGCCGAGGAGCGCGCGCGCGATCGAGGTGCGCTGCATCTCGCCGCCCGAGAGCTGGTGGGGCAAGGCGGCGAGGCGCCGATCCAGTCCGAGCGAAGCCGCGATCTCGGTCACGCGCGCGGCCTCGCGCTCGGGTCGCCGGCCCTGGATGGCCAGCGGGAGCCCGATGTTCTCGCGCACCGAGAGGTTCGGCAGCAGATGGAAGAACTGGAACACGTAGCCGATGGTCTTGCGCCGGAGCAGCGTACGGCGGCGCTCGGGAAGCTTCGCCAGGTCCTCCCCGCCGAGCCAAACCGAACCGGCCGACGGCTCGTCGAGACCGGAGAGCAAGTGCAAGAGCGTCGACTTCCCCGATCCGCTGGGACCCATGACGCACACGAACTCGCCTGGATGCACTTCCAGATCGATGCCGCGCAGAATGGGCACGCGCTCGCCACCTTGCTCGTGGAACTTGAACAGCTCGCTGGCACGGACGATGGGCTGCATGCTTCGACCAGGGGTGGAGGGGCGTGAGTGTAGGGCATCGCGCGCCCCGAAGAGGCATCTCGAACCCGTCCGTGCGCGCGAGGTTCCGCGTACGCTCGAATCCATGCGCGGAGAGGTCCATTCCGTGTAAGGTGGAGCTCCCGTCCCGGCTCGCGAGCACGCGCGCGGCCCAACACGATGAAGACTGCTCCTTTGCTGGTCCTCCCGCTCCTCGCGCTCCAGAAAGAGAACGTGAGCTGGCCGGGGATCGACGAGCTACCGCTCTTGATCGAAAGCCATGGCCTGCGAGCGGAGGTCGACGCCTTCCGCGGCCATTACGCGACCTTCCTCGCCCAGGTCGGTGCGGAGCGGCGACTTTCGTTCTTCGAGTACGCCACGCGCGAGCCCTGGGCAGTACCCGGAGCGGCGATCGAGCTGACCGATCGCATCGCGGCAGCGGCCGGAGGGCGCAAGCTCGCCTTGCCGGCTCTCGTCGACGAAGCGCGCGGCCTGATCGACGTCGAACGCGTTCCCGTCGAGATCCCCGAGCGCCTCTTCGCGCGCGAGCTGCCGTTCTCGGAACGCATCGCCGATCTCGAGGACCTCTTGCGACGTGCCGCGGACGCGATCGACGAGGCGCTGGCCGACATCGATCCCTCCGAGCGTCCCGCGCTGCGCGCGGCTCTCGTCGCGGTCTTCGACGAGCTCACGCGCACGGTCTACGTGCACGACCGGCCCGAGCACGTCGCCACGTGGGAGCGCTTCAAGCAGATCCGCCTCGGACCGCTCCTGCGCGCGGCGGACCTGCTCGCTCCGCTTGCCGACCCCGAGTACGCGGCGCGCTTCTATGACTCGGTGCAGCTCGAGCGCCCCGAGAAGCCGAGCAAGGTCGATGGTGTGCGCGGCAATCTGCTGTACGCGAAGGAGAGCGAGCTCGGCTGGATCCTCGTCGGCGCCGCGGGTGCGAACGAGTACGACCTCCCGGTCGCCTTCCTGTTCGAGCTGGGCGGCGACGATCGCTACGGCCCGCTCGCCACGCGCTCGGACGTCGATCGACCGGTGAACGTAGTGATCGATCGAGACGGGAACGATCGCTACGAGAGCACCGACGATCTCGCGCAAGCCTGCGGCCTCTTCGGCGCATCGCTGCTGGTGGACATCGAGGGCAAGGACCACTACAGCGCTCCGCGCCTCTCGCAGGGCGCCGGTCTCGCGGGCGTGGGGATGCTCGTCGACCATGCCGGCGACGACGTGTACGAGGCCGATGCGCTCGCGCAGGGTGCGGGAGCTTTCGGCGTGGGCATCCTGGTCGATCGCGCGGGCGACGACCGCTGCACGGGATTGCTCTACTCGCAAGGATTCGCCGCTCCGGAGTCAGTTGGCATGCTGATCGACGCCCGCGGCGACGACGTGCGCAACGCCAGGGGGAAATACCCTTCTTCCTACGGCACCGAGAACGAGTTCTCGTCGTTCTCCATGGGCTGCGGCCTCGGCTTTCGCTCGCTCGATCCGGCCACGACCAAGGCGGCGGGCGGCGTGGGTGTACTCGTCGACTGCGCGGGGAACGATCGCTCGACCGTGGGCGAGTTCGGCTTCGGCGTCGGCTACTTCGCCGGGAGCGGGATCGTGCGCGACATGGCTGGCAACGACGAGGTGCACGGCTCGCGCTACGGGATCGCGACGGGCGCGCACTATGGCCTGGGAATCGTCCTCGACGACGGGGGGGACGACCTGTGGTCGAACCCCTACACGGCAAGCTGTGCGGGCAACTGGGACCTCGCGCTCTCGTATCTGCTGGACGCAGCAGGCGACGACCACTACGTCTCCGCCGGCATCGGTCTGGGCTCTGCCACGATCACTTCCCTTGCGGTACTGGTGGACGGAGACGGCACGGACAGCTACGAGAACCCCGGCGACTACTCCTTCGGCAACGGCGGCCACGAGGAAGACGTCGATCGCGAAACGAAGTCCATCTTGATGTTCCTCGACCTGGGGCGGAGGACGGACACGTACTCGGTTTCGACGTTGAAGCCCGCACCCGAGAACGATGCCGAGACGGTGCGACGCAAGGTGGACACGAAAGATGGTGTCACCAAGGAGTCCGGCGTCGGCGTCTTCGTGGATCGCTGAGCCGCTTCGATCGCGCGAGCCGGGGAGAAGCGCGGGAACCGCCGGACCGGTGGGGAGGAACGCCGATCGCCATCCAGGTGGCAGCGTGGCCAGTCGGCCCCGCACTTCTCCGATGACCCGAAGCCCGCGCATTCTAGGCGGGCCGCCGAAGCGTCACAAGTTAAGGACTTCCTTCACGGGTCGTTTTTGCGCAACCCGCTGTGCGCGCGCGCTCGTCCCGCCCGACGCGAGAGCAGGTGGCGCGATTTCGCACGTTTCTCTCCGCGGCGAGACCTCCGCTCGCATGCTCGAACTCTCGCTACTCATGCGCACCTCGACCTTCGATCCCCCGATTCGTGGGCCATGGACGATGACCGCAACCCTGCTTGCTGCGTGCGTGATCGCCGGCGCGTGGACTCCCTGCCAGGAGCGCTCGCGCGAGGAACTGGCGCTCGCACTGATTCGGCGCCTGGTGCGGGAGACCGTTCGCGATTGGTGGTATCACGAGACGACCTTCCACCGAGTTCCAACATCTAGCGACGGCCTGACCGAACGCTGGGTTCCCCACATTCCGATCGATTGCGGGAACTCCGATGAAGGAGACTTCGATCCGAAGGTCGCAACGACCTTCGGGATCGAGCTGTGCCGCATCTTCGGCGTCTCCGCCGAAGCGGACCTGGTCGTCGCTGATCCAGGCGTGCACGCAGTCCTCTGAGGTGCGGATCCGCACGCCCGTATCGGTTTCAAGCTACGCGGCTTCCCGCGCCGGCCCTGGTCCGGTCCGGTCCGGTCCGGTTCGTTCCGGTTCGTTCCGGTTCGGAGTACCGCCTTCAGGCGGTCTTCTTTTGACGCCCGAACTTCGCAGCGAGTCCCCCCCGCGAGTGGAGCGTGCTCCCGTCGACCTTCGATCTCTGCCAGCCGTTCTCCATCGAGCTCGAGCTCGAGCCCGATCCCGGTGAGTATGCGCCTCGAGGACTCGGTGCGCCTCGGCGCTTCGGATCGCGTCGGAAAGTAGCTGCCTCCCCCATCGCACGACCGCTCCGCGGATCACATCTAGGCGTCGAGCTTCGCCCGCTGCCAAGCCGCGAGCAGGTCGTCGAGCGTGCGTCCATCGAGATTGCCCCCGAGCGCGCGCTCCATGCTGCGATAGCGCGACTCGAAACGGCGGATGGCCTCGCGCGCCAGGTGCTCGGGCTCGAGGCCGAGGTAGCGCGCGAGATGCGCGGCCGCCAGGAAGACATCGCCGAGCTCGTGCGCAACCCGTTCGCGCTCTGGATCGCCGAGCTCGGGGATCGTGCCCTCGGCGAGCGCTCGCGCGGGCAGCGCCGCCTCGAGCTCGCCGATCTCTTCGCGCAGCTTGTCCAGGGCCGCGGAGGCATCCTGCCAGCGAAATCCAGCCGCGATCGCCTTGTCGCACACGCGCCCCGCTCGCTGCAGCGCCGGCAGACCGCGCGGGATTCCCGCCAGCGCGCTGCTGTCCTCCTTGGCGGCAGCTTCGCGCTCGCTCTTCTTCACCGCCTCCCAGCGCGCGAGCGCTTCCTCCGCCGAGTTCGCGGCCCTCTCCCCGAACACGTGCGGGTGCCGCCGCACGAGCTTCTCGGCCACCTTCCCCGCAGCACTCGCCAGATCGTATCGCCCCGCCTCCATCGCGATGCGGCACACCAGCACGACGTTCATCAGGAGATCGCCGACTTCCTCCTCCGCCTCGCCCGGACCGGCCGTCTCGATCGCCTCGACGAGCTCGTGCGCCTCTTCCACCAGATGCGGCGCCATGCTCGCCTCGGTCTGCTTGCGATCCCAAGGACACCCATCCGGGGCACGCAAGCGATCCACGACCCCCACGAGCCAGCGCAGCGCCTGAATGCGCGGATCGCTCTCCGCAACCGGCTCTGCCGGCCGCGCCGTTGTGCTCGGCTTTCCTTCGTCTGCTTCGCTCATGCGAGCGAGAGCCTACCTCGTCGAAGCGAACCGTGTGCGAGTCTCGGCCAGGGAGTTGCTGAGCTGCGCTGCACACCACCCCTTGATGACCGCGGCGCTTCGAGCGGCAGGGCCAACGCAGGGATTGCGAACTCCTGCATGGCAGTTCGAAGAGCGAGGTGAATGACTGTCCTGGACGGAGGAGGAGGGGTGAAGTACCTTCGTTGGTAGCCTATCGAGTCGAGTATGGTCTCCAAGATTCTGGTCATCCACAGCGACCCCGAGATCTTGAGCGGCACGCCGGTGTTCGTCGGAACTCGGGTGCCCGCTCAGTCGCTGTTCGATTACATCGAAGGGGGCGAGACCCTGGATGATTTTCTCCGACAGTTTCCTTCGGTGAAGCGCGAGCAAGTCATCGCTGCTCTCGATCTTGCACGCGATTCGGTGCTCGCCAGTGCGCCTTCTGCTTGACGAAAACCTTCCCGTGGATCTGGCACCGGCTCTCCTTGGACATGACGCGAGTACGGTGACGGGATTAGGTTGTCAGGGGATCAAGAACGGCGAGCTGCTCCGTCGCGCATGCGGGAGGTTCGAGGGCCTCCTCACGATGGATCGGAAGCTTCCGGAGCAGCACGATGTAGCGGTCTTGCCACTTGGATTGCTCTTGATCCGCGTTCCGTCCAACCGCATTGCCCATCTCCTCCCGCTCGTACCGGCCATGCTGGATGCGCTGTCCGGCCTTCGGCCGGGCGAACTTCGCATCGTGGGATCCTGAACAGGCCAGCTCTCGAGCCCCGCCCGAGGAGCCGCAGGATCCTGACTCAGCGAGGGCCGGCGATCATCGGTTCCGTGAGCGGCAAGCGCAGGACGGCTCGAACGGGCAGGTGGTCGCTGTCGATCTCCGGTCCCAGGGCTCGGTCGAGGACGGTGATGTCCGCGCTCACGAGGACGTGGTCGATGGCGAGGACGTGCACGGGAGAGAAGCGGGGTCGCCAGGAGAAGCAGGGACCGAAGCCGCGGCGTGAGTCGCGGAGATTGGCGCGCTCCAGGAGGTCGGCGAATAGCGGCGAGGTCGAGGTCGCGTTGAGGTCGCCCAGGACGATCGTGGGTCCGTCGTTGCGCTCGCGAACGATGCGGTCGAGGAGTTGTCTGCGCGCGGCGAGCGACCACGAGCCGAATGGAATCGGGAAGTGCGCGGCGAAGACTTTGACGCGGCTCGCGCCTACCTGTACGTCGGCTTCGACGAGCATGCGACGCGATGTCCAGCCCGTGCCGGGCACGCGCAGCGGCTCGTCGAGCTGGTGGCCCTCGACTCCCTCGAGCGGGTAACGGGAAAGCAGCTCCAGGGAGAAGGGTTTCCCTTCGATGTGCACTTGATGAGGGAAGCGTTCACGCCAGTTCTCGAAGACCTCGCTCCAGCGCGTTCCGGATGCATTCGGCTCGCTGACTTCCGAGAGGGCCACGAGATCGGCGCGCGCGTCGACGATCGCGGCGAGCAGGAGTTCGGGGTCGGCGGTGCCATAGAGCAGGTTCGCCCCGAGGACGCGCAGCTCGGTCCCCGTCCCGGGCTCGGCCGGAGTTCCGAGGCAGAGCGAGAGCTCCGACGACATGTGCAGACCCGCGAGAACGATGCCGACCAGGGCGATGCTCCAGCGATGAAGCAAGAGGAGCGGCAGCGCGGCGAGGAGCGTGGCCGTGCCGAGCAGGAAGCGCAGGTCCCCGGCGAGCTCCCCGATCGACGTGCGCGGCGCGAGCCACGCGAAGGCATCGAGGACGACCACCCCGGCGATTCCCGCGCTGCACGCTCCGACGAGGAGCGCTCGGACGAGCGACCGTGGAATGCGGTCGACCTCGATGGGGAGTCGCGAGCTCATGCAAGGGTGCCGGGCCGGGAGGGCGAGTGGAACAGGTGCTCTTCGACCGGGTTCCGGGCGATCAGGCATTCCTAGCGGTCGGAGCGTGCATACGGGATCGGGTCCGGGACGCTGGCCTCGGCAAAACCCTTCTGGCGCAGGATGCACGCGTCGCAGCGGCCGCAGGCGAGCACGCGGCCGCGCTCGTCCTCGATCGGGTCGTAGCAGGTGTGCGTGAGCGCCAGGTCGACTTCGAGCTCCTGCGCGCGGCGGACGATGCCGGCCTTGGTGAGACGGAGGAGCGGCGCGTGCACGCGGAAGCGCGCGCCTTCCTCGACGCCCGCACGAGTGGCGACGCGCGCGAGCGCCTCGAAAGCCTCGAGGAAGGCCGGCCGGCAGTCGGGGTAGCCCGAGTAGTCGACCGCGTTCACGCCGAGGAAGAGGTCGCGCGCGCCCAGGACCTCGGCCCAGCCGAGCGCGATGGCGAGAAAGATCGTGTTGCGCGCCGGCACGTACGTGGGCGGCACCTCCGCACCGATCGAGCCCGCGTCGCGATCCTTGGGAACCGCGGCCTGGCCGGTCAGCGCCGATCCGCCCACAGCCGAGAGGTCGACCGTCACGATCCGGTGCTCGGCGGCGCCGAGCGCGGCAGCAACGCGGCGCGCCGCCCCGAGCTCGGCCGCGTGCCTCTGCCCGTAGCGGAACGAGAGCGCGTAGCAGCGGAATCCCCCGGCGCGCGCCTCGGCGAGCGTCACGGCCGAATCCATCCCGCCGGAGAGCAGGCACACGGCGCTGGGCGATCCCTCGCGGGGCGGGGTGCTCGGGTCCATTCCGGAGAGGATAATGCTTCCCCCCATCCACCGAGCTCCCGCATGCACACGTCCTCGCTCCTGGCCATCCTGCTCACCGGCTTCCTTTCCTCCACGCACTCGCCCTCCGCGTTGCAGCAGCGGGGCGAGGATCCCGAGCTCGCCGCGGCGCGCGCGAAGCTCGACTCGCACCAGGAGGAAGAATGCCAGGCGGGGGTCGAGATCTGCGTCCGCAAGAACGACGTACCCGCCGTCGAGCTGCTGCTCGACGTCCTGAGCATGGAGCTCGATCGGATCGGCTACCTGCCCTCGGCGCACTTCCGCGACATCGTCTGGAAAGGCCTCGAGCGCATCACGGATCTCTACGCACGCCAGCGCATTGCAGACGAGCTGCGCATGAACAAGGACAGCGCCCTGATGCGCGAGTGGTGCGCCGAGCTGCTCGGCGAGTACCGCGTCGCCGACTTCGGCCCGGGGCTGGTGGCCGCCCTCGATGACAAGGAGATCGAGGTGGCGCGCGCTGCCGCGCTCGCGCTCGGGAAGCTGCGCTACGCGCCGGCGGCGAAGGACCTCTTGAAGAAGATCAAGCACAAGGACACCTACCTGCGCGCCGATGCGATCGAGGCGCTCGCGCGGATCGACGCTGCCGCGAATCGAGCGCTCTTCCAGGTGGGGCTCGCGGACAAGGACGGCGGAGTGCGCTGCGCCTTGCTCGGCAGCGCGCGCGAGCTCTACGGATCCGAGATCGAGGCGCTCTCCATCGTCGGCCTGGCGGACGAGGACTGGCGCCCGCGCCTGCAAGCGGTCGACAATCTGGGTGCGGTCCGCACCACGACGTCCATCGATGCGCTCGTGCGGGCGCTCGACGACGGCCGGCCGACCGTGGCCGCGCGAGCGAGCCTCCACCTGCAAGGGCTGACCGGGCAGAAGCACACGCGCCCGGATTCCTGGAAGGCGTGGTGGAGCGAGAACCGCGAAGGCTTCGTCTTTCCCGACGGCAGCGACCCCGCTCCGGCGAGCGACGAGCACACGACCGTCGCCTATCACGACATCCAGATCGTCAGCGACCACGTTGCTTTCCTGATCGACCGGTCCGATGAAATGGCGAGCGCGATGACCAGCCGGTCCGAAACGAAGGCAGCGGCGGCGCTGGCCGAGCTCGAGGGCGTGCTCGAGAAGCTCCAGGGTCGGCTCACGTTCAACGTGTTCCTGTATGCCGAATCCGTCGAGCCCCTGAGCGAGAAGGGTCCCATCGCGCTCACCCCCCAGACCAAGAAGAAGGCGTTGCAGTTCGTATCCAGCAGTCCGATGGGCAGCTCCAAGGACATCTGGCAGCTCCTCGAGACGCTGCTCGCCGATCCCGACATCGACACGGCCTACCTGCTCTCCTCCGGCGAGCCCGACATCGGCACCTACGTGCACTCCAACCGCCTCGTTCCCCGCCTCCGGGAGCTGAATCGTTTCCACAAGCTCGTGATCCACGCGATCGCATTCAGCTCCAATTCGGGCTACCGCGACCAGGTCAAGGCGATCGCCGAGGCGACGGGCGGCGAGTTCCGCTGGTTCGAGTGAGACGACGACAGGAGATCGACGATGCGCTGGACTGCCTTGTTCTCTGTGCTCGCCCTGGCCGGCCCCGCATTCGGCTGCCTCGTGTTCTGCATCTCGGACGGGAAGCAGGTTCTCGCGGGAAACAACGAGGACTACATCGACCCCGACACACGCATGTGGTTCGTGCCCGGAGAAGGGGGCCAGCACGGGCGCGTGTACTTCGGTTTCGCCAACGGCTTCCCGCAAGGCGGCCTCAACGATGCGGGCTTGTTCTTCGACGGGTTGGCGCTCGATCGCGAGGAGGTCGCCTCCTCACCGGACACGCCCGTCCACCCGGGTTACCTCGCCGATCTCGCGATGGCCGAGTGCACTCGCGTCGAGGAGGTCATCGCGCTCTTCGAAGGCCACGATCGCAGCTCGCTCACCAGCGCCCAGCTCATCTTCGGCGACCGCACCGGGGACGGCGCGATCATCGAGGGCAACGCGGTGATCAGGAAGGAAGGCGCCTACCTGCTCGCGACCAACTTTCGCCAGTCGAGCACTCCGCCGGCCGCCGCCTCCTGCGAACGCTTCCAGATCGCGAGCCGCTTGCTCGGCGAAGCGCGGGAAGCTTCGGTCGATCTGTGCCGACGGGTCCTCGCGGCGACACACCAGGAGAGTCCAGCCGCGACGCTCTACTCCACCGTCTACGACCTCGAGCGATGCACGGTCCACATCTACTTCTTCCACGATTACGAGAACGTCGTCGTCATCGATCTGGCGCAGGAGCTCGCCAAGGGAGCTCACGTGGTCGAGCTCGCCTCGCTCTTCCCGCGCACGTTTGCATTCGAGGTCTTTCGAAGGCAGGGCGAGGAAGCGACCGTCGCGCAGCGCGAGAAGCTGCGCGACCGGAGCGTCGACTCGAGCAAGTTCCGGGACTACGCCGGCCGGTACCGTGTCGACGAAGGCGAAGCAGCGGGGCTGGAGTTCGAGGTGAGCTTCGATGGGCACAAGCTCTGGATCGAGTTTCCGAACCAGGGCCGGTTCGAGCTGATTCCCACCGGGGTCGCTGGATTCGCGTGCCTTTCCGCCACGGAGCGCGCCGACTTCGATTTCCTTCGCAACGAAGGCGGTGCAGTGAATGGCGTCACGCTCCGCCAGGGCGATGTGACGATCCAGGTGGCGAAGCTCGAGTAGGGCCCGGAAGATTCACGAGCCGGCCCCGCCGTCCTCCGCCAGTCGAGGCAGACGAGCGGCGAAGAGCTCGGTGTCGTAGAGGAGCTCGACGCGGCCACCCTTCGCGTGAGAGTGGAAGATGCGCTCGAGCTCCACGAGCATCCGCTCGTGATCGGGATGCTCGCGCGCGGGCAGGTACGAGGAAGAGAGGAGACGCGCGCGCAGGGTCTCGAGGTCGAGCTCCTGGACCGTCTCGAAGCGGCGCGCCTCGTAGGGTCCGGCGAAGAAGGCGAGCAGGCGTTCGGCGCCGACACCGCGGTGGCCGACCTGGGAGTAATCCGTGCCGAATTGGAGCAGGAGCGCTTCGTACGCGCGCAGGAAGGGCGTTCCGTCGGCGCGGCGCGCATTCCAGGCCAGCGCCACGGCGCCGGCCGGCCGCAAAATGCGCACGAGCTCGCGCCGGGTCGCCCCGGCGTCGAACCAGTGAAACGCCTGCGCGGCGACCGCGAGGTCGATGCTCGCGTCCGCCAGGCCCGTCGCCTCGGCGCGACCGTCGATCGAGCGAAAACTCGGCTCGTGAGCCAGTCGTACTTCCGCCGCGGTCCGCATGATGGCGTTGGGCTCGACCGCGACGACGCTGTAGCCGCGGCGCAGGAAGAGCTCGCTCGAGATCCCGGTCCCCGAGCCGATGTCCGCGACGAGCGCGTCGGGGAACAGGAAGCCGAGCTCGAGGAGTGCGTCCACCATTGCTTCCGGATAGCCAGGTCGGCCGCGCGTGTAGTCGGTGGCGCGGTCGGAGAAGCGGCCGGTGGGATCGGGACGAGTGGACATCGCAAGCAGTGGGAAGCCACGCAGAGCTGCCCCGATGTTACGGGGCGGAGCACCTCGTCGCATGAAACTCGAGTGCCGCCGTCTCCGGTTCGGAGTACCGCCTTCAGGCGGTCTTCGCTTGCGAAGCCAGTCCCGCCTGAACGCGGGACGACGAACCGGACCGCCTGAAGGCGGTACTCCAAACTCGGAGGAACTCCGTGCTCGTAGGTGTGTGGTTTCTCTCTACTACTTGTCCTTCCCGTAGTCCTCGCTGTACGGCCCGTAGAGAAGGCCAGAGTGCTCGTTGCAGAACAGGCCGTCGTTGCACTCGCGCGCGACGTCGCGGGAGGGGTCGGAGACCGAGGTGGCCACCTGGTTCACGAGAGCGCTCGCGAGCATGTCGACGAGACTACCGGATCCCGAATTCGAGCTCTGCACGGTCTCGTTCGAGCCGCGCCAGATCTCGGTGCCGGTGCGGACGTCGACGAGGCGCGCGTCGGCGCTCACCGTGGTGCTCGAGTCGATCACCTGGTAGGACGTGCCCCAGTCGCCCAGGGTGATGTAGAGCACCGCGTCGGCGCCGAAGATCTCGGAGATCTTGGCCAGGCTCACCGCGTGCATCTCGGCCGGCGTCGGCAAGCCGTTGTCGCGCAGGATGCGGTCGACGACGGCCACCGGAAACACGTAGTAACCACGCTCGGCAAGGGGCATCGTCACGGTCGACAGGTAGGCGTACGTCGCGTCGACTTCCATCGTGTTGTCGAGCGGCGGCAGCACGAGCAAGGAGCGCGGCGGGTGCTCGCGGAAGAGCGAGTAGTCGTAGGGCTGGGGAGCCTGGCAAGCGCAGGGGAGCGCGGCGAGGAGGAAGGCGGCGAGCGCGCGCGTGCTCATGCTTTCGGTCCCAGCCGCGCGAGCAGCTCGTCCATGAAGGTCGCGCTCTCCGGGTAGAGCGACTTCTCGGCCTCGAAGTGGCGGCGGGCCGCTTCGCCGTTGCCGGCGACCGAGTGCAGGTAGCCGAGGTGCGCGTGCAGTCCCGGCGGAACGGGGCGATTCGCGTTCACGGTCTCGTCGAGCTGCTGCTCCAGCGAATCGATCTCGGCTCCGAGATCGAAGCCGTCGGGCGAACTCGTGACGCCGAGGACCGAGTCCTCGTAGCGGCCCCATTCGAAGTGCGTCGTGGTGGTGGCGCAGGCGGCGAGCGCGAGCGGCAGGGCGAGCCAGACGAGCCTGCGCGCGAACCTCACTGGGGCTTCCATTCGCCGCGCTCCATGGCGCCCACGAGCTTGTTCACCGCGTCGGTGATCGACAGGTTCAGGACCTTGCCGTTCAGCGTCGAGTCGTAACCCTGCGTCCCCCCCGTGCCGAGCACCTCCCGGCTGCCGAGCGCGTACTCACCTGCTCCTTGCACCGCGTACACGATGCGCGAGGTGCTCACGTCCACGATGTTGAGCGACACCTTGGAGTAGGCCACTTGCTCCTTGCCGCGGCCGAAGATGCCGAAGAGCTGGCGATCGCCGGTCTCCTTGCGTCCGAACTCGGTGACCTCCCCGGTGATCACGTACCTCGCGCCCAGGAGCTGCTGCGTCGCCCCGCTGGTCTGGCTCTCGAACTCGAGCTCGTCCAGGTTCTCGCGGTCGACGACGTCGAAGCGTCCGGTCAGCGCGAGGTCCGTCTTGAGGATCGTCTTGGCCTGGCCGCCGAGCTGGTCGCCATCGGTGAAGATGCCGCGCATATAAGGCGAGGCGTTGGCGAGCTTGCCCACGGCGATCGGGGTCTGGGGTCCGGTGTAGGTCGCACGCTGGACCGCGACGGACTCGGTCTCGACCGTGCGATGGCTCTCGGAAGCGCAGCCGGTCGCGAGCACGAACGATACGACGCAGAGCATTGGACGCAAGTTCATGGATCTCCTATCGAGGCGCGGGGGCACGGTGGATCGGATTCCTGCCATCCCGATCTCGGCCGCCAGGATAGCGCCTCAGAGCCGGGATTCCGAGCACACCTCAGGGCGGAAGCGTTCCGCGGACTCGCAGGGACAATGGCTCGTCCGGCGGCGGAGTCACGAGGTCGAGGGTTCTCCACTCGCCGTTCTCGCGCGCTTCGAGCACGAGAGCGCCATCCCCCGTTCGCGTGAGTCGATCCGGGATCCGCTGCGCCTTCATCAGGATGCGGACGAACTGGCGGCGGGCATCGTCTTCAGCGAGACCTCGTGCGCGCAGGCTCACCATCAGCAGCTCGCTATCCGAGCGGACCTCCACACGCTGGCCCGCGGCGATCACGCTGGAGCTCCAGGATCCTCCCGCGAGCCCCATGCCATTGCTGTGCATGGCGCGAACGACGGCCTTCGCATCCAGGATGGCGTACATCCCGCCATGGCGGCGAGGAAGCTCGATCGGGCGCGAGTAATCCTCGACGAGATCGATGGCCAGGTCGCCGGCCGGATCCTCGAGCGAGAGCTGGCACGCGAGATCTTCGAAAGGAAGTTCTGGCCGGTAGTCCGGCCGGTGGAGCCACACCATCCGTGCGGCGCTCTCGCCGTTCGCGTTCCCGATCGCCGCCGCCGCGAGCAGGATCGGGTCGCCGACCCTGCAATGGCGCGCGAGATCGGTCAAGCGCGAATGGGGCTCCGAGCCGGGCGCGAACTGCTCGCCGATCTCGGGGGGGAGCGCCTCGAGGATCTGCGCCACGCGCGACGCCTCCGGAGATCGATCCGGGAAGAACCTCGAGTACAGCGGACGCTCCTCTCGCAAGAGCGTGTGCGCTTCGATCGAGACGAGCAGGTGATCGCCTGGCCGCCGGAAGGATCCGCCCCCCGCCGGCCAAACCGCGGCCGAGAGCGCCGCGCGGTCGTCCTCGTCGAGCAATGGATCCTCGTCCCCGATCACGAGGAACGCGGGCGTTCCCGCTTCGCGGATCTCTTCCACGGAGTCGACGTCCGCAACCTCTCTGAAGAGGAGCCTCGTGAAGAGCGCCAGGAACTCCCCCGTGAAGACTCCGGTGAAGCGCTCCACGACGGTGCGGGCGAGCACCGGTGAAATGAGAACGATGGCTCGAGGCCGAACGCCCTCCTCGAGCAAGAGGGCCGTCGCGATCGTGCCCATCGACACACCTCGCACGACAACGCGGCCCGGATCGCCACCCGCGCGGCGAACCGCCTCCTGCCACATTGCCAGGGAGTCCACCTTCAAGTGGTCGACCGACGGATGGCCGTCCGAGATGCCGATGCCGCGGTAGTCGACGAGCAAGGAGGCGAAACCCAGGTCGGAGAGCTCGGCGCAGAGCTCGCCGTACTCGAACTTGCAGGAAGCGACGGAACCGGTGGCCTCGAGGAGATGGAGCACCACGGGGGCGCCGCTGTCCGAGGGCACGTACAGGCCTCGCAGTCGCTTGCCGGAATCGAGCTCGAGCTCGACGCGCTCCGTTCCTGGCGGATAGCCCTGGAGAGCCCGCTCGATGTCGACGTCGAAGGCAGGGAGCAATGCCGGCGGCGCAAAACAGGCGCCCGAGAACGCGCACCACGCCAGGACTGCGCCGATCAGGAGCGGAGAGATCGTTGGGCGGGCTCGAACCATCCCGTCATCGCACGCGCAGACGCATCCCGTCGGCGAAGAGCGTTCCTCCCGACTCGGTCCCCGTCGTGTAGATCTGCACGTAGACCGTCCCGTCGACGTCGATGAAACGGCCGGGGTCGCCGGAGATCGGGACTTCGAGGCTCTCGACGGCGCTATTCGTGATCGTGCGCGTCGAAACGGTGGTGAAGCTGCCGTAGGGATAGCTCCAGGTGCTCCAGTCGTAGAGCTGCACGGTCTCGGTTGCTCCAACCGCGGCGGTGTACGAGCGCGTGAACTCGAGGGTCATCTCGCCCGGTGTCTGCGGCCGCACCCGCCGGACGCACAGCGTGACGAAGATCGTGCCGTCGTCGGCGCGCGTGCAAGTGAGATTCGTGCCGTCGTCGCGATACAGCTCGAAGAAACCACCCAGAAGCAGCGGAGATCCGCTGCCGCCCGTGCTCGCGTCGCTCGGCGCGTACAGCAGGCCGCGTGCCGGCCGCCAGCGGATGGAGCCGATCGTCTGGGCGTTGACTTCCACCGCGAGATTGCACGGCAGACCGATTGCACGCGTCGAGACTTCCTGTCGCTCTTGCTCGAGTAGCCCGAGCGGTGCACCGTCCCGCAGCACTCGCACGACGTTCGGCGCCTCGAAACCGACCCCCTGGAACAGGACGTCGGGTGGGCGCTCGCCCGAGGTGCCGGAGAGACCGGGCACGACGCTGCCTCCGCAAGGCGCGACGTACGCGAGGCGCGCGGGCACCGAACCCGTGGCCGTGCCGAGGATCCGCTCCAGAGCGCTCTGGCAATCGATCCGGCCGTAGAGCGACCATTTGCCGTAGGGATACTGATCCAGCGGCGCCGCGCCATCCTCGATCGCCGCGCGCACCTCGGCATTCGTGGCGCTCGGGTTCGCCGAGAAGAGCAGCGCGGCGAGTCCCGCGACGTGCGGCGTGGCGCCCGAGGTGCCCGCGAACCCGAAGGTGTAGCCCGAGCCGGGAACCGTCGTCGAGAGTCCTTCGCCGGGCGCCGCGACATCCACCCAGGTGCCGTGGTTCGAGAACCAGGACTTGAAGTCGCTGAACTCGCTCGCGCCGACCGCGAGCGTGTGGTCGAAAGCGCCAGGGTAGTAGGGCAGGACCTGGCTCGAGTTCCCCGCGGCCGCCACGGGGACGACGCCGCGCTCCCAGCAGTAGTCGATCGCCTCCTTCTGCGCCCCGGTCACCTGGTCGCCGTAGAAGCTCATCGAGGCCACCTGGAAACCCATGTCGGCCGTGTACAGGAGCGCCGGCACCACCGCCGAGTCGTACAGGTACCCGCTGTCGATCGCAGCCTTCAGACCGACGATCTCGCACTCGGGCGCGACCCCGGTCACTCCCGTGGCATTGTCTTGCACCGCGGCGATGATCCCCGCGCAGGCGGTGCCATGCCCGAACACGTCGTCGGGATCACCGTCGAGGTACGCGAAGTCCCAACCGTGCACGTCGTCGGCGTAGCCGTTGCCGTCATCGTCGATCCCGTTGCCGGCGATCTCGCCCGGATTCGTCCAGACATTTGCCGCGAGGTCGGGATGATCGACCTGCAAACCCGTGTCGATCACCGCCACGCGCACGGTCGATTCGCCGCGCTCGGTGTCCCAGGCCAGGTCGGCACGGATCTTCGTCATGTGCCACATGGCGTACCAGTACGGGTCGTTCGGCACGTGGACGAGGTGCAGCGCGTGGTCGTAGTCGACACGTTCGAAGAGACCGCTCGATTCGAGGGCCGCCCGCGCGGCGAAGAGGCGGCGCGGCGCAACCGTCACGATCCGCCAGCCGATCTGCGGGAGCTCGCGAAAGGTCGTCGCACCTGCGTGCTCGAGCACCTGTGCGATCGAGGGCTCCAGGACGGCGGCGCGCGGCTTGACGAAAAGCCGCTCCGGATGGATCCCGGGGCGCGGGGGAGTGCCGAGGGCCGAGCCGAGCTGCAGGACGAGAGCGAGGGTGAGGATCAAGCGTGCGACTCCTGGGAGCCCACGAGTATAGACGAGCGCAGCCACCGCAGTTCGAAACCGCGGTGGCTGCGCGCAGTTCGCGCGGCGGAGACTACTTGGCAGCCTCGGGCGGAACGGACGCCGCGGGTTGCTCGGAGGTGGAGCCCTCCTCGACGATGCGCAGCAATTCGAGCTGTTGCACGACCACCGAAGAGAGTCCTCCGAGCACCATGCTGTTCGTGGCTCCGGCGGGGAGCATGAAGGCAAAGGTGCCGTCGGGGAGTATCGAGCGCATGGAATTGCTCAACAGTCGCACGTCGACGTTCTTCATGGTGTAGATGGTGACGATCGGCACGGCCGGGTGCCGCGCGCTGAATGCCTCGACGTCTTGCGCCGCGACGTGGTAGGAGCGCTGCTGGAAGTTGTTGCGATCCTGCGACTTCCAGCTGAAGACTTCGATCAGCCGCGGCGAGCTCCCCGGGCGGGGTACGAAGTAGCACGAGTTGAACGCGAACAGGTGCTCGACGAATGTCTGCACGCCCTCCGCCGGTACGTTTACCGAGGCGCCCAGGCCGGAGGGCGTGTTGGTGAGAAGCGTCTCGACTTCGGCGCTGACGAGGAACATCTGGCCGGTGAGCCGCTCGTACTGGCGCGCGATCGCGAGCAGGTTCGGCGCCGTGCCGCCCTCACCGAGCTCGATCACCAGGTCGCGCGTGACGGGAGCGAAGAGGTCATCCTGTCCCTCTGGCGCGATAGATCGCGCGGTCCCGCCTGCGGACTTCGCCGGCACGGCTCGGTCGAGCTCCGAGATCAGGGCCTTGATCTCCGCTAGGTGATCCCCCGCCACCATCAAGATCAACGCATTCGTGCGCGCGTCCGGCATGACTCGCTCCCCGCCCTGCAGGAAGTTGCGGAGACTGCCGGCGACCTCTCCCGCCTCCGCATGGGCGAGCGGCAGAACCTCGAAGACCGGGAGGTTCTGCGCGCTCGCAGCCGCCGGCGTGTTCGCCTGAGGATTTCCCTGCTGGGGCGCTCCCGGAGCGGATTGCAGGATGGGCGAGAAAAATGGGAGGTGCGCGAGAACGAGTAAAAACATGGGAGCCTCCGACTTGGATGTCGACTTGGACGGACTCGGGGCGGTCGCCGTGATCGGCGCTCGAGCGAGTCATGTGACGGAATCGGCCGGACTTTCTTCCCGCCTCCGCTCGCAGAGCTTGAGATCTGGCCCCCTGGACCTAACCTGTCCGCTCGTATTCCCCCCACCAGCTGGGGGCGCCCCTGGCCAATCTCGACGGGCGCACCCTACCAGGAGAGCGACGTGAAGAGCCCGACCAGCGAGCAGGTCCTCGACGCCCTGCGCAAGATCCAGGACCCTGACCTGCACAAGGACATCGTGACCCTCGGCTTCGTGAAGAAGGCCGAGGTCGACGGGGGAAACGTCGATGTCGTGATCAACTTGACCACGCCGGCTTGCCCGGTGAAGGACCAGTTGCGCGCGCAAGCCGAGGCCGAGATCCGCGCGCTGCCCGGCGTGAAGAGCGTCAAGGTGGAGATGACCGCCGTCGTCCCGCAGGCGGGCCCGCCGCGCGAGCTCGGCAAGGGGATCAAGAACATCGTCGCGATCTCCAGCGGCAAGGGCGGAGTGGGCAAGAGCACGGTCACCGTGAATCTCGCCTGCGCGCTGGCGCGCACCGGCGCCCGCGTCGGCGTACTGGATTGCGACGTCTACGGCCCCGACATCCCCATGATGATGGGCCTGCGCGGGAATCCCGACCGCGGTGGAACGGGCGCCAAGCCCAAGCTCGTTCCCAAGGAGCGTCACGGGGTCAAGACGATGTCGGTCGGCTACATCCTGCCCGACGACCAGCCGGCAATCTGGCGCGGCCCGATGGTGCACAAGCTGATCGAGCAGTTCCTCTCCGACGTCGAGTGGGGCGAGCTCGATTATCTACTGGTGGACATGCCGCCCGGTACCGGCGATGCCCAGCTCTCGCTGGCGCAGCTCGTGCCGCTCACCGGCGTGATCCTCGTCACGACGCCGCAGGCCGTCTCGACCTTCGACGTGAACAAGGCGGTCACGATGTTCACCCAGGTGAATGTCCCGATCCTCGGCATCGTCGAGAACATGGCCGGCTACGTGATCGAGGGCGTGGTCGAGGGCGGGCGAGTCGGACAGGTGGTGCGTGTCTTCGTCGGCGACCGCGAGGAAGTCCTGGAGCTCGATCCGGAGGGGCGCTTCCGTACGGTCGTGCACGTCTTCGGCATGGGTGGCGCCGAGAAGCTGGCGAAGCGGTATGGTTTTCCGCTGCTCGGTCAGGTGCCGCTGAATCCCGCGGTGCGTGTGGGCGGAGATGCAGGCGATCCGATCGTGGTCGCGGCACCGCAGTCGTTCCTGGCACAGCGTTTTGCGGAGATTGCTGGGCATGCGGCGCAACGGATAGCGGTGCGCGCCTTTGCTTCGCTGCCGATCCTCGAGTAGGCCTCTGGTTCGGAGTACCGCCTTCAGGCGGTCTTCTCATGCAAGGCCAGTCCCGCCTGAAGGCGGGACGACGAACCGGACCGCCTGAAGGCGGTACTCCAAACTCGGAGGGACTCCGTGCTCGTGGGGGTGTGGTTTCTCTCTAGAGCCGAACCAGGAGGCGTGGGGTTGCTGTATCTCGATCCCTTGCACGACAATCCGTGAACGAGGCTTCGATCGGGGAGGGTTCTCGCATGTCGGCTCGTTCCGTCCGGATGATTGGCTGGCTGGTTCTCGTGATCGGCGCCACGGGCTCCGCACCCGCACAGGACGCGCGTGAGCAAGCCGAGCGCGCGCTCGACAAGAACGAGCTTTACCTTGCGCGCAAGCCCTACCAGGACTGGGCGCTCGACAAGCTGATCGAATCGGCGGTCGCGCTCAATCGACTCGACGACCTGGTGCAGCGTTACGAAGCGCGCGTCGCAGCCGAGCCCAAGGACGATCCCGGCCGGATCGTGCTCGCGCGACTCTACGCGCGCGTCGATCGCCTCGATCAGGCCCTCGAGGTCCTGGCGCCGCTCGCCGAGCGTACGGACGCCGAGCTCGGGCGCTTGCGAGGCGAGCTCCTGATGAAGGCGGGCAAGCCGTCGGACGCGAGTCTCGTGCTCGATGCAGCGGCACTGGCGACCAGCGATCCGAAGCTCCTCGAGAGCATCCACGGGCTGCGCGGCGAGGCCTTCCTCGCGCGCGGAGATCGCGCCGGTGCACAGCAGGCTTTCCATGCGCTGGCCGAGCTCGATCCGGAGAGCTTCAGCGCGCGCATGGCCGCGGGGGAGACGCTCGCACGGCACGGGCTCGCCGAGGAAGCCATCGCCGAGTACACGATCGCGAAACGCCTGGCGGGCGAGGATTCGGCGCGGGCTTGCCGCGCGCTCGCGGAGATCGGCCGCCTCGACGAGCAGCTCGGGCGAGGCGGCGACGCCCTCGCGGCCTACGCCGAGGCGATCGCTCAGATGGCGCGCGGGAACTGGCTCAAGCGCGAGCTCGAGGAGCGCATACTCGCGCTGCACGAGCGCACCGGCGAGCTCGCGAAGCTGGTGGAACACGCGCGCGTGCGAGTCCAGACGCGCCCCGACGATCTCGACGCGCGCGAACTGCTCGCTCGAGCGCTGGAGAAGAGCGGCGCCCGGGACGAAGCGCTGGCGATCCTGGACCGAGCGGTCCAGGACTTCGCGGCAGATCCGGCCCTCTCGCAGCACCGCCGGGACCTCTTGCGCTCCCTCGGCCGGACCGATGATCTCGTCGCGGAATACCAGCGCATCCTGGTCGAGCATCCCGAGGAACTCGAGCTGCACCTGGAGCTCGGGCAGCTCTTCGCCTCGGAAGGCCGCCTGGAGCAAGCGCGCGTCCAGTGGAATCGCACGCTCGAGGGTCACCTCGACGACGCCGGTCTCTGCTCGAGGCTGGCGGGCTTCTACGCACTCCACGACCACACCGAGGACGCGCTCGCCATGTACGAGCGCGCCATCACGATCGAGCCGGAGGAGATCACGCACTACGCCGACCTCGTGCGCTTCCTCGCGCGGGCGGACCGCGGGGGCGAGATCCCCGCGTGGCTCGAGCGCGCCGAGGAGCGCGGCGCATCCCGCTCCACCGCGCTCGAGGAGGTCGCCGCGCTGTGGAACGAGAGCGGCCATCCCGAGCGCGGCCGGGCAACCCTGGAACGCGCCCTCGCGCTGGAAGGCGGCGACGATGCGCGGCTCCTCGGCGTGCTCGCGCAAGCCCTGGTCGATGCGGGCGACTTCGAGGCGGCTGCCGCGACGCTCTACCGGGTGATCGATCTGACCGCGGATTCGAACCAGCGCGCGAATGCGGCCGATCGCCTGATCGGACTGTTCCGCAAGCGCGAGAAGCTCGACGAGCTGCTCGCGCTGGAGGAGCAGCGCCTGGCGCGCGGTGAGTCGAAGGAATCGGCACTCCTCGTCCTCGCCAAGCTCCACCTGCTCCGCCGCGAGAGCGATCGGGCTCTGGAACGCCTCACCGAGCTCCTTGCTCTGGATGCGTCGAACGAGACCGCGCGCCTGCTCATGGCGCGCCTCCACGAGGAGAGCGGCGACCTCGCTCTGGCGCTGGCCGATTACGAGAAGCTCTCCGAGCTGCGTCCGCAGAATCGTCGGCGCTACCTGAAGGAGATGGCGAAGATCCATCTTGCTCTCTTCGACCAGGAGCAAGCCTTCGCCTGCTACGACGAGATCCTGCGCTCGGCACCGGACAATCCGGCCGTCTTCCAGGAAGTCGCCGACGCCTACGAGCGACTCGGTCTCCACGAGAAGGTGGTCGAGCTCCTGCTCCAGGCCGTACGGCTGCGGCCGGAAGACGGCGGGCTGCGGCTCGCTCTGGCCGAAACGTACGCCACCCTCGGCGAGCGCGAGAAGGCGCGCGTAGAGGTCCGCGCCGCGATCGCGAGCCCCGATGCGGAAACGCGCGCGAAGGCCTGCGATCGCTACTACTCGATGCTGGCCGAGGCCGGCGAGGTCGAGGACGAGATCGTCGCCTTGCGCGGGCGCATCGAGACCAATCCCTATGACGTGGAAGCGCCGCTCTTGCTCGCCGATCTCTACGTGCGCGAGTCGGAGTACGGCCTGGCCCTCGAGATGCTCGACGGCCTGCTCGCGTACCAGCCACGCGAGCCGCGCTTGCTCACCGAACGGGCCAAGCTGTGCGTCCTGGTCGAGCGCCACGACGAGGCGATACGCGATCTCGAGACCCTCTGGAAGCTCCCTGACTCCGACCGCGATCACCTCGGTCTCGCGATCGCCGGGGCAGCCCTGGCGAGCGGCGATCGCGAACGGGCGACCGTACACCTCGCGTCGATCGAGGATCCCATGCGCGTGGCGCGCTTCTGGTCCGAGCACGAGGAGCCGCGCGAAGCCGTCGCCGTCCTCGAGCAGGCCCTGCAGCGGGCGCCCGGAGATCCGCACGTCGCGCGTGAGCTCGTGAAACGCCTGATCGAGATCGGCGAACGCGAGGAGGCGGCCAGTCAGCTCGAGCGCCTCGTGGACTCGGGAGGCGATACGTGGAGCACCCTCGTGCAGCTCGGCGAGGTCTGTCACGCGCTCGGGCGCAGCGAGGAGGTGATCGCCTGCGGCCGGCGCCTGTTCGCGCTACTGCGCGTCGAGGAGGAAAAGAGCGAGCGCGAAGAACGCGAGCAGCAGAAGAGCGATCCGTACGTGCAGGTCTACGGTACGGGCTGGCGAGGCCCCGCGATCATCCAGCGCATCTCCGCGCTCCAGACCTACTTCAGCTCGAAGGGCATGAACGAGCAATTCGGGCGTCTCGGAGCCGAGGAAGTCCTGCTGCAGCCGACCAACAGCTCGCTGATGAGCATGGTCATCTCCAGTCTCACGCGCCAGGATGGTCAGGGGCCGCTCGTGCGCAAGACCGTTGCGGCCGTGCGCGAAGCGACGCTCGGGAAGGGGCGTCTCCCGCCGGGAATCGATGCCGAGGGCTGGGAACGTTCGCTCGCGAGCTGGGAAATGGGCTGCTACCGCAAGGATGCCGCCTTCGCCGGCGAGCGCATCGCGGAGCTCGCGCCGGGAGTGGAGGCGGGAACCGCGAGCGAACGCGAGGTGCTGGAACTCGCGACCCTCTGCTCGATCCACCGCCGGGAGGGCGAGCAGATCGCCGCCCTCGAAGCTGCGCTCGCGCGGACGAAGGACTCCAAGCTCATCGCCGCCGGCCTCGCGTCCGCCTGGCTGAAGCAGAAGGAGTACGCGAAGGCGGCGGAGGTCCTGGAGACCTTGCTCCCCACCTTCGACGAGAGCGCGGCACGAGACGAGCGTGAACGCAAGTTCGAGAAGGATCTGCCGCGCTCGAGCATGAGCTTGCAGGCACGGCTCCCCGTGCAGGCCCGGCGGCGAGCTACCGATGCAGACCTGCTGCGCATCCTGCACGTCCAGCGCACCCAGCCCTTCACCCTGAGCTGGGGACCGGGCGAGACGATCTATCCCCAGGCCGTGCGCCGCGCGCTCGCCACCTGCTACGCGAAGACCGCTCGCCCCGACGAAGCCCGCACGATGCTCCGCACGCTCGAGCCCGAGGAGCCGGAGAGCTTCTCGGCCTGGGCGCAGATCGCCAATGCGTACTACGAGGAGGAGCTCTACCCCGAAGCCGAGACGATCTACCGGCGCCTCCTCGATCTGGAACAGCAACTGTCGCGTGATCCGATCCTCGGTTGGCTCCCCGATTGGACGGGCCAGCTCGCCACGCCCATGGCGAACTACGCGCGGATCCTCGAGCGCCGCGGCGAGCTCGTCGAGGCCTACGATCTGCTGCGCACCTACGGGGATCCCAACGCTGCGCAGCTTCTCTTGCACACGCACGGCGCGTACGCGGGGGCCCGCGAGCACTACCGCACTCGCATGGAAACCGAGGAAGCGCGCTGGAACGGCGAGGCAGAGGCCGACAAGCGCGCGTGGCGCGAAGCCGCAGTGCGGCTGGCCGAGACGTTCCAGTTCGAGAAGGAGTGGGACCCGATGCTCGCGACGTACGAGCGCGTTGCGGCAGAGCTTCCGGGCGACATGGAAGTGCGCGATCTCGTTGCCGCGCTGCACCTGAAGGCCGGGCGCGCCGATCGCGCCGTCGAGGAGCGCCGCGCGATCATCCGCGCGAAACGCGAGCTGAATCGAAAGCTGGCCCGGCAGGAGACTCCCCCAGGCCGCAAGACCATCCCCCAGCCGCTCCCGCACGACGACGAGCAGGATGAGTACGTGTGGAGCAATCTGCGCAGCAGCTCCGCGTATTCGTCGAGCTGGCAGTCCACGGGCGTCCAGGCCTACGACCTGACCGGCGACTACGCCGCGATCCTCAAGATCCATCTCGATCGTCGCGAGCTCCCCGAGGCCGCCCGGATCCTGCGCGACCTCGCGCGCGAGGATGCGCAGACCTTTCGCTGGCTGCGCTACAGCCTGGCCGAGATCCTGCGCGCGTATCGGTTCGGCAGCGAGGCGCTGCCGGTCTACCGGCTGATGCAGAGCACGGACTCGTCGGACGATTCCTTCGACGTCGAGTACGCGCAGGCGCTGGCGCAAGCCGGTGACCTCGAGGAGGCGCGCCGGATCCTCGTGCGCACGGTCTCTCGCTCCACCGACGAGTGGCAACTCCAGGATGCGCGAGCGCGCCTGACCGAGATCGAGCGGCGCATGGGGACAGGGGAGTCGGGCGGGCTCGCCGAGCTCGAGGCGGCGGTCGCCGCCGACCCCAAGAGCATCAAGAAGCGCATGGAGCTCGCGCGCAAGCTCTTCGAGGAACGACGCGTCGAGGAAGCGCTCGTGCACGCGCGAGCTGCCGAGGAGCAAGCGCCCAACCAGGAGGAAGCTCGCGACCTCGTGATGCGCTGCCACCAGGTGCTCGGCCATCACGAGGAGGTCGAGGCGCGCGTTCTCGCGGCTTTCGAGCAGGCGACCGATCCCTCGCAGAGCGTTCTGCTCGCCACGCGCCTCGCGAACTGGATGTGGGAACGCGGCGAGCGCGAGCGCGCCGACCTCGTGTTCGAGCGCGCGGCGCGGCTGGGGAAACAGAGCTGGCGCCTCCCCACGCCTGCGGCCTGGTACTTCGAACGCGGGGACTACGCGAAAGCGCGCGTCTGGCTCGAGAAGAGCGTCGAGAGCGCCAAGCAATCGGGGGTGATCTCCTCGCAAGACCCCAAGCAGGACCTCGTCCGCCTGCGTTTCCTGCAAGGCGACGGCACGAACCTGCTCCTCGAGGAGCTGCGCGAGCTCGCCGCCCGCGAGACGATGGCCGAGAAGCTCGCTCTGGTCCCCGGATTCGTGCAGCACGTCGCGAAGATCCCGCAGCTCGCGGACCAGCGCACCGCGATCGAGGCCGCCTGCGCGTCGGAAGGAGCGCTTCACCAGGCGTTACTGGAAGCCGCCATCGCCCTCGCCGATCGAGACATCGCGGGGGCCGAGCGAGTGCTCTCCGTACACGTGCAATCCGACGCCGGGGCGCGTTTCCTGTACCCCTTCCTCGTGACGCTCGCGCGCGCGCGCAAGGACTGGCGATCCGCGCTCACGTACCTCGAAGCGATCGAGCGCGAAGGTCTGGCCTCGCCGACGATGCAGGTGAGCACCCGGATCGGCGCGCTCAGCGAGCACCAAGCACTGCAGGCGGAGATGGGCGATCTGCTCGTGCGTCTGGGAGAGGTGGAGCCCGCGCACGAGCGCTGGAATGCCCTGTTCGAGGCTGACGATCCGCAGTCCAAGCGCAGGCTCGCAACGCTGTACGCCGAGAGCGAGCTCCCGGACCTGGCGATCCGCGCGCTGCGCGAGTACCTGGCGGACAACGGCGAACGAAGTGAGGAAGACCTCGAATTCCTCGCCGAGCTCTGCGAGAAGACGAAGCGCTTCGACGAGCAGATCGCCGCCTTGCGCAAGTGCGAGGTGCTCATGGACAAGAGCGAGTCCTACGAGGCTCGCCCGCTGCGAGCCTCGCTGCTGCGAGCTTATCGGCGAGCTGGCAAGCTCCCCGAGCTGCGCGACGAGCTCGTCCGAGCGCTGGAGAAGGACCCCGACGACAGCGCGAGCCAGCGGGAGCTCCTGGCCATCCACGTCGAGCTGGGTGAAGAGGAGGCGGCTCGCACGCTCCTGGAGCGGCTGGTGGAGGACGAGGACGCCGAGTCCACGCTCGTCACCTTCCTCGCGGAGGAGAAACGCGCCAGCGGCGACGTCGAGGGCGCGATGCGGCTCTACGAGCGCGTCCTCGCTGGCAAGGGCGACGAGTGGGAGCGCATGCAGCAAGCGCAGCGGCTCGCCGGCATGCTCGCGCACAAGGGCGAGATCGATCGTGCGATCCAGGTCGTGCTGCAGTCGAAGGACGATCCGGAGAGCGCGGAGGCCGCCCTCGACCTCGCGCAGCAATTGCGGGCCTGGAAGCGGCCCGAGGAAGCGCTCGTCTACTTCCGGAAGGGCCTGGCCCTCACGGAGAGCCAGCCGTGGTGGAACTCGAGCCTGCTCGATCTCCTCGTCGAGCTCGGACGCAAGCGCGAAGCGCTCGACGCGTTCTATGCGAGCCTCGCCGAGGGAGAGGAAACGGCCTACTTCTCGACGAGCGTGGTCGCGGCACTCGCGCAGGAGCTCGGCGAGCGCGAGCGACTCGAAGCAGCGCTGGCGAGCGCGCCGGAGGATCCCACCTTGCTGCTGCGCGCAGGCATCGTCGCCTACTCACTGGCTGACACGGAGAGTGCGACGGCGCGCTTCGAGACGCTGCTCGAGCGCGACCCCGAGGATCGAATTGCCCTCCAGTGGCTGCTGGCTTGCCACGAGCGAGCGAAACGCCGGCCCGAGGCACTCGCCCTTTGCGAGCGCCTCTTGCCGCTCCTCGATCGCGACCGGGCCCTTCTCTCGCGCTCGAACGAAGTGAGCCGACAGGTCGAGACGCTACGCCAAACCCGCATCCAGCTCCTGCTCCAGGAAGGTCGCATCGAGGAAGCGCGTGCGGCATCCGCTGATCGCCTCGGCCGACGGTACGAGGACCTCGACGTGGATGGCTTCGACTCCTTCCACCCCCCCACCAGGGACATGGAGACCTACGCACGCACCTGCCGGACCGAAGGTCTGTGGGACGAAGCGCTGCGCACCGAGCAGGAGATCGCCCGCTTGCAGGGTCGCGAGAATCCGCAGTCGGTAGCGCATGCGTTCCTGAGGAAAGGCGAAGTCGACCGAGCCGAGGCGATCCTGTGGGCAGCCCTCGAGCCGCCTGCTTCCGGTCTCTTCGGCCAGAGTCCGAGCGACGCCTACCAGATGTCGGCTTTCGGTTATTCGGGCTTCGATGCAGCGGATCCCACCCGGACGCTTCTCGAAATCGCCCGCGAGAAAGGCAGCGTCGATGCATTCCTCCAGGAACTGGAGCGCTTCGTGGCCGCGCACCCCGAGGAGGAAGCCCTCGTCCATGGCTACGAGAGCGCGCTCCAGGAGTCGGGTCGCTGGGAGAGCTTGCTCGCCTTCGTCGAGAAGCAGTTCCAGCCCGAGGATCGCGGGCCAGAGGAGCTCGCCGCGCTCGCGCTGGTCCACGAAAGGCTCGGCCACTGGGAGCAGGCGATCCAGTTCCTCGAGCAACAGGATCGCCTGGTGCGAGCCGCGCACTGGAGCGGCGAGGGCGGGTGGCACGCCAACGTCTCGAGCGGAGCACCGACGGCCATGCGCTTCACCTGGGGCGCACAGGGGTCGCGCCCCATGTCGAGCTACAGCACGAGCCGGTCGATGTCCCAGTGGTATCCGAACGGAGGCCAGGATCGGCAGGTCCAGCTCATAGCACTGCACGCGAAGATCGGTCACAGCGAGCGCGCGGCAGAGCTCGAGCGCGAGTACTTCGCACGCCTCGATCCCGAAGAGCAGGATCCTGCCTGGCCGTGGAGAGAGCTCGCAATGGCCCATTCCAAGCTCGAGCTCTGGAAGGAAGCCGAGGAGTACTTGCGACGCGGGCTCGCGGCCGTCGATCCCGAGGACCGCGCATCCTTGCACGAGGCGCTGACCCTCTCGTGCATGCGACGGGGCGACGCGGAGGGACAGCGGGCCGCTCTCGCGGACTGGATCGCTCTCCTCGACGAGCGGAGCCTCCAGGCTCCCTTCGACGCCGCGATCCTCGTCCAGCGCGCGCACGCCCGCTCCCGCTTCGGGGAAGATGGAGCGGCCGCGCGTGCGGACCTCGAGCGCGCGCTCGCGCTCCAGCCGGGGATCGAGGAGTACAGCAGCCAGGTGGCATGGATTCACCTCGAGCTCGGCGAGGCCGAGCAAGCGCTCGCGATCTTCCGGCGCATGGACAACCACCCGTACCATGAGGAGGGTCCGGACACCGACTACGGCCTGGGGCTCGCAGAGGCCCAGATCGAGGGGATCGAGGCCGCTCGTCCCAGGCTCCGCCGGGCCCTGGCCGAGGATCCGGACCATCCGGCCGCCGCACGGGTCCGAGCGTTGCTCCAGTGAGCCCGACCGCTCCGGATTCCCGCGCAGGAGGTAACGTCCGAGCGATGGCCGACTACGATGGCTGGGAGTCCGCGCCCTGCTCAGGATGGATCGGGCCGAGAGGGCCGGTCGCGGACTCGATTCAGGAGGCTCGACATGGGAGAGATCGATCGAGATCGCGAGCGGGTGCTCTCCGGCATTGCGCGCGTTCGTGGACGCTGGCTGCGGGTGCACGTGCTCGCCGGCGCGCTGCGGGGGCTGTTCTACGCCGGACTCGCCGCGACGGTACTGATTCTCGTGCTCGAGCTCGATCCCTGGATGGTCGTGCTCGCGGTTGCGTCTGCGGCCGTGCTCTGGTCGGTCACCACCGCGCTCGTGCGCGTGCCCTCGCGCGCCGCGCTCGCGAAGGCCTGTGACGATCGGCTGGGGCTCGCCGATCGGCTGGCGAGCGCCTGTCAGCTCGACGCGAAGGCCGACCCGCTGGTGCACCTCTTGCACGAGGAAGCCGCGCATGCAGCGGGCTCGCTCGAACCCGCGCGCATCTTCCCGTTCCGCATGCCGCGCGAGGGCTGGCTCCTGCCGCTGCCCGCGGTCCTGTTTGCTGCCGTGCTGCTCTTGCCGAGCCTGCTCTCGGCCGAGCCGGCGCCCGATCCTCTGCTCGAGGAGACGGTCGCCGCGCGCCTGGAGGACCTGCGCGATCTGCTCTCGCGCGAGAAAGCGAAGCTGCCCACGCCCGAGCGCAAGGAGCTCGTCGAGGAGCTCGAGCGGCTGGTAGCGGAGCTCTCGCGTGAGAAGGTCGACAAGAAGGACGCGATGGCCGAGCTCGCGCGCTCCATGGAACGCTTGAACGACTCGCAGGAAAAGAAGCTCGAGGAACTGAGAAAGCTGCTCGAAGCCCTGCGCAGCGGCGACAAGACCGCGCAGGCGATCGCGGAACAGATCGACCGCGGAGACCTTTCCCAGGCGCAGACCAAGCTCGAACAGCTCGAAGAGGATCTGCAGAAGAAGCTCGAGGAGCTGCAGAAGAAAGCCACCGATCCCGATGAGCTGAAGGCGCTCGAGAAGGAGCTCGCCAACCTGAAGGAGATCAAGGCCAAGCTCGCGAAGCTCATGCAGATCGACGGCGATTTCGCGGACCTCGGCGAGGCGCTCGATCTCCTCGAGGGCTTCGAGGGGGAGCTCGGGGACATCAAGGATCTCCTGAAGAACCTGAAGCTCGTCAAGCTCGACTGCAAGTGCGACAAGCCGGGGACATGACTGTCGAAGAACGGTGCCCCGTGCAAGGCTGCCGCTCGGCGGAGCGGCCTCAAGGCAGGCAACGGCACCGTCGAGAACTTCCTCGGGGAGGAAGAGCACAGAACCGAGCACGCGAGCGAGGAGCACAAGCTCACGATCCGCGAAGGGGCGGGCAAGAGCTCCTACGGCCAGACCAAGACCGCCAACGACGGCAGCAAATCCCAGCTCGCCGCGAAGGAGGTCTACCTCTCGGAGCGCCGCGCCGCGGAAGATGCGATCGAGCGCCAGGAAGTGCCGCCCGGTTACCGCGAGTACATTCGCAAGTACTTCGAGGGCATCCAGCCCGACGAAGACTGAGCAGTTCGACCTTCCCACTTCGCTAGACGCATGGACACGGCAGACGCTCGCGCCAGGGTCGAAGACTTTCGCCGCAAGTTCGCTCTCCTGCAGAACGAGATCGCGAAAGAGATCGTCGGCTACGAGGACATCGTCCAGAAGGTCCTCATCTCGCTCTTTGCCGGGGGACACGTGCTCCTGGAGGGCGTGCCAGGACTCGGCAAGACGACGCTCGTGCGCACACTCGCCAAGGCCCTCGACCTGCGCTTCTCGCGCATCCAGTTCAGCCCCGACCTGATGCCCGCGGACATCGTCGGCACGACGGTACTGGTGGTCTCCGAGAGCGGGGACAAGGTGTTCCGCTTCCAGCGCGGCCCGATCTTCGGGCATATCGTGCTCGCCGACGAGATCAACCGCGCCACGCCGAAGACCCAGTCGGCGCTCCTGGAAGCGATGCAGGAGCACAGCGTCACGGTCGCCGGCACCACGCACCGGCTCGAGGAACCCTTCTTCGTGCTGGGCACGCAGAATCCGATCGAAATGGAAGGCACCTATCCCCTGCCCGAGGCGCAGATCGATCGCTTCCTGTTCAAGCTCGAGGTGGGCTACCTCGGCGAGGAAGAGCTACTGGAAGTGATCGATCGCACCACGAGCATGGAGAGCCCCGAGATCCGGGGCGTGCTCGGCTCGGCCGAGATCCTCGCCATGCGCGAGATCGTGCGCGAGGTGCCCGTCGCGGAGCACGTCAAGCGTTACGCCGTGCGCATCGTGCGTGCGACCCATCCCGACAGCGAGGTCGCACCCGGAACGGTGAAGCGCTACGTGAAATTCGGCTCGAGCCCGCGCGGGATCCAGGCCCTGATGCTCGCCGGCAAGGTGCGCGCGCTGGTCCACGGTCGCTTCCACCTCGCCTGCGAGGACGTGCGCGATGTGGCGAAGCCCGCGCTGCGCCACCGGCTGCTCTTGAACTTCGAGGGCGAGGCGGAGGACATGAAGACCGACGCCCTACTGGACGAGATCCTCGCCTCCACGCAGGAGATGGCCGAGACCTCCAAGGCGTGATCCTGGCGCGATGTCGAAGCCCCCGACTCCGACCACGCGGCCCGCGCTCGAGTTCGACGCCGTCTTCCTGGAGCGCCTCGAGTACCTGAACGTGGTCGCGCGCAAGATCCTCTCGGGGGTCCTGCGTGCCGATCGCAAGAGCATTCGCAAGGGTGCCAGCGCCGAGTTCGCCGATCACCGCGCGTATTCTCCCGGCGACGACATCCGCCACGTCGACTGGCACATCTTCGGGCGCCTCGAGGAGGTCTTCCTCAAGCTGTATCGCGAGGAGGAGAACCTGCACCTCTCCATCCTCGTGGACGCGAGCGCCTCGATGGATCGAGGGGATCCGCACAAGCTGAATCACGCGCTGCGGATCGCGGCCGCGCTCGCTTACATCGGGATCTCGAACATGGACTGCGTCAACCTGCTCCCCTTCGGCGAACGCCTGCGCGAAGGTCGCTGGACGCTCAAGGGGAAGGGCCGCATCTTCGAGATCTTCGACTTCCTGAAGACGATCGAGCCGGCGGGCACGACCTCGCTCACCGCGGCGACGCGCGAGCTCATCGGGCGCGAGCGGCGGCGCGGAGTCGTCGTCCTGATCAGCGACCTCTACGATCTCGACGGGTATCAGCAGGCGCTCAAGTACCTGCGCCATCCCAAGCACGACATCTACGTGATCCACGTGATGGATCCCGAGGAAGAAGCGCCCGACCTGCGCGGCGATCTGCGCCTGATCGACTGCGAGTCGGAGAGCTTCAAGGAGATCAACGTCACCGACGCCTTGCTCGCGCGCTACCGCGAGGCATTCGAGGCCCTCGCCGGCTCCATCGAGAGCTTCTGCATCAAGAACGAGATCGGCTACGCCCGGGCGCGCACGACGGTGCCCTACGACGAGCTCGTGATGCAGGTGTTGCGGCGCGGAGGGCTGGTCGGGTGAGCTTCGCGAGCCCGCTCGCTCTCGCGCTCGGGCTGCTCGCGCTGCCCGTCGTCGTGCTCTACATCCTGAAGATCAAGCGCCGTCGCGTCGGCGTGCCCTATCTGCGGCTCTGGGCGGAACTGGTGGTCGAGACGCGCGCACGCTCGCTCATCCGGCGGCTCAAGCGCTTCTACTCGCTCCTGCTGCAGCTCCTGATCCTCGGCTCGCTCGTCCTCGCCATGGCGGAACCGGGCCTCGAGCTTGGATCCGTGAAGAAGGAGAGCATCGTGCTCTTGCTGGATGTCTCCGCGAGCATGCGCGCGCGCGAGGCGGACGGCCGCGAGCGCATCGAATGGATGCTGGATCGGGCGCGCGAGCTCGTCGGCGGCCGCAGCTGGGAGGACGAGATGCTGCTCGCCGCGGTCTCCGATCGCGTCGACGTCCTCGCCTCCTTCACGCGCAACCGGCTGCGGCTGGAAAATGCGCTGGAACGCGTCCGTCCCACCTTCCGCTCGCTCGACGTGGAGCGCGCACTCGATTTTGCACGCGCGATCACCGCCGACCGGGAGAACTCGCTCGTCTTGTTCCTCGGTGACGGAGCCGCCGGCGATGTGGCGCGCGCGATCGAAGGGAAACCCTCCGAGTACCTGCTTCCCGTGGGCGAGGCGGCCGAGAACGTCGGCATCCTGCGCCTCGCCGCGCGCAAGAACGCCTCGCTCGGGACCGATCACGTGCTCGCCGTGGTGAAGAACTTCGGCGCCGAGCCCGCCGAGTGCACGCTGGACTTCCAGCTCGACGGCCAGAGCAAGAAGGTGCTCGCGCGAACGATCCCCGCCGGGGAGGAGATCGTCGAGCGGCTCGCGCTCGAGCTTCCTCAGGGTGGGGTCCTCTCGCTCGACACGGGTCATCCCGACGCGCTCGCTTGCGACGACAGCGCTTGGGCGGTAGTTCGTCCCGGCCGCCTGCGTCGCGTCGTCCTCGTCGCGCCCGACAAGGATTCGGCGATCCCGTTCTGGATCGCGTTCCAGTCGATGGGCGAGCTGATCGACGAATCGAGCGTCTCGGTCACTGCAGAGGAGTACGCGCTGCTCTCCGCGGAGGATCGCCAGGCCGACGTCACGATCTGCCTCTCCGTCCTTCCCGAGGGGCTACCCGAGCGCGGCAACCTGATCCTCCTCGACACGCCGATCCCGGCCTTCCTCCCGCTGCAAGAGAGCGGTCGCGACGAGCATCCCAGCGTATGGGACTGGGACCGCGATCACGTGCTCAACTTCCTGCTCAACTGGCGCGATCTGCCCCTGCCCACGGCGCGCAAGCTCTTGGTCGACGGCGGCCAGGCGATCGTGGAGAGCTACGACGGCCCGCTGGTCGCCGCCTTCGAAGGCGACGCGCGCATGTCGGTCTACGTCGGCTTCGACATGACCGCCGAGCTGTTTCCGTTCCGGCTCGCCTTCCCGATCTTCCTGCGCAACGCGATCGCATGGTTCGAGGTCGAGGAGGACCTCCTGTTCGAGGACAGCTACGCGCCCGGCGAGGTGATCCAGCCCTTGCGGCGGGTGAGCGGCGAGCACGTCGACCTGACCTTCCTCGACGCCGCCGGCGAGACCGTGCAGCAAGAGCTCGAGGTACGCGACGGACGATTCGCGTTCTCCGGAACCGATGCGCTCGGCGTCTACCTGTTCCGGATCTCCAGCGAGAATCACGCCACCTGCGTGAATCTCTTCACGCCACAGGAATCGGCAATCGCACCCACGGACCGACCGGCGGGCCAGGCCGAGCTCGCGATCGAGCGCGGCAGCCATCTCTTCAATCGCGACCTCTGGGTGATCCTCGCGCTGGTGGGCCTCGTGCTGTGGGCGCTCGAGTGGGCTTCCTACCACCGGCGCATCACGGAGTGAGCCGGTCCGCGACGGAATGAGACCATGGTGCAGTTCGAGAATCCCTGGATCCTCGCGGTGCTCGCGATCCTCGTGCCCTACCTCATCTGGTGGCACAGGAAGAGCTACGCCGATCTCGCGCCACGCAAGGCGCAGCTCGCGCTCGGTCTGCGCATCCTCGGGCTCCTGGCGCTCTTGCTCGCGCTCTCGAAACCCGTGCTGCTCCTCGAGAACAGCGACCGGTCCGTACTAGTACTCGTCGACGTCTCCGACAGCGTGCCGACGAGTGCGCTCGAGAGCGCATGGGCCTCGCTCGAGCAGTCGAGCCTGGAAGCCGGCCGCGATCGCGAGATCGGCTTGGTGCTCTTCGCGCGCGAGCCGCGCCTGGTGCGGCTGCCCGGGCCGGACCCGCTCGTCCTCGACGAGGCTCTCACGCAGAAGCTCTTCCACCGCCGCGAGCGCGAGCGCGCCATCGCGCGCATCCAGGAGCTCGAGCGCTCCACCCTCGGAACTCTCGAATCGGAAGAGCTCGCGCGCACACACTCGGCCCTCGCCGAGATCGACGCCTGGCGAGCGCGAATCGGCACCGACGAGACGAACGTCGAGGCCGCCTTGCGCCTCGCGCGCGGCATCCTGCCCGAGGAAAAACGCCGCCGCGTCGTGCTCGCGAGCGACGGCAACGCCAACCGCGGCGCGATCGAGCGCGAGATCGTCGAGCTCGAGCGAAACGCCTTCTCGGTGCACACGCTCCTGCTCGCCCACGACTCCGCCCCCGAGGTCATCGCCGGAGATCTCTTCCTGCCCACCGAGGCGCAGGTGAAAGCGCCCTTCGATCTCGAGGTCGCGATCGACGCCAACATGGCCGGAAAAGCCGAGGTCAAGCTCTACCGCAACAAGTACCTCGTCTCGACCAGCGAGGTGGAGCTGCGCGAAGGCCGCAACCTCCTGCAGCTCCCCCGCGTGCGCCTGGAAGAAGGTTTCCACGAGTTCGAGGCGGTCGTGAAGGCCGACGCCGACACGCTGCTCGAGAACAACGTCGCGCGCGGCGCGGTCCGCGTCGCCGGCCGGCCCAAGGTCCTGCTCGTCGAGCGCGCCGAGCAGGACGCTCGCTACCTCGAGGAGGCCTTGCGCGGCGAGGAGATCGAGGTCGAGGTGCGCCCCGAGGGCGGGCTGCCGCGCGATCTCGGCGACCTCCTGAACTACGACGTCCTGGTGCTCTCCGATGTGCCCGCACAGAGCTTCGCACCCGGCGCGATGGACGCCGTCGAGACCTACGTGCGCGACATGGGCGGCGGCCTCGTGATGCTCGGCGGCGAAGCGAGCTTCGGTCTCGGCGGCTACTACCGCACGCCGATCGAGGACGCGCTCCCCGTGCGCATGCCGATCAAGAAGAACGTCGAGAAGCCGAACCTCTCGCTGGCCCTCGTGATCGACAAGTCCGGCAGCATGAGCGGCTCGAAGGTCGAGCTCGCCAAGGAAGCCGCCATCTCCTCGGCCGAAGTATTGAAGAAGAACGACCGCTTCGGCGTGGTCGCCTTCGACAGCCGTCCCGAATGGGTATGCCCGATGACCGACTCGAGTGAGGTCGCGATGATCCGCTCGACCATCGCGCGCCTGATCGCCGGCGGAGGAACGAACATCTATCCCGCGCTCTACGAGGCCTACCAGGCGCTCCTTTCCGAAGACGCCAAGCTCAAGCACATCATCCTGCTCTCCGACGGCCAGACCGAGGGCTCCGGCTACGACGCGCTCGTCGGCCACATCGCCTCCGACGGGATCACTCTTTCCGCCGTGGGGATCGGCGACGGCGCCGACGCGCAGCTCCTGCAGAACATGGCCTCCTGGGGAGGCGGCGAGTACTACTTCACCAACGACTTCGCGAGCGTCCCGCAGATCTTCACGCGCGAGACGATGCGCGCCTCCAAGTCGATGCTCATCGAGGAGCCCTTCGTGCCGGCCGTCTCCGCCCCGAGCGAGATCCTGCGGGGCATCGACGCCACGAGCATGCCCTTCCTGCTCGGCTACGTCGCGACGCAGGCGAAGGAGCTCGCGACCGTCGCTCTCGTGTCCGACTACGGCGATCCCGTGCTCGCCTCCTGGGGTTATGGCCTCGGACGCTCGGTCGCCTTCACCTCCGATGCCAAAGCCCGCTGGGCCGCCGACTGGATCGGCTGGGAATCCTTCGCCAAGTTCTGGGGCCAGCTCGTGCGCTCCGTCATGTCGACCGGCACGCACAAGGACCTGCGTTCGCGCACCCGCGTCGACATCGCCGACGGCCGCGCCCGCGTGACCCTCGACGTCCGCGACCGCATCGGCGATTTCCGCGACGACATCGACTCCGAGCTCGCCATCCTCGCCCAGGACGGCAACCAGAGCCCCCTAGAAGTCGAACACCTCGCCCCCGGCCTCTACCGCGCCGAGTTCCCCATCGAACGCTACGGCGAGTTCTACCGTCTCCTCCTCGTGCAAAAACAAGCCGGCGAAGTCGTCGGCCTCAAAGCCTTCGGCGTCACCGAGTCCTACTCCCCCGAATTCTCCGTCGCCCTCCCCGACGAACCCCTCCTGCGCTCCATCGCCGACCGCACCCACGGCACCCACCAACCCGACCCCAAGTCCTACTGGACCTTCGAAGGCGCCCCCGCCCGCACCCCCCACGACACCTGGTGGTGGTGGCTCATCCTCGCCGCGATCCTGCTTCCGCTCGACATTGCGCTGCGACGGTTGGGGACGTGAGCCGAGGGCGCAAACGAGTCGCGTCGCGAACCATCACCGGGCTATCTGCCCTTGAGAGGGGAGCCTCGCTCCCGTCCGCTCACGCCACTTCGTTGTGCCTATTGACCAAGGCGGCGAGCCTGAAGAACGACCACGGTGCGGTTCTCCTGCGTCTCGAGTCTCTTCAGCTCAGCGAAAAGAGCATCCAGGTCGCCCCCTGCGGCGTCCAGTAGGCGCGCGCGCGCGGCCCGAACCTCGTCGATGATCTCGTCACGTTGCATCGCCTTCATCCTCCCATGAGCTCCTCGGGAGTGCAAAGAGTCGGCAGCAGAACGCCTTCTCCCCGCTTCAGGACGCTGCGTCGATACGACCTCGGCTGCGTGAGGTTCCTGGCTGACGTCAGTTTTTCCCCCGCTGGAGGCCCTGGTGGCTTTGGAATTCGGAAAAAGGCCTCAGGCTTGAAACCAAGTCTATCCGCGTTGGTCTAGGCTCAATCGAGATCATTCGGTGCCGTCATGCATCAGAAACCACCCCATAAGGTCGGAACCTTCGAGATCGAGTCCGTCCTCGGGCCACTGCTCGATCGAGTGCAGCTAGGAGAAGTCATCGTCATCACTCGCCACGGCACGCCCGTCGCTCGCCTCGTCCCTTTTCATGAAGCGACCAACCAGGACACCTCCCGTGCGGCAGCCGAGCGGCTCCGCCACTTCGGTGAACAGGAGCTCATCCGACTTCCCAAGGGCATGACCATCCGGGACCTTATCGAAGAAGGCCGGATGTGACCGTTCTGCACGAGCAGCACCGGCTCCGTTGTTCGAGGGTCCGCAAGACACCTGATATACCGAGATCACTCTTGGCCCAACCGACGTCGGGCACATCGCCCCGGCAGCGCGCGACCTCCTCGATCGCGATGCAGAGCCCGACTACTGGAGAGTCAGCGATACCGCGTTCGTGAGCAGATCGAGGCGTCCCGTTCCTTGCTGGCGTTGGTGAGCGAACTGGAAGTACCAGGTGGTTCCTGCGATGAGTTCATCTAGCCAAGGCGCCTCAAAGTTGATGTCGTACATCGCGACGCCCTCGGGGCCCGTGTGCACGTACCCGAGCCGAGAGACGGGGGCGCCGAGGCAGAGGGTCTCGGCGCCGAACGGGTAGGAGCCGGGCCGCGGGGAGAATAAGAAGAGCCCGCGCACATTTGCCGGAGCGCCGTGTACCGCGAGGATCAGATGCTGGTCCTTGGCGACCTCGCTGCCAGTGACGCGGAGAATGCCTCCGGAGTCCGCAGGGTCACAATAGGCACCTCCCAGTTCAATGGCGAATGCGTATGCTTTCCCCTCGCGGATGCCTTCGTCCCAACCGCCGATCGCACCGGCGACGATAAGGCCCCGATGCATGTCAACAGAGCCGCCCACGCGATCAGATTGCCCCGACGAATCCGAAGCGATCATGCGTACGTCTTCCGTGGCCGGCCAACCATTGACGCCTCGTTGGATCAGGTACACGGTCCCAGTAGCCGGTCCACTGAACCTCCCATAGGGAGCGCCAACCGCGATGCCATTCTCCTCGACGACTACGGAATGACCGAAGTAATCCCCGCTGTAGCCGTCGCTGGCTCGGATCTCCTTCATGAGAGCCCACGTCCCGGCCACCCCGCGTTCGTAGACGAAGGCCTTTCCAACGCGCGCGTGGATCCCGATAACGTGCGGTCGGCCGACAACGAGGGTGTCACGATCAATATCTACCGACCACCCGAAGTTGTCGCCATTATCAGGAAAAGGATCCTCGAGGATTGCAGTACGAGACCAACCGGCGGCGGCGCGTTCGTACACATAGACCGCGCCCTTGTTACCAGCAGCACCAGCCACAACGGTGTTCCCTGACGCGGCCACGCTGAAACCGAGTACCAAGTACTCGTGGCTGAGGGTCTCCAGGATAGGTGGGAGACGAAAACGCGCAGCGGGCTCCCAGGCGCCTCCGATTCGTTCGTACACGCGAACTTCGCCTCCCTTGGGGACCGCATAGGTGACCTCTGGCGCCCCGACGACCAACACGTCGCCGGACAGGGCGACCGCCTTGCCGAAGCGAGGCTCATCTAAGCTGGGTAGGCCGTCGGGGATAATCTCCTGGGTCTTCGTCCAAGTGCTCCCCGTCCACTCGAAGATGCACACCTTCCCAAGTTGTCCGCCCCAGATCCAGGCTCCGACGACAAGAGTATTGTCCTCGATCGCCAGGGACCCCCCAAAGCCGCTACCCACCTCACCAATGATGCGCTGGCGAAATGCCCAACCAGATTGAGTGCGCCGGTACATGTAAACTTCGCCCGTCGCATGGTCCACCGTGTAGTCCGCCACCGCCATCCACTCGTCGGATATTGCGACCGCTCCGCCGACATCGAAGTTGTAGTCGCGATTGCCGTCGGGCGGCGGCGGAGCAGGGATGACCTGGAGCTCGGTCTGTAGTCCAGTCTGCCGAGCGACAGCGGACGCACTGAGGAGCAAGAAAACGGTTGACAGGCGAACGAGACTCATTCGGACCTCCGCTCGACGGTAGTCGGTGGACGGGTGGAGGGATACGAGCCCAGTGGCCAATCGTTCCACGCTCGCTCAGATGTGGCGTTCTTGCCGTCTTGGTGGGCGATCGGCACCGCGCCATCGCCCCCGCTGCGCCCTCGGCCGGGAGCGAGGGAGGCGCGACAGGTCCTGCTCGGTTGCGATGCCTACTGGAGAGTCAGCGACACGGCGTTCGTGAGCAGCTCGAGCCGCCCGCTTCCCTGCTGACGCTGGATGGGCAATTGGAAGTACCAGATACTTCCGGCGATCTCCTACTACTCGACATCACGCTCCGCCGGATGGCGCCTGACCAGAGCGGAGCGGGGCGCCGCGCTTCCGCTCATGCCGGGAATGCGCTAGCCTGGTCTCGATGGCTGCCTTCGATCGAATCACGGCCAATCCCGATGTCTGCGGCGGACAGCCCTGCGTGAGCGGATTACGCATCCCCGTGTCCGGGGTGCTGAAACACCTGGCATCCGGGAAGACGCCTGTCCAAATCATGGACGAATTCCCTGAGCTCGAGCCAGAAGACATTTCCGCGTGCCTGCACTACGCGGCGTGGCTCGCTTCCGGAGGCAGCATCGATACTACCTCGGCTGCGTGAGACTCCTGGCCGAGGTCAACGCCTCTCGCCACGCTGTGATCACTCGAGTCGCAACTGGCCGATGCCGCCACCAGACAATCGTACGCCCAAGATGGAGACGAATTGGAGGTGCGACGTGAATGGAGGACGGGGTCGGCGTGCGCGGTCAGCAACGTGCGGTGGTAGGAGCACTGCATCTCGTGAATGCTGGAAATAGGAGACGCATAGTGTCGCGCCTCAGTGCCCTGTCGGGATGTGCCGTTGGATGCATTGCGCTAGGAGTCGCCATCGTTTCGTGGTCGTGCGGCTCCGAGTGGTCGAAAGAGGCCACCGCGAGTATTCTTGTGCATGACCGCGAATTCGGAATGCGCGCGGTGGACAAGGCCATAGAATATGGGGACGCCATGCTTCCGCTGCTCAGGAAGGAGTCGAACAACTTCCGGCTCTTGGACAACAGAAATGCTTTCTGGATTGCTGACGTGCTTGGCGCTATTGACACCCAGGAATCCAGGAAAGTGCTCGACAACCTGTACGCGCGTCAGAACACTCTCGCCAAGCTTGTTGGAGCTATAGGACTTGCACAACGAGACGCACTCCCGGAGGACATCGATGAATCATCCTTTGTCGTCAATGTCGTCCGCGGCACAGCCAGTGAAGATGAGCGCCAGTTAGCAATCATCGCGCTCGGCAAAACGAAGAACGCGAAAGCGCTCCCTTATCTGTTCGATATCCTCGAGAGTAGGGGCTGCCCCTACTGGGACCACGCCTACGCATGCGAGGCAGTAGCCAGAATCCGTTCTCCCGACGCCGCTCCGATTCTGAGTGCGTGCTTGGAATCGGGAGAATACTATGCCTTGTCCGAGGCATTTCGCGCCCTTATTGCAATTGGTGACCGAGGCGCGGTTCCACTGGCAATTAGAAGGGTCTCCCCTGAGCTCAAGGATTTCAATGGCGAGTTTGTTATTGATGAGTTGGAGCGAGTGACCGGACAGCATTTTGGCTACGATCGTGACAAGTGGACAAAGTGGTGGATATCTGTCGAGTCGGAGTGGAGGATACCGAGCGAGTTCACAAAGCCGTGGGACGAACAGGTGGGCATGTATGAATGAGCACCTCCCCTGTCTACAATAGGGCTCGTTTACGCTCCTTCCGCACTGAGGTCCCCTCATCATGAACATCGATCGACCGGCCACAGACTTCAACGTGGGAATGCGGAAGTGCCTCTTCGAGGTTCTCCTCGTGCTGTGCTTTCTCGCCGGCTTCCGGAGCGTTCTTGCCAATGACGACGGCGATGCTCGACTCCGCCTGGCTCTATTCCGCCTGGCTTTGAAAACCGGGGTCTGCGTTTCACTCTCCCTGTGGTGTCTGTACGACGGTCGCATTAGAGGAAAACCCCTCTCGCGAATTGGAGTGGCCGTCGTATTCCTGCTCGCCCCGATTGCGGTGCCGGTGTACCTCATTTGGTCGCGCGGGATTCGCGGACTATGGACGCTCTTGCTGTTCGCGAGTGCTATTCTGGCAGCCGCCGGCATCGGTTCCTTCGGAGCCTCGGCCATCGTGGAGCTCCGCAAATAGGGAATGCCAGGCATTCCTGAACCTCGAAGAGCGTCGCACCTAACCCGTGTCCCGAGGCGGCGGAGATCCTGCCCTCCCCCGCCGCGCCCTCGGCCGAGAGCGGGGACTGGTCATGCCCCGGGCACGGGGCCGCTATGCTCTCCGTAACAGATCAGGCATCCCTGTCGATTCACGTCAGACCAAGCGCCGGAGGATCCACGATGGTGAAGATCGAGAAGCGAGAGCTGATCCCACTTTGCCCGCACTGCGAGAAAGAGCTCGAGAAGCTGGTTGAGGTCAATCGCGGGTGGTTCGCGGTCAATCGTGTGTTCTGCTGCCCACATTGCCTGAAGATCATCGGGATGACCGCGGGCATGCAGTAGGTGAGCTTCACTCGCGCTCGTCGGGAGCCACGCCGCTCCGCCCGCCGTGCTCGCGACCGGGTGCATGCGTGGCGTCCTTTGTTCGGTTGCGCTTGACTACTGGATCGTCAGCGACACAGCGTTCGTGAGCAGCTCGAGCCGCCCGGTTCCCTGCTGGCGCTGGTGAGCGAACTGGAAGTACCAGGTGGTGCCGGCGACGAGCTCATCCAGCCATGGCGCGCCTAGGTCGATGTCGTACATCGCGACGCCCTCGGGGCCGGTGAGCACGAACCCGAGCCGTGAGACGGGAGCGCCGAGGCAAAGGGTTGCTGTACCGAACGGGTGGGAGCCGGGCCGGGGGGAGAGCAAGAAGAGCCCACGCACGTTTGCCGGCGCGTCGTGCACAGTGAGGGTCAGATTCTGGTCCTTCACGAATGCGCTGCCGGTGATGCCGAGCGTTCCGGATGACTCCGCAGGCTCGCAAGAGGCATCTCCGACCTCCACCCCAAACGCGTACGCCTTTCCTTCGCGGACACCTTCGTCCCAACCGCCAATCGCACCAGCGACGACCAGCCCCCCCTGCATGGCGACCGCAGTTCCAAGGAGGTCCTGATTGCCAGAGGAATCCGATGCGACAAACCGCACGTCCTCGGTCGCCGGCCAACCAGCCGCTCGCCGCTTGAATAGGTAGAGGGTTCCTGTGTATGGCCCACTCGATCGTCCAAGAGGAGCGCCGACGCAAATGCGATCGCCGTCAATCGCCACTGACTCGCCGAAGTTGTCTCCATGCCCAAAGGCAACATAGCCATCGCTGGCGCGGATTTCTTGAGCGAGGGTCCAGCTGGAGTGTTCGTCCTGCTCGTAGACAAACGACTTCCCCAAGCGAGAATCATAGGGGTGAGGGCGGCCGACCACTATGACGCTTTCCGAGGTTGCCACACTGGCGCCGAAGTTGTCACCGGATTCTGGTGAAGGGTTGTGAAGGATCGCGACTCGAGACCAACCTGTCGTGCCGTGCTCGAAGACATAGGCGGCACCATAGTGCCCAGGCGCACCCGCAATGATTGTTGTTCCCCGAATGGTTACGCTCAAACCGAGATAGAGGTAATCATGAACCAGAGCCTCGTCGAGCGGGGGAAGTTGAAAGCGAGCGGCGGGGAGCCAGACGTCGTTCACCCGCTCGTAGACCCGAACCTCCCCAGCATTGATGGCAGGGTGGTCGACGCTTGGAGCTCCAACTACAAGCTGGTCTTGATAAAGCGCTACGGCGTGGCCGAAGCTTGGTGAATCTGAGTCTGACATGCCGTCCGGCACAATCTCCTGCGTCTTGACCCACTCGCCCCCGCTCCACTGGAAAACATAGACCTTGCCGAGGTAGTCAGACCACGCATCCCCTCCGACGATCAAGGTGTCCCCTTCGATGGACAGGGCTCTGCCGAAGGCGCTGTGGAACTCGCCACGGAGGCGCTGGCGGAAGACCCAACCACCAGGAGTCCGCCGGTACATGTACACCTCACCAGTCCCGTCATCGACCGTGGCATCTGCGACGGCGATCCATTCATTGGAGATGGCCACGGCCTCGCCAAAGAAGAAGTTATGATCGGGGCTCCCATCAGGCGGCGGCGGCGCAGGGATGACCTGGAGCTCGGTCTGTAGTCCAGTCTGCCGATCGACAGCGGACGCACTGAGGAGGAAAAAAACGGTTGACAGGCAAACGGGACTCATTCGGACCACCACTCGACGGTAGTCGGTGGACGGGTGGAGGGATACGAGCCAAGTGGCCAATCGGTCCACGTTCCCTCAGATGTGGCATTCTTGCCGTTCTGGTGGGCGATCGGCCTCGCGCGATCGCTTCCAGCCGCACCTCGGCCGGGAACCGGAGAAGCGTGGCATGCCCTGCGGTGCGATGCCTATTGCAGAGTCAACGACACGGCATTCGTGAGCAGCTCGAGCCGCCCGGTTCCCTGATGGCGCTGGTGAGCGAACTGGAACTACCAGGTGCTCCCGGCGATGAGCTCATCGAGCCACGGCGCGCCGAAGTCGATGTCGTACATTGCGACGCCCTCGGGGCCGGTGAGCACGAACCCCAGCCGCGAGACGGGTGCGCCGAGGCAGAGCGTTGCGGTCCCGAACGGGTAGGAGCCGGGCCGCGGGGAGAACAAGAAGAGCCCGCGAACGTTCGCTGGAGTGTTGCGCACGGTGAGAATCAGATGCTCGTCCTTCACGATCTCGCTGCCAGTGGCGCGGAGGGTGCCACCCGAATCCCCGGGATCGCAGCAGGCGTCTCCCAGCTCGACGTTGAATGCATACGCCTTGCCCTCGCGGAGGCCCTCGTACCAGCCGCCGATTGCGCCGGAGATGATGAATGTCTCGTGCATGTCGACCGCGCCGCCGACTCGATCCAGGGCCCCGGAGGAATCCGAGGCGACCAGGCGCATGTTCTCCGTGGCGGGCCAATCGCTTGCCGTTCGCTCGAACAGATAGACGGTCCCTGTATCGAAGCCGCTGAATCTGCCGCGCGATGCCCCAACCACTATGCGGTCTCGAACCAGAGCCACCGACTCCCCGAAAAAGTCACCACCGTCACCGTCGGCGTAACCGTCGCTGGCGCGGAACTCTCTCGAAAGATTCCACGATCCGCTGACTCCTTGTTCGTAGACGAAGGCGCGTCCTACCCGTGGATCGACCGAAGAGTAGTGAGGTCGACCGACGACAATTGTGCCAGGTTCTACGTCAACAGACCGGCCGAAGCCGTCGCCGACCTCGGGCGATGGGTTCTCGATGATCGAATCTCGCGACCACCCGTCGGCACCACGCTGGTACACGTAGGCAGCACCAAAGTTGCCATATGCACCAGCCACGATGGTGTTGCCACAAACGGCCACGCTGCCACCAAGCGCATAGTACTGGTGGCCCAAAGTCTCCGGGATCGGTGGCAGTCGAAAACGCGCTACCGGCTTCCACGTGTTCCCGATTCGCTCGTACACGCGAACCTCGCCGCCGATGTGGACTTGATAACTAGCTTCCGGTGCGCCGACGACCAGCACATCGCCAGACAGAGCGACGGCCGTGCCGAAGCGAGGCATCTCCATAGCGGAAGAGCCATCGGGAACGATTTCTTGGGTCTTGGTCCAGGTGCATTCTGTCCATTGGAAGATGTACACCTTGCCGAAGAATCCTCCCCAGAGCCACCCTCCGACGACGAGGGTATCCCCTTCAATACCAAGAGATCCGCCGAAGCAGCTATGGAATTCGCCGACGAGCCGTTGGCGAAAACTCTACCCGGACTTGGTGCGACGATACAGGTAAACTTCGCCTTCAGCATCGTTGACCGTCCTGTCCGCGACGGCCATCCACTCGTCGGAGATCGCAACCGCACCGCCCACATCGAAGTTGTAGTCGGGATTGCCATCGGGAGGCGGCGGGGCCCCGATGACTTGGAGTTCAGTCTGCTGGGCAGCGACCGATGCATTGAACGGAACTAGAGCGACAGCCATACCTGCAAGATTCATGGGGACCTCCGACTGAGCGTAGCCGGGGAACAATATGGGCGGCTACAGGCCTGACGACGAATGGCTCAGAGAATGCAGCGGTTGCGGTGCTGCTGACGTCGCACCGGCCCGCGCGTGGCCTTCGATCAAGCCTGCGGTCAAACACCCATGAAAGGGTGACGTCAACCTGTCAACCCTCGCGGATTCTGGCATCTCATCATCCCTTGACCGCCCCGAGGATCGTGCGCGTCGCGTGGCTCTTGTTGAGCGTGTAGAAATGCACGCCGGGCGCGCCGCGGGAGAGGAGTTCGCGGCATTGTTTGATGGCCCACTCGATGCCGACGGCCATCACGGCGGCGGGGTCGTCCTGGATGGGGCGGATGCGTTCGATGAGCTCGCCGGGGATGCTAGCGCCGCACATCTTCGTGAAGCGTTTGACCTGGGCGAGGTTGGTGACGGGCATGATGCCGGGGACGATGGGGACGCCGATGCCGGCGCCGCGGGCGCGTTTCAGGAAGTCCCAGTAGAAGCGGTTGTCGAAGAAGAGCTGGGTGATCAGGAAGCTCGCGCCGCCTTCGATCTTGGCGCGGGTCCAGCGCAGGTCCTCGTCGGAGCTCTGCGACTCGAGGTGGTCCTCGGGGTAGCAGGCGGCGCCGATGCAGACCTCGAAGGGAGCGAGGAGCTCGATCAGATCGGTGGCGTGGGCGAGGCCACCGTCGGGGACGGGCTGGAAGGCGCCGGTTCCCTTGGGGGGATCGCCGCGCAGGGCGAGGATGTTCTCGACGCCGCAGTCGACGAGCTTCCGGATGTTGGCGGCGGCGTCCTCGCGGGTCGCACCGACGCAGGTCTGGTGCGCCATCGCGGTGAGACTGAGCTCGCGCTGGACTCGGGTGACGATCTCGTGGGTGCGGTCGCGAGTCGAGCCGCCGGCGCCGTAGGTCACGGAGACGAAATCGGGAGCAAGCGCTTCCTTCAGCTCGGCGCAGGTGGCCATGAGCGCTCCGGCCCCGGCGTCGGTCTTCGGGGGGAAGAACTCGAAGCTGAAGACGGGCTTCTTCTCGGCGAAGATGTCGCGGATCCTCACTCGGGCTCCTTGATCTCCTCGAAGCGCGCGCGGAACTCGGGGGGAATCGGGATCGATTTCATCGTGGGGAGGTCGACGCAGGCGGTCGTCATCCGGGCTTCCAGGCAATCCTCTTCGTCCAGCCGCATCACGTATCTCAAGCCGAGGGCGGAGCGGCCGAGGCGGAAACAGGTCACGCGCACCACCGGGAGGTCGCCGAAGTGCAGCGGGCGATGGAAATCGGCCTCGGAGTGCACCAGCGGGAAGCCGATCTTGCGCTCCAGTAACAGGTGATAGTAGCGCTGGCCGACGTGCTTCTCCCAGAGCTCCTCGAAGACGTCGTGGATGTAGTCGAAGATGCGCGGGAAGTACACGATGCCGGCCGGGTCGACGTGGCCGAAGCGCACCTGGAGAACCGTGGTGTAGCTCTTCATGCGAAGAGCTCCGGCCAGGCCTCGCGCACGGAGACGACGAGCATGTCGGCGAGGCGGTCGACGAGGTCGCGGCCTTCCTCGGCGCTGGCGTGCGCGGGATCGCCGCAGTACCCGAGCTCGGCGCCGGCAGCCTGGAACGAGCGCGCTCCGGCTTTCAGTTTTTCGATCAGCCCGATCCTCACCTCGGGGAGGGCCGCGAGCGCGTCCTTGCGGACGGAATCGGGGTCGGCAGCGAGCACGATGCTGGATTCGTAGCGCCCGGCGTGACAGTCGCCGCTCTGGAACTCCTCGCCGAGCGTCTCGGCCCAGCGCCGGCGCGTGTTGTCCGGGAAGATGGCTTGCGCCTTGGCCTTGCCATGCACGCTGTGATCGAGGATCACTCCGCGCAGGATGGCGACGTGCGCGGGCTCGAGGTGGCCATTGGAGAAGACGATCCGCTCGATCCCCTGCTCCTCGAGCGAGTTCACGATGTCCTCGAGGAGCGCCCACAAAGTTCCCGGCCGCATACACAGGTAGCCCTTGAAGCAATCCGCGAAGTTCACCAGGCCGTGCGCGATCGGCGGCAGGAGCAGGCTCTTCACGCCTAGAGCGTCGAGCTTCTCGCCCGCGCGGCGCGATTGCGCCACCGCGATGGTCACGTCGGTGTCGAGCGGCAGGTGCGGGCCGTGCGGCTCGATGCATCCGATCGGGACGAAGGCGACGGTGCGCGAATCGAAGTAGGCCTGCGCCTCGGGCCAGGTCAGCTTGGCGAGCTCGATCATCGTCCGCCCGCTCCGCCGAGGCCCTCGACCTCGCTCTTCAGCTCCTTGCGCGCCACCTTGCCGCGGTCGTTCTTGGGCAAGCTCTCGCGCCACTCGAACCAGCGCGGGTACTTGTACGGCGCGAGCTTCGCCTTGACGTGCGCCTTGAGCTCGCTCGCGAGCCCCTCGCCGCCGCGATGCGGGGCGCGCGGCACGACGAAGGCGTGCGGCTTCACGAGCTCGTCCTCGTCCTTGCGACCGACCACGCACACCTCGCTCACGGCGGGGTGCTGCGAGCAGCACGTTCTCGATCTCGAGCGGAGAGACCCAGATCCCGCTCACCTTGAGGAGGTCGTCGTCGCGACCCTCGTAGAAGTAGTAGCCCTCGCGCGTCGCGGCGGAAGATGTCGGCCGTGGTGCACCATTCGCCCTGGAAGGTCGCGCGTCGACTTCGCCTTGTCGCCCCAGTAGCACAGCGCGGTCGAGCCGCCGCGCACGCGCAGGCGGCCGGGCTCGCCGGCGGGCACTTCGCGGCCGATTCGTCGACGATCTCGGCTTCGTAGCCCGGGACGATCTTCCCGAGGCTCCCCATCTTCACGTCGCCGATTCGATTGGAGATGTAGATGTGGAACATCTCCGCCGAGCCGATGCCGTCGAGGATCTCGACGCCGGTGCGCCGCTTCCACTCTTCGTAGAGCTCGCGCGGCAGCGCTTCGCCGGCCGACAGCACCACGCGCAAGGACGAGAGGTCGGCCGTCTCGATGCGCTCGGAGCGCAGCATGCCGTTGATCATGGTCGGCACGCTGGTGAGGAAGCGTCGGCCGGTGGCGCTCGATCTGGTCGAAGAGCTCGTCGGGCGTCGAGCGGCCGGGGAAGAGCACGCTGCTCGCGCCGACGCGGAACGGGAACATCAGGTTCGTCCCCGTCGCGTAGCCGAAGAAGAGCTTGGGAACCGAGAGGCACACGTCGTCCTCGCGGTAACCCGCGACCTGCAGCGCATAGGTCTCGGTCGATGAAGGCGAAATCGGAATGCGTGTGCACGCAGGCCTTGGGCTCGCCGGTCGAGCCCGAGGTGAACAGCCAGCCGGCGAGATCGTCGGGACCGGTGGGCTCGAGCTCGGCAGCGGTCGAGTCGGGAGAGTGCGCGGCGAGGGCGTCTTCGTAGGCGAGAAGCCGCGGCCGCGGCTCCACCGACCAGGAGCACATCCGAGAGCGTCCGCGACGCGCGCCGCGGATCGCCGAGCTCCTCGAGGACCGCGGGCTCGGTGACGAGGAAGCGGGCCTTGGTGTAGCGAGGTAGTACTCGAAGGCCTCGCGCTTCTGCAGCGGGTTCACCATCGCGAAGACGCCGCCCGCCCGCAGGATGGCGAAGAAGGTCTCCGCGAACTCGAAGCCGTCGGAGCAGCACGATCAGCACGCGCTCCTCGGGACGCAGCCCGTTCGCGCGCATCCAGGCCGTCAGGCGGCGCACTCGCAGGCCGAGCTCGGCGAAGGTGCGGCGCCGCTCACCCTCCACGAGCGCGACCTTCTTCCCGCGGCCGGCCTCGAGGTTGCGCTCGAGGAAGTACGCCTCCAGATTGAAGCGTTCGGGCCAGGGCGGCAGCGGGGAGGGCAGCGGGTTCGCGCGCATCGCGCCCAAGAGCGTAGGGCCTCGGCCGCGCCGAACAAGGGCTCTACCGGCCGCCGTCGCGGGACGATGCGACAGGGCGAGAGCGAGCGCCGCGGGTCAACGTACGAGGAGCAGACTCGCCCCGCGCGTGCGCCGCCCCTCCAGCGCGCGGTGCGCCTCGGCCGCTTCCTCGAGTGGCCAGCGCTGGCCGATCCACGGCCGCACGGCACCGGATTCGACGGCGCGGAACAGCTCGCTCGCCGTGGCGACGAGCTCCTCGCGCGACACCGTGTAATCGAAGAGCGAGGGCCGGGTGAGGAAGAGCGACCCACGCCGCGCGAGCTCGCCGAGCTCGAGCGCTGGTGGCAAGCCCGACGATTGGCCGAAGCTCACGAGGATCCCGCGCGGCGCCAGGCAATCGAGCGAGGCTGTGAAGCTGTCCTTCCCCACCGAGTCGTAGACGACCTGCACGCCGCGAGCTGCGGTCAGCTCGCGAACGCGCGTGACGAGATCCTCGCGCGGGACGACGATCGGATGCGCGCAACCGAAGCCACGCGCGAGCTCGGCCTTCTCGTCGTTGCTGACCGTGCCGATCACGAGCGCGCCGATCGCCCGCGCCCACTGGCACAGGATCGAGCCGACGCCGCCGGCCGCCGCGTGCACGAGGATCGCGTGACCAGACTCCACCCGGAAGGTGCGCCGCAAGAGGTACTGCGCCGTCATTCCCTTGAGCATCAAGGCCGCCGCGTCCTCGTCGGTGATCGAGGGCGGCAAGCGCACCAGCCGATCGGCCGGGAAATTGCGCCGGCTGGCGTAGGAACCGAGCGGGCGCGAGGCGTAGGCGACGCGCTCGCCGACCGCGAGGTCGCCGACGCCCGCTCCGAGCGCCTCGACGACGCCTGCGGCTTCGAGGCCTGGAACGCACGGCAGGCTCGGCACGGGATAGAGGCCAGTCCTGTGGTACACGTCGATGAAATCGAGCCCGATGACGGTCTGCCGCAGGCGCACCTCGCCCGGGCCCGGCTCCGCGAGCTCGATCTCCTCGGCGACCAGGACCTCCGGCCCGCCGGTGGCGTGGAATCGGACTGCGCGCGCTCTCACGCCGGCTCGACCGCGCGCAAGCGCGCGAGGAACTCCTCCGCCGTCAGGTAGCGCTGCTTGCGCTGCGGCGAGAGGCAGACGGCGATCGCCGCCTCGAGATCGGGCGCGATCTCCACTCCGTTCGCGCGCACGGACATGCTCGGCACCGGCTGCATCTTCGACTGGAAGACTTCGAGGAAGCTCTTGCCGGTCCAGGGCAGCACTCCCGTGATCAGCTCGTACAGCACGGTGGCCGTGTTGTAGAGATCGGAAGAGACGTCGGGCGAATCGCCGCCGAATTGCTCGAGCGGAGCGTAGTAGGGCGTGCCGATGAGCGCCGTCCGGGTCCCCATGTGCTTGGCGCCCCAGAGACCCGAGGTGACTCCGCCGTCGACCAGCACGATGCGATCTTCGCCGCTCACGAAGTAGATCGTCTGCGGCTTGATGTCGCCGTGCACGAGGCCAGCCTCGTGGATCTCGCGCATGCCTTCCAGTAGGCGGATCCCGAAGGCGAGGCCGTCGGTGGGAGTCATGCGCGCGTTCTCGGTCAGCCAGCTGCGCAAGGATTGCCCGGGCGGGAAGTCGGAGACGATCAGCACCGAACCGTCGTCAAGGACGTGCAGCTCGCGGACGCCCGCATGCACCGGTGTCGCAAGCCCCTTCCACTCGCGCATCTGGCGCACGAACTCGTTCCCCTGCTCGCGCCCTTCGAAGAGGCCGGCAGGGAAGACCTGCAGCTCACGGCGCGCGCCTTCTTCCGTGTCCTTTACCTCGAAGGTCGCTGCCATCCCGCTCTGCCGGTGCGGCCGGACGATGCGGTAGTGGTCCAGGATGACCTTGCCGGGGACGAGGTCGAAGAGGGACACAGTTTTCGAAGACATGGGGATTCCTTCGCGCGAGAGCGTCGCCGGGGGGCGGCGATGAGCTCGGGCGCACGCGCGACATTCTGCGGCTCGGGGGTCCCGAGGTCGAGTCAATAGCGCGCGGCCGAGCTCGCGAACTGCGTCCAGCTCCTCTGCTCGCGCAGCTCGCTCAGCGCCTCGGCGAACTGGGCGAGCTCGTCCTCGCGCGTGTAGAAGTGCGGGCTCACCCGCAGGCCGGCCTCCGGGCGGTGGTCGACGAGGATCCCCCGATCGGCGAGCGCGCGCACGAAGGCGGCGCCGTCCTCGCCCTGGTGCAGCTCGACCGTCAGCGTCCCTCCGCGCACCTCGCTCGCGCGCGGACCGTAGAGCGTGAAACCGCGGTCCTCGAGGTCGGCCCGCGCGCGCTCGTTCAGGTGGATCGACCACGCGCGGATGGCTTCGATACCGACCTCGTTCACGATCTCGTAGCCAGGCGTCGCAGCAAGGAGCGTCGCTACCGCGGGCGTTCCGTGCAGCAGCCGCATGGGACCCTGCGTGTAACGCTGCGGACCCTGCTCGAATGCAAAGGGATCGGCGTGCGCGGCCCAGCCAGTGATCGTCGGCGCCAGGCGTTCACGAACGTCCGGCCGCACGTACAAGTAGGCCGCGCCGGGTCCGCCGCACAGCCACTTCACCGAGCCTCCGCAGACCATGTCGACGCCGAGCTCCTGCACGTCGAAGGGAATGGTGCCCAGCGACTGGTACGTATCGAGCAGCACGAGCGCGCCGACCTCGCGCGCCCGCGCGCAGATCGCGCGCGCGTCCTGCACGAAGGAGCTGCGGAAGAACACGTGGCTGACCGGCACGATGAGCGTGCGATCCGAGATGGCGGCGAGGAGCCGCTCGGTCGGCACGCTCCCGTCCGCCTCGCTCTCGACCACCACGATGCGCGCGCCGCGCGGCTTCTGGGCCTCCCAGACGTACATGTTGGTCGGGAAGTTCTGGTCGGTGTACACGACCTCGTTGCGCTGGCCGGAGAAGTCGAGCGCGGAGGCGATCAGGCTCTGGATCACCGACACGTTCTGATGCATCACCACGGTGTCGCGCGGCGCGTTCATCAGTTTCCCGAGCACGTTCCCCACGTCGACCGGCGCGCTCCACCATCCTTCTCCCCACGCACGCACGCCGCGGGTGGCCCACTGGTCGGCGAAGGCGCGCAGCTTGTCGTAGACGGCCGCGGGCATCGCGCCCAGGCTGTGCGTCACGAGATAGTTCGTCCGCTCGAGGATCGGAAAGCGCGCGCGCCATGCCTCGGGGTCGTGTCGGGGTCGCATCGGCCGGGATCCTAACCGGGCGACCCGCGCTTCGAGTATCGTGCGATCCGATGCTGGCTCTCCTCCTCCTCGTCACTTCCGCCTCCCCGTCCTCGAGCCAGTACCCGGAACCGAGGGTGCAGGTCCCGAAGATCTGGGACGAGGCGGAGCTGCGCACGTGGGCCACGCCTCTCGCGGGCCTCGGGCTTCCGCCGAGCTATGCGAGCGAGGAGGAGTACCACGCTGCACCGATCGACAACCTGCGAACCTATCCGGTCTACCACCCGCGTCACGAACCGCTCGGATCTCGCGCGTGGCTCGTGGAGAGGGACCGCGGCCGCTGAGAGCTTCGCTCGAGCGCCCTATTCGAACACAAAGGCGGCCGCAGCGGGCCGCCCTTGCTCTTTGCAGGCTTTCCTCAGGACTAGGGAGCGATCACGAGCGCGATCGCGTCGGAAGTATTGAATGCTGCACCACCGCCCATCGGGTCGCGGAACCAGTACTGGAAATTCCGCGTGCCGCCGACATACGCACCGACACTGTGCTTTGGATCGGAATTGTCGTACGTGTACGTGGCGACGTTGGCCGAGGCCGGCGTGACGGCACCCCGCACGATTCCCCCGGTCGTGCACAGGAACCCGTTGCCGAACGTCACTTGCGCTTGGCTCGACCCGTGGAAGAAGACGCCGAATTGATTCGGCACGGGTGCAGACTCGAGGCGGAGGGCTCCTGCAAGGGAGCTCAACGATCCGCTGGCGCGGATCTCCGCGGCCGCCCCCGTCGAGTTCGCGTTGGCAATGCAGTACACGTCCCCGAACTCTCCCCAAACCCTCTCGGTCGAAGAGGTGGGAGGCCCGAACCAGCCACCACCGGGCGGGTCGAGACGCCAGATGCTTTCCGTCTGCGTCAGGAGCAGGGAGGGCCACATCCCGCCACTATAGGAATTGGGATCTACCGCGATGAAGTCGCCGCGCGTACCGCCCTCCGCGATCAGGTGTTCCTCACCGACATGCGGGCCAACGGGGAGACCGAATGCCCACACGTCACCACTGTTATAGTTGCAGAAGACGTAGCCCTCGAGCGTAGGGCCGATCCCGATGGCGATACCATCCGGAAACCCAGGCTTCGTGGGAGATTGCCAGACCAGAGCCTTCGTCACGGTGTCGAAGGCTTTGATGTAGCCATCGAGCGCGCAGGCAGCATAGAGCGTCGATCCATCGCGATCGAAGCAGAGGCCATCCGGACCCTGATCGACGGAGGCCTTGAAGAGTGTCTTGGAAGGAGCCAGGGGATCCACGTCCCAAATATTGGCGGAGCTGTCCGAGACGAACAAGTGTCCCCTCAGTGCGATCACGCTTCCGTGGGGAGGATACGGAACGATTCCTAGCGGTCCATTCATGGCAGCAATATCCGCAACCCATTGACCATCGCTGTCGATCTCGACCACCAGGTTCGCGATCGCCTGGCTCATGTAGTACCTCCACTTCTGGGTACCAACGTCTCTGATCTGCGCCAAGTCCACTGCGTCAGAGAGCCCGTACGTCGCGGTTGGTGTGTAGGGCCCCACTTGATGGTCGGTGTGGTCCGGGAGCAAGTAGATCGTGCTTCCTGCGCCGAAGTCGTCGATGTCAGTCACGAGTACTTTTCCGTCAGTCCTGAACGCGATGCCGATCGGGCCGACGTCCGGACCGGCCCAGAACTGGAAGTTCGAAGCATACGGCTCGAGCGTGAAGCCGTTATCCATCGCCCATTGAGTCAGCTGAAGGTCATTGGCTCGCAGGGCGTCGCTGGTTGCTACGCATGCGAGGCATGCCAGCCCGAGGGACACAGGCCGCGTGATCCAGGAACGATCGAGACAATGGCGGCGGGATTTCGTCGGTGACGTGAAGACAGGATTCGATTGTTGCATGATTATTCCTCGTGAAGAATGCGGTCGGGTCGGAACGAGGCAGTCGAGGTCCATCGCACGGTTGTCGCTGGCGACTGCCGAGAAGCGCTTTCCTCGAGTCCCGCCGGGCCAGACATGTTTCCCGGAAAAAATGGGTCGGGACGGCGCTTCCCCAGGACCGGGCCGACCCAGGCTTCGCTCTCGGCGAGAGCCCTACTCCTCGAGGTCGAGGGAAGGACGAAGCCCGACGTCCAGGTCGGCTTCGTCGCGATCCATCAAGCGGCGCGATGCGCACCGGGCGTCACGCGGGTCGCTCGCATAGCTCCCGCCACGGGCTCGGCGCGGCCGGTCGGGTTGGGGAAGAGAGTCTCCGGTGCCGATCAGGACGTTGCGGACATCGTATGCGACGTACCCAGTGTCACGCGTGAGCTCCGCGACGTTGCCGAGGACGTCGTGCAGACCGAAGGGGTTGGGGAGGAGGGTGCCGATGGGGATGGGTCCGGTCGAACTGTCGAGATCCACCGGTCGGGAATGTTCACTGCTCGCAAAGTCCGGCGATCGCGTCGTCGGATCAAGCAGGTTCGCGGCGCCTTGCAGTGCACTCTCGTCCGTTCCCGTCCACCACGGCGTGGTCGTCCCAGCGCGCGCTGCGTACTCCCATTGCGTTTCCGTTGGCAAGCTCAACCCGACGCAGCTGAGCACCGCCATACCGTCCTCGCAGGTCATGGCTATCACGGGTCTCATGCTGCTTCCGGGAGCCAGCTCGAGTTCCTTCGTCTTGTCACGACTCGTCAAACGCTCCCACTGGGCCAGCGTGAGCTCGAACTTCGAGACGAAAAACGCTTCGACGGGGATTGCCAGTACGGGCGCCTCGATCGGCTGATGGAAGGGGTCGTAGTTCGGCATCAGTGGGTCGAGGTCCTGGGATCCTCGTTGAAAGCCGCCGCCAGGCACGAGCACCAGAACCACGGCACCCGCCTCGTCGACTCGAAGGACACCGTGGAGCCCACGAGTCGGGATCTCACCGGTCAATTCGTGGGCAAATTCCCAGAGTCCGGTGTGGGGGTCAGGGCCGAGGGGAACGAGATGCTCGCGTGGACTCAAGTGCAGTCCAGCGTATTTCGGGAAGAGGCTCGGGTCGCCGATGCAGCGTGTGGCTTCCGCCCAGGCATCATCGAGTCCGGTGGGCCGGGAGCGCTCGGCATTGTCGAAGGCGGCGAGCACTCTTCTGGCGATCTCGACGCGCGGCCGAGGGTCCGTCGTTCCCGAGAGCTCGTCGAGCTCCCGGTCGATTCGCGCCAGTCGCTCGTGCAGTAGCTCGTCATCCGCCGTGGAAAACGTCCAGAATTGGCGTCCGATTCCGAACAGGCGTTTCTCCAGATCATCCACACCGTTGTGGAAGCCGATTATCTCGCTCTCGACCCCAGCGAGGTCGAAGCCATCGAACGTCTCGCCGCCGAACTTGCGCAGCCTCTCGCGCTCGCGCTCATAGAACGCGATGGTCTTCTTGCCGACCGCGATGCGAGATTCGAGGGGTTCCCGCGCACGACGCTCCTCTGGAGCATCGTGATCCTCTGGCAGAGCGCGTTCGCGCAATGCTTTCAGCTGCGCTCGGTAGCCTTCTCCACGATGCAGGACGCGTTCGGCGGAGGCGAGCCACTCCCGGATCCCGCCGATGCGCTCGTGCGTAGCAGGCCAGATGGTGTCGAATGCCGCGAGGAGCGCGGAGGGTTCGCGCAGGCGCTGCAGCAAGTCGAGCTGCGCGCGGTCCGTCCGCCAGAAGGACCAGCCGATTCCCGCCAGCGATGCGAGCAGGACACCCAGAGCGAGGGCGGCGGACGTGGCGCGGTTGCGCGAGATCCACTTCTTGATCTCGGCGCGCACGCCGGTGCGATGCGCGCGGACGACGCGGCTTTCGAGATAGGCCTGCAGGTCCTCGGCGAGCGCCTGCATGTCCGGGTAGCGAGCGAGCGGCGCGCGCGCCATCGCGCGCTCGCAGATCGACACCAGCTCGGGCGGCGCCTCGGGAGCTGCGCGCGCGAGCGGTTCCGGTGGGCCGGCGCGCAGGCGCTCGAGCACCTCGATCGTGCTCCCCGAAGGGCTCTCCTTGATGTACGGCGGTTCTTTCGCCAGGAGGTGGTAGAGGAGCGTCCCGATCGCATAGACGTCCGTCCACGCACCGATCAAGCGAAGATCGCCGGAGGCCTGCTCGGGCGACATGTAGGCCGCCGTGCCGAGGATGCTGCCTTCCGCCGTCAGCAGCGCATCGTCCTGCAACGAACGTCGTGCAGCTCGAATGGGCGTGGTGCTCTCCGGCTCCCAGGATTCCTCGGTGCCCGGGTCGACGTGCGCGACCCCCCAATCCATGACGAAGACCTCGCCGAACCGTCCCACCATGATGTTCGTCGGCTTGAGATCGCGGTGCACGATGCCTTTGGCGTGCGCGTAACGCATCGCTTCGCACACACGGTGCAGAGCGCCGACGGCTCGCGTGAGATTCCACCCCTCTTCGCCCGCCCACGCCGACTCGAAGACGCTCTTCAGGTCCCGGCCGCGCACGAGCTTCATGGCGAAGAAAGGGCAGCCGTTCTCGTCGATGCCGAGCTCGTGCACGGGAACGATCCCGGGATGGTCGAGCTGCGAGGTGATCTGCGCCTCGCGGATGAAGCGCAGGACGCGGTCCGTCGGTGCGGTTCGCGCCGCTCCTTCCGGAATGCCGTGCAGCACCTTGAGGGCGAGCACGCGCGCGAGTTCCTTGTCCCAGGCGCTGAACACGCGCCCCATCGAGCCGCGTCCGAGCTCGACGCCGCGCCGATAACGCTCGGCCCGCATCGTCGGCCGACCCAGTCGCCGCAAGAGCTGGACCAATCCCCGAGCGCTGGTCTCGTCATCGGTCGCGCTCGGCTCGCCAGCCTCGTCGAACGCCTCTCCCTCCGCCACGTCACCCCTCGGAAGCGCATCTCCGCGCCACAGGTGCCGGAGCGCCGCGTCCAGCTCGGGATGCGCCCGGCAGAGCGCCTCGAAATCGGGCGCCTCTCCCGCCACCTCGCTGCTCAAGAAGTCGAGGTAGAGATCACGCGCGAGCGCGGAGACTTCCTGCGCGTGAGCAGGGGAACCCTCGTGTTTCTCGTCGCTCATCGTTTCTCCCGCGTGAGCGACGTTCCCGTGATCGCACCGGATCCCTGCTCCCAGCTGTCGACTGCACGCCCGACGCAGGATACCGGACGCCGGCCTGGCCCGGCGCCGACTCGCCACGTAGATTGGCGGAAGCTCGCTCATGGCTCGCAGCAGAATCCCCTGCTGGCGAGGACAAGGCACGGCAAGACATGAACGAGGATTCCGAACTGCAACCGCTCTCGAACCTCCACCGACCCGAGGAGGCGTTGACGGAGGCGCTGGCTCGCCGCGCACGGTCGGGGGAGATGGATTCCTTCAACGCGTTGTGCGAGCGCGTGCTGCCCGCACTGTGCGGCTGGGCGCAGCTCCGCGTGGGGCCCGCGTTGCGATCGCGCATCGAGCCGGAAGAGCTCGTGCAGGAGACCTGGCTCCGCGCGTTGCTCAGGTTCGAGGACTACGATGCAGCGCGCGGAACGTTCCGGGCGTGGATGTTCGGCATCGCGAAGAACGTCCTGCTCCACGCACTGCGGTCGGCGCACGGGCTGCGCACCAAGGCTTCGGGCGCGACGGCCAATCTCCTCGCGATCGAAGCGGTGGCGGACACGGCGACGAGCGCGACCAAGCTCAGCGCACGCTCCGATGCCGTGCAGTGCTTCCTCGAGCGCGCGCTGAGCCTGAGCAAGGAGGAGCGGATGCTCACGGTCTTCTGCGGCCTCGAAGGCTTGACCTGCCGCGAGGCGGCGGAGCGCCTCGGTATCAGCGAGGAGGCCGCGAACAAGCGCTGGCTGCGGCTTCGAGCGGAGTTCGTCGCTCGCGGATCGGCGAGCGAGCTGCTCGTCGATTGAGGAAGACGCGCTCCTTACGATCCGTGCGGGCTCGAGTCCCCGCACGTGGCCTCCCGGATCGTCTTCGATTCCGGCCCGATGCCCGTGAGCTCCTCGGGCTGAATGCGCAGACGCTCGACCACCTCGCCGCCGATCACGTGGCGCTCGACGATCTCGTCGACGTCCTCGACCGTGACGCGGCCGTACCACACGCCCTCGGGATAGATCACGACCGTGACTCCCATGGCGCACTGATCGAGGCAGTAGGCCTTGTTCGGGCGCACCAGACGCTTCAAGCCGCGGGCGTAGAGCTTCTTCTTGAACGCGTCGGCGACGGCCGCGCCGCCCTTGGCGGCACAGCAACCCTTGGGATCCTCCGAGGGTCGTTGATTGACGCAGATGAAGACGTGGCGCTGGAAGGTGGCCATGGAGGTTCAGGTCCCGAGAGTGCCGAAGATCTCCTTGGCGAGGATCAGTTTCTGGATCTCACTGGTTCCCTCGTAGATCCGCAGCGCGCGAACTTCACGGAAGAGCCGCTCGACGGTCTCGCCGCGCTTGACACCCAGGCCGCCGAGGTGCTGGACGGCGCGGTCGCAGATCCAGGAGGCGCACTCGGTGGCGAAGAGTTTCGCGCGCGCGACTTCCTTGGCCGCGGGGGCGCCTCGATCCACGGCCTCGGCGGCCTCCGCGACCAGGAGCTCGGCCGCCCGCAACCGCGTGTCCATCTCGGAGACGTCGAAGCGCAGGGCCTGGAAGGACGCGAGAGGGCGGCCGAATTGCTTGCGCTTCAGGAGGTGGCGGATCGACTCGTCGAGGGCGCGGCGCGCGAAACCGGTGGCAGCGGCGGCGACACTGGAGCGGAAGCGAGCGAGCGTGCCGAGCGCGAGATCGAGGCCTTCGCCCGGGAGGCCGAGCAGATGATCGCCGGGAACGAGGACGTCACGCAGGAAGACCTCGCCGATGGGATGAGGCGCCATGACCTCGAAGCGGACGCACTCGACGCCGGGCGCGCGAGCCTCGACGTAGAACATCGCGAAGCGGTCCTGATCCGCGCCGGGGAGGCGGGCGAGGACGGTGAAGAAGTCCGCGATCGGGGCGTTGGTGACGAAGGTCTTCTGGCCGCTCAGGCGCCACTGATCTCCGTCCGGTACGGCCTGCGTCAGGACCTCGCTCAGCGAGGAGCCCGCGTCCGGCTCGGTCAGCGCGAGCGCGGCGACGAGCCGGCCGTCCGTCACACCGGGCAGGACGCGGGCGCGCAGCGCCTCGCTGCCGCCGCGAGCGACCGGATACGAGCCCAGGCCCTGCATCACGAACACGACGTCGAGCATCCCCGAGGAGTACGCGAGCTCGCGGCGTACCTCGCACAAGGCGCGCACGGACACGAGGTCGTCCGTCGTGCGCCCGTCCGTGCTCGCGCCGCCGTCCCGATGCGGGATGGTCCACTCGAGAAGGCCCGCCTCGGCGAGCAGGGCGAGCGCTGCGCCCGCTGCCGCCTCTTCGGGCAGACCCTCGATCTTCGGCGCGGCCCCGTCTGCGAACACGCGTGCTTCGTCAGCGAGCGACGTCATCGTCGGGACGGCTCCCCGCTCTCCGGTCGTCGGAAGTCCGGCGGGCGCTTGACCAGGAAGGCCTCGTACGCTTCGCGATAGTCAGGGTGCTTCATGCATTCGGCCTGGACCCAGGCCTCGGTCTGCAGCGCGCCGGCAAGGCTCATCGAAGCCTCCGCGTTCAGCATGCGCTTGGTCACCGCCAGGCCGAAGCTCGGCCCTGCGGCGAGCTTTCTCGCCCACTCGCGAGTCTCGTGCTCGAGCTCGGCCTCGGGAACCACGCGGTTGTACAGGCCGATGGCGAGCGCGCGCTCGGCGGAGATGAAGTCTCCCGTCATCAAGAGCTCCGTCGCGTTCCCCAGCCCTACGAGGCGAGGCAAGAGCCACGCCGCACCCATGTCCGCGCCGGAGAGTCCGACCTTGGTGAACAGGAACGCGATCTTCGCCGTCTCGCTCGCGATGCGCAGATCGCAAGCCGCCGCGATCACCGCGCCCGCTCCGCAGGTCGTCCCGTTCAGCGACGCGAGCACCGGCTTCTCCAGCCGCCGGATGTTCTCGATCAGATCGCAGGTCATCCGCGTGAAGGCGAGCAGCTCCGGCTCGCTCACGCCGAAGAGCTTCCCGATGATGTCCTTGACGTCGCCGCCGGTGCAGAACGCTCGCCCCGTGCCCGTCACGACCACGCACCGGATGTCTTCCCGCGCGCGCAAGGCCGCGAAGGTGTCGCGCAGCTCCGCATAGGAGTCGAAGGTGAGCGCGTTCAAGCGCTCGGGGCGATCGAGTCGGATCGTCGCGACGTGCTCGTCTTCGTGGTAGCGGAAGTGCTGGGTGGGCTTCACGTGCGCTCCACTCTACGGCAGCGCGGCCGTCGCCTCGATCTCGACGAGCGCGCCGTCTTCGAGGAGGTCGACCACCTGGACGAGGGACATGGCGGGATAGTGCTGGCCCATGACGGCACGGTAGACGGTCCCGATCGCCCCTTGCTTGGCGATGTAGTCGCGCTTGTCCTTGACGAAGATGGTCAGGCGCACGATGTGCTCGGGAACTCCGCCCGCCTCGCGCACGAGACGATCGACGTTCGCCATCGCCTGGCCGAATTGCGCGACGAGGTCGCCATCTCCGACGATGCGCTGCTCGGCGTCCCAGCCGATCTGCCCGGCCAGGAACAAGAGGCGCGGCGCGGTGTCGACGAGGATCGCGTTCGAGTAGCCCCGCGGGCGGGTCCAGTCTTCGGGATGAATGGGATTGGTGCGCATGGGCAGGGACTCGGGCGAAAGTGACTCAGGAAAAAGGGAGCGGCGCTCCGGCGTCGATCGTGTGCGTGCCGCGGCCGTCGAGCTCGACGACCACGCCGGCACGATCGGAGGCGAGCAGCTCGAGGATGGCGTCAGCCACCTCGGAGGGGTCGATCAGACGGCCGCCGGGATTCTGCGCGGCGAAGAGGGCGCGCGTCTCCTCGGTGCCGCGGCCGGTCTTCTCGGCGACGCGCGCGGCACTCTGGTCCGTCATCGGCGAGTCGACGTACCAGGGACAGACCACGTGCACCGCGATGCGGCGCGGGGCGAGCTCGAGCGCGGCCGCGCGCGCGTAGCCGAGCAACGCATGCTTGGAGGCGCAATAGGCCGCGACAAAGGGATAGCCGTGCAGCGCGGCCGAGGAAGCAATGTGCACCACGCGGCCTTGGCCGCGCTCGATCATCCCGGGCAGCAGGGCTTCCATCACTCGTCGAGCGCCGTGGAAGTTGACGTCGAGATGGCGCCGACAGAGCTCCTCCTGCTCGGCGAGCGTGCGCAGGGGAGCGCTCTCGACCATCCCGGCGCTGGTCACGAGCCAGTCGATCGGACCTGCGAGCTCGGCGGCTTCCTGTAGCGTGCGCTCGATCGCGATGCGATCGGTGACGTCGAACTCCAGCGCCACGGCTCGCCCCCCGCGCTCTTCCAGACGTCGAGCGACCACCTGACACTTCGAGAGGCTACGGCCAGCAATGACGACCGAGACACCCGAGTCTGCGATTCGCTCGGCGGTCGCAGCTCCGATGCCGCCCCCCCCGCCAGTGATCAATGCGACGCGTGTCTCGCCCATGTGGGCCGGAGAGCTTATCGGGTAACGCGGTCCCAGGCACCGTGCGGAAGGACTAGACTCCGCACCAGGTGACAAAAGTCGCTGCTTCGAATCCCAAGTTCGCGCTCCCTGAGCCGGGTTGGCCCACGTGCGAGGAAGCGCGCGCGAGCCTGCTCTTCCAGCCGATCCGCGTCGGCTCCTTCGAGGCGCGCGCACGCACGTGGGTTCCGGCCATGGTGCCCTGGCGGGCGACCGAAGCGGGATTCGTGACGCCCGAGCTCCTCGAATGGTACGGGCGTTTCGCGCGCGGGCAGCCGGGCGTGCTGGTCGTGGAAGCGACGGGAATTCGCGATGTGCCGAGCGGGCCGCTCCTGCGCATCGGCCACGATCGCTTCCTGCCCGGCCTCCAGGAGCTCGTGCGGGTCGTGCGCGAGGGCTCGCAGGAGCGTACGCGCCTGTGCATCCAGATCATCGACTTCCTGCGCATCCGCAAGCGGCCGGAAAAGGCGCGCTTCCTGCGCGAGTTCCTGGAGTTGCGCGCCGAGCACCGCGAAGGTCTCGCGCGGATCGAGGGCCTGGCGGAGGTTGCGCTCGAGGGGAGCGAGCAAGCGGTACGCGAGGCGCTGCTCGCCTTGCCCCACGAGACGCTGCTAACGCTCCTCGATCCATCCGAGGTCGAGGCGCTCGAGTTCGGCGCCCGCGAGCGCGTCGAGGACACGCACCTCGCGCACATCGCCGAGCTTCCGCAGGTCCTCCCCGGCCTCTTCGCGGAGGCGGCCCTGCGCGCGCGCCGCGCCGGCTTCGACGGCGTCGAGCTGCACTTCGCGCACGCCTACACGATGGCTTCCTTCCTCTCACGCAGGAACCAGCGCGCCGACGGCTACGGAGGCACGCGCGAGAATCGCGTGCGACTCGCGCTCGAGGTGCTCGCTCTGGTGCGCGAACGCGTGGGTCCCGACTTCACCGTGGGCTGCCGGATGCTCGGCGACGAGGTGATCGAGGGTGGGAGCCGCATCGAGGACGCGGTCTATTACTCACTCGAGCTCGCGCGGGCCGGGATCGATTACTTGTCGGTCTCGAAAGGCGGCAAGTTCGAGGACGCGCGCCAGCCCAAGGTCGGCGAGGCCGCGTATCCGTACACCGGAACGAGCGGCCACGAGTGCATGCCCACGGTGCGCATCGCGTCGCCCGGTCCCTTCGGTCGCAACTTGCCGCTCTCCCGTGCGATCCGCTCGGCGCTGCGGGCGGCCGGTCTTTCGACACCCGTGGTCGGCTCGGGCGGACTCGGAACCTTCGCGCTCGCCGAGGCCGCGCTGCGCGACGGCGACTGCGACCTGGTCGCGGCCGCGCGCGCCTCGCTCGCCGATCCCGACTGGTGGATCAAGATGGAGCTCGGTCGTGGAGCGGAGATCCGCCGCTGCCTCTACACGAATTACTGCGAGGCGCTCGACCAGCGGCACGTCGAGGTCACCTGCCAGCTGTGGGACCACGACTTCGCGCTGCCCGATCTCGCTCGGACGACGGTCGCCCGCTCCAAGGACGAGAAGCGCCGCTTGGTCGCGCCCCCCTGGCAGCCCGAGTGACTCGACCGGGAACGGGGATCAGGTCGACGCCGCAGCCGCGGCCGCCTTCTTGGCCTTGATCTTGTTCCTCTTGCGCGGACGAGTCTTGCCGAAGCTGCCGCGACAGATCTTGCCCTGGCGGCTGCGCTGATCACCTTTTCCCATGGCGGCGGTCGGTTCCTTCGTTGGCGGGCGGCCGGAGCCGGCCCGGTCGGGGGGGCAAAGATTATGCCAAAGAGAGCCCGGAAGAAAACGCGTCCTCCGGCGTCTCTGTCGGCAGTCCAGCATTCGTATCGGGCCCCCCGCAGGTGGCTCTCCTCCAATGGCAACCTCCAATCGTCGATCTTGCGTGCCGAAGCAGCCCCGCGTCCGCTGGGGCAAACGGCTTTCCCTGTTCGCCGGCACCCTGGCTGGCGTGGGTCTGGTGGTGGCGGCCGCCTGCTCGGGCACGAAGCTCTCCCCCGAAGAGCAACGGATCAAGGCCGATCTCGAAGCGCTGCGCGATGCGGTCAGCCACTACATGGCGTCCAACCTCGGGCACACACCGGAGAGCCTGGACGAGCTGCTCTCGCGTGGCGGTGAAGGGAGCGGCTTCCTGGCATCCGACCAGCTTCCCCAGGACCCCTGGAATCGACCGTACCTCTACCTGCCGTCGCAGGACAAGCGCCCTTACAACATCCGGTGCCTGGGCCGCGACGGGATCGAGGGCGGCAATGCTGAAGACGCCGACATCGATCTGAACATGATCCGCGATCAGCAGATCTGATCGTCGAGGGCGGGCATCCGGCTGACTCTACGGTGAGCGGAGCTCGAGAGGGCGCCCACAGACCGTCCATGGTCAGTGGTCGGACCAAGGAATCCGGCCGCGCGAGAAAGCTCCCCCGTCGGGCGATCGCCGGCAGAGCGTAGTCCGCACACTAGGAGCGTGGAACTGCCGGCTGGAGGGCGAGCGCGCTGGGACGCGGGCGACATGGGTTGCGGCGAGCTGCTCGTCGAGCTCAAGTTGCGCTTCCGCGAGCTGCCCGACGGAACGATCTTCGAGCTCGTGTCCCGCGATCCGGGCTCCGTGGAGGATCTGCCGGCCTGGAGCCGCATGACCGGCCACGCCCTCGTGCGGGAAGCCCATCCACACTATTCGTTTCGAGTCACGCGCCGTTGAACTGCGCACGCCAACAGGAGGTCCCATGTCGAACAAGTTCTGTGTCAGCCTCACCTGCGCCAAGGACAACCCCGACAAGTCCACCGTCGCCTTCGTCGTCGCGAACGCAGCCGTGGCCTCCGACAAGGAAACCATGGTGTTCCTGAGCACCGAGGGAGTGCGGCTGGGCGTGCAGGGCTACGCCGACGACATCCGGGAAGCAGGCTTCGCGCCGCTCCTCGAGCTCATGACGAACTTCGTGAAGGCGGGCGGGAAGATCTTCGTCTGCTCGCCCTGCTTCAAGAAGCGCAGCCTCGACGAGACCAAGCTCGTCGCGGGCGCCACGATCGTCGGCGGAGCGAAGCTCGTCGAGTTCCTGAGCGAGGGGAGCCCCTGCGTCAGCTACTGAGCTGCGCGAGGACGAAACGATGGGCGATGCGCCCCTGCCTCGTCCGGACGCGGTCTGCGACGGCGGCGACCTCGACTGCGGGAGCGGCTTGCTCCTGATCATCCGTCAGGCCTTCGAGCCGCTCGCGAGCGGACAGGTCCTCGAGATCAAGAGCTCCGAGACGAGCGTGCGCGAGGACCTGCCGGCGTGGTGCCGGATGGTGGGCCATCCTCTCCTCGGCAGCGTCCCGGGAGCGGGGCGATCGACGTCCTATTTCGTGCGCAAGAAGGGCGCGGACGCCGAGCTCGCCGGCGATCTCGAGCAGGCGCGCGCGTTCCGCTGGCGCGTGCGCGTGGCTCGTACGGGGGGGCTCGAGGCCACTGCGTACGCGCGCAACCACGTGCTGCGGATCGGGCAGCCGGCGAGCTTCGACACGCAAGACTCCAGTGCGAGCGCGATCGAGCACCTGCTCGCCGCGCTCGGTGCGTGCATCGTGGTCGGCTTCTCCTGGCGCGCATCCCGCGAGGGACTCGAGCTCGGCGACGTCGAGCTCGCCCTCGAGGCCGAGGCGAACAACCCGCTCGTGTTCCTCGGCCTCGAGGACGCCGGGCATCCGGGCTTGGAGCGGATACGCGGCACGCTCTACGTGCGGGGGCGCGGAGCCGGAGAGGCCTTCGAGCGGGTGCTGCGCGAGACGATCGCGCGCTCGCCCGTGACGCAGTCCCTCGCCTCGCGCGAAACGCTCCTGATCGATCTGAAGCGCGTGGAGTGATGGAGCTCGCGCCGTATTCGGTCTCGGTCGTGGGGAGCCTGCCTCGGCCGGCATGGCTGCTCGCGGCGGCGAGCGGACCACGCGACGAGCTCGAGACGCTGCGGGCCCAGGCTTGCCGGCTCGCGATCGAGCTCCAGGAAAGCGCAGGCGTCGACGTCCTCACCGATGGCGAGCAGCGCCGCGACAACTTCTATTCGTTCCTCTGCGAGCGCCTCACGGGCCTCGAGCTCATGACGATGGCGGAGCTCCTGGCTCACGTCGAGGACAAAGCCGCCTTCGAGAACCTCCTGCGCGCGCTCGACGTTCCTGCGTTCGCCATCAAGAACCCCACCGTCGTCGGGCCGCTCGAGCGCCGCGGCAACCTCGTCGTCGACGACTATCGCTTCGTCCGCGCGCACACCAACCGTGCGATCAAGCTGACCCTTCCCGGCCCCTATCTCCTGTCACGTTCGATCTGGGTGAAAGGTCTCTCCCAGGAGGCCTACCCGACGCGCGAGGCCCTGAACGACGACATCGTGCGCATCCTGCGCGACGAGATCCTCGAGCTCGCGCGCGCAGGCGCCGATGTCGTCCAGCTCGACGAGCCCGTGCTGTCCGAGCTCGTCTTCGCGGGGAAATCCGCCACGCGCACCTTCATGTGCGCGGCGCTCGCGGCAAGCGCGAACCCCGAGACCGAGCTCGAGCTCGCCGTCGAACTCGTGAATCGCGTCATGGAGGGCGTGCGCGGACCGATCCGCGCGATCCACGTCTGCCGCGGCAACTGGAGCCCACGCGAAGACGTGCTGCTCTCCGGTTCCTACGAGCTGCTCGTGCCCACGCTCGCGCGCATGGACGTCGATCAGTTCGTCCTCGAGTACGCGACGCCTCGCGCAGGCTCGCTCGAAGCGCTGCGGAAGCTGCCGGAGGGCGCGAGCATCGGCCTCGGCGTGGTCAATCCCCGCACACTCGTGATCGAGACCGAGGAAGAGATCGTGGCGCGCGTTCGCGCGGCAGAAGCCGTCGTGGGACGCGGACGGGTGCACCTGAACCCGGACTGCGGATTCGGGACCTTCGCTGACCGCCCGGTCGCATCTTCCGAACTGGCGCGCCAGAAGCTCACGTGCCTTTCAGCCGCTGCTCGACGGCTGCGAGGGTGATCCCTCCTTGCAACTCTCCTCCAGGAGTAGAGCCGCGGCTTTTTGATCCGGTCCGGGCCTGGGGCGGTCGACTCAGGAGCGCACCCCCCTCAAGCCGGCTGCCAGCGCTCGCCATCGCATCGAACGCGCCCTTCCTCAACGAGCTTCTCCAGCCCCGCTGCGAGCGAGCGCTTCGCGTAGGGCCAGAGTGCGCGGTCGACGTCCGCGTACACGCGAGGCAAGAGCTCCTCGAGCGTGCCGTTCCCGTCGGCGAGCGCCGCGAAGAGCGTCGCTTCGCGTGCCGAGCGATGCTCGAGGTAGACCCGGAGGAGGGCATGCGCGTCGCGCGCGACCGGTCCGTGCGCGGGATGCAAGACGCCGATCGGCAGCGCGAGGATGCGGCGCAAGCTCGCAAGATAGGTCGCCAGGTGCCCTTCGGGCGGATCGATCACGATCGTCGAGAGCGTCGAGACGAGGTCGCCGGCGATCAGCGCGCGATAGCGGCTGTCGACGAAGACGAGATGGCCGCGATCGTGGCCCGGAGTATGCAGGGCGAGCAGGTGCCAGTCCGAGCTTCCGTCCGGCGCGCGGCCGAGCGGGAGGATCGCGCCATCCACGATCACGCGGGCGTCGCGCGGGCGCGCGGGGAGGCGCTCGAGAGTCAGGGCGTGTGCGTGCACCGGCACGTCGTAGCGCTCGGCCGCTTCCTGGACCGTACCGACGTGATCGGGATGGTGATGGGTCACGAGGACGCCGGCCATGCGGCGGCCCTCGCTCACGCGCTCGTCGACGAAGGCGAATAGCCGTTCGCGCTCGCTCGTCTCGTACGTGGCAGGATCGACGAGGTAGAGCGCTTCCTCCCCGACGAGATAGGCGTTGGTCGTGGTCGCCGGGGGAATGGTCGGTGTTTGCAGCGGGAGCATCCAGATGCCGGGGACGTTGCGTACCTCGTGCATGCTCCCCGCTTCGAGGTCCTCGCACGCGGTGCGCGCGCGCGCGAGCGCCGGCTCGAGCGCGCCCTCGCGCAGGATGTCGAGCAGAAAGAGCGCGGGCGGCACGATCAGCCGCTCGCCTCTCGTCCAAGACTCGAGCGCCTCAGCCGGCCCGAAGAAACGCCCCTCGTCGAGCTCGCCCGGAATCACGCTCGGCACCTCGCCGCTCGGCAGCTCGACGTGCACGAAGCGCGTGCGGTAGCGCAAGGGCGCGAAGGCCGGCGTGGTCACGCGCGCGAACGGATGCACGGCCGCGAGCGCGCTCGGTGTCGCATCGAGAAACTCGCCCCAGCTCGCGAACGCATCCTCGCTCTCCTCGAGCAACCCACGCCGCAGCTCCGCACGTTGCCCTCCCCCGATCCGCTCCGCCATGGGCCCGACGAGCACCCCCACCTCCTCGAACAGCTCGCGCAACGCGCACCGCCGGTGCGTCTCCTCCCCATCGTGGTCCCCCACCACGTCGATCGCATCGACCACTCCGCCCGGGAAAGCCCAGTACCCACCGAAGAAGCGCAGCTTCTGCGAGCGCAGGACGAGGAAGACCTCGTGCCCCTTGGGCGTGCTGCGGGTCAGCAAGACAGCGGTGGCGATCCGGTGGCTCATCGAGGCAGAGGGTACCCAAGCCACCCCATCCCCGAGCGCTTGTCACGTGACGGTCAGCCTCCACGAGCACTCTTGCGGCTTACTTTCCGGTGATGCACTGACTGCGGATCAGCGCGATCAGACCGAGATCTCGTCGGGAGGTACGGTATCTGCCGATTGGATTTGCCAGTAGGATTGATGGGATGCCTGTCCCCCCCGTTTTCGCGCGGATGAAGAATCGGCGCGTCTGGTCGGATCCTTACCGGAAGTACCGCACGCTGGTCAGCTTCTCCGAGACGGAGGAGGACGGCGGCAAGGACCTCGTGCGGGCGGCGCGGCGGGTGCTCGATCCCGATCTGCGCATGCACATCGAGCGCCACGCGATCGACGAGGTACGCCATGCGAACCTCTTCAGGACGCGGGCCAGCGAGGTCGCGAGCGACCTCAACCTGCCCGCGCGCGGTTCCGACGAATCCGATCGGCCCTACGATCTCTCGCGCGGGCGGCCGGGATTGCAGATGGACGCGCACGGGTTTTTCAACGCGGGTCTCATCGACGAGCTCGGCGAGCTCGAGTACGTCGCGATGCTGCACGTGGCCGAGAAGCGCGCCGCGGAGCTCTTCGAGGTGCACTGCGAGCTCAATTCAGACGATCCGCGCACGCACGAGATGTTCGAGGAGATCCTGCGCGATGAGAAGTATCACATCGCGTACACGAAGACTTTCCTCGACAAGTGGCGCAAGCAGGGCCGCGGCGCCGAGGTCGACAAGGCGTTGAAGGCCGCGCGCGGCTCGCGCTTGATCGGCGCGTGGAAGCGGCTGGGAGTGCGATCGGCCGCCGGCTTCTCGCAGGCGGTGCTCTTCGTCCTGTACTGGACCGTGCTGGCGCCATTCGGACTGCTCACGCGCGGCAAACGGACCGCCGCGACGCTGCGAGTCCCGCGCGCCGAAACCCGCACGGAAGCCCGCCTCGGCCAGTACTGATGCGCGTACTCGGGATCTCAGCTTTCCACCGCGACTCGGCGGCGGCCATCGTCGTCGACGGAGTTCCGGTGGCCGCCGCGCACGAGGAGCGCTTCACGCGCAAGCGCCGCGATTCCGCGTTCCCGCGGCGGGCGGCCCGCTTCTGCCTCGATCGAGCCGGGATCGACGCCCGCGATCTCGATCGGGTCGTGTTCTACGAGAAGCCGCTGCGCAAGTTCGAGCGGCTCCTGGTGATGCAGCTCCAGGCTTTTCCGCGCTCGTCTCGCATGTTCGCGCGCAGCATGTTCACATGGCTCGGCGACCGGCTGTGGCTGAAGAACCGCCTCGTCGAGGAGCTCGCGGTCGAACCCGGGAAGGTCGCATTCGTCGAGCACCAGGCCGCGCACGCCGCGAGCGCCTTCTTCGCCTCTCCCTATGCGGAAGCGGCGGTGCTGACCATCGACGACGCCGGCGAATGGGCCACGGCGACGCTCTCGCGCGGGCGAGCGAACACCCTCGAGATCCTGGCCGAGATCCATTTTCCGCACTCGCTCGGGATGTTCGCCTCGGCGCTGACCCAGTTCCTCGGTTTCGAGCCGGGAGCGGACGAGGGCAAGGTGGAGGCACTGGCGCGCTTCGGCCAGCCGCGTTTCGAGCGCGAGCTCGGCCTACTCATTCCGCCGGTCGAATCGGCCAGCTTCGAGGTCGATCCCGTCGCGTTCCGCTTCGCGTTCGACCACGAGCGCCTGTTCGATACTGGGCTCTCGGAGCGCCTAGGGCCGCCGCGTCAACCGGGAAGCCCGCTGCGCTACCTGCCGCCGGACACGCGCGACGCCGACGTTGCGGCCAGCCTGCAGAGCGTGCTCGAGACGCGCTCGCTCGCCCTCGCGCACGAGCTTCATCGCCGGGTGGGCGGCGATGCCTTGTGTTTCGCGGGCGAGCTCGCAGGCAATCGCGCGCTCAACTCCCGGCTGGTGCGCGAGGGCCCCTTCTCGAAGCTTTTCGTCCCGCCCGAACCGAGCGAAGCGGGGGCGGCGCTGGGTGCGGCACTCTACGTCACCTGCGTGATCGAGGGGATTCCGCGCCGTTTCGAGCAAGTGCATGCGAGGCTCGGAGAGCCGGTCGACGAGCGCGGCGAGGAGGGTGCGCGTCCGCTCGGCGGCGCCGACCGTATCCGCGCCGAGCTGGCCACGCGCGCGATCCAGGGCCAGGTCGTCGGCTGGGTGCGCGGCGCGCTCGAATTCGCGCCTCTGAGCCTGGGCCAGCGTTGCACGCTGACCGCCGCTCGAGGCGAGCACACGCGCCAGCTGCTGCTCGGCTCGACGCAGCAATCCGAATCCTGGCTGCCCTGCCGGATCGTCGTGCCGGCCGAGCGCGCGAGCGAGTTCTTCGATGTGCCCGACGGCTGCGAGCGTGCGCTGCGCTTCGCTCACCTCGATCTCAGCACGAAGGCTGCCGCCCGCGCCGCTGCCCCTTCCGCCATCCAGCCGGGAGGCGCAGCCTGGGTCCAGCTCGTCGATCGAGCCGACGACGCCGATCTGCACGCTGTATTGATCGCCATCGGCGAGCAGACCGGCGCGCCGCTGGCGCTCATGGGCTCGTTCCAGCTGCGCGGCCAGCCGATGGTGCGCAGCGAAGCCGACGCAGTCGAAGCCTTCCGCCGCAGCAGCCTCGACGCGCTCGTCGTCGAGGATCGGATCTACCTGCGCGACTGACGCCGCGCCACGACGAACACGAGCCCCGCGTCCGGATCGCCGAGCCCGCGCAGCATCCAGCCCAGCCGCATGGAGAACATGCCGCTCGCGCTCGGCTCGCTGGTCGGCTCGAACAGGGTCGAACCCTCGGTCGCCGGCGGCACGCTGCGCACCCAGCGGAAGCCCAGCCGATCCAGTACGCGCACGACGTGGGGTAGCGGCAGGATGCGCTCGAGGGGGTGCTCGTACTGGTCCGCGATCCAGATGCGCTTCTTGTCCTCGTCGAGGTCGGAGCGCCGCAGGACCGGATCGAGGAAGCGGATCTGACGGCCGGCGAGCTTGCCGAGGGCGCGCCGGGCGCAGTGCAGCGCGCGCCCCATGGTCTCGTAGAACCCGAGCAAGAGTATGCCGCCGGGAGCGACGCGCTCGGCGACGCAGGCGATGGCGCGATCCGGATCAGGCGTGTGATGGACGACCCCGCGGGAGATCACGACCTGGAACTGCCCGGCTCCGAGCGGCAGGTCGAAGAGGTCGCCGCGCACGAGCTGGAGGTTCTCGATCCGCGCCCGGGCGCGGAAGCCGTCGGCGCAGGAGAGCGATTCCCTGCAACCATCGACGCCGACCACCCGCCGTCGCGGCGCGGAGAGCGCGAGGAAGGCGGCTAGCTGACCGGTTCCACAGCCGCAGTCCGCGACGAGCGCGTCCGCGGGGATGGCCTCGTCGAGGGCGGTCAGGAAGCGCGAGCGGCGCGAGCGATCGATCAGCGTCGGCCCATCGTCGCCGGGCGCATAGCCGGGGAAGGGATTGGCCGTGTAGAACTCCTCGACACGCGCGGCGCCGGATTCACGCGCCCGAGCGCCGATCACGTCCAGGATGCCGCCGAGGCGGTCGAAGGTGAGCCCGCAGCCGGCGCAGCGGCTGTCTTCCGCAGCGAGCGAGGCGAGGCAGCGAGGGCAAAAGGCCGAGGTCGTGCCGGTGGTCATCCCTGTCGTCATCGTGTGCCGGAAGCCTACCCGAGATGGGATAGCCGGGTAGAATTCAGCCGTTCACGCCCCCCCCCGAGATCTACACCATGAAGCGTGTCCTCACCGACCTCCGCACGCGCTGCGGAACGGCTAGCGAACTCGTCCGCTCGATTTGGAACGGGCCCCACTGGTGGCTCGTGCCGGTTTTGTGCGTGCTTTTGCCGGCCTCGATCGTGTTCGTGTTCTTGCAGGCGGTGCCGCTCGTAGCGCCGTTTGTGTACACGGTCTTTTAGCGGGCGACTGTCTGGGTCGGAGTACCGCTTTCGGGCGGTATTCTCTTGCGGGGTCGGTCCCGCCTGAAGGCGGGACGACGAACCAGACCGCCTGAAGGCGGTACTCCGAACCGGAGTAACTCCGAATCAGGTGGTTTCACTTCGCGCCTGATTCAGTCGCGGATGCGAAGGTGACCTCCGCGACTTGCGCTTTCTCGCAGAGCTGCATCACCAAAGCCAGCTCAGCCCACGGGACCTCCGGTGCGGCATCGATCTTCACCGGCAGGTGAGCCACTCCGAGGAGCGACTGGAGCTCATCGTCGTCCTCGACCAGCCGGTTGCCGAGCTGTCGCGTCACTTTTCCTGATGCAGCATTCCAGAACAGCGCCAGGCGGAGCTCTCCTGCAGTCGTGGAAGGTGCGCCGACTTTGCCGGTTTCTTTTTTCTCGGGCGGCGCGGACGCGGGGGCCCCGAGCGAGCGCTCGAGGGCGGCCAGCGTTGCGGCGATGCCTTTCTGGGCCGAAGCCGATTGGCGCACCAGCATCTGGCTCTTCCAGAACCGCGTCACCGTGAGCGGATTGGACTCCCAGGTGGCGGGCTCGACCTGATTCCCCAGGAGATCGCTCAGGAAGTCGCGCACGTCTTCGGGATCGGAGTCCGGCAAGGCGCGATAGATCGGGCCGAGGTCGTAGAGGCACAGCTCGAGATCGCCGCCTTTCTGGTCGAGGAGGATCGCTCCACTCGCGAGTCGAGGTTGCAACGAGAGCTCGTGGCCGATCCAGGCGAGCACGGTGCCGAGATCGACGCCGTGGAGCTCCATGGTGAGCTCCGCGTCGGACCAATCCGGACCGCACTGGATCGCGACGGCGTGCGCGGCGGAGAGCTCTGCGAGCACGTCCCCCAGGCGCGCGCGATCGACGACGATCTCGGCAGGGCGAGCGAGTGCCGCGAAGAGCGCCTCGCGCCAGGGCTCGGGAGGCGAGGCGGGCCGAGCGCCGGCACTGGCGAGGAATTCCAGGAAGGCCTGGACCCGTTCTTGTACGGGCGAGGTCTGGCTCACGAGCAAGAGGCCGTTCCAGCACTGGATCCAGGTGCCCTCCTGATCCCAGGGGCTCTCATCGGGCGTGGTCGTCGCATCCTGGACCATCTCCATCAATTGCCCCTCGAGGTCGTTCCCTTCCTCCTCGGCCACGAGCAAGGATCGAACCTGGTAGATGTAGAGCTCCCGCGGTGGAAGGCTGATGTCGTAACCCAGCGTGAGCGCCTGCAAGCCGATGCCGTGCTGCCCATCGCCGAGCGTGAGACAGACGACGTCGAGGACTTCCTCGAGCGTGACCTTCTCGAGATGGAAGCTCAGGCGCGCATCGGCGTGGCTCGCGAGGAAGTCCGGCTGGACGACCAGATTGATTCCCGTGCGCGCCCGCAGATCCGCGAGCAGCGCGCCGAGCGGTTGATCCTTCACGGTGAGATCGAAGCGCTGCGCGAGCGCTCGGTCCAGGGCGAGGCGCCAGGCAGGGAGCTCGCTGGCACGCTCGACGTGAATGGTCCCCTGCTCGGGGGAAGCCGGCTTCTGAGCGGCCCCCTCGGCAGCCGTCAGGCTCGTCCATGCCAGTGCGATCGCGAGGCCTGCGCCGGCGAGCGTCGCGGCGCGCGAGGGCGTACGGAATCCGTGGATCATCTGGATCCTCCTTTTCAGTTCGTGAGTTCGATTCCAGTGGAACGGCAGCAGCGTGGCGTGAGGATTGGGTCCGAGGCTCCGCGATTCGGCGAGGGCGAGCAGGGTGCGCGCATACGAGTCGGGCGATGCGCCAGGCTGCGCTGCGAGCGCTTGCCAGTCTCGAGACGCTTCGCGAGCCGTGAGGAGGCGCGCGCTCGCCACCCACACGAGCGGGTGGAACCAGAAGCACGAGCGCAGCGCGAGCAGCAAGAGTCCAACCTCGACGTCGCGACCGCGCAGATGCGCGAGCTCGTGACAGAGGACGAGCTCGAGCGAGCGACCGGAGAGCGCGAACGTCCGGTCCATGGGCAGGAGCACGCGCGGATGGCGGATTCCCACCAGCGCGGGGGAAGCGATCGACTCGCACTCGAGGAGCGCCACCTTCCGCACGATGCCCATGCGACGGCAGCAGCGCACGAAGAGCTCGTTCACGGCCGCGTCCGCGACGGGCCGCGCGCGGGTGAGCCTCCGCTCGAAGCGGAGCGCCCGCCAGAGACCGATGCCGAAAAGCCCGAGCGCGATCGCGATGGCTGACCAACCCGCGGCCGAACGCAGCGTGAGCGCGACAGGAGCGGGCACTTCCGGCTGCGCGCCCCCCCATACCTGTGGCACGAAAGTCATCGGATCCGTCGATGCCGCGAGCGTGCGGCGGCGAGGCCCGGGTGGAGCAGCAGCGCGGCCTATTCGCTCGGTGTCGAGAGACAGAGCCTCGGTTGCGCGGGCGGCGCGCGGCAACCAGTGAACGACCGCATCGTGACTGATGGTTCGCCCCAGACCTCCCCGCGGAAACTCCGGAACTCCAGGCAGTGCCAGACGCAGCATCAGGATCATCCAGAGCGCGTACCGCAGGCGCGGCGTCAGCCAGCGCCCCGCGAAGCGCTCGAGAATCAGGAGCGCGATCACGAGCACCCCTACCTGTAGCGAAGCATCCGCGAGCCAGGTGTAGAGCCGCTCGCCCAGGCTGGCGAAGGTGTTCATCGCCGGCGCGCCTTCTCGTCGAGGAGCGCGCGCAGCTCCTCGATCTCGTGCGCGCTGAGCTTGCTCTCGCGCAGGAAAGCCACCAGGAGCGGACTCGCCGAACCGCCGAGCACGCGGTCGATGAACGAGCGGCTCTCCGCGCGCACGCACTGCTCGCGCGAGACGCGCGGTCGGTACAGGTAGCGCTTGCCTTCGACCTCGTAGCGCAGGGCTGCCTTCTTCACGAGGCGCGAGAGCAGCGTCTTGACCGTGCGCGGGCTCCACCGGCGGCCGCCGCCGAGCGCCTCGTGGACCTCCTGAGCGGTCGCGGTTTCGCGCTGCCAGAGAACGTGCATCACCTCCCACTCGGCGTCGGAGATGCTGGGGAGCTTGGGCATGCTGGCCTCGGGTGACGACTACACTTGTAGTCCTGACTACAGGCGTAGTCAATACCCCGCTCTCGGGGGCGGTAACCGGTGAACATCCGAACCCGTTCCGTTTCACCACCAGCCTCCCAGGGCTCGAAGCTCCCACTGGCGGGTGGTGAAACGGAACGGGTTCAGATGTTCCCCCCTCTTGACAGCCCGCGATTCCACCCTATGCTTCCCGCCCCTGCGTGCCGATCGAGACGCGCACAGGTCCGCTCACGATGTCCCCGACTCACGGAATGTCCCACTTCGCGATGCCCATGGCCATGCAAGGCCCGGGCGGTGGCGCCTCCGTGGACGGTCGAGCGAAGCACTAGACGCGAGCTCCGAGCGACGACGCGAGAGAGGCCACTGCCCGGGCGGTGGCCTCTGCGTTTTCAACCACTGAAACCGCGCGTCGTCCATGGAGCATCGAGATGTCCAAGCTTCGTTCGTGCCAATCCTTCGATCCTGAAACCCGCGCCGTCCACGGCGGCCTCGAGCCCGATCCGCAGACGGGGGCGATCCTCGCGCCCATTCACCAGTCCACGACCTATGTGCAGGACGCGGTCGGCGTCCACAAGGGCTACACCTACACGCGCTCGGGGAATCCGACCGTGGCGGCGCTCGAGCGCGCGCTGGGCGCTTTCGAGGAGACGCCGCCCGCGGTGGCGTACTCGACCGGAATGGCCGCGATCACGGGCCTGTTCCTGTCCACCTGCACGAGCGGCGACCGCGTGGTCGTCTCGCGCGTCGTGTACGGGGGCACCGTACGCCTCTTGCGTCAGGTCCTCGCTCCACTCGGCGTGCGCGCGGACTTCGTCGACACGACCGACGTCCGGGAATTGCGCGCAGCCTTGTGCGAGCCGGCCAAGCTCGTGTTCATCGAAACGCCCGCGAATCCGACCCTCGTGCTGACGGATGTCGCGGCCTCGGCCGCCGCGGCCCACGCGGCCGGAGCCATCCTCGCCGTCGACAACACCTTCCTCACGGCGGCGCTGCAGCCTTGCTTCGCGCTCGGGGCGGACGTCGTCCTGTACTCGACGACCAAGTACGTCGAGGGCCACAACGCAACGGTCGGCGGCGCGATCCTTTCGCACGACGAAGCGCTCCTGGAGCGGCTGCGGTTCCTGCGCAACGCCGTCGGCTCGATCCAGTCGCCCTTCGAGGCCTGGCTCACGCTGCGCGGGCTGAAAACGCTCCCGCTGCGCATCCGCGAGCACTCGAAGAACGCCCTGGAAATTGCGCGTTTCCTGGAGCGCCATCCCTGCGTCGAGCGGGTGGCCTACCCGTTCCTGGAGAGTTTTCCGCAACACGCGCTCGCCCTGCGCCAGCAGGCAGCCGGCGGAGGGCTCGTGAGCTTCGAGGTGCGTGGCGGCGCGGAAGCGGGCATCGCCTTGATGAATCGTCTCGAGCTCTGCTCCCTCGCCGAGAATCTCGGCGCGGTCGAGACGCTCGTCACGCATCCCGCTTCGATGACGCACGCCTCGATCCCGCGCGAAGAGCGCGAGCAGCTCGGCATCGGCGAGGGCTTGATCCGGCTGTCGGTGGGTCTGGAATCGCCGCGCGATCTGATCGCAGAGCTCGACCAGGCGCTGCACGCGGTGCACTCGCCGCAGCGCATCGCTCTGGCAAGGGAGGGCCGTTGACATGAGCGTTCTCCCCATCCGTGTCCTGAAGTTCGGCAGCTCGGTCCTCCCGAGCACGCGAGCCCTGCGGCTCGCCGTGCACGAGATCTACCGCGAGTTGCGCGCGGGTCACCGCGTCGTCGCGGTCGTCTCGGCGCTCGGCAAGACCACTGACCGCTTGTTGCGCCTCGGGGAGCGCGGCCACTCGCGAGATCCGATCGCGCTGGCGCAGCTCGCCGCAACGGGCGAATCGAAGAGCGTGGCGCTTCTCGCGCTCGAGCTCGCCGCCTGCGGCATCCCCGCCACGGCTCTCGATCCCGTGCAGATCGGGCTCCGCGCGCGAGGGCCCGTACTGGACGCCGATCCGATCGCGATCGACGTCGGGGCGCTCCGGCGCGAGCTCGATCGAGCGTCGGTCGTGGTGATGCCAGGCTTCGTCGCCCGCGACGAGGACGGCCGCACCGTCTGCCTCGGCCGCGGCGGCTCGGACCTGACGGCGCTCTTCGTCGCGGCCGAGCTCGGGGCCGAATGCCGCCTCGTCAAGGACGTCGATGGCATCTACGACCGCGATCCCGCGGCCGATTCGCGCGCGCGACGCTTCTCGTCGATCGCGTGGGAAGACGCGCTCTCGATCGGCGGCCGCATCGTGCAGCCGAAGACGATCGCGTACGCAAGGCGCCGCCAGCTCGCTTTCGAGGTGAGCGGCATGGGAGCCTCCGTGGCAACCCGCGTGGGGCGTGGACCCACCCGGTTCGGAGCATCGAGCGAGCCGCGGCTTCCGCTGCGCGTCGCCCTGCTCGGCCTCGGAACCGTCGGCGGCGGTGTGTGGCGCGAGCTCGCCAGTCGCCCCGGCGAGTTCGAGGTCGTCGCGGCACTCGCCCGGCGCCGAGGGATCCGCCGGGACGCCCCCGCTGCGCTGCTGGTCAAGAGTGGCTGGGGAGCGCTCGATGCCGAGCCCGATGTCGTCGTGGAGCTGATCGGCGGCACCACCGACGCCGCGCACTGGATCGAGCACGCGCTCGAGCGCGGCATCGACGTCGTCACGGCGAACAAACGCTTGCTCGCCGGCCAGGGCGTCCAGCTGCAGCGGCTCGCGGCGGCACACGGCGCGCGCTTGCGGGTCTCCGCGAGCGTGGGCGGCGCTCTGCCGGCACTCGAGACGGCGCGCCGCTTGCGCCGCGGCGGGGGAGTGCGCGCGATCGAGGGAGTGCTGAACGGCACGTCCAATCTCCTGCTCGAGCTCCTCACGGACGGAAGAACGATGGATGAGGCGCTCGCGATCGCCCGCGAACGCGGCCTGTGCGAGAGCGATCCGACGCTCGACCTCGATGGCACCGACGCGGCGGACAAGCTCTCGCTCCTCGCGCGGGAAGCGTGGGGCGAGAACGCCGAGCTCGCGTGGAGCGCGCGGCGAGGAATCGTCGGGCTCGACTGGCGGGGCTTGCGGGGCGAGACGAGCCGGGGAGCCTGCGTGAAGCTCGTCGCCCGTGCACGACGCGAGGGAGGACGGATCCTCGCTTCCGTCGCACCCGAGCTCCTGGCGATCGATCATCCGCTCGCCACGGTGCCCGGTTGCGACAACCGCATCGTCTTCGAGACCGAGGCGGGCCTCGTGCAGGTGCTTTCCGGAACGGGCGCCGGCCGCATGCCGGCAGCGCTCGCGGTGGTCGCCGATCTCCTGGATCTCCATCGCGAGGACCGCGCCGCGCGCCTCGTCCGGACCCCGATCGCTGGATGAAGGAGAACACCATGCGACGTGACACCGAGCTCGTGCGCTTCGACGCATGCCCCGACGACCCCTTCCGGCCGACGTCGACACCCATCTACCAGACCGCCACCTTCGAGCAAGCGAGCGCGCTCGAGTTCGGCCGCTACGACTACACGCGCAGCGGGAATCCGACGCGCGCCGTACTCGAGGAGCAGCTCGCGCGCCTCGAGGGCGGCGGCCGCGCCTTCGCCTTCACGAGCGGGATGGCCGCGCTCGCGACGCTCGTGCGCTTGCTCCCCTCCGGTAGCCACATCGTCGCCGGCGACGACGTCTACGGCGGGACGCATCGTCTACTGGAGCATCTCGCGCCCCGCGCAGGCGTCGCGACGAGCTTCGCCGACGCGACGAAGGTCGAGAGCTTCGCACAGGCGCTGCGGCCGGAAACGCGCCTGGTGCTGGTCGAATCGCCGACCAATCCGCTCCTCGAGATCGCCGACCTCGAGGCGCTCGCCTCCCTCGCCCACCGCCATGGCGCGTACTTCGCCGTCGACAACTCCCTGCTCTCGCCCTGGCTCCAGCGCCCGCTCGAGCTCGGTGCCGACGTGGTCGTCCACTCCGCCACGAAGTTCCTCTGTGGTCACGCGGACACGATGGCCGGAGCGCTGGTCGTCCGCGACGAGACGCTCGCGCGCGAGCTCGCTTTCGCCCAGAACGCGGAAGGCACAGCCCTCGCTCCCTTCGACTCCTGGCTGCTCCTGCGCGGCATGAAGACGCTGGCCGTGCGGCTCGAGCGCGCGCAGCGCACCGCGCAGGCCGTGGCGCGCTACCTCGCCGCGCACCCCACCGTTGAATCCGTGCTCTACCCCGGCCTCGACGGCCACCCCGGCCGCGCGCTCCACCAGCGTCAAGCGCGCGGTCCGGGCTCGGTGCTCTCCTTCCGCACCGGCGACGCCGAGCTCTCACGCCATGTCGTGGAATCGCTGCGCCAGTTCACCATCGCCGTGAGCTTCGGCAGCATCGCCTCCACCGCGAGCCTCCCCTGCCGCATGTCGCACCGCGCGATTCCCGAGGACGTGCGAGCAGCACGCGGCCTGACTGATGACCTGATCCGCCTCTCGATCGGCCTCGAGGACGAGCGCGACCTCGTCGAGGATCTCGAAGTGGCGCTCGCGACCCTCGTTGCCGCGAATCGGTGATCCGCTGCACCGGGGCGAGGTTCACGGATCCGGACCAGCGCTCGGCGCGGCATCACCCGGATCCGCGTGAGGATGTCGATTCTGTTGGGCGGTCGGCCGATCTGGAAGATCGTTCCGGGCCGCGTCAGGTCGTCGACGGTGAGCTCGCTGAGCGGGGCGCCGAAGACCGCCAAGGCTTCCCAAGCACGGAGCGCATTGGCCGCATCCGCATCGATCCAGAGGCCAATATCCTTCGTGTAGCGCGGCTTCGCGTGAAAGGAGAATGCGTATCCTCCAACCACGAGGTAGCGCACGTCACGGGCGTTGAACTCGGACAACAGATCTCTGAAGTCGAGGTTGATCGCCACGTCCGCCCTTCCAGGCTTCGGCTTCCAGGACCATGTCCCAGAGCACGGCTACGCGCTCATCGGGAGTCATGCGCTTCCAGAATGCGGCGTCGGCCAAGCGCTCATCCTCACCGGGCCGGACGATGTGGCCGGTCCAGTCGCGTCTCCGCTCGGGATCGTTCACGGGGAACAGGTTACGCTTTCACGCCCATGGATGCACGTCCCACCCATGATGGATCGCGCAGGAGAAAGGCCGCACCTAAGAGCGGCGTCTGGGTTTTCGCTCCGGTTCGGCAGTGAGCGGATCGTCAGGCCATGCGTGCTTCGGGTAGCGCGCGCGCAGCTCCTTGCGGACGATCGGGTAGGTGTTCTTCCAGAAGCTCGCGAGGTCTTCGGTGACTTGTTGCGGGCGGCCATTCGGGGCGAGGAGGTGCAACAGCACGGCGACGCGGCCGCCAGCGAGGCGCGGGGTCGCGTGCAGGCCGAAGAGTTCCTGGATGCGCGCGGCGAGCACGGGAGCGCGGCCGGGCTCGTAAGCAATGCGGATCTGGCTGCCGCTCGGGACGCGCAGGCGCTCGGGAGCTTCGCGATCGAGTGTGTGACGCTGCTTCGCCGAGAGCAGTCCCTGCAGCGATTCGAGGACGGGCGCCTCGGCGAGCTCTACGAGCGCGCGGCGGCCGGGAACGAGCGAGGCGAGGAGCGTGCGCAGGCCTGCTTCGTCGACTGCAGGGAGCGCGAGCTCGGGCATGGCCTCGCGCAAGAAGGCGAGGCGTGCGAGGAAGGCGGCGCGTTCGGGGCGATCGAGACCCAGCGCGCGCGCGGGATCGCGCAAGGCGGCCTCGAGCAAGAGGCGCTCGGCGAGCTCGGCATCGATCACCGGATGCGGGTGCTCTTCGAGCACGAGGTCGACGAAGCAAAGCAGCTTGCGCGCGACGACGCGGCCGCGCTCTGTGTCGAAGGTCGTATCGACGCGCTCGATCAGGCGCCCGGGATCGATCCACTCGCGCTCGACGAGCGACGCCTGGCGGACGAAAGCGTCCTGCGTGCCGGCATCGAGGTCGATGCACAGGAAGAGCTCGGGTTCGGTGACGGCGCTCGCGTCGGAGAGGCGCACGCCGCGGCCGCCGACCATGAGCCCGCGGTCGCTCCGGCGCTCGCGGCGGCGCGCGAGGCGATCGGGAAAAGCGACGAAGAGCGCTCGCAGAAGGGCTTCGTCACGAGCGAGATCGGCGCGAGGCGCAGTGCCCAGGTGCTCGCGGGCGAGGTCGAAGAACTGGTCGCGTGCGCGCAGGACGGCGCGCGCTCCGCCCTCGTGCAGCACGAGCGCGCCGGCCCCGCGCGTGCCCGAACGCTCGAAGGCTTCGAGCGCGTGCACGCGATCCAGGACGTCCGAATCCGAGGCAGCCCGCGGTCCCGCCCTGGTACCGCGTGGCACGCGCTCGAAGGGGTCGCGCTCGGAGAGGAGGGCCGCTGCGAGCGCGGCGCGCTCGCCCACGCCGGTGCGCCAGCCTTCGACGAGTACGCCGGCCAGTCGCGGATGGAGGGGCAGCCGCGCGAGCGTGCGCCCGAGCTCGGTCGCGCCGCGCGCATCGCGCGCTCCGAGCACCTCGAGGAGTGCCAGCGCGCGCTCGAGCGCTTCCGGCCGCGGCGCATCGAACCAGGGAAACGCGCGCGGATCGTTCTCGCCCCACACGAGGAGCTGCAAGACCGCGCCGGCGAGATCGATGCGCCGGACCTCGGGTTCGTCGAATGGAACGAGCGCGCGATTCTCCATCTCGCTCCACAGGCGCAAGCACACACCCGGAGCCGTGCGGCCCGCGCGGCCCGCTCGCTGGTCCGCCGAAGCGCGCGAGATCGGACCGAGCTCGAGCCGATCGAGACCGACCGAGGGATCGTGACGCATCGAGCGCGCGAGCCCGCTGTCGACGACTCCGGTAACGTCCTCGACCGTGATCGAGGACTCGGCCACGTTCGTGGCGAGAACGACGCGACGCTTTGCTCCCGCGCGCAGGGCCGCATCCTGGCGTTCGGGCGAGAGATCGCCGTACAGCTCGACGAGCTCGAAATCGCCCCGCCGCGCGCCCTCGGCGAGACGCTCTCGCGCGCGCCGGATCTCGCCGACGCCCGGCAGGAAAACCAGGACGCTGCCGCTCGTTTGCGCCAGTATCTCGCGGACCCCATCGAATACGCGCTCTTCGAGCGGCTCCCGCCCGCGCGCCGCGCGGTAGCGGACGTCGACCGGAAACGAGCGCCCCTCGCTCTCGATCCGCGGCGAGTCACCGAGCCAGCTCGCGATCCGCTCGACGTCGAGCGTTGCCGACATGACCACGATCGCGAGCTCCGGCCGTGCCTCGAGCTGCACCCGCCGCGCCATCGCGAGCGCGAGGTCCCCGTCGAGGTTGCGCTCGTGGAACTCGTCGAAGACGACGCAGCCGATGCCATCCAGGAACGGATCGTCCTGGAAACGGCGCAGGAGGATGCCCTCGGTCACGAACGTGAGCCGCGTCGAGGCACTCGTCCGGTTCTCGAAGCGCACCTGGTAGCCCACTTCGGCGCCGAGGCGCACTCCGCGCTCCTCCGCCACCCGTCGCGCCGCCGCCCGCGCCGCGAGCCGGCGCGGCTCGAGCACGATCACCGGGCCCAGGTTCGCATCGAGGATTGCCGCTGGGACGCGCGTCGTCTTGCCCGCACCGGTCGGCGCACGCAGCACGACGCGGTGCTCCTTACTCAGCGCACGAACGAGCTCGGGGAGGACGGCGTCGACTGGTAGAGAAACCTTCATCCGCGGCTGCGGACCCGACTGCTGGCAGCCATCCGAGCACGCCGCACTCGAAGGTCAGGCGGCGGTCACGTCGACTACCGCGCCCTCGCTATTCGGCTTCGGTACTGCAATACCGTCTTCCTCGAGTGCCTCGATGTGGAGTTCGAGCGCCTCCTTGATGAGCTGGAGCACTTCCTCACGCGAATCGCCAGCCGCGATACAACCGGGGATATCGGGGACGTACGCACTGCAGCCCGTCTCACCCCTCTCAACGATGACGAGGTATTTCACGATTGCTTTCCCGTCCCACCGGCCCGCTCCTTGACGCTCGCCTGCATCCCGGCGCTAACCTGCGCACGCGGCTTGCCGGTGAGGTGACTGTATCAGGCCTTCACGGGTAATGGAACTGCCGGTGGAGTCGCCCTTCCCGCTGGACATGGGACCTCTCGATTCCTGACGATGCTCTCCGTGCAACCTTCGACGAGCCTGCGGATCGTGAACCCTGCGAGCGGCACGCTCCTGCGCGAGGTGGCCTTCGATTCGCGCGAGACGCTCGAAGCGAAACTCGACCGCGCGCGAGCAGCGCAGCGTTCCTGGCGCGAGCGACCGCTCGGCGAGCGGATCGCGGAATTGCACGAAGCCTTCGGCTACTTCCGCCGGGAGAAGGAAGCGATCGCGCGGGACGTGTCGCTCGAGATGGGTAAGCCGATCACCCAGGCTCGGGGCGAGGTCGACACGCTGCTCGCCCGCGTCGAGCACATGCTCGCGATCGCGCCACAGTGCCTCGCGACAGAGATTGTGCCCGCGAAGCCCGGCTTCGAGCTACGCATCGAGCACGAGCCGATCGGCCTCGTGCTGGACATCGCGGCCTGGAACTATCCGCTGATCGTGCCGGTCAACGTCGTCCTTCCCGCGCTCGCCGCCGGGAACGCCGTCGTGCTCAAGCACAGTCCGAAGACGCCGAGCGCCGGCATGCACTATGAGCGCGCGCTCGCCTCGCTGTCCGAGCCGGGCGTGTTCGCGCACGTGATCGTGCCCGACTCGGAAGCCGGCGCTCTCGTCGCGGACCCTCGCATCGACCACGTGGCCTTCACCGGTTCGGTGCGCACCGGCCGCAGCGTGTACCGAGCCGCGAGCGAGCGCCTGATCGACGCCGGCCTCGAGCTCGGCGGCAAGGACCCCGCCTACGTCGCCGAGGACGCCGATCTCGATTTCGCCGCCGAGAACGTCGTGGACGGCGCCTGCTACAACGCGGGGCAGAGCTGCTGCGCCGTCGAACGCGCTTACGTGCACGAGCGCGCCTACGAGGCGTTCCTGGAGCGCGCGAGAAAGGTGATGGCGGCCTATCGCCTCGGCGATCCGCTCGACGAGAAGACGACCATGGGTCCGCTCGTCGATCACGCCGCGCTCGAGAAGGTCGAATCCCACGTGGAGGACGCCCTGCGCCGCGGCGCGCGCCTGGTCTGCGGCGGCCGTCGCGCGCGCGACCTGGCAGGCTTCTTCTTCGAGCCGACCCTCCTCGCCGATTGCTCCGACGACGCCCTCGTCATGCGCGAGGAAACCTTCGGACCGATCCTCCCCGTGTGCAGCGTCGCGAGCGACGAGGAAGCGCTCGCCCGCATGAACGACAGCCGCTACGGCCTCACCGCCTCCGTCTGGACCAAAGATCCCGCGCGCGCCGAACGCCTCGCCCACCAGCTCGAAGCCGGCACCGTCTACCAGAACCGCTGCGACTACCTCGATCCTTCGCTTGCCTGGACCGGTTGGAAGGAGAGCGGTCTGGGTTCGACGCTCTCCCGCTACGGCTACGTGCACCTGACCCGTCGCAAGAGCCTTCATTTCCGCCGCTAGCGGGATCGTGGCGAAGCTTCATTCGCGTCGTGAGCGAAGTTTCACGTGGCCGCGAGCCCGTGCACGAATCCGAGGATCATGGCGTGCCCGACGGAACGAACTAGTTTTTCACCGCGCCCTGGCGCGACCCCGTCGCATGAAACTTGGGTGCGGCCGCTTCTGGTTCGGAGTACCGCCTTCAGGCGGTCTTCTCTTGGCAGAGCCAGTCCCGCCTGAAGGCGGGACGACGAACCAGACCGCCTGAAGGCGGTACTCCAAACTCGGAGGGACTCCGTGCTCGTGGGGGTGTGGTTTCACTCTAAAGGCGAGGTACCGCTGCATCGGGTTCCTCGTTCCTCCCTCCCATCGGTGCGCATCCCTCCGGCGTCCAGGCACGCTCAGGCGTCACCGGTCGGAACGATCCCCGCACCTTCGACCATTAGGATCACGGTTCGTTCGGGTGCTCGGGGACGATGCATGACTCCCTTCGGGACGACGAACCCATGGCCCGGCGAGAGCTCGACGATGCGGTCCTCCAGGTCGATGAGGAAGCGGCCCTCGACGACGTAGAAGAACTCGTCCTCGTCGTCGTGCTTGTGCCAGTGGAACTCGCCCTTCACGACTCCGAGGCGCACGACCGAGTCATTGACCCGGCAAAGCGTCTGGTTGTACCAGGGGTGGGTACACGCGGCCACGAGAGCGGGCACGTCCACGCGCTCCATGGGTCCGTAGTACACGTCGAGATGGGTCTCGTAGGGATAGGTCTTCTCTGCGTCCGTCATGCTGCACTCCATTTCGAGGACGACCCGCAATCACTGCGGCGTCACGTAGGCGGCGGTGATTCCGCCGTCGACCATCAGCGAGGCGCCGGTCATGTAGGAAGAGTCGTCGGAGGCGAGGAAGAGGGCGGCCTTGGCCATTTCCTTGGCCTCGCCGAAGCGGCCCATGGGGATGTGCACGAGGCGCCGCTGTTTCTTGGCTTCGGTGTCCAGGAACCGCATCAGGAGTTCGGTCTTCAAGGGGCCGGGGCAGAGGGCGTTCACGCGGATCCCTTCGCGCGCGTGGATCACGGCGAGCTCGCGGGTCATCGCGACGAGGCCCCCCTTGCTCGCGGTGTAGGCGAGCTGGGGCGTGGCGGCGCCGAGGAAGGCGACGAAGGAAGCCGTGTTGATCACCGATCCGCCGCCGGCGCGGCGCAGCGCGGGGATGCCGTGCTTGCAACCGAGGAAGACTCCCTTGAGGTTGATCGCGAGGGTCCTTTCCCAGACGTCCTCGGGAGTCTTCGTGGCGTCGTCGTCGGCCGAGTCCATGATGCCGGCATTGTTGAACAGGATGTCGAGCTGGCCGAACTCGCGCTCGGCCTCGTGGACCATGCCGGCGCAGTCGACGTCCTTCGAGACGTCGGCGAGCACGAAGAGAGCTTCGCCGCCGGCCTTCCTCACGCGCTCGACGGTGTCGTTGCCGGCCGATTCGTTCATGTCGACGACGACGACCCGCGCGCCCTCGGCCGCGAAGAGCAGCGCGGACTCGCCGCCGATTCCGCCGCCGGCGCCGGTGATCAGGGCGACCTTGTCTTGGAGTCGCATGGATGACCTTTCGGATGGATCAGGGGGGATCGGTTCACGTCCGACGTGCCGCGTTCACGAGCGCGTCGAACAATCGTTGCTGGGCCGGATCGCGCTCGGCCGTGTGCTCGGGGTGCCATTGCACGGCCTCGAAGAACGGATGACCACGCAGCTCGACGGCCTCGATCGTGCCGTCGGCGGCGCGCGCCACGACGTCGAGGCCGGAGGCCACGCGGCGAATCGCCTGGTGATGGGAAGAAGCGGGCTCTGGCTCGAGCGTGCCGAGAATCTCAGCCAGCCGCGATCCGGGCTCGATCGTCACGCCATGGAAGGCCCACGTGCGAGCCTCGCTGCGATGCGGAACGCTGTCACCCACTTCCTCGGGCAGGTGCTCGATCAGCGTTCCGCCGAGGGCGACGTTGATGATCTGGCAGCCGCGACAGATGGCGAGGGCCGGCTTCTGCACTTCGACGGCCGCACGAGCGAGCGCGATCTCGGTCTCGTCGCGTGAAGGATCGACGCCGTAGATCGTCGCGTGCGCTTTTCCGCCGTAGTGCGATGGATCCACGTCTCCGCCGCCGGTGAGGAGCAATGCGTCGACGCGGTCCAGGACCTCGCGCCAGCGCGGCTCGCCAGGCGGGATCAGCCACGGGAGCCCGCCCGCGCGGCGCACTGCTTCCACGTACTCCGTCGGCAAGTGGAAGCGGCCGCGGTCGTCGCGCGGATAGGTCGTGATGCCGATGACGGGCGTGTCCATGGCAGGTTCGATGGAAAGAGTACGAAGCGACGAGGCGAGGTTCGAGACCGGCGGCCCGAGCGCGGCTCATTCCGCAGGTGTTACCCTCCAGCGACCAGTTCCTGCTCCTACCCTTGATCGCTTCACGCATGAACCGCTGGATCGACTTCCTGTCCGGGGCCTCCATCCGAGCATCCATCGCGCTCGCGGCGCTGCTGGCACTCGTTTCCGGCGGGCTGCCTGTGGCCGCCGTGCAGGACGCCGCAGCGGCGGCACCTGATCCAATCCCGAGCATGGTCTCGGCAGTTTCCTCCCAGCGCATCGAGGAGCGCATCCGGCGACTGGTCGGCTTCCATACTCGCAACACGCTCTCGCGCACGGATTCACCCACCGTGGGGATCGGCGCTGCGCGGCGCTGGATCGAGGAAGACCTGCGGGCTTCCTCGGAGGCGTCCGGTGGGAGGCTCGAGGTGCACACGCAGTCGTTCACTACCACTCTCGGTCCCAGAGGAGCCGACCGCGAGGTCGAGATCGTCAACGTCTATGGTTTCCTGCCCGGGCGCCAGGACGCGCCGGCCGGCCGCACGTATGTCGTCTCCGGCCACTACGATTCGATGGCGACCGACCGCTGGGACACGGAGTCCGCCGCGCCCGGCGCGAACGACGACGCGAGCGGCACCGCAGTCGTGCTCGAGCTCGCGCGCGTCATGAGCGAGGGCGAGTACGAGGCGAATCTCGTGTTCCTGTGCGTCGCCGGCGAGGAGCAAGGGCTCTACGGCAGCACGCACTTCGCGACCTGGGCGGCCGAATCGGGCCTCGCGATCGACGGCATGCTCACCAACGACATCGTCGGCAGCACGCTCGGCGGCTCGGGCCGTTCCGACGAGGGGACGCTGCGCTGCTTCTCCGGGGACGGCGTGCTCGATTCGCCCTCGCGCGAGCTCGCGCGCAGCCTCCAGCGCTCCGTCGAGCGCTACGTCAGCGGCTTCGCCATCCGCATGGTCTTCCGCGTCGATCGTATCGGTCGTGGTGGCGATCACCAGCCGTTCCAGGAGCGCGGCTTCCCGGCCATTCGACTCACGGAACCCCACGAGGACTACCGCCACCAGCACCAGGACGTCCGCGTGGTGGATGGCGTGCAACACGGCGATCTCCTCGAGTTCGTCTCATTCGAGTACGTCGCCCGCGTGACGCGCGCGAACCTGGCCGTGCTCGCCGAGCTCGCCGCCGCACCCGCTCCCCCACTTTCGGTGCGCCTGCGCGCCGCGCTGCGCTACGACGTCGAGGTGAGCTGGGAGGCTTCACCGTCCAAGAACGAGGCTGGCTATCAGGTCGTCTGGCGCGAGACGACGGCACCAACGTGGGAGCACCAGAGCGACGTCCTGCAGGGTACCTCCTTCCGCCTCGAAGGATTGACGGGCGACGACTACTTCATCGGCGTACGTGCGCTCAACGCGCAGGGCCATGCGAGCCGGGTCACGCTCCCGACGACGTCGAATCGGGCGCGCTAGGAGCGTCTTTCGAGGTCGGGAGATCAGATCGCGGACCCTCGATCGACATCTCGAGAACAAGCAAGCTCTCGTCCGGATGCGCAAAGAAAGTTCGTACGCGGAACTGCTGTTCCTCGAGCAAGTCAGCGATTGCATCGGTTCCCGCGTTGCCAACCCGCAGCCATATGACTTTGGGAGGGTGACCTCTGACGAAGCTGAGTTGACGGAAATCGTTGTCCTTCGATACCACGCAGAAATCGTGACGAGCTGCATGCTCCCACAATTCGACATCCGCCCTGCCTTCGAGGCCTGCGAGCCCCACGTGTTCACTCCCGGGGAAGGCGATCTCGAGCCGCTTGACGAGCCGGGGGCTGAGGTTTTCGTCGAACGGTAGGCTCAAGCGGAACTTGCGAGCCGCCGCTCTCGAGCGGCCGCGAAAGCCAGAACGGCGCGGATGTCGTCACGGGAGAGCGACGGAAAATCGGCGAGGATCTGATCTTCGGTCATGCCTCCCGCGAGGTACTCGAGGACGTCGTAGACCGTGATTCTCGTGGCATTGATGCACGGCTTGCCACTCCGCACACCTGCGGTGATGCTGATTCGGTCCTCCCAGGACATGATGTCAGCCTATGCCCCTCTGAACTCACCCGCAAGCGGATACCCAAGAGGAGTTCGGGTCCGGGGCTAGATCCGCTCGAAGTACCGCTGCCGCTCCCAGTCGGTGACGGCCCTGTCGAAGGCGGCCTGCTCGGTGCGGAAGAAGTGCGCGTAGTGCTCGACGACGTCGGCGCCGAAGGCCTCGCGGGCGAAGTCGCTCGCCTCGAAGCGCTCGGCGGCGTCGCGCAGGGTGGCCGGGACTCGCGGCAGGTCCTTCGCCGCGTAGACGTCGCCCTGGAACGGCGGCGGCGGCTCGATTTGCTTTGCGATGCCGTCGAGGCCCGAGGCGAGCGCGGCGGCGAAGGCGAGGTAGGGATTGCAGTCGGCGCCGGGAATGCGGCACTCGATGCGCAGGCTTTCGCCCTCGCCGACGACGCGGAAGCCGGCGGTGCGATTGTCGTGGCTCCAGGCGAGGCGCGTCGGCGCCCACGAGCCGGCCAGGTAGCGCTTGTACGAGTTGACCGTCGGGGCGTAGAACGGCATCAGCTCGCCGGCGTGCGCCGATCCAGCCGCCGAGGAACCAGCGGAAGTCGTCGGAGCAGCGGACCGGCCCGAGCGTGTGTTCGCCGGGGAACGCGTTCTTGCCGTCCTTCCACAGGCTCATGTGGATGTGGCAGCTCGAGCCGGCCTGGTCGTGCGCGATCTTGGCCATGAACGTGACGCTCATCCCGAGCTGATCGGCGACCTCCTTCAGGCACTGCTTGAACACGCCGTGGCGGTCGGCCATCTCGAGCGCGTCGGCGTAGCGCACGTTGAGCTCGTGCTGGCCGAGGCCCCACTCGCCCTTGGAGTTCTCGACCGGCACGCCGGATCGCGCAGGTGCCGGCGCACGGCGGCGGTGAAGGGCTCGGTGCGCGTGCCCTGGAGGACGTGGTAGTCCTCGAGGTACCAGCCGGCGGCTTCGAGATCGCGCTAGCCCTTGCGCGCGGCTTCGCGGTAGGAGTCGCGGAAGAGGTAGTACTCGAGCTCGGAGGCGGCCTTGGCGTCGAAGCCGAGCGGCTCCGGCGCGATCGACCTGACGGCGCAGGATCGAGCGGGGCGCGACGGCGACGAGCTCGTGCGTCCGCACATCGCGCACGTCGCAGAGGACCATGGCCGTGCGCTCGAGCCAGGTCGCCACGCGCAGGGTGGCGAGGTCGGGGACCAGGTGGAAATCGCCGTAGCCCTGCTCCCAGCTCGCGAAGCGGTACCCGGGCACGGGGTTCATCTCCATGTCGACGGTGAGCAGGTAGTCGCAGGCGTGCGTGCCGTGCTCGATTCCGTCGTCGAGGAAGAAGCGCGCGTCGAAGCGCTTGCCCATGAAGCGGCCGTAGTGGTCGGTGAAGACGACGACGACCGTGTCGATCGCTCCAGTCTCGACGTGCGCGCGCAGCTCCTCGAGGGTCAGCATCCCGGTTGGCGTGTTCGTAGTCATGCGCCAAGAGCCTACCGCCGAGGCCCGGCAGATCCTTCGATCGGGCGAGCCCGAGCCGGAAGACCGCCTGAAGGCGGTACTACGAACCGGAGGACCGCCCCCAGCTCTTGGTGCCGGCTTCCGGCGGTCCGGCCTGCGTCAGGACTGATCTCCTCCGCCGAACACCGATTCGAGGGCGGAGCGCATCACCGAGGCGTCGGGGCGGATGCCGGTCCAGTATTCGAAACCGATCACACCCTGCTGCACGAGCATGCCGAGACCGTCGATCACCCTGCAGCCGCGCGCGCGCGCCTCCCGGACGAGGCGCGTCGCCGGCGGATTGGGGATCACGTCGGCGACGATCAGGTCCGAGCGAAGGCTCGCCGGATCGAGGGGCACGCGAGCGTCGACTTCGGGATAGAGGCCGATCGAGGTCGCTTGCACGAGGACGGCGGCCCGCTTCGGCACGGACCAGTCGCTCGACCAGGGGACGAGCTCGGTTGCGACCTGGACGCGCTCGCGCAGCAGCCGCACGAGCTGCTCGCCGCGATCGCGCGAGCGGTTGACGATCGTGATCCGCGAGGCGCCCGCGAGGGCGAGCTCGACCGCGATCGCGCGCGCTGCACCGCCGGCGCCGAGGATCGCGATCTCCGCGCCGCGCGGCTCGGCGACCTCGCAGAGCGATGCGAGGAATCCCTTGCCGTCCGTATTCTCGCCCACGAGCTCCTCGCCGCGGCGCACGATGCAGTTGACCGCCCCCATGAGCGAGGCGGATTCGCCCAGCCGATCGAGGTGTCGGATCACCTCCACCTTGTGCGGGATCGTGCAGTTGCCGCCGCGAAATCCCATGGCGCGCATGCCGCGCACGGCCTCGCCCAGGTGCTCCGGAGCCACCTCGATCGTGAGATAGCGCCAATCGAGGCCGTGGTGGCGGAATGCGCTCTCGATCATGAGCTGCGTGGGATTCTCGGCCACGGGCTGGCCGAAGAGGCTCACGAGCTCTTGCTTGAAGGACGGCGGCTCTCTCACGTGGCGTTGCTTCCGAACATCGCGCGGACGGTCTTGGTGAGTCGGCGCGCAATCTTGTAGGCGAGCTCGGAGTCGCGCTTCTGGATGAAGGCGTCCTTCTTGCGGTTGTCTTCGTAGACGAGGGCGTTCTCCTCCAGGATCTTGCGCGCGTCCTCGCGCAGATGGGTCACGGTCTTCTCCAGCACGCGAACACGCATCCGCAAGACCTCGGGGTCCTCGCCCGCTGCGTCGGCGGTCTCGGGCTCGCGCGGAGGGTCGACCCAATCGGGCAGCGGGCGCTCGTAGCTCCACACGTACGGATAGTCGGCGGCGTGGAACTCGCGGCCGCAGTAGCGCGGCTTCACGAAGCGACCGCTCGCGATGTCGATCGCCTCGCGCACCGTCACCTTCCCGGCGAACGGCTCGGAGCCCATCGGGAAGTAGTACAGGCAGTCGTCGAAGTAATAGTGCGTGGCCTGCGAGTGACGGGTTCGCTGCGGGTCGCGAATGGGCGAGCCTCCGTGGTAAGTGTTCGCGGCCCAGATCACGGCCTGGCCCTTCCGCAGGTGGAGCTCCTCGCGCGGGAAGCCCTTCGCCGCGAGGATCTCCGCGACGCGCTTCTCGTATTCTCCGTAGGCCGACTTGACGGCGTCGAGCCCGAGATCGGTCATGGTGTAATCGGGCAGCCGGTGGCTCCCCGGATGGATGAAGAGCGGACCGTTGTCGGCGTCGACGTCCTCGAGCGCGACCCATGCCCCGCACATGAAATAGCGCGGCACGCAGTGGAAGTGGATCGTGTCGCTGTGCGCAGCTTGCTGCGTCCCGTGGTCGAAGTTGAGCGTCTGGAAAGGAAACGGCTGGCGCCCGTACAGGAGGCGCAGCGTGTCGAGCACCTTCGGGGCGCTCGCGATCGCCCGCACGGCGGGGCAGAAGTACCACGCCTCGTCGACGCGCCGGTCGTCGGGCGGATAGTGAGAGCCAAGCGTGTCGAGCACCTCGCGCGCCAGCCGATCGAAATCGGGCAAGTCCAGGTCGAGGACCAGGTAGCCCTGCTCCGCGAAGGTGCGGACCAGCGAGCGCTCCACCGGGGCGAGCGCGGGGAGCGCGCTCTCGAGGAGCGGCGATTCGGCGAAGGGAATGGCGAGAGGGGGCGAAGCTTCGCGGAGACTCATGGGCGAGGTGCGTCCATTGCGCGCGGCCATCCTATTCCAGAGCGAGGATTCGCGCCTGGGTTCGGCAAGGTACGCAGAGTCGGCGCCCAGGACCACGAGCTGTTCTCCAGATCAGCGGTTGAGCTGCGTCCGAGGTCACGAGAGCGAGCGCCTCTGGATGCCCTCACGCCGCCGCGAGATGCCGCGGCGGATCAGCTCGTCGGCCACGACGCCGAGCAGGATCACGAGACCGATGATCGCGAACTCGAGCTGCGTGGGGATCGCGAGCAGGTTGATCGAGTTGTAGAGCACGCGCATCACCGCCGCGCCGATCACCACGCCGAGGATCGAGCCCTCCCCGCCGCGCAGGCTGCAGCCGCCCAGCACGGCAGCCGCGATCGCGTACAGCTCGTAGAAGTTGCCGTGCGCTGCGGGCTGGATCGAATTGATGTCGAGGGCGAAGAGCACGCCGCCCAGACCTGCGAGGCCCGAGCACAGGACATAGGCGAGCAGGACGACGCGCCGCACATCGATCCCGCTGTAGCGGGCAGCCGTCTCGTTGCGGCCGAGCGCCTGGAGATGCCGGCCCCATGTAGTGCCATTCAAGAGCACCGCGGCGCCGAGCGCGACGACGAGAAGGATCAGGAAGGGCATCGGCGCGCGGATCTCGCCGAAAGCCCAGGGGTCGAATCCCCACGCGAGCGATCCGAGGAGCGCGAGCACGACGCCCGCCGGGAGCGCGAGGCGTGCGAGGCCCTGGGCTCGCCCGTCGCCGGCACGACGCGCGGAGACGCGCGCCCACGCGCCCCAGGCGCTGGCGGCAACGCCGATCACGAGCGCGAGCTGGGCGAGCGTGCACGGCTTCCCCGTCGCGAGCCAGCGCAGCGACCCGTCGTACGTGCTGCCGAAGCCGAGCGTCTGGTCGCCCGCGAGCCAGCGCGCGATGCCGCGGTAGAAGAGCAGGCCGCAGAGCGTCACGACGAAGGGCTGGATCTTCATGCGCGTGACGAGCAGACCGTGTGCGCAACCAATGGCCAGCGAGAGAGCGATCACGATGGCGAGCGTCGCAGCGATCCCGACGCCTTGCTCGACCAGGAGCCAGGGCATCACGCACCCGACCAGGCCGACCACCGAGCCGATCGAGAGATCGATGCCGCCCGAGACGATCGGGAACACCACGCCGATCGAGAGGATGCCGAACAGCGCGGTCCAGCGGATGAGGTTCTGGACGTTGTAGGCGCTCAGGAAACCGGGCGCGAAGAGCGCGGTCACGAACATGATCGCGAGGAGCAGGCCGAGGATGCCGAGGACTTTCTTCACCTCGCTCCTCCCCCTGCGACGGCGGCCGGGCCGGCAGACGTCGCGAGGCGAACCACGTTCTCCTCGCTGAGCTCGCCCCGCGCGAGCTCGCCCGAGATCTCGCCCTCGTGCAGCACCAGCACGCGGTCGGCGAGCGCGAGCACCTCCTCCATCTCGCTGGACGCGAAGAGCACGGCCGTCCCCTGGTCCGCGAGGGCTCGCACGAGCGCGTGGATCTCGGCGCGCGCGCCGACATCGATGCCGCGCGTGGGCTCGTCCAGTAAGAGCAAGCGCGGAGCGAGCGCGAGCCAGCGGCCGAGGATCACCTTCTGTTGATTGCCGCCCGAGAGCGAGCCGACGTCCGACTCGATCGAGCGCGTGCGGATGCGCAGACGCTCGACGGTGTCGCGCGCCAGGCGCTCCTCCGCGTGAACGTTCACGAAGCCCGCGCGGCTGCGCGTGTACAGGCTCGCGATCCCGACGTTCATGCGCACGGCCATGCCGAGGAAGAGGCCTTGCAGCTTGCGATCCTCGGGCACCAGCGCGATGCCGCGCCGGATCGCGTCTTTCGGCGAGGAGACGCCCAGGCGCTCGCCGCGCAAACGGATCTCGCCGGCGAGCGGCGGCTGGATGCCGAAGAGCGTCGCGAGCAGCTCGCTGCGTCCCGCACCGACGAGGCCCGCGAGGCCGACGATCTCACCGGCCCGGATCGAGAAATCGAGCGCGTGCCCGCTCCGGCCGGGCACGACGAGGCCGCGCGCTTCGAGCACCAGGTCGCCCGCCTTCGCGTTCCCGCGCTCGATCGGCGCGCGCAGATCGCGCCCGACCATCAAGCGCACGATCGCGCCGTGCTCGATCGCCCCGCGGCCGAGCTCGCCCGAGACTTGCCCGTCGCGCAACACGACGACCCGATCGGCAAGCGCGCGCACCTCACCCAGGCGATGCGAGACGTACAGCACACTCACCCCGTGCGCGGCGAGCGAGCGCACCAGCGCGAAGAGGTGCTCGACCTCCCCCGCGGACAGGGAAGACGTCGGCTCGTCCATGAGGAGGACGCGGACGTCCTGCGCCAGCGCCTTGGCGATCTCGACGAGCTGGCGCCCGCCGATCGAGAGTCGCGCGAGCGGTTCGTCGGGGCCGAAGCGCGCGCCGACGCGCGCGAGCACCACGCGCGAGCGCCGCGCGATCGTCCGGCGGTCGAGAAAGCCCAGCCGCGCAGGCTCGCGGCCGAGGAAGAGGTTGGCGCCCACTTCGAGGTTCTCGGCGAGGTCGAGCTCCTGATGGATGAGTGCGATTCCGAGCTCTCGCCCGCGGCGCGGCGTGCCGATGGTGACCGCCTGACCGTCGATCAGGATCTCGCCCGCGTCGAGGCGATGGATCCCCGCGCAGAGCTTCGCCAGCGTGCTCTTCCCCGCTCCGTTCTCGCCCACGAGCGCGAGAACCTCTCCCGGCGCGAGCGCGAGGCTGACGTCCTGGAGTGCCGCGATGCCGGCGAAGCGCTTGGTCGCGTGGCGGATCTCCAGGCGCGGCGGAACGAGCGAGTTCACTTGCCCGTCAAGCGCTTCAGCTCGTCCCAGAACGCTTGCACGCCCTCGCGCCGGATCGCGCGCGCCGGCACGTCGAGGAACCCTCCGGCCGGCAGGACGCTTCGATCTCCACGCGCGAGCGCGGCCAGGACTCGCACGGACTGATAGCCGTACTGATAGGGGTTCTGCACGATCGTGCCGTGCACTTTGCCGTCGAGGATGCCCTGCAAGGTAGCGGCGTTCTCGTCGAAAGCGACCAGGTGGATCGTGCCGAGCTTGCCCGCTTCCTCGACGGCTTCCATGCAGGCCGGCGTGTTGTAGGCAAAGAGGCCCACCATGCAGCCGAGATCGGGATAGCGCGCGATCGCGTCCTCGGCGTTGCCCTTCGCGCGCGCGTGGTCGAACTGGTCGGTGCGCGTGTCGAGGATCGTGTACTTGGTCCCTGCCAGCGCCTCTCCGGGAGAGTCGTAGCGCGAAGGATCCGCCGGGCGATCCAGGAGCTCGTCGATCAGCCCCTGGCGACGTTTTCGCGCGTTGTCCTGCTCCAGGCGCCCGACGAAGACCATCACCGAGCCGCCCGCGGGCATGATCTCCTTCACGAGCTCGCCGCACATGCGGCCGGCGACGTAGTTGTCCATGCCGATGTAGCACAGGCGCTTGGTCGCGGGCGCGTCGGAATCGTGCGTGATGACGTTGGTCTGGGCGCAGGCCTGGTCGATCATCTCGACCTGGTTCGCGGCGTCGATCGGACTGATGGCGATGCCGTCGACTCCGCGCGTCAGAAGGTCCTCGAGCTTGCGTTTCTGGTCCGCCGAGCCCTCGTGGGGCATGAGGACGTCGCATTCGGCGTTGCTGTCGCGTGCTCCGGCTTCGACGCCTTTCGACGCGATGGTCCAGAAGTCATCGACGCCGTTCGTCACGTAGGCGAGGCGCGGGCGATCGCTGTTCGGTGTCCCGCCCGAGCATGCGGTTACGAGGAGAAGTAGGCAGAGCGAGAGGAAGCTGCACCGCGGAGCGTTCATGGGCGGGGGGGCATGATACGGGGTCTCTGGTTCGGAGTACCGCCTTCAGGCGGTCTTCTCTTGCAGAGCCAGTCCCGCCTGAAGGCGGGACGACGAACCAGACCGCCTGAAGGCGGTACTCCAAACTCGGAGGGACTCCGTGCTCGTAGGGGTGTGGGTTCTCTCTAGGGGTGTGGGTTCTCTCGAGAGAGGTCAGGCGAGGATGGAATCGACGATGTGGCCGTGGACGTCCGTCAGGCGGTAGTCGCGGCCGCCGTAGCGGTAGGTGAGCTTCTCGTGGTCGATGCCCATCAGGTGCAGGATCGTCGCGTGCAGGTCGTGGACGTGGACCTTGTTCTCGACGGCGTGCCAGCCGAACTCGTCGGTCGCGCCGTAGGCGATGCCGCCTTTGACGCCGCCGCCGGCGAGCCACATGGTGAAGCCGAAGGGGTGGTGCTCGCGGCCGTCGGTGCCCTCGGCGGTCGGCGTGCGGCCGAACTCGCCGCCCCAGACGACCAGCGTGTCTTCGAGCAGGCCGCGGGCTTTCAGGTCCTTCGAGCAGGCCGGCGATGGGCTTGTCGGTGGCGGCGCAGTTGTTCGGCAGCTCGGTGCTGCAGGCCGCCGTGCTGGTCCCAGAGCTGGCAGCTCGAGCGCTTGGCGGTCTGCGTGTGATAGACCTGCACGCATGCGCACGCCGCGCTCGACGAGCCGGCGGGCCATGCAGGCACTGCCGGCCGAAGATCTCCGTCGCCGGCTCGTCCGAGGCCGTAGAGCTTCTTCGTCGCCGGCGATCTCGCCGTCGACGTCGAACGCCTCGGGCGCCTCGGCCTGCATGCGGAAGGCGAGCTCGAAGCGACTCGATGCGCGCGCTCGAGCGCGGCTGTCCTCCTCGCGCGCGGCGCGGTGCAGCTCGTTGAGCTCGCTGCAGCGCGTCGAGCTGCGCGCGCTGCGCGCTCGGGCGTGAAGCGCGGCGTTGCGCGAGATTGGCGATCGGGTTCTTCAGGTCCGAGACGAGCGTGCCCTGATACGCGGCGGGCAGGAAGCTGCTGCTCCACAGCGGCGCGCCTTGCGCCGGCTGCGCGGGGCTGATGACGACGAAGCCCGGGCAGGTTCTGGTTCTCGCTGCCCAGGCCGTAGAGTCAGCCACGAGCCCAGGCTCGGCCGGCGAGAACGCCTGCTCGCCGGTGTTCATCTGCAGGCAGGCGCCGTTGTGGTTGATGTTGTCGGCGACCATCGAGCGGATGACGCACAGGTCGTCGACGCAGCTCGCGACGTGCGGGAACAGCTCGCTGACCTCGATGCCGCTCTGGCCGTGCTTGCTGAACTTCCAACGGCGAGCGCGAGCAGGTTGCCGGTCTTCGTGCGCACGAGCTTGGGCTTCTCGAACGGCAGCGGCTTGCCGTTCGTCTCGGCGAGCTTGCGGCTTGGGATCGAACAGTGTCGACGTGCGACGGCCCGCCGGACATGAACAGGAAGATCACGCGCTTGGCGCGCGGCGCATGACATCGGCGCGCGCGGCGCGAGCGGATCGCTCGAAAGAGGGTCGGGCGAGCGGCGGGCCCTCGTTGCCGCGCGCGCTTCCTCCTGCATGAGCGCCGCCAGCGCCAGCATTCCGAAGCCGTTGGCGAAGTGCGTCAGCATGCGCCGGCGCGTCGGAGCCGGATCGTGCATCGATGGCCGCGGGCGATCTTCGGTCATGGCATCAGTCGACGAAGAGCCACTCGTTGGTGCAGAAGAGCACGTGGCAGTACTCGGTGAGGGCGGCTTCGGTCCCTGATCCCGATGGAGTCTCGACCGAGCTCGAGCTCGGCCGGCGCGGGCTTGCGAGCGAAGAGCAGCTCGTATGCGCGCTCGATCGGGCCCTCGACGCCTCGCCAACCGCCGTCTCGCTCGGGTGCTCGGACGCGCCGCGCGAGGGCCGCCGCGCGATCGAGAGCGAAGGGATCGTTGAGGATCCAGAGAGCCTGCGGGGCCACTGTCGACGCCGAGCGCTGGTCCACGATCGCGGTGGGATCGGCGGCGTCGAAGAGCTCGCGGAAACCGGAGCGATCGGAGCGGACGGTCGCGACGTAGAGCGTGCGGCGGCTCGTCGCGCCGTCGCGCACGGCCGGGCCACCCATCGTCGTGTCGATCTCGCCGGAAGCCGCGAGCATGCCGTCGCGCAGCTCCTCCGCATCGAGCCGCCGGCGCCGCATCCAGCCCAGCCACAGGTCGTCCGGGTCGAGAGCGAAGGTGGCGGGATCCGGCACGCTCGATTGCTGGTAGACGTTCGTGAGGAGCATCATCCGGTGCAGCTCCCGGATCGACCAGCCGCCCTCGACGAAGCGCGTCGCGAGCCAGTCGAGGAGCTCGGGATGCGTCGGTGCCAGGCCGAGCGCGCCGAAGTTGCTGGCGGTGGCGACGAGGCCGCGTCCGAAGTGCTGCTGCCAGAGGCGGTTCACGATCACGCGCGCCGGCAAGGGGTTCTCTGGATCGACGAGCCAGCGCGCGAGCTCGAGCCGCCCGCTCGAATCGGGCGCGATCGGCGGGAGCGCGTCGCCCGCGATCACGCGCGGAAAGTGGCGCGGGACGAGATCGCCCAGCCGGTCGTAGCGTCCGCGCTGGTGCACGTGCACGTCGTGAAGTCCCGCGTGGGCGGTGTTCGGGACGCCACCTTCCTGGATTCCATTGGTGAAGGGGAAGGGCGGCTCTGGAGGCTCGACCATGGCCGCGGCCCGCAGATCCTGGAATGACCAGGGGCTCGCTGCGCCGGGCTTCTCGTCGAGTGCGCCACTGGATCCCAGCGCGACCGCCACTTGATCGCTCGCGAGGTCCCAGCGGCGCGACGGATCCGCACTGGATGCGAGCGCGAGTTCCACGACGGTCGTGTCGCAGCTGTGCTCGCCGCGTGGCCGCACGACGAGACCAATCTTGTCGCCGACCCCGACTGGAATCCGCAGCTCGCGCGTGGATTCGCTGCCAGCAGCAGGCGAACCACCAGTCACAGGCCCCGCTTCCGTCGTGGCCGCCACGAGCTCCGCGGAGCCGCCGTTCTCGAGCGCCCCGCTCGCGAGCATCGAGGTCGCTTCGCCGTGGACGAGCACGAGGTTCCACTCGACGCCGTCGCCGCACATGCCGTCCGCGTCTGCCAATCGCCCGTGCACGAGGACTTCGCCCTCGATCGGGCTCGACCATGCGACGCCGACGCCCCCGAGCGGCGGTGGGTGCACGGCGGCGGAATTCCCCGGCAGGGTGACGGTCAGGAAGCTCAGCGGCTCCTGGCGCGTGTTCACGACCAGCGACGGCGTGTCCTCCTCGTTCTTCCAGGCGTGGAGCCCCGGCTGGCCAAAAGGCTCGGCGAGGTGTTGTGCGAGCGGCCGACCCTCGAGTCGCGCCGACGCTCGATCGGCCAGCGCGCGCGCGCGCTCTTCCCACGCTCGCTCCCGCTCGGCGCGCGCGCTCAGCTCCGCCGAGGAAGCGAGCGGGATGCGCAGCATCGGCGGACCATCCGTCTTCGGTCCCACGTCGGCGAGGATGCGGCTGCTGAAGAAGATCCCGGCCAGGCCGTAGTAGTCGGCGGTCGGAATCGGATCGAACTTGTGATCGTGGCAGCGGGCGCACGCGAGAGTGAGCCCGAGGAAGACGCGGCCGACGAGGTCCACCTGGTCGTCGGCGATGTCGGTGAGGAGCTTCTCCTTGTCCGCGTCCCCGCCGCCCCAGTTGCCCAGGGCGAGGAGCCCCGTCGCGATCACTTCCGCCTGGTCGTACGCGCCGTCTTGCTCGGCGAGCACGTCGCCGGCGAGCTGGTGCAGCACGAACTGGTCGTAGGGCAGATCGCGCTGGAAGGCGTCGACCACCCAGTCGCGGTAGCGCCACGCTTCGGTCACGTCCATCTGCTGCGCGGCGCCGCTGGCGAGTCGAGCATCGAAGGAGTCGCAATACCGCACGAGGTCCAGCCAGAAGCGCGCCTGCCGTTCGCCGTAGCGGGGCGACGCGAGCAGGCGATCGACCACCTGCGCGAACGCGTCCCCGCTCGGGTCGGCCAGGAAGGCCTCGATCTCTTCGGGTGTCGGCGGAAGGCCGGTCAGATCGAAGCTCACGCGGCGGATCAGCGTGCGCCGGTCGGCGGCTCGCGCGGGGGTGAGCCCGAGAGCCTCGAGCCTCGCGAGAACGAAGCGGTCGATCGGGGAGCGCGCAGAGGCCTCGGCTTCCACTGCGGGCACGGGCGGGTCCTGGATCGGCTGATAGGACCAGTGCGTGGCGCGCGCGGTATCGATGTCGCGGGGCGAAGCAGCGACGTGTTCGTGCGAAGCCTCGGGCGCATCGGGCCAGGGCAAGCCGCGCTCCACCCACTCGACGAGCGTCGCCACTTCCTGCTCGCTCAGCGGATGCTTCGGCGGCATCTCGAGCTCCCCCTCGCGCCGCACGGCTTGCACGAGGAGACTCGCCTCGGGATCGCCGGCCACCGCCGCGGCGCCGCGCTCACCTCCGATCAGCAGCGCTTGCTTCGAGTCGAGCCGCAGACCCGATTTCTGGCGCTTGGCGCCGTGGCACTCGAAGCATCGCTCGACCAGGAGCGGCCGCACGTGGGTCTCGAAGAACTCGTCGTCCGCCGGAACGGAGAGATCGAAGCAAACCAGCGCTCCGAGAATCGCAAGATGGCTGTTCGGCCTCGTTCTCATCCTGGATGATGCCAGGCTAGCACAGCTTTTGGCGGCAGGGTGGCAAGCGCCAAGCTGGATCGCGCCCGAGGAAGACGCTCGCCTGGAGCCCACTGCTAAGATCCTTGCGCGCCGGTCCCCTTCCCCGGCCCGGACTTCTGGCAGGAGATCCGACATGGTCCACGATCGCAGGTTCGTCTTCGTTCTCTCGAGCTTCACGCTGGCAGCACTCGCAGGCGGAGCAGGTGAAAAGCTCGTCTTCGCGCCGGCCGAGAAGAGCTCGGTCGACAAGGTCTTCCTCACGGAGCTCGAGCTCTCGCTCTCCGATTTCTCCGTCCTGCTCGCCGGTGCCGAGCCCCCGGTTCCGGAGATGACGCTCGACACGCACTGGAAGCGCACCGTCGGCGTGCAGGACGAGTACGTCTCGACGAAGGAGGGTCGACCCGGACGGCTCCAGCGCAAATTCGGGGAGATCACCTACGAGATGGAGAGCGAGCAGACCATCGACGACGAGGGGAACACGGGTGAGGGCAGCGGATCGGGCACGAGTGCTCTCGCGAGCAAGACGGTCCGCTTCGACTGGGACGAAGGAGACGAGGAATACGTCAAGAGCTTCGTCGACGGTGAGGGTGACACGGACCTACTGGACGGGCTGGTCGAGGACATGGACCTGCGCGTGCTCCTGCCCAAAGAGGAAGTCGCGGAAGGCGACGAGTGGGAAGTGGAGCCGACGGCATTCCTCGCGACGCTCATTCCCGGCGGCAACCTCAGTCTGGAGGTGGAGCTCCAACGCCCCGCCGGTGACTCGCGCTTTCCGATCGTCGGCATCGACGCGCGCACGAGCGCCAGCATGCCGGATTTCCTCGGTGAGACAGCGACGGGCAAGATCGCCGCCCGGTTCACGGGCACGCGCGACGAAGGCGGCCGGAAGCTCGCCGTGATCGAGCTCGCGGTCGAGATCCAGACCGAGCGCGATGCCGCGAAGGTGATGGTCGAGCGTTGGGGCGACGACCCGACCGGCGAGGGAGTGCCATTCACGATGGAGGAGGCGAGCTACTCCTTCGAGCTCGACGGGGAGGGCGAGCTCGTCTGGGATCTCGAGGCGAGCCGCCTGCATTCCTACCGGCTGGATGCCGAGGCGCACCTGACCCTGGCCGAGAAGTTCCGCGTGGATGCGGACGGCGAGGATCTGGCGGTCGAATCCAAGGCCGAGCTCGAGGGGAAGTACCACGCCGAGGCGAGCGTGGAATGAGCCTCGGGAGGCTCACCCCTTGCATGCCTCAGCTTCCCTGCTGGCCTGGCTTCGAGACCGCCAGAGCGGTCGAATGGCCCGCTACCCTCGATATCTCGCTCCGCGCGTCGTAAGGACAGGGAGCCCCCTCCGTCGTTCCCGACGCCCCCCTCGGATCGCTTCCATGCACATGACTGAATCCCTACGTCTGGCCCTTCTGGTCGGCTTTCTCGGCATGGGGTTCGGCGCCGGACGATGGACGGGCCAGACGCTGTCCGCGCAAGAGCAGGAGGCTCCTGCCACGGCGGCGGACTTCTCGCAGCAATTCCAGGCCGTGGCGCGCAAGGTCGCTCCCTCGGTGGTGAGCGTCAAGGCGTACTTCAAGAACCGCCGCGATCGACTCGTGCTCCGCCAGGAGGGCTCGGGCGTGCTCCTGCGCGCCGATGGCCTGCTGGTGACCAACCATCACGTCGTGATGCACGCCGATCGCGTGGGAATCGTGCTCGCTTCCGGGCGCGAGGTCGAGGGGCGCGTCGTGGGGAGGGATCCGGACACCGATCTCGCGCTCGTCCGCATCGAGGCCGAGGATCTCCAGCCGGCGGAGCTGCGCTCGGGGGACGCTCCCAGGGTGGGCGAATGGGTCCTCGCGATCGGGAACCCCTATGGCCTGGGATCCACGGTGACCGCTGGCATCATCAGTGGTCTGGGCCGGCGCGATCTGCGGATCGCGACCTACGAGGACTTCATCCAGACCGACGCGGCCATCAATCCGGGGAACAGCGGCGGACCGCTCGTCGATCTGGAGGGCCGCGTCGTCGGGATCAACACGGCGGTGGCGATGCCGGCGGACGTCTCGAACGGGTTGGGGTTCGCGATCCCGAGCTCGATGGTCGAGCGGGTGGTCGAGAGCCTCCTGGTGCATGGCCGCGTGATCCGGGGTTTCCTCGGCATCGATCCCACGCTCATCGAGCCCATGGACGCGCAAGCCGCCGGTCTCCCCGATGGCGCGGCGGTGCGCGTCTCCCGCGTGATCGCCGACAGTCCCGCGGCGCAGGCCGGGCTCCTGGCGGGAGACGTCCTGCTCGCGATCCAGGAGCGCGACGTGCACGCGACGGCGGACCTGTTCGCGTCGATCGCCGAGCTCACGCCGGGGTCGGAGATCGTCGTGCGCGTGTGGCGCGCCGGCGAGGTCCGCGATATCCCGGTGAGAGTGATCGAGCGCACTCCGATGCCCGAAACGGGCGGGGACGTCGAAGGCGAGTGAGGTCTGCGAGTCCCGGACCTCAGTCCGCCGGCTCGATCGATAGCGTCAAGGGGAAACGCCGGGCGCGCGCCAGGCTGTGCGTGCGATCGACGTGCAGCTCCGCGCACTCGAACGGCACGATCTCCACCAGAGCCACGCCCGACTCGTGGGCTTCCATCATGAGCTTCCAGGCGGTCTGGGCTTCCTTGGCGAAGACGCTGCGCAGGATCTCGATCACGAAATCCATGGGGGTGTCCTCGTCGTTGTGGAGCAGCACCTTGTAGAGCGGGACCTGCCGAGTGCGCTCCTCGGTCTCCGGCTCGGCGACCTCGATCGTCGCCGACCTCGCACGTATGGTTCGTACGAGCATCGCGCTGAACGTACCAGTACCGGTTTCCAGCGCCAATCCTCGGCCCCCGGCGTGGAAGTTGGACGGGAATCGGTGGAGGATGAGGCCGAGAGATCTCTCCTCGCATGGGCCTGTACGCCGACCACATCCTCCCTCGCTGCATCCACGTCGTTCTTTCGTTGCCGCCCTTCCGCCCGCTGCGGGTGCGCGCGACGGCTGGTCTCGGCGGCCGGGTGCTCGAGATCGGCTTTGGTTCGGGTTCGAATCTCGACAGCTACCCGCGCGAGGTACGCCAGGTGCTGGCGATCGAGCCCTCCGAGCTCGCGCGCCGGCTCTCGCGCAAGCGCCTCGATCGCGCGCCTTTTCCCGTGCGTTTCGTGGGCTTGCACGGCGAGTCGATCCCGCTTGAGGATTCGAGCGTCGACGCGGTGCTCAGCACGTGGACCCTGTGCACGATTCCCGGCGTCGAGCGTGCGCTCAGCGAGGTTCGCCGCGTGCTGCGGCCGGGAGCGGCGTTTCACTTCCTCGAGCACGGGCTCGCGCCCGACCCCCGTGCCGCGCGCTGGCAGCGGCGTCTGACGCCCCTGCAGGAGCGCTTCGCGGGCGGCTGCCATCTCGATCGGCCGATCTCCGCACTGATCCGCGCTTCAGGCCTCTCCATCCAGAGCCTGGAAGAGTTCCCCTTGGGCGGGACCTGCTCGATCGGCTGGGTCTACGCCGGCCGCGCGATCCGGGACCCGGACGTCCTCGCCGAGCCGCCTCCCTAGTGCGAGACCTGGGACGGGCGCGCGAGGATGAAGAAGCGGGCTGGTCCTCCCACCCCCCCCATATGTAGAGTGCCCACGGTCACACTACCACTATGGCCTCGATCCTCCTCGCCGCCATGCCCGAGTCCCAAGCCCTGGCCCACTGGGCCCCTTTCCTCCTCGTCGTCATCTTTCTGGTGACGGGCATCCTGGTGGGCATGTTCTACCAGGCACGCCGGCACTGGACCGACCGCCGGGTCCAGCAGTACCAGTGGGAGCAGAAGTTCCGGCTAGCCGAGACCGACCGCCAGGAGGCGATCGAGGGCTACAACCGGATGGGCATCGAGATGAAGAAGATCCGCGCGACCTTCGATGGTCACGTGGAGAACATCGCCGCCCTGGAGAACGAGCTGGAAAACGAGCGCTCGCGTGCGGCCGACCTGGGTGAGAGCCGCGAGGGCTACGAGCAAGAGATCGATGGCCTGCGCGAGGACGCGCGCAAGCTGAAGGAGCGCCTCGCCACGGCCGAGACCGCATCGGCGCGCAAGACGCAGGTCTACGCCGAGCTCTCCACCGAGCACCAGGCGCTGGAAGAGGAAGTCGAGCTCCTGCACGAGAAGGCGCGTGCGCTGCGCGGGCGGTTGCCCGAGATCGAGCGTCTTGAAGGCGTGGTCAAGGAGCGCGAGGTGGAGCTCGCCCGCTGGGAGCTGCGCGCGATCGAGACCGAGGAACTGCAGGCGAAGGTCGTGGCCGGGCTCGAGGCGCGCATCACCGAGCTCGAGCCGTACCCCGCACGCCTGGCCGAGAGCGAGAGCACGCGGGCCCAGTGCCTGATCGACCAGGAGGGAGAGCTGCGCGCGCGCGAGACTCGGGCCGCCGAGCTCGCGCGACGCTTGGCCGAGCTCGAGCCCGTCCCCGCGCTCCTCGCCACGCGCGATCGCGAGCTCGCCAAGGCGATCGAGGAGAGCCGCGCGAAAGACAAGGAGAAGAGCGAGCTCGCCGCGCGCATCCGCGCGCTCGAGGATCGTCTGAAGGAGATCGACATCCTGAACGCGCACTTGAACGAGCGCGACCGCGCCGTTCGGACCTGGGAGGAGCGTCACACCCAGATCGTCGCCGAGAAGGCCGAGCTCGCCGGCTCGCTCCAGGAGCGCATCCGCAGCCTCGAGCATTATCCCGAGAGCCTGCGCAGAAAAGAGATCGAGCTCGCCGAGCGCGAGGAAGCGCTCGCCGAAGCGCACGGCAAGACGCACCAGAGCGAGGAAGCGCGAGCCGAGCTCGAGCTGGAGGTGGAGGACCGCGAGCAGAAGATCGGCAGCTTGCACGCACGCATCGCGGAGCTCGAAGGCGAGCTCGCCTCGCGCAACGGCGATCTCGCCGAGATCCGTACCCGGCTCGACGAAACATTCGCACGCATCGGCGAGCTCGAGCCCTACGTCGTGCGCACCGGCGAGGGTGAGAAAGCCTATGCCGCGTTGAACGAGCGCTACGCCGAGCTCGCCAGCGGCAAGGACTCGCTCGTCCAGGCGCTCGAGGGCAAGCTCCTCGAGCTGGAACCCCTCAGCGCCGAAGTGGCCGCGCGCGGGCGCACCATCGCCGACTGGGAGAAGCGCTGCGAGGCCATGCAGCGGCGCAGCGAGGCGGAGCACGAGCGCCAGGAGAAGCGCTTTGCCCAGGTGCAGGAGAAGCTCGGCGAGCTGCGCGAGGCGCGCAAGGAGATCGCCGGCCTGCAGAAGGAAGCCCTGCGCAGCGAGAAGGCGCTCAAGCTGCGCGACGAGCAGCTCTCTCTGTTCCAGCAGAAGCTCGCCGAGCGCGAGGAGGGCCTGCGCAAGCTCGAGCGCCGCCTCGAGAGCGTCGAGGGCGAACGCGCGCCGGACAAGAAGCGCGTGGCGAGCCTGCAGGCCGAGGTCGCCCAGTGGAAGGCCAAGCTCGAGGCGAGCCAGGCGAAGCTCGAGGAGCTGCGCAAGCCAGCGCGCGACCAGGCCGCCAAGCCGGCTGCGCAGCCGGCGGCGAAAATCCGCACCGTGGTGCTCCAGCCCCAGCCCCGCCATGCGGCGCGGACGAACGGCAAGGCCGTCGCGACCAGCAAGGCGCCCGCGCGCGTGAACGGCAAGGCCAAGCAGCGCCGCGCGCACGCGTAGCCGGCCGGCTCGTTCTCGACTAGAGTCGCGTACGGCGCCCCGGGCGCCGGTGCATGCTCGCTCTACGTTGCACTGTCCTTTTCCTCGCGCTCCTCCCCGCGACCGCGCAGGAGCCGAACAAGGACCTCGCCGGCACGATCGCCAAGCACCAGGCCTACCTCGAGCGCCACCCTCACCACGAGCAGAGCTTCGAGCGCTGGGTGAGCGATGCCGCGGCCGCCGGAACCCTTGCGGCGCTCGTCACGCACTACGAGGAACGGCTGGCTGCCGACGGTGAAGATCTCGCGGCGCGCGTCCTGCTCGCGCGCCTGCTCGGGCAGCGCGGCGAGTTCGCGCGCGCGATCGCCTTGCTCGCCGAGGTGAAAGGCCCGGACGCCGACCTCGAGCATCTGCTAGGTCGCTTCCATGCAGCCGATCGCAATCCCTTGCTCGCGTCGGTGTACCTGAAGAACGCGGCCGAGAAGTGCACCGATCCACGCACGAAGGAAGCCGTCCTCGAAGAGCTGGGCAGCGCGTACGTGGAGCTCGGGCTCCCCGAGCGCGCGGCCGAGAGCTTTCGTGCGCTCGCGGCCATCGATCCAAAGAGCTTCGCTCTGCGCATGGAGGCAGCCTCACGGCTGGTGCTCTGTGACGCGCTCGACGCAGCGCTGGAGGAGCTCGCGGTGGCGCTCGAGCTCGCGGAAGGGGATCCCGCGCGGCGCGCCCGCGTCCTGAGTGAGATCGGCGGCGTCGAGGAGCGCGCGGGCCGGCCGGAACGCGCGCTGGATGCCTACCGCGAAGCGCGTGCAGTGCTCGGCCGTGGCCACTGGCTGCAGCGCGAGCTCTTCACGCGCATGCTCGCGATACAGGAGCGCCGCGGCGCGCTCGACGAGCTCGTGGCGCTCTGCCGCGAGGGCGTCGACTCCGATCCGCTCGATCCCCAGATGCGGCTCGACCTTGCTCACGCCCTCGACCGCACCGGGAATCGCGAGGCGGCGAGCTCCGCGCTCCTGGATACCGCGACCACCTTCCCCGACGACCTCGAGCTCGGCCGGAGGATCATCGATCGGCTGCTCTCGATGGGTCGCGTCGAGGATGCCTCGGGCCAGTACGAGCGTCTCCTGGCAGCGCATCCCGAGGCGATCGATCTCGCCCTCGACCTCGGACACATGCTCGCAGCGCGCGGGGATCGCGAGGGCGCGCGTGCGCGCTGGCTGCGTGCGGTCGAGCTCTCCCCCACCGACGCGGGCTTGCTGCGCACGGTCGGGATCGAGCTCCTCGCCACGGGCTGGAACGAGGACGCGGTCGCACTCTTCTCGCGCGCAATCGCCGTGGACAGCGATGTGCGCATGGCGCTCGAGCTCGCCGGGAAGCTCGAGGAGCGCGGCTGGAAGAGCATCGGGAAAGGCTGGATCAGCGCGGCGGAGGAGAGCGCGCGGGCGCGTGGGGATGCGCTCGCGCTCGAGGTCCTCGCCGACCACTGGGCCGAGAAGGGCGACGCGCGGCGCGCGCGGATGCTCTATCAGCAAGCTCTCGATGCCGGCGGCGATCGGCCGCGGCTCCTGGAGCGCTGCATGGATCTCGCGCTCGTCACGCGAGACCTCGCCGCGGGCATGAGCTGTTTCCGGGAGCTCGCGGATGGTCCCGCCGAGCCGCAGCGCGTCCTGGAGTGGACCGCGGCGATCGTGCACGCGCACTCGCAGGGCCGTGCGACCGATCGGCTGCTTGCAGAGGAGCAGTCTCGCACCCTGGAGAACGAGGCGCTCGCGCCGGTGCTGCTCATCGCCCAGATCCAGCGCGAACGTCACGACTGGGACGCCTCGCGAGGTCCGCTCGTCTTGCAGATCGCGCAGCACCCCGAGCAGGCGGCGCCGCGCGTGCTTCTCGCCCGCGTGGAGGAAGACGCGGGGGAACCCGCCCTCGCGGCGGCGCTCTACGAGGGTCTCGTCGAGGTCGACGCCGCCCGCGCACGCCACTGGCTCGACCGGGCCGCGAACGCGTGGTATGTCGCCGGCGAATGGAAACGCCTGCGCGCCTGCCACGAGCGCATGACGGCCGACTCGCCGCGCGATGCCGACCTCGTCCGGGAGATCGCCACGTTCTATCGCAAGCACGCGCACCCGGCCGAAGCGCTCGATTTCCTCGAGCGCGCCGTCACCGTCCGCCCCGACGACGGCCGCGCGCGCCTCGAGCTCGCCGAGCTCGAGGCCGAGCTCGGTCGGACCGAGCAGGCGAACGCGAACCTCAGGCTGGCCCTGGTTTCCAGGGACGCGGAAGTGCGCGGGCTCGCGTGCGCTCGACTCGAGCTCTTCATGAGCACTCCTGCCGACCACGAGCTCCTGCTCCGGGATCTGCAGCGCGATTTCGACTCCGATCCACGGCAGACCGGGCTCGCCCTGGCCCTGGCCCAGCTGCTCGCGCGCGACTTCGAGTACGAGCGCGCGATCGAGACCCTGGACCGTGCTCTCGAGCGTTCCCCGCGCGACGAGGCGCTCTCGGCAGCACGCCACGGTCTGCTCGTGTACGCCAACCACTTCGAAGCGGCGCTACGCGACGTGGACGAGGGCGGGGGGGGCCTCATCGAGCCAGGCGCACGCCTCGCCTTGAAGATGGCCGACGCCGAGCTCGCAGGCGGCGGGATCGAGGCAGCTCGCGCGCTCCTCGCGGGCGTGAACGCCCCGGATCTCGTGGTCGCCCTCTACGGCCGGCACGCTCGTTTCGCCGACGCCTTGCACGAGCTCGATCGGGGGGCCAAGGGAGCTTCCGCGACGAGCGAGGACTCGACCGAGGCGCGCGTGCATCGCCGCATGCAGCGCGCCGACCTGCTCCGCCGAGCCGGCCGCCTGCGCAGCGCTGGCGAGGAGCTCGCCGCGATCGCGCTGGAGCACCCGCCGACTCGGCCGCTGCTCCTCCAGCAGGGCGAGATCGCCGCTCGCCTCGGCGACCGGAAGCGCTCGCTCGCTTGCGGGACGGCCCTCTTCGGTCTGTGCTCGGTCCGCGTTCCGAGGGACGCCGGCCGGCCCACGGACTCGCCTGCGTCGAAAGCCGCGCTCAGCTGGCTCGCATCGCCGACCTACGCCGAGCGCGTCGCCGAGGTCCAGCGCTTCTTCGCGGAGCGCAGGCTCTTCCGCGAACTCGCCGAGCTCGCCGACGCGGAAGTTCGCGCGGAACCCTGGAACCTCCCGCTGCTCGACCTGGCGCTCGCCGCCTACGGTGGCTGGGGACGTGAGCGTGCCCAGGCCCTGCTCGGCACCGTCGAGCGGATCACCACCGTTCCCGGAGGCCTTCCCGCGGGCCAGGATCTCGCAGCCTGGAAGCAGGAACTCGCCGAACGCCAGGCGCGCCTCGTACGTCCTTCCGCGAGCTCTCGCTGATCGCGATCTTGCGGCTGCTGCCGGTGAAACTCGGTCCTGCATCCGATCGTCGATCAGCAGACGCTGGCCGAAGCGGTCCTGCACGCGTGCGCGAGCTCGTGCGGATCGGGCGCGTTCGTCTCGAGCTCATGTGCATGCGTGGCCTCGCCCGGGTGCGGGCGAGGATCGCATGGTGGTGGCGCGGCTACTGGCACGCCCGGGGTTGGGAGTCGATCGAGGGCGAGTGCAACATCTGCGGCCAGCCGACGCGCTTCCTGTACACGGACCTGCGCATGGCGCGCGAGTCGCTCGTGTGCGCTCGGTGCGGGAGTACCAGCCGCTATCGATCCATGGCGCGCGGAATCCTCGCCGCGCTGGCCCGGATGCCCGGCATCGAAGCACGGTCGATCGCTCGCCTTCCTCGCGAGCTGCCCGGCGCGAAGGTCCGGGTCCTCGATACGCAGGTCCCCTTCTACACGGGTTCCTCCGCCTATCCCATTCCCGACCTGCTCTCGAGGTGCGCGTGGATCGATGTCTGCTGCACGATTCTTCGACCCGGGCTCCCGCTCGGGACGCGACTCGGGAGGCGCATCTCCAACGAGAACCTGGAGCGCTTGACGTTCGCGAGCGAGAGCTTCGATCTGGTGCTGACCAGCGACGTCCTCGAACATGTGAGGCTGGACGCGCTCGCCCACGCGGAGATCGCCAGGATCCTGAAGCCCGGTGGAACCTACCTGTTCACCGTTCCCCACGGTCGCTCGCTCCCTTCGACGATCCAGCGCGTGGTCGTCCACGACCCCGGCGACCCGCGCCTGGACGAGTTCGTCATGGAGCCGGAGTACCACGGAGACGTGAACAACCGGGCGCGCCGAGCGCTCGCGTACCGCGTGTACGGCCCGGACCTCGACGCCAAGCTCGAGCAGCTCGGCCTCCACCTCGTCTACGAGAAGCGCGACGCGGAACGGAACGGGATCCTGAACACGGAGCTCTTCACATGCCGCAAGACCGAGTCGGGCGACTCCAGACTGCGGAGCTGAAGAGCACGTGGTGGGCCCTCCAGGACTTGAACCTGGGACCGATCGATTATGAGTCGACTGCTCTGACCACCTGAGCTAAGGGCCCCCGCGCACGGAGTCGGGCACAGGGTACGACGGAAGTTGGGCGCATGCGACCTCGGGTCCGACGAGGCCGATGCGGGCGCGGGCACAGGATCCTTACTTGCTCGGCGAGTCGCGTGCATCGATCCTCGTCGCGAGAGCCGCGCAGCCGCTTCGAAGGAGGGTGGCCCGTCCGCATGATTCGACGATCCTTGCTCGTTTTCTTCGCGCTCGGCGTCCTGGGAGTTGCCTTGACGCTCCTGAACCTCGAGCAGCCCTTCGTGCGCAACGACCTCGTGTACGCGAGCGCGGCGAAGCATGTCATCGAGAACGGCTACGATCCGCGACCCGTCGTGGCGGACTCGGCACTCTCGCACGACAAGCCGATCGGCTTCGCGTGGCTCGGATCGCCGCTGGTGGCCTGGCTCGGAACGCACCCGGGCCTTCGGACGCTCTCGCTCATCGGGACGCTCGTCTTCCTGTGGGCGGCGCTGGGCTTCCTGAAGGCCTTCGATCCCTTCGGACAGACCGATCGCGAGCGTGCTTGGGCCTTGTTGCTCACGGGTCTGAACCCGATCGTCGCGTACCAGTTCTGGTCGGCGCATCCCGATGCGCTGTTCGCCGGGATGGTGCTCGTGGCGTGGACCCTCGTCGTGCGGCTGGTCGACGAGCCGGAGAGTGCTCCGCTACGGCGAGCCGCAGGGCTCGGGCTCCTGTGCGCAGGCGGCCTGATCGTGAAGAACTACGCGCTCATCCTGCTCGGGAGCGTGCCGCTGTACGTCCTCTTCCATTTGCGAGCGCTGCTCGCGAGAGAGGAGCGCCCGTGGCGAATGCTCGGGGGCGTGGCGGTCGCGATGCTCGCGGCGGCGGCGTTCGCGTTCCTCGGGTGGAAAGGCCTCAATCCGCTGGTGCGCCTGACCGGCGAGGGCGGCGGCGCGGGTCAGTACGGGCAGGATGCGCTACTGAAGAGCGCCGGTGGAACCCTGCTGCAGGTTGCGGTCTTCGCGATCGTGAACTTGCACGTCGCGCTGGTATTCGTACCGCGGTGGCGCAGCGTGAATCGGCGAGTCGTCGCGGGAATCCTCGCATTCACCGTGCCCTACGTGGTCGGACTGATGGACTTCCCGACCACCTACTACAACATGCGCTACTTCCTGCCGCTCCTGCCGATCCTGGCGCTCCTCGCCGTGGAGGGCTGGAGGCGAGCCAGTGCGTCGACGCGACGGCTCGCGGCGGGAGCGCATGTGAGCCTCGCTCTCGCGCAGATCGTGACCTTCGGCGTGGCCCCGGTGTACCGTGTCGTGGGACCCTCGATCCCGCCGCTCGTCTTCGAGCCGGGCTACGGGAAGCAGGGCCTGCTCGACAACTTGCGCATGAGCGCGCACCTCGCGCGCGCGGACGAGCTCGCGCGCGTCAACGCCGAGGTCGAGCCGGGCGGCGTGCTGTTCATGGTGAACTGCGGCTACTACCACGACGCGACGCACGGCGTGTACGAAGCCGCCGGCCTCATCCGCGGGGACATCCAGACGCGCTACGTGAACTCCGACGCTCTGCAACCGAGCGAGGAGCGGTTCTACGCGTGGGTGTTCTACGGTGGTGCCAGGGTCCTGTCGGGCCTGGGAGAGGTCGTCGAGCTCGGGCCCGGCCTGTACCGGGTGACACGTAAGGCCTGAGGCGGCGGGATGAGGCGAGACGAGAGGGCGTGCCGAGTGGCATGATCGAACCCGTTCCAATTCACTACCTCAACCCTTCGGCCCCTCTGGACCCTGTGGTAGTGAATCGGAACGGGTTTGATCATGCCACTCACGAGGATGGGTCCGACGATCGATTGTGCGAGGGAGATCCAGGCGCTGCGCAAGCTGCAGGCCGAGCTTGCAGGCATGCGTGCCGAGCTCGGAGCGCATGCCGCCGCGGTCGTGCCGGAGGCCTCGAGCTGGTCCGCGGAGCAGCACCTCTATCACGTCGCGCTCTCGGCGGACCTCGCGCTCGCGAACGTGCGGGCGCTGCTCGATGGGACGAGCGCGCGCATCGTGCACGAGGGGGCTCCGAACGAGCTCGCGTTGCGCGTCTTCGCCGAGGGGGGGTATCCGCGCGGGCAGTCGCAGGCTCCGCGCGCGGTCTGGCCGCCGGATCGGCCGGATCCGGTGTTCTTGGCGGGCGAGATCGAGCGTCTCCGGGAGGGCGTGGTCGAGCTCGAGGGGCGCGCGGAGGCGATCGAGGGTGCGGGGGGACGGATTTCTCACCGTCAGCTGGGGGAGTTGCGTGCTGCAGAGTGGCTGCGGTTCGCGCGGCTGCACACGGAGCACCACCTGGCGATCGTGCGGGAGATTGCGCTGGTTTGGAGTACCGCCCTCAGGCGGTCTTCTTCTGCGGAGCCGGTCCCGCCTGAAGGCGGGACGACGAACCAGACCGCCTGAAGGCGGTACTCCAAACTCGGAGGGACTCCGTGCTCGTGGGTGTGTGGTTTCTCTCTAGGAAGGGGGACTTCGAACCAGGGGTGACTCCGAACCGGGCGGCGTCGGAGCTTACTGGCGCGCGTGATCGGCGATGACGCTGGCGACGCAGGCGGTCAGCTTCTTGCCCGTCGGGATGTCGAGGAACTCGTTGGGGCCGTGGGCGTTCGAGCCGGGGCCGAGGACGCCGGTGATCAGGAACTGGGCTTCGGGGAACTTCTCGCCGAGCATGGCCATGAAGGGGATGGTTCCGCCTTCGCCCATGTAGAGGGCGGGCTTGCCGAAGCTCGCGAGCGAAGCGTTCTGGATGCTCTTGTCGAGCCAGGGCGAGAGCGGCGGCGCGTTCCAGCCCTGGGCGCCATCACCGCCGTCGAAGCTGACCTTTGCGCCGTAGGGCGGATCGCGCTCGAGGACTTCCTTGATCTTCTTCACGGCGCGCGTGGCGTCGCAGGTCGGTGGGGTGCGGAACGAGAGCTTCAGGGTCGTGAACGGGCGCAGCACGTTGCCGCCGTCTTTCGGCAGCGGGAGGCCCTCGGCGCCGGTCACCGCGAGCGCGGGTCGCCAGGTGCGATTGAGGATCAGCTCGACGGCATCCTCGGTGACGGGACGCATGCCCTTCTGGAAGGGGAACTTCGAGTAGACCTCCTCGCCGAGGACCTTGGCCAGGGCCCGCGCCTGCTCGATGCGTTCGGTGGGGATCTCGACGCACGAGATCGGAAAGCAGGACCCGCCGGTCTTCGAATCCTCCAGCCGATCGAGCAGCGTGCGCAGGATCCGGAAGCTCGAGGCGACGACACCGCTCGCATCGCCGGAGTGAACCCCCTCGCGCAGGACCTCGACGCGCAGCGTCCCGACCAGGTTGCCGCGCAACGAGGTCGTCAGCCAGAGCTGATCGTAGTTGCCACAGCCGGAGTCGAGGCAGACCACGAGTTCGGGCGAGCCGATCCGTTTGCCGAGCGCGTCGATGTAAGCGGGCAGGTCGTAGCTTCCACTTTCTTCGCAGGCCTCGATGAGCACCACGCAGCGCGCGTGCGGGATGTCCTGCGCGCGCAGGGCCTCGATCGCGGTGAGCGAGGCGAAAGCTGCATAGCCATCGTCGGCTCCGCCGCGGCCGTACAAGCGCTCGCCGCGGAGCACCGGGGTCCACGGGCCGAGGCCGGTCTCCCAGCCCGTCATCTCCGGCTGCTTGTCGAGGTGCCCGTAGAGCAGCACGGTCCGATCGCTGCTACCGGGGATCTCCATGAAGATCAGCGGCGTTCGGCCGGCGAGGCGCACGACCTCGAGCTTCAAGCCCTCGATCTTCCGCGCCTTACACCACCCGGCGATCAGCTCGACGGCACGATCCATGTGACCGTGCTCGACCCACTGGGCGTCGAAGTTGGGCGACTTGTTGGGGATCTTGACGTACTCGACGAGCGTGGGAACGATCGTCTCGTCCCATACGCGCGTCACGAAGCCGAGGGTCTTCTTGGGGTCCATGCTCGCTCGCTAGGCTCTGGTCTCGCCGGCCGGGGGGAGCCGCAGAGGATAGCGAGCGCTCGAGCGGAAGGCAGCGTCGACGGTGAGATCGCCGTTCCGTGCCGGTCGAGGCCAGGTTCAATTCCCCGCGAGACGGTTGCACAGATCGAGGAGCACCGCGACCTCGGTCTGCAGGCGCTCGGCGTCCTCGTTTCGGGTGATGCAGCTCTCCACCCGTTCGGCCTGCTCGCTCACGGCGGGGAAGCCATAGCTCCCCGCGCTTCCCTTGAGCTGGTGGAGGATCGCCGCGAGCTCCGCGCGGTCCCCCCGCTCGAGCGCTCGCTCGATCCGCACGACGTCCTTCTCGATCTCCTGGGTGAACCACTCGATCAGGTCGTCCATGCTCTCGTCGTTCGCGAACAAGCTCGTGAGGCTCTGCCCGCTCACTTCGGATGCGGCAAGGGGTAGCGGCGCCAAGGGCGTAGGGCTCGGCGCAGAGGCCACCATGCGCGTGCCCGCGCTCGCTGCCTCGCTCGCCGCGCAGAAGCGGGCGGCCAGCTGGCGCAGCAGCACGTTGCGATCGATGGGTTTGGAGAGGAAGTCGGCGAAACCTCGCTCGAGGCAGAGCTGGCGATCCTCCATCGAGCTCGCGGCGGTCAGCGCGATGACCGGAGTGGTAGAGCCTTGCTCGCGCAGGGAACGCAGTGCCTCGTAGCCGTCGAGGAGCGGCATCTGCAAGTCGAGCAGGATCAGATCGTAGGGCGCGCCGCGCCCTTGAGCCGCGAGCGCACGCTCCACGGCTTCGCGCCCGTTCTCCACCAGCGTGCACTCCGCGCCGGCCCGCCCGAGCACCCACTCGATCACGCGCAGGTTCTCCTGCGCATCGTCGGCGATCAGGATGCGCTTGCCTGCGAGGAGCGCGGACGCAAGGCGCTGGTTCGTCTGGGTGAGCGGCTCCTTGCTCGGCGCGAATGTGCCGAGCCGGGACGCGCGGATCGCACCCAGCGCTCCGCAGGCGATGCTCAGCGAGTAGCGGATCGCGCCGCCCTCCAGGGGTTCCGCCGCGAGGGCCCCGCCGAGCGCCTCGGCAATGCTCGACGCCACCGAAAACGCGAGATCGCCCTCGTTCGCGAGCGCTTCCAGGTCCACGGCGCCGGCATCCGGGATCGGCCGCGCGCCAGCCGCGTCGTTCCGCAGGCTCGAGAAGCGCATGCGAGCGGTGTCGTCCTCGACCTCGAACTGGACTCGAAGCACGACCTTGCTCGCTCCGGCCGTTTCCAGGGCGCGGCTCACGATCAGCTTGAGGATGCGCAGGAGGCGGCGCGGGTCGGTCTCGATGCGCGCGGGCAAGCTGTCGTCGAGGGAGAGCTCGAAGCGCCGCTCGCGGGCCTCGGCGATGGGCTCGGCCCACTCGCTCAGGCGGGCCAGCAGCGCAGTCGGATCGACCGCTTGACGATCGAGCGTCAACTCGCCGCGGTGGAGGCGGCGTAGATCGACGAGCTCACCCAGGACATCGCTCGCGGTCTCCCCTTCGCGCGCGATGCGGTCCAGGAGCCGCCGCCGTTCGGGCGTCGAGAGGTCCTTGCGCCGGACGGCGCGGACATCCTCGAGCACGCGATCGAGCACCACCGCGATCCGCCGATCCAGGGAATCGAGGACCTCCTCGATCGAGCGCTGCACGGACTGCTCGGAAAGCGAGGCCAGCCGCTCGCTTGCTTCCGCGCGCAACCGGCGGTCGCCTTCCTTGGTGAAGAGCTCGAGCGTGCGCTCGCGCTCCCCCGAGGCTTGCTGCAGCTCACGCAGGAGCCGGTCCACCTCGTGCGCACGCGAGGCGAGCTGGCCGCGGAACGCGAGGAGCTTGCGCACGAGCTGCACGATCACGAGGAGTTGCAGCAGGATGACTGCGTACAGGGCCGCGTGCGCCACCGAGCGCTGGCGATCGGCCTCGGCGGCCGATTCGACCTGCGCGCCCTCGGCCAGCACTCGCTTCAGCATGCGCTGGCTCGCCGACATGGAGCGGGCGAGCTCGTTCAGTCGCGCGACCAGCGACCCGGGCTCCGGAGGGGCGTCGGGAGCCGGCACGACCGCCGCTTGCTCCTGTGCCGCGAGCACGGCAGGCGCGCCCTGCAGGCTGCAGAGGAGGAACGCGAGGAGCGCGCCGCTCGCCCGCGGAGTGCGGGGGTCGCGAAGGTCGATGGAACGATCGGCCACTGGTTCTGGACCTGGCGAGCACCTCGGGCGACGATGGCCGCGAGCCCACGACGGGGACGCCGGCGGGCTGTATCGACATGCCCAGGCAGCCAGCTTGACCGCCAACTCCCGCCCGCGCTCCGCGCGATCCATCCGTCGAGGCCTGCTTCTCGCCCTTCTCCCGGCCCTGGGTGGTGCGTTCTCGTGCGATCAGCCCCCCGTGGAGGGGCATCCGACCCTCGAGCAGGATCGCACTCCCAAGCCCTGGCAGCAGGCCGAGCCGGATGTGGCCGAGCCGCCTCATGCACGCTGGGATCTGGCCGTCGAGCTGAGCGAGGACCTCACGCGGACGCGCTCGCCTTCCGATGGCGGCGGTCGCGCGTGGATCCAGGGTGCCGAAGACTCGCGGCCGAGCGTGCCCGCGCAGGGAGCCGGCACCTGGCCCATCGAGTACGAGGTCGGACCGCTGGGGATCGCCGAGGGCGGCGCGATCTACTTCATGCCCGAGCCGTTCTGGGGCTGGTCGAATCCGCAGACCGAGGAGCCGCGGGGCGAGGGGTACACGACGATCTCGACGCCCGCGGATGGCGTGGTCCTCGAACCCGAGAGCCTGGGCGAGCTGCTCGCGATCCACGTGCTCGGCCACGAGCTCTCACCCGGTGCCCGAGTGAGCATCGTGTACGGAGCCGGCCCGTCGGGAGCGCGCGCCGACCGTCACGCCGAGCGCGGCTCGCATCTGTGGATCGCCGTCGATGGTGACGGCGACGGTGTGCGCGCCGTGCTTCCCGATTCACCCATGGTCGACGTCCTGCCCGGCCCACCCGAGCGGCTCGCGCTCTCGATCTCGAGCACCGCTCGTCCCGGGGGGCGCGTGCGCGCGACCATCGCCGTCCTGGACCTGTGGGCCAACACCGACGTGGAATTCTCCGGGACGATCGCGCTCGAAGGCCTGCCTCCCGAGTGGGAGCTCCCCGCCACGGTCGAGCTCGCGGCCGGCGATCGCGCCGCCAAGACGATCGAGCTCGTTGCCAGGACGACGGGGGTCTTCCGATTCCGCGCACGGGTGACGCTCGCAGACCGTGAAGTCGTGGCGGAGAGCAACCCGTTGTGGGTGGACGACGCGGCCCCGGGCGTGCTCTGGGGCGACCTGCACGGGCACTCCAACTTCACCGATGGAACAGGGCTGCCCGAGGATTACTACCGTTACGCCCGTGACGTGGCGGGCCTGGACGTCGCCGCTCTCACCGATCACGACCACTACGGTGTGCTCTTCCTCGATCAGCACCCCGAGATGTGGGCCGAGATCCAGAAGCAGGTCCTGCACTACCACGAGCCGGGCCGCTTCGTGGCGCTGCTCGCGTACGAGTGGACGAGCTGGATCCACGGTCATCGTCACGTGCTCTACTTCGAGGACGGTGGCGTCGTGCACAGCTCGCTCGATGGCGAGGTCGACACGCCGCGCGAGCTATGGGCACGCCTGCGAGGCCAGAAGGCGCTCACCTTCGCGCACCACTCCGCCGGCGACCCGATCCCCACCAACTGGACCTTCGCGCCCGACCCGGAGCTCGAGCCGGTGACGGAGGTGATGTCGGTGCATGGCTCGAGCGAAGCGATCGACTCCCCTTCGCGCATCGGCGGAGCGATCCCGGGCAACTTCGTGCGGGACGTCCTGGACCACGGCTACCACCTCGGCTTCATCGGAAGCGGCGATGGTCACGACGGCCATCCCGGCCTGGCGTATCTCTCGCCGGTCTATCGCTGGATGCACCGCCGCGACGGCCGCGAACTCATGGGAACCGGCGGCCTGGCCGGCATCCGCGCCAGCGAGGCGACGCGCGAAGCGGTCCTGGAGGCGATGCGCGCGCGTTCCGTGTGGGCCACGAGCGGTCCGCGCATCTTCGTCGACGTGAGCGTACAGGGCCATTCCATGGGCGCGACGATCGCGAGCACGAGCCTTGGCGAGCACCCGACGCTCAGCTTTCGCGTGCTCGGCACCGCGCCCATCGAGCGCATCGATCTCATCCGCTCGGGCGAGGTCGAATCGATCGGAAGCGTGGAAGCGGGAGAGCGCGACATCGAGGGCGCCGTCGGGCTTCCGGGACTGCACGCCAAGGAATATCTGTACCTGCGCGTGATCCAGAGCGATCAGGGCCTCGCATGGTCGAGCCCCATCTTCGTCGACTGACGCGTGGTTCGGAGTGCCGCCGCTCCGGTTCGGGTTCGGAGTACCGCCTTCAGGCGGTCTTCTCTTTCCGAGCCAGTCCCGCCTGAAGGCGGGACGACGAACCAGACCGCCTGAAGGCGGTACTCCGAACCGGATCTCCGAACCAGATCTCAGACGGGCGGCGCTGAGCTGCGCGCAACCACGCGATTGCGCCCCGTCGATTTCGCCTCGTACAGCGCCTGATCGGCAAGCTTCAAGAGATCGTCGATGCTCCGCATCTCCCCGGAACGCTGCGCCACTCCCATGCTCATGGTGATCGTGCCGTCATACCCCTCGGTACGGATGCGGTGCTGCTCGATCTCCCGGCGCAGGCGCTCGGCGGCTCGCACGGCTCCCTCGAGGTCCGAATCGACGTGGATCACGAGGAATTCCTCGCCCCCCAGCCGGCAAAGGAAATCGGCCTGACGGCATTGCCCGCGCAAGACCGCCGCGGCTTCGCGCAGCACCATGTCTCCGACGTCGTGGCCGTAGAGGTCGTTCACGCGCTTGAAGTGATCGATGTCGGCCATGGTTGCGGAGAGAGGGCGGCCCGAACGCGAGGTCGCCTCCCATTCCTGCTTCAGGCGGCTGATCGCGAAGCGGCGGTTGGGCAGCTCGGTGAGGGGATCGGTGAGCGCGGCCGCACGCAGCTTGCGCGTCAAGATGCCGAGCTCGGCATTCTTCTCCTGTGTCGCGCGCTCGCTGCGTTCGAGCTTCTCGCGCAAGCGGATCATGCGTTCGCCGGATCGCACGCGGGCGAGCAGGATGCGCGGATTGAAGGGCTTGAAGACGTAGTCGTCGGCGCCGGCGTCGAGGGCCTCCACGACCTGATCGTCGTCCTCACGCGCGGTCAGCATGATCTTGTGCATCTTCTGGCCCTCGTCCGTGCGGCTGAGCAGGCCGCACAGCTCGATTCCGCTCATCTCGGGCATCATCCAGTCCGTGATCAGGATCTGGGGGTGGATCTCGCTCGTCAGGCGCAGGCCCTCGCGGCTGCTGGTCACCATGTGGACGTCGTATCGATCGCGCCTGAGGTGATGGGCGAGCAGACGCAGGATGCGTTCGTCGTCGTCGATGATCAGGATCCGGGTCGGAGCGGGCGGCTCGCCCGGCTCGGGATTCTCCGGGCCGAGCGCGTCCTTGCGCCGCGCCGGCGCCGGCCGCTCCTGGCCAGCGGGATCCTCGCCCGGCCCGCGCTCCTGCTCGTGCCCGAGCTCGCCGGAATCCTCGTGCATCACCGGAGCCCTCCCGTGCTCAGTGAGCGACGCCGCGGAATGGGCTCGTTCGACGAGCCCGTGAGCCGATCGTGCCGATCAAGCGGACTTCTTCTCCACGGCCGGAGCCGGCGGGAAAGCCCAGCGATTGCGGCCGCTGTGCTTGGACTCGTAGACCCCCTCGTCGGCCGCCTTGAGGAGCGCCATGACGGTGCCCCCCTGGTTTCGCGAGCACTCGATACCCAGGCTCACGGTGACGTTGCGATCGAAGCCGTGCCCGACGATCACGTGGCTCTCGACGGCCTTGCGCAGGCGCTCGGCGACCGCTGCGCCTTCTTCTCTCGAGGTGTTGCGGCAGATGATCACGAACTCCTCGCCACCCAGGCGGCAGACTTCGTCCATCTCGCGCAGGTTGCCTTGCATGACCTTGGCCGTCTCGATGAGGACCACGTCCCCGACGTCGTGGCCGTGCTCGTCGTTGACGCGCTTGAAGTGATCGATGTCGACCATGATCAAGGTCAGCGGGCGGCCCGTCCGCTGGGTGAACGACCATTCCGTCTCCATTCGCTTCATGGCGTAGCGGCGGTTGGGAAGCCCGGTGAGCATGTCGGTCATCGCGGCGCTGCGCAACTTCCGCGTGAGCACGCCGAGCTCGGCCATCTGCCGTTCCATCGTGATACGGTCGGAATCGACTCGGCGCTGGAGCCGCACGATCCGCACGCCGCCCTTGATGCGCGCGCCGAGCAGGCGCGGCACGAACGGCTTGGTCACGAAGTCGTCACAGCCGGCATCGAAGGCCTCGATCAGCATCTCCGGCTCGGTGCGCCCGGTGAGCAAGAGAAAGAACATTCTGCTCCCTGCGTCCGTCTTGCGCAGCAGCCGGCAGAGCTCGAGCCCGTCCATCTCCGGCATCATGTAGTCCGCGATCACGATGTCGGGGTTCTTCTCGAGCGCGATTCGCAGCGCTTCCTCGCCGTTAGAGGCGACCGTCACGACGTAGCCGTCCTGGGAGAGGTATTTCGAGAGCAGGCGTCGCTGCAGAGGCTCGTCGTCCACCGCGAGGATGTGGATGGGCTCATCCTGAGTGCTACGGGCTCGGGGGACCTCGGTGAGAACCGGTTCGTCGATTGACGCCGACGCCACGACCACCGGCGCCGGCGCGGCGGGGGCGAGGGCGGCAGAGATGATCTCGCAAATCCCCCGGTAGCGCAGGTTCTTGTTGACCTGGATCTGCATCTCACCACCCCAGGACACCCACTCCTGCAGGCAGCCATCGAGGAACCTCGCAAACCGATCCTCGTCGAACCCGAGCAGCCCCTTCAAGGAGTCGAGTCCGGCGCGGTAGCGCTTCCAGGAAGCGGGCTTGGTGTTGCGCGAGGCGACGAAGACCGAGCCCAGGAACTCTGCGTGGCGCAGGATCGCGGTGAGGTCGTCGATCGCGGTCGCCGGCTCCGTCAGCTGGCGCGAGTAGTGGCGCACCGCATGCACGAAGCTCTCGGGCAGCCCCCACTCCGCGATCAGGCAGCTGGCGAGCTCGGAATGATCGATGCCGAAGGCTTCCTCCTCACCCTTCATGAGGGCGGGGACGTCGTGCATCAATCCCTTCTCGATCAGCTCGGAGTACTGCTCGGGATAGACCGAAGCGAGGGCCAGCCGTCCGACCTCGCCCAGGAGCCCGCAGATGTAGGCTTCTTGATGCGAGCCCACTCCCACCGTCGAGCTGATGGCCTGCGAGCAGACCGCGCGTGCGAGCGACTTGGACCAGTAGCGTTCGAAGTCGTAGGCCTTGCAACTGCCCTTGCGGCGCTCGGACACCAGCGAGAACGCCAGGGAGAGATCACGGACGGACCGGGAGCCCAGCCGCATGATCGCGCCGGTGACCGTCGTGACCGGCTGAGTTCCACTGAGGGCGGCGCTGTTGGCCAGCTTGAGGATGCGGCCGGTCAGCGCCGAGTCGGTGAGGATCGCCTCGCCCATCTTCTCGGCGGAGAAGTCGTCGTTGCGCGTGAGCTGGAGGATCTTCATCCCCACCCCGGCGGGCGAGGGAAGCTTGCCGGTCAGCAGCAGTTCCTCGAAGCTCTTGGTCGCCATCGCGGTACTTTGGGGTTTGCTCGCTCGGTAGGAACTCACCCGGCGACCGTCGTGCGAATGCTTCGCAGCTCGCGCATGGCGGCGTCGTGGACCTCTCCGATGCGCTGAACGAGCGGCGCGACCTCCGCGATCGGCGAGCGCCCGCGCGCGCGCTTCTCGGCCTCGCTGCAGATCTGCGCGAGCAGCAGGGCCCCGACATTCGCGCTCGCGGACTTGAGCGAGTGTGCGAGTTTCTCGACCTGGTCGATGTCGCCCTGCACGATCGCTTGCGCAAGGGCCTTCACGCGGAGCATCGAGTCATCCAGATAGATGTCGATCACCTCGACGACGAAGCTGGAATCGTCGCCGCCGAGCTCGATCAGCCCTTCGATGACGGTACGATCGATCGACTGACTCTTGCCATCCTGGAGACAGGATTGCGGTTCGGCATTGGCCATGGTGAATCTCGTTCGGGTGGGCTCCCGGGAGGAGGGAGTCGGAATACGGTGTCCTCATCGGGAGCTTCCGGGGCCAGACTTCAGCACGAGGTCGGGAATCGGCACGACCTGCGCCCCGGCCCTTCAAGGAAGGAGGGGGAGCTCGGGGAATCGGCCGCCGCCGGCCTCGCTCGGAGCATTCGGCCGTCCTCTCCCGGGTGGCGGCAGCTCCAGTCCGAAGACCTCCAGCGCGTGCTTCACGATCAGCACCTCGAAGAGCATGGTCGAGGCCGGGATCTCGGCGTGATCGGCGACGCGCGTCATGAGACCCGGGTCGAGCCCGCACGGACGAAATCCCGCGAAAGCCGCCGGGTCGTTCCACACGTTGAGAGCGAGGCCATGGAAGCTCGTCCAGCGGCGGAAAGCGACGCCGATGGAGCAAACTTTTCGGTCGCCGATCCACACGCCGGTCAGGCCGCTCTTGCGCTGTCCCTCGATCTGGACCTCCGCGAGCGCGCGCGAGCACGACCTCCTCGAGATCGCGCAGGAAACGGCGCACGTCGCGGCGCTCGGGCGGGAGAGCGAAGATCGGGTAGACGACCAGCTGGCCGGGGCCGTGCTAGGTTGCCTCGCCGCCGCGTTCGACCTCGAAGACCGGGAGTGCCAGGCCCGCGCACCTCCTCGCGCGACGCGCCGCGTCCGACGGTGATCACCGCGTCGTGCTCGGTGAGGATCAGACGTATCCGAGATCTCACCGGCGATGCGCTTCTCGACCAGCGCCTTCTGCAGGTCCCAGGTCGCCGCGTAGTCGCTCTTGCCGAGGCGCATGACCTCGAGAAGGCGTCGCTCCTCGCCCGCTTCGCCCGCGTGCTCGCCCATTCCCGACGCGTTCAGCGCTTCTGATAGATGTGCACGGCCATGCCGTGCACGGCTTCGGCCGCTTCCATGAACGCCTCGGGCAGGGTCGGGTGCGCGTGGATCGTGCGCGCCATGTCCTCCGAGGTGGCGCCCATCTCGATCGCGAGCGCGGCCTCGGCGATCAGCTCGGTCACCTCCGGGCCGACCATGTGCACGCCGAGGAGTTCATCGGTCTTCGCGTCGGCGATCGACCTTCACGAAGCCCTCGGTCTCCATCAGGCTCATCGCGCGGCCGGAGGCGGCGAAAGGGAACTGGCCGGTCGCGGTACTCGATCGCCCTTCTCCTTGCACTGCTCCTCGGTGCAGGCCGACGGAAGCCATCTCGGGCGAGGTGAAGATCACCGCCGGCACGCAGCGCGCGTCGTACTCCTCCGTTCTGGCCGGCGATCACTGCCGGCGGCGACGAGGCCTTCCTTGCTGCCCTTGTGCGCGAGCATCGGCTGGCCGGCGATGTCGCCGATCGCGTAGATGTTCGGCACCGCGGTGCGCATGCGCTCGTCGACGGCGAGGAAGCCGCGCTGTGTCAGGCGCGAGGCCGACCTTGCTCCAGCCCGAGGCCATCGCTGTAGGGCCGGCGGCCGACGGTCGAGAGGATCTGGTCGCACTCGATCGTGTCGCTCGCCGCCCTTGGCCTGGACGCGCACCGAAGATCTTGCCGCCTGTGCGCTCGAAGCTCCTTGGCGAACGTCTCGGTGAGCACGCTCGATGCCCGGCTTCTTGAGCGAGCGCTCGATCACCTTCACGCAGTCGCGTTCCTGCCCGGGCAGCGCGCCGGCCGTCGCCTCGATCACCGTGACCTGGCTGCCGAGCTTGCGGTACATGATGCCGAGCTCGAGGCCGATGTAGCCGCCGCCGATCACGACGAGGTGCTCGGGAATGCGCGTCCGGCGCGAGCGCCTCCGGTCGACGACCAGACGCGCGTCCTCGTCGAAGTCGAAGCCCGGGATCGCGATCGGGACCGAGCCCGTGGCGATCACGATGTCGTCGGCTCGCAGAGGTCTGCTTGCCCGCTCGCGCCGCTCACCTCGACGGTGTTCTTGTCCAGGAAGCGCGCCTTGCCCTTCACCGACTTCTCGACCTTGTGGTTCTTGAGCAGCCCGGCGACGCCGCCGGTGAGCTTGGCGACGACGTCCGCCTTCCATGTCACGAGCTCGCCGACGTCGAGCGTGACGTCCTTGCGCGTGATGCCCATCTGATCGGCGCGGGTGATCCGCTCCAGGAGCGCTCCCGCCGCGATCAGCGCCTTGGAAGGGATGCAGCCGACGTTGAGGCAGGTGCCGCCGAGCTCGTCCTTCTCGACCACGGTCACGCTCTGACCCCGAGCTGAGCGAGGCGGATGGCGCAGACGTAGCCGGCCGGGACCGGCGCCGATGACGACGACCTTGCGAGTAGAACTCATGCTTGCTCCAGGTGGAGTGCGAATCGGGCTCGGCTCACAGGGGGAATGCTCCATCGCCGGGCCGAGCCTCGCCGCGGCATCGGGCAATCTCGAGGAACTGGTTGTACTGACGTCCGCAGGTGGCGCGGGACCTCGGCGTAGACGTCCTCGACGAGCGTGCGCAAGCGCCATGGGCGCGCCGGCTTCCTCTTCGTGCACGACCGCGGTCGATCTCGGCGTAGATCTCGCTCCTCGAGCCGGGCGCGCTCGCCCGGGGCGATCAGGCCGTCGTCGCAGGAGATTTCGCTCGTGGCGCTCGATCGGATCGCGCCGCTCCCAGCTCGTCACCTCGTCCCCCTCGCGATAGCTGGTCGGATCGTCGGAGCTGGAGTGACCCAGCATGCGATAGCGTCTTGAGCACGAGGAGTGACGGCCCCGCCGCCAGCGCGCGCGCGCTCGACGGCCGCTCGCACGGCCTCGTAGCAGGCCAGCACGTCGTTGCCGTCGACCTCGACGCCCGGGCATCCCGTAGGCGCGCGCCTTTCTCGGCGTACTCGCGGCGGCGGTCTGGCATTTCGAGGGCACCGAGATCGCCCAGCCGTTGTCGACGCAGACGAAGACGCACCGGCACCTTCCAGACACCGCGGCGAAGTTGAGCCCGCGAGTGGAAACCGTTCGAGCTCGTGGCGCCGTCGCCGAAGTAGATCGCGTGCACTTCGTCGAGGCCGCGCGCTCGCGCGGCGAACGCGGCTCCGACGCCGTGCGGGATCTGCGTGCCGATCACCGACGACCAGCTCGGGTAGTGCGAGGCCCGTGTGCTGGAAATGGTTGCACATCTGGCGGCCCTTGGCCGTGTCGTGCGAGTTGCAGTACATCTGCGCGACGTACTCCGAGAGCGGCAGACCGCGCATGAGCGCTGCTCCGCCCTCGCGCAGTCCCGACCACAGCCAGTCACGCGGCTCGAGCGCGGCGGCGGAGCCCACGATGGCGGCTTCGATGGCCTGTGGCCGTGCCGACGAAGCCGATGCGGCCGGCGCGCTGGAGCTTGAGCATGCGCTGTCGAGGCAGCGCACGCGCAGCATGTGGACGAAGAGCTCTCTGGTCGGGAGTGCCGCCTTCGGGCGGTCTTCTGTTCTGGTTTGGAGTACCGCCTTCAGGCGGTCTTCTCCGCGGTTCTCTTCCTGGCTCTTCATCGCTGGGGTCCCGCCTGAAGGCGGGACGAAAGACCAGACCGCCTAAAGGCGGTACTCCGAACCAGAAGGCGGAACTCCTTCGATTGTGCTCATCGCTCTCATTGCTCTCACTGCTCTCATTGCCCTCACAGCGCCAGCAAGCCCGGCGATCTCGAGCAGCGTGCTTCAGGTACGCCAGGAAGCGCGTCGCATCGGCCCCGTCCGCCAGGCGGTGGTCGACGCTCGTGCGAGAGGTTCATGTACTGGCGCACTTCGATCGCGATCGCCCTGCGGAGACTCGACCACGCCCGGCCGCTTCATCGATGCGGTGCACGCCCAGGATCGCGATGTCGGGGAAGTTGATGATCGGCGTGGCGAGGATGCCGCCGATGTTGCCGGCGTTCGTGATCGTGAAGGTGCTGCCGCGCAGCTCCTCGGGCTTGACCTTGCCGTCGCGCGTGCGGCTCGGCGAGCTCGGCGAGCTCGGCGGCGAGCTGCGAGCATGCCCTTCGCCTGCACGTCGAAGATCACCGGCACGATCAGGCCGTTGCGGCGTGTCGGTCGCGATGCCGAGGTTCACGTAGTGGAGAGATCGACGATCTCCTGTGCGGCTTCGTCGAGACGGCCGTTGAGCATCGGGATAGCGCACGAGACGCGAGCGCCGCGGCCTTCATGAGGAAGGGCATGTACGTGAACTTGATGCCTTGCTCGCTCGCCGAGCTCCTTGGCCTTCTCGCGCAGCGCGACGAGCTCGGTGACGTCGATTTCCTCGACCACCGTGAAGTGCGCCGCGGTCGACTTCGAGCGCGTCATCGCCTCGGCGATCTTGCGTGCGGATGCCGCGGAAGGGCCGGCGCGTCTCGCGCGCCCGAGCGGCGCGCGACGGCGGCGGCGGGGCGGCGGCAGGAGCCGGCGCGCCGGAGTCGCCGCTCGCGCGGGCGCCGCCGCCGGCGCGGAGGCTCGGTCGGGAGCCGACGCAGGATGCGAGTGACCGCGAAGGCCTCGACGTCCGCGCGTCGCACGACGCCGCCCCGGCCGCGGCCCTCGACCTCTGCGAGATCGATGCCGAGGTCCCGCGCGACGCGGCGCGCGCTCGGCACCGCGAGCACTTTTCCGTTGCGGCTTGCGCGGCTGCCGCCTCGGGCTGCGCCGCGGTTTCTTCTGCGGGAGCCTCGTGCTTGGCCTCGGGCTCGCGCCTGAGGTTCGGCTTCGCCTTCGGGTTCGGCTTCGACCTGCGGCTCGGCTTCGCCATCTGCAGGCTGCTTGCTCTTCGCCGGCGCGCTCGCCGGAGCGCCTGCCGCGCGGTCTGCGAGCTCGAACAGCACCGCTCCGACGGGAACGGTCTCGCCTTCCTTCGCGACCAGATCGCGCGATCACGGCCTGCCGCCGGCGCGGGAATCTCGACCGTCGCCTTGTCCGTCATGACCTCGACGATCGCCTGGTGCTCCTGCAACGGTGTCACCGACTCCTGACGAGCCACTTCACGATCTCGCCTTCCGCGATGCCCTTCGCCGATGTCGGGCAGCTTGAACGCGATCGTCTTGACCGCCGCCAGCGGGCGCGGGACGGCTCGCGGCGCGGAGCGGCGGGCTTCGCGGGCGCCGGTGCCTTTGCCGGCGCAGCCGGTCGCCGCCTTCGCGGGACGCTCGCGCGCGCCTGCTCCGCGGGGGCGGCTGCGCGTGCGGGCGCGGGCGGGGAGCGGCCGGCTTCGCGGAAGCAGGCGCCTTCGCAGGCGCAGCGGCTTCGCGGGCGGCGCTGCCTTCGCCGGCGGCGCAGGCTTCGCCGTTGCCGGCGCCGCAGCGCGCCCGCCGCTCTCGAGCATCGAAGAGCACCGTGCCCACCGGCACGCGTCGCCTTCCTTGGCTCGCGAGCGCGGTGATTCGTCCGGCGGCCGGCGCGGGGATCTCGACCGTCGCCTTGTCGGTCATGACCTCGACGATCGGCTGGTGCTCCTGCGACCGTGTCGCCGACCTTGACCAGCCACTTCACGATCTCGCCCTCGGCGATGCCTTCGCCGATGTCGGGCAGCTTGAACTCGAGTGCCATCGTGCATCGGGCTTCGCAGGGCTAGTAGTCGCAGACGTGCTCGATCGCGTCGAGGACGCGCCGCTCGTCGGGCAGGTAGTGGTGCTCGAGCGTGTTCGGGAACGGCGTGTCGAAGCCGGTGACGCGCACGATCGGCGCCTCCATGTACTCGATCGCGTGCTCGGCGATGAGCGCGCTGATCTCGGCGCCGAAGCCGCAGAAGCGCGGCGCCTCGTGCACGACGACGACGCGCCCGGTGCGCTTGCGCGTGCATCCAGCACGCCTTCTTCGTCGAGCGGCGAGCAGCGTGCGCAGGTCGATCACCGCGCACTCGATCCCCTTCTCCGCGGCCTTGCTCGCGCGCGCCTTCAGGCGACCGGCACCATCGCGCCGTAGCAGAAGACGGTGACGTCTGCCGCCCTCGCGCGACCGTGCGCAGCGTCGCAGAGCTCGACGGTGTAGTCGCCTTCGGGCACCTCGCCCTTGACCGAGCGGTAGAGCGCCTTGGGCTCGAGGAAGAGCACCGGGTCGGGATCCTCGATCGAGGCGAGCAGCAGTCCCTTCGCGTCGTAGGGCGTCGAGGGGATCGACGACCTTCAGCCCGGGCGTGTGGCAGAAGTAGGCCTCGCCCGACTGGCTGTGGTACAGCCCGCCGCGGATGCCGCCGCCGTAGGGCGTGCGGATCACCATCGGCGCGCGTGTACTGGCCGCCCGAGCGATAGCGCAGCTTCGCTGCTTCGCTAGACGATCTGATCGAAGGCCGGGAAGATGAAGTCCTGGAACTGGATCTCGGGCACCGGCTTCAGGCCGTTGAGCGCCATGCCGATCGCAGCGCCGACGATGCCGTCCTCGGAGAGCGGCGTGTCGAAGCAGCGCTCGTCGCCGAACTCCTTCGTGAGGCCCTCCGTCGCGAGGAACACGCCGCCCTTCTTGCCGACGTCCTCGCCGAACACGACCACGCGCGGGGTCGTCGGCGCATGGCCGTCTTGCAGGCCGTCGTTCACTGCCTGGAGGAGCGTCAGGGTCGGCATCGCGGATTCCTCTCGGGTTAGCACCGTGGCCGGGCGGATCAGAGCGGGAACTTGCCGTCGCCGGCCGCTGCGTCGCCCTTGCGGCGCGCCAGGTCGAAGGCGGCCTCGCCCTGCGCGCGCAGGTGCAGCGGGAGCTCGGCGTACACGTCGGTGAAGATCGTCTCGAGCGCCGGGCGCGCCACCGCTTCGGCCGGCGTGCACGGCCTCGTCGATCTCGGCGGTGACCTCGGCCTGGAGCTGCTCGCTCGAGCGCGCTCGACCAGATCTTCTGCGCTCGAGGAACCGCTCGAAGCGCACGATCGGATCGCGCTGCGCCCAGGCGTCGAGACTGGGCTCCTTCGGCACGTAGCGCGTCGGATCGTCGGAGGTCGAGTGCCCGCCCATGCGGTAGGTGCGGGCTTCGATCAGGGTCGGCCCGCCGCCGGCGCGCGCGCGCGCGACCGCCTCGCGCACTGCCTTGCGCACCGCGAGCAGATCGTTGCCGTCGACGATCACGCCCGGCATCCCGTACGCCTCGGCCTTGATCGCGTAGCTCTCCGAGGCAGTCTGCTCCTCGCTCGGGCACGAGATCGCCCAGCCGTTGTTCTGGCACAGGAACACGATCGGCGACTTCCATACGCCGGCGAAGTTCATCCCCGAGTGGAAGCCCAGGCTCGAGGTCCCGCCGTCGCCGAAGCTCGTCAAGCACGACCGTGACGCTCGCCGCGCAGGCGGCACGCGTGGGCCACGCCGACGGCCTGCGGGATCTGCGTCCCGATCGGCGAGGAGATCGACACGAAGTGGATCGGCTCGACGAAGCTGAAGTGCACGGGCATCTGCCGGCCCCGCGCGCCGTCCTGCGCGTTGCCGTACATGTTGTGCATCATCTCCACGCGGCTTCGACGCCGTGGTACAGCGCCATGCCGAAGTCGCGATAGCTCGGGAAGATCCAGTCGGTCCTCTCGCAGCGCGCTCGCCGCTCCCACCTGCGTGGCCTCGACGCCCTTGTTCGGGATCGAGAAGCCGATGCGGCCCGAGCGCTGCAGCTTCATGCAGGTGTCGTCGAAGGCGCGGACCATGAGCATCGTGCGATAGCAGTGCACGAGCTCCTCGGTGCTCACCCCGTGCTGATGGCCGTTGGCGCCGCCGTCGGGCTGGATCACTGTCAGTGGCTCGGTGACTTCGGTCATCGCTGCTGTCCTACTCGCGCTCGCGGCGCTCGCGCACGGCCCGCGCGGCAGAAGAACTCGCCCGCCTTGTAGCTCGAGCGCACCAGCGGCCCGGACGCGACGTACGCGAAGCCGAGCCCGCCGCGCATGCCGCCGAGCTCGTCGAAGCGCTGCGGGCGTCGACGTACTCGCGGACCGGCGCGTGCTGGCGCGACGGCCGCAGGTACTGGCCGAGCGTGAGGAAGTCGACCCCCGCGGCGCGCAGGAGCTGCGAGCGATTCCAGTACCTCGTCCTCGCTCTTCGCCGAGGCCCAGCATCAGCGAGGACTTGGTGAAGACGCGCCGGGTCGAGCGCCTTGGCCCCGCGCAGCGTCTCGAGCGAGCGCTCGAAGGAGCAGCGCGGGTCGCGGATCTTGCGCTGCAGGCGCGAGACGACCTCGACGTTGTGCGCCGAGGACGTCCGGCCGCGCCTCCATCAGGATCGCGAGGTCGCTCGCCTGGTAGTCGGGGATCAGCGTCTCGACCACCGTCCGCGGCGCCGCCTGCGCGCACTGACGCGGATGCACTGCGCGTAATGGTCCGCGCCGCCGTCGGAGAGATCGTCGCGATCGACGCTCGTGATCACCACGTACTCGAGGTCCATCGCCGCCACCGCCCGGCCGACGTTGGCGGGCTCCGCCGGATCGGGTGGCGCCGCCCGCTCGACCGTCTTCACGGCGCAGAACCGGCAACGGCGCGTGCACTCGTCGCCGAGCACCATGATCGTCATGGTCGCGTGCTCGCCCTTCCAGCACTCGCCGATGTTCGGGCAGCGCGCCTCCTCGCAGACCGTGTGCAGCGAGAGCTCGCGCCGTGAGCCGCCTCGAGCCGCGCGTAGCCCTCGCCGCCGGGCAGCGGCACCCGCAGCCACGCAGGCTTCGGGCCGCCCTGATCCAGGGCAGCCGCGCGCGGGCTCGTGTCGCGGTCTTCACTCATCGAATCAGACCAGCCGGAAGCCCCGAGGTTACCAAACCGCGCCCACAGTGGGCCACGCCGGCCGCGCTTCAACCGTGCGTGGCCATGAAAGCGAGCAGGAACGCGTGCGCGAGCGACAGCGCCGCCCCTCCGCAGAGCATCCAGATCCCCGCACGCCGCGAGCGCACCGCCAGGGCTGCCAGCGTGGCGCACAGCGCAAGCGCAAGGAAACTCGCCAGGACCTGATAGACGCGCGCATCCACCGACTCGAACGGGACGAGGAGCGCCGCGGCAAGCAACGCCCCCGGCCGCCAGTAGAGTCCGTGCAACCAGGTCACGCGGTACTCGTCGTGCTCGAACCACTCGGACGCGAGCGGCGCTAACAGCGGCAGCCACACCGCGGCGATCGCTCCCGCGACGATCCACGCGCAGCGGCCTCTCGAGGCCTGCTTTGCGGGAGGCTGGGCGAGTGTTTGCATCATGGAACCGTCAATCGATCGTCGTTTCTCTCGAGGAATCGAGAGTGCGGCCGCCTCCGGTTCGGAGTACCGCCTTCAGGCGGTCTTCTCTTCCAGAGCCAGTCCCGCCTGAAGGCGGGACGACGAACCAGACCGCCTGAAGGCGGTACTCCAAACTCGGAGGGACTCCGCGCTCGTAGGGTGTGGTTTCTCTCCAGAAGGTACTTCGAACCAGTCTTCCGCCGCACCCTGGCGCGACCCTATCGCATGGGGCATGACCTGGCGTGCAGTCGCTACGGCGTGCGCAGGCGTAGGTCGAAGGGCTCGCCATCGATCGAGGAAAGTTCCGTTTCGAGTGCGGCGCCGCCGTTGGAGAGGGTCCAGCTCGAGCCGTTGCAGGTCGCTGCCCACAGGTCGGCGTTCGAATCGGAGAGCACGGCCCAGAGTGTGTTCAGGCCGGGCATGGCGGAGAGGAGCACGGACTCCGTGGTGCCTTTGCCCGCGATCACGAAGGCGGGCTCGAGGCTCCACCCGGATCCGCCGGTCCAGCGTCCCCAATCGAGGGCGCCGGAGAGCTCGTCCGAGTACACGGCGATGGCCGTGCCGCTCGTGCCGACCCAGCCCACGGCAACGCCGAGGTCGCCTTGCTGCGCTCCCGTGGAAACGCCCGTGCCGATCTCGAGCTTCGCGGCGTCGATCCAGGCCGAGCCGTTCCAGGTGGCGACCTTCGGCTCGCTGCCGGCGGCGGCATCCTCGAGGCCGGCCATGGCGATGCGGTCGGAGAGCGGCGCGGCGGCGAGGTCGAAGATCGCCGGTGTCTCGTCGAGGCCGGCCATGCCCGACTGCAGGCTCCAGGTGGCGGATCCGGAAGTGCGCGTCGCCCAGCCAACCGTGTCGGCCGGCCCGGCCCAGATCGCGAGCGCGTCCCCGCTCGAGCTCTCGTACTCGACGTCGAAGGAACGGGTGGCGGTGGTGCGCAGGTCGGTCTCGAGCGTCTCGGTGCTCGCGAGGTCCCAGCCTGCGCCCACCCACGCGATCGTGTGTAGGTCGGAGTCGGCGTCGGCGTAGACGAGCATCGCTTCGTGCGCGCGGGAGTCGGTGGCGAGCTCGACCCAGAGGACGCTCGCGGCACCGGGTGGGACGAAGAAGACGTCGGCCTCGTCCGACCAGTTCCCGCCGCTCCACTGGCGATAGCGCGGGTTGGCGGAGCCGTTCGAGAAGACTGCCAGCGCATCGCCGGCGGAGAGATAGACGACGTCGAAACCTCGCGCGTGGGCGTCCGCAGCGGCAATGCCCGTGGAGCTCCAGTCCTCGTGCCAGGCCGAGCCCGACCAGCGCAGGGCCGAGAGACCGGTCGAGCTGCCGTCCTCCCAGAAGAGGAGCGAGAGCTCCTCGGGGGAGTCGAGCGGCGAGAGAGCGTGGAGCGTCCAGCGCAGGGTCGCGCCGGTCGAGGGCGCGAGAGCGGCGGCGCTCCACTGGTCGAGCCCGTCATCGTGGGCTTGCAGTAGCGCTTGCCGCTCGCTCGCCCGGCCGTGGAGCAAGCGTGCGTCTCCGATCGTCAGAGCCGCCAGATTCCCGAGTTGCGCAGGGTAGTGGAATCCGAGGTTCGCGAGCGCCCCGTCGGGAGAGCTCCCGTCCAGCACGGCGTCGACGCGCGTGGTGCGATCGGCGAGCGTGCTGCCATCCGCGAAGCCGATGCTCGCAGCATCCGCCGAGCCAGCGTCGGTGGCGGGGCTCGACGCAAGGAGCTCGAAGCGATCGTCTTCCCCGTCGGGACCCCCGAGCAGGAGATCGGCACCGGGCGGATCGACGAAGCGGGGATCGGCGCTCTGATCGCCCGGGCCCACGGTGACACCGTTCCAGTCCTGGCCTCCATGGCCCCAGGAAATGTTGTACTGGCTCGTGAACACCGAGCCGAGGTCGACGGACATGCCATCGCCTTGCCCTTCGCTCACGATGTTGTTCTGTGCCAGGACGAAGTTCAGCAGGCCGACGACCGCGATCTGGTCGTCCACGTTCTGGTAGAGCGTGTTGGCCTCGACGAGCGGATCGATCGAGCCACCCGTGACGAGCAGGCCGGAGCCTTCGTTCGCGTAGATCAGGTTGCCCGCGATCCGGGCGTTGTCGCAGCCACTGAGGACGATCCCGTGTCCGGCGGCCGACCCGGACACGACCTGGCGTGACACGCGGTTTCCTTGTACGACGAGACCGCTCGCATCGATCGCCTGGATGCCCTCTCCGTTGGAATAAACCTGATTGCCGCGGATCGTCACTCCGGTGGTCGCAGCGCTTCCGATGCGAATCCCCACCGCCACGCCGGAGGTGGCCCCGACGACGGCGAAGCCTTCCACCGTGACGTGGTCGGAGCCGTCCAGGGCGAGGGTCTCGGTGGCACCCTGTCCGTCGAGCACGACCAGGCCAGCGTCTCCCGTCCATTCACCGGAGACGTCAGCGACGAACGCGATCGGCGCGTTGACGGTGCCGTCGATCGTGAGCGCCACGCTCTCGAGGTACGAGCCGCCGCCCACGTAGACCGTCTGGCCGGCCGTGACCGAGCTGGCCGCCTTGCCGATCGTGCGCCAGGCCGAGGCGGGACTCGTGCCGTCGTTCGTATCGGAACCGGAGAGGCGCACGTAGCGGCGGTTCGCGGAGCCCCACACGAAGGTCGTGATCGGACGCTCGTCGAGAACCACCTCGCCAGGACCCGGGTCGACGGTGGCCGTGATCGTCTTCGTCTCCGCAACGCTCGACTGGAGCGTGCCCGCGGCGACGCCGTTCGCGTCGGTCACCGCCGTCGGCTGCGTGATCGTGTTCGCGAGCCCCGTTGCTTCGAACACGACCGTTCTCCCCGCCACCGGCGTTCCACTCCCGTTGCGCACGACGGCCACGAGGTCGACGAGATCGTTCCCATCGGCGAGCGCTCCGAACGAGGGTGTCGCCGAGACGTCCGACTCGGAGGCGCTCACCAGGGGCACGAACTCGACCACCGGCTGCTCGACGAGCACCACCTCCGAAGGACCTGGGTTCACGGTCGCGGTGACCGTCTTCGATTCCGCCACGGTCGACGCCAGCGTTCCGATCGCAGTACCCGTGGCATCGGTCGGATCCGGGGGCTGCACGAGGATGTTCCCGCTTCCGGTTGCGGAGAGCTCCACCACTGCGCCAGAAATCGGATTCGAGTGGATGTCGCGGACCACGACCGTGATCGTCGAGACCTCGACGCCGTCGGCGACCACGCCGCTCTCGGGAGCGGCCGTCACGCTGGAGAGCAGGGCGCTGATGTCGGCTTCGTCCACCACGAACTCGACCAGGGGGTGGTCGTCCAGCTCCAGGTCCGAGCTCGCGAGGTGAACGGTGGCGCCGAGAGTCTTCAGCTCCGCCTTCGTCGACGCGAGCGTCGCGACCGCGATCCCGCGCACATCGGTAACCCCCGGAGGCTGCTCGAGGATGTTCTCGGTGCCACTCGCCGCGACCTCGACCGTCAGGCCCGGAACTCCATTCCCGTTGGCGTCGCGAACGACGACGCGGATGTTCGTGATGGCGACCCCGTCGGCGGCGAGAGCCTCCGGCGACACGGAGACCTTGGAGCGCGATCCGCTCAGGTTCTCCGCGTCCCCGATGAAGAGCGCGATCGGATGCGCGACGAGTGTGATCGCCTGCGCTCCGGATCCGACGATCGCCGTGATCTCCTTCTCCTCCGCGAGCGTGGAGGTGAGCGTCGCGAAGACTCGGCCGTCGCCCAGAGACGTCTCCAGGGGCTGATCGAGATCGTTCTCGGTCCCGCTCGCCCGGATCTCGACCTCTTGCCCGGCAACCCGCCGACCCGAGGAATCCTTGACCGTCACCGTGATCCGGAGCTCGGTCGTCCCATCGGCGACGATCGGTCCGCCCGGGGAAATCTCGATCGTCGAAGTCGAAGCATCCGGTGCAGAGGACCCGCCTCCCCCGCCTCCTCCGCAGGCGGCGAGGATCGCAAGGAGCAGAATCGCAGCCGCTCCGGACGCGTTTCCGCAAACGCGGTCGGAGTCGCGGAATCGCTTGGCACGGAGAGACGCCTGGAGGAGATGGAGAGCCATGGGAAGGATGCGTGTGTTGCTCGGACCCGGGGGCAGATCGTAGTGCTTCGAGGCTCGACCGGCGTGTCCATCGGCCCGACCCACGACCTCGTTCCGGGGCCGGAGCTACTCGTGCAGCTCCAGAGCGGAGGGACGGCCTGCTCCAGGATTACGCTTCGTTCATTGCCTTGGGCCTGGTGTGAGCCACTTTCCAGACTGCCACGGTTGGATTGGCAGCAAGAAAAGACCCCGGACCGCCTGAAGGCGGTACTCCGAACCGGACCGGATGCGCGGTGCAAGCGGTCATGAACTGCTCGTTCGCCGAGTGCGACAACATGCGCGGCGTCGAGCTCGCCCTTTTGGTTGGAGTACCGCCTGTTGGGAGTACCGCCTGGTTCGGAGTTCTTCCTAGTTTGGAGTACTTCCTAGTTTGGAGTACTTCCTAGTTCGGAGTACTTCCTAGTTTGGAGTACCGCCTTCAGGCGGTCTGGTTCGTCGTCCCGCCTTCAGGCGGGACTGGCTCTGCAAGAGAAGACCGCCTGAAGGCGGTACTCCGAACCGGACCGAACCGGACCGGACTCAGCGCGCTGCGCGCCGCAGCGCGGACAGGGCCGCGGGCGGGAGCTCGGCTTCTTTCACTTTGCCGTCGCCGTCGAGGTCCCAGCGGGCGAGCCAGTCGTCGGGGCAGGCGTCGACGCCGGTCTGGGCGACGAAAGCGGTGCCCTCGTCGAGTTCGGCGCGAGAGAGGAGGCCGTCGTCGTTCTGGTCGAGCGCGGAGACGAGGTCGGGGCGAGTCTTCAGCTCGAGCTTGGTGAGCGCGAGATCGCCATCGCGATCGAAGAGCGCGAGCAAGCGTTCGGTCGAGACGAGAGGGGACAGCGGGAGGACGCGCGCGCGCCTGAGCGGCCACTCGACGGGGGCGCCGACCTGGCCGTTTCGGTACTCGCGTCTGGAGACGCGCACGGGAAGCTGCACGTAGCCGTCGGTGTCGGCGTCCAGGGCTCTCCAGTCCTCGTCGCGGAGCGAGAGCTCGCGCGGCGAGAGCGTTCCGCCGCGCTCGAGGTTGCGGCGATGGGGTTGTTCCACGGCCGAGAGGTCGCCGAAGCGGATCGCACGCAGGCCTCCCGGGTGTCGGGAGAGCTCGGCGAGATCGATCCCTCCGTCGCGATCGAGGTCCAGTGCGGCGAAGAAGGCGCGCTGCATCTCGTCCTGGTCCAGGCGTTCGTCGTCGTCGCGGTCGAAGGAGTGCGGGTCGAGGCCGTCGAGGAGCCGGGTGAGATCGCCATCCGGGTCGACGCGCGTCTCGAGGAACACCGATGCAGGCGGCGCCTCCGTGGTCTCGTCGCCGAAGGAATGCGCGAGCGAGGCCATCTCGTAGAGCGTGACGCGTCCATTGCCGTCGTGATCGATGGCGGTCGCGCCGGCTTCCTCGCGTTCGGCTCCGGTCAGGAGGCCGTTGCGGTCGCGATCGAGGCGCGCGAAGAAGACCCGGGCCGATTTGCCTGGATAGTCGGGCGAATCGTCGCCGGCCGGGCTCGTGCCGAGCGCCGCGGCGCTCACGGAGAGCACGCGATCGATCTCTCCGCGGGTCAGCCAGCGCGCATCCGCGTGGCTCAGGTCCTTCAGGTAGTTCCCGTCCTCGTCGAGCATCCGATCGAGAGGAAACTCCTCCACGGCGATCGCATACGCAGTCAAGATCGCTCCGAAGGCGCCGACCTGATTGGGCTCGGAGGAGACCGAGACGTCGGTTGCGAGCACGCCCTCCGCGCCCGGCACGAAGAGCACCTGCTGCACGAAGGGCGGGTTGTAGAAGGCCGCGGGCACGAGCATCTCGGTCGCCTCGCCGACCTGGTCGCGCGCGACCTGCTTGGGCCCCTTGGGCTCGCTCACGTCGAGGACCTGGAGCGACGAGCGGCTCATGCCGTTGCCGAGCCTGCGTTCTTCCAGTACGTACAGGTAGTCGCGCTCGAAGGTGCGCTCGCCGCCTTGCGGGCCGGCGAGATCGACGTGGGAGAGCAGGGCGAGACCGCGCCAGGAGAGCTCGCGCCGCGCGCGCTCCGCGGTCTGCCGCTCCTCGCGCCCCAGCGGCCACAAGCGGCGCGGATTCGTCGGTTCGGTGACGTCGACGAGGAAGGGACCCTTCGCCTCGTCGAGCACGGCGCACACGTTGCGCGCCTCGGATCGCCACCCCAGCGAACCACCCCCCGCATCGGCGAGCGGGCGGCTGTACTGGAAGAGCACGTCGACGTCGATCGCGTTTCCTTCGCGTTCGTCGCCGTCGGGAGCGCCGAAGCCGGCGATCACCTTCGGCGCGATCGGCGCGCGGACGTCGACGATCGCGAGCCCCCCCGGGCCGTCGGCGACGTACGCCCACGGCCAGCGCACCTCGACGTCGTGCGCGTCGAACATCGGCGCGACCGCCACGCGCTCGATCTTCGCGGGCTCGGAAACGTCGTAGACCCGCAAGCCCCCTTCGCCATCGGCGACGTAGAGATAGCGGCCGGCGAGCGCGAGGCCGCGCGGACCGACCGAGTCGACGAAAGCGAGCCGGCGCGGCCTGGTCGGATCGCGCACGTCGAACACGTGGATGCCGCGGCCGCCCTCGCTCGCGTAGAGCGTGCGCGCGAAGCCCTGGAGCGGGTCGCACTCGAGCTCGAGGTCGATCACGTCGGGCAGCACGATCTTGGCGACCGGCACCGAGGCGGAGAGCTGACCGCGGCTGAGCGAGACGATCTCGATCCCGCGTCGATCGGCGACGAATGCGAGCTCGCGCGCCAGTCGGAAGTTCGAGGAGCCCAGGCCCCAGGTCGCGGGACTGCGGTGGCATTCGACGCACGAGCGGGCCGTCGGCCGGATCGTGTGCATCTGGTGGTGGATCATCGTCAGGCCCGAGAGGCCCTCCGCGGTGACGGGCATCACCTGATCGAGGATCCGCTTCCCGTCGGGGCCGTCGACGGAGCCCATGGTCGAAAAGCCCGTGAGGTAGGGCGCGATCTTGCCGCGCTCGTCGAGGCCCGCGTAGAAGCTCTTCCACGTCGAGAAGATCTTCTCCTGGGTGGTGACGCGTCCGGGCGTCCGGAGGCCGGAGAGGAGGTCGAGCTGCGAGAGCGCTTCGTTGCGGTAGAAGTGGAAACCGAGGAAGTTCGGATTCCACGCCGAATGGCAGGTCGTGCACTCCACGCTGCGCGTGCGCGCTCGTCATCGCATGGGTGGCCTCCGGGTTGAAGTCCGCGTGCTTGGGATCCAGCACGTCGACGACCTGCTTCACGGAATGTACCTGGCCGCCGATCTTGCTCCGCAGGTGCACGCCGCCGCCGTCGCGCCACATGTGCTCGAGGGGCGTGCCGCGCTCGGTCACGAGCTTGCTCGGGGCCTCGAAGGTGCCGTGACAGGCTTCGCAGGTGATCTCGACGGCCTGCTCCATCTGCCCGTGGAGAGCGCCGTCGCCCATCACGTCGTTGATCGTGTGGCAATCGACGCAGATCATCCCGCGCTCGTAATGCACGTCCGGCGGACAGATCGCGTCGTCGCGCAGGTAGAACGAGCGGTTGAGCAGCGCGGCTGTCGTGCCCGCGATCTCCGGTCCTCCCGGCTGCACCCGGAGGGAGCTGCGCGAGGCCGCGGAAGTTGAGCCCGATCGAGGCGTCGCCGTAGTGGCAGCTCGTGCACGTCTCGACGTCCGGCGTGCGCACCATCTCGTGGCGCCGGGGATGGCCGGGCTCGGTGTGGATGGCGGCGCGATCGGCCGATTCCGAGAGGCCGGAGAGCGCGTAGGGCACGTGGCAGGCGGCGCAGCCCTCGCCGCGGTAATCGCCGTCGAATCCGACCCGCCCGCGCACCGCGCGGCCCCGTGACCAGAGGTGGCACTGCATGCACTCCTTGCGGGCCAGATCCGGGTAGTGCGCGGAGAGCTCGCTCGAGGACTGCTCTGCCATCTCGGGAGGCTGCACGAGGCGCTCGACCTCGCCGCCGCGCCCGCCGTCACGCGTGATGGGAAATACCGAGTACAGCGAGCCACGCTCCTTCGAGAGCCCGATCTCGTAGAAGCCGTCGGAGAGGTGCCCCGCCGTCGTGCCGTGCAGGCTCGAGAAGAGGTCGTGCACACGCGCGGCGTGGCATCCCCCGCAGGTCTTCTCGGCGACTCGCAGGTCCATCGGATTCGACGAAGCGTCGCCAGGGGAGATCGTCGTCCTGCGCGCCGACGCGCTCGTCCGCGGGGCGTGGAGCGCGCGGCTGGACATGAGCCTCGAGCTTGGTCCGCCCGGTCGCGTCGCCGCCGTGACAATCGACGCAGGAGAGCTCCGCCTCCGGATGCATCGCTTCGATGCCCTCGTGGCACGCGAGGCAGCCGGCCGAGCCGCTCGCGTCCGCCGAGGCCTGCTGCGCAGCCTCAGCCGCTCCCCGGGCCCACGCGAGTGCAGAAGCGAGCAAGAGGGCGCGGAGCACCGTGCTCGTACCCCATCAATCCGGGGAGCACCTTCCCCCGCGCGAACTTGGCGTCGGCGCCGAGGAGCTTGCAAACGGTGGGCGTCACGTCGACGGTGCGCACCTCGTCCTGCGACGACCGCTCCGCGCTTGAATTCAGGCCCCCACGCGAGACAGGCGACGTAATTCAGATCGTCGGAGCCGTCGCCGTGGTCGAGCCCGCGGCGCGAGTTGAGGTCGTGTCGCGTCCGAACTCGGGCAGCACGAAGAACGGCGGTCGAGTCGGCGAGCTCGCGGTCGGCCTGTATCGGCCGCCCACAGCTCGCCGATCGCCGCGTCGTTGCGCCGGACCACCTCGACGTAGCCGTTGAACGAGCCGTGCGCGATGTCCGCATTCTGCAGCACCACCGCCGACCACGCGCGGCTTGAAGACGCCGAGCAGATTGCGCGCCAGCGCAGCGCCTTGGCGTCGCCCGCGTTCGCGCCGCTGATCTCGGCTGGTCCCGCGCGTGAGTTCCTCGAGGATGTAGTTCTCGACGCGCTGCGATCGGAATCCGCGCTGGCCTCGCCGGGTCCGGCAGCGGAGCTCGCTCGCAAGCGCCCCAGCAGCGCCGATTCGCCCGCTTCCATCTTGCGCGGACGCCCGAAACTCCCGAGCAGCTTCCTGAACTCCTCGTTGAAGATGCCGTCGCCATCGAGCGTGTTCGCGCCGTACTGCGGGCCGTAGTCGGGATGCAGGCCGTAGGAGTAGTTGACTTGCTGCGCGCCGCCGGAGGTCGTGACCCACACCTCGCTCTGGGGCAGCGCCAGATCCTTGCGCAAGTACTCGAAGAGCGTGGGATCGGTCCCGCGCGCGTTCTCGCGGATGCCACGGGCCTCGCTGATGCCCGTGAAGATCGAGAGCGAGGCGCCGTAGTGGCCGAGGTTCGAAGTTCGCGCGCGCGGGTAGAGCACGCCTTCGCCGGCCATGGCGCTCATGTTCGGCACGTTCTCGGGCATGCCGAAGGTCTCGCGCGTGCGCACCCCTCCCGCGAAAGCGATGATCACGACGCGCTTCGTCTTGCGCGCGACCTGCACGGAAGCAGCGGCGGCTCCGGACGCGAGGCTCGCGGTGAGGGCGATCCCACCGGTGACCGAACCGGCGAGGAACGAGCGGCGAGTCAGATCGAATTCCTTCATTGCACGTTGCGCGCGCTACGCGCCCTCAATAGCGATGGTAATCGGGGTCGGAGAGGAGCGCGAGGAGGATCGTCTCGGGCCGGCAAGCTTCGTCGTGGAAGCCCTCGACGTAGGTCGGGAGCTCGAGCCGGGCTGGCCCCGCGACCGAGCAGCCGGCGGAAGAGCGCCTCGATCCAGGCTCCCGGATCGCTGATCGAAGCCTTGTCGGGGAGGCCGACTGCTCCCGAGTCGAGCATCATGCGAGCCAGCACCGCACGCAGCGGCCGTGAGTCCGCGAGCCCGTCGAGCGCGCTGCGAATGGACTCGGCTTCCTGTGGTTCGGGCTGACGCTCCTGGAGATCGACGAAGAGCGCGCGCACGAACAAGCGATTGGAGAGCGGCTCTGGCCGCGCGAGACGCTCGTCCCAGCGTTCCGATGTGAACCACTCGCGCACGATCGCGACGTAGGTCCGGGGGTCCTCGTGGAAGCGGCGCGTCCAGCCCTGCAAGGCCTTGGCTTCGGGTGCGGCAAAGAACAATCGCTGATGCTCGCGCGCCAGGAAATGCTTGCTCGCTTCCCGGCTCTCGAGGGCGATTCGTACGACGTCTGCCTGGCTCTCGCCGGATGCTCCGAGGAAGGCTCCGGGATGGCCCTCGTAGACCGACTTGCCCATTTCGAGGTCGCGCTGGCTCTTCTGCACGCTGAGCCCCACGAACTGCTCCATCACGACCGTGACGAAGGTGTCCGCTCCCGGATTGCGCAGCTCGAAGGACGGCGAGAGCGCGATGCGATGCAAGGCCTCGCGCACGTCGAGCCGTCCGGCGGCAAGCTCTGCGGGGATGGCCTGCGCCATCTCGGTCGCCGGCCGGAAGTTGTCGACGAGCAAGAAGTAGTACAGCTGCTCGTCGTACCAGTGCCGCCACGCCTCCGCCGAGCCGAGCAAGTCATCCAGTAGCTCGACCATCGCGCGTCCCAGCCACCGCTCGCGCTCCGGTCCGAATGGCGGGCGGCCGAGCAGCGTCAAGAGCGCCGTGCGCAACCCTCTCTCGTCCAGCGCCGGTCCCGGGCTCCCGCGCTCGCCGGGCTCGCCCGGTGGTTCCGCGACCGGAGGCCCTCGGTCCTGGAGTCGGTTCGATAGTCGCGGGGACGGCATCGCATCAACCTATCTCATCTTCTGCCACGGTTACGGTCCCTGTTGGGGTCGGGACTCCCGGGCGCTACCTCGGCAGGGCGCGCGGGACATGGAAATGCTCGCGGGCGCCCTCGTGCGATCTGCGCGAGGACGCCCGCTTTTCGCGGCCAGTAGCGTTTCCTACAGGAACGGATCGACGTCCTTGCGCAGCGTGGGAGTGCGCAGCTTGTTGATGGCGCGCACCTGGATCTGACGCACGCGCTCGAGGCTCACTCCGAGCTCGCTCGCGACCTCCGAGAGGGTGTGCTCTCGCTCGCGTCCGATCCCGAAGCGCATTTCCACGACGTAGCGTTCGCGATCGCTGAGCCGATCCATCGCCTTGGCCAGACCTTCCTCGAGGGAGACTTCCTCCATCTCCGTGGAGTACATGTCCTCGGGGACGTTGGCTCCGAGTAGGTCGGCGAGACCAACGCCTTCGTCGTTGCCCTGGACCGGGGTGTCCAGGGACAAGGTGCTGCGGAAAGCGGACAGGGCGCTCTCGACGAGGTGCATCGGGAGCCCTGAGACGCGCGCGATCTCCTCCGGGGCGGCCTGCGGGTCACCCAGGCGCTCGATGGCCTGGTTGACGTGCTTCATGGCTTTCTGGAGGTAGACCGGCACGCGAACCGTGCTGCCGAAGTTGTAGAGATAGCTGCGGAAGGCCTGGTTCAGCCAGTGCACCGCGTAGGTGCGGAACAGGAGGCCGCGCCGCCAATCGAAGCCATCGACTGCCCGGAAGAGCGCCGCCGAGCCTTCCTGGATCAGGTCGAGCTTGGAGACCTTCAAGTGCCCATAGCGCTCGACGTTGATCAGGGCGAGGTAGAGGTTTCGCTCGACGAGCTCGGTGCGCAGCGAATGCAGCTCGAGCCAGCGCCGGCATACGGCCGGAGGCAGATTGCAGTGCGCGGGCTCGATCTCCCGGTACGTGGCCGGGTTGTAGGTGATTCGCCCGTCCAGGTCGGACTGCGTGAGGCCGACCTTGGTGAGCGAATGCTGCAGACGGTAGCGGGCGAACTCGATCCGGCGCGCGAGGCGCGCTTCGTCGTCGCGCTCCATCGTCGTGATGGAGTCGATCTCGGATCGGAGCTGCTCGAGGATGGATGCGGCCGCGTGCGAGGTGGAGTGCTTGTGAGCCCGCCGCCATTCGGTGGGTTCCTTCACCTCGATGGTCACGGCCTGGTTGTTCCACCGTGCGGCCAGCTTGCGGGCTTCGGGTTCGAAGGTAATGAGGTCGGCCGCGAGCTTGTCGAGGCGCTCGTCGACCTCCCTTTGCGTGTAATATTTCTTTATCACGGGACTCCTGCCTGCGGCGTGCCCCAACGGAGTGCTTGGCGGTGCGCCGCCCCCCAGTACGGAGGGGGGCAGAACCTCGAGGAGAGGGATGAGGGGAATCGGGCCGCCGGGGCACCCGGGAGAGACTTCCACCCCCTACGAGCCGCGGTTCCACCCGCGGCCGAATCCGCATTCCTCCCCAGGAGCAAGCATCTTACGTTCACGTCAGGGTCTCGTCGCATGTCAATCGGCTAAGGACACCTGCCAGCCTGCAAGAGGTACGCCGCCCTTCGCGAAAGGGCCTGTGAAAGCTGGTTAATGGCGGCCTAGAGGGCGAGGAAGGCACATCGGCCCCTCGCGGCGGCTCGCTGCCGGGAGAGCTCCACACCCTTTCCAGCAACAGGAAGGAGAATTTACCGGCGCCGGTCGCAGTGCGTCCCGCCACTTTGACAGGCCCGGCCGCTCGAGCTGCGCAACCGGCACAGGTCAGAGCCGACGCCACAAGAAAGCGCCGTGAGCACCCTATTGGGCCGTCGGAGGGTTGGGCCGACCCGCCTCCCGCTGCCCGCCCGGATCTACCGGGCGAGGAGGCTCACGCCTCCAGGGGGACGCTTCCCTCTTCGTAGGAGCGCTGAGCTTCCTTGGGGATGAAGGCGTGCAGGTGCTCGAGCTCGGCCGCCTCCCGGATGAGGTTGCGGGCGATGACCAGGCGCTGGATCTGGTTCGTGCCTTCGTAGATCTGGAGGATCTTGGCGTCGCGGAAGAACTTCGCGATCGGGTAGTCCTCCATGTAGCCGTAGCCGCCGAAGATCTGCACCGCGTCGGTTGCGACCTCCATCGCGACGTCGGTCGCGAAGCACTTGGCCATCGCGGCGAGCTTGCTGTTGGCCGGACTCGGCCCTGCTGATCGATGGCCGCGGCGGCGGCGTACACCAGCCAGCGCGCGGCCTCGGTCTTCATCGCCATGTCGGCGAGCATCTGGCCGCACCATCTGGTGGTTGGAGATCGGCACGCCGAACTGTCTTGCGGCGGTTGGCGTAGGCATTGGCGAGATCGAGCGCGCCCTGCGCGGCCCCGAGGGCCTGGGCCGCGACGCCCGGGCGCGCGAGTCGAGCGTCATCATGGCGTGCTTGAAGCCCATGCCCGGCTTGCCGCCGATCAGGTTCGCGCGCGGCACGCGCACGTGGTCGAAGTGCGTCTCGACGACGGGCACGCAGCGGATGCCCATCTTGTCCTCGACCTTCTCGACCGTGAAGCCCGGCGTGCCCTTCTCCACCATGAGCGCGCTGATGCGACGCGACTTCGAAGTCGGGATCGGTCACGCAGAAGACCGTGTAGATGTCGGCCACGCCGCCGTTGGTGGTCCACTTCTTCTCGCCGCAGATGACGTACGAGTCGCCGTCCTCGAACGCGCGCACCGAGAGCCGCCTGGCGTCCGATCCGGCGAACTTCTCGGACAGGCAGAAGGCGACGAACTTCTCGCCGCTCGCGATCTGCGGCAGCCAGCTGCTGCTTCTGCTCCTCGGTGCCGCCGAGGATGATCGGGAAGGAGCCCAGCGCGTTGACCGCGAAGGCCACGCCGAAACCCGAGTCGGCCTTGGCGAGCTCTTCCGTCACGAGCGCCAGCGCGAGGATGCCCGCGCCGTGGCCACCGTACTCGCGAGGCACGAACGTCTTGAAGAGGCCGGCCTGGGCAACCTCGCGGGCGGCTTCGTAGTTGTATTCCTGGGCCTTGTCGTAGCGCGCGGCGGCGGGCCGAACGGACTTGTCGGCGATGGTGCGGGCGATCGCCTGGAGCTCCAGGGCGAGCTCGCTGAAAAGGATACCGGTGCGGGTCATGAAGACTCCGGGTCGAGGGCGCGGCCGGAAAGGGGGGTCGAGCTCCCGAGTATAGCCGCCCCTCAGCGCCGGCGGAGGGAGAGCAGGAGACGCTCGCTCCGCGGCGCGTACGGCTCGCCGCGGAAGCTCCCGAACGCTTGCTCGATGCTCAAGCCGACGTGCTCGGCGAGCATCCCGATCTCCGCGCGCTCGTACATGCGCACGTCTTCGCGCCAGCGCCGCTCCGCCAGCCCGCGCTCGCGAATCCGCACCTCCTTGACCACCCGCCGGCCGCCGTCCTCGAGCTGGCGCAGCTCCTCGATCACCCGTCCCGCCACCGTGCGCTCCGTGCGGGCCACCGAGTCCGGCACGCACCCGTTCGGGATCCATCAGGTCGAGGTACGCTCGCCCTCCGCCCCGCAGGACGCGCGCGATCTCGGCCAGCATCGCGCGGTCCCCGTCGTCCCCGAAGTAGCCGAAGGAGCTGAACAGCACCACGACGCCGTCGAAGCTCCCGGCGTGGAAGGGCAGGGTGCGCGCGTCCGCGCGCACCAGGCGGCCCGCGAGCCGACTTGCGCCGTCGAGCTCCCGCGCCGCGCCGAGGAGCTCGGCCGAGAGATCGACGCCGAAGGCGTTCACGCCTGCCTCCAGGAGGGCCAGCGTGTGCCGCGCGAAGCCGCAGCACAGATCCAGGACACGCCCGCCCAACCCCTGGGTCAGGAGGAAGCCGACCTCCTCGCGCGCCGCGGCGAGGTCGCGATGGGGATAGACCTCACGGTAGTCGGCACGAAAAGCTTCGACGTACCAGGGTTCGGCGGGCATCGGGCACTCTCGACGTGGAGAATATGCTACGGAAGCGTCGCACGCGCGGTCCTATCAGAGGGTCGGGGGAGCGGATGGCGAGCGTCTACCTGCTGAATGATCGGCGGAGCAAGGAAGCGCGTGAAGAGCGCGAGCTCGCTCCCTTCGCCATGCGAAGTCTCGCTTCGCGCGGCAGGCGCTGGCCCGAGGAGCCCGACCCCTTTCGGACGTGCTTCGAGCGCGATCGCGACCGCGAGGTGCACAGCACGGCCTTCCGCCGGCTCATGTACAAGACTCAGGTCTTCGTCAACTCCGAGGGCGACCAGTACCGGACGCGGATGTCCCATAGCCTGGAGGTCTGCCAGGTCGCGCGCAGCGTGTCCAACGTCGCTGTGTCTGAACGAGCCTCTGTGCGAAGCCCTCGCTCTCGCCCACGACATCGGCCACCCGCCGTTCGGCCATCGCGGCGAATGGGCGCTGGACGAGCTCATGCGCGAGCACGATGGCTTCCGCCACAATGCCCAGGTCCTGCGCGTGGTCGACCTGCTCGAGCGTCGCTCGCCCGAGTACCCCGGCCTCAACCTGACTCGCGAGGTGCGCGAATCGCTCCTCAAGCACGAGAGCGAGCGCGATTGGCCCGCCGAGTTCCAGCCCCGTCCCGCGAGCCCGCTGCTCGAGGCGCAGGTCGTCGACATCGCCGATTCGACGGCCTACGACAAGCACGACGTCGAGGACGGCTTGTTCGCCGGGATGTTCACCGAGGAGGAGCTCTACGCGGGCTCGGAGCTCTGGCGGCGATGCTCTGCCGTGGTCGAGGCGCGCCATCCGGGCTTCCTCACCGAGACGAACGACCACAAGCTGCGCATCGCGCGCGTCGCGAACGAGCTGATCGGCAGCTGCATCGTCGACATCGTGCAGCACAGCGCCTCCCGCATCGGCGAAGCGGGCGTGGGCTCACCCGAGGACGTGCGAGGGCTCGGCCGCATGCTCATCGGTCACGGCGCCGAGATGAAGGAATGGGTCGGGGAGCTGCAGCGCTTCCTGTACGAGAAGTTCTACCGCCACGAGTACTTGCAACGCCTGCGCGAGTATGCGATGCGCGTCCTCTCCGCCCTCTTCCACGCCTACGGCGATCAGCCGCGCGAGCTCTCCCCCTGGTATCGCAGCTGGGCCGGCGAGGTCGGCCTCGAGCGCGCCGTGTGCGACTACCTCGCGGGCATGACCGATCGCTTCGCCGAGCACGAATACGAGCGGCTCGTCGGCCCGCTCGACGCGCCCCGCTTCATCGAGTGAACGGACATGGGGCGATGGCGCGGGCTGCGGCAGCTCTCCCCCGCTACGCTAGCGATGCATGGGCTCGATCCCCCACCAGTTCCGCGATCCAGCGCTACTCGAGCTCGCGCTCACCCACTCCTCGACGGGCGCGGAGCGAGACAACGAGCGCCTGGAGTTCCTGGGCGATGCCGCGCTCGATCTCGTCATCGCGGAAGAGCTCTTCCGCCATCACGTCGAGCTACCGGAAGGTGGGTTGACCGTCCTCAAGGCGTGGGTCGTCTCGCGGCGCACGCTGGCCGACGCCGGCCGTGAGCTCGGTCTCGAGAACGAGGCTCGCCTGGGAGGGGGCCTCTCGCGCCGCACGCTCTCGCGCGCCGTGCTCGCCAACCTCTACGAAGCGGTACTCGGAGCGATCTATCTCGACGGGGGGCTGGAAGCGGCTCGAGCGTTCATCCACGCGACGCTGGCAGAGCCCCTCGCCTTCGTTCGCGCGGGGCGCACCGGCGCCAATCCCAAGCAAGTCCTTCAGGAGTACTGCCAGCGTCGCAGCGGCTCGCCTCCCCAGTACGAGGTCCTCGAGGACCGTGGCCGGGCGCACGCCCGGGCCTTCCTGGTACGGGCACGCACCCCTGCGTCGACCTTTCCATCGGCCTGGGGCCGCACGCGCAAGGAAGCCGAGCACTGGGCGGCCTATGAAGCGCTCCTCGTCCTCGACGAGAGCGATGGTCCATGAGCAAACCGTTGACGGACGGAGCGGCTGCGGTCTTCCAGGAGTGGGCCGGGTCGCACGACTTCGCGGCGCTCGCGCGCTTGCGCGCCTTGCTCGCGAAACGCGAGGAGGTGCGCGCCGGCGGGCTGTGGGGAGCGAGCCAGGCCATGGTGCTCGGGATCCTGGCGGCGCGCGAGGACCGGCCGTGGCTCGTCGTCGCGGCCAGCGAGGCAGAAGCCGACTCGCTCGCGGCCGACCTGGAAACGTTCGGAGCTCGCCCGCGCCGCTTCCCTGCGCGCGCCAAGAGCGCGCGCGCCGGCACCGGCGGTGCCGACGTGGACGCGGTGCGCGCCCGCCTCGGCGCGGCGCAGGAACTCGCGGGCCCGGTCGAGCGGCGGCCGCGCTTGTTCGTCGCGAGCGTCTTGGCGCTCCTGCAGCCGCTGCCGACGCTCGCCGAGCTCGAGCGGGATTTCCTGCGCGTGTCGGTCGGGCAGGTGCTGCACGCCGAGGCGCTCCTGCGCAAGCTCGTGAAGGCCGGCTACACCCGCGCTGCCGCTCGCCGAGCGTCCCGGCGAGGTGAGCTTGCGCGGCGACATCCTCGACGTGTACCCCTTCGCCAGCGACCTGCCGCTGCGAATCGAGTTGTTCGACGACGAGATCGAATCGCTGCGCAGCTTCGACCCCGCGGACCAGCGCTCGATCGAGAGCTTTCCGCGCATCGACGTCTGTCTCGCGGCCGACCACGCTGAAGGCGACGACGCGCAGGGGACGCTCCTGATCCAGCTCCTCTCGCCGGACACGGCATGGGCCGAGGTCGAGCCCTTGCGGATCGAGGAGAGCGCCGAGGGCTTGCGCATCCAGTCGCCGGCGCACGAGCGCGCGCTGCGGATCTCGCGGGCGACGCGCGCCGAACGCCGCCGGTCGCTCCTGCAGAGCCTGCCGGCGGAGGACGTGGGCTTCGACACGCGCTCGCGTGCAGTCCCTCGAGGTCGGTCTGCGCCGCGCGCCCGAGGCGCTGCGCGCGCCTCGCCGCGCTCGGCGCGCGCATCGTGGTCCTGTGCGAGACCGAGGCCGAAGCCGTGCGCTTCGCCGGGCTCCTGCAGCGAGGCCGGGGGCGTCGAGGGCGCTGACGACCACGCACGGGGGCGATCTCGCGCGGCTTCCAGCTCCCCGGAGCAGGGATCGTCGCTCGTCAACCAGCGCGAGCTCAAGGGAATCGCCGGTCGTGCGCCGCTCCAGCCAGGCCGGACCGCGACACCGCGTGCGACGCGCTCCAGTCGTTCTTCGAGCTGAAGCCCCGGCGACCTCGTCGTGCACGCCGTGCACGGCGTCGCGCTCTTCGCGGGCCTCGAGCGCATGGCAGCGCGGCAGCGGCGAGGAGGAGCACCTGCACCTGCGTTTCGCCGACGAGGTGAGCCTCTACGTCCCCGCCGCGCGCATCGACCTCGTGCAGCGCTACATCGGCACGGGCGAGCTCGCTCGTCCCGCTGGACAAGATCGGCAGCTCGAGCTTCCGCCGCCGCAAGGAGAAGGTCGAGCGCGCGCTGTTCGACCTGGCGAGCGAGCTGCTCGAGATCCAGGCCAAGCGCGCGCTGCACGAACGCGCCGCCCTGGGCCGGCGACCAGGCGCATGGTCGCCGACGCTCGTCGAGACCTTCCCGTTCGACGGACACGCCGGACCAGGCTCGACGTCGATCGCGAGATCATGGAGGACCTCGCGCGCGAGCGCCCGATGGATCGCATCGTCGTGCGGCGACGTCGGCTTCGGCAAGACCGAGCTCGCCGTGCGCGCCGCCTTTCGCGTGGTGTGCGGCGGCGGGCAGGTCGCGGTGCTCGTGCCGACCACCGTGCTCGCGCACCAGCACTACGCGACCTTCCGCGAACGCCTGGCGGACTTTCCGGTCGAGGTGGCGATGCTCAGCGCGCCACGTCGGCGAGGCCGCACGAAGGAAGTCGCTCGGGCGAGTTGCGGAGGGCGGCGTCGACGTCCTGATCGGCACGCACCGGCTGCTTTCGAAGGACGTGCAGCTTCAAGCAGCTCGGCCTCGTCATCGTCGACGAGGAGCAGCGCTTCGGCGTGCACGCACAAGGAGCACTTCAAGAAGCTGCGCTCGAGCATCGACGTGCTCACGCTGACGGCCACGCCGATCCCGCGCACGCTGCACATGTCGCTTTCCGGGATCCGCGACATCGCCGCGCTGACGATCCCCCCGCCCGGCCGGCAGGAGATCGAGACGATCCTGGGCTGGACGCGAGGACGACGCGGATGATCCGCGCGCGCACTGTGGCGCGAGAAGCAGCGCGGAGGCCAGGTGTTCTTCCTCCACAACCGCGTGCACTCGATCGCCGAGCGCGCGCCGGACCTGCGACAGCTCGTCCCCGAATGCACGCTTCGCGATCGGGCACGGCCAGATGAGCGCGGGCGAGCTCGAGGTCGTCATGGACGCATTCGCGAGCGGCGAGGTCGACGTGCTGGTCGCGACGACGATCATCGAGAACGGCATCGACATCCCCACCGCCGGCACGATCCTGATCGACGACGCCGATCGCTTCGGCCTCTCCGAGCTGCACCAGCTCCGCGGCCGCGTCGGCCGCGGGGCGCACAAGGCCTTCTGCTACCTGCTGCTCGAGAAGCACAAGCCGATCCGGGACGTGGCGCGCGATGCGCTTGAAAGCGCTCGAGGAGATGAACCAGCCTCGGCGCGGGCTTCGACGATCAGCGTGAAGGACCTCGAGATCCGCGGCGCGGGCAACATCCTGGGCCCGGAGCAATCGGGGCACATCGGCGCCGATCGGCTACGACATGTACTGCAAGCTCCTGAAGGTAGTGGTCGAGCGGGTGCAGCGGGGCGCGTCGGCGGGGGACGACATGGGGCGCGCCGAGGAACGGGAGGGCGGAGTGGAGCTCGAGCTCGGTCTGCGCGCGTTCCTGCCCTCCGAGTGGATCCCCTCGCAGGCAGTGCGCATCGAGCTCCTGCGCGAGCTCACGCAGATCAAGACCGACGCGGACGTCGAACGTATCGAGGCCATGCTCCGCGACCGTTTCGGGCGCATCCCCGAGGAGGCCCTGATGATGGTGCGCGTGCTGCGCGTGAAGGCCGAGCTCGATGCTCTCGAGGTCAGTCGCGTGAGCTGGCTCGACGGCGTGTACGGGCTCGAGTACTCCGATCCCGTGGCGCTCGAGCGGATCTTCGCGGATAGCGACGCAGAGCTGCGTCGCATCAAGAGCGGCATCGCCCACCTCCTCCTGCCCCGCTCCGTCCGCACGGCCGAGGAAGCCTTCGAGTGGCTGGAAGCGCACTTGAAGAGCCGGACCTCGACCTCGACAATGCCCGCTCTCGGAGATCATCGATGAATTCTCATTGGCTCGGGCTCGTTCTCTCGGCATCCGCTCTCGGCGGGCAGGAGCCCCCGCAGTCGGAGCCATGGAGCGCGCCCCCTCAGATGCCGGAGGCGCAGGCCCCGCTCGACGAGCGGGCGATCGAGTGGGTCGACCGCACGCGCGCCGTGGTGCACGACATGATCCTGACGCAGAGCGACATGGCGTCGATCGTCGCGCGCGCCCGCCATGACAACCCCGAGCAGGCGCGCGACCCGAAAGCCCTGAACGAGCTCTCCATGAAGCTCCTGAACGCGCGCGTCGACGATCTCCTGGAGATCCAGGCCTGCCGCGACGCGGGCTTCGATCCAGAGCGCATCGAGCAGCTCGTGCGCCTGCGTGTGGAGGACTACGTCCGCAGCCACGGCGGTCCGGCTCGCACGGCCGAGTTCCTGGCGGAGCGCGGTCTCACGCCGAACGACTTGCACGACGACATGAACGAGCGCCTGCTGTCGATGACCTGGCGCGAGATGGTGACCGGAGAATCGCCGGGGATCACGGGCCGAGTCCAGCGTGACCGCTACGTGCGGCCCGGGCAGCTACATGCCGTCTATCTCATCGCGTGCCAGCCGACGGAAGCGCGCTGGATCCAGTTGCTCGGCGGCGAGCCGGAACGCGTGACCCTGCAGAGCCTGGTGCTTCCCGTGGATGCCCAGGGAACGGAGGCGGCCCTGCAGCAAGCGGCCGAGATTCGCGAAGAAGCGCTCGACGGCGCCGATTTCGGTCAGCTCGTGCGAACCTGGAGCGTCCTCACGGCCAACGACGGGATCTCGCGCCCGAACCCCGTCCAGGATCTCGTGCAGCTCTCGCAGCTACGCCACGGTGACGACCAGCTCGGACGCTTCGTGCGCGAGGCGCCCGTGGGCGAGATCTCACCGCCGCTCGCCTCGGCGACGGATCCTTCCGAGCGTCCCATGGTCTTCCTCTACCGAATGGTCGAGCGTCTACCCACTCGGCTGCCCGAGTTCGGGGAGGAGCAGACGCAGACCCGGCTACGCAAGGAGATCCAGCGTTTGACCGACGACCGGCGGCTCTCGACCGCCAAGCGCTCGCTGCGCGAAGCTTTGCTCGATCGCATGCGCGGCCCCGATACGCCCGGCGAGGAGCCGGCCGCGGGCGCGCAGCAGGGCGAGGCCGGCAAGCAGAACTGAAGCCGGCCGGCGGCGCTCAGCACACGCGCATCGTGAACTTCCTCACGAACTCGCTCACGTTCGCCTTGTCCCGAGAGAGGAGCGCTCCGGTCGATCGGCTGCGCACGCGAGTGATCGAGGAAGGAATCCCATCGGGCCCCTCGATCGACAGCTCGATCGTCGACGTGCCGCCGAGGAAACCGTTGCGGCGCTCGCAGCGCAGGGTCAGCTTGGCCGCGTCGGAGTCGACGACTCGCCAGCCCAGGTCCTCGCACATCTCCCGGGCGGCCGAGTAGATCTCGAGCTTTCCTTTCGCGACATGCACCGGCCGAAGGTGCGGGCTGTCGAGGTGATCGTCGGTCTCGAAGGAAGGCATGTGGCCTGAGCCTGGCCGAAGACCCGCCTGCTATTTCTTGTTGGCGGCCCGGGCAAGCTGACTCTTCTTGCGCGCGGCGGCGTTGGGGTGAATGACCCGGTTCTTGGCCGCCTTGTCCACCTTCTGCGCCGCGAGCGCGAGGAGCTTCTGCGCGTCCTCCTTGCTCCCGGCGTCGAAGACCTTCTTCACCGCGGTCTTCATCGCGCTGCGGGAGGCCTTGTTCTCCATGCGCTTGCGCTCACTCTGGACGAATCGCTTCTGGGCTTGCTTGGAAGTCGGCATGTCTACTTCAACTGCTCCATCTTGGCGGCCACGTCTCGGTAGCCGATGTCCACTTCGTAGATCCGGGCATAGAAGGAGCGCGCCAGACGCGCGTCCCCCTCGACCTCGGCGATCGAGCCGAGATTGTACAGAATCTCGCGTGCGCGCTCGTCGACCGTCGGGTGCGCGGCGAGAGCTCGCTCGTACTCCTTGCGTGCGAGGTCCAGATAACCCTTCCGGTGGAAGCACTGCGCGAGCAGGAAGAGGGCTTCATTGGCGGCGGCCGGATCGGAAAGGGCTTTCTGCAGCTCGCTCGCGGCCCGGTCGTAGGATTGCGCTCGCAAGAGCGCCCGACCGAGCTTGACTCGCAGGCGGGCGTCGGTGGGCGAGACCTCGAGCCGGCGTTCCAGGTCCTCGATCTCGAAGGAGATGAGCTCCTTCTCCAGGCGGTCCGCGTCGTCGCGTCGCCCATCCCGGTCGGCCCGCACGATCTCCTTCTTGATCGCTTTGACCCGCAGCTCACCGCGCTTGGCGACGAGCTCGGGCAGGTCCTTGCGGTACTGCAGGGCGCGGTCTACGAGCTCGAGGGCCGCATCCGCCTCGCCGAGCTTCTCGTGCAGCTCCGCCAGCTCGATCATGACATCGGGATCCGAGGGGTTCTCGAGGCGCCGCGCCTCCAGGCGCACCACCTCAGCGCGCAGCTCGTCGGGAGAGCGGTGCAAGCGGGTGCGCTGCTCGAGGCGGCGCGCCTCGTCCTTGTCGCGGATCGCCTCGCGGCTGTGACCGACATCGTCGAGCCGCGAGGTCAGCAGCGCAGCCTCGGCCGAGAGGTCCTTGCGGGCCTTGAGGGCATCGCGGTCGCGGGGATCGGCTTCGAGAGCGCGCTCGTAGTACTCCAGGGACTTCTTGACGTCGCCCTTGTGGCGCATCATCCCGCCGGCACGCTTCAGACCTTCGGGATTCTTGGGTGCGATCTCGGTCAGGAACTCGTACACGGCGAGAGCCGAGCGGAAGTAGCCGGCGGCCTCGAGCTCGACGCCCAGGAGCAAGTTGGCCTCCTCGTCGAGGGGATTCGTCGCGAGGTAGCTCTCCAGCGCCTTGGCGGCGGCCGCGTGACGGCCGGCCTTCGCCAGCGTGCGCGCCATCGCGAGCGGAGTCGCGCCGCGGATCGCCTTGAAGAACTTGCCACCCTTCTTCTGCTCCTCGCGCTTGAGCAGAGTGCGCCGCAGGCCGGCACGCGCCTCACCCTGATCGGCGTCGATGTCGAGGAGCTGCTGGTAGAGCTGGATGGCGAAGTCCCAGTTGCGCCGTCGCGCGGCTTCCTCGGCCTTCTGGATGTGCTTGGAGAAATCCACTCCGCGAGGGGTCGGTCGAGATCGGAGGGTAGGACCAGCACGTCGCTCGCGAGAGCCGATCTCTGGCCGGGGGCGGCTGTCCCGCGCAATGCGGGCGAAGCATCCTATAGGGGTGCCCGCGGATGGTCAACGCGGGCTATGCTCTCTCTCCGCGACCCCCACCGCACTCCCGAATGACTGAAGGCCTCGAATTCCAGCTCACGCTCTACCCCGACCCGGTCCTGCGCAAGGTCGCCGAGCCGGTGACCGTCTTCGATTCCGAGGTCGAACGCATCGTGGCGGGGATGTTCGAGCGCATGTACGCCAGCAAGGGAGTCGGGCTCGCGGCGCCACAGGTCGGTCTGCGCCGGCGGATCCTCGTGCTCAACCCCACGGGCGAGCCCGAGCACGAGCTCGCGCTCGTCAACGTGGAGATCCTCGAGCGGTCGGGGCCCTCCACGCTCTTCGACGAAGGCTGCCTCTCCTTCCCGGGGATCTACGCCGAGGTCGAGCGGCCGGACCGCTGTCGGGTGCGCGCCCAGGACATGCTCGGGAAGCCGATCGAGCAGGAGTTCGAGGGCTTCACGAGCCGCATCCTTCAGCACGAGTACGACCACCTCGAGGGCATCCTGCTGGTCGATCGCATGTCGCCCGCGGACAAGGTGCGCCACAAGGCCGCGCTGGAGGAGCTGGTCGTCCGCTACAAGGCTGAACGGCCGGCGGCGGCCTCGCGGCGGCGGTGATCACCAGCCTCGAGATCGACGCTCTCCCGCTCTCCGGATCGCCCGCCGCGGTGGTGAGCATCGGCGTCTTCGACGGCGTCCATCTGGGACACCAGGCCATCCTCGCGGCCAACGTGGCGCGCGGTCGCGAGCTCGACGCGCTGCCCACCGTGGTCACCTTCCGGGAGCACCCCAAGGGCGTGCTCCTCGGGCACGCGCCGCGCACGCTCACCACCCTCGATCACCGCCTCGAGCTGTTCCGGCGCGCGGGGATCGCGCACACCCTGGCCCTGCAATTCAACCCCGAGCTGCGGGCGGTCAGCGCCGAGGATTTCGTGGACGAGCTCCTGGTGGGAAAGCTCCGTGCACGAGCCTTCGTGCTCGGCTTCGACAGCAAGTTCGGGCGCGATCGGGCCGGAGGTGCCGACCTGCTCCGGCGCATGGGTCTGCCCGTGGAGGTCGTGCCCAAGGTGATGGTGGATCAGCGGCCGGTCTCCAGTAGCGCGATCCGCGAGGCAGTGGAGCTCGGCGATCTCGCCGGCGCGGCGCGCATGCTCGGCCGCCGGGCGAGCGTCTTCGGGCAGGTCGTTCACGGTGACGCGCTGGGAGCGCGCCTGGGATTCCCGACGGCCAACCTGGACCTGCACCACGAGCTCCACCCGCCGAGCGGCGTCTATGCCTGCTGGGTGCGACGCGTATCCGAAGACTCCGGCGCGCATCCGCGCTCCTACCCCGGGGTGATGAACATCGGCCTGCGGCCCACCATCGAAGGGCCGGCGGTCCGCGTCCTGCGCTGCGAGGTGCACTTGATCGACTTCGAAGGCGACCTCTACGGCGAGAACCTCGAGCTCGAATTCGTCGCCCTGCTGCGGAACGAGGTACGCTTCGAGGACCTCGCCGCTCTCGGCAGCCAGATCGGGGAGGACGTCCGGCACGCCCGGGAGATGCTCGCGGCGGAACGCGCTTGAGGCGCTTCGAAACCTGCTCGGGCCGTTTGACGGCTCCATGCGAGGCCGTGATACTCTCCGCCCCGGCACACGACCGAACGGCCAGGTAGCTCAGTTGGTAGAGCACTTGACTGAAAATCAAGGGGTCACCAGTTCAAGTCTGGTCCTGGCCACCACCTCCTCGGTCCTGCCGGCTCCACGCAGCCGATCGGTCGCGTGCACCACGAACGGCCTCCCATGTCGAGCAGCGTGCCTCGGGTCATCAAGAAGTCCGATCCCACGCAATTGATCATCGATTGGGACGACGGCCATCGCACCGTTTACACGGCCGCGGAGCTGCGGCGGATCTGCCCCTGCGCGAACTGCGTCCAGGAGATGACCGGGGTCCGGCTCATCGATCCCTCCAGCGTGCCGGAGGACCTCTCGCAACGCGACGCGCGGCTGGTGGGCAACTACGCCCTGGTCGTGCAGTTCAGCGACGGCCACCAGACGGGGATCTATTCGTTCCCCTATCTGCGAGACAACGATCCTCACCCTGCTTGACCATGGACGCCTTGCACGTGAACTCGCGGCTGGTGATCCCGCCGGAGGAGCTGCGGGCGAGCTTCGCGCGCAGCGGCGGTCCGGGCGGGCAGAACGTGAACAAGGTCGAGAGCAAGGTGATCCTGCGGTTCGACGTGCGCGCGAGCCGCACGCTCGGTGAAGTGCGGCGCGCGCGCATTCTCGAGCGCCTCGCCTCCAGGTTGACGGGACCGGGCGAGATCGTGATCCATGCGTCGCGACACAGGCAGCGGGCGGAGAATCTCGCCGACGCGCGCGAGCGCCTGGCGACGCTCTTGCGCGAGGCCTTGCACGTACCCACCGTTCGACGGCCCACGCGGCCAACTCGAGGGTCGCGCGAACGCCGACTCGGCGCGAAGAAGCACCGCGCAACCCTCAAGCACCAGCGCAAGGACGAGCGCGAATGAAGGATGCGGCCGTGGTCGAGATGGAAGAGGCGCTGCGCGCGATCCAGACGCTCGTCGGGAGGTCCGCTCGTCCCACCCGCCACGACGCGCGACGCATCTTGCTCGCTCTGGGCGAGCTGCTCCTCGAAGGGCGGGAGGCGGAGGCGGGGCAGTACGCCGAGCGCCTGCTCGCGATCCTCACGCGCGTGCGCGCGCCGTGGGAGGGGGCCTGCCGCGAGGAGCTCGCGCTGGCGTGCGGCGAGCACGTCCAGAGCGTCGACCCGAAGTGGCTGCAGCTCCCGAGGTTCGACTTTGCCTACGTGGTGGAGGCCCGCCGTCGTCTCGAGATGCGACTGCGCGCGCTGGAGCGCCTGGGCCAGGACGCGGACGAGGACTGGCTGGACCGTGTCGCGCAAGCGGATCAGCTCCTCGAGCCATACCTGCGTGGGCGCACCTCGCCGGGCTGAATGCGCCGGCGCCGCCGCGGAGGACGCCCCGGACCGGGTTCGAAAAAGACGCGTGCGGCCCTTTCAAGCATCGCGGACCCGCGTCATGCTCTTCGCGCTCCCGATCCCCTTCGTACCCCCCTCCCCCCACCGACGATCCCCCCCCATTCACCTGGAGTGATGAGGCTCATGAAGATACTCGTGTCCGGCGCGATCGCGCTCTCCATCACCGGGGCCGTGGCCGTTGCAGGCGGCGAAGACTGGGCCGATCTCGATCGGGCTGTCCAGGAGCTGACTTCGAGTCTCGACGAGACGCCCGCGGGGCCCAGGGTCGGCGGCTACTTCATCACGCAGTACGCCTCCTCGTCGGACATCGACGTGGGTACCGGCGAGCTCGGCGGGTTCCAGCTCCCCTACGCCCGCATCGCGGTGGAGGGGATGCAAGGCGAGTACGAGTACAGGCTCGAGTACGACTTCTCAGAGAACACGCTGAAGGACGCCTTGGCGCGCTTCCCGATCGCTCAGGGCGTCAACGGCATGATCGGCAACTACAAGTCGCCCGTCCTCCTGAATGGATTGGTCACGGCCTCCAGGCAGTTCTTCTTCGACCGTTCCGCGCTCAGCAGGATGTGGAGCGGTCGTGACCTGGGGTTCCAGCTCTACGGGGGCTTCGATAACGACGTTCTCAACTGGTTCCTCTCGGTCCAGAACGGCGCGGACAGCGTCATGGACGACTACCTGTTCACGGGCCGCGTTCAGTTCAACCTGATCGGCGAGGCGTTCAGGGATCCGAAGTTCAAGGGAGTCGATGGCGCCCAGGACGGAACGGATGAACCCTCGGTCGAGGTCGGAATCTCCGGTTTCGACGACGGCGGTGTCGAGGACGGCAACGGCTTCGGTGGCGATGTGTTCTTCAAGACCAACGTGTTCTCCATGGGCGGCGAGATGCTCGACCTGGGGGATGGCGTTTCGGGCGCGACCGACCCCGAGGGTGACCAGCTGAATGGATTCGTCAGCAATTACTACGGCGTGGGAAACTTCGGCGGCCTGAGCCTCGAGGACAATTCCACCCCCTTCGCGTTCCAGGCGACGTACATGATCTCGTCGACCGAGAACAACATCACCGGCTGGGAAGTCGGCGCCCGCTACCAGGACTTCGACAACCTTGCCAGCGACACGCTGATCGAGTTCGGCATCCGGCGCTACCTCTCCGGGCACAATCTCAAGTGGGGGCTCTTCTACATCACGACCGACTCGGACGTCGTGGAGAACGAGTTCGACCTGATCGGCCTCGACTTCGTGCTCGGGTTCTAGCCGCCGGCGGCTTGCCGCAAGACGCTCAGACTCGCCTGAGCAGCAGGTCAGGCTCTCGAGAACCCCGCGCAGGGCGCGGGGTTTTCTTTGCATCCGGGGCAGGGCCGGGATCCATGCAGCACCCTCCGCGGCCAGCGGGGAGGGTCTCCGCCCCGAACCGCCGGTCTCGGGGCGAGCGGGCGTCCCGGGCGCCCCCAGGGGAGCCGCAGGGTCCGGCCCGGGACTCGGGGGCTTTTGCGTTGCTGCCCCGGGTTCCCCTGCGCGATCGTCTCGACCGGACGGACATGAGCGAGCCCTCACCGCTACGCAACGAGCTCGGCGCCGAGACGAGTCCTTACTTGCTGGAGCACGCCGGCGACCCCGTCGCCTGGCAGCCCTGGGGTGAGGCGGCGCTCGCGCGGGCGCGCCGGGAAGACAAGCCGATCTTCCTGTCGATCGGCTACTCCGCGTGCCACTGGTGCCACGTGATGCAGCGGGAGACCTTCGCGAACGAGCGCGTGGCACGCGCGCTGAACGAGGCCTTCGTCAGCATCAAGGTGGATCGCGAGGAGCGCCCCGACCTGGACGAGCTCTACATGTCGGCCGTGATGCGCCTCAGCGGGAGCGGGGGCTGGCCGTTGAGCGTCTTCCTCGCGCCATCGGGGCAACCGTTCTTCGGAGGCACGTACTATCCGCCGACCCGAATCTCCGGACGTCCGAGCTTCCTCGAAGTGCTGGCGGGAATCACGCACGCATGGCGCGAGAGCCGTCCGAACATCCTTCGGGAAGCTGCGCGCATCACCAGCGCCATCGAGCGCAGCGCGCGGATCGACGCCCGGGGCGCGCTCGATCCGAAGCTGCTCGACCGATCTCTGGCGGCCCTCGAGCAGGCCTTCGATCCGCTGTGGGGAGGTTCCGGAAGCGCGCCCAAGTTCCCGCGGGCGACAGACGTGCGGCTCCTCTTCCGTCACCACCTGCGGACGGGAGACGCTGCTCCGCTTGCGATGGCGCGCCTGACCCTGGAGCGCATGGCCTCGGGAGGAATCCACGATCACCTCGGCGGCGGTTTCCACCGTTACAGCACCGACGAGCGCTGGGTGGTCCCGCACTTCGAGAAGATGCTGTACGACAACGCGCAGCTCGCGATCGCCTACCTCGAAGGCTGGCTCGCGACGGGCGAGGAAGCCTTCGCTGGCACGGTGCGCGACACTCTTGCGTGGGTGCTGCGCGAGATGCGGACGAGCGAAGGTGCGTTCGCGAGCTCGCAAGATGCGGATTCCGCGGGCGAAGAGGGGAGCTTCTACGTCTGGACTCCCGACGAGCTGCGCCGCGCACTCGGGCCGCGCGAAGGCGCCTGGGCCCAGGAATGGTGGAGCGTCGGTGACGAGGAGAGCTTCGAGAATGGCCGCAGCGTGCTCTGGCGCGAGCATCCCCCAGCCGCGGTCGCACGGCGGCTGGGCGTCGAGCCAGAGCTCCTCGAGCGCCGCATGGCGCACGCGCGAGCAACGCTCTTCGAGGTCCGCGAGCGCCGCCTCCGCCCGGCCACCGACGACAAGGTGCTGGCCGGCTGGAACGCGCTCATGGCCAGCGCTTTCGCGCAGGCCAGCCAGGTGCTCGGCGTCGAAGAGTGGGCCACTGCCGCGCAGCAGGCGGTGCGGTTCCTCCTCGAGCGCATGCGCACCAGCGACGGCAGGTTGTACGCGAGCTGGCGCGCCGGTCGGGCCCGCCACCCGGCCTCGCTCGCTGACCATGCCTACCTCGTGCAAGCTCTCGTCGATCTCTACGAGACCGACTTCGAGCCGCACTGGATCCAGGCTGCGCTGGACCTTTGCGAGCGGATCTCGCGCCACTTCTCCGACATCGAGCGCGGCGGCTACTTCACCACGGCCGACGATCACGAGCCCTTGCTCGCCCGCCTGTCGACGCCCGAAGACGGAGCGTTGCCGTCGGGTGCGGGAGTCCAGGTGCTGAACCTCTTGCGCCTGTCCGACTTGACCGGTCGGACGGATCTGGCGCGCGAAGCCGAGCGAGCCATCCTCGCACGAGGAGCCGCGATCAGCGCCCATCCGGTCGCCTTCGGCTCCCACTTGCTCGCCGTCGACTTCCTGTCGGGACCACCTCGCGAGATCGCCCTGGCCGGCGAGCAGGGGAGCGCGGAGCTCGCCGAGATGCTGCGAGTCGTGCGCACCTCCTTCTCGCCCCGCCGCGTCGTCGCCCTGCGCCGCACGGACGCGGATGCGGAGCTCATCGGGCTGCTGCGGGGCAAGGATCCCGCCGGATCCCGAGCGCGGGCATGGGTGTGCTGGAACTGGATCTGTCACGCGCCCGTCGACGATCCCCGCGAGCTGGAGCGCCAGATCCGGCAAGCGAGGCAAGCGCTCACTCCGGATGAGCCGAGCTGACAACGATCACTCCACGAGATCGCCACCGTCGACAGCCCCGAGTACGCAACGGGACTCAACCAGGACTCAGTGCTCCGGATCGGGAGCACCAGCCGTTCCGGCGGGCCGCGGCGGACTGCCCATGACGGCACGATCACCGAATCGCAAGCGCTCGGCGATCGTGCGATCGAAGCGTGGATGCCGGGGTTCGGCCGCGAAGCCGCGGTGCTCTCCCGTGCAGGCGTAGCAGACGACCACGTCGGGGGCGAAGTGGTAGAGCACGAAGTCGAGGGCGGCGGCGGCGGCGAGGCTGCCGTAGTAAGGCACCACGGGGACCAGGGCCGCCGCGATCACGACGATCGCGATGCCAAGCGCGGGGGGAAAGTCCTTGCGAGTGTAGAGCTCGGGATGGCCACAGCCGACGCAGCCGTGCAAGCCGCCGGTAGCATCGATCCGCTCGGGATGGAGCGCGTGCTCCCGCGCGCACGCTGGACAGCTCACACGGGACGGGAACTCTCCGGGAGCGGGCCCGGCGAGCGCGAGGACGTGCGCCGAGTCGCACGCGCAGCGCATGCGAAATCGACCCCGGGAGCGCTCTCGCCTCACAACGGGATCCCGTACGAGCGCTGCAGCGAGATCGAAACCGCCGTTCCGATCAGGACGAGCACCGTGGAAGCGTAGAGAATCCCCGTCGCCGAGCGCGTGTTCCGCCAGGCGAGCGAGCCCGCCGCCATCCACGCGAAGAGCAGCGGAAGTGCGAGGCCCGTGGAGATTCGCGCTCCCAGTTGCAGCATGCCCCAGGGGCCGAGCAGCGGCGAGGGCGCATCCGCGAGCTCCTCGCGGAACAGCAGGCAGCTCGTGGCGAGCAGGGCCAGCGAAGTGATCATCGCGCCGGCGGTGAATCGGTTGAGCTTCGCCAGCCACGCGATCGGGAGCTCCGGCACGGTGAGATACCAGTGCCCAAGAACCATGGCGAGGCCCACGCCCCCGGCGACCACCCCGGTCGTCATGGCCGAGAGCGTCCCGAGCACGGCCTCCAGCGGACCATCGACTCCTGGCGCGACCCGCACGACCAGGAACAGCGCGAGCGCGACCGAGCCGGTGCTCCAGATCTGGGCCAGTCCACGCGTCCGGGCCGCCACGGGACCTGATGCGAACGGGTAGGCGAGAACCGCGCTCGCGCTGGCGAGCACGGCCGGCTCGGCGAACGATCCGCCCGCGAAGAGCACCGGCCCCACGATCGCGGCGACAATCGGCACGCACGCGGTCGTACCCATCAATCGGAAGAAGAACGTGCCCAGGGGGGCGCGGACCAAGAGGCACAGTCCGAGGTCGACTCCGAATGCGAGCTCCAGGCAAAACTGCGTGGCGAGAGAGTTCCATCCCATCGGGAATCCCGACGCAGGACGTGCCCGCGGAGAGGGGGCCGCTATGCTACCGCGCCCTCGTTCTTCTCCAGCAACCTACGGATCTCCATGTCTCCCCTCCGCGTCTTCGTCACCGGTGGCGGTCGAGGAATCGGCCGCGCCATTGCCCTGCGTTTTGCCCGCGAGGGCGCGCTCGTCGCCGTCGCGGCCCGTACCTCGAGCGAGCTCGACACGGTCGTGTCGGAGATCGAGGCCGCCGGCGGAAAGGGACTCGCCGCGCAGCTCGACTTCCGCGACCACGGTTCCATCGAAGCTGCCGTGTACCGCGCAGTCGATTTCGGCGAAGGCGTGATCGACGTCCTGGTCAACAACGCGGGCATCTTCGAGGTGAAGACCTTCGCCGAGACCGACCTGGCGAGCTGGGAGCGGATGCTCGACGTCAATCTCACGGGCCCGTTCCTGGTCACCCTGGAGGCCCTGGGGGCTCTGCGAGAGAGCAAGCGCGCGCACATCTTCCAGATCGCCTCGCTCGCCGCTCGACAGGGATACGAGGGCAACACCGCTTACTGCGCCAGCAAGTACGGTCTGCGAGGTTTCTCCGACGCGCTGCGCGAGGATCTGCGCGCCGAGGGAATCCGGGTCTCGACGGTCTATCCCGGGCCGACTGCGACCACGATCTTCGACGGAGTTCCGGGGACCTGGGACAAGGCGAGCATGAACCCACCCGAGGCGGTTGCCGAGGTGGTCTGGCAGGGGTACCAGAGCAAGAGCGGGTGCGAGGACCTCGAAGTGCCCGCCCGATCCTAGATCGCTCCGGTTCTGGTTCGGAGTACCGCCTTCAGGCGGTCTTCTGCCTTGGGTTCCTTCAGGGTCTTCTCCTGCAGAGCCAGTCCCGCCTGAAGGCGGGACGACGAACCAGACCGCCTGAAGGCGGTACTCCAAACTCGGAGGATCGGGGCTAGCGGATGTTGCGGACGAGGCCCAGGAACTCGTTCCGGGTGCTCGGGTCCGAACGGAAGCTCCCGAGCAGGCACGAGGTCATCGTGGAGGAGTTCTGCTTCTGCACTCCGCGCATCATCATGCACAGGTGCGCGGCGTCGGCCACGACACCCACGCCCTTCGGCTCGAGGATGCGCTGGATCGCTTCAGCGATCTGCACCGTCATGCGCTCCTGGACTTGCAATCGCCGCGCGAAGACGTCGACGATGCGCGCCACCTTCGAGAGGCCCACGATCTTTCCGTCCGGGATGTACGCGACGTGGACCCGGCCATAGAACGGCAAGAGATGGTGCTCGCACAGCGAGTAGAACTCGATGTCCTTGACGATCACCATCTCCGAGCAATCTTCGTGGAAGATGCCCTCGCCGACGACTTCCTCGGCGGTGAGGGACATCCCGCCCGTCATCTGCGCGTACGCGCCCGCCACCCGCGCCGGGGTGCGCAAGAGCCCCTCGCGCTCCGGGTTTTCGCCGAGCTCTCCGAGCAGGCCGTGAATCAGCTTTTCGATCGTCACGACAGTGGACCGGAGTATTCAGCCCAGTTGGCGGCGCTCTCGACGATCCGGATGCGCGCCAGACGCGCCGTCCCGGCAGCGAAATGCGGCGCCAGCCGCTCCCAGAAAGCGATGGCGAGATTCTCGGCCGTCGGGATCATCCCCCGCAGGAACGGAACGTCCTCGTTCAAGTAGCGGTGATCGACCTCGCGCAGCACTTCGCGACGCATGAGTTCCATGAGCCGATTGAGGTCCATTACCATGCCCGTACTCGGATCGACGGCTCCCTCGACGCTCACTTCCAGACCGTAGTTGTGTCCGTGAAGATTTGCGCACGGCCCGTAGAGCAGGCGATTCTCATCCTCGCTCCGGCGGGGGTCCGCCAGCTTGTGCGCGGCGGCGAATTCTTCGCGGTGGGTAATGAGAACTTGTGTACCAGTCATGTTCGGTCGATGGTCTATCGCCGCGGGCGCAGAAGAGTAGCGAGGCTGCACCGGCCTGAACAGTCGCGCTTGGCAGCACTTCCAGTGAGGGTCGAGAAAGAATGCACCAGGAAGGATTTGCAGTCGCTCGCCGCCGCGTCGCGGAGACCGGACCAGGCGGGTGAATGCAAAGACTGTCGGAGGGGCTTTTTCCTTTCGGAACCCGCGGGCCTTCCGGCTCCTGGGAATACTCAGCCAGGGAGTCCTCTCATGAAGAAGTCCTACGATCGCCACGACGCCAAGCTTCTCGTGCCTCTTCTCGAAGCCATCACCAAGGAGATCGTCGATCGCCTGGCCGATGTCCAGAGGCTGGAAGCCAGGCTCGAGCGCTTGAAATCGCCGCGCCATTCGGCCGAGCGCCTCAACACGCAAGCCGAGGTCGCCGTTCACCGCCTCGGGATTCGCCTCGCGTGCAAGGAGATCGAAGCCCTCGGATGCGTCCCCGACGGGGAGAATCCGACCGAGGTGCTGATCCCCGGCCGCGACGGTGAGACCGGCTTCCGCTGGCAGTTCGGTGAGGGCGGAATCCACGCCGTCGCTTCGGACTCGAGTCGTACCTGAGCGCGACGGAGCGCTTCCCGGGAACAATCGGGCCGCCCTCGGGCGGCCCGAATCGTTTCAGTCGACGGACTTTCGTCCCAGTCGTTCGCGCTCTTCCGCCACGATCGACGGTCGCGCGTTCAGCCGAGATCCGGCTGGTCCGGACGTCGACACATGGATCCGCGCAGCGGGAGGAATGTCTGTCCCCGAGCCGTTGCTCGCTCGGCTCGACGAGCCGGGCTGCGCCTCGCCGGACGGTGGAGCTCGGCACTTGATCCGGCGCAGCGCCTGGATGCGAGCCGCCTCGACGTCCAGGTCGCGTCCCAGGCAGCGGCCGGCGCGCACGAGGAGATGGCGGTAATAGAGCACGAACTCGTCGCGTGAGAGCCGCGCGTCGGCATCGAAGTCTTCGCACGCGAAGTCCGCCGCAGGAATCTTGGCGCGAATGGCCTCGCTGAGTCCGATGGTCCCGTCCGCGTCGCGGTCGGCCGCTCCGAACACCTCTCGCGCGCGCACGAGACCGGTAGGATTCTCCGCGTCAGGCAGCCGTGGCATGGCGGCGAAGAGTCCGACGGCGAGGACGGCAAGAAGGTTGGAAACGGAATGCATGAGCGTGCGCTCGACCGTCATCGTCCGAGCCGACCGCTCCGGTCGAGCGCGACCACCCCGCGAGGAGCATGCCATCGGCCTCCGTAACGGGGAGGCGTGCGTAAGCCCTTGGGGCGAAAGGGCTTGGCGCTGCGGCCTGCGGAGAACTCGCGCGCATTTCCGTCCTCCACGAGGGACACTCCGAGCGCCGCTTCCAGGCCCCCCAGGTGGACGCCCCCGGCCGAGCGGTCTACAACCCACTGGATCGTCCGGCCCTCCCGAAGGCAGCGGGCGTCCTCCAGCCCGATGACTCCTCCGCGTTCGTCGCTCCTCGGTCGGCCCCACATGGCCGCGATCTTGTTCCTGCTCGGGAGCCTTGCCGGCGTGCTCGCGACCTGGATAAGCGAGCAACTCTGGCCCGGCGCGGAGGATCCGATGGTCGCGCCGCTGCGCGAGGTGCGCGACTTCGTGCGCGACAGCTTCGTGCGCGAGGTCGGCGACGAGGAGCTGGTGAACCTCGCGTTGCACGGGATGGTCGATGGCCTGGATCCCTATTCGCGCTACTACGATCGCGAGGAAGCGCTGGCTCTCGAGCGCGAAACCGGCGGTCGCTACACCGGTGTCGGGATCGTCTTTCGCCGGCCGCTGACGGAAGGCGTCGTGCTCTTCACCCTTCCCGAATCACCCGGCCGCAAGGCGGGGCTCGACGTGGGCGATCGCCTGCTCGCGATCGAGGGTCAGTCCCCCGAGCAGCTCGGCGAGCGAGGGATGCGCGAGCTCCTCTCCGATTCGGAGCGGGACTCGCTGGCGGTGCGCGTGCTCTCACGAGAAGGCGTGGAGCGCGAGCTCACCGTCATCCCGGACTCGGTCGTGGATCCGACCGTTCGCCACGTCATGTTGCTCGATCCTGAGCTCTCGATCGGGTACCTGGCCATCCTCTCGTTCAGCCTGGAGACGCCTCGGGAATTCGACCAGGGCTTCGCTTGGCTCGAGCAGCAGGGGATGCGGGCCTTGATCCTCGACCTGCGCCGCAACTACGGCGGAGTGCTCGACTCCGCGGTGGCCATTGCGCGCCGCTTCGTTCCTGCGAGCGAGGACGCGCGCCGCTCCGTCCAGGCGTCGGATCTGATCATCTCGACCGAGGGCCGGGGCCAGCCGATCTACTACCGCGCCGATGCTCGCGAGGCCAAGTACGCCGGCTTCCCGCTGGTCGTACTGGTGGACGGAGACTCGGCCAGCGCGAGTGAAGTGCTGGCGGGCGCGCTCCAGGATCATCGCCTCGCGGTCCTCACGGGCAGCCCCACCTACGGCAAGGGGATGGTGCAGACCATTCGGCGCTTCCAGGAACGCGGGACCATCGCGAAGGTCACGAGCGCGTACTACTACTCGCCCACCCATCGCAACTTCGAGCGCTCGGTCGACCCCGGTCGCGAGTACGGGATCCTGCCGGACCTCTCGATCCCGATCTCCGAGGAGCAGCGCGTACTCGTCCATCACTGGCTCACGCAATACAGTCCCCCGCTCGATTCGATCGCCTCGGTCGAGGCCTGGCAGAGTGAGGAGCAGACGAGCTTCCTCGAGCCGCGCCCCGAGGATCCCCAGCTCGAGGCGGCCCTGGAACTCCTGCGCGGTCGGCTACCAGGCCCGCACCCGCTGGACTCCGAGCAATGAGCTCGCTCGTCCTCGGGATCGAGACATCCTGCGACGAGACTGCGGCGGCGGTGGTCGACCGCGGCCGGCGCGTGCTCTCGTCGGTGGTGGAGAGCCAGGTTCTCGAGCACGCCCGCTTCGGAGGGGTGGTCCCGGAGATCGCGGGGCGTTCGCACCTGCGCCGGATCCTGCCCGTGGTGGACGCGGCGCTCGCGGGCGCCGGTGTGGCGCTCGACGATCTCGCCGGCATCGCGGTCACCACGCGGCCCGGCTTGATCGGCTCGCTCCTCGTCGGTCTCTCGACCGCCAAGGGTCTGGCTTTCGCGCGCGGGCTGCCGCTGGTCGGAGTGCATCACATCGAAGCCCACGTGTACGCCGCCACGATGGAGCACGAGGCGATCGAATGGCCGGCACTCGCGCTGGTCGTCTCGGGGGGCACACGGCGCTCTATCGCGTGCGATCGGTGCTCGAGCTCGACCCGCTCGCCGCCACGCTCGACGACGCGGCGGGTGAGGCCTTCGACAAGGTCGCCTGGCTGCTCGGATTGCCCTACCCCGGTGGCCCGGCCATCTCGGCGCTGGCCGCGGGAGGGAATGATCGGGCGATCGACTTCCCGCGCTTCCACGCTCGCGACGGCGGGGCAGGCTTCTCGTTCAGCGGGCTGAAGACCGCCGTGCTCTACCACCTGCGCGGGCAGGACGCTGCGCGTCCGACGCCCCAGGCCGACGCGATCCCCGGGCGAGCCGACGTCGCGGCCTCTTTCGAGGCGGCCGCGGTGGACGCCTTGGTCGAGAACACCTTGCTCGCCGCGCGCAGGGAGCGGCTCTCGACGATCCTGGTTGCCGGCGGCGTCGCCTGCAATGCGCGCTTGCGAGCGGTGATGCGCGCGCGCGGCGAGGAGGAGGGCGTGCGCGCGCTCTTCCCCTCTCCCGCCTACTGCACGGACAACGCGGCCATGATCGCGGGCCTGGGCTGGCACCTCCTGGAGCACGGCCGGGTGGACGAATGGGGTCTGGATGCGAGCCCCAGCGGATAGAATCGTTCGGCCGATTCCGCCACCTTGCGTCCCGAACAGCTGTTGTCCCTGCTCCGCGACGTCCGCTCCGCGAACCTCTCGGTCGAGGAAGCCGCGCGGCGCCTGGCGGATTGGCCGACCCAGGACCTCGGGCACACGCGGCTCGACCATCAGCGCGAGCTGCGCTGCGGCCAGCCCGAGGTCGTCTTCGGCGCGGGCAAGACGTCCCGAGCAGCTTCTCGAGATCGCCCGCGCCCTGACCGAGCGGCACGCGCCCTTGATCGTCACGCGGATCGAACCCGCGGCCGCGGCTCACCTGATCGGACCGCCTTCCAGGCGCCGAGCACCATCCCGCTGCGCGCATGCTCACGATCGAGGCTGACGCCCGGCCGCGAGCGCGTGGGCCATGTACTCGTGGTCAGCGCGGGCACGGCCGACGGCCGGTGGCCGAGGAGGCGCGTGCTCACGCGCGCATGTCCTCGGGGCGCACGTCGAGCACCTCGCGACGTCGGCGTCGCGGGCCTGCATCGCCTGCTCGCGCACGTCGAGCGCGCTACGTGCAGCGCGCGTGCTCATCGTCGTCGCCGGCATGGAAGGGGCCCTTCCGAGCGTGGTCGGCGGCCTGGTCGACAGGCCGGTCATCGCCGTGCCGACCTCGGTCGGCTACGGCGCGTCCTTCGGCGGGCCTGGCGGCCCTCCTCGCGATGCTCAACTCCTGCGCGGCGGGCGTCACGGTCGTCAACATCGACAACGGTTTCGGCGCAGGTTACGCCGCCGCGCGCATCAACCGACTGAGTCGGAGTCGCGACCTCGATGAGCAACTCGGGCAAGGCCTGGCTGGCGCTGGAGAACGGCCTGGTCCTCGAAGGGCGCTCGGTCGGCGCGCCCGGCGAGCGAGGCGGCGACCTCGTGTTCAACACGGCGATGACCGGCTACCACGAGATCCTGACCGATCCCTCGTACGCGGGTCAGGTCGTGCTGATGACGTACCCGCTGATCGGCAACTACGGCATCGCCGACGAGGACGCCGAGAGCGAGTCGCGCCTGGGCCGAGGCCTTCGTGGTGAGGAGATGTCGCGCGATCGCGAGCAACTTCCGCTCGACGGCGTCGCTGCCCGACTGGCTCGTCGCAGCACAGGCGTCGTCGCGATCGAGGGCGTCGACACGCGCCGGCTCACGCGCGTCGTGCGCGACGAGGGCTCGCATGCGCTGCGTGGTCTCGACCATCGACTCCGACGCCGATTCGCTGGTCGACGAAGGCGCGCGCGCGCCCTGCGACCGACGGTCGCGACCTGACGCGGCGGTCACGTGCAAGGAGCCCTACTCCTGGACGCGAGGCCTACGACGACGTCCTATCCGGACGTAGCTCGCGCGCCTCGACCGAGCGGCGCATCCGCGTCGCGGCTTACGACTTCGGCGCCAAGCGCAACATCCTGCGCAGCCTCGTGCACTGCGGCTTCGACGTGACGGTGGTCCCGGCGTGCGACGAGCGCCGACGACGTGCTCGCGATGGACGCCGACGGCGATCTTCCTCTCGAACGGCCCCGGCGATCCCGCCGCGGTGAAGCCCGGCGATCGACGCGATGGACAGCTGATCGGCAAGAAGCCGATCTTCGGCATCTGCCTCGGCCACCAGATCCTCTCGATCGTGTTCGGGCGCCAAGACGCACAAGATGCCGTTCGGCCACCACGGCGCGAACCATCCCGTGCGCGACATCACGACCGGCCGGGTCGAGATCACCTCGCAGAACCACTCGTTCGCGGTCGATCCGCGCGTCGCTGCCCGCGGACCTCGAGCTGACGCACATCAACCTGAACGACCGACGGTCGAAGGCATGCGCCACAAGAAGCTCCCGGTGTTCAGCGTGCAGTACCACCCCGAGGCCGCGCCCGGTCCGCTCGACATCCGCGCACCTGTTCCAGCGCTTCCGCGGACGTCGTGAAGTCGGCGGACCGTGAGGCGCGCCGCGCCGCAGGGCGTGGAGCGCCGGTCGCGTCGCTCGAGCGCGGCTCGGACCCGTGCGCTGTCCTGGTCGACGCGCGGCGCCCTACAGCATGCGCAGGATCGGCGTCGACCGCCACGCGCGGCCGCGTGGTGCGGTGCACAGATCCGCAAGCGCTCCTTGGCGAACTGAGCCCGCGGCCTTCGCGGGCCGCTTTGAGCAGCAGATGCTGGCGGTGCTTGCCGCGCAGCCGGCGATCGGAGCCGGCGCGGGCCCGAGCACGAGCATCCCCGCCGTGCCGAGAGCAGCGCGTAGCTCCTCTGCCGCCCGCTCGCGCGGCGGTCGCCACGCGCGCGTCGAGTTCGTCGTCCTCGAACACGACCCGGCATCAAGCGACCGTAGCGGCGGGTAGCCGAGCTCGGCGCGCAGACGCGCTCCTGGCGCGCGCGAAGCCATCGAAGTCGTGCCGCGCCGCGCAGCGGATCGCGGGATGCTGCGGGGACGAGCGTCTGCACGACGATGCGCCCGGCGAGCTCGCCGCGGCCGGCGCGGCCCGCGACCTGGGCGATCAGCTGGAACGTGCGCTCGGCGGCGCGGAAGTCGGGCAGGTGCAGGCGCGCTGTCGGCGGAGACGATGCCCGACCAGCGTCACGCGCGGGAAGTCGAGGCCCTTGGCGATCATCTGCGTGCCGACCAGCACGTCGATCTCGCCGCGGCCGAAGGCGGTCGAGCGCCCGCTCGTAGTCCTCGCGCCGCCGCATCGTGTCGGAGTCCATGCGCGCGACGCGCGCGTCGGGCAAGAACGCGCGCGAGCTCGCTCTCGACGCGTCTCGCGTGCCGACGCCGAGGTAGCGCAGCGCGGCGACGCTGCAAGTCGGACACTGCTGCGGGCGGCGCGCGCTCCTCGCAGCAGGAGTGGCAGACCAGGCGCGACGGATGCGCTGGTGGAAGGTCATGCGACACGTCGCAGCTGCCTGCAGCGCAGCGTCGTCCCGCAGCGCGCGGCACCACAGGACCGGCGCGAAGCCGCGGCGGTTGAGGAACAGGATCGCCTGCTCGCCGCGCGCGAGCGCGTCGCTCAGGAGCTGCTTCAGCGCAGCGCGAGAAGAGCGGCGGGCCGCGCTGCGCTCGCCGCTCGGCGCGCATGTCGACGACCTCGACCGGCGGGCAGGCTTGCCGCCCGCACGCGCTCGGGCAGCGCGCAGGAGCTCGTAGCGTCCGCTCGCGCGCGTTGTGCCAGGACTCGAGCGACGGCGTGGCGGAGCCGAGCACGCACACGGCGCCCGCGCATGCGCGCGCGCATCGACGGCCACGTCGCGCGCGTGGTAGCGCGGCGCGCTCTCCTGCTTGAACGAGGGCTCGTGCTCCTCGTCGACGACGATCACGCCGAGCTCGCGGCACCGGCGCGAACACCGCCGAGCGCGCGCCGACGACGACGCGCACTCGCCCGCGCTGCACCGCGCGCCACGTCGCCAGCCGCTGCGCGTCGCGTCAGGCGGCTGTGCAGCACGCGCGACGTCGCCGAAGCGCGAGCGGAACCAGCCGACGGTCTGCGGCGTCAGCGCGATCTCGGGCACGAGCACGATCGCGCCGCGGCCCGCGCGCGAGCGCGTGCTCGATCGCGCGCAGGTAGACCTCGGTCTTGCCGCTGCCGGTCACGCCGCGAGCAGGAAGGTCGCTGGCCTCCGCGCGCGTCGAGCGCGTCGCACGATCCGGCTCGACGCGCGCGTTGCCTGATCGCTCGGAGAGCACGTCCGGGCGCGGGCCGTTCGACGAGCGCGACCGGAGCTCGGCGTCCGCGGCCTCGACGCGCACGCGTTCGATGCGCGACCCAGCCGCGCTTGCGCCGAGCGGTTCGCAGAGCGATCGGAGAGGTTGAGCGCGGCGCAGGAGCTCGCGCAGCTCGATCGCGGCGCCCGAGCTCGATCAACGTGCGCAGCAGGCGGTGCTGCTTCGCGTGCGCCTCGAGCTCAGCCACTCGTCGCTCGCCCACGCCCGGCGGCCGCGCGGACCATGCGCCGCGTGCGCGACGTCGCGCCTCGCGCTTGAGCGCCGCCGGCAGCACCGCTGCCAGCGCCTCGCCCCACGAGCAGGCGTAGTAGCTCGCGATCCAGCGCGTCGAGCTCGAGGAGCTCGCCCCGACCAGCGGCTCGTCGTCGAGCACGCTCGACGAGCGACGCTGCGATCTTCGCGCTGCGGGCACGTCCGGTCTCGCGCGCTCGCGACCACGACGCCGACCTCGCGCCGCGCGCCGAACGGCACGCGCGACGCGCACGCCCGACGCTGCACGCGCGTCGACGAGCGCCGGCGGGCACTGCGTAGGTGAACTCGCGTGCCGGCGACCGGCACGCGCACGAGCGCCACGCTCGGCGCAGGCTGCGCGGACCGGCTCGGAGACCGACCGGCGTCGGCGAAACCGGCTCCCACTCCCGACGCGCTCGCGGCGCCGCTCGCGTCTCACGCCGCAGCGCGCAAGGCGCCGCGCGCAACGCGGGCAACCGTTCGCCGTACTTCTTGCGGCGCGCGCGCCTCGAGGTCGATGCCGGCGATCGACGCCAGCGTCGAGAGCCACGCGAGCACGTCGGCGAACTCGCCCTCGAGCTCCTCGCGCTCGTCGCGCCGCAGCGCGCGCGTGAGCTCGCCCACCTCCTCGCAGAACCACATGTGCGTTCCCGCCAGGCCGCGCGCCGAGTCGCGCGCGTAGTAGATGCGCTTCGATCTGCTTCTGGAATTCGGCGATGCTCGCATCGTCACGCCTCGCGCGCCAGCTGGATGATCGCGACGTCGCGCGGGAAGCGGCTCGCCGCCGGCGTGGCTTCGAGGTCGCGCCTTCGCGCGGTCCAGGAAGTCTCGGTCGGCCTTGCCCCGGCGCGCTGGAGCAGCACCGGTAGAAACCCTTCTCGCCGAGCTCCGTCGCCTCGCCGTTCTGTCACGCGCACCGCCGGCCCGTGTTGGCCAGATCACGATTCGGTCGCCCGGCTCGATCGGGATCTCGCAGCGACCTCCGAGCGTCTTGTCGAACACCGGCCCCTTGTCGAACCCGAGCGCGATGCCCTCGGGCTGGACGAGGCGGATCTTGCCGCTCGGCGGCGCGAAGCGCACCAGCGGCATCTTGTGCCCGGCGCACGCCACCGTGGCGATCCCTTCCTTCGCGATCGCGAACCACGTAGAGCGCGGTCACGTACATCCCGCGGCGCACGTCGCGCGCGAGCTCGCGATTGAGCGCTTGAAAGCCTCGGCGAGTCCCCGCCGCGCGCGAGCTCGTCGCGCAAGTACGCGCGCGCGGTCGCGCCGACCAGCGCACCGGGCACGCCGCTTGCCGCTGACGTGACAGACGAGCAGCCCGATCCGTCCGCCGGAGACCAGGATGTAGTCGTGAAAGTCGCCCTCCGGCTCGGGGCAGGGCATGTGCAGCGCGCCGAGGTGGTGACCGGGCAGGCTGGGGATCTTCTGTGGCAGGAGGGCCTCGCGGACCTCGCGCGCCACCTGCATCTCCCGCTCCCGCATCGAGAGCTCGCGTTCGGCCTCCTGGGCTTCACCGAGGGACTCGGCCATGCGGTCGATGGTGCGCGCGAGGAGCGCCACCTCGCCGCCACCCTTGGCGCGCGTGCGGTGAGCGAGGTTGCCCCGCGCGAACTGTCGCACGTCGTCCACCATGTCGACGATTGGCTTGGAGACCGTCATCGCCACCACGTAGGCGACGGCCGTGCCGACCAGCACGACAGCGATCGTCGCCCCGAGCACCAGACCGAAGAGCCCGCGCTTGGTTTCGTCGCGATCGCTGAGCGGGGCGTAGAGGTTGGGCTTCTGATCGATCTGGTAGACGTAGCCGGGCTGGTCCTTGTACATCCCGCGCAGGAACTTCCCGGGGTACCGCACGCCCCGGCCTCCACCGAAGACCTCTCCCTTCATGCTCTCCTGCTCGAAGACCGGCGTGCCGTAATTGGTTTCGAACACCGTCTTCACCACTTTCAGGGACTCTTCGAGCGTCTTCTTGCGCACCTGCTCGGCCACATCGCGTTCTGCCGCCTGACTCCCGGGTGCGAAGCCCAGATCGAGCGTTTCGAGCGTGGAGCGCAGGCGCTCGCGCAGCGCGGTTTCGATGTGCTCGCGCTGTGGAACCGCCTCGGCATTCATGAATGCAGCGCCCTGCTGCGCCCCTTCGATCCCGCGCTCGGCGATAGCGCGCGCGTTCTCCGACATCAGGAATCCCGCCACCGCCATCATGCCCGCCAGGGCCAGGCTCATGGCGAGACCGATGCGGGATGCGATGCGCAGACCCTTGACCTTCCCGTCGCCCGGTTTCATGGGTCAGCCTCCGAAGGACCAGGCGGATCGGTTGCATTCCCAGAGCGCGGCGTCGCCGATCCACAGGCGCGCGGGAATCATGACGGCCAGGCCCCACAGGCCTGCCATGACGTCGTCGAGCAGGATGCCGTCTCCCCCGCCGATGGCCTCCATGCGCCGGGCTGGCGGGGGCTTGAGCACGTCGAAGAAACGGAACAGGCAGAATGCGATCGCGATGGCGAACAAGCTCGGACCGCGGATCCATGCGAGCGTGATCAGGTAGCCGATCACCTCGTCGAGCACGAAGAATTGCGGGTCCTCTTCTCCCGCGCGCTCTTCGGCCCACTTTCCGAGGCTCCTGCCGACCGCGTACAGAGCCGCACACAGGAGCAAGAGCCAGAGCAGGTACCACCGCGTCGGCGCCAGCAAGTAGGCGACGAGGACCCCTCCGAGCGTGCCGAAGGTACCGGGAGCGACGGGCGCGCAGCCGAGGAATCCGCAGCTCACGATCGCCATGCGGAGGCGGTTCACGCGTTCGACTCTCCGAGCAGGCGGCGGGTCTTCGACAGGTAGGTGAGGCCCGAGCCGACCGTGGACGCGAGCATTCCCCACACCAAGACGTGCCCCAGGCTGCTCCAGAAACCGAACCACGCCGGACTCCACTCGAAGGCCCACATCCACAGGAGGTCGCCCACGGCCATGCACTGCAGCACCATCTTCAGCTTGCCGAATCGGTCGGCTGGAAAGGGACGGCCGATGCTCTCGATGTAGCCGCGGATCGCGGTGAGCAGGAACTCGCGCGCGAGGATCACCACCACCATCCACGCCGGCAGCCAGGGGCGGGACCACGGCAACACGGCGAGGAACACCATCGTCCCGACGATCAATACCTTGTCGACGAATGGATCGGCGATGCGTCCGAAAGCCGTCACGAGGTGGTTGCGCCGCGCCAGGAAGCCGTCGAGGTAATCACTCGCTGCCGTGAGCGTGAACAGCCAGAACGCCACCTGCAGCATCGGCCGGATGCTGCCGATGTCGGCAGCCTCGCGCTCGCCCCACACCGCGAGCAAGACGAACAGCACGCAGGCGCCGACGAAGCGCAAGCCCGTGATGCGGTTGGGCCAGTGCTCGAACACTCCCATCGTCGTCCGGCTGCGCGCTACTCGAGGGGGCCGCAGACAGGTTGTACTCGTCGTCGAGGGAGCTGGACACGCACCCGGATTCGCTCCCCGACGCTCGCCGCGACACCTTCGACCCGGGCGAGGAGGTCGACCTCCGGTGCGTCCATGGCGCTCCGCCCGACCAGGGCACCCGATTCGTCGGGACCTTCGTCCACCAGGATCTCGAGCTCCAGCCGACGAGCTGGCTCTGGCGATCGGCCAGCGCCGCGTCCCGCGCCGCGAGTACGGCAGCGTGCCGCTCCATAGCCTCGGCGGCGCCGACGGTCCCGGGGAGATCCTGCGCCCGCGCGTGCCTTCCTCCGGTGAGAAGGTGAACGCTCCCATGCGTCCGAGCCGATACTCTGCGACGAAGTCGATCAGCTCGTCCACGTCCGTCGTCGGTCTCGCCCGGGAAACCTACGCAGGAGGGTCGTGCGCAGCGTGATGCCGGGAACCTCCTCGCAGCAGTCGGTCGAAGATCGCGCGCACCTGATCGCCGCTGCCTGCGCGCCGCATCGCGCGCAGCACGCGCGTCGCGATGTGCTGCACCGGAATGTCGAGGTAAGGCAGACGCGCGGATGCTCGCGCAGGAGCGCGCGTCAGCTCCAGGGGAAACGGTTGCGGGTAGGCGTACATCACGCGCAGGCAGTGGTCGGCCCTCGAGCTCGGCCAGGCCTCGACCAGCGTCGGGCAGCTCGATGCCGAGTCGCGCCCCCAGGCGGTCGAGTCCTCGGCGACCAGGACGAGCTCGCGCACGCCCGGCTCGACGAGCTCGCGCGCCTCGTCGAGCACGGCCGAGGGCCGCTTCGAGCGTGCGGCCGCGGATCGAGGGGATCGCGCAGAAGCGCAGGTGTGGTCGCAGCCGTGCGAGATGCGCAGGTACGCGTACGAGCCGGGCGTCGAGAGCAGTCGCGCGCCGTCGCGCTCGGGTGCGCGCAAGCCCGGCCCCTCGAGGTAGCGCGTGAAGGCTCGGCCCTCGGTGAGCCGCGGACAGCGTGGGCGAGCTCGCGGTAATCGGAGATCTCGGCGAACAAGTCCACCTCGGGGAAGCGCGCGGCCAGCTCGCGCTTGTAGCGCTGCACCAGGCATCCGGCGACGACGACGGCCTGGATCTCGCCGCGCGCTTCTGCTCCAGGAGGCACGGATCGCGCTCTAGGATTCCTCGCGCGCGGGACCGATGAACGAGCAGGTGTTGAGCACGACGGTGTGCGCCTGCCCGGGATCGTCCGTGACGACCAGCCCTTCCTCCGCCATGCGCCCGAGCATCAGCTCGGAGTCGATGAGGTTCCTGGCGCACCCGAGGTGCACCAGGGAAACGAGAGCAGGTTCAGTCACGGTTCGCGGCCGTCCCCGTGGCGTGATGCTGCGGGCTCGTGGTTACGGATCGGTCAGGAGCTGGCCACCCGTTCCATCCACTGTTCGGCGGAGAGGAGTATATCCCGACGCTGCCCTCCCCGGTACGGCCCGATCAAACCACGCTGCTGGAGCTCGTCGAGGAGCTCGCAGGCTGCGTCGAAATCGAGCCCGAAATGGCGCTGCAGGAGCGAGACGGCCACGCGACCGTGCTGCAAGAACAGCATGCCCGCCTGGAGCACGAGGTCCTCGTGGTCCTCGGGTGCGCGGATGGGACGCGAGACCTCGGGCACGACCGGGCCCCGCACCGCCGGCTTGCTGGGGTGCCGCGGCCTGGGCGCGGGGTGCGGTTCGAGCACGACTTCCTGCTCGGTAGCGTTCGCGCGCTCGTCCTCCCGAATATGACTCCCGAGCGCTTCCTTCTCCCCGCGCGAAGCCGAGGCGAGCTCCAGGTGCGTCGCTGGCTGCCAGGGCCGGACTTCGGTCTGTGCGAGGAGACCCTCGTCGCCGGGGTCTTCTTCGAGCTCGGCCGACTCATCGTCACCGTCCTCCGAGCTGTCCTCGTCATCGTCTTCGTCCGCGTCCTCGTCGTCGTCCTCGCTGTCTTCGTCGTCCTCGTCGTCCTCGTCGTCTTCGGAATCCTCGAGGTCATCCTCGTCGTCATCATCACCGCCCGCGAGATCCTCGTCCTCGTCGTCGCCGTCGAAAGCCTCGCTCTCGGTGTCCTCGGCGAGCTCATCCACCTCTTCGGCGGAGCTCAGAACCGCGTCAACGTCGGCCCCTGCGCGGTCGGCGACATCCAGGGAAGCCGGCCCGGCCTCCTCGAGCTCGAGCTCCGGCTCGTCGTCTCCGGCACTCGCGAGCGCCGTCTTCTGCTGGCCACTTTTCGTGCCAGTGCGCTCGGCTTCGAACAGCGGAGACTGTTCCCAGCTCGGTTGCGGCGGCCCAGAGCGGGCCCCCGTTCCGTCCTTCGCATCAGCGGACGCGGCGCGATCCCTGCTGGTCCGCGCAACATCGGCCGCAGGGGGTACGGCGGCCTTGGACTTCGGGCGTGGCTCAGGTTCGGTGCCGAAGAACGCGCGGTACCCCAGCGGCGCCTTGGTGCCTGCTACCGGCTCGATTCCTGCCGATCGCGCGACTTCGGCGGCACGCGGCCGGGAGGGGGTGGTCTTGTCAGCCAGATCTTTGCCAAGGGGGACGTAGGCCCCCCCCTCGGCGGAGGGAGCGTCTTCGTGCTCGGTGAGAGCTGCAGGCGCACGTGGTTGGGAAGTGATCGCATCGCGGTTCGACAATGGCCTGGCCCCGGGTGGGACGAGCCCCTTCAAGCGCACGTCTTCGGGATAAGGAGAGGGTGGGGCATTCCGGGGCAAGGTGCTAGTGCGTGCGTGCTTCCAGACCTGCTCCATGTAGGAGACGAAGCGCTCATCGGGGACCAACGCTTCGGCCTCGGCCGGAGAAACTCCGTCCACAATGGAATCCTGCGGAGCGGGGGACGCCGGAGCGGGCAAAGGCCGGATTCCAGGCCGCGGGCTCATCGGCCGCAACCAGAGCAGCCAGACGGGCACCACCGTGGCGACGATCCCGAACATCATGCCCAGGAACTCGCCGGCGTTGCGTGCGATCCAGCCCCCGCTCGAGGCACCCAGGATTCCGCCCCCCGCCTCGGTCACCGCCCCGAGGAGCACCTCCACCCCCGCGGCGGTCAGGACCACCGCGGCGAGGTGGCGGCCGACGGCGAGTCCCGCTCCCCGCAGGTAGACGGCGACTCCCGTGGCGGCGAGGCCGACGGCTGCGACGAGGGGGGTGGTGTGGCCGGCCCAGGTGGCAATCGAGGCGGCCAGCCTCCCCGTCCAGCCGACCCCTCCGGATTGGAAGAGGTCCATCACGACGAGGACGGACAAGAAAGCTCCGGGGACGAACAAGACGAGCCCCAGTAGATCCCAGCTCGAGAACGAGCTGCGTTCGCGTTCAACCATCGTTCACCCCTTGACCTGTGGGCGCACCTTGCGCCTCGTCCCAGTCCTCGAGACTCATCAAGATCTCGCGTGCCTTCGAACCCTTGTGTGCTCCGACGATCCCCGCCTCGGTCATCAGGTCGATGAGCCGGGAGGCGCGGGTGTATCCGATGCCGAGCGCGCGCTGCAGCAAGGAGGCCGAGCCGCGGCGCGTCTTCAGGATGATGCGTACGGCCTCGTCGAACAACTCGTCCTGTCCGCCCGGATCCTCGCCCGGGGCGCCGGGGAGTGCCGAGCCGGTCGCGAGCTGGACGAGCTCCTGATTGAAGCTCGGCACCGACTTCTGGCAGACGAAGTCGATCAGCCGCTGCAGCTCGTGATCCTCCACCAGCGCGCCCTGCACGCGTCGGATCTGCGAAGCGGAGGGCGGGGTCCACAGCATGTCGCCCTGACCGAGTAGCTTCTCCGCCCCCATGGCGTCCAGGATCACCCGGCTGTCGACCTTGCTCGCCACCTGGAAAGCGATGCGCACGGGAAGGTTGCCCTTGATGACCCCCGTGATCACGTCGGTCGAGGGACGCTGCGTGGCGACGATCACGTGGATGCCCACCGCGCGCGACTTCTGCGCCAGGCGCGTGATCGCGAGCTCGGCCTCCTTCTTCGATTGCATCATCAGGTCGGCCATCTCGTCGATGACGAGCACGATGTAGGGCACGTGGCGCGGCGTGCGCGTCTCGGAGAACTCGTCGCCGACGCCGCTTGCGAATCTCGTCCTCGCCGAGCGCGTTGAAAGCCCTTGATGCTCTTCACGCCCACGCTCTTGAAGAGCTCGTAGCGCCCCTCCATCTTCTCGACCGCCCACAGGAGCACGTTGGTCGCCTGGCGCATGTCGCTCACGACGGGGCAGCATCGAGGTGCGGCACGTTCGCGAAGGCCTGCAGCTCGACCATCTTCGGGTCGACCAGGATCAGGCTGCACGTCGTGCGGCGAGCGAGTCAGCAGGATGCTCGCCAGGATCGTGTTGATGCAGACCGACTTGCCCGAGCCGGTGGTGCCCGCGATCAGCATGTGCGGGCATGCGCGCGAGATCCTCGACGATCCGCGTTGCCCTCGGCGTCCATGCCGAGGAACAGGGGCAAGCGCCATGTAGCTTCTTGTCGTAGGCCTTCTGGCCGTGATCAGCTCGCTGATGCGCACCACGCGGCGCTTGGCGTTGGGCACCTCGATGCCGATCGTCGATCTTGCCCGGGATCGGCGCGATGATGCGCACGACTGCGGGCGCGCAGGGCGGCCGCGATCTCCTGGCTGAGCTGGGTGACCTTGTTCATGCGCGTCCCCTGCGCGACCGTGAGCTCGAACAGCGTGACGGTCGGGCCGACCTGCGCACCGACCACCTCGGCGTCGACGCGGAAGCTCTTGAGCGCATGCTCCAGCGCGCGCGCCGAGCGCTCGAGGAACTCGGCGTCCTGCACGGTACTCGTGGACGGCGGTTCCAGCAGGTCGGGCGGCGGAAGGGTCCAGGGACCGGGCGGCGGCGTCGGTGGATCGTAGATCGGCGAGACGATCTTGGTCTGGCGGGCGCGCACGGCCTTCGACGCTTTCACGGGGACGAGCTCGCGATCGAGGTCCACCTCGTCCTCATCGTCTTCCTCGACCTCGTCCACGTCCTCCTCGTCCTCATCCTCGTCGAGGTCCGCCGCCCCGACGTGCTCGTCTTCTTGCTCCCACTCGTCCGCGTCGGACTCCTCCTCGTCGTCCGCTTCATCCTCCGCCGCGTCGAACAGCTCCGGCTCGGCCTTCCGTGACGACGCGCGTTTCGAGCTGCCCCGTGCGGTCCCCCCGCTCGCGCGGGCGCGCGCGGGAGTCAGCGGCGCTTCCTCGAGGTCCACGCCGCGCAGGAAGTCCCAGAGCCCCTGGATCAGGCCCTTGAACCAGCCCCACAAGGCGGGAACGACTTCCTCGCCCCAGTTCTCGCGCCGTTCCGACAACCACGCTCCCAGCGCCGAGAGCGCTGGATAGAACGCCATCTCGGTCGCCAGGATCGAGGAGATCAACCCCATCCCGATGAGCATCACCCACAGCCCGACCGTTCCGAAGCGTTCGGTGAGCTTGGGTGTGATCTCGATGGCGAGCCACCCCCCCGGCCCGTAAGGCAGCTGATTGTCGAGGCTGCTCGCGGCGACCCCGTGGGATCCCGACCCGAGCTCGGGCCCGACGGCGAGCTGGAGGATCAAGGCGAGCACGGCCACCAGGAAGAACGCGCCGATGACGCGGACGAACGGCCAGCTCACCTTGCGCCGGGCGACGATCACGCAGCCCCACGATCCAAGGAGCACGGCGGCGAGGTAACCCGCCCAGCCGAAAGCGGTCAGCAGGCTGTTCGCGAGGTAGAAGCCGGCGTCGCCCCCGAGGTTCCGGCCGGCGACGCCGCCCTCGCCAGGTGGGGTCCAGTACGTGAACAGCGAGACCAGGAGCCAGACGGACAGGGCGAGGAAGCCCAGGCCCTTGACCTCCTGCATGCGCTCCCGGAGGGCACCGTCGAGCGGGCGGCCAAGGAAGAAGCCCGCCAAGAGCGCGGATAGGCGCCCTCCGCGATCAGCTTTCCTGGAGCTGCGCCCCTTCTTTCGACCCAAGCTGGTACCCCTCGCTCGATACGGTGGACGGGCGCGCTCGATGGCGCTCCCGGCTCAGCGGGCGGCGCGCCTGAGGAGGTCCACGATCGCCCGAGCGATCGCAGCCTTGCTCGCGTCCTCGTGGCGCTCGAGCTCGCCGTCTCCGTCCAGGATCGTCACGTCTGTGCGGGCCGCATTCAAGGCCGATGGACCGTTGAGGACGATGAAGTCGGCATTCTTGCGCCGGAGCTTCGCCTGAGCGCGCCGCACGCCGTTGCCGGTCTCGAGCGCGAAAGCCACCACCACGCGCTCGCCCTTGTTGCGTGCGACGGTCGCGAGCACGTCCGGGTTCTTGATCAGGGGCAGCACGGCTCGCACGCCGCCCTCGTCTTTCTTGCGCCACTTGCCGGCGAGCCTCCGGGCGGGCCTCCAGTCGGCCACGGCAGCCGCCATCACCAGTGCATCGGCCTTCTGGAAGGCGGAACGCACCGCGGAGAGCATCTGGCGCGCGGAGACGACGTCCACGCGCTCGACGCCCTCGGGCGTCGGAAGGTGCACCGGACCCGCGATCAGGGTCACCCGGTTTCCCGCGCGCGCGGCGGCTTCGGCGATCGCGAAGCCCATGCGCCCGCTCGACTCGTTGCTCAGGAAGCGCACCGGGTCGACGTACTCGCGCGTCGGCCCTGCGGTCACCACGACGTGCAGAGGGCGCCGTCCCGGATGCGAGACGGCCGTCCGCTTCTTCCGGCGGCCGAGCGCTCGTGCGGCCGGCGGGCTCATCGGGCGGGGGCGAGACGACGCTGGATCGCCGCGGCGATGCGCTCGGGATTGGCGAGGCGCCCGCGGCCTTCTTCTCCGCAGGCCATGTGACCCGTCTCCGGCTCGATCAATTCCCAGCCATCCTCGCGCAGGCGCGCCAGGTTCCGCTCGACCGCCGGCTGAGCCAGCATGGCGGGATTGGCGGCCGGACAGAGCAGGCGGGGGATCCCGGGTGCGAGGGCGAGCAGGGCGGTCGTCACCAGATCGTCGGCCAGACCCAGCGCCAGGCGCGCGGCGAGATCAGCCGTGCACGGAGCGACCACGGCGAGCTCGGCAAAGCGGGCGAACTCGATGTGATCCATGGCCTTGTGCCGCTCGGGCCCGAACTCGGTCGAGGCCGCCGGATGGCCCGTGATCGACTCGAAGAGCTGGGGATCGATGAGGCGCGCCGCCGACTCGGTCAGCAGCGTGCGCACTTCGTGTCCGGCCTGCGCCAGTCGGCTGGCGAGGTCGCATGCCTTGTAGATCGCTACCGACGCGCTGGCGCACAGGAGCACTCGGCTCATGGGCGAGCCCCTCCCGAGGGCGCGGACGAAAGGCCGGCCAGCTCGCGGACCTCCCTCAAGGCGAGATCGAGATCGTCGTTGACCACGACGTGATCGTACTTGACCCGCTCCCGCAGTTCGTCCTCGGCCTTGCGCAGGCGCCGCTCGAGCATCTCGGGGCTCTCGGTCCCGCGATCGCACAAGCGCTCGCGCAGCACCTCGACGCTGGGCGGCGCGACGAAGACGTAGACGCCGGGGAGCTCGAGCTTCCTGAGCTGACCGGCGCCCTGGACGTCGATCTCGACGAGGAACACCTTTCCATGGTCGACTGCCGAGCGCCACTCCGAGCGCAGCGTTCCGTACAGGTTCCCGTAGACCTCGGCCCACTCGAGGAATTCGCCGGCGTCGATCTTCTGCTGGAAGACCTCGCGCGAGAGGAAGTGGTAGTCCCGACCGTCCACTTCGCCCGGCCGCATGGAGCGCGTGGTGGCCGAGACCGAGAAGACCACGCGAGGATCGGCGAGCAGCCGCTTGCAGATCGTGCTCTTCCCCGAGCCCGAAGGGCCCGAGATCAGGAGCATGGTTCCACGGCGCGCTCCTTCCACCGCGTCACTCCACGTTCTGAACTTGCTCGCGCATGCGCTCGATGTGCGTCTTGACGTCGACGACGAGGTGCGAGACCTGCGAATCGTTGCACTTGGACCCGATCGTGTTCGCTTCGCGGAAGAACTCCTGGGCGAGGAAATCGAGCTGACGGCCGATCGATCCCCCTTCATCCAGGAAGCGCCGTAGCTCGACGAGATGGCTCTCCAGGCGCGAGATCTCCTCGCTCACGTCGAGCCGGTCCGCCAGGAGTGCCAGCTCGCGGGCGAGCTCGGCCTCCGGAACGAGCGGTTGCGAGTGGAGCAGCTCGCCGACGCGCAGCTTGAGCGTCTCGTGGTGCTCGCGCACCACCCTGGGCATGCGCCGGGCGATCTTCTTCGTGTCGCGCTCGATCGCCGCCGCGTGCCGTGCGAGATCCTTCGCCAGGCTCGTCCCTTCGCGCTCGCGCATGGCGCCCAGGGCGTCGAGCGCCAGATCGAGCGCTTCGTGGATCGCGCGCGCACCGGCGGCCGCGCCATGCGCGCCATTGCGCTCGTGCAGCACACCGGGCAAACCGAGCAGATCCTTGAGCGTGAGCTCGTCGGGCATTCCCAGGCGCTTGGCGAGCGCGCGCGCGAGCTCCGCGTAGCGCAGTGCGGCGCGCTCGTCGATCACGAGCTCTGCTGCCGGATCGAGGTGCGTGAGCTCGACGTTCACCGTCACCGAGCCGCGCGCGAGGCGCTTGCGAAGGCGCACCTCGATTTCCGGCTCGAGGTGCGAGAGCTCACCGGGGAGGCGGCTTTTCACCTGCAGGTGGCGATGGTTGACGGAGCGGATCTCGATGCGCACCGACAGCCCGTCGCGCTCCAGCGTGGCGGCACCGAATCCGGTCATCGAGCGGATCAAGCGCGCTGTCCCCTGCCGGAAGCTACCAGGAGCATGGCGGCTCAGAAGGGGAGCCGGGTTTCCTCGACCGATTCCACGACGGGGAGCGAGCTGCCGAGCGTGCCCGTGGCGCGCCGCTTGTACAGCATGTGGATCGCGATGGCGCTCACCACGAAGACGACTGCGACGATCGCGGTGAAGCGCTGGATGCCGCTCGCCTTGACGCCGAAAGTCTGCTGGCCGGCCGTGCCGAGGGCGTCGCCGAGCCCGCCGCCCTTGCCCTCCTGCAGGAGCACGACCACGACCAGCACGAGGGCCGAGAGCACGAAGAGGATGTAGAGCAGAGTGATCAGGAGGTCCATGGCACTATCTTCCGGAGTCGAGTATCACGCAGAACGCACTGGCCTGGAGCGAGGCGCCGCCCACGAGGGTGCCGTCGATGTCCGGCATCTCCATCAAGCTGGCGGCATTGTCGGGCTTGACGCTGCCGCCATAGAGGATGCGGACGCGCTCCGCGTCCTCGTCACTGTAGAGACCACCGACCAGGCCGCGCAAATAGGCGTGCACATCCTGCGCCTGGGCAGGCGTGGCGTTGCGCCCCGTTCCGATGGCCCACACGGGCTCGTAGGCGATCGTGAGGCGCGCGAATTCCTTCTCGCCGACGCCTTGGAGGCCGGCGCGGAGCTGGCGCCGCACCACTTCCTCGGTGCGTCCCCCCTCGCGCTCCTCGAGCGTCTCCCCGACGCACAGGATCACCTCGAGGCCCTGCACGAGGGCACGGTCGACCTTGCGCCGCACGAGCTCGTCGCTCTCGCCGAACACGTGGCGGCGCTCGGAGTGGCCGATCAAGGCGCAGCTCGCGCCGACGTCGGCGAGCATGGCTGCGCTGATCTCCCCGGTGAACGCTCCGGAAAGCTGATCGCAGACGTTCTGCCCGCCGAGGCGCACGGGCGAGCCGGCCAGCACCCCGGCGACCTCTCCCAGGTAGACGTAAGGCGGGAAGAGTGCGACGTCGACGTCCGCGCGGGAGCCGATGTGGCTGCGGATGGCTCCGGCGAGCGCCAGGGCTCCCGCCCGGTCGAGGTTCATCTTCCAGTTCCCGGCGACGTAGGGCTTTCTCATGCCGGGCTCCGAAGGTCGAGCTTGGCCCGCGGGAGGCCCATCTGGAGTCGCAGGAGCATCAACGGGCTGGGCTTCGAGCCGGCCCTGGGCGGGCGAGCGGGGAGGAAAGAGTATAGGAGGGCTGCCGGGACCGGGCAACGAGCCTGGCTGGCGGCCCCCACCTCGATGAAGCGCCTCGACGCCCTGCTCGCGTTACTGGTCCTCGACCGCCTCCCCCGGACGGGCTGGCTGCAGCGGGGGATCCCGGTGCCCGAATCCATCGGTGGGCACGTGCTCGGCTCGGCCCATGTCGCGCTTTCGCTCGCTGCACAGGTCGCGCCACCCCTCGACCTCGGGCGCCTCCTCACCTTGATCCTCGTGCACGATGCACCGGAAGCTCTCACCGGCGATCTCCCGCGGGCGGCTTCCGAGCTCCTTCCCGTCGGCGCCAAGCATTTCATGGAGCAGGGCGCTGCGACCCGCCTTCTCGGGCCGCTGGCTCCGGGGCTCGTCGAGAGCTGGGCGGAGTACGCGAGCGGCGCGAGCCGTGAAGCGCGCCTCGCTCGCCAGTGCGACACCTTGCAGCTCGGCTTGCGGCTGCTCGCCTACGAGCGCTCGGGCCAGCTCGGGCTCCACGAGTTTCGAGCTGGATTGGAGCAGCTCGATTGCTCCGAGTTCCCTCCGGCCGAGGAGCTACGGGTAGAGATCCTCGCGGCCCTCGCGCGAGCAGGGGGTTGATCGGCGAGCGAGCCGGCGACCAAATCCGTTCGTCCATGCGTGCCTGGCATCTCATCCCGCTGCTCAGTCTGGGAGCGCTGATCGCCCTCGCGCTGAGAGCGTGGCTGGGCGAGGACGACCTCCAGTTCGATGTCGATGTCGAGCTCGCTGACACTCCGCTACCCGGGGTGATCGCCCCCGCTGCTGCGCGGCTCTCCGGAGTCGTGTTCGACGTCGCTGGCCAGCCCGTGAGCGAGACTCTCGTCGCGCTCCTCGACCAGGGTCGCATGCGCTGGACGCATGCCGCGAGCGACGGGAGCTTCACCTTCGACGCGCTCTCCGAGGGCGAGTACCAGGTGCACTTGCTCGCGCGCGGACATCCCCCGACCCTCGCGCGGGCGAGCGCTCCAGCCGCGGACATCCACCTCGTGCTCGCGCCGCGCATCGGATCCCCGCCGCAGATCGAGCCTGGAGCACGCGGCGCCCTGCGCGGTCGGGTCGAGCCCAGCGGCGCCGGAACGAGCTTCATCGGCTACCGGCTCGCGCTCGTCCCGCTCGCCGCCTCGACCGATCTCGGAAGCACGGTGCCCCGCTGGCAGAACATCGCCCGCGATGGTTCGTTCCAGGTGCGCGAGCTGGCACACGCCGAGTATCGCGCCATGGTCCTGCCGCCCTGGGCTGGCGAGAGCTTCTGGCCCGACCTGATGGCTCCGCTCGACGAGTCGAGCGTGACGACCTTCGTCCACCCGCTCCCCGAGGGAGAGGAGCTCGCGCTCACCGTGCAGGCCGGCGCGATCAGCGGCCGGATCTTTCGTCTCGGCCGGGCCCCGGCCCAGCTCGCCTCGAGCGAGGCGCTCCAGGGCGCGGTGGTCGTCGCGACACCTGAAGCATCCGGCGGACCCGCGCGCTCCTTCGGTCCCGCGACGACGATCGGCGACGGCACCTTCCGCCTCGAGGATCTTCCCGCAGGCGCCTATCGCGTGCGAGTCATCGTCGGCGATCGCTCGCTCGAGCGGAGCGTGACGGTCTTCCCGCAGTCGACGACCGATGCCGACTTCGACGCGTTCGAATGAGCGACCGGGGCTATACTGACCGATTGCAGGAGCGCGCTCGAGGAACCCGTGAAGCAGATCTACCTCGACCACGCGGCGACCACACCCCTGTCCGCGGCCGTGCGCGCGGCGATGGAGCCCTGGCTCACGAGCGAGTTCGGCAACCCTTCCTCGCGCCATCCGCTCGGCGTGCGCGCGAGTGCGGCGATCGATCTGGCGCGCGCCCGCGTCGCCCGGGCCGTCGGAGCGCGCGAGCGCGAGGTGCTGTTCACCTCGGGCGGCACCGAAGCGAACAACATGGCCGTGCTCGGAGCGGCCCGCGCGCGCAGCAAGCACGGGCGGCACGTGTTGCTCGGACCGACCGAGCACCCTTCCGTGCGCGAAGCGGCCATCGCGTTGCGGGGCGAAGGCTTCCAGGTCGATTTCCTGGCCCTCGACGAGCACGGGGCGCTCGATCTCCAGAGCCTGCAGGAGCGAGCGAGGCCCGACACCGTCCTCGTCGCGCAGATGCTGGTGCAGAACGAGGTGGGCACGATCTACCCGGTGGGCGAGCTCGCTCGACGCTTGCGTCCGCTCTCCCCGCACGCTCACCTGCACGTCGATGCGATCCAGGCGCTCGGAAAGCTCGAGCTCTCGATGCTCGAGCTCGACGCCGACAGCCTCTCCCTTTCGGCACACAAGGCGCACGGCCCCAAGGGCGCCGGCGCCCTGATCCTGCGTGAGCGCGCGCGGCTCACGCCGATCGTGCACGGCGGCGGCCAGGAACGCGGCCTGCGGTCGGGCACGGAGAACGTGACGGGGATCGTGGGCCTCGGCACGGCGGTCGAGCTCGCCGAGGCCGGGCGCGAAGCGGCTTGCGTGAAGCTCTGCGCGGTGCGCAGCGCGTTCCTCGAGGGCGTCTCGCAGGTGGACGGAGTGCGAGTGCTCGCGCCCGGCGCCGAGCGTACAGGCTGCTCGCCCGCCATCGTTGCGTTGCTCGTCCCGGGCGCGCCGGCCGAAGTGTGGCTGCACCATCTCGAGGCGCTGGGCGTGTACGCGGCCGCGGGCAGCGCCTGCCAGTCGAAGAAGAAGGAGCAGAGCCCGACCTTCGCGGCGCTCGGGCTCTCGCTCGAGGTCGCGCGCGCGGTGCTGCGCTTCTCCTTCGACGCGGGGACCAGCGCCGAGGAGGCACATGCCTGCGCCGAAGCACTGGTCGAGATTGCGCGCGGGCTCGCGGGAGTGCGGGCGTGAGCAGCTCTCCGCTCCTCGCGCAGCCCGAGCTCGTTCTCGTGCGCTACGGCGAGCTCGCGCTGAAGGGCGGGAACCGGGGCGAGTTCGAGCGCGCCCTCGCCCGCAACATCCGCTACGCCACGCAGTCGATCGCGTCGGTCAAGATCCAGCGCCGCTCCGGGCGCCTATCCGTGCGGCCCGAACGACGCGTGATGGAAGTCGCGCGCCGCATGCAGGACGTCTTCGGGATCAAGTCGGTCTCACCGGCCTGGGCCGTGCCGTCTCAGCCCGAGGCGATCGCGGATGTCGCGCGCAAGGTCTTCGAGGACGCGCTCGCCGATCACCCCGCGGACCGGCCCATCCGATTTCGCGTCAGCACCACGCGGGCCGAGAAGCGCTTCCCGCTCACCTCTCCGGAGCTCGACCGCTACGTGGCGACGTGCATCCTTCCGGGGACCCAGCGCGTCTGCGTCGACCTCGATGACCCCGAGCTCGAGCTCGGCATCGACGTGCGCAGCGAGAAGAGCTACGTCTTCTCCAAGCGCTTGCCCGGGCCGGGCGGTCTTCCCGTCGGCACGCAGGGCAGCGCGCTCTGCCTGCTCTCCGGTGGGCTCGATTCGCCCGTCGCGGCCTGGATGTCGATGAAGCGTGGCTGCCGCGTCGGGTACGTGAGCTTCCACTCGCAACCCTACCTCGGCGAAGGATCGAAGAAGAAGGTCCTCGACCTGGCGTGCGCGCTGTCACGCTGGCAAGGGCGCAGCCGGCTCCACGTCGTCCCGTTCGCCGCGATCCAGGAACGCATCCGGGACATGGCACCGGAGAGCTACCGCACCGTGCTCTACCGGCGCATGATGCAGCGCATCGCCTCGCGCATCGCCGACCGCGACGGGTACGGAGCGCTCGTCACGGGCGAGAGCCTGGGGCAGGTGGCGAGTCAGACGCTCGAGAACATGGCCTTGATCGGGGCCGCGACGGAGCTCCTGGTGCTGCGCCCGCTGGGCGGTTTCGACAAGGAAGAGATCATCGACATCGCGCGGCGGATCGGCACCTTCGAGCTCTCGAACGTCCCCGAGCCGGACTGCTGCACGGTCTTCCAGCCCACGCGGCCAGTGATCCACGGGCGCCTCGACGTGTGCCTCGAGGCGGAGGCGGCTCTGGGCGTCGACGACCTGGTCCAGTCGGCGCTGGCGTCGACGGTGACGGTGAAGGTCGAATACCCACTGTGAACCGCGGGACCGCGCTCCTCCTCGCCATGGCCGCGCTGCTCGCGCACGCGCTGGCCCTGCACCAGGACGGGGCCGGTCAGTTCGCGACGGCGCACGAGTCCGCTCACGTGGCCTACCACCTGGCCCGCAACTGGGTGCAGGACGGAGTGCTGGCGTGGGCGCAGGATGTCAGCCCGGAGGGAATCCCGCGCTGGGTCGGCGGGCTGGAGAGCCATCCCTCGCCGATGCTCGTGCTGATGGCCGCCATCGCCGAGCGCTTCTCGTTTCCGGTGACCACCTTCTGCCAGGTCGCCGGCGTCCTGGCGGTGCTCCTGACCGTCGCACTCTCGGCGAGCTTCGCCACCGATCGCATCGCCGGCGTCATCCCCGCGGTGCTCCTGGTCGCGAGCGGCGGAATCGCCGCGGCCGCAGCCAGCGGAACCGAGATCCCCTTCTTGACCCTGGGGATGGCGGCAACCTTCGTCGCCTTCGAGCACCGGTGGAAGCGACGGCTCTCGAGCGCGCTGCTCTTCCTGACCCTCGCCCGCGCCGACGGAACGATCGTGGTCGCAGCCTATCTCGGCCTCGCGCTCGCCGAACGATTCATCCACCGCGGTGACCGCTCGCCGCGGATGCCGCTGTGGACGTTCCTGCCTGCGCTCGCTGCGGCAGGCGTGCTCGCCCTGGCGCGCACCTCGGATGGACGCTCGGTGCTCGGATCGATGCTCCTCGACGTCGTGCGCGCCGACGGCCCGCGCCTGACGCAAGGCTTGGCGGCGCTGCGCGACTTCGTGTTCGGGGCGGGTGTGCCCTTGCTCGCCGTCTTCCCGCTGATCGCGGCGCTCTTCCGGCGACTCTCGGGAGCGGGTGCACGCGCGATGTTCCTCGCCCTCCTCTGGATCGGCATCATCGTTCTGGAAGGCGGCGGTGCACCCGAGTTCGGGCTCGCGTTCGTCCCCGCGCTGCCGATCCTCTTCGTTGCGGTGCAGCAAGGGATCCTCGGCGCACTCGACACGCACTGGCGCGTCATGGAGGGCCTCTCCTGGGCGGTGCTCCTGGCAGCGGTCGTGATCTCGGCGCTGGCGAGCAAGTTCCCTGGAAACCTCGGACCCCTCCCGCTCGAGACATGGCACCGAGAGTGGATGCGTGCCTCGGCGACTGCGCCCTTCGGGCGGCAAGGAGTTCTCGGCCGTCTGGCGCTCAACGAGGAAATCGGCATCACCTCGCAGCTCCGCGAGCTCGCCATCTGGCTGCAGCACAACCTGCCCCCGGAGCGCACGGTGCTGACTCCGTGGCCGGGAGTGATCGGCTATCTCTCGCGGGCACGAGTCATCGACGTGTACGAGCGCACCGGCGGCGCTGCGGACGGACGTACCTCCCTCACCTGGTGGTGGGAGCGCCCGGTCGACATCCTCGCGGCCCTGGAGCGCCGTCCGGACTACATCCTGCCCGGCCTGGTGAGCATGGAGGTGATCGGTTCGCGCTCGCTGCCCGAGAGCCTGGCGCACGAGCTCCTGCGTGCCGATCTCGAGCCCGCGAGCGCCGATCGCCTGCGCATGGCGCGCAAGCTACTGGAAGACTACGAGCTCTTGAGCTTGCCGCTGTGGCGTGAGGATTCCTCGCGGCGCATCGCCCGGGCGCAACCATTCTTCCTGCTGCGGCGCAAGGATCGAGGCGCGGGCTTCGCGCTGGCCGCGAGCCTGGAAGCGGATCACTTGACGATCGATCTGACGCGTTCCCGCGATGCCGAGGAAACCTCGAGCGACGGCCTCCCGCAGCTCGCGCGTCTGCGCATCACCGCGACCGACGAGCGCGGTCAAAGCTGGCAAGTCGATCCTGCCGGCGAGCTGACCCAGGATTCGCGCGTCTCGGCGCGCGTGGGACTCATGCTCCAGCCATCGGGCTCCCGCCCCACCCGCCTGTTCGATGGCGCGATCCAGCTTCCCCCCGGCACGCACTTCGTCGGGCTGCACATCGCGTTGCTCAATCCCGGCACGCGCGGGAACCATTTCCTCGCCCAGCTCTGCGAGGAAGCGAGCGTGCCGCTGGCGCGCTAGCAAGGAACACTACGACCTCGAACCGGCTCTTGCGACCGGAACGCAGCGTCGGGCGGACCGAGGGTTCAGGTGATGCCGAGCCGCTTGAGCTTGCGATACAGAGTGCTCTTGCCGACCTTGAGCATGCGCGCGGCCGCGAGCTTGTCCCAGTTGCACTTGTCGAGCGCCCGCAAGAGGGCCTTCTTCTCGTACAGGTCCAGGCTGATCGGATCCTCGTCCGTGATGTCCCAGGGCCGATTGCTGAAGCCAGCCTCAGCGGCAGCCGTGCCGTTCCCGATCGCGGCCGCGGGCGGCCGGCTGGTGGCGGGTCGAGGCTGGGGCACGAGCTCGGGCCCGAGAGTCGTCGCCTCGAGGTCGCGCAGCGGTCGGGTGAGGAACTCGATGCTGATGGGCTCGTCCTTGGCTCTTCGACAGCCTTCCTCCAGGCAGTCTTCCAGCTCGGCGAGATTCCCCGGCCAGTCGTATTGCTGCATCAGGTACAGGGCGTGCTCTTCGATCGCTGCCGCGGCTGGCCGTCCGGCGTGGCGGCGCAGGAAGTGGTCGGCGAAGATCGGAAGGTCGGCGATGACGGCGCGCAGCGGCGGCACGTCGATCGTGCAGGCGGAGAGCTTGGTGTAGAGCCCCGCCGAGAAGCGACCGGTTCGCGTGAGCTCTCCGAGGTCGCGCTCGGTCGAGGCGATCAGGCGGAATTGCGACTTCTCGCCGCGGGTCGAACCCTTGCGGTGCACGAGGCCGGTTTCCAGTACCGCCAGGAGGGTTTCCTGGGACTCCATGGGCAGGTCGGCAACCTCGGCGAGGTGCAGGGTCCCGCCGGCGGCCTGCAGGCACAGACCGATGCGCTCCGTGAGGGCCCCGGGGAAGACACCTTCCACGTAGCCGAACAGCTCGTGCTCGAGGTTCTCGGCCGCCAGGGCCGAGCAGCGCAGCGTCCACAGGCCTCCGGTGGCGCGCCCGCTGTAGTGCAGCACGTTGGCGAGGAAGCTCTTCCCGGTGCCGCGCTCGCCCCGGATCAACACGGGATCGTCGCGGCGCAGGTATTCGATCACGCGCCGCCGGAGCTGATTCGATTCGGGGCTCGTGCCCAGGATCGATTGGGGCCCGTAGGTGACGCGCGCGGCTTCGAGTAGGGAGCTCAGCTGGTGACGGGGAATGCCGGGGTCGCGCTGCCGCAGGAGATCCTCCGCGACGCGTCGCTTGCCGACGTCGAGCAGGAGGACGATGCGCATCACGCCAGGATCGCCCGAATCGCCCGAGGCGACGGGGATCACGCTCGCCATGAGGGAGCGGTCCGCGCGACCCTTCCCCAGGCGCACATCGAAGCGGAATTGCTCGCGGGGCTGCGTCCGCGCGTCGCGGACGAAGGCCTCCAGGCCGCTACCCGGAGCGATCTGACCGAGGGTCTTGCCCTCGATGCGCGTCCCGAAGAGCTCGCAGGCGCCGCGATCCACGTGCACCACCGTGCCCTGCGTGTCGACCACGAGGAGGCCATCGGGACGGCTGGCAGCCAGCTCGCGGATGAGCAGGGTATTGGGACCTTCGACACGGGCGCCGTTCTCTTGTTCGCGCGTGCGGGTGTCCTGCAGGTTCTTGATCTCCTGCTCGAGATTGCGATTCTCGCGCGCCAGCTCTTCCAGGCGCGCTTTGATCTGCAGCATCACGCGCACGACCCGGTCGAGCGAGGCCATCTGGCCCTTGCCGACGAACGCGTCGCAGCCGGCGTCGTAGATCCGTTCGCAGGTCTCGTGGGTCGTCGCCTGATCGGAATAGACGACGACGGGAAGCGGCACTCGGCGTGGGATGGCTTTGAGGCGGCGGCAGACTTCCGCGCTCTCGACGCCCTCGGACAGCTCGGCCGAGAGCATCACGAGATCGAAGGCCTCCGAACGAGCTTCCACCAAGCCTTTCGCGCCGGTGTCGGCCAGCGTGACCTCGTACGCTTGATCGGAGAGACGGCTACGCAGGATCAGCCGTTCACCGGGGTCGGTGTCGATGACTAGGATCCGGGTCACATGAACCTCCCAACCGGAACGGGCCAAAACAGGCCAGAGCAGGGATGGATGGCCGTTACGGACGGCCGCATAGAAAGAAACTCGAGAGCCACGGACCGGACAAAAAGCCGGAGGTGGGAACTCCACAGGGCCTGATCGGAAGTATCAGGACGGACGGTGAAGCAAAATGAATCAGACGTGGGAATGACTGCCTAAAATGAACTTGCAGAGCCCACTCCCGGGAAGGAATTCGCCCGGTTCCGAGATGTGGGTCCCGGTTCTGGGACCGTTCTCCATTCCGGGCGCGGCAAGCCTCGGCTCACCTTCCAGGCGTGGCGAGAGTCGTTGCTTCGCACACGGCCTTCGGCCGGGTGAGCCGACTCGCGCAGTGCCCCTGCCCGCCGCTGGAAGTCCGCGCGTCACGCGCTGACGCAGAGCGCAGAGCCTGGTGGTGGGCGATGAGGGATTTGAACCCCCGACCTCCTCCTTGTAAGGGAGGCACTCTAGCCGCTGAGTTAATCGCCCTCGGTGTTCCTGCTGGACACGGTATCTTGCTGGATTCCTCCGCTCCAGTTCCCACGGCCTGGGCCGCTCCATCGCCCGAGAGGGCATGCACGGGCCGGCCGGCCCCCGGCAAGCAACCCGATAGCCCCTGAGTCATGCGCATCGCCGTCATCGGTACCGGATACGTCGGCCTGGTCGCGGGCACCTGTTTCGCGGAGAGCGGCAACACCGTCGTGTGCCTCGACATCGACGCGGAGAAGATCCAGAAGCTCCAGAAGGGGATCTGCCCCATCTACGAGCCGGGCCTGGAAGAGCTCCTCCGGCGCAACCTCGCCGATGGTCGCCTGCGCTTCACGACGAGTACCACCGAGGCTCTCAAGCGAGCCCAGATCGCCTTCATCGCGGTGGGCACGCCGCCGGGAGATGATGGGCGAGCGGATGTGCGCTACGTCCTCGCAGCCGCGCGCTCGATCGCCGAGCACATGGACGGGTACATGGTCATCGTCGACAAGTCGACCGTACCCGTAGGCACCGCCAAGAAGGTGCGCGAGGTGCTGGCCAAGTACACCATCCACCCCTTCGATGTGGTGTCCAATCCCGAGTTCTTGAAGGAAGGCGCGGCGATCGACGACTTCCTGCGGCCCGATCGCGTCGTGATCGGCTCCGATTCCGAGCGCGCGCGGCGCATCATGGACGAGCTCTACGAGCCCTTCGTGCGCACGGGAAAACCGATCCTGCACATGGACATCGCCTCGGCCGAGCTCACCAAGTATGCCGCGAACGCGATGCTCGCGACTCGCATCTCGTTCATGAACGAGATCGCCAACCTGTGCATGCGCGTGGGTGCGAGCGTCGACGACGTCCGGCGTGGAATCGGCTCGGACGAGCGCATCGGCTCGCGCTTCCTCTTCGCCGGAATCGGCTACGGGGGCTCGTGCTTTCCCAAGGACGTGCAAGCCCTCGGTCTCACGGCGCAGGAGCAAGGCTACGACTTCCGGCTGATCCGCGCGGTCGAGGAAGTGAACGAGTCGCAGAAGCGCGTCCTCTGCGACCTGATCAAGAAGCATTTCCGGGACGGGCTCCGCGGGAAGCGTTTCGCCATCTGGGGCCTGGCTTTCAAGCCCAACACCGATGACATGCGCGAGGCTCCCTCGGTGGTGGTGATCCGCGAGCTCCTCGACGCCGGCGCGAAGGTGTGCGCCTACGACCCCGAGGCGATGGAAGAATGCAAGAAGCGCCACCTCGGCGATCGCATCGAGTATGCCCCCGGCCCCATTCAAGCGCTCGAAGGGGCGGACGCCCTCGTGCTGGTGACCGAGTGGAACGAGTTCCGGCGACCTGACTTCGAGGCCGTCAAGGCCGCGCTGCGCCAGCCGGTCGTCTTCGACGGGAGGAACGTCTACCCGCGCAAGACGCTCGAGGAGCTCGGCTTCACCTACTACGGCATCGGTCGCTGACCCCCGCTGCGAGGGAAGAAAAAGGGCGGGCCCCCCGCTAGGAGTGGTCCGCCCTCTTGATGTCGTGGTCGAAGGAATGTGACTGCCCGGCGCGATCCGCCGCGACCTGCGGCGGCACCCTTCGCACGAAGCAGACTTCCTTCGCAGCACATTGATACCTCATCGGAATGGCGCTTGGGAACAACCGAGCGGCGCTGAGACGCGGATTTTTTTCGCCGGCGCTCCCGCGCGCGGGGCGATCGAAGGCCATGACTCGATGCCCAGGAGGGGCGGCGCGCGCATGTTCGCGAGCGTCCGCGAGACGCGCTCGCCTTGCTCGCTCGCTTCGAGCGCTCGAGGGCCGAGCTCGTCCAGGCAACTCGTGAGAACGCGCTCCGCTCCGATCCGATCGCCGTCGCGAGCCATGTACAGCGCGACCCGGTCCGTCGCCCGCAGGCGCTCGCAAGGATCACGCGCGTGCTCGGCGAGGCGCTCCCAGGCGCGTCGCGCTTCGCTCGTTCGGCCGGCGAGATCGAGGACCCGCGCGCGCCAGTGCTCCGCGAGGGCCCGGGAGCGCTCGTCCGTCTCGCTCCAGGCGATGGACTCGTACAGCTCCAGCGCCGCCGCCCAGTCTCCGCGCCTGCGCGCCTCGTGGGCAAGCTCGAGCACGGGCGCTTCCCTTTCCCCGGACGGTACTTCCTCGGGTGCGGGACGCTCTCGGTCGAGCCAGCTCGAGTAGCTCTCTTCGGTGCGGGCCTCGCGGCGGGCGGGCGATTCCTCACGCCGCGGTGCCAGCACGAGGAACAGCACTGCAAGCGCTCCGAGCCAGTACCTTCCGTGCACGGGTCGAGCCCTAGATTGCCGCAACCTGGCGCGCGCTGCGCGCGGCGAGGACGGTCTGCCGCACGCGACGCTCCAGGCGCCGCCTGGCCCGGAAGAGCCGCACCTTGACGAGCGCTGGACTCATGCCGCACTCGAGCGCCGTCCGTGCGCAGCTCTCCGCGCCGCCGTAGTACGAGCGCAAGACGGCGCGATCCGCATCGCGCAAGAGCAGAAAGGCCCGCGCCAGCAAGCGCAGCACTTGCTCGCGCTCGATCGCTTCGCCTTCGATCTCGAGCCAGACTCCGGAGTGGTGCGCGGCGGGCGAGGGCTCGCGGGAGGGCGGCGCCTCCTCGGACTCCTCGTCGAGCTCCGTCGCCAGCGCCCGGGTCGAGTCGCGGCGCCGGTCGCGAAAGACGTTGGCGGCGATGCGCAGCACCCAGGGCCGCAGGCGCTCGGGCCGAAGCAAGCCCCGCCGGTAGCGTGCCGCGCGCAGGAACGTCTCCTGGATCACGTCGTCGACCTCGTTCTCGTCCGGACAGCGCACGACCAGGAATCGCCGCAGCGTGGGGCGCAGATCCTCGAGACCGAACCACCTCTCCAGGCCTTGAATCGCTTCCATTTCTCTTCTCCTTGTCCGAGCGGTTCGGGCGGCCCGGTTCGGCCGCCGGGAACCCAGGAGACAGCGATGGAAGGAGGGCGTGGCCGCGGGCGAAGAATGCGGAGAGAACTGCCGGTCGACGGCGATGCATCGATCGGGGAATGCGCAGAGAGGGTGTCGCTCTCGGTGCGACCGCCGGTCCGCTCCAGACCGGCGCGGGGCCAGGCGGCCTGGATCACGGGCGCGGGAGCGGCGCTGGGCGTGCGGATTCTCCGATCCCTGGAGCGGCGGAAGAAAGCTGTCCGGGCCGCGCCTCGCCGCGCCGCGCGGATCCTCAGGAGGCGACGATCATCGCGCGCGCGAGCTCGTCCGCCTTGTCCCCACCGGCGATCTCGCGCACCAGCGCGAGCGCGAACTCCATCGCCGTGCCCGGTCCCTGACTCGTGAGCACGTTGCCCTCACGCAGCACGCGCGGGTCCGCACAAACCACGGCGCCCTCGAGCCGATCGCGCACGCTGGGGTGCGAGGTGACGCGCGTGCCATCCACGATGCCCGCCCGCGCGAGCACCATCGGCGCGGCGCAGATGGCGGCCGTCAGGTGGCCGGCGGCGTGAACCGTGCGCACGGCCGCGATCACGCGCTCGTCCTCCATGAGATTCAGCGCGCCGTTCATCCCTCCGGGCAGCACGATGGCGTCGAAGGTCGCAGGGTCCACGCCGTCGAGCGTGGTGTCGGGTTGCACGCGGATGCCGCGCGATCCTTCGAGCACCCCGGCAGTCGTACCCGCCAGCGTCACCTCGATGCCGGCGCGCCGCAGCACGTCGACGATGGTGACCGCCTCGATCTCCTCGAACCCGCTCGCAAGCGGGACCAGGACGCGTTTTTTCCTGCCACCGGCGCCCTTCTCAGGTGTACCCACGGCATGCAGTGTACTCTCGGCGACCGTGACGGACATCGGAGCGAGGGATGGGAGCGAGAGGGCCGAGGCCGCGGGAGCTCCCGTACTCGTGAGCGCCTGCCTGCTCGGCCGCTCCTGTCGCTACGACGGCCGGCACAACGCCGACGCGGAGCTCGAGCGCGAGCTCGCCGCCCGCGGATACGTCGTGGTTCCATTCTGTCCCGAGGAACACGGCGAGCTCGGCACGCCGCGGCCGGCCGCGTGGATCGAACGCGAGGGTGCGCACGCCGTCCTCGAGGGGCGCGATCGCGTCGTGACGGTCGAGGGCCGGGATGTCACCGACGCGTTTCTCGCTGGCGCGCGCGGCGCTCTCGAGCTGTGCCGCTCGCACGGAATCCGCCGCGCCTTCCTCAAGGAGCGCTCGCCTTCGTGCGGTGTCGGCCAGACCCACGTCGCCGGTGGGCTCGCGCAGAGCCCTGGCATCACGAGCGCGCTGCTCCAGCGCGAGGGCATCCTGGTCGAGGGCGTCGAAGGCCGGCGATCCTGAGCGGATCGGATCTCAGGCCTTCTTCGGCCGCGCGACCACGATCACGTGGAAGCCGAGCAGCGAGAGCAGGGGCAGGCCACAGAGGACGCGGTCCACGGCGAGGAAGGCCCGCGTCAGGAGCACGTTTCCCGGCAGGAAGCGGAGGATTCCGACGTGGTCGGGGAAGCCGGCGAACACGTACGCGAGGACGCCGTACTTGTAGACCTGCGAGATCTCGAGGCCAGCCTCCTCGCACAGCCGCACGATGCCGGCACGAGTGAAGCCCTGGTCGCCCTCGTCGAAGTGAGGGCTGGTGCGATAGAGGATCGCCCGGGCCCAGCGGATCAGGGGATTGTCGTTGCAGGGCTCGCTCATCACGAGCACGCCGCGGGGACCGAGCACCCGCGCGCAGCCCGCCAGGAAGCCGACGTGGTCGCGAGTATGGTGCAGGCTGCCCTTGCAGAAGACGGCGTCGAACACTCCCGCCCGGAACGGCAGCACCTGCGCGTCGGCGGCGATCAAGCGCGCATGCGGGACGTAGCGCTCGGAGACCTTCAGCATCTCGAAGCTGATGTCGAGCCCGACCGCCCCGGGGTGACGGCCCTCGAGATCGGCGAGAAAGAAACCGGTGCCGCAGCCCAGATCCAGTACGCGCTCGGCCCCCGCCGGCACGTGACGGATGAGCTCGGCGTGCCAGTCCTCCTGGAACAGCCGGCTGAATGGCAAGCCGTAGCGATAGGCGTAGCGCGGCGCGAGCTTCTTGTGCAGCTCGATCTGAGCCTGGACGTCGGTCTGGGCCATGGAGGCCGCGCAGTCTATCTCAATGCTCCGTGGGGCCGCCGCTCTGCGCCGGCGCGGGCGAGCGCAACAGACCCATGCAGAGATGGCCCAGCAGACCGAAGGCCACGATGTTGGCGAGGTACACGAAGTGGAAGGCGAGCCCACTCTCGGTCGCCGCCTCGCGCGAGGCGCCCAGTGAGGTGAAGCCGACTACCCAGCCGAGGTCCTGCGTGCCGAAGCCGGCGAAACCGTTGACCGGGAGGAGATTGGCGAGCACCGCCAGGCTGGAACCGAACACGGCCTCGGCGAAATCCAGGTCCGCGAGACCGAGGCCGCGCGCGAGGATCGCGTAGAAGAGATAGACGCACAGCCAGACGGGCAGTGAGAGGAGCGCGCCGTGGACGAGGCGCCGTCCGCCGACCTCGCGCATCGCTTCCTCGACGCGGCTGGCGAGGGCGATCAGCCGCGCGCCAAGTTTCGTGCGCGCGCCTCCCAGAGCGGCGGCCGTCCGGGTCGCGAGCGCAACGAGCCGGTGGCCGCGCGCCGAGAGCCAGAGGAAGACGAGGGTGACGAGAGCCAATGCGAGGCCGAGCTTCAGCAGCCATGGAAGCCCCGGGAAGACTCCGCTCCCGCTCAGTACCAGGCAAGCGATCGAGAGACTGCCGGCGACCGTCGCCAGATCGAGGATGCGCGAAACGAGGAGCACCGCGAGCCCCTCCGCACCGGGCAACCCGCAGGTGGCGCGCATGTAGACGACGAACGAGGCCTCACCGGTCTTCGCGGGCAACACGTAGGCCGCCAGGCTGTGCGCGGCCGAGATCGGGAGGATGCGCGCGAACGATGGCCTCCGGGCCGGGGCGATCAGGGCCTGGAAGCGCAGGGCACGGAGCACGTAGATCGCAGCCTGCACGGCGAGAGCGAGGAGGAAGCTCGCCGGAGTCAGCTTCGCGACGGCCGCCAGGATCTCGGACGGACGCGTCTCGCCCCACCACAGCAGGAACGCGACGAGCAGGACCGCCAGTGCGAGCGAGATCAGCAGGCGCAGGAGGAGCTTCAAGCTCCGGCCCCGAATGGGACGCGCCCGGCGCCTCGTGAAGAGGAGAGCCGGGCGCAGTCCGTCGATGTCGTGGCCAACCTGGATCCCGGAAAACGTCCGTTCACTGGAACTTGACGTGGGATCCACCCGAATCTTCGGCCAACCACTCGAGGATCTGTAGCGTTCCTCCCACGGCGATCGTGTGGATCACGATGCCCCGATGCTCGTTCTTGCGCCGGATGTCCTCGCGGATCAGGAACGGATCGGTGATCAGACCTGCGGTCGGCTCCCCGTCGGAGAGCAGGTAGATCGTGTCGACCTCCGGATCCTCGAAGGCGAGCTCCACCGCGTCGTACAGGTTGGTCGCGCCGAAAGCCCCCAGCCGATCGATGTAGGTCTGGGCTTCTTCGCGCGTCCGGCCGCTCGAGCCCGCGATGCCTCCATCGAGCCAGCTCGCGACATCCCCGGAGAAGGTGATGATGTTGAACAGAGCGCCCTCCTCCAGGCCGTCGACGCACTTCTTGAGCTCGCGTCGGGCCACCTCCATGCGCGGCTCAGGACGCTGGCCCTCGAACTCGGCGCGCAGGTCGAAAGCCATCGATCCCGAGACGTCGAGAATGAAGATCACGCGGTGCGAGATGATGCGGATCCCGAAGAAGTCGACGGCTTCCGTCGAGGTCAGCTTCAAGCGTCGCATCTCCTCTTCCTCGCCGCGCTTGGCGAGCTCGGCGGGCGCGAGGATGTGGAAATCAGCCTTGGCCGTCTCCCACCAGGCTTTCCAGTTGGCCTGGCGCGTGCGGTACGGCTCGCCGGTCATCGTCCAGAGCGCGTCGGCGAACTCGTCCACCATCCGGCCCTCTTCCTCTCCCATGCGTTCGATGATGGGGCCGACGACCGAGGGTACCTGCAACGCCACGAGGCCCCTCAACGCCGCGAGCCGCGTCGACCAGTCGGCGTGCCCCAGGTGCGCAAGCAGGATCGGCTCGGCGTCCTTGCCCTTGCGGCGGCCGAGCTGCTGGAGCGCCGCGTTGCGCACCGTGGCCTGAGGGCTGGCGAGCCAGCCGGCAAGCTTCGTCTCCCAGGCCGGATCGGCGCCGAGCAGCGCCCCGATCGTGTCGATCACGTGGCTGAGCTCCGCTTCGTCCTTGGTGCGGTCGGCGAGCTTCACGAGGTCCTCGACCGCCCCCGTGTCCTTGCGGGCGGCCACCACGTCCACCGCGCACGCGACGACGCCGGGATCCTTGTCGGACAGCGCGTCACGGATGTCCTTCTCGACGCCCTTTACCTGGTTGTCCCGGGCGGCGATGAGCGCGAAGACTTTCTCGTAGGGCTTCCCTTTCCCGAGCAACCGGGCGACTTTCTTGTCGAGCTCGGGGTCGTGCATATCCGCCACCAGCGTGGCCAGGCGCTGGCGCAGGAAGTCGGGAGTGGCGAACTTCTGACCGGTCTCGATGAAGTCCGCGGCCGCCTTCGCGCCATTCAGACGCACCAGGATCTCGGCCGCGAGCGCGCGGTTCTGCGGCATCTCCTCGACGTACTCGTACATCGTGCGGGCGGCCTCCTCGACGCCCTTCCAGCCGCGGCGCTGCAGCTCTTCGAGCGCGGCCCGGCGGATCGGCGGATACGCATCGGCTTTGGCGGAGACCACTTCGTCTTCGGTCAGACGGTTCGCGACCTGCAGGAACGCCTTCTCGCGCAAGCTGTCCAGGTTGTACTGCTTGCGCTCCGGAGGCGCCTCCTCGTCATCCTTCTTCTTGTGATCCTTCTTGTCCTTCTTGTCCTTGCTCTCCTCTTCCTGCGGATCCGCGGGTGTCTGGTAGATCTTCTTGTACCAGTCGAGGTCGGTCGCCTCCGCCTGCCCGAGATGCTGGTCCATCGCGGCTTCGCGGACGTCGTCTTGCGCGGTCGACTCCACGATGTTCGCGAGGAAGCTCTTGCCGAGGTGCTTGCACGTGCCGAGCGTCTCGATCGCCGCCTTGCGCAGCTCGCGCTCGCTGGACAGCGTGGCGATGTCGGAAAGCTTCTGGAGCGCCGGTTGTTCGGACTCTGCCACTCCATCGAAGGCGGCGAGTGCCCGAACGACTTCGCGGCGCATGTAGGTGCTCGAGACCTGCTCGTAGAAATGGAACAGGGCGTCCAGAGCCATGCGCGACTTGAAGCCGGCGAGCTCGGCGACACGCGCCGGATCGGCCTCGTCACGAGCCTTCGCGAGCTCGGCGGAGAGGGTGGCCACGTCCTGGCGCCGCGCGAGGCCCCCGGCCAGCGGAAGCAGGAGGACGATCAATGCAAGCGTCAGGACGCGCGGGAACATGGCGTTTTTCCTCTGGAAGAGACGGGCCGAGCCTTCGATAGCAGGGGCGTCCGCCCCGGGTGTCAATCTTTCCAGGATCGCGACCGAAAGGTGTTCTCCCCCGCGCTCGGACCCGGCTCACCGAGACCAGGGATAACGATGCGATCCAAGAACGGCAATGGCCTCCAGCCGGCCCACGAGCGCGGCCTGTTGCGGCGGCTCCGCGACCTCAACCTTTGCGCTCGCCACGTGCTCGTGCGAGGAGGTCTCGCCGTCTCCCTGGACGGCTGCCTCTCGCTCGATCGCCCGGTCGAGCAGGGGGTCTGCTATCGCCTGCGCGGAGCCGGGGACTCCGAGCTGGTCCTGCGCATGGAATGGAGCGACGGCGAGCTCGCCATCCACGTCGAGGGACCGGAGCGCGGAGCCAGCGTGCTCTGGGCGCACTTCGCCCTGGACGAGCGCGGCCGCGCCGTGTCCCACGAGCTGCGCGCGCGCCTCGATCTCGAACGCCTCGAGCCCCGCGACCTCGAGCACTTCATGCGCCGCGTCGTGCGAGCGGCGCTCCGGGCGGCCTGAACACGGACGCCAAGCTCGACTGGGTCTACAGGCGCGATCGCTTCTCGATCAGGTCGGCGAGCAAGCCGACGCTCAGGACCTGCACCATCGCGACGAACAGGAGCACCGTCTTGTCACCGAGGTTCGCGCGGCCGGGCACGAGGAAGAGGTCGTAGAAGAGCGAGCCGGCGAAGACCAGCGCGACTCCCCCCGTCACGGGGTAGAAGACCTTGAGCGGATTGAAGTACAGCACGGTGCGCACGACCTGCGCGGTGAAGCGCAAGGTGTCGCGGATGGGCCTGATCTTCGAGCGTCCCTTGCGCGCGGCATAGTCGATGCTCACGTAGTCGACGCGATGACCGTTCGTGAGGGCGGCCAGGGTGATCGTGGTGGTGAAGCTGAAGCCATCGGGAAGGATCGGGCGGTATTGCTGCACGAGCTCGCGGCGAATCGCGCGCAGCCCCGAGTTGAGGTCGGGGATCCTGGTTCCGGCCAGGTAGGAGGCGAGCAGGCGCAGAAAAGTCTTGGCCGGCCGTCGCGCGAACGGAACGTTCACGTCTTCCCCGGTGCGGGCGCCCACCGCCATCTCGGCGCCGTCGTCGATGCGCGCGAGCAGGTCGACGATCTTGTGCTCGGGATAGGTCGCATCGGCATCGGTGATCACGATCACATCGTGCCGCGCCGCGGAGAAGCCGGTCTTCAGCGCCGCTCCGTAGCCGCGGTTGGAGCCGTGCTCGATCACGCGCAGCGCGGGGATCTCCTTCGCGAGTCGCGCGAGGACCGCGGGAGTTCCATCGCTCGACCCGTCGTCGACGGCGAGCAGCTCGATCGGAACTCCCAGCGGCAGCTCCATCAGCCGGCGCACGACCCCCTCGATGCCGTTTTCCTCGTTGTAGGCCGGCACGACGAGCGTCACGCCGCTCTCGGTCGGCGGCGCGGCTCTGGTCGGGGATTCCTCCACCTCGGTAGCTGTGCGTAGTCCTTCGATGTTCCACCTCTCCTCGCGGCGAGGATAGCCCTCCGCTCGGCGCGCGTCAGCGATCGTCCGTCAGTTGCCGCCAGGCTTTCTTCGCCATGCCGGTCAGCGCGAGCGCCGGAATCTCCTCGGCGCTGCACCAGCGGAAGGGCGGATCGGGCAACTCTGCCGGTGCGCTCGCGCGGAGCAAGCGCGCCCGGATCCGGTGGCGCGTGATGGCGTGGCCAAGCTCACCGAGCGGTGCATCCCCGGCACGAGAGCTGGGACCCGCAGTGGGAAAGCGCTCCGGAAAGAGCAGCGTCCCGCCGTCCCGGCGCGATCGTTCCAGCGTCGGAAGCTGCCACATCCCGGCCATGCGGCCACTCGCGGGCCGGCGTTCCAGCAGCCAGCGGCCCTTGCGTTCGGCGATCAGGATCTCGAGCTCGACCTCGATCGGCGCTGCGCGCCGTTTCTTGCGCGGGAGCTCCCCCACTCGGCCGCTCGAGCGGGCGGCGCAGGTCGACTCGAGCGGGCAGCGCGGACAATCGGGCGACCGCGGGACACACAGCGTCGCTCCGAGCTCCATCAGGGCCTGGTTCCAGTCGCCCCCGCCGACAGCAGGGAGACACAGCTCGGCGAGCGCCCAGCACTCGCGCGCGAGATCGCGCGAGCCCGCTTCGGCGTCCAGCCCGTAGAAGCGGGCAAACACGCGCTCGACGTTCCCGTCGACCACGGCCTCGGGCAGATCGAAAGCGATCGAGAGCACAGCTCCCGCGGTATAGGGTCCAACACCGGGTAGCGCGGTGATCTCGGTACGCGTGCGCGGGAAGCCAGCCCGACCTCGGCTCACGATCGCCTGCGCAGCTGCGTGCAACGCGCGAGCACGCCGGTAGTAGCCCAGGCCACTCCACGCCGAGAGCACCTCGTCCTCGCTCGCCCGCGCCAGAGCAGCCGGCGTGGGGAAGCGCTCGAGGAAGCGCGTCCAGGCCTCGCGAACTGCCTCGACGCGGGTCTGCTGGAGCATCGTCTCGCTCACCAGGATGGACCAGGGATCCTTGGTGCGCCGCCACGGCAGATCGCGGCGCTCGGCGCGATACCAAGCGAGGAGGAGTTCGCGAAAACGCGCGCGCGCTGCCACGGACGGCCGCGGCGGAAAGCCCGTGGAGACGGGTGAGCGCCGGCGCGAGGTCGACATCGCGGCCTGAGCGTAGCGTCCGGCGGGGTGAATCGCCCCCCGATCGCGGCTATCGTGGTGGTCCGCGCCCGGACCGGCCCGACCCAGGACCCCTCGGCATGGGCCGAGAAGATCCGCTGCATGACTCCGATCGATAGCGCGCTCGTCGCCGAGCCGCAGGCCGAGAATGGTTCCAGGAGCGCTCTGGCTCCGGCGCTGCTGCTCGCCATCGTGCTCGCGCTGGTGTACGCCGTGTTCGGCCGCGTCCTCGAGGGCGAGTTCGTCTACGACGACCTGCGGCTCATCGGACGCAATCCGCGCATCATCGGCACGGTCGGCATCTGGGAGAGCCTGACCACTTCGCACTGGGGCTTCGACGACCCCGCGGCCGAGGGTGCGATCGGGTACTGGCGGCCGCTCACGGTCCTGGTGCTGCGCCTGGCGTACTGGGTCGGCGGAGGCGAGCCCTTCGCCTTCCATCTCTTCTCGCTCGTCCTGCACTTCGGTGCGACGCTCGCCGCCTGGAGCTTCTTCACTCGGTTGTTCTCGAACGGGCGCCTCGGCTTCTGTGCGGGGCTGCTCTTCGGGCTTCATCCCGTGCACGTCGAGAGCGTGGCGTGGATCTCTGCGCTCAACGATCCGCTGGCTGGAATGCTCGTGTTGCTCTCGCTCGGCGCCTTCCTGCGCTGGCGCGAGCGCGGCTCGAGGGGCCCTGCGTTGGTACCGGCCGCCTGGCTGCTCCTGGGTGCGCTCGCAAAGGAGCAAGCGCTCGCCGCAATTCCGATGCTGCTCGTCCTCGATGTCCTTCGACCGAGGCGTGCCGGGGAGCCGACGGGGGGCACGCGCCTGAAAGCATGGGGTCCCGTGCTCGCGGGGCTCTTGCTCTACTGGATGGCCCGCGTCTTCGTGTTCGGCGATCTCCTCGCCGGGCTCGACCGCGTCGCCTCGCATTTCCAGATGACGCTGGCGCGGGCCCTGAGCTTCCGCCTGGAGCTCTTCGGGGGTTTTCTCGGCCTGCTCGCACTGCCGCTGCGGCTTGAGGTCTTCCGGCCCTTCCGCCCCGAGCTCCCGCCGCTCGATCCAGCGTTCTATCTGGGACTGCTGGCGTCGGTGCTCTTCGTGGTCGCATCGTTGCAGGCGTGGAGGAAGCGTGCGGATCGGCTGCTCGCTCTCTTGCTGCTGATTCCTGCCTCGCTCGCACCGGTACTCGCGAGCGTGGCGGCCGCGGGCCTCTTCCCCTTCTCCGATCGCTACCTGTACGTGGGTGCCGCGGCGGCGATGGGGATCCTCGTCCTGCTCGTCGAGAAGCTGCCGCGGACGATTGCGACCGTCGCGGTGGGCGTCGTCGCGACGCTCTTCGCGGTGCGCGTGGTCACGCGTTCGCAGGTCTGGCACGACGAGGAGACGCTCTTCCGCGCCGCAGCGGAAGAATCGCCGAAGAGTCCCTACGTGCACTGGGGCCTCGGACGGGTCCTGCTGGTCCAGTACCAGACCTCCATGCGGCGCGAGCTACTGGACGAAGCGCTCCTCCACTTCCTGAGCTCGCTCGCTCTCGGCAGCGACTACGGCGAGCGCGCGCCCAAGCTCGGCGCCGACGCGCCGCTCCCGGAACGCGTGGCCGAGCTCGAGCGCGTCGTGCACGAGACTCCACGCGAACAGATTCGCGGCGATCCCACGGTCTGGGTCTCGCTCGACGACCGCCTGCAGGCGAATCTCGGACAGGGCTGGTGCTACCTCGGCATGGCCGACCTGGACCCCGAACCCAACTACGACGTCCCGCTGCTGATCTTCGAGCAGCAGACGCTGCACTTCCCGCAGAGCTACGAGGCCTGGACTGCGCTCGGCAGCGTGTACGTGACTCGCGCAACGGCCCTGGTGAGGAGCGGTCGACAGGAGGACGTGGGGGCCGAGATCCACGAAGCTCTGAAGGCCTTCGGCAAGGCGCTCGCGCTGAACCCAGCTTTCCCCGAGGCGTGGGCGAATCAGGCGCGCGCCTTCGTGGTGAAGGAAGACTGGGATTCGGCGCGTGCGTCCTTCGAGAAGGCGCTCCAGTTCGAGCCGGGGCACCACGAGTACGTGATGGAGATCGCGCGCACCGCGATCGAAGGCGGGCGCTACGACATCGCCGAGCAGTTCCTGGCGCGGGCGCGCGCCTCCGACCCGGAGGATCTGCAGCCGGTCTACCTCTCCGGAGTGCTCGCCGCAGCCCGCAGCGAATGGTCGGAAGCGCTCGCGCGCTTCGAGCAGGTGATCGCGCGCCAGAAGGACCACGGCCTCGCGCATCTCCAGGAAGGCAAGGTGCTGCTGCGCCTCTCGCGCACCACCGAAGCGATTCGCGAGCTCGCGAGCGCCTGCGAGCTGCTGCCGACGAGCTTCGAGGCGCACTACAACCTCGCCTGCATCCTGCAAGGTGCCGGCCAGCCCGAGTCCGCGCGCCAGTACCTCGACCGCGCCTACCAGCTCGCCCCGCGCGGTCAATATCGCGACGACGTCGCGGTGCGCCTGGCCCCCTCCGTGGAAGGTGACCTGCCCCACGCGCGCGCCCTCGCGCAGCTCTCGCGCGGACGCGAGGACTGGAACGCCGTGCTCCTGTGGCTGCACCTGGTGCTGATCGAAGAGCCCGAGTGGGCCGAGGGCCACTACCAGCGCGGCCAGGCCCTGGTGCGACTGGCGCGCCTCGACGAGGCCCGCTCTTCCTTCGAACATGCGCTCGAGCTCGCGCCCGACCACTTCTGGTCCCACCACGACCTGGGCGTCATGCTCCAAGAGCCGGAGCCCGCCGCTGCGCTCATGCACTTGCGGCGCGCGCGCGAGCTACTCGAAGTTCCCAGCATCATCGATACGATCCAGCCGACCTTCCGCCAGGTCGTGAAGGAACGCCTCGCGCAATTGATCTCGAGCTGCGAGCAAGCCCTCGCCTCGAAGGACCCGCACTGAGGATCAGATCGGAGGCGTGCGCGGGCGGCATGGGCCGGTCCCCCGCTACAGCCGTACCGCGTCCGCGCGGAAGACCGGACCTTCCACGCAGCATTTCGCGACCGGCCAGGTGCCGAGCTCGCCTTCGGGACGCGTGAAGACTGCGCAGCCGTTGCAGATCCCGACGCCGCAGCCCATCAGGGTCTCGAGCGAGAGCCAGCATTCGAGGTCGTGCTCGCGAGCGAGGTGTGCGACGGCTTCGAGCATGCGCTCGGGGCCGCAGGCGAGGAGGCGCGCGCGGGGTGGCGCCTGGCCGCGCTCCCAGGCGTCGCGCAGGAGCTCGACCAGATTGCCGCGGAAGCCGAACGAGCCGTCGTCGGTCGCGGCGAGGGTGCGGGCGCCGAGGGCTTCGAAGGCGTCGAAGTCGTAGAGCAGGGCGGTGCGGGCTGCGCCGTAGACGAGGGTGAGCTCCTCGCGCCGTGCGGGAGGCTCTCCGTCCATGCCGGCGAGCGCTTGCTCGATCGCCATGTAGAAGGGCGCCGAGCCGATGCCGCCTGCGAGCATGACCCAGGGCAAGCCGCCGCCGCCGAGTGCGGGCCATCCATTGCCGAGCGGGCCGATGAGGCGCAGGACTTCGCCGCGACGCGAGCTCGCCAGCGCGCGCGTTCCCGGCCCCATCACCTTGATCAGGAACTCGAGCGCGCCGTCCTCGAGCTGGCGGTAGACCGAGAAGGGCCGGGGGATCGCGGGCGAGAGCGCGTCCTCGCGGCGCAGCATGAAGAAGCGGGCGGCGCGCAGCGGCCCGAGCCGCTCCTCGGGGCGCACTCGAAGCACGGCGCCGTCCTCCCCCGTCGGCCGCACGGAGAGGACTTCGCCACGGAAAGATCGCGCATCGGAGGGCGGGGCAGGCATGCGGGGCAGCATGCTACTCTTCCGCGCGGACACCTTCGATGCGCGGCGGCCTCATGCTCCTGCTCGTTTCCGTGGCGGCCTGCAGCGGCGTCGGCACTCAGCGAGACTCGCCGCGCGAGGTGCGCTCGCTCCTCGGCGAGACGCTCGCACCGCCGGAGCTTCCGCCGGAGCGCGAGGCGGCTCTCGAAGCGGATCTGGCGGCGGCGCGCTCGGCTTACGAGGCCGCGCCCGATTCGGAAGAGGCCGCGATCTGGGTCGGACGACGACTCGCCTACCTCGGACGCTACCAGGAAGCCGTCGACTGCTTCTCACGCGGAATCGAGCGTCATCCCGAGAGCTACCGTCTGCGCCGCCACCGCGGCCATCGCCGGATCACGTTGCGCGAGTTCGAGCGGGCCATCGCCGATCTCACGCATGCTTCCGAGCTCATGCTCGCGGAAGCCGATGCGATCGAGCCCGACGGCCAGCCCAATGCGATGGGTATCCCCCGCTCGACCGATCGGTTCAACATCTGGTACCACCTCGGCCTCGCGCATTACCTGAGCGGCGACTATGCGCGCGCGGCCGACGCCTGGCGGGCAGGCCTCGAGCCTTCGCGCGCGAATGACGACATGCTGGTCGCGACGAGCTACTGGCTCGTGCTCGCGCTGGCGCGCCTCGGCATGACCGAGGAAGCGCGGGCGCTGCTCGGCCCGATCCACGAGGGCATGGACGTCATCGAGAACTCGAGCTACCTCGCGCTCCTGCTGCACTTCCGGAGCGACCGGCCGGCCGAGGAGTTCGTCGAGCCCGCCGACGCAAGCCCGATCGATCGCGCGACGCTCTCGTACGGCCTGGGCGCCTGGGCCCTCGCGAAGGGCGACCGCGATCGCGCCGAAGCTCTCTTCAGCTCGATCGTCGCCGGAACGACGTGGGCATCCTTCGGCCACATCGCCGCCGAAGCCGACCTCGCGCGGATGCGAGGGATTCGGCCTCAGTCACCTTCCGCCGACGCTCCTCCGAGCCACTGACAGCTCCCCATCAAGGAAGTGCGAGGGCGTCGGACAGGTTGAAGGCGGCGCCGCCGGCGGCCGGATCGCGGAACCAGCACTGGAGGTGGATCGACGAGAGGCCGGTGTGGGAGAGATCGACCACCAGTGTGGCGGAGTGCTCGATCACCGGGATGGGAGGCACCAGGCGCTTGTGGGGCGAGCCCACGCAGAGCTTGCCGTTGCCGAAGGGAATCTCGGTCGAAGTGGGACCGTAGAAGAAGAGCGCAGGGCCGGGCTCGGGGAGGGGTTCGGCGCGCAAGCGCAGGGCATCCAGGGTCCCGGAGACCCACAGGTGAGCGGGCATTCCAGTCGAGTTGGGATTCGCCGGGCAGTAGCTCGTGCCGAAATCGACGGAGTCGTCGATGCGCACGATCTGGAAACCGTCGATGGTGGCGGACTCGCTCGTTCGCTTCGTTCGCACGTCGATCGCTCCGTCGCTGACGATCAATCTGTGGCGGGAGAAGGTGATTCCCTCGACGTGCGCGCCGGGCCAGGGGCCACCGATCGTTACCTGCGGGTCGATCGAGCCAGGTACCTCGACTTGCAACCGGTCGGCGGGCCGGTTGGGCGTGAACACGTAGGTGTAGACGTGGTAGACGCCGTTGGCGAGCTCGCGGAACTCCCAGACGTCCGTGTCGCCGACCAGACCACAGCGAGCTCCGTCGTCGCACAGGGCGTCGTCGTCGCCGCTCGTCGCAGGATCGTCTTCCTCCAGTATCGGAGGCGCGGTGGCAGCAAAGATCGTCACGGAGGTCCAGACCCCCCAGCGGTCGATCAAGTCCTGCGGTTCGTCGAATGGTCCGGACTCCCCGTACCAGTAGCCTGTCATGCCCGACCCCGCCCCGTAGGTGACGAAGGGGACGTCCAGTTCAGGTCCCAGGTCGATCAGAAAGGTCTGCGCCTGGGCAGCGGCCGCGAGCATGCACGTTCCGCTCGCGATTCGGAGCCATCTCGAGAGCATCGGGCGTTGCATAGCATGGTTCCTCTGGATCCCGTCGATTCTTTGCGCGCGATGTGCCGGCGCATCACGCGGCGGCCCCCCGCACGAGCCATATCCGTTCCCTCAGCCTAACAGATAGGACTCTACAAGGGGGGAGGAAGGTATGCTCTCCGCCCCGCTCGGGGCCCGCAGTGAGTCTCCTCGTCTTCGAAAGCCTCAAGAAGCATTTCGGCGCTCAGGAGGTGCTGAACGGTGCCTGGCTCTCGCTGGACCCTGCGGCGAAGATCGGCATCGTCGGGCGCAACGGTGGCGGCAAGACGACGCTATTGCGCATCGTCACGGGCGAGGATGCGCCGGACTGGGGCCGCGTGTCGTTGCGCAAGGGAGCGACCCTCGCGTACGTGCCTCAGCGACCGACCTTCGAGCCGGGTGAGACCGTCTGGCGCCATGTCGAGAGCGGGCTCGACGACCTGCGTGCCCTGATCCATGAACTGGAGGCGGCCGCGCACCGCATGGCCGAGGGCGCTTCCGAGGAGGAGCTCGCCCGGGCGCTCACCGAGCACGAGCGGCTCACGCACCGGATCGAGGAGCTCGGCGGCTGGGAGATCGAGCGGCGGACCGAGATGGTGCTCGACGGCATCGGCCTCGCGCGGGAATTCTGGGAGCGCGAGGTGCACACGCTCTCCGGCGGCGAACGCAGCCGTGCGGCGCTCGCGCGGGCGCTCGTCGGCGGCCACGACCTCCTGCTCCTCGACGAGCCCACCAACCACCTCGATCTCGAGGGCATCGAGTGGCTCGAGTCGTACCTGGGCGAGATCGAGACCGCGGTCCTCGTGGTGAGCCACGACCGCCGCCTGCTCACCAACGCCGTCAGCGCGATCGTGGAGCTCGAGCGGGGCCTACTGGTGCGCTATCCCGGCAACTGGCCGCGCTACCTCGAGCTCAAGCGCGAGCGTTACGAGAGCGAGCTGCGGGCCTGGGAAGAGCAGCAAGACTTCCTGCGCAAGGAAGACGTGTTCATCAAGAAGCACATGGGCAGTCAGCGCACCGCCGAGGCCAAGGGCCGAGCCAAGCGGTTGGAGAACGTCGTGCGCATCGAGCGACCCCACCACGACGTGCGACGTCCAGTATTGAAGCCGCCCAAAGCCATGCGCGGGGGCGAGATGGTGGTGTCGACCGAGGATCTCGCGGCCGGCTACGGCACGCGCGTGCTGTTCCGCGACGCGAACCTGCGCGTGAATCGCGGCGACCGCGTGGGCATCGTCGGCCGCAACGGGACGGGCAAGTCGACGCTCCTGCGCATGCTCGCGGCCCGCATGCCGCCGCTCGCCGGCGAGGTGGTGCGCGGCCATGGCGCCGTGTGCGCGTTCTACGACCAGGACACCTCGGCCCTGCGCGAGGATGCGACGGCCTTCCTCGAGATCCGCCGCGAGCACGCCGACATGGACGACCTCGCGGTGCGCTCCTGGCTGGCGCGCTTCCTGTTTCGCGGCGCAGAGATCGACAAGCCCGTCGCGGCCCTCTCGGGCGGCGAGCGCGCGCGGCTGTCGCTCGCCAAGCTCCTGCTCTCCGAACCTTCCTGGATGGCCCTCGACGAGCCCACCAACCACCTCGATCTGGCCGGCCGCACGGCGCTCGAGGAGATGCTCTCCGAGTACGAGGGTGCGCTCGTGTGCATCAGTCACGACCGCGAGTTTCTCGACGCGCTGTGCACGCGAATCTTCGCTCTGGACGAGGGCAGGGTACGCGTGCACGAGGGAAACTGGAGCTCCTGGCGGCGCCTCCGCGAGGAAGAGCTCGCCGGGGAGAGCGCGGCTCGCAGCGCGGGCAGCGCGCGCGAGAAGAAAGCTGCGCGCGCGGCCGCCGGACGCGCGAACTCCGCCCGCAAGGCGGCAGCCGTCGAAGGCGGCAAGCTCCCCGTCGCGCGCGTCCGCAATCCCTACATGTTCGAGAAGCTCGAGAAGCGGATCATCGCGCTCGAAGCGCGCCTGCGCGAACTCCATACCGAGCTCGCGCTCGAAGAGGTGTGGAAGGATCCCGCGCGCCTGCGCGAGACGCAGACGTCGGTTGCCGAGGTCGAGCGCGAGCTCTCGCTCGCCAACGAGGAGTGGGAGAACTGGGCGTGAGATGCGCTTCTGATCGCTGATCCGGTTCGTGCGATACCAGCCCAGATGATTCGGAGCGATTAATTCGAGGATCAAGACTGGAATTCGCCAGGAAATCTTTGGATTAGTGCGTGCGGGTTGGCACCCCTCTCACAAGGGGCTGCAATGCCGGTCGGGGTGAAGTTCCCCACATCTGGCGACTACGGGGACCTTGGCTCCGTAGTCCGTCGGTCACCGCTCCTGTGATGGGCGGCCCTGCGGGGCGTTCATCTTCGAATCGCGCGGACTGGACCGTGCCTCGAATTGCAGGAGCTCGAGGATTGCGAGAGGGGAACAACCAGTAATGGTTAGTTGGACCAACACTGACTGCGTCACCACCACGGCAACTCGGCTAGCAAGCCTGGCCTTGATCTCTCTGACTGGGCTGGTGTCCGCGAACACATCTTTCGCCCGACAATCGGACCTCGGCGTCTCCCGGTCCGACACGCAACGGAATCTGACGACAGCTGACTCGACGATCTTCAGCGTCGAGGCTCCCATCGGCGGTCCCTTCCCCGATGCGCAGCGTCTCGTCGTCCTCGAGAACAAGGGTTCGAGCCCACTTCGCTGGACCGCAGCATCGACCTTGCCCGGCTTCCGGTTCTCTCAGAGCGCGGGAAACCTCGCGGCTGGTGGACAGGGAACCGTGGTGATCTCGCTCGATCCATCCTTCGCGGCCACGCTAGCAGCAGGCGAGTACGCCGCGGACATCGCGTTCCGGAACGCACGGGACACCGATGATCAGGTCGTGATCAGGTCCACGCTCACCCTGTACGAGACTTCAGCAGCAGGATCCCTGCTCGTGACTCCCCGGGAAGACTTCGAGCCTCCCGTCATGGTCGAGAGCGAGACGGCGACTCCCATCATGACCTACCGGGTCACCAACAGCGGGGCCGAACCCGTCCAGTTCTCGATCAAGAGCTCGGAGCCCTGGGTGACCTTCTCCGGAGACTCCCGCGGCAACCTGGCATCGGGCATGACAGCGAACATCAACGTCGGCATCGACGAGCAGCTCGTGGCAGAGCTCGGCCAGGGCAGTCATCGCGCGTCGATCGAGTTCACGAACGCGACCAACGGCGCTGGATCGGCGACGCGCTGCGTCGAGATCATTCGAGGACCCACCGACGAGGGCACGCTGGATCCGGGCGTCGGGTATCTGAGTGTCACCCCCATGGGTGACTACCGGATCGACGGCACTGTCGGCGGGAGCTTCACGCCCACCTCGAAGACCTACACGCTCAGCAACAGGGGCGACGCACCTCTCGAGTGGCGCGTATCGGTGGGTGCGGGCTGGGTGGACGCCGGGAGACGCAGCCACGGCTTCCTGGACCCGCAGCGATCCACGAAGGTGACGCTGCGAGTCGATCAGGACACGGTTCGGGGCTTCGCCGTCGGGAACTACCACACCGTCGCGGCCTTCGACAACCTGACCACCGGGCGGGGTTCCGTGCAGCGCGAGGTGTTCCTGACTGTCGACTCCGGCGGCGGCGGCGGCGGCAAGCCAGGCCCTGCGAACACGGGTCCCTATGACGAGAGCAGCCTCACGCCGATGACCGGGATGACGATCACCACCAACGGCTATGTGCTGGAGAACGTGAAGGTGACGGGCACGATCGTCATCCGAGCCAACAACGTGATCCTCCGCAACTTCCGCATCGACGCCAACGGGAACTCCTATGGCATCGAATGCATCCAGAATTTCAGCGGGGCCTTGTTCGAGGATGGCGAGGTCCTCGACGCGAGTAGCTGCGGAGTGTACGGCAAGGGATTCACGGCCAGGCGTCTCGAGGTGCACGAGGGCGGCGGTGACGCTTTCAAGGCTCACGGCGACGCTCTCATCGAGGATTGCTGGATCCACCATCTGGGCATGGGACCTGGAGCCCATGCGGACGGCGATCAAAGCCTGGTCGGCATGAACATCACGATCCGGCACAACAACATCGACATGCCCGTCGACATCCCCGGGCACGAGTCCAACTCGGCGCTTTCGATTTCTGCGTTCTACGGTCCGGCCGGCAACATCCTGATCGAGAAGAACTGGCTCAACGGGGGCAACTACACCCTCTTCCTGACCAACGACGCCTATGGTCCGATGACCAACGTGCGCCTGATCGACAACCGCTTCGGCCGTGGGTATCGATATGGCATCCTCTACAGCGACATCTCAGCCGTCATCAGCGGCAATGTCTGGGACGACACGGGAGCTTTGATGGATATCAATGACTAGCCCGGTCGGTCCGAGCCGACACCTCCTGCGACCGGGGGAACCTCTCGAGGTTCCCCCGGTCGCGGCTTTGGGCGCCTGGAAGCGCGTGACGGGCGAGAGTACGATGACCGCCGAGGCCTGCCACGGTTCCTTGTCCCGGTAGGAGCGAGCGGTGATCCCCGGCGGATCGTGCTTTGCATCGTGAGCGCAGGGCTCTCGCCTCGCTTCAGCGTACGCGACATGCGTTCGCACCTCGTTCAACCTCCACGCCCTCCGGCGGAGCGAACCACTCATGATCGTGCAGAAGTTCGGCGGCACCTCCGTCGGAGGTCCCGAGCCGATACGGCGGCTGGCCTCGATCGTTCGCGCAGCACTCGAGCGCCGGCCGGTCGTCGTCGTCTCCGCCATCAGCGGCGTGACGAACCGGCTCTTTCGTCTGGCCGAGCTCGCGCGCAGCGGTGAGGCATGGCAAGCGGAGTACGAGGCGCTCGCCCGCGCTCACCATGAAACGCTGGCGGGGCTCGGGCTCGACCTGGCACTCCTCGACGGGATGCTCGCCGAGTTCCGCAGCCTCGTGCACGGCGTGGCCCTCCTGCGCGAATGCACGGCCCGCACGATGGACTCGCTCGCGAGTTACGGCGAGCGGCTCTCGGCGCGGCTGGTAGCTGCGTACCTCGCGAGCACCGGGCTGCCCGCTCGAGCGGTCGACGCCTGGGAGGCAGGGATCCTGACCGATGGGCGCTTCGGCTCCGCTCGCCCGCTGCCCGAGACCGAGGAGCGCATCCGCGCCGCGCTCGGCGAGGTCCCGGGGGTGCCGGTGGTGACCGGGTACATCGGCAAGGACGAGCAAGGCAACGTCACGACCCTCGGCCGCGGCGGGAGCGATTTCTCGGCGGCGATCCTCGGGGCGGCCCTGGGTGCCGACGAGATCCAGATCTGGACGGACGTCGACGGCGTGATGACTGCCGATCCGCGCATCGTCGAGCGGGCGCGCTTCGTCTCGAAGCTCTCCTTCGCCGAGGCGGCCGAGCTCGCTTTCTTCGGCGCCAAGGTGCTGCACCCGGCGACCATGGCGCCCGCGGTCCAGAAGAACGTTCCCGATCCGCGTGCTGAACAGCTTCCGGCCGGAGCACCCCGGCACGGTCATCGTGGCCTGCCTCGCGAGCGGCGAGCGCGGCCTGAAGTCGATCACGAGCAAGGAGGAGATCGCCGTGGTCAACGTGATCGCCGCGCCGATGCTCCTCCAGTTCGGCTTCCTCGAGCGCATCGCGGAGGTCTTCGCGCGCCACGAGATCGTCGTCGACATGATCGCAACGAGCGAAGTGTCCGTGGCGCTCACGACCGACGCGACGGCGCGCCTGGAACCGGCGGTGATCGAGCTCTCACGCTTCTCGGAAGTCACGATCGGACGCGCACTCTCGCTCGTCTCGATCGTGGGCGCCGAGCTGCAGGACGGCCTGTCCGTCCAGCGGCGTGTGTTCGAAACCCTCGAAGAGCTCGCCGTGCGCGTGGAGATGATCAGCTACGGCGCCACCCGCAACAACCTCTCGTTCGTGGTGTCGCGCGACCGCGTGCGCGAGATCGTCCGCGCACTCCACCGGCGCCTCTTCGAGTAGCGTCAGGTCGGCTTCGCCATCCAGCGCGCGAGCAGATCCTGGAGCTTGTCGGGGTCGAGCGGCTTGGTCACGTGATGATCGCAGCCCGCCTCGAGGGCCTGCTTGACGTGCTGCTCGTGACCATAACCCGAGACGGCCACGAGCGTGGCCTGCGCCAGCTCGGGCTCGGAGCGCATCCGTCGTGCGACCTCGTAGCCGTTCATGCCCGGCAGGCCGATGTCGAGGAGGACGAGCTGGGGATGAAACCCGCGCGCCGCTTCCAGGGCGGCCGGCCCGTCGTGCACGGTCTTCACGTCGTGACCTCCCATCCGCAGCAAGATCGCGAGGCTCATGGCTGCATCGACGTTGTCGTCCACGACGAGGATGCGATGACCGGAATCCATGCGAGCGAGTTTCTTCCTTGGGGCGATCGACTGGGCGGACGCTGGAGCACGCACGGCAGGCATGCGGACGAGGAACTCGCTGCCCTTCCCAGGTCCTGCGCTGCGGGCCTCGATGCTGCCACCATGCATGTCGACCAGATTCTTGGCCAGGGTCAATCCGATCCCGAGGCCATGCTGCGTACGCTCCAGCGACTGATCCGCTTGTACGAAGAGGTCAAAAACGCTGGGGAGAGTTTCGGGCGCGATGCCGATGCCGTCGTCCCGGACGCGCACCAGCACGCTCTTCGCTGCGGTCGGCGACGCCGGTAGGCCCGTTCTCGCTCCCCGAGCGGGATCCTCGAGCTCGGCCGTCAGCCAGACGTGCCCACCCTGCGGCGTGAATTTCGAATGCATTGAAGAGGAGGTTGTTCAACACCTGCTCGAAGCGCGTGGGATCGACGTCGACGTACAGCGGCTCCCGAGGCAGGGTCACCGAGAGGTCCTGCTGGCGATCCAGGCACGCATGATGAGTCGCCCGGACCGCGCGCTCCACGATGGCCGCGACGTCGATGACTTCCTTGCGCAGCTGGATCCGCCCGCGAGTCACGCGCGAGACGTCGAGCAGGTCATCGACCATCTGAACCATGTTCAAGACCTGCCGTTCGATGGTCTCCTTGGCCAGCTCCTGATCACCGCTGGCCGCTCGCGACCGCAAGAGCTGAGCGGCGTTCCGGATGGAGGCGAGCGGATTGCGCAGCTCGTGGGCGAGCGTGGCGAGGAACTCGTTCCGCTGGCGATCGGCGGCGATCAGCGCCTCGGCGCGCTCCCGCAGAGCCTGCTCTCTCAGCTTTTGCTCGGTGATCGGCCGATCGGTCTTGAGCACCAGACGTTTGCCATCCGAGGTGCGCACGAGCACCAGGCGGCATTCGACGACGACCTCCGAGCCGTCCTTGCACGTCTGCACGAGCTCGCCGGTCCACTGACCCGTCCGGTCGAGGCTCTCGGTCAAGGCCTCGAAGGGTACGGACGACTTCAGGAGCTCATGGTCGATCTTGCCCAAGGCCTCTTCCTTGGAGTACCCGTAGACCACCTCTGCCCCCCGATTCCAGAACTGAATCGCGCCATCTGGGTCCCAGACGACGATCGGTTCGTGGGCTTGCTCCAGGAGCTCCGATTGGCGCAGCACGGTCTGCTGATCACGCTTCAGCCGATCGACGTCCACGAGGACCAGCAGGGCGCCCTCGATCTTGTTTTCGAGGGTCCGGTACGGCCGGATGCGCAGCGAGTACCAGCGCCCCTGCTTGTCCTGGACCTCCATCTCCCTGGGGACGACGTTGTCGATCACCTCGGTGAGCATGGGGTCGAGATCTTCCATCTCGAAGTTCAGCTTGAAGTCGCTCAGCGGCCGCCCGATGTCGCTCGGAATGAGGTTCAGGAGCTTCTCGGCCGCGGGCGTGAACCACCGGATGCGCAGATCCCGCCCGAGCATGACGATGGCCATCTGCACGCCCGAGAGGACGTTGAGCATGTCGTTGTTCGCGTCGGCGAGCTGCTGAACGCGGTTGTGCAGCTCGTCGTTGACCGTGGACAGCTCCTCGTTGCTCGACTGGATCTCCTCCTTCGAGGTCTCGAGTTCCTCGTTGATGCTCTGCAGCTCTTCGTTGACCGACTGGATCTCCTCGTTGGCCGACTGGAGGTCTCCGTTGGAGGTCTCCTGCTTTTCGATGACCGATTGCAGGTACTCGCGTGTCGCTCCGAGCTCTTGCTCGAGGCGTTCGACTTCCTGGCTCGCCGTCTCCTCGGTTCGCGTGTACGCAGCCGAGCTCGACTCGACCGGCCTCGGCAAATGCGGAGCGGCCGCGAACCGGTCCGAGTCCTCGAACAGGACCAGCACGCAGTCCTGGCTCGTTCCGGGGGTTCGCACGGGCATCAAGTGCACGTCGACCGTGCGGAGTCCGCCCTCGGACTTGACTCGCAAGCCGCTCTCACGGATCGCGATCTCGTCCCTGCGCACCCTGGAGAGCGCCCCGCGCACGGCAACGAGGAGGCCTTCGCGGAGCATCTTGAGGAGGTTCAAGCTCGCCCGTCCAGGCGCGGGCGTCAGGTACGGCCCCGTGTCGCCACGGAACTGGATGATCTCGTCGCTCGCATCGATCAGGACGCCGGCGGGCGCGTAGCGAGAGAGGAGCAGGCGATCGGCCTCTCGCTGCGCCTCGACGGAGGCGGGAACGCCGGGCTCTCGGGTGCGCGGTCCGACGGGCACGAGCTCCGCGGGACGTCTGGCCGGGTGCGCGAGCGGCAATCCCCCGAGGCGGGTGGTCGCGAGCTTCTTCGCATAGATCTTGTGCTTGGTGTCACGGATCTCGAAGAGCTCGCGGAACGATCCGATCGTCTCCGAGCTCCCCAGCCAGAGGAATCCGGTTGGCACGAGCGAGTAGTGGAAGATCGGGATCAGCCGCTGCTGGAGCACGGGCTCCATGTAGATCAGCAGGTTGCGGCACGTGATGAGATCGAGCCGGGAGAAGGGCGGATCGGTCAACACGTCGTGCCGAGCGAAGATGCACATCTCACGGATGGCCTTGGAGACCTGGTACTTGCCGTCCGTCTCGTCGAAGAATCGCCGGAGACGCTCCGGCGAAACGTCGCTTGCAATGTTCTTCGAGAAGATCCCGGTCCGCGCCTTGTCGATCCCCCGCGCGTTCAGGTCGCTCGCGAAGATCTGGACGGGCAAGGGTTTCGGTGAGGCGTCCTGGAACTCCGCGAAGGCGATGGCCAGGGAATAGGCTTCCTCGCCCGTCGAGCAACCTTGCACCCAGATGCGCACGGGATCGTGGCGCGAGCGTCCCTCGGTCAGCGCGGGGAACACCTTCGACTTCAGCGCTTCGAAAGACTCCGGGTTCCGGAAGAAGCTCGTGACGTTGATCAGGATGTCCTGGTAGAGCGCCTGCAATTCCGCGGGGGACTCCTGGAGAAAGCGCAGATAGTCGGCCAGCAACTCCAGCTTGTGCAGCACCATCCTGCGCGCGACACGACGGTAGAGCGTGTTGCGCTTGTAGTGCGAGAAGTCGGCTCCGGTCGCATTACGGAGGACCTCGAAGAGCTCCGCGAGATCCTTCTTTTCCGCGGACAGCTCCGGTGGCCGTCCCGTCGGGATCACGTACGGGTGGCGGCTGATGCGTGCCAGCTCCCGACCGATCTCATCGGGAGGAAGCACGAAATCGACGCACCCGGCCTCGATCGCACTGTGAGGCATGCTCACGTGCTCGGCCGTGTCGTCCTGCGCGAAGGTGATTCCGCCGGCGGCCTTGATCTCCTCGAGGCCAAGCGTTCCATCCGTGGCCGATCCGGAGAGCACGATTCCTATCGCGTGGGCACCCTGGTCCTCTGCGAGCGAGCGCAGGAATTCGTCGATCGGCCGATGCAAGCCAGGTGGTTCGTGGCGGGCCGAGATCATCAGCGTGCCGCCCGAGATCAGCATGTTCGAAGCTGGCGGCATGACGTAGATGTGATCGGGCTCCACGCGCATCCCGTCGCGAGCCTCTTCCACGGGCATGGACGTCACCCGGGCGAGGATCTCGCTGAGCATGCTCGCGTGCGTGGGACCGAGGTGCTGCACCAGAATGAACGCCATCCCGGTTTCCGGCGGAAGGGTGCGCAGCAGGGTCGTGAGAGCTTCCAGGCCGCCCGCCGAAGCCCCGGCGCAGACGATCGGGAAGGACGCCTCCTCGCACTCGAGGTCGGTTTCCTCGCGGGAGGATCCTGCGGACCGATTGGAGGCCGCTTCCTCGGGGGGGACCTCGAAGGACTCAGGTTCCTCGGTTCTCATCGGTGGATCGCGAGTACCTGCGCGAGCTGGAACCCCCATGGCTCACCCCCCGGGTTCGCCTGTGAAAACGAGCCCGAAACTGCGCGCGCGAGGTGGAATCCCGGCCGCCCGGATTGTCACCTCCCCCTCGTTGGTCGTCAACTCCGAGCGCGCGGGACGGCCGCGCCTCGTTCGGTACGCGATCGCCCGCGCGAGAGCGCGCGCGTACGTCTCGCCTCGCGCCGCGGCTCGCGTCTATCCTTTGCGCCCCCGCCCGCCATGAAACGCTTCCAAGCTGAGATCTCGCGTGCCCTCCATGTTCTCACCGAGATCCCCGAGAGCGAGATCCGCCTGGAATCGCCGCGCGATCCCGCGCTCGGCGACTTTGCTTTCCCCTGCTTCGTGCTCGCCAAGAGCCGCAAGGCGCCGCCGCCGAAGATCGCGAGCGAGCTCGCGGCCGCTCTCGCGGGTCGCATCCCGGGGATGGAGATCGTCGCGACGGGTCCCTACCTGAACTTTCGCGTCGACCGGGCGCGTCTCGCCGAGGTGGTGATCAGCGAGGTCGTGCAGCTCGGCGCGCGCTACGGGTCTTCCGATGAGGGCCGGGACAAGACGATCGTGATCGACTTCTCCTCGCCGAACATCGCCAAGCCCATGCACGTCGGACACATCCGCTCGACGATCATCGGCGCGGCGCTCGTGCGGCTGTTCCAGGCGCTCGGGTACCGCACGGTAGGAATCAACCACATCGGCGACTGGGGCGCGCAGTTCGGCGGACTGGTGGTGGCGATCCGGCGCTGGAAAGAGGACGTCGACCTCGAGCGGGAGCCGGTGCGCGGGCTGCTGGACCTCTACCAGAAGAGCAAGGAGGCGATGGAGAAGGATCCCGCCTTCGAGGAGGAGGCGCGGGCGGCCTACCGCGAGCTGGAGAGCGGGAACGAGGGCGAAGTGCGGCAGCTCTGGCGCTGGGTCACCGAGGTCTCCCTGAGGGGTTTCGACGCGACCTACGCGCGGCTTGGCATCCGCCACGATCTCGTGCGCGGCGAGAGTTTCTACGAACCGTACCTCGAGCCAACGCTCGAGCGCGTGAACACGGCCGGGGTGACCGAGATCTCGCGCGGGGCTCTGATCGTGAGGCTCGACGGAGTCGACGCTGCGCTCGAGTCGACGCCCTGCTTGCTGCAGCAGACCGACGGGACCACGCTGTACGCCACGCGCGATCTCGCCGCGCTCTTTCACCGCTGGGAAGAGTTCCACTTCGAGCGCTGCCTCTACGTCGTGGGTGCCGAGCAGCGACTGCACTTCCGCCAGCTGAAGGCGGTGCTCGCGCGCATGGACTGCCCGTGGCAGGAGCGCGTCGAGCACGTCGATTTCGGCCTCTTGCTCGGTCCCGGCCGCGTCAAGCTCGCCAGCCGCAAGGGCGCGGTCCTCGTCCTCGACGAGCTGATCGACGAGGTCGTCGAGGAAGCGCGCCGCATCGTGACCGAGAAGAACCCCGACCTCGTCGGTCGCGTCGAGGTCGCCGAGGCCGTGGGGATCGGCGCGATCGTCTTCAACGACCTGCGCCGGGAGCGCATCAAGGACGTCCTCTTCGACAAGGCCGAAATCCTCTCCTTCGAGGGCGAGACCGGGCCCTACGTGCTGTACACGCACGCGCGCCTCTCCTCGATCCTGCGCAAGGCCGCTGACTCCGGTGAAGGCGGAGCCGCACCCGATTGGGGAGCGCTCGCCGAGGCGGCAGCGATCCTGCTGCGGCTGGGCCGCTGGGAGGCGACGCTGCGCGCCGCGGCAGTCGCGGCCGAACCCTCGCAGATCGCGACCTACCTGCTTGGACTGTGTCGCGAGACGAACGCCTGGTACGTCCAGTCGCGCGTCCTGGGCCAGGATGCACCGATCACGGCTGCGCGCCTGTCCTTGGTGCGCGCCTGCAAGATCGTGCTGGCCAACGGGTTGCAGATTCTTGGTCTGCGGCCCCTGGAGGAAATGTAGAGTCCCCGCCCCACGCTCAAGATTGTGACCAATACCTACCGATGAGTTGCCCCCCGCCTGCCCCCCGCACGAATCGGGGCGAGTTCGCTCCCGAGAAGCCCTTGATAGAGACCTACATCCGTGACGTCCCAGATTTCCCCAAGCCGGGAATCGTTTTCAAGGACATCACGCCGCTCCTCCAGAGTCCCGAGGGGCTCTCCGAGTCGATCGAGGGCCTGGCATCGCTCTTCGAGCCCTCGAGCTATGACCTCGTCTGCGGCATCGAGTCCCGGGGATTCATCTTCGGGACGGCGCTGGCTCATCGTCTGTCGAAGGGCTTCATCCCGATCCGCAAGCCCGGCAAGCTGCCGTGGAAGACGGCTTCGGAGTCCTATGACCTCGAGTATGGCTCGGACACCATCGAGATCCACGAGGATGCAGTGAAGCCTGGGCAGCACGTGCTATTGGTCGATGACCTGCTCGCGACGGGGGGGACCATGTGCGCGGCGCTCAAGCTCGTTCGTCGCATCGGCGGGAAACCGATCGGCTGCGCGTTCGTGATCGAGCTCCGATTCCTGAACGGCCGCGCGCGACTAGGGGACACGCCAGCGCGTGCCCTCGTCGGATTCTGAGAGGTCGCGAGGCGGCCACTGCCATGACGTCGAAGAAGCCAGCAACCAAAACGAGCAGCAGCCTCCCGAAGCGGAGCGCTGCCACCAGCCTCGCCAAGCTCGGGCGCCGGCGCGTCGGAGCCCAGGCCGCAAAGGCCACCCCGGCGCCCCAGCCCGAGGCGGACTCGCTGGACAAGGTTCCGACCGAGGACATCTGGCAGATCTATCGAACCCTCAAGTCGAGCACCGACAAGGAAAAGATCGAGCACCTGCGCAACGTGCTGATGGAGCGACACCTCCCGCTCGTCAAGTACATCGCCGAGCGCCTGCTGCAGACGCTGCCCAAGTCGATCGAGCTCGACGACTTGGTGAGCGCGGGTCTGTTCGGCTTGATGGACGCGATCCGCGGCTTCGATCCGGATCGCGGCATCAAGTTCAAGACGTACTGCACGACGCGCATCCGCGGCTCCATCCTCGATCAGCTGCGCTCGCAGGACTGGGTGCCCCGCCTGGTGCGCTTGAAAGCCGGCAAGATCGACAAGGCTCTGCAACGGCTCACCGGCGAATACGGCCGCGAGCCGACGCACGCCGAGCTCGCCTCGCGCCTGGAGATGAACCACGCCGAGCTCACGCGCGAGATGAACAGCGCCAGCGCGAAGGCGATGTACTCGCTCTCCGAGAAGTGGGAGGACCACGACGACGAGAGCTCGATGGAGAAGGTGGACGTCCTCGAGGACAAGCGCGCGGTCGATCCGATCGGCGAGCTCAACCGCCGCGACCTCATGCTCTACATCACGCGCTCGCTCACCCACAAGGAGCGCTTCATCATCGAGCAGTACTACCAGGTGGGCCACACGATGCGCGAGATCGGCGAGATGCTCTCCCTCACCGAGAGCCGTGTGTGTCAGATCCACTCGAACGTGATGTGCCGCCTGAAGAGTCTGCTCGGTCAGAAGGGCGGCACGCTGCTCATGTAGGCTCGGACAAACGAGGCTCACGAAAAACGGGGGACGCTGCAGCGTCCCCCGCTCATTTCTCTCCTCCCGGGCCTCCTCCTCCTCGGCGCTCCCCCTCCCGTCGAACCTCAAAAGGCAGGGAGATCGAGGACCAGCCCTCCCGGGCTCCGACCTACACGGTTCGCGGCGGTCGTTGCCTTCATCTGGTCCTCGATCCCTGCAAATCTTGCCCCCGCGAAAGGGCCGTCGTGGGCCGGAGTTCCCCGTCTCTCCATAGGGATCTGGATCCCGGTTCCGCTTGCATCCTGGTGCGGAGCGGCATCCAGCCTCCGGCCATCACGTCTTCCACGTTCGTACGCATCCGGTCTTCACGCGGCGTGTTCGCCGCACGGAAGACATGCGTCGAAGCGCCCTCCGCCGGGACGGGATTCCAGAAAAAAGCGTGCGGTCCCGGCGCCAGACCGACTCTTCTCCTACGGACGAGCGTGGATCTGCCCGCGGCGTTCCGGTGCATGCGCGACGAGCGATGGAACACTTCAAGATCAACGGTCGTCTCAACGGATGCTCATTCGGCGGCTCCAGGTTGGAAAGGGCATCGACATGATCGGTCCGTGCCGCGATTTCACTGCGCTCTATGGCGCGGCTCGGGCCCGAAAGATCGGAGCGACCGAGGAACTCCTGCGCGCATACCAGGCCGAGCTGGGAGCCTTCATCCGCCGCCGGCTCGGCTGGCGTGCGCGCGAGGCGTGGGAGGACATTCGTCAGGACACGATGATCACCGTCGTGGATCGACTGTGCAGCTATCCCGCGGATCTGCACGAGGCCGAGTTCCGGGCCTATCTCTTCCAGACCGCCAAGCGCAAGATCTGGAAACACCATCGGCGCAGGTCGCACGAGCTCTACAGCGTCGACGGCTCGAGGGGCGTGTTCGACCCGTGCGCGGAAGGCATGGGACCCGCCACCGAGGCAGGCGTTCGCGACGAGTGTCGTCGGATCGGGGAGCTGATCCAGAAGTTGCGTTCGGTGCACGCGGTCGTGTTGCGTTGCGTTCTCCTCGAGCACAGGAGCGTGGGCGAGACAGCGAGCGTGCTCGGGCTTTCGGAGGACGCGGCGCGCAAGCGCTTGCAGCGCGCAGGGGCTGAGCTCGTGCGACTGCTCGGGTTTGGGGTACCGCCTGCGGGCGGTCTTCTCGTGCAGAGCCAGTCCCGCCTGAAGGCGGGACGACGAACCGGACCGCCTGAAGGCGGTACTCCGAACTAGGAAGGGACTCCGAACTCGGAAAGGAGTCAGAACTCGGAAAGGAGTCAGAACTCGGAAGGGACTTCGAATTGGGAGGGGGGTTCGAGCCAGGGTGGGGTTTCGCTCTGGATTCGCTTCCGCGCCAGCGCGGGTTGCGCTGGCGACGCGGTCGTGGAGGATGACGGTTCCTCGGGAGGGCTCGCGGCGAGCGTTCCCGGCAAGCACTCGTACGCGCGAGACAGCTCATGACCATCGATCCCGATCCGATCACGCCGGCGCCCGTTCCCCGTTACAACGTGCTGGTCGTCCTCACCGACGATCTGGGAGTCGAGCCGCTTTCTGCTTACGACCGCGTGAATGCGTGGCCCGGAACGGCCGCAGAGACGAAGGCGGCGGGCTTGTATGCGAACACTCCCAGGCTCGATCAGTTCGCGGCTCAAGGCCTGATGTTCACCAATGCGCGCGCGCTGCCGCTGTGCTCGCCGACGCGCTCGGGGTTGTACACGGGGCGCTACGGGATGCGTACGGGCGTCGGGGCGCTGGTCATGCTGGGGGAGGTCTCCAACACGTTCACCGAGTTCGGCGTCGACGTCGGGTCGGTGGTCGGCGGAACCACCCGTGTCCGGCGCGAATATGTGCTGGCGGAGTTTGCGCGAGCAGCGGCGTACAAGTCGGCGTTCTTCGGCAAATGGCACCAGGCGCTGTTCGGAGCGGATCCCTCCATCCCCCAGACGCCCTTCATCAACAAGATCGAGGCCGGCGCCACTCCCTCCGGCTTCGCCTTCGTCGGCACGGGCTGGGAGCACCTCGAGCTGGTCGGTCGCTGGGATCACTGGTTCGCGAACTTCCGCAATCTGAATCAGGATCCCCAGCCCTACTCGCTGGACGACAAGCAGGACGGCTCCTTCGGCGTTCCATGCGCCGCCTTCCCGGGGCAGCACGTGCGAGATGGCGGCTGGTACGCTCGCGTCAAGGGTGAAAGCGAGACGCGGCTGTACAACGGGCCGGTGGACTACGCCGACCGCGTCAAGGTGGACGAGGCGCTGGCCTGGATGAACCAGCCGACCCACGAACCTTTCGTGTGCGTCGTGGCGATGAGCCTGATCCATACACCCCTGCACGATCCACGCCCGGCCGGCTATCCGGTTCGAGCGGTCTACGGAGACATTATCGACTCGCTGCCCGACGACCAGATCGCCTGGCCGCTGCAAATGGCAATGCTCGAAGCCCTCGACGTCGAGTTCGGGCGCCTGGTCGACGGCCTGGACCCGGCCGTCAAGGCTCGCACGCTGATCGTGGTGACGGCGGACAACGGGACCCAGACGACCCTCAAGGAGGCACGCGACGTGCACGGTCGGGTCCTGGGCCCGACCTATGACGCCCTCATCGATGCGCCCGAGGCGCGCTTCAAGGGCTCGCTGTACGAAGGAGGCGTCCACGTGCCGCTCTTCGTGCAAGGACCGATCGATCTGGTGCGCAACCTCCCGCGTGTCTCGACCGCGCTCGTCGACGTGCACGTCGACATCTTCGACACGGTGCGCGAGATCCTGCGCAAGCCCTATTCCTCCGTGGCCGTCGATGGCCGGCGCAAGGACGGCATTTCCTTCCTCGGCGTGCTCCGCTCCGCGGCCCAGGGTTTCTCGCAGCATCCGCGCCAGTTCGGATTCCATCACCGCTTCGGTTCCAACGGGGACGGCGACGATCCCACGGCGCGCGACGCACGCAACGACTGGGCCTACCTCGCCCATCTCCCCGGCGATGCCACGTACAAGCTCCAGCGCCGTTCCGGCCTGTACGAGCTCTACCGCCTGCTGAGCGATCATGGAACGCAGGCCGGCTCCGATCCATTCGAGCTCACTCCCCTCGACATCAACGGCGCCTTCCAGGCCACCTTCAACCAGCTCCGCACCGCAGCCGAGGCCTTGCTCGCGACGGAGTTCACCTCGCCATGAGCGCGCGATCCCGCCTTCGCTCGTCCGGTTACCGTGGATTCGTGACCGGATCCGGTACCGGCTCGTCCCGCCCGGCTGCGCGGATGCCTTCGGCCTCGTTCACGCCTCGCAGGAGCACGGCGCCCACGAGGAAGAAGAGGAAGATCGGCGCGATGCCTGCGCGCTGCGAGTGGAAGACGCTCGAGAGCTGACCGAAGAGGAAGGGCCCGGCGAAGGCGGTCGCCTTGCCCGAGAACGCCAGGAAGCCGAAGAACTCGTTCTCCTTGTCGGGCGGAACGAAGCGGCCCATCAGCGAGCGGCTGGCGGATTGATTGGGGCCCGAGAAGATGCCGACGAGGATGCCGCCCACCCAGAGCCACGCCTTGGTGGGCCCGAGCATGGCGATGGCCGTCGCTACCAGGAGACCCATCACGGAGAGCTCGATGGTGCGCTTGCCTCCCAGCCGATCGTCGAGGAAGCCCATCGCGAAGGCCCCCAGGCCTGCCGCCACGTTGACCGTGATCGCCAGGTAGAGCGTCTCCTCCTGCGACATCTTGAAGGTGTTCGAAGCGTAGATTGCCGCGAAACCAAAGATCGTGACGATGCCGTCGTTGTAGAAGATGCGCGCAACGAGCAAGCGCACGATCTGGCGGTAGCGGCGGATCTCGCGGAAGGTGCCACGGAGCTGGCGGACCGTCGAGGCGATGAGCGCCTGACGATCGGGATCGACGTGCGAGCGATCCTCCTTGACCCACAGGAACAGCGGCAGACTGAACAGCGCGTACCACACGGCGACCAGGAGCAACGTGGCGCGCACGTGCCCTCCCGCTTCCTTCGACACTCCGAACCACGGCTGCTCGGGCTGGATGAACGCGATCAGTGCCACGACCAGCGCGAGCAGACCACCGACATAGCCCAGACCCCAGCCATAACCCGAGATGCGGCCGATACGGCCAGGCGACGCGAGGTCGGGAAGAAAGGCGTTGTAGAACACACCGGAGAGCTCGAAGGAGATGTCGGCGACGACGAAGACGCACACCGCGAGCACTGCCGAGCCGGGGAGCGGGACGAAGTAGAGCAGCGCCGTGGCGGCGATCGCGAGGGTCGTGAAGAGCGCGACCGAGCGCTTGCGGAAGCCCCCGCGATCGGCGAGCGCGCCGAAGACCGGCGAGAGCAGCGCTCCGGCGAGCGCGGAAACCGTCACGCCGTACGTCCAGAGGCGCGTGCCGTAGCCCGGATCGCCCTCCGCCTTCACGGTTGCCGCGAACCACACCGGGTAGACGAAGGTCACGACCAGCGTCGTGAACGGCGAGTTCGCGAAATCGTACGAGCACCAGGCCGCAATCGCGCGACGCTCGCGAGCTCGCTCGTGCATGCTCAGAGGATACTCAGCGTGGGGACACGAGCCAGGGCAGAACGAACGGCCGCGTCCCCCTTCCATCGGGAGCGGGCAGCGTTCCGTAGGCGAGATTGGGACCGTACACGGGTTCGAGGCGCTCGGGCCGCAAGACCTCGCTGACCGAGCCCTCGGCCGCGACCTGCCCCTCGTCGAGGAGGACGATGCGAGTCGCGAACTGGCTGGCGAGATTCATGTCGTGCGTCACGACGAGGGCAGCGCGCCCCTCGCAGGTCAGGCGCGCGATCTGCTCGAAGGCGAGCACCTGGTGCTCGGGATCGAGGGCGATCGTGGGCTCGTCGATCAACAGGAGGCGCGCCTCCTGCGCGAGCGCGCGCGCGATCAGCGCGCGCTGGCGCTGGCCGCCGGAGAGCTCGGTCAGGGGCCGGCGGGCGAGGTCGGCGGCGTCGGCCCGCTCGAGCGCGCGGCGCACGGCCTCGCGATCCTCGGGCCGGTGGCGCGCGAACAGTCCCATGTGCGCGTAGCGACCGTAGCCGACGAAGGTCTCGACGGTGACGTCCGGCATCGCGCGCAGCGCTTGCGGCACGAGCGCGATCGAGCGCGCGCGCTCCTTGGCGCTATAAGCCGCGAGCGGTCGCCCCTCGACGAACACCTCGCCGCCCGTGGGAAGAAGGATCCCGGCGAGCACGCGCAGCAGCGTGCTCTTCCCGGCCCCATTGGGACCGAGCACGCAGACGAGCTCGCCCGCTCCCGCGGCAAGATCGATCCCGTCGAGCGCGAGGAAGTCGCCTTCGTAGACGTGCCGCAACCCGCGCGCTTCGAGGAGCGTCACCATGTCTGCATCTCCCGGCGACCGCGAACCAGTAGCACGAGGAACAGCGGACCACCGACGAGAGACATCAGGATGCCGGGCGGGAACGCGCGCGCTCCGAGGATCGCGCGCTGGACGAAGTCGGTGCCGAGCAGGAAGGTCGCTCCTCCGAGCAAGCTCAGGGGCAGGATCGATCGATGCGAAGGGCCCACGATCAGTCGCAGCAGGTGCGGCACCACGAGTCCCACGAACGCGATCTGCCCCGCCACCGCGACGGCACAGGCCGCGGCGAGCGAAGAAGCAACCAGGGCCAGGAGCTTCACCCGTGCGGTGTCGACCCCGAGCGCTTCAGCGTCCTCTTCGCCGCCCGCGAAGAGATCGAGCTCGCGGGCGAGCAACGGGATCGGGAGCGCGGCGAGGGCCGTCCCGCCCAGGACCAGCAGGATGCGCATCGGTGAGTGATCCTTGAGCTCGCCGAACGACCAGGAATACAGAGCCTTGGCGAGCTCGACGTCGTCGGCGAGCACGAGCGACTGGATCGTCGCGAGGATGCCGCCGAGGAACACGTTCATCGCGATGCCCGAGAGCAAGAGCGTCGGCACGGAGAGGTGGCCGCCGTGCGAGGCGATCGCCGCGACGGCGAGCGAGACCGCGAGTGCCCCGACGAAGGCGAACAGCGTCACGAACAGCGGCGCGACGCCCGAGAGGCGCTCGACCAGGAACTCCTGCCAGTAGCCGCCGGCGATCAGGATGGCGAGCGAGGCGCCGAGGATCGCGCCAGAGGTCACGCCGAGCACGGAGGGCGAGGCGAGCGCGTTGCGAAAGAGACCCTGCAGCAGCGCGCCCGAGTACGCGAGCGCCGCGCCGACTCCCGTCGCGACCAGGGTCTGCCCCAGCCGGAGCTCGACGATGCTCTGCACCGTGTCGCTCTCGGGCGCCGCCAGCCCGAGGAGCGCGAGGATCCCCCGCCAGGTCCGCCCGAACCCGTACCACCCGGTCGTGCCGAGCTGCAGCGAGCAAGCGAAAGCGGCCAGGAACAGGATGCCGAGGAGGATCGCCGCCGTCCGTCCGCGCAGTCGACGACGCGTCATGGGGCCCGCCATCGTAGGGAGCGTGCCGAGCGGACGAAAGCATCCTCGAGAATCGCGCGAGCGTCGCATCACGACGCGGCGTTCGCACCGCATACTCCGCTCCGATGTCGATGCGCGGCCTGATCGTCCTGTGCCTGCTCCTGCTCGCCGGAGCAGCGGTGCTGGTCGCCTTTCGTTTCGGGCGGGGGCCGGACGCGAGCCGGCGCTCGATCGAGGTCGAGGGGGAGGCTTTTCCTCTGCGCGTGCATGCCGGCGGCGAGGTCCTGGTGCTCGAACACCCGCCCGCGCGCATCCTTCCGGCCTTCGCGAGCGCGGTCGATTTCCTGATCGACCTGGTTCCGAGCGAGCGGGTGATCGCCCTACCCGAGACCGCGAGCGAGTGGTCCGCCCTGGCAACCGGTACGGACGAGTGGAAGGCCTTGCCGCGGCTCGGGGCCTTCTCTGCCGAAGAGGTGCTCGCCCTCGGGCCGGATCTCGTCCTCGTCCAGTCGTGGCTGAGCGCGAGCACGATCCAGACGCTCCGCCGCAAGGGCGTGGCGGTACTGGATGTTCCTCTGCCGAGCGACTGGGAGGGCATCCTCGAGACGATCCGGGTGCTCGGAGCGATCCTCGACGTGCGCGAGCGCGCCGCCGCGCTGGTGAGCGAGCTCGAGTCGCGGCGCGCGGCGCTCGCCTCGCACGGTGACCGATCGCTCCGCGCGCTCTGCTACAGCAATCGCGGCGGAGGTGGAGACACCGCGGGGACCGAATCCACCGGCGATCTGATGCTCGAGCTCGCGGGCCTGCGGAACGCTGCGCGCGAGGTCGGCCTCCACGGCAATCCCGCGATCGACCACGAGACGATCCTCGCGCTCGCTCCCGACCTCTTCGTCGTCGCCGCGTCGCCCTCGGGCTCGCAGAGTCCCTCAGCGGAATACCTGCGGGCAGACGCGAAGCTCGCTTCCTTGCCCGCCGTGCGGGCTGATCACATCGCAGTCCTGCCGATGCACCTCTTCAGCACCGCCTCGCACCGCATCCTCGAGGCCGCCGAGATGCTCGCGTCCGTCGTCGAGGGCTTTCCTCCGCGCTAGGACCGGATCACTTCCGCACCGCGGTCAAAACTTCTCCCGCGTCGGCAGTGATCTCGCGGGCCAGCGCCGCGAAGTCGCCGCGCAAGACCTTGAGGGCGTACCGCTCGTACTCGATCTCCTGAGCCGTGCGCACACCCATGCGTCGAAGGACCGGAATGGGCGGGCACCAGCCCTGCAGAGCATGCTGCAGGAAGAAGCCTTGAATGACCGCGGAGAGCACGAACCAGCGCTTCCGAACGGTCAGGCCGAACAGCATGCCGACGAGGGTGAGGCTGGAGGACATGGTCTCGAGGCAGCGCTCGATGTCCCACTCCATGTCGAGCTCGTCGAGCCGCTTCTGGATCGCTGCGGGGGGTGCCGAGGCGAGGCACGCCACGTGGGCCAGGGTTCGGCGGCGGATGCGATCATTGATCGCACCGGTAGTGTTCCTCGAGACGCGTTCGGCGGTGGAAACGAGCATGGTGGGTCACCTCGACAAGGTATGGGCCGAGACGTGTGCGCAATTCGCGTACCCGCGCGCCGGGCCCCAGCGCGTTCGTCGGCGAGGAGAGATGCGGAAGATCTTGCTCCAGAGGTTGTTAGCCTTACAAGCAAGCCATTGCGAGGGCCCGTGAGCAGTCCCCTGCGGCAAGGGCACGCGAGTTGCGCTCGTGGGCCGTCGATCCGCCGTCCGGTCCTCTGGCCCCCGCGTCGCTCCCCCTCAGGAGGGCTTGCGATAGCTCGGCGGAGCGCTCGAAGGGCCGGTTCCCGCTCGGTCGAGATCCTGCGCAAACCCCGCTGACGCGCGCTTGTACGTGAAGAAGGAGCGCTTATGAGGCCTCACGGCCTCCAGGAGCACCGCCATGAGTACCCGAAGATTCCTCCTGCTCGCCTTGATCGGTTACTGCGCAGTCTCGACCTCGCGGTCCCTGCGACGCCTTTCCGTACGCAGGCGCCTCCTGGAGGAGCGTGAAGAAGTCAGACGCTGGGAAGGCGAAGGCGGTGCCATTTCCGGCACCGGACCGGCAGTCGACGGAGTTCGCGTTTCGATCGAGGTGAACGGTGGAGCGATCAGCTCCACGCGAGTCTAGGTTGCCGCGCAAATCACCCGGCAAGTTCCGACAGTAGGAGGAAGCACATGAGCGACGAGAAAGAGATTCACATCGGCGTGTTCCGCACCGTGGATGCAGCGGACGCTGCAGTGGCAGGTCTCATCCAGGCCGGGTTCCCTCGAGAAGTGATCACGGTCGTGGCTCCCAAGCAGTTGGAGGAGCACTTCGCGGGAACGCATCAGGAGAAGCCGGCCGGAGCGCGCACGGGCGGCGCGATCGCCGTTGGCGGGACCATCGGTGTGCTCCTCGGCGGCTTGACCGCTGCAGTGGTCGTCGCCTCTGGTGGGACAGCCCTCCTCGTCGCAGGCCCCCTCCTTGGGGGAACGGCTGCCGCAGGCATCGTGGGCAGCTTCATCGGGGCCATGTCGACTCGGGGCTTCGAGCACGAAGTGGCTGACTACTACGATCAAGCGCTGCGTCGAGGAGCGATCCTCGTGTCGGTCGAAGCCGCGGATGGCGGGATTGGCGCGAACAAGGCGAAGGACATCTTCGAGCGCGCGGGTGCCGAGCCCGTCGATCTGCGCAAGAGCTGATCGAGGGAGCGCGCTCGGGTTCAGGTCGCCGAGCTCAGGAACGAGGCGGCCCCCAGCGCGAGGGCAGCCAGGCTCACGAAAAAGGTCAAGAGCACCAGCCGGCGCTGGAACATGCGCACGAGTCCGGTGATCGCGGCCGCAAGCCCGAGGATCACTCCGCCCTCGGCCGCCGCATTCCCGACCCGACCCGCAGGGGTTCTCGCGAAGCCCTCGATATCCGCCTCGACTGTCGGCGCGAGCGCATCCGCTTCCGTCATCGTGGCGGGCTCCTTGGGGACGTCGCTCGGCCCCGACTGCAAGGCCTGCACCTCGCGCGTCGCCTCGAATTCGTCCTTCTCGGCTCCACCGGTGATGGCTCTGCAGCCCGGATGCACCAGGATCACGGTCGCAAGGAGGATGGCGAATTGCAGCGGCAGCTTCATGTCGTTCAGTTCTTGCTCGAGCCCGGCCCGGTACCTGCTTCGCCCTTGCTCTGCTCGATCTTCTTCTCCTCCTCGACTCGCTCTGCTTTCTCGCGGCCGCTCTGCTTGCGCTCCGCATCGGCCAGGTCCACCGAATCGTCGAGGTCCGGAACGAGCGCGCGAATGAAGGCATTGGCGAGCAGCGTCCCGATGGTGGCGATGACGCCCGCGTGGGGGTCTTCGATGCGCCCCTCGTAAGGGATGCGAGCCGCCGTCTGATCGCGCTCCTGGTTCTCGAGCAAGTGAGCTGCGCCTTCCGCGATCTTCTCCCAGGCGGCCTGGAGGAGGTCTCCTGCGCCCTGGACCTCGCGGGAGCTCGTGACCTCGACGTCCTCGAGGAATGGCTTGATGTAGCCGGTGATGCGACCCTGGGAGGCCGCCATCTCGGTGAACACGTGGAGCGTGCCACGTTCCACGTCCAGATTGGCGTACGCGCGCAAGAAGTCGTTGAGCGGAACGAGGTTCAAGCCCTTCAGGCTCGCATCCAGGTCGAACGTCGGCTGCGACGCAAAGGGATCCAGCTGGACACGCAGCCAGAAGCTGCCTTGATCGAGCGGCCGGGCGGTCACTTCCGCCGTGGCGACGAGCTCCTTCTCGGCCTCCTCCGCGCGCTCGACCTCCCGGATGTTCGTGAGATTGCGGACGTCGGCCTGGAGCGATCCGAGGTGCACGTCCACCACGGGATCCTGGCTCAGGTCCCGGAACCGCAGATCACCGTCGATCACCTGGATGCGGTCGATCTTGAACGGAAAGAGACCGTTGGCCGTCTCCTGCCAGGCCGGGTCGATGGACGTCTGGCTCTCCTCCTTCGATGCGCCGACGATGAAGTTCATGCTCGGCTGATGGAGGATCACCTCCCCCACCAGCGCTCCGTGCAGCAGCCCCGACCACTGCATGGAGAAATCGACGCTCTCTGCGGAGAGAAACGGTTCGGTCGTCTCGCCGATTCGCTTCAACAGTTGCAGGTCTTCGATCACGTACGCGCCGCGCCAGAGATCGATGTCGACGTCACCGATTCGTCCGCGATAATCCGAGTGGCGGCTCAGCAACCTGTTCACGAAGTGCTCGGTCAGCGGAGCGAGCGTGAGGCGCACGGCCGTGAGGGCTGCGAGCAAGATCAGGAACAGGCGCCAGGGTCGCAGGCGCTCGAGCAGAGCTCTCGCCGGGTGCGCCGGGATCTCCTGCGCAGCGAGCGCGGCGCTCGAGGGATGCCGGATCGGGCTACGGATGCCGTGCAGCATGATCGGCGAGTGAAAAATACACGGGGATTTGTACCCCCGGCCCCCAAGCTCCAACGCGACGGAGACTGGGCCGGGGTTGGAGAGGCTTCTCCAAACCCCATGCCAGCCGATCGGAGCTCGCCGATGACGGCTACCGGCGTCGCCGGCCCGAGCGAGCCCGCGTGGCCGCGCGAGGCCGTCTCACTCGAATCGCAGCGGTCCGTTCTCGCCCGGCTCGAGGAAGACCTCGCGCTCGAACAGGAAGCGTCCCTTGCGTAGATCCGACATCTGCCCCACCCGGATCCGGAAACGTCCGGCGGGAATCTCACCCAGGTGGAAACGCCCGCCGAAACCGATCCCTGCGAGGGTGTCGAAGCTCCAGTTCGGACCGCGACATTGCACCGCTTCCCCTTTGGTTCCGACCAGCGCGATCGCAAGCTCGCCCACAGCTCCTGGAGTGACGGTGATCCCGGAAAGGCTCGCGGAAGGATCGACGAGGAAGGTGAAGCGGTACTCACCACTCGTGAGGATGACCATCCCGGTGCCGGTCGGGTGGTAGTCCTGCATGGACTCGCCGTGGGCACGCACTCCGATCCAGTACGACCCCGCATCGATGGGGGGAAGAGCGAGCGTGGACGCATCATGTCCGAGGTCCAGCGAGGAGAACGTGAAGAACTCCTGCAACCCGACCTCGTCGCAGAGAAGCGACCGCCCTTCGGCGCTCATGTATCCCTCCATCGGCGGCCAACCGGCAAAGGAGTGGAAGCGGGCGTCGCGGTCGGGTCGTTGCGCCTCGAGGCTCTGCGGATGGCGGGGATGGACTCTCACGAGCCTCACATCGATGCTGCGGATCCTCCGGCCCGGACTCTCGGTGGCGATGTGCACGCGCACCGTGGCCGGATCGCGCACCTTCAGTACCTGGTCACGCCCGCCGGTGGCGATGCCCTCGAAGCGGGCACGTGCCAGGCTCGAGTCGTCGCGCCGGTACTGTTCGAGCTCGACCAGGAGGTCGTACGCCCCCGCGGGCAACCCTCGGATGCGGAAGCTGCCGTCCTTCTGCGAGGACGCGAAGTTCGAAGTGAGGGACTCCAGGCTGGCGACGAGACTGGCGCCTCGAGGCACGGCTCGAATCCCCGCGCGCAGCGGCCTTCCGTCCTCTCCCACGACGTGCCCGATGATCTCCTGAGTCTTCGCGAGCTTGATCTCGACCGGCTTGCCACTACTGGAAGCGACATCGAGCACGGACTCGATCACGGCGAGTCCTAGCTGATTGGTGGTCGACCGATCCAGGGAATTGGGAAGCGTTGGATCCCCGAGGTCCCAGAGCACGTCAGCCGCCGTCCACCGCAAGTGCTCGGGGAGCGCCGGAGGATGCAGGGACACCTCGAAATTGCCCTGCTCGTCGGCGTGCACGAATTCCTCGTAGCGGCCGGTCCAGGGCAGCCTCGGTGAGTCAGCGTCTCGAAGCAGGACACACGCACGCGGCACGGGGGCGCCGGCCTCGTCGCGAACGTTCCCCCGCAGCACGAGCGGATCGGCGAGCACCATTTCGAGCGCGAGCTCGCCTGCCGCCGGTACGACCAGCGGCCGAGTTGTTCCCCCTTCCTCTGCTGCAAGCTCGGCCATCACCTGCTTGCCGTCGTGGCGCACGTACTCCCAGCTGCTCGACTCACGCTGCATGCCGAGAACGAGATACCGTTCCGCCCACACATCTTCGAAGTGCACGCGACCTTGCTCGTCCGTCTGCGCTTCGAGTCGGAACCAATCCGAGGAGCCCTCACGCCCTTCTCTCTCGCTCGGAGAGATCCAGACGGCGATCTCGAGTCCCTGCAGTGAGTCACCGCGCGCATCGACCGCGTGCACACTCAGGACTCCGGTCGGCGTGAGCACCACGGTCATGGGCTCCCATCCGCCGCGGTCGCGTGGATTCGTGGGCGATTTCCTGAGCAACCGCCAGCCGGAAGACTTCACCTGGACGTCCGGCCCGTGACTTCCCTTGTAGTCTTCGACGAGGAACTCGCCGCGCTCGTTGCTCGCTGCTTCCCGCAGATCGGCCGTTCCGGCCAGGGGATTGAAGTGCAGGGGCATCTCCGGAAGCGCGAACGCGATGTTCGGAACAGCCTGCCCGTCCGCGTCGACGATGCGACCATGGAGATCGCCCCATGGAACGCGCTCGAGCACGAGTCCGTCGATCGCGCGTTCCCCCTCGCCGAGCTCGCAATCGAGGTAGGCCCAGCGGTGGGTCGAGTCGCCCTCGACGCGGATCCCGAGTTTCAACGGACGCTCGCCCGGATCGGGACACTCCAGCTGGAAGTGTCCTGCGGAATCGGTGCGCGTGTAGATGCGCCGGGCTTCGGGCCGTTCCTTCCCGAGAGTCCCCTCGATCTCCAGATCCGTCACTGGACCGCTGGAGCCCTCGGACACCACGGCGTTTCGAACGACGCCCTGGACCACGATGCGATCGTCATTCCGCGGAACGAGTGCCACGTGCGGGAAGAGCACGAGCGAAAGTCCAGCGGCGAGAAACTCTTTCCACATGGCGCGATTCCCCCCGCTAACGGTATAGCGCGGCCGAGTCGATGGTTCGATAGCTCGGCCGCGGTATTGGAGAATCGCTGCGGATGCGCGCGCTCAGCTCGGCGTGAGCGCGATCTTCGTGACCGGATTCTTCGCTGGAGCGAGCTCCAGAGTCAGGATCCCGTTCTCACACCGCGCGCGAATCGCAGCGGGATCGACGTGAGGCGGAAGCCGGAAGCTCGCCGACCAGTCTCCCCAGGCGAATTCGCGCAGCTGCTCGTGCTCGCCTTCGGGAATCTCCGGTCGCATGCCTCGGGCGCGCAACTCGAGCTTGCCTGCCTCGACCTGGAGCTCGACATCCTCGGGCTTGACTCCGGGCAGGACGACCTTCAAGACGAGCGTGTCGTTCTCGCGCTGGGCGCTCCAGGCGGGTAGCAAGGTCGTCTGGTTCTCGGTGCGGGTCTTCTGAGTCGTTTCAGTCGAATCGAGAGTGGTGTTCATTTTTTTCTCCTCCGCGGTCAGCTCTGGATGATGGGGATTCGCCGAGGGAGATCACTCTCCAGAGGCGGGAGCTCGAGCTCGAGCACGCCGTGCTTCATCGAGGCCTTCACCTGGGTAGTGTCGACACGGAAGGGAAGGCGGAATCCGCGCTCGAAGCGGGCGATCACGCGCTCCTCGGTTTCGTCGGCGGGCTTCGCGTTGCGCTGGCCGCGCAGGATCAGCCGATCTTGCTCGATCGACACGTCGATCTCCTCGGCGCGGTAGCCGGGGACGAGCGCGAAGACACGCAGACCTCGTTCGCTCGCGTGCACGTTGGCCGGAGGAACATGGCTCTCGGGCGCCGTGGGCGCGAGCACGCTGCGGAGCATCGCATCGACGGCGCCTTGCATGCTTGCCGCCTCGCGCCGGGCGTCGAAGACGGTCAGGAATTCGGGATGGATACGGACCATGGAGTGTGCTCCTTGAAAGGTGCGGCGTGCGGCCGCTCGTTTGACTTCGCTTGCCCTAGAGCAAGGCTGATGCCCGCCTGGCTGCAGGCTTCCGGAACTGTCACAACTCTTTGATTCCGAGGCACTTAGGAACGCACTCGGGAGTCTCGACACTGGCCGGGTGGGCGCCCGTTACCGCCAGTACGGCAGCCATCACTGCCGAATTGGCTATGGCAGCGGCCGTCCGTCAACCTCCGGCCCGGATCCGTCGATGCACGACAGCGTTGAGCCCCCCTCCGATCGATTGCACGCGCTGCCGCCACTTCTACCTGACGTGGACCACACCCTTCTCCCGGGGCTGTCGGGCCTACGGCTTCGAGTCGAGGACCTATCCGTCCCTGGTGGTCGAACGCGAGTCCGGCACCCCCTGCGAGCTTTACGAGGCGATCCAGCCCGCCGATCCCCGCGCACGGCGGCCCGAAGCCCCTGCGCGTGGCTAGTTCCCGCCTGCCCTGGGTAGCATGCTCCGTTCGAGCGCTCGTCTTTCTGCGTAGGTCATGCACCGCGAGCGCGCTCCACGGACACGAGCGAGAACTCTTCGATGAAACGATCCCTCTCCTATTCTTTCGGCATCGCCGGCTTGATCGCCGTCGCCTTGGCCTGTGGCGTTCACGGTGAACAGGCAGCACCGGGCGGCCAGCAGGGCAAACCGGCCGAGGCCGGGGCCGCGACCAAGGCGATCGCCGTGCTCGCCCCGACGAAGGACAGCAAGGTCGGGGGCACCGTGACCTTCACGCAGGAGAAAGACGGCATCCGCGTGCACGCCGAGGTCACTGGGCTGACGCCCGGCAAGCACGGCTTCCACGTCCACGAGTGGGGCAACATCTCCAAGGACGACGGCAGCGCCTGCGGCGGCCACTTCAACCCGCACGGCATGGCGCACGGCGACGCGACGGCTGATCCCCGCCACGCCGGCGATCTCGGAAACATCGAGGCCGATGCGCAAGGCAAGGCGGTCTACGACCGTCTCGACGCGAAGATCGCCTTCTCCGGAGCGGACAGCGTCATCGGTCGTGGCCTGATCGTGCACGAGAAGGTCGACGACTTCGGTCAGCCCACTGGCAACGCCGGCGGGCGCGTCGCGCAGGCCGTGATCGGCATCGCCGAACCGGCAAAATGACGGAGCGTGGAGGGGCGCGGGCAAGCCGCGTCCCTCTGCGGCCATGCCCCCAGTGCCGACCGTAGAAAAGCGCGTCAAGGACTGCTCGCGCGGCACCCCTGCCGCGCCGAAGATCCGCAATTCGCGCGCGACGCCGTACCGCGTGGCAGTCCTCGTCGGCCTGCACCTCTTGCTCGCGGCGCACATCGCCCACTACTGGCTCTCCGGCAAGACGCTCTCGCCACTGGAGCCCTCCGAGGCGATGGAGTTCTCCAAGCACTCCATCGTGAACGCGGGCCTCGTGTTCTTCGCCGTCACGATTCTCGCGACCCTCGTCTTCGGGCGATTCTTCTGCGGCTGGGGTTGCCACATCGTCGCGCTCCAGGACCTCTGCCGCGCAATGCTCCTGCGCGTAGGGATCCGCCCGCGGCCACTGCGCTCGCGGGCGCTCGCGCTCGTGCCGCTTGGCGCGTTCCTGTACATGTTCATCTGGCCGCTCGCGTATCGAGTGTGGCGCACTTTCTTCGGGGATGCATTCGGGTCAGCGAGCGTACAGCTCCAGACGAACGACTTCTGGCGCACCTTTCCCGGCCTGGGAGTCACGCTCTTCACCTTCGCGGTGTGCGGCTTCGCGATCGTCTACCTGCTCGGCTCGAAGGGCTTTTGCACCTACGCCTGTCCGTACGGCGCGATCTTCGGCTTCGTCGATCGATTCGCGCCGGGCCGCATCCGCGTCACCGATGCGTGCGAGGGCTGCGGCCATTGCACCGCGACCTGCACCTCGAACGTCGACGTGGCGCGCGAGGTGCGCGAGTTCGGGATGGTGGTCGATGCAGGCTGCATGAAGTGCCTCGACTGCGTGAGCGTCTGCCCCAAGGACGCGCTCTATTTCGGCTTCGGCAAGCCGGGCGTGATGGCACGGCCACGCGTCGAGCGGCTCTCGCCGCGCCGCTTCCTACCCGGTCGCGAGGAGATCCTCGGGGGGCTGATCTTCCTCGTAGCTTTCTTCACCTTTCGCGGTCTCTACGGCCTGGTCCCCTTCCTCCTCTCGCTCGGGCTCGCGGCTTCGCTCGCCGGCCTGTATCTCGTCCTGGTACGCCTGGTGCGCAAGGAGCCTGCGAGCCTGCCCGGGCTCGTGCTCGCGAGCGAATCGAAGCTGACGCGCGCTGGCCGGGTGTACGTCGTCGCCTTGCTCGCGTTCCTGCCGCTGTGGGCGCATTCGGCCTTCGTGCGCTACGAGAACTGGCGTGTCGACAGGCTCCTCATCGCTCTCGCTCCCGTGCGCGACCTCTGGTTCGCACCCGGCCGAACGAGTGACGACGACACACGCAAAGGATTCGCCGCCCTGCGCTTGCACGCCGAGCGAGCCGATCGCTTCGCGCTGCTTCCCGATCCGCGTACGACCTACGCGCTCGCCTGGTGCGCACTCGCTGACGGAGACACCAAGGCTTTCCTCGACAAGAGCGGCCGAGCCGCCGCCCAGGGCCTCGAGCAGCCCGAGCTCTTCCTCGCTCGCGCTCAGATCGAACGCGCCGCCGAGGATCTCCCCGGTGCCGAGACCGATTACCGCCGCGCCCTCGCCCTGCACTCCCATTCCGCCGCGGCCTTCGCCGGCCTGGCCGAGCTCCTCGCTCTCCGCGGCGCGAACGACGAAGCCCTGACGGTCCTGCGCGCCGCCCTTGCCGAGCATCCCGACAATCCCCGCCTCCACCACGACATCGCCGTCGTCTACATGCTCTCCGGCTCCACCAGCAAGGCGCACTCCGAACTCGAGCGCGCCCTCGATCTCGATTCCCGCTTCCTCGAAGCCCGAACCAAGCTCGCCACCCTGGAATTCGCCGCCGGCCGCTACGCCTCCGCCCTGGGCCTCCTCCAGGAAGCAGCGAAGCTCGAACCCGAACGCCGCGAAGCCCACGCCGCCCTGATCGATCTCTGCACTACCCTCGGCGACGCTCAAAAACTCCGCCGCGCCCTCGACGACGCCTTGGCGCGCTTCCCGTCCGATCAAGACCTATTGGCACGCCGCGCCGCGCTCGACCAGACCGGCGATCATTGATCTTGCGCGAGGTTCCGGGCCGTGCAGTCGACGTCTCCCGGGTAGCCCTTCGCCTCCATCGAGGTAGCTCATCTCGACATGGCCCTGCTCGCTCTGGCGATCCTGCTGGCTGCTGCGTCTCTCCCTGGGGGGAATCTGGGCACGGGCTCGGCTCGAATCGGTTGGTATCCCCTGCTCCAGCCGAGGACGTACGCCTCCCCATCGGGCGAGTTCGAACTCTACGTAGATCCAAGCGACCGCCACGGGAGAGGCCAGGGAAGCTACCGCTTGCGGCGGGGAGATCGCGAGATCTGGGCGGGAGTGAGGGCGTTCACGTTTTGGGAGGCGATCGTCACGGATGAGGGCGTCGCGGCGGGATATGCCTACTCCGAGGGCTTCTACGGCCATGGCGATTTCCATGTCGCGATCTTCTCGCCGGACGGCGGAACGATCCTCGACGAAGTCACTGAACGCGTCCGGACTCCCAGATCTCCCGTCGAATCTGCCAAGCATCCATGGGGACGAGGACTCTTCTTCCAACCGATGCTGGACCGTCTGGTGATCCGTCTAGCCTCCGTCGACTGGTGGCGCTCGAGCGAGGTGTGGTCCACGTACCGTTTGTCGACTGGTGAGGCTCTCTTCGGGGTTACTTCTGAGGATTGGAAAGGGCTGACCTCACGGGAAGCACGCCCGCTCGCCGGCACCCCCTTGACCCTCGTCAGCTGGACGTTCGGTCGGGTGCCCAAGCGATTCGAGATCCTGGACCAGGAACTGAATTCCATCTGGAGCCTTGCCGCGCCGAAAGGTGTGGGATTCGAGGATCGCCAGCTGCGCGAGATCGACCGCCAAGGTGTCATTCTGCAGACGGAAGAGCCTGGCAGCTTCGAAATCAGGATCGTCCAGGATGGTGTGCGGGTGCGCTTCACAGTCGAAGTTGATGCGGGCTCGCCGAGTGGCTGGAAGATCACGGAGACGAATCGCGCTTTCTTCGAGCCTCCGGCGGAGCCAGGGTGTCCCGAGATCCGGCTCGAGGAGCTACAACGCATCGCCCTGCGAACAGCATCCAGGGGGGACGAGAGTATCGTGGCGCGCAGCGGTGCGATCGAGATCGATCGCCTGGGTCGGATCCTGGTCGAGTTCGAACATCCAAGCGCCGTCCTCGCCTTCGCAGCCGACGGAGAGGAACTGTTCACTTGCGAGCTGGATTCCTATACGGGACATCTAGCGAGACTTGCGTCGACCAAGGACGGAAACGTCTACGTGCAGGACCGCGCCATCCGAGAGAAGACTGCATACCTTCAGTTCGCGCCCGACGGCAGTCGTGTCGGAGCGTCGACGCTCAACAACGATGCGACGTTTGTTCCCGGGGGTGAACGAGCCTGGTGCACGACCCAGTACGGAACCGAGGTCGCCCTTCTGGCCAATCCCGGAGGTGAAGAGCTGATGAGTATCCAGCGCCGACCGGATCGCCACTGGTTCGATTACGTCGGATCTCTCGACGTCAGTGCCGATGGATCTCTCGTAGTTCTCGAGTACGGCGACATCTTTGCTCCCGAACCCGGAGGATCGCTCGGCATCTACGACGCAGACGGCATCCCGCTTCGAACCCTGCGTCTTCTACCTCGAGCCGTTCGGAGCGACAAAGTCGTTCACGGAGGGGATTGGATCGCCGTCGGATCGAGAAACCTCGAGGTCTACTTGGTGTGCCTCGCGGACGCGTCGGAGTTCCAAGTTCGTTTCGGGGACGCCCCGATGCCGGCCGAGACAATTGGAACCTTCGCCTTCTCTCCCGATGGCAGGGAACTCTGGCTCGTCGATTGCGAGCCGCTCGAACTGCGGCGCTACCGGATGCCGTAGGATCGATTGGCCACCATGAGGACTACCGGCGCGTGACGATCTTGATTCTCCCGGTCCTGCTGGTGATTGCGTCGCTTTTTGGCGGAGGTCCGCAACCATCAGGGGTCGGCGTAGGCGGACGAATCGACCGTGATCTGCTCCAGCCGGCAACCTATGTTTCGCCGTCTGGCGAGTTCGAGCTCCACGTGGACCCGACCGATCCACAGGGTAGTGGTCGAGGGAACTATCGTCTGACGAGAAGTGGACGCGAGGTCTGGTCGGGCGAACGGCCGTTCACGTTCTGGGAGGCTGTCGTCGATGACGCGGGAGTCTCTGGGGGTTACGCCTATTCCAGCGGCTACATGGGCCGTGGACCAGATTGTGGCGACTTCCATGTCGCGATCTTCGACATCGATGGTGGAGTGCTCCTCGACGAGGTCACCCATCGCAGTCCTCATCGCTACGCCTCGGATAGTCCGCCCGATCCCTGCGCGGCGTGGATGGTGCATCATCCGGAACTGGATCGGATGGTGATTCGTCTCCGAAGCGTCCATGAGCGGCTCGAGGAGCGGCCGAAGGAGATGTGGTGCCCTTACAGGTTCGCCGGGGCGGAGGCTCTCGCGAAAGTCACGATGGAGGAGCGGGGGACGATGTGGTCGGTCGCGGCGCGTCCGGTCATCGGGACGCCTCTGACTCTCGTCGAGTGGAGGAAGAGCCTGGGCGGGGAACACTTCGAGCTTCGAGACAGCGACTTGGCGACCGTTTGCACACTGGAGCCTCCCCTGTATCGCGTCGCTGACTACTCGCCCCAGGACAGCGAGATTCGGAGACACGGAACGATCTTGCGATCGGACCAGCCGGGTTCCTTCGAGATCTGGCACGTGGCAGAGGCTGCTCGGGTCAGATATCGAGTCGAGCACGACTCGGTATTGCCCGCGGCATGGTCGATTCGAGAAGCGAGCCGCGAGCCCTACGAGCTCCCGGCCGAGCCGGAGGTACTGGCGATTCAGCTCGAAGAGCTGCCTCGGATCTCCTTCGGGATGCGCACGAATGCGAATCTAGAGCAGGCGCCCGGGATCTTCACGAGAATCGATCGTTTCGGGCGCATCCTGGTCGAGGACCGTGAGTCGTACGCCGTGCACGTCTTCGGGGCGGACGGAAAACGGATTTCCACTTGTGCTCTGGGACCAGGAGAAGATTGGGGAGCTGGCTTGGCCGCGACCAGCGACGGGGGCATCTTCCTCGAGTTGGGTTCGAGCGGACGCGAGTACGCGCGATTCGACTCCGATGGCACGCGAACGGACACGGTGACGCTGGGAGACCGCGCCTCCTTTGGTTCCGGAGCAGAAGATGCCTGGTGCGTACGAGACTACTCGCTCGCTCGGATCGAGAATCCGAGCGGGAAGCTGCTCCAGAGGATTCCGCGCCGGCCTGACGGCCGTTGGTTCCATTGGATTGCGTCGCCCGTCGTCGGCCCGGATGGAACGCTCGTGGTGCTCGAGATGCTCATGGGGTTCCCATCACTTTCCGACTGGGGATGCGCGCTCTCGTTCTTTTCCGCGGAGGGTGCGCCCCTTCGAACGCTCGTTTTCCCGCGTGCCCTCTACGGTGCGTGTCGCGTGGCCCACGGCGGTCGATGGATCGCAATGGGCGTGGCCCGGAACGACCTGTTCCTGTTCCGTCTCGCGGACGAGGCACTCTTCCACTTCCAGTTCCCGGAGATCGACGAAGAGAAGTTGGACAAGCCATTCGGCTTCTCACCCGAGGGTGACGAGCTCTGGGTCGTCCATTCCGAACCGCTCGAGCTGCGTCGCTACCGGATGCCGTGAGGCCCGTGGCGCTCGCGACCAGGGCGCGTGGCGTGCACGAGAAGAGGGTCCCCGGCGGCCGCGCCCCCTGGTGAGGCCATCGTCCTCTATGATTGGGGAGCAGGCAGGACATCCCGCGTAGAGTTCCGTTCGAGATCTCGAGGCACCCCGGCATGAATCGCAGCATCCTTTTCTTGTTGGCGCTGGGAGTCGGCTCCTGGGCGCAGGCTCAGGATTTGACGGTCTCCCGGGTCGGGAGTGATGGCACGGACTTCAGGTACTGGGGTACCAGCGGCGGAGTCCATGCCTTCTCGTTCGGCACGACCTCGTGCAACGTGGGCGACGTCCAGATCGACTGGTTCGCGGGCGAGAGCAATCGGCACCCTGTCATCGGGCAGAATCTCTTCCGCGTCGACGACGACCGCATCGTTCAGCTCGGGCAGAGCTGGCTGAAGCATGGCTTCTGTGCGGTCAACGAGACCACCTGCGGCACCTGTCAGCCGACACCGTGCTCGACGCTCGGCATCGGTTGCGCCGACACGTACACGGCAGGCCTGAACGACGGTCAGATCGGTGGTCCCAAGTCCGACGTGGACTGCACGGGTGGGAACCATCCGCACCCGTACAGTGGGCCGACGGAAGGGGACGGCACGCTGCGTGGCCGCTTGCGCGTCGCGGCCTCGGATCTGGGCATCACGGGGGCGACCTATGTGGCCGAGGGCCAGTACGTCTCCGAACACGATCAGAAAGCCGGCAACGTGCGCAACAACGCCTCGTGGCGGCGCATCAACACGAACGATCCGGCGCACCTCTTCGCGATCGGGGGCACCTCCGTCGGGAACCCGGCGATCTACGCGTGGGCCGCCTTTGATCCGGCTGTCCGGATCGTCGAGGTGATCAACGCCGACGAGGGCGGGGCGGGCGTGCACGGGTACTACTTCCTCGGCTGGAAGACGGTGGACCTGGGAGGTGGAGAGTGGCGCTACGAGTACGCGCTGCAGAACCTGTCCTCCAATCGCGGCGCAGGCAGCTTCGCCATTCCGGCCGGCTGCGAGGGGCTCAGGGTGAGCGATGCGAGCTTCCGCGACGTCGACTACCACAGCGGCGAGATCTGGGACAACACCGACTGGGACATCGTGCAGGCGGACGGCTGGCTCCGGTTCGAGACGACGACGCCCTACGACGTGAATCCGTACGGCAATGCGTTGCGCTGGGGGACGCTCTACAACTTCGGCTTCACGGCCAACATGCCGCCCGTCGAGGCCGGGATCGAGATCGGGCTGTTCGAGCCGGGGACGCCCGATGTCCTGACGCCGATCGTCGAGGGCCCCTGCCACGCACTGCCCTGCATCGTCGAAACGTACTGCCAGGCGGCACCGAACTCGTTCAGCGGCGGCGCGCAGATGTTCGCGTTCGGCAGCACGAGTGTCGCGGCGAACGATCTCGTGCTCCTTGCAACGGCGGCAGTCCCCGGGCAGTTCGGGATCTTCTACTACGGCACCGAAAAGATCGAGGTCCCCTTCGGCGACGGTTTCCGCTGCGTCGCCGGACAGATCTGGCGCATCCCTCCGCCCATCCTCGCCGACGTGCTCGGCGACGTGATGCTCCACGTCGACTACGACCAGCAGCCGTTCCATGCCGGCGCGGGAGCGATCGACCCGGGCGACACCTTCACCTGGCAATTGTGGTATCGCGACCCGAACGGGCCGCTCGGCAGCGGCTTCAACCTGAGCAACGGCTTGCGGATCACCTTCTGTCCATGATCGGCGGCGTCTGCCGCGCGATCCTTCCAACGCCATCCAGGCGCGATCCCCCGCTCCGGCGGGGGATCGCACTTCCGGGTACGCGGGTTTCGCACTTCGAGACCTCGCCGTAGGCTCTCTCGACCCCGCAGCACGAACGAGATGGACTCCATGCGCGAACCCCTCGGCCTTGCATCCGCCCTCCTCGCCTTGATCGGCCTCGCCGCGGCGAACGCGCCGAGCGGGCGCGCGCGCCTCGGGCAGCAAGATCCGATCGATACGCGTCGCGCGGCAGCAGTGCAGGCCTTCGTCGTGCAGTGCGCGTCGTGTCACGGCGAGAGCGGTGACGGCAAGGGAACGGCGCAGCTCGACCGCCAGGCGCGCAGCTTCAAGGACGGCGGCTTCTCGTACGGCAACACGCCGCCCGCGCTGTACCGCTCGATCACCACCGGGATCCCCGGCACGCCGATGCCGGGCTTCGAGGTCGCCCTGACGGAAGACCAGCGGCGCGCGCTCGCCGAGTACGTGCTCTCGCTTGGACCTCCTGACACGATTGGCGACGCGCCGGACAAGGTGCTCGCAGTGGGAAAGCGCTCGCAGGTCGTACGCGGCCTGCTGCCGCCGATCATCGAAGGGGCGAGTGAGCGCCCGCGCGGTCTCCTGATTGGCCTGCCGGCGGGAACGAGCTTCGAGTATCGGGTCGACGACGTGCGCTTGCTCGGAGTGCGCCAGGGAGATTTCGTCGAGCGGAAGGACTGGGTCGGGCGCGGCGGCGACGCGCTCTTGCCGCTCGGCAAGCTCGTGCACGTCTACGGCAAGGGGGATCCGCGCGCGACCTTCGCGCTGCTGACCCCGCGCGCGGAAGGCGAGCCGCCGGCGCCGCCGAGTGGAAGGGAGCACGATCTGCGTGCCAGGCTCGTCCATACCCTCGCGCTGGGTGAGCGACCGAGCGTGTCGATGCGCGTCGTGGACGAGCAGGGCGAGCAGTACGCGATGGTCGAAGAGGAGCTCTCCACGCAGGTGACGAGCGTGGGCTCGGGCTGGGCTCGACGCTTCCGGTACACCGGCGGTCCGACGAGCGGTCGCATCATCCATCGCTTCGCCGACGACGTCGATCCGGAAGCGCGCGAGACGGTGTTTTCCGCGCCCAGTGCTGGACCCGGTTCGCCCGGACCGACCGTGAGCTGGATCGTCACGAGACGCGCCGAAGGCGGCTTCGAGGCGCGTGGCGTGATCGTCCCGAACCAGCCATCCATCGTGAAGACGCAGAGCCCGAGCGCGGTCTGGCTCGAACTCACGCGTGGTCGCACCGCGGAAGTCGAGGTGATCACGCTCCTCGTGCCGACCTGGTCGGACGAGATCCAGGCCCGCATGCTCGTGGAGGTCGCCTCGCGATGAACGCCCTGCTCACCGCCATTCTCTTCGCTCCACTCGCCGTTCAGGAATCGCCGGCACACGCTCGCGAGCAGGAGTACTGGAAAGTCGAGTACTACCAGCCACCCGAGGGCGCCGTCCTGGAAGTTGGCGGGATGGGATTTCTTCCCAATGGACACCTGGTGGTGAGCACGCGCCGCGGACAGGTGTGGATCCTCGAGGACGCGCTCGCCGAGGACCCCTCCGCCGCGCGCTTCCATCTCCTCGCGGAGGGCTTGCAGGAGGGCCTCGGCCTTGCAGTCGTCGGCGACCAGATCTACGTCGTGCAGCGCGGCGAGCTCTCGCGCCTGGAGGAAGTGTCCGGCGGGAATCTCATCGACGCCGCGGGCCCGCACGACGAGGGCTCGATGGCCGGCGAAATCACGACCATCACGAACGACTGGGGCCTCTCCGGCAACTATCACGAGTTCGCCTACGGACTGCCGGTCGACGCGCAGGGCAACTTCTACGTCTCGCTCAACGTCGGCTTCCTCGATCCGAAATGGTGGCACGGCAAGTCGCTTGCACCTTGGCGCGGCTGGGTCGTGCGCATCGAGCCGGATGGAAGGACCACGCCCGTTGCGAGCGGCTTCCGCAGCCCCTGCGGCATCGGGATGAATGCGCGCGGCGAGCTCTTCGTCACCGACAACCAGGGTGACTGGGTCGCTTCGACGCCGCTGTACCACGTCAAGGACGGCGCGTTCTACGGGCACCCCGCTTCGCTCGACTGGACTGCGGAATACCGCGCGAGCCAGATCAAGGCGAGCGACACGGTGCCACCGTCACGCGAGCGCACGCCGCCTGCGCTCTGGATCCCCTACAAGTGGTCGCGTTCGGCCGGGAACATGATCGAGGACGCCACCGGGGGACGCTTCGGACCCTTCCAGGGCGACCTGTTCATCGCCGAGCTCACCAATGGCATGGTGCTGCGCGCGCAGCTCGAGCGGGTGCGGGGCGAGTATCAGGGTGCCTGCTTCCTGTTCAGCCAGCGCGTGGGCTCGGCCGACCGCGTGCTCTTCGCGCCCGACGGCTCGATGTTCGTGGGCTTCACCAACCGCGGCTGGGGCGGCTACGCGCCGGGGCGGGGCCTCGCTCGCATCCGCTGGACGGGCAAGACGCCGATGGAGATCCAGCGGGTCCATCTCCTGCAGGATGGATTCGAGCTCGCGTTCACCGAGCCGATCGCGGCCGGACTGGCGCTCGCGCCAGAGCAGGTGAGCGTGCAGACCTACGACTACGACTACTGGTGGGAATACGGATCGCCCGAGCGCCACAACAGCGCGCTCGCGGTAGGACGGGTCGAGCTCTCCGCCGATCGGCGCACGATGTTTCTGCGCGGAATCCCGCTCGTTCCGGCGACCTGCGCGCGCGTGATTCTCTCGGGCATCCAGTCCGAGAGCGGGCAGCCGCTCTTGCACGACGAGTTCGCCTACACGATCAACCAGCTGCCCGAGGGACCGCCGACGAGCGAGCTCGTCGCCAAGCTCGTGCCGCCCCCGCCGCCGCGGGAGTCGGGCATGGAAGGCTGGTTACGCCTGACGTTCGGTGATGCCTTCGACGCGTGGGAGTCGGAGGGCTGGAAGCTCTGCGACGCGGAGATCGATCCGGCCAATCGCGGCAGCTTCCGCACCAGCGAAGGTGACGCCGCGCTCGTCAACGTCGAGGCCGGAGCGCCCTCGGCCTACGTGAGCAAGTTCGCCTTCGGAGACGCCAAGGTGCACGTCGAGTTCATGCTGCCCGAGGGCGGGAACTCGGGCGTGTATCTTCAAGGGCGCTACGAGGTGCAGCTCCTCGACAGCTCGGGCAAGAAAGAGCCCGATTTCGGCGACTGCGGCGGCATCTACCGCGGCGAGCACTGGGGCGGAGCCGCGCCGCTCGCGAACGGCTTCCGCCGGCCGGGCGCATGGCAGGACCTCGACATCGTTTTCGAGGCACCCCGCTTCGACGCGCGCGGCAACAAGGTGCGCAACGCGCGCTTCGTGCGCGTCCTCCTGGATGACGTCCTCTTGCACGAAAACGTCGAAGTCCCCGAGCCGACGCTGGGCCCCCTGTTCGGCGACGAAGCCGCGAGCGGCCCGCTGATGCTGCAAGGGGATCACGGACCGGTCGCCTTCCGCGAGATTCGAGTCTTCCCGTTGCATCGAGAGGACCCGGAACTCGCGGGGGGAGCTGGCGAAACCGGTGAAGGCCCCTGGGTCGCGCTCTTCGACGGCGAATCGATCGACGGCTGGCAAGCCGACGGGGCGGCGACCTGGGAAGTGGTCGACGGAGTGCTGCAGGGCTCGGGGGAGCGCGGCCACCTGTTCAGCCCGCGCGGCGACTACCACGATCTCGACCTGCGCGCCCGGATGCGCATCTCGGAGGGCGGAAACTCCGGTCTGTACTTCCGCGCGCGCCCCACGGGCGAGTGGCCCGAGGGCTACGAAGCGCAGATCAACAGCAACTATCCCGACCCCCAGAAGACCGGCAGCCTCTACGGCCTCGCCGAAGTGCACGTCCAGCTCGTGCCCCCCGACACGTGGTTCGAATACGAGGTGCGCTGCAACGACGAGCCCGACGGCACGCACGTGACGATCCTCGTGAACGGGGTGACGGTCACCTCGTACGTCGATCACGAACGCCGCCACGCCAGCGGCTACATCGCCCTCCAGCAGCACAATGACGGCTCGGTGATCCAGGTCGAACGGCTGGAGATTCGCGAACGCTAGTAGGCGAACCGAACCCGTTCCGTTTCACTACCCTACTCCAGCGGCCAATGGCTCTCAGGCTCCCCGGCAGGTAGTGAAACGGAACGGGTTCGGTTCGCCTACCCTCGCCCGATATCCTGAGCGGCCATGTGCGGAGAGAGACCACCGGATACCGCGCCGTTCGGAGTACCGCCTTCAGGCGGTCTGGTTCGTCGTCCCACCTTCAGGCGGGACTGGCTATGCAAGAGAAGGCCGCCTGAAGGCGGTACTCCGAACCGGAGGCGGCCGCGCTCGGTCCGGCTGGTGGTTGGACTTCCCGTGGGGCTCCTGTGCTCCGCCGTCCCCTGTCTTCCCGCCCTGCTCCTGCCTCCGGCTCCCACCGTGGAGCCCGACTCCTGGCGCCTGACCTCCCTCGAGCGCGACGCGGGCTGGGTCGCGCTCTTCGACGGCAGCTCGACGGAACACTGGCGCGGCTGGCATCTCGACGGCTTCCCGGAGCGCGGCTGGGAGATGAGTGCGGGCACGCTCCACCGCCTCCCCGGCGAGGGTGGCGGCGACTTGATCACGCGCGAGGTCTACGACGAATTCGAGCTCGAGCTCGAGTGGAAGATCGCTCCGCTCGGGAACAGTGGCATCAAGGTGCACGTCCTCGAGAGCGACGATCGCCCCGCGGCGCTCGGGCCCGAGTACCAGATCTCCGACGACGCGTCGCCCGAGATCGATCGGGCCGAGCACTCCTGCGGCGCGCTGTACGAGCTCTTCGCTCCCGAAGGCAAGCCCGCACTCGATCTCGATGGCTTCCATTCGACGCGCGTCGTCGTTCGCGAAGGCTGGATCGAGCACTGGCTCGACGGCGTGCGCGTCGTGCGCGCACAGATCGGCGACGAGGAGTGGAAACGCCGCATTGCCGCGAGCAAGTTCAAGGACGTTGCGCGCTTCGGCGAGGAAGCCGGCCACGTGCTCTTGCAAGACCACGGAAGCGAGGTCTGGTTCCGCCGCATCAAGATCCGCGATCTCTCGCATCCCGTCGGTACCCCCGTCGAGCTCTACGACGGCCACAGCCTCGCCGGCTGGCGCGCCCTCGGCGACGCGCGCTGGACGCCCGGCCCCGACGGCCTACTCGGCGAGCGCGACGGCGGCAGCCACAGCTTCCTCGTCACCGAGCGCGAATTCGGCGACTTCCTTCTCGAGGTCGACGTGAAGAACGAGGGGCCCGGGAACTCGGGCATCCAGGTACGCAGCCACGTCCTCCCGGACGGCCGCATGCGGGGCTACCAGATCGAGATCGATCCGAGCGCGCGCGCCTGGTCGGGCGGACTCTATGACGAAGGCCGCCGCGCCTGGCTCCAGGACCTCGACGGCAAGGACGTAGCGCGCGCTGCCTTCCATCCCGGCGAGTGGAACCGCTACCGCATCGAGTGCGTCGGCCCTTCGATCAAAGCCTGGGTCAACGGCGTCCCCACCGCCGACTATCTCGACGCGATGGATCTTTCTGGCGTGATCGCTCTGCAAGTCCATGGCGGCGAGGACACGCGTGTGCGTTGGCGGAACTTTCGACTGTGGTCGCTCGGCAAGCGCGCATGGCTGCCGATGCTCAATGGCCAAGCTCTCGAGGGATGGGTCATCTACGAAGGCTCCGGCGGACTAGCAAAGATGGAGTTCGTGGACGGCGCCGTTCGCTCGCAGCCCATCACTGACGGCCGAGGGAACGCCCTGTGCTCACTGGGGCTCGTGGAGGACTTTGCCATCCGGATGCGTTGGCAGGACGCGGAAGGCGAGCTGATGATCTTCATAAATGACCTAGATTCACGGGGGGGCCTCTCCTCCGCGCCTGGCTCGTCCATCACGATGCAGGCAGCGGATCGGACGTCCGAAATCGACATCCTGGTGTATGGAGGTCGATGGGCTGTCACTCGTGACGGCCTACGGATCGTCGACCGTTTGGAGACGGACATGCACCCAGGAGGCCCGGTGTCGGTCTGTTGGAGGATGCTGGAGCGGCCAGTGCGATTGACCGCGATCGAACGACTCGGGCCGCTCGAAAGTCGCTGAGCAGCTTTCGCCGCGTGCTCACTCGTACGCAGCGCGCAGCTCAGCCGCCGTCCACGGTCGCGGCCGCGTGCGTGCCGCCTCGCGCGCGCGCGCCACGAGAGCAGCGTCGACCGGATCCGCGCCGTGGCCCCACTCCCGGCGGATGTAAGTGAGCACGCTCGCGACGATTTCGTCCGTCTCGCCGAAGGCGGGCATCTCCATGTTCCAGAGCTCACCCTGGACCACGAGCGGGCCCTCGAGACCGCGCAGCACAAGGCTCGCGAGGCGTTCCTCGGAGCCGAGCACCCATTCCGAGCCACGCAAGGCCGGCGCCTTGCCCGGCTCGCCGCGGCCGGAAGGCTGGTGGCAGGCGGCGCACACGGCCAGGTAGTGGAAGCGACCGCGCTCGAAGCGCGCTTGCTCGACCTCGTCGAGTGCGCGCACGACGAGCTCCGCCTCGATGCCGGGTCGGCCGGGCCAGGCGAGAGCGCTGGAGAGCTCGTTCGCGCGCGCCACGATGTCCTGCGCGTCACGAGCGAGCAAGGCTACGAGCGATGCCGGCTCGCGCGCGAGGCGCAGGCGGGCGGGCTTGCCCTGCGGGTTCGTGCCCCGGCCGGCGAGAATGCCGGAGAGCAGCGCATCGATTTGCCATGCGAGCTCCGGCGGGCGAGCGGCGGCGAATTCGATCAGGCGCTCGATGCGAGCCGAGCTGTTCTCGACGGCGACGCAGCGCGCCAGCCTCTGGAAGAGCTCCGCGCTGCCCGGGCGCAGCTCGTTCCAGCGCTCCGACGCGAGCAGCCGACCGAGGAACTCGAGCTCGCGACCGCCGAGGCCCGAGAGGACGATCGAACGGTCCTCGGTTTCCCTGTTGTATGCCTCGAGCAGCCGCACGAGCGCCTCGTCCGCGGCGCTCGTGCGCGCCTCACCGAGGGACAGCAGGACCTGCCGCGTGAGCCGCCGGTCGCTCGATCGTCCCAGCTCTTCGACGCGCCTGGTGAGTGCCTCGTCTCCCGTGGCGAGCCAGGGTTCACTCGCGCGGACGGCAGCGATCTGCACGATCGCATCGGGATCCTCCAGCGCCTGGCTGACCGAGGCACGATCGAGCCCGTCGATCGCCGCGAGGGTCCAGATCGCGTGCATGCGCCCGAGAGCGACCGGACTCGCGCGTGCGTGCTCACGGCAGAGCAGGATCGCGTCGCGCACGTCGCGCCCTTCATCGGTGAGCAAGCGTTGCGCCGTGTCGCGCCACCAGCCGCTCAGATGCGAGAGCAGACCAACGAGCTCACTCCACGTCGCCTGCGCGAGGCGCGGCGGCTCGACACGCTGCCAGTCGATCGGCCGGATGCGCCAGATCCGCCCGAGGCCGATGGGCCGATCGAGGCCGCGCGAGAGGATCTGCTGGCGCAGGAAGGTGGTCAGGAACACGCGGTGCTGGAGGATGCCGCGGTACATGTCGACCACGTAGAGCGCGCCGTCGGGGCCGTCGGTGAGATTGACGGGCCGAAAACGCTCGTCGGTCGAGGTCAGGAACTCGCGGCCTTCCCACGCATTGCGAGCGGAGATCGTCCCGTCGTCCGCCTCCTCGAGCAAATAGCGCTTGACGAGGTTCCCCGCCGGCTCGCACACGAAGGCATTGCCGTGCCACTCGCCCGCGAGCGCGTCCCCGCGATGGATAAGCGGGGCGCAGGCCGCAGTCACCGTGGCGAGCGTGAAGTCCTCGCGCAGCGTCTCCTTGCGGTAGGCGCGATTCACTCCCGGCGTCACGCGCGCCGGCCAGGTGCGGAGGTCCTCCGCGATGCGCACATTCGCTCCCCACGCGGTGCCGAGGTTCTGGTTGCGCTGCGCGTAGTACGACGGGTACAGATCGCCGCGCAGCGGATCGGAATTGGTGTCGTAGAAGAAGCGGCCGAGATCGTCGCGCGTGATGCCCCACTGCCCGCCACCAGACGTCCGGATTCGCGCCCACTGCTTCCCATCGTGGCGGTAGATCACTGCTGCGTTGGCGCAGTGGAAGCCCCCATCGGGTCCGAAGCACAAACCGTTGATCGCGTGCTCGGGACTGTCGAGAGCGCCCGTGCCGATGCGATCGACGACCTCGACCTCGTCGGCGGCACCGTCTCCATCGACGTCGCGGCAGAACAGGACATCCGGCGGAGCGATCACCAGCGCTCCCCCACGCGTTGGCGCGACCGCGCGCGGCAGGACGAGGCCATCGAGGAAGGTGCGCCGCTCGTCCATTCGCCCGTCGCCGTCGCGATCGGTGAGCACGGCAATCGAGCCGCGGGGCTCGCGCTCGCCGCGGCCGTCGACGTCGGGCATGAAGGCGCGCATCTCGACCACCCAGAGCGCCCCGTTCTCGTCGAAGACGGCCTGGATGGGATCGTGCACGAGCGGCTCGGCGGCGACGAGATCCACCGTGAGCTCCGGGGGCAAGGTGAAGGTCCGCGCTTCGGCCTCGGGGTCGAGCGGCGGGGCGGGCGGGATCACGAGCTCGGCCGAGAGCGGCGGCTGCGGCTCGTCTGCGACGTCGCCGTTCTGCGCGACGGCCGGCGCGCGAGCCAGCGCGAACGCCAGGAGAAGTGCGAGCCGGGGGCCGATCATGGGCACGCGCGGGAGCGGCATCGATCCGATCCTACTCGTAGCGCAGAGCGACGATCGGGTCGAGGCGTGCCGCTTTCAACGCGGGCCACATCCCGAACACGAGGCCGACGCCCACGGAGCCCGAGAAGCCGGCGATGCGCCCCCATGTGGGCGTCGAAGCCGGAAGATCGGGGAAGAAGACCTTGAGGCCGAAGATCATGAGGTCGGAGAACAAGATCCCGGCGAGCCCCCCGATCCCAGTGAGCAGCATCGCCTCGGTGAGGAACTGCCAGGTGATGTCACGCCGGCGGGCGCCGATCGCCTTGCGGATCCCGATCTCGCTCGTCCGCTCCTTCACGGAGACGAGCATGATGTTCATGACGCCCACGCCGCCGACCATGAACGCAACCGTCGAGAGCATGAACATGACCGCGACCGTGGCGAAGATGATCTGGTCGAACTGCTCGATGATCGAGTCCGCGGTGCCGACCTCGAAATCGTTCTCCTCGTTCCACTTGACGCCACGGCGGCGACGCAGGACCTCGCCGATCTCCTCGATCGCACGCAGGATCTGGCCGCTCTTCGCCTGCGCGGCGATGAAGTGATCGTTGGCGTAGGGGTACCACTTGCGGAAGGTTTCGTAGGGAACGAGGATCACGCCGTCCTCGTTGTTCTGTGCTCCGAACGGCCCTTCCTTGTGCTTCTCGATCGTCCCGATCACGCGGAGCCTGCGGCCGGCCACGTCGATGTCCTTCCCGATCGGACTCATCTGCGGGAAGAGGGCCTCCATCACCGTCGATCCGATCACGCAGACCGCTGAGCGATGCTCGTTCTCGCCGTCAGTGAAGAAACGGCCCTCGGCGATCAACGAGCTGCTCACGGCGAGGGCCTGCGGAAAGCAGCCGCGGAGCATCGGAGCGCTCATCTCCTCCCCGCGGTAACGCGCGATCGTCGAGATCGACGGCGCATTCACCCCCGGCGAGACGACCGCGACGGAGGGGCACATGTCGCGGATCGCCCAGGCGTCTTCCAGGGAGAGCTTCTTGCGCAGGCGGATCTCGGCCGTGGGGTGCTGCGAGTTCACGAACGGGAACCGGGAGACGTAGATATTGTTGGTTCCGAACTCTTCAACCTGATCGACGACGCTCTGGCGGAAGCCGTTCAGCACGGACGCCACCCCGACGATGATGACCACGCCGATGAACACGCCGAGCATCGTGAGGAACGAGCGGAACTTCCGGTCCCAGAGCGTCTGGCAAGCGAGGAGCGCGTTCTCACGCACGGCCAGGAATCGCATGTAGAGGGTGGGTCGTAGTCGTTCCATGCCTCAACCCTCCGCCCGGAGCGCATCGATGGGATCGAGGAGTGCCGCCTTCGAGGCGGGGCTCAGCCCGAAGAAGACGCCGATCGTGCCGCAGATCGCGAATGCGAGCACGGGCGCCCACACCGGGAACTCCGCCGGCAACGGACTGAAGGAGCGGATCGCCCAGGCGAGCGCGTAGGCCGCGGCGATTCCGATCGCGCCTCCGGTGCACGACAGGACGATCGACTCGATCAGGAACTGCATTCGGATGTCGCGCGGCCTGGCGCCGACGGCCTTGCGCAACCCGATCTCGCGCGTGCGCTCGATCACCGAGACCAGCATGATGTTCATGATCACGATGCCGCCGACGACGAGCGAGATCCCCACGACGAAGATTGCGACGCGGAAGATGATCCGCGTGAGATTCTCCCACAGGGTGTTGATCCCTTCCGCGGAGGTGATGCCGAAATCGTCACGGTCGTCGAAGCGCAGGTGGTGCCGCCCGCGCAGGATCGTGCGCGCTTCGTCGATGGAGTCCTCGATGCGCTCCGGGTCGAGCGCCTTCACCGAGATGTTGATCGAATTGCGCGAGCCGAAGATCTTCTGGTGGAGCGTGATCGGGATCTTGATGAAGTTGTCGCGCGAGAACCCGAAGACCGAACCGCGTTTCTTCGCCTGCCCGACGATGGTGAAGTAGCGGTTCCCGATGCGCAGCCTCTGCCCGATCGGATCCAGCACGGGGAAGAGCTTCTCGGCGACGTCGGAGCCGATGAAGGCAACGGGTACCGCGTGCTCGACCTCGGTGGGCGTGAGGATCCGCCCGCCGTCCAGGTCGTAGGGTTCGATCTCGAGGATGTCCGCGGAGATACCGCCGATGTCCACGTTGTCGAGAGTCTCGCGGGCGACCTTGACGGACGCCATCGCGTGGGTCTCGACGGCCACCGCCGAGGCGAGGACCGCCCGTTCCCGGATCACATCCGCATCGACGAGCTTCAGGCGCTTGTTGCGCCGGAACGCCTCGATCATGTCCTCCCGGTTCGCGATCACGCCGAGTCGATCGATGACGAAGACGCCCGGCCCGAGGTTCGAGAGCTTCTCCTCGACGTAGATGTTGAGCCCGTTGATCACCGAGATGACCGAGATGATCGCTCCGATCCCGATGATGATGCCGAGGAGGGTCAGGAACGAGCGGAGCGGATTCGCGACGAGCGAACCGAGCGCGATCCGGATCCCTTCCAGGATGCTCATGGACGCACCGCGGGGACCACCGGCTCCTGCCTCAGGTCGCTCTCGATCTTGCCGTCGCGCAAGGCGATCACGCGGTGCGCATGCGCGGCGATGTCCCGCTCGTGCGTGATCAGCACGATCGTGTTCCCTTCGCGGTGGAGTCGATCGAAGAGCTCCATGATCTCCGCGCTCACGGCTGTGTCCAGGTTGCCAGTCGGCTCGTCAGCGAGCAGGATCGAGGGGTGCGTGACCAGAGCGCGCGCGATCGCCACCCGCTGCCGCTGGCCGCCCGAGAGCTGATTCGGGCGGTGGTGCATCCGGTCCTCGAGATCCACGGCTCGCAGAGCTTCGCGGGCCCGTTCTCGACGCGTGTCCGGAGCGAGCCCGCTGTAGATCAAGGGCAGCTCCACGTTGTGCAAGGCCGTCGCGCGGGGGAGCAGATTGAACGTCTGGAAGACGAACCCGATCTCCCGATTGCGGATGCGAGCGAGCTGATCGTCGTCGAGCTCGCTCACCACGCGCTCGTTCAAGACGTAGCGACCCTTCGACGGAGTGTCCAGGCACCCGAGCAGGTTCATGAGCGTCGATTTCCCCGAACCCGAGGGACCGATGATCGCGACGTACTCGTTCCGCGGGATCGAAAGGCTGACGCCCTGGAGGGCGTGGACCTCGAGCCCTGCCGCCATCGAATACGTCTTCCAGACGTCCTCGACCTGGATGACGGGGACATCGGACGGGGCGCTCATGCGGATTCCGGAAGCCTGGCTACTTCGACTTGTCGCGCTCCGCGCTGGCGCGGAACTTCCGGGAGTTGTCGACCGCGAGGTGATCGCCGATCTCGAGCGTGCGCAGGGCCTTGTATGGACCGCTCACGACTTCCTCGCCAGCTTCGAGGCCTTCCAGGACCTCGTACTCGGTCTGGCCGACGATGCCGGTCTTCACCGCGCGGAAGAGCGCGCGCCCCCCGGGGCCGTGGAGGAACACGCCGGGGATCGCTTTGCGCACCTGTTCAACAGGCGCGGCCTGAAGCGTTCCCTTTTGTTCCTCAGCCTGCTGGCGGTCGATTTCCTCGGGCGAAGGCACGATCGCCTTGCCCGCCTCGTCGACGGGCAGCTCGCGCGCAGTCAGCGATTGGATCGGGACCACCAGGACGTCGGCTCGGATCTCCGTCACGATCTCGGCGCTACAGGAGAGACCCGGCCGCAGCTCGGCCACCGGCTCGAGGATGCGCAGCTTCACCTGGAAATCCTTGACCTCGCCAGCCTGGTTCGTGCCGGAGCTCCCTGTCAGGAGCGGGCTGTTCGCGATCTCGCTGACCCGCCCCTTGAGCTTCCTGTCGGGCAGCGCGTCGACCTCGATCTCGGCTTCGTCCCCGATGGCGATCTGCACGACATCGGTCTCGTCGACCTTGATCTGCGCCTCCATGATCGACATGTCGGAGATCGTCATCAAGGTCGCCTGCGGATTGGACAGGATCCCGGGGACCGCGCGCTCGCCGGCTTCCACGTTGAGCTTCGTGATCATGCCGTCGAGTGGCGAGTAGAGCGTCGTCTTCTTCAGGGTGTCCTCGGCCTTGTCGAGGTTGGCTTTGGCGGCGTCCACACGTTTCATCCCTGCGTCGCGCAGCGCCTCGAGCTGTTCCATCGCGATCCGATTCGCCCGCAGAGCCGCCTCGTACTGAACGATGCGCGAAGCGGCGGCATCGCGCGCGGCCGTGGCGACGTCGAGGGTGGTCTTGGCGATGTCGAGATCCTCCTCGGAGAGGAGCTGGCGCTCGAACAGCTTCTCTCGGCGCGAGAATGCATCTCCGGCCCGCTTGCAGTTCGCGTCGGCCTGGAGCTTCTCGAGCTGCGCCGATTCGAGGAGCGCCGCGTCGCGGGCGAGGTTCGCCTCCGCCATGGCGATCTGGACCACCTGGCCTTTCGCCTCGGCTTCCGCCTGCTGCGCGTTCGCCCGCACGGCCGCGACGTCGGCAGTGGTCGCGATCGGATCGATCTTGAGGAGGATCTGCCCCTTCTTGACGGTGTCCCCTTCCTTCACCGGCAGGTCGATGATCACTCCGGGAATCTCGGCCTGGATGTCGACGGATTCCTTCGGCTGGATCTCCCCGGATGCATTGACGACCGCTCGGAGCTCCGGCACCCGCTCGACGAGAGAGGTGTAGACCAGGCTCGTCTCGGAACCCTTCGTCTTGACGAAGCCCACCACGGCGATCGCGGCGACGACGATCACGAAGACTCCGAGCAGGCGCTTCGACTTCCTTGTCATGTGACTCTTGCGGGGGACTTCCGTTCGAATGGGACTCTACGCCAGCTCGTCCGCGCGCGCGAGTTCGTCGATCTTCCGAGCCAGCACGATATCGTTCACGGTCAGCCCGCCGGCCGCGTGGGTCCAGAGCTCGAGTTCGACCTTGTTCCAGCTCGTGAGGTGGAAGTCCGGATGGTGACCCTGTTCTTCCGCGAGCATGCCGACGCGGTTGATCCAGGCGAGCGCCTTGCGGAAGTTTTTCAAGGTGAAGCGGCGGTGGAGGCGAGCGTTCTCGAGCGACCATGCCGGAATCGCGGGCAGATAATCGCGCACCTCGTCCAGCGGGAGCGGACTCTCGACTCCCTCGCACGCAACGCAGCGCTCGGGAAGCTCCTTCACGGCGTCGACCCGCGCGCGACCGGGGCGCCCGAGCCTGCCAGGCAGAGCTCAGCCGCATGCGGTCGCAAGGCATCGATCACGAACTCGATGTGCAGGGCGAGATCGACTCCCAGGAGCCCTGCGCCTGCGGCGACTTCCTCGCGCTCGACCTTGGCGGCGAAGGTCTTGTCCTTGAGCTTCTTCGACACGCTCTTCGCCCCCAGCGAAGTGATGCCGTCGGGTCGCACGAGGCAGCAGGCGCCAACGAATCCGGTGAGCTCATCGCAGGCGAGCAGCGCCTTGTCGAGCACGCTCTCGTACGCCACGCCCCATTTCGTGTAGTGCGCCGAGATCGCGTGCGCGATCGCCTCCTCGCCGCGTTCGCGCAAGAGAGCCACGATCCTTTGCGGATGCTCGGCCGGCCACTTCTCCCAGTCGGCGTCGTGCAGCATGCCGGCGATCCCCCACTGCTCGACGTCCGCTCTGGCGCCACCCGCACCGGCGTCGCCGTAGCGCGCCGCGGCCGCGCGCATCACGATCTCGACCGCGCGCGCGTGCTTGCGCAGCGAATCGGTCTCCGTCCACTCGCACAAGAGTGCCCAGGCCTCTTCGCGTCTCATGATCGTTTGCTCTCGACCAGGTGCAACCACTCGTGGCGATCCGGAATGTCACCGTGCACGATCCCGAAGAAATCGGCCTGCACGCGCTTGGTGATCACCCCCGGGCTTCCCGTTCCGACCGTCACTCCGTCGACGCTGCGCACGGGAATGACCTCGGCCGCCGTCCCGCTCATGAAGACCTCGTCAGCGATGTAGAGCATCTCGCGTGAGAAGCGCTGCTGGCGCACGGGCACGCCGAAGTCCCCGAGGAGTTCGAGCACGAAGCCGCGCGTGATTCCGGGCAAGATCGAGCCTCCCAGCGGCGGCGTGTACACCTCGCCTTCGTGCACGACGAAGATGTTCTCGCCGCTGCCCTCGGACACGTAGCCGTCGACGTCGAGAACGATGCCTTCCTGGTAACCGTGGCGCCGCGCTTCGCGGATGACCATGAGCGAGTTCACGTAGTTGCCCACCGCCTTGGCCATCGCGGGATGGGTGTCGGGAGCCATGCGCCGCCAGCTGCTGACGCCGGCGTCGATGCCGCTTTCGAGCGCGTCGCGGCCGAGCAGGCTGCCCCAGCGCACCGTGATGATCGCCATCTCGACCGGCGAGGTCGTGGGCAGCACGCCGAGGTTGCCGTGCCCGAGGAACACGAGAGGGCGGATGTAGCAGGCCTCGCCGCCGTTCTCGACCACCGTCTCGATGATCGCGCTCGCCACTTCTTCGCGCGACCAGGTCAGCGGAATCCCCATGATCTTGCACGAGCGGAACAGCCGCTCGACGTGCCGCTCGAGACCCAGGATCGCCGTCCCCTCGTGGGTCGCGTAGGCGCGAATCCCCTCGAATACGCCGGTCCCGTAGTGGCATACGTGAGAGACGACGTGGATCTTGGCTTCGGCCGAGGGAACGAATTTCCCATTGAACCAGATCTTGTCGGATTCCTGCATGTCGTCGCTTCTCGCCTGCGAGGGAGCGCAAAGAGGGTATCCGCCCGCCGCCGGCATGGGAATGGCGGGCCCCGCACCGTACGATGGCCCGCGCCGGAGGTCGAACCATGAGCAGCACCATCCACGATGCGCCGCACGGAACCAACGTCGTGATCGAGACCAAGACCGGAAAGGTCTACATCGGCCGCTTCGACGCGGTCCAGGGATTCGATGTCGTGATGCACGATTGCGACGTGTTCGATCCCCTGGCCGGCGGTGATCGCGAGCACTGGATCCGGGAGACAGCGACGTACGGAGTCGACGTGAAGCATCGGAACTTCGCGTTCCCCATGCACGAAGTCACGCGCTGGCGCGCACTCGGCGACATCGAGAAGCTCGGCTAGGCGCCCATCGCGGACGGATGCTGATGCTCGAGGGATCGATGGCGGTCGACGAGCTCCCGCAGCTCCAGGACCTGGTCATCACGGTCGCGGTTGCGATCCCGGTAGTGATCGCGGCGCAGCGTCTCAAGGTGCCGAGCGTCGTGGGATTCCTGCTCTGCGGGATCGTCATCGGTCCACATGCGCTGGGTCTCGTCGGGGGCAGCTCGGTGGGGGGCATCGCTGGACTGGGAGTCATCCTGCTCCTGTTCACAGTGGGACTCGAGCTCTCGCTCTCGCGAGTGCTCAAGCTCGGACGTCCGGTGTTGCAAGGCGGGAGCCTGCAGGTCGCGGGGACGCTCGTGGCCGCGGCTGGTGCAGGTCTCTTGCTCGGCGTCCCCTGGCGGCAAGCAGTGTTCTTCGGCGCGCTGCTCGCGCTCTCGTCCACCGCGATCGTGCTCAAGATCCTCGCCGACCGCGGCGAGCTCGATTCGCCGCACGGTCGCGTGACGGTCGCGGTCCTGCTCTTCCAGGACCTCTGCGTCGTCCCGTTGATGCTGCTCGCGCCGCTCCTCGCGGGGAAGAGCGCCGGTCCGCTCGCCGCACTCCGAGAAGTCCTCACGAGCCTCACCGTCGTCGCGCTCCTCGTCGGCGGCGGCCGCTTCGTCGTTCCGTGGATCCTCGAGCGCATCGTGAGGGTGCGCAATCGCGAGATCTTCACGCTGTGCATCGTGTTCTTCGGCCTGGGTGCGGCCTTCCTGACCGAGAGCTTCGGGCTGTCGCTCGCGCTCGGCGCTTTCCTCGCGGGCCTCGTGATCTCGGAATCGGAGTACGGCCTGCAAGCGCTCTCCGACGTCCTACCCTTCCGCGATACGTTCAGCGGCATCTTCTTCATCTCGATCGGGATGCTCCTGGATGCGGGGGCGATCGTGGCCGATCCGCTGCCCGTGCTCGGTCTGGCGACGGGGATCCTCGTGCTCAAGGCATCGATCGGGACCGCCGCGACGCGCAGCCTGCGCCGGTCGCTCCACGTGAGCATCGTGTGCGGCCTCGGACTCTCGCAGGTCGGGGAGTTCTCCTTCGTGCTGGCGGCCGTCGGACAGCCGCTTGGCCTCCTGTCCGAACACGCCTACCAGCTCTTCCTCGGCACGTCCGTGCTGACCATGCTCGCCACCCCCTTCGTGATCGCGGGCTCCGGACGCTTCGCCGCGCTGATCTGCCGCTGGAGGGGCGAACCCGCCCTCGATCTCGATCCGGGAGACGCGGAGGCCGTGGCGAAGCTCACCGACCACGTGATCATCGTCGGCTACGGCATGAACGGCCGGAACCTCGCGCGCACGCTGAAGGCCGCCGGCATTCGCTACGTGATCCTGGAGCAGAACGGCCACACCGTCCGGCTCGCCCGCCTCGCGCGCGAGCCGATCCACTTCGGTGACGGAGCCCGCGAGGAAGTCCTCGATCGCGTGGGAGTCGAGCGCGCCCGCGTCATCGTGTTCGCGATCTCCTCCCCAGCCCAGGAGCGCCTCGGCGTCGTGGTCGCGCGCCGCGCCAGCGCCTCGATCCGCATCGTGGTGCGCACGCGCTACGTCGCGTCGATCCCCGAGCTCCAGCGCCTGGGGGCCGACGAGATCATCCCCGAGGAGTTCGAGACCTCGATCGAGATCTTCGCGCGCGTGCTGCGCCTCTACGGTGTCGCGAGCAACGTGATCGAGCGCGAGGTCGATCTCGTCCGCGGCGAGGGCTACGAGATGCTGCGCGGCCTGCACCTGCCCAACCTGAAGTTCGAGTCTCTCGAGCACCTGGGCGTGAGCACCGCCCTCGACAGCATGCAAGTCGAGGAAGGCTCGCGCGCCGTCGGCGAGAATCCCGTGAGTCTCGCGCTGCGCCGCGACACCGGTGCGACCGTGATCGCGGCCGTACGCGAAGGCCGGACCTACTTCACGCCCGATCCCGACTTCCTCTTCTCGCCCGGAGATACGGTGATCCTGACCGGCGATCGAGAGGCGCTGCGCAAGTCCACGGCGCTCTTCCGGCGCCCCGTTCCGGAAACGTACGTGTCCGAGCCGCAGTAGTCACGCAGCTTGGACTCATTGGTTGGGGCGCGGATCCAGGCCGATCCCCGTGACCAAGCCGAACGCGCGGACCGGGAAGGAGCCCATGCCCCGGATCTTTGGCGGCACGGCGAAGAAGCGGAAGCCTGCGTCGGGGAGCTGATCGAGGTTCGTCAAATGCTCGACGATGCGTATGCCGCTGCGCAGGAGCAGGCTGTGCAGAGGCCGCTCTCCGGTCGAGGTGTCGTCGATGTTGAGCGAATCGATGCCCACGAGGAGTGGGCCGGCCTCGATCAACAGCTCGCCGGCCTCTCGCGTCAGGAATGGATGCCCGGTTCCGTATTGCGGCGTGCCGAAGTGCCGTGACCAGCCGGTCTCGACGAGCACCGCGCGGGCGGTCAGGTCTAGGTTCCGGAACAGGTCCGGACCCAGCGCGCGCACTCCGCGCGGCGCGCGGACGACGATTCCTTCGAGGTTGGCGAGCGTGTCGAGCGCGAGAGCGGCGAGGTCATCGCCGTCGGCGTAACGATGGAAAGGGGCGTCGAGATAGGTCCCCGTGTTCGCCACGAGCTCGAGCTTGCCGATCGAGAACTCCGTGCCTGGCGCGTAACGGGTTCGCGAGGTCGCCCGATCGAGGTGCTCGCCGATCTTCGGCGGCGGCAATCCCGGGTAGGTGATCAGACCATCGTGGATGGTGTGGCTGAGGTCCACGAACTTCGAGTCGGTGCGACCAGGCATGCGGAGAAAATGGGTGTCCGGGAAAGCCGGGCCGAGTCACCCGGAGCTGCGCGGCACGCTAGCATGCTCGCATGTGCCGCAGCTCCTGGATACCACGTGTGACGAGGCCTGCATCTCGTGCGTTCTTCGTCGGCGCCCTGCTCGTCTCGGCCATCGCTGCGCCGCGGCAGGATCGCAGCGTCCTCACCCTCTACCAGCCCGGAGAGGAGCACGCCTGGGTCTTCGAGCAAGGCGGCAAGCGCGTCGGGTGGCACGTGCTCCGGTACGAGGGCGCCTCCGGACCCGTCGGCTCTGCGATCCATCACTTCGTGGGGCGAGTCGAGGTCGATTCGATGCCGCAGCTCGGTCTGCCGCGGCAGCGCTACCTCGGCGATCTCTTCACGGATGGATGGGGACATCCGGTGCGCCAGGTGCTGGAGGCCACGATCGGCGACGCGTACTCGCGCGTGGAGCTCTCGATCGCCGAGGGCAAGGCCGCGGCCGAGGTCATGCAAGGGCCTTCGAAGAAGCAGCTCTCGATCGAGGTTCCCGATGAAGTCTTCCTGCAAGCAAACAACTTCATCGGATACTTCGAGCTGATGCTGGCGCTGAGTCCGCGCGACGGGAAGACGATCGAGGCGAGCCTGCTCTCGTGCAACGGCCTGCAGGTTCTGCCGTATCACGCCAAGGAGACGGGCAAGCTCGAGTCCCAGGACGGGACGAAGGGTTCGAAGCTCGAGGACTCCCTCGGGCAGGTGCTCTCGCTCGCCGCGGACGGCCGCCTGCTCGGCATCGAGATGGCCGCACAAGATCTGCGGATCCTCCCGAGCAAGGAGCAATTCGAGGCCTTCACGATCGAGGCTCCGGAGACCGTTCCGGCCGCCGCCGATCTCGACGTCGAGCCGGTCGAGATCCGCCACGAGGGCGTCGTGCTCGCCGGCGAGGTCTCGCGGCCACGCGGCGCGAGCGGCCGCCTGCCCGCGCTGTTCTTCATCTCCGGTTCGGGTCTGCAGGACCGCAACGGCTACTCCTCGGGGATCGACCTCGGCACGCACGAGATCCTCGACCGCCTCACGTGGGAGGGTTTCCTCGTGCTGCGCGTCGACGACCGCGGAGCAGGAGCGAGCAAGGGTCCCGTCGCGGACCTCTCCTTCGACGACCTGATCGCGGATGCGCGCGCCTGCGTCGAGCACCTCTTCGCGCGCGAGGACGTCGATCCCGAGCGCATCGCCCTGATCGGCCACAGCGAGGGCGGCTGCACGGCACCGATCCTCGCCGCCGAGCAGCCGCGCATCGCCGCGGTCGTCTTGATGGCCGCGACCGGCCGTCCGATCCAGGACGTCATCCTCGAGCAGAACGGACAGGCGCTCGACCTCGCCGGAATCAAGGGAAAGGAGCGCGAGACGATCCTCGCCGACGTCCAGCGCTACCTCGACCTCGTCTCGGGCGACGCCAAGATCGACCCCGACGAGATCCCGGCCGACTACCGCGACCTCTTCACCTACCGGCCCTGGCTCCAGAGCCACGCGCGCCAGGACCAGCGCGCCAACTTGCAGCGTCTCCACTGCCCCGTGCTCATCCTGCAAGGTGCCAAGGACTTCCAGGTCTCCCCCGAGCGTGACGCGCGCCTGATCGCCAAGATCCTCGACGAAGCCGGCCACGCCGACCACAAGCTCGTGGTGCTCCCCGATCTCGATCACCTGTTCAAGCGCGTGAAGGGCGAGCGCTCGGAGCTCGCCGAGTACTTCGAACGCCGGCCGGTCGACCCGGGTTTCCTGGACGCCCTCGTCAAATGGCTCGCCGAGCACCTGCATGTCGAAGGGCCGCGATGAGCCCCACCTCACATGTACCCGCGTCGTACCGGCAAACGATGCGGTTCCGGGAATCGTGGCTAGAATGGGCCTCCTCGAGAGCCATGAAGCGTGGTGTCCACTCCAACCTCCGGTCGCTTTGCTCCGCGCTACTCGTCTCGTCGTATTCCCTTGCTTCCGGAGACATCCTGATCGTGGATCAGTCCGGCGCGAGCGGCCACTACCACGAGATCCAGCCCGCGATCGATGCAGCCTCGGACTGCGACGTCCTCCTGATCTTTCCCCGGCCCTCGCTCTACGAGTCGTTCTCGGTGGATGGAAAGTCTCTGATCCTCATCGGGCAGGGACCCAATCCCGTCCGAGCCAGGGGCGGCGAAATCGAAAACATCCCGGCAGGAGAATACGCCGCGCTGAAGGGTTTGAAGCTCAGTGGATTCGATCCCGAGCTCTTTCTGCATGACGATGCTGGCACCGTCGCCCTCTTCGACTGCTCGACCACCGGTACAGCTCACATCCGCCGGTGTGAAGACGTCCAGATCGTTCGCTGCTCCTTCCAGGGGCGCAATGGCGGCGTCTCCGATTGCTACGGATTCGACGGTGAATGGGGATTGGAAATCTGGGAGTCCAATGTCGCCATATACGACTCCGAATCGATCGGCGGTGATGGCGGGGACGTCAAGGACTGCTTCTTCTCGCTGGGTGGATCCGGAGGAATGGGTATCTCGATCGACGCGGGATTCCTCTTCTTGTCTGGCTCGACCTCGAGGGGAGGGGATTGCGGCTTCGCGAGCAACGGCTTCGGGTCCGATGGCGCACCAGGCTTCGGACTGAAGGTCGGGGGAGCGGCTGTAGCCAACGTCCTGAACAGCACGCTGGTTGGTGGAGACTGCGGGTATTCCGAGTCCGGCTGGAGCGGAAACGTCCAGTTCCTGGACGGCAGCGCGCCCAGCTTCCGCGTGCTCCGCACTGAGCCACTCGGAACGAGAGCCCGTATCGAGATCACGGGAACGGCCGGGGATGAGGCGTACCTGCTCCTTTCGGACCGGAGTACGTTCGACCAGCGAATCGACACTCTGCGAGGAGTCCTGCACGTCGACCCCCCGACCTGGGTGGCACTCGGGATGATCCCCGCGTCGGGAATCCTCGACCTCTCCGTGCAGCTCCCTCCGCCCCCCCACTATTTTCCAGGGCCGGACTGGAGACTCCAGGCGATGACCAAGGATCCCGCCAACGTGCGCACCCTCTCCAACCCCGCGATCGCCTACATCCAGGAGCCTCGGCTGCCTCGATAACAGCGGAGTCGGTCAGCCGACCTGACAGGTCTCGCCCGACTAGGCGAGGCCCGTCGCGATCGCCGGCGGGCGCCCGTGGATTCCGTGAAAGCCGTAGGTGCTACCGTCAAGGAGTCAGCTGAAGCTGCACGGCGTCCGACAGGTTGAAGCTCGACGTGCTCGAGAAGGGGTCGCGGTACCAGCACTGGACGATTCAGCCGACATTTGCATGGACGGCGCCGGAAACACAATCCATCACGAGTACTTGCCCGCGAATTGGTATGGATCTTTCCAAGCCTTCTTTGCACCGACAACGAAATCTGGACGACCGTCGCCGTCGAAGTCCCCGGCACTTTCGATGGAAGCGCCTAAGCCATCGCCACTCGAGTAGACCACATCACCATAGATCTTCAGGATCGTTTCATGTTCCTTGCCCGAAAAAACCTGGATCAAGCCCTCGGTATGGAATCCGCCAACGGTGCTGCCGATGAGAATGTCGGGTACAAGATCGCCATCGACATCCGGGAGTCCTGTGATCTGATCGAGCAAGTCAGGAGGCGCGGCTTCCTGCCGAGGAAGTGAAGCGGCCGGCGCTCCTCGCAGGAACGCCGGCCGCTCGAACGATCGCGTGGTCTTGGGCTCAGGTCACGGTCCACGTCTCGCCCGACCAGATCAGGTCGCGCAGCTTGCCGCGGCCGCGAGAGCTGATGGCTTTGTCGACCTGGGCGTGCACGGCGCGCTCGTAGGTGGCTTCCTTGACGGAGCGGAAGATGCCGAGGGGTTTGGGGAGCGCGGGGTCCTGGTCCATCATCGACATCAGGAAGGCGGGGGCGGAAGAGCTGACGGTGGGGTCCCAGGTGTCGGCGTCTTTCGCTTCGACGACCTTCAGCTCGAAGCCGTCGATCTTGAGGCCCTTCTCGTGGTTCTTGCCGAAGGTCATCTTCTCGCCGGCGGCGAGGTCGATGGTCTTGTCGTCGCGGACGTCCCGCTCCATCGAGTCCGAGTAGAAGTCGGGATTGAAGATCACGCAGTTCTGCAGGATCTCGACGAAGGCCGTACCGCGGTGAGCGGCGGCGATCTTGAAGATCTTCACCATGTGCTTCATGTCGTTGTCGACCGTGCGCGCGACGAAGGTCGCGTTGCAGCCAAGCGCGAACGCGAGCGGATGGAACGGGCGGTCGACCGAGCCCATCGGCGTGGATTTCGTCTTCGTGCCGGGCGGCGAGGTCGGAGAGTACTGGCCCTTCGTCAGACCATAGATCTCGTTGTTGAACATCAAGACCTTGAGGTCGAGGTTGCGTCGCAACAGGTGCGCGAGGTGATTGCCCCCGATCGAGAGGCCGTCGCCGTCGCCGGTCGCGATCCACACGTCGAGCTCGGGATTGGCGAGCTTGACGCCCGTCGCGATCGCCGGCGCACGCCCGTGGATGGTGTGGAAGCCGTAGGTGCTCATGTAGTACGGGAAGCGGCTCGAGCAGCCGATCCCGCTCACGAACACGGTCTGGTCGCGCTTGGCTCCCAGATCGGCGAGCACGACCTGCATCGCGTTCAAGATCGCGTAGTCGCCGCAACCGGGGCACCAGCGGACTTCCTGGTCGGATTTGAAGTCCTTCTTCGTCAGTGGCTGGCTTCGGCCATGTCTAGCGCTCCAGGATCTGGTCGATCTTCGCTTTGATCTCGACCTGCAAGAAAGGTTGGCCCGTGACTTTCGGGTAGGAAATGAAATTGTGCTGCGGGTACTCGCTGCGCAGGACGCGCGCCATCTGCCCCATGTTCATCTCGGGAACGAGGATCGCCTTGAAGCGGCTGAAGATCTCGTCGAGCCCGTAGGGAAGCGGCCACACGTGGCGCAGGTGCAAGCGGCTGACGGCCTGGCCGCGCTTTTTCCGCGAGCTCGACGGCGCCCGTGATGATGCCCGCAGTGGAGCCCCATCCGACGACCAGGAGATCACCCGAGGCGGCTCCGTGCACGGCGGGCGTGGGGATCGAATCCCGCACGTTCATCACCTTGCGGTGACGCTCGTCGGTCATCTGCTGGTGGTTCCCGGGGTCGTAGCTGATGTTGCCCGGCAGGTCGATTTCTCGAGCCCGCCGATGCGGAACTCCATGTCCGGCGTGCCCGGCTTGACCCACGCGCGGGCGCCGTGCTCGTCGCGTGCGAAGGTCTGGTGACCCACCGGATCGGTCCGGAACTTCGCCGGGAAAGGCTTCAGCTCGTCCATCTCCGGCAGCTTCCAGGGCTCCGAGCCGTTGGCGATGAAGTTGTCGGAGAGCACGATCACCGGCGTCATGTACTGCGTCGCGATGCGACAGGCCTCGATGGCGACGAAGAAGGCGTCGCTCGGCGTCGCGCAGGCGATCACCGGGAGCGGCGTGTCTCGCGTTGCGGCCGAAGATCGACTGCAGGAGGTCGGACTGCTCGGTCTTGGTCGGCATGCCCGTCGAGGGTCCGGCGCGCTGGATGTCGACGATCACGAGCGGCGTCTCGATCGAGACCGCGAGACCGATCGCTTCCGTCTTGAGCGCCATCCCCGGCCCCGAGGTCGAGGTCATTCCCAGGCACCCGGCGTACGATGCGCCGATCGCGGCGCAGACGGCGGCGATCTCGTCCTCGGCCTGGAACGTCACCACGCCGAAGTTCTTGTAGCCGGCGAGCGTCTCGAGGATGGTCGAGGCGGGCGTGATCGGATACGAGCCCAGCACGAGCCGGAGTCCGGCGAGCTCCGCGCCCGCCACCAGGCCCATCGACAGCGCCTGGTTGCCCATGATGTTGCGATAGGTCCCCGGCGGCATGCCCTCGACCTTGAGCACCTCGTAACGGCCCTGGAAGAGCTCGTGGATGTCGCCCGCGTTGAAGCCCGCGCGCATCGCCTTCTTGTTCGCGTCGGCGAGCTCGGGCTTGTCCTTGAACTTGTCGTCGAGCCACTTGATGGTCGGCTCGAGCGGCCGGCTGTACACCCAGTACATCAAGCCCGAGCGTGTAGAAGTTCTTGCAGCGCTGGCTTGTCCTTGGACGAGAGCGGCGAGTCCGGCGAGCGCTTCGGCCACGCGCTGGTTGATGTCCACCTCGATCACGCGGTAGCCCGAGAGCGTGCCGTCGGTCAGCGGGTTGGTCGCGAGCTGCGCCTTCTTGAGGTCGATCTCCTTGAAGTTGCCCGTGTTCACCACGACGATCCCCCCCGCACGCAGCTCCTTGATGTTCACGATCAGGGCGGCGGGGTTCATCGCGACGAGGACGTCGGGCTGATCGCCCGGCGTGTGGATCTCGCTCGAGCTGAACTGGAGCTGGAAGCCCGAGACGCCCGGCCGTGTGCCGGCGGGAGCGCGGATCTCGGCCGGGAAATCGGGCAGGGTCGCCAGATCGTTCCCGACCAGCGCGCTGGTCAGCGTGAACTGACCGCCGGTGATCTGCATGCCGTCGCCGGAGTCTCCAGCGAAACGGAGCACAACGCTCTCGAGCTGCTGCAAGGGCAGCTCGGCCCCAGGTTGCTTGGTCGTAGTCATGGTCGCTTTGGCACGCCTCTCCGGAAGCTCAGGGAGCTTCCTGCCCCACGATCCGGGGCCCATCGATGCCAAGATGGTGCAGGTGGAGTCGTTTCGGAAGTGCCTCTGGAGGCCGGGCTAGGCTCGCTGGTCGAGCGCCCGCACAACTTCGGGCAAAAGATCATACGCCCTCGCGTCGAAGGCGCCAGGGCCGGAAGGCGGGTGCAGGGCCCGGTAAACCTCAGCACACGGCACCCGGAAGTACTGTCCAGGACGCCGAGCTGGCTCCGAGCCGATCCTTCGGCATCATGGGGTCCCGACCATGAGCTCCGCCTTCTTTGCCAGCGCCCTCTCGACCGAGCCCGAATCCGGCGCGGCGATCGAGGAAGCGCTCTCCACCATCGAGGAGGAGTTCGGCGATCGCAGGCCCGATCTCGTGCTCGTGTTCGCGACGCACCACCATCTCCCGCGCTTCGAGAGTCTGGGGCGCCTGGTGCGGCGGCGGCTGGGAGCGGGCTGCGTTGCCGGCGCAACGGGAGGCATGCTCGTCGCCAACACCCGCGAGGTCGAGGAAGGGCCCGCGCTCTCGGTCTGGGCGGGCTGCCTACCCGGCACACGCCTGCGCCTCGGCCATCTGACCGTCACCGAGACTCCCGGAGGTGGCTGGCGATTCCACGGCTTGCCGCGCATCGACGAGCCCGAGCACTCGAGCCTCCTCGTCGTGGCGGATCCGTTCACCTTCCCCGCCACGGATTTCCTGGAGCACCTGGAAGAGGAGCATCCGGGCCTGTGTGCGTTCGGCGGCATCGCGAGCGGCGGTGTCGCGGCGGGCTCGAATCGCCTGGTGCTCGACGATCAGGTCACCGCGCACGGCGCGCTCGCGCTGGTCCTCGAGGGCGGCGTCGAGGTGCGCGCCATCGTGAGCCAGGGCTGCCGCCCCATCGGCGATCCTTTCGTGATCACCTCGATCAAGGGAAACTTGATCAAGAAGCTGCGCGGCAAGGGCGCGGCCGGAGTCCTCCTGCGCACGATCGAGGCGCTGCCGAAGGAGGAGCGCGAGCTCTTTCGTCGCGGCGCCTTCATCGGGCTCGCCATCGATCCGCTGAAGAGCCGCTTCGAGTCAGGCGACCTGATCGTGCGCCAGATCGAGGGCCTGCACCCTCAGGAAGACGCGATCGCCGTACTCGATGACTCGATCCGTCCGGGGATGAGCGTGCAATTCCTGGTGCGCGACGCCGCCTCGGCTAGCGCGGACCTCGAGCGCATGCTCGAGGGTGTCGCGAGCGAGTTCGCCGTCCCGAGCATCCCCTCGAACGATCGGGGCGCGCTCCTGTTCACCTGCACCGGCCGCGGCCGTCGCCTGTTCGGGCGCTCGGATCACGACGTCTCGACCGTGCAGGAGAGCCTGGGCCCGGGTCTGCCTCTCGCCGGCTTCTTCGCCAATGGCGAGATCGGGCCCGTCGCGGGGCACAACTACTTGCACGGCTTCAGCGCGTCGATCGCACTGTTCCGCGGAGATTGAGGCGGGCTGTCATGCGGACTGCCCGGCGATAGGATCGAGAGCATGGAATTCGTGACGCCCATCCTCGCGTTCCTCGCGCTCGTCCTGGCCTGGCTCGCCTACAAGCGCTCCGGTGCTCAGGCGCGCGCGATCGAGGAAGCCGGGGTCGACGCGCGGCGAGCGGCGAAAAGCGTCGCGACCGAGCTCGGAGCGGCGCTCGAGGTGCAGAAGAAGCTCCTGGCGCGCGTCGCGGCGGGTGAGAAGCTCACCCGCGAGATGATCCTCGAGGGGCAGCTCTGGCGGGATGTCTCGGCTGCGGAGGGGCAGCGCATGCTGGCGGATGAGCGTGGGCTCGTGCTGGTGGATGTGCGCACGCCGGCCGAGACGCGCTCGGGGATCTTGCCGGGTGCGCGATTGATTCCCATCGACCAGCTCGAGGCGCGTGCGGGCGAGCTTCCGAAGAGCGGGGTTCCGATCCTGATCTACTGCGCCGGCGGCGGGCGTTCGGCTGCGGCCTGCGAGCACCTCTCGCGCGCCGGCTTCGAGGGATTGCACAATCTGGAAGGTGGGTTCAGCTCGTGGACGGGGCCGCGCGCGATGCCGCCGGCTTAGGTTCGGAGTACCGCCTTCAGGCGGTCTTCTCTTGCAGGGCCAGTCCCGCCTGAAGGCGGGACGACGAACCAGACCGCCTGAAGGCGGTACTCCAAACTCGGAGGGACTCCGTGCTCGTAGGGGTGTGGTTTCTCTCGAGAATCGTCAGTGACTTCGAGGCCTCCTTTCGCGTGCCTCCGAAGTGTGCCCCCTATTCCGGCCTCGCTCTTGACATTGCGCTGACGCGTGTCGAAATCGCGGCCCATGTCTGCTCTCACTCCCGAAGTCGTCGAACGCGATCTGCGCTTTGCCATCGAGGCGGCGGGCGCTGCGGGTGCGCGCGCGCTGCAGCTTCGGGAGACCGAGCGCTGGAAGGGGGACATGCTCGCCGACATCGGCGATCAGGCGTGTGACGGGTATCTGCAGGGGCTGATCCTGGGGCGCTACCCTGACGACGGTCTGCTCTCGGAGGAGACGGCGGACAGTCCGGCGCGGCTCGCGAAGCGGCGGACCTGGATCGTCGATCCACTCGATGGCACGCGCGAGTACTCCGAGGTACGCCACGACTGGGCGATCCACGTCGGGCTCTCGATCGACGGCGGGTGCGCGCTCGGGGCGGTGGCTTTGCCTTCGCAGAAACGTCTGCTCTGGGGCGTCTCTCTCGCGGGGCAGGAGCGCTCCGGGACGCAAGGTGCCGGGGTGCTCCTGGGGGAGACTCGCAACCGGCCGGGTCTCTGCGTGTCGCCGTCAGCCGCAGCCATACACCCGAGTGGATCACGCGCTTCATGGAGCGGATCGGCGGGACTCCCGCGCCGGCGGGCTCCGTCGGCAACAAGGTCGCCATGCTCCTCACCGGCGAGGCCGACGTTTACGTTCACAAGAAGGGCCTGAAGGAGTGGGACACCTGCGCCCCGGAGGGCATCGCTCGCGCGCTCGGCTGGACGGTCTGCAAGCTGCGCGGAGAGGAGCACCGCTACAACCAGAAGGACCCGCGCAATCATGAGCTCGTGGTCTGCCGCCCGGCGATGCGATCACGCGTGCTCGAGGTACTCGCCGCCTGCGGTGCGCTCGAGGAGTGAGGGTCTCGAAAGCCACACGCTCATCCACGTCGCGAGCAGGCCGGAACGCCTGGCGGTCGCTCAACGCACGAGTCGGGTGAGCAGTGCTTCGAAGTCGGGGCTCTCGCGCAATGACTCCCAGCAGCCGTTGGTCTCGAGATCTTCGAGGTCCCGCCAGCCGCGCTCGACCGCTCGGGCGAGGTCGGCCAGTGCACGCTCCTCCGCCCAGTGTCCCTCCGGGTCGGCGATGCCAGGTTCGAGGATCGCGCAGCGGGCCCAGCCCTCGGCGAGCGCGCGCCAGAGCGACGCGTCGCCGGGGGTCGCGGCGGTGGCGCGCTCGAGCAGGTCGACGACGCCGTCGAGACGATCGTTTCGCAGGCGCGCCAAGGCAAGATCGGCGAGGAACCAGATGCGGTTGTCGTGCTCGAGCGGGGGATCGACGGGGATCGGGCCTTCCGTGTCGGACAGCGCGAAGGCGGCTTCGAAGCCGGCGAGCGAGAGCGCCTCGTCGCCGCGCATCTGGACGAGTTGCGCGCGGTTGTAGAGCAGGGCCGCGAGCGACATGCGGTACTCACTGGGCTCCGGGAAGCGCCGCACGAGCTCCTCCGCGGTCGCGACACCCTCGTCGAAGAGCGCCTCGGCTCGGTCTGGATCGCCTGCGAGGCCCGCGAGATAGGCCCTGACGCTCAACGCCACAGCGAGCTTCCACGAGTACTCGGGGATCTCCGGATAGCGCTGGGCGAGGTCGCGGTAGATCTGGACCGAGCGATCGACATGCGGGAGTGCCGACTCCGCACGACCCAAGCGGTCCAGCGCGCGGCCGTACACCAGACCAGCAGTGGCGAGATCACCGAGCACCTCGGCGTTCTCCGCGTCGCGCTCGGCCAGTGGTTGCAGGGTTCCGATCGCGCGCTCGAGCGCCTCGATGGCTTCGTCCGTACGTCCGAGGTGTTCGAGTCCCTCGCCGAGTGCGGAGAAGAGACGGCCCATGCGCTGCTCGAGCGCGGCTGGATCACCGCCCTCCGCGGTCAGGTCATCCCCGCAGCCGAGGGCAGCGCGCAGCGCTTCCTCCATCTCGCTGAGGCGGCCGCGCTCGCGCAGCATGCGCGCGCGGCCGTACTCGGCGGTGCACAACCCCCAGAGTGCCTCTCTGCGCTGCGCCGGATCCTCGACGATCGACCGGAACAGCGCACAACCCTCGTCGTAGCTCGCGAGCGCCATCTCGAACGCGTCCTCGTCTTCGCGCGTGGAGCCGACGTTCACGACGCCGGTTGCGAGCACGCGGATCCACTCGGGCGAAACTTCGCCGGCGTCGGACAAGCGCCGGTAGGTCTCGATCAGGCCCTGGAAAACGTCCTCCGCTTCCTTGCGCCGGCCCAGGTCGAGGAGCAGGTTCCCGAGAGCCAGCTCGACGCGGGAGCGCATCGCCGCGACCTCCACTTCCGGAGCACCCGAGGCTACAAGCTCGTCGAAAGCACTCGAGGTGCGTTGCATCAACGAGGTCAGCTCGCCCAGATCCTTCGTGCTCGCGCGACGCGTGACGAATGCAAGCGTCTCGAGGGCCAGATCGAGGCTCGTCCGTGATTCGCCCGCGGCAAGGGCCGTGCTCTGACCGATCTGTACCCGCGTCGAGTGCTCGCGTTCGCGCCACTTCGCCCACACCACGGGCGTGCCGAGAACGAGGATGCTGCCGAGCGCCAGCGCGGCTGTGCCGTTGGGATGACGACGCACGAAGCGACGCAGGCGTCCCCACGCGCCGGGGCGGCGCGCCTCGATCGGGCGGCTCTCGAGCACGCGCTCGAGGTCGAGCGCGAAGGCTTCGGCGCTCGCGTAGCGCCGCGCCGGATCGGGATCGAGTGCGGTCCAGCACACCGTCTCGAGATCGCGCGAGACCTGCCGATTCCGCGCGCGTAGCGAGGGCGGCACGCCGGCGAGGATCGCGCGCTCGATCTCCGCGCTGGTGTCGCCGACGTAGGGCAAGCTCAGCGCGAGCATTTCATAGAGCGCGACGCCGAGGCCATAGACGTCCGTGGCCGGACAGAGCGCGTCCACGTCGCCCCGCAGTTGCTCGGGCGCCATGTAGGGCAGCGAGCCGAGCTGCGAGCCCGTGCGCGTCAGACGGCCGGTGCCCGCGACCGCCGCGAGCCCGAAGTCGACCACGACGACGCGGCCGCCAGGAGTGAGCAGGATGTTCGAGGGCTTGATGTCCCGGTGCAGCACTCCGCGCGCGTGGGCGTGGCCGACCGCGGAGGCGGCGGTGACGAACACGCGCATGCAAGCCTCGGCCCAGCTCCCTGCGAAGAGGCGCAGCTTGGATCCCGAGCCCGGAGGCGCTCCCGCGTTTCGCTCGGCAAGCAGTCCGAGCAGATCTCCGCCGCGCAGTTCCGCGGGCTGGCGCTTCGCGAAGGCGACGACCGCATCGGCGAGTGAGATCCCCTCGACGAGCTCCATCGCGAGGAACGGCAGCCCCTGCTCCTCCCCCACCGTGTACACCGACACGATGTTCGGATGGGACAGGCGCGCCACCGCCTCGATCTCGCGCCGGAAGCGCTCACGCGCGCCCGGAAAGAACAGCAGATCGGGGCGCACGAGCTTCAACGCAACGCGCCGTCCCACGGAGATCTGCTCGGCGAGGAACACGACGCCCATGCCGCCGCTCGCGAGCTGCTGGACCAATCGGAAGTCGCCGAGGACCCTCGGCCAGCTCTCCGGGGCGGGTCGCGCCCCGCTCTCGAGCATGCCAGCCTCCAGGAGCACGCGAACGCGCGAGCGGATCAGCGCGGCATGCTCGGGGTGCCCGGCGCAGAAGTCCTCGAGGGCATGCAAGCCCTTGTCTTCGATGAGCGCGATGCACTCGGCGATGAGCTCCTTCACGTCCCGATCGAGGTCCTGGTCCATCGAGCCAGATTCTCGCTGGAGGCCGTGTTTCCGGCGACGGATAACTCGCATGCTGATCTCCTTCCCCGTTCAAGCACCGGGGCGGTCGGGCCCCTCGTCGGGACCCGACCGCCATTCGGAGAGCGTCGATTCGCGAGCTCCGTCTACGGCAAGACGACGAAGTGCAGGCCAGTTGTCAGGCCGACGTTGTCGGGCGGCGCGAAGCCGGGGTCGCGGCTCCAGTACTGACAGAAGACGCCCAGGCCGGCCACGAAGCCGCGCGAGCTCATGTACGCATGGCTGAACGCGAAGTCGTAGCGTCCCGTGCAATCCACTCCATGGCTCGAGCCACCGGAGAACTGCACACCAGTGCGCACGATCGGGTTTCCGACGCACAGGGTGCCGCCCATGAAGGGCTTGGCGCTGGGAACGAATCCGTAGAGCATGATCCCCGGCGTCTTGTTGAGCACGTCCCAGGCGGTCACGTGGAAGTTGTCGCCGACCGAGAGGCTGGCAGCGCCCGTGAAGCCGATGCTCGGCTCGCAACCCTGACTGTTCGTCTTGGCGGTGCAGTAGGTGACGGGCCGGGTCGCTCCACCGAGGATCACGCTCGCCTGCCCGAGATTCGAGCCCACTCCGTCGAAGAGCCCGGCGCCGACGATGTAGTCGTCGCGGCCGTCGCCATTGACGTCACGCAGCCAGGCAAGGGAGTGACCGAAGGTCGAATCCACCTCGGTGCCGAACACTGCCTCGATCACCGAGCCGTCCTGACCCGAGTGCACCGTGGCCTTGCCGTACTTGCCGAAGAATTCGAGCGAGTAGGAGGGCCAGCCCACCAGGAGATCCGGCGTATCGTCGCCGTCCGCGTCGTCGAGGCGGCTCACAGCCTGACCCATGAACGAGCCCGCGACGCCGTCCAGCGCGAAGAGTGGGATCGCCGAGTGCTGGATGCCGTACACGAAGACCTTGCCGGCGTTGAAGCCGTTGTCGTCCTTTCCAGGGCTTCCGATGGCGAGCTCGCCGCGGCCATCGCCGTCGAGGTCGCCCAGACCGTCGATCGAGGTGCCGAGCTGGTCGTTCATCGAGCCGATCCAGGAGCGAAGCATGCCGCCGGTCGCGCCCGAGAAGACCTGTGCCGCACCGCTGAAGACCCCGCCGTTGCTGTACAGGGGCGAGCCGACGAGGACGTCGCTCCGGCTGTCGCCGTCCCAGTCGCAGTTGCCCGCCAGAGCGAGCCCGAAACCCCAGTTGCTACCGGTTCCGCTGTGCGTGATCTCGCGGATCATGGCCGCGGACTGTCCGGAGTAGACGCGGACCATGCCCCACAAGGGCTGCCCGTTCACGGTCTCGAAAGGCGCACTGATGGCGAAGTCGGGGTAGAAGTCGAGATTGACCAGGCCGATCAGCGCGATGGCCGCACCGAAGCGCGATCCCTGCTCCTGGCCGGTCCACAGATGCAGGGCGAAGCCGGTCTTGCCCGAGAAGATGAGCACCTTGCCGCGGTCCTGGTCATAGCCGGGAGCGCCGATGAGGACGTCGCTCCAGCCGTCGTGGTCGACATCGCCCGCCGGGCTGACGGATGCACCGAACTCCTCGCCGGCGACACCGCTCGAGTAAGTGAAGAGCACATGGCCGTCCTTGCCCGAGAGCACCTGAGCCATGCCGCAGGAGAGGGTCCCGATCAGGGCCTGAGGTGCGCCCACGAGGAAGTCCTCGCAGCCGTCTCGATCGAGATCGCCGGCACGGGCGACGGCGGTTCCGAAGCGTGAGCCGTTCGGGCCGTGCTTCTCGTAGAGCTCGACTTGCGCCTGAGCGCAAACGTAGGTGAGGAGGAAGGCCGCGGGAACGCCGGCGCAACGAAGGTGATCTCGGATCTGCATGTCGGAAGGAGCCCCTGGCTCCGCGATGGGTGGGTAAGGAACCGCGGGCGACTTGCTCCGCGTGGCGAGGACGATCGAGAAAGGGCAACTCGCGTCACGCGCATTCCGAAAGATTCCCCGCCCCCCCGGAGGCCGTTCCGGAGCTCGGCTATCCTTGGCTCATGCAAGACGAGCCCCTGACACTCGCCCAGGCGGCAGCTCGAGGAGACGAGTCCGCCCTGGGCCGGCTGCTCGAGCTCTACCTGCCCGACCTGCGCGCCTTCGTGCGCTTGCGCGCCGGCGCGCTGGTGCGCGCCAAGGAGTCGACCTCGGACATCGTGCAATCGGTCTGCCGGGAGGTCTTGCAGCACTCGGAGCGTTTTCGCTTCCCCTCCGAGAACGCCTTTCGCCAGTGGCTGTTCACGACCGCGCTGCGCAAGCTCGTCGATCGCCGCGAGCGCTGGCTCGCTCAGAAACGCGGCGCGGCGCACGAGCTGGCGATCGGCGCCGAGAGCGGCGCTCTCGACGAGGAGCACCTCGTCGCCGCCTACCGCCGCCTCTCCAGCCCTTCGGGCCATGCGATGGCGCGCGAGGAGATCGAGCGCCTCGAGAGCGCATTCGACCGCCTACCCGAGGACTACCGCGAGGTCGTCACCCTCTCCAGGATCGTGGGTCTCGACCGCGCCGAGATCGCCATCCAGATGGAACGCAGCGAAGGTTCGGTGCGCATGCTGCTGGCGCGCGCGCTCGCCGAGCTCGCGGAGCTCCTCGGGGAGCCGGATCGGTCGAGGGAATGAGCTCGGTACCAATAGCGATGGCCGCCCACCAGGTGGGCGGCCATCTCGAAAGGGAGTGGAACTTCTTGGACTAGCTCGCGCTGACGGTCAGAGCGCGCACGCCGAACGAGCCGCCGTTGTACATGTACACCTGAACGGCCCAGTAGAAGCTGGAGCACACCGAGCTGTAGCCGGAGACGGTGTCCAGGTAGCTGCCCGAGGAGCTGCTGGCGAACAGGGTGTAGGCGCTGCCGTTCCAGTAGTAGAGGAACGCGTCAGGGTCCGTGTTCGTGTTGCGGTTGGGACCAGTCGTGACGGTGATCGAGTCGCTGTAGGTGTACCACCAGAAGCGAGCACCCGTGGAGCCGGTCGAGTTGTAGTTGATGATGAACGTCATCGTGCAGCTGATGGAAATCTCTTCCGTGATGTCGCGGATTTCGATCGCCAGATCGTTGTCCGGCTCGAAGTGCACGAGGTTCGGTTCCTGGACCGTGGGCTCGGGGTTGGAGACGAGGATGGTGCTCCAGCCGTCCGCTCCGTCCTTGCGGGCCGTTTCGTCACCGAAGGTGAAGGAGTCGACCAGTCGAAGGATGCCTGCTTCGTTCTCCGGAAGCGCGCTGCCGAAGAAGAGGTCCATGCGGGCGACCGGCGTGCCCTGCGCGTCGAGGCGAAGCGCGGTGAAGTCCGACGGACGAGAGGTGAGCTCACCCATGCGGGCGGCCATCTGACGGGTCTGAATCTGGCTGAGGGCGGGAGAGGCTGACTTCTGATCCTGGGGGGCGAGTTGGGCCTGGGCGATTCCACCGACGAGGACCGAAAGGATGGCGAGACGTGCGAACATGACTACTCCTGAAATTGGTTGGGTAAGGACTCGAGGGATGACTCGACCCTATGTCGAAGTCCCCTGGTCACCTCTGGCCGACCGTTTGGATTACGACCGGAGGCAAGTCTGAAACTGCAAGTTGCGCCGGCACCGCGCGCGCTTTCGCCGACTTTTTCTCCGGCCGCCCGGGAAGCCGCTGCGTCTCGATCAGCGCAGTTCGAGTATCAAACTTGGGAATGCGACCGTTCCCGGCCCACGACTACCGCTGAGCCTCTGATCGATCTCGCGCCTATCGGTGAATGAGATTCCGTGCGAACCATCCGCAACGATCTCTCATTCGCGGCTGCAGAACGATTTGCCTACTTCAATCGGGCTGGGAGCAATCGCCTCTAGGCGGTCCTCTCCTGTGGAGCCAGTCCCGCCTGAAGGCGGGACGACGAACCAGACCGCCTGAAGGCGGTACTCCAAACTCGGCGGTACTCCAAACTCGGAGGGACTCCGTGCTCGTCGGTGCGTGGTTTCCCTCTAGGCCGCATGTGAGCCAGACGAGGAGCGGATGCTCTCCTTCGGCGGCAAGGCCGGCCACAGCGGCAAGCGGCGGGCCCAGCGGTGCGAGAGGACGCGGGCGCGGAAGTAGCGCTCGTGCTCCCATTCGACCTCGGCCATGGTGAGCAGGCAGTCGACCCATTCGGTGCGGCCGCACGCGCGCGCCAGGCGTGCGGCGCTCTCGTACTCGCGGACATTGCGGCTCTCCAGCCGGCCGGCGCCATACATCGGGAGGAGCCAGCCCGAGAGGTGACAGGCGAGGCCGAGCACGCGACCGATCAGCGCGGCTCGAAGCTCGCGCAGACGGCTCGGCCGTTCACCGAGGCGCGCCAGCATGTCGCCCACCAGTGCCCGGTGGTTCCACTCCTCGGCCTCGATCTCCTGGATCCTCCGGCACTCCTCGGGATCGGTGACCGAGCGCGCGTGGCCGCGGTAGGCGTGAGCGGCTGCAAGTTCGCCCGAGAACGCGAGCTGGAGAATCGCGACGAGATCCGTGCGAGCCTTTGCGCTCGCGATCGACACCGCTGATTGCTCCTCGCCGGGCATTGGAACCCCAGTATAGGGTCAGACGCATCGCGGCCACGTCGGGGGAGCGTTCAGGGCCGCAGCACGAAGGTCGCCTTGCGGTCTCGGAAGCTCAGCACGGCTCGGCCGAGCTGGATGGGCTCGTGCTCGATCGGAGCGCGCAAGGCGAGCTCGAAACCGCTCACTCCGTCGGCGTCCACCGCGTCGCGCACCACCAGCCGGAACTGCGGCGCGTGGCAGGTCCATTCGCGTTCCCCCATCTCGATCTCGTGGCCAGCGGCCTCGCACACCGTGAAGAGTCGCGCGCGTCCGGCCTCGTCGAGGGCGAGCTGGACCTCGCTCACGTCTGCGAAAGGCGCGCTCGCGCGCAGGGGGGAGCGATCGAGAACGGCTGCGTAACGCTCGAGGACGCCGGCGCGCGTGATGCTCGGAGCGGCGGGCGCGAGCTTCGGATGCCAGCTCGCGAGGAACTGCGGGTCGTACTCCATGGCGAAGATCGAGACCCGAGTGGGCGGCATCTCCACGCCGAGGATCTGGAACCAGGGCACTTGCTCCGCGTCGAGCTGACGCGTGATGGGCGCGAGCTGGGTATGCACTTCGCTCTCATCGAGCCGGCGCGAGAGCGCCTCGAGCGCGCCCTCGACCTCGACGCCGAACGCGAGACCGGAAGTCCCCTCGACCAGACCCGCTGCCGGATCCGGTGCCAGGAACTCGAAGTACGTGCGCTCGCCGTAGAAGTAGAGGCCCGAGTAGGACAGGTCGGCCCGCACGGTCGTGCGCGCCTCGGAAACCGCGAAGGTCTCGCGCAGGAAACTCGAGCTCTCGATCGCGTCGAAGCTCTCCTGGTCGACGACGGCGAACACGTGATTGAGGAAGAGCGGCACCGGGCGAGCCTCGCGCCAGGCCTCTGCGATGGCGTGCAGCTCATCCCAGATCGGCGCCTCCCGCTCGAGCGGCGATGCGAGGCCCAGCACCTCGGTCGCGCGTGGCGCGCAGTGGCTCGTGACCTCGAGCTCGAGATCCAGCCGCTCGCCCGTCACGAAAGGATCGAACATCGCGACGGTCGCCCGAAACAGCGGGCCATCGCGGGCCACGCGCGCGTGGATCGCCGTCAGGTCGAGCTCGAGACCGCGGTCCGCCCCGACTGCGCGACACAGGCCGCGGTAGTAGGTCTCGAGAAAGCTGACGAGCATCGCCTCGTCCACGCGGACGTCCCCCTCGAGCCGCAGCGCGAGCGCGTACGAGAAGTACGAGGCCGACTGTGGCTCGAACATGCCCGGCGCGAAGGCGAGGTCCTCGAACCCGCGGAGCTCGATTTCCGGCGCGAAGCCGAGCGGGAACTCCAGTCGCTCGTGCCGCCAGCCCTCCGGCGTCGGCGGCAGGAGCGACTCGGTGCTCTGCGTCGCGGCCACGGTGAGCAGGGTCAAGGCAGGCAGGGTGATCATCATGGGAGGAACGGAACGAGCCTGGTGTTTGGCGGAACGACGACCGTGAGCGAGAGCGGCTCGCCCGGTCTCCGACAACCGTCCCAGATGTCGTCCAGATTGGCAACCATGTCGGCTCCCCGATCGCGCGAGGTACCCTCGGCAAGGAATGAGCGAACGCTTGCTCGTCGACGAAGCGGGGCGGCTCCTGGGTTTCCTGCGGCGCCGTCTGGCCGACTGGAAGCGCAAGACGATCGAGCAGCGTCTCCGGGCGGGCAGCGTGCAGGTGAACGGGGCGACCGTGAGCCGACCGGATCACGCACTCGTCGTCGGTGATGAGGTCGTGGTCCTGCCCTGCGGCGAGGACGACGGTCCGCGACAGGTTCCGGGGTGTCCCCCGATCCTGTATGCGGACGAGGACCTCATCGCGATCGACAAGCCGGCGGGCATGCTGTCCGTATCGACGGACCACCAGCGGGAGCGCACTGCGCTTGCGCACGTGCGGGACTCCTTGTCTCGCCCCGGGAAGATGGCCCGGCTCTGGCCGGTTCACCGCCTCGATCGCGAGACGTCGGGAGTCTTGCTGTTCGCGCGGTCGCGCGAGACCTGCGAGGTCGTCCAGGCTGCGTGGACGGAGGCGCGCAAGGTGTACCTCGCCATCGTGGAGGGACGTCCTGATCCGCCGAGTGGCGTGATCGACCAACCGCTGTGGGAGGACCGGAGCTTGAACGTGCGCGTCGGGGATCGTCCAGAGGCGAAGGTTGCGCGCACGCGCTACTCCACGCTGGAAGTGCGGCGCGATCGCACGCTGCTCGAGGTCGAGCTCGAGACCGGGCGGCGGCACCAGATTCGGGCTCACATGGCCTGGCTGGGGCATCCGGTGGTGGGAGACGCTCGCTACGCGGCGGCTGATGTGCGCATGGGGTTGCATGCGCTGCGGCTCGAGCTGCCTCATCCGTCGCACGAGCGGAGGCTTTCATTCGAAGCACCGCCGCCGCGCGCGTTTCTTGCGCTCTTGCTTTAAGGTTTGTCTAGTGAGAAACCACACCCCTACGAGCACGGAGTCCCTCCGAGTTCGGAGTACCGCCTTCTTAGTTCGGAGTACCGCCTTCAGGCGGTCTGGTTCGTCGTCCCGCCTTCAGGCGGGACTGGCCCTGCCAAGAGAAGACCGCCTGAAGGCGGTACTCCGAACCAGACCGGACCTAACCGCCTAGCTGCACTCGTACCTCGCTCTCCGCTTCGCCATGCACGCCCACGGTCTGCGTCGACGTCACACCATCGTGATTCGAGACCCTCACGCGATACGTTCCCGGCGGGAGTGGGCCGATCGTCGCTCCCTGGGACACGTCGGCCTCGCGTAGAGCGGCGAACTCGCGGTTTCGGTCGTCGCGCACGGAGATGCCGGCGCCCACGGGTTTTCCGCTGCCATCCTCGACGAAGACGCGCAGGAACGTTCCTGGCCGGAGCGCCAGATCGATCTCGGCTCGATCACTGGAGGCGAGTCGCAGCGGGGTACTTGGCGCGGCGATCTCGTTGTCGAGGAGCGCGCCCACGCTCCACACGCCTGCGGCGAGACCCTTCACGACGTAGTGGCCCGCGCCATCGGTGCGGCCGGTCCACCAGATGTCCTGCGACTCTCCGCTCTCGCTCCAGACGAGGATCGCGGCGCCGGACGCCGGCTCGCCCGAGGCCCGGCGAACCATGCCCTCGATCGTGCCGGCCTTGGAGAGCTCGAGCTCGAGGCCGGTGATCTCTCCGCCTTCCGCGAGCACCTGTCCGCTCTTGCTCACTTCGCCATAGGGGACGCTGAAGCCGGAAGGACCCCAGCTTCGCGAACCGCTCGCGCGAACCGTGTACGAGCCGGGCGGCAAGTCCTGAATCGAAAAGCGCCCCTCCGGATCCGTGTCGCACCGGCCGTAGATCCCCTCGCTCCTCTGCTCGGCCTGGTCGCGGTCGATCTGCGCCGAGACCTCGGCCCCTGCGAAAGGCGCGCCATCGGGACCGACCACGCGCCCGGAGATGCGCCCGCCCGGGAGATCGAAATCGAGCGTGTAGCTCGCGGTCTCGGGTATCTCCTCGCTGCGCGAGGTTCGGGTGCCGCCGGCGGGGGTCTGCAGGCTGAATCCGTAACGACCCGGATCGTCGACGACGAGGTGGTACTTCCCGTTCGTGCCGGTCTCGGCCACGTTGATCTTCCGTTCGCTCGTCGAGCTCTCTCCCCAGACGAAGATCCGCGCTTCTGCGATTGGATTCCCGCCCCGTCGCACCGTTCCACTCACCTGTACCGGCGCGCGCGGCGGAGCGCCGAGCACGACGTGCGCGGTCTCGCTCTCGGCAATCGTGACCGTGACCGACCTGCGGAGCGAGTGCACTTTCAACCAGTCGAACTCGCTCTGGTCGTCTTCACCCGGCTGCGGCAGATCAGCTTCGTCTGGTTCAGCCGTCACCTGATACTCGCCAGGATCGAGGCGTTCGAACACGAAATGGCCCAGTGCGTCGGTCATGGTCTCCCGGCGAGCGGCGCCGGCGCTGGACTCGAGGCTGATCTCGCGGCCGCTCACTTTCGCGCCGGCTCCGGGAAGCAGCTCGCCGGTGAGCCGGCCGCCGTGTCGCAAGTGGAGCACGAGGCCCGCGACCCGTTGCGCCGGCGCGACCTCGAGACTCACGGGCTCGCTCGACGCAAGGCCGGTGCTGCTCGCGACCACGCGCACCTTGCCGTTCGGCGCGTCCGCGATCTCGAAGCGGCCCTGTTCGTCCGTCGCATCCGAGGACTTGTCGCCGGTGCTCCACCCCCCAAAGCTCCGCTCCACGTCGCGCTCCACGCGGACCAGGGCCTTCGCAGCGGGACGGCCGGACGAGTCGAGGACCACGCCCGAGAGCGTCGCTGCGCGTACCATCACGAAATCGAGGCGCTCGACGTCATGGGGGAGCGTGGCTTCGCGTCCCTCGTTGTCGACGAAGCCCTTCGCTCGCACGTCGAGCCGCCAGTTGCCTTCGTGCAATCCCTCCAGCACGAAGGTGCCGTCTTCGCTGTCGAACCTCCGGGAGTTCCCGCCCAGGAGCGAGTTCCCGAGGCCCGCCAGGTCGAGGCTCGTCGCAGAGACAGTGAAGCGCGTCACCGGCATGCCGGTGTCGTCGACCACGCGGCCCGATACGGCGGAGCCCGGTTGGAGCAGGAGGACCAGTGCGAGGTCGTCCGCTCGCACGCGCTCGAGCTTCGCGTACCAGGGCGGAGCCTTCCGATTCGGTCGCTCCTTCCTGGGGGGCTCGACACTGCCAGGCGTGGCGACCTGCGAGGACTCCTCGAGCGGCGTGGCCGAGCCCTGCTCGGCACCTGTCTCCTTCGCGGCTTGCGCGCTCACCGTGTACGGACCCGCGCCGAGGCCCGTGATGCGAAACGTCCCGTCGGCCTGACTCGTGCGGCGCTCACGGTCCGAGCCCTCCCAGCCACGATAATAGGTGTCGTGCTGCGCGGAGGCAGGCTCTTGTACGAACAGGGTCGCACCGGCAACCGGACTTCCGTCCGGCCATAGCACTCTTCCGGCGACCACGTGACCTGTCGCGAGCTGCAGCTCGAGCCCTTCCTTCACATCGCCGTCGAGGAGCTCGCCGAGTGCGATCTCGGTATCGAGGAAGCCTTCCTTCTCGGCCACGAGTTTCCCCTTGCTCGGCGGGATTCCCGCGATCGTAAACGAGCCTTCGGGACCGCTTTCACGGATCCGAAAAAACGAGGCTCCGTCGATGTCAGTGTGCACGTAGACCTTCGCGTCTCGTACACCGGCTCCGGCCTCGTCGAGCACGCGACCGGTGATTCGCGCCCCCACCAGGAGTCGCAGCTCGAGGTCCTTCGTCTCGCCAGCGAGGAACTGGAGGTCGTGCATCTCCATTGGCGCCCACATCTCCGGGGCGAACGACAGGTCATAGCTGCTACCAGGCGGCACGCCGCGCAGCTCGAAGCGCATGCGCTCATCGATCTTTCCGACGCATTCGATGTTCTCACCAGTCGATTCCAACCGGCCGGAGAGACGCACCTCTTGGTCCTGCAACGTTCGCGCGGGATCCACCACTTCCGGCGGAGGCAAGAGCACTCCGCGCGCGTAACCGCCAAGTCCCGGCTCGAGCAGGATCTCCGCGGGGAGCGCGGAAAGCTGCAAGCGCTCGGACTTCTCGAGGAACAGATGCGGCGCGTCGACGCGCAGCCATCCGTAGCGCGTCCCCTTGGCGAACGCGACACGGAAGGTTCCGTCGGGCGCGACGCTCGCGCGGTGCATCTCGCCGTTCGCGAACTTCCGGCCTGCCGCGACGATCTCGACCTCCTCGTCCGGCGGCGTGCCCTCGGGGAAGCGCAGGTGCCCCTGGACCCAGATGGCCTCCGCGAGGTCCGTCTCGGCAAGTGTCGCAACTGCGGTGCGTGCTTCGGCCGACGTGTCCATTCGATCCTCGTCGAGCTCGTCCGCGACTTCGATCCAAGGCTCCGTGATGGCTCGGAGCTCGTCGACTCGGTCCAGAGCCTCCTTGGGCTCGACTCTCGGCGGCAAAGGCGCTTCGGAGCCGAAGGGCGAGAGCGGCGCGACGGCACTCGCTCCGCGAGTGAGCTGCCAGGTCGCAAAAGCTCCGACGCCGAGCACTGCCGTCGCGAGCAGGAGCGGAATCACGATGGGCGGCCGCTTGACCATTAAGGCTTCTTGTTCTCGCCGGTAGGGGCGTCGACCGGTCTGTACGGTACATGCTACTGCGCAGCGACGGTTCTTCCGCCCCGGCTCCGGTCCAGGGCTTCGACGACCGCTGAGCAGCCCGCACGGATGAAACGCTCCCCCACCGGACGGGCTCAAGAATCGGGCCTCGGCCGACCGAAGGGTTCGCTTCGGAGGGTGCTCGCCCTCCACATCCGCACCATCGAGACCGAGACAATGGGAATTCACGTGCGCCGTAAGACTCCTCGAACGAACGCAGCCATCGCCCTGATCGGTCTCGTGGCCTTCAGCAGCTGCGTGACGTCCTCGTCGCGCAAGACCGACAACCTGCGCGCGGTCGACGCCCTCGTCGGGCGGATCGAGCGCGTCTACGTCGAGGCCGAGGTCTCGAAGGAACGCGTCGAGGAAGCGGTCTCGACCCTGCAGGCCCTCGTGGCGCCGGACTTCGCGGGAGATCCCGTGGCGGCCTACGAGGCGTTCCTGTTCACGATCGAGTCCTCCGAGAAGCAGGCCGAGGTGTTCTCGGCCAGCGTCGCGGACATGGAGCAGGACGCGACGTCGGTGTTCGAGAGCTGGGAGTCGGATCTGGATACGTTCCAGAGCGTCGAGCTCCGCCGCCGCAGTGCGGCACGGCTCGAGGCGACGCGCGCGCGCTATGCCGAGATCGGCGCGGCCGTGCGGCCCGTGCAAACGGGGCACGCGGAGCTCAATGCCGGCTTGCGCGATCAGTCCGTCTTCCTCGAGCATGATTTCAACCGCGAGGCGCTCCTGGATCTGGAGCCCGAGACGGCGAGCCTCAGCGCTCACGCCGAGGCGCTCGACCACGCCCTCGACCGCTGCATGGCGCAGACTCGCGGCTACGTGGAGTCGGCGGCCATGCCCGGCCAGCTCGAGAAACCTACCGAGCCGGGCGACAGCAAGCCCGGCGGTTGATCGGCCGCGCGGAGCACCGTGGGAACGAGCTGGACGCTGCTCTGCGGGCTCGCGCTCGCGCTGGGATTCTCGTTCTGCGTAGCACTCGCGCGCCGGCGCGAGCTCGTGCGCATGGAGGGCCTCGTGCGCTCCCGCGAGAACACCAGCCGCCAGGGATCGAGCGGTACGCAGCTCATGCAGCCGGTCATCGACCTGTCGCGCTGTCTCGGCTGTGGGACGTGCGTGGCCTCCTGTCCCGAGGGCGAAGTGCTCGCCCTGGTGCACGGCCAGGCGGTGGTGGTGAACGGTGCGCGCTGCGTCGGTCACGCGCTCTGCGAGCGGGAGTGCCCGGTCGGGGCGATCACGGTGACGCTCGCGAACCTCGCCGAGCGGCGTGACGTACCCATCCTCGCCGGGAGCCTCGAGGCCCACGGCTCGCCGGGCCTGTTCCTCGCCGGCGAGGTGACCGCGCATGCGCTGATCAAGAACGCGATCGAGCAAGGCATGGCCGTAGCCTCGGAAGTCGGCCGGCGCGGCTACAGCGCCGGGCACAACTCCTCCCATCACGGAGCAGCACTTCGAAGAGTGCCTTCGCCCCCGACCGAGATGGGAGGAGCTGTACCCGGCCCCGAAGTCGTCGACCTGTGCATCGTCGGCGCCGGGCCAGCCGGCCTCGCGTGCGGTCTCGAGGCCAAGCGCCTCGGCCTCGCGTTCGTGATGCTCGAGCAGGAGGAGAGCATCGGCGGGACCGTCGCGAAGTACCCGCGACGCAAGCTCGTGCTCACGCAGCCGGTCGAGCTCCCCTTGTTCGGCCGTCTCGATCGCACGAGCTACGAGAAGGAAGAGCTCGTGGAGCTCTGGCGCTCGATCGCGGAGCGCGCCGAGCTCCCGATCCGCTACAGCGAAGTCCTGGAGAGCTGCGATCGCAGCGAGAGCGGCGAGTGGATCGTGCGCACCACGAAGAGCGCGGTCCGCGCGCGCAACGTGTGCCTGGCCCTGGGGCGACGCGGCATGCCGCGCAAGCTTGGCGTCCCCGGCGAGGAACTCGCCAAGGTCGCCTACGGCCTACTCGACGCTCACTCGTACACCGGTCGCCGCATCCTCGTGGTCGGGGGCGGCGACTGCGCGGTCGAGACCGCCCTCGCTCTCGCCGAGCAGGACCACAACGAAGTGGTGCTCGCCCATCGCGGCGAGAGGTTCCCGCGCATCCGTGCGCGCAACGAAGCGCGCCTGAACGTGGCCGTCGCCGAGGATCGGCTGCGCGTGCTGACGAGGAGCGAGCTCCTCGCCGTCCATCCCGGCGAGGTCGAGCTCGCGGTGCACGCGGGCGCGCAGCACTCGATCACACGCTTCGCCAACGACGAGGTATTCGTGCAGGCGGGCGGCACGGCCCCCTTCGAGCTCCTGGAACGCTCGGGCGTCTCCTTCGACCCGGCCTTGCGCGAGCCGACGGCCCCGCTCGTCGAGCAGGGCACGGGGCTCGTGCAGGCGCTGGGGGCTGCCTTCGTGCTCGCCTTGGTCGCTCTCTCCTGGGCGATCTGGAACGCGGATTACTACGCGCTCTCCACCGGCGAGCGAGCGACGCACACCGAGCACGAGATCGCTGCGGTCGGGCCGCGGCCTCGGTCTCTGGTTCGGGATCGCCTCGAGCGCGCTCATCGGCCTCAACCTGCTCTACCTCGTGCGCCGTTCGCCGCGCTTCCGCCTGCGCTTCGGCTCGCTGCGCGCCTGGATGACCAGCCACGTCGCCACCGGCATCCTGGCCTTCCTGTGCGCCACCCTGCACGCCGCGATGGCCCCCCGTCCCACTGTCGGGAGGGCATGCCTGGTGGGCCCTCTTCGCGCTGATCCTCTCCGGGGCGATCGGCCGATACCTCTACGCCTGGCTTCCGCGCGCGGCGAACGGCCGCGAGATCGAGCTCGACGAGATCAAGGAACGCCTCGACTCGGATGACCGATGCCCTGGATCGCGGACCGCGTGGATCGATCGCACGCGCCCAGCACGAGATCCTCGAGGGCATCGAGCGCGTGCAGTGGAAGAGCTCCTTCCTCGGCCGCGCTCGTGGCGCTCGTGCGAGGCGAGCGCGACCTGCGCCAGCTCGCCGGTGTGCTGCGAGCGCGCGCACGCACGGAAGGCATCGCCGAAGGCGCGATCGGTGACACGATCGCGCTCGGACGGCGCGCGCATCGGATGGCGCTCTCCATCGCGCACTACGAGGACCTGCGCGCTCTGCTCTCGAGCTGGCGCTGGCTGCACCGCTGGGTCGCGGCTCTCATGGTGCTCCTCGTCATCGTGCACGTCGTCCACGCGCTCTTCTACGGGGGCTCGGTGCGGGGACCGACGGGATGAACGCGCGCGATCCTCGGCTGTGGATCGCAGGCCTCTCGGCCATGGTCGTCCTCCTGGTCGCGGTGGTCGACCTCGGACGGAACGCGCCGGGTCCGCTCTCCACGGTCCACGCAGAGGTCGCTGAACTCGCAGGCCGCTCGGAGCTGCGCGGAGTGCCACGGCGGCTGGGGCACGAGCATGACCGATGCATGTATGGAGTGCCACGAGCCGATCCAGGTGCAGATCGAACAGGAGCGTGGCCTGCACGGGTCGCTCGAGACGGGCCAGGCGAGCCAGTGCGCGCTCTGCCACGGCGAGCACTACGGCTCGGACTTCCCGCTCGTCAACGTGCGCAGCTTCGCTCTCGCCGGCGTCGAGGATCCGCTGGCCTTCGACCACGCGCTCGTCGGCTACACGATGGGTGGTGCACACCTCGAGCTCGAGTGCAGCGACTGCCACGTGAATGCGCTCGCGAAGACGCTGGCCGAGGGAGAGACGCGTTACCTCGGTCTTCGACAGGATTGCGCGAGCTGCCACGCGGATCCCCATGAAGGCCGCATGGCGCGCGCGTGTGCCGACTGCCACGGCGAGGAGACCTTCGACGCCTTCGCGCCGACCGACCACGGCGACTTCCTGGCGCTGATCGGGGGTCATGCCGCTCTCGAGTGTCGCTCGTGCCACGCACAGAGCGAGGAGCATGCGCTGGAAGCGCTGGGCCACGCGCGCGCGAGCCCGGTCGCGCGAGAGTGCGCCGCTTGCCACGCATCTTCGCACCGCGAAGCTTTCGTCGACGCGATCGGCGCGCTCGTCGAAGCCTCGCCCGGCGCAGGCTGCGTGCACTGCCACGCGGCCGAGCACGTCGAGTTCGCGGCGGCGAGGGAGACGACCGGCGCGACGGAGCACGCTCTCTCGGGCTTCCCGCTCGCTGCGCCTCACGACGAGGCCACGTGCGCGGAGTGCCATTCGCCCGAGGCGGAGGCCTTCGCCGAGCGCTACCCCGGCCGCGCGCTCGAGGCGTGCAGCGTCTGTCACGCCGACCCGCACGCCGGCCAGTTCGCCCGGGGCCCCTTCGCCAAGCAGGAATGCACCGCCTGCCATGAGGCGCAGCGCTTCGAGCCACACGCGTTCACGCCCCTGCTGCATGCGCTCGCGAGCCTGCCGCTGGACGGACGTCACGCCGAGGCCGAGTGCAATGCTTGCCACGTGGATGCACCCGAAGGAGTTGCACGGGTCTTCCACGGCACGAGCAGCGAGTGCGAGAGTTGCCATGCTGACGCGCACCGGGGTTTCTTCGATGGGCTCGAACCCGAGCTCTCGACCAGCGTTCACGGCACGTGCGCCGCCTGCCACGGGAGCGCGGACTTCTCCGAGCTCCCGGCCAGCTTCGACCACGAGCGCTGGACGGGCTTCTCGATCCGGGGCGCGCACGCTCAGGCCGATTGCGAGAGCTGTCATGCGCGGGCCGAGCTCCCCGACGAGCGCGGCCGGACCTTCGGGCGGGTGAGCGAGCGCTACGGTGCATTCGAGGGTTGCGTCACCTGCCACGCCGACCCGCACGCGGGACGCTTCGATCAGCCGACCCTGCCTTGCGACATCGCCGGGCGCGAAGGCTGCGCGCGCTGCCACACGGAAAGCTCGTTCCGAGCCGCCGCCGAGAGCTTCGACCATGGCCAGTGGACTGGCTATCTCCTGGATGGGGCGCACGCTGCGCTCGGTTGCACCGACTGTCACGCCCCGCTTCGCAAGCGCGACGCGCATGGCCGCACCTGGGCGCCAGCCGCCGGCTCGAAGTGCGCCGACTGTCACGCGGACGTGCACGCCGGTCAATTCGCAGAGAAGGAGCGCACCGATTGCAGTCGCTGCCACGAGAGCACCACGAGTTTCAGCGAACTTTCATTCGACCACGAGCACGACGCGCGCTTCGCTCTCGGTGAAGCTCACGGAACGCTCGCATGCGCTGCCTGCCACAAGCCCTGGTCCGACTCGAGCGAGGTCGTGCGCTACCGACCGGTGCCGCGCGAATGCGCTGAATGCCATGGCCGACAGGACGATCCGCTGCGCCGACGCAAGGGGAGAAAAGGGTGAGACGAGCCATCGCATTCGCGTTCTGGGCGTTGACCTGCGCGAGTGCACCGGCTCAGGAGGGCGACGGCCTCGAGCCGCTCGAGCTGCGCGTCAGCACGGCCTTCACGGGCGGGATGGTCCTCGTCGATCGGGGTGCGAGCGATGGCCTCGCCGAAGGTGACGTCGTCGTCTTCCATCCACGCGGGGGAGGTACCTGGCGGGGAACCGTGGTCGAGGTCGGCGAGCGCAGCTCGCGCGTGGAGCTCCACGAGCAGGGCTTCGTTCCCGAGCCGGGGACCCGGGGCGAGGTGCTGCTCCCCGCGGATCGCGTGCGACCCGCGAAGGAGGAAGCGGCGGAGAGCAGCGAGCATGCCCCCTGGAAGAATGCCGACGAGGGTTGGACGAAAGACAAGCCGCTGCTCGCGCGCGTCAAGGGCGTGCGGCCCGAGGAGCGCGAGAAATCGATGCGTGGGCGCGTCTACATCACGGCAGACGCCATTCACGGCACCGGCGAGGAGCGCTCCGATACCTATGCCCGCGCCGGCGGCGAGCTCACGATCGACAATGTCAGCGGCCGGGGCGACAGCTTTCATTTCGACGGCGAGATCGACTATCGCGCGATCGATCTCTCCGATGAGAACGGGGAGGATGGGAGCCACAAGGATCTGCGTCTCGATCGATTCTCGTATTCCAGAGGAGGAACGCGCTACGAGAACAGGGGCTGGGAAGTCGGCCGCTTCCTGCAGCGCGGCATGCCCGAGTTCGGGGTGCTCGACGGCGTGGAATGGAATCAGCGCCTCGACAACGGCGATCGCTGGGGAGCGAGCCTGGGGTTCCTGCCCGAGCCCGATCGCGACATGGACACGGCAGAGGACTTCCAGGGCTCGGCGCACTACGAGTGGGTCTCCGATCTCTCCGAGCAGCTCGTGCTCGCGGGCGGATTTCAGAAGACGCTGCACCACGGCGACCACGACCGCGATCTCGTCGTGACCAAGGTGCGCTACAACCCCGAGGAAGGCTGGAACGCGTACGGCACGGCATGGGTCGACCTGTACGGCTCGAGTGACGACCTGAAGCCCAATGGTCCCGAGATCACGCAGGCGATCGCGGCGCTCGGACATCGCTGGGAAACCGGCAACGGGGTCGAGCTCGCCTATCACCGCAGCCTCTTCCCCCAGATGGACCGTGACGAGTTCGCCATTCCCGACGACGCGGAGATCGCCAACGGCCATCATGATCGCCTCGCCTTCGACGCGTGGCGGTTCGTGTCCAAGGCGCATCGCGTGCACGGCAGCGCCGGCGTCTGGAACGACGAGAACGAGTCAGGCGGCGACCTGCAGCTCGGCCTGGATGCGGCGGATTTCCTGATGGATGCGAGTCACACCGACTTCACGCTCTTCGGTCAGGCCGGAGAGTTCAGCTCCGTCCTGGGAGCGCGCGTCTCGTTCACCCGAACGACCGACGGCGGGAGCTGGGACCTCTTCTACGAGATCGGCCAGCACCACGAGATCGGCTTCTCCGACGATATCGACGACATCCTCCAGCACCGGCTACGCGGTGGCCGCGATTTCGGGCTGGTGCGAGGCTGGCGTGTCTCGACGTACGTCGAGGCGGTCACGTGGGACGAGGAGATCGCCTTCCTCCTGGGCGCATACGTGCAGAAGGACTTCTGAGCATGAGACCGCGAACGAAGAGCTCGCGTCTGGCGATCATCGCCGCGCTCGTCTATCTCGGGTTCGCGTGCGTGACGCAGAGCTCGAGCACGGTGACGCAGCACCGCTGGTGGGCGGGCCTGGGACCCGTGCTGCCGCACGACAGCTTCCCGAGCGAGTGCACGCTCTGCCACCTGGAAAACGACTGGCAGTCGCTGCGCGACGATTTCCACTTCGATCACGAGAAGGAGACGGGCGTGCCGCTCCTCGGCGCCCATGCGGAAGCCCGCTGTCTGCGCTGCCACAACGATCGCGGACCGGTGGCGGTGTTCACTGCGCGAGGCTGCGGCGGCTGCCACGAGGACGTGCACACGGGCGATCTCGGCCTGCAGTGCACGACCTGCCACCGCGAGAGCACCTGGCAGCCCGTGGGCCAGATCGAGCTGCACGCGCAGACCCGCTTCCCGCTCGACGGAGTGCATGCGATGACTTCCTGCCGCCGCTGCCACCCCGGAGCGCCGGTCGGCGAACTTCTTTCCAACCGACACCGAATGCGTCACCTGCCACCGCGACGACCTCGCGCGAACCACCAATCACGTGGGCCTGGGCTGGGTGGACCGTTGCGACCGCTGCCACATGCCGACGCGCTGGCACCAGGCGGAGGTCAAGTGATTCAAGTTCCGGGATCCAGATCCGCGATAGGGGGAGGCGTCAACGGGAGGCGCGCGCCGGGAGCGCGCTTTCGAGGGGAAGGGGGGACTAGCGTGGCAGCGAAGCAATCCGTGGTCGCAGCCGGTGGAGGAACGAGGGCGAGGCTCAGCCATGCGAAGCTCGTCGCGGGCCTGGCCGGTGTGCTCGCCGTGTCGGCATGCAGCGGCGAGTCCTCGAATCGCGAGGCCGACGCGACGGCTGAGTCGTGCATGACGTGCCACAACGGCTCGCAGCAGGACGACTACGCCGGTCCCGGCATCGAGAACCCGCACCCGTTCCCGGAGGCGGCCGCGATGCTGTGCACGAGCTGTCACGGCGGCAATCCGGATGGCGCGGACGTGCTCACGAGCCACGTTCCGCCGCCGCCCGAGATCGGCGACGGGGCGCTGCCAGGACGAGGACGCGCACGCGTACTTCAATCGCTTGACGCTCGCGGGCATCGACAAGTTCGCGGACTACGTCGTCGACGGCATCACGTACTCCGCCCTCGATTAGCTGCAGTTCGTGAATCCGGGCGACGTGCGCGTCGCGAAGCTCGGCCGAGGGTGCGGGCAGTGCCACGAGCACCACGCCGAGAGCGTCGCGGGCAGCCCGCTCGCGCACCCAGACCGGTTTCCTCTCGGGCGCCACGCTACTCGTCGGGCGTCGAGAACGTGATTCCCGAGAACCGGGGCCTGTACGAGGACACGGCCGCGGACGTCGCCTTCCGCGCGGTGCAGGACAGCGACTCGGTCATCGGATACCGATCAAGTCGGGCGCCATCGCGCGCCTGGTCGAGTTCCCCGTGTTCAGCGTGTTCGGCGCCACCGGCGCCGATGCCATCTTCAAGAACCCGCTCTACGACGCGGCCGAGCTCCTCGACGATCGCAACGCCGATGGCTCGCGCGATCACGGGCTCACCGCTCGCCAACCTCTTCCACGAGCAAATCGCCTTCACGTGCGGCGACTGCCACCTGGGGAGCGCGGGCGCGAACAATCGCTACGGCGACTTCCGCTCCTCGGGCTGCACCTCTTGCCACATGCCCTACAGCCTCGACGGGCGCAGCACGAGCGGCGACCCCAACGTGCCGACAGACGAGCCGCGCAATCCCGACCAGATCGACGAGCCCGAGCGGCCGCACGTGCGCCGCCATCTCGATCGCAGAGCGTCGCGAAGACGCTCCCCAGCGGGGAAATCGTGCCGGGGATCGACGACTACGCCTGCGCCGGTTGCCACCAGGGCTCCAACCGCACGGTGCTCCAGTACTGGGGCATCCGCCTCGACCAGAACGCCGACGTCGAGCACGGCCGCCAGTATCCCGCCCAGCCCGCATCGCTTCGTCGACACGCGGGACGACACGCGGCTCTTCGATCCGGTGGTCCGGAACCACACCTTCAACGGCCGCAACAGCAACCAGTACCTCCTGTTCGAGGACTACGACGGCGACGGCCGCGACGATACGCCGCCCGACGTCCACTACGACGCCGGCATGGGATGCATCGATTGCCACGGCAGCTCGAACGATCTGCATGGAACGGGGCTCTCGGACGGCGGCACCTCGCTCGTTTCCCGCATGGAGCAGGCAGTCGCGATCCGCTGCGAGAGCTGCCACGGAGGCGTCGATTCCTACGCGGAGACGAAGACGGGCACCGCTTACGACGGGACAAGTGCCGAGCTCGCGGTCGATCGCAAGGGCCATGTCCTGAATCACGTGGTGAAGGAAGGAAACGGCCGCTACTGGCTCACGAGCCAGCTCACCGGGCGCGCGCCATTACGTCCCGCAGACTCGCGATGCGGTCGTGAAGAGCGCGCGCCAGCACCCGATCACGCACGAGCCGCTCTACGAGCTCTCAGGCGTCCTACGCGATGGGCCGAGACGACGGAAGCCCGTCGAACGGCATCGGCCCGCAGCAGACCGGCATCGCCGCGCACGGCTTCAGCCACATGGACAACGTGAGCTGCGCGGCTTGCCACTCGTCCTGGACGAACAACTGCATCGGTTGCCACCTGCGCGGCGAGTACGACACGGGCAACAACTTCTCCAACATCACCGGCGAGCGCATCGTCTACAAGCAGGCGAATGCCGACTTCACGTATCAGACGCCCGTTCCCTTCCAGCTCGGGATCAATGCCGACGGCAAGATCGCGCCCATCAGCCCGAACACCGAGGCCTTCTACGGCTGGATCGACCGGAACGGCGACACCTCGCAAGTCACCCCCTTCACCGACCGCAACGGGGGCGGGAACAACACCCTCGAGTCGAACTATCCCTCGCTCAGCCACAACCTGATCATGCCGCACACGATCCGGGGCAAGGTCGAGCTCGCGAAGGAAGGGCCGCGCTACTGCGTCGCCTGCCACCTGACCCAGCAGAGCATCACCGACTGGGGCAGCGAGTACGACCAGTTCCGTACGGCCCTCGCGAGCGGTGATTTCGGAGCCCTCGACTATCCCCTGCTCGCCACGCACATCGGACAGAACCCGGGCAACCAGATCGATTCACCCATCTGGGTCCACATGGTCGCGGGCCTCGGCTCGGGGCTGTTCCTGTTCGACGAGAAGGGATGCGCCGTCAATCCCCTCGACACGAACGTCTATCGCGTGGGCTGCGACGGGGAAGCGCCGGCCGACCACTTCGATCCTGCGCGCGTCGCCTTGAACCTCGATCGCATCGTCGAGCCCGACGGCCGCTCCAATGGCTCGAACTCGCACACCTTCTTCTCGCTCAGCGCGGGCCCCGAGCTGCGCGACGGCGCGACCAATCCGAACCTCACCGGCCCACTGGGTGCCACGCTGATCCAGCGCCTCAGCCATCCCACGCTGGGGATCGTGCTCGACTCCTGGCTCGACGCCAACGCCGTGCCGCACGGCGACGCGTCGGACTATCTGGACGACTGAGTTCCGCGCGAGCCTCGCGAGCTGGCGGCGCGATAGAGCTGCGCGGGAGCTCTCGCGACCGTGGACCTGCACCGCCTGGACCCGAGGGGGTAGGCTGGAGCTTCCCCCCGGAGGTGTGCATGCTGCGTGTCCCTGCGATCTCGATCTTCGTTCTCGTGACGCTCTCCCTTCGCGCCCCTTGCGCGTTCGCGCAATGCGAGGAAGACACCTTCTTCCCCGCGCAGGCCGCGGGCGGAGACCTCTTCGGCACTGCCATCGCGGTGCACGGCGAACTCGCCATCATCGGCGCCCAGCAATCCAATCTCGCGGGTTTCGACCGCGGAGCGGCGCACGTCTTCGTGCGAGCAGGCAGGCAGTGGTCGGAGGTCGCCTCGCTCCTCGCGAGCGATGGAGCGGACAATGATCGCCTCGGCGGCGCCGTGGCTTTCGCTGGCGGAACCGCGCTGGTGAGCTCCACCCGACACGGCGGGGCTCGCGGCGCCGTGTACGTCTACGAGGAGAGTGCGGGCTGGCAGGAGACGGCCATTCTCGTGGCAAGCGATGCTCAGCCTGCCGACAGCTTCGGGAGCGCCGTCGCCTTCACCGGGCGTACCGCCCTCGTCGGGGCGCAGCAGGACGATGCATTCGGCTCGCAGTCCGGCTCGGTGTACGTCTTCGAGCGCACGGCGGGAGGCTGGAACGAGACGGCCGAGCTGTTCGCCTCCGACGCACAGGCGGAGTGGAACTTCGGCTCGGCGATTGCGATGGACGGGGGACGCGCAATCGTCGGTGCACTCTTCGCCGATGGCGTCGCGTCCGACACCGGGGCGGCATACGTCTTCGAGCTGCAAGGAGGGAGCTGGATCGAGACCGCCAAGCTCGTGGCGAGAGGCGGCCACGTGGGCGATCTCTTCGGCGCGGCCGTGGCGCTCGATGGAGATCGCGTACTCGTCGGCGCGCCCGGTGGACGAGCGGTGGTGGCCTTCGAGCGGATCGGCGGAGGGTGGACCGAGACGCAAGGGATCGCGCCGGCCGATGCCGCAGCCCTGTTCGGAGGAGCCGTCGGCTTGAGCGGGGATCTCTCGGTCATCGGTTCGCCCCGGGACTCCGAAGCGAACGGATCGGCCGGCGCCGTGTACGTCTTCGGCCGCGCCGACGACAGCTGGGAACAGAAGGCCAAGCTCTTCGCGCCCGGCGCCGGAATCCTCTGGTCGCTCGGCTCCTCGGTCGCGCTCGCCGCCGATCAGATCCTCGCCGGTGCGCCGCTCGCCGACGCGCTGATTCCCGCCACGGGCGCCGTCTATGCGTTCTCGACCGTCGTGGCGGATATCGGGAACTACTGCACGGGTGCCCCGAACTCGGCCGGCTCCGGCGCATCGATCAGCTGGCGGGGCAACGTGAGCCTCGGCGCCAATGATTTCGTGCTGACCGTGACAGGCGCGATTCCCGCGCAATCCGCGCTCTTCTTCTACGGTGCAGCGCCCATCGAAGTGCCCTTCGGCGACGGGTACCGTTGCGCCGGCGCTCCGCTGTTCCGCCTCGGACCGCCGTTCACGCTGGACGCGAGCGGAGCCGGCTCACGACGACTCGACTTCACGCAGCCGCCAGCCAGCGGCGGCCCCGGCGAGATCTTCGCCGGTTCGACCTGGTACGCGCAGTGCTGGTACCGGGATCCCGCCGGTCCGCTCGGCAGCGGATTCAACCTCTCGGACGGGCTGCACGCGTCGTTCTGCGAATGAGCCGCGGGGGAGAGCCGAGCCCTCCCCCGCGCTGATGACGTCGCCCGAGAGCGCCTACTTCTTGTCGCCAGCGTTCTTCGGGCCCGAGGCCTCGCGGGCTTTCTGCGTGAGCTGAGTGCGCAACTGCGCGAACTCCTCACGCGTGATCTGTCCCGAGAGCACCTTGTCCTTCATGCCTTCCAGGACATGGAGGTAGCGCTCGTGCACCGACTGTCCATTCGGAGCGTTGCCGGCGATCTCGCCGCGGTCGGCGATCGCGTCCCTCAGCGCCTGGATGTCGGCATCGGTGGCACGCTTGTCCATCGCATTGCGTTCCAGATTGGAGAGCGCTCTATCCATCCGCCGGTCGGCGATGGGCTCGCGGATTGCCGCGATGTCCTTCGGCTCGATGGTGTTCAAGCCGCGCTTCTCGAGCTCGTCGAGGTTGGTTCCGAGCTTGTCGCGCAGGCTTTGCTCGAACGCCAGCTCCTCGGCGTTGCCGGCGCTCTTCACGACTTCCCCGCGCTGCGCGAGCAAGCTCTTGATGCGCTCGAAGTCCTGACGCTCGATCCCCTTCTGCTGCGCTCTCGCGTCCAGGTCGGCGAGGGCGCCGTCCAGGCGCATGTCGACGATGCGCTCGCGCAGAGCGAGCACGTCGGCTTTCTGGAGCTGCGCGTTCTGCGCACGTACCTCCAGATCGGCGAGCTGGCCGTTCAGCCGCTCGCGCATGCGCGTGGCGCGGGGGTTGCCCGGGGCGACATTGGTGTCCTCGTCGACCAGGGTGCGCAGCCGCGCGATGTCGTCCTTCCCGAGCTTTCCATCGGCAGATCGCCGCTCGAGATCCGACATCGCCTCGTCGAGCCGCGAGTGGTCGCGCTCGCCCTGGCGCGGTTGGGCGTTGGCCGGGTCTTTCTTGGCGGGTTCTTGCTTGGGGGGTTCTTGCTTTTGCGGCTTCTGAGGTTCCTGGGCCGGTTTGCCTGCCGGCGGCTGCTGCCCCGCCGGAGGTACGCGCTCCTGAGACAAGGCGAGAGCCGGCACGCTGACGATCGAACTGACCAAGATCACGTTCACGAATGAGAGCTTCATGATTCCTCCATGGGATACCAATCGATACGGGCAAGGGCTTCGGCCCAGGCCTACTCCCTCCTACGCGCCCGGCCGCAGAAACCGAGGTGACGACGACTTCATCCCCGCGGACGCGGGATCCCCGGGGATGCTCTTCTCGCTTCAGGGCTGCAGTGCGGGCTCCCCTCGCCATATGCGGCCCGCTCCTGATCTACAAGCTGCGGAGAATTCTCCGCATTTGCGATCTCGAAGCAGGGCGTTGCGCAGCAAGCACTTACGCACGCAGCGCGCGCTGCGATCGTCGCGGGCTGCGTCCCGATCGACAGGGCCGATCGGCCCCTCTCGAGGGATCCTCGTTCTGCCCCTGCTTCGCGGCAGAGTTTCGCGGGTGGTGCTCGGAGCTCACCCGCCAGCGGGGGATGAGCTAGCGGACACTCGAGTCACGGATCCGTGCGGGGGGCAGGCTTCCACGGCAGCTCTCGAAATGCGCGCACGCGCCTCGATCCCCGCGTAGTCACGTGCGGCGAGGAGTTCCGGGCGAAAGAGCGCCGCAACGAAACCGACCGCGAAGGCGCCGGCCGCGAGATAGTCCGCGGCGTTGCTCTCGTCGACACCGCTCGTCGGAACGATGCGCAGGAACGGCATGGGCCCCAGGCACGCCTTCACCCAGGCCGGTCCGCCGGCGGGAGCAGGAAAGAGCTTCTGGAGCGGCGCGCCGGCGCGATGCGCGCGCAGGAGCTCGGTGGGCGTCGATGCGCCGGGGATCGAGGCGACGCCGAGCGCGCGAGCCTCGCCGATCACGGCCTCGTCGACGACGGGCGAGACGAGGAAGCGCGCGCCGCGCCGGACGGCCTCGCGCGCTTGCTCGACCTCCATGACCGTGCCCGCGCCGACGACGAGGCCCGGGCGCTCTGCGAACGCCTCGATCAGGTCGAAGGCTCCGGGGATGGTCAGCGTGAATTCGACGATCCGGAAACCGCCGCGGATCGCGGCCTCCATCGCCGGCCCCGCGACGCTCCCGTCCGATACGCGCAGGATCGCGGATGCGCGTTCCCTGGCAAGGAGCTGGACGAATTCCTCGACCTTCGACATGGAGGATCCAGTGCGAACGACATCGCTCAGGTGAACAGCTCGTGAACGACGCGCGGACCCTCGGCGGGACCGATCAAGCGCTGGTCCAGGCCGAGGTAGGGATAGCTCAGGTGATGGGGATCGAGTCCCATGAGATGGAGGATCGTCGCCTGGAGGTCGTGCACGTGGACGGGGTTCTCGGTGATCGTGTAGCCGAGCTCGTCGGTGGCGCCGAGCTCTAGCCCGCGATGGATGCCGGCGCCGGCGAGCCAGGCGGTGAAGCAGTCGGGGTGATGGTCGCGGCCGAGGTACTTCGATCCGTCGCGCGCTTCGTTCATCGAGGTGCGCCCGAACTCGGCGCACCAGACGAGGAGGGTCTCGTCCAGGAGCCCGCGGCGCTCGAGGTCGAGGAAGAGCGCGGCCATGGGGCGGTCGAGCTCCTTGCACTTCATCGGGAACTGCGTGAGCAGGTCGTCTCCGGGTCCGGTGCCGTGGATGTCCCAGCCCCAGTCGAAGAGCTGCACGTAGCGCACGCCGGCCTCGACGAGGCGACGCGCGAGCAGGCAGGAGTTGGCGAAGGAGAGCTCGCCGGGGCGCGCTCCGTACATCTCGAGCATCTCCGCGCTCTCGCGGCGGATGTCCATCACCTCCGGGACGGCGGTCTGCATGCGGAACGCGAGCTCGTACTGATCGATGCGGGCACGGATCTCGGGGTCCCCTTCCTCGGCGAGCTCGCGCTCGTTCAGCGCGCGCAGCGCATCGAGGCTCCGGCGGCGCACCCCGCGGTCGACGCCGGCGGGATCGCTCACGTACAGGATCGGGTCGCCCTTGCTGCGCAAGCGCACGCCCTGGTACGCCGAGGGCAGGAAGCCGCTGCCCCACGTGCTCTTGCCGCCCGTTGGATCGGATCCGCCGGTCGCGAGCACCACGAAGCCGGGCAGATCCTGGTTCGGCGAGCCCAGGCCCCACGTGATCCAGGAACCCATCGAGGCCGCGCCGAAGGCCGCATTGCCCGTGTGCAACAGCAGGTCCGCGGGAGCGTGATTGAACTGATCCGTGTGCATCGAGCGGATCATCGCCACGCGGTCGACCAGCGGCCCGAAGCGGGGCAAGAGCTCGCTCACCCACTGGCCGGTCTCGCCCTGCCGCACGAAGCGCTGCTGGGAGCCGAGCAGCGTCGGATGACCCTTGATGAACGCGAGGCGCTTGCCCGCGATGAACTCGTCGGGGCAGAGCGTGCCGTGCAGCTCGTTCAGCTTGGGCTTGTAGTCGAAGAGATCGAGCTGCGGTGGAGCGCCGGCGAGGTGCAAGAAGATCACATTCTTCGCGCGCGCCGCATGCCGGGCCGGCCGCGGCGCGAGCGGACGCGTCTGTTCGGCGCTTGCGGTCTCCTGCAGGAGCGAGCCGAGCGCCATCGCGCCGAGCGAGAGCGCGCTGTCCTTCAGGAACAGGCGCCGCGTGGCCCGTCGCACGCTCTCCTCGCGCGGGTCCACCTCAGCCCCTCACCAGGACTGCATCGAGGTTCAGAAGGACGGTCGCGACCACCGTCCACGCGGCGAGGTCTGCCACGTCGGCCTGCTCCGGTGGCGGACCGAGCGGATCGCTCGCGGCCTGGAGCGCGTCCTCTGGGTGGGCCGAGTAGTGCGCGAGCTCGCTCGCGTGCAGCGCGACGAGCGTCTCGACGTCCGCCTCCACCGCTGGGCGGCCGGTGCACAGGACGAGCGCCTGGCGCGCACGCTCTGCGACACTTCCGCCACCCTGCTGCACGATGCGCCGCGCCAGCGCCTGGGCTGCCTCCACGTACACGGGATCGTTCAAGGTGACGAAGGCCTGCAAGGGCGTGTTGGTGCGGATGCGCCGGATGGTGCAGGTCTCGCGGCTCGGCGCGTCGAAGGTCTCCATCGATGGATAGGGCACGGTGCGCCGCCAAAAGACGTACAGACCCCGGCGCCAGCGATCCTCCCCGCTCGACGTGGCCCAGGTGCGATCGCCGTTGAAGGCGGCCTGCCACATTCCATCGGGCTGCGGCGGGAACACCGAGGGACCGTACATCTTCGGGCTCAGGAGGCCGGCGAAGGCGAGCGCCTGGTCGCGCACCATCTCGGCTTCCAGGCGGAAGCGCGTGCCGCGCGCGAGCAGCCGGTTCTGCGGATCGCGCTCGGCGAGCTCGGGCGTGACCCGCGCATCCTGGCGATAGGTGGCCGAGGTCACGATCGTGCGCAGGAAGGCCTTCATGTCCCAGCCCCCGTCGCGGAACTCGATCGCGAGCCAGTCGAGGAGCTCGGGATGCGAAGGCGGAATTCCCTGTGTTCCGAAGTCCTCCTCGGTCTCCACCAGGCCGATGCCGAAGAGCTGGGCCCAGAAGCGATTGGCGGCGACGCGCGCGGTGAGCGGGTTCTCGGGCGCGAAGATCCAGGCGCACAGACCGGCGCGATCGCGCGGCGCGTCACTCGGCCAGGCATTCATCGCGGCCGGCACGCAGGGCTCGACCGCCTGCTCCTGCTGCAGGAAATTGCCCTTGGTCAGCACGTGGCTCGTGCGGCGCTGGGCGGGTGGGAGCTCGCGCATGATCGGGGTGGTCGGGACGGCGAGCGCGACGAGCTCCGCGCGGCGCTGGGCGATCCGCTCGCGCAGACCGGCGAGCTCGGGCGCGTGCTCGCGCCAGTGGCGGCCGAGTAGCGCCCGATCGTCCGCGCTGCGCGCCTCGGGTGCGAGCGCGAGCGCGCGCTCGACCTCCGCGGGGAGCACGTGGGGAACGGGCTGCGTGCCGGTGGTCGAGACGCGCAAGCGGCCGAGCGTGTGCTCGCCGCCGTAACTCTCATGCAGCTCGATCTCGAGCGCGAAGCGTCCCTCGATCGGCCGCAGGGGCTCGAGCTCGAAGATGGCCCGATGCGCCTCGCCCTGGCGCGGTCCGATCGCCCAGCCCGCCTGGCCGCCGAGATCGCCATCGATCGCGCGCGCCACCTCGAAACTCGCTTGCTCGTGATCGGCGCTCGCCTTGCGCACGGCGATGACCAGGGGCTCGGCGCCGGGCGCGAGCGTGACGCTGGGCCGAGGTGCGACGCGTAGGTCGCTTGCCCACACGAGGCGGCGCTTGCCGTCGAAGATGCTGACGCGCGCACCCGCGAGCCGTTCCTGCAGCTCGCCGTCGGTGCGATTGAAGATGCGGACCTGCTCCACGAGCACACCGCGACCGAAGTCGAGCTCCCACCAGGGAGCCATCTCGATTCTCGTGTGCGTGACGGAAGCGTCGGCGTACACGCCGCCCGTGTTCCCGTCGATCGCGCGTTCGGGCGCGCCCTCGTAGTCGACGCTCGACTGGCTCGGCGTGCCATTCCCAGCGATGTTCTGGCCGCCACTCCAGACCTCGACCTCCGCGAGCGAGAGGGTGCGCTCCTTCCCGGGAAGCTCGATGCGCAGGTAGCGCCCACGCGCAGGCGCGGGCTCGGTGGGCAGCGCGCGCACGACGATCTCGCTCAGCACGAAGTTTCCGTTGGCCGGGCTGCGACCCGGTCCCCCGCCGGGCAGCTCGGTGTGCGGGAGCGCTTCGAGCCGCAAGGCGGAGAGCTCGGTCGCATCGACCTTTGCATCCAGCGTGACGACGTCGGTCGCCGGACTGCCGCCCTCGAAGAGGATCGAGCCGTCGTCGAGGGTGCGCGAGCTCGCTCCGCCTCGGGAGCGCACCGCAGTCGGAAGGAGCACGCGCCAGCCCGCTTGCGTGTCGGCCTCGTCGCGCTCCCAGGCGCCTTGCGCGAGGCCGAGCTCGTCCGCGCGAGCATCGAGCTCGCTCTCCAGAGCGGCGATGTCGTCCTGTAGCCTCCCGACGGTCGCCGCTTGCTCGCGCGTCGGGGTCGAGAGGCGCGGAACGTCATCGGGCTTGTCGGTGTCCTCCGTCTGATCGAAGAACGCGAAGAAGCCGTAGTACTCGTCGTGGCTGATCGGATCGAACTTGTGGGAGTGGCATTCGGCGCAGCCGAGCGTGAGCCCCATCCACACCTGTGCCGTCACCTCGGCGCGATCCTTGACCGCCGCGACGCGGAACTCCTCGTCGTCGGTACCGCCCTCCGTGTTGGTCATCGTGTTGCGATGGAAGGCGGTCGCGAGGAGATCGTCGGTCGTAGGATGGTCCGCGAGGTCACCTGCGATCTGCAGCGTGGAGAAGCGATCGTAGGGGACGTTCGCATTGAAGGCGTCGATCACCCAGTCGCGCCAGCGCCAGATCGAGCGCAACGGATCCGATCCGTAGCCGGTGGAATCCGCATAGCGCGCGAGATCGAGCCACATGCGCGCCCAGCGCTCGCCGAAGTGCGGCGAATCCATGAGGCGATCGACGAGCCGCTCGTAAGCGTCGGGATGGACGTCCTCGACGAAAGCGCGCGCCTCTGCCGGCGTGAGCGGCAAGCCCGTCAGGTCGAGCGAGAGGCGGCGCGCGAGCGTCCAGCGATCGGCCTCGGGCGCTGGCGCGAAGCCTTCGCGCTCCAGTCGTGCGAGCACGAAGCGATCGATCGGGTTGCGCGGCCAATCCCCGTCGCCGACGGCCGGCGGATCGGGCCGCAGGGGCGCCACGAAAGCCCAGTGCTGCGTGTAGCGCGCGCCCTCGTCGATCCATCGACGCAGCAGGTCGATCTGCCCGCTCGAGAGCGTCTTGCCCGTCTCCGCGGGAGGCATGCGATCCCCTTCGATCGAGCTCGTGATGCGTGCCCACAGCTCGCTCTCCTCGTGCGCCCCCGGCTCGATTGCTCGATACCCCCCGCGGTCCCGGGTCGCACCCTCGCTCGTGTCGAGGCGTAGCTTCACCTCCCGCGCCTCGTCGTCCGGTCCGTGGCAGGGGAAGCAGTTTCGCGCCAGGATCGGCCGGATCTCGCGCGCGAAGTCGACGCGCGATTCTGCGTGTTCCTCCCCGGTGCTTCCCGCGTGGAGGCCTGAGGTCAAGGCGACGACGAGCGTCGCGGCAGCGCTCCGCAGAAGGACCGAGAGCAGGACATCGATGCGAACGGCAGCCCGATCCATGGGCTTCCGATCCTAACGCAGGATCTCCCGGACCACGACGCCTCGATCTTCGTTCGGAGTACCGCCTTCAGGCGGTCTGGTTCGTCGTCCCGCCTTCAGGCGGGACTGACCCTGCAAGAGAAGACCGCCTGAAGGCGGTACTCCGAACCAGAGGCGGCCGCCCTCGAGTTTCATGCGACGGCGTCGCGCCAGGGCGCGGTGGGAAACTAATTCTGGAGCGTCACGGGCTTGCGATCGACGACGCGGAAGGCCGCATCGCCTTCGCGGATCTCGAGGAAGCTGTCCAGCGGCACGTCGACGAAACGCTGGGTGGTCTTGCTCACCGGCCAGGTGACTTCGAGCTCGACGATCGATTCCGCAGCGCCCAGACCGATCTCTTGTTGCAGGCTGTTGCCACCGAAGCTCGAGTTCGAGCCGACCGAGGCGAAGACGTCACGCTGGGTGGAGCCTTCTGCGATGCGCACCCGGATCCGCGCGCCGAACGCACAGCGGTTGGTCTGCACGCCTTCGAGCCGCGCCGTGATCCAGTGGTGGCCCTGGCCGGGGTTCAGGAACAGCGCGTTCCAGAAGCCGTCGTCCTTGACCGCGCCGCCTACTTCGATGAACACGTCCTGATCGCCGTCGTTGTCGATGTCCCCGAAGGCGACGCTGTGGCCCTTCTGGAGCAAGCCGAAGCCTCCGGATTCCGTGACATCCTGGAAGCGCTGGCCGCGATCGTTCCGGAGCATGACATTGGGCCAGAGCGACGCGAGATCCGGATCTCCGGTGCCGAGGTAGACGTCCGGATAGCCGTCATTGTCGAGGTCTCCGAAGGAGGACCCCATCGTGAAGTAGGCTCGATCGAGCTCCCGCTCGCGCGTCACGTCCCGGAATCCGCCCTTGCGATCGTTCTCGTACAAGCGACCGATGTCGAGGCCAGCTGCATGATTCAGGTAGTACGCGCAGACGGATTCGGTGCGCTGGAGACCATAGTTGTTGACCCAGATGTCGAGCCAGCCGTCGTTGTCGTAGTCGAAGAACCACGTGGCGAAGCTGTGCACGGGGGCATACACCCTGAGATCCATGGCGACGTCGGTGAAATGCCAATCGCCGTCGTTGCGGTACAGCTTGTTGGCTCGATCGAGGTTCGAGACGTAGAGGTCGGGATCTCCATCGTTGTCGTAGTCACCGAAGGTGACGCCCTTGCAGTACCCCCAGTTCTCGAGGGTCGTGCCCTTGGTCTTGTCCTCGAACGTCCCGTCGCCTCGGTTCCGGTACATCCGGCACGGATACTTGGGGTCCAGCGGGTTGCCTTCGCCTTCGTAACCGACGTACAGATCCAGGAAGCCGTCGAGATCGACGTCGGCGAATGCAGCGGTCTGCGTGGGAGCCGCGAGCTCGATTCCGGCCTCCAGGGTCACGTCTTGGAACGTGCCGTCAGGCATCTGCTTGAGCAGCGAGTTGGGGATCTCCCCCCACGCCTTCATCCATGCTCCTCGCAGGACCAGGACGTCGAGCCGGCCGTCGTTGTCGTAGTCGGCGTGCACCAGGTTCAGACCGCCGGTCTGGCCCAGGATCCCGACTCGCTCGGAAATGTCCTCGAAGGTGCCGTCGCCGCGATTGCGCTTCAGGCACAGCGGTTGATCGCCGCGGCTCGACGAGGTCAGCACGTCCAGTAGCCCATCGCCGTCGAAGTCGTCCATCGCGCTGCCACCCGCGAGGTTGAAGGTGTTCAGCCCGGCTGAGGCGGCCACGTTCGGGAAGCGTCCGATGTCGTATTCGGCGGCAAAGGCGCTCGGCGGGATCAGATGGATCTCGGGCACGCCGTCGGGGTAGGTCCCCAGGGCCATGTTCGCGATGTTGAGCAGCCACTTGGCCTGCATGTGATCGGGCTTCACCTCCAGGATGTGCTCGAGCACCTTCGCGGCGGCGGTGGCGCCCGTCTTGTCGGCGTGTACGGCCTTGGGACTCAGCGGGAAGATGCAGCTCTCCGCGTTGTGGTGCGTGACGCAATTCGCGCGCTCCGCCTGCCGGAGATGGGTCAGCGCCCGCTTGATCTGCACTCGACACATGTAATCGATGTCGAGCTGGCGCTGTTCCGTGAACCGCTCCAGTGCGAGGACCTCTTTCATTGCCTCCTCGTTTTCGCCGGCGAAGAGCAGGTACTCGACGATCCTTTCGCGGATCTGGAAGATCCGGAACGGAGGCGCCTGGGGCGGAAGCTTGGCCAGCTCGTCGCGCAGCGCGACCACGTTTCCCTCGCCGAGCAGGATCGCCGTGCTGGCGCGGATCTTGACGTTCAACTCGTCCAGCACTCGAGCCTTGCGCGCGTTCGAAGTTTCCTCGACCGGGGCGTCGGCGGCCGGGGCCGTGGGCGCACCGGGGTCCTGAGCTGCATCCTGCGCGGCAGCATCTGCCCGAGCGGCCGCGAGCAGCGGGGCCAGGATGCTCAGGATCGAGGCGATGCCCTGTTCTCGGGAGCAGAATCGATTCATCGTGATGGCCAGGCGAGAGCGACGAAGAGGGTAGTTCCGGTGCGCACCGGAGCGTGGGAAGTCCGCTTCTTGGCAACTGCCGTGCCGCAATTGGCAAGGAAGCCAGCGGACCGCCGTCCGGGAATCCAGTGAGACTAGCTTACGATCTCGTAAGCGCAGCCGTCAGGCGAACCGTGGATCGCGCATGTCCGGCGCGATGCACCCACGGATCATACCAGCGTGCGCTCGCGCCGCAGCGGACCGACTCGCGCGGCTGCGGAAAGGAAGTCCGGCAGGGAGAGCGCGGCCTGGAAAGGAATTCCCTCCCCCGAGCGACGGCGGGAGAGCGTCGTGTAGAGCGCGCGAGCGAGATAGTCGGCGAAGAAGCGCCGCTCGCGCTCGGCGATCCGCTCCACGGGAAAGCTCGGCTTGCGGGCGAGCCCCGCGATCGACGATCGCGGGGCGAGGGACGCCTTGCGGGCGAGACCGCGCGCGGGCTGGAAGTGCGTGCGGAACGCGCGCGGACCGAGCTCGATGAAATGAAGGAACGTGTGATGGGTCGAGATCGCCCCGGCCCACGGATACGGATGGAGCGCGTAGCTCTCGGCCACCTCGTCGACGGCGCGATCGACGAGCTCGTCGTCGACTTGGGAGCGCGGGCCGCCGCGCTGGCGGAAGAGCGCGTACAGGCGCAGATCGTCACCTGCAGCGTGGAACACTTCCTCGACGCCGTAGCGGGCCGGCTCCTGCGCGATGTGCGAGCCCGCCTCCAGGCCGAAGCGGCCGACGAGGAAGAGGTCGACGTGCTCCGATTCTTCCTCGATCCAGCGCACCGTCGCGAGCGCTTCCTCGGCGCTCTCGCCCGGATGGTCGGTGAAGGTCATCCATTCCGTGGCCACGTTCGCGGCGTGGAAGGCCCGGTTCACCTCGGTCATCGTCTCGCGCGTGGCGCCCTTGCGCATGAGCGCGAGGATGCGATCGGAGCCGCTCTCGATGCCGAAGGCGGCCGAACGCAATCCGGCGCGGAACAAGAGCTCGCAGCGCTCGGCGGTGAAGTACTTCTCGATCTTGAGGTCGCTCGACCACCGGATCTTCACGCCCTTGTCCAGTAGCGCTTCGGCGAGCCGCACGGCGTACTTGGGCGCGAGCACGTCGCAGGACAGGTAGAAGTTCTTCACCCCGTGGCGCTGCGCGAGCCGCGCGAGCTCGGAGGCTGCACGCTCGGGCGGCACCTCGCGATAGCTCGCGGTGGCGGTCTCGGCGAGGCCGTAGTAGCAGAACGAGCACTTGTCCCAGTAGCAGCCGCGCGTCGGCGCATAGAGCAGGATCCGGCTGGGCGCGAGGTAGCGATCGAGGTCGAGGTCCCCGTAATCGGGCGGCGGCGTCTCGCGCAGGTCGACCGAATGGCGCGGGCCGGTGCTCGTGGCGGCGGTGCGAGGATCGCGCAGCAAGAGATTGGGAACGCTCTCGAGCATCGCGAAGCGCGCCTCGGGATCCGCGCATGCGGCCCAGCCGTCGAGCCGTGGGAAGAGCTGGCAGAGCGTCTCCTCGCCCTCGAACAGGCCGATGGCATCGACATGTTCCAGTAACCGGACCCGTCGCTCGCTCTCCATGTGGATCGCGATCTGGTGGATGCACGGTCCTCCGAAGGCCAGGAACGCGCGCGGTGCCCGCGCGCGCAGCCAGCGCGCGAGCGCGAACGCCTCGGGGATCTGCGATGGAAACACGATCGAGATGCCGACGAACTCGAGCTCACCGAGCTCGGGCGGCGGATCGCCGCGCGACCAGTCCCAGTCCTCCTCTGGCGCGAAGAAGCGCTCGTAGAACGGGAGCAGCGGGCTCCGGCCGTCCGCGTAGCTCGCCAGCAGATCGAAGCTCCAGGGCACGACCACGTGCGCGGCCTGGTTGGAATCGAAGCGGAAGGGATGGTTCGCCGCCGAGAGCGCCCCGAAGAGGGCCTCCGCCCGCTGCCGCGCGAGCGTGTACTCGAGCGGATCGAAGAACAGCTCACGGCTCTGGAACACCTCGACCGGCGAGCGCGGGGCCGCGAGCAGCTCGGCGAGGGGCGCCCGCGACGTCGCCAGCGCGCGGTACTCGAGCTGCTCGTGGAAATCGAGCTCCTTCTGCCCGTCGAGCTCGAGGAAGCGCTCGCCGACTCGCCGCGCCAGCGCCTCGATCGTCTCGCGCTCGAACAGCCAGTGCGTAGCCTCGACGTTGAGATCGACGACGCGCGCATCCAGCCCGCGCGCGCGCAGTGCCGCCTTCAGCGTCGGCAGCGAGAGATACGGCTGCGTCGGATCGGCGAAGGGGGGATGGATGAGAAGGTGACGCATGCGCGTGCCCGATTCTCCACGATTTCTCTGGTTCGGAGTACCGCCTTCAGGCGGTCTTCTCTTGCAGGACCAGTCCCGCCTGAAGGCGGGACGACAAACCAGACCGCCTGAAGGCGGTACTCCGAACTCGGAGGTAGGGGTGTGGTTTCTCTCTAGATAGGATCCTCTTCACACGTGGCAGCCCTCCTCGCAGTTCCGCGCTTCGCCCCCGAGCGCATGCTCTTTCTCCTCGCCCTCTGCGCCACGAGCTGCAGTGGCGGCGGGAGCGCCGCGGCACCCATCCGGAACGTGCTCCTCGTCACCTTCGACACGATGCGGGCCGATCACCTCGGAGCGCTCGGCCGGCCAGAAGCCCACACTCCGGTGCTCGACGGACTGGCGAAACGAGGCGTCCTCTTCGAGCAGTGCATCGCCGCGGCGCCGATCACGCTCCCCTCGCACGCGACGATCCTCACGGGTCTGTATCCCTATCACCACGGCGCGCGCAACAACGGCACCCATCATCTTCCGGCCGAGGTTCCCACGCTCGCCGAGACGCTGCAGCGCGCGGGTTTCGAGACTGGCGCAGTGGTCTCGGCGATCGTGCTCGACTCACGCTTCGGGCTCGACCGGGGTTTCGCGAGCTACGACGACGATCTCTCCAGCGCCAAGTCGAAGGAAGAGTTCGTCTACCGTCAGGTCGATGCGGCGGACACCTCCGCACGCGCGATCCGATGGCTCGAGGGACGCGGCGAGGAGCGCTGGTTCCTGTGGGTGCACTTCTTCGATCCGCACGCCGACTACGCGCCGCCGGAGCGTTTCCGTGAGCTCTGCAAGGGCTCGGCCTACGACGGAGAGATCGCCTACGCGGACGACGAGCTGGGACGGATCCTGGAGTTCCTCCGCGCGCGCGGCCAGCTCGAGAGCACCCTCGTCGCCATGACCGCCGACCACGGGGAGTCGCTCGGCGAGCACGGCGAGCAGACCCACTCGCTGTTCGTGTACGACGCGACCACGCGCGTGCCGCTGATCTTCGCCCACTCCTCGCTGGCGCAGGCCAAGCGCTTGCACGCGGTGGTGAGCTCCGCCGACATCGCTCCCTCGCTCCTGGAGCTGCTCGATCTCGCCCCGCCGGGCCCGCTCGACGGGAGATCGCTCGCCGCGGTGCTGCGCGAGGAAGCTACCCAGGTGCAACCGTCGAGCGCGTACTCGGAGGCGCTCGCGCCGCTCTTCAACCACGGCTGGTCCGACCTGCGCTCGCTGCGCGACGACACGACGCGCTTCATCCGGGCACCGCGGCCGGAGCTGTACGATCTCGCGCGCGATCCGCGGGAAGCGTCGAACCTCCTTCCCGGCGCCGAGCCGCGTGCGGCGCCCTACGTGGCGGCCCTATCGGCCGTGCTCCCGGCGGTCGAGGCGGATGCGCAGAGCGGCGAGCTCGCCGGCTCGGACGCCGATCTGCGCCAATCCCTCGAGGCTCTCGGCTACGGCGGGAACGGCGAGGGCGGCACGCTCGATGACGCGACCGAGCGTCCTGATCCCAAGGACAAGGTCGGTGAATGGGAGGAGACGCAGCTCGGCTGGAGCATGGTGCGGGCGGGGATGCACGAGCGCGCGCTGGACGTGTTTGCCGGCGTGATCGCCAAGGACCCCGGGTCGGTGAGCGCGCGCCAGGGAAAGGCAACCGCGCTGCGCGATCTCGAGCGCAACGACGAGGCGCTGATGGAGCTGCGCGCGCTCGTCGCGCTTCCCGGCGCCGGCGCGAGGAGCTCCGTCCTTCTCGGCGAGGTGCTGAACCGGCTCGGTCAGGACTGGCGGCCGGCCATCGCGCGCGCGAAGGAGCTCGATCCTCGTGACACGATGCCCTGGACGCGCGAGGGCGACTGGACGGCGGAGAGTGGCGATCTCGAGGCGGCTGCGCAGTCGTACCGCAAGGCGCTCGAGCTCGACGAGCACGATTCCGATGCCTGGCTGGGGCTGGCGAACGTCGAGCACAAGAGCGGCCGCGAGCAGGAAGCGGAAGCGGCGCTGCGGCGTGCAGTCGAAGCGGATCCGCTCTCCTCGAACGCCTGGTTCAGCCTCGGTGTGCAGTGCGAGGTCCTGAATCGGCCGGAGGAAGCGCTCACTCACTACGAGCGCGCGGCCGAGCTCGATCCGAAGGACGTCGGAGCGCGCGTCAAGCTGGGCAATCTCCACGTGCGAGCAGGACGCCTCGGACCCGCGCGCGAGGCCTACGAAGCGGCGCTGACCCTCGAGCCAGCGAACTTCACCGCAAACTTCACGCTGGGTCAGGTCGACTTCCAGGAAGGCAAGTTCGCCGCGGCCGCCGAGCGCCTGGCCGCCGCTTGCCGCGCCGATCCAACCCATGCGGAGGCGTGGCGCAAGCGGATGATGGCGTGCCGGAGCGCGAAGGACCTCGGCGCGGCCGCAGAAGCCGCCGAGCGCTTGCTCGCCCTGCTGCCCGAGGACGTGCAAGCCTTGATGACCTCGGCCGTGACACTCGACGCGCTCGGAAAAGCGGAGCTCGCTCGTACACGCCTCGAACGCGCGCTCGAGCTCGAACCCGACCGGGTCCAGGCGCGAGCGAAGCAGGATGCCGAGCTGGCGGATCTCCTCGCGCGTATCGGCCGGCGCTGAGAGAATGCGAGTCCGGGACGCGCAACCCGCGTGACCGGCCTCCCTCCCCATGACGAATTCTCTGCCACCTTCCGAGGGGCGGCCCACCGCCGCCGAAGACATTCTCGCCGAGCTCTTCGAACGCCGCGTGCACGGCGAGAAGATCGACATCGAGGAATACTGCCGCCTCCATCCGGAGCTGGCGGACGAGCTGCGGCGCGCACACGGCGATCTCTTCGGGCTGTTCGAAGAGCTCGAGCGGCTGGGCAACAGCTACGGCGATCGTGCGGGCCCCCGGCCGTCCTCGAGCTCGCCGGAAGTCGACCTCGGCCCGAGCTCGGCACTCTCGAGGCAGATCCTCGAGCGGCTGACCGGACGAAAGCTGCCGTCCAATCGCTACCACTTGCGCGGCGAGGTCGGCCGCGGCGGCATGGGTGCGGTGCTGCGCGTGTGGGACGAGGACCTGCGGCGCTCGCTCGCGATGAAGGTGGCCCTCGAGGGCGGAGAGGGATCCGCGATCCTGCGCGAGCAACGGCTCGCGCGCTTCCTCGAAGAGGCCCAGATCACCGGCCAGCTCGACCATCCCGGGATCGTCCCGATCCACGAGCTCGGCGTCGACGAAGAAGGGCACGTGTACTTCACGATGAAGCTCGTGCAGGGCCGGACGCTCGAGAAGGTGATCGAGGAGAAGGCGCGGGGCGAAGGCGGCTGGACGAGAACGCGCCTGATCGAGATCCTGCTGCGCATCTGCGAAGCGATGGCCTTCGCCCATTCGAAGGGCGTGATCCATCGCGACCTCAAGCCTGCCAACGTGATGGTCGGCCGCTTCGGCGAGGTCTACGTGATGGACTGGGGCCTGGCGCGCGTGAGCGGCCAGACCGAACGCCACGACCTGCGCATCCGCAGAGAGGACGAGGAATCGGCGGTGCGCACGCATCGGCGCGAGGAGGCGGACAGCGATCCGTCGTCGATCCTGCGCACGCTCGACGGCCACGTGGTCGGCACCCCCGCTTACATGTCGCTCGAGCAGGCGCGCGGCACCGCAGAGGAGATCACCCTCGCCTCCGATGTCTACTCGGTGGGCGCGATCCTCTATCACATGCTCACCGGGACGATGCCCTACGTGGGGCTGGGCGAGAGCCCGAGCAATCGCGTCGTGTGGGCGCGCGTCCAGCTCGGGCTGCCTGCGCCGATCCGCGCCCTCACGCCCGATGTTCCTGGCGAGCTCGTCGCGATCTGCGACAAGGCGATGGCGCGCGCGCCGGAGACGCGCTACGCAAACATGGAAGCGCTTGCCGCGGACCTGCGGGCTTTCGTGGAGGGCCGGGTCGTGCGCACCTACGAGACCGGCGCGCTCGCCGAGCTGCGCAAGTGGGTGGGGCGCAATCGCGCGCTTGCCGCGGCCTTCGCTGCATCGCTCTTCCTGCTGGTCGGCGGAATGGGAAGGGTGAGCTACGTCCAGGCGCGCGAGAAGCGCGCGATCGCCGGCGAGCGCGACAAGGCGGTCAAGGCCGAGACGGACGCGCGCGCGCAGCAGGAGATCGCCGACTCCGAGGCGCGCAAGGCATGGGAATCGCTCGAGTTCCTCCAGAGCATTTTCGGCGGCGTCCGGCCCGAGCGCGGCGGGGTCGGCGTCACCGTCGCGGAGATCCTCGAGGGCGCGGCGAAGCAGCTCGAACGGCCCTCCGATCGGACACCGGAGATCCAGGCCGCGCTGCACGAGCTACTGGGAGTCTCCTACACCTCGCTCGGAATGCAGCAGCGAGCCGCGGACCATTTTCGCCGCTCGTTCGACCTTCGAGTGGCACTCGCCTCGCCTGATCCACACGAGGTCTGGCGCTCGCTCAACGGTCTGGGAGTGGCCTTGCGCGGACTGGGCCGCCTCGAGGAATCGGAGGCCATGCTTCGCGAGGGTCTCGCGCGGGTCGCCCTCTCGGATGGTCCCGAAGACTGGGACACGCTCACCGCGGCGAACAACCTCGTCGTCACCCTGTACGAGGCACGTGAGTTCGACGAAGCGATCGATCTCGCTTCCCGGGCCCTGGAGTTGCAGGAACAGATCTGGGGCCCCGACGACCCGCAGACCTTCCAGGCGGGCAACTCGGTCGCCACCTTGATGTTCACCGTCGGGCGCGAGGAGGAAGGGCGGGCGATGCTCGGCGAGTTGCTGGAACGCGCCGAGCGCGTACTCGGCCCCGAGCACGGCTTGACCGCCATCCTGGCTCACAACCTGCTGGAGCAGCTCGGCACCGGCAGCGATTCCGCAGTCGCGAGCGCGGCTGCGGTGGGGCTCGACGAGCGCATGGAGCGCATCTTCGGCCCCGAGCACATCTATTCCATCCTGGCCCGCGAGGACCTCGCTCGCCGGGCGATCGCCGCCGCCGAGTTCGCCACCGCCGAGCGCTTGCTGCAGAAGAACCTCGAGATCCAGACCCGCACCTCCGGCCCCGATGACGGTGCGACGCTCGAAACCCTGGGGCTGCTCGGCCTCGTGCTCACGGATCTCGGTCGTTTCGAGGAAGCCGAGGAATGCCTCTGGCAAGTGGTCGATCGAGGCACCGAGCTCTTCGGCGAGCGGGACGAGACCGCGCTCGTCGCGCGACACAACATGGCCCGGCTCTATGCGCAGACCGCGCGCGCGGAAGAAGCGGAGGACATGCTGCGGGGCCTGATCGAGGTGCTCGGCACGTCCTCCGATCTGAAATCCCTGGACGTCGCGGGCTCGCTCTCGCTGCTCGCGACGATCTACATGGACCGCGGGGATTGGAACGCTGCCGAACCGCTGCTGCGCGACGCGCTCGCGCGTCAGGAACGCGACCCGGGCGAGTCGAATGCGGAGACGCTCACCACCCTCACCAATCTCGGCACTCTGCTCTCGAAGACCGGCCGGCCGGAGGAGGCGGAGACCACGTTGACGCGCGCCCTCGCGCTGGCGGAGCGCGCGCTCGGCCCCGAGCACCCCCAGACGCAGCTCGCCCGCCAGCGCCTGGAGGACTTCCGCGCGGGGCGCTGAGATCCCCCGGCTGCCAGCTGCGGATCAGGCCAGGGTCGCGAGTCGCGCGAGCGTCTCGCGCAGGGCGCGCATCATCCGCGAGTCGATGCGTGGTGCGAGGGCGTCGACGAGCTCCGCAGACATGGCGAGGGTGCGCTCCCGGCCGCCCTTGAACTGGGCCCAAACCGCGGCGCGATCCGCGGCGCTCTCGAGGTCATCGGCCAGGCAAGCCAGGTTGTGGAGCTTGTCGGCAGCCTTGACGAGGACTGCCTCGGGCAGCATGTCGCGCACGTGCTCGACCGCCCAGCGCTTGCGCTCTTCCCAGCTCTTCGTCTTGTCCTCGGTCAGATCGGCAACGATGCGCTCGACGCGCTCGGAGAACTCCTCGCGCACGCGCGCGAGCGACCAGCTCTCCGGCGAGTCCTCGACGACGTCGTGCAGGATGGCGGCCTGGATCGTCTCCTCGTCGGCGCCCAGGCGCGCGAGGATCAGGGCAGCGTGGATCGGGTGGACGACGTAGGGCGTTCGTTCGGCCCCTTTGCGCCACTGACCCTCGTGGGCCGTGTGCGCGGCGCGCAGAGCCCGCTCGATGCCGGGAGAGAACACGAGCTAGATCTGGATCCCCAGCGGTTTCAGGACCGCGATGCCGAAGAGCATCGAGGCCACCAGGAAGACGATGATGATCCCCATCGGTCCGCCGGGCATCCAGCCGAGATCGCGATCGGGATACACGAAAGCGATCCGCTCGAGACCGGTCTCGCTGCCGAGCGTGTCTTCGGCGGGCCAGAGCATCGCCGAGAGGGCCCCGCGCACGCGTTCGGGCTGCATGCGCCGCTCGCGTGATTCCTCGCCCGCGACGATGCGCTTCTCCACGTGTTTCCCACCGGGGAGCTCGAGCACGAGGTCGTAGACGCCGGCGCGTGTGGCGACGAGCTCCTGAAAGGCCTTACCCTGCGCAGGAACGCGCACGAGCGGCGAGACGGCGGTGATCCCCTCGGGCAAGCGGACCGTCAAGCTCCCGGCATCGGCGCGGTGTTCGGGCGTGAACTCCACCGTGAGCAGCGTTCCCTGGCCGGGCAAGAAATCGCGGTGCAAGCGCGTTCCCTGCGGTCCCGCCACGAGCTCCAGGCGTGCGGCATCGGTCACCGGGATGGGTGAGAAACCGTAGCGAACGACCAGCTGCGCCAGCACGAACACGAACGGGATCATGAGCGGCAAGAAAGGCCCGAAGTTGTAGCCGAGGTACTGGAAGTTGCGCAGGAGCACCTTCCCGATCGCGCGGCTGACGATGCCCAGATCGTCCTGGTAGATCCGGATCTCGATCAGGTGGCCCTTGATCTTGTTCTTGGCCGCCTTGATTCCACGCTGGGAGCTGATCTGCTTGAAAGCGATCAGCGCGAGAATGCCGAAGACGCCGCTCACGAGGACGAGCGACGTCCGCGCCCCGGCCCATTCGAAGGCGAGGAGCAGGACGTCGAATACCCTCGTGACGAGAGCGTTGATCGCGTTCATCGAGCGCGCTGGCGGGGACAGGGACTCAACTGATGTAACCCAGCCCGCGTAGCTTCTCGGTGATGTCCGCGTCGCTCTGAGCGTCTTCGAACTGCGCCAGCTCCTTCTCGATCACGTGCACGATGAATTCCTCGTGCGAGGCGTAGCCCGCGACCGCGCTGATCTTCTTGACACGCTCCAGGAGATCCTTGTCGAGCTTGATCTTGTTTCCGCCGCCGAACATCGTCCGTCGCCTTTCTTCGTTCCTTGAGGGTCACTCGAAAACCGGTCGCCCGGTCATGCCCGGGCCCGGCTGGATGCCGTAGATGCGCAGGATCTCGACCGTGAGGTCCTCCAGGCGAGGGTTCTCGTTCACCACCGGCCCGTTCGTGAGCAGGGTGCCGGCCACCACTCCTGGATCCATGAGATGGCTGCCGTTGAAGGTCCCGCCGAGGTTGTCCGACAGCACGTCGTGCGGGATGTATCCCAGCGACGCCTCGTCGGAATTGCCGTACCCGGTGTTGTAGCCGACGATCATGTCGGGGGCCTCGGCGAGGCGCTCGGAGGAGTAGACCTCCCTGGCGAGAGCAGCTTGCAGTACGACCCGCTCGCCGTCGTGCTTCGGATCGTCGTCGAGGATCGCCTCGAGCTTCTGCTTCAGCTCTGCGAGCAGCGCATCCGCTTCCGCGCCCGGCTGAACGATTCGCCTCGACCCTCGCGGCCGGCGAGATTCAGGTACAGCGCATTGAATCCGATGCCGTAGGCGCGGGAACGGCTCCAGTCGGCGGCCGTTGCGAGGTTGACCGGCGTGTAGTCGGGGCTCGACTCGGGGAGCTCCTTCGCCTGGCCTTCGCGCAGCACGAGGTAGCCGTTCTCGAGTAGCCACGTGTTCAGGCTGAACTTGCGGCGGTAGGGCGCGAAGCCGTGATCGCTCATCACGATGATGCGAGCTCCCTCCCCCACCCGCGCGCGAATGTGCCCGAGCACCTCGTCCATCTTGGCGTAGAGGTCATACACGATGTCGTCGCCCCAGGTGCTGCCCGCCCGGTCCGTGAACCAGGAGGAATCCTCGGCGGCGATCTTCTTGTCGTGGAAGGGGTGATCCTCGTCCGGGTGCCGCCACATCATGTGGCAGCACAGGTCGACCGTGGAGGAATAGAAGAAGAGCAGCCCGCCCTCCTCGTTCGACATGTACCGCCCGAGGGCGTAGTCGAGCAAGCGCCCGCCCTCCTCGTGGACGAGCTCGGCCTGCATCATGAACTCGGCGTCGGAGAGCACCGTCTTCTTCAAGGCATTCACGTCCTCCGGCATGCCTTGCGTGTAGTACTCACCGACCGCCTCCGCGACCTCGCTGCTCGCGCTGCCCGGCGCCGACACCGGGTTGTAGGGATCTTCGGGGTCGATGTTGATCGGCGACGCGTAGAGCTCGATCTCGGGCTCGATGCTGCGCAGGTAGAACCGGACGATGCCCGAGATCCCCATGAGTCCGGCCGGCAGGAGATCGAAATCGACCTGGGTGAAGTCGCTCCACTCGCCTGGACGCAACACGAGCACCGAGCCCGCGAGATCCACTGCGGCAGCGCCGTTCGCCCGGTCGACGTAGATCGTCATCGGGAGCGCGACCCGCGGCTTCTGGGCGGTCTTCTCGTCCGCTTCCTTGAACGGATTCTCCGGGCCGAGCAGCGTGGTCAGGATCACGCCGTCGCCGTCGCGATCCTGCAGCTGGATGACCTTCTCGTTGCCGATGAGGGAGACTGGCGGGCTGGTCGAGTAGAAGCTGAACTCGCCGTACGCCGAGTCGATCGCGGGCGTCATCATCCCGGAGAAGGACCAGCCCTTCCCCGCTTCGACGGGAAAGTTGATCGGCATGCGCCAGACGTCAGCGGGGACGCCGTGCTCACCGAGGATCGTCCAGAAGGCTTTGCCGCTGCGATTGGAATCGCCGCCCTCGCTCAGCGGGAACTCCCACTGACCGGGCAGAGCGATCGTGCTCCCCGGTCCGGAAGTGACGGTCGCGGGCGCCACCGTGTACGTCGCGGGGGTCGCGGTGGATGAACTCGAAGATGCCGTGCTTGCCCGGATCGAGACCGGTGATGAAGTTCGACCAGGCGACCGGGCTCTGCGGCGGAGTCGAGGTGCCGAGCTCGCGCACTCCCGAGCCCTCCTCGGAGAGCTTCTTGAAGTTCGGCACGCGCTCGGGATGCGCGCGGATCAGCTCCAGGAGCAAGTCCGGATCGAGGCCGTCGATCCCGAAGATCACGACGCGGGGGTACTTGGTGGTCGAGGCGTCCCCCGGTGAGCCGGTTGCGTCGAGGCCCTCGCGCACGGCCTTCGCCGCCCCGCGATGCAGACTCGTCCCGCGCAACGGCACGGCCGTCACGAGGAAGCTCGCCAGCAACGCGAGAGCCGGGTAGGTCGTCCAGCGCGGGAGCCTCACACTGCCTCCCGAACCTTGTGGACGCTCGGCGGCGCCTGCTCGCGCCGCGCGCCGAACAGCGGCCATCCCTGCATGTAGCCGGGAATCGGCACGCCGAAGAGGTCGAGCGCAGTGGGCGCGATGTCGGCGAGCGTGGGCGTCTCGGTGGCGATCTTGCGATTGCACCAGAAGACGCCCGGAACGAGCCGCGGATCGACGCAGTGGTCGCCCGACCAGGACTTCGTGTTGTCCGTGAAGACTTCCTTGGACGTCGCACCGGTCGCGCAATCCCAGGAGTGACGGAAGCCCTTGTGGTAGCCGATCAGGAGCTCGGGTGCCATGTCCGCGTACGGTCCGTCGTGAATGCTGCGCGTGAGGAAGCACTCGTTCACCACGGGCTTGCCGTCCTTGGGATCGCGCAGCTTCTCCAGCTTCTCCTTGATCTCGCGGCAGAGCACGTCGAGGTCGCGTTTCTCGACGATCCCCGAGCGCTCGCGGCCCTTGCGATTGATGAAAACGCCCGTGAGCCCGAGCGTGAAGGCGCGCGTCCTCGACCAGTCGACATCGCGGAACCAGTCCCCGGATGTCTCCTTGCCTTCCTTGAGGACCAGGTATCCCTCGTCACGCAGCCACGCATTGAGATTGACGCCGCGCTGGAAGCTCGTGAATCCGTGGTCGGAAATCACCATCAACAGGGTGTCGGGATCGTTCCCGATCTTCGCGCGCACTTCGGCGAGGAATGCGTCCATGCGCCCGTAGAGCGCGGGGATCGCGTCCGCGTGCTTCAGCATGTCCTTCCCCGCGTTCGCCGGATGCTCGGGCTCGAGGTAGCGGTAGAACATGTGCTGGATGCGGTCGGTGGTGTCGAAGACGACCGTCACGAAGCCGCGCTTGGTCTTGTCGAGCGACATCCCAGAGCTGCTTCTTGCGCTCCTCGAAGATCAGCCAGGACTGCGTGAGGAAGGCGTCCTCGTCGATGACCCGCTCGTTCAGCGCCCAGGTGTCCTCGGCGAGGCCGAGCGTCGCGAACTTGCCGAGCAGCTTCGCGAGGTAGATCGAGTAGACGAACGGATGGCTGAGTCGGCATCGCCGGACTCTCCGGATCGATGTTGATCGGCGTGACGTAGATCTCCACGTCCGTCTCGTCCCAGGTCTGGATGTAGAAGCGCGCGATCCCTCCCACTCCGTCGAAGGGGATCTCGAGCCAGGGCGTGTATTCGCGCAGCCCGACTTCCACGCTCTCCTTGCCCACGCTGATGCGCGCGCGGCGGCGGGCCTCGTCGAGCTCGACCGTGAAGGGGCACTTCATCGGGTGCTTGTCCTTCCCCGTCGGCCCGGTCAGCTTCGATTCGATCACGTCGCCGCGGCGCACGACGCGAAACTGCTGGCCGCCGATGTGCGCGCCCGAAGGCCGGTCCTTGGTCGAGTAGAAGGAGAAGGATCCTTGCGTGCCCTGCAGGTCGGGTACGCACATCCCGGAAAGGAGCGTGCCGTTCTTGAACTTCTGCGGCGGAAAGGTGATCGGCACGCGGATGATCGACGACCACACGTGGTTCGCGCCGAGCAGCTTCCAGAACGGCTGGCTCTTCTGGAGGATGCGGTAGACCGCCCGCGATCCGAAGGGCACCTTGGCGAGCCCCAGGTTCAGCGTGCGCGGAACCGTGTGAATGTCGGTCGAGGAGAGGACCGGCATGTACGAGCAGGGATCGCGCGTCAGGAAGTCGTAGATATTGTGGCGCGAAGCGTCGACGCCCGTCGCATAGGTCGACCAGGCGACCGGCGAGATCGACGGACAGGCGGTGGCGAGCGGCCGGAAGCAGCCCTCGGCGGCGAGCTTCTGGAAGTTCGGCATGCGGCCCTCGGCCGCGAAACGCTGCGCCAGCCCCGGGTCGAAGCCGTCGAGCCCGATCACGATCATGCGCTTGACCTTGGCCTTGCTCTTTCCGCGCAGCGCGAAGACGCGAATCACGGCTTTGAACGGCCAGATCAGGATGATCCCGACCGCGAGCAGGAAGGTGCCGGCGAGGACCAGGAGCGAGCCCGCCGCCGCCAGGCCGGCGCCCGGTCCGACGTAGGCCAGCGCCGGCTCGGCCAGGGCCGCCGCGACGAGAACGGAAGCGAGGAGGATCCTGCAGGAACGCGGAACGGAGGTCATGGTGGAGAGAATGCGCCGCGTGGACCCCGTCGAAGGGGGTCGGTGTGACTCTGGACCGTATCGTCCCTGAGGGATTCCGGCTGAAGGCCCCCCGGTCGTGCGGCCCGACCGAGGGTGGAAGAGTATAGCGGCCCCCTCTTCCCCACGGTCCCTCCGGCCCTCTCGGCGGGCCTTGAACCGCTCGGGATGGCCGAGACCGATGCCTCGATCCCTCACCTGCGAGCGAGACGAATCGCAGCTGGGTCGCACGCGGGGGCGACGAGGCCCGCCCCGGAGCCCCTCCTGATACTCTCCGCACGAGGTCCCGGCGTCCGTTCCCTCGGGGCTAGGCAGGGAACAGGTGAACGATGAGCATCTTCAAGAAGGCGTGGAACGCGTTGCAGACGAAGTACCTCGGCGGAGAGGTTCGCACCACGTACGGGGCAGTGCATGGTGAACCGGCCATGGGTACGACGGCCGATCTGCAGAAGGCCTCCGGGGAGATCCGTGTGCACGTCGTCCGCACGAAGGAGAACACCTCACTCGTGACGATCGAGCTGCTTCAGCACGAGCTGCCAGGCGATGCCCCCGAGATGGCATGCGTGCGCCTGCCGGCTTCGGAGGCAGCTCGCCTTGGAACCATGCTCACCCAGGCGGCACAAGCAGCCGAACTGGACGATGCATCGGCCGCAGCGTCCCCGGGCCACTGACATGCGTCCAAGGAGTACCGCCTGCAGGCGGTACTCCGAACCGGAGGCGACCTGGAGAGAAACCACACCCCTACGAGACGAGCACGGAGTCCCTCCGAGTTGGAGTACCGCCTTCAGGCGGTCTGGTTCGTCGTCCCGCCTTCAGGCGGGACTGGCTCCGCAAGAGAAGACCGCCTGAAACAGGATGGGTGGACCGAGCTTCCTGAAGTCGCGGGTTACGCTGCGATTTCAACTCAAAGAGCGGCGCAGAGCCGCAAGGAAGTCGGTCCACATGCAGAAGATAGCGCAGTTCGTTGGCCTGGACGTGCACCGAGACACCGTGGCGATGGCAGTGGCCAAGGGGGGGCGTGGGATGGAGGTGCGCGACCTTGGCGTGATGCCCCACGACGTCCCCAAGCTCGTGCGCCGCATCCGATTGCTCGGCGATCCGGGTACGGTGCATGTCGCCTACGAGGCGGGCCCGACGGGGTACGGTCTGTACCGGGCTCTCGAGGCGGCAGGAATACCCTGTGTGGTCGTGGCGCCCTCCAAGACACCGATCGTCAGTGGCGATCGAGTGAAGACCGATCGGCGGGATGCCGCGAAGCTGGCGCGCTTCTTGCGCCTGGGAGAGCTCGTGCCGGTGACCCCGCCGGGTGAAGAGGTCGAGGCGTTGCGTGACGTGGTGCGAGCCCGCGAAGACGCGGTCCACGCCCAGCGGCGCGCGCGCCAGCAGCTCAGTTCGTTCCTGCTGCGCCACGACCGCAAGTGGTCGGAAAAAACGGCTTGGACGCAAGGACACGTGGACTGGATCCGTAGCCAGCGCTTCCACAGTGAGGCGCAGCAACGGGTCCTCGAGGACTACGTACAGGAGGTCGAGCGCCAGACGCAGCGTCTGTCCGAAGCGAGTGAGCACGTCGAGACGCTCGCGCCCAAGACCCAACCGTGTGCCCTGCTCTACCAGTGTCTGCAGTCGATGCGCGGTGTGGGCCCGATCGTCGCTGCCACCGTCGTGGCTGAGCTCGGCGATATGCGCCGCTTCCGCACCGCCTCGCAACTGATGGGCTACGTGGGCTTGGTGCCCAGCGAGCGCTCCAGCGGTCCCAGGGTCACGCGCGGGTCGATCACCAAGGCCGGTAACACACATGTGCGTTGGAAGCTGATCGAATCCGCCTGGCATTCTCGACATCGACCTGCGATGACGACGCGCCTGGTGCGTCGCAGCGAGGGCGTACCCCAAGCAGTCCGTGACATCGCGTGGAAGGCACAGAAGCGCCTCCACAAGCGCTACTGGGCGATGCTCGCGCGCGGCAAGCGCCCGCAGGTTGCCGTCGTCGCCACGGCGCGAGAGATGTGCGGTTTCATCTGGGCCATCGGGCAACTGGTCGCGCAGCCCAGCGTCTGACGCTCGGCGCTCACGCTCTTTCAAAGTCAGATTCGCGAGGACGGCGAGCGACCCGGTGACACGCCAGGGAGGGAACCCTCGATAACCGCCTTTGGGCACGCGGTCCTGCGACCGCGGACGCCCGCCCTGAAATGGAGGCAGCCCTTCCCATCGATTGCCTGCACTGCGGTAGCCAACCCGCGCATATCAAACTGAATCGCCGCGAAGCGAGCCGGCGCTCGCCGTCCCCGCACCTGACTTCGAACTAACCGCTCGAGTCGAGCCCCTCGTGCCCCACCTTCGGGGGAGGGCACGAAGGGCTCGACCCCAGCGATCGAGGCCAGCCACCTCACAGGGGCTGACCTCAAAAAAACTAGCCCAGTGGATCCCGCCGTCAGGCAGTTGACAGGGTCCACCCATATCAAGGCGGTACTCCGAACCAGTTCCGCACCCAGGGTCTGGACACCGTGGGATGAAACTCCCTCAATCGAGGCAGCCCGGCGACGGCACGGAGGTCGGCAATCTCTTTGGTGTCGCGAGCCCGTGAACCAGTTTGGCCGGGGACTTCGCGAGCACACCGTACTGTTGCCAAGGCGCCCTCGGGCTCCCGGAGCACGCTCTCTAGAATCCGAAGACGCGAGTCCCACGCCGTCGCCGGCCTTGTCCCAAGGAGGCCGAATGGAAGTCGTTCATCCCCGTTGCGCAGGTCTGGATGTCCACAAGGACGTCATCGTGTGTTGCGTGCGCCTGGTCGGTCCGGCCGGCGTTCAGCAGGAAGTTCGCAAGTTCGGCGCGACCAGCGCGGAGTTGCTGGCTCTATCGGACTGGTTGTCGAAGTGTCACTGCACTGACGTGGCCATGGAGGCGACGGGTGTCTACTGGAAGCCGGTCTGGCACGTGCTCGAGGGTCACTTCGAGCTTGTCCTGGGGAACGCTGCGCACATCCGCAACGTCCCCGGTCGCAAGACCGACGTCAACGACGCCACCTGGATCGCCGACCTGCTGGCCCACGGGTTGATCCGCTCCAGCTTCGTGCCCCCGCAGCCCATCCAAGAGCTGCGGGACCTGACGCGCACGCGCAAGCAGCTCGTGCGCGAGGTGGCCCGGCACACGCTGCGGATCCAGAAGACGCTCGAAGACGCCAACGTGAAGCTCTCCAGCGTTTTGAGCGACATGCTCGGGCAGAGTGGACGGGATATCTTGGAGGCGATCGTCGATGGAGAAGACGATCCGAAGGCTCTCGCCGCACTCGCTTCGTCGCGCGTGAAGGCCTCCAGGGAGGACCTCGCAGAAGCGCTCCGCGGTCGTATCCGGGATCACCATCGCTTCATGATCCGCTCCCACCTGCGGCTGATCGACACGATCGGAGAGGAGGTGGCGGGGATCGACGAGCGCATCGGCGAGCACCTGAAGCCGTTTCGCGGAGCCGTCAAGCTCCTGACGACCATCCCGGGCGTCAGCCAGATCGCAGCCCACGTCATCCTGGCCGAGATCGGCGATGACATGAGCCGCTTTCCCACTGCCGGCCATCTGATCTCCTGGGCTGGCCTATGTCCGCGCAACGACGAGAGCGCGGGCAGAAAGCGCAGCACGCGCCTTCGGGCTGGCGCTCCCTGGCTCAAGACCACTCTGGTCCAGGCCGCCTGGGCCGCGACGCGCAAGAAGAACAGCTACTTCAAGGCTCAGTTCCACCGCATCAGCATGCGCAGGGGGCCAAAGAAGGCCGTCGTCGCGGTCGCGGCCTCCATGCTCACCGCCGTCTACCACATGCTCCGGCGCGGCGTCTTCTTCGAAGACCTGGGCCCCGATCACTTCGATCGTCGCGACAAGGCCAAGGTCGCCAAGCGACTCATTCGGCGCCTCGAACAACTCGGGCTTCAAGTCGAGGTGAAAGCCGCTTCCTAAAGGCCTGAGAGGGTTTGTTTCTCTCTAGAGGAGGCCGCCCTCAAGTTTCATGCGACGGTGTCGCGCCAGGGCGCGGTGGAAACTGGTTTGGAGTACCGCCTTCAGGCGGTCCGGGCTCCCAGGGCTGAATGGCAAAGCCGCACGCTCGCGCCCAGTCCACCCCCCTCCAGCCGCGAGATTCTGGAGCGATGGATACCATCTTGCAGGAGGGCAAGCGCAAGCACAGAGAGCCCATCCGCCCTGGTCCTGGATGGTAGTCAGCTTGCATGGTCCGGCGGATGTTCCATCTTGCAAGTAGCCCGTGGGCTTCTTCATCGCTGCGCGCTCTAGAGCGCGGCGCCAGCACGACATCAAGTTCTTGGCCTTCGAGTTCGGCCGGGGGTCTCGTTCCGGACCGCGATGCCAACCTCGGGCACTGTTGATCGGAGTTCCGGTGATGTCGTCGTCTTGCAGCGCAGCTCTACTCGTCGCCCTGCCGCTCCTTGCGGCCTGCGGATGGGCAGCCCAGGACGGCCGTACCCTGCTCGCCAGCGTCGATGGGGGCGGCGGCCTCGCCCCACTCGGGAGCGATTCCGCCAAGGTCTCCGCGGACGGTCGGCTGGTCGTGTTCACGAGCGCGGCCGGGGGCATGGTGACCGGCGATGCCAACCAGTGCTCCGATGTCTTCCTGCGAGACACGTGGACGGGCCACACGATCCGCGTGAGCGTCTCCGCCACGGGCGGCGATCCGAACGGTCCGAGCACGGCCGAGTGCATCTCTTTCGACGGCCGTTTCGTGGGCTTTTCGAGCTTTGCGAACAACCTCGTGAGCGGGGACACGAACCGGGCACAGGATGTGTTCATTCACGATCGGCGCCTCGGCACGACCGAGCGCGTGAGCGTCGCCACGGGAGGACGGCAGGCCTCCGCTCGCAGCCTGGCCTGCTCGATCTCGGGGAATGGCCGATTCGTGGCCTTCGCGAGCGATGCCGACGACCTCGTGCCCGAAGATACCAACGCGAAGCAAGACATCTTCCTTCGCGATCGTACGAGCAAGGAGACGCGGCGGATCAGCGTGGACTCGCAGCAGCACGAATCGAATGGCTCGAGCCAGGTGCCTTCGATCTCGCGGGACGGCAACTTCGTGACCTTCAGCAGCTACGCGAGCAACCTGATACCGGAAGACACGAACGCGCGCAGCGACGTGTTCGTGCGTGACCTCTTCGCAGGACGGACAGCACGCGTGAGCACGAGCTCGACCGGGGCGGAGGGCAACGATGCGAGCTGGCTCTCCTGCATCTCGGCTGACGGCAACGTGGTCGCGTTCCAGAGCCTGGCGACGAACCTGGTCTCGCAGGACACCAACGGCTGCGATGACATCTTCGTCCGCGACATCGCGGCCGGGACGACCACGCGGGTCAGCGTCGATTCGGCCGGCTACGAATCCCGGGGGGCGGACGTCTTGCTCACCTGTCTCCCGAGTCTCTCCGGCGATGGCCGGTGGGTGGCGTTCCATAGCTGCGAGAACCGACTCGTGGAGGGCGACACCAACTCCGAGTGCGACGTGTTCGTGCACGACATCCTGACCGGCGAGACGGTCCGCTCGAGCGTCAGCTCGTCGGACGTTCAGGGGAACCGCGCCAGCATCAACGCGAGCATCTGCGATGACGGCCGCTTCGTGGTCTACCAGAGTGCGGCATCGAATCTGCTCGGGTCGGGCGGCCCGCACGCCGAGCGCCTCGAGCCGGGGGACGACGTCTTTCTCCGCGAGCGCTACGCCTCTCTCGGAACCCCCTACTGCTTCGGGGATGGGTCCGAGGCCGAGTGTCCGTGCGGAAACTCCGGCGTCGCGGACGAGGGCTGCGACAACTCGACGGGACAGGGCGGCTTCCTCACTGCGATCGGCTCCGGTCGCGTCAGTGCCGATGACCTCGTGCTCGTCGCGGCTCGCCTTCCAGCCAACCGGGCTGCCACGCTCCTCGCCGCGGGGACCGGCCGCACCGAGGGCGTCCCGTTCAACGATGGGCTGCGCTGCATCGATTCGGGTGCAGTGCGGCTGGGGACCGTGGAGACCGGATCCGATGGAGTCGTCACGTGGGGACCGGGGCTGCGAGCCATCGGCGGCTGGGGACCGGGCACGGTGCGCCACTTCCAGGTCTGGTACGACGATCCGATCGGGCCGTGCGGTACGGGGCACAACCAGACGAACGCGTTCGAGATCACCTTCATCCCCTGAGGTCTCGACCTCCGTAGCGTCGGGGGCAAGGGGAACAGTCCGGCCGGGTCAGCGCGACATCGGTGCCGCTGCGCACGCGTCGGTCTCATCAGCGGTTGGAAGCGCAGGTCGCGCGCACGCTGCATCGGCGCGATCGCCGAGCGTCTCATTCTCGGGCTGACGGCGCACCGGATCGTGCAGCTCGGACAAACGAGTACTTGATTTTTGCGCACAGCGATTCCGTCGCTCTTCCTCACAGCTCCAGCGTGATCGCGGCCCGGACCTTGCTACCATGGCGTCAGTCGCCGCGATCGAACCGCAGGCTCGTTCGCGGGCCATTCCAGAAGGATCTGCAGGCTGTCGCCAAGCACTCGCATCATTCCCAGCCGCGCGGATCCTCGCGCGGAAGGAGCACGGCCCCGCCCGATCGGCCTCGATTCCAGCCCTCTGTACGGCGAGCTCCTCGGCGTCGAGCGGTTGGAGGAGCGCGCCCGCGCTCTGGCTGCGGAGTTCACGCTCTCCCGTCATCCGCGGCGCGGGCCTCCGCGGCTCCTGCGGCGTCTGTCCGATCACAAGCGCGTCCTCCACCACGCCTATCGCACGCTCGGCAGCGACGTGCGCCGCGGGCAGCCGGTCGTACCGGCGGCCGAGTGGCTGCTCGACAATTTCCATCTCATCGACGGTGAGATGCATGAAATCCGCCATCACCTCCCGTCGAGCTACTACCGCGAGCTTCCGAAGCTCGCCGCCCGCGAACTCGTCGGCATACCACGTGTCTACGCGATGGCCGTCGAGCTGCTCCGCTACAGCGACGCGCGGCTGGATGCGCCACGGCTGAAGCGATTCATCTACGCCTACCAGTCCGTCGCGCCGCTCACCATCGGCGAGCTGTGGGCGTGGCCCACGATCCTCAAGCTGGCCCTCATCGAGCACGTGCGCCGGCTCGCCGAGAAGGTGATCGAGAGCCGACAGGCCCGGATCGAGGCGGATCGTTGCTTCGCCCAGTTCGAGGGCATGCGGTCGAACGGCCATCCGCCCGTCCTTCCGGAAGTCCTCCACGTGGCTTTCGTGGATCAGCTCCTGCAGCGCATGCGCGAGTACGGCGCCGGCGCGGGCGAGCTGCGCAAGCAGCTGGAGGAACGGCTGGACGCTGCCGGCACCACGGTGGAGGACGCGGTGCGCGCCGAGCATCAGCGGCAGGCGATGAACCACGTCTCGATGGGGAACTCCATCACGAGCTTGCGGCTGTGCACCACGATCGACTGGAACGATCACGTCGAGGGCGTGAGCCTGGTCGAGCAGGTGCTCCAGCGTGATCCGGCAGCCATCTACGGCCGCATGGTGTTCACCAGCCGGGATCGATATCGACATGCGGTCGAGGTGCTGGCGGACCCGACCGGTGAGGCCCAGGTCAGGGTGGCGCTGCGTGCGATCGAGAGCGCGCGTCAAGCGGCCGAGCACCAGGGTGTCGACTCCAAGGCCGCCCACGTGGGCTACCACCTGATCGGCCCCGGACGACGCGGGCTCGAGAGCGACGTGGCGCACGCTCCGTCCTTCCGGTTGAAGCTCGAGCGCCTGCTCTTCCGTCATGCCACGCCCGTCTATCTCGGCTCGATCGGGCTGCTCACGGCGCTGGGAGTTGCGGGCGCCGTCGCGATGGCTCGGGCCGGCGACGGAACGGACTGGATGTTGATCTGGGCCGCCATTCTCGCGCTCCTTCCCGCGAGCGATCTCGCAGTCGCGCTCGTGAACCGAGTCGTCCACCGGATCGCCAGACCGCGGGCGCTGCCGCGCCTCGACCTGCGGCGCGGCGTGCCCGAGCAAGCTCGAACGATGGTGATCGTGCCGACGATCATCTCCTCGGACGCGGGCGCCCGGGCCCTGGTGGAGCACCTCGAGGTGCACGCCCTCGGCAACTTCGATCCGCACATCCACTTCGCGCTCCTCACGGACTTCCCCGACGCGAGCACCGAGAGCGTTGCCGGCGAGGAGGCCGTCCTCGCCACCGCGATCGAGGGAATCCGCGCCCTCAATGCCCGCTACGCGTCCGGCGGCGTGGACCGCTTCTACCTGTTCCACCGCGCGCGCCGGTGGAACGGCCGCGAAGGCGTGTGGATGGGCTGGGAGCGCAAACGCGGAAAGATCGAGGAATTCAATCGCCTACTGCGAGGAGCGACCGACACGAGCTTCACCGTGCAGGTCGGGAATCCCACGATCCTGCCGCTCGTCCGCTACTGCCTCACCCTCGACAGCGATACACGCCTCCCCCGCGATGCGGCACGCCAGCTGATCGGCGTGATCGAGCACCCGCTCAACCGTCCGCACTTCGATCCGGCAGTCGGGCGAGTCACCGAGGGTTACGGGATCCTCCAGCCCCGGGTCAACGTGACGATGGCCAGCGCAGCCGGCTCGCTCTTCGCGCGCGCCTACTCCGGCCACACCGGCATCGATCCGTACACCACGGCAGTCTCCGACACGTATCAGGACCTGTTCGGCGAAGGCAGCTTCACCGGCAAGGGGCTCTACGACGTCGACGCGTTCTCGGCCGCGCTGGAAGGGCGCGTGGCGGAGAATGCGATGCTCTCGCACGACCTGTTCGAGGGGCTGTACGCGCGCTGCGCGCTCGTCTCGGACGTCGAGGTCGTGGACGACTTCCCCGCCAGCGTGCTCGCGCACGCGCGGCGCGAGCACCGCTGGGTGCGCGGCGACTGGCAGATCCTGCGGCACCTCTTGCCGGTGGTGCCCACGCGGGGCGGCATGAAGCGCAGCCTCCTGCCGCTGATCAGCCGCTGGAAGATCCTCGACAATCTGCGCCGGAGCCTCGTCGCGCCCGCGCTCGTCGCGCTCCTCGTTTCCGCCTGGACGTGGCTGCCGGGCTCGGCTCTCGGCTGGACTCTCGCCGCGCTCGCGGTGCTCGGATTCCCGCTGCTGTCCCCGCTGGCGCGCCTCGCCACCAACCCGCGCCCGCAGCAGCCGTTGCGCGTGTTCCTGTACGACGTGTGGGCGGAGCTGAAGACGGCTGCCGCGCAAGTGCTGCTGCAGATCACGCTGCTCCTCTACCACGCCGACGAGATGATGCACGCGATCGTGCTGACCCTCGTCCGCATGGTGATCACGCAGCGCCGGCTCCTCGAATGGGAGACCGCAGCCAGCACCGCGGCGCGCACGGCCGGGCTGATCGGAGGGCAAGGGGCGCGCGTGTTCCTGGCCGAGATGTGGGGAGCGCCCGCCACGGCCCTCGCGGTGCTCTTCGGCGTGCTGCGGATCCATCCGGGCGCACTGCCCGTGGCGCTGCCCTTCCTGATCGCGTGGCTCGTCTCGCCGCTCGTTGCCTGGTGGTTGAGCCGACCCGTCGTGCCCCGGCGGCTGGTGCTCGACCCGGCAGACGCGGACGAGCTGCGCCGCATCGCGCGCCGCACGTGGACCTACTTCGAGCAGCTCGTCACCGAGCCGGAACACCGCCTGCCGCCTGACAATCTGCAAGAAGCGCCCGACTCGCGCGTCGCCCATCGAACCTCGCCCACCAACATCGGCATGGGCCTGCTCTCGACGCTCGCCGCGCACGACCTTGGCTACATCGGGACCGCCACGCTCTCGGCCCGGATCGACGAAACGCTCACCACCGCCGAGTCGCTCGAGCGCCACCAGGGGCATCTCCTCAACTGGTACGACACGATCAGCCTCGCGCCGCTCTTGCCGAGGTACGTCTCGACGGTGGACAGCGGGAACCTGGCGGGCGTGCTGATGGCGCTGGCCGCTGGACTGCGCGACATCGCGAGCCGGGACGACAACGTGGAGCGGCGCCTGGGAGGCCTGAGGGACACGGCCGGCGTGCTCGATGAAGAGCTTGCAGCGCTCGCGCTGACGGCGCACGCGGCGGCTCCGCTCGCTCGCCATCTCGATCAAGCCCAGGCCGAGCTCGACGCCCTCAGGCGCACGCTCGGCGCGAGCGAGCCCGTGCACGAGCGGCTCGCGGCACTGCGACGGCGCGCCGCCAGCCTGCGTGGAGCGCTCACGGGGATCACGTCGGTCGCGCCTGCCACGCTCGGAACCGAAAAGATGGCGGCTTGGGGCCGATCGCTCGACGAGGCGCTGTCCAGGCTGGACGAGTCGAACTCCGTGCCGGAAGCGCTCGGTGATCGCCTGCGGGATCTCGCCCGCCGGTGCGACGCCTTCGCCGACGGCATGGACTGGGATTTCCTGTACGACCGCGCGCGCGGGGTCTTCTCGATCGGCTATCGGCTGGCCGACGCCGAGGGTCCCGGACGCCTCGACTCTTCGTACTACGACCTGCTCGCGTCCGAGGCGCGGCTCGCCAGCTTCATCGCCATCGCGCGCGGCGAGGTTCCGCAGGAGCACTGGTTCCGGCTGTCGCGCGCGCTGGTCAGCGTCGCAGGCGGCAGTGCGCTGGTGTCGTGGAGCGGCTCGATGTTCGAGTACCTGATGCCGTTCTTGCTCCTGCGCAGCCATCCCGAAACTCTCCTCGAGAGCACCAGCCGTGCGGTCGTGCGCGCGCAGATCATGTACGGGCTCCGCCAGCACGTGCCGTGGGGCATCTCGGAATCCGCCTATGCCGTGACGGATCCGCACGGCAACTATCAGTACCGAGCCTTCGGCGTGCCGGGCCTGGGGCTCAAGCGCGGACTCGCCGAGGACCTGGTGATCGCGCCGTACGCCACCGCGCTCGCCGCCCTGGTCGATCCCACCGCCGCCGCCGCCAACTTCCGCCGGCTGCGGAGCGAGGGCGCCGCGGGCGAGTTCGGTTTCATCGAGGCGCTCGACTTCACCCAGCGCAAGACCGCGACTCCCGAGGGCGAGGCGCCGCCCGAGCCCACTCGAGTCCACCCGGTCCGAGCGTTCTTCGCGCACCACCAGGGCATGAGCATGGTGGCCCTGAGCAACGCGGTGCTCGGCTTCCCCATGGTGAAGCGCTTCCATTCGGATGCCCGCGTGCAGGCGACCGAGCCACTGCTCCAGGAGCGCGTGCCGCGCTTCGTGCCCGTCATCCGTCCGCGTCCCGCGGAGGCGACGCACGTCGAGCCGTTCGCGCCTCCGGTCTCGCCGCGGCGCTTCCGCTCGCCGCACACGCTCTATCCGAGCGCTCACTTCCTCTCGAACGGCCAGTACACGGCCGTCGTCACCAACGCGGGGGGCGGCGCGAGCAGCTGGCGGGGACGCGCCGTCACGCGCCAGCGCGACGATCCCACCTGCGATCAGGGCAGCCAGTTCGTGTACCTGCGCGACGTCCGCAGCGGCCGGCTGTGGTCGGCCACCTATCAGCCGACGTGCGGTGAGCTCGAGCACTACCGCGTGAGCTTTCGGGCGGACGATGTGCTCTTCGAGCGCACCGACGACGGCATCGAGACTCGACTCGAGATCACGGTGTCACCGGAGGACGACGTCGAGGTGCGGCGCGTTTCGCTGATCAACCACACCGATCGCCTGCGCGAGATCGAGGTGACGAGCCTGGTCGAGGTCGTGCTCGCGCCGCCCTCGGAAGATGTCTCGCACCCTGCGTTCCACAAGCTCTTCCTCGAGACCGAGTACCGCCCCGAGTGCACGGCCCTCCTGTGCGGCCGCCGCCCGCGCTTCGCCGACGAGCTAACTCCGTGGGCGGTGCACGTGCTGAGCGCCGAGGGCAGCGTCCACGGCGGCATCGAGTGGGAGTCCGACCGCCGCCGCTTCCTCGGCCGAGGCCGCACGTTCGAGAACCCGATCGCGCTCGACGGGCGATCGCTCTCGGGCACGACGGGGGCGGTGCTGGATCCGATCCTGAGCCTGCGCCGGCGCGTCCGCATCGCGCCCGGCGGGCGCGTGCGCCTCGCGTTCGCGACCGGCGTCACCGCCAGTCGGACGGCGGCGATCGCGCTGGCGGAGAAGTACGACGATCCCACCTCCGCGGCGCGCACCTTCGCGCTCGCCAACACGCAGACGCAGATGCGGCTGCGCCACCTCGGCATCTCGACCGACGAGGCGCAGATCTACGAGCGCCTCGCCTCGCACGTGCTGTGGAGCGACGCCGCGCTGCGCGCGGCAGCCTCGAACCTCGCGAGCAACACGCTCGGACAGTCGGGCCTGTGGGTGCACGGCGTCTCGGGTGACTTGCCGATCCTGGTGGTGCGCGTGACGCACCAGGACGATCTCTCACTGGTGCGCCAGGTGCTGCGCGCGCAGGAGTACTGGAGGCTCAAGGGTCTCAGCGCCGACGTCGTCCTCCTGAACGAGCATCCGTTGAGCTACCTGGACGAGATGCACGATCAGCTGCGAGGCCTACTGGAGAAGGGCACGTGGGCCGCCTGGAAGGATCGGCCGGGTGGTGTGTTCCTGCTGCGCACCGACGGCATGCCCGATGCCGAGCGCGTCGTGCTCCTCGCTGCCGCGCGGGCCGTGCTGAGCGGCGAGCGCGGCAAGCTGGCCGACCAGCTCGGCCTGCCGTACCCCGAGCCGCGCTGGCCGGGTCCGCTGGTGCGTCGGACGGAGCCTGGATCCGTCCTGGCGGGCGAGGTGGCGCTGGACGTCGAGGCTCCGTTGCTCACGCATGCCAACGGTGTCGGCGGCTTCACTTCCGGCGGGCGCGAGTACGCGATCGTGCTCCAGGGCCAGGCCGACACGCCTCTGCCGTGGGTGAACGTGATCTCGAACCCGAGCTTCGGCACCGTGATCGGAGCCACCGGCGCGGCCTGGACCTGGTCGGGAAACAGCCGCGAGAACCGCCTGACGCCGTTCAGCAACGATCCGGTGAGCGAGTTCAGCGGCGAGGCGATCTACCTGCGTGACGAGGACACCGGCGAGGTGTGGGGTGCCACGCCCGGACCGCTGCCGCGCGCTCGCGACGGTGGACGCTGGGTCACCCGTCACGGCGCCGGGGTCACGCGCTTCGCCCACGCCGCCCAGGGCGTCACCTGCCAGCTCGCGACCTTCGTGCACGTCGAGGAGCCGCTCAAGTTCTCGGTCCTCTCCCTCACCAATCACTCGCTGGTCGCGCGACGGCTGAGCGTGTTCGCCTACAACGAGTGGGCGCTGTGCCCGCCGCGGGCCGGCGAGAATCGCTTCGTCGTCACCAGCCTGGAGGTAGAGAGCGGCGCCGTGCACGCGCGCAACCCCTACAACACCGACTTCTCCACGCACGTGGCCTTCGCGCACGCCAGCGTGCGGCCGGCGTCGGCGACCGGCGATCGGCTGGAGTTCCTGGGCCGCAACGGCTCGCTGCAGCGCCCGGCCGCACTGAAGCGCAAGGCGCTGGCACAGCGCTTCGGCGCCGGTCTCGACCCGTGCGCGGCGCTGCAGGTGCGGATCGATCTCAAGCCGCGCGAGACGCGGGAGGTGGTGCTGCTGCTCGGACAGGGACTCGACCGGGCGCACGCGCTGGCCCTCGCCGAACGCTTCGGAAACGTCGACGCGGCCCTCGGCGCGCTGGAGGGAGTCGAGCGGCACTGGGACGCGCTGCTCGGCGCCGTGCAGGTGAGCACGCCGGACGATTCGTTCGACCTGATGATGAACCGCTGGCTGCTCTATCAGTCGGTCAGCTCGCGCATCTGGGGCCGCACCGGCTTCTACCAGCCGGGCGGCGCCTACGGCTTCCGCGATCAGCTGCAGGACGTGATGGCACTCGGTTTCGTGCGGCCCGATCTCTATCGCGAGCACCTGCTGCGCTGCGCCGCACATCAGTTCCTCGAGGGAGACGTCCAGCACTGGTGGCACGACCACACGGGCCGCGGCGTGCGCACGCGCTGCTCGGACGACTTCCTCTGGTTGCCGTACGCAGTTGCGAGCTACGTCGAGCAAACGGGCGATCTGGACGTGCTGGACGTCCAGATCCCTTTCCTCGAAGCCCCCGTCCTGCCACCGGGAGAGCTCGAGCTGTACGGCCTGCCCGCGGCATCGAGCCAGAGCGGCACGCTCTACGAGCACTGCATCCGTGCGACCGAGCGCGGGCTCACCATGGGCGCTCACGGCCTGCCCCTGATCGGCATCGGCGACTGGAACGACGGCATGAACCGGGTCGGCCACCAGGGACGCGGCGAGAGCGTCTGGCTGGGCTGGTTCCTTTCGATGATCCTGCGCGACTTCGGCGAGATCGTCGCGACGCGCGGCGACGAGGAGCGCGCCGCCCGCTGGCGGAACGAGCGCGAACGCTTGAAGACGATGCTCGAGCAGGCGTGGGATGGTGACTGGTATCGCCGTGCGTACTTCGACGACGGCTCGCCCTTGGGCTCGGCTCAGCTCCCGGAGTGTCGGATCGATTCGATTTCGCAGAGCTGGGCCGTGATCTCGGGCGTGGCGCCGCTGCGCCGGGCGGAGCGGGCAATGGATGCAGTGCGCACGCAGCTCGTGCAGCGCAACGCGACCGTCATCCTCCTGCTCACACCGCCCTTCGACCAGTCCCCGCTCGATCCCGGCTACATCAAGGGCTACGTGCCGGGAATCCGCGAGAACGGCGGACAGTACACGCACGCAGCGCTGTGGACGGTGATGGCGACGGCACGTCTCGGCAACGGCGACGAAGCGGTCGAGCTGTTCCACATGCTGAACCCGATCAACCATACTCGCACCGCTGCCAGCGTGGACCGCTACCAGGCCGAGCCCTTCGTGGTCGCCGCCGACGTCTATGCGCACCCCTCGCACATCGGTCGCGGCGGCTGGACCTGGTACACGGGCTCCGCCGCCTGGATGTACCGGGTCGGGCTCGAATCGATTCTCGGTCTGCGGCGGCGCGGCCAGACGTTCTCCGTCGCGCCCTGCATCGCAGCATCCTGGGAGGGCTTCCGCCTGCGATGGCGCCAGGGGTCGAGTGTTTACGACATCGCGGTCACGAACCCCGAGCACAGGAACGACGGGGTGGCGCAGGTGGTACTCGATGGCGCGCGCGTGGATCCCCGCGCGATCCCGTTGAGCGACGATGGCGCGGTGCATCAGGTCGTCGTGACGATGGGAGAGCCGGCACCCGAAACCCAGGCGCCCGTCGTGGAGGCATCCCTGTCCTCGGGGAGCTCGCCCAAACCATGATTCGGGAGGGCGTCACGCGCGACGCGGAAGGGCTCGCCTCGATCGCTCGCCTTCTGCGCGCGCCGATTCCGCAACGCGGGCGCTATCCTTGGTTCCGAAGCATCTCGTGCCTGGAGTCAGAGAAAGACGGCGCGAGTCTCGAGGCGTTGAGTGATCTGCGTACTGGATGGGGCCAGCATCACGACCCGTTGGGTGGAGCAAGTGGAGTGGATACTCTGAGTGCATGCCTCCCCGAACGACGGCGCCCAAGCGCGCCCTGACTCTGCGTGATCTCCTCTCTCGGCTGACCTACGGCTCTGCTCGCCGGCTCCTCGGTCCGGACGGCGAGCGCTTGATCCGGCTCGGCGGCGCACGGGAGGTCCAGCTCGATCAGGTCTCCATGACGCGAGACCGGTTTCGCCTCGGACTTCCCGACGCAAACGTGACTGTCGCGCTCTTGGAAGACGCGCCGGGCAGGCTGCGGTGCTCGTGCAGCACCTGTAACGTCGCTTGCGAGCATGCGGGCGCGGCGCTCGCACTGATCCTGGAGGAGAAGACGGCACTGGGCCTGGCGGCACTACCCGAGGAGCGTGCGCCGGCCGAGACGCTGAGCGAGGAGGAGCTCGTGCGGCAGGCGCTCGAGGAGCGCGAGGAACGCGCGCGCGGCGAACGCATGAAGGTGCGCCCCGAGAACGCCTCGCGGCCGTGGACCGACTATGCGGTGACGAACAAGGCCTCCGGCAAGACCTATCGCGTGGCTCTGCGCGGGACCGAGCGCGGGGATTCGTTCTGCTCCTGCCCCGATTTCCGCAAGAACGGCCTCGGCACCTGCAAGCACGTGATGAACGTCCTGCGCAGCGTGCGGCGGCGCTTCTCGGATGCCGAGGTCCGGAGGCCGTACCGGCGCAGGCATCTGGCCGTCCACGTGCGCTACGGGGAGGGGGCGGAGCTCTTCCTGCTTCGGCCGGCGAAGCTCGAGCCCGAAATCGAGCGCCTCGTACGCTCGATCGACGGCCGCCCCATCGAGGACGAGCAGGATCTCGTGCAGCGACTGCGGCGCATCGAGCAACTCGGAAGCGACGTGGTGGTCTACCCCGACGCGGAAGAGCACCTCCAGTCACGCCTCTTCCGGCGGCAGGTCGCCGACCTCGTGACCGAGATCCGCCGCGCTCCTGCGAAGCACTCGCTGTGCCGCGAGCTGCTCCAGGTGGAGCTCCTTCCCTACCAGCTCGACGGCATCGCTTTCGCCGTCGGTGCCGGGCGAGCGGTCCTGGCGGACGACATGGGGCTCGGCAAGACGATCCAGGGCATCGGCACGGCCGAGCTCCTGGCTCGCGTGGCGGGCATCCGCCGCGTTCTCGTCGTCACGCCGGCCTCCGTCAAGTCGCAGTGGCGAACCGAGATCGAGCGCTGCAGTGCGCGCGACGTTCGCCTGATCCTCGGCGGCGCCGCCGAGCGCGCGCGCCAGTACGACGAGGAGTGCTTCTTCACCATCTGCAACTACGAGCAGGTTCTGCGCGACTTGCTCTCGATCGAGCGCGTCCCCTGGGATCTGATCGTGCTGGACGAGGGCCAACGCATCAAGAACTGGGAGGCCAAGACGAGCACCGTCATCAAGAGCTTGCGGTCCCGCTTCGCGCTCGTATTGACGGGCACACCCCTCGAGAACCGACTCGAGGAGCTCCACTCGGTGGTCGAGTTCGTCGACGACCGCCGGCTCGGCCCGCAGTTCCGATTCCAGCATCGCCACCGCGTCGTGGACGAGCGCGGACGCGTGCTCGGTTACAAGAACCTCGCAGACCTACGTGCCCGACTCGCGCCCGTCCTCCTGCGCCGCACGCGCGAGCAGGTCCTCGACCAGCTCCCTCCGCGCAGCACGGAGGTCGTGCTCATCGAGCCGACCGAGGAGCAGCTCGACCTTCACGGCGCCCACATGCGCGTCGTCAGCTCGATCGTGAACAAGCCGTATCTCACGGAGATGGACCTCCTGCGCCTGCGCAAGGCGCTGCTCGCCTGCCGCCTCTCCGCGGATGGCACGTTCCTCGTCGACAGGCAGAAGCCCGGCCATTCGAGCAAGCTGACCCGGCTGGAGGAGCTCCTCGACCACCTCTTCGCCGAGAAGCGCCGCAAAGCCGTGTTGTTCTCGGAGTGGACGCGCATGCTCGACGCCATCGAGCCGTTGCTCGAGAGTCGCGGGCTCGGCTTCGTGCGGCTCGACGGCAAGGTGCCGCAGAAGAAGCGCCAGTCGCTCGTGCACACGTTCCAGAGGGATCCCGCCTGCCGCCTGTTCCTCACCACCAACGCGGGCTCGGTCGGCCTGAACTTGCAAGCCGCCGACACGGTCCTCAACGTCGACCTCCCCTGGAATCCCGCGGTGCTCGAGCAGCGTATCGGCCGTGCGCACCGGCTGGGACAGAAACGCCCCGTGCAGGTCTTCCTGCTCGTCACTGCAGGGACGATCGAAGAGGGCCTGCTCGGCACTCTCTCCGCCAAGCACGACCTGTTCCTCGCCGCGCTCGACGCGGACTCGCAGGTCGACGCGGTCGATCTCGTCTCCGGCACGGAGGAGCTCAAGCGCCGCCTCGAGGTGCTGCTCGGTCGCGCTCCCGATGCGCCCCGCGACGAGACGCAGGCACTCGCGAACGAGCGCGAGACCACCGCTCTCGCCGACCGACGCCGCGTTGCGGCCGCTGGCGGCGAGCTCTTGTCTGCAGCCTTCCGCTTCCTCGGTGAGCTGGTCCCCTCCACGCCAGAGACCGCCGCGTCGCGCGCCGCCGCCAATCGACTGCGCGAGCGCCTGCAAGCCTGCGTGGAAGTCGACGCCGACGGCCGGCCCGAGCTCCGCGTGTCCCTACCAGGGCCGGAGGCCGTCGACGCGCTGGCAACGACGCTTGCACGCCTCCTGCAGACCGGTGGCTGATGTAGGGTTCGTCTGAAGGGAACGCCGGAAGTCCAAACGGTGGCGCAGGTTGCGGATCCTGGCGAGGATCGGAGGGGTACCACCCTGTCCCGGGGCCGAAGGACGCGGAATGGGCGGCAGCACGCAGGCTGGCCGCTGGGTTCGTCTCCTGTTAGGGTCTTGGTGGGATCAAGCCAGCTTCTGCCCACGTCGAAAACAGCTAGATAGACCCGCGGGTAAAGCCACTATATTTAGTGAACTGTGAAGCCGCCGCCCAAGCACCAGGCCCTGAAGGAGGTCGCCCGTAGGCTCGAAGACCTCATCGAGGCCGCGGGGAGTGTTGTCAGTTTCGAGGGCTCGGTGGCCGGGCACGAAGTCGACGTGATGATCCGCGTCGGCCAACACGTCTACCTCGTCGCGTGGAAGGCCTCCGGCGATGTGGCGGGCGTAGCGGCGGGAGTTCGACAGCTCGCGTCCTCTCGCAACGGAAAGCGAAGTGATCAGGTCCCCTTGCTCTCCGTGCCCTTCATGGGCGACGCAGGGCGACGGATCTGCAGAGAAAGCGGCCTAAGCTGGCTGGACCTCTCCGGAAACGCCCGCCTCGACGCGCCCGGAGTTCACGTCCGCGTCGAAGGCAAGGAGAACCGCTTCAAGCGGCGCGGACGTCCTTCGAACCCGTTCGCTCCGAAGAGCTCGCGCGTCGCGCGGTGGCTCCTTCTGCACCCGAACGAGTTCCACGTCCAGCAGGGAATGGCAGCGGCCATCGGAGTGGGGGCGGGGTTCGTGAGCCGCGTCGTGCGGCGCCTCGAAGATCTCGGCCTGATCGAGCGGAACGAGCAAGGGGCGGTCCGCGCACGCGACCCGAAGCTCTTGCTCGAGGCCTGGGCTGAGCACTACGACTTCGAGCGGCATCACCTGCTCCGGGGGCACGTCACCGCGCGGTCCGGCGACGAGCTGCTGGCCCGCATGTCGAGCGCGCTGTCGAGCGCCGGCATGGAGCACGCGGCCACCGGGCTGGCGGGCGCTTGGCTGCTCACGCCCTTCGCGGCGTTCCGCACCGTCACCCTCTACGTGGCGGATCTCGCTCCAAAAGCTGTGCTCGACAGCCTCGGGTTCCACGAGGACGAGCGCGGCGCGAACCTGTGGCTGGCGCTCCCCAGGGACGAGGGCGTCTTCCTCGGCGCACAGGTGAAGGACGGTTTCCCATGCGCGCATCCCGTCCAGGTCTGGCTCGATCTGAAGGGCCATCCGGAACGAGCCGGCGAAGCCGCGCGTCACCTCGAGGAGACCCTGCTCACCTGGAGGAGCCGTGCCTGACAAGCCGACGACGGCGGCGGGCTACAGGCCGGAGTTCCTCGAGCGCGCCCGCAGAACGTGCCTCCACGTGGCGACCGTGATCGGCGACATGACCGACGACGTCGTCCTCGTCGGCGGTTTGGTCCCTTCGTTGATCGTCGCTCAGGGATCGCTTCCGAGAGGAGCCGAGCGACACGTCGGCACCGTGGACGTCGACGTGGGGCTCGCGCTGGGGCTGCTCGACGAGGGTCGCTACCAGGAGCTGAGCGAGCGCCTTCGCCGCGCCGGATTCGGCCCGGACGTGAACGAGTCGGGCCGGAGAACTCGGCAGCGCTGGGTGTGGAAGGACTCGCGCGGCGTGTCGGTGGACTTCCTGATCCCGCCGAGCACGCCAGCGGACCGGGGAGGGACCATCCGACCACGGCCCGCAAGGCATGCGCGACATCGAGCCACGCCGCGTCGCGATTCGGCCAGAGCGTGACCGGCTTCGCATCTCGCGGCAGGGCCTGCAGCTTCGCCAGCGGCGGCACATGCCAGTCCGCGGGTCGGACGAGCACGGGCACGACCCGCGGCATGACGCTCCAGCGCACGCTGCATCTCGATGCTGAAGCAATACTCGCTGGCCAGCGAACTCGGTGCTGATCAGCAGCACGATCACGTCGGCGTTGGCCAGGGCCTCGTCGATGCGCTCGGCCCACTTGTCGCCGGCGAGGATCTTGCGATCGTTCCAGCTCTCGATCAGCCCCTGGCGCTGGAGCCCCGAGAGGTGCGCGTCGAGCTGCTTCCGGTGCCGCTCATCGCGATGGCTGTAACTGATGAACAGTTTCGGCATGACATCCCCGGCGCCGAGCTACCACGCCACTTCGACGGCCGGCCCGAGCTCCGCGTGTTCCTGTAGGGCCAAAGGCTGTCGACGCGCTGGCAGCGACGCTTGCACGCCTCCGGTAGCGGGATCGGGGCTTAACCTTCCCCGACCGCGCGCCCACCTGCTCAGCGTGCCTGCCGGGGCCTCTCGAAACGACGGACGCTGATCCCGTAGCCGAAGTTCGTCACTGCCTCGGATGGGAAATCCTCGCGCAGCCGTCGCAGAAGGGTCGAGCGGGGGCCGAGGGAGGTGTCGAGGAGCAGCACGCGATCCACGTCCTCGAGCGCGTGGGGATCGACCAGGTCGAAGTCCTGGCCGACCACCAGCCGCGGCGGGGGTCCGCTCGGTCCGGAGAGCCGGGGCGCGTAGTACTCCCACGGCGCGCTCTGGCTGAAGAATGAGGGCTGCCATTCGGCAGCCACGATCGCGTCCCCAGGATGCCAGGCTGCGAGAATGCTGCGCACGGCTCCGGGGTAGTCCTCGCTGCCGGTCGAACGCAGATGCAGGAGCGAGAGCCAGGTCGCGGCGACGAGCGCGCTGCCCAGCGCCGCGAGCCTCGCCCCGCGCCAGGGAGTGCCGCACGCTCCGCGGGCCGCGAGCAAGGCCATCGGCGCGACGGAGGGCAGGACGTAGTGCCAGTTGAAGCCCGCGCGCGGCCAGAGCGAGGCGAGCGAGGTCGCGAAGAGCGGCACCCCGAAGGCACTGGCCGCCAGCCAGGAACCGAGCACGCGATCGCGACCCTCGCGACCGAGGAGCTCGATCGCTCCCAGGGCTGCGAGGAGGAGAATCACGCAGGCGGCGCCGATCATCAGCGGTCGCAGGACACCCGCCATCCTCACGTCGAGGAAGAACAGGTGCACCAGGCTCTCTCCGAGCGCAGCGAGCCCGATTGCGTGCCCTCCAGGCGGCAGACCGTGCGTGAGCTGGTGGCGGAAACCGATCAGGTACCAGGGTGCGGCTGCGAGAGCGGTGACCAGAGCGGCGACGAGCCAGGGTCGGGCAGGATCGATGCGTGCTCGCCGGCTCGCGAGCCAGCCCAGCGCGAGCGTGCCGAGCACCAGCGCGTACTGGAGGCCGAAGTAGTGCGCGTGCAGCAACGCGACGCAGGAGATCGCGAATGCGGTCGCAGCCCCGCGGCGCCCTCGCGTCGAGCCGCGGGCGAGGGTGTCGAAGAAGAGGGCGCTCGCCACCGTGACGGAGAGCGCGAGCAGCGCGTACATGCGCGCCTGCGTCGACAGGTCGAGGTGCAGGCTCGAGACAGCGATCAGGAAGACTGCGAGGCACGCGACGAGGAGCCCGAATGCGCGCCGCGCGACCACCCACACGCATGCCATCTCCGCCAGCCCGCACAGGATCCCCATGGCACGCAACGCGAGCTCGCCGTCACCCGCCAGCGCGCGCGCAGCACGAACCACGAGGAATCCCAGCGGCGGATGATTGTCCTGGAGGAGCGTGGCGAAGAACTGCCTCGCGTCCGGTCGCGTGGCGTGGAACAGCGTGTGGAACTCGTCGAGGACGAGCCCTTTCTGCACGGCATACGCGACGCGAAGCCACAGCGCGAAGCCGAGGATCGCGCCGAGCAGAATGAACTCGCGGGCGCTCGCACGACGGTCCGCCGCTCCGAGCCAGCTCCTTCCCGCTTCAGCCCGATGCGGTTCCATCGCGGGCTCCTCCTCGCGCGAGCTTTCGCGCAGAGTGCAGGAGCTTCTCGAGCCGCGTGCCGCGCGGCGCCGCGATGCGCAAGGCTGTCGTGCCGGGGGGCCGGGTGATCGAGGTCGACATGGTGCTCTGCTACCACTGCGGCGGTATGCACAAGGATATCGCATTTTCCGCCGACGGCTGGATCGTGTGCAAGAGCTGACGCAGCTCGCTCTCCCGAGCGAGTCCCCGCGGCTCGCACCGCCACGAGCACCTCCCGAGCGAGAGCCGAACCATCCCTCCCTGGCGGCACTAGCTTCCCTGACCCGGTCCTGGGCGGCCGGCGACGGTCCGGAGGGCAACCGAAGCCAGCGGCATGGCTCCGACGTCGTCCGCTCGGATCTCCCATGCCCCGGGGTTCGCGCTCACGACCCCTTCCCTACTGCTTCTCTGGACTGACCACGGCCTGCGAAACGCGTTCGCGCTGGAGGTACTGCTTGGCCAGCGCGGTCACCTCTTCTTCCTTGACGGCTCGATAGAGATCGAGCGTGTTCCGCGCTTCGTCGAGCGCGTCCGGACGGCTGTGGGCAGCTTCGAGAATCGCTTCCATCCAGAAGCCGTTGGTGCGGAGCGCGTCGCGCAGCTCGTTGAGCTTGGGCTCGCGGGCACGCTCGAGCTCCTCTGCGCTGACACCGCTCTTGGCAAGCGCGTCGGTGACCGAGAAGCAGGCTGCGAGCAGCGCTTCGACCTTCTCGGGGTCGCAGTCCGCGTACAAGGAGATCACGCCGTCGCCGGGATACACCGTGCTCGTCTGCGACCAGGCGAAGGGGGAGTACGAGGCGCCCAGAGTCTCGCGCACACCGATGCGGATACGGTCTCCGATGATGCTCGCGAGCAGGTCGAGCGCGACGCGCGTCGCTGCATTGCGGCCGTCGGTGGTCGGGAACACGAGCATGACCGTCGCACGATCGGTGTCGGTGTCGATCTCGTAGCTCGCCTCGAGTCCGGTTCGCGGCCCGGCGATCTTGCGCCGCTCTGCATGGTCGTGCGCGGCTCGGCGCTTGGGGAGCAGCCCGAAGGTGTGGGCCACGATCTGGGCGGCATCCTCGACAGCGACGTCGCCGACGATGCAGACGTCGAGCGGAGCTTCCTTCAGCTCGGGCGTCAGCCATTCGCGAAGCATGCCGAGGTCGACCGCATCGACGCTCGCACGCTCAGGCATTCCGAAACGCGCATCGCCCGAGTAGAGGTCCGGCAAGAATCGAAGCTGCAGCGGGCCCGACGCCTCGTGTTCGAGGCCGGCGTACATCTCCGGGACGGCCTTCTTGAACTGATCGAGACCCTCCTCGCGCCAGCCAGGATCATTGAGGTAAGCGCAGATCAGCTCGCATTGAAGCGCGAGATCCTCCGGGGTGGTCGTCCCGCCCAGATCGAATGCACCGCCGGATACGTTGAAGCGGAAGTCCACCTGCTTGCCTGCCGTCAGGCGCCGCAGGTCATCGGCACTGTGCGCACCCAGCCCGCAGGTATCGAAAACCTGCCCCGCGACCATGCCGAGCGCGGCGCGTGAGGGTTCCAGGGTCAGACCGCCTTCCCCCAGGCTCGCGAAGACGAGGATCTGGCCCTTCTTGAAATCGGTGGGCTTGATCGCGACGTGCACGCCGTTCTCGAAATCGATCTGCTCGATGGCGAGGTCTTCGACGCGGCTCTGCTTCGTGACCGTGCCACTCTCGGCCGCCGAGGGGTACGCCCACGTACCGAGCTCGAGCGCCGCGGGAGCTTCGAGCTCGACCTCACGACTCTCCTCCCACGCCTCGCGCAACTGGTCCGCGCCGTTTTCGCCGAGGTCCACATCGCCCGCGCCCCCGATCACGAGTGCGCCGGCCTCCCAGGCAGTGACGAACGCGCGCTGGCACTCTTCGAGCGACACCGAGTGGAAGGCCGGCCCGAGCATCTCGCGATCGGTCACCGCTTCAGTGGGGATGCTCCTGTACTCGGCTGCGGACTCCAGCTCCGCCACCAGGGACGCGCTGGAGCGCGTAGCGGTCCGCTTGACCGCCTCGTCGAACGAGCGCAGCACATCGGACCGCACCTCGTTCAGCTCTGCCTCCTGGAACCCGAAGAGCACGGCGCGGCGCAGCTCCTGCTCACACTGCTGGAGCGCCTCACGCCAGGCTTCGGGCGAGGAAACGATCGACAGCTCATCACCGTCGAAGACCTGGTTTGGGTCGTCGAGCGGGTTGACGTCCTGAACGAGCGCTTGCAGGAAATGAGCGTCCTTCTTCTTGGCGAGCTCCGCGAGGCGCAGGTTGAACATGGCCCGCGCGCACATCAGGGGCACCTCCCCGACGAAGCGTGCCTTCGTCAGCGGATTCTGCGGCACCGGTCCCGCACGCTGCACGCCGATCACGTAGTACGGGAGGTCTGCCTCGTAGATCGCGTAGTAGCGATGCTCGAGCGTCGGCGTCCCGATCGACGGCTCGCGCGCCACCTCGCCTTCCGAGCCGCGCCAGTCGGCGAAGGCCGCGTCCATCAGCGGTGCGGGATCCAGATCGCCGATGTCTCCGACCAGCATCAGCGTCGCATTCTCCGGGCGATACCAGCGGCGATAGAACGCGAGCAGCTTCTCGGTCGTGAACGCATCGCGCGCGCTCTTCGTGCCGATGATGTCCCGGCGCGGCAGGCGCGTACCGGCGTAGACGAGCTCGCCGCTCTCGAGCGCGATGCGACGGCCGGGCGAGTCGGCTTCACGCTCCTCGCCGTCGATCACTCCCTTCTCGGCGTCCACCTCGGCCTGCTCGAAGAGCACGCCATCGGCATAGTCCCGGAACACGTGCAGCCCCTCGCGGACCGTGTCCGCGTCGGCGTTGGGGAGATCCAGCATGTACACGGTCTCGCTGTGACCCGTATGCGCGTTGATATCCGCGCCGAATGCCATGCCGTGATTCTGGAACCACTTGACCAGCTCGCCCGAGGGAAAGCTGCGGGATCCGTTGAAGGCCATGTGCTCGACGAAGTGAGCCATGCCGAGCTCGTCGTCCTCCTCGCCGAGGCTCCCGACATCGATGTGCAGGCGCAGGTAGCAGCGCTTCTTCGGCTCGGGATTGGCCATCCAGGCCAGGCGCATCCCGTTGTCGAGGCTGCCGAAGTGCATGCGCGGGTTGACCTGTACGTCGGATGCTTCGTGAGGCCACGGGCGCGGAGCGACCGCGGGGCCTTGCAAGGCGGCCGCGACGAAGAACGGAGCGAGAACGAGGCTCAACATGGTTGCTCTCTGGAACGGGATGCGAGAACGACGGGCGCGGGGACGCTAGCGTCCCTTGCGTCGGCGAGGAAGGCGCTCGTCCGGAGCGACGGGCGCGGGCGGATCCCCGGTGCGAAGCGCGAGCTCACGGGCCAGCGCAGCAGCCGACTGGATCGCGGGACCGAGCAGGTCGGCCGGGGTCGAGGGGATGGACCAGGATGGCGGGTTGCCGAGCGAGCGCAGGAGGGCGGCCTGGGAAAGGGGTGGCTCGAGGCGCAAGTGCAGGGCCGGCAGCGCCGCTCGCAGGCGTTCGTAGTCGGCAGGGATCTGCGTGGCGACGGCGAGCGAGGGAATGCCCGCTTCGACGGGCGCGGGAACGGATGCTGCCCGATCGCTCTTCTTCGTGCGACGTTCGCGCAGGGCGGACAGGACGTCGTCCTTCTTGCGGCCGCGCAGTTCGAAGAGCAGGAAGGGGTCGCGGTCGAAGGCTTCGCCGAGGATGTAGTGCACGGCAGCGACGTGCTTGCAGGGGTTGGCCCAGTCGGGACACGAGCACTCGGTGCGAAGGTCGCGCTCGTGCACGGGGAAGAGGCTCGAGCGAGCCGCCTTGAAGGCGCTGTCGATCTCTTCCGGCATGCGGCCGGAAAGGAGCTCGGCGGCGAACAGCGCTTGCTTCGACATGGCGCGGATCGCGCGCTCCCAGGCTCGGGGCGCCAGTACCGCGAGCTCGATCGTCACCTCGTACGGCTGCGCGCCGGTGACTCGCGCGCGGACCCTGCCCGGCAGGATCTCGAGGTCGTGGACGCGGCCGGCGCGCGCGTACGTGCGGCCGCGCTCGAGGCGGCTCTGGTAGGTCCGCGAGATCACGACGAGCGCAGCGATCCACCGCTGGCCCCACCATGTGGACCCGATCTGCTTCAGCTTGATCCCGCGCTTCGGCAACGGAAGCTTCGGGTCCGGGCGCGGGAATCGATCCCAGTCTCTCATCGGGGCGTCTCCACCGGCTTGCTCTTGCGGCGGCGAGCGGGGGCCGGCGCGCCGGCGCTTTCGGCGTCCGCTTCGAGAGCGCCGAGCTCGTCGGCCGCTCGGGTTGCCTCGGGCGCGAGCGAGAAAAGCTCGCGCAGCGCGTCATTCTCGAGCTCGGTGATCCACTGCTCGCCTCGGCCGACGATGCGCTCGGCGAGGCCGCGCTTCTTCTCGAGCATCTGGTCGATCTTGTCCTCGACGGTGCCCGCGCACATCAGCTTGTGGACCTGCACGCGCTGCTTCTGGCCGATGCGATGGGCGCGGTCGGTGGCCTGGTCCTCCACCGCGGGGTTCCACCAGCGGTCGAAGTGGAACACGTGGCTGGCGGCGGTGAGATTGAGGCCGGTGCCGCCGGCCTTGAGGGAGAGCACGAAGACGCGCGGCCCGCGCGGGTCCTCCTGGAACGCTCGCACCATGGCGTCGCGCCTGGCGCGCGGGACTCCGCCGTGCAGGAAGATCGGCGGCGTGCCCAGAGTGCTCGCGATGGCCGCGACGAGACGCTCCCCCATCTCGCGGAACTGCGTGAAGACGAGCGCGCGATCGCCGGCGGCGAGGAGCTCCTCGAGCATCTCGAGGAGTCGCGTGAGCTTGCCCGAGCGGCGTTCGAGCGGGCCGGATTCGGAGAGGTAGTGCGCCGGGTGGTTGCAGATCTGCTTCAGAGCGGTGAGCAGAGCGAGCACGAGGCCGCGGCGCTGGATGCCCCTGGATGCCTCGATGGTGCGCATGGTCTCGGCCACCGTGGCCTGGTAGAGCGAGGCCTGCTCGCGCGTCAGCGTGCACACGACCTTCATCTCGAGCTTCGCCGGCAGATCGCGCACGACTCTCGGATCGCTCTTCAGACGACGCAGCAGGAAAGGCCGCACGATCCGGCTCAGGCGCTCGGCCACGTCGTCGCGCCCGTAGCGCTCGACGGGGATGGCGATCTCGCGCCGGAACGCTTCGAGCGGGCCGAGCAAGCCCGGGTTCAGGAACTCGAACAGGGACCACAGCTCGGCGAGGCGATTCTCGACCGGCGTGCCCGTGAGCGCGACGCGGAAGCCCGCGCGCAGCGAGCGCGCGGCCTGCGCGCCGCGCGAGGCGGAGTTCTTGACGTTCTGCGCCTCGTCGAGCGCGGCGACCGACCAATCGAGGGCGGCGAGGATCGCGGCGTCGCGGCGCAAGAGGCCGTAGGTCGTGAGCACCAGCGTGCGATCGAGACCCGCCCGCAGCCGCTCGGCCGTGCGCGCGCGCTCCGGTCCGTAGTGGCGCGCGATCGAGAGCGAGGGCGCGAAACGCGCGATCTCGCGCTCCCAGTTGCCGAGGACCGATGTCGGACACACGAGGAGCGCTGGGCGGTGATCCTTGGGATGAGAGCGGCGCCGCTCCAGGAGATAGGCCAGGAACTGGATGGTCTTCCCCAGGCCCATGTCGTCGGCAAGACACGCGCCGAGACCGAGCTCGGACATCTGTACGAGCCAGGCGAGGCCGCGCTCCTGATACGGTCGGAGCTTGCCGAGGAAGTCGCTCGGAACGGCGATGGCCTCGGCGGCGCCGCCTTCGCGCAGCCGCGCCACGAGGCGCCCGAGCGCGCCTTCGGCGACCATCTCGACCGAGAATGCTGAGTCGATCTGGCCCGCCGATCCGCTGAGCACGGCGGCGAGCGCCGCGCGGCCGGGAATCGTTCCGCCACCCTCGTTCACCAGCCGCCGGACCTCGTCGAGCTCGGCGCGATCGACTGCCACCCACTCGCCGCGCAGGCGCACGAGCGGCGCCTTGAGCTCGGCGAGCTCGCTGAGCTCGCGCTCGGTGAGCGGCGCGTCACCGATCGCGGCTTCCCAGCGGAAGGCGAGTACCTCGTCGAGCGAGAACGTGCTCGCGCCAGCGGTCGCGCCAGCGGAGCGCGTCCGGGCGCCGACGCGCAGCCGCAAGCGCAACCGCCGCTGGCCCGAGCGCGTCAGATCGGCGGGCAGGATCACGCCGAGGCCGGCCTCCGTGAGCGCGGACGCGCCATCGGTCAGGAACGCCCACGTCTCGTCGAGATCGAGACGCACGCCCTCGGGCAGGGCCGCGCGCAGCGCACGCCCGAGCGGTGGAAACAGTCGCGCGGCGGTCGCGAGCGAGCGCAGCAAGAGCTCTTCGGCGGCGTGGAACGTGCGGCCCGCGCGCCCGAGCGATCGGCCGCGTCGTCCGAAGACCTCGGCCACAGGAACGAGGAGGCTCGGATCGTCGGCGGCCTGCAGGAAGACACGCAGCGGGAAGGCGTCGCCGTCCTGGGCAGGCTTTCGACTGGCGCGCGTGCTGGAACGCTCCGGCGGATACTCGAGCCGGAAGCACGCGCGCGGTTCGCCCGGATCGGCTCCCAGCGCGGGGCGGGACCATGTCTCGAGCTCGGCAAGGAGTCCGCGCTCGCCGAAGCCCTCGGATGCGAAAGCCTCCTGCGGACCGAGCAAGGCGCACAGCCAGCGCTGCTCCCAGCCCTCGTGCGGACGCGCCGACACCGGAGCGGCCGCGAAAGCTCGGCTGGCCGTGCGAACGAGGGCATCGGCGGTCGCATCGAGGAAAGCTCGCAGCAGAGCCTCGGCCGCCCAGACTTCGCCGGCCGCGGCGCGACGCCTCTTCGGAAGTTTGATCGTGCGCAGCCGCGTCGAGCGAGGCGGGCGCCGCGGGCCGCCCTCGAGCGGCACCGCATGCGCCGCCAGCGGAAACGCCCGGGCGAGCGCTGCGACGCGCTCGGCGTCTTCGCGTAACGCGAGCGAGACCTTGAACTGTGCGCGGCCGCCCGCTGTCTCCGCGACGATCCGCGGCACCAGGCGCTCGCGTCCAACGAGGTCGAGCGCGAGCTTCGCCGCCGCGCTCCACGCGGCCGTCGAGGCCGAGGCTCGCTCGAGCGCGCTCGATTCGAGCGCCGCCAGGCGCGGCAACGCGTCGAGCAGCGGGACGCCGATGCCCTCCACGGCGCAGAGCGCGAGCGTCTCGCCGATCAGCGTGACTCGCTCGGGTACCCCGCCGGCGCACAAGGCGCTCGCTTGCGTCCCCTCTCCCCACACGAAGAAGCGGGGCGCGTGGCGATCGGGAAGGAAGAGGACGTGCACGGAGGAGCGACCAGAGTGTGCCGTGTCGCGGGTGAAGATCCCAACCCGTTCCAGTTCACTACCTCGACCCTCAGGGCAGTTCGAGCCGCCGTCGAGCTGGGTGGTGAACTGGAACGGGTTGGGATCTTCACCGTGCCGCCCTCGGCTGGCATGCTGGAGCCGGGCTCCCGAGCACGAACCAGCGCAGAAAGGAAGCTGCCTTGATCATCGGCGCGCATTCGATCCTGTACAGCCGTCGTCCCGAAGCCGACCGCGCGTTCCTCCGCGACGTGATCGGCCTGCCCAGCGTCGACGTCGGAGAGGGGTGGCTGATCTTCGGACTGCCGCCGGCCGAAGTTGCCGTGCACCCCTCCGACGAGAACGACGTGCACGAGTTCTATCTCATGTGCGACGACATCGAAGCCTTCGTCGCGCAGCTGAAGAAGCGCAAGATCGCTTGCGAGCCGGTGAAGAACCTGGGCTGGGGCCTCCTCACGCAGCTCTCGCTACCCGGCGGCGGAAAGCTCGGCGTGTACCAGCCGCGCCACGAGCGGCCGAAGCCGATGACGTCGAAGAAGGCGGCGAAGAAGAAGCCGGCGAGGCGTGCCACGAAGAGCGGCACGGCGAAGACGCGGGCGAAAGCAAAGCCCGGCCGGAATGCGTGACGCGCGCTCCAGCCGGGCTCTATCCGATACGATCAGCGAACGGCGGTCTTCTTCGCGGCCGGGACCAGCCCGCGGCGCACGAGGTAGTCGAGAATCTTCTGCGCCGAGTCCTCGATGGATTCGTCTGCCGTGTGCAGGGTCACCTCGGGGCTCTCGGGGGCCTCGTACGGGTCGGAGATGCCGGTGAAGTTCTTGATCTCGCCAGCGCGGGCCTTCTTGTAGAGGCCCTTCGTGTCGCGATCTTCCAGGACGTCCAGAGGGGCCTCGACGTACACCTCGATGAAGTTCTGGCAGTCGGTGCGGATCTTGTCACGGATGTCCGCATAGGGGGAGATCGCGGCAGTGATCGCGCACACGCCGTTGCGCGCGAGCAGATTGGCCACGAAGCCGATGCGCAGGATGTTCGTGTCGCGGTCTTCCTTGGAGAAGCCCAGGCCCTTGGAAAGGTTCGTGCGCACGACGTCGCCGTCGAGCACCTCGACCTTCACACCGCGCTCCAGGAGGATCGGCGTGAGGAACTGGGCGAGAGTGCTCTTACCCGAGCCTGATAGACCGGTGAACCAGAGGATGAAACCTTTGTCGCTCATTGCTCTTGATGGAGATGACAGATAGGGAGATGGGGAATCGTGTGCGTTCGGGCTCAGCGGAGGCTTGCCTTCGACGAAGGGCACCTCGAAGCACTTCTCGTGCATGATCGGACCGTGCCCGAAGTAGCCCATCTCGCCGAAGAGCTCGCCGTGGTCGGCGGTCACGATGATGTGGGTCTTGGGTGGCACCATGTCGAAGAGCTTCTCGAATACGCCGTCGAGGTAGCGGACCGTGTCGATCTGCCGCTCGCGGAGCTGTTCGAGCTTGTCCTGGTCGAAGAACTGGAAGGTCTCTTTGAAGTTGGGGTTTTCCGCATCCCCGACCTCCTCGTTGAGCTTCTTGAAGACGCCGTTGACCCCGCTGATGCGCGGCCACATCGAGGAGTCCTCGTCGGGCTTCGCGTAGGGATAGTGCGTCTCACCGACGTTCAGCATGTAGAACGAGGGACGATCCGTGCCGAACGTCATCGTCGGCAGCATCGCGCGCATGTCGTTGTGCTTGTCCATCAGCTGGAAGCTGTCGAAGTCCCGGTTGATGCCCGTCTTGGGATTGAGCACGGGAAGGGACACGCGCGCGTGCGTGGAGTACCCCAGCGTGTTGCGCAGGAAGCCCGGCAACCACAGGCCCGGCACCATCTTCTCGAACTCGATCTCCTTCGCACCGAGCCGCTTGTTGTAGTTGAAGAAGTCTTCCTTGTAGTACTCCGAGGCGTACACGTGCGGCGGCGTCGTGTGCGGCAACAGCCCGATCAGCAGGTTGTAGTGCGACGGTGCCGTCCACGAGGCGTAGCTGTAGCGCTTCTCGACCGGTCCGAGCTTCGTGATGATCTTCGGCTTCGCCGCCATGAACGCGTCGTAGCGGCAGGAGTCGAGGATCACGATGACGAAGTTGTTCTCGGCCTGAGGAGCAGGCCGCGCGCCTCCGAGTCCGGGGCGGGGCAACGGCCGGACGGGCGGCGGAGACGCTGCCGGCTTTTTCTTGAATAGCTCGAAGAGGCCCATGGTCGCGAGTGGGGAAGAGGAGCCGGTCAGCTCGCCGTGTTGTTCTTGTAGTAGTCGGCCAGGATCTTGGCCGTGCTCGGCCGCATGATGCGCGGATCGGGAAACTCGCCGGCGCACAGCTGCTCGCGCACCTTCGTTCCCGAGATGTTGACCATCTTGTGGGCCTTGTTCTCCTCGACCAGACCGACGCGCGCGATCTCCTCGAAGTAAGCTGCGAAGCCCACGTTCACGGTCTTGATGGCGAGCTGCCCCCCGAGCGACTTGAAGACTTCCTGCGCGTCGAAGTCGCCCCAGATGGACGTCTTGTCGTCGTAGGGTGCGTCGGCATGCTTGCGGCCGATGATGAAGTGCGAGAAACCGAGGTTCTGGCGGTAGATCGCATGCATCACGGCCTCGCTCGGACCGCCGTAGTACATGCGCATGTCGAGCCCGATGAGCTCGAGCTGATCGTTCAGATCCTGGCCCTTGGCCTTCCACAGCGCGGCGTCCGCGTCGCCTTCGCCGAGCTGGCGTGTCTGCACGAGCGCCTCGTAGGTCTGCATGCGCGTCGCGGCCGGCACGTCGTCGCCCTTGAGCTGCCCGACGAGGGGATTGAGGATCACGCCGGTCTTCTTGCCGGTCTGCCGCAGGATCACCTCGGCGCCGTACACCAGCGCATACTCGTGCGCACGGTGCAAGGGGTTGCGCGTCTGGAACGCGATCGTCTGCTCGAAGCCGCGCTCCTCGATCCGCTTGCGGGTCTGAGTGGGCGACATGATGCGCCGCGCGAACGGGCGATCGTCCTGGAAGGGCACGAGACGGATCTCTCCGCCGACGAGCTTGGTGCGCGGATCGGTGAGCCACAGGCGGGCGCCGGGATGATCCGTGCGCTCGGTGCGGTAGACGACGCGCACGAGCTCGGCCTTGTCCCAGTCGAAGATGTCGCTCACGACGATCTCGCCGATCTGCTTGCCCTGCCGCCAGAGGCCGGCGCGCGCGCCGGTCTTCAGGCCCTTCGCTTCCGCGTCGGTGACGGCCAGGACGACCGGGATCGTCCAGGCCCAGAGCTTGCCGTCGCGCTCGATCGCGCCGCGCGCGAGCACGCTCTGGTAATCGTTCTTGCCCATTGGACCGGTGAGCGGCGAGAGCGTGCCGTCAGCGATGCGGTAGAGCGTGGTCTGATCGACGTCGTTGACCTCGATGCGCGGAAGGGCGGCGTCGCGCGCCGCCGCCGGATCGAGGCGATCGACAGGACGAGCGAGGCCACCGTGGACGGGTGCGACCGGGGATGCGATGGAGCTGGTCATCGAGGGTGGAGAGAGTAGAGAGTCGGGAGGGGATCGGGATCCGAGGAACGCGCCCGCGCGCCTAGAGGTAGCCGAGGTTCTTGAGCTTGCGCTTGACGTCCTCGAGCTCCTCGTGCGTGAGCTCGTGGGGGCCAGCTACCTGCTCGTCGGCCACTTCGGCCACGCCCATGAGGTCGCGCAGGACGTACACGATGAAGTCCGTGGGAGAGTTGAAGCCCGATCCATCGACGACTTGCTGGATCTTCCGATACAGGGGCCGGGGGATCTTGACGGTGACCTTGCTCTCGCGCACGGGATGGGAATTCCAGGGGCTGGCGCAGGGGGGTCCGGATGGCTCCGGGCCGTGCGTGGGCGCTCCTGGACACTCTGATGATACTCCGATCAGAGTGTCATTGGAGTGCGGACCAGGCCACGCCGCACCGAGCGTGTCGCCCGAGTCGACTGGAAGTCCTTTTCCGGCATGGAGTTGGAGTCGGCGACCCTTCTGTTCCCCGCGCCGGGGAGCCCCAGTCCGTAGGGCAGGCCTCGACTCTGGCGGGCACCAGCTACACTTCCCCTGGCCAGGCGCTCTTCGGGGCACCTCCATCCGACGCAACTCTCCCGTTTCCAGCCCTCCACGACACGTCCCAACCATGCGTTCCTCGCTCTTCCCCTGCCTCCTCGCCCTCTCCCTGACCCTGTTCTCCTGCGGTTCCAGCGACCCGAAGAAGGAGGGACTCGAGGCCATTCAGACCGGAAAATGGGACGAAGCCGTGGCGAGCCTCGACAAAGCCTTCGCCGGCCTGCCGGCCGAAGCGCCCGACTACATGGAAATCGCAATGGGCCGCTGCACGGCACTCGCGCACGTCGACGCGCCCAGGGCCAAGGCGGAGTTCGAGTCGCTGATCAAGTCGGGCAAGACGCAGGTGGCCGACTTCAGCACGATCGTGGGCCATCTCATCGCTGCCAATGAGTACGTGCCGGCGATCGAGCTGATGGACAAGGGGCTCAAGCAGTACCCCGAAGATCCGAAGATGGTCAATTTGCGCGACACGGTCGTGTCGAAGAGCAAGGCATCGGGAAGCCCGGAGGCGCAGAACGCACTGAAGGGTCTCGGCTACGCCGGCGACTGATTGCTCAGCTCCGGTTCGGAGTACCGCCTCCAGGCGGTCTTCTCTTGCATTGCCAGTCCCGCCTGAAGGCGGGACGACGAACCAGACCGCCTGAAGGCGGTACTCCGAACCCGGAAGGAGTCCGAACCCGGAAGGAGTCCGAACTGGTTTGGTATCGGACCCTGGCGCGATCACGAAGCGCTCAGCGCGACTTCCGGCTCGGTTCGCGCTCGCGTTCGCGCAGGATCCATTCGGCGGGGTCGACCTGGGGCTTCTTCGATCCGCGCAGGGGGACCACGGCTTTGCGGTCGGGCATCTTGATGCGCTGGGTCTTGCCGTTGATCTCGACCTCGATCGGCATGGGGAAGGGCATGTCGTTCGGCGTCTCCCAGGAGAGGCGGAGTTCGTCGCCGTCGATCTCGCTCCGGAGGCTGGGGAGTTTCGGCTGGCGCAGGTAGAGCTCCCAGAACCAGTGGAGGTCGCGGCCGCTCTCTTTCTCGGCGATCGCGAGGAGCTCGTCGGTCGTGGCGAAGCGGCACTGGCGGCCGTCGGTCACCTTTTCCATGGCGGGATCGGGATACACGAACCGGCGCAGCACGCGGAAGAAGGTCTCGTCGCCGAGGAGGAAGCGCAGCGAGTGCACGATCCAGCTCCCCTTGTTGTAGATGTCGCCGGCGGGTGAGTCCTTCCACTTGCTGGTGAAGTACATCTCCTGGCTCGAGTGCGGCTCGCGGGGGGCGACGGGGCCGCGGTTGCGGACTCCGCTGCGCTGCTCGCCCATCACATGGTGGTAGGCATCCCTGCCCCTGAGGCGTTCGGCGTAGAGCGCCTGCGCGTAGGTGCCGAAGCCTTCGTGGATCCAGAAGTCGTTCCAGTTCTTGGCGGTGACGGCGAGCGCCCAGTACTCGTGTGACATCTCGTGATGGAGCAGGAAGTCGAAGCCCTGGTCATCGCCCCACGGATTGCCCGAGTAGTTGTTTCCGTACGCGGTGATCGACTGGTGCTCCATTCCCAGGTGCGGAGTCTCGGCGACACCGCACTTGTCTCCGCGGAAGGGATAGGGGCCGTAGACGTCCTCGAAGAACGTCAGGTTGGCCTGGATCTCCTGGAAGAGCTTCTTGCCCTCGTCGTAGTTCTCGGGGAGCACGTAGTAGACGACCGGGAAACGCTCGCCTGCGACGCTCGTGTGCTCGCCCTCGATCAGCTTGTAGGGCGCGATGTTGAGCGCGACCGAGTAGTTGTTGATCGGTGTCGAGACGTGCCAGTGGTACGTGATCCAGCCCTTCTCTTCCTTGGTCTCGACGAGCTTGCCGTTGCTCGCGCAGACCAGGGGCTTGGGCACGCTCACGCGAATGTCCATCGTGTCCGGCTCGTCATCGGGCTGGTCCTTGCACGGCCACCACAGGTCGGCACCCTCGCCCTGGCAGCTCGTCGCGATCCAGGGCTTGTCGTCCTTGGTCTTCGACCAGGTGAACCCGCCTTCCCAGGGCGGATGGGGCGCCTCGCGCGGCGTGCCGCCGTAGGCGACGCTCAGGACGAACTCTTCACCGACCGATTCGAACGCGGTGGGGCTCGTGACGCGGATCTGGCCGCCTTCGCGCTGGAACTCGATCTTCTGTCCCGCGACCTGGACTTCCGAGACCACGAGGCCCGCGACGAGATCGAGGAGCACCGATTCCGAGGGAGCGAGCACCTTCGCGCGCATGACGAGCGTGCCCCCGATCGAATGCTCCTTGGGGTCGACGCGCAGCGTGAGGTCGTAGTGCAAGACGTCGTAGCACGCCTGCTGCGGCGAGATCGATGTTCCCGAGTCGAGCGCGGGGTCCTGCCGTGCGCGCGCGTGCATCGAGAGAAGCAAGCCAGCCAACACGACGCTCGAGCGGCCAAACCAGTCGTTTCGTCTCATCGGTCTCATCGCTGCGTGGGTGGGGTCGACGCGAGCAGGGTAGAGCAAGGATCCGGAGCTCAGCGTTCCTCTTGGGTAAGAGTGCCCGCACCGGCCGATCGCCGCAGCTTTTCGAGCGCTTCGTACAGGCGCGACTTCACCACTGACGCATCCGCTCCGACCACGTAGGCGATCTCCTCGCGCGAGAGGTCTTCCACGTACCGCAAGCGCAGGAGCTCGCGTTCGCCCTCCGAAAGCATCCCGAGGAGTCGAGCAAGCCGCTCGCGATCCTCGGCGCGAGCGAGATGCGTCGACGCGCCCGTGACGCTCGCCGCGAGCTCGATCTCGCTCGCGAGCGGTTCGGCCCGCTCGTGCGCTCGATCGCGCAGCACGTTGAGACAGTGGTTGCGCGCCGTGCGCAGGAGCCACGCGCGGAGATCTCTCGGTCGAGGATCCGCGGCGAGGGCGCGGGCGATCGCATCGGCCGCGGCATCCTCGGCCGAATGCATGTCGCGCAGATAGCCGGTGCAGAACTGCACGAGCGGCGCGCGATGGTCCTCGAGCTCGTCGCCGGCGCGACGGGGATCCGTAACGGGATTCATTGCCGCTGTCGCTCGTCGCGCGGGACGTCCACGAATCGCTGGACCTCGCCGCTCGCGACGTCCCGAAGCTCGAAGTCGATCGTCGGCGGCGGGGAATATCCGGTCGCGTCGACGATCAGATCGTAGAGATCCGAGAGGTCCAGATCGGTCTGTGCCAGGAAGGGATCGAGCTCCTCGACTGAATGGTCCGCCACAGAGACGAGCTGCCAGGTTTTCCCCTGGTACTCGACGGGCCAGCGACCCTGCTTGGGAGCCGGGGATTCGAAGGGCCAGGCATATCGATCGCGGTAGATCCGGGTCCGATTCTCCTTCGACAAATTGGCGGCCTTCTCGATCACCTCGCCCGTCTCGAGGTTGCGCAGCTCGAGCTCCACTTGCCACCAGCACCAGTCCCCCATCTGGTTCAGGACCTGCACGAGGTCTTCGGAGAAGCGCTTGCGCCAGAGCTCTCCCGCCGCTTGACGGGCGAAGCCCCCGATGTACGCGACGCGCAAGCCGTCGATCGCGAGCAGCTCGTACCAGCGGCCCTCGACCAGCACCTCGGGCGCGCCGTCGTTCCAGCGCAGCTCGTCGAAGGGCGCGCCCTCGCGCCACCAATCGCCTCCGAGCTGAAACAAGCGGAACCGGAAGGCGGTCGAAGCGAGCGCGAGGAGCGCGAACACGAGCACCGAACCGAGAGCGAGCACGCCGATCCGGTGCCGTGCCAGGAAGCGCAAGACTCGATAGCCGGGACTCCAGGCGCGCGCGAGAATCGGCTCGCCGGCGAGGTATCGCCGCACGTCGAGGCCGAGCTCACGAGCGCTCGCGTAGCGCCGCCCCGGCTCACGTTCGAGCGCCTTCTCGAGGATCGTCTGGAGGTCCAGCTCGAGGGCGGCATCGAGCGAGCGCGGCCGCGGCGGATTCTGCTCGGCGACGAGCCGCGCACTCTCGACGAGCGTGCGGCCGGCGAGGTCGTGCGGCGTGCGGCCGAGCAGGAGCTCATGGAGGATCGCGCCGAGCGCGTACACGTCGCTGCGTTCCCCGACGGTGCGCCCTTCGCCGCGCGCCTGCTCGGGCGCCATGTAGGCAAGCGTTCCGAGGAACGAGCCGTTCCCCGACTCGGTCACGATCGTGCGCTCGGTGTCCTCCCGCAGGCGCGCCAGACCGAAATCGAGCACGACCGGCCCCGACTCGGGGTCGATCAGCACGTTGGCGGGTTTGAGGTCGCGGTGCACCACGCCCGAACGGTGGGCGAACTCCACCGCCTCGCAGAGCGCGACGAAGAGCTCGAGCACGGAGCGCCGGTCCAGTCCTTCCGAGCGCGCGTGCTCGACGAACGGCCGACCGCGCACGAGGCGCATCGAGTACCAGGGCGCGCCGTCCTCCGTCGTTCCCGCGTCGAGGATCGTCGCAATGTGAGAGTGCTCGAGCCGCGCCAGCGCGGCGACCTCACGCCGAAAACGGGCCGCCCCGCGTCCGTCGAGCGAGCTCCGCCGCAGTACCTTGATCGCCACTCTGCGCGGCGGATGCTCCTGCTCGGCGCTGTAGACGACCCCCATGCCGCCGCGACCGAGCACGCCCTCGAGACGGTAGCCCGGGATCCGCGGGACGGGACCGTCGCCCGTGAGTCCCGCGCGCACCGCCGCGACCGCCGACCGCAAGGCCTCCGCTCGGGAGCGATCTTCCGGGTGCTGCTCGAGATGCCCATCGAGCGCCCCGCCGTCACGATCGACGAGGCTCCACAGCGCGGCATCGGACATGCGAATCTCTCTCGTCATCACGCTCGTTCGGAGCTCCGCCGGCAGGCGGCCCGCTGCATTCTTGGGATTCCTGCCGCCGCGCAATCAGGCCGCGTGTCCATGCGGGCACCATGATGATACCCACGTCGTTCTTCTCCCTCGCCGCCGTCTCGGCTTGCCTCGCCGTCGTCCAGGCCGAGGAATACGCCAAGCTCTCCCCCTTCGAGGCCGTCCGCTGGGCATCGGCGCGACCCGAGGTCCAGGTCAGGAGCACGTGGCACGGCCTCGCCGCAATCGATGGCGTTTCCATCGATGCGATCCTCGCTTTCGCGAAGGGGGCCTGGCCCGACAAGTGGGTCAAGCGCTTCGAGGAAGATCTCGTCGAGCTCATGACTCGCATGGGTCATGCTCCCGGAACGGCCGCCAGCCTCGGGCTCGTCGACCTCGCGAGCGGAACAGAGACGACGATCAGCGAGATCCCCTGGACCGAGGCGAACCGCTGGCGAATCTGGATGGCCGCCAAGGAAAGCGACCGGCCCAACGCCCTGAATTCCGTGAAGGTCGAGCGCGTCATGCGCGATCACGCGACACGCCCGAGCCGCGAGTACGCCGATCTCGCCCGCTGGCTCCCGCTCGAGAGCGGCCGCTCGCTCTCGCGAGCCGAGCTCGAGGCCGATCTCGATCAGCTCGAGTGGCTGATCGAGCACCGTTTCGCGTATCGCGATCTCGCAGGCGTCGATTGGCGCGCCGCTCTGGATGCCGTCCGGCTGGGCGCGTCAGAGGGCGCCGAGGTGGACGCCTTTGCGCTGCAGCTCGCGCGCCTGCTGGCCCTCTTCGGCGACGGGCACACTCGCGTGCGCGGCCGCGCAGACTGGACCCCGGAGGGTTATCTCCCGCTCCAGCCCGTCGCATCGGAGGGCCGCGTGCTCGCCCTCGCGCCCGAGGCCGCGGGCCTCCTCGATGCGCTCCACCCCGTCCTCGCGCGTATCGACGGTCTGCCTCTCGAGCGCTGGCTGGAATCGGCCTCGCTCTTCGCGCCGCGCGGCAACTCACGCGCAGCGCTCGATTGGGTTCCCGCCATTGCGCTCCTGCGCGCAACGCTCTCGCGAGCGCCTTCCGCCACCGTCGAGGTCACGCTCACCGATCTCAGCGGCGAGAACGAGATCGTGCGTTCGCTCTCGCTCGTGCCCTATCCGCCCGCGCGCACGGAACGTGAGCCGCTCTCCTCGCGCGAGATCGAAGGAGGGATCGGCTACCTGCGCATTGCCAGGATGGAAGACGACGAAGAGTTCCTGGCCGGCCTCGACGGGGCGATGCAGAGCCTTCGCGATACGACGGCCCTCGTCATCGACTTGCGCGCCAACGGAGGTGGCTCGCGCGCTGCGCTGCGCCGGCTCTTGCCGTATTTCATGGACGAGAGCGCGAGCCAGCTCGTCGTGAACGCGGCGGCGCCGCGAGTCGAAGGTGGGCGCTCGGCGCAATTGCCGGACGATCTCCTCGCGGATCGTGGGCTCTATCGGGTCGATGCACCGCAGTGGACCGAGAGCCAGCGCGCATTCCTGGAAGCGTGGGTGCGCTCCTTCCGCCCGCGCTGGAAGCTGGATCCGGAACTCTTCGGTCCCCTGCACGTCGCGCTCGTCGATCGCGACGAGAATCCGCGCGCCTTCCACTACGAGAAGCCCGTCGCGCTACTCCAGGACGAAGGCTCCTTCAGTGCAACCGACGTCTTCCTCGGTGCATTTGCCGAGCTCCCGCGCGCGACTCTAGTCGGCACCGGGAGCGGCGGCGGCAGCGGCCGTCCGCGCGGGGGCGTGCTCGCCCACAGCGGTCTCGAAGTCTTGCTCTCGAGCATGGCTTCGTTCCGGCCGAACGGCGAGCTCTACGATCAGGGCGGCATCCAGCCCGACGTGCTGGTCGAGGCCACCGCTGCGGACTGGGCGGCGGGCCGCGATGCGGCGCTCGCGCGAGCATGTGAGCTGCTCCTCGCGGAACGGTGAGCCGCTCGGCGCTCAATCACCGGAGAGCATCTTGCCGAGAGCCCCCCAGCCGGCGCGGCGGACTTCCTCCTTGCCGCCGCGCGCGGCGCCGACGATCCGGTCGGCGAAGCGCGAGATGGGGGTCGTCTGCACCCACACCTTCCCCGGACCGCGCAGCAAGGCATAGAACAAACCTTCGCCGCCGAAGAGCAGCGATTTCACGCCCTTGATCATCTGAATGTCGTAGTCGACCGTGTGCTCGAAGCCGACGATGCATCCGGTGTCGACGCGCAGGGACTCGCCTTCGCGCAGCTCGCGCTCGATGATCATTCCGCCGGCGTGTACGAAGGCGAGACCGTTGCCGCTGAGGCGCTGGAGGATGAAGCCCTCGCCGCCGAAGAAGCCGGCGCCGAGGCGACGCGTGAAAGCCATCGAGATCTGGATGTCCGGAGTCGAGCACAGGTACGCGTCGCGCTGGCAGAGCATGTCTCCGCGCGAGAGATCGATGGGCAGGATCTTGCCTGGATACGAGGCGGCGAATGCGACTTCGCGCGGACTGGCGGACGTATTGTGAAAGGTCGTGACGAAGAAGCTCTCGCCTGAGATCTTGCGCTTGAGGCCGGCGAGCAAACCACCGCCGGTCGACGTGTCCATCTCGATCTGATCCTCCATCCACATGAAGGATCCCGGCTCGGCGCGGACGCCTTGCCCGGGAGCGAGGCGGATCACGACCGCTTGGAAGTCGTCTCCTTCGAGACGGTAGTCGAGGCTCTCTTGCATGGCGAGATGGTAACCCCGGAAATCGAAGCGTCGCGCCGCGTGCCCTTTCCGCCTTCCTTACTTTCGTGTTCCTGCGTATCCTCGGGCAACCTTACCCCCAGAAGGAGGCATCGATGCGAACCACTGGTTTCTCCCTTGGCGTTTCCCTGGTGCTGGCGTCCACGATCCTCGTTCCCGCTGCGTCGTCGCAGACGTTCCTCGATCCGGCGCCCGCTCCGCAGGACGAAAACGCGACGGTGTCCCAGGCGATCCCTGACGACTTCGTCGCGAACAGTCCGTTCCACCGCGTGCGGATCGAGCCGGAGAGCGCGGCGCTCGGCTGGCTCGCATCGCGCGAGGCGATCGTGTGGGCCGAGGACTACGGAAGCTTCTCGATTGCGCTCGTCGATGCGCGCCGCACGGGAGGGATGGCGGGACTGCGCGCGCTCGGGGTGGAGATCCAGGACGAGCTCACGCTCGTCGAGCTGAACGGCTACTTGCTCGATGGCGCCGATCTCCTCGCGACGGCTGCGACCCTCGCGGCCATCCCCATGGACCTGCGCGCGCCGCAAGGGCCTCCGGCGGACGGCGAGCGGCGTCTCTCCATCGTGCAATTCAATGGTCCGATCCGCGATCCGTGGCTCGACGCGCTCGCCGCCACCGGAGCCTTCGTCGTGACGTACGTGGCGAACGATGCGTACGTCGTCAGCGCTGCCGACCCGGAGACGCACGCTCGAGTCGAGGCGCTGCGCGCGCGGCCCGAGGTGCTCTCGGTCTCGAGCTATGAGCCGGCGTTCAAGCTGCGGCCCGAGTTGCGGCCCCCGGCGCTCGAGTACACGAGCTTCTATCGCGTCACCGTCCAGGTCATCGCGGACGAGGGAGGCCTGGCCTTCGCCTCGAGCCTCTCCGCGCGCGCGATGCAGGTGCTCTCCGCGCCCGATCATGTGCTCAACTATCTCAACGTCGGTCTCCTGCTGGACGGAGCGAACGTGATCGAGCTCGCGCGCAGCACGCGCGTCTTCGCCATCGAACCGATCCTCCAGGCCGAGCTCCTCGACGAGCGTCAGGGGCAGATCCAGGCCGGCCAGCTCGACGGCACGGGCACGCAGCCATCTTCTCCGGCCTACTTCTCCTGGCTCGCGTCGAAGGGTTTCCCCGGGGTCAACCCGTTCCCCTTCTCCGTCGACGTCACCGACGACGGCGTCGATCGCGGGAGCACGAGCGACGTGAACGTCGAGTTCAAGGTGAACGGCCTGTCGGGGGGCGCGAGCCGCGTCACGTACAACTTCAACTACTCGGGCGATCCGCTCGCCGATGGCCGGGCCGGGCACGGGAATATCAACGCGTCGATCATCGGCGGCTACAACAGCTCGACCGGCTCGGCCTTCGAGGACTCGCTGCGGCTACCAGTACGGCCTCGGCATCGCGCCCTGGGTCCAGCTCGGCAACTCGAAGGTGTTCAACAATGCGGGCTGCGGGCGTGTTCAGCCAGCCCACGCTGACGCGCATGGCGAATGCGTACACCGCCGGCGCGCGCGTCTCCAGCAACTCGTGGGGCTACACGAGCGGGACGACGTACAACTCCGACTCGCAGGCGCACGACACCGCCGTGCGTGACGCGGTGGGCGGCACCGGCGGCAATCAGGAGCTCACGATCGTCTTCGCCGCGGGCAACAGCGGACCGGGGGCCTCGACCGTCCATCCGCCGGGCACGGCGAAGAACATCATCACGGTGGGCGCGGGCGAGAACTGGCGCATGACCGGGAGCGACGGCTGCGGGATCTCGAATTCCGGCGCCGACAATTGCAAGGACATCATCTCCTTCTCCTCGCGCGGCCCGACGTCGGACTCGCGCAAGAAGCCCGAGATCTGCTCGCCGGGGACCCACATCGAGGGCGCCGCGAGCCGCGCGACCGGTTACGACGGGAGCGGGGTGTGCAACCAGTACTGGCCGACGGGTCAGACCTTGTACGCCTGGTCCTCGGGGACGAGCCACTCGACGCCCGTCGGTCGCCGGCGCCTGCGCGCTCGTGCGGCAGTGGTTCACGAACCAGGCGCTCGGCACGCCGAGTCCCGCGATGATCAAGGCGTACCTGATCGGCGGGGCGACCTACATGAGCGGCGTCGGGAGCCAACGACACGCTCTGGTCGAACAACCAGGGCATGGGTCGCACCAACCTCGACATGACCTTCGACGGCGCATCGCGCATCCTCGTCGACCAGGGTCAGCTCCTCGCTGCCTCGGGCGCGACGTACACGACCAGTGGCAACATCGCTTCTTCCTCGACACCCTTCCGCGTGACTCTCGCCTGGACGGACGTCCCGGGACCGACGACGGGCAATGCGTACGTGAACAACCTCGACCTCGAGGTCACGGTGAACGGAACCCTGTACCGGGGCAACGTGTTCTCGGGCGCGAACTCGATCGCCGGCGGGACCGCCGACGTGCGCAACAACACGGAGAGCGTGTTCCTTCCGGCCGGCACGAGCGGCGCGATCTCGGTCACGGTGCGGGCGACCAACATCGCCGGCGACGGCGTCCCCGGAAACGGGGACACGACCGATCAGGACTTCGCGCTCCTCGTCTACAACGCGACGCCCGGAGTGCCGCAGGCGGACTTCTCGCTCGCGGCGACGCCTTCCTCGCAGACGGTGACGGCAGGCGGGTCGACGAGCTACAGCGTGTCGAACACACCCATCAATGGTTTCAGCGGGGCCATCTCGCTCACCGCCACGCCGGCGATCAGCGGCGTGAGCTACTCCTTCGCGCCGAACCCCATGGCGGCCGGCGGCTCCTCGACCTTCTCGGTCACGACCACGCCTTCGGCCACGACCGGGACGTTCGGACTCACGATCACCGGCACGAGCGGTTCCCTGGTCCACACGACCAATGTGACGCTCGTCATCAATCCGGCGGGCGGTGGCGGAAACCCGGTGAAGACCTTCTCCGCTTCACCCAATCTCGCGATCCCCGACAACAATCCAACCGGCGTGACGAGCACGATTGCCGTGCCCGACAGCCTGACCCTCTCCTCCGTGTCGGTCGGCACGACGATCACGCACCCCTACAAGGGTGATCTGGTCGTGACGCTCACCGGCCCCGACGGCACCAGCGCAATGCTGCACAACCGCTCGGGCGGTTCGGCGGACAATGTCACGACTACCTTCGCGATCGTGACGGCCCCCGCTCAGGCGTTCAGCGCGTTCAACGGCAAGAACACCGCCGGCAACTGGAGCGTCAAGGTGCAAGACCTCGCCGGCTCCGACGTGGGGACGTTCAACGCCTGGACCGTCACCTTCAATGGCGAGCAGTCCCTCTCACCGGGGCTGGGGATTCCCGACAACAACACGACCGGTGTCACGAGCACGATGACCTACGCGCAGACGGGCACCGTGGCGGCCGTCAAGGTGCGCGTGAACATCACGCACACCTACAAGGGCGACCTCGAGGTGAGCCTCATCGCTCCCGACGGGACCACCGTGCTCCTGCACAACCGCACGGGTGGCTCGACCGACAACATCAACACCGAGTTCCCCGACCTCACGATCCCGGCTCAATCACTCGCCGCATTCACGGGCAAGGCGATCAGCGGCGCGTGGAAGCTCAAGGTTCGCGACCTCGCGGCGCAGGACACGGGCACTCTCAATAGCTGGACGCTGTCGCTGCAGGCCCAGTAGGCGGCGGAGCTCCGGCTGGATCGAAAGCGAGGCGCGGCTTGCGTGGCAGGCCGCGCCTCGCGCGTTCCAAGGATCGCCTCGCTCGGCAGGCTCGGCCTTGCTCGGCCACGCCATGCATCAAAGCGTGCGGCGCGGAGAGAGCAGCACGTTCGAGAAGAGCAGGCCGCCCGCCAGCGTGATCGCGACCAGCGTCGTGCGGAAGGCCGACTCCATGCCGGAAAGCACGTCGTGAGCGATGAAGAACGAGAGGCTCTGGAAACCGATGCTGCCCGGGACGAGGAGCAGGATACCGGGCACGTTCGTCACCGCCGCAGGACGGCGGAGGATCCGCGCGAGGAAATTGCTCGTGACACCCACGACGAGAGCTCCCACGAATGCTCCGAGCTCCGGGCCCAGGCGATCGTACCCAAGCCGCGCGCCCCCGAATCCGAGGGCGCCGGTCAAGAGGATCCATCCGAAGTCCCTCGGCCGCGCGCGGAAGAGCACGACGAAGGCGAAGGTCGAGGTCAAGAGCGCCGGCCAGATGGCCCACGGAGGCAAGGCGGCGATCGCCGCCTCGGGTGGTGGGGCGCCGAGGACGAGCTCACCGACTCTGCGGCCGAAGGCCACGCCGAAGGCGATCGTGAGGAACACCGTCAAGGCGCCCATCAAGCGCGCCGTGCCCGAGACGAGATGGCGCGTGGCGAGTTCGGTCATCGCCACGGTCAAGGACAGTCCGGGCAACAGCACGATCAGAGCCGCAAGCGTCACGATGCGATCGGAGATCGGCGGCAGGAAGTGCGCCGCTGCGACGGAGAGCAAGGCCGCGAAGAAGGCGGCCGTGGGTTCGAAGACTCGCATCGTGCCCGCGCGAAGCCTGGTCAGGAGCGCGAGCAGACCGCAGACGAGGCCCAGCACGAACGAGAGTCCCAGATCGCGCGCGCCGCCACCGAAGAAGGTCGCCGCTCCAGCCGAGGCGATCCCGTACGCGAGAACCGACCAGCCCTTGCCGTAGCGCGGCGGCGCGGCCTCGATCACCTCCAGGCGCGCCAGCGCCTGGGCCGTCGTCGCGCGCCCACCCAGGACATCGCCGAGCACCGCGTCGAACAGGACGAGCTTCTCGAGGTCGATCTCGCCCGGCTGGACCCGCAGCAGATGAGTTCGCTGCGCGCTGCCTTCGCCGAAGGCTGCGAGGAAGGAGGTGGGCGTGGAGAAGAATTGTGCGTGCACGCCCATGCGTCGGGCGCAGGCGGAGAGCGTTTCCTCGAGGCGGTGCGCCGGAGTTCCGTAGGCGTGGAGAAGCTCGGCGGAGCGCAGGAGGAAGTCGAGGTCCTGCGAGTGCGGGGGGGAGGCTGGATCGACGCCGAGCACCATGGAGGATCTGCGGGGATGCGGGCACTACTTTAGGGCGCGTGGCGTAGCTCTGGTTCGGAGTACCGCCTTCAGGCGGTCTTCTCTTGCGGAGCCAGTCCCGCCTGAAGGCGGGACGACGAACCAGACCGCCTGAAGGCGGTACTCCAAACTCGGAGGGACTCCGAACCGGGACAGACCCTTGCGGCCGTCGCCACTCCCGGTAGACTGGGCCACCATGTTCCTGGCGGCGAGCGTGTCCCACCATCACCATCACCATGCCCCGAGTCGGGCTTGGTGCTGCTGATCGGTCGACAACTCGTCTGCCCATCCTCGACGCCGGCCCTCGCGCCGGCGTCGTCGTTTACGGGAGACGCAGTGCGGGGGTCGAAAAAGACGACCCATATGGCCTCTCCCGATCGCAACGGCACACTCCACCTCGCGCTTCCCAAGGGCCGCACCGAAGCGGCCATCCTGCGTTTGCTCGAGGATGCAGGGATCCACGTGACGTGCGGGGCGCGCGCGTACCGGCCAGCGATCTCGCTCCCCGGCTACGAGGTCAAGCTCCTCAAGCCGCAGAGCATCGTCGAGATGCTGGCGCAGGGTTCGCGCGACCTCGGTTTCTGCGGCCTCGACTGGGTGCTCGAGAAGGAGGCGGAGCTCGTCGAGCTACTGGATACGCGACTCGACCCGGTGCGGCTGGTCGCCGCGGCGCCGCCGGCACTGATGGTCGAGAACGACTTCCCGCGGCGCGAGCTCACCGTCGCCACGGAGTACGAGCGACTGGCGCGCGAATGGGTCCGTGCACGCGGTCTGTCGGCGCGCGTCGTGCGCAGCCACGGGGCCACCGAGGTCCTCCCTCCCGAGGACGCGGACGTGGTGGTCGACAACACCTCGACGGGCCAGACGCTCGCCTCGAACGGTCTGGTCGAGGTGGACGAGCTCCTGTGCTCGTCGACGCGCCTGTACGCGCATCCGCGCTCGCTCGAGGATGCCGCGAAACGCCGCGCCATCGACGGCTTCGTGCTCCTGCTGCGGTCCGTGCTCGACGCGCGCGAGCGGGTCCTCGTCGAGGTCAACGTCGCGCACGGCGACCTGCCCGGCCTCATCGAGATCCTCCCGTGCATGCGCCGGCCCACGATCGCGACCTTGCACGGCGAGGATGGGTACGCCGTCAAGGCGGCAGTTCCTCGCAAGCTCCTGCCCGAGCTCATCCCCGCCCTGAAGGCCCGCGGTGCGACCGACATCGTCGTGTGCGGCGTCGACCAGCTCGTGCCATGAGCGCCCTCTACGCTCCGCGCATCGACATGCGCTCGCTCACGGACGGCCCGGCGGCAGGCGTGCGCGTTCCCGACCTGTGGCTCGCCAGCAACGAAGGCGCGTGTCCGCGCGACCTCTCCGCCTTGCTCGCCGGCGCGACAGGCGAGGAGGTCACACGCTACCCGCGTGCCGAGGGGTTGCGCGCGGACCTCGCGATGCACTACCGAGTGGGCACCGAACGCATCCTGCCCACCGCGGGGGGCGACGACCTGCTCCTGCGCGCGGCGCTCGCGACGCTCAGCGGCGGCCGCGAGGCGCTGGCGACCACGCCGAGCTTCGAGATGATCCCCCGGCACGTCGCGCTCGCCGGCGGCAGCCTGCGCGAGGTTCCCTGGCTCGAGGGCGAGTTCCCGATCGACGCCTTCCTGGCGGCGGCAAGCCCGCGGACGAGCCTCGTCTTCCTCGTCACGCCGAACAATCCGACCGGTGCCGTGGCGCGCGCCGAGGATCTGGCGCGCGTCGCTCGTGCGCTTCCCGGAGTCCTGATCGTGCTCGACCACGCGTACGTCGAATACGCGGACGAGGATCTCACGGCCGGTGCTCTCGGCTTCGACGACGTGGTGGTGCTGCGCACCTTCTCGAAGGCCTGGGGCCTGGCGGGACTGCGCGTGGGATACGGGATCGGGAGCGCGCGCTGGATCGCGCGCCTCGAGGAGGCGGGCAATCCGTACGCGGTCGCGTCTCTCTCGCTCACGGCGGCCCGCACGAGGCTCGCCTGCGCGCGTGCCGAAGTCGACGCCCACGTCGCGCGCGTGCGCGTGGAGCGCACCGAGCTGCGCGCTTGCCTGGAGCGCTGCGGCGCGCGCGCGCTGCCCAGCCAAGCCAACTTCGTCCTCGCTCGCACGCCGCGGGCGGGATTCCTCTGCCGCGGCCTGGCGAGCCTCGGCATCGCCGTGCGGGTCTTCCCCGGCCGCGACGGGCTGGAGGACGCGGTACGCATCACCTGTCCCTCCGAGCCGACGGCCTTCGAGCGTCTACGGGAAGCGCTGGAGACGGTCCTCGCACCGCGCGCGCTGCTCCTCGACCTCGACGGCGTGCTCGCCGACGTCTCGCGCTCCTACCGTCGGGCGATCATCGAGACCGCCCGCCACTTCGGCGTGGAGATCGGTGCTGACGACATCGCGCGTGCGAAGCTCGCGGGAAATGCCAATGACGATTGGGCGCTCACTCAGGCCTTGATCACACGCGCCGGAGTGCCTTCTACGCTCGAGGACGTGCGCGCTCGTTTCGAGGATCTCTACCAGGACCGCGAAGGAGCGCCAGGGCTGGCGCGCTGCGAGACCCTGATCCCCGAGCCCACGCTCGTCGCTCGCCTGGCTGCGCGCATGCCGCTCGGGATCGTGACCGGTCGCCCGCGCAGGGATGCCGAAAGCTTCCTCGAGCGCAGCGGCCTCTGGCCCTTCGTGAGCGCGCTCGTCACGCGGGAGGACGCGCCGCTCAAGCCCTCGCCCGAGCCCGTGCGCCTGGCGTTGCAGCAGCTCGGCGAGCGCACTGCATGGATGATCGGCGACACCCCCGACGATCTCGCGGCTGCCCGGGGAGCCGCCGTCCTGCCGCTCGCCGTGCACGCGCCGGGAACGGAGTCCGCCGCCGCGACGGAGGCATTCCTGCACGCCGGCGCGGCTCTCGTCCTCTCCTCGCTCGCCGAACTGGAGGCGCTACTTCGATGAACACACGCAAGCTCTCGCTCGGGCGCAAGACGCGCGAGACGGAGATCCAGATCGAGCTCGCGCTCGACGGCACGGGACGCTCCGAGATCCGCACCGGTCTCGCCTTCCTCGATCACATGCTCACCACGCTCGCGCGCCACGCCAGCCTCGATCTCGTGCTCACCTGCCGCGGCGATCTCGAGGTCGACGACCACCACACGGTCGAGGACTGCGCGCTGCTCCTCGGACAGGCGGTCGACCAGGCGCTCGGCGATCGCGCGGGCATCGCGCGCTTCGGCTGGGCGCTCGTCCCGATGGACGAGACGCTTGCCCGCGTCGCGCTCGACCTCTCCGCTCGCCCGTGGTCCGAGGTCCACCTCGGCTTCTCGCGCGAGAGGATCGGCGCAGTCGCGACGGAGAACTTGACGCACTTCTTCCACAGCTTCGCGCGCGCGGCCCGCGCCACGCTGCATGTGGACATATTGCGGGGCGAGAACGACCACCACCGCTCCGAAGCAGCTTTCAAGGCGCTCGCCCTGTCCCTGAAGAGCGCCGTCGCGCTCGTGCAGCCCGGCGTCGTGGCGAGCACCAAAGGGGTGCTCGGATGAGCGCGCCGGAAGTCTCCGTCGTCTCGACGGGCACCGCGAACCAGGCGTCCGTGCTGGCGGCGCTGCACCGGCTGGGCGCGCGGACGCGCGTCGTCGAGCACGCGGCCGAACTCGACGCAGCCGAGCGCGTGGTGCTCCCCGGGGTCGGTAGCTTCGGCGCCGCGATGGATCGGCTGCGTGCGCGCGAGCTCGACGCGGTGCTGTCCGCGCGTCTGCGGGCCGGCCGCGCGACGCTTGCGATCTGTCTCGGAATGCAGCTCTTCGCCACGCAGAGCGAGGAAGATCCCGGGGTCGCCGGGCTCGCGCTCTTCCCCGGCGAGGTCCGTCGCTTCCCCGCGACCGTCCACGTCCCCCAGCTCGGCTGGAACATGGTCGAGCTCGACGAGCGCTGCGTGTACCTGCAATCCGGCTGGGCCTACTTCGCCAACAGCTACCGGCTCGACTCCGTCCCCGCAGGATGGCGCGTCGCGCTCGCCGACCATGGCGGCCGCTTCGTCGCCGCCTGCGAGCGCGGCGGCGTGCTCGCCTGCCAGTTCCACCCCGAGCTCTCCGGCTCCTTCGGGGCCGCGATCCTGGAACGCTGGCTCGAGCACGCGCCAGAGGAGGCCGGCCGATGATTGCGCCGCGCATCCTGCCGTGCCTCGACGTGCGCGACGGCCGCGTCGTGAAAGGCGTGCGCTTCCAGACGCTGCGCGACGCGGGCGATCCCGTGGAGCTCGCGCGCTTCTACGAATCGAGCGGAGCCGACGAGATCGTGCTACTGGATGTCTCCGCGACTCCGGAGGGCCGCGGCCACGCTCTCGAAACCGTGCGAGCGGTGCGCGCCGTGCTCGGCATCCCCCTCCTCGTCGGCGGCGGCGTGCGGGTCCTCGCCGACGCCGAGGCGCTCCTCGAGGCGGGCGCCGATCGCGTCGCCGTCGGGACCGCGGCGGTTCGCCGCCCCGCGCTCCTCCGAGAGCTCGCCGCCCGATTCGGCAGCCAGGCCGTGGTGCTCTCGCTGGACGCCGCCTCGCGCAACCCGGAGTGGGACGTCGAACGCAGCGACACGGGCTGGGACGTCGTGATCGAGAGCGGGCGTACGCGCGCCGGTCTCGACGCGCTCGACTGGGCCGTTCGCGCGGCCGATCTCGGAGCGGGCGAGATCCTGCTCACGAGCTGGGATCGCGACGGCACGCGCTCGGGCTATGACCTCGAGCTCATCCGCGCCGTGAGCACGCGCGTCAGCGTACCCGTCGTCGCATCCGGCGGAGCCGACGGCGTCGACGATCTCGTCGCGGCTCTCACCACGGGAGCGAGCGCCGTGCTCGCCGCCTCCATCCTGCATTCGCGCGAGACGAGCGTCGCCGCGCTCAAGCGCGCGCTCGCCGCTCGCGGCTGGGAGCTGCGTCCATGATCGTCCCCTCGATCGACATCCAGGGTGGCCGCACCGTGCAGCTCGTCGGTGGAGAGGACCTTGCCCTGGAGGCGGGCGACCCCTGCGCCGTCGCAGAACGCATGCGTCTCGCCGGCGAGATCGCCGTCGTCGACCTGGACGCCGCGCGCGGCAGCGGTTCGAACCGCGCGCTGGTCGAGCGCCTGTGCGCTGTGGCGGATTGTCGCGTCGGCGGCGGGCTCCGCGACCGCGCGAGTGTGCTGCGAGCGCTCGACGCCGGCGCCACGCGCGTGGTGCTCGGGACCGCTGCCGAGCCGGCGCTGCTCGCGAGCCTGCCGCGCGAGCGCGTGATCGTGGCGCTCGACGCGCGCGACGGCGAGGTGGTGGTCGAAGGCTGGCGCAAGCGCACGGGGCGCGCGCTACTGGAGCGCGTGCGCGAGCTCGCGCCCCTGTGCTCGGGCTTCCTCGTGACCTTCGTCGAGCGCGAGGGCCGCCTGGCGGGTACCGACATGACGCTCGCGCGCGAGGTGATCGCCGCCGCGCAGCCCTCGCGCGTGACGATCGCCGGCGGAATCACGTCCCCCGCCGAGATCGCGGAGCTCGACCGGCTCGGCGCGGACGCGCAAGTGGGCATGGCGCTCTACACCGGACGGCTGCACCTCGCCGACGCGCTCGCCGCTCCGCTCACGAGCGATCGCTCCGACGGACTCTTCCCCACCGTCGTCGTCGACGAGAGCGGCTTCGCGCTAGGTCTGGCCTGGTCGAGCGGTGAGAGTCTGCGCGCGGCGATCGACGCGCGGGCGGGCATCTACCACAGCCGCAAGCGCGGGCTGTGGCGCAAGGGCGAGAGCTCGGGCGCCACTCAGGAGCTCCTGCGCGTGAGCCTCGACTGCGACCGCGACGCGCTCCGCTTCGTCGTGCGACAGCATGGCGAAGGTTTCTGTCACACCGGCTCGCGCACGTGCTTCGGCGAGGACTTCGGCCTCGCGCGCCTGGCCCGGCGCCTCGCCGCGCGAGTCGGCGCAAGTGAAGGCGAGTCCTACACCGCGCGCCTGGCTGCCGATCCAAAGCTCCTGGAGCAAAAGCTCTTCGAAGAGGCGCGCGAGCTCGTCCTCGCAGAGAACCCCCAAGCGGCAGTGCACGAGCTTGCCGACGTCCTCTATTTCGCGCTCGTGCAGGGACTGGTGCACGGCGCGGGCTGGGAAGCCGTGTCGCGTGAGCTCGCCCGCCGCGAGCGGCCGGTGACGCGGCGCGGCGGTGAGGCGAAGCCGGCGCGTGCCACGGACGAGGAGCGCGAGGCGCGGCGATGAACGAGGTATTCCCTGCGCGCACACTCGAAGAGCTCCTCCGCGCGCGCTCGCGGGCCCTTGACGAGGAGACGCTCGCTGGCGCGCGCGTGATCCTGGAAGACGTGCGCGCGCGCGGCGAGCGAGCCGTGCGCGAGCATGCCGAGCGCCTGGGAGACCTCGAACGCGGCGCGCCGATCCGGCTCGAGCGCGATGCGCTCCATGCCGCCTGGGCCGCGACTGCGCCCGCGGAGCGAGCGCTCCTCGAGCGCTCGCACGAGCGCATCGAGCGCTTCGCCCTCGCGCAGCGGGCATGCCTTGCGCCGCTGCGAACTCCCGTCGACGGTGGCTGGGCAGGTCACGCGCTGGTCCCGGTCGAACGCGTAGGCGCCTACGCGCCCGGCGGGCGGCATCCCTTGCCATCGACCGTCCTGATGACGTGCGTCCCCGCGCGCACCGCGGGAGTGCGGGAGATCCTCGTGGCGTCGCCGCGACCGGCGCCGGTGACGCTGGCGGCGGCTGCTCTCGCGGGCGCCGATGCAGTACTCGCCGTGGGCGGCGCGCAGGCCATCGCCGCGCTCGCCTTGGGGGTGTACGGCCCGCCCGTCGATTACCTGGTCGGACCCGGCAATCGCTGGGTGACGGCCGCCAAGAAGCTGCTCGCCGGCGAGGTCGAGATCGACATGCTCGCCGGGCCGAGCGAGCTCGTCGTGATCGCCGACGAGAGCGCCGATCCTGCGCGCGTTGCCGCCGATTTGCTGGCGCAAGCAGAGCACGACACGGACGCGTTGCCCGTCCTGATCACGCCTTGCGCCGCGCTCGCGCGCTCGGTCGCGGACGAGCTCGCACACGCTCTCCTCACGCTCCCCGGCGCCGACATCGCACGCGCGGCGCTCGCGCGTGGCGGATCCGTGCTCGTTCCGGATCTCGCGGCGGCCGTGCGCGCGAGCGATCGCCTGGCTCCCGAGCACCTCGCGCTCGCGGTGCGCGAACCTGCCGCGCTGGGCGCAGGAGTACTCCACGCGGGCACGCTCTTCCTCGGCCACTCCAGCGCCGAGGTCGCGGGCGACTACGGCGCCGGGCCCAATCACGTCCTGCCCACCTGCGGCGGAGCGCGCTCGCGAGGAGGCCTCTCCGTCCTCTCCTTCCTGCGCGTCCGCACATGGCTCGCGCTCGAAGCTGGGGAGGGAACGCGCGCGCTGTACGAAGACGCGCGCGCGCTGGCGTCGCTGGAGGGGCTCGCCGGGCACGCGCGCTCGGCGGAGCTGCACCGCGACGCCGCGCTCGGTGAGCCGCGCTTCGCTTCGGGCTCGCGCTCTTCCTGCGAGCTCGAATAGTTCTCGCTTTTTGCCATTTTTCTCGCCGATGCGGAGCGAGGTCCGCATCGGTTAGCGGATCCGAAGTATCCCCCCGCGGTCTCCGACAGGAAGTAGAATCGATCGCATGGGCGCGCCGCGAGTCGTTCGCTGGCAGCCGTTCACGCTCGGTCTCACGAAGTCAGGTGGATGACATGAATCGAATTGCTCGCGTATGCCGATCGCTCGTGTGCATCGTGGCCATCGGCACCCTCATTCCGAACAGCGCCTTCTCACTCGCGCTTCGCCCGCTTGCTCGCGCGACGCAGGGCGATCCGGCCTGGATGGCCGAGAGCGATCAAGTGGAAGCCTTGTTCGGCACTTCCGTTGCGAGCGCGGGCGACGTCAATGGCGACGGCTACGGCGACGTGATCATCGGGGCCCCTGGCTACCCCAACCTGCCGACGAACAAGGGCCGGGCTTTCGTTTACCTCGGGGCGGGGGCGGGCCTCGCGACGACCGCCGCCTGGATAGCCGAAGACGACCAGTGGTCCAGCTTCGGGTTCTCGGTCGCGAGCGCGGGTGACGTCAACGGCGACGGCTTCGCTGACGTGATCATCGGAGCCCACAACTATCTGAGCGCCTCCGGGGAGGGCCGAGCCTACGTGTACCAGGGGTCATCGAGTGGACTCTCGGCCACAGCGGCTTGGACCGCCGACGGGGACCACAGTGGTGCCTGGTTCGGCGCGTCCGTCGCGTCCGCAGGTGACGTCAATGGCGACGGTTTCAGCGACGTGATCGTCGGCGCCGACGGACACTCCGCCAGCATGTCCTATGGGGGGCGCGCCTTCGTGTTCCTGGGCTCGGCGAGTGGACTCGCCACGAGCTCCAGCTGGGAGTTCGCGAGCGACCAGGACTTTGCTCGGCTGGGCCAATCCGTCGCGAGCGCCGGAGACGTCAACGGTGACGGCTACGCCGACGTGATCGTGGGAGCGCCCTACTACCAGAGTGTTCAAGCGAACGAGGGTCGCGCCTATCTCTTTTACGGCTCTGCGAGCGGGCTCGTGTCGACTGCCGGTTGGATCGCCGAGGGCCAGCAGAACGGCGCCCACTTCGGCACCTCGGTCGCTCCCGCCGGCGACGTCAACGGCGATGGGTACGCCGATGTGATCGTCGGCGCCCCGCGTTTTGGCTTGGATACGGGTCAACATTTCGAGGGCCGCGCCTTCGTGTACCTGGGTTCCAGTAGTGGGCTTTCCTCGAGCGCCGCCTGGACCGTCGACGGCAACCAGAACGCCGCCGGCCTCGGCTGCTCGGTTGCGAGCGCCGGCGACGTCAACGGCGATGCCTACGGCGACGTGATCGTCGGCGTCCTGACCTACGGCGATGGACAGCTCCAGGAGGGCCGCGCGCTCGTGTACCTGGGCTCGCCCGCAGGCCTCTCGACGAACTTCGCCTGGACGGACGAAGGGGATCAGGACTATGCCAACTTCGGGCACTCCGTGGCCTCGGCGGCCGACGTCGACGCGGACGGCCGGACCGAGGTGCTCGTCGGCGCCTGGATGTACGACAACGGCGAGACGAACGAAGGCCGCGCCTACCTCTATCGAGATGTGGCATGTGTCGAGATCGGAGTGGAGTACTGCACCGCCAATCCCAACTCGACCGGCAACGCCGCCGACATCTCCGCCAGCTGCTCCTCGAGCGCCGCCGCAGGCGCGCTCCAGCTCTTTGCCGCACCCGTCCCGAACAAGCTCGGACTTTTCTTCCACGGGCAGAATCCGGTCCAGGTGCCCTTCGGCAACGGGAACCTCTGCACTTCGGGATCGATCGTCCGCGGTGCTTTGACCCAGGCCGTCGGCAATCGCGCCGCGTACCTGTACGACAACTCCGATCCAAAGCACAGCTTGGGTGCGTACGTCGGATCGACGCGCAACTTCCAATTCTGGTTCCGCGACCCGGCGGCTGGCGGTGCGGCCTTCAATCTCTCCAACGCGGTCTCGATCACGATCCAGCCGTGATCGTCCGGTTCCGAGTACCGCCTTCTTGGTTCGGAGTCCCTCTTTCTTAGTTCGGAGTACCGCCTTCTTAGTTCGGAGTACCGCCTTCAGGCGGTCCGGTTCGTCGTCCCCGCCTTCAGGCGGGACTGGCTTCGCAAGAGAAGACCGCCTGAAGGCGGTACTCCGAACCAGAGAGCTAGCGCAGTGTGATTCGCAGTCGCTCGGCCAGAGGATCAACTCCGATCGTCTGGATGCGATCTTCGCGCCTGATCTCCAGCGAGAGCGGATCCGATCCGAGTCCGCTCAACCCGTAACCCCCCCCGCCCCGAGGCGTCGCTTTCCACACGGGCAGGCTGTCCGCCGTGCGACCTTCGATCGCCAGTCCATCGAGGTGCACGCCGCTCTCGTCGACGACCTCGAGCTCGAGGTCATGCCCGCGCTCGAGAGCCACGGTGGTGGATCGAAGCTGCGCTGCGAGAGCGGTGCGGAAGAGCCGGGCCGCGTAGCCGGGTCGCGAGATCAGGAGATCGATCGGGCCGGCTTCGAGAGCATCGAGGACGAGCGCGCCGTTTGCGTCGCTGCGCGAGCGTAGCTCGCGGCCAACCTCTCCCACGCGCTCGACCACCGCGCCGACGAGCGGGCGGCCGAGCTCGTCGGTGACGAGGATTTCGAGGCGCAGTGATGCGGTATCCAGCATCTCCCCACTCGCGAAAGAAGCGGCTTCCTCGTTCAGCGCGTCTTCCGTGAGCTGCGAAGTGAGCGGGGTGTCGAGCACCAGCGGAGCGAGATCCGCGCCGTCGACGAGCTCTGCCTGCTCCAGGATGCGCAAGCCGGAGACGAGACCATCGCGCGCGATCGCCGAAAGCCTTGCGGCGTGTGGATCGTGCCTCGCGAAGCGCTCATCCTCGATCAACAGGACGAAGCGACCTTCCTCGTCGGCGCGATCGCGGATGCGGCTCGTGGTTCCGTCGGGCCAGGCGACCTCGAGCTCGACGCGTGCCTGGATCGCCGGAATCGATCCGCTCGTGAACACCGTTCCGCACAGATGCGGACGCCGCTCGACCTCGATCGTGAGGCCACGCTCGGGGTGCTCGTACCGAAGTCTGGGACCGCCAAAAGGCGGGGCAGGCTCGTCGGCCAGGCGCCAGGTCTTCGGCAACTCCAGCGTGCCCTTCCACCATGGATCCAGCCCACGGAAGCAGAACGAACCGTCCGGGCCGGTGAAGGCTATGGCGCGCCGCGCCGTGCCGAAGTGGGCTTCGACCGCGGCAGGAATCGGGCCCTCGAAGAGCGGATGATCGATCGCCAGTGCGAGGCGCACGCCGGCGGCCGGCTCCAAGCCGCCCGTCGCGAGTCGTCCCGAGAGTTCCGCGCCTGCCGGAAGTCGCACGGACGCTTCGAGGTCGTCGGATCCGAGCTCCTGCGACACGAGGTAGGTGCCGGCCGCGCGAACGTAGAGGGTCGCGGAACCCTCGACGGCCGAGAAGAGAGCGCGGCCATCCGGATCGCTGTGCACAGCTACCCCCGCGCGCGTCCCGTCGTCGAGTACGACCAGCGCATCGCGGACCGGCTGGTCGCTCGCATCGAGCACGCGCACGACTCGATCGAAGCGCGTGTCGGGACGAGCCGCAGGCACCGCCGAGACCTCGCGCTCGATGCTCCCAGCGGCGGCGTGCTCTCCTGCGGGTTCGTTCCCCATTCCGTGCGCGGAGATGTCCGCAGCAATGCTCGCGAACGATTCGTGCCCCGGCTCCGCCGAGCTCTCGTTCACGTACTCCCTCGCACCCCACACGGCGGCGATCCCGAGCACCAGCCCACCGACCAGCGCGGCCGTACCGCCACCGCTCGTGACCAGCGTCTCGTTCTGCACGAGGCCGCGCACGGAGAGCATCGCGACGAGCGCATGGTGCCACGAGCGGCGCTCGCCGAATGCTCCATCGAGGCGCTCGCGCAGCTCGTCCATGCCGTGCTTCAGGCGCCAGCGCACCGTCCCTTCGGGAATGCCTTGCCGGCGCGCGATCTCGGCCGATGAGAGGTCGTGCCAGTACCGCAAGAGCACCGTCGTCCGGTAGGGCTCCGCGAGCTCGAGCACCAGTCCTGCCAGGCGCCGGCCCGTGTCGACCGATTCGACCATCTCGGCCGCCGAGGGCAGGCCTTCCTCGCGCGCGACCGATTCCTGCCGACCTGCGCGTCGGCCTTCGCTCCGGCGCCGGAGCAGCACGAGCTTGCGCAACACGCCCGCGAGCCACGGTCGCGCCGGTCGCGTGACGTCCGGGGGATTGCGCAGCGCCGCGACCCAGGTCTCCTGCACGAGGTCGTCTGCCGCGCCCGGATCGCCCACCAGGCGCCGGGCCAGCGCGTGCAGCCACTCCGAATGATCGAGGAGTGCAGACAGATCGGTTCGCGAAGCGTTGCTGTCCATCCCGAGAAGTCCCTTGCCGCGCTCGGGCATTCCGTTGGACGGCGCTCAGCTATCCGGGAGAACGCCCGCGGGCCAGGGACGGCGCTTCCACTCTACTCGCGATCGAAAAACCGAGGCCCCCGGCCGGCCGCCTCACATGTTCGGGGTGGGGTCCTTGATCGCTCCGCGGGACAGCTCACCCACGACGTAGTCGAAGGCCTCGTCCACGGATTCGGTCTGCAGGAAGAGATCGAGGTCCTCGGGGCTGATCGTGCCGAACTCGACCAGCGGATCCAGGTGCAGCACCCGGCTCCAGTAGTCCTTGCCGAACAGCACGATGGGCATGCGCTTGTTGATCTTCTGCGTCTGAACGAGGGTCAGGATCTCCATGAACTCGTCGAGCGTTCCGAAGCCGCCCGGGAAGATCACCACGGCCTTCGCAAGGTAGGCGAACCAGTACTTGCGCATGAAGAAATAATGGAACTCGAACGCGAGGCGGCGCGTGATGTACGGGTTCTCGTTCTGCTCGAACGGCAGCGCGATGTTCAGGCCGGCGTTCTCACCGCGCGCCTCGGAAGCGCCGCGGTTGGCGGCCTCCATGATGCCGGGCCCACCGCCGGAGCAGATCACGAAGCGCCGATCGCTTCCCGAGAGACCCTTCGACCAGACGGTCAGCCGGCGCGCGAGCTCGCGCGCGGCCTCGTAGTACTGCGACATCGAGAGGTTCATCTCGGCGCGCCGTAGATCGCCCTCGCCACTGCGCGCGGTCTCGAGATCGCGCTCGGCCTGCTCGCGCGAAGGGATGCGCGCAGAGCCGAAGAAGACGATGGTGTCGCGCACCCCCAGCTCCTGGAAGCGCGAGAGGGGTTCGAGGTACTCGGCGAGGATGCGCAGCGCGCGCGCGTCGGAGCTCGCCAGGAACTCGGCGTTCTTGAATGCCTTGACGGCTCGGAAGCGACTCTCGGGCATGGCTTTCGTCGACCCACGAGGAGCGTGGAAGCGGGCCAAGATAGATGGCTGTGGCCGCGGAGCCCACCTTCGTGGTCTTCCCTTTCGTCTCGTGACCGAGAAGCCTGGCGGATTGCCGGGGAGGGGAGCGCCGATCCGGGGAGGGAGGCGGCCGCCCCGGGAGCCGGGCGATTCCGAGTTCGATCGACGCCTCAGCGCGGCTCGTCCTCTCCGTCCGGTTGACGCTTGGCCTTCTTGCGAGCCTTGTCGAAAAGCTCGTCCAGGTGCTTGTCCCGGCCCTTTTCCTTGGTAAGGGCTGCGTCGAAGACGTCCTGTCCCGATGCGTCCCGTCCCTTGATCTTGGCGTTGGCCTGATCCCAGCGGCCCGGGTCCAGGATCGTTTTGCCAGTCTCGTCGCGCTCGGCCGGACGCGCGGTCCGCAGGATCGTGCTGGTCAGCACGTCGATCGTGAGGCGCGTGGCGCAGCACGGACAGGCCACCTCGATTTGTTTCGGATTCATGCCGACTTTCCTTCCGCTCGTCCGTTTAACTCCCATGACAGCCCTCGGGAAGTCCAGCGCGGCCTCCCCGGGCGGCAGGTGTTACCCACTGCCCGCCACGTGATAGAGGGCCGGATCACGCCAAGAAGGGCCGACACGTGAAACCCCAGACGACCGTTCGAACTGGCACGCTGGCCGAGCGCCGCTCGCTCCTTCGTGACCCCGTGCGCTTGGAACGCGCGATCGGCGTCGTGCTGTGGCTCGCGTTCTTCGCAGTGCTGTTCCACTTCGGTCGCTGACCCGGTCCGATCGACCACCGGCGCGGACTGTGCCGGAACGGACCGCGGCCAGTCCACCGGGGTCGAGAGTTCTCGCCAGCCACGCCCGTCTCGCGCCGCAAGATCTCGGGAAGAGGACATGCACACCAGCGAGCTCCGGAATCTCGCCAGAGGACGGCACACGAATCGCAGGTGCACCGTCCAAGGGAGTGTACGGGCAGCTCGATCGCGGTGTGCGCAGGTTCGCCATCACGCTCTGAGCGGGAGACTCTTTCCAAAATGAAATCATCGCCCTCACGGACCGATCTCAAGGGAATCGGCGGGTTGCCCTGACTCGAGGGGCAACGAGAGCGCCGGCATCGCTCCCGAAGTAGCGCGGCGCCGCTCGCGCAGCGCCGCATCCTTCACACAGCATCTCCTCCAGACTTGGGGCGTGAAGGCCACCCCGCGGTTGCAGGTGGGGCTCCCGTACACCCCACTCGCCGCCACGCGGTGTTCAGCACGGCTGGATCCTCACGCGCTTCCTTCTGGCTGTCAACCACCCCGGAGACGAGGGCGCTCGCGACGAGACAAGACCGACTCCAGTGCCTGATGCCTGGCCGACCGAGCGTAGCTCGTGCCGGCCGGTTTCGGCTCGAGCGGTCTCCCATGCGGGGAGGTGCATCCCGAAAACGGCACGACTTCGCGGGCGTTCCTGCTCAACCTCGGCTCTCGAAGCGCGCACCGATGACCGCGTGGGCGATGCGCAGGGAGTCGGCGAACGGGCGGAAATGGCTCGTGGCGCGTCCGTCGACGAACCCCATCTCGACCGGAACGGAGGCGATCGCGAAGCCGGCCCGGGCAGCGCGAACCAGGATCGCGCTCTCGGCCTCGAAGCCCCGCTCGCGCCAGGGCAGGGTTTCCAGGAGACGCCTGCGGTACACGCGAAATCCCGTCTGGACGTCCTGGAGCGCGATGCCGGCGGCGAACGAGATCAGGCAGGCCGAGAAGCGATTGGCACCCCGCCGCAGCGGAGTCATCTCCCCGAACAGGTGGTCGCGCGCACCGAGTACGAGGTCCATGTCGCGCAGCGCCGGCGTCAAGAGCCGCGGGATCTCTTCCGGTCTGTGCTGGAGATCCGCATCGAGCGTGACGACCGCGTCGAAGCCGCCCGCAAGGCAATACCGGAACCCGCTCGCCAGCGCAGCACCCTTGCCGCGATTCTCCGGATGCAGGATCACCGCCGCGCCCGCCGCTCGCGCCGCTTCGGCGGTCCCCTCGCTCGATCCGTCGTCGACCACGACGAGGTCGGGCACGATCGCAAGCGTGCGGCGCACGACCTCCTCGATGGTCGCGCCGGCCTGGTAGGCCGGAACGATCGCAGCGACACGCTCGCTCATCCCGCGACGCGCTCCAGGACGAGCCAGGCTGCCGGTCCGCTCGCCGCCATGCTCGAAAGGAGAAGCGTGCGCGAGCTGTCCGAGGGAACGCCGGCAGAGGGAACGATCGAGAGCTCGGGATCGGTCACGAAATCCGCCGGTGGAGCGATGCTTCCTCCGTCCAGCGCGATCATCGCTGCGGCCAGCCACCCTCCGCCGAATTCGCCGGTCGTCGCCTTGGGCACCATCGTCGGCGGTTGGTCTGCTCCGAAGCAGGCTCGCAACACCTGCGCCTCCGCCCGATCGCCCGAGGGACTACCGGATGCCCCGCTGACGATGCCTTCGATGGACAGCGGATCGAGATCGAAATCGCTCAAGCGTGTGCGTAGCTGCAGGCCGAGACGCGCGCCCTCCCGCCCCCAATCGGAAGCGCTCGCGCTCGGATCGTTCGCGCGCACCATCGCGCGGATCCGCCCGAGAATCGGTGCGCCGCGCGCGCGAGCGAGGCCTTCTTCTTCCAGGACGAGGATCGTGCTCCCCTCGGAGGCGAGAAAACCCGCGCGGCGCGCATCGAAGGGCCGGCCGCGCCCCTCGCGAGCGAGCGCACCGAAGCGATCCAGTACGGCGTGAAGAATCGGCCCCATCTCGTCGACGACGCCGGCGAGCGCAACCCGCGCGCGGCCACTCGCCACGAGGTCGTGCCCGCGCCCCAGTGCAAAGAGCGCGCTCGCCTCGCGCTGGGTCAGCGTCCAGTTCGGTCCGTGCGCTCCCAGCGCGAGTGCGACCTGCCCGGCGTGCGCATTGGCAACCGTTTCCATGAACAGGAAGGGCGAGATCGCTGCGGGCCCGCCCTCGGCCATCTGCTGCAGCAACTTGGCCGTGAACGTCGTGCAGCCGAAAGCCGTGCCGAGCGCGATCGCCGTCCCCTCGCCGCGCACGAGGTCCTCGGCAAGCCCGGCGGATTCGAGGGCCATGCGCGCCGCGGCGACCGCCATGCGCGAAGGCGGGCTCATGCGCCGCGCGTGCGCCGGCGCGAGCCAGCGACCATACGCGGCGTCGGGCACGAGCCCCGCACGCCGCGCCGAGCTCTCGCGATGGAAGCCCGCGCTCCGATCGACCTCGCACGTCTCGATCGAGCCGCGCTCGAGCGCTCGCCGAAGCGGCTCGAGCCCCGCGCCCGCGGGTCCGATGGTGCCGATTCCCGTGACGACGACCGGCGCCTTCACGCTCCCCTTTCGACGTCCTCGAGGATGCGGAAGACGAGCGCTGCGTTGGCGCCGCCGAAGGCGAGGTTGACGGAAAGTGCGGCCTGCGCGCGCGGAATCAGGCGGGGCGAGCCGAGCACGAGGTCGACTCCTGCGGACGGATCGATCGAGCCGCCGCCTGACGTGGGGTGCACGCGGCCCGCGCCCAGGCCGAGCACCGTTGCAATGGCTTCCAGAGCGCCGCAAGCGCCGAGCAGGTGGCCGATGGCACCCTTGGTCGCCGTCACGGGCACGCGCGCGGCCCGCGCGCCGAAGACACGCTGCAACGCGCGCCATTCGGCCGCATCGTTGTGGGGCGTGCCGGTTCCGTGCGCGTCGACGAAGGCGATCTCCTCGCTCGCGACGCCGGCGTCGGCGAGCGCCGCGAGCATCGCCTGGGCTGCTCCGCGCGCCTCCGGATCGGGCGCAGTCATGTGGTAGGCGTCGCAAGAGGAGGCGGCGCCGGCGAGCTCGACCCGCGCGCGCACGCCGCGGCGCGCAGCGCTCGCCTCGCTTTCCAGGACCACGACACCCGCCCCTTCCCCGAGGGACAGTCCCGCCCGATCCTCGCGAAACGGACGCGCGGGCGCTTCGTCGACAGCCCGCAGCGCGTTGAAGCCGCCGTAGGTGAGCTGACACAGCGCATCGGCTCCGCCCGCGAGCGCGATCTCGACCTCGCCTTCCCGGAGCGCGTCGAGCGCTGCCGCGATCGCCATCGTCGCAGCCGCGCACGCCGACGCGGTGGTCTCGACCGGCCCGCGGATCGAGAGCTCGCGCGCGATCGCCGCGGCCGGTGCACTGGTCGGCTGCGCAGCCAGCCGGCTCGCCCGAGCGGCACGCGTTCCGCCGCGCACGGACTGCACGAAGAACGCTTCGCCCTCGAGCATTCCGCCCGTGCTCGATCCGAAGAAGACGCCCACGCGCGAGCGGTCGACATCGTCGGCGAGACGCGCATCGCTCCAGGCTTCGCGCGCCGCGGCGAGCGCAAAACGCTCGCTGCGCGTGAGACGCACGACGGCGGAGGGCATGCCGCGCTCCTCGAGTGGCGGTAGAGCCTGACCGGCGAGGTGCGTGCGATGCAGGCTCGAGTCGAAGACGTCGAGCGGGCGGATCGCGCATGCTCCGCTGTCCAGACCGCGCCACAAGGTCGCGACGCCCTCCCCGAACGGACTGATCGCGCCCATTCCGGTGACGACGATCCGTCCACGCGCGCCGGACATGCGCTCAGCGAGCGCTGGTCTCGCGCGCCTGCTTCTCCAGGCAACCTGCGACGAAGTCGCCGAGCGCCGTCACGCTCGCGAAGGCCTTGCGATCGATGCCCCGATTCGCGATCTTCACCCCGAAGCCCTGCTCGAGCCCGAGTACGAGCTCCAGCGCGTCCACGGAATCCAGACCCAGCGACTCGAAGAGTGGCGCGCCATCGTCGATCTCCTCGGGAACGAGCCCGTCGAGATGCAAGCGCTCGACGATCAATTGCTTGATCTGGCTGCGAATCGCGGCGGCTTCCATGAGGTGCGCAGAATCCTGCAAAAAGCGCGCCCGCTTGTACCCCCGGGCCGAGTCCTCGTCCAGTGTGGCGGTGGCTGGCGCGAGGCCACAGGGCGTCAAGCGCTAGACTCCCGCGCGCCGATGGATCCCATGCTGGCTGCGTTCCGGGAGCACTCCTCCGCCGCCCCGCGTGCACCCATCGCTCTCGCTCCGGACGCGCGCTGGACGCGTGAGGAGCTCTTGGATCGAGCGCGCGCGGTGGCTCGGGAGGTCGAGCGCTTGGCGCTGGAGCCGGGAAGCGTCGTGGGTCTCCTGGCGCCGCCCGGGCCGGGATTCCTCGCCGGCTGGCTCGGCTTGCGCTGGGCGAAGGCGTGCGTCCTGCTGATCGACGCGAGCACACCCGGCGATGAAGGTGCACGCGTCGCACGGGAGCTGGGCGCGGCGGCGCTTTGGACAATCGGGGAAGGTTGGTCGGACGGAGACGAGCGCGGCCGCCTCGAGGCCCTCTCTCCCGCGGCGGTGCGAGTCCTCTCGAGGAGCGCGAGCCTGAAGCTCACCTCGGGATCGACGGGCGCACCCGCGGGAATCGCGGTGAGCGCCGAGCACTTGCTCGCCGACTACCACCAGCTCGAGTCGTCGATGGGATTGACGAGCGCCGATCGATTCCTGGTCATGCTCCCGCTCTCGCATTCCTATGGCTTCTCAGTGCTCGCTTCCCCCGCGTGGATGCGCGGCACGCCACTCGTGTTTCCCGGCCAGGGCGATCCGCTCGAGGCGGCGGCGAGCTTCGAGGCGAGCGTCGTGCCGAGCGTGCCGTCGTGGTACCGCGCGCGGCTCGCGATCGACGGGGGCGCGCGCTGGCCCGCATGCACACGGCTGTTCCTCTCGGCCGGCTCTCCGCTCGCTCCGGAGGTGGCTCGTGCATGGCGCGAGCGGACGGGCCGCGCGATCCACGTGCTGTATGGCTCGAGCGAATGCGGGGGCATCACGTACGACCGCCGCGGGGATGCCGCCGAGCGCGGCAGCGTCGGCACGCCCGTCGATGGCGTCACGGTCGAGCTGGTGGAAGCGGACGAGGGCGTGGGACGCGTCGTCGTGCGCTCTCCCGCCGTCGCCTCGGGCTATGTGCAGGACGTGAGCGCGAACGGCGAGCGCACCAGCGATCGTCTCGACGGGAAGCGCTTCGTCACCGGTGACATCGCTACCTTCCGGCAGGGGGAGCTCTTCCTGCTCGGCCGTTCGGACGACTGGATCAACGTCAAGGGCAGGAAGGTCAATCCGCGTGAGGTGGAGAGCGTGCTGGCGATGCTCCCCGGAGTCGCCGAGGCAGCGGTGCTGGCTCAGCCTCTACTGGACGGCCAAGGGGAGCTCGTGCGCGCGGTGATCGCCTGTCCGGAAGGAGCTTTGAGCTACCAGGACGTCGTCGTATGGTGTCGAGCGCGTCTGGCGGCGCACAAGGTTCCACGCAGCATCCTGTTCGTCCGCGCGCTGCCGCGTACGGATCGCGGCAAGCTCGATCGCCGAGCCTTGCTCGCCCTTCACGGCCCGCCCCCGCCGGACAGGCGTTCCGGTTCCTGAACATGCTCACCTGAAGGAAAGGGAATCCCGATCATGCAACGCTTCCTCCTGTTCGCGCTTCTCTGCCTCCCCTGCCTCAGCGTCGCGTCCTGCCGCAGCGCACCCCTGTTCACGCCCCCGCCGATCCTGCTCCAGGAGCCGCGCTCGGACATCCACGACGCGATCCTGCGCGCGATGGTGCACCGCGGCTGGCGTCCGACCAACGACGAGCCCGGCAAGATCACCGCGCAGGTCCTCGTGCGGGGCAGGCACAAGGCCACGGTGGACGTCCTCTACGGCAACGACAAGGTCGAGTTCGCGTACGTCTCCAGCGAGAACCTCGACTACCGGAACGAGGGCGGCGCGCAGACGATCCACAAGAACTACAACACCTGGGTCCAGCTCCTGCGCGACGACATCGAGGCGCAGCTCGTCCTGAGCAAGCCCGCCGGCACCTGAGATCGAAGTACGGTGCTTCGGCGCGCGCTCGTCCTCGGTCTCGCGATTGCAGCCTTCGGTGCCGCCTGCCGGAGCTTCGGCCCCCTGCCGAGCGCGCTCGCCGAGGTCTTGCCGCCGACCGTCACGGCCGCGGAGACCGCGGAGCGGCGCATCGCGCTCATCGATCTCGATTCCACGCACGTCTCGGGCCGCTTCACCGCCGTGGTGATCGTGCGCCGCGGTGAGCGGCCGGCGCTGCGCGCGCAGGTGATCCCCGAAATCGGGGGCAAGCTCCTCGATCTGGTGGTGACGCCCGAGCGAGTCCGCGGCTACTTCCCCCACGCAGGGCCAGCGCTCGATTTCGAGCGTGCGAGCGGACGAACGCTGCCGCGCGGCCTGCTCGCCTTCCTCGCCGCGAGCCTGGTCGAGGACGCGACGCCGATCGGCCGCGAGCGCGCGCTCGGCGCGCGAGCGTACGACGAGGGCTGGGAGATCCTGCTGCGAAGCACGCTCGAGGGGGTGCGCGTGATCGCCAGGGTCGACGCCCAGGGTCGGCTGCTCGAGCGGCGTTACGCGCTCGGCGGAGTGGGCTGGCGTGAGCGCTTCGAACCGCAGCACGCGTTCGAGAGCCACGACTTCCGCTGGGTGATCGTGGAGGAGCAGCGCGAAGCGATCGCCGCTCCTCCCGACACGCTCTTCGAGCTCGACCTGCCCGCGAGGGGCGAGGATTGATCGAGCGAGCGCTGGCGGCCTGGGCAGCCTGGCTCGTGCGGGCGCCGCGGGCGGCGATCGCCGTGCTCGTCCTGGTAACTCTCGGAGCGCTCGCTGCGCTCCCGCGTTTTCGCATCGACGCGAACGTCGCCTCGCTATTCCCCCGCGGCGACGAGACGATCGAGCTGATGCGCGCCGTCGAGTCCTCGGGCGAGGGCGCGCGCACGATGTTCCTCCTGGTGCGTGGCGAGCGGCTCGAGGAGCGCTTGCGTGAACTCCTCCTGGCGCTGGCGGAATCGCCGTTCCTGGAAGAGGTCGCCGGCACCAAGGAGGAGCTCGGGGGGGAGCTCGCGATCCGGGCGCGCGCGGCGCCGCTCTACTTTCTGCCCGAGAGCGCGATCGAGGCTCTCGAGACCCGCCTCACCCCCGAGGGCCGGCAGGAGGCGCTCGTGGAAAGCAAGCAGTTGCTCGCGGAGGATCCAGCACTCGGCCGCGAGATCGTGCTGCGCGACCCGCTCGGTCTGCGCTGGATCCTCGAGCAGGCCGCGCACACGGCTCTCCCCGGCCGCTTCGAGGCGTCCTCGCCCTACCTCCTCCTCGAGGGTGGTCAGGCAGCATTCGTGCGCCTGATCGGCAAGCAGGAGCCCTTCGACGTCGACTTCTCGCGCGCGCTCATCGCCGACGTGGAAGCGCGCAGCGCGGGCTTCGAGATCGAGAAGCTCGGGGGTTACGAGGTCGCCCGCACCGACGCTGCACGCATCCAGGGCGACATGCAGTCCTCGCTCTACTGGGAGATCCCGCTCCTGCTCTGCTTTCTCGTGATCTCGACGCGCAGCTTCTGGCTCCCGCTCGTGCTGCTCGTCCCGGTCAGCCTGTCGGTGCTCTGGGCGCTGGGATACGGCGGACTCTTGCTCGGACCGCTCACTCCGCTCGCCGTCAGCTCGGCCGCGATCCTCATGGGAATGGGGATCGACTTCGCCATCCACTACGCCGAGCGCTACGGGAGCGAGCGGCGCGGCGCTTCGCATGCGGAAGCCGTCATCCGCACGCACCGTGACACGGGGCGCGCGATCTTCTACGGCATGGCGACGACCATCGCTGCGTTCTTGACGATCGGCCTGGGTTCCTTCGCGAGCCTGCAGAGCTTCGGGATCCTGCTCACCCTGGGGCTCGTGTGGGCCTGGCTCGCGACGCTCGCGGTGATGCCGCTGCTCCTCGGGCGCCTGCGACCGCGCGCGATCGAGCACGAGCACCCCGCGCACTGGCGCGCGCTGGCGCGCTTCGTGCACACGCGGGCCGGTCATGCTGCGGCGCTCGGCATCGGCATTGCCGCCGCTCTGGGCTGGGGAGCGGTCTTCGCTCGCGGCGTGCGCATCGACGGGGATCCCAATCATCTCCGACCGCCGGAAGCTCGTCTCGACGGCCTGTTCGCCCGCCTCTCGGAGATGCTCGGCTTCTCGCCGCTCGGAGCGTTTGCATTCGTGCCCGTCGAGACCTCGATCGACACGATTGCGCAAGCAGCGCAGGAGCTGGAAGCCGGGGGCTGGTCGGCGCTCTCGGAGGGCCCCCATCGGCTGATCCCGACGGGCGCGCGCCGGGCGCGCGTCGAGCTGTTCCGCGAGCGGACGCACGGCTGGGTCGAGGGCACGCGCGAGGACATGCGCACGCTCGGTTTCCAGCCCGGGCCTTTCGAGAGCGCGCTCGGCGAGTGGGCAGCCCGCTTCGACGCCGATCCACCCTCGACGGCGGATTCGATGCAGTTCGTCTGGCGCGACGAGCGCTACTGGCGGACGAGCTTCCACCCGCGCGAGATGGCTGCCCACGAATCCGAGCGGGCCGCGTTCCATCGTGCCCTCGAGCACGCGCTCCCACCGGGAACACTGGTCCTCGATCCCAACGCGCTCGCCGATCGCATCGGCCCGCTCCTCGAAGGCGACCTGCGCCGATCGAGCGGGCTCAGCGCGCTGGCCGTCGTCCTCCTCGTGTTCCTCGGCGTGCGCAACCTACATGCGAGCCTGATCGCTCTCGCGCCGGTCGGCGCGGGGCTCGGCATCACGCTGGGCCTCGCTAGCGTATTGGACTGGCCCTTGCATCCGGGGAACTTCATCGCCGTGGCGCTGATCCTGGGCCTGGGCGTCGACGCGGGGATTCACCTCGTGCTGCGCAAGCTGCAAGGGAGCCGGGACGTCGTCCTCGACACGGGTATCGCGCTGTGGCGAACGAGTGTCACCACCAGCATCGGCTTCGGATCGCTGGTCGCATCGGAGAGTCCCGCCCTCACCTCGCTGGGAATCCTGGTCCTGGTGGGGATGCTCGCCTGCTTCCTCACGAGCATCCTGCTCGTTCCCGTGCTATTGGAGCGGAAGCTATGGCCACGCACTCCCTCGCCTTCCTCGTCCTGATCGCCCTCTCCTTCGCGCCCGTGAGCGCCCAGGAAACCACCGTCGACCTGCCCGCCGCGCGCAGCGCCATCGAGCGACTCGCGAAGGCGATGGAGGAAGTCAAGCGCATCCGCGCGCACTACGTGCAATACCAGGAATCGCTCCTGCTCGCCGAGCCGCTCGTCTCGAAGGGCACGCTGCACCTGCGCGCCGACCCCGGCTGCCTCCTGCTCGAGCTCGCCGAGCCCCGGCCGGTGATCGTGCGATCCGATCCCAAGAGCCATCAGATGTACTGGCCTGTGGAGAAGCGGGCCGAGCGCTGGCTGTTCCGCTCGAACGAGCTTGCGAGCGCGCTGCTGCGCTGCTTCAGCGCCGATGTCCGAGCGATCGAGTCGACCTTCGAGATCCGCGGTTTCGCAGCAGGCGAGAAAACGAGCGAACTCACGCTCGTGCCGCGCGACGAGAAGCTGCATCGGTACCTGGCTTCACTGACGCTCACTCTTGCTAGCGATAGCGGCAGGATGGTCGGCATCGCCCACCAGAACGCCGAGGGCGAGCGCGTGCGCTTCGAGCTCTCCGAGATCGACCTTGCACCGGATCCGACGACGGAGGATGCGCGCTTAGATCAGGCACTTCCGGCGGATGTGCGCTTGCTCGTGCACGAGGTGAAGGACGAGGCGTCGAAGTGAGGCTCTGGTTGGGAGTACCGCCTTCAGGCGGTCTTCTCTTGCGGAGCAAGTCCCGCCTGAAGGCGGGACGACGAACCAGACCGCCTGAAGGCGGTACTCCGAACTAAGAGGGAGCCCGAACTGCGCGGTAGTCCGAACCGGAAGGAGAGGCGCTACTCGCGCGCCAATTTCTCGGCCGTCTCCATCACCCGCAGCACATTTCCTGCGCAGATCTTCTCGATGTCGCGTTTCGGGTAGCCGCGCATCAGGAGCTCGGCGATCAGGTTGGGGTACTGCGAGACGTCCTTGAGGCCGGTGGGCAAGGAATCACCTACGCCGTCGAAGTCCGAGCCCAGGCCCACGTGGTCGATGCCGGCGATCCGGACGACGTGGTCGATGTGGTCGGCGACGTCACGGACGTCGGCGAAGGGGTAGGGGTGCTCGCGATCCCAGCGCTCGGTGAAGGCCTTGGTCTCGGGGGAGTCCTCGGGGTGGCTCGTCTCCTTCTCGAAGGCGGCTGCGGCCTCCCTGCGCGTCTTGCTGTGCGTGTTCGCCGGCTCGGTCAGGAACGACGATCCGAAGTTGATCTGGATCACGCCGCCGTTCTGGGCCAGGCGGCGGATCATCTCGTCGCTCATGTTGCGCTCGAAGCCGGGCACGAAGTGGCGCAGCGAGGAGTGGGAGGCGATCGCAGGCGCTCGCGTGAGGTCCATCACCTGCCAGAAGGTGTCGTCGGAGACGTGCGAGACGTCGATCAGGATCCCCAGCTCGTTCATGCGCCGCACGACGTCCTGGCCGAAGAGAGTGAGGCCGCCGTGGGAGTGCCGCGTGTCGTAAGAGGAGTCGCAGATGTGGTTGTCTTCCCCGTGGCAGAGCGTGATGTAGCGCACACCACGCTCGTGGAAGTGATCGAGGTTCGCGAGGTCGCCCTCGATGGGGCTGCCGTTCTCCATTCCGAGCAGGATGGCGATTCTCTTCGCCTCGGCCGCCGCCCGCACTTCGGCAGCGGTACGCGCGATCGTGAACTTGTCGGGCGCGCGAGCCGCGATGCCTTCGACCATGTCGATCAGGGCGTCGGCAGTTTTCTTGGCGTCCCCGAGCTCCTCGCATGCGGAGGGGACGTAGATCGAGAAGAAGGGCGCGTCCAGGCCACCTTCCACGGCGCGGGGATGATCGAAATCGCCCTTGGCCGTGCGCTCGGCAACGTCGTCGACCGCGCCCGACTTCTGCTGCTCCCACAGGCGATAGGGAACGTCGATGTGCCCATCGAGAATCACGAGCTCGTGCGCGAGCTCGCGCCCGCGCTGCTCGGCCGCGGGACGATCGAGCGTGGCGCAGGCGGCGAGGAAGGGAGCGAGGACGAGGAACGAGGGCGGTCGCAGCATGCCCTCATCCTACGAAAGCGCGGTGCACGAGCCGGCAGCTCAATCGTCCCCGACGTAGCCCAGCGCCTTCATCTCTTCGAGATCGGCGTCTCCACTCATTCGCACGACGGGCCGGGAGGCTTCGCTGCGCTGGAGCCAGCTCTTGATCTTTGCCCGCAGGTCCGCGCAGACCTCGGGATGCGCGGCAGCGATGTCCGTGAGAGCCTCCGGATCCGCCACCACGTCGTACAGAGAGGCGCTCTCCGCTTCTCCCCCCGCCGCCGGCGCCCAGAAGAAGCGCCAATGCTCGAAGCGCGCACCGTACAGCGAGCGCCGCGCGCTCCATTTCCCCCCGGGAAGCGGGACGCGGCCGTTGCGCGTCGCGAAGAAGATCGGATCGGCGGCGGAGGCGGCGAGCTCCTTCTCATCCAGTAGGTCCACGCCGCGCAGGTTCCCGTGCGGATCCACTCCCGCGAGGCCGAGGAGAGTACGGCCGACGAAGCGGTTCTCGACCGCTTGCTCGACACGCTTGCCGCGGGGAACCCCGGGGCCTGCCAGGACGAGTGGCACGTGCACGAGCTCGTCGTGTAGCTGGCTCACGTGCCCGAGGAGGCCGTGCTCGAAGAACTCCTCACCGTGGTCGCTCGTCAGCGCGACGATCGTGCTCTCGAGGAGTCCCAATGCCTCCAGCCGCGCGAACAGGCGTCCGAGCAGATCGTCGAGCCAAGCGACCTCGCCGTCGTACAGCTCGCGACTGTGCCGCGCATACTCCGCCAGCCAGCCCGGCTCGAATTCGGTGCCTTTCCAGAAGCGATCCATGACGATCTTGGGCTGCGTCTCGTGGTCAGCGGGGACGTCCGGCGCGAAGCGCGAGCGATAGGGCTCTTCCGGTACGTACGGACCGTGCGGATCGATCAGGTGCAGATAGAGGAAGAAGCGGAGCTCACGGTTGCGCTCGACCCAGGCCTCGACATCGTCGAGCATCCCCGCCGTGTTCTTCCAGCGGTAGTCGCGAAAGGTCTCGAATCCCTGGCTGAAATTGCGGCTCTTCGAGATCAGCGTGTTGCTGGAGAAACCACCCGTGGTCCAGCCTTCGACCTGGAAGGCTTCCGCGATCGTGAGCAGGCCGTGAGCGAGGAAGTTCGACGAGGAGAATCCCAGGCCGTGCTCGGCGCACGTGAGGCCGGTCAGCACGGTTGCCGTGGAAGGCACGGTCCAGGGGGCCGTGCTGTACGCCTCCTCGAAGAGCGTCCCCCGCGCGGCCAGCGCATCGAGGTTCGGGCTCGTCTCGCGCGAGTTGCCGCCGACGTGCAAGCCGTCGGCTCGCAGCGTGTCGACCAGGATCAGGACGACATTGGCCCCACCGCTCGACGCCGGCCGCCGCGCGTAGATTCGCGGACGGACGATCTCGAGGAGTCCGAAACCCGCGCGCGGCGCACGCGAGGCGTCGCCTTCGTAACGCGTCCGCAACACGAGCTCACCCTCACCCGCGAGCGCGAGCTGATCCCGCCACCACTTGCGCTGCTCCTCGGGGAGGCTCGCCGAGGAATCGAGCGTGCGGGTCCACACCTCTCGGCCGCCGAACTCCATCTGGAACACGACCTTGCCATGACCCGTGTAGGACTGCTTGCGAATGGCGACCGCGAAAGAGAGCTCGGAGCCCTCGGGCAGCTCAGGTACGCGGAAGCGCACCTCGCACGGAGGCGTCATCTCGAGGGCCGACAGCTCACCGCGGTCGTCGTCCCCACCTCCGCACGGCATCATCAAGTCATACTTGACCGGTAGCTTTTCGTTCTCCTGCACGACCACGCGGATCGACGGATCGTCGAGCAGCGCCAGGACCACCTCCTGAGACCGGATGGGCGGAAGCGAGGATCGGGCTCCCTCCTTCGAGCAGGACGAGAGGAGCGCGAGCGTGCAGGCACCGAGGAGACTGCACGGTCCGAACGAGCGCCAGCATCGAGCGAGCGCTGCTCGAGCGAGCGCGAGAGAACTGGACCGAGGCGCGCCGGCGTCGAGAAGAACGTCCATTCCTCTACAGGATAGCAGAGCGATCCGAGCCTCCCGCCACTCGGGATCTCGGTCGTTCGCGGGACACGGCGCGACCATCGAGGCCGCGGCCATGGGGAGCGCTTCAGCTACTTCGTTTCGAGCTCGACCCGCGCACAGCGTTAGAATCCAGCGCCAATGCCCGAGCCGAACGTCACGAAACCTGTCGATGTCTCCCTGCCGCGCGTTGCCGACGGTTTTCGGCTGCTGCGCGAGCTCGGGCGCGGAGGCATGGGCGTGGTCTACCATGCGGAGGAGCTCTCCTCCGGCCGGGTTGTCGCGCTGAAGGTGCTGGGAGCCGATCAGCGCGTGTCCGAGGAAGCCTTCGAGCGCTTCCGGCGCGAGTCGCGGATGGCGGCTTCGATCTCCGATTCGCGCTGCGTGTTCGTCTACGGTGCCCATCAAGTGGACGGTGCGCCGGCCATCTCCATGGAACTGTGCCCGGGCGAGACGCTCGAGCACCGGCTGGCCAAGCGTGAGCCGATCCCGGTCGAGACTGCGGTGCGCTGGACGCTCGAGGTCCTCGAGGGTCTCGAGGCAGCGCACCGAGCGGGTGTCGTGCACCGCGACGTGAAGCCCTCCAATTGCTTCATCACGCAGGATGACCACGTCAAGGTGGGTGATTTCGGCCTGTCGCGCTCGCTCGACACCGACATCCGCTTGACGCAATCGGGGGCCTTCCTCGGCTCGCCGCTGTACGCGTCTCCCGAGCAGATCCGGGGCCGCGAGGTCGACCTGCGCAGCGACATCTACTCCTGCGGTGCGACGCTCTACGCGCTGCTCTGCGGCCGCCCGCCCTACCACGGACAGAACATCGGGGAGGTCCTGGCCCGCATCCTGTCCGAAGCTCCGCCGCCTTTGTCCTCCTTGCGGGCGGGGCTGCCGACGGAGCTCGAGAAAGTCGTGGCTCGAGCGATGGAACGCGATCCACAGCGCCGCTTCCAGGACCATGCGAGCTTTCGAGCCGCGCTGGACCCCTTCGTCGCCCGCGAGGTCGTGCCTGCTGGCCGGCCCAGGCGCCTCGTTGCCTATGCGCTCGACGTCGTCCTGGTGGGCGCGGTGTCGGCGAGCATCATGTTCCTGTCCGTCGCTCAGGACTGGCACTGGGCCGACCTCGACCCCGCCCGGCCTGGCAGGCTCCGGTCGTTCACGGCCACGGTGCTGCTCAGCGCGCTGGCGCCCCTGTACTTCGCGCTCCTCGAGGGGCTGACCGGCGCGACGCCCGCCAAGTGGATGCTCGGGCAACGCGTGGTGAACGCGCGCACACTCGAGCTCGACCTGGGCCGTTGTTTCCTGCGCGCCCTCGTGTTCTCCGCCCCCGCGTTCTTGGCGGTCGCATTGCTGTATTCCGCGCAGCTGAGCCAGCAGGGCTACGGTCTCTCGATCCAAGCTGTGACGGTGGCGAACTACCTCCTGCAGGCTTCCACGATGCGCCGGCGCAACGGCTTCCGTGGCCTGCACGAGCTCGCCAGCGGAACGCGCGTCGTGCAAGCGCGCTCCCCCTTCGCTCGTTTCAAGGACCAGCGGCCGGTGCCGGTCCACGCCACTCAGCCGGCCGATCGATGGCCCGCGCAGGTCGGCTCGTACGGAATCGAGAGTCTCATCGGCCCCACTCGGACCGGTGTGCTGTTGCAAGCCGTCGATCAGAACCTGAATCGTGCGGTGTGGATTCACGCACGCAAGGACCGGGCCGGTGAATGCAGCGAGAGCCGGCGCTCTCTCGCGCGTCCCGGCCGCCTGCGCTGGCTCGACAGCATTCACGAGGGGGACACGCTCTACGAAGCCTTCGAGGCGCCCGGAGGCGCGAGCCTCGCCACGTGCATCGCGCAAGGCGGAAGCGTGGACTGGTCGACCGCGCATCGCGTGCTGAGCGGTCTGGCGGAGGAGTTCGCCGAGCTCTCCGCCCATGGAAGCGCCGGCAACCCGGAGCGGACCGGAGACGAGCTCGCCTCCGTGTGCCTCGAGCAGGTGTGGGTCGACCGCAACTGGAACCCCCGCCTCCTGGACGATCCGATCGGAAAGGGAGCCCTGGAGTGCAAGCCGCCGCTCGGGCTGCTCGCCGACGTGGCGCGGCTCATGCTTCGAGACGGCCAGCATCCCGATGCGGTCCTTCCGGTCTGGCTGCCGGCATCGGCCGACATGGTCGTGCGCAAGCTGCTCGGCCTCGCCGCGCCCTACTCGAGCGTGAATGAAGCACGCCGCGATCTGAGGAGCCTCGCCGACGGGCCCATGAGCTTGAGCGTTTCCGCTCGCGCCCTGCAGATGACCGCGAGCGCGATCGTGCCGCTGCTCATGCTCAGCGCCACCGTCATCATCATGTTTGCTCTGACGGGTCCCATCGATGCCATGCAAGAGGCCTTGCGCAGCATCCGTCAACTGGAGGCCCAGGATGGAGATCCTGCGCCAGCAGAACGCATGGACGACGACGATCGCCGGGCTCGAGAGATATTGATCTCGAATACGGCGTCCAATTTCTTCAGCGGCAGCTCCCTCGGCACCGTCGAACCTGCGCAGGTCGAGATTCGCGCACGCGCGATCGAGAAATACCCCTCCCCAAGCGTCGAGGAGATCGCCTGGGCGCGCGAGCGGATTCGCGAGCGTCCATTCCATCTGCAAGTACCGGAGGCCTCCAGCGCACCGGGAGGGGCTGTCGAGCCTGCGGAAGCAGTGGAGACGAAGCTCACTCCCTACGCGGGCGTGCAGGTTTCCGGGGACGACAAGAGGAGCATCAAAGAACTGCGCTGGCGAATCATTCCCATGTTCACCCTCTGGACCGTCGGCATCTGGGGCATCCTGGCCACGGTGCTCGCTGCGATCTTCCGAGGTGGTCTGTCGATCCGATTGTTCGGCATCGGCGTACGCGACAGGCGGGGCGAGATGGCCTCGCGCCGGCGCTGCACCTGGCGCAGCTTGCTGAGCTGGCTCCCCTTGCTCGTGCCCTACGGGATCGCTGCCTGGCTTGCAGTGGAAGACCATGCGATGGCAGGAATGACGTTGACCGTCCTCGGGCTGTCGCTCCACGTGTTCGGAATTGCCTACGCGATCTGGCGACCGTCGCGCAGCATGCAAGACCGCTGGGCCGGCACGTACCTCGTGCCGCGCTGAAGCGAAGCTGCACGCCGCCGACTCGGCGTGCGGGACAGGAATCCCCTGGCTCGCCGTGCAATTCCTCCGGACAATGTCCGCGCGTATTCCGATCCCCCCGGCGTTTCCGCGATTCCACCGATGCTCCACCTCGCCTGCTTCGTGCTCCCCGTCTGCGCGCCCGCTCTCCAGGCCGCGTCGGTGCGACCCGTCGACCTGCGCTGCGAAGCGCTCGAGGAGCCGCTCTTCGTCGGCGAGCGCAAGCCACACCTCTCGTTCGTGCTGAAAGCGAGCGATCCGTCGGCGCGCGGCCAGCGCATGAGTGCCTGGCAAGTCCGCGCCGCCAGCGACGTGCGCGGGCTCGAGGCGGGAACGGCGGACCTCTGGGATTCCGGTCGCGTCACGGGCGGCGACCCGACCGCCATCGAGTGGGGCGGTGCGCCGCTCGCCTCAGGTGTGCGCGTGCACTGGAGCGTCCGCGTGTGGGACGAGACCGGCCGCGAGAGCGCGTGGAGCGAGCCGGCGAGCTTCACGCTGGGCCTCCTCGATGAGAGCGATTGGAGCGCGACATGGATCGGCTGGGATGCACCGCTCTCCGGCGAGGGGCGCCCGATCGACCTCGAGGGCGCGCACTGGATCGGTTTCGCGTCCGACGAACTTGCCACCGCCCCGGCGGGGCCGCGCTTCTACCGCACCACCTTCGATGTGCCGGGCGATGCCACGCTGTCCTCGGCGTTCTTGCTCGCCACGGCCGACGACCAGCTCGCGGTCAGCGTCAACGGCACCCCGATCGAGCTCGAGCCGGAGGAGGCCAACGAGTGGCGACGCACGAAGACGATCGATCTGGCGGCCTACCTCCAGCCCGGCACGAATGTACTCGCGTGCACCGTGCAGAACATCGAGCCGGGACCGACCGGGCTCGTCGCGAAGCTCGTGTTGCGTGGCGAGGAGGACCAGGAGCTCCTCTTCACGAGCGGCCCGGACTGGATCGTGGCGCGCGAGGTCGGAGCGGGATGGACCGAGCTCGCATTCGTGAAAGGTGCAGACTGGCTGCCCGCGCGCTCGTTTGGCGCGTATCCAGTCGGTCCCTGGGGTGAGCTCCGCAGCACGGAGATCTTCCTGCCGCCGCCGCGGCTGTTGCGCGGGACCTTTGCTCCCGAGAAACCGGTGCAGCGCGCGATGCTGTACGCGAGCGCTCTGGGGATCTACGACCTCTCCATGAACGGCGTGCGCATCGGGGACGAGTTCTTCAAGCCGGGCTGGACCGACTACACCAAGCGCGTGCCCTATCACGCGTGGGACGTGACGACCGCCGTGGCCGCGGGCGAGAACGTGCTGGCGGCAGTGCTCGCGGACGGCTGGTTCTCGGGTTACGTCGGCTACGGCCACAAGCGCGACCACTACGGCGAGCGCACGCGCTTCCTCGCGCAGGTCGTGATCGACTATGCCGACGGCAGCCGACAGATTGCCGGAACGGGTCCGGATTGGCGGGCGACCACGGGCCCCTGGCACGAAGGCGATTTCCTGATGGGCGAGCATTACGACGCTCGCGAAGAGATCGCGGGCTGGGATCGCGCAGACTTCGATGTCTCCGACTGGGCGCCGGTCGACGTGGGCGCGCCTTTCCCGGCGCTCTTGCAAGCTCATCCCGGCCCGCCCGTGCGGGTCTTCGCAGAGCTCGAACCTGTTTCGAGCCGCGAGATCGCGCCGGGAACGTGGCTCTACGATCTCGGTCAGAACTTCGCCGGCGTCGTGCGCCTGCGCGTGCGCGGCGAGACCAGCCAGGAGATTCGGCTGCGCTACGGTGAATGGCTCGAGGCCGACAAGACGCTCTACACGACGAATCTGCGCGGCGCGCGAGCGACGGACACCTACGTTTGCCGCGGCGATGGCGCGATCGAGGAGTGGACGCCCCGATTCACGTTTCATGGATTCCAGTACGTCGAGCTCTCGGGAATCACGGGCAAGCCTCTCGATGACGCGATCACCGGTCTCGCGCTCACGAGCGATGCGCCGCTCGCCACGAGCTTCGAGTGCTCGGATCCGCGCATCACGCGGCTCGTGCAGAACGCCCTCTGGACCCAGCGAGCGAACTTCATCGACGTCCCCACCGATTGCCCGCAGCGCGACGAGCGCCTGGGATGGACCGGCGACGCGCAGGCCTATCTGCGCACTGCGACCATGCTCTGCGACGTGCAGGGGTTCTTCCGCAAGTGGCTGGTCGATCTCGAGGACGCCCAGCGCGCGGACGGGCAGTTCCCGATGGTGGCACCCCTCAAGGTCGCCGGCGGCGACGGCGGCCCGGCCTGGGCCGACGCCGGAGTGATCTGCCCGTGGACGATCTGGGAAGTCTACGGCGACCGCCGGGACCTCGGGCGCCGCTTCGAATCGATGCGCCGCTTCGTCGACTTCACGCGCGGACGCTCGACGAGCGAGCTCCTGCCGCCGGAGAAGTTCCACTGCTTCGGTGACTGGCTGAACGTGGACGATCCGACACCGAACGAGGTCATCTTCAGTGCGTACTTCGCCGCCACCGCGCAGCGCGTGGCCTGGGCCGCCGAAGTGCTCGGGAAGAAGGCCGAGGCCGAGCACTACAGCGAGCTCGCGCGCGCGGCAGCTGCAGCCTTTCGCAAGGCCTACGTCGGCGACGACGGCAAGATCCGCGGCGACAGCCAGACGGCTTACGTACTAGGACTCGCCTACGACATCCTCGAGGGCGAGAGCGCCGCCCTCGCCACCGCGCGCTTGCTGGAGAAGCTCGCCGAGCGCGACTGGCACCTCTCGACCGGCTTCGTGGGCACCAAGGACCTGATGCTCGTGCTCGCGAAGATCGGCCGCAACGACGTCGCCTATCGCTTGCTCGAGAACGACACCTACCCCTCCTGGCTCTTCGAGCTCGAGCAGGGCGCGACCTCCATCTGGGAACGCTGGAACGGCTGGACTCCCGACAAGGGCTTCGAAGATCCCGGCATGAACTCCTTCTCCCACTACGCCTTCGGCGCGGTGGTGCAATGGATCATGGAAAACGTCGCGGGCATCCGCGCGCTCGAGCCGGGCTACGCCGCGATCCAGATCCGCCCACAACCCGGCGGCCATCTCACCTGGGCAAAGACTCGCTACGACTCCCCGCGCGGCCCGATCGAGACATCCTGGAAGCTCGACGGCCCGTACTTCTCGCTCGACGTCACCATCCCGCCGAGCACGATTGCGCGAGTCTCCTTGCCGACCCTCGAACCCGACACGATCCGTGAGAGCGGCAAGCCGATCGCCGAGGTTCCCAGCGCTCGCCTCCTCGAATCGACCACCGACGAGACCACCCTCGAGCTCCAGCCGGGCCACTACTTGTTCACCACCGCGGGCGTCGTCCTCCGCCGGATGTAACGCGCCCTGATTGGATCCGGCCGCCTCGCGCGTCGCCCCCCGCGGATCAGGCTTCCAGAGCTTGCTCCAGGTGATGCTCGAGGTGCCCGACGTAGTCCTCGAGGAAGTACTGCAACGTGACCGGCCGATCCGCCGGCACACTGCGCCAGGCGAGCTCGTGCAGATTGTGCGGCATGCGCTCCCGCAAGCGCTGCGCCTCAGGAATGCTCTCCATGACGTGCGCGAGATGCAGGTTCATCGCCCGCCACTGCTCGACGATCTCGATCCACGGCCGCTCCCCGTAACGCTGCACGCGCACCCACTCGTCCGGGTCGTAGCCCGGAAACACCAGGTCCTCCGTGAACTGCGCGCGCACGAACCGCTGGTGATTGTTCGAAGCCGAGTCGATCAGGTGGCCGATGATCTCCTTGCGGGACCATTTGTCGGACCCCAGAGGCGTCGCGGCGCTCTCTTCGGAGAGGAGCCGCAGACGACGGGCTCCGCCTTCCACTGCGGCCCTCAGCCTGCTCGCGCACTCCGCTCGACCGTTGGTCACGGGCGGGCACCTCGGCAGCCCACATGGTCATTCAGCATCGACGATCCCCAGAGTTTGTAGATAGTAAGTGGTCGTGGAGCCCGGAAGCATTCGCAGAGATAACACCTGTTCAGCGCTCGTTTCATCTCTCGAGTGTTCCAGGAGCGTGGAGCTCACCGGGATGCGTTCGATCGTCTTCGTGCCCGACGTCACTCGCATCTCTCCACGGAGAACCGTGCCGTTGAAACTGAGTTCGAGGAGAACGTCTCCGGCCCAGGGCATGGGGTGACGGTTCGCGGCTTGGTGAGTCATCTCGATCACGAAATCACGCTGGTGATCCAGGTTCGAAGTCTGAAAGGCGAGCTCGACCCGCGATTCCCCGGCCAGGAACAAGCGCAGGTGATCGTTCTCGAGATTCGCGAACGACGCCTTCATGGTAGCAAGCCTGCCTGAGCGGACGATCGCTCCTGTACGCATGTCCAACATGCCCTCGAGCCTCGCGCCAGGAAGGCTTCCTTGGGTGTGGAAGGGAACTGGGACCAGCTCTTCGCGCGATGACTCGTGGGACAAGAGCGTCTCCTCGTCGGCCTCGACGGGAGGTAGCGCTCCGCGCAGCTCTGCGCTCCCGCGCTCGAAGCCCCTCTCGAAGTCCGATGAGCAGGATGGCCCGTAAATGGAATCGCATCTCGCCCTCGCCATTCCCGCGACGGAGGGATCACCGAGCAAGCCACTGAGGCGACCCCACCGCCAAGGTGGCGAGATCTCGAATGTCTCGAGCGAGTGGTCGGTCAGGAGGAGCGGGGCGACGCGCAGATCTCCGGCCGTGGCGAGGAGCACGCGCACCGCTCCGAACCGATAGGTCTCCGGGTCGCCCTGCTCACGGAATTGAACGATCGGATCCGCCGGATCGAGCCAGCGCTCGAGCGCGATCGCTTCACCACGCTGGCGCCTGGCGAGAGCGAGAGCGATCATGAGCTCTTCGGTCGCAAACTCGAGCTCGTAGCTCATGCTCCGCGTGGTTCCGACGCAGGGAAGAAAGCGCTCGTGCGCGACCGAGCTCGAGGTCTCTTCCAGAGCGTCGAGATCCAGCTGGTCCAGGTAGCCGCAGGATGGCGCACGACGAAGCAGGATGGAGGCCGACATCATTCCGAGCCGCAACCGTTCGACGGGCGCATCCAGCCCAAAGCAGGTCTCGATCAGCAGGAGGAGGTCTTGTGCTTCGCCGCAACCCCCCAGGGCCGTGATGGGAAAGAGTGCGTCCGGTCCCGTCTGGCTCGCCCCACGCAGGAGCTCGCGAGCACGAACTCGCAGCTCCTCGCTCGTCCCGAGGCCTTCGGGAGAGACGACTGGTGCTTCGTAGAAGTAGCGACCGAGCAACAGCAGGGCCTGGGGATGGGGCGGGACGTTCCCGCGCCACTCCAGGTGGGAGAGCAAGATGCGCTCGAGGAAGGGGTCACCGCCCAGTCCGACCTGGGCGATGCGCCGAGCCGTCATATGGAGCGCTCCTGAGATGTCCTGCTCACCGAGCGCGCGCTCGATTCTTCGTAGCGCGTCGTCGCTAGCGGACTCGAAGAGGCGCGCTCGCCCTTCTTCGAAGCTCGCAGGGAAGATCCATGAGTTCCGCCGTACTGCACCGGGAAGCTGCCGAAATGCGTCCGCCGAGCCCCGCAGATCTCCGTGACGCCAGGCGGAGGCAGCGCGCAGGCCGGCCTCCCGCCACTGGCTCAGCTTGACGACCGCCGACAAGAGGATCACCACAGCGATCGCTCCGCCGATCACCTTCAACAGGGCCGTGGGATGCCGCGCCATCCACTTCCGCGCTCGCCACGAGAGAGGTGCGCGACGCGCGGAGACGGTGCTGCCCTCGAGCCACGCGGCCAGGTCGGCTTCGAGCTCGACCGCCGATGGATAGCGCCAGCGTTTGTCTGGGTCGCAAGCCTTGCCGGCGATCGCCGAGAGATCGGGATCGATCCCCCCCACGAGAGCTGTGAGTGGCTCCATTCCGGCTGAAGCCTGCAATCGCTCCTCCGGAAGCCGCCCGGCGAGGAGGTCGTGCATCAGCGCCCCAAGGCTGAACACGTCGGTTCGCGCGTCGAGTGCTTCTCCAAGAATCTGCTCGGGCGAGGCGTATTCGAAGGTCGCCGGTGAAACTCGCGTGAGCGTCGCCGAGGGTCCGAGGACGGGACGAACGAGACCGAAGTCGACGAGCACGGCGCGCTTGGCGGTCCCGAGCGGATCCTCTTGTTCGGCTCCTTCCAGGATGACGTTTGTCGGCTTCACGTCCCGATGGATCAGGCCGCGGCCGTGGACTTCGCTCAACGCACGCGCAAGCTGATGCACGATCCGGACGCGCCGCTCCAGATCCGCACGGCTCGCGATCGCTCGCCGGCAGCCATGCTCAAGGATCGCGTGGAGAGTAGGCCCGCTCACGAGACGCATGGCGAGGAACGCGAGACCTTGGGCCTCCCCGAAGCCATGGACCTCCGCGAGGTTGGGGTGATGGAGACCTGAGAGGATCTCGGCCTCGCGACGAAAACGGGCCTGCGCCGTGGAGCTCGATCCCGCACACAGGCCCACCTTGAGCGCAACCTCACGTCCGCCGAGCGAGCGCTGGCGCGCACGATAGACGACTCCCATTCCGCCCCGCGAGATCTCGCCGAGGATCTCGAAGTCTCCGAGGATCGTCCCCGCGCCGGGCAGAGCCGAGAAGAGGCTCGTCCGCTGCCGGAGAGAGTTACGCAGCCGGAAGTATTCCTCGATCTCCGCTAGTAACTTTCTCGCCAACTCGCGCTGTCGGGGAAATCGCTCATCCAGTTCAGCCGGTGTCGGCGCAAGCCCTCGCTCACGAGCCTCGAGAAGATACGCGAGGATGCCCTCCTCGAGTCGAAGTTGGGCACCGCCCTGATCGTTCGTCACGCCGGTCGATCTCTGCCGAATTCAGCTTCAAGCGCTCGGATCAGCTTCTGTCGTGCGCGGAACAGTCGCGCTCGTATCGCCGAGGCCGAGATGCCGCGCTCCTCTCCCACCAAGCTCGTGTCAAGCCCCTCGATCTCGACAGCATGCCAGATGGTCCACTCCTCTTCCTCGAGGTGGTCGCGGCAGAAGCGCAAGAGATCGGCTGCGCGCAAGTCGGAGGAAGGGGTCGCAGTACGTGCCTCCATTCCCGCGAGAGCGGGGTGGTCGTTCGACTCTACGGTGTCGATTCTGAACGAGGTGTGCAGACCTCCTCGCTTCTGCGCGTTCGACCTGCGAGCCATGTCGACCAGCGTGCGATCCAGGACCGTGTCGAGCAGGCTATCGAGCGATCCTCGACCACGATCCTCGAAACGTGAGAGAAGCCTCGAGCTCAGCGAGCGCCACAGAACTTCCTGAACGACATCATCCGCCGACACGAGTGAACGGAGACGACGAAAGAGGCTATGACGCCGTGCGCCCGCCAGGAGCCGCTCCCGGTGAGCCTCGAAAAGCCTGCGTTCCGCGTCGAGATCGCCGGCGAGAAGCCGCTCGAGGAGCTCACGAGTGAGAGTCGTCTCCGTCATGACCGTACGTCCGGACCGGAGCAAGCAGGGTACCAAGTCCTGCTCGCTCCGGTCCGAGAACTCTAACCGCGCGCGAGGGCACGTGCCTCCAAAGTCGATCACGGCGTGAACGTTACAGAAAGGGCATTGGTGAGGTTGAAGAAGCTGCCACAGATCCCCATCGGGTCGCGATACCAGGTCTGGAAGTACCAGGTGTCTCCCGCGTCGATATCACCAGGGGGTGGAAAGCTCTGGGAGCGCGCGACGATCCCCGGCCCCAAAACGATCTGCCCGAGCGGCCCCGAATTCTGGGGGGGAGAGTAGCGGTAAATCCCTATGCCGCCAGAGCCCACGCACCGCAGGCCGTCTCCGAAGGGAACCTCGATCGGAGCACCGCCCATGTAGACGAGGCCGAACTGATTGATTGGCAAGCACGTGGCCGAAAGGACAAGATCATCGGCCGCGACACTCATGGTACCGGTCGACCCCACGAATGGAGCGCCGATGCCTGTCGAGTTCTGGCACCCGGCCGCGCTGTCGAAGTTCCCGCAGACTGCGCCGCCATCGCAGAAGCAGTACAAGCTGATCGTGCACGGAGCCAGATCGAACGCGTAGACCACGCCTGCGTCGTGACCTCTCGCGTTGTCATCGAAAGGTGCACCAACGACGACCGTCCCAGCGTCGAGGGCAAGACCGTGACCGAGGGCGGGCGTGTAGCCGCTATCGGAATCCGAGATCGGGACCTCGAGCCAGTAGGCTTCCATCCAGTCGTTCCCCTGCCGTTCGAATACAAAAGCCCGCCCGGACCCGTCGTTGCAGAATGGGTCGTCGGAAGCAGAACCGACTGCGATGCGATCGCCGTCGATCGCGATGCCCGCTCCATACGAATCATCTGCGGTGATCTGGCTGGAGATCAGGTTTGGCTGAACGGTCATGTCGGCCCAGCCTCCACTGGGTTCGTGCACGGCGTACGCCGCACCCGGCTTGCCTTCTGAGGGAGGCCGCGATCGCGCCCCGATGGCGACGATATCGGGACCACCGGCGTTGTATTGCACAGCAAGCCGGAGTCCAAACTCGTCGTAGGATTCCGGGCTGACCGAGCCGATTCGTGCGCGGGGTATTGCCCCAGACGCCCAGCCACCAACCGAGGGACGTTCGAAGAGGTACACGAGACCTGCATAAGGAATCCCCTGATTGGTGTCGTGATAGGCATCGACGGCGATGAGGCTCTCATCGATGGCTACCTCGGCACCGAAGCGAGCGCCATGCAACGGGAAGCTCGAGTCGAGCCTTGTCGTCTCTAGAAGTGGATTCGAGGGGGGGATGCACCAACCCAGATCGGGCCTGACGTAGACGTAGGCGGCTCCGCAATAAGTTCCGGTCCCGCCGCAGCCCGTGTCGTCGTACATTGATCCAACCACGATCGTGTCGCCCGACACGGCCAGACTCGATGCGAACTGGGTGACTCCGCCTACCGTTCCGCTGCCGTGGAGCTCGACGCAGTTCTGCCAAGTGCCCCATTCGAAGACGTACGCGGCGCCGGCATGCGGCCCTTGGCCATGATCGTGTTGCCATGCTCCCACGACAATCACGTCCCCATCGATGTCGACGTCGACACCGAACTGGTCGTCCCCGACGGTATCCGAAGCGTAGAACTTGGCTTGGAATTGCCAAACCGAGGCTACGCGAAGGTACGCGTAGACCGCGCCCGCATTCGGCCCTCGGTCGTCATCGTAGGGGGCCCCCACAACAGCGCGGTCGCCCGAAAGCGCCACGGTAAGTCCGAACTCGTCGTCGTCGCCGGGAGAGTCCGGCAGCCACTCGGCGACCGGGGATGGGAGGCACTGAGCCGACGCCGGGACTGCGAACGAAGCAAGGACGAATGGAGCAAGCAAGAATCGTACGGATCCGGATCGTAACTTCAATCAGTTCTCTCCTCGAAGAAGGTGATGAGGTGAAGACTGGAGTTTCTGCAAGGACGAATACCGTACCTATCGCAAACCGTGACCACGCGTTCGCACCTAGGGCGGGACCCGCCCTCCTGGGTGCCGCAGTCATCACTCGGCGGATCACTCGACGGAGCGTGGGAGCATCGCCCGATCTAGCTCGGCGCGCTTGGTGCGGAACCGTGAGACTGGACCTCACCGCGGACTCCGCCGGACATACGATGTGCGCCCCGCATGTCTAAGCCCCGCTCGAGCAGGACCACCGCTCACTCGGGAACGATCCTTCTAAGCTCCTACCTATCAATGGGTTAGAGGGGGCGGCTCCGAAGCTGCTGCCCAGGTAGAGGTATTCGCGAGCAGACGCCCGTCGACTTGCGATGAATGCAGTTGAGTCATGCCATTCGCAAGCAGGCGCCGATCCGGTCTGGAGGAAACCCGTGAAGATCGATACACCCCGCTCACTCTGCCTTCTCGCCACGGCCGTCTTCACTCTCGGCGTAGGCAGACTGGAGGCTCAATGCTTGCCGCCGCCCATGGATCAGTGGTTTCCCGATCCCGGCACTCAGGTCGAGTTTGGACTGGAGGTGGCGATCTCGGGCGATTGGGCTGTCGTCGGTGCATGCCTCGAAGATCTAACCTCTCCGTTCAGAGAGGATGCGGGAGCTGCGTACGTCTACCGGCGCACGGCGTCAGTATGGATGTTCCACTCGAAGCTCACGGCCTCGGATGCAGCAGCATTCGACCAATTCGGCGTAGATGTGGATATCGACGGTGCCACAATCGTGGTCGGGGCGCGACAGCACAACCACGCTGCAAGCTATTGGCTCAATGCCGGCGCGGCCTATGTCTTTGAATTTGACGGCGTGAACAACTGGTCTCAGTCTACAGAACTCCTCAACAGCGACGGAACACCCAGTGTTGGTGAGTTTGCGGCTACAGTGGGCATCTCTGGTGACACGATCGTTGTCGGATCACAGTTCGACGACGCATTGTGTGCGGATTGCGGGGGAACCTACGTCTATGTTGAGCCCGCGCTAGGCTGGAGCGCTTCGCCGCTTCTCTTCGAGACTGCGAAGCTCGTGAGTTCTTTTCCGTCCAACGGCCTGCAATTTGGCGACGAAGTCGCGATCGATGGGGAAACAATCATTGTGGGAGCGTGGCGCGACGATACGGGGGGTGTCTTGGACTCTGGCGCGGTGTACGTGTTCGAGAAACTGGCCAGTGGATGGGCGACCGGAACGACTTCCTCGGCGCGCATCGTGCTTGATGCTCCTCAATCCGATTCCGAGTTCGGGGTCAGGCTGGACGTGCAAGAGGATTCCACGGCCGATCTGGTCGCCATCACGGCACGCTCCTACAGCCTGATCGCCGACCACAGCGGTGCCGCCTTCGCGGTCGATGAACCAATGGGAGGTTGGTCTGGGGAGATCACCGTGAGTGCTAATCTCCTTTCAAGTCAGATCACGGCATTCGACAACTATGGCCTTGGAATCTCAATCGACGGCAATCGCATCGTTGTCGGCTCTCCTCAAGACGATCCGCCAGGCCACGAAGACATTGGGCGCGCCTTCGTCTTCGAGCGTCAATCTGGCAAATGGGTCGATACATACTGGCTGCAGGCCGACCTCCACGACTCGACCGGCACTTACGCCGCCTACATGGGAGGGGGTGTTGCCATCGAAGGCACGACGGTGCTCGTCGGCGCCCACCTCGACGACAACCCCGCAGGTCCGGACGCGGGGACCGTGCTCGTATATGACCTGACACCCTGTCACGTTCAGCTCTATTGTTTCTGCGATGGCGGCGCGCCCTGCATGAACACCGACTCTTCGGCGGGCTGCAGCAACTCGAGCGGAGCCGGTACCCTCTTGGTCGATTACGGTACGACGAGCGTCGCGGGGAACGACTTGATGCTGTCGGCGACTGGTCTACCCATCAATCAATTCGGGATCATGTTCATGGGTGGAGCCGCCGCGGAACATAGCTTCGGCGACGGCCACATCTGCGTGGCTGCAGGAGGCATCGGCATCTTCCGTTACCTACCTCCACAGAACTCGGGGCCCCTCGGTCAAATCGTGGAGGGTCCCATCGTCTCGCGCTCGCAGAGCTTCGCTCCAGCGGGCCGCATCGGTGTGGGGGACACCTGGTATTTCCAGTGCTGGTATCGCGACCCCATGGGGCCCTGCGGATTCGGCTTCAACTTCTCCAACGCCCTGGCCGCGACGTTCATTCCTTGATGGTGTGTAGGTCGCCGGATCCACGTGCGAGCCGCCGCGGCGCGTCCGACCAAAAAAAGGGGCGCGCCGCGGCTATATCTGTTGGACGCGCATCGGATGTGACCCGCCTGTAAATTGCCGTTCGTCGGTCTCGATCTGAGGTCGCGCATTGACTTGCGATAAGCCGAGGTCTCGCGCGATCTCTCGGACCGATTCCTGCCGATTCAAGTGCAACCGATCAGCAAGAGGAGCGGTCCTTGGGGAGCAGGCCGACAGCGGTTTGAGAACTGGAGGAAACATGCGCTCGATGAAGAGACGATTGGCGAGTTTGCTCTTTCCGGAGCGGGGCGGTGCACGGAAGGGCGCGGGACGGAAGCCCAAGGGTGGGGCGGCGGGGGTCTCGCATGCGAAACGGGGGCAGTTCCCGGCTCGCTGTCCCGTTCATGTTTCGATGAAAGTCGTGCGGGGACTGCCGAGTCTTCGCTCGCGGAGGGTTTTTCGCGTGGTGCGCGACGCCATCCTCATGGGTGCCGAGCGGTTTGGCATGCTGATCTGCCAGTTCTCGGTGCAGTCGAACCACTTCCATCTCCTCGTGGAGGCGAGCGGGAAGGAGAGCTTGTCGCGTGGGATGCAGGGCCTGGCCATCCGCATGGCGAAGAGGATCCAGAGGGCGCTCGGGCACCAGGGCTCGGTCTTCGCCGATCGGTATTTCTCGCGCGTTCTGCGTACGCCGCTCGAGGTGAAGCGCGCGCTCGCGTACGTCCTCGAGAATGCAAGGAAGCATGGATTGAGGCATCTCGGGATCGACCCGTGCTCCTCGGGGGTGTGGTTCGATGGCTGGCATCACTGCGTCGATGATTCGGCAGGGATTGCCCGGAGGTCTCCCCTTCCATTGGCCCGAAGCTGGCTCCTTCGACTTGGATGGAGGCGGCATGGTGCTGTCGAGCTCGGCGCTGTCGGTGGACGATCCTGAGGAGAGCGCGGACTCATCCGGGGTCGCGCAGGCTGGCGAGGCGAGCTCGCGCGACATGCCATCGCTCGGTGGAATCTGGCTCGAAGCGGCGGGGCGCGAGGCTTCGTGATAGGGCGGCGCGCGCGGTGGGGAGATCGGGGAAGGAAGCTGTCTCGATTGCCTGGACGAGGAGGTTGCCGATTGCGGTTGCTTCGACGGGGCCGGCGAGGAGGGGGCGGTGGGAGGCGTTGGCGGTGGCTTGGTTCAGGAAGGTGTTCTGGCTGCCGCCGCCGACGACGTGGATGCCGGGGATGGGGCGGAGGGTGAGGGCTTCGAGGAGATCGATCAGCTGGGCGTAGCGCAGGGCGAGGGAGACGAGGATCGTGCGCGCGAGCGCGCGGGGAGAGAGATCGGGGGTCGCGTAGGTCTCGCAGAGGGCGCTCTGGACCTCGGCTTCCATGTCGGGGGGCGCGAGGAAGCGCAGGTCGTCGGGGTCGAGGAATTGCTCGCCGGGGTCGGCGGCGTCGAGGCCGGCGAGCAGGGGCTCCCAGCTCGCTTCGAGGCCGCGCTTCGCCCAGCTCTCGCGGCAGCCTTCGAGGATCCAGAGGCCCATCACGTTCTTCAGCAGGCGCGTCGTGCCGAAGACGCCGGCTTCGTTCGTGAAGTTGAGGGCGAGGGCGCTCTCGGTCGCGATCGGGTGCTCGAGCTCGAGGCCGACGAGGGACCAGGTGCCCGAGGAGATGTAGGCCCAGCCGGGCTGGAGCGGCGTGCCGGCGACGGCGCTCGCGGTGTCGTGCGTGGCCGGCGCGACGACGGGAATACCGGGCAGGCCGAGCTCCCGCGCGAGGGTCCGGTCGAGCATGCCAAGATGCGCCGGCGCGTCGACGAGCTCGGGCAGCACGGCGGGATCGAGCCCGATCGCGCGCGCGAGCTCCTCGTCCCAACCTCGCGACCCGAGAGCGAGCAGCTGCGTCGTGGAGGCATCCGTGCGCTCGCATGCCTGGCTGCCGCACAGCCGGTGGTGCACGAGATCCGGGACGAGCAAGAGGCGCGCCGCTTCGCGCGGCCATTCACCGAGCTCGATCTGGGCGAAGAGCTGCACGAGCGTATTGAACGGCAGAAACTGGATGCCGGTGCGCCGATAGATCACTGAGCGGGGGATGCGCTCGTAGAGGCGCTCGAGCATCCCCTCCGTGCGCGGGTCGCGGTAGCTCACCGGATCCTCGATGAGAGCTCCGCGCGCATCCAGTAGCCCGTAATCGACGCCCCAGGAATCGACGCCCACGCTTGCGATGCGTGACGGATCGAGGCCTTCGATCGCGGACAGGCGCGCCAGACCCGCGCGGATTCCGCCCCACATGGCCTCGAAGCTCCAGCGTACGCGGCCGCCCGCGCGCACTTGCTCGTGGCGGAAGCGATGCACCTCTTCCAGCGCGAACGTCTCGTCGCGGATGCGACCCAGCATCACGCGCCCGCTCCCGGCGCCGAGATCGATCGCGAGACAGGCTCGCTCGTCGCGCGTCCGACGCCCGGCCATTTCGGATCAGACGATGCCCGAGCGCGGGCCGGCGACCGGCGGGCGCTCCTCTGCCTTGCGCGAGCGATAGCCGCTCGCCCGATAGGTCGCGACGGGGTCGATCGCACCGCCGTCTCTCGCGCGCGCCATGGCGAGGATCGGGGAGACGTCGGTGCGGAACGCGCGCTTGAGCGTCTCGAGCGCCATCAAGGGATCGTTCGCCTCCTGGTAGCCCCGCAGGGCGTCGCGGTCGACGAGGAGCGCCTGTACGTACGAGCGCTGCACTTCGAGCGCGCTCTGCATCAGGGACTCCAGCGGATCGGTCACGTTGTGCGACTGGTCGAGCATGAAAGCCGGCGCGAAGCCTTCGTCCTCGAGCTCCGCCGCGACGAGCTCGTGGAACACGAGGAAGAGCTGAAATGGGTGGATCGAGCCCGAGTCGAGATCGTCGTCGCCGTACTTCGAGTCATTGAAGTGGAAGCCGCCGAGCTTCCCGAACTGGATCAGGCGCGCGACGATCATCTCGATGTTCGTGTTCGGCGCATGGTGGCCGAGGTCGACCAGGCAGCGGGCTCGCTCGCCGAGCTCCTGTGCGCACCAGTAGCTCGTTCCCCAGTCGTTGAGCACGGTCGCGTAGAAGGCCGGCTCGTAGAGCTTGTGCTCGAGGTACATCGTCCAGTCGTCGGGGAGGCAAGCGTAGATCTCGCGGAGGCTCTCCATGTAGCGCGAGAGAGCGGTGCGGAAATCGAGCTGGCCGGGGAAGTTCGCGCCGTCGGCGATCCAGACCGTGAGCGCACTCGAGCCGAGCGCTCGGCCGATCTCGATGCAGTCGAGATTGTGATCGATCGCCTGGCGCCGAACGGCGCGATCGACGTGCGTCAAGCTGCCGTACTTGTACGAACGCTCCTGTCCGGGGAAGTCCTGGAAGGTGTTCGAGTTCATCGCGTCGAAGGTGAGTCCGCGCGCTCCGGCGTAGGCGCGCAGTTCGGCCGCGTCGCGCGGCAGATCCCAGGGGATGTGCAACGACACGGCCGGGGTGCAGCGCACGAGGTCCTGGACCGTTGCGCAGTCGTCGACCTTCTCGAACACGTTGCGGGGCTCTCCGGGTTCGGGAAAGCGCGCGAACCTGGTCCCGCCGGTTCCGACGCCCCAGGAAGGAACTGCGACGTGAAACGCCCGCGCAGTCTCGACGATCCCCTCGATGTCCAGCTTGCGCCGCGCGAGGATCTCGCCCAGGTGCTCGTAGTCCACCGCGAGCACCTCCGATCGATGGGCGTTTTCTTCCGCGACCAACTCGCGGCCGATCCGGAAGCATGTGTCCATCGCGCTCTCTCGACGCACGATACGGCACTGGGACCCGAAGCGGTAGGCCAGCCGGGTCCGCCCGAGCTACGATATCCCGGAGATGTTCCTGGATCCTCTCACATGGGTGCCGCGCGTGCTGATCGCGGCTGTGATCTCCGCGAGCGCAGCGCGGCTGAGCCCGAGCGCAGAGGAAGAGGCTTGCACGCTGCGCGGCCGAGTCGTCGACGGCGCGGGCGCGCCCGTCGCAGGCGCGCGCGTCCTCGCGGGGGAGAGCTCGGAGGCGACGATCAGCTACAGCGATCCGAGCTCGGCTTTCGCGCTCGTGCCCGGAACGATGCGCGAGCCGGCCGATCGCCCGCATGCCACGGGCGAGACGCGCACGGACGGCGAGGGGCGCTTCGAGCTCGCGGGAATGAGACCCGGCGCCTACGGACTCCTCGCCATCGCCGTGGACGGCGGCCTCGGCCATGCGCTCGAAGTGAGACCCGAAGCCGGGGATGCGGTCGTGCGCGTCCTGCCGACGCGCTCGATCTCGGGGCGCATCACCGGCCTGCCGCCCTGGGATCCAGCGCGCTACTTGCTCACGGTGGAACCGGCCGAGTTCCAGGCCAACTTGAAGTTCGTCCCGCGCGTGCAGTGCGGCGCCGGATGGACCTTCGCAGCCCGCGACTTGCCATCGATCGACGCGTGGCGCGTATCGGCATCGGAATGGGTGCTCGATGGTGGGTTCCACGCGCGGCTCTTCGAAACGCGGGTCGAACTCGAGAACGGCAACCGGCTCGAGGTCGACGTTTCGGGCGGTTCGAGGATCGAGGGCCTCGTGCTGGGTCCGGACGACGCGCCCCTCGGCGCCGTTTCGATCGTCGCGTCGCGCCAGGGCGATGTCGCGCGGCTCGGAGCCGTGAGTGCGAAGGACGGACGGTTTCGCATCTCCGGACTGGCGGAGGGCGCCGACTACCAGATCGAGATCTCGCGCCACACTCTGAGGGAGACGATCGGTTGTGGATTCGGACCGCGCGACGTGCTCCTCTCGACCACGGCTCGTGCACCCTCCGTCGATGACGGATTGGTGCTGCGAGTCGAGGCGCTGCGCGACCTGCTCGCGACCGGCGCGACCGCACCGGATTTCACGACCACGACGCTGGATGGAGCGACGCTGAGGCTCTCCGATCTGCGCGGAAAAGTGGTCCTGCTGGATTTCTGGGCGACCTGGTGCGTCCTCTGCCGCGGAGCGTTCCCGGGCCTGAAGGAGCTGCAGCGCAACTTCGGCGCCTCGGGTGATCTGGTGATCCTCGGCGTGAGCCTCGATCGCGACGTCGGCGCCGTGCGGCGCTTCATCGCGGGGCATGGGATCACCTGGCCGCAGGTAGCGGAGGGATCCGCCGATCGCTCGTCGCTCGGAGTGCTCTATAACGTGTGCTCGACGCCGACCACGTTCGTGATTGGCCGGGATGGCCGGATCCTGGCCCGCGATCTAGAAGGGGAATCCCTGCGCAGCGCGGTCGAGCAGGCCCTCGCCTCCCGCTGAGGGGGAAGCGGTACGTGCCCGCCCTGGGCCAGCGTCTCGATCGCAGGAACAGCAAGGCTCGTGCCAGCCTCTCCCTGGCGTCCCGATCTTCCGCGCAGCGATTCCATTTCCCGCGGGACGTCCGGCGCTCCGAATGCGAGGAGGGCACGGAAGACTTGGCACTTTCCCGGCTTGCCGCTGCGAATCGGTGTCCTATCCGCCATCTGACGCCTTGCGCGCGCAACCCAATATCAGGAGTCACAGGATGAAATTCGAGAAGCTGCTCAGTATCACGCTCGTCCTCGTCGCCTCGAGCACCTTCGCCGGTGCCATGCAAGACGAGAAAGCCAAACCCGTTCCGGCGCCGGCGCCTATCGTCCTGTCCAAGATCAAGCTGGACCTGGTCGTTCCCGTTCAAGGGTTGACCAAGGACAACGCAGCCAAGGTCGAGGAGTCGCTCGAGGCCATGGAAGTGGTGCTCTACGATTGCTCCGGCTGCCACGCGATGTTCCCCAAGGCCGGGAGCTGTCCGGCCTGCACCACAGCTTTGAAGGTGGAACCCCACCCGGTCCTCGATTCCGTGACGGTTTCGCCGGATGACGGCAAGGTCACGCTCCACACGAAGGAGGGCATGCAGCTGCGCCTCTCGGACATCGAGACCGCTCTCGGGGCAGCCTCTCTGAAGATCGACGGCGGAAAGCTGAACATCACCGGGAATGCCACGCTCGTCGTCGCTGGTGTGGCCAACGCCGATCAGGCGAAGGCGATCCAAAAAGCCCTGGAAGACTCCAAGCTGTTCCAGAAAGTGGCCGCCACGCCGCAAGGCGGAGTGGGATTGGTCGAGGTCACCGCCGGGGCAACCGGTTCGACTCGCGCGAGGGTCGAGGAATGCCTCGTGAAGGTCGCGGCCGCTCACAAGCTCCAGGACGTCGTCTGGAACTCGTGGTCGGTCTCGAAGGCGGGCCCCTGACGCCAGAGAGAAGCTCCTCATCGCTCGGGCCCCTCGCCGCAACTCGGTTGCGGCGAGGGGCCCGAGTCGTGCGCGCTCACATGAAGTTCTGCGTGTGAAGCCCCGAGAGGCGCTCGGCCTCCATCGGTGAGAAGCCCAGGATCTCGAGGCGGTGGCGCCGGGCCGTGTCCATCTGCTGCTCGAGGCGCAGCACGGCGTCGAAGCCCGCTCCGATTGCCGAGGCCTCGAAAGTCCCGGCAGCGAGGAGCACGAGGGCGTCGAAGACCTCCTCGTTCAGACCGCTCATCTGCCGCAGTGCTTCGTGGCGGCCCTCGACGGCGTGCGCCAGCCGGCCGAGCATTCCGGGGTCGTGAGCCAGGTGTCGGCGCAGGTGCGCCATCGCGAATGCGACGTGCCGAGCCTCGTCCAGTGCCGCGAGCTCGGCGACGCGCGAAGTCACCGGATCGGGAGCGTGCTCGCAGAGGAATCGCAGCAGCACGAGAAAAGTCCCTTCTCCGAGCACCGAGAGCAGGAAGAAAGCCAGCGCGTAGTCCGGTTCATCGATCAAGGACTTGAGCGAGGCCTGTCCGCTCTGCGTGGACAGGCCGAGCTCCGCGCGCTTGAGGGATGCTCGCCGGGTGAAGACTTCGATGTGTCGGGCCTCGTCGGCGGCCTGGATCGCGAGCAGCTGCAAGACCTCGCGAAAATGCGGGTGGACGAGCGCGAGGAAGCGCGCCGGAACGATGAGCGCCGCAGTCTCGTTTTCGATCAGGTACGTCATCACCTGCACGACCGCGTCCTCGACCTCCTCGGGGTGATCGATGGATGCGTTCCAGTCGATCGCCGTGCCCGGGTCCCATTGCGCGGACGCGGCTTGCGCGTAGAGCTCTGCGATGCGGTCGGCCCACACGAGCTGCTTGCGGTCGATCGCGAATTCGAAGCCCAGATCGCCCGCCTCGACCGCGGCGCCGCGGGCAGCGAGACCCCAGCGCGAGGGAGGTACCTCCCGCACGGCGCCCTCGCGCGCCGGATCGATCCGACCGGCGCGCTCGGCGCCGATCCAGCGACCGATCGAGGCCTCGGTCCGGTGTAGTCGCGCGCCGCTCGGTCGAGCTTCCCACTGCAGACCCTGCGCCCGGGCCCAGGTCTGCAGGTGCAGCTGCAGGTGGGGATCGGTCCCGCGCACCTCGACGAACCCGCCGGCTGGTGTACCGCGCAGCGCGCGCTTCACGAGGAGGTGTCCGCCGCGGTCGAGACCCAGGTCGCCGAGATCGACGGGAGTGGCCGCGGTCTCCAAAGCTCGTCTCAGCTCGCCGTGAGCGAGTCGAGCCAGGGTTGGAGCGAATCGAAGCGCGCGACGGCCCGCTCGAGCTGCGCATAGCCGCTCGTCCGGCCCGGCTGCCAGGACTTCAGGCCTTCGAGATCGAACAGCCGGCGGACCGAGGGATCTGCGTACGACATCCCGAGCAGTAGCTCGCGGAACTTGCGGATGCTCCACTCCGGAGCGCCGTCGAGGACGGTGAAGTTGCAGTGATCGTAGGGGGAGGTACGAGCGAGGACGCGCGTCGCACCCGAGGTGAAGGTGCCGTCCCTGGAGAACGCCAGGTGGTTCGCGTCGAGGATGCAAGCCCCGTCGACATCGCCGCGCACCAGAGTTCGAGCCGCTTCGCGCTCTCCCCCGATGTGGTCGCCGTGCTTGCCGAGCAGGACGTCCTGGTGGATCACCTCGAAGTCGATTCCCGGCTCGAGGCCCTGCTCGGCGAGATGCAAGAGCGGGAGGAGCGTCGCCTGCGGCGAGTCCTTCGCACCGACGGCGACGCGCCGGCCACGCAGATCGCCGATCTCTTTCACGTCGCTCGTGGCGCTGACGACGATCAAGGAGGTCAGGTCGCGGTCGGTGTCGCGCATGGCGATGGCATGGGCTTCGCGGTTGCGCATGCCCGCCAGCTTCTCCGACTCGATCCACGCCAGGGGCGAGTTCCAGCACACGTCGACCAGGCCATCGAAGTGAGCTTCCACCTGGCGCTCGTAGCTCGTGAACAGCACGTAGTCGAAAGGCAGCCCTCGCTCCCGGAACCATTGCTGGAAGCCATCCCAGATCGTGACGACCTTGGGGTCGTACGCCACCGCGCCAAGGATCAGATCGCGAGAATCTGCTGCCATGAAATCCGCGCTAGAAGAGGCTGCGGCCCGTCAGAGCTTTGCCTATGAAATCATAGAGCGCGTCGGTGGTAGGTGCCATGACCGTCGCAGCTCGGGCATCGCGAAAGAGGCGCTCGACGGCGACCTCGTGGCGGAAGGCCGCCCCGCCGCAGATGCGCATGGCGAGGTCGGCCACTTCCGTGGAGGTCTCGCTCGCCGCCGCCTTCACCTCGAGAACCCGCAGCGAGGCGTCCGCGCGACCGTTCACGATGGCTGCAACCGTATCGTCGAGGAGGGTGCGCACCATGTCGGTCCGGATCCGCATGCGCGCGAGATAGGCGCGAATCGTCGGCAGGTCCGCGAGAGCAGTGCCCAGGTGCTCGAACCGAGTGTCGGTGACGTGCGTGATCGTGCCGCGAACCATCCCCTCCATCAGGCCCACGGAGCAAGCTGCGTTCAGCACGCTGAACCAGGGCAGGACGATTCCCATCATCACCTGGAAGCCGCCTCCATCGGGACCGAGACGATCTTGCGCCTGGCCGCGCACCCCGCTCGCCATCACCCGAACGGAGTCGTTGCCGCGGAGCCCGAGGCCGTCGAAGCGTCCTGGCGAGCTCAGGCCCGAAGCGCCCCGCTTCACGAGCCAGATCGTGCTCTCGCCTTCCGCTTCCAGCGGCTTGCTCGACCACACGTAGAGATCCGCATGGCCAGCGCTCGTGACCCAGCTCTTCTCGGCATCGAACACCACGTCGTTGCCATCGCGTCGAGCCGTCGAGAGCGGAGCCCAGAAATGGCTGCGCGATCCGCGCTCGGAGAATGCGAGCGTCCCGAGGACCTCGCCGGCCGCGACCGATTGCCGTGTCTTCGGGTCGGCGTGGGCTTCGAGGACGGCGACGGCGCAGTAGTGCATGCAGAGGACCATGGCGCTCGACCCGCACTCCTGGCCGAGGCGACCGACGACCTCCACGGCGGACGCGAGTCCCCCACCGCCTCCGCCCATCTCGGCGGCACTGACGAGCCCCAGGAATCCTCGCTCCCGGAGCTCGCGCAAGGTCTCGTTCGGGAAGACTCCCTCCGCGTCCACGCGGGGAGCATTCTCGGCCGCGACCCGAGCGACGCGTTCCAGATCTTCGGCCGTCGGCTTCATGCTCGCACCACTCAGAAGGAGGCGTACAGGATCAGATTGAGGCTCCGGTCGACGATCGAGGTGTCGCCGTTGTCGTCTCGGTCCCAGTACACGTACTCGAGCCAGACGGAGACGTGCGGGTTGATCTGGTACACCACGCCCGGCATGTGCATCGCTTCCTCGATGTCCTCGTCGTTGTAGTCACCGAAGCTGTAATTGTACCGGAAGGTCCAGTCATTCCATTGATAGGCCAGGCCCGACATCAGGTAGTCGATGTCGTCGGAGGTCGCCCCGGGAACGGGGAAGTCGACCACGTGATGGCCACTCTGATGCGCGTAGTCTCCGAACACGGTGACAGGGCCCTTCGTCAGCGAAGCTTCCAGGTTCCATCGCGTGACGTCGTCGTTGGGAGTGGGCGTGGGCAGATCCGCTTCGAAGGTCATCGCTGACGCGCCTACCGTGAGGTTCGTGTTCTCCCCGATGGTGAAGGTCGGGGCGACCCGGCCGACGAAGGAGTTGCGCTCGACGCCTCCGATCGAGAGCGTGTCGCGCCCCTGGAGCGAGCCGTTGGTCGAGCCATCACGCGTGAAGAATTGCAGCGAGTACTCCAGGCTCTTGCGCTCGTCGAGCTTCCGGTTCTCCTCCCAGGAGATACCGATGTCGGGATCGAGCTTGAGACCGTCGAAGTACGGAATGTTGCCGTAGAACACGCCATCCCAGAAGCGGCCGAAGCGGCTGTACACCTTGCCGGTCTTGAGGATGCCACCCTCGCGCGAGGGAGGACTCCAGCTCAGGTACGCTTCCTGCGCCCACACGTTGCTCTCGAAGAACTGCCGCAGCTTCGTGTCGCGGAAGCGGGGCTCGAAGTGGAAACCGAAATCCTCGTGCTCGGCGTCGAGCACGAGGTTGACGTAGTAGATCTCCGAGTGGTTCTCGGCGCCTTCCAGGAATGGCTCGTAGTGCCAGAGCAGCACTCCTCCGTGGACCTCGAAGGGAAGGGACTCGCGCACGATGTCCCGGACGTCTTGTTCGCTGAGTGCCTCGTCTTGCTCCGTCTCCTCCGTCTGGGCGTGCAGGAAACCGCCGAACGAAACCAGGGCGGTCGTCCCGACCGCGAGCTCGAAACAACGCATGGCCGCCTCCCCGCTCAGCGGATCGCGGGGTCGATGGAGTAGGCCCGGTTCTGCTTGGCGAACACCATCCCGTCGGCCACCTTGTCCGCCGTCTCCTTACCGTAGAGCTGCTCGACCACGTAGAGCGCCGCCTCGAAAGCCGCGAGTCCGCCGTTCGACGTGACGACGTTCCCCGAGACGACGAATCGCTGATCCTTGCGCGTCTTCGTGGACGCGAACTGTTTCTGGAGATCATCGATCGACGTGGGAAAGGTGGTGCACTCGCGGCCATCGAGGACGCCGGCGCCCGCCAAGGTGAACGCTCCCCAGCAATGCGAGGTGGTGAACCGGGATTTCTCGGCGGTCTTCTGCACGAAACTCACCATGGTCTTGTTCTCGAGATCCGTGGAGGTGCTGTTCGCCCCGCTCGGAACCACGAGGATGTCGATCGCGGGCGCGTCATCCATGGCGTAATCAGGTTGGAGAACGACGCCTTCGTACGTCTTGATCGGCTGCTTCGACTGACCAACGGTGAACACGTTCATCCGGTCGCCGACGTGCTTGTACACATCGAAGGGTGCCACGAACTCCGTGATGAAGAGTCCGTCGAAGAGCAGGATCCCGACGTTCTTGACTTCTCCACGCACCGCGGCCGTCGGTAGTGCGCCGGAGGAGACCTCGGAGGAGGCACCGGCGTCGGTGGTCCTGCAAGCGACGAGGAACAGGGAAGTCAGTGTCAGACCGAGGGCGAGGTAGCGCTTCATGTGTGTGCTTCGGTTCGAGGACGGAGTATCCGTCAGTCGGTTGAATCTGCGCGCGGCAGTCGCATGCGCTTCTCGTCGAGCGCCGCGAAAACTATGCGGAACGAGCGCGATCCGTCAACGAAAGATGCGGCACGGGCCGTCGCTCGAAAACCCTCGCCCACAAGGAGCTCGATCGGCGCGTGCGCGGCTATTGATAATCCGGAACGAGCGTTCCTACTGCGCGGCGCGAGCCAGACGGATGCCGGTGAATTGCCAGCGAGCATCCGGGCCGAAGAAATTGCGATACGTCGCGCGCACGTGGCGTGCGGGAGTGACACACGAGCCTCCACGCAACACGTAGCGGCTGCTCATGAATTTACCGTTGTACTCGCCCAGCGCTCCATGGAATGGCTCGAAGCCTGGATAGGGCGCATACGCGCTCGCGGTCCATTCCCAGACGTCACCGTACATCTGCGCGAGACTGCCCGGAGTGCTCGATGCGGGAGCTGGATGGAACGCCTCGTGCTCCAGGAAGTTCCCGGACACTGCTGCATCCCCCACCGCGTGCTCCCACTCTTCCTCGCGCGGCAGGCGAGCACCCTTCCAGCGTGCAAACGCATCGGCCTCGTAATAGCTCACGTGACAGATCGGCTCCTCGGGCTCGACTGTCCGTGCGCCGGTGAGGGTCACGAGGCGCCAGGCGTCTCCCTCCCTGCGCCAGTACAGCGGTGCCTCCCAGCCGAGGCGCGCTCGGGTATCCCAGCCGTCCGAGAGCCACAGTTCCGGCCGGCTGTAGCCGTCGTCCGCGAGGAATTCCTGGTACTCGCGGCATGTGACGAGCCGCTCCGCCAGCTCGTACGGTTCGAGCCAAAGGCGATGTCGCGATCGTTCGTTGTCGAAGCAGAACTCGTTCGAGTCGCTGCCGATCTCGACGAGGCCGCCGTCGAAGGCATGCCAGTTGGTGGCGAGAGAGCGCGCCAAGGAAGGATGGCCCGCACGTCCGTTGCAGTAGACAGGCTCGAGCGGATTGAGCGCGAGGACGTGCTTGACGTCCGTCAGGATCAGCTCCTGGTGCTGCTCCTCGTGATTCAAGCCCAGCTCGACGACGAAGCTGAGCGACGGATCGAAGGAGGGCTCGGCCTCCAGGAAGCGTTCCATCCATCGATCCACGTGGGAGCGATACGCGAGCACCTCGGCAACCGTCGGCCGCGAGAGCAGCCCGCGCTCCGGCCGCGGATGCCTGTCCCCGGCGGCGTGGTAGTAGGAATTGAAGAGCGTGGCATACCGCTCCTCCAGCGGCGCATACCCGGCCGCGTGAGGTCGGAGCACGAACGTCTCGAAGAACCAGGTCGTGTGGGCGAGATGCCACTTGGTCGGACTGGCGTCCGCCATGCTCTGCACGACCTGATCCTCGGCCCGCAGCGGAGCGCACAGGTCGACGGTGCGCGCGCGGACGCCGCGGTACAGGTCCAGTAGCCGGTCTAGACTCGTCTCCACCATGCGCTTGCCACGGAATCTAGATGGCTTGCCTGGGGATGCAAGCCTCGAAGCCCGCGCGCTCGGCGGCAACGTCCGCCTCCGAGCGTGAAATCGGCCTCCTTCGATCAGCCATCGCGATTCTATCGATTTCTTCTATGGACGAGCTCGAGGAAGGCTCGCGCGGTCGAGGGCAGGTCCGCGCTGCGCAGGCGCAGGGCGTGGAACTCCCGGCGCACCGGCGTGTCGGGCAGCGCGACGACCTCGAGCGACCCCGCCGCCACTTCGTCGGCGACGGCGAGCCGGGAGAGGAACGCCAGGCCCAGTCCGTGCTGGACACACCTCTTGGCCGCCTCGGTGCTTCCGATCCGCAGGGTGGGCGCCCGGTGTTCGTCGCTCTGCCCCACCTGCGGCAGGATGCGAGACACGGCTTCGCGCGTCCCCGAGCCCGGCTCGCGCAGGATCAAGGGGACTGCGCGCAAATCCCGGGATGACAGGCGACCCTGCGGAGCGAAGGGATTCGGCACGGGACCGACCAGCACGATCTCGTCCCGCCCGAAGGGCATGACGGCGAGCCGGCGATCGCGCGGCTTCCGCCCGACGAGCGCGAGATCGCAGTCCCGCGCAAGCGCTCGAGCGGTCGCGCGCTCGGAATCCGAAACGTCGACTTCCACGGAGATGCGCGGATGGAGCGTGCGGAATTCGGCCAGAAACGGGGGAAGCAGGTATTCGCCAGGAATCGTCGAGGCAGCGATCACGAGCCGTCCCACTTCGCCGCTCTCCTCGGCTTGCACGCGCGCGCGGGCTTCTTCGCGCAGTGCGACGAGGCGGCTGGCGTACTGCAGCAACACCCGACCGGTGGCCGTCGGTGCGATGCGGCCGCGGCCGCGCTCGATCAAGCTCGATCCGACCGCTTCTTCCAGCGCCTTCACGTGGAAGCTGACGGTGGATTGACCGATGTGGAGCGCCCGCCCCGCACGAACGAAGCTGTGGTGCTCGATCACGGCCAGGAAAGTCTTGAGCTGGTCGAATTCCATGTCCGCTTCCTCTGCCGTGCCCGCTCGCGCCGGGGTTGTAGCAAACGCGCGAGCCGGGCGATCCGCCGAACTGTGTCTCCAGGCTAGTCCGGACCGACGTCTCCCTTCCTGCGGGCCCGACCCGCCCGGTGCTATCCTGCGGGAGTGAGTGCGCGCCCCCTCGGTGGCTGGAAGCAGCGTCTGCGGGGTCCGCTCCTCTCGATCGCGATCCTCGTCGCCCTCGCGCTGGCTGCGGAGATCTTCATGCGCGTGAAGGACGTCCAGCCGCTGGGAGAAGGCTATTTCCGGCGCGAGGGTCTGTTCGACGCAGTCGACGATCCGGATCTCGGCTACGTCCTGCGGCCGGGAACTCAAGCCTCCGTCGAGGGCCGGCCGGTCAGCATCAACTCGAAGGGTTTCCGGGACCGCGATTTCGCGCCGGGCAAGGACCCCGGAGTGCTGCGGATCGTGGCGCTGGGTGACTCGATCACCTTCGGCAACGGCCTCGACATCGCCGACACCTGGCCCAAGCGGCTCGAGGAGCGCCTGACCGCTGCGGGTGTCGCGGCCGAGGTCCTGAACCTGGGCGTCGGCGGTTACGACACGCTCCAGGAAGTCGCGTTGCTGGAACGCGTGGGCATGGAGTTCGATCCCGACGTGATCCTGCTCGCCTTCTGCGTGAACGATGTGGGTCTGGCGTCCGTCAATCTCCCCCTGGTCGAGGTCTCGCGCTATCCCCGCTCGCTCCTCGTGTGCTCACGCCTGGCCCAGTGGTGGGTCGCTGATCGCAGCCGCGCCGCAGTCCGGGACTGGGCCCATCGGCACGAGGGCGTGCGCGAGCCAGCGTTCGCGGGCACCTGGATCGACGCGGATCCGCTCGTCACGGACGCGCGCGCACAGCTCGCGCGCGATGCGCCCGCCCTCCCGGAGAAGGCCAGCGATGCGGAACGCCTGCTCTCGACCTGGCAGGAGTGGTACGTGAGTCCCAGCCGACTGGCGGCCTTTGCGGGCGCGCTCGATCGCCTGGCTGCGCTCGGTCGCGGCCACGAGGTACCCGTGGTGTTCTTCCTCGTTCCCCTGATCGCACCGGAGGAAGCCCGTGCGTGGGAGACGATCTACGCGCTCGTCGACCACATCGCCGGGCGGTCCATGGATTGCGTTCTCGACTTGCGATCGTCGCTGGCGCCGGCCTGGGACGACTCGGTGCGTTTGCGCGCCACCGACGCCGTGCACCCCGGACCTGCGGGGCACGATCGCATGGCTGCCGCCCTCGTCGCCGAGTCGGCCCGCTGGCTTCCGGCTGCCGACGATGGGAAGCGCTGAGCCCCCGGTCGGCCGGCCGTCGATGCGTCAGGCAGAGAGGAGCTTGCGCGCCTCTTCGTAGCCGGGCGCCGGGAATCCGAAGTGGCTCGCCATGACCCGGGTCAGCGCGACGAGATAGAGCCCGCGATACGCAGGTCGCCCCCTCGAGTGTTCTTCCTGAGCGGTGCGGAAGTATTTCTCGGCATGCAGCGCGCCGTCCTCGCTCACCGCGAAACCGAGCAAGAGCGCGAAGAGCTCCTCGGGCGAATGTCCGAGCTCGCAGTACCGGCGTGCAGCTCGGCACGCACCCTTCTGATCGCGGTCACGGATGCGGCCCTCGATCTCGGCGCGTAGCGCGGCGGGGTCATCCTTCGTGCAGGCCTCTCCGTCGTGGTCGTGGGGGAGTGCGCCGACATGGTTGGACTGGCCGGCGGTATGGAACGCCCCCGCGATCAAGCTCGCGAAAGCGTTTCGCGCGCTTCCAACGCGGGCGATGTGCCTCCAGGCGTTCGCCGAGTCCGAGGCGTGCACTCCGACCGAGGCGCCGTGAACGCTCCCCACCGGCTTGCCCGGAGCTGCCTGCGTCTGCCCAGGGTCGTTCAGAAGGAGCCGGGTCGCAGCGAGGGACATCGCCGCGCCAACGTCCTCGGGGTCGAATCCTTCCGCGAGCGCGGCAGCCACGGCTCCCGCCGCGGTGGCGCGATCTGCACTGAAGATCGTGCCGGTCATCTGGTCGATCCAGGCGTCGTCCGCCGCGCGACTCCCCCGCTCGCGCCCATTCAGCCCGTGCTCCTCCATCAGACCGGGCAGCAGCGCGACGATCTCGTTCGGGGCCAAGCCGCGGCTGGCGCGATTCCCGTCCTCGTCGATGCAGAAGCGCACGCACTGGCGCAGCATCGTCGAGGCCTGATCCTGGCCGGTGAGCTTCAAGAGGTCGTACGAACGCCAGGCGAGGACCACGCGGTGCACGTTCATGTCGTCGCGCACCACGGTCTGGAGCTCCTCGTAAGCCTGCTCCCGCGATCGACTCTCGAGCGCCGCAAGGCTTCGCTCGGCCTTCTGCAGATCCCGCGTACGCACGCTCTCGACGAGATCACCACCCTCCGCAACGCCTTCGAGCGGCACGAGCGCATCCTCGTTCGCTCGACCCGTCTCCTGCAAGTAGCGGGCGTTGCGATGGATCACCTTGAGCACGGGCAGGGCGCCATACGGCTCGGGCATCTGCGCCGCCATCTCGAAGCTCGGCATCATCGCCATCAAGGTGTGATAGCCGTTGTAGTTCGTTCCGCCGTAGGCGCGCGCGTTGGCGAGCGCACTCGCGCCGACGATGTCGCCGAGCGGAGTCCCACTGCCGAGCTTTTTCACCACCAGAGGCAAGAGCGCATCCGCTGGCGTCGCCTGCATCAGGTCGACCAGCGGATCGAGCACACCGAATCGCAGGCGCTCCCTCGCGATCCTCGACAGCGCTTCCGCGAATCCGAGATTCTGCGCGATGGCAAGGCTCACCGCAGCGCAGCCCATGCTCTTCCCGATTCCGCCCAGGAACTCCCTACGGCTCGTGGTCTTCATGCTCGCCTCCCGGCGATAGGGCCCCGCGGGGCCGACCGTGGATCTCCCGATACGCTACTCGAAGCGCAGCCGCCCGACACATCCGGCAACGTAAGGCCCTCTGGGCCCGCGCGTTCAGAATCCGTATCGCAAGTACACCCCCAGCGTGATCACCACCCACGCAATCAAAGCGAGCGGCAAACCCTTGGTTCGAGTTCGGGTTCGGAGTACCGCCTTCAGGCGGTCCGGTTCGTCGTCCCGCCTTCAGGCGGGACTGGCCCCGCAAGAGAAGACCGCCTGAAGGCGGTACTCCAAACCAGAGCCGAACCAGATCGATCCAATCGCTCAGCGCGGAGACTCCGGGCTGTTCCGAGGGGCCCGCGGCCTGCGCGTGCAGGCTGGTTACACTGACTCTTCGCTCTCGCGCCGGGATGTCGAGCACCTGTTCCCCGCGGTGCAAGCAATCTTGAACGAGGTTTGCACATGACTGACCCTCGATTGGATCGGTTCGTCATCCGTCTCCGGGAGGAGTTTCCGAGTTACGTCGTTGCCATCCGTGCCTTCGAGAGTCCCGAAGACCCGTCGATCGAGTTCTTCGTCAACATCCTCAGGGTGCCAGACGACGACATCTGTCGGACTTCGGATCGTGCCTGGGAGCTGACCTCGGACTACTTTGGAGAGGGGCAACTTTCCTTCCTCATGACGGCCGTGGACAAGGAAAACTCGTCGAAGTTCTATGCCAAGGAGCTTGCCGAGTTCGGCCGGGCAGGATGACGAGATCTCGAAGTGCGATTGGGGTCTTGATCGGAGCGCTGCTCGCGGCGGCCATCTGGTTGCTGTGGACGGATCGTGGCGTCCCTTCGGCCTCGCTGAGCCACATGGTTTCCGAGAAGCGTGTGACCGAGACGATCGATTCCGGCGAGCCCGGAAACGCCGTGCCGCTTCCCGGCCCCGAGTCAACCGAGCGATCCGCCGAATCGATGGCCGCGGATCCAGTGCAGACATCGGGGAGCGCCGACGATTCCACTTGGGTCACCGTTCACTTGCGCGTGCTCGAGGGCGGCAGTGACCGTCCGATCTCCGCGGCGCGCGTCGAGACCTTCGAGGATTCGCTTGCGGGCGTGCGCCTGACGGATTCGGATGGCAAGTGCACGTTTCGTGTCCCGGCCACAGCGGATTCGATGCGGCTCCTCGTGACGCGCGAGGGCTTCTTCCACGCGAGGGCGAGCTGGCAGCGGCGAGAAGAGCTCGAGACTCGACTCCACCGGACGACGACCCTCTCCGGCCGCATCCTCGCCGCCGATACCGCGCTCGCCGTTCCAGGAGCGCGGATCTCGCTGCTTCACCGGAGTTGCAAGGGTTGCGATCCGGACGTCACGGTCTCGGGACCCGAGGGCGAGTACGAGATGAATGGTGTTCCTCTGCGCAGCGAGGACCTCGTGCTCTCGTTCCTGGCCGAGGGCTTCCCCGGACAGTCCCGCAGATTCGAAATCCGCTCGGACGAGCCGCAAGTCGAGCAGGACTTCCGGCTGGAGCGCGGGATGCAGATCAGGGGGCACGTCGTCGACTTCGTGACCGGCGTGGGTATCCCGGGAGCGCACGTCGGGGAGATCGTCGCAGATTCCGGTGGAGCCTTCGACGACCGGATCCTGGCTGAAGCCGTGCGTTCGCAGATCGAGCTGCGCGTCGCGGCACGCGGGTACTGTCAGCTCGTCGCAACGATGAAGCTCGATTCCTTGGACGAAACGCTCGAGTTCCGCCTACCTCGCGGTGCCATCGTCGCCGGTCGAGTGCTCGATGCCGGAGGACTTCCGATCTCCGGTGTGGCTGTGCAAGTGAGCGAAGACCATCGCGCTCGAGCCGTGCAACAGAAGCAAGGAAACCCACCCGCGCCGACGCGCCTCGACGATCTCCCGGACGGCTGGCGCCTCGAGCCCGAGAATTACCACAGCACGAGCCTCACGGACGCGGCAGGGAATTACCGGATCGAAAACGTCGTGCCCTGCAGCGAATTCCTGGCGCTCACTGGCGATGCGGAAGGTTACACCGCCGACCGGCGCCCGATTCCGGTGGTCGGCGGCCCCGGAGAGATCACGGGGGCAGACCTCGTGATGCGACCCCGCGTGCCGGAAGCGCATCTATCCGGGAGCGTGTGGCTCAACGGGAAGAGCATGCGCACGGCAACGGGTCGCGTGCACTGGAAATGCCCGACTCGTAGCGGCGAGGGGACGATCTGGGGCGCAGACTTCGATTGTGAGGTCGAGCCGGGCGAGGTTGCGTTTCGGGTCGAGATCGACGGTTTGCCGGCGACGATCGAAGGAGCCGAATTCGCGCTGCAGATCGAGCCCGGCGCACAACTCGTCCACAGGGTCGAGCTTCGATTGCCCACGAATTCGATCACCGGCTGCATCACCTTCGAGGATGGCAGGCCTGCGGCGGGCGTGAGAGTGACGGCCAGTTGCTCACTCCATGGCGACGGAGAAAGCTACTGGAAGCGGCTCCACATCGAGAGCGAAGCTCGCGCCGACGGGACCTATGCGCTCGACGTACCGAACTGGGAGCGGACCTACAGCGTCAAGGCCGAGAACCACCACGACGAGACGTCCAGGAATGGCGTCCCCTCCGGCGCAACCGGAATCGATCTCGTGCTCAGCGTCCCTGGCCGCGTGCTCGTCCGGGCCGTCGATGCCAAGACTCGGGCCTCGATTCCCATCCACTGGGTCGAGCTCGGATGGAGACGGATGGGCGTGCATGGTTTTCAGCCCTGGAGCCGGCGGATGGAGGCTCCCGACGCAGAAGGCTGGTACGAGGATTGGCTTCCGAGCGGTCGACTCGACTTTCGGGCACGGCACAGACTGCCTGAGTATCGGGACGCCCTCCTGGACGACGTCTGGATTCCGGCCACGGGCGATCCTCCGCGGCTCGAGTTCGTTTTCGAGAATGGTCTGAAGCTCGACCTCCGGCTGGCCGAGGGGCAGGAGTCGCCTCTTCCCAGCGACGTGAAGATCCTCCTCGTCGAAGCCGAAGCATGGGAGCAAGTCGGCTACGACGAGGAGTTGAATTCCTGGGATGGTGGGGACATCGGAATCCGGATCATGAGCCGATTCGTGCACTTCGATGAGAAGGGCGTGGCGACGGTGTCCGGCCTCGCGCCGGGGCAGTATCGCTTCAAGGTCTTCCCGGCGGGGCACAGGATCGAACCGGAGACCGTGCTCGTGGATGTCGGCGATCCTTCGACGGTCGAGCTTCGGTGGCAGCGGGAGCGCTGATCTGGTTCGGAGTACCGCCTTTAGGCGGTCTTGTCTTGCGGAGCCAGTCCCGCCTGAAGGCGGGACGACGAACCAGACCGCCTGAAGGCGGTACTCCAAACTCGGAGGGACTCTGTGCTCGGTAGGGGGTGTGGTTTCTCTCTAGAACGAACCAGAGCGTCAGCGCGGAAAGGCGGTCACGTTTCCCGCGTCGACGTTAATCAGGTTGCCGGTCGACTTGGAGGAGCGCTCGGAGGCGAAGAAGAGGATCGCTTCGGCGACGTCTTCGGGGTAGACGCTGCGGCCGAGGAGGCTGCGGGAACGGTAGTAGGCTTCGAGTTCCTCCTCGCCGATGCCGTAGGCGCGGGCGCGCTCGGAGCGCCATTCGCCCGACCAGATGCGGGACCCGCGCAGGACGGCGTCGGGGTTGACGACGTTCACGCGGATGCCGAGTGGGGCGCCTTCCACGGCGAGTGAGCGGGCGAGGTGCAGTTCGGCGGCTTTGGCGGAATTGTAGGCGGCAGCTTTGGGCGAGGCGGCGAGTGCGTTCTTCGAGCCGACGAAGACCATCGAGCCTCCGAGCGTTTGGGCCTTCATCACCTTGAAGGCTTCGCGCGCGAACAGGAAATAACCCGTGGCGAGCACGGCGAGGCTCTTGTTCCAGCTCTCGAGCGTCGTCTCCTCGAAGGGCGCGGAGGAGGCGATGCCGGCGGATGCGACCAGGACGTCGAGGCCACCGAATTCGCGAACGCAGTGGCCGACGGCTGCGACGACGGCGGCCTCGTCGGTCACGTCGCAGACGACCTCGCGCACGCGGTCGACTCCGTGGCGTGCGCCGAGCTCGGTCCGAGCTTGAGCCAGCGCCTCCGGGACGAGATCCGCGAGAGTCACGCAGGCTCCCTCGGCGAGCAAGCGCTCGGCGGTCGCCCGTCCGATGCCGCCGGCGCCGCCGGTCACGAGCGCGATGCGTCCGGCCAGGTTCTTCGGCGGCGGCAGACGGCGGAGCTTTGCTTCCTCGAGGCCCCAATACTCGATGCGAAAGGCCTCGCGCTCGTCGAGGCCCACGTACTCACCGAGGTCGCTCGCGCCGCGCATCACATGGATCGCGTTGACGTAGAACTCCGCGGCGACCCGCGCGGTGGTCTTGTCGGCTGCGAAGGTGAGCATCCCGACGCCCGGCACGAGTACGACCACGGGACTGGCATCGCGCAGGGACGGAGAATCGCTCTCCCGGTTGCGCTCGTAGTACGCGGCGTACTCGGCGCGATAGGCCTCGATCGGTCCCGCGATCCGCGCGCCGATTCCCGCGGGCGATTCGCGACCGGGCGCGAGATCGAGCACGAGCGGGCGGATCTTCGTGCGCAGGAAGTGATCGGGGCAGGAGGTGCCCGCGCGCGCGAGCTCGCCCAGTCGCGCCGAATCGACGAACTCCATCACGTCTGCCGAGGCGTCGAAGTGCGCCACCTTGTGGCCGCTGGTCGAGAGCGCGCCGCGCAGAGGCGGCAGGATCGTCGTGACGAAGTCGGCCCGCTCGGCCGGCCCGAGGGCCTTGGTCTGTACGCCTCCGAAGGCCGCGCGACTGCGCTTCCGGGCGAGGTGCTCCGCTGCGCGACGAATCACGCGCAAGGTGTTGTCGTAGCACGAGCGCGAGCACTCACCCCATGTGAACAGCCCGTGGCCGCCGAGGACGATCCCCGAGATGCCGGCCCGCTCGCTGCAGGCGGCCCTCAGTCGAAGCCCCAGGTCGAAGCCCGGACGTTGCCAGGGGAGCCAGGCGAGTTCGCCCTCGAAGATGCCCTCGACGAGCTTCTCGCCGTCGCGGCTGGCGGCGAGCGCGATCACGGCATCGGGGTGCATGTGGTCGACGTGGCGATGCGGAAGGAACGCGTGCAAGGGCGTGTCGATGCTCGCGGCGCGCGGGTTGAGCCCGAAGGTGCAATGCGGGAGGAGCGCCACCATCTCGTCCTCGTGCTCGCGGCCCCGGTAGAGCCGTTCCAGCGAATGGAGCTTGTCGAGGTAGAGCGTCGCGAAGCCGTCGAGCTTCATCGAGCCGAGGTCGCCCCCCGAGCCCTTGACCCAGAGGACGCCGACTTCCTCGCCGGTGAGCGGATCGCGCTCGCTGAGCTTGGCCGAGGTGTTGCCCCCGGCGTAGTTCGTCACGGCGAGATCGGCACCGAGGAGGTTCGAGCGATACAGGAGCAGCTCGGCCTCCGAGAGGCCCGAGGCCTTGGCCTCGTCCCAGCGGGATGCGAGCGGTTGATGGGACGTCATGGGGAACTCAGAAGTCGAATTGGTCGATGTTCGTCACGTCGAATCGGAACGGCTTGCCGAGCAGGATCTCGTCGTCCTGGATCTCGATCCGGCCCAGGCGCCCGGCCTCGATCTCGCGCGATGCGGGACCCAGCTCGCCCAGCGCCAGCGCGTGGGATGCATACACGGTGAGGTAGCCCAGCTCGACGGTGTTCCACAGGACGATGCTCTCGATGATCCCCTGGTGGACGTACTCGCGGCAAAGGCTCGGTACCGAGAGACCGATGACCTTCACGCTGGAGCCTTCCTGCTTGACCGCCTCGGCCGAGCCCGGCACCGCCGCGGCGGCGATGGTCACGATCAGGCGCACGTCGGGATAGACGTGCAGGATGTTCTTCGTCTCGGTGAGCGCCTTGTCGCGCAGGCCGTCGCTCGGGCGGATCACGGCAATCGAGAGCCCGGGCCAGCGCTCGGCGAGCCGCGCGCGGATGTGCTCGATCCAGGCCTGCTGGTTGGCGGCGGTGAGCGAGGCGGTCACGATCGCGAAGCTCCCCTTCCCATCGAGGATGCGGCCGGCCTCGTCCGCGAGCGCGTACCCGATGCCCGCGGGAGTCGCCTGATTGACGAGGAAATCCCGCGCGTCCTTTTCTGCGTCGGCATCCCAGGTGAGCACGCCGATGCCTCGCTCGCGAGCTTTGCGCAGGACGGTCGAGATCGCCGCCGAGTTCTCGACGCTCGCCGCGATCACGTCGACGCCGCGCGTGATCCAGGTCTCGACGAGGACGTTCTGGCGCGCCGCATCCGTCTCGGCCGGCCCGTCCCACAGCAATTCGACGCCCAGCTCGCGCGCCGCCTCCTCCGCGCCCTGGCGACACGAGACGAAGTACGGATCGCTCTTGTTCTTGGGCATCATCGCGACCGTGACGCGCGCCGTGGCAGGCTCACCCCCCGGCTCCTTCGCGGGATCGACGGCGGAGCGGCGGACCTCTGCGCCGAGATCCCGCACCTCCTCGGTCAAGCTGCGCATCGCGCGCACATTGGAGAACGCGATGATGAGCGCGCCGGCGAGGATCGAGCACACGAGCAAGACGAGCTGGCCGGCTTTCATGTCCAGGCTTTCGGGGTCGGGGAGGGACGCCGGCCGGAGCCGGAGGATCCGCCAGAGTGCCGCGCCGCGCGCGCGGTGCAAGAGCACGGCCGCCACGAGCAGCACGCCCATCAGGATCGAGCCGAGCTCGCTCGGCTGGCCGGCGAGGAGGAGCCCATTCTGGAGCACGCTGATCGCGAAAAGCGCGAGCAAGCTGCCCGCGATGGTCCGCTCGCCCCCGAAGATCGACGTGCCGCCCAGCGCGACGATCGTGATCGCGACCAGCTCGTAGCCCGCGCCCGCGTCGGCCTTAGCCTGGCCGAGATGCGCGACGTAGAGGATGCCCGCGAGCGCCGCGGTCGCGCCGGAAAGGAGATGGACCACCAGCCGATCCCGGCGCAACGGCACTCCCGCGTGCAGGGCCGCTCCAGCCGAATACCCGATCGCAGCCAGCCTTCGCCCGAAGGGCATGCGATGCGCAAGCGTCCAGGCGAGCGCGGCGAAGAGCGCGAGCAGCGGGAGCTGCGGTGGAACTAACCTGAAGACGTAGCCTTGGCCAAGGTAGAGGAAGCTGGCCGGAAAACGGGTGTACACCGCGTATCCGCCCGTGACCCCCTCGGCGACCCCGCGGAAAAGCGCCATCGTGGCGAGCGTCGCGAGCAGAGGCGGGACTCCGATCCAGCCCACCGCGACGCCGTTGAGCAGCCCACACGCCGATCCCACGACCAGCGCCGCCGCGATCGCGAGCCAGATCGGCCATCCGTTCGCGTGCAATCCACCGAGCGTGACCGCCGCGAGTCCCATGACAGACCCGATCGACAGATCGATGCTCCCCGCCGAGAGCACGAGCGTCATGGCAAGCGCGAGCAGCCCGAGCTCGCAGGAGGAGCGCACGATCTCGAGCGCGTTCTCTCCCGTCGCGAAGCGCTCGGCCGTCAGCCCGAAGAGCAGGAGCTCGAGGCCGAGCAGCGCAAGGAGGACGGCACGATCACGCACGTTCGCGGCTCCCGCTCATGCCGGGAGGTGACGCACGCTGCTTCGCTCGCCCGCGATCGCGTCCAGCATGACCGCAGCGAGCAGGACGCTCCCCTGGATGGCGCGCTCCCACGCCACGTCCACGCGCAGGAACACGAGCGCCGTGCCCAGGAGTGCCAGCAGGACCACGCCGAGGAGCGTACCGCCAAAGCTCCCCCGCCCTCCGCGGATTGCCGTGCCGCCGAGCACGACGCACGCGATCACCTCGAGCTCGAGCCCCGCCCCGGCTTCGATCTCGACTGCCGGGTAGCGCGGGAACCACAGCGCTGCCGCGAGTCCGCTCAGCGCACCCATGGCGACGAAGAGTGTCTGCACCACGCGCTCGGGGTCGACTCCCGCGCGCCGCACGGCTTCGGGGTCGCAGCCCGTGGCCGGGATGGCGCGGCCCGGCCGGGTGCGGGCGAGAAAGAATGCAAGCAGGAGGAAGAGCGCTAGAGCTGCGGCGAGAATCGCGATCTGCCCGCTCGCCTGTCCCAGGCCATACCACTGGAACGACGCCGGTAGCCGCTGGATCCACTCGCCCCCGCTCGCCCAGCGCAGCGAACCGCGCAGCACCGCGAGCATCGCGAGCGTCGCGAGGATCGCCGGCATCTTCGCGCGCGCCACGAGCCAGCCGTTGAGCAAACCGATCGCCGCTCCCGTGCCCAAGCTCGCGAGGACGGCCCCGGGCATGCCGACGTCCGTTCGCGACACGATTCCAAGCACTGCCCCGCAGGCCGCGATCTGTGCGCCGATCGAGACGTCGATCTGCCCGGCGAGGATCACGAGCGTCATCCCCCCCGCGAGCACGAGCTTCGGCGCCGCATCGACCGCCATCCCGCGCAGATTCGCCCACGAGAAGAACGAAGGCGCCTGGACGAGGAGCACGACGAGCAGCATCAGGATCGCGCCCGCCAGCACGAGCCAGCGTGCATCCGCCATGGATGAACCGAACCCGTTCCGTTTCACTACTGCCCCACCTTGATTCGGACTGCTCCGAGCGCCCGGGAAGGCAGTAGTGAAACGGAACGGGTTCGGTTCATCCAGCACATCCTGGCGCGATCACGTTCTGTCCGTAGCTCCGATCGCGTGAGCCAGCACGAGCTCGGCGGAGGCATCCCCGGGTAGCGTCGCGACGAGGCGGCCGGCGCGCATGACGGCGATGCGGTCGGAGAGGGACAGGATCTCGCCGAGGTCGGATGACGCGAGGAGGATGGCGGTTCCGCGCTCGGCTTCCGCCTCGATCAGGCGGTGGATCTCGGCGCGACCCGCGACGTCGATGCCTTGCGTCGGCTCGTCGAGCAAGAGCACGCGGGGCTGGCAGGCGAGCCAGCGCGCGAAGACGACCTTCTGTTGATTGCCGCCGGAGAGGCTGTCGAGGCCCGCCTCCGGTCCTCTGCAGCGGATGTCGAAGCGGCGCACGGCATCGATCGCGAAGGCGCGCTCGGCTCGGGCGTCGATCCGGCCGCGGCGGGTGAAGTGTGCGAGTCGCGGCAGCGTGAGGTTCTCCTCGACGCTCATCGGTCCGATCGCTGCATTGCGCCGGCGATCCTCGGGGAGCAGGGCGATGCCGAGGGCGAGAGCGGCGCGTGGATCGCGTGGCCGGATCTCGCGACCATCCATCAGGATGCGGCCTCGCTCGGGATGGGAGAGTCCGCACAGACAGGCGAGCAGCTCGCTGCGCCCGGCCCCCACCAGGCCCGCGAGACCGAGCACCTCGCCCTCGCAGAGCTCCAGTGAGATCTCCGCGAGCTCGAGCGCGCGCGCACCGAGGCTCTCGACGGCGAGCACGATCCGACCAGCCGGACGTTTCGCGCGTCGCGTCACGAGCGCGAGCTCGCGGCCGACCATGTGGCGAACGAGCGCTTCCTCGTTCACCTCGCGCGCGAGGCCCGTGAACGTACGCTTCCCGTCGCGAAGCACGCTGACGCGATCCGCCACGGAGAGCACTTCGGCCAGCCGGTGCGAGACGAGCAGGACGGCGACGCCTTCTTCGCGCAGGCGGGAGATGCGCTCGAGCAAGCGCTCCGCCTCGACCGCGGGCAGGACTGCCGTGGGCTCGTCGAGGACGAGGATTCGTGCGCTCTCTCCCAGGGCACGGGCGAGGGCGACGAGCTGCTGCTTGGCGAGCGAGAGCTCGCCCGCGCGCTCGCGGGGATCGACATCGGAGCCGACGCGGGCGAGCATCTCTCGCGCCCGATCGCGCAGCCCGCGGCGCGAGACGAGGAAGCCCCCGCGGCCGAAGAAGAGATTCTCCGCGACGGAAAGCTCGCCGAACAGCCGCGGCACCTGGTACAGCACCGCGATTCCGAGCTCGCGCGCCGAGCGCGGCGAATGCGACTCGATTCGCCTTTCGCCGACACGGATCTCGCCGCGGTCCGCTCGCACCAGTCCAGCCAGGATCGCGATCAGCGTGCTCTTTCCCGCGCCGTTCTCGCCGACGAGCGCGTGCACCTCGCCGCCGCGCAGGTCGAGATCGACGTCTTCGAGAGCGCGGACCGCACCGTAACTCTTGCTCAGAGCACGGAGGGTCGCCGCGGGGACAGAGAGGGCCGACACGCGTGCCGTACGGTACCAGGGCGCGCCGGCTGCATGCCCCCGCTGCGGCGAACGGAGCAGGCTCGCGCTGACGGTGCAGGAGCCCCGGAGCTCGCGGCTCCGGGGCTCCCGGGTCAGCGTTCGAGTGGATCAGTTGCCTTCCGGAAGGCTCGCATCCCCGACCAGGGCCGGCGGGAGGGAAGTGGCCTTCACGTGGTCGACGAGCGTCCAGCCCAGGCGGGCCGCGGTGTTCTCGTTCGGCGTGAAGTCGGCATTCAGAGTGCCGTTCAGGACGAGTAGCTGGCGGACCGCGGGCGGAAGCTCGGCACCGAAGGCCTCGTCACGGAACTGCGGCCGGAAAGCGCCGTTCTCGTGCTCGACCTGGTGATCCGCGAAACCGCGGCGCACGCCGTTCACGAAATAGTCGAAGTCGACGTCCGAGCTGCCGCGCACGACGATCTGGTCGAGGCTCTCTTGCTCGACCCAGAGCATCGCGGGACCCCTGGGCGTCACCTGGACCGTGATGTTCTCCGTCTCGGAGACCAGGCGGAATTCCTCGGGCACGTCGATCACAGCGATTCCGCCCGCGATCGAGCTCTTGCCGCGGAAGTAGGTGCCCGATTCGTTGCCTTCGAGGCACACGAAGCGCAGCTCCTTGCTCGCGTCGGTGGGGTGCGGCTGCACGAAAGACTTCGTGCCCGATGCACCGAGGGTGCCGGCAGCGTAGACGGCGAAACCCGAACCGGCAGGCGCGAAGCCGCGCACGCCCGCGCCTCCCGAGGACGTGCCGTCGATCCGGCCGTAGACGCCCCAGCCGCTCCCGAGGTGGTAACCCTGCACGCCGATGCCGGCGCCGCCGGTACCACTGCTCAGGCCATAGACCGCTTTCGAATCGAGGTTCGGGTCGGTCACCACGCCGCGGATGCCTTCCGCACTGACGTCGTTCGAGTCGGTCGACGCATACATCGCGGCAGTCGTACCGGTCGTACCCGTCCGACGTGCGAGCACACCAATGCCAGTGGCCGTGCGACCTTCGACGCTGTAGCCGGAGAACGTGAAACCGTAGAGACCCCAGCCGCCACCGGCCGTCGATCCCCACACTCCGAGGCTACCGGTCCCGAGGCCACCGCCGGTGCTGGAGTTCTCCCCTCGCACCGCGGAGGCGCTGGAACCACCGGCCGTTGCAGTGAGCCGGCCGTGCACGGCGACGGACGACGGATCGTCCGAATCGGACTGGCCAAGGACGGCCGCCGCGGCGCTGCTGGCGCTGGTCTTTTCGGCGTACACGCCAATGTCGGCGCCAGTCTCGCGCACGTGGAGTCTGCCGCCAGGAGCGGTGGTGCCCATGCCGACGTCGCCGGCGAGGCTGACGTTCAACCTCGAGCTCATCGGATAGAGCCGACCCAGCGTGGGCGTCGAGTCGGCCTCGAGACAGTCGCCAGAGGTTTGGTCACGCACCGTGTTGGCACAGATGCCCACCGCGACCTGCGGACTCAGCGAACTCGCCGAGGGAATGAGGACCAGGAGAGTCAACGGGGCTGTGAAAAGCATTCCGTATAGGAGTCGTTTCATCGTCGAAGACCTCGACGACCGCCGATGACCGAGACCGGCCAGGCTGCCGCCGAAGCCGTCCTCCTTGGTGAGAGGGTTGTGTGGATGAGAAGGGCCGGACCGCGTCCGGCCGTGCACTTGCGCTAACTGTCCGGCGTTCGCAGCGTGCAGCGGCAAAACGAAGGATTCCCCGTTCCTTCCGCGATGCTCCACCGGACGGGGTGAAGCTGGGCTGGAGGGAGCGCCGGCATTCGAAACTGGGCGCGGCGACCCAGAGCTGCGACAATCCCGCACGATGAACCTACGCGTGCGCGACATCGAGATCCGCGTCAGCCACTCTCAGGCGCGGCAACCCTTTCGGTTCGGCGGAGCCACCTTGACCAGCGCACCGGCGTTGCTCGCGCGCGCCCGCATCGAGATCGAAGGCGGGATCGAGGGAACGGGCTATGCATCCGATCTCCTCGTGCCCAAGTGGTTCGACAAGGATCCCAGCATCTCGGTCGCCGAAGACGCGGCCGTTCTCGCGGCGGCGAGCCGCACGGCGGCGGACGCTTTTCGCTCGCACGGCACATGGCCCGCGACGCTCTTCGATCTCTGGCTCGCCGTCTACCGGGATTGCGTCCTGGCCGGCGGTCCGACTACCGGCGAGCTCGTGCGTGGCTTCGGCGTGGCGCTGATCGAGCGTGCGCTGATCGACGCACTGTGCCGCGCAGCGGGCATGAGCTTCTTCGAGGCGCTCCGCGAGGATCTCTTCGGCTTCCGCCCGGCGGCCGTGTTCCCCGAGCTCGAGAGCTGGCAGCTCGCTGCATCCCTGCCCCGCGAACCGCGCGACGGCGTGCGCGTGCGTCACACGATCGGTCTCGCCGATCCGCTGCGCATGGAAGGCAGCGAGAGCTCGCCGCGGCTCTCCGACGGTCTACCGGAGAGCCTCGAGGAGCACGTCCTGCGCTACGGGCTCGACGCGTTCAAGATCAAGCTGTGCGGCAATCCCGCCGAGGACCGCAAGCGATTGCGCGCGATCCTCGAGGTCCTGGCCACGGCCACCCCGCCTTCGGGCCAGCCACTCTTCACGCTCGATGCCAATGAGCAGTACGCGGAGCTCGACGATCTCGTGAAAGTGCTGCACGACACGGCCTGCGATTCGATGGGCGCACGCTTGATCGAGCATCTGGCCTACATCGAGCAGCCGCTCCCGCGCGCCTCGGCCTTCCATCCCTCGGTCACGCGAGGCCTCGAAGCGCTCTCCCGTTTCGCGCCGGTGATCATCGACGAATCGGACGCGGGCTTCGTGGCTTTCGAGCGAGCGATCGCGTGCGGGTACCGCGGGATCTCGGTCAAGAACTGCAAGGGCGTCTTCCGGGCCCTCTTGCACCACGGCCTCTGTCAGGGGGTCGGGCGGGGCCTCTTCCTCGCCGCCGAGGACCTGACTACTTTGCCGATCGTCGCGCTGCAGCAGGACCTCGCGACCATCGCGGCTCTGGGCCTGGAGCATGCCGAGCGCAATGGTCACCATTACTTCGCGCGCCTCGAGCATCTTCCGCCCGAGGAGCGCGAGGCAGTGCTGCATTCGCATCCGGATCTCTACGACGACCAGGGCCGGGGGCCCGAGCTGCGCATCCAGCGGGGCCGGCTCCGTCTCGCGTCCCTGCAGTGCGTCGGCTTCGGATACTCCACCCCGATCCAGTTCGAAGCGCGCACGCCGATCGAGGAGTGGTCGTTCGCCTGAGAGGGAGCTACCCGGAGCCGATGCGCTACGTCTCCCCCGGCCAGCACAAGGATCTCGCGAGCTTCCGGGCGCACCTGCGCGCCCTCGATCCCGATTTCGATTGCGACTCCGAGATCCTCGGCGCCGCGGGACCGCTCGGCCGGCCCTACCAGGTCGGCGCGCGCACGATCGGCAATCGTTTCGCGATCCATCCGATGGAGGGCTGGGATGGGACGAGCGAGGGCCTCCCGAGCGAGCTCACGCTGCGGCGCTGGCGCCGCTTCGGCGAGAGCGGCGCGAAGCTCGTGTGGGGCGGTGAAGCTTTCGCCGTCTGCGAGGACGGTCGCGCCAATCCGCATCAGCTCTACCTCAACGAGCGCGTCGACATCGAGGCCGGTCTCGCTGCACTCCTGGGAGCGATCCGCGCCGGACACCACGCGATCGGCGAGCAGGCGGACGATCTCTACGTCGGGCTGCAGCTCACGCACTCGGGCCGTTTCGCGCGCCCGCGCGGGCCGCTCGAACCCGTGCTCGCCTCTCACGTGCCGCCGCTCGACCTGCGCTACGGCGTCGACCCGCGAGCGCCACTCGTCACCGACGGTGAGCTCGAAGCGATCGGCGAGCGCTTCGTCCTGGCCGCGCAGCTCGCGCGCGGCGTGGGTTTCGATTTCGTCGACGTCAAGTGCTGCCACGGGTACCTCCTGCACGAGCTCCTCGGCGCGCGCTCGCGCCCCGGCCCCTACGGCGGCTCGTTCGAGCATCGCACCCGCTTGTTCTGCCGCATCGTCGAAGGGATCCGGCGCGCTGCGCCGGACCTCGAGATCGGCGTGCGCCTCTCGATCGCCGATCTCTTCCCCTTCGCGGCCGACAGCGCGACAGGCGTCGGCGCGCCCCTCGGCCTGGCGGAGAATCTCCCCTACGAGCATGGGTTCGGCGTCGACGCACGGAACCCGCTCGCTTTCGATCTGGCTGAACCGTTCCGCTTTCTCGAGCTCGTGCGCGCGCTCCGGATCCGCCTCGTCAACCTGACGCTCGGCTCGCCGTACTACTGCCCGCACGTGCAACGCCCCGCGGCCTACCCTCCGAGCGACGGCTACGCGCCGCCCGAGGATCCGCTGGCGAGCGTGCTGCGCCACCTTCGTGCGACGCGCGCCGCCAAGCGCGCCTTCCCCGACCTCGCCTTCGTGGGCACCGGTTACACCTACCTCCAGGAATGGCTCCCGCACGTGGCACAGCACGAGATCGGCGCCGGGTACGTCGACTTCGTGGGACTCGGTCGCATGGCGCTCGTTCATCCCGAGCTTCCGCGCGAGGTTCTCGCCGGGCGCGCACTCGACAGGAAGAAGCTTTGCCGCACCTTCAGCGATTGCACCACCGCACCGCGCAACGGCCTGGTCAGCGGCTGCTATCCGCTCGATCCCTACTATCGATCCCACCCCGATGGGGCACGGCTGCGAGAGATCACGAGTGCGCGCCGCGACGGCTCGCGCACCTAGCCGATCTCGCGTCCCAGTCGCGCGCGCAGGGCTCGCCATTCGCGCTCGACGGACGAAACCGACACCCCCAGGGCCAGGGCCGTCTCCTCGTTGGTCAATCCCTCGAAGAAGCGCATCCGCACGAGACGGCGGTCGTCGGAACCCTCGCGCTCCAGGCGCTCCAGGGCGTCGGCGAACATGACGAGCGTTTCGGCAGCATCGAGAGTGGGCAGCTCGTCGATTTCCAGGTCGTCGCGTACCCAGGCGCCGCCGCGCTTCAGTGCCTCCTTGCGCCTCCGCCGCTCGACCAGGATGTCGCGCATCGCGCGTGCAGCGGAGAAGAAGAACAGTCGCCGGCTCACCCAGGTGCCGTTCTCGGCGTCCACGAGCCGCACGAAAGCCTCGTGCAGGAGGTCCGTGGCCCCGACGCTCGAGTTCGGCGCCGCTCCCGCCAGAGTGGATCGAGCCAGCGCCCGCAGCTCCTCGTAGAGGAGCGGCCAGAGCTGGCTCGATTCCCAGGGTCCCTCGTCACCGATCGTGCGAACGAAAGCGGATACCGATCTTTGCGCCGATGAACCCACCCTGAAAGTGTAGCGGTGGCTCCAACCGAGCGGCGCCCGTGCGCGTAGCCCAGATCAGCGCAGGACGAGGTGAAGGAGCTCGAGGTCCGCGCGATTCACGATCCCATCGCCGTCCATGTCGGCTGCCGTCCCCGGTGTCGAGTCTCCATAGGCTAGAGCCAGGGAATGCAGGTCCGCCTGAGTAAGGACGCCGTCGCCATTCACGTCTCCCCACCGGACGCCGAGCTCCTTCAGCACCCCTCCCATGATGAAGCTGTGCGCGCGCCGCGTGGGATGGATCCCGTCCCAGAAGAGGAAGTGATCCGGATCCTTCGCCACGCGACCGTCGGGCGACAAGGCCGGCCAATCGACGGCGCGGAAGCCCTTGTCGGCGGGCTCAGCGACGGTCTCCTGGGTGAACGCGAAGGAATCCATCTCGACGAAGTCCAGGCCCGTGGCGGCCTCGAGTGTCCCGAGGACGGTGGCGAGCGCGCCGTTGTAGGCCTCGGTGAGCGCTCGCACGGTCTGGATCAACGAGTCGTCCCGCGTTTCCTGAATCAACGGCGTGAGTGAGATGTCGGGCAGGTTGACGACGAGGATATGCCGAGCCCCGGATGCGATCAGCGCCAGCAGGCCAGCGCCCGTCTCGTGCATTGCCCGAGCGATCATTCGCTCTGGGCTTCCTCCGGATTCGAGCAAAGCGAGGAGGTCATTGGCGCCCGCCCAGTAGACGTAGAGCGCCCGCGGGTCTGCTGCTCCCTTCTCGACGAGGTAGGGCCGGATCTGCAGGCTCAGCACGTTCGTGGTCAGCGCGCCTGCGACGGCCCGATCGGAGATCGCCGCGCTTTCGAGCCCGAGATGGTTCGCCATCTGCTCGACCCACACCGGACCGTTCGAGAAGCGCCCCTCCCAGTAGGGAGGCGGCGGGTAGCCGTACATCGCGTAGTAATTGCCGTTGTCCGAAAGGCTGTCGCCGAAGACGACGAGATCGGTGAAGTTTCCGGCGGATGCGAGGGTCGTGCCGGCGGATGCGGCAGCAATCAAGGAGATCAGGATAGAAACGCTCATGTTCAAAGTCCCCTTCAGGGAATGCGGGAGAGCCCGGAGCGCAACGTGCGCGACGCGGGGCCGGATCGGCCGGCTCGGGATCGCGTCGCAGATCCAGCCGTCGGCAAGGCGGCGCAGCCGTCAAGATTTCCCGCTTTCTTCAGCGGACGGTTGCCGGGCCGTCAGGGGAGCAGCTGCTGCTCGGGGCGCTACTTCGAGGATCCCGCTCGATTCTCGTCCAGCCACTGCTCTGCGGCTGCAAGGCGTTCGGTCCAGCCACCTTCCGGATCGGACACCGCGAGTGCGCGGTAGACCTCGCGATGCGTCAGCGCCAGGTCGCGTCGGACGCCTCCGGGCAGGTCCTCGAGGCTCTCGATCCCGTTCGGACACACGTCCTCGAGCACGACGAGCGCATCGCCGGCCTGGCCCAGACCGAGGAGCGACGTGCACAAGGCATTCGCCAGCGAGCACACCGTCTCGTTGCCCGTGCCGAAGGTTTCGATCCCGGCGCGAAGCGCTGCTTCCGCGACCTCGACGGCATCGGCCCAGCGTCCCAGCTCGTTCAGGATGACCACGAGGTTGCGCTGGGCGAAGGTCGTGCGGGCGTGGGCCGGACCGAGGGCGCGCTTGCGGATCTCCACAGCCTCGCGAACGAGCGGTTCCGCCTCGGCGGGGCGGCGTTGCGAGCGGCGCAGCATGCCCAGGTTGAGGAGCGCCGATCCGGTGTCCGGATGCTGGTCGCCCCGCAGGCGCCGCTGGCCCGCGACCGCCTGCTCGATCATCTCGCCCGCCTCCTCGAGGCGATTCGTCAAGCTGAGCAGCCCGCCGAGGTTCGAGAGCGCCTGCAACGCCCGCGGCTCGCCCTCCTCGCCGAGCGCGCGGTAGCCGTCCAGCACGTCACGGAACATCGGCTCCGCCTCGTCGAAACGCTCGAGGTCGAACAAGAGGCGGGCGGCGTTGTCCAGCGCTTCCAGCGTGGCTGGATGGCCGGGCCCGTTCACGCGCAGGCGCCGCTCGAGCGCATCGCGAAGGAGCGGCTCCGCTTCTTCCCGTCGCGCGAGGCCGCGCAACGTGACTCCGAGATTCATGCGTGCGTAGATCGCCCGCGGATCGTCGGCGAGCCCCTGGCTCTCGAAGTCTGCGAGCAGAGCGCGGAACACCGGCTCCGCCTCCGCGTAGCGACCCTGCGCCTGGAGCACGGCGGCCAGATTGTTGCGGGCGGCGAGCACTTCCTCGGATCCGGCGGGCTCGTTCGCCTCGGCGAGCTCGAGCTCGCGCGCGCGCTCGCGATGGGCGGGCTCCAGGAGGCCGATCATCGAATAGGCATGTCCGAGCGTCGCGCGCAAGTGTCGCTCGACCGCGGGCTGCGTCGCGAAACGTTCGCCCGCTGCCTTCGAGGCGGGGCCGAGCAGATGAGTATCGAGGGCGAACTGCCCGATGTCCGTCGCGTTCGCGAAGGCCAGCGCCCGGTCGAAGCTCGCGAGCTCCGCCTCGCTGACGCCCTGGTCCTCGCCGGAGCGCCGCATCCCGTCGGCGATCTCCTCCCGCAGCCGCGCGAGGACGCTCACGCCGAGCTCCTCGGGCGCGAGCGCGGCGAGCATGTCGCCCTGGAAGCGCGCGACGTCTCCGATCTCGACGGCGCGCTTCTCGGCCAGCTCGCGCTGGGACTTCTCCTCGTCACGGGCTTTCGACGCCGCCGCGGCCTCGTTGCGCGCAAGGCGGGCATTGTCTTCGGCGCGGACGAACTGCAGCCGTGTCGCTACGAGGCCGAGCGACAGGGCGAGGATTCCGCCCGCGAGGGACAGGGCGAGCGGCTTGTTGCGCTGCACCCATTTCTTCGTCTCGGCCCAGGCGCCGCGCGCATGCGCGCGCACGACGCGCTGCTCGAGGTAGGCGCGCACATCCTCGGCCAGCTCCTGCATGTCGCGGTAGCGCTGGGCGCTCTCTCGGGCCATCGCCTTCTCGCAGATTGCAATGAGCTCGGGAGCAGCGCTTGGCGCGAGCTCCGCGATCGGCTTCGGCGGCCCCGCGACGACGCGCCGCCAGACCTCGAACGCAGTTGTGCTCTCCCCCGGGAGGACGAACGGCATCTGGGCTGCCAGGAGGTGGTAGAGCATGGCCCCCAGCGCGTAAACGTCGCTCCGCGGCCCGAGGCTCTGGAGGTCGCCCCGCGCTTGCTCGGGTGACATGTACGAAGGCGTGCCGACGACCTCGCCGTCCATGGTGAGCAACGGCGAGTGCGATTCTTCGGCCGCGCCTGCCTTCCGCTCGCTCCACACGTCGGCGGGCTCGTGCTCGCCTTCGACCCGAACGCGCAGGTCGCGGGTCTCCGCGCGCTCACCGACACGGGCGAGACCCCAGTCCATGACGTAGACCTCGCCAAAGCTCCCGACCATCACATTGGCCGGCTTGAGATCGCGGTGGATCACGCCGCGCGAGTGCGCGTAGGCGGTCGCCTCGCACACCTTCAGCAGCACGCCGAGCGCGCGGGTCTCGCTCCATCCTTCCCGCTCTCCGCTGACGAGATCGAATACCTCCCTCAGGCTGCGGCCGCGCACGAGCTGCATCGTGAAGTACGCGCGCCCATCCTTCGCGAGGCCGAGCTCGTGCACGGGCACCACGCCGGGGTGCTCGAGTTGGCCCATGACCTGCGCTTCCTCGAGAAAGCGGCCGAGGGCGCGCGTCTCTTTGCTGGCGGAGCTCCCGCGCGATCGTTCGAGCATCACCTTCATCGCCAGGTCGCGATGCAGCTCGCCGTCGCGCACCTTCAGCACCGCGCCCATGCCGCCCCGACCGATCTCTCCCAGGACTTCGTAGCGGGCCGCCCGCGACTGCTGGGCGCCCAAGCCGTCGACAAAGCGCGCCAGGACGTCGGACGAGCTCGCCGCTTGCACGGTTCGCGCGCCCGCAGCCTGGCCATCGTTGAAGCTTTCGCCCGCCATGGCTGCACGCAGACCGAGCTCGCCGAGAAGCCTCTCGGCATGCGCCCAGTCCTCCCCGAGCTTCCGGAGTTGCGCGGCCCGATCGGGCGAGCCCGCGCACAAGGCATCGAACGGCTCGTTCTCGCCGCGATCGCAGCGCTGGAGCCACGCGGCGAACAGTCCCTCGGCCGAATCGACCGAAGGGAGGGGGGAGCTCCATGATCCGGGTTCATGGGGAGACGATACCGCGCTCGCACGGGTCTGCTGGATTCCGCAGCCGAGCCGCCAGGCTCCCGTCCCGGTGAAACAAGATGGCCCCCGCGCCCGAGGGCACGCGGAGGCCGGCAATGGTGAACGCCCGGTCAGCAGTCGAGGTGTTCGCGTCGTGGAGTGGGCAGCTGACCTGCGTCGAGGAGTGAAACCCTTGCCAGGCGAGGAGCAGTGATCCCGGCGTAGCGCATGGATTGCATCTCTTTCGAGTCGTCCGGGCTCAGCTCGGTTGAATCTCATCCGAGCGCTGCGTCTCGCTCGCGAGTGTCGCGGTGCTCGATGAAGGCCGAATGAACCCGTCGCGAAAGGCCGCTCAAATGGAGGGCGCGCGCAGCCCGGGGGCCGCGCGCGCCGATGGGATCACCGCTGCCTGCGTGAGGATCAGGGATTCGGGCCGAGTATCTCGCGAGCGAGAGGCGCTGCGTCGTAGACCTTGTTGATCGCCTCGATCATGGCGCGGCTGTCGACCGAGACGGCGCGCGCCTGCACGTCGGAATAGGCGAGGTCGAGGGGCAGGCTCTGGATGTTGCCGTCGAAGATCAGGCCGACCACGGCGCCCGAGCGGTCGACGACCGGGCTGCCCGAGTTGCCACCGATGATGTCGCAGGTCGAGACGAAGTCGTAAGGCGTCTCGGGATTCACGGCGCTCTTGCGCTCGATCCAGCGCTTGGGCAAGTCGAAGGGCGGGAGACCGCCGCGCTCGGTGCTGCGCTGGTAGAGGCCGCTGAGCTTCGTGAAGGGTGCGACCTGCTTGCCGTTCTCCTCGTAGCCCTTCACGGTTCCGTAGGAGAGCCGCAGGGTGAAGGTCGCGTCCGGATAGCTGGTCTCGCCCTCGGCGAGGAATTTCGCCGCGGCGATCTTCGAGTACCCCTCGCGCTGCGGACCATCGACCTCGTCCTCCAGGCGCTTGCGCAAGCCGCGGGCCTCGGGGTCGAGCAGTTTCGCAAGGCTGACCAGCGGATCCTGCGAAGCGTCGACGGCCGCTTTCCCGCCGTCATAGAGCGCGCGGCGCGCCGCGACGTCCGCGAGCTTGCTGCCGCCGATGAGCTCCTGTGCACGCACGCGCGGCGACTTGCCGGCGAGCGCGCCCTGCACGAGCGGGTCGTCGTAGCCCAGCCACTCGACCAGGAGCGAAAGCCCGCTCTCCACGCGCTCGACCTCGAGGTCGACGTGGATCGGCGCGGGCGAGAAGAGCTGGAACTCGAGCGTGGGCAGCAAGGAGTCGTTGTACTCACGCAGCCGCTCGCTGCTCGGCTTGGGTTTCTCGTCGGCCAGGCGCACCAGGTGGCGCGCGATGCCGAAGAGCTCGGAGCCGATGCCGTTCAGCGCGGAATTGCGCACGTAGACCTCACGCGCGGTGGCCTGGGCCTTGGCGATCTGGTCCCAGGCGCCGCCCCACTTCTTCGCGTTCTCGGGATTGGACGCCACGAAGGCCTTGAGCTTGGCGTCGGCGGCCTCCCGCTCGGCCACGAGGCGCGGATCGAGCAAACCCGCGAGCAGGCCGGTGAACGCCTTGCGGCTGTTCTGCACGCCGAAGTATTCGTCCTCCGCGATGCGCCGCCACTCCTCGCTGCGATCCGAGAAAGTGCGCAGCTGCACCTCGCGGCGCCAGAGCCGCGCGAGCGCCTTGGGATAGCGCACGTCGCGCAAGTACTTCAAGTGGTCGGCCGTGAACAGCCGCTCCGTACGACCAGGGTGTCCGGCCACGAAAACGAGGTCGTTCTCCGCGCAGCCGGTCTTGCTCCAGGTGAGATAGTGCTCGGGCTTCAGGGGCGCCTCGCCGTCGTAGATGCGGAAGAAGCAGCAGTCGAGGTCGAAGCGCGGATACTCGAAGTTGTCAGGATCTCCGCCGAAGAAAGCCGCCTGCTTCTCGGGAGCGAACACCAGCCGCAGGTCCGTGTAGCGCTTGTAGCGATACAGGTGGTAGCGGCCGCCCTGGTACAGGGTCACGACCTCGCTCTTGAGCCCGCTCGCCTTGGTGGACTCGTCCTCGATCGCACTCATCGCCTGACGCTTGGCGAGACCCGATTCCGCTGCATTCGTGGACGCTTTCGCGGCCGCTTCGATGCGCTCGGTCACGTCGACGATCTCCCAGAGACAGTCGAGCTCGAGATCGGGGCAGGGAATCTCTTCGGCCCGCGTCTTGGCGTAGAAGCCATCGACGATCAGATCCTTCTCGGGCGTCGACAGCTTGAACAGGATGTCCGAGCCGACGTGGTGGTTGGTCATCACCAGGCCCTCCGGCGACACGATCGAGCCCGAGCCGCCGGTGCTGAAGCGCACGCAGGACTTCTGCAGGTGCTCGAGCCACTGGGGCGTGACATCGAAGCCGTACTTCTCTTTGAGCTCCTTCGAGGGAGGCTTGTTGAACAGCCACATTCCCTCGTCCGCCACGGCCGCTCCCGCGGCAAGGGCGATCGACAAGGGGAGGAACAGAGACGGAAGCTTGAGACTCATGGATCGTGCTCCGGATGCGATAGCGCTGGGGAATGGGCGGACCAGCGTAGCCGAGGGCGGCGGAGCGCGCGAGTGGCGCGGGACGAAGCGCCGTCGATCCGCCAGCTCCGTTCCCGAGCTCGGTCCTCACGACACGAAGGTGACGTTCTCCGTACAGGGGCCCAACGTCGAGCCCTGCACAGGATTGCCGGAATGCCTCGGTCGTCGAGCATGACTTTGGCCCGGCAACTCGCTCTACCCGGCTGCGCGACGCGCTGGATCACGCGGTCCTCGTCGAAGGATACCGCGCCAGCTCGGAGCCATCAGCTCTCGCTCGTCGTGTCGGGGATCACGCGCGAGCCGCGCTGGTAGGTGAGCCAGGCCCAGGCCCATTCGAAGACGACGATGAAGCGATTGCGAAAACCGATCAGGAAGAAGATGTGCACGCAGAGCCACAGCATCCACGCAGTCCAGCCCGAGAAGCGCAGGCGACCGAAATCCGCGACACCGGCGGAGCGGCCGATGGTGGCGAGCGAGCCGCGGTCGCGGTAACGGAAGGCCGCGGGCGGCTCGCCGGCGAGCGCGCGCTCGATGTTGCGCGCGGCATGCCGTCCCATCTGGATCGCGGCGGGGGCGACGCCGGGCACGGGCGTGCCGGCGGATTCGACCACGCACGCATCGCCGATCACGTGGATCTCGGGGTGTCCGGCGAGCGCGAGATCGCTTTCGACCCGGATCCGCCCGGCCCGGTCGCGTTCGCCGGGCAGACTCTGGAGCAAGCTCGAAGCGCGCACTCCCGCCGCCCACAGCACGGTCTTCGCCGCGATGCGCTCGCTGCCGATCTCGACGCCTTCAGCGTGGATGTTCGTGACGCGCGCGCCGGTGACGACGCTGACGCCTAGGCGCTCGAGCTGGCGCTGCGCCCGGGCACCGAGCTCGGCGGGATAGGTCGGGAGCACGCGTTCCGCCCCCTCGAGGAGCATGACGCGCGCGGTGCGTGGATCGTAGCTGCGAAACTCGCGCTTCAGCGTGTGCCGGGAGAGCTCGGCGAGAGCGCCGGCGAGCTCGACGCCGGTGGGGCCGGCGCCGACGATCACGAACGTCAGCCAGGCGCGGCGCCGTTCGGGATCGCTCTCGCGCTCCGCCGCCTCGAACGCGAGCAGAGTGCGCGTGCGGACCGCCATCGCGTCGGCGAGCGTCTTGAGGCCGGGAGCATGCTTCTCCCAGTCCTCTCGCCCGAAGTAGGAGTGCGAGGCTCCCGTCGCCACGATCAAGTGGTCGTACGCGAGCTCTCCCCGATCGAGGAGCACGCGCCGCCCCGCGACATCGATCGAGCGCGCCTCGGCCAGGAGGACGCGCGCGTTCCGCTGGTCGCGCAGGATCTTGCGCAGCGGCTGCGCGATGGCCGGCCCCGCGAGCCCCGCCGTCGCGACCTGGTACAGCAGCGGCTGGAAGAGATGGTGGTTCGTCCGATCGACCAGCGTGACTTCGACGGGAGCGTCGCGCAGCGCCCTCGCCGCGTACAACCCGCCGAATCCACCTCCGAGGATCACCACTCGCGGCCGCGTTGTGGTCGTGGCTTCCACGTGCTCCACCTGCTCGCTCGTGGATCAGCGCGGCTCGGGTTTCTTCGTGCGCTGCTGGTACTCCCGCACCAGGAGTTCCGCCACCTGGTCCGTGGCACCCTGCGCGACGGGCGAGGCGAGATTCGTCGTCACCAGCGCCGCCACGCCGTTTCCTGGGCCCAGCCAGGTCACGCAGTACCACATCGTGTTGCTGCCGTTGTGCCACCAGGCCGTGCCGTCGCCGCCGGCCCAGCCGCGACGCTCCACGAGCCAGCCGAGCGCGTACCGCTGGCCGGGACCGTCGTAAGGTTCATGCAGCAGCGCGAAGGTTTCCTTCGAGAGGAGGATCTCGCCGACCTTCACGTCTCCGCGATAACCCTGGAGATGGAGCTGCACGTACTTCGCCCAGTCAGCCAGCGAGGCGTGCACCGTTCCCGCCGGTCCGATCGCAGCCGGATTGTCGGAGCCAGGGCCAGGCTCGACTGGCGTGTCTTGCCCCGAGTGTCCGCGCGGCTGATCGCAGCGGTCGCTCGTGCCGGGCGCGCCGAAGCCAGCGCTGGTCATGCCGAGCGGCTGGAAGAGGAGTTCCTGCATGAGCGCCTCCCACGGTTTCCCCACGGCGAGTTCGGCGAGATGACCCGCGATCACGAAGCCGAAGTTCGAGTACAGGAACGCGCTGCGCGGCGGATGAACCGGCGCTTGCCCCAGGGCCACGCGCGTGATCTTCGCGCGCTGGTCCACCAGCGACAGCTCGCTCGCGTCGAGCTCGCTCAGGAGATCGAAGTCCGAGTCGTTCGAAAGACCCGCGCGATGGCTCAGGAGCTCCAGTAGCGTGACGTCGCGAAAATCGGGACTCATCTCGGCCGCGATGTCGGGCAGGAGGTCTCCGAGCGCCGTCTCCCACGCAAGATCGCCGCGCGTCACGAGGAGCGCGATCAAGGTCGCCGTCATCGACTTCGTGCACGAGCCGAGGTGCCAGACATCCTCCGCGCTCACGTGCTCCTCGCCGTCCGCGCGCCGCTTGCCCGTGACCCACACACCCTGCAGCCCGTCCACCGTGACGAGTGCTCCGCCGAGAGCGGGCAGCTTCGCGCTGGCGCGAATCGCCTCGATGCGCGCGACGAGATCCTCACCCGCCGCGGGCGCTTGCCGGGCGGGCGCGAAGGAGAGGACGAGGAACGCGACGGCCAGGCCGGGGAGGCAACGTGAGGGGCTCATGAGGTGCATGCTACGAGGTCGAGGCGCGGGTCGCTCGGGCAGCCGCATTGCGTACGCGCCCTCGACTCTCGATCAGGCCACTCGCTCCTCGGCGCCGCACGTGCAAGGCGCGTTCCAGAGCGAGCCGTGCCCGTCGGGCAAGGTGACCGGCGCCTCCGCGGGCAGCACCGTCGGTGCGCGCCCCTCGGGGCTGGGATAGCGCACGTAATCGAGGATCGGGAAGCGCCGGCGGACGCGCTCCGGATCGAGACCTCCTCCATGTGCCGGGCGCTCGAAGCGATAGGCTCGGCGATCGAAGCGGATCCAGTTCTTGTACTCGAGGACCTTGGTCATGTACTCGACCGCGCTGCGAGGCTGCCACGTGTAGCCCTCCTCGTGGCTGAGGATGTTGCTCGTGGAGCGCGCATCGACTCCCTCCTTCGCGGGCAACTTGATCGGCAGATCCATCAGGTGCTGCAGGCGCGGCGAAGGCACCTCGCTCCACTGCACGATCCGATCGGTGTCGAACATCACCGCCTGCCAGCCGCGGTCACCGGTGGGGACGAGGAGCACGTTTCCGCCGCGGGCGTCCTCCCAGATCAGGTCCTTCACGACCAGGCGCTCGAAGAGATCGAGGATTGCCCCTTCCTGTTCGTAGTTCAGCTTTCGCCCGTGTCCCGGGATGACGTGGCCCTCGGGAAAAAGGTCCTGGACGATGTAGACGAGCTCACCCTGGCTCGAGACCTCGTGGATGCGCAACTGCGGGATCCCGTTCCGGTTGAGCAGCTCGCTGCCGTGCAAGATGTCGTCGAGCACCGGATAGGCTTCGAGCTTGGATGTCTGCGTGGCGGCGTCATAGCCGGTGTGGACCAGCTCTTCGGCAGGCAGGACCTTGAGCGCGCGGCCGCGGTGCTCCCCTTCGAGGATCGGGAACACGCGCGCGTTCGCATTCCGCCCCGCATCCAGGCGCTCGCCGAGGACGAAGGTCTCGCCGTTGGGGGCCTTCCACGACTCGCCCGGCTTGGGCCAGGTCGCCTCCAGGAGCTCGGGCCGGTCGACGCGCCGCACATCGAAGGGCGGATGGAGCGTGGGAGTGTCGGCCGCGAGCGGCGCGTCCGGTTCCGGTCGCATCCGTTCGTTCGAGGTCGCGGGATCGCGCTCCGTGACGCGCTCCGTCGGAGCGTTGCGATCGACGGCAGTCTCTGCTGCGCCGTCTTCCTCCGGGATGCGCCGCGTCGGCGCATTGCGGTCGACGATGGTCGTGTTGCCGGTACCACCGGAGCCTTCACCGGCGGTGGGCCCCGTCGGGGTCGGATCCATCGGGATGCCCGGTGCAGGATCGGTCGGGGGCGGATCGAGCGGACGCGGCTCCGCCTTCGATATTTCCGGAGTCCTGTCGCTCGCGCCGCTCGCTGGCTCGCCACTGCGAGGAGGAGCAGCGGTCCTGGTCGGCCGGTCGACATCGGGATGGAGGGCAGCGGTGTCGTCAGCGCCGCGCACGTTGCCCGTCCGCGGACGATCGGGAGCTTCGAGCTCGGGAAGCCGTTCGGTCGAGCCCGGCGCGGGAGCGGCGTCGGAGGTCCGCTCACCGGATACGGAGGAGTCCTCGACACGCCCTGCGCTCGCGGCTTCGTCGCTCGCACGAGGCTCGGCGGGACGAGCGCTCGATCGCGCGCGCTCGGCACGCTCGCGCTCGAGGCGCGCCGCGAGCTCCTCGCGCGAGTAGCGCCGTGCCGGACGATCGAGAGCGCCAGGCAAGTCCGGCTCGCCGAGGCGGTCGGTGCGCGGGCCGGAGATCGAGCCCGCGATGCCACCGCTCGGACGCGAGCTCGTGGTGCCGGGGATGTTCGTGCGCGTCTCCGCCGCCGTGCTCGCGGCGGCGTCCCCACCGGTCGCGCCTGATGCGCTCGCCGCCGAGCTCGTGCTCGTTTCGCCGGACTCGCTCCCCGTCGCCGGACCAGGAGCTTCGCCATCGCTCGCGCCGCTCTTCTCCGCGCGCGTCGGAGGGAAGTCGCTCTCGTCGATGCGCGCCCCGCGGCGAGCTGGGAGCGACGAAAGGGGCAGGCCGTCCTCGGCGCCGGTCGCGATGGATTCGGACAGCGCTGGTTCCGAAGGGCGCACGACCGCGTCGGCGCCGGATGCCGTCGATCCGGGTGCTCCGCTCGGTACATCGGCCGAAGCCGCGGCCCCGATGCCACTTTCGCTGCGCACCGCTTCCTCGATGCCCGACGCAGCGGCCGCGGCCTCGCGGCCCGAGGCGGCGGCCTCGCCAGCCGCTCCGGCTCGCGCACCCATCGAGGCTTCCGCCCCCGATGCGACGCTCCGGCCGCTGTTCGCGGCCGTCGGAAGGCCGCGCGGGAAGCGGCGCGTGCCGAGCGTGATCGCGCTCGCGCGACGCGCATCGGCGGCTGTCCTGCCGCACCGCACGGCTTCGGCCAGCGCGGCGTTCGCGGCATGCCGCGGGTTGCCGGCGCTGGCAGTGCGTGCCCCCATTCCGGTGAGCGAGCCGACGAGCAAGAGCTGCGAACCCGCGTCGACCCCCGCCAGCACGCGATGCGTCAAGTCGACGCGCCGGCCCATGCAGTCGGTGCCGGTGATGGCCGTGTAGACCTGGTTTGCGCCGACGAGGGTGGTGAAGAGCTGATAGCTGCCGAGCGTCGCCTTCGCCACCGTGGAGTAGAGCGAGCTGCGGAAACGCTCGCGGCCTTCGCGGAGCGCGCCGTTCGTGGTGTCGATCTCGCCTTCCGAGCGCTGCACGATGCCGAAGTGCGCATTCGGAAGTGCGAACTTCGCCCCCCACTCCGCCGGATCCATGAGCAACAGGCGGTGAAAACCTTGCGCGACGAGCAGACGCGTGTAGTCCGTGTAGTTTTCGTTGCCTTTGGCCTGGTAGGCGAGGAGCAGGCGTCCGTTGTCGATCAACTGCAGCTTCGCGTCCATTGCCGCGCGGTCGGCCGGGCTCAGGGCGGGGTTCTGGCGGTGCTGCAGGAGGAAGGCGTACACGGTGTCGAAGAACGCGCGCTCCGCGGCGATCCCCTGCTGCACCCAGGTGTCCCACACGCGGACGCTCGTCTGAGCGCCCTCGCAAGTGAAGGTCACGATGTCGCCGTTCTCGGTGTCGAGAGGATCCATGTCGCCCCACGAGAACTCCCAGATCGCTACCTCGGCTGAATCTCCGCCCGCGCCGCCGCCCTCGAGCGTGACCGGCTCCTCGTGCGTGTAGACGAGCGGACCCTTCGTTCCGGCGCGCCGCCGGCTCACGGAGATCGAGCTCTCGTCGCCCGTCGCCGTCGACCGGATCGCGACCGTGAGGGCCTCGCCGAGGGCGGCGGCTTTCGCGCGCGGCACGCTGACGACGACATGGATCGGGTCGTAGGTCGTGATGTCCCCGAGCGCGCGCCGCGAGGCCGGATCACCGGGACCGACGCGGATCGAGATCGCCGCCACGTCCGTCGGCTCCACCGGTAGGCGCACCTCGAGCTCGCCTGGTGCGCCGCGCCAGAAGGACTGCTGCGCAAGGAGCGCCTCGATCGAGACGCGGCCCGAGCGGTCGAACTCCAGCGCCGTCCGAGCCTCCTCCGTGAGTGGGAGCATCGCGCCGGAGAGCAGCGTGTGCATGTCCTCGGCAGCGAACACGACGAGGTCGATCGCTTCCGAATCCATGGCAGGATCGAGCTCGAGCGACGGAACTCCGAGCTCGAGCTGCACCCCGGTGAGCTCCCCGCGATCGCCGAGCAGGGCGCGTGTGCGCACGGGTAGGGAGAGCACCGAGCGCCAGAAGCCGGAGCTCGCGTCGCCGGCGCTCGTCGACGCGCCTGGTGCGCCGCCCATCGCCTCCGTCGCCGCCTCGAGCCGGCCGATGATTCCTTTGGATGGGGAGGCATCGCTCCCCTCTCCCGGTCGTGCGCCACCGGCAAGCTCCCAGGGAATCTCTCCCGCGAGCTCGAGCCTGACCCATGCGGGGGCGGCGGGATCATCCGGCGCGTGCTCGGCGCGGCGCGGCGCGGGACGGTCGACATCCTGGGCCGTGGCGAGCGGAAGGATGCTCGCGATGGCGAGGAGAGCCGTGCGGATCGAGGACAGGCGAGCGGGTTCGTGGATCTTCATCGTGATACTCCAGGGGCAGTCGTGTGTACGGGGTGATTCAGCGCGGGGGGGCGAGGTCTGCGAGCTCGACCTCGGCCATGCGTCCCTCGAGGACGCCGTCCGCGCCGGCAGCGCGCGCCGCCTCGAAGGCCGCGCGCGCCGCATCGGTCTCGCCGGCGATCAGGTGGCGATAGCCCGCGTAGCAGTGAGCCTTGGCGAGCGCGGCCGAGCCGTCGCAACCGGCAAGTACCCACTCGAGCTCCTGCGTTCCGAGGAGCAGGCCCGCGCGCTCGCTCGCGCCGGTGCCTTCCGCAGCGGCTGCAAAGGCTTCGAGCTCGGCCCGGGCGGTATCGAGCGCCGCAGGATCACCGGTCTGCGCAAGCAGGTAGCGCATCGTCGCGACGCGTTCGCTCGCATCGCTCGACTCGACGCTCGCGAAGACCTCGCGCGCATCCTCGAAGCGTCCCTCGAGCCATAGACAGGCTCCCCACCAGAGCTTGGGCTCCTCCTGCGACGGATCGGCGAGCAGCGCCGTGCGATAGGCCTCGCCTGCGCCCTCGTAGTCGCCCGCGAAGTAGAGCTCGGTGCCGAGATCGAACCAGACGTCGGGATCGGCAGCGTAGTACTGCACCATCGCCCACAGGACGTCGGCGGCGCGCGCGTGCTCGGCGTGACTGGCGAAGAGCTCGGTCGCCTGGAACCACAGCGCGCGATCCCACGGCCGGTCGACGAGGATCATCCGGTAGGAGAGCCACGCGCTCTCGAGATCGCCGGCCGCTTCTGCGGCGTGGGCGCGAGCGAAGAGATCGCCAGCCGGCACTTCCGGCGTCACGGTCGTTGCGACTTGCGACGCCGGACGTGCGTGAGCGAGGTCGCTCGCCCACAACGGGAAGACGAAGTCGTGGCTCGCTCCGAAGAAGTCGAAGCGAACCTCGACCCACAGGTCGGCAAGGCTGGCGACCTCGAGCTCGACCTCGTAAGCAAGCGGAGCTCCCGGGATGGCTGCGTCGGGCACGACTCCTGGACCGTCGACCTCGAGGAACGCATCTCCGCGCCGCACGCGCACCTCGGAGACGAGCGCGCGGCCCTCGTTCTCGACGTAACGATGATGCTCCCAGGCGCTTGGATCGTTGCCTTTGAAATTGATCAGGCTCCCGACGTGGTAGTAGGCCTCCTGATCGAGCGCGAGCTCGACGCTGAGGCGCGTTCCCTCGAGGCTCGCGCGCTCGAATAGCACTCCCGAGATCGCTCCGCCGTCGCTGCCGTCTTCCGCGTGCGAGAGCACGTAGGGCCGTCGCTCGAGGCCGCCGGGAAAGGCGTCCGGAAAGCGCTGGAAAGCGCGCGTCGCAACCTCGTGGTACGCAAGGAAGACCTCGGCGTCGCGCAGCGTCTCGAGCGCTCCCCGAGCCGCGAACCCCGCTGCGATCTCCGCGTGCGGCACGTAGTCGAGCTGCTCCCGCCCTCCCTGAGCGATGGTGCCGGCAACGAGTGCGTCGAGCGCTTCGTCGCGTTTCCAGGGCGTGGCGATCCACGGCGTCTCGCCGAGCCAGATCTGCTGCAGGCAGACGCGCTCGGCGACTCCCTCCACCGGCCGCTCGTACGAGCGCAGCATCTCGTAGAAGAGCGTCTGGCGGTACGCCTGATCCTCGGGCGAGAACTGGTCTCCCTCGGGCCGAACGCTCGAGCCGTGCTCCTGCAGCGCCGCGCGGATCTTCTGCTCGACGAGCTCGGCGCGCTCCGGCGAGAGCGTGCGGAGCGCCTGGGCCGCGGACCCGACCTCGGACCAGCCTGAGTGATGCGCCAGGCCAGCGAGCAGGGGCGCGGGATCCTCGACGAGATACGCGAGCAGCTCGGCGTGCGCCGAACCGAGCACGCATCGCGCCGCGCGCGCGCGGTCCGCCGCCTCGCCGAAGGCAAGCAGATAGCTCACCGCGGGCACCCAGGGATTGCTCGCCCAGGCCCCATGCGAAGGCCAATCCTTGGCCGGGAGGGCCTCGATCCGCGTCAGGAACGCGCGCATCGCGTCGAGCGTGCGTCGATCGAAGTGATCCAGCAGTCCCAGGGCGGCGAGCGCAGAGAGCTGCGGGTTCGTCGGCTCCGCGAGCGAGGTGTAGAGCACCTCGTCCGCCACGCGCGAGCCGAGCGCGTCGAGGAGCGAAGCGGCACGCGCTGCGATCTCCGGATCGTCTCTCTCGAGGCGCGCCGCGAGCTCCCCATCGTCGAGACGTCCGAGCCGCGTCTCGAGGAGCGCCGCCGCTGCCATCCGCCGCTCGAGCCCCCATATCCGCTCGCCTTCGCGAGCGTCCAGCAAGCGCGCCACGTCACCCACATCGCCCCACGTGATCAGGATGCGGGCCGCGTACTGGAAGGCGTACCAGTCCTCGCTCTGGTCGGCCGTGGACAGGCTCGCATCGATCGACCAGTCGGCCGAGACCGCACGCAGCGTCCTGCGCGCCACTTCGAGCGCCGCCACGCGCTGCTCGAGCGTGAGCCCGCACCTCGGCTCGCACGTAAACTCGTCGAACAACCACGGCCGCCGCAGTCCAGCGAGGATCCGTTCGAGCTTCGCACGCGGCTTCAAACGCACGGTGACTTGCTCGTCAGCCGTGCCCTCGGAATCCCAGCGCATCTGAAGGCGCACGACCTCCGGAGGCAGCAGCACTTCCGGCGCGTCGGAGACCGCTTGCCCGAAGGCTGACGAAGGGACCGAGCCGACGAACACGAAACCGAGAGCGGCAGCGCCGCGCAAACGAGTGAGCATCATGAATGGGTACTCCGATCGAAGCCGTCCATGGCCCCGTCCGCCCCCAAACGGAGATGCCCGCGCGCGCCGACACCGATTCCCCTGCCGCTGGAGAGAAACCCCACCCCTCCGACCACCCCCCCGTTGGAAGAACCGCCTGGATCGAATTACCTCCGAGTTCGGAGTCCCTCTAGAGAGAAACCACACCCCTACGAGCTCGGCGTCCCTCCGAGTTTGGAGTACCGCCTTCAGGCGGTCTGGTTCGTCGTCCCGCCTTCAGGCGGGACTGGCTCTGCAAGAGAAGACCGCCTGAAGGCGGTACTCCGAACCCGAACCCAAACCAGACCCTCAGGAACGAGGGCTCTGCCCTGCGCTCAAGAGCCGAAAGGTCTTCTGAAATCGAGCCATCGCCCGCAATCCCGCCTGCTGCGCTGCGTCATAACTGAGCGCGAGTCTCTGCGCCTGCTCGCCAATGGAAACGCTCTCCCCATGCCACCGCACGAGCTGCTTGTCGCGCTCGGAAAGCAGCGCGATAGCTCGCACCACGAGCACGAGCTGCTCGCGTCGGTCAGCCCGCGTGACCGCGCCCGTCCGCTGCGAAGCCGGAACCTGCGCCGCGCCAGGATCGCTCGAGTCGGAAGACAGCGTCATGCGCAACACCTTCCCCGAGCCCCGCTTGATCGCGCTCCAGTGGTCGCGCCGATCCGCCAGAATCTGCCGCGCGGCGCGATGAATCCAGGCAAAGAACGGCTCCTCGCCGCGATACTCGAAGGAGGACTGGTGCCGCAGCGCGTGCACCGCGATCGCCTGCACGAGGTCCTCGCCGCTCTCGTAACGCAGCACCGAGCCGGCGTGACGCTCGACGAAACGCAGGAGGTCCTCGCGGTGGCGGACGAGGAGCTCGCCGAGCTGCGGAGCGCTCTCGGAGGCAGCGCTCATCGGCCGCGATCCTCTGCGCTCCCTACCTGGCGCAGCACGAGGCGGAAGCCGAGAAAGGTGCCCGTCTGCTCCGCAGGTAGACCGACGGACCCCGTCTCGCGCGCGAAGGTGCTCTCGGGCTCGTAGGCCAGGATCGCGGGATGGTTGAACGAGCCGCCGCTCACCGTCTGCGTCACCACGCGGCTACTGGGACGCGCAAACACGTCCTGACACCATTCCGAGATGCTGCCGGTCATGTCGAACACGCCATAGGGCGATTCGTCGATCGGGAAGCTCATGACGCTCTCGGGGCGGAAGTAGCTGCGCGAGAAGCGGCACTTGATCCACTTGGGGTTCAAGACATCGCCGAAGGGGAAACGCCGGGGCAGGCCGCCGGCGAAAGCGAGCAGCCATTCCGCGCGCGTCGCGAGGTCCAGGACGAGGCCACGCTCTTCCAGGCCCGAGACGCGCGTGCGCCACGCGGCGTACGCCATCGCGGCATGCCAGGAGACTCCGAACACGGGATAGCTCGCATCGAGGTCGTCGCTCACCACGAAGCGTCCCTCGCGCTCTTCGATGGTATCCGCGGGAATCCCCGCCCCGCTCGGCAAGAGTGGCGGGCCTGCTCCAAGCGAGACCGCAGCGTGCGTCTCCTCGTCCTCGAGGAATTCGATCCAGTCGCCGAAAGTGACCTCCCGTTCCTGCATCCAGAACGGCTCGGGATCGTCCGGCCGCCCGTCGTCCACGCGAGCGAAGCCCTCGGGCGTCGTTCCCTCGGCGAGGAGCTCGAGCTCGAGTGCGAGCTCCTCGCCGCGCCGCACGAAGAAGGGCAGCGAGGCGGGCTCGTAGCCCTGGCACGTGATGCGCGCGAGATAGGAGCCCTGCTCGAGCTCCCAGCGCTCGATGGGAGTCGATCCGATGCAGCATGCCGCGGTCGGCAGTGAGGGAGCGGCGGTGTAACGGAGCTGCACACCCTCGGGAAGCGCGAGCTCGCGCCACTGCGTGCCGTGCAGCACGCGCGCTCTCGCGCCGCCACGCTCGGCGAGCGCGCGAGGCGTATCCACGCGGATGCCGAGTGCGGCAAGGCCGGTGCCCGTGACGTCGTGGCTCCCCTCTGCACCCAGGAAGGTGAACGCGCGCGCCGCACCCTCCAGACCACCCACGAGTACATCATGATCCTCGCGGACCCTCTGACCGCCGATGGCCTGGAGCCGCTCGCCGGCTGCCACCAGGCCTGCGTTCTCGCGAACGAGGAAAGCTTCGCCGACGGGATGACCGTCGAGGCTCACGACGAGATCGCCGCGCTCGAGCTCGCCCGCGCCGCGCGCGACGCGCAGGGCGAGGCTCCCGGACTCGACGTCGGCGACCGTATCCGGCGGACCGATGGGGACAGGAACGAGACGCCGGTCGCCGCCGGGTGCGAGCGCATTCAGCTCGACGTACCGCAAGAGGTGGACGCTGGCGCCGCTCGGGCGACTCGCGATCGAGACCCACCCGCGCGGCTCGAGCTCGGAGGCGAGGCGAGCTTCCGGGTCGTTCGCGCGGACGAGGTCGCGCCAGGCGAGGGAGGCGCGCTCGTCGTCCTTCGAGAGCGCGTCGCGAAACCGATCGAGGTAGAGCTCGGCGCGCATCGCCTTCGTCGCCGCGAGGCTCAGCCCTCCTTCTTCGGCTCGCCCGATGCGATCGATGGCGGCTTGGAAGGCCTGATCGACCGCGTGCTCGCGCTCGGCGCGCGCGCGTTCCCCGGCAGCGAGCTCCGCGTCCTCCTCGGGCGAGAGGTAGCGCAGCCAGCGCGAGCGAGCGAGCTCCGTGAGCTCGCGCTCGCCGGATGGAGTGGACGCGCGCAATTCCCTCGCGGCGGTGACGGCCTCGCGCGCGAGCCGCGCGAGCTCGCCCCGCGCATGGACACGTTGCACGGCGAGGATCGTGCTGAGCCCGACGAGTGCGGCGACGCCTGTGAAGAGCGTCGCCGCCGTCGCCCGATGCCGGCCTGCCCACTGCGTGACGCGGCGCACGGGGCTCGGTGCGCGCGCACTCACCGGACGCAGGGCCAGCACGGCCTCCAGGTCGAGCGCGAGCTCCGCAGCGCTCGCGTAGCGGCGCTCGGGAGCCTTCTCCATCGCTTTCAGCACGACGTGCGAGAGATCGCGCGGCAGACCCGGAACGAGGCGATGCGGTGGCGGTGGATCGAGAGCGATCACGCGCTGGAACACGCGCTCGAGCGAGTCGGCGGCGAAGGGCGAACGCGCGGTGAGCCCTTCGTAGAGCACGACGCCGAGCGAGAAGACATCGGTTGCCGGGCCGGGCGTCCGCTCCGGCGTGAGCTGCTCGGGCGAGGCGTACGCGGGCGAACCCGTGAAGCGATCGGTGATCGTCGGCGAGCCGCCCGCGACCTCGCGCGCCAGCCCGAAGTCCATCAGCATCGCCGCGCCATCGGGAGCGATGCGCACGTTCGAGGGCTTGACGTCGCGGTGCAGGATGCCGTGCGCGTGGGCGTGCTCGAGCGCGCGCGCGATCGCGAGCCCCCAGGCCACGACTCTTGCCGCGGGCAGCGGTGTACCCGAGCGCGCCGCCTCGTCGTAGATCTCGTCGAGGCCGCGGCCGGGCGCGAGCTCGAAGACCGCGTAGCGCACGCCGTGGTCCTCGCCCACCGTGAAGAGTCGCACGACGTTGGGGTGACGGAGCTTCGCGACGGCGAGGGCCTCGCGGCGAAAACGCTCCTCGGTGGTCGGCGATCCGACGAGCTCGGGGCGCACGACCTTGAGCGCGACGAGCCGGCCCAGCGGCTCCTGCTCGGCGAGGAACACGACGCCCATCCCGCCTTCGCCCAGGCGTTCCAGCAGACGAAACTCGCCGAGGCGGACCCACGGCATGCCAGGGGCTGCGTCTCGGCCGACCGGTGCGCGCGCGGCACGCGCTTCACGCTCCACCATCGCGCGATGGAGCCTGTCGAGGCGCTCGCGCAGCTCCGTGGAAACTGCGCCGCGAGCCGCGAGGAACTCCGCGGGCCCGATGCGCTCGCCGGCGAGTAGCCCGTCCAGGAAGGCCTCGTAGAGCTCGTCCTCTCGTTCCGATTCCATGGGGTGGCCGTCCCCGCCATTGTCGCCGCTCGCGCCGGAGCGCGCTTTCGCGGCCTCGATTCAGGCGAGGATGCCTCGGATCACCTCGCCGTGCACGTCGGTCAGGCGCATGTCGCGGCCGCTGAAGCGGTAGGTCAGCCGCTTGTGGTCGATGCCCGAGCAGGTGCAGCATCGTCGCGTGCAGGTCGTGGATCTCGACCCTGTCCTCGACGGCCTTGTAGCCGTACTCGTCGGTGGCGCCGTAGACGGTCGCCGCCCTTGACGCCGCCGCCGGCCAGCCAGATGGTGAAGCCGAAGGGTTGTGGTCGCGGCCGTCGCTCCCTGGGCCATCGGCGTGCGGCCGAACTCGCCGGCCCAGACGACCAGCGTCGACTCGAGCAGGCCCCGGGAGCTTGCAGTCCGTAAGCAGCGCGGCGATCGGCTGGTCGACGGCGCGCGCGTTCTCGTCGTGGCCGGCCTTGAGGTCGCCGTGCTGGTCCCAGCGGTCGTGGCCGACGCGCGGGCAAGTGAGCTCGACGAAGCGCACGCCGCGCTCGACCAGCCGGCGGGCGAGCAGGCACTGCGTGCCGAAGATCTGCGTGTGCGCGTAACGATCGTCGAGGCCGTAGAGCGGCGCGTCGCCTCGGTCTCGCCGGCGAGATCCATCAGGTCCGGGCACCGCCGTCTGCATGCGGATACGCGAGCTCGTAGTTGGCGATGGCCGACTCGATCGCGTCGGCTCCACCCGTGCGCCCGAGGACGCCGCGGTCGAGCTCGGCGAGCAGCGCGAGCTTCTGCACTGCTGCCTCGGGGCTCGCTTCGAGCGGCCTGATGTTCGCGACGGCGTCGCCCTGGCGAAAGACCGAAGCCTGGTAGGCGGCGGGCAGGAATCCGCTGCTGAAGTTGTCGAGCCCGCCGGGCGGGGATCAAGCCGCCGTTGAGGACGACGAAGCCGGGCAGGTCGCGGCACTCGCTGCCGAGCCCGTAGCTGACCCAGGCGCCCGTGCTCGGCCGGCCCTGGCAGGCCGTGGCCGGTGTGCAGGAAGTAGTTGGCGCTGGTGTGCTCGGAGAACTTCGAGGTCATCGAGCGGATGATCGCAGGTCGTCGGCGCAGCTGCGCGACGTGCGGGAAGAGGTCGCTGACCCGAGTGCCGCTCTCGCCGTGCTGGCGGAACTTCCACGGCGAGCGCAAGACGTCGCCCACGTTGTCGAACTGCGTGGCGGGCACGTGCTCCATCTGGATCGGCTTGCCGTGCTCGCGGTCGAGCCGCGGCTTGGGGTCGAAGGTGTCGACCTGCGACGGGCCGCCGTCCATGTACAGGAAGATGACGCTCCGCGCCGCGCGGAGCTGGTGCGGCAGGAGCGCGCCGCCCGCGTCGAGCGAACCGAGGACGGAGCCGTACGCGCGCTCGGCCAGCAAGCGCCGCGGCGGCGATCGCCCCGAAGCCGTTCGCCGCGCGCAGGAGCATCTCGCGGCGAGTCGGCGGCGGCCGGAGGCCGTGACAGCATCGATCGATCTCGGGCTTCACTGGATGTAGATGAACTCCTTGACGTTGATCAGCACGTGGCAGAGCTCGGCCCAGGTCGCGGCCTCGTCCGGCGCATTCCGTCGGGGCCGACTGCCTCGCCGCGAGGAACGCGAGAGCGCTCGCCCGCTCCCGGTCGCTCGGGCGGACGGCCGAAGGCGCTCCGTCAGAGAGCACTCGACGCGCTCCGCGTCCGTCGTCGCCGGACCCGCGAGCGAGCACGCGTCGGCCCAGCTCGCGCCTGCTCGACGACGAACGGGTCGTTCATCAGGTCGAGCGCCTGCGCCGGGACGTTCGAGACGTTGCGCCGGCCCATCGGTCGAGCGGGACGGCGGATAGTCGAAGGCGAGGAGCAGCGGCGAGAGGAAGTTGCGGCGGACGGCCAGGTAGATGCTCCGGCGGCCGTCGCCGTCGAGCGGGCCGCTCTCGGCGGGACGGCCCCGGCCGTCCATGAAAGGGGTCAGGTAGGACCGGCACCGGCGGCCCGTACATCGTGCGGTCGAGCCGGCCGGAGACGGCGAGGATCGCGTCGCGGATCGCCTCGCCTCCAGGCGGCGGACGGCAGTCGTGCAGCAGCAGGTTCTGCGGGTCGATCTCGGCGCCGCGTCGCGCTCGGCGTGCTCGCCATCCGGTAGGTGCTGCGAGAGCACCATCGCGCGGATCAGCCGCTTGATCGACCAGCCGTCGGCCACGAACCGCTCGGCGAGGTAGTCGAGCAGCTCGGGATGGGTCGGGGGCTCGCCGAGTACGCCGAAGTCGTCGACCGTGCGCGACGATCCCCCGGCCGAAGAGATGGTGCCAGACGCGATTGACCAGCACGCGGGCGACGAGCGGGTTGCGTCGGGATCGGTGCATCTGCCGGCGCGCAGCTCGAGCCGGCCGCTGCCCTGGTCGATGCGCGGCTGGCGCGGCGCCCGCGATCGCCTCCAGGAAGCCGGCGCGGGACGACCGTCGCCCGGGCGTCTTGGAGTTGCCGCGGACGAGGACGTGGCTCGTCGACGCCGCTGCCGTCGAGCATCGCCGGAGCGGTGTGGGAGCGGCGCGGGATCGAGGCGCACAGCGCGGCGCGCTGGGCCGAGAGTGCTTTCGCCACGAGCGCGAGCTCGGGCGCGCAGCGCGCCCGCCGAGCTCGGGGTGCGCGCGCATCCACTCAATGAGCCAGGCCTGCGATTCGAGGTCGGATGCGCCCGGCTGGCTCGGATGCGGATCGAAGCGCTCGTGGAAGCCTCGAAGCGCGCGATCGCGCGCGAAAAAACGGAGCCGTAGGCGCTCGCGAGCTCTCTCGCATTCGCAGGCACGAGCCGAGCGAGCTCCAGAGCGAGCGCATCGCCTGCGAGGGGCAGCGGCGGCGGTGCATCGGCCTCGACCGCGCGCACGAGCGCGAACTCTCCCGTGAAGCCTTCTGCGGGCGTGAGCTCGAGGTGCACGCGGTGCCCCGCGTAGTCGGAGAGATCCTGCTCGACCCAGCGCAACTCCAGGCCGCCCTCCCAGCTCGCGACGAGCCGCGCGTGCAGCGGACCCTCGATCATCTTGTGCCCGTCGACGGCGGCGTAGCAGATCCCCGCGCCGCGGACGAGCAAATAGAGCTTCTTGCCCGCGAGCGTGAAGGTCGGCGAGACCCACGTGCGCCCCGAACGCGAGAGCTTCAGCGCGCCCGGATCGCGCTCGTCGTCGGTCGCGAGTTCCAGTACGCTCCAGGCCGGCTCGAAACGCGCCGCGCTCCATTCCTGGACGCGCGCGATGGGGTCGAGCGCGTCGTTCGTGAAGCAGAGCTCGCCGGCGCGTCGAACGCGCCCGCCCCAGGCGAAGCCATCCTCGATCCAGGGTCGATCCGGATCCAGGCGCGCGGGATCGACGCGCACGATCACGTCGTTGGAAAGCGCGCAGGCCTGGTGCTCTTCCAGCCTTCGCAGCAGGCGCTGCGCGAACTCGGGCCCGCTCTCCCGATCGTCGGTACACGCGCTCTCGGCCCAGATCGCGAGCGGGTGACCGCTCTCCTCGCGCGCGCGCTCGATCTCGCTCACCCATGCACGCAGCGTGGCCGGCTCGATCTGCCAGCGCTCGGCGATGGCGGCAGCGATGTCGTCCGCGTCCGGACCCTGGGGGGAGAGCAGGTACTCGCGCGCCGCGAGCAGGCAGTCGCCGATGCGCAGGAAATCACGCGCGAGCTCACGCGCGAGCAGGGGCGCCAGCTCCGCGCGCAGAGCCCCCTCCACCGCCGCGAGCTTCCCGGCGATGGCGCGCTCCTCTTCCATCGTCTCGAAGCGCACCTGGCGATACGTCGAGCTCGACTGGAAGCCGGTGAGCGCGTAGTAGTCGCGCTGGGAGATCGCGTCGAACTTGTGGTCGTGGCAGCGCGCGCAGGCGACCGTCAGGCCCAGGAACGTCCTGCGAGAACACGTCCATGCGGCCGTCCAGGCGGTCGGCACTGGTCCTGGCGCACGTCGAACCGGCGAGTGAATCTCCTCGCCGAGCCACCAGAAGCCGGTACCGAGGATCGACTCGTTGGCACCCGTGAGCGGGTCGAGCCGCGGCGGCAGGACGAGGTCGCCGGCGATCTGCTCGCGTACGAACTCGTCGTACGGCAGGTCGGCGTTGAAAGCGCGGATCACGTAGTCGCGGTACTGCCAGGCATTCGGGCAGCGGGTAATCGAACTCGTGGCCGCGCGTCTCCGCGTAGCGGACGAGGTCGAGCCAGTGGCGCGCCCAGCGCTCGCCGAAGCGCGGCGAGGCGAGCAGCCGATCGACGACGCGCGCCTCGGCGTCCGGAGCATCGTCCGACACGCAAGCTCTGCACGTCCTCCGGAGCAGGCGGAAGGCCGGTGAGGTCGAAGCTCGCGCGCCGGATCCAGGTCGCCCGGTCGACCGGCGGCGTGGGCTCGAGGCCGGCGGCCTCGAGCCGCGCGAGCACGAATGCATCGAGCGCATCGGAGAGCCAGCCCGTGTGCTCGACCAGAGGAGGAAGACCGTCACGCAGCGGCTGGAACGCCCACTGCGCCGCGCGCCGCGCTTCGAGGTCGAATGCCTCGCTCAGGGCTTCCGCCGACTCGCCGCGCGGCCCGGGTGCTCCGCGCCGCACCCACTCCTCGAGCGTCGCGATCGACTCGTCGGGAAGCTTGCCGGTCGGCGGCATCTGGAACAGCTCGTCCGCGTAACGCACGCCGCGCAGGAGCAAGCTCGCCTCCGGATCTCCCGGAACGATCGCCGGACCCTGGTCGCCGCCGGCGAGGATCGCGTCGATGGAGTCCAGTCGCAGGCCCGCCTTGTGCTTCGCCGGCCCGTGGCATTTCCAGCAGTTCTCGGCGAGCAGCGGCCGGACGCGGTTCTCGAAGAAGAGCATCCCTCCGTCCGACAGGACGCCTGCCTCCGACTGGAGACCAGCGAGCATCAGGAGGAGCTGCGCTGCCACACGTCCAAGCTACCAGGATCGTCTGGCGGCGGAAGTGGTAGCGTAGCGGCGATGCGTTTCGACGAGCTCGATTCCTCGATCTACGAGCTACCGGCGGCCTTCTCCGCGCAGGTGCTGACTCCGGCGCTCGTCGTGCACCTCGATCACGTGCGATCCAATCTCGCGCGCGTCCTCGCGCTCCTCGGCGGCGACGCCGAGCGCTGGCGGCCGCACGTCAAGACGACCAAGATCCGCGAGATCTTCGCGGAAGTCGCGCGCGTGGGCGTGCGCAACTTCAAGTGCGCGACGACGCGCGAGGCAGCCGAGCTAGCCGCATCGCTCGCGGAGGAGCAGATCGAGCGCGCGGACATACTCGTCGCCTACCCGCTGCTCGGCCCGGCGCTCGATCGGCTGGCAGAGATCGCGCAGGACAACCCTCACGTCTGCTTTTCGGTCCTGTGCGAAGATCACGAGGTGCTGCGCTCGATGCCCCGAGAGCTCGGCGTCTTCCTCGACGTGAACCCGGGCATGAATCGCACCGGGATCCCGCTCGAGCAGCGCGACACGATCCTTGCCCTCGCGCGGGGGGCGGGGAGCAGCTTCCGTGGCTTGCACTTCTACGAGGGCCACCTGCACGAGCGCGACCTCGTGGCGCGCGAGGCCCAGGCATTTGCCTGCTACGACTCCCTGATGGATCTCGCGGGAGCTCTCGAACGAGCGCACCTTGCGCCCCGCGAGCTGATCACGAGCGGCACGCCTGGCCTGCTCCCCGCGCTCGCCTATCCGCCCTTTCGGTCGCTCGCGGGCACGATCCATCGCGTCTCGCCCGGCACCGTCGTCTTCCACGACCTGCGGAGCGAAGAAGAAACACCCGAGCTCGGCCTCCTCCCCGCCGCGACCCTGCTCACGCGCGTGGTGAGCCATCCGACCCCGGACACCGCGACCTGCGACGCGGGCTCGAAATCCCTCGCGGCCGAGGCCGGCGATCCTGCCGCTTTCGTGATCGGACACCCCGAGTACGTCGCGCTCACGCCGAGCGAGGAGCACCTGCCGCTACGCGTCCTGCACGGCCTGCTGCCGAAGCGCGGAACGCTGCTTCATCTCGTCCCGCGTCACGTCTGCCCCACGATCAACCTCGCCGAGGAGGCCATCCTCGTCGAGAACGGAAGCGTGCATTCGATCGTCCCCGTGAGCGCGCGCGCGCACGAGCTCACGGCGAAGAGGGACTGACGCCATACCTCGCGAGACGAGCCATCGCACGCGAGAGCGTCGTGCGCGAATAGGCTTCCGAGACGCCCAGGCGTGCGGCGATCTTGGCGTGCGAGAGACCGTCGACGTGGAACAGGACGATCGCGTCGCGCTGAGGCTCGCTCAGGTGCTCGAGTAGCTCGGCGAGCCGGTTCATCTCTTCGCGGACGGCGGCTTCGTGGCTCGGAGCGACCTGCGGAGACGGGAGAGCCGCGGAATCGGAGGCCAGCGGCGCTGCGGCCGCGATCTCGTCGCGGCCGGCGCTGACCCAGTAGCGGCGGCGGCTGGAGAGCTTCAATACCGCGGCGCGATACAGCCACTGCTTGAACTCGGCCTCCCCGAGGAAGTGCAAGCGGCGATCACGCAGGTGCTCCAGTACTTCGCGACAGACGGACTGGGCGACGTCCGCGGCCGATTCACGCTCGCGGACGGCGCCGGCGCGGCGTGCGATGAAGCCGCGCAGCTCGGGCAGATGCTGTTCCAGGAAGACCTCGATCGCGGCTCGATCCCCGCTGGTGGCACGGGCGACGAGCTTTTCGGTGAAAGGGTCCACGACGACTACAATACTCGCTCGATCTGCGGCTGCCGGCTCGGGCGCCTCCCCCGGATCGCTGGCATGCACGATCCTTCCGACGGTTCCGACCCGGTCGAGGACCTGATGGCGGAATGCTTTCTCGCTCCGCCCGAGGAAGTGCGCGAGCGCATCCGGCAGCTGTGCGCGGAGCATTCGCAGCATGCGCCGGAGATCCGCCGCCGGATGGGAGTCCTGGAAGGGCTCGATCTGGATTTCGAGCCGTCCGACATTCCGGGGCTTCCCGAGCGGCTCGGGGATTTCCGGATCCTCGCATCGATCGGGGAGGGCGGCATGGGTCTCGTCGTGCGTGCCGAACAGATCTCGCTCGGCCGCGAGGTTGCGCTGAAACTGGTGCGGCCGGAGCGGCTGTTCTTCCCGGGCGCGCGCGAGCGCTTCCGGCGCGAGATCGAGGCCGTCGCGCGCCTCAAGCATCCCGGCATCGTGCCGGTCTACGCGGTGGGCGAGGAGCGCGGTCTTCCGTACTTCGCGATGGAGCTCGTCGAGGGCCGCTCGCTCGCGGATCTCCTGACGGATCTCGCCGGCCGCGATCCCGCGACTCTCGAAGGCGCGGACCTCGCCGCAGCCCTCGAGCGGCACGGAGTCGTCCCCGTGCGCGAGCCTGGCTCGCCCTTCACGCTCACGTGGACCGCGGCGGCGCTCGAGATCGCGCGCCAGGTCGCCGACGCGCTCGAGCATGCCCACGGCCGCGGAATCGTGCACCGTGACGTCAAGCCATCGAACATCGCGATCACCTCGCGCGGCCGGGCGATGCTGCTCGACTTCGGCCTGACGAGCTCGGCCGGTGAAGCGAAGCTGACGCGCACGGGAAGCCAGCTCGGCACGCTCTACTACATGTCGCCCGAGCAATTGCGCGGCGAGCCAGCCGACGCGCGCGCGGACGTCTACTCGCTCGGAGTGACGCTCCACGAGATGCTGACCCTGCGGCATCCTCACCAGGGCGCGAACGCCGAGGCGATCCGCGCGGCGATCCTTGCGGGCCGGCCCGAGCGAGCGCGCGCGCGCAACCGGCGCGTGAGCGAGGACGCCGAGGTCGTGTGCCAGACGGCGATGGAGCCCGACCCGGAGCGGCGCTACGCGAGCGCGGCGCTCTTCGCCGCGGACCTCGAGGCCGCGCGCGCGGGCCGCGCGATCCTCGCGCGCCCGCCCGGCCGGCTGCTGCGAGCCGCGCGCTGGGTGCGCCGCCACCCCACGGCAAGCGTCGGGAGCGCGCTCGGCCTCGCCTTGATCGCAGGCGTCCCCTCCGCCCTGTACGTCCAGCAGCTCGCCCACACCACGGAGGTCACACGTTCCCTCTCCCGCGAAGCGCGGGCGCGCGCCGACGCCGAGGCCCTCCTCGAGATCCTGTTCAACATGGTGCTCGAGGCGACGCCCGACCGCCTCGCCGGACGCTCGCTCGATCTCTCGGCGTGGATCGAGAACGGGCTCGCGCATCTCGATCAGCTCGAAGCGCGCGGCGCCGTGATGGAACGCTTCCTCGTATTTGCGGGGGACGCGCTCCTCGAGCTCGGGAAGGTCGACCGCTCCATCGAGGTACTGGAACAGGCCGTACAAGTGGATCGCGAACGCGGCGGCGCGCTCTCGGATTGGAACCTGAAAGCGAGGAGCAGCCTCGCGACCGCGCTGCAGCGACGCGGACGCTACGACGAGGCCGAGAGCCTGTTCCGCGAGGTGATCGACGGCTGGAGCGCCCTGCACGGAGCGCTGGACGAGCGCGTGGCGATCGCGCGCAATAACCTCGCCTCGCTGCTCGCAGACCGTGACAGGTACGTCGAGGCCGAGCAGGAGCTACGCAAGGCGCTCGAGGTCTACGCCCCCACACCCGAGCGTGCCGACGAGTGGCTCGCAACCCTGCGCATGAACCACGCGAGCATGCTCTCGCACCTGGGCCGCGGCGACGAGGCCCGCGAGGAAGCGGAGACTGCGATCGAGGTCCTGCGCGCGCTCCCCGATGAACATCCCGCTACCCTCGCGCAGAACCTGAGCTTGCTCGGGAACGTGTGTCGCGCGCAGCCGGACTGGCCTGCCGCCGAAGTGGCGCTGGGCGAAGCGCTCGAGATCTTCGGCCGCATCCTGCCGGAGGGCGATCTCTATTTCGCCGCGACCGAGTACAAGATGGGCGACCTCCTGGAGCTCCAGCGCCGGCTCGAGGAAGCGCTCCCGTACTACGAGGCGGCCGTCGCGCAGATGGAGCGCCTCGGGCTCGGCGATCACCCGAACACGCCGCTGTTCCGGGCGCGCCGCGACGCGGCTCGCGACGCGCTAGAAGATCGCTGATGCGCGCCGGGCCGCGCGCCGAGGATTGCTACACTCGGCACATGCCTCGGCCCACGAAAGCAACGTCTTCGCGTTCGGCCGCGGTCGCCTCGCATGTCGCCCTGCTGCGCGGCATCAACGTCGCAGGCAAGAACAAGCTCCCCATGGCGGGCCTGGTCGAGCTCTTTTCCGCTGCGGGCTGCGAGGACGTCCGAACGTACATCCAGAGCGGGAACGTCGTGTTCGCCGCGAGCCCGAAGGCTGCTGCGCAGATCCCGAAGATCATCGCGGACGGGATCGCCGCACGCTTCGGACTGCGCGTGCCCGTCGTGCTGCGCACGAGCGAGGAACTACGGGCAGTGAGCGAGGGAAACCCCTTCCTGAGGTCTGGCTCGGATGCCGAATCCCTGCACGTCGCTTTCCTGGCGGATCTTCCCGGACGACGGCTCGGCGCGGCGCTCGATCCACGCCGTTCGCCAGGCGACGCCTTCGAGCTGCGGGGCCGGGAGATCTATTTGCACCTGCCGAATGGCGTGGCGCGGACCAAGCTCACCAACGCTTACTTCGATTCCGCGCTCGCGACGACGAGTACGCTCAGGAACTGGCGCACCGTATTGAAGCTCCTCGAGATGATGGACGAGCAGGAATGAGACCAGGGCGGCCCCCCGAGCGGTGCTGCTCGGGAGGCCGCGGGGCCGCCTCTGGTTCGGAGTACCGCCTTCAGGCGGTCTTCTCTTGGCAGGGCCAGTCCCGCCTGAAGGCGGGACGACGAACCAGACCGCCTGAAGGCGGTACTCCAAACTAAGAGGGACTCCGTGCTCGTAGGGGGTGTGGTTTCTCTCTAGACGCGGATGAGCGCGAGTCGAGTCGCGGGTGTGGCGCGCGCGCATCGCGCGATCCACGCTGCGAGGTCCGATCGCCGGGAACGCAGGACGACGCAGAGAGCGACGACGAGGACCGCCGCCAGCGGGTGCATCGAGGCGAGCACGATCGGCGCGAGCGCAAGGCGCGCGAACGGGATCACCGCCGGGTGGCGCACGAGCCAGGGGACGATCTGTCGCCCGGCCGCGTAGTAGGCGTTCACGAGCGCGCGGCCGGCCGCCGTGGGCAGGAGCACGCGGTCGCGGAAGGCGCGCAGGCCTTCGAGGTCGCCGCGCCGGTCGGCATCGGCGCAGATCAAGCCGATGGGGCAGGAGTCGTCCGAGCCCGAGCCGCTGCCGAACCCGTCACCGCCACCGCCGCCGCCGCCACCCGCGACGTTCATGGTCAGCCTGCGCGTGGCTCCCGCGGCGGAGCCCGCCCCGCCCGTCGGATCGTGCAGGACGAGGTGCAGCACCTTGCCGGCGCCCCATCCGGAGTTCTTCGGGATGGTGAGCTGACCCAGTCCGACCTGCTCGCCTTCCCCGAATGCGACCACCCCGTGGAGGCCCTCGACGTACATCGTGGCTGCCTCATCGTAGACGTCGAAGCTGATCGAGACCGTGCCGGTGCATCCCTCCGTGCGGTGCACGAAGAACGGATAGGACACTTCGAAGAACGCGACGTCGTCCGCCCGCTGGAAGCCGAGCATTCCGGGGCCCGGACGCATTCCCGGCTGGAGCACGACGAGGCAAGCGTTGCGATTGTTCGCTCCCTCGACCTCGCCCTGGGCGATCGTCACTGGCTGATCGTGCTCGGCCGTGCCGTTCTGGATGGTCTGGACGATCGCGAGCGCGCCTTCCTCGTCCCCCGCGAAGCCGCTGGGTTCCTCGCGGTCCCCACCCGGAAGGTAGGTGGACCAGGTTGGAATGCCGGGGCTCACAGGATTGATCTCGACGAGATAGGCGTCGCCGTCGGCGCCGGCGAAGCGCGAGAGACCCAGGAGCACGGGCAGGTCGGTGGACTCGGTCTCGAGCAGGAGCTGCAGGCTCAGGCCCCCCGCGTCCCTGACGGCGACGGCCGAGTCGTCCCCGATGCCACCGAAATAGGTAGCGAAGCTGAACCCGGAGTCCTCGAGGAAGATCGCGGCGAAAGCGTCACGACCACCGCCGAGCAAGCTCTGCGTCGGACTCACCGTCTGGAAGTCCGACGACCTCGTCCATCCAGCGATCAGGTGAGTTCCTACCTCGAGCGCCACCACGTCGGTGGCGCCATCATCGTCGGAGCCACCGATCCGCCCGTCGTAGCCGGTCTCTCCGGCGGCGTCCAGGACCAGCAGGAAGCCGTCCATCGAACCGCCGTCCACGCGATCTCCGACCACCACTGCCCGGCTCGCGGGGTCGAGATCGACGGCGTGCGCGCTCTCGCGCTCGAGATCCCCGTAATAGGTGGACCACCGTAAGCCTGTCGCGTCCGAGCGCAGGCGCACGACGAATGCGTCGCTCGGGCCCTCGAGCGTCGTCTCCGCGCCTCCGACGACCGGGAAATCCGTCGACGCGGTTTCGCCGACGAGCACCGGCTCGAGCGAGGCGTCGACGGCCATGTCGCGGAGCGTGTCCGCACTCGATCCGCCGACGTAGGTGCAGTAGACGAGACTCAGGACCTCGACATCGAGCACGAGAACGAAGGCGTCGGTCTCCCCCATCAACGCGGATTGGTAGACGCCGGCAGTGACGGGGAAGTCGGTCGAGCTCGTGTTGCCCGCGAGCGTGATCAGCGCGCCGTTGAAGTCGAGCGCGACGCAGGAATCCGTGCCCGCGCCGCCGATGCGCGTCGCGTGCGTCACTTCTCCGGCTGCATCGACGTGCAAGAGGTACACGTCGCTCCCGCCGAGATTGCCGATCGAGCTCGTCTGGAACGGGAACTCGACCGAGTAGGTGGAGCCGGCGACGTACCAACCGCCTTGCCCGTCCGACACGACCGAGACGGCGCTGTCGGCGCTCTGGCCGCCGAAAAGCGCGAGCGAAGCGATCGTCGGGTCGTCGATCGGTGGCCGCGCGGGCGGCGGTGCGATCCTGGGGCTCGCCCAGAGCGGCGCCACGACCGCGATGCAGGCCAGGAGGGGGAGAAAGCGAATGCGGGGAGAGGGAGCGATCTTCATGGGTGTTCTTCGGGGTCTTGCCCCCTGCCCCACGCCGGGGCATCACTCCCCTGGAAGACGACTCCCCCTCCGGCCGCATCATCGAATCCGGTACTTCGCCCGAATTCACTCCCCGATCCGGTCGATCGTCGTCTGGACGGCCTGCTTGAGCTCCGCATCGTCGCGCCCGAGGAGCTTCACGAGCTCAGGGAGGGCCGTGCGCGCCTTGACGACGCCGAGTGCCTTCACGGCTCCCAGGACGACGTCGCGATTCGGGTCGGCGAGCAGGTCCTTCAGCTCGTCGATCGAGTCCCGCGCGGCCTTGCTCGCGGTGGTCCAGGCCTGGAACTCCTCGAGCGCCTGGCGCTGCTGCTTGAACTCCTCCGATGCCGTTCGCGCTGCGTTGCGAACGTAACCCTCGACGTCTGCGAGCGCCGCGCCGAGCACCGGGATCGCCGGCTCGTACAGCTCCTTTCCGAACCTCTCGATGGCTGTGCTTCGAAGGAATCCGGCTTCAGCAGGAATCTGGCTGTACAGGTCAAGCATGAGCGCCGTGGCTTCCGGCACGTTGATGCTCCCGAAGAGCAGATCGAGGAGCGCTTCACGAGCTTGGTCTGTTTTCGAGTCCGGCCAGAGCTTGCGGAACAGGGCCAATGCGTCCGTCGATGGCAGCCAGGAAATCGCGGCGATCGCTCTCCGATGTTCCGCAGAGAGCGGTGAAGAGTTGAGCGCAGGCCGGATGTGTTTTTCGAGCACTTCCGAGGCTCGGCGTGGGTCGCTCTGGGCAAGGGAGCGTCCGCTCCGCGAGGACGCATCCTGCATCTCCCCAGCGCTGAATCGGGCACAGAACGCATCCAAACAGGCTTCGAAGTACGCGGGATCGCCGATTGCCCGCAGAGCGGCGATGGCTTCTGGATTGGTCCCGCCGTCGGAACGTTTCAACGCGAAGTCGACGACGGGCGACATCGCGCGCTCGAGCTTCCCTTCTGACCACCCGTTGACGCCACCCAGTCGCTGGGTGGTCCGGTGTAGCCAGCCCTCGACGACATGGCGATAACGCTCGCGCTCGGGCGCGCTGAGACCCTGGAACCACTCGAGGAGGTGCACGTCATTGGCACCCGCTTCAAAGAGTTCCTGGAGCCGATGGGCCGGGATGTCTGCCGCCAAGTTCTTCTCTCTGCGGCTCTGACCCAGTCCGTTCGCCCAACAGCGCTCCGATAGGCACGAATCCACCCTGCGGCGTCTCCAATGAGAGGATCCATCCGACCTGAGCGATTGAATGCACTGTAATAGGAGTTCTGTTCCGCATCATCCAGAGGATCGGAGCTCGTCTCGAGGATCTCGATCGCGACCTCGAAGGCGCGGCGCGGCGTGATGTAGCCCAGGCGCTCGATTGCCGCGGGGGCCGGGTCCTTCACGATCTCGCTGACGAGAGCCTCCTCGAGTTCACTCGTGATCTTCGAGTCGGCCATTGCCGAACTGAGGAGGTCGTTCAGGACCTCGTTCGCCTTGGAGCGGACGTTCTCGCTTCTGGCAGAGCGATGGAGCCGAGCCAAGTGAATCGCCGTGTCAGCGTCGATGTACGCGGGCCACGAGGACCTGCCGATCGCCCTGAGCGCCGAGTCATCCACGGTAACTTGATCGATGAGATCGAAGAGCGTCCATGGATCGCTGCGAGCCAACCATGCCATGGCGTGCGTATTGCCCGCCTGAGCCGCGGCGATCATCAGGGGACGGAGATCCGGATCGTTCAATTGGCCGGCGAGCCTCTGTATCGCAAGCTCACGAACGGCAGGAACGGGATCCGCTGCGGCTCGCTCGAGTAGGTCGGAGAAACGGGAGTCCCAGAGCTGGCCCACTACTGCCCTCCGGACCAGTGGGTCCGGTGACTCGAGTCCTTTGGCGAGCGCTTGCGCAGCCTCGGGTACGTCGATTTGCGCCAGGACGTGCGCTGCGAACGATGGATTGACGGTGACCGTCCAGTCCCCGAGCTCGAAGTTCTCGGGGCTCGGCTGCGTCAACATGCGCTCGAACACGGGCACCAACGCCCGTCCGAAAACGAGCAGGTCGTTGATCAACACGGTGGCGTCTTCGCCCTTGGGCAGGCTCGAGCCCTCCGCGATCAGCCGCTGCGCTTGCGGAAAGAGCTCCGAAGGCTGCTCCTGCGGCGCAGGCGCCTTGCCCTGGCGCGTGAGCACGCGCGCGTGCGCATCACCGGCCTTCTTGGCGAGCTCGGCGTCGCCGGCTCGCGTTGCGGCATCGGCAGCCGCACGAAAGCCGTTCTCGGCGGCAGCAAGATCGTGATCGTGCTCCTCGGCGAAGGCGGCACGCTCGTAGAGCTCGCGCGGAGTCGATTGCGGGGCCTGGCCGAAGGCAGGCGCGAGCACGAGCGCGGCGAGCAAGCAGGCGAGCGATCGTCGGATCTTCATGGCTGGTCTTTCCGGATGGGGCGGGTACGAGACCAGCAGACGCTCGGACGGCCGCGAGCTTGTCAGGAGCTCACGCGAGAGTTGTCAAAAGTCGTGAAGGCTCAGGGCTCGAGCCGGTAGCCGACGCCGAAGGCGGTCAGCAGGTGGCGCGGATTCCCCGGGTCGGCTTCGACCTTCTGGCGCAGCTTCACCATGTGCTGGTCGACGGTGCGCGTGCTCGGGAAGTGCTCGTGGCCCCACACCTCTTCGAGGAAGCGCTCGCGCGAGACGGGCCGGCCGCGCTCGCGCCACAGGAGCTTCAGCATGTCGACCTCGCGCAGGCTCAGCTCCTCCACGCGGCCTGCGAGCTCGACCCGCATGGCGCGCAGATCGACGCGGGCCGGTCCCAGGCCGAGCTCGTCGGGCACCGCTTCCGCCTCGCTCGTGCGGCGGCGCAGGCGGGCGCGGATGCGCGCGAGGAGCTCGACCAGGCTGAAGGGCTTCGTCACGTAATCGTCGGCGCCGAGGTCGAAGCCCTGCACCTTGTCGATCTCCTGGCTCTTCGCGGTGAGCAGGATCACGGGCACCGCGCGGCCGTCGCGGCGCAGCGTCGCGAGCACGTCGTAGCCCGAGCGGCGCGGGAGCATCACGTCGAGGAGCACGAGATCGGGAGAGCTCTGCCCGAGCGCCGCGAGAGCGCTCGCGCCGTCGCGCGCGATCTGGACCTCGTAGCCCTCGCGGGCGAGCGCGTACTCGAGGCCGGCGATCATCGCCTCCTCGTCCTCGACCACGAGGATCAGCTGCTTCTGCACGTCAGGGACCGAAAGGGAGCTCGATCTCGAAGCGGCTGCCACCGCCCTCACGCGGAGCATAGCGCACGCGCCCGCGGTGCGACTCCGCGACGCCGCGCACGAGCGCGAGGCCGAGGCCCACGCCGGCACGCTCGCGGGTGAGCTCGTCACCGGCGCGGTGAAAGGGCTCGAAGATGCGCTCGCGCTCCGGTTCGGGCACGCCCGGTCCGCGATCCAGCACCGTGATCGACGCGCGTTCGCCCTGGCGCTCGATCACGAGCTCGATCGGGTGCGGCGCGCCGCCGTACTTGGTGGCGTTGTCGAGGAGCTCCGCCACGGCGCCGACGAGCGCGTCCCGCTCTCCGGGAATTGTGAGCGGCTCGGGGGGCTCGCGCACGACGATCTCGAAGCCCCGCTGGCGCGCGATCGGCTCGATGGAGGCGACCGCGAGGCGCGTGACCTCGCGCAGATCGACCACGCCGAGCGTCGCTCCGTTGGCCGCGCCCCCGCGCAGCTCCGCGAAGCGCAGCACGCCGTCGACGAGCCGCGAGAGCCGCTCGGTCTCGGCCACGGTGCGCGCGCCGAACTCGCGCACCTTGAGGGGGTCGACGTCGCCGCCCTCCAGGAGCTCCGCGAACAGGCGGATCGACGCGAGCGGCGTCTTCAGCTCGTGCGTGACGGCGGCGACGAAGGACTCGCGGTCGCGCGCGGCGCGCGCTTCGCGGCGGATCGCGTGGATGGTGGCACCCCCCGCGACGGCGCCGGCGACGAGCGCGGCGATCGCGAGCACCGCAACGAAGGCGAAGCGGCGGCGCTCGGCGGCGACGAAACCTGCGAAATCGGTGCCCCAGGCGCGCACGGAGAGCTCGGCCAGCGGCTCGCGCGCGCGGTCGGTCGCGACGGGCGCATCGCCGGAGGGTGGCGCGCCAGCGAGGAGGCGGCCGCGCGAGTCCTCGATCGCGGCCTCGAAACCGAGCTCGCGGCGCGTCGCGACCTCCGGATGGGTGAAGGCGCGGACGGCGAGCTCCGCGAGCTCGATCGCGACACCCTGCCAGCCGGCTCCGTCCTGGTGCAGGCTGATCAGCGCGCGCTCGAGGGTCTGGTTCGCGTCGAGCGGATCGAGCGCCAGGTCGAAAGTCCGCGCGCCGCCCGGAGCTCCGCGCGCGATCCAGTCGGAGATCCCGGTCGGCCAGCTCGCCGCGAGCTGGAGGACGCGCGTGCGCTCCCCTGCGCCCTGCTCGAGCTCGAGCGCGCGCGCGGGCGCGCGGCCCCGGACGAGCTCGGCGACTCGCTCGGCGAGTGAAGCGGTCGCCGTATCGCCGAGCGAGGCGCGATCGCCGGTGAGCTCGTGATGGAGCTCGGCGAGCTCCTCGTCCGCGCCGCCCGAAAGCTCGGCCAGCCGGAAGCGTGCGGCAAGGGCGCGCCTCAGGCCCTGATCGTCACGCGCGGCGGGGTACTTCTCGACGAGGGCCGTGCTCGCTGCCCGGACGTCCTCGACGCGCATTTCCTGCGCCGCGCGCCCGGCGAGCCAGGTCCAGGCCCATGCGGCAAGATCGGGCTCGCCCTCCCGCGCCGCGATCTCGCGCAGCCGCCGCTCGGCGTCGTCGCCGCGGCCGTCGCGTTCGAGCGCGTCGATGTCGCGCGACAGGAACTCGCGCAAGCTCCGGTCGCGCCCGACATCGGTCGGGCGCGCCGGTAATTCGGGCTCGAGCAGCCGGCCGTCCAGGTCCGCGTGCAACCTGAGCGCCGGCGCGGCTCCGCTCTCTGTCCGGGCGCGCTCGTCATCGAGCGCGCCCACGACGGCTCGTGCGAGCGCGGAGGCCTGCTCCGCATAGCGCGAGCGCGCGCTCTCCACGTCGCTCGCCAGAGCACGCAGACCCAGCGCCACCGCCGCCGCGAGCGAGACGAACGCGAGGGCGACGAGCGGCGCGAGTCGCCGCATCCCGCTACGGGCAGAAGCTCACGGAGAGCCCGTTCGAGGTATTGAACCCCGATCCGCCGAGCGCGGGATCACGGAACCAGAACTGGAAGTTCCAGGTCGATCCAGGATTGATCTTCGCCTGCGGCTGCGGCGGATTCTGGAAATCGATGGCCTTGCTGCCGCCACCCGAAGCATCGAGCAGGATCAAGGGATTGAGCCGGTAGAAGGGCTGCTTCACGCAGCGCACACCTTCACCGAACGGAGCCTGATCCTGGTCGCCGCCGTAGAAGAAGATCCCGTACTTGTTGGGGATCGCGCCGGAGACGGTGACGGAGAAATCCGCCGCCCCGATCGAGGTCGAACCGGTGCTCGCAATGACGGCGCCGGTACCGGCGCTATTCGGAGAGATCGGGCAGTAATTCGCGGTGTGACAGGACCGCTCGACGATCTTGAAGACCTCGCCTTGCTGGTTGTCCAGGAGATAGAGCTCGCCTTGCGCGTCGACCCCGAAGGACGTGATGAGCCCGATCGTTCCGCCCCCGATCCAGGGCGTGAGCTCCTCCGTGCGCTCCTGGAACTCGGTCATGGTCACTCCGTCGTACCTGAAGGACCAGACCCGGCCCGAGCAGTAATCGGCGAAGAAGTAGGTGCCCTGCAACGAGGGCATGGCCTTGCCCCGATAGACGAATCCGCCGATGACGGCACAGCGGCCTTCCTCGTGCGAGAACTCGTGGATCGGCGGAACGAAGAGCGGATCCGTGCAGTTCGCACAGCCCTCGAATTCCGCGCAGAACGAGCCCTCCACGCAGCGCCAGCCGAAGTTCTGTCCGCCCGCTACCGAGCCGGACACGAAATCGAGCTCCTCGTGATCGTTGCTGCCGACGTCGGAGATGTACACGTCACCGTTCAACGAGTCGAAGGAGAAGCGCCAGGGCTGTCGGAGGCCCCACATCCAGATCTCTTCGCGTGCGCCGGGAACTCCAACGAAAGGGTTGTCGGCCGGGATGTAGGGCGGGGGGAGATCGATGTCCAGCCTCAGGATCTTGCCAAGGATGTTGGTCAGATCCTGGCTGGGATTCTGGACCATGTCGAAGGTCCACATGTCGTCGCCGATGCCGACGTAGAGCTTGCCATCCGGACCGAACTGCAGGCCGTTCCACAGGTGAACGAGCGTGCTCTGCAGGTAAGGACCGAGGATCTGCACGCGCGAGGTGGGATCCGCGATGTCGGGGTCGGCGGAGACGTGATACTCGGCGACGTGCGCGTACAGGTCCTTGTCGACGTAGAGCAGGAAGAAGCGACCGTTGTTGGCGTAATCGGGATGGAAAGCAAGACTCCCGATGGCCTGGTTGCTGGTGAGCTCGGACGAGATGTCGAGGAAAGGAGTAGGAAGGAGCAGTCCATCCTTGATGATGCGGATCCCCATTCGTCCTTCGACGACGAAGAGCCGCGAGGTATCACCAGGAGGCGAGGTGAGTTCCGTGGGGCGAGCGATGCCGGACGCGATGCGTTCGGCATGCAGGACTTGTGCGTGGAGGGGTGCGCAGAGGGTTAGTAAGAGCAGTGAGGGCAGGAGTCTGTTCATCAGATCTGTCTCCGGGTGCGGGACACGCCCGGGGCGGGAAATGTACGGTTAAGGCACGGTGTGAAAGAATTCTACCCGGTTCCTCCCAACCGTATGGGGGGTTTTGGAATCGGGGCGGTCCAGGCCGTTTCGACCCTCTTGGAGGTGGAGATGTTGCGAACTTTTTTTTCGTGCCTGGCGGTGCTCCTCTTCGCGCTTCTCTGCTCGACCCGCGCTGGATCGCCCGCGCGGAGCGTCGAGATGGCCCGCGCGGCGCGATCCTTGCTCGGGGTACTCGACGATTCGCAGCGCCAGAAGCTGTGCCGGCCATTTGCGGATACCGAACGCACGAACTGGCACTTCGTCCCTGGGGAGCGCGCGGGCCTGCCCCTGGGGGCGCTCGCGCCGGACCAGCTCGCCGCGGCGAGAGCATTGCTCGCGAGCGCGCTCGGCCCGCGCGGGCTGGAGAAGGCCGAGGGCGTGATCGCGCTGGAGGCGATCCTCCAGGAGCTCGAGTCCAGCCCCGGCAGTCCCGCCGACCTGCGTGATCCGGGGCGCTACTGCCTCGCCATCTTCGGAGAGCCCGGCCGGCTCGAGCCCTGGGGCTGGCGCCTGGAGGGCCACCACCTCTCGCTCAACTTCTCCTCGATCACCGACGAGCTCGTGGCGAGCACGCCGCTCTTCTTCGGCGCGAGCCCCGCGCGCGTCGCCGGCGGCCCGCGCGACGGCTGGCGCGTCCTCGCGCAGGAGGAGGACCTGGGACGAGCGCTCTGCGTGAGCCTCGATGCCGACCAGCGCTCCGCCGCGCGGATCTCCGAGACCTCGCCCCCCGACGTGGCCTCGGTCCCCGGACAGCCGGCGCGCTCGATCGAGCCGCGGGGTCTCGCGCTCCAGGGGATGAACGAGGTCCAGCGGCGCATCTACTGGCAGCTCACCGAGGAGTACACGAACGATCTCTGCCCGGAGCTCGCCCAGGCCGAGCTCGCGCGGATGCGAGCGGCCGACCCCGCGGAGCTCGCCTTTGCCTTCGCCGGCTCGAGCGAGCCCGGTGCCGCCTTCTATTGGCGCATCCAGGGCCCCCACTTCGTGATCGAATTCGACACCCCCCGCGGCGACCCCGATCACGTGCACACCCTCTGGCGCGACTTCGCCAACGACTTCGGCGCCGACCTCCTGGCCCGCCACTACCTGGACGCCCACAAGTGAGTAGCGACGCCTACGGGTAACGGTCAGCGGTGCCGCAGCCGATCGATGGCCACGGCGGCGACGATGATCGCGCCGATCAGGATCTCCTGGACGGAGTTCGGCACCTGGATCAGGTTGCAGCCGTTGGCGAGGAAGGCCATCAGGAAGGCGCCGATGAGGGAACCCAGGATCGAGCCTTCGCCGCCCGCCAGACTCGCTCCGCCGATGACCACGGCGGCGATGATGTCGAGTTCCGTGCCCATCGCCGTGGTCGGGTCGCCCACGGTGAGGCGTCCAAACTGCATGACTCCTGCCAGGCCGGCAAAGAAGCCGCAGGTCGTGTAGAGCAGGATCTTCGTGCGCTGCACCGGGACGCCGCACAGGCGCGCGGTCGCCTCGTTCGATCCGATCGCGAAGGTGTAGGTGCCGAGCCGGGTCGAGCGCAGGACGAAAGCCATGAGCGCCGCCAGCGCGAACATGACCCACACGCCGGGGGGAAAGAAGAGCAGCGCGGAATCGTCGGACTTCGACATCAGGCGCACGAGCCACGTCCGGGGCGCGTCGACCTTCTGCTCGCCGCCGAGGTACTTGGCCAGGCCGCGGGCCATGCCGAGCATTCCGAGCGTCACGATGAACGGCACGATCCGCAGGCTCGTGATCAGGACGCCGTTCACGAAACCGCAGAACGTCCCGGCGAGCATTCCCGCCAGGACGGCGACGAGCACGGGCGAGCCGTCCCGGATCAGGATCGCCGTCACGACGGAGGAGAGCGCGATGACCGAGCCGATCGAGAGGTCGATGCCTCCGCTCACGATCACGAAGGTCATCCCGATCGCACCGAGGCCGACGATGACCGTCTGCGTCGGCACGGCCCGCAGGTTGTGGGAGGCGAGGAACACGGGCTCTTGCACTGCGAAGAAGAGCACCACGCCGAGGAGCCCGATGAAGGGTCCGAGCAGGCCGAGAAGCTTCCTCAAACGTCCCTTGCGCAGCTCCCCCGCGGGAGGATCGATCGACTCCACCATCAGGACGCACCCCGCGTCGCCGCATCCAGGATGCTCGTCTGGGTCCATTCCGCCGCCGGTCGCGCGGGACCGAGCCGGCCGCGGTGCATGACCGCGATGCGATCGCAGACGCCCAGGAGCTCCGGGAGATAGGAGCTCACCATCAGGAGCGCCTTGCCTGCGCGCGCGAGCTCGCCCATGCAGCGGTAGATCTCGACCTTGCTCGAGACGTCGATCCCGCGCGTCGGCTCGTCGAGGAGCAGCACGTCGACGTCGTGGTGCAGGAGGCGCGCCAGGGCCACCTTCTGCTGATTTCCGCCCGAGAGCTCGCCCGCGGGCTGCTCGGCTCCGCGCGCGCGGATCCGAAGCCGCGCGATCCAGCTCGCGCAGGCGCGAGACTGCGCCGGATGATCGATGCGCCCATGATGCAAGAACGGCTCGAGCCGCGAGAGCGTCATGTTCTCCGCGATCGAGCGGCCGAGTGCGAGCCCCTCTTCCTTGCGGTTCTCGGAGAGCAGGCCCATGCCGCGCCGAAGGCTCTCGCGCGGTCCACGGCCGGCGAGCACGAGGCCGGCCAGCCGGACTTCTCCACGACGGACGGGAGCGAGCCCGAAGACCGCCCGCAAGAGCTCGGTGCGCCCCGCCCCGACCAGGCCCGCGAGGCCAAGGATCTCGCCCCGATGAAGCACCAGGTTCGCCTCCTGCGGGAGCTCGCGACCGGTCAGCGAATCGAGGACGAGGATCGCCTCGCCCGCTTCGTGCGGCACGCGCGGGAAGAACTCGCCGAGATCGCGACCCGCCATCTCGCGCAAGATCTCCCCGATCGTGACGCTCGCGATCTCGCGCGTCACCACGCTCTTTCCATCTCGCAAGACCGTGCAACGATCCGCGATGCGCTTCACCTCCTCGAGGAAGTGGCTGATGTACACGATCGTCACGCCTTTCTCGCGCAAACGATCGATCACCTCGAAGAGGCGCTCGGTGTCTGCCCGCGAGAGGGAACTCGTCGGCTCGTCGAGGACCACGATCCGCGCCTCGCCGACGAGCGCACGGGCGATCTCAACCACCTGCCTCGCACCAGGTCCGAGATCGCTGACGCGCGCCCGGGGTTCGATCTCGGGATGGCCGAGGAAGGCGAGCGCACGCCGAACCTCGACGCGCATCGCGGGCCGCCGCAGCATGCCCCAGCGAGTCCACTCCCGGCCGAGCATCACGTTCTCCTCGACCGTGAGGTGCGGCGCGAGGTTGAGCTCCTGGTAGATCATCGCCACGCCCTCCCGGCGCGCCGCGAGCGGGCCCTCGGGCCGGTACGCTGCGCCGAAGAGCTCCATCGTTCCCTGGTCCGGCGCGTGCGCGCCCGAGAGCACCTTCATCAAGGTGCTCTTGCCCGCGCCGTTCTCGCCGACCAGCGCGTGCACCTCGCCCGCGCGCACCTCGAGGTCGACCCCGTCGAGCGCCATCGCCCCGGCGAAGCGCTTGCGCACGCCCCGCATCACGAGCGCGGGCCTGGAGCTGAATGGACCGGCGCTCAATCGCTCAGGATCGAGAGATCCGGCGTGAGAACGGTCGCGATGCGGGTTTGCTCCATGTTCTCGCGCGTGACGAGCACGACCCCGGTATCGATGCGCGGCTCGACGCTCTTCCCGTTCAGGTGGTCGACCATGCGGCGCACCCCGAGCTCCCCCATGGCGAAGGGATCTTGCACGATGAGCGCATCGAGCTCGCCCGCGCGCAGCGCGGCCACGAGCTTCTCGGTCGCGTCGAAACCCACCAGGCGCACCTTGCCTGCTTTGCCGCTGTCCTGCAACGCGCGCAGCATGCCGAAGAGCGCGGACTCGTTGGGGCAGAAGATCCCCTCGACTGCGGGGAACTTGTTGAGCAGGTTCTCGGAAGCCCGGTAGGCGGTGTCGATGGCGTTTCCTGCGTACTGGTTCTCGGATACGACCTCGATGCCCGGAAAGCGTGCTCGCAGCGTGTCGAGGAAACCGGCCTCGCGCTCGGTCGTGCTGGCCGAGCCGACCGCGTAGCGCAGCATGAGCGCTTTCCCCTTGCCGCCGAGCAGCCGCCCGAGCTCCTCGGCCCCCATGACGCCGCCCTTGTAGTTGTCGGTCGCGATGAAGCTCACGCGTCCGGGCCAGTCGACGTCCGAGTCGATCACGATGACCGGGATGCCCTCCGCCTTGGCATCTTCGAGCGGCCCGGCGAGGGCCTTGTCGTCGAGCGGGGCGACGACGATCCCGTCGACGTGGCGGGTCACGAAGTCCTCGACCACCTTGATCTGCTCGTCACGGTCGTCTTCCTTCTGCGGCCCTTTCCACGCGATCTCGACGCCGAGCTCCCGCGCGGCGGTCTCGGCGCCGGCGTGGATTGCTTTCCAGAACTCGTGCGTGGTTCCCTTGGGGATGACCGCGATGCGCACCGTGGTCGGTCCTGCTTCGCTCGAAGAGCCGCAGGACGCGCCGAGGCCGGCGAGGAAGGCGAGTCCGAGGAGCCAAGAGCGCGTGATCTTCATGCGGGCGTTCCAGCGAGACTCCCTGCGATTGCCTAGGCGTGCAGCGAATCTTGGGGGGAGTCCTGGAAGTCTGTCAAGCGGTCTGGTTCGGAGTAGCGCGTTCAGGCGGGCTTCTGTGCTTCTCCTGCGGAGCCAGTCCCGCCTGAAGGCGGGACGACGAACCAGACCGCCTGAAGGCGGTACTCCAAACTCGGAGGGACTCCGTGCTCGTAGGGGTGTGGTTTCTCTGTAGGGGAGACTCCGAACCAGTAGACTCCCAGCTCGGAGGCATCGTGACGCAGACTTATTTCCTCACGGGAGCTCTGGGTTGCATCGGAGCGTGGGTCGTGAAGACGCTCGCAGAGCGAGGCGATCTGCCCGTCGTCTTCGATCTCGGCACGGATCGGCGCAGGCTTTCGGACATCCTGGAAGCCGACCACCTCGAGAGCGTGCGATTCGTGCGCGGGGACATCACCGATCTCGATGCGGTGCTAGGCGCGCTCGAGGAGTGCGGCGCGCGCAAGATCATCCATCTCGCCGGCCTGCAGGTGCCGTTCTGTCGCGCGGATCCGGCGGCGGGGGCGCGCGTCAATGTCCTGGGCACCGTGCACGTGTTCGAGGCGGCGAAGAGAGCGAAGGTCGAGCGCCTGGTCTACGCGAGCTCGGCGGCGGTGTACGGACCGCCCGAAGAAGAGCACGCGCCGGACGAGGACGCTTCCTGCGAGCCGACGACGCACTACGGCGTGTACAAGCGCGCCAACGAAGGCAATGCGCGCATCTACTGGCAGGACGATCAGCTCTCCTCCGTCGGCTTGCGCCCGCTCACGGTCTACGGCGTCGGCCGCGATCAGGGCATGACGAGCGGGCCGACCAAAGCGATGAAAGCCGCGGTGCTCGGTCGACCCTACCGCATCGCTTTCAGCGGCGCGACCGACTTCCACTACGTCGCCGACACCGCCGCGGCCTTCGTCGCCTGCGCCGACCGCGCTCCGGAGGGCGCGCACGTCTTCAACCTGCACGGGCAGTCGGTGGATGTCGCGCGCATCGTCGCGGAGATCGAGGCGCTCGAGCCCGGGGCGCGCGGCTCGATCACCTGGGGCGGACCGCCGATCCCGATCCCGCCCGTACTGGATGGCGACGCGATCCACGCGAAGATCGGCGGGCTGCCCAGCACTTCCCTCCAGGAAGGCATCGGATGGACAGTGGCTCGCTTCCGCGAGCTCCTGACCGAGGGTCGGCTCGATGCACGCGACCTCGAGGGCTGAGGCGCCCCTCAGCGCGGAGCAGCGCGACTCGCTTTCCCTGAGGTCGTCACCGCTTCGGCGTGATCCGCGGGGGCCTTCACCTCGAACGTGAAGGAAGACCAGATGCTGCGCCATTCGAAGTCGCTGCCGGCGGGAGCCCGCTGCATGTGGACCGCCTTGATCATCCAGCGTCCCGCTCGAGGAAGCTCGAGACGAGCGCGCCCTTCCTCATCTGCGCGCACGTGCAGCTCGAGCTTCGGATCGTCGAGGTTGCGAGCGCCCACCAGGATTCCAGCCGCGCCCTGCTCGCCGAGGAAGACGCGCACTCCGAGCGGCTCGAGCTCGGCCTTGTCGGTTGCCGGCACGAGACGGGTCGGATCGTTCTCGGGCACGATCTCGAGGTCGAGTCCGAGGCGCCGATCGTAGCCCTCGGTCGGGCAGGACCCGACGGCGAGGAAGGCCTTGGCGCAACGACTGTAGGCTTCGCGTCCGGGCGCTTGCAGCTCGCCGCGCTCCTCGCGCTCCTCGAGCGCCTGGTCGAGGCCTTCTTCGCGCAAGTACGTGGTGAACTTCTCGGCCTCGAGATCGACGCGCGTTTCGTTCGAGCTGTAGCCGACCAGCAGGAAACCCTCCTGATCGAGTCGGACGAAGCCGGCCGGGTCGTCACCCGGCCGGCCAACGAGAGGTTTCTCGCCCACCGGTCCCACCAGCACGAAGCGCCGGATGTGCTCTTCCGTGCGCACGAAGGGTGCACGCTCCGCGCCTGATCCCACGTAGATGTGGACAGGCAGGATCGAGCCCGGCTCGGGGCCGAACGTCTTCGGTTCGAGCCAGAAGTCGTGCGCCAGGGTGGTGCTGCTCGTGATGAGGAGCGCCGCGATGCTGGTGAGGGTGCGGTTCATCCTGATATCGATGCTTGGGTGCGAGAGGGAGACTGCGATCGAAAGTTGACTAGTAGGTCGCCGGCGAGCCGGGGAGCGGCAGGCGCAGGTACGGGAACCGCTGGTCGAAGAAGTGCGCGTCGACGAAGGCACCGTCCGTGTAGGGGAGCGCGCCGTCGGGAGCGTCGGATGGACTGAGCAAGGCTCCCATCACGACACGCAGGGACATGTCCACGACGTCGTCGCCCGGACGACGGCCATTCGGGTAGCCCGCGAGGTCGCCACCAAGGACGCCAAGGTTGCTCTGCTGGTCCGCCGAGACCGGAGGGATGTCGAGATTGAGACGCATCATTTCCCCCGTCGAGCCGTTCGCATTGAGACCGGGGACCCCGGTGAGGAACACCTGGACCAGGTCAGCGCGCGGGAACAGGGTGGGTGCGCGCACACCGAACAGCGCCTCGATGAGCGCGGGCAGCGTGGGGTACGTGACGTAGTCGAGGAACTGCCCGTCGTTCATCGGGTGACTGGCGTTGAACCGGTTCTTGTCCTTCAGCCCGATGACGACCTCGTTCACGAGCGGCATGGCGAGCCGCGAGACCTGTCGCAGCGTCACCGACGTGCGCTCGGGAACCTCGAAGGTAGGAGTCGTGCGAATCTGCGACCACTCCGGCAGGCGGGCAGCCGTCCAGGCGCCGATGATCCGCGGCCCTCCGGCCAGTCCGTCGGGCTGGAGGTAGCTCTTCGGGATCTCGATGATCAACGAAGAGATGTTGGCGTCCGCCAGGTCGTCCTTCTCGCCGTTGACCGGACCGAGGGGATTGGTGTTGATGAGGTCGAAGACCTCGCCCAGGTTCACCACGAAGGGGTCCTTGCGCTGTCCGACGAACATCCGACCGGTGCTGCCGTCGGGGAGACGGATCTCGTACGTACGATCGGAGGCGTACCGCGAGTAGTTCGGGATGGACTTCTTGCCGATGTTGTCGATCGGCTTGACGAACTGGGCCGCACCGGTGACCGCATTGACGATGGGCGTCCTGCTGGAGCTCCCGTCGACGGGGCCGGCGATGACGTCCACGGTGTAGACCTCCACCTCGTTGAGGGCGTCGGTGCTGCTGCCGATGGGTCCCACGTTCCGCAGCGGCACGGAGATCTTCTTCGTTTGACCCGCGGGGCCGATGTCGAGCGCAATGTCCTTCAGGATGCTGCGGAACTCGAACCGGAACGTGAGATCCTCGATCGCGTCCCCGTTGTTGTCGACGTGGATGTCGTAGGCCGCTTCGGGATCGAGAGTGAAATAGTTGGGGCCGCCGTAGGCTTCCTGCAGCGGCAAGTAGTTCGCGATCAGCGTGACGTAGTCCTGCCGACCCGCCTCGTAGCTCGTGAACATGTAGAAGTCCGTGGCATCCACCTTGGGATGCTCGGTGACGAAGGGAGCTTCGCGGTGGCTCGACGGCGGCTGGCCGGGAAGGGCGAGCAGGCTCGTCGATGTAGCGAGAAGGACCAGTGGAAAACGGGGGAGTGAGTAGGGTTTCGTCATGTTTGTAGTCGCCGTCGTCCGTTACCGAGAGTGGCCGGAGCGAGCTGGATGGCGCTAAGTACGCGGGCATGGGGGAGCTCGGATTTGTGCGCCCCTCGGTCCAGAGTGGGTTTCTCCAAGCCTCGTCCAGGCAAGGGCTTGCGGCGTTTTCACGGCCACGACGGCGGGCGGCGCCAGCTTTTCTGAGCACGAGGAATCCAAAGATCCCCGAGCCCTCGTACTGTGCTTCAAGTGATCCCTACCCACTCCGGACCTCGCCACGACAACGAGTTCCGGCCGCACCACCCGGCGGCCGACCTCGCCACGTTGCTCAGCCGGATCGGCCACCGGGACGAAGACGCTCTACGAGCCCTCTACACCGCGACCAGTCGTCACGTCTATACGCTTGCCCTACGCATCCTGAGAGATCACCAGCTAGCCGAGGAGGCGACAGCCGACGTGTACGTTCAAGTGTGGAATCGAGCGGGGAGCTTCGACCCCGACCGCGGAGATCCGCGCATGTGGATGGTGACGATGGCGCGCAGCCGCGCGATCGACCGTCTACGGACGAAGGACAACGACGATTCCTGGGGACGGAGTCCGGTCGAGGATCCCGTCGCGGTGCTGCCCGAGCCGGGCGGCTACGCCGAGCGCGAGGAAGTGCAGCAGGCGCTCGCAATGCTCCCCGTGTCCCAGCGCCACGCGCTCGAGCTGGCCTACTTCCAGGGACTGTCGCAAAGCGAGATCGCCACGCGGCTCGGCGAGCCCCTGGGCACGATCAAGACACGAACGAGACTCGCGCTGCACAGGCTGCGTTCCCTCCTGCGCGAGGAGGTGGATCGATGAAGCGCGACGAACACCGCGAAACCGAGCTCCGCGAACCCGTGCCCTGCGAATGGGGCGGAACGGCGGCAGCGTATCTCATGGGCTCGGTCACGGGCCCCCTGCTTCCCTCGTTCCTGCAGCACCTCGAGACGGGTTGCCTCACCTGCTGCGGTGAGCTCGCGGAGGATCGCGAGGCGCTCGCCTACCTGGACGCGACCGAGCTGTGGAGCGACCCCAAGGTCCTCGCACCCTCGCCGGCGGTCTACGATTCGATTCGCGCGCGCCTCGAACAGAGCGCGCCGCCGGAGAACACGATCCAGAAGTGGAAGGGCTGGAACTCGACGACCCGCTCCAGTCTCGTTCCCGGATTGCTCACCCTGCGCGCAGACGAAGGCGATTGGCAGGCGATCGGCGTCGACGGGATCCGCGTGCGCCAGCTCTCCGTCGACCCGGACCGCCGCCTCGTGACCATGCTCGTGCGCATGGAGGCCAACAGCTGCTATCCCCCGCATCGCCATGCCGACGTCGAGGAGTGCTACGTCGTCGAGGGCGAGCTGCACGTCGAGGACGGTCTCCACGGCCGCGAGATGCTGCTGCGCGCGGGCGACTTCCAGCGCGCCGAATCCGGCTCGATCCACGGCCGCCAGTGGACCGATCGCGGCTGCACGCTGCTCATCGTCTCGTCTCAAGACGACGAGCTGGTGGCCTGAGCGGCGAGGTCTCGGCCACCGGGCGATCTACGCGCGGAAGCCCGGCCGCGGCTGAGCACTAGATCTCGACCCGGTCACCCAATCCGGGCGTGACGCACGCGAAGCCGAGCTCCTTTTGCAAGCGCGCGGCCAGCGCGGCGGGCGCGCCGCCGTCGCCGTGGACGATGTAGGTCGTCTTCGGAGCATGCAGATCGCGCACCCAGCGCACGAGCTGACCCGAGTCCGCGTGCGCGGAGAGGCCGCTGATCTCGATGCGTTGCGCCCGCACCTCGACGTCCATGCCGTGGATGCGCAGGCTCTTCGCGCCCTGCGCGAGATGCCAGCCGCGGGTGCCCGGCGCCTGGTAGCCGACGAGGACGACGACGTTCTTCGCATCGGGCAAGGTCCGGCGCAGGTGGTGCAGCACGCGGCCGCCGGTGATCATCCCGCTGGAGGAGAGGATCATGCGCGGACCGGCCAGGGCGTTGATGCGCAGGGATTCCTCCTTCGTTCGATGAAGGAACACGTTCGGGCCGAAGATCGGCGACGAGCCGGGGCGGAAGTCGATCTCGCACAGGCCCGCCTCCTCGGGATGGCGGCAGTAGATCTTCGTCGCATCGACCGCCATCGGGCTGTCGAGGTGGATCGGGATGGCGAGGCTCGGATCCGCCTCCATGACCTGCTTGAGGTAGAAGATCAGCTGCTGCGCCCGGCCGACGGCGAAGGCGGGGAAGACCGCGATTCCGCGCGTGCGCACGATCGTGCGCAGGACCGCCGCGAGTTGCTCCTCCACCGGTTGAGCCGGGTGATCCCGATCGCCGTACGTCGATTCGATCACCAGTATGTCGCACGGCGGTGGCGGAGTGGGATCGGGAACGAGAGGCGCGGAATAGCGGCCGACGTCTCCCGAGAACACGCAGCGCAGCAGCCGGCCCGCCTCCTCGAGCTCCATCTCCACCAGGCCCGAGCCGACGATGTGGCCGATGGGAAGGAAGCGGAAACGCAGCCCGCGGAAAGGCTCCTGCCAGGTCGCGTAGTCGACCACCTCGAACTGGCGAACGGCGCGGACCGCATCCTCCACGCTGTAGAGGGGCAGCGCCGGATGGTGTCGGGTGAAACCCTTCCTGTTCGCGTACTCGGCGTCCTCTTCCTGCACGTGGGCCGAATCGCGCAGCATCACGTCGGCGAGATCCGCGGTGGCCGGAGTCGAGTAGATCGGGCCGCGGAAGCCGTCGCGTACCAGTCGCGGCAGGTAGCCGGAGTGGTCGATGTGGGCGTGTGTCAAGACCACCGAGCGGACCGAGCTCGGGTCGAAACCGGGCGCGTGCCAGTTGCGCTCGCGCAGCTCCTTGCTTCCCTGGAACAGGCCGCAGTCGACGAGCAAACTGCCGTGCTCGGTTTCCAGCAGGTAACGCGAGCCAGTGACCGTACCCGCGCCGCCATGGAAGGTCAGATGGGCCATTCCCGCGATCATACGGTGTCGCGCCACCGTATCCTGTTCGCATGCGAAAGTGGATCGTGCGGATCCTCGTGGTCCTGGTCATCGTTGCGGCCATCGCCGTCCTGCGCGCCACCGTCTGGGCGCCGGAACCGCTCTCGGTCAAGACGCTCGGCATCGAGCGCGGGCGCGTCGAAGCGACGATCACGAACTCCAAGTCGGGCACCATCCGCGCGCGCCGGCGCGCCAAGCTCTCGCCGGGAACGTCCGGCACGGTGCTCGAGGTCCTCGTCGAGCGCGGCGGCCGCGTCGCGAAAGGCGACCTGATCCTGCGCATGGACGACACCACGCAGAAGGCCGCCCTCGAGCTCGCTCTGCGTGCGCTCGACGTGGCCGAGGCGATGCACGCACGCTCCTGCATCGGCGCGGAGCGCGCCGAGCGCGAGCTCAAGCGCAACAGCGAGCTCGCCGACACGATCGTGAGCAAGGATCTGATCGATCGCCTCGACAGCGTGTACCGCCTGGCGCGCGCGGAGTGCGACGTCGCGGCTTCCGAGGTCGAGCACGCCCGAGCGGCCGTCGACGCCGCGCGCGCCGAGCTCGAGAAGACGCGCCTGTACGCGCCCTTCGACGCGATCATCGGCGAGAAGACCGTCGAGGTCGGCGAATGGGTCACTCCTTCGGTGCCGCTGCTCGCCGCCCCCGACCTCTTCGATGCGATCGACCCGTCCTCGCTGTACGTGAGCGCGCCCATGGACGAGGTCGACGCCGAGAAGCTCGCGGTGGGCCAGCGAGTGCGCGTGACGATCGACCCCTTTCCCGACCAGGCCTTCGACGGCCACGTCGCGCGCGTGGCGCCCTATGTCCTCGACCTCGAGAAGCAGAACCGCACCCTCGAGGTCGAGGTCGAGCTCGAGGACCAGGAATTCTCGCGCACGCTGCTCCCGGGGACCTCGGCGGACGTCGAGGTGATCCTGGAGGCGAAGGAGGGAGTCCTGCGCATCCCGACGAGCGCGCTCCTCGAAGGCTCGCGCGTACTGGTAGTCGAGGATGGAATGCTCGTCGAGCGCACCGTGGTGATCGGGATCAAGAACTGGGACTGGGCCGAAATCACGAGCGGACTCTCGGGAGGCGATCGCATCGTGACCAGCCTCGACCAGGAGGATGTGAAAGCGGGGGCGCGCGTCGTCGTCGAGACCGCGGAGGCGACGCCGTGATCGAGCTCGCCGGAATCTGGCGCACCTACCAGGTCGGCAGCGAGGAAGTGCACGCGCTCGCAGGGGTCGACGAGACCATCGAGGCGGGCGAGCACGTCGCGATCATGGGACCGTCGGGCTCGGGGAAATCGACCTTGCTCAACCTGATCGGCTGTCTCGATCGGCCGTCGAAGGGGTCGTATCGCCTGGAGGGACGCGAGGTCGCGGCGCTCTCGGAGGCGGAGCTCTCGCGCGTCCGGCAGAGCTCGATCGGCTACGTGTTCCAGTCCTATCACCTCGTGCAGCGCCTGGATGCCGTGGGGAACGTGGAGCTGCCCATGATCTTCGCCGGCATTCCGCGCAAGGAGCGCAAGCGCCGCGTGGCCGAGTCGCTCGCGGCAGTGGGGCTGACCGATCGCGCGCGACCACCGGCCCTCCGAGCTCTCCGGCGGTCAGCGCCAGCGCGTCGCGATCGCGCGCGCGATGGTGATGCGCCCCAGGGTGCTGCTCGCCGACGAGCCCACCGGCAACCTCGACCGCGCCTCCGGGGCGCAGGTGCTCGCTCTGCTGGACGAGCTCAACAAGAGCGGCCTGACGCTCATCGTCGTGACCCACGACGTCGAGGTCGCGCGGCACGCGCGGCGCGTACTCGTCCTGGAGGACGGCCGGATCGTGAAGCGGCTGGCCGGAGGCGAGCTGACGCGGCTCTCCGAGGTCCTGGGATTCGCGACCACCTCGGCGAGTCGATGAACCTCACCGACCTCGTGGCCCTGGCGGCTCGCGCGCTCACGCGAGCGCCCCGCCGCACGCTGCTCTCTCTTTCCGGCGTCGCGATCGGCATCGGCCTCCGTACTGGTGCTCACGGCGCTCGGCGAGGGGGCCCGGGTGTACGTGGAGGGGCAATTCATGCTGCTCGGCAGCAACTCGGTGATCGTCTTGCCGGGCAAGTCGGACACCCAAGGCGCGCTCCCGGGCATGGGTGGGATTCCCAACGATCTCACGCTCGAAGACGCGCGCGCGCTCCTGCGGGGTGTGCCACAGGTCTTGCGAGTGGCGCCGCTCGTCGTCGGCCCCGAGACCATCTCCTGGCGCGGCCGCGACCGCCAGGTGGTCGCCTTCGGCACGACCAGGGACATCCAGGTGATCCGCGACCTGCACCTGCGAGAGGGCAGCTTCCTACCCGATCTCCCGTGGGATCGCAGCGCGCCGGTCGCCGTGCTCGGGATCCACCGTGGCGAACGAGCTATTCCCCGGCGAGAGTGCGATCGGTGCGGCCATGCGCATCGGAGGTTTCCGTGTGCGCGTGGTCGGCGTCCTCGAACCCAAGGGCATGCACATGGGCTTCGACATGGACGAGGTCGTGTTCCTTCCCGTAGCGACCGTGATGCAGATGTTCGACCGCAGCTCGCTCTTTCGAGTGATCATGGACCTGCGTCCAGGTGCGCTGCCCGATGCGGCCAAGCAACGAGTCATCGAGATCCTCGCCGAGCGCCACGGTGAGGAAGACGTGACCGTCTGGACGCAGGACGCCGTCATGGGCTCGCTCACCGCGATCCTGGCCGTGTTGACCCTCGCGCTCACGGGTATCGCCGCGATCTCGCTCGACGGTTGCGGGCATCGGGATAATGAATGTGATGCTCGTCTCGGTCACTGAGCGCACCAGTGAAATCGGCCTCTTGAAGGCGATCGGTGCGGCGCCGCGACAGATCCTCGGCCTCTTCCTCGCGGAGGCCGTCCTACTCTCGCTGGCCGGCGGCGTGGCGGGAATCGTGGTTGGAGCGAGCCTCGTGCGCACGATGACGCTCGTCTACCCCACCTTTCCGGCCGAGGCGCCCCTGTGGGCGATCCTCGGCGCGCTCGGCGTGGCGACGGGCGTCGGCGTCTTCTTCGGCGTGCTGCCGGCGCGCCGCGCCGTGCGCCTGGACCCGGTGGTCGCGCTCGCGAGGAAAGGCGCATGAGCCTCGGCGAGATGCTCCGGCTCGCGTTCGGCGCGCTCACCGAGCACCGGCTGCGCAGCCTCCTCTCGATGCTCGGGATCGCGATCGGCGTGGGTGCCGTGATCCTGCTCACGTCGATCGGTGAAGGGCTGCGCGTCTACGTGATCGGGCAGTTCACCCAGTTCGGCACCAATGTCCTGCAAGTCAATCCGGGCAAGACGGAGACGACCGGGATCCCGGGGGTGCTGGGCGGAACGACGCACAAGCTCTCGATCGAGGATTCCGAGGCCCTGAGACGCATTCCCGGAGTGCTCCAGGTCCTGCCCGTCGTGAGCGGCCAGGCGCGCGTCGCCGCTGCGGGTCGGGGCCGCAGCGTGCTGATCATCGGCGCCACGGCGGACGGGCCCGAGATCTGGAAGATGCGCATCGGGCAGGGAGAATTCCTGCCCGTGCGCGACCCGCGGCGCGGCGGCAGCGAGGTGGTCCTCGGCCCCAAGCTCAAGCACGAGCTCTTCGGCGACGCGAATGCGCTCGGCGAATGGGCGCGCATCGGTACCGAGCGCCTGCGCATCATCGGCGTCATGGCATCCAAGGGCAGCGTGCTCGGCTTCGACATGGACGACATCGCTTTCGTCCCGACTGCGACCGCGATGCGCATGTTCAACATGGACGAGCTCATGGAGATCGACGTGACCTTCGCGAGCGCCGAGATCGCGGATCGCGTCGGGCGTGCCGTGACCACCATCCTGAAGGAGCGCCACGCCGGCCGCGAGGACTTCACCGTCATCACGCAAGCCGCGATGCTCGCCATCTTCGATCGCGTGCTGCGCGTCGTCACCACCGGCGTCAGCGCCATCGCCGGCATCAGCCTCTTCGTCGGCGCGATCGGCATCCTGACGATCATGTGGATCGCCGTCGGCGAGCGCGTGCAGGAGATCGGCCTCTTGCGCGCGCTCGGCGCGACCTCCGGTCAAGTGCAGCGCCAGTTCCTCGTCGAAGCCATCGCCCTCGCCGGCACGGGTGGCCTCGCCGGCCTCGGCGGCGGAATGGGCATCGCCTACGCCTTCCACCTGATCGTGCCGCGCATGCCCGTCGAGACCCCCCCCGGCGTCGCCGCCGCCGCCGTCCTCGTCAGCGCCATCACCGGCCTCCTCTCCGGCGTCGCCCCCGCTCGCCGCGCAGCAAGGCTCGATCCGATCGAAGCACTGCGCGCGGAGTGAGGTCCTTCACGAAGCATGCAAACCGAGAAGCGAGCGTGCTGGAGGTCCTTGCACGCTGAGTCCCGGTCGGGTTGACTCTCCGCCGATGGATCGGCTGCACGGAAGGGACGGCTCGCTCGCCGAGTTCACGGTCAAGGCGCTCGCCTGCGGGCTCGGGTTCGGCGTGCTCTTCGGCGCGGCGAACGCCTACCTGGGGCTGAAAGCGGGGTTGACGGTCTCGACGTCGATCCCGATCGCGGTGCTCTCGGTCGCGGTGTTCCGGGCGTTCTCGAAGCGGAGCTCGATCCTCGAGGCGAATCTCGCCCAGACGGTCGGCAGCGCGAGCTCGTCGCTCGCCTCGGGCACGATCTTCACGATCCCCGCGCTCTTCATGTGGGGAATCGCGCCGCCCGTGTACCAGGTCGCGCTGCTCGCCATGTGCGGGGGACTGCTCGGAATCCTTGCGATGGTGCCGCTGCGGCGGCTCCTCATCGTGCAAGCGGAAGCCGAGCTCCCCTACCCGGAAGGACGGGCCTGCGCGGAAGTCCTGCGCGCGACCGAGGGCGAGGCGCGCGGCGGCCGGTGGATCTTCATCGGCCTATCGCTCGGCGCGCTCGTGAAGCTGGTGATCACGCAGTTCCACCTGCTCCCCGAGGACGTCACGTGGAAGCTCGGTCGGGAACGCGAGCCTGGCGGTACGGATCTCGCCTGCGCTCCTGGCCGTCGGCTTCATCATCGGCTTCCGGTCTGCGGCCGTGATGGTCGCAGGAGGCTTCATCAGCGCACTCGTGCTCTACCCGCTCGTCACCAAGGCGCACACGAGCGGCGCGGGCGGTGCTGCGCTGCTCGACATCCGGTGCGGTGAAGAGCCAGTTCTTGATCTACGTGGGAGCCGGGGCCGTCGCGGCAGCGGGGCTGGTCACGATCGTGCGTACCGCGCCGACCATGGCGCGCTCGCTCGCCGCGGTCCTCGGCGGCCTGCGGCGCGGCCCGGGTGAGGCGGCGGAGGAGCGAACGGACCGCGACATGCCCGGCTGGCTGCTCGTGGGCGGCATCGTGGCAGTCGTACTCGCCCTCGCGCTCGTGCCTGGGATCTTCGCGGGCGATCTCTCGGCCGGCGCGCGCTTCGCGGCAGCGATCGGCACGGCAGTCTTCGCGTTCGTGTTCGTGCCCGTCTCCTCGCGCATGGTCGGTGTGATCGGCGTCTCGTCGAATCCGACCTCCGCCATGGCGCTCATCACCCTCGCGGGCACCGCAGGAGTGTTCTACCTGCTGGGCTGGAGCGGCCTCGACGCGCGCGCCATGGTGCTCACCGTCGGCACGGTCGTGTGCGTCGCGGCCTCCAAGGCCGGCGACATCTCGCAGGACCTGAAGACCGGCCAGCTCGTGGGCGCAACTCCCGCCTTGCAGCAATACGGCCAGCTCATCGCCGCTGCAGTCGCGTGCTGGGCCGTCGCAATCGTGGTGGTCGCGATCGGCCACGGCGAAGGCTTCGGCGACGCAGGCATGCCCGCGCCGCAGGCCGTCCTGATGAAGACGGTCGTCGAGGCCGTCCTCGGCGAGAACCTCCCGTGGGATCTCCTCGCGATGGGCGGCGCGCTCTCGCTCTCCGCCGCGCTCACGGGCTTGCCCGCGCTCTCCTTCGCGCTCGGTATCTATCTCCCCCTCGCGACGCTCGCGGCCGTCTTCCTCGGAGGCCTCGTGCGACGCCTGGCCGACCGTGGCAATCCCACCGCCGGAGTCGAGTCGGGCATCCTCTGCGCCTCCGGCTTCGTCGCAGGCGAAGGCCTCGCCGGCGTGCTCATCGCCGGCTGGGCCTTCTGGAGAAAGCTCGACCGCTACGAGCAGCCCCCGATCCATCTCGCCGAGGGTCTCCTCGCGATGGCCGTCCTGCTCGCGCTGTCCGCCGTTCTCTACCGCTCGGCACGCAGCCGGTAGCTCTCTGGAGAGAAACCACACCCCACGAGCACGGCGTACCTCCGAGTTCGGACCACTTCCGAGTTCGGACTACTTCCGAGTTCGGACTACTTCCGAGTTCGGACTACTTCCGAGTTCGGAGTACCGCCTTTAGGCGGTCTGGTTCGTCGTCCCGCCTTCAGGCGGGACTGACTCCGCAAGAGAAGACCGCCTGAAGGCGGTACTCCGAACCAGACTCAGCGATTCTTCGCCTTCGCCTCGGGAAAACGAATGCGCTCCTTGCCCACCCGTTCATTCCACGCATCCTCGTAACCGAGGTAATGAATCAAGTACGTGCCGTCCTTCTCCTCCAGAACCTTGGCCGGCCACCATCGCTTCTGCCACTCGACCTCGCAATCCGCCTTCAACCCCGCATCCTTCACCGCCGGAGGAACCGCTGCGTCGCGAGTCGACGCGCTCAGCGCCCCCGCCTCGAGAGTGGCAGTGCGCTTGTCGCTGTAGTCATAAAACTGGACCACATACCGCCCGTCCGTCACCCCCACGACACGCCCGGTTCGCTTCCGCTCGCCCTTCCGTGTGTCATCGGGAGCAAGGACATAGCTGCCAACGGGAAACTTCGCATCGGCAACTCTCGCCAGCGGCGCCACGGAATCCCCCAGCACGAAATCGCCAGGGATCCCTGCCGTCTTGTACCCGTGCAACTGACCCTCGAGGTGCCGCATCGCCTCGCTCACCTCGCCGTCGAGCTCGCCGAGCGTGATCCGTCCATCGTCGTTCGCGTCCACGAGGGGCTCGCCGCGCAGGCCGTCGATCAGGCTCTGAGTGAAGGTCCAGTTGTTGGTCGAAGTGTTGGCGCAACTTGCCGACGTCAGGTTGGCCGCCGCGATGCCGGCTTCGTGCAGCCGATCCACCACGATCTCGAGCCCGCCGGAGAAGCAACAATCGGCGCACAGGAGGACGCGCCGGCCCTTGAACTCGCGCACCAGGGTCTCGCCGAGTTCTCTCAGGCTCCAGCCGGTCCCGCCGATGTCGCCGGTGTCGAGCTCGTAGTTGGCGAAGCAGTAGTCGCTGTTGCCCGCGGGCATGCCGTGGCCGGCGTAGTAGACGAGTAAGGTGGAATCGGTGCCGGCTTTCCGGGCCGTCTGCGTCACCGCCTCGCGGATCTTCGGCAGGACCGCCTCCTCGTCGAGGAGCAAGGCGATGTTCGCGGGCGGCGTGCCGCGGGCGACGAGCAGGTCGCGCAGCTCCTGATCCTTGCGGTTGCGCTTGGGATAGGGAGTCAGGCCGTGCTTCCACTCGAGCACGCCCACGATCACGGCGTGCGTCTTCTGCGGCTCGAGCTCCTCGGCGCGGAGGACTCCGAAGGACGAGAGAACGACGAGCGAGAGCGCGATCGGACGGAGGATGGACGACTTCATGGCTGCATGCATCGCTCTGTCGAGCGAGTACGGCGGTGGACTCGTGGAAAGCACGAGTACACCAGGGGCGTGCTCCGCGGTCCAGCCAGAAGGCTACCGGCGGGGCAGGAGCTCGATCGTGACGCGGCCTGGCTCCCAGCTCGCGCGCGCGCATGCGGCGCGGAGCTCCACGCCGGGAAGCTCGAGGTGCAGGTCGAGCTCTCCGGAACCGCTCGTGCGTCCGGCGTCGCGCTCGCCCGCGGCCTTCATCGCAGCGTCGAAGGCTTCCGCCGACACATCCGCAGCGAGCTGGCAGCACAGCCAGCGCCGTTCCATGTCGTGCACGAGGGGTGACTTCGAGGTCTGCCGCACGAAGCTGCCATCCGCGAACTGGGCGGAGACCGGAATCTGGTCGTAGATCGTGCGATGCTCGTCGACCACGGTGATACCGAAAGGCGTGAAGCTCCAGCTCTCGGGTGCGGTGCCGAGCGCGGTGTAATCGACGCAGAGCAGCGTCTTCTTCCCGTCGTAGATCCCGGCGAGCTTCTGCGTCGCGGCTTGCCGTCCCGCTTCGGCGAGGCGCGTCTTCGATGCGACGAGCTCGGCACGCCGTGGGTCGGTCCGGGATTCCTCGGTCCATGCATCGAGTAAGGCGTCTCCCGGATCGAGCGCTTCCCTCACCAGTCCCGAGAGCGTCGTTCCCGGCTGCATGATGCGCGCTTTCCACTCGGGCATCAGGCGGTCGAGCAAGGCGCCCATGGCCATGCCGGAGTAGTACAGACGGAAGCGCACCGGCGCCGTGCCGTAGGGATCGTTGTTCACGAGCTTTTCGCCGGCCAGGGACGCGCGCATGTCCTCGGCGAGACGCTGGCGTACGAATCCGAGATCGCCGTACCCGGAAAAACCACTCACCCACGCCATGCCCGCCCCGGGCGTGCGGCCCTCGAGAGCTTCACTGAGACGCCACTCGACGTACTTCGCGAGCCCCTCGTTGAGCTCGGTCCCGTCCTCGTACTGGATCGCTTCCGGTGGAAGCGCGGCCCGCCGCTCCCGGCGGATCGCAAGCCAGCTCAGGACGCTTGCTTCCAGCGTCTCGACGTCGCCGGCAAACAGCGCGCTCTTCAAGGCCTCACCCTCGAGCGCCATGCCCACGTTGTTCTCGACGGAGAGCGTCGGATAGTGGAGCAAGAGGAGCTCCACGGCCGTCCGCTCTCCGACCCACTGCGCCTGAAACGCGTGAAAGGCCTCGTGCGCGATGGTGCACATCTGGCTGTAGGGGTCGGCCGCGAGAAGCTGGTAGTCGAGCTCCGCCAGGCGCTCCTCCGCCGGCCGCGGGTCGCGAATCAAGAGCTCGAGCTCTTGCCGCTGGTTCGACAAGGTGTCGGCGACGACGAGGACGCGCGTGTCGGCGAGCATGCGCGTGGTGTTCTGCCCGTCGAAATCGACGAGCGTCTTCCCGTCGTGCACCCAGATCTCTCCCCCGGGAAAGCGAGCGGCCCGCCGTAGCGCACGAAGCCCTCGGGCGGCATGGGATGGCCGATCAAGACCTCCTGCACGTCCGGGAAATAGAAGTAGAGCGGCGTCTCGCCGGCATTCCAGCCCGGCCAGACCGGATTCGAGTCCGCGGCGATCACGGCCCAGACCTCGGCTGCCTCGGCGATCAGGCGCGGGTCGACCTTCAGCGCGCTGTCTTGCGCGGAGGCGAGCGGAACGAGGGCCGTGAAAAGGAGCGGGAAAGCGGCGCTGGGGAGTGTGCTCATGGCTCGGTCGTGGAGGATTCACGCGACCGGCGCTCTACGCCATGCATTTCCCGCTGTGAGCTCCCCCACGAGCCCCCGCGCCGAGGCTCCCGATCTCAGTAGAACGACCTGCCCCTGCCCCGCCGCAATGCGGCGCTCGTGCTCCGCCGCGCGGACCTCAGTCGTTGCGATACACGTCGTGGCAGGCGGTGCACGTCGCGGAGAGCGCCTTGTACGCCTTGGTCGCGTCCTCCGCCGAGCCCGAGCCGGCCTTCCAGGCCGTGAGCGCGTCGCGCAGCGCGGCGGACTGCCGCGTCGAATCTTGGATCCAGCCCGTGAAATCGGCGGGCTTGGCCGCGAGCTCTTCGAGCTCGTGCGCGCGCTCGAAGGTGCTCGCGAGCTTCGTCGCTTCGTTCACTGCGTCGACGTCGGGGTGCGCGGGATCGGCGGCCCACTCGCGCTTGGAGAGCGCCTTGAGATGGTCGTCGGCACGCGAGATCTCGATCATCGCCGAGCGGAAACCCTCCATCGGGTGCGCGGCCGGGAAGTCCCAGGCGTAGGCTCGCGTCTCGTCCTCGCTCGGGATGTCGCCCTCGGCGACGACGCGGTACAGGCCCTCGTAGGTGTCGGCGGTTCCGCAGCGGCGCATCTCCGCGAGCGCCTGCTCACGCGAGATGCCGTCGACGACGAGCCGGCCGAGCTCGGCCGCCGCGGGTCCGCGGTGCTTGCCGTGGAAGCAGTGGACGTAGATCGGGCCCTCCTTCTCACGGAAGGTCTTCACGATGCGCGTGAGCTCCTCGTTGGCGATCCCCTTGTACTGGATCGGCACGTGCACGTAGCTCATGCCGTACTTCGCCGCGAGGTCCGCGTCCGGCACCTTGCCGTCGACCGAGAGGATCGTGCGCACGCCCATTGCCTGGAGCTCTGCGAAGGCTTCCTCTCCGTGCGGCTCGCTGCCCGAGATGATCTGGTCGCTGAGCGCGTAGACGTTGTGCAGTCCCGACGAGTCCTGGGGAGAGGCGGGCGGGAGCTCGAAGCGTGCGCCGGTCGCGTACGCGCTTCCGTCGAGCGAGGTGAGCGGCGGAGCCACCGGCGGGTTGAGGCGGGCGTGCGAATCACTGGAGCACGCGGGGATCGCGGCGAGCGAGGCGACGAAGAGGGCGGCGGGTGTGAGAATCGAAAGTCGAAGCATCGTGGATCGTCGTTCGTGACTGCGAAACATGTGGGGCTCGCGTGCGGGACGCGGCAGCGTGCAACTCGTGCGCATGCAACCGCCGTTCCATGGGGCGCCGGCGCGTCCAGTGTGCCGCAGCGCCAGCTCTTCGCTAGCTCCGGGCCCCCGCCCGCGCGGATCACGGCCCCGGAGGGGACCCTCCCGCGTTACGCGTTCGTGCCATACTTCACGATTTCGTTCACCGCGAGCGCGGCACGGCGACCGCGGAGTTCCCGAGGTCCGGGTCCCAGCTTCGACCCTGGCCGGGGGTACGGCAAGGCACAGGACTGGGTTGCACTCGGCCCCCGGCGGCTCTTGACTCTGCCGCGTGCAGGACATCTCGACCTTGACCGTGCTGCTGACGGTGCTCGCCGTCGGGCACCTGATCTCGCTGCGCGTGCGCGCGCCCGTGCCGGTGATCCTGGCCATCCTCGGCGCGGCCGTGGCGTGGATTCCCGGGCTGCCGCGCGAGCCGCTCGATCCCAATCTGATCCTGTTCCTGTTCCTGCCGCCGCTCCTGTACGCCGACGCGTTCGATTCGTCGTGGACGGACTTCCGGCGCTGGCTGAGACCCATCCTGATGCTCGCGGTCGGGCTCGTGCTCTTCACGACCGTCGTGGTCGGGGTCGTGGCGCACGCCGTCCTGCCGCAGATGCCCTGGCCCGTGTGCTTCATCCTGGGCGCCATCGTGTCACCGACGGACACGGTCGCCGTGCAGGCCATCATCGAGCGGCTGCACGTGCCGCGGCGCATCACGGCGATCCTGGGCGGGGAGAGCCTGGTCAACGACGCGACCGGCCTGCTGGGCGTGCAGATCGGAGTGGCCGTGCTTCTCAGCGGCGCGTTCCAGGCGAAGAGCGTCGTCCTCCAGTTCGCCTGGATCGCGGGCGGCGGCGTGGCCATCGGGCTCGCAGCGGGAGTCCTGTTCGCTCTGATCAACCGCAGCGTGCGCGAGCCCCGCGTGCTGTTCGTGCTCTCGCTCGTGTCGCCCTACACGGCGTTCATCGTCGCGCATCACCTGGGCACCTCGGGTGTGCTGGCGGTGGTGATTGCCGGCTTCGTCGTGTCGTGGCGCATCCACACCGTGCCGCCCACGGCGCGCGTGGAGCTGTACGCCGCCTGGAAGATGCTGGTGTTCGTGCTCAACGGATCCTGCTTCGTGCTCATCGGCCTGGAGGCTCCGAAGCTGTTCCTCGAGACGAAGATCGCGGCCGGCTCCGAGGTGCTGCGGGCCGCGCTGCTCGTCACCGCAGCTGTGATCGGCTCGCGCATCCTGTGGGTCCTGCCGTGGGCCTACCTGCCGCTGATCTTCGCCCCGAAGTTGCGGCAGCGCGAAGGCGGCTACCCGCACTGGAAGGGTGTCGCGCTCGTCTCCTGGTGCGGTCTGCGCGGAGTCGTGTCGCTCGCGGCCGCCCTCTCGCTCCCGCGCGTCATCGACGGCTCGCCCTTCCCGGCGCGCGCTGCCGCCGTGGCCTGCACCGTCATCGTGATCCTCGTCACGCTCATCGTGCAGGGCCTGACCCTGGAACCGCTGGTCCACCTGCTCGGCATACCCAGTGACGAGGACAGCGAGGCCGAGGTGCTCAAGGCGCGCGAAGCCGTGCTCGCGGCCGGCATCGCGCGTCTCGACGCCTACTGCTCCGAGACGAGCTGTCCCGTCAGCGTCCACCACTGGCGCGAGGCGATGGCTGACGAGCTCGCCACGCTGCGCGAGGAGGACGAGGAGGAGCTACGCCTGGCCAAGGCGCGCGTCGAGGTCTCGAACGAGGTACGCCGCGAGGTCGCGCAGGCCGAGGAAGAGGCCTTGCTGAAGTTGCGCGACAGCGGCGTCATCAACGACAAGACGTACCTCGACCTGCAGCTTGAGCTGGACCGCCAGAACATGGAGGGCATGCCGGTCCGCGGCGGGGAACCGGTGGCGACGTGACGGCCTCCGGCTCTGGAGAGAAACCACACCCCCACGAGCACGGAGTCCCTCCGAGTTTGGAGTACCGCCTTCAGGCGGTCTGGTTCGTCCTAGTTTGGAGTACCGCCTTCAGGCGGTCTGGTTCGTCGTCCCGCCTTCAGGCGGGACTGGCCCTGCAAGAGAAGACCGCCTGAAGGCGGTACTCCGAACCAGAAACCGAGATTGCTGCATCCTGGGGGACCCTCGCGCCGTCCCTCGTCCGTGCCATGGACGCTCCCACACCTGCCCTCTCGGCTGACTTCCTGCTCACTCACGCGCCTTTCGTCCGCGCACTCGCTCGCGGTCTCTTGCGCGACGAGCATCTCGTGGAGGACGTCGTCCAGGAAACGTGGCTCCGCCTCTCGAAGAATCCACCGCGCGAGCACGCCGCCACGCGCTCGTGGATCGGAGCGGTGGTGCACCGGCTCTCGATCGACCGCCAGCGCGAGCGCTCGCGGCGTGTCGCGCGCGAGCTCGCCTCGGCGCGGCCCGAGGCTCTGCCCTCCGTCGCGGAGGAGCTCGCGCACGCCGAGGTGCTGCGCTCGGTCGTCGAGGCCGTGCTCGCGCTCGACGAACCTTACCGCACCAGCGTGCTGCTCGCGTACTGGCGCGGCTGGGACGCGCGGCGCATCGCTCAGGAGACGCGCACTCCCCTCGCCACGGTCCGCAGCCGCCTCCAACGCTCGCACGCGAAGATCCGCGAGCGGCTCGATCACGAGCACGGCCGCGAAACGTGGGGTTTGGCGCTGGTGGCAATGAGCACGCGCGAGCTCGGGGCCGGGTTGACGAGCGTTGCGCTCGGCAGCGGGGCGAAGCTCGCGCTCGGCGCGACGGTGCTGGTCGGGACGGTCGCGTGGCTGTGGCAATCACAGGGGGATCCGGTGCGCCCCCCTGCTGCGCCCGCCGCGGCGTCACCGATCGCGCTCTCGTGGAGCGACGAGGGTGCGGGAGCGAGTACGGCGAACGAGCGAGCCACTGCGCCCTCGGCAGCCGTCGCGGACGCGACGGCTCAGGTGATCCGGATCGCCGGGACGATCACCGATCTCGCCTGTGCCGAACTCGCTCTGGCCGAGGGGCCCGCCGCGGATCTCGCTCTGCGCGCGGCGCTCGCGCAAGAGGAATGGGGGTTCGGGGAGCCGCTCGCGACCGCGGAGCTGCGCACGGATGCGGCCGGGCGCTTCGCGTTCGAGCTCGCCGATCCGGGAACGAGACCGCTCTTCGTGCGGCTCTCAGCGGATCAGGACCAGCACTACCGCTTCTTGCGCTACGCGCGAGAAATCGAGGGCGATCCCATCGCAGTCGACCTTTCGCGGGCCGCTCACGGAGTGCTGCACGGCAGCGTCATCGACGATCGCGGCCAGCCACTCGCAGGGGTTCTGCTGCGGTTCGCCGCCCTGGAGGGCGATCGCGCGATCACGAGCACGGCCGATGGGAGCTTTTCCGTCGAAGGCATGCGTAGGATCCATCGCCTCGAAGCTCAGCTCGCCGGATACTCGCTACTGGATTGGGATGGAGCCGTGCCCCTCGAGGCGGGCGGCTGGACCGCGACACGAGTCCGGATGGGCCCCGAGGCCGCGCTGCGCCTGCAGGTGCTCGATCCCGGCGGCAAGGGTATCCCCGAGGTGCGGATCCAGGTCGGGCTCGACGCGAGCGAAAGAGCTGCGCTCGAAATGGACGGGAACGCGAGCGACGCGTCGCGCGCAGCAACGACCGACGAAGGCGGGATCGCCACGCTGGAGGGTCTGTGGGCCGGGCGCAAGCTGCGTGTCGTGCTCACCATCGGAAACCAGGTCTTCCCGTGCCACGCAATGGCATCGGGGGAGCTCGTCCTTTCGAGCGAGCGAACGTCGGGAGGTCCCATCGTGCTTTCGTCGGGAAGGATGCACGAGCTCGTCGCGCGCCTGGCCATCGAGCGCGAGATCGCCGGGCGCGTCGTCCTCGCCGGAGGCGGCGGCGTCCCCGGAGCGCGCGTGATCGTCAGCGATCTCGGCCGCGGATCTTCCCCGTGGGATCCGCCGGAGGTCTTGCGTCTGGTGACGGACCGCGAGGGCAGCTTCTCCGGCATCATCCGCACGGCCGAGCTCCGCGGGCCCTTGCGGATCGAGGCGGATGTTCCAGCGGAAGGAGATCACGGGCGTTTGGCGGGCCTGGGCTACGCCGGCCCCGCCGCACCGGGGAGCGGCACGAGCGCCGCGAGCGGCAAGACCTCACTTCCGGCGGATGATCCTGAAGCGCTGCGCGCGATCGAGATCGTGGTCGAGCCGAGCCTTTCGATATCGGGAACCCTTCGCGACCCAGAGGGCAAGCCCCTCGCTCGAGTGGGCTTCGGTCAAAGGATCTGGGCCGCGGCTGCGGACGGAAGATTCCACGGCGCCCCGGATCGGACGGGAACGCTCGGAGAGGACGGCACCTTCCTGATCGCGAGCCTTCCGCCGGGCACGTACGACATCTGCGTGTCGGAGGAGCTCGAGTCCTTCTACTCGTTCACGAACTTCGTGCATCGCTTCCCGAGCATCGCCGCCGGCTCGCGCGAAGTGGAGCTGCGCATACCCGAGCGCGAGGAAGCCCGCATTCGCATTCGCATGCTCGGAGGCGGTGCACGCGCCGGCGTCCTGCTGCACCGCAAGCTCTTTCCCGAGGACCGCGAGAGCCTCCTCGCCCCGAGCGCCGGAGCGGTGACTCGCGTGAGCGGAGCGATGGGCTGGCCAGAAGGCACGAGCTACGACTTCACCGGGATCGGAGGCAGCGCGAGCCCGGCGGGCACCTGCATGGACGGCTATGACTCGCTCGAAGGATCCGAGCAGGCGCTCGTGCCCCTCGAGCCGGGCTGGTACGCGATCGGAGTCCATCCGCGCGGTTCCGAGGGTGAGGGGCAATGGTTCCCGCAAGCAACGCCGATCCTCTACTTCGGGCCGGGCGAGCACGTGGTCGACTTCGAGCTCTGGCCGGCCGTCACGCTGCGGGGCCGCGTCCTCGGCGACGCCGAGGGTGAGTTCCTCGCCGTGACGCTGGTCGACGAGCGCGGCGCGAGCGTGATGGTCGCCTCGATCGGCGGCTTCACGGAGCCTGCGCGCATCCACGACACCAGCGCGAGCGGCGAGTTCGTGCTCCGGTACGTGCCGACCGGGCAGCTGCGCCTGCGCGCCGGCTCGCGCACGGAGCTCGAGCGCGGCGCTTTTCGCCGCGAGGTCCCCATCGAGATCCGGCCGGGCGAGGACGCGCGGATCGAGATCCAGCTCTGATTGCGGCTGGGCGAAATCGCGGCCGAGGCGCAGGCGACGAATCCTCGAGTTCATGACAGACTCGCAGCCATGCGAATCGCGAGCCTGCTTCCCTCCGCCACAGAGATCGTGTGCGCGCTCGGGGCGCTGCGCGAGCTCGTCGGCGTCTCGCACGAGTGCGATCACCCGCCCGAGGTGCGCGAGCTGCCCGTGCTCACCTCGACGCGCCTCGAGCCGGCCAGGGCCAGCGCGCGAATCGATCAGGACGTGCGCGCGCTCCTGCGCACCGCGGCGGCGGTCTACGACCTCGACACCGAGAGGCTCGCGACGCTCGCTCCCGACGTGATCGTGACCCAGGACCTGTGCGACGTGTGCGCGGTGAGCTTCCACGACGTCGAGCGGGCCGCCCGCGAGCTCTTCGGGACGAATTGCCGCATCGTGAACCTGCGTCCCATGCGTCTCGGCGACATCTGGGAGGACATCGCCCGCGTCGGTAGCGCCATCGGCCGCGAGCGCGAGGCGAACCGCGTGGTCGAAGGGCTGCTCCAGCGCGTAAAGGCCATCCAGGAGGTCGCCGAGCGGGCGACGGCTCGACCCCATGTCCTCACGCTGGAATGGATCGACCCTCCCATGGTCGGCGGAACGTGGATGTGCGAGCTCGTCCGGCTCGCGGGGGGCGTGCCGCTCGTGACGAGCGCGGGCGACCGCGCTCCCACGCTCGACGCGGCGGCTTTGCGCGCGCTCGACCCGGCTCCCGATGTCGTGCTCGTGAAACCCTGCGGCTTCGACCTCGAGCGCAGCCACCTTGAGCTCGACACGCTGCGAGCACTCCTCGCCCCGCTCCCCTGGCCCGCCGTGCGCGAGCGGCGAGTCTGGCTCGCCGACGGCAACGCGTACTTCAATCGCCCTGGCCCGCGCATCGTCGAGTCGCTCGAGATCCTGGCCGCCTGCGTGCACCCCGAGCTCTTCCGCGAGCTGGCCGAGAAGCATGCGGCGAGTTTCGAATCGGTTCTTTCTTCGTTCGATTCCTGATCCGGAGCGAAGGGCGGGGGGGATTCGGGCTCGGCCGCCCCTCCCGGGTCGAGACGCCCTTCATTCCCCGGCCGGTCGAGGTCGATGAAGCGGCCTGCTTCACCGCTGCTCCAGTGGTGTCCCATGGAGCGAGCCGACATGCGCCCTCGATCGATCGCCACCCTCGTTTGCCTCGGCCTCGGTCTTCTTTCGGGCTGTGGAGGCGGCGGCGGCAGCTCGTCGCCCGAAGTCCTGGTCCAGTTCGTCGATACCGCGTCGAGCACGAGCGAAGGATCGAGCACCTTTCCCGTGGCCGTCGTGCTCCGGCTCGCGCACACCTCGCTCGAGTCCGATCTGGTGGTGCGCGTCCGCGACACCGGAACGGGGAGCGCCGCCGGCGGGGTGGACTACGTGGGCTTCGGTACGGCGACGATCGTCTTTCCCGCGGGAAGCCCGACCGGAACTCTGCGGGAGATGGATCTCCAGCCGAGCGAGGACGTGCTCATCGAGGGCGAAGAAGCGATCGAGCTCGTGCTCGAGTCCGCAGGCGCGACCATCGGGGGGAGCGGATTGCACTCACTCGCGCTCGTTGACGACGAGCACGCCAGCGTTCGTTTCGTCGAGCCCGCTGGCGCGGCGAGCGCCGAAGGCGGCGGGTCGATCACGACGGAGGTCGAGCTCTCGTACGACGTGGGCCTGACCCTGGCGGCCGATGCCACAGTGAGCGTGGGACTTTCCGCTGCGGGCACGGCGCAGGAGGGTCGCGACCTGGAGCTCTCGAGCGCGGCGACCGTGCGCTTCCCGGCGGGAGCGATCCGCGGTGCCAAGCGCACGGTCTCCCTCGTGCTCGTCGATGACGAGATCCCGGAAGCGGACGAGATCGCAGTACTGGTGCTCGCTCCGCTGAGCTCGGCCGCGGAGGTGGCCGGGGGAGCGACGCACGCATTCGTGATCCAGGACAACGACCTTTCACCCGATCCGTTCCTGTCCGTCGATTCCGACGGAACGGGAGCATTCTTGCCGGTCGAGAATGGCGCAGCGATCGACCTGGGCGCTCAGCAGATCGACACCACCGCGCAGGCCGGCGTGCTCCTGCGGGTGAGCAACTACGGCGTCGAGCCGCTCACGATGGGGGCATTCGCGCTGGGCGGGGACGACCCGCGCGAATTCGACGTCGATCTCGAATCGTACTCGTATCGCGACCGCGAGGTCGAGAGCGAGGGCGTCGCGGACTTGCCGTTCCCCTACTCGGCCGAGGCGATGGAGGGCCTAGGGATTGCGCGTCTTGGTCCCGACCTCGCCCTGCTCGCGGAGCTCAGCGCGCACTCGCGCGTGCGCTTGCACGGCCTCGAGCTCGAGCAGGGTGATCCGCTCGTCCTCGATCTCGTGCGCGTTCCGCCGCCGCTATGCGCGGATGCATCGATCCAGGTCGACGGGCGACCGAGCGACGATGCGCGCGACGAGCTCCTGTCCACGCTCACGATCTGGCGCGGGAAGGTGCTCGGTCGGGCGGAATCGCGCGTGTTCCTGTGCTTTTCGCCGCACGGCTCGCGCGGCTGGATCCAGCTCGAGCACGCGCCCGATTCGCGCTTCGAGATCGCGTCCGAGCCCCCGCTGCAGCCCGAGAGGTCCGCACCGAGAATGCGGGTCGTCTCCGCTCGAGCCGCAGCCGAGCGCGCACTCGACCTACCCATGCTGTGCGCCGAGCCGCGCACGGTTCCCGGCGCTCTGCCGCCACGTCTCGCGAGCGGCGATCGCGGGACGGCCGCCACCTTCGCGACCGCCGCGCTCGCACTCGAGAGCGACTACCAGCTCTACCAGCGATTCGGCTCCATCCCGGCGACGACCACGTACGTGACCGAGATGGTCGCCGCCATTTCGGATCGCTTGCTCACCGACGCGGCGGTGCTGCTCTCGATCGCCTACCTCGGCATCTGGTCGAGTGCTGCCGACCCGTGGTCCACACCGGACATCCGCGGCTCGACGCTCAACATGCTCGACGAGTTCCGCGGCGCCTGGGCGCCTTCGCTCGGCGGATCCTGGCCGGTCGAGGCCGAGCTCGCGCACTTCCTCTCCGGCGCCGACCTCGGCGGCGGGGTCGCCTACCTCGACGCCCTGTGCAATCCCGACTACGGTTTCGGCGTCAGCGCCAACCTGAACGGCAACCTCGACTGGACCAGGTTCGACGGCTCCTCCTCGGGTGCGACCTGGGACTTCGTCGTCTTCGCCCACGAGCTCGGCCACAACTTCGGAACGCGCCACACGCACGAATACTGCCCGCCGCTCGATCGCTGCCAGAGCTCGTGCGAAGGCGCCGCGATCTGCTCGGAAGGGACCATCATGAGCTATTGCCACCTGTGCTCGGGCGGCATGCGCAACATCGTGCTCGAGTTCCATCCCTGGACGGCGAACGTGATCCGCGAAACGGCCGCGACCTCATGCATGGGCGGGACGAGCCTCGCGTTCGGCGAAGAGCTCTCGTTGCGCCTGCGCTTCCGCCCGACGACCACCAGCGGCCCGAAGAGCACGCTGCTCACCGTCGAGCACGATGCGCGCAACACCGACTCACCGTACGTGATCACTCTCGGCGGCCAGGCAACGGATTGAGGGTGGGCTCGAGGAGTCTTGGCACAGTGGGCCCGGGCTAGCCTCGCGCCGCGCGGGTCAGAGTCGACCGCTACAGGACAGATCCTTCCGAGCAGGCTCGCAGGTAGGTCCTGACTACCATGCCGTCATCATGTCGGCATTTTTGACGGCAAGCTGGCCACGCTCCTAGGGAAGGGGGTATCCGGAGCGTTCGTGGATCGCTCCGGGAGACCCGGCCATCACCGTCCGCGCCCGTCTCCCAGGTGCGTCAACACCTCGATCATGCGCTCGAGGAGCTCCTCCTCCAGGGGCGAGCCGAAGTTCTTCAGGACCACTTCCTTGGCGAAGAGGTGGATCAGGTAGCGCAGGCGGCGGGCTTCCTCGTCGCGCACGGCGAGGTAGTCGCGGTGGCCTTCGTTGTACTCCCAGCGTTCGCCTCGCATGCGCGAGCGCCAGGGCTCGGAAGGGGCATTGATCGGCACGGGCTCGGGGATGCCGGCGGCGCGATCGGGAGCACCGGCGTCGGCCTGCACGCGGATGGTGGCGCTGGCGCGTGCCTCGTGCACGCCGTCGCGCGCGACCACGACGATCTGCGCCTCGGAAGGCTCGTCGGGAGCGCGGTACGTCACGCGCGATCCCTGCGCTTCGATTCCGCCGGCTCCGGCGAGACTCCACTGGAACTCGATCGAGCCCGCCGCCGCGCGGCCATCGGCGTCGAGTGCTCGCGCCCGCACACGGCGCTCCGTCGAGGGCTGCAGGCGGAGATTCGCCGGAGAGAGCTCCACGGCATGCAGCGGGCCGGGAGGGAAGAGCATGGGGCTCGCCGGAGGATCTTCTGTGAGATCTTCGGCCGCTGAGCGCTCCTCCCGTTGCGTGCTCCCTGCAACGGAAGAGCCCGGCTCGGCGTCGCCGGGCAGCCGATCCGCTCCCTCGGCCTCCGCATGCTCTGGTGCGCGCACGTCGAAGAGGTCGTAGTCAGGCAGCCGCCGCGCCATGGGCGCGAACGCGCGGCGAATCTCCCGCGCGACGCTCTCATGCCTCTGGCGCGTGCGTTCGGCCTGTTCCTTGCTCAGGTGCTCCGCGAGCGCTGTCTCGAGCTTCTCGAGCGCGATCAGGAAGTCGAGCGCCGCCTCGTTGGGTACGAACCCCCGGCGCGTTCCGGGCGCGACGTCGAACTCCGGGAAGTCGACCACCCCCTCGAAGCGTCCGCTGGTCCAGGGCGCGCGGCCGCCACCGGAGGGATCGGTGGGATCGACGAGCGCGATGTCGTCGAGCACCGTCGTTCCGCCGCAGGAGAGTGCCACGATGCCGCGGCGTTCTTCGTCCTCCGGCACGAAGTAGAGCTCGACGCGCGCGTCCTCGTGGCCGGGGATCTCGAGCCGCTCGAGGCCCTCGATGAGGAGGCCGAGGTAGGTCTTGGGACGGACGAGGTACTCCTTGGTGGAGCGGCCGCGCGCCACGCGATCGTGGATGCGGATCTCGACCTCGCGCTGGAGGAGCTGACCGCGCAGCTCGCTTGCAAGGTAGGCCTGGAGGCGCGCGGGACGGATCTGGCGCGCGACGCTCTCCTTGATGTCGCGCACGGTGATCTCGGTGAAGGTTTCTTCCTCCTGCGCGCGCTGTCCGCGCGCACGGAAGACTTCTGCCTCGGGCCGATCCTCCTCGAGGCGCAAGACCCAGGTCTCGCCGCCCGCCACGCGGCTCTTGATCTCCATGACGCGGCCGACGCACCAGAAGCCGAGCAGGCCGATCCCGTACTTGCCGAGCACCATCTCCTTGTGGCGTTCGGCGGGGCTCAGCGACTTCTTGTGCGACGCCCCGATCGTCTGAGCGATCTTGCGCAGCGCTTCCTCGCGCTCCACACCGGGAAAGATCCCCTCGCCATCGTCGCGAATGCGGAGCGTCCGCACGCCTCGCTCGTTGAACCAGGTCACGTCGACGTGGCGCGCGCGGGCCTCGAGCGAGTTCTGCACCAGCTCGCCGAGCGCTTTGCGCGCGTCGGACTGGCTGCGCGCGATGAGCCGGATCAGGTCGAAGGAATCCTGCGGCTTGAGGCGGACGCGGCTCGCTCCCGCGGGCGCGCCGGCACTGGATCCCTTGGTTCGGCTGGGCATGGAATCGCGCACTTCCCCAGCGCTGCCGGAACGCGGGCTGGTTCGTTGCCGTCCGAGTGTACCCTCGAACTTCGCATCATCGTCTTTCAACCCTTACGCATCGCGCGACCCCCCAGAGGAGTGGAACGAGCGCGAGGTAGGCCGCCGGAGGCAGGAAGCGGAAATACATCCAGGCCGTCCCGGCGGCGGCGGCGAGGAGCACGAGCGCGACGAGGATGCGGCGCGCCAGGGGACCCTCGAGCACCAGGCGCTGGATGCGCGCGGGGATCTGCTCGAGCGGCAGAAAGGCCGCGATGGGAAACCACAGCGTGAGGAACGGGCCGGTGTCCATCGTCGCCCAGGAGAGCAGATGGAACACGACGGCCATCGGCAGGAAGAACCAGCGAGTCAGGGGAACGAAGAGGACCAGCGGGAAGAGGACCTGCACCGCGATCAGGCCGATCGACATCAGGCGCACGAGCTCGACGTGCCGGCTGAAGAAGAGGGACCAGGGAGCGTCCCAGCCGAGCATGTGAGCCTGCAGGGTGTAGCCGTTCATCCACTCCAGGCCCGAAGCAGCGAGCTTGGTGGCCCCGGAGAAGAAGTAGCCGATCGCGATCGTGATGGCGGTGAAGCGCAACGGAAGCGCGGCCCACGGGGCTCGTTCGGGCAAGGGATCGGGAGCTCCCCGGCCTAGCGCCCGATCGATGGACTCGCGACGCCGGCGATCGAGCCACGCATCGATCGAGAGGCGCGCTCCCACCGGCGCGAGCGGGAGCGACCACAGGCCGAGCACGAGCGCGACGCAATCGTGGTGCGGCTTGCCAAAGGAGTACGCGACCGAGATCCAGTAGGTGAGCAGCACTGCCACGAGCGTGCAGACCGTACGCGTCCAGATGCCTGCGGCCGCGGCGAGGATCGCGACCAGGAGGGTCCAGAACACCGTGCGTGCGAGCAGCGCTCCTGGTGGCCCGACGTGCAGGAGGTCCAGCAGGAAGATCGGGTTCCAGTCGCGTCGGACCCACGACGCGTCGAGGCCGTCGGCATGCTGCAGCACCCCCACGCGGAACTGGTAGAGCGCGTAGAAAGCGGCCGCCATCATCACGATCCGGAAGGCCGCGAGCCGCACGAGCGAGGCCTCGCCGAACCAGTAGCGATTCCAGGCGTCCGACGAAGGCGCCGCGCGCTCGCTCGCGATGGCCTCAGCCACCCGAGCCCTCCTCTGCTCGCCAATCGACCAGCACGAGCGGCGCGATGCGCACGGGCCCGTCGGGAAGGAGGCGCATGCGGCGCACCTGCACCTGCAAGCCGCGCAGGCCCGGCCCGGGATGGAGCTCGTTCCAGGCGCGGACGTACTCGCGCGCGGCGGCCGGCCCTCCCGTGACGAGCGGCTGGATCAACTGGTGGATCGTGTCGATGGCCACCCCGAGCTGGGGCGCGTCGAGCTTGCGCCATCGACCGCTCTGATACAGCCCGACGAGCGCTTCCTCGGTGACGATGCCGCGAGAGGGAGTCGACTGGCTGTACATGCCGAATCCGACGAACGGCCAGCCCTTGGCGTGCGGGACGATCCCGGCCAGCACCTGCAGCGCGAGCGCGCAGAGCAGGGCGCTCGAGACCACGGCGCGCCACGGCGAGCGCGAACGCCACAGGAAGAGCGCGAAGCTGCCGAGCGCGAAAGCCGAAACGGCCGCCAGCACGAAGCCCTTCGAGTAGTAGAACGGGTAAGGCACGGAGAACTCGACGTGCACCGGTGCCGAAGTCCGCAGGTCGCGGTCGTAGGCGACCAGCTCGAGGCGATGCTGGCCAGGTTTGTCCCCGAGCAGCATCTCGCTCTCGAGCGCGCGGGTCACGTGGTGCCCATCGAGGCGATAGCGCACGCGCGCGCCGCCCGTTCCGCTCGCTTCTGGCCGGACACGTAGCGGGCCGACTCCGGGCGCTCCTCCCTCGAACGACCAGGGCTCGCCCACGATCGCGGGCGGCGCGCCTCCATCGGGACGATACGTCCATTCCCCGGTACTCGTCTCGACGAGCAGCACTCCCTCGGCTGCGCCTTTCACTCGGTACGGCCCGCCGCCCGTCAATCCGTCCGCCTCACCGAGCGTGCGGCCCCAGAAGAAGGAGGGATCGACCGGGCCGAAGGCTTCGTTCGTCGCGATCCACAGACGGCGCTGCGCATCGACGTGCACCGAGGTCGGGCGGCCGCGCGGCGCTCCCTCGCCGAGCACCACCGGATCCATCACGTCCACGTCGGCCGCGAGCACGAAGAGGCCGTTCTCGGCGACCACGAAGGTGAGGCCCGCGGGATCCGCGGCGAGATCGAGGATCGCGCCGGGACCTTCCGGGGACGTGCAGCCCACCGTGCTCTCCACCCCGCGACGCCTGCGGTGCAGTCCGTCGACCCTTGCCTCGAGCGTGGCTCCGCTCGTCTCGCGCACCTGCTCTCGAGAAAAGCGCGCCTGACTGGCCCGACTCGAGCGGGCGAGGGTCGCGGAGAGCTCGCCTGCAGCCGTTTCCGGACGAGGAGCGGCAGCAATGCTCGGCGCACCCCCCAGGAGAAGGAGCGAGAGCATGGCGAGGAATGTTCGCCAGGACATTCACGTGGAGTCTATCCATCCGGCAGATGGCACAGGAGCAGGCGTGCACTGCGAGAAGGCCATTTCGAGGGCAGGGAAGTACAATCCAGACCTCGCACGCGTCGAAAGACTCCGCACCATGACCCCCCAGGCAACCTCCTCCGCCCGTCCCTTGAGCGATTGCGCCGTCATCGTGCACTCGGCGGACAACGTGGCCGTTGTGAAGTCGCAGCTCGCGCTCGGCGACGTCGTGCTCATGCCGGGCGGCGAGCACCTCACGATCACCGGGGAAGTCACGCCGGGCCATCGCTTCGCCACGCGGGACGTCCCGGTCGGCAGCTTCGTCTTGCAATACGGGCATCCCATCGGAACGTCGAAGGGGATCGGCGCGGGAGCACCGATCTCGCACGACAACATGAGCGACGAAGTTCCGATCGTGCGCGACGTACCCGGAGACCTCTCCAACGCAGCGCCCGATTACCTCCCCGCGGCCGAGCGGCGCACGTTTCGCGGGTTCCGCCGGCCCGACGGGCGAGTGGGCACGCGCAACTGGGTGATGATCCTGCCGACCAGCATGTGCGCGAGCCACGAGGCCCAGCAGATCGCGACGCTCGCCGAGTACACCCTCTGGAACCGCGAGCGCTTCCCGAACGTCGACGGTGTCGTCGCGCTTCCCCACAACAAGGGCTGCGGCTGCTCGGACGGCTCGAATCTCGAGGTGATGCTGCGCACTCTCGCCAACTACGCCGACCACCCCAACGTGGCCGCCGTCATCTTCCTCGACCTGGGCTGCGAGAAGACCAATCTCACGCTCGTCGGCCGCTACCTGAAGGATCACGGCGGACTCGCGTGGGCGAAGCCGACTGCCTGGCTCGGCATCCAGGAGTGCGGCGGCACCGAAGCCGCGGTGAAGCGCGGCCTCGAGGAAGTGGGTCGCATGCTCGAGATCGCGAACCGCGACGAGCGCACCGTCTGCCCCGCCGCGGACCTCGCGCTCGGCGTCAAGTGCGGCGGATCCGATGGCTTCTCGGGGCTCTCGGCGAACCCAGCGCTGGGCCACGCTCGGACCTCTGGTCCGTTCGGGCGGCAGCGTGCTCATCACCGAGGTACCCGAGTTCTGCGGCGCAGAGCACGTGTTCGCCGGCCGCGCACGTGACGCCTCGACCGCGCGCGCGGTGTTCGAGACCGTCGACTGGTACAAGGGCTACGCAGCCAAGTTCGGCACCGTGCTCGGCGAGAACCCGAGCCCCGGCAACAAGGCCGGCGGGCTCCTCAACATCACGATCAAGTCCCTCGGCGCGATGTCGAAGGGCGGCACCACGCGCGTCGAGGGGTGCACGGGCTACGCCGAGCCGCCGGCCCGCAAAGGCCTGCACCTGATGCAGGGCCCTGGCTACGACCAGGAATCGACGCCCGGTCTCGTGGGTGCCGGCGCGCAGATCGTCGTCTTCACCACGGGCCGCGGCACGACGATCGGGAACGCCATCGCGCCGGTCGTGAAGCTCGCTTCCAACTCGCCGATCTTCGAGCGCATGTCGCGCGACATCGACCTCTCCGCGGGCGGCGTCATCGACGGCACCGAGTCGATCGAAGAGGTCGGCGCGCGCGTGTTCGACCACGTGCTGCGCGTGGCGAGCGGCGAGACGCCCGCCCGCGCCGAGAGTCCACAAGCATCGCGAGTTCCAGTTCTGGGCGGAGCAGTCGGTTTCCCTCTGAGCTGACGCTCATCTTCGGAGGACAAGGAGAGTTGGCGGAATGCGCGCGAGCGTCCTCGTCGACGTTGGGAAGATGGAGGTTCGCGAGGTCCCGCGTCCCGTTGCCGGCCCGAGCGATCTCTTGCTGGAAGTCTCCGCGGTCGGCGTGTGCGGCACCGACTTCCACATTTTTTCGGGCGAATCGAACTACAACCTCGACGAGCGCGGCGATCCGCTGCCCCTGCGCGAAGCCCCCCAGATCCTCGGCCACGAGGTCGCGGCCACCGTGGTGGAGGTCGGCCGCGAAGCACGCGGGATCCGAGCCGGCGACCGCGTCGTGATCGACCAGGGGCTCTCGTGCGCGCCCCAGGGCCGCGCGCCCCTGTGCGAGTACTGCGCGAGCGGTGCTTCGCACCAGTGCGAGCACTACCGCGAGTTCGGCATCACGGGCCTCCCCGGCGGCTTCGCGCAGTTCATGGCCGTGCCGGCCGTCTCTGCCGTGAAGACGCGCGCCGATCTCGATCCGGCCGAAGCGGCGATGGCCGAACCGCTCGCCTGCGTGCTGCACTCCTCCGCGACGGTCGCGCGAGCGACTGCACGCTATGCGATCGGCGCGAGCGATCCTGCGCGCCGCGTACGCGCGGTCCTGCTCCTGCGGCGCGGGACCGGCGGGCCTGCTCTTCGTGCAAGTGCTGCGGCGGCGTGTACGGCTTCGACGGACCGCTCCTCGTGAGCGAGGTCAACGCGAAGAAGCGCGCGCTCGCCGAGCACTACGGCGCCGAGAGCATCGATCCCCGCGCGGCCGATCTGGTCGAGGTGGTGCGCGAGCGGACCGGCGGGCGCATGGTCGAATTCTTGATCGAGGCCACCGGCTCCGGGGCGGTCTTCGCGGCGATTCCCGCGCTGGTCCGCAAGCAGGCGACGGTATTGATCTACGGCATCGGATACGGCGGCCAGAGCCTGGAAGTGATCAACCGCCTGCACTGGAAGGAGCCGACTCTCTTGATGCCCGTGGGCGCCTCGGGGCCCTTCGACTCCCGGAGCGGCCCACAGGTCTATCGCGACGCGCTCGGCCTCATCGAGGAGCGCACGATCGACGTACGCTCGCTCCTCTCGCACCGCTACCAGGGTCTCGAGCGAGTCCCCGCAGCCTTCGGCGGCGAGCACACGCACCCCGAGTACGTGAAAGGAGTCGCGATCCTCTAGGATCCTCTCACCCGTGCGCGTCTCCCTCTTCGTCACCTGCCTCGTCGATCAACTCTGGCCGTCCGTGGGTCGAGCCACGGTCGAGGTCTTGCGTCGTGCGGGCTGCGAAGTCGAGTTCGAGGCGCGCCAGACCTGCTGCAGCCAGCCGGCCTTCAACAGCGGGTACCGCGACGAGGCGCGCTCGGTCGCGCGGGGATTGCTCGACCTCTACGAGCGCTCGAGCGCCGACGCGATCGTCCTGCCGTCGGGGTCGTGCACGGCGATGGTGCATCACCTGACCGAGCTCTTTGCTCCCGGCGAGCGCGATCGCGAGCGTGCGGAGCGGCTCGCCGCACGCACGCACGAGCTCTCGGGCTTCCTCGTGCGCGTGCTCGGCATCACCGACGTAGGTGCGAGCTTCGAGGGTCGCGTGACCTGGCACGACGCCTGCCACGGCCTGCGAGATCTCGGGCTGCGCGAGGAGCCGCGGGCGCTCCTCTCGCGCGTGCAAGGCCTCGAGCTCGTCGAGACGCGCTCCTGTGACACGTGCTGCGGGTTCGGCGGCACGTTCTCGGTCAAGTATCCGGAGATCTCGACTGCGATCCTCGACCAGAAACTGCAAGCGGTCGAGGAAGCGGGCGTCCGCGCGATCGTGTCCGGCGACGCCTCCTGCCTCCTGCAGATCGGAGGGCGGCTGGCGCGCTGTCGCTCACCTATCCGGACCATTCATCTCGCCGAGGTCCTCGCCTCGCGGACCTCGGCACCGGTCGCCGTCGCATGATCGAGCACCTGAGCGCCGACCACTTCCACGAGCACGCGAAGAAGGCGCTCGGCGACTCCACGCTGCGGGGGGCGCTCGACCGCGCGACCACGCTCTTCGGCGAACGACGTACCAAGGCGCTGAGCGGGGTGCCGGACTGGGAGGACCTGCGCGAGCGCGGCCGAGCGATCAAAGCGGAGGTGCTCGCGAACCTCGACCGCTACCTCGAGGAGTTCGTGGCCCGCGCCGAGGCCTCCGGGGTGGTCGTGCACTGGGCGCGCGACGGCGAGGAAGCGTGCGGGATCGTCACGAAGCTCGCGCGGGATCGCATCGCGCACACCGTCGTCAAGAGCAAGAGCATGACGACCGAGGAGATCGGCCTGAATCATGCGCTCGAGAGCCGGGGCCTCGTGTCGGTCGAGACGGACCTCGGCGAATGGATCATCCAGCTCGCCGGCGAAACGCCCTCCCACATCATCGTGCCGGCGATCCACAAGACGCGCGGCCAGATCGCGGACCTCTTCCGCGCCGAGCTCGGCACCGAACGCACCGAGGACCCCGTAGAGCTCACCAAGATCGCGCGCCGCATCCTGCGCCAGTCCTTCGCCGACGCGGACATCGGCATCAGTGGCGTCAATTTCGCGATCGCGGAGACCGGCTCCTTCCTCGTGCTCGAGAACGAGGGCAACGCGCGCATGACGACCTCGCTCCCGCGCTTGCACCTGGCCATCATGGGGATCGAGAAGGTGATCCCGCGGCTGGCTGACCTCGAGGTCTTCCTGCGCCTCTTGCCGCGCTCGGGAACGGGGCAGCACCTGACGAGCTACCAGACGCTCTTCACCGGCCCGCGGCGCGCACCGGAAGACGAAGGCCCCGACGAGGTCCACGTGCTGATCCTCGACAATGGCCGCTCGCGGATGCTGGCCGAGGAAGTGGAACGGCAGGCACTCGCCTGCATCCGCTGCGGCGCTTGCTTGAATGCTTGCCCGGTCTATCGCCAGATCGGCGGGCACGCCTACGGCTCCGTCTATCCCGGACCGATCGGTGCGGTGATCACGCCGCAGCTCGCCGGAATCGAGAAGGCGGCCCAGCTCCCCTTCGCCTCGAGCCTGTGCGCGGCCTGCCGCGACGTGTGCCCGGTGAAGATCGACATCCCGCAGCTCTTGCTGCACCTGCGCGCTCGCGTGGTGAGCGAGCGCGTGGCACGCGTCGATCCGAAGCTTCCCGTCGCGGGGGGAGCCGGCGAGCGGCTCGCGTTTCGCGCTTGGGCCTGGGCGATGCGCCGGCCGTGGCGCTATCGGCTGCTCGCGCGCTGCGCGCGGCTGCTCGCGCCGATCGCGAGCTCGAAGGGCTTTGCCGGACGGCTCGCACGAAGGCTCTCGCCGCCGCTCGTCGCGTGGACGAGCTCGCGCGATCTTCCCCTGCCCGCGCCGCGTTCCTTCCGCGCACTCTGGCTCGACGAGCTCGCAAGCGGCGCCCGTCCGGAGGATGGCACATGAGCTCGACTGCTTCGGCGCGCGACGAGATCTTGCTCGCGATCCGCCGCCAGCTGCATGGCTCGCACTCGAGCGTCGCGACAGCCGCGCACGTACCGGTAGCGGGCCCATCGCCCGGGGAGCCCGCTGGCCTCGGGGATCCGGCTGCACGGCTCGCGCGCTTTCGCGAGCTCCTGGTCGAGGTCGGCGGGCACACGTACCCGGCGCGCGACGAGCAGGAAGCCGGCGCGGCCCTCGCAGAGATCGTCGAGCGCGTCGGAGCGCGCGACATCGCCCTCTCGGACTCTCCGCTCGCGCGCCGGCTCGCGGCGGGCCTTGGTGCGCACGTGAAGACTTTCGACGGCTGGCGCGAGCGCCGCCGGCTCCTGGAATGTGACATGGGCATCTCCGGCGCGCAGTGGGGCATCGCCGAGACGGGGTCCCTGGTGCTCGATTCCAGCCAGGAGAAGCACCGCCTCGTCTCACTCGTGCCCCCAGTGCACGTCGCGATCCTGGAGACGCGCACGCTCCTCACGACACTCGGTGATGCCTTCGCCGCGGCGCTGGCGCGCCCCGGCGGTCTCACTCCGACGCTCACCCTCGTCACCGGACCTTCGCGCACGGCCGACATCGAGCTCACGCTCGTCGTCGGAGTCCACGGTCCACGCGAGCTCCATGTCTTGCTCCTGGAAGGGCCCTGAACCGTGAAGATCGTCTCCTTCTCGCGCTCGATCGGCTCCCCGATCGAGCCCGGCGCACTGCTGGCCGATTCGCAGGAAGTCCTCGCCTTCAGCGCGCCAGCGGCGGCCTTGCCGATTCCTGCCGATCCGTATGCGTGGCTCGATCTCGATGGACCGTTCTTCGCAGCCGCGAGTGCGCTGAGTGCGCGCGCGAGTTCCGATCGGCCGCTGCGGGCGCACCTCGCTACCCGAGGCGCGATCCTCCCGCGCGCCTCCGTCCGCCTCTCCGCGCCGGTGCCGCGGCCGCGCAAGGTGATCTGCATCGGCCTCAACTACCGCGATCACGCCGCCGAGGCCGGACTCCCCATCCCCGAGCGACCGCTCCTCTTCTCGAAGTTCTCCACTTCCGTGATCGGCCCCGAGGAGGCCATCGAGATCCCCCCTTCATCGACGCAAGTCGACTACGAAGCCGAGCTCGGCGTGGTGATCGGCCGCCGCGCCCGCCGCGTCTCGCGCGAGCGCGCCTTCGACCACGTCCTTGGCTACACCAATGTCAACGACGTCTCCGCGCGCGATTTCCAGTTCGCCGACGGCCAGTGGCAGCGCGGCAAATCCCCTGACACCTTCTGCCCGATGGGCGAAGCCATCGTGACTCCCGACGAGCTCGGCGATCCGCACGACCTCGCGATCCGCCTGCGGGTCAACGGCAAGACGCTCCAGGACTCGCGGACGAATCAGCTCGTCTTCGGCGTCGACGTCCTGATCTCCTTCCTCTCCCAGACGATCACGCTCGAGCCCGGCGACCTGATCGCCACCGGCACCCCACCCGGCGTCGGCTTCGCGCGCAAGCCCCCGATCTTCCTGCAACCAGGCGACGTCGTCGAGGTCGAGATCGAGGGCCTCGGAATACTCCGAAACGGGGTCCGATCGCTGCTCGAAAGTGAATCACCCAAGACGACTCGTACGTGACATGAGGCCGGCTGCATGGATCTGTCGCACAGGCATGAGCCGGCTGGTCTACGCAGGTCTGATCTGCATCAGCGGATGCGTATTCTTGTCCGCCATCGTGCTGTACCTTTCGATGAGCGGACCAGCCACTACCTCGGAGCGATGTGGGACCGATTCAAATCGTCCGTCTACTTCACTACCGAACGAAGACGCCCGTCCTCCCGAACACGCCTCATTGCCAAGCGATCGAAGGGCGACATATCGCGTGGCCGGTCACTTTGTAGATATGGGATCGATGATCGTACGACCAGAAGTGCTCTGGGTAACAGTGGTACGCCTCGGCCTGGACAACGAGGGAGGCGACTTCTATGAAGTGCTCGACAAGTGGTGTGAGAATTGGGCAATTGAGGGTCTGGCGAATGGGAGCTATCGCCTGGACTTCTGTGTATGGAATCGGGCCGATCCAGTCCTGAGTTTGAAGGTGGCGGTCGAGGGCTCGGATATCGACCTTGGCGCGGTTGATCTACTCGACGAACTCGCGGTCATTGGACTCGAGCTAGGCTTCGAGGATTCCATAGCACTCGCGAGGCCATTGTGGGCCATAATCGACGCGTCAGAGGACTGTCCGGCACGCCAATTCGTCGCGACGCAGGACGGACGCCTAAGTATCGTACTGGGGGCTCAAGAAGGTCCGGTGGACGTTTATGTCAAGGCGTGTGGTGCCCCCGCTCACTACCTAAGAATGCGGGTGGCTGCTGGATATCAGGAACAAACGCTGCTTCTTCCGCGAGGTTCGGAAGTCACATTCACAATAGATGGAATGCCACAGCTGGTATCGGGAGCAATAGCCGGAGTGACTCTGTTGTTCGATGCAGACGAGGATAGCCACGCTCGGCGCGACGACCCCTCAGAGGAGGCATTTGGAATCGATAGGTTCGGTCAACGCCTTGATCGCATCTTCTTTCTCGATGCTTCCGTGCCGTGCCGCATTCAGTTGCCGATCGCTGGTCGTATCGGCGTCAAGGCGGTCATCGGTCGGGACGACGATGGGCAGCCGCGGGTCACGGCCTGTTCTGACAATGAGCCCCTCTGGTTCGATACGAACGAGGTCGGCCCGAAAGGGGCAATCCAGCTGAACGAAGCAATGTGGGAGGGAGGCCTTCGGCCCTGTGATCTGACTCCTGTCGCGAGCGATCTCGGTCGCGCCAACGATGTCGCTAATGATGCTGAGCCGCTGCTGGAAGAGCCTGTACCTACTGATGACCCAGCGTACACACAAGCAGAGCAGGAGCTTCGAGAGCGCGTCGAAAGCGATGCTATTAGACTCGGGCCGCTCTATCGGCAGATGACATCGGAGAGCTTGAAAACGGAATATGTCCGCCTGATGCGCATGGTATTCGTAGAGAGGCTCGATAAGGCATTTTGCAACCTATTTGACCGCGGCGAGTACCAAGTGCTCGGCTACGAAGATTCGCCGTTGATCGCGTATCCTTCTTGTGATCCATGGGAGCTTGTAATGTATAGGACCGAAAGTGTCCCGGGCAAAGGGCGGGAGGTGCGCCGCGCGGTGCTCCCTAGAAGCAAGTACCAGGAGGAATACGTTCTCTATCGGGGGGCTAGATTGATCGAGGAGGAGATGGCGTTACGAACCGACGAAGACTGGTGGAAGTAGTGGGATAGCACGGCCCCGACGTCGTCCGCTTCGATGTCCTATGCTTCGGACCTCTCGTCGACCGCGTGGCGAGGATCCGCTCGATGCGCACCGATCCATTCCATTACGCGCTTGCGGATCTGCTGCGGGACCCGGGTAACGCAGCCTTACGACGCAGCATCGACGGGCGTGTCGTTTCTCTCGAGGAATCGTGAGAGCGGCCGCCTCCGGTTCGGAGTACCGACTTCAGGCGGTCTTCACTTGCTGAGTCAGTCCCGCCTGAAGGCGGGACGACGAACCAGACCGCCTAAACTAGAGTTTCGCCCTCGTTAGGCGGCCAGCAAGGCTCCGCAGAGCCGTTCCTGCAGCTTTCGTCGACCGCGCTCGTCTTGCGGGTTCTCAAGAAGTCTGCCGGCCCAAGTCTCGCGTCGGATGACGTCGAGCATGTCGGAGAATGAGAGCATCCGCTTGGAGCGATACCAAGGTGCCCGTTCCCGGGCTCGGTGGAGGTCGTTCTTGTACTGCCCGTTCTGGAGGTACCAGAGCACGACGACCGCGTAGGAGACGAAGACGATCGGTACCGTGTGAAGCGTGGCGATCTCGCCTCGCCGTCCGCGAGCCTGAGGACCGGGACGCTTCGCTCGACGATGTGGTGAAGTCTTCAGGCGTCCCCAACCGTTCTGCGCATCCTCGAGGCCAACGAACTGCTTGGCGTCGCGGAAGCACACCTCGATTGTCCAACGTCGCGAGAAGCGCTGGAGGAGCTCTTCGATCGTCATGATTGAGTCGGTGCTGAAATAGGCGCGATCCTCGATCCGGCGACGCGGGTCGCGGGTGAGGACCATCTTCACCATTCGCGTGCCGTTGACTCTGTACCAGAGGCACGTACAGGTCTTCGTCAAGACCTCGACCCTGCGCCCGTAGGCATGAATCGTCACGCGTTTCCAGGCAACCGCAGCTTCGGCGGCGAGCCGACGGGGAGAAGGCAGTCGCGCTCCTCTCTTGCGCGGACGACCCAAACCCGAGTAGCTGCTAGCCATCCCGTAGAGTGACGCCTCCATGTTCATGGGACCGACGAAAGTCGTCGTCTTGGAGAGGCGGGGGACCACCGTCCTGCATGCGTATTCCGCATCTGCGCTGACAAACAGCCGAAATCCCGACGGAATCCAGGATTCCAGGATCTTGATGAGCTCCAAGGCGAGCTCCGTGCGCTTGCGGTATAGGCCTTGCGGGCAATGGCGTTTGGGGCGGTAGAGCCGGAACAGGATGGGAATCGCTCTGCCACGCAGGCGATCCCAGGGCAGCGGAAGACGGACGGCAAGCACGACCCAACATTGCCCGAAGGAGAAGAAGGCAAGTCTTCCTGCCGAGCTGCCTTTTCCATAGGTCGATCGAGACGCATCGTGGTGCATTCCGGCACCAAACATGTGGGGACCGCTGCGGTGGCAGAGAGTATCGTCGACCACGGCTTCCACCTCATTGGAGAGCCAGGGCAAGAGCGACTGGAAGAGCACCTGACCTACCGCGTCGCTGACCCAGCGAGCCCGAGAGAGGAAGCGGTAGAGCGTGGCGAAGTGCTTGCTTCGCCCAGGGCCACCAGCGACTTGGATGACACGCGAGATGCAGTGGCGGCCTTGGCAGAGGATCCAACCGGAGACGATCGCGACGAAGTTCTCGAAGCTGGGTCGCGTGAAGCAACCGGCGAATGAGGTGAGGATGCCCTGGAGCGAGGCGGGGATATACTGATCGCGCACGCTCCCCCTTTGGTGCTGTTTGTTCTTCACACCCAAACCATCGCAGGGTGGAGCGTGCTGCCTTCCTCCTTGCGGCGCTTCCTCGCGGCGATTCTTAAAACTGGGACTACCTTCGCCGCAAGCGACCAGCCAAGCGCCCATGCGCCCTCGCCGAATGGCGAAACTCTAGCCTAAAGGCGGTACTCCGAACTAAGAGGGAGTCCGTGCTCGTGGGTGTGGTTTCTCTCTAGGAGGGACTCCGAAGCAAGGGCGAGCCGATCCTCTTCGCGTCCGACAAGGACACTGAAGCGAGAAGGCGTGCCCCGCGGGCGCCTCGAACGCAAGAGGGAGGAGCAAAGCCCCTCCCCCTTGTCGAGACGCGGAAGTCGAGATCTACAGCGTGGTCGCCGCTGCGAGCTCGAGCCACTCCGTGAACTGCGTGTAGTTCGACGAGCGCGAAGACGCACTGAGCTCGAGCGGTTCTTCAGGAGCGAGCATCATGCCCAGGCCGTCGATCGCGGTGGCGCGTGTGAGGCCGTCGGTGCCGAGGAGCTCGGCGAGGCGGCCGAGGGCGGCGTAGGAGCCGTGGAAGGCCATGGCCGAGGCGACCTGGCCCTGTAGCGCGGGCTCGGAGATGCTCGCGAGGATCGTGCCGATCGTGTCCTCGTCGCCGTCCGCGCCGAGGACGCCGAGCGCGAGGGCGATCTGCGAGCGGACGAGGGTCGAGCGCTCGTCTTCCAGGCGGCCGAGGAGCACGCCGCGCGCGTCTCCGCCTCCCAGGAGTGCGAGCGCCTGGGCTGCATACATCCGCGACCGAGGATCGGCCGAACGCACCAGCGCGTCTTGCAGGATCGGAAGCGATTGCGCGTCACGCGCGAGGCCCAGCGCGAGCCAGTAGGCGCCGCGATCGGGCGTTCGATTCTCGTGTCGCAGTCCCCAGCGGAGCGCGCGTGCGGCAGCCTCGTCGCCACCGTCGTGGGCGAGGATCCCGAGCGCGAGCGCGGCCCATGGCCGATCGGGTCCGGCGCCGTGCTCCAGAGTGTCCATCAGGTACTCGCGGGCTTTGTCTCCCCCGCGGCGGCCGAGCGAGATCGACAGGAATGCGCGCGCCAACGGCTCTTTTTCCAGGTCGTGCGCCGTCATCAGGCCCGCGGTGACGAGCGGATGCTCGACCTCACCGAGTGCCAGGGCGGCGGATCGACGCAACTCGAGTTGCGAGCCGGACGCGAAGTGTTGCAGCGCAGAAATGGTCTCCGCGTCCGTTCGCGCCGCGAGCGCTTCCAGCGCGCGGCACCTGACTGCGGTGGGCTCGCTCGCATCGCTCGCCATCTCGAGCGCCAAGGCGAGCAGCGGTGCACCAGGAGAGAAGAGCGTGTAGGTCATCGCCGCCACGCCGATCGCGGAACGATCCGTGAGCCCTCGGGCAGCGGCGATCTCCACCACGGCGCCGTCCACCGTCTGGTCGAAGCCGGCTCGACGGCCCAGTCCCAGTGCCACGATCGCGAGCGCTCGCGAGCGCGCGTCGAAGTCGCGAACCTCTCCTCCGCGTCCGTCGCGAGCGATCTCGAGCAGCAGGGCTTGCGCCGCCGGCGCACCGCTCGACCCGAGGCCCAGGATTGCCATGTCCCGCACGTCGAGCGTCGGATCCGAGAGCCGCGCCGCGAGCGGCGCGACCGCGTCCTTGCCCCCGATGCGCCCGACGGCGCCCGCCGCGGCTGCGCGCACGCGCGATTCGGGATGCTCGAGGTACTTCACGAGTCGAGGCAGCAACGTGCGAGCGAGGGATTCGTTGCGCGCTTCGAACGTCCCGGTCCCGCCATCGTCCTTCCGATCGAGCGCGAGCCGGTTGGGACGCAGGAACTCGACCTTGTTGTATTCCCACCAGGTCGACCAGTCGTTGCTCTCCTCGGTCAGCACCGCCATCGGGCTCGGCGGCGTCTGCGGCGTGAGACCCGGTCCGGCGGTGACAGGCCCGGATCCCGAGGGCGTCCTCGGCCTCACAGGCTCATCCGTCCCATCCGGAGTGGGGGGACCGCGACGTGGGCCGGCGGGATTCCCGGCGCCGGGTCCCGGTCCTTCCCCGCGACGTCCGCCGCCCATCGACGGACCCTGAATGCGAGCGGCCTCGTCGAGCGCGAGACCGTGCGCGTCGAGCCACTCGAGGAACGGTTCCTTCGCCGCGAGATCGATGACCCAGGCCTCGTTGTCCGTTTCCTGGACGAGATCGACGAGGTCGGCGCGTCCGGTCGCGTGCAGGAGCTCCGCCATCGCGCAGCGCCGGCCCTCCGAGTCGACGAACTTCGGGACACGCGCGAAAGGATCTTCGCTCTGGATCCCGAAGTCGGCACGCTCCACGTAGGAGTTCAGGATTCCCAGCACCTCGGTGCGAGCGGCAACCTGTGCGGGCGTCAACTCGGCGAGATCGGCGCGAGCGAGCTCGGACTGGACGCGCACGTAGCGGTCGCGAGCGAGATCGCGCTGCGCCTCGAGCGCATCTGGTTCCGAGCGAGGAAGTTGCCAGGTCAGGCAAACGAGCGAGCCAACGGTCAAAGACGATAGGAAAGATATCGACATCTAAGTTCTCCAGAACGGAATTGGTGTCGTTGCGAGGCAAGCTCCGTGCCCGCGCCGACAAAGGCGTGTCTCCCACACGCCAGGTCCGTTCCGCACTACCGTCGTGCTACCCGGGAGTAACGCCGGAGTGCGCTCTCGTGCCGCTCGGTGTGCGCTCTCGTTCCGCTCCGTGTGCGGTAGCGGATCGTCACGGGGAGGCCCGGGCTACGACCCAGGGACGATGGAGCCGGACGAGTTCCTACCGCTGCTCCGCGCGGGACGTGCCTCCGCGATCCTCCGGACCATGCCGCCGCTTTCCCTCCGCTGCGATGGTGATGGCCATCCGCAAAGGATTTCGGACGGTCGAGTTCACTTTGACGATTCCCGCGGCTTTCGAACTGCTCGAGCAGTTCGCTACCCGTCCGGGCCTTGTCGTCAGCAGAGGGAGGATGCTCCCCCCATCTGCCATCTCGTGGTGTGCGCGCTGATCACGGGCCCCGGAGTCTCCGGCTCAGCTATCGGGCTTGGTCGCGAGGAAGACCACACCGAGAATGAGGAAGAGCACTCCTGCGCCGCGCCGCATCCAGATCGGTGGGATCGCACGCGAGAGAGCCTCGCCCGCGACTACCGCGATGGCCGAAGTCGCAACCAACGCCATCGCCGAGCCGCAGAAGACCACCCAGCGCGATCGTCCCGCGGCTGCGAATGACAGAGTCGCCAGCTGAGTCTTGTCACCGATCTCGGCAACGAAGATTGCGGCAAACGTCGAAACGAAGAGCTTCCAGTCCATGGCTCACCAGGCGTCAAGAGACGTACGTCCTGCCCCTGCGCGAACGAATCTGGTCTCGATCAGAGCACGTGAAGTCCGCTCGCCACCAGGACGACGTTGCCCTCCGCATCCTTCTCGAGGTGGCCCGTGACGATGGCGCTGGCGAGATGGTCGAAGCCGTGGAAACCCGCCAGGTTGGCGGTCGCGGGGACGGCCCCTTCGCGGAACTCGACCACGATCACTCCTCGGGCGAGCTCGTCGGGAGCGACGCAGCAGTAGTCCCAGGGTGTCGGGCAGGTGTCCTCCGGCTTGCTGTTGCAGGGCTCGTAGTGTTCGTCGACGAGCTGGAACTGTGCGCGGCTCGCGACGAAGTCACCCACTCGGCCGTGCACGGCGACCGTCGCGCTCGAAGCGGACTGCGCGCGCGCCTCGCTCACGGACACGGCGTCCTTCGGAGCTTCGGGAAGCCAGTAGGAGTCGGCGAGGCCGGGGACCGGAGCGGAGTAGCGGGTCTCCGAGCTGCATCCGATGAGGGCGGAGAGCGCGAGGAGGGCGAAGGAGGTGAGCAGTTTCATGTGGGGACAGGAGCTCCGTTACGAATGACGAATGCAGGACCATGGTACTCATCCCTCCGCCGACAGCGCATCGGCGACGGGTAGCCGCAGAACGCGGGCGGCGGCGGGAAGGCTGCCGAGGAGGCCGAGCGCGAGGACGCCGACAAAGGCGACCAGGATGGCCGCGGAATCGACCGAGAGCTCCAGGGCACCCATTCCGATACGGAAGGTCAGCCCGCGCACGATCGCGAGCGCGGCGAACAGGCCGAGCAGGCCCCCGCCGGAGGACAACAGGAGCGCCTCGATGGCGAGGGAGCGCACCAGCGCGAGGGAGGAGAATCCCAGCGCGCGCAGCGTCGCGAGCTCGCGCGTACGATCCTGCACCGCGCTGACCAGAGTGCCCGCGCCAGTGACGAGGACGCTCACGGCGACGAGGCACGCCATGGCCCAGGCGAGCGAGCGCACCGGCCCGAAGTAGGCCGCGAGCTCGGCGTAGTACTCGCGCGAGGGAATCGCGACGAGCTCGAGATCGAGACGGCGTTGCGCGAAGACATCGACCAGGTCGAGATCGGCGGGATCGGCGAGCCGCACGAACACCGCCGAGACGTCTTCGCGGCGCGCGCGTCCCTCCAGCTCGAAGAGCGGAGCCCAGATCTCCGCTTCGATGGTCGTCCCCGGCGTGGCGAAGATGCCGGCGACGCGCCACTCCGCGCCCTCGAAGCGCACGATCGCTCCGGGCGCGAGGCGCAGGGGATCGACGCCCAGCGCACGGGCCACCAGCGCTCCCACGATCACCTCCCCCGGTCCGGCGAGCTGGCCTTCGACGAGCGTCACGCGCTCGTGGACCAGGAACGCGCGCTCGGTCACGCCGCGCACGAAGGCGGAGCGCTCCACTTCGTCGCCCTCTGCCGCCCGCCCGAGTCGGAGCTTCGTCCCCATGTGGATCTCGGGCGAGATCGCAGGCACCCCATGCACGCGAAGGACGCCTTCGACATCCGCGGCGACGAGATCCGCGACGGCAGGCGCGATCGCGGAGCGCACCAGGTCGCGCATGGCGGCGGCCGAGAGCAGGATGGTCGTGTCGGCGCGCCCCTGGTCTCGGAACGCACTCTCGAGTCCCCGCGCGAAAGCGACCGCGGCCGCGAGCACGCCGGTCACGAGGGCGCAGGCGAGCGCGGTCAATAGCGTACGCGCCGGGCGGCGGCCCAGGTTGCGCACGGGATAGTCGATCGGGAGCGAGCGGCCCATCTCAGTGCGAGCCGAGCAAGGCCACCGGCCGCGAGCGCGCCGCGACGAAGACGGGAACGAGCGCGGCGAGCGCTGCGCACACGACCGCGATGGCGAGAGCCTCGGCCGCGACGGGCCAGGAGAGTGCGAAGCCCACGGTGACGCCCTCGACCCCGATCGCCAGGTGCAACGAGCGCTCGAGGACCCACGCAGCCGAGAGGCCGAGCGCTCCGCCCGAGAGCGTCAACGCGAGCGACTCGAGCAAGACCATGAAAGCCAGGTGACGGCCGGAGTATCCGAGCGTGAGCAGCGTGCCCTGTTCGCTCGCGCGCTCCTGGTAGGACATCCACAGGGTGTTGGCCACGAGGATGAGGATCACTCCGACGCACACCCAGCCGAAGGCGCGCCCGAAGCGCAAGATCTCACGCAGCTCGCGCGTCGCTCCGGCGAGGAACTCGGTTTTTCCGCGCGTGTCCGTGGGTTCCTCGGCCGTGCCGAAGAGCGCGTCGATCTCGGCGGCCACGCGAGCGAGGTCCTCCTGCGCGGCCACGCGAACCTCGAACTGCGTCACCGTCCCGAGCCGATTCACGGGCCCGGCACGCTGCAGGTAGTCGAGATGCGTGAGGATCAAGCTCTCCTCCGCCGGATCCGTCGAGGCGAACACACCCGCGACGTCGACCGCGATGCCGCCGAAACGAAAGGAGTCTCCCGCCTCGAGGTTCCGGCGCGCGGCGAACTCACGCCCCACGAGCGCGCTGCGCGGATCACCACGGAAGCGCCCGAGGTCACCGGAGAGGAGCTCGAGGTCACGCGCGGCCAGGAGCTCCTCCACGGGCGCACCCTGGAACGCGACGATGTCGAGGCTCGCCCGGCAGTTGGAAAGGTACACGCGCACAGGGAGCACGCTCTCGACGCCCCCGAGCTCTCCGATCGAGCGTGCATACCGTTCGGGGAGGTAGGAGGCCTGCGGGCAGTAGCGATTCTGCCGGTAGACGACGAGCGTGCGAGCCGCATCGCCGCTCGCGAGCACGTCGTCCAGGCCGCGTGCGAGGCTCTCGACCCCCACGAAGAGCGCGACCGAGGCGGCGACCCCGAGGATCGCGAGCAGCGTGCGCGCTCGCCGCGCAAGAAGATGGCGGAGCACGAGTCGCCAGAGCGCTCTCACGCGGGCCCCCCTGCCGCGGCTTCGTGCTCGACGAGCCGGCCCTTGTCGAGGTGCACGACGCGGGTCCCGATCGCCGCCGCGCGCGTGTCGTGTGTCACCATCACGATCGTCTTCCCGCGCTCTTCGCGCAGCCGGCGCAGGAGATCCAGCACGACGGCGGCCGAGGCGTGATCGAGATCGCCGGTCGGCTCGTCGGCGACGATCAGGAGGGGATCGGCGACGATGGCGCGCGCGATCGCGACGCGCTGCTCCTGACCCCCGGAGAGCTGACGCGGGAAGTGGTGCGCGCGATCGGCGATGCCGACGGCATCCAGGGCGACCGCCACGCGCCGGTGGCGATCGCGGCGCGAGAGCCCGAACAGGAACAGCGGGAGCTCGACGTTCTCGAAAGCGGTGAGCACGGGCACGAGGTGGTACTTCTGGAAGACATAGCCCACGTGCTCGGCGCGCCAGGCGGAAAGAGCGCGTCCAGCGAGGCGCGAGAGATCCGTGCCCGCCACCGACACGCTGCCGCGATCGGGCTGGTCGATGCCGGCGAGCAGATTCAGGAGCGTCGTCTTGCCGCTCCCCGAGGGCCCGAGCAGCACGAAGAGCTCGCGCGCCTCGACGTCGAGATCGAGGTCTACGAGCGGCGTGATCCTGTGCTCTCCGCGCACGTAGCTCTTGGTCACGCTGCGCAGCTCGAGGAAGGCCATCAGGGTTCGCTCCTCACGCGCACGAGCGAGCCTTCGTGCACGCTCTCGCGGCCGGCGTCGATCAGCTCGTCCGAAAGATCGATGCCCGCGCGCACTTCGGTCCACTCGGCGTCGGAGGCGCCGATCTCGATCGGGCGCGCGCTCGCTCGCTCGCCGGTGGCATCCAGGACCCAGACCTTGCCGTCCGCGACGAGTCGCGAGGGCACCCAGACCGTCGACTGGCCGGCCGCAGGCGTCGCGGAGACCTGCTCCGGCGCCAGAAACCCCACTTGGCACAGCATCTCCGGCCGCAGCAGCTCATCGGGATCCAGGATGCGCACGTGCACTTGCATGGTGACCTTCTGGATATCGGCACGATGCAGGATGCGCACGATCTCGCCGGTGTAGGGCTGGTCGCGGCGTGCCTCGCTCTGGATCCGCGCGCGCTGTCCTTTTTCGAGACGCCCGATTTCCTCCTGCGGCACGTCGACCCGGACCCGCAGCTTCTGCGGGTCGTAGAGCGTGCACACGGAGCCATCCATCCCGTGGCCGAGCCAGCTTCCGGGCTGCGCGAGGCACGTGAGGACGATGCCGCCCCAGGGCGAGACGACTGCCGTCCGCGCGAGCGCGAGCTCGGCGCGCGCGATCTCGACCGCCGCGCCGGCCTCCCGAGCGCGAGAGGCGGCGCTCTCCCCCGTTGCGCGCGCAGCCTCGGCGCGCACGATGTCCAAGTCGGCCTCGGCTTCTTCCAGGCGCGCGCGGGCGAGCTCGACCTGGCGCGGACCGCTCGCATCCTGCGCGACGAGATGCTCCTGCAACCGCAGCTCCTCCTCGAGAACTCGAATCGTCGCGCCGGATTTGCGCACGGCTGCTCCGCGCAGCGCTTCTTCCGCCTGCGCCGCGGTGACGCGTGCACGCGCCTCCTCGAGCAAGGCCTGCGCCGCCGAGAGCGCGAGCCGCTCGTCCGTGTCGACCAGTCGGGCGACGACCGCTCCGGCTTCGACCCGATCGGATTCCTGGACGAGCATCTCGACGACGCTGCCCGCGAGGAGCGCGCGCACCTCAAGCGCAAAGGGATCCGGCTCGACCCAGCCCGCAGCTTGCAACAGGACGCCGGAGGTCGAGATCGCGGCAGCGCCCGCGCGGGCTCGCACGATCGTGACCGGCACGCGCTGCCCGAACAGGTCGCGCGCACTCCAGCCGAGGATCGCGAGGAAGACCGCGAGGATGGCGAGCGGCAAGAGAAAACCCCATCGCCGGCGCGGCGGGGCGAGCGGGCGCTCACGCGTCAGGGCGTCGAGATCGAGCTCGGGACGTTCTGCGCTCATGGCCGAACCTCCGCAGCGGCGCCCGCAGCCAGGCGCCAGTCGAGCGCGCGGAGTCGCTCCTGCGCGTGCCAGTCGATCGCGGCGCGCAGTGCCCCGCGCCGGTGATCGAGCGCGTCGCGCCACTCCCGGAGGACCTCGGGCAACGCCTGGGATTCGACGGCCAGTCGCGCGCGTGCGGCACGCCACGTTCCGGCCGAACTCTCGTCCAGTTGCTGCTCAGCCCCGGCGAGGGCGCCGCGCGCCTCGTTCCAGTGCTCCGCCGCCGTTCGCAGGGCCGTGCGAGCTGCGGCCAGATCGTTCTCGAGTCGTGCGCGCGCGAGCTCGCGCTCGGCGATGGCGCTCCCGATCGCGCCTTCGTTTGCACCGGGCCAGGGAAGCTCGAGCTCGAGCATGCCGCCGAGCACGTCGCTCCCGGAAGCAAAGGTCCAGCGCGGGCCGATGCGCAGGCTCGGCCAGCGCTTGCTCGCGGCCGAGCGGACGCGCGCCTCGGCGAGCGCGTAGCTCATGCGACTCGCGCGTAGCTCGGGCAAGCCGTCGAGGAGCGCCTTCGGCGTCGGCTCGGCTTCGGCGCTCGAGGGTTCCCGGAAGCGCCCCAGACGCGCTTCGGCCGCGACCTCGAGCGCGCTCGCATCGGGCGGCAGCCCCGTGGCGAGCGCGAGCGTTTCTCGCGCGAGGATCCGACCGGAGCGCGCGCCCGCGAGATCGAGATCGAGCTCCGCCACCGCAGAACGAGCGAGAGAGACCTCGCGGCGCGCGAGCCAGCCCGCTTCGTCCAGTAGCGCGATCCGCGTGAGGTCGCTCTCGATCTCCGCTCGCAGCGCCGCGAGCGCGTCGATCTGTTCTCCGGCGGCGGCGAGCTCCACGCGGGCGCGATCGACCCGATCGCGCGCTGCATGGATCGCAGCCTCGAGATCGGCTTGTGCAGCGCGCTCTTCCACCGTGCTGAGCTCGATGGCCGCCGCCCGCGGTCCGAGGCCGAGAATCGAGAGCAAGTCGACGAGCACGCCGAGCTCGGTGCCCTCTCCAGGCTCGGAGAGGTCGTGGATCTCGAGCTCGGCTCCGAGGGGCGCCGGCCGTCCCGCGGCCGAGCGCCATGCGCGGGCCGCGAAGAGCCTCGCCCGCGCCGTCTGACATTCCGGATTCCAGACCAGCGCGAGCGCGTACCAATACGCGTCCTGCGCGGGTCCATCGCGCCAGCCATCGAGCCAGGGTGTCGGCAGCTGATCGAGATCGGCGAGCTCGAGCGCTCGAGCGAGGACCTCCGGATCGTCCGCGCGTCGCTCCACGTCGCGAACGAGGTCCTCGTCGCGGATGGACGCGGAATCAGGCGCATGACAGGCGGTGAATAGCGCGAGACATAGAATCTGCGCACGAGATCGATGCGAGACGGAATTCCCCTGATGCAAGAGCTTCCTCCGAGAGCGAATGCGGAACGGCGCGTCGTCCGCGAGCGGACGATCGCGACACGGACGCTAGAAAGCGCCCGCGCTCAACAACGCATCACGCGCTGACGGAGGAAGATCAACGGCCCGGCACGCGGCGACCCCCATCGGCTCAGGAGGGCGCGATCGGTGCGAACCGGATGCACCATGCCGGGGACGAGCGGCAAGGCGCAGGCGAAGAGCTTTTCCCCGTGCGAGGTATTCGTGCGAGGCGATCCGTCCGACTTGGCGAGCTCGATGTCTTCGCCCTCGAGGGTCATCACGCAGCAGCCACATCCCTGGCTCCCGCACTCTCGATCGAGCTCCTGGCACGCGTCTCCCGCCGGACAGCTCCGCTCGCTCTGGCAACAGCAGTCCTCGAGATCGCGCTCCCCCGTCGCGAGGCAGCGGAAGCTCGCGCGGCCTGGCCAGCCCGAGACGAGCACGACTGCCACCGCGAGCACGATCGCAAGGAACGCCCGCGGTGAGCGCTCCTTCGCAATGCTTCGCAAGGTGGAGCGAGGGCTCATGGCAACTCTTCAGTCTCGACCTCGATGGCCGCTCTCGTCAAGGCCGGCGGCCTCATTCCGGACGATTCAGGAACGCGATGCGCCGGTGCGAGTAGTCGAAGACCACCACGAACTCGCCGAAGATGCCACCTCCGATGGTGCCCTCGGTGTAGGGATCGTCGAGCGCGCCCGAGCCCGGCCGCGCAAAGATCGTGGTGGGTCGCTCGAAGCGGTGGCCGGCGAGCTCGAAGGACTCCAGGGTGCCGACCTTCACCAGCATGGTGCCGCCCGCTCCGCCGATCCGAGCATCGGCGAGCTTGCGGCCTTCCAGCATGCCGTGGTGATCCACCGTGGGTGCGTGCAGGATCACGGCGTTGGTGCCGGCACCGGTGTCCAGTCGGAAGAGACCGTCGTGCTCGTCCTCGAAGCGTGCGCGAACGTGTGGATGGCGGCCATACAGGATGAGCTCGTGCCAGGAGCCATCGAGCTCGAAGCCCAGAGGATCGTGGAGCTCGATGGCAGGAGTGCGCACGTCGACCACCGCGACACAGCGTGAGAGCACGTCGAAGCCGAGCACGCCCACGATCTCCTCGCCGATCCCTCGACCGAGGCCGTCGAGCTGGTATTCGAGGAAGACGACGCGCGGGAGCGCGAGCGGTCCCAGGACGAGCGATCCCCCTTCGCGCAGCGACGTCTCATGGCTCTCGGAGCCCGCGCCGCCGATCGTCGCTTGCCCGAAAGCTTCCATGCCGAGCTTCTCTGCCGTATCGGGATCGATGACCGAGATGGCCGCGCCCGTGTCGAACACGAACCAGCCGATGTCTTTCCCGCCCACGAGCGGGTGCACGAGGATGTGGCCGGTGCCCGAGCGGCGCACTTCGAGGGCAGCAGGGACTTCGGCGTCGAAACCCGCCATCTCCTCGCTCCGCGGCGCCTGGTCCAGGAAACCTGCTTCGCCGTGAGCGTCGCCCCAGCGCGCGAATCGCATCACGGACACGGGAGTCTCTCCGCGAATCTGCGTCACGGTTCCGGGCAGCATTCGACCGCCGCGTTCGCCCCAGTTGCCGAGCTCGAGCGCGTGCACGTCGACGACGCCCGGAACCTCGAGTCGCGCGGGAAGGGACTTCGCATCGAGGCTCAAACGTGCCGTGCGGAGCCCGCCGCGCAGGCGCAGCTCGATCACGTCCCGGGCGTCCTGTTCCGTCGCCGGATGCGGCACGACGTCGATCGGACAGCTCGGATCGAGCCACCAGCCGCTCCACACCCAGGCGAAGAGCAACAGGAGCTCACGCTCCTCGAGCTGCGGATGGCGCAGCACACCGGGATGGTCGACGCTCCAGGTAGTCGTGCCATCGAAACCGTCCTCCAGCCCGACGCGACCCAGCAGCCGGCGCACAAAGCGGCCTCCGCTGCCGAGCTCGACCCGGCAGCTCGTCTCGACGCCGACGAACTCGCCCTCGCCTTCGAGGAAGATGCCCGCGGCATCGGCCTCGCTCGGGCGCGTACCGAGGGCCGCGCGCACGCGTTCGAGGAGCCGGTCGGCGGCTGCGTCGGGCGCTTGTCCGTGAGCGAGCACGACGGGTACGAGCAGGCTCGCGATGCTGACGGCCGCCGGCCGCGAGGCGAGCACCGAGACCGAGGAGGAATCCTGGTGGAGGACGAGGGCAGATCGGATCACGGAAGCTCCTTCGAGCCTTGCTCGACGATCGGGGACAAAGCGAAAGTGAAGAGGTACGGGAAGCCTTCGCGGCGCCGGTTCTCGCGTGCGAGCAGGTTCTCGACACGGGCGAGCTCGGCATGCAAGCGCGTGAGCCCCTTGGAGGTGATCCAGACCTTGCGTGAGCCGAAGGCCGCGCGCGGTCCAGTCGAGCGGGAGACGAGCAAGCCGCCCTGGAATGCGCGTCGCGCATTGCGCTCGGCGCGCCGGAGCATGGCGCCGACGCCGCGCGCGAGCAGCGCGGTGCTCGCGCGACCGAGACCCTCGGCAACCGCGAGCCGCTCGGCGGCGAGCGCATAACGGGCCTCGCCGCGCGCACTTCTCTTCGGCTCCGCTCGCTCCGTCACCAGACCGACCGCGACGAGTCGATGGAGGTGGTAGTACAGCGAGGAGCGCGAGCGCGCCAGGTCGCGCGCGAGTTCGGCCGAAGTGCACGGACCGCGCGCCTGCAAGTGCTCGACGATCTCGACGCGCACGGGCGAAACGAGGGCTTCGAGCTGCCCGCGGCTTTCGAGGCGGAGCGTCCGGACTGTTCGTCTGGGCATGGTGGTTCCATTGGATCGCTCATTCCAAAAAGAGCAACTTTTGGAACGTAAAACCTGCCGATTCCCCGTGCTGTCTTCACGCCCCGAGCGCGCGCATGCCGGGAGATCCCCCCCCGCGCCCTTTCCGCGCGTCCCTGACCGGTAGTCGGGCTAGCGCGCCTCCGCGCGGACCGCGCGCGGCTCCCAGCTCTGATCGACCGGGACGAGCGCCACCACCCATTCCCGGATGCCCAGTCGCGCCGCCACCTCGGTCTGCCTGCGAACCGCTTCCATGCTCCCAGCTTCCCAGCAGCGCAGGATCGGAATCAGGTGATCCGGCGCGATGGTCAAACCGCGCTTCTCGATCTCGGCGGGAAACGACCGGAGCGCGCTCACGACCGGCTCGAAGTCGCTGTCGTCCATCTCTTCCGTGGACCTGAGGCCAGGCTTTCCCTCGTCCGTGACCGGAAACTGGGTCAAGAGCTGCAGACCGATCGCGCCGCCTGCCGCGGCGACCGGGCCCAGCTCCTCCACGAGCGCCGGCCAGCAGTGTTCCGTGTAACAGGGGATCCCATGACAGGCGTCGAGCGGTAGCTCGGCCCCTGCTCCGCACTCGCTCGTCCATACGGGGACGACCCGCACCTTGGGGTGGCGTTCGCGAACTCGCTCCAGAAAGCGTGCGGCGATCGGTGGTGGAGTGAGCGGCGAACCTGCTTCGCCCATGAAATCGACCGTCCAGCGACACAGCGCGTTGCCACATCCGCAGGCAGATGGCGCTCCTTGCAGATCATTCAGGAAGACACTGTCCGGGTCGGGCAGATCGGCAAGCCGCTCGTCCACCTTGGCGAGCTGGAGGTCGAAGGCTTCTGCGTAGAGGATCGGGACCCACGGCCAGACCGTCATTCGCTCGTCGGGTGCGGGCCTCGGAGCCAGCGGCCCTTCGATCCGCCAGTTGTCGTGTCCTTGCAGACCCGCTGCCAGCTCCTCGTGCGCTGCTGCGAGCGTCGCGTCGCGTGCGACTTCGATCCAGTAGTGGAGCTCGAGATCGTGAGCCTGGATGCGCTCGGCCGCTCGCCGCACGCTCTCCTTGAAGGCGGCATCGCTCGCTTCGATCACCAGGACGACGCCATTCGCTCCACCCGCGCGGAGCTGTCCGAGCTCTTCCTTCGTGCAGCGATCGACACTCGTGAGCACGGCACGCAAGGGTCCCCGGGGAACATGGCCGAGCCGGCCGGCCAGGAACACCACGATGAGGAGCGCGACGATGACGAGCGCCGTGCTACGGCGTGAATTCATGCACGGAAGTGGTGGGATACTGAGCCACCCAGGCATACCAGCGACATTGGACCGAGCTCACCCAATCGAGCTCGCGGCCCTTGAGCGGGCCATCGACCGCGCGACCGGCAAGCGTCCAGCGCGTGCCGGTTTCCCTGTCCTTGAACGGTGCCGTCTCGGGCGAGAGGGGGTCCGCGTCGAAGGTGTAGCGTTTGCCGTCGATCTCGTTCCGGTACGCGACCGCGGTGCCCGTCGGGCCGTACCAGAAGACGGTGAAGCTCTGGCCGCGCAGCTCGGCCGGCACGCAGGCGCGCTCGGCCAGGCCGGTGAGCGGCACAGCCAGCGTCTCGTCCCCCACCTCCACCCCGAGGATCTGCACGAGCGGCGCCATCCGCCAGTCGACCATCCCCATCGTGTCGCGCGCCTCGCTCGACAGCTTGGAAGGGAGGGTCGCCGTCTCGTAGCGCTTGCCATCGAAGAGGTCGTAGGTCGTCGACTCCGGATGCAGCATGAGCCAGTAGCCCCAATCGGTCGTCATGCTCGGGATGCGAGCGAGCTTCTGGCCCTTCCGCGGTCCCTGGAAGGCGATTCCGCTCAGAGCGTACCAGAGCGTTCCGTCGACCCCTTCGACGACCAACGCGCCGCGGCACCAGCCCTGGAAGCGATAGGCGTAATCCCTCTGGGCCTGGTACGCCGCGACGTAGTCCCCATCGGGATCGTAGAAGAACATCCCGGAGGTGTCGTTGATGACCCGCGGCGCCGAGAGAAGCATGCGGATCGGGATCGCGCCGCCGTTGTGAGCGGCGCGCAGCCAGACGATCGCTCGGTCGTCGTCCCGGGCGAATCCCTTGCGGTCCTCCGTCGAGCAGTACGAGCTGGGGGGCTCACTCAATGCCTCGAAGCGGCCGGGCTCCTCGATCACGTCGAGCGTGGTGCGCGGCCCATCCGGCTCGGTCATATGACAGGCCAGAGTGAGAACGAACAAGCACAGCGCGCCAGTGCGCCTGGAGAAGTCGGAGCAGGGGGGCATCGTTCGGCGGGGCCGGGCAAGGGGACGGGAAGAGGAATTCTAGCCCCACTATCCCCTGGATTCCCGTCCGGCCGGTCGAGGCGCTCGCCCGCGCGTCGTCCGAGGTCGAGCCCCGGTCACGATTGCCGCGCTCGAGGCCCGTGTGCAATCTGGGTCGTCGAGGCGTCCGGTCCACTCTTACCGAGCTCGAATCTCATCGAGACATCCAACATTCCGAGCACCCGTCTCGACCCGCGCCGACCGGCATGGCTCAACCGGAACGTCCTGTCTCTGGGCGTGGTGAGCTTCTTCACCGACGTCTCGAGCGAGATGATCGTCCCGCTGCTTCCCGTGTTCCTCGGGAGCTTCGGAGCGGGAGCCTTCGCTCTGGGATGGGTCGAAGGGCTCGCCGACGCGGTCTCGAGTGCCCTGAAGCTCCTCGCCGGCCGCTGGACCGATCGTACCGGCCGGCGCGTCCCCGTCGTGATCGCGGGCTACGGCATCGCCTCGATCGCCCGACCGCTCTTCGCGCTGGCGACGAGCGCATGGCACGTCGTGCTGTTCCGGTGCATCGATCGCGTCGGCAAGGGACTGCGCTCGAGTCCCCGCGACGCCCTCATCGCGCACTCCGTGCCCGCCGGGAGTCGCGGGGCGGCCTTCGGATTCCACCGCTCCATGGATCACGCGGGAGCCACCTTCGGCCCGCTGCTCGCACTCCTTCTCATCCGTGGCGCAGGCGTCGAGCTGCGGACGCTCTTCCTGCTCGCCGCCATCCCCGGCGCGATCTCCGTGCTCGTGGTCTGGCGCGGCGTACGCGAGACCTTCGTCGCGCCCGACGAAGAGGAAGCATCCGCGGCTCCCCGCCCGCGCCCGATGCTCGTGTGGAGGTTCCTCCTTCCACTCGGCCTGTTCACGCTGGGGAAAGCGAGCGATCTGTTCCTGATGCAGGTCCTCTTCGATCGGACGCGCGGAGATGGTCCGGCGGGAGCGAGCGACGAGATCACGCAGCTCTCGCTCGCGTGGATCGGCATGCACCTCCTCAGAACGCTCGCCGCCTATCCGGGCGGGAAGCTCGCCGATCGCCACGGCCGGCGCCGCACGATCGTCCTGGGCTGGCTCTCGTACGCGGCCGCATGCGTCGGCCTCGCTTTCGCGCGATCGCAGGCGGCCTTGTTCGTGTGCTTCGCCGTGTGGGCCGTGCAGGACGGCCTGACCGACGGCGCCCAAAGGGCTCTCGTGAGCGAGCTCGCTCCTCGGCGCGACCAGGGCGCCGCCTTCGGATGGTACTACCTCACGCTGGGACTTCTCGCCCTCGTCGCGAGCGTCCTCTTCGGCACGCTCTACGAGCACGCAGGACGCTCCGCCGCCTTCTCCACCAGCGCGGCCCTCGCGATCCTCGGCTCGGGCGGCTTGCTCTGGGCGTCGCTCGCCGCCAGGTATGCGAAAGCGCGGCCTTCGTCATCCTGACTGCTCACGTCGTCGAAGCCATCTCCATCGACCTCGTCGGGCTGGTGATCGACCTCGAGGACTGAACGCTCGCGGCTTTAGGGGAGAGGATCGCAGGCGCGTGATCCGCTCAGCCGTGCTTGCCTGCGGCGGCGCGCTTTTTCATTTCCTCGGGCGAGACGTCTTCCTTGTGGGTCGAGATGGTCCAGACGTGGCCGAAGGGATCGCTGAATGTGCCCGAGCGATCGCCGTAGAACTGGTCCTTCACGGGGCGCAGCTCCTTGGCTCCGGCGGCCACGGCGCGCTTGGCGAGTGCATCGACGTCGGGGACGTAGAGGCAGATGCATACGGGTGACCCGCCGTAGGACTCCGGGCCCTCGAAACCCATGTCGGGTTGCTCGTCGGCGAGCATGATCGGCGAGTCGCCGATCTTGATCTCGGCGTGCCCGATCTTGTCGCCGTGGGGGAAACGAAAGAGCTCCTCGGCGCCGAAGGCCTGCTTGTAGAAGTCGAGCGCCTTGGCCGCGCCTCGGATGATCAGGTACGGGGTGACCGTGTGATAGCCGGCGGGGATGGGATTCACTTGCTTCGCCATGGATCGATTCCTCGTGTGTCGGGGAGGGCCGGGAGCGCGCAGAAGTTCGAGGGGCCAATGTACCGGGAGCAAGCGGCCCCGGGGCCGGCTACTCGCGCCGAACGATCACGCGATCGGGGAGCTCGTTGCGGTCGCCCTCGCGCCAGGGAAAGTGCTCGGCGAGGACCGCGCCGGCGCGCGTGATCCCGTCGGTCAAGCCCGCCAGGATCGAGCCGCGAGCGATGCCGCGGAGAACGGCGTCGTCCACCTCTTGCCAGACGTCGGGCCCGACCCTCTCCGAGATTCCCCGGTCGGCGAGCACGATCGCGCGGCGCTCGAAGAGGCTGACGAAGATCAGGACGCCGGTCGCAGCTTCCGTCGCCCGTAGATCGAGACGGTGGAACTCCTGTGCGGCTTGCTCCTCGGCCACGGCTGTCGCGCGGGACTCGCGCACGAATAGCCGCGCGAAACCCGGGAGCGCGCGCGCGATGAGCCAGCCCGCGGCGCCGAGCGCGAGCTGGGCCAGCAGGACGAGGCCGGGCTCGCGCCACGGCAAGTGCGGCTCCAGGGCCACGGTGCCTACCAGGAGGAACACGAGGGCCGACAGCCAGCGCGAGTCGGCGTGCTCGTCGGAGCGCTCGACGATCACCGGCACGATCTCGCCGACGGTTTTCGCTTCCACGGCGCGCAGGGAAGCATGCAGGGCAGCGAGGTCTTGATCGGAGAGCGCCCCGACGGCGCGGAAGCGGCGGGCTTGCAGGAGCGCGCGCGCGACGAGCGCGATCAATACCGCGGCGAGCACCCACGGACCGTAGAGCCCGAGCGCACGGTGCCACCATGCTTCCGGGGCGTGCGCCGCTTCCCAGGCGGCGCCCTGTGTGCCGATCGCGATCATCGCCAGCCTCCCGTCGCGCCGCCGCCGCGGAATCCGCCGCCTCCTCCGAAGCCACGGAATCCGCCTCCTCCGCCACTGCTGGATCCGCTCCAGCCGCCCCCGCCGCCCAGACCGCGGGATCCGAGCAGCGTCGGCACGACCCACCACGGCATGCCCCCTCCGGACCCACGCCCCCGGCCCCGTGAGATCGCGATGACGATGAAGAGCAGCACGAGCATGACGAGCCCGCTCGCCCGGCCCTCACCACCTCCGCTCGCGCCGGGCTCGTCGATCGGCGCGTACTCTCCACCGATCGCCGCGTGGATCGCCTCGAGGCCGGCGCGCAGGCCGCCGTAGTAGTCGCCCGCTTCGAAGCGGGGGCCGATCTCGTTGCGGATGATCCGGCCGGAGATCGAATCGGTGAGCGAGCCCTCGAGCCCGCGGCTGACCTCGATCCGGATCTTCTTGTCGTCTTTCGAGACGACCAGCAAGGCGCCGTTGTCTTCCTCCGTGGTACCGAGCTTCCAGGCGCGACCGACGTCGAACGCGAAGTCCTCGATCGGCTGTCCGCCGAGGTCGGTCACGGTCAGGAGCGCGATCTCGTGCGTCGTTCCCGTGCGATAGGACTCGCAGAGCTTCTCGAGCGCGTCCTCCTGATCGGACGAGAGCAGCCCGGCCTGATCGGTGACCCAGCCGTCGTTCTGCGGGATGGTGACCTCCTGCGCGAGGAGGACGCAGGTCACGAGCGCATACGAGAGCGCGATCACTGCAGGGTCACCGCGGCTTCCCGAAGTCGACCTTGGGCACCGCCGATTCCTCGGGCAGGATCGTGAACTGCGGCAGCGGCTGGAATCCGAGCATGCCCGCGAACAGGCTCTTGGGGAAGGAGCGCACGCCCGTGTTGTAGCGCTGGACCGCCATCGTGTAGTCCTCGCGCGCCTTCGTGATGCGGTTCTCCGTGCCCTCGAGCTGGTCCTGCAGCGAGAGGAAGTTCTCCGTGGTCCTCAATTCCGGGTACTGCTCCACGACGACCATCAGGCGAGAGAGGGCCGAGCCGAGCGATTGCTGCGCACGGATGTACGCGTCGAGCTGTGCCGCATCCGTGGGGAGGTCCGTCGGCAATTGCGCGCGGCCAACCGAGGCGCGCGCCTCGGTCACCTGCGTGAGCGTCTCCTGCTCGAAATTCGACGCACCCTTGACCGTCTCGACCAGGTTCGAGATCAGGTCGTTGCGACGCTTGTACTGGTTCTCGACCTCGGCCCACTTCTGGCGGGCATCCTCCTGGCTCGATACGAGCGAGTTGTACTGACCGACGCCGGTCAAGCCGGCGATCACGACCAGCACGACGACGCACCCCAGACCGATCAGACAGCCTTTCTGGATCGCTCCGCGTCGGACCGACGACGCCTCGGTCGCGCGAGGGCGACCCATGATGCACTTCATCTCCAAGCTCTCCTTTGCCTCGTGGTGGCGAGCGCGTACTCGCGCCAGCCTAGGGTATTCGGCAGGTAGGCGCCGATCTTTCAAGCGGCACTCCAGCGCGCTCAGCGTCGTAACGCCGCGAGCGCGCTCCCGACACGCGGCAGAGCCTGCTCGATCTCGGCGAGGGAGACCGCGCCGACCGAGAGCCGGAACCAGCCCTCGTCGTCGCGGGTCCCGAAGGCGCTGAACGGCACGATCGCGAAGCCCGCCGCCTCCAGGAGGTACTTCCGCACGTCATCCGAAGCCCGGAGCACCACGCCTGCGGGCGTCTTCTTCCCGAACGGATGGAAGCGGGCGGTCGAGTAGATCGTGCCCATCGGCGGCAGACAGTCGACGTCGAGACCCTGCTTGCCGAGCGCCATGAGCCCTTCGCACAGCGCGTTCTGGCGCGCTTGCACGCCGGTCCGGAAGGTGGCGTGGTAGTCGCGGATCCCGGCGACGTCGTCGAGCAAGGCCACGGTCCCGATCTGCTCCGCGCGCGGCGCCCAGGCGCCGATGTGGCCGAGCACCGCCGACATGCGCTCGATCACGTCGGTCGGACCGACCCCCCAACCGACGCGCACGCCGGTCGAGGCGAAGGCCTTGCTGATCCCGTCGACGTAGATCGTGTACGGTGCGATCTCGGGCAGCAGAGCGCTCGGCGTGACGTGCAGGGTCCCCTGGCTGCACAAGAGCCAGTAGATCTGGTCGTACATCAGGTACAGCGGCCGCTCGCCGCGGCGCTCGCGCGCGTGGTTCTCGGCCAGGATCGCGTCGCAGATCGAGCGCAGCGTCTCGGCCGAGAATGCCGTCCCCGTCGGATTCAAAGGCGAGTTGAGGCACACCAGGCGTGCCCCGGCGAGATGCGGCGCGAGATCCTCGCGAGTGGGCAGGAACATGTGCTCGCGCTTGCACCCGACCGGCACTCCAACCGCTGCCGCCATGTGTGCGTAGTGATTGTTGTTCCAGCTCGGGACCGGATAGACCACGCGGTCGCCTGGATCGCAGAGCGTCCGGAAGATCACGTAGAGCAGGGGTCGCGCCCCGCCGGCGACGAGCACGCTCTCGACCGGATAGCGCAGCCCGAGCTCGCGCTCGTAGAAGCGCGCCACCGCTTGCCGCAGCTCGAGGACTCCGTCGGAAGGCGGATAGTTCGTCTCCCCCTTCTCGAGGGCAGCGATGATCGCGTTCTTCAGCTGCTCCGGGATCGGAAACTGCCGTGGGTCGAAATCGCCGACGGTGAGATTGCAGATCTGCTTCCCGCCGCGGACGAGCGCGCGGATCTCGCCCGCGATGCGCAGGATCTCCGACCCCACGAGCTCCCTTGCCATGCCGCCGACACGGAGCGCCGGATCGCTTCCACCGAGGCGCGCGCGCTCCGTGAGATCCACGAGGGGTCGTGAGGGCATGCCGGGAGTATGCCGAACGCGCCGACCTTGCGGTGAGGCGATCCCTCGCTGGCGGCTCGATTGACGCCGGCCGGCGGCCGAACGTAGTCTCGCCTCTCGTGCAGCCCCGCCTGACAGTCGGCCGTTCCCACATGGAGGATCCGCTCCGACGACTGGAGCGCTTGAATCGATTCGTCGAGAACCTCCGGCCGGCCGGGAAGCGCCCGACCAACCCCATGACTCATGGATCCTGGCCCGTTCGAAAGCGTGTTGGCCGCACTGAGCCGCGCTGAGGTGCGCTACCTCGTCGTCGGCGGCGTGGCGTGCGTGCTCAACGGCTACGTTCGGACTACGGAAGACGTCGACATCCTCGTCGACGCCGAACCCGAGAACATCCAACGGCTTCTCGGAGCCCTGGGGGGTATCGGCGAGGGATACGCACGCGAACTGCGCGTCGAGGATTTCGGGGACGAGGAAGGCGCGGTGCGCTTGGTCGAAGACTTCCCCATCGACATCTTCACGCGGATGGGGGGCAGACGCTACGCCGACATGCTCCCTCACCGGAGGATTCACCCTGGCGAGCTCGGCATACCATTCGTCGACATCGAAGGCCTGATCTTGCTCAAGTCGAAGAGCCCGCGGCCGCAGGACCGCATCGACGTCGACGTCCTTCGCAGGCTGCAGAGAGGGGAAGGAACCTGACGCAGCTCGATCCGGACACCCTCGCTTGGACTCTCGCCTGGGACCCGCGGCCACCTCAAGGCAAGCCACCCTCCAGGATCTTGGCCAGCTTGTGCGCGTCGATGTTGCCGCCCGAGACGATGCACACGACCTTTCCAGGACCGGCCTTGCCCGAGAGGGCTGCGGCGGTGGACGCGGCTCCGGCGCCCTCGGCGATCACGCGATTGCGGCTGGCGAGCAGACGGATCGCGGCGGCGACCTCGGCGACCGGCACGACGAGCGAGCCGTCGAGGAGACCCGAGACGAGCGGCCACATCTCGGCGAGCAGGCTCTTGCCGCCGATGCCATCGACGAAGCTCGGCTGGTATTCGATCGACTGCGGTGCGCCGGCGCGCAGCGAGGCCGAGAGCGGCGCGGCGGTGTCGACTTCGCAGGCGAACATGCGCGTCCGTGGCGCGAGCGCGCGAATCGCCGAGGCGATCCCGGCGCTCAGGCCTCCGCCCCCGTAGGGCACGACGACCGCGTCCGCGTCGGGTAGATCCTCCAGGATCTCGAGACCGATGGTGCCGTTGCCTGCGATCACGGCGGCGTCCGACACCGGGTGGATGAAGAGCCCCTCCATGCCGGGGTAACTGTGCTCGACGAGCACTTGCCACCAGCGGTCGAACGGGAGGGGCACGACCTCGCCGCCGAGACGCTCGATCGCCTCGAGCTTCGCGCGCGGCGCGTGATCGGGCACCACCACGCGGCAGGGAATGCCCATGCGCCGCGCGTTCCAGGCGACTCCCTGCGCCATGTTGCCGGCGCTCGCGGTGTAGACGCCGCGCGCGAGAGCCGCCGCTCCGGCCTTGGCCATCGCGTTGCCCGCGCCGCGCAGCTTGAAGGAGCCGATCGGCTGGAGGTTCTCGAGCTTGAGCCAGATCTCGGCCGGCGCGTCGTCGACGTTCAGCCGCACGAGCGGCGTGCGCAGCACCGAGCCGGCGATGCGTTCGCGCGCGGCGCGTATCTCCTCGATGGGGATCGGACCGATCGGCTTCATGGGCGTAGCCCTCCCAGTTCGACCATCACCCCGACGCCGCGCTCGCGAGCCGTCTGGTTCAGGTAGTGCGCTGCAGCCAGGTCCTCGACCGCGATCCCGAGGGATTCGAAGAGGGTGATCTCCGCGCGCTTTCGGCGGCCAGGGACCTTGCCCAGGAGCACCTCGCCGAGCTCGCCCTGGATGTGCTCGTCGCCGAGAGCGCCCTCGCTGCGGGGAATCAGGAAGTCACCGGCCTCGTTGAGCGCGGATTCGCGTCGGTCCACGAATAAGCGCGAGCGCAGGACGGCCTCTGTGTCGAGCTCGCGTGCGCTCTTCAAGCAGGTGCCCGCGGCATTGATGTGCACGCCCTCGGCGAGCCATGCACCTTCGAGCACCGGTTCACGCGCGGAGGTGGTGGTGCACACGATGTCCGCGCCCTCGATGGCCGCGCGCGCGGAGTCCATTGCCTCCACGCGCAGGCCGTGGCGATCCGACTCGCGACGGGCGAAGGTCTCGCGATGCTCGCGTCCGGGGCTGTACACGCGCACGCGCGAGAGCCGCCGCGCGACGAGCATGGCCTCGAGATGGGAGCGCGCCTGCACGCCCGAGCCGAGGATGGCGAGATCGTGCGCGTCCTCGCGCGCCAGTGCTTGCGTTGCGACTCCACTCGCGGCCCCGGTGCGGATGGCAGTGATCTCGCTCGCGTCCAGGATCGCCTCGGGCACGCCGTGCACGGTGTCGAACAGCATCACCACTCCCTGATGGGAGTCGTAGCGTGTGCCGTGGTTCCCGGGAAAGACCGACACGACCTTGAGTCCGAGCGCGGGCGGCGCGGTCGTCGCGCCGGGCATCATGCCGAGCAGGCCTCGCCCGTCCGCGAGCCTCATGCCCCAGCGCAACGGGTTGTGCGCTTCGCCACGCGCGAGCGAGGTGAGCGCTCCGGTGACGAGCTCCATGCACTTCGCCATGGGGAGCAGCGACCGGATCTCCCCCTGGGTGAGTATCAATGTGGTCATCTGGCCAGGTTGACATGAGCCGCCCGGACGATCCAATTCGAGCTTCCGGGGAGCGCGCGGCGAGGACTGCGGCGTGCGACGCAGCTGCGCGCATCGGGCGCTCTGCGGGAAGCTCGGGCCGATGCGGACGCTCGTCTGTTTCTACAATCGTTCGCGATTCGTCCTCGCGCGGACGATTTCGATCGACTGTCTCGTGGCGCTATTCGGGCTACCAGACAGGCGACGCACGAGGTCAGCTCTTGCGGCGCGACTTCTTCTTGGCCGGCACCTTGGCTCCCTCTCGCCGAGCTTCGGCGAGGCCAATCGCGATGGCCTGCTTCCGGCTGGTGACCTTCTTCCCGGAGCCCCCGGAGCGCAGGGTGCCGCGCTTTCGCTCGTGCATCGCCCGCTCCACTTTCTTCGACGCCTTGGCGCTGTATCGGCGTGAGCCGGTTTTCTTCTTCGCCATCGCGGTCAACCTCGTTTCCATTGCACGCGGTCAGGAGTCGTCGGTAACGCGACTCTCGGCGCAAGAACCGTTCCCAGAAGGCTCGGGAGCGCTTGGCCCCGCTCATCACCGAGGCGACGATGTCTCACTGGCTTCCCCTCTTCGAGGTGCGAGCGCGTATGCTTCCCGCGCGCTCCATTGCTTGGAAGCCGAGCCCTCCACGCCGCGTCGCTGAGTATTCGTGGCGCCAGGATCGACCACCCCGACCGCAACGCCCGCTGAAGACGCCCGTGCCCGAGCAGTCACCCCCTGGACCCAGAGCGAGCAGGATGCGCTGGCTCGCGCCGGTGGTGGTGATCCTCGTGACCTTTCTCGCCTTCCAGCCCGCCGTCAACTCAGCTTTCCTGAACCTCGACGATCAGGTCGGTATCGAGCTGAACCAGAGGTACCGCGGCTTGTCGGGCGAGCATCTGAAATGGATGTTCAGCACCGGGAGGATGGGGCACTATCAGCCCCTGTCCTGGATCAGCCTCGGCGTCGACCATCGCTTGTGGGGGATGGATTCGCGGGGCTACCACTTGACCAACGTGGTGCTCCATGTGCTTGGGGCATGGTTGACCTACTTCCTAGCGCGGCGCGTGCTCCGCCTCACGGCAGCGGACAGGGTCGAACCGAAGGGCTCGCGGGCGAGCGTCGAGCGCCTCGCTGCGGCGGTCGCCGCCCTGGCCTTCGCCGTGCATCCGTTGAGAGTGGAATCGGTCGCCTGGGTCACGGAGCGACGCGACGTTCTCTCGCTCGTGTTCTTCTTGCTGGCGCTCCTGGCGTGGTTGCGCGCGGCACCGGAGACTCGCCCGCTGGGAGTGCGGCCCGGGCTCGCGATCGCAGCCCTGGCCGCGGGGATGGGAGGACTTGCGTTACTCGCCGCCAGCCTGGACCTCCGCGGCGACGATGGGTTGGCGCTGCGTGGACCCGGCGCGGTCGGATTGGTGGGAGCGGCGGTCCTCGTGTTCGCGGTTGGTCCGCTGGTGCGCCGCGCGCTGCGCTGGGAAGGTCGCGCAGCGAGCGGAACGTGGATCAGCATCGCGCTCGCGTGCTTGCTCGCGTCGCTATTCGCAAAGGCCTGGGGCGTCGTGGTGCCCGCCCTGCTCCTGGTGATCGACGTCTGGCCGCTCCGCCGCCTCGGACCTGAGCAAGCGGGGCGTGGCGCACGGGCCGCGGCCTTGATCTTCGAGAAGCTCCCCTTCGCCGTGCTGGTCCTACCCTTCGTCGCCCTCGCGACGTGGGCGCAGGCAACTCTGAACCAGACGATGCTGAGCTGGGCCGAGCATTCTCTTCACGAGCGCCTGGCGCAGTCCTGCTATGGCCTGGCGTTCTATCCGTGGAAGACGCTCGTGCCGATCGGCCTGATTCCGTTCCACAACTTGCCGGACGAGCTGTCCTTGCGGCAGGCACGCTTCGCCGTTCCGGCGATCGCGGTCGTGCTCGTCACGACTGGCCTCGTACTGCTGCGGCGGCGCTGGCCCGCAGGGCTCGTGGCGTGGTTGCTCTTCGCGCTGATGATCTTCCCCGTGCTGGGATGGATGCAGAGCGGGCCGCAGCTCGTCGCCGAGCGCTACAGCTATTTCTCCTGCCTGCCTTTCGCGCTACTCGTGGGCGGCGGCGTGGTCGCAGCTCATCGGCGCGGAGGGATTGGACGCTGGCTCGTCCCCGTGAGCGTCGCGGTCTGGATCTTCGGGTTGACGGGACTGACCTTTCGCCAGGCCCGGAACTGGCAGAGCTCCGAGGCTCTATGGGTGCACACTCTGCGCGTCGAGCCCGGACAACCGGATGCATGCCTCGGCCTGGCTGTGATCCGTCGCGACGAGGCCCTCCGCACGGGGGATGTCGAGCGCCGCCGCGAGCTCCTGCTCGAAGCCCTGGAGCTCCTGGAGCAGGGCAGGGCTGCTCGTCAGGACGCGCGCTTCGATTCGCAGCTCGCGCAGGTGCACATGAATCTCGCGGAGCTTCCGGGAATCGATCCGGCGCAGCGCCAGGGGCACGTCGAATCGGCGGTGCAGTGCTCTCGTTCCGCTCTCGAGATCGGCAAGTCGAGCGGTCAGGGAATCCTCGCCCCCTATTACTTGATCTACGGCCAGAGTCTGCTCGCCGCCGGTGAGCCCGCGAAGGCCCTCGAGCCGCTGCAGATCTTCGTGCGCGCCAAGCCGGCTCGTGCAGCAGGCCACGCCGCTCTGGGCGAGGCCTTGCTGGCCATGGGCCGGTCTCGTGAAGCCGCGGACGAGCTCACCCGCGCCGTGGAAATCGAGCCTGCCATGGCCCGATCATGGATCCTGCTCGGTCGAGCGTGGGAGCAGGCCGGCGATCCAGTCCGAGCGGTCGAAACCTATCGCCAAGCCCTGATTCGTTCGCCCGGAGAGCCCGAGGCGACGCGCCGGTTGCAGGCCCTGGGTGCCAGGTAGTCTCGTGCGACGACGAGGGGAATCGCGCGGGTCCCGGGCGTTCAGCGATGTTCGTCGCGGTCCTCGCCATTCGGGCTCTCGTCATCCGCGTTGCCGGCATACCCCAGACCCTGGAGGGTATCGAGGGTTTCCGGCCGCATCGTGAGCGAGTCGGGCTCCGGCCGCTCGAGCCACCACAGTTCGCGCGCGGCGAGGTAGCGCTCCTCGATGGAGATCGAGCGCTCGACTTCCTGCGGCGCAAGATCATGCAGCTGGGCAGGATCCGCTCTCCAATCGAACATCCACCGTGCGCGGTGCTTGGGACGGAGGTCGCCCAGGAAACATGCGTCGTCCTGCTCGACGCGATACTGGAATTGCATCCCCCGCCGCGCGGGTCCCGGGGCGAACGAGCGGTAGAGGGACGAGCTGACCGGAGACGTGCGCGCCAGGGTGTCTCCTCGAAGGAGCGGCGCGAGCGAGAAGCCCTGTGAAGGGCCTTCGCCAGGGAGATCGCACAGCGCGAGCAGCGTGGGTCCGACGTCGAGCACGCCGACTGGCTCCGCGACCGTGCGCGGCGCGATCCCGGGAACGCGCATCAGCAACGGCACCCAGAGCTCCTCGTTGTGGAGGCTGCCCCCGTGGCCCGCCATGCCGTGCTCCTCGAACGCCTCGCCGTGGTCGGCCTGCAGAACGACGATCGTCTCGCCGGCGAGCCCGAGCGCCTCCAGTCCGGAAAGGAGCGCGCCCACGTATCGATCGGTGAACGCGATCTCACCCTCGTAGGCGGCGTGCATCCGATCGACATCGCGCACCTCGGTGGCGCCCGGCGCGGGACGCGGCGGGAACAGCTCGCTGATTCCGGAGTGTGCGACGTAGTCGTAGTGCGGATCGAAGTAGTGCGCGAGGAGCAGGAAGCGCTGGTCGCGGTGCTCCTCCAGCCATCGCAAGGCTTTCTCGGTCACCTCGGCGGAAGTCACGCGCTTGTGAGCGTGACGGTCCATGGCCTGGATGTCCGTGGGATCGCCACCAGGGGGAGCATCGTCGTCGACGACCATCCCCAGGTCGTCGTAGCTGTCGAAGCCCTGGTCGAATCCCCAGTACGAGTCCGTGAAGGTTCCCGACACCACGGCGCCGGTCGCGTACTCGCTCCGAGCGAAGAGCTCCACGAAGCTCGTCAAGGAATCGCTGAAGCGCTCCTCCACGTGGACGACTCCGTGCGATTCAGGCAAGCGGCCGGTGAACAAGGACGCGTAGGATGGCAACGTCCACGGTGCTTGACTGATCGCTCGCTCGAAGCGGACTCCGCTGCGAGCTAGCGCATCGATGTTCGGCGAAGTGGGCCGGTCGTGCCCGTAGCAGCCGAGGTGGTCGGCGCGCAAGGTGTCGATCGTGACGTAGAGCACGTTCAGGCGACGGTCGATGGATCGTCGTTGCAGCACGCGCGGGGCGGAAACGAGCCACTTTGCAGAGGTCTCGAGCGCTTCGGCGTCCGCCTCGAACGTGATCCGGTACGCTCCATCGCGCACACCCTCGAGCGGAAAGCGGAAGCGATACCACGGTCGCGGCCCCGGACGCTCGGGGCCCAGCGCGGACGCTTGGATCCGCAGTGATTCCCCGCTCCGCTCGAGGCTCATCGTCAGCTCTCCAGGACCCGCCCCCGGTTCGACCGGTGCGAGCTCGAGCTCGACGCGCGCTCCCGGCTCGGGGGCGAGCTCCACCTCGAACGTGGCCGCCGCCCACCTCGGGCGGCTCACGTTCCCCGCGGAGGACCGGGCGTTTGGCGCCATGGGGCCTGCCATCCAGGGCCTCTCGACCACCCAGCGCGCTTCACCCTGCGGCAAGGACTCGCCTCCGCACGCGAGGAAGGTGAGCGACGCGGCGAAGAGCGCGAGCAGCCGAACGGTGTCGCCAGCGGACATGCACCGAGCATTCTACCGCTCTGGTTCGGAGTACCGCCTTCAGGCGGTCCTCTCTTGCGGAGCCGGTCCCGCCTGAAGGCGGGACGACGAACCAGACCGCCTGAAGGCGGTACTCCAAACTCGGAGGGACTCCGTGCTCGTCCCTGTGTGGTTTCTCTCCAGAAGCAGACCTCGACGATCTCCTGCACGAGTGAGACGATCTCCCGCGCGTCATGACTCCCCCGACCACGCGTCCGATCGAGAGGCCGAGCCGCTCGGAGATCGCAGCCGCCCGCGAGAGCCTGCGAGACGTGACCGTCGCGACACCGCTCGTCTCGCTGCACATTCACGGCGGCGATCGCGAGATCCTGCTCAAGCCAGAAATCCTGCAGCCTGCGGGCTCGTTCAAGATTCGCGGCATCTACCACGCAGTCGCCTCGCTCTCCGACGAGGAGCGAGCCCGCGGCTTGAGCACGGTGAGCGCCGGCAACACGGCCAAGGCCCTCGCCTGGTGCGGCCGTCGCTTTGGAGTCTCCGCGCAGAGCCTGATGCCCGATACCGCGCCGCGGGCAAAGATCGAGGCCGTGCGCGCGCTGGGCGGAACGCCCGTACTGGTGCCCATCGCGGAAGTCTTTCGCTTCCTGCGCGAGCACCTGTGGGAGCGCGAGCCCCATGCCTTCATCCATCCCTGGACCGATCGCCGCGTGATCACGGGTCACGGCTCGCTCGGCCTCGAGATCCTGGAAGACTGCCCCGACCTCGCGGCTGTGTACGTCCCGGTGGGCGGCGGCGGTCTGCTCGCCGGAGTGGGCTCTGCGATCAAGGCCCTGAAACCCTCGGTGCGCGTGATCGCGGTCGAGCCCGCCGGCTGTCCCTCGCTCCACGCCGCGATCCAGGCCGGCCACCCGGTGACGGTCGACTGCGACACCATGTGCGATGGAGTGGCCGTACCCTACATCACCGAGGAGATGTTCCCGCTCCTGCGCGATCTCGCCGACGATGTGGTGCTCGTCACCGAGGCCGAGGTCCGCGCGGCGATCCGCCTGCTCGCATCGGCCAATCACCTCATCGCCGAGGGCGCCGGCGCTCTCGCCACTGCCGCGGCGTTGAAGTCGCCGGCCGCGAGGGGCGGCAAGACCGTCTGCCTCGTCACGGGCGGCAGCCTCGACGCGCACAAGCTCGCCGAGATCCTGCTCGACGGCCCCGCCGGCGGCCCCTGAACGAAGTTTCGATGAAGGCGTTCTCGGCCGGTGGCTCCCTTCTGCTCCATCGGGCAGGCCTGCTCCTCGCCCGCCAGGCCGTGGGATTTGCCGGCTGGGTGCACCTCCTCTTCTTCGGCGTCTTGCTGCCGCTGGGTGCATGGCGCAGCAAGCGCCATCTGGAACGCGGCGGAGGGTTGCCGGCGAAGCGCGCCTATTTCTTCTCCGTGCTCGTGAACCAGTGGGTGTTCGTCGCGGTGTCCCTGATCGTCGCCCGCTTCGAGGGAATCCCGCTCTTCAGCGCTCCGCGCCCGAGCCCAGCCGCGTGGGGCCTCGCGTTCGGACTCTTCGCGTTACAAGCCGTGGTCGGCTACCTGCGAGTCGGCGCTCGAGTGCGGCGCCGCGACCCGAAGCTCTGCCTGGCGATGCCCACGGATGCCGTGGAGCGCGCACAGTGGGCCGGCATCGCGCTATCCGCCGACGTCGGTGAAGAGATCACGTATCGCGGAGTGCTCGTCACAGTCCTGCATCGCCTGACGGGCAACTTCCCCCCCGCCGCAGTGATCGCCGCCGCGATCTGGTCGACCGGACCCGTACGCCAGGCGCTCAGAGACCGGCCCTCAGTCGTGAGAGCGGAATCGAGGAAGGGCGGAAAGAGGGACTTGCGAGATCTGCATCAACAATACATATTCATGCACATGCGTACGACGTTGAACATCGACGACTCCCTTCTTCGCAGCGCAGCTCGGCTCACCGGCATCCGCGAGAAGACCGCCCTCGTGCACAAGGGATTGGAGGCGCTCATCGCGCGCGAGAGCGCTCGCCGCCTCGCCGAACTGGGCGGTACCGAGAAAGCCCTTCGCGCGCCTCGACGCAGACGGCCCGGCAGCGCAGCGTGATCCTCGTCGATACCACGGTCTGGATCGAGCACCTGCGTTCAGGGAACACGGGCTTGGAATCCCTGCTCCTCGAAGAGCGTGTCCTCGGCCACCCGTTCGTCCTGGGAGAGCTTGCCTGCGGGAACCTGAAGAATCGCCGCGAGATCTTCGATCTCTATCGGACACTGCCCCAGGCCGAGCAGGTCGAGGGTGACGAAGTGCTACACCTCGTGGAGCAACACACCCTTCACGGTTCAGGCCTGGGGTGGATCGACGTCCACATCCTTGCTTCGGCTCGTCTCACGGCCTGTGGCCTGTGGACCCTGGACAAAACTCTCTCGAGAGCAGCGAAGGCTCTCGGTGTCGGTGCGGCATGACGGATCGCCACTCGTCCGATCGGCGAGATTCCGGCCTACTTGCCGATCGCGATTGTGTGCGGCTCACCGAACTGCCACACGCCATACTCCTGGGTGTCGGGGCTCCACTCTCGCCAAGCGCTGTCCCAGTACGAGCGGTTGAATTCCGCGTCTTCGTGCCAGCCCCACAGGATCTGCTTCGTGCCTTGTGGATCTCCGATCAGAACATCGAAGGGAAAACCCTCTCGTCCTTCGAGCGAGAGTCCCAACCGGTAGTGATCGTAGTACCACATGACCGGAAACCAGCCATGCGCGGTGTCCTCGAGCAGAAGGAAGCCCGTGCAAGTCAATGAGGTTCGCAGATCCGATTCCAGGAGCCCTGCGTGCTTCGGTTGGAGGCCGCGCTCTTCCTTCTCGAAGAAGACGGCCATTGGTTTTCATGCCGACCTCCTCGACGAGTGGAGCCGTCGAAGGCTAGCGAACCGAGCGAGGTCTACGCCAGGATCTGAGGGATGACCTTCCCGAACACGTCGGTCAGGCGGTAGTCGCGGCCCTGGTGGCGGTAGGTGAGGCGTTCGTGGTCGAGGCCGAGGAGGTGCAGCATGGTGGCGTGCAGGTCGTGGACCTCGACGGGGTTCTCGACGATGTTGTAGGAGAAGTCGTCGGTCTTGCCGTAGGTGATGCCGGGCTTGATGCCGCCGCCGGCGAGCCAGAGCGTGAAGCAGCGCGGATGGTGGTCGCGGCCGTAGTTGTCTGCGGTGAGCGTGCCCTGGCTGTAGACGGTGCGGCCGAACTCGCCGGCCCAGAGGACGAGGGTGTCGTCGAGCAGGCCGCGGCGGCGCAGGTCGGTGATCAGGCGCGGCGCTGCGGCTGGTCGATCGCCTGCGGATTGCAGGCGGATCTCGGCGGGCAGATTGCCGTGCGCATCCCAGCCGCGCATGTAGAGCTGGATGAAGCGCACGCCGCGCTCGGCGAGGCGGCGGGCGAGCAGGCAGTTGGCGGCGAAGGTGCCGGGCTTCGTGACCTCGGGGCCGTAGAGCGCGAGCGTCTCCGCGTCCTCGTGGAGAAGTCGACCAGCTCCGGCACCGACATCTGCATGCGGTAGGCCATCTCGGCCTGCGCGATGCGCGCGCTGCACCTCGGGGTCGAGGCGTGCGCGCAGCCTCGCGCTCGTTCAGCTCGCCGACGACGTCGAGCATCTGCCGGCGATCCGTCGCGCGTGACGCCCGGCGGGATCCTTCAGATAGAGCACCGGATCGCTGCCGCCGCGCAGCTTGCAGCCCTGGTGCTCGCTCGGGAGGAAGCCGCTAGCCCCAGAAGCGGGCCGACAAGCGCCTGCATGTTGCCGAAGCCCTGCGCGATCAGCACGACGAAGGTCGGGCAGGTTCTCGTTGGCGCTGCCCAGGCCGTAGCTCACCCACGAGCCGAACGAGGGCCGGCCCGGCTGCTGGTTGCCGGTCTGGAAGAACGTGATGCCGGGCTCGTGATTGATCGCTTCGGTGTGCATCGAGTGGATGAAGCACAGCTCCTTCGCGACGCCCCGCCACGTGCGGCATCAGCTCGCTGATATGGACGCCGTCCTGCGTTGTTCGGCGTAGCGCGTGAACCGGAAGATCGAGGGCGCGACGGGGAAGCGCGCCTGGCCGCTCGTCATGCCCGTGAGCCGCTGGCCCTGGCGGATGGAATCGGGCAGATCCTGGTCGAAACGCGCGCGCGAGGCCGGGCTTGTAGTCGAAGAGATCGAGCTGGCTCGGCGCGCCCTCCATGTGCATGTAGATGACGCGCTTCGCCTTGGCAGGCGAGGTGCGGATTCCCGGGGCGGAAGCGCGTTCGCGTCGAGCGTGCGCGCGCCTGCAGGATGCGACGCGAGCGCGCGAGGTGCCGAGCGCGCGCGCCCAGACCCTTCGCGGCGCAGCCGAAGAAGCGCCGGCGCGTGAGATCAGCAGATCGTCGTTCGGCGATGCGGGTCCATGGTCATCCTCGGGTGATCGTGGCGTCGAGGGAGAAGCAGCGCGTTCGCGATCATGGTCCACGCAGCGAGCTCGGCTGGGATCGAGCGTGGGATCGGGACAGCGCCTCCCCGACGCCGAGCAGGGCGTCGGCATCCGCTCGCGAGGCCGCGAAGCGCGCGCGGAAGTGCGCCAGGAGCGCCGTGACGCGCTCGAGGTCGCGCTCGGCGGGCGCGCGTCCCGTGCAGCGGCGGATCATCGTCGCGAGGCGCTCGCGCATCGTCGCCGGCGCCGTGCAGCGAGCGGCTGCGCGAGCACGCGCGCGGCCTCGACGAACTGCTCGTCGTTCCACAGCACGAGGCCTGCAGCGGCGTGTTGGTCGATGGCGCGCCGGATGGTGCAGTACTCGCGCGTCGGCGCGTCGAAGGTCATGCAGCGCGGGCGGCGGACACGCGCGCTTCCAGTAGGTGTACAGGCTGCGCCGCCACAGTTCGTCGCCCACTGCCGCGCACGTAGAGCGCGCGTGTTCGAAGCCGGCATCGCGACTTCCTGCCAGAGGCCGTCGGGCTGATAGGGCTTGACCGATGGGCCGCCGAGACGCTCGACGAGCAGGCCCGAGACGTACAGCGCCTGATCGCGGATCTGCTCGGCCGAGAGGCGCCGGCGCGGGAAATACGGCGAGCCAGCGATTATCCGGATCGTGCTCGCAGTACGTCGGGACGCACGCGCGAGCTCTGCCGATACGTGCGACTGGTGACGCACAGCTGCAGGATGTGCTGCACGTCCCAGCCGCTCTCGCGGAACTCGACCGCCAGCCAGTCGAGCAGTTCGGGATGACTCGGCCATTCGCCCTGCAGGCCGAAGTCCTCGCTCGTGCGCACGAGGCCCGTCGCCGAAGAGCATCTCCCACAGACGGTTGACGGCCACGCGCGCGACGAGCGGGTTCTCCGGCGCGAGCAGCCACTGCGCGAGGCCGAGGCGATCGAGCGGAGCGCCTTCGGGCAAGCGGCCGAGCGCGGCCGGCACGCCGCGCGTGAGCGGCCGCGAGCGTCGGGCTTGTCGTACGCGCCGCGCATGAGCACGAAGGTCTCGCGCGGCTCGGCGAGCTCTTGCATGACCATCGTGCGCGGCACCGTGGCCTCGAGTGCGTCGAGCGCGTCCTCGAGCTCGGCGATGCGATCGACCTTGTGCTTGTAGTCGGGAGAGTGCCCGGTGCGCCAGGCTGCGAGCGTGCGCGACCGCAGCTCCTCCGAGCACGCCTCCTCGGGCAAGAGCAAGGCCACGAGATCACCGGCAAGCTCCTCCGCGCGCGGCAAGGCCCGGTGATAGAAGCCCCCCGGCCCGCCGGTGTCCACGACCTTGGCGACGAGCACGCTGGTTCCCGCGGGAAGGTCGATCGACACGCGATCCTGATCGGCCGCCAGAGCACGGTCGACGCGCTGCGAGAGAACCTCCGTGCCATTCAGGAACAGCCGCAGACCGTCGTCGCTGCCGAGCGAGAGCTCGACCGTGCGCGCGCTCGGCGCGAAGATGCGCCGTCCCAGGTAGAGCGCGTACGTACCGTCGTCGAAATTCTCGAGCTCGCCGTCGAGCCGGCTCGCGTCGAAGCGCCAGGTCTGTGCTCGACGCCGAATGTTCGCGTCCGATCGAGGAGCGTGTCCTCCTCCGGCCCGAACACTTGATCGAACACCGCCCCGCGGTCCGCGACGGGAAATGGACCGGCCACGTACCAGCCGCTCACCGCGTCGGGCAAGAGAGCGAGCCCCGCCGCGTCGATCTTGCCCAGCGCGAGCCTCACGCGTCCGATGACGTGTTGATCGTACATCGAGCGATACTGAAGGCGGACGGTGATCTCGCTGCCGCCCTCGAAGCCGAACGAACGATCGCCGAGCAAGAGCGCCACGCGCCCGCCCGGCTTGCGGTGCGCGTCGACTGCCCAGCCGAGGTCGTCGGCGGTGTCGAGGACATTGACGACGCGATGGTCACCGTCGGGCTGCTCGTGGTCGGCCCATGCCCAGGTGAAATGCACACTTTCGCGGCGTGACGGGTCCGCAACGGATACGACCTCCGCCTCGACTCCGGTCAGGACGGCGTTTCCGTTGAAGGCCCGGCCGATGCGGCCCTCGGGGAGGCTCGCGTCGGGAAGGGCTTCGAGGGAGAGCAGGCGCAAGCCGGCCGTTTCCGTGCGCAGCACGATCTCGTGATCGTCGCGGGGGGATTCGCGCCAGACGCGAGCACCGAGCCGTCGGCCTGCACCGCGAGCGTGGCACCCTCGAGCGAGCGCGCCCCGACGATCGCTGCGGACACCCACTCGAGGCCGGCCCGCGCGCGAGCGTCGGCGATGAAAGCCGCGCGCTCGGCATCCTCCGCGGGCGCAGGGGCCTCGAGCTCGGCGCGCACGACGAGCGAGCTCCGTGCCAAGAGCCATCGAGCGCTCGCGCTGCTTCGGTCGTCGGCACCGTCAGGAACGGCTCGAATGCGCGCTTGGGATCGGAGAGCTGCGAGTAGAGCCCCGGCTCCTCGATGGAATTGAAGAACGCGTAGAGCTGGTAGAACTCGTCCTGGGGGATGCGGGTCGAACTTGTGGTCGTGGCAGCGGGCGCATCCCAGGGTCAGGCCAAGGAACACGGCACCCGTCGTCGCGGTGCGATCGACCGCGTACTCGACGATGTACTCCTCGGCGATCGCGCCGCCCTCGTCGGTGGTGATGTGGTTGCGATTGAAACCGCTCGCGACGCGCTGGTCCTCGGTGGCTCCGGGCAGGAGATCTCCCGCCAATTGCTCGGTCAGGAAGCGATCGAAGGGCATGTTCTCGCGGAACGCGCGCAGCACCCAGTCGCGCCACGGCCAGATCTGCCGGCCGGCGTCGGTGTGGATGCCGCACGTGTCGGCGTAGCGCGCCGCGTCGAGCCAGGGCGTCGCCATGCGCTCGGCGTAACGGCTGCGGTACGGCTCCTCGGTGAGCAGTTGATCGACCCATTGCTCGTATGCGTCGGGCCGCGTCGTCGGCGAGGAAGGCGTCGATCTCTTCGGGCGTCGGCGGCAGTCCCGTCAGGTCCAGGAACAGCCGCCGCAGCAGCGTCTCGCGCTCCGCCGGCGGGCTCGGCGCGAGCGTGCTGCGCTCTCGAGCTCGCGCCAGCACGAAACGTCGATCGGGTTGGCGGCCATCCTTCGGCCGAGCTCCCGCGCGTGACCGGCAGTGCCGGCCGTGCGGGCGCGACGAACGCCCAGTGCGGCTCGTACGGCGCGCCGCCCTCGATCCAGCGGCGCACGAGCTCGCGCTCCGCCGCGGACGAGCGCGCCGCTTGTTGCTTTCGGGCGGCGGCATCGTGCTCGTCCGGATCGTGCGCTGTTGATGCGGCGCCACAGCTCGCTTTCCTCGGCATCGCCGGGCACGATCGCCGCGCGCACCCTCGCGTCCGCGGCCGCGCCCTCGCGCAGGTCGAGCCGCAGCTTCGCCTGGCGCTTGCTTCGCATCCGGCCCGTGGCAGGTGAAGCAGCGCTCGGAAAGGATCGGCCGGATGTCGCGGTCGTAATGGATCGTCTCGGCTTCGTCGCTCTCGCCGCGATGCATGGCCGCGCCTGCAGCACTCGGTTCCTTGCCTCCAGGAAAGGCCACGGCCGAGAAACCGACCACTGCGCAGAGAGAAAGACTCGACCAGCCCCAGGACGAACGGACTTTCATGGATGCAAGCAACGCAGGTTCACGACCCTCATCGATCCGGAACGAGGAGCATTCGATCCTATCGCATCGCACCGCATCGAGGGTGGCCCGCCTCGGCGAAACTCTTCTCACTCCAGCTATCGGCCGACCTGTGCCCTCGAGCTTAGTTCAGCCTGCTATGCGCGCTCGGACGCCCCGGTGACCCCCAGTGGTCGCGGACCGCGGGCTTGGTCGTCGGCCGAGGCAGCGATCACGGCACTCCCGAGCTCGCGCAGCGTGAGGTTGTGGGAGGAGGCGCGCGCGTCTTCTTCCCACGAAGCGTAGAGCACGTCGAGCGCGCGATCGACCGCTCCGCCGGCGGGGAACTCGGGCCGGCGGTCGGAGCCCTTGAGCGCGTCGAAGATGTCCTTGACGCGGATGGAATCGAGATCGCGGGCCGGGAAGAGGCGCGCGTCACCCTCGCTCTCGGTGGTGGCGACGATGCGCTGGGCGCGCAAGGCCTGGACGACCTCGCGGAGCGTGTGCTCGGACACCTCGAGGGTCTTCGCGAGTTGCCAGACGCTCGGCGGCTCACTCCCGCGCAAGAAGGCGGCGGCGACGCGCGCGAGGATGCGCAGCGAGAGCACCTCCTTGAACGACTGGTCGTGGTCGCGCGCGAGCGCGATCTGGCGGTAGGCGGGCTCGTTGTGGTGCGCGAAGGCGACCTCGGCGCCGAGCAGGACGGTCACCCAGGAGATGTAGATCCAGATCATGAAGATCGGGAAAGCCGCGAAGCTCGAGTACAGCGCGTTGTAATTGGCCATGCCCATCTGCAGCCTGACGTGCAGGATCTGCGCGACGTGCCACAGCGTTCCGCCGACGATTCCGCCGATCAGGCAGGAGAGCAGCGGAGTGCGCGTGTTCGGCATGAACAGGTAGACCAGCGTGAAGCCGATCCACATCGCGACGAGAGAGCTGATCTTGAGGTAGAAATCGATCAGCGAGCCCAGGCCCATGCTCTCCGAGAGGAAGGCCACCATCGAGTTGCTCTGGGCGGCGGCACTGGCGCTGGCAGCGGCTCCCAGGAAGAGCGGCACGAGAACGATGATCGAGAGGTAGTCGGAGAACTTTCGCGCCAGCGTGCGCGAGCGAATCACCCCCCAGATCTCGTTGAACGACTGCTCGATCGTGGAAAGGAGCTTGAGGACCGTGTAGACGAGGATCAGGAGGCCGACGGCCCCGAGGCTCGAGAGATTGGTGCCCTCGACGAACTCGAGGATGCGATCGATCGCACGTCGCAGCTCCTGCGAGCCGGCCGGCGTGACCGCGCCCGGCGCGTCGCTCGGTGCCTCTTCGACGACGTAGGCCCCCGGCGACTCGCCCATCGTCTGGTCGAGGAAGGGCTCGATCGTTTCCTGCCGCAGCTTCTCGTAGGCGCCAAGGCCCTTCGCCACCGAGAAGGAGAACGCGAGGAGCGGCACCAGCGAGAGCACCGTGTAGTAGGTCAGGCCCGACGATCGGAACAGACAGCGGTCGCGCAGGAAACCAGTCGCGGCGAGGAACACCACGCGCGCCGACTTGTAGAGCAGCATGCGGAAGGTCGGCAGTCCGTGCAGCTCGATCGCCCACATCCCGCGCGTGAGGAAAAGGCGCGTGGCGTGCAGGCGTCTACCGAGCCAGGTGCTCGGTTCGCTGTCGTGGTAGGGGTCCAAACCTCGCTTCTTCGCGCTCATCGGTCGGGTGGGGGTGGACCCATGGCCTCATCGTTGGTCGTGCCGGAAGGCCGGATCGCTTGAGTCCCCGCCAGCCAGAACATAGGCGAACAGATCCAGGATCTCGCCTTCGGTCAGGGAATCGAGCAGCCCGCTCGGCATGCGCGAGAGCGGATGGGGCCGGCGCTCGACCACCGTCGCCGCATCGATCACGGCGACTTCCTCGGAAGGCGGCAGCAGGCGCAAGTGGATCTCGCCCGCACCTTCGCTCTCGATACGGCCGACCAGGAGTCGCTCGTCGGCGGTCAAGAGCTCCTGGTCCTGGTACTGGTCGGATACCAGCCGCGACGGATCGAGGATGGCATCCAGGAGATCGGCGCGCCCGAAGCGGCTCCCCGCGCCGGTGAGGTCGGGGCCGGTGCTGCCCCCCTCGCCTTGCACGCGGTGGCACTGGACGCAGGTCGCCTTGGCGAAGGCCGTGCGGCCGCCGTCGAAGGAGCGCGCGTGGGCTGCGGTCGCGAGCAGGACTTGCAGCTCGCCGGCACTCCAGGCTTTCGCGGTCGCGGCATCCGACACGGTTGCCGAGACGTCGATCGTGGGGAAGGCGAGCTCGCGCCGCGCTTGTCGCGCGTCGAGCCAGCCCGTGAGCTCCGCGTGATCGGCCAGCGGAACTCGCTCGAGGGCGTCCGATCGGATCCGATCGAGAAACAGTCCGAAGCTGTGGCCTCCGCCGAAGCCCGCGCGCGCGTCGTCGAGGAACGCGAAGTAGCGCCGGCGGCTCGAGTCGCTCCACCCGCCCTCCATGAAGCGCAGGCTGGTCGCATGATGCAATCGATCCTCCTGGCTGCGGGAGCTCTCGATGAGGGCGAGCGTCTTCTCGACCACCATCCCGGCCCCCTTCGCGTCAAGCCAGACCAGGAGCTCGCACAGCGTGCGATCGACGCGCGAGTCGCCACCTGGATAGAGCACCTCGAGTCGGGCGAGGAGCTCCTGGACTCCGGACTCGGGCCGCCCCATGCGGATGAGCACGAGCTCGAGCGCGCGCAACGCCGCCGCGAGCTCCGCGGCTGACATGCTCTCGAGCGGCAGGCTCTGAAAGGATGCGATCAAGCGTTCACGCAGGGTCGCGGGCCCCACCCGTGCAAGCCCGACGATTGCCTCCACACGTGCCCACGGCTCGTGCGAAGCCAGCGCTGCCTCCGCCCACGCTTCGACGGGCTGGTGCTCGAGTGCGACGCGCGCGGCGTAGCGCACGAAACGATCCGGGTCGGCGAGCCGCTCGAGTGCCACGGGTACGATCTCGGGACGGAGGCCAGCGTGCCCGGCCTCGAGATCCCTGCGCACCGTCCGCGCGTCCCGGGTCTCCGCGGGCTCGACGTCCTGGCTCGCTAGCTCCGGCCGCTCGGCCTCGAGCGCGGTGATCCGGTACAGCGCGCTCTGCGTCTGCCGCCCGCCCGTCGTCACGTACATCGCGCCATCGAGAGCGATGCACACATCGGTGATCGGGAACGGCTTCCCACGCGCGAACACTTCGAAGGTTCCGGTGAAGCTCGCGCCGGCAGGATCGAGGTGCACGGCGTAGAGCGTCCCGTATGCCCAGTCGCACGCGTAGAGCGCGCGCTGCCAGCGCTCGGGGAAGCGCGCGTGCGTTCCGAAAGCGACCCCCGTCGGCGACGAGAGGCCGATGTCGACCACCGCGGGCAAGCTGTCGGGATACCAGGATGGCCACTTGCCCGAGCCATTGCGCCATCCGAAGTCCGCGCCGCTCACCATGTGCACGATCCGGGTCGGCCGATACCACGGGAGGCCCGTATCCCACTCCATGTCGGCATCGAAGGTGAATGCCTCGCCCGAGGAATCGAAGTCGAAGTCGTAGGGATTGCGCATGCCTGACGTGACGAGCTCCCATTCCTGCCCGTCGAAGTCGGTGCGGCACAGCCATGCGCCCGGCGCGAGGATCCCGACGTCGTGGCCGTTGGGATCGTCGAGCTGCGGCAGCAAGAGGTCCTCGCCCCACACGGGCGTCAGCGCGGCTCGCTCTACGTACTCGGGGAGTTTCGTGAAGTTGCCCGCCATCACGTAGAGCGATTGGCCGTCGGGCGCGAGACGAACGGCGTGCGGGCCGTGCTCGCCGGATCCGTCGAAGGCCGCGAGGAGCACGGCGCTGTCCAGTCGATCGTCGCCGTCGCGATCGCTCACTCGCCACAGGCCGCTCTCGTAGTGCCCGTGACCATTGACGACGGCGTAGAGCGCACCGTTCGCCCATGCGAGGCCCTGCGCCTCGCCGCAGGTGACGTCGATGCGCTCGACGATCGAGCCGGCGCTCGTCCCGAGTGGCGGCGGGACGATGCGGTAGAGCGAGCCGTATTGATCGGAAGCGTAGAGGCGCCCGCGGTCGTCGCTCGCCAGGCACACCCACGATCCTTCGCGAATGCGCGGCACGGTGTACACGAGCTCGGCCCGGAAACCATCGGCGAGGATGAGCTGATCGGCCGGCAAGGCGAGGCTCGGCTCGAAGGGCGTCGGATCATTCGGCGGCCCCCACGGCGGGCCGCCGACCACGCCGATGACCGCAGCGGACGTCCACTGCGAATCGTCGAAGTCGGGCGCCTCGAAGCCCTCGCGCTCCTCACTCGCGGCGCGCCAGCTCGAGTCGGTAACGATGCGCGCGCGCGTGCCGTCCGCGAACTCGATCGTGAGCTCGAGCCAGAAGCCCGCGCTCATCGTCTCGTTCTGGCCCCAGGCCGCGAGGACGTTTTCCCCGCCGCGCACGGCCAGCAGCACGTCCTGCTCATAGGGTGTCCACCAGGCTGCGCTCGCGGCGACGAGCTCTCCGTTGAGGTGGACGTTGGTTCGGTCGTCGCACGCGCCGCGCAGCGTCGCCTTGGTGGGCGTGCCAGCGAGCACGAAGCGCTTGCGCAGCCAAGCTTCCTGGTAGTCGTCGACCGTGGGCGTGGGCCAGATCCAGCTCGGCTCGTCCGGGCTCGCGAGCGGGTGTTCGACGCGCCCCGGCGGACTCTCTTGCGCGACGGACGAATCCCGACCGCAGAGAGCGGCTCCAAGGGAGAGCATCAGAACGAAGAACATGTGTCGGGGCAGGCCGCTTGGCTGCCTTCGATTGTAGAACAAGGGTGTTCTCACGGGTTCGACGCCGTATGATCCGCCCTCGTCTGGGTCCATTCCACACGAGGAGGATGAAGATGTCTCGCGATGCGTCGCTTGCCAATCAGAAGCAGATCCTGGCCAACCAGAAGGACATCCTCGAGAACCAGGAGCAACTGACCGACCTGCTCGGGAATCAGGCCACGATCCTGGCGAACCAGAAAACGATCCAGGCCAACCAGAAGAAGATCCTGGCGAATCAGAAGACGATCCTCGCCAACCAGAAGAGGATGCTCTCGAAGTAAGGCCGCTCGGATTCTCCCGCCGCTCACGCGTCTTCGGCCTGATTCAGGAACGAGCGGGTGATCGCTTCCTTCGGCGACCCGAAGATCTGCTCCGGCGGGCCGGATTCCACGACGCGGCCGGCGTGCATCACGTGCACGGTGTGCGCGACGTTCCGCGCGAAGCCCATGGCATGGGTCACCACCACCATGGTCTGACCGGAGCGGGCCAGATCGGCCATGACGCTGGTGACCTCGGCGGACATGACGCGGATCGAGCGCGCTGGTCGGCTCGTCGAAGAGGATCGCCTCGGGTTTCATCGCCAGCGCGCGCGCGATCGCGACGCGTTGCTGCTGGCCGCCCGAGAGGCGCGCCGGCCGCGCGTCGAGCTTGTCGGAGAGCCCGACGCGCTCCAGCAAGCTGCGTGCTTCGCGCTCGGCCTCGGCGCGCGGCCTGTGCAAGGCGTAGAGCGGCCCCGCGAGCACGTTCTCCATCACGCTCATGTGCGGGAAGAGGTGGAACTGCTGGAACACCATGCCCACGCGCATGCGCAGGCGCTGCAATTCCAGGGCGGAACCCGCGGCGGCCGGCTCCGGCCCGGAGCGTGTAGCCGTCGACGTCGATCTCGCCATCTTGAAAGCTCTCCAGGCCGTTGATGCAGCGCAGGAGCGTGCTCTTCCCGCCGCCCGAGGGGCCGATCACGACGGCCACCTCACCGCGCCGGACGGAAAGCGACACGCCATCGAGGACGCGCGCCGCGCCGTGGCTCTTCACCAGCCCGCGGATCTCGATCATGCGTACTGCCGCTCCAGCCGCTTCTCGAGCCGGCGCGTGGCCATCGCGAGCGGGTAGCTCATGCAGAGGTAGAGCAGCGCCGTGAGGAGCCCCAGCTCGAGCACCAATCCAGGATTGTTGTTGTAGAGCCGATTGTACATGCCGGTCAGCTCGGTCACGGCGATCACCGAGCACACGGAGGTGTCCTTGAACAGGGCCACGAAGTCGTTGGTCACCGGGGGGATGACGATCCTCATCGCCTGGGGCAGGATCACGCGTCGCAGCGCCGCGCGCGTGCTCATGCCGAGGGAGAGTGCGGTCTCCATCTGACCGCGCGGAATGGCGAGCAAGCCGGCGCGGTAGTTCTCGGCTTCGTAGGCCGAGTAATTGATCGCGAGGCCGAGCACGCCGGCCCAGAACTCGGGGATACGCACGCCCGCCCTGGGCAGGAGGTAGTAGATGACATAGAGCTGCAAGAGCAGCGGCGTGCCGCGCAGGAACTCGACGTACGCGCCGAGCGGCCAGGCCACCCACTTCGGCCCGTACAGCCTGCCGATGGCTACCAGTACACCGATCAGGATCGCGAGCGGCATCGAGAGGCAGGCGAGCTCGACCGTGGTCCACGCCGCGCGCGCGAGCAACAGAGCGAAGTGAGGAAGCTGCGCCTCCGCGGCGCTCGCGCTGCTCTCGGGTGGCCAGTTCCTGGCGACGTCCGCCAGACGCTGCTGCGCGCCGTTCCACAGGCCGTAATGAGCGAAGATACGCTCGAGCGTGCCGTCCACGACCGCGCGCGAGATGGCATGGTCCAGCGCGCGCAGAAGCTCGTGGTCGGCGCGGCGTGTGTATCCCACGTAGTAGCCCGGCTCGACCGGATCACCCACGTTGCGCAGCCCTGGAAACTGCGGGCCGTAATGGAGGGCGATGGGCAAATCCTGAACGGTGGCGTCGAGCTGACCCTGCCGCACGAGCTCCAGCGCATTGGTCACGCCGTCGTAGGCGAGCACCTCCGCGGCCCCTGCGAGTCGTTTCCGTGCATAGCGCTCCGCCGCCGATCCGGCCAGGACCCCGACGCGGCGCGGAATGGCGTCCTCCGCGAAGAAGTCCTCCCACGAAGCGATCGAGCCATCCCCCTCGCGCGCCATGAGCTGCAGCTCGTAGACGTAGTACGGTACGGTCGACGTCCATTCGCTCTCACGCTCGGGCGTCCACTCGTAACCGTTCAACACGAGGTCGATGTCGCCCCGATCGAGGAGCTGGGGCAGCTTGTCCCACTGCCCCTGCACGAACTCGCTGCGCACGCCGAGCGCCTCGGCCAGGTACTGAGCGAGCTCGTGATCGAAGCCCGTCAGCTTCCCGTCCGCCCCTTCGAAGATGTAGGGCGCCCCGCCGCTCTGATCCCCGCCCCAGCGCAGAGCTCCTCGCTGGCGTACCTCATCGAGGTCGCCGCCGTGGACTCCCGGCGCGAGCAGCGCGAGAGCGAGCAGCACGAAAGCCGCTCGACCGACGATGGGATGACTCCTGCACCACCTGCGCGTCTCGATTCTCCTCGCCGACACTCCGACCTCCTCCGCCTCCAGGCCGCGCACGAACTGGCGGGATCTCTACCACTTCCACGGGTGAACCGCACAGTTCCCCTCCGGTTCGGAGTCCCGCCTAGAGAGAAACCACACACCGACGAGCACGGAGTCCCTCCAAGTTTGGAGTACCGCCTTCAGGCGGTCTGGTTCGTCGTCCCGCCTTCCGGCGGGACTGGCTCTGCAAGGGAAGACCGCCTGAAGGCGGTACTCCAAACCAGAGGGGCGCATTGCGCATGTGAAACCGGGCACCCGATCTCGCGGTCTCCTGGGCAGGAGCAGCGCTCGAGCATGCCGATCCTCTCCGCCTTCCACGGAATCGTGATCCGGATGTACTACCAGGAGCACGAGCCGCCGCACTTTCACGCAGAGCACCGCGACCAGCAAGGGAAGTTCGACTTCGACGGATCGATGCTCGCCGGGAAACATTCGATCGGGCAGGGCGCTCCACCTGATTCGACAGTGGACTGCATTGCACCGATCGGAGCTCGTATCGAACTGGGAAAACGTGAGGAAGGGGCGCTCTCTTGACAGTATCGAACCCCTCGACTAGGTGAGTAGCAATGAGCTTCCTTCCGGCCGTAGTTCGAGCAAAGTACCGCGGCGCCTGTCGTATCCATCTCACATTCAACGACAGCTCGGCGAAGACAATCGACTTCTCCCCCTGGCTCCAAGGGCCGATCTTCGAACCGTTGAAGGATCCGGCATACTTCCGCCGCTTTTCGATCGAAGGCGGGACAGTGGCTTGGCCCAACGGAGCGGACATCGCGCCCGAGACACTCTGGGCGGTGGCGAACTCGAAGAGAGCCCCTTAGTCAGGAGCGAGCCGCGCATCGAAGACTCAGCGTCCCGAGCGTGCACTGGGATACCAGCGCATGTGACGCCGCGCCGCCGACGGGCGCGCGAGCTCTTTGAAACCGGCGCGTACGAAGGTCGCGGCGAGGCCCTGGCAGGCGAAGACGTCGGGGATGGGGGCGGCCTTTTGCGGCACGCTCGGATACGCCTCGACGATGCGCGCGCCCTGGCTCGCGGCCCAGCGCACGGCGCCCTCGATAAGGGGAAGCGAGAGACCGGTGCGCCGGTGCTCCTTGAGGACGAAGAGACAGACGATCGACCACACGGGCTCGTCGTCGAGCGGGGGGAACAAGCGCGTGCGCCCGAGCCACGGGATGCGCTCGCGGGGCTCGAGCGAGCACCACGCCACGGGCGTGTCGTCGAGATAGCCGATCACTCCCGTCACGCGGCCGGAGTCGACCAGGCGCTTCATGGCGCGCTTGTTGCCATCTCCCTTCTGCTGCTCGTACTCCGCGCGCGTGGAGCGAAAGGTCATGCACCAGCACCCGCCGCAGGCTCCGCGAGCGCCGAACAGCCGCACGAAATCCATCCACCGCTCGGGAGTGAGCGGGCGCACGTCGAGCATCAGCTTGCGACGATTCACTCGGCGACGTTCCGGTGTGGGTTCTAGAGAGAAACCACACCCCTACGAGCACGGAGTCCCTCCGAGTTTGGAGTACCGCCTTCAGGCGGTCTGGTTCGTCGTCCCGCCTTCAGGCGGGACTGGCCCCGCAAGAGAAGACCGCCTGAAGGCGGTACTCCGAACCTCGGCCCTGCGAATACTCACGCCCGCGTCAGGAGTTGCACTTCTCGCAGACCTTGCCGGCCTTCGCGGCCTCGATGCAGCAGGGGTGCTCACACGTTTTGCCGGCCTTCTGCGCGAGATCGCAGCACGCACCATCCTTGAACGCGGGCTTCGGCGGCTCGGGCGGATTGCACGTCTCGCATACCTTGCCGGCCTTCGCGGCCTCGACGCAGCAGGGGTGCTCGCAGGCCTTGCCGGCTTTCTGCGCCAGGTCGCAGCAGGACCCTTCCTTGTAAGCGGGCTTGGGTGGCTTGGGCGGATTGCAGGCCGCGCACAGCGTTCCGTTCTTGGCGGCCTCCACGCAGCAAGGGTGCTCGCAGGCCTTGCTCTGTGCTTCGGCTTTCTCGCAGCAGGTCTCGGCCTTGGCGGGATTGCACTTGAAGCAGAGGCTGCCCTTCGCGACCGCCGCGACGCAGCATGGGTGCTCGCACGCCTTGCCCGCCACGGCAGCCTGATCGCAGCACGTCGGCGCGGGTGCTTCGGCGACCTCCACCATCTTTTCCCAGCCGCCGTCGACGAGGAGGCCCGGGATCTTCGCCTGCAGCGCGGTCGCGCCCTCGGGCGTGACCTTCGATCCCCAGACGTAGAGCTTTTTCAGGTTCGCCAGTGCGCCGAGGTGCGCGAGGCCCGCGTCCGTGACCTGCGTGTCGTACAGGTTCAAGTACACGAGATTCGAGAGGGCGGAGAGATGCGCGAGGCCGCCGTCGCCGATCGCAGTCTTGTGCAGGTTGAGGCGGGCGAGATCACCGAGCTTGGCGAGGTGCGCGAGCCCCGCGTCGGTGACCTTGGTACGGCCCAGTGCGAGCTCGACCACCCTGCCGAGCTTCTCGAGGTGCACGAGATCGGCATCGGCCGCCTGCGGCGCGTGGATGGTGAAGTTGACCACCAGCGCGTCGGAATCCTGGGCCAGCGGCTGCACGCTCGCGCCGATGGCTTCGAGGGCGGCCAGAGCGCTGGCGCGCTCGTCGGGCGAAGGGGGGTCCTGGCGCGCCGGCGTGCAAATCGGCGCGAGGAGCGACACGAGGAACGGGAGCAGTTGGGAGAGCATGTGTGGAGCCTCGGCGTGGATCGTGGCGGACATTCTACGGTGGCCGCGCGAAGTCCGGTTCCTCACCCGCCAGGGAGAGCGAGGATCGCGACGAAGATCTGGCGGTTGGGCGTCAACCGCAGCTCGACCGGCTCCAGCGAGACGAGGAAATCCAGGAGCTCTTCCCAGTACGGGCAGCGCGAGAGGGCCGGCTCGTGCGGGCGGATCTGTCGGATGAGCGAGCGGCGCTCCTGGAAGACCTCGGCCGGCTCGAGCGAGCGGTCCGTGTGCAAGCGCTTGTCCAGGGGCAGCATGAGGAGGAGTCGGCCAAAGTGGCCTTCCTCGAGATTCGTGAGCAACGTCTGCATGTCGGGCGAGCGATTGACGACTCCCGTGAGCTCGCTCGAGCGCACCAGCTCTCTCTGGAAGCGCTGCCAGCGCGTCTGTTCCGCCTGGCTCGCCAGCTCGCGCTCCCGGATGCGGAAGCGGCGCACGCGCGTGAAGTCGTCGAAGAAGCGGAACACGGGCGGGTACACGAGGTCGAGGTAGGGAACGCCGGGCTGGACGACCTCGCGAAGAACGCTGGCGGCCTGCGCGCAGCGATCCGTGCGCCCATACTGCACCTGCATGGCATTCCACGTCGCGACGGCGTGCGGCGTGAGCAAGGCCACGAGCGGAATCACGAACGCGAGCTGACCGGGCCACCTTCTCGCGCGCAGCGCGGGCGAGAGCCGGGCTTCGAGCTTGCGCACGACGACGCAGAGGACAGAGGCTCCTGCCAGCAGCGCGAAGGGAATGGCGGGCAGGAGAAAGCGCATCAACAGGAAGGTGCCCGCGCCGAGGAACAGGTACGTGGGCAGCGTCGCGGCGAGCAGCAGGATCGAGCGGTCCTCGCGCTGGAAGATCGCTCGAAGTGCCGCGAGGACGAGACCGAGGGCGCAGAGAACGGAAAAGCCCAGACCCACGTTCTCGCCGGGAAAACGCTCGAGATAGCTCCACCAGCCATGCACCTCCCAGGTCTTCTCGCGCAGCACGAAACCCTCCGTGAGGTAGGAGGACTGCGTCCGGAAGTCGCGCAGGAAATCGGCGTGGTTCAGCAGGATCCAGGGGGAGCCGGCCACGAACGCGAGCGGTGCGGTCACGAAGCCCGCGAGGTGGCGCGGTGCGCAGAGGCGTCGCCAGAAGTGTCCGCCGGCTTCGGCGCGCACCGCGAGGAGCGTGCCCACCGCGAGCGTCAGGCCGTGAACGCCCGCGTTGTACTTGGTGGAGCACGCCAGACCCAGGAGCACTCCGGCGAGAGCGTGGCGGCGGATCGACGCTTGCGCGACATGGCGCTGCAGCACGAGAAAGAACGCGACGACGAAGACCACCATCGTGGACTCGTTCACACCGATGAGCGAGCGCTCGACGTGCGTCGCGTCCACCGCGAGCGCGAGCGCGGCCGCGAAACCCGTGCGCGGCCCGCAGAGCCGCCGCCCGATCGCGTAGACGAGCCCGACCGCGAGCACGCCCGAGGCGAGCGCGATCGCGCGCGCCGGCATGAGCACCCACCAGGGGTCGATGGTCGCCTCGAGGCGGAAGGCCGCGAAGCTCTCGAAGCGCCCGCCGAGCACGCACAGCCCGCCGAAGGCGACGGTGCCTGCCCACACGAGGTAGGCGTACAGCGTCGGATTGATGAAGTAGTCGACGCTCCAGCGGCCGTTCAGGAAGTCGGTCGCGAGCGTGAGGTAGTGCACCTCGTCGTTGCGCAGGAAGGTCCAGGGGCTGTCGCCGGAGTTGTCGAGGTGCAGGCGGAACACGAGTGCCAGCGCGAGCACCGCCGCGACGGCGAGGACCTCGAGCGCCCTGGCCCGCACGCTCACGGCATCTCGAGCACCAGCCGATGCTCACCCGCGGCGACGTGCCGCTCGCTCTGGCTGCCGTCAGGCCAGCGCACGTGGACGACTCGTCCCTTGCCTCCGCGCAGGAAGAGCCAGGGTGCGGACTGGGAGAGGTAGCCCGTCGTGCCGATCACTTCGGCGCCCGCCGCGCGGACGAGTTTCTCTCCGGGGGAGACCTCGAAGACCTCGACGCGCGCTCCGATCGCGGTCGGATTCCCTGGCGGACCCAGCAGCCGCACGGCGAGGCGTTCCTCGTCCTGCGGGCCATCCCCGCGTGCACGGAATACGAGCGGAGAATCCCCGTTGCGCGCCACCAGGATGTCCGGGCGGGCGTCGCCGTCGAAGTCCCCGAGCACGGCGGCGCGCGCGTCGCCGGGAACGACGAGTCCGGACTCGGCGTGCGGCACCATCTCGAACTCGCGCCCAGTGCACTGGAACCAAGCGCCGAGCCCCCCGTCCCAGCGGCCGGTCTCCGGCTCGCGCCAGTAGAAGTTCTGCGCGACGAACACGTCCATGCGGTCGTCGAAGTCGAAGTCGCTGGCGACCGCGCCCCAGCCGGGCGCCGCCTGCACGGGCCATGGCAGCGGCTCGAATTCGAAAGCTGGAGCACCTCCGCTCGGATCGGTGAGATTCCAGAACACGCCGCTCTCGAGGTAGTTGGCCTCCAGGCGCATGGCGCTCTCGAGTCTGGCCGGCTCGTAGATCTCCGGAAGCAGCGCTCGCGCGAACTGCTCGTAGGTCGGCAGCTTCTCGCGCACGAACGGCATCGCCTCCGAGCTGCACGAGAGGCCGCGCACGGGGAGCTCGCCGTCCTTGCCGAGCTTCGCCTCGATGATCTCGGGCTTGCCCTCCGCCGCGAACTCACCGTAGTAGAGCAGCGCCGGCTTCTCGGGCGAGGCGTGATACTTCGTGTTGTGGCCCGCGTTGAGCGCGACGTAGTCGGTGTCTCCGTCCTGGTCGAGGTCCGCAGCGGTGAGGCCGCCCCACCATCCGCTGTAGGACGAGAGACCCGCCGCTTCGGTGCACTCCGCGAGTACGCCCCCGCCGTTGCGCCAGAGGCGAACCGGGCCCCATTCGCACGCGACGAGCAAGTCAGAGCGGCCGTCGCCGTCTGCATCGCTGAAGAGGGCCGAGGTCACCAGACCCGCCTGCGCGAGCCCCGGAGCGAGCTCGTCGGTGACGTCGGAGAATCGCCCGCCGTCGTTGCGCAGGAGACGACTTCTCGGGACGAGCGGATAACGGCCCGGGATCGAGCGCGCGCCGACGAAGAGATCGAGATCGCCGTCCTGGTCGACGTCACCGATCGCCGCAGCGCCGGTGTTCTCGCGCGCATCGGGGAGCGCGTCCTCGCCCGCCTTCTCGAACCGGCCACCGCCCTGGTTCACGTACAGTCGGTCGCGCAGCATCGGATCGTTCGGGGGACACTCGACGGAGCCGGAGCCGACGAAGAGATCGAGATCGCCGTCGGAGTCCGCGTCGAGGAAGAGCACGGCCGTGTCCTCGCACGCTCGATCCTGATACCACGGTTCGTTCGGAGCGAGCGCAAAGCGTCCTTCGCCGCCGGCGAGCAACAGCCGTCCGCTCTGACCCGCGGGCCCGCCGACGTAGAGGTCGTCGTCGCCATCGCCGTCGACGTCGCCGAGCGCGAGCCCCGGCCCGGGATGCGAGAGCTTCTGCGGAAGGAGGGGCTCGCGGCGGTAGTCGTCGTAGGGAGCTTCGGGCTGGACGGGGAGCGCAAGATCGAAGCGCTCCGTGGCTTCCTCGAAGTGGAAAGGCGTCCGGTCGCGCGCGCTCGGCTGCTGCTGCGGATCACTCCCTTCGTGGATCGTCAGGAGTCGATCCACGGGGAGATCCTGGAGCTCGTCGGTTCGGCCGGAGGGCCAGCGCACGTACAAGCGCTCCACGCGCTCGACGTCGCCGAGGCCAAAGTGAACCAATGGCTCGTTTGCCGACATGTAGCCGCTGGTGGGGAAGAGCTCGCGAACGATCGAATTCACGCCAACCTGGGCGAGCACTCGCGTGCCGGTCCCCCAACCGTCACCCGCTGCGACGAGCCGCAGGAGCAGCGCGTGCCCGCTCGTCCCGCCATTTCGGTACACGCGCGCCGGAGCGCCCACGTCGTTCACGACGATGTCGAGGTCGCCGTCGCGATCGAGGTCCGAGAGCGCCGCGCCGAAGCTGACGCTCTCCTGATCCAGGCCCCAGCGTGCCTCGGCGCGCTCGAAATGCAGCTTGCCCTGGTTCTCGAACGCCAGGTTCTTCTCGAAGCGCGGCGGTTTCTCGCGATAGAGCGCCCATTGCGCCTTGTGAACGGCGAGGGGATCGGGGCTCGCCCGCAGATCCTCGCGCTGTGCCGCTGCCTCCATGGCGCGCTTCAGATCCGGATCGAAGGAGTGGTTCGCCGTGCCGTTCGTCACGTACAGATCGTTGTCCCCGTCACAGTCGAGGTCGCCGAACTTGACCGACCAGGTCCAGTCGGTCTGCGCGAGCCCCGCCAGGAACGCGACCTCCATGCAGCGGCCCGTGCCCGTCGAGAGATAGAGGGCATTGCGCATGTACTGCCGCGGCTCGGCGCTCTCGAGGAACCAGCGCGATTCGTTCATGTCCCCCATCATGAGCTTGGCCATGTAGTGCGTCGTCGGCGCCATGTCGGCGGCGAGGAAGTCGATGCGCCCGTCGCCATCGACGTCGGCCGTGTCCGAGCCCATCGAGAACCAGGTCGTGTGCGGGAGGACTTCCCCGGCGACGTCCCGGAACGTCCCGTCGCGCTGATTGCGCCACAGGTGGTCGGGATCCCAGAAGTCGTTGCACACGTAGAGATCGGGCCAGCCGTCCTCGTCCTGGTCCCACCAGGTCGCCGACAGGCCGGGGTGGTTGCCGGAGATCCCCGCCTCGGCCGCGACCTCGCGGAATCGGCCGCCGCCTTCGTTGTGATACAGCCGGTCACGCTGCCCCGCCATGACCACGTACTTCTGCACCTCGCCGTCGATCAGGCGCTCCTGCATCGCGGATGACTCTTCCTGCCCCGGCGCGAGGACGGTCTTGCCGCCGACCTGGATCAGCTTCGGTTCGCCCTCGCCCGGCGCACCGTAGATCCGGTTCGTCAGCAGGAAGAGGTCGAGCTTGCCGTCACGGTCATAGTCGGCGAAGGAGGCCATCACGCTCGCGCCACGGAAATCGAGGCCCGCTTCGGCCGCTGCGTCCTCGAAGGTGCCGTCGCCGCGGTTCTTCCACATGCGATTGGGCGCGTCGTAGTTGCACACGTAGAGATCGAGATCGCCGTCGCCGTCGACGTCCGCGAAGGCGGCACCCGCGCCCCAGTCCCTCTCGTCGGCGAGGTGCGCCGCGTCGCTCGCGTCCTCGAAGCGCAGATCGCGGAGGTTGCGGTACAACCGATCGCGCCCGGTCTGGCTGACCAGGTACACATCGGGCAAGCCATCGGAGTCGTAGTCGCCCACGCACACTCCGCCGCCGGCGAAACCGTGCGGATAGAGGTGCTCCTTCTGGTGGCCCCACTCGAAACGGTTCTCGAAGCGGATTCCCGTGCGCTCGGGAGCGAGAGACTCGTAGAGCGTCGCCGGACCGGCCACGCGGGGAGCGAGCGGGACGGATTCGATGCGTGCGGGGCCGGGAGCGCCCTTTCGCTCGTTCGAACATGCACCGAGGGCGAGGAGGAGCGCCACCTTCCACGCGACGGCGGTGGTTGGACGGGAGAAGAGTGTGCGCGGGTTCGCTGATCCGTTGGTCATGAGTGCGAACAGGATAGCGACCCGTCCACGCGAAGCCGGAGCGCTTCTCGCGCAGCCCGCTCAGCGCGGATCCCGAGCCGCGCCCGCGGGCTCGGTCGCACGGTCGGCGCGTGCGAGCAGTGCTTCGAGGCGGAGTCGCTCCTCCTCGCTGAGCTCGGCCGAGCGGAGAGCGAGCTCGGCGAGGACGACTCGCGCCTCCTCGGGCCGGTCCTTTTCGAGCAGGGCCGCAGCGTAGGGCAGGACCACACGGGGAAGATCGGGACGCAGGTCGTGCCAGGCTTGCCCGAGAAGCTCGCGGTCGGCCGCGGACGGGGTCTGCAGCATGACTGACGCGAGAAGCGACACCCAGGACTCCTGGAGCAGTCCTTCCCGATCGAGAGCGCGCACGCGATCGATCGCCGCGGGCCAGTTTCCGCGCTCGCATTCCAGTCGCACCAGCGCGAGCAAGTCGGGACCGGGAGAGAGGGGATCGGCTTCGTCGAGTGCCGCGTAGAGAAGGCTCCACTTCGGAGAGCTCATGAGCGGCATTGGGAGCGCGGCGGCGCGGACGGGTTCGTGGTCTCGCGCGGGAATGCTGGCCGGAGCGCCTGGTCGCCGGGCCGCCACGGATCGCTCGTGCAGCGCGATCGCTTCTTCCGTCGCGCCGTCGAGTTCGGCGATGCGCGCCGCGCGCGCGAGCAAGATCGGGTGCTCGCCGAGGCGTCCGAGCAGCCGCTCGCACAGCGCGCGGGCCTCGAAGAGATCGCGCCGGAACACTCGCACTTCGAGGCCCTCGATTCCAGCGTCGTAGAGCTTCCTTGCTGCGGCCGCGCGTGCTTCGGTCTGCTCGATCGAGAGATCGCCGAGCTCGCGCTCCGCCGCCGAGATGCGCCGCTCGAAGTGGCGTTCGACCGCGATGCTCGCTGTGGGCTTCTGCAGGAGAGCACGGGCCTGCTCGGAACTCGTGCAGCGATAGAGCTCGTAGAGGTCGACCCAATCTCCGGCCCGCTCGAGACGCGTGGCGAGCCACAGATGGTCCTCGGGCGGGACCTTCGCGATGCTCTGACGGTCGAACATCCCGCCACCGGCCCAGGCGTCCTCGAAGAGCGCAGCGAGGTGCTCGCGAGCGGCCGCGAGCTCGCTGTCCAGCGAGGCCTCCTCGAGGAGCTCGACGCGACGGACCCATTGCATCAGCGCGTTCTCGTCCGGCTCCGGGAGGCGGGCGAGGATCTCGAGCGCCTTGTTCGGCGCGCCGCATCCCCCGAAGGCCGCGACCGCGCGCTCCAGCGCCCAGTTCCGGAAAGGCACGCACGGATGACTCTCATCCTCGAGCTCGCCGGGCTCGACAAGGGTTCGGATCAAGAGCTCGGGGCCGGGACGACCGGAGCACGCCTGTGCGATCGACGTGCAGGCACTCACTTGCTTCTTCAGGAATCGCGCATGCTCTGCGCGCTCCGCCAGGGAAGTGGGCTCCGCCGAGAGGATCTCCGCGAGGTCGAGGAACAGCTCGCCCGCGAAGTGCTCCGCTCCGCGCTCGTACTCCCGCATGGCGCGGGCGGCGAGCACCATGGCAGATTCCGGATACAGGCTCGCGATCTCCTCGAGGTCGAGAGAATCAGCCGGAGGCCAGAATCCCCGGCTTTCCTGCCAAAGCATCATGGCCGTGTCGAGCACGTCGGGGAGACGACCTTGCCGGATCCCCTCGACGGCAGCGTCGAGATGCACCCTCGTGGCGAACCAGTTCTGATTCCACATCCACCATTCGAAGCGCGAGAGATCGCGCAGCAGCTCCTCCCGCGATCGAGCGAAGCCGTCGACCTCTCCACTCTCGACGCGCACGCGCATCGCGCGGATCCGCTCCCCGAGTGCAAGGAAGCGGCGGAACTGGTCGTTGCCCAACCTGGCGATGGAGCCGAAGGTGAATGGATCCGGTTGTTCGCCCGCGCGAAGGCAGCGCAGGAGCAAGGTGTCGGCAAGGTGGTCGAAGCTGCCGTGGCGGTCGTACCACTCGTAGACCTTGGGGTCCGCGCGACCCGTCCCGAGCATTCCGTCCACGAATGCGAGCGCGGTCTCCTCTAGCCCCAGGTCCAGCAGTCGATCGGCGTACTCGAGCCGGACGGGCACGCTGGCCGAAGCGAGCGCGAATCGGCGCTGGTAGACCTCCACAGCGCACTCGATCTGCCCGCTCGCGGCCAGCGCCCGAGCGCGAAGCTCGAGGGTCGTCCGCGGAGCATCGTCCGGCGCAGCGAGAGGTTCGAGGAGATCCGCTGCGGCTGCGTACTCGCCAGCGTCGTAGAGAACCTTCGCGATGGGCAGAAGATCCGATGCCATGCTCGCCGCGACGAGGGCCTCGGCGGGCCGACCGGCAGCGAGCAGTGCACTCACGAGGGACGTGACGAGCTCGTCGTCACGATCCTCGCTGAGCGCGATCAGGCGCTTCAGGTCCTCCGCGCGGCGATCCTCGAGCTCCAGGTCACGCAGCGTGCGCTCGCGCCAGGTGAGGAGCTCGACGTCGTCGGGGGTGCGAACGAGCTGCCGATCGAGCACGGCGAGCGCTCGTTCCTCCTCGAAGTCGAGGTAGTGCAGCGCGGCGAGCAGCCGCGCCGACTCGTGATCCCAGGGGTCGGAGGCGAAACGCTCCTCGAGCGCGCGCATCTCGCTCTCGAAGAGCTCGGCCCGCTGCAAGAGGCCGTACAGCCGCTCGAGGGCCCTCTCGGCAAGCGGCTTCTCACTCGCACGCGAACGCGAGCTGCGCCATGCCACGAGCAGCGCCCGGCGGGCATCCAGCGGCTGGCTGCAGCGCTCGAAGATCTCGGCGAGCTCCGTACAGACATCCGGCTTCGAGGCGCCGGCGCGTAGCGCCCGGCGCGCGAGCACGAGCGCCTCCGTCTTCGCGTTCAGCGCATCGAGTCCCCGCGCGAGCCGCAGGAGATCGCCCGCGTTCTCGGCCACCAGGGGTGCCATGCGCTCGGCCACGTCGACCGCGGCGGGCCGCTGCTCGAGCTGCACGTGGACCTGAAAGATCCGACCGAGCCATTCGCGCGAGTTCTCGGGCGCCAGGCGCAGCAGCTCCTCGTACCGCACGATCATCCCCGGGAGATCTCCCCGGCGCTCGTCGAGGCGGGCGAGCAGCACGCGCGCTTCGACGTCCTTCGGATCGCGTCCGGCGATCCGTTCGGCCACCGCCGCAGCCCGGTCGTACTCGTGCGCTCGCTCGAGCGCGCGCGCGGCCACCCAGAGTTCGGCGACATCGACAGCGCCGGTCCTGGAGGACTCTTCGAGCTTCGCCGCGAGCTCGAGGAGCGACGCATCGTCGCGGTCGGTGAGCAGGAGCGCGATCGCCTGCTCGCGCTGGGCCGGCGTCGCGGCGGCTCGAACGGCCTGCCACAGCGAAACCATGCCGTCCGCTGGCTGGCCGAGCTCCCGCTCGAGCTCCCCGCGCGCGAGCCAGGCGGCAGCGCCTTCGGGATCCCGCTCCGTGGCACGCACGAGAAGTGTCTGTGCTCGATCCTTCGAGCCGATCTCCCCGGCGAGCGAGGCGAGCGTGAAGAGACCACCGATGCTCGTCTCCGCGCTCGGCTCGGCGCGGACCAGCACGTCCAGCGCCTCCTCCGAGCGCCCGGCAGCTCCCAGGAGCCGCGCGAGATCGGCGTATCCGCGCAAGTCGCCGCTCTCGCGGGCGATCACTCGCTCGAGTAGCCCGCTCGCCTCGTCGATGCGGCCGAGCTGCGCTTGCCGGTTCGCGACGCGGCGCAGGAGCTCCATGTCTTCCGGTGCGCGATCGAGCGCGCGCTGCCATCGCGCGAGCGCGTTCGCCTCACGGCCCGCCGCGAGATCGAGCTCGGCCTGCTCGAACACGAGCTCGCGATCGTCCGGCCGCAGGCGTCCGAGGCGTTCGAGCTCGCGGATCGCCCCGTCGAGATCGCCCGCGCGCTCGAGCGAGGCGGCCAGGCGACGGCCGAGCTCCACATCGGAAGGCAGGCGCCGTCCAAGCTCGGCGAGGAGCGAGCGCGCGCGGTCGGCCTTCCCGGCGAGCTCGAGAGCGCTCGCGAGGGCGAGGGCCGTCTCCACGTCGAGCGGATCGCGCTCGCTCTCGCCCTCGAGCTCGACGACCAGTGCATCGAGCGCGCCGGCGCGGCGGGCGAGCGCGAGGCTCTTCTCGAGAACCTCGCGTTTCAGCCAGTGCCCACGTCCGAGCGCTGTACGCACGCTCCGGTACGCGTCGAGGGCGTCCTGCGTCCGACTGATCCGCTCGTACAGGCCGCCGCGTGCGGCGAGGACGCGCACGCGCGCCTCGACGTCCTCGCCGGCCAGCAAGAGCGCCGTCTGGTACTGCCGCAAGGACTCCTCGTAGAGCTCCGCGCCGGCGCACTGATCGGCGACCTCCAGGCGTAGCCGCACGTCGTCGGGGTGAACATTGGCGAGCTCCGCGAACGCGCGCGCGGCCTGATCGCGTTCCCCCAGCCACAGATGGAGCTCCGCCGCGCGTCGCTCGAGGTCGAGGCGGAGCTCGCGATCAGGGACGGGGACGCCTTCACGGGCCCACGCGCGCGCGAGATCCAGTGCCCCCAGCGCCTCGCGCTCGCGGCCGAGCTCCTCGAGGCAACTCGCACGCAGGAGATCGCGGCGCGGATCCCCAGCCGGGAGCGCATCGAGCAACGTGAGAGCGCCCCCCTGCTCGTTCGCCCGCGCGAGCAGGCGTGCGAGCACGACGCGGCCGGAAATGTCCGAGGCGCGCTCCACGCGCGCCTCGTATCGGGCTCGCAGCCCCTCGACTCCCTCGCTCGCCGCCGCCGCCGCGATCAGGCCTTCGAAGGCGGAGATCGCGTAGGGCGAGGCCTCGAGATACTCCTCGTACCGCGCCACCGTCGCCGCTGGCTCGCGCTCAGGGTCCGATCCTTGCGCCAGAGCAAAACGCGCAAGAGTGAGGACCGCGAGCCCAGCGACGACGGGGGCGTTGGTGCGGGGCAATCAGGGCGTTCCGATCAGCTCCACGTTGTCGATGTCGGCGCGTTCGGCGGTCTGATTGGCGTTGGTGCGGAAGCGCACCTTGAAGGTCGCCTTGCCTGCCGCGCTCGCGGCGAGGTTGAAGGTCTGGTCAGCCCAGGCGGTCGAGGCGGTCGTTTCGACCGTCACCCAGGCGGTGCCGTTCCAGAACTCGACGACGAGCGTCTCGCCCGCGTCGAAGCCGGTGGTGCGCCGCGAGTACTTGAGCTGGACCGAGCTGTAGCCGACCGTCGAGATCGCCCGGTAGATGTTGCTCGTGTGCTTGAGGCGCGCGCCGTAGACGCCAGTGCGCTTCGCTCCGGTGACGACCGCGGCATTGCTGCTGGACTTGACCCACTGGCCCGCGACGAAGCTCCCGGTTTCGAAGCCGTCCGAGAAGAAGGTCACGGGGTCGCCTCCGCCGCCGTCGGTGAGGCAGTTGCGCGAGTTGCGGTGCGCGATGATCGGCGGCCGCGAGAGGCTCGCACTGAACGTGTTCGCGCACGTGATGAAGGGGTTCATCGTCGTGGACGGGCAGTCACAGTGGGGCGCGTTCCAGTTGTGGCCGATCTCGTGCGCCGACAGGTCGGTCGTGCAAGCGAAGTTGGAGCTGAAGTCCGACTGCACGAGGCCGTAGCCGTTCGCGATGCTGCAGATCACGCCGAGGTAGGCGATGCCGATCACGCTGCCGGACAGGTTCTTGCCCGTGAACAGGTGCGCCACGTCGCGTTGCACACCGCCCTGGTGGTTGATCCACTCGGAACGGAACTGGGTGAGGAGCGTGTTCGGATCCGACGAGGTGTAGGGGTTGGTCGAGGTGGAGCGCACGATGATGGTGGTGATCGAGTGCGTGATCCCGACCTCGCTCTCGTACTGGTCGTTCATCGTCCCGATGACGCTCTGGATGCGATTGGATACCGCAGTCGTCGATCCGTAGCGCAGGAAGTACTGGTAGTCGGCGTCGCAGCCGAGCTCGGCCACCTTCAGGCCGCCCGCGAGGAAGGTGTCGTCCCTGCCGTCCGGGAACTCGATGCGGCCCTGGTTCTCGGGCAAGGAATCGGCGCCGCAGAATCCGCCGCAGCCGTAGCTGTCCTCGTCCCGGTAGAGCACGTAATCGTGGGGTCCGGCGCTTTCGACGACCCGCCACAGCGGCTGCAGCCAGTATTCTTGCTCATTCGACGTGACGATCCGCAGGGACAGGCCCTGTTCGTCCAGGCTGCCGGCGACACGGCTGCCTTCGTCCTCGACGATGGAGCCGCGCAGCGTGGTGACCGGACCGGGATCGACCTCGACCAGGCGGCCGTCGGCAACCTGCTCGAGGAGGCGGAAGTCAGGCGAGCGCACGGAGTACGGCGCGAGGTCGACGAGGAAGTGCTCCTCCCCGAGCGCGAGATCGACCGCGAAGGCCTGACCGAGGGTATCGGGCAAGAAGATCTCTTGCTGGAAGCCCTGGCTGATGCCCAGGGTCAAGGCCACGTCGACGTCCACTGGTTCGGACGTCTGTGCAAGCAGGGAGAAGGGCAGGGAGAGCGCTGCGAAAGGCACCAGGAGCACACGGAGTGAAATGGCAGGTCGGTACATCGGGGGTCCTTCTGTTCCGGAGTTCGAACGGATCAGAGCCGCGATCGCGTGACCACAGTCGCGCGACGCGTCTAGAGACCACGAGGGTCCGTGACGGGCTCAGTTGCGTCAAGTCTCACCTTCGAGTCCGTTGGGGCGCCCGGATGGCAGTCCGCGTGGCGCGGCGGTGCTCGCGGTGCGCGGCGCCGCGCGCCACGACTGCAGGCCTGCGCATGGCGCACGGCAGCATGCAACGATGGCCCGTCTGTTGCTGTCGCATTCCCTCGCCGGGCCGGCGGAGCCCCGCTGGCCGCTCCCGGCAGCGCGGGCCGAGGTCGAGAGTCCGGCCGCGATCCCCTCGAATCGGCCAGCGGTGGTAAGGTATTCGGTCAGGACTGGATATCAGTCCCGAACTCCCTATCAGGCCGGCACGCGCTGTCCAAACAAGGTCCGTGCAGCCGTGATGTGCAGTTCTTCATCCTCCCGACCCTGAGATAGGAACCCCATGACCATTCTCGGCTCACTTTCCTGGAGCCTGCTCCTGCTGGCTCCTTCGTTCCAGAGCGCAGCGACCGTCGCGCCGGTTGATACCGGCAAGTTCGACGGCGGGCTCACGGAGCGCCTCGCTACTGCCTCCCCCAGCGACTTCTTGCCCGTCGACATCGTCCTCGTCGAGCAGACCCCCAAAGGTTTGATGGACGCCGCGGCGGCCACGCCGGACAAGCAGGAGCGACGCCGGCAGGTCGTGTCGCTCCTGAAGAGCATCGCGGAGCCCTCCCAGGCTTCCCTGGTCACCTACCTCGAGGAGCAGCGCGACGCGGGCGCGGTTCGCGGCGACATCCAGCGCTTGTGGATCCACAACGTCGTCTCCGCCCACGTCTCCCCGGCCGTCGCGCGCGAGCTCGCCAGGCGCTCCGACGTCGCCCTCATTCACTACGATCCGCCGCGCGGCAAGGAAGTGCTCGCCGCAGGGCCGCCGATGCAGTCCTCCGGAGGCACGCCGACATGCGGCCTCAACCTCATCGGTGCTCCGCAGGTGTGGAGCCAGCACGGCATCACGGGCAAGGGCGTGGTCGTGGGAGTGATCGATACGGGCCTCTGCGCGACTCACCCGGACATCTCGGGCCAGGTGTGGGTCAACTGCTGCGAGATCGCCGGCAACGGCATCGATGACGACCAGAACGGGTTCATCGACGACATCCGCGGCTGGAACTTCGAGAGCAACAACAACGACACGAGCGATCAGAACAGCCACGGATCCCACACCTCGGGCACCGTCGCCGGCGACGGCACCGCCGGCACGCAGTGCGGCGTCGCGCCCGACGCGCGGATCATGGTGCTCAAGTTCTTCAACAGCTTTTCGGGTGAGCAGAGCGTGTGGAGCAGCATGCAGTATGGCGTCGACAATGGTGCCGACATCCTCACTGCGAGCCTGGGCTGGCCGCACAGCTTCTCTCCCCAGCGTGCGATCTGGCGCGCGGTGTGCGAGAACAGCATCGCCGCGGGTGTGGTCGTGGTCTACGCCGCCGGGAACGAAGGCTGCAGCACGCAGTTCGACAACGTGCGCACACCCGGTGACGTCCCCGACGTGATCACGGTGGGTGCGGTGGACTGCGCCGACTCCCTGGCCTGGTTCTCGAGCTGTGGTCCGATCACCTGGCAGGGAATCTCTCCGTACAACGACTTCCCCTATCCTCCCGGTCTCGTGAAGCCCGACGTCTCCGGCCCGGGCGTCGCCACCACCTCGCACAACCTGTGCAATGGCTACATCGCATACGACGGCACCTCGATGGCGACGCCGCACGTAGCGGGCACCGCGGCACTCTTGCTGCAGGCCGACCCCATGCTGGACCACTTCGGGGTGAAGGCGATCCTCGAAGGCAGCGCGGTCGACCGCGGCGCAGCGGGCAAGGACAACCAGTACGGATCGGGCCGTCTCGACGCTTTCGCGGCCGTGACGCTCGCTCTCGCGAATGGTCACTACTGCGTCGCCAAGCAGTCGACCTGTCTCACCATGCCCTCGATCACCTCCACCGGGATGCCGAGCGCCACCGCTACGAGTGGCTTCGTCGTGTCGGCGACGGGCATGCGCGCGCGTCAGTTCGGGATGCTCGTCTACACCGACACGGGACCTGACAAGGTGCCCTTCCTCGGCGGACATCTGTGCATCAACGGGATCCACCGAACCGTGATCACCAGCGACACGCTCGGCACCCCCGGTTTCTGCGATGGCACGCTCGCCATCGACATGAACAGCTTCCGCGCCGGCCTGCTCGGCGGCTCCCCGCCCCTGCCCGCGCTCTCGACGCCGGGCTCGACGATCCACTGCCAGTTCTTCGGCCGTGATCCGGGCAACAGCTTCAACGCGCTGCTCACCGAAGGTTTGAAGTTCACGATCTGTCCCTGAGCAGCACTCCTGGCGCGGGCCCGCACCGACTCCGACGGGAGTGGGTGCGGGCCCGCGCTGTTTTTCGCTCAGGCCATCGACGAGCCCGCGCGCAGCGACGTCGGTGGCATGACGTCGAGGAGCGTGCCCAGCATTCGATAGGTCAGGCCCCATATGACGCGGCCTTCGAGGCGCCAGCACGGGAAGGTGCGCACGGGGCTCTCGGCCTCGAACTGGTACTCCGAGTCGAGCGCGCCTGAGGCGGCGGCAGCGAGGGGGAACCAGAAGACGTCGCGGGCCTCGATGCCGAGCTCGAGCGGCGGCTCGGAGGTGCGCGCGAAGACGAGTGGATGGATCCACATCGGCAGGAGCTCAGCGCGCGCGCGGGCCTGGATCGATGGGAGCGCGCCGAGCAGGCGTGCGTGCTGCAGGAGATCGAAGCCGAGCTCTTCGCGCGTCTCGCGCGCGGCGGTCGCGACGAGATCGAGGTCCTGCGCCTCCTCGTGACCGCCGGGGAGACCTACCTGGCCCGACCAGCGGTCGCCCTCGCGCTCGGCCCGCGTCATCAGGAGCACGCGGGGCTCGGGCGCGTCGAATCTGAGGAGCATCGCGACCGCAGCGCGTCGCGTTCCAGGCGGTGACGCGAGGGCTGGCGGATCGAAGCGCGCGAGAGCGCTCGCGAGCGCCTGACCAGCGCTGCTCTCGCTCGTCGTTGGCTCTCCTGTCATGACCTCTGGCCGCAGTCCTCGGGCTGCAAGGATAGCGCGACCCGGTGCTCGATCGGCCCGGTTGGCCTCACGCGCGGGCTGGCTCCGCGGTGGCGGGCGCGGCTATCCTCCTCGCCTCTCCGTCGCTGCATATGAGGAGGCCTGGATGCTCTCGCGCCCCACCTTCGCCGCACTCGCTCTACCCCTCGCGACCCTGCTCCCCTCGTGCAATGCCCCATCGGGGGACGCAGCCACGGCCGAGCACGAGCGCTCCACCGCGGATCGCATGGCATGGTGGCGCGAGGCACGCTTCGGCATGTTCCTCCACTGGGGGCTGTACGCGATACCCGCGGGCAGGTGGGGCGAGCAGACCGATCATGCCGAGTGGATCCGCGAGACCGCCCACATCCCCACCGAGGAGTACGACCGTTTCGTGCCGCAGTTCAATCCGGTCGACTTCGACGCGCGCGCGTGGGTCGCCCTCGCCAAGCGCGCGGGCATGCAGTACGTCGTGATCACGAGCAAGCACCACGATGGCTTCTGCTTGTTCGATTCGGCCGAGACCGACTACGACGTGATGTCGACGCCCTTCCACCGCGACATCATGAAGGAGCTCTCGGACGCCTGCCACGAAGCCGGTTTGCGAATGTGCTGGTACCACTCGATCATGGACTGGCACCATCCCGATTATCTGCCGCGCCGTTCGTGGGAGGACCGCCCGGCAGCGGGCGCGGACATGAATCGCTACGTCGATCACCTGCACGCGCAGGTCCGCGAGCTGCTCTCGCACTACGGACCGATCGGAGTCATGTGGTTCGATGGCGAGTGGGAGAACACCTGGAACCACGAGTACGGGCAGGCGCTCTACGATTTGTGCCGCTCGATCCAGCCCGACGTGATCGTCAACAACCGCGTCGACGTCGGGCGCGGCGGGATGGCCGGCATGACCAGCGACTCGCGATTCGCCGGCGATTTCGGCACGCCCGAGCAGGAGATCCCCGCCACCGGCCTGTCCGGCGTGGACTGGGAGACCTGCATGACCATGAACGATCACTGGGGATACAACTCCAGCGATCGCAACTGGAAGACCACCACGGACCTGGTGCGCAAGCTGGTCGACATCGCTTCGAAGGGTGGCAACTTCCTGCTCAACGTCGGCCCCACGTCGGCGGGGCGCTTTCCCACGGAGGCCATCGAACGACTGGAGGCGATCGGGAAGTGGATGGACGTCAACGGTGAAGCGATTCACGGCACGACCGCGAGCCCGATCGCGAAACTCGCCTGGGGCCGCATCACCACCAAGCCGAGCGGGGGCGGCACGACACTCTATCTATGTGTCTTCGACTGGCCGGTCGATGGCCGGCTCGTCGTGCCCGGCCTGGGGAGCGTGCCACGAGGCGCACGGCTGCTCGCCGAGCCCGGCCGCGCGCTCGCCGTTTCGCGCGAGGAGTCGAGTGTCGTCCTGACGCTGCCTGCGCAAGCGCCCGACGCCATCTGCTCGGTCGTCGCGCTCGACATTGAAGGCGTGCCGCTGGTGTACGAGGCGCCGGAGATCCACGCCTCCGCGCCGATCTTCGTGCGCGCGCTCGAGGTCGAGATCCGCTCCGGATCGCCAGCACTGGAAGTGCGCTACACCCTCGACGGCTCGACGCCCACCGAGCGCTCGCCGCTGTACCAGACGCCGATCCGCCTCGGCGAGACGACGACCGTCCGCTCGGTCGCTTTCCATCAGGGCCGAGCCGTGAGCGAGGTGACGCAGGCTGACTTCGAGCTCGTCACGCCCCGTCCGGGCCTCGCCATCGAGAATGCCCGGCCAGGCCTGGCACTCACGACCTACGCCGGAGACTGGAACCAGATCCCCGATTTCGGCGCGCTCCCGGCTCGCTCGCAGCGAGTCGCGGACACGATCGGCATCACCGGTGAGCTCGCTGCCGAGCGCGTCGGCGCGCGATTCGAGGGCTTCCTCGACATCCGGGAGGCCGACGTGTACGAGCTCGCGCTCCTCTCCGACGACGGCTCGCGCCTGTACCTCGACGGCGAGCTCGCCATCGACAGCGACGGCCTGCACAGCACGCTCGAAGGCCGCACGACGCTGGCGCTCGGGGCGGGCCAGCATCCATTGCGCGTCGAATGGTTCAACAAGACCGGCGGCCACGAGCTCGCTCTCTCTCTCGCTCGCGCGGGCGAGAAGCTGGTCGAGATTCCCGCGGGATCGTTCGCCCACTTGCCCTGATCGGGCCGCGCCTCGCTCGCGTGCGCCGGACTGCGCCTCGGACCGTCGAGGGGTGACGGCGACGCACGAGCCACCCCTGTCAGCGCGCCAATCACTCCAAACGGGACCCCGGGCCTCCGTGTCCCGCGGAGGTGCACAGAAGGCCCATCGAGGGGGTCCCTCACGCAACCTTGACCTCGTTGCAGAGGCTCTCAGCCCTCTATTGACCAAATTCGAACGAGGGAGTCCCTGCTGTCTCAAGTGCGGCGGGCGGGTCCAACGAAAGAGCGAAACTGAAGCCATGTCCCCCCTCGGCTTCGATCCCCCGATGAACACTCGTACCGTCGATCGCTCCTTTCCCGGACCCCTGCGCCGCCGAAGGGCAGGCTTTTCGCTCATCGAAGTGCTGATCGCGGGAGCCGTCGTGGCGATCGCGGTGGTCGGCGCCGTGGGCTCCATCGCTTCGACTGCCAAGCTCGGCCGCGCGAACGAGGAGACGACTCGGGCCTACCAGGCTGGCCGCCAGATGGTGGAGCAGCTCATGGCGGTCCAGATGAATCAGGCCCTGGCGCTCTACAACGAGAGCGGCGCGGACGATCCCGGCGGTGCGGGCACGGCTCCCGGCCCGAGCTTTGCCGTCTTCGGTCTCGATGCCCGACCGGAGGATCGCGACGGTCAGGTGGGCCGCTTGCTGTTCCCGACGGATCCCGCCGATCCCGCGGTGCTGCGCGAGGATCTCGTGGAGGCGTCTTTCGGCATGCCTCGCGACTTGACCGGCGACGACGCGATCGACGGCGTCGACCACAGCCACGACTACTTCGTTCTACCGGTTCGCGTGCGCCTCGAGTGGCGCGGCGTGAGCGGCAATCGAACCCTCGAGATCGACACCCTCCTGGCTGCTCGATGAACTTGCACGCCGCAATCCGCAAGCCCCGCACGGGATCGACGCTCATCGAGATGATGATCGCTCTCGGCCTTCTCATCGGAATCATGGGATCGGTGCTCCTCGTGACGCAGAAGGGCTCGGACGTCTACGAGCAGGAGGTCGCCGAGAACGCGATCCAGGCGAAGGCGGGACGTGGCCTCGACAAGGTCCTGCGAGAGCTCACCGGGAGCGGCGCGGCAAGCCTCAATCCAACCAATCCGACCAGCCCTTTCGGGACCGACACGATCAGTTTCCAGCGGCCCGTTGGCTGGGCCGGCGGCGCGATCGAGTGGAGCCCGATCCAGCAGGTCGCTTTCGAAATCGAAGAGAGCGAGCTCGACAATGGCCTCGACGACGACGGAGACGACCTCGTCGACGAGGGCATGGTCGTCCTCATCGAATCCCCGGGCCAGCTCGACGAGAAACGCTCGGTGCTGATGCGCGGCGTTCGGCGCTACCTCGGGGGCGAGACGCCCAATGGGATCGACGACAACGGAAACGGGCTCCTGGACGAGAGCGGATTGTCATTCGAACGGGTGGCCGATGTCCTGGTCATCCGCCTGAGCATCGAGGGCCTCGGAGCTCAACGCACGCACATCGTGAAGACCGTCGAATCGTCGACACAGATTCGGAATTGAATGCCATGGGAAATATGGGAAACGAAGATTCACGCGATTGCCTTCGCTGTGGGCGCAGCCCTACCGGAAAGCGCGGGAGCGCGTTGATCATCGCCCTCCTCGCGGTGACGGTCCTGGTGGGAATGGTCGCCGTGGTCATGCAGATCTCGGTCAGCTCCAAGAAGCAGATCGAGTCCGCGCGGCAGGACACACGTGCCTTCTACCTGGCCGAAGCCGGCCTCACGGAGGCGCTCGCGGCATTCGAGGCGACGGTCCCCTCACGGAGGGCGCTGCCGACGAACGTCGGAACGCACGAGGCTCCGCGAACGCTCAACGGCGGGACCTTCTGGGTGGAGATCGAAGGGAACGGCGACGGAACGTGGACCGTCACCTCGCACGGCGAGGCGAACGGATCGGTTCGATCGCTCGTGGCCGTCGTCGACACTCTGGCCACGCCGGTCTTCGATAACGCCCTCTTCGCGGGCAACAGCTCGGGCGATCCCCTCTACGCCCTCACCCTCGGAGGCCTGGGTGTGCAGGGCGACGAGGTGACCGGTGACATGTACTCCGGTGGCGATACCGCGCTCAACAACGACACCACTGTCGAGGGAACCGTGCGCGCGCTCGGCTCCATCTCGGGCATCCACAAGGGCAAGGGTGGCAAGGTGAAGGAGAAGAAGGACCCTAAGGACAAGAAAGACAAGAAAGACAAGGGGGACGCCGGCGGCGTGGATGAAGAAGGGGTCTTGCAGCCGATCCCGGACCTGGTCGGAATGGATTACGCGCACCACAACGACTACGACGTCAAGAAGGAGTTCGCCACGGGCGGAGCGACCTACAAGGCGAACGCTCTGGGCGGCAGTGCCTGGCAGCTCCCCGAGAGCAATCCGGCGCACTTCTTCCGCAAGAATCCCAGCGACCGCACCGCCGACACGTCCAAGACACCGCAGGACGACTATTTCATGGAGGACCCGTACGAGCCCCTGAAACAAGACCTGGCGTCGACTGGCGCGGACGCATGCCCGATCACGCTCTCCGGCACGGCGAAGGAGCCCGGACCGGATGGCAACAAGAAGATCTACTACATCGACGGCAATCTCTGGCTGCACAACCCGAACACGATGTCCTTCAAGCTGTTCGGCGACGCGGCCACGGGAGCGCAGGTCACGTTCGTGGTGAAGGGCAACATCTATTTCTCGGACAATCTCTTCTACCAGAACTCGAGCAAGGATGCCGTCCTCTTCATCTCGCTGAAGGATGCCGCCGTGAAAGACAGCGGGAACATCTACTTCGGGGACCCCGCCTTCGGAACCCTGGAACAGATGCACGCCTTCATGTACGCCGAGAACGATTTCGTCGACTACAACCTGAACGCTGCGGGATCGGCCAAGGTGCGCGTGCTAGGGAACATGAGCGCCGGGAACCACGTGAGGATCAACCGCGATTACAAGGTCGGGAAGTCCGTCCAGCATTCCAAGCTCACCGTCGACCTCGACACGAGGATCCTCGACGGCTCGCTCGATCTTCCTGGAATGCCCTCCTCGGGGGGCGGTGTCGCCTCCGGCTACGAGGTGGTTTCGTGGCGAGACATGTCGGTCGAGTGAGCGTCCATGCCCGCGAACGTCTCATTCCATCGGATCTGGCGGGGAATCCTCGCCCACTCGCGACTGTCGGGCCTCTTGCTCGTCGCAGCCTCCGCGCTCCAGCGGACGGTCGAAGCAGGGAGCTCCGCGGCCGAAGATTCCAATCTGCGAATCATCACGGGAGTGCTCGAAAGCCTCTCCAGTGAAGACCAGAGCGTCAGGCTGAAAGGCCGGGACAAGCTGGAGCGGATCGGCGCCCCTCTCACGCCGCTCATCTTCGACATCCTGGTCGGACACATCGATCTCAACGCGGTGGACGGAAAGGTCGCGGAGGAAGGTGAGCGTCCGCTGCTGGACGCGCGTACCGATGCTTTCTTGCGCGAGGTGCTGGCGAGCTTCCCCCCCGCGGAAGTGTCCGCCAGCCTGCGGAAATCGATCACGCCGGAGGCTCCCATCGACGAACGCTGGGTCGCCGTGCGCCTCATCGGCGAGTGTGGAGACCAGGCCTGCGTCGAGGACCTGTTCGCCATCCTGAAGCCGGTCGAGGAGATCCAGCTCGGCCGACCCTACGTGCGCTCGACGGTGGAGGACGCGCTGTCCGCGATCCTCACCCGTGACCCCGGCGCGCATCGATCGCTGCGCGAACTCTTGCCGGACATCCATCCCGCGCTGATGCCGAGCATCATCCGCTGCCTGGGCCGAGCCGGCCGCACGGCGAGCTTCCTGCTGCTCCTCGATCTCCTTTCCAAGGAGCCGGAGCTCGCCAGCGCGATCCTCCTCGAGCTCGGCCGCGCCGATCCGCGCGACTACGACACGCTGGTGGAAGACTGCTCGCGCGTGGCCCGCCACTACCTCGGGAACGAGGACGCCAGCCTCCAGCGCAGCGCCATCGCCCTGCTCGGTACCTTGCGCGACCAGGAGGCGATGCAGCATCTGGCGTCTCGAGTCGACCCCAAGGATCCCGGCCTCAACCGCGTCGTGCTGCGCGCCCTGAAGGAATCGGCGGGGCTCGATCTGGGTCCCGACGGCAAGATCTGGAGCCAGTGGCTCGCGGCCGAGGAGCGATGGTCGGTGACCTCCTTGCAAGGGCTTGCGGGAGATGCCTCGAGCAGGGATCCCGTCGTCGCGACTGCCGCCTTGCGTCGCATCTCCGAGCATCCGCTCTTCCACCGCAAGCTCTATCCATTCGTGCTGCCTGCGCTCCGGCATCCGAGCGAGTCCGTGATACGGGCTGCATGCCTGACGCTCGAGCGGCTCGGGGATCCCGGAGCGCTCGAATCCCTGTACGAGCTGCTCTCCGATCCGCGCGATCCCGTGAAGATGGCGGCCCATCACGCGCTCGTCAGCCTCTCCGGACAGACCTTCCCTCCTCTCGTCGAGACATGGTCGGGCTGGCTCCACAATTGAGCCCTTTTTCCCGACCACGATTCCCAACCGCTCCCGATCCAGCCCGACTCTCATGAAGCACAAGCGCCGCATACAATTCATCAAGCCGCGGTTTCAGGCCCGGCTCATCGGCTCCTTCGTGGGTTTGGCTGCGCTGGCAATGCTGCTGCAGTTCCTCCTGCTCGGAACCAAGCTCATGACGGTGGCCGCGGGCATCCCGGGAGGCGGAGCGGAGCTCGCAGCCGAGATCCCGAGCGTCTTGCTCACGATCCTGACGCTCTCGGGCCTGATCTTCTTGCCGATCATCTTCGTGTTCGGCATCCGGATCACGTTCCGGATCGCCGGGCCGATCTATCGCTTCGAGCGCTTCCTGAAGGACGTCGCCGAGGGCCGCGAGAGTCAGCCGTGCAGCATTCGATCCGAGGACCAGCTGCACGAGCTCTGCTTGCTGATGAATGCCGCGACCGAGATGCCTCGGGCGCGGAACGCCGAGGTCCAGGCCCGCGAGACGGCGAGCAAGCCATCCGTCGCGGCCGCTTGAAACCACTCGGGGGACGCGGGCCGGCGCATGCGGCCGGCGAACGATCCCCGGCCGCCCTTCAGCGGGTCGAGGGCGGGATCAGCCGGCGCATGTGCTGCTGCAGGCGTCCCAGCGCGCGCACGTGACGGCGGCTCGCGGCCGACTCGGAGATCCCGAGGAGCTGCGCGGTCTCCGCCAAGGAGAGGCGTTCGAAGTGCCGCATCGCCAGGATCTCGCGATCGACCTCGGTGAGGTCGGCGAGCGCTTGAACGAGGCTCGCGCGCTCTTCTTCGTGCATCGCTACCTGCGAGGGCGAGGCGCCGCCGTCGAGGATCGCGCTCGCGAGCGTCATCAAGCTCGCTCCAGCGATGCCACCCTGCTGCAGCGAGATCTCGCAGCGCACGTCGCGCATGCCAGCCTCGACGTGGCGCCGGTGGATCTGCAGGAGCTTCTGCCCCGTCAGGAAGCGTACCCACAGGAAGAAGGGCATCTCCTGCTGCTCGAGGTAGCGCGGCAGCCTCTCGGCGACCTCCACGAAGGTCTCCTGGATCACGTCGGAGGCGTCGATGCGGCCGCGCAGGGAGGGATCCATGCGCACCCCGATCATCCGGGCCAGGCGCGGGCGGTACTCCTCGAGAATCTCCCCGATCGCACTCCGATCCCCCACCGCAACGCGGCGGAGGACATCCTCCTCGGCATCGCGTTCCATCAGGTCTCCTTCCTGGAAAAGGTGGGGCGCCCGGGGAGGCCTTGGGCCTCAAAGGTGGGGGGTCACCGGGCGCCCCGGAGGGTGGGGGGCGAATTGTCCACGAAGCCTGCTGGCTTGGCTAGTGTTGGCCCCTCAAGAATGGTGCTGCCGGAGGACGAGAAGAACAGGGCTTTCCCTGCCAGATTGCCAGCGTGCCGCCCTCCAAGATCGACGACCACCAAGCGGAGCCGCCCCGGCCCGAGAGCGAGCCGATCGGTACCCCGGCCGGCCCGCCCGAGGAAGGCAGCCCGAGACCTCCGCTACGCAGGAGGAGCACCTTCAACCTGCTGCAGCTCCTGGTGGGCCTCGGACTGGTGGCCCTGCTGTCGGCCGTCGCCATCCCGGCCTGGTTCGCTCGACCTGCGGTCACGCTCGAGCGCGCCGCAGTCCTGCTTGCCGAGGATCTGCGGGAAGCGCAGAACCGCGCCGCCTTCGGGCATCGCTCGGTCGAGGTGGTCTTCTTCCCCGGAGGCGACGGGTACGAGGTGCGCGACGACTCCGGACGCCCTCTCGCCGCGCGAGTCGGAGAAGGCCCATTCCGCCGCGAGTACTCCCGGGATGCAGTCTTCCGCGGAGTGCGCCTCTCCATCCTGGACGGAGTGGCCGCCGGCAGCATCTTCTACGACCGCCTCGGCTTCCTCGTGGAAGCCGCCCGCATCGAGGTGCACTACCAGGACCGGCAGGTGGTGCTGAGCCTGGAAGAGCGCTCCGGCCACATCGAGATGACCGGCACGCCCGTGGCATGGCTCGACGACGGGAACTGAGTCCGCGCTGGCTAGGATGGTCGCCTCCATGCGGCGCTCGACTGTCCTCGCGGTGATGCTCCTCGTGTGCGCTGCGTGCCGGCCTTCGCGGCAGGACGTGCGCATCGACTATCCCGATGCCACTCCGCGCTACCGCTACACCCTCGTCGACGGCCGCTTCGAGGGCCCCTACGTGCGCTACCACCCCGATGGCAAGAAAGCCTTCGAGGGGGTGTACCACGAGGGACTCCTCGACTCGGACTGGACCGAGTGGCATCCCAACGGCACGGTCTCGATCGCGGCGCGCAGCGTGAGGGGCGAGCTCGACGGTGCGTGGACGCGGCATGCGAGCGATGGTCGCCTGCTCGAGGAAGCGAACTACCGGGGCGACTGGCTCGACGGTCGTCGACGGGTGTACTACGCGGACGGCTCGGGGGTCGAGAGCGACTGGAGCGGCGGAGTCCAGCAGGGCAAGGCGCGGCCGTTCGGTCTGGCCCCGGGCGTTGCGAGCAGCGATGCCACGGCTGACCCCTCGACCGCGGGCACGCCCGCGATCAAGACCTTCTTCCATGCCGACGGGACGCGCATGGCCGAAGTGGAGATGGTCGATGGGATTCGCCAGGGCGAAGCTCGCCTGTACACGCACGACGGCAAGCTGCGCGAGCTCATCACCTATGTTGCAGGAGAGCAGCACGGACCTTTCACGCGCTGGTCGAGCGACGGCAAGAAGGTCGAGGAGGGCGCCTTCGTCCACGATCGCAAGGATGGCGAGTGGATCGAGTGGCTTTCCGATGGTGAAGCGATCCACAGCCACTGGGTGAGCGGCGTCCAGACGGGAGCGTGGGTGCACGTCGACAGCGAAGGGCGCCGGCTCGAGGAAGGCGCGCTCGAGGCGGGGGTGCGCAGCGGGGCGTGGACGAGCTGGCGCCCCGATGGGACCAAGCAGTCCGAAGGGCGCTACCTCGCAGGCCAGCGCACCGGGCCGTGGACGACCTTCTCGCGCGACGGCCGGACGACCGTCGAGGCCGAGTACGACGCAGACGAGCTCCATGGCCAGTACGCGCGCTTCGACGCCAACGGGCAGCCTCTGGCGCGAGGGCGATTCGAAGCCGGAGAGCGGGTGGGCAACTGGGAGTACTGGAAGCCCGACGGCAGCCCCGACCTCGAGCAGACTGGCTGGTACGAGGCCGACCGGCGCGTCGGCCCGCTACGGGAGCCCCTACCCGCCGGTGGATGACGCGCGCGAGCGGTCCACGTCTTGCGCCACTTGTACGTTACTCCCCCGTCCCATCGTCCTAGTGACCCGTGAAGCTCTCAGCTTCGAATCCAGGTTTGCCCCCCGGGAACTGGGCGGGTGAAGGCTCCGGTCGAATCCGGTCGACGGCCAGTAGCGATTCCGGGCGAGGGCCCGGCGGAGTTGCCGGGTGCTCGCCCGGACCAAGACCCCCGGCATTCGCACAGGGCCGCCCCGCACGCGTGCGCGACCAGTCCGGGAACGAAGGGAGTCGTCTTCGGGGGAAGACGACTCCGTGCGGTCGCTCGGATGTCGAACATCGGCGACTTGCTACGAGGGGTGGCAGAAACCGCCTCGCAGCGGCCGCGAGAGATGGCAGGATCACTCGCGACGCTCCGATGGGGTTCGGAGCCGCCGGTCATCGAAGATGAGCCGGACACCGACTGAGGTGGCAGGACGACAGCCGGTGCACGTTCGATTGAAACGCAGCCTCCCGGATCTGTCCACTAGTATTTCTGGATCGAGGGGTCGACCTGGTCGCTCCAGGCGAGGATCCCGCCCTGGACCGAGTAGACCTGCTGGAACCCGTGGCCGATGAAGTAGCTCGCCACGTCGAGGCTGCGCTCACCGGCCCGGCACAGGAACACGATCTTGCGATCCTTCGGCAGGCTCATGTAGCGCTCCGACGCGTTGTAGTCGAGCGGCTCGGCGGCGCTCACTCGCGCGATCGCGAGCTCATCGGGCTGGCGCACGTCGATGAACGAGAAGTCCTCTCCCTCGTCGAGCCAGGTCTTCACCGTGCGCGGCGCGACCTGAATGCGCTCGTCCAGATCCTGTGCGCGGAGGATCGTCTGGATCATCTCCTGCACATCGAGGATGTTGTGGTCCTTGGCAACCTGCCCCAGGGTGTCGGTGGGTTGGAAGCCGCAGGAAGAGCAGCCGCCGACGTGGTAGCGCTGGAAGAGCGCACGCTGGGCGGCGGGAGCGACGTGCAGGATTTCCTGCATGGTCATGCTGGGCGTGATCGTGGACGTGGGCACGGGCGGGATGGGCTCCGAGGTGGACTCGATCGAGAGCTTTGGTGGGAAGGGATAGGCCAGCAGTCTATCCGGGGCAAGCCCTCGCGGCGGGCGGGGAAGTGGCGACGAGGGGCTCTCCTCCCTACCCTACTCGGCCCCTCCACCCTCCCGAGGACGAATCATGGCCGACGTGCGCATCACTCCTCGTGCAGAGGACTACGCCCAGTGGTACCAGGACGTGATCCAGGCGGCCGAGCTCGCCGAGCCGGCGGGCGTCGTGAAGGGCTGCATGGTGATCCGGCCGCACGGCTACGCGATCTGGGAGAAGATCCAGCGCTGAGCTCGACGGCCGCTTCAAGGAGACCGGGCACCAGAACGCGTACTTCCCGCTCCTGATCCCGCTCTCCTTCCTGGCCAAAGAAGCCGCGCACGTCGAAGGCTTCGCCATGGAGTTCGCCGTCGTCACGCATACCGGCCTCAAGGCCGTCGACGGCAAGCTCGAGCTGCGCAACGAGCTCGAAGAGCCGTACGTCATCCGTCCGACGTCCGAGACGATCATCGGCCACTTCTTCGGCAAGTGGATCGACTCGTGGCGCGACCTGCCGCTGCTCCTCAACCAGTGGGCCAACGTCATGCGCTGGGAGCTGCGCACGCGCCTGTTCCTGCGCACGACCGAGTTTCTCTGGCAGGAGGGGCACACCGCGCACGCCACCCACGAGGAGGCACGCGAGGAGGTGCATCGCATGCTCGATATCTATCGCGATTTCGCGCACGAGCTCCTGGCCGTGCCGGTGATCCAGGGCATCAAGACCGAGAACGAGCGCTTCGCCGGCGCGGTCGAGACATTCTGCATCGAGGCGATGATGCAGGACGGCAAGTCCCTGCAGTCGGCGACCAGCCACGATCTCGGACAGAACTTCGGCAAGGCCTTCGACGTCACCTTCCAGAACAAGGAAGGTCAGCGCGAGCACGTCTGGCAGACCTCGTGGGGCGCCACGACACGCCTGATCGGCGCGCTCGTCATGACGCACTCCGACGACGAGGGCCTCGTGCTGCCGCCGAGCCTGGCGCCGATCCACGTCGTGATCGTCCCGATCTGGCGCACCGACGAAGAGAAGGCGCGCGTTTGCGAGGGCGCCGCTCGCGTCGCCGCCGAGCTGCGCCAGGACGGCCTCGCCGTGCGCGTCGACGACCGCGACATGAAGCCCGGCGCGAAGTACTACGACTGGGAGCGCAAGGGCGTGCCGCTGCGCCTGGAGCTGGGACCCCGCGACCTCGACGCGGGGACCACGGTCGGCAAGCTGCGCATCTCTCCCCTCGACGAGAAGGGCAAGCCGAAGAAGCACACGCTGCCCCTGCAAGACGTCGGCGTACAAGTGGGCAAGCTCCTCGACGCCTTCCAGAAGGAGCTCTACGAGCGCGCGCTCGCCATGCGTGAGGCGAAGACGCGCAGCGTCGACTCGTGGGCCGACTTCGAGGCCGCTTTCGCCGGCGATTCCTCCCTTTTCGTCTGGGCGCACTGGGACGGCACGACCGAAACCGAGCTCGCGATCAAGGAAGCCACCAAGGCCACGATCCGCTGCCTGCCCCTCCCCGGCCAGGGCCCGCCCCCTGAATCCGGCCGCTGCATCAAGACCGGCCGCCCGAGCACGCAGCGCGTCCTCTTCGCGAAGAACTACTGATCCGTTCCGGTTCGGAGTACCGCCTTCAGGCGGTCTTCTCTTGCGGAGCCAGCCCCGCCTGAAGGCGGGACGACGAACCAGACCGCCTGAAGGCGGTACTCCGAACTCGGAGGGACTCCGTGCTCGTAGGGGTGTGGTTTCTCTCTAGAGGCGCCCGATCGAGAGTCTCTTTCCGGTTCGGAGTACCGCCTTCAGGCGGTCCGGCTCTGCACGAAGAACGCCATCGTCACCGCAACAATCCCTTGCGCAGCGCGAGCAGCACGGCTTCCGACTTGGAGTGCACGTGCAGCTTGCCGTAGATGCCGCGCACGTGGAAGCGGATCGTGTCGATCGAGAGGCCGAGAGCGCGCGCAGCCGTCTTGTAGCTGTGACCGTCGGCGAGGGCTTGCAGGACCTCCATTTCGCGCTCGGTGAGCCCGTGCTCGCTCGCTCGCGGGGGGACCACGCGCGAGAACATCGTCACGACCTTGCGCGCGATCTCCGGTGACATCGGAGCGCCGCCCTGCGCGAGCTCGCGCAGCGCTTCCTGCAGGCGTTCGGGGGGCGTGTCCTTCAGCAGGTAGCCGACCGCGCCCGCGCAGATCGCCTCGAACACGCGCTCGTCCTCGCTGTGCACCGTGAGCATCAGCGCGAGGACCTCAGGATGCTTCGCGCGCAGACGCCGCAGCCCTTCGATGCCGTTCATCCCGGGTAGGCCGATGTCGGCGAGCAAGACCTGCGGGGGATCGCGCTCGAGCGCCGGCAAGGCGGCTTCCATCGACGGCCAGGCGCCGGCGAGCCGAAAGCCCGCGGTGGTGGAGATCAGCAAGGCCAGTCCTTCGCGGGTACGCGGCTGGTCCTCGACGATCGCGACGTCCAGCAGCTGGCTTTCCATGTCATCAGGAGATCGTGCCAACCTTCGCTCCACGACTACATGAACATGTGGCCGCGGCGGAACCTGCGGCCATGCGTGCGCAGATGGAGCGTGACGCGAGTTCCGCGACCGGGTGTCGAATCGATCGAGAGCTCGGCGCGCAAGGCCCGCGCGCGCTCGCGCATTCCCGCCAGTCCATGGCCCTCTGCGGCGACCATCGGATCGAAGCCCAGGCCGTCGTCGGCGACCACGATCCAGAGGTCGGATCCCTCGAGGCGGATCTCGATCTCGATGGCCGCGGCACGGGAGTGCCGCGCCGCGTTGGTGACAGCTTCCTGGAACACGTGGAAGAGGTGCCGGCGTTCGTTCGGCCCGAGCTCGAGGCGCTCGAGAGCTTCCTCGGTGGGAGTGTGGAAGGCGAGCGAGAGGCCCTCCGCCTCGAAGAGATTCCCCGTCGTTTGACGCATGCGGCGCACGAGGTCCAGCAGGCTGTCGCAGCGCGGATCGATCGCCCACACGAGATCGGCCATCGAGCGGCGGGTCGAGCGCGCGACGTCGGCAACCTCGCCGAGCCGATCGGGTGCTCCAGCCGGGAGCTCGCGGCGTGCGAGCTCGGAGAGGATCGCGATCTGCGCCAGACCCGATCCGATCTCGTCGTGCAAGTCCGCGGAGATCCTCGCGCGCACCTGCTCGAGCGCGAGCGTGCGGCGCACGCGAGCGCGCTGCGACGCGAAACCCGCCGCGAGCACCAGCGCTCCCGCACCGGCGACGAACCACGGTCGCCGCCACAGCGGTGCCTGCACCAGGAACTTCGCCCGCGCCGGAGTGCCCACTGCATGGCGATCGGAGGTGATCGCTCGCACCTCCAGGTGATAGGAACCCGGAGCGAGCGGCCCCAGGCGCACGCTGCGCTCGCGCGTGGGCGCGCTCCAATCCTCCCCCGTGCCCGCGAAGCGCACCTGGTACTCGAGCGATTCCCCGTGCGCGGGATCGATGGCGCCGTAAGCGAAGCGGATGCTCGATCGAGCGGCGGAGAGGACCAGATCCTCGACGTGGGTCACGCCCCGCTCGGGGAGCCGCACCTCCACGCCGGCGATCTCCGTGTGCAGGATCCGGACCTCCGGCGCAGCGTTCAGCGTGGGCTCGTAGTCCGTGCGAATGCGCGAGAGACCGCCGAGCGTCGCCACCCACAGGTCTCCGTCTCGATCGATCCGTACGGAGTTCACCGTGGTTCCCGCCAGACCTTCCACGGGCGTGACGGTCCGGACGCTCCAGCGCTCGGGATCGATTTGCGCGAGCCCGCCGCCCGTTCCGGCCCAGATACGCCCGTGCAGATCCTCGGTGATCGCCGCGACATGATCAGAGGGCAGGCCATGCACGGTGGTGAGCGTCCGGCATACGGGTGATTCGGCGCTCGGATCCGTGAGCATCGAGATCCCGCCGAAGCGCCAGCCGATCCAGAGACGTCCCTCGCGATCCTCGAAGAGATGCCGGGGCCTCACGCCTCCCTCGGGCAATTCACCAGACAGGTGCACGGGATCGATTCGCTCACCACGCCGGCGCCACAAACCGGTGTAGGGAGCGATCCAGAGCACTCCCTGCCAATCGGTGAGCATCGTGCGGGGCGGATCATCACCGAAGGGATGCGCAGCGAGGGGCTCGAACCGGCGCAAGCCCTCCTCGACGGGCGCGCCTCGATACAACTTGCCGTCGCTCGCGCCGAACCAGATCACGCCTCGGGGATCCTCGTGGAGGTAGCCGAAGGCGTCCACCTCCACGCCGGGCAGCGCGAGCAGGTGCTCGACGTCGAGCTCACTGCCGGGCGTGCACGCGACACGAGGAGCCTTCCCGAACCACCATGTTCCGCCGCGGTCCTGCAGGAAGCCGACGCCGAGGTTGCGGTACTCCGGCCGCTCGGTTCCCGGGATCTGCTCCAGGCCGCCGTCGACGACGCGGAACAGGCCTTCGTCGTTCGTCGAGATGACGATCTCTCCCTCCAGCCCCTCGACGATGTGCACCACTCCGAGCGGCCGTGCTCGGCTCGGGTAGCTCTCGATCCACTGCTCGTCGAGCCGAGCGATGCCGCGATTCTGCGTGCCGATCCAGAGCTTGCCGTCGCGCCCCACGTGCAGGATCCGCAACCAGTCGTCGGGCAGCCCGTTGGCCGTGGTGATCCAGCGTGCTCGCCCTTCTTCGAGGCTCAAGAGACCATGGACCGTGCCCACCCAGATGCGACCCCCGAAGTCGATCGCGGTGGTGTGCACGATCTCGCCGGCGAGATCGACCTCGAGCTTGGTCCAGGGCACCTCGCCCCGGCTCGCGCGCGCGACGTCGAAGACGAACAGTCCCGCCCCCGTCGCCACCACCGCGCGACCCTCCGCGCTCGCCTCGGCGTTGACTGCATCCCGCGGCGCGGATCCCGGCGGTCCGGCGTGCTCGACGATCGATCCTCCGCAGAGCTCGAGCGCACGCCGGTTCCCCACCAACCACACACTCCCCGAGCCGTGCACGATCGCTTGCGGCGCCCAGTGCGTGTCGGGATCAGGATCGGACCAGCAGAGCTCGAACTGCGGCGCGTCCGGATCGCCCACCGCGCGATGCAGGCCGGCGGCGGTGAAGATCCACATCCCTCCCAGCTCGTCGAAGAAGATCTCGTTCACGTCGTTCGCATCCCCCTCCCCGACCGGGAACGATCGGAAACGTGGAGCCCCGGGATCGGAGCTCTCCGCAGGATCGTCGAGCAGGCGCGCGACTCCGCCGCCGAAGAGGCCGACCCAGAGCACTCCACGGGGGTCTTCCGCCAGAGTGAAGGCCAGCGATCGCGCGAGCCCATTCGCCGGCCGGTAGTTCACGAACTCCCGGCCATCGAAGCGCGACAATCCTTCCCACGTCGCGATCCAGAGATAGCCCGAGCGATCCTCGAGGAACGCATTGACGCGATCGTGCACCAGGCCTTCCCGCGCGCTCCAGGAGCGGATCGGGAGTTCCTGTGCCATGGCCTGAGCGGCACCCGCGAGGAGGACGAGGACGCATGCGGTCCCGCGGGTCCCCCTTCGCCGCCGGCTCATCGCAAGCCGCCGAAGAGCGCGATTGCCATGCCGAGGAGCACGATCGCCCCGCCGACCCATTCGAGCGGCAGGACGTGGAACTGGAAGGTGGCGGGGAAGAGCGCCGCGAGAGTGACCTTGGAGAGCGCGGTCAGCGGCGGATTGAGGAACACGGTGAAGCCGGCCGACGACGCCGGCACGTGTCGCAGGATCCAGATCCAGAGCGAGAAACCGAGGAGAGTGCACGCGAAAGCGAGGAAGAGGATCGCGAGCCAGCCGGGGAGATCGAGCGCCAGGAGCTCGGCGCCGGCACGGAATGGAAGCGCGAGGAAGAGCGGTGTGCCGCCGAAGACGAGCGCGAGGAAGGTCCACAGGACGGGCGGGACGCTGCTCGTGACGGGCTTGCTCGCGACGGAGAAGAACGACCACGAAAGCGGGGCCAGGATCGTGATCAGGACGGCCGCGGCATACCCGCTCGTGGCGCTGGTCGGCTTGGCGCTCGCGATGGCGAAGAGCCCCACCAAGGCGACGAGGAAGCCGCCGATCTTTTTCGCGCTGAGCCGCTCGCCGAGGAACAGGCGCGAATTGATCATCAGGAACATCGGCGAAGTGGCGGTCAGGATCGAGGCGATCGGAGCAGGCACGCCGTGCGATTGGCCGTAGTAGAGCGCGAAGTTGTAGGCCGGCACCGCGCAGGCGCCGCCCACTGCGAGCCGTAACCAGTGCTGGCGAACGAGGGCCAGGGATGCCTCGCGATGCAGGGCAAAGCAGTACAGCGCGCAGATCGGCGTCACGGGCGCGAAACGGCTGAGCGTGAGCTCGACCCAGTCGAGACGCGCGGGCTCGTTCTCGCTGCCGAGCAGCCAGCCGATCGCGACGAAGCTGTTGCTCCAGACGAGGTAGAGCAAGAGCGTGAGGCCGACGAAGAGCGCTCGACGGGGAGGCTGCAGGGGAGGCGTGGCGGACACGGCGCAGAGTATGGCGGCGCCGGGAAAGAAATGGGGACCACCCCACCAGGTGGTCCCCGGTTCCGGTTCGAACGCCTTGCTTTCGTCCTACTCCGGAAGAAACGGTGGGAAGCGAGGCCGCTCGCCTCCCACCGTTGCTCACGCTCTGCGATGACTCATGAACCGAACGTGCGCCAGCGGGCCCACACGCCCGGGTGGGCGAGCTTGGGGTCGCCGCTCTTGCGGGCCTTCGCAAGCCAGGCGCGCTGGGCATTGCGGACCGCTTCGGCGGGCGCGTCGGTGCGGGCGTACTGGAGCACGCTCGCATCGAACAGACGCGCGCGGTTGTCGGGGGTCGTGAAGCTGGTGAGCGCGACGGCGCGCGCGCCGGCGCGGAAGAAGCCGCTCACCAGTGCGAGCAAGCCGTCCGAACGCAGGGCGGCTGCATCCGCGCGCGGTCCGACCTCGGCCATCGGCAAGAGGACGAGCTCGGCCGCGAGATCGAGCTCCGCGAGCTCGCCCAGATCGAGAAAGCCATTGGGGTGCCGCCAGCCGGGAAGCCCGTCCTCGGAGGACTCCGGGGTCATCACGAGACCGCTCGCGCTCGCCACCTCCGCGTCGACGTAGACCGGAGCCTGGAACTCCAGCGCACGCAGGCCGCGGAAAGCGCCCTTGGAGCTCTCGTCGCGCAGGACCGACTCGCATGCCCGTTCGCTCGCGAGCTGCGTTTCACCCGCGGGCAAGACCACTCCGATGTCGGGCCGGTCACCATCGCCTGGCTGGACCGCGAAGCGTCCGCGCAGCGAGAGCACCTCGTGCGAGAGGGTGACCTCGGCGTGAGGGACGATAGGGCCGACGTGGGCGACTTTCGTGCCCGTGCGATCCGCCGCACGCAGCGCGAGGAGCTCCGCCACCGAAGGCGCGCTCGCGATCGCGCAACGCTCGACCCACGCCTCGCCGCTCGGCAAGGGCAGGGCTTCGAAAGGCACGAAGGCGAGCGGACCATCGGCGATCAGGGTGACGCGCTGTGCTCCGTCGATTACCGCGAGGACCGGGTGCAGGAGCTCGGCCGCGAGGGGGGCGAGGTCGCAAGGCGTGTCGAGATCGCGCCACGCCTTCTGCGCCTGAGCGAGCTTCGGTGCGAGGCTGGCACAGCTCGAGAGGTGCACGAGCGCGTCGTGCTTCGCGTCGTGCGCCACGACGAGCGCCCACGCGTCCGCGTCGGTCCATGCGTACTGGATCAGCACATGGGCGTCGCTCTCGAGCAAGCTACGAGCTTGCTCGAGCGTGGTTCCGTGTCCTGCCAGCAAGGAATCGAAGCGCGAGCCGCTGGCCTGGAGCTCGGGGATCTTGGCCGCGTCCTCCCCCTCCCGCGGCACCGCACCTTCGGCGGCGCGCAGCATCGCCAGATGGCGGCCGAGGATCGGGTGCTCGAGCGCCTCGGCGCTCTCGACGCGCCACGCGAGCGCGGCGAGCTCGCTGCGCGCGCGCACGCGCTCCAGCGCGGCGAACGTCTCCGGGATGCGTTCGGGCTTCTTCTCGGCGAGCCGCAGGAGTCCCTGGACGAGCGGGCCCTGGAAAGCGGTCTCGCCGCGCTCGAAGGCGGCGCGCGCCGCACCGGCGAGCGAAGCCGGCGGCGTCCGCTGGAGGGGTTCCTCGATCATCTCGACGAGGTCGATCAGACCGACCGAAGCTCCGCGCGTGCGCTCCTCGGCGCGCAGGAGAGCGAGGAGCACCTCGCGCAGGGCGGGACTCTCGGCTCCGGTCAGCCCGCGCAGACCCTGGAAGGTGTCCAGGAGGACCCCGCGCGCTTCCTCGTCGCGGCCGAGATCAAGGAGTGCGCGGCCGCGCAGGAGTCCCATCTCGGCGACGAGCGTCGGGTCGAGCCCATCGATCTCGGTTTCGAGCGCGCGTTCGATGGCCTCGAGCGCGCCCGCGGCGTCCTTGCACGCAAGGCGCGCTCGCGCGAGCGGCACGAGGCAGCGCAGATCCTGAGCGAGCTCGCTCGCGGGGAGCTCCGGGACCAGTCCGAGTGCGCGTTCGAGCAGGGCCCGCGCGGGCTCGCCCGCCCCGGAATTGAGGTACAGCGCCGCGGCGTGCAGGAGCGCGTCGAAGCGCTCCTCTGCCGCGCCCTCGCTCTGGATCGCGTTGCCCGCGAGCACGCTCGCCGCCTCGCGTGCGAGCGCGAGCTCTCCCAGCTCGACCAGCAAGCCCACTTCGCCCTGGATCGCGTCCTGCCAGGCCGGCGCGCCCTGTACACCCGCCGCGTCGAGAACGCGTCGCGCTGTCTGATGCAGCAGCACCGCCGTACGGAGCTGACCGCGCTGCGCGAGGATCGCCGCCAGCGGCAGGATCGGGCGCGCGGTCGCCTCGTTCGCGATGCCGAGGTAGCGCTCGTGGATCGCGAGCGCGCGCTCCAGGTGATCCTGCGCAGAATCGAGGTCCCCGAGCGTGAACGCGATCCGGGCAGCGATCTCGCGCGTCTCGGCCGCCATCGGAGTGCGGCCATAGGTCGCCTCGAGGTCGCGGCAGGAGTTCTCGATCCAGACCTGCGCTTCCTTCATCTCGCCCATGCGCTCGGCGATCTCGGCGAGGTTGCGCTCGACCATCGCCGTCGAGACCGAAGGCTCGCCTTGCGACTTGGCGATCTCGAGCGCGCGATAGGCCGTCTGACGAGCCTCGGCGTGCTCCCCTGCAGCGCTCAGCGCGTACGAAAGATTGGAGAAAGCCTTGACGACGAAGGGATTGGATTCACCGAGCTCGGCCAGATCCTGCTCGGCGATCGAGCGCAGGATCTCGACCGCTTGCGCGGGCTGCCCACCCTGGATCAGCCCATTGGCGCGCTCGATCTCATCGGCGTGACGCATCGCCTCGGGAGGCAGGGCGACAGCCTCTTCGTCCGCGGGATCTTGCGCCCGGGCGAATGCCGCCGGGACCGTCAAAAGCGAACAGAGAACGAAGGCGAAAAACCGACGCATGGCGGCCTCGTGTCCTTGGCGGATGGTGGTGGGCTCGTGCGTGCCGCGCGTCCTCCCCCGACACAGAAGCAAGGCTGGGAAGAGGAAGCTCGATCGCACGTGTCCGTTCAGGGGCCCCCCGAGCCGATGCCAACCCACCCAGCGAGGACGCATGGGACGTCGATCGAGGGTTGGAGGGTAGAGAGGGGAATCAGGGTCGGAGCAGTCTCCGGGAGCCCCTTCCTGGACACCCCTAGAACTGCGCCACCACGAGCCAGACGACCCAAAAACTCCGAAAAACCGCGCCCCCCCCCGGTTCGACTCTGGTTCGGCTCTGGTTCGGAGTACCGCCTTCAGGCGGTCCGGCTCTGGTTTGTACGACCGCCTTCAGGCGGTCTCGAAGCAACCCGTCGCGCCCCGATCCAATCCCCCCCGCCCCCCCCTACGACAGAATCGACCCAATCACCTCCCCATGCACATCCGTGAGCCGCCGGTTGGACCCATTGTGCCGGAACGTGAGCCGCGCGTGGTCGATCCCGAGCAAGTGAAGAATCGTCGCGTGCAGGTCGTAGCACCAGATCGGAACCCGCGCCCTCCACCCCCACTCATCGCTCTCGCCATACGCAACCCCCGCCCGGACTCCCGCCCCCGCGAGCCAGCCGACGAAGGTCCCGCCGTTGTGGTCGCGCCCCGCGCTCCCCTGACTGAAAGGCTGCCGCCCGAACTCGGTCGAGAAGATGACCAGCGTGTCCTCGAACATGCCGCGCGACTCGAGGTCGGCGAGCAGCCCCGCGATCGGGCGGTCCACCATCGAGGCGATCGCAGGGAGCTCGGTCGAGATATCGGCGTGGTTGTCCCAGTTGCCCGTCGCGCCGGCGGGCCGCTCCAGACCTGCACGAAGCGGACGCCACGCTCGAGCATGCGGCGTGCGAGCAGGCAGCGCGTGCCGAACTCCTCGGTCGGCTTCTCATCCAGCCCGTACAGCCTGCGCGTCGCAGCGCTCTCCCCGCTGAGATCGAACACTCCGGGCACGCTGAGCTGCATCCGCGCCGCCAGCTCGTAGGAAGCGATGCGTCCTTCCAGCCGGGAGTCGCTCTCGTCGCGGGCCGCGTACTCGCGGTTCATCGCTCCGAGGAGCGCGAGCAGCTCCGCTTCGCTCCGTGGCGTGATGTAGGCCGCCGACGCCGGCGGCAAGAGATCGTGGACGGGCGTGGGCGCGGTCGCATTGATGACGACGCCCTGGTGCGACACCGGCAGGAAGGCCGAGGAGAAGTTCCCGAGGTTGTTGTAGGGCAGCCCGCGAGGATCGGGCAGCACGACGAAAGCGGGCAGGTTGTCGCTGGATGAGCCGAGCCCGTAGGTGATCCACGCGCCCATGCAGGGGAAGCCGGGCAGCATGAAGCCGGTGTTCATCATGTAGCTGCCCGGACCGTGGACGTTCGTCTTCGAGGCCATCGACATCAGGAAGGCGAGGTCGTCGACGTGCTCGGCGAGAGCGGGGAACACGCTGCTCACCCAGCGTCCCGTCTCGCCGTGTTGCTGGAACTCGAAGGGACTCTTCAGGATGGGGAAGTCGGCGTGCGAGCCCGTCACCGATTCGACGCGCTCGCCGGGGTCGAACTTCTCGCCGTGGCGCCGGCTGAGCTCGGGCTTGTAGTCGAAGGTGTCGATCTGGCTCACGCCGCCGTTCATGAAGAGCTGGATGACGCGGCGCACTTTCGCGCGATGGTGCAGGCCGCCGTTCAGGTCGGCTCCGGCGGCGAGGGAGCTCGTCTGCGCCAGGAGCTGCGAGCGGCCGAGGAGCTGCGCGAGCGCGATGCCGCCCAGTCCGCCGCCGAGCCTCCAGAGGAACTCGCGCCTGGGCAGCGCGCGGTACTGGCCGGAATGCTCGCAGCGCTCTCGACTCATGGCAGGCTCCGCACGGTCGTCCATCAGTTCACGAACATGAACTCGTTGCTGTTGAAGAGCAGGCGACAGGCGTTCGCCATGCCGTTGCGTGCGACGAAGTCCGCGAAGCTCGCGTGCTCCGTCGAGGAGGGCGCCGGCCGAGCACGAGCTGGAAGAGCAGGTCGACCTCGGCCTCGATCTCCGGGTGAGCGGCCACGATGCGCTCCGCGAGGTGCTCGCTCTGCGCACGATGAAACGGTCGTTGAGCATCGCCAGGGCCTGCAGGGCCGTGACCGAGCTCTCGCGCCTGGGCGCGAGCTGCGACGCGTCCGGGCAATCCATCGTCTCCATGAACGGGTCGGGCAGCGTGCGGAACAGGAAACGGTAGATGCTCCGCCGCGAGCTCGCGGGGCTGTCGACGTCGAAGCTGACGTAGTCGACCTTCGGCGTCACGTGGATGCCCGGACTCTCGACGAACTGCTTGACCGACGGCCCGCCCATCGTGAGATCGAGCTTGCCGGCGATCGAGAGCACCGCGTCGCGGATCGACTCGGCGTCGAGCCGCGTCCGGTTCATCCGCCAGAGCAGAGTGTTGTCGGCGTCGAGCGCCGCGGAGTGCGCGTCGGAGCGCGTCGACTGCAGGTAGACGCTACTGGTGACCAGCAGCCGGTGCGAGCCTCTTGAGCGAGCCGCCCTGATCGCGGAACCAGGACGCCAGCCAATCGAGCAGCTCGGGATGGCTCGGCACCGACCCCATCACGCCGAAGTCGTTCGGCGTGTCGACGATGCCGCGGCCGAAGTGGTAGTGCCACACCCGGTTGACGATCGAGCGCCAGGTCAGCACATTGCGCGGGTCGGTGAGCCAGCGCGCCAGCGCGGCGCGGCGCGCTCCCTCGTCCTCGAGGTCCGCGAGGTCGAGACGCCGCATCGAGCCCGAGCATGCACGTCAGCGCTCCGGGCACGACGGCTGCAAGCGGCTTGCTGACGTCGCCCCTGGCGAGCACGTGCACCGGCCGGGGCCCGCGCGCCGGCTTGAAGTTGGTCTCCGGTTCGAAGTCGGTCGTGCCGGCGTACACCAGCTCCGGCGGCGGCAGCGCGGCGAGCTCGGCCCCGATGCCTTGCAGGAGAACGAAGCGAGCGAGCTCCGAGATCTGCACGGCCGTGCGCTGCTCAGGCGCGCTGGCGAGGATCTGCGCGATCGTTTCGGGGAGCGTCGTTGCACTCACCGGCGGCGGTGCGCTGGTCACCGAGAGCCGCAGCCGGCCGATCAGGTGCGCTCGGCCGTGGAGCTGCTCGAGCACGAACGTGACCAGCGCCCCTCCCGAGGTGTCGAGCGGCTCCGCGAGCTCGAACACCGCGTGATGACCCCGGCCGACCTGCGGACAGATTCCCCAGGCCGTGGCCGGATCGCCGTCGATCGCCATGGCCGACGTCCAGCCCTCCTGGTCGAAGTCCGCGCTCGCGCGCGCGATCCGGACCGGGACTCGCACTTCTGGAGCCGCGCCGCGCGCGACCTCGATCGTGATCTCCGAGAGGTGCAGGTTGCCGTTGTCCTGGCGTCCCGGCCCGCGGAACGGCAGCGTTTCGTCGCGCGAGCACCTCGAGGCGGAGCGCGGTGATCTCGCTCATCTCCGGCCGAATCTCGATCGTGTACGTGTCGATCTCGGGCCGCTCCCCCCCGAAGAGGACCGAGCCGTCCGCGAGCTCTGTGGCCGTCGCGCCTCCCGCGGAAACAATCCGTGCGGGGATCTGCCCCGTCCACGGATCGCCGAGGCCGCCGAGCGAGCGCTCCCAGATGCTCACCTTCCGCTGCACTTCCGGATCCAGTAGCTCCGGCGCATCCGACCTCGCCCGCTCGAGTGCGAGCTCGCGCCGCAGGATCGCCTGCCGCCTGCGGTGGAGCTCCGGGTCGAGGTCGTAGGGCCGGTCCGCTCGATCCACGCCCGCGAAGACCGCCTGGAGGTTGTAGTACTCTGTCTGCGGGATCGGATCGAACTTGTGGTCGTGGCAGCGGGCGCACTGGACGGTCGTGCTGACGAACGTGGACATCGTCGTCGTCAGCATGTCGTCGCGATCGAGGTTGCGGGCGATCTGCTTGTCGACCGTGTCGTCGACGATGTTGAGCTGCGAGCTCTCGTCCCACGGCCCGGCCGCGAGGAAACCGAGCGCGACGATCGCGCGCGGCTCGTCCGGATAGAGCACGTCGCCGGCGAGCTGCTCGCTCGACGAAGCGCGCGTACGGCTTGTCGGCGTTGAACGAGCCGATCAGGTAGTCGCGATAGGGCCAGGCGTTCGGCCGCGGGCGATCCTGGTCGTTGCCGTGCGTCTCGGCGAAATGGACGACGTCCATCCAGTGCCGCGCCCAGCGCTCGCCGTAGCGCGGGCTCGCGAGCAGCCGATCGACCACGCGCTCGTACGCGTCGGAGCGCGGGTCCGCCAGGAAAGCGTCCATCTCCGCGGGCGTCGGCGGCAGGCCGGTGAGGTCGAAAGTCACGCGGCGGAGCAGCGTGGCGCGATCCGCGGGCTCCGCGAGCTCCAGGCCCTGCTCCTCCAGCTTGGCGATCACGAACACGTCGACGGGAGTCTGGATCCGATCGGCGTGCTGCACTGCGGGCAACGCTGGCCGCTGGATCGGCTGGTAGGCCCAGTGCTCGGGATGATCCCGGGCTAGCGCGTCGATCGGCGCATCCACGGGCGCCTCCGGCCACGGTGCTCCCTCGTCGATCCAGCGGCGCAGGACGCCGACCTCTTCGGGGAGCAACATGCTCCCCTTCTCCGGCATGCGGATCAGCTCGTCGGCGCCAGCGACATAGTGGATGAGCAGGCTGTGCGAGCTGTCACCTGGAACGATGGCTCCGCCGATCTGCCCGCCACCAAGCGCGCTCGCCTTCTGGTCGAGCCGGTAATCGCTGCGCGCCCGCTTCGGTCCGTGGCAGCTGTGGCACGAGCGCTCGAAGATCGGCGCGACGTCGGCAGCGAAATCGATGCTGCGTTCGACCGGCGGCGGGAGCGTCGATGGATCGAGCTCCGCCCGTGCCCCCTGATCCTGCGCGAATGCGAGCGCCGGCACGAAGCAGGCGACGGCGGCGGTCACCGCCGAGCCTGAGGAGAGACCGAGATCCCGGTGAGTCGAGTTCATGCGCCGCACGCGAGCCGCTCGATTGTAGCGGCCCCGGCGCAGACCGGCGGCGGCCGCTCGAGCAGCCGCGCCCGCTCGATACAAAGGCCGAGGCCGGCGCTTGTTAGCGCCGGCCTCGGCGAGCAGGGAGAAGGAGAGGGAGGAGCTTCTACGGAAGCTCGACCTTTTCAGTTCGTGACCCGGATGAGATGGGCGTCCCAGCCGTCGGTGTCGTTGTTGGAAGTGCTCGCGTCGGTCTCGTCGACGATCACGCCGAGGTACTTGTTGCCAGCGGTCGTGCTCGCGGGGATCGTCACCGAGCCGACGTTGACGTTGACGGAGGTCTTGGCTCCGAAGTTCCACGTGAAGGTGTGCGACTGGATCAGGGTGTCGAAGGTCGAGATGTCGCTGTTGGTCGAGAGGTACACGTCCACGTCGACGTTGGCGCTCGCGGGATTGAACCTCGAGTTGTTGCCGACGCGGTAGGTCATGGCGGCCGAGTGACCGCGCTGGATCGAGCCCACGGCCAGGCGCGCCTTCAGCGGCACGTAGTCGACCGAGCCCGTGACGTAGCCTTCCGGAATGAAGGAGTCGTTGCAGAAGTCGAACTTGCCCTGCGTCATGCGGCAGCTGCGGCGGTACTTCGACCCTCCCGAGGTGAAGCTCGAGCGGTGGTCCCCACCGACGTAGCGGCTTCCATCAGAGGCGATGTAGTAGACGCCCGTTCCCGAGAGGCCGCCGAAGTCGACGGTGGTCGGATAGATCGCGTCGACCGTGTAGGTGTTGACGACGTTCCAGCCCCCGAAGGCGTAGTACAGCGCATGGGGCGCGTCGGGGAAGGTCGAGCTGACGGTCGCGGGGAATCCGGCCAGGTTGAAGGTCGTGCCGTACCAGAAGCTCGAGCTCGAGTTCCAGAAGTTGCCGAGCCAGCCGGTCAAGAAACCGACCGGCCGGTCGAGGCGGATGAAGCCCATGTCGTGATTGCCGCTGCCGCTGGAGGTCCAGCCCGTGAAGCTGCCGAGCAGGGTCGCGTTGGCGGTGCCGAAAGCATTCGAGTCACCATCCCAGCGCGGAGCGACCCATACGCCGCTCGACCATGAGCCGCCCGAGCCTTCGTGCACGCAGTGACCCGCCGTGATCAGGTTCTTCGCGTCGATCATCGTGCCCGAGCAGACGTAGTTTCCGCCGCTCTGGCTGAAGAACACGCGGCACTGCGTGCTCCACGGGAAGGCCGTCGAGGTGATCTTGGAGAAGGTCCCGAAGCTCGCATCGAGGGACTCGCCCACCTCGTCGGAGAGCGCGCGGCCGGCGATCCAGCCTGCCGTGCGGAAGGGGTCATAGGGCAGCGCTTGCACCTTCTCGACTCCCGTGGCGACGTCGAGGCTGATCGCTTCGACCGGACCACTGTGCACTCGCTCGAGCCCGCTCTCGGGCACTTCGAGCGGAAGGTAGCTCGAGAGATCTTCGCCGTCGTGTTCGGCGTACCGCAAGTTGCCCGTCTCACCGAGGCGCGCCTCGACCACTGTTTCGGAGACGGTCGTCGCCCGGACTTCGCCATCGACGTCCTGGGGCAAGGGGGCCTGAGCCGTGAACATGGAGGCAAACAGGATCGCGTACATGATGTCGAGGTGCTTTCTCAGGGCTGAGTGTGGATGGGAAGTTCGGCGGGCTCCGCGCGGGCAGACAATCCACCCCCGGAAACAAACTCCGTTGCGCGGAGCCCCCATGCCTGCTGGCGCCCGAGGGCGACTGCCCTCTCATCGCTCGGCGCTCCGTAGGCACTCCCCGAACTGCCCGTGGACCCCGGGACTTGCACAGGATTCCGGATTCGACTCGGGGGGCCTCGGAATCCGGGCCCGTGGCCCCGGCCCGCCCCCTCGGATCCAGACCGCTTACGCCAGCAAGCTCGTGACGACCTCGCCCGCGACGTCGGTGAGACGGTAGTCGCGCCCCTGGTGGCGGAAGGTCAGCCGCTCGTGGTCGATCCCGAGGCAATGGAGGATCGTGGCGTTGAGATCGTGCACGTGCACGGGGTCCTTCACGATGTTGTAGCTGAACTCGTCGGTCTCGCCCCAGTTCGTGCCGCCCCGGACGCCGCCGCCGGCGAGCCACATGGTGAAGCAACGGGGGTGATGGTCGCGGCCGTAGTTCACGGCGGAGAGCGTGCCCTGGCAGTAAGCCGTGCGACCGAACTCGCCACCCCAGACGACCAGGGTGTCGTCGAGGAGACCGCGCTGCTCGAGGTCGAGGATCAACGCGGCACACGCCTGGTCGACGTCGCCGCATTGCAGGGGCAGGTCGCGCGGCAGCTCGAAGTGGTGGTCCCAGTCGCGCTGGTAGACCTGGATGAAGCGCACTCCGCGCTCCGCCATGCGGCGCGCGAGCAGGCAGTTGGCGGCGAAGGTGCCGGGCTTGCGCACGTCCGGCCCGTAGAGCTCCATCACGTGTTCGGGCTCGCCGGAAACATCCGTGAGCTCGGGCACCGAGGACTGCATCCGGTACGCCATCTCGTACTGCTCGATGCGGGTCTGGATCTCGGGGTCCTGGAGTTCCGTGAAGCGTTGCTGATCCAGCTCGGCACGCGCGTCGAGCATGCGCCGGCGAGCGGTCGAGTCGAGGCCCGGCGGGTCCGAGAGGTAGAGCACCGGATCGCCGCTCGAGCGCAGCGCGACGCCCTGGTGGCGCGAGGGCAGGAAGCCCGAGCCCCACAGTCGCGAGTAGAGCGCTTGCGCATCGCGCTTGCCGCTCCAGCTCGAGTGCAGGACGACAAACGTCGGCAGATCGGCGTTGCTGCTCCCCAGGCCGTAGGAGACCCACGATCCCAGGCTTGGCCGACCGGGCTGCTCGCTGCCGGTCTGGAGGAAGGTGATCCCCGGATCGTGATTGATCGCTTCCGTGTGCATCGAGCGCACGACCGCGAGGCGATCGACCACTCCCGCGGTGTGCGGCAGGAGCTCGCTCACCCAGGTGCCGGCGGCCCCGTGCTGGGCGAAGGCATACCTCGACGGCGCGATCGGGAAGCGCGACTGGGTCGAGGTCATCGTCGTGATGCGCTGCCCCATGCGCACCGAATCAGGTAGGTCATGGTCGAACCAGCGCTGCATCACGGGCTTGGGGTCCCACAGGTCGATCTGCGAAGGACCTCCCGACATGCACAGGTAGATCACGCGCGTGGCCGTCGGCCGGTGGTGCGGTGCGCCAAGGACGCCGCGATCGCCGGTGAGCGTGCGCGCGAACAAACCGGGCTCGAGGAGTGCTGCGAGCGCCGCAGTTCCGATGCCATGCGCCGCGCGGCCGAAGAGCGCGCGACGAGTGAGCTGGGCCTGGTGTTCGCGAAGGGGATCCATGGCCGAGAGCGGACCATCCTAGCAGAGGGCACGCTGCAGTCCGCGGAGCGGATCGAATCGATCCGGCGGATCGTTTCGCAGGAAAACCCTGTGCCGCGAGGCTCCCGAGATGTGATGGCAAACTCCTGACTCGGGACACTAGGATGATCCGCGGCCCGCCACGTAGTTTCCGGCTCCTTTCGCGCACGTCGATCGCAACGGAATAGATCCCATGCACTTGCTCAGCCGCTCCAGTCTCGTCCCCTTCGCCGCGAGCCTCTTCGTCCTGTCGAGCTGCGGCGGTGGAGGCGGCGGCGGCGGACACACTCCGCCGGACCTTTCTGGCACGATCTCTGTGTTCAGCACCAATGGTCCAGTGGGCGGTCCGAGGGACGAGAGCGAGCCCAACGACGATCTCTCCCGCGTGCAGGATCTCGGCGCTTTCACCAGCGGAGACTCGCTCGCGATTCGCGGCCATGCCGATCACGAGAGCGATCCGATCGACGCCTTCCGGATCGCAACGTCGGAGCGCATGCGCTTCGATGTGAGCGTCGAGCTCGCCGCGGCCGGCGCGCTGGACCTCGATCTGCTCGTCTACGACACGACCAGTCTGCAGATCGTCGAAGCCTTTCCGAGCGTGGGCGCGAGCGGGGCGGCGAGCTTTCAGGCCCGGGGCGCGTGCATGCTCGTGCTCTTCGCCCACGGAGGATCGGGCGGCTACACGGTCGCGATCCGGGCTTCCGTAGCGGAGCAGACGTTCGTCGCGAGCGCTGAAGGTCCGGCTCCGCGCTACCTCGGCGAGCTGCAGGTGGGCGACGCGATCGTCGTGCATGGGACCGCGAAGCAGGCTTCGGCCACGCAGGCGAGCGTGCTGCTCGCCTTCCCCGAGAGCGCCGACCTCGAGGCCAGCATGGAATTCGACTCCGGTACGGAGGGCGAGCTCGTGGTCCAGGACGCAACTCGCGGGCTCTCCCATCCGATGCCGGTCGCCCAGTGGTCAGGCTCGACGTCGGCGAACCTCTCCGCAGTGCCCGGGATGAGCTTGCTCTCGATCGAGGTCCGGACGAAGACGGGATCGGGCGCATGGACGCTCGCGCTGCGCGCACGCGAGCCCGCACCGGGCGCGACCACGGCCTTCGCCTCCCTTCGCGAGCTCGCACCGCTCGACGAGGAAGCGCGATGGTTGCGCGGACGCGTGCTCGAGCACCCGATCGGAACGGTCGAGCTCGCGGCCGTTGCAGGCGAAGCGATCGTACGTCCCCGCGCCGACGCCGATCTCGCCGCTCCCCTCGCGCGGCGCGGTGCTCGCGAGCTTGTGCGTACGCCCGGCGGCGCGAGGAAGATCGCCATCGATCTGCCTGCGGGACTCGGGAGCGAAGACCGGATGCGCGCGACCTGCGCGTGGATCGAGAGCTTTTCCGCTCGCGAGGACGTCCTCTACGCCGAACCCAACTTCGTGTACCGCGTCTTCGGCGAACCCAACGACCCGCATTACGACCTGCAGTGGCACTACAAGCTCATCCAGTTGCCCGCGGCATGGGACATCACCCACGGCTCCCCCTCGGTGATCGTCGCGGTCATCGACACGGGCAAGACGGGACATCCCGATCTCGCGGGCCGGCAGATCAATGGCTACGACCTGATCTCGGACGCAGCGAGCGCCGCGGACGGCGACGGCATCGATCCCGATCCGACCGACGAGGGCGACGCCAGCGGAGGAACACCGAGCAGCTTCCACGGCACCCACGTCGCAGGAACGATCGGGGCAGTGACGAACAACGCCAAGGGAGTGGCGGGCGTCACCTGGATGGGGAAGGTCATGCAGGTGCGTGCGCTCGGAAAGGAAGGCGGAACGGTTTTCGACATCAGTAACGCGATCCTTTTCGCCGCCGGCCTCGACAACAGCTCGGGCGCTTTGCCCCCCGCGCCGGCCGACGTGATCAACATGAGCCTGGGGGGCCCGGGCTTCAGCGCGACGATGTTCGACGCGATCACGGAAGCGCGAGCGGCGGGGCTCGTGCTCTTCGCTGCCGCCGGAAACGAGGCCTCCTCGGAGCCTTCGTACCCCGCGGCCTATGACGGGGTGATCTCGGTCTCGGCGGTCGATTTCGACGGCAACCAGGCGCCGTATTCGAACTTCCACTCCACCGTCGACCTCGCGGCGCCGGGAGGGGATCTCTCCGTCGACAGCGACGCCGATGGGTATCCCGACGGCGTGCTCTCGACGCTCTACGACGACATGAAGGGCGAGTACGTCTACGCGTTCTACGAAGGAACGTCGATGGCTTGCCCGCACGCCGCCGGGGTCGCCGCTCTGATGCTCGCGGTCGCTCCTGCGCTCACGCCGAACCAGATCGAGAACATGCTCGAAGCGACCGCTGTCGACCGCGGGGAGGCGGGCAAGGATTCGATCTACGGTCACGGATTGATCAACGCCGCAGGCGCAGTGAACGAGGCGGCCGGCGGCGGAGCGTCGACCCCGGTCCTCGGCCTCGGGACCGAGGTGGTGACCTTCAGCGTCGGTACGAGCGAGAAGGAGGTCACCGTGTTCAACGTCGGCGGCGGCGTCCTCCAGGTCGACGCCCCCACCGTGAGCACCGTCACCGGGGGCGACTGGCTCGCGGCGCAAAGGATCCCTTCGGCGGGCGGCGGCAGCTCGGACACCGATGCCATCAGCATCGCCGTCGATCGAACGGGGCTCGCCGAAGGCTCCTACGCGGGCGATGTCCTCGTGTCCTCGAACGGAGGAACCCTGAACATCGATGTCGCACTCGAGGTCGGTCCCGCCGCCGTTCTCGACGACGTGAACATCTTCGTGCTCGTGGTGGCAGCCGATACCTCGGAAACCGTGGGCGAAACGGTGGTGAATCCGACCACGACCCTCGAGTACAGCTTCGCCGATCTCCCGGCCGGCGACTACGCGATCTTCGCGGGCTCGGACGACAACGACGACGGCATCATCTGCGGCGAGGGCGACATCTACTGCGGAGCCTGGCCGACGCTCAGCCAGCCCGGTGTCTTCACGATCGTGGACGGGACGCCACTCGTGGCCATCGATTTCTCCGTGACCTCGGGTACGGGTACGGCCGGAGGCGCAGGTTCGAACGGGATCCGGCGCATCGAGTGAGGAGCGGGGGGCTCACTCCTCGCGGAAGACCACCTCGCCGTCGAAGCGCGAAACGGTCCGGAAGACGAATGGCGACGTCACGACCTGCGCCTGCATGGAGTCGGGCGCGGGAACGCTCTTGCGGACGTGCACGACCAGCTTTCCGCCGTCCTGCTCGCTACCGTTGATCCCGACCGAGTAGCCAGCGGTCGGACAGTCGCCGAGCGCGATCGCGACCACCATCTGCTTCGTCCAGTCGACCTGCGGCACGGGCCTCGAGGGCAGGCGCTCTCCCGCGTGCCGCGTCCACAGGGCGGACCACTCGTCGGCCGAGCGAATCACCTCCCGGCGAGCTTCGTGGATTCCCGAATGGTTGCCACTCCATTCGAGTGTCTCGCTCGCGTCGCTTTCAGGTGTGGAGTCTTCGATGGCAGTACCCCCGCCGTCCTCCGGCGCGCACGATTCGCAGCAGCAGCGGCAGCCGGTCGAGAGCAAGAGAACCGTGGACAGAAGAAGGATTCGCTGCATGTCGTGCTCGCGGGGAATGAGAAGCGAGGCCTGGGACGATACCACAGGCGATCGTCCGGCCAACCGGCCGCTCTCTCATGGGATGCCCGCGCGGCGAAGGGAAGTCGGCGCGTCCGTTCAGCGCGAAGGTCGGGCGATGGTGAGCAGGGTCCAGTCGTCTTCGCGCGGGCGAGCGCCCACCCACTGGCGGAGCCGTTCCAGGATCTCTTCGAGGAGGGCGCCGCCGGTCCGCTGGCTCGAGCTCACCAGCTCGGCGAAGAGCTCGTCCCCTAGACGGCCTTCGCTACCGGGTGCCTCGGTGATCCCGTCGGTGTGCGCGAGAAGGCGGTCACCTGGCGCGAGCACGATCGTGCGACCTTCCCAGCCGCCGTCCACCAGCACCGGTGAGATCATCGGACCGGTGAGGCGCAGCGTGGCGAGCGCGCGCCCCGGACCCCACGTGAGGGCGGGAGGATGGCCGGCATTCACGTATTCGAGGCGCCCGTCGGCGTGCGCGCGTCCGCAGAAGACGGTCACGAAACGGTCGTCGGGAAAACCGCGCAGACCGCTCGCGATGCGGCGCACGACCGCGAGGGGCTCGTAGGCCTCGACGTGCGCGTCGTGAAAAGCGGACTTCACGACGCTCGTCATCATCGCCGCCGAGACGCCGTGGCCGCACACGTCGGCGATCAGGAATGCAAAGCGCGCGCCGCCCGCATCCACGTAATCGAGGAAGTCGCCTCCCAGGCGCGTGCACGAGAGCCAGCGCGTCGCGATCGAGTAGCCGTGGAGACTCGCCTCCTCGGGCGGCATCACGCTCCTCTGGAACGCGCGCGCCTCTTCGAGCTCGTCTTCCAGGAGCTTCAGGTAGGCCGCGTTCTCCGTCTGCAGGCGCCGCAGCTCGAGGCAGCGCTCGACGAGAGTCAGCAGCACATCGCGATCGAAGGGCTTCTGGATGAAATAGAAGGCGCGCTCACGGATCGCGCGGATGAGCTGGCTGTCGAGCTCGTGGACGGCACCGGTCATGAAGATCACGTCGAGCTCCGGCACGACCTTGCGCAGCTCGGCGAGGAACTTGAAACCGTCCGTGCGCGGCATGCGCACGTCGAGGATCGCGAGCGAGGGCCGCTTGGTCCGGGCGTGCTCGAGCGCCTCCTCGAGAGTGCGCACGGCCGAGACCTGGTAGAGCGGCTGGAGGATGCGCTCGACGCTGCGCAGCATGGAGGGCTCGTCGTCGACCACCAGGACGTGCACCGACCCCGTTCCGCTCATTCCCCGCCCTCGCTTCGCTGGATGGGCAGCGAGATCCACACTCGCGTCCCCTGTCCGACCTGGCTCTCGATCTGCATTTCCCCTTGCATGCGCCGCACGATCGACCGGCAGATCGCCAGGCCCAGACCGTTCCCTTGCGGCTTGGTGGTGAAGAAGGGCTCCTCGACGCGTGCGAGATCGGCCTCGGAGATGCCGCAGCCGGAGTCCTGCAACACGACCTCGACCTGCTCCTCGATCAGGCACACTCCGATCGTGAGAGCGCCGCCGGAGGGCATCGAGTCTCGCGCATTGGTGGCGAGGTTGAGAACGAGCTGCTCGAGATCTCCCTGCGCGCCGTGCACGAGCGGCAAGCGCGGGTCGAGCGAGAGCTCGATCTCGATCGTCTGGCGACGCATGCTCTCCTCGAGGATCGAGAGCGTGCTCTCGATCGCGCGACGCAGGTCGCCCCGGCCCACTTCGCGCGTGCCGCTGCGCGCGAAGCCCAGCATTCCGCCGAAGATGCGCCGGCAGACCTGGAGCGAGCCCTCGATCTGCGAGAGGTCCCTGGCGAAGACGTCCTGGCGGATGTTGGAGCTCTCGACGTCGGCCGCCATCTGCTGGACGAGCGGCAGGATGGAACCGACGGCATTGTTCACGTCGTGTGCGACCCCGCGCGCGAGGATGGCGAGGAAGCTCTTCTTCTCCGCTTCCAGCAGGCCATGCTCGATCGATGTCGTGCGCAGCAGATTGTGGATCGCCACGGCGGCGTGCGGGAGGAAGCGCCGCACCAGGTCGGCCTCGAAGTTCCCCAGGCTCCCCGCGTGGCAAGAGGCGAGCTTGACCACGCCGAGCTCGCCCCCGCGGGTCGCAAAAGGCGCGCACAGGACCGACATCTCGGCCCGGGCCGACTTCTCGCCGCCCCCGGTCCGGTTGGAATCGAGCGCTTCTGCGAGCACGCCGAGCTCGCGACCCTGCCACTCTTTCCAGCGATCGGCCTCGCGATCGAAGCCCACCACCTCGCCGCTCTCGATCAGCCGGCGGAGCTCCTCGGTCAAGGGGATGCGCGTACCGACGCGCTCGCTCTTCCCCTTGTGCCAGGCGATCTGTTCGGCCACCACGCTCAGCGCTCCCGCGTCGCTCGCTCCCGTGAGGATGGCCGCCGAGTGGTCGTAATCCGTCAGCGTCCGCAGCCCGTGCAAGATCTGATAGAAGAGGTCCTTGGGGCGCAGCTGCTCGATCAACTTGCGATCGATGCGCTCGCGCACCTCCACGATCCGCGCGCGGTCCGCGCGTTCGATCGTCCGCGAGAGAAGCGCGCCCGCGCGCGCCACGTCACGCACGGAGCCGCGCTCGAATCCGCCGCGACGCTTGCGCAGGACGAGCGCACCCCACGCGCGCCCGCGGCGCTCCACCGCCGCGAGAAGGAGCTCGCGCGGCAAGCGCGGCCGTTCCCCCCGCAGAAAGCGCCCCACCAGCTCCCGGTCCCAGCTCGAGGCCTGCGGAATCGCCGCATGAACGGTGGGCACGCCCGCTCCCGGCGCAAGCAGCGCGACGCAGCACTCCTCCGCCCCAAACGCATCGCGCGCGAGGCGCAACGCCACCTTCAGCGCGCGATCCACCTCGCGCACGTCTTCGAGGTGCACGCTGGCCTCGGCGAGGAAGCGCAGGAACGCCTGTCCGGTCCCGGGAGTCATGGGGCCAGAATCGTACGCGGACGGTCTCTGGACGCGTCAGCGTCTTCGCTCCAGAGAGAAACCACACCCCCTACGAGCACGCCAATTCATGCTCGGAGTACCACCTTCCGTTCGGAGCACCACCTTCAGGCGTTCTGGTTCGTCGTCGCGTCTTTAGTTCGGAGTACCGCCTTCAGGGGGTCTGGTTCGTCGTCCCGCCTTCTGGCGGGACCGGCTCTGCAGGAGAAGACCGCCTGAAGGCGGTACTCCGAACCAAGGCAACGCTACCCCCTCCGTTCGTCCCCAGTATTCGTCTCACCGTCGATCCGTGGGCTCGCTGGACTCGAGCCAGGCCACGTCTGCAAGATCCTTCGGACGTCCGGCGGCCCGCTTGTTCTGGAGCAGATGGTCTCGGCCGAGGACGGGCACGGTGATCGCGCCCAGGCGCGCCTGAACTCGCGCGGACCACGCCGAATCGAACTCCACACCATCGATGGCAGTGATCACATCGATGCGGCAGGGGACGACCCCGATCTGGAAGATCAGATCCGCAGACTGGAGGTCGTCGACCGAGAGCTCTCCGAGCGGAGCGCCGAATCTTGCCAGCGCGTCCCAGACCCGCCGAGCGTTCTCGGGCGATGGGCGGACCCAGATGTCAAGGTCTCCAGTCGCACGAGGCCGTCCATGCGCCGCCATCGCGTGCGCGCCGACGACGAGGAATTCAGCTTTCGCGGCGGACAATTCGGACAACATCTCGACGAAGTCGCGGTTCATCCACCAGCCCTTCCATGAACGCCCAGGCTTGCAGCGTCAACTGCCAGACCATCGTCATCCGCGCGCCGGGATCGAGGCTGCGCACGTACTCGTCATCTTCCGGATCGTGGAGCCGGCGGATGCAGGTCGGATAGCGCGAGCGGTCGACCCTGGAATCCATCTGTAACGAGTCTATCGGGCGTCGCGGGCGAAATCAGCTCCGCGTGAGCGTCTCGTCGAGGTTCAGCAGGACGCTGCCGAGGGTGGTCCAGGCGGCGAGCTCGATCGCGTCCAGCGTCGCATCGGGCGTGGAGTCCCCCACCTCGATCAGCGCACGCGCAGCGTCGGGGCGGGTCGCGAAGGAGGCAAGCTCCGTGTCGACCAAGGATCGCAGGACTGCGAGCTCAGGCTCGAGCGGAAAGCGGGCCGTCGCGCAGCGAAAGCCAAAACGCACCCGTTCGTCGACCGAGGGGCCCGCTTCGCGCAGGATGCGCTCGGCGAGAGCTCGCGCGGCTTCGACGAACTGCACGTCGTTCAGCGTCACGAGCGCTTGCAGAGGCGTGTTCGTCCGCGCGCGGGTCACGGTGCATGTCTCGCGGGTCGGCGCATCGAAGAGCTGCATCGTGGGCGGCGGGGAAGTGCGCTTCCAGAAGGTATAGAGGCTGCGCCGCCACAGAGCCTCGCCCTGGTCTTGCACGAAGTCGGCAGTGTTGCTGGTGGGGTAGGCGACCGCACGCCACAGGCCGCCGGGTTGATAGGGCTTGACGCTCGGACCGCCGACCGTGCGCACGAGCAAGCCACCGAGGGCGAGCGCGTTGTCACGGATCTCCTCGGCGTCGAGACGCATGCGCGGGCCGCGCGCGAGCAGGAGATTCTCGCGATCGAAGGCGAGCAGTTCCTGCGTGACCCGCGACTCCTGACGGAAGGTGGCCGAAGTCACCATGAGCCGCAGGAGATGCCGCACGTCCCAGCCGCTCTCGACGAGCTCGGTGGCGAGCCAGTCCAGGAGCTCGGGATGGCTCGGCCACTCGCCGCGCGTGCCGAAATCGCCGCTGGTTCGCACGATCCCGGTGCCGAAGACGATCTGCCAGAGGCGATTGATTTCGACGCGCGCGGTCAACGGATTCTCCGGGTCGACGAGCCACTGCGCGAGCCCGAGGCGATCGGCCCGCGCGTCCGGCGCAAGCGGCGGGAGGATCGCGGGGACTCCCGGATGGATCTCGTCGCCGGGCTGGTCGTACTGGCCGCGCTTCAACAGGTGCGCAGGGCGCGGATCGGCGAGCTCCGCCATCACGAGGGTGGTCGGCAGGCTCGCCCGCAGCGCGCGCTCCTCTGCACGCAACGGCTCGAGCTCGAGAGCGAGCGCGCGCCATTCGCTCGAGCGCGCACTCCGGAAGTGCCGCCGCAGGGCGCGGAGCTCTGCCTGCGTGCGGTTCTCGGCGGGCCGTTCCAGGATCGCCGCGACCGCGAGCGGGAGCTCGCCGGGCTCCTCGGAGAGCGTGCGGATCGTGAACGCGTACCCGCTGGAGTAATTGACGACCTTGAGGAGCAGCGTGTGCTCGCCTGCCGAGAGGTCGAGCACGAGCCGATCCTGATCGGGCGCAATGGGTCGCAGAACGTTGCGATCGAGCACGCGCGTGCCGTCGAGCCAGGCCGCGATCGCGTCGTCGCTGCCGAGGGCGAACTCGACGCGGCGCGCGCTCGGGACGCGCAGCTCACGTCGCAAATACGTGGCCGCGTTCTCGCCCTGGAGCTCGTGCACGCTGCCGTCGGTGAGGTCCGCGCGCTCGTGCCAGCCGAGACCGCCCTCGAAGGTCGCCTCGGGCCGCGCATCGAGCTCGGGACCGAAGACCGTGCGGTAGGCCGCGTCCCCGTCCGCTGCCAGGAACGGACCGACGAGATGCCATGCTCCGAGCTCGAGCGGCGCGAACATCGCATCCGTGGCGACGGCGAGCCGAAAGCGTCCCAGCCCGGAGCGCGCCAAGCCTGATTCCTGCTTCAGTCGGATCCGCAGGAGCGTGCCGCCCTCGAAGCCAAACGGTCGTGCCGCGAGGAAGACCGCCGTGCGTGCAACATTCCCGCCCTCGATCGCCCAGCCGCTCATGGCGTTGGCGTCGATCGCCGCCGAAACTGGGTAACCACCCTGGCTGAAATCGGCGCCCGCCGCGGCAAGCGGGACGGGGACCACTCGCGAGGGATCGGCGAAAGGGCGCGCTTCCACCTCGATGGCGGTGAGGACGAAGTTCCCGTTGTCCGCGCGCCCAGCACCACCCAGCGGAAGGCTCGCATGCGGAAGCGCCTCGAGACGCAGCGCGCGCAGATCCGACAGGGGCGTCGCCGCTTCGAACTCGTACACGTCGCGCTCGGGGTTCGTCCCGCGGGCAAGCACGGAATCGTCGCCGAGCACCACGAGCTCGCTCCCCCCGCTCGCCCGCAGCGCGCTCGGCTCGAGGATCGTCCAGCGGTGAGCGAGGCGACGCGCTCCCTCCGCCTCCCACTCCGCCTGAGCTGCGTCGCTCGTGGGGTCGGGCGCGTCCATGCGCTCCTCGAGTACTGCCATCGCGGCGCCGAGGCGGTCCAGCTCGGCCGCTTGCTCGCGCGTCGGGGCGGCGACGACCGGAGCGGGCGAGGGCGCGTTGTCGTCCGAGGCCCCATCGGCCGCCGAGGCGAAGAATGCAAAGAGCTGGTAGTACTCGCGTTGCGAGATCGGGTCGAACTTGTGCTCGTGGCACTTGGCGCACTCGATCGTCAGGCCCAGCCAGACGGTCGAGGTGGTGTCGACGCGATCGAAGGCGTAACGGACGCGGAATTCCTCCTCGATCATGCCCCCCTCGGCGGAGGTGGGATTGCAGCGGTTGAAGCCGGTGGCGATCCGCTGCTCGAGCGTGGGATCGGGCAGGAGGTCGCCCGCGAGCTGCTCGACCGTGAAGCGGTCGAAGGACATGTTCGACTGAAACGCGTCGATCACCCAGTCGCGCCAGCGCCAGATCTCGCGGCGATTGTCGAGGTGCAGGCCATGGGTATCGCCGTAACGCGCAGCGTCGAGCCAGTAGCGGGCGAGATGCTCGCCATGGTGCGGCGAGGCGAACAGGCGCTCGACGTAGCGCTCGAAAGGATCAGGCGCCTCGTCGGCGAGGAAGGTGTCGAGCTCCGCCAGAGTCGGCGGCAGGCCCGTGAGCACGAAGCTCGCGCGCCGCGCTAGCGTCTCGCGGCTGGCCTCGGGCGAGGGCGCGAGCCCCTGCTGTTCCAGCGTCGCGAGCACGAAGCGATCGATCGGGCCCCGGCAGAAGCTTCGGGTCACGCACGGCGGGGAGCTCCGGCCGCACGGGCCGGACGAGCGACCAGTGCGCCTGCCATGGCGCGCCTTCCTCGATCCAGCGGCGAAAGAGCGCGACCTCCTCGCTCGAGAGCGCCTTGCCCGAGCTCACCGGCGGCATGCGCTCTTCTGCGATCGGACCGCTGATGCGCGCATAGAGCTCGCTCTCCTCGAGCGAGCCGGGGACCACCGCGCGCGCGCCGGACTCGAGCAGGCCTTTGGCCACTGCCTCGAGGTCGAAGCGCAGACCGGCCTTGCGCTTCTTCTCGTCGGGACCGTGGCAGGTGTAGCAGCGTTCGCTGAGGAGCGGGCGGATCTCCTTGCGGAAGTCGATCGGAGCCCTGGCAGCGGCGGGTACGTCTTCGCTGCCGGCGCACAGCGACCGAGCGCCCAGCGGACCGATCACGAGGAAGCATGCCCCCGCTCGCACCCACGCCTGGCTCACCGATGGTCGCTTCACGTTCACCCTGGGTTCTCTCGACTCCGCGCTCGGACAGCCGGCTGTCTCGCGTGCCATTGTATGCATGGAGCGGACTCCGCGGATCGGGCCCGCGCGCCTGATCGGTTCGAGCGTGCAGTCCGACCGGTATCATTCCGCCCCCCGTGCCGACGAGGAGCATCCCATGGTGAGCGAATCCGTGACCCTCGAAGGTCACATCATCGACTCCGACATCCTGAGGAAGGTTTTCAACCGCATCGTCGAGGAGGGCGGCGCTTTCGAGGTACTGGACTTTCGCGTCGGCAAGACGAACGAGGAGCCCTCCTTCGCGCGCCTCTCGGTCCAGGCCGGGGACCCTCACGTGCTCGACCGCGTCCTCGAGGCGATCAGCTATCTCGGCGCGGTGGCGATCGTGGGCGATGCATCCTTCGCACCGGCGGAGGCGGACGGAATCCTGCCCGACGAGTTCTATTCGAGCACGAACTTCGAGACCTGGGTGCGGATCGATGGGCGCTGGCTCGAAGCGATCGACCAGAAGATGGATTGTGCGATCGTGCTGCGTGACGGTACGCCCTGCTGCGTCAAGCAGCGGCTCGTCCACGAAGGCGAGCGCGTGCTGATCCGCGGTCACGGCATCCGCGTCAAGCCGCCCGAGCGCGCCCGCAGCTCCTCGGCGTTCGGATTCATGTCGAACGACATTTCCGCCGAGGTCAACAAGTCGATCGCGATCGAGAGCTGCGCGCGCGAGATGCGTCGCACGCGCGAGGCTGGCGAGAAGATCGTCGTCGTGGCCGGGCCGGCGATCGTGCACTCCGGCGGCGATCGCGCCCTCGCGAACCTCGTGCGGCAAGGCTGGGTCGACGTCCTGCTTTCGGGCAACGCCTTCGCGGCGCACGACCTCGAGAAGGCCATCCTGCACACCAGTCTCGGTATCTGTCAGAACAGCGGCCGCGCGGTCGAGGGCGGCAGCCGCAACCACCTCTTCGCGATCAACGCGGTCAATCGCGCGGGCGGGATCCGGGGAGCGATGGAGCGGGGACTGGTGCGCTCGGGCGTGATGTACGAGCTCGTGGCGCGCGGCGTTCCCTTCGTGCTCGCCGGATCGATCCGCGACGACGGGCCGCTCGCCGACGTGATTCCCGACGTGCTCGCCGCGCAGGAGGCGTACATGGAAGCGCTACGCGGCGCGGGGATGTGCATGATGCTCGCCTCGGCGCTGCACTCGATTGCGGTCGGGAACCTCCTGCCGGCGCGGGTGCGAGCAGTGTGCGTCGACATGACCGAGTCGGTGCCGGTGAAGCTCGCCAACCGCGGGACGATGCACGCCATCGGACTCGTGACCGATGTGGGTTTCTTCCTCCAGGGGCTGGAGAGCACGCTCGCGGGACTGAGTTCGGCGCGATGAGCGAGCGCGCGTCGTGGATCGCCGTTCTCGCGATCTTCGTTCTGCGCCTGGCTGTCTCGCTGCACGGAATCGACCACGGTCTTCCCGAGGCCTACGAGCCCGACATCCAGCTCGTACGGCAGTCGCTCCACTTCCGCGGCGAAGCGCCCGCCACACCCGAGCACCTCGCAGCGTACCCGCAGCTCGTTTCGCGCCTGATGGCCCTGATGCCGCGGCCGAGCGCGATCGGAGCGATCTCCGCGGGCGAGGAGCTCGACGCGCACCTCGCTTTCGCCGCGCGGGACTTCCACGCCTCCCGCCTGGTGGTCGCGATCCTCGGGGCCTGCGCGGTACCGTTGACCTGGATTCTCGCCCGGCATTTCCTCGCGCGTTCCTGGGCCCTACTCGCGAGCGTTTTCCTCGCGACGAGCCTGCTGCACTTCGACTATTCGCAGCAGGCGCGGCCGCACGCTCCGCTCGCAACCTTCGTGCTCGCGGCCCTCCTCGCGAGCGCCGCACTCGCGCGGCGTCCGAGCCCCGCGCGTTACCTCCTCGCCGGCGTGACTGCGGGGCTCCCCGTGGGCGCCTTGCACAGCGGCGCCCTCGTCCTGTTCGCGGGTCTCGCCGCGCACTTGTACGCCGCCCGTGCTCGCGGATGGCGCGCGCATCTGTGGCTCTTCGTCCCGGTGCTATTCGTCGCGCTGTCCTTGATCCTGTTCTATCCCTTCCTCTTCGACGGAACGGTGCTCTCGCTGCAGGGCACTCCGGACGAGGGCCCGTCCGACTTTCCTCACCGGATCAACACCCTCGACGGCAGCGGCTTCGCCAAGCTCTGGGGCTTCTTCCTCGACTACGACCCGTTGATGTGGGGGCTCGCGCTCGCCGGCGCGTGCGTCTGGGTCGTGCGCGCGATCCGCGCGCGTCGCCTCGGAGAACCGGAGTCGCGTACCGAGCTCGTGGTCTTCGCTGCGGGGCTGCTGCCCTACTTGATCGTCATCGGGATCTACTCGCGCACCTTCGTGCGCTTCCTCGAGCCCCTCGTTCCGTTCGCCGCCGTGGCAGCTGCGTGGAGCGTGCGCGAGCTCGCGCGCTCGGTGGGGATGCTCTCCCGCGCGAGGATCGCGCTCTGGGCCTCGATCGTACTGATCATCCTCTTCCCCACGTACTCGATCGTCCGCCTGGCGAACCTGCGTGCGGCCCCCGACACGTACACCCTGTGCGCCGACTGGATCCGCGCGCATGCCGACATCGGGAGCGATCGGATCCTCGTCACGCCGACGATCTCGCTGCCGCTGTTCCAGGTCGTCGTTCGCGGCGACGCACAGGATCTCCGGGCCTCGCCCGCTGCGCTGGTCTGGTACCGCTACCTCTGGGACCTTCCCGTCGAGGCGCTGCCCTTCCCCGTCTGGCACATGCTCCCCATCACGCGTGGAGGCGTCCCCTACACCAGTGTCCTCGAGTACCCCGGCACGCCGGCGAGAGCCGCGGAGATCCTCACGAACCTGCGCGGCACCTACGCGGTAGTCACCTCCGGTGGCAAGCCGCTCGACATCGTCCGTGACGCCGCGATTGCGAAGGGCGAGCTCGTGGGCCGCGTCTCACCCTGGAACGACGACAGTGTCGAGCTTCCGATGGGTCTCGACTTCTACGGCCGGCTGTACTGGTGGAAGGTCCTGAAAGCTCGTCACTACGGACCGCTGCTGGAGATCTATCGCTTGCGGTAGCCACCGTCTCGGCAGCGGGCGCGATCGTCGGTCGAAGCAGCCCAGGCGGTTACGATGACTCCCGCAACGGGCCCTCCCTCAATTCTCGGAGGGGCGGCTGCCGGTGAGCGTCTCGACTGCTCGTGCCAGCTCGGCGGGACGTAGCGGCTTGGTCAGGTAGACCCGGATCCGGCGCGCAAGGCCTTCTCACGGTCCTGCGTGCTGGCGTAGGCGGTGAGGGCGTCGACCGGAACGTGTCGTGCACGGAGTCCCTCCGAGTTCGGAGTACCGCCTTCAGGCGGTCTGGTTCGTCGTCCCGCCTTCAGGCGGGACTGGCCCTGGGAGAGAAGACCGCCTGAAGGCGGTACTCCGAACCAGAGAGGGCGGCCGCCGGAAGCCTAGAACCAGGCCCAACCGATTCCGCGGCTGGCGTAGTCCTCGAGACGAATGCGCATCGAGAGCGCGCCCTCGTGGTCCGGATTGAGCGCCAGCGCCTGGTTCACCTCGGACTGCCCCCCGCGGTAATCCGACTGCGTGGCCAGCTGGTTGGCGAGGTGCAGGTGCAACTCGACCATTTGCTCGGTCACCATGGAGCGGTAGGACCCAACCCGCTCCTGCGTGGCGGAATCGTTGTACTTCTTGGCGATCCTATCGACCTCCTTGAGCACGAACTCGCCGTCACCGATCGCGGAATTGAACAGGCCCTTCGCCTGCGAGCTGCCGCGCGCCTGCAGGCCTTCCTTGGTTTTCTGGACCATCTCGGCGTAGCGCTTCTTGCCCTTCTCCACGTCCTTCTTGAAATCCTCGGTGGCCTTCTCCTCGGTCGCGGCGACCTTGGCGGCACGGGTCTGCGCGTAATAGTCATTGAGCGCCGCCGCAGCCTCGGCCGCCTCGGGCTCGTTCGGCAGCTTCTCGACCAGGACCTTGCACCACTTCTCGGCCTCCGCGAAATCCTTCTTGGCACCCGCCGCGCGCGCGTTCGCGGCGCACATCTGGGCCGCCGCGCGGCGCAGCTTGGTCATCTCGATATCGATCGTGGTTTGCATCGACGGGTCGAGCTGGGCCGCTTCCCCGTAGCGACGCGCGGCATGTGCGTACAGACCGGCATCGCGCGCGAAGTTCGCGGCGAGGAGCTGGGCCTTGGGGTCGTCCTTGGGAATCAGACTGGCGTTGACCGAGTAGACGCTGCGCGCGTCCAGCTGGTCCATCGTGTACTTCGCGTCCTTGCCGTCCACCAGCTTGACGTGCAGGGTCTTCGTGGCCGTGTCGTAGCTCTGGACCTTGCACTCGATCCTGGTGCCATTCTTGAGCTTGAGAACGGCTGCCGAGGCAGGCAGTACCGCGACCGCGAGCAGCAGAAAACCCGTAAGGAAGTGGCGCATGATCAATCCTTCTTTCCGGCGGGGATGTCGAGGTCGCCGCACACGCAGTCGGGATTGTCGGGATTCGTCTTGCCCGCGCGGCAGGCAGCATGGGTGCAGCCTTCCAGGTCGCCCATCTCGGTGCCGCACAGGCACGGGAGATCATCCGCCTTGGTGGATCTGCAAGAGGGGGCCAGTGCTAGGAGGACGACTGCCAAGAACAGCGCAGAGGTTGTCTTCATTGGAGTGGTTCGGGTCTCATCCCGGGGAATCGGCGGCGGAGGTTAGCACAGGAATGGCTCGCGCTCCAAGAGCCCGAGCAGCCCCGGACGTGCGCCATGCCTTGCCCGCTCGAGGGATCCGAGCTCAAGGCATGCGATAGGCTTCCGGCGTCGGCTTGAGCGGGCGGTTGAGCCACAGGGGGCGGCGCAGACCGCCGGGGCCGGGGGCGGGGCGCGCGAGCTTCTTCCACTCCTCGTAGACCTCGCGCGAGCGGCGCGTGTCGACGAAGACGTCGCCGTAACGATCGTCCGCGTGGGCGGGTGCGACGGTCACTTTCTGGTGCCAGCAGTGCATGCCGCTCACGGGATCGGGTTGCACGGGGAAGGTCAGGTTCTGGTTGACGCCGGTCTCGCGCCACCAGATGCGCTCGGTGTCGGGATCGGAGCTCGTGTAAGGGCCGACGCGTTGCTTGGCGCGGAAGAGGAAGATGCCCTCGTCGCGGATCACGTCGACGACCGCGCTCGCGAGCTTGGAGCCACCGATCTCGCGGTACATGCGCCAGCGGCCGACGTGGTGCGAGCAGGCGACCACGCCCGGATGGATGCCCTCGGTGACCCAGATGCGCGGGACGAAGTAACCGATGCGCGTCGAGACGCGCGCGAGGGCGCCGGTCGAGAGACCGAGCGCCTCGGCATCCTCGGGATGGACCCACAGGGGATTGGTGTGGCTGATCTCCTGCAGCCACTTCGAGTTCGCAGAGCGCGTGTGAATCAGAGTGGGCAGACGGAACGTCGGGAGCAGGGCACGCTCGCCCTTGGCGAAATCGAGCTCCTTCCAGTGCACCTGCGAGCGCACGTAGCCCGGAATCGCCTGGTCGGAGTGACCCCAGTCCGCGAGCGTGGGCGAGTAGAACTCGAGCTTCCCGCTGGGCGTCTTGAAGCCGGCGCGGGTCTCGCCACCTTCGACCGCGATCCCTTTCTCGTTCGCGCCGGGTAGAGCCTCGTAGCGGCGTTGCCCCGCGTACGGCACGTCGAAGGCGCCGTAGCGGCGCATGTACTCGAGCGGAGAGAGGCCCTCGCGCTTCGCGGCATCGGGCAAGCCAGGCACCGAGTGCTCGAAGATGTCGCCGAAGTACTCGTCCATGCTCGCCGGCTGGCCGGGGCGCGCCTTGGATTCGAAGTACTTGCGGATGCCGCGCGCACCGTCGGGGTCGATCTCGAAGGAGAGCGCGATCCAGAACTCCGCTTCCTCCCATACCTCGCCGGGATTGGAGCCGAGCGTCGGCCCATCCTCGCCCTTCTCGTGCCGCCGCCACTCGCGTCCGACGGGCTGGCGGAAACCGATCCACGTGCCAGCGTGCGTTTCCTGGCTCATCAGGTCGTGGCGCTCGGGCCCATGCCCCATCGGCAGGACGTAGTCAGCCCAGTGCGCCGTCTCCGACCAGGTCGGCGTGAGCGCGACATGCAGGCCGATCTTCTCCTCCGACTCCAGCATCTCGATCCACGAGCAGCCGTCGGGATTCGTCCACACCGGGTTGTAGACGCGCGTGAAGTAGACCTCGAGGCGCGTCGCCTGCTCGCGCAAGAGATGCGGCAGGAGGAAGCTCATCTCGTAGTGCGAGAGCGGCCACTCGCGCGGCCACAAGCGCTCGTTCCAGCGCGAGAAGGGCGGCGGGTTCAGGCTGGGCTTGGGCGCGAACTTGTCCCAGGTGTTGGGATTCACGCCGCCCGGCGTCCCCACGCTGCCCGTCAGGACGTGCAACAGGACGAGAGCGCGCGCGACTTGCCACCCGCCGAGGTTTCCCGATGCCGTATTGCGCCAGAGGTGGCTAGAAAACTGGCTCCCGGCGCGCGCGATCTCCTCGGCGAGAATGGCGAGGGTATTCGCCGGTACGCGGCATTCGCGAGCGACGAACTCGGGCGTGTACTCCGCGTACAGCTCGCGGAGCAGCTCGAGAAAACGCTCGAAAGTCCGCGGACCCGCCGGATCGCGCGCTTCCAGGTACTCCTTCCAGTTCGTCCAGCGCTGCACGAAAGCCGCGTCGATGCGCCCGCTCGCGAGTAGCTCGTGCGCGACCCCCAGGAGCATCGCCGCCTCCGTTCCCGGCCAGGGCGAGATCCAGTGGTCGGCGTGAGTCGCGGTGTTCGAGAGGCGCGTGTCGACCACCGCGATGCGCGCGCCGGCGCTCTTGGCGTCGATGATCCGTTGAGCATGCGGATTGAAGTAGTGCCCGGTTTCCAGGTGCGACGAGAGGAGCAGGATGAACTTCGTGCAGGAGTAATCCGGCGAGGGCCGATCGGCGCCCATCCACAGCGCGAAGCCCGTGCGCGCCGACGCGCTGCACACGTTCGTGTGGCTGTTGTGCCCGTCGACCCCCCAGGCTTGCAGCATGCGATTGGCGAAGTGGTCCTCGCCCGGCCGGCCGACGTGGTAGACGACCTCGTCGTGACGCTCTTCGTCGAGCGCCTTGCGAATCCGGCCCCCGATGTCGGAGAGCGCTTCCTTCCAGCTCACGCGCGCGAATTGCCCCGAACCGCGCGGACCCGAGCGCTTCAACGGATAGAGGATGCGCTCGGGGTCCTGGATCTGATTGATGGTCGCGGGACCCTTGGCGCACGTCCGCCCACGACTGCCCGGATGCACGGGATTCCCCTCGAACTTGGCTGTCTCCCCGGTCTTCTTGTCGACGAAAGCGAGCAGCCCGCACGCCGACTCGCAGTTGAAGCAGATCGTCGGAACGATGCGGTAGTGCCGCTCGACCCGTTCCGGCCACGCGACCGGATCGAGCTCGACCCAATCGTCCCATCGCTCGGGCGGCGGGCCGACAGCGAGCTCCCAGGGTGCGTCGCGGGCCGTAGGGCGGGGAGGTCCACCGGAGACGGGGGGCTGGCTCATCGCGCGATTCCAACGCGCATCGTGGCGCAGTCAATCCCCCCACAGGGATTCTCGAAGCCGCGCGAGCCCGATCCTGGCCTGGCAGCCCGTACGTCTGGGCCGCCAAACCGACCAGCCGTGATTCTCGGCTAGCCTGGACCAGGTGATGCCCATGAACCACCTCGCCACGGTCCTCCTGCTCGGAGCAGCCGCGCACCTTCCACGCTCAGCGCCATCGCAGTCCCCGCACGACAAAGCCTTCTGGCGCGCGATCGCCCAGAGTGCGTACGCGGTACCGGCGGGCGAGTCGCTTCCTGGGCTGGTCGCGGAACTGAGCGAATACCTCGCGTCACCCGATCCGGAACTGCGCGATGACATCGCCTACTCGACGCTCACGGCGTGGATCTACCGCCAGCGGATCGTGCCGGTCGAGTTGCGACGGACCCTGCTCGCAGAGTGGACGGCGAACCTCACGAAGGACATCGGGGAGCGCGACACCGACGGAGTCTTTCGCCGTTCGTTTTCGGCCCTCTCGCTCGGCTTGCTCGCCATCGCGGACAACGAGAGGCCGTTTCTCGAGCAAGCGGAGTTCGACCGCCTGCTGACTGCCGCACTGACGTATCTCGAGGCCGAACGTGACGTGCGTGGCTTCGATCCGACGAAAGGCTGGATGCACTCGGTCGCGCACACGGCTGACCTGCTGAAGTTCCTGGCGCGCAGCCGTTACCTGCAACCCGCGCAGCAGGCAGCGATCTTGGCAGCGATCAGCCAGAAGGTAGCGGCCGTGGATGGCGTGCTCACGCACGGGGAGGACGAACGCCTGGCGCGCGCGGTGGTCGCGATCATCGGGCGCGAGGACTTCGACGAGGCGGCCTTCCGCGCGTGGTCGCCGACGCTCGTGCCGCCGCGGCCGACCGGGCCGCCCACAGCGGTGAGCCTCGCCGCCAGCCAGAATCGCAAGAACCTTGCTGTCGCGCTCTACGCCGTCCTCTCGACCGACACCCGCGATTTGCCGTCCATCCAGGACGCCCGCACGATCGTTCTCGAGACGCTCGAGACGCTGCTGGGAGGAGCGCGGTGAGCGACCGTCACTGGCCGGCGATGGCGGTCGCGATTCCGCGGCTGCTCCTGTCCCCCCGGGCGCCAGGGTAGGCGTCGGCTGGATCTCCGGGGCGCCCCCTCGTCACCCCGGGCGGGAAATCGAGACTAGCATGGAGTCTTCGCCCGCAGCGGCGGTACGTCCGTCGAGGCGGTCGGGAAAACATGGCAGGCGAAGAGACAGCGGATGCGTGGATCGACACTCTCGTGGATGGATTCCTGCGCGGGGAGGCGATCGATGTGGAGCGCTTCCTCGCCGAGCATCGAGAGCTGGGGGATCCATTCGCTGCGAAGGTCCGCAAGCTCGCTGAGGTACTAGGCGGGCCGGGGCGCTCGGCCGGCGATCCGGCGCGCGCGGTCGGCAACGATCCACCGCTCCCCGAGCACCTGGGTGACTACCGCCTGATCCGCAAGCTCGGCCAGGGCGGCATGGGCACCGTGTATCTCGCGGAGCAGCGCTCTCTCTCGCGCCTGGTTGCACTGAAGATCTTGCGCCAGGAGCTCGCGGCCTCGCCTCGTGCGCGGGAACGATTCGGGCGCGAAGCGCACGCCATCGCCAGGCTGCGGCATCCGAACATCGTGAGCGTGCACGACGCGGGCGAGGAAAACGGCATCGCGTTCCTCGCGATGGAGCTCCTCGCGGGTCGCGGGCTGGACGAGCTGATCCCGGGCGCAGACGCAGCCGGCCCTCGGATCTCGGTCGCGGAAGCCGTGCGCGCCGCGCAGGACGTCGCTCGAGCGCTCCAGTGCGCGCACACGGCCGGCATCGTCCACCGAGACGTGAAGCCCTCGAACATCCGGATCGTGCCGGACGGGAGAGCCGTCCTGCTCGATTTCGGCCTGGCACAAGGAGACGACTGGCGGTCGCTCACCGAGACGGGGCAGTTCCGCGGGACTCCGCACTATGCGGCTCCGGAGCAGATCGAGGCCTCGCTCGGGCCGGTGGACGAACGCTCGGACATCTATTCGCTCGGAGCGACGCTCTACGAGTGCGTCACCGGCCGAGCGCCCTTCCCCGGCAGATCCACCCGGGAGCTCTTCCACCAGATCCTGAGCCGGGATGCGACGGCTCCGCGCCGCCTGCAACCGGAGATCTCGCGCGACCTGGAGACCGTCATCCTCAAGGCGATGGCGCGCGAGCGGGCGCACCGGTACGCGAGCGCCGCCGAGTTCGCGGACGATCTGGACGCCCTGCTGCAGATGCGGCCGGTACGGGCGCGACCGCTGAATCCGGTCGCGAAGCTCCTCCGCTTCGCGCGCCGGCGGCCGGCGGTCACCTCGACCGTGGCGCTCGCTCTGCTGATCCTCTTCGGCCTTCCCACCGTCTACGCCGTCGTGGAACGACGGGGGCGCATCCGCGACGTGCGGCGGCTCGAGGAGATCTTGCGGCTCTCCGACATGGTCCTGGTGCGCGAGCTCGAGCAACGGGCGGCGAAGCTCTGGCCACGGCGCCAGGAGAACGTCGCGGCGATGGAGCAATGGCTGGTCGAAGCCCGCGACATGCTCCTGCGCGTGGAGACCCACAGGTCGAGGCTCGACTTGCTCCGATCGATGGGTACGGCCGAGGACATGTCGCGCGAGATCCGATGGCAGCTCGAAACGCTGACGGAGCTGGTGGCGCGGCTGGATCAGCTTCCGAGCTCGGTCGCGGACGTGGAAGCGCGTCTCGCCGTCGCGCTCGCCGTCGACCGTGAGACGGTCGAGGAGAGACGCGCCGAGTGGCAGGAAGCCGCCTACGACATCGCTGTGCGCGAGGCCTATTGCGGGCTCGAGATCTACCCGCAGCCGGGACTGGTGCCCCTGGGTCCGGATCCCCGATCGGGTCTGTGGGAATTCCTGGTGCTGGAATCGGGCGATCCACCCGAGCGCGACTCCGGCGACGGCAACTTCCGGATCACCGATTCGACCGGCATCGTGCTCGTACTGATGCCTGGCGGCGCGACCCGCATCGGCTCGCAGCGTGCCAGCCCGGACGAGGAGTACTACGACCCGGCCTCCACGCCGATGGAGCCTCTACTGGAGGTACGGCTCGATCCGTTCTTCCTCTCGAAGTACGAGATGACCCAGGGTCAGTGGCTGAGAGTCATGGGCACGAACCCGAGCAACTTGCTCGCGATCATGGGCGACACCTTCGCTTCGCGCCTCCTCGCGACCTTCGTCGACGAATCCCGGCCCCTCGCGCATCCGGTGGACTACGTGGATCTGCAAGCCTGTGTCGAGGCGCTCGGCCGCATGGGCATGGAGGTGCCGACCGACGCCCAGTGGGAGTATGGCGCGCGCGGGGGCACGACGACGGTCTGGTGGTTCGGCGGCGAGAAGGAGGGGCTCTCGGAAGTGGCCAACATCGCCGAACGCGCCACGCAGAAACCGGGTGCGGACATGGGCGGCGTGGTGTACGAGAACTGGAACGATGGTTTCACGTTCACCGCGCCGGTGGGGCAATTCGCGCCCAATCCCTTCGGGCTCCACGACGTCTACGGCAATGTCTGGGAGTGGTGCCGCGAGCACTTCTTCTTTCCCTATGCGTTGCGTGACGGGGACGGCGAGCGATCGCCCGCGCCGGGCGCGACCCTCACGCGCAACGGGATCGGCCGCGGGGGCGGTTACTCGTCGAGAGCCTCGGAAACGCGCTCGGCGGTCGGGATGGACATCTCACGGGAGTACGTGGGTGCCCGGATTGGCCTGCGACCGGCACGGCGTCTGGACGTGAAGCGATGAACCACCGCGTGTGCGACCGACAGGGGCCGCGCGTCAATGCGGTAGGGCCGCCACGCGGGGAGCGTGCCGGCCCTTCCTCGGTGAAGCCTCTCCTCAGCGTCCGCTCGCGCTGGACCCGAAACGATCGCCGATCTCGGCGATTTCCTCGACGCTCGAAGAATCCTGGGACCAGACCTGGCTGCCGGTCGCCGAGAGTCCGTTCAGGATGTCCGCATAGAGCACGTGAGCGACTCCGGTGTCGACGAGACCAGAGTCCTCGGCGGGCACGCCGATGACGAGGTCTTGGAGTGAGTCCTTCCCGTAGTTGCCCGCACACAGGACCGAGCCGAAGGCATCGCCGCTCTCGGCCACCTCGGCCAGGCCGGCGTTGCCTTGACCCCAGCGCTGCGGATGGGCGAAGTCGAAGCTGCCGTTCCTGCCGTACAGCACGATCACCAATCCGGCGTTCGGGACGAGATTCGTCCCGAGCAAACCGGTCCCGCCCGGCACGCCGATCACGAGGTCCGCGCCCCCGCTCGGGAAGAACAGCCTGCCGAAATCACTGAGGACGAGGCTCGAGCCGAACTTGTCGGAGGCCGTCGGCGCCGCGAAGCCCGCGACGATGTTCTGGCTGATGAACGTGCTCCCGGCCACCGAGAGGCCGTTCGGGGGCAAGACCAGGACGGAGCCCGACCGCAAAGGAGAGTCGAAGTCGTTCGGACAGCCAATGGCCAGCCCGGATACGCCGTGGGGAATCGCGGCGAGGCTGAACCCGAAGCGGTCGTCGCTGGTCTGTATCCCCGGAACTCCGCCCACCCCCTGGGCAAAGGTCAGGTCGCTACTGGCGGTCAGGCCAGTGCCGGGGATCGAGAAGAAGACGTGCACCATCCCGACATTCGAGGTCGCGAGATCCTCCCCGAACGCGCCGATGGCGAGGTCGGCCGTGCCGTTGTTGTCGAAGTCGGAGCAGGCCAGCGCGCATCCGAATGCGTCACCGGACTCCGAGCTGTCGAGCACGCCCGAGCTGTTCTGCGACCAGATCTGGCGGTTCGCCGAGTCGGGGCCGGTGGGCGTCCCGTAGAGGACCTGCACGGTTCCCGCCGTGATGGTTCCCACGACGTCACCGGCTATCCCGATTGCGAGATCGTCGAAGCCATCGTCATCGAAATCGTCGGCCGCCATCACGGAGCCGAAACCGGTGAACTGGCGCGGCGTGGCGGCCCGGAACTGCTGGAGTGCGATCGCGGTGGTCGACAGACCCGCCGCCGATCCGAAGATCAAGCTGATCACGCCGGCGTCTGGCTTGTTGGAGCCGCCGAAGAAGAAGTCCTCGCCTTTGACTCCCACTGCAAGATCGTCGAAGCCATCGCCGTTGAAGTCACCCGCGATGACCATGGAGCCGAAGGCGTCGCCCAGCTCGGCCGATCCCGGGACGCCGGGAGAATCCTGGTGGAACACCTGATCGGGAACGGCGGTCGCGCTGATGCCCCCGCTGCGTCCGTACAGGATCGCCACTGCGCCGGCCGGAACGTTGCCGACCGTCTCGCCGGGGACGCCGAGGGCGAGGTCGTCGAAGCCGTCGTTATTGAAGTCTCCCGCGAGCAGACCGCCCGCGAGTGTGCACGAGGATGCCGCGACGAGGAGCAGGGTGCGCGCCTCGCGCAAAGGAAAGGAAAGCATGGGTGTTCTCAGGAAAGGGCGTTGGCTGGGACTACCCGTGGAGAATCCACGGAGCCGCTCGATCCTGAAAACACTCGGACGCGCCGGATCTAACCGGGTTTCTGAACGCTCGACGTCAACTGATCGGCTGGGCCTGACCGGCCCGTACGAAGAGGTCTTCTTCGATCCACAGGCCGCCCAGAGCGAGGAGCGCGGCGATGGGCAGGAACGCGTGCGGCGCGAACAGGAGCAGCACGAGCGGCAGGGCGATTCCCGCGCCGACACCGAAGGTCCAGTGCTCGCGCGCCAGGGGACCGTGAGTGATCAGGCGTGCGGCGGGACGGTATTCCCTCTCCCGCCCGCGCGGCGCCATGCGTTCTTCGAAGAGCGTGAACAAGAGCTGAAGCACGAGAGCGCTCGCGAAGAAGGGGACGAGGCCGGGGTGCTCGACTCGCAGCGACCGGTCGAGAAGTGCGAGTCCCGCAGCTCCCGCGAGCGCCGCCTGCACGGCGAGATGCAGCCAGAAGCCGCGCTTCATCCACAGCACGCGGCCCTTGGCCTGGGCGAAGAGGAAGCCGGTGTAGCTGGCGGTCCCGAGGCCCGCGAGCGTGATGGCGCTCCCCAGTGCGAGGAGCAGCGCGCCGTGATCGAGTCCGAGACCGTGCACCAGCGCGAGCCACAGGAGAAGCAGCGCTCCGTAGGCCCCGATGAGGAAAGTCCCGCGCGCGAGCCAGGAGTTCCAGTTGGGGCGCAGGAGTATGTAGTAGAAGCGCTCGGGGCGCTTGAGATCCAGCACGAGCAAGAGGCCCGTCACCGCCAGGAACCCCAGCGATCCGAGCAGCGCGGGCACGAGCGCTGCGCTGACCGTCCCGCTCACGAGCGCCATGGCGAGCGTGACGGGGAAGATCCCCGCCGCGAGCGATTTCGCGAACAGGTAGCCGGTGATCTTCGTTCCCCAGAGCAGCTCGCGCGGCACGTCGTACACGGTCCGCGCACGGGCCTTCTCTTCCAGCGCGCGGAAGGTTTCCGCATCAACGCGCAGCCCTCCCGCGCGGTCCGACCACATGTAGCCTCCCGCAGCGCTCGAGAGCTCCGGGTCGATCGCCGGCGGCGCGACCTCGCGATAGAACACGTTCGGCCCCGTGCCGGCCTCCACCTTGCGTGCCGTGAGGGCGTACTCCTTTCGCATGCGCGAGACGCGACTCTGCGGGTCGTGGAAATCGCCCGGGATGATCGCCTCGGTCGGGCACACGACCGCGCAGGCCGGCGCGAGTCCGCGCTCGGTGCGGTGCGCGCAGAAGTGGCACTTCTCGGCCGTTCCGGTGCCCTGATTGATGTACAGCGCATCGTAGGGGCAGCCCTGCATGCAGCTCTTGCAGCCGATGCAAGCCTTCGGATCGACGTCGACGATTCCGTCGGGCCGCTTCACGAGCGCATTCACCGGACAGATCGTCACGCACGGAGCCTGCGTGCACTGGTTGCAGCGCAGCACGCCGAACGAGCGCCGCACGGCGGGGAACTCGCCCTCCTCCACGTACTTGACCCAGGTCCGAAAGCTCCCGACGGGAACCTGGTTCTCCGATTTGCAAGCGACGGTGCAGGCATGGCAGCCGATGCACCGTGAATGATCGATGACGAATCCGAGTTGCACGGGATCTCGCAGGCGGGGGGCGAAAGGGGCGCGGTATCTTACGGTCCCTCGAAAGCGGGCGAGATGCTGGTTCGGGTTCTTGGGCGGGCTCGACCCCAGAAGATCCGGTGTGCACCATGGAGCGCGTGGACCCGTCCGGCTTCGCAGTTCGCAGCGCGCGCTTCGCCGAATTCCTGTGCGAGGTCGACGCCGAGCTCGACTGGTCGCTGCTCGGACTCGCCTACTGCCACGAAGGCGGTGAGGGCTTCTTCGACGCAGCTTCGATCGAGGCGCTGCGGGACAGCGGGCTGCGGTTGGCGTCGGACCTACTGGAAGCGCTCGAAGGGCTCGGCCAGGGCGCGGGTCCGAGTGTCTACATCGGGGCAGGCGTCTTCGAGCTCGCGCCGATCCTCGCCGAGCACGTCCTCCTCGGCCGGGAGATCGACGTCTACACGCTCGCCGGCCCCGAGCCTGCGGAGATCGATCGCGCCCTCGCAATCGTCGGAGCTCGAACGGGGGAAGCTCTGCCACGCTTCCGGACGGAGACCTTCGAAGCCCGGCCGGGGCGCCGCTACGACCACGCGTGGCTCGTGAGCGTGCTGACCGATCCTGACCACTTCCCTGCCTTGCACGACGAGCTCTACGAGCGGAGCGGCTCGGAGCTCGCGACCGGGAAAGGCGCGATAGGTGAGGAGCGCTTCCGCGCGCGCTCGCTCGTCGAGAGGCTCCTGCACGCGCTCGCACCGCGCGCCCTACTCACCACGACCGATGAGGAGCTCGAGATCGTGGAACCGCTGTCCAGGAACTGGGGCTGGCGACTCGAGGTGCCGGAGCGCGCGCAATTGACGGGCATCGTCGGCGATGCAGTTCGCATCTGCCGGCTGTCGCGCGGTCGTCGCGACTCATAGACGGCGCAGCACGCGCGGCGGCAGAAAGCCCCGGAGCTGCATCCCGCCCGGCTCCGGACGGCCCGTCAGCCAGGCGACGCCGCCCTTGCGGAACGGGAACGCGCCGGCCTGTGAGACCTCGCCGCACAGGAGCAGCGAACAGAGCTCGCCCATCGAGGGCTCGTGACCGACGAGAGCGATGCGCTGGCCGTCCTGCGGGGCGAACTCGGCGAAGATGCGTGGCGACGGCGGTCCAGCGAGCGCGCCGCACACGCTCGATTCCCCCTTCAGGAGCTCGGCGCACAGCTCGGCAGTCTGGACGGCACGCAAGAGCGGACTGTGGAACAGGCGATCGAAGCGCACTCCGAGCTCGTCGAGCCCGCGCACGCAGCGCGCGAAACGCTTCCGGCCCTGGGGGCTCAGCGGGCGCTCGGCATCGGACTGGCCCTCGGCCGAAGGGAGCGCGAACGCATGACGGATCAAGAACAGCTCGACGATCATCACGACTCCAGGATCTCCTCGCGTACTTCGCTCCAGGCCTTCTTGGCCCTCTCGCGCGCCTTGCGCATGCGCGAGGGCAGATCTTCGGACGCATCGTCCGCGGTAGCAATCCAGGATTGCAGGACAGCCAGATCGTGCAGGTCCCCGAGCTCCTTCTGGAGCTCGTGCAGCGCCTCCGACTCGATATCGAGCCACTCTCTCGCGAAGCGCAGGCGCCGGGCGCGCCGTCGCAAGCGGTGCAGCCGGGCCGGCGAATCGGAATCGAAATCGGCGAGATCGCCCTCCTTCAGGACCTTGGCCGACCAGCGCTCGAGCGCGCGGTGCGCGCGCTCGGCCTCGAGCGGCGGCAGGAGGTGCAGCGCACGCAGGAGGGCCTGCGTGCGGACGCGCCCCAGCGCGCTCGCGAGCAAGCGCTGCGCCGCCTCGCGCTGCTTCGAGAGTGCCGCGCGCACCTCACCGGAGACTCGATACGCGAGCAGCACGTCGATGTCGCGCACGGCAGCCGCGCTCCGTCGCAGCCAGCGCAAGTCGTCGCGCAGGATCCGCCAGCCCGCCAGCCGGAGCCAAACCTCCAGCCGGGCCGCGGCAGCGCGAATCTGGTGGACGGCCTCGGGGACCTCCCCCCGGCGCGCGGGTACGAGGTGCTTCTCGAGGTGCTCCAGCCACGGTTCCAGCGGTACGGGGCCGGCCCGGGTAGGGGTAGGAGTCGGGGCGCGAGAAGGCGGCATGGCGAGTTGCCAGAATCTTATCGGGAACCGCGAATGCCATTCGGAGCCGCTTTCACCGCATGATGATGCGCGGAAGGGCCCGGAAGGGGACGCCACAGCCAGCGGCTCCTTGGGTGGAGGGGACCACCGCGCCGATCCGAGAGGAAGAGCCCTAGCAGCCCATGAGCGACGTCCGAACCATCGACCCGGCGGAACCCGCCCTGTGGATCAGCCGCGAGCTCTCGCTCCTGGAGTTCAACCGTCGCGTGCTCGCGCAAGCGCGCGACGCCTCGACGCCGCTCCTGGAGCGCCTGCGCTTCCTGACGATCTGCAGCACCAACCTCGACGAGTTCTTCGAGATCCGCGTGGCGAGCCATCGCGAACGCGCGGCCTTCGGCACGGCGCAGGTGGATCCTGACGGCCGCACCTCGCTCGACACGTTGACCGCCATCAGCCAGACGGCGCATGGGCTGGTCGACGAGCAGTACCGCGTGCTGAACGAGGTGCTCGTCCCCGAGCTCGACACCCAGGGCATCCGCGTGCTGCGCCGCGCGGATTGGTCCGACACCCTCCGTAGCTGGATCAAGGGCTATTTCCAGAGCGATGTGAAGCCGGTCCTCACGCCGATGGGCCTGGACCCGGCGCACCCATTCCCCAAGATCCTGAACAAGAGCCTGAACTTCGTCGTGATGGTGGAGGGCGAGGACGCCTACGGCCGGCGCTCGGGGATCGCGGTCGTGCAGGTTCCGCGCGCGCTGCCGCGCGTGATCGAGGTGCCCGAGAGACTCAAGACCGCGCGTCACGAATACGTGCTGCTCTCCTCGGTGATCCACGAGCACATCGGGGACCTCTTCCCGGGCATGTCCGTCGCCGGCTGCTACCAGTTCCGTGTCACGCGCGACGGTGACCTGTGGGTCGACGAGGAGGAAGTCGACGACCTCTTGAAAGCGCTCGAGGGCGAGCTGCCCGAACGCAAGTACGCGGCAGCCGTGCGGCTCGAGGTGACCCGGGAGTGTCCCGATCACGTCGCGCGCTTCCTGCTCGGCATGTTCGAGCTCCCCGATCGCGATCTCTATCGCGTCAACGGCCCGGTCAATCTCAACCGGCTGGCCGCGCTCCATCAGCTCGTCGACCGCCCCGATCTCAAGTACCCGCCGTTCGTCCCGAAGATCCCGCGCACGATCGACCGCGCCGAGTCGATCTTCGAGGTCCTGAAGCGCGGCGACATCCTGCTCCACCATCCCTACGAGTCGTTCATCCCGGTCCTCGAGCTCGTACGCCAGGCGGCCAGCGATCCCGACGTGCTCGCCATCAAACAGACCCTTTATCGCGTCGGCTCGCAATCCCCGGTGGTCGACGCCCTGATCGAGGCAGCGCGTGCGGGCAAGGAAGTCGTCGTGGTGGTCGAGCTGCGGGCACGCTTCGACGAGGCCGAGAACATCGACCTCGCGACGCGCCTCCAGGAGGTTGGCGCCAAGGTCGTGTACGGCATCGTGGGATACAAGACGCACGCCAAGATGCTCCTCGTCGTGCGGCGCGAGGGAAACGAACTGCGCCGCTACGTGCACCTGGGCACGGGCAACTACCACACCGGAACGGCGCGAGCGTACACTGATCTGTCGCTGCTCACCGCCCGTCCGGAATACGGCGAGGACGCGGACAAGATCTTCCTGCAGCTCACGGGACTGGGCCGCGTGCGCGAGCTCGAGAAAGTCCTGCAGAGCCCGTTCACCTTGCAGAAGAAGCTCGTGCAGCTCATCGACCAGGAAGCCGAGAACGCGCGCGCCGGAAAACCCTCGCGCATCGTCGCCAAGATGAACGCGCTCACCATGCCCGAGATGGTGCGCGCACTCTACCGTGCCTCGCAAGCCGGCGTCCCGATCGATCTGATCGTGCGCGGCGCATGCTGCCTGCGACCGGGAGTGCCGGGCGTTTCCGAGAACATCCGCGTGCGCTCGATCATCGGCCGCTTCCTCGAGCACAGCCGGGTGTTCCATTTCCTCGCCGGTGGCGCCGAGCTCACGTTCTGCTCGAGCGCGGACTGGATGACCCGCAACCTCGCCCGCCGCGTGGAGGTGGGCTTCCCGATCGAGGACCCCGTGCTGAAGCTGCGCGTCGTGCGCGAGTGCTTCGACACCTATCTCGCCGACGACCTGCAGGCCTGGCTGCTCGAATCGAGCGGCACCTACGCACCCGCACCCGCACACGCCGGAGCCGCTCCCCGCGCAGCGCAGAAGATTCTGCTGGATCAGCTCTCCACCCCCGACGATCTCGAGCGCCTGACCGACCCGACCGAGGGCACCTCATCCGACGGCGGCCTCGACGACCCCGGCCGCATGCGAACTCAAGCCATCCAGCGCGATTTCCTGTCCCAGCACCCCTCCGATTTCGTCGAGCGCCGCCGCAAGGACGAGCACTCGGGAGCCGCGCTGAAGGGCGACGGCAAATCGAAGAAGCATCGCAAGCGCTAGCGCCTGGAGATCCGGCGAACTGGATCCGCTCATGTTGCTCACCGATGATGACGGGCATGCCAGGGGCGCTCGGCCGTTTCTACATGCGGCCCTTCCTGGAGCAGCGCGAATGAGCCGCGGCAACGAAACGCCCGGCAGCGCCGTCATCCTCTACGACGGCGACTGCGGCCTGTGCGATCGCCTGGTGCAGTTCGTGCTGCCGCGTGATCCCGCGGGTCACCATCGCTTCGCCGCATTGCAGTCCGAGTACGGGCGATCCGCGCTGCAGCGAGCCGGGCTTCCGACCGACGACCTCGACACGATGGTGCTGATCGAGGGCGGCCGCATATCCGTCCGATCGACAGCGGCGCTGCGGGTGCTGCGCAGGCTGAAGGCGCCCTGGCCGCTGCTCTCGCTCTTCCTTTGCGTGCCGCGGCCGATCCGGGACTTCGTCTACGCGCGCATCGCGCAAAATCGCGGGCGCTTCTTCCAGCGAACGAGCACCTGCGGCCTGCCGAAGCCGGGCTGGGAAGAGCGCTTCCTCGACGCACCCGGCCCTTCTTCCGGCCCATCGACCAGGCGGCCTACCTGATCGAGGCCGGCTCGGACGAGGCGGCACGGATGACGGCAACGGTCGAGGACGGCTCAGGCGATCTCGAGCTCGAGGCCGATGCCGGCGAGGGCGGTGCGCTCGAGCGCGAGGTCGGCGCGGGTGAGCGGGTGCGTATCGAGCCAGTCCCGCGGGAATCTCAGGCGCAGCACGCCTCGTGCCTCTTCGAGCGCGGGCGTCGGCGGGACGAGGACGCGCCGGCTGCGGTGCATCCTGACGGCAAGCCGGAGGAGGATGGCGAGCCGCAGCGCTGCGCGCCCTCGGGGGGCGGGTAGCTGCGCGAGGATCGCTTCGTCGAGCTTGCCACGTTGCAAGTGCACGAGCGCGGCGAGGCGGTCCTGGTCGTCGCGCGAGAAGCCCTGGAGGTCGGAGTTCGCGATCAGGTAGGCGCCGTGGCGATGGTGGCCGGCGTAGGACACGGTCAGGCCGACCTCGTGCAGCGCGGCGGCCCAGTGCAGGGCCTGGCGCGCGCCGGCGTCGAGACCCCAGGAACGGGCAACGCCGTCGAAGAGCGCGAGCGCGGTCTTCGCGACGCGCTCGGACTGCTCCTCGTCCAGGCGGTAGCGCGCGGCGAAGGCGCGCACGGTGCGCTCGCGCACGTCCTCGTGATGGATGCGGCCCATCAGGTCGTACAGGAGCCCCTCGCGCAGCGCGCCCTTCGAAGCTTGCATGCGCGCGATGCCCAGCGCGTCGAAGGCCGCGCGCAGGATCGCGAGCCCGCCGGCGAGCACGGGTCGGCGATCGGCCTTGAGGCCCTCGAGCTCGAGCTTTTCGACGCGTCCGACGGCGATCATCGCTTTCTCGAGCTTGGCGAGCCCGCGCTCGGTGATGCCGCTTTCACTCCAGCCCGCGCGCGTGAGCATCTCGTCGACGGCGAGAATGGTGCCGGAGGAGCCGAAACACTCGCGCCAGCCGTGATCGCGGTAGGCGCCCTCGATCGTCTCGAACTCGATGCGACCGGCGATCTCGGCCTCCTCGAACGCATCGCGAGTGAGCGCGCCGCGGGGGAAGTAGCGCGCGCTCCACGGGATGCAGCCCATCGTGAGGCTGTCGACGGTCGTCGCCTCGAAGCGCTCGCCGAGGATCAACTCCGTGCTGCCCCCGCCGATGTCGATCACCAGGCGCGTCCCCTGGTCATCGCCTTGCGCCTGCGCGACGCCGAGGTAGATCAGGCGCGCTTCCTCGCGTCCCGCGAGCACCTCGATCTCGTGGCCGAGCGCGCGACCGGCCTTCTCGAGGAACGGGCGGGAGGATCGCATCTCGCGAAGCGTCGCGGTCCCCACGGCCCGCACGCGAGTGGGAGCGATCTCGGCAATGCGCTGGCCGAAGCGGCCCAGGCACTCGAGCGCGCGCGCCTCGACTTCCGCCGAGAGCGATCCGTTCTCCTGCAAGCCCTCGGCGAGCGCGACGCGCTCGCGCAGCCGGTCGAGGACGACGGCTTGCCCCTGCACCTCGCGCGCGACCACCAGGTGAAAGCTGTTCGAGCCCAGGTCGACGGCGGCGAGGTAGCTCCCCTCGGTCGGCGCCGGCGCCTCGCCGCTCTCGGCGCGGCTCTCCTCCTGGGGTTCTGTTCCGCTCGTCGAGCTCGCCATCACGCGAGGAACGTACGCAATCGCTCCAGGAGATCGCCAGCGCCGCCCGAGTCGAGCGCGCTGGTCGCGGAGTCGACGCCCTCGGCGAGCGTCATGCAGCGACCGGCAACCTTGAGGATCAGGGCCGCCGCGAGGAGCGAGGCGTTGCGGGCCGAACCCGCCTCGCCGCGCAGCACCCCGAGCGTCAGCTCCCCCGCCGCGGCGACGAGCTTGGGATTGTCGGCAGCCCCCGCGCCCTCTTCCGGCGGTCCGAACATCGGCAGCTCGGGCTCGCTCTCGCACTCCAGACCAAAATCGGCCGGCTGGATGGTGAGCGGGACGAGGCTCTGCTCGACGATCTCGATTCCCCGCGTGCGTCGCCTCACCCACGGAATGGTCGAGCCGTCGACTCCCTGGAGTGCGATCGCGCGCGGATGCCCCATCCCCTGGATGACCTCGACCGCCGTCCCGAGGACCGGACCTTCCTGCGCGCCCATCACGACCGCCGAGCTGCCCGGCGCGAGCAGCTTCTCGACCGTGGAGAGCGGCGTGCGCAGCACCACGTCGCCGCGGATGCGACGCAAGGCCGCCATGGCGGGGAGCATGCCGGAAAGGGAGATCGCCGCGAAGCGCCCTCGCGCGACCCAGTCCTCGGCTTCGGTGGGATCCCAGGTCATCGAGAGACCGACCGCCTCGAGGACGTTTGCAGACGTCAGGCCGCGCAGCGGCGGCACGTTTCGGTCGGTGAGAATCAGGACGCGCGCCCCCGCCGCCGCGGCGATCAGGCCGCTGGCGACCTCGAGCGGCGGGAATTGCTCGTGTCCGTCGTGCGAGGAACACAGGGTCACGAGCCCCGGCATGCCGTCGCAGGGCATGCGCGCCGCATCGCGCGCCGCTCTTGCGAATCCCATCAGCTCCTCGACCGTGACGCCTTTCCAGCGCAAGGTCACGAGGAAGGCCGCGATCAGGATGTCGCTCTCCCCTCCGCCGAGGATGGCGGCGAAAGCGCGGTACGCATCATCGCGGGACAGGTTCCTCGCTCCGCGCCGGTCGGAGCCGAGCTGGCGGAGGAGTTGTCGAAGGACCATGCAGGTTTCGATCGCGCGCGGGGGCAGGACCGGGATTCGTCCGCGCTCGTCGAGAGCATACGCGAGGTGCGGCTCCTCGATAAGCCCTGCGAGCGACTAGCGCGTCCCGCGGCCATTCTCCCTGGGGCCCCGGCGGATCACCGGCTCGATCGGCGGAGGGACGGGTCGACCGCGCTCGGACTCCTAATCGAGGACGCGGAGTCCGAGGGAGGGAAGCTGCATTCAGCGCCCGCCGTCCTCGCCCTCGTCCTTTTTCTCTTCGTCTTTCTTCTCCTCGTCCTTCGGCTCGTCGCCCTTCTTCTCCTCCTCCGGCTGTGCCGCCGGGTCGGTCTCGCCGGCGTCGATCTTCTTCTCCGGGGCGAGCGCGCTCTCGGGGCGCGGTCGGATGTGGGCGAAGTAGAGCTCTTTCTGCTTGTCGTAGACGATCTTGCCGTCGACGACCGTCCACTGCACGAGCGTCTGGTAGTGCAGGATGTCACCGTCGGTCACGAGGAGGTCGCAGTCCTTGCCGACCTCGAGGCTGCCGATCCGGTGATCGACGCCGATGAGGCGGGCGGGCACGATCGTGATCGATTGCAAGGCGGCGTCCTCGGGCAGACCGCCACGTACGGCGAAAGCAGCCTCGATCGGAAGGTGCATGATGTCGCGTCCGACGATGCCTCCGAGATCGACGCCCTTGCTCGCGGGGACGACGCAGACCTGGACGCCCGAGCGGTGGAGGATGGCGGCGTTCTCGATCGAGGAGCCGCCCTCGTGCACGAGGGCCTCGTCCTTGTTGTCCCGGTAGCGCGGCGTGACGATGGCGGTCACGCCCGCGCGCCCCAGGTGATCGGCGACCGTCCAGCCCTCGCCGCAACCTTCGATCACGGGACGGAAGCCGTACTGCAGGCCGAGGTTCGCGATCTCCAGTAGGTCGGTGCGCGCGTTGGCCTGGAACTTCAGGCGCGCCTCGCCTTTCAGCACCTGCACGTAGGTGAGGTCGACGCCCTTCTTCGACGGCTCCTTCAGCTCCTTGTCGGTCTTGACGTCCTCCTCCCACTGGCGGTACTTGCGCAGGTAGCTCGCTCCCGCTTCGAGCTTCTCGCGCAACGAGCGCTTGGCCGAAGGCGAGCTGGTGGAGAAGGAGTCGCTCACGAACACGCGCTTGGAGAGCACGATGCCGTCGAGCTCTCCCCGCTTGAGCTTGCCGGCTTCGTTCCCCTGCACGGCGCTCGTCAACCCGCTGGCGAGGGCCAGGATGAGCGGCTGATTGAACGGGTTGAAGGTGTTCTCGAGATCGCTCGAGCCCTCGAACAGCCCGAAGCTGCCGATGGCGACCAGGCCGGGATAGACGCGGAAGCCGGTCGCGTCCAGGAGCTCGAACTCCGCCGGCATGTCGAGCTCGTAGCCGATCTTCTTGATCACCCCGTTCTTGGCGAGCACGGTCGCCCCACGCAGGACCGTTCCGGTCCCCGTGTAGACATCGGCGCCGGTGACGGCGAACCACTTGTCGTCCGCGGAGTCGATCTCCTTCTCCTCCTCGGTTTCGCCCTCCGGCGGCGTGCCGCCTTCTTCCTGGAGCGCGTGGCCGAGAGCCGGAAGGAACAGAGCGAACAGCGCCGCCAAACCGAGCAAGCGAACGTCGAGCCTTCTCACGGATTCACCTCACCGAAGACGATGCGCCCCTCGAGGATCACGGCCTGGACGCGGGTCCCGGTCTCCAGTGGATCCCCTCTCAAGATCAAAAGGTTCGCGTCCTTGCCTGCATCGAGGCTTCCGACGCGTTCGCCGACACCTAGCAAGTCTGCCGGCTCCTGGGTGACTGCGCGCAGCGCCACCTGCCGATCGAGTCCCGCCGCCGAGATCTCGCCGACGTCGCGCAGCCAGCGCTCCATGCTCCAGGTGGCATCCGTGCGCGGGACGAAAACGATCTTGGCCCCCGCGCGCGAGAGCTCCGCCGGGAGGTTGCGCTGGCGCATCGTCCCCGGCTGCAGCGTGATCGACGGCTCGCACACGATCCGGAGCTTCCGCTCGCCGATCTTGTCCGTCACGTTGAAGATGTCGATGTCCCGGGTCAGCGGGATGCGCAGATCCCACTCGAACTTCTCCTCGCCGATCGCGTCGATGAGGTGCAGGTACTCACCCGCGTTCGCGATCGAGACGAGCGCGCGCAGCTTTCCTTCGCGCAGCTCGAAGAACGGAAGCGTCTTGGGATCGATTTCCAGCGGCTTGTACTCGTCCGCGCCCGCCTCGGGCTTCTTCTCGTCCTTTTTTTCCTCGTCCTTCTGCGCTTCGTCCTTCTTCTCGGTCTCCTTCTTCTCGTCCTCTTTCTTCTCCTCGCCGTCCTTCTTCTCGGTCTCCTTCTTCTCGGTCTCCTTCTCGCTCTTGGAGGCCGATTTCTTCTTCTTCTCCTGGTCGGCGTCCCACTTCTCGCGGTTCTTCTTTTCCTTCTCGATGTGCTCGTCGACCTTCTTGAAGCCATCGGAGAGCAGCTTCTTCGACGCGGCGTTCGCGCGCAGGACGAGCTTCAAGTAGCTCTTGTCCCGCAGGATCATTTCGGCCGTCGTCTTGCCCGCAGGACGGATCGCCACCGCCTGGCCCGGAAGGTCGTTGCCGGCCGGATACTGCCCCAGCGTCGTCACGCCCTTCTCGAGGACGTCCGCGTACACCTCCGCGGCAGGGTAGAGCTCCGCCGACGCGAGCACGTCGGGGCGCGAACCGGTGTACCCCTCCCCGTCGAGGCCGACGCGCGAATACGCGTCGACGAGGCCCGGCATCACCGTCCACTCATCGGGCAGGTCCACGACCGGGATCCCGCGCTCGATCGGCAGATCGGGGCCGACCGCGGCGATCTTGCCGTTCTCGATCAAGATCACGGCGTACTCGATCAAGCCGTGGCTGATCGTCTCCGCGCGGCGCGCGCGGATCGCGAGGAGCCCGGGCGTCGAGGGGACGGTCGGTTTCGCCTCCCCCTGCGCGGCGGCGCCGAGCAAGGGTGCGAGGGTCATGAGGAGTCCTAGCGTCATCGTCTTCGTTTCCGGGGTTCTCAGAACCACATGCCGTCGCGCTCGCGGTCGTACTGGACTTGCCCATCGATCAGAACGATCTCGACCGCCGAACGCGGATCGAGCGGATCGCCGGTGCGGATCACGACGTCCGCATCCTTTCCGACCTCGAGGCTCCCCACGCGGCCGTCGATCCCGAAGGCTTGCGCAGGGTGAATCGTCAGTGCCCGCAGCATCGTGTACGAGTCCGCGCCGTAGCGCGCGCTCACGGCGCCCTGCAGGAACAGCTCTTCCTCGGGAATCACCGGCGAGTCGGTGTTGAGCGAGAACAAGGGCACCGGGAGGCTCGAGTAGATGGCGGACTGGCAGTTGATCTGCCCGTTGCGACTGGAGAACCAGTCGATCGTCCGCGGGCCGCAGTTGACCGGCATCCCCATCGCCGCAACCGCCTCCGCCGACCTCCACGAGTCGAAGCAGCCGTGCGAGAGCACGCTGCGGGTGTCGAAGGTCACGCGCCACATCCGCGAGGTGTTCACCACGCTCTCGCTGCCGGCTGTATGGATCAGGACCGGCAGCTCCTTCGCGTGGACCTTCATCAGGTTGGTGAGGGCAGGGTCGGAGCGGCCCTGCGCGAGCGCGGCGAGCGCGCGGCGGTTGACGTCCTCCAGGATCCAGCCCATCGCCGCGCGTCCCGCACCGAAGTCACCGGCATCGCGCTGCGGATTGGAATCCTGGGCGATCTTCATTCCGCCCGGATCGGCGAGGACGATCTGCTCGTAGCTGGCGTCGGTCTTGGTCTTGTAGAGCACGCCGAAGCCGCCCATGTTCGTCCCGCTTCCCGGGATCCCGAACAGAGTCGTCACGCCGCTCGCGCAGGCCCGGCGGACCAGCCGGTTCGAGGGCACGATCGAAGGTGAAGCCCGCAGCTCGGGATTCACGGCTTGCACCATGTCGTTGATGTCCCCGAAGCCTCCGCCGGTGTGGATGTGCGTGTGGAGATCCACCATCCCGGGGCAAGCCCAGCCGTGCGCGAACTCGATCGTCTCGGCGTCCGCCGGCACCTCCGTCGGTGCGCCTGCGTAGCGGACCTTGCCGCCTTGCACGATCAGCATCCCGGGAGTGAACACCTGGTCGGAGGCGTTCATCGTGAACAGGCGACCGACGCGCAGCACGATCGGATGATCCCCTGGCGCCGCCGTGGAGACCGCAGCGGCGGCGGGAGTCTGCGGCTCTGGAAGCGACGGGGAAGCTCGCGTCGATCGTGCGCCCGCGAAACAGGCGATCGCGGCGAGGAGACCCGCGCGCCAGAGACCTGCTCGAGTGTGGATCACCACCGGCGCGCCTCCGAACGGGCGTCGTACATCAGGCGTCCGCGGATCCAGACGATCTCGACCGACGAACGCGGATCGACCGGATCGCCGGTGACGGCGATCAGATCGGCTTCCTTGCCCACCTCGATGCTGCCGACGTCCTGCGCGATGCCGGCGGTCATCGCCGGGACGATCGTGAGGCCACGCACCGCGTCCATCTGCGAGTTGTCGAAGCCGTAGCGGCACGAAACGGCCGCCTGGAGCGAGAGCTCCTCCGCCGTCACGCCGGTGCTGCTGACGCAGTCGGTATTGAATCCGACCATCTTGTGACCGCGCTCCTGGTAGCCCGCCGCGATGCCCAGAATCTTGCCGTCGGTCCTCGACCTCCCCACTGGCGAGTCGATCTCGCGCGGCCCGATGATCGCGGGCACGCCGGCCGCCTGAGCGAGCGCGCCGAGCAACATGCCCTCAAACTCCCCGTGGTCGATGAACACGTCGAGCCCGAGCTCCTGGCGCACCATCGTGATCGTCATCAAGACCACCTGGTAGATCTGCGTGTGCGCCGACACCTGGCAGCGCTTGGCGAGCAGATCGCGGAAGATCTCGAACTGCAGGTCCTTCTCGGGCCGCTCCCCGCCGCGCGCCTCGTACTCCGCCCAGCGGCGTGCGTAGGCGAGCCCGCGCTGGAACGTGTTGCGCGTGTTGAAGTTCATGAACGAGCGACCCGGATTGACCACCCAGCGCTCGGGATTCCCGGATTGCGCGAGCTTGAGCGAGCCGGGGTTGCGGACGGTGATGTCCTCGAAGGAATCGCCGGCCGGTCTTCAGCAGGATCCCCTGCCCTCCCATGTTCGTCCCCGAACCGGGGATGGTGAGCACGGTCGTCACCCCGCCAGCCACCGCGCGCCGTTGCAGCGGGTTGTTGGGCACCACGCTGGCGGAGGCTCGCAGCTCGGGATTGGTGAGGTAGACCATGTCGTTCAGGTCGTTGATCGGCGAGCCGGTGTGGTTGTGCAGGTCGATCAGGCCCGGAGCGAGCCACAGGTCGCCCAGGTCGAGGAGGTCGTACCCCTCGGGAACCGGTGTCGAGTCCTCGGGCCCGATCGCTTCGATGCGGCCGTCCTTCACCAGCACGACGGCGTTGTCGATGGCGGCACCTCCGGCGTAGACGGCCGTCAGGACCTTGCGCGCCCGCAAGGCGAGGCCCACGCCATCCGGCGCGGCGTCATCGGGCGATCGCGCCTCTCCCGCCGCAGCGAATGCATGCAGGACGAGCATGACGAACCCGGCCCGGCTCGCGCCTCGGGCGGCGCGGGACGGTGCTCTGGACGCTGCGTGGGATCCCCTCACCGCCGTCACGATCAGCGGATCTCCTTGCCCGAAACCCATACGCGCACGACGCTGGTCGAAACCTGCAATGGACTGCCGTCGAGGAGCAGGACGTCGGCGTCGAGCCCTTCAGCGAGCCGACCCACGCGGCCGTCGATCGCGAGCATCTTCGCGGCATCCGAGGTCAGCGCGCGCAACGCTCCATCGGGAGAGAGGCCGTGCGCCATCGCCCAGGCGGCCAGGATCGGAAGGTCCACGGCGCCCTCCTCCGCCTCGCTGTGGAAAGCGACAGGGATCCCGACGCTCTGCAGCTCGGCGTAGCTGTTGCGTTCGCGGGTTCCGAATTTCCCACCGGTCTCGATCACGCGCGTCGAGGGAATCACGCCGTTGACCCGGCCGGTGATCTGCGCGGCGATCTCGTCGGCCTTGTCGGCGCCGAAGAGGACCGGCTTGATCCCGTAGCCGGCGAAGGCTTCCACGCAGTCGAGGATCTCGTCCTCGCGATCGACGGCCACGATCACGGCCGACTTGCCGAGCATCGCCTGGCGCAGCGGCTCGAGCTCCGGGTTGATTCCGGGAGGCTTGGGCTTGTCCTTGGGCTCCTCGGCGGGCTTCTCGCGCCGCAGCTCGGTGCGCTTGGCGACGATGTACTCGGTCGAGGTCTGCGACAGGGAGACCGGGAGCTCGGCTGCGCCCGCGCGCACCTTGCCATCGAGCTTCTCCTTCTCGCGTGCGAGTTCGATCTCGATCGGGCCGCGGGTGCCTTGCGCGCTGAGCTTGAGCGTCTTTTCCTCGAGCTTGCCGGAGAGATCGGCCAGCCCGTCGGTGAGGGCTGCGCAGCGCAGACTGCCCTCGATCGCCCCATCCTTCTCGAGCATGCGCAAGCGAAGGACGGCCGAGCCCGTTTCCGTGACGAGCGGCTCGCTCGTTTCCCACACGCCGGTGAGCGCGGGAGGTGCCTCGTCCTTCTTCTTGTCCTTCGACTTGGACTCTTCCTTGCCGTCCTCGCCCTTTTCCTTGTCCTTGTCCTTGGCGTCTTCCTTGACCTCTTCCTTCTTCTCCTCGGCGGGTTTCTCCTCCGCCTTCTTGTCGTCGGAGGCCGCGCCTTCCTTCTTCTCTTCCTCCTCCTTCTTCTCGGCCTTCTCCTCCTTGGGCGGCTTGGGAACCCAGGTCTTGATCGCGGCCTCGTACTCGTCCCACTTCTTCTTGTACTCGGCGGCCTTGGCCAGGGCCTCCTTCACCTTTTCACCGGACGCGACGCGGATGCGGTCGCTCCATTGCATGCGCATCGCGTTGGGATCGGCGATCACCATGGTGTCCATGTCGTCGCCGGCGGGCTTGTAGGCCATCGTCGGCGAACCGTCGCCGACCGAGCCTCGCGAACCAAGCACGACGGTGGTGACTCCGGCCCGCGCGACGCGCCGGTCCGTCGCGTCACCCGGCTCGACGATGCGCGCGAGCTTCATGCGCGGCGAGAAATCCTTGCGCGAGTTCTCGAGACCGAGGAAGCCCAGCGCGTCGATCATCCCGGGCATCGCGGCCTCGCCTCGAACGACGGTCGCACCGCGGGGGTGCGAGACGCGCGTGCCGACCTCGAGGATCTTTCCGTCCCGCATCAGGATCTCGCCAGGCGCGAGGATCTCTCCGTCCCCGACGTGGAGCTCCTTGACCGAGAGCACGACGGTGGAGGTCTCGTTCTTCTTCCACGCGATCTCGCCGTCGATCCAGGTGGCGAGCACGCTCGTGCCGACTTCGAGCGGAGGCCCGTTGAGCACTGCGAGGTCCGCATCCTTGCCCACAGCGAGGCTGCCGACCCGCTCCCCGACGCCGAGGATCTTTGCCGCGTCGATGGTGATCGCTTTGAGAGCGGCTTCCTCGGAGAGTCCACCGCGCATGGCAAGGCCGGCGGCGAGCCGCAGGTCCGCCGCGGAAACCGCCTGGCCCGGTGCGATCGCGAATGGAATCTGGGCCGCGTTCAGCTTCGACGCAGTGTCGTACATCGGCCAGGCGGCGTCCTCACCCTTCCCGAAGTCGCGGCCGCCGCTATTCCCCGTGATCGGCACGCTGACGATGACCGGGAAGTGCGAGCGGGCCAGGATCTCGACGACTTCTCCCGCCTCACCGCCGCCGTCGACGACGAGTGGCAAGCCCTGCGTCCCGAAGAAATCCACCAGCGCGCGGATCTCGGCCGCGGTGTTGGCTCCCATGCGCCAGGTCTGCTTCTGATCGAGCAGCGGCTTGAGGTCCGCCGCGAGATTCGGGCCGTAGTACTCGGCTCCTGCACCGCCGCGCGCGAGCGCGAGGATCTCGTCCAGAGCGACGATCGCCCCCATGGTGGTGCGCGGGAGCTGCGGCTCGGCCAGACCCATGCCTTGATCGACCGTCGCCGGGACCGGCGGCTGCCAGTAGCCGGGAGTTGCGCGGGCCTCGGCGCTGATCGAGCCATGGATCGCGGAGCTGGCGAGGAGGATGCGCGCATCTCCCGCCGACTTCACCACCGCGCCCTGTCCGGCGATCAGGCGCGCGCGTGCGGGGGCGAGGTAAACGCTCGTCACGCCCTCGACCAGGGCCGACCAGTACGGCGTGTAGGGGTCGACCTGATCGACGGCACGGATCCCGGCGTCGGCCGTGCGAGCCGAGGCGAGGGGCCAGCCGTAGACGCTGTCGGCCGAGATCAGGCCAGGCACGATGACCGCGTCGGGTCCGTAGTCGACGATGCGCGTCCCCGGCGGAATCGCGAGACCCTCACCGACGGCGCTGATCTTCCCGTCCTGGATCAGGACGGTCGCGTCCTTGGTGAAGATGGCACCGCGATCGACCGCGACCACCTTGCCCGCCTTGACCGCCACGGGTCCGGTTGCAGCGGCGACGACTTTCTCTTTCGTCCCGTCGGCGGCCGACTGGAGCGTGGCCAGTGCGCCCGGCGTGACCGCGACGAGAGCGATCCCAAGGCCGAGGCCGAAGAGCCCCCACGGAGCTTTCATCGGGCGCCGCCTCCCTTTTCGCTCTTCTTGTCCTCTTCCTTCTTCTTCGCGTCCTCGACGGGGACCACGTTGCCCGCATCTCCGTCGGCCTGCGCATCGACGCCGCTGGGCGAGGTGTTCTTCGGCTCGAGGCCTTCGAGGAGGTGCTTGACGCGCACATCCTTCGAGCGGTCGTAGGCGACCTCGCCTCCGAGGACGACGTACTCGACGAAGCTCGTCACGCTCAGCGGGTCGCCCGAGAAGAGCACGATGTCGCCGTCGTGGCCGGTCGCGAGCGAGCCGATCCGATCCGCGAGGCCAAGGATCTCGGCAGGTGTGGTGGTGACCGCCGCCAGCGCCTCCTCGCGCGTGAGTCCGTAGCCCACGCTCATCGCCGCCTGGAACCAGAGCGATTGCATGGCATCACCGGTCGATTGAAGCGCGAAGCGGATGCCCTTGTCGCGGAAGACACCCGGGACGAAGGTCTCCTTCTCCTCCCCCGTCACCGGATCGCGCTCGATGTGCACGAGCGTCGTCGGCAGGACCACGGGCACTCCCGCGGCCTTGATCTCGTCAGCGGCCTTCCAGCACGCGTCGCCGAGGACCAGCACGGTCTTCTCGAGGAAACCATTCTCCCGCGCGATCGCGATGGCGACGCCGACCTCACCGGGCGAGCCGCAGTAGAACCACACGGACACACGACCCTCGACCACCGCGAGCAGCGGCTCCTGCTTCTCGTCGATCTCCCCGCGCGGCACGAGCTCGAGCCCTTCGACCTTCCAGCCCGAGCCCGCCATCGCGCGACCCTTGGACTTCTCGCCCTCCAGATCGCGGCCCTGGTAGAGCGCTTCACGCCGTGCGTGATCGTTACCGTCCTTCTTCTCCTGGACGAGCTCCTCGAGGTAGATGCGCAGATCGCCGAACGCGCGCCGCAGCATCTGAGCCTGCGTGGCGCGCGACTTGCCGGCTTTGGGCGCGGCCGAGAACTTCAGCCCCTGGTTCGGCCGCACGAGCATCTCTTCCACGGTCATTCCGTAGGGCCGCACGACCATCCCCATGCCGCCGATCACGCAGCCGTTCCCCTGCTGCACGTTGATCGCCGTGATCCCGCCTCGCAGCGCGTCCTCGAAGTAGAAGTTGACCGGGTCGATCGAGTCCCGGATGTCGAGGAAGGGCGCCACGTCGATGTTCTCGTTCGGCCGGTCCATGCCCCGCGCCGAGTGCGCTTCGACGAAGCCCGGGAAAGCCGTGAGCTCTGGAACGTCGAGCACCTCGGCGTCCCACGGGATCTGCACCGCGCTCTCCGCACCGATCGCCGTGATCTTGCGGCCCTCGATGACGATCACGCCTTTCTCGATGTCGGGGCCGGCGCGCGTGATGATGCGGCCGACCTTCACCACGTGTTTGTCTCCCGCGTCCGCGAAGGGCGCCAGGAAAAGGAGCGGTAGGAGCGCGGTCGCTCCCGCGCGGATCAGGTTCCTTGCTCGAAGCATGGAGGGAGTTCCGGTCGTTCGGGGAGACATCGAAGTGAGGTTGATGGTGTGAGAGACCGCGGACGATCAGCGGCGCGGATCGACGACGAGCTTGCCGTCCAGCACGACGCCGACGATGCGTGAAGTGGCCTCGAAGGGCGTTCCGTTCCACAGGACGAGATCGGCATCCATGCCTGTAGCAATGCTCCCGACGCGGTCCTCGACGCCGAGGATGCGCGCGGGATTGACCGTGACGGCGGCGAGGGCCTCGTCGAAGCTCATGCCGCCGCGCATGGCGTAGGCTGCCTGCATCGCGAGGCGATCGGCGACGTTCTCCGCGCCGTGGCTGGAAAGTGCCACGAGTACGCCCATGTCGTGGAGCTGCTTGGCGACATTCCAGGCGAGGAAGGCACCGGGTCGTTCAGGACCCGTGCGGCCGCGGCTCTCGAAGGGCGGCAGGATCACCGCGGCGCCCGAGCGCACGAGGAGCTGCGGCTCCTTCCAGGCCTCCGCGGCGCAATCGACGATCAGGCGCAGATCCCCCAGCTTCTCGCGCGCCATCTCCTCGTCGAGGAAGACGGCGGTGCGGATGTCCTGGGTGGTCCAGGCCTCGATGCACACCGGGATCTCGCCGCGGAGCGCGCGCACCAGTACGTCGCTGCCCGGGAAAACGCGCTCGGGGAGACGCGTCGACGCCGAGGCGTCGTACAGCGCCTTGCGCCACTCCCATTCGACGCCCATGCGCGTCGTCGGCCGCCGCGCGTAGAAGTCGTCGGGCGGACCGCCGGCAGGCGAGTTGTTTCCGCTCGGCATGAAGCCGATGGCTCCGAACAGCACGGCGTCTGCCTTGACCGTGCGCCCGGCGATCGTGTCGGCGCCGCCTGTCTTCAGGACGATGCCGAGCCCGCCGATGACGTCCCAACCCTCGGGGGTCACGAGCGCGGTCGTGATGCCGCTCTCGAGGACCCGCTTCCAGCGCGGATCGAATGGGTCGAGCGAGTCCGCGACGCGGCGATCCGGCTGGACCTCCGTCGCCTGCTCGACCGAGGCGAGGCCGTTCGTGATCCGCACGCTCGCGTCGATCATGCCGGCGGTCACGGCCTTGACGTGCAAGCCCTCCTCGCCATTCGCCGGCTCGCGGCCTTCGATCGCGGCGAGCTTTACGCCCGACACGTGCAGCACACCGTGCTCGACGACCTTGCCCGGCGCGAGGTAGACCCGCTCCGCGAAGATGGTCGCGCTCGCCGATTCCTGCGCGGCCGGTTTCGGAGTGGCCGGCGGGGCCTGCTTCGGAGCAAAAGCCGCGCTGGCGGACAAGGGACCCGTGAGAGCGGCGAGAGCCAACAGGATCATCGAGACTCTCCATCGACGAGCGGAGCAGGGATGAGGCGACCGTCGACGTAGACGGCAGTGATCGAGCTGGTGAGGTCGAGCGGGTCGCCGCTCCAGAGCACGAAATCGGCGTCGAGCCCCGGCGCGAGACGGCCGAGACGATCGGAGACGCCGGCGATCGAGGCAGCCGTCGAGGTGAGAGCGCGGAGCGCGACCTCGCGGTCGACGCCGGCGCGCACGCACGTCGCGGCCGCGACGCGCAGGGCCGCGGGATGGCGCTCGGGTGCATCGAGGGCGAAGCCGAACGGGACGCCGGCGCGCGCGAGCGCCACGAGGGCATTGACCTCGCGCTGCGTCGTGCTCACGTCGAAAGGTCGCCAGACGACGGCGAAGCCGGATGCTTTCAATTGCTCGGCGAGCTCTCCGGCGAGCGACGCTCCGAGCAAGGCGCCCTTCAGGCCTTGCCGCTTGGCGAACTCGAGCGCACGCAGCACCTCGTGCTTCTCGTTCGCCGCGATCAGCACCGGGAGCTCCCCTCGACGTGCCATGCCGAACGCGCCCTTGCCTTCGCTCATGCGTGCGTCGAGCTCGCCCAGCGCGCCTCCATAGCTCGTCGGGAAGCGGCCGAAGTTCAGCGCCGCGCCGGACAGCGAGAGCTCGAGGTGCGCAGGATCGCGAACCACCACGCCTCCGACCGTCTTGACGACCGCGGTCTGCCCGGCGCAGAGGCTGGTGCTGGGACCGCCGAGCACGACGCTCGTGACCCCCTCGCTGGCGAGTCGGCCGAAGTCCGAGTGGGCCGAGTCGAGACCGCGCACGGAACGCGACTCGGCGAGCGAGACGCGTGTGATGTCCTGGAGTTCCCCGTCTCCTCCCGATGAGTCGTGCAAGGCGATCCAGCCGGGAGCGATGTCCCCGGGGTGCTCGAGGAGGACGACTCCCGGGGGGATCGCCACGTCGGCCCCCACCGCGACGATCTTCGAGCCCTCGATCAGCACGATGGCCTTCTCGAGCGGCGCGCCCTCACCCGTGTACACGTGCTGCGCGCGGATCGCGAGGCGTCCGGCCGTCTGGCCGTCGAGGACCGCCAGCGGGCCGCTGTCCGGTAGGTGCCCGAGCAACAGCGTTGCGGCGCAAAGTAGGGGCAGCATCACTCAGTTCTCCGGTTGGACGACGACTTGGCCGGCGGAGACCACCCAACGGACGCTCGTCGTCCCGGCGAGTGGCTTCCCATCGAGGACGAGGAGCTCGGCATCTTTGCCGAGCTCGATGCTCCCCAGGCGATCGGACACGTCGAGCGCGCGCGCGGCGCCCGTGGTCAGGGCCTCGAATGCGGCGTCGCGATCGAGCCCGTGGCCCACCGCGAGCGCGGCGAAGAGCGGCAGATCGCGCGAGGCTTCGGCCTGACTGCCGCTGCCGATCAAGACCTCCACTCCCTTGGCCGAGAGGCGCGCGGCGAGCGAGAGATCGGCACCGGCTCGGTCGCCCACGGTGCGCGCAGTCAAGGGAGCCGGCCACAGGAGGACCGGGATGCGACGACGCGCGAGCTCATCGGCGAAGGGCAAGGACTCCGATCCTCCCACGAGAACGAGTCGGACGCGCTCGTGTGCTTCGGTGGCTTCCAGGACGCCATGGATCTCGGCCCCACCCTCGGCCACCACGTACAGCGGGAGCAATCCCTCACTGACGTCGCCGAACACGGCGCGGTCTTCGTCGAACTTGGGAGGACGCGGCTTCTTGTCCTCCTTGTAGCTCTTCTCCTTGAACTCCTTGCCCTTCTCCTTGGCCTCCGCCATCTCCTTGTCGCGGTCCTTCTTGGCCTTCTTGAACTCCTTGTCGAGCTCCTTCTCCTTCTCGGCGATCTTCTTCTCCCACTCCTCGAGCTCGTAGCGGTACTCCAGGAAGTCTTGCTGGTACTTGCGGCCCGACTCGAGCTGATCGGCGAGCTTGTCGAGGAATCCGAGACGATCGAAGACGTCGTAGTCGCGGCCACCTCGCTCGATCCCGATCGCGCAGGCGAGCACGGCGTCATCGCGCACGATGCGGTCGTCGGGGCCGATACCGGGAGCCAAGCGCACCACTGCTCCCATCCCACCGGCCGGCGCGATCGCGCCGGATTGGACCCGAGCCACGGTCACGCCCGCGCGTAGCGCCAGCTCGCAGAGGTGGTGATCGTCGTAGACATCCACGGAATCCGCGGCGCGCGTCGCAGCGGTCGTCTCGTTGTCGAAGGCGCTGCCCGCGTCGGTGCACAGACCCGACCAAGGATCGAGGAAGGCCGCGCAGATCACCTTGCCCTCGATCACTCGCGCACCCTCGGGCTTCGCGATTCCCGCTCCCACCGCGCGGATCTTGCCCCCTTCGACGAGCACCGCTCCGCCTTCGATCACCTTTCCCGGCCGAACGATCAGCTCGTCCGCGTGCAGGTAGAGCGTCTCCTTCGCTGCAGGCACGGGCGCCGCGACCTCCGGAGCCGCGCTCGCGCCGGTTTCCTGCCCGCTCGCTCGCAGGGCCGTCCCACGAGTCGAGGGTTGCGCCGGGAACCCAACACTGGGAAGCACGCTGGCGAACAGGACGATCGGCAGCAGCCGGACGGACCGCGTTTGCATGCCGGTCTCTCCTTCTCTGGAGAATGAGGCCATGGGGGGAAGACGCCTTGCCCATCGCTGTCTACCCCCATCACGCCAAGCGCTAGTCGTGCCGACGGATCGGGTGGATTCGGGTGGGCGAGGTGCGGCCATGATAGGGTCCATCCGACCAAGGCGGCCAAGGCCAGGTGCGTTAGTTCTTGGTACTCAGAGGATTACGGCGGGCTTACCACATCGTTCGCGTACACCGTCGCGCGCTCAGGAGCAATCCGCGGTCGACGGCGTCCGGACACAATTCCACCATTTCTCGTTCGGTCTCCCGTTCTCGGCCGGCTGCATGTCGGAGTCCATGCGTGCATCCCGAGCCGTCCACCCCCTATTGCTGGAGCCTACCTATTGGCGCAACCGGCTACAGGGCATGGGACGAGTCGGCCGCTCGCTGACCCTGGTTCCCCGCCCCGACCTCTCCGGCGCAGGGAACGAAGTGCTCGAATTCCGGCTGCGCGCTCACGACGGAACCCGCCTGTGGGGCCTTCTCGCACGCCCCGGTTGGCATCAGGGACAGCGCCCGGCGCGGATCCGCATGGTGGGACCGTCCGAGCGTCCGGAAATCGATCGCCACGCCCTCGAGGAAGGGGAAGCCGAGGTGGTGTTCCAGGAGCCGCCGGGCCGACGCCTGGAGGACCGGGTCCTCGACGTGGTGCGTATTTGTCAGCTCGCCCAGGACACCGAGGGCGTCGACCGTGGGCGGATTCACTTCATCTCGCCGACTGGCCGGCGCGCTCCGGATGAGTTCCTGATCGCTCAGCAGCTGCTGCAGTTCCGGTTCTGTTGATCCCTCTGGTTGGGAGTACCGCCTTCAGGCGGTCTTCTCTTTTCGAGCCAGTCCCGCCTGAAGGCGGGACGACGAACCAGACCGCCTGAAGGCGGTACTCCAAACGAAAACGGAACTCCTCCGGTTGGGAGTACTGCCTTCAGGCGGTCCGTGGTTTTTCCGGCAGGAACGGGCGAGCAGTCCGGACCGCCTGAAGGCGGGGCTCCGAACCCGAACGCCGTCCCAGGATGTCGAGCGCGGCGACGCGGTAGCCCTCGGCGAGGGTCGGGAAGTTGAAGATGTTGTCGACGAAGACGTCGATCGGGAGCTCGGCGATCATCGCCATCTGCGCCAGGTGCACGAGCTCGGTCGCGCCCTCGCCGACGATGTGCGCGCCGAGGAGCCTCTTCCCGGAAGCATCCGAGACGAGCTTCAACAAGCCGTGGAAATCGCCCTGGATCCGGCCGCGCATGATCTCTGCGAAGCGCGCCCGGCCCACCGAGGCGGAGCCGTGACGTGCGATGGCCTGTTCTTCGGTGAGACCCACGCAGGCCAGCTCGGGGATCGTGTAGATGCCGATGGGGAGCGTCTCGCGGGAGGAACCGATCTCCAGCCCGAGCGCGTGGCGCATGGCGCGCCGGCCCTGCTCCATGGCGGAAGTCGCGAGCGACGGTGGTCCGATGACGTCGCCGACGCCGTAGATGTGAGGGAGCTTCGTACGGCAGTGCTCGTCGACGGTCAGGAAGCCACGCTCGTCGATGGCGAGTCCCGCACGCTCGAGGTCGAGGCCGGCGAGGCTCGCCGTCCGACCGAGGGCGACCAGGCACTTCTCCACGCGCAAGCTCTCGCCACCCGCGAGCGCGAGATGCACTCCACCCAGGCCGTCCGCCTCGACGCGCTCGCGGCGCGCGCCGGCGAGGTAGCGTCCGCCCTGCACTGCGAAGCGCGCGAGGAAGACGTCGGTCAGATCTCGATCGAGGAACGCGAGCGGTCGCTCGGCCTTGTCGATCATCGTCACTTGCACGCCGAGCGCCTGGAAGATCGAGGCGAATTCGCAGGCGATCACGCCGGCGCCGAGGACAGCCAGCGTGGCCGGCAAGTAGATCAGCGAGAGGATCGAGTCGCTGTCGAGGATCGATTCGTGATCGATCGCGACATCGCTCGGTTGCCGCGGACGCGAACCCGTGGCGATCACGATGATGTCTGCCTGCGCGCGCCGCTTGCTCCCGTCGAGGCAGACGACCTCGATCTCGTCGGGACCGAGGAAGCGCGCGCGGCCGCGCCACACCTCGACGCCGTTGCGGACGAGCTGTTCCTCGAGCGTTGCGCTCGCGCCCGATAGCACTTCGCCACAGCGGCGCATCAGGCTCTCGAGCTTGGTGTGCGGGCCGAGCTGGACGCGCACCGCCTCGTCGACCCCTTGCTCGAGGCTGGAGAAGTGCACGGCAACCTGGCGCAACGTCTTGCTCGGGATCGTGCCGCGGTACACGCACTCGCCGCCGATCCCCTCACCACGCTCGACGACGAGCGTGCGCCGGCCTGCCTTGGCGGCTTGCACCGCTGCTTTCTGGCCCGCCGGGCCGGATCCGATCACGAGAACGTCGTAGCGCGCGATCGACGCGCTCACGCAAAAGCCTCGGCGAGCTGTTGCACCTCGGGTAGGTGCGCGAGCAGCGCCTCGAGCTCGTCCGCGTAGAGACCGAGCGCTTGCAGGGCCGCATGGCCGAGGAGCTCGCGCCGCTCGTCCCCGTCCGGTTCACCCGCGGCAGTCGAGTGCGCGAGGCGATCCGCGAGCGCCACGGTGTACGCCTGCTCGCTCCCCTCGCCCGTTTCGAGGCACGAATGATGGTCGCGAACCGCGTTCACCAGCCAGGTCGACATCGACCACGCTTCCAGGAGCGTGGCTCCCGCGCTCGCGTGCAGCTCCTCGCTCCAGACTTCCAGGTCGGGGATGCCGAACGAGATGCCTTCCGTGCGCGCGAGAGTGCTCGCCTCCTTCAACAGGAGGGCACGCCCCGCATCATGCAGGAGGCCGCAAAGGAAGGCGCCCTCGACGTTCTTCCGGCGCATGCGCGCGATCTCTTTCGCCCAGGCGCCGGTGCGCGCCGAGTGCATCCACAGGTCTCGCAGCCAGCTCTCCCATCCGGGGACCTGGAAGATCTCCGTCTTCATGGCTGCCGCGATGGCGATGCTGCAGAGCGTCGAGAGCCCCAGCCGGCCGATCGCTTGCTGCAACGAGACGATCGGCTCGCGTGGCGCATACGCGGCCGAATTGGAGATGCGCAGCACGTTCGCGGCGAGCCAGAGGTCGTTCTGAACGAGCGTCGCGAGCTCGTGCGCGTCACAGCTTTCCTTCGCGCAGGTGTGCAGGACGCGCGCGGCCGTCGAAGGAAGCAGGGGGAGCTCGAAGTTGTGCCCTTTCATCCGCTCGATGAGCAGGTCGCGCAGGCGTGCCTGATCGGCCGCGCCGCTCCTCGTTCTCGGACTGGCTGTCATGCATCGCTCTCGATGCTCGTGCTTCGGCTCGACGGCGACCCCGGTTGAGAAAGGAGCGCAGGGGGTGCACCCGCCCCTCCCACGAATCGACCGCTCGTCCTAGGTCTGGGACGTGCCGCCGGCGCGCGGTCCGGGGGGCCGGCCAGGCCTCAAGTCGCGAGCTCCGCGAGGATCGAGACCGACGCCGAGGTCCCCAGCCGCGTCGCGCCCGCGCCGAGCATGGCGAGGGCAGCCGCGAGATCACGAATCCCACCCGACGCCTTGACCCCCAGCCGTCCGGCCACGAGCCCGGCGAGGAGCGCGACGTCCGCCACGGTCGCGCCGTGGCGCGAGAAACCGGTCGAGGTCTTCACGAAGTCGGCTCCGGCCTCCTCGACGAGGCGGCAGGCGCGAACCTTCTCCGCCTCGGTGAGCAGGCAGGTCTCCAGGATGACCTTGAGCCGCGCCCCGCCGGAATGGCACGCCGAGGCGACTGCGGCGACGTCGGCGCGCGCTCGCTCGTCGTCGCCGGACTTCAGGGCGCCGACGAAGAGCACCATGTCGATCTCGCGCGCACCATCGCCGATGGCGCGCTCCGCCTCCGCCGTCTTGATCGCGCTCGCCATCGCCCCCAGAGGGAAGCCGACGACCGCGCAGACGCCCACTCGCGAGCCGCTGAGGATCTCGGCGCAGCGGCGCACCCACGCGCCGTGGACGCACACCGTCGCGAAGGAGTGCTCCAGGGCTTCCCTGCACAGCGCGTCGATCGCGGCGGCGCTCGCGTCGGGGGCGAGGAGCGTGTGATCGATCGTGCGCGCGAGGGCGGCGCGGTCGAGCGCCTGCTGCGGGGCCGGGGAGGCGCCCGTGCTCGCAGCCGAGAGCCCGCCGGCCTGCGGGCCTGGGCCTACCGGTTTCGCTCGCCTCGATTGCGACATCCCCGCGCAAGCGTACGCGGCAGCGCTCCGACGTGCATCCAGCGGCCGAGGGGCGCTGCGTGACAGGCCCGGTGGACACGCGCCAGCGAGCCCACGCGCCGCGATCCCGCGGCCAGAGCGCGGCACGTCCCGCACTCGGTGGCCACTCCGGGCAACTCCTTCCACCGGTTCTCCGCCCTTTTCCACATTTCCACACTTCCAGGATTCGTCACTCGGAGCACGTACTTGCGAGGAACTGGGAATCCGCGCTTGTCTCGCGGCGCGTCGAACAACAATCTGAAGCCGAAGCGCACAGGTTGCAGGGAGATTCGGGAATGCAAACGTTGCTCAGTCAGTTCTGTGAAGAGTTCGAGCAAGTCATCCGGCCCCTGCTGGCCCCGCTGGGCCGCGCCAACGGGTCGCTGAGCGCTGCCGCCAGGGACATCCCGGGGCGCGAGATCCTCGGCGAGCTCACCGATGTCGCCCAACAGCTCGAAATGCTGGCCGACAAGGTCAAGGAGCAGCAGGCCTACGTCCTCATCTTCGGGCCCCTGAAGAGCGGGAAGTCGACCCTCATGAATGCGCTCTCCTCCTCTTATGTGAGCGAGGTGACGAGCCTGCCGGCCTACCCTTGCATGGTGTACGTCTCGCACGCCGAGCGCCGGCAGTTCACCGTCACGCGCTACGACGGCGACACGATCGTCTTCCCGGACCCGACCGCCCTGCGCATCCACATCAGCCGCGCCCACGCCGATCTGGCCGAGCGCGTGCGCGGCGGCCTCGAGGCGGAGGAGACCTTCGATCCGACGATCCACTTCAAGCAAGCGATCCGCCGCATCGACGTGAAGGCGCCGGCCGGCAACCTCGCGCGCTCCGGGGCGGTCCTGGTCGACACCCCCGGGCTCTACAGCCGCATGAAGTTCGGCTACGACCGCATGACGCGCGAGTTCCGCAATGCGGCGGCCTGCGCCATCTTCGTGGTGAAGAGCGACAACCTGTTCCTCGAGCAGGTGTTCGCGGAATTCAACGATCTCCTCGAGCTGTTCAGCCGCATCTTCCTCGTGGTCAACGTCGACTCGGGCAAGTGCGACCTCCAGCCCGACGGGCAGCTCCACCCCAGCCTCGAATCCGAGGATCCCTCGCGCATCATCGAGACCTTCCAGGCCCTCGTGATGAGCTCCACCCTGAAGACCGCGATCGACGAAGGCCGTCTGCGCATCTACCCGGTGGATCTCTTGCGGGCAGCCAGTCGTCGGCTGCGCGCGGCGCGCGCCCCCGAGGGCGAAGCGATCGAATCCCTGCCGCCGGCGGAAGCCCAGGGGCAGGCGAGCTTCGAGGCCTTCCTGCAGGACCTGACCGACTACCTCAACTCGACCGACTACCTGGTCGCCTTCCTCGGCGACTCGCTGCGGCGCGCCAATACGCTCCTCGCCGACACGGCCGATCTGTGCTCGCATCCTTCGATCGCGCGGCTGCGCACGAACGTCGACGAGCTCATTCGTTCGCGCGAGGACGCTCTGCACCGGCTCGCCGCGGCCGAGCGCCTCGCCTCGATCGGCTGGCGGCCGGTGTTCGGCGAGCTGTACGAGAAGCTCTCGGCCACGGTCCGCGAACCCGCGCGCAAGCTCGGCGAGCGCACCACGGCCAAGCTCGACGATGCGATCGACAAGTGGTTCCAGACCGACGCGAGCTTGCAGACCTTGGTCGAGGACGAGCTGACCGCAGTCCTCCTCGGTTACCAGGGCGACATCGCGCGCCTGGTGCGCGGCGAGCTCGGTGACCGGATCGAGGCCGGACGCGCCGGCCTGCGCGTGAACCCGGAAACGGTGAGCGACCTCGAAGCGCTGGGCCTCGACCTCTCGAGGGACGGCCGCGAGGCACTGGCGAGCCTCGATACCGACTCGCTCGTCCAGGCCGTTCACTCCCCGCTCGAGAGCGAGCAGGTCCCGGTCAAGAAGAGCTTCCTCGACTGGATCCTGTTCCGCGGCGCCACCACGGTTCAGCGGCGCTTGCTCGGCCCGCCGGATCATCCTTCCCTGCGCATCGCGAGCGCGATCAAAGCGCGCCGCCTCGGCCAGGCCGCCCGCGAGGCGATCCGCCAGGCACTCGACCGCTACGAGGGCAACTTCTTCGCCGACACGATCCGCCGCGTCGAGCACACCGTGCTCGGCGACTACGAGCGCGAGACGACGGACCGCATGCTGGCCGCGATCGAGAAGGAGCGCGTGGGTCTGGATCGACGCCTGGCCGAGGTGGATGCCCAGCTCGCGCACCAGCGCAGCGTCCTCACGAGCCTGCAGCGCCTGTCCGAAGGCACGCGCGATGCAGTGGTCGCGATCGACGACCTCACCGAGCGCTACGGAAAGACCGAACCGGACCTGCTGCTCCAGCCGGTCGCCCCCGCCGCGCTTCCGCGGCCTGCGGGCACACCCGCTGCGCCCACCGCCCCGCTTCTCGAGCCGAAGACCGAATTCGCAGGCTGAGGCGGACCAGGCCGGCCGGTCCGTCAACTCGGGTTTCGCCTCACGACGTCGAGCAAGAGACGACGTCTAGAGAGAAACCCCACCCCTACCTCCGAGTTCGGAGCACCGCCTTCAGGCGGTCTGGTTCGTCGTCCCGCCTTCAGGCGGGACTGGTCCTGCAAGAGAAGACCGCCTAAAGGCGGTACTCCGAACCAGAGGAGGCCGTCCTCAAGTTTCATGCGACGGTGTCGCGCCAAGGCGCGGTGAGGAACGGGTTCGTCCTAGTGAGAAACCACACACCGACGAGCACGGAGTCCCTCCTAGTTTGGAGTACCGCCTTCAGGCGGTCTGGTTCGTCGTCCCGCCTTCAGGCGGGACTGGCTCCGCAAGAGAAGACCGCCTGAAGGCGGTACTCCAAACCAGAAGCGCCCGCCCTCATGTTTCCTGCGACGGAGTCGCGCCCAGGCAGGGTGGAAAACTAGTTGAGCGCCCGGCGCAGTACCCGCGCGCGACTCGTCCAGGACGCGCGCACGATCTCGAAGTGCGTACGCGGGATCCGCCACTCAGGCCCCTCAGCAGGAAGCTCGTCGGGAAGGTTGCGGATCCATTCGGCGAAGAGCTCGGAGAAGAAGCCGAAGGCGTAGCGCGGCGTTCCGAGCTCCGAAAGAGTGTCGCGCAGCAGAGGCTCGTCGACCTCGGGGCGGAAGTAGTCGCGCAACTCGCCACCGGGACCTTCTCCGCTGCGCACCGCGCGCAGGCGCTTGTTCGCGATCTCGTAGAGCTCCTGGCCCGTCCAGCGCAGGTCTTGCACGGTGTTCGACTTGTCGAGCCGCATGCGCTTGAGCTCGTCGGGCGAGGCGCCCAGGTACACCGGTGCGAGCTCGACGGGGAGGAAGAGCTTGAGCGCGAGGCCGGGGAACTGCAGCAGACGGTGATCGAGGAGGCGCGAGACGAACTGGCGGATCCAGTCCTCCTTGCCGCCGAGGAGCGTCGATTCGTCGACGCGATCCACGAGGACGTAGAAGCTCGACCACCCGAGAGCCTGCACGAGCTGCAGGAATCCGGCGAGCAGCTCGTAACGGCTCGCCTCGTCGCTAGCGATGGGCAGCACGAGCTCCTTGCGGACGGTCGGCCGCAGGCTCTCGAGCACCGAGACGAGCGGCAGCGGATCGCGCGCGAGCACGCGCACCGCGCGGAGCGCGCGCGAGGCCCTGCGCCGCAAGAGGCTCGTGGAGACGAGAGTCCAGGTCCACGTTCCGACGAGGAGAAGGGCGCCCGCTCCCCACCAGAGCTTCGGCGGCCCCACGAGGACGTCTTCCCTCTCCAGCAGGCGCAGGATGCTCGGCGTCACGAGGAGCGCGACCGCCACGATCGAGGCGCAGATGCGCGCGAAACTCAGCATCGCCGGCCGCACGGGGCGTACATGCAAGGCCGTCCGCAGGCCATGCAGCGCCTCCGAGGCGGTGCGCGACCGCGCATCGTGATAGAGCGCGCACAGGGCCTGGATCTGGATCTTCTGCTTCTCGCTGAGGCTGCGGCCATCCACCTTGTGGTCGAGGATCGCCTGGACGAGTGCCGTGACGCCGAGCGAGAGGATCGCGTCGAGGTGGTCGGACAGCCGTACGCGCTCGGCCACCTCGGCGGCAGTCTTCTCGCGACCCGCGGGCAGCCGCAGCGCGATGCGCAGGTTGTCCAGGTAGTGATCGAACTCGGTGTAATCGACGCAGAAGATCTTCCCGCCCGAGTCCTCGCCGAGCCGCCGGCGAATCGCCAGGCGCAGCCCGCTCTTCCCGCTCCCCTTCTCGCCGAAGACGATTCCCGGTCCGGGCGCGACCACGCTGCCGAACACGCGATCGAAGGCCGAGTGCACCGCATCCGCCTCGACGCGACCGAGGATCGGATCCTTGTCGGCGTCCTCGTAGGCGAAGGGATCCTCGACGAGTCCCCAGTGCTTGCGCCAGGTGCGTGCGAACATCTCGGGCGAGATCCTGCCAACCGGCGCCCGGAGGAGCAAGGCGCCGCTCGGCGCCCGCGCGGACCGTCAGGGGGCGCGTCGATCTCGCGCGAGCGCCGCGACGAGCTCGGGCACGGCGCTCGCGAGCAGGCGGGCGAAGTCCGCCGCCATGCGCGCGCCCGCCGCGACGACGTCCTCGTGGCGCAGCGGCGAGGGTCCGATGCCCGCGGCATGATTGGTGATGCAGGAGAGGGCGCACACGCGCATGCCCGCTGCGTGCCCGGCGAGCGCTTCGCACACGGTGCTCATACCGACCGCATCGATTCCGGAGCTGGCGAGAAAACGGATCTCGGCCGGACTCTCGTAGCTCGGGCCGAGGAGACCCGCGTAGACGCCCGAGCTGAGCTCGATGCCTGCCTCTCCCGCGGCACGCTCGAGGGCTTGACCGAGCTCCGCATCGTACGGTGACCCTCGACCGGCCTCGTGCCGTGCGAACGGACTGCGGCCCTGGAGGTTCACGTGATCGCGGATGCGCATCAAGGAGGGAACGCGCCGCTTCGCGTCGAGGCCTCCCGCGGCGTTGGTGAGCACCAGGCCGCGGCAGCCGAGCTCTGCGTACGCACGCACCGAGCGCGCGACCTGTGCGGCGCTCCGACCTTCGTAAACGTGCACCCGGCCCTGCTGGAAGAGCACGCGCACCCCCCCGACACTGCCGAGAACGAGCCAGCCGGCATGGCCGGGAACGCCGCCCACGGGCATGCCTTCGAAATCGCTGCAGCGCACGCGGCTGGCTCGCTCGAGCCGGATGTCGCCCAGACGAGCTTCCTCGACCACCATCTCGCCGAGCCCAGAGCCGAGCACGATCGCGAGCTCGAAGTCTCCGATGCCCCTTTCGCCCAGGCGCTTCGCGAGCTCCGTGACCGCGCGTTCTTCCCGCCCGCTCATGCGAGGAAGATCCCCGCGATCGCCGCCGTCATGCACGAGGCGAAGGCGCCGCCGACCATCGCGCGCAACCCGAGCTGCGCCAGGTCCCCCCGCCGCGAGGGAGCGAGCGGAGAGATGCCGCCGATCTGTATGCCGATGGAAGCGAAGTTGGCGAAACCGCAGAGGGCATAGCTCGCGAGCTCCGCGGAGCGCGTGAACTCGAAGCGCACCGTCGCATCCGGTGCCAGCAGCTGCTGCATCCGGGCGTAGGCGACGAACTCGTTGAGCGAGATCTTCGTGCCGAGCAACGAGCCGAACAGCCGGCAGTCGTGCCAGCCGTCGACACCGATGAGCCAGGCGATCGGTGCGAAGAGAGTGCCGAGGATCTGGTCGAGCGAGGTTCCGCCGATCGTGGCGAGGAACCAGTCGACGAGACTCACCAGACCCATGAACGCGATCAGCATCGCGATCACATTGAGCCAAAGTTTCAGGCCGTCGGAAGCGCCCTCCGTCGCTGCCTCGATCACGTTGTGCGCCGTGCGGTCGATGCGTAGCTCGATGTGCCTGCCCGTGTCGGGCTCCTCCGTCTCGGGCAGCATGAGCTTCGCCACCACGAAAGCGGCGGGCGCGCTCATCACCGACGCGCTCAAGAGGTGCAGACCGTACTGCGGCCCGATCATTCCAATGTAGACCGCCATCACCGAGCCCGCGATGTTGGCGAATCCCCCGATCATCAACGAGTTCAGCTCCGAGCGCGTCATGCGCTGGATGTACGGCTTGACCACGAGCGGAGCCTCGGTCTGGCCGACGAAGATGTTCGCCGCCATGGCGAGCGATTCGGCGCCCGAGACCCCCATCGTCGCGGTCATGATCCGCGCGATGCCGTAGACCACCACCTGCATGATGCCGATGTGGTAGAGCACCGACATCAGCGTCGAGAAGAAGATGATCGCCGCGAGCCCCGTTCCCGCAAAAGCAAAGACGAACCCCCAGGGACCGCGCTTGGCGAGCTCGCCGAAGACGAGCTCGCTCCCCGGTTGCGCCATCGAGATCAGCTTGACGGTGAAAGCCGTGATCGCCTCGAACACCGTGCGCCCCGAGGACGTGTCGAGAATCCACCACGCGAGCAGGACCTGCAGGAGGATGCCGAAGAAGACGATCCTCCACGGCACGCGGCGCTTGTGGCTGGAGAGGAGCCAGGACACGACGCAGAAGAACGCGATGCCGAGCACCGCGCGCAGGAGGTGGGGAAGCATGGAGAGCGGGAGGCTGCCGCGCGATGAGGGTAGACGGTGGCCCCTCCGGTTCGGAGTACCGCCTTCAGGCGGTCTTCGTTTTTCTCCGACTCTGGCTCGGGCCCTTCCCCTGGCTCACCCGTTCCTCACGCACCCGCACCGCCTGAAACAGGATGGGTGGACCGAGCTTCCTGAAGTCGCGGGTTACGCTGCGATTTCAACTCAAAGAGCGGCGCAGAGCCGCAAGGAAGTCGGTCCACATGCAGAAGATAGCGCAGTTCGTTGGCCTGGACGTGCACCGAGACACCGTGGCGATGGCAGTGGCCAAGGGGGGGCGTGGGATGGAGGTGCGCGACCTTGGCGTGATGCCCCACGACGTCCCCAAGCTCGTGCGCCGCATCCGATTGCTCGGCGATCCGGGTACGGTGCATGTCGCCTACGAGGCGGGCCCGACGGGGTACGGTCTGTACCGGGCTCTCGAGGCGGCAGGAATACCCTGTGTGGTCGTGGCGCCCTCCAAGACACCGATCGTCAGTGGCGATCGAGTGAAGACCGATCGGCGGGATGCCGCGAAGCTGGCGCGCTTCTTGCGCCTGGGAGAGCTCGTGCCGGTGACCCCGCCGGGTGAAGAGGTCGAGGCGTTGCGTGACGTGGTGCGAGCCCGCGAAGACGCGGTCCACGCCCAGCGGCGCGCGCGCCAGCAGCTCAGTTCGTTCCTGCTGCGCCACGACCGCAAGTGGTCGGAAAAAACGGCTTGGACGCAAGGACACGTGGACTGGATCCGTAGCCAGCGCTTCCACAGTGAGGCGCAGCAACGGGTCCTCGAGGACTACGTACAGGAGGTCGAGCGCCAGACGCAGCGTCTGTCCGAAGCGAGTGAGCACGTCGAGACGCTCGCGCCCAAGACCCAACCGTGTGCCCTGCTCTACCAGTGTCTGCAGTCGATGCGCGGTGTGGGCCCGATCGTCGCTGCCACCGTCGTGGCTGAGCTCGGCGATATGCGCCGCTTCCGCACCGCCTCGCAACTGATGGGCTACGTGGGCTTGGTGCCCAGCGAGCGCTCCAGCGGTCCCAGGGTCACGCGCGGGTCGATCACCAAGGCCGGTAACACACATGTGCGTTGGAAGCTGATCGAATCCGCCTGGCATTCTCGACATCGACCTGCGATGACGACGCGCCTGGTGCGTCGCAGCGAGGGCGTACCCCAAGCAGTCCGTGACATCGCGTGGAAGGCACAGAAGCGCCTCCACAAGCGCTACTGGGCGATGCTCGCGCGCGGCAAGCGCCCGCAGGTTGCCGTCGTCGCCACGGCGCGAGAGATGTGCGGTTTCATCTGGGCCATCGGGCAACTGGTCGCGCAGCCCAGCGTCTGACGCTCGGCGCTCACGCTCTTTCAAAGTCAGATTCGCGAGGACGGCGAGCGACCCGGTGACACGCCAGGGAGGGAACCCTCGATAACCGCCTTTGGGCACGCGGTCCTGCGACCGCGGACGCCCGCCCTGAAATGGAGGCAGCCCTTCCCATCGATTGCCTGCACTGCGGTAGCCAACCCGCGCATATCAAACTGAATCGCCGCGAAGCGAGCCGGCGCTCGCCGTCCCCGCACCTGACTTCGAACTAACCGCTCGAGTCGAGCCCCTCGTGCCCCACCTTCGGGGGAGGGCACGAAGGGCTCGACCCCAGCGATCGAGGCCAGCCACCTCACAGGGGCTGACCTCAAAAAAACTAGCCCAGTGGATCCCGCCGTCAGGCAGTTGACAGGGTCCACCCATATCAAGGCGGTACTCCGAACCGGAGGCAAGCCGGCTTCACCGCGCTCTCATCCCTGGAGACCAAGGCGCCGCGAAGCCGCGCGCCGGTATCGCAGGCTCCCGTACGCGGCCTCTTCCTGACGGCAGGTGTCGGCAAGCTTGACATCGTGGTCGTCGTCGCTCGCGACCGCAGCCGCGAGGAGAGCATCCCATCCCGGCGGCTCGCCACCCTCGTCGAGATCGATCGCAGGCGTGCCGATGGCGACGTAGGCCGCCACGAGCGCCTGCCAGTGACGCTTCATGGCCGTCCTCTGGTCACCCACGTAGGGAAGCAGGATGCGCACGGCGTGCGTCGCGGTCACGGTGTGCAGGGCGGTGAAGTCGCGCGTGGCCGCATAGATCCCCACCGCCGCGCCCGCGATGCGTGCGAGAGTCCCTTCGTCTACCCGCAGGCGCCCGACTACCGCGTCGAAGCCCGCGAGCCGGGCCGCGGCACTCATCTCCTCGGTGATCAGCCCACCGTCGATGCGCTGCCGACCGAGGCTCTTCGAATCGCGCGCATGCGCGAGCAGGACGAGGGGTTCGACCTCGTCGCCTACCATCTCCGGCAATCCCCCGAGGAGTGTCGGCTGGATGGCCCAGTAGCCGAGCCCGTGCGCGAGCTCCAGGTCGTCCCGGAAGCGCACCGCGTAGGCGCAGCGGATCGCGCAATGGAAAGCCGCGGCCCCGATGTTGTTCACGAACTGAAGCAGGCACTCGCGGAGCACTTCCTCGCCACCGCGCTCGCGGATGCGAGCTTCGAAGAGCTGCACGAAGCCATGCAGCGCGTCGCCATCGCCGATCGATTCGGTCCATCTCGCCCACTCGACTCGCTCACCAGCCGTGGGGAACGGCTCGAGCTGCGAGGAATACCGCTTGGCAAAGGCCTCCAGCCGCGGAGCGCCCGCCCCCAGATCGTAGAGCGCACAGAGCGCCATCGAGAGGTGGTTCGAGAGGCCGCCTCCGAACTCGGGATGGCGCTCGCGGTTCCAGGCGAGCCAGCGGCGCAGCGTGAGCGCAGCTTCGGGATCTTCCGCCTTGACGCCGAGTCCACGCGACCAGGCGGCGGCGCCGACCAGGCCACTCCCTGCGGCCAAGAGCTCTCGTCGCGAAGGTCTCGTGTTCACGTGCGTCCTCGGGGGGATGAGTCTACTGCTGCGTCGTCCACCACGCGGTCTTCGCCGGCGATCCGGTATCACTCGCTGAGGACCTCGTCGCGTGAAACGTGCCAAGGGATCGGGAGTGCGGCCGCCTCTGGTTCGGAGTACCGCCTTCAGGCGGTCTTATCTTGCGGAGCCAGTCCCGCCTGAAGGCGGGACGACGAACCAGACCGCCTGAAGGCGGTACTCCGAACGAAGCGGGACTCCGAACCAGCTCCCCACGGCGCGACTGGCGCGAGCCGGTCGCATGAAACATGACTGGGTGCGCTCGTAGGGTTGTGGCTTCTCTCTGGAGATCGATCGGGTTCGGAGTACCGCCTTCAGGCGGTCTGGTTGCCTTTTCCCGATCCTCACTCCGCGATCTCCGCCAGGAAGGAACGCCCCGGGCCGATGGGCTCCAGGCCGAGCGCCTCCTCGACGGTCGCCCCGAGGTCCGCGAAGGTCGAGCGGGTGCCGAGGTTCACGCCGGCGCGCACGCTCGGGCCCGCGGCGAGGATCGGCACGTATTCGCGCGTGTGGTCGGTCGACCAGGTGAAGCTCGGGTCGTTGCCGTGGTCGGCCGAGAGCAGCACCAGGTCGCCGTCTCGTAGCTCGCTCTCGAACGCGCAGTAGTCCGCGTCGAACTCCTCGAGCGCGCGGCGGTAGCCGAGCGGATCGCGCCGGTGGCCGTACAAGGTGTCGAAGTCGACGAGATTCAGGAACACGAGGCCGGAGCGGAGCTCGCGCGCGAGCTCGCGGGTCACGCGCATGCCGTCACGATTGCCCTCGGTGTGGATCGAGCGCGTCACGCCACGTCCGGCGAAGATGTCGGAGATCTTGCCGATCCCCACGACCGCGTGACCTGCTGCGGTCAAGCGATCGAGCACCGTCGGCCGCGGCGGCTCGAGGGACCAGTCGCGGCGATCGTAGGTGCGAGCGAACGAGCCGGGAGCGCCCACGAACGGTCGCGCGATCACGCGGCCCACCCCGAGCGGACGGGTGAGCTCGCGCGCGATCTCGCAGATCGAGTACAGGCGCTCGAGGCCGAAGTCCGTCACATGGGCCGCGACCTGGAACACGCTGTCACCGCTCGTGTAGACGATCGGCTTGCCGGTCGCGAGGTGCTCCACGCCGAAGCGCTCGATCACCTCGGTGCCCGAAGCCGGGCGGTTGCAGAGCACGCCGGGGAGCGCGGCGCGCTCGACGAATGCAGCGACGACGTCGGGCGAGAAACCGGCGGGAAAGACCGGGAACGCGCTCTCGAGCACGCAACCCATCATTTCCCAGTGGCCCGTCGGAGTGTCCTTGCCCGGGGATCGCTCGGCCATGCGTCCGAAGGCACCGCCGGGTTGCGAGGGGCGGGGCAGCGAGCGCACGCCCTCGATGCAGCCCAGGCCGAGCTCGATCAAGCGCGGGATCTCGGGCACGCCCGCCCGCTCGACGAGATGATCGAGCGTGTGGGCTCCCTGATCACCCGAACGAGCAGCATCGGGTAGCGCGCCCACGCCGAGCGAATCGAGCACCAGGACGAAGACCCGCTGCATCGCGCTTCCCGCGCGCGCCTCAGTCCTTGCCCAGCGCCTTGCGGATGAGGCGCTGGATCTCCGCCTCCATCTCCTCCACCCATCCCGGGCCGAAGTCACGCTCGAGGAGATCGCGCTCGGCGAATTCGTAGCGGCCGGTACGCGGGTCGAAGTCGAACTGGTAGTCGTGCTCGCTGCCGTCGTCCTCGGTGACCATGACGAGGACGATGCTGCTCTCGCGGTCGAGTTCGGCTCGGAAAGAGGCCATGGAAGTGTGGTGGGGCGGCTGGGTTCGAGGCGGCCGGCACTCGGCCGGCGGGTACGTTGGGGCGACCAGGATAGCGGGCGCGGTTCGCGCCGCGCGCGAAAAAGAGGCTGACTGCCTCCGCGGTGGGACCTGGATTCGCGGCCGCATTGCGAGCAGGATGGCGCCGTGTCGCGCGCGGAAGACAAGGGACTGTTGTGGGCCGTGCGCTTGGACGGTCAGGGCCGAGCAAAGCACCTGAGCTGGGCCGAGGTTCAGAGCTGGCAGGCCGAGGACGGAATCCTCTGGCTGCACATGGATCGCGACCGGGAGACCGTCCAGGAGTGGGTCCGAGCTCATCTTTCCGAGCGCGTCGGCCTCGACCCGGGCATCGACGATGCACTGCTCGCGAAAGAGACGCGGCCACGCTGCGAGCACCTGGGAGGGGCGCTGGTGCTGGTGCTGCGCGGAGTGAACAAGAACGAAGGTGCCGCACCCGAGGACATGGTGTCGATCCGCCTGTACGTCGATCCAACGCGAGTCGTCAGCCTGCGCCTCGACAAGATCATGGCGGCCCAGGACGTGGCGCGGGAACTCGAGGAGGGCAGGGGGCCGACCGACGTCGGCTCCTTCCTGGCGCACCTGATCACACGGCTCCTCGATCGCATCGGTGTGCTGGTCGAGGAGCTCACGGAGCAGCTCTGCGAGATCGAGTTCGAGCTTCTCGAGGGCGATGACCGTCACGTGCGGCACCAGCTCGCCGAGCTCCGCCGGCGCATGGTCGGCCTGCACCGCCATCTCGCTCCTCAGCGGGAGGCGCTGGTGGAACTCTCGAACGAGCCGGTCAGCTGGATCCACGACAAGCATCAAGCCGTGCTGCGTCAACTCGCCGACCGGCTGACGCGCTACGTGGAAGACCTCGACGAGGTCCGCGCTCGTGCGGCGGTCACGCAGGACGAGGTCGCCAGCCGCACTCAGGAGCAGCTCAACCGGCGCATCCTCCGACTCTCGCTCGTGGCCTCGGTCTTCCTGCCCCTCGGCCTGATCACCGGCCTGTTCGGCATGAACGTCGGCGGCATCCCTCTCGCCAGCCATCCCTTCGGCATGGCGATCATGTTCGGCGTGATCCTGATCCTGGCGCTGGTGGAAATCGTCCTGCTGCGCCGGGCGAAGTGGTCGTGAAAATCAGCAGGCGCCGGGCGCACGCCTCCACCATTCGGCTCGACCCTCCGGGAATGTCCTTCCACGGTGCCGATTCGGTGGGGCGCGCGTCCGGCGCCGAGTCTCGTTCGTACCTCTATCAGAGGTGGAACATCACGCCGATTTCGGCGATGTGCTGCGTGGTCTCGAGATCGAAATCGGCGTCGTCGAGGCCACCGTCATCGAGATTGACGTTGTCCACGTTCAGGAAACGGTAGCCGAGGTTCCAGGCGACGTTCTCGCTCGACCACCAGCGCAGGCCCGCCTGCGCGTTCCAGCTCAGGAACGGGCCGTCCTCCTCGCTGAAGTCGCTGGGCTGATCGGATGCGGTTCCAACGTCGACCCACGCCGGGCCGATGCCGGCGCCCGCGTAGATCGAGAACGATTGGCCGAGCGCGAAGTCGACGATGCCTTGCAAGTACAACCCCATGATCGTGGTGTCTCGCACCGGTGGGGAGTTGTCCTCGTTGGCGTCCTGATCCGTGAAGATCGCGTTGAATCCCCAGTCGAACGCCCAGCGGTCCCCGTTCTCGGTGCCGGTTCGATCCATGAATCCGACCCCGAGCTTCCCGCCCTCGTCGAACTCGATGTCCTCATCCGGTCCGGCCGAACTCTCGGTGGTCGTGAAGCCCGCGTCGATCTGGAGGTGCCAACCGTCGCGGCCGGGTTCGCCGGGGCCCTGATAGACCGAGCCGACGTCGGCGTCTTCGAGCCACGACGTGAGCGGTGCGGAAAAAGCAGGAGCAGCTGTGTCCGCGGCCGTCGGGAGCACGGGCGGAGTTTCGACCGCGGCGGCGGCGGCAAGGCCGATGAAACGACTGACGAGAAAGTAGGGAATCATGGTTGTCGTATGCCTCCTGAAAGACGGGTCCGGAAATGGCGGGATCGCGAGTCCGCCGGGCTCGATTCCACGGGTCGTGAGACTCTTGGAGCGCGGGAAACGAATTCAGGGTCTCGCGGGGCGCGGCGTGGAATCCCACGCCTCCCGGAGGCCGGGGTGAATCGTGAATCCGCGGCTATCAAGCCGACGACCATGGAGATCAAAGCCCATGTCAACATGTGCGGTCTCGAGATCCGCCGTGCAGTGGGGACGAGCGTTTGCAGGCCAGGTCCACCAACCACGGTTGCCAGAGCCTGTGCACTTTCCATGCCAGGAACGAACAGTGCACGTGTTCCCCGACCAACCCGCGCGGGCATTCCTGGGATGAGTACCCGATCGGAAGGGGGCGCGCCTGCGGTGCGAATGCAATTTGTAGTTTCGGGAACGCTACTTTGGGACTCGCTTACCGAGCCAGGTCGAGCGTGAGGGGATCGGATCCAATTTCGACGCAGCGCTCTGCGACCACCGTTCCAGGCGATTTTGGTCAGCGTTAGGCGGTAGGAACCCGGCGGCAGCTCGAGCGCTCGAGGCTCGGAGCCATGGAGCATGCCGGTGGCCACTTCGAGCCCGCGCTCATCGAGGACACGAAACCAGGTGTCACCGTGAGTTCGACCCGACACATGCAGCACGAGCCTCGACGCTTTGCTCAGGCGGACCTCGAGGTCGGTGATCGACCCATCGCGCGTGTCGAGGAGCACGTTGCCCGAAACCGCCGCGATGCCTTTCCAGTCCGCATCCGTTTCTGGGTCGCGCTTGCTGGTGCGGATCACGTATTCCGCGCGGCCCAAGCCGCGGATGTCGAAGGAGCCGTCACCTCGACTCGTGAAGCCCGCACGACTCAACCAGTGCACCGACTGGTCCGTCGGATCGAGGACGCCCAGAGAAAAGGAAGCTTGGAGCGGATGAGCATCGGCATCCAGGACTCGTCCTGTGACCGTGACCTCCGGCTGGAGCGCTACCGTCCCGAGGTCCGTGATCCCGCCGGCCAGTGCATCCACCTGGATGCAGGATTCTGCGTACCGCTTGGCTCGTACTCGCAGTTCGAATCGACCGGCCCCGTGGCCATGGATCGTGGCGAACCCCAACCAGTCCGTGGTCACACCCGGGTCGAAGTGCGTGCCACCCGGGAGCATCACTCTTGCGCGTTGCATGGGCACTCCCGTCTCGGCGTCGAGAACACGCAAGCGGATCGAGGCCAACCCTGCCAGCAGCTCCTCGGGGGAGAGCACGAAGGTCACTTCGTCTTGTCCAGGCTCGATGCGCTGCGTCTGGAGCACCACGTGGTCGTGCACGAGGCTCACCCACACGGGCAGCTCGCAATCCACGAGCAGGACGCCCATGCAATCGGCCGGCAGCGCATCCGCGCGCGGATCGTGGTCCTGGAAGTGACCTACGCCGAGCTCGCCGCCGAAGTCGCCGACCGCGCCCTCGGAGCGCTCTGCAAGAGGCTCGCGAGTAGCGATCGGCAGGAGGAAGCGAGCTGCCGGCGGCGCTCCCTTCTCCTCCAGGACTTCCAGTAGGTTCGTTCCTTCCGGTGTGAGCACCCGGACACGCAGCTCGAGGGACTTCTGAAGCGTGAAGTCCAGGCGCACGCTGGCCCGATCCGGGCGCAGGTCGATCGTCCTTTCCTCGGTTCGATAGCCGTCTGCGCGGGCGGTCACCCAGTGGGTTCCGAGGGCAAGCCCGTGGAGGGCGTACTCGCCTTCCTGGCTGGTATCGGAAGCGCGCCGCCGCCCCACGCGATCGGTGAAGCTGACGCTCGCCGCTCCCACGGAGGCGATCGGCTCGTCGGCGGCGTTCCGTAGCGAGCCTGAGACGAAGGTGGCCGGCAGGAGGACCTTGGCCAGGGCGACTTCGTGGGACGGCGAGACGATCTCCACGACGGCGGTGCGCTCTCCGTGGTCCGTCGAAGCATCGATGACCTCGAGCCCAGGCGCCTCGTTCTTCCCATGAGCAGTCGCAGCCCGAAGCAAGGGATCGGGGACTTCACTCCTCGGCCCGCCGGAAGAACCGATGAGCCACGCGAAGAGGGCCAGGAGGACAGCCCCGAGAAGAAACAGAGTGGCGCGGGATCCCACGGTCACGAAGTTCCCATCCATCTGCCGCCATCCGGCGGACTACGGGACGGGTTCGGTGATCGTGGCGTGGTCGAGGCTCACCATCGTCTGCGCCAGCAGTCTTCCATTGACCTGCGCGCCGGTCTGCACGGTCACCGCGGTGGCGGTCAAGACGATTCCATTGAGAACCGCCGTCGTACCGAGGTCCACGAGACCCGAGACTTGCCAGAAGACGTTTTCGGGCCGCGCTGCGCCCGAGAGGCCGACTTCGAGGGCGCTGCCCACGATGAGGTCCTCGGCGATCTGGAATACCCAGACGTCCGTGGCGCTGCCGGCCAGGGTGACATCCGCATTGATCAGCAGTCCCGTGCCCCACTTGTAGATACCCGGAGCCAGGGTCACCGCAGTGTCGATGCTTCCCGCGCTCAGCTCGGTGTGGTCGGGCGCGCGTGCAGCGGCGTCCTGGAACGCCGCCTCCATGTCGAGAACGGCAGTGGTCAGGTTCTGCGGGTGGGTGGAGTGTAGTCGGCAGCGTAGACGTTCCCCGTGACTTGCAGGGAAGTCGAGAACACGCCGGAAGCGTCCATGGTCAAGGAGAACTCGGTGATTCCCGTGGCCGCTATGGGGCTCGCGCCGATGTCACCCAGGATCGTCGAGGACGGCACCGTCGAGATGCCGGCCTTGGTGAGGATCGCGAAGTTGCCGGCCGTCCCGAGGTCGACGGGAGTGCCGGGTTCGACGATGGTGCCTGCATCGAAGGTCCAGCCGTGGTTCTCGTCGAGACCCATTCCGGTGGCGGAGGATTCCGCTCCCGTGGTGATCGTCGCGATGTACGTCTCGCCCCTGGTGAGGTGCGCCGAGGGCCAGAAGACCGCACGCGAGTGGGAGTAGACCACGGTGCCTCGGACCGGAGTGGCGGCCGCTCCAGCAGTCACCGTGAACGTGGTCACGTCCAGTGTCGCGGAGTCCATCGGCTCGCTGAAATTGGCGACGAGGCTCGCGTTGAGGGGGACGCCAACAGCGGCGTCCTCGGGGCTGTTGGACAGGACCGTCGGCGCGTCCACCGAGCCTCCTCCACCACCACCATTACCCGACGAGCATGCGGGGAGCGCACAGAGCAGCAAGGCGAGCGCGAGGGAGTGGAGCAGAAGCGTTTTCGAGGTCATCGGGTCATTTCGGTTGTTGGGATTCGGCGCGAGCATCCTCTCGGCAGCCTGATGCTCCTGCCTTGTCGGCAAACCGAAGGCACTCTCGGGGCTGGGACGTGAACCCGTGAGGAAGGACACGAAGGCAAGGGTTTTCCCCTAGCAGCCTGTTGCGAAACTCCCGTAGCGAGGCACAGCCGGCTTTGAGCATGCAAGGAGCGCGACGGAACGACGGCGGAGGTGGCCTCTTTGGCCACTGAGCACGGCGTTCCTAGCGCGACGCAGCAGGATCGAAGCCGGCGAAGCCGCAGTAGGGAGTTTTGCCACAGGCTGCTAGACCAGGGTCAGAGAAACAGAGGCGCGGCCCGAACCGTGGCCAGGTGCCGACACCTCGAGTCCTCGAGCGGTGGATCGGTTCAGCGCGCCGGTCGTCGGTCTGTTCAGCGACGGCATGCTCACTGGAGACCGGTGCCCATGCCTCGCTCAGTCCCCGCTCTGCAACTCCACTTCGGCGAGACCCATGGCGGCGCATCGACCCGGAACCGACCATGGAATGCGGATCGAGAGCTCGCTTATCGCCATGGGCTCCGGCAGCTCGAGGCGAGCCTTGTGGAGCTCGTCGTACGGCATGCGCAACGAAAAGCTCTTCCTGCCATTCACGGTGATCTCGAGCTCGAGCGCGCGCGTGTAGGCGGCCGGCGCATACGGCCGCGCGAGCGCATGGGTCACGAGGATGGTGCGAGCGCGCTGCGGGTGATCGAAGTCGAGCTCGAGAACCGGAGTTCGATCGGCGGGATCGGCGAGCCAGCACGAACCGAGGCGACCGTCGACGGCCTGTTCCGGGCGGCAATCGCTCGCGGTGTCGTCGCCGTCGCGCTCCCAGACGGAAGAAGCCTTCGCTCGCGGTCGCGAGAGCGGCACGAGGTTCTTTCCCGGATCTCCGACCTGCTCGCGCTGCCAGTCGGGAACCAAGTCCTCGATTTCCACCCGTAGCTCGCCCGAACGCAGGACGTGGGGGTGATCGATCGGCGCGCCCTTGTCCGTGACCGGCGGGGCGAGGAGATGGATCTCCGTGCGCAGCCGGTGCTCCCCCTTGGAGCGGAATCGGTGCTGCACGGCGAAGCGCTCGTAGCCCGCTGGCTTCGCCGAGTCCCCGGCCACTCTCTCGATCTCGACATCGCCGTCGAAGTAGACCACTTGCCCGATGTGCAGACCGCGGCCCGCCTCCTTGGGCCATTCGAGCGCCGCGAGAGTCTCGGCCGAAAAACCGTCGATCCACAGCGTGACCGGGTCCTGTCCCGTGGCAATCAGACGCACGGGAGCACCGTCTTCCAGGATGGCGAAGCGCTGCGGCGAGCGCACAGTCTCCACCACGCTCACCGGCCGCGTGGCGCGGCGCAGGAAGAGCAGCGCGAAGCATGTCGAGACGAGGTCGCTCGGACCCAGGCCCGCGCGCCGAGCGCCGCCGATCCACCCACCGCTCTCGCACCAGCCACCATCCTTCAGTTGCTGAGCGACGAGGAACTCAGCGCCTTCGCCGTACCAGTCGTGCTCGCCGAACCGATACTCGCCGGTCAAGCCGCCCATGCGCTCCAGACCGTAGAGATAGTAGTAGAGCCAGCTCCCCATGCCTGGATTGCTCGTCACCGAGAAGCGCTCGGCGATCCAGCCGATCCCTTCACGGATCCAGCGGTCGATCTGCTCGCGCTCGCCGCTGTCGAGAGCGCGCGAAGTCGAGAGCGCGTCCTGACATATGGCGAGCGTTCCCACGCCGGCTGCCGTCATCGAGCCGGTGGGCGCCGAGGTGCCGCTGTGGTAGCAGAAGCCTCCGTCCCGGGAGCGATACTCGGCCACCGCTTTCCACAAGGATCGCCACACCTGCGGGGAGATCTCCACGCCTGCTCGCCGTGCACCCCACAGCCCCAGTGCTCCGTACTGAGTGTTCGAGAGATCGGCGCCGCTGGGATACCCCCAGTCTCCGTGCTGCCAGTCGATCAGTGCGTCGGCGAGCTCGGCGATGCGCGGGCCGTTCGCCTGCGCGTCGTGCGCGCCAAGGCTCAGGATCGCGAGCGCCGTGTCGTAGGTCCGCGAGGGCTCCATCTCGTAGACCGCGGCGACCGCATCCAGTACCGCCACCTCGTACGGCGGCACACCCGATTTCACCAGTGTGTAGAGCGCAAGCGCGACCGCTCCGCTCTGCTGCCCGCTCTCCCACCCGCCGTCGCGCTTCTGCTCGCGCAGCAGGTACGCCACGCCTCGATCGATCGCTTCATGGACGCGTGCGTCGAATTCCACCGCCTGCGCCGTGACCGAAGGCGTCGCGAGGGACGCGCAGAGCACCGCGGCGAACACCATCGAGGACCCCCTACTCGCGGAGCTCCCCGCGGTTACCGACGGATCGCAGTCCGACGCCTCGGTTTGCTTCCGCGAGGGGTCGGGCGAGGCCTTGGCGTATGCTCGTGTCGATGCGCTCTCCATTCGCCGAGCGCCCTCGCAGGCGCGAGCGGGTCGTCCTCGCCGCGGGACTGGGGTCGGCTGCGGCGCTCGTCCTCGTTGCGCTGTTCGCTTTCCGCCAGGAATCGGCTGCTAGCGAACTCGTGGGCGCGCGCCTGGGAGGCGAGGTGGCGGACAACGGTCGCGAGGAATGGAATCGCCTGCTCGCGTCGCCGACGGAGCCGGCGCCGCCGCTGGGTGAGCGCTTTCGCTGGAGCGCGAGGGTGCCCGTGGAGACCGTTGCAAGCGCGCGCATCGACGTGCTCGCGAATGAAGATCCGGCGGATCCGAGCGCGCTCGAGCTGCTCTTGCGCGAAGCCGATCGCGAGGAGATCGCCGGACAGACGAGCGAGGCGCTCGAGCTGCTCACCGGAGCTCTGGCTCGCATTTCCGAATCGCCGCTGCGGCCCGAGGCGATCCTGCGCACGATCCAGCTTGCGCGGCGCGCGGGCGAAGGTGCGCGGGCGCGCGAGCTGTGGCAAATGGCGCGGACCGAGATCGCGCCCGGTGCGGCGCGCGGCAAGACGGCCTACTTGCTCTTGTGCACGTTTGCCGCTGCTCCCGAGCTCACGGCGAGCGAGCGCGCGGAGGCGCAGCGCTGGCTCGCCGAGCGCTGGCTCGATGGATCGCTCGCGCTGCCGAGCGAGCCCACGCTCGTCGAGATGGGGACGGAAGGCGCGTACGTCGCCGAGCCGCCGCCGTTGCTCGCCTTGCGCGAGCGCCTCGACGCGCTCGCCGAGGATGCGCGGGCCCACGAGCTCTTGATGCAGGATCGGCACGAGCGCGCGGAGCTCGCCCTCGCCGCGACGCTCGGCGAGCTTCCGCTGCCTTCCGTGGACCGGTGGGAAGTCGTCTCCTCGCCGCTCGGACCGTTCTGCGCGCACTCCGTGACGGAGGGCGAAAACGAGGGCTTCTTCGTGCAGCGCGAGGCGCTCGCCCGCGCACTCCTGCAGCGCGTCACGCTGCCCGATGGCTTCGCGCTCGATTTCGAGGGCACGGACGATGCGCTCGGCGAATCGGTGCGCGCCACCACGGCGCTCGCCGGTGCGGACTTCGGATTCGTCGTGCGGCACGCCGATCCCGCGCGCTTGGTGCGCGGAGAGCGCATGCGCGTGCTCGCGCTGCAGGCGGGCCTCTTCGTTCTCGCGGCGCTCGGCGTGCTCGCGACCACGGTCACCGTGCGCGCGCTCGGTCGCGAGCGGCGTCTCGCCGAGCTGAAGAGTGCCTTCATCGCCGGCGTGAGCCACGACCTGCGCACACCGCTCGCCTCGATCCTGCTCATGGCCGAGAACCTGGAGGCCGGCCACGTTCCGGAGGCGCGTGCGCGCGAGCGCTACTACGGCTCGATCCGCCGCGAGGCGCAACGCTTGCGGCGGCTGGTCGAGGATGTGCTCGATTTCTCGCGCCTGGAGCGCGGCGAGCGCCCGAGCTTCGCCCGCGAGCCCGTCGATCTCGCGGCTTTCGCGCGCGAGCTCGCGGCCGAGTCGGCCGAGCGCGTCGAGGCGGCCGGCGGAAAGCTCGCGTGTGCGGCGGCGACCGCCCGGGGCGAGGCTCGCGTCGACGCCTTCGCGCTGCGCCGCGCGATCTGGAATCTCGTCGACAACGCCCTCGAGCACTCCGGATCGAAGGAGCTCGCGCTCGAGGTCGCGGTCGAGGGCCATTCGCTCGTCCTGCGCGTCGCCGACCGCGGAAGGGGCGTCCCGACCGCCGAGCGCGAGCGCATCTTCGAGCCGTATGCGCGCGGCTCGCAGTCCAATGGCACGCGGGGCGGCGCGGGCCTGGGCTTGTCGATCGTGCGCGAGATCGCGCGTGCGCACGGAGGCGAGGCGTGCGTGCGCGAGGGGGAAGGTGGAGGCGGAGCGGTCTTCGAGCTGCGCCTACCCCTGGATTCCGAGACGGCGTCGGCCCCTTTTCCTGCCCATCGGTCCCAGGCGTAGGCTATCTTCGAGATCTTCCCTCCCTGGTCGAGAACAAGTGACTGACCCCGCACCGGCTCGCACACGCGTGCTCGTCATCGAAGACGAAGATCCCCTGCGCATGGCGCTCTGCGACGCCCTGCGAGCCGAGGATTTCGACGTTCTCGAAGCGATCGACGGCGACACCGGTCTCGCGCTCGCCTTGCGCGAGGATCCGGACCTCGTGCTACTGGATATCATGCTCCCGCGCCGCGACGGCTTCAGCGTCTTGCGCGCGCTGCGCCAGGACCGGCTGCGCGCGCTCGTACTGGTGCTCTCCGCGCGCGGCGAGGAGCTGGACCGGGTGCACGGCTTCGAGTACGGCGCGGACGACTACCTCGTCAAGCCTGTCTCGATGCGCGAGCTCATGGCCCGCGTTCGGGCCGTGCTCGCCCGCGCGCGCGGCGGAGTGCCCGGTATCCCGGCGCCCGCCAACAAGGTGCGGATCGGCAACGCCGAGGTCGACTTCGCCGCCTATTGCCTCGTGCGCAGCGGGAAGCGCATCGGCCTGGCACGGCGCGAGCTCGATCTCCTGCGCTACTTCCTCGCCAACGAGGGCGAAGCGCTCGATCGCACGCGCATCCTGAGCGAGGTCTGGGGCCCCGACGAGTCACCCACCTCGCGCACGATCGACACGCACATCCTGAAGCTGCGCAAGAAGCTCGAGATCGACCCCGAGGCCCCGCGCCACTTTCTCACCGTGCACGGCGTGGGCTACTGCTTCAGCCGCCGCGGCGAGGATCCGAACAAGCGTTGACAAGCCGGTGACAAACCCGCCACCGCGCGGTGACAAGCTTTCCTCCCGGTTGTCGTCCCATGGTGCACGTGCGGCCGCCTCATCGCGCCGCCGGCCATAGGAGGCCAATATGTTGCGGATCACGCGGAGCGGGTGGTTGTCGGTACTGGTGCTCGGCGCGTTCGTCGCGCCGGTGAGGGCTTGGCAGGAGCAGGACAAGGAGCCGCCCAAGGCGGACACGGATCGAGACGACTCCACGAGAGTCCTCACGAAGATCCGCCTCGATCTCGAACGGCTGAAGCTCGAGGAACTGAGCGCCGTCGATCTCTCGAACGCGCTCCCGGAGATCGAACAGCTCGAGGCCTCGTGCAGAGAGCAAATGAAGCTCTACAAGCCCGACCACAGCAGTTGGCGACTGCTCAATGACACCTTGGCTCAAGTGCTCGTGACGCGCATCGACATGCTGATCTTGCTCGGTCGCATGGAGGAGGCCAATGCCTGCCTGCAGGAGCTCCGGGGCACCGGTACCCGATCGCCGGAAGCCGATCGCATCGAGCGCAAGCTGCAGCAGTTCCAGGGAAGCGGCTCGGGGAGTCCCGACGTCCAGTCACGCGTCGAGGAAGCGTTGAGGGACAACGATCTCGCGACCGTCGAAGAGCTCGGGACGATCGCAGTGCCGGCACTTGAGTCCTGGATCCTCGCCACCCCCGGCGATTTCTCGGCCGACTTCGGGAAGGACCCCTTCTATCTCCTCTTCCGCCTGGACCGTCGTCGAGCCGGCGTGTTCGCGCTCGAGCACTACGATGTGGACGGTTATCTGTGGAAGCGGCGCATCGCGCGCGCGGTGCGGCAGACGAACCTCTTCCAGCAACAGGAGGACTTCGAGTCGGGCGGGAAAGCCCCGCGTAGCTGCAAGCTCCCCGAATGGATGCGCGTTCTGGAGCTCCTCGTCGAGGATCCGGAGCTCGGAGTCGAGGTCATGCCGAAGGTAGCGAGGGTGATGCAACGAGCAGCCACGACGCCGCGGCTCGAAGCAGCACTCCTCGCGATCCTCGCGCTCGACGACGCACGCCACAACGCGTTCATCGACATCTTGCGCCAAGGCGCGGATTACGACGAGGACATGCGCAGAGTCCTCGAGACTGCCGTGACGCACCCCAGTGCAGACATCCGCAGCTTGGCAGCCGGGCGACTGACCTCCTACGAGCGATCCGAGGCGTTGCTCGCGCGATGGAACGATCCAGAACCTTCGGTTCGCGAGTCGGTAGCTCGATCCTTCCAGCTTCGCAACCGTAATGGTCAGAGCTCTCTGCCACCGCTCATCGCCAAGGATCGCGAGGTGTTCGCGCATCTGGCACAGGATCCCGTCGCCAGCGTCCGCATTCAGGTTCTGGATGTCTTGCTGCAACGCGCGAACCAGATCGACGACACACTGTTCCAGACTTACACGCGCGATCCCGACGCGAAGATTCGGCAGGATTTCGTTTCGAACATCTGGCAATCCGGAGTTCCCATCGAGCGCTCGGTGAGATTGTGCATGGGGATGGCGGACGACCCAGAGGAGCGCGTGGTCCGAGCGATCGACGCACGCATCGATCCCCTGATCAACAACAACAGCCAATCCTTCGAACCGGTGCTGCCTCTCTTCGAGGCACGGCTGAAGAGCAAGAGTTTCCCCTGGCGCGCCATCCACAATGCTGGTGAGAGGAATGGATTCCTCGGCATTCTGGCGCAGTTCGACGCCAGTCGGAACTGGATGGCGCGCACGGGGATCGAGTGGAAGGACGCAGAGTTGCTGAAGACGGTTGCGACGAAGGACGTTTTCTTCCTCCTCAGCCCCGAGATCACTGGCCCCTACGCGGAGAATCTCTTCGCGATCGATCCGGAGGCGGTCGAGCGGCAGACGAGGGAAGTTCGGGAAGGCAACAGAGAGCACGAAAACGATCGCGAGCGCGTCGCTCGGAGTTTGATCGAGTTCGCCCGTGATCCCGCACTCGATCCGCGGCTCCGGTTCCTGCTCGCCGGCACGGACTGCAAGATTGCGGGGACTCTCGTGGCGGACACCGCCATCGCAGCGCTGAGCGATCCGCGCTGGAAGAAGGGCGGCCCGTGGGGCGATTCGCTCTGGTTCCGCAAGGCTCTGCGAATCCGAATGGAGGACATGCCGGACTCCGAATACAATCGAATCGTACTGGAAGTCCTTGCACGTCCGGATGTGGATCCCGAGATGCAGGCCGCGGCAGGGGATCTGATCCAACCGTATGCAAAGGACGGCGCCACGGCCGTGCAGGCGGTACTGGATCGTTGGTTCGAGGATTCGCTCGCGCCGCACCAATCGGTGGATCGCGCCATTCGCGCGCTCGGCAAGCTCCCCCTGCCAGGCAGAGAAGACTTCCTCCACCGCGCTGTGGTCGAGGGTCGTTACGTCGAGGCCGCGGCAGTAGCGATGGGGAACACGCGCGACGAAGGCTTCATTCCGGATCTCGCGTCGATTCTCACGACCCAGTACGACGTCTCGTGGCAAAGGGCACTGGACTCCCTCTCGAGTTTCCTCAGCGACACGGCTGCCGAGGCTCTACTCGACGTCTCGGCTCGACTGACGGATGCGGAGAAGCGCGCCAAGGTTCTCGAAGCCGTCGAATCGATCCGCACCTATCAAGAGGCGCGCGAGCGTTGGGCCAGCCGGCGGATCGGGAAGCAGACGCGCGAGACGGCGGCGAGCGATCTCGCCGGGATGCTCTCCGCGAAGGAGGCCCTGATCCGCGTGGAGGCGGCGAAGGGACTCGCGACGCTCGGGGCGATCGAGGCGCTCCCGCAGCTCATCCGCTTGCTCCAGGATCCGTCCGAGGATGTGCGCAAGGCCGCGCAGGAGGCGCTCGACCGGCTGAATCGCATGGCGGCGCAGGAGCAGGCCCTCAGCGACAAGTAGGATCGCCTCTTGGTTCGGGTCTGGTTTGTCGTCCCGCCTTCAGGCGGGACTGGCTCTGAAAGAGAAGACCGCCTGAAGGCGGTACTCCAAACCAGAAGGAACCAGACTTTCCCCCTTGCGGCCCCCTGGACTACCTCGGTAGTATTACCCGGGTAGTCCGAGCCGCATCCAGGCGGAGCCACCTCATGACTCGTACGCATCAACTGGGCGAGCTGCAACTCGCGATCATGCGCATCCTGTGGGCGCGCGGCGAAGCGACCGTCGCGCAGGTGCACCAGGCGCTGGAAGCGGAGCGCGGGCTCGCGCTCACGACCATCGCCACGATGCTCTCCAAGATGGAGAAGAAGGGCATCGTCACGCATCGCAGTGAAGGGCGGCTGTTCGTCTTCCAGCCCGAGGTGAGCGAGGAGGACGTGCACTGCTCCATGGTAGCCGAGCTCACCGATCGGCTGTTCGAGGGGCGCGCCTCGCTCCTCGTGAGCCACTTGCTCTCGACGCAGGAGATCGATCCCAAGGAGGTCGCGGAGATCCGCCGTCTGATCGAGAGGCACTCGCGCGCGGAGGGCAAGCGATGAACCCCCGAGCTCTCGCCCTCGAGGCGATCGCGTGGCTGCTCACGTACGCGGTGCACTCGACGATCCTCCTGGCCGCGGCCTGGCTCGTCACGGCGAAGCTCGCGCGCTCCGAGCGTGCGCGCGAGGCACTGTGGAAGCTGGCGCTGGTAGGCGGCGTCGCGACCGCGAGCGTGCAGCGCTTCTTCGAGCTCGAGCCGCGCGCGGCGAGCTTTCGGCTCGAGCGCGCGAGCCCCGTGGTGAGCACGGATCCGAGCACCGAGCCCGAACTCCTCGCGGGCGTCGAAGGCGAGCTCCACGCTCTCGGCTACCAGTTCGATGCGCCGGTCGCCGAGGTAGAGCCTGGATTCGCGGGCCCCGAGATCGACCCGCCCGAGGTTCCCGGCACGACCGGCGAAGAGATTCCTTTCTTCGCGCGCGTGCAAGGCTTCCTGCGCGGCATCGACTGGACGAGCTTCGCCTTCCTCGCGTGGCTCGCCGGAGGTGCCGCAGTCACCCTGCTCTTCTCACTCGCGGCCGCTCGCCTGCGCGATCGGCTGGCGGGACGCAGTCGCTTGCGCGGGGGCCAGCTTTTCGAGCGCTTCGAAGCGCTGCGCCGCGCGGCCGGCGTGCGCCGACCCGTGCGCCTGATGCTCTCGCCGAGGCTGCGCGCCCCGGTCGCGCTCGGCACGCTGTTCCCGGAGATCTGCCTGCCGCCGCGAGCCCTGAGGGAGCTCGGTCCGGAGGAGCAGGAGGCGATGCTCGCGCACGAGCTCGCACACGTCGCGCGCTTCGACCCGCTGTGGCTCGCGATCTGCCGCTGGACGGAGACGCTCTTCTTCTTCCAGCCGCTCAATCGCATCGCACGAACGCGGCTCGACGACGCGGCCGAGATCCTGTGCGACGAGCAAGCCGTGCGCTGGACCAGCAATCGCCTGGGTCTCGCGCGCTGCCTCGCGGAAGTCGCCGGCTGGATCGTCGAGGAGCGGCGCGCGCTCCTCGCCTGCGGAATGGCTGGCTCGCGCTCGCGTCTGTCCGATCGCGTCACTCGCATCCTGTCCGTCACGAGCGAGCCCGAGCACGCTCCAGGCTGGATCGCCCCCATCGCCGGGCTCGCATTCGCGGCGACCGTGCTGCTCGCCCCAGGTTTCTCGAGCCCAGCTGCGATCGCGGCGGAGTCCGCCGTGATGCCGCCCGCGCCGGAACCGCTGGAGGCTTCGACGAGCGAAGAGGTCGTGCACGCACGGTCACAAGACGCAGCCTCGTCCGAGACGATGCTCGCGCGGGATGCTCTGCCGCCCAGTCCGCGCGCAGCCCTCGCCAGCATCCAGGCCGATCTGCAAGCGCAGTTCGCACGTCTGAGCGATGAGCTCCTGGTGCTGCGTACCGACATCGACGAGCACAGCACGGTCCCCGGCGAGCTTCATTCGCGGCTCAGGGCGATCGAGGAGCGTGCCGCTGGCATGCGCGAGAAGAAGGGGCGGATCGACGCGCTCCTTTCGCGCTGGATGATGGGGAACGAACCGAAGACGACCATCGACGAGATGGATCGGAGCCAACAAGGAGACAATCGATGAAAAGCATCGTAGGAACGGTATGCATCGCACTGGGGCTGGCAGGCCCCGTGCTATCGCGCTGGGTGCAGTCCGACGGCACACCTGCGCCTGTACCCGCAGCCGCACCGCAAGATCAGGCGACGACGCCTGCAGCGTGTGTCCCGGCGTCACCGGGAGCCGCGGCCGTGCCGGGATCTGCGCAGCAACCATGCGCTCTGACGCCCGCCGCGGCCCCTGCGGCCGCCCCCTCGCCTGCGACGAGTGCGACGCCGGCGATCGTCAGCCTGGCGCAGCTCTTCGGCGCGAGCCCGGTGAGCGCCCCGGCTCCTCAGGCTGGAGTCGCGGTGAGCGAGCCAGTCACGGGAGCTGGGACGCAGCTCGCCGAAGCTCTGCAGAGCCTGGACGCGAACCTGGCCGGCCTCACCGCGTCCGTCGCGAGCGGAGGCGAGGGCGTCACGGTACAGGACGAGACCTTGCAGGCGCTGGCCAGGCAATCGAAGGACATCGACGCGGCGATCGCTGATCTCGAGGCGCAAGCAGAAGCGTTGCAGGACAAGCTCGGTGGCGCCGGCGAGACTGCGGACCAGGCCGATGCTCGCGGCATGGGCAAGCGAATCGATGCCCTGCGCACGCGTGTCGCGGAGAAGACTGCGCAGCGATCGGAGCTCGTCGAGCGCGAGGGCGCGCGGAAGGAAGTGCTCGAGAAGCGGCTGAAGTACGCCCAGCGGGCGGATGAAGTAGCCCTCGAGCCCCTGGCCGAAGCACAGGAGCCAGGCGACGAGCCGGCCGACCCGGCGGAGATTCAACGCGAGCGCCAGGAACGCATCCAGGAGCTCATGCGCGAGCGTGAAGAACTGCTCGCGCAGGTCCAGCAATCGATCCAGGAGGCAGCCCAGGAACGCGAGGGCGCGATGGGTCGGGCTTCACGCGCGTACGAGGAAGCCGTGCGGGCGCTCCAATCCGAGCGCGACCAGGCGGCGAGCGAGCGCGCGCAAGCCATGCAGGAAGCCAACCGCGGGATCGAGGCTGCGCAGCGCGAGCGCGAGGGCGCACTCCGTCAAGCGCAAGAGCAGTACGAGCAAGCGATCCAGCAGTACTCTCAGCAGCAGGAGCAGGCGGCCGGGCAGCGCCAGCAAGCGATCCAGGAAGCCCAGCGATACTTCCAGCAATCCCTTGGCGAAGCCGAGCGGGCGCGCACGGAGGCTCAGCGCCAGTGCGATGCCGCGCAGCGCGAGATCCAGGCGGAGAACGAGCGTCAGGTCGCGCGCGCCCGTGAAGAGGGTGTCGTGACCGACCGGGTGGTCGAGGGATGGCGTGGCGCGCGTGCGGGGAAGGGCTCCGAGGATCAAGACGACCTGAAGCTCGCCATCGAGAAGTTGCGTGCGGCCCAGGGTGCCCAGCACTCGGACGCCGCCAAGGCTGACATCGAGGCGGAGCTCGCCAAGCTGCGTGAGAAGGAAGCCAGGTACGTAGACGTCGCCAAGCTTCGCGCTCTGGGGTACGTCGGCGACACGACCAGCGAGGGTCAGGCGGCCGTCCGCAAGAGTCTCGAGGCTGCGGTCCAGGCCCTCGAACAGAGCAAGACGAAGCTCGACTCGTTCGATTCGAAGGCGCTGGCCGAGCAGCTCCGCACGCTCGACGAGCGCCTGAAGATGCTCGGCGATCGCGCGGCCTCCTCGCAATACAAGGGGAACCCGCCGGCGAAGATGGATGTCGCTCCGACGCCCCACGCAGGGGCCGGTGCGAGTTGCTGCTGCTGCTGCTGTCGGGCCGGGTCGGCCGCGAGCTGCGACACGCCTCCGGCGGCCGCGCCTCCCGGGACGGATGTCTTCTACTACGGGGACTTCGGAGACAAGAAGCAGAAAGAGATCAAGGCCAAGGAAGAGAAGAAGGAGAAAGACAAGCAGAAGGCCAAGCGCAGTGAGGGGTCGAGGTCGGAGGATCCCGGTGTCACCTACGTCACCACTCCCGGCTCGCCCACCTATGTCGTCGTGCAGCCGGGTTTCGGGGCGAGCGAACCGTGCACGAGCCCGGAGTGCAACCATGCGTGCAGCGCACACTGCCCGTCGGGCGAGGTGACGATGCAGGGTGCGTACGCTCTGCCGCCACAGCCGAGCGCCCCTGGAAAACCGGGCGTTGGTGGCCAACCCTGGACCTATTCGGTCCCCGACAACGCCTTCGGTGCGCAGGGATTGACCGGACCGTGGACCTTCTCGCTCCCCGAGGGGGTCTACCGCGCGGCACCCAGGCCGGGAGGAAAGGCGGGCAAGGGGAACTGGTTACGCGCTCCCCAGGAAGCGCCACTACCCAGCGAGCCGGTTGCCCCGCCGGCGGAATGCAACGCGCCGGAGGACTCCACGGTCAGCGTTCCGCTAGCGTTTCCGCCGGTGGAATTCATGTTCCCGACGACGGAGTTCGTGGTCCCGGACATGAATATCAAGTTCCCCGATATGAAGATCGAATTCCCCAAGGTGGAGTGGCCGCAATCCATCGGGGTCGTCGATTGGCCGGCCAGTTTCTTGACCACGGGGGAAGTCGAGGGCGTCACGTACGAGGCCATGGGTGGCGACTCCACAATGGCGCCCACGGATTCGACACTCGACGAGCTCCTGCGGCTGATGCACGAGCTCCGGACTGACATGCAGGAGCTGCGCGAAGACGTGCGCTCGTTGCGGAGGGATGTGAAAGAGCTCGAGCCGGGCGAGCAAGTCGTGCGATCGAGCGTGCATCAGTTGCGCTGAGCACCCAGACACGACGCTCGAGCGAGCCCCTCCAGGCAGGCTGGAGGGGCTCGCTCTTCGTTGGGCTCTGGTGTCGCGCGCGAGCGGCGTACCATGGTGCGGCAGGCCCCACCATGGAACGCACGATGAAGCTCCTGCTCCTCGCTCTCTCTGTCCTCGCGCCCTGCGCGCTGCGGACGGCCTCCGCACAGACGCTCGTGCGCTTCGCGCCACTCGCCCCCTCGGCTGAGGGCTCGGCGGCGCTCGAGCTGCGCTTCGTGCGCGAGCGTTCCGGCCAAGTCGAGGCAGAGATCTGGCCCACGCAGGAGCTCGGCTGGCTGTTCGTTCGGGAGGATGGCACGCAGCGCAACTACGACGCGCTCGCCCCCTCGCCCGAGGACGCCAGGCTCGTGCGATTCGAGCGCGGAACGCAGGGTGTAGCGCTCGTGGGCTGGGATCTACCCGCGCGCGTCGAGCGATCGACCGGGGGCGAGCTCCGCGCTTTCCTCGCGGAACGGGGATTCCAGCGCGCTCTGCCGACCGGAGTCGAAGCCCTGCCCGCGGAGCAGGCGATCGCCGTGCAGCGCATCGAATCGCTCACGCTCCTCGCTCGGGGGACGCGCGTGGAATCGAGTCCCGAGCCCTCCACCGTGGCAACGAGCAAGACCGGCCAGCGCATGGAGCTGCGCGCGGTCCTCGATCCGAGCTTCGCCGTGGCCGGCAGCGAGTTCTGTTTTCGGATGTATCTCCCCGCCGGTGGAGCCCGGGTCGAAGATGCACTGCTCTGGGCGCGCGCCGTCCATCTGCCGAGCGGCGAGGTGCGCGCGGTCGAGGTGCTGCCGGACCGAAGCTTGCGCACGAAGCTCGATCGGCCCGGTGCCTGGATGCTCGAGGCGCACCGCCTGCGCCCGCTCGAGGCCGCCCGATCCGAGACCACGCCGACCGCGGAGCTCGAGCTCGCCAGCTCGACACTCGTGTTCGACGTGCGCGCCGTCCCGGCGGACGGGAAAGGTGACGGACGATGAACGTCACCACCACTAGAAGCCTCGCGCGCGGCTTGCTGCTGCTCTTCCCCGCGCCGGCGCTTGCGCAGACCCACGAGTACCTGGGCCCGCGCTGGGAAGAGCTCGGCCCGGCGCCCCTTTCCGGCTCGTACAGCGGCCGGGTCTCGGCCATCGCGTGCAGCCCGAGCGACCCCGACCGCGTCTTCGTTGCCGGGGCCGACGGCGGCGTGTGGCGCACGAGTGACGGCGGAACGAGCTGGCAAGCGCTCACCGATGCCCTACCGACCACCGCGGTCGGCGCCCTCGCGATCGATCCGGCCGACCCGAACGCGATCTTCGCCGGCAGCGGCGAGGCGAACTTCGCCAATCACAGCCGATATGGGCTCGGCATCTATCGCTCGCTCGACGGCGGCGATAGCTGGGAGCAGTTCGCGGAAGCGACCTTCGCTGGTCGCTGTTGCTCGGCCATCGTCGTCGATCCCGGCGCGAGCAACACTGTCTACGCCGCGATCACGCGCGCCGGCGGCTTTCCCGAAATGGCGGCGGCCAAGGGCCACCCCGGTGCGACCGGCGACCTCGGCCTCTTTCGCTCGCTCGATCGCGGAGTGACGTGGACGAGATTGAGCGGGCTGCCCAACGTATCGGCGACGAGCTTCGCGCTCGATCCAGTGAATCCGAGCCGCCTGTACTGCGGTGTCGGCCACATCTTCGGGAATGCACAGAACGGCGTCTGGCGCTCGCTCGACGGTGGCGCGAACTGGACCAAGCTCGCGGGCGGCCTGCCGGGGAGCCAGATCGGACGCGTGACGGTGGCGCTCGCACCGAGCCAGCCGGATCGGGTGTACGTCCTGATCACGCGGCCGGCGGATGCCGCGGGTGACGGGGCCTCGACCCTCGGCGCTTGGCGCAGCGACGACGGCGGCTCGAGCTGGGCCTCGATCCCCGTGCCGAGCATGCAATCGAGCTACGGCTGGTACCTCTCGGTCGTCAGCGTCCGTCCGAGCGATCCGAACGCAGTACTGATGGGCGGTGTCTCGCTCGAGCGCTCGACCAGCGCCGGTGCGAGCTGGAGCACCGTCACTCCCCCGCACGTCGACATGCACGCGCTCGCCTGGGATGCCTCGGGAAGACTGTGGGCCGGCAGCGACGGCGGCGTGCACCGCAGCTCGAACCTGGGCTCGAGCTGGACCTCGCTCAACACGAACCTCGGCCTGTCGCAGTTCTACGCAGGGATCTCGACGCACCCCACCGACGATCAGCGCATCTTCGGGGGGCTCCAGGACAACGGGACCGGGCGTCGCTCGACGGCCTCGAAGGCCTGGACGCAGGTCATGGGCGGAGATGGCGGCTGGACGGAAGTCGCCCAGCCCGATCCGAACACGGTCTTCGCCGAGTACCAGGGGACGGGGAACCTGTTCAAGTCCAGCGACGGCGGCTCGAGCTTCGGTTCATCGGGGAACGGCATCAATCCCGGCGATCGCAACTGCTTTCTGCCGCCGTATCGCATGGATCCGACCGATTGGCATCGGATGTTCTACGCCACACATCGCATCTGGCGCAGCACGAACGGCGGCAACTCGTGGAGCGCATGGAGCGGCGATCTGACCGCCGGAACGGGCGCGATCCGTTCGCTCGCGATCTCGAGCGCCGATTCGAACGTCCTGTGGGCCGCCACGAACGACGGCCGCGTCCTCGTCTCGACGAACGGCGGCTCGAGCTTCACCCTGCGCATCACCGGCAACCCCGGCTGGCCGCGAACGACGCGCGAGATCTTCCCCGATCCCACCGATCCCGATACAGCGTGGCTCGCCGTGGCGGCCTTCGGCGTCGCGCAGGTTCGCCGCACCACCGACTCCGGCCAGACCTGGACCGACCTCGATCAGAATCTTCCCGACGTGCCCGTGAACACGATCGCGGCCCTCCCCGGAACGATCGACCAGCTTTTCGCCGGCACGGATCGGGGCATGTACTACTCCCCGGACGCCGGTGAGCACTGGCTCCGCCACGGCAAGGGCCTGCCCAACGCCCCGATCGTCGATCTCCTCCTCCAACCGGAGCGCAACCGGATCGTGGTCGCCACCCAGGGCCGCGGTGCCTGGAGCCTCTCGCTCGAGTTCCTCGCGAGGCGTTTCTAGAGCACCGGAGGAAGACTCCCCCCCGCTGCATCCTGGCAATGAACAAGATCGTTCTCGGCGACAACCTCGAGGTGCTCGGCGGGCTGGAGGCGGGATCGGTGCCGCTCTTCTACATCGATCCCCCGTTCAATACGGGCAAGGAGCAGCGGCGCGAGCGCATGCGCGTCGAGCGCGCGGAGGACGGAGATCGAGTGGGTTTCCAGGGAGCGCGCTATCGCACTCACAAGCTCGGCTCGACCGGATTCACCGACGCGTTCGACGATTATCTCGGCTTCCTCGAGCCACGGTTTCTCGAGGCGTACCGGGTGCTCGCGCCGAGAGGGAGCTTCTTCCTGCACCTCGACCCCCGTGAGGTGCACTACTGCAAGGTGCTCCTGGACCAGATCTTCGGGCGCGCGTGCTTCGTGAACGAGATCATCTGGGCTTACGACTACGGTGCGCGCACGAAGACGCGCTGGCCCGCCAAGCACGACACGATTCTCTGGTACGCCAAGGATCCGAGGAACTACACGTTTCGATACGAGGAGATCGACCGCATCCCCTATCTCGCGCCGGGGCTGGTGGGCGCCGAGAAGGCCGCGCGCGGCAAGACGCCCACGGACGTGTGGTGGCACACGATCGTCAGCCCCACGGGCAAGGAGAAGACCGGCTATCCAACGCAGAAACCCCTCGGAGTCCTCGAGCGGATCGTGCGCGTGCATTCCAATCCCGGCGAGCTGGTTTGCGATTTCTTCGCCGGCAGCGGGACGCTCGGCGAAGCGGCGGGGAAGCTCGGGCGGGAGTTCTTGCTGGTCGACTGCGCGCCGGAGGCGGTGCGCGTGATGGCCGCTCGGCTGGCGGCCTGGCGGCCCGAGGTCCTCGATGCGAAGGGCGCACCGCTCTCCGAGCTGATCCGGGGGGGAGAACGCGCGCGGCGGGAGCAGGGGGATTCGTTATTCTAGCGGGTCCAAATCCGCCGACCCGAGCCCGACCGATCGATGCAGACCCTGCGCACCGTTCCCAAACCGACCTTCGAGGAGCTCCGCCCGCATTTCTCCCGCTGGGAGAAGACGGGCGATCTGATCGACCAGTGCATCGACCTGATGCTGAACCTGCGCCAGAGCGGCCATCCGGGCGGCTCGCGGTCGAAGGTGCCGATCATGGTCGCGGCGACGCTCGGCGCGGGGATGCGCTGGGACATCCGGCAGCCCGAGCAGCCCTTCGGCGATCGCTTCGTCCTCGTCGCGGGTCACTGCAATCCGGTCATCTACGCGATGCTCGCGGTCTACAACGAGGCGCTGCGGATCCAGTACGAGCGCACCCGCGACCCGCGCTACCTCGTGCCGAACGCGGGCGAGCGCGCAGCTCACCTGGGAGGACCTCTTGTGGCTGCGCCACAACGGGCACTTGCCGGGGCACGCCGAGATGGAGGGCAAGACCCTCTTCTTCAAGTTCAACACCGGACCCTCGGGACACGGCGCGCCCGCGGCGCTCGGCGAGGCGATGGCGCTGAAGCACGCCGGCGCACGCGAGGCGCGCGTCTTCGCGATCGAAGGCGAAGGCGGTCACACCGCCGGCGCGCACCACGAGGTCAAGAACTCGGCCTGGGGCCTCGGGCTCGACAACCTCGTCTACCTGTTCGACTGGAACGACCACGGCATCGACACCTTCGCCAACTCCGAGGTCGTCCACGGCACGCCGCAGGACTGGTTCGAGCCCTATGGCTGGCGCGTCGCCGGCACGGAGAAGGGCGAGGACTACGCTGCGATCACGCAGGCCTTGCTCGACGATCGTGCGGCGCCGAGGAGACGGGCGGACGACCGGGCGCGGTGTGGTTCAAGACGCGCAAGGGCCGCGGCTATCACAAGTTCGACGCTGCCTCGCACGGCACGCCGCACAAGCGCAACTCCGAGCTCTTCTGGCGCGTGCCGCGAGGATTTCCAGAAGCAGCTACGGCGTCGCCTTCGAGGGCTTCGGCGACACCAACGATCCCGGCGAAGACGGGCTGCCGCGAGCAATCGAAGAAATGGTTCGGGACGGTCTTCGAGGTCCTGCGCAGCGATCGCGTGCTGTGCGAGTACCTGGCCGACACGCTGGTCGAGATCGGCGACTCGCGTGCCCGCGCGACCGGAAGGCTTCCGGCTCGCCTCGCCGGTCAACATGAGCGGCGACCGTTCCTGGCTCGGAGCTCGAGCAGCTGCCGAAGGAGCTGTTCGTCGCCGGCCGGCACGAAGATCGCCAACAAGGATGGCTTCGCGAAGTTCGGCGCGTGGGTCAACTCGCTCGCGCGCGAGACGCATGGGCCGGCCGCTGGTGCTCGCCTGCTCGGCCGACCTCGCCGAATCGACCAAGATCGCGGGCTTCGCCAAGGACTTCGACGGCAAGCCCGGCTTCGGCTGGTACGAGCGCAACAAGAACCCCGGCGGCGCGCTCCTGCCCCAGCAGATCACCGAGTTCACGAACTCCGGCCTCGTGTGCGGCATCGCGACGGTCAACTTGTCCGCGCGAGCCCGAAGAGGAGTTCCTCGGCTACTGGGGCGCGCTGCTCGACCTACGGCTCGTTCTCGTACCTGAAGTACGGCCTGATGCGGCTCTTCAGCCAGCTCGCGCAGGACTGCGAGCTGAAGGTCGGCAAGGTGATCTGGGTCGCCGGCCACTCCGGCCCCGAGACGGCCGAGGACAGCCGCACGCACTTCGGCATCTTCGCGCCGGGCGTGACGCAGCTCTTCCCCGACGGGCACGTGATCAACCTGCACCCCTGGGAGCACAACGAGGTCGCCCCGGCGCTCGCGGCGGCGCTCGCGACCGACGCGCCGATCGTCGCGCTGCACCTGACGCGGCCGGCGGTCGCCGATCCCCGACCGCGACGCGCTCGGGATGCGCGTCCGCACCTCGAAGCGGCGAAGGGCGCCTACGTGATGCGCGAACTACGACCGCCGCCGCCCGAAGGAAGGCACGCTGATCGTCGCAGGGCACGAGCACGACGCAGTCGATCTATCGAGCTCCTGCCGCGCTTCCTCCAGGACGACGGCCCCGAACGTCAAGCTCGTCTGTGCCATCGTCTCCCGAGCTGTTCCGCCTGCAGTCCAAGGAATAGCGCGACCGCGTGCTCGACAAGCGCGAGTGGCTGGACTCGACCGTCATCACCAACGGCGCGCGACGCGGCATGCCGACTGGATCGCGCACAAGATCGCCGCGCGACTACGCGATGACCTCGGACTGGGACGACCGCTGGCGCACCGGCGGCACCGTCGAGGAGGTCAAGCGCGAGGCGCACCTCGATCCCGAGCATCTCTGGGAAGGGATCGAGCGCTTCGCGCGGGACCGTACCGTGCGGCTCTCGGCGCTCGCGCATCCCGATTGATCGCTCGCTCGGTTGCGCCCGCCTCGGCGCGCTCGCGCGCGAATCTCAGGGCGTGACCGCTATCGAGACCGCGTTCGAGAGGTTGAAGAACGAACCTCCGCCCGCCGGATCGCGGAACCAGTGCTGGAAGTGGCGCGTGCTCCCCACGAAGGCCGCCAGGCTGTGCTTGGCGCCGGAGTTATCGTACGTGTACGTGGCGACGTTGCCCACGCCCGGGGTCACCGCGCCACGCACGATGCCTCCCGCGGTGCACAGGAATCCGTTGCCGAAGGGATTCTGCACCTGGCCCGTTCCGTGGAAGAAGATGCCGTTCGGGTTCGGCACGGGCGCAGAGGTGAGGGTCAGATTCCCCACGCTCGAGCTCGACGAGCCCGAGGCGGAGAGGTCCGCAGGAGAGCCGGTCGAGTTCAGGTTGGCCGTGCAGTACTTGGATCCGACCGAACCGAGAACCCGGAACGCGTAAGCCGAACCAGCATCCATCCCGCCGGCGTGGTTGTCCCATTCCGCGCCGACGAGCGCCGTGTCGCCCCAGAGGGCCACGCTCACGCCGAAGGCGTCGCTCGCCGCTGCGTCGGAGGCGACGAGCCTCTCTTGCTCGCTCCAGCTCGTGCCGCTCCGAAGGAACACGTAGGCCGAGCCGGCGTCGCTCCCGCCGGTGTGGTCGTCGAAGATGGAGCCCACGAGCGCCGTATGTCCCGACACGGACACGCTGAGCCCGAAGAGGTCGTTCGCTGCCGCGTCGGAGGCGACGAGCTTCTGCTGCTCGCTCCAGACCACACCGCTGCGCACGAACACGTAGGCTGAGCCCGCGTCCATGCCGACATGGTCGTCGTATGAGCTTCCGACGATCGCCGTGTCGCCGTGCACGCACACGTCCACGCCGAAGCCGTCGCCGACGGCTCCATCGGAGGCGACCAGCTTGGCTTGCTGGCTCCAGGTAGTGCCGCTGCGCACGAACACGTAGGCCGAGTCGGAGCCAGGAGCTCCGGCGATGGCCGTATCACCGGACACGGACAGGCGATCTCCCAGGAAGTCGCCCGGCCCCGCGTCGAGGGCGACGAGCTTGGCTTGCTGGCTCCAGACCGTTCCGCTCCGCACGAATACATAGGCCGAGCCGGCATCGGGCCCGCCGGCGTGGTTGTCCTCGCTGGCTCCCACGACCACCGTCTCTCCCGACAGGGATATGCCCACGCCGAAGTGATCGTCCGCGGCCGCGTCGGAAGCAACCAGCTTGGCTTGCTGACTCCAGGTCGTGCCGCTGCGCACGAAGACGTACGCCGAACCGGCATCGCTCCCACCTGCATGGCTGTCGTACGAGCTCCCGACGACTGCCGTGTCGCCCGCGATCGCCACGGAGCTGCCGAAGACCTCATTCTGCGCCGCGTCGGACGCCACGAGCTTGGTCTGCTGACTCCATGTCGTGCCGTTGCGCACGAACACGTAGGCCGCCCCGGTGTTCATGTCGTCCGACAGCGCCCCGACGATCGCCGTCTCGCCCGACATGTCCACGGACCATCCGAACGTATCCCCCATCGCCGCGTCGGAAGCCACGAGCTTGGCTTCCTCGCCTCCGAGGAGCGTGCCCACGGTCAGGGGAAACGCGGCCGCCTGCACCGCGGCTCCCAGGCCCGGAGGCATCTTCCTTTCACTGTCGGATGAGCGCGATTGTGCAGCGTGCCCTGGTGCGAGCACGAGGAACGCTGCGGCAAGATTCCAGCCAAGGTTGCAAATCATGGGTGCTTTCTCCGTCGAGGGATCGCTCAGGGCACGGACGGGTGACGATCGGCGGCGCGTCGGCGCAGCCGACTGCACGTTGGCGCTACCCTTTCCGGGAGGCCGCGACCCTCCGTGCAAGAGAACTGCGCGGCAAGCTCGGAGCAGGCGCCGAAACGCCCTTTTTATTCGCTCTCCACCCCCAGGCACGGCCGGGGTCGCGGCAATCCGTTCCGGGTGGCATCCTGCCCGGGGCATCGTCCCGACCATCCTCGAGGAGACACCCGTGCAAGCGAAGCTGACTTTCGTCCTCAACGGCGTGGAGCGGACCCTGGAGACCGAGCCGCGGCGGCTCTTGCTCGAGGTATTGCGCGAGGACCTCGATCTCACCGGGACGAAGTACGGCTGTGGCGAGGGGCAGTGCGGCGCGTGCACGGTCCTCGTCGACGGCGCGATCCGCCGCTCCTGCCTCACTTCCATGGAGCAGGTCGCGGGGAAGGAGGTGCTGACGATCGAGGGAGTCGCTTCCACGACGGACCTTCACCCGGTGCAGCAAGCCTTCGTCGATCAGGAGGCCATGCAGTGCGGGTACTGCGTGCCGGGAATGGTGATCACCGCCGTGGAGCTCTTGCGGCGCAAACCCGATCCGACGCGGGCGGAGGTCGTGCAGGAGATGAACGGCAATCTCTGTCGCTGCTGCGGATACGTGCGGATCGTCGACGCGGTGCTCGCTGCAGCCCAGCTCGCGAGGAGGTCGGGACGATGAACGGCGAGAAGCGCATGCTCGAGATGCCCGAGCCCGAACGATACGAGCTGTTCGAGGGCTTGCCGTACCGCTTCGAGCCGGACCGGCGGGAGTTCGTGCAGCTCGCCGGTGCGGGCCTCTTGCTCTCGGTGCTCGTGCCGCGGGCGATGGCGGGACGCGCGGCGCTCGCGGCCCCCGAATCGATCGCCGAGCGGCTGCACATCGGTGCGGACGGCATCGTCATGGTCCTCACGAGCAAGGTCGAGGTCGGACAGGGCGCGCGGACCGAGATCTCCGCCGCTGCTGCCGAGGAACTCGGGATCCCGATCGACCGCGTGGGGCTCGTCATGGCGGACACTGCCGTCGTGCCGGACGATGGTGGAACTTCGGGGAGTCAGACGACGCCCTCGACCGTGCCCCGCGTGCGTGTCGCCTGCCGCGCGGCGCGGGAGCTTCTGGTGCGGACGGCCGCGGAGGAGTGGGGCGTCGAGGAGAGCTCGCTCGCGATGCGCGAGGGGCGAGTCGTCGAGGCCGCGGGGGAGCGCACGATGGGTTACGCGGAGCTCGCCTCGCGCGATCTCGGCCGCGAGCTCGAGCGGCAGATCTCCCCCTCGGTCAGCGCCGCGCGCGTCGAGGACTGGCAGCTCCTCGGCACGTCGGTCCCGAAGGTCGGCGCTCGCGACGTCGTGACCGGTGCGCATCGTCATCCCTCCGACATCGCGTTGCCGGGGATGCTGCACGGCGTGGTGCTTCGCGGCCCGTTCCCGGGTGCGACGCTCGCGTCAGTCGATCTCGGGCCGGCAGAGAACGTGGACGGTCTCGCATCGGTGCGCGACGGAGAGTTCGTGGGTTTCGCGGCCGCGACGAGCTTCGCGGCGCGCAGCGCCAGGGATGCCGTGGCTGCGACAGCGAAGTGGGACGTGCCGAGCGCTCCTTCGAGCGAGCAGCTCTACGATCACCTCGCCGAACACGCTCGCGAAGGCTCGGGCCGGCGCGGCGGACCGCGGGTGAAAGGCGCGCCCGACGATGTGTTCGCAGCGGCCGAGAAGGTCCACCGCGCGCGCTACCGCGTGGCCTACGTGCAGCACGCGCCGCTCGAGCCGCGTGCGGCGGTCGCGCAGTGGACGGACGGTAGCCTCACCGTCTGGACCGGAACGCAGCAGCCCGGACGCGTGCGCGACTCCCTCGCGGAGACCTTCCGGATCCCGCGCGGGAACGTGCGCGTGATCGTGCCCGACACGGGCGGCGGGTTCGGCGGCAAGCACACCGGCGAGGTGGCGGTCGAAGCCGCGCGGCTCGCGCGCGCGGCCGAGAAACCAGTGAGCGTGCGGTGGTCGCGCGAGGAGGAGTTCACCTTCGCTTACTTCCGGCCCGCCGGCGTGGTGGATCTCGCCGGCGTGCTCGACGCGGATGGCAAGCTCCTGGCCTGGGAGCACGTGAACGTCAACTCCGGAGGCTCGGGCCTCGAGATGCCCTATGACGTCCCGAACGTGCGTACGGTGTCGCGCGAATCGGACGCTCCGTTGCGCCAGGGCTCGTACCGGGCCCTCGCTGCGACCGCCAACGTGTTCGCGCGCGAGTGCTTCCTCGACGAGCTGGCGGCCGCTGCGAACAGTGATCCGCTCTCCTTCCGCATGGATCGCCTCACCGACGAGCGCTTGCGCGCTGTTCTCGAGGCAGTTGCCGAGCGCTACGAGGTACTGCGCGACGCGCCCCATGGCTTCGACGGTTTCCGGTCCGGAGCTGGCCTCGCCTGCGGCACCGAGAAGGGATCCTACGTAGCCACCTGCGCCGAGGTCCTGGTCCTGCGTGGGACCGGACAATACCGCGTCACCCGGATCCTCCAGGCCTTCGAATGCGGCGCGATCCTGAACCCCCGCAACCTCGAGGCACAGGTGCAGGGTTGCATCATCCAGGGTCTCGGCGGCGCGCTGAAGGAAGAGGTGCGCTTCGCCGATGGCCGCATGTTGAACCCACGCTTCTCCGCCTACTCGGTGCCGCGCCAGGTGGACGTACCGGAGATCGAGATCCGTCTCCTCGATCGCCAGGATCTCCCCTCGGCAGGAGCTGGCGAGACTCCGATCGTCGCCATCGCTCCCGCGATCGCCAATGCTCTTTTCGCAGCGTGCGGCGTGCGCATTCGCGCCCTTCCGTTGCGCGACGATTCGCTGCGGGCAGTCTGAGAACGAGCAAGCCCGTCGCACTGCACCACGGTCCGTGAGCGCGGTCGACTGGCTCTTGGCCCCATTAGGGAGGAAGCGGCCGAGCTCGGGTGCTCGATCGCACCCGAGCTCGAACCCGTCGATCACGCCTCGCTCACGGACATACGTAGAAATCGATGCCGTCGGACAGGCCGGTCGCGCTCGCGCTCTGCGGGTCGCGGAACCAAGTCTGCACGTCGAGGCGCGAGCCCGCATGGACCAGCGGACCGCCGGCCGGGTGGGCGAGGATCTCTGCAAGCGAGTAGCTGAGGCTGCCCGAGCACGATCCCGATCCGCCGCTGTTCTTCACCGGAAGCCGATAGAACGGCGACTTGACGCACAGGTGGCCGTCCTGGAAAGGCACGTCGGTCGTTCCGGAGAGCGTGAAGAACATCAGCCCGAAGGAATTGGGTCGGAGCTGCCCGGCAGTGATCGTGAAACCGCTCGGCGCGCCGAGATTCGGCGTGCCGCTCGCAGACATTGCGGGCAGACACCCACCCGAGGTGACCTTCGCCGTGCAGTAGGTGACGCCGACCGACTCACCGCGCCAGAGCGCGACGTGCTCGGAAGGCAGCTTGTCGACGCCGTGCCAGATGCCCCCGGCGAGCAGCGCGGACCCGAGTGCATCCTGGAAGGCACACAGCGTGAACACCAGCGGCCCGCCCGACGAGTCGATCCCGGAACCCACCGGCTCCCAGCTCGAGCCATCCCAGCGCGCGATGCGCAAGCGCACATCCGAGCCGATGGTGGTGAAAAAACCGCCCGCGTAGAGACGCGGGCCATTGCCGTCATCGTGGACCAGTAGAGCGCAGAAGGCGTTGTTCGCTTGCGCTCCGACCGGCGCCCAGTTCGCGCCGTCCCAGGACGCGATGTACCAGATCAGCGCGCCGCCCGCGTGATTGAATACGCCGCCGACGTAGAGCTTCTCCCCGCTGCCGTCGTCGAAGGCTGTGATCGCGAGCGCCTCGTTCGAGAGCCCGGCGCCGAGCGCGCTCCAGCTCGCTCCATCCCAGCGTGCGATCTTCGACGCCGCGGTGCCGCTGGCGGCATTGAAGGTGCCGCTGGCGTAGAGGCTCGCCGCGCCGGAGCCGCCGCCGTCCCAGATGCCGAGCGACCGCACCATCCCGTTGACACCCGTCCCGAGCTTCTGCCACGTGGAGCCATCCCACGTCACGAGGTTGTTCACGCTGGTCGTCGTGCCGGCGGTCGTGAAGCCGCCCCCGACATACAGGAGGGGCGCGCCGCCCGCCCCGATGCTCCCGACCAGGAGCGCGTACACCGTGCCGTTCGCACCGCCCCCGACCTCCGTCCAGCGCGTGCCGTTCCAGCGCGCGATGTGATTGGCGGGGAGGCCGTCGGCCATCGTGAACTGCCCGCCGATGTAGAGCTTCGCGCCCTGCCCGTCGTCGAAGAACGTCATCGCTTGCACCGGACCGTTCGTGCCTCCGCCGAGGGGACTCCACGCAGTGCCGTCCCAGCACGCCAGGTTATTGACCGTCTGTCCGTCGGCGGCCTGGAAGTTCCCGCCGACGTAGAGCTTGTCGCCCGTCCCGTCGTCGTGGGACGTCGAGCAATACACCGTCGGGTTGCCCGGCCCGCCGATGCCGGGAACGCCGATCCGCTGGTCCCACTGGCCGCACTGGGGAGCCGCCGCCGTGGAGAGTGGAAAAAGCACGAGGAGCACGAGCGCTGATGCGAGACTCAGACCGATCTTCATGGAATTGCCTTTCGAGAAGGGGTTGGCACCCCAAACGGAAAGCCCTCGCGCCGCCGACACGGTTCTCGGGATCCGAGTGCCTCGTCCCCCGGGAAGCGCGTCAGGGCCGTCCAGATGCGGCTGTTTCCGCTCTCGCTCGCTCGGTACTCTCGGCGAGTGACCCGCTCGCGGCGGCCGTCGCCACCTTCCCCATGAGAGCCCGAGTCATGCAGCGCACCCTCGTTCGTCGATCCCTCCTCGTTCCGGCCGTTCTCTCGGCCGCCTGCGCCGTGTCGCGGCCGATTCCTGACTATGGCCGGCCGTTGCCGGAGGGTGCGCCGGCCTTGATCAAGCTCGGGCCGAGCGAGCCCAAGCCGGACCTCGAGCAGACCTGGCGCTCGCGGGCGGAGCTCCTTCCGGCGCTCGATCGCTCGATCCAGTGGACGCGGCTCGAGTACGCGCAGCAGTTCTTTCCGAAGGCGGGGATCACGCATGCGCTGGCATTGACGAGCCTGGAGCGGTTTCGCGAGCTCCTGGAGACCTCGACGAGCGCGAGCGAGTTCGATTTCCGCGTGAAGGAGGGCTTCGACTACTACAAGAGCGCGGGATGGGACGGCAAGGGCGGCGGAGTGCTCTTCACGGGATACTTCACGCCCATCCTCGATGGCCGGACGGCGCAGGATGGCGCGTACCGCTATCCGCTGTATGCGCTGCCGGACGATCTCGAGAAGGATGCCGATGGAACGACTCGCGGGCAGCGGACGAGCGAGGGGCTGCAGCCCTATCCGACCCGGCGGGTGATCGAGGCGAGCGGCTTGCTGAACGGCAAGGGCCTCGAGCTCGTCTGGCTGCGCGATCCCCTCGACGCGTTCATCGCGCACGTCAATGGCTCGGCATTCGTTCGGCTGGCCGATGGCTCGCTCTATCGGCTGGGTTACTCGGGCAAGAACGGTCAGCCGTACACCTCGCTCGGGGCCGAGCTGATCCGCGACAAGGAGCTCACTGCCGAGCAGATGAGTCTGGCCTCGATCCGTCAATGGGCGCGCACGCATCCTGACAAGGTCGCCGAGTACCTCGCGCGCAACGACTCCTACGTCTTCTTCACGCCCATCGAGGGCAATCCCCACGGCAGCCTGAACGTCGAGGTCAGCCCCGAGCGCACGCTGGCCACGGACAAGCGTCTGTTCCCCCGCGGGGCACTCGTCTTCGTCGAGACCGAGAAGGCTCCCGGGGCCGGCATGGGGCGCTTCGAGAAACTGATGCTCGATCAGGACACGGGCGGCGCCATCCGCACCGCCGGCCGCGCGGATATCTATTTCGGCGTCGGCGAGGCGGCCGATGAGCGCGCCGGCGCGACGCGGGTCGCGGGACAGATGTACTACCTCTTCTTGAAGGAGTGAGCGCCGGCCGGGTCAATCCGCCGGATAGCGCAGGCCCCACTGGGCTCGGATCCGATCGAGCGTGCGCAGGATGGCTAGGGATTCGTCGAGCGGCAGGACGTCGCTCTCGAGCTTTCCGGCGCGCACGAGGCGCTGCACTTCCGCGGCCTCGTAATTGAAACCGTTGCCGACGCGCTCGATGCGGATCTCCTCCCCGTTCAGGAGCAAGCGGTCGGCGTCGTAGAAGTGCGGCACGCGGATCCAGCCTTCCGTGCCGCAGATCGTGGCTTCCATGGGCGTGGTGGTGCGCACGGCCGAAGAGAGGACGGCGAGCGCTCCGCTCTCGTAACGCAGGATGCAGGCCGACTGCTCGTCGACGCCGGTCGACCCTCGATCGGCGAGGCCGGCGACCTGCTCGGGCGCTGCGCCGAAGATCATGTGCGCGTAGGCGACGCAGTAGACGCCCACGTCGAGGAGCGCGCCGCCGCCGCGGGCAGGATCGAAGAGGCGGCTCGCGGGATCGAAGGCGGCGCGAAAACCGAGATCGCAGCTCAGCATGCGCGGCGCGCCGATCGCCCCTTCGCGCACGAGCTCGCGGACGCGCAGCGTCACCGGGTTCCAGCGCGTCCACATGCCCTCCATCAGGAAACGACGCCGGCTGCGCGCCGAGCGGATCATCTCCTCGGCCTGGGCAGCATTCATCGCGAAAGGCTTCTCGCAGAGGACTGGCTTGCCCGCCTCCAGGCACAGCAGAGTGTTCTCGCAATGCAAACTGTGCGGCGTCGAAACGTAGATCGCGTCCACTTCCGGGTCGGCGGCCAGCGCGGAGTAGCTCGCGTGGCGTTTCCGGACGTTCCACTTCGAACCGAAGAGCTCGGCGCCCTCGCGCGTCCGGCTCCCGATTGCCGCGAGCTCGGCTCCCTCGACGTCGGCAAGTCCGGCGGCAAACTTGTTTGCAATCCTGCCCGTTCCAAGGATTCCCCAGCGAAACCGCTCCATCCGCGTGCCTCCGCGGGGGATTGTAGCGAACGATAAGCGGCGCTTGGTGACAGGGAGAGCGCGAGTGCGCACCATTCCGCGCGGCCTGAGTTATCTTCCTCTCGATCCATCACGCGTCCCGCCGTCCTCCATTTCCAGGCTTTCCGATGCTCATGTTCCCGCTGCTCCTCGCTCTCGCAACCGATCCCGCCGTCCAGGAGAGTGCGCTGCTCGCGGCGCTCCCCGACACGGCTTTCGCCCTGGTGTACTGCGCCGATCCCGGCGCGGTGCGCGAGCGCGCCCAGCGGAACGACTGGATCGGCTTGCTCGGCTCCGACGAGGGACAGCCGATGTACGCCGACATGGAAGAGTCCCTCACTCCGGTCCTCGGCGGGACCATGCGGACACCGCTCGACGTCGCTCTCGAGTTGCGGGGAGAAAGCCTCTTCTTCGCGGCTCGGGACGTGAGCGGCTTGCTCACGGTGCCGCCGCCCGCGCGCGAAACTCTGCTCGCCGCGATGCACGCCTGGCTCGCCGAGCGCGCCGCCGGTGCGAGCCTGAAGAGCGTCGACGTACTGGGCGGTCGCGTGGAGCTCTTCACCCCTGCCGAGGACGCAGGTCCGGCGCGCCTCGCGGCCCTACTGGATCACCCCCGCGCGCTCGGCCTCTTCGCGGCGGACAGCGAGGAAGCGCTCCTGCTCGCATTGCGCGACGCTCTCACCTCGCTCGAGCGCGGCGAAGCACGCGGGCTCGCCCGCGCATTCGAGACTGCGCGCGCCGCGCATGGCTCGCTGGCTGTGGAGTGCTACGTCGATTTCTCTCCCTTCGTCGCAGAGGCCGAAGCCGAGCTCGCGAATGCCGGCAAGGATCTCGATGTCGATCCGACCGGCCTGCTGGGCCTGGAGAAAGGGACTTCGCTCTACCTCACGCTGGACATGGACGCTGGCGATCGCGTCGATCTCCGCGGATCGCTCGCCATTCCTCCCGAGACGCTGGCGGCCTCGCTCGCCGACACCTTCCAGCCCTTGCCGAGCGGTCTCGCCGCGATGCTCCCGAAGAATACCTGGGGCGCGATCGCGCTCGGCTGGAACTACATGGCGATGATCGACCGCGCGCGCGCGGCCCTCGACGCGGCGGGACAGACGGGCGCGGGCAAGATGCTCGACCAGAGCCTCGAGGGCGCCCAGGCCGCGACAGGCCTCGATGTCGAGGAGAAGCTCCTCCGCCAGCTCACGGGTACCTTCCTCTTCTTCATGGGCGCCCCCGATGAAGGCCAGCAAGATCCGCCCTTCTCGCTCGGTGTCCAGGCCTCGATCGCCGACGCGAACGCGTTCGAGGACGCCTTCGAGACCGTGGTCGGCATGACGCTCGGCGAAGACGCCACGGAGCTCGTCCAGGTGGAAGGCCAGGACGCCTACCTCTGGGACACTGTGGGCATGTCGATCCTGCCGCGCAGCTTCCTCGTGTGCCTCGGCAAGCCGTTTTTCACCGATTCGATCAAGGCGCTCACGGGCGAGGTGCATTCGAGCATGGCCAGCGGCACGCGCCTCGAAGCCGCAGTCGCCGAGAACCAGGGCGCCTCCTTCTTCATGTGCTTCGAGCTCAGCTCCTTCCGCGACCTCTTCTTCGGGGCGGAGCTCCGCGGCTCGGACGAGACGCCCGCGACTGCTCCGACGGCCGAGACCCCGAGCAAGGCTCCCAACCCCTTCGATTGCCAGCTCGTCGCTTCCGCGCGCCGCACCAAGAGCGGCTTCGACCTGCGCGTCACCACGCGCTGATTGGCGCGGCGCGGCGCCGTTGCCGCGACGTCCCGAGGATCAGCGGCCCGCGGCAGGAAGGGCATCCTCCCGCGGCCGGAAGGCGATCCGCTCGTGCTGATAATCGGTGACGAGGACGAAGGGCCGCAGGAGCTCCGCGCCGATCGAGCCGTCCTTGCGGTCATCGGCATGCGTGCCCTTGTCTTCCATGGCAAAGGTGGCGGTGACCTTCTCCTGGCGTAGACCGCCGAACTCGAACCACTCGACGACGCCTCGTTTGGCTGCCACGAACCCGCCGACGCCGCCGAGCCTGGAATCGCTCACCTCGCGGTTCTCGAGGAGGTTCCACTTGCGCACCGCCGGCGCCTGGAACGTGACCGCGATGTTGGCTCCCGTATCGAGCTGGAACAGACCTTCGCGGTCCTCGAAGCGAGCGCGGATGGCGGGGATTCGTTCCGCGAGGTCCAGGGGCGTCCACTCGCCACCGGTCAGCGCGAAGGTCGCGGGGTCGTGGAGTGCCACGCGAGGCGCGACCAGATCGATCTCGGCGACGCAGCGCGACAGCACTCCGTACCCGATCACGCCGGCGACCTCGACCCCCAGATGCTGCTCGAGGAACGAGAGGTCGGTCGCCATGAAGGGATGATCGGCGAGGTGCATCGGTCCGAGCTCGAGGGTGGCGGCGCTGTAGAGCTCTGCGTTCTCGCCCCCGCCCACTCCCAGCGTGCCGATGTTCCCTGCGGGGGTGAGCTCGAGCGCTTCGACGAAGGGCGTGGAGACGACGCAGATGCCGGCGCCGGTATCGAAGATGAACAGGCCGGGCGAACGGCCGTTGATGACGGGACGGACGAGCAAGTGTCCGGTCCTTGCGCGGACGACCTCGAGGACGGGGGAGAGCGCTGGATCGAAGGCCGCGGTCCCGCCTTCCGGTGCGTGCTCGTGCTCGTGTTCCGGCTCCTGGATCGGCTCGGCACTGGACCGAGGGAAGGTGATCGCGAGCGCGACGAGCGACGGCCAAGCAATTGCCAATGCACGAATCATCATGGAATCGATCTCCTGGGGCGGATCAGCGTGTTCGCGAGCGGGAAAGAGTGCGTGTTCGTGAGGGCGCCGGCTTCCGAGCGCTCGCGCGGCCCCGCGCCGGCACCGGCGCGAGCAGCCATGCGAGCGCGATAGGCTGTCGTCCCTCTCCCGGACGACCCTCACGGATGATCTGGTCGAGCTCTTCCAGGAGCTCGTTCACGCGCGCGAGCCGGCTCTCGTCGAGCCAGCCGTGCACCCGCGCGCCGCAGTGATTGCGGGCAGTGCCTTCTCCCACGGAAGTGGGATCGGCCGAAGCGCGTTCGTAGTCACGGATGGCCAGGCGCAGGATTCCCCGAACCACGGCCTGGAGATCCTCCCGGCGAGCTCGCTTCCGATCGATGCGCAGCGGCCGCCCCACCGTGTCGTAGACGACGAAGACATGCCGGCCCACCTTGCGGCGCTCGACCTCGACCACCAGACCGACGCGCACGAGCCGGCGGATGTGGAAGTACAGGGCGTCCGGCGCGCGGCCGAGCCGCTCACCGAGCTCGGCCATCGAGCAGGGTCCGGCCGCGGAGAGGACGTCGAGGAGCTCCTGGCGCACCGGCGCGGCCAGGGCCCGCAGCTGCGCGGGGCGATCGATCGGGACGAAGTTCGAGGCGTCTCGCTTCACGTTTGAATTATTGGTCAGAACTTCAGTCGTGTCAATGGGGCTTTCGAAAGCCGCAGGCAAAAGCGCTCCGGTCGCCGGCCTGGGCGCCGTCCTGACGATCGAGCCGGCGGACGGTAGCGTGTGCCATCGCCCTGACCCGCCAGCCCGCATCATGAGAGGGATCGATGGTCCGGATCTCGATCGCTGCCACCGTCCGCTGCTTTCCCGTGCTCTTCGCGCTCGCCTGCGTGGGCTGGGCGGCACAGACGGGAGAGACGACCTACTGTCCGCCGGCCGGAGACTGGGAACGCAAGACGTCGCGAGAAGTCGGGATGGACGCCGAAGCGCTCTCCCGCGCGATCGAGTTCGCGAAGAGCCACGAGACCGACTGGCCCAAGGGCTTCGCGCGGCAAGAGGAGATGTTCGGATCGCTCCTCGGCCCGCTTCCGACCGATCGCGCCGGGACGAATGGCCTCGTGATCCGGCGCGGCTACGTCGTCGCCGAGTTCGGTGAAACCGAGCGCGTGGATCCGACCTACTCGGTCGCGAAGAGCATGCTCTCGACCGTCGCTGGCATCGCGGTGCGCGAGGGAAAGATTGCCGATCTCGATGCACCCGTCGGCACAACGATCCACGACGGCGGATACGACTCGCCTCACAACGCAAAGATCACCTGGCGCCAGCATCTCCAGCAGGAATCGGAGTGGGAAGGTGAGATGTGGGGCAAACCGCACGATTTCGTCGGACGCGCGGCGTTCGGCGCCGGAGAACGCAAGCCGCGCGAGCTCGGCCTACCCGGGAGCACCTACGAGTACAACGACGTGCGCATCAATCGCTTCGCGCTCTCGCTCCTGCGGTTATTCGGTCGGCCCGTGCCCGAGGTGTTCCGCGACGAGGTCATGGACCCGATCGGCGCATCGCAGACATGGCGATGGATCCCCTACGACGAGTCCTTCGTCGAGATCGACGGTGTGCGCATGCCGTCGGTCAGCGGGGGAACGCGCTGGGGCGGCGGCGTGTGGATCTCTTCGTGGGACATGGCCCGTTTCGGCTACCTGTGGCTCCGCGGCGGGCGCTGGGGTGAGCGGCAGATCCTGACCCCGGACTACGTGACAGCCGCGCTCTCACCGAGTCCGCACGGTCCCGACTACGGACTTCTGTGGTGGTTGAACTCGCGTGGCAAGAACTGGCCCGGCCTGCCCGCGAACGCTTTCGGAGCGCGCGGCGCCGGCAACAACTCGATCTTCGTCTCGCCCGACCACGATCTCGTCATCGTCTGGCGCTGGCACGCGACTGCGGGGAATGCGGATGCGCAGTTCTTCCGGATGGTCGTCGAGGCGATCGTCGAGTGAGCGCGCCGCGCGGCGTGATGCGAGGCCTGCTTCCTGCGCTGGCGGCACTCCTCGTTCTCGCACTCGTGTGGTGGGGACTGGACGCTCCGCGACAGGAGAGCGCTGGAATCGAGCCGCGGACGGCTGCTTCCTTTCCGATCGAAGAGTCCAGACGCGAGTCCGAGCCCGAGCTCGAGTCCGTTATGGATCGCGAGGCCGCCGCGAGCGAGCGCGAGCCATTCTCGCCGATCTCGTTGAGCGGGATGGTCGTGTGGCCCGCGGGCTCTGCGCCGGACTCGGATCTGGAGGTCGTAGCGAGCTTCTCGATCACAGGAGGTGGCGCGCAGCGTCTTGCGACCACACCCACTGCAGAAGGCGGATTCAGCTTCGTGGCTCCCGCGGGCGCGAAACGCTGCCGGATCGGCGTACGTTCGGAGTCGTTCTGGCTGCCCGGCGAGCCTATCCTCGACGCGAGCCATGGCTACGTGTTCGATGCAGCCTCCCTGGACCTCCCGTCCGTACTGCTGCGACTCGCCGCATACGGTCGGATCGAAGGCCGCATCCTGCGCGGGGCTGGAGTCGACGTCGCAAGCGAAGCGATCACGGTCCTCCTGAGCTTCGAGGATTCTCCCCGCTTCTCCCTGTTAACAAAGGAGCAGCGCAGCGCCGAGGTAGTGGACGATCGATTCACTTTCGACGGCCTGCGCTCGGACGAAACGCTGCATCTATCCGTCGCCGCTCCCGACTGTTTTGGCAAAGACTGTCCCGAGCTGCAGATCCCATCGGGCGAGACGCTGCAGGTCGACCTCGAACTTCTGGCGGCAGCCTGCGTCGAAGGTCGCGTGCTCACCTCCGATGGCGAAGCGATCCCCCGCGCGAGGGTAAGCGCATTCGAAGCCGACACCCGGCTCTACGAAGGTCGGGCGGGCGATGACGCCTTCTCCGATTCCGAAGGGCGTTTCTGCATGACGCGAGTCCAACCGGGTCGGACCGTGCTCGAGGCCCAGGTATCGCTCGGCGAGCGAGCGGCGGGAGGCTTGCGCCGGCCACGGCTCCTCGACGAGATCTCCGAGGGACGGGGTGCTAGCTCATGGTTCATGTGGAGCGAGGAGCTCGGCGAGCTCCTCGCAGGCACGACCACGCAGGTAGATCTGATCGCGCCAGCGGTCCGAGAGCTCACGGGACGAGTGATCTGGCCCGACGGGCGCCCGGCACGCGGTGCGCTGATGCGCGCGCGCTTGCCGTGCGTCGGGCACTTCCCGCTGCACGCCGGCGAGGAGTGGGGAAAGCTCGGCGAGTCCGGCGCATTCCAGCTCGCGGTCGCCGAGACCGGCCCGTCGGAGATCTTCGTGGGTGCCGCAGCGGAGGACGGCAGGCGCTGGTTCGCCCAATGGATCAAGGCGCCGGCCGATCCCTTGCCGGCCGAACCGCTCGAGCTCGTGCTCGCGCTCGGGCGCGAGATCAGCGTCCGCGTCCTCGACGACACCGGGCAAATCGCGAGCAACGTCTTGTTGCAGTCGAATCATCGGGGAGCCGGGTCTCTCTGCCTGGAGGACGAACGCGGGTGGATCTCGGATGGCGAGGTGCGATTGCAGTTCCCCCCTGGCGGCGGCCTCCTCGTGCAGGCAATCCACGAGCCGACAGCCCTCCCGATCGTCGGATGCGCTTGGTCGCAAGGCGATGCTGAGCCCCTCGTGCTCGTCGTCCCGCGCCTGTGCCGCGTGTCCGGCGAGGTTGCCGGGGCACGCGAGCTCTTCCTCACCAAGGTGCGCATCCTCTCGCGCTGGCCATCCGCTCAGGCCGGCGGAGGAGATTGCCAATCGGAACGGTGGATGCGCCTCGACGAGGGTGGCCGCTTCGTCTTCGAAGATCTTCCGCCCGGAAAGACGTGGCTCTGGATCGAGGGCCGCAAGAGCGATGCGATTCATCTCGAGCTCGCACCCGGCGAGTCCCGCAGCGAGATCGTGCTCTACCCCTGAGCGTCAGGGCCGCGCGAGATCCAGAACCAGTAGCGCCATCGCCGTGCCGTAGGGCTTGCCGACGCTCGTGAAATCCGTCCACGTGCCGTCGACGTCGACGTGAGCGAGGACATCCGCGCGCAGCTGCGCGAGCTCTTGCACGCGCGAGGGGTGCTCGAAAGCGGCGATCGCGCGCGCGGCGTGATAGTAGGCGAAGTAATAGAAGTACGCGGAAAAGGCATGCGGCGGCAGCCAGGAGCCGGTGAGCTTCACGCCGACGTCGAGCTCCGATCGCCAGTGCAGGAAGTGCTCGATCGTGGTCGAGAGATCGGCGTCGGGGACTTCTTCCAGGCGCCAGAGCGCGAGCTCGCAGGCGGGGGCGCGCGCGATCGACGCATCCTGCGTGCCGTAGATGTCCGGGTCGGGCCAGGTGTACGTGTAGGCCGCGACGTCGCGGCGCATGGCACGCAAGGCCTCGACGGCCCGCGAGAGAGGCTCGTCGGCGACCTTCACTCCCTCGTCCATCGCACGCGTGAGCGCCTCGAGCGCGATGCCGGTGTTCATGCTGTGCGCGCGACCCTTGTTGGTGGCGGGCCAACCGGCGAAACCGCCGGTCCAGCTCTCGCCCCATGCTTTCGAGTAGGACCATGCTCCGTTCGCCATCTGCCCGCCGAGCAGGAGATGGACCGCGGCTTCCAGCTCCTGCATGGACCCGCGGCCGAGCTCGCGACGGGCGAGCTGGTAGTCGAGCCAGTAGGTGGCACCGAAGGAGTTGAGATTCGCAGGCACGGCCGCAGCGACGTGCTCGGCGAGCCAGGCGTCGGCGCGCGCGAGGGCGGGCTGGCTGCGCTCGCCGCCCAGGCGCAGGAGCGCCTGCGCGCAAAGCGCCGCGACACCCGCGCGGTATTCCTCGACCAGCGGATCGGCGATCGGCCAGCTTCCGTTCGGAAGCTGCGTCGCGAGCAAGTAGTCGACGGCGTGCTCCCGGAGCGGTGTCTCGTCCATGGATTCGAAGGATCCCGCGTGCACGACGGGCTCGTACATGCGCACGAGATCGGGAAAGGCGCGCCGGATGCGTGCCTTGCGCGCCCACGGCGAATCGGGCCCGAGCTCCTCGACGACGCGCAAGAGGCGCGCGCCCTCCTTGAACGCGCCGCTCGCTTCCAGGTGCGCCGCGAGCCAGTAGGCAGCGCGCGGATCGCCGAGATTCGCACGCAGGATCGGCTCGGCCTGCTCGAACCGGCCCGTGCGCAGCAGGGCGACGCCGAGACTCGTCCAGGCGCTTGCAGCCAATGGATCGCCGAGCGCGACGCGCTCGCGAGTCGCTTTCTCGATGGGCGCGAGATCGCCCGCGCGCTCGGCCGCGGCGATCGCGCCATCGAGGCGCGCTTGCGGGTCGGAGCCGCGGCGCGCGAGCGCGCCGGCCTCTTCGAGCCAGCCGCCCGCGAGCAAGGCCTGCAAGTCTTCCGCGAGCTCGGGCGGCGGACCGCCCTCACCCAGCGCCTCGCGCAGGAAGCGGCGGATTCCAAGGTCATCGAAGCTGCCGATGCTCGCGAAGGTCGCCACGTGCTCGCCCGAGCCCGTCGTGATCACGAGCGCCGGAGGCTTTGCCTCCGCGAGCTCCGTGCCCAGCCCTGCGACAGGATCTTCGCGCAGCTCCTCACCCGAGAGCGCGAGGGCGACCACACCGGGGTTCACGCGCACCCGCACGGGTACGAAGCGCGCGCCGATGAGCTCGATCGTCCAGGGATCCGAGAGCGCGGTCGCGAGCAGCAAGCGCTCGTGCTCGTTGATCGCCGATGCGCCGAAGTCGCCGCTGACGAGCGCGAGCACCGGTCGTCCGAGTTCTTGCGCGCGCTCGAGGGCTTCCTCGATCGAGCCCGCCCACGCGATGCTCGCGAGCATCTCCACCTCGACGGCCGTCGCGGCAGGCCCCGCGCTCGAAGCGGCCGCTGGAGTCTCCCCCGTCGGCTCGGGCTCATCGATCGGCCGTGCCTCAAGCGGATCGGCCGCGTGGATCAGGATCCCATTGTTCACGCGCTCGCCGCCAGCCCACGCCTTCACGAGCGCCGTCAGGTCGACGCGAAACGTGTGCTCGACCACATCGACTCGCGCCCGCAGGGATTCCTCGGCAAAAGCCGGCTGCGTCTCCCAGCTCGTGCCGTCTTCCTTCCACGAGTCGAGCACCGCATGAATCGCGACCTCGAACGCCTTCTTCGGCGCCATCCGCTCGAACGGATGCGCCGCCATCACGAGCTCCGCCGAAGCGATCGCCACACCTTCCTCGACCGGGAACCGCAGCAGCACCCGGTTCGAATCGCACAAGTTGACCGAGAGCTGCGGGTGCCATGGATACATGTCCTCGGGCAGGTACCCGAGCAGCATCAGGTCCGCCTCTGCGACCCGCTCCTCGGTCTGCCCGTCCTCGAACGTAAGCACGAGCCGCGGCGGGGTTGCCGTCTCCCGGCTGTCGAACCAGATCCAGGCGTTCGGGTTCTCGTCCTGGACGGGAGTCGCGAACGAGAGGAGCGAGAGGGAGAGCCCGAGCGGTTTCATGGTCAGTCGTGGGTTTGGCGTGAAGGTTGGAGTAGCAGCTTCCCACTGCGGGGGTCAGAGGGCCAGTGATCCGGGGCCCGTGTACGACGGTGGCGCGGAAGTCTTCCGCGGCTGGTCCGGGGTACCGATTCAGGCGGTCTTCTCTTGCGGAGCAAGTCCCGCCTGAAGGCGGGACGACGAACCAGACCGCCTGAAGGCGGTACTCCAAACTAAGAGGGACCCCGAACCGGGAGGGACTTCGAACCAGGCGGGACTCTGAACAAGCTTGGAGTGAGATGCCGCGACGGGCCGAGTTTGCCCGAGCGGGCGAGAGTGTTTCGTTCGACCTCGATTCTCGCGCCGGGGTCCGCGCTCGCTCTGCCGGAGCGGTGGGGCGGAGAGTACTCTGGTGCGCCCGCTACGGATGATCGGCTGAGCCGATCGGGATGCTGCTTCCCATGAAGAAAACGCTCTTGCGCCTCCTTCGGCTCCTTCCTCTCGCTCTGGCTTCCTGTGTGCTGGTCGTCGATGATGGCCGGAAGGAGGGCTCGCTGAGCGCGGGCTCGGGCGACGGCAGCGGGAGCGAGACGCGGGAGGGGAGCGCAGACGACGCGAGCGCGCGGGGGGGTGGGAGTGGAGGACCGAAGGCCAACGCTCAAGCCATGGAACAAGGAGTCTTTCCCTATCCGGTTCACGAGAAGCGGCTTCCGAATGGGTTGCTCGTGCTCGTCGTGCCGATGCCGTCCGACGGGCTGGTCTCGTACTGGTCGATCGTGCGCACGGGCTCGCGCGACGAGTTCGAGCCGGGCGTCACCGGCTTCGCGCACTTCTTCGAGCACATGATGTTCCGCGGCACCGAGAGCTACCCGGCCGACGTCTACGACCAGATGGTCAACGGGATGGGCGCGGACGCGAACGCCTTCACCACCGACGACCTCACGGCCTATCACCTGTCGATCACCGAGGACGATCTGCCGACGGTGGTCGAGATCGAGACCGACCGCTTCCAGAACCTGGCGTACGACGAGGCGCAGTTCAAGACCGAGGCGGGCGCGGTCTACGGCGAGTACCGCAAGAGCCGCACGGCGCCTTTCGAGGTGCTCGTACGAGGCGCTTGCGCGACGCGCGTTCGACGTGCACACCTACAAGCACACCACGATCGGCTTCGAGGCGGACATCCAGGCGATGCCGCAGCAGTACGACTACTCGAAGACCTTCTTCCAGCGCTTCTACCGGCCCGAGAACGTCGTGATCCTGCGTCGCCGGCGACGTCGATCCGGCCGCAGACGTTCGCGCTGGTCGAAGAAGTACTACGCGGCTGGAAGACGGGCTACGTGGCGCCGAAGATCGCCGGCCGAGCCCGAGCAGACCGCGCAGCGGCGCATCGACGTGCCTTTCGACGGCCAGACGCTTGCCGATCCTTGCAGATCGCGTTCAAGGGCGAGCGCTTCCTGCCCGGCGACCGCGCGCATGGTCGCGGGCAGCCTGATCGCGCGAGCTCGCGTTCGGCGAGACCTCGCCGCTCTACAAGAAGCTCGTGCTCGACGAGCAGCGCTGCGAGTTCCTGGGCTCGTCCTTCGGGCTATCAGCCGCGATCCCGGCTTTGGAGCGTCTACGCGATGATCAAGGACCCCGCCGACGTCGCGGCGGTCGAGGGCGAGATCTGGGGCGCGGTGGACGCGCTCGCGCGTGCACTGCCGAGCGAGAACGACCTCGACGATCGGCGCGCACGCGCCTGCAAGTACGGCTTCCTGTCACGGGCTCAGACGCCCGACGGAGTCGTGCAACAGCGTCGTCGTTCGAGATCGCGATCACCGGCGACCTGAAGTGGATCGACGAGTACTACACCACCCTCGGGGCCGTCACGCCGGCGGACGTGCAGGCCGCGGCCCGGCACTTGCCTGCGCCCCGAGCGCGCCACGGTCGCGCGTGCATCCATCCCGCGGATCAGGCGATCGCCCGAGCCCAAGGCCGGAACGCGAACCGCCGGTGCTGCTCGCGCGTCCCCGCGGATCCCAACGTCGCGTTCAAGATCTGGTTCCGGGTCGGCAGCCAGGACGATCCGCCCGGCAAGGAAGGCCTCGCCGCCTTGACGGGCGCGATGCTCAGCGAAGCCGGCACAGAGAAGCGCAGCTACGACGAGATCCTGGCCGAGCTGTTCCCGCTCGCCGCGAGCTACGGCGTCTCGGTCGACAGGGAGATGACCGTGGTCGACGGGCGAGGCGCACCGCGACAACGTCGACCGCTTCTATCCGCTGTTCATCGACGCGGTCCTGAATCCCGGCTTCCGGCCAGGACGACTTCGAGCGCCTGCGCGATCAACACGGTCAACGCCATCGAGAACACGCTGCGCTACTCCTCCGACGAGGAGCTCGGCAAAGCCACGCTCCTCGCAAGGTCTTCGGCGGCATCGCGCTACGCACACCTCGGGCCGGGCACGGTCGAGTCGCTTGAAGGCGCTCACGCTCGACGACGTGCAAGCGTTCTGGGCGAGCCACTACACGAGGGACAACGTGGTCGTCGGCTCTCGGCGGCTCGTACGGCGACGACCTGCGCAAGCGTCTGCTCGCCGATCTCGCGCGCCTACCTGAAGGCGCTCCGGAGACCGTGCCCGCTCCCACGCCTCCGTCGATCGAAGGCCGGCACGTGACGATCGTGCAGAAGCCTGGGCCCACGACCGCCATCTCGTTCGGCTTTCCGATCGACGTGCACCGCGGCAGCCGCGAGTTCTACGCGCTCTGGATCGCCAACTCCTGGCTCGGCGAGCACCGCAACTCGTCGAGCCATCTCTACCAGGTGATCCGCGAAGCGCGCGGCATGAACTACGGCGACTACTCCTACATCGAGGCCTTCCCGAGCGGCGGGCGGCGCTCGATGCCGCCCACGGGCGTCGGCCGGCGCGCAGCAGATGTTCGAGGTCTGGATCCGCCCGGTGCCGGAGGAGCATGCGCTGTTCGCGCTGCGCGCCGCGCTGCGCGAGGTCGAGAAGCTCGCCACGAACGGCATGACGCGCGAGCAGTTCGAGTTCACCAAGGGCGTTCCTGAAGAAGTACTGCCTGCACTTCGCCGAGACGACCGAGGCGCGGCTGGGCTATGCGATGGACGATCGCTTCTACGGCCTCCAGGACAGTCACCTCGCCACCTTCCGGAAGATGATGGACGAGATCACGCTCGACGAGGTCAACGCGGCGATCCGGAAGTACATCCGGGTCGACGATTTGCAGATCGCGATCGTGACCGCCGACGCCGAGAAGGTGCGAGATCAGCTCGTTGCGGATGCCCCGAGCCCGATCGATTACGGCCCGGACATCGTGAAGCCGGCGGACATCCTGGCCGAGGACCGCGAGATCGAGCGCTATCCGCTGAAGATCACCGCGGGCGCGATCGAGATCGTCCCGGTCGAGACCATGTTCCAGGGCGTGAAGCCCTGATCCTGGGCGCCGGAACGGCCGGCCCTTTTTCCGCTCGCCCGAACGAGTCGGGTTTTTCTTGAACCGCTTGCGGATCCCGGCGTTCTAGCTGGCCTCACGGATGCCGAAGCCTCCACTGCCGCGGGCTGTAGCCCAATGCATGGGAGGCTTCTGCTCTTTCTCGGGCCTGCTGGCGAGCTCATCGCCGGGCCAGGAAGCCGGCTCGATCGTGCGCGACGTACTCGAGCCGCTGGACTTCGCGGTAGCCGACCCAGCGCAACATCTCGACGACGCAGGTGACGGTCGGGAACCATTTCGGCTGCTCGTGCACGCCCTCCTGAGGGGGCTTCAACCACAGGTGAGGCTCCTCCCCGGGATGCGTCGTCGTCTCGAGATAGAGCGAGTCGGTGATCCCCGAGAGGATCTCGAGCCCGAGCAAGGGATGCTTCAGGTGGTAGAGGAGCGCGAGGCAGAGCACCGTGTCGAAGCGTGCCCCTTTCGGGAGGTCCTCGATCCGGCTCACCTTGGCTTCGAGATTGGAGAGCCCCATGGCCGCGGCCGCCCACCGCAGCCGCTCGATCATCTTGCCTGCGGCATCGACGGCGAGGACTCTCGCGCCGCGCTTCGCGACCTCGATCGCGAAGTAGCCGTCCGCGCAGCCGACGTCGAGCACGTGCATCCCGGACATGTCATCCGGGAGATGCCGCGCAAACGCCTCCCACCGGTCATGCGGATGATTGCGCGGTTGTGGACCGGGCATCGGAGCCACGTCGCGCGTCCAGAGACCGGGCAGGATCTCGATCTGGTGGAACCACGGTCCGAGAGACCGGATTCGACTCTCCGCTGCGGCCCTGTCCATCGCATCCCTCCTCGGGCTGCACCGTGCTCGGTAGTGGCTCCAACCCGTTCGTTTCACTCCCGGCTGGGCGCACGCATGGCCTTGTCAGACCTCAGGCTATCGTCGCCGCTACTGCCGCCGCTACCGCTTGCAAATCGCCGGCGCACTCGAGGACCACTCAGCGAGCGGTTCCGACGGGCTGGAGCTCACGCCGGAAGTCCTTGTAGCGAAAGCGGTTACGAGCCGGGGCACGAGCCTCGACGCTGAAGCGTTGTGACGTGCGTGGCCGGCCAAGTGGCTTCTTCGCCATCTGCGCGTACAACGGCGGGCGGGTCCAGTGGAAGCGCGATGCCTGCAAGGCGCTCGCAGAGCGAGTGCGAAGATTCAGATGTTCCTGTCGATTCCCGCCCGCCTCGTTCGGCTACCTCGTGTTCCGAGGCCATCATCCCTGAGGAAACAGCCATGAAGTACCTGTGCCTGGCATACGGGAACGAAGAGCACATGAAAGCCCTCACGAAAGCCGAGTTCGAGGCGCTGGTCGCGAAGTGCAAGGTCCACGACGAGGAGCTGCGACGGACTGGGCAGGTCGTCATGACGGAGAGCCTCGAGTGGGCCACGGCCACGATCCGCTCGCGCGGTGGCAAGGTCGTCGTCACCGACGGGCCGTTCGTCGAGACGAAGGAGAAGGCCGGCGGCCTCTTCATCGTCGAGGCCCGCGACCTGAACGAGGCGATCCGCATCGCGTCGCTGCACCCCGCGGCGCACCTGGGCGAGGGCCTGGGCTGGGCGATCGAGGTCCGGCCGATCGCGGACGGCTGCCATCAGTGAGGCGATGAGCGAGGGCGCTGTCGACGTGCGTGCGACGGTCGAGGCCGTCTGGCGCGCGGAATCTCGGCGCGTCCTCGCGACGCTCATCCGTCTCCTCGGCGACTTCGACCGCGCCGAGGAGGCGCTCCACGACGCCTTCGTCGCGGCGCTCGAGCGCTGGCCCGTCGAGGGCGTTCCCGCGGAGCCGCGCGCGTGGCTCGTCTCGGCCGCCCGCTTCCGGGCGATCGACGCGCTGCGCCGCCGCGCGCGCTTCGACGCGTCGCTCGCGGCGATCGCCGAGCGTGTTGCGAAGGACACCGATCCGCGGGACGACGAGGACGTCCCCGACGACACGCTGCGCCTCGTCTTCACCTGCTGCCACCGCGCGCTCGCGGCGGAGGCGCAGGCCGCGCTGACGCTGCGCGAGGTCTGCGGCCTCACGACCGAGGAGATCGCGCGCGCTTTCCTCGTCCCCGCGCCGACCGTGGCGCAGCGGATCGTCCGCGCGAAGGCCTGCATTCGCGATGAGGGGATCCCGTACGAGCTGCCCTCGCGCGACGAGCTACCCGAGCGGCTCGACGCGGTCCTGCGCGTCGTCTACCTCGTCTTCAACGAGGGCTACGCGGCGTCTTCGGGCGCGTCCGTCGTGCGGACGGATCTCTCCTCCGAGGCGATCCGTCTCGCGCGGCTGCTCGTGGAGCTCCTGCCCGAGCCCGAGGCGGAGGGACTGCTCGGGCTGATGCTGCTGCTCGACGCGCGCCGCGCCGCGCGCGTGTCGCCCGCAGGTGAGCTCGTCGCGCTCGACGACCAGGACCGCGCGCTGTGGGACCGTCGCCTGATCGCCGAGGGCGCGGCGATCGTCGAGAAGGCGCTGCGTTCGCGACGGTTCGGGCCCTACACGCTGCAAGCGGCGATCGCAGCCGTCCATGCGGAGGCCCCGACCGCGGAGGCGACCGACTGGCGGCAGATCGTCGGGCTCTACGACCTTCTGCTGCGCGCGGCGCCATCGCCCGTCGTCGAGCTGAACCGCGCCGTCGCCGTCGCGATGGACGAGGGCCTCGACGTGGGCATCGCGCTGGTCGACGCACTGCTCGCCCGCGGCGAGCTTGCCGAGTACTTGCCGGCGCACGCCGCGAGGGCAGACCTCTACCGCCGCGCCGGCCGACTCGCCGATGCGGCGGTCTCGTATCATCGCGCGCTGGCGCTCGCGCGCCAGGAACCCGAGCGGCGCTTCCTCGCGCGGCGTCTGGGGTTCGGTGGCGCGGCAGCCTACCCTACGCCGTCAGAATGAATGCTGCCCGCAATCGAGTGGCGCTGGTGACCTGCGAAGCCCTTGCCAACCTCTACGAGGACGACCATCTGCTGGTGGCGGCCCTCGCAGACATTGGCATCGACTCGGTGCCCGCGGTGTGGAGCGACGCAAGCATCGATTGGTCTTCGTTCGATGCGCTGGTCATGCGCTCGCCCTGGGACTACTTCGAGCGTGTCGCCGAGTTTCGCGCGTGGCTCGATGCCCGCATCGCGGAGCGCGTGCTCTTGTGCAACTCGCGCGAGATCCTCGAATGGAATTTCGACAAGGGCTATTTGCAAGACCTTGCCCGAGCCGGTGTCGCGGTCGTGCCCACGATCTGCATCGCACGGAACGAAAAGGCCGACATCGCCGCCCTGGCGCGTGCCTGCAGGTGGGAGGAAATCGTCGTCAAGCCGAGCATCGCCGGCGGGGGCTACCGCATCCACCGTTTTCGCCTCGAAGAGATCGGCGTCTACGCGGCCGACATCGCCAAGACGCTCGAGGATCGCGGTGTGCTGGTGCAGCCCTTCTTGCCCGAGATCCAGAGCGGCGGTGAGCTGTCGCTCCTGTTCTTCGACGGCGTCTATAGCCACGCCGTCTGCAAACGCCCGAGAGCCGGCGACTACCGCGTTCAGTTTCAATTCGGCGGTAGCAACGAGAATGCGCAGGTGAGTGACGAACTCGTCGCGCAGGCACGCCGCTGCTTACTTCACGCGCCGGCGCCAACCGTGTATGCGCGTGTCGACGGGGTGGTGAAGGACGGAAGCTTTCTCTTGATGGAGCTCGAAATCTTCGAGCCGTTGATGTTCTTGTCGCGCCACCCCGAAGCGCCGTTGCGTTTTGCACGCGCGATCGAGAAGCAGTTGCTCGCGGCGCGAGCGTGACGGCGAGGCCGCCGAGAGTAGTGAAACGGAACGGGTTCGGAGCCACTACCCGTCGGCGGGAGCGTTCGGCTGGAGCGTGGCGAGGAGCTGGATCAGGGCGGCGGGATCGACGGGCTTGACCAGGTGGTGGTCGAAGCCTGCTTCGAGCGAACGATGCCGGTCCGCCTCCTGGCCCCAGCCGGTCACGGCGATCAGGACGATCTGCGCGCCGCCGGGTTGCTTCCGGATCGCTCGCGCCGCGTCGTAACCGTTCATCCGGGGCATGCCGATATCCAGGAGGGCCACCTCGGGGTGGAAGCTCGCCGCGACCTCCACGGCTTCGAGGCCGTCGTGGGCGGTGCGAACGTCGTTGCCCGTCAACCTCAGGAGAATGCCGAGGCTGGCCGCCGAATCGTGGTTGTCGTCCACGATCAGGATGCGCAGCGAACTAGGATTCGGGGCGAGGTTGCAGTCCGGGCTCGCACGCTGAGGCTTCACCGGATGATCGAGGGCCGCCGGGAGCCGAATGATGAACTCGCTCCCCATCCCCGGCCCTTCGCTCGCGACCGTGATCGTGCCGCCGTGCATCTCGACCAGGCGCTTGACGAGCATCAAGCCGATGCCGAGCCCGCCCCGCGACCGGTCGCGGGAGTGATCGACCTGCGAGAACATCTCGAAGATCCTGGGGAGCATCTCGGCCGGAATCCCGATGCCCGTGTCGCGCACCGATACGACGAGGTCACTCCCTTGCCGCTCCGCATGCAACCAGATCTGGCCACCACGCTCGGAGTACTTGGCCGCATTGTTGAGGAGGTTCGAAAATACCTGCGCCAGCCGGGTCGAGTCGCCGTACAGAGCGACGGGCTCGCTCGGCATGGCGATGGCAAGGTTCTGCCCGCATGCTTCGATGAGCGGGCGGCTGGTCTCCACGGCCGACCGCAAGACCTCGTTCAGATCGATCCGCTCGGTGCGCAGCTCCATGCGGTTGCAGGTGATGCGCGCGATGTCCAGGAGGTCGTCGATGAGCCGGGTCATCTGCTGCATCTGCCGCTCGATCACGCTCAATGCCCATTGCATCTCCGGCGCAGGCGGCACCTGGAGATGCAGGATGGCCACAGCGTTGCGAATCGGTGCGAGCGGATTGCGCAGCTCGTGCGCGAGCGTCGCCAGGAACTCGTTCTTGGAGCGATCGGCGTCCCGGAGAACGTTCTCGGCGCTCTTGCGGTTGCTGATGTCGACGAGGACGTTCACGGCGCCGAGCAGCTTGCCTGACTCGTCGCGGATCGGATTGGCATGCGCGAGTGCGGTGAGCCGGCTCCCGTCCGGCCGCTCGACCACGATCTCGTGGCCGTTGTACTCGCGGTCCATCCGCAGTGCCAAGGCCATCCAGCACTGGTCATGCGTGATCGGCGAGCCGTCGGTCGCGAAGAGCTTGAACGATCCGCAGAAGCGATCGACCGGATCGTTCAGCGCGGGCGCTCGCCCCCAGAGCTCTAGCGCATGCGGATTGAAGTAGGTGATCAGCCCCTCGGCGTCGCAGGTGTAGGCACCCGCCGGCAGCTTCTCGAGCAAGCGTCGGAACTCCCACTCGCCGCGAAGGCGGGGCTCGGTCGCCGGCCCCCGTAGCGGGTCGGTCTCGTTCGTGCGGTCATCCATGTCGCTGCTCGAGGTGCGCGCGGGGTGCAAGTCTCGTGCCGCAAGTCTCGATGAAAGTGAGCATGCCGCCCGTCGCCCTTGGAGAGGCGGCCCGAGATCCGCGTGGAGGTCATCGATGGTACGCTGCCCAGTGAAATTAGATCGGCACGGGCTGGTGGAAGGCTGCCGAGCGCGCTCCGCCGCTGCACGCGTTGTAATCCCTGGAATGACCGGGGCCCCTCTCCGTGTAATTCCTGGAAGGCAAGAGTGGGGGAGAGCCTCCCGGCACGGCACGACATGTCGCACTCCGAGCACTGGCTGATCCCCGAGCGGCCCTTCGAATCCTACGCCGAGTACCTGCGCACCGTCGGCGGCGATGCCGTCGCGAAGGCGCGCCAGCTCGACCCTGAGGGAGTACTGGACGAGGTCGTTCGCTCGGGCCTGCGCGGCCGCGGCGGCGCAGGCTTTCCGACCGGCGTCAAGTGGCAGACGGTCGCGCGGCACGAATGCCGAACGCGCTACGTGGTGATGAACGCGGCCGAGGGCGAGCCCGGAACGTTCAAGGACCGCTGGCTCCTGCGACACAATCCCTATGCCGCCATCGAGGGTCTACTGATCGCCGCGCACGTCGTCGGAGCGCGGGGCGCGTACATCGCCGTCAAGGCGTCCTTCGCCAGGGAGATCGATCGGTTGCGGCGAGCGCTGGTCGAGATGGCGAAGACGATCTCGCACTTGCCCGTCGAGATCGTGGAAGGGCCGGAGGAGTACCTCTTCGGCGAGGAGAAAGCTCTACTGGAGGTCATCGAGGGCAATGGTCCGCTTCCGCGCGAAGCACACAATCCACCCTACGAGCTCGGGCTGTTCGCGACGGCGCTGGAGCCCAATCCCTGCGTGGTCAACAACGCCGAGACCTTCGCGCACGTGCCGAGCATCGTGCGCGCGGGCGCGAAGTCCTTTCGCGAGATCGGAACGCACGACACGCCCGGTACGGTGATCTTCACGCTCACGGGCGAGCTCGAACGACCCGGCGTGTACGAGGTGCAGGCCGGGATCGCGCTCGAGACCTTGTTCCACGAATTCGGCGGAGGACCGCACCGCGGCCGCGAGCTCGTCGCGGCGCTCTCGGGAGTCTCGACCGGTGTGCTCCTGGCCGAGCGTTTCGCGACGCCCGCGGATTTCGGATCGCTCTCGCTCGCCGGCTCGGGGCTGGGGTCGGCGGGCTTCCTGCTCCTCGACGACCAATCGAACGTTCCGCGCATCGCGCAGGCGGTAGCGCGCTTCCTGTACGTCGAGTCGTGCAATCAGTGCTCTGCCTGCAAGGCGGGACTGCGCACGGCCTCGCGCGCGCTGGATGCACACTTCGAGGCGGAGCCTCCGCCGCCCGATGCGCTCGAGCGCGCGCTCTTCGGCGCGCGCAGCGGCCCGCAGGGCAACCGCTGCTACCTCCCGGTCCAGGGATCGATCCTCCTCCCGAACCTCGTCGCCAGGTTCCGCGAAGAGTTCGAACGCCTCGCGCACCGCCCTGCCGATCTCGGCGTTCCTTGGCTGCTCCCGAAGATCGTCGACTACGATCCCGAGCGCCACGCGTTCCGTTACGACGAGCAGCAGCCCCTGAAGCTGCCCGACTGGACCTACGAGGAGCCGCCCGCCGCCTTGCCGCGCCCCGCCTTCTCGCCGGCGCGGACGCCCGCCGGGGACGTCTCGATTCGACTCGCGCCCGATCTCGCCGAAGCCTTCGGTCGGATCGCCGACGGTGCCGGCACCGATCTCGGCCACGAGATCGACGGCGCTCTGCGCGAGTGGCTCGCGCGGCCCCGCACGACGAGCTGAAACGACGCGATCAGGACCGAACCGTCGACACCGGCGGAGCCGCGCTTCCGGCGCGCTCGCGCGTCCTCGTGGCTCGTGCGCAGAGCACGCGTGCGCGGATCATTCCCGCCACCGCGCCGGCTCGGCCGAGGCGAGCGCAGCGCGGAACTCGGCGGAATCGAGACCGTAGCGCAGCGCCGCATGGGTCAGAGCCGCGTAGTGACCCTCGCGCTTGAGCTTGCCGAGCAGGTGGTCGTCCGAGGCGAGGAAGAGGTGGTGGCGCGGATAGCATGCGGCAAGCGCGATCGCCGCGCGGTAGTCGACCGTGTGGTCGAAGCGGCCGGCAATCAGAAGTACCGCGGTGTCGAGCCGGTGCAGGCTCGCCTGGTCGAAGGAAGGGGCTGGGATCGTGCCCGCGCCGCACAGGTCGGCGAGCGGGCGCGCAAAGTTGAACTGGTTCTCGAGGTCGGGGTAGAGGATCCCGCTGCCCAGCCTCCCCGCCGCCCCCGAAGGATGGAAGAGCTCGAACATCCTCACGCGGACCGGAATCCCTGCGGGCGAATCGAAGAACTGGCGCACGATGTCGACCTGGTATTCGTCGCGTGCCCTGGCGAAGCGCTCGTCGTCGCCTTCCGCAAGTGCGTGGATCAAGCCGGCCCGCTCTTCGTCCAGGCGCTCGGGAGGAACGAAGAAGTTCTGCCTCTGCAGGGTCATCACCACGGAGTCTCGCTCGCTCGCGTGCTTCTCGAGCGCATCGAGGACGAGACCGTGCAAGCTCGCGTCGTAGGCGCCGATCTCTTGCCAGAAACGGTCCGTGTTCAGACCGAGCTCGGCGACGAGCGGCGGATGCACCGGGGCTGCGGTCACGGCGCGCTCGACGTGCGCGCCGTGCTTCGTGAGGTACTGGCACGCGAGGAAGGCGCCGCCCGACGCTCCGAAGAGCGAGATGCTCCCCTCCTCGCCCACGAGCTCGCGGCGCACGGCGTCGATGTCCTCGATCCACTGCTCGCTCCGGAAGATCCGCCAGGCTGCGGCCCAGTCGGGCTCTCCCTCGCCGTCGCGCGCCGCAGCGATGGCCTGCGGAGAGATCCCTCGGCCCAGGATCCCGGCGACGTTGAACTCCCCCGCCACGTCCCCCAGCGTCTCGCGCTGCAGTCCCGCCACGGCCCCGCGGCGGACGTAGAACTGCTGCGCGTCGGCGATCAGGATCACGAGAGGCTTCTCTGGATCGAAGGCCGCGCCGAGCTCGAACTGGATCTCGCACGGCGGCGAGCGGGGATCGAAATGGTCGAGCGGCACCGCGAGGGTGCGCAGGAGCTCGCTTTCCTGCGCAGGCGACGCAGGAGCGGCGAGCAGCGTGAGGCTCGCGCTCGCGAAGGAGACCCACACGAGCCTCGACGTGGATCGGGAGTGCATCAGAGTTCCTCGGCGGGGGACGGGCATCGGAGCTCGACGGACGTGCGGCTCGTGGCCCGTGGCGATCAGCGCGTCTTTGACTCCGGAATCGGGCTCCCGTAGGGTTGGGTCCGGAATCATGCACGATCTGATCGCCGTCTGGTTCGAGTGGGTCCGGGATTGGGGCTACGTCGGAGTGGTGCTCCTGATGGCGATGGAGTCCTCGATCCTCCCCGTCCCGAGCGAGATCGTCATCCCTCCGGCAGCCTACTGGGCGTCGCAGGGCCGGATGTCCTACACCGGCGTGATCCTCGCCGGAACGCTCGGGTCCTACATCGGTGCCATGATCATGTACGCGGCGTCGCGCTGGCTCGGCCGGCCGCTCGTGCTGCGGTACGGGAAATACGTGCGGATCACGCCCGAGAAGATCGCTCGCGCGGAGCACTACCTCGCGCGCTACGAGCTCGGCGGCGTGTTCTTCGCGCGGCTCCTACCCGTGGTGCGCCACCTGATCGGGATCCCCGCGGGCATCGTACGCATGCCCATGGGTCCCTACAGCGCCGCGACGATCGCGGGATCGGCGGTGTGGTGCGCGGTGCTGACCTGGTTCGGCCAGGAGGTGCTGGGCTCCGAGCCGCACCTGATCGAGGACCCCGAAGCGCTCATTGCCGTGCTGAAAGCGCGCTCGCTCACGATCGCGGCCGGCGTCCTCGTGCTGGCGTTGCTCTACGTCGCCGCCGTGAAGATGACGGGCAAGCGACCCGAGGCAGAGCCGCCGAGCCCGTCCGAATGACGCGCCGGGCGCCTGCCGGCTCAGGTCGACTTGATCCGCATCCCGTAGAACGAGCGGTAGACGAAGACGACCGAGATCGCAAAGAAGATCGCTGAGAGCCAGGTGCTGATGTTGGGGATCTCGATCGCGAGCTCGACGGCCAGCAGGCCGAACAGGGTGGTGAACTTGATGATCGGGTTCATGGCCACCGAGGAGGTGTCCTTGAACGGGTCCCCCACCGTGTCGCCGACGACGCAGGCCGCGTGCAGCGGCGTTCCCTTTTGCTTGAGCTCGACCTCGACGACCTTCTTCGCGTTGTCCCACGCGCCGCCCGCGTTGGCCATGAAGATGGCCTGGTACAGGCCGAACAGCGCGATCGAGATCAGGTAGCCGATGAAGAAGAACGGCTCGAGGCAGGCGAAGGCGAGCGTCGAGAAGAACACGGTCAGGAAGATGTTGAACATCCCCTTCTGCGCGTACTGCGTGCAGATCTCGACCACCTTCTTCGAGTCGGCGATGGAGGCCTTCTCGGTGCTCTGGAGATTGATGTTGCGCTTGATGAACTCCACTGCGCGATAGGCGCCCGTGGCGACGGCCTGGGTCGCGGCCCCGGTGAACCAGTAGATCACCGCGCCCCCCGCGATCAATCCGAGCAGGAAGGGCGGGTGCAGCGGCGAGAGCAGCTTCTCGTTGACCGTCAAGCCGTCGGTGAGCAGCATGATGATCGAGAAGATCATCGTCATCGCGCCCACGACCGCGGTCCCGATCAAGACCGGTTTCGCCGTGGCCTTGAAGGTGTTCCCCGCGCCGTCGTTCTCCTCGAGGAAGTGCTTGGCCTTGTCGAAGTCGAGGTCGAAGCCGAAGTCCTTCTTCACCTCGCCCCGGATGTCCGGGAGCGTCTCGATCACCGAGAGCTCGTACACCGATTGGGCGTTGTCGGTCACCGGACCGTAGGAGTCGACCGCGATCGTCACCGGCCCCATGCCGAGGAAGCCGAAGGCCACCAGTCCGAAGGCGAACACGGCGGGCGCGATCATCAGGCTCGAGAGACCTTCCAGGCTCACCAGGTAGGCGGAGCCCATCAGGACCACGATGACGATCCCCATCCAGTAGGCGCTGAAGTTGCCCGCCGTGAAACCGGCGAGCACGTTCAAGGAAGCGCCGCCCTCCTTCGAGGCTTCGACGATCTCACGGACGTGCCGCGAGTGGGTCGAGGTGAACACCTTGACCACCTCGGGGATGATCGCGCCGGCGAGCGTGCCGCACGTGATGATCACCGAGAGCTTCCACCACAGGGTCCCGTCGCCGAGCTCGGGGATCAGGAGCCGGCTCGCGGCGAAGGTCAGCGCGACGGACACGAGCGAGGTCAGCCACACCAGGCTCGTGAGCGGCGCCTCGAAGTTCATGCGGTCGGAGTTCGCGTGCTTGCCGCGAGCCATCGCCTCGTTCACGAAGTAGGAGAAGCCGCTCGCCACGATCATCAGGATGCGCATGGCGAACAGCCACACGAGAAGCTGGATCTGGACGGTCTCGAACGAGGGACCGGCGGTCTGCTGGTTGACCGCCAGCAGGACGAAAGAGATCAGCGCGACGCCGGTCACCCCGTAGGTCTCGAAGCCGTCGGCCGTCGGCCCGACCGAGTCGCCGGCGTTGTCACCCACGCAGTCGGCGATCACCCCGGGATTGCGCGCGTCGTCTTCCTTGATGTTGAAGACGATCTTCATCAGGTCCGAGCCGATGTCGGCGATCTTGGTGAAGATTCCGCCGGCGATGCGCAAGGCCGCGGCGCCGAGGGACTCCCCGATCGCGAACCCGATGAAGCAGGGTCCGGCGTAGTCTCCGGGAACGAATAGCAGGATGCAGAGCATGATGAAGAGCTCGACGGAGATCAGCAGCATCCCGATGCTCATCCCGGCCTTGAGCGGAATGGAGTAGCAGGGGAACGGCTTGCCCCGGAGCGCCGCGAAGGCCGTCCGCGAGTTCGCGAAAGTGTTCACGCGGATGCCGAACCACGCGACGGTGTAGCTCCCGGCGATCCCCACCAGGCTGAAGAGCACGATGATCGCGACCTTCATGGCCGGCAGCCCGTGGCTGACCACGCCCGTGAGGGGATCGATGGTCTTCGTCAGCTTGCCGAAGTACAGCACCATGATGGCGCCGATGAAGACCCACAGGAGCATGATGAACTTGCCCTGCGTGAGCAGATACGTCTTGCAGGTCTCGTAGATCAGCTCGGAGACCTCGCGCATGGACCTGTGGACGGGCAGGCTCTGGAGCTGGCGATAGATCACCAGCCCGAACACGAGTCCGAGGACGCAGACGAGCAGGCCTCCCATGAGGAGCGTTCCGCCGCTCATGCCGAGGAATTCCACGCTCGAAAGATCGGGCAGGATCAGACTGGCTTCACCGCCATGTCCCTGCCCAGAGGGCGTCTGGAGAGTCGATACGCCTACCGTGGCGGGGAGGTCGCGAAGCATTGTGAGCAGGCCTTCGGGGGGGTCTCTGGAGGATTGGCGGAAAGGTTATAAGCGGACCCCGCGGGCCTGCCAAGCACGAAGTCGGCTCGTCGGCACGGCCTCCGGCACCCGCGGCCGGATCGCGAAGGATTCCCGCAGAAACGCGCGATTTCCGAGCATTCCGCCGCGCGCGGACCGGAGTCAGTCCGTGCCCGCGAGCTCCCGCTTCTCGATCTTTGCCCAGGTGTCCCTAAGCGCGACCGAGCGATTGAAGATCGGCTGGCCCGGACGAGAGTCCTTGTGGTCGGCGCAAAAGTAGCCTTGACGCTCGAACTGGAATCGCTCACCGGGAAGAGCGGCCGAGAGACTCTGTTCGAGCCTCGCATCGCTCACGATCTCGAGCGAGTTCGGATTGACGTTGGTGCGATAGTCGACCCCCTCGGGCACTTCTTCGGGGAAGGGCTGCGCGAAGAGATGATCGTAGAGGCGAACCTCGGCGGGGAAGGCGTGGCTCGCGGACACCCAGTGGATGGTGCTCTTCACCTTGCGCCCGTCGGGTGAATCACCCCCGCGCGTCGCGGGGTCGACCGTGCAGCGCACGAGCGTGGGCTCGCGGGTGCGCGGATCCTTCTCGAAGCCCGTGCAGGTCACGTAGTAGGCGTAGCGCAAGCGCACTTCCCGGCCAGGCGCGAGACGGTAGTACTTCTTGGACGCCTCCGCGCGGAAGTCGTCGCGCTCGATCCAGAGCTCCCGCCCGAAGGCGACCTCTCGCGTGCCTGCGGCAGGATCCTCGGGGTTGTTCTGGGCCTCGAGCATGTCGACCTTGTCGGCGGGCCAGTTCTCGATCACGAGCTTCAGCGGCCGCAGCACTCCCATCCGCCGCGGCGCGCTCTTGTTCAGGTCATCGCGGAGCGCGTTCTCGAGCTTGACGTAGTCGACCGTGCTGTTGACGCGGGCCACGCCGATCTCCGCGCAGAACGCGCGGATCGACTCGGGCGTGTATCCGCGCCGCCGCAGACCAGAGATCGTCGGCATCCGAGGATCGTCCCAGCCCTGGACGACACCCCCGCGCACGAGCTCGAGGAGCTTGCGCTTGCTCATCACCGTGTGCGTCAAGTTCAAGCGCGCGAACTCGATCTGCTGCGGCCGGCTCGGCGCCTCGACGTGCTCCAGGCACCAGTCGTACAGCGGGCGGTGGTTCTCGAACTCGAGCGTGCAGATCGAGTGCGTGATCCCCTCCAGCGCATCGGACTGCCCGTGCGCCCAGTCGTAGGTCGGGTAGATGCACCAGGCGTCCCCCGTCCGGTCATGGCTCGCGACGAGGATGCGATACAGCACCGGATCCCGCATGTTCATGTTCGGGGAGGCCATGTCGATCCTGGCGCGCAGGGTCCGCGAGCCCTCGCCGAATTCACCCGCCCGCATGCGCCGAAAGAGGTCGAGGCTCTCGGCTGTGCTGCGGTCCCGCCAGGGACTCGGCCGGCCCGGGCTGGTGAGCGTGCCGCGGTACTCGCGCATCTGCTCGCCAGTCAGGTCGCACACGTAGGCCCGGCCCTTCTGGATCAGCCCTTCCGCCCAATCGTAGAGCTCCTGGAAGTAGTCGGACGCGTAGAACTCCCGATCCTGCCAGTCGAAACCCAGCCAGCGAACGTCTTCCTTGATCGCATCGACGTACTCGACTTCTTCCTTGGTTGGATTGGTGTCGTCGAAGCGCAGGTTGCACTTCCCGCCGAACTCCAGCGCGAGGCCGAAGTTGAGACAGATCGACTTCGCGTGACCGATGTGCAGGTAGCCGTTGGGCTCGGGAGGGAAACGCGTGTGCACGCGGCCGCCGTTCTTGCCCTCGGCGAGATCGTGCGCGACCCGCTGATGCAGGAAGCTCTGGGTGGGCTCGGCCGGTCGATCCATGGAGGCGGCGGATCGTACCGCGGCGGTAGGCGCGAGGGTACCGCCCGGCGCTACTTCGCGTAGCCCAGTGCGCGCATGGCTCGCAGCTCCTCGGCGTCGAGCTCCCCCATGTGGCCCGCATCGAGCCGCACACCACCGACTTCGGCGCGCCAGTCCGCGAGCTCGCGTTGCAAGCGCTCGACGATGTCGGGATTCTCGGCCGCAACGTCGTGACGATCGAGCGGATCGGCCGCGCGGTCGTACAGCTCCCACTCGGGTTTTCCTTCCTCGCGCGGCTCGTTGTGAATCAGCTTCCAGCGGCCGTCGGAGATCGCGACCATGCCAGCCCTGCGCGGAGGCGGCGAGAAGCGCTCGTCGGCGAGGGAAGGCTTCTCCGTCACGATCGGCCGCTGCGCCCATGCGTCCGCGGGAACCGTCAGACCTGCCGCGGTCCGCAGGAGTGGCACCATGCTCTGGCCCTGAAGATGCGCCGGCGCGCGCAGGTCGAAGACTTCCAGTAGCGTGGGCATGATGTCGATCGAGCGCACCGGCTCGTCGATCACGACCCCCGCTTTAGGCACTCCCGCGCCGAAGAGAACGAGCGGAACGTGCGTCAGCTCCCCGTACACGCTCTGCCCGTGCCACATGCGGCCGTGATCGAAGAACTCCTCGCCGTGGTCGCTCGTGAACACGACCAGGGTCTTCTGCAAGAGCCCCATGCTCTTGATGCCTTGCATCAGGCGCCCGATGTCCTGATCCATCCCGAGGATCGAGCCGTCGTACCAGGCGCGCTCGTATTCGAGCCAGCGATCGGCGTCGATCCCGGCCGCCTCGAGCTCCTCGCGCGAGGGCATCCCGATCTCTTTCAGCGCCGGGTCGGCGATGTGCTCGCGCACGCGCCGGGCTTCTTCCCTGTGCACCTCGGCCTCTGCCGCATCCGCCCAGGTCGCGTCGAAGGGCGTGCGCGGCTCGTACGGATCATGGGGATCGAAGACGTGCAGCAACACGAAGAAGCGATCCTGCGTGTGCTCCTCTAGCCAGGGCAGCAGGCGCGTCACGAAGACGGTCGCCGACTTGCTGTGCTTCTCGTCGGGCAGGGAATCGGCTTCGTGCAAGACCTCGAAGCCTTGCTGGAGGTTCGTGAAGCGTCCCGTGAACTTGACGGACGAATAGCCGATCGTCGCGAAGCCCGCGTCGCGAAAGACCTCGGCCATCGTCTCCGCTTCGTCGGCGAGCTTGTTTCCGAGCCCGATGACGCCGTGCGATGCCGGATGCAGGGAGGTCACGAGCGAGGCGGTCGAGGGCTGCGTCCAGGTCGCCTGCGCCGTGCAATCGCTGAAGAGCGCGCCCTGGCGCGCGAGCACCGTCAGAGCGCGCGCCGTCTCGCGCGGGTAGCCCGCGACCGGCAGATGATCGGCCCGCAGGGTGTCGGCGAGGATCACGATCACCCCCTGCGGTCCCGGCGCCGACTCGGGGGCCACGCGCTCGCGCACGACCGGCGCCCCCCACAAACAGGTCGCGCCCTCTTTCGACGCGACGAGCGCGAGCTCGAGCTCGATCGCTTTCCCGCTCCAGGCTCGCAGCTCGACCGGCATGGGGGCCCAGGCCTGCTCTGCGGTGACGCTGTGCTCATCGAGCACCTCCCATCCGTCCGCGCCTTTCACGGAGACGCGAAACGTCACGGGCCCGTGGTCGAGCACCGCACCCGACAGATCGAGCCAGGCGCGCTCCGGCAAGGCGAGCTGGAAGCGAATCGTCTCGGGCACTCGCGCCACGATCGATTCGCGCCAGACGCCCCGTGCGACGTGCCAGCCCACACCCGCCGGGATGGTGGCCATGTACTCCTTCTCGGAGACGAGCCGTACGGATTCGATCTCGAAGTCCGCACCGCTCTCGTCGCTCGGCGCGAGCAGGAGCGCGCTGACGTTCTTCATCGCCACCACGCCGCGCGGCTCGACCGTGTACGTGCGCATCTCGCCGTCGGCCACGATCGGGATCTGCAGGTGCTCGGGCGCCGAGCTCCAGTACGCCCGCGGCCGCTCCGTGTCCGGCGGCGTACCGCCCTGGAAGCTGAAGTACAGGTTCGCTCCGCGCGTCGCGCGCATGCGGATCTCGAGCGAGTGCACGGTATCGCTCTCCTCACCCCCCGGGACGCGCGCGCCCCAGATCACGGGGAGCGGATCGCTCGTCCGCCCTTTCAGCCGCCCGTCCTCGACGTGCAGTCCTTCGACTCCTGCCGCCGCATGCCAGCCGCCCGATGATCCGGGTTCGCTCGCCTGCGCCGCGTCGAATCGCCACTCCGTCGGCTCGACCCGCGCCACCTCGCGCGGGCTGTGCGAGACGAGCGCGGGGTCGAAGAGCTCGACTAGGCGCGTCGTGCCTCGGCCCCCCCGCGTCCCGCCCGGCCCTTCCCCGCAGCCCGCCAGAGCGAAGGAAACCCACAGCAGGATCGAAGCGAGCGAACCCGCAACCGGGAGCTTTGCCACGGAATGCTAGGCGATGATCCGCTCGATCGGGTCCGCGCCCTCGACGCCCACGAGGCGCTGCTCGAGGCCGCGGAAGCGGAAGCTCAGTTGATTGGGGTCGAGGCCGAGGAGCGTGAGGATCGTCGCGTGCAGGTGCTTCACGTGGAAGCGATCGGTGACGGCGGCGGAGCCGAGCTCGTCGGTCTCGCCGAGGGATGTGCCGCCGCGGATCCCGCCGCCGGCCAGCCAGCTCGTGAAGCCATACGAATTGTGGTCGCGGCCGGTGCCCTCGGCGTACTCGGCGGTGGGTTGGCGGCCGAACTCGCCGGTCCAGACGACAAGGGTCTCGTCCAGCAGGCCGCGGCGCGCGAGGTCCGCTAGCAGGCCCGCGATCGGCTGGTCGGTGTTGCCGGCGTGCCGCTCGTGGTTGCGCACGAGGTCGCCGTGCGCGTCCCAGTTGTCGTCGTCGTGGGCGCCGCCGGAATAGATCTGGACGAAGCGCACGCCGCGCTCGACGAGCCGCCGCGCGATCAGGCACTTGCGGCCGAACTCGAAGGTGCGCTCCCGGTCGAGGCCGTAGAGCGCGCGCGTTCCCTCGTCCTCGCTGGCCCAGTCGAAGGCCTCGGGGGCGCTGTCCTGCATCTTGTACGCGAGCTCGTAGCTTGCGATGCGCGCGGCGAGCTCGGTGTCGTCGGGGTGCTCGGCATGGTGGCGCTCGTTCAGGCCCCGCAAGTGATCCAGCAGCCGTCGCTGCAGGTCGCGGTCCATCCCCGCGGGAGGATCGAGGTCGAGGATGGCGCTCCCCTGCGAGCGCACGACGACCCCCTGGTACGAAGCCGGCATGTAGCCACTCGACCAGTTCTTCGCGCCGCTGATCGGCCCGCCGGTCCGGTCGAGCATCACGACGAAGCCCGGCAGATCGGGATTCTCCGAGCCGAGGCCATAGTTCACCCAGGCGCCCATGCACGGATTCCCCGACAGCACGCGCCCCGAGTTCATCATCAGCATGGCCGAGCCGTGGATCGGCGACTCGGAGTACAGCGAGTGCAGGAACGCGATGTCGTCGACGCGCCGCGCGAGATGCGGGAAGAGGTCGGACACCCACTTGCCGCACTGGCCGTACTGGTTGAAGCGCCACTTCGGCCCCACGACCCGGCCCTCGTTCTTCGCGCCGCCGCGGCCGCGCGTCTTCACCTGCACGGTCTTGCCGTCGGAGCGGAAGAGCTCGGGCTTGTAGTCGAAGGTGTCGACGTGGCTCGGCCCGCCGTACATGAACAAGAAGATCACGCGCTTCGCGCGCGGAGCGAAATGGGGGCCGCGCGGGTGCGCGCCCACGACGCGGCCGAGCGCGAGCGCGGGCTCTGCGAGGCTCGCGGCCGTGAGGCCGGCGAGCATGCCGCCCGCGCCGCGAAGGAACTGCCGACGATCGCGCATGGTCAATCCAGGTACAGGAACTCGCTGCGGTTCAGGGTGACGAGACAGAAGCGCTCCAGCGCGGCGAGCGGAGAGAGGCCGAAGTCGCGCTCGAGACCCTCGAGGAACCGGACCTCGGCATCGATCTCCGTCGTGGCCGGCTCGCGCGCGAGCACGAGGCGCAGGGCACGGCGCACCTCTGCGGCGCGATCGGCGCCGGCCTCACGCTCGAGCCGCTCCGCGAAGGCGCGTGCGCGCTCGTGGAAGAAGGCGCCGTTCAGCATCGCGAGCGCCTGGCCGGGTTGCGTCGTGGTGAAGCGCGCGGCGCAGCTCGAATCCGTGTCGGCGAGATCGAAGCGCGCGAGCACCGGCTCGATCAGCGAGCGCTTGACCTTGATGTAGATGCTGCGGCGAGCCGCCTGATCGGGCGGAGAGGCGCCCCACACTTCGTGTGGGCGCGAGGAGGTGGCGAGGACTTCCTCGGGTATCGGCACGAAGACGCTCGGACCGTGGAGCTCGAGGTTCAGCTCCCCGCTCACGGCGAGGGCCGAATCACGCACCGCCTCGGCCCCCAGCCGCTGCAGGTCGAAGCGCCAGAAAAGATCGTTCGTCGGGTCACGCTCGAGCGCGAGCTCCTGCGCCGTCGAGGCCATCCTGTATGCACTGGAGCCGACGATCAGCCGGTGGATCTCCTTCAAGGACCAGCCGCGCGCCACGAGCTCGCACGCCAGCCAGTCCAGGAGCTCCGGATGCGTCGGCCGCTCACCCAGCTCGCCGAAATCGTTCGGCGTGCGCACGATCCCGCGGCCGAAGTGGAACTGCCATACCCGATTGGCGATCACCCGCGGCGTGAGCGGATTCGACGGGCTCGCGATCCATTCGGCGAGCGCGCGGCGGCGACCCGAGCTCTTCGCGTCCACCGCGGCTTCGGCGATCTCGATCGGCGGCCCGTTCAAGCACACGGGCAGTCCCGGGTCCACGCGCTCGCCGGGCACCGCAGGATTGCCACGCACGTGCAAGAAGAGGTCCGACGGAACCGGCCCACCTTCTGCTGCCGCGAGAGCAAGCACCGGCGCCATCGCCGCTCCGGCGCCCGCCTCCGCACAGCGCGCGCGCTCCTCTGCGCTCCCCACGTCGGCGAGGGTCCCCTCCACGGTCATGTCGGTCAGCCCGTGGAAGAAGGCCATGAACCGGTAGTAATCCGTTTGTGGAATGGGGTCGCGCTTGTGGTCGTGGCAACGCGCGCAGCCGATCGTCATTCCCAGGAACACCTGCGCGGTCGTCGAGGTGATGTCGTCGAGAACGTCGTAGCGTCCCTTCAGCTTCCCTTCCGGCGGCTCGTCGTCCCACACCATGAGGCGCAGGTAGCCGCTGGCCGTGATCGAGCTCGGGGTGGGCGAGTCGAGCTCGTCGCCCGCGAGCTGCTCGAGGGCGAAACGGTCGAACGGCATGTCGGCGTTCAGGGCCTCGATGACCCAGTCGCGGTAGCGCCACATGAATGGCTTGTCGGTGTCGCGCTCGTAGCCGTTGGTCTCCGCGTAGCGCACGAGATCGAGCCAGTGGCGGCCCCAGCGTTCGCCGTAGTGCGGGGAGGCGAGCAAGCGCTCGACGAGCCGTTCCCAGGCGTCCGGCGCGTGATCGGCGAGGAAGGCGTCGACTTCCTCGGGCGTGGGCGGCAAGCCGGTGAGGTCGTAGGTGAGCCGGCGGATGAGGCTCACACGACTCGCTTCCGGATCGGGCTCGAAGCCCGCCGCTTCCAGGCGAGCGAGCACGAAGGCGTCGAGTGGATTGCGCACCCAGCTCGCGTTCGTGACGCGCGGGACCTCTGGCCGGACGAGCGGGCGATACGACCAGCCGCGCATCGGGTCCAGCGGCAGGCTCGCCGCGCTGTCGCCTGCGATGGCGTCCGCGCTCGTTTCGACGGCCTGCTCCGGCGAGACGAGCGACACACCTTCCGGCCAGGGCGCGCCTGCCTCGACCCAGCCTGAAAGCGTCGCGACCTCTTCGTCGGCGAGCTTTCCCGTCGGCGGCATCTGATGGTCCTCGTCGACCCAGCGGACCATCGCGAGCAGCAGGCTCTCGCCCGGCTCTTCGAGATCGATCGCCGGCCCGCTGTCGCCCCCCGCGAGGACGCCCTCCCGGCTGGTCAGCCGCAAACCGCCGCGCAGCCTTTTCCCGCCGCCATGGCACTTGAGGCAGCGGCCCTCGAGGATCGGCTGCACGTCTGAGCCGAAGCGTGCCGCGGGCCAATCCTGCGACGCCTCGAGCGGGATCCCGACCGCACAAGCGGCCAGGAATTGCAACGACCAGGAGCGTGCGACGCTCTGGAGCGAGGAAAGCGCGGCCATGAATCCTGACAAGGAGTGTAGCAGAGCCCGCGCGATGACCTTGTAGCGGGTGCCCCCGCCCACGTCCCAGCTCTCCAGCCTGCCAGATCACGAAGCATGTACCCCTCTCTCCTCGCGTTCCTGCTCCTCTCCTTCCCGTCCGATGGTGCGCCGCATCGCTTCTTCTGGGGCAATCCCAGGCCCCAGGGAGCGGCGATTCGAGCGCTCGCCTTCGCGGACGCGAGCCACGGATACGGAGTCGGTCGATTCGGGGCCACGGTCGAGACAGAGGACGGTGGGAGGAGCTGGGCCTCCCGCGGCGATTTCGCGACCTTCGCGAAGGACCTGAACGATCTCGTCGTACTGGAAGGGGGAGATCTCCTGGCCGTCGGTGCAAGCCCGGGGATCTTCCGATCGAGCGACGGCGGCGCGACGTGGGACGAGGTGGCGCATCCCTCGAGCGAAGAGCTCTGGAGCCTCGAGAGGGTCGACGCCACCTCCCTCGTTGCAATCGGCGAGCAGGGCAGCGTGCTGCGATCGATCGATTCGGGTGTGACCTGGACGCCGCAGAGTTTCCCGGCCGTCGAGACGCTCACCGAGCAGGCCTGGCTCGATTCGACGCACGGATTCGTGGTCGGAGAGGGCATTCCGCACCAGACCAGCAACGGTGGCGCGACATGGACACCGCTTCCTGGCGTGGGCCTGCCGCCCTCCACCTCGTACAACGACATCGTGTTCGGAACAGCGCTGGACGGATGGATCCTCGATGATTTCGGCGAGTGGGTGACCCACGACGGCGGCGCGCTATGGACATGGAGTCCGCGCTTCGTCGAGCCGCTCTACCAGGGTGAGACGCTGGCCTTCGATGCGCTGCACCGGCTCGTCGCCACCAGCGGCGAGGGAGCCTTTCTCTGGGAGAGCTTCGACGGCGGCACGGATTACACGCCCCTCCACGAGCAGCCGAGCGGGAACGGCTTCCTCGATCTGCTTCGCCTCGCCGACGGCACGCTCGTCGCGTCGAGCGACATCGGCGATCTCGTGTGGTCGAGCGACGGCGGCGCTTCCTGGACCAACGCGACCAAGAGCCCCGCCGACGGCATCCGCGTGTCGATCGCGGCGGTCAGCGTGCTCCCGAATGGTCGCGCCTTCGCCGCCGGTCGAGATTCATCGGGGCCGCACCGCTTCCTTCGCAGCGACGACGCCGGCCACACCTGGCGCGAGATCGCCCACCCGCTCGTGGACGTGCAAGCGATCGCCTTCGCCGACCTCGAGCTCGGTTTCGCGGGTGGCGACCAGGACCGGATCGCACGCACGGCTGACGGCGGCCAGAGCTGGCAGTCGGCAAGCCTCGGCGGCGTCCTCGGCGGCGACATGCGCGTCGGGGACTTCGCCTTCACGAGCCAGGCGACCTTCGCCTCCTCGTATGGCGCCGGCGGAAAAGGCGCCGTCTTCCGCTCGATCGACGGCGGGCAGAGCTGGCAGCTCTCGAATCAGGGCCTGCCCACCAGCCGCCACTACAGCTCGATCTCCTTCCCTCACGACCCGATCGGTTTCGTGTGCGGGGGAGGGAGCGGCACGAAGTGGCTCTACCGGACAGTCGACGGCGGCGCGACCTGGCAGAGCATGTCCACCGCCGGCCTTCCGGATCTGCTCCACGCCACACACTGGTTCGACCTCGCGAACGGCCTGCTGACGAGTCGCTCGGCCGGCATCTGGCGCACGAGCGACGGTGGCGCGCACTGGACCCAGGTATGGACGGAACCCTGCGCGCCCATCCACTTCCGCGACGGATTGCACGGGATCGCGAGCACGACGAGCGGCGAGCTCGTCCTCTCGGACGACGCCGGTCTCACGTGGCGGAGCGTCCCCGCGCCGCTCCCGTCCACCTACCTGCTCGGTACCGCGCCCTTCGCTCTTCCCGGTGGATTCCTCGTGGGTTCGTCCACCACGACGCTCCTCGTCGCCTCCACCGAGATGATCGAGACGTACTGCGCGTGCGATTCCTCGTCGAGCCCGTGCGCGAACCCCGATATCCAGGCCGGCTGCCGCAATTCCACAGGGCAGGGCGCGCTCCTGTCAGGATCGAACACGGTGAGTGTCACGTCCGACGACCTGCTCCTGTTCGCGACTCCGCTCCCGCCGAACCAATCCGTGCTCCTCTTCATGGGCGCCGGAGCAACCGACCTCCCCTTCGGCGACGGGATGCGCTGCGTATCGCCCGGCACCAAGGGCCTCTTCCGCTTCCCCGTCCGCAACTCCGGCCCCTCCGGCCTCCTCCGCGAAGGCCCCGGCCTCGTCGCCCTCTCGCACGCCCGCTTCGCCGCAAACGGCCAGATCACCGCCGGCCAGACCTGGAACTTCCAGGCCTGGTTCCGCGATCCGCTGGGGCCGTGCGGGAGCGCGTTCAACTTGTCGAACGCGCTGCGCGTGACCTTCGGGCTCTGATTCTGGTCTGGTTCGGAGTACCGCCTTCAGGCGGTCTTGCTCTTGCAGAGCAAGTCCCGCCTGAAGGCGGGACGACGAACCAGACCGCCTGAAGGCGGTACTCCGAACCAGGCGCGGGTAGCATGTCCCGCCCGGCACGCAGCACCCCGTCGCGGCGCAAGTAGTGCGCCAGGAATAGGAGGAACCGATCATGAAGAGAACCACATTCATTCTGTCCGCGGTCGCAGCCCTGGCGGCGGCAGGTATGAGTCAAGGGCCGGGCGAGGGGATGATGCCTTCCCCCGAAGTCCAGAAGTTCGCCGTGCTGGTCGGCGATTGGCAGGGCAGCGGAACGATGGTGAGCAAGCCGGGAGCCGAAGCAACGAAATGGACGGCGACCGGACACGCGCAGTGGATCCTCGGCGGGCACTTCATCCAGGAGGATCAGAGCATCCAGACGAGCATGGGCTCCTTCTCCATCCGCACCATCTACGGCTGGGACCGCGAGCTCGGCCAGCCGATCTGCTACGGCTTCAGTAGCATGGGCCCGGATGAGAGCCAGATCTCCTGGATCGACGACAAGACCCTCGTCAGCGTCGGGCGCGGAGCGAGAGAAGGAACTCCCATGGCCGATCGCTGGACCATGAAGTTCGACGAGAAGGGCTACACGTTCAGCATGGATCGCGCGCTCGGCGATGGTCCGGTCTTCAATCACGTGCAGGGTCGCTTCGACCGCGTGGCGAAGGCCGCGCCGCTTGCAGCGGCGACGAGTTTCGGGCCGCCGCCCGCCGAGATGAAAGCTCTGGAACCCATGATCGGCGACTGGCACCTGACCGGGAAGGTCAACATGCCAGGCATGGTTGCCGAGATCGCCGCAACCGAGAAGATCGAGTGGCTGTACGGCGGCGCGGTGCTTGCTGGCCACGTCGAGAGTGAGCCGAAGGGTAGCTACGAATCGAGCTGGTACGTCTGCTACGACCAGGAAGCCAAGTGCTACAAGCACCTGTACGCGTCCGACCTGGGCGAGGTCGGGATGCCCCGCGCCTACGTCCTCGACGGTGATTTCGTGGTCACCGAGGCGGCGACACAGTACGGACAACCCTCCGTGAACCGGACGGTCGTCGACCTCGCCGACGGTGGGATCGCGCGCACCTATTCCGACACGATCCGGGGAGCCGGCCCGAGCGAGCGAAGCTTCGAGGCGACCTACGAGCGCGTCGGCGCGAAGAAGACGATCGAAGCCAAGTTCACGGCCGGATCGTGCTGCGCCAAGGCGGTGGCCGCCGGAAGCGCCTGCGCCCACCCCTGCTGCGTCGCGGCCGCCAAGGAAGGCAAGATCTGCGAGAAGTGCAACAACTGAGTGAGGCCCTCGGGACGAGGCCGCACAGCGAGGCGCCCCGGCGGGTCCGGGGCGCCTCCCTCATTTTCCGGGCTGCCCGCGCCCACATGCCTACGGCTGGAGAGCAGGCCCTGCCGATACCTTCTGCCAACGATCTCACCATGCAGCCGCCGATCGAGCGCAACGAGGATCTGGGCGAGTTCGCCGATCTGCTTTCGAGCATCGGCGCAGCTCAGGAGACGCACGACGTCTCGCGCGTCCTCGCGTTCAAGCAGATGGAGATCGAAACGCTTCGCAAACACCTGCAGGATCTTCGCTCGCTCGGCACGAACCTCGCCGAGATCGAGAAGCGCTTTCTCGCCGAGAACGGCGTACTGGAGCTCGAGGTCGCGACGCTGCAGCTCGCGCTGGAAGTCGCGAACAGCTCGGCACAGAGTCACCGGTCGATCGCGCGCACCCGGCGCAAGGCGCTCGTGGCGCGATTGCGCGAGAGCCTGAAGACGCAGGCGAAGGCGACGGCGCGCACACAACGGCTGGAACAGAGCTACCGGCGCCGCCGCGAGGACATCACCAAGCTCAGGGAGAACGGCCAGGAGCTCCGGCGCATCGCCAAGGAACGCAACACCGAGCTGCGCGATCTGCGCAGTCGACTGCGCGCGGCGGAAACTCCTTCGAAGAAGAAGCCGAAGCGCTGAAGTGCCCGCATCCCGGCGCCGGGGTGCTATCTCGGAAAGAAGAGCCAGCCCGAGACGCCGGCGAGTGCCACGACCACGGCGACCGCGAACTTCGCGCGCCACGCGTAAAGGATCAAGAGTCCGACCGCGAAGACAGCGATGGCGTGCCCGCTCGAGAGACAGGTCGGGGCGAGCGAGATCGTGGTCGCGGCGATCAGACCGACGACCCCCGCCGTGACCCCGGCAAGGAAGCGCTGCAGTCTTGGATCGAGGATCACCCGCTCCAGGAGCTCGTGTCCCGCCATCGTGAATCCGAAAGCGGGGAGGAAGATCCCCGCCGTGAGCGCGAGCGCACCCAGCGGCCCGCGGCCGATGTAACCGACGAAGGTGCCGAAGATGATCAGGGGCGCGGGAAGGATGCCGCCGAGGGCGACGCCATCGAGGAACTGCTCGCGCGTCATCCACGCACCCGTGTCGACGGCGTCGTGCAGCAGCATCGGAATGGCGGTGTAGGCTCCGCCGAACGTGAGCAGCCCGCTGCGCAGGCCGAAGCCGAACAGGGCGAGCAAGTCGGGCTGAGCGCGCACCACGTGCTCCCCATCAGGAAGCAATGGGCCCGACGCCGCGTGCGGCGCGCAGATCGCCCAGACGACGGCGCCGGTCACCGCGAGCGCGGTGCCCCACGAGAGCCACCGGCTCCGGCGCGTGAGCGCCTCGTGGACGACGCCCGCGAGCAGCAACGTGATCGCGAAATGCACACCGGCCAGGGTTGCGGCTGCTGCGGCGATACCAATCCCCCACAAGTATCGACCGGTCAGCGCATGCGAGCCGATCCGGTGAAGAGCGCGAACGATGAGCGCGAGGACCGCTGCCTGGATCCCTGCGAACATCGCGCCGAATGCCGGCGACTCGATCCCGTACGTCACGTAGAACCACGAGAGCGCGAGCATCAGTCCGAAGCCCGGCAGCATGAATCCCAGACCCGCGAGCAGCCCGCCGATCCTGCCGCGCGCGAGCGTTCCGAAGTAGACGCACAGCTCGTGGGCCTCCGGCCCGGGCAGGACCTGATAGACGGCATAAGCGCGATTGAATCGCTCCGGGGAGATCCACTTCTCCTCCTCGACGAGCTCCCGCTCGATCATCGCGATCTGTGCCACGGGACCGCCCCAGGCAAGGCAGCCGAAGCGCAGGAATCGACCGAAGATCTGGCCGAGGGTTTGTTCCGGGATCGAGCTCGGCGCTTGGATCATGCTTGCCAGGCATCGTATCTTCGAACCCCCCGTGTCCACGGTAGGAGGAGCTCGCGCGGCCAGAGACGAGGGTAGTGCGCGCGTCCGGACGGTCGGCGCCGCCGCGCTCTTGGTCCTCGCCACGCCGGATGCGGGGGCGCAGCGCGCCGCCCTCAAACCGCCGGCCCTGCACGCGCGGCGCGCCGCCCAGGCCCCGCGGATCGATGGCGTGCTCGACGATGCCGCGTGGGCGCCGGCCGAGGCGAGCGAAGCCTTCGTACAGGTCGATCCCCGCGAGGGTGAGCCGCCCACCGAGCGCACCGAGATCCGTGCGCTCCACGACTCCGACTACCTCTACCTGGCGATCCACTGCTTCGATCGCGAGCCCTCGAAGATCATCGGCACGCAGATGAAGCGGGACGCCGCGCTCGAGACGGACGATCGCGTGGCCGTCGTGATCGACACCTTCGAGGATCGGCGCAACGGCTTCTTCTTCGAGATGAATCCGGCCGGAGCGAAGGTCGACGCGCTGATCGCCTCGAATGGCCAGGACATCAACGAGGCCTGGGACGCGATCTGGGAAGGCCGCGCGACGATCGACGCCGCGGGCTGGTCGGTCGAGATGGCGATCCCGTTCAAGTCGCTTAGCTTCGCGCCGGAGCTCACCACCTGGGGTTTCAACGTGCAGCGCACGATCAAGCGTCGACTGGAGACCGATCGCTGGGCGAGCCCGCGGCGCAACGTGTCCGTATCGCAGGTCTCGGAAGCGGGCTCGCTGTCCGGGCTCGAGGACATCCGCCAGGGCATCGGCCTCGACCTCGTGCCGTTCTTCGCGGCACGCTGGAACGACGACGGGAACGACGAAGACACTCTCGGAAAGCCCGGTTTCGACGCCTTCTACCGGCTTTCGCCGAGCTTCGGGGCCGCGCTGACCGTCAACACCGACTTCGCCGAGACCGAGGTCGATCAGCGCCGCATCAATCTCACGCGCTTTCCCCTGTTCTTCCCCGAGAAGCGCGACTTCTTCCTGCAGGACGCGGGCATCTTCCAGTTTGCGGACCTCGACAGTGACTTGATCCCGTTCTTCAGCCGGCGCATCGGTCTGACGGACTCGGGAGAAGAAGTGCCGATCGAGATCGGCGGGAAGCTGACCGGCCGTGCCGGGGACTTCAACGTCGGAATCCTCGACGTCCAGACGGGGGAAGCCGACGACTTCGACGCCGCCAACCTGTTCGTCACGCGTGTCTCGAAGAACGTCGGCGAGCAGTCGACCATCGGTGGAATCTTCACGCATGGGGATCCGAACGGACGGGACTCGAATTCCGTCGCCGGTCTCGACGCGAACTTCGGCCGCAGCGATTTCCTCGGCGATCGCAACCTGCGCTCGAGCGTGTGGGGACTGGAAGCTCCGACGAAGAGAGCTCGGGCGACGACCTCGCCTTCGGCGCCTCGCTCTCCTACCCGAACGACGTCTGGTCCTGGGGCATCGCCTGGAAGGAGATCCAGGAGAACTTCCACCCCGCGCTCGGCTTCGCTCCGCGTACGGGGGTCCGACAGTACTCGGGAGAGCTCGAGTTCCAGCCCATCCTGAATCGATCGATCCGCTGGCTCGAGTTCGGCTGCGCGCCGGAAGTGGTCACCGATCTCGACGATCGCGTCGAGAGCGCCGTAGCCCCCTTGCAGCTGCTCGGCGTGCTGTGGGATTCCGGCGACGAGTTCAGGCTCCAGGCGATCCCGACCTACGAGAGCCTCGACCAACCCTTCGAGATCGAGGAGGGCATCACGATTCCCGATGACGAATACGACTTTTGGCGCTGGCGCGTCGAGGCCGAGTCCGCGCTGAAGCGTCCCGTGTCCGGCTTCGTCGGGTTCGAAGACGGCGGCTTCTTCGACGGCGAGCGCACGGACTACGAGGTCGGCCTGAGCTGGCGTCCCAGCCGCTACTTCGGCGGCGGCCTCTCCTACGAGCAAAGCCGCGTCGATCTCCCCGACGGCGACTTCGTCACCCACCTCGGCGCACTGCGCCTAGACGCCGCCCTGTCCCCCGATCTCTCCTGGTCGAACTTCCTCCAGTTCGACAACGAATCGGACACCCTGGGGTGGAACAGCCGTCTGCAATGGATCCGGCGCCCCGGCGAGGAGGTGCATCTCGTGTTCAACGAGACTGCCGCGCGCGACGCGGACAGCATCGAGATCGTCTCGCATCAGGCGGCGATCAAGCTGCAGTACACGCTGCGCTTCTGAACGGAGCTTGGGAACAGCAGCTTCTCGAACTCGGCTCTCGCCGGGGATAAGGTCGCCGCTCTAGCCGTCCTGATCCGGCGGAGGATCGAGTACGAACTCGATCGTCTCCGCGCCGCTCTGCACCCCTTCACGTGCGGCGCGCCAGTCGAGACCCTCGGCCGGGGGAATCAAGGCGCGAACGCGCTGACCGTCGACACTCTCCACGCAGATGGGCAGGCGCGCTCCAGCGGTCAGATCGTATTCACCGGGAGGCAAGGCTCCGATCTCGGCTTCTCCGATCGCATTCGTGCCCACCAGCCAATCGTCCTCCCAATCGCGTCTCTCACCCGCACGGGCGACGCACTTCACGAATGCGCCCTGCACGGGCCGCCCATCGGGGAGCAGGACGCGGACATGGAAGGACCGTGTAGGAATCATGACGAGGAAGAGGTCGTCGAGACTACCTTCCGCGTCGGGAGCATCACGATTCCATCGCAGCGGAACGAAACCCGTTCGCTGCACCTCGACCAGATTCACATCCGGGTGCACACCTTCGATCGCGAACATGCCGTCCTGGGCCGTCTCGCCCCCTTCCGCGAAAGTCCCCCAGTGTGCATTGCCCGTCACGCGCACTTTGGCGCCCTGAACGGGAGACCCAGCCTCGTCGACGACGCGACCTCGGACCAGCAAACCATCGATCAGCTCGATCTCGGCTTCCGTGGTGCTTCCAGGCTCAATTCCGAAGTATCCCAGCGATGCCCTCGCGAACGGGGCGTGGTCTCCGGCGATGTAGTACTCGCGTCCCGGAACCAAACGATCCGCGACGATTTCGAGACCGGGACCGATCTCGAGCTCCCTCTCGGGAGAGGAACTGCTGGCAACGCCTTTCCCTGGCAACTGCATGGACATCAGCATCACTCGTCGGCCGACGAGAGCGTTCCCATTGAACTTTGACTCCGGGGGGAGAATCCAGCGGAAGTGAAGCGTGCCCGTGAGCGTCGGCTCCAGGACGAGTGGCCAGCTGGGCCGCACCCGGGGAGGGCCATCCAAGTAGCGAAGCCACTTCGGAGGCTGGTGAAGGAGTCGCGAGTCGACCTCGACACGCATCCAGCAGGGCGGTGGAGGTAAGGGAAGACAGAAAGCGCCATCTTCCTCCGGAGAAGCGCGAGCGAACTCGCTCCACATGGCGTCCAGCGAGCGCGCATACGGAGTGGTCTCCAAAGGAATGGTGCGCAATACCACTTCGATGCGCTCGTCCGGGGGTGTCCCCGGCGGCAGGACTAGCAGGCCGCAGAGATCGCTCGTGTCCATGCCGCCAGTAGTCGTGTAGGCCCTCGAGCTCGTCGGTGCGCCCGGCCTTGGCTCGTTCGACGCGCGACACGCAAGGCTCGCGGTGCAGAGTCCGAGCAAGAGTGGGAGGGCCGTGGACATGACTCCGGATCAGTGCGATCCCAGGTCGACCACGATCGAGCGCTCGGGCTCGCCGGTGAGATCGAAGGTCTGGGTGGAGCTCTGGCCGGATGCGAGCGTGAGGGCGAGCGTCCAGCGGCCTGGGCGGAGAGGGCCGAGGCGGCGCGAATACCTGTCGCTCCTGGAAACGACAGCACTCGACGCGCGCTCCCAGCCGTGCGGGTCGCGCAAGCTCAGGCGGACACCCTCGAGCGAGCCAGCGACTCCCTCGAGGCGAAGTTGGACGATCGTTGCGGGGGCGAGCACGAGGTCGAGCGATCGGGTCTCGCCGGCGATCACGTCGCATGGAATGGGCTCTGGAAGCGCGGCTCCCTCGCCGATGGCTTCCAGGAACAAGCGGCCTTCGGGCAGACCCTGCAGGCGAAAGCGCCCACCGACGCCGACTGCGGCACCGATCGGGTGGATCAGACGGCCGGTTTCGTCGCGTGCGAAGACGCGGCCGTCGCTCGGCGGGCGGTCGTCGGCGCGACGCAGCGCACCCTCGATCGCTCCGAGCGGACCGACGACGAGCGCGATGCCCTCGGTGATCTCACCGTCGCGGACCACGATTCCGTCGCGGCGCGCATGAATGGAAGACTCGCCTCCTTCGGGGCCAGAGGACGCCAGCACGGAATAGGTCCCGGCGGGGAGGTGCTCGCAAGCCCAGGCTCCGGCACCGGAGATGCGGATCTCGATGCGGCGTCCGGACCAGTCGAGACCGCCGGGCTGGTTCGCCGAGACGAGGAGCCTCGCTTCGCTGCGTAACTCTCCGCCATCGGCGCGTTGCAGGCTTCCGCGGATCCCTCCCGACGGCAATTCGAAATCGAGCACGCACTCGCCCGCGGCGGGCAGGTCACGCGCATGGAAGACTTCGCCTATCTCCGGCCGAACGATCCGAAACACGACGGGTCCGCCGGATTCGAGGTCGATCTCGTAGCTCCCATCCTCCCGGGTCGGCCCGCGGCCGAGAGTGACACGTGTCGGATCCGCGCTCACCTCCATGTGGGCTCCGGGAACCGGGGCTCCCGCGCAAGTGAGCCTGCCGCGCACGTGGACGGACTCGGCCGATGGGCCGCCGAGCTCGAGTGTGACGGTCTCGCCCTCCACGATCTCGACCGCGGCCTCCTGGTAACCAATCTCCCGCATACGGACGCGCAGCCGGTAGGCGCCGGCACGGATCGGGCCCACTTCGAGCTCCCCGACACGCTCATGGCTGTCGTGGAGCTCCACGATCGCATCGTCGGAGAAGCGCTCGAGCTGTCCCCACCCCAGGCGTTCCGGACGTCCCGCACGGTCGAACGTTCGCAACACGAACCGTCCGCCGACCTCGAGTCGCAACTCGATTCCCGTCCGACTCTCGCCCGGTGCGAGATCGACGAGCTCATGTGCGCTCGTGGCGTAGCCCTTCGCTGTGGCGAACATCTCGAGCCGGCCAGAGACGATCCCTTCGACCCGGAAGCTTCCGGCGCTGTCCGTCTTCAGCTCGCGGCGCGAGTCGCGTTCCGCCGGCGTGACCCAGCTCCAGTAGACAGCGGCATCCCCGACCGGAAGACCACTCGGATCGAGGACGAGGCCAGACATGCTCACGGAACGGTCGAGGACGAAGCGCAATGGCTCGGTTTGTCGGGGGAGCTCGATCTCGATGGGAGCGCTGTCGAGGAAGCCTTCCGCCCTTGCGATGAGACGCCATCGGCCGATCGGGAGCTCCGCCCACTCGAAGTGGCCGTCGGCGCTCCGGAAGTCGCCCTCCTGATCGGATCGAATGCTCTCGGGAAGGGGGTGGAACTCCGGACTTCCTGCTTCACCCTGGTCGGCCGCGATGCGGAAGCGAGGGACTGGCGCGCCCTTGCGATCGACAACGATGCCGGCCACGCCCGGCGCGGCCACGAGGAGCAGGTCGTGGGCGCCGGCACCGGCGATGACGTTCCTCGGTTCGGCCTGCCACTCACTGCCCTCGTCGGTTTGGGAAACGGTGACGACGCGATCGGAGCTCCTGTTCTCCACGCCCGAGGCGAGACGTGCGCGAGCGAAAGCGCGTTGCTCGGTTTCCTCGAGGCCCGAGAACTCGACGCGGCCGTGCGCATCGGTTCGCCGCGCGCGAACCGGGCCGCATTGCCGGCCCTCCCGCAGCGGCATGCAGCTCACGTTCGCCCCCTCCACGTACCGACCATCAGCGAGCCGGACTGCGACGGTGACGGAGAAGCCGCGGTCGAGGACGACCTCGAACGGCCGGTCCTCAGTGTTCAGTCCGAGCCCTGCGAGCTGCACGACCTTGGAGAGGAAGTCCTCGTGCTTCACCCAGATGCTGCTGCTCTGTGAATCGAGCACGTGGATGAGGGCGTCTCCGCTCGCATCAGAGCTCACGGATTCTTGATCCCACCATCGAGCGCCCTGGGTCAGTTGCTCGGTCGTGACCTGGATCTCGGCGCCCGCCACAGGCGTTCCGCTGGCATCCACGATCCGGCACGCGAACACGGAGGAGTCAGGAAGTTGCACCTCCACCTCGCGCAACACGCCGGCTTCGACTGGAACGGCGTCCACGCTCAGCCACGGAAAGGGATCGAGACTTCCGTCGAGCCAGTACAGAGCACCCGAAACCAGGCCTTCGGCATGGACTTCCAGATCCGGCCGGATCCTAAGCAGCCGGCGCGGACCCTCCGGTCCTGCCCTCTTCTCGGCCTGCGAGCGCCGGCGCCCCAGGTTGAGCTCCTTACCGACGAGGAGGGCCGGTTCGAGCGCCTCTCCCTCGCGCGGCAGCAAGCGAAGGCGGATCGCGCCGCCGAGGATGGGCTCGAGAACCAGGAGCTCGGCTGGGTTCTCGATCTCCCGCGTTTCGGGCACATAGAGGTAGCGCGCCTCCAGTCGCACCCGCAGCCGAGACTCCTTCGAAGGAAGCTGCAGACGAAAGTCTCCCGCTGCGTCGGGCGAGGTGCGGCCGACCTCCTTCCACCCGAGACCCTCGATGTACTCGGCCATGCCGGCTTCCCGCTCGTTCTGCGGCTCGAATGACTCGAGCACGAGCTCGACGCGCTCGTCCGCGGGCAGACCGGATGGCAAAGCGATGTGACCCGCGAGGATGCTTGCTTGGGGATTCGCCGGCACGCGTTCCGCGGAAGGCTCCAGCTCGTTCTGCGATGCATCCTCCGCGCCCGATTCCGACGTGCCAGGCATCGGTTCCTTGGCGGCGATTCCCGGACTCGGCACGCCGGGGTCGTCGCGGAGTGCGTCGAGCGGTGCGATGACCCATCTGGCGATACACGCCAGCGTCATCAGGATGAGAACGAGGCCGATTGGCCGACGCATGATGCGTGCACCTCTTCCCTCCTCGAGGTGCCTCGTCCCACTTTAACAGTGCACTCTCGAAAGGTAACCGTGTTCGGGACTCTCTCTCGATATGCGCGTCAGTGCGCCCCGAGATCGAGAACGATCGTGCGCTCGGGCTCGCCGGTGAGATCGAAGGACTGTGTGGACCGCTTGCCCGATGCGAGCGTGAGAACGAGCGTCCATCGGCCCGGGTGGAGCGGACCGAAACGGCGCGAACCGTTCTCGGTCCGTGAATCGGCCTCACGCATCGCGCGGCGATAGCCGTACTCCCACCCGCGCTCGTCGCGCAGGCGAAGGCGCGCGCCATCGAGATCGTCAGGTGCGCGCTCCAACCGGACTTCCAGGATCGTCGCGGGGCCGAGCGTGAGATCGAGCGCGGCGGTCTCGCCTGCGTGCACATCACAAGCGAGCGGTTGCACCGTCGCTCCTGATTCGTCCGCGGCTTCCAGGTAGATGCGGCCTGCGGGAAGACCCGCGGCCCGGAAGCGGCCGCCGCCGCCAACCCCGTAGCCGGAAGGGTGCACGAGCCGGCCGGATTCGTCGCGTGCGATGACGCGTGCCTCCGCCGCGAGTCGACCATCGCTCTGCCGCACCGAGCCTTCGATCACGCCGCCCGAGTCGAGGACGAGATCGACGCCTTCGACGAGTTCGCCCTCGTGCAGGACGATCCCGTCATGGCGAGCGGGCACCGGGAGATCGCGATCGAACTGGACGTGGAAGCTCGCCTGCACGGCGTAAGTACCCGGCGCGAGGTTCGAGCAACTCCAGGAGCCGTCCTCGCTGGCTCTCGTTCGAGCGATTTCCTCAGCCGCCCAGGCCATGCCTTCGGCCTCGTCCTCGAGGACGACGACCTCGGTCCAGAATCCGAGCGGCTCACCGTCCGCCCGGCGAATGTGGCCGCGGATCTCGCACGTGGGGAGATCGAAGTCGAGCTCCTGCTCGCCGCTCGAGGGAAGCTCGCGATGGAAGAAGAGGCGGCGCGAGGACTCGGAGCCGAGCACGACGAACAGAACGGGCCCTCCAGAGGGAAGCGCGAGCTCGTAGCTCCCGTCGGGTTGCGTCGAGGCTACTCCGAGCACTCCCCCGGAGCGCGTTTCGTAGACCAGCAGGCTCGCATCGCCGATCGGTGCGCTGCCGGAGGTCACGTGACCGCGAATCTTCAGGGCGGCGGGAACTTCGCCGCCGAGTGTGATCGTCGCCGTCCCGCCATTGGCGAGTGCGACGCGACCGTGCAGCGGCGGACGCCCTTCCGGGCGGGCGGTGACCAAGTATTCCCCGGGAGCGAGCAACTCGGACGTGAGCACGCCCTGCACGTCCGTGGAACCCGCGCGATCTTCGGATCCACGGCGCTCCGTGCGCTGGACGTAGATCTCGATTCCCGGGGCGGGAGCCGATTCCTCGATCACGTGCACCTCGAGCCTGCCGCCGCGCTGCAAGCGCAGCACGACGTCCGAGCGCGCTTCACCGGGAGCAACCTCCACGACCTCCGGCTCGTTTGGCGCGAAACCATCCGCCTTTGCGATGAGCTCGATGCGGCCAGGCTCGAGATCGCGGGAATGGAATGCACCTGTGGCGCCGGTCCTCTCTCCGAAGCTGTGCGCGCTGCGCCCGCGGGCCGTGAGCCAGACCGTGGTGATTCGCGCCCCATCGACTGGGTTGCCATCGGGATCGAGGACCATTCCGGCGATGCTCGCGGCGCGGTCGAGCTCGAAATGCAGCGGCTCGACCTGGCCAGGCAGCTCGACCGCCACCGAGCGGCAGTCGAGGAATCCTCCCGCGCTCGCCGCGACGCGCCAGCGACCAACCGGTAGATCCCAAACGAATCGGCCGTCGGAACTCTCGAAGTCCTCGGAAGCATCGGGAGAGAAGAACTCGTCGGCGGCGAAGTGCTGGAATCCCTCGAGCTCGTCCCGCTCCTTGGCCGCTGAGATCCGGAAGCTCGTCAGCGGCGTTCCGTCGCGATCGACGACTGTTCCCGAAATCCCGGCTGGTGGAGCGAGAACGAGCTCGATCGTCTCGCCGGTGCCGACTTGCGAGCGCGAAGCGCACCACACGCGCGCTTCTTCCCGGCGCGGAACGGTCGTGACAGGTGCTGCGGTCGAGGTTTCGATGTCAGAAGCGAGTCTGGCTTCGACCACGAGCTCGTGCTCTCCTGGTTCGAGTCCCGACAGCACTGCGCGCCCCATTGCATCGGTTTTTTCGTTCACGGCCGTGGAAGAATGGTCCTTGTCACGCGCCGTTGGCGTGCACCTCACCTCCGCGCCTTGCACTCCCCTGCCGTCGGCAAGATGAACCACGACACTGATCGTTTCGCCGCGAGAGAGGACGATCTCGATAGCCTGCAGCGCACCCCCCGTTCCGAGCTCTCCGCGCGCCACCTTCGTGGTCAAGCAGCCCTCGAGGGAAACCTCGAGCTGATCGAGCGCGGGGTGCACGGCCTGGAACTCGAAACGGCCGTCGGCTGTCGTCTCCACATCCGCGCTCACCCACCAACTGCTTCCACCGCTCTTATGCTCCAGCGTGCATTGCGCTTCCACCCGCGCCCCCTGGACCGGGGTACCGGCCTCGTCGACTACTCGACCAGTCAGATCCAAGCCTTCGGTGAGCTCCACCTCGACATCGCGAACGAGACCCGAGGTGACGCGCTCCATTTCCATCACGATCTGCGCGAAGGGAAGCGCCTGACCTTCGAGCTCGTACTCTTGCTCCGACGACAAGCCGCCAGCGAAGAGCTCCAATCGTGCGTCGACTTCGAGCTCCACTTGCTGCGGAGAGCCGGCGAACGGACCCTCCACGGGATACCCGCTCAGCCACAGGGATCGCCCCACGAGCTCTCGTGCGTCGAGCTTCGAGCCCTGCGGGGGAACGAGATGGAAGCGCAGTCCGCCGCCGACCTTCGGCGCGAGCACGAGCGGCTTGGCGGGATCCTCGATCTCGATCGGATCGTCGAGGTACAGGTAGCGCGCGTCGAGTACCACACGCCGGTAGGTTCCTTCGGCGGGGAAATGAAGCTGGAAGCGACCGTCGGGGCCGGGTACGACTCGTGCTTGCTCTTTCCACACCACCCCCGACGATCCGACCCGCCGTTCGCTTTCGTCCTCGTCATCCGAGAACGCACGCAACACGATCTCCACGTGCTCATCCGCAGGAACGTCCGGCGGCCAGACGAGCTCACCCGAGAGCCACGTCCTCGCCTCGTTTTCTGACGCCGTCTCGGTCTCGACGGGCGCTCGCTCGGTCTCGCTCGCGGAGTCAAGGACTGCTGGCTCCATCACGGCGGCTTGGGGCGGCTGCTGGGATGGCTCATTCGAGCCAACTTTGGCCCCTTGATCGAAGGCCCCAGAATCCTCGCCCCGCTCCATCGGACGGATCGCGAGCCAGATCCCCAGTCCACAACACGCGAGCACGAGCACGAGGAACACACGCTGACGCACGCCACACGCTCCTCTCTTCCGATTCCCTGGCGGAGACGGCTCATCCTAGCCGCGGCCGCGGGGAGGTAACCGATGATCGGCTATCCTGGCGCGCGAGGGAGGAAAGCGGGATGGTCCGAGGTTGGGTGAGCGCGTTCATCGTCGTGGCGCTACTCGTTGCGGCCTTCGCTCTGTGGAGGATGCAGCCGCCGGCGCGGGGCGGTTTCGATCGCAGCGCCGAGGAAACGGTCAGGCCTGCTGCGGAGTCGGCGCCCGCGCAGGCCGAGGTTCAGATCGAGGATCTGTCTCCAGCCGAGCGCATCGCCCTCGACCCGGCGTCTACCCCGAGTGCGAGCGCCATGAACGTGCCGACGCACCTCGTGCGCGGCCGCGTTGTCGACGATCGCCGCTTTCCCGTCGCCGGTGCGCGCGTCGAGCTCTGCATTCCCGGCGTCGAATCGCCGGCAGTGACCTCGGGATCCGACGGACGATTCGAGCTCGAGGCCGCGATCGCGGAGCCTCCCGGAGAGACTGGTTGCGTCCGCGCGCACGACGGAGCAGGGCGCGCGGGCCTCACGCATCTCTGGGTCCTGCCGCTCGCGAAGGAGGGGGAGCAAGTGGAGGTTGAGGCCGGAGCGGTCGTACTACTTGAAGCATGCTCGCTGCGCGTACGTGTGCTCGACGGGAGCGCGCCCTCCCCCGGTGCCCGGATCCGCATCGCTGTCGATCATGCGCGCACCTTCGCCGGCGAAGCGCAGGCCGATTCCGCAGGTGTGGTCGTGCTCGACGCGCTCTCCCGCGGAGTCGTGCACCTGGATGCGAGCTCCAAGGGCAAAGCGGGCCACGTGCGCGCCTTCGTCCCCGAGGAGACCGAAACCGTCGTCGAACTCACGCCGCTCAGAACGGTCGAGGTGCTCGTGGTCGACAAGAAAAGCGGCGTGGGCGTCGCCGGCGCGAAGCTCGAGGTCTGGTGTCAGTTCCCCGTGCCGATGGCGCTACCCGACGAGGAGCCGCCGCTCGGAATCGGAAGCCAGGAGTACTGGTTTGTCCGGCCTCTCCAGTCCTTGGCGTGCACGACCGACGCGCAGGGACAGGCCGTGGTCGATGGGCTCGCGCCCAGCGGGCGCTTCGAGCTGCATGTTCGCGCGCGCGGCTGTCCACCCGACCAAGCGATCCCGATTCCCGGCCCCTCGCTCGACGAAACGGTGCAGACGCTGCGCGTGGAGCTCGAGCGCGCGACGAGAACCGTTCGCTGGCCCGTGATCGCGGGAGAAGTCGGCGTGCCACCCGACGGCAGCGCGATCGAACTGCGCCACGCGCCTGGAATGTTCGGCCGTGAGGAGGAGCCCGAGCCACCTCCGCCCGGTCGCATGGAGAACGCTACCTTGGTCGTCGAGGACATTGCTGGCCGGAGTTTCATCGCCGAAACGCCGGATGGAGCTGTCGCGGGGCTGTGGGTCGACGAAGACAGCGAGATCGGTCGCGAGACGTCCTTCCGGCGTCCGAGGACGATCGAAGTGTTCATCCACGATGCGGCGGGGGAAGCAGTCGCCGGGGCCGTCGCGATCGCGCGCAACCAAGGGAACAACGATCTGTGCGCGGAGGTCGCGACCGACGCCGGAGGTCGCGCGGTGCTCAGAAGTCTGTTCGGCGCGCTCGCGGAGGTATATGTCGGCGCACCCGGCGAGCGCCCCCAACAAGCGGCCGGCAGCGTGGACCTCGCGCTGGGTGACGGTCGCGTCGAGGCGACGCTCCCCGCGACGATGTCGGGACGCTTGCGTCTGATCATCGATGGCAGAGCCGAGCTCCCGGCGAGATTCCAGGTCGGTGGCGCTCGCGTCGTCGAGGAGTTTCCTGATCGCGGCGAGCTCTCGCTCTCGTTCTCCGCCGCCAAGTCCGGCGGCGCGATGAAGCTCTGGGTGAGGGCGCCGGGTTTCCTGCCGGCCGGCGCCGAGTTCGTGCTTCCAGCAGACGGATCCGAAGCCTTCGCACAGATCGAGCTCGTGCGCGGCGCCGTCCTCGTAGCCCGCGTCGCACAGTCCCCGGGCGATCGCGCTTCGATCGTTCCTGAGCGTTTCGACGAAACGTCACAGGCCTTCGCACCCGAGCGGAAGCTGGGCTTCCAAGGCTTCAACTACCCCAACGGTCCGGATGGTTCCTTCGTCTTCTCGGGCCTCTCACCCGGCCGCTGGCGCGTCGTCGACGAGCAGAGCGGTCTCGCGTCGACGCAGGCGGAATTCTTCCCCGGCGATCGCGAGGCGCGCGTCGAGCTCGACTTGCGCTCGTTGACGTGGGTCTCCGGCCGCGTCGATGTCCCCGATCCTGCCGAGCTCGCGCGCGTCGTCGTCCTCGTCGAGGGAACGGATGCGACCCCTCCCTTGCGCCAATGGCTCCCCGGCCAGGAGCCACCCCAGGGGACGTACACGCGCGACGGCGGCTTTCGCGTGCCCGTACCGGGCGATCGGACCGTGAAGATCGTGCCCTGGCATCCCTGGCTCGTGCCCGCGGTCGACGGCGGCACGATCGACGTCCGCGAAGGGCGCGAGGGCGTCGTGCTACGCCTGGTGCAAGGCGACGAAGTCCGCTTGCCCGTGCCGCAGCTCGGGGCAAGCTCTCGCGCGCGCAGCCTGCGCGTCGGACGCTACTCCGGAGACGCGAGTGGCGAGCCGATCGAGTGGCGCAACGCGCCGATCGTCGACGGCGTGGCGCGCTTCGCCACGCCGCGCGGCACGTGGACGCTCTGGATCGACGCCGGCGAAGACTTCGCGCCGCTCGTGCTGCGCAACATCGCCGTCGAGGGAGTCACGGAGCTCGCTCCGGCGGCCCTCGAGCGCGGTTCCACGATACGCGTGCGCCTGTTCGTCGACCCTGGCATGGCGGCGCCACGCATCTACGTCAGCGCGTTCCATCTCGGCGCGCCCGCCTACCACCGTGCCCGGAACTCCCGCGGCGAGAGCGAGGTCGTGCTCGCCGGCCTCGGGCCCGGGCGCTTCCGCGTCTCCGCCTCCGCGACCATGGGAAGGCAAACCATCCCCGAGCGCGAGCTCGATCTCGACGGCCGGAGCGAGATCAGCCTCGACTTCGACCTGCGCTGATCGAACCCGTTGATCGAACCCGTTCCGTTTCAACTACCCCGATTCCCGCGCCACCAATAGTCCGAAGCCTCCGGTCGGGGTAGTTGAAACGGAACGGGTTCGATCCACACAGTGGTCATTTCTTCTGGCCAAAGGCCCACAACTTGTTCTCGGTGCGCACGTACACCGCTCCGTCGGCGAGCGCCGGCGTCGCGAGCAGCCGCTCGCCGAGCTCCGTGTGCGAGAGCACTTTCAATTCGTCGGCCGCCTCGATCACGGTGAGGTCGCCGCGCGCGGACGCCGCATAGATCTTGCCGTCGCCTGCGACGGGCGACGCGTAATAAGGACCGCGTGCCTCGAGACGGCCCTGGAACACGAGCTCGCCCGTTCGCGCATCGAGACAGGTCACAAGACCGCCGTTCATCACCGTCCACACGCGCCCGCGGTAGTAGAGCGGCGAGGGGCACTCGGGCACGCCGCGCGGAAACTGCCAGGCGATCTCGGGAGCGCGCTCACCCTCGCCCGGGCGGATCGCGAGGATCGCGTTCCGCTGCTTCATCTCGTCGAGCCAGGCGACGAGCTTCTTCCACTCTTCAGCGGTGATCTGTCCGTCGCGATCGACGTCGAGGTAGCGGAAGAAGATCTTCAGCGGATGGTCGCCCTCGCCATCGGCGTCGGGGCGCGAGAGGATGCTCTCGTTCTCGGCGGCCTCGCTCGCGTCGATCTTGCCGTCGGCGTCGTGATCGTGCGCGGCGAGCACCTGCTCGAAGGTCCACATCGAGACCGCCTCGGGATTGGTCTTCAGGTTGTAGGAGGTGACGAACACCAAGCCCTCGCCCGTGACGGGGGTCGTGATCGGCTCGTCGGTGAGCCCCGGCACCGACCAGCGCTCCGAGCCGTCCGCGAGATCGTAGGCCGTCAGCCACCACACGCCGAGGACCAGCAACTCCTCGACGCCATCCCTCGACCATGTTCCGGGCGTCGACCAGCCCGATTGGAAACCCGGCCGCTCGCGTTTCCAGCGTGTTGCACCCGTCGCGATCTCGATCGCTTCCACGTAGGAGCCGTCATTGGCGTCGTTCACGAAGACGACCTGATTGCCGGACACCACCGGCGATGCGGCCGTACCGAAGGTGTTCTTGGGCGTGCCGAGCGGACGGCGCCACAGCTCCTCGCCTTCCATGTCGTAGCACAAGATGCCGAACGAGCCGAAGTACACGAGGACGCGGCCGTCCACGGCGACCGGCGTCGGCGAGGCTGGACCGTGCGTCTCGTAGGCGCGCTCGAGCGCCTCGACCTCGATCGCGCGCCGCCACACGAGGCTCCCGTCGCGCCGATCGACGCACAGCGTCACGAGCTCGCGCTCGCCATGGCCCGTGACGAAGACCCGCTCGCCGTGCACACAAGGTGAGGACGCGCCCGCGTCGATCTCGAGGCTCCACTTCAAGTTCTCGGCCGGATCGCACGCCCCCGGCAGCCGCACATCCTCCGCCGCGACTCCCGCTCCGCGCGGCCCGCGGAATCTGCTCCATTCCTCCCCCGAGAGCGCGGCCTGCGCAGACATCGCGAGCACGAGGACAGCCAGCGGAGTGCATCGTCGCATTCACGCATCCTAGAGACCGGCGAGCGACTGCGGAGTGCGCGTCTCGATGGAAGACTGTAAAGGCTGAACGCTAGAAATCGTTTGCTCTTCGTGATCCAGCGTCGCTCAGAGTGTCGGCAGCTCCCGCTTGGGCTGGCCACGGGGGAACGCGCGGTCGATGCGCGCGATCTCGCTTGCCTCGAGGGCGAGCTCGAGCGCGCCCGCGTTCTCTTCCACGTGCTCGATCCGCGCAGCCTTGGGGATCGCCGCGAGCGTCGGCCGGCGCACCAGGAAAGCGAGCGCCACTTGTCGCGGCGTCGCTCCGCGCGCCTCCGCGATCTCGCGCAAGTCCTCGAAGCCCGGCATTCCCTCCGATGGAATGTCTCCTTGCCCGAACGGACTGTACGCGACGAGAGTCACGCCCAGCTCCTCGCAGCGCGGGAGCAAGCGATGCTCGATCGCGCGCTCGCCGAGGTGATAGAGCACCTGATCGCACGCGCAACGTCCGCTCCCCGCGATCTCGACCACGCGCGAGAGCTCGTCCGCGTCGAAGTTGCTGACGCCCCACTGGCGCACGAGCCCGCGCGCGCAGAGCTCCTCGAAAGCCTCGATGGTTCCTTCGAGCGGATGCTCGCCCGGCCAGTGCAAGAGGTACAGATCGAGCCACTCCACCCCGAGGCGCGCGATGCTCGCCTCGCAAGCTGCGATCGTCCCTTTGCGCGAAGCGTTCTGCGGCATCACTTTCGAAGCGAGGAACACCGCTTCGCGCCGCCCGCGGATCGCCTCCCCGAGGATCCGCTCCGCCTCGCCCGCTCCGTACATCTCGGCCGTGTCGACGTGCGTGAGCCCCAGCTCGATCCCCCGCCGCAGCGCCGCGATGGCGGTGTGCCGCTCCGCGCGCTCGATCTCCCACGTCCCCTGGCCGATGGCGGAGATTCGCGACGCTCCGAGGACTCGACTCGACGCCGGCTCCATGGTCTCCCCAGTTTACCTCCGGCCGCCGTTACACTCCCCGCGTGCGAGTGCATCTGGTCGATGGGACTTACGAGCTCTTCCGTGCGTGGTTCGGTGCGCCTTCCGCAAACGCACCCTCCGGAGCCCCCGTCGGCGCCGTGCGCGCGCTCGCGCGGCAGCTCCTGAAGCACGTGCGCGACGAGGAGATCACGCACGTCGCCATCGCGTTCGACCACGTCATCGAGTCGTTTCGTAACCAGCTCTTTGACGGGTACAAGACCGGCGCGGGCGTCGATCCAGCCCTCCTCGCGCAGTTCGAGCTCGCCGAGGACGCCAGCCGCGCGCTCGGCTTCGTCACCTGGCCGATGATCGAGTTCGAGGCGGACGATGCCCTCGCCACCGCCGCCATGCGTTTCGCGCAGGATCCACGGGTCGAGCAAGTGCGCATCCTCTCCCCTGACAAGGACCTGACGCAATGCGTATCCGGCACGCGCGTCGTCACCGTGTGGAAGGAGCGCGTGCTCGACGAGGAGGGCGTTCGCACCCGCTTCGGCGTCGGCCCTGCCTCGATCCCCGACTTCCTGGCTCTCGTCGGCGACGATGCCGATGGCATTCCAGGCCTGCCCGGCTTCGGTGAACGCACCGCCGCGACGCTCCTCTCCGAGTACAAGGATCTCGAGCACATCCCGGCCGATCCCTCCACCTGGCGCGTCTCCCTGCGCGGCATCGCGCGCCTCGGTGCAGCGCTCGCCGAAGGGCGCGCGGACGCGCTCCTCTACCGCAGACTCGCGACGCTGCGCACCGACGTGCCGCTGGCCGCGGACCTCGACTCACTCGAATGGCACGGCGCCACTCGCGATGCACTCGAAGAGCTCTGCGTCCGCCTCGACGATCCCCGCCTCCTCGAGCGCGTAATCCGCTGGCGCAGTTGAGTTCCCGCTCGATGCACGCGCGTTCCCTCCCGCGAGCGACGTTCCCCGCGCTGCGTTCCCTTGACGCGGAAGCGCCCCGAGATCGCCCCTCATCGAGTGCGCTTCCGCCGCCGCAGCTTTCTACTTGCGCACGCCTTCGGCTTTCCCACCGCCCTGGTAGAGCACCAGGGACTTGCCGTCGGCAGCGAAGACCAGCCTGACGTCGGTGTCGAACTCGGCGCGGAATTCCAGGTCGCCCTGCCACTGGATGCGGAAAGCGCTCTGTCCGCTGGCCTGCAGCATGAGCTTGCCCTCGAGTTCGAAGATCCTGGCGTCGAGGCCAATGCCGGCGAACACATAGTCGCCACTCAGGCGCGCGATCAGTTCCGCCGGGATCGGCTCGTCCTTCACGATCGGCGGCTCGATGCCCAGTACCTCATTGGCGATCGCATCCGCGAGCTCGGCCGAGGAAAGCGGTTCGCCGTTGCTGATCACCGCGACGTGCAGGTCCTCGCTTGGCAGCCAGAGGAGCATCGAGTTGAAGCCGAAGATGCCGCCGCCGTGCTGCACGCGCGGGATGCCGGCCCATTCGTCCATCCTCAGGCCGAAGCCGTAGCTCGTGTCGTGGCCGTTCGGCAACACGGTCGGCGTGCACATCCTTGCGAAGGACTCCGGCTGCACGACCTCACCCGAGCTGAGCGCCATCTGCCAGCGCACGAGGTCGCCGGCTGTCGACAGGATGCCGCCCGCCGCCCCCGGCTGCGCCATGCCGATGATCTGGTCGTTCACCAGCTGTTCCCCGGCCAGGGTGTACCCCTGCGCGCGATTGCTGATCAGCTCGCGGTTGGAGTCGTACCGCGTGCGAGAGAGGCCCAGCGGCGCGCAGAGTTCCGCCTGCAGATGCTCGGCGTAGCTCCTGCCCGTGACCTTCTCGATCACCATGCCCAGCAGGTAGTAGCCGGTATTGTTGTAGTGCCAGTCGGTGCCAGGCTCGAAGTCGAAGGGTGCGTCCTTGACCAGCGCGAGCAGCTCGGCATGCGTCAGTTCCAGCGGCCAGACCTTCGCCCATGCCTCGCCGATGTCGGTGTAGCTCTTGATGCCCGAGGTGTGCTGGAGCAGCTGCTCGATCGTCACCCTGCGTCCCTGCAGCGGAAAATCGGGCACGTATTTCGCGAGCTCGTCGTCGAGCGCGAGCTTCTTCTGCTCGACCAGGCGCATCACCATCGCCGCCGTGAATTGCTTGGTCACCGAACCGATGCGGAACATCGTCTGCTCGTCCGCCGGCACGTCGAACTCCGCGTCGGCCCGGCCGTAGCCCTTCGCCAGCAGGATCTCCCCGTTCTGCGCGACCGCGATCGACAGCCCCACGCCTCCCGGCTTGGCCAGCAGTTCCGCGGCCAGCGCATCGATCTTCAGGGCCAGCGCAGGCTCGGGCGATTGCACACCCGGCTCGGCCGAGTTCCCGAGAACCAGCGAGAACGGCAGGAACAGGGACAGCAGCACGACGAGCAGACGGTTTTTCATGGGGGGCGTTCGGGGGAACCAACGCGCCGGTTACGCCGCTGACGCGGACCCATTTTCAGGCGCGAATCAGAATCCGATGCGCGCCGATCCTCGAACCTTAGCGGCCGGCTTCTTGGTACCCCCGGCGGGAATCGAACCTGCAGCCTCGACTTTAGGAAAGTCGCGCTCTATCCGGTTGAGCTACGGGGGCTTGGGACGGGGATTGTACTGGCCGCAGTGCAAGGCCTCCAAGGTGGGCGGTTGCAACCTTGCGGGCCTCGCCCAAGTGTACGCTTGATGGCAACGGCCCCGTCGGGTTCGACCGGGCGAGCTTTGCCGCATGGGCGCTTTCTTTCACTGAGTCACGTCATTCCGAGCCATGGTTGGTCCACTTCACGACACCGGTGAGCGCGTAGCCGGGGGCGACCAGGGTCGCACGCTCGAGCTGGTGCTGGAGCTCGATCCGTGCCTCAACCTGGCGATGCAGCAGAACGGCGTACCGCTCCTCAAGGAGGTGACGCTGGAGAACCTTGGCGACGTCGAGCTGCGTGACGTCGTCGTGCGGGTCGTGCCGGAGCCAGCGTTCGCGAGCACGCTCGAGCTGCGGGTCGCGACGCTTGCCGCAGGAGCACGTCAAGTGTGGAACGCGGTGGCGCTCCAGCCGTCGCCGAGCTTCCTTTCGGGCCTGCGAGAGCGGCTCGAGGGGCTCCTGCACGTCGAGGTTTCCGACGGAGGGGGGACTCTGCTCGTCGAGCGGCGGTCCGTCGCCGTACTGGCGTATGACCAGTGGGGAGGGTTGCAGTCCCTACCGGAATTGCTGTGCGCCTTCGTGCTACCCAACCACCCGGCGCTGGTGGCCTGGCTACGGCGCGCGGCCGGCCTGCTCGAGCAGTGGACGCATGATCCCTCGTTCGTCGGCTACCAGACTCGCAGCCGTGACCGGGTACTGAAGACAGCGGCCGCGGTGTTCTACGCCCTGCAGGAGTCGGGGGTCATCTATGTCAGCCCGCCGGCGAGCTTCGAGTCCACGGGACAGAAGGTCCGGACGGCAGACCGCATCCAGGAGGAGAAACTCGCCACCTGCCTCGACCTCGCGCTCCTGACCGCAGGCTGTCTCGAACAAGCCGGGCTGAACGCTCTGGTCGTGATCGTGAAAGGTCATGCCTTCGTGGGAGTGTGGCTCGACGAGACGAGCTTCCCCGAGCCCTCGGTGGACGATGCAGCGTTGCTGTCCAAGCGAGTCGAGCTGGGGGAGATCGCCGTCTTCGATCCGACGCTCGTGACGTCCCGGCCGGCGTGCACCTTCGAGGATGCAATTCGCGCGGCGAAGGCGCGCTTCCAGCGCCCTGACGAGTTCCTCTGCGGCATCGATGTGGCGCGTAGTCGCAAGGGCGGAATCCGGCCGCTGCCGTTGCGTGCGCACGGGGTCGAGCTCGAAGGGCGAGACGGTACCTCGCTCCCCCGCGCACCCGAGCAGGCTCCCGAGATCGCATTGCCCCGCTCGGCGGCGGCTGCCACTGGCCCCGAGAGCCCCGCCTCCCGCATCGAGCGCTGGAAACGCCACTTGCTCGACCTGACGAATCGCAACCGCCTCCTCAACTTCGTCGAGAGGAAGAAGACGGTCCCGCTCGAGTGCACCGCAGTGGGAAAGCTCGAAGACTTGCTCGCCGAGAGTCGCGTGCTGACGTTGCGCGAGCGGCTGTCCGAGATGGAGAACACCGATCCCGGGAGCCGACCGGTTCCGGCCGAGACGGTGCAGCGGCTGCTCGATGTCGAGCTCGATGCGAGTCGTCTCGTCACACGGCTCGCGAAGGAAGAACTCGACACCCGGCTGACGGAGATCTTTCGCTCGGCGCGAGAGGGGCTCGAGGAGGGCGGCGCCAGTGGCCTCTACGTTGCTCTCGGATTCCTGGAGTGGTTCGACAGCGCGACCAGCGATCGGCCGCGGCGCGCGCCCCTGCTCCTGGTGCCGGTGGACCTGCAGCGCGGATCGATTCGCCAGGGTTTCAAGCTCACGCGGGCAGCCGACGAGACTCGCTTCAACACGACCTTGCTCGAGATGCTGAGCACGCAGCACCACGTTCAGATCGACGGCGTCGACCCCCTTCCGGAAGACGAGCATGGCGTCGATGTGGTCGGTGTCTTCCAGCAGGTGCGCTCCGCTCTGCGCGACGTGCCACGCTGGCGTGTCCTCGAAGAGGCGTGGCTGGGCTTCTTCACCTTCGCGAAGTTCCTGATGTGGAAGGACCTCGACGAGCAGTCAGCCGTCTTGCTCCAGAACCGCGTCGTCGCACACCTCGTGCATCAACCCGGATGCGCTTTCGACGCCGACTGGCGGGAACCCGACTACGAGACCCTGGACGCGGCCCATCGAAGCGCGGATCTGTACTGCCCCGTGCTCGCCGACTCTTCGCAGCTCGCAGCGGTCATCGCCGCTGCCGACGGCAAGAGCTTCGTCCTCGAAGGGCCGCCCGGCACGGGGAAATCGCAGACGATCACCAATCTGATCGCGCACTGTCTTGCCCTCGGCAAGACGGTACTCTTCGTGTCAGAGAAGACCGCGGCGCTCAATGTCGTCTTCAACCGTTTGAAGGCCATCGGACTCGAGCGCTTCTGCCTGGAGCTCCATTCGAACAAGGCAAGCAAGCTCGAGGTCATCCGGAGGCTTGGCGAGTCGCTGCGGGCCGGACGCGAGCACTCGCCCGCGGGATGGGCTGCGCTGGCCGACGAACTCGACCGTCTTCGGGCCGAGCTGAACGCCTATGCCAGCGCGATCGGCCGTGAGCACAAGAACGGCCTGTCGGTCTTCCGCGCAACATCGCTCCTCACGAGCTTGCGCGAGGCGCCGTCGCTCGATCTGGGCTGGCAAGACATCGGGAGCGTCGAGCAGGAGCGCCTCGATGCCGCGCGGAACTTGCTTCGAGATGCACGGAACGCTCTGGGGTCCACCGGCGACCCACACGGACACGCGCTGGCCGGCGTTGGAATCGAGGATGTCCCCCCAGGCCTGGTGGAGCGGATCCGCGAGAGCTTTGCGCGACTGGGTACCGAGATCGCGAGTCTCGCATCGGCAACGGGTGCTGTCGCGCAGGCGCTTTCGGTCGACATCGAGACCGCGAGCTTGCGCGATCTGCGGTGCCTCGCTGCTGCGTGTCGAGCGGTGATCGATGCACCCGAGCATGGATTCGGGCTGATCGCCGGGGACCACCGCGCGGCCGAGCAGGCTGTCGGCGAGGTATGCACGCTCGGGCGCGAGCGCGATCGCCTGCGCGCCGCACTCGCGCGCCAGTTCGATCTGCGGCTGGTCGAGCTCGACTTGCTCGACTCGCGGGCCCGGATTCGCGAGGCGCAGAACACCTGGGCGCTGCCACGCTGGCTGCGGACCCGGGCGCTTCGCAAGCGCCTGCTTGGCGTCACGAATGCCGGAACGACGCCCACGCTGGCCGAGATGCACGATGCGGTCGAAAGCGCCCTTCAGCTGAAGGAGGTGGACGCTCGCCTCGCTCTCGCGATGACGAGGCTGCGGGAGCACGCAGGTACAGAGTGGCGCCTCGATCCCTCGCCCTGGTCGGAGATCGAGGCGGCTCTCGCCTGGTCACAGCGGGCGCGAGCGACGATCACCGAAACTTCGGCCGATTCCACGCCCGCGCGGACCTGCATGGAACGCCTCGCGCGTTGGGTCGCGAGCGCAGGCGGAGCGTCGGCCCTGAGCGGACAGCTCCAGGCCTCCCGTGCATGCCTCGATCGCTGCTTCGCTGCGGCCAGCGCAGTCGCGGAAGTCCTGAGGTTAGCGGACGACGATGCTTGGCGATCTGACACAGTCGAGGGCACGCTCGGTGCCTGGCGCGAGCGGATGGAGCGCATCGATTCCGGGCTCTCCCAGCTCCGGCCGTGGGCGCTGTGGCGACGGCTGCGCTCGCGCCTCGTCGAGTCCGGGCTCGTCGTCCTTATCGGCGCTCTGGAACGGGGAAGCCTGCGGGGAGAGCAGCTGGCAGACGCCTTCGACCGCAGCTTCCACGAGGCCTGGCTCGATTGGGCGCGCGCCGAGGAGCCCGCGCTGCGCGATTTCCTCTCTCTGTCGCATGATCAGCGCATCGAGCGCTTTCGCGAAGTCGACGAGCGCTGCACGCAGCTCGCCCGCAAGGTCGTCGCCGCAAAGCTCTCGGCACGCGTTCCGAGTGCAAACGCGGAGTCCGTTCCCGGCAGCGAGCTGGGGATCCTCCAGCGCCAGCTTCAGCTCCAGCGACCCAAGCTCGGTCCGCGCCAGCTCTTCCAGAAGACCCACACGCTCGTACAGAAGCTCAAGCCTTGCTTCTTGATGAGCCCGGTTTCCGTCGCGCAGTACCTCCCGCCGGGTAAGCTCTCATTCGATCTGGTGGTGTTCGACGAGGCATCGCAGATCCCGACCTGGGACGCGGTCGGGGCAATTGCCCGCGGCAATCAAGCCATCGTGGTCGGTGACTCGAAGCAGTTGCCTCCGACGAGTTTCTTCGATGTGGTCGTGGAGGATGAGCCCGGTGAGCTGGCGGCGGTCGAGGAGCTGGAGAGCATTCTCGATGAGTGCCGTGCAGCCAATGTGCCGGCGCTCGATCTGCGCTGGCATTACCGCAGCCGTCACGAGAGCTTGATCGCGTTCAGCAACCGCAAGTACTACGAGAATCGTCTGCACACCTTCCCGTCCGCGCGCTTCGATGGCCTCGGTGTGCAGTGGCGCCACGTACCGGGCGGTGTGTACGACAAGGGTCGCTCGCGGACGAACCGCGTGGAGGCCGAGACCCTGGTCGCCGACGTGCTGCAGCGGTTGCGTGATCCTGAGCGGAAGGGTCAATCGATCGGAATCGTGACCTTCAGCGCTGCGCAGCAAGAGAAGGTCGAGGATCTGCTCGACGATGCCCGGCGCGAGGATCCGTCGCTCGACCGCTTCTTCCTCGCATCCGACGAACAGCGCGAGCCGGTGTTCATCAAGAACCTGGAAAACGTTCAGGGTGACGAGCGCGACGTGATCCTGTTCTCCATCTGCTACGGTCCCGACGAGACGGGCCGCATCGCGATGCACTTCGGCCCGCTCAACCAGCAAGGCGGCGAGCGGCGCCTCAATGTCGCCGTCACTCGCGCGCGGCGCGAGCTCGTCGTGTTCTCCTCCTTGACCCCGGATCAGATCGATCTGGCGCGGACGCGCGCTCGCGGCGTCGCTGACCTCAAGACGTTCCTGTCCTATGCGCAGCACGGAATGCAGGCGCTTCCGGCCGAGACGCTGGCGGTGGCCGACCTCGACGACTTCGATTCCCCCCTGGAAGAGGAGATTTGCGAAGCAATTCGAGCGCAGGGCCACACCGTGCACTCGCAGATCGGCTGCTCGGGTTATCGAATCGATCTCGCCGTGGTCGACCCTGATCGACCCGGCCGCTACATGCTCGGTATCGAGTGCGACGGCCGCAATTATCACTCGGCGAAGAGCGCGCGGGACCGAGACCGCCTGCGCCAGTCGGTGCTCGAGGACCTCGGCTGGAAGCTCATCCGAGTCTGGTCGAGCGACTGGTGGGAGGCACGCGCCGAGCAACTCGAGAGGATCTGCGCCGCCATCGACGATGCCCGCCGATCTGCATGCATGCCTCCACCACCTCCACCCCAACCGCCGGCAGCCATGCCCGTGGAGACTGCACCCGCACACGTCCCCGGAAAGCCCCGGCCGATTGCGTCAGCGCCTCCAGCTTCGTCTCCGGCCTGGATGGCAGAGGCGGGGGCCTCCGTGATCGTTCCGGATGCACAGGAGGTCTATCGAGCCCATCGTGCGAGCGACCTCGGGACGCAGGAGGACTTCTACGACCCGGCTCAGAGCCGGAGAATCCAATCCGCCCTGGAAGCTCTCGTGAGCTTCGAGGGGCCGATCCGGCTCGAGCTCGCTGCGGCTCGCGTTGCCCAACGCTTTGGATTCGAGCGGACACGCCAAAAGGTGGTTGAAAAGATCGACGAGATCGCGCGGCGCGTGCGAATCCCGCGGACGGAGCACGGCTCCAGGACCTTCCTCTGGCCGGAGACTGTCAATCCGCGGACGTGGCGAGTCTTCCGCGGTTCGAAACCCGGGGATGCCGACGCCCGGGATGCCGCGAATCTCCCTCCGCAGGAGATCGCCAACGCGGCGGCCCACCTGCTCGCCACGAACGGATCGTGCCCACGCCGCGATCTTCAACGAGCGCTCTCCCGCCTATTCGGTTTCAAGGCCCTTCGTGAGACGGTCGCCCTTCACCTCGACGAGGGGATCGATTACCTCATCTCCGAAGACCGCGCGAGCCTCACTGCCGAGGATCGAGTCGAGCCGACGAGCTGACGCAAGCCCTGGGGGATGGTGGCGCGCTTCGAACCTTCCACCAGTACCCGTCCTCAGACTGTTCCCATGTCGTGCGACCGCCCGCCGCGAGCTCGGCGCTCGCGCGGGCGGCAATCGAACCGTGGAGGAAGTGCTGTGTGATGCTCAGTGTACGTACTTGCCAGGATCGCCGAAGCCAAGGGATTGCCACGTTGCAGGAGTGGTCGCAACGTACGAGTCCAGATCTCCGTCCATGTCCTCATCCTTCAGCACGATCGGAGCCACATCCCTGGACAGCGCGCTCAGCAGATAGATGAAACCATGATCCACATGCTGATCTGCCCCCCACTCGAAGTACGCAGCATCGAGCTCGGGCACGTGAAGCACGCCGGCGACCTGTGTCGGACTTGCAATGAGAGAATACTCTCCCGTGCGAATATTGAAATCATATATATCCCTGGAGTCCCAGAACCAGAGAAGTACATGAGATTCTTCTTCCAGTTTCGGTAGAACGAATTTTATGAGGTCTCGTCCGCTAGTCCTCTCGTCATACAATCTTTCGATTGCAACCACCGAGCCGCCAACCAGTGAGATATCGCCGGTGGAGGTGTTGACTACCGTAGCCGGCTGCTGGATTGTCATTTGTTCCAGGATGGTCTTTCCTCGCGTATCCCGGCCGCCAACCAAGGTGGTACCAGCGACGAAGCACTCCGCGGCGGTCGGATAGTAGCCAAGCGCAACGGCCAGAGTTCTGCTCGCACCTGACGAGTGTGACCAGTAGATCTCCAGGTTCTTTCCGAGCGTATCGTATTTCATCGTAGCCCTGAGACCATCCGATTCCTGCCAGGAAGCAGGAGAGGGCTCCGTCCCGTAACCGTAATACAATTCCAGCGGAGGTGCGGGGATCGGCTGAATTGGACCCTGCATGTCGCCAGCGCTCCGGGCTGGCCACGGGAGCTGCGAAGCGATCGTCGCGAACACCATCGAACAGGCAAGCTTCATGGCATGCATTCTCCTAGAGAGGGGTAGCGCCGGGAACACAGCAACACAGCTTCTCCAGGCTGTCGCGATCGGGCACATGGTCGCCGAGTTGATTCGGAGGCACACCACCATGCGCAAGCTGCGTGCGCGCGGTATCGATCAGGTCTTTCAGGCCATCGCACCCGATCTCTGCCGGCGCGAAGGCTCCATGACATATCAACTCGCACACGGCGTTCGCTGCATAAGCATTGATGAGACCGTGCTGCAGCTCGGAAGGATCAGGAAATGTTGCGGTAATGGGAGGCTCGACCTTGGGATCGGTGGGTTCGCCCGCAGCCTCCGCACTTGCACAGTGAGTATCCTCATGAAGTAGAGTGGCGACGAGGGTCGCGGGGTCAGTGAGCGCGGGGCCACAGATCCCGATGACGCCAGCTCTGTATGCTCCCAAGGTTTTCTTGAAGGGCTTTTTCATCACGGGGTCGGCGCGCAAGATCTTTCCTTGGCTCTTCTTTTCGTGCAATCTTGCGCCCACTCTGGCGGAAATGTAGAGGCCAATGGCGTTTATTGCGTCGTCAACGAGAATGGACTCCGTCGAGTTCAGGGGCCGTGACGTGAGTCCAGGAAGGCTGTCTTGGCCCAGGCAGCAGGTAGTTAGTGCGGCTATCGCAACGATCGTGTGCGCAATTCGGTTCATGATCCTGTCTCTTGTAGGGGCACGGGAAGTTGGCCGCTGAGAGGTGGGAATGAACAACTGCAAGGACTCGATTCGATTGTCGGACGGGTTCCAAGACCGAGACGGGGCCCGGTTTTTCATGGCGCGCTCTTCGGTAAGCGCTGTGGTCGGATGAGTGGCAGTAGAGCTGACTCCTGCGTCCTCCCCGGAAGTGGATCGGGCACCACTCCCCCGGTCGAGGCGCGTACTCGATGGAAGCATCGGCAGCCGCGAGTATCGGACCAGTCCGATCGGACCCGTGCTGTGGGGGAAGCCGGTTGCAGGCGCCCGAGTCTGCATCTTGTGGAGCGCGTGGGGGGAGCCATGCGCAGATGGTTGAAGGGAACCGCGAGGGCCTGTTGGCCTCAGCTCTGTTGCCACTGCCATATCCTGGTTTCTGGTTTTCCGCTACCCAGTAGGAGGCGATTCTCCGCGCCGGACCGCGCGTTTGTATTCAATCTGGAGACTTCCACAGCCCGCTTCCCATCCGGGGACACTCACGAGCCTCCGCATGGTCGCTAACGTCTCGATTGTGGGGCGCGACGGACAGACTCGGCGCACGTCGCGGCTGGCACGGCTCGTGCACCACATGTGCCGAAGCGCCCCTTTTTTGCCAGGTTCACGCGGCGGAGGGAGGATGGCCGGTCGGAGATGCCCGCATGCAGGACCGTCGCCTGTCGCTCACCGTCCTCGTCCCGCTCCTCCCGATCTTGGTGGCCGCCGATATCCACGTGGCCGTGGGCGGCAGTGATCGGGGGTCGGGCGGCGCAGACGCGCCCTTCGGTTCCGTTGGGAAGGCGATATCCGTGGCGGGCCCGGGGGATCGGATCCTCGTGCGTCCGGGGGTGTACCGCGAGCGGCTCGTCATCACCAGGGGAGGGGAGCGTGACCGGCCATTCGTCCTCGCGGGTGAGGAGGGCGCTACAGCCACGGTGATCGCATGGGCATCCGCCTTCAGAGCGACTACGGCGATGACAATGCCATCCATGGCAATCACATCTTCCGGTGCTTCGATGGCATCGTCGCGAAGAGCGGTGGTGCGCGGACCGACATCCATCACAACGTCATCGAGAACATCGCCGACGATGGGCTCGCGCCGGACGGGACCGAGATCGACTCGCGCTGGCACGACAACCTGATCATCGAAGGTGGCAACGCCTGCATCGTGGTGGATGGCTACGCTCACACCAGGGGGCCGATCTACATTTATCGCAACCGGGTGTTTCACACCCAGTCGGACAACCGCGGGGATGGCATTCACTTCAAGAATGCGCTACCGGAGGACGTCCATGTCTACGTGTACAACAACAGCATTTCTGCCAATGGCGCGAGCGTGAGCGCGAACGACTGGACGGCTCCGGGGAGCAGCTTGCCGGGAGTGAGTTCCGCCAAGCACGTCTATTTCCTGAACAATGTGTTCTCGTCGGCATTGTTCTACGACGGCTGGCCCAATTGGCCCGAGATCGGCATAGGTCAGTACGCGGGGAACTGGGTCGGCGGTTCGAATGCCGGCGACTGGCAGGGTAAGCCCTTCTTCCATCGCTCGAACGTCGTGGCAGGGAATCGCCGTCTCTGGGATCCGCCCACCGAGCCCGATTTCCGGTTGCCCAGACGCCCCGAGCTGAAGAACGTGGCGCTCGACGCCGCACAGGCGGGTCGCGCGCTCGCCATCGAAACGGCGGCTCTGCAAGACACGCTGGCGCCAGAACCGGGAGCTCCCGCGAGCGCACCCAGCGAGACGCCCAATGCGCCGGCCGATCTCCGAGCCGTCGCTCGCGAGACGGAGGTGCAGCTGAGCTGGAAGGACCAGTCCACGAGCGAGACCGCCTTCCTGGTCGAGCGCAGCACGGACGGATCGGTGTTCACCACGGTCGCGAGAGCGCCGGCGAATGCCAGTGCGTGGGTCGATCGATACCTCCCCGGCGAGGCGTCACCCGAGCTGTGGTACCGAGTACGCGCCGCCAACTTCGACGAGAGTGCGCTCGGCGAGTTCGGAAAGCCGGTGCGGGTCAAGCGGCCCTCCGCAAAGTGAGGTCGCGGCGAGCCTCGATCCTCCTCGTTCCTGGGCGTTTTCTCGGGCGCCTCGAGAGAGGCTTGTTCTCGCCCGTGAGAACGGCAAGTGAGATGAGGTCCCCGTGCGGCATTGCCGCCCCTGCCTCGGTTCGCCGCCTCGAGGGCTCGAAGCTCGAAGGCCCCGGCCCGAGCGCGTACCTGCTATGACCGAGCTTGACGGAGTCGCATCCGGTGCGAACCATGGAAGGCACGATGCCTTCACCTTCGAAGAAGCGAGGATGCTGACCGCGGCAGGAACTCGCACGACGCAGGATTGAGAGCTACGACAGTCATGCCCGCGCCAAGTGACGGGAGATCTTCATGCTAGACAAGCGAGGACTCTGGACAGGATGCATCCTTCTTTCCGTCGGCGCTCCTGCCATTCGCGCCCAAACGAAGACGGTGGAATCTTCGTCCCTCGACGTTCTGGATCGAACGTCGATCCTCGAGGAATCACCGATCGACTGGGAAAGTATCAGCTGGGGGGGTGGCCGATTTCACTTGCCGCTACGAGGGCTGAGCCCGGAATTCGGAAGACACGAGTTACTGGTCGCCTCGGGCGATGCATGGGACTCGGCCGCTGCCGATCTCAAGATGGAGGGGACACAGGAGGTGGTCTCCATCGCGACCGATCGTGCCTATGTCCTGCGCAGCAAGGAATCCGAGGAGATCAACCTGGGCAGCGACAAGAAATACCTCGGTGCGCAGCTGCTCTACTGCGACGGCAGTACACGAGACGGATCCGGCTGGACGCCTTTCGTCCGGGTTCGCAGGACTCCAGCCACATGGCAAGGCGACGCGTACACGACGGATCTGGTGGTCGGACTGGATCCAGTGAACCCCGAGGATCCTCTTGGACCTCTCCCGGTTCCCATCGTGATCCAGTTCTTCACCACTGGCGCCCATGTCGAGCTCGAATCCAACATTCTCACCATCAACGCGAGCGGTCCACCGGGCTACCAATCCACCGAAGTGCGCTGCACGAACCATTCCGCGAGCCCCAGCATCCTCGCTCAGCTAGGGCCGTTCGGTTCCCCCCAGTGCTCCTTCGAGATTCAACCCAGCCTGGGAAAGCTGACCCTCGAGACTCGCAGCTCGAGCATCCTCGGATTCGGCCTCGAGACCACGCTCTTCCAGATCAGACGGCTGGCGGAGGACGGCACCGAATGGGCGCCCGATCAGCAACTCGAGGTGAATCTGACGGGGGCAGGCCTCTTCCCGTCCGTCGTGACGATCCCACCGAAGGCGGCCAGCGCCCAGGCAACGGTCCGATCGCGCGGCACCGGTGAATTCGAGTTCTTTGCCTCCTCGCCTCTGCGCTCGGATGTCGTCCGCTTGCGCTTCGAATGGCCTGTCTCCCTCATCCTGCTGAGCCTGACGCTTGGTGGCGGAGGTGGGTTCTTGCGCGAGTGGCAGACGCGGCGTCGGAGCCGCAGCAAGGCTGCGAAGACCTCGATTGCTTCCTCTCGCTTCTGGAAGCCCGTCGTCACGGGCTGCATTGCAGGCCTCTTTGCCGTGGCTGCCACGGCCATTGGGCTACGAACCGCGGGAGTGTCCTCTGAACTCGTGCTCACGGAAGCAGGGACCATCCTGATCGCAGGACTCGCGGGCTACAGCGGATCGTGGATCCTCACGACACTCTCCGCGGCGATCGGGGTGGGGCCAGCATTGAAGGCGAAGACGTAGGGGAAACGCAGGCCGCAGGCAGGTCCATGGATGGGCTTGTCGCCCGATAGTACTCGTAGTACTATCCAGGCGGATCGTCTTCCTGGATTCCCCCTCCCGAGCGGGCTCCCATGACCAATCTGACCGCAACGATCTGTCTTCTCCTCGCGCCACTGGCGAACTCCGTCCTGCCCCAGGAGGCCGAGACTCGGGGCATCGTGTACGAGGTACCCGGCGGCGAGCAGGTGATCGTCCCGTTCCAGCTCGTTCGCAATCAGGTCCGGCTCGCTGCCACCCTCAACGGAGCAGGACCGTTCCAGCTCGTCCTCGACACGGGGATGCCGACCACGGACATCCTGCTGTTCCACAGCGAGAGGCTGGAGGCCCTTGGATTCACCGACTCGGGCGAGAGCACGCCGCTCTTCGGCGCCGGCGGCGCGGGACAAGGGCGCAACGCCGTCGTTGTGAGCGAGGGAATCACAGTCGCGCTGGGTGAACTCGAGATGTCAGGCGTCCGGGCAGTCGTGCTCCCCGATCACACGGGACTGTCGCCGGCCGTGGACGGGATCATCGGCGGAGCGCTGTTCGATCGATTCGTGGTGCACCTCGACATGGACCATAGACGGATCGAGCTCAGCGAGCCCTCGAGCTGGTCGCCAGCACCTGGAGCGTGCGTGGTGCCACTCGTGCGCGTGCCGGGAGCCGCTTTCGTCGAAGTGCGCATCGCAGTGGGCGACGAGCCGCCGGTAGCTGCCCAGGTGGTGATCGACCTCGGCGCGAGCCACGCCATCTCGCTCAACCGGCGCTCGGACGGCACCTTCGCTCCACCCTCGAAGTCGATCGAGGCCGGACTCGGACGCGGTCTGTCCGGAGTCGTGCGCGGCGCGCTCGGCCGGGTACGGCGCCTGGAGCTCGGCTCGTTCGTGTTCGAGGGAGTCGTCGCATCCTTCCCCGTGGCCGAGCACCAGCACCCGGGCGGATTCGACTTCCGCGACGGCAACCTCGGGGCGGAGATCCTGCGGCGCTTCAACGTCACCTTCGACTACGCCTCGAATCGAATCGTGCTCGCGCGAAGCGGGGGCTTCGACGAGCCGTTCGAGCACGACATGTCGGGACTCCAGCTCGACTGGGTCGAGGATGGAACGATCTCCGTGCGAGCCGTGCTCGCGGGGTCGCCGGCCGCCGAGGCCGGCATCGAGCCTGGTGATCTGCTGCTCGGCATCGACGAGCATGCGCTCGACACCCTCGCGGAAGAGGGAATCCGCAAGGCCCTCCGCGTCGAGGGTGCGGAGGTCGAGCTCTCGCTCCGACGGGGAACGGAGATCCTCGCAAAACGCATCCGGCTGCGCCGGCTGGTCTGACATGGCCCGCGAGCTGAGCGAGCTCGAGGGCTGCGTCCTCGGCCACTTGTGGAGACAGGGTCCTCAGACCGCGTACTCGGTTCGGCGAGCTTTCCAGGAGTCCCCTTCGTCTCACTGGAGCGGCAGCGCCGGAGCCGTCTACCCGCTGCTGGCACGGCTCGTGAAGCGCCGGCTCGTGTCCTCGCGCGGGGCTCCCCGAGGAGGGCGAATGGCGTGGAACTACTCGATCACGCCAACCGGACGCGCGCGTTTCCTGGAGTGGCTTCGGCCTCCCTTCCCCGCCGAGGTCACTAGCCTGCCGCCCGACCCTCTCCGTACTCGAGTTCACTTCCTCGGTCTGCTGCCACCCGCGCAACGCGCGGCGATGCTCCGCGAGGCGATCACGTCTCTGCGCGGCGGTCTCGGGGAGCTGAAGCCGGCGCCGGATGACAACGCGGACGACCGCCGCGCCCTGAAAGGTGCCGTCCTCGCTCTCCGTGCTCGCATCGGCTGGCTCACGGGCCTCCACCGAGAAGCCACGCGAACTGGGCCGTCCTGACGGCCGGGCTCTCGCCGCCAAGGCGCAGGTCAGGTCACGCCAACCAGTGCGAGAGGTCATTGCCTCGCGCGCGGATCTCCCATTCGTTCGAAGTATCTCCTCAGTTCACGCGGTCGATACTTCCCGTCCGCGTCCCAGCGCTCGAGCACGCTCTCGTGCACAGACTGAGTGGCGTCTGGTCCGGCGGTACAGCGCTCCTGTTCACGGGACGCCATCGTGATCAGACCGATCTCACGATCCACCCCGGTAGTGAGCCGGTAGAGCCCAGTTCTCGAGTTGGTGAGCTCCGCACGCGGTCCGGGTTTCAACGGGTGAGCGGTCGCGACGGCCGGGTCGAAGCCCAGACCCGCCGACGTCGCCGCCTCGATCATCCAGTGCAGTGAGTTGTCGGAAAGACTTCCCCTGGAAGGATCGCCTCCGATCTCCGGGTATCCGCCGCCGACGTCGCTGTGCGCGCCAGAGAACCATACCTGCTGAACGAGCTGGCCTTCCTTGGCGATCTCGGTCCAGAGCGTCGGCTTGAACGGTGCTCGATGCTCGTCGATCGCGAGCGCCTGGCACGCCCGGCTGACAGACTTGCTGAGCTCGGTGTCGTGGAACTGGTGGTCCTTTCTGGTCAACCACCGCAGCCCACGGATCGGAATGCCGAGTGCGCCCACCGTGTCCCAGACTCCGAGAAACGTGACCCCGATCGCGCCGTTACCCGCGACGGAGTACTGCTCCCGGAACTGGCTCGCCCTGGGATCGTCTGGCCGGGTCGTGGAATCTCGATACAGGTCGAGAGCCTCGTGATAATGCATCACCGACACGCGCTTCAAGATCCCACACTTGCGGATCATCCCACAAAGGCTGCGGGCCGTGTAGGCGCCTCGGCTGAAGCCGAAGAAGAACAGCTCGTCATTCAGCTCGTAATTAGCGATGAGAAACCGATAGCCATCGTAGAGATTGTCGACCAGACCTTCGCCGAATGCACCTCCGGTCCAGCGGTCGACGAAGTTTCCAGTGCCCACCCCCTGGCCATACGAGACCACCTGAGCGATACCATTGGCGCTCTTCGCGATCCGGAATGCCATCTTGAGGACATTGGTTGGACACGGGACGCCATTCTGCCGTTGATCGGCTTTGTTCCACGTTCCGTCGCAGCACAGGATGAGACGCTTCAATGAAGGGCCGCCAGTTCCCGCGTGCTCCGCTCAGAGTGCGACCCCGAGGGTCTTCTTGATTGCACCCAGCAGCACCTCCATTGCAGCGTTCACCGCGTTCTCCACGGCAATGATGCCCAGACCCTTGATGGTCAAGAGGACCGAGCGGCTGGCGTTCCTTTGAACGTCCAGGATGAGCTGCGCCTCTTCCTTGTCGATCGTTCCCTTGGCGACTCCTTCGGCCAGCATCAGGGCGGTGCGCGCCATCTTGTCGGCTTCGGCCCTGCCGAATTCCTTGGCCTTGGCAGCTCCTCCCTTGAGGTGCGGAAGCGCGGCCTTGCCCATTTTTTCCACCAGTGCGTCGAGATCTAGATCTGCCATTCGAGTTCCATTCCGCTGATTGCGGTTTTCAGGGGTTCATGGGCCTTATTTCAGCGCTTCCTGGAGCGTCAGGATCGCGCGGAACTGCTGAACAAAGGGCTCTCGCAGTGTCCTGACGAAATCCTTCGAAAAGCCCTCCGGGTCGGCGCCGGCGCTCTTCTCCTGATGCAGCTTCTGCATCTTCTCGATGCTGTCCAGGAGCAAATGAACCTGCTCCGTGGTGATCTGGTTCTTGTCCAACGATTCTGCGCGGGTTTCGAGTACGCGCAGAGCGACCACGATCTCGGTGTAGGTTGCTGCGTGGGCCGGATACAGGTCATCCGATGCATCCGGAGTCGCTGCGGCATTCTCCAGGGCAACGAACAGGGTCTCGCAGCTTTCCTGTAGCTCCGCCGTTTTCGTGAACGTGAATTCATCGTAATCGGCAATCAGGCGAACCGTGCAGCCCGTGACCAGGAGCACGACCCAGAGCACAGCCGTGGCAGGGAAGCCAAAGGAACGCTGGGATTCGCGCGAACGCAGGGTTGAAGGTGAAGTCATGCTCTTTTCCTCGGTTGAGAGATCAGCAGACCGATCGGGTCCGCAGCGCCGCGGAAGCGGTCGTCGTCGGTCTGCCAAGCCAGGCAGGCCGGGCTCGGAGGGTGGACGCAGCCTGCCGAAGGAACGACAGTCAAAGGGAACACGGGGAGGCGGCCGTCCGCGTTGGAGGACGGGCAAGAAGGGGGGGCTAGTACGGGCGGGGATCCGCTGAAGCTCTCACGGTGAAAAACGTCGAGCGAGCGGCAGACCGTCGAGTATTCCAGCGTTTCGTGAGTCTTGCTACTGGCTAGAGAGAAACCCCACCCCTACCTCCGAGTTCGGAGTACCGCCTTCAGGCGGTCTGGTTCGTCGTCCCGCCTTCAGGCGGGACTGGCCCTGCAAGAGAAGACCGCCTGAAGGCGGTACTCCGAACCAGTTCTGCACCCAGGGTCTGGACACCGTGGGATGAAACTTCCTCAATCGAGGCAGCCCGGCGACGGCACGGAGGTCGGCAATCTCTTTGGTGTCGCGAGCCCGTGAACCAGTTTGGCCGGGGACTTCGCGAGCACACTGTACTGTTGCCAAGGGGCCCTCGGGCTCCCGGAGCACGCTCTCTAGAATCCGAAGACGCGAGTCCCACGCCGTCGCCGGCCTTGTCCCAAGGAGGCCGAATGGAAGTCGTTCATCCCCGTTGCGCAGGTCTGGATGTCCACAAGGACGTCATCGTGTGTTGCGTGCGCCTGGTCGGTCCGGCCGGCGTTCAGCAGGAAGTTCGCAAGTTCGGCGCGACCAGCGCGGAGTTGCTGGCTCTATCGGACTGGTTGTCGAAGTGTCACTGCACTGACGTGGCCATGGAGGCGACGGGTGTCTACTGGAAGCCGGTCTGGCACGTGCTCGAGGGTCACTTCGAGCTTGTCCTGGGGAACGCTGCGCACATCCGCAACGTCCCCGGTCGCAAGACCGACGTCAACGACGCCACCTGGATCGCCGACCTGCTGGCCCACGGGTTGATCCGCTCCAGCTTCGTGCCCCCGCAGCCCATCCAAGAGCTGCGAGACCTGACGCGCACCCGCAAGCAACTCGTGCGTGAGGTGGCCCGGCACACGCTGCGGATCCAGAAGACGCTCGAAGACGCCAACGTGAAGCTCTCCAGCGTTTTGAGCGACATGCTCGGGCAGAGTGGACGGGATATCTTGGAGGCGATCGTCGATGGAGAAGACGATCCGAAGGCTCTCGCCGCACTCGCTTCGTCGCGCGTGAAGGCCTCCAGGGAGGACCTCGCAGAAGCGCTCCGCGGTCGTATCCGGGATCACCATCGCTTCATGATCCGCTCCCACCTGCGGCTGATCGACACGATCGGAGAGGAGGTGGCGGGGATCGACGAGCGCATCGGCGAGCACCTGAAGCCGTTTCGCGGAGCCGTCAAGCTCCTGACGACCATCCCGGGCGTCAGCCAGATCGCAGCCCACGTCATCCTGGCCGAGATCGGCGATGACATGAGCCGCTTTCCCACTGCCGGCCATCTGATCTCCTGGGCTGGCCTATGTCCGCGCAACGACGAGAGCGCGGGCAGAAAGCGCAGCACGCGCCTTCGGGCTGGCGCTCCCTGGCTCAAGACCACTCTGGTCCAGGCCGCCTGGGCGGCGACGCGCAAGAAGAACAGCTACTTCAAGGCTCAGTTCCACCGCATCAGCATGCGCAGGGGGCCAAAGAAGGCCGTCGTCGCGGTCGCGGCCTCCATGCTCACCGCCGTCTACCACATGCTCCGGCGCGGCGTCTTCTTCGAAGACCTGGGCCCCGATCACTTCGATCGTCGCGACAAGGCCAAGGTCGCCAAGCGACTCATTCGGCGCCTCGAACAACTCGGGCTTCAAGTCGAGGTGAAAGCCGCTTCCTAAAGGCCTGAGAGGGTTTGTTTCTCTCTAGAGGCGGCCGCACTCAAGTTTCATGCGAAGGTGTCGCGCCAAGGCGCGGTGCGGAACTGGTTCAGGTCGAGACCTGCGCCCCGGTCTCACGTTCGAGACTCGCGACGATCCACCTCCCACGAGAGCGGGGGGTCTGACGGCCGGCTTCGTGGTGTCATCACGAAAGTGAACGCCGCTGCTGGATCCACGCAGTCGCGCGGAGGAGCGAGCGTGGTGACAGCGGGAGCGCTGGCCCGGGCGACGCATCGTCGCCCGGCGGTGACACCTCGTGAGTCATCAGACCTTCGTCAGATACTCCTCCAGCTGATCCATCGTCCCGGTCCAGCCTTGCCGCATGGATTCGTGCCCGTCGGTGAAGTGCTTGCGTTGATGGCGGTTGCGTCGAGCGGTGTCGAGCGAACCGTGGCGACCGTGCCATGCCCGATGCCAGCGTGGTCTTCGAAGGTGACTGTCGAGAGGGTTTCTAGGGGCCAGCCTCGGCGGTGCTGGCGGAATCATTCCTTCGTGCGGTCATGGTGGTCGTCCTTTCGTTGCAGCTCGTCGAGGTAGCGAGCCATCCGGTCGAAGCGTGCTTCCCAGAACGACCGGTAGTGCTCGATCCAGTCCGCGGCCTCCTTCAATGGTTCCGCTCGCAGGTGGCACGGACGACGCTGGGCATCGCGGCCGCGGGTGATCAGGCCGGCACGCTCGAGGACCTTCAGGTGCTTCGAGACCGCGGGCATGGTCATGTCGAAGGGTTCGGCGAGCTCGGTGACCGTCGCCGCCCCCATCGCCAGCCGCGAGAGGATCGCTCGACGGGTGGGGTCGGAAAGGGCTCCCAGGGTGGTGCTGAGGGGATCGACCGACATGGCACAAAACCAGATGGCTATATAACCGTTGGGTATAGTAGTGCCGGGAGGCAGCCCGTCAACGGGGAAAAGGGTGGAATCGTGCTCGTAAGGACGGCCTTCGAGCTCGACGGCTCCGGTTACGCGGCAGAAGCCGACCCAGAGCCCCGCCGACTCCAACCTTCCCCTCGCGGAGCACGCCATGGCAGCCAAACCCAAGACCGTCGACGAGTACCTCGCAGGCTTGAGCGACGACAAGCGTGTCGCGCTCGAGCGCCTTCGAAAAAGCATCCGTTCTGCGGCGCCGAAGGCTGAAGAGTGCATCAGCTACCAGCTGCCCGCCTTCCGTCAAGATGGGATGCTCGTCGCCTTCGGCGCGACGACGAAGCACTGCACCTTCTACCTCATGAGCTCTTCCACCGTGGAAGCCCACGCGGACGATCTGGAGGGCTATCCCACCAGCAAGGGCAGCATCCGCTTCCAACCGGACGAGCCCTTGCCAGACGCCCTGGTGCGAAAGCTCGTGAAGGCTCGGATCGCGGAAAACGCAAGCCAGCGCGAGCAGAAGAGAAGGCCGTCGTGACGGCCCCGCGGTTTCACTCTGGAACTCTCACGAGCAATGATGTTGAGTTCAGGAGTCGTCAGTCTCTACTTCCAGCCAGGATTCGGCGGCTCCTTGCCGTCGAAGGAAACCGGGTACGAACATGGTCCAGCTGTTCAAGACACACCGCCTGTCCGTTCGCGTGTCCGCCGGCCTGCTCCTCGTCAGGCTCGTGGCGGGGTTGGCATTCATGTTCCACGGCTACGGCAAGATCCAGAACCCCTTCGAGTGGATGGGCGCGGACTCGAGCACTCCCGGCATCCTCCAGGCGCTGGCGGCCGTCTCGGAGTTCGGAGGCGGGCTGGCGTGGATCCTGGGCCTGTTGACGCCGCTCGCTTCCTTCGGCCTTGCTTGCACGATGGGAGTCGCGGTCTGGACGCACGCGAAAGTGAAAGGCGATCCCTTCGTGTCCCAGGGAGCGGGCGGGTCCTACGAACTGGCCAGCGTCTACCTCTGCATCGCGCTCCTGCTCCTGCTCGCCGGACCGGGGCGCTTTTCTCTGGACCGGCTGCTTTTCGGCGCGAAAACCTGACTTTCACTTACCGCGTCGCGGGGAGCTGAAGCACGAGTGTCCGTCTTTGCTGCCGACGCACAGAGGAACAACCCTGCGGTGATCGCGTAGGTCGAACAGCCCAAATGATCGCAACGCCGTCGACGGACACGCCGACTCAGCCAGAGCTGGCACTGCCGGCGGCCGGCTAGGGCCGATCGCTACCGCGAACTTCTTGGGGGCGCCGCTGCTTTCCGTCTGCAGACCTGGGGAATTGCTTCGCCAGGTTTTCGAGTGTGCTGATCCAACCTTCCTCGTGACTCTTCGCCTCCTCGGGGTCCTCGAAACCCTCCTGGGTGACCGAGACTTCGGTCCCGCCATACTGGTCTTGGAACTCCACGATCACGTGAGTCTCGACCGGGTCGCTTCCCTCCCAGCTGTGGGGTAAACGCCAGCCGCTGACACTGCAATGGTCGTGCCTTCGGCGCGCACTCCGCACGGCATCCCTGCGGGGTAAGAGATTCCGTGGATTCCGGTCGCGGAGCGGCGCGGCGCCGCAGATCAAGGGCTTGGTCGCTCGGCCGCTGGCTGAGCTGCCCCCGGCCCCGATCGGCGCAACGAAAGCCTCGGCATGTCTCCCGCCAGCGATCCATTCGGTAGTGTCGTTTTCTTGCTCGTCCTCATGGCTCCGGTAGCTCGCGCTCAGGAGACCGACCGCACCCAGACGCCCAATCCGATCGATGCGGGAATCGCGAAATCCCTGCAGGAGGAGATCGGAGCGGGACGGGGCGACACGTGGAGACCGCAGAGCTCGCTGTTCCTGATCGCGCGCGATCCCTTCCGCGCGATCGCTCGGGGGCGCGGGCTCTTCCAGCGCAAGTTCACGCGCGCCCAGGGCCTCGGGCCGCGGTTCGCGGACGGCATCGGCGAGATCGCGGGTCAGCCTGCCCTCGGCGCCGGCCTCGCGGACAGCTGCGCCGCTTGCCACGGGCGGCCGCAGGGCGCCGCGGGCTTTGGCGGCGACGTGTTCACACGACCGACGAGCCGCGATGCGCCGCATCTCTTCGGCGTGGGACTCGTGGAGATGCTCGCGGACGAGATGACGGCTGAGCTGCGGCGCACGCGCGCACGCGCACTCGAGAGCGCGGCCGACCGCGGGGCTCCGGTGTCGGTTCGGCTCGAGAGCAAGAGCGTGGGCTTCGGGCTACTCGTCGCATTTCCCGACGGCCGAGTCGACCTGAGCGGCGTCGAAGGGGTCGATCGGGACTTGCGCGTCCGGCCGTTCTTCGCGGAGGGTGCGCTGTTCTCGATTCGCGCATTCGCGGTCGGCGCGCTCGCGGCGGAGATGGGCCTGCAGGCTTTCGATCGCGACCTCGCCGCCGCCGCCGCTGGACAGCGGATCACCACGCCCGCGGGCCTCGTCCTCGACGGATCCCTCGACACGATCGGGCCCCCGCCGGCGGCGCGTCCCGACGACGATCCCGACGGCGACGGGGTAACCGACGAAGTGCCGGTCGCGCTCGTCGATTACTTCGAGTTCTACCTCCTGAACTACTTCCGCCCTGCCGGGGGCCGCCGATCGACGACGAGCGAGACCGGCCGCGAGCTGTTCGGGACGATCGGCTGCGCCGGCTGCCACGTGCCCGATCTCCCGCTCGAGGTCGACCGCCGGGTCGCCGACGTCGAGACGCGCTACGACGATGCGCGCGGCAATCCCTTCAACCGGCTGTTCGCCGAGGCCTCGGTGCAATGCGATTCCTTCGACGACGGCAGCACCTACCCGCCGCTGCGTCCCCCGCTCGGCGAAGCCTTCCTCGTTCGGGGCGTCTTCAGCGACTTCAAGCGCCACGACATCGGACCCGCGTTCTGGGAGCGCAATTTCGACGATTCCGTCACGCGCAGCTTCGTCACCGAACCTCTCTGGGGCGTGGGGTCCACGGGCCCCTGGGGACATGACGGCCGCAGCACGACGCTCCGCGATGTCGTCCGGCGGCACGGCGGTGAGGCCCTCTCGGCGCGCCTAGCATTCGAGGCGCTCGACGAGCAGGCTCAGGCGGCGGTCATCGACTTCCTCGGCACGCTGATCCTCTTTCCACCGCCCGCCACGGCATCGAACCTCGATCCCGGTGATCCGAATCACCCGGACTACCCGCTCTTCGCACACGGTCGGATCGACCTCTCCGTGCTGTTCAACGATCCGTCCGATCGGGAATGACCGCGCTGGTGCGCGGTGAATCGTGTTGGGTGAGCTGCAAGTGCAATGCCAGGCGGCGCTAGACGCCGCCATCGGGTAAGGTCTCGCGGCGGTCGCGGTTCTCGACTTGCAAGGAACCGCGCCCGCGAACCTCGAGTTGCCCTCGCGTCGGAGCCTGGTGGCACGAAATGCTCGTGCGCACCTATGCTCTGGCCCCCTGCACCAGTGTCATGGCTCAATCCACGACTATCACGGTCCGTGTTCCCGCGGCGCTGCGCGCCTACTGCGAAGGCGCCACCGAGCTCTCGGTAGCGGCGCCGAGCGTGCGCGCCGCCCTCGAGGAGCTCGAGCGGCGCCATCCGTCCTTGCACCAGTGCATCTGCGACGAGACCGGCAGCGTGCGCCGCCACGTGAACCTGTTCGTCAACACGTCTCACGTCCGCGACCGCGACGGGCTCGACACGCGCGCTCGTGCCAGGCGACGTCATCACCATCTTGCCCGCCGTTTCAGGAGGTTGAACATGCCGGAGCGCGTGATCCTCGCCATCGGAACCAAGAAGGGCCTCTTCGTCGCCGAGGCGCCGAAGACCACGGCGCAGCTTCGCGCTGCGCGGACCCTTCGGCACCGGGCGTCGCCGTGTACTCGGCGCTGATCGACACGCGCGGCACGCCGCGCCTCTATGCCTCGAGCTGCAACCCGTTCTTCGGCATGAAGGTGCTGCGCTCGACCGACCTCGGGAAGACGTTCAAGGAGACGAAGTCGGCGCCGGCGTTCCCGAAGGACGACGGCCGCGCCCTCGCGAACATCTGGTCGCTCGAAGCCGGGCGCGGGCAAGAAGGACCTGTGGTGCGGCGTCGAGCCGGCGTCGCTCTTCCGCAGCCGCGACGGCGGCGATTCCTGGGAGATGGTTCCCGGCATCAGCAACCACGAGCACGCGCGCAAGTGGCAGCCCGGGCAACGGCGGGCTCTGCATGCACACGATCCTGCGCGACGGCAAGCGCGATGCACCTCGGCATCTCGACCGGCGGCCACTACCTGAGCGAGGACGGCGGCGAGACCTTCGAGGCGTCGAACAACGGCATCGGCGCCGGCTTCGCGCCGGATCCCTACCCCGAGTTCGGTCAGTGCGTGCACAAGATCGCGCGCCACGAGGACGCGCCCGGCCGGCTCTACATGCAGAACCACGGCGGCTGGGCCGACTGGGACGGGCCCGGCGGACCGCGGCCGGACATCGGCGTGCTGCGCAGCGACGACCACGGCAAGTCGTGGCGCTCGATCGCCAAGGGGCTGCCGTCCGATTTCGGTTTCCCGATCGTCGTGCACCCGCACGACCCCGACACGGTCTACGTGCTGCCGCTCGAGCCGATGACGCGCACCTGCCCCGGCGGCGCGCCCGCGGTCTGGCGCAGCGAGAACGGCGGCGACTCGTGGAAGCGCAGCTCGCCCGCGGGTTGCCGAAGAAGGAGAGCTTCTTCACCGTCCTGCGCGACGCGATGGACATCGACGAGCTCAAGTCGCCCGCGCTCTACTTCGGCACCACCACGGGCCAGCTCTGGATCGGCCGCGACGGCGGCGAGGACTGGGAGCTGCCTGTTCGACTCGCTGCCGCCGATCCACTGCGTGAAGGTCGCGGTGGTGTGAGCAGCCTTGCCGCTCCGAGCCTTGCTCGGGGGCGGCCTCCTAGATGTAGCTCAGCCAGGGAGCGCGACGTCGCGCTTTGAGCGCAGCGAACCACCGGCACACGACGTACAGGATCGCCACGTCGATGATCCACACGAGGTACAGCAACGGCAGACCCCATCGCTGCGCCTCGGGCATCGCGACGAACGGCGCTCCGGCATAGAACGCTGCATCCAGGCTGCCTTCGCGCATGAAGGTGACGAGGATCGCCGTGACGTGGATCAGCGGGATGTGCAGGAGATAGAAGAACATCGGGACCCGGCCAAAGGTCGCGAGCAGCCTCCCCAGTGGCCCGCGTACCTCTTCGACGAAGGGGAGCAGCGTGATCGTCGGACCGAGGGTCATCAACAGGAACAGCTGCGAGGCGGGATACTTCCGCTGGTTCAGCATCCGGATGAGGAACGGAGGCGAGCCGTCGGGCGTGGAGCTCAGGGCGGCGGTCAGGCCGGCAATGACGACGAACGCTGCTGTCGCGGTCAGTCCGATCCTGAGACACAGCCGCCGTCGCTCCGGTTTTTCGCGCGCCAGGATCGCGCCGAAGCCGTAGCCGGCCGCCATCACGCCGACCCATGGCACGATGACGTAGAGGATGTTGATCGTCGGGCCGGACTGTCCGAGCTCGACCGCGCCACCGAGATAGAGGAATTGCCACAGCCAGATGGTCGCGTCGTACACGGGCAGCGGCAGAGCGGAAGGAATCAAGCGGAACAGGTCCTGCGCGAACACCACGATCAGCCCGAAGATCCCGACGGCTTTCGCGGAGAAGCGGACCAGCACCGCCATGAGGATCATGCACCAGCCGAGCATCCAGATGACGCCGGCTAGAACCACCTGCGAATAGTCGACGCTGAAGGTCCACGCGAAGCGAATCACAGTCAGCTCGAGCACGACGAGCACCAGGCCCCGCGTCACCAGGTAGCGCGCGAGCACGGCCTTGTCGCCCACCTTCCTTCCGTGGAAGAACACCGCCGTCCCGGCGAGGAAGGCGAAGGCCGGCGCGCAGAAATGCGTGATCCAGCGAGTGAAGAAGACGCCCAGCGTCGGTCCACCGGCCGGCACGCCGGAATACACGCGCACGTGATCGATCGCCATCAAGACCATCACGAGGCCCCGTACCACGTCGATCGAGACGAGGCGTCCCGCGACCGGAGACGTGGATGCTCTCGGCGCCGCGGGTGTCGCGTCAGGGAACGAGGCTCTCGACGTTACGGGCATCGGCGTGCACCTCCGCTGTGGTGCCCGCACAGTATCCCCGAGGTCGGACCGTGCGTGCAGGATCTCGCGCGCGGTGCACTCGCAGTCTTACATGGCAAGAACGGCGGCGACGGATGGAGGGGGTTCCCTCACGGGCGGTCGGCGAAGGAGAGCTTCGTCAGGCTCCGGCGCGATGCGACGAGAAGCCCGTGGAGGCAGACTTCGAGCGCACACCGAACAACCAGACGGCGACGCACAGGCTCCACGCGGCTTGCGCGAAGACCACGCCCGCCATGCCGTGGACGTGCAGGTGCAGGTGGCCCGAGAGGAGGCCGAGGACGGGGAGCACGCCCACGATCAGGCCCAGGACGCCCGTCGCGCACGCGAACCGGTTTCGACGCAAGAGAACGCAGGACCAGGCGAAGACCGCCGCCGAGAGGGCCATGGTCCCGGTCTGCGCGAGAGTACGACCGATCTCCCCTGAGAGCTGCAACACGGGGCGGAGCAGATCGAGCTCGGCCGCCGAGCGGCCCGCGTAGCTCGATGCAATCCCGGCGGTCACGAAGCCATTGATCAACGCGGCACCGATCATGCAGCCCATGCCCACCGCATACGCGATCGTCCCCGCGCGCACGCGGCCGAGGTGACGGCCGAGGATCTCGACGAAGCCCATGAGGCCATGGAACACGAGGACCATGACGACGATGAGCGCGCCGTGCACGAGGCGCGACAACGCGGCCTTGCGCGCCATCTCCTCGACCATGTCCGCCATCCCCGAGGACTCCACCGAAGGGTGCTGGGCCATGAATGCGATCATCGAGAGCGAGCCGATTCCGATGCAGAGAATCGAGGGCAGGTCGGGAACGGCGGCGCTCGCTTCGACGGTACGGGGATGCTGGTCAGGCATGATTCACTCCGCTGGTATGCTGGCGGGGCGAATCTAGACGCTTGCCAGGCGTGAACCAGGGGAATCCGGAGCCGGATGTACGGTACCGGACAAAGGAAGCTCGATGTCCGGACGGGAACAAGCCAGTGAGGGCGCGGCTGAGCTGGATCGCCGAACACGCAAGACCGAGCAAGCGCTTCTCGGTGCGTTCGCGGAGCTCTTCATTCAGCGCCGGTACGACGAGATCCGCGTCGGCGACATCGTCGAGGAAGCCGACGTCGGCCGTTCTACCCTCTACGAGCACTATCGCGACAAGGACGAGCTCTTGATCCGGAGCATGTCGGGGTTCTTCGACGTGCTCGCCGACGCCGCGCGCGAAGCGAGCGACGAAGAGTCGCGGAAATCGATCGTGCGCGAGCTCGTCATCGTCCTGGATCATTTCTGGCAGAACCGCGACGCCGGCCGCTATCTGCTTTCCGGGCCGCCGGCCCGGCACCTGTTTCCTCGCCTGACGCGCGAGCTCGCCCAGCGGATCGAGGTGCGACTGCAATGCCGGCTGCGCGAGCGCGGAGGAGAGCCGCGGCTCCCCTTGCGTCTGATTGCACTCCAGGCCTCGGAAGCCCAGTTCGGTCTGATCAAGGCCTGGCTGAGGGGTGACTCGGCGTGCAGTCCCGCGGTGCTGGCGGACGGCTTGCGCCGGAGCACCCTCGCCTCCGTCTCGGCGCTCCTCGGCAGCGCTGGCGACCCGGACGAGTAGGTGTTGCGATCCGTGGCAAGTGGGACGCCGAATCAGCGCGGTGGGGCCGCGTTCGCCAAGCAGTACAGGGCGCCTTCGCCGCGCAAGAAGAGATCGCCTCCGGCAAGGGCCGCCGACGCGCTGAACGAGTCGTCGAGGCGGTTGCGCGCCAGGATCTTCGACCGAGGGCCGCTCTGGACGACGAGCGTGAGGCCGCTGCGGTCGGTGACGTAGATGCGGCCGGCGGCGGCGACCGGAGAAGCGTAGACGTCGTCGGCGTCCTCGAGGCGCAGGGCGCGCTCGGGTTCCTCGCCGGTCGCCGCGATCACGCGTGAGAGGAAACCCTGGTAATGGTGGAGGAAATACAGCGCGCCGCCCTCGAGGAGCGGGGAAGGAACGTAGGGCGTGCTGCGGTGGCGCACCCAGACGATCTGCTCGGTGTCGGTGATGTCGCCCTTCGCGCCTTCTAGGCGGATCGCGAGCATCGCCTGCTTCTCGTAACTGCTCGCGGCGAAGAGCATGCCGTCGCCGGCAACTGGCGAGGCGACGACGTTGTGCGAGAGCCCGCCGCATTCCCAGATGAGCTCGCCCGACAGGAGATCGTAGCTGCGCACGCGCTTGGTGCCGCTCGTCACCACCTGCATGCGCCCGGCGTGCTCGAGCACGATCGGCGAGGCCCAGGTCGTGGCCTCGTCGCGCCCGACTCTCCAGCGCTCCTCGCCGGTCAGCGTGTCGAATGCGACGAGGAAGGAGCTTCCCTCCTGATCCCAGTCGACCACGATCGTCTCGCCGTAGAGCACCGGTGAGCTGCCCTCGCCGTGGTTGTGATGGGTGCGCATCTCGCCGAGGTCGGCCTGCCACAGCACGACACCGTCGCGATCGAGGCAGTAGAGGCCGCGCGAGCCGAAGTACGCGTACCAGCGTTCACCGTCGGTGACCGGCGAGGCCGAGGCGTAGCTGCCCGTGAAGTGGCCCCCCTCGTGCGGGATCTCCTCGTTCAACACGACTTGCCACAGGATCTTCCCGTCCGCACGGTCGAGCGCGAGCGCCACGAACTGGTGGCTCTGCGTCACGGGAATCGAGTCGTGCGTGCCCGGCGCGTCGTCGATGCGCGCTTCGAACAACTCGCCGACGGGAATGGCGGCAGTGACGAAGACGCGATCCTCCCACACGATCGGCGTCGAATGACCCTTGCCGGGAATGGCGGTCTTCCATCGGACGTTGTCGCTCTCGCTCCAGTGCAGCGGCGGATCGGCATGCGGCGCGACGCCCGTGGCGAGTGGCCCGCGCCACTGCGACCAGTTGTCCTCGGCCCGGCCCTTTGCAAGCGGCGCTTCTTCCGCGGTAGGGCGCAGTTCCTGCGCGCCAGAATTGCTCGGCGCCTCCTGCCAGGAAACCGAGGCGAGAACGATGGTGGCACAGAGCATGGCTTCTCTTACGTACAAAGGTCACCCGAATGGTAGCCCGGGCCCCGCTGTCCCCGTGTAACTCGATCGTCTCGACTCGAACCAGTTTTCTACCGCGCCCTGGCGCGACTCCGTCATGAAACATGAGGGCGGCCGTCTCTGGTTCGGAGTACCGCCTTTGGGCGGTCTTCTCTTGCAGGGCCAGTCCCGCCTGAAGGCGGGACGACGAACCAGACCGCCTAAAGGCGGTACTCCGAACTCGGAGGTAGGGGTGTGGTTTCTCTCAAGCGGCGAGCTTCCCTTCTTTGCGTAGGTGCTCCAAGCTTTCCTTCCGCGACGCCAGGAGAGAGGCGGACATGATTCGTGCGCATTTCGCGATCTTCGCGCTGGCGATCCTGGAGCCGGCCGGCCGTGGTGCGCTCGCGGGGGACGCCTCGCAGGAGAGTGTCCCGACCGGCTTCGAAGTCCTCGTCCTGGGTACCTATCACGCGCCGGCGATGTTCCACAGCCCGGCGTACACGCCGGCTCACATCCGTGCGACGCTCGAGAAAGCAAGGCCAGAGGTCGTGGGCGTCGAGAGCCATCCGACGTGGTTCGCGAGCGGGCGCTATCACGTTGTCACCTGGGAGGCGGAGGGTGTCGCGGTGCCCTTCGCGCGCGAGCGGGGCCTTTCCGTCTACGGAGTGGACTGGAAGGACATCGAGGCCTGGGACCGGAAAGAGGAGCTGGACGCTCTTCGTGAGACGGCGCGCCTCGAGGAGGCCTTGGCGCGCAGCGAGACCCTCCCTCTCGAGATGTTCGGCGCCTTCGGACGCGCCGTTTCCCCGCAGGTGCGTCAGGGCCAGGACGAGATGGCCCGCGTCGACTGGACATTCATCAACGACGTTTCTGGCGACGCATTCGGAAGCTCGCAGTGGAGCGGGAAGTCACCGGAGGACGAGGATTTCGCCGCGCCTCGCGATCGGGGCATCGCGGAACGCTGCTCCGAGGTCATGCGGAGCCATCCGGGCAAGCGTCTCGTCGTGGTGATCGGCGCCCACCACAAGCCGTTCCTCGACATCTTGTTCTCTCGGATGGAAGGCGTTCGCGTCCTGAAACTCGGGCGCGACGTCGAGCTCCCGAGCGAGGCGGAGATCGCCCGGGCATGGACTGTGGAAGACCGGATCGCCGTGCTCGGCCACGCACTCGACACGCCGCCACGGTACTTCCACCCCGAGCTCCTCGATCGCGAGCGGCTGTGGAAGATCCTCGAGGAGCTCGAGAGGAGCGGCGAGCGGCGTGATGCCGCGCGCTACTTCCGGGCACGCCTCCTCACGGCGGAAGGACGCACCGCCGAGGCGGAGCCGATCCTCGACGAGCTCTGCGCCGAGGGCCTCGATGGAAGCGTCTACCCCTGTCCGCTCCGCGAATGGCGCATGCGCTTCTCCCTCGCGGATGCCGTGACCCTCGAGAAAGCTCGCCTCCTGCTCGCGCGGAACGAAGCCGCCGGTGCGCGGGAGTTGCTCACAGAGCTCGATGCGAGCTTCGCTTCACGATTGGACCGAGCGCGGAAGAGCGAACCTGGCCAGCTCCGCCAGATCGATCCGGTGCACGACGCTGGCTTCGAACGCGGCGAGCGCGCTGCCGACGTGTTCGACGGCTGGGACACGTACTTGGCGACTGGCCACGGCCGGCTGCGCTTTTCTGGCGACGCGGTCGCTCGCGTCGAGGGAGAGCGCTCCCTGTGCCTCGAGGTCCTCGAGGCCAACCCAAAGGACTACGGATTCCACGTCCGACAGGAGGTGACGCTGCCTCACTCCGCCGCAGGCGGAGAGCTTCGATTCGGCCTCGCTACTCGGAGCGAGAACCTGCGCTTCGCGCGCCTCGAAGTCCTCCCGCCTTACTGGAGCCAGGACCGAACGCCGCTCGCCTCGGTGCGGCTCCGCCTGGAGGACGGGCTCTTCGCCCGGACGGAGATCGCGTTCCCTCGACCCGAGCACGGCCAGTTCGCTCTGTACGTCACCTTCGATGGCCCGCCTGGCGCGAGGCTGTGGCTCGACCAGGGAACACCACTCACCACGCAGTACACGACGGTCGCGAGCAACGCGCCTCGTCTGATCCTCGCGCGGGAGTTCACCAGGACGTTGCGAGACGCGCCGCCGGCACCCTCGCGCGAAGCAGGTCTCGTGGACGGTGGATTCGAGGTCGGAGCGCTGGCCACGAACCCGATGGCAGGCTGGTACTGCTCGGCGACGTCGGGAAGCGTTCGCACGACACTCGATCAGGACGTGAAGGTCGAAGGCCGTCAGTCCCTGCGATTCGAGATCCTCGCGCGCGGTGCAGCCGGCCGCCCCGCGCTCGTCCAGTGCGCCTCCCTCGAACCGGCCACGGAAGCCAGCGAGCTCGAGTTCACCGTGGCACTGCGCGCCGATCGTCCGACCGCAGTCGCGCTCGATCTCGGCTGGTACCCCTCGCCGGTGACTTTCGCGAGCCTGGCGACGGACGAGGTCGAGCTCTCACCCGGGACGTGGACGCGGTGCACACTCTGTACGCGCGTCCCGCAACCAGGGTGTCTGGCGGCCGTGTTCGTCTACCTGCCGGAAGAATCGGGGACTCACCTCTGGGTCGACGACGCACGGCTCGCTCCTTCGAGCCGGCGGCCTTGAGCGGGATCGGCGCCGCTCAAGAAGAGCTCGCCGAAGCCGGCGTGGAATCCGGTGTTTCCGTGGGCCGGCGGCGGCTCACGAGCCCGCTGAGGCGCTCGCTCGCGCCCTGGATCAGACGGAAGAACACTGGGACGAAGAAGACGGCGAGTACGGTTGCCGCGACCATGCCACCCATGACGCCGGTGCCGATCGAGTGGCGACCCGCGGCGCCGGCTCCGCGCGCGATCACGAGCGGCAGCACGCCGAGGATGAAGGCGAGCGAGGTCATCACGATCGGGCGGAAGCGCAGGCGCGCTGCTTCGAGCGCGGCATCGGCGAGAGAGAGGCCCTCCCGGTGCTTCACCACGGCGAACTCGACGATCAGGATGGCGTTTTTCGCGGCCAGGCCGACCAGCGTCAAGAGGCCGATCTGGAAGTAGATGTCGAGGGGCAGGCCGCGCAACCAGACGGCGACGAGCGCGCCGAGGGCGCCGAAGGGCACGGCGAGCAGCACCGCGAGCGGCAGCGAGAAGGATTCGTACTGCGCCGCGAGCACGAGAAACACGACGATCAGACCGAGCAGCAGCACGCGCGCGGCCTGGTTGCCGGCGCGGATCTCCTGGTAGGTCTGGCCGCTGAAGGAGATCGCGTAACCGGTCGGGAGCTCCTGGGCGACCTCGCGCACGGCAGCAATCGCGTCTCCGGTCGAGAACCCCGGTCCTGGCGCACCGTTCAGCTGCACGGATGGGTAGCCGTTGAAGCGACCGGCGACGTTTGGACCGGACTGGAAGCTCGTCGTCACGAGCTGCGAGAGCGGGACCATCTCTCCCGCGCGGTTGCGCACGTGGAATCGCGCGATGTCCTCGGGGCTCGCTCGGTACTCCGGCTCCGCTTGCAGATCGACCTTGTAGACCCGGCCTTGGAGAAAGAAGTCGTCGACGTAGAGCTGGCTCAGGAAGGCCTGCATCGTGTCGTAGACCTCGGCGATCGGAACGCCCATGTCGAGCGCCTTCTCGCGATCGACCTCGACGTTGAGCTGCGGAAGACCGACGTTGAGATTGGCGGTCACGCCGGAGACCTCCGGGCGCTGGCCGAGCTTGCCGAGGTATTCGTCGTTGACCGCAGCCAGCTCGCGCACGGAGGCACCGGAGCGAGCCTCGAGCTGAGCCTCGAAGCCCGCGCGAATTCCAAGCCCTGGAATCGAGGGAAAGTTGAACGCCAGCAGGAAGCCATCCTTGTCGGGGCCGAATTGCTGGTTGAACCGCTGTGTCATCCCGTCGACGGTCTGATCCGCGCGCTCGCGCTCTTCCCAGGGCTTGAGCGAGACGAACATCGTGAACGCGTTGGTGCTCGCGATGCCCCCGGCGAGGAGATTCTGGCCGCCTAGCAGGACCACGTGACGGATCTCGGGCTGCGCGAGGAGCCACTGCTCGACGGTCCGTGCGAGCGCGTCGGTGCGCGGGACGGAGGCGCCTTCGGGCAGGAGCGCGGCGACGATGAAGAAACCCTGGTCCTCCTGGGGCAGGAAACCGACCGGGCGAGTGCGCGCGAGCTGCCAGGCGATCGCGCAGAAGCCCACGAAGAGGAGGACGGCGATCGCAGCGCGGCGCAGCGCGAGCCGCACTCCGAAGGTATAGACCCGCGTGATGCGCTCGAAGACGGCGTCGAAGGCCCGGAACACCGCGTTCTTCTTGCCGTGCGTGGGGACGAGGAGCAGCGCGCACAGCGCCGGGCTCAGCGTCAGCGCGACCAGGCCCGAGATCACCACCGAGAGCGCGATCGTGATCGCGAACTGCTGGTAGAGCTGACCGGTCAAGCCGCCGAGGAAAGCGACGGGAACGAACACGGCGCTCAACACGAGGACGATCGCGACGATCGGCCCGCTGACCTCGTGCATCGCCTCGATGGCTGCTTCGCGGGCGCCGAGCTTTCGCTCGCGCATCAGACGCTCGACGTTCTCGACGACCACGATCGCGTCGTCGACCACGATGCCGATCGCGAGGACCAGTCCGAAGAGCGTCAGCGCGTTGATCGAGAAGCCGAAGATCTTCATGCCGGCGAAGGCCCCGACGATCGACACGGGCACCGCGAGGAGCGGGATGAGCGTCGCGCGCCAGCTCTGCAAGAACATGAACACGACCGCGAGCACGAGACCGATGGCCTCCAGTAGCGTGACGGCGACCTCCTCGGCCGAGACGGAGATGAAGTCGGTGGTGTCGTACGGCAGCTCGCAGGTGACGCCGGGAGGGTAGTTCAGGGCGAGCTCTGCGAGCACGGCCTTGACGCCTCTGCCGGTCTCGAGCGCGTTGGCCCCCGATTGCAGATACACGAGGAGCAGCGCCGAGGGGACGCCGTCGAGGCGTCCGAACAGGTCGTAACTCTGCGCACCGAGCTCGACGCGGCCGACGTCTCCGAGCGTCACGCGCGACCCGTCCTCCGCTGCGCGCAGCACGACCTGCGAGAACTCCTCGGGCGTCTGGAGCCGACCGCGGGTGACGACGGGGAGCGTCAGCTCGATGCCGTCCGCGGCGGGGGCCTGACCGATCCGGCCGGCGGCGTACAGGCCGTTCTGCTCGACGATGCGCGAACGCACCTCCGAGACGGTCAGCCCCTTCTGTGCGAGCCGCTCCGGATCGATCCACACGCGCATCGCGTAGTCCTGCGAGCCGAAGGCGAAGACGTCGCCGACCCCGCGGACGCGCTTGAGCGCGTCGACCACGTTCTGCGAAGCGTAGTTCGAGAGGAACAGATCATCGTGCCCGGGATCGTCGGAGCGCATCACGCCGACCAGCAGGATGTTCGTCGAGGTCTTCTGTACCGTGACGCCCAGACGCAACACCTCCTGGGGCAGGCGCGGCTCGGCGAGCTTCACTCGGTTCTGCACCTCGACCGCCGCGAGATCCTGATCGGTGCCGATCTCGAAGGTGACGAGGGTCGTGAGCGCTCCGTCATTGGTGCACTGCGACGAGAAATAGAGCAGATCCGTGGCGCCCGAGAGCTGCTGCTCGATCGGCGCGGCGAGCGCCTGAGCGACCGTCTCGGCGTTCGCGCCCGGGTAGACGGCCGTCACACGCACCGTCGGCGGCGTGATCTCGGGGAAGCGGGCGATCGGCAACGTGAAGATCGAGATCGTTCCGAGCAGCACGATCAGGACCGAGAGAACGGTCGCGAAGACGGGGCGGTCGACGAAGAAGCGGGCGAACATGGGCCGGACCTCAATCCTCTCGTGCGAGCTCGACCGGCTTCACGTGCGCACCGGGTCGGATCTTCTGCAGGCCATCCACGATCACGCGCTCGCCGCCAGTGAGACCGGCCTCGACGACCCAGTCGGACTTCTCCCAGGCGGAGAGCTTCACGTCCCGGGCTTCGACCAGGTCGCCCTCGCCAGCGAGGTACACGAAGGCGGAGCCAGGCCCCATGAGCACGGCGCGCTGCGGCACGCTGATCGCACCCCGGCGGACGACCCCGAGAACACGCGCACGCACGAACTGGCCCGGCAGGAGCTGCTCCTCGGGGTTGGCGAACTCGGCACGCACCTCGGCCGTCCCGGTCGATGGATCGATCTGCACGGCGCGGAAGTTGATCCGGCCCTCTACCTTGTATGGCGTGCCGTCGATCAGCTCGATCGCGACGCGCAGCTCTTCCTCGCTCACGGGAACGGCGAGCGCTCCCGATTCGAGCGCGCTCTGCCACTCGAGGCGCTCGCGCTCGCTCAAGCGGAACGAGGCATAGATCGGGTCGATCTGCCAGACCGTGGTCAGGAGCGAATTGGCGCTCGAGTCGACCAGACTCCCGGTTTCACGGATGACCTTTCCCACGCGTCCCGCGAGCGGGGCGGTGACCTGCGTGTACTCGAGGTCGAGCTCCGCCTGCGCGAGCTGCGCCTCGGCCATGGCGAGCTGGGCTGCCGCGAGCTCGCGACCCGTGACTGCATCGTCGAGCTCGCGACGGGCGACCGATTCCGACTCGACGAGGGATTGCTTGCGCGTGACCGTACGCTCGGCCTCTTCGATCCGCGCGCGCGCTTCGGTGCGCCGAGCGCGCGCCTCCAGGACGGCGGCCTCGAAGGTGCGCGGATCGATGCGGAAGAGCACCTGACCGGCTTCGACGCGCGCGCCCTCGACGAACGTGCGCTCGACGACGATCCCCTCCACCCGCGAGCGCACCTCGACCTCGCGCGAAGCCGAGGTCTGCGCGAGGTGCGCGGGAGCCCAGGGGATATCGCGCGGCTCTGCCGTGACAACCGATACCTCGAAGGGCGGCGGCTCCGCCTGCTTGGCGGCAGCCGGCTCGTCACAGCCCGGGCTGAGCAACAGGCCGACCGCGAGATACCCACGCACCCATACCGTGACCCGTCGCTTCATGGCTGTGCCTCGAACGATCCGCCGAGCGAGAGATGCAGTGCGACCCGCGCCAGCGCGAGTTCCAGTCGCACCTGCACGAGCTCGCGTTCGGCCAGATAGAGCTGTACGTGAATCTGATCGAGGTCGAGGAGCGTCGATTCGCCCTGCACGTAGCGGTCCTCGCTGCGTTCCCTGGCGCGAGCCAGGCGCTCGGCCGCGTCAGCAAGCTCGCGCTCGCGCGCTCGCAAGGCGACCTCGTTGGTCAAGGCGGACTCGACGTCGAGGAAAGCCGCCCGTGCGACCCCGAGATAGCTCGCGAGCGCCGCGCGCCGCCGGGCGCGAGCGGCGTCGAGGTCCGCGCGCAAGCTCCCACCGTCGAAGAGAGGCGCGAGCAAACCCGCGCCGAGACTCCAGATCGTGTTCGCCGGATCGAGCAGGTTGTTGAGCTCCGTGTTCGCCCGTCCGCCCGATGCCGTGAGCGTCAGCCGCGGGAGGCGCGCATCCTCCGCCGCTTCGACGCGCTCGTAGGCCGCGCGAACCGCGAGACGGGCCGCGACGATGTCCGGCCTGCGTTCGAGAAGGTCCGAGGGAAGACCGACGGGCGGCGGCTCGGTGAGCGGGGGAAGAACAGTGGCCGCTTCGAGCTCTCCGGACGGATAGCGACCGACGAGAGTCTCCAGCGCGAGCAGAGCCAGGCGCTCGGCGCCGCGATCCAGCTCGCGCAGGGCGCGCGCACCCGCGCTCTGTCCGCCCGCGATATCGACGTCGCCTCCGGGAGCTTCGCCGGCGTCGAAGCGGTTCTTCGTGATGCGCTCGACGCGTTCGCGCTGGGCGATCGAGCGCTCGTCGATCGCGATGCGTTCGCGCGCGGCGATGGCCAGGAACCACCCGCGCGCGACGCCCGCGGCGAGCGCGTGGCGCGCGAACTGGTAGTCCGATGCGGCGGCCTCGGCATCGAAGGCTGCGGCGCGCTCGATGCTCGAAAGTCGCCCCCAGAGGTCGACCTCCCAGGAAGCGCTCAAACCGAGCTCGATGCGCGTGAGCTCGCCGATGCCCGGCACGGGACGAAGATCGCTGCGTGCCGCGCCGGCAAAGAAGTCGACCGCGGGCACGAGGCTCGCCCCAGCTTTCTCGGCCAGAGCGCGCGAGAGGTCGACGCTCGCAGCCGCGGTCTCGAGATCGGCGTTCCTCGCCAGCGCCTCGGCGACGAGCTCACTCAGACGTTCGTCGTCGAAGGTGTCGATCCAGCCGCTCACGACCGCGCCCGAATCCGCACTCTCGACGGTCTGGAAGCGCTCGCGCACGGAGAGGTCGATCGCAGCGGTCGGGTGCGGCGTCGAATTGGAGACGCAACTCGAGAGGAAGAACAGCGCGGAGGCCGCGGCGCGGCGCGCGGGACGACGAAGATTCATCCGACCTCCTCGAGGCTCGGTGGCCGCGGCGGGGGGAGCAGCCGGCGTACGGTGACGATACCCTCTCGGAAGCAACTCTCGCCGTGACGAAGGAGGCCTTGCAAGTCACGGCCCCGCGCGAGCTCCAGCCGTTCGCGGAAGTGGCGCAGCATCATCGCTCGCGCGTCCGCGTCGAGGAGGAAGAGCGATACGTAGCGACGCGCACTCTTGTGGAGGAGCTCGAGGAGGCTCAGCAAGCGCGGGCTTTCGGCCCGGGACAACAGGGCATGTTTGAAATCCCACATGTGCGTGGCGAAGGGGCCGATCTCCTGCTCCCCGTGCATGGCGTCGAGCGCGGCGCGCGCGCGATCGAGATCCGCGTCGGTGAGACGCGGGAGCGCGCGAGGAAGCGCGAGAGCCTCGAGCGCGTGGAAGATGTCCACGAGCTCCTCGACGTCGTCGGCGCTGAGGTCGGCCACGACGACGCCGCGACGCCGCTCCTGGTGGAGCAAGCCTTCACCTTCGAGCTGCCGCAGCGCTTCGCGCAGAGGGATCACGCTGACGCCGAACTCGGCCGCGAGCGCCGATTGACGCAGCACGGCTCCCCCGGGGATCCGCCCGGAGAAGATCGCGCTGCGGAGGTTCTCGGCGATCTGCTGCGCGAGGGATTTGCGCTGAAGCGAGTCGGCGGAGGAGCGGGTTTCAGCCATCGGCGATATCTTATAAGTTATCGGAGCGCGGCCCACAACCCTCTGGTCGGCCTTCTCCAGGGCCTATGGGCCTACCATTGATAAGGGCAAGGCCCTGGCGGCCCGAACCCGAGCATGGAGCCCCAACCTCTCACCATCTGGACCGCCGGCCACTCGAACCGGACCCTCGAGGACCTCCTCCGGCTCCTCGAGCCGGCCGGAATCACGCTCCTCGCCGATGTACGCCGCTTCCCGGGCTCACGCCGGCATCCTCACTTCGCGCAGCGTGCGCTCGCTGCGACGCTTCCGCCGGCGGGTATCCGCTACGAGCACTTCGGGGACCTCGGAGGCCACCGCGAGCCCGTCGCCGACTCGCTCCACACTGCCTTGCGCGAGCCAGCCTTCCGCGGCTACGCCGAGCACATGTCCACGCCCGAGTTCCAGAGCGCGCTCGGGCAGTTGCTCGCGCTCGCGCGCGCGAGTCGCACGGTCATCCTGTGCGCGGAGGCGCGCTGGCAGGAGTGCCACCGCAAGCTCCTCGCCGACAGCCTCGTCGTTGCCGGTGCGCGCGTCGTGCATCTCGTGCCGGGCGCCGAGCCCGCGGAACACGTTCTCCACTCCGATGCGCGCATCGTCGCAGGAGACCTCGTCTACCAGCGCGCGAAACAGCTCGAGCTCGGCGATTGGGCCGAGCCGGCGCGATAGTCGCCCGCAGAACCGACTCGTCCGAGGGCCGGAGGATCAGCGCGGTATTGCGGACGTTGTCGTGCTCGTGAGCGCGACGCCAGCACGAAGGACCATGCGCGGCCTGCGCAAGGCGTGGATGTCCTGGAGCGGATCGCGCTCGAGCACGACGAGGTCGGCTGCCGCGCCGGGAGCAATGCGACCGAGGTCCTCGCGGCCCAGGACCTTCGCGGCGACCACCGTGGCCGCGCGCAAGGCCTGAACGCTGCTCATCCCGTACTCGACCATGAGCTCGATCTCGCGCGCGTTCTCGCCGTGCGCGAACACTCCCGCGTCACCGCCGCAGGCGATCGTGACCCCTGATTCGAGCGCGCGAGCAAACATCGCGCGAGCGCGGACGATTCGTTCGGGCTCGGGCTCGCCGGGCTTCCAGCCCGCGTAACGCGCCGTCGCCTCGTACACGGCAAGCGTCGGCACGAAGACGATGCCCCTCTCGCACATCAGGCCGAGCGTCTCGGTGCTGCCACGGTCGCGCGAATCGTGCGCAGCTCGATCGACTCGCGCAGCACCTGATCGTCCCAGCTCGTCTCGTCGTACGGATGCAGCAGGAGATGCGTGTGCAGATCGATCAGGCCGGGGATCACGTACATCCCGCCGAGATCGATCCGCTCCGCGCCAGCGGGCAGAGGTGCCTTCGCCGACACGAGGGCGCCGATGTGCCCCTCCTGCACCAGGATCGCGATGTCGTCGCGCCAGACATCTCCCTCGGGCGCGAGCACGTGCGCGTTGACGAGCACCGTCGATCCCCCCGAGGAGCCAAGGAGCGTGGGGAGCGCGAAGAGCAGGTGAAAGCACGAAACGGCCATGAGCAACCTCCTCGTTCATCAACGGCCGCGAGATCTGGCCTCAAAGATACGCGCACGGAAGCCCGGGCGATTCCTGCGGGGCAGAGGTATTCTCCTCGGAGAAAGGGGGCAATCCGGAACCCCATACGATGACACCCACGGACTCGAGCCAGCGCCACGCTCGGCGCATGCCCGCGCTCTTCGTCGGCCACGGCTCGCCGATGAACGCGATCGAGGACAACGAATGGAGTCGGGGATTTCGCGAGGTGCGCGATCTCGTCCCGGAGCCTCGGGCGATCCTGTCGATCTCCGCGCACTGGTACGTTGCGGGAACTTTCGTCACCGCGAGCGAAGCGCCCCCGACGCTCCACGACTTCGGCGGCTTTCCGGACGAGCTGTACGAGATCGAATACCCCGCACCGGGTAGCCTCGAGCTCGCAGAGCGAACGGCGGAACTCGTCGGGGGAGGGAGCAGCGCGCTGCGCACGGACTGGGGACTCGATCACGGGACCTGGTCGGTGCTGCGCCACACATGGCCGGAGGCGGAGTTGCCGGTCGTACAGCTCAGCATCGACGCGCGCCTCCCGGGCGAGCGCCACCTCGCGCTCGGGCGGGCTCTTGCTCCGCTGCGCGACGAGGGCGTGCTCGTCTTCGGCAGCGGGAACATCACGCACGATCTGCGCGATGCCTTTCAACGCTTGCGCAGCGGCGACGAATCGACGCCCGAGTGGGCGGATCGCTTCGATGTCGAGGTCGCGCGTGCGCTCGAGAGCCACGATGGAGACGAGCTCGCTCGCCTCGTGGCAACCGATCTGGGTCGCAGAGCTCATCCGACGCCCGACCACTACCTGCCGCTCCTCTACGTCGCAGGCGCAGCCGATGCGCGCGATGTCGTGAGCTTCCCCATCTCGGGCTTCTCCGCGGGATCCCTCTCCATGCGTGCGGTGCTCTTCGGGTGAGGCCAGTCGTCCCCGGGCTCGGGCATTGCGGGTAGAGTCGTGGTCGGGGTGAGGATGCCAGTGTCGAAGGCCACGAGATCTGCGCTCGGATTGCTCGCGATCGCACTGATTTGCGCCAGCATCTGGAAGCTCACGCGCTCGGGCCCGGCTCGCCTCCCGATCGTCCAGGAGGAAGCGCTAGGCGCCAAGCTCCCCGAACCGCCTCGGGAGCTCGAAGCACTCCAGTCTCCTACCGACGAGACTCAACGGATCGCCCTCGCTTCGCCGCCGCAACCTTCCGCGGAGGAGAGGCCGCCCTTCGCCACGTTGAGAGTCCTCGCGCGCTCGAAGGCCGACCAGCGGCCGCTCGCTGGAGTCCGCATCTCGCTCGCGCTGGCGGATTTCGATGGGTCGCAAGGCCTTCAAGACGTCCCGGGCACCAGCGGCAAGCTTCAGCAGGTGCTCACCACCGAAGAGCAAGGCCGGGTCGAGTTCGAAGCGCCCTGCGAAACGGGACTCGTCCTGAGCGCGTACGGGCGCGATGGTTCGGCCGGTTGGACCCGGAGCGAAGTCCTCCCGCTCTCCGCGGGGGAGGTGCGCGAGATCTCGCTCGAGCTCCCGACGGGCAATGACCTCCCCTTCTTCGGCCGAGTGATCGACCTCCAGACGAGGGCGCCGATCCCGGGGGCCCGAGTTCTGGCCGATGAGCAGGCCGACGGGCAGCCTTCAGAGCACGCCGACCTGGAAACGACGGCGGACGCCGATGGTCGCTTCGAGCTCCAGCTCGCGAGCTGGAAGCTTCCAGGTCTGCGGATCGACGCCGAAGGCTTTGGCCTCGCCTTCGTCATGCCCAGAACAGGGCACGAGGACGCGCTCCATGCGAAAGAGATCGCGCTCTCGCGCAGCGCGAACCTGCGCGTCACCGTTCTGGATGCTCGAGGCTCGCCGCTCGGCGGAATCGAGGTCACGCTCGCAACCGCGTCCGGGAACCTCGCTCCGACGCACGAAGAAGAGTGGACCATCGATTTGCCCGATCCCACCTGGACGGCGGGTACGGATGTGTACGGGCACGCGGTGATCACCGCCCTGCCGTCGGAGGTCCCGCTGCGCGCCGCGCTCGCCTCGAAGGGACGGGTCGTGCTCACGGACGCTACGCCGCTCATACTGCAGCCCAGCGAGACTCGAGAGGTCGAGTACCGCATCGGCGCAGGTTGCCGCCTCACGGGCACTGTCGTCGATCAGGATGGCCAGGCGGTGGCGGGCCAGGAGCTCTTGCTCGCACGCGCAGTGGGTACCGAGAGCTCGTACCTCTTGCCCTACATGGACAGCTTGATCGTGCAGCGCACGCGGACGGATGAGAACGGCTCGTTCGCGATGGACGACGTCGGCGCAGGATCGTGGTGGCTGGGCCCGGCTTGCTCGCGGAGCCACTTCGGCCCGCCGAAACCCGACCTCGTCGCCCCGGCCGCAGAAGTCGTCGAGATCGAGGAAGGGACCGCGCAGCTACAGCTCACCCTGCGCGTTCAGCGCGGCCTCTACATCCGCGGCCGTGTGGTGAACGCGGCCGGACTACCTGCCAAGAACTGCCACGTCGTCGCGGGGGAATGTCCGGTCGGCGGCTTGATCGATACCCAGGCCAACTCGAAGGGCGAGTTCGCCCTCGGGCCGCTCGTGCCCGGTCGTCACACGCTTCATGCGAGCCGGCAGGCCGGAGACTTCGATTCGGACAGCGTGGCCGCCGAGGCAGGCGAGAGTGGCCTCGTGCTCGCACTCCGACCAGGGAGCAAGCTTGCCGGCACGGTTCTCGATTCGCAGACGCAGAGCGGATGTCCGGCCGAAGTCATGCTCAGTGGAGAAGGACCGGAATGGAGCATCTCATTCGCGGAAAACGACGGCCGGTTCCAGTTCGGGGCAGTCGGGTCCGGAAGGTACAGCTTGTACGCGCACACTTCGGACGGACGTTGCGGGCTGATTCGCGGGATCATGGTCGGCGCGAGCGGAGATTCGTCCGACCTCGTGATCATGCTCCAGGTAGGCGCGAAGCTGCGGGTGCGCTACGAAGGTGAGCAGGAGTGCGCCTCGGTCCGCGTGACACAAGGCGACATGGTGCTCGCCCTCGACGACATCCGGAGGGACGGCCACGGAGTCGAATGGACGCTCCCTGCGGGAGACTTGACCGTTCGCCATCGCTCCGGGGAAGCCTCCTGGATCGAGGTGCCCGTCCAGCTCGCAACCGGTGAGACGCGCGAGATCATCCTGGGCAAGGATTGATGCGCCGGGCTTTCTGACCGCCGACGCGTCGTGCAGCCAGGGGCCGCGTAGAATCGGAGGCAAGAAGGAGGTCAGGCGATGCAGAGCGGGATCCTTGGCGCAGCGCTTTTCGTACTGGCGGCCGCTGGCTTCGGCCAGACCGAGGTCGTTCCCCGGCAAGTCGCAGCTCCGCCCGAGGACGTGACTTCGGGGCGCGTGCGCTTGCCCGATCCAGAGCAGAGCGCGACGCGATCGGGCGCGGCCTGGCTCGCAGTCGTGCTCGCGCCGAACTCGAGCGGTGGCTTCGCGTGGGAGGGTGAGGTGCCCGTCAGTGCGAGCGGGCCCGTCGCTCTGGCGCTCCTGGGCGAGGACGCGCTCGCGTGGCGGTTGGCGCTCGCGCCGCGTGGTGGGGAGCCGCGCCCGCTGGAAGAGTGGCTCGCGCGGCCCGGGGTCGATCATCGCTCGGGCGTCGAGCTCGGGGTTGGCGCGCAGCGGGTCGAATTCGCCGCAGCCCCTGCGGGCATGTGGCGCGTGCGCGTCGAGGCGGATCGTCCTTCGTTCGGCTGGCTCGCGGTGCGCGACGGGGGGAGCGTGACGATCGCGAGTCATGCGACGACGTGGTCGACGCTCGCCGGCACCGACATCGGCATCGTCGTCGCAGTCCAGGACCCGGATGACGAACCCGGACACGATGCCTCGATCGAGCGCGCCGAGCTCGTGCTGGGCTTCGCCGCCGCCGAGGTGCGCGAGCTCATGCTCGACGATGGGCGACACGACGACGGCCTCGCGGGCGACGGAGTCTTCGGCGCGTTCCTGCCACCCGGGCTGCTCGGTGAGGTGCGCTTTCGGGTCGAGGTGCACGGAACCACTGCCGGCGGTGCGGCCTTCTTGCGCACGACGCACCATGCGCTCGATGTGCTTCCGCGCAACGTCGCACTGTCCGGAACAGCGAGCGCTTCCCTCGAGGGTCCGCTGCGTGCGCGCATCGGCGTGGGAGTCGAGGATCCATCCAGCGCAGTTCTCCCTCGCTTGCATGTCTCCGCAGAAATCTGGGGCACGAGCAACGCCGGAAGCCTGATTCCGGTGTGCTGGCTCTCGCGCATCACGCACGCGGAGCAGGGCGCGAGTGGCTGGGAGCTGCCCCTCGCGCTCGACGCGCGCTGGGTGGAGCTCGCCGGAGCTCGAGCGCCGTACGAGCTCCGCGAAGTGCGCGTGCAGGACATCGATTCGAACGTCGTGCTCGATCGGATCGCGACGCTCCCCCTCGGCGAGCTTCCGCTTCCCCCGCGCACCTGGGTCGTTCCCGCTGTGCCGACCTGGGATATGCTCGCCGCGGCTGCAGCTATGCCGATCGTGCCGCGCAGCACGACGCGCGGGCTGCTCCTCTCGCACGGCTATTGCTCGGGTGCCGGGATCTGGCCCCCGGCGGACTTCACGCAGCCCAAGCGCGAGTTCCACGACCCGGATGCCGATCGCACCAATGACGAGTTCGCGCAGGTCATGCTGGCGCAAACGAGCGATCTGGGATCCTTCGGAGTGGTTGGCCACAGCCAGGGCGGGCTCGCGGCGCTCCAGCTCTACGCCTACTACGTGAGCGGCCTCGACTACGCCTCGGGCCCGCGCCGCATCCAGAGCGTCGCTTCTCCGTATCAGGGCACGCCCCTCGCCGCCTTCGCGGCGACCTGCGGGACGCACAACGACCTCACGCCCGAAGAGGCCGCGCTGTGGCTCTCGACGATCCCTTCCTGGGCGCGCGCGGAGGTCTACTACTGGACCGTGTCGAACAGCGGCAGTGCGTGCAACTTCTTCACTGATTTCCTGCTCACCGATCCCGACGACGGAGTCATCGAGCGCTCGCGCGGCGCGCTCCCCGGCGGGAACGCGATGGGCCACGTGACGGGCTGGTGCCACACGACCGGCATGACCAATCCGGCTTGCTACACCGATCACGCGCGGAACCACGACATGAACCTGAACGCCGCGCGCTGAACGTCTCAGTCCAGGATCGGGCGCAGCTTCACGTTGCGAAACTGAATCTCGCCGCCCTCGGATTGCAGGCAGATCTTGCCAGGCATCTCCGGACACCAGGAGGCTGTGTTCTGGATCACGCCGTTCACCTCGAGGGTGAGCTGGTCGCGGTCGAGGCGGATGCGGTAGTGGTTCCACTCGCCGAGCGGCTTCTCGGAGCAGGGCGCGCGGCGAGTGGTATGGGTCGCTTCGGTGCGCTCGGAGTCGACGGCGATCGGGAACTCGCCGATGTTCCAGATGTCGCCGGCATTGGTGTGCATGAGCTGGGCTTCGAGGCTGACGGGCCAGACCCTGTCCTCGCCAACCATGCGCAGGAGCACGCCTGAATTGCCGGAAGCGGCGGGATTCCAGCGCCAGTCGAGCTCGAGCTCGAAGTTCGTGAAGTCCGCCTCGGTACGGATGTAACCCGCGGGACTGCCCTTGCAGACGATCGTGCCATCGACGATCGACCACACGTCGGCGATCCCGAGGTCCGGATCGGTGAGGTAATGGGTCCAGCCGGCGAAATCGCGGCCATCGAAGAGCTCGATCTCGGGCCCGAAGACGGGCGCGCGCTCGTGGTCCTGGCGCAGGAAAGCGACGAGGTCGACCAGCTCACCGGCCGAGAGCCCCGAAGTCACGCCCGCCGGCATGGTGGAGAGCGTCTGCTTCGTGCGCACCGCGATCTCCTCGGCCGCGATCGCGTGGCGCTCGCCCTGCGTGTCCTTGAGCACGACCATCGGTCCATCCGCGATGAGAAAGCCCGCGAAGAGCTGGCCCTCCCTGGTCTCGACGCGCCAGGTCTCGTAGCCGAACTCGATCGCCGCGCTCGGATTCAAGATCGCGTCGAAGATCGCACCGGCGTCGAGCTTCTTGCCGACTCCGGTGAGCTCGGGCCCGATGTCGCCGCCGCGGCGGCGGCCAGCGAGCTCGATCGTGTGGCAGGTCGAGCACTGTGCGCGCGGATCGAGGAAGAGCTCGCGTCCGCGCGCAGCGCTGCCTGCACGCGCGACGAGATCGGCGATCGGTGGCAGGGTTCGCGATTCGCCCGGACGGCGAAATTGCGCGCTCGCGATCGCTCGCACACCGAGATCGGGATTCTCGAAGATGCGCTCGGCGATCGCCGTTCGCTGGGCTTCGTCGAGTGAGCCGTGCTCCGCGGCACGAACCAGCGCGAGCGCGCCTTCCGGATCGAGCGCGAGCTCGCGCATGGCCGCCAGCCGATCGGAGGGATCCTGTCGCGAGCTGAACGCGAGGCCCGTCAGGCGCTCGACGCGCTCGTGCGACGGCGGTTTCTCGATCCACACCTCGAATTCGAGCTCGTTCGTCGAGCCTTCGCGCTTCGACCCCATGTCGTCGGGCGCGGCGATGGCCACGAAGCTCTCGGCGCCTTCGGGAATCGCGTAGGCGATCTCGGAGCGCGCGTGCGTGCCGATGCCATCCTCGTAGGTCTTGCCCTCGACGACGAGCGGTCCGCCGCCGCAGCTCTGGCCCACGCGCGTCGCTCCCCAGCCGGCGCGTTCCTCGAGCCAGGTGAGATCGGCGAGGCGCTGGGTTCTCGAGGTCCCCTCGAAGCGCGGCTCGACCCAGTCCGCCCAGTCGTAGGGATTCCCGTGCTCGCCTTCGGAGACGACGAGCCAGAGCTTCTTCGCACCGCGCACGTCGATGCGCACGGGGAACTGGCCGTCCCGCACGATGCCGCTCGTGAACACGCGCTCGGCGTCCGCGAGCGTTCCTCCGAAGGTGCTCGCGTCGATCATCCCGCGCCAGTCGTTGGTGAGCCTGTCGTCGAGCCACCAGCGCGCGTACGGCCGCAAGTCCTCGGGCGAAGCGAGCGCGAGCGTCGCCATCGCCTCGGCTGCGGCCGGGGCGCGCACGAACGCGAGCGCGTCGATCGCCTGCCGGCGGGCGGATTCCGAGAGTGCAGGATCCATCGCACGCGCCAGAAACGCAGGTACCGTACTCGCCGGATGCAAGCGCCAGGCGATGGCGGCGAAGCCCTCACTCCACTTCGATGGAACCTCGCCGATCGCTTCAGCGACGAGGGCGAACACCTCCTCTTCCCGTCCCTCCGATGCCAGGCCGAAGGCTTCCAGCAGGACGCGATCGCGGCCGTTCATGCGTCGTGCGAGAGCGAGCAGATCCGTCGAGCAATCCGCGAAGTCGGCGTTGCGGAGCGTGAGTGCGTGCTGGCGCCACATCCCAGGAGATGCATCCTCCTTGAACACCTCAAAGATCGACGACGGGCCGAGGGCGAACACGGCACGCACGGCGTCGAATCTGCGAAAGTCCTGCCGCCGCGCCCAATCCAACCGCGTGGTCAGTTTCGGATTCCGGTCGAGGACCTCAGAGAAACTCCAGCCCGGCAAAGCTTGCCAGGCGAGCCATCGTGCAGAGCCCGAAGGAGACACGAGGGCCTCGAGGACGACATCGAGATCCTTGGAATCGCGCTTCGCGCGCTCGGGCCGATGCCCGGCCGGAGCGATGCGCAAGATTCGCCCATAACAGCGCGCGTCCCCCATCGCGTGCCCGCCGACGCCGGGGTCGTACCAGTCGGAGACGAAAAGCGTGCCGTCGACGCCAACGCACACGTCGCTCGGGCGGAACCAGGTCGAGCTCTCCTTGGGGCTCCTTGCGTAGGCTGCGATCACCGATGGACGTCGATCGAGGCGCACGCTCGCGCCATCTGAAACGGATTGGAACGCGAAGATCTCGCCGCGTCCCGCGTCGGCGGCGAGGAACTGACCTCCGAAGAAAGGCGCGAGGAGCTCGCTCTCGTACACGACGCAACCCGTTGGCCCCCCCGAGCCCGTGATCGTGCCGGCGGGCACGACGCCGGGGTCCTCGGCGTGCCACTGCGCGATCGGGATCGACTGGCCTGGACGCTGGTCGGCGCGCCAGGTGCGCGAGCCGTCGGGTGAGAAGAAGCCGTAGTTGCCCCCGCGCATCACCCACGAGGCGCGGCAGCACACGACTTCGTCGTCGTTGTCGAAGGTGTAGAGATCGCCGAAGGCGTCGGGGGCGACCTCGTACTGGTTGCGGAAGTTGTGCGCCTCCACGCGCAGGCCCGTGCCGTCGGGCAGGACGGAGAGGATCAACCCGCCCGTGTACACGCGGCCATCGTCGGAAACGAGGCCGGGCTTATTGTCGGACGCCGTGGCGCCGCCGCCGTTGTAGATGCTGCCCGAGCGCAGCGTCCACCCGCTCTTGTCCGTCACGACGTGAGGACCGGCGTTACCCACGGCGAAGTAGAGCCGCCCATCGGGCCCGAACACGATCGAATGCACGCCGTGGTCGTGGTCGTGGCCCCCGAAACCGGTGAGGAAGACCTCTTTCTCGCCGGAATCCATCGCGTCGCCGTCGCCGTTCGCATCGCGGTACACGAAGATCGACGGCGAGCAGGACACGAAGACGCGCTCGCCCAGCACCGCGATACCGAGCGGTGCGACGAGCTCGGGATCTTGCGCGAAGACGGTGCTGGAATCGCAGCGGCCGTCGAGATCGGTGTCCTCGAGGATGACGACGCGGTCGCCTCCCGGCCGCGGGGTCTCGATCTTGTTGCTGCGATTCCAGAGCCGGTAGTTCACGGCTTCCGTCACCCAGACGCGGCCGCGTTCGTCGACGTCGATGGCGGTCGGGTTGTAGAGCGCGGGCGAATCGGCCCACAGAGTCACCTCGAGGCCGTGCGGGAACTCGAAATCGTTGGAGAAGTCCGGCGGCGCGGCGGCCTGGAGCGCGAGGAGGAAGAGCATCACGCCAAGTCTATCTGGTTCGGAGTACCGCCTTCAGGCGGTCTTCTCGTACTCTCCGGAAGAGCTGCCAGACCGCCTGAAGGCGGTACTCCGAACCAGAAGTACCCCGGACCATACATGCTTCGTTCTCGTGTTTGCCTCGCTGCAACGAGCGGCGTTCTGTCGCTCTTCCTCGTGGCTTGTGTCGCGCCCCGGCGCGAGATCGCGCCGAGCGCTGGTTACGAGAAAGTCGCGCAGGAGCTCGACCGCGTCATCCGTCACGAGCTCGAGAGCAAGGGCATTCCCGCGCTCTCGATCGCCCTCGTGGACGGGGATCGCATCGTCTGGGCGGCGGGCTTCGGTCTCGCCGATCCGGAGGCGGGGGCGGCGGCGACGGTCGACACGGTGTGGCGCGTGGGATCGGTGTCGAAGCTCTTCACCGACATCGCCATCATGCAGCTCGTCGAGGCGGGCGAGATCGATCTCGATCAGCCAGTCTCCGCGTACTTGCCGGGTTTTGCGCCCGCCAATCCCTTCGATGGCGAGATCACGCCGCGGCTCCTGACGGGTCATCGGGCCGGGCTCGTGCGCGAGCCGCCGATCGGGAATTACTTCGACCCCACGGAGCCCACCCTGGCCGACACCGTCGCCAGCCTGAATCACACGGCGCTCGTCTGTCCGAGCGGAACGCGCACGAAGTACTCGAATGCCGGGATCGCAGTCCTCGGCGCGGTGCTGGAAGCGCACCACGGCGTGCCGTACGTCGAGCTGATGCGCGAGCGCGTGCTCGCCCCCATCGGTATCGAGAACGCGGCCTTCGCTCCAACAGCAGAGATCCAGGCACGCCTGGCGCACGGCCGCATGTGGGCCTACGACGCCCGCGAGTTCGATGCACCGACCTTCGAGCTCGGCATGTCGCCCGCCGGGAGCCTGTACGCATCGGTGATGGACCTCGGCCAGTTCCTCTGCGTCCTCTTCGCCGGTGGAGCGGGGCCGGAGGGGCGCGTCCTCGCCGCGGAAACGCTCGCGACCATGCTGACGCCCGCGCAAGGGCCCGACGGAAAACCGGGGCGCTACGGGATCGGCTTTGCGATCGACGAGCTCGATGGTCATCGCCGTTGCGGCCACGGCGGCGCGATCTATGGCTTCTCGACCGAGCTCAGCTTTCTGCCCGAGGAGCGCCTGGGCGTGGTCGTCGCCTGCTCGATGGACGTGACGAACGCCGTGACGGCGCGCCTGGCTGCGCACGCGCTGCGGCTGCTCATCGCCTCGCGCGAGGCTCGCGAGCTCCCACGTCTGACACTCGGCGAGCCCGTGTCTCACGAACGCGCGGTGCGTCTCGCAGGCCGGTATCTCGCGCAGGGTGGCGAGACGGCCGAGCTCGTGCTCCATGGCGAGCGCTTGATGCTCGAGCACGGCGGTCTTCTCGCGGCCGTCCGCGAGCACGAACGCGCCCTCGTGGTCGACGATCGCCACACCTTCGGCCAGACGCTCGAGGAAGCGGACGGTGGAGCTCTGGTCATCGGGGGTGCGCGCTACGACAGACAAACTCCCGTGCGGCCGGCCGAGTGTCCCGCACGCTTCCAGGACTTGATCGGCGAGTACGGCTGGGATCACAACACGCTCTTCGTGCGTGAGCGAGACGGGCAGCTCGAGGCCCTGATCGAGTGGTTCTGGTTCGATGGGCTGACCGAAGTCGAGCGCGACATCTTCGCCCTGCCGAAGAACCGCGGGCTCTATCCGCTCGAGCGATTGGTGTTCGAGCGCGAGGAGCAAGGGCGCGTGAGCGCACTCCGGCTCGGCGAAGTGCGCTTCGCGCGCCGCCCGAGCACGGCCGCGGGCGAGACGTTCCGCATCGCTCCCGTGCTCCCCATCGAGGAGCTGCGCGCCCGCGCGCTCGCGGCTCACAAGCCGATCGAGGAAGGTCCGCTGCGCGAGGCCGACCTCGTGGACCTCACGAAGCACGTACCGGGCCTGACGCTCGACGTGCGCTACGCCACGACCAACAATTTCCTCGGCACCGTGTTCTATCCGGAGGCCCGCGCATTCCTGCAGCGTCCGGCAACGGAAGCGCTCGCCGCGGTCCAGCGCGAGCTCACCCCGCTCGGCTACGGCTTGCACGTCTTCGACGCCTACCGACCCTGGCCGGTCACGAAGATGTTCTGGGACGCGACGCCGGAGGACATGAAGCGCTTCGTCGCCGATCCGAGCAAGGGCTCGCGCCACAACCGTGGCTGCGCCGTCGACCTGACGCTCGTCGACCTCGCGACCGGCGAGCCCGTCGAGATGCCCGGGGTGTACGACGAGTTCTCCGCGCGCTCCTATCCCGAGTATCCCGGCGGGACGTCGCTGCAGCGCTGGCACCGCGAGCTCTTGCGAGCGACGATGGAGCGCCATGGCTTCCACGTGTACGAATGGGAGTGGTGGCACTACGACTTCGATGGCTGGCGCGAGTATCCAGTCCTCGACGAGACGTTCGCGGAGCTCGATCGCAAGGCCGAGACGCGCGAAACCTCCGGCGCACCGGTGTCTCGCTGAACGAGCATTCCTCTGTGCCGCGCTGCTCGCGTCGAGCTCGTGTCAGCTCGTCCACGATTACGTGACCTATCGCGAGCTCCTCGCTCACGAGCGCGAGTTCGCGGCGGTCGAGATCACACGCGCGCGCATCGACGTCGCGCTCGCCCCCGAGCAAGCTTCGGCAGCGGTCGTGGCACGCATGACGCTGCACAACGGAGGGAGCCGCGAGTGCGGCGAGCTCCGCCTCCTGCTCGCGGAGAAGGCCGCACTCCGTTCCGTCCGCGACGAGCAGGGCGAGCTCGAGCACGAGACCGAGATCGTGCGGCTGCGTGGTCTCGTCGCGCGCACGGTCGAGATCGAGCTCCGCACGCCGCTCGCGCCGGCGAGCGCCTGCGACGTCGAGCTCGAGTACGAGCTGTCGGTTTCCGGAGCGAGCATCGAGGCGAAGCTCGGTCCCGACGATGGCTTCCTGCTGATCGAGTCGCTGTGGACTCCCACCTTGCACACGCCACTCTCGGCGGCGGGCTTCGATCGGGCCGCGCTCGGGTTGCGGGTCACGCTGCCCGACGAGCTCGTACCCGTCGCGCTCCCCGCTCTCGAATGCACGGCCCGCAGCGCCGGACGCGCGACCTACGAGGGTGCGAGCGACTTCCGCTTCGCGCCTTTCCTCGCCTATGGCCGCTACGCACGCTTCGAATCGCCCGAGGCGGAGGTGTATCTGCTGGAGAATCCGGGCGAGGAAGCGGCGCACTTCCTCCTGGATGCCGCGCGCGAGCTCCGCGGCAAGTTCGACGCGTGGCTCGGTCCGCCGGCGCTCGAGCGGCCGAAGATCGTCGCCGTGCGGCGTCTCGGCTCTTCCTGGGGCGCGCCCTACTGCCTGCTCCTCGACGACAGCCTCGTGCCGCGGCAGACCTGGCAGCAGCCGAGCACCTTCGAGACGCTCGCGCACGAGCTCGCGCACACCTGGTTCGGGGGAACGGTCGCGCCGCGCGGGAAGCTCGGCTATCTCCACGAGTCGTTCGCGCAATACCTCTGTGCCTGCGCGGTCGGAGCGCGTTACGGTGCCGCGGCGGAGGAGCGTGAGTACGAGGTGTGGCAGATCCGTGATGCGCGCGAGCCCGGACCGCTCGGCCGGGGCCTTGCCGCGCTCTCCATGCTCGACGAGCCGGCGTACGTTCGAGGCTCGTACCTGGTCGGGCCGCACTTCCTCCGCGCGCTCGAGCAGCGCCTGGGCCGGGAGCCCTGGCACGCGCTCCTGCGCGCATTCGCGCAAGAATTCGACGGACGGGGAGCGGATCTCGACGACTTGCGAACGATCGTTCGCGCGCACGCGGGCACGGCGGCCGACGACCTGTTCGACACCTGGCTCGATTCGAAGAAGGGCAGTGACGATCTCTACGCGCGGGGCCGCGAGCTGATCGCTGCGCGCGAGGAGTACTGGCGAACCCGCGATCCGAGGCCGGACGAGGCGCTCTGGACCGAGTTGCGCGCCAAGCTCGACGAGGCGCTCTCGCTCCTCTCCACGGTCGATTTCGCTCGCCTGTCGCCGGAGGCGCGCGCGCCCCGTGCGGGCGCGCTCCTGCGGGAGATCCACTACGAGCACGAGGCCCAGACGACCGTGCTCGACCGCGACGGCAACGCCGTCTTCCACGTCCAGGGTCTGACGGGGGGGCTGCTCGGACACAAGGACGTCCGCGGCGCATCCGTTTATGGCACGCTCCTCGAAGCTCGGGAGCCCCGCGGCGAGCGCACGAACTTCGATTACCGGTCCGCCGACCTGAAATCGGCCCGCGAAAACGCCCTCGCTTTCGCGCGCCACGACGAGCTCGGCTGGACGATCGTGGTCGAGGGTCACGCCTGGCGCGCCATGGAGTGAGCGGCTCGCGCGCGGGCAGCGGATCCACATCCAGGGCCTCGGGCCCGCCAGGAGAAGCTTCCCAGCGCGTGAATCCCCCACTTCCGGACGAGGAAACCTTCGATCCTCGGTCCTATCATGGAGCACCGGCCCGCCGGGCGTCTGCACCATGGATTCGAGGTGGAAGAGGACCTGGCTGTTCACTCGCGACTTGCTGAGTGACTTCTACGACGAGGATCCCTTCCAGCTCGCGGCGGCGACTTCCTACTACACGCTGCTCTCGCTCGCCCCGCTGCTCCTGATCGTCGTTTCGATCGCGGGTGTCGTGTTCGAGCGCGAGGCGGTGACCGGACAGATCGTCACCGAGATGCGCGGCCTCGTCGGGGAGGAAGGCGCCAAGGCGATCGAGACGGTGATCCTCAATTCTTCCGGGCCCAGTTCGGGGATCTCGCTCGCCATCGGGATCTTCACGCTCCTGATCGGCGCCTCGACGGTTTTCCAGCAGCTCCAGAGCGCGCTCAACCAGATCTGGGACGTGAAGGCGGATCCCGCGCACAGCAAGTGGACCGCCTTCCTGCGACGACGCCTCGCCACGATCGCCATGGTGTTTGCGATCGGCTTCCTCTTGCTCGTCTCGCTCATCCTGAGCGCGGCGCTCTCCGCGGTGAGTCGCTGGCTGCAGGGCCCGGAGGAACAGATCGCGTTCCTCTGGCAGGTCGGACACGAGCTGCTGTCGATCGGCGTGATCGGCCTGCTCCTCGCGCTGATGTTCAAGTTCCTGCCCGACCGCAAGATCGCCTGGACCCACGTGTGGTTCGGAGCCTTCCTCACCGCGCTCCTCTTCACCGGTGGAAAGGAGCTGATCGGCGTCTATCTCGGCCGCGCCAGCATCGGCTCGAGCTTCGGTGCCGCCGGCTCGTTCATCGTCCTCACCGTGTGGGTGTACTTCACCTCGCTGATCGTCTTCTTCGGCGCCATGATCACCAAGGTCCACGCGTTCCGCTCGGGCGATCGCTCGCCACCGGTCGAGTTCGCGCACCGCGAGATGCGTTGATCTCAGAAGAACCCGTGCTCCTCGCCCCAGCGCGCGAGGTCGCTGCGGTTCTTGGCCCCGGTCTTGGCGATCAGGCTGCGCACGTGTGTCGCGATGGTGCTTTCGCCGACGGTGAGACCTGTGGCGAGAGCGCGGTTGGATGAGCGCGTGCGAACCAGTGCGCGCAGGACCTCCTCTTCCGCCGGTGTGAGGCGATCGCCGAGCCGGCGCTCGGCTGCGCGTGCGCGCGAGGCGGTCGGATCGAAGTAGCTCGCGCCCTGCGCGACGGCGCGGATCGCGGCAAGCACTTCCTCGATGCCGCTCGAGCCTTTGCACACGAAGCCCGCGACGCCGGCGGCCTGCGCTCGACGCACGAGCTCGGGCGAGACGTAGGCCGTCAGGAGCACCGAGCGCGCGGTGGGAAGCTCCGCCTGGATCCAGGCCGCGCAGTCCAGGCCGCTCTCGCCGTGCAAGCGATGATCGAGCAGGACGACCGCGGGCCGCAGCGCCAGCAGGAGCGGGCGCGCTTGCTCGAAACCGCTCGCCTCACCGACGACCTCGATGCCCGCGACTTGCTCGAGCGCGGCGCGCGTGGCGTCGCGCACGAAGGTCTGGTCCTCGACGAGGAACACGCGCACGGGGCCATCGGCGGGGTTCAGATCGTCCATCCCTCGACCTCCACCCGGACGCGCGTGCCGCCGCCTTCCCGCGCGCTGATACTGAAGCGGGCGCCGATCGCTTCGGCGCGCCGGCGCATGTTCGCGAGGCCTCGTGCGCCGTCTTCGAGCGGCGCACGCATGCCCGATCCGTCGTCCTCGATCTCCAGTCGCAAGAGAGCGTCCTGTGCGGCGCAGCGCACGCGCAGACGGTTCGCGGAAGCGTGCTGCTCGCTATTGTGGCAGGCCTCGAAAGCGATCGCCGCCATGGCGTCCACGATCTCGGGTCGGATCGGGGAGCCGACGTCCCACTCGAGGTCGGCCTCGAGCGTCGAGCGCGCGCGGATCGCTTGCAAGAGATCTTCGAGTGCCGCGCGCAGATCCTCGTGCGTGAGTCCGTCCGGGGGCAGACCATCGAGGATGTTGCGCACGCTCTCCGCACACGTCCGGACGCCCTCGTCGAGCTTCAGGAGAGCGTGCTCCACGCCAGCCGCGTCCCGGTTCAGTTTCCCGCGCGCGAGAGTGGTCCACAAGCGCATTCCTTGCAGCGTGTTCAGCACCGTATCGTGCAGCTCGAGGGCCGCCTGCGTGCGACGGCTGGCGTCCTTGACGCTCTCCTCCCAGCGACGCACGTCACGCTGCTGCGCCCGCGCCATCTCGAGCACGAGCGTCCAGAAGCTCGCCATCGCCACCGTGAACGCGATCTTCAGCAGGATCGCCGCCAAGAGCACGTAGGCAAGCGTGGGCTGCCACACGCGGCCGAGCTGCACGCAGCCGTAGAGCACCACCGCCGCACCGCACGAGAGGCTGACGAGCTCGGGTTTCTCGCGCGTGAATTCGCGCAGGAATCCCAGGCCGAGCGCAAGGAGGCCGGCGCACGAGACGATCGCCGCGGGCACGTCCGCGACCTCCATGCGCGAGTCCGGCTCCCCGCGACCGAGCAGCGCCCACGAAGCGACGAGGGCGATGGCGAAGAGCGCGATCGCCACGGCCGGTGTGGCGCGTCCCGCGAGCCACGCGTGGACGCTCCGCCAGCGCACGCGCTCGGTCGCGCTCTCCGGCCGCATCAATCGGTGCATACGCCCCTCGAGGAGGAAGAGCGCGCGGCCAGCGAAGAAGAAGGCGCCCGCCACGCCGGCATTCAGCGCGAAGAACGCCCGTCGATCCCAGGCGTTCGCGATGGGTTCGAGCACCCAGCACGTGAGGCCGGCCAGCAAGAGCTCGTGAACGCGCCGGGCCTGTGCCGTGAATCGCGCGCGCCGGCGATCGCGCAGGTAGACGATCAGCTGCACGAGCCAGATCACCGCGACCAGTAGCTCGTTCAGGCGCTCGAGCTCGCCCAGGCTCAGCCCCGATCCACGGATCGCCATGCCCTTATTCGAACATGCGCCGGCGACCTCCGATCTCCCCATTTCTGAGGAGGAGGGCTCCCCGAAGCGAGCGGTGCGGCTTTGGCCTCCTCGCGCTCGAATGCATGCATGGCCATCGCTCCTTCGAAGCCCAAGAAGGCCCTGTACTGCGCGCTCTTCCTGTGCGCGAGCGGGGCCGTCTTCGGCAATTACTACGTGTACGACTGCATCGCGCCGCTGGCCGATCTCCTGAAGAGCGAGCGCGGCTTCAGCGACACGCAGATCGGAACCCTGAACGCGGTCTACAGCCTGCCGAACGTGATCATGGTGCTCATCGGAGGCCTGCTCGTCGATCGCATCGGAGCCATGCGCAGCGTGGCGCTCCTCGCCCTCGTCTGCTTCGTCGGGAGCATGCTGACGGCGCTCGCGCCGAGCTTCGGAGCCATGGTCGTCGGCCGGCTCGTCTTCGGCCTCGGCTCCGAGTCCCTGATCGTCGGCGTGACGACGGCCCTCGGCCGCTGGTTCGGTGGCGCTCGCCTGGGCCTCGTGCTCGGACTGAATCTGAGCATCGCGCGAGGCGGCTCGTATGCGGCCGATCTCTCGCCCGTGTGGGCGCGTTCGCTGTATGCATCGGGCGTCCGGCCGACGCTGCTGCTCGCGGCGGGCTTCGCATTCTTCAGCCTGGCGGCGGCGGTAGCCGGATTCCTCTTCGAGCGTTCGAGTAGGAAGAGCGCGGCTGGCGAGAGGAGCGCGCCAGCGCCGCGCTTCTCGTGGTCGGAAGCGCTGCGTTTCGACCGCTCCTACTGGTACCTCGTCGGCCTGTGTGTCGCGATCTACTCGGTGCTGTTTCCGTTCCGCAGCACCTTCGCGATCGAGTACTACCAGCATGCCCACGGCCTCACTCGCGAAGCCGCCGGCGCGCTGAACGGCTGGGTGTTCCTCGCCGCGATCGTCGCGACGCCGCTCTTTGGCTGGCTGTTCGATCGCGCGGGACGCCGGACGAACGCGCTGCTCGGTGGCTCGCTCCTGCTCCTGCCAGTGTTCCCGATCCTCGCGTGGACGGCCTGGGATCCGTGGATCGCGAACGTGCTGCTCGGGCTCGCGTTCTCGCTCGTGCCGGCCGTCCTGTGGCCATGCGTCGCGCTACTGATCGACAGCGGACGCCTCGGCACAGCCTACGGCTTGATGACGATGATCCAGAACATCGGCCTCGCCGCCTTCAATCTCGCCGCCGGCGCGCTGAACGACGCGGGCACGGCCGGCGCCGAGCATCCGAGCGGCTACCGCGGGATGCTGCTCCTCTTCGCTGCGCTGAGCGCCGTCGCGGTGCTCTTCGCGGCGGCCCTCCATCGTCGAACGCACGGCGCGGCCTTGCGGCGGATCTGAGGTCCGGTCATGACTCTCTTCCACAAGAAAACGCTGGCCGAGCTGCAGGAGGACGCCGAACGGCCCTTGCTGCGGCGCACTCTCGGTCCGGTGCAGCTCACGGCTCTGGGGATCGGTTCGATCATCGGCACGGGCATCTTCGTGCTCACGGGCACTGCGGCTGCGCTGCACGCCGGTCCTGCGCTCGTGCTCTCGATGGTGTTCGCAGCCGTCGCGTGCGGGCTCGCGGGACTCTGCTACGCCGAGCTCGCCGCGATGATCCCCGTGGCGGGCAGCGCGTACAGCTATGCCTTCGCGACGATCGGCGAGCTCGCGGCGTGGATCATCGGATGGGACCTGATCCTCGAGTACGCGCTCAGCACGGCGACCGTCGCCGTCGGCTGGTCGGGCTACTTCGTGAGCTTCTTGAAGGAGCTCGGGATCGAGATGCCGGCGGCGCTGACCGTCGCGCCAGGTGCGAGCGTCGTATCCGCCGATGGAACGACCATCCGCGGCGTGTTCAACCTACCCGCCGCGCTCGTGGTGCTCGGCGTCGCCGCCCTGCTCGTGAAGGGAATCAAGGAGTCCGCCACCGCGAACACCGTTCTCGTGCTCGTGAAGTCGCTCGTACTCGTGGTCTTCGTGGTCGCCGGCGCCTCGTACGTGACGCGCGCAAATCTCCACCCGTTCATCCCGCCGAACACCGGCACCTTCGGTTCCTTCGGCTTCAGCGGCGTCCTGCGGGCGACAGGCATCATGTTCTTCGCCTACATCGGCTTCGACGCCGTCTCCACGGCCGCGCAGGAGAGCCGCCGGCCACAGCGTGATCTGCCGATCGGAATCCTCGCTTCGCTCGCGATCTGCACCCTGATCTACATCGCGGTCGCGATCGTGCTCATCGGCATCGTGCCGTACTCGAAGCTCAACGTCCCCGACCCCATCGCCGTCGGCATCGATGCCACCGGCCTCACCTGGCTCGGCCCGCTCATCAAGGTGAGCGCCCTCTTCGGCCTGTTCAGCACGATGATCGTGACACTCCTCGGCCAGACGCGGATCTTCCTCTCGATGAGCCGCGACGGCCTCCTGCCCGAGGCTTTCGGCCGCGTGCACCCCCGCTTCCGCACGCCCCACTTCAGCACGATGCTCACCGGCACGCTCGTCGCGATCGCAGCCGGCGTGACCCCGCTCGCCACGCTGAGCCAGCTCGTGTCCATGGGAACGCTGCTCGCCTTCGTCCTCGTGTGCATCGGCATCGTGCTGCTCCGCAAGACGCAACCCGACGCACCGCGCCCGTTCCGCACTCCCGGCATGCCCTGGGTCCCGATCCTCGGCGCCCTTGCTTGTCCCGTGCAGATGGCGAGCCTTCCATGGGCGACATGGGAGCGCCTTTTCGTCTGGCTCGCTATCGGCTTCGCCGTCTACTTCGGTCACGGTCGCAGAGGCGCCGCCCGGGTGCGCGCGATGGCGGCGGAAACCAGCCCGAATCCACCCGCCCCAAGGCCGTTTCGCGATCCTAATTGATAGGCCTTCCAGTCAGGGCTGTTCTGGCCAGGATGAAGCGGGTCACCATCACCGAGTTCGAGAATCGGCTGAGCGAGTTCCTTTGGCGCTCGGCGCTCCACCAGCGCTCCGACCCCCAAGGTTCGCGGGCCGCGCGAGATCGCCGTGAGGCGCTAGAATTCCCGCCGTGACGCTGCCCGCGGAGCTCTCCGATCAGATCGCTCGCCTGGGGAAGGGCATGGTGCAGCTCAACATGCGGCTCGGGCAAGTCCTGGAAGCGATCGGGCGAATGCCGGCGGACTCCGGATCGGATCGAGCGGTGCTCGAGGTGCTCCTGGATCTGGCGGACGCAGCGGGGGAGGCGCTGGGGCGTCGCGATGCGCGGCGCGGCGCGCGCACCGGATGGCTGGGACGGCTCCTCGCGGGCCGCGAGGAGCACGAGAGCCTGTGGCGTGGCCTCGCGATGGCCCGCGAGGCGGCGCTCGAGCGGCTGCGCGCGCTGGGGATCGAGCCGGTTGCGGAAACGGGCGCCTTCGATCCGGAGCTCCACTGCGCGGTCGAGGCGCGACCCGCGCCCGCGCCCGAGCTTGCCGGTCGGCTCGCGGCGACGCACCGGCGGGGCTGGCTGCGCGCGAAGGCAGGCGGGCGCGAAGTGCTGCGCGTGGCGCAAGTGAGCGTCTACCAGGAGGAGCGTGGCTGATTGGCGAACGCCCCCACCTTCGGCATCGACCTGGGTACCACTTGCTCCGCGATCGCGCTGGTGCGGGACGGGCGCCCGCAGATCCTCGAGATCGACGGCGACCCACTGGTGCCGTCGGTGGTCTCCTTTCCCGCGAGTGGCGAGCCGCTCGTCGGCAAGCCGGCGCTGCATCGATTGGTGCTCGATCCGGAGCGCACGATCCGCTCGGCCAAGCGGCACATGGGCTCCGACCGGACCTGGATCATCGGGGAGCGCAAGATCACCGCGCCCGAAGTGGGAGCGCTCGTCCTCGAGCGCTTGCGCCGGGGGGCGGAAGAGGCGATCGGCGTGCGGCCCGAGCGCGTCGTGATCACGGTGCCGGCCTGGTTCACGCACGGCCAGCGCGCCGACACGCACCGAGCGGCCGAGATCGCGGGCCTCGAGGTCGCGCGCTTGATCAACGAGCCGACCGCGGCCGCGCTGGCGCACGCGCACAGGAACGACGTGCGCCGTCGTGCGCTCGTGTACGACCTCGGCGGCGGCACCTTCGACGCGAGCCTGATCGATCAGGACGGCACGGTCGTCGAAGTGCGCGCCTCGCACGGGGACACGCATCTGGGCGGGGACGATCTCGACGAAGCGCTGACCCTGGTCGTACTGGAGCGGCTGCGCCGCGACGACACGGAGCTCTTCTCGGCCATCCAGCGCTCGCTGCCGGCTCGCATGCGCATCCTGCTCGCCGTCCAGGACGCCAAGCACGAGCTCTCCTCCACGCTCACGGCGAAGGTGCGCGTGCCCTTCTTGCTCGATCTCGGCGGGCACGCGCGCCACCTCGAGTGCGAGCTCGAGCGCGCGACCCTCGAGCAGGAGGTGCTGCCGCTGCTCGAACGCACGCTCGCCTGCATCGGGCAGGTGCTCTCCGACGCGCACGTCGCGGCCGGGGACCTCGACGAGCTCCTGCTCGTCGGAGGATCGACGCGCATCCCGCTCGTGTGGTCGATGCTGCGCGACCACCTGGGCCTGGAAGGCAATGCCGCCGTGCCTCCCGATCGTGCGGTGGCGCTCGGCGCCGCGATCCAGGCCGCGATCGTCGACGGCAGCCGCGTGGACGGGATCCTGGTCGACGTCGCACCCTTCTCACTCTCGGTGGCGGCGATCACCGAGCCCCCGGGAAGCGCGGACACGCACATGATGTGCCGCGTCGTGACCCCGCGCAATGCGCCGCTGCCCTCGCGCCACACCGAGCTCTTCCACACTGCCACGCCCATGCAGGAGAGCGTGAAGATCCCCGTGATGCAGGGCTCGGACTGCAATCCGCTGCGCAACACGACACTGGGAGAGATCGTGATGAGCGGGCTGCCGCCGGCCCCCGACGAGCAGGGAAGGCGCCCGATCTCGGTCGAGTTCCGCCACGACCTCGACGGGATGGTCACGATCCGTGTGACCGACGAGCTCTCCGGCCGCTCGGTCGACGGGCGGGTCGCGGCGGGCGGAACGGAAATCGCGGAGCTACGCGAGAAGCTCGTCCTGGAGATGCGCGAGCACGACTTCGTCCCCGGCGACGGCAGCGATCCCGATCCCTTCCTCGAGCGCGAGGCGAGCAGCTCGCGCGACGAAGCAATGCCCGCGCTCGCAGTGACCTCTGCGTCCGTCTCGGGCGATCTCGACGAGGCGCGCCGCGCCTTCGATGCAATCCTCGCCGCCGGTTCCAGGCTCGCCTCCGAGCACGCCGAGCACGCCCTCGAGCTGCGCCGCATCGCCGAAGCCGGACGCGAAGCGCTCCAGAAGGGGGACGATGCGCTCGCGCTCGAGCACTACGACGAGCTCTCCGACCAGATGTTCGAGCTGGGCGTGTGGCTGTGAGCGCACAAGGTCCGCCGGCCGACCCGCGCTGGGCAGCCTGGCGTCGGGCCGAGGAGATCCTCGAGCGTGGCGGAGGAATCGAGGCAGCTTGCGCCGAGCTTCCCGAGCGCCAAGCCTGGATCTTGCGCGCGATGCAGGCCCTCGAGAAGGGCGAGCTCGAGGAGATCGAGCGCCTCTCCCCGGCCTGCCTGGCCGCCGGCCAGCCCGATCTCTTCCTGGTGCTGCTGCTCGTTTCGTTCGAGCCGGACGCGATCGATCCCTCGCACTTTCGCAACCAGGCGAAGAAGCTCGGGGTTGCAAATGGACCGGGACTGCCGACCCTTGACCTGATCCGCCTTTTCGCTGCGGCGATGGCAAACGCCAAGGCCTCGCGGCCGGCGACCCTTGCGACGCTGAGCCGCGAGCGTCCGGTCTTGTTCGCGCTCCTCCCGCTGCTCTCCGGGAAGTTCAGGGCCTACCACGCCGAGAAGACGCTCCTCCCCCTCTCGCGCCGGCTCGCCGAGTACTGGGCGATGGGAGTAGCCTGCCAGACTGGACGGAAGGATCCGCGCGCTTTCGTGCGCGAGCACGTCCCCGGCGCCAAAGCACCCTTCGCTCCCGAGGATTGGCCCGATCTCGGACGCGAGCGCGGCCGGCGCGATCGCATCGATCTCGAGCGCTGGCTCGCGAGCTCTCCCCCGCCGGCATGGTGCGAGCACCTGGCTGTAGAGGCCGCCGCTCTCCGCTACGCCCCGCGCGACCGGCGGCGGCGAGTGCTCGGCACCTTGCTCGAGCGCATCGGGGAGATCCTGCGCGAAGGCCGCCCCGTCGAAGCGCGCGGCCCCGTTCTCGCCGCCTTGCAGCTCGCCGATTCGCTCGAAGGCATCTCGAGCAAAGTGACGCTGATCCTCCAGCTCGGCTGTCTCTCCGCTCGGCTGGATTGGTGGCAACCTGTCGGCGGCCGCTCGATCGAATTCCTGCTCTCGTTGTGGAGCGAGCTGCGCTCCGCCTCGAGCGCCGAGCGCACGGCGGTCGCGACGAGAGTGCTCGAGGACGAGGAGGCAGCCGCAGAACTCCCCGGGCACCTGCGCGCTGAGCTCGCCCTCGCAATCGTCGGCGGCACGAGCGAGCTCGATCGCTCCATCGACATCCTCGAGGCGTGGGGGGAGGACATCCCTCCGGCCGCGCTCGCGAAATCGCTGACCGCACTCACGGATCGAGCCCGTGCGGAGCTCTTGCTCGGCCTGCACGAGGTCGGCCGCGGCGAGCTCGCCTTCGCCTGCATCGCGCTGCGCGGCTGCTCGCGCTCCCCGGCGGCGCGGAGCACGGGATGCGCCTTGCATCGAAGGTCATCGAAAATGCGAACGAAGGACCGGCCGGCCGCCGCCTCCGCCGCGCGTTCACGGCCTTCCTCGAGACCCTCGAACCTCACACGCCCCCGATCGAGCTCGCGGCCGTACTCCCCGATCGCATCGCGGAGTTCTTGAACGAGGACGAGATCGCTGGCTGGCTCGCGCGCATGGAGCCATGCTTGCGCCGCGCGCTCGGGCCCCCGCGCAGCATCGATTCACCTGCGATCGGTGACGAGCTCGTCCTGCTCGCCCACCTCGAGGAGAGCGAGCGCGGCCAAGCACGCTTGCGCGAGCTCGGCCGGCACTTGCGAAAGCATGTCGCCTTGCCCCTCGCCTGGAAGCAGGCACTGCACGCGGTTGCCCGCCTCACCGCAGTCGCTGTGCCGCGCCCGGCCCTCGCGCAGTCTGCGCTCGACGCCCTCACCGCATTCCTCCAGCACCGCGGAACCGCGGCGCTCGCGCCCTATCTGCGTGCGCACATCGCATCGAGCCCCCGCGATCTCGCCGACCTCATCGGTTGGTTGATCGAGCACCGAATGCAGCTCGACGACCCTTTGATCCGGGACATCCTTGGCGCTTTCGTTCCTCTGGCCGGCGACGTCGACCTCGACGAGGACGCCGCCTCCGACGAGTCGTTCGGCCACGCCCTCGAAGACTTCTTCCGAGACCGCTGAGATGAGCAAGCGCAAGAACGAAGACCGCGCACGCCGCCGCCGCGAGCGCCGCAAGGAAAAGCGCCGCGAAACCAGCCGCGGAGAGCAGCGCGAGGCTTCCTCGCGTTCCTCCTCGACCCTCACCCCCTTCCGCCAGCACGACCTCCCCATCGATCCCCCCGCTCGCGAACGCTGCTTCCCCCCCGTCCACGTCGATCCCGCCCTGCGCCGGATTCCCGATCCCCACGCCCTCCTTGGCCTCGACCCGCACGCCCCCCACACCGCCGACGAGATCCGCTCCACCTGGCGCACCAAGATCGAGCTCCACCCTCCCGAACGCGAGCCCGACCTCGCCCGCGACCTCACCGCAGCGCGCGATCGCCTGCTCGCTCCCGAACGCATCCTCGAACGCCGCCTCGGCACCCTTCACGCTCCGGACCCGCGCGCCTACGGCCTACCCATCGAACTCGCGACTCCGACGAAGAGCTCGCCCAAAGTCCCCTCCCGCGCCCGCCTCCTCGGCCAGCTCGTCCTCTACGCGCTCCTCGAAGACGAGCTCACCGATCGCAAGCCTTCGACAGAGCCGAGGCAGGACTCCCTACCGTTCTGACAGGCCTCTCACGGAAACGCTGCGTGCGCACCCAACGCGACCCGCGGATCCACGCCTCGCGGTCAACTTGACGCACCACCCAGTGCGGCTAGCATCCTCTCGAGGCCCCTCTCGGAGGCTGCGTCCAAGCAAGGGTCCGGGGAAACGGAATGCGTGCGCGAGGCGAAGACTCGGAGAATGATCCCTTACCTCGTGGCTCGAGACCGCAGCAGCGGAACTCCAGCGCGGAGCTCGAGCCTGACTGGATCGAGAAGAGTCCCCTCGGTCGATCGCTGAAGTCTTCTGATCCCGACGATCCTCTTGGGCTCGTACCACTCTGCTCGCGCCGGCTTCGTGAGCGTTCCATCCTCGTCGACCTACGGGATCTCATCGAGAATAGCCTCGCGCGCATTGCGCTCTTTCGCGACAGGTACGATCCCTGCGAGCCCCTCGAACCATGGCTGCTCGAGCATGTGGACACCGCGATGCGCCGTCTCGTCGAGGACGATTCGGAAGCAGAACGTGATGGGCCACCAGTGCCTCCCTGGCAGCCGCGCTTCCTGTACCTGCAAGAGACACTCCGGATCCGGCTAGAGGACGCACGCCGCGCGTGCATCGCCGTCAACGATCTCGACGACGAGGCGCGGTACGCGTTTTTCGAGATCTTCGTGATGGGCCGGAGCTCCCCGGACCTCGTCGGCGAGGGGTACTCCGTCCCGCGGGTCGCCAAGCTCGTCGAGCGAGCCCTCAGAAGTATCCAGTCGTGTATCCTGCTACCCAGGGAGTACGGGCCAGACGAGATCGACGAAGAGGTTTCCGACGACGATGAATGAGCGCTCCCACCGTCCAGCGAGCGAGATCGACTCCCTCCTGAAGGAAATCGCTGCCGACCCGAGTGCAGTGCTCCTGCGGAACGCAGGCCGCGCTCGCTTCCTGGACGGCGAAGATCTGGACCCTCCGATATCCCCGCGCATGGCCGGTCTGACCCACGCCGAGCGTCATCTCCTGCGGGTCTACCGTGAGGACCTCGCGGAGTTGTTTCTGGCAGCAACGAACGAAGCCTTCCTTTCCGACGAGCGCAACGCGCCGACTTTTTCGGCCTTCGACGGCCACGACCGAGCAATTCCCCGCATCGCCAGAGAGGCTCTGCTCGAGGGGGCGCATGCGCTTCAGGATGGGATCGATCGCGAGGACCTGCATCCGCAGGTTCGTGGTGTGTTCGACGCGATCCGCGGAGGCATCGGTCGAAAACGCCCCTCCGCCAAGCAACTCAGCCTGGCGGCGCTTCGCGTATTGCCCACGGATTCGGCGCGCAATCTCCTCGTGCAGGCCCTCCGCCTGGAAAGGAGCTGGCGACCAGCGAGCCGCATCATCGGCTCCATTCTTCAGCGATCCCCGAGCTCCCTCGCGCGGGCGAGAGCCCTCATTGCGAGAGGACACTTCCAGCTCATTCTCGGTGATCTCTCGGCTGCCCTCGATTCTTTCGGCGCAGCCATGCGCGAGACAGCTTTCGTCGGCCTCGCGGCCATGAATGCGCTCACGACCGCCCTGAGACTCGGTCGCGGCGACGGATGCTCGGAGGCCGCTCGAGTGATCGATGACGAGCTCGAGAGCCACCCCGAGGTCGTGCAGTCCTTCGCGGAGGGGATCCAACGGCAGCGTCAAATGGGTTTGCTCAAAGTGCAGCTACCCGAACTTGGATTGACCGATCCTTCCCGCGTGCCCTATGGCCGCCTTTCCTTGGAGGTCGTACGTGCTCTCGCTCGATAACGGACACTCCTGGTCGAGACCGATCATGGCGAGTCTGCTCGCCCTGATGATCCTCATGGGCCTTGCTCTGGCGTGGGATGCTGCGCCGGGAGGTGGTGGCGTCAGCGGGATCGGCGCGCGAACGCACATCGCACCCCAGGTCAAGCCCTGACGAGCCCATTGCCGGGCACCTCACCTGCGATGTCACGGACATTCAAGGGCCTGCTCAGCCTGGCCGTGGTGACGGTGCTTGCCGCAGGTCTGTACTACTGTCTCGCGTTCTCTGCCGAGACGATGGGACCGTCTGCTCCGATCACTACCGGTCAGGCGCGAGCAGGCGAGGCGAGACCGGACCAAGGCGACCTTCCAGATCCGATCGCGCCGGAGAACCTCGGTATTGCATCCGAGAGTCTCACATCCAACGAGGAATCTACTCGTCATCCAGTCGAGGGTCGCTATCCACAGGGGCGAGTCTTGGATTCAGATGGCCGACCCCTCGCAGGCGCGTGGATCGGATGGACGTCAGCGTGGTTGCCTGTCCAGGATGGAGAGCCGAACTGGAATGCGCTCGAGTGGGCAGAGATTCTCGGCAAGACGGCCTCCGTCAGGAGCGTGGCGGATGGCTCGTTCTCCTTCGCTGAGAACGAGGCCGTCGAGGTTTCCGATCGGAGTTCGATCTGGGTGATGGCGCCGGAGCATGGGCTCTGGGCTCGGTCGTACCTTGCGATCGACGAATCGACGTGTGCCTTGATGCGAGCTGAACCGTTAGCGATCCACGTATACGACGAGATCGGCCGGCCTGTCGAAGGAGCGCGGGTACGTTGGCTCGTCGCAACCCCGGAATCGCCTGCGGCGAGCGCGCTTTCCAAGGAGGTTGCCCTCGCGGCCTTCGAATACACCACTGATTCAGACGGATCCGCGGCGGCCGTTTCGGCGGCCGGGAGAATGCACCTCGTTGCATCCAAGAATGGTCGGGTCTCGAGTCCGTGGTTCGGGGACGCATCTTCTCCGTCAGCTACGCTGTTCCTTGCATCGAGCTTCTCCGCCCGCGGCAGGATCAGCGGCGCGGAGCCTTCCGATCATGGAGTGATGGTTCATGTCCGGATCGTGACCGACGACCTGGACTCGGGTCTTGCGACCGCGCGAGTTGATACGGAAGGTGCTTGGAGAATCCAGGCAATCCCCTCCGTTACGGATGCACGGTACGTGTTCCGCCTCGAGAGCAGGAACAGCGTTCCGGTGGAACGAACAGTCGTGAATCCCCCGCCGGGTAGTGAGGTCGTCGTCGATTTCCCGTGGATCGCTGGTGTCACGAACACCGTCCTCGTGCAGAACACCGCGGAGGATCCGATTCGCGGTGCCAGAGTTCGACTCCTCTGGAAGGATGGGGGTGCAACCCACGCGAGCGAGACACTCACCGATGACGAGGGAATGGCTCGCTTCGAGTGTTCGCCTGCCGGCGAGGTGTGGTTCGAGGGCGAGGCCGATGGGTATGCGGCCGAGCGCACGATGCCCTACCTCTCTCCACTGAGCGAACATTTCAACCTCGTGCTCAAGGAGAGCTCACGCATCGTAGGCAGATGTACGCTCGACGGTGAACCGGTCGAATCATTCACCGTCCATTACTTCGCCATCGAGCCCACCCTTGCTCTGCGTACTGACTTCCGAGGCCAGGCGGAGGGCTCTTTCGTGCTCCCAAACGTTCCATCTGGCAGTCTGACGCTCCTGCCTTCGGCGCCGAGAATCCCCCCCGGAAAAGCGGTGACGATTTCGGTGGATCCCGGAAATACCGCTGAAGTGGAACTCGAGCTCTTCGCCGCCGGTGAAGCATTCGGACAGGTGGTCGACGCTGCCACGGGGCAGCCGCTCTCTCAGGCCAGCGCGCAGGTGTATGCGGTCTACGCCGACCGGCCGATCGAGCCGTGGGGGCCGTCCGTCGCCGCGGATCAACAAGGCAATCTGAGGGGGATAGCGGTCTCGAGGATCGCGAGTCGAATCGAGATCAGTGCTCCAGGTTACGCGCCGGATTCCGTGACTCGCGTGCCGGATCCGGAGGGACGGCTGAACATGGGAGTCATCGGCCTGCGCAAGCAGCGCCCGCTCGTCCTTCGACTGGAGGGCCAGGACGGCGCGGACTACAGCGAGTACTCACTGGACGGAGAAGGCAGCACGACGATCGCCAGGAGGCAAGTGCCCGAAGATGGCCGGATCTCGCTCGAGAATGTGAACCCTGGGCCGATGGTCTTCGGGGTGTATCCTCCCAGCCAAGAAGAGCGGCTCGACGTCTACACCGTGGTCGAGTTGCTCCGCGGATCAGAGCTCGTCATTCCGGTGCACACGAATCGATCTCTGACCGTCAAGCTGGTCTCGAAGGACGGTAGCCCTCTCCCGACAGAAGCGGTCCTGGGAATCACGTTCCTGTCACCGGATGGATACCGAACTGTCCACTCGGAAGTCATGGAAGACGACGAGGCAACGATCGAGAGCATCACCAGCGACGAGGTCGTCGTCGACATCAGCAATCCTGCAGGTGAGTTCTTTGGCGTCAAGCAGTTCACGTGTCCTCCCGGCTCGCACGCCAGCGTGGAGATCCCGATCGAAGCGACCGAGCGTACTCTTCGATTCGTCTCGCGCGATCACTCACCCATCGTCGGCGCCATAGTCGGCTGGAGCTTGCCAGGTGACAACGTGCTGTGGCTGAGGCAACAGATGACGGACGAACAGGGAATCTGTCAGCTCCGTGGCGTTTCGGCGCCCGAGATCCTCGCCACGGTGGATCCGCCAGGACAGGGAATTGCACACTTCCTTCCCATTGACCTTTCGGGAGACGCTGGGCAGACCATCGAAGTGGTCGTCGAGACCTCAGCCGGGTTCACCGTCCGTCTCCTGGACCACGAACAACCGATGCCAAATGTGGACCTTGGTGTATTCGCCCTGGACGGCGTCACGCTGCTGGCCAGGAGCGAGTCCGAAACCGACGGCATTGCAACCGTCGACAGTTTTGCAGAGGGCGACTTCCTCGCGGTGCTCCTCTCGGAAGGCTTCTGGCCCGCCGAGATGCGTGCGCACGCCAGCTCCGACAACACTGGCTACACTCTTCAGGTTCGCCGCCTCGGCTCGCTCACGATCCATTCGACCCAAGATGGAGCGGCCTTGCCCGCCGTCAGCCTCGAGCTGATCTCGGATGAGTTTGGCGTCTCTCTCGAAGACTGGCTCGCGAGCGGCTCGATCGAAATCGCGGGTGGCATGCCGATCACCGACACATCCGGGTACCTTCGCGTCTCCGGCCTTCCCAACGGCAGCTACCACTGGCGAGCTCGGTCTCCGGAGGGCAATGCGCTCCAAGGCCAATTGACCGTGCCTCCGCACGCCGAGGTGCTTCTCGAGGTCCCATTCACCGAGTGAGTCTCGTTTTCCCGTGCCAGTCACCAAGGCGATGGTTCCCGATCCGCTCGTTTCTCATCCAGAAGCGCTGAACGAACCGCCGGCGCTTGCGGCTGCCTGAAGATCCCGCGCAGCGGTCGACCCGGGGGCGCTCGCGTGGCGCAACCAGCGGGTGTTCGAGCGGGCCCTGTAGGGAGTGCCCGCTCTCCGACGATTCGGCGCAACCGATCGGCCACCCGTGAGGTCGGGGTAAGCGGGGATGCGTGCCGGTGGAGGATCGATCGGATGCTGCGGAGAACAGACGGTGGCAGGAGGATTGCCGGGATGGATATGTCCGATCTGGACAATCTTGGCCAATCGACGTAAGCTTCGACCGTGAACGTCCATCTGACCCCGGAGCTGAAGAAGCTAGTGGAAGAGGAAGTCGCCACTGGCCTCTACGGCTCCGCGAGCGAGGTGATCCGCGAAGGACTCCGGTTGCTCGTCGAAGAGCGACGCTGGCGCGAGGAGGTGCGACGGAAGATCGCCGAGGGGATAGCCCAGGCGAAGGCCGGTCAACTCGTCGACGGCGAGGAGGTCATCGAGCAGCTCCTGCGGAGAATCGAGGCGCACCGCAAGAAGGGTGCGTGAACCGGTGCCGGTTCACACCTCACGCTGAGATGGACCTGGAAGAGATCGTCGACTACCTCTTGATTGAGAGTGGGCCCGATCGAGCACGGTCCGTGCTTCGGGAGATTCTGTCGGCGGCCGACCTCCTCGCCGAAAACCCTGGCGCGGGCCACTCACGAGGGGATCTCACCTGTGAACAGGTTCTCTTCTGGCCGGTGTTCAGCTTCTTGATCGTGTACCGGCCGGAGACGCGTCCACTCGAGGTCGTGAGAGTGCTCAGCGGCAGACGAGACATCGCCGGCCTGCTCGCGTGATCTGGCCGGGATCGAACCGGACCTGGCTGGCCGAGGCTAGTAATAAAGGTTCCGGCCCGAATCTCTATTGCGGGCCAATCCATCGAAGGAACATTGAACGAGCCGCCGCTGTTTCCTGGCGTGCTCGGTGAGCTTCTGCTCTACCGGAGTCTGTACTTCCGGATGAACCGTCAGACCTTGGAAAGCTGCTCCAGCGTGTGCGCACGGGACGGCGAGTGGGAGACGTGGACTCGTTCTTCCTGCGGGGAGTGAGCGTAACCGTTCGCGCGACCCCACCTGGAAGATCTCGGGATAGTGGCGACGATGTGCGGCATGGAGACCGCCAATCGTGCCGAGAAGATGCGTCACCTACTGGAGCGGCGTGAGCGCGAGGGGTTGACGTACCGACAGGCCGCGGCGCTCGAGCCCGATGTTTCGAGCAACCAGTTGTTCTGGTGGCGTCGCAAGCTCTTCGGCCGGCGGGCGGCGACGGTACGCCGGAAGCCGACGCCGGAGACGTTCGTGGAACTGGTCGAGTCGTGTGCGAAGCCAGCTTCTCGTATCGAGATCGTGATTCGTGGCGAGCGGCGCATCGTCGTGGGTGCCGACGTGGACGAGGCGGCGCTCGTGCGGCTAGTTCGAGCGCTGGAGCAGTGCTGAGCATCTCCTCGCGCGAACGCATCCTCGCTGCGACGGTGCCGGTCGACTTTCGCAAGGGCTTCGACGGGCTCGTTGCGATCGTGCGTGAGGCCTTCGGAGAGGACCCCTTCACGGGGACCCTGTTCTGTTTCTTCAACCGGCGGCGTGATCGTGTGAAGATGCTCGTGTGGGACAAGAACGGCTTCTGGCTTTTCTACAAGCGTCTCGAACGCGGCACGTTCGAACGCATCGACGGCAGCGCGCCGCGCGTCGAGATCGATCGCGCGCAGATGTCGATGTTGCTCGAAGGAATCGACACGAAGAAATCGCAATTCCGTCGTTACTTCGCGCGCGATGTGCGTATCTGTTCGCGTGACGACGATCGTGGACGCGCGCGAGTTGCCGAATGATGTCGAGGCGCTGAGAGCGCTGCTGTTGAAGGAGCGCACAGAGCACGAACATTTGCTTGCGCGCATCGCGCAGCTCGAGAGCGAGAATCGGCTGTTGCGTCGTCAGGAGTTCGAGCCGTCGAGCGAGCGTCGGCCACGCGCCGACTTCGCTTGCGGGCCGGGTCAGATGCATCTTTTGTTCCCCGAGCTCGTCGAAGCCGCCGAACGTATCGCCGACGAGAAGAAGGTCCAGGGCGCGGTCGAGATCCGCTCGAGCGGACAGACAAAAGTGCCCAAGCGCCGTAAGCATTTTCCGCCGCACCTGCCGGTGATGCGTACGACCTTCGAGCTACCCCTGGATCAGCGTCGTTGCTTGTGCGGCCACGAGCTCACGGAGATCGGCGAGGAGCTCACGAAGGAGCTCGAACGCCTCGAGATCTCGGTCGTGCACGAGATCGCGCGCAAGAAGTATGCGTGCAAGGCTTGCGAGAACGGCGTGAAGATCGCCCCTGGTCCCAATCGCGTGATCGACAGGGGCCTGCTCGGGGTAGGTTTCCTCGCGCACGTGCTGGTCGAACGCTTCGGGCACCACATGCCCTACAACCGGCTCGAAGCGAAGTACGCATCGGAAGGCTTCGAGCTGTCGCGCTCGGTCTTGTGCGAATCCTCCGTACGCTGCGCAGAGATCCTCTCACCGATTGCCGAGCAGATTCGCAAGGACGTCCTCGCTTCGGGCATCGTGCAAACCGACGACACGCCGGTCACGATCCAGGAAGGCAGCGACAAGAACTCGCGCCAGGGCCACGTCTGGGTGTACCGAGGTCTTGGTGGCCAGGTCTTCTTCGACATGACCGAGTCGCGCGGTCGCGACGGACCACGATCGGTGTTGACCGACTTCAAGGGCTACATGCAGGCGGACGCGTACTCGGTCTATGACGCCTTCTACAAGGACGGCAGTGTGCTCGAGGTGGGCTGCTGGGCGCATGCACGTCGGTACTTCATCAAGGCCGAGGACGGCGAGCCGGCTTTCGCGAGGGAGGCGGTCGCGCGCATTGGCGAGCTGTACGTGATCGAGCGGCAGGCGAAGGACTCGGGACTCTCGTACGAGCAGATCCGCGAGCTGCGTCAGGCTGAGTCGTTGCCGAGGCTATCGCGACTGCGTGACTGGATGGCCGTGGCCCGCACACAGGTGCTCGACAAGGGGCCACTGGCGAAGGCCATCGACTACGCGCTCTCGAACTGGGAAGCTCTTGCGCGCTACTGCGAAGATGGACGGCTTTCCATCGACAACAACGCCGCCGAACGCGCGTTGCGCACGGTCGCGGTGGGCCGCAAGAACTGGATCTTCTTCGGCAACGAACGCGGCGGCGATGCCGCGGCCGTGATGTACAGCCTGCTGGCGACCTGCAAGGAGCACGAGGTCGACCCGCGCACGTACCTGCGCGACGTGCTACTGCGCATCGGAAAGGTCACCGACGTCCGCGAACTCACGCCCTACGGCTGGAAGGCCAAGTGGGCGAAGGTCGTGGAAGACCACCGCGCCAGCATCCTCGAGCGCGTCGCACTCCAGCTCGGCAGCTGACCACAGCACGCCCTGCGATCAATACGCTTGAGGGGTGGCGTTGCCCGAACGGTTACGAGTGAGCCAGGCCTCGAGGGACCTGAAACCAGACGACGAGGCGCACCATCGACTGCCGGAACCCGATCGTGAGCGGGTCGCCCGGCGGTTTCACTCCCTCCGCTCGCCGAAGGCCCACAGGGTCGCCTTCGTGCGCAGGTAGATGACGCCGTCGAGCACGGCTGGCGTCGCGAAGAGCTCCTCGTCGAAGGTGACGGCGTGCTCGACGACGAGCTCGGGCGCGTCGGCGGCGATCACGTAGAGCGTGCCCTCGGCCGAGCCGGCGAGGACGTGTCCGGCGGCGCCGACGGGGGAGAGGTAGTACTCGCTGCGGTCGGAAAGCCGAGCGCGATCGATGATCGGCTTGCCGGTCGCGGCGTCGAGGGCGCTCACGAGGCCGCCGGCCTGGAGGAACCAGACGCGGCCGCGGTAGCAGAGCGGCGAGGAGACGTACGGCAGGCCGCGCTTCCAGCTCCAGCGCACGTGATCCTTCGAGGCGTCGCCTTGCGCGCCGCGCGCGACGGCGACCATCAGGTTCTCGCCGGTGGCGGTGACCGTCGCCTCCCCCTTGAGCAGTTCCTCGAGCTCCCAGGTGCCGTTCTGGTCGCGATCGAGGAAGCCGAAGGCGTCCTTCATGCGGCACTTCGGCACCTCGTCGGGGACGATCTTGCCGTCCGCGTTCGCGTCCAGGCGTTTGAAGATCAAGGAGGGGTCGGCTGCCTCAGCGTCGGTGAGATCCAGCGATTGCGCGAAGCCGGCTTCCCAGAACGAGCGGCCGGTCGCGTTCGGAGTCGACCAGGCGCCGAAATAGAGCGTGTCCTCGTCCGCGGTCGGCGTCGTGCACGGAAACGCCGTCAAGCCTCCCACGCTCCAGAGCGGGTCGCCGGTGCCCGGGTCGAACGAGCACAAGCGGCTGCTGCCAGCGATCACCAGCTCGGTGCGGTCCTTGTTGTGCCACAGGAATGGCGTGCCGTGCGACTCGCCGTACTCGAAGCGATCGATGTGCCAGAGCTCGCTTCCATCGGCGGCGTCGAGCACGAGGATTCCCGCTTCGGGCGCTCCGTCACGCGATACGACGAGAAGGCCTTCGTACAAGAGGGGCGAGGCGCCTACGCCGAAAACATATCTTGGATGCGGCATGCGCTTCTCCCAAAGCACCTTGCCGTCGAGATCGAGCGCGACGAGACCGTAGTTCCCGAACGACGCGATCACGCGCTCGCCATCGCAAACTGGCGTAGGGAGAGCCGGCCCGCCGTGCGGGTGGTAGTACTCGGGATACGGAGGGCCTTCGAACTTCGCGGTCCAGCGCACCTTGCCGTCGCGGCGATCGATCGCGAGGACGACGTTCGCTTTGTCCTCGAAGCCCGTCACGAAGATGCGGTCGCCCACGATGCACGGAGAGGAGGCTCCCGGCGGGATCTTCGTCTTCCAGAGCACCTTCTCGTCGGGACCGAACTTCGCGGGAATCGGTGTGTCGCCGGCGACGGCGAGACCTCCCGGGCCACGGAACTGGGGCCAGTCGCCGTCTTGCGCGGCGGCGTTCGCGACGAGGAAGAGCGATGCAAGCACGATGGGATGGAGCATGGTGGGAATCTCGAATGGCAAGGGGAAAGCACCCGCGATCGTAGCCGCGATCGAGCCGCGCGTGCTTCGCCGGCGTCTCGAGGGGCGCGGAGTGCGGTTCTCGGCCGCAGCAGTCCACTCGGACCATCGGTCGGCGCCTCCGCTCCCGCGCGCCGTCCTTCGAGCGTCGCCGGCGCCCGGCATTTTTCAGCGCTCGGCTCCGTCCGCGCGCCGAGGAATCTCTCCCGCGCAGGCGGCCGCGCGGCGGAGGAGGATCTCGCGTTCGCGCGCATTCTGATTCAACGCGGCCGCGCGCTCGAATTCCGCGCGCGCCTCGTCGGCTCGCCCGAGCTTCACGAGCAGATCACCGCGCACGCTCGGCAGCCATGGATAGCTCGCCAGGGCGGGCTCCGTCGCCAATCGTTCGACGAGCGCGAGACCCGCAGCCGGTCCGTCGGCCATCCCGACCGCGACTGCACGGTTCAGCTCGATCACGGGCGAGGGTGCCTCCTCGGCGAGCGCTGTGTAGAGCGTCGCGATGCGCGCCCAATCGGTCTCGTCTGCCGTGCGCGCGCGCGCATGACATGCGGCGATCGCGGCTTGAAGCGCGTACGGACCGCGCGCTCCACCGAGACGCTCGGCCCGCTCGAGCGCCGCGAGGCCGCGCCCGATCAGCACTCGGTCCCAGCGCGCGCGATCCTGATCGAGGAGCAGGATGGGCTCGCCCGCTGCATCGACTCTGGCTCGCGCCCGCGACGCCTGGATCTCGAGCAATGCCACGAGGCCGTGCGCTTCAGGCTCTTCCGCCGCGAGCCCGGTGAGGATGCGCGCGAGACGCAGCGCTTCCTCGCACAGCGCGGGCCGCATCCAGTCGTCGCCGGCGGTGGCGGAATAGCCCTCGTTGAACACGAGGTAGATCACCTCGAACACCGACGCGAGGCGAGCACCGAGCTCGTCGCCGCGCGGCATCTCGAATTGGACGCCTTCCTCCGCGAGCGTGCGCTTGGCGCGCACGATGCGCTGCGCGATGGCCGGCTCGGGCACGAGGTAAGCGCGCGCGATCTCGGCAGTCGAGAGGCCGCCGAGCAGCCGGAGCGTGAGAGCGACGCGTGCCTCGGCCGAGAGCACCGGGTGGCAGGCGAGGAACATCAAGCGGAGGAGGTCGTCCCCGATGTCGTCGTCGAGCGCGGCCTCGGCCTCGCTCGCGGTCGTGCCGGGCGCCGCGAGCTCGGAGAGCAGCTCCACTTGCTTGCGCTCGAAGCGGTGGTCACGCCGCACTTCGTCGATCGCGCGGTGCTTGGCCGTGCTCATGAGCCATGCAGCCGGGTTGTCGGGGATGCCCGCCTTGGGCCACTGCTCGAGCGCGGCGACCAGCGCGTCCTGGGCGAGATCTTCTGCGAGGCCCACGTCGCGCACCATGCGCGTCAGACCCGCGATCAGCTTGGCCGATTCGATGTGCCAGACGGCCTCGATCGTGGAATGGAGATCGGTCGGAGACACTCCGACCGATCAAACCATCCCGCGACTGCCTTGGAAACCAATCGGCGACTTCTCCTCCTCCGAGCGCATCCCCAAGGGCTACGCGAAGTCGCTCTCCTCGAAGACCTGACGGATCTCGACGTCGCACTCGCCAGGGTGGGGATTGGGGCAGCGCTTGAGCCACTCGATCGCCTCCGCGAGCGACTTCACCTGCCACAGCCAGTAGCCCGCGATGAGCTCCTTCGTTTCCGCGAAAGGCCCGTCGATGACGGTCCGCTTCGAGCCGGAGAAGCGCACTCGCGCGCCCTTCGAGCTCGGGTGCAGCCCGTCCCCCGCGAGCATGACCCCAGCCTTGACCAACTCCTCGTTGAACTTCCCCATCGCCGTGAGGAGCTCCGGGCCCGGCATCTTGCCCGCTTCGGAATCCTTCGTCGCCTTGACCAGCACCATGACTCTCATCGTTTCAACTCCTGTTTCGCAACTGCCGGGCTACCCATCGGGTGTCGATCGGTTCCGAGCCCGTGCTCTGCAGCCACGTCGAACGGGGCCGCCGGGATCGACAGGACTCCGGCAAGAATCGAACCATGGTCCGGGAAAGCGTTGTCTCACAAGGAGTTACGGCTAGCGGTGGACACGCATCGAACCCCCTCCGATGACGCGCAACACCGGCGGGCCGCGGGACGCGACCACCGGAGAACACAGCAGAACCAGGAAGCCGACGACGTTCCGGAGCGGGAAGGCGTGTGCCATGGGAGCCTCGGGTCGATGCGCAGGGGGGAGCCGGTCCGCGGCCCATTATCTCCATCCGGCGCGAACCATGGGAATCCGGCCGGTGCTTGGTTGGCGTCGATTCAGGGATCCTTGGATTGGGGCCGGCAGACTCGTGCAGCATTCTGCTCGCCGTATGCGTGCTACGATTCGCATTCGAGGACTCTCGTATCCGTGCGCTTCTGGTGGGTGAACCAGAATCAGACGTACCGTCACGAGTTCGCCGGCGGCTACCTCTGGTCGCCGAAGCGGAAGTCGAACGGGGATCGGAATCCGTTCTATGAATTCATGCGCGAGGTTGCTCCCGGCGACCTCGTCTTCTCCTTCTGTGATGCTCGGATCCGGGCCTTTGGGATCGCACGGTCCTTCGCCTACGAAGCACCGAAGCCGGCCGAGTTCGGTCTGACGGGAAGAAACTGGGAGGCGATCGGCTGGCGGATCGACGTGGAATTCCACGAGATGCTGACAGTCGTTCGTCCAGTCGATTGGATGGAGCTGCTGCGCCCACTCCTCCCGCAGCGCTACTCGCCCCTTCTCCCGGAGGGGCGGGGAGTTCAGAGCATCTACCTGACGGAATTGCCCGAGCCGCTGGCGCTCGCTCTGGCGGATCTTCTCGGCAGCGAGGTCGCAGCCCTGAGTCGGTCCGAGGTGATCGCGGAGGCGGTAACGCACGTCCCCAACCCCGAAGTCTTCCTTTGGGAGGAGCACCTGCGAGAGGAAATCGAGGGCGATGAGACCCTCCCGGAGACGGAGAAGAAAGCGTTGATCCTGGCGGGGCGCGGACAGGGTCGGTTTCGCGAACGCGTGCAGAGGATCGAGACGCATTGCAGGATCACGGGTGTCTCTCGCCCCGAACATCTCCGCGCCAGCCATTGCAAGCCATGGAGGGACTGCTCGAACCAGGAACGTCTGAATGGAGAGAACGGCCTTCTGCTGACGCCCTCGATCGATCATCTTTTCGATCAAGGGTTCATTTCCTTCCGTGCGGACGGCGCCTTGCTCGTCTCGCCTGTCGCACACAGGGACTCACTCGCCCGGATGGGTGTCGAGGTCGAGCGCAACTTTCCTGCTGGCGCATTCAGCGCCGGTCAGGCCGCGTTCCTCGAATACCACAGGGACGCAGTGTTCCGGCTCTCTCAGGTGAGGAAGAGGCCATGAAGGAAGCACCGACTCGAGCTCGTCCGCCCGAGGAACGCTCGCTCATGCCCGCTTCCGCCGCTTGATCGGGACGAAGCTGATCTCGACGCGCCTTCCCAGTGCGACAGCGATTCGCTGGAGCATGGAAAGAGAGTGGCCGGCATAGTCGTCGTTCTCCAGGCGCGAGATGGCAGTGTGCGTGGTCCCGACCAGATCGGCGAGCTGCTTCTGCGTGAGGCCGGCCTCGGTCCGTAGATCGAGGAGCTTTCGGGCTACTGCGGCGCTCTCTTTGGCGGCCGCGAGCTCCGCTTTGGCTTTCGAGGTGCGGAAGTAGCGCCGATCCAGGATGAAGATTGCGTCGGAAGTCTTCTTGCGGGCCACCTCAGCTGTCCTCCGAGTAGGTGTGCGACTGGGGATCAGCCTCGAACGCGCGCTTCCTTCGCACCGCAGCTTCGATGTCCCGGGGCGGGACTCGAGCCTCTTGTTTGGAAAGGCCGTGGGAGATGACAACGGCGCGATTCCCGTGGAAGAAGTAGAGCATTCGATAGTTCGTCCGCGCGTGCTTCAAGCGCAGTTCGTAGATGCCATCTCGCAGATAGTCGGCTTCGGGCCGACGAAGCTCGTGTCCGAGTTCGGCAAGCCGCTCGAGACGGGTACGGCACTTGGCTCGTGCTGTTTCCGTCACGACATCCAGCCAATCGAGGAGTGGCACGGTTCCATCGGAGTCTCTGTAGAAGAGCAGCTGCGTTCGAGGCTTCGAGAACTTAGCAAATTTGCGGAGGCTCGCAAGGAAACGTTTGTTCTTCGGCCGGAGCGAAGCGCCGGGCAGGGCCGGGACTGCGGCCCACGCTCGCGTAGACAGCTCCCCCGGCCCTGAAGAAGGACTCGCGGTCCCTAGCACTCGTTTCAGTCCTTCCGGAAGGAATCCGACGCGGGAGCGCGCTCGATCCTGCCGGGAGAGCTGCGCGTCAGCGTCCAGAAGATGCTCGGGACCTCGAGGAAGCCTTGCCAGCGCGATCCGTAGAGAGCTGCCAGGCGGCCGAGGAACCGGTCGGCAGGCAGGAGCCCCTCGTCGCCGATCAACGGCAGAACCTGGTTCGCGAGCGACAGGAAGGCGAAGCAGTACACGAAGCCCAGTCGCCGCAGGATCACGAAGCGCGTGAGCCACCAGGTCGAGGGCGCTCGCGTTCTCGAGCTCACGTCGAGGATCCTCGAAGCATGCGCCGGCGCCGCGCGTGTTTGGCGTAGGAAAAGGTGCGCTCCGTCATTGTGCGGCCAGGGCCCGGGCGCAACGATGGCTCGGAATGGGCGCTGCCGGGGCGGACGGCCCGTAGCGGTGATCAGGACGACTCTCAGGGAGACAGCGGATGACGAACGGTCGCACGGGCTCGGGCTTGTCTGCCACCCAGTGGTTGATCTGCGTGATCGCCGCCATCGGCTTCACTTTCGACATCTACGAGCTCTTGATGCTCCCGCTGATCATGAAGCCGGCGCTCCTGGAGCTCGTGGGGGCGGCGCCGGGGTCGGATGTGTTCCAGATGTGGGTGGGGCGGCTGTTCTACTGGCCGGCCCTGACGGGGGGGTTCTTCGGCTTGCTCGGGGGTTACTTGACCGATCGGCTCGGGCGGCGGCGCGTGCTGACGATGAGCATCCTCGTGTACGCGGTGTCGGCTTTCCTCGCCGGCTTCTCGACCTCGATCTGGATGTTGCTCGTCCTGCGCTGCACGACCTTCGTCGGTGTGTGCGTCGAGTTCGTGGCTGCGGTGGCATGGTTGGCGGAGCTCTTCGACGATCCCAGGCAGCGCGAGCGCGTGCTCGGGTACACGCAGGCCTTCTCGTCGATCGGCGGATTGCTCGTCGCCTATGCCTTCAGCGCGGCGGTGACGCACGCCAAGGACTTCCCTGCCATCTCGCTGCCTGCCTCGATCGCAGGCTGGCTCGGCGGCTCGATCCAGGATGCGCACGCGGGCTGGCGGTACACGCTCATGTCGGGCCTGATCCCGGCGATCCCGCTGATCCTGATCCGACCGTTCCTGCCCGAATCGCCCGCTTGGAAGCTCAAGCGCGACGCAGGCACGCTGCGCCGGCCGAGCATCGGTGAACTCTTCGCGCCCGCGCTGCGCAAGACGACGATCGTCACGACCCTGCTTTTCGCATGCAGCTACGGTGCCGCCTTCGGAGCGATCCAGCAGCTCCCGCAGATCGTGCCCGGTCTTCCAGAAGTGCAGGCGAAGACGGCCGAGAAACCGGTTCCCGAGCAGAAGAAGATCGAGCAGCTCGAGACGGCCGGCGTCCAGAAGATCCAGGAGATCGGCGGCCTCGTGGGGCGCGTGGCGCTGGCCGTGCTCGCGTTGCGCATCGTGAGTCGCCGCAAGCTCCTGCGCATCTTCCAGGTCCCCGGCTTGATCCTCTTGCCGATCGTGTTCGCCTGGGCGGCGGTGCGGGACCTCGTGATGCTCGACGTGGGAATCTTCCTCGTGGGGCTCGTGACGGTCGCGCAGTTCAGCTTCTGGGGGAACTACTTGCCGCGCGTGTACCCACTGCACTTGCGTGGCACCGGCGAGAGCTTCGCCGCCAACATCGGCGGGCGCATGATCGGGACGTCCTTCGCCTTCGTGACGAGCAAGCTCGTGACGACCTCGCTCTTCGAAGGCTCGGCGCCACATCGCACGGCGTATTGCGCTGCTCTCGTGGGCACCTTCGTCTATCTCGCGGGCCTCGTCCTCACTTCGTTCTTGCCCGAGCCCAAGGGCGAAGCGCTGCCCGAGTGAGAGCGCGCGGCACGACGATTCCCGCGACCGCCGCCGCGCTCGTCGGATTCGCGGCGAACACGCTCCTGTGCCGGGCGGCGCTCGGAGAGCGCGCGATCGACGCCTGGTCGTTCACTGCCGCGCGCCTATGCGCCGGCGCCGTCGTGCTCTGGCTCCTTGTGCGCGCGAGCTCCCCGCGGGCCTCGGGCACGGGTGGGAGCTGGGCCTCGGCCTTCGCACTCTTCGCGTACGCGGCGACCTTCTCGCTTGCGTACCTGCGCCTTGGCGCGGGGATCGGCGCGCTCGTGCTGTTCGGAGCCGTGCAGGCGACGATGATCGGCTGGAGCATCCGCGAAGGCACGCGGCCGACGCGCTCCGAGTGGGTGGGCCTCGCGATCGCCCTCGCGGGGCTTGCCTGGCTCAAGTGGCCCGGAGCGAGCGCCCCGGATGCGTTCGGGCTCCTCTTGATGGTGCTCGCCGGCGTCGCGTGGGGTGCGTACTCGCTGCGCGGCCGCGGTAGCCGCTCGCCGCTCGCGGCGACGGCGGACAACTTCGCGCGCAGCGTCCCCTTCGCTCTCGTGGGCCTCACCCTGCAATGGTCGCACACGCAGGTCTCTGCGCGCGGCGTCTGGCTCGCGATCGTGTCGGGAGCACTCGCCTCGGGATTGGCGTACAGCCTGTGGTACCTGGCACTGCCGGCACTCGGCGCAATGCGCGCGGCCTTGCTGCAGCTTCTCGTTCCCGTGCTGGCAGCCATTGGCGGAATCGTGCTGCTCGGAGAGCGCCTCGATGCACGGCTGGCGGTCGCCGGTCCGCTGATCCTCGGCGGCGTGGCGATCGCCGTCCTGCTGCGGAGCAAGCGCTCTTCCGCGCGCTGAGCCCCCCTCCGATAGAATCCCGGGGGTCGGCAGTTCCTGCACCGGGAGTGAGTAGGAAGGTCCTCTTGCTCCACCGGGCACCGAGGCGGCGTTCGTTCCTCTCGCGTTTCGCGATCGACGCGCCGCTCGCGACCGATTCCCTACTTCACCATCGGAAAGCGAACGCAATGAAAGTCGGAATCCTCGGATCGGGTGACGTCGCGAAGGCTCTCGCCGGCGGTTTCCTGAAACACGGCCACGAGGTGACGCTCGGCACGCGAACTCCCGCCAGCCTCGCCGATTGGGCGAAGCAGAATCCCAGGGCCCGCGTCGAGAGCCTTGCCGGTACCGCGAAGTTCGCCGAGCTCGTGGTGCTGGCCGTCAAGGGGACGGCTGCCGCGGAAGCCCTGCGCCTCGCCGGCACCGCCAACTTGTCGGGCAAGACCGTGGTCGACGCGACGAACCCGATCGCAGATACACCGCCGAGCAAAGGCATCCTGAAGTTCTTCACCACGCTCGACGAGTCCTTGATGGAGCGCCTGCAGCGCGAATTCCCCGGCTCGCGCTTCGTCAAGGCCTTCAATTCCGTCGGCAGCGCCTGCATGGTCGACCCGCGGTTCAAGGACGGCAAGCCGACCATGTTCCTGTGCGGCGACGACGAGGCGGCCAAGAAGTCGGTGACCACGATCCTCGAGCAGTTCGGCTGGGAAGCCGCCGACATGGGCGGCGCCGAGGCCGCGCGCGCGATCGAGCCGCTCTGCATCCTGTGGTGCATTCCGGGGTTCTTGCGCAACGAATGGACTCACGCGTTCAAGCTCCTGACGCGCTGAGCCAAACCCGTTCCATTTCGGCTACCTCGATTCGAGTCGCGGCCGGCGCAAGTTCGGCAGCTCGGCCCGGAGTTTGCTGCAGACCCGGATCCGGGAGGGCTCTGCTCGACGAAATCCGGGCGCTTCTCCGCCATCTGCCCAGGCTGAATTGGTGGAGGCGACATAAAATGGTCCTGCGTCTCGTGCGGCGATTCGCACGATCCCTCGCCAACCCAAGGAGGTCCACCGTGAAGAACATCGGAAAGCGTACTTCCCTGTCTCTCGCACTGCTCTCCGTCAGCGTGGCAGCTTTCGCTCAGACTCCCTTGTCGCGCGCGATCCCGCCTTCTCCGGCTGTCATGAATCCCACCTCAGGAGGGATCAGCCACGGCTCAGTCCAGCTGGGAGGCGGTACTCTCGGCCCAGGAATGATCATCAACGGCGACTTCGAGGTCTATTCCGGCGGCCCGTGTGACACCAATCTGCCGAACACTTCGTTCACGGCAATGATGGCCAATGCCACGGCCTTCGGCGCCGCCAACGAGATCGACGTCTATGCAAACCCGCCTTGCTACGGTCTTCCAGCTGTGAGCGGCTCGAGAAAGATCTCCATCAACCGGCAAGATCTGAGCTTCGGCGGTTTCTCCGATTCCTTCTCGTTCGATTTGTCTCCAGGCGTGACCGCAGGAAGCACCTACACACTGAGCTTCTGGCTCGAGACGGATAGTTCCTTCACGACCGGGCTCGGACACGTTCAAATCGGGCTATCCACCAGTCCGACCGGTTTAGGGACGCTCGTCTATACGGGCATTTCGAGCACGTACGATACGTGGGAGCAGTTCACGACGACCTTCGTCGCACCCATCAGCGCGAGCTACCTCACGGTCAACGAGAACGAGGTCAACGCCTGGTCTCACATCGACAACTTCAGCCTCGTTCCGGGCGGGGTCGGTACGAAGTACTGCACGGCCAACCCCAACTCGACCGGCTCTCCCGCGGATATCTCTGCCTCTGGTTCGGCGAGCTCGAGTGCGGGCGACCTGGCAGTCACCTCCGCCCCTGTTCCGAACCAGAACGGCATCTTCTTCCACGGCACGAACCAGGTGCAGAACCCCTTCGGCAACGGGTTCATGTGCACGACGGGAGGCATCGTTCGCGGCGCGGTGGTGATGGCGGCGGGCAATAGCGTGACCTACACCTACGACAACTCCGACGCGAAGCACAGCATGGCGGCCTTCATCGGCTCGACGCGCAACATCCAGCACTGGTTCCGCGATCCCGCGGGCGGCGGCGCGTTCTTCAACCTCTCCAACGCGATCTCGGTCGCGATCGCGCCCTGAGCACGGGCACACGCCCATCCGGCTTCGAGGCCGCCTCCGGACAGCCGTCCCGGGGCGGCCTCGCTCCGTTCTCGCCTCCATCGACGAGGAATCAGCCACCCATGTCCTGCCAGCGAGCGCTGCGAAGAGGCCGTACCGCCCCAGCTCCTCGATACGTCGAGCGCCGCGCCGCGGGGAAGTAGACTCGAGCCATGGACATCGAAGAGTTTCGGCGCGTCGGTCACCGCGCGATCGATCGAATCACGCAGTACCTGGGGGGAATCGAGGGGGAGAGGGTGTTCCCGGACGTCGCGCCGGGCGCCGTGGAGAGGCTTTTCGACGAGCCTTTGCCGCAAGAGGGTGAGCCGCTCGATGAGGTGCTGTCGGAGGTGGAGGAGAAGGTGCTCCCCTACTGCACGCACGTCGGACATCCGGGATACATGGGACTGATCACGCCTTCGCCGACACCGGCGGGCGTGCTCGGTGACCTGGTCGCGGCGGCGCTCAATCAGAATCTCGGCGCGTACAGCATCGGGCCTTCGGCGGTGAGCCTGGAGCGGCGCGTGGTGCGCTGGCTGTGTGATCTCGCAGGGTACGGGGCGAGCTCGGACGGGCATCTGACGAGCGGGGGCATGATGGCGAACTTCGTCGGGATGAAGCTCGCGCGCGATCGCGTGTCGGGGAACGCTGCGCAGCACGAAGGCGTGCTCGGACCCTGCGCAGTCTACACCTCGGAGGAACGCCACGTCTCCGTCGACAAGGCCGTCGACGCGGTGGGTATCGGGCGCGATCAACTGCGCGCACTGCCCACCGACGAGGCATTTCGATTGCGGCTCGACGCGCTCGAGGACGCGATCGCTGCGGACAAGCGCAACGGTGTGCGACCGATCGCGGTCGTCGCGCTGGGCGGCACGACGAACACGGGCTCGGTCGATGCGCTTCCCGCGATCCGCGCCATCTGCGACCGCGAGGGCATGTGGATGCACGTCGACGCGGCTTACGGTGGTGGGATGCTGCTCTCGCACGAGCACCCGGGTGCTCTCGCCGGTCTCGAGCACGCCGATTCGGTGACGATCGATCCGCACAAGTGGTTCTACGCGCCGCTCGACGCGGGCGCGATCCTGGTCCGCGAAGGCGCGCAGCTCACGCGCTCGTTCGGGATGAAGCCGGCGTACCTGAAAGACGAGTTCGACACGAGCGGCGAGCGCTACCAGTACTACGTGCACAGCTTCGAGCAATCGCGCCGCTTCCGCGGCCTCAAGGTCTGGATGAGCTTCAAGCGCTATGGCGCGCGCGAGATCGGCCGCTGGGTCGATCGCAACGTAGCGCTGGCCGTCCGTCTGCACGAGCTCGCCGAGCAGAGCCCCGACTTTCGCTCCGCGACCCCGCCCTGCATGTCGGGTGTATGCCTGCGCTACGAGCCAGAGGAGCTCGATGAGGAACGGTCCGCGCGACTGCACGTACGCGTCGCACAACGCATGGAGGAGATCGGCCGCTTCTGGTTCTCGACCACGGTGCTCAAGGGCCAGACATTCTTCCGCATCAACATCGTCAACTTCCGTACGCGCCCCGAGCACATCGACGAGCTCTTCGGGCTGCTTCGAACTGAGTGCGAGAGCGCCCTGGCCGAGCAGCGTGCTCACCATTGACGGCCGCGAGACCTCGGGTGTCACCACGCTGTTCCACACCATGACCGACTTCGTGCCCAATCCTCCCCTACCTCGAAGCGCGGTACGTCTGCCGCTGCCGCTGCGCGCCGAGATCGAGCGCTCGGCGCGTTGCGCATATCCAGCCGAGGGCTGCGGACTCCTGCTCGGCCGACAGGATGGCGCGGGCATCGAAGTCGAGCTGGCGCGGGCCGCCCGGAATCTCTGCGGCGAGCGCGCGCGAGATCGGTACGAGCTCGATCCGGTCGCCCACCTCGCGGCCGAGGTGGAGGCAGAGGCCCGCGGCATGGAAGTCGTGGGCGTGTGGCACAGTCATCCCGATCATCCTGCGCGACCCTCCGAGACCGACCGCGCGGAGGCGTGGGAGAACTGGTCCTACTTGATTGTGTCGATCGACCGTGACGGCGCCTGTGAGCTGCGGTCCTGGCGCCTCGCGGATGGCCGTTTCCTCGAAGAAAGGGTGCTCCCGTGAGCGTCGGCACGAGCGAGCGGCGCGGGAGCGGCATGGCGATGAGCGAACCAAGGGCTGGCAGGGGATCGTGGTCATGAAACAGAAGGACGTGCGTCTGGCGGAGCTCAAGCAGAGCGTCAGGGAAGTCTCGCCGGCGGAAGCGCGCGCCTTGCAAGAGCAAGGCGGTGTCCTGATCGACGTGCGCGAGCCCGACGAGGTGGCTCAGGGCAGTCCCCACGGCGCGGAGCGTCTCGTGCGAGGCTTCCTCGAGCTACGGGTCGAGGATGCGGTGCCCGACAAGGATCGAACGCTGCTCGTGATGTGCGCGGGAGGCGTGCGCTCGCTCTTTGCGGCCGAGGGATTGCAGAAGCTCGGCTACCGCGACGTGCGCTCGGTGATCGGCGGCTTCAACCGCTGGAAGAACGAGGGCTTGCCCGTCGAGGTGCCGCGCGCACTCTCGGGACAGGATCGCGAGCGCTACAGCCGGCACCTCTTGATGCCCGAGATCGGCGAGAAAGGACAGCTCCGGCTCTTGGAGAGCAGGGTGCTCCTCGTCGGTGCGGGCGGGCTCGGGTCACCGGCCGCGATGTATCTCGCGGCGGCCGGCGTGGGAGAGCTCACGATCGTCGACCACGACGTCATCGACCGCTCGAACTTGCAGCGCCAGATCCTTCACACCGATGCGCGCGTGGGGACTTCGAAGGTCGCGAGCGCGCGCGCGACGCTCGAGGCTTTCAATCCCGGCGTGCGGATCGTCACGCACGACGTGCGGCTCGACTCGTCGAACGTCGAGGAGCTCTTCACGGGCCAGGACGTGATCGTCGACGGCTCGGACAACTTCCCGACGCGCTACCTCGTGAATGACGCGTGCGTGAAGCTCGGGATCCCGAACGTCCACGGGGCGATCTATCGCTTCGAGGGTCAGGTCTCCGTGTTCTGGCCTGGATACGCGAAGCGGCGCGGACCGTGCTACCGCTGCCTCTTTCCAGAGCCGCCGCCGCCGGAGCTCGCGCCCTCCTGCGCGGAAGCTGGGGTGCTCGGCGTCTTACCTGGCGTGATCGGGCTCCTCGAGGCGGTCGAGACGATCAAGGTCCTGCTCGACATCGGGGATCCGTTGGTCGGGAGGCTGGTCTGCTACGACGCGCTGGTGGCGCGCTTCACCGAGCTCCAGATCGAGCGGGATCCGAAGTGCCGCTATTGCGCGGATCCGGAGCGCTTTCCTGGGTATGTCGATTACGAGGAGTTCTGCGCGTCGGCGGGGATGAATCGAACCCGTTCCGATTCACTACCGCCTATTTAGGCCTGGAGGAACTCCCGATCGAGTAGCGGCGGTAGTGAATCGGAACGGGTTCGATTCATCAGGGCGCGGCGATTGCCACGACCTGGCTGCGGGTCCGCCAGTAGATCGTTCCCGCGGAGATCGCCGGCGTCGCCATGCACGACTCGCCCATCTGCTCGGTGGCGAGGTGCTCGAAACTCGTTCCGGCGGCGAGCACGACGATCTCACCCGACTCGCCGGTCGCGTAGAGCTTGCCGTCGGCGGCGACCATCGAGGCCGTGAATCCGGTGTCCCCGCCCCCCAGGCGCTGTTCGTAGTGCTGCTGGCCCGTGCGAGCGTCGAAGCAGGCGAGCACGCCGTTGTCGCGGCAGCAGTAGAGCTCGTCGCCGTACACGAGGGGCGTCTGCATGTAGTTGCCGCGGCGATCGCTGCTCCAGGCCATCTTCTCGTGCTGCATCGAGATCTCGCCCGTCGCGTCAGGATGGATGGCGTAGATCGGATTCATCCGGCCGTGGCCGTTGGTGAGGAAGATGAGGTCGTGCGCCACGATCGGAGTCGGAACCGGAGCATCTCCGCCACCCGAGAGCTTCCACAGCTCCTTTCCGGTCTCGAGATCGTACCCGCCCATGTGCTTCCATCCGTTGCAGATGATCTGTGCGCGGCCCTCGCGAACGTCGACTGCGGGCGAGCTCCAGGTGGAGACCTCCTCGCGAGGCGTGCGCCAGAGCTCTTTGCCGGTCCGGATGTCGAAGGCCGCGAGGAAACCCTGGCTGAGGACGTCGCACTGCACGATCACCTTGTCGCCGTGGATCAGCGGCGAGCTCGCGTATCCCCACTGCACGTCGTCCATGTTGTAAGGACCCGCGTCGAGATCGCCGAGCTCGTGCTTCCACAGGAGTGTGCCCTCCATGTCGAAGCAGTACAGGCCTTCGGTGCCGAAGTTCACGACCACGTGCTCGCCGTCGGTCGCAGGCGTCGACGCGGCGTAGCTCGACTTGGGATGGCGTGCGAACTTCGGGACGCCCTGCCAGGCTACGCTTTCCCAGAGCATCTCACCCGTGCGCTTGTCGAGGCACAGCAGCACGAAGTCCTGCCGGGCTTCGTCCTTCAGCGGAGTGGGGTCGCCGTAGAGACCGACGCGCAGCTCCGCCTCCTCGCCTTCTCGCACGGCTGTGGTGATGAACAATCGATCGCCGAAGATGACCAGCGAGGAGTGCGCGAGTCCGGCGATCGGCGTCTTCCAGCGCACGTTCTCGCCCGTCTCGACGTCCCAGGTCGCAGGTGTGGGATACCCGTCGGCCCAGCCGCGCGCGCTCGAGCCACGGAAGGAGGGCCAGTTGGTGTCCTCCGACTGCGCGCGCTCTCCGCCGTCGTCTCCCTTCTCGTCCTCGCGACCGCCGCGCTCGTCCTTTCCATCCTTCGGCGGCTCGCTCGCCGGCTGTGCCTCGGCCCGCACAACCTTTCCGTACATGTGGCCTCCGTGCCCGGGGCCCTGCCAGATGCCGGCATAGCTGTCGCCGTGGAAGAGCACGCGCGCCGTGAACGTTCCGAGTAGCGGGATGACGAGGTCATCGAGCGTGATCACTGGCGTCCGGCCGGCCCACTTCACTTCGACCGCGACCGGGACCTCGAAGCTCTTGGCGCCGTACTCGATGCGCGCGCCGATGCGCCACTTGTCGCCCTCGAGCTTCTTCACTTCCCCGATCGTGTAGCTGTCCGACTGCGGCGGCTGGTCGAGCCTCGAATCGTCGGTGAACGATCCCACGAGCTTCGCGCCGCTGAGCAAGCGCGCGAAGTCGGCTTCGAGGGCGGCTCGGTCTTCCGCCGGTTGTTCCTGGATCGCCGGGGGATCGGTTTCCTGGGTCGACGCTGCAAAGGAGGCGAGGAGCACCGCGGTCGCGATGCAAAGAAGGAAGCGCTTGGTCATGGCTGATGAGTTCCGCTCGATGGGCCGGGGCCTATTCTAGGAACGCGCTAGCTCGCGCGCTCGAAGAAGGCGCAGCCCTCCGCGAGCGGGCATTCGTCGCAGAGCGGCGCCGAGTTCTTGCAGAGCACCTGTCCATGCCTGCGCAGGAGCAAGTGGGCGCGGGTCCACGCCAGAGCGGTGGCCGGGAGGTCCTTCTCGATCGCCTTCTGCACGGCTCGGTAAGTCTTGTCGTAACTCTTCTCTTCCGCGGCGAAACCCAGTCGCACGAGCGCGCGCAGGCCGTTGGATTCGAGCGCCGGAATGGCCTGCGCGCCGCAGAAGACGAGGATCTTCTCGGCTCCCGGCCGCCCGATGCCGGGGAAGGCTTGCAAGGCGCGCAGCGCCTTTGGGAGCGGCAGCGCGAGCACGCCACCCAGATCGCCGGCGTGCTCGCGCTCGACGGTCTCGGCGATGCTCAGCCATTTCTCGACACGGCGCTCGGGATGCATCCCGCCCTTGCTCGCGATGTCGAGCAAGTCCTCGTAGGAGGCATCGAGGATCTTGGAGGCGCGCGTACCGACGCGTCGCTTCAGCTCGGCGAAGGCCTTCGCGCGCTGCTCGTCGCTCACGAGGTAGGCGACGTTCTCCCATAGAACGAGCTCGAGCGGGCCGCGTGCCGGTGGACCTCTTTGCGCGCCATGCAACGCCTCGAGATCGTCGAGAGCGCGGGCAAGTCGTGTTCGGCGCGGAACCATGGATCCATGATGGGTGCGGCTCTGGCTTTTCTCCAGGCGACCCGAAGCGGACGGCCGGGCCGGCGCTTTCGGTCGCGCGAAGTCGGTTATGCTCGCTGACGTGACTGGCTCGATCTCGCGGATCGCTGTTGCACTCCTCGTTCTCGGGCCGGAAGTCTCCGCGCAGACCTGGGGGAAGTGGTCCGCCCTGGGGCCCTTCGAGCACTCTCGGGGCGCCGAGAACATCGACGAGGACACGCCGCTCGAGCGCAGTCTCGCCCGCATGCACGCGGGGGGAATCGGGCCGGATCTTTCCGCGACCTATCCGGGAAAGGGCGGTACGAAGGTCGCGTGGAAGCCGATCGCGACCCCGCTCGAGGGCTTCGACGTCGGCCCGATTCATTTCGCCGAGGCGCTCGATCCGCCGGCCAAGAGTGCGGCGGGCTGGAGCGACAACGCCATCGCCTACCTGTACCGGCGCATCGATGCGGATCAGGCGATGGAGGTCAAGGCGCGCTGCGGGTCCGATGACGGGATGCGCTTGTGGTTGAACGGCGAGCTACTGGTCGATGTGGCGGCGCCACGCCCGCTCAACGTGAGCTCCAACGCGCTCGTGCTGCGCCTCGAGGCAGGCGCGAACCATCTGCTCGTCAAGGTCGCCAATGGCGGCGGGGCGTGGGCTTTCCAGCTCGGTCCGCAGCCGAGCGGCGCGGTCGATCAGCCGGCGATCAACGCAGCGATCGACCGCGGGATCGATCATCTGCTCCAGACGCAGCTCCTCGACGGCTCCTGGGCCGAGAATCCCGAGTACCGCGCGGGAGCGACGGGCTACGTCGGGTACTGCCTGCTCCAGTGCGACCTCGCGCCCGATCACCCAGCAGTCGAGCGAGCGCGAGCGTATGTGCTGGCCCATCCTTCGCCGTACAACTACTCGACGGCTTGCGAGCTCCTGTTCCTGTGCAAGCTCGCCCGTCCCCTCGACCAGGAGGCGATCGGCGAGCGCGTCGATGCGCTGCTCAGCTTCCAGATCAAGGGCGGCCTCTTCAGCTATCCCGTGCACCCCGAGGGGCACAGTCACGACGATCTCTCGCTCACGCTGTACGCGGCTCTCGCATTGCGCGCAGTCGAGCTCTGGGGCCGCGAGGCCCCGGACGAGACCTGGACCCGGATGATCGAGGGAACCCTCTCGAACTTCGAAGGCATCCAGGCCACGGAGGTCGCCCGCGGAAACGGCGCCGGCTTCCGCTATCGCCCCGAGTCGGCGGTCACCGGCTCGATGACCACGGCGGGGATCAGCGTGCTCTCGCTCGCGCGCGACGGTCTGGGCGGTTCGATTCCTGCGCGCTTCCGCAAGCAGGTCGAGGTCGCCATGAGCGCGGGCTTGCGCTGGCTCGACGGGCGCATGAACTGGGGAGAGAACCCCGGCGCGGGGAGCGGCTTCCAGTACTTCTGGCTCTACGGCATCGAGCGCGTCGGCGGGCTCCTCGGCTTGGCCCAGCTCGGTGGAGTCGACTGGTATGCGCAGGGTGCGCAATACCTGATCGGTGCTCAGCAGCCGGCCGGATCCTGGGGCTCGACGGTACAGACGATCCTCGCGCTGCTCTTCCTCGAGCGGGCCAGCGCCCCGACGACGGGCCAGGTCGCGATCCCTCGCGATGCCTGGGCAACGACGGAAGAGGACGCGATCGTGCGCATCGCCGCGCGCGGCGGCCGCAAGATCTCGGTCTGGGTGCAGGAGTTCGCGGCCGAGACGCGGACACGCCTCAGCTGGCCGAACGAGGCCGGCGGCGGCTTGCATGTCTCACGCGTGGAGATCCTCGCCACGCCGGCACGGGGTGGTACGCCGCTCGTGCTCGGCGTCGTCGAGCGCGACGCGAGCCGGAGCACTCCGGAGAACGAGCTCGCGGTGCAGGGCGAGCTGCCCTCGCGGGGCGAGTGGGACGTGCTGGCACGAGTGCTCGTCTCGGGTCCCGGAGGAGGCTCGGCCGAGGAAGAGCTGCGCTCCCCACCGCTGCGCATCCTCGTCCGGGATTCGCTGCATGCCGAGCAACTCGACTACGCCGACGAGGGGACGCGGAATCTACTCGCAGGGCTCTCGTTCGAGATCGAAGCCTCGTCCTTAGCCGGCGATCAGGCGGCCACGCGTTGCACGGATGGTCAGCAGGGAACGGCATGGATGTGCTCGCCGACCGACGGCGCACCCAGCCTGCGGATCCGCGCCAGCCGCGCGATCAAGGTACGGCGGATCGCGCTCTCCCACGGCAATCCACGCCTGGAAGCCGAGAAGAGCGCGCGCGCCGCTCGCATTCGCGTGATCCTTGATGAGAAAGAGCAGTTCGAGGTCGCCATGGAATCGGATCCACTGCGCAAGACCATCCTCGACTTCGGGGCCGAGCGACGGCCGCGAAGGATCGAGATCCAGGTCCTCGAAGTCGTGCCGGGAAGACTGGGCTCGGCCTCGGTCGGTTTCGCAGAAATCGAGCTTCTCGGCGCGAATTGACGCCGGCTGGCCCGAGCAGGCCTCCTTCGTCGGTCAGCGTGCCTCCGTGGGTGCTCAAGTCTCGAGATGGCAGCTCGGGTCCGGGCCCCCGGAGGGACGGTGCACGTGGAGGTGGACTTCTGACGTACAGTACGCCTTCTCCGGCCCACCATCCGAGCCTTCCATGCATACCATCGCCAGAATCCAGTCGCTCGTCTTCGCCGGCGGCTTCGTGCTCGCCGGATCTGCCTGCAAAGCCCCGTACAACGAGCAGGTGTCCGCCGCGGAGGACCCGCCCGCTGCTCTCGTTCCCGCAGAGCTCGGCTCGGCCGAGCGCGTGCACGAGTGCGGCGGCTTCCTGCTCACGAGCCAGCCCGCGGCGGCCGATCTGGAGCTGGCGGCCAAGCGCGGCGTGCGTACCGTCATCGATCAGCGCAAGTTGACCGAGGACCGCGGCTTCAACGAGGCGACGCTCGTCTTGAGCCTCGACATGGCGTACATCAATCCCTCCTTCTCCAAGCCCGAAGAGTTGACGGACAGGATGTTCGAGGAGTCGCGCGAAGTCATGCGCTCGGCCCAGCGTCCGGTCCTGATGCACTGCCAGTCGGGGAATCGCACCGGCACGATGTGGCTCGTCTATCGCGTGCTGGACGAGGGGATTCCTCTCGAGCAGGCGCTCGTAGAGGCCAAGACCATCGGCTTGCGCTCTCCGGAATACGAGGCGAAGGCGCGGGAATACGTCGAGCGCGAGATGGCCGCCGAGTGATCCGCATCGGAATCCCGGGCTCGCGCACCTCGTTCCGCCGTGCGGGGAGTGCAAGCCCGGGCTTCCCGCCTTGCGAAGAAAGGCCCCTTGGTTCCAGCATGGGTACCGTCGCGCGAGCGCGGCGGAAAGAATGCCCATGAAGAGCCCGTTCTTGCTGCTCCCGTTCCTCGCGCTCCAGCAGAGTGCGCCGAACACCTTCGAGAGCGCGACCTTCGGCTTTCGCGTGAAGCTGCCCGCCGAATGGGTTGCCGAGGTGCGCAGCGAGTCGGACGACGAGCTGCTGGTGCACTTCATGCCCCCGGATGACCCGATTCGAGCGCACTTCTCGATCCAGGCCAAGCCTCATCGAGGTGCCGGGGACGAGAAGGGCGTGGTCTCGATTGCAAGACTGTCGACGGATGGTCGCGAGGACATCTCCAACCTCCGCGACATCGAAGGCCAGGTTCTCGGGCGGAGCGTGCCCGGCCTCGCGCTCGACGTGGTCCAGAGCGGAGTGGCGTACCACACGGAGGTCCTCTACCTGATCGAGGACCGACGCCTCTTCAGCCTGCAGAGCCTCGCCATGAGCGAGGCCTTCGATTCCTCATCGAAGGGCTTCGAGGAGATCCGGGCCGGCTTCGAGCTCCTGCCGGTTTCGAGCGAGCCGAGCGAGAACGACGTGCTCGCTGACCTCGCCTTGCGCTGCGGAAGCGAGATCGCCTGGGAAGAGAACTGGCAAGCGGCCGCCGAACGGGCCCGCACCGAGAAGAAGCTCGTTCTCGTGCACGCCCGCTTCCTCTCCTCGTTCGCCATCAGTGACGAGGACATGGCAGGAACCTTCATGGACCCGGACATCGTCGCCCTCGTGAGCGAGCGCTACGTGCCGCTGAAGCTCCGGCCGGGAATGGAAGTCCCCTTCTCCGATCAGGAGATCTATGGCCTCGGCCCTTATGCCTTTGGTTCCGATCTCCTGATCGTGCACCCCGATGGTCGTGTCCTGCGCGATGGAGCGGGAGACGCCCTCAGTTTCCTGGTCGAGGGGCTGGGCGCCGACGCGAACTTCCCCGGACCGAAGGTTCCCGCCGTGCAGGAGCGCGCGGAACGCGCTCGGCTCTTGCTCCGGCGTGGCGAGCTCGACGCGGCCGGGAAACTGCTCCACGACCCCCGCGATGCGGCGGAGTACCTCGAGAGGGCCAACCTCGCTCGCATGCTACGTCGCGGAGATGCCGCGCTCGCCGATCTCGACCATGCGCGCCGCGAAGGGGATGCGGCCGAGCACCTGGGCGACATCGTGCTCGAGGAAGCGATCGTGCTCGCACACCTGGCGCGCTTCGGCGACGCCGAAGCAAAGCTCACGTCCTTCGAGACCGAGCATCCCGAGCACGCGCGCGCGCTCGAAGCGCGCTACTGGCTGGGCGCGGTGCGCGGTGCCGTGCAAGGACCCGCTGCAGCGGGAGAGATCTGGCGCGAGCTCGCGCTCGCTCATCCCGAGGATCGCTGGGCCTGGAAGGCCGCCGCGACGCTGACCGGCACGGCGTTCTCCCTGGGCGAAGCCGAACGACTCGCCTGGCCGAGCGCGGACCTCGCGAGCGCTTATCGCGAGCCCGCGCTCGAGCCACGTGAGCCGCGCGAAGCCGAGGGAGCTGCTCGGGACGCGCTCCACTACCTGATCGAGCACCAGCGCGCGGACGGTTCCTGGATCGCCCCCAGCGAAGCGCAGGCAGCGCACGCCGACGCCGTGATGGACTTCACGCTCGCAACGACGGCGATCTGCGCGCAAGCCATCCTTCCCCACCGCGAGCGAGACGAGGTCGAGAAGTCGATCGATCGCGCGCTCGCCTTCGTCCTCGCTGCCCACGCGCGCGTTCATGCGGCAGGCGAACGAGCCTACTTCATGGACTACGGGCCGTGGAGCCACGCCTACCTGGTCTCGTTTCTCGCCGACTGCGTCGAGGCACGGATCGGCGATCGCGAGCTCTTGCAGACGAGCGCTAGAGGCTTGATCGACGAGCTCTGGGAGAAACAGAAGGACGACGGCGGCTGGAGCTACTACGTGACCGCGGACCTGTCGGACTCCAACCCGAGTCCCACACCCTCCATCAGCTTCACGACGGCCGCGGTGTTGCTCGCGCTCCAGCGCGCAGGCGATGCCGGCTTCGAGGTGGACGAGGCCCGGCTCGAGCGCGGGCTCGCGGTCCTCCATTCGATGCGCAACGAGGACGGCAGCTTCGAGTACATGGCCTATCCCGAGGAGTCGCGCCGCAAGGACGCCATCGGCTCGATCGGCCGCGGACCGGTGTGCAACCACGCTCTCGCGCGTGCCGGCCGCGCGCAACCCGACGACGTGCGCCGCGCGCTCTCCGCCTTCGTCGCGCGCCGCGGCCTGCTGGATCACGAGCGCGGCAAGGCCCTGATGCACTGCGGGCCCGAGGGCCTGGGCTCGCACTACGTCCTGTTCGACTACGCGACGGCGGCGACCGCGCTCGCGACGCTGCCCGAGAAACCGAGCCGGCCCCTGCGCGATGCGATTCTCGAGGGTCTGCTCGCCGGGCGCTCCGAGGAGGGTTCCTTCCGCGACAATCCGCTCATCGGCTGGGATTGCGGCACGGGGTTGGCGCTGCAGGCGTTGAACGCGCTCGATTGAGCGCCGTGTCTACGGAGCCCTCGCCCGGAGCACGTGGCGCAGTGCCCCTTCGAGCTCGGGATGCATGAAGGCGTAGCCCGCCCGTTGCAATGCCGCCGGCAGGACGCGCTGGCCGGCGAGCATGAGCTCGTCCGCCATCTCCCCGAGCACGAGGCGCAAGGCGATCGCCGGGGCCGGCACGATCGCCGGCCGCCGCAGCACGCGCGCGAGCACACGCGTGAACTCGGCATTCGTCACGGGGCTCGGCGCGGTGAAGGCGACCGGGCCTGAGAGATCCGGCCTCGCCAGTACATGTCGAATCCCTCCGAGCACGTCGTCGAGCGCGATCCAGCTCATCCACTGATCGCCGCTCCCCAGACGGCCGCCGATTCCCATGCGAAACGGGACCAGCATCTTCGGAAGCGCCCCCCCATGGGGCGCAAGGATCATGCCGAAGCGCGTGTTCACCACGCGCACACCTGCGCGCGCGAGCGGCTCGCAGGCCGCTTCCCACTCACGGCAGACCTCGGCGAGGAATCCGCTTCCCGGGGGACTGGTCTCGTCGAGCCGCTCGTCGCCGCGATTCCCGTACCATCCCACCGCGCTCGCGCACACGAAAGCGCGCGGCTTGCGCGTGACACGGGCCAGCGCTTCGGCGAGCCCGCGCGTTCCCACGGCACGGCTCGATCGGATGCGCTCCTTGCGCGCTTCCGTCCAGCGCCCTGCTCCGATGCTCTCGCCCGCCAGATGCACGACTGCGTCGAAGCCCTCCAGCTGTGCAGGATCGGCCACGCCGCGCTCGGGATCCCAGACGATCTCGTGCGCCCGGGCCGGCGCATGCCGCACGAGGCGGTAGACCTGCTCGCCGCTGCTCTCGAGGCGGGGGCACAGGGCCGAACCCACCAGACCGCTCGCACCGCTTACCAGGATCTTCATGGCCCTCGCCTCATCTTGGCACGGATCATGGACGGACCGTCACGCTCCCGCAGGGGCGATCGCAGGCTAGAATGTTCGTTCCTTCGCGCCGCAAGTTTTCACCACGAGGAGTGCGGAGTTCATGGAGTATCGCAAGGTCGGCTCCACCGGCCTCAAGCTGAGCGCCGTCTCGATCGGCGGCTGGATCAATTTCGGCGGGACGATCGACGAGAGCGCGGCACGCGCGATCGTGAAGGCCGCGGTGGACAAGGGTGTCAACTTCATCGACCTCGCGGATGTGTACGCCCGCGGCGAAGCCGAACGCGTCGTCGGTCGGATGCTGGGCGAGTTCGATCGCTCGAGACTGGTACTGTCGAGCAAGGTCTTCTGGCCGATGAGCGACGACCCCAATGACCGAGGTCTGGGGCGCAAGCATATCGTCCAGAGCGTCGAGCGCTCGCTCAGGAACCTGAACACCGACTACCTGGACATCTATTTCTGCCATCGCGAGGACACCGAGGTGCCGCTCGAAGAGACCGCCCGGGCGATGGATCACCTGGTCCATCAAGGCAAGGTCCTGTACTGGGGAACCAGCGTCTGGCCCGCCGCCAGCCTCGAGGCAGCGCACCGTGTCGCCGAGCAGCGAAACCTCTATCCGCCGATGGTCGAGCAACCCCAGTACAGCTTGCTGGACCGCAGCATCGAGGAAACGGTCGTGCCCACCGCCAAGCGCCTGGGCATCGGCCTCGTCGTCTGGAGCCCTCTCGCCGGCGGCATGCTGACCGGCAAGTACAACCAGGGCGTTCCGCCGCAGAGCCGGGGCGAGAAAACGAACTGGCTGGAGACGAAGCTCAACGAGCGCAATCTCGATCGCGTGCGCCGCTTCTGCGCACTCGCCCAGCAACACGGCCACGAGCCGTCGCAGCTCGCTCTCGCCTGGATCCTCCAGCGCGAGGAAGTCGCCGCGGTCATCACCGGCGCCTCGCACCCCGAGCAGGTCCTGAACAACGTCAAGGCCGTCGACGTCCGCCTGACGCCCGAACTCTCGCAACGCCTCGAAGAGATCTTCCCCGCGGGTTGACCTCTGGTTCGGAGTACCGCCTTCAGGCGGTCTTCTCTTGCAGGACCAGTCCCGCCTGAAGGCGGGACGACGAACCAGACCGCCTGAAGGCGGTACTCCGAACTCGGAGGTAGGGGTGGGGTTTCTCTCTAGAGATATACTCCCGGCCATGAGTTCGCCCCCTCCGTCCACCGCCAAGCCGCCGCGCCCGTTTCCGGCCTGGAAGAAGATGCTCCTCGTCGTGGCCGGAGTCTTCGTCCTGATCGGCGCCGGCCTCGCCCTCGCCAGCTCGAGCGGTGGCGGCTCCAGCGGCGACGCCACCGTGCAATCGAGCGGAACGGGAGAACGCCACTTCCTCTCCGGCGAGGAGAGCGCGACCGGGGAGACGAGCACTGGTGCCGCGAGCGACGAGGGCGTCACGAGCTACTCCCCCTTCTTCGTCAAGGGCGGCCTCTCCTTCTTCGCCGGCTTCGCCATCGGCTTCGCCCTGCGCGCCTTCTTCAAGATCAGCCTGCTGGTAATCGGCCTCCTGCTCCTCGCCTTCTTCGGACTCTCCTACGCCGGCGTCGACGTCATCCACATCGACTGGACCAAGCTCGACGGCTACTTCGATCAGCTCGTCGCGGCAGTCAAGGAGCAAGCCGGCGGCTTCAAGACCTTCATCACGGGGAGCCTCCCGTCCGCGGCTCTCGCATCCCTCGGCCTGCTGACTGGTTTCAAACGCTAGGGAGCGCCGGCCGGAGCCTCCGGCATGAACGAGCACCTGGTGCGAGGTCGCTGGAAACGATGGCTCCTGGTGCCGGCCGTCGCGGTGGTCGGCATCTGGATATGGCGCTCGCGACTCGCGTCAACTCTTCGCCAACCGGTCGAGCCGGAAGCGGTCGTGACACCCGGCCCTCCGCTCGAGACCTCCCCGAGCGAGCGAATCCCCCTCGTCGAGAGCGAACCCGATGCGCTTGCGCGGGATGTGCTCACGGGAACCCTCGATCTCTCCGTGCAGTGGTGGGACGGCACGCCGGCCGAAGGCGTGGAGCTGGAGGCGCGTCCTCTAAGCATTTCGCAGCCCTATCAGGGGTTGCGCCACGCGCGCTCGGATGACACGGGCCTCGCGCGGCTCCCCGAGCTCCCGGTCGGGCGCGTCGCGGTGCGAGCGCTCTCCCGCGAGCGCGGGCTCGTCTCGATCGCGGCCGATGTGCCAGAGATCAAAGCCCAGTTTCACCGCTACGACCTGCCGGCGGGAAGAACGGTGCAGGAAGTCCTCGTTCTGCCCCGCGGGGTGGATCTCCACTTGCGCGTCCTCGACACCGGCGGGAAGGCAGTCGAAAGCGCTCAGATCTGGGCTGGCGCCGGCAAGGGCATCGATCGACTCACACACGTGGAGGTCGCGAGAACCGATCACGAAGGTCGCGCGACCGTCCGCTCGGCCAACCCCCGATACTCGATCCTGGCAACCGACCAGGACGGAAACGCGAGCATGGAGGTCGCGGTCGAGCTCGCGAAGGCCGCGACCGACGGCGATCCATGCGTGCTGCGCCTCGAGTTCACCTGCGCCTCGCTCTCGGGGCGCGTCCTCGATCGCGGGGGGAGAGCGCTCCCCGGTGCGCGCGTGCGCGTGATCGCGCGCGATCCGGCAAAGGCCGCCGAGCACGGCGGGTCCGTGGACGCGATGGTGCTCAGCGCCGAAGACGGCAGCTTCGCCCTCGCCGGCCTCGCGGCCGGAAGCGCGCACGTCTTCGTCGACGCGCCAGAGCACGCGCCCTGGACGGGCGAGATCGATCTCGATGCGCGCATGCCCGCGCTCCTGGAAGTGCTCCTCGACGAGGGCTTCCGAGCGTTTGGACGGATGAGCTGCGCCAGCGGAGAAGAGGTCACTCGCGGGAGCGTGGCCGCGCGGAAGCTCCTGCCGATCGCGGTGAGCTTCGCGTGGCGCGATTACTACGACCTCTCCGTGAAGGCCGACGAGACCGCCGCCTACGAGATCCGCTGGCTGCCCGCCGGCGAGGTCGAGCTCGAAGCGAGTGGAAACATAGGGGCTTCAGACCAGCGAGCCGTGGAAACCAAGCTGCGAGGCGTCACCGGCAGCGCAGTCGAATGGAATCCGCTCTTCCCGGCCAGCGCGTGCATTCGTGGCGTCGCCCTGGACGAGAACGGCGCCTCGCTCGCCGGGCACTGCGTCGTCGCGCACGCCTCACCCGTCGAGCGGCCGAGCCAGCGTCGCTACGATTCGGACACGAAGGACGACGGGAGCTTCGAGATCTGCGGGCTCGACGCCATCGAGTACGACCTCACCCTGCACGAGTTCGACAAGCGACCCGATGGCGGGCTCGGCTACCCTGACACTGGCGCCTGGATTGCCATCGAGCGCCGCTTGCGACCGGGTGGTCCGCCCGTCGTCCTGCGGGTCGAGACGATGCCCGATCTCGGCGCTCTCCTCGGCCGCTTCGTCGGACCGGACGGAACTCCGGCGGGAAGCGGGGATCTGCGAATCCACTCGAGCCAGGTCCACCCCCGCGTGGGCTTGCCGGAAGCGAAGTGGATCGGAGATCGCTTCCGCGTGGCGCCGCTCGAGCCCGGGGAGTACGAGCTCACGGTCTTCCATGCAGAGCTCGGCTATGCACTGCTCGGTACGTTCGTGATCGCGCCGGGCGAGGCGAGGGACCTCGGAGACATTCCGCTCGGCGTGCCCGGTGCTCTCGAAGTCGACCTCGATCCGCTGCTGGCCGAGGAGCTCCAGGCAACCTCGGTCAGCATCCGTCCGGCAGCTGGTTCCGATGACTCGGGTTACGGTTCCAATTTGAACAAGGACGGACGCGCCAGCTTCGAGCGCCTTCAAGCTGGGGAGTACCTGGTGAAGGTCCGCGCGCGTTACGGCGCAATCGAAGTTCATCCGGCGCGCGTCCGATCGGGCGAAACGACCAGTCTTCGGGTCGAGCTCTCCCCTGGCGTGTGCGTCTGGTTGTACTTGCGCGACTCCGCAGCGGCTTCCCCGGCCTTCGAGCGGGCCGTGGTCCGTGTCCGCGAGGAAGCGGGCGACGGAGAGTGGACTCTCGGTACAGGGCGCTGGTCTCCGCAGCATCAGGCCTATATTGCCGTGGGCGCGCTGCGTCCCGGCCGCTACACCTGGCAGGCACGCGCGGGCGGCGCGATCGTCGCCGAAGGTTCCTTCGATCTCGCTCCAACGCCGAAAGAGCAGACCTTCGAGGCCGAACTCCTGCCCGGCAGAGGACGCTGATGCTCAGCGCCAGCCCCCCGGCGGCGGCGGCGGTGTAGGTGCGGGGGTGGACGGGCGGAGCTGGAAGACGTGGACGGCGCCTGAGCCGTGGATTGCTGGTGTCGCGGGGGCTCCGGCGAGAGCGCAGTTGGTTGTGAGGGCGACCGACCAGCCGATCTGTTCGCCGGCGGGGTCATCGAGGCGCGTCGAGCGTCCCGGGGCGGCGTCGCTGGTGCGGAAGAGCCAGGCGGATCCGCTTGGATCTTCGTCTCCCGCGAAGGGTGCGCCGGCGAGGATGCGAGTCGTGTCGAGAGCCACCGAGAATCCGAACCAGGCATGCGAGCTCGCGATCGGGGGGCGCAGGGTGGCGATCGGTTGCCAGGAGCGGCCGGCCTGCTCGAAGAGATGGACGGCGCCGGCGTCGAGGCCGGTGAGATCGTCGCCGTCGGCACCGACGAGCGCGAACTTCCCGCGCAGGGCGCAAGAGATTCCGTAGAAGTCTCCGGCAGCCACACCCACCGGCAGCAGTCGCTCCGTCTCGCGCCACTCGCCAGCGTCACGCTCGTACAGGTAGGCGGCTCCGCTCTGCTCGGCGAAGAAGGCCGTCACGAGCAGGCGATCGCCGTCGAGAGCGATCGACTTGCCGAAGCGGTCCTCGCGCGCGCCGGCGGCTGCGAAGAGCTTCTTCTCGAAGCGCCACGCGTCGCCGTGGCGCTGGAAGAGGTAGACCGCTCCCGAGCCGGCTGCTGCGCCGTCGGCGCGATAGGCGCCCACGAACGCGCGCTCCGCGTCGAGCGCCACGGATTCGCCGAACGCATGCCCCGCCGCGGCATCCGGCGCGAGCAGGCGCGCGCGCTCGATCCAGCCCGAGCACGTGCGCTGGAACACGTATGCCGCCCCCGACGCCGGGCCGGCATCGGAGGCCGCGAGGGCGCCGACGAGTGCGAGGTCCTCCGCCAGGGCGACCGAGCAACCAAAGCGCTCGTCGCCAACTGTCCAGGCGCTCTCGAGGCGCGCGGCCCACACCCACTCCGCGCTCGCTCGCTCGAAGACGTGCGCGGCGTTCGAGCCCGGCGCGCCCGCGAGCACACGATCGTGGTCGGCGGCGATCGCCCAGCCGAGCTCGTGAGCCGTCTCGCCGGGCGGAAGGACGAGCACCTCTTGCGCATGCAGGGGGAGCGCGAGGAGCGTGGGCACGAAAGCGCTCCGGAACGCCATCGCCAATCGCATTTGCCTCCCGAATGCTCGCAGGGACATCTGGCGCATCGTCACGCCGCTCGAGGCGCTTCGGCCGGAGGAGGTGAATTCCACGGCAGGGAGAGCGTACCTGGAGCGTCTTCCGGGGAAGTCGGACATCCTTCCCCCTCGCGTGGATGAGCGGGGAGGGACGGCCTTAGAATTCGTCCCCCCCAACGATCCCCAGGCAGATGGAAGGTGAACACATGAATCGACGCTGGTTGGCAATCCATGGGTTCGTCGTCCTCGCGGCCCTGCTCCTCTCCTGGAAAGCGCCGCGCTTCGAGCAACGTTTCAGCGCCCTCGTCGGTCCGGTGCAGGTGAAGGACGTCACCGCGACCCGCCCGATCGTCCTGCCCTACATCACATGGGGCGGCGACGTCGCGACTTTCCACGCCAACGGCGGGCTCGAGACGAAACCGGGATCGATCTTCGCCAAGCAGGGGCTCGCGTTCCGGATGACTGCCGGCGACGACTTCGTGCAGCAGGTCCGCGACTACATGGGGGGCAAGACGCCCTTCCTGCGGGGCACCTTCAGCATGATCGGGCTCGCCTCGGAAGTCATCGGAGCGGACCCGCGCACCAAGGGAGTCATGATCCTCCAGATGACATGGTCGGCAGGCGACCACATGGTGGCGCGCCCGACGATCAAGTCCCTCAACGATCTGCGCGGCAAGAAAGTCGCGTTGCAGAGCGGCGGCCCGCACGTGGGGATGCTCGACGACGCGCTGCGCACCGCGGGCGTTGCCTGGGACGACATCCAGATCGTGTGGTGCGAGGCGCTGACCGGTGACAAGGGCCCGGCGGTGCAATTCCGGAAGGATCCCTCCATCGACGCCTGCTTCGTGATCACCCCGGACATGTACGGGCTGACCGGTGGTCCCGAGTCGGTCGGGAGCGGCGCCGAGGGCACGATCAAGGACGCGCGCGTGGCGCTCTCGACGGCGCAGATGTCCCACTCGATCGCCGACGTCTACGTGTGCCGCAAGGACTTCTACGACGCGAACAAGCCGATGGTGCAGAAGCTCGTCGCGGGCTACCTCAAAGGCTGCGAGGACATCGTGCGCATGAAGCGGGAGCACGAAGCCAAGGGCTCGGCCGAGTACCAGAAAGTGCTGCAGATGACGCAGGAGATCTACGGGAAGGAAGTCATCCCGACGCTCGAGGACGCGAGCGGTCTGATCTCCGACTGTGCTTTCGTGGGATACCCGGGCAACGTGCGGTTCTTCATGGAAGCCTCGAACTCGATCGGATTCGAAGCGCTCCAGAAAGCGGCCCTCGATCTGGCGGTCAGCCGCGGCTGGGCCGGCGTGCGCACGGGGTTCTTCCCCTCGGGGCTCGATTACGACTCGAAGGACTTCAGGGGCTACCTGACGATGACCGACGTCGAGCGCGGCGAACGTTTCGACGCGGAAGCGGCCCTCGAGGAGATCGAATCGCTCTCTCGCGGCGATCTCCTGGATGACCGCACGATCTATCAGTTCGTGATCAACTTCGAGCCGAATCAGAAGACGTTCCCGGAGGAGGCTTACGGCGCCGATTTCCAGAAAGTGGTGGAGAATGCCGCCAAGTACGGCAATGCCGTCATTGCGATCCGAGGACACTCCGATCCGACCAAGGCGCTCAGTGATCTCGTGAAGGCCGGGCTCGCCAAGGGCATCCTCAAGCGCAGTGGCACCACGGGGAGCTACGAGTACTTCCTGAACGGCAAGAAGCTGGACCTGACGCAGACGCAGAACCTCTTGAAGCTGATCGAGGAAGGAACCTTCGACGGGGCCGATCCGAGCCCACGTGAAACGGCGCAAGCGGCGCTCAATCTCTCCCGCGGGCGCGCCGAGGCCGTCCGCGCGGCGGTGGTCGAGTACGCGAGGCAGAAGGGTCTCGATCTCGACATCTCGCAGATCCAGCCGGTCGGGGTCGGCATCCGCGAGCCGCTCATCGCCAAGCCGCGGGACGGCCAGGAAGCGCAGCAGAACATGCGCGTCGAGTTCCGTCTCGTGCGCGTGCCCGCCGAGGTGATCAAAGACTCGGATTTCGATTTCTGATCCACACTGGCGTTGGGAGCTACGACCATGGCAGTTCCGAGTCTTTTCCTGCTCCTCGCGCTGGGAGTAGCGAACGCCCCTCAGGAGACCGATGCCGACAACGTCGTCATCTTGCTCGACGCGTCGGGCTCGATGAAGGATCCGATGGGCGGCCCTGCTCGGATGCAGAAGATGGACGCCGCCAAGCGCGCCATCGCGGAGGTACTGGAGCACGTCCCGCAGTCGACCCACGCGGGCCTGCTGGTCTTCAGCGGCAGCCACAAGGAGAACGACTGGGTGTTCCCGCTGGGGCCGCGCGACGACGCGAAGCTGATTGCCGCGCTGAATCGCCTGGGCCCCGACGGCGGGACGCCCCTCGGCGCCTACATGAAGCTGGCGGCCGATCGCCTGCTCGATCAGCGCACCGAACAGAGCGGCTATGGCTCGTACCGGATGCTGGTCGTCACCGACGGGAGGGCGGACAAGGACGACCAGCCCTTCGTCGATCGCTATCTCCCCGACATCCTCGGCCGCGGAATCGTGGTCGACGTGATCGGGGTGGCGATGGAGGAGGACATCTCCCTCGCCAAGCGCGTGCACAGCTATCGGCGGGCGGACGACTTGCCCGCCTTGCGCAAGGCGATCGCGGACGTCTTCGCCGAGGTGGGCAACGACTCGGCCTCGGCGACCGTCGCAGCGGAGGGCTACGAGCTCGCCGCGATCTTTCCCGACGACGCGATCGGGCCGATCCTGGCGGCGCTCACTCGAGTGGAAGATCACCCCATCGGCGAGGCCCCCCCGCGCGATTCCAGCTCGTTCGGCGGTCCCCTCGAGGAAGATTCCGATGGATCGGTCCCTGATTACGGTCAAGGCGTACCCGGAGACACCCGCAATGGATCGAGCAAGGCCGTCTGGATCTGCATCGCGGTCGCGATCGGAGCGGTCCTGATCAGCCGCTCCAGAGCTCGGGCCAGACGAGGGCGTGCGTGAGCAGCGAGCGAACCGCGCGGCGCATCCTCATCGTCGCGCTCGTCTGGGTCGTCCTCATTGGCGCGGGGGCCGCGCTCTACAAGCTCGTGATCGCGCCCAGGGAGGAAGCCGACCGCCTGCGGCGCACCGGCTCGAAGAGCCGCTTCGCCTCGACCTTGCGCATCGCGCACGATTCCTTCTCCGGCTACTGCATCCTGCGCTCGGAAGCGATGCGGACGCGCATGGCCGACGTGGGCGTGCGGCTGGAATTCGTCGACGACGGAGCCGACGGGAGCCTGCGCATCCAGCGGCTGCGCGATGGCGACGTCGAGGCGGGCGTCTTCACCGTCGACGCGCTGCTGCGGGCGAGCGCCGCGATCGGCGAGTTTCCCGCCACCATCGTGCTGGTGATCGACGAATCGCGCGGGGCGGACGCGATGCTCGCGCCGATGGGCAGTGTGAAGGCGATCGACGACCTCGATCATCCGGATGCGCGTGTGGTGTGCGTGGCCGATTCGCCCTCCGAGACGCTCGCGCGCCTGGTCTACTCGCAGTTCAGCATCTCGGTGCCCCTCCAGAGCTGGCTCGAGCCCGTCGCTACCATCGAAGAGGTGTACCGGCGCGTCGAGCAATCCAGCGCCACAGCGAGGCGTGCCTTCGTGCTCTGGGAGCCCTGGGTCACCAAGGCGAAGCAAGCGCAAGGAGTCGAGGCACTGGTCGACTCCGGGGACTTCAAGGGTTACGTGGTCGACGTCCTCGTGGTCTCGCGCAGCTTCCTCGCCGAGAACGAGGCGCTGGTCGACCGGCTCGTGGAGGCCTACTTCCGCACAGCGTACGAGGCGCGGCTCCGCAGCGGCGGCATGAGCTCGCTCGTGAAGAGTGACGCCGAGGCCCTCGGAGCATCCATGAGCACCGAGGAGGCCGAGCACCTCGTGAGCGAGATCCACTGGAAGAACACGCTCGAGAACTACGCGCATTTCGGCCTGCTCGCTGCCGCGGATGCCAAGGGCGTCCTGCACCTCGAGGACATCGTCCACAACCTCGCGCAGCTCCTTGTCGGCACCGGCGCGCTCTCCGCCAATCCGCTCGGCGGCCGCGAGAGCTGGCTTTTCTACGACGGCGTGCTGCAGCGCCTGCGCGCCGCGAGCTTCCATCCCGGCGAGCTCGCGGGCGCCGCCGCATCCGAGCTCGCGAGCGACGACCCGATCGAGCTGCAAGCCACGCTGCGCGCGCTCTCGGATGCCGAGTGGAGCGCACTCGTTCCCGTGGGAACCTTGCGTCACGAGCCGATCAGCTTCGCGCGCGGCACAGCGAGCCTGAACGTCTCGAGCCAGCGCTCGCTCGAGGAGCTGGCCGCGAAGCTCGGCACATGGCCGCACTACTACCTCGTCGTCGTCGGGCACGCGCGCGCCGAGGGCGATCCTGCCGCCAATCGGGTGCTCGCGCTCGAGCGCGCCCGATCCGCCCTGGACGAGCTCCAGCGCCTCGGTGTCCCCGCCGAGCGCTTGCGCGCCCTCGCCCGCGAGCCCCAGGCTTCCGGCGGCGAAGCGCAGTCGGTCTCCTTCGAACTCGTTCAGGCGGCATACTAGACGCCATGCCGGCGCGCAGCGCCGCGCACGGAAGCATGGCGACGAACGAAAAGCCCGACTTGCGCAGGAAGGTCCTGCTCAAGCTCTTGACGTATCCGCTCGCGCTCGTGCCGGCGCTCGCCGGCGTGAGCGCGCTCGTGACGTCCTGGGCGGCGGATTTTCCGGGCTGGGTGACCTTCGGGGGCGGGCTCGCGGTGCTCCTCGGAGTGGGCGCCTACGCCACGCGCGCGATCTTCGGGCTCGACGACGCGACGCGCGAGGCGATGACGGAGATCCAGCGCGAGGACCGCGCGGCGTGGGAGGCGCGGCTCGACGATCTCGACGCGCGCCTGCTCACCGATCGGGACGAGCGGACCGAGACGCTGCTCCGCCAGCTCCGCAAGCTCGTGCGCGAGGTCGAGGAGAAGGGGCTCGGCGCGGAGGTGAACCGGCGGACGCGGATCGAGATCACCATGCAGGTGAGCGAGCTCTTCGACGGCTGCGTCCGGGCGCTCGAGAAGAGCCTCGACCTGTGGGAGAAGGCCCAGGCCGTCGAGGACACCAAGGCGCGGGCGAGCTTGTACGACGCACGCGAGGGGGAGATCCTCGAGGTCGCGGAGTGCGTCAGGACGCTCGAGCGGATGCTCGGCGCGGAACTCGCCACGGTGGGTGTCAGCCGGCGCGATGGGAACCTGGCGCGGATCCGGGAGGAGCTGCGCGCGAACCTGGAGGTGGCCCGGCGCGTCGAGGAGCGAATGAAATCGCTCGAAGGGGGTATGCCTGAGACCCCCGAAACCGGATCCTGATGCCGACGCCGCTCGACTCACTGGCCTCCCGCGCAGAAGATCGAGCGAGAAGGAAAAGAGACGTGTTCCGATCCATCGCCCGCTTTTTTCGCACCATCGGCTACCTGTTCACCGGGAAGGTGGACAGCGCATCCAAGGAGCTCAGCCGCAACCCTTACGCCGTCCAGGCGACGTACGCGAGCATCATCGAGGAGAAGCGGACGCGCGTCCAGCAATACAAGGAAGCCGTCGCCGGCCTGATAGCGCAGGAAGAGAAGAAGATGTCGACGCTCGGCCGGCTGAGCGAGGAGGTCTCGCAGCTCGAGCGTCTGAAACAGGGGGCCGCGGCGAAGGCGAAGAGCATGGTCGCAGCCTCGAAGGCCAAGGGGCTCTCCGAAGAGCAAATTCGCCACGACGAGGAGTACCAGAAGTGTCTCTCGGCCTTCAACGACTTCTCCTCGACGCTGCAGGAGAAGAGCGCGCGAATCGTCGAGCTGGAGAACGACCTGAAGAGCTACTCGAAGAACATCAAGGACCACAAGATCCAGCTCCAGCAGCTCTTGCGGGACATGAGCAAGCTGAAGGCCGAGGCTGCGGACGCCGTTGCCGAGGTGATCACCGCGAAGGAGGAGAAAGACCTCTCGGACATGATCTCCGGCATCAGCGAGGACCGCATGGACAAGGAGCTCGCGCAGATGCGCGACATGCGCGCGGAGATGCGTGCCGGCGCGCGCGTCAGCCGCGAGCTCGCGGGCACCGACACGAAGCGCAGCGAGGCCGAGTTCCTCGAGTACGCTCGCACCTCGACGGCATCGAACGAGTTCGACCAGCTCATCGGGCTCGCGGCCGGCGCAGACAAGGAAGAAACCGCCGCTCCCGAGCGGGAGACGGAACGCTCCAAGCTGCCCGAGCACTGAGATCCTGCCGCTCTTCGCATCGAAAGAAAGAAATGAACACGATCCGTATCGCCCGCTTCTCTCCCTGGCTCCTGCTCCTCGCGCTGCCCTGCTGCAGGGTCGAGAAGAAGGAGGTCACGATCCCTTCGTTCAGCCTGGCCTGGAGCGAGTACCCCTCGTGGAGCACCTTCGGCGTCGCGGACGAGCTCGGCCTGGTCGACGCCGACGCGGGCAAGCAGGGCGAGATCGAGAAGCGCTGGGACGTGGACATCGTGCTGCGGTTGCTCGACTACGGCAGCTGCCTGCAGGGCTACGGCTCGGGATCCGTGGATGCCGTCTGCATCACCAATACGGACGTCCTGAATCCGTGCCTGGGAAAGAAGGGCGTCGCGATCGTTCCGACGAGCACGAGCAAGGGCGCGGATGCGTGCATCGTCGTGGGTATCGCGAGCCCCCAGGAGCTCGTGGGCAAGAAGGTCTACGGGCTGGAGAAGTCGGTCTCCGAGTACTGCTTCGTCCGCAACCTCGAGATCGCGGGTATCGATCCGACCAAGGTCAGCTTCTCGAACCGCGAGCCCGACGCTGCGGCGCTCGCGATGCAGCAAGGGGACGCGGATTGCAAGGCGATCATGGTCTGGAACCCTTTCGTCCTGAGCACCCTGGAAGTACGCAAGGACGCCAAGGTGCTCTTCGATTCGACGCAGATTCCCGGGGAGATCGTCGACATGCTCGTCGTGGCCGACGCAGCGCTCGCCAAGCCGGGCGGTGATCGCTTCGCCTGCGCCCTCGCGGACGTGTTCTACACGGTATCCCGGCGCATCGACGATCCCGCCACTCGCGACGAGACGCTCGTCGCGCTCGGCGCGAAGTTCTCGAGCCTCGGCCTCGAAGCGATGAAGAAGGTGGTCGAGCAGACCGATTTCTACGAGACGCCCGCGCTGGGCATCGAGCTGTTCCGCAGTCAGGGGCTGCCGAAAGTCATGGACCTCGTGATGGATTTCTCGATCAAGCACGACATCCTCGAGTCGCCCGTGACCATCGGATACGGGACGACCAGGGATGCCGCGCTGACCTTCGACGCCTCCTTCATGGAACGGGTGGCGCAGAAGCAGTGAGGCCGATGATCGAATCGAGCCCGACGCATCCATGATCCGCCAGCCTCTCCCCCGTCGCTGGCACGTGGCCCTCGGGGTCGCCTCCATCCTGCTCTTGCTCTTGGCCTACACGGGGCTCTCGTGGCGCCAGCACCAGGAGAACCCCAATGACCGCTCGATTCCCAACTGGTCGCAGCTCTGGGAGGGGACGGTCCGGGCCGTCACGCCTCAGGCACGGACAGGCGAGATCTGGCTACTCGAGGACGCCAAGGCAACTCTTGGAAGACTCGGCGCCGGCATGGGCATCGGTATCGCCCTCTCCGTGCTCCTGGGGTTTGCGATGGGTTGCTGGGCGCCGGCAGAGGCCTTCTTCCTGCCCACTCTGCGCGTTCTGGCCAAGCTCAATCCGATCGCGATGCTCGCCATCTTCATGGTGATGGTCGGATTCGGCCTGAAGATGTTCCTGTCGATGATCGTGTTCGGTGTCACACCGGTCCTCGCTCAGAACATCTATCTCGCGGCGAAGAGCGACGTCCCCGAGCAACTGGTGCACAAGGCCTACACCCTGGGTGCCTCGACGATGGAGGTCGTGATCCACGTGGTCGGCCACCAGGTCTTGCCCAAGCTCATCGAGGGCGTCCGGCTCCTGATCGGTCCAGCGCTGGTCTACCTGATCGCGGCCGAGCTCGTCGCCGGCGACGTCGGCTTCGGCTACAGGATCCGCGTGCAAAGCCATCTGGCGCGAATGGACGTCGTGTATCCCTACATCGCGATCCTGGGGCTGATCGGCTATCTGCTCGACCATGGCTTGCACTGGCTGACGTCCAAGCTCTGCCCGTGGTACGGGCGCTCATGATCGAGAAGTACGACATCAACATCGAGTGCGTCGGGATCAGCCACTGGTTCGGGGCGAACAAGGTCCTCTACGACATCAACCTCCAGATCGTTCGCGGGCAGATCGTGGGGCTCGTCGGACCCAGCGGGTGCGGGAAGTCGACGCTCCTGCGCGCGAAGATCGGAACGCACCCTCCGTCCAAGGGCGAAGTGCGCGTCAACCGGGTGCGCGTCGAGGGGCCGGGGCGGGATCGCGGAATCGTGTACCAGCAGTACACGCTCTATCCCTTCCTGACGGCGCAGCAAAACGTCGCGTTCGGATTGATGCTCGACCAGACGAACTTTCCGCGGCGGATCCTGGGCTTTCCGTCCTGGCACAAGCTGCGCAAGGTGCACATGGAGCAGGCTGCGGAGATCCTCGAGCACTATGGTCTGAGCAGGGCGTTGAAGCTCTACCCTTGCGAGATGTCGGGGGGCATGAGCCAGCGCGTCGCGATCGCTCAGGCGATCGTCATGCGGCCAGAGATCCTCCTCCTCGACGAGCCCTTCGGCGCGCTCGACGAGGCGACCCGCGAGGAGCTGCAGATCATGCTGCTGCGCCTCTACCAGGAGAACATCGAGGCGAAAAAGCGGGGCGAGCGCCCGCCGCACACGATGCTTATCGTCACGCACGAGTTGAACGAGGCGATCTACGTCGGCGATCGGGTCGTGGGTCTCTCGCAGTACTGGAAGTGGGAGGAGGAGGGGCACACGAGCTGTCCGGGCGCGACGATCGTCTACGACGCCGTCGCTCCCGTCTTCCATCCCGACGAACCGCGCGACTTTGGCCGCTTCGTCGACCAGCGCCAGGAAGTGCGCCGCGCCACCTTCTCCGCGGAGGAACGCCAGCCGCGCTCGATGTACGTGCGTTTCTGGAAAGAAGTCGAAGAGGGTCGCGGACAGGGAATCCTCGCACCGTGAGCACGCTCCCCATGCGCTACCCCTTCCTCAAGAACGCGGCGCGGATGCTGAACGCCGGGCAGTCGCGCAGCCTCTTGCTCCACGGGAACGTGCACGACCTCTTCTTCGCGGCGACCCGGAAGGTCGCCTTGCCCGAAGGGCAGGCGGGCGATGCGCTCGATGGGAGCTACCAGCCGCTCGGACGCGTGCTCCTCGACGAGTGGGCAGTCCCCGGTCTCGTGATGCTCGTGTACGAGCTCAACGGGCCGATACGCTTCCCGACCGAGGCCATCCGCGAGAAGATCAAGCGCGCGTGGATCGCCTGGCGTGCGGGCCTCACGGCTGATGAGCTCGCGCTGCAGGGCCTGCTGGATCCGCGGTCGAAACGCGAGACGGAAGATCTCGCGAGCGAGTTCGAGCGCCAGCTCCTCGAGGTGATCGGAAACCCGACCGTGGCGCTCGAGTTCTTGCGCCAGCTCTGCCTGTGCTCGCGCACCAAGTCGCGCTCGGGCGAGAGCCACCTACCCGAAGACCTGTTGATCCTGGTGGAGGAAGCCGATCTCCTGCTCCCCGAGGGCAACATCGCGACGCTCTCGCGCGCTGACCGCCATCGCGTGGGGATCGTCTTCGATTGGTTCTCCGACCCCGATTTCCAGAACGGCAGCGACAGCGTCGTGCTGGTCGCCGAATCGCCGAGCCTCGTGCATCAGCGCGTCACGCGCCTGCCCTACGTCCTGACTGTCGAGGTTCCGGCACCCGACGATGGCGCGCGGGCGCACTATCTCGCCTGGTTCGAGAAGAACCAGCCGAAGGATCGCGCGCTGAAGCTCTGGGCGAACGCCGAGGGAGTGGTGCGCGCGACGGCGGGCCTCTCGCTGCATGCATTTCGCCAGCTTCTGCTCGGCGCCCAGCACGGCGGCGGCGAGCTCGGCGCAGCGGACGTCGTCGACAAGGTCGCCGAGTACATCCAGCGCCAGCTCGGCGAGGACGTGGTCGAGTTCAAGCGTCCGACTCACACGCTGGCGGATGTGATCGGCTTCACGCGGCTCAAGAAATTCCTCGAAGACGAGCTCGTTCCGCGCCTGCGGTCTACGGGCAAGGACGCCCTCACCGGCGCCGCCGTTTCCGGACCGATCGGGGGTGGGAAGAGCTTCATCTTCGAGGCCGTGGCGAGCGAGCTCGATTTTCCGGTACTGGTACTGAAGAACATCCGCAGCCAGTGGTTCGGCCAGACTGACGTGATCTTCGAGCGCTTGCGGCGCACGCTGCTCGCCCTCGGCAAGGTGATGATCTTCGTCGACGAGGCCGACACGCAGTTCGGCGGCGTCGGCCCGGAGGCGCACGAGACCGAGCGGCGCCTCACCGGGAAGATCCAGGCGATGATCTCCGATCCGGAGCTGCGCGGGCGCGTGGTGTGGCTATTGATGACGGCGCGTATTCACCAGCTCTCGCCGGACCTGCGGCGGCCAGGGCGCGTGGGCGATCTGATCATTCCGGTGCTCGACCCGGAGGGCGCGGATCGGCTGGAGTTCCTGCGCTGGGTGCTGCGCGGCTGCGGGCTCGAGGCCGAGGCGAAGCCGGGGTCCGCCGCGGCGAGCGAGGCGACCATGCAGGAACTCGATCGCCTCACGCGCGGCTGGTCGGCTGCCGCTTTCGCGTCGCTGCGGGCCACCCTCGCGGCGGCCGCGGCGCGTGGCCCGCTCACGACCGAGAGCTTGGTCGCGATCGTCGCCGATCAGATCTCGCCGTCGATCGAGCGCACGCGGCGGTACCAGACTTTGCAGGCGCTGACGAATTGCACGCGGCGCTCGCTGCTTCCTGATCCCACGGTCAGCGATGCAGAGCGAGAGGCGTGGCAGCGGGAGATCCTGCAGCTCGAGCGGGAAGGGATCCGCTAGCAGGTTCGGAGTACCGCCTTCAGGCGGTCTTTTCTTGCGGAGCCGGTCCCGCCTGAAGGCGGGACGACGAACCAGACCGCCTGAAGGCGGTACTCCAAACTCGGAGGGACTCCGTGCTCGTCGGGGTGTGGTTTCTATCCAGGAGGTACGCCGTGCTCGTTGGGGGTGTAGTTTCTCTCCAGAAACAGAATCTCGCGAAGGATCTCGGCGTAGGACGGCACTCATCTCATCCCCTGGCAGGAGAGCCCCGGTGATCGAAGTCGATGGATTGCGCAAGGAGTTCGGCACGGTGGTCGCCGTGGCGGATCTCTCGTTTCGGGCCGAGCCGGGTCGGATCTTTGGGCTGCTCGGGCCGAACGGGGCGGGGAAATCGACCACCATCGGGTGCATCTCGGGTCTGCTCCGGCCGACGGCGGGACGCGTGCGCATCCTGGGGCATGACGTGGTGCTCGACGGCCGTGCCTCGCGCGAGCAGCTCGGGGTGGTTCCTCAGGAGCTCGCGCTCTACGACGATCTCTCCGCGGCGGAGAACCTGCGCTTCTGGGGCGCCGCCTACGGAATGCGGGGTGCGAGCCTCCAGCGGCGGGTCCTCGAGGTACTGGAAGCGATCGGTCTCGCCGATCGCGCCAAGGACCTGCCGAAGAAGTTCAGCGGTGGGATGAAGCGGCGGCTCAATCTGGGCTGCGGGATCGTGCACCATCCCAAGGTGCTCTTGCTGGACGAGGCGACTGCCGGCGTCGATCCACAGTCGCGCGTCAAGCTCCTGGACCTCGTGCGCGAAGAAGCGCGCTCGGGTACGTGCGTGCTCTATACGACTCATTACATGGAGGAAGCCGAGACCCTGTGTGACGAGCTCGCGATCATCGACCGAGGCCGCCTGATCGCTTGCGGCACTCTCGAGGCCTTGCGCGAAATGATCGGCGAGCGCGACATCCTGCGTCTCGCCGGACGCTTCGATCCCGAGCGCACGCGCACGGCGATGGCGGCTTTCGAGGGCGCCGAGATCATGCAGGCCGACGAGGCTAGCCTGCGGGTCGCTCTCCTCGGTGCGTCGCGCCAGCTACCCGAGCTCTTCCGCGCGCTCGCCGACAGCGGCGCCGAAGTGCGGGAAACGACCCTCACGCGGCCCAACCTCGAGAGCCTCTTCATCAAGCTGACGGGCAAGGAGCTGCGCGAATGAGCGTGTTCGCGAGCGCCGTCCGCAAGGATCTCCTGCGACTCTCCCAGGATCCCCTCGCGCTGCTGCTCTGGCTGGGCATCCCGCTCGTCATCGGGATGCTCGTGACGCTCGCCATGGGCGGGTCGGGAGGAATGAAGCCCAAGGCGAAGCTGCTCGTCGCCGATCACGACGAGAGCCTCGTGTCGCAGTTCTTGATCCGTGCGCTCGGTTCCCAGGGCGCAGATGGCGTGGTCGAGGCAGAAGAGGTCGAGGAAGAGGCCGGCCGCGCACGCATCGCCGGCGATGACGGGAGCGCGCTACTCGTCATCCCGGACGGCTTCGGGAACGCGATCCTCGCCGAGGACGCGACCAAACTCGAGCTCCTCACCAATCCCTCGCAGCGCATCCTGCCGGCGATCCTCCGGGAGATGCTCGAGATCCTCGTCGACGGCACCTTCTACCTGCACCGCATCATCGGACCCGAGCTCGAGGAGATGACGAGCGACATCGACGAGGCGCACCCTCCCACCGAGGCCGACATCGCGCGCGTGTCCATCTCGATCCATCACGTGGTCGAGCGCATCGAGGCGTACCTGTTCCCGCCGGTGATCGAGCTGGAGTACGTGAGCGCCGGCGCAGCCTCGGAAGCACCCTCGACTCCCCTTGCGCTGCTCTTCTTCCCGGGCATCATCGCGATGGCGCTCTTCTTCGCCGCGCAGGGCTCGAGCGAGGACATCTGGCGCGAGCGCAACCAGGGGATCCTGCGCAGGCTGTCCTCCACACCGCATTCTGCCGCGACCTTCCTGATGGCCAAGTGCGCCGCGAACGCGGTGGTGCTCGCCGTGATCTCCACCTTCATCCTCGCGATCGGGATGCTCTACCACGGGATTCCGCTCACGCGCCTCCCGCTCACGATCGTCTGGTCGACGCTCACGGGGGTGCTGCTCCTCGCGATGATGCTGGCTCTGCAGCTCTCCGCTACCTCGCAGCGTGCTGGATCCATCCTGACGAACTCGATCCTCTTTCCGATGCTCATGCTCGGCGGGAGCTTCATCCCGATGGACGTGATGCCGGCCTGGATGGCCACGCTGGGCCGATACACACCCAACGGCTGGGCCGTCGGCATGCTCACGGACCTCCTGCTCGGACGCGCCGAGATGGCTCGATTCCTCCTGGCAGTGGGGATCTTCGCCGCGGCTTGCACGCTGCTCCTCGCGCTCTCCGCCCGGCGGGTGCGCTCCGGCTTCGCCTCGGGGTCCTGACATGCTGCGCACCACCTGGTTCATCGCCCGCCACGACGTGCTGCACATGCTGCGCGAGAAGGAAACGATCGGGTGGATCTTCGTGATGCCGCTCGTGTTCACGTATTTCATCGGCACGGCCTCGGGGGGCTACGGGCGCGACCGCACGAAGAAAGACGAGATCGCGCTGGTCGCTCCGCCCGACGCGGGATTCCTCGCGGATCGGATTGCCAAGCGCCTGACTGAGAACGAGTACGAAGTTCGGCGCGTCTCCACTACGGCCGAGGCCGAGGGGAGTGCGCGGCGGGTCGAGCTCCCCGCGGAATTCACCGACACCGTGCTCGCGGGTGAGAAGACGCGGGTGATCCTAGGTCGCGAGGAAGAGGGAATCAGCGGGGACTACGACAAGGTGCGCGTCGGTCGCGCCGTCTACACGACGCTGGCCGACGTCGTGGCCACCGCGCGGGAAGGGGGCACGCCCTCGCTCGAAAGCTTCGAAGCCCTCGACGCGATGCCGCGCATGCTCTCCCTGGAAGTCAGCGCGGCCGGCAAGCGTCGCACGATCCCCGGGGGCTTCCAGCAGACCGTGCCGGGCACCATGGTGATGATGACGTTGATCGTTCTCTTGACGAGCGGTGCCGTCCTGCTCGTCATCGAGCGACGCGCCGGCCTCCTGCGCCGCCTGTCGTACTCGCCGCTTCCACGCGGCGGGATCGTGCTCGGGAAGTGGCTCGGGAAGCTCCTGCTCGGTGCCGTGCAGATCGCGTTCGCGATGATCGCGGGAACGCTGCTCTTCGACATGGACTGGGGGCCGAACCTTCCCATGGTGCTCGTCGTCCTCGCGGCATGGGCAGCATTCTGCGCATCGGCGGGTCTCTTCCTCGGGAGCCTCGCGCGTACCGAGGGTCAGGCCGTCGGTCTCGGAGTGCTCGCCACCAACGTGCTCGCCGCGCTCGGCGGGTGCTGGTGGCCGATCGAGGTGGCTCCGGGCTGGATGCAGACCTTGTCGAAGTTCCTGCCGACCGGCTGGGCGATGGATGCGATGCACCGCCTCGTCAGCTTTCAGGCCGGAGCGGCGAGCGCGCTGCCGCACGCGCTCGCGCTCGCCACCGGAGCGCTGGTGCTCGGTTTCCTCGCTATGCGCCGGTTCCGTTTCGCCTGAAGATTCCACGCGCAGGAGCAGGCCGGGTTGCCGGCTCTTCGACGCATCCCTAGAATCCCCCGACGATGGCGGGAACGCTGGGTTCTTCCACGGATCGATTGCTGGCCGCACCGGCTCGGAGCGCGTTCCGCATCGAGTATTCGACCGCGCAACGAGCAAGCGAAAGCCATCCGGGAAGCGTTCTCCTCGAGATCCACTACGGAGCAAAGGCGTCGCCCCCGGCCGCCTCGACCGCCTGCGTGTGGGTGCAGCTCGAGGCCCTCCATGCACTCGCCCACGAGCGGTGGATCGTGCCCGGCCCGGTGGAACGCGCGCACGAATCGAACTTCGAGCTCGCTACCAGCGGCAACCTTCTGGCTGGCTTCGCTACCTCTCCGAGCGACGAGGTCGAGCGCGACACGCGCGATCTGTACGAGCGCATGCTCGGCCTCGTCTCCGAGCGCGAGCACCACCTCCTGCGCGTCTGGAATGTCCTCCCCCGCTTGAACGAGCGGTCGGGTGAGCTGGATCGCTACATGCTCTTTTGCCGGGGCCGCGCCGAGGCGTTCGAAGAGCGCTGGGGTGCACGCTTCGCCGAGCACCTGTGCGCGTTCAGCGCGGTGGGGAGTCGGCGTGGGCCCCAGGTGCTCTACTTTCTCGCCTGCCGCGATGCCGGAGTCCCGCGCGAGAATCCGCGCCAGGTACCGGCCTGGAGCTACCCTGCCTGTCATGGCCCCAGGAGCCCGAGCTTCGCGCGCGCGATGCGCGGGCCCGACTCGCTGGACGGAACGCTCTTCGTGTCGGGAACCGCGAGCGTCGTCGGCCACGAGAGCCGCCACCGCGACGACGTCGCGGCGCAGGCGCGCGAGACCTTGCGGAACATCCAGGCCTTGCTCGGCGGCCCCGACGGAACGAAGGGCATCCTTCGCAACGCCCGCTTTTCGCCCGTGAAGGCCTACCTGCGCCACGCGGAAGATCGACCGATCGTCCAGGCCATCCTCGCGGAGGAGCTTGGCGAGGCAACTCCGGTGCTCTATCTCCGGGCGGACATCTGCCGGCCCGAGCTCCTGGTCGAGATCGAGGGGTTGGCGAGCGAGGCGATCGATCCGCCGCCCGCGGGATTCCACGGAGCTACGTGATGCGAGAACCGGAACGCTACGACGTGGTGGTGATCGGCGGGGCCTTCGCGGGCGCCTCGCTGGCGACGCTCCTCGGACGCTGGCGGCCCCAGACGAAGATCCTCGTCGTCGAGCGCAGCGAGCGCTTCTCGCGCAAGGTGGGCGAGGCGACGGTCGAGGTTTCGGCGCTCTTCTTGGCGCGCGTGCTCAGGCTCTACGACGTGCTCGCACGCGAGCACCTGCCCAAGCACGGCTTGCGCTTCTGGTTCGCCAGCGGCCCCGATGCGGCCCTCACCGATATGGCCGAGGTCGGCATGCAACTGGCGCCTGCGCTGCAGAGCTTCCAGCTCGATCGCTCCCTGATCGACGAGACCCTGCTCGGGCTCGCGACTAGCGCAGGGGCCGAGCTCGAGCGGCCGGCGAAGGTGACGGAAGTGCGGCTCGACGGTCTGTCGAATCGAGTCGTGATCGAGACCGCCACGGGCACGCGCGAGGTCGAGGCTCGCTGGGTCGTCGACGCGAGCGGACGCCAGGCCTTCCTCGCGCGGCGCATGGGCCTCTACGAGAAGAACGAGCGCCACCCGACGAGCGCGTACTGGGCACGCTTCAAAGGTGTCGCGGATCTGGACGGCATCGAGATCCTCGGAACCGATCCGACGCACAACCGCCTGCCCCAGTTGAAGTGCTCGCGGCGACTTGCCACCAACCATTTCTGTGGCCACGGCTGGTGGTGCTGGGTGATCCCGCTGGCGGGTGGCGAGACGAGCATCGGCGTCGTCTACGACAAGCGGATGTACCAGCTCCCCAAGGCGGGATCCTCGCGCGAGCGCTTCGAGACCTTCGTTCGTACTCAACCGGGCCTGCGTGAGCTCGTTCGCGATGCGCACATCGACGGCGACGACTTCCAGAGCTACGAGCACTTGCCGTACAGGAGCAAGCGTTACGCAGGTCGAGGCTGGGCGCTCGTCGGCGACGCGGCGAGCTTCATCGACCCGTACTACAGCCCGGGGCTCGATCACGCCGCGTACAGCTCGTACGCCACCGCGCGCCTGATCCAGCGCGACCTCACGGGCGAGATTGCCGGCGCCGAGCTCGACGCACAGATCGAGCGTCACGATGACCGCTTCCAGAAGTCCTACCGGCGCTGGTTCGAGGCCGTGTACCGGGACAAGTACGAGCTCTTCGGCGACGCCGAGCTGACTGCCGCCGCGTACTACCTCGACACGGCCTCGTACTACCTCGGCGTCGCCGGCCGGGTCTACCGCAAGGAGTACGCCCTCACCGAGCCCGTGCTCGGCCTGGACCACCCCATCGCGCTACTGGCCCACCGGTTCATGCGTTTCTACCAGAAGCGGCTCGTGCGGATCGCGCGCAATCGCCAGGCTCGCGGCACCTACGGCCGGCGCAATCACGCCTGGCGCTGCTACGGTCGCAACTTCGGAGACGGTGGACGCAAGCTGACGGCTGCGCATCGAAAGGGGCTGCGCCTGTGGCTGGGCGTGGAGCTGCGGGAGCTCGCCGAGCGCCTGCACCTCGTGGCCCTGCCCGGCGCGAGGCGCGAGCAGGACCCCGCCGCCGCTGCTCTCTCGCGGGAGGAGAGCGTGTGAGGGGTTTCGAGCTCCTGGCTTTCGAAGACCGGGAGGGCGAGCGGGTCTGGAGCGTGCGAGTCGGCCACGACTGCCCGTTCTTCGAGGGACACTTCGACGGCCGACCGATCCTGCCCGCGGTGGCGGAGCTCGCGCTGGTGCAAGCGCTCGCGTCCGATCGGTCTCGGGAAACCGTGACGATCGCGGCCATCACGAACTTGCGCTTTCGCACGCCCATCGAACCCGGCGAGGAGTTCGACGTGCATCTCGGCGCAGCTCGCGAAGACGGGTCGAGCCGGTTGCACATCCGGTCCGGCCTCCGGATCGTCGCGTCGGGTACGGTCGCGACATCCAGCGTGCCCCGAATCGCGCCAGGGGATGCGTGAAGCGGAGAGTTCACTGCCGGACCTTCCGCATCGCGGACCGGCCAGGCTCGTGGAGCGCTTGCTCGCCATCGATTCGACGAGCGGTACTGCGATCGCGTGCATTCCACCCGGAAGCCCCTTCCGCGAGACGGGCGAAGCAGACGAGCGACTTCCGGCGGTGATCGCGGTGGAGATGGCTGCTCAGACCGCTGCGGCGATCGAGCACACGGCCGGCTCTCCGTCCTCGTCCAGCCCCCCCGCATCGTTCGGAATGCTGGTGGGGCTGCGAGACGTTCGCATCCACGCGAACGAGCTGCCGGCCGACGGCTCGTTTCTGGTCCGAGTCGAACTGAGCGAGAGTGCGCCGCCCCTTCGCGTGTGGTCCTTCTCCGTGCGAATGGACGATTCGCTCCTTGCCGAGGGCAGGATCCTCACGCACCGGGCGGAGTGATCGGAGCGCGCAGAGGGATCTCGCGGTAGGTCTCGGGATCCTGGAGCGAGCAAGGACGCGCTGCGCTTCCCAGAGATGGAACGGCGGGGCTCACTTCCGGGCACTGCGCGCACGCGGATCTGAACTCACCAGCCGCGATCGGGATTACGCCCACCCGCGCTCTCAAGCCCCTGCACGGGGAGGTCGAAGGTCGAAATGTCTTCCGCTTTCCTTCATGACCACGATCTCTCCCTGTCGAGCGCCTCTGCTCGTGCTCCTCGCTTGGGTCCTGCTCCAGCCGCTCCTCGCCGCGCAGGAGCAAGAGCCTGCCGAGAACGCCTTCGAGGATCTCGACGAGCTGTCGCTCGAAGAGCTGATGGAGGTGGAGGTCGAGACCGTGTATTCCGCCTCGAAACAGGTCCAGAAGACGACCGAGGCGCCGTCCTCGGTGACGATCGTGACCGCGGAGGACATCCAGCGCTTCGGCTACCGGAACCTTGCCGAGGTCCTGGAGGGGGTGCGCGGGTTCTACCTGACGGAGGATCGCAACTACGCGCGGCTGGGCGTGCGAGGCTTCAGTCCGCCCGGCGACTACACCACCCGCATCCTGCTCATGATCAACGGCCACCGGGTGAACGATCCGGTGTACTCGAGCGCGGCGACCGGCAACGAGTTCCCGCTGGACGTCGATCTGATCGAGCGCGTCGAGATCATTCGCGGCCCGGGATCCTCGCTCTACGGCAGCAATGCGTTCCTCGGAGTGATCAATGTGATCGTTCGCCGCGGGGCGTCCATCGACGGCGTCGAGATCGAGGCCGGCGCCGGCACGCATGGCAGCATGCAAGCGCGCCTGAGCGCGGGCGCCGAGCAGGAGAATGGTCCGGACATACTCGTCTCCGTATCGGGGGCCGAGAGCGAGGGCGGCAGCCTCTTCTATCCGGAATTCGCGGACACGAGCTCCGACGGCTGGACGGACGGCACGGATGGCGAGGAGAGCCGGTCCTTCTTCGCGAGCGCCTCGGATGGGGATTGGCGCTTCTTCGCGGCGCACTCCGCCCGCGACAAGGAGATTCCTACCGGTGCGTACGGCACGGTCTTCGACGCCGAGGGGAGCGAGACGCTCGACGTGTACACCTTGCTCGACCTCGCCTGGGAGAAGAAGTTCGACGGGCCGTATTCGCTGCTCGCGCGCGTGTTCTACGACAGCTTCGACTACTCCGGCGACTACCTCTACGACTACGAGGACGACGGTCCCCCCTTCACGACCAACCGAGACATCGGCCAGGGATCCCGGTACGGCGCGGAGGCACAGGTGACGTGGACCGGCTCAGAGGATCACCGCGTGACGAGCGGCCTCGAAGTAAGCCGACTCTCTGGCCTCGAGCAGCGCAATCTCGACGAGGGCGGCGAGGTCTTTCTCGATGACGAGCGCGAAGGGACTCTCTGGGGTCTGTTCGTGCAGGACGAGATCGCGCTCTCCCACTCTCTGGCCCTCACCGCTGGCATCCGGCACGACCAGGACTACTCGTTCGGAGGCACGACCAATCCGCGGCTCGCGCTGGTCTGGGCCGCGACCGAGAGCGCGACCTTCAAGGGGCTCTACGGCCGCGCGTTCCGTGCGCCGAACACCTACGAGCTCTACTACGAGGACGCGTCGACCGCCAAGCAGAGCAGTGACCTCGACCCGGAGACGATCGAGACCTTCGAGCTGGTATGGGAGCAGCGCATCCGGGAGGGATACAAGTCCTCGCTCTCCCTGTATCACTACGACATCGATGATCTCATCGTTCAGGTCGTGGACCCCGGGGACGGTCTGCTCGTCTTCGTCAACCAGGACCGGGTCGAGGCCAACGGCGTCGAGGTCGAGGTCAACGGGCAGACCGAGAGCGGCCTGCGCGGCGGGCTGAGCTACGCCTACCAGCGCGTGCGCGACGAGACGACCGATGATGCCATTCCGAATTCGCCCGAGCACCTGGCGCAGCTGCACTTCTCCGCGCCGATCCTGCGCTCCTCCTGGCAGGCCGGGATCGAGGTGCTCTTCGCTGGCGACCGCCTGACGCTTGCCGGTGCCGAGGCAGAGGATTCCCTCGTCACCAATCTCACGCTCCTGCGCAAGGAGATCCTGCACGGTGTCGACTTCTCGGTCTCGATCCGCAATCTGTTCGACACCGAGTACGCGCACCCCGGCTCGGGCGAGCACCTGCAGGACACGATCGAGCAGGATGGCCGAACGTTCTTCGTGAGCCTGCGCGGGCGGTTCTAGAGCTTTTTAGGGAACCTGACCTGCGGCTGGGTCGAGCTTCTCCGTCGCTTGCGGGAAGTTGACTCCCACGCTCACGCCGAGCCTGGAGCTCTCAGAGTTCACGCACGTAGAGATTCGCGAACTGGAGCGGCGAGCCGTGCATCTGCAGGGCGATCGGCCCTCGAGCTGCGACGCCCGGCAAGTTTGCGTTCTCGATCACGACCTTCCCGTTGAGCTTCACGTCGAGGCGCTCGCCCACCATCCGGATCTCGAAGCGATTCCACTCACCGATTGGCGCATCCGCCGCGACCTTGGGCGTGCAAGCCGCGCGCACCTCGGCAGGCATGCTCGAGTCGGTGCGATAGCCGTACACCTCGCCCGAGCCGATCGGCCAGCACCAGATGTTCACCTGACTCTTGTCGCTGCCGCGCAAGTAGATGCCGCTGTCACCCGCCTCGTCGACCTCGACCTGTAGTTGCTCCCCCTTGTCGTCCTGCGCGTAGCTGCCGTCGGCCTGGACGACGGGCACGCGATGCTTCGCTGGGGCTCCGCTCCAGCGCCAATCCGCGATCAGCTCGAAGTCACCGAATTCCTGCATGCTCCAGAGGGAATCCCCCTGGCCGTCGAAGGAGATGCTCCAGTCGTCGGCCTTCCAGTGGCCTTCGTGAGCCGCCTCGAAGCGCCAGCCGTCGAAGCTCTTGCCATCGTAGAGGCTGCGGAAGCCGGTGTCGGCGGCCGCGACGAGATCGGGAGCCAGCGGCTCCTTCGAGGACGGGAGCTCGCTCAGGACGATGTTCTTGAAGTGCACTTCCGAGCCCTCCGACTCGAGGCAGATGTAGCCCTTGCGCGGCGCGATGTCGTAGCCGCCGGAGACCTCCTTGCCGTTGACCTCGAGCTTCATGGTGCCGGCACGGCACGTCACGCGGTAGTGGTTCCACTCCGGCGAAGGCTTGGCGCGCTTCTCGCTCGGCAGGCAGCGCATCCACCCGGAGGGGTGCGCCCGATCGGGCGTCATCCGCGCGCCATGGATGGCGAAGATGTCGCCGTGGCTCGTGTAGTCCTTGGTCTCGACACCGTCCATCACCTGCACCTCGATCGAGCGCGTGAACGGCTGGCCGCGGGCCGTGAGCGCGTCGGACCAGATGAACAGCCCCGCGTTTCCGCCCTGGACCATGTGACGGTAGTCGAGCTCGAGCACGAAGTTCTCGAACATCGCTTCCGTCCGCAGCACGCCCGTCGGCTTGCCGCTGCACACGATCATCCCCTCGCGCACGGTCCAGGTGTCGGGTGCGCAGTTCACGTTCACCCAGCCCGTGAGCGAGCGGCCATCGAAGAGCGGCCGTGCCTCGCCCTGGCCGCCTCCGGCGCCGCGCGCGAGCGCAAGACCGCAGAGAAGGACGAGCGTGGAAACGGCGCCGCCGGAGAGGATGCTTCGGTTCATGGCCTCAATCGTTCGGGCGAGCACGGGTTGCGTCAAGAGTCCTGGTGATCCATATGCCTGCACCTCATACTGCCCCGGTTCGGAGGTCCAAAGCCATGCGCATCGCGATCCCCTTCCTGCTCCTGTCCGCCGCCGCCGCATCGATCGGATGCAAGTCGGCCTATTACTCCACGATGGAGAAGTTCGGGTTCCACAAGCGGGAGATCCTCGTCGATCGCGTCCGCGACGGCCGGGAGGAGCAAGCCGCTGCGCAGGAACAGTTCCAGACCACCCTCGAGGCTTTCAAGAAGCTCACCGGCTTCCAGGGCGGCGACCTCGAGGATCTCTACGAGAACCTGAGCGACGAGTACGAGGCGTCCGAGACCCGCGCTGACGCCGTGCGCGAGCGCATCGACTCGATCCAGAGCGTGGCGAAGGCACTGTTCGAGGAATGGCGTGACGAGATCGACGAGATGTCGGACCGCGGCATCAAGGGGCAAAGCGAGAAGATGCTTGCCGATACCGAGGCTCGCTATGCCGAGCTCCTCTCCAAGATGAAGCTCGCAGCCTCGAAGATGGACCCCGTCCTCGGGGCCTTCAAGGATCGCGTGCTCCTCCTGAAGCACAACCTCAACGCCCGCGCCATCGACTCTCTGCGTACGGAGGAGCTCGGGATCCACGAGGACGTCGAAGCTCTGCTCCGCGATATGCAGGCCTCGATCCAGGAAGCGGACGAGTTCATCGCTGCGATGGAATAGGCGTGGAGACCTTCCGCTTCGACGAGCAGTCCTCGGGCTTCGACAAGCGAGCGGGAATCCCGGGACGGGCTTCGGCGAAGATCGCGGGAGAGATCCGCGGGCTCTGCCACGTCGACAAGCGCGATCTCGTCGTCGAGATCGGGGCCGGAACCGGTGAGATCGGCTGCGATCTCGCGCGGGAACGCTGCAACTACGTCGGCCTCGACGTCGCGTACCCGATGCTCGAGGTCTTCCATCGCAAGCTCGCCTTCTCTTCGCACTCGGCCCTCCTGGTGCAGGCCGACGCGAGCACCGTATGGCCAGTGACGAGCGGCAAGGCGCGCCTGATCTTCCTCTCTCGCGCCGCGCACCTCTTCGAGCCGTCCCACCTCCGGCGCGAGGTGTACCGCATCAAGCACCCAGGCGACGCGTGGCTCGTGCTCGGTCAGGTCCGCCGCTCGCCCGAGAGCTTGCGAGCGCGCATGCGCACGGCGATGCGCGCTCTCCTCCGCGAGGCCGGGATCGAGGGACGGAGCGGCGAGCGCGCGAAGGAGGCTCTGGTCGAGGAGCTCGTGCGCTTCGGCGGAGAGAACCTCGGTGTGCGCGAGGTCGCGAGCTGGGAGGTCCCGGAATCGCCGGCCGCCTCCCTCTCCGCCTGGCGCGCGAAGAGTGGTCTCGCCGGCCGTTCGATCACTCCACACCTCAAGCACGAGGTACTGGACCGACTCGAGGCCTGGGCTCGGACCGAGTTCAATGACCTCCGGCTTGTGCAGTCGTCCATCGAACGCTACGAAATCACCCCCGTTCGGCTGATGCGATCGTGATCGACCGCGCGCCACGGACCCTGCACGCATGAACGCCCCGATCGAGAGCGGCCTCCTGACGGACCTCGGACGAGCCCTCGTTCAGGGCTCGCTGACCGATCCGTCCATCAAGGCCCAGACTTCGATCGGACCCGACGTCCCGATCCTGCCCGCCTCGAACGTGATCAAGATCGGCGGGCAGAGCATGATCGATCGCGGTCGCAAGGCCGTGTTCCCGATCCTCGAGGAGATCGTCGGGAATCTCGGCCGCCACGAGATGATCATCGGGACCGGCGCCGGAACGCGTGCGCGCCACGCCTACAGCGTCGCGCTCGACCTCGGGCTCCCGACCGGCGTCATGAGCGTCCTCGGCACCTTCGTGAGCATGCAGAACGCGCGCATGCTGCACTATCTCCTCGCCAAGCACGGCATCCCCTTCATCGAGCCGGCGCAGTTCCCCCAGTTGCCGCTCTACCTCGCGGAGCGTGGAGCGGTGATCTTCTTCGGCATGCCTCCGTACACCTTCTGGCAGCAAAACCCGGCCGTCGGCCGCATCCCCCCGCATCGCACGGACACCGGAGCGTACCTCGTGAGCGAGGTCTTCGCGGCGCGCTCGATGATCTTCGTCAAGGACGAGGATGGCCTCTACGACGCCGATCCGAAGAAGGATCGCCAGGCGAAGTTCATCCCGAAGATCACCGTCGCCGAGCTCGAGGCCATGGATCTGCAGGACGTGGTCGTCGAGCGCGCAGTACTGGAAATGATGAAGAACGCGCGGCATCGCCGCTCGATCCAGGTGATCAACGGCCTCGTCCCCGGCAACCTGACGCGCGCGCTCGCCGGTGAGGAAGTCGGCACGATCATCACCGCAGACTGACACCCATGGCGAAGCAGGAGACCGAGAGCGCGAGCCCCCCGCAACCCGACGAGCGCCACCACGTGCGCTCGTTCCTGATGCGGGAGAGCCTGGTCGACCGAGACCTCGTCGCCTCGACCGAGACCGATCGCCCGCTCGTGCGCATGCTCCCTGATGTACACGTCGTGAAGATCGGCGCGAGCTCGATCGTCGACAAGGGTCGCAGCGTGGTGCTCCCGGTCATCGAGATGCTCGGCCGAGCGCTCGCGAAGCACCGCCTGATCCTCGGCACCGGCGGCGGAGCGCGGACCCGGCACGTCTTCTCGATTGGCATCGATCTGGGCCTCCCCACCGGCATCCTGGCACAGCTCGCCATGGCTGACGCGAACGGCAACGCGCACATCCTCGGCGCGCTCCTCGCCCCGCACGGCGTCGTCGCCATCCCGCCCGAGATGTTCGGCCACCTCCTGCCGCTCTTCTTGAAGGCGGCGCCGGGCGTGATCTTCCACGGCGAGCCGCCCTATTCCCTGTGGGAGCATCCGCCAGGAATCGGCCGCATCCCGCCTCACCGCACCGATGTCGGCTGCTACCTGGTCGCCGAATGCTTCGGCTGCCAGTCGTTCATCCTGGTCAAGGACGTCGACGGTCTCTACGACCGGGATCCCAAGCGCGATTCGAGCGCGACCTTCATCCCCGAGATCGGCATGAGCGAGCTGCGCAAGAAGACCCCGCAGACCCTGCCCTTCGACGAGGTCTTGATCGATCTGCTCCCGCGCGGGCGGCTGATGCGGCGTTTCCAGATCGTCAACGGGACCAAGCCCGAGCTGCTCCTCGCGGCGCTCGATGGCGAGCACGTGGGCACGATCGTGCATGCCGACTGAAACGCGCGCGGCCTGGACGGAAGCTCTGTCGGTCGACCGCCCGGGTGGCGTACACGCTCTGCGAGAGATCGATCTCACCCTCGAGCGCGGCACGATCACTGCCCTCGCCGGCGCCAACGGAGCGGGGAAATCGACGCTGATCGGAGTGCTCGCCGGCACCGTGGCGTCGAGCGCAGGCAGCGCCTTCGTGCTCGGCCTGCCACGCCACGAGCGCTCCGGCGAGCGCGCGGAGCGCTCGCTGCGCGTTCGCATCGCGTACGTCACCCAGGACGTAGCGCTCGATCCCGAGTCCGGGCTGCGCGCGACGCTCGCGCTCTTCGCCGCCTTGCATGGCATCCGCGGCCAGGCGGCGCACGAGCGCATCGCAAGCACTGCGGCGCTCCTCGATCTCGAGGGCCTGCTCGATCGCCCGGTCGCGCGACTCTCGGGCGGCGAGCGCCGGCGCGTGCACCTCGCATGCGGGCTGCTCCACGATTCCGAGCTCATGCTCCTCGACGAGCCCACTGCCGGGCTCGATGCGCGAACGAGCACCTCGTTCTGGAGCGAGCTCCGTGAACGCGCTCGACATGGCGTCGCTGTTCTCGTCGCGACGCACGAGCTCGAGGTCGCCGAGCACTCCGCCGACGAGATCGTGATCCTCGACGCGGGCCGAGTGCTCGAGCGAGGACCTCCACTTGCCCTCGTGGCGCGCCACGCGCAAAGCCATCTCGTCGCCACCTTGCGTCGGTCAGGCTTCGAGCCGATGCAGCTCGATGCCTTCCTGGCCGGCTTCCCGGACGTCCGCTCGCACTCGATCGACGGCCAAAACCTCACGCTCGAGGTCGCCGACGCGCGCGCGAGCGCGCCGCGCCTCCTCGCGCTGCTTTCCCAGCACGGCCTCGCTCTCGAGCGTCTGGAACTCCGCGAACCGAGTCTCGCGAGCGTCTACCGCACCCTCACCGGCAAGGACCTCACGGCCCCTTCCGAGCGCGGCGCGCGCCGCCGGGCGAAGGAGGGCGGATAATGGAAGCCCCCTCGTTCCTGCCCGTACTCTCCGTCATCGCGCGGCGAACGTGGAGGAAGACGCTGGAGCGCCCCGTGCACCTCGTCTTCAGCTTCGTGCAACCGCTGTTCTGGCTGCTCTTCTTCGGCTTCCTGTTCCATCGCTACTCGTTGATCGACCTCGACCCCGGCCTCACCTATCTCGACTTCCTGACGCCCGGTGTCTGCGCGATGACCGTCCTCTTCGGCGCGAGCCAGAGCGGCATCGGCTGGATCCGCGACCACCAGACCGGCTTCCTCGATCGCATCCTGCAGACCCCCGCGCCACGCCTCGCGGTCCTCGCCGGCAAGATCCTGGCCGACGTCGTGCGCCTGCTGATCCAGGCCGCCCTCGTCGCCCTCCTCGCGCTCGCCCTCGGTGCCCGCCTCCACTTCGCCCCCCTCGATCTCCTCCCCGCCCTCCTCGCCCTCGCCCTCTTCGCCACCGCCTTCGCCTCCCTCTCGAACGCCATCGCCCTCACCGTGCGCTCCCCCGAGCCGATGGCAACCTACGTTCACCTCGTGAACATGCCGCTCCTCTTCACGAGCACAGCACTCGTCCCCACCAAGCACATGCCCGCCTGGCTCGCGGCGATCGCGACCTGGAATCCGCTCACGCTGGTGGTGAATGCGCTCCGGTCAGCGCTCCTTGCGACGGAGAGGCACTCGTCGTTCGAGGCACTCCTCCCGCTCGTCGTTCTCTGCGCCGCGCTGTTCCTGCTGGCCGCTTCTCGTCTGCCTCGCATCATGCGATCCAAAGCCTGAGGCCATCGTCGCCGGGGGGAAGACGGGATTCCTGCGTCATTGCTGTCCAGGTCCGGCATCCGCCTCGAAAGAAGCGGTCGAGCTGATCTCGAGTCGCAACGTCTCTCCGGCGTGCAGTTCGTGCTGACGGACGATCGGTTCCCGTTCTGCCCAGGTGACCGTCATCTGATACTGTCCGGCGCGCAAACCGGCAAAGCGGAATCGCCTCCCTGTCACGGGCTCCGTACTGCCCATGGAGCTGTGCTCCCCATCCTTCCAGAAGAGAGAAACGCTCAGGGGTGTATCGAGGCTCTTCGGTGCAACCACGATCTGCCCTTCGATGACCGCCTCTCTGGGGATCTCGATCGATAGATCCGCCGTTCCCGGTAGAACGCCCCAGCGAGCAGCGTGGGCGTAGCCTTCCTTCCGGGCGCTCACGTCGAAGTCGGGAAGAGGCTCGGCGCCGCGCAAGAGGAACATGCCGTTCTTGTCCGTTTGCCCGCGGATCATGCGCGCGCCCTTGCAAGGAAAGATGTCGACCGACGCGTCGGGAACGGGCGCGCCCAGGTCGTCGACCACTCGACCGGCGGCGAGGATCGGAGCAGGCCGGAGGACGATGTCGCCGAGGTCGTGGTAGCCCGTCCTCCAGTACCGGAGAAGATCCACGGAACAGGCAAGCGGGTTCGCCTCGTCGTGACCGCGCGAGAGAAGCAGCTGCGGCACTCCTTCCCAGAGGTCCTCGGGCTCGTAGTCCAGCCTCAACATCCCCCGCTCGTCCGTGCATGCGGTGCCGCGGCTACCGAGCACCAGCCCGTCCCGGGAAGCGTTGATCCAGACCTTGCCGTCGTCTCTTCGGGGGGGACCGGAGAAGAGCTCCACGAAGAGCTTGGTATTGGCGACGGGCGCGCCTTTCTCGTCGACGACCCGTCCGTGCAGCTCCACGGATCGCCATCCGAGACCGACCACCACTTGAACGCATTGACCCGCTCGTGTTGGTCCCCACAATGCGGCTCCTGCCATGCGCGAGGCGCGGTTCTGCTGGGCGAACGCGACCAGTGTCGTGCCGAGTCCGACGAAGCGGAACCGGGCCCGCCCCCCGGGACCGACGGGCGTCGAGCCCTCGAGATAGCCCAGCCTGGGCTTGCCGTCCTTCCAGTCCTGACCGGTTCGAACGGCGAGGACGACACCGTCCGGAGAATCCCCCTCGGAGCCGTCGGCATTTCGCAGTACCACCTCGACTTCGCCCGTAGGGGGCAGCACGAGCTGGATCGGGCCAGTAGGGGGATTCGTTGGATCGATCGGGACTTCGACTTCTGCCGCCAGACACAGATCGAGGGAGACCGACCAGTTTTCTAGCCAGTCGGAATTGGTCATGGCGAATCCAGCATTCTGCAACGTGGCCGTTCCCGAATCGCTCGTCGACGCCTCGAGGACGTCATGCTTGCCAGTATCGGAGCTTCCACGCAACGCAACGGGCACGCCCGACACGGGCTCGCCGCGCTCATCCAGGACCCTCACCTCGAGATCGAAGGTGCGCACCAGATCGATTCGCTCGACTCCTTCGGAGCCGCTCGACCTCCAGGTTCTCCCGACGAGATCGGCCTTGCGCGCCTCGACCCGCATCCATTCGATGCCGTTCATGGGGATGAAGGCCGCGCCGGTCGAGTCCGTCAGCGCGACACCGAGCGGGTGCTCCGAGACCTCGTCGCTGATCGGCCTGTCTCTCGGCGCAAGTTCGTCGAACCACCACTCCTCATCGGGGTCGAAGATCGACTTGCGCTCCTCGAACCAGCGCACTTCCACGCCTTCGGCCGGAAAACCCGTCCGTGCCTCCTGAACCCAGAGCAAGAAACGATCTCCGTCCGGATCGACTTCGCTGCTGGCGGGGCTCCGAGTCGTGGTCGGAGCCGGAACGAGGGTCTGGACGCGCTCTTGCGTGCTGATCGTGGCCTGCAGCGAACAAAGCAGGAGTTCTACGAGCGGCATGGGAAAGCCTCCTGAAGTGCGGCTCCATCATGCCCATCCTGCCGCCTTTCTCAACGGCAGCGCCCGTGGAAGCCCAGCTCGCGGAGGTCGCGGCCGAGCGCGTCGGGAATGACGATCCAGCGTGCCGCGCGCAGGAGTAGGCGCACGGAGATCGTTCTTCAAGGTCGATCGCCGATGGTACGACGATCCGGCACTCCGGAGTGGCGCTCGAGGACGGGCCGGTCCTCGATGTCAGCTGCTCTTCCGCTTGGGTCTGCCGCGCAGCATTTCTTCGACCGCGCCGGCGTCGACGGGCGGGCAGAAGTAGAAGCCCTGGCCGCAGTCGCAGCCGGCTGCGCGCAGGAGCGCGTACTGCTCGGGGGTCTCGATGCCTTCACCGATCACCTTGAGGTTCCGCGCGTGCGCCATGACCAGCACGCCTTCGAGCACGGAGCCGAGCGAGGAATCGCTGCCCAGATCGCGGACGAAGGAGCGGTCGAGCTTGAGCGCGCGAATCGGGAGACGGCTGAGGAAGCCCAGGGAGGAGAGCCCGGCTCCGAAATCGTCCATGTGCAGGTTCATGTCGCGCATGCGCATCCGGTCGAGCGCGTCGCAGCCGGGCCTGGCCGCGGCGAGGAGGATCGTTTCCGTGAGCTCGATGTTGAGGTCGGCCGTGCGCAGGCCGGTCTCGGCGAGGACGCGATCGAGGGTGTCGAGCACGGAAGGGTCCTGCAGCTCCTTGCCCGAGAAGTTCACGCTGATCGTCAGATCGGAGTGGACGGGGAACTGGCGCCGCCAGATCGCGGTCTGGCGACAGGCTTCACGAAGGACCCACAGGCCGAGGTCACCGATCAGGCCTTTTTCCTCGGCCAGCGGCAGGAAGGCGCTCGGCGGGAGGCGGCCGTGCACGGGGTGATCCCAGCGCACCAGCGCTTCGAAGCCGTGGATCCTCTCGTCGTGCAGGTCGACGATCGGCTGATAGTGGAGGAAGAGCTGCTGCTCGTCGATGGCTCGCCGCAGCTCGCTCTCCATGCGCAGCTTCGAGATGAGCTCCTGGTGCTGGCGCTCGTCGAAGATCGACATGCGCTGTTTCCCCGAGCGCTTGGCCTCGTAGAGCGCGCAGTCGGCGTCGCGCAGGAGATCGTCTGCGCTGCAGTGGCGCTCGCTCCCGATCGCGATTCCGGCGCTCGCGCTGGGGCGAACCTCGCCGCCGTCGAGCGTGACCGGCCGCGCGATCGCGTTCAGGATTCGCTGCGTGACCTCTCCCGCCCCGTCCGGCGTATCGATCCCGTCCAGGAGCACCACGAACTCGTCGCCTCCCAGCCGCGCAGCCGTCCCCTGCAGAACACGCGCGGTGCAGTCGGTTCCGCGAACGCATGCGAGGATGCGATTGGAGACCTCGATCAGGAGCTGGTCGCCGTTGCGGTGGCCGAACGTATCATTGATGATCTTGAAGTCGTCGAGGTCGAAGAAGACGAGCGCGAAGTGATAGCCCTCCTCGCGCCGCTTGCGCCGCAGGCACTGCTCGATGCGCTCGAGAAGCAGCGCGCGATTGGGAAGCCGCGTGAGCGTGTCGTGCAGCGCATCGAAGCGGAGCTGATCCTCCATGCCCCGACGACGAACGACCTCGGCGGCGAGCTTGGCATTCTGCGCTTCGAGCTCCTCGAGATGAGCACGCTCGCGGCGCGTCCGATGCCATGTCTCGCCCAGCGAGTGCGCGATCTGCAGCGCCTCGATCGGATCGTAGGGCTTCTTCAGGACGAGCACCCGTTCGCTCCGGCCGAGCTCTGATGCCACGTCCTGCCAGGTAAAATCCGCGCTCGCCGTGCACAGCACGACGTGGATCTCGGGATCCTGTTCCAGGAGCGCACGCGCGGTCTGGAAGCCGTTCCATCCCGGCGGCATGCTCATGTCGACGAAAGCGATCGCGTACGGCTCGCCGGTTGCCCGGGCGCGCTCCGCGAGCTTCGGTGCGTCCTCGCCCTGGTAGGCCGAATCGATCACGAATTCCGTGTGCGCCGCCCCGTTCGATGGCGGGAGCTTCCCGCCGAGGAGCGCGCCCATCGACGCGAGCGCCGGCACGCGCAAGCGGCCGAGCACCTTCTTCAGGTCGTCGTGTACCGCGCGCGTATCATCCACGATGAGGATACGGACGCGTTCGTTCGAGGGGGGGGGGCTCATGCGATCGCGGAGGAGTTGTAGGTCTGGAACCCATCGGAATCCCCGGGTTCCATTCTTGAGCCGCGCCGGCAGGTGCCTGAATTGCGGCAGGTCAACGCGTCCCTGCTGGCGCTTGCAACCAGGGACAAGCCGTGAACAAAGGCCGCCCCGAAACCTTTAGCGAAGGCGTGGTCGCGATCCTCCTGACGATCAGCGTGCTTTCCGTGGCAGGCGACGAACCGTCACGGCTCGGGTGGCACGAGCTCGAGGGCGACCTCGACCTCCGCGCGATCAGGGGTAGGCTCGACGACGAAGCCGAGGTCCCTGGCGAGGCCGAGCATCGCGGCATTGTCGGCGAGCACGCGCCCGTGGATCCGGTGGACCCCGCGTGCCGCGAGCGAGCGGACGATCTTCTCGACGAGGGCGCGCCCCAGACCACGCCCTTGCATGGACGACGCCACGACGACCGCGAACTCCGCTTCGCCAGGCAACGGGCTCTGGACGGCGCGCACGACGCCGAGCTCCTCGCCGTCACGGGCAGCATCCTCGAAGGCGAGGATCGCGAGCTCACGGTCGTAATCGAGCTGCGTCGCGCGCGCGAACTCGGAGTGGGGAAGCTCGCGCACGAAATGGAAGAAGCGGAAGCGCACATCCTCCGGTCGCAGGGACTCGAAGAGGCGGCGGTGCGCCGGCTCGTCCTCGGGACGGATCGGACGCAGGAAGATCGCCTGGCCCGAGGGCAGCACGACCGTCTCCTCGAGCTCGCGCGGGTAAGCCGCGATCGCGAAGCTCGCCCCCTTGGAGGCGCGGACGATCCGCATGCGCGCATCGACCGCCACGACGCCTTGCGCGTCCGCGAGCACCGGATTGACGTCGAGCTCGGCGAGCTCCGGGAGGTCGGCGAGCATCTGCGCGATGCGGACGAGCAGGAGCTCGACCTCCGCGATGGCAGCCGGGGGCCGGCCGCGGTAGCCCTCGAGGAGGCGCGCGACGCGCGTGCGCTCGATGAGGTCGCGCGCGAGCAGGCGATCCAGCGGCGGAAGCGCGAGCGCGCGATCGCGCAGCACCTCGACCGCGATGCCGCCTTGCCCGAACATCACGAAGGGGCCGAAGACCGGATCGGTAGCCGCCCCGACGAAGAGCTCGCGCGCCTCGGGGCGGCGGACCATCTCCTGGACGGTGAAGCCTTCCAGACGCGCGTCCGGCTTCAAGCTCGCGATGCGCGCGATCATCGCCTCCCCGGCGGAGCGCGTGCTCTCCACCGTCTCGAGATCCAGCGCGACGCCGCCCACGTCGGTCTTGTGCAGCACGTCGGGCGAGCGGACCTTGAGTGCGACCGGGAATCCGATCTCGCGCGCGAGCTCGGCTGCGTGCTCGACATCGCGCGCGACGCGCGTGCGCGCGATCGGAACACCGTAGGCCGCGAGAACTTCCTTTGCCGCGGCCTCGTCGAGCCATTCCGCTCCAGCCGAGAGTGCCTCTTCGACGATGGCGCGCGCTCGCTCGCGGTCGACCTCGAAGTGCGTCGCCGGTGGAACTCGCTGCAAGAGCGACTGCCCGTGCCGGTGCCGAACGACGTCCAGGTAGGCACGCACCGCAGCTCCCGGAGTCTCGTAGCTCGCGATACCCGCTGAATCGCAGAGCGTGCGCGCCCGGGCCGCGGGCGCGCCGCCGAGCCAGCTCGTGAGCAGCGTGCCGGGCTTGCCCTTCGCTGCTCGCACGACGGCACCCGCGACTTCCTCGCTCGTCGCGATCGCCGTCGGCGCGTGCAGCACGAGCACGACGTCGACCTCGCCCGAGCTCATGGCGATCTCGACCGCGCGCGCGAATCGCTCGGGAGGCGCGTCGCCGATGATGTCGATCGGATTGGAACGCGACCACGTCGAGGGGAGCACGGCATCGAGCGCGCGCAAGGTCTCCTCCCCGAGCACGGCCGGCTTCCCGCCGCCGGCGACCAGCGCATCGACCGCCATCACTCCCGGCCCGCCGCCGTTGGTGAGGATCGCGATGCGCTCGCCGAGCCACGATCCCGCTCGCTCGAGAGTCTCGACCGCATCGAAGAGCGCATCGATCTCGCCGACGCGCAGGATCCCCGCGCGACGGAACGCGTAGTCGACGAGCTCGTCGGAGCCTGCCATAGCGCCGGTGTGCGTCGCCGCTGCCCGCTCGCCCTCGGGCACCCGGCCGGCCTTGATCGCGACGATCGGCTTGTTACGTGCCGCGCCCCGCGCGGCCGAGAGGAACTTGCGCGCGTTTCCCACCGACTCGACGTACAGCAAGATCGCGCGTGTGCGCGGATCGGCGCCGAGATCGTCGATGAGATCGCCGAAGTCCACGTCGGCTGCGTCGCCGAGCGAGGCGAAGGCGGAGAAGCCGATCTTGCGCGCGCTCGCCCACTCGAGCACCGCGGTGCACATGGCACCCGATTGAGACACGAACGCGAGCCGACCAGGAAGCGCCTGGCTCGGCGCGAAGCTCGCGTTGAGCCTCGCGTGCGGAGCGAGCAGTCCCACGCTGTTCGGCCCGAGGATGCGAAGCCCCGTCCCCCGCGCGGCCGCGAGCATCGCCCGCGCGACCGTCTCCTCGCCGCCTTCCCGCACACTGCCCAGGCCCGCCGTCAGCACGACCGCCGCACGCGTTCCCCGCGCGGCGAGCGCGCCGACGAGCCCTGGAATCGTCGCGGGCGGCGTACACAGCACCGCCAGATCGGGCGCCTCGGGGAGCGCCGCGACATCGGAGTACACGCGCAGACCGCTCACCAATCGGTGCTTGGGATTGACCGGAAAAACGGGCCCCTGGAAACCGCCCTCGACGAGATTTCGCATCACGACCTGACCGAGCTTCCCCTCGCTCGGGGAAGCGCCGATCAAGGCCACGGAGCGCGGCTCGAAAAAAGCCTCCAGACCATGGATGCTCATGCGGATCTCACGTCTGCATGCTTTCGGCAAGTCGCTCCATGCCCTGCACCATGCGAAGCTGGACGCGGGCGCGGTCGAGGTTGTGGTCGGGGCGGGAGGTCTTGAAGTAGACGTCGCCGGCGAGGTGGTCGGTGAGGAAGCGGACGCCGAGCGCGAAGGTCACGAGGCGGGCGGCGAAGGGCATGAGCTCGATCTCGTGGGGCGTGAGGAAGTGGCGCGCCGTCTCGAGATAGCCGTCGACGAGCGCGCGGTAGAGGCAGAGATCCGTGCCGGCGAGCGAGAGGTCGGTTTCGTCCTCGGCGCTCGTCGCGGCGGTGAAGCGCACGAGGTCACCGAAGTCGTAGAGGCTCCAGGCGGGCATGCAGGTATCGAGATCGACCACGCAGACGGCCTGGCCGGTCGCGGAGTCGAAGAGAACGTTGTTCAGCTTGGTGTCTCCGTGAACGATCCGGCGAGGGATGCGGCCGGCGTTCAGGTGCTCCTCGATGACGCGGGTCATCGGCTGGTGATCGAGGACGAAGCGGATCTCGGTCTCGACGGAGGCGGCGCGGCCGCGGGGGTCGCTCTCGAGAGCGTCGCGGAACTGGAACATCCGATGCACGGGATCGAAGAAGCCGGGGATCGTCTCGCGCAGGTCGCTCACGTCGAGGTCGGCGAGCTCGGCCTGGAACTCACCGAAAGCGCGCGCGGCGGCGAAGGCCTGCTCCGCGCTCTCGCAGCGATCGAAGGTCTCGGTTCCCTCGACGTAGCGGTACGTGCGCCAGGGACCGCTCGGCGCGGCGAGAAAGCTGCGGCCAAGCTTGGTCGGGACGAGTTGGAGCATCCGAAGACCGTCGGCGTGGTGTTCTCCCGGCCGTTTCTGCCCGAGGTGGCGCGTCACGCGCTCGATGTTGTGCATGAGCGCGGGGATATCGTGGAACACCTTGTCGTTGATGCGCTGGTGGAGGTAGCGGCGGGAATCCTCGCCGCGTTTCCAGGTCGAGATGTAGGTGTCGTGGATGTGACCGCGCTCGTAGGGCTCGAGTCCGGTGCACTGGCCCGGGATCGCGAATTCCTCGATCGCGCTCTGGACGTCGGGGCTGGAGTGCGAGCTCACGGGGTCTTCGAGGCGTGGCGCGAGAGCTCGCTCTGACGCTCGGGAATCGGCTCGCCGGAGTTCACGTGGAAGTGCAGGTGCTTGGAGTCCTGGTAAGCGCCGAGATTGGTCAGCACGCGGCAGGCGCCGTGCTCGGCGAGGACGAGGGCTGCGACCTCGCGCACGACCGCCAGGAGCTCTGTGAGGATCGTCTCGTCCACGCCTCCGAGGTCGACGAGCGAGGGGACGTGGCGCTTGGGGATCACGACGATGTGCACGGGCCAGTACGGCCGCGTGTGATGGTAGGCAAGGACGTCCTCGCTCTCGCGGACCACGCGCACGGGCGTGCGGCCGGAGAGAACCTCCTCGCAGTAGAAGTCTTCCGTCATCGTTCGCAAGCGGCCTGGGATCCACGTCAGGGTAGCACGCGAGTTCCCTCGAGCGCCGGATGCCGACCATCCCCAGATTGTCCCTGCCGGACGGGCTGACGCGTCGAGTGGGCCGATGGCTCGATGGCGGTGAACGAGGCGCCCGAGAACACGAAGATGCTGCTACCCTGCCGCCATGATCGCTCTCTCTCGAGTCTCCCGGCGGCTGCTGGCAACCATTGCTTCCTTCACACTCTTCGGCGCGAGCGCCACGCAGGTCCGCGCGCAAGAAGAGAGCGCATTCCCGCCCGACGATCCGGCCGCGCACGGCATCGCGCCGGAAGCGCTCGCGCGCTTGTCGCAGTTCGCCCAGGGCCTGGTCGAGTCCGGTGAAATCGTCGGTTGCGAGCTCGCCGTGATCCACGAGGGGCGCACGCTCCTGCACGAGTCGCACGGCTGGCGCGACCAGGAAGAAGGCCGCGCCATGGAGAACGGCACGCTCTTCTGCGTGCGTTCGATGACGAAGCCTCTCGTCGGGATGGCGATCCAGATGCTGATCGACGAGAAGAAGCTCGCGCTCTCCGACCGCATCGCGACCTTCCTTCCAGCCTTCGACACCGACCCGTCGCGGGCGATCACGGTGCAGATGCTACTGGAGCACACCAGCGGGCTGCCGCTCTCGAACCTCCTCGGCGGCGAGCTCGACACTCTCGAGACCCTGCGCCAGGTCGCCGATCTCGCCGGTGCGATACCCCCCGACTTCGCGCCCGGCACCCGCTTCCAGTACAGCGACACGGGCAGCGACACGCTGGCGGCGCTCGTCGAGGTGGTTTCCGGTCAATCGATCGAGACGTTCCTCACCGAGCGCATCTTCACGCCACTCCGGATGCGCGATGCAGTCCCCGTGATGCGCGAGGACGAGCCGCGGCGCGCGCGGGCCTCGAGCCAGTACACGGGCGGCAAAGGGGCGTGGCTCCGCTTCTGGAGTCCCAAGGAGAAGCCGGTGTTCCGGTTCTTCCTCGGCTCGCAGGGGCTGTACTGCACGATCGAGGACTACGCGCGCTTCCTCGACATGTGGCTGCACTGGGGTTTTGCCAATGACTCTCGCATCCTCTCGATGCGGGCGGTCAAGCGCGCACTGCACTCCGGAATCAACGACGCCGCGCTTCCCTCGGGCTTCCAGACCCTGCGCGCGTCTTATGGTCAGCAGATGGAGCTGCTCCTCGGCAAGAACGAGGACGGCGAGGAAGAGGTCCTCGGCTTCGGCCACACGGGCTCGGACGGGACTCTCGCCTGGGTCTTTCCCGAGAAGAAGCTGATGGTGTTCTTCTTCACGCAGTCGCGCGGGAGCCTCTCGGTGCTCGCATTCGAGCACGAGATCGAGAGCGCGCTCCTCGGCGTGGACTCGGCGCCCGCCGAGCCGGAGCCGCCGCTCGAGGCCTACGAGGGGTTCTATCGGGAGACCGGCTCGCAGACGTATCGGCGGTTCTACCAAGGGGATGGCCATCTGATGCTCGAGGTGCCCGGCGCCATGACGCTCGCCACGCGCTACCTCGGTGGCGAGCGCTGGACGTTCGATCTCGATCCCTCCAGCCGGATCCATTTCGAGCGCGACGACGCGGGAGTCGTGAATGCGATGGTGGTGGAGAGCCCCGGCATCACGGTCAGCGTTCCCCGCATGCAGGTCGAGGAAGGCCTACCGAGTGCCGAGGAGCTGCACGAGCGACACCTCGCGTTTCACCAGTGGAAGCGTTTTGCCGATTTCCCTGCGCTGCGTCTGAAAGGCAAGCTCGATCTCTCCGTCCGCAAAGTCGAAGCCAGCTGGGAGCTCTTGATCGCCTGGCCCGATCGCTTCTGCTCGCGAGTCGCCGCTGGACCGAACCACGAGACCACGAGCTACGACGGCGCGATCGTTCGTCAGGTCTCGCAGATCCAGAAAGCAGGCCCGGTCGAAGGCCGCCTCGCGAGCCAGGCCGTGCAAGCCAGCTGGAGCAGCACCTTCGGCGACTGGCGCACAGTCTTCGAGCGCATCACCCCGCTCTATCGCACCGAGATCGACGGCGAGCCGGCAATCGTCATCCGCGCCGAGCCGCGCGAGGGCCCCGCGACGACCTTCCTGCTCGACGAAGAGAGCGGCCGGCTGCTGGGCACCGAGCGCCTGCTCATGCTCCCCGGTCTCGGCGATCTCGGCGCGAGCGTGCGCTACTCCGACTGGCGCGAAGTCGAAGGCGTGAAGCTCCCCTTCCACATCGAGACCGAGTACCCCACCCCCCTCGTCGGCACGACCACGCTCGAGATCGAATCGTCCGAGGTCCTCCCCGAGTTGCCCGCAGACGCGTTCGAGGTCGAGTGAATGGCTCTCTCTGGAGAGAAACCACACACCGACGAGCGCGAAGTCCCTCCTGGAGAGAAACCACACACCAACGGGCACGGAGTCCCTCCTGGAGAGAAACCACACACCAACGAGCACGGAGTCCCTCCTAAAGAGAAACCACACCCCTACGAGCACGAAGTCCCTCCGAGTTTGGAGTACCGCCTTCAGGCGGTCTGGTTCGTCGTCCCGCCTTCAGGCGGGACTGGCTCCGCAAGAGAAGACCGCCTGAAGGCGGGACTCCGAACCAGAGAGACTACCGGTTGAACAGGAACGCCGGACTGTTTGCGAGCGCCCAGGCGAGGTCTTGCGTTGCGCCAAGACGAACTCGAGCAGCAACGTCGGGATGGGTGGCGACGTAGTGGGACCAGATCGCCGCGCGCTCGGCATCCGTGCGTGAGCGCGCGGGCTTGGCGAGCGCGAGCTCGACGGGATCGGGTAGGCCGTTGTAGAGCACAGGACGCTCGGAATCAGTGAGCGTGAGTCGCAAGCGGCCGAGCGTGTGCATGGTTCCGAACTGCTGCTCGAGGGTCACGACGAGGATCGTGCCGGCGGGCGAGCCCAGGTCTTCGGCGGTCTCGAAGACGGCCACGTGCCGCGCACCGAAGGCCGGCATGATGGCCCAGCCGGTGTCGAGCTTGCCGTCGATCGCGGCGGCGGCGGGCAATCCCTCCTGCGCGAAGTCGCTCGTCGCCACCGAGAGCGCGAGAGCACGCGCCGAGCTCGCATCGTCGAGCGGGACCGCGGAGACGCGCAGCTCCGAGAGCACGAAGTTGCCGTTCTCGGCGCGGCCCGGGCCACCATTGCCGAGACCTTCATCGGGTAGCGCCTCGAGGCGCAACCCGCGCACGGCCTCGAGATCGGTCCACAGGACGAGCGTGAGCGTGTCCTTGTCGATCCCATCCCCTCGAATGCGCAGGGAACCATCAGGCAGCCTGGTGATCGAGGCGCCCCGCGCGGAGCGCGCCTCGACGAGCTCGGCGGGATGCCACAGCGCGTAGTGCAGCGAGCCCGTGAAGGCCGCGAGATCCGCCTGGATCGCCCGACCTTCCTCCGGCGCGAGGGCGGCGAGGTTGATCGAATCGTGCGCGTCGAAGGTGGGCGCCAGGGCCGCACGCTCTTCCGGTTTCGGAAAGCGGCACAGGAACGAGAGATAGAGCTCGTCGACGATGCGGCCTGGATCGCGCTCGAGCTTGGCGAGATCCGTGAGGCGGCTCGCCGGATCGCGCACGAGATCGGCGACGGTCGGACCGTTCACCAGCGACAACGCCTGCCCGAGCGACATCCCGCTCGAGCGCTCGCACTCGCAGGCACTCTCGCGCGCCGGCTTGCCGAACAGGTCGAGAAAGCCGTCGGGAAGCCCGACGCTGGAGTCGATCAGCTCGGCCGCCCGAGTGCCGGGAAGCGTCCCGGGCAAGTGCGAGGCCGAGCCGGTCGCTCGGCACAGCGCGTCATAGAGCGCCTCGGCGGAGAGCCTTCTCGCGCGCGCGTGAGAGAAACTCGTGTCGTCGTCGGCGTTCCATGGGTTCGTCTCGATCGAGAGCTGATAGGTGCGCGAGCGGCAGATCGTGCGCATCAACTGGCGCACGTCGAAGCCGCTGGCCACGAAATCCGCCGTCAAGCGATCCAGGAGCTCGGGGTTGGTCGCAGGGTTGCCAGCCCGGATGTCGTCGACGGGCTCGATCAAGCCAATGCCGAGGAAGTAGCTCCAGATCCGATTGACGTAGCTCCTGGCGAAATAGGGGTTCTCGGCCGAAGTGAGCCACGCGACCAGCCGCGCGCGTCGCGAGCCCTCCTCGGGCACGACGCCCGCATGCTCGTACGGGAAGATCGCCGGCCGCACGACCCCCGTGTCGGGATCGGCGACTTCGCCCTCGCCCGCATCGTAGATCTCTTCCTCGTATGCGTACTGCTCCTCGGGGCGGTTGTCGCCCACGAGCGGCATGAGCGGAGCGCCCGCCACGTTGCGACGTCCGACCTGGGAGAAGAAGGACGCGAGCTGCCAGTGCTGCGCCCGCGTCCAGCGCTCGAAGGGGTGATCGTGGCACTTGTTGCAGCTGAAGCGCACGCCCAGGAAGAGCTGGGTCGTGTTCTCCATCACGAGGTCGGCCTTGCGCAAGACCTTGTAGTAGGACGCGGCCGGGTTCTCGTAGGTGGACCCCGAAGCGCCCAGGATCGATGCGACGAAGCGGTCGTAGGGAACATTGCTCGCAATCTCCTCGCGGATCCAGTCGCGGAAACGCTGCGCGCCCTCCCCGCCGAGGAACTTGGAGTTCACCTGCAAGAGATCGGACCACTTGTTGGTCCAGTGCTCGACGAACTCCGCGCTTCCGATCAGACGATCGATGGTCTCCTCGCGCTTGCCGCGCGAGTCGCGGCGATCGAGCAGGAAGGCCCGTACTTCCTTGGAGCTGGGCGGGATCCCGGTGAGGTCGAAGCTGACGCGGCGCAGGAACTCGTCGTCGCTGCACACGGCGCTCGGCGTGGCGCGAATGCGCTCGAGCTTGTGGTCGACGAGCTCGTCGATCCAGTTGTTCACGGGCCGCGCTTCTCCGCTCCAGCCCTCGCGATCCCCCATCACGAAGACCCCGCTCGCGGCGTAGCAACCCTCGTAGCGTGCGAGCACCGCGGCCTCGCCGCGGCGCATGGCCGTGACGAGCGCGCGATCGCCGGCGCGCACGATCTCGGGATCGCTGGAATCGACGAAAGCCTCGCGAGTCACGTCGCGCGAGCTGCCGTCGGGGAAGCTCGCGATCACGGCGATCTGCTGCTCCATGCCCGCGAGCTGGATCGTCGCGTTCTCGGGCACGATCCGGATCGAGGAGGGCCGCGCGACGTCCGCGTATTGCGCGCCGTGCTCGATCCACGAGTAGAGGATCTGGTACTCGCGCGAACCCTCGTGCACCCGCTCGCCCCCTTCGTGCGCCACCTTCGCCGTGGGCTTCAGCAGGAACAGGCTCTTTTCAGGCGCCACGCGGTCGAAGCGGCGGCCGGCGAGGTCGTCCGTGAGCGCAGTGTGATCCCAGAGCGGGTCGTAGCCGCGCAGCGAGAGCTTGAAGCCGTTCTTGCCCTTGGCCGAGCCGTGGCAGGTGCCGGCGTTGCAGCCTGCGCGCGCGAGGATCGGCATCACGTCGCGCACGAAAGTCGCACGGAAGGGCTCGGCAACGCCCCGCACGGTGATCGGCACCGAGATTCGCTTCCCTTCGACCTCGAGCTCGAGGGTGCCCGTACCGTCGGCCTTGGGAGTGACGAGGCCGCGCTCGTCGACCGTGGCGAGCGCGCTCTCCTCCACGAGGTGCGCGCGGCGCGTCAGGTCGACACGCTCGCCGTCCTCGAGCTCGCCCGTGACGAGGAGCTGGGCGTAGGCGAAACGCGAAGCGAGCTCGACTCGTTCGGGATGCGCGTCGACGCGCGCGAGAGGCGAGCGAGCGAGCACCACGAGCTCGGGTTCGAGGACGCCCTCGCCGCTCGAGCGGGCATGCGCCGCGCCGGACACCACGAGCGCAAGAAGGACGAGGAACGGGATCTCTGCACGACGCCTGGTCACGGATTCCCTCCAGTCTCGATCGCCCCGTCGAGGGGGACGGGCACGAACTCATGCACGATCAGGCCGCTCCCGGCGTCGATCAATCTTACGCGGCCGTCGAAAGCTCCCGCGGCGACGCGTTCGCCGCCCGGCGCGAAATCGACGGTGAACACTCCGCCGGGAAGCTCCAGCCGCCAGGCCGGAGCGGAGTCGGCGACACGGTACATGCGCACCTCGCCGCGGCCCTCGCTGCTCGAACCGGCCGCGAAACGTTCCCCGTCGCTCGCCCAGGAGACGGCGAACACGCGCCCGGGCAGCGGCTCGAACGCACGGATCAGGTTGAAATCGTCGCCGATCTTGCGCTTCTCGACCCGGAACATCTTGTAGAGCTTGGGGGTCCCGTCGGCGCCGGCCGCGAGGAGCTCGTCGGCGGCGGGTCTGCGCTCGATCGTCATCAGCCCGCCCTTCAAGGCCCCTGGAGTGATGCTCGTGATGTTGTCGATGAACTGCTGCGTCGCGACCTGGATCAGCTTCATCGAGCGATCGCAGCCGACCGAGACGAGATGCGAGCCATCGGTCGAGAAGGTCGTGCCGAGCACCCAGTCGTCGTGCGCGCCCTGGTAGAGCACCTGCTCGCCGCTCTGCGCGTCGATCGCGCGCACGGTCTTGTCGGTGCAGCCGAAGGCGACGAGCCTGCCGTCGGGTGACCAGCTCGCGCCGAAGATCGAGTCGTGCGTCACGGGGATCGAGCGCGCGAGCTCACGCTTCGCCATGTCCCAGATCTGCAGCTCGCCCGAGCGCCCCGGCGAGCCTGCCGCCACGGCGAGGCGCGTCCCGTCGGGCGAGAATGCCAGCGCCTCGACGCGCTCGGACGGACCGATCAGTCGATCGACGAGCGCGCTGCCGTCGGCCGTGTGCAAGAGCACCTCGTGATGCCCCGCGACCGCCAGCAGAGCCCCGTCGGGTGAGTACGCGAGTGCGGTGACGATGCCCGCCCGCGGATAGCGCGGCGGCCGTTCGCGAGAAGGCAGGGCCTCGCTCACCACGGGCGTGTCGTCGAGCGCGCCTTCCGCGATCCAGCGCACGAGGAGCGCGACCTCGGCCTGCGCGAGCGGCTCTCCCTCGTCGGGCATCTCCGGCGCGAGATCGCCCGCGGAGCTCACGAGCTCGATCAGCAGGCTCTCTTCGGGTTTCCCCGCCACGAAGACCTGTCCGTCATCGCCGCCGCGCCCGAGCTCGGCCCAGCTCGTGAGCGCCAGCCCGCCTTTCTGCTTCGCCGGCTGATGGCAGCCCGCGCAACGGCTCATGAGCAGCGGCTGCACGTCGCGATGGAAGCTCACGCGCGCCTCCTCCTGCGCCACGCTCGTGCGCGGCGCGAGGGCGATCGCGACGAGCACCGCGGCGACGGATGCGCGCCGCCTCACGCGAACAGACCCGTCACTGGCTCGCCCTGCACGAGCTCGCGCGGCTGGTTGAGGTGGTTGTAGACCGTAGTCTTCGGGTCGATCCCGAGCGCGTGGTAGATCGTCGCGAGCAAGTCGACGGGTTGCACCGGGGTCTCGATCGGGGCCGATCCGGTCGCGTCCGAGCGGCCGTACACCGCCCCGCGGCGCATGCCGCCACCCGCGACGACCGCGGTGAAGCAGTATGGCCAGTGGTCGCGGCCCTGCGCGTCATTGTCGTTGCCGCTGGTCGAGAGGCCTTTCTTCGGGCTGCGGCCGAATTCTCCGATCGCCACCACGAGCGTGTCGTCGAGCATCCCGCGCTCGTCGAGATCCTCGATCAAGGTCGCCAGCCCCGGATCGAGCATCGGAGCCGCGCGGTCGCGCATGCGCTCCACCAATCCCACGTGCACGTCCCAGGAGTGCAGGTCGGAGTTGGCCACTTTGGGCCAGTTGATCTGCACGACGCGCGTGCCGGCTTCGATGAAACGGCGCGCGAGGAGGCACGACGAACCGAAGGTCGTGCGCCCGTAGCGATCGCGCAGCGCGTCGCTCTCGAGCGCGAGATCGAAAGCCGCGCGCGCACGCCCGGACAGCACGAGGCCGAGCGCCTTCTCGGTGTACTCGTCGAGCTCGTAGCGCGCGACCGCCTTCTCGACCGCCGGCATGGCCGCGTCGACGGTCTCGCGCAGCTTCGCACGCCGCTCGAGGCGCTCGACGCTGAGCTCCGGCCGTAGCGAGAGGTCGTCGACCTGCACGCGCTCCATCTTGTGCTCGTCGAGATCGTCGCCCGAGGGGTACAGGTAATAAGGATCGAATGCGCGCCCGAGGAATCCCGCTGTCCCGGCCTTGCCGATCACGTTCGATTCCTGCAGCGGCCGCGGCATCATCACGAACGGCAGCATCGGCACCTCCGGCGGCAGCAGGCGCGTGATGTTCGAGCCGAGGTTCGGGAAGTCCTTGGGGCTGGGCGGCTCGAGCTGGCCGGAGGGGCTCACCTTGTCGGCCGTGTAGCCTGTGAGCATCTGGTAGTGGGCCGCCGTGTGATTGAACAGCCCGACCGGCGTGTAGCTCATCGAGCGGATGAAGGTGAGCTTGTCCGTCGCCTGCGCGAGCCGCGGCAAGAGCTCGGTCACCTCCATCCCGGGCACCTTGCTCGAGATCGTCTTGAAGATGCTCTTCACGTCGTCCGGCGCGCCGTCCTTGGGATCCCAGAGATCGAGGTGGCTCGGCCCGCCTTGCAGGAAGACGAGGATCAGGCTCTTGGCCCGTCCGAATCCCTTGGGGCCGCTCTCCCGGACGAGGCCGCTTTCCTGCGCGAGCGCCTGCAACGAGAGCAGCTCTCCCAGACCCAGTCCGAGGAACGAGCTCGCGCCGATGCGCAGGATCTCACGACGCGTGGTAGGCCGACCGATCATGGCGAGGATCCTTGCCGACGGGGTCTCGTCCACCCCGTGCCCGGGAAAAATCGAGGAACCAGCAATCTATGCCGGTTCCCCCGAAGTCGCCACTCCGATCCCCTGCGAGTCCCCGGGATGCCGATCGCAGAGCCCGGCGCCCGGATCCTACTGCCGGAAGTAATCCATCACGATCGCCGCGCCATCGGCCGGGATGGACTGCACTCCATCGTGATGAGCATTGGTGTCGACCCGCAAGCCGCTCGCGAGCTCGATCACGTCCACAGCACCCACCCCGTCCGCAGTGCGCCGCACGGGAACGAAGAGGTAGGTCGCCTGGTTGGTGCCCGCGAAGCCTTGCGAGCCGAGGGCGCGCACCAGGCTCTTGCCGTTGAGCGCGAGCGGCGAGGCGGCACTGAATGGGGACAGCAGGTTCTCCAGCCCGCCGAGGTTGTGCAGGTCGTCGAACGCGAGGTCCACCGGGATGCCCGTGAGCTGATCGCTGCCGACCGAGCGGGCGATCCGGAACGAGAGGCCGCGCATGTTCGGCGCTTCAGCCGGCAAGAGCCGGATCGGACCGGTGATGCTCGCGTCGAGCACGAGATCGGACACCGCGCCCCCGTGGAGTCCCGTGGGCGAGCCATCGCTGGCGAGCTGCTCCTGGTGCACGATCCACACCCCCGAGCTCAGGGAGAGCGGGTCGGGCTGGATCGCCTTGGCGCGGGGGAAGACGAAGGTCGTGCGGCCGATGATCTCGTCGAAGCCCCATCCCGGGGACCCGTCCGGTCCGGACTCGAACAGCGAGACGTGACCCGAACGATCGAGGATGTAGGCGAAGTAGACGTTGCGCTCGTGGCCGAAGCGGGCCTGGCGCTGCGTGATCGCGAGCGCGAAGGGGCGGTCGAGACCGCGATGCACGGTCTTGCGCACCGACAGGCTGGCTGCCGAGAGGATCGAGACCGTACTGGAACCCTCGTTGCAGACCAGCACATCTTCGTTGCCCGGATCCCAGGCGATCCCCGCTGGCGCGTCACCGACGGGGGTCGTGGCGACGACTTGATGAAAGGTCTGCGAGGCGGGATCGATGTCCACGAACGCGACCTGATCGAGGGAGCGCTGGCTCACCGCGAGCCGGTCGAGATTGGGGCTCATCGCGAGCTCGGTCGGATCCTCGACGACGATCTCCGCCAGCACGCGCATCGTGTTGCTGTTCACCACCACGATCCGATCGCGGGCCACGTCGGTGAGGTAGAGGAAATGACCGATCTGCTGGCGCACCTGGAACGGCTGGCAGAGCGGCAAGGACAGCTGCTCCCCGCTGGGCCCGATGAACCACAGACGCTGAGCCGATCCGAGCAGCCCCGAGGGCGGGATCCCTTGCGAGGGGTCACCGAAGGGATCGCCGGGCACGAGAAGATTCGAGAGCCCTGGTCCATCCGGCGGAGGCAAGAGCGTTTCGAAAGCGGTCGGTTCCTGGCCCAGGATCAGCGGATCGAGACAGGGCGGAGGATCGAGGAGCGGCGGAGGATTGGGATGCGGCGCCCAGGAGATCGGGTTCTCGCCCCCGATCACGGAATTCAGGAGCTCTCCTCCGAAGTACGCCGGCTGGAGCGTGGCCTGCCCGAAGAGCGCGATGTCGATCATCTTGAGGCCAGTCGTGGCGCAGAGGTTCCCTCCTCCGCTCTGGCAGCCGAAGGGAGCCGGCCCGTCGTTGTACGTCGAGTCGAGCGCATGTCCGAGCATCATGTCCCCGACCGAGGCGACCTGCGGATCGTGCAGCAGGAGGTCGTCGAGGGCGCTGTTCTTCGCCAGCGTGAACACCCCGCCCGAGCCCCCATTGCGCGTCGTGGTCCCGGGCCGCAGCACAGGTCGCAGCAAGCTCCCCTGATAGCGGACGTTCGGATCATTGGGGAAGTTCGAGCTCCCCTCCGGAAACGTCTGGTAGGTGAGGTCGAAGGCCGGATTGCCCGTCCCGCCCCCGAACCCGTTCAAATCGATCACCGAGAGGCCGCTTTGCGCTCCGCGCCGGGCGACGTAGATCGTTTCAGGAGCGACGGGCACGTTCGTCACCTGTGCCGATGCCGGAGCGAAGCAGACGACGAAGGGGACGAACGCCAGCATCGGCGCGCGAAGGCGAGAGCTCATGGAACCTCCTTGCAGGACTCGAAGCGCGGGGCGCCGTCCTCGCGATCGCGACGGCTGGGGGCCCGCCGCCCGGCAAGCGCCGTGCCACGAGCAGGCTCGTCGCTTGGGGATCGCTGCCCCCGACCCGCGATCGCCACCGTGCCCGTGCCGCACCGGCGAGTCGTGCGATCGCGCTCGGTTCGATCTAGAAAGAAACCACACCCCCACGAGCACGGAGTCCCTCCGAGTTTGGAGTACCGCCTTCAGGCGGTCTGGTTCGTCGTCCCGCCTTCAGGCGGGACTGACCCCGCCAAGAGAAGACCGCCTGAACGCGCTACTCCGACCCAGAGTCAGGGCCAGATCCCCATCAGCTCGAGCGAGCGCGAGACGCGCCCGACTGCAAGCACGAGCGCCGCCGTCCGATTGTCGACCTGATGTCTGCGCGCAAGCTCGCGCACGGAACGGTAGCCGCGAACGATCTTCTCCTCGAGGCGCTCGTTCACCTCGACCTCGGTCCAGGGGTACTCGTTGAACGCCTGCAGCCACTCGAAGTAGCTGACGGTCACGCCGCCAGCGTTGGCGAGGATGTCGGGAACGACCGTGATCCCTTTCTTGGCGAGCACGTCATCCGCGTCGGGCGTCGTGGGGCCGTTCGCGGCCTCGCAGACGATCTTGGCGCGAATGCGTCCGACGTTGTCGGCGTTGATCTGGTCCTCGAGGGCGGCAGGGATGAGCAGATCGACATCGAGCTCGAGGAGGTCCTCGTTCGAGATCGCCTCGGTACCCCTCAGGCCCCTGACCTGGCCACTTCGCTCTTTGAGTGCGTTCACCGTTTCGTAATCGAGGCCGCCCTTCGCGTACACCCCGCCGGTCGAATCGGAAACCGCCACGACCCGCGCGCCGAGGAGCTCCTGCGCGAACCGGTGCGCAAAGGACCCCGCGTTGCCGTAGCCCTGGATCGCGACCGTTGCATCCTTCGTCTCGATCTTCGCGTCCGCCATCGCCTCGCGGGCCGCGACGATGCAGCCCATCGCCGTGGCGGTATTGCGGCCGAGCGATCCGCCGATCTCGACCGGTTTGCCCGTCACGACTCCGATCGAGCGCTTGCCCTGGATCTCGCTATAGGTATCGACGATCCATGCCATGACCTGCGCATTGGTGTACACGTCCGGCGCAGGAATGTCCTTGTCGGGTCCGATGATCGAGGCGATGGCGTGCGTGAATCGCCGCGTCATCCGCTCGAGCTCCCCCTGGCTCATCCTCTTCGGATTGCAGATCACGCCACCCTTGCCGCCACCGAAAGGAATGTCGACCACGGCGCACTTCCACGTCATCCACATGGAAAGCGCGATCACCTCGTCGAGGCTCACGTTGGGGTGATAGCGAAGCCCCCCCTTGAACGGACCGCGCGCATTGTTGTGCTGCGAGCGATAGCCGGTGAACGTGTGCACACGACCATCGTCCATGCGCACGGGTACCGCGACGGTCAGCACCGATTTCGGGTGCTTCAGATAGCCGAGCATGCTCTCGTCGAGCTCGAGGATCCGGGCAGCCTTCTCGAGCTGGACCTGCGCCATCTCACGGGGATTGACCACGGTTGCAACTCCTGATTCGCCGGCAAAAACATGCCGGCGCGAGGTCGCGTACTCTAACTTGGCAGGTGAGGATTCGCTGGGCGAGGTACTCTGGATCCCATCGAGACCGGAAAGAGGATCATGATGTCGAGGAGGACGGGTTTCCCGGCTCGCGCGACTTCGCTCTGCATCGTGCTCGCGCTGGTCGCCGGCGCGTTTGTTTGGCTCATGTGGCCGGTGAGGACGGATCCGACCGCACCTGCTCCGTCGGCACGGGCTGAAGCACTTGGGGCAACTGCGGGTGCACGCACCGAGACGGTCGAGCTTGCCACGGAGGAGCTCCCGAACGCCGTCTCCGATCGCAGGATCGTGCCGGTGACGCATGCTCCGCAGGCGAGCGAGTCACCGGAGCCGGTGGAGAAGATCGAAGCTGGCGAGACGATCGCGCGCCTGCGCGTGCTCGTGCGAGCCAACGAGGACGGCGCGCCGCAGGTGGGAGTTCGCGTTGGCGCGACCTACCGCACGGCAGAGAGGGTGAAGTTCAGGATCCAGGACTCGCACGGCGGCTTCCCGGAGACTGACGTCGAAGGGCGCGTGGAGCTCGAGGTCGAGCCCGGTCGACCTCTCGACGTCCGGGTGTACGACGCCCGCATGCGCGAGCAACAGCGCGAGATCGCGGCCCTCGCCGCCGGCGAGACGCTCGAGCTCGTGTTCGAGTTCCCGACCTCGGAGGATGTGCGCCTCCTTGGCCAGCTCGTCGCCGCCGAGGACGGAGCGCCACTCTACGGGAGCGTGAAGATCGTCGACGGCACAGCCGAGGGCCGCATCATCGAGACGGACGGCGCCGGCCGCTTCGAGATCACCGCCGGCTCGTGGGACCACGCCTTCGCCGGTGCGGAAGCCGAGGGCCGCGCGCTCGCCGTCTTCCCCATCGCTGAAGGGCACGCCGATCGCTCGCGCCCGCGCATCGTGCGGCTCTCGCGTGCCGCGACCGTGGAAGCCTTCGTATCCGACCCGACCGGCGCGCCGGTGAGCGGAGCCTCGATCGAGCTCCGTTGCGGGATGAATCGACTCGTGCAAGGCACATCCCTGCTGATCGACTTGACGCCTGCGGACGATCCGCTTTGGAGCGCCATGACCGACTCGGCCGGTCATGCAACGATCGAGGGCCTCCCCCCGAACGTTCCGCTGCAAGTCTCGGTCTCCAAGTCGGGCTTGCCACCACGGGTCGAGCCCGAGCCAATCAGGCTCGGAGTCGGGGAGCGTCGCCAGCTCGACCTCCTGCTCGGCGGCGGGGCGACGATCCTCGGCTCGCTCGAGGACGAGACGGGCGCTCCGATCCTGAGGCGCGTCGTGTGGCGCATGCCCGCGGAGAAATCAGTCCTCGGTATGTTCCAGGCCTTCTCCGAGCCCATCGAAAAGACCAAGACCGACGCCCAAGGCAACTTTCGTTTCGATGCCGTGCCCGCCGGCACATGGTGGATCGGTCCAGCGCCGGTCCATCAGTCCGACCTCCCAGCCGTCGCACACGTCGTGACCATCACCGACGAGCAGGACGAGATCGAGCTCGTCGTGCAAGTCGAGCGAGGCCTGTATCTCCGCGGCCTGGTGCTCGATCCCCTGGGTTTCCCGGCCGGAGGCAGCTGGCTCCGTGCCGAGCTCATGGGCAGTGGCGCACGCGTGAGCGCGGAGGCACAGGCGGACGGAAGCTTCTCGATCGGGCCTCTCGCGCCCGGACAGTGGAACGTCGAGGCCAGTGGACTGGACGAGACGCAGGCGGACTCGCTATCGGTGGAAGCCGAATCCGGAAGCACGGACATCGTGCTCTCCCTGCGTGCAGGCGGCCAGATCTTCGGTGAGGTCGTGGATGCCCTGACCGGAGAGCTTTGCGAGTGCCAGATCGGATGGGGACGGGCCGACGCGAAGCTCGACGATCCGGGCGAGTTCTGGACGATGCGGCACTCCAGTGAGGGAATCCTTCGACTCGGCAGGCTCTTGCCCGGCACCTACGTCGTCACGGCGCGGACACGCAATGGGAAGACCGCCACGCGGAAGGACATCGAGGTCGAGAGCGGTGCGATCGTCGACGAGATCCGTCTCGAGCTCGTGCCCGGAGCGAAGCTCGACCTGCTCTACGAGGGCACCGCCCCGTACGTCCATTGCAAAGTGATCCTCGCCGGCACGGTGGTCGATTTCGTTTCGTTCGAGACCGGGAAGATCGAGACCCTCGTCCTCCCGGCTGGAGCCCTCGAATTGCACTGGAGCGAGTCCTCCTCCCCCACGGAATACGTCGAGCCCGTCATGCTCGAGGCTGGCGAGGAGCTTCGAGTCACGCTCGGAAACGGCTCGGCGCGATGAAGCTCTCGGTTCGCGCGCTCGCGTCCGTCATGGCTGTGTTGCTCGCGGCGGCCGTGCTGCTCTGGCTCGCCTGGCCGGCCGAAGAACACGTGGCCGCAGCCCTGCCCTCCCGGTCCGCAACGGCGGACGCCACGATGGTCGAGCCTTCATGGCAGGCCGAAGAGGCCACGGACTCGGTCCGGGAAGCCGTTCCGATCGAGACGATTTCAGGAGTAGAGCGCTCGCGTCAGGGCATGGAGATGCCCGTCGGGTACCTGCGAGTGCTCGTGCGCGCGGAGGAGGATGGCACGCCGCAAGCGGGGACTCAGATCGTCGTCTCGCCGAAGGAACGGCGGCCGCGCGGGAAGGGCGAGCCTCGAACGAGCGGCCGATCGAAGCTGACGGACGCGGAGGGACGCGCGGAACTCGCCGTCGTACCTGGAGAGGCGTTGCTCGTGCAGGTGAGCGGGCGCGCGCAGATGGTCCTTCGAGAACTCGAGGCTCTTGAGGCAGGAGAATCGGTGGACCTCGTCGTCGAACTCCGCACCCGAGAAGACATTCACCTGTTCGGTCGAATCCAGGATGATGAAAGTGGAGCGCCCCTGGTAGGACGAGTCCGAGCATCGGGCGTTGGCCTTGCCAACCGTTTCATCGAGACGGACAGCAGTGGCGGTTTCGAGTTGACGGCGGGTTCGTGGGAGCGGGCATCTGGAACCGCCGAGGCGGATGGATATGCGCCGACGGAGTTCGCCATCTCGAGTGGCTACGAGGACCCGCTGCGGCCATTGATCGTTCGATTGTCGCGCGCGGCTGTCCTGGAAGCATTCGTGCGCGATCGGACCGGCGCGCTGGTCCCCGGCGCCTGGGTCGAGCTCTCTACGATTACGCGGCCACTGCCACGATCCGCGAGGATGCTCTCCCTCCCCACCGATGCCAGCTCGCACTGGACAGCCAAGACAGACCCAAGCGGCAGGGCAATCCTCGACGACCTGCTCCCTCTGGTTCCACTTCGCTTGTCCGTAACTGGGGACGGTTGGCCCAGCCGCGCGGAACCGGAGCCGATCGTGCTTGCGCCCGGAGAGCACCGGCGAGTCGACCTCGTGCTCGGTCGCGGCGCGACGATCACTGGCGTACTGGAAGACGCGAGCGGTTCACCGATCCCGAGGTACCAGGTGTGGTGCGATGCCGCGCTTGCCAACCGGCCGCCCGTGTTCGAGATAGGAGAGTCTCCCGCGTGGAAGACCAGAACGGACTCCGATGGCCGTTTTCGATTCGAGAGCATTCCCGCCGGCACGTGGTGGGTCGGCCCCGCCCCGCATTCCCGATCCAACAAGCTCGCGGATGACTATCTTCCGGTCGCGCAGGTCGTGGAAGTCGTGAACGATTGGGCAGAGATCGAGATCTTGGTTCGCGTCGACCGAGAGCATTGATCCAGGCCAAATCCTCGATCCCTAGAGCTCGAAAGTCCGGCTCAGCATTCCTCGATCTCGGGCGAGCCCGTGTCGCACTCCCCCTTGCCGAGGTTCTCGCGCGCGCGCTGGGCGAGGTGGGCGTAGCTCTCGCGAACCACTGCGAGCTCCTCGTCGTTCAGGTCCTCGAGATCGAGCAGAGCGTTGTGCGCTCCATCGATGGCGCGGATCAGCTCGTCGAGCTTGATCTGCATCGCGCGGGAGTCGCGATTCTGGGTGTTCTGGATCAGGAAGACCATCAGGAAGGTGATGATGGTCGTCCCCGTATTGATCACCAGTTGCCAGGTGTCCGAGAATCCGAAGGGGTAACCGAGGGCCGCCCAGACGGCGACGACGCCGAGTGCCGCGACGAAGGTAGCAGGTCGCCCCGCCAGGTGCGCGGTGCGCTCCGCGAGGCGGTTGAACGTGGACCGACGACCTGCTCGAGTCTGCAGCGGGGCGGTCTCCTGTTCAGTTCAACCGGCGGAAGCGTGAAAGGTGCCGGCTAGCCAAAGGCTCAATTGTCCGTCTGGCAGGTGAATTGCTCTGCCATCTGGCGCGAGGCTCGATCTGCCTGGGCGAACGGCGATTCCGCAGGCTCATTCGTGTCACTGAGATCGAAGGCCCACACGTAATAGGGCATGCTCGAAACGTGGTGGTGTGCTCCGGCCCGCTCCACCGCAAACACTTCGACCCTCTCGTTCGCTCCGATCGTGCCAATGCGATTCTCTTCGCGGACCACTCTACCAGCTCGAACCACGCCGGAGAGCACCACCGATCGTCGATGGAGATGGGAGGGGGCAAAGCCGGTATAGAAGTGGACAGTTCCGACGAGTTGAGGCATGGGGATCACTCCTTCTGGACACCGGTGAGGACTGCTTCGGGAGTCGAGGACCGAGACCATTTCTGAAGGGGGGCCCGGTCGTCCCTGGCAGCGCTCACGGCGCAGCCCCCATGCAAGTCGCATGCCGGGAAGGGCGCGCTGCCTTCGATCGATCCAGGACCTGAAGTGATGCCGCGCGCTGATCCCTCCACCGGGTCAGGCGCGGCGCTCCGGAGTCAGTTGTAGAAAGTGCAGCCTCGCCCTCGACGGCGAACTCACCATGCGTACCCGTTGCACCCGCCGTCTGCGGCGGGGTCGAACCAGCTATCGAGGAGCTCGAACCAGTTCTCGACCTTGCCGTTGCCCGCCGTCGCACCGTCTGCGCACCAGGCCCAGCGGCGGTACTGCTCCTCGATGCTCTCGAGTGGTGAATACCAGGCGCAGGATTCCCACGTTTTTCGCTCCCTCGTGAGCGTGTGCTCGACGGCGTCGCCGTCGGGGAAGACCATGAAGATGCCGCTCTTGCCGGGCTCGAAGCCAGTCAGCCCGTTCATTCCGAAGGACGCGAGGACCAGGGAATCGACAGCCTCCATGGTCTCTTGCGCTCGACTCCTCGCCTCCGCATCGAGGGCTTCGCAGTCGGCGGCGCGAGCACAGAGCGTGTAGAGATCCACGTACGGTCGTTCGCGGAGCTCGTCGAAGACGTAGTTCAACGTCGTCCCTCGTGGACCGGGACCGCGCAGCTCCTCGAGCGGTTCTTTCGCATTCGTGCGTGCCAGCGTCACGGCGAGCGCGTCGACCGCGCGCTTCACGGCGAGCGCTCGGGAGAGATCGAAGACACCGGCCGATTCATAGAGCCCGTTTTCCCTCTCGGGGTGCGCTCGGATGTGCTCGCTGCGGCCGCGCTCGCCCTCTTCGATGACGAGGCGCCCGAAGTCCTCCGCCGTCATCGTGGCCGGATCGAGCGTGGCGCCCGTGCTCGCGGCCAAGGGCGGGTGGCCGTTCGAACGGATGCGCGCGAACGCGCGGTTCCAGTCGAGCGGTGGACCGGCGTTGGGGATCGCGACCAGTACGTCAGCCTCGAAGCCGCCATTCCCCGGACGCCATTGATATGCGATCTCGATCCCGGCCATGTTGCAGAGCTCGAGGGCCAGAAAATCGACCGACTCGTCCGCCGTCACGACGTCGGTTAGCTCGGCGATCCCCATGCTGCGGCCACTCTGCTCATCGGGGCACATGGTCTGCCCGTCGGCGTGGCTGTAGATCATCAGACCGTAGTGACGGGCGGGGAAATGCTTCTTCCCGAAGCGGATGAACTTGCCGAGATCCGTGGCGTCCGCGGAATCGGACTCGTACTCACCATCCAGCGTGATCTCGGGGAACTCCTCACCACCCGAGAGACGCTCGGTGGAGTCCTTGCCGAGACGATAGAGCCGCGCGTCGTGGAAGTCCTCGCCCAGGAACTCGCGATCGTTCGAGAAGCCCTCGCTGCGATCGAGGAACAGGACGAGCTCCATGCCCGGATCGCCGTCGAGCGCGTCGCGGATCGAGTCCAGGAACGCGAGGATCGGTCCATCGGCGTTGTTGTCGGCGGCACCGTAGACGAGCAACGTCCAGGGCCGCTCGGGCGTTGCCTGCGGCTCGATCCTGCTCTCACGTGCATCGAGAGCGACTCCGGAGCTGATCGCACAGGAAAGGAACAGCGAAGAGATCATGGGTTTGTCTCGCGTACCGGCCCGACTGCCGAGTATCCGGAAGTTGCCGCTCTGGATTTCGAGCAGCGTCCGTCCTTCGAGGGCAGTCCGAAAGCGAGTCGCAGTCTTCGCGCCTCTCCGCTACGGGTCAAGGCCTCGAAGCGGAGCGCTTGCGGCGCGCGGCAACGCTGTGGCTGCAGGCGCCGCAGTGCTGCACGCTTTCGTGAGATTTACAGCTTGTATCGCGACACGCGCGGGGAGTTCGGCCGGCGCGCAGCCGTGCAGCGCGCGATCCCCACCTACCTGCCCGACGTGGTCGGTTCACACTCGAGAGTGACGAAGAGTGCCATGTCCTTCTCCTCGGTCAGCGGGCTCACGAAGACCGCGGTCGCGCCTTCGGCGAGCCGCATGTCACCCGAGAGACGCGCGCGCATGACCTCGGGGAGCATGATCTCGCCTTCGAGCTCGCTGCCGGCCACGATGCGCACGATCTTCGTGCGCACCGGCCGCAGCACCTCGACGTTCTGCACGTCGATGCTGAGCCCGAAGGCGCCGCCCGGGAGCGCGACCGAGCGCACGCGACAGAGCACGCCTTCGTTGATCACGTCGATCACCGGATCGGCAATCATCCCGCCCGTCGGCTGCAGGATCTGCGTGTGGTATTCCTTGACGTAGCTGAACTGGCTCACGGCCGAGAGATCACCGCGCTGGAGCGGGCGAACCGAGAGCGTGGGCGAGGTGAGGAGATCGAATCCACCGCCCGCGACTTGCTCGAGGATCCTCGACTTCTCGGCGTCGGCGAGCACGCCGCTGACAGGGAGGCCGAGTTTCGCGAAGGAATCTTTCGGACCGGTGACCATTCGGAAGGAAATGCGCGTCGCGGTGGTGCTCGTTCGCTGCAAGGCGAGGAAGTCGCGTACGAACGCGTGCTGTTCCGGTCCGGCAGTGATATCGAGCTCGCCGTCGCCCAGACAATCGATGCGCTGACCGAGTGGAGCGAAGCCCTTGTAGCCGGGTGGAAAATGAGTGAGGAATCCAGTTGGTTCGAAGGCCATCAAGATGCGCGCGAGCTCACGCAAGTTCGCTCTTCGCTGCTTCCTTTGCTCGAAGTCGATCGAGGACCCCAATTCCAGCCCAGGCTGCGCATCGCGATCGTCGGTCACGGCCTCGCCCATCCCGGCAGTCTGGATGGAGGTGTCCCACAGCGGGCTCGTCCGATCGATGAGATCACGCACGTCATAAATGACCTGCGTCGAGTTCTTCAGGTCCGTGTACGGAAGCTCCGGGCCAGTCGTCACCTTCACTTCCTGGGCCGGCGGCACGAACACGGACGTCATGAAGATCAATGCGAGAAAGGCGTGCATGTCGATCACCTCGAGTACGAGATCCTGTCGATCCTGGCGACGAGCCCAGGTGTATTCGGATTCCCGGGACGTGGCGCGGGTAGGAGAGACTCGCGAGTTCGCCAGGAGCGCTGCCCGTCGAAGTGCGTGATCGTCCGGCTGTCGGGGCTCTCAACGACCACCTCGGAACGAAAACTGAGCACGGCACTGCCGCCTACGCTGCCGGTGCGACCCGCCACCACCGCGCCTCTTGACTCCGGATTCTCGGTGGTTGCTGTCGCACCCGTATCGGAGGACTGCGGCATCAGGTGCACGATGCCTTCGTACACGCCGGCTGTCGCGAGGAGGATCACGGCCGCGAGCGCCGCGACGCGCCGACGCCGGCGACTCCCGAAGGTCTGCAGGGCCTCGACCTGCCCGCTCAGGCGCGCCAGCTCCAGCGCGAGCTCAGGCTCGTCCGCGATGCATTCCTGCACGAGCGCGTCTTCCAGCGGATCGCGGCGCTCGTCCAGTGCGGCGTTCACGTGCTCCCAGAATGAATCTCGCCGTGTCATCGGCCTTCCTCCGCGAGCTTCTTGCGCGCGCGATGCAGGTGCGACTTGATCGTGCCCTCGGGCATCGCGAGGGCGAGCGCGATCTCGTGGATCGAGTCGCCGCGCGCGTGAAAGCGCAGCACGACGTCCCGCTCGATCGTGGAGAGGAGGGCGAGCGCTCGCTCGACCGAATCGCGCTGCTCCACGCGCTCGATCGCGTTCGTCGGGGCCCCGCTCTCGTGATCCTCCATTGGCGCGGGAGCGCGCTCGCGCTCGGCTCGATGGTCGAGGAAGGTCCTGAGCGCGGTCCCGCGCAACCACGGCCCGAGCGCGCGCGAGGAATCGAAAGCGGCGCGATAGCGCAGCGAGCGTGCGATCACCTCCTGGACCAGATCTTCGACGTCCCCGCGCCCTCGACCTCCGCCCGCGAGCTTGCGCACGAAGGCCCGCAAGCTCGGCAACTCGGAGACGATGCGCTCGTCGAGCGGGCCCTGGTCACTCTCGGCAGCCATCACGAGACCCTCGACCACGCACCCTCATACCCTCGGGAGGGGTCGAAAGGTTGCACCAGTCTTGCCGGGCGCTACCGAGGCTCTCGCTGCCGGGATCATTCGCCCGCACGAACGAGCTCTCGCACGGGGATCGGCCCATCGCTCAGCCGGTGAGTGAAATCGAGGGGCTGCCAGCCGGCGAGCTCGACGTGCACCTCGATCGGAAGCTCGCGCCAGGCGTCGCTCGCATCGCCGCGCTCGATCGCCGTGCACGAGGCCCGCACGGTGGCTCCCGCGTCGGTGGCACGCCGGCCGTCGTCCAGCAGGACGCGATCGGCGAGGCTCTCGAGAGGCACGGAGACCGCGATCAAGTAGAGATCGCCCCCGTGCTTCGCGGGGATGGGGCAGCGCACCTCCGATCGTCCCGCCAGAGTCAGACCAGGCACCTGTCCCGACGTTTGCGTCCCTTCCCAGAAGGAGCCGAGCTCGAACCCCTTCGGGCCCGCGATCAGCTCGACGGGGCTCGGTTGCGTGTGTGGGCTCATTCCAATGCTGATCCCGAATGCCACGTTCGAGCCGAGGCGTGGCTCGCGCGAGCGCACCCATGACGGAGTCGACTGAGTGAAAATCAGGATCGGATTGGATCGAAGGGCGCGATCGAGCAGCAGCCCGGTCTCGTCGTAGACGTCCACGAAGACGCGAATCTCGCTCGGCATCTCGATCGAGATCGTTCGAGTCGTCAGCGGGCAAGTAACCTCGAAGGGCTCCGGGTCCTCGGCGTCTCTGCGCTGATCCGTGCATCGAGCTCGGTAGGTTCCGGCCGGGAGCCGCGTGAAGCGATGGCCGCCCGGACCGACGCGTGCGCTCTGTTGCTCGCGATCGCCCGCACTCCAGTCCTGGTTCCCCGGTGCGCCGATGCGCCACAACTCGACCTGACCCTCGGCCGGCCACCCCGTTTGGGAATCGAGGAGGAAAAGAAGGAGCTCGCAGGCTCCCTCTTCGAGCGGGTCGGGCGGCAGCTCCGCCTGGTCGAAGGAGAGGATCTCGTCCTCGAGAGGTTCTTCCGGTACAGGAAGCGCATCTCCCTGCAGCGGTAGCTGCGAATCGCCGTTCGCCAGCCCCCCGTCGAGGACGCGCTCGGCCGGGAGCTCGAATTGTTCGACGCTCCCGTCAGGATCGGGCGTCGTCGCTTGCGACACGGGCAGGACCGGTTGCGCTCCGCTGCTCGATCCCGGCGGCCCGTCCACCGGCCGGCGCAGCCACGAGTAGAGCAACAGGCCAAGCACCAGACCCGCGCCAAGAAGCAGCCCGAGCCGCCGCATGGCGAGAGCCTATGCTCCCGCGCTGCAGGCGTAACCGAGATTCTTCTCGCGTGCCCCGCCTGCGCTCCTGGCTCAGCGACGTTCGCCGAACCGGAAGAGCACACGGACGATCACGTAGACCGCGCACACCACCGTCGGGAGCAGGACGGCGGCGGTGAGAAACCACGTCTCGGACGTAACTCGCCCGGCTGACGCATCGGTCCGCACCTGGTTCGTCACCATCACGCAGAAGTAGAACGAAGCCAGGACGAAGGGCGCGAGCACCCACCGCGCGGCGAGCGGACGCAAGCGTTTCGCCACGGCCGGGAACGCCGCGATGGCTACCGGCATCGACGCGAACGCGCCCCACACCATGGGGCTCGCGAGCTTCTCGGACAGGCTAGGCGTCGAGCAGCAGCTCCAGGTGAGCCCGATCAGCGCCGAGAGCGCCATCGTGCCGAGCGTCACCGTCGCCAGGAAGCCGCGGAAGACTCGGCCGGTAGTCACGAGCGCTGCGTCCCGACTACTGGTCATGGCTCGCAGGATACCCTGCTCGATGCGAGAGGAGTGAAACACGTCGCCGCGTCTCGCCCCGCGCAAGCCGAGCTACGCCCTGCTACTGTGGACCGTACGAGCACGAATGCAGATTGGGCGGAACGATTGGCGAAGCAGGCGCCCTGGTTGCGCTTGCTCGTCGCGCACTTGGCAGGGCGATCGCTGCGCGCGCGAGTGGAGATCGAGGACCTCGTGCAGGAGATCTTCGTTCGCGCGCTCGCGCGGCCGGAGCTGTTCGCGCCGGAGCGTGCGTCGCCAGAGCAAGTGCCGAACGACGAGGGCGGAGAAGCGCGCGAGATTCCCATGCGCCGCACGCTCGCGCTCCTCGCTCGCGAGTGCGTGATCGACGTGGCGCGCGCGCTGCGCGCCGCCAAGCGCGGCTCGGGAAAAGCGGACGTCCGCCTGGGAGCGAGCACTCCGCGAGGGCTAGCCGTGAGCGCTCTCGCCGGCACGGCGACCGGACCGGCGACGGCAGCCGTCCGCGGCGAGAGCGGCCGCGAGCTCGTCGCGGCCTTCCTGCGCCTCAGCCCCGAACACCGCCGCGTGATCGGGCTGCGCCAGCTCGAGGGACTCTCCGCCGCCGAAGCCGCCCCGCGGATGGGCCGCTCGGAGACGGCCGTGCACTCGCTCTTTCGCCGCGCGTTGCAAGCCTGGGCGACCGAGCTCGGAGGCGAGCCGCCGCCGTAGGTGCCGGGGCGGAAAAGGAGGAGAATCCGCGACGAATCGGCGCACCGTTCTCGCCACGACTCGCATGGAGACCCAGATCGACGACCTCCTCGACCGGCTGGTCGCGGAGTACCAGGACGCGCTGGCGGCGGGCGGCGCGCCGACGCCGGAGCCTTTCCTCGCGCAGGCACCCGAGGATCATCGGGAGGCGCTGGGGCGATGCTTGCGGCTGATGCGCGCAGGCCTCGCCAGTGCTCCACGCGCGAGCAAGGCGCTCTTGCCGGGCGTCCAGATCGCGGGCTATCAGCTCGTGCGCGAGATCGGCCGCGGGGGCGTCTCGATCGTGTACCTCGCGATGCAGCTCGATCTGCGCCGGCCCGTGGCGCTCAAGGTCCTGCGGCCGGGGCTCTCGGTCGAAGCGAGCCACGTCGAGCGCTTCGAGCGCGAAGCGCTCTCGATCGCGCGCTTGCAACACCCGCACATCGTGCAAGTGCACGCCGTCGGCCACGACGAGGGTTGGCACTGGATCGCGATGGAATACGTCGAGGGACGGAACCTCGCGCAAGTGTTCGCCAAGCTGGCCGAGCGCGAGAGCAATCCCTCGCGCTGGACGGCCGATCTGCTCGCCGAGGCCGCGGGGATCCCGAGCTCGGCCTTCGCCGATCTCGATTACGCCGCCGCTCTTTGCAAGCTGCTCTCGCCCGTCGCGCGCGCGATCGGCGTAGCGCACGAGATCGGCCTCGTGCACCGCGACGTCAAGCCCTCGAACATCCTGGTGCACAAGGACGGCCGAGCACTGATCGCCGACTTCGGCCTGGCCAAGGGCGACGGCGATCCGGGGCTCTCGCTCACCGGCGAGCCGCTCGGCACTCCGTATTACATGTCGCCCGAGCAGGCCCAGCTCGCTCAGACGCCGGTCGATCGACGCACGGATGTCTACAGCCTCGGCGTGACGCTCTACGAGGGCCTCTCCGGCCATCGCCCGTTCGAGGGCAAGGACGTGTTTGCCGTCCTGGACGCGATCCGCACGCAGCTGCCGCCGCCGCTCGGCCGCCACTTGCCCCGGGTCTCCCGGCAGGTGGAGGCAGTCGTCGAGCGAGCCATGGCCAAGGAGGCGCGCGATCGCTATGCCGATGCCTTCGATCTGGCGCGCGACCTCGAGGCGCTCAGCCAGGGCCTCATGCCGCACGCCGTCATGCTCTCCGGCGGGGAGTGGCGCCGCTTCACGCGCTCCCTCTCGATGGCGAGGAAGGGCCACGGCGTCGAGTACCGTTCGCGCGCCCATTTCCTCGGCCTCCCGCTGGTGCACATTCAGTTCGGACCGCGCCTCCGGGGACAGCCTCCCCGCGTCGCCCGCGGCTGGTTCGCCTCGGGTCCGCGCGCCGTGGGAGGGATCGCCCTGGGCGGAATGTCCATGGGAGGCATCGCCATCGGGGGCTTCTCGCTCGGCATCCTCGGTTTCGGGGGACTCGCCTCCGGCCTCCTGGCGCTCGGAGGTTTTGCCGTGGGCGGCGTCACTTTCGGAGGCATGTCGGCCGGCCTGGTCAGCATTGGAGGCATGTCGACCGGCTACTACGCCGTCGGCGGCGAGGCCTACGGGGTGCACGAGTGGGATCACCTGACTCACGATCCGGCCGTCGAGGCTTTCTTCGACCGCATCGGCGTTGGGCTGCCAGCCAGCCTCTCGCGATAGCTCCTGCTTTCTAGCGCCCTTCGTGGTGCTACTTGGAGCAGACGGCCACCGGGGCGTAGCCTCCTCGCATGATCGCTCCCGAGGAGCCTGGAGTGCGCCGCCCGCTGCGCTCGCGAAATACGGCCTGGGCTCGCTGGGCGGCGACGCAGCTCGCGTACTCCGGTGTGGCGCCGAACACGATCTCGGTCGCGAGCATGGGGTTCGCGGGCGTGGGCGGACTGGCCCTCCTGCTCGCGCCGTCCTGCCCGGACCTGGGACGGGCTGCGCTCCTGATCCTCGTGGCCGTGTGCATCCAGTTCCGGCTGCTCTGCAATCTCCTGGATGGAATGGTCGCGATCGAGTGCGGCGCCAAGACCCGCTCGGGCGAGATCTACAACGAGCTGCCCGATCGCTTCGCGGATCTCTTCTTCCTGGTTCCCGCCGGCTATTCCGTCGACGCGCCCTGGCCGTGGGGACCGATGACGGGATGGATCTGCGGTGTGCTCGCGCTCCTGACTGCGTACGTGCGCACGCTCGGCACCAGCGCCGGCGCGCGCGTGGACTTCTGCGGTCCAATGGCCAAGCAGCATCGCATGGCCGCGCTTACGATCGGCTGCTTGCTCTCCACCTTGCACATCGCTCGCCCGCACCCGTGGAACGTGGACTGGCTCTTCGTCGCGCTCTGCCTGATCGCAGCCGGTAGCGCGGTCACGGTCTTCCGCCGCACGATGCACCTCCTCGCAGAGCTCGGCGCGTGAGGATCGACCCGGCCATCGCCTTTCTCGTGCGTGCGCTCACCGGTGCCCAGGTGCGCTGGCTCGCGCGTCCGACGAACAACGGCCCGAAGGTCTATTTCGCGAATCACACCAGCCACCTCGACGCCATCGTCGTGTGGGCCTCGTTGCCCGCGTCCCTGCGCGAGCGCACCCGGCCGGCGGCGGCGCGCGACTACTGGGGCGGGGGCCGACTGCGGCGGTTCGTGGCCCAGCGCGCGTTCCGTGCCGTGCTCATCGAGCGTAAGGACGTCCGGCGCGACGCCAATCCTCTCGATGCCTTGCTCGACGTCCTCGAGCGCGGTGATTCGTTGATCCTCTTCCCCGAGGGAACGCGCGGCGACGGCGAGCGCATCGGCCCGTTCAAAGGCGGCCTCTACCATCTCGCGCGCCACCGCCCCGACGTCGAGCTCGTGCCCGTGCACATCGACAACCTGAATCGCATCCTGCCCAAAGGCGAGTTCCTGGTGCTGCCCCTGATGTCGTGCATCCGCTTCGGAGCCCCGCTGCGCCTGGAGACCGGCGAGAACCGCGAGATCTTCCTCCGCCGCGCCGAGGACGCCGTGCGGAGCTTGCAGGAGACATGAGCGTCGATCGCGACCTCCTGATCGCCGGCGCCGGCGTCGTCGGCCTGCTCCTCACCGCTTCCCTCGCCGGCCGCCTCCTCGCGCGCAAGGGAGGCAGCGAGGAGCACACGCGCACCATCGCCAACCTGAACGCGCGCATCCGTTCATGGTGGGTGATGGTCGCCGTCTTCGCCCTATCGGTCGCGATCGGACGGATCGGCTCCGTGGTCCTCTTCGGCCTGACATCTTTCCTCGCCTTGCGCGAGTACGTCACGCTGACCCCGACCCGCCGCGGCGACCACCGCGCCCTCTTCTGGGCCTTCTTCGGCTTCACCCCCCTGCAGTACTACCTGATCGGAATCCAGTGGTACGGCCTCTTCAGCATCCTGATCCCCGTCTACGCCTTCCTGCTCCTGCCCGCCCGCAGCGCCCTCGCCGGTGACACCGACCATTTCCTCGAGCGCACCGCCAAGATCCAGTGGGGCCTCGTGCTCTGCGTCTACTGCCTGGGTCACGTCTCAGCCCTCTTGATGCTCGACATCCCCGCCTTCCCCAACCAGAACTCCAAGCTCCTCTTCTTCCTCGTCTTCGTCGACCAGATGAGCGACGTCCTCCAATACGTCTTCGGCAAGCTCTTTGGCCGCCTCAAGATCGCCCCCACCGTGAGCCCCAACAAGACCTGGGAAGGCTTCGCCGGCGGCGCCGCCGCCGCAACCCTCCTCGGCACCCTCCTCTGGTGGATCACCCCCTTCTCCCCCCTGGTGGCCGCCGGAATGTCCCTCGTGATCACCCTCATGGGCTTCGCCGGCGGCCTAGTCCTCTCCGCCCTCAAACGCGACCGCGGTGTCAAAGACTTCGGCACCCTCATCGAAGGCCACGGCGGCGTGCTCGATCGCATCGATTCGCTCTGCTTCGCTGCGCCGATCTTCTTCCACCTGACGCGGTATTTCTTCACTTAGCGTCGCTCCGACCTGACTGGGCTCAGCAGGCCGACAGCTCGATCCTGCTTCCGAACGCCTGACGGCTGCGGCCGAACGGGAAACAAGCGGAGATTCGCGTCGGACCTAACGGTCCGCACGCCTCCCTGCGACTCGATTCCAAGCGAATCGGTATTTGGCACGTTGCACAGCCGGACCCGCCGTTCCCATTCGAGTGCGCGCTCTCTCCAGACTGGAACCGCGTGCACGTATCACCGTGCGGCCCGCGGAGAAGTGAGCACGCACTCCTCCAAGACCGTGGACCGAGTGAGCAGCGTGCGCGGAGCGCCTCGCACGCGACCCCCCACAACCGCGGGACCCCTTCCCCACACCTCCCGCCCCACCCGCACCGCCCTCGTCCGAGTTCTCGACTCCGAGCCCCCCGACCTCTCTCGATCAGATCCCAAGCCCCCCAACTAGACGCCCCCAGACCCCGATGCCAGAATCGCCCCCGACCGCAAGCACCCGTAGCTCAACTGGACAGAGCATCGGTCTTCGGAACCGAGGGTTGGGGGTTCGAGCCCCTCCGGGTGCGCCACCTAAAGTGGCATGGGGTAAAGAGTTACGGCGGTCGGGGAGAGGTCGGATTACCCCGCGCGGGGCGAAGTGCCACTTTGGTGCCTGCCCTTGTGTCCGGTCGGCGACGCGCCGCTTGTCCGGTAAAGTCCGCTGGTGTCCGCTCAAGTCCAGTAAAGTCCACTAGAGTCCGACCGATCGGCCCGCGCGCATACATGACCGCAGCGCTGTTTGGCGATCCAGAGTCGCAGCCGTGTTGGATTGCCGATGCGGTTGCCTAGTCGCCTGTGCGGACGACTTGGCGATCACCCGCGGCGGGAAGCGTCATCGGGTGCCTCGCCTTGTTGGACGGCCTTCAGCAGAATCGCCCTGAATGCGTCGCCGATTTCCTCGTACGACGAAGTCGGGCCGGGGGGGATCGGAGACGCAACGAGCTGGCGAAAGAGCTCGGCGTTTCCGGAGTCCTTCGGTTCGTGCCAATGGGCAGAAACGAAGTCCCACTGGACGGCCAGAACCCTTCGACCCTGCAGGTACGCCCGCTTAGCTGCATCCACCGTAGCGCTGTCACGACTACACTCGATGACGACGAAGATGTCCGAGAGGCCTGTGATGAGCCGATCTCGTTGCAAGAGCCGATCCCCAAGTCGATCTCCGTGGTCAGCGTATTCAGAGATCAGCCCTCCCCCGGGCCAAGATTGCGTATTCAACGAAGGAGCGCCGGGGCTGGTACGGGTGCAAGCCACGGTCGACATCGTTCGCAAGGACCGCGAACGTCGGACCGCCTTCGTCCAGCGCACCGAAATGGGCGGCGGCATCGATCCCGACGACGCCCCCAGAGATCACGGCACCTCACTCCTGGCACGTGACTTGAGCGAGCAAGGTCGCAACGAGGGTCCCGTCGGGCGTCGGTGAAACAGTACCACCGAATCCGACAGTGATGGGACCATTGAGTGCCCTCCAATCAGAGTCGCGGAAGAACAATTGCTCGGGAGTGCCTACGTGGTTCAGCTCGTATGCCGTTCGGACCTTCCGGAACTTGTCCACGAACTCGAGCGGTCTCTCGGGATCGGAGGGGCTCGGAAACGGGAAATGCACTCCCTCGAGGTACCGCTTAAGTCGCTGGATCCTGGTAAGCGTTTCAAGTTCAAGTTCGAGCTTCATTCGGGTCTATCCTAGTCCGCCCAACGCTTGGCATCAGCGGCGGCGTCCCCGCGCAGTGCCGGCCACTGCATGCCATTGTTAGGCCGGGACTACTCGATTTCATATTCATATTCCTCATAATCACCGTACTCGTCGAAGTAGCGGTGCCAATAGGCTACGGCGTCGTACAGCGAATCAGGTCCGTGTGGCCGGGTTTCCAATAGGGCTGCTACGGTCTTGGGGAGCACGTCGATGGGCACCATGGCACCGATCCTAAAACCAAGGTCGCTGTGGCTGGTGCGGGTACCGTCCTCAAGCATGCCGACACGCAAGAATGGTTGAACGACCCCGAGATCATCGAGATAGCCACCGCCACGGAGTTCAGGCTCCGTAGGCCTCTCACGAGCCGGTGACGCGAGGCGAGGGCGTTCCAGAACAGAACCGCCTACCCATTCCCATACATTGCCAATCATGTCGGAAATGCCAAGTGCAGTATCCCGTGCGCCGGATCGGTCGATGATCGCTGGAGACGAAGCGCGATGATGAGTCGTGGAGAGGTCAATACCTTTGCCATGCATATGGTAAAGTGCGGAAGTGCTCCCAGCGAGAGCAAAGTCCCATAGCGCCACGGGCGGAAGGAACACATGATGGTTATCCCTGCACAGCCAGTGGCAGTACTTGACGGCATCCCATAAAGTGACGCAGACTACAGGTTGTTCTGGATGCGAAAACCCCTCATGTGCCCACGGCACGAAGGGTCCGCACCATCCTCCATCCTTGTAGTCTTCCCCGATCGGCGGTTGATGGGGCGCGTTCTCTACAAAAGCCCGGTAGTCTCGGTTGAGCACAGGATACCGGCCAATACAGACGGCATGTGCATTCCAAGGACGCACCGGAAGCACGACCAGTTCCGAGCCGCCCGGTAACTGGGTGAATGCAGATGTCCAGCCGGACTCACCCACTCTATCCCGTTCAATTGCACGGAGAACCTTGGCTACGACACCCTTGAGTGAACCAGTGGAGTAGATGGAGAGCTTGTCTGCAAGAGGAGGAGAGTATTTACGAACGTCAACGGCCGAAACCTTGTACCAAACAGGGATGATGATTTTGGAACTCCCATCATCGCGCGCCGTCAGCCCATCTAGTTCGCGTTGCGGCCACTCTTTCTTAAGAAGTTCGTGCTAAGCACCACGACCCCGTATTGAGAGTCCTTCAGTCCCTTGTCGATCGCCCTACGTAGGCTGTCACCTGCCTCAAGGGCCGTCTCATCGAACCATACCCGTAGTCCCGCCGACTCGAGCCCGTGCGCGAGTCGCCGGGCGAAGGACTTGTCTTCGCTAGCATACGACACAAACACATCCCAGGTCACACTGTCACCTCCAAACTTGTAGCGGCCGAATGGTCCCGGTTCAGCGACGGGCCCGCGCATCGGACCGTCCGCTGCAACGGGTTGTTGTGGTGATTGCGATTCCCTCCGGCTTGGCGCTCGGGACGCGGCAGCCGCCTCGTGTTCGAATGACCAGTTCGGGGTCCGTGATAGCAGGGTGCATCGCATCGCGCGGGCGAATATCACACGCGCACGCAGACATGGTCCGGCGCTGTGTGATCGAGGGCCTCCCAGACCTCGGTGCGGCGAGCACGGCTCATTGGATGCTGGCCGGGTAGGCGGACGCTGTCAAGCGGGGCGGCCTTCCGCGTGTCCCCGACTGGATGCCCTCTACCCGCGCGCCAGCCTGAGCGGCGGCAAACTCTCCACAGCCTCCCGCAAGTCCTCCGCCTCGAGGTGCGTGTAGATCGCGGCCGTCAGCTTCGGGTCAGAGTTGCCCGAGCAGCTTCTGCGCCTGGACCAGCCCGACTCCGCTCCGTGCCATCCAGGTCGGCAGGTGCGTGGCAATGCGGGAAGTTTGTTCGCCGCTCGAGCGCGGCTCCAAGAGTTCGTCATGGCTTCGGCTCCCACACCGCTCAGCCCACGACAGCCGAACGGGCAAGCGGAGGACCCCGACGAGCGAAATGCCACCCGGGTGCTAAGCATTCGTGGCTGACGGCATTGTACCGTCGAGAGGCCGCGATCAGCGACAGCTGGCATGCGTCGCCGGGCGGCGTGCATTCATTCAACAACCTCTATTGTGTATTTCTCTTTTGATCCGGCCCAAAGTGTACCATCAGGTTCCTCCACGAATTCCGACCACCATTGCCCTTCCCCGCGGTAGACGTCGTTGCCGCGTTGTTTGCACCGAACAGCCGGTCTGACTTGCCACTTCCCGGGAATTCGAGGAGTTCCCTCAATTCTCCCTTTCTCAGCATTCCATTCGAGGCCAGGGGGAAGCTCACCGAACAACGCATACTCTGGATCAGTAATGTCCGACTTCGTCATTATGTCGTCCCATCTAAACGAGACACCGGTGGGCGGCGGCTCGTAAAAACCGATAGAGTATGCCACCTGAGCAGACATTCGGTGTCCAATAGAGACGCGGATGACGCCGTCACCGATATTGTCGGGAGAGTCGAAGTTTACCGAAGATACGTGATAGTCTTCCCCTGTGCTGCCGGTCGACTGGCAGCCCGACAAGGCCGCAAAACTCGCAGTCACCAGAGCGATCTCAACCCAGACACGAACCGGAACTGACATTTGCTTCATGGAATGAGTGGTCCTTTCTCAAGCCGATTTGGACTGGGTTAATGAGACAATACGATCGCGATAGAACGCTGCGGATGTGTCGTACTCATTAATTCGACGCTGAAGAGCTGCGCTCGCCAACCGCATGTGGGAACACCCGTCTTCGATCGCATCGGCCGATCGCCCGATGTGGTATATGGCAACCGCGCTCAAACATACTTGAGTGGCTGCTCGCATTTGACCTACCGGCCTTATCAACGCGCCCATCGCTGCGGCCCAGTCATCCAGCGCGGTGACTACGGCCAGAAGGCCAGCCTCTCCGTTCGGGTCCGGTTCGTGGCGAAGTCCTTTCACAAGGGCCGCAGAGAAATCACCTAATCGGTTGATGTTCGATAATTCTTCACACGGAACAGACCGCGATAACGCAAGGACCATCTGCGAGAAACCGTTAGTTGCTTCTATTGCCGTGTCAAGTTGGCGGTTGGAGTCATTGCGTGCGTCGATCGCCACTGCGACACTGAAGGACGATTTCATGGCCATCGCGCTTTTTGCCAGTTCTCCTGCGGCCTGGCTTGAGATCTTGCCACTCTGAGCTAACCCTGCGAAGACCTCATCGAAGGGAATTGCGGAAAGTGCGTCTGAAAATGCGTCTATGACGAGCGTGCGCCGCATTTCGCGCATTTCGGCCAAGTAGACACTTTCGGTGGTGTTGAGCTGACTATTGATTCTAAGCAATGCGATCTCGAGTCGCTTCTTGCGAGTCTCAATCTGAGCTACTTGTGACCGACAGAATTCCACTTCGCCAGGCATCGCCATTGCTCGCGGGTCGATCACCGGCAGATGGCCGCCACGCTTTACTTTTTTGACAGGCGCTGGAGCCGGTGAATTTGGCACTGAGGCTGTTGCACTGTGTGTATGAGGATAGGGTCTCCATTCCCCACATGCCTCACAATACACCGAGACCGGCGTGCCGCGCACATCCTGAGTGGCGGCACGCGGTACCGACATCAATGCGAACAAGACAAAGGTGCCAAGACAGAAAGCGCGAACGATGTACGAGCGGTGGAATGGCCGGTCCTTGTGCATAGGTTCTCCAAAAGCGATGCCTAACTGGACACCCCCCACAGCCAGCGTTGGTGTAGAACGCGCCGAGGCCACTTTGGGTATCGCTAGCACAAGCTTTCGATCCTCCAATCTACTGTCCTTTCTCTCAATGCTCTCATTTCGTCCGTCTCAAGGGTTAAGGCGAGGTTCGAGGACGGCAGTTCGCGCGCGGCGCTTCGGAAGCTCGGGCTTGCTGCCATGCGGGGAGTCGGCGGGCGCGATTTACCGTTCTTCGCGCTCCGCGATTCTGAAGCGCTGGCAACGGAGCGACGTGGACGAGTGGCTCAACCCACGCATCCACCCTGCGGCGGTCCAACGGGCAGGCAGAGGGCAACGATCCACGCTCATGGTTTCCTCTCACTTCTGGAGTTCGAATGGCTCCCGGAGTCCGGGGTCGGCGGTACTCTCCCGCGGCTCAGGTCGATGCCGGGCGACGGAGTTGGTGTCCACGGTCCTAGGAATGGACGACCCGACCGGAAGGAACAGGAATCCTGGAGAAACTGTCCAGAGGCCGTTCTGGGAGCGGACGGACGCCGAGACTGAGTCAGTCCCGAATCCCCCATCCACACTCGCTGGGAGGCATCCTGCGCCGTCTGCGGGCGCGCTCTCGTGCCTCTCGTGCTGGAGCAGGCCAAGAGGAACGGGGTCCCAGCCCGGCCTACTCGCGCGCCACCCTCAACGCCGGCAAGCTCTCCACTGCCCCCCGCAGGTCCTCGGCGTCGAGATGCGTGTACATCGCCGCCGTGAGCTTCGGGTCCGGTCGCAAGTCGAGCTCGCACCAAATGCCGATCCTGGCGATGGCTTGCTCGACCTCGTGCTTATCCGCGAGGCGGACCGCCATTCTCTGAACGAGTGCCTCGGTTGCCAGGAAGCCGGCAGGCCGGCCCGAATGCAGCCTGTGACGCGTCGTGTCCAGCAGCGGATCCGTCGAAAGCCGCGTGGTGGCGTGGGAGCAGCCGCGAGGGCCGCCGGCGAGCCGTTGTGTGATCGCCAGCCCGATGGGGGTCCAGGTTGCGGCATCAGGCCGAATTTTTGTTCGGTCACGGTTTCTGTATCCTCTTGCCCCCCCTGACGGCCCATGGGGCAGGTACGATCCAGGGCCACCTGTACAGCCATCCCCAGCCGAGTGTCGATACCTCGGAGCACACCATGCTCGATCCCACCAGCACCCATGCGCCCACCCTGGATGAGATCCGGGCGGCCTTCCGCATGCTTGGGCTGTCCACGGACGAGAATGCCCGGGGTGATCTTCCGCCTGGTTGGCAGCAGAGGGAGGCAGTTCAGAGCGACGAAGTGATCGTCGTTCGCTCGAACTCGTCCTCACCAACCCGTCTTCCCGACGGCTGCTATGCCTAACTGGAACGATCTCCTCGAAGAAATCCGAGAAGACGGCAGTCAGAACGCGCACGATCGCGTTCGACGCAAGTACCTGAAGCAGCTTTCGGATCACACGAAGCGGAACGTCATCGTCTACTACTCCGGCTGGCTTCAGAAGGCGCTTGCCTTGCAGAAGTCGACCGTCGCATGGGGAATCGACGACAACGATAAGAACGGGTTCATGGCCTGCATCCATGGACTCGACAAAGCGCAGGGATTGGATTTGATGCTCCACACTCCAGGTGGAGACCTCGCTGCGGTGGAATCCCTGATCTCCTACCTGCGTGCGATCTTTGGAATGGACATCCGGTGCATCGTTCCACAAATGGCGATGTCCGGTGGAACCATGATTGCGTTGTCCTCCAAGGAGATCATCATGGGTAAGCACTCTTGTCTTGGGCCGATCGATCCACAAGTAGGTGGCCTGCCAGCCCACGGAGTCATCCAGGAGTTCAGTGATGCGATCGCACAGGTCACGCAAAATCCAGCGTCCGCGGCCATCTGGCAAGCGATCATCGGAAAGTACACGCCGACACTCGTCGGGAACTGCCAGAAAGCGATGACATGGGCTGTATCGTTGGCGCGGGACTACCTTACGAGCAATATGCTCGCGAAGGAGCAAGACAGGGACGCAATTGCCGGCAGAATCGTCAATGGACTCGGTAACAATCTCACAACCCTGTCCCATGCCAGACACGTCGATCCCGCACAAGCGAAGGTGCTTGGATTGAAGATCATCGATCTGGAATCCGACCAGGCACTCCAGGATCTTGTGCTCACTGTTCACCACGCAAGCTGTCACACATTCAGCGGTGGGAGCGCCGTAAAGATTATCGAGAATCACAACGGCACCGCTGTGATTGATACGTGTATCACGCCTTCACGGCAGCCGTAGCCCCGACGGGCTCCCCGCGCCAGACTCCCGCCATGCCGAAGAAGAAGACCGATCCAGAGACCCTCGAGCGGTTCGAGCGCGCACTGCGTAATGCTCTGAATTCTCCGCCTGGTCCGGCGCGTAGAAAGACCGGAGCGGCGCGCAAGAAGAAGGCGAAGAATGGAAGCCGGAAGCGATAGCTACGGCGGCTCGTCGCTGTGACCTAGGCTGGTGTCGCCTAGCAATGGGACGGGAACCGATGCATCGCATGATCGAGCGCTATGGGATGACACGTCCAGTCTGCCAAGGCAGGGCTCGGTTGCCACAGCAAGTCATCAGTCGGTCTTCCGTGCGCCACGATCGCACTCGACACCTATCCAGTCTAGCGTTGGCCCGAATCCTGTGCGAGCCGAAGCGGCGGCATGCTTTCAACGGCTCCCCGGAGGTCCTCAGCATCGAGGTGGGTGTAGATCGCGGCGGTGAGCTTCGGGTCCGAGTGCCCGAGCAGCTTCTGCGCCTGGACCAGTCCCACCCCGCTCCGTGCCATCCGGGTCGCCGCAGTATGCCTCAGCGCGTGGATGTCGAGCTTCTCGCCCCGAGCGTCGATCCGGGCGATGCCTGCGACCTCCAGCACCTCGCGGAACCGCTTCAGGACGTAGGACCGACTCTCATTCCACGGCCGCCCCTGCGGGCTCAGGAAGATCGGCTCCCCGGCCGCGGGAAGACGCCCGAGTCGGTCATGGTGCGCGACGCGCAGGTCGCGGAGTAGCTCGATCAGCTCGCGGCGCAAGGGGAGGGTGCGCTCCTTGCGTGACTTGGTCGTCGCCGCGCGAAGCGTGAGTGTTCTCCTCGACTCGGAGAGGTCGGCCCAGGCCGTAGTCGTTAGCTCTCCGAACCTCGCCCCAGTCTCCAGCAAGCTCAGCCACAAGGGCGCTTGCGGGACGGGACGGACTCGTTCCCTGGCGGCGTAGCCCGAACCCTTCGTCCCGTTCTCGATGGTCTTCGCGGCCATCACCCGGGATGCCGCTTCCTGGTCGATCTGGAACGCAGCGGTGACAAAGCGCTCGACTTCCTCCTCTGACATCGCACGGCGCGGCCGCTTCTCGTACGCCCTGCCGGCTGGCAGCGAGCGGATCCCGGCGATCGGATTGAACGCGAGCAGCCCGGTGCGCACAGCCCAATTCAACATGGTGCCGATGACCCGGACCTCCATGTTGCAGGTCCGGTTCGAGCGCTTCTCCCCAAGCCGCATCCTGCGGTACTGAAGCAGCGCCTGGGGCCGCAGGTCGCGCAGAGTCCGGAACCGAAGACTCGCCTGCACTCGAACCAGGATGTCGCGCACGCGCCGGACATACCGTGGCGATCGACTCGCCGTGAGCTCGGCCAGAAACTCGTCGATGACCTCCTGGGCCGGACGGTCGATTCCCTCCTCGATTTCGAGCCCGGATGCGACGAGGTCGCGCTCGCGGATGAGAGCGGCCATCCTCCTCTGCGCGACGCCCTTGTCAGGTCCGAGCATCCGGCGCTGACGCGTTCCGTCCGCACTCCTCCAGTCGCCGATCCAAACGGCACCGCCGGCCTGCGTGCGTTTCCACAAACGGCCGGTTCCAAGCGCGCGTCTCACCGAGAGCCCCCCTCGCGTTCGGCGAGCCAGGCCTCGATCGTCGTTCGGAGCCAGCGCTTCCGACCAGCGGTTCGGATCGGCGAAGGCAACTCGTCCAAGAGCTCCATACGCCGTACCGTGCGCGCGTGGAGGTGCAGCAGGTCGCAGAGCTCCTGCGTGGTCAGCAGGTCGCTCTTCGGCGGCGTCTCGATCGGGGACGGGAGCATGGGCACCTCCCCGGACATCAGGCTCGGTTCCGCGCCCACAGCAACGGCTTCTTCGAGGTTCTCGACGAGCGCTCGAATCTCGTCCGCCAGGCTGGTGTGGAGCACCGCAATGCGACGGAGCGCTGCCAACCACGCGGCCTGTGCGGGCGTGCGTTGGCTCCTGGCACCAAGCGCGGGATCGAGGCGCATCTCGGGACCGGCCGCGCGGTTCGCGCCCGAAGCGCGCGTAGCGGGCCGCCGTGTCATTCCCAGCCCTCCAACCCGAGCGCTTGGAAGACCTGGCGCTCGATCGCGCGCCGGGCCGCATCCGTCGTCGGACAGATCACGGCGAACCGCCGGCCGTGGCGGCCCCTCCGCTCAGGGAACGAGAGGGCGTAGCGGCCGTCGCCACCGCGGTGGAGGCCAACGCCATCGACCTTGATCAAGCCGCCAAGGCCGAGAAGGAAGCTGACCCAGCCGAGCATCCCCCTCTGCAAGTCGGCATGGCCGGCACGCGTCAGGCGGACGCTGGAAACCAGGAGCGAATTCACGACTCGCTCCTTCCGGACCACTCGATCGCATCGGGCGGCGGGATGGGCGGATGGCAATGAGCACACACCCACGGACGACCCTTCGGATCGTCGGTTCCCCGAAGTCGCCACCACGACTGCGAGTCACAGCAGAAGCACGCGCAGTCAGGAGGGATCCGCGGGGAGTCGAGCCGGACGATCTGGTCAGCGGCCGGCCACGGACGATCAAACCAAGGATCTGGCGTGGGATCGCAGACGCTCAGGAGAGAGAGCAGGTCCGGCTTGTGCTCCACCAGGCGCTGGAGAAGCGCGGGAGAGAGTGCCGAGTGCGGGCCGCACGCTAGGCGATCCCCCTGGGCCTCCACCTCGATCCCCTGCTGCCGAAGCTCGGCGAGGAACATCGCAGCGGCTGCGAGGCTCACAGCAGCACCATCCCGTCGGGATCGACGTCTTCGTCGCCGGCATCCGGTCCATCGGTGTGGCCTCCTGACAGAACCTCCGGCGCGCTCTCCGAAACCACGCTTCCCGGCCCCTCCGCGGGGGTTTCGTCGGTTGTGTCAGTGTCAGTGCCTGGGTGTGGCTCCGAATCACTTCTCTGAGGAGCCGGCGCTTGCGAGTGGTCCGGAGCGGAGGATTGTCGGGAAGTCCTTAAGCGCCTTTGGGAGGTATTGTCAGTACTGTCAGTGACCGCTACTGGGTCTCCTTCAGCACCACCGTGTTGAGAGTCACTCTCCGCTCCTGACACTGACACAACTGACGATCCCCCGTCGGCGGTATCGCCAGTGCCGGTTTCCGCTGCCCCTTCGGAGGTTCTGTCAGTGACCCCCGACGGTACGAGCCGGAAGACGGGCGAAGGAGCCCGCCCGCCCTTCTCACCGGCGCGTTTCTGCTCGATGCTCCCGAACCCAGCGTCGACCATCTGCTGGAGCTCAGCTTCGGCCTCGGCTGCGGTCGCGTGATCGCGCGAGCGCTGCCAGTCCCGCACGGTGACTGTCCCGCCCTTGCGCTTCACTCGCTCTGCGAGCGCGCGCAGGTCGCGCAACTCCTCGTCCTCGCCGAGCAGCGCGTAGACCCGCTCGCCCTCATGACCGAACCAGCGTGCCAGCGTGATGGCACCCACCATCGAGTGCTCGTCCACCTTCTCGCCGACGGTCGTGTCCGAGGCCGCCTCGCGCAGCAGATGGAAGATGAGTGCGAAGCGCGGGCAGTACGCCTCGATCTTCGACCACATCGCGGCGAGCGCGCTCGAACGCTCCAAAAGCGCCTCCCCGAGCTCGTTGTAGAAGGCGATGAAGAGCTCTTTGGCCTCGGGAGCGAGGTCGACGAGAACGGGCCGCGGCTCCCCCTCCTCTTCGTCCTTTTCCATCGAGAGCGCGTAGAGCCGGGAGAGCACCGTGTCCAGGGCGAACCCAAGCTCGTCGGGAATCGTGGCCTCGCTCCAGCGCTTGGCAATGCGAGGGGGATAGGCAACCAAGAGGCGCGCCGCGAGCCCGCACTCGAAGAACTCCGGGCGGAGCGCCCGTGCGAGGATCTGCGGCTGAATCCCGCCGGTGATGGACACGCTCGCGTGGCTGACGAAGAGCGTTTTCTCGGCGCTGCTCTTGCGATCGACTATCACCGTGCCGCTGCGGTGCATCTCGAGCCAGTTGGCGACGTCGCTACCCTGGCCTTTCTTGTATTGATTAAAGGACGCGAGCCAACCGGAAAGCTCATCCCGAGCACTCATCAGTCCACGAGGGTTGTCGTTCAGGACGAAGACGAGGGACTCGACGGTCGTGTCGGAAACGATGACCCGATGACAGGTCGGCCGAACGGGCTTCTCCGGCGGTGCCCCTTCGCCTCGCTTCTTCCACTTGCGGAGCTCTACTTCATAGGTGAGACAGTCCTCCTCATAGCGCTCCAGCTCCTTGTTGTAGGCGTCCAGAGCGCGACGCTGCCGCTCGTAGACGGTGCGCAGCGCGAGCGACAAGGCCGGGCTCTTGCCGCTCCCGCTATCGCCGATGATCGCGGTCCACAGCGTAGGTGGCTCGGTCCAGCCGTGCTTTCCCAAGGTCAGCCGCAGCCGGCGGCTGTTCCCGATTGCCCCTGCGAGTGCAGCGAGCAGCGGAAGCGCGATAAAGGTTGGATCGCAGCCGATCGCCTTGCTCGCGACCGTGACGTAGGCGCGAAGTGGTTCTGGGAGAGCGTCGACCGGAAACGGCACGAACGGCTTCACACGTTTCGCACGCGGTTTGGCTGGTGCCTGTGATCCAGTGCTCCGCGATTGACGTTGCGGCCCGCGCTCGCGCCAGCCTGGTTCGAGGATGTCGCGGAGCTCGTGCCAGCGTTTGCCGTTGCAGCCATTGTGATGGCACCCCGCGTCGACTGCTCCGCTTGGGAAACGGAGGATGAAAGCGGAGCCGTTCGTGTGCTCGGAGTTGAACGGGCAAACGTTGAGCACCCACTTGGTGCCGCCCTGCCAGGGGGCAATCCGGGTGACCGCGAGGCCATGTTGCAGCAGGAAACCTTCGACGTCGAAAGGCCCGTTGCGAGTGCGTGTTCCATCCGTGCCGTCGGGGGGCACGCCCTTTCCCGGAGGCGACTGCGCAGCGATCGCTTCGAGTAGCTCGCGCGGTACGACCTCGATCACGTCGGGAACAGAGATCAGTCGCGAGCGACGATGCGGACGCTCCGGCGTGTTGTCGCCCTTCCTGACGAGCGTGCCGTAGAGCTTCGTGAGTTGCGCTCGCTTGTGCACCGACTGGTCGAGCACGACCTGAGAGGTGTTGAAGCGGAACGCGAGCGCGTCGAGCACACGCTGGACGAGACCTCCGTCGTCGGCGGCCAGGTCGACGGCGTAGAGCATGTGCGCACCGTTGCCGCTGTCTCCCTTGACGGGCTCGGGGAAACCCCGCTCCTTCAAGAAGGTGTACGCGTCCCGCATGAAGGCGAATGCGAGTGCCTTCTCTTCATTGGTCGAGGAGATGCCCGAGGGGCGCACTGGATCGGCGTCGAGCAAGAGCCACCGCCGGCGGACGATCTCGCCATCGCTCGTCGCCTTCTCAGGGTTCTCGACGATCCGGTTGGCGGCGCGGGCGAGGAGAGCCGGCTTGACGGGGTTCAGCGTGACGTAGATGCCACCCGCTCGACCATCGAGCATCTCCGCGGCCGTGACCAGATCCTCGACTTTGTCGAAGTACCCCGAGGCCGTGCCCCTACTTCGACCTCGTGCGACGCCGAGAGCCCGAAGCTCGATCACGTCACCAGGAGCGAGGAGCGCTCCGAGCGTGCGGCGCACATCCCCTGCGCCAGCCCCCTCGTCCTGCTTCGGTTCGCGATCCTCGGCCGGGGATCCCCCATTCTCGGACGTCATGGTCGTCCGCTTCCCTCGGGGCGGAGTGAAGCGGAGTCTTCAGGTGGAGCCGAGCCCGCGCGGCGCAGGAGGACCTCGCGGACCACTACCTCATCGAACAGGTACTGCCTGCCCGCCCGAAGGTGAGGAAGCCGCCCCTCTTCAGCCTCCCGACGCAGCCAGTGGCTGGGTACGCCAAGCAATCGAGCGAGTCGTGGTAGATGGACGAGTCTGTCGCTGCTCATAGGTGCCAGCTTGGAAAAGGGCACCAGGTACGAACCGACGACGAACCGCTATCGTTCCGACATTCTCCTCGTCATCCCGCCCAGTCCGGTGGGCACAGCGCGTAAATCCCCTTGCCGACGCGCTTGATCATCGTTCCCCAGGCGGGATGGAAGTTCTTGCCTCGCCTGAAGATTGCTCGTAGCTGAAACGAGTGGTGTGAGTGCGGCGCAACCCGCTGCTGGAGCGTTTCCTGGCTCAGTCCGCATCCACCCTGTTGTCCTCCCTGCTCCCACTCCCTCCACAGCTCACGCACGGCACCCGCCTGGTTGCCCTTGGCGAACTCGTACCTGGTGCCGTACCAGGTAACCCATAGGAAATCGGTGCCGTGACTGCACTGGGGGTTGGTCTTGTTTTGGCGCTCTTGTTCCGACTGACCGTCAAGCCCAGCGGAGTCGTCCAGGCTCTTCGGCGCGGTTGCCGGTGATCCCGGCGGAGAACTCGCTGGCCTTACGAGCGCCAGCTCGACGAACTGCAGCGCCTCTTCCGCCACCCCCACCAGCCCGGAATGCTCGTCCGCAACGTGTTCATGCAGAAAGTACCGTCCCTGCATCTCGAATCCATCGATCTTGCCAGGGGGCATCCAAGGCAACGTCTGGAAGCGCGTCAGAACTGGTTGCATCTCGTTCGCTGCAGGTTCAAACGCGAGCCATGTCACCAGACTGATCGCCTCCATGTCTTCAAGGTGAGTTGGCCGCCCGTAGTAGTGATCCCCTCCCATCGCCCAGCTCACTGCCCGCAAGAGTCTTACAAGTGGTGCCCCGAGCATCGTATTCGTGTTTTCAAGATGCCGGCGCTCCTCCTCGCCGTAGCGTAGGAGCTGTTCGAGTCGATCGCGTCGAAGCTTGTCAATGGGTGTGGTCAGACTTCCAAGTCTCACGCGATTCGCCAGGGATTCTTCCTCCCCGTGATCGAGCTTGCCGGTGCTCTCAAGTAGTTTTCGCTGTTCCTCGTACTCGGTGTGGGTGGCGCGTATCCGGCGATCGCGTACGTCAGTTAGCGCTTCCAGACTGAACCTCCGGTCCAGTAGGCGACCGCCCTTTTCGAAGACCTCCGGCCGCGAACGAATGAAGCGGGCGAGTGAGAGGAGGAAGGTACGATGGAACTCGCGCATCTACTCACGCCCGGCAGGTCGAACAGGACTCATCCCGCCAGCTTCGCAGATGGAGTCGCGGTGAGTCTACTCCTGGGGGCCGGGGTCTCCTTCGCCACAGGCCAGTGCGTTCACGGCAGTCGAAGCCGGCTCCGGCATTGGCCATCCCGCCGGCCGCTTCATGCCCTGGAGCCGAATGATCTGTAGCATCACCTTGCCGTCGTCGTCCGCACGGCCGAGCGGCGCTCCGTGCTCGTCGATCGGGTTGGCGCACGCCGGGCATTCGGCGACCTCCTCGCCCTCGAATAAGACGATGCAGCCCGGGCCACTCCGTTCCGGCGAGCCGCAAGTCTCGCAGACCTTTCCGAGTGTGCTCAAGAACGAGGCTTCGTATTCCTGCGCGAACGTTTCGGGCGGCACACGGCCTCGCTCGAGTTCGATGGACGCGGGATCGAGCATCGGGTTCGACCACGATGGCTGGCACCAGCTCTCGAACGTCGGATCTTGCCCGCGCTGCCCACGCTTCCACAAGTCGAAGTACCAACCGCGGCCCCTCGGCGTTGAGACGAGCAACGCCCAACCATTGCGGTCCACGAGTCGTCCCGAGAGATAGCTCGGCCAGATGTCCTCGCGCAACGCCGCAGCCTCATCGACGATCAGCCAGCTCAACCCAGCGCCGAGTAGGTTACTCGGGTTGTCCGCCGAACGACCACGGATCTCCGAGAGGCCGCCGAGTAGGTTGCGGAGAACGATCGTTCGCTCACGGTTCGCGATCCGGACGATGCGATGTGCGAGCCGTTCCTCGATCACCATGCGAACTCGCTGAAAGATCAAATCGGTCAAGCTGTAGGAAGGCGCAACTATCCAACCGAGCGACGACTCGGCCGGTGCCATCGCTGCCGCTACAGCCTCCATCGAGGCACATACGGACTTACCCCAACGAGTCCCGCAGCAAACGATGCGGCGCGGAGCCGTGGACCGATGTACTGCGAGCTGCCCCGGATGCGGCTCGTACGCGAGCTGGCGGAAGAGCGCGAGCTTATTCAGCCGCAGGTTCGGCCTCAGTCTCGGTCTCATCACCGTCTTCGACATTATTGTCTTCGTCATCCCCGTCGTCATCAATGAGCAACGTGTCCAACTCGCGTCGAGTGATCGCCTCGACCGCGAGTTCGCCGCGCTCAGACGGCTCGCCCAGGATCAGGCGCTCGAGCTTGATCGATTTCTCCAGCGCAGTCACCGCTTCAGCCGCAGTGTTGAGCGTGAATCGCTTCAGTGCTTCCAACGACCTCCCTTGCACTGCCCTCAAACTTCGAAGGTGGCGCGTTCGAGTCTCATCTAGCGTTTCAGCGATGCGCTCGTCAGAGCGTGCTCGCGACTCCGCATCGATCTTCGCCATCCGACCAGCCCAGTCCTCCTTGGTTGCTGCCTTCGACACGGCTCGCTTGGAGACGCCGACGGTCTCCGCGAGTTCGCGGTAGCTGCGCATTGGCCCCATCGCAACGTAGCGTTCGAAGGCGTCCTCAGGAATACGACTCATACAGCAGCTCCGTCGGTGGACTTGCGCTCCACGGCGATTTCCGCAAGCGTTCTTCCGTCGCCGTCGAGGGTGACACTCTTGCCGGTAGCTTGCTCCCAGCGCCGGATGGCTACATCGACGAATCCCGGTGAGATCTCCATCGCGTAGCAGCGTCGGCCTTGCTCCTCCGCGGCAACCAGCTGCGTTCCGCTGCCAGAAAACGGCTCCAAGCAGATCTCGCCGCGGAGCGTGTGCCAGCGTATCGGCCGTCGGAACAGCTCGACGGGCTTCTGCGTCGGGTGGATTCCATCCTGCTCGCCTTGCTGATCGACTTCCCAAACACTGCGCGCACTCGGCTCCGGTCTTCGCTCGGGCATGAAGCCCTCGCGCCAACCGTAGAAGCATGGCTCGTGTTGCCACATGAAGTGACAGCGCGTGAGCACGGGCCTGCTCTTCACCCACACGAGCACCTGGTGCGCGAGCAACCCGTTCGCCTGCCACGCCTGCTCGACCAACATCTGACGGCGGGTTGCGTGCCACTGGTAGACGGCCACGTCGTCGCGGCAGTGCGGGAGCGCGACGCGAAGCCAGGTCGTGAAAAACTCCAGGCCCGATTCCGGATCGACGTAGTCGTCCCAGCTCTTGTCCTTCACGTCCGGTTTGTTCGACCACGACTGCGGATGATTACCGCCCGAATACGAAACCAGATAAGGGGGATCGGTCGCGAGCAGGGACGCGATCTCGCCGTTCATTAATCGCGCCAAATGCTCGGCGTTGGTCGAGTCGCCACAGAGCAGCCGATGGTTCCCGAGCAGCCACAAGTCGCCCTCGCGAGTGACCGGCTGTTCTGGCAGCGGACCAGCGCCGGAGTCTTCCAGCTCGCTCGCGTTGAGATCTTCGAGACCCGAAAGCAGATCTTCGATTTCGCCGTCGGAGAACCCAACGCCATCGATCGCTCCCGCGCTCTGGAGCTCACGCAGGAGCTTGCCGAGGGCTAGCTCATCCCAAGTCGCAAGCTCGCTCGTGCGATTCAATGCCAAGCTCAGTGCCGTTGCCGTAAGGTCATCAATGTCGAGCTCGACGATGTCAGCCTCGCCCCACCCGAGCTTCTGCATCGTGACGAGCCTGCCGTTGCCTCCGATGATGCGCCCGGTCGCCTTCTGAACGATCAGTGGTTCGGCCTGCCCGAAGCGTCGCAGGCTGCCCTCGATCGCGGCCAGGTTCTCCACGCCGTGCGAGCGGGCGTTGGCCGGGTCGAGGTGGAGCGAGGCGAGCGGGACGCGCCGGATGACGAGCTGAGGAGTGGTCGGGTTTGTGGTTTCCAAGCAGGAACCTCCCTATCGGGGTTGCGCCCTGCTTGGAACTCGTGCTCAGAACTCGTCAGGCGTTGGGTACTTTCTAGTCGAACAGGGACCGAAGGACAAGTTGTAGCCGTCGTGAGCGCGGATTCTGCACGACCCGCTCCTCATATGCGCTACCAAACCACCCTGGCGATGGGAATGGCGGGAAGCTACCGCTCTGGGGGTTGCGAGTCGCACTCGATGGAGCACGCCCCTTGCTTCAGGTTCTGTCCTCGACCAAAGTATCAGCTCCATGTCGAAACAAAGCAATTCTGAGCACAGGGCGGATCGTGCATACGTCTCCGCCTTTCTCACGAACAAGACCATCCCAAGAGCAGCGCAAGACGTGTTCCTCTTCACGCTTGAGGGCGTGGGCTATGGGACGTGGGAAACGGAGGGCAATGCCGTCGAAATGGCTACTGCCGATCTCTTTGTAATGATCCATTGGGTGAATGCACGGCGCGGCGCATACAACATACAGATTGACATCAGGGACACCTCGGGAAAGCCGATCATGGCACCCGTGTACAATGAGACCATCGAAATCCCCAATCCACATCACATCCGACAGTGGAACGTACCGCTAACCGGGTTGATCATTCCTACGGGGTTTCATTACCTGTGGGTGTCCGTAGAGGGTGTGCTGAAGGCTCCAATCGTTCTGCGGGTGTTTGGTTCAGATGAACCTCGATCCGACTAGGTTCGGAAAACTCCCAATACGAGCCGTGGGACGGGCTCCAGCACGCGGCCCAGCCGGTATGGTAGGCGGACGGGGTTGATCCCGCTTCAACACGAAGCTGTGTCAGGCGTCGACGACAGTACGCCAGGTTCTTGCGGACGATGAGCGGGTCGTTCGCTGGTTGCCAATAGCGTTGGGTCTGGGCGGCTTTGAGGTGTAGATCCGGTGGCGATCCCTCCCCAATTGCGCGCTGAGAACTCATCGGGTTCGTCGTTTCCAAGCTGTGGTCTCCTTCGTTGAAGTTACGCCCTGCTTGGAACTCGTGCTCAGAACTCGTCGGGCGGGTGGCTACTTTGTAGTCGAACTGTGAAGTGGGGACAAGCGGGGACACTTTCAAGGCACACGGTTCACCAGCGCAGCGAGCTCGCGAATCGTCGCCGGACCGTGGCCGGCGTAGTGATTGTTCGCGTACGCGAAGGTCTCGGGCACGCGCCCCAAGCTCTCAAGGACGAGGGGAGCCCACCGCGCCAGACGCTCACTGTTGTCGATCACCACGCGATCGAATCGGCCCGCCGTCGCCTCCTCAACAGCCTTCCTGTCGCCTATCAGCCGCAGGTAGGCGAAGTCGGCCGTGAAGAGATCGTGCTTCGCGGCGAGGTCGGCTCCGTGTGGCATGTAGGGAATGTCCACCCAGACCAGCGCCACGTTTCGTGCCTTGAGCAGGTCCAGCAGGGGCCGGTCGATCCAGCTCTTGTTCCTGATCTCGACCCCGTACCGGAAGTCCGGCGGCAGGAGCCCGAGGAAGGTGTCCAGGCGCTCGAGGAACGGGCCGGAGCCGGCGAACACCGACTTGTTGAAGTAGGGGAACTGGAGGACAAGCGGTCCGCACTTCGGGCCGAGCAGCCCCATGACTCGGAGGAAGCGGGCGAGCTCGGTGCGCGTCTCAGGGGTCGGGAGCAGCACGTCGGCGCTCGGTCGCGCTTCCTCGCCCGCGTGAACAATCGAGCGTGGGAACTTCGCCGAGAGCACGAATCCCTCAGGAGTCCTCTCGTCCCAGCCGCGGACGAGCTTCTCGTCGGGGACCCGGTAGTAAGTGGTGTCGGCTTCCACGGTGCCGAACTGCGTCGCGTAGTGGGAGAGGAAGTCAGCCGGCTTCATGCCGGGTGGGTAGAAGGAGCCGACCCAACTCGTCTCAGACCAGCTTGATGTTCCGTATCGCAGGTGTCCCACCGCAGGTCTACTCATCCCCGAAGGGCAGCTTGTGGATGGAATCGCGGGGGATGGTGCCATCCTTCCAGAATGCATCGTACGCCGCTGCCTTGCGAAGGGCGACGAGGAGCCGTTCACCGTCTGCGGGCATGATTGTCAGCTCCCAGACCGTGGTGGTGCCGTGTACTGCGCGCTGAAGAATGTTCAGAAACTCGCGGATCTCATGCAACACGTCCTCGACGTCAAGCCTGGAGAAGCCAGGGAGTTGCTCATCGCCATCCGCAAACTTCCGATCCCGATGAGCGACTCGCTTGTGGCGGAAGAGCCGCTGAGCCTTGGCAGCCGATCGCGCCGCAGCCAATCGCTCGTTCAACGCGAAGGTGAGTTCCTGGTGTCTCGTCGCCGCGATCTCACCGACGAGCGTCTCAAGGACGATGTTCTCCTGGCTCCCCGTGGAAGCCCTGTCCAGCAGTCGGCAGATGGAGACTGTTAGGTCACGGAGCATCATTGATTGAAGATGTCCGAAAAACGATGCTGCCGCGTTGTTAAGCAGGTCGATACGTTTCGCACCACTGCCGTAGAGCTGACGGTACAAGATCCAGTCTGCGTGGAGCCCCGTTACGTCCTTATCCAACAACTCCAGGCTTCTTGCGAGCTGTGTTTCGGGATTGGGAAGGTCCGCATCTTGGCTGCACATGGCGTTGTCCGCGTCGAGGCCGTCGATCGCGCGCCTATGCTACGGCAACCGGACCCGAGAGAACTGTGGTGATCAGCGCTACGCCGCCCCGATTGCCTCGCGCACGCTCTGCGAGTCCGCCCTCGCGTAGACCATGGTGCTGGTGATGCTTGCGTGCCCGAGCGCCGCCTGGACGAGTGCCACGTCCCGCGTGCGGCGGTAGAGCTCGGTCGCGAACGTGTGGCGCAGCGAGTGCGGCGAGAACCTGCCCTGCACCCCTGCGCGTTCGAGCCACTCGCCGAGCCGGCGCTGGACCTGGCGCATGGTGATCCGGCGGCCGTTCCGGGACAGGAAGAGCGGTCCGATGGGACGTTCTCCGACGAGCGCCGCCACCTCGTCACGGAGCGCGACGGGCAGGAACGCTTCCTGCTCCCCGCCGTTCTTCACCTGCCGGAGCCGGATCCTTCCGCCAGCGAGATCGAGGTCCTCCACATCGAGCGCGAGCGCCGAGCCGATCCGGATGCCGCAGCCGAGCATGAGGGTGAACAGCACCCGGTCCCGACGCGCTTCGTCGCCGACGGCTGTGGCGAGGATCCCGAGGAGCCGATCTCGCTGTTCGATGGTCAGTCCACGCGGCGGGACGATGCCAGTCCGGGCGCGGCGGACGAGCCGAGCCGGATCGCGATCCACGAAGCCAGCCTGTCGCGTGTACCCGAAGAACGTGCGGAGGCTGGTTCGCAGCGCGTTTGCCGAGGTCGGCTTCCGTGGCGTTCCCCGGGCGCTGCGCTTGACGCACGGGCTCGCGAGGAACCGTGCCAGGACTTCGTGGTCGAGCGCTTCGAGCGTGGGCGGTAGGCCCTCCCGTTGCGCCCAGGACGCGAGCAGCGCGACGTGGCGCTGGTACTGCCGCCGGGTGTGGATCGAGCGCCCGTTGGCGTCGCATTGGCGCAGGAAGGATTCGAGGGCGTCGAGGAGCAGCATGAGCACATGCACGCTCCGAGGTCGGATGCTGGCAAGGCGAATAGGCCGAATCGGGAACCAGCGGGGAACCAAAGGGGAACTGACAGGCAAGTTCCCCTCCACCTGTCGAAAACCTCGCGAAGTTCCCCTCTGGGAACCAGCCGTTTCGGCTTTCTCTGCCCCGTGGTGGCCGATTTCCCACTCCAAGTTCCCCTCTGGCAAAACCCCGCCAGCGACGTACTTCCGGGGAACTTGGAGCCGACCCTCTCGTGAGCGTCGTTCGTCGGATGAAATAGGAAATTGGACGGTCAGCGCAGCGAGCGCGGACGGCGCGCGGAATAAGGCGGTTAGTCGGAAAAGCTGCGAATACGAGCAATCACGTAGCAGCGCAGTTGGAATATCAGCGCGTCCTATTGCGCTGCGAGCCCGATGCTACAACGCCACCAATAGCGCGCGCGAGTCGTGTGTTAGACCGGAGTGCAGGTTCCCTGAGGACTCTTCGAATCCGGTGATTCAGCATCTTGATCAATAATGAGGATACTCTCACCCACTTGAACGCCCACATCTACAGCTTCGCCTGACACGCGTAATTCTGCTTTCTCCGGCTTGTCCTTCCCGCTTGCATCACGTACCTGCACGCGAATGGTCGTATCAGGAGAATCGCTCGAGACTGTTATGCGGTAGGTCCGAGCAGATGCTGCGGCAGGCACAACCACCTGCTCCTTGTCATCGCTGCACACCCATGAGCCAGGCTTCATTTCCTTCTGCTCCAAGCACGCCGACAGGTAAGGCACGACTAGCACGCACGCCGCTCTCCAACTGTTGGCGATGTTTGTCTTCATTGCAGAATCCTCGCAGCCGACTCCACCGTGGTTTCTCGCGCAGTTCTGGGCTCCCCAGTAGTCGAGCACAACCCGTTCGATCGCGCAACGGGCGGCCTTTTTCCCCGCCGCTGCCCCTGCGCTGATCCGTTCGCCGGGGCGGCGGGAGCAGGAGGCTGATACTGAAGTTACGTGCCCGCTGCTACGCCGACACGAGGCAGCCCTTGTCGTCCTCGGTGCCGCCTTTGACGAGGAGCGCTGCGTCGCTCTGCCAGCCGAAGTCGAACTTCGAGATGAAGCGTTTGGCTGGGCGCGGCAGCTCAACGGTAATGTTGTCGAAGACGACTGCGCGACGGACGACAGCTCCGGGGAGGGCTCGTGCGATGACGCAGTCCGTCGTGCTCGCTGGCGTCCCGGCGGGCAGATAGTCCAGCGACGGCAGCCCGAGGCCGGCGCGCACCTCATTGACGAAATCGAGAGTGGCAAGGTAATCGCGGATGTGCATGACGTTCTCCCCAGTCAGGTCGGTGGCCTGACCTACGACGACTGTACCAGCACCCCCGCTGGTCGCTACTGGGCAGCGGATTCTCGCGGAGAGCCCCCATCACGCCGGCTGCCCTCCTCCCCTGCCGCTTCCCCCGCGCCCTGAGATGCTGCGCGAAGGCCGCGCTGGGTGCGGGGAACGGCTGCGATAGGCTCGACTCACGGCAAGGAAGGTCGCGGAGGTGTACTGCGGGGGGCTCGGCGGTGCGGCGTTCGCTATCAGTAGCGGCTCAGTTCGCTACCGAAGCTCCGCGAGAACCTCCAGCGCTTGCGCGGGATCGTCTCCAAGTTCCACCTCGAATGGGTACTTCGAGCTCCACCCGCCAGGAGCTTCTCCCTCCACGACGTATGTAACCGTTCGCGCGACCCCACCTGGAAGATCTCGGGATAGTGGCGACGATGTGCGGCATGGAGACCGCCAATCGTGCCGAGAAGATGCGTCACCTACTGGAGCGGCGTGAGCGCGAGGGGTTGACGTACCGACAGGCCGCGGCGCTCGAGCCCGATGTTTCGAGCAACCAGTTGTTCTGGTGGCGTCGCAAGCTCTTCGGCCGGCGGGCGGCGACGGTACGCCGGAAGCCGACGCCGGAGACGTTCGTGGAACTGGTCGAGTCGTGTGCGAAGCCAGCTTCTCGTATCGAGATCGTGATTCGTGGCGAGCGGCGCATCGTCGTGGGTGCCGACGTGGACGAGGCGGCGCTCGTGCGGCTAGTTCGAGCGCTGGAGCAGTGCTGAGCATCTCCTCGCGCGAACGCATCCTCGCTGCGACGGTGCCGGTCGACTTTCGCAAGGGCTTCGACGGGCTCGTTGCGATCGTGCGTGAGGCCTTCGGAGAGGACCCCTTCACGGGGACCCTGTTCTGTTTCTTCAACCGGCGGCGTGATCGTGTGAAGATGCTCGTGTGGGACAAGAACGGCTTCTGGCTTTTCTACAAGCGTCTCGAACGCGGCACGTTCGAACGCATCGACGGCAGCGCGCCGCGCGTCGAGATCGATCGCGCGCAGATGTCGATGTTGCTCGAAGGAATCGACACGAAGAAATCGCAATTCCGTCGTTACTTCGCGCGCGATGTGCGTATCTGTTCGCGTGACGACGATCGTGGACGCGCGCGAGTTGCCGAATGATGTCGAGGCGCTGAGAGCGCTGCTGTTGAAGGAGCGCACAGAGCACGAACATTTGCTTGCGCGCATCGCGCAGCTCGAGAGCGAGAATCGGCTGTTGCGTCGTCAGGAGTTCGAGCCGTCGAGCGAGCGTCGGCCACGCGCCGACTTCGCTTGCGGGCCGGGTCAGATGCATCTTTTGTTCCCCGAGCTCGTCGAAGCCGCCGAACGTATCGCCGACGAGAAGAAGGTCCAGGGCGCGGTCGAGATCCGCTCGAGCGGACAGACAAAAGTGCCCAAGCGCCGTAAGCATTTTCCGCCGCACCTGCCGGTGATGCGTACGACCTTCGAGCTACCCCTGGATCAGCGTCGTTGCTTGTGCGGCCACGAGCTCACGGAGATCGGCGAGGAGCTCACGAAGGAGCTCGAACGCCTCGAGATCTCGGTCGTGCACGAGATCGCGCGCAAGAAGTATGCGTGCAAGGCTTGCGAGAACGGCGTGAAGATCGCCCCTGGTCCCAATCGCGTGATCGACAGGGGCCTGCTCGGGGTAGGTTTCCTCGCGCACGTGCTGGTCGAACGCTTCGGGCACCACATGCCCTACAACCGGCTCGAAGCGAAGTACGCATCGGAAGGCTTCGAGCTGTCGCGCTCGGTCTTGTGCGAATCCTCCGTACGCTGCGCAGAGATCCTCTCACCGATTGCCGAGCAGATTCGCAAGGACGTCCTCGCTTCGGGCATCGTGCAAACCGACGACACGCCGGTCACGATCCAGGAAGGCAGCGACAAGAACTCGCGCCAGGGCCACGTCTGGGTGTACCGAGGTCTTGGTGGCCAGGTCTTCTTCGACATGACCGAGTCGCGCGGTCGCGACGGACCACGATCGGTGTTGACCGACTTCAAGGGCTACATGCAGGCGGACGCGTACTCGGTCTATGACGCCTTCTACAAGGACGGCAGTGTGCTCGAGGTGGGCTGCTGGGCGCATGCACGTCGGTACTTCATCAAGGCCGAGGACGGCGAGCCGGCTTTCGCGAGGGAGGCGGTCGCGCGCATTGGCGAGCTGTACGTGATCGAGCGGCAGGCGAAGGACTCGGGACTCTCGTACGAGCAGATCCGCGAGCTGCGTCAGGCTGAGTCGTTGCCGAGGCTATCGCGACTGCGTGACTGGATGGCCGTGGCCCGCACACAGGTGCTCGACAAGGGGCCACTGGCGAAGGCCATCGACTACGCGCTCTCGAACTGGGAAGCTCTTGCGCGCTACTGCGAAGATGGACGGCTTTCCATCGACAACAACGCCGCCGAACGCGCGTTGCGCACGGTCGCGGTGGGCCGCAAGAACTGGATCTTCTTCGGCAACGAACGCGGCGGCGATGCCGCGGCCGTGATGTACAGCCTGCTGGCGACCTGCAAGGAGCACGAGGTCGACCCGCGCACGTACCTGCGCGACGTGCTACTGCGCATCGGAAAGGTCACCGACGTCCGCGAACTCACGCCCTACGGCTGGAAGGCCAAGTGGGCGAAGGTCGTGGAAGACCACCGCGCCAGCATCCTCGAGCGCGTCGCACTCCAGCTCGGCAGCTGACCACAGCACGCCCTGCGATCAATACGCTTGAGGGGTGGCGTTGCCCGAACGGTTACCGACGTATCGTCCCGGCTCGAGTCGCATGGACCAGCCGTAAGGATGAGCCCCATCTCGCCAGCGTGTATCTTCCATCCACACAACGCCCGCTGCGTCTCGCACGCGGAGCTGTACAGGATCGGAAGGAGTGTCAGCGTCCGACATCGTGATGTTCAGGGAGACCGGACGGCCCGCGTGGGGATCGAGGTCGAGAGCGACCTCGGCGTCCGGCAGGACCTGAAGCTCGATCTGTGCGTCGGCGAACCCGAGAGCACCGCGAGTCCGCAACAAGTATCGGCCCGCCGAGAGAGTGACCACTTCCCCGAGCTTGTCTCGCTCGAAGTACTCGGACCAGCCGAAAGCGCTGCTCGGAGCGATCTCTCGGAAGTTGTAGGACTCAATGGCCGTCGCCTCTGCTGCCGGCCGTCCGGACACCGTGATACGTACTCGCCCGGGAGGATCGAGCACGAAGGTCCCCAGGTCCACAACCTCTTGGCCGATTTCGATCACACCCAGGTGCCGTCCACTGAGCGACGGAGACGAAAGCGACAGGTCATACCTCCCGGGAGAGACGTGCTCGATCTTGAAGGAGCCGCCCGAGTCGGTCTCCCACGTTGGAGTTCCGTCTTCCAATTCGGTCCGCAAGTAGACCGATGCGCCTGCAACCGCAGCTCCATGGCCATCCACCGCTTTGCCGATGAGCGTCGCAGCCGCCAGCTCGGATGGCTTGACCCGGAACACGATCTCATTCTCCGTTGAAGCAACGGGTCGTCGCTGTGTCGCAAACCTCTCCTTGCCGGGGTCCCGGAAGAGCACCAGCTCCAGGTCGCCGGCTGGAGCGTTGATCATCCTGAAGTGGCCGGCCTCATCGGTGCGAGCTTGCGCGACCTCTTTCCTCTCGTGCGGCCATACGGCCGAGATGAACCACGCCGAGAGTGGCAAGTCATTCTCGTCGAGCACTTCCCCTTGGAGGATACGGCCGCTCGCCAACACCGGATCCCACTCCGAGGGAATGCCTGGGCTCAGAGTGAGTTGGGTCTCGGCACGACCCATGTTCTCGCTTCGCGCTACGAGCTGGACGGAGCCAATGGGTAACGATCTCAGTTGGTAGCGCCCCTCCTCATCAGTTTGGACACGGGGCATCATCGGGTCGTACTCGCCGGCCAGAGCAACCATTGCCCCCGAAGCCGGTAGGTTGCCCGGAGTCAGTACCCGTCCTGCGACGACCCCTTCTTGCTGAAGAGTGATCCGGAGGATCGAGATCCCATCTCTCTCGATCGACTTGGAGCTGGAAGCAATCGCCATCCCTGGTGCCCATACCTGTACCTGGGACTGTCCGAAGGGAAGACCTTCGATCGTCGCGAAGCCATGCTCGTCGCTCCTTGCGTCGAACGTCGGGCTGAAGCTGAGGAGGAAATGCTTCTCCGTCTGGATTGGATGTGGGCGCGCTCCAGTCACCCGTACGAAGGCTTCCGCCACTGGGTCGCCGTTCGGCCCTGTGAGCTCGACCGCGAGTCGTCCTCCTGGTCCATTGAGATTGAGCGTCAGATCCACGTCTGCGTACGCATCGCCTGACGGCTGACTTTGAGGGAGATAGTGCAGGTGTGAGGGTGCGTACCCACTGGCGATTGCTCCGAGGTAGCGCGACTGGGGAATGTCCTGGATCTCGAATCCGCCGTCGGCCCCCGATTCAGCGACAATGAATCCATTGCGGTAGTTGCCGAACTCCGACAGCCACAGACGTGCGTTGGGCACGGACATTCCTGAAGGGTCAACAACCTTGCCGCGTGCGCTGAACCCGACAGGGATATGTAGATAGAACTGGGTCGTCTCACCCGCAATCACGTCTTTCGATTCCTCCGCCCCGTGAGCAGAGATCACCGCCACGCTTCCGGGCAGCAGCCCATAAAGTTCGAACATGCCGTCGGCATTGGTGATTCCCTCCCTCCTCCGATCTCCAGGTGGGTGCCCAAAGAGGAGCAGGCGGAAAGGCTCACCTGCCGCTGGCCGCCCATCTTTGCCGTAGGTGATGCGCACCTCGATACCGCCGGTGGTCTCCGCGGGTTCAGGGGGATCAGCAACAGCCGGAGCCCGTTCGTTCGATTCGCTCGCGTTCTGAACCAGCGCGGCGGGAGTCTTCTCCTGTTCGGATTCCGCGTGGTTGCCTGCCACGAGTCCTTCGCCGACGCTCTGGTCGGTCGGTTGCCAGGCTCGGCGTTCAACGAAGACGATGAGCGCCCCGACTGCCAATGCTCCCAAGATAACCGCGCTCTTCATCTTCGCAGCCATGACCAACACTCCCCATCCGCCTACCAGCGAGCCGACGGCTCCGCCTTTGCCTAACTTGCCCGCCCCTAGCAAGGGAACGAGACCGCGACACCATGCCTCACGATCTCCTCCCGACGCGCGGTCGAGACGTTCTCGTAGGCGCTCAAGCGCTCGCTGGAGACGGCCTCGCACCGTTGCGATGGACACATTCGTACGAGCCGCGATCTCCCCTGGACTCAGTCCGTGGTAGTAGCGCAGGAGCACCGTTTCTTGGTAGGGCTGCTCCAAGGCCAAGACCGCATCGAACACGCGACGCAGGGTCTCTTGCTGCACGATCAGTTCGGAGGCATCCCCCTGTGCTTCGTGCCGAGCAGCCCTCGCCTCACGGCGGGAACGGTGGTCTGCGCTCGCTCGCGCTTGGCCGGCGAGACGATGCACCACGGTCCCGAACCACCCTCGCAGGTTGGTGGAGTGACGTGGCGGATGCACCAGTGCAACGACCCATGCATCCTGTGCAAGGTCATCTGCCCCCTGCGGGTCTACGACGAGGCTCCGCGCGAGTGCACGCACGAACGAGCCTTGTTCCTCGAGGGTCTGCGGTAGGTGGGGATTCACGACGGCCTTCCCGCCTACTGAAGGGAGCCGTGCCCGGAGCTGACACAGGAAAGTGGAAATTCCTGCAGCCCGAGCGCTGCGCGCCTGGAGCCCGCTCCAATCCCCCTGACTCCCCGACGGTGGTAGCGTCGGCCCGGGTCCGCAGGCTCGGCGTCTGGAACGGGGCCGGGGCGGGTGGTGCTGGCCCCTCACCCATTACTACGTTCCAGCCCCCGGGCAGGGTGGAGACGGACCGACCAGGCTAGCTCCCCGAATCAGAATCGCGAGCCGCCGTTCTGGTTCAAGAGCTTCGTGAGATCCTCCACTTGCACGTAGTCCAGCCACTTCATGAGCTCAGACCTCCGCCACTCGTAGAGCTCCTGTTCGGCGGGAAGAAGCTCTTTGAAAACCGGGTCATCGGACTTCGGATACTTCCCTCCAGGAACGAGCCGGTTCATGACCGCTTCATGTCGCTGCTCGGCCTCGACCAAGACTGCTTCAATCTTGGCCTGCGTGTCCCGGGAGAGCTTCTGGTACTTCGAGAAGGTTTCCAACAGACCCCGCAACGTCTGCATTCTGGCTTCGAACGCAAGTCGATCGCGATCCTCGACCAGTATTGCCAGGATGGTTTGCTCGTGCTTCCTTCGAAACTCTTCATCGGAAGCGTGCTCGGGAGTTTCGACCACCTCAATTGGTACTCGCTGTACCGACCCGGGAAGATCGGAGAGTTCGCTCTCAAGATGCTCTAGCCGCCTGCCTTGCTCAGCAAGCTGCGCACGTAGGTCATTCAACTCTTCCCGAGAGACTGTAGATAGCCCATCCGAGGCGACTGACTGCTCGCCGTCCGGCGCGTTGTGTGGTGCTGTGGCGCTCGATCCGGGCTGCCCACTCTTCGCGTAGAGGGCGACAATTGCCGAGGCCAGCACAGCAGTGAGCACGAAGAGCAGTACGATCGCGGCTCGCATGGTGGGCTACCGAACACTGCGATCGTACCACTGCGCCAGCTACCGGCCGCAAGGGTCAACGAGCCGCGTGATGCCGTGGGTCAGGGCGTGACGCAATCCTGCCCCCGGCCGAGGGCGCGGCGGGAAAATGGGCGGAAGTGGACGCGGTAATTGCAGTCCGCAACGGTCCCCATACTAGTACCGGAGCGGCTGGGCCAAGACGAGCTCTACGTTCGGGTAGACTTTGTGGAGCTCTGAGACCGTGTCAGGCGACACGCCGGTATCACGAAGCTCAACGCGTTTGAGCGCGGTGTTCTGTGCAAGAAGCAAACGGAGGCCGTCGTCGGAGATCCTCGTGCCGTCAAGTTCGAGGTGTTCGACTCTGGGGAAGAGTGCGAGATCCGCGACTGACTCGTCCCCGAAGTCGAGACGGTTTAGCTTGAGCTTCTTCAGATTGGGCAACGGCGGAAACTCGCGAAGATCGTGTCCGGTAACGTGCGTATCCGTGAGGTGCAGCGCTTCGAGGCCGTAGGCGGGGAGCAATGAGATGCCCGCTCCGGTCACCTGGGTGCCGCGTAGGTCAATCGACTTGAGGCGCGGTAGGCCGTACAGATGCACGAGTCCAGCATCGGTGACGGAGGCTCCTTCCAGGCTGACCGTCTCCAACGAGGGCAGCGCGGCTAAGACGGCGAGGTCGGCATCGGTGAGTTGAGGGCCTCCTAGATCCAGAGTGACAAGAGCGGCGGCTTCCTCGGGCGTCAGATTCCCGAATCGATCAGGGAACTTCGTCTTCAGGAACTGCACGGCCGTGGCAAGGTCGCCGGAATCTGAAGCAGGCGCGCCCGCACTCTCCATGCTCTTGTCGTCCTGATGCAGCTCGGCCTCGACCGGCACCCGTTGCTGATCGGGCAGCAACTCCAGGCGCACCAACTCCGAGCGCAGGGCCTCGATCTCGAGGTCGCGTTCGTGGAGCGCCTCCATCAGCTCTTCCTCGCGCCCGGTGTCCAACGCCGACAGTCCATCGGCTAGGGAGTCCGAAACAACCTGATTCACGACGGGCTTGCCGGGCCAAATGAGCATGGACCCCACCACCACGAGGGAAATGAACCCCAGAGCGAGAAGACCCGTGATCGCGCTTCGCAGTGACATGTCGCACACCTCCAGCATGCCTAGGCCACCCCAGGCTAGCACGGCAGGACCTGCCACCCGGAACGGATGCCCGGCTCCTACCAGGAACGGCCCACCATCTCCCGCCCCCGGCCGAGGGCACGGCGGGGAGGGCTGGTGCGCGACCCAAGCATTCGGATCACTTCCCGTTCGTGAGCGACTCCGTGATCGCCTTGTCACGGTCCCGCCACAGCCCGAAGACGTATAGATACTCGTCCTGCATCGCGAAGAGTTCGGGATTCTCCACTTCGGTCAAGTAGGCGATTTGGGGCCGGGGATGGCCCGTCTGTCCATCGACGACGCGGGACACGGGCCAGACCCGACCGAGGCCTTGGGGCTTGTCGAAATAGAAGGCCGCTTCCATTTCCGGAACGCTCATCCTCTCAACCGGCAATCTGGTGGTCGACTCGTCGTGTTCCTCGAACATTCCCGCCTCGAACCGCAGGTCCGCTACCCTGCGCACTTCCTTGTCCATCATGCTGTTGAGCGGCTGCAGCATGGCGTGGAGCGTCGCGGGATCGACCGTGTCGTACTTCGCTGCGAAGTCGGCCGCGCCACGGTTGGGAAAGGGCAAAAAGCCGAGCTCGACGTGCTTGGGAACTGCCTCGTCCTCGATTCCTTTGTCAATAGTCAAGAAGGACTGCTCCACGGTCCCCCCGGGTACCTCTCGCCGCGCCTCGATTGAATCGGCGAAGCCATTCAGATCGGACCGGAGCGACGAGGGATCGGCGTGGAGCTCTACGCCTGCGGAGTCCAGTGCTGCTGCGAGCTGCTCCGGAGCGCCGTGCAACTTGATTACCTGCCACCCGGCTGCCCCGATGGAAGCCATTGCGATCAACCCGACCGTGACCTTCGCTGTCGTCCCCATGACCAATGCTCCACTGCAAGCCGCGAATCCACTCCCCGTCGCAACCGAACCAATCTTTCCAACCCCGACGAACGGCACTAGTGCCCGCATCCATTCCTGCCGATCTCCGCCCGACTGTGTGTCCAGGCTCCTGCGAAGCGAATCAAGCGCGCGCTTCAGCCGCATGCGCACTGTCCCCGCCTGCACTCCCATGCGCGTAGGAATTTCTGTCGCGTTCAGCCCCTCGTAGTAGCGAAGCAGAACCGTCTCCTGGTACGGCTCCTCGAGGGTGAGCACGGCCGTCGCGACTCTTCGAAGGACCTCCCTCCAGGTGACCTCCTCGAAGCCACTAGCCTGACTCTCAGGGCGAGCGACCGCGATTCCCCGGATCAAGCGCCGCGACGTGGCTCGACGTGTGCGGCCGGCGAGGCGCTCTACCAGGGTGCCCAGCCAGCTACGTACGTTGGCGCTGTGGCGCGGTGGGCGAGCCAAGGCCGTCAGCCAAGTGTCCTGCGCCAGGTCGTTCGCGTCATGGATGTCGCCGACCAGGCTGCGTGCGAGCGAGTGGACGAACGTCGCATTCTCCTCGAGCACACGAGACAGGGGCTGGTCTGACCGGCTCATCCAGGACAAGAATGCCCGTGACCCGGCAAGGTGTCACAGCAGGGGATGGATTCCTGAGGTAGCCCCTCGGCGGTGGCTCTGGAATGGCCGTCCGCTGGGTTCCCTGGCGTGCGCTGTACCGCAACTTTGGCCACGGCGCTTGGGCACGTCATTCCGCGCGGACTCGATCGCATCTCGGGGCAGGCTGCTGTCGGGGAACGAGCGACAGCGGTTGCTCCCGTCCGAGGGCGCGGCGGGGAGGGGCGTTCTTGAAGCCGTCCTCTACAGCTCTATCGCTATCGACACCGCGTTCGACGTGTTGAAGAACGCGCCACCGGCCGCTGGATCACGGAACCAGTGCTGGAAGTAGCGCGTCGAACCGATGAAAGCCGTCAGGCTGTGCTTGGCGTCGGAGTTGTCGTAGGTGTAGGTCGCGACGTTGGCCAGTCCCATCACCACCGGGCCTCGAGTGATTCCACCAGTCATGCACAGGAATCCGTTGCCGAAGGGAACCTGATTCGGATGGTTGCCGTGGAAGAAGATGCCGTTCTGGTTGGGAACGGGCGCGGAAGTGAGCATCAGGTCGCCTGTGCCGGAGCTCGCCGAGCCCGAAGCCGAGAGATCGGCCGGAGAGCCGGTCGAGTTCACAGTGGACGTGCAATACTTCGTCCCGATCCTCTCGCGATCGCGGAGGAAAACGTCCAGGACACCGTTCGTGTCTCCTCCCACGAGGTTCGAGGCCCAGCTCCAGAAGGCCACGTAGCGGCCGTCGCCAGAGATCGAGGGTCCGTAGCTGTGGTCGTTCCCCTGCCGGCCGCTCGAGTCGACGCTCACGAGTTCGTTCGCGCCGATCAGGCGGTCGTGGATGAAGATGTCCGCCCACCCGTTCGTGTCCCCGGCCACGAGATTCGGGGCACCGCTGGTGAAGGCGACGTAGCGGCCATCGGCGGAGATCGAGGGAATGAAGCTATCGCCGTGCCCCTGCACCCCACTCGAGTCGATGCTGACGCGCTCAGTCGTGCCGCTCTGGCGGTCGCGGACGAAGACGTCATAGGTATTGTTCGTGTCCCCGACGACGAGGTTTGTGGCATAGCTCTGGAAGGCGACGTAGCGACCGTCGGCGGAAATCGAGGGGACCCAGTTGCTGTCGTTGTTCCCCTGCGCCCCGTTCGAGTCGATGCTCACGCGCTCGGTCGTGCCGTTCTGGCGGTCGTGGACAAAGATGTCCGGGCAACCGTTCGTGTCCCCGGCCACGAGGTTCGAAGCGAAGCTCTCGAAGGCGACGCAGCGGCCGTCGGCGGAGATCGAGGGGACGTCGCTATTGGTATTTCCCTGCGCCCCGTTCGAGTCGACACTCACGCGCTCGGTCATGCCGCTCTGGCGGTCGTGAACGAAAACATCGTCGGCACCGTTCGTGTCCCCGGCCGCGAGGTTCGAGGCGTTGCTGAAGAAGGCGACGTAGCGGCCGTCGTCGGAGATCGAGGGGTGACTGCTACCGGCGTCCCCCTCAGCTCCGCTCGAGTCGACGCTTACGCGCTCGGTGGTGCCGCTCAGGCGGTCGTGGATGAACACGTCGTGGTAACCGTTCGTGTCTCCGGCCACAAGGTTCGAGGCGACGCTCCAGAAGGCGACATAGCGGCCGTCCGCGGAAATCGAGGAGTCAAAGCTACCGCTGTTCCCCTGCGCCCCGCTCGAGTCGACGCTTACGCGCTCGGTCGTGCCGCTCAGGCGGTCGTGGACAAAGACATCCCAGATACCGTTCGTATCCCCGCCCACGAGGTTCGCGGCGTTGCTATGGAACGCGACGTAACGGCCGTCGGCGGAAACCGAGGGGATGTAGCTATCGTCATTTCCCTGCGCTCCGCTCGTGTCGACGCTCACACGGCTTGTTACCTGCCCCGCGGCGTGCCCCGTCAGCATCGCGACGAAAAACGCCCCCGCGCTCACGAGCCTCACCGCTCCGCACTCGCTCCTCGTTCCCATAGTTCTTCCCTCTTCCAAAAGAATCGCGTATCCGATCGGCACACGCGCTCACGACGCGCACGCCCCCCCGTGCAGTCGAAAAAGTGCGCCCCATGAGCGAAGCCGGCGCGACCGAGCGTACCCCCCTCTGGCAGTAGCGCAAGTCCAGCAAGGGGATCGGCGCTCCAAGCTCCGGCGTCGGTCGCCCGTCGTGCCCGCGTAGACTCTCATCCGGGTTCGCACCCTGCTCGCCCACGCTCGCACTGGTCACTCGATCGAGAGTGAGTCCGCACAGGCGGAGGTCTCAAACCCCGCTCACACCGGGTGGTAGCTCGTCCCCCGAAGCCGCCCCCGCGTCTTGACCTTCCCCTGGGCGATCAGGTCCTGCATCACCGGTCGCATCGCCTTCGTATCGATGCCGAGTGCCGCACCGATCTGCTCGGCGCGGTCTCCGGGATGGTTGCGGACGTGATCGAGCAACGAGGCTGGAGTCACAGCCGTCCCTGACCTTCGAGGCTGAGGCGCGACAGCTCTCCCGCCAGCCGACGGAGCCGCTCGATTCAGGGACAGACAGGCGCTCAGCGTGGCTCGTGCCTCGTCCAGGGCCTGCCTCGTGGCCGGGTCCTTCGACTCCTTCGCGGCCTTCCCGATTGACCGCAGGGCCGCGCTGATGTGCCGAAGCGCGGGGTCCTTCCGCATGCTCCTCTGCGCCGCCCGGCGCTTGACGCCGGCGATCTTGGCTAGGAGTTCGTCGATGAGCTGCTCGTCGGTGCGGCGGATGCGGGTCTTGGTCGGAGTCTTGGCCATGGGACTGATGATGCCAAACGACCGCCGCACTTTCTCGCTGGTGGGACTGCTCCTTGCCCCGCGCCGGGGCAGGCCTGAGTGAGGAATCAGCTCTCGTACCCCGCAGGTGGCGCGGGAAATCGCGCCCGACTCAACGTCTTCGCAACGTCCTTGCGCAGGCTCGTCAGCGGATCGATTCGGTCCGCATAGTCCCCGGCCCACGCCAGCAGCTTCGTGAGCGCACTTTCTGGGAGCAGGAAGCAGCGAGCGCTCGTAACGATCGATCGGGCCTCTGCAACGTATTCGCGGATGTCGCGGGCGAGTCTCCAACGCGACAGCTGCTCCTGAAACTGTCGGGCCTTCTCCTGGTCCTCTCGTTCGCGCCGCTCCGCTTCCTGCCGGATGCGCTTCTCTTCCTCCCACTCCTTGTGCCGCCGCTCTCGCTCTTCACGCTGCTCCTTCACCCTGGCGGCGAGCTGCTGCATGCATGAGACTACGTGGTTCAGGCACAGTTCGATCCGCTGCTTCTTGCCGTCTCGCCAGTTGGCCCGCTGTAGCTCCGAACGCGACAGCGTCAGATGCTCGTCGGAGCCGATCGAGATCCCGAGCGCGCCGGTCGGTACCGGCTCGCTTTCCGGTCGGTGTTCGCGGATCCACTCGTCGCGCCGCCATCCCTGCACGTCCGCCGGTGGACTCAGTTTCGGCGCGCTCTCCTCGTAGAGCATGACCGTGATCCACTGGTCCTGGATGAGCACCCTCGTGACGTTGACGGGTACGCCAGGGTTGGTGCGGTTCCCACGCGCGTCGAACCGAGCGATGTCCGTGACCTCGACCTGGAACCCTCGCGCCTCGCACGCCTTCAGCAGGGAGTCCATGATCCGGAGCGCGCGATCGACCGAGCTCGGGGCGACGTGGATCGCCAAACAGCTGGCTCCCTCCCGGTGCTTGGCGTAGCCGTCGCGACCTGCCCGGGCTTGGCTGAGCCGGCGGAACGCAGAAGAGACGAGCGGGTGCGGGTCCTGGAGCTTCGGGAGCACCGCGATCGGGGGCTCGGTGGCACCCGCAACTCCCCTGCTGCGCATCGCACCCGGCTCATGTTGCCAGCGGCGGGCGGTGAGCTCCTCCGCCATGCCGGGCGGGGCCGGTGGAAGCGCCGGCTGGCCACGAACGCGCTTCCCGGCGGCCTTCTTCGCCCAGTAGCCAGCGCCCGGGAGCGGCACGCCGAGCTTCCGGCAGATCTTCCCGAGAGCGACATCCGAGACCCCGTAGCGGCGGGCGACCGTCCGCATGGGTTCCGCCCAGACTTCCTCGTAGAGCTTCGATCGCGTGTAGGTGTGGGTCGAGTACGGCATCCCGGCAACGTACTGGAGTTGCAAGTGATGTTGCGATTGGCCCGCTGGCGGTGCTGGTGGGTCAAGGGCTTGGGGGCGGTTGACATCGTCCGGTACGCTAGCCGACCGTGTTCCTGTTTTTGCAGTCCGAGCGCTTCCTCGAGGTCCACGGCGGGCAGAAGACCGACTTCTCAATTCGCGTCCAGGTGTCGAACTACACCACCTGGCGGCTGGCGAAGATGAATTTCGCCATTCGGGGCATCGACGCGCAGGTCGCGCACGGAAACCCCTGACCCATGGCAATCAAGAAGTCCGACCTCTATTCGTCTCTCTGGGCTTCCTGCGATGAACTCCGCGGCGGCATGGATGCCAGCCAGTACAAGGACTACGTCCTGTTCATGCTGTTCATCAAGTACGTCACCGACAAGTACGGCAACAGCACCGACTTCGCCCCGCCGGTCACGATCCCCAAGGGCGCGAGCTTCAAAGACATGCTCGCGCTGCAAGGGCAAGACCGACATCGGCGACAAGATCAACACCCAGGTCATCGCAGCCGCTCGATGCGACGCCAATGACCGGTTGGCCCGCAGCGATTTTCCCGACTTCAACGACCCCAACAAGCTCGGCGAAGGGCAGGCGATGGTCGAGCGGCTGACCAACCTGTCAACATCTTCGCAGAAGCCCGCAGCTCGACTTCTCGCAGAACCGCGCCGAGCACGACGACATCCTCGGCGACGCCTACGAGTACCTGATGCGGCACTTCGCCACCGAGAGTGGCAAGAGCAAGGGGCAGTTCTACACGCCCGCCGAGGTCAGCCGCGTCATCGCCAAGGTGATCGGCATCTCGCCGGAGAACACGAAGGCGTCCACCACCGCCTACGACCCGACCTGCGGCTCGGGCTCGCTGCTGCTGAAGGTGGCCGCCCAGGCCGGGCAAGCACATCACGCTCGAAGGGCAGGAGAAGGACGTGACCACGGCGGGCCTGGCCCGCATGAACATGATCCTGCACGACTTCCCCACGGCCAACATCCTCTCGGGCAACACGCTGGCCGCGCCGAAGTTCAAGGACGGCGAGCAGCTCCGCACCTACGACTACGTCGTCGCCAATCCGCCGTTCTCCGACAAGACCTGGACCACCGGCCTCACGCCGTCGAGACGACCCCTTCCAGCGCTTCGCCTGGGGCGAGCCGCCCGCCAAGCAGGGCGACTACGCCTACCTGCTGCACATCATCCGCTCGATGAAGGGCGCGGGCAAAGCCGCCTGCATCCTGCCCCACGGCGTGCTCTTCCGCGGCAATGCCGAGGCCGCGATCCGCCAGCAGCTCGTCCGCTCCGGCTATCCTCAAGGGCATCATCGGCCTGCCCGCCAACCTCTTCTACGGCACCGGCATCCCCGCCTGCATCGTGGTGCTCGACAAGGAGAACGCCGCCGGCCGCAAGGGCGTGTTCATGATCGACGCCTCCAAGGGCTTCATCAAGGACGGCAACAAGAACCGCCTGCGCGAGCAGGACATCCACCGCATCGTCGACACCTTCACCAAGCAGGCCGACGTGCCGCGCTACGCCCGGATGGTGCCGCTGGACGAGATCGCCGACCCGAAGAACGACTTCAACCTCAACCTGCCGCGCTACATCGACAGCACCGAGCCCGAGGACCTGCAGGACATCGACGGTCACCTGCGCGGCGGCATCCCGGAGCGCGATCTCGACGCGCTCGGCGCGTACTGGACAGGTGCTCCCCGGCGTGCGCGGCCTGCTGTTCGAGTCCGCGGGCCGCCCCGGCTACGCGCGCCTGAAGCTGCCGATCAGCCGAAGTAAAGCCCGCCATCCTCGGCCACGCCGAGTTCGCCGCCTTCCAGCAGCAGGCGACGAAGCGCTTCGACGACTGGCGCAAGGCCACGACGCCGCGCCTCACCGGCTTCGGCAAGGACGGCCACCCCAAGGCGCTGATCGAGACCATCGCCGAGGATCTGCTCGCCGCGTTCCGCCAGGCGCCGCTGCTCGATGCCTACGACGTCTACCAGCACCTGATGGACTACTGGGCCGAGACGATGCAGGACGATGCCTACCTGATCGCCGCCGACGGCTGGGTGAAGGGCGCGCAGCCGCGCGAGATCGTTCAGGTCAAGAACAAGGACAACAAGCTCACTGGCCGGAGCCGCACGACTACCTGAAGGGCAAGCGGCGTTTCAAATCTGACCTCGTTCCCGCGCCGACTCTCGTCGCCCGCTACTTCGTCGCCGAACGCGATGCCATCGAGGCGCTCGACAACCAGCTCGCCACGCTCGAGCAACAGCTCGACGAGATGCGCGAGGAGAACAGCGGCGAGGAAGGACTGCTGGCCGAGGTGATCGAGGGCGAGGGCGACAAGCAGAAGATCGCCGCGAAGGCCGTGAAGGCGCGGCTGAAGGAGATCGGCAAAGACCCGCTCTACGCTGACGAGCGCGCGGCGCTCGAGGCATACGCTGACCTGCTGGAGCAGCAGACCGAGGCCAAGGCCAGGCGCAAGGCCGCACAGGAGGACCTGGACAAGAAGATCGACGCCAAGTACCCCAAGCTCACCGAGGCCGAGATCAAGACGCTGGTGGTGGACGACAAGTGGATGGCGCGGCTGTCGGCCGCCGTGCAGGGCGAACTGGACCGCGTCTCGCAGACCCTCACCGGCCGCATCCGCGAGCTGGCCGAACGCTACGCCACGCCGCTGCCGAAGCTCACCGATGAAGTGGAGACGCTCGCCGCGCCGAGTGGACGGAGCACCTCAAGAAGATGGGGGCTGTCATGGAAGTGAAGCCCGGATACAAGCAGACGGAGGTGGGCGTCATTCCGGAGGAGTGGGATGTCAGGCGGCCTTGGCCGCTATTGGAGTGTCACAGACTGCAAGCACGTCACCGCGCAATTCGTGCCTCAGGGTCTGCCACTCGCAAGCATCAGAGAAGTGCAGAGCCGCTTCGTTGACCTCACAGATGCCAAGCAGACTACAGTCCACTTTTACGAACTTGCTAATTGAAGGCGGACGAAAGCCGCGTCCCGGCGACATGATACTAAGTCGAAACGCAACCGTCGGAGAAGTGGCGCAAGTCGCCGACTGGCATCGCGCCATTCGCAATGGGACAAGACGTTTGCTTGCTCCGAAAGAAATCCAACGAACACTCGACCGACTTTCTCCAGGCGGTGTTTCAGTCCCACGTGATTTTGAATCAGCTTGCGGACCTAATGGTTGGCTCGACGTTCAAGCGTGCCAATGTTCAGCAGATTCGAAACTTCGCCGTCCCGATGCCTCCGCCGCTCGAACAACGCGCCATCGGGGCGGCATTGAGCGATGTGGATGCACTGCTGGGCGGACTGGATCGGCTCATCGCGAAGAAGCGCGACCTCAAGCATGCCGCTATGCAGCACCTCCTAACCGGCCAGACCCGCCTCCCCGGATTCTGCAGCGAGTGGGAAGTGAAGCGGTTGGGAGGGATTTGCGAGATTGGGATGGGTCGGACTCCGCCGCGGCTAAATCAAGCCTATTGGGGACGTGGCCATAAGTGGGTTTCGATTGCCGACCTACAGTCCAAAGTGGTCGCGGAATCCAAGGAGGAAGTTACGGAACTGGCGGCTTCCATGATGACGATCATCCCCAAGGGCACGCTGCTTATGAGCTTCAAGCTGTCCATCGGCAGGCTCTGTTTCGCCGGCTGCGACTTGTTCACAAACGAAGCGATTTGTAACCTACAGAAACTCGAAGTCAACGCCGACTTTCTTTACTACGCACTCTTGAGAACGGACTTCTCTCCGTATGGCAAGCAGGCCGTCAAAGGGTACACGCTCAACAAGGAATCGTTAAAGCTTGTCGAGGTGCGACTTCCATCGCCGCCCGAACAAGCCGCCATCGCTGCAGTGCTCTCCGACATGGACGCCGAGCTGGCAGCACTAGAAGACGCCGCAACAAAACCCGCGACCTCAAGCAGGCGCATGATGCAGGAGCTGCTCACCGGCAAGACGCGGCTCGTTCCTGCGGGAGCGGCCCATGCCTGAACAACCTCGCTCCGAGCGCAAGACGCAGAACCGCGTCGTCGCCCTGTTCACCGACCCGGCGCGGCCCGACAGCCTCGGCTACCGCTACCTCGGCGACTGGAACAAGCGCGAGAACAACCGCGCCATCGAGACGGCGCTCCTGCGCGACAACCTCGCGGCGCGCGGCTACTCCGCCGCCCACATCTCCGCGGCGCTTCAGAAGCTGGAGACCGCCGCCGACTCGACCGGCATCACGCTCTACCAGGCCAACCTGCGCACCTACCAGCTCCTGCGCTATCGGCGTGCCGGTGCAGATCGCCGCCGGCCAGGCGCACGAGACGGTGCATCTGATCGACTGGGAGCACCCGGAGAAGAACGACTTCGCGCTGGCCGAGGAGGTGACGCTCAAGGGCGGCTACCAGCGCCGGCCGGACATCGTGCTCTATCTGAACGGCCTCGCCATCGCGGTGATCGAGCTCAAGCGCAGCTCGGTGGAGCTGGCCGACGGCGTGCGGCAGCTCATCACCAACCAGGAAGAGATCTTCAACAAGGGCTTCTTCAGCACCGTGCAGCTCGTGCTGGCGGGCAGCGACTCGCAAGGGTCTGCGCTACGGCACCACCGGCACGCCGGAGCAGTTCTTCGTGGAGTGGAAGGACGAAGCGCCGCTGACTGGCGCGCCGCCTGCCGCCGGGGCGCTGCTCGACCGGCCGCTGGCGCAGCTTTGCAACAAGGCCCGGCTGCTCGACCTGATCCGCAACTTCATCATCTTCGACGCCGGCCAGAAGAAGGTGCCGCGGCCGCACCAGTTCTTCGGCGTGAAGGCCGCGCAGGAGCGCATCGCCAAGCGCGAGGGCGGCGTCATCTGGCACACGCAGGGCAGCGGCAAGAGCATCCTGATGGTGCTGCATCGCCAAGTGGCTGCTGGAGCACGACCCCGAGGCGCGCATCCTCGTCATCACCGACCGCGACGAGCTGGACAAGCAGATCGAGGGGGTGATGAAGAACGCCGGGGTCATCGGCGCCGAGTCGCCCTCGCCGCGCATCACGTCGCGGGCGGAGTTCGTGGAGAAGCTCGGCGCGGCCACGCCGCGCCTGCTGTGCGCGCTGATCCACAAGTTCGACCCGGCCGACCTGAAGGGCGAGCCGCCGCCGGTGCACGGGCCGCTTCTACGTGTTCGTGGACGAGTGCCACCGCACCCAGGGCGGCGACATGAACAAGCAGATGAAGCGCTGGCTGGAAGGCGCGATCTTCATCGGCTTCACCGGCACGCCGCTCCTGCGCAAGGACAAGCTGATGACGCGGGACGTGTTCGGCACCTACATCCACACCTACAAGTTCCACGAGGGCGTGGCCGACGGCGTCATCCTGGACCTCAAGTACGAGGCCCGCGACGTGCCGCAGCGGCTGACCTCGCAGGCCGCCATCGACGCGTGGTTCGAGCGGAAGACCAAGGGGCTGAACAACTTCCAGAAGGCGGTGCTCCGCAAGCGCTGGGCGACGATGGAGGAGCTGATGAGCGCCGGCGAGCGCAAGCAGCGCATCATCGCCGACATCATCGAGGACTTCAGCCTCAAGCCGCGGCTGAACAACGACCGCGGCACGGCGATCCTGGTCGCGGCGTCGATCTACGACGCTTGCCACTACTTCCGGCTGCTTCAGAACACGAGCTTCGGCCCGTACTGCGGGATCATCACCTCGTACGAGCCGAACCACAACGCCATCTCGCGCGAGCCGGCCAACAGCGACGAGCGCTACAAGTTCGACACCTACACGCAGCACGTCCTCAAGGACGGGCCAGACCACCAAGCAGTACGAGGACGAGGCCAAGCGCCGCTTCATCGAGGAGCCGGCGAACCTGAAGCTGCTGATCGTCGTCAGCAAGCTGCTGACCGGCTTCGACGCGCCGAGCTGCACGTACATCTATCTCGACAACGAGCTGCGCGACCACAACCTGTTCCAGGCCATCTGCCGCACCAACCGCCTCGATGGCGACGACAAGGACTACGGCCACATCGTCGACTTCAAGGAGCTGTTCGGCGACGTGCAGGAGGCGATCGCGGTCTACAGCTCCGACGAGCTGGACACCGACGAGGGCAGCGGTGGCGACAACAACGTCCACCTCAAGAACTGGCTGGAGGAAGGCAAGAAGAAGCTCGACGAGGCCCGCGAGGCGCTGCGCTACCTGTGCGAGCCGGTGCCGCTGCCGCGCGAGGTGGAGCAGTTCCTGCACTACTTCTGCGGCGACGCCGCCAACCCGAATGCGCTGAACGAGACCGAGGCGCTGCGGGTCTCGTTCTACAAGGCGGTTGCCGTCTTTCGTCCGCGCCTTCGCCGCCATCGCGCAGGACCTCGCCGAAGCCGGATACTCCGACGCCGAAGCGGCCGCGCTTGCAGAAGGAGGTCGAGTTCTACGGCGAGATCCGCTCCGCCATCAAGAAGCACTCGGGCGAGGAGCTGGACATCAAGCCCTACGAGGCGGACATGCGCCACCTCCTCAACACCTACATCCAGGCCGACCCGGCGGCTGACCTCGGCGAGCTGGGCGAGATGTCGCTGACGGAGCTGATCATCGAGACCGGCATCCACGACGCCATCGCCCGCAAGCTCAACGAGAAGGGCAAGCTCTCGAGGAACGCCATCGCCGAAGGGATCATCAACAACGTCCGCAAGACCATCATCCGCGAGCAGCTCACCGATCCGCGGTTCTACGAGCAGATGTCGAAGCTGCTCGACGACCTCATCAAGCAGAGCCGGACGGACGCGGCGGCCTACGAGGAGTTCCTGCGCAAGGCCGAGGCGCTGGTGAAGCGGCTGGCCGCGAAGCAGCCCGAGGCCGGTGTTCCCGCGGCGCTGCACGGCAAGCGCGAGGCGACCGTGATCTACAACAACCTGCCGCGGATTCTCGCGCTGGGTCGACAACGGCTTCCAGCGTGGCTGAGCCCCGGCCGACGACGGGGACGAGCGCGTCGAGCTGGCCTTGGAGATCGACCGCGCGATGCGCGAGCGGGCGCCGGCGGGCTGGAAGGGCGACCAGGCGCGCGAGGCGCAGGTGCTGAACGCGCTGTTCCCGCTGCTCAACCGCGACCGCGAGGCCACGCTGGCGCTCTTCGAGCTCGTCAAGAACCAGCCGGGATACTGATGGCAGAGACGATCCATCTCGGCGAGATCGCCATCGCCGTGACGCGCAAGGACATCAAGCATGTCCACCTGTCGGTGCACCCGCCGAGCGGGCGCGTCACGCTTGTCGCGCCGACGGGCACGCGCCTGGAGGTGGCCCGCGCCTACGCGATCTCCAAGCTCGGCTGGATCCGCGATCAGCAGGCCAGGCTGCGCGGGCAGGCGCGGGAGACACCCCGCCAGTTCGTCGAGCGTGAGAGCCATTATCTCTGGGGCAGGCGCTATCTGCTCTCCGTCAGGGAAGCAGGAGGCGAAGCCCGTCCGTCACGCTCGGCCATCGCAGGATCACGCTCACGGTGCGCCCCGGCAGCAGCAGGGCGAAGCGCGAGGCGGTCATGCATGAGTGGCACAAGTCCCTGCTGCACGACGCGGTGCCCGAGCTGATCCGGAAATGGGAGCCGAAGCTGGGCGTCGAGGTGGCCGGCTACTTCCTGCAGCGCATGAAGACCAAGTGGGGCAGCTGCAATCACCGGGCGCGGACACATCCGCCTGAATACCGAACTCGTGAAGAAGCCGAAGGACCTGCTCGAGTACGTGGTCGTGCACGAGATGCTGCACCTGATCGCGCCCACCCACAGCGAGCAGTTCCTCACGCTGATGAGCAAGCACTACCCGTCATGGCGCGAGGCCAGGGCGGAACTGAACGAGCTGCCGCTCGGCGCGGCCGTGTGGAGTGAGTATAGCGATGAGTGACATGGCGTCATTCCTCGGTGCCAAGTCCTGTGACGGTTAGCCGCAGAAGAGTGCGTCGAGTGGCTGCCATCGGGTGCTCTCTGGGTGGCACAACATCGTGAGAATCCCCGACGAGGCGCACCGCAGTCAGCGCAACCTCATCAAACACTGCGAGCGATATAGAGAGCATTGACTCGGTGCGCATCCGAACTAGAACGCCGCAGGGTCGAACTGTCAGGCTAGCTTTCAGGCTCATCCCTGATGACTCTCGCGTCGTGGCACCACGAGAAAACCTTCGGTGTCAGTCCTTCAGTCTTGTGATCTTGCCGTGAACTGACACCAAGAAACCCGTTCCTCTTGCGTTACGCTCAGCATGTTCAATTATCAGCGGGAAGTGGGCACTCAGCTTTGAGTGCTGCATTGTGAAGTGCAGGTTCATCCATCCAGAACTTAGGAAGAACGCAGTCAAGCGGCACGCCTTCCATGCACTTCTGAGGTGTGGATTGCGCGAAATCCTTGAATCACCGGATACTACAACCCAGTCGCCTTCTTCACCGAGCCGCGCGAGCCAGTCTCGGTCGGGTGTGTTTTCGGCGAACTTGCCCCTAAGATGTACAAACTCGTGATCCGGCTGGAAGAGCGCATGGAGTGCGGTGGCGTGTCGCGGAGCGAGGCAATTGTCGACAAAAAACCTCACGCAGCGAAGGAGCCCTCGAACTCAACAGCGTCCTTTAGGGCGACTTCGGACACATCGAACCAATTGCACACACCTCGCGCGTCGCGCTCCACCCGCCATGCCCTGGCTAGCACATATGTCGGCACGCCCTCCTCTGAGACAATCGGCCTTCCAAAACTTCGTCCTGGATCTATCACGACATGCCTATCCAATCCAAGTGGCCACCACCTGTCAGGGTTGTGATCAGCTCGGAACTCCAATCCAGTGAGCGCGGGTCGAATCAATTGTTCAAAGTAGTGCTGCCGTGAAATTACCTCGAGAATCCCTTCCGTATCTTCGTGGACGCGGTCCAACTGAGCGAAGATGGCGTGCCCATCTGTAGCGAAAGCTCGCGTGCTGAACGGGTGCGTTGAGTTGACCAGACTCTCAGCCCGAGCTTGAGCTTTCCTAAGTGTCTTCCACGAAACCCCCGCATCAATGAAGGCATCAACAAATCGGATCTCCGTCAGATCCAGAAAGCCCAAGGCCCACTTCGTACCGATTGGCAATAACTGCCCCCTCCAGACTGGCGGAGACTCGATTGAGCCACCGGTGCCGACGAAGGTATAGCCCCTCAACCACCGCCGGATACGCCCCGTAGACACCCCGGTCAGCCTCGCAGCTTCCGGTACCGTGTAGATCCCGATGCTTGTGAGATCCTCGATCACCAGGCCTCCCGCCTGACCAACAGCCTCAGGTTTCCTAGATCGGCAGGGGGCCTACTGTGACCCAAGCGCGGCTGGAGGGCAAGACGGGCAGACAAGCTCCTGCGAAGAAGCAATCCTGGGCAGTTCCCAAGGGCCCCCTCTCACTAGTATTCCTTACGCCTGCTGCCTCCGCCCCCTCCTGATCGCCTACGCCCTCGCGTGATACTTCGTCCCCCGCTTCCGCCCGGGCTTCTTGACTTGCTTGCCAGCGAGGAGCCTCGCCATCACCGGCTTCGCGCGCTCGACGTTGACCTTGAGCGCCCTCGCGATCTCGGGGACGCCTTGCCCGTCCTTCGCCTTCGCGTGAGCGAGCACCCTCCCCACCTGATACGCGGCTCGCGGTGTCGCGGGCCGCATGTCGGACCCCGTCCCCGGGATCGGATCCCCGCCCCTCGCGCCTGGTTGGGGTTCGTCGAGGCCAAGATCCCGCGCGGGCTCCCTTGAAATGGAGTTCCTAGCCGGGTACGCCTCGTGACATGCCTGAGGTGGTTGATGACTTCTCGCGCTGGGCGGCGGAGCACACCTCGACGCTGGTGGCGCAGCGAGAGGCCGACCGGCAGTACGTTGAAAGCAAGGCCACGACCTCCCTCGCGTTCGTCCTGGCCGTCGCCGCGTTCGCCTCGCAAGAAAAAGGGCTGCTTGAGGCTGTTTGGTCTCGACGCCTTGTCATCGTCGCCCTGGCGATTCTGGGCGTGACGCTACCAATGGCCGCGCGCGTTGTCTTCGCCAAACGCGTCGCAGCCGTAGACCCCTCCGTGTATGTGAAGGCGGCGAAGGAATCGGCGGCGGCTGATGCGCAGGACCCGTTCATGCGAGTCGCGCGGCACCATGAACTAGTTGCGATTGAACTGGGCAGGGAGATCAACCGTAGAGGCAAGTGGGCGTTTTGGATGCAACTTGCCGTGTTAGTATCGGTGATCTGCTTTCTGGCTGCTGTTGCAGTCTCTCGTTGGGGTGGTCCCCACCCGTAGGAGTCGCATGCTCTCTGCACGCTTGTTCTCGACAGTCATGACGGCAACCGGAAGCAAGGAAGGCGGAGATCCGCCGCCGCCCCCGCCGCCCCCTCCCCCCGCAGATCCTCCTGTGTGGATCACCAAGGGCGATCGGCCAGCGAACTCAGGCTGAAGCCCACGGCCATGGTTCGGCTGCCGCACGACCGAATCAGCTCCGGCAGCCATAGGTCCGGTGCGAACTGGAACGGTTCGTCGAGCGCGAATCCGACGCCACACCGTGAGCACGCCCGCGTCGAGCACTTCGCTCCCGCGGGCGGTCGTGCGAACGTGGCCGCCTAGGCCGCTTCCTGCCGCTTCCGTCGCGTGTGCGAGATTCGGAGCCCCATCGCGGTCATCTGGTCCGCCAGGATTCCACGCGCGGTCTCCAGCGCCCGCTTCACGTCGGCGGTGCAGCTCTCGGCGGCCTTGTCGAGCGCCTTGACCGCGACGAGCAGTGCGCGGGCCTGTGGGTCAGCCTTCGCTTGCTGCGCGGCCGCGCGTTGCTTCACGCGCTCGATCTCGGCCTGCAGGTCGGCGACGATCTGTTCGGGTGTACGGCGGTTGCGCTGCTTCTCGGAAGGTTCGGCGGTGGTAGCGGTGACGGTTCGTACTCTGCGTGCCATGGTCAGTTCTCCTTGGGTGGGGGCGGCATGATCACCGCCGGTGGTGCCATGACCGTCGCTCTGACCGCCGGGAACAGCGAGTGGATTCGGGGTGTTCCACCACGGCCCCGGGACGCCCAGGTCGCATTCCCCCACTCCCAGCCCGCGCCGGCTTGTGCCAACTTGGTGCCACGTTCCGTGTCCGCTGGAGTCCACTCAAGTCCGGGTCCAGGCGCGCGGGAACGCTCAGCGACGGCCGTAACCCCCGCCCACTCGCGGGTTTGTCCACTCAAGTCCGCTAGAGTCCACTCGCCGCGCTCACGGGGGATCGTTCTTCGGAACCGAGGGTTGGGGGTTCGAGCCCCTCCGGGTGCGCCACCTAATTTGGCCTGCGATAAAGAGTTACGGCGGTTGGAGAGAGGTCGGATTACCGCGCGCGAAGCGAAGTGCCACTTTGCTGCCACGGTCCATGTCCGATCCGCGCCTGCCGCGGGGCGCCGTTTGTCCGTTCTTGTCCGGTAGAGTCCACTGAAGTCCGGTGGAGTCCGATCGGTTGGTTCGGTCCTATCGAGAATCCGCTCGCGCCTCAGCTCGACCTCGCGTTGAGGCCCGCATGCTCACCGCATCTACCCCCCCGCCGGCGCGAACGGGGCGCCAATCAGCTTGCTGGGAGACACATAGACGTGGTGATTCTCGGCGTCGATGATGAGGTTGTATCGCTTCAGTAGCCCGCTGCCGACGATACTCGTGCGCTGGGAACCGATCTTGCCCTCGAAGATGCCGACCGGTACGTCAGTAAAGGTCGTCGTACCAAAGCGCAGGGCTGGAAGCCGCACCTTGCGAGTATTCACTTCGTTGCCGTAGGAGTCCTTGAGTGCGCTTTCGCCGAGCGGCTCCAGGTCGGCGCCGAGATTGTGGGTGCGAACGAACTCATCGTCGAGCAGGGCGGTACCGCCAAAGCCGGTGTGGAGCATGAACTCTGTCGTGTAGTGACGTTCTCCGACCGTAAGTTCACCGATCACCGACATGGCCCCGTGCCGGCTCACCAAGTCGAGCCGCTGGAAACTGCCGTCCATCGCAGGCAAGGTCGGGTGGATCACCAGCTCGCGCGAATCGAAGTTGATTTCGACGACTTTGCCAGCGAACAGACTCGGGCCGAACTTGCCGTCTGTGCCTACCCCCGAGTTGTCGCTCTCGGTGATGGTCAGATCGCGCCAGGTGAGTTCGCCGATTTGCAGCGAGTTGCCGGTGCTCTGCCTCGCCGTTGCCGTTCCGCCCCAACTTTGCACAGCGACGCACTCGTTGACCGTGAAGCTGGATAGCCTGGCGATGGCTTCTTTCGTCAGGGACACCGAATCGATCGCGGTATGGAACATTAGATCCAGCTCGTCGGTCGCATTGAGTGTGGCGTGGATCGAGAGATTGTCGGCCGCCGTCAGCGTGAACGGAATCCTGACGACGGGAGCCGAGTCGTGGCTCGACCGTCCATCGACGGCGGTGCACGCAACCAGCCCGCATGCCATCGAGATCCATCGCGGCGCGGCACGGCGCGGAGTATGGGACTTCATGGGGCACGGGGATGCACGTTCGCACCTCTTTCACGGAATATCTTCAGCTGCTCTCTGGGGCTTCCTTGAAAAGCCGCCGGATCCTCGAACGGCCAATAGAGGGTCTGAAGCGCGAAGGGATAGATGCGGGGACAAGCCTCCGCCGCCTTCGAACAGACGATGATGGGATAGCGGATGGAAACCTTGCCCAAGAACGATCTGGTGCTCTTCGCTCGCAGGGATGCGGTCTCGATACCCACCTCGCCGAGCACATGAAGAGTGAGAGGATGAACCTCGGTCGGCTCGAGGCCCGCGCTGTATGCCTCGAACCGATCGCCGGCATGTTCGCGCAGCAGAGCCTCTGCCATCTGGCTCCGCGCCGAATTGTGCGTACAGAGGAACAGCACACCCGCCTTGTTCATCGCGCGCCTCCTTCGATGCTCGATGACGTAGTCCGTGCGCGACAGCCTTCGGCGTCCACGAGCAGCTCCACCCGAGCACGAACCTCATCCCGGATCCTGCGCACGGAATCAACCGGCTGCCCCTTCGGATCGTTGATCGGCCAGTCTTCACGACGGACGCCAGGAACATACGGGCATTCCTCACCGCACCCCATCGTGATGAGGAGGCTCGCCGCGGAAGTGAGCTCAGCCGTGAGGAGCTGTGGGCGGCTTCCAGAGAGCTCGATGCCAGCCTCGTGCATGACCGCGACAACCTCGGGATGCACACTTCCGGCGGGCTTGGTGCCGGCGGAGACGGCGCGCGCCTTTGCGGGATCGACCAGGACATTGAAGTAGGCAGCGGCAATCTGCGAACGGCCGGCATTGTGAACACAGGCGAAGACAACGGTCTTCATGACCCGCGGCCTCCTGCGCTTCGGGCCACCACGGCCGGGCTAGTCGATCCGGCGGGAGGACTCACAGCCGCCAGGAAATAGCGGCGCCGGAGCCACAAGGCGACACTGACCAACCCGATGAGCACTGGCACTTCTACCAGGGGGCCGATCACCGCGGCGAATGCAGCACCGTGGTTGATGCCGAACGTCGCAATCGCCACGGCGATGGCGAGCTCGAAGTTGTTGGAGGCTGCGGTGAACGACAGAGACGCCGACTGCTCGTAGCTCGCGCCAGCAGCCCTGCCCATGAAAAAGGACACCAGGAACATGACGACGAAGTAGATGAGCAACGGAACGGCGATGCGCAGCACGTCGAGAGGCAGCGCGACAATCGTCTCTCCCTTGAGCGAGAACATCACCACGATCGTGAAGAGCAAGGCGACCAGGCTGAGCGGGCTGATCCTCGGGATGAACTTGGTGTGGTACCACTCCTTGCCCCTGAGCTTGATGAGGGCAAAGCGGGTCGCGATACCGGCGAGGAAGGGGATGCCCAGGTAGACGAAGACGCTCTTGGCGATCTCGCCGATGGTCACGCTGACCTCCACTCCGGTCAGGCCCAACCAGCCCGGGGCCAGAGTGACGAACAGGTAGGCGTAAACCGAGTAGAAGAGGACCTGGAAGATGGAATTGAAGGCGACGAGACCCGCGCAGTATTCGGTGTCTCCCTTCGCGAGGTCGTTCCACACGATGACCATCGCGATGCAGCGAGCGAGGCCGATCATGATCAGGCCGACCATGTACTCGGGCTTGTCGCGCAGGAAGAGAACCGCGAGCCCGAACATCAGCAGCGGGCCAACAACCCAGTTCTGGATGAGCGAGAGGAGCAGCACGCGCCCGTTGCGGAAAACCCGTCCCATCTCCTCGTAACGCACCTTCGCGAGCGGCGGGTACATCATCAGGATGAGCCCGATCGCGATGGGGATGGATGTCGTCCCGACGCTGAACCTGTTCAGAAAAGGCACGACCCCGGGGAAGAGATAGCCGCCGCCGACTCCGACTGCCATGGCTAGGAAGATCCACAGCGTCAGGAAGCGATCGAGAACGGAAAGGCCCCGGCCTACGCCACACTCAGCGCCGCTCATCGACCCACCTCGCACCTCTTAGGCCCCTTGGTCTTCAGCAGGCGCTCGATGTCGCGGCGGAGTCGGGCGTCCTTGGCGAAGCCTTGTACCAGACCACGGAGCTGCCTCTCGCGGTCCGGATCCCCCTGAGGGAGCAATCGGTAGTAGACCCAGCTTCCATCGCGCCGATCCTCGACCAGACCAGCAGAGCGAAGGATGCCGAGCTGCCGGGATACATTCGGTTGCGGGAGTTTCAGGGCGTCTTGCAGGTGGCAGACGCAGAGTTCGCCGTGGGAAAGAAGGGCGATGATCCGCAGCCGGGTCTCGTCTGCGAGGGCCTTGAAGAGGCGCGAGATAGGTCGGACTTCAAGCTTGGCCTGCATCGTGACATGTAGATATCCGCATGTAGCCACGCATGCAAGAGCCCGCAAACCGGCGCGGGGCGCGAAAGGCACTCGAACGGGTCTGGGGCCTACCCGGAGGCTCGGGGCCGCTCCTTCGGGTTGTCGTGGCGCTCGCCTGGTCGCTACCCGCGCGCCATCTTGAGCGCCGGCAAGCTCTCGACCGCCTCGCGCAGGTCCTCAGCGTCGAGGTGCGTGTAGATCGCAGCCGTCAACTTCGGGTCGGAATGCCCCAGCAGCTTCTGCGCCTGGACCAGCCCCACCCCGCTCCGCGCCATCCGAGTTGCCGCGGTGTGCCGCAGCGCGTGGATGTCGAGCTTCTCGCCGCGCTGGTCGATGCGGGGGATGCCCGCGACTTCCAGCACCTCGCGGAACCGCTTGAGTACGTAGGAACGGCTCTCGTTCCACGGCCGTCCCTGCGGGCTGAGGAAGATCGGCTCCGCGGCCCCGGAAAGGCGCCCGAGGCGGTCGTGGTGCGCTACGCGCAGGTCTCGAAGCAGTTCAACCAGCTCGCGGCGCAAGGGGAGCGTGCGTTCCTTCCGGGCCTTCGTCGTCGCCGCGCGCAACGTCAGCGTCCGCCTTGACTCGGAGAGGTCGGCCCAGGCCGTGGTCGTCAGCTCTCCGAACCTCGCCCCGGTCTCCAGCAGGGCCAACCACAAGGGCGCCTGGGGGACAGGGCGGAACCGCTCTCTGGCCCCGTACTCGGAGCCCTTCGTGCCGTTCTCGATGGTCTTCTCCGCCATCGCACGCGCAGCTGCCTCCTGGTCGATCTGGAACGCGGCTGCGACGAAGCGCTCGACCTCGTCTTCCGACATCGCACGGCGCGGCCGCTTCTCGTACGCCCTGCCGGCCGGCAATGACCGGATCCCGGCGATCGGGTTGAATGCTAGCAGGCCGGTGCGCACTGCCCAGTTCAGCATGGTGCCGACCACTCGGACCTCCATGTTGCAGGTCCTGTTCGCGCAGTGCTGGCTGAGCCGCATCCTGCGGTACTGAAGCAGCGCCTGCGGCCGCAGATCACGAAGCGTCCGGAATCGCAGGTTCGCCTGCACCCGAGCGAGAATGTCGCGCACCCGCCGCACGTAGCTTGCGGAACGACTCGCCGTGAGCTCGGCAAGGAACTCGTCGATGACCTCCTGAGCGGGACGGTCGATCCCTTCCTCGATCCCGAGCCCGGACGCGACGAGATCGCGCTCGCGGATGAGAGCGGCCATCCTCCTCTGCGCGACACCCTTGTCCGGCCCGAGCATTCGGCGCTGGCGCGTTCCGTCCGCATTCTTCCAGTCGCCGATCCAAACGGCACCGCCGGCTTGCGCGCGCTTCCAGAGCCTGCCGGTCCCGAGGGCACGCCTCACTGCGAGCTCCCCTCGCGTTCGGCGAGCCAGGCTTCGATCGTCGTTCGGAGCCAGCGCTTCCGACCAGCAGTTCGGATCGGGGAGGGCAACTCGTCCAGGAGTTCCATGCGCCGGACCGTGCGTGCGTGGAGGTGCAACAGGGCGCAGAGCTCCTGCGTGGTGAGCAAGTCGCTCTTCGGCGGCGTTTCGATCAGGGGTGCCTCCACGTCCGACATGAGGCCCACTTCCGTGCCAACAGCAACCGCTGCTTCGAGGTTCTGAGCGAGCGCCCGCGTCGCATTCGCGAGCGCCAGGTGCAGGTCGGAAATGCGACGGAGGTCGTCGAGCCAGGCGGGCTGGGTTGCGCCGTGCTCGCCCTCGGCGCCGACTGCGGAATCGGGGCGTATCCCGCCGGATGAGTCGACAAGGGCGCGCCCATTGCGCCATGCGCCCGGCGTGTTCGCGCCCGTGGTCACCCCTCCGCCCCGAAGCCCAGCGCTTCCAGGACCTGTCCCTCGATCGCCAGGCGCGTCGCATCGTCGAGGGGGCGGAGGTACGGGTGGGTCCGACCAAGCTCATCCCTCCGCGCTGGGAATGACAGGGTGTGCCGCCCCTCACGCGTTCGACGCAATGCCACGCCATCCACGCGCACGTTGCCGGCGAGATTGAAACTGATCCAGCCGAGCAAGCCAGACTCCCGAAGCTCGGGCGTTGATTGGTGGAATCGCACCATGCTGACCCGCGGCAGCGCCTCGACTTGCACGGCCTTGCCGGGAGCGCGTTGTCTGCCCTCTTCGTTCTTCATTGATCCATTCCTGCCGCAACGAGCGGCAATACCGCATTCGCGTTCGCGGCCACCACGAGACAGTCGTGTAGATCGCGAAGCACATGCGCACGCGCCATCGCCTCTGCGACCGGTCGCGGACGACCGCCGTCGTACTCAATGATCGCGGCCCGTTCCTCGAAGCGCTCGATCCAGTCGTCGAGCAGTAGTTCGGGCTGGTCGGCGGATCCTCCTACAGAAGACCACCCGAGCACACGTTGCATCTCCGCCACGAGATCTCCGTGGAGATCTGTTTCGTCGCGCTCCACACTGATTGGCGACGGCGTAGGTACGGGTGCGGCCTTCGGCGGTGCGTCAATGCGGAACTCGGGATCCTCGAGGAATCGGTCGAGACTGTCCGCGTGTCCGTCCTTGTTCCAGCACGCCGAATGCATCAGGTTGACCTCAACCTTTGGAATCAACTCGGGGTAGTAGGCCCGCAGCGCGTCCTGCATGATCGCCTTCGCCCCCGCCGCGACGTCTTCCACTGCGCTCGTCGCGCACTCGATCAGGATCGCGTCGTGGATCGGGAGGACGAGCCAAGTGTCACTGCCCCGGAATGCCTGATCCAGCCGAACCACGGCAGTCTTGAACACCATCGCCGCGCTCCCTTGGATCGGTGTATTGCGCAGGAAGTTGCGCGTCCAGGAATCGACCGGCCGACCGGGCTCGACGTGCCGACGCAAGCCCCCGACCGTCGTCGCGTACCCTCGTGACACTCCGGCTGCAACGGCGCTTTTGATCCCCGCGTCGAGCACGGGATACGTCGCAAGGAACCGCAACCGTTCCTCCTCGGCAGCGCTCTCGAATACTCCGAGCAGCCTTGCGATGGCCGGCGCCCGCATGCCGTACATCACCGCGAGCACGAAGATCTTCATGCGCTCGCGCAGGGCACGCCGTGCTTTCTTAAAGTCTGAAGACGCCAGCGCACGCTCGCACTCTGTGAGATCTTCTGCGTAGACGCGCTGCGCGATCGCGGAGTACACGTCGCCCGAGTTGTACGCAGCAATCAGATCCGGATCTTGGAACTCAGCCGCTGCGACCCCGACCTCGATCTGGCCGTAGTCGAGCTCGATCAACGCGCGGTCGGGTGGGGCTGTCACGATCGGCCGGAGCACGCGCCCGATCCCGACTATGTTCGGCGACGTGCACGTATTCCTTCCGGTCGCTGCGCCGAGCTGATGGTGCGCTGGGTGGGTCCGCCCATCCGCGCCAACGAGCGCACCTCGCAGCCACTCCTCGCCGGCGAGGTGTTGATAGCGCTTGTGCAGCCGGTACTCGCGAATCGTGGGGTGGAGCAGCTCCAGGGACTCCAGCAGCTCCTTCCTCGTCGAGAGCTTGTCCGCTCGCCTGAAGTGCTGGATGAGCCCTTCGCGCCGCATCAGGCCCAGGAACTTGTCCCTACTCCCCGGTGGATCGATGCCGTGCTCGACGAGCTTCCTCGCGTAGTACTCCTCGGCGCGGTGCGCAGCCGTGAGAACCCTCTCCATCCCATCTCGGCTGATGTGGACGCCGCGCCATTCCATCCGGGCGTTTGCGATGGTGAAGGGGAATTCGACCTGGCAGAGCTGCGCGTGAAGGCCGGCCAAGATCAGGTCGCGCTGCTGCGCGAGGTAGAGCCGAAGCGTGTATTCGGCATCCGCTGCCGCATACGCGAGCTGCGACGTCGCAAGTGACTGGTCCGCCCCCAAGTGAGCGAAGCTCCGTCGCAGGTCGTCCTTCGCTCCCGCATAGGGGTACGCGAGTCCGTACTGCACGCACTGGCCGACGAGGGACAACTCGTGCGCCCGGGCTTCTTGCCGCTCCTCCTCGTCCTGGATCTGTTCCGGGTCGTCCTCCTCCACGGCGCTCGCGGGCCGCTTGTGTCCATGGCCGGGCCGCAGAGCTGCAGCAGCGATGTTCGTGTCGTAGAGGCTCGGGAAGCCCGGATCGAGGCCGAGTGCCCAGAAGGTGAAAAGCTCCGACTTCGCGTAGTGGAAGACGAAAGGGACTCGCAGGCGCAGGATCCGATCCAGGCAGGTGACGACTCCCGGTCGGCGCACATCGAGGACCGCGCGGAAGATTGCTTCCGGCTCATCAGGGCTGCTACCTACGACGAGAGCCGCGAGCGAGACGCAGACCGGCCGAACCGAACGGATGTCCGTCCAGGACCTACCCGAGCGGAGCTCGAACTCCGTGCTCGCGTGGTAGAACTCACTGTCGACCGCGATTGCAGCGATGTTGCTGCCTTCGAGGAGGGCTATGAGCTCTTGAGCCTGGAGCTCGTCCGCGACGTGGCGTATGTTCCCGGACGCGCTGGTCGCATCGATTCTGAGAGGCGACGGGCAGAGCGGCTTCGCCGGCATCGTCGGCCGAGCCTTGAGGCGCTCCTCCCAACCAGGCAGAAGGGTCACGAGCGCGCCTCCTCTTCCGCCGAGCGAGGGGGGAGAGTCTCAAAATACCTATTAAAGTATCTCTTATAGGGATTCTGAGACTCTCGCACTGCCCGGAGGCGGCGAAAGAGGGTCGCGCGGCTGACTCCGATCTCCTCGGCGACTGCTTCGGCAGTGCGGCCCTCCGCCATAAGAGCACGTGCGCGAAGCCCATCCACGAGATCGTCGATGTCGTGGGCGGAGGGGACTCCGAGCGCGCCGCGCAGCCCCGAGAGTGTGCACACTCGCTCGTAGGGCCCCACCTGCTCTTCCAGATCGTGCATCTGGAAGAAGACCACCTCGCGAGGTTTCGTCAGGGGGCGCACACGACCAGCCGCCTGCACGACCGGATCGACCTCGAGCTTGCGCAGGTACAGGTTGGCCAGGAACCGCCGGTCCTGGTCCGGAGCGCCAGGCTCTAGCTCGACCCGGCGGATCCCGTCGGCACCGGCTCGCACCGAGAGCCCAACGCGAAAAGCCTCGGGCTCGAACTCCTGGACCGTACGTTCGAACTCATCAGGCGGAACGTAGTAGCTCGTGAGGCAGTAGCAGGACTGGTAGTCCTGGAACGTGTTTACGCCCATCACGCCGTAGTGGATGAGGGGAATGACCGTGGGATCCGGAGAGGTTGGGAGGTCATCGAATCCCTCTAGAACGATGCGCACATCCACGCCCCAGCCCTTGAGGCGATCCCAGAGATAGGCCGCACAACACTCCTTCCGGCTTTTCTTCGCCACCAACAGCGTCGAGCGCCCTTCGATGATGTTCCGCAGGAGGACGACGGCGAACGTGTCGAGGACACGCCTGTGGTTCGAGGCAAAGTAGGCGTCAGCGCCGACGCGGTTCACGAGATTGATGAGCCGTGTCCCACTGTGGCGTACGCGCGTGTGCTCGAACGGCGAAGGAATCGGGTCCGTCCCAAGACGATGACCGGCGAAGTCCGAAGAGAGATGCGCCGAGAGAAGAAGCACGTGACAACGCAGGTAGGGCCGCGCAATGAAGTGGATCGTCCGTGCCCAGTCCTTCCACCGCTCCTCGGGCCTCGACCAGGCGAGCTGCACAAGGTCGTAGCCGATGTAGCGGAACCCGCTGCCGAAGCGATCTCTGCCAAGCTTCTGGATCCGCAGAATGCTTCGATCCGCGGCGCTCAATCCATGGAAGTCAGAGTTCCTCAGCTCGTCGTCGTCGGCATCGCGCAGAAAGCGGAGAGCTTCGATCAGATCGCGACGGCGCTCCCGGAACAGAGCTCGGGTTGAGGGGATCTGCTCGATGACCGCCAGGAAGCGGTCGATCGCGTTCCGCTCGATCTTGATCTCGAACTTGCCTTGCAGAACCGTCGCTTCATCCAGGATCACGAGAATGCGTGGTTCCTGTGTCCACCGACGCATTGAGCGCATGAATGAGCGGTTGATGAGGAAGTGCTGCTCGACGACGAAGACCAGGCGCTTCCCCTTCAGGTTGCGATAGAGGTCGGGCCATTCACACGGCTCGGGGAGTCGAGCCCTCTCTTTACACTCTCGGCAGAGGGTGGCCTTGGCGAGCGTCGCACAACCCGCCTTCTCCAGCTCCGACCAGCTCGCGGCATGGGGTCCGCAGCGCTCTCTTGGGCGCGGCTCGATCAACGCCCATGGAACCGGCGGGGAGGAGCGGCCCGATACGATCGCACGGTCTCCCAAGATTGCCCAGGTCGGTGCGACACAGATCACGAGGTCGAACCGCTCGTACAGCAGCGGATCTTGCAGGAGCTCGTCGAGCGTGTGACTCTTCCCAACTCCGACGGGAAGTCGGATGAGCAGGTGAACATTGCGTTCGAGCGCGAGTTGGATGGCCTCGCTGGCCAAGTATGTCTCTCGGAATGCAGGCAGGTCCAGCTCCGTCACCAGCGTAGGCGGCGCCACGATTGTCTCACGCGTCGCGTTTTTCATCGTCGGCACGGGGCGGATTGAGGAGGCGGAGTCTGTTCGCGACCTTCGGTAGACGGCGGAGTTCCTCTGCCGTGTACTGCGGGAAGGCGCTCGAGAGTTTCAGTCCCTCCTTGTGCGCGGCGAGGAAAGCTGCGATCGCATCCTCCCCGTGATCTGCTTCCTGGGGGAGGGGGCGTACGCTCACCTCGAAGGTGGAAGACCTGCCCGACCGGCGCAGCACGAAGAACTTCTTCGTCGTGTCATCGCCGCCGAGATGGGGCAGTAGTTGCCCAAGGAGAGTCCCCGGACCACGACGTCTCGAAACTTTGAGAACACTAACCCGCCGTGAGTCGAGGCTATATGCAGGAAGCAGCAGGAAAGCCTGCGATTTGTCTCCTATCTCACAGTTCGGGCATTCCTCTCCCGGGCAAGGAACATAGCCGTCTACCTCCTTGTCGTCCTGGAAGTGCAGGGGTACATCCTCGGTGTGCTCGATAGTGAAGAAAAGCACCATCGAGGGATTCTCGTTGAGCTTCAGCTCGTGGAGCTGGGTGGTCGGTCCTTCGTCGCTGGATTGGATTAGGTCGAACAGGTTCGCCATCGGAGGTCTCCATCGGGTCTGGCATCAGATCTCTGTCGGCGTTACCGGCCCGAGTCGGGTCGGCCACCGAACGCATGCATGATCCAGCCCGCATCGGACAGAACGGATTTGTCCGGCGGCGGACAAAGCCCACCGAAGGGTTTGTCCGACAGGAGACTAGGCCGACGCCACCCCTTGGCCACTCGCTGGCCTGTTCGTGACACTCGCGGAAAGCGACGGAAAAGTGACGGAAAAACCCGTGCCCCTTGACAGGGGGGTTGTCCGACGGAGCTACTGCGCCCGTTCCTGTCGCTTGCGGCGCCGATCGACGACGAGTTCAACCTCCCGAGCGGTGCATCCAAGCTCTTGAGCGCACTTCCCGTACTCGTCGTACCGATTGGTGTCCCAAGCAGCCAAGATCGCCTTCTCAGTCACCGTGGTCTCCGCCCGAGGTCGACCCGTCCGCTTCCCGCTTCGTGCATGCTTCGGTGCCTGCACCATACTCGTGGAGCTGATGGCCTCTCGTCCCGACGCCGGGGCGATCAACTGCACGGCGCGCTCCAAGTCATCCCTGATCTGTGCGATTGGGATACCCAGAATGGTGGCGACCGGATTCTTGCGCCAATCCTCTATGCCAAGCTGGATCTCCAACCTCCGTTCGGGCGCCAGATCCTCCGCCGCATCGAAACCTAGGCGAATGACACTCCGCATGTTGAATATCGTCGCTTGAGCATTTGCAACGGGCGCACAGAATCGCGCATTCAGCGCAGTCACTAGCTGATCCATCACCGATTGCGGATCTACCTCGACAGAGGCAAAGTACACTCGACGAGGGCCCGTCGGGAACTTCGGCGCGTCAGGGGATGGAATAAGTCGGATCAACCCGCCGCGTGAGGGGAATCTCCATCCGCGAGCGAGCTCTACTTCCTCGGTGAGGCTGGGTCCAGTCGTCGCTACCGCCTCCGTCAATCGGCGGGAACTCCGAGGTCGCGAGAGACTGTGCCCACTCGAACTACTCCGGTAGCGATTGAGTCGGTCAGTGCGTTCCTTTTCGACACGCATGCGTTCGCGGAAGGCTTCAAGCTCACCTGCGTTCGCTGCCGCCCAGACTTTGGCGATCCGGTCTCGCTCTGCTTCGATCGCGTTGTCGGCAATCGTGTCAAAGTCTGCAACGGGGAAAGAGAACGTGTATCCGATCCACAGACGATAGAAGAGAAAGTAACGAGCCATGGAGTTCTCGATCATCAGACCTATGGCGGCACAGCTGGAAAGGCACATCGGCCACCGCAGTAGGACCGTACTCGGCGAGCAGCGTGAAGGCAAGCTGTGCGGGAACTCGGTTCGGCGTGGCGCTCAGCCGGGGGTTACCACTGGCGGGTCTACCGGGACCTGCACAACGACAACCTGCGCCCTCGGCTGTCCGTTCTCGTCCACGTCTGCCACCGCGTGTCCGGCCTCGTCCACGAAGCGCCCGCAGTCCACACACGTCCGAAGCTCCTCGTCACCGACGAGCACGATCGGACTCCCGCCGAACGGCACAGGCCATCCACACGTCGCGCACGGGATGCCGCCGTCGCCAACGAACTCGCCGGCGTATTGCTCGTCGAACACGGCCTGGGGAAGCCGATCGCGTTCCTTCTCGACGATTGCCCGGTCGATGCACGGGTTGTCCCACGTCGGGGCACGCCAGGAGGCGAACTCCGGATCGGTTCCCTGCCCGCGCAGGAAGAGCTCGTGGAACCAGCCGGCTGCCCCGCGTGGTGTGCTCGTGAGCAGCGCCCATCCAGCGGTGTCGATCAACCGCTGGCTCAGTGCGGTCTCCCAGATGTCGCGCTTGAGCTGCGCAGCTTCGTCAACAACCAGCCAGCTCACGCTTTCGCCGAGGAGGCTCGTCTTGTTGTCGGCAGACTTGCCAACGATCGTCGCAATGCTCCCGGCGAGGTTGCGCACGACGATGGTTCGCTCACGTGACTCGATCCGGATGATGCGGTGGGCGAAGCGTCGCGCGAGCAAGCGTCGCACCTGTACCAAGATCAGATCGACGGAATCGAAGCTCGGGCCGACGATCCAACCGATTCCGCCGTCATTGGGGGCGAGTGCGGCACAGAGAGTCTCCATCACGCACAGCGTGGACTTTCCCCATCGAACTCCGCAGGCGAGCACGCGTCGCGGCGCTGCTGAGAGATGCACTTCGAGCTGACCGGGATGCGGTCGGTAACTGAGGTGGGCGAAGAGTGCCTCCTTGTCAATGTGGAGCAGCTTCGCCGGCATCGCCCTCGTCCTTCACTTCGTCCTCGCCATCGACTCCCACGAGACTCTCGATCTCTCGCCTCGTGACTTCCTCGATCGCGATCTGCGCACGCTGCGAAGGCTCGCCGGTAATGAGGCGCTCCAGCTTCACGACCATCTCGATCACCTTCGCGGCTTCCATGCAGGAATCGAGCGTGTGCGTACGCAGCGCTTCGATTGCGCGACCGTGTAGCGCACGCAGCGTCTTGAGATGGCGTGTGCGCTGCTCCTCGATAGTTTCGACGAGCCTCTGTTCACTCCGCTCGCGTGCCTCGGCCTCAATCCTTTGCAATCGCTCGATCCAGCATTCGGTGCGAGCGTGGTCCACGACGGCGCGCTTGCTGACGCCGTACTTCTCGGCAACCGCGCGGTACGATCGTTCCGTCCCGAGCGATACGTAGAACTCGAAGCTTTCAGGCGGGAGTCGCTGCAACCTCGCCGCGCTCCTTCGCGATCTCGTCAAACGTGCGACCATCGCCCTCGAGTGTCGCGGCCTTGCCAGTGGCCTGCTGCCAACGCTTCACACCGACATCGATGTATCGCGGATCGATCTCGATGCCACGAGCTATCCGCCCCGTACTCTCTGCGGCGAGAATGGTTGTAGCTGATCCGCAGAAGCAATCGAGCACAATCTCGCCTCGATCACTGCTCGTCTCGATTGCTCTCGCCACCAACGCAACCGGTTTCATTGTGGGGTGCTCCGCGGAGATCTTGGGACGGGGTACCTCCCAGACACTGTCGATGTCTCTGCTTCGTGGAGCGTGGTGAGCAGCACCAGGCTTCCAGCCCGTGAACAGCGCCTCGTGTCTGTAGTGGAAATCGGAATGGCCGAGCACGAGCGAATCTTTCAACCACACGAGCGTTTGCCGCCAGATGCCGAGCTCGGTGAGCACTACCGCGAAGTGCAGGAACTGCGGGCCGGCGGGAGCTGCGGCGTACCAGACGGCACCAGGCTTGCAGGCGTTGCACGCTGCGGTGAACGCGCTGCGCAGGAACATCTCTAGCTCGGCGCCATTGAGATCGTCGTTCCTGATCTTGAGCGCATCAGCGGTCTTGCCCGTGTAGCTGACACCATAGGGTGCATCGACCCAGACCAGATCGACCGCTTCTCCTTGCAGCAGGCGTTGGTAGTTGTCGGTGTCGCACGCGTCACCGCATAGCAGTCGGTGCTGTCCCAAGGTCCACATGTCGCCCGCTCGCGAGATCGGTCTCTCGGGCAGCGCCTCTGGCCCTGGATCGTCGAGTTCCTTCGGTGACTGGAGCGCTTCCAGATCGGCGAGAAGCTGGTCGATGTCGTGGCTGCTGAACCCGACGCCCTCGAGAGAGTCCTCGACGCGCAGTTCCTGCAAGAGCTTCGCGAGCGGGGCCTCATCCCACTTCGAGAAGGAATGCGAACGATTGTCCGCGATCATGAATGCGGTCGCGTCGAGATCCGTTCCATCGAACCAGGTGACGGGGACGCGATCCTGGCCAAGCTCGCGCGCGGCCTTGAGCCGGGTATGGCCGGCAACGACCTCCCCGGAGCGTTTTGCCACGATCGGCTGCTGCCAACCGAAGCGCCGGACCGAGGCCGCGACGTGTGGAACCGCCGCGTCGTTGATGCGAGGGTTCGCGGGGTTGGCGAAGAGCTGGCCGGTCTCGACCCATTCGACCGCGAGCGTGTTCTTTTCCAAGACGGCCTCCTCCGCGTGAGCGGAGCCGGGAGATGAGCGGAGCCGTCTTGGAATTCGATCTTGGAGCTCGCAGGCAGCGCTCGGGTGAGTTGTGTGCATACAATCTAGCGCACAACCTCGCGGGGCTCTACCGCGCTCCCACGGCTTCCCGGAGCCGCTGCTGATCGCACCGGGCGTAGATCAACGTCGAGCCGATCGAACGGTGGCCGAGCGCTTCCTTCACGAGCAGTACGTCTGCGGTTTTCGTGTATAGGGCCATGGCGAAGCTATGGCGCAAGCTGTGAGGGCTGTACCGCCCCGTGAGCCCTGCCCGCTCCAGCCACTGCGAGAAACGGCGCTGGGCCTGACGATGCCCAAGCCGCCGTCCCGTGCAGCCCTGGAACAGCGCCCCGACAGTCCGTTCCGCGACGTACGCCGTGAGCCGCTCGCGCATGGCGTCCGGGACGGGAACGAGCTGCTGCCCGCCGCCCTTGACCCGCCGCACTCGAAGCTCGCCACGCTCCAGGTCCACGTCCGCTACGTCGAGAGCCAGGGTCGAGCTGAGCCGGAGACCGGTCGCGAGCATCAGGCGGACGAGGACGCCGTCCCGCCGGGCCTCCTCCCCAACCGCACCGTTGATCGACGCGAGCAGGCGCTCCTGGTCCGCCTGGCTCAACCCCCGCGGAGGGGGTGGTGCTGTGCGAGCCCGACGAACGAGTCGGGTAGCATTCTCGGTCGCGTAGCCGGCACTGTGCGCGTAGGCGAAGAAGCCCCTGAGCGAGCTCTTGAGCGCGTTCGCCGAGCCCGTGCGTTTGGGCTGCCCGTCTGGCCGCGTACGGGCCCCTGTGGACGCGAGGAAGCGGGCCACGTCCTCATGGCGCACTTCGCCCAGAATCGCGCCGTGGTCCCGCTGGTGAAGCCACAGAGCCAGCGCACGAACGTGGCGGGAGTACTGCTTGCGAGTATGGACGGAGCGGCCATCCGCTTCGAGCTGGACGAGGAACCGGTCCAGCGCTTCTTCGATCTGCACGGCGACCTCCTTGGAGTTTGGCTTGGAATTCGAGGGTCGTCGCCATGCACGCTCTGGAGGCGCATTTCAGCAAGGCAGATCGGGGAACTTCCGGGTAACCGGAGGGAACTTTGCGCGCCGCATGCAAGTTCTGGTCCTGGCAGCGGAGATCCTTCCATCTTGAGGCAGCCCAGGCCAATTTCGGGACAACTTCACCGCCAAGGGGCCAAAATCGGTGAAGCAGCGGTGAAGTAGCGGTCCAGCGTCTCCCTGGACGGGCACGTCAGAGGTCCGATCGCGCCTGAGAATGTGACGGAGTTTGTGGCAGTGAGCCGGCCACGGGCGCGGGAAAAGGCGGTCAGCGGTGAAGCGTCGGATGATTGACCTAATCGGACTGTCCGCGCTACGAGGGCTATGCAAACCTTCATCCTGCGCGCCAGGCACGAAGTGGGAAGCTGCGCTCTCTCCAATAAGTCGCCGAAGAGACGCTCAATAAACCGAGTCACCCGCGCGGGCCATCTCATCGCATACGGCGCGGATGCCTTTCCATGCTATTGGGGTGGTACCGGAGATAGCCGTATCGTGAATGTTGATTAAGATGTGCAGCGCGAGTGGCTGCACACACCGGGGTGATCAGAAGACTTCGCACGACTGCGAGGAGGCCGGCGCCTGAGCTCGCCGAGCCGGAGGCCCAGAGATCGGCCGGAGAGCCGGTTGAGTTCGCGTTCGCAATGCAGTACTTCGTCCCGATCTCGGTCGCGCGGGCGCGGACGAAGATATCAAACTTCCAATTCGTGTCCCCGCCGACCAGGTTGGTAGCGCCGCTCATGAAGGCCGCGTAGCGGCCACTGGCGGAGATCGAGGACGAGACGCTATCGCCGTTCGCCTGTATCCCGCCTGAGTCAACGCTCACACGCTCGGTCGTTCCGCTCTGGCGGTCGTGGACGAAGATGTCCTGGACACCGTTCGTGTCCCCGCCGACGAGGTTCGTGGCATTGCTCTCGAACGCGACGAAGCGACCGCCGGGGGAGATCCAGGTGTAATCACTAACGTCGTTCCGCTCAGCCCCACCCGAGTCGACGCTCACGCTTTCGGTCGTGCCGCTCTCGCGGTCTTGGACAAAGATGCCAGACCTGGCGCGTAGACGACGCATCACCCAGTACTAACCTTCGCCCGATGACCAATGGGCTGCGAGTCGCAGTTCGACTTAGAGATCAGTCCTTCTTTTCGCCCTGATCCTTCTCAACCTCCTTCCCCAGAAGAGTGCGCTCCGTTTCACGATCGGCCCACAACTCTGTAATTATTCCATCGCGGACAACAAAATAGACAGTTGCAGTAGTGTGAGACGATTTTCCCATAATCATATTCAAGACCCCGCTGGAGGCGTTAGTCGTGCTGTAACGCAGCACACTGACGCCTTCCGGAAGGTCGGTGCGCGACGTAGGCTGGCCAACCACAGCAATCAACCAGTCCTCCGTAGTCTCACCCGTCTTGAATTGTTCCAAGGTCTTATCCCCCAGACGGATTCCTGATTCAGACATGCGTGTTGATTGACATGCGGAAAACATCACGAGCACAGAAATGCAAGGCAGTATCGGGAACAGTTTTTGATTTTCATAGAAATCTTCGACCATTCATACTTTCATTGGGATCAGAAGCATCCGAGGCGAGCTACATCGAGAACCAAAGAATAATGGCTGAAGGGGCCGAGCTAATGTCGAAGTTGTTTATGAGGAAGAGGACGGAGAAGAAGCGGCGGGCTGTCTGAGTCGACGTCATTACTTCGCAGCAGAATGTCAAACTGCGGGAGAACTAGGAGTCCCGCTCGGGAGCCCTCTTCTTCTTCACCTGTGCAGCTTCTTCCTGGGTGCGGACATCCTCTATTTCCTCGGGCGGCGGAAGTTGGGCCGACAGCTCGAGGGAGTCTAGCCGTAGCTCACGCGCCCAGCCGATCGTGTGGTAAAGGTGCTCGTCCTCTTCATCCTCGACTTGGTCGTATGCAGCCTGGAGCACCCTCTCCTCCTCGCCCTCGCCACCCTCAGCGATCCTGCCGATCAAAGCCCAGTTAGCATGATCCTTCGTCTCGGCGAGCAAGACGCACTCGGCCGCCACGATTTCCGCCGCTTCTGGCTCCCCGGAGCCGAGCGCCATCTGCATGGCCTTCACCAGCGACTGTCCGATGTGCCGAACGACCTGGCGTCCCGGCGTCTCGCGGTCTGGATCGAGCCCCAGGCTCGTGCACACACCGCGCACCACTTCGACGTGCTCCTTGGTCTGTTTGAGATACTTCTCCCATTCCTCCCGCAACTCGTCGTTCTGTACGCAATCAATCGCCGTTGTGTAAATCTCGACTCCCCCTATCTCCGTTTCGAGGGCTTGGTAAATGAAGTCGACTCGCGGCGTTAGTTCGGCTTGGGCCTGTTTGGGCTTGGGGTTTTCGTGGGGCTTCTTCATGATTCTTTGGATTGATTTGGATTGATTCTGGGTCGGTTGGAATTGCTGGATTCGGACGCTATGCGTAGCGTCAAGCCGTTACGGAGTTCGGCCTCCCTCACTATCGCAGTATCCTTCGGTCGAAGCCTCTTCTGAGGGGAGATTATCTCATCGGCGCGCCAGGATTACTCCGAGGATTAGGCCCACGCCCGCCGCCATCAGTAGTGCGGTTAGCGGCTGCTCTTGAACGTAGCCTCCAACCATGGAACTGGCCGTTTGGACTCGATCCTTGCTCTGCTGATAGAGCTCCTTGCCCTGATCATGCAGGTCATCTAGCTTCTCCCCGACTACTCCTCCGAGGCGTTCCGCTATTTCGCCGAGGGTCTGCTGCGAGGAGGATGTTTCTGACGTCGTTTCGTTCGATGTGGTGCCGGCTCTCCGCCCACCCTGCAATTTCTCCAAACCTCCCCGGCCGGACACATTCTCGTACGCCTGGGACGTGAAGGACATGGCTTCATCGAGGGCCTTCTCGATGCGTCGCTCCCACTTTGCGACGTGCTGCTCGGCTTCGTCGCGAAGCACACTGTACCGCTCCTGAACTTTGCCGACGAGCTGATCGCGCTTGCCTTGGATGACCTCCAGGTCATCGTCCGTTAGCTTGCCCCACTCTTCCCGGACCTTGCCCTTGACCTGTTTCCAGTTGCCTCGTGCGCGGTCCCAGTTCATGACGACTCCTTTTGCCAGCTTCGTTGGTTCTATTGACCATGCGATGGGCCGGCGCTTGCAACCATCGTGCCATGCACTGGGGCCTGCCCCGGCTCGCGGTGTCCTCTAAGGGCCGGTTGCTGTAGCGGCCGACTCTCACTCAATCGAAAAACCGATGCGGCGAATCGCCGTGTGCTGGCTCTTCCGGGCGAGAACGCAGAGTGAAAGCATTGCTTGTCGCGAGCGGGTGTCCGATCCACAGTCCTAGGCCGCGGCACCGAACTAGGGGGGACCGGCGACCAGAAGATCGCCGGCCCCGAGAGGAGAGAGAGTCTGCCCAGTCTGTCTCGATCGACGGACGCGTTCGTCCGGATACGACGGGACCGGCCATCTCTTTCACGGTAGCGTCGCCGGCGAGGTGAAGGAAGAGCCGCAGTCGACAATGGGGGAAGCAGGGTGCACGCTCCGATCTGTTACTTTCGTTCCCGACGGGGGCCGGTTGCCGTGGCCCGCGGCCCTCACTCCGCGAGGTCGCCACGAACCACGAGCTGTTTGGCGATGATGGGTGCACAGCGGTGTCCATGCAGCCCCCGGTTCAGCAACAGCCCGGCGTGATCGGTTGATTTGACGCGCGCCCATCCCTATGCCAGGTTGAACTGGGCCATGACCGAAGCAAGAAGCGCCTCCGCCCGCACACTCTCGTCCGCATTCTCCAGCTCGATCCTGATCCTGGCATGCTTCGGCTCGGCCGTGATTGCCCACAGGCCCTCGAGCAATTCGCTCTGACGCTCCATTTCGGCGGCGAGTTCGTAGACGAAGGCGGCGACGCGGCGCTTGCCGACCGGAGAAGCATTTCCCGAGGCTGGCACGAGCAGCAGGGTCAGGTTGCCGCTCCATGTTCGGCCGACCTCCCCTAGGTAGCTTCGATCCCTGAACTGCGCAGGGAGGGGTTCTCGGTCACGGGTGAGTCCTTGGTTCACGGCCTTTCGTTCGGGGATCGGTCAAGAACTGTGCCAGTACCCGCCCCCGTCATACTCCAGCAAACTGGGAGTCAGCGCCCCGCTCGGGCTCGTCGTCGACCGAGAGGAATCCAAAGAGGGGAAGGTAGCACCAGGAGTCGTAGGAGCCGTTGAAGAAAGCGAACGACTGCTGGCCGTGCGTGGGGTCGACGCTTCCGTCCAGATAGATCGTGATGCGGCGTACACGAGGGCGAGAGCGGGCAAGGGGAGGCTGATCCCGGGGGTCGGGAAACTGACCATGCGCCCACCGACTCGCGGGCGGACTAGAGGCGAACGCCTCGTGCTGAACCTGTGCCTGATTCTCACCTAGAAGAGGCTGCCGAACGTGCCATCGCCAGTCTCGGGGAGCGGTAGAGAGGACAGCGATCCGACTCGCGACGAAGGCGCTTCCTGAGCCGAGACGGCCCTCGTCTGCCAAGTATTGACAATTTTTGACCATCCCTAGTAGGATTGCGGGCATGGCTGCGCCCTACCCTACTTCGATAAACGTGTCTCTGCCGAGCCCGCTCAAAGACTTCGTTCGCACCCAGATCAGGACGGGCGCCTACGGCTCCGCTTCCGAGTACATCCGGATGCTGATCAGAGATGCGCGAGAGAGGGTTCTCATTGAAGAGGGCGCCCGTGGCACCAAAAGCAATCGGTCCACTCCCCCACCGCTAAGAAAGAGAATGCCTAAGGAAGAGACACCAGTGCCAGCAGCGAGGGTTCAGATCGATGGCGGAAGGCCGACAGCATAATGGGGATGAGCAAACACGAAGGCAATGAGGAAACCTCGGTCGCCCTCTCTGCAAGCGGTCCCAAATCGGATGTAAACCTCACAATCCCGACCGAACCCATCGGGAGTATTCCTCGACCTCCTTCGCTAATCAACGCGCTCGCCTCAGGAGACGGCACGGACCAGGCATTGGACCAACTTTTCGAGGAGGCTACCCGCGACACGATCGAGCGGTTCGAAGCAACTGGCTCGCCGGTAATTACCGACGGCGAACAGAGGAAGTATCACAATTTTTGGACGTACTCCGTTCAAGGGTTGCCGAACACGGCCCCGGACGGTTTCAAGATCCCGTTCACGGCCGGCCACACCCGCCGGATGTTGCGGCTTACGGGCGGTCCTTTTCGCTACAAGAGGCACGCGGATAGCTACCTAGAGGTGGCTCTGCGCTACGCTCACGTGCCGGTGAAGCAAGCGGTCATCTCGCCCTCCGCTCTTAGTCTCATGTATCCAGCGGACGAAATCCCTGGCTACTCGCGCGAGCAATTCATCGACGACCTGCTCCGTGAGCACGAGACCGAGGTCCGCGCTTGCCTGCGGAAGGGCGCGCATAAGGTGCAGATTGACTTCACGGAAGGGCGGCTGGCGGTCAAGATCGATCCATCGGGGGATCTCCTCCATAGCTTCATCGACTTGAACAACCTGGCACTCTCGCGGTTCTCCGCCGCAGACCGCAAGCGCATCGGCGTGCACACGTGCCCCGGGGGCGACCGGGACTCAACCCACAGTGCCGACGTCGACTACGCCGAGCTACTGCCTAGTCTCTTTGAATTGAAGGTCGGAAACTTTTATATCGCGCTGGCAGGAGAAAGGGACCGCACTCGCGTCCTGAAGATCATCTACGACCACGTGAAGACGGACCAGCGGGTCTTCATCGGCGTCGTCGCACCGATCGATCCCCGTGTCGAGACGCCGGAGGAGGTCCGAGACCGAGTCCTAGAGGCGGCTGAGTACATCCCGGTCGGGCAATTGGGCACGACGGACGACTGCGGGTTCGCCCCGTTTTGCGACGACACCTCGACAACCCGCGACACGGCCTTTGAGAAGATCCGTGCGCGCGTCGAAGGCACGGCACTTGCAGCTGCGATCCTCCTGACTTCCTGATGGACACGAGAGAGGACGACGAAGAGGAACGGCTTCGCTCCGTTGCCCTACAGAACGCCCAAAGCGTTCTCGTTGCACGCCTGCGTGTCGAGGAAGCTTTGCGCAAGCAGTCGGAGTGGCTGCGCGTCACGCTGGCGAGCATCGGCGACGCCGTGATCAGCACCGACGAACAGGCCCGGGTAACATTCATGAACGGCGTGGCCGAGTCTTTGACCGGCTGGAGTGAGGCCGAAGCGTTGGGGTGTCCGCTCTCGGATATTTTCCACATCGTCAACGAAAACAGCCGGGAACCGATCGAGAATCCGGCCCTCAGGGCCTTGCGGCAGGGGGTCATTGTCGGGTTGGCAAACCACACGGTCCTCATCGCAAAGGACGGCAGCGAACGAGCGATTGATGACAGCTCCGCACCCATTCGCGACGAGGGTGAGCAGGTGGTCGGATGTGTGCTGGTTTTCCGCGACGTGAGCGAACGACGGCGGACGGAGGACGCTCTTCAGCGCAGCGAGCAGGATCTTCGGGACTTCTTCGACAATGCGAGCGTTGGTCTGCACTGGGTGGGTCCGGACGGCATGATCCTGAAGGTCAATAAGACTGAGCTCGACCTGCTCGGCTATAGCCACGAGGAATACGTCGGTCGCCATATCTCTGAGTTTCATGTCAGTCAGCTGGTGATCGAAGACATTCTCGCCCGCTTGACGGCCGGCGAAACGCTACACGAGTACCCCGCGCAACTCCGGTGCAAAGATAGTTCGATCCGGGATGTCCTCATCAACTCCAACGTGTTATTCGAGAATGGCAAGTTCATACATACCCGCTGCTTCACTCTAGATATCACCGATCGCAAGCGCGCCGAAGCGGAGCGTGAAGAATTACTTGCTCGCGAGCGCGCGGCCAGGGCAGAGGCGGAGCGTGCGAACAGGCTCAAGGAGGATTTCCTCGCCACGCTGTCCCATGAAATCCGGACACCGCTCAGCGCAATCATGGGGTGGACGCAGATTCTCATGAAGCGATCCATAGCGGACAAGACACTCGAACAGGGGCTTGCCGTCATCGATCGCAATGCCCGTATTCAAGCGCAGCTCATTGCAGACCTTCTCGACATGAGTCGCATCATCTCGGGCAATATGAGGCTCGAGGTGCAGCAAGTGGAGCTGCCAGTCATCCTCGAGGCGGCTCTCGATTCAGTCCTTCCCGCCGCGGCGGCTAAGGAAATCAGAATCCAGAGAACGTTCGAACCTGTCGGGGATCCTATGAACGGAGACCCCGCACGTCTCCAGCAGGTAGTCTGGAACTTGCTCTCCAACGCCGTGAAGTTTACACCCAAGGGCGGCCAGGTAAAGGTGGTGGTGGCTCGCGCAAACGCCTACGTCGAGATATCCGTGAATGATACCGGCCAGGGTATCAAACATGAGTTTCTTCCGTACGTTTTCGAGCGGTTTCGCCAGGCAGATAGCTCTACTGCACGCGAGCACGGGGGACTCGGGATTGGACTTGCCATTGTGAAGCAACTTGTTGAACTTCATGGGGGCAGCGTCCGAGTCGCGAGCGACGGTGAGGGAAAAGGGTCGACATTTACTGTTTCCCTCCCACTTGCGGTTGTCCATGCGAGATCGAAAGAGGACCCCAAGGCGGTCTCCAATACAGCAGCGCGCACAACTGCGAGTTCTGAGCCGCCCAATCTTTCCGGCATTCGCGTGCTAATCGTGGATGATGAGTCTGACGCCCGCGATATGCTGAAGCTTCTGCTTGAAGAATGCAATGCCGAGGTCATGTTGGCGGGATCTACAGACGAGGGACTCGTCATGTTGGACCGGAGCCTCCCGGACGTGATTCTTTCCGACATCGGAATGCCGGATCGTGACGGCTACTCTTTCATGAAGGCTGTACGCCAACGGGGTATCAGGATTCCGGCCGCAGCCCTTACCGCGTTTGCCCGCTCGGAGGATAGAACACGCGCACTACAAGCCGGATACCAGACTCATATCGCGAAGCCGGTAGAGACCGCCGAGCTCCTCGCCACCGTAGCCTCGCTTGCCCAGATGAAAGGCGCGAGCGGTGAAGGCGTGTAGCCTGAAGAACACCGGTCGCAATTGCCCCTAAGAGTCGTTAGGCTTTGAATGCTGCGCTCAGAACCAAGACCTGTATTGCCCTGGGTCGTAACGGTCTCACGATGGCTAACAGGGGGGGGCGCCCGGAAGGTCTCGGCGGGCATGAGAATGAAGGTATCGTGCCCGGGTGAACTTCCGCGCGTACTGTTCATAGTGGTTCAGGTCGCGGCCTTCCTCGGCCGTGCCCGCCGACTCTGAGGCGCCCCCATCGCGATCACTACCCCGCCCGGTCGCTGTCGACCATCAGCCCGACGCGTGCCGCTCTCCGCCTCGCCGAGGTGGCCATCAATCCGCTTCCGTCGTACGGGTACATGTCCGCGAAATCCTCGACCGGCACGAAGATGCGGTGCCGGCCTACTCCTGCCGGGAGAACGACCAGTACGACACCGTTCTGTCCTCCTTGTGGAGGACCGGGTAGCGGCGCTGGAGCTGGTCTTTGCTAATTCCCCTCATCTCGATTCCTTCTCGATGATCGGCAACGTCCGCCGATGATCCAGGTGCCCATGCACCATCGCAGATGCTCGCCGCACTTCAATGGTGTTCCGACTTGTGGCCCGATCCTGCGACCCTGAGCCCGCGACTGCCTCCTCGCTGGCGTGCCCGTATCATCGAGGTCTTGTGCGTTCGTCTCAAGTTTCGATGAAGTTCGAGCCCGATGCCCGGCGCGTCAGCAATGCCACAACGCCACCGACCGCGTTGCATATCGTGTCTCGCGGGTCGTGCGGGAAGATGATGGGTACGAGAGCTTTCAGGACGTCCTCCACTGTTTCCCATGTGATCGCAAGGGCGAACGCGACCCAGAGCTCGAGCCCGAGTACTCCGTAGCCGACACCGATTAGGAAGTGGACGGCCCTGATGCGATCGAAGGCCCCGTAGTTGACCCCTCCTCGCGTTGCATACCGCGGCCAGCGCACAGCGCCATCCCGTATCTCTGCCTACCCGCGTACGTGGTACTTCGTCCCGCGCTTCTGTCCGGTCTTCTTGATCTGCTTCCCAGCAAGGAGCTTCACCATCACCGGCTTCACGCGCTCGACGTTCACCCTCAGCGCCTTGGCGATGTCGGAGACGACCTGACAGTCCTTTGCCTTCACCAGAACATCGCCGCCCGCAGTCTCCCGAACGGACGCGAGGGCAGGTTGCCGGATCAGGCCGTAGAGTTCGGTGCCAGGTACTTGATGCGGGGGCCGATGTCGGACTCGAGCGTCGATCGAGGCATGGGTAGGAATCCTTCGTCTCGCGAGTCCCGTTACCAGCAGTATGGCGGCGATTCAAGGATCGTCGTCAGTGATGCTCGAGGCGTATTCGGACACCCTTCGGTTCCGGCGTCCTCAAGTGGAGGCAGTAACGCGGAGCACCTTCTCACTCGACGAGCAACTCGATCGCTGATCCGTGCGTGGCAAACTCCGCGCGCAGCCGCTGCCAACGCTTCGTCGCGGCTTCCTCGCTGATGTTCAGGCGCTCGGCTGCCTCACGGCTGCTGAACCCTTCCAGGCCACAAAGCATCGTCAACATCTGTTCCTCCTCGCTGAGGGCCAGCGCACGTTCGAGAAAGCATCGCAGCGCGTCCGACCGTGAAGCGCGCTGGGTCGCACTCGTCGCCGTGTCGGCTACTTCCTCGATCGCCATCAGGTTGGCCGTCGACCCCATGCCCCTCGCGTGGGGATCCTGAGCCACTCGTAGCGATTTCGAAGAGGACGTTCTTGGCGATCCCGAACATCCAGGCCCGGAACGATCCCCGACCTGGATCGTAGTCCCCGAAGCTGCCCAGAGCACGCAACCAGGTCTCTTGGACGATCTCGTCAGGATCCACGCGTGAGCGCTGGATGGATCCCACACGCAGGCGTGCCCACCCGCAAAGCGCAGGCATGACGCGCTCGCACAAGTCGTTGAATCCTGCCAGGTCTCCCGCCTGAGCGCAGCGAGCGAGCATGGCCGTCAACGATTCGTCCGGCTGGGACGGGTCGGGGTGGAGGGGCCGTTCGGGCTCTCTGGTCATTCTCCGTCCTCGATCGCGTGTGCGATGCTGGAATCGGTGATCGGGATCATGAGCGGAGATTCCCCAATCTACGCAAGCGATCGGCCCTCGACCAGAACGACTTGGATAGTCAGGATGCTGTTGCGGGTTCCGGCCAGAGTCCACGCTCGATCCTGGGACGAAGGCGATCACCGCTGGAGAGAAGAATGAGCACGAAGAGACACGAGGATCTTCCGCTGGGCTCGGGCGGTGCCTCGGACCTTGCGCGTGACGTCTATCTCGCGTTCCTGGGTCGCGAGGTCGCAGGAAAACCGTCCGACTTCGAGGCCCTCTGCCGGGAGCGGCCTGGGCTCGCCGCCGAGCTCAGGCGACTGCGACACGCCACGGCTCCTCCCACGGGTGAGACTGGAGGGCTCGCGACGGACGCGGGTGCTGCAGGGCGCAAGCCGCACAAGGAAGGAGGGGAGCGCGAGCTGGTCCAGCTCCTGGAGAGGATTTCTCTGCCCATCCGCCGCGCCGATCGCTATCGCCGTGGCGTTGAGATCGGTAGAGGCTCGATGGGTCGAGTCTTCAGCGCGTGGGACGACGAACTGGCCCGCGTTCTCGCTCTCAAGGTGCTGCACACCAACGTGGGCACGGATCCCCCGCACGCGCCGATGGATCGTGTCCTTCGTTTCGTTCGAGAGGCACAGATCACCTCTCAGCTCGACCATCCCGGAATCGTGCCTGTGCACGAGCTAGGGATCGACGAGGATGGCCGCCCCTTCTTCGCCATGAAGCTTGTGCGCGGTCAGGACCTAAGAAGCGTCTTCGAGTTGACATGGACGGGGAAGGACGGCTGGACCCTCGTCCGCGCCCTCGGCGTTCTGCTCAAGGTTTGCGAGGCGATGGGCTACGCGCACGCCAAAGGTATCGTGCACCGTGACCTCAAACCAACGAACATCATGGTGGGGCGTTTTGGCGAGGTCTTCGTCATGGACTGGGGCGTCGCCCATGTCGAGGAAGACACCCTGCATCCTCGGGAACCTGAGCGAACCGCCTTCATCCACGCTGCTCGTCGCTCGGCGGCAGACGACGCGACTCTGACCGAGGACGGAACCATCCTCGGCACTGCGGCCTACATGTCCCCCGAGCAAGCCATGGGCAACCTTCTCTTGCTCGGTGCTCGGACCGACGTCTACGCGGTTGGAACGCTCCTTTATCATCTCCTCGCCAAACTACCGCCCTACGTCAACGAGAGCTCGTCGAAGAGAACTTTAGACGTTCTCGAACGCCTGCGCGCTGGACCGCCTGAGCCGCTCGCGCGAACAGCACCGGACGCACCTCCTGAGTTGGTGTCGATCTGCGAGCGTGCGATGGCGCGCATGCCGCTGGAACGCTACCCAGGGATGAAGGAACTCGCCGAGGACCTGCAAGCCTACCTCGAGGGCCGCGTCGTGCGCGCTCATCGCACCGGCGTGCGTGCGGAATTCAAGAAGTGGATCCGGCGCAATCGCACTTCGGCTGCGTTGGCAGGCTTGGGGGTTCTGATCGCACTGGGAGCAGGACTGGCCCTATCTCGCTGGCGAGGCGACCGAGCGCAGCTCGACCTGCTGCAGCGATTGCGCGAGCCCTCCAGCCTCATCGAGCAATTCGACTATCTCTGGCCAGCCTCGCGCGGGCACATCGGGAAGATTCGGGAGTGGCTCACAGCAGCCGAAGGCGTCTTGCAGCAAAGAGATACCTACCGCGCTCAACTCCAGGACTTGCGAGCGCAAGCGCTCCCAGAAGATCACGATGCTCCGGAGGAGCGTCGTGCGCGGGCCTTTGAAGAGTTCCGCATTGCGACCGCCAAGAAGACCATTGCCTATTTCGAACGTGAGCGAGCGAGATTGCAGCAATCCGGCGGCACGACCTTCGAAGGTCTCGACCTCGCGGGAGTCGAGAGTGAGCTCGTACTCTTCCCCAGTCGGATGAACGAGATCCAGGAGCAACTGCGGGGATTGGGTCGCGCATCGTGGACCTTCGCCACCGCCGATGACGACCTCCTGCACGATCGCCTGGCACGAATCGACCGGGAGCTGGACGAGCTCTCCGGGCCGACCGAGCCGCGACCGCGCGTCGAAATCGCAAGAAGGGTACTTGCCGCGTTCGACCGTGCCGAGCATTCCATGCCAGCCGGAGTCGATGCCGCTTGGGAAGAATGCTCGCGCCGGATCCGCGATCCGGCCGTCTGTCCCATCTATTCTGGGCTGCGCTTGAGTCCACAGGAGTATCTTGTTCCCCTCGGACCCGACCCCAACAGTCGACTCTGGGAATTCGCCCATATGCTGACAGGAGAGATTCCGATCCGCGGGTCAGACGGATTCTTGCAACTCGACGATGCAAGTGCCGTGGTTTTGGTACTCGTGCCCGCCGGTAGTTTCTATCGGGGATCCCAGAACCTCGACAAGAATCTGCCGAACTACGACCCCTACTCCCAGCGCATCGAGCAGCCCGTCTTTGGAATCCAGATCCACGCTTTCTTCCTCTCCAAGTACGAGCTCACGGTGGCCCAGTGGGAGCGCCTCACGGGTCGAGACAAGGCGAAGGAGCTCGGGTGGCCCCCGGACAGCAACATGATACCGGCGATGGGGATGACCTGGGAGGATGGGATAGCCGTGCTGCGCTGCGTCGGGTTGGACCTACCGAGCGAAGCACAATGGGAGTACGCAGCGCGCGCCGGGACGACCTCGCCATGGTGGACCGGCCCGAATGAGAGCGACCTGCCGCACGCCGAGAACCTGGGGGAGGCGCCGCTGGAATCCAGAGCTCAACCAGCCATCGAAGACTTCCGTTCCGCAGGCCCGGATGACTGGATCGGGCCGGCCCCGATCGGCCACTTCCTCGAGAACCCCTTTGGCCTGCACGATGTCCTCGGAAATGCGGCAGAGTTCACCCGGGACGTGGGGTACGTCGCTTACATGGCTCGCAACATCCTGATCGGTACGGGCGAAAGCTTCCCCGCCACCGACCACCAACGTCGCGCCCGCGGCGGAAGCTATTCCAGCGACCCCAGAGATGCCCGCTGCGCGTCGCGCCACCTCATGACGCGCGACGAACCTGCCTGGGAGGTTGGCCTTCGCCCCTCCCTCGATCTCGGAGAGTAGGACGCTCCGGAGTCGGCTGCCGGGCTCGGTCGGGCAGGGCCGCAGCAGCGTTCCTACAGGTTTTCCCGGGAAGCATGTCCGCTCCCGCCCGGCCCAGAGGAAGCGCTTGGTAGCAGTCGCATGCGACAACCGCTCGTTGGATCTCGACTGCCTTTCATACACCCGCTTTCGAATCGGAGCTGCCAATGTTGTTCTTACTCGCCCTATCTCTTCTTCCACCTCAGATGCCCCAGCGCCTATCGACTGCCGACCTCCAAGGGTCTCAGGCCGGCCCCATAGAACCGTCCACCCGGACCGCGCCTATCCGCCATGCCGGCACCTATCACTTTGCCACAGGCACTTGGACCCGTGGGTCTAACCCTGAAGAGGGTGCTCGGAAGGTGTTGTACAACAACTCGGCCCTGTCGGGGCACCTCGATCCCTTCGCATCCCCCGCCGACTTAAGCTGGACCGATGAAGGTCGCATCCCGAGCAGCACTGGACACTCCGGTGCCAGCGCCGATCGCTATATCGTGAAGGGCTTCACGATGGGCTACTGCTCATTCTATCCCGATCCCCTTGAATACGGGCATATCGACTTCTACAACCGCTATGCCTCGTGCACCGACCCTCTAAACCTCACGCCGATCGCTTCTTTCTCATTGGAACTTCCCGGCTCGAACTCGGTCGATACTTGCTGGATCGTCACCTTCGACCTCGAGGGTCCTGACTACGAGTTCCTGATCGACGGCGACGCCGATGGCATTTTTGATGGAACGACAGCTCTCGATAACTTCGGGTGGACTTTGTCCCTGAATAGCTCACCCGGGGCGCTACTCGATCCCGTACCCCTCCTCGCTGGAGATCCCAATAACTACGCGTACGGGGATGGAACGTATTACCAGAATAGCGGTGCGTCCTCCGCGACCGGCCTTGGAACCCTGGACCAGTTCTGGCTCAGCGACGCGGCCGCCACCATCAGTAATGGATGTTACTGGATGGAAGGCTACACGAAGTATCAACCATTCTCAAGTTTCTACCTCAAAATGTATGGGGACGCGTATGAGGCAATTCCCGCCCCCTTTCCTGTCATCGATGGTGAAGTCGCGGTTACGACTGAAGGCCACCTGCCTACAGATAGGGTACTTACACTTGTCGATACAAGGGCGCCGTATCCATCGAGTAGCGTTGACTGGAAGGCTCCCATGTTCTATAACCAATACGCGGCTTCAGCTGAGACCTGGACCCTCGGCAATCTCGGGCAAGTATTCGGTGTTTGTTACGACTATATGAAACCGCCCAATATTTACGTGGCGGCAAGCTCCTCCTATCCTGACCCCGATGAATTTCAATCTGGGGGAGCTGGCGGGGTCTATAGAATCGATGGTCTCACCGCAGAAATCAGTACCTTTCTGAGCACTGACGATCCCTTCACGACCGCTGATGGAGTAGGAGGAATTGGAACAAATAGAATGCCCAATACCGGCCCCGGTCTGGGCGATATTTGTTTTGACTCCACGTTCGGCCAGTGGTTCGTCAGCAATTTTGAGGATGGGAAGATCTACCGAGTCAAGCTGGAAGGGGGGTCACCAAAAATCGTGGAAACGTACGATCCATTCGAACAACTAGTGGACGCTGAAGGCTTTGCGCCGCTCGGAGAACGCGTGTGGGCATTGGCAAAACTCGGGCGCAGGCTCTTCTTTAGCGTCTGGTCAAGAGACGAAGGGGACGTGGAGAGTGGTACCAAGTGGAGGCGGACGGCAGGAACCACCAACAACGCGATATACTCCTGCGGTATAGATCAAACAGGCGCATTCATTCCCAATACGACGCAGTTACTGTTCGTCATTGATACACTTCCAAACGCTGAATACTCTAATCCTTGCTCAGACATTGCCATTGCGCGCTCGACTCATGGATGGAAATTTCTGCTGGCAGAGCGAACGATGTGGGGTGACTCTTTACCAGGAGCGCACAATTCAAGAGTGCTTCTTTACACTTCTTGGGGAAGCTTGTGGTCTCTGCCGCATTTCTACCAGATTGGGCAATATGCGTCTCAACGCAACGCTTCCGGCGGCGCGGATTTCGAGCACCTTTGGGACCCAACAACCGTTTATGCCACGGGCGACACACTCTTGGTCCTCAACCCGGGACATCCGCCTTGGGTCCTTGACGATTGGGTCTATGGCCTTCAAAGAGCAAGCATCCTGGGATGGGGCGCTAGTCAGTTCCATGACATGGACGGGATTTATGATTATACCAGCGCCAAGTATATGATCGGTGATTGTGAGGTGTACCACAAGGAGCTGGGCCGCTATGTGCGCCTGGGATACCATGACGATCAGGGGGGCGTCATACACCAATGACATCACTAGTGTGATCCCGTTGTTGTGCTGCGGGACTGCGCAGACCGGCTCCACTGCTGGTCTGCGCTCACTTTCATGCCGTCGACGACCTCCCGAGGAACCGACACGCGACCACTCCCAGGAGGGGTCATCGCACCGTCGCCCACTGCAAGTCAGGTCGACTACGCGCTCCTAGCCGGACCGATAAACACGGCTTCTCTCCACACCCATCAGCCCGCCTGGTGCCGCCTCCCCGCCTCGCCGAAGTGGCTCGCGATCCGCTTCCGATCACACGGATGCATGTCCGCGAGGTCCTCCAACGGCACGAAGATAGCGTGCTTGATCCACTCCTTCTGGGGGAACGACCAGGAAGCGACGCTGAGGTTTCGGTGTTAAATCTGGTAGTCGAGCTGGAGCTGGTGGTCCTCATAGAAGTTGGCCACGCGCGAGACCTTCGGCCGCTCGCTTCAGCCCACCCTTGCAGGAATGTCGCCTTGAGGAACTCGGCGATCACAGCCTTGACCGCCGCGATGGCCAATCAACTTCTCAGGGTTGGGGTGCTCAGTTCGGTTGAATTGCTGCATGAACAAGGCCCGCGGTCTGGAGAGTGCCAGACGGCCGCGTAAGCACGGTAATGATTCCGCAGTCACCTGCTAGCTCATGGAATTGAGCAGTTCTCGTCACGAGTTCACCGCAGTGACCTGCCACTACACCGTGAACCGTGGACCACGGCAGCGCGCCAGCATATCTCTTGTGCCACTCTGTCCCGCGTCCCGCCCAGACATCCAGCTGGTAGTAGTGTGTCCCCGCCGACTCCAGGGGCGGGAAAGCGGTAGCGGTCCGCTTTCCGGTGCCCATCATCGCGCGCAGCCGCCGATGCAAGTCCGTAGGCGGAATGGGGAACTCAAACGTGAAGACTGCGGGGAGGGCTTCATACCCCTCAAGACTCCGGAGCAGGAGAGAAAACCACGGATGAAGGTATCTTTCGTGGACCCTTCCACGGCGTACTTGTCCGCGGCTCTTGCCGCTCCCACATCCCAGCACCGCAACATGCTCCGTGAATCTCGACATCGTCCCGTCGAGTTCCAGCGTTAGATGGTCCAACACTCTCCCGTTCGGCGACTTGCCCGGATGCGTGGAGTGTACTTCGCGAGGCTTGCCGGGAAAGAACAGGAATCGCTCGCCCGGTGTCCAGGCCACAGTGCCGAGCAGCTTGGGTTTTTCCGCCGGCGCTGGTCGCGCGACGAGAAACAACCATTCGCCTGTGTACCCGCCCGTGTCCACGGCCCGACGGAATACCGAAACGAGCGGGTGATCGCGTCCGACCGCCAGGATCCCCTCGCCATCGGCGAAGGTCATTTCTAGGGTTATGGGTTCTGCCGTCAAAGCGTCGTCCTGTGAGTCTTGGAGGGGCGCTCATCATAGCGCGCCATCGGGCTTACCACGGGTTCGGCTCCAGCTACCCCCGCGCGTGATACTTCGTCCCGCGCTTCTGCCCCGTCTTCTTGACCTGCTTGCCAGCGAGAAGCTTCGCCATGACCGGCTTCACGCGCTCGATGTTCACCCTGAGCGCCTTCGCGATGTCGGAAACACCCTGCCCGTCCTTCGCCTTGACCTGAGCGAGGACCTTCGGCGCGAGCTCCGCGGTTGCAGCGCTCGGGGGACGACCGTGGCCCCGCTTCTTACCGCCGCTACCCTTCGGGCGATCGGGGCACGCCGCGCTGGACCTGCGCCGTTGCCGCCGGACGAATTATGAGGGAGGACTGCTGCAACCGACGGGCGCAGCACTCATCACCGCTTGCCGCTGGAGAACGAGGGATCTACCGACGCCACCGACGATAGCCTAGCCCGCCGCCGAACAGCAGAACGACCAAGACGATGATGATGAGGGTCGTTGTTGACATCTTGTCTCCTCCTTCGGGCATTCTAAGACAGGCCCTAGGCGGGAGAGCCGTGTGAGTTCCGAAAACTCTGGCAGAGGGCTCTTCGGAAAGTATGACGCCTGAGGGCAGTTGAGCAGCGGCGCGCGCGGAATGCAAGAGGGCGCATGTGGGTGTGGGCGCAGTGGGCGCAGTGGGCGCAGTGGGCGCACAAGTGCACAGCCGGTCGTCGCGTGCAGAAGAGTCTGGATTGCCTACCGAGAGAGAGTAATCCTTTTCGCCTGCACCCTGCCCATTACGCCGTTGCTCGTGGGTAGGGACCGCGTCAGCGAGCGTGATACTTCGTCCCGCGCTTCTGCCCGGTCTTCTTGACCTGCTTCGCGGCGAGGAGCTTCGCCATGACAGGCTTCACGCGCTCGACATTCACCCTGAGCGCCTTCGCGATGGCGGTCACACCCTGGCCGTCCTTTGCCTTCACCTGGGTGAGGACCTTCGGCGCGAGCTCCGCGGTTGCAGCGCTCGGCGGACGACCGGGACCGCGCGCCCTTTTGGCGCCGCTAGCCTTCGGCCGACCGCGACCGCGAGGCCGACCGGGTCCTCGGCGAGCAGGCGCCGCTCCATTGCCGCCCAATGCGGCCTGAACAGACTCGAGGGCTCCTTGTCGGATCATGCCGGCAAGCTCAGTGGCCAGCGACTGGATGCGGGAACGGATTTCAGCTTCGAGATTGGACTTAGCCATGCAGAGGACTCCTTTAGAGGGAGAATCGGCTATGGAGGTTACAACCCGGACACCCATTCTCAGAAAAGTATGGCCTTTTTCAGCCTAATGACCTGGACCGGGACTGCCAAGGGAGTCGGCGGCTCGAAGGCTCCCCATATCTGACCCGAACGCTTTCTGATCCCAACGAGAAGAAGCCGCGCCTCCGCGACTTCCTTTCGCCACCCTGGGGAACCGTTGCCCTACGCGGCTTCCTGCCGCTTCCGTCGCGGCTGAGGTGCACGGATCCCCATCGCCACGATCTGCTCGCCCAGAAGCGCCCGGGCCGCTTCCAGGGCGCGTCCCACATCGCCAGTGCAGCCGGCACCGGCCTTGTCCAGTGCCTTCGCCGCCGTGAGCAGAGCCCTCGCCTGCGGGTCCGCCTTTGCCTGCTGCGCTGCCGCTCGCGCCTTGACGCGCTCGATCTCGGCCTGGAGGTCGGCAACGATCTGCTCCGGCGTGCGGCGGTTGCGCTTCGTCTCGGTCGGTTCGGTGATGGTAGCGGTTACGGTCTTGATCCTTCGTGCCATGGTTCAGTTCTCTTTCGGCTGTGGCGGCGTCGATGCGCCGCCGGGTTTCTCGATCACTTCGAATCCGTAGAAGATGCCTCGCGCGTAAAGATCGCGGTTCTCCCGAACCCAGCGCGCGGCCTGCTCGTATCCCATACCGGCTGCGATCTCCGCGACGAGCACGCGATCGAGCATGTTCGTGAGGCCGGATAGGCAGACGGCCTCGGTGCCTTCGAAGACTTCGCAGGGAACGCGGACGCGGCTCACCTAGAGTTCCTCCTCCAGCCACCCTTCGATCCCGTCCCAGGTCACCAGCGCCTCTCGTCCGTCGCGGAGGACCCAGAGGCCGTTGCGCACGAGGACATCGATCAGGACTTCTTTGATCTCGCCATCCTCGTCGCACTCGACGACGTCACCCCAGGTGATCCGCGAGCCGTCGCCGGCCCAGTAGGCGCGGCCGAGCTCGTCACGCTCGATGTCGGCCTCACCGTTCCCGGTCGGAACACTGATCCGCTTGTCCTCGATCACTCGGCCTCCCAGAGCGCGTTAGCCATGGGGGCACACTCGCTCTGGTCGGGGAGAACAGCGAGTGGTTTCCAGGGATGCCCTGAAAGCCCAGGGAGGGCTCGAACGGGCGCGAGAATCACCGGCCTGGCCCCGTTTCCCGGGACGTCCCTACGAGGCCGCTGAGCGCGCCCCAGCGCGTCACGGCGAGGCGGCGCGGATCACGGAGGTCGGATTACCGAGAGGCACCCTCGCGGACCCGAAGTGCCACTTTAGCGCCATGTTCTGTGTCCGATAGAGTCCACTCAAGTCCGGGTCCAGCGGACCTGGAATCCCTTGGGGAGGGTCGTAACCCCCGACGACAGGCGGGTTTGTCCGCTCTTGTCCGCTAGAGTCCACTCGCCGCGCGGACAGGCGATCGTTCTTCGGAACCGAGGGTTGGGGGTTCGAGCCCCTCCGGGTGCGCCACCTAAGTTGGCCTGAGCTAAAGAGTTAGGGCGGTTGGCGAGAGGTCGGATTACCGTCACGCGAGCGAAGTGCCAACTTGCTGCCTGCCTTTATGTCCGATCGGCGGGGCGGCGTCTGTCCGGTAGAGTCCACTCGTGCCCGGTAAAGTCCGATGGAGCAGGCACGTCAGCTCCCTACGGCGCGAAGGTCACCGCGAGTCCGTTCGAAAGGCTGAAGGCCATCCCGCAGGGTCGCATTGAGTCCCGGTACCAGGCCTCGTGCTCCCCAGCTCCCCGCGTGAGGTGCTCGGTCATCCCATAGGTCCGCGAATGCGGGTCAAACTCCGGCCCCAGGGTGAGCAAGCCTTCCACGCCTAGAAGACAGCGGCACTGGGGAAAACCTAGCTCAGACTGCGATAATAAACGCCACCCTTCCCCCATTTACTGTTCCTCGAGACTTCGGCAAGATTCTTTAATTGTATCTGCAGCTGACCGACCTTCTTCGCTGGACCTACGCCCCTTAGAACCACTGTACCGTCTTCAATATTGATTGAGAGCACGCCATGATTCGTAAGTCTATTTATTGGCCCCTGAACAAATACAGCATCTTGCACACGAACTAAATCGAAGAATACTTTCCGTTTCCAGAGCACACCGCTAACCACCTGCATAATGCCGGGACGAAACGTAACTCGTAATGACATTTTACGTAGCAGTGCAATAATGGTAATACCTATACCAAGAACGATTACGGCCATTCTCAACAAGACCGGTATGGGAACAAACACCAATAACACAATGCACAGTGGGATGAGAATCACACTTAGTGGGAATGCTCTTAGGCTCGGATTCAGATCTCCGAATTCCGCAACAGAGTCCATAACCGAAACCACGCGCTGCTCAATTGGACTACTATCCTCGCGCATTAGCAGATAGCTCGCCATGATCATATCGGGAGGAGGCTTGTTGGCTGCGGTTTTTTTGTCGTTGCCTTTTCCTGCTGGTATGGATTCCTTGACGGGGGGGTCGTTTGACAGCAGGGAGGAAAGCGAATGTAATGCTTTCGCAGCGCCCTTGTGGGCCGGATCTAACTGGACTGCCTTGCGCCAATACTTTTCGGCCAGATCCGGGTGTCCTTGCTTGTCAGCAATAGCTCCAAGATAATAGGTGGCGTTTGCGTGAGCGGGCTTAAGAGAAAGACATAGTTGAAATTGTTGTGCCGCCTCTACCATGCGGTCTTCTGCCATGCAAAGAACGCCAAGGCCATAAATAGCGTCGACACAGTTGGAATCCTGACTGATAAGGTCGGAATAGACCTGGCGGCAACGTTGATATTGTCGTTGAGCAAACAGCGAGCGAGCTTCTTGAAGTAAGTGTTCCGCCCTGTTCTGTGTCGTCATGGATAAGTCCGATAGAGTTGAGGTCCTAGTCCATCCCAAGCATAGCTTCGTCGGTTCCAGCTGGCACGGGCGAGGTGTCATGATGGCCCCCCCCCCCAGGACTACTCATGCCTGGCGCGTGATCCCCGTGACCGCCGGGATCGAGCGCATCGTCATGATGGCCAGCCCCTCCACCGGGAAGGCTCATGTCCGGCCCGTCATCACCGTGACCGCCGGGATCTAACGCATCGTCATGATGACCAGCCCCTCCACCGGGAAGGCTCATGTCCGGACCGTCTTCGCCGTGACCGCCGGGATCGAGCGCGTCGTCGTGGTGGCCCGCCCCTCCGCCCGGAAGGCTCATGTCCGGACCGTCTTCGCCGTGACCGCCGGGATCTAACGCATCGTCATGATGACCAGCCCCTCCACCGGGAAGGCTCATGTCCGGACCGTCTTCGCCGTGACCGCCGGGATCGAGCGCGTCGTCGTGGTGGCCCGCCCCTCCGCCCGGAAGGCTCATGTCCGGACCGTCTTCGCCGTGACCGCCGGGATCTAACGCATCGTCATGATGACCAGCCCCTCCACCGGGAAGGCTCATGTCCGGACCGTCTTCGCCGTGACCGCCGGGATCGAGCGCGTCGTCGTGGGGGCCCGCCCCTCCGCCCGGAAGGCTCATGTCCGGCCCGTCATCACCGTGACCGCCGGGATCGAGCGCGTCGTCGTGGTGGCCCGCCCCTCCGCCCGGAAGGCTCATGTCCGGACCGTCTTCGCCGTGACCGCCGGAATCGAGCCAGTCGTGGAGAAGCCATGCTTCGCCATCTGGCAGAAGGCCAGTTTCCGCGATCACACCGTGGTCCTCACCAGGTGTGCCATCTTGGTTCTCGTTCTCCTTAGTCCCCTTATGTCCTGTGCCGTGCTCCTCATGCCCTGTACCGTGCTCTTCCTTCTCTTCACCGCCGCGAAAGGTCTTGTGTCCGGGAAGGTTACTTCCGACTGGGGGGGGCGGGCGATCCACTTTCTCTTGCCTCTTAATTGCGCCCAAGTGTTTGTGGTCGTACCACTGCTCTCGTACCTCTCCCACTCCCAGCAGCATCTCGCCGAGTGTTGCCCAAAACTCGGCGGCAGCGATCTGGCGCTCTGGATCACCAGGGAAAATTTTCATCGCCATAAACATTCCAAAAGCGCCCGCTATGTTTGCCGTAACGGCATGAGCACCTTCCTTAATGTGTCTGGCGGTCTGTTTGCGTGCAAGCTCACCTCTCGTGCCAATCTCTCCTGCCCCCGACCAGCGCAATACCTGCTCATCCGAGGTCTTGAATTGCTTGGCACGATCTAACCAGTCTACAATCACTTGCCGCGGACCTGGATGGCTGTCGATCCATTGAAATGCTTGGAGCTCCTTGTCAGAGTAAAGTCCCGAACGCTTTGCAGCGTCTTTATCCAACCTGGTGTCAATCTCGCGATACTGTCCGTACAAGTGCAACATCTCAACTGCACGTCGGCCCAAATAGGATTTCATATCGGCATCAGCATCTTGCTTCTCAGCCATGAGCTATCTCCCGCGACCTCGTGACGAGCCTTCAGTCTTCCGATCGGAGTACCAGCGCACGAGTTGGGGTGGTCGGATCAGTCTGTGGTGATCACGATGTACCCTCCTGCTCGGCGGTTGGGATAAGGTAACCGCCTCGTGTGCGTGGGGAGAGTCGATACCTTTCCAGCGCGCACCAGATCGCCTCGCGTTCGCGCCTGCGCCGAGTACACGCCCGGTCGGAGTCGCGCCCGATGCGATCGCGTCTTCTGCAGACCTCCTCCTTCTAGGGGCGAGCACGGCGCCCCAGATCGTCAGCCCCGAAAGCGCGGCCGTCAAGCTGGGCGCACACGAGCCCGTCGAGCGCAGTCCAGGCGCGTGTCGCGCCCAGGTCCAGCCAGTCTAGCCGGCCGATCTACCCCCGCGCGATCCTGAGCGCCGGCAAACTCTCGACCGCCCCTCGTAGGTCCTCAGCGTCGAGGTGCGTGTAGATCGCAGCCGTCAACTTCGGGTCGGAATGCCCCAGCAGCTTCTGCGCCTGGACCAGCCCCACCCCGCTCCGCGCCATCCGGGTCGCTGCAGTGTGCCTGAGCGCGTGTACATCGAGCTTCTCACCCCGAGCATCGACGAGCGGGATCCCTGCAATCTCGAGCACCGCGCGGAATCGCTTGATCACGTATGAGTGGTTGTGCGTCCAGGCTGCCCCGCTCGGAGACAGGAAGATCCGCTCGGCAGGGCCGGGAATCCGTCCCAGACGCTCGTGCTGCGCCACACGGAGTTCGTGAAACAGACCGAGCAGCTCCTGGCGCAAGGGAAGCGTGCGTTCCCTCCGTGACTTGGTGGTCGGCGCGCGCAGCGTCAACGCAGCCTTCGACTCGCTGAGATCGCCCCAGCGGGTGCTCGTGAGCTCGCCGAACCTCGCGCCTGTCTCGACGAGCCCGATCCACAGTGGCGCCTGCGGGATCGGTCGCAGCCGTATCCTCGCGGCGTAGCCGGGACCGCGGGCACCACTCTCGATCGTCTTCGCCGCGCTTGCCCGCGACAGGGCTTCCTGGTCGACCCGCATCGCGGCGGCCACGAACCGCCCCACCTCGTCCTCCGACATCGCGCGGCGTGGTCTCTTCTCGTAGGCGCGTCCTGCGGGGAGCGAGCGGATCCCGGCGAGCGGGTTGTGCGCGAGGATCCCGATGCGGACGGCCCAATTCAGCATGGTGCCGACGACCCGAACTTCCATGTTGCAGGTCCTGTTCGCGCAGTGCTGGCCAAGGCGCATCCGTCGGTATTGGAGCAGCGCCTGGGGACGGAGGTCACGGAGCGTACGAAAGCGCAGGCTCGCTTGCACGCGAACGAGGATGTCAGTCACTCTTCGCACGTAACGAGGCGAACGACTCGCCGTCAGCTCGGCCAGAAACTCGTCGATGACCTCCTGAGCCGGACGGTCGATTCCCTCCTCGATCCCGAGCCCGGACGCGACGAGATCACGCTCGCGGATGAGAGCGGCCATCCTCCTCTGCGCGACACCCTTGTCAGGCCCGAGCATTCGCCGCTGACGTGCGCCACTCGCGTCGCGCCAATCGCCAATCCATACGGCTCCGCGCGCTTGGGAGCGTTTCCAAAGCCGGCCAACTCCGAGCGCGCGTCTCACCGCCCTCCCCCGTTGGCGAGCCACTCGTCGATGGCGACGCGCGGCCAGAGCTTGCGTCGGCCCTTCCGGATCGGCGCTGGGATCTCCTCCAGGAGTTCCAGCCGGCGCAACGTGCGCGGGTGGCAGCCCAGCAGCGCCGTCAGGTCCGCGGTGGTGAGCAGGTCGCTCTTCGGCGGCGCTTCGATCGCGAGAGGGGCCACAGGGGACATGACGCTCCGTTCCGAGCCGGCAGCAACCTGAATCTCCCTGTCCCCTGCGATCTCGCCAACCAGCCGCCCCAGCTCCCCAAGGAGGTCCGAAATGCGACGTAGGCGCTCGGCGGCCTGGGCCGCGCTGTGTTCGCTCGCAGCGCCCCCCGACGCCGTGGCGCAGCGTTCGGGGACGGGCGCCACAGCCGCGGACTGGTTGCGTACCTGAGGCTGCTTCACGGGAGCCAGCCCTGCTCTAGGAGCTCAGCCAGGATCACGCGGTCAAGGAGCCGGCGGCGCTCATCGCTCGATGGCCGAATCAAAGGGTGGGCTTCTCGGTGCCGGCTGCGCCTGGCTGGCCAGGAGAGCCGCAGTTCCCCCGTGGCTGTCCTCCGCAGCGTCAGCCCATCGACGAGCAAGTCGGCGTAGTGGAGCCGGATGTAGCCGAGCAATCCGGTGCGGGCCTCGAGCCTGCCCGCTGGAGTGAAGCGCACGTCGCTGACGAGAGCTGCCTTACGCACGGCTCTCCTCCGTCCACGAGCTCTGGTCGGCTCCCGGAACTGGCGAATGAGCGCCCCCGTCTGGATCCTCCCCGACAGGACTTCCAGCCCCGGCCCTTCCCGGGCCAGTCGGGGGAGCTGTGTCGGTTGCAACGAGGTCCGTACGCTCGCCGCCGTCTCGGTTCACGCTCTCGTCGAGCTCCTCGGACTGCGAAATAAGCGAACGAAGCGAAGTAAGGTCACCTGACCCTTTCTTCGCTTCTCCAGCTTCTTTCGCGGTCCAGTGCTCGATGGAGCGGCCGTCGGTGGGGATCGACTGCATGATGGCGAGCCCGTCCCTGGCCAGGATCGAGAGCGCTCGAGTGATCTCCGAGCTGCGGCGGTGCCCGCCAAACACGGCCGAAATCTGCGTTCGATCCATTCCCGCGGGATTGGCGCGCAACGCCGCCAGGATCGTGTCCGCGACCGGATCCCCGAGCGCGTCACCAAAGATGTACGCGGAAGACCGGTCGCTCTGGTCCCACAACGCCAGGGCAGAGCGCAGATGCCGCACGCCGATCTCCGTCGCTCCGTCGAGTAGCGCGTAGAGCAGAGCAACGCGCACAGAGTGTGCTTCCGCCCGAGCAGTCATTGCGCCGAGCATCCCCACTCGGTCCGCCGTGAGGAGCGGGTACGCCTTGCCCCAAAGCTCCCGCGCCTCTGGGTCCCAGGTCATGCGCCCGACCTGGCGCGCCGCCTCGACCCGCTCACGCAAGGTTTCAACCAAGCTCCGAAGTTGGTCCTCGGGAACCTTTCCACCCTCGGGCAGGAGCTTGGAACGCCTGACGCACAAGAACAGAAACCGGTTCGCGAGGCCGCTCCCAATCTCGGTGCGGTCGAGGTAGCGCAGGAGCTCGTCCTGCGTGATATGCCCGATGATCGAGAGGTGTGCGCCTGTGGCCTTCCCCGGACTGTTCTTGGTCATCGAGGACAGCTCGCCGCGGTCCCAGGCGGTGCGCACGACCCCCGACAGCGTGTTGCCGTCGCGTCCGACGACGCGCAGCACCGTCGCGAACTCGCTCTCCACCACCAGAGCGCGCTTGTCCTCGACGCCGGGGTCCACGACCTCCAGCTCATGCGAGCCGCTCTCTTGCCTGACTCGCTTTTCGATCGAGTCACGGACAGCCCAGATCAGACCTTCGCCACTGGACAGACCCGTGTGGCGGCAGCGGTCGTACCAGTCGCGATCCACGGACGCGGCGGTCTCCATGACGCGATCCAACGACGTTCCTTTACGAGCGCGGGCTGTCGGTCCGACGAGGATCGCGAACTCGTTCCCGTAGTGCCGACTCGCCTCGACCTGGTAGTAGGCCGTGCGGCCGATCAGGTTCCCGAAGACGACAAGAACTTGTATGAGCAGCGCGACGGGATCGGCTTCGGAATGTGGACCGATCAGGCGCACGAAGTCGCCGGCGATGCCGTCGAAGGCGGCGGGGTGGGGGGGGTCTGGCCATCGCTCGTGCCGGGACCCAGGCTGCGAAAGATGCGGAGAATGCGAACTAAGGTCCCTCTCCGGCACGGCGTCAACGAGTTCCATCAGGCGTGCCCGTATCTCCTCATCGCTCCAGGCGCGCTCCTGCGCGTCCGCGATGAAGTCGGCGAGGTCTCCGTGTTCGGGAAGATCGGGCAGCTCGAGGATCCGGATCCGCGGTTGCGAATCGAGACTCGTGAGGATCGAGGCAACCTGGCTCGCATACTTGCGGCCGGCCTCGTCATGGTCGGGCAGGATCACGATATTGAAGCCGGCGAGCGGCCCCCAGTTAGTGCGCCCCGCGGCGCCAGCGCCGTGCGCGGAGGTCGTGCAAAGGATTCCGCACCGCGTACCGGCGTCGGCGGCCTTCTCGCCTTCGACCACGTAGATGCGCGAGCCCTTCGGTGCTGCCGTGATCTGCTCGAGGTTGTACAGGGGAAGCGGCCCCTCGGGATCGCGAAGGTGCCATTGGCCTTTCGCGTCGGGATGGATCGGGCGGATCGTCTTCTCGCGACCGTGCTCGCCGTCGCACTCGAAGCGCAGGACGCGCAAGTGCTCCTCGCCATTCGCTCGACGGTAGGTATGGCGGCAAACGAGCTCGAAGCCACTACCGTCCGACGTCACCGATCGCAACGCAGCACCCTCGGCCGCCTCCACCGTTGCGAATGATTGCGAGCTCGGGCGCTTCTTCCTCGTCGAGTTCGCGGTCCCGTTCGACTGCGATGGATCGCCGGGGAAGAGGTCGCGCAGACTGAGTCCGATGGCGCGCACGATGTCTCCCGTCTCGCATCCGGCGTGACACTTGAGGAGCCAAGTCCCGTTGTCGCGTCCGATGGATAGGCTCGCGCGCTTGTCCTCGTGCACGGGGCAGCGCGCTGACCACTTCCCCTCGCCGCTCTTGCGCAGTTTGTGGAAGCGCGGAAGCATCTCCGACTCCGGGAGGTACGTCATGGGAACCTCCCGGTCGAAGAATCCGCCGCGCATACGCCGGGACCACGCCACTCCACAGCGCAGTGGAATTGTCGGATCCAGAAGCCTAGGATGGGTACGTTGTCCTCAGTCGAAGTGGGCGACGTTGTCGCGGGGGGCCTGCTCGCCCCCCGCGCGCATTCAGGCACGATCATCGCGAACCTCCTCTTCGTGCCCCCCGGCCCTACGCAAGAGCACCTCAAGTACGGCCTCGGGGTTGTAGAGGCGCGCCTTGCCCGCTCGGAGGTGAGGGATTCGGCCCTGCTCGGTTTCCGAGCGAAGCCAGTGGACAGGAACGCGAAGCCTTCGAGCGAGCTGCGCGATAGTGAGTAGTTGGCCCGGGACCTTCATAGTGTCTCGGATCTTGCCGAGGCACCATGCGAGCCAAGTGCTATTGGATGGCCATTATCTGGCTATTCGTAGCTATCCACCGCTTTTCTTGGCGCGTAGAGGGCGTAGGTTCCCAATGGCGTCCTCCTGATGATGTTTCCCCAGGCGGGATGCGCGCGAAGAAGATCGTCCAATCGGAACCTCCCGGCGGAGGACCCGATTTCCTCTGCGATCTGTTCACTAGAGAGGCCAAACCCATCCCGCCAACCGCTCGCTTCCCAGGCTTTCCAGAGGGCCTCTACTGTGCGAGCCTGATTGCCCGGCATGAAGGCGTAGGACTCACCGTACCAGACGATCCAATTGAAATCGGCTGCGTGAGTGCAGCCGCCTGGCGGAGACCCCCTCGCGGCGGCCTTCTCAGCGCCACTATCTTGGTTCTGTACCTGAGATCTCGGCATCACCAGTGACTTCCTCACCTGCTGAGCCACTCTCCCTGATGCAGCGAGCAGTCTGCTGTAGTCTTCTTTATCGCAAGCAACACGCCTTAGCTTCCAGGGAAGCGCTCGGAAGCTGCAATGTAGATCCGTCAATTGATCGGCGCTCATGTCGTGTACAAGCCAGGTGACGAGCCACACCGCCTTCCAATCATTGATCTCTTCCCGCACCGGCCTGCCGTAATAATCGTGCCCTGCTGCCCAAGCCGCCGCGCGCCGAAGACATGCGAGGAGCAGTTTTTCTGCCTCATCATCGGAAGTGAGATCTAGGTCGCGGCGTTCGATCGCCTTGCGGTTCAATTCAGCGTAGTGAGCGAGACCTCGGATCCGCTCTTGGCGCAATACTCCAATGGCCTTTCCGGAACGCTCGCTTTCCTGCGCTATCCAAATCTCTTCATCTGCCGAGAGCCTTCCTTCGCGGTCGAACTGTCTGGCTTCTCTCTCATACCTTTCTCTCATCAGGCCGCGTTGTCGAATGCTTAGATCGCGCAGAGTGGGGGCAGCGAACTGGCTCTCGAGAAGCTGGGCAGCACCCGCGAACAGATGAATCTGCTGACGAATGAGGATCGCTTGTTGTTCGCCGAACTCAGGGTCCGCAGCCGAGGTCGTCATTGGTTCAGAAGGCGGTTCAGCAGCGAGATCCAGCGGTCATGAAGCAGCCAGAATCTGGGAGGCATCAAAGCAAGTGTCGCCATCTCCTACCGCCAGTCAAGCTTCCTATCCTGGGCAGTATCCGGATGGTGCCCGTGTCCACTGCACCGAGGCGAGCTCGCGATGGTGGCGACGATGTACGACATCGGGACCAGCAACCGTGCCGAGCCGATGCGTCGTCTCCAGCAGCCGCGTGCACGACCCCCGGCCGCAGCTGCTAGACACGGGGTCGAACGGGCGCGGGGAGAGTGTGCCGCCTACCAGCCCGCCTCTCAGTTCCGAATCCGGACCTGGAACCAATGGGGCGCAAGCTGCCCTACCGGTCTCGGCAGGCAATCGGGACCACTGCTCTCATTCTTGCGTGCCGGGGGCCGTGACGTCGGGAACCGAGTCGAGCATGGCTCTCAGTTCATCGCGGATTACTTGCCGGCGCGCTTCCTGCTCCAGGGCTGCGGCTACGCTCGATCCGTCCTTTGCCTCTCCCGCGAGGATTCTCTCCCACTTGATCACCAACTCGATCACTCGTGCAGCTTCCCAACAGGAGGCGATGGGGTGATTGCGGAGCGCTTCAATCGCGCGGCCGTGGAGCGCACGCAGCGTCTTCAGATGACGCGTACGCTGTTCTTCGATCGTCTCGACTAGTCTCTGCTCGCTGCGTTGACGTGCTTCCTTCTCGATGCTCTCAAGCCTCTCGACCCAGTTCTCGGAGCGCGCATGATCCACGACGGCACGCTTCGTGACGCAGTACCGATCGGCCACGGCTTGGTAGCCGCGTTGCGCGCCGAGTGAGACGTAGTACTCGAATGCCTCAAGCGGGAGCTTCTGCAACCTCGCCACGCTCCTTCGCGATCTCGTCGAACGTGCGACCATCGCCGTCGAGCACGGCCTGCTTCCCTGTCGCGGTCTGCAAGCGCTCCACGCCGACGTCGACGTACGCGGGCGAGATCTCCATCGCGTAGCAGCACCGACCGAGCTCTTCTGCCGCAACGATTTGCGTGCCCGATCCGCAGAAGGGTTCGAGGCAGATCTCGCCGCGCAATGTGTGCCAACCGATCGGACGACGGAACACCTCGGTCGGTTTCTGCGTCGGATGAACGCCATCCTGCTCGCCAGCTTGATCGATCTCCCAGATCGTCCGCGCACTTGGGTCTGGCCTGCGCTCGGGGACGTGGCCCTGACGCCACCCATAGAATGCGGGTTCGTGAGCCCAGAGAAAGTGTGAATGCGTGAGGACAGGTCTCGCCTTCGCCCAGACGATGCTCTGATGAACGAGCAGCCCGTTCGCTTGCCACGCTTCTTCGACGAGGGCTTGCCGCCGAGTCGCATGCCATTGATAGATCGGTACGTCATTGCGGCAGTGCGGGAGCGCGACCCGCAGCCATGCGGTGAAAAACTCGAGGCCCGACTGCGGATCGACATAGTCATCCCAGTGCTTGTTGCGCACCTCGGGGCGATTGCTCCATGATTGTGGGTGGTTCCCGCCCTGGTAATCGACGAGGTACGGAGGGTCTGTCGCGAGCAGCGCGGCTCTTTCCCCCGCCATCAGGCGGGCCATGTCCGTCTCGTATGTCGAGTCGCCACACAGCAGGCGGTGACCGCCGAGCAGCCACAAGTCACCCCCTCTCGTGACGGGCTTCTCGGGCAGTGGTTCCGGACCAGGGTCCACGACCTCGCTGGCGTTCAAATCGCCGAGGTCGCTGAGCAGCTCGTCAATCTCTGCGTCGTCGAAGCCCACGCCTTCGAGCGAGTCGGCGGCACGCAGCTCCTGGAGCAAGCGGCCAAGCGCCGCTTCGTCCCAGGCCGCCAACTCGCCTGTGCGATTCAAGGCGATTCCTAGCGCAGTCGCCGTCAATTCGTCGATATCGAGCTCCACCACGTCGCACTCGGCCCAGCCAAGCCTTTTCATCGCCACGAGCCGGCCGTTCCCGCCGATGATGCGTCCGGTTGCCCTGTGAACGATCAAGGGCTCCGCCTGGCCGAAACGATGGAGGCTCGCCTCGATGGCGGAGAGGTTTTCGTCGCCGTGGATGCGCGCGTTTGCCGGATCCAGGTGCAGGGACGTGAGCGGGACGCGGCGAATCGCGAGGCCCGGGACTGTGTCTGTTTGCTCTGCCAAGTCGTACTCCCCGGAACGAGTCCGGTTGCTGTGCCCGACTTGGAGGTTGCGCCACAGCGGCGCTCTTGGAATTGACCGGGCGGCTATGTGTTGTAGGGCACGTTCCTTGTAGTCAACTGGGGGGCGCCACACAAGAGCGCTCCAGCGCTCCAACCGCCTGGCGCAGACGTTCATTATCGCACCGGGCGTAGACCATCGTGCTCGAGATGCTGCGATGCCCGAGTGCCTCGCGAACAAGCAGCACGTCGCCGGTGCGCTGGTACAGACCCATCGCGAACGCGTGACGCAACGAGTGCGCTGAGTACCGGCCCGCCAGTCCCGCGTGCTCCAGCCACTGCGCGAACCGGCGCTGCGCCTGTCGATTCCCGAGACGCCGTCCCGTGCAGCCCAGGAATAGTGGCCCCGCGGTGCGTTCCTCGACGTACGCCACGAGCCGGTCGCGCATTGTGTCGGGGATGGGCGCGACCTGCTCTCCGCCGCCCTTGAGCCGGCGCACCCGCAGCTCGCCACGCTCCACGTCCACGTCCGGCACGTCGAGCGCCAGCGCCGAGCTCAGCCTCAACCCAGTCGTGAGCATCAAGCGGATCAGTACTCCGTCCCGTCGCGCCTCGCCCCGAGTCGTCCCGTCGACCGACGCGAGGAGCCGCATCTGCTCGGCCGAGCTCAGCCCGCGCGGCGGGGGCGGTTCCGCACGAGTACGGCGGACGAGACGCGATGCGTCCTCGTGGACGTAGCGCGCTCGGTGGCAGTAGCCGAAGAAGCCCTTCAACGAGCTCCCGAGCGCGTTCCTCGAGCCGGGTCTCTTGGCCGCACCGTCTGGGCGAGTACGGGCTGCTGTGGACGCGAGGAACCGTGCCACGTCCTCATGACGCACTTCGCCCAGCAACGCGCCGTGGCCCCGCTGGAGAAGCCACAGAGCCAGCGCGCGAACGTGGCGGGAGTACTGCTTGCGGGTGTGGACGGAGCGGCCATCCGCTTCGAGCTGGACAAGGAACCGATCCAGCGCCTCTTCGATCTGCACGGCGACCTCCTTGGACTTGCGACTTGGAATTCGAGGGCCGCCGTCATCCACGCTCTGGGGCGCATTTCCAGCAAGGCAATTCGGGAGTGCCGGGGAACGATCGGGGAGCTTGGAGCCGAGGGGAACCAGCGGGGAACTAGCAGTGCACTTCGAAGGCTCCAACTTCACCGCGGTGAAGTGGCGAAATCGGCCTTGGCGGGGCCGTCAGGGGCACTTTCCCAATTTTGACTTCACCGCTGACGCATGCATGATCTGGTCCAAAGGCGCGGAAAACGGCCTCCACGACCGCGCCAAGGCCGTTTTACCCCTCAACTTCCCTCCCGAGGGCCGTTTTCGGTGAAGCAGCGGTGAAGCAGCGGTGAAGTAGCGGTGAAGTTGAACCGACCCTCACGAGCACGTCAGACGGCGAATGACCGGTGGAGAACGAAACCGCTTCGCGGTAGCTCTCGAGCAGTTCAGCAGTCTGCTTCAATGGCAGTCGAGGTCCCATTTCCTGACTCATGCGACTCACGCCGCACCTCCGAGGCAAAGGGCAATTCAAACGCGAGGTTGACGGCGAACCCCCATTGCTAGCCCGTCGTTGCCGCTCACTACGTCCAACCACCCCATCTTTCGAGTCGCTCCTACGCTTGACGCGTTGGCTCCATGTCGGAGCCACACCTACGCGAAAGGAGCTCTCATGACCGCGCTGCGTGAACGCATGTCGGAGGACATGCGGCTTCGAAACTTCTCGCTCCACACACAGAACAACTATCTGGGCTACGTCCGCAGATTCGCACAGCACTTCAATACGCCTCCCGACAAGCTTGGACCCGAGCAGATTCGCGAGTACCAGCTCTACCTCCTCGGAAGAGGCGCGTCCGGCGCAACAGTCTCTCAATTGTGCTGTGCTCTACGCTTCTTCTACCAAATCACCTTGAAGCGGGAGGACATCGTCGCCGAACTGGCGACTCCGAGAAAACAAAAGAAGCTGCCGACCATCCTGAGCCCGGAGGAGGTCGCGGCCATGTTGAATGCGGCCCTGAACCTCAAACACAACACGATGATGAGCGTGGCTTACGCCTGCGGTCTGCGCGTCGCCGAGGTGACCCACCTAAAGGTCGCCGACATCGACTCGAAGCGAATGATGATCTTCGTCCATCAGGGCAAGGGCAAGAAGGACCGCATGTGCCCGCTCTCGCCGCGTCTCCTGGAACTGTTGCGACAGTACTGGCGAGCCTATCGACCGGAGCCGTGGCTGTTTCCTGGAACGATGCCAAGCTTCCATATGTGCTCGCGGTCGTTCCAACGAATCTGCGTCGACAGCGCAGCTCGAGCTGGAATCACGAAGCCCGTCTCTCCGCATACTCTCCGACACAGCTTCGCCACCCACTTGCTCGATGCAGGCGTCGACCTTCGTCGGATCCAGATCCTCTTGGGCCACCGCAGTCCGGGCACGACGGCACGGTATACGCACGTCTCGCAGGAGTCGCTTGCCGCGGTGAGCCCGTTCGAGAGGCTGCCAGTCTTGAGCTGAGTCGCCCCGCACATGGGGCATTCGGCACTCGAAGTCGCCGACATCGTCCGAGGCCATCAACGAGAGTTCATCGAGGCGCGGGAAGGCCGCCTTTCGACGATGGAGCGGAAGGTGCTCCGTGCCATTGTCTCTTGCCGTACCGCGGCTCTCGGTGGCCACGTCGACGAGTGCGATCACTGCGGGAATATCGCGATCTCCTACAACTCTTGTCGCAACCGACACTGCCCGAAGTGTCAGGCGTCCGCTGGGCGGGCTTGGATTGAGGAACGCGAAGCCGATCTCCTTCCCGTCGAGTACTTCCACATCGTCTTCACGATGCCCCAGGAACTTGCAACCATTGCGCTCCGCAACAAGGAGGTGCTCTACAGCATCCTCTTCCAGGCCACGACCGAAACGCTCCAGCAGGTCGCTCTGACGCACCTCGGTGTCGAGATCGGCGTCCTCGCCGTGCTCCACACATGGGGACAGCGACTCGAGCACCACCCCCACCTTCACTGCATCGTCCCCGGAGGCGGTCTTTCGCAGGAGACTGGCAGTTGGGTCGGCTGCCGAGCCGGCTTCTTCGTCCCCGTCCGCGTGATGAGCCACTTGTTCCGCGGCAAGTTCCTCTACCTATTAAAGAAGGCACACGCCGCTGGGAAGCTCGAGCTCACCGGCACCCTGTCCGAGCTCGAGACCGAGGACCAGTTCCTCCGCTACCTCCGCCCGCTCTACGAGAAGGAGTGGTTCGTCTACTCCAAGCCTCCCTTCGGCGGGCCGCACCGCGTGCTCAAGTACCTCGCCCGGTACACGCATCGAGTCGCGATCGCCAACAGCAGGCTCGTCTCGCTCGTGGATGGGCAAGTCTCCTTCCGCTGGAAGGACTACGCCAACGACTGCCGAGTCGGCCTGACAACACTCGATGCCACCGAGTTCATTCGGCGATTCCTCCTGCACGTCCTTCCGAAAGGCTTCACCCGCATCCGCCACTACGGTCTCTTCGCCAACTGTCATCGAGGGGAGAAGCTCAATCGATGTCGAGAGACCCTCGGAAATGTCGAAGCCAAGGTCGAGTCTGTGGACTGCTCTGGAGACGAACCTGGAAGAGAGATCGGAGCGGCAAGCCCTCGCCCGTGTCCGGACTGCAAGGTCGGGCACATGATCACGATCGAGACCTTCGACGCAGGAAAGACGCCTCTCCTGCGACAACATGACCATCCTCCAGATGATCACCCTTGATGCAGCTTGCGCGAACCTAGCCAGCACCGGCAGCCTCGATCACGCCCCGGATCGGTCATTCGTCGATTGGGTATCCAGGACCTCATGGATTCGCCCTCCTCGTCACCCAGAAACCTACCCCGGCGAGCTCGCAAACCGATCACCCGACGCCAGCACAGGCTCCGCTCGCCGCCTCGCCGCTACCTCCTCACGCTCGGCGAGTGCTCGCACGGCCATCGGATCGCCATAGAGGGCTCGGGTCTCAGCGGCATCGTTCTCCACGATTCTTTCGGCAATGGCCGCGTGGCATGTCGGCCACTGCGACACACGCCGCGTGGTGGAGAAACCCTGCTCCCATCCCACTCCGCGCCCGGCCACAGCCGAAAGAACCTAAATGAAATCGGACTGTCAGCAAGCGGGCGCGGACGGCGCGCAAAAAGGGCAGTTGACGGTGCACCTCCGGATTAGATCGCATGTGGCGCGTCAATCCCAGCCCCTCTTTTCAAAGTAAACAAAGCACGACCTGACTAGGCGCCGTTGCGAGATGAATAAGCGCAACTATCTGGACACTGCAACCGACTGCTTCGCCGCGGACTGGGACGGATGGCGATGGAAGGCAAAGAGGCGGGGTGGTAAAATGGGCGCGACGGCAGTGGGTCCGACACCACTAGTACCTGGCCGTTCATTTGGCAACAATCGGAGCATAGCACCAGCCTCTCTTTCAAATACTAGCGTGCTCGTCCAAGACGGACATGCTCGACGCGCAGGCTGACCACCTCGCCCGTTTCTCTACTCTCCCCAAGCTCAGTCTATCGGTCGTCTACGCTTTGTGACGATGAGAATGCGGAGCCAGAAGTAGCATGCGAGGGGGGGAGGAGGGTTAACCCCTGCGCCTTGATTGTGAGACCTCCTTGGTAGTGCAACCACTGAGCCTCTCTGCGTAGGGCATAAAGCTCCGGGTACGTTCTTTCGTCGAGAACGACCTTCTGATGGCTAAGATCCGCAGTATGACGAAAGGCGACGAGTTTGTCACCGGTGTGAAACGCTTCGGGGGGCGGGACTTCGCCTACACCGATGACCTCAAAGATGCCCGCCTCAAAAAGTTCCGAAGCAGTGCGGTTTACCTGAGTGCCGACTTCGTTGGTAAGGATATCGCGCTGGTAGTACATGTCTGGCCCCGAAAATCCCTTGTACTTCACCGCCCACCGCTCGGCCTCAGTCGGTTCGATCTCCGGAATTGACGGGGGATTCTCCAACTCTTCATTGTTTTCGCCTGCCTGGCTGCGATCCGCAACATCCTCTGCCCCATCCGTGACCTCAAGCCTCTGAATCGACGAGTGTCCAGTCTCTGTCGTCCGCACGGAGGCTCCGACCGGGCTACTCGGTAGAATCTGAGACTCCGCATTTATCCCAAGCCCATCCCACAGAAAACAGAGCAGTCCCAAACAAAGTAAGCGTCCGGCCGTCCCATCTGGTCGAGGCGACGACTGAGCCGCAGGCTCGCGAGGATGAGCAATGCATCGTCCTCGAACCCGTCTGCGATCGACATTCAGGCGCTCCTCGCCGAGTTCGATCACAGTGGCCTGCGCCCCGCCGCGTTCGCTCGGTCGAAGGGCTTCCCACCGTGGAAGATCTACGGCGCGCTGCAGCGCCGCGGTGGTAAGCGCCGCTCACGCCGCGCCGCAGCCGGAGTCCAGAGCAACGCTCTCCTGCCCGTGCGCGTCGTCGTGGACCACGCCGGGAAACCGGCTGTCCCCTTGGAGCTGTTGCTCGCCGGCGGCCACCGCGTGTTGCTCGGACCCGACTTCGACGTGCCGACTCTGCGTCGGCTGCTCCAGGCACTCGCGCCATGCTGAGCTTCCCCCCCTCGCCGTCGGTGCGCATCTTCATCGCGCGCGAGGCGATCGACATGCGCAAGGGACTCGACGGTCTAGCGGGCCTGGTGATCGACGTGATCGACGAGGATCCGCAGTCGGGGCATCTATTCGTCTTCTTCAACCGCCGTCGCGATCGGATGAAGAGTCTGGTGTGGGACGGCTCGGGCTATTGGCTGTTGTGCAAGCGTCTCGAGCACGGACGTTTCACAATCTTCGACCGCGTCGGCGCGTCACGCACGAGCTTCGAGCTGTCGAGCACCGACTTCGCGTTGCTCCTCGATGGCATCGATCTGCGCGGCGCGCGTCGACGAATTTCTCACGACGAAATCACGCGCGCCTCTTGATCGCGACGGAGCGCGCGTTACTTTGCGTGCGTGGTGATCGCGATGGACCTCGAGCACGCATTTGAGCAGATCGTCGCGCTCCAGCGCGAGAACAAGATCCTGCGCGAAGAGCTCGCGATCCTGAAGCAGGGCGTGTTCGGTCGGCGCACGGAAAGGATCGACTCGGGCCAGCTCGATCTGTACAGACAAGGATCCCCGCTCGAGTTTTCCTTGCCCGAGTCTCCAGCTCCTACGAACAGGACCGCCAAACCCACGGTCAACCGCGGTCACGGCCGCACGCAATTCCCCGAGCACCTTCCGCGCGAGACCGTCGAGCTCGACGTGCCCGAAGGAGAGCGCGCCTGCCCCGACTGCGGTAAGGCGATGCGCGCGATTGGCGAGGATGTCACCGAGCGCGGCCACCTAGTGCCCGCCCGCATCGTGGTACGCCGCTACGTGCGCAAGAAGTACGCCTGCCCCGAGGGCCACGCGGTCAAGACCGCGGAGGCACCCGAAGGCGTGATCGATGGCGCGAAGTACGAAGCCTCGGTCTACGCGCACGTTGCGACGGCAAAGTACGCCGACCACCTCCCCCTGCACCGGCTGGAGGGGATCTTCAAGCGCCACGGCGTGCACCTGCCCAAGCAGACGATGTGGGACATGCTCGTGCGAGTCGATGAGCTGCTCGCGCAGCCGTTACTCGCGCAGATGCACAAGGAGCTGCTCGAGGAGAGCGTGCTGCACTCCGACGAAACGCCGGTGACGCTCAGGCTCGAGGACGGGCAGGGCAGCCGGAAGGGATATGCCTGGGGCTGGCGCAATCTGCGAGGAGCTGGTCCCTCGAAGGTGCTGATCGAATTCAAGACCAGTCGCAGTCGGGACGGGCCGCTCGCCTTCCTGCGAAAGTGGACAGGCACCCTGATCACCGACGGGTACTCGGGCTTCCACGAAGTCGTGGAGAAAAACGACATCGTGCGCGCGGGGTGCTGGGCGCATGCGCGGCGCAAATTCAAAGAGGCGTTCGACACGGGGACTGCCAGTGCAGCCTATGTGCTGGCGCCCATACAGCGACTCTTTGCCGTCGAGCGTGCGCTCACTGAGCGCGCGGAGCGCTTGGGCCTGGACCGCGACGCATTCGTCGAGCTTCGAGCTCGCGTGCGCGAGCGGCGCAGCGTGGGGCTCGTGAAGGTGATCTTCGAGCGTGCAGACGAGCTGTCTTTGCAGCGCTCGACACTGCCGGAGAGCAAGCTCGGCAAGGCGCTCTTGTATCTCGCACGACAGCGCAGACCGCTATCGACCTTCCTCGCCGACCCGCGCATCCCGATCCACAACAACGACGAGGAACGCGACCTGCGTCACCTGGCGGTCGGACGCAAGAATTGGCTCGTCTTCGCGAGCCAGCGCGGTGGAGAGGTGGCGTGCCGGCTGTATTCGCTGGTGCTCTCCTGCAAGCAGGCCGGCGTCGATCCCGAGCTCTACATCCAGGACGTGCTCGGGAGACTGTCGACCACCAAGGCGGCCGACATCGCGACGCTCACGCCTTGGGCCTGGGCGGCAGCCCCGGGCTGATCCGCCAGAGCGACAGCAACCGCCGGGGAGTATCGTCCGGGTGGATCCGCCGGACGCGTACCAAACAAATGCACACGCCGGCTGCAATGCCAATACGTGCGGCGCGCATGGGAGTGGTCCTCCACTGACCGTTGCCGGCCGGGCCTGCCCATCCTGTTCTCCAGTCACGTCTCGCCTCCGCTCTGTTGATTTAGGCGATTCGCGCCATTGGGCGGAGCCGCATGAAGCTGTCGCGGAGGCTGCGTTCGCGTCGCGGCGCACTGCCTCGGGTCCTTTCGATGAGTTCGCATGCTCCGAGCACGTCGAGGTTCGCGCTGCGTTCGGCTGCGGCCCCTACGTCTTCTCTGGAGTTCAGCACCGCCAGCCTGGAAGTGCAACAGCGTCCCTGCGACGTGGCCATCTGCGCCGGACTTCCGTGCCCTGGGAGGCTGCGCCGAGTGCCTGCATGGCTCCTCCCCCGCCGCTGGCCCTGCGCCTTGAGCTGCTCGTCGGCGCGGCGAAGGATGGTCATGCAGTTCTATGGCGCGAAAGTGATCGCGAGCCCGTTGGACAGGTTGAAGGCGGTGCCACACGGCCCCATGGGGTCGCGGTACCAGCCCTGGAAGTACCAGGTCTCGCCCGCATCGATGTGGCCGTTCGCCGGGAAGGACTGGGAGCGCACGACGATGCCGGGGCCGAGCGTCAACACTCCCGCGGCGCCGGAGCCCTGCGGAGGGTTGTAGCGGAAGAGCCCGACTCCGCTCGCTCCGACACAGCGGAATCCATCGCCGAAGTGAATCTGGGTCTGGCCAGCACCCATGTAGAAGAGCCCGAACTGGTTCGGCGGGAGCTGGGAGACGGTGAGCACGAGATCGTCGGCCACGACGCTCGCCGAACCGCAAGCGGCGAGCAGCGCGCCCTGAGGGTACAGGTCTGTGCCGAGAGTCGAATTGGCGCAGCCGTACACGGGGTCGTCGTTTGCGCAGGGGCAGCTAACGCCGAAGCAATAGGCTCTCGAGAACGTGGGGACTTGGAACACGTATGCAGCGCCGCGAATCCCATAGGGGCCGTCTGCGCGAGCCGCACCGACGAGAACCATCTCCGCCTCCACAGCCACCGAAATCCCGAAGTCGTCCGATTGGGTGGCGTCGCTTGCCGCGACTACGGCTGCATGACTCCAGCCCGACCCGTCTCTAATGAATTCGTAGGCTGAGCCAAGTCCGCCAGATTGCGCCCCGACGACAATCGTATCATGGGCTATGGCTACAGACTCGCCAAAGTGGTCGAACGGAAGTCCGCCGCCCGCGAGCAGCTTTGCCGTTTGGGTCCATGACACGTCCTTCTCGAATACATAAGCGGCCCCCGCCCTCTTGAACAGAGTGTCGTCGCCCCATGCACCAATGACAGCGGTATGGCCAAGGATCGCAACAGAATCTCCGAAGAACTTGTTCGGCGCCGGATCATGCGGAAGGCACTTCTTGACCTCGGTCCATGCAGATGTCTCGAAGACATAGGCCGAGCCAGAGTGATTGTCGTCCAGCGGAGCGCCGACGATTGCAAGTCCACTAGAGAGCGAGACGGACCAGCCGAAATAGTCTCCGAGCTGGCCATCCGAGGCGGTTAGCTTGGTGGTCTCGGTCCATGTCGAGCCCGATCGCGTGAAGACGTAGGCGCTTCCTGTTCCACCAAACTCATCCGCAGTCCCGACCAGGGCAATGTCGCCGTCGAGTGCAACTGAGAATCCGAAGTGCATGTACGGGAATGCATCGCTCGCCGTGAGCTTGGCTGCCTGCACCCACGCCGAGCCACTGTTCTCGAACACATAGGCGGCTCCGGGTCGTCCACTCGACTCAGTCGGAGCACCGACCAGAATCGTATCTGCGGAAAGCGCCACGGAGAATCCAAATTCGTCGTCCGCCTGCGTGTCGGTGCCAATGAGATTCGCCACCTCGACCCAACCCGCTTGGGAGGATTCGTAGACATAGGCTGCACCCGAGGACTGTCCGAGCTCGTATTCCAGCGGCGCACCAACCACGGCACGATCTCCGGACAGAGCAACCGCGTAGCCGAAAGCGCCTGTTTGCGGGCTCGAGCCGAGCAGTTTCTGGCGCTCGCACTGTGCACGCGCAGGAATAGAAGCAAGCCCAAAGCCGATGACTTGGAATAGGATGCTCTTTAACATGGGTTTTGATCCTCGTACATCACTATAATTCATGGAACTGACCGAATGCTGTACACTTCGACGTCGTCGATATTCCAACCGCCAAGAAGTTGGCCATTACCGTCAGTCTTGAGATTCCATCCGATTTGGATCGTCGTGGCCTCAGATGGAATTGCACCGGTGATCTCAATCTCGAATGGAAGCCACTGCCCACTGGACGTTGGGGCATCAACGTGTGGAATGTATCGATGGTTCTTCCATATGATGCCGCTGCTCATGACTTCGATGCGCGCGATATCTTCCCATGCCGGGGCATTGTCCCCGTGATCAACGGAGAGCCACCGCTGGAAGCGCAGAAACGTCCTGTCGCCGGCAACAAAACCTGAGATCTGTGGGGAACGCAGCCAGTTGTCGGCACTGTTCTCGTACCTTCCGGTCTCGCCACCAAGTCCGAGATCGTTCCCAGCACATAGCTGGCCGCTATATGCCGATGGTGGATCGCTCCACTTGATGGCTTCAGTGGCGTCAGAGTGCATTCCTTGCGGAACACCAGTTTGCCAATCGTCACCCGCTCCTCCATGGCTCCAACCGTTCGGCGGCGCCTCGAGGTTGTCGAAGAAGTGCTGCACTTTCTGGCCGACCAAGGTGCGTCGGTAGATTGGCGTGGCTTCCGACTTGTCGTAATGGGCGTAATCCTGGTCGTAAGTTCCGTCCATGGAGACCTTGATGGAGACGGGGTATTCAACCGTCTGCCCGGTCTGATTCACGCCCGCAGCCATCGAGTCCTTAGCGGTGAGGTAGTACTCGATAAGCGAGGGTGAGTCCTGGCCCGGAATCGATCCCGAATAGGAGCTGCCCGAGGTGTTCGTCATCGTCACTTGGGTGAAGCTGCTGGCCCCATTCACTCGGTAGTGTAACTTCGCGTACTGAATCGGTGCAGCGAAGTTCGCGACGATGTTCGCCGTCACCGTGTACGGACCGGTTTCACTAACCACGTCGGGGCCGGTCACGTTCGAGAACACGATGCCGTTCTTGATGATCCCATGGCGAGGAAAACCCTGGTCGGCGAAGCCTAGATCGATGTCCGCCCAGTGGGGAGTGCCGTTGAGAAACCCCACTCCCATCGGACCGCCGGGAAGCACACCGTCGTCAAGAAGGAGGAGGTGCGTGCGAATGTCTGCAGAGATGTAGTACTCATTGTAGGCGTTCATCCATGCGTTGTGTAGGACGTCCGCCACGTGGCCGCCGTACGCCCCCTGCGTCTGCTTCATTCGCTCGCGCATCTTCCAGAAGGCGGCCATCAACACCTCACCATTCTCGTGAGTATCAAACTCCCCGTAGCAGTTGCCCAACCCATTCGGGCAGTAGCGACGCGCGTTGTCTCCCCTGCGTGTTATGCAGGAAGGCTGATCCAAACACCAGTTCTCTCCGAAGGCCAGCTGGTCGGTCAGATATAGGGCGAAGACGTCGGCGTTCCCCTCATCGAAGGCGTAGTCGCGAGACCCCATGTACTTCTCGGTCAGGAGGTGACCGGTCTCGTGGGCGATGATCGTTGCGTTCGCCTTGTTCGAGCACTGCCCCGAGCACGCTGCACAAGCGTCTGGCGAGAAGAAGCTTAGCGTCTCGTTGACGCCAAAGGCTTCGCATCCTCCGACGTCGATGTTGACGTGCGTCTCGGGTTTGCCGGGACTGAAGAGTCCCCAGACCCCGTCGGCCGGATTGGTGGCGAGAATCCACTCGCGCATACTGGTGATCCAGTAGTAGGCATTCGCCTGGGCTGTTACTGCATCTACCGGCGAGTCGTTCATGACGAGAGTGTTACCTGTACCAGTGAGCAGGTGGAAGGACTCCTCCTGCTCGCTTCCGGCATCGTTCTGGATCCTCGGGCTCGCAACGCCTTCGTACCGAAGCTTGACGTCGAGCGGTGCGTTGTAGCCCGTGATCGTGAATGTGCCATCTGCCAAAGTGGTCGCGAGGATGCTTTGCCCTGTTGCATCGTAGACGTGGATCCTACCCATGGGCTTTGTGTCCTCGTCGCTGCCTACATACAGTGCCTGCGTGTCGAGGGTGACCTTGGATTGCACCACGCCTGAGACGTTGTATCGTGCAATGGCGTCAGTCGAGCGGATGAGATCTGCGCTCCTCGCATCGAAGAGATAGACCGCGCTCACGGGTTCGACCCTCTGCTCCTCCAGCCATGCGCTCGCCTGCACACGCCAGGCGAGCAGGCCGGTGCGGGTCATCTCGTCCTCGATCTGCGTGATCACGAGCTCCGGATCGCTGATGTCGTCGGTCGAGATCCCCGTGTCGGTGCGGAGCTGCTCGCGAGCGAGAACTATCGCCTCGTCGGCGGAGATCGTGCTCGTCGTGTCGAAGGACTCGAGGCCCGGGAGGGCGGTGTTCTGGACCGAGAGCAGGTAGCCCTCTGCGGTGTCCATGAGGACGTTGACGTACCCGCCCTCGACCGGGACTCCGTCGATCTGTTGCGTGAAGCGAACGGTGGTCTTGTCGGTCGAGTCGATCAGGGAGAGCGGCAGGAATACGACGCGATCGAAGACGAGCGTCTCGGCGCCGATGCCGTGAAGCGGCTCGCTCGCCTGGACGAATGCGATCGCTGTCTCGACGAAGCCTGCATCATCCTCGGGCGGGTTGGCCGGGAGGACCTCACCGCCATAGAGCAGTTCCCCGAAGCCGATCTTCTCATCAACGTTGAGCTCCCAGCTCGACCCATACTCCGCTCGCCACACCTCCAGCGCGGCATCGAGGTCGGATCCGCAGGCCATGGCGAAAGTTTCAAGGAGCGGGGACAGCCCGGCGCAGAGCGCCATGGCGACGAGCCCACGTCCCAGTAGGGGAGGGGCAGACGCGCGGTGGTTCATTGAATTCTCCCTAGGAGCCGGGGCACGAAGGATGGATGGAGTGGGCCGGCGCTTGGATTCGAGACTAACTCTGGCACGGAGTATCGCAATAGCGCGGCTCGACATTCCGACTGCCATGCTGCCGCTCGGGCTACATGGCCCTTTGAGAGGTCGCTTTTTTCATTGGGAACGGCATCAGAGAAGGGGGCGGCGAGTAGGCGATGGAGAAAGCCAGCTGTACTCACACGCCGTCGCCTGCTCAACCGTCAGGTCCCCCTCGCACTCGGAGGCGGCTTCAACGACTCGGTGGAACAGCGTGATTTCGCCGCCGACCGGTGCGGGATCCAACGGAGTGGTCCTCGACCCGGGTAGCTTCAGCGCGGACCGGTCGAGGGCGCGGCGGGGAGGGGGCAGGGCACTCTGTGCGGAACCGGACGACAGATCGGGATAGGGGGAGGTAGGGATTAGCCTACCCGCCCCCTCCCACACCACCGGACGTGCGGGTCCGCATCCGGCGGTTCGGAGAGTTGAGGTCAGGGAGCAAGTCGGGGGAGACCGAGCTTGTCGTAGAAGCGGTTGGGAAAGGCGATGTTGATGTAGAGCTGGGCGTTGTGCCACCAGCGACGGAGGTTGCCGGCGATGCGCGCCGCCGTCTCGAGGGAGACGCCGCGCGCTCGCAACTCCCGGAAAGCCGTCGTGCCCCGCTTCCACTGCTTGAGTTGCAGCATCCGCAGGCGTCGACGGATCCATCCGTCGAGGTCGCGGAAGATCCCCGGAGTGTCGGCCTGGCCGAAGTACGCCCTCCACCCGTAGAGATAGCTCGTGAGCTCCTCGACGACCTGGGCGAGGCTCCGTCCGCCGTTGCGGTCCGTGATCTCCTTGACCCTCTGCTTCATCGCCTGGAGGGCTTTCTTGGCCACGCGCCGTTTCACCTGGCTTCCGGGGCCGACCCAGAAAGCCACGCCCAGGAACTGGCGTTCCCAGACCGGTGCGACCGCGCTCTTGTCCGCGTTGATCTTGAGCCGCAGCTTCCCGTACAGCTTCGAGAGCCGCGCCATCACCCGTTCGCCCGCCTTCTTCGAGTGCACGTATACGTTGCAATCGTCGGCATAGCGCACGAAGCGATGGCCGGTCCGCTCCAGCTCCTTGTCTACCTCGTCCAAGAGCACGTTGGCCAAGAGGGGCGACAAGGGACCGCCCTGCGGCGTTCCCTCGTGTCGTTCGATCACCACACCGTCGGCCATCATCCCGGCCTCCAGGTAGCGTCGAATCAGTCTCAGCATCCGCTTGTCCTCGATCCTCTTCGAGAGCCTCCCCATGAGCACGTCGTGGTTGACGCGGTCGAAGAACTTCTCCAGATCCACGTCGACCACCCAGCGTCTGCCTTCCTGGACGTAGCCTTGCGCCTCGCGGATCGCGTCCTGCGCGCGGCGGCCAGGTCGGAAGCCGTGGCTGTGCTCCGAGAAAGTCGGGTCGAAGATCGGTTGCAGGACCTGTAAGAGGGCCTGCTGGATGAGGCGATCGAGCACGCAAGGAATCCCAAGGGTCCGCGTCCCTCCGGCGCGTTTGGGAATCTCCGTGCGTTTCACTGCCATGGGTCGGTAGGCACCCGAGAGAAGCTGTTCGCACAGCTCTTTCCAGTGTGTCCGAAGCCAGAGCCGCAGCTCGTCCGTTCTCATCCCGTCGATGCCGGGACTGCCCCGGTTGGTTTCCACTCGTTTCAACGCCGACTGCAGGTTCGGGATCGCAACGACCCGTTCCATCAGGCGGCCCCTGCCTGAGCGCTCGTCTCCATGCTTCGCCGTCGGAGCACTCTCGCCCGGCCCTGCGCTCGGAGCTTCACCCCGGCTTTCGGATCGAGGCTCCGGTCTCCCGGACATCTGAGTTCCAGCTCCTTCGAGAGGCATAGTCGTGTCGCTCTCCTTTCCGGTCGGCCCTTCGCAGCTCGTTGCTGCTACTACGGCCTCTGCTGACTTCTCGCCCCGGCTTTCACCGTCGCCCTTTCAGGCGTGAGGCGAGATCTCCCCGGGTAAGACGCCCTGCCTTCCTCGCACGGCCGGCGGATCTACGGGACCTGGCCCTTGGTCGCTCTGGCTTCGCGGTCTTGTGCCCGCTCGCCACGGCCGGTCGCGCCTCCTATCCGCTTCCTGTTCGTCGACCCGCGAGTTCGCTAGCCGCTTCCTTCAGCCCCAGCCTCGCGGCTGGCACCTTGCGATTCGCTTCGATCCCTGCAACCTGGTTTCGAGAGGACTTGCACCTCCAGACTGGGCGTCATGCCGGGCACACACAAGTCGAGGAGGCCGCACCGGGCGACCTCCTCAGCTATTGGACCTCTGTTCCCAGGCGAGCTACGGTAGCACTGCGATCGACATCGCGTTGGACGTGTTGAAGAACGCGCCACCACCCGCGGGGTCGCGAAACCAGTGCTGGAAGTTGCGCGTAATCCCGACGAAGGCCGCCAAGCTGTGCTTAGCGTCGGAGTTGTCGTAGGTGTACGTGGCAATGTTCCCCACGGTCATGACGACCGAACCTCGAACAATTCCACCCGTCGTGCACAGGAATCCATTGCCGAAGGGAACCTGCGACGGATTGGAGCCGTGGAAGAAGATGCCGTTCTGGTTTGGCACGGGCATGGAGGTGAGCATCAGGTCGCCGGCGCCCGAGCTCGCGGAGCCGGAGGCCGAAAGATCGGCCGGAGCGCCGGTCGAGTTTGCGCTGGCGGTGCAGTACGTCATGCCGATCCCGCGGTCGCGGAGGAAGATGTCCCTCCACCCATTCGTGTCACCGCCGACAAGGTTCATGGCGTCGCTCTCGAAAACCACTTGGCCGCCGTCGGCGGAAATCGAGGGGTAGATACTGTGGTCATTCCCTTCCGCACCGCTTGAGCTGATACTAACGCGCTCGCTCGTGCCCCCCACGCGGTCGTGGACGAAGACGTCAACCCATCCGTTCGTGTCCCCCCCGACAAGGACCTTGACTTGGCTATCGAAAGCGACATAGCGGCCATCGGCGGAGATCGAGGGGTGCTCGCTCTCTCCGTTTCCCTGCGCCCCGCTTGTAGCTACGCTCACGCAGTCAGTCGTGCCGCCCTGACGGTCACGGACGAATATGTCAGGGTCAGCATTCCAATCCCCGCGGAGAAAGCTGTCCGAGCTGCTGACGAAGGCCACGTACTGGCCATCGGCTGATATCGAAGCGTCGTAGTTCGGACTGTGCCCCTGCTCCCCGCTCGTGGCGACGCTCACGATCTCGGTCGCACCGCTCAGGCGATCGTGGACGAAGATGTCGGAGTTCGCGTTCGTGTCTCCTACGACCAGATTGCTGGCATAGCTCTCGAAGGCCACGTAGCGCCCATCGCCTGAAATCGAGGGATACTTACTCTGTTGGTTCCCCTCTACCCCGCTCGAGTTGACGCTCACTAGCTCGGTGGTGCTGTTCTGACAGTCGTGAACGAAGATGTCGTATGTACCGTTCCCGTCCCCCCCGACCAGGTTCCAGGCGCGACTATGGAAAGCCACATGGCGGCCGTCGGCGGAAATCGAGGGATAGACGCACCCGTCGTTCGCCTCTGCCCCGCTCGTGGCGACGCTCACGCGCTCGGTGGTACCACTTTGACGGTCGCGCACGAAGATGTCATACTCACCATTCGTGTCCCCGCTGACGAGGTTCGTAGCGCTGCTATCGAAGGCAACGTAGCGGCCGTCGCGAGATATCGAGGGGTAGCTGCTGTCGCCATTTCCCTCTACGCCGCCCGAGTCGATGCTCACGCGCTCGGTCTCGCCGCTCCGGCAGTCGTGAACGAAGACGTCCTCCGCATGGTTCGTGTCCCCGGGCACGAGGTTGTCGGCCCAGCTCATGAAGGCCACGAAACGGCCATCGGCGGACATCGATAGGGCGCCATAGTAGTCGCCGCTACTGCCGTTCGCCTCCGCACCGCTCGAGTCGACGCTCACGCGGCTTGTCACCTGCCCGGATGCAGGCACTGTCAACACCGCGATGAGCAACGTTCCAGCGCTCACGAGTCCCATTGATCCGGATTCACTCCTTGTTCCCATAGTTCTTTCCCCAGAGAGACGCTTCTGACCGCGACATCGCTCGTGTCCTCACATCCCGCTCCCGCGCTTCCCCAATAAGAGTGCGTCCTGTGATCGAAACAAGCCCCCCTGAGCGTACCCCTCCCCATCCACAGCACAACCCCAGCCAACCGATAGGGACTCCAAGGGCATCCCGAGCCACAGCCGGGGTACCCCCCGTGCCCTTCCAAGTTTCAATTTCGTTCGCGCTCGGCCCCGATCCCACTAGCCCTTCGAGCGAAGAGGTGATCGCAAACCCATTGGGTACGTACCGGCGATGCAGGGGAAGGTGATGCTGGAGATGGGCGGCAAGAGTGCCGGTCATCGGCTCCGGGCCTTGCTGGATCAGGTCGCGGAGGAGAGGGAGATCCAGGCATGGCGGGAGTGGGTGCGAGGACAGCTAGTCAGACGGAATTGACCCGCGGCCGTTTATTCAGCAGCGGCTGAGAACGGGGAGAGGATAATGGCTGTTAACAAGGCGCTGTCATTTCGAACGATCACGACGCGTACCAATGCGGAGCAAAAACCACATTCGCTTTTCTGATTCGAGCGGCGGCCACCATCCATGTTAGCCATCCGCACCAATAAATGCAGCATTCACCGGCAGAAGCGTCCACTCGTAGAACGCTCACCGATGGCAATAGAATTAGCTTCCCCAGCGGCAAATGCATTTGCCCGCCGAGGAAGCCATTTCTACCGTTCCTAGTCCTGCACTTCGTAGCAGCCCATATCGACGAAAATGTTACCTCCTCCCATTCCAGAATGGTTTGCAATTCTGACATTCGGGACATCAAGATCAAAAGGAAGTATTTCGTTATAGACGCCATCTTCGTCAACATCGGCTATGTCATCGTATACAAGTACGTCAGATCCAGTATCGATACAGGGCGAAAGCGGCGAGGTCTTGAGGTGAAAATTGGCTGCCGGGGCATTTACGAATTGAGGGTTGGAATTGATACACCCCGTATAAATATATGCTCCACTGTTGGTGCCGTAAGCGGTGTACGTCAATAACAAATTGGAACTGCCTGTTTCTTCGAGAACATCATAAGCAAAATTACCGCAGGTGCACAGATTGCCATGAACAATGCTATTGCTGACATTTAGTATGTTATAAGTCGTACCTGATGGCCCCATATGAATACCAGCACCAGCGGACAGACTAGCGGAGGTATTCCTTGAGATCGTGGAGTTACTGAAGAACACTCTAGCACCGTTACCCTCCCCTGTCCTTGGCTCAACGTACACGCCGCCCCCCTCATCGGCGTAGTTATTGTGGAGAAGGCAGTTTGTGGCGGCCAAGTAGGACTCCGGAGAGCAATAAATCGCTCCCCCCGCAGTCGTTATGCCGTCGTAACCGTTGTCGTAGAAAATCGAATTACTCATCACCGCTGCGGTAAATGCACCATCATTGGGGCTAGCCATGAAGAGGCCGCCACCATGAACCGCGCGGTTGGTATAAAAAGTGCAGCGATCAATCTCTAGACCGAAATCCTCCAAGACCTCGGACTGCCATCCATCCACGACATAGATCGCTCCTCCTGCGCCTGTTGCGACATTATACCTAAATGTAATGTTTTCAATATGCAGCTGATAAGGGTCGTCGGAATAGAGGCCCGCCCCGTCTGACCAAGTGCCATACTCGATCACGAACCCGTCGAGAGTGGCATTGGAAACATTGACCGCTTTGACTACAGAATCGCTGTCTCCAGTGAAAACCTCGCCACTAATATGAGTCGAGGTGAAGCTGCCGTCAGGAGCATCCGGGTTCGTTGATCCCCCGCCTGTGAATCCTCCGTGAGTAGCCACATCATCGACGAGAGTGATAGGCCCGGAGACTCCTGACTGAAGCGTCCCGTAAGTGCCATGGGCAACGAGAACAATGTCATCATTTACCGCAGCTACATCGAGGCCCTTCTGCAATGTTCGGAATGCTGTCCCCCAGCCAAGTCCATTGTTGGTGTCACTCCCATTGTCATCCACGAAGAACGTTGTCTGAGCTGAAGCAAGTGTAGTTGTTATTACGATACCTATGGACAGAGTGGTCGCAAGTCTCGCTACGGAGATCATCGCCGTATCCCTCTTTTCTCGTTAGCGGTTTAGGAGTATGACCGGCCCAGTGGCGCTCACTTGAGCGTCAATGAAACGGCATTCGTGATCAATTCGAGCGGGCCGGTTCCGTGCTGGCACTGATGGGCGCACTGAAAGAACCAGGTACTTCCGGCGATCAGCTCACCCAGCCCTGGTGCGCCGAAGTTGATGTCGTGCATCGCGACACCGTCGGGGCCGGTCAACGCGCACGCGATGCGCGTGATGGGCGCGCCGAGGCAGAGGGTCACGGTGCCAAATGGATAGGAACCCGGGTGAGAAGAGAACAGGAAGAGACCTCGCGCGTCCGCGGGAGCATCGCGCACGGTGAGAATTAGTCGTTGATCCTTGGCGGTCTCGCTTCCAGTGATGGCGAGTAATCCGCTTTTGTTGGACGCTGTACAATAGGAGCCCCCAAGCGCCACCGCGAACGTATAGGCAACTCCTTCGCGAATGCCTCCATCCCACGAGCCTGGTGCGCCAGTCAGAATGAAGTTATCGTACGCATCAAGGGATTGGCCTACTTGCCCGAAGCCAACTGCCGGAGGTTTCGAAGCGACGAGCTGGTAATCCTCAGTAGCATGCCAGCCGTCCTGGTGTCGATTGAAGACGTAAACGGCGCCGTTCTTGTAGCCAGTAGACTGACTATTCTTTGTGCCTACGAAGAGGCGGCCTCCTCCAATAGCAACCGCGCCACCGAATTCGTCTCCATAGTCACCGCCCCCGAATCCGTCGCTCGCCCGTAGCTCCCGTTCAAGCGTCCAATTACCTCTCGTGTCTCGTCCGTAGACATACGCGCGTCCAGACGGGGAGTGGATGTCGTGCCATGCTGGTTCGCCGACAATGAGCGTGTCTCCTGAGACATCAACGGAATTACCGAAGTCGTCCGCGGTATGTGGATTGGGATTCTGCAGTATTGCGGTGCGGCCCCAGCCGGAGAGATTGCGCTCATAGATATAGACCGCACCGTATCCTCCGGATGCCCCGGCAACGATCGTGTTTGCGAAAGCGGCTACGCTGTAACCAAGGCGGTAGTAGTCTCCGTTGAGAACTTCGGGATTCTGCGGAAGTTGAAAGCGTCCCACGAGCTCCCATGTGCTGTTGGGACGTTCGTAAACGCGGATCTCACCACCCGATTCCACCGGGTGGTCGACACTGGGCGCTCCGATGACCAGGACCCCGCCGGAGAGCGCAAGCGAGCGGCCGAAGCTAGGCGACTCGGAACTCGACAACCCCTCTGGGGTGATCTCTTGTGTGCTTGCCCACGTAGTCCCTGTCCATTGGAAGACCCACACCTTGCCAAGGTATCCGCCCCAAATGAAGGCTCCCACCGCTAGGGTATCTCCCTCGATTGCTACCGCAGCTCCAAAAGCGCTATCCTTCTCGCCCACGATTCGCTGGCAGAATGCCCAACCTCCGGGCGTACGCCGGTACATGTAGACTTCGCCGGTTGCGTCCTGAACCGTCTTGTCGGCTACCGCAGCCCACTCGTCGGAAATTGCGACGGCACCGCCCACTTCGAAGTTGTAATTCGGATCCCCATTGGGAGGAGGCGGCGCCACGATACGTTGCAGCTCCGCCTGCAGTTCAGCCTGCCAAGCAACGAGGGTTGCACTGGTGGCGACGGTCGCACATGTGGTGAGGAAGGCCGAGATGGCCTGTCTGATGAGTCTCATGAAGGGATCTCCAACAGTACGTTCAGGTGCACAACGTCCAGCTTGCTGTCGCCGAAGCAGACGGGGATCTCGATCTGTGCATCGGTTCGAGCATGTTTGGGGAGTCGGGGGGGGGGCCATGGCAAGTCGCGCTTCTTTTCCCGCCGGGGGGCGCGAGGTTGACTAGCCGATCGGCCAAGGGGTGAGCCTATCCTGTTTTGCCAGGGTTGCAGGGCCGGCGGGATTCGCAACAGGCTCCGGGCGGACGTAGGCGATCCGGTTGAAACGGTCTTGGTGGCGTGCGCATTCAATGCTAGGGCCTCGTGCCTCGGGCACTCGGACGAAGCCTAAATGGCTCTGCGCGGCGCGGGGGTTACTAGGTTGCAACCCAAATGTTGATCTTGCGTCAAAGCCACACCGTAGTTCCTGCCGCAAGATGGTGCCGTGGGTGTTCGTAGAGTCGGGCGCGGCGCTGCCTGATGTGCCCGTGACGAATCTCCCGGAGCCGCTTACGGGGGGGAGGCTGGATTGGGCGCGGAGGAAGGGGCGACTGCACCGCTGAAGTCGAGCACGCCCCATCCGATCCAGAGCGACGAGGATGCGCCGCTCTCGCTTTCCGCCGACGCCGGATCGAGCCGCATCCTCGCGTACGGCGAATCTCGCCTTCTGGAACAGGTCGAGAGCCTTCTGAAAACGCTCGATGTGCCACGGCCGCAGGTCCTCGTCGAAGCGCTCGTGGTGACGCTCTCGGAAAGCGACGTGCGCGACCTCGGCGTCGAGCTCCGCAAGAGCGGCTCGTCTGGGGACACGCTGCTCGAGCTCGCGAGCCTCTTCGGTCTCGGCGCCCCGCTGACGGGAGCGAGTGCCATCTCGCCGCCAACCGGAGCCGGATTCAGCGGCGTGGTTCTCGATCCCGGATCCTTCAGCGCGGTCCTGCACGCGCTCGAGACGCAAACCCGCGGCCGTACGCTCACGATCCCAAAAGTCCTCGTCTCGAATCACGAGCCGGCGACGCTCGACTCGGTCCTGCACACGCCATTCCTTTCGACGAACGCCTCGACGACCGTCGCGACGACATCCCTCGGCGGAACCGAGGAGGCTGGCACCCAGATCACGATCACGCCGCACATCGGCGATGGCGATCAGTTGCGCCTGGAGTACTCGGTGTCGATCTCGACCTTCGTGGGGTCGCCTGCGGACCCGGCCCTTCCTCCGCCGAGGCTGGAGAACAAGCTCGAAGCGACGGCGAGTTTGCCAGACGGCTACGCGGTCGTCGTCGGCGGCCTCGAAGTAGACTCCGAGTCGAAGAACGTGTCGCGCATTCCGTGGCTCGGATCGATCCCCGTGCTGGGCTGGCTCTTTCGTGATGAGTCGAGCAGCGAGAACAAGAGCCGCCTCTACGTCTTCCTCCGCGCGAGCATCCTGCGATCGCAGAGCTTCGAAGATTTGCGCTGGGCGACGGCGAAACCGCTCGCGGAAGCGGGCGTGGACGACGGCTGGCCCAGGATGCGGCCGAGGATCATGCGGTGATGCGCGGGGCCGGACTCGTCGTCTGCCTGGGCGCACTCATCGCGAGCTGCCGATCTACGCAGCCGACCGCCTACACGCCACCGCAGGAGGAAGCGCGCGACACGGCGAAGGCGGAGCGTCTTACGCGCGAAGCGGCGGACATGATCTACTCCGACCCTGAGCGTGCCGAATCGCTGCTCCGCGAAGCTCTCGCCGCCGACATCTTCCACGGCCCCGCGCACAACGACCTCGGTGTCGTGTTCTTGGAGCGCGGCGAGCTCTACGAGGCGGCTCACGAATTCGAATGGGCTCGCAAGCTCATGCCCGGCCATCCTGATCCTCGCATCAACCTCGCGCTCGTGATGGAGGGTAAGCGTCCGGCCGTCCCATCTGGTCGAGGCGACGACTGAGCCGCAGGCTCGCGAGGATGAGCAATGCATCGTCCTCGAACCCGTCTGCGATCGACATTCAGGCGCTCCTCGCCGAGTTCGATCACAGTGGCCTGCGCCCCGCCGCGTTCGCTCGGTCGAAGGGCTTCCCACCGTGGAAGATCTACGGCGCGCTGCAGCGCCGCGGTGGTAAGCGCCGCTCACGCCGCGCCGCAGCCGGAGTCCAGAGCAACGCTCTCCTGCCCGTGCGCGTCGTCGTGGACCACGCCGGGAAACCGGCTGTCCCCTTGGAGCTGTTGCTCGCCGGCGGCCACCGCGTGTTGCTCGGACCCGACTTCGACGTGCCGACTCTGCGTCGGCTGCTCCAGGCACTCGCGCCATGCTGAGCTTCCCCCCCTCGCCGTCGGTGCGCATCTTCATCGCGCGCGAGGCGATCGACATGCGCAAGGGACTCGACGGTCTAGCGGGCCTGGTGATCGACGTGATCGACGAGGATCCGCAGTCGGGGCATCTATTCGTCTTCTTCAACCGCCGTCGCGATCGGATGAAGAGTCTGGTGTGGGACGGCTCGGGCTATTGGCTGTTGTGCAAGCGTCTCGAGCACGGACGTTTCACAATCTTCGACCGCGTCGGCGCGTCACGCACGAGCTTCGAGCTGTCGAGCACCGACTTCGCGTTGCTCCTCGATGGCATCGATCTGCGCGGCGCGCGTCGACGAATTTCTCACGACGAAATCACGCGCGCCTCTTGATCGCGACGGAGCGCGCGTTACTTTGCGTGCGTGGTGATCGCGATGGACCTCGAGCACGCATTTGAGCAGATCGTCGCGCTCCAGCGCGAGAACAAGATCCTGCGCGAAGAGCTCGCGATCCTGAAGCAGGGCGTGTTCGGTCGGCGCACGGAAAGGATCGACTCGGGCCAGCTCGATCTGTACAGACAAGGATCCCCGCTCGAGTTTTCCTTGCCCGAGTCTCCAGCTCCTACGAACAGGACCGCCAAACCCACGGTCAACCGCGGTCACGGCCGCACGCAATTCCCCGAGCACCTTCCGCGCGAGACCGTCGAGCTCGACGTGCCCGAAGGAGAGCGCGCCTGCCCCGACTGCGGTAAGGCGATGCGCGCGATTGGCGAGGATGTCACCGAGCGCGGCCACCTAGTGCCCGCCCGCATCGTGGTACGCCGCTACGTGCGCAAGAAGTACGCCTGCCCCGAGGGCCACGCGGTCAAGACCGCGGAGGCACCCGAAGGCGTGATCGATGGCGCGAAGTACGAAGCCTCGGTCTACGCGCACGTTGCGACGGCAAAGTACGCCGACCACCTCCCCCTGCACCGGCTGGAGGGGATCTTCAAGCGCCACGGCGTGCACCTGCCCAAGCAGACGATGTGGGACATGCTCGTGCGAGTCGATGAGCTGCTCGCGCAGCCGTTACTCGCGCAGATGCACAAGGAGCTGCTCGAGGAGAGCGTGCTGCACTCCGACGAAACGCCGGTGACGCTCAGGCTCGAGGACGGGCAGGGCAGCCGGAAGGGATATGCCTGGGGCTGGCGCAATCTGCGAGGAGCTGGTCCCTCGAAGGTGCTGATCGAATTCAAGACCAGTCGCAGTCGGGACGGGCCGCTCGCCTTCCTGCGAAAGTGGACAGGCACCCTGATCACCGACGGGTACTCGGGCTTCCACGAAGTCGTGGAGAAAAACGACATCGTGCGCGCGGGGTGCTGGGCGCATGCGCGGCGCAAATTCAAAGAGGCGTTCGACACGGGGACTGCCAGTGCAGCCTATGTGCTGGCGCCCATACAGCGACTCTTTGCCGTCGAGCGTGCGCTCACTGAGCGCGCGGAGCGCTTGGGCCTGGACCGCGACGCATTCGTCGAGCTTCGAGCTCGCGTGCGCGAGCGGCGCAGCGTGGGGCTCGTGAAGGTGATCTTCGAGCGTGCAGACGAGCTGTCTTTGCAGCGCTCGACACTGCCGGAGAGCAAGCTCGGCAAGGCGCTCTTGTATCTCGCACGACAGCGCAGACCGCTATCGACCTTCCTCGCCGACCCGCGCATCCCGATCCACAACAACGACGAGGAACGCGACCTGCGTCACCTGGCGGTCGGACGCAAGAATTGGCTCGTCTTCGCGAGCCAGCGCGGTGGAGAGGTGGCGTGCCGGCTGTATTCGCTGGTGCTCTCCTGCAAGCAGGCCGGCGTCGATCCCGAGCTCTACATCCAGGACGTGCTCGGGAGACTGTCGACCACCAAGGCGGCCGACATCGCGACGCTCACGCCTTGGGCCTGGGCGGCAGCCCCGGGCTGATCCGCCAGAGCGACAGCAACCGCCGGGGAGTATCGTCCGGGTGGATCCGCCGGACGCGTACGATGGAGGAGGCTGGAAGGAACGATGACGCGAAGGCGGCGTACGAGTCGGCGCTGGAGGTCTGGCCCGACTACGTGCCTGCGATGCAAGGGATGGCGATGCTGGCGGTGCGGAGTGGAGCTGAAGAGACGAGGCTGCGCGGGTGGCTGGAAAAGATCGGGCTGGAAGGTGAGGACAAATCCTGGCGGGATTGGGCGAGAGAACGGCTCGTACGACACCCCTAAGCGACCTACCGACGTCGTCGAGGAAACGGCCTTGGATGCCACTCGCGGCCGGCTTGACGACCCCCGCCTCAGTTGATCGGCGTCAGCAAAAACCCGCGCTCGCCCCCACACGGGCACGCGCCGATCCCGACGATGCTTCCGTCGTCGCTGATTCCACGCGCCGAGTAGAGGGTCCAGCCGAGTTGGGGGTCGATCGAGTCATTGAGGTCGTAGAGCGTTCCGTCGGACCAGAGGAACGCACGCCCGGAGGCGTGGGCAATGATGTCCGACTGGCCTACGATCTGGCCTCGGTTATTGATGTCGTACGCCCTGCTCATCAGACCATTCAGAGCGCCGAGATTGTGCACCACGCCGCCGCTCCAGAGAACCGCGATCTGAACGCCCCCATAGATGTCGTGCCGGTAGGACGATGCACCGACGATCTGACCCAAGTCATTCAGTGCTAACGCTTCGCCCCAGGCTACGCTCTGATCCAGTACCCCGAGTTCGCGGATGCGCCCACCTACCCACGCGACTGGCTGCGTCACACCCATCGCGTCCTCGCTGCCACCGACTACGATCCCCGACGCATTGACGTCGCCCGCGAAACCCTCCGGGCCGCCAGGCAGCGTCCCCAGGTCGATCGCCGCGCCACCTCTCCACGCGACGGGCCGCTGGCGACCTTGCATGTCCTGTGCGGCGCCCACAATCCTCCCCAATTCGTCGATCGCGAATGCCCACGCACTTCCGCCGAAATCTTCCAGAGTGAACCTCGACCCTTCCTCCCAGAGAACGGCAGAGGATCTCCCGAGCAGACTGGGGATCGCCGAGCCGACCACCTGGAATGAATTGTTGACGTCATTCGCTGAACTGGGTCCATCACCCTCGACGATGCCCAGGTCCACGAGCATGCCGCCGCGCGCTATAAAGGCATGCGAGTCAACGCAATCGAAGGCCCCGCACGGATGGGGCGCACTCTGGCCGAAGCCGACGACGGCGCCCGCGTTGTTTATCGCGAGTGCCGACGTGGTCCCGTTGTGCACCGGGTCGAGCGATCCGACATCGGTGATCGCGTAGCGCACCGGCGAAATAGGATGCTGGCAGGGAGCTCCGTAGGCGGCCGAGGAGACGAAGGAGCTCGCCAGAACGGCAAGGGCCGCGGTGAAAACCCGAGTGAAGGCGATCTGCATTGCTCCTCCGAAAGTTGAACCAGAGAACCCTGCGCGGAACCGGAACCTTGGCAACAGCAACTCTCGGGCCGCCACACAATCCCGGGCGGATCGTGCTCCCAAGGCGCGGGTGAATCTCCGGCGAGCGACCTCGAACTCGCCCGTCGCGCGAATGCGCGCACGGACTCTCCCCGACGAGCAGGCGGGAGGACCGACGACGAGAGGGCGGCGTACGAGTCGGCGCTGGAGGTGTGGCCCGACTACGTGCCGGCGATGCAGGGGATGACGAGGATGGCGGTGCGGGATGGGAGCGACGATCGACGGCTCCGCGACTGGCTCGAGCGGATCGCGCTGGAGGGTGAGGGCACAGAGTGGAGAGACTGGGGGCGAGAGCAGTTGGTACAACAAGACTGATCAATGGCCCTCGATTCGGCCGCGATTGCGGAAGGCGCGCAGGAAAAAAGGCATTACTTGGTAGGGCGATGGCCTGACCCGGCGGATTGCCATCCGGGCAATGTAGGCCGTAGTCCTGATAGAGATCCTGGCCAATCCTCAGGCTGCAGCCACAAGCCGCAGGAGCTCGCGCGAAAGACCAGCGAGCTGCGAGGCCGCCTGCAGCGTTTGCCCCGTGCCGACTTCAGTCTCACGAGCCGCCTGAGCCACGCTGGCGATGGCAATAGTGACTTGCTCGACGGCCGTCGCTTGTTGCCTGGTGGAAAGGCCAATCTCCTGGGCTGCCTCAGTGGTCGTGCTCACCTGTGAGGAGATCTGCTGGAACGCCGACGCCACGTCGACGAACTGCTTGTGGCCGGCCTCGACGGCCTTGGAGCCGGTCTCCGTCGTCATCACGGTGGTGTTTACCGCCGACCGGATGTCCTCGATCAGGCTACGTACCTCCTTGGTTGAGCCGGCGACACGGTCGGCGAGCTTGCGGATCTCGTCCGCAACCACGGAGAAGCGCTTGCCGGAATCTCCCGCACCCGTTGCCTCGATAGTGGCGTTGATCGCGAGGATGTTGGTCTGCTCGGCGAGCTCCGACACGATTTCGAGCACGGTGCCGATCTGCTGCGACTTCTTCCCCAGCTCAACCATGTGATGCCCGATCACTTGGACCTGCTGGCGGATGTCGCCGATCGATTCGCGCCCCCTCTCTACGGTGGAATCGCCGCTGTGCGTAGTGCAAGCCATTAGGTCGGTGCTTTGGCTAACCCGCTGAGCGCTCTCGGCGATCTGTCGCGACGTGGCCAGGAGTTCTCTGATGGTGATGGTGATCTCGCTCATGGCTGAAGCCTGCTCGCGTGCGCCGGTAGCCTGCTGTGCGGCCACTGTCTGCAGCTCCGCCGACGAGCTCTGGATATGACGCACCGCCGCGCCCACCCGCTTGTTGAGAGAGCGCGTGATCATGATACCCACCACGGAGATGAAGAGAAGTCCGAAGCCACCTCCTCCGCGCATCACCCAATTCGCGAACGTCGCGCTCGCTTCCGCCTCTGCCTTCCGGCGCTCGAGGAGATCCGCCTCCACCCCGTCCATTTCAGCAATGACCTTGCGCACCTCGTCCATTTCGGCTTTGCCCTCGCCGCTAGTCACGGTGGCCGCGGTCGCCTCAAAACCCAGGATTCTGCGCTGGGCGATGGTTGCGGCGAGATCGGCGAGCTTGGCGTCGATGTGCGGTCGCGCGCTTTCGAGGCGGCGCTGCTGGTCGGGGTTATCCGAGATGAGCTCGTGTACCTCATCATAGGTGGGGCGGATCCGTGGAAGGGCGTCGGTGTAGGGTTGGAGGTAGCTCTCTTCACCGGTGATGGTGAAACCGCGTTGACCGGTCTCCGCGTCCTTCAATGACCCCAACAGATCCTGCAGATCTCTCCGCACCAGGTCTGTGTGGGTGACCCACCGCTGGTCTTCGAGCAGGCCGCTGGTGGCGCGATACCCAACCGCCGCCACGACTAGCAAGGTGAGTGCGGCGATCGTGAATCCAGTACCGAGCCTCTTGCCGAATGTCCACTGTCCAATCATGGGTCTGGGTCCTCCCTCGAGGCTGCGAGCTGTGGCTGAGGCCAACTTCGAGATCGAGCGAACGCGAGGGCGGTGCTTGAGCAATACCTCGCCGTCTCTATCGGGACATGTGGCGGATTCCAGTCGAACGAAGGCGGCGACCCACTCAGTGTCTCAAATCCAAGAAACAGTTCGGTACACCGCAAGCGAACAGGAGGCGGGATTCGCCGTTCGCCGCACGGTCACTCCTACACATCCCTGCCTACGGCGTGGTCACGTCTTGGTAACACCCGTGCAGTAGCCAGCGACCCCTCAGTAGCTCGCACCAACTACGCGCTCGTGACGGAGTATGCCGACCGGACCGACGACGCGAGGGGGGCATACGAGATCACGCTCGAGGTGTCGCCTGACCACTTGCCGGCGAGGCGCGGGATCGCGATACTGGCGGGGGGGATGGGAGCGACGATCGGTGACTCCGTGACTGGCTGGAGCAGATCGCACTGGAAGGCGAAGACCAGGATTGTATGGACTGGGCGGGAGGTCAGCCCATTCAAAGCAGATAGGGTGGTAACGTGCGCGAGACGGGCGCGCCCCTCTGGCGGACAGGCGACCGCGTGTTCAGCTTGCGCGTCCATCCGGCCGTGGACGTCCATATCAGTGAAAGAACGTCACGGAGTGGGAGCTGATGGATTCACGGTCGCTCGTCAAGCTGCCCATTCCTCTAGTATCCCGGGCATGCTAGAGAGGAGGCCCCGACCTTGCTCCGCCGAAGCCTCCTCATCTGCCGACGCCCCAAGAAGGGCATTAGAATGGTTCTCGGCCAAATGGACCGAAATCGGCGCGCTGCTCCCCCTTCTTCCCGCGGAGTCTAGGCCGCTGGGGGCCGGAGACTTCAATACGGCCATGCCTACGGGGTAGTGCCGCCTGCTGTTTTCGAGGAGGGAGGGGATGCTTGCCACTGGCTAAAAGCCCGTTTCGACAGGCTCCCGTCTTCGACCATTGGAACCACGGGACTAGATAAGTACCACTCCCACCATCCGCGTACGTACGCCTACGACCCATCGGCCAAGGCCACGGCGGCCTGCGTGCGGCTCAACTGAGAGACAGCCGTGCTCTGGATTCGTCTTTTCACCTTCCGATCCGAATGCCGCAGGACGATGGGCGTCACGGACCATGCCCCCCCTCCTGCAAACAATCCACCGTTACGTGGGATCTGCTCGAAGAGAGGTTCGTGGCCATCGAGTCGTGGTAGTCGGCGTCGTGAGACCTGGCGGAATCGTCAGAAGCGAGGAGCTGATCGGAGACCTCGAGGAAAACGACCGAATCGAGGTAGTCACTTTGGAAATGGTTGGAAATCGAGAACAGCTCTCCAACGTTCGACTGAAAGTATGGTACTTCGATCTTGCTCCCACTGGGGAAACCTGGCCCACATGACCACCGTGGTAGGCAGTGTCGCACTAGCCTGGTCGGCCCCAAAAGAGAGCCAGCGACTTGATGTCGCCGGCGCGTGGGATTTGGAGCACGTCGCGTGCCCCGAGCGCCTGGGGGGTTGCACAAGAGCATCCGACTAGGGGAAAACCCCTACCCGACCATCGAACGTACAAATACCTATGGTGGCGGATCGTCGTGCGCTCCGAGAATCACTTTCCCGAAGAGGACCAAACCAGTGGCTATCCAAAGCACAGGCAAGGAAGGAAAGGGCCGAGTCTGCTTTCAGGCTCCCCTCCGTTGCTCGCTCGCGAGCAACGACCTCACGACATGGAACTGGTACAGCCCAAGTTCCGCACCTGGGACCTGGAGGCCCACGCCCTTGCCCGCAAGGAAGTTTTGCGTGAAGCGTTCCCCACATCTCACCGCATTATCCAACTACGCCCTCCGGGCAACTCCCCCATGGAAGGCGTTGCCTGGTATTCAGCAATAGTTTGCCACTCGGCGCATAAGCACAAATGAATCCGCAAGTCCTCGTCATTGACGATAATCCGACAACCCGTACATTGGCGTGCGAGGTGCTCTTTGGCGACGGCTATCGCGTATTGAGCGCTGCGAACGCCGCTGAGGCACTCTCCGTCTTGCACTCCTCGCACCCCAACCTAATTTTGTTGGATCCTTGCATTCCGGGGTTGGACGCTTTGGCCATGATACGCGGGCTCAGGGCAGATGCCAATACCCAGGACACGATCATCGTCGCTCTCACCCCATCAGCCGTCGCGAAAGACACGGCTCCGCCGATGATCACGGGATGCGACGGGTACATCGCAAAGCCCGCTGACCCTGCCACAATTTCCAAAAGTATTGCGGCGCATCTGCATACCCGAGTGCGTAGCGGACTGACCGTCCTCGTCGTTGACGACGATGCGGCCCAACGCGATCTGCTGCGGTCCAACTTGGAAGCTGAGGGTATAACGATCATTGAGGCCGGTGATGGTCTCGCTGCTTTGGATGAACTTGGCAAGCTTGCAATCGACATAATCATTTCTGACCTACTCATGCCGAGGATGGATGGCTACCGGCTTTGCTTTGAAGTCCGTAAGAACAAGAAGCTGCGCACAATTCCAATCATTATCCTGACGGGCTCATGCACAGGAACGGGGGATGCCAAATTCGCATTGGCGATCGGTGCTGATCGCTTTCTAATCAAGCCAGCACTGTCCGCGGAGGTCTTGCGCGCCGTCTGCGAACTTGGACTCCTACCACGCAGCACATTGGATTTAGACGTCGGAGCCGATAGGGAGTTACTTCAAAGCCAGGAATACAATCAGCGACTTGTCGACACATTGGCAGAGCGAACTACCGAACTCACGCAAGCTACTTTTGACCTTCAGGTGGCTCAAGAAAAAACGCGTCGCTTGCTACTGCACAGTCCAGCCGTATTGTACGCGCTGGCAATCGACGGGGCTCATGTTCGTCCGTACGTCATCAGTGATAGCATCACCGCACTGACCGGCTTTTCTGTTGCGGAATCACTCGGCTACGACTGGTGGGTTCAGCATCTCCATCCTGATGACAAAGCAGGTGCAATCGCTGCCATGGACGAGACCTTACAGCTTGGCTCGAACCGGTCCGAATATCGACTCCTCCACATGGACGGTACCTATCGATTCGTAGAGGATAGCCGACGAGTAGTTAGAGATTCCAGCAACAGGCCCAAAGAAATCGTTGGAGTGCTGTCGGACGTAACCGAGCGCAAACGATCAGATGAAGCGCTTCGCGATAGCGAATCGCGGTTTCGACAATTTGCGGACAACATCCGGGAGGTACTCTGGATGATGACTCCAGAGTGCTCTGATATGCTGTACGTTAGTCCCGCATACGAAAAGATATGGGGGCGGCCAGCCGCGCAGTTGTACCTGCATCCAGAGGATCGGCTCAACGCGATACTTCCCGACTTCCGTCAGCAGGTGGTTGACACCTTTGCGAGGCTAGGCAAAAATGAGGAGATGGTAAGCGTTGAGTATCCAATCGCCCTCCCTGACGGATCGACCCGCTGGATTCTAGACCGTGGCTTTCCGATTCGCACCGATGCCGGACAGCTCGTAAGGATAGCAGGTATTGCTTCGGATATCACTGACCGCAAGCGTCAGGAGGATAGTCGTCTCCGCTCCCATAAGATGGAAGCGGTTGGACAACTCGCCGGAGGAATTGCTCACGATTTCAATAACATCCTCAGTTGCATTCTTGGATACGCTGAGTTGGCCCTCATGGACGCGCCAGGCAACGAGCGAGTAAACGCTTCCCTACAGCAAGTTCTTGGAGCCAGTCACCGCGCGAAGGAGCTGATCCGGCAAATCCTTACCTTTAGCAGCCAGCAGGAAGAGGAGCGCAAGCCCATCAAACTACAACCTCTCATCAACGAGGCGCTTAGGCTGCACCGCGCCTCATTGCCAACGACCATCGAGGTTAATCTCGATATTGACTCTACGGCCCCTACAGTACTCGCTAACGCAACCCAAGTCCATCAAGTCATTCTCAACTTGATCTCCAATGCGGCGCACTCCATGAATGGCTCTGGTACACTTAGTATTGGGTTGGCCTCTGTTCAGGTCGATTCGATACTGGCCTCGACGTATCCCGACTTGGAAGCGGGCTGCTACGCTAGAGTTTCTGTTCGCGACACGGGTCACGGCATGAACAGCGATATTCTTCGGCATCTTTTCGAGCCGTTTTTCACTACCAAGCCACCTGGAGAAGGAACGGGACTGGGTCTAGCCGTCGTTCATGGCATCATGAAGAGCCACAATGGCGCAGTGACGGTTTATAGCGAGCTCGGGCGAGGCACACTGTTTCATGTCTATTTTCCTGCCGAAGCACAGACACCTGCTGACACCGACACACCGACGAATGCGATAGTAATGGGAGGGGGGCAGCACATACTTGTGGTTGACGACGATGCGTCTGTAGCTCTGCTGAACCAGCTTGTGCTTGAACATGCTGGCTATCTCGTTACAAGGCATACATGTGCGCTAGATGCTTTGGCTGCGTTTCAGATGGCTCCCTATCTATACGATATGGTGCTAACGGACCTGACCATGCCCGGGATGAATGGCGTAGAGCTCGCCGAGGAGATGTTGAAACTTCGCCCGGAACTCCCGATCGTTTTAACCACCGGGTTCGGCAGCCCAATGACCGTTGCCAAAGCGGTTTCGCTTGGTATCCGTGAAGTGCTTCTGAAGCCGTCGACAGCGCTTAGTCTCACTGAGTGTACGCAACGCTCCCTCGCGGGTACAGTACCAGCGTGATTCGTTTCCGAGAGGCACATGACCGATGATGACAAGCCCCTCTAATGGGCTAGAGCAGATGCAGGTTTGCCCTGGTTGCGACCTTGGGCAAGCAGGGGCGGAGACGTGATGATCCTTCCCCCGGGACACTGGCGAATGGTCGACCACCGGGGACCATCCCAATGCTACCCGGACTTCCTAGAAACCCAGGGTTCACGCTTCTTGGCATCGGCCATGCAATAAGGCTGGCTGCGATCGGAGACCGCTGCATGATGAGCATCAAGATCCTTCTGGTCGATGACCACGTAATGATGCGTGCTGGACTCCGCGCCATGCTGGCGGAGGAACCTGACACAGAAGTTGTGGGCGAGGCTGCTGGGGGGCGAGCGGCGCTCGATCTGGTCCGCACCCTCTCACCCGACGTGGTCGTGATGGACATCGGGATGCCCGACCTGAACGGAATCGAGGCGACTCGCCGAATCCGTGCCGAGTACCCCAAGGTCAAGGTGGTTGCGTTAACCACGCACGCGGGCAAGGGCTACGTGGATGACATGCTTGAGGCGGGCGCCTCGGCGTATGTCCCCAAGGTCTCGGCTCTAAATGAGCTCCTGCTAGCAGTGCGCGCGGCGAGTTCCGGCCAGACCTATCTGAGCCCGGAGATTGCCGGAGCTGTCGTTGCTCGCGCGATTGAGCCACAGGCCACAGCCTATGAATCCTCCCCCTCCCAACTGGGATCGAGGGAACGCGAAGTCTTGAAGCTCGTGGCCGAGGGGATGTCGTCGGCCGAGATTGCGATTGAGATGCACCTCTCGATTAAGACCATCGAGACTCACCGTCGGAATCTCAAAAACAAGCTTGGTCTGCATGGCACGGCGGAGCTAACCAAGTATGCGGTACGCGAAGGCTTGACCTCCATCGATCGCTGAACTCGTCTGGATAGGTCAGTCGGGTCCACGCAGTTGCCGAGGTCTACCCGGTATTTCGTTTCACGCCCTGGAGACGCAGAGTTGCAGCCCCACTCCACGATCCCGAACGTCCTCGTTTCAAACCACGAGCCGGCGACCTCGGACTCGGTCCTACGCACGCCATTTCTGGGGACGAACGCGAGGACGGCAACGGTCGCCACGACGTCGCTCGGTGGAACCGAGCGACGCTGGCACCCAGCTCACGATGACGCCGCACATCGGCGATGGCAATCAGTTGCGCCGGGAACCCGGTGTCGATCTCGACCTTCGTGGGCTCGCCTCCTGATCCGCCCCTTCCTCCGCCGAGGTTCGAGAACAAGCTCGAGGCGACTGCGAGCGGATCCCGGCTGGGCGTGTCCTCTGAGGACGGGTTGCTCTACTGCCGGCTCTCTATCTAGGAGGTGGCTGCAACTGTGAGCTGACACGCGACGAGGGCTGCTCGAACCTCCGAGTTCGAACGATGCCTCGGCCCAAGCGGTGGCAGGGACGATGAGCGAACACGACCTGTTCCCCCCTATCCGGCGTGCCCTTTACATCCGGAGGCGGTAATGAATGAGCTCTCGCACCGTTCGTCTCGTCACGCGCTGGTGGTCACAGTCTGGTATCACGAGCCGAAGGGTTTTTGCGCACTCTTTTGTTCCCCGCGGGACCTGAGGGAGTTAGAGAGGCTAACGCGGCTATGGCAGAGATCAGCGTCCCTGGTTCCACCGGTTTAGCTAAGTGTGTCTGAAAGCCGGCGCTCAGGGCGCGCTCGCGGTCCTCAGAGGTCGCGTATGCGGTGAGCGCGATCGCAGGGATCCGTCCTCCTCGCGTCGCCGGCAGTGCGCGGATTGCACGCAGCAATTCGTAACCGTTTCTTCCCGGCATGCCAATATCGCTCACGATCACATTCGGTCGTCGCTCCTTAATCACATCGAGCGCCTCATCCGCGGAGCCGGCCACGATTGACTCTGCATCCGCCTCCTCCAGGATCAAGCGCAGGGCTACTTGGGTATCGGGCTCGTCATCCACCACGAGCACAAGTAGCCCGCCCAGTGAGGGCGGCCGTTCCGCTACCACCCCCTCTGCTGAGGTGCGCGCGCTGTGGGTCCTCCCTTTCCGTGCCAAGAGAGGAAGTGTGACAGTAAATACCGCGCCCCCACCCTTCCCGGGGCTCTCGGCCGTAATGGTGCCCCAGTGTAGTTCCACGAGCTCCTTCGCGATTGTAAGCCCAAGGCCCAGGCCGCCATGCGTGGAGCTCGCCAAGGGATCGTCCTGTCGGAAGCGCTCGAAGACGTGCGGCAACCCTGCGGCACTGATTCCCTCACCCGTGTCACTCATTCTCGCCTCGGCGCGGGTACCCTTTCGTCGCAGGACGACCCGGATTTCTCCGCCCCTCGGCGTGAACTTGATCGCGTTCCCGAGCAGATTCCCGAACACCTGTTGGAGGCGAGTGGAGTCACCGGAAACGACAATCGGGGCTATGTCGATCTCACGGACGATGCAAACCTCCTTCTCCGTCGCAGCCGCTGCCATAGAATCAACCACGGAGCGCAGGATCTCAGCTAAATCGACCTCGGTGACCTCAAGTCCCAACTTGCCGAAAGCCACTCTATGAACATCCAGCAGCTCATCGATGAACTGGGTCAGCGCCTTGCTGCTGCGATAGATTATTTGCAGTCCCGCGCGTAGGCTGTCATCAGTCCTGGAGGGGCGCTGCAGGATCTGCGACCAGAGGAGAATGGTATTGAGCGGTGAGCGGAGCTCGTGGGATAGCACCGCGATAAAATGGTTCTTGGCGATATCAGTAGCTGCAAGGTTGGCATTCGACGCGTCAGCGGCTTCGGTGAGTTCATGCTGGCGCACCGCTCCGAGGATCAATGCCTCGTTCATCGCGATCGCTCTTTCATGAAACTGTGCGGTCTGGGTCACTAGCACCATGACTCCCACCGGACCATCATCCGACATCACCGGCCACATCGCATACGACCAGAGAATAGAATACGGACTGCCATCTTGTTGTTCAGTGTGACTTTCGGCTTGTCCAGTGCAGTATACGCGATTAAGAGTCGTGACGGCGTGGTCCGTCTCGGGAAGAACCTCACAGAATGGCTTGCCGACGAGTTCTTCCCTACCCTTCTCCATCAGTCGAGAAAATACGGAGTTCACGTAGCGCACGATGTGAGCAGAGCCTTCAACCATGGCCATCGGCATGGGCGCTTGTTCGATGATCGCCAGCCATGGGCTCGATAAGCCGAAGACCGAATCTCGGCCTGCGGTTGCCTTCGCTCCAGGTTCAATCATGAATTGCCCTCTATTCCGTTGCCGTGGCGACCGCACGCATGGGTTGCGCGCTCGACGACCGAGCCGGCGATCTCCGAACTCAGAGGGGGCATCCGCGGGTTCGCGGCTCGTCTTAACCAAGTGAACTTGTCGTGGGCTGGGCTCCTGAGCACGTAGCCGCACGGATCAGCCTCGAGGGTACGCACGCAGCACTCTTCTGTGGGTGTCGACGGCGCCATCGCCCTCACGACGCTCACGCGCTCGTACTCGATCAGGATCCCCAGGGCCGCCTCGAACCCTCTCCGCTCCTGGACCTGGTTTTCCTTCATGACTAGATTGGAGAGCGGGGTTCACAGGAGATTGACGCCTTCTGCCAGTCGGAACTGTCACCCACGAACTGGATGTCGGTCACGCTGCTCGCAAGCGGGGTTCGCAGGCTCGGGCGCAGCATCCTGGGGTTATCGATCAGGGTGCTCGGACACTCATGCCTCCAGGGCCTCGTATCAGTCGGCTTCCTGTTCTTGAGTGGCGCCCCCAATAGATCTTCAGAAGAGAAGCGCTGGAGGGTTGGCAACCGCTGCCCAAGCTCACCGAGCTTCCGTTGGAGCCGATTCTCGGTCATGAGCCGTCTCGCTAGGGCAGCCCATGGCTGTCCTGGGGATGCGGACTACCTGGTTCAAGAACCGATAGTCAGTGGTTCTGCTGATACTCCCTGGTTCGTGGGCTCGCTAGCATTCAGAACCAGCGCGGGACTCGGAGCAAGCACAGCGGCGCTGTCCAAGGAGGAGCGGCATGATCTTGGGGTTGATCGCGATCGGCGGGCTGGCCGCGTGCTGGGCTGTCGAAGCTCTGGTGATGGCGAAGCGCTACCGCCGCGACGTTGCCCGCAAGTAAACTGGCGGTCCTGGGCGTAGGTCGTGGTGGCCGAGCTCACGAAGGATGAACTTGCTCCCCACCCATGATGCCTCCGAATAACGGCTCGATCCGTTCGAGCTCCTGAGCTGGGGCGGGGCCGCAGCGGAGCGTGCTGGATTAGCTTGATCGCGACCTGCTTCTCGAAGGCGCCACCGACGCGTCGCGCGCGCCAGACCGTCCCCATACCGCCCAACGCAATCTCCTCCACTAGCTCGTAGGGACCGAGGTGGGAGCCCGGACCTCGTCCGCGCGGTTGCCCCTCGCTCCCCGTCTGCTCGAGGAATCCGAGCCCGGCCTCGAAGGAAACGAGGAGGGACTCGACCTCGCGCGCCAAGGCTGGGTCCGCCGCGTACTGCTCGACCAGGCAGCGCTCGCGCTCCACCGGGGGTAGTGCGGCCGCCTGGTGGAATAGTTCGGCACGATGGGCGGGCTGCATGCGCGATCGATCGGGAAACGAAGGCCCTCCTGCACCAGGTTAGCACCCGGACGCGAACGGTCTATTGAATGCGCGGCAGGGATTTTCGGTATCCCTAGCAGCCCGTGGTGAAAGGCCACTTTCCGACGGAGCGGTCAGGCTGCCGAGCGAGTGACCAAGTCACGAGTGATCGGATCCCAGAAGCTGACGAGATGCGTAAGTTTGGCCTTCATGAGGTCCATGACCCCCGACCAAGCCGCGCAGAAGGCCGCGATCCGGCCCTGAAAGCCCCGCGGAGTGCCCTTTCCGAGAAGTGCACGCATCAAGATCCCCAGGTTGTACGCGGCGACGTGCACGAGGTAGCGCTTCTCGATGTTTTCGCGACCTCTCAGATGCGTTCTTCGCATCCTCCCAGTCTCCAGGCAGTGTGCAAATGTCCGCTCGATTCGCTCTCCGCGCAAGCGAAGCAACCGGCGACCTCGTCGACCGCGGATGCGGCGTCGGTTCGCATGCACCGCATCCCTCGCTTCTTCTTTGCCGTTCCACTTCCGTCGTCCACGATCGGGCTCGGAGATGTAGGCGCGCAGACCACTTCTCTCGATCGCGACGAGCACTTCGTTGCTGTGGTAGCCCTTGTCTCGCTGAGTGCGGCATCGTCGAGCTTCGCCGCCACTTCGGGATCCCTCCTCAACGTCGCCACACTCTCCGCCGTCGCCATCAGCGTCTCGGAGATCGTTGCAGTATCGCCCGCTGCGCCGGGGTGGATCCTGACTGCCATCACAGCGCCGCTGTCCATGTCGACCGCATGCTCGGCCTTGTGAGAGAGGTGTGTGCGCCCATCCTTCATCTTGGTGATCTGGGCGTCAGGGTCGTTGGGGTTGTGCCAGTCGTCGTTCGAGCCCTTCTTGGCGCGTTTCCGGTCGATTCGGGCCAAGTCGGACCGCGTTGGCGGTCTCGATTCCCGACGCCTTCGCGAGCTCAGCAAGGAAATCCTGGTAGGTCTGACCGTTCTCCCGACGGACCAGGCTCTTCATCGCCGCGTTCGCCTCCAAGGTCGTCGCGTCGATCCCGATCGTCTTGCCACTGAGATGCCCGTGCTCCGCCAAGAGCTCCAGCACGAAGCTGAAGATCTCCACATGCGTCTCGAGGTCGATCAGGCGCCGCGTCCGCGACAGCGTCGAATGATCCGGGGGGCTTTCCGACAGCAGCAGTCCAACGAATCCTCGCAGAGACAGCGCGTCCGAGCAGCGCCACGCGATCCCACGCTCCGAGTCGATTCCCTCGAAGTAGCCGACCAGGAGCATCCGCACGTACACGCCTGGCGGAACGCCCGGCCGGCCTACGGTTCCCGCGTAGAACTTCGCGCAGAGCTTCTCCACGTACTCGTCGAAGTGGGCCTCGGCCAGGAGCTGGTTCACCCGCTCGTAGAAGGGGTGCCCAGGCGATCGGGCCAGGTCTCCCGTCGCGATCCACAGCTCCTCTTGTCGCTCTCGCTTGCGCTTGCCGATCGCCATTCGCCACTCTCCTCTTCTGAGTGCGCACCCTATTTGGAACGGGGCACCCAGATCAAGCCTCGGCACGACTTTCACCACAGGCTGCTAGGCAGCTGCAAGCAAGTCTTCGACACGTCGAAATGTCAGACCCTCGGAGGACGGGGTAGCGGCGCTGGAGCTTGTCTTCGCTGGTTCCCTTCATGCTCACCCTCGCGCGTAATACTTCGTCCCGCGCTTCTGCCCCGTCTTCTTGACCAGCTTGCCGGCGAGCAGCTTCGCCATCGCCGGCTTCACGCGCTCGACGTTCATCCTGAGCGCCTTCGCGATGTCGGAGACGCCCTGACCGTCCTTCGCCTTCACCTGGGCGAGAACCTTGGGCGCCAGTTCCGCTGTCGCAGCATTCGGCGGACGACCGGGGCCACGACGAGCGCCAGACTTCTTGCGTCCGCTACCCTTCGGCCGACCGGGACCGCGACGACGACCGGGGCCGTTACGTGCGGGAGCGCTGCCGTTGCCACCCAGAGCGGCTTCGACTGATGCCATTGCTGACTGGCGGATAAGGCCGGAGAGCTCGATGGCGAGCTCTTGGATACGGTTTCGGATCTCAGCTTCGAGGTTTGACTTGACCATGCGTTATTACTCCTTTGGGTGAACTACTCGGACAAAGGAGTAACATCCTGGATGAGCTTTCTGAAGAAACCGATTCTGCATTTCCCTAAAATGCGGTGAGAAAGTGTGGTTTTGAACCGTTTTCTCAGTCCAAAAAGAAGAATCCGCGCCTCCGCGACTTCCTTTCGCCACCCTGTTGCGGGGATTTAGGCCCGCTTCGGTCTCTTCGCGCCGCCGTTTCGTGACCTGATGAGTCCGGATCCCCATCGTGACGACCTGCTCGCCCAGCACCGCTTGCGCCCCCTCGATCGCCCGTTTCGCGTCGCCCGCGCAATCGTTTGTTGCGCGGTGGAGGGCCTTGGCTGCGATGAGCAATGCCTTCCTCTGGGGGTTCGTCTTCGCTTCCTTCCCAGAAGCCCGTGACTGCTTCACCCCGTTCGATCTCGGGGCGGCCGCAGTGGCTCGCAACCAGCATGACGTCAGCATAGTCCTCTTCATCAACCGGCCACTTCGTAGATGCGCCCGGTAAGAGGGCCAGCTTGTGCTCGAGGAGCATGTCGGCTCCCACCACACGAACGGGAAATCCGGCCGCCGCTCGTGGTCTCCTCCTCGGCAGCAGCCCGAGCGAGTCAGGGAACACGTCCGCGCGAACGCCTATCGCGAAGTAGACCAGGCGGACAAGAAGTTTCGGGGACCCCTGGCTGGGGCAGGTGGAAGTGGGAGACCAGAACTCGTCGAATCGATCACGTCCGGAGAAACGACGTCCGCGGAATCCGCGATGAAATCAAGATCCTGCTGTCGGTCTTTCCGGGGCCAGCGACGAAGGGCGGCGCCGAGTTAGAGATCGATCGCGGCCCACCGGTGATCGCGACGCGCGCCAGCGCGAGATACGGCGCCGGACAGGTGAAACGCTCGTGGATCCGATTCTCCATCGCGAGGCTGTTCAGGCGCATCTTCGCCTCCTCCTGTGTCGAATGTACTTTCCGACCCAAGGCCACCTGCAGGCGGCCCCCCCCATCGTCTGACTGGCTTCCAGCGGGCTCGCGAGACGAGCGACTGCTTGGGCGGGAGTGTTATGAGGTCTCGATGCTTCGCGATGGCGTGGGTCCATACGCAACTGCTAGCCCAACGCCTGTGCCCGAACAGTGCCAATCGAGAGACCCGGCGCTCCACTCGGCCATCGTCCCAGGTTGGTACGGGACTTGCTCCGCCGGCCCCATGTCCTCGGTCACACACGATTGCCTTCCAACCCGAGGACCGCGCTTCGCATGGCCAACCTGCAAGAAGGTATCACAATGCCCCATATCGAAGACTCGATCGAAGTTGAGGTTCCCGTCCGCACCGCGTACGACCAATGGACGCAGTTCGAAGACTTCCCGCGCTTCATGGAGGGAGTCAAGGAAGTCAAGCAGCTCGATGACAAGCGCCTCTCCTGGCGGGCCGAGATCGCGGGTAAGGAAGTAACGTGGAATTCGGAGATTACGCATCAGGAGCCCGACCATCGCATCGCCTGGCAGAGCACGACCGGCGCATCGCACGCAGGAAGCGTAACCTTTTACCCCCTCGGGGCGAACAAGGTGAATGTCACGCTCCGCATGGAGTATGACCCCGCAGGCTTCACGGAGAAGACCGGAGCTGCGTTGGGCCTAGTGAAAGCTCGCGTCCACGGCGATCTTAGTCGATTCAAGGACTTCATCGAGGAACGCGGGGCCGAGACAGGTGCCTGGCGCGGCACGATTGCCGGAGACAGCGTGCGAGGCGGCAAGTCCACGAGCCATTGACCGGCGAAGCCGACTGCGATCTTCCTTCGCGTTGGTCGATCACTGCATCGCTGTTGAGGTCGTGACTGGGATCGCGCCGCGTTCTGCGATCGACGTGCTCCGCCGAGCCTTCGTCGGGCCTTCGCTTAGAATCGGACGATTGCGTCCGCCTCAACGAGAAGAAGCCGCGCCGCCTGGACTTCTGGGCGGTGTCCATACGGAGCGAGGCTAGGCTGTATTCTGTCGAAGGGTCCGCCCTCGCAAGTATCCATGCTTTCCGATAGCTTTCCTCGCATGCGTTACAATCCACTCTCTTACTCGGTCGTCGCCGTCGTCGGCCTTCTGCGCGTCGTCACTGCGCAGGAGCCATTCACACAGGTGCCGATCTCTATCCCCCAAGGCGTTACGTATCAGTCCGTGGCCCCAGCCGACTACGACGGCGATGGCGACATCGACCTTCTCGTGATCCGCACCGATAACAGTTGGGAGAACCCCACTGTCTACCCCGAACTCTATCGGAATGATGGGATCGGGTCCGACGGCGGGTTCATGTTCATGCTCGCCCCGTTCTCCGCCCCGTCGTACCCCGTCGGGTCCCCCCCAGGTGCCACTGTCTCGTGGGTCGACTACGACAGTGACAGCGACGTGGACGCACTCGTCGCAACGAGCTCCGGGACCGCGCTCTATCGCAACGATGACGGGACGTTCGTTGACGCCGAGGTCGAGCTTCCCCCCTATGTCGAGCGCACGACGTATTACTTCGCAGAACCACGTTCGTCGGCATGGGCGGACTACGACAACGATGGCGATCCCGACCTCGCCCTCCCAAAGTACATCAGTGGCTACCCCGACGCCACGCGACTCGTGATCTACGAAAACGACGGCGGCACTCTCGCCGGCACTGACGCCGAGTTTCCCGAGCTCGGCAGCGATCTCGACCTCACTTGGGGCGACGTTGACGGCGACGGGGACTTAGACCTCCTCTATCTCTCGGCTGGGGCGCCCTGCGACGCCGAAGGTGGGGAGTGCCTCATCCTCTACGACAACGACGGAGGCGTGCTCACCCCCTGCCCGCTTGACTTCCCGGAGATCGAAGCCGGTGCGGCAGACCTCGGCGACTTCGACTTAGACGGCGATCTCGACATCCTCCTGGTCGCCACGCTCAACAACGAGCCCTTCTACCACTACGACCGCGCCATTGTTTACCAGAACGATGGGGCCACCTTCACCGCTCAAACCCTCGCGTTTCCGTTCGACTTCGACGAGGTCTTCGACGACCTCACCGCCGGAAAGTGGGCCGACTACGACTCCGATGGCGACGTAGATATCCTCATCGGGGGGAACGTAGGTGATGGGGAGGGGCCGGGCGAGGACTTCGGCGGTGTGGTGCTCCTTTTCGCCAACGACGGCGGCACATTCACGTTCGCAGCCGACCTTCCAGCCAGCTACCTATACGGGACGGAGACGTGGGCGGACTTCGACAGCGACGGCGATCTCGACCTCCTTGCCACCGGAGACCGGCTTGAGGACATGGGCGACAATCAGTGGGGGTACGTGTACTTCGCGCGACTGTATCGGAACGACACGCAGCGCCAGAACGGTGCGCCCTCACCCCCCAATGGCCTCTCGGCCAAGCGCGTGGGCGCCCACGGCGTCGCGCTATCGTGGGAGCCGGCGAGCGACGACTACACGCCGTCCGGCGCCCTCACGTACAACCTCCAAGTCACCGACGTGAACGGGCACAACATCGTGAGCCCGATGGCGCGTCCCGGCAGCGACGGGACGCGGCTGCTCCCCGCACCGGGCAATGTGAGCCTCAACCGGTCGTGGACGCTGGAGGGATTGGCGCCAGGGCCATACTGGTGGAAGGTGCAGGCGGTGGACAACGCCTTTAATGGCGGCGCCTTCGCCGCCGAGAGCTCGTTCACCGTCGGCATTTTCACCAGGTCCTCGCGGCGTTGATGACACGCACCGGTATGGTCACTGCCATGGAGGGGGGTGCGCCGACCGCGTCGCTAGCCCTCCGCGGGGCGGTCCGACCTCTGTGCGCTGTCCGCTGGGAACTAGGCTAGGCCGCTTCCTGTGGTCGCCGTCTGGCGTGCGTCGTCCGGATTCCAATCGCGGCGAGCTGCTCGCTCAGCAGCGCGCGGGCCTCTTCGATGGCGCCCTTTATGTCGCCGGTGCACCCAGCCCCAGCCTTGTCCAGCCCCTTCGCCGCGACCAGCAACGCCCGAGCTTGCGGATTCGCCTTCGCCTCCTTCGCAGCTGCCCGTGCCTTCACGGCTTCGATCTTGGCCTGGAGGTCGGCAACGATCTGGTCCGGGGTGCGGCGGTTGCGCTTCGCCTCGGTCGGTTCGGTCGTAGTGGGGATGACGGTCTTGATCCTTCGTGCCATGGTTCACTTCTCTTTCGGTTGTGGCGGCGCTGATGCACCGCCGGGGTTCTCGATCACTTCGAATCCATGAAAGATCGCTCGCGCGTAGAGATCGCGATTCTCGCGGACCCAGCGCGCGGCCTGCTCGAATCCCATTCCCTCCGCAATCTCGGCGACGACCGGCCGATCGAGCATGTTCGTGAGGCCCGAGAGCCGCACCGCTTCGATGCCGTCGAAGACCTCGCGGGGAACGGGGACACCCCTCACGGCGACACCTCGTCTGCCATCCGCCGGAGCTTCGCTGCCTGCTCCTCGTGGCGCGCGGCTCGCGGAAGGAGGGACTCACGATCGCCGAGGTCGAAGTTATACGTCGCGAACGGCAGCTCGTGCACGGAGCCGTCGCGCGGGTGTTGGTAGCGGACAGTCGCGAGATCGCAGCCGATGAAGCCGATGCCGGGACGAAAGTCCACGACGGTCCCGACGATGTCCGCCGCGTCCAAGTGGAAGGGATTGAAGTGGATCACGACTTGGGAACCGGGTTCGAACGGCTTCGTCAGAGGGCCAACTCCTCACCCGTCGCGCCGAGCACCGTCAGGCGGTTTCGGCGGAGAACGTCCTCGAGGATGGCGGCGTCGTCGTCCGAACCCTCTCGCGCCCTGTCGATGTCGGCTTGCGTGATGCGCGAGCCGTCGCCCGCCCAGTACGCGCGGCCGTCCGCGTCGCGCTCGATGTCCGGCTCCATGTTCCCGGTCAGAACACTGACTAGCTTGTCCTCGTTCATTTGGCCTCCCAGACCGTGCTACCCACGGGGGACACACTCGCTCTAGTCGGGGGGTACAGCGAGTGGTTTCCCGGGTTGCCCTGAAGGCCCGCGGTGGGCTCAAACGGGCGCGAAGATCAGCCGGGTGCCCCTGTTTCCCAGGAATCCGCCACGAGCCCGCTGAGCGCGCCCCCGAGCGTCAAGGCGAGCCGGCGCGGATCACCGACGTCGGATTACCGAGCAGCACGCCGCCGACCAGAAGTGCCAACTTGGTGCCTTGTTCCGTGTCCGGTAGAGTCCACTCAAGTCCGGGTCCACGTCTGCCGGAATGACCGGAGGACGGCCCTAACCTCCGCATCCACGGGGTTTGTCTGCTCAAGTCCGCTAGAGTCCACTCGCCGCGCGGACAGGCGATCGTTCTTCGGAACCGAGGGTTGGGGGTTCGAGCCCCTCCGGGTGCGCCACCTAAGCTGGCTTGGGGTAAACAGTTAGGGCGGTCGGGGAGAGGTCGGATTACCCCGCGCAGAGCGAAGTGCCACTTTAGTGCCTGCCTTTGTGTCCGATCGCGCTGTCCGCTTCGGCCCGGTAATGTCCGGTAATCAAGCAACGCGCCGGGAGTCACAGCCGTCCCTGACCTTCGTGGCTGAGGCCTGACGGTCCTCTCGACAGCCGACGGAGCCGCTCGGTTCGGCGAACGTCGCCTTCCAGGCGCTTGGGCTGAGACCGCCGCCACTGGCACAGCCACTCGCGGCAACAGACGAAGTGTAGTGGTAAAAGGATCGGCCGTCTCGGTAAGTCCTTACGCGGCAACGGCTTTCAAATAGCAACTGTCGAAGATGGGTCAAACTGCGGCACTTCGCGAGATGGCTCTCGATCGCCGAGTGCTCCTCGACTGTTCGCCTTCAACGTCAGTACGACTTCGTCGGCGCATAGACTCGCGTCCACGCGAACATCCTTCGGGAAGGTGTACGGGTCGAAAACTTCCCGCCTGGGCGGGCGATGATCGCAGTCCAGGTGAGACCGTTGTAACCTCTAGGCAATACCATGAACTCACATCCCTCATCCATCGCCGGGCCGAGCACAGTACCCCAGAAAACGGTTAGCTACCTTACTGGGTCTCCGCTAACAGCTATTACCGTGATCGTGGTGCTTTCAGCTGCGGCGGGGGCCTGCTCTGCAAGTGTGGAGTCGTCCGGGACCAACCTTAACTGGCGATCGAAGGCCTTAGAGAGCCTAACTGCCACAGCCGAGTGTGCAGCTGCGCTCGGAACCTTATGGGCTCTCCTGCAACTTTATTGGCTACGCACGACACTTCGTGCCGACGCAGACTCCTCGCTATATGAGCGCTTAGAGGTCATAAATCAACTATTCATCAGCAACGACGGACTATGGAATGCGCTCCAAACTCCACTGGCAGACAACGAGGCCGTAGATTGGAACGTCAAGAACCCTCACATTTGTCTTATGCTTTTCAATGCATTCGAACAGGTGTACCATCAGTACGAAATGTACACTGTAATCGATGACGCCGAATGGGAGTCGTGGAAACTGTCGATACTTCATTATTTCAACCTTAGGTACGTGCGGACATTCTGGGACAGGCAGGCAAGTGCGATGTACTTCAAGCCCTACCGAGACTGTATTAACGCAATTCTGCTAGCGGAGGAATCTAGATGCAAGGCAACCTCCTCGCCGCAGGGTGGACAGTCATAGCCGGCAGCGGCTGCGCCGTTTATGATCGTCTAGCGACAGGCGCTGAGGTCGGCTCCTTGATCCGCAGCGCGCGGTCCAGCACCTCCGGCGTGACGTGGACCGCAAGACAGCTCGTCTCCTGACGGTGCCTCGCGTACCCGTCGCTCCCCGCGTGAACGCTGCTGAGCCGGTGGAGAGCGGTGGCGACGAGCGGGTGCGGATCTGGTAGCGACGGACAGTTCGGCTGAGCCCCGCCAGCGCACAAGAAGCTCGCTCGCTGAGCTGGAACTCCTTCACGAAGAAGTCGACCAGGCGGTCCGACGCACAGTATCCCCTCCCCACCCTCAGCGCCGGCAAGCTCTCCATCGTCCCCCGCAGGGCTTCTATGTCGAGGTGCGTATAGGTGCTGTCCGCAAAGGGGTGGGTACGTGTGCTGCTGGACAGCGCGGCCTTCTTCCGCACGCGACGATTCGCCTGACCGAGCGTCATGGACGAGAGCTGATCGGCGATCACGCCGAGGGATGCGATACGTCGCGAGGTCGAAACACGGTAGTACAAGCATGCTTCGACACCGCAATTGCGGAGGATTCCGACTCGCTCGCCCCGCCGAATGCTCTGGCCGAGCCGAAAACAGCCCTCGCCGATGCTCCGCGGGCGAGCGAGGAACCTCACTGGTGCGATCCGCAGCGCACCCCTACGGGGAAGCGCTTGTTTTGGGCTAGAGATTGACAGATGCTCGCCTCGAGCCGATCATCTCGTCTGTCGTGCTCGCTTCTATCACGATGTCCGCGCAGCGCTCACGCGCCTCGCGCAACAACGACTTTCGCCTCGTGCTCGACGCCGTGCGGAGCGCGAGGAGATCTGGAGTTCTCTCGTATCGCACGGCATGGTCGTTCGAACTCGCGGAGGTGGCCAATCGTCCGAGCGCTCAAAGCGGAACTTCGTCGCGGGACACCACATGTGTCAGCCGCGTCACTGGTGGCCGCACAGTGCATTCTTCCATGGATCCATCCATTGGCACTTGTAAGTGCTGCGCTCTAATCTGAGAGGAGAGAGACACATGCCCTACCAATTGTTCGACCCAACACAGGCTTGCACAACTTTGCTTCCCCTCAATCCGGTCGAAAACAAACTGACGTTTTACAAGGTCAGCGTCTTCGATGTCTCGCTCGCGGACATAGCCGACATCGCGGACCTGCCCGTCGCCTACGCGCGAGGCGGTGCAATGCGCGATGGATCCACGTCGCGAATGCGGCTCGCCATTCCAATCACTACGCTGTTCTCGAACTTGCGCCAGCAGTATCAGGAGGTTCGTCTGCCTGATACCAGCGGCAAGAAGGTCCCGATTCTCATGAGCCTCGAAGGATCAATTCTGCCCTTTGATCCCAAGCGTCCCGCGCCGCCTCCGCTCACCGAACACTCTGTCTCGGTGCAGGACGTACTTAAGGGACAGATCACAGTCGGCAGCGCAACGATCACCCTTGACACACGCGATCAGCGACGACTGGCCACAGAAGGTGTCGCGTTTGTAAAAGTGGATGCTCGCACGGTTCGCGTACGGCTCGAGAATTCTCCAGTGTCACGCGGGCGTTCGAGCACTGCGGTGGCGCGTGTCATCCACCGCCCGGAGAGGCCAAGCGATGAAGAAATAGACCCCGGGGCTCTCCTGGTCTCGACGACAAGTGAATTGCCTGACGGTTTCTATGAGGAAGCATTGCTAGCGCTTCTCGCCGATTCGCGTAGCGGCGCGAGCGGATTCACCGGAACAGTTCGAATGGCAGTGGCTGTGTCAAGGCTACCGGAGCACCTCTACTTCGAAGTGCTCCGGCTGTACCAGCGCGACGCCCGCTGTGTAATTATTATGCTTCAGCACCAAGGTGGTCCCGTCGGCACAGCGCTACCACGCCCTCGGATTGCCGTTCACTCGCGTCCAAAGCTCCCGCGATATGACATTGGCCTTTTTTCCTCGTTTGAACAGACCTGGACACTGCAAGGCTATTCACGCGGATCCCTCGTCAACAGCTTAACTCTCGCGCCAAATGAGGAGCTGACGATCGAGATCTTCACGTTCGACCGACACAAAGTAGAGGAAGAGCGCACCATAACCAGCGAGTTCGAGGGCAACAGCGAAGTGAGTTCGATGACGAACATCACCAGCAATATCGCTCGCGAACTCTCCGAGACAAGCCAAATGTCCGGCGACATAGGACTTGGCCTCCCGCTACCGGTGGGAGGCATTCCGGTGGACCTCAGCGTGGGAGGATCCGCCAGCAGCGACGTCAAGTCAAATATTCAAGCGTCGATGACTCAGGTCTCCGAGGTCACGTCCCGCGTTTCCGAACGCGTCAAAGCGACGCGTCAGGTGAAAGTATTGGAGGCACACGAAGCCGGACGCGAAGATCGCGTGACTCGGAAGATTCACAATCCGAATCGGGGGTACGCGCTCACGCTTAATTGTTACGAAGTACTCGAGACCTTCAAGGTCGAAACTGTGCTCAAGAACTCCAAACAGTTCTGCCTACTTGTGGAGCAACCCAATCTCGGTGTTGTCGATATTCCGTTCGTGCTCGCCTATCAGGATCGACTTCAAAAGGCATTGCTGAGCAAGACCTATATTGCCGGCTTCGACGCGGCGCGGAGCTTGTACGCCCAGGGATGGTTTGACAAAGCATCCATCCAGAAAGCGGAACTCGAGGAAGCCGCCAACCAGAGCGTGGCGGCTACTCCCGCACCCACACCAGAAAAGCCGATAGTCGTCGTTGGAAAGCAGCTCGCGGCGGCTTTGACCAAGCTCTACGACGCCGATCTCCTAGCCGCCGCTGGAGTTCTGGCGGAGTATTACAATCCCTTCGATGGCGTCGATGTTACAGACAAGGAGAAAGTCGACGCCGAGTCCGCGCTGGGGCTTTGCAACTACGTCTTCAAACTGCAGTTCGCGTCACCGGGCTTTGAAGATCGCGCGCGCACTTACATGACGGCAGTTGAATTGGACGCTTCCGAGAGTGCAATCGTCGCGGCTCTCGGCTCGTTCCTGGCTGGCTCCGACGATGAATGGGTTACGAACCTCAAAATGATCGCCGCAGCTATTGTCTCGGCAAATCTGGCTTCGCTGCTGGTGATACCCTTTCCGGTTCTTGCGGTAGTGTTCCTTTCACTGGCGGTGATAGAAAATAATGCAGGCTATCCAGGACTTGTTGGCAAGGCGAAGCAGGAACTCAAAGCGTATGAGACTACGGCATCCGTAGTGCCGCCTGCGGCAAACACTGGCACCGCCGGGGAACTCAAGACGAAGGAGCCTCCGCCCCAGCTGTTTTCACTCCAGGATCTCTCAATGGCACATGCAGACTTGGATGCGCTGTGTCTTCATATCGAAGCAAATCGCATCTACTACATGAATCAGATCTGGAAGGCTGAGGATCCGAACGCGCGGTTCGAGCGTTTTCGGCAGTGCGGAATCGAGAGTTTTGTCGAAAACCGTCTGATCGGGTTCGTCGGTGAGCGTGCAATCTTTCCCCTGCGTCTGTCAGCGTTGGACACGTCGGTCAGAACGGTCCTTGATCAAAAGTTGACCGCTTTCGATCCGACCGGGATCGACACCGTGGTGTCAGGCGCATCGACGACTTCGGTGGGGCCGATTCAAGTTGCCGCGCAATACTTCTCGCTCCCGACCCCAGCGGTCTACATGGACGGCGCGCTTGGACGATGCGAACTGTTGGAGCCCAATCTCGTTCAGCGGCGTGATATAGAGCGACGCATTGCGGACGCCGAGGCCACGCTCGCCGAAATTCGAGTCGCCGAAGCCCGCGCAAGTCTAGGCGGCACTGGTCCGATCACCACACCGAACCCGTGAGGCCCTCATGCCTGCAAAGCAACCCACGCTCGATCAGGATCTGCAATTGTTGGGCGGCCCAATTGAACTGACTAAGGTAGCTATCGGCGACGATGAGTTAACGGAGCGATTTCGTCAGAATGAAGGATTCGTCGTTGAGGACTTGATGTCGGTTCGACCGGTTCGAGTGACCCTGCGAGAACTCGTCGCCTTCAATGAGCGCGGCAGCGGGATCGTCCCGGCGATCCGTGTTCCTACTCAAGTTCGCTTGATTGACCCGCAAGTCGAGTCGATCAGTCCGACACGCTTCGTCTTGCGACGCGAATCGCAAACGGCGGTGCGTTTGGTGGAGGTTTTCGTGTTACGGCCTCTCATACCTGTCGAATTGCCGTCACCGAAGGCTGATCCTGCATCGACGAACGCCATCGATAGTCTCCTAACGATCGTGGACGAAGGAAACCTCGCGGATCTTGAAATGTTTCTGGCCTCGGTCCAGCTTGAGTGCGAAGTCAACCTCGTCCGACTGCGGCGACTAGCGGAGATTCATCGCGATGCGGTCCAGAGCGCCGTCGACATCGTGCAAACCAAACGGATTGATTTTCTCGAGAACCCGCAGGAGGCGGGAATCGAAGGCTCGATTATGGCGTTTCTCCTCGCGGAGATCGCCGGTGGAGTCATCACTTCGGTAGTTGGCACCGTCTTCGAACTCATTGCCACTGGCGTGTTTTCGATCATTGGACGCTGGGAACGCAAAAAGTCCGGCGAGACCATCTCTGCATTCATCAAGCAGCGCCATGACGCACTTGAAACGACGATTCTGAGTCTTAAGAAGGTTCAGAGCAAATTCGTCCCAGAAGCCGCGCGTGGTGCGAGAAAATCGAAGAACCGGCTACAGAATATCTTCCAAGAGCGAATTGGAGCACTCAAGAAGGACGTCGTACAGGCTCAACTAGAGCGGCGGCTGTTGCAGAAGGGCCTTCTTGAGGATTCATTGGTCCGTGCGCAGGTATTGCGGGCTCGACTGACGAATCTCATCGCGAATTCGGATCGCGGCAAGGACGCAATCGACGAGGCAGTTCAACCCCCTCCCCAACGGGGCACGCCGCCAGCGGTGTCGGCTCCTCGCAGGGCGGTTCCGCAAAACGAAGGCGGCTCGACCGCCCGCAATTCCGCGATGCCAATCGACGTCGCCATGAAGTTGGAGGTTCAAGTCTATTTCGATCCCTGGCTCGCCGCCGTCGAAAACAGTGTCCGTTTTCTGAAACAAGCACGGCTCACCGCGCTGAGTGTTGGTTTGCTCCCAGTTGACGCGATAGACGAGATTGTTGGAATTGTCGACCTTAGCGATGCAATGGTTGAATTCAGCAAGGGTGTGTCGTCGCTCACTGGGGAATCAGTCGAGTTGCGCTCCGATCTGATCTCGTTCTATGAGCTCCTCCTTTGGCTTACCATGTACCGACCGCGCCTTTCTAGGGTGCCGAACGTCACCGACCCCAGCGGACGGGAGAGCAAGGCAGTCCCGTTCGCAGACAAGGGCACTGTTAATTTGCTCCGATATCTTGCGCTGCGCTTTTTCGGAATGGGCACGATTGAAGGCGAGGGAGCGAGCGCGGAGTTGGTCGTCAGCGATGACGAATTGCTTGCGGTCTATGTCAAGACTGAAGACCTATGCGCCAAGCTGTTTGCACCCTCGCCTGCGCAGAAAGACGAAGGAGATTCGTCGCTGGGGACGACTTTGTCTCAATCGCTCAAGACTATTCGCTTCGTTGTGCTACCGTACGATACAAAATAGTGCCAAACTCCGGGTCGCACGGCGCGAATTTGGATGCTCGTGGGGATCACGATATTCCTTCCGCTTTGGCGGTGGGGACGAGGCAGCCGCCTCGTGTTCCTGTGACCAGTCCGCGTCGTTCGAGTGCGCACTAGACCGCCTCGCATTCGCGCTTGCACCGAGCACGGCATTCCCACGAAGTGGAGCACGATGCGAGCGACGTTCCGATGCGCCTGGCAGTAGGAGCGCGCACGGGTGGCTCGATCCTCGGTGCTGATGCCACTCCTGTCAATCTTCCGCTTGCGTGAGGGTTGACCGACCCGTCCGTAGTGCCTGCCTTACCCCTCTCGCCATCCTCAGCGCCGGCAAGCTCTCCACTGCCGCCCGCAGGTCCTCGACCTCGAGCCTCGTGTACACCTGCGCCGTCAGCGCGACCGTGCTGTGGCCGAGCAGGCGCTGGCAGACGACGAGCGGTACTCCGTTCCTGGCCATGCGCGTGGCCGCTGTGTAGCGAAGCGCGTGCACATCGAGCTTCTCGCCGCGCGCGTCGACGATCGGGATCCCAGCAAGCTCAAGCACCGCGCGGAACCGCTTGATCACGTAGGAGTGGTTGTGGGTCCACGGCGCACCGCTTGGTGAAAGGAAGATGCGCTCGGCGGGGCCTGGTATCCGTCCGAGACGCTCGTGCTGCGCGACACGGAGACTCCGGAGCGTTTCCATCAGCTCGGGTGGCAGTGGCAGTACGCGCTCTCGCCTGGCCTTCGTCGTCGCAGCACGCAGGGTCAGGGTCGCTCGCGATTCGCTGAGGTCGGCCCAGGTTGTGCTCGTCAGCTCGCCGAATCGAGGTCCAAGCGTCGCGAGCACGAGCCACATCGGCACCTGCGGGATGGGTCGCAGCCGTGGCTTTGCCGCGTACCCGGAACCGCGCGCTCCGCTCTCAATCGTCCTCGTGGCAAACGCGCGGTCGAATGATTCCTCGTCGATCTGGATGGCCGCCGCGACGAACCGCTCGGCCTCGTCCTCTGACATGGCACGGCGGGGTTTTTTCTCGTACGCGCGGCCGGCCGGCAGCGAGCGGATCCCGGCGATCGGATTGAACGCGAGGAGGCCAGTGCGCACGGCCCAGTTCAGCATGGTGCCCACGACTCGGACCTCCATGTTGCAGGTCCTGTTCGCGCAGTGCTGGCCAAGCCGCATCCTGCGGTACTGGAGCAGCGCTTGCGGTCGCAGATCGCGGAGCGTCCGGAACCGGAGGTTCGCCTGCACGCGGACGAGGATGTCCCGCACACGCCGGACGTAGCGCGGCGAACGGCTCGCGGTGAGCTCGGCCAGGAACTCGCTGATGACCTCGGCTGCGGGACGATCGATTCCCTCCTCGACGCCAAGCCCAGACGCAACGAGATCGCGTTCGCGAATGAGCAGAGCCAAACGTCTCTGCGCGACGCCCTTGTCAGGTCCAAGCATCCGGCGCTGGCGCGTCCCGTCCGCGCTCTTCCAGTCGCCGATCCAAACGGCACCGCCGGCTTGCGGGCGTTTCCAAAGGCGGCCTGTCCCTAACGCACGACGCATTACTCGGCGCTCCGCTCGCGTTCGGCGAGCCACGCTTCGATGGTCTCCCTGCGCCAGGTCTTGCGGCGTCCCGTGCGGATCGGAGTGGGCAGCTCGCCAAGCAACTCCATCCGCCTCAAGGTTCGCGGGTTCAGGTGGAGTACGCCGCACAGCTCCCGCGTGGAGAGGAGGTCGTCCAGCGCAGCGGTTTCGGGCATGTCCGCATGGACGCTCTGCTCGGCACCAACAGCAACCTCTACTTCCAGATTCGCGGCGAGTGCGGAGACCTCGGCGGCCATCTCCTCGAACAACGCGGAAATGCGATTCAACGCCTCGACCACGGCGCGCTGGGTGGCGGCGTGTTCGCTTCCCGCGCCGTAGGTGGGGGCATGGCGCTGCTCGGCGTGGGCCGCGCCGTTCGCGCACACAGCGCGCGTGGTGGGCTGCCGCGTCATTCCCAGCCCTCCGACTTGAGCAGAGCGAAGACCTGGCGCTCGATCTCGCGCCGAGCTTCATCGGTTACGGGATACGCGAGAGCGTGCGCGTTACCTCGACTGTCCCTTCGCTCCGGGAACGCGAGAAAGAGCTTGCCGTCCGCACTGCGGCGCAGAGTTGCACCGTCGATCCTGATTGCGTCGTTCACCAGGAACGAAATCCACCCTTCGAGCCCTCGCCTGGCATCGGCCTTGCCCGCGCGCTTTGACCGGACGCCGGAGATCAGGAGCGGTATCACGACCCGCTCCTTCCGTACCACTCGATCGCATCAGGCGGCGGGATCGGCGGATGGCAATGACCACACATCCACGGCCGGCCCTTCGGGTCATCCGTTCCACGCAGGCGCCACCAGCTGCGGTGGCCGCAGCACCTGCACTCGCTCTCAGGCGGAGTCAGCGCAGCGTCGAGCCAGATGATCTCGCACTCGCGACCGTCGAGAACCACACGATCGGGGCGTCCCGGATCAGGCTCGAGCAACCGGAGCAGCTCAGCCTTGCACGCGCGAGCGCGTTCGGCGAGCGCGGGTGGCATCGCCTTCCTGGGCTGGAATCGAATCGATCCGCCGGCGGCGCGCACGCTGATCCCGAGCGCGCGGATCTCGGTCAGGACCTGCTGCGCGAGGACGAGCGTCACAGGAAACCCTCCTCGTCGTCGGTACCCTCGTTCGAGGTCGGACCTTCGGGCCCTTTGGGCCCACTAGTCCCCGGCGCCTCAATGGGCCCGAACGGTGGGCCCGAAGGAGATGCTTCGGGCCCACGATTCGCGGGTTCCGAGGCATCGAAATCGGCCTTCTCGGTGCATTCCGATGAGGTCGGGGCCTCTTGGGCCCGAAGGGCCCCATCCACGAGTAGAGAGAGCCTTAGGTGCAAAACGCTGCGACGTACGTCCTGGATCACTCTCCGAACGAGGTGCTTCCCGCGAGCTTCGTCGATCGTTTCGAGGCACCCCTTCTCGAACAGGCGCTTGGCGAGCGTGCGCGGCGCAACCCAGAGGCGGCCGGTCTCGGGAGCCATGCGCTGCGCAGCGCGATGGGACGCCTCCAGGTCGAGCAGGAGCTCGCCCTCGAAGATCCACCCGATGCATGAGCCGCGCGGACGCCAGGCCTCCGAGTCAGCGATGCCGGGGCTCGCCCGATAGTGCTCCCAGCCGAGTGCGTTAGCTCGCCACTGGAATGGAGGGTTGAGCCTCCCCCGATTCAGTGGACACCTGGTTTAGGTGGTTGGTTGGAGTTGAGGGAAGATGGTTGAAGTGTGCAAGGGGGTTGGGGTCTGGGGAAGGGATCTCCCTTCCCCAGCGGGGGAGCCGCGCGAAGCCAGCCCTAGAGCTGGCTGAAGCGCAGCGCGGCGTTCCGGGGGCGGAGCCCCCGGGAGGAGGGGGTGCAGGGGAAGGAGACTCATGGACTTGTGGAAAACTCCCCACGCTGATCACGCTGCTTCGTGGTCGACTTCGGAGGGAGTTCGATATCCGAGCGCGGAATGCAGCCGTTGGCGGTTGTAGAAGACCTCGATGTAGTCGTGGATCGCGGCACGGGCCTCGTCGAGCGTCGCCCATCGCGCGCCGTGCACGAGCTCCTGCTTGAGTGTGCCGAAGAAGCTCTCGACGACTGCGTTGTCGTAGCAGTTGCCCCGCCTGCTCATGCTCACCTCGATCCCGTGCATCGCGAGCTTCCCTCGGTAGGATTCGCTTGCGTACTGGCAGCCCCTGTCGGAGTGGTGGAGCATGTTCGGCGCGGGCTCGCGCGAGCCCAGCGCCGTGAGCAGAGCTCTTTCCACGAGCTCGGTCCGCAGGTGATCCGCCAGCGCCCAGCCGACGACGAGCCTGGTGTGCAGATCGAGGATCACCGCGAGATACCCCCAGCCCCGACGTGGTCGGGATGTAGGTGATGTCCCCCGCCCAGACTTGGTCGGGGGATTCGACGGTGAATTGGCGATTCAGCGTGTTCGGAGCCATGGGGAACGCGTGGTTGGAGTCGGTCGTCTTGCGGAATCTTCTTCGGATTCGTCCGCGAAGACCCTCGGCTCGCATCAGGCGCTCGACACGCTTTCTTCCCGTGCATCGCCGTTCCTTCGGAGCTTGGCATGCACACGCGGGCTTCCATAAGTTCCGCGACTCGCAGAATGGATCTCGCGGATCTGACCGACGAGTTCGGCGTCCTTCACTGCGCGCGAGCTCTGGCGCGGAAGGTCCCGCCAGGCATAGAACGCGCTCCGTTGGATCCCCAGGACTCGGCACATGAGAGCGATGGGAAAGTTGACCTTCTCCGCCTCGATCAGCTCGAAGGCCGATCCTGCTCCTTGGCGAAGAAGGTCGCGGCTTTTTTTAGGAAGTCGCGCTCCATCTTCAGCGTGCGGTTCTCCCTGCGCAGGCGCGCCAGCTCCTCTTTCTCCTCGCTCGTCAGCGCGCCCGGAGCACCATGGCCCTTGTCGATGTCTGCTTGCTTCACCCAGTTGCGCAAGGCCGTCTCGGTCAGGTCGAGGTCCTTGGCGACCTGGCCGACGCTACCGACCTTGCGCACCAGCCGTACCGCGTCGGCCTTCTGCTCCGGGGTGAACTTACGGCGATTCCGTCTCGTCATGTGGACATCCTCGCGCATTGCGCGCGATCTGGGGTGTCCACTTCACCGGGGGAAGGTCAGGTTTCCGAATTGGTCCTCGAGGTGCGCCTCGCCCGCATTCATCGCGGAGCGCAGGCAGGTCAAGAACACGGATGTCGGCTCCGAAGCCTGTTGAATCGACGACTGCGCGTCGATCGCTGCCATGAGGCCGTCCCACGTGCGCTCAAGCAGGTAGTCTTGCTCGCCTGGCAGGAGGGCACCGATCTCGACCGCGAAGCCGAGGAAGATCTCCATCGCGGCCATCAAGTGACCGGCAACATGAGCGGTGCGGCGGTGAGCCTCGGTCACCTTCGCACGCAGCTCCAGGGAACGGCGGCGCACCATCGCGTCGCACTGCGGCTTGCGCGGAGCGATGCGCGAGAGGAATCCCGACATCGCCAGCGCATACAGCCCCTCCCGTGCTGCCTGCTGACAGAGAGTGAGCTTGTCGCTCGGGATGTCACCGTTGGCAACTTCGATGGCCATCATGCGCGCGCGAAGCGACTGACCCTCGGGGATGTCCTCGCCAGTGCTGAGGATCAGGCCGCGCGGCCAGAAGGTCGGCCGCAGCGTGCCGTCGGCGTTCAGGCGCTGGCGTCCAAGCTGGTTTCCCTGCCCGCGAAGAATCCGGTCCGCCGTGCGGTGCAGGCGGGCAGTATCGCTCGCGCCGCCGCGCGGCACGAAGTCGTCGATCACGAAGAGCGCGTTCATCGCCGCGAAGGCGATCGCTTCCAGCGCGTTCTCCGTGCTCGACCAGCTGCCTGGAAGACGGGAGGTCTCGAACTTCACACCAAAGTGCTGCTGCGCCAGTGCGGCGATCTGCGTCTTGAAGACACCCGTCGTGCCTGAGAGATGGATGCTGAAATCGGCATCGGAGAGCACGCTTGCCCAGATCGCCGCGAATACGGGGATCGAGACGCGATCAGGAGCGAGATCGAGAATCTGCATGCTCGCGCGCACCGCCGCGATGAGCGCCTCACCTGTCGGGGGGTCGGGAAGTTCGAACGGTGCCAGCGCGTCGGGGAGCCGGACATGAACGTCTTTCAGGCTGCCCGTCGCCGAGACCGCCCCGCTTGCATGGAGGTAGACCCAGCGCTCCTCAATGCATCGCCAGCCGGTGTGCGTGTAGACGCGCCGCTGGGCTACTTCTCCGGAAAGCACTTGGATCGCAGTGCGAGTGTGGTCCCGCGTTCCTATCCCTGCGTACACGATCGCCTTCGCGCCGAGCTTCTCGGCGACCCAGTTCATGTGCGAGAACTCGTTCGCTGGCACCTCGATGCTGCTCTTCCTCTGCAGCCAATGGGCGAAGATCTCGAAGCTGAGCTGGGTGTTGACGCCGTCGTCGTGGATCACGATGGTCGTGATCGAGGCGGTGAAGTTCGTGAGCGGAAGGAGCTGCTCTTCGCCTTCCGAGTCGTAGCGGACGTACACAAGGCCGCCGCCGTACGTGCGGTACTCCGGAGCTAGGAGCTTCTCCTCTTTCTCCTTCTCCTCCTGCTTCGGCTCCGGCGGAAGCTCATCACGCGAGAGAGCGAGCAAGTCCTCCAGTCCGTGACCGGCGGCGAGATAGTCGTCGAGCCCGACCTTCTCACCATCTGGACCATCCGGCAGGTAGATGATCTTGACCTTGGCTTCGTGCAGCTCCAGGAACTCCTTGAGCCGCCGAAGGGCCAAGGCGACGCCGGGCTTAACGGTCACGTCGCTGTCAAACGCGAGGTAGACCTTCCGACCGTTCAGCGCGATCGCGTCCCAGTCCGGAAGCGAGGCCTTGCCACCCTGCGCGTTCGTGCCTCGCCAACCGAAGACGCCGATCAACGCGATGCAGGGGATTCCGATCGAGACCGCGGCGTCGGCCTTCCGCGCTCCTTCCGTGAAGACGAGTGGGATGCTCGGATCACGGAGCAAGGAACGGATTCGGAGCGGTACATCGAGGACGTTGCGGCTGCCGGTGGGTGTCTCGTACTTGACCGGCTTCCCGCTCTTGTTGATGCGCGCGTCGTTCGGACGAGCCTGGTAGGTCACGAGCTCGCCCGCGACGTTCCTGATTGGGACGAGCAACGTCGGCACGCGGCGTTGGTACTTGGCGAAGCCGAGCTCCTCGAGTTCCGCCTTGATCCGAATCGTGCGGTACCCGCGCTCGACGGCGACTTCGGGCCAGATCGCTGAGGCGTCGATCAGCTTGCGATGGTCGGGAGAGAGTCGTGCCGCGAGGATCTCCTCGGGACTGGGAGGAGACGGCGCGTTACCGGCATCGGACGGCGAGGCGGGCTGTGGCTCTGGCGCGTCGGTGGATGCATCGCCAGCAGGCTCCATAGGCGTCCCCACCTGGAGGCCGGGCCCTTCGGGCCCATCGGACCCACCCGCTCCCGGGGCCGCCTCCGAATCGGCATTGGCGGCCACGCCAGGGCCGTTTTCGGGGGTGGACTCATCCCTGGTCTCGTGGGCCCGAAGCGATTCAGTGTCCTCCTGCTCGGGCCCACCGGCCTCGGTTTTGGGCCCATTGACGTCGAGTTCGGGCTCCGCCGGATCGTCACCACCGTGCTGATCAGCAACTTGGCGTGCCCGAGTCTTGGGGATCGCGCGCTTCTGACGGGACGAGCGCGGCTTCGCCTCAGCCGGCACCGACCGCGTGCGCTTGCCGGTCACGGCTGTGCGTCCGCCGCGCCGCCTGAGAGCGATTCCAACCGTGTCCGCACGTCGATTGCCGTGATCCCAAGTGCCTCGGCAGCCTGGTAGAGCTGCTCCAGGCTCCAGAGTCGGCGCCCCGCGACCACCTCAGGGGGAGGATGAACCTTGCCGCGCCGGACTGTCTCGGATAGGCGAGGTTCTGTCGTTCCCAGGATGCGGGCGCCCTGTCCAGTGGAAAGCCATCGGCGGTCTGGAAACGTCATCTAGTGTCCTCCGTCGGACGAGCGTTGCGTCGTTCGACGGGGACAGGATCCAGGCTGATCCGGAACGGAATAATTCGGGCGGAATTATTCCGAAGCGTTCCGGAGCAGAATTGGCTCGTGCGAGGTCAAGAACGAGGCCGGGCGCCCGCTGCGGAATAATTCGAAACCCTTGACAGCGCCGTGTGGCGTCAGCGCTTGGGTTTCCTGCGCTTACGTTCGCGCTCCAAGGCGTCCTTCAATTCCTTCTCTGTCACGCCGTACTCTTTCGCGAAGTCGGCGTGCTTTCTGTACCCGCTCGCCTTCCAGCCATCCCACATCCGGCGGTCTTCCACCGCAGTGGATGCTCGCGGACGGCCGCGCCCCTTGTGCTTGCCACCCCGCTGACGGATACCCAACGACACGCCGTCCAATAGCAGGTCGAGCGCGTAGGTCGACGCAGAGAACGGGTCGATCGCGAGCTCGCAACGCAGCCCCATCGGAACATCGGCCAAAGATGTGGGGGGGAGACGCCCTGGTATCCGGACTCGCCTACCTGATGGCACCATGTCTTCAGCGGGCAGTCTGGTAGCTCAAGCCACCCGATCGCAAAGAGAATCACCGTCCAAAGGTCGTCGTCTCGTAGACCGGGAAGAGCACCGAGGTCCTGAACGAATGGCAGCGGCCTCGCAAGCGCACCGGCTTGCTTCGAGAGCTTGGTGAAGGCGAGGCCGGCATCCACCTTGTGCTCCAAAGCCTCGAATGAGCAGAACCAGTAAGCATGCGGCGAGCGATCTGTTGCCCAGAAGTGGAAGTTGCAATCGCCGCTTCCCAGCCCGTCCTCGACCGCGATGTCAGGTCCTGTACCCTGGCTGTCGTTGAGATCGAGAGTCCTGCGATCGTTGATGAACACCCGAAGTTCCACCCTTTCGGAGCTTCGAGCCACGAGGGCAAACTCTCCTCGTAGCTGCTCAAGAGCGGAACGCCGCCAAGTCTCCATCGCGCTTCTGCTGGAAGGCCGGCCTGTGCGCCGGCACGCAGAAGCGAAGCTGCCGGAACACAGGCCGTGAGCCGGTGATCAAGCCGGCGACCCAGGATCAGGGTATGCGCGACTGAGCGGAGTTCAACTGTCCGCGGGTGGCGGAGGCACGGCTACGCTCTGGAGGCCATCGCTGGGGGGCGCCTTCGGTGCCTGCACCACGACGATTTGCAACTGGAGCTGGCCATCTGCTCCGATCTTTCCGATGGGTCGTCCTGTGGCGTCTACCGGGTTTCCACAGCACTGACACCGGGCCAGGGCCTCGTCGTTCTTCAACACGACGACCATCTGAGCCTCGGGATCGGGTCCGCCGCAGACCGGGCACCGAACGGCTCCGCGCCCAACGAACCGGCCCTCGAACAGCGCTGCGAACAGTTCTGGGGGCATTCGCTGGCGCTCGTGCTCAACCACGGACGCCTCCACCGCCGGGTTCTCGATGCTCGGCCGAGACCACGACTCGTATCCCGGCGCACCGTCCTGTGCGGCAACGATGAGCTCGCGAAACCACTCGCCGCGAATCGGGACGCCGAGAACGAGTGCTCGCCCCTGTTTCTCGATGAGCAGCGGAGCGAGATGCGTGCTCCAGATGCCCTCACGAAGCCACTCGGCGCCATCGACGACGAGCCAATCGACGGCCTCGATCGGGAAGCTTGTGGGATTGTCTCCCGCCTTCGCCACAACGGTGGTTTGGCCACCACCCAGGTTGTGCACTACTAGGCGACGCTCGTTCTCGCTGACCTCGATGATCCGATGGGCGAAGTGGCGCTGCACGATGGAGATGACCCTGCGCAGCAGTAACATCCCGGTCTCGGCCGTCGGCGCGACGAGCAGGCCCATGCCGGTCCCAGCTGGAGCCAGTGCATCCGCAGCGGCCTCGATGACGGCTAGCCGGCTGCGGCCCCATCGTGCACCGGCGCTGACGATTCGTCGAGGAGCGTGCGATAGAAACACCTCCATCTGCCCGGCATGCAAAACGACCTCGATGTGGTGCAGGAAGGCGAGCCGATCCAGAGTTGCTCGTCTAACCATCGTCGGTGTGGCCATCGTCATCTACGGCGTCGTCGTCTTCCACCTCAAGAAGACTCTCGACTTCGCGTCGCGTAAGCTCGCCGATCTCGATCTCGGTGCGCGTGGACGCTTCCCCAGCGACCAATCTCTCGAGCGTGATGGCTTTGGCAAGTGCCGACACGGCCTCGCTCGCAGAATTCAAAGGGTAGGTCTTCAGCGCTTGGATTGCTATGCCCTGAATCGCCTTGAGACTGCGCAAATGTCTCGATCGCATCTCATCCAGCGCGTCGGCGAGCCACTCGTCGCTGCGCTCGCGAGACTCTCGATCGATCTTCGCCATCCGGCCGGCCCAATTCTCGCGGCGGGCGCGCTTGGAGACTGCGCGTTTCGAGACACCGAGTGCCTTCCCGAGAGCGCTGTAGCTGCGCTGCGGACCCATCGCGAAGTATCTCTCGAAACTGTCTTCGGGAAGTCGATTCACGCCACGGCTCCTTGGGCCTTCGAGCGATCTTCTGCGATCTCAGCGAACGAGCGTCCAACGCCGTCGAGTGTCGCCGTCCTGCCGGTCGCACTCTCCCAGCGTCGGATCGCAACGTCGACGAACCCTGGCGCGAGCTCCATCGCAAAGCAGCGGCGGCCCTGCTCCTCGGCTGCAATGATCTGGGTGCCGGACCCGCTGAACGGTTCGAGACATACCTCGCGGCGGAGCGTGTGCCAGCCAATCGGACGCCGGAAGAGCTCGACTGGTTTCTGCGTCGGATGAATTCCATCCTGCTCGCCTTGCTGATCGACATCCCAAACGCTGCGAGCACTGGGCTCCGGTCTTCGTTCGGGCATGTGACCTTCGCGCCAACCGTAGAAGCATGGCTCGTGTTGCCAGAGAAAGTGGCAGTGCGTGAGAACCGGCCGCGACTTCACCCAGATGATCGTCTGGTGCGCGAGCAACCCGTTCGCCTGCCACGCCTGCTCGACGAGCATCTGCCTGCGCGTTGCGTGCCACTGGTAGATCGGCACGTCATCGCGGCAGTGGGGGAGCGCGACGCGGAGCCAGGCGGCGAAGAACTCGAGGCCGGACTGCGGATCGACGTACGAGTCCCAGTGCTTGTCCTTCACGTCCGGCTTGTTCGACCAGGACTGGGGATGATTCCCACCCTGGTAGTCCACGAGGTACGGTGGATCGGTCGCGAGCAACGCGGCCTTCTCACCGTTCATCAGTCGCGCCATGTGCTCCGCGTTGGTGGAGTCGCCGCAGAGCAGGCGGTGGTCGCCGAGCAGCCACAGGTCGCCGTCGCGGGTGACTGGCTGTTCGGGCAGCGGCCCAGCGCCGGGATCTTCCAGCTCGCTAGCGTTGAGGTCTTCGAGACCCGAAAGCAACTCCTCGATCTCGCCGTCGGCGAACCCGATGCCGTCGATCGCGCCGGCGCTCTGGAGTTCGCGAAGCAGTTTGCCCAACGTGGGCTCGTCCCACGAAGCCAATTCCGCACTTCGGTTTAAGGCAATTCCGAGGCTCGTCGCGGTCAAGTCGTCCACGGCCAGCTCCACAACATCGCAAGCCGTCCAGCCGAGCTCGCGCATCGCGACGAGTCGTCCATGGCCCGCGATCACCCGATTCGTGCCGGCCTGAACGACGAGCGGCTCGACCTGTGTGAACCTGGCGAGGCTCGCCGTGATAGCGGCGACGTTCCGGTCGTCGTGGAGCCGGGCGTTGCTCGGGTCCGCGTGGAGCGAGTCGAGCGGGACGCGGCGGATGGTAAGTTGGTCCAAGCAGGAACCTCCCTGTCGGGGTTGCGCCCTGCTTGGAACTCGTGCTCAAAACTCGCGGGCGGGTGGATATGTTCTAGACGATCGCGGCGCGAGGGACAAGGCCGGCTATCGTCTCGACGATGAGGTGGTGCTTTCAATCATCTTCGTAGAGAGAGCCTGCGGCCCAGTCCGAGACGCCGGTGGCGATTCGACCGAGGCCGCCACTGACCGACGATACAGAACCGTCCGCCCTATTCCCTGTGCCGCCACTGACCGAGGCATTGTCTCCGTTCGCTTGATTGGAATCACCGCCAGCGACCCATGCGTCACGCCCGCTGGCTTGGTTGTGGTAGCCGCCGGATATGGAGGCGTAATAGCCATCGGCGTAGTTGTCGTACCCGCCGCTAATGGATGACCCTTCACCGGTCGCTGTGCCATAGACTCCTCCGCTGATGGAGGCCCACGGTGCTACGATACTGTTCTCTGACCCGACGACCAGTCCTCCGTAGGAGAGAAAACTGTTCCGCCTGCCGGTCACGATGTTGTGAGAACCAGTTCGGTTGTCGCCATGAGGATTGCCGTGCTCGTTGTAGCCGACGATCAGGTTTCCCGCCCCGTTGATCGTGGCGGTCGCGCCGAGACCGTTCACGATCTGCACATTCAAGCCCTCGATGAGGACGGTACGGACCATGCCACCCTGGCCATCGTCGATGCTCCTCATGCGGATATGGCTCAAGAACTCGCGCACGTCGCCAGAGATCGGCGAGCTGGGTCCGTTCGTCTGCATGCTCGATAGGAAGAACAGTCCACTGGCGATCGCAATGCCGGCACAGAAGGAAACTGCGTGGCGCATGTTGTGCTCCTCGGTTCGGAGGACGTGGTTGGGGTGAGCCACGAGTCTACTCTCGGCCATTGAGAGCGGCACAGCCCTACTGGTCTTCCCAGAGCGAGCCTGCCGCCCAGTCATCCGAACCAGGCGCAGACCGATTCCGGCCTCCACTGACGGACGCACCCGGGCCTTCTGCACGGTTGCCTGTCCCTCCACTAACCGATGCGTATGAGCCGGCGTAATTGGTAATTCCTCCGCTCACCGATGCCTCTGAACCAGTTGCGGTGTTTCCGTAGCCTCCTCCGACCCACGATTCTGACCCTCCCGCGCCGCAACGGTAGCCGCCAGTAACAGATGACGCGCCGCCGCCAGCGCTGTTCTCTGTTCCTCCAGAAACGGAGCACCAATGACCTCCCGCACCATTCTGGCGTCCACCTGTGACCGAACACCAAGGGCCATAGATGTTATTGTCCTCCCCGACAACCAGGCCCCCGCAGGAGGAATAGCCACACCCACGTCCGCCGACGATGTTGTGGGAACCAGTCCGAGGGTCGCTATACAGGCTTGGCTCGTTGTATCCGACGATTAGGTTCCCCAGACCGTTGAGGCTTTCGGTTGCTCCGAGGCCGTTCACGACCTGTACGTTGATCCCGCTTATGCGAACGGCTCGCGTCGTGCCGCCGTAGCCATCCAGCAGATCCACCATTTCGACATGGGACAGGAACTCCAGCACGTCGGCGCGATTGATCTGGGGCGGTTGCGGCCTGAACCACGCAGCGACGGACACGAGGATCGCGAGGGGAAGTGCGAGCGTGGACGGGATCTTCATGGGATTACTCTTTCGGTTTCATACGACTAAGGTTTGGCTGCCGGGCACTTGCGATAGTTCAGCTCCGTTAGGTTCCGATGCAGATCGTGGCCGTCAATCCATCGGTAAGGCCCGTACCGGTGCCATCAAGGTGCATCGGATCTCGGTACCATAACTGAATGTAGATGCGGGAGCCGATTACCAGCCCCTGTGCCTGCATGTACGAGTGGGTGAGGTGGAAGTCGAAGGAGCCATCGCACGCACCGCCACCCTGTCCTCCAGAAAAGAGCCGTGGTGAACGATGCTGCGGGGGAGCAACGCAAAGTGTGCCTCCGAAGAAGGGTGTGTTGGCGGGTCCAGAGGCGCCCCAAAGCAGAATCCCGAACTTGGAAGGGACGATGTTCGTGGCCAGGACGTGGAAATCATCTGGACCGGTAAGCGTCGGCTCCCCACTCCATGCTATCGAGGGAACGCATCCGAGAGAGTTCACCTTGGCCTCACAGTACGTCGAGGGCCCGCCGCAGTAGATAGGGTCGAATGGGAATGCCCCGACTTCCAGGCGAGAACCGTCATCATCGGTTCGCGCAGGATCACCCGTGTCGATGCAGGGTGAGCCGGGCAAGAGGTGAAAATCGCCCTGTGCGGCGCCCCAGAAGAGGGGATCTGCGTCGAAGTTGCCCGTTCCCGACCATCCGCCTTCTATGTCGCACCAATCAGCAGTCGAGCTGCCAGACAGTGAGTCGGGAGCACTTTTCCAGACGATGCAGGAATTCAGGGTGCAGTCGAAGACCCCGCCACCTTCGCCAGGTCCGTATCCCCAAGCACTATCTGCAGCGTTGCCGTACAGAGTACAGGCTTCGAGAGTCGCCGGACCCATCACTGCGCCACCCCGGCCCGACCTATAGGTGCGCCATCCGAGCGCTTTATTCTCAATGAAAACGTATTGATCGAAGTCTACCTCGGCAGCCCAACTTGAGACTGCGCCGCCGTCGCCGTGACCGTAACCATCCGTACTGTACGCAAGGTTCCCACGGAAAAGGCAGCGTGCGAAATGCACTGTGGCGTTTTCGGCTAAGACTGCTCCGCCCTCAGCAGCCGAGTTGTCGATGAATTGGCAATCCTCGAATGTGGTCACGTCAGTCACACTTCCACTAATACGGAATGCTCCACCCTCCATTTGTCCAGAGCTGGTCCAATTATGTTCGAATCTACATTCACTGAATGAGGCCGAGCAGCCGCTAAGTCTGATCACCCCAGATCCTTGCGATGACCCGTTGTCCTCAAACACTGTCGCGCGGACCTCGAGCGTCGAAAGGGAAGCACTCATCGCGACTCCGTGTGCCTCGCCCGAGCCAAACTCACTGAAGGTGCACCGGTCGAGCGTGACCTGCGACCCACTGGAATAGATCGCGCCTCCACTCAGGCTCTTGTTGGAGGGCGCAGAGAAAACGCATGCTGACGCATTCAAGACGCTTCCGCCGACAAAGATGCCTCCGCCTGTTGCGAAGTTGTCCAAGAAGGTTGCATTGATCAACTCGAGAGTGCCGTCTTGAACGGATATAGCCCCTCCATAATAATCCGAAGCATTTCCAATGAACGTGCATGTGTCGACCAGGATTGCAGACCGGGATGCGTTGATTCCGCCCCCATAGCCTTCGGCGGCTCCGGGCTGATTGTCGTAATTATCCTCGAAGATACAACCTCGTGCCGTGATCCAGGCGGAGTCGCAGACGATGCCTACCGATCCGTGGCGCATCGTGAGATTCTCGAACGTCAACGTTGCTCCAGCAACGACGCTGAATATCGGCAACCTCTCCCACTCGTGAGGGGCGATGCCGAGCACGATCGTCTCTTCTGCACCCTGCTCCCCTCGGATCTCGAGCTGCCTGCCTGGAATTGCGATGGTCTCCTCGTACACGCCCCGCCGGATCAGGATTGTGTCACCGTCTGATGCTGCATCCACGCATTCCTGGATCGTGCAGAACGGATCGGAATCCGTCCCTGTTCCTGAACCGTCGCATCCGGTTCCATCGACGTACCACGTCGTTTGAGCAGACGCCGTAAGAGCCAGAGCGAGCAGTGTTGAAGCGGTGAGCAGCGAGCGCATTGCGGTCCTCCGGCCTTTCAGGCCGTGCGAGTCAGCGAGTCTGTGCCGCTCCGAGCTTTCTCCCTCCCCGGAGCGAGCGAGTAACAGTCTACCTGGAGACGGCCAGACCGCTTGGGAACCGGCGGCGAGGGCTCCCCACCAACGCGATCACGCTGCGCCGATTGCCTCGCGCACGCTCTGCGAGTCCGCCCTCGCGTAGACCATCGTGCTCGTGATGCTGGCGTGCCCGAGCGCCGCTTGGACGAGCGCCACATCGTGCGTCCGCCGGTAGAGCTCGGTGGCAAACGTGTGCCTCAAGCTGTGCGGGCTGAACCTGCCCTGCACCCCTGCCCGCTCGAGCCACTCGCCGAGCCGCCGCTGAATCTGGCGCATCGTGATCCGGCGACCGGCGCGGGACAGGAAGACTGGCCCTGTGGTGCGTTCCCCGACGAGGGCCGCGAGCTCCTCCCGGAGCGCGACGGGCAGGAACGCTTCCTGCTCCCCGCCGTTCTTCACCTGCCGGAGTCGCACCCGTCCCCCAGCGATGTCGAGGTCCTCCAGGTCCAGCGCGAGCGCCGAGCCGATCCGGATCCCGCAGCCAAGCATGAGCGAGAACAACACGCGGTCACGACGGGCTTCGTCGCCGACGGCGATGGCCAGGACCCCGAGCAGCCGATCCCGCTGGTCGATGGTCAGCCCACGCGGCGGGACGATGCCAGTCCGGGCGCGTCGGACGAGCCGAGCCGGATCGCGATCCAGGAAGCCAGCCTGGCGCGCGTACCCGAAGAACGTACGCAGGCTGGTCCGCAGCGCGTTTGCCGAGGTCGGCTTCCGTGGCGTCCCCCTGGCGCTCTGCTTGACGCACGAGCTCGCGAGGAACCGCGCCAGGACCTCGTGGTCGAGCGCTTCGAGGGTTGGCTGTAGGCCCTCCCGTTGCGCCCAGGACGCGAGCAGCGCGACGTGGCGCCGGTACTGCCGCCGGGTGTGAATCGAGCGCCCGTTGGCGTCGCATTGGCGCAGGAAGGTTTCGAGGGCATCGAGGAGCAGCATGACCACATGCACGCTCTGGCGTCGGATGCCGGCAAGGCGAATCGGCTGAATCGGGAACCAGTGGGGAACCAGAGTGGAACTCGTAGGCAAGTTCCCCTCCACCTGTCGAAAACCCCGCGAAGTTCCCCCCTGGGAACCAGCCATTTCGGCCCTGTCTGCCCCGTCAGGGCCGATTTGTCACTCCAAGTTCCCCTCTGGCAAAACCTCGCCAGCGACGTACTTCCGGGGAACTTGGAGCCGACTCTCTCGTGGGCGTCGTCCGTCGGATGATTGGCGAAATCTGACGTTAGCGCCACGGCAGCGCCTATTCCCGGCATACGCGCTAGACCGCCGCGGACACGATCCCTTCCCGGCCATCGATCAAGGTCGAGCCCGAGGGAGCGTCACATTCGTGGCAGCCCCAGCACGCACTGCGCCGTACTCGATAGACTGCCCGCCGTTCGCTGGGCTGAGGGTCCGATCTCCTTCGGTCCCCTTCCAATCCAATACAAGCTCGCGTTCGCGGCGTCAGGGGATGGTTTCATGCGCGCTCTCCTTGTCTCTGTCGCTTCTTTCGTCCTGAGTTCGATGACCACGGCTCAAACGACGTGGTACGTCGATGTGTACAATCCGCCGCCCGGAAGCGGAACAATCAACGATCCATACTCGAGCATCCAATATGCGATTGACCAGCCCGAAACGCATCAAGGCGACGAGATTCTCGTCCTTCCAGGAATCTATGCCGAGAACCTCGATTTCCATGGCAAGAGTCTGGTCCTATTTGGCCAGCAAGGACCCGCCATAACATCCGTTGATGGCATGGGCATCGCTCCCGTACTTCGCCTGGAGAGCGGAGAGGGTCCCCCTACACGCATTGAAGGTTTCACACTCCTGAATGGTTACGGTGTCCTTAGTGATGATCAACGCATCTATGGGGGTGGGATTCACTGTGGGGGTGGGTCGGATATCGAGATCGTCAATTGCGCAATCCGCTCGAATTATGGCCAACGCGGTGCGGGTGGCTATGTGAACGCAGCACACGTGCGAATGACCAATTGCATGATCGCCGAGAACCTATGCGGTGGCGGCCTAGTAGCAGTATCCTCGACAATCGAACTGACCGGAACGACGATTCGCGATCACTGGAACACGTATTGCCACGGCTCCGACTCATACACCACAAGCCCGGGGCTTGTGTTTTATGATTCGAATGCGACCATCGCAGACTGCTTGATCGAAGGGAACCATGCGTATGACGTGGCTTCTGGCATGATCATTAGCGGAGGCACGACCTCGATTTCGAATACCACTGTAGCCCGCAATGGCAACATTCCTCAATACATCGACCTCGGCGGAGGGATCAGCATTTCTGGGGGCGGAGCGCTGGTCATTGAAGGTTCACTATTCCAAGATAACTGGAATGAGCGTCGGGGTGGCGCGCTTGCAGTTTCTGGCGGTGTTTCGGCTCAGATTCACAACTGCACTTTCCTTTCGAACAAATCGACCGATACCTTCTGGGGTGGCGCTATCTATGTAGCCCCGGATAGCACGGATACGAACATGGAAGTCTACGGGTCGGAGTTTAGCGCAAACTTTTCGGGAGGCGGGTCTGGCCTTTGGCTTGGTTCCGGTACCGCCACCATTGGGAGTTGCGCTTTCTTAAATAATAGAGCAGGCACCTGTTGCTACGAGGAAGGAGCGGGCGCCGGCATGTGGATCGATGATGGGGTATCCGCAACAATTGATGACTGCCTCTTCGATCAGAACAACGCTGGGGGAGGACCGGGCTTCGCCGGCAAAGGCGGGGGGATCTACGTGCGACCGACGGGCAGTGCCATCGTGCGACGCTCAATCTTCACGAACAACGTTTGCCAGGAGGGGTACTCGATCTATGACGAATTCGCTCGGGGCGGGGCTGTAAGTGGCCCAGCTTACCTCGAGAACTGCACGCTATATGGCAACGTAGTCGAAGACCATGAGACAGTATACGGCGAGGGAGGCGGGGCGTATGACTCGATGCTCAACTCCTGCATCGTTCGAAACAACGTGCCGGACTCGCTCGGACGTACGACATTCGCTGACTGGTCCGACATAGAAGGTGGCTGGTCGGGAACGGGCAACTTCGACGCAGATCCCCTCTTCTGGGGCGCCGCACAGGGCGATTTTCACCTCTTGCCCAATTCCCCCTGCATTGATACGGGTGATCCCGCACGAACGGATGGCGATGGTTCTCGTATTGATGTTGGCGCATTTCCCTTCGATCCGACCTATTGTGGCGGGCCCTCGACGTACTGTGAGGCCAAGGTGAACTCTCTCGGATGCGTTCCATCGATAGGATGGAGTGGGGAGCCGACGCTTACCGGTCCAGATGATTTCCACGTCCTGGCCACGAACATCGTGCCTTCCAAGCTCGGGATTCTACTTTGGAGCACTTCTGGACCCGCCGGCACACCCTTTTTTGGGGGCATGCTTTGCGTTGCTCCCCCACAACATCGTTCATCACGGCTGTTTTCTGGAGGTCAGGGTGGCGGTGCGTGTGATGGCGCGTTCGACTTCCACTTCACCCACTCGTACATGCAGGCACAGGGGCTGGTAATCGGCTCCCGCATCTACATTCAGTTATGGTACCGAGATCCGATGCACCTTGATGGCACCGGTACGGGCCTTACCGATGGATTGACGGCCACGATCTGCGCGGCCGCCCAAAACTGAGTGGTCCAGCGACTTTTCCGTGACTATTCAATCAGACGACAGCCCTCCACTCCCGACGGCCTTTGGCCAAGGCATCACATCATGCGCGTTCATGTGTTCTCCGTACTTCTTGGCTTTGGCGTTTCCATAGCTGCTCTCTTACTGGTCAGTATGCAGATAGGAGGAAGCAGCAGCTTGATCATCTCGGCAGATGCGCGAGAGTTCCTCAACCATGTTTCGATGATCGACCTGCCGGATGGCCGAGGAGGCTACATTCGTACTGTCGAGATCAGCGGTTTGAATGTTCAAATCGTGAACGGTCTTGGAACGACGGATACAATTAATGGAGCTGGCAACTTGATTGTTGGTTATAACGAGCCTGTGGGAAGCTCACTGGATTGCCGCACCGGATCCCACAATATCGTTGCTGGACGAAAGAATCAGTACAACTCGTACGCTGGGTTGGTCGTGGGTGCATACAACGCCATCTTGAACTCCTATGCCTCGGTCAGCGGCGGGTATTCGAACGAGGCGAACGGTTGGGCGGCGACGGTAAGCGGAGGAATTTATAATACGGCCAGCGGTGCATCGTCTTCGATTGGGGCTGGAACTGACAACCATGCCGAGGGCTCCAATTCGGGTATCTTTGGGGGAGCCAGCAATACCGCCGGGGATGACTTCGCGGTCGTTAGTGGCGGGCAGTTCGGTGTGGCTGATGGCGTAGGTTCAGTGGTCAGCGGTGGTCGCTTCAATCAATGCCTTGGAAACTGGGCATCAGTCAGCGGCGGAATCGATAATCGCGCGCAGGGTGAATCGTCATCAGTCGCCGGGGGTGAGTACTGTTACACTGCAGACTACGCATCCTCGGTCGTTGGGGGCCGCGGCAACTATGCGGGGGGGGCGTGGTCCACCGCGATCGGGGGAGCAAGCAATAATGCCTACGGGGATTATTCGACCGTCTCGGGGTTCAACAATAACGCGAATGGTGAACTCTCCGTCATTAGCGGTGGTGCTCACCGTGAAACCGCCGGCCAGTACGACTGGGTTGCGGGATCTTTGTGGCAGGATGAATAGGCGGTCCTCTGTATTGTCCTCTTTACCGGCCTTAACAGCTGAAGCAAGTCCTCAACAGCGGAGTCAGGGCGAGACCACAGACGCCAATCCGCCGCCAGATCACCTCAGGCACTGTGCACGTAGAGCAGATTGTGACTTCGAAGCAACACCGGGCTAGGTCCCGTGGCAAGTAACCCTCCATGTCGCTGCGGATTCCCCCGCCGAAGCCGCCCATCGACTGGGAAGTGGCCCGCGACCTTCGGCAAGAGGGCCTGACGAACGTCGAGATCGCGCGTCAGCTGGGTTACACGCCCCGGGCCGTCAGCGAGACGCTCGCGGCCCAGGGTGTCCCTCCTCGGCGACGAACCCTTCGAACTGCCCGCCAGTGGGGAGTGCAGCTCTACGGCCACTGGAAGTCCATCCGCTCTCGGTGCACGAACAAGAACGATCACCTCTATCCCCGGCATGGAGGTCGAGGGATTCGAGTCTGCCGCACTTGGTCCGACTTCGAGCAGTTTCACGCGTGGGCGCTCGCCAGCGGATATCGACCCGGCGCGAACATACTGCTTCGACCTGGAGCGAAATCTTTCTCTCCCAGCACATGCTCATGGGTGTCGGCGAAGGAACGTATCCGTCTGCAAGCTACCCAGCTCGGCCGCAAGCCCGGTCTGCTCATCGCTGCGTTCGGAGAGAAGAAGCCGGCGGCTCAGTGGGCGCAGGACAAGCGGTGCAAGGTTAGCGCCCCCGCCCTGCTGCACCGTCTACGTCTAGGTTGGTTGCCGATAGAAGCGATCACGCTTCCACCTGGTTCGACTCCGACGCAGCGACGGAAGGCTCCGCCCAAGGTGCTGTACCGCTCTCTCGATTGGGGAAGGATCGTTCGGCTTCACAAGGAAGGCCTGACTCCTGGCGAGATCGCCGACCGGTTGGGCAACCACTCTTACACGATCAGGCAAGGCTTGCTCCGACGCGGCCAGCTCGCGTCACCACCCCATCGCGGTTACCGCACCGAGAGCACCTTCACGACGTGTGGAGGTTCATGATCTCCCGTTGCAACGGATTCAGAGCCTCACCGCGCGAGAACTTGCGCGTGATCAAGAGCTGGGAACGATTCGATGCCTTCCACGAGTGGGCGATCGAATCAGGCTATCAACCGGGCCTCTGCTTACTGCGAAAGCGGACATCGACGTGCTACTCGCCGCGCTCGTGCACTTGGGCAACGCGGGCAGAGGTAGCAAGGAGCTGCGTCTATCCATCGCCGGCGAGATCTGCGCGCTGGACGGTGCGTGCATTCGGAGAAGTGAAGGGTCCGACGGCGTGGTCACGAGATCCGCGCTGCGCTGTGTCACTCAGTGGTCTGGTCCTGCGACTCCGCGCGGGCTGGCGTCCGAGGTTGGCGATCACTACACCCCCCGCTGTGAAGAGCGCGCCCTACAGCAGCATGAAGCTCGTCAAAGCCTTTGGAATGCGTCGGTCAGTCATCGACTGGTCGCGAGATCGACGCTGCAAGGTGACGTACGGGGGTCTGGTTGCTCGGCTGAATCGGGAAGTACCGCCGGAGCTGGCTATCACGGCGCCGCCGCACCTGCCAACGCTCGGAAGGCGTGATCAAGCGCGCTGAATTGCTTTAGCCCAGGGCGCCCTCCGAGTTCTCCACGAGGATCCCTCGACACAAGCTTCAATGGTTTCCGCTGATAACTCTCCGACCCTCTGTGTTCCTGATGCGGTGGTAGCTCGGAGAAGCCTCAGGATAGGTTTTTCGACACTCTCTTGAGAGTCTATTCCAGCTGGGGGTCGAATTCTATCGGTTCTCAGAGTTCCCGACTCTCCTGTGCGTTAATTCCTCATCCGAGGGATTGCCATTCACAAGCCGGTCGTCTATGAGTCGAGCGCCTAACGTGTTCCAAGAATCCGGCCAATCGAGGGTAGGTTGCAGCCCACCGCAAATAACTGACGAATATCCTCCAGACGGCGCGGAAATCCCCGCACACTCAGGTGGAAACTGCCACGCACTCGTAGACTCACCCAACACAATTGGGAAGAATCCGAAGGTGCTCGAGAGGAAGCCCTGTACATCAACCCGATGGGTCCCAGGTACAGCACTAATCGTACCTGACTGACAAGCATACAGTGCACCAAAAAGAGCGCCATTGAGATAAACGTTCACCGGCTCGTTAAGAGGATTATAGAGCTTGATGTATCCCCATACTTGCGGTCCGCATCGTGTATAGGGAATCACCGGTGACTGGCTGCTATCGACCTCAACTAGCGCCAATACATCACGTATGTGGGCTGCCTGTTCCGCACAGCTCGGATGAGCAGCATCTTGCGGGCAGCCGAGTTGTTGCACAGCGTTGGCTGCTACCTGGACCGCTGGGGACCCATCAAGTGCAAATTGCACTCGCGCACCGTATGCATTCGCCTCTGCTTCGACGTAGAAACAGTCTAGGGATCGGTGGGCATGATCAGCGTAATGATGGCCGATCTCATGAAACAATACCAACCTGCGGAACTCAAGCGGTTGAAGAGAAAGCATCGCCGAATTGAGATATATGATTCTACGTCCATCCTCGATTGTCGCGAAGCCGCTGTAGGGAATGTCATTATTTTCTCTAATTTCAATTAGAGCGCCGGCGAGTACCTGTGCTGCGTAATTGCTCTCCGCGGCAAGGTCTCCTAGCACATCGCTTTCGCTAGTCGGTGGGGGGGTACTCCCTCCGCCGCCGCCTCCCCCACAGGCGGCGAGAAAGAGGAGGGTGGGAATCACAACGTGACGGCGGTGAGGACTTGCATGCATGGGGTTGCTCCGTCGGCCGGGAACTGCCCCGACCGAATTCTCATGGGTTCCGTCGGTCGTACCAGTGACGCGGCAACGGTGAGCTCTCCTGCTCCTCTCGGCCGTCGCTTCGAAGATCTGCGGCCAGTAGTCATCCTGGACCTCAGATGGTCTCCTAACGCCGGCACCGTCGCTCTGTAATAGACGCTGGCGCACCACTCTGGGGTCCGAGCCGTCGGACCGTACGATGTTGCCGCACACCGTCATCGCCTGGAGGAGGCCGATATTGGTGGGAAGCAGAGCAGAGCGAGTGCAGGCCTCCGTATGATGGGGGCTTCCTCCGAGCTCGCCCGCACTACGGTTCGTAGAGCTGGGCAAAACCCGACCGGGGAAAGGCGGCGAGGTGGACACGTCGATGCGGTCACCCGCGTGACATTGCGCGCGGGCGGAGGGGGACTCGGGGGTCGAACGCGAGCTTCGCACTAGAAAACGCAAAGCGCGCGGTCGCCCGTCGATTGTTCCAGTGTTTCTCGGCAACGGGGGTTACAGGTGGGAAACCCCGCTTCCCAGTGTAACGGAAGCGAGAGTGCATCGGTCGGTATTCGGAGGCACGAGCGATGGTCCGCATCGACGACCGTTACCGCGAGCTCATTGGCGACCGGATGGAGGAAGCCGATCTCCGCGAGCTCGAGCAGCTTGCCTGGCTTCTCGCGAGCACTGGATCGGAGGCCAGTCTGGCCTGTCCTCGAGAGGCGATGACGCCTCGCCTCATGAGAGGTGCTGATCGGGCGCGCCGGCCGGTTCGAGTGATGGCTGGAGGCATTTACACCGGGCGGTAGCTCGTCCACCGATGCCGCCCCGCGCCTTGACCTTCCCCTGGGCGATCAGGCCCAGCATCACGGGTCGCATCGCCTTTGTGTCGACACCGAGTGCCGCACCGATCTGCTCGGCGCGGTCTCCGGGGTGCTTGCGGAGGTGATCAAGCAACGCTCGGGGCGACACGCGTCCGTGACCTCCGTGGCTGAGGCACGCCAGATCCGTTGCCAGCCGCAGGGGCGCTCTTGGGAAGCGCTGCCGTGCCACCCTGGCACAGATAGCCTACGGGGGGGCTGGAGCGTGCGGAGCTGGCGCGGCTGTAACCTTGGGTTGGCGGGAGAGGGCAGGCCGGAGCCCGCTGGACGGGTCGCGCGCGGGGGGATCAGGCCGGGTGATTGCTCATCCCTCGCCGGTGTGTCCTTGCCGCCTGGTGGCCGAGCGATGTAGTGGCAGTATGCTTGCCGCACGTCAACGACTAGGGATTCGGTCGCTGGGCGTACACTCCTGCGATTCCGTGTGTTGACGTCTATGCATCGTGAACGGGGTGTGCGTAAGCTGATGCCATGAGCACGTCGGATGTACAACAGGCTGGAGACTTGGCGGATCAGCTCGGCGAACGGGTGCGACAGGAGGAAGGGGATCTCGCGACCATCTATTCGGCGCTGGAGCAGGCAGCGATTTCGTATCGCCAGGCTGGCGGCGACCTCCAAGAGGCTGTGCCAGGAGGCTCGGCTAGTCTCGGATTTCGAGGAAGTCGACCGGATGGCAAGTCTATTTGGTCCTGCTACGCAACCGTGCTGCACGACGAACTCTGCCAATCAGAAGGTGAGCTCCACAAACAGGTCAAGTCAGGATTTGCCGCAAGTGGCGCGACGATCGTGACGCTGATCATTTCCATTCTGGGACTTCCTGTTGCCGCCGCTTTGGTAGTAGCGCCGATCGCCGGCAGTATTCTCGGGCTGGGCGTAGAGGCATTCTGCAAACGCACTGCTGGAGACAAATGACTCGCGCTGAACTGCTCTCCCTGGTCGAGTCAGACGCCGCCCAGTATGCCGCTCACACTTTCGATTTCACGTTCGATACGGCGGCAATCTTATCCCGCCTTTCAATAAGGGCGCGAGCGTTTTTTGCCTTTGCCCAAGAGAACAAGGCGCCGCCCCTCCAGGTTCCCGAGATCTACCTCCCCCGCTGGGTGGAAGATCCCCCCCTTGTGGAGCAGTTCGAGAGACTCACAGAGGACGAACGTCTCGAGGTACTCTGTCTGTACACGGCTCCCATCCATGAGTTCCGCCATCACGCGGACATGGTATTGACCCCATTCGGCGCACGCTTCCATATTCAATTAGCGGCTGAATATTTAGCTTTCCAGGTGCTGTCGCCGTTCTTGCTACAAAACCAGGAGATGATGCCGCCAGGCCCCCTCAAGGCGCTGGAAACTCAGATGCAGGCGCTTGGGCAGTCAGTTCCTGCCGAATGGCAGCCGATCTTTTCGAACTTCAAGAGGCAAGTTCTGTCATTCGAGGCATGCACCGACTTTCGCGGAATGATCCCGATGGGCTCCGCCACTGTGCGGGATCCCCGGGCGGTCATGCGGGTCCTGGACTTCGAGATGGAGCAGGTCACCGTCAACGGTCTTGCGGTAACTTTCAGCCCTAAATCGAAGCCGAACTGGTATTTGCGAGCGTCCACCTTGCTGGAGGGTCGGGCAGTTATCGCTTCTTTGTCCTGGATCCTCTGGACGTTGGAAGGCTATGAAAACCTGGCGAGCAGCGCCTCGGCCTACATCGAGACACTTTACCCTCCAGACGAGAATGATGACTATCGCTTCCTCCTTGACGTGGCGGCGCGCTGGATGGGTGCCGCGACGATTGAGGAGGGGCTGGCCCAGCAGGACCCTGCGCTTGTCCGCAGGATCCTCTTCATGGTCGATTCAGCGGCCTGGTTTGCGCTGCACGCCCCGACAAAGGAAGCGCAGGGGCAACGGGTCAATGAAAACCTGTTTAGACGATTTTTCTTTGCCCTTCAGGAGATGGAACAGGTCTACGACCGTGGCTACGCGGGATCGCCTCTCAAGCTGCTGTCTACTCTCGAGACGTCTGAACGAGCCCAGAAATTCAGCGTGATGCCTCTCACGCAAGGGGTGGAAAGCACGCTGGACGCTCTGCGTCAGGCCCGCGGAGAAGTCCTGCCCCGGCTGTGGCAACAGGAGATGCGCGACCACTTCCTGTACGTCTTCGATCAGCTGACAACGGCGCTAGAGATCCGGCTCGAGCAGGGATACGTTGCTCCGCTGGCGGCGGCGCACGAGGGCAATCTCCTGCTTTACGTCGACTCCAAACACCGATTCCTCCTTGAGCCCTACCACCCCAAACGCTGGGTCGGAGAATGGTTTCGGTTTCGCAATCAGTCGATCTTCAGACCCGATTCCGCCGCGAGTAAGCGGCGCCACCTCGCTGCCCAGTTCGGCCTGGCCGAGCTGGCCATCCCCTGCGCCTGCGGGGTCTTGTTGTCGACCCTAGTCCCCAAGTGGGGCGCGCAGCACGCCGTTACCTGCGAGCACTGCGGAAGACGACACGGACTCGAGGCTGGCAACATCCGCTGGATTGCCACCGGACCGGAGCCGGAGGCCTAGCTTTCGTACCGCGGACCGGGGGTTGCTAACGAATCCCTCACAGCTCGCGGAGAAGTCGAAGTGAACGCGCGGCTGCACTCCACCCGATTCCAATAGGTCCTCGTCTCGAACCACGATCCCACTACGTTCGACTGGGTGCTCCACAATTCGCGCCCGCGCCTCGTGCAGCATGGGATCCTTCGGCCCCGCCTCCGCCTTGTCGATCGACCTCAACGCAGCGCTGATGTCCCGCAGTCCCGGAGTGCTCCGTGCCTTGCGCTGATCCGCTCGCTGCTTGAGATCGAGGATCTTGGCTTTCAGATCGGCGATGAGCTGCTCGTCGGTGCGGCGGATGCGGAGCGTGGCCGCCATGTTTGCGGATCAGGGAGCGATTAGAATCGACTCCGCATTCGACGTGTTGAAGAACGCGCCTCCGGCCGCCGGATCGCGGAACCAATGCTGGAAGTTGCGCGTCGAGCCGATGAAGGCGGCCAGGCTGCGCTTGGAGCCGGAGTTGTCGTAAGCGTAGCTCGCGACATTCCCCACGCCCGTAACGACTGCACCCAGGGCGACTCCACCTGTCGTGCAGAGATACCCGTTGCCGAAGGAGACCTGCGTCTGATTCATGCCGTGGAGGAAGATTCCGTTCTGGTTGGGAACGGGCGCGGAAGTGATCAGCAGGTCGCCGGCCCCGGAACTCGCCGAGCCGGAGGTCGAGATATCGGCCGGAGAGCCAGTCGAGTTCACAGTGGACGTGCAATACTTCGTCCCGATCCCCTCGCGATCGCGGAGGAAAACGTCCAGGACACCGTTCGTGTCTCCTCCCACGAGGTTCGAGGCCCAGCTCCAGAAGGCCACGTAGCGGCTGTCGCCGGAGATCGAGGGTCCGTAGCTGTGTTCGTTCCCCTGCCGGCCGCTCGAGTCGACGCTCACGCGTTCGTTCGTGCCGATCAGGCGGTCGTGGATGAAGATGTCCGCCCACCCGTTCGTGTCCCCGGCCACGAGATTCGGGGCACCGCTGGTGAAGGCGACGTGGCGGCCATCGGCGGAGATCGAGGGAAGAAAGCTATCGCCGTGCCCCTGCTCCCCGCTCGAGTCGATGCTGACGCGCTCAGTCGTGCCGCTCTGGCGGTCGTGGACGAAGACGTCAAAGGTATTGTTCGTGTCCCCGACCACGAGGTTCGTGGCATAGCTCGTGAAGGCGACGTAGCGACCGTCGGCGGAGATCGAGAGGCCGAACCCTCCGCTGTGACCGTTCCCCTGCGCCCCGCCCGAGTCGACGCTCACCGCTCGGTAGTACCGGCCGCGCGGTCGTGGACGAGGACGTCCCTGACATTGTTCGTGTCCCCGGCCACGAGATTCGAGGCATCGCTGGTGAAGGCGACGTAGCGGCCGTCTGGGGAGATCGAGGGGCCATTGCTACCGGCGTTCCCCTCAGCTCCGCTCGAGTCGACACTCACCCGCTCGGTCGTCCCGCTCAGGCGGTTGTGAACGAAGACATCATCGGCACCGTTCGTGTCCCCGGCCACGAGATTCGAGGCACCGCTGGTGAAGGCGACGTGGCGGCCATCGGCGGAGATCGAGGCGGCATTGCTACCGGCATCCCCCTCAGCTCCGCTCGAGTCGACGCTCACCCGCTCGGTCATGCCGCTCAGGCGGTCGTGGATGAACGCGTCGTAGTAACCGTTCGTGTCCCCTGCCACGAGGTTCGAGGCGACGCTCCAGAAGGCGACGTAGCGGCCGTCCGCGGAAATCGAGGCGTCAGAGCTTTGGCTGTTCCCCTGCACCCCGCTCGAGTCGACGCTCACGCGCTCGGTGGTGCCGCTCAGGCGGTCGTGGACAAAGACATCCCAGATATCGTTCGTATCCCCGGCCACGAGGTTAGAGGCGATGCTATGGAAGGCGACGTAGCGGCCGTCGGCGGAAATCGAGGGGATGTAGCTATCGTCATTCCCCTGCGCTCCGCTCGTGTCGACGCTCATGCGTGTTGTCTCTTGCCCCGCGGCAGGCCCCGTCAGCACCGCGACGAAAAACGCCCCCGCGCTCAAGAGCCCCACCGCTCCGCACTCGCTCCTCGTTCCCATACTTTTTTCCTTCTTTCAAAAGAATCGTGTTTCCGATCGCGGCATCGGCACACGCGCTCACGTCCCGCATGGCCCCCGTGCAGTCGAAAAAGTGCGCCCCGTGAGCGAAGCCGGCGCGACCGAGCGTACCCCCTTCGCGGAGTAGCGCAAGTCCAGGAAGGGGATCAGCGCTCCAAGCTCCGGGGTCGGTAGACCGTCGTGGCCGGATAGACGCTCATACGAGTTCGCACAGCCGAGGCTTCAAGCCATGCTCACCCCGGATGGTAGCTCGTCCCCTGATCTTCCCCCGAGAAAGTGGACACCCAGAGAGGGAGCTGTGATGCTCCTCGAAGGACCAGTCCATGGGAAGATCACGAAGGAAGCACAGCGCTGAGTTCAAGCTCGAGGCGGTGAAGATGACTCTCGAGCCGGGCCGGACGGTGTCCGAGGTGGCCGCCAACCTGGGCATTGCGGTCGGTCTGCTTCAGCGGTGGAGATCGAAGCTGAAGACCGACGGTGCGGACGCGTTCCCCGGGAACGGCCGACCGAAAGCGTCCGATGAAGAACTGCAGCGGCTGCGCAAGGAGCTCGCGCGGACTCAGCAGGAGCGCGATATTTTAAAAAAAGCGCTGGGCTACTTCGCGAAGGAACGGAACTGAGGTTTCGATTCATCCGCGACCATCGGGAGATCTTCGAGGTGGGCCTGATGTGTTCGACCTTGAAGGTCTCCCGTGGTGGTTTCTATGTCTGGCTCGGACGTGGCGAGTCCAGACGCAGCAAGGAGAATCGTCGGCTCGTCGTCCTCATCCGCGAGGAGTACTAGCGCAGTCGTGGCACCTACGGATCACCTCGGATGCATGCTGCGCTGAAGAAGCGAGGAGAAACCTGCAGCCTGAACCGGGTCGATCGTCTGATGCGGGAAGCCGGAATTCGCTCGAAGGTGAAGCGCAAATTCAAGAAGACGACGAACTCCAAGCACGCTCATCCCGTCGCGCCCAACCTCCTCGGTCAGGACTTTTGGGTCAGCGCTCCGAACGAGGTCTGGGTCTCCGACATCACCTACATCTGGACCGACGAGGGATGGCTCTACCTCGCTTCGACGCTGGATCTGTACTCGCGCATGGTCGTCGGCTGGTCGATGAGTGCCTGCATGCCCTCGTCGCTCGTGGAGGATGCGCTGAAGATGGCCATCGACCGCCGCTCTCCGCCTCCGGGCATGATCCATCACTCCGACCGCGGCGTGCAGTACGCAGCAGGGGCCTTCCAGGGACTGCTCGAGCAGCACGGTGTTGTGTGCAGCATGAGTCGCAAGGGCAACTGCTACGACAACGCCGTCAAGGAGAGCTTCTTCCACACGCTCAAGACGGAGCTCTGCGATCACGAGCGCTACCGGACGCGCGAGGAAGCGAGTGACCTTCCCCCGATTCGGTGGACACGGGGTTAGGTAACAGAGCGAAGTAGACGGAGAAAGATCCAGGGGGCGTCAAGGGGATGGGATCTGGGGAAGGGAGCAGCCTTTCCCAGCAGGGGTGCGCGAAGCCAGCCCTCGAAAGGGCGAAGAAGGCCGCTCGTGAGAAGTGCTGATCGGGCGCGCCGTCCGGTTCAGCTGAGGGCTGGAGACTCCTATACCGCGTTATAGCTCGTCCCCCGAAGCCGCCCTCGCGTCTTGACTTTCCCCTGGGCGATCAGGGCCTGTATCTGCGCACGCTTCGCCTTTGTGTCGATACCGAGTGCTGCACCGAGCTGCTCGGCCCGGTCTCCGGGACGCTTGCGAACGTGAATCAAGCAACGCGCCGGGGGTGACAGCAGGCCCTGACCTTCACGGCCAGGGTGCGGAGGTTCTCTCGCCAGCCGACAGAACCGCTCGGTTCAGCGACAGGCACGCGCTCAGGGTCGCCCGCGCTTCGCCCAGCGCCTCGTGCAGCGACGGATCCTTCGTCCCCGCCTTCGCCTCGTATATCGACCTCAGGATGGCGCTGATGTGCCGCAGTCCCGGGGCGCTCCTTGCCTTTCGCTGATCCGCTCGTTGCTTGAGATCGATGATCTTAGCTTTCAGGTCGGCGAGGAGTTACTCGTATGTGCGCCGGACGCGGGTGTTGGTCGAAGTCTTGACCATGCGGATGATGGTGCCATAAGACCGCACCACATTCCCACTGGCGGGACTGCTCCTTGCCTGGAGCTGGAGACACGCGAGGGCAACGTCCGCGGCGACATGCACTCGGAGCATGGCTGGCCGGGAGCAGACCGGCAATCGTCACGAAGTCTCGCCCCCGGCCGGCTGATTCCTGCTTAGACTCACTGCGCGTTCCAGTTCCCTCTCGGAGGAGATCCAAGATGCGCCCGATTGCCGTGCTTCGACAGTTCCTGCCGTTGCTTTCCTTGTGCGCGACAACGCCGTCACTGGTGCATGCGCAAGAAATACTCGAATGTATCAATGAGATTCTCGACTCGCCCAATCCCGAGGTGGACGGCAACTTCGGAGTCGGGCTCGCCGTGGATGGGAACACCTTTGTCGTGGGTGCATCGCACGAGGATGGCAGCGGTTTGGACTCTGGTCGTGCGTATGTCTACGAGCGGACGCCATCAGGCTGGACTGTGCAGGAGTTGGTTCCTCAAATACCACTCAACGCTCACGCCGCGTACGGATACCGCGCGGCGATTGACGGTAACACCCTCGCGATCGGCGCGATTTACGACGATCTCGGCGTGCCCCCGAATAGAGCGGGCGCGGTACATGTCTTTACACGCCAGGGCGGTACATGGGACTGGGTAGCGCGGATCGACAATCCATCTCCCCTAGATTCCGACTTCTTCGGACACGACATCGTTATCGATGGCGCGAAGATGCTGATCGGTGCGCCACTCCACGATGGTCCCGGGCGGCCGGACGAGGGCGAGGCTTACATGTTCGAGTTCAACGGCACCAACTGGGGCCTGGTACAAACGTTTCAATCAACACAGCCTATCTCCAGTGGGTCCTTCGGTGCATTCGTCGGATTGAATGGTCTGCGCGTCGTCATCGGGGCCCATGGCGAGGAATCCTCCCCAAGTGTGTTCGGTGGAGCGGCATACGTATTTGATTACAGCGGATCTGTGTGGTCTCTCACCCAGCGACTTACCACAGCCTCGCCGAGTTCGGACGCGGAGTTCGGTTACTACGTTGATATTGATGCCGATTGGATCGTCATCGGTGAGCTGCGCGGTGACTATTCTGGTTCGGCAAGTGGCGCGGTACACGTCTACGTTAACGATGTGGGCTGCACGCCCGACGGTATACTGTGGCCGAACACGGCTGACCTCGATGACTTTTTCTCGGCAGGTCTGCAAGTCGCGAACAACACTGTCGTCGTGGGATCGCCCGGCGACGACGAGGCGGCGCTGAACGCGGGCTCGTTCGTAGTGTTCAAGCGATCGCCCTCGGGTTGGACCGAGCGAGCGTTGTCCACGGCATGTGGATACAGCAGCTTGATCCGCTACGGAGACGGAGTTGCTTTCGACGGAACGACGATCGTCGCTGGTTCTACCGAGCGTGATCATCCAAGCTTCGCCGGGGCTGGTACCGCTTACGCGCTGACACTTTCCGAAGGTCAGTTCATGCGGTTCTGTGCAGGGAATGGCTCTGGCACTCCTTGCCCCTGCGGCAATGAGAGTCCGCCGAATCTCAATGACGGTTGCCTCAACACCACCGACCATGGTGGTCGTTTGTCATTAATCGGGTCCGATAGCGCTTCGATGGATGATCAACGGCTGATCGCCTGCAACCTCCCCGCCAATCAGTTCGGCGTGCTCTTCACTGGGACTGCGCAGGTCGGTGGCGGGATGGGAGCTGTATTCGGAGATGGGCTTCGGTGTGCAGGTGGACACGTAGTCCGGCGTGGTCCGCCTAAACTCAGCGACTCGCATGGCAAGACCGTTTGGGGGCCTGGACTCTCCGTATATGAGCCCTGGGCTGTTGGACAGTGGAGCTATTTTCAAGTTTGGTACCGCAATCCTCCTGGTGTTTGCGATTCTGCCGCTCCATTCAACCTAACTTGCGGCCTTGGTGTGCTCTTCACTCCCTGAATACCTCAACCACGCCCCCCAAGCGCGAGATCAGAAACCCCGCGGCGTCCGCGCCGAGATCATCATTCGAGGAGGCGGTGTGGGGATAGTACGGCCCTACGCCGCTTCCTGCCATTTTCGTCGGGCCTGCGGCGCGCGCACGCCCATCGCAACCATCTGATCGCCCAGGAGCACCCATGGGGCCTCCAGGGCTCGCTTCACGTCGCCGGCGCAGCCATTCGCTGCCTGGTGGGGGGTCCCGGCGGCCCTAACCGGAGCTCACGCCGCATTTCCTCGCGGCCCGTGGCCGCCCCGACCTGCCATTGTGCCGCCTGGCGTTGGATCCGCTCTGTTCGACCACGTCCGGACAGAAACGCACCGGCGGCCCAACGCGTTGCTGTGGAGGGCTCAATCCACGCTTGCCGCTCGCGTCGCGTGGTGTCCGGTCCTGCCTCGAGGGGCGGTGTCAGCTACGGCTTGGCCCATCACCAGTCCCGGGCACACAACCCAGATTCCCACCAACGGCACGATCCACGGTGCGGAGCTGATGCGGCACCGGCACGCTCGGTAGACTTGATGGAATAGAATGCCGTGTCCGGCGATCAAGTATCTGAAAAAGGGAGGAATCATGGCACACACGTTCTACGTCTCGCTCATTCAGTCCGCCGGTATGCTTCTGATGACAACTTTGGCGACCGCGCAACGCCGTGAGTTTCTGAACTTCGATTTTGAAGCAGACCGGGTCGGTGCTGCGCCGAAGGGATGGTCCATCCCTCAGGTATGTGTCGAAGGCGGCTACAGGCTCGAAGTAATCGACAGTTCCGCGGCTAACGGAAAGCAGTGTGCTGTGCTCGTGGGAAGCGGAGGCGGCTCCCGGGCTATTGGCAACTGCATGCAAGGGGTGGACGCAACCTTGTTTCGTGGAAAGCGCGTGCGGTTTTCGGCCGCGGTACGCTGCGAGCTTGCACAGGAGGAAAGCCAGGCGCAGCTGTGGCTCCGTGTGGATAGGCCCAACGGCCAGATGGGCTTTTTCGACAACATGGGCGACAGGCCGATCCGAGGCGTGGAGTGGCAGCGATATGAAATCGTTGGCGACATTGCCGATGATGCCGAGTCGATTGCGCTCGGCCTGATGCTCATCGGCGGTGGCACCGCCATGCTCGACGATGTTGAGCTCGAAGTCACGGACAAGACTGTTCCGACGACAGGTGTGGGTGGCCACGGCAGCGCCGGCCCCGGACTCTTGGTTGCGGCGTTCGCTGCGAAAGGGCGCGCGGTGCGGAGCGTCGACGCCACAACGCTCTACTTCCCCTTGCCATTGGCGTATCGCGACCAGACGCCGCTCACATTCACACTCGAGGTCGACCCTCCCGAAACAGAGTATCGCATTGCGATCCGCAAGGGGCTGGAACCGAATCACACGCTCGAACTGACACTGGAGCATGTCAAGGAGGGGGCAGAGCTCGCCTTGCGCTACGAGTCGGTCATTCTCGTCGGCCCGTCATCGTTCGAAGCTGTTCCCTCAAACGTCGCGTTTCCCAAGGAGTGGCCCACTGAAGCTGCGCCCTGGCTCACGGCGACCTGGTGCTGCGACGCGAATGACCAGCGCATCCGGGCGATTGGCGAAGAGATTCGAGCGAGCGGCAGCAACGTCAACGGGGTGATCGAGGCCGTGCTCGTCCGATCGCAATCTCTCTTCCAAGCGGCAAGCGGTCGGATCCGCCACCTCACTGCAGTGGAGGCACTCGACAAGCAAGGCTCGTGCACGAGTTGCGCGAATCTCGTTGCAGCGCTGCTACGGTCCGCGGGTGTCCCCGCGCGCGTGGTGGCTGGCTATCCGATGTGGAGCGGACCACTCCAGACGCATTACATTGTCGAAGCGTTCGTGCCCGGCTACGGCTGGTACCCAACCGAGTCAACGATGGGAGTGGCGCCATGGCCGAACTTCCAGCAAGTCAACGTGAGCATCGTTCCTATCGAACACGAAACGGAACCACTCGCCGGGCCGCGAGAGTGCGCCGCGGGTGCAGTGCCGTACATGACGCTGACGGAATACGGTGACAGTTGGCCGATCCCACTGACGGGCACGCTGAAGCCGGGCTGCGATCACGAAGGGCGGCTACTGCGCCGACTCGAAGCTGAGAGCGCCGAATGGTCATCCGCACAGGAGTGGGCGCGCGATCGTTGGGCGCTCTGGCTGGCATCGGAACCCGCAACCAGTGGCGGCCGGGTCGAGTTCGGGCTTTCGAGCGATGCCCTGCTCGCCACGACCCTGGCTGAGCTGCGCCAGGAGCTCGAGTAGGTCCTGAACGCCGGCAGTCCGCTCGTGTCCGGCAAAGTCCGACCGTACCGTCAAGTTGGCCCTCTACGACGCGAAATTCAGAACGCGCGCGCATGCACTTTCGAACGCAACAAGAGCCATGCGAGATAGGCAGCAGCGACGACATCGTAGGCCATACAGAAGCGCGGCCACCACGGAGGCACACCCGGATTCTCGATCCAATGGCCATGGACGAGATCAAACATGCCATGCGCTGCGAGCGCCCCGACGACCAGCCACAGCGAGTGTTTGAAACCTGCGATGGATGCACCGATGAACGCAACGGCGACCACCGACTCGATCATCAGCACCTGAATGGAACCGCCCATGACCGCAAACAACGCATAGAGCGCAGCGATGACGATCATCGCTGTAGGGTAGAGCGCCCGATCTCGATCCAGGCCAATGAACGTAGCCATGAGTCCGACGGAGAGTGCCAGGACCACTCCAATCAATAATTCCACGCCTGTGCTCCGGGTCTCTGCTACGCCCGCGCGTCAGGTGATGAGCCACCATCAATGGTGTTCTGTAATTCGGGTGCAATGGGCATGCGCTTGAACATGCTGACGTTGCTGCCGCCAGTATTCCCGACCGGGACAACCCCGACGGCAGAACCAAGGACGCCTAGAGCGATGCGTACGACTTGCCCGAAGGCCGCTGCGGGCCGCCTTCGCCGCAATTCCACCTCGAGCATCAGCCAGTGCGACCTGGCATGGGGTATGACAAAGGCCTGGCCAATGACGTGAGCACGCTCGATGTGAGCAAAGCCTGTCTCGAGATCACCTCTTGCGATGAGCTCCTTCGCCAGTGCGATCTCGTTGTCGAAGGTTGCGCTCCGGACAGGATTCATGGACTGTTGCCGACTGGTTGATGATGTTGCCGCGTCAGGCGGGTTTGATGTTCTGGTTCATGCGGAAGAGGTTGTCCGGATCGTACTTCCGTTTCACCTGGGCGAGGCGCTCGTAGTTCGGACCGTAGGCAGAGCGCACACGGTCGCCCTCGTCGGCCGTCATGAAGTTCACGTAGCCGCCGGCGCTGGCAAAGGGAGCGGAGGCCCGGAAGTAGTCGCGGGACCACTGGATGCAGCGCTCGTCCTCGCCCGGAGTGTCCCAGCGGCCGTGAACATTCATGACATACTCGGCGTCGCGATGGGCGTAGGCAGTTGCCTCGGGCGCCGGGCGCTTCGTGGCTCCTCCGATGGACCCGAAGAAGATCTCGCAATCGGGAGACGGCAGCTTCCCGACGTACTCGATGACGACGTCGATCAGGCCGTCTGCGATTTTCGTGAAGTTGTGCGACTTCCAGTAATTACGAGCGCCGGCCGTGAGCAGGGGATCGAATGCCTTCTGCCAGGCGGTGTACGGCTGCACGCCCAGGTGCTCCCCGAGGGGTTGTCCGAACCTGCGGAGCGGGTCGACCAGAGCCTCGCCCTCGAGGGGATTCCCGGCATGCAGGAGGGCGAGCACGACGACTTCCTTGCCGTGCACCGCCGGGGGGAGGAAGGGCAAGGGCGGCGCCTTGCGGAGCACCGCCCACACGGAGAGATCCTCGGGCGCCTTCGCGACGAAGTCCCGGTACTGCTTCAGTACGGATTTCGCCTCGGCGAACGGGTAAACGACGAGCCCGCTCAGCAGGTCGGGGCCCACCTGGTGGAGGCGAAACTCGAAGCTCGTGACGATGCCGAAGTTGCCGCCGCCACCCCGTATTGCCCAGAAGAGGTCGGGGTTCACGGCGGCGCTCGCTTGCACGACCTCTCCTTTCGCGGTCACGATTTCGGCAGACTCGAGGTTGTCGATCGTCAATCCATGCTTGCGGCTGAGCCAGCCGAATCCGCCGCCGAGCGTGAGTCCCGCGATGCCCGTCGTGGAGTTGATTCCAACGGGTGTGGCGAGCCCGTGGGCCTGTGTCGCCGCATCGAAATCCCCGAGTGTGGCGCCCCCCTCGACCGTGGCCCGCCGCGAACCAGCTTGGACCTTCACGGCCTTCTTCTGGGACAGATCGATCACGATCCCGTCGTCGCAGAGGGAGTTGCCGGCGATGTGGTGCCCCGCGCCTCGCACGGCCAAGACGACCCCGTTGTCCCGCGCAAAGTTCAGCGCCTTGACTACATCCTTCGTCCCCGCGCAGGTGGCGATGATCGCCGGATGCTTGTCGATCATGCCGTTCCAGATCCTGCGGGCCTCGTCGTATCCCGGGTCGCTCGGAACGAGAACACTTCCTCCGAACCCTTTCTTCAGCTCTTCGATCTTGGCGGTATCCACTCGCGTCATGACTACTCCATTGCATGCGTTACAAGGGCCGGTTCCTGAAGCCGCTCCGAACGGGCGGATACCGTGAGCCAGCCTGCTTGGGGGGGCAGCCTCTTCGGGCGCCCTCATTGTAGCGACGGATGTTCGCCGAATCGGGGGGAGTCATTGTGAGTGGCAGGGTACGGCATGGTTCGGGGTTGCTTGCCAGTCCTTCCTACGACCGAGGCGCCTCAGCTCGACCTCGCGTGGAGGCCGGCATGCTCACTCAATCTATCCCCCTGCCGGCGCGAACGGAGTGCCAACCAGCTTGCTGGGAGACACATAGACGTGGTGATTCTCCGCGTCGATGATGAGGTTGAATCGCTTCAGTAGCCCGGTGCCGACGACGCTCGTTCGCTGGGAGCCGATCTTGCCCTCGAAAATGCCGCCCGGTACGTCAGTAAAGGTCGTCGTACCAAAGCACAGGGCTGGAAGCCGCACCTTGCGAGCCTTCACTTCGTTGCCGTAGGAGTCCTCGAGGGCGCTCTCGCCGAGCGGCTCCAGGTCGGCGCCGAGATGGTGGGTGCGAACGAACTCATCGTCGAGCAGGGCGGTACCGCCAAAGCCGGTGTGGAGCATGAACTCTGTCGTGTAGTGATGGTCTCCGACCGTAAGTTCGCCCATCACGGACATGGCCCCGTCCCGGCTCACCAACTCGAGCTGCTGGAAACTGCCGTCCATCGCAGGCAGGGTCGGATGGATCAACAGCTCGCGCGAATCGAAGTTGATCTCGACGACCTTGCCAGCGAACAGACTCAGGCCAAACTTGCCGTCTGTGCCTACCCCCGAGTTGTCGCTCTCGGTGATGGTCAGGTCGCGCCAGATGAGTTCGCCGATTTGCAGCGAGTTGCCGGTGCTCTGCCTAGCCGTTGTCGTTCCGCCCCAACTTTGCATATCGACCGACTTGTTGGCCGTGAAGCTGGATAGCCTGGCGATGGCTTCTTTCGTCAGGAACACCGAATCGATCGCGGTATGGACCATTAGATCCAGCTCCTCGGTCGCATTCAGTGTGGCGTGGATCGAGAGGTTGTCGGCCGCCGTCAGCGTGAACGGAATCCTGACGACGGAAGCCGAGGCGTGGTTCGACCGTCCATCGACGGCGGTGCACGCAACCAGTCCGCATGCTATGGAGATCCACAGCGGCGCGGCACGGCGTGAAGTATGAGTCTTCATGAGGCAATCTGTCCCACGATCGTGGCCCTCGATCTTGTTTGGTCAGTCGTCCTCGATGACGCAGAGGCAAGCAGCCTTCTCGCTCGGGGGGGTCACAGCGTTTGGTTCACGCCGTATTCGATGGGGACTCGCGCTCCTTGACCGTGCGCAGGATTTCAAGATCGGTGAGGTCGAGGAGCAGTGGCGTCAGGGACGTGAATCCATGGCTCATCGCCCACCGGTCGGTGCCTTCCTCGACCTCCTCGATGGGCCGTACGCTGATCCAGGACATCTTCCGGCCAAGGGGATCGACGATGGGTACGACGCGGCCGTCGTAGTGTCGCACCGACTGGCGCGTCCAGCAGAGGCGCTTCGGGTGCGCGGGGATGTTGACGTTGACCAGGCGCAAGCCATCGTCGGGCAGCAGTAGGTCGAGCACCTGTACGACATGTGGTTCCAGGCTTTCGAAGTCCGGTTCCGCGTCACCGGTAGGGGTGCTCAGAGCTATGCCCCGCGAGCCGAGCAGCGCTGCCTGCTTTGCGGCGGCGAGGGTGCCCGAGTGCCAGATCGCGTTTCCCAGGTTGGTTCCGAGGTTGATCCCCGACAAGACGACGTCCGCCCCGCCCCAGGAATCCAGTCCCAGGGCAACGCAGTCGGCCGGCGTTCCATCGACGCGGTACCCCTCGAAGTCCTCGATCGGAGTGCGGCGCACGCGCAGAGGTCTCGAATGAGTGATCGCGTGACCCGTGGACGAGCGTTCGACGTCGGGCGCGACGATCCGGATCTCGCCGAATCGGCGCGCGATTCGTGCCAGCACGCGGATGCCTGGGCTGTAGATCCCGTCATCGTTGGAGATCAAGATGCGCACTGTCGATCCGGGTCCTGTCAGCCTCATGCTAGCCTCGCGTGACATGCGCGTCACCTTGGTCCACAACTCCGCTGCAGGTGAATCCAGTCATTCGGGCCAGCAGCTCGCGGCGTTGGTGCGCGCGGCCGGCCACCAAGTGAGCTTGCGCTCGAGCGAGGAGAGCGGCCTCGAGGATGCGCTCCTGACTCCTGCGGACCTGCTGCTCGTGGCAGGCGGGGATGGCACCGTCGCCAAGGTGGCCCGCAAGGTCGTCCCGCGGGACGTGCTCATGGCCATCATCCCGCTTGGCACGTCCAACAACATCGCTTCAGCGTTGGGAATCGATCTCAGTGCGACGCCGGAGGCGCACATCGCCGCTCTCGCGACGGCCAGCAAGCGCAAGCTGGACGTGGGCGTGGCTCGTGCACCGTGGGGCACGAAACTCTTCCTCGAATCCGCCGGCGTCGGTTGCTTCGCCGCATTGCTCAGAGAGCCTCCGCCAGAACACGATGCACCGAAGAGCGAGCACATAGTGCGGGGCGCGGTGCAACTGAGGCGCCTCGTCGAGCGAGCTCCCGTCCGCCGCCGCCTAGTCGTGGCCGACGAGGTCGATCTCTCCGGGGATTACCTTCTCGTCGCCGCGCTGAATACGCCTCGCATCGGGTCGCAAGTCGAGCTCGCTCCAGATGCCGATCCGGGCGACGGCTTGCTCGACCTCGTGCTCATCCGCGAGACGGACCGCCAGACTTTGATCGAGTACCTGCGTTGCCTGGAAGCCGGCAGGCCGGCCCGAATGCCGTCTGTGGCGCGTCGCATCCAGCGGGTTCGCCTGGAATGGGATCACACGGAGGGACACCTGGACGATCAACTCTGGCCGGACGAGCCGGCTAGCGGTTCCGGTGATATCCCGGATCGTGAGCCGACCATCGTAGAGCTCGAGCTCGCCGCATCCACGCTTCAGGTCGCCTTGCCGGCGGCGGGATTGCAGGCGTCACCTCGCTGAGTGCGATGGGATGGTGGTTCGCGAGGAGACCCGGCGCCGGGAGGTCGCTCGGCGCGAGCGAGAGCGCTGGCAGGCTGCAATGCGGCCTCGGCGATCGAGTGAGCTCGCTCTCGCTCAGGGCGCGATCAGGAGCGAGATCGCGTTCGAGAGGTTGAAGAACGCACCACCATCGGCGGGGTCGCGATACCAGTGCTGGTAGTTGCGGACCGTTCCAACGAAGGCGGCCATGCTGTGCTGGGCGTCGGAGTTGTCGTAGGTGTAGGTCGCGACGTTGCCGACGGCCATCACGACCGCGCCGCGCACGATGCCGCTGGTGAGGCACAGGAATCCGTTGCCGAAGGGCTGCTGGATCGGGTTGGCGCCGTGGAAGAAGATGCTGTTCTGGTTCGGGACGGGCGCGGAAGAGAGCTTCAGGGTGCCCGCGGCCGAGCTCGCCGAGCCCGAGGCGAAGAGGTCCGCCGGGGAGCCGGTCGAGTTGGGATTCGCGACGCAGTACTTCGTGCCGATGCCCTCCCCGACGAGACTGAACGCGTCGATGTGGGTCCATGCCACGCTGTTTCCGCTCTGGATCGTCAGATACGAGCCATCGACCGGTGCGGTGAAGGTCGAGGAGAAGCTCTCCCACGTCCCTGCAAGGGTCAGGTTTGCCGTGTAGACGAGCGTGCCGAAACTCGTGGCGCTGTTCGATATCCCGACCAGTACGCTGCCGAGATCGAAGTAGAGTTCCGCCTCGGCCCAGAAGTGCAGCGTGTAGGTGTCTCCAGCCACCACAGGGGAAGACAGATCGAGAGAGAAGGCGTCGACCAGGATGGCCTTCTGCTGCGAGTGGATGCCGGCCTTTCGCGACCCACTGATTGCAGGCTGGCCGTAGCACGGGGGATCCGTGTAGACGTCGATCTCCTCAGCCGGACCGAAGGCCGTGGAGTTCGCCATCAGCGAAGTGAACGTCACATTCGGGAGGTTGCTGTCGCAGGTTCCTCCGCCGTAGCTCTCGAAGTCACCGTTGATCACGAGATTCCCGGGTCCGAGGGTTCCACCGCCCTTCACCAGTGCGACGCTGCTTCCCGGCGTGACAGCCGCGCCCTCCGGAGCGAGCGATGCTGCCGCGGACGGCGATGTTTGGGCGAAGGTGGCCGCGCTCACTGAGAGCAGGCCGAGCGAGAGAGAGAGGCTCTTTCGGATGCTGATCACGAGATGTTCCTCCTTGAAGCTCGGGAACGATTCCTCGGTGGGCCCTGAGGCGCGTGCATCCTAACGGGGACCGGCGAAATTGCCGACCCCTACCCGCATCACCCCGGCTGCCGGCGGAGGCACCGCTACGAGCGGATCGAGTCGTGCCTTCGGTCTCGGGCACCGAGATGCGATCATCTGCTCGTCACGGATGACGCTGGATCAGTTCACGATCACTTTGTGCAGGGCAGTGACCGCCTCCTGGTCGAACATGGCCAGAGCGAAGTCGGCGTCTTGGCCGCGGAATTGACCTTCGATCATGGTGTCGCCCAGCAGGAAGCGCAGCGTGATCTCCTGTCCTTGCGTCTCGAGCAAGGCCGAGCACTCGGTGTACTTGATGAGTTCCTGGTTGCGCTGGAGCATCACCGGGTTCTGGAGCATCATGGTGAACATCTGCAGCATCGGCGAGTCGGCGGTGACGGTGACCCGGATCTCCTTGCCCTGGCCGCGGTAGGTCTGCTCGATGACACTACCCACTCCGGCCGTGAATGCGGCCAGCATCGGGTTCGCCTGGGCATCGCCGTCTTCCTCGATGGGGACGAGCGTGTAACCCTCCGGTGCCGGTGGCAGCGTCTCGCGGATCGCTTTGGCCCGGCGAATCGAGATGAGGCTGATCAACTCGCGCGCGGACGCAAAGGACTTGCCCCAGCTCTCCGCCTTCCAGTGCTCGGCAACTGCGGCATGGAGCGTGGCGAAGTCCGGGGGTCCCTTCGGCTTGACACGCTCCTGGGCCAGGAGGCCGGCGGCGCCGCAGCAAAGGGCGGCGAGAACGAGGACCCGTGATTGCCTGATCTGCATGGTGTGCTCCGATCCTTGGTTCGTCGAATACGGGCGAGGGTAAGCGGCTTCCTCGAGAAAAGCGAGGAGTCTCGATGGCCTCCATCCGTCGCCAGAAGCGGACAGAGCGGAGCTTCCATCAGGAGCCGCGGAGGCGCCTGCCCGGGAGGTGCTGAGGTGATCTCGGTGAGTACGTTACACCCGTGAAAGCTCGGGCACCGCGGATCCCGCAGAGCTCACCTTTTCCAGGCATCTGTTCCCCACGAGGCGGCGAGCTCGTCCCTGCACGCCTCGGCCAGCTTCAGAGCCAGCGGTGCCAGCTCGTCTCGGCGCGCGCCTCCCTCGAGAGCGGTCTTGAAGACAACCATGGCCGACTCGACGGCACGATGCTCGATGAGAGTCAGCTCACCCCAGTAGAGCTCCCAGAATCGCTTCGTGGCACTCGCGACGGCCTTCTCGTCGTCTGATGTGGCAATCGTTGCGGCGGTCTTCGTGGCCTCCGTGTAGAGCGTCAACTGCTTATCGAGATACGGGCGCGTCGCTTCGATCCGCCTCGTATCTGCGATGCGCTGGGCTTCGTTCTCCTCTCGTCGCAATTGGCGCAGTGCAGTGTCTCGATACGTGTAGACGCCCCAAACAAAGGCTGCGATTGCCAAGAGCGGGCTGATCATCTTCAGCAGGGATTCCACTCTGCCTGGTCGACTCTCGGTCATCGATCCGATCCTCCACGAAGTGCCGCCATGCCTGGGTGACCCGCCACTCTCCACAGCCGCCGCTCACCGTCGGCTCAGCGGAGCATCGTACCGGGTTGCTGACGTGAGATGCACCTGAGGAGAGTACTCGGATGGCGCGTGGCCTGGCCACCCGCTCGATTCTCACGCGGGAGTGCAGAGTCAGCTCGGTCGGTGACGAGATCTGGCGCCTCACCGGGTCGAGGCGGAGCGAGGCGCGCGAGACGCGCCGGATTGCGAGCCGGGAAGTGGTCGGGTTCGTCGAGGGTGGCCCGCGCGAGCGGACCATGGACCTGCGCCAGAACAGTTTTTCGAGTTCGTGCTGGACGGATGCGCGACCATAGGTGACCATTTGGTCACATGTTGGCAGGCAAGCGATCCAAGCCGAGCGCCGAGGTGGAGCTCGATCTGGTCTGTCGCGCGATCGCGGATCCGACGCGTCGCGCGATCCTCGATCTGCTGGCCCGGGCGCCGCGTACGACAGGCGCGCTCTCGGAGAGCTTCCCGACCACTCGCTTTGCGATCATGAAGCACTTGAGCGTGCTGCAGAGGGCCGGCCTCGTGATCGTCACCCGCCGTGGACGCGAGCGCTGGAATCACATCAATGCCGTGCCGCTCGAGCGCTTGCACGAGCGTTGGGTCGCGCCGCTGGCTCAACGCGGCGCACGCTCGCTGCTCGCGCTCGCGAAACAACTCGAAAAGGAATGAACCGATGGGAACAGCAAAACTGAGCTCCGAAGCCGGCGTGCGCATGATCGAGCTGGAGATCACGATCCAGTCTCCGATCGAGCGCGTCTGGAAAGCGCTGGTCAGCGAAACCGGCACGTGGTGGAGGCGCGATTTCTACACCGATGCCTCCGCGAAGACCTTCATCATCGAGCCGGTGCTCGGCGGCAAGATGTACGAGGACTGGGGGAAGGGCGAAGGGCTCGTATGGGCGACGGTCACCGGTGTGAAGGCTCCCACGATGCTCGAGCTCGCCGGAGTCTCCGCGCCGGCCTGGGGCGGCCCGAACACGCACTACCACGCGTTCCGACTCGAAGAGCAGGGCAACGCGACGGTGCTCCGATTCACGGACGCGATCCACGGGCGCGTCGACGATGCGCTGGAGAGTTCCCTGCGCGAAGGTTGGCTCCTGCTGCTCAACGAGGCGCTGCGCGTGCACTGCGAGCGGCGCTGACGTTCGGTGGTTGAGCCGCGTCGCGCTGCTCACGCTTGCTACCGGAGAACTGACCGACGCCATCTGCCGGAAGGTAGGCTCCCGCATGTGACGAAGTGGTGACGGGGGAAAGAGAGCCGTTCCGTTAGGGTTCTCTTGCTAACAAGGCCCGCCGAGCGGCCGTCTCCCTCACGGAGAGTCGTCCCAGACCGGATCCTCCCGGTACCCCACGTGGAAGTCGTCAACATGGTCCGATCGTTCCTCGCCCTGGCGCTCGTTCTCGCTTCGGCGCTCGCCGCCGCCGCTTGCTCGGCGATCACGGCTGCCACGCCACCGGGTCCCATCTACCGCATCGCGATCACGGGAACGACATGAAGCAGCGCACCGAAGGTCCGTGCGGCCTTGGGAAAACTGCCGGGTATCGCGAAGCTCGACTTCGACTGCAAGACAGCGACGATCACGATGAAGGAAGGGAGTACGCTTTCGCGCGAGGCCGCGACGGAAGCGCTCGTGCAGGCGGGCTTCGGCGTCACGAAGATCGAAGGCGGTGAGGCGCCGAAGGTGACGGCCTACCTGTTCCGCGTGACGGGTATCGACCCCGCGGAGCCGGCGATGGCGCGGCAAGCGCTCCTCGGCGCGTTCGATGCGCCCGACTTCGTCGCGGTGGACGCGACCGGCGCGGCCGCGGTGACGCTGCTCGGCGACAAGGAGGCGTCCGAATCGGCGCTCGGCGACTCGCTCCGCAAGGCGGGCTTCGGGCTCGAGGAGTTCTCTGTTCGCGAGTGGCCGAAGGCCCCAGCGGTCTACGTGATGGAGTTGCAGGGCGTGACGGACGTCTCGGCAGCGAAGGGAGCCCGGGCCGCGCTCGTTGCGCTCGAAAAGGTGCTATGGGCCGAAGTGCACCTGGAGAAAAAGAAGGCCCTCATCTTCCTGAACGAGCCGTGCACCGAGATCGAGGGGAAGGTGCGCGGAGCGCTCGGGAGCTTGGGTTACGGAGTAGATCAGTTCCGGCTCGAAGAGCCCTGACGTCGAGGTCAGGCTTCCGGGGCTCTCAAGCGTTCCTCGTCACTTCGCGCCTTGCAGCGCGCGCTCGAATGCGGCCTGGCCGCCGACGATCGGCAGCTCGAGGCTCGTCGCGTCCAGATCGACCGAGAGCTTCGTGCCCTCGGGCGGCCAGAGGGTGAAGTCGCGATCGCTGGAAAAGATCATCAAGGCGAGCTGCTTGCCGGCCGGGATGATCTGGTCGTCGGGCTGCAGATCGAACTTCAACTCGTAGAACCGGCCCTTTGCGAGCGGCTCGCTCTTCGCGAGCGATGCGTGGTTCTGCGGGTCGGCCCAGCCGCGCGTGACGATGTTGGCCTCGGTCCGCTTCTCCTTGGTCCAGGGCAGCGTGACGAGCCATACCGACAGGTTCGCCGCCGGGCGGTCGGAGCTCAACTTGATCGAGAGGCGCGGCGAGCCGGAGAGATGCAGGGGAGCGCCTAGCTGGGGGGTCGCGTAGAGGAGCCGGTGCTCGGAGCTCGCTGCTTGCGCGAGCATCGCTCCGTCCGTCGAAACGTCATCGACGATCGTTTCCTCGCCCTGGCCGGCGCTGCTCGCCGTGATCAACTTGCCGATCGTTTCGCCGCCCTTTTCGAGGTGCAAGGTCACCGGCGCCGCGTCGGGATTCGGATAGTCGTCATAGGGCGTCGGCGCGTCGCGTTTGTCACCCTCGCGCACGATCCACACGCGCTGGTCCTCCTCGACGCCATTGTCGACGCCGTACAGGTAGTGCGAGAACCAGCGGTTCACCATCGCAAGCGGCGGTGGTCCGCCGTGCCCTCCCCGGTGCAGGTAGAGCGACGCGGTCACACCGTTCGCCTCGAGCCCCGCGAAGATGCGGATGCTGTGCTCGGGCATCACGTTCCAATCGCTGAGCCCGTGCGAGAGCAGCACCGCGCACTTCACGTTCGCTAGGGCGTTGAAGTAATCCCGGCCTGCCCAGAAGTCGTTGTAGTCACCGTGCACGCGATCGAAGCCCTCGGCGAGCTCTTTGTCGCGCACGTTCTTGTTGCACCAGTCGCGGCGGTCGAGCGAGCCGCTGTTGATGAAGTCGTAGAGCACGTCGACGTCCTCGCCCATGTAGCCACCCGGATGGCGGATGAGGCCGTTCGAGCGGTAGTAGTGGTAGTACGACGTGTTCGGCGCATCGGGCACGACGACCTCGAGTCCCTCGACGCCGGTCGTTGCCGCGGCGAGCGAGAGCGTGCCGTTGTAGGAGGTGCCGCTCATCGCCACCTTGCCGGTCGACCACGTCGCCTTCACCTCCTCGCCGCCGTCGGGCAAGGTGAAGCCCTTCGCGCGGCCGTTCAGCCAATCGATCACGGCTTTGGGCGCGAGCGATTCGTTCCCGCCACCGACAGTGGGGCAGCCTTCGGACAGGCCGGTACCCGGCGATGCCGAGTGCACGACGGCGAAACCTCGCGGCAACCAGGTCTCGAGCAGGCTGTTCGACATCAGCGGGCGCTTCGATTCGAACGTGATCGAGGGCATCGGAGTGCGCTTCGGCGGCTCGTCGCCGATCTTCTGCTTGGGGTCCCAGAAGTACTGGCTGTCGGTGGTGCCGGTGCCGGAGAAGTAGGGGCTCGTCTCGTAGACGACCGCGACTTTCAGGCCCTCGCTCTCGGTCTGCGCTGGCCGCGTGACGTCGACGTGCAGGCGATCGGGCTCGCCGTCGCCGTCGGAGTCGAACGGAGCTTCGACCCAGAGGTCGTGCTGAATCCACTGTTCAGGGTCCTTGAAGCCCTCGACGATCTGGGCCTGGCCGTCGACGAAGACGGGAACGGTGGGCTTGACGTCCTGGGCAGCAGCATGGGCTGCCGCGTGCGCCGCGACGAAGAGGGCCGCGAACGTAGCCGGAAGCGACCAATCCTCGGGCACGAAACGAGAGCATCGCGACATCTTCGACTCTCCAGACCCACCGTACTTCCGCCACGCAACCGGGTCGTTCTTCACGAGCGGCGGTGAGTACGATAGCGACCTCTGAGGGACGGCTGGGGTAACGAGCCTGCAATTCTCGCCCTGCGGACCGCGTCGGCTGCGAGGAGCGTGGGCGGTGCCAACCGAGGGGTGCTACTGGGGACGCGACGGCAGTCGCCGACCCTCCGTCGAGATCCACATCGAAGGCTCGCCCACCTGCGGCGGCACAGCTCGAGGGCGAAACCTCAACAGCGCGTGCGCATCGGTTCGCGTGCGCGTTCCTGCGCGGCCGGCGATGCGAACTTCTTTGCGGCCGCATGCGCCCACATCTTCTCGATGTAGGTGGTGGCGTCCCGCGTCTTGCACTCGGTGTCTCCGTGATCGATCTCGACCTTGCCAATGCGCTTGGCCGCCGCCGTCGCGGTCTTGCGCAGGGCGCCGCTTCGGCCACCAATGGTGATGAGGGCCATGTTCATGGCTTCGCGTTCGGCGTTCGGCGCGTCGTGAATGGAGTTCTCTATGTGCTCGAGCTGCTTGGCGAACCACTCGTCGGGGGTCTGCTCGTCGAGGTTTGCAAGCTGGCCGACGAGGGTCCATCCGGCGGCGCGCAGACACTCGTCGGAGGAGGCGAGCCACTTCCGCGCCCGATCGGCCCCGTGCGGGCTCTCCGCGGCAAGCATCGCGACGTAGCCGCCACACAACTGCATACTTTTCTGCTTCGCCCAGCGGTCGAGGTCCGTTGCCTTGATCCGTGCCGGATCGGCGATCTTGTACGCGAGCACGCGCGCATCGTGATTGCCCGTCTCCCAGAGCTCGAGCGCGAGCCCGTGGTCGACTCCGATTCGTTTCACCAGGGTCTTCAGCGTTGCGAAGCTGACTCCGAACATCGGTTCGGAGGCACCGTGCCTCGCATACGTCTTGCGGGCCTGCGCCGATCCAGCCTTCTCGAGCGCGCGCATGGTGTCCTGAAGGGTCATGCGTGCCGTGGCCGGCTTCGCTTTGATCTTGGGGGCCGATTTCTTGGTCGTTCGAGGTGCCGGCATGGAGACAGTCTACTCTCCTCCGACGGACCCGTCAGACACGGCCGACGGCGTCGCGAAGTCGCGCCTCACCATTACGGAACCAGTCTTCCACCGCGCCCTGACGCGACTCCGTCGCATGAAAGATGAGGGGGGCCGCCTCTGGTTCGGAGTACCGCCTTTAGGCTAGAGTTTCGCCCTCGTTAGGCGGCCAGCAAGGCTCCGCAGAGCCGTTCCTGCAGCTTTCGTCGACCGCGCTCGTCTTGCGGGTTCTCAAGAAGTCTGCCGGCCCAAGTCTCGCGTCGGATGACGTCGAGCATGTCGGAGAATGAGAGCATCCGCTTGGAGCGATACCAAGGTGCCCGTTCCCGGGCTCGGTGGAGGTCGTTCTTGTACTGCCCGTTCTGGAGGTACCAGAGCACGACGACCGCGTAGGAGACGAAGACGATCGGTACCGTGTGAAGCGTGGCGATCTCACCTCGCCGTCCGCGAGCCTGAGGACCGGGACGCTTCGCTCGACGATGCGGTGAAGTCTTCAGGCGTCCCCAACCGTTCTGCGCATCCTCGAGGCCAACGAACTGCTTGGCGTCGCGGAAGCACACCTCGATTGTCCAACGTCGCGAGAAGCGCTGGAGGAGCTCTTCGATCGTCATGATTGAGTCGGTGCTGAAATAGGCGCGATCCTCGATCCGGCGACGCGGGTCGCGGGTGAGGACCATCTTCACCATTCGCGTGCCGTTGACTCTGTACCAGAGGCACGTACAGGTCTTCGTCAAGACCTCGACCCTGCGCCCGTAGGCATGAATCGTCACGCGTTTCCAGGCAACCGCAGCTTCGGCGGCGAGCCGACGGGGAGAAGGCAGTCGCGCTCCTCTCTTGCGCGGACGACCCAAACCCGAGTAGCTGCTAGCCATCCCGTAGAGTGACGCCTCCATGTTCATGGGACCGACGAAAGTCGTCGTCTTGGAGAGGCGGGGGACCACCGTCCTGCATGCGTATTCCGCATCTGCGCTGACAAACAGCCGAAATCCCGACGGAATCCAGGATTCCAGGATCTTGATGAGCTCCACGGCGAGCTCCGTGCGCTTGCGGTATAGGCCTTGCGGGCAATGGCGTTTGGGGCGGTAGAGCCGGAACAGGATGGGAATCGCTCTGCCACGCAGGCGATCCCAGGGCAGCGGAAGACGGACGGCAAGCACGACCCAACATTGCCCGAAGGAGAAGAAGGCAAGTCTTCCTGCCGAGCTGCCTTTTCCATAGGTCGATCGAGACGCATCGTGGTGCATTCCGGCACCAAACATGTGGGGACCGCTGCGGTGGCAGAGAGTGTCGTCGACCACGGCTTCCACCTCATTGGAGAGCCAGGGCAAGAGCGACTGGAAGAGCACCTGACCTACCGCGTCGCTGACCCAGCGAGCCCGAGAGAGGAAGCGGTAGAGCGTGGCGAAGTGCTTGCTTCGCCCAGGGCCACCAGCGACTTGGATGACACGCGAGATGCAGTGGCGGCCTTGGCAGAGGATCCAACCGGAGACGATCGCGACGAAGTTCTCGAAGCTGGGTCGCGTGAAGCAACCGGCGAATGAGGTGAGGATGCCCTGGAGCGAGGCGGGGATATACTGATCGCGCACGCTCCCCCTTTGGTGCTGTTTGTTCTTCACACCCAAACCATCGCAGGGTGGAGCGTGCTGCCTTCCTCCTTGCGACGCTTCCTCGCGGCGATTCTTAAAACTGGGACTACCTTCGCCGCAAGCGACCAGCCAAGCGCCCATGCGCCCTCGCCGAATGGCGAAACTCTAGTTTAGGCGGTCTTCTCATGCGAAGCCAGTCCCGCCTGAAGGCGGGACGACGAACCAGACCGCCTGAAGGCGGTACTCCAAACTCGGAGGGACTCCGTGCTCGTAGGGGTGTGGTTTCTCTCTAGGCGGCTCTTCACCCCATCCGGGCGCGGTCCGCTCTCCTCGCATCTCCCGGAGAGAGGTGAAAAGTCGCCTGGTTCCCTGTGCCTACGGCCGGAAGCTCGCAGCCCAGGCGTTCGACAGGTTGAAGGCGGCGCCGCCGGCCTGCGGGTCGCGGAACCAGAACTGGAAGTTCCAGGTGCTGTCCGGCGTGATCGGCGAGTTCACGTACGACACGTGCTGAGAGGCGGTGCCGTCGGCGTGCGTCGAGAGCGGCGAGCAGCGCTTGATGGAGCCGGCCGCGCACAGGAAACCGTTGCCGAACGGGATCTGCACCTGGTTTCGGCCGTAGAAGAAGAGGCCGGTCTGGCCGGCTGGGCAACCGCCGGCGTGGAGGGTGAAGGCGTCCAGCGCCATGCTCGTGGAGCCGCTGGCGGAGATCTCTGCGCCGGGCCCAGCGGAGTTCGCCGAGAGGACGCAGTAGCTCGCGCCGAGCGAGCTCGGGTCCAGTCGCACGGTCAGGGGAATGAGCTCGCTGCCATCCCACGCGCGGCCGCTGCCCCACAAGGAGCACGCGCCGTACGGCTCGAGACTCCAGATCGCGGGCCCATCGACGGTGGGGAAGGTCTCGACCACGCTCCAGCTCGTCCCGTTCCAGAGCGACACGCCGGCGCCGCCGACGTACACCTGGCCGGGGCCGAGGACCTCGATGCTCGCGCCGCCGATCGGCGGGTCGGGCAGGCGCGTCCAGCTCGTGCCGTCCCAGCGCAAGCACAGCGCGTGGTACCCGCTCTCGTCCTGGTAGTCGCCGACCGCGTACACCTCGTCGCTCGACACCGCGTGCACGTCATAGAGGCGGTGGTACCAGCCGGCGGTCGGCCCGGGGCGATACTGCCACTCGCTGCCGTTCCAGTGCACGATGTACGAGAAGGTCACGTAATCGCCGTCGTGCCCGCCGCCCACGGCCCAGATGTCGTCGGTTGCTATCGCGGACACCGCCGTCAGGCCGTGGCCGCCGATCGGCTCGTTGTCGAAGAAGGGTGTGTCGTGCACCGTCAGATCCGAGCCGTCCCAGTGCATGGCGAGCGCGCGTTTCTCCGCGGAGCTCGTGTCCGGGAACTCCAGCCAGTCGCCCACGAACCAGATGTCGTCCGCCGCGACCACCTCGATGTCGTCGACGAAGTTACCCGAACCACCGAGCGTGATCGGCGCGGGCACGAGGCTCCAATTCGAGCCGTCCCATCGCTGCAGCATCAGGTGCGTGCCGACGAATCCGTCGGGTGCCTGGATGCGCTGGCCCCCGGCGGCCCACACGTCGTCCGAAGACACCGCGCGCACCGTCTGGAAGTCGGCCCATCCCCCGCCCGGATAGGGCGACGGACTCGGCGTGGGAACGATCGTCCAGCTCGCGCCGTCCCAATGCATGGCAAGCGTCTGCGTCTCCATACTCCCGCCAGCCGGCACGTACTTGTGGCCCACCGCCCAGATGTCGTCGGGTGCGATCACCGACAGCTCCTCGAGCATGGTGTGCGTCGAAGCCGCAGGAACGGGCGTGGGAACCGGAGACCATGTCCCGCACGGATCCTGGGCCGACGCGAGTGGAAAGAAGGCGAGAAACAGAACGGACGATAGGAACTTCATGGTGGTGACTCGTCGGGGATGGAAGCTGATACGCAGTCTTGGCCCACCCCTGCGCAAACTCCATACCCACTAGAGCGAAGTCCGCGATCGCGCCGTGCGCGAACGCAGCGAACAGATCGCTGCTGCACGCGCGCGCTCCTTCCTATTCTCCCCTGTTTTCCAGAACGCGCGTCCAGATTCTGGACGCAACGGTTGCGGAGTGGTCAAGCCCCCGTCGAGGACGCCTCTCGGTGGCAGCGAGGATGCCGCCTCGCAGATCCACGTCACGCCGCACCTCGGGCGTGCATCCTGCTCAAAACAAGATGAAAACTCGCCCGCGCAGATCCTGATCGTACCTGGCCTGGCCGACCGCGATCTCGACCCTGCCACCCTGAATGAGCTGCGCCGCGTCGATGCCGTCGACCCAGTAGTGCTGCGCAGTCGGATCGATCCCGGGTGGCGCGGGAATGAAGGCCACCAAGCTTGGATTTACCCCGTCGAATACCCGCAGTTCCCGCGGCGGACCCCAGGTGGCGAAGACGAAGTCGCTCTCTGGTCCGCCGATGCGATCAGCCAGGATGCACCGCGCGCCCAGGAGCTCTCCGCCTTGCTCGGTTCCCGCGTGGAGCTGCACGCCGCGAAACGGCGGCACCAGCAAGGGATCGTAGCGGAAGAGAAACGCTCCGCCGACTCGCTCGGGGTCTGTGCCGAGCATGCACGGAGCCTTGTCTTTCTGCGGAGCGCCCGTCACGACGCAGCCCGTGTCAGAGCCCACCCATTTCGCGAAGCGACAGATCCTGTCGTCGCATGGTGAAGGGTCGAGCAGGTCGACCGAGACGGACGGCAGAGGTCCAAAGTAGACGTGCACGGCTCCCGTCTGCATCGATCCGATGTTCGGGTTGTTCTCCGCGCCGACGACGAGATCGAGATCGTCGTCGCCGTCCACGTCGCTCGCGTGGAGGCTGATTCCAAAGACGCCCTTCTCCGCGCCCGGCTGTCCGTGGAAGGGGTTTCTGAGATCGAATGCACTTCCTCCTCCGACGAAGACATAGACGCGGCCCTCGCCCGGAAGAGCGCCCGGGAGGAAGGGCGTACGAGGTGCGCCGACGATCAGATCGTGCTTCGTGTCGCCGCTGAAGTCCCCCACCGTGAGGCTGTGGCCCATTCGACCGCCGAGGTCGGGAGCTGCGGGTTCAAAGCTCGTGATCCTCCTCCAACCGGCGGGCGCACCATGGCCGAAGACATACACGCGCCCGTCCTCGAGCCCACCCGGGCCTTCGGTCGCCGGTGCGCCCACGTAGAGCTTGTCGCCGCCGCCTAGATCTCCGAACCCGCCGGACGCCAGTGCGTATCCGAACTCATCGCTAGCCGGCCGCGGTGACGGGCACGCCGCGACCGGACCGGATGCCTGCAGCGCAGCATGGAACGTCAAGCTCCCGATCCCGTTCCCACGGAACAGGTAGACCGTCCCCTCGCCCGGCGCGCCCACAGCGAGATCGAGGAACCCGTCGGCGTCGAAGTCGAGGAACTCCAAGGCCGCGCCGAACAGCGCTCCTCCCTGCGGGCAGGGCGCGGAGAGGCTCCTCCAGTACGGGACCTGGGGCAAAGGGAGCAGCGCAAACCCGAACAGTGCCGATGCGAGCATGCTCGTCCCGTGACGCCGAAGGCACGGCCCGCTCGCTCTGCCGGCGACGAGTCCGCAGCGGCCGGGGAGAGGGTGCGACGAGGGCGAACTCACCGCAGGCGCAGCGCCGGATCACCGTAGAGGAGGAACTTCATCCCCTGGAAGAAGACGCTCGCTGGATACCAGGAGTCGTCGGGGACGAGTTCGAAGAGGTGTTCGGCCTCGACGTAGTGGGCCACGGCCGCTCTCCAGACCGTTCCCAGGCGCCGCGGCGTCGGCGCGGCGCAGGCGGTCAGAAATCCGTCGAGCAACGTGAGCGCACAGGGCTGCGCGCCGGTACAGCAGCCGAGATAGGCGATGGCACCGCCGCTTTGCAGAGTGAGGAGACTCTTGCCGAGACCACCGCGGTCGAGGCTTCCCGGCTGCAGCGCTGCGGGGGGTGGAGGTGCTTCGATGAAGCGCTCGCCCGCGTTCGTGCCGGTGTGCAGCACGCCGGCCTCGTCGAGATAGCCCTCGTAAGGCGGCTCGACGCAGAGCTGGGCCGTGTTGCAGCCGATCGAGGCATAGACCGCAGGTGGCGACGCGGCGACTCGCGCGAACTCGGCGGGACCCAGGCAACCCTCCCAGGTCTGGCTCGTGCCGTGTCCCAGGTGCACGGCGAGCATCAATCCGGACTCGATCGAGGCCGCGACGCTATCTGGAGTCGGCGAGCGATCGGTGTCGAAGAAGGACTCGCTCACCTCGAAGCCACCCTCCGTCAGGCGCGCGGCGAAGGCGTGCGCCGTGGTGCGCGCGTCGATCCAGCCCGCAGCGTGCGCCAGCAAGGCGCGCCGCTTACCGCCTGCCTCGAGACGCTCTTCCCATGCGATGGTCTTCGCCGCAACCGCGGAGAGCTCCTCGGACGTCGACACCGGCCAGCGACCGATCCCGATCTCCGGCACGTAGGAGATGCCGTCGTGGTTGATCGCCGACTGCTTGTGCTTCTCGCCGCGCACTTCGCCGAAGTAGCGCGCGCTGGCGCCCTCGCGAGCCGTGTTCCAGTCGTCGAAGCTGCCGTCCACGCGAGCGAGGTCTGCGTAGTACAGATCGGTCGGGTAGAAGGCGGTGTCGTAGGCCGGCTCGGTGATGCGGTCGAGCACCATGAAGCGCACGGGGAAGGTGTCCGCATCACCGACGAGCAAGGCGTACGCGAGGCCGCGCTCGCGCCACACCTCGAAGAGGTAGCGCTTCACCCGCTCGGGCGCGTCCGCGCCGGAAGCGGAGGTGAGCACGTCCTCGAGCGCGACGACCTCCACCGCGAGCTCGCGCTCGCGCATGGCCTTCCAGCCGTCGAGCATGCCGCACCAGGCGGCCGGCGCGATTGCGACGATGCGCTCGGCGGGCGCAGGCTCCTGCGCAGCGAGAAGGGGAACGAGGAGGGCGAGGACGCTTGCGTGGATCATGGCGAGGGGGAGATTGGAGCATCTCGGTCTCGCGCCGGGGTGGTCGACCGGCTGCTTCTCCGCCGCGCCTCGGCCCTCGAAGAGCCTGGGGAACGAGAAAGCGCGCTGTGCCAGCGTCCAGCGCGAAATCGCGTCAGCTCATCTCGGGCGGACCCTCCGCCGTCCCGAGATGGCTCGCGATCCGTTTCCGGTCGTACGGGTGCATGTCCGCCAGATCCTCGACCGGGACGAAGATCGCCTGCTTCATCCACTCCTGGCGGCTGAACGACCAGTACGACACCGTCCTGTCCTCCCTGTGGAGGACCGGGTAGCGGCGCTGGAGCTTGTCTGCGCTGATTCCCCTCATCTCGATTCCTTCTGATCCAACCAGGACACGTTCACGAAGAGTGCCCCACCGCGGACAGCGATGCAATGGTCCTGCTTCGGAGGTCGACGGCCCGGGGCGCCACGCATCGGCCACTCACGTCACGAGGACCAGACCCCATGGTCGCAGAGCCACATTGCCGCTGCGCACAGCATGGGAAAGGGGTACTTGCGGCTCACGGTGTCTGCCTCATCCTTCACATGGGAATCGGGCGTTTGCGCTTTCGCCGATCCTCAATATTCTTGGACCAGTGCTCATCCACCACGATTCGATCCTGCTGAACACCCCGCGCCGCGGAACCTACGAGGTGACCCGCGAGGTTGATGCCATCGTCGCCGCCTCAGGGATCGGGAGTGGCCTCGTCACACTGTTCGTCCACCACACGAGCGCTTCGTTGATCCTCTGCGAGAACGCCGACCCATCCGTGCGTCGCGACCTCGAGGCCTGGCTGTCTCGCGCGGTCCCCGACGGCGATCCGCTCTACGAGCACACGGCCGAGGGTGCCGACGACATGCCCGCCCACGTGCGGAGCGTCCTCACCAACGCCTCGCTCTCCATTCCTGTCCGCGAGCGTAGGGTGGACCTCGGCACCTGGCAGGGGATCTACCTCTACGAGCACAGGCGCAGCTCGCACGAGCGGCACATCAGCGTGACGGTCATGGGTACGCCTGGGACGCGATGAGCGGGCTGTTCGAGAGGAACGGCTAGCTATTCCGATTTCGGTGCCCAGCCAACCCGCTGCAGGAAGTCCGAGATCTCCGCTGCCCCGGATTCCGGCCGCACCAGACACCATTCGTGCGAGTTCTCACCCTCGCGGACCCGAATCTCACACTGCCGAAAGGTTGTGCGCAATCTGGCTCCCAGGTCATCGGGAAGTCGAAAGAATTCATCCCTATTTCCATAGACGATGCGAACGAAGACATCCACTGGTTGCCCAAGGGCTATCCCGTAGTCTTCCAGCCGGAATGACGCTAAATGATGCAAACTCTCGGCCATCGCACTCACGTCTCGTAACGCGTTGGACAGAAAGGGCCCGCCGGTTTCCAGTACCAGCCGCCGTCCGGCTCGCGCGTTGCCTGAGCGACCGAAGATGTGCTTGCCGTTCATGACGATGCCCCGCCAGATGAACCCCGGCCACCGATAGTGAGTGGGGAACAGAGGATTGAGCGCGAGAATCCCTTTCGCCGGCGGATCCTGATCGGCGAGGCATAGTGCGACGGAAGCTCCGGTGGAATGACCGACGAGGCAGTACTCCTGGGATCTACTGGAAACGCCGTCGAGAATCTCTCGCGTGCGCGACACGTATTCGCGCAGGGTTCGAGGCGGTGGACGCAGCGAGTGGTTTCCATAGATGAAGGGGGCGACGACCCTGGCGCCGTAGGCCTGCGCAATCGAGGTGATCATTGGCATGTAATCGAGCGGATCGCGGCCCCAGCCATGGCAAAAAAAGAGAGTCCGGTCCAAGGGTCGGTCACTCACGATGCTTGTTCGGACGGGGGTTCGCTGACGAGAGATGCATGCCCGAGAGTACCAATCCAGCGAGGAGGACCATCCCTGCTCGCTTCCGCAGGCGTGTTTCTCCGCTGCTGGCGAGGCGCCACCTTGGTGCGACGTTTCTGCGGGAGATCACGGCACCTGGGTCGTCACCTGCACGCCACGAAGTCGGCGGGATGGTCTATCGGGATCGGGAGAAGGATCCGCGCGCTGGGACGCTGCGGGCCGGCGAATGTGCGGCCAGGATCCTCCCTTTCGCCATGGCCACGAGGCCGGAGCGCACGAGCGGTGGCTTCCCTCGTGGTTCCGTGAGGCTGCGCAGGATTTGACAAGCAGCATCAGCGGCGATCGAGTAAGGGTCGTACGCTCGCGTGGCCTCGAGGACGCGGACGCCATATTCCCCTGATCCCGTAAGGACCCGAACCATGAAGAGCCTCGCCACAGCAGCCGTAGCCGTCGCGCTCGCAGTATTCGCAGGTCGCGGCACGACCGTACCCTCACAAACTCCTCAAACCGAATCGAAGACCATGGAACTCGGCAACTTCTCGGTCAGCCTCACCGTCAAGGACTTGAGTGCTTCACAAACGTTCTACGAGAAGCTCGGCTTCGTGGCAGTCGCCGGCGCGGCTGCCCAGAACTGGCTGGTCTTGCAGAACGGAACCACCAAGATCGGGCTGTTCCAGGGAATGTTCGAGAAGAACTTGCTGACTTTCAATCCCGGCTGGTCGGACTCCGCAGAGCCTCTGAAGGCATTCGTGGATGTGCGCGACATCCAGAAGCGGCTCGAGGCTAGCGGTCTCAAGCCGGCGCCGAGAGCCGACGAGTCGAGCACGGGGCCCGCGTCCTTCATGCTGCAGGACCCCGACGGCAATCCGATCCTGTTCGACCAGCACGTTCCAAAGCCCGGACGCTAGCCGGAATTCGTTACTCCTCGTCGGGGGTCCACCGTGGCTGAGGCGGTCGCCGCCGACGTCGGAGAGGTGCGCGTGTGTTCAGAAGGGCAGCGTGACTTCTGCGCCGCCTTTGAGGCACATGACGGCCAACGTGGTTCCCAGGATGAGGTAGATCTTGTGATTTCGATTCCGCAGGTGCTCCAGAGCTGGCCGAACACCGAAGCGCGTCGCGTCGTGCCACAGGATGATGCCCCGCGTGCGGTCGACCATTCGCATCGCATTCACGGAGTCTGCCATGACCACGTCCTGTGCATGCCCCCCATCGATGAAGATGAACTGGAAGGGCCCCATCCCGGTGAAGTCGTAGCGAGTCGAATCGCCGAAGATCTGGGTGATCCTGTTCGCCTCCCCCGCGGATCGGAAGCGGTGTCCGCTTTCCACCTTGGAGGCCAGCTTTTCATCGTAGGTGAGTGCTTTCCCACTCGAGATGGAGGCATGGTCGGGAGGAAGATTGAGCGTCCATAACATCCCCTCGGGCGGCATGTTCGCCGCGATGGTGAGCGCGCTGCGGCCGTCGTACGTGCCGAATTCGAGGCCCTTGCGCGGCCGAGCCCATTTCGTGAGAGCGGCAAGTGTTGCGAGCTCGTGGATCGAGCAGTTGTGCGAGTCGCAGTGCACTGCCTTCATCACCACCGCCTCGGTATCCTCCAGGGGATCCGAGGTGAGGGTCTCGAGACGCGTCCAAGGCAGCTTGCAGCGCTCGACTTCACCGAGTTGACGAGTACGCCGCAAGCGCGTCTTCGTCGGGGCAAGCACCGACATCACACTGAGGCCAGACAGAGAAGCCCAGTTCCTCGCCGTCTCGCGAACAAGCCACCAGCGCATCTCGTGCTCCTCGCAGCCAGGTTGGTTTTCGTCGGACCCGCAACAGAATCGAGCGCAGCCCGCACGAGCTTGCGCTCGCGCGGATGCGCAGTGCCTGGCCTCGAGTTCAATGGAGTCCGGCCCCTCTCGTTCCGCCGATCATGGGGCCGGGACAGTGAACTCAGAGCAGATCGATATTCATTGTTGGGCTGGTCTCGAACGACCTGAAGCCTTTGTACGAGAAATGCTCGTCACTTGGGGCACGTGCACCCCGTGCCGGGCCGATACTGGGAAAGGGCGGCAGCGTTCCATCCCAGAACCGGCGCTGCGATGCGAAACGCCGGCGAGCACGGTGCCAGGCACCCGCTCTCACCGTAGCGACGAGTTCGGAGCGCCGGTCCGGGTTCCCTGACGCGGGTGCAAGCTCGGGCTACGCCGATTCGTGGAGCCCGAGGACGTTTCCGTCAGGATCCTTCAGCCAGGCCATCCGCCCCATTCCGTCGGCCTCGGCGACTCCGTTCACCGTCTTGATTCCGGGCAAGTCATACTCCTCGAAGACCACGCCTTTCTTTCGAAGGGCGGCCATTTCTTGGCTCAGGTCTGCGACCTCGAAGGTTGCGGCGGTGTTGTCGGACTTCTGATCGGAATTGGATTCGAAGAGCTGGAGGAGCGTGCCCTGGCCGGCCTTGTACTCGAGGAAGCCGTCCTCGACCGAACCGTGGGCTCGTTCGAGACCGAGCTTCTTGGAATAGAACTCTTCGGCAACTTTCAGGCCGCGGAAAGGAAGCGTGGCAGAGACGGGGGAACTCGAGAGCATGGCGCGTTCTCCAAGGGGATCCGGGGTCTGTGCGAAGGGGGGACTACCAAAGCTAGGACAGTCGGACGCGGGACCCCAGCCCAGTCCGGCTGGCCGCTCTGCAGACTTGCCGGAAACAGCCCCTGGCTCCTGTGCCGCGCCAACGGAGGTGGACTAGAAGTCCTCATGACCACCAAGCTCGAGAAGCCGTTGCGCCGCGAGGTGACGATCGACCGGGAGCCCTACGTGATCACGATCGCGCAGACGGGCCTCAAGCTGACGAAGAAGGGGCGGCGCAAGGGTGTGGAGCTCGAGTGGAAGGCCCTGATCAGCGGGGATGCGGCGCTTGCCGTGGCGTTGAACGCCTCGGTTCGCGAGTCCCGTCCGCGAAGGCCGACCAGGACCTGAACGGGTGCCATCACCGGAAGAAGACGAGAGTCACCACGGTGAACAGAGGCAACAGGATCACTCCCGAGTAGAGCATGTAGCGAAAGAAGCCTGGCATCCGGATGCCGTTCTCCTCGGCGATGGCTTTCACCATGAAATTGGGGCCGTTTCCGATGTAGGTGTTGGCCCCCATCATCACGGCGCCGCAGGAGATGGCTGCGAGCAGGTGCTCGGCGGCCGGGCCCCTGGCGAGCAACTCGGCGAGGTAGCGGCCCGAGACCGGCACACCTTCCAGGCCGGCCGCCGTGGCGGACATGGTGAGGTAGGTCGGCGCGTTGTCCAGGAAGCTCGAGAGCACTCCGGTCCCCCAGAAGAATTGCCAGGCTTCGCGCATGCCGAACGCCATTCCCAGGACCTCTCGCTGACCGCGGCCCCACGCATTGAGGACGAGGAGCGCCGGCGCCATGGTCACGAAGATGCCGGCGAAGAGCACAGCGACCTCGATGATCGGGCCGAAGGTGAAGCGATTGGCTCGCAGGATCGCGCGGCTCGTCGTGAGGTAGGCGAGGATCGCGAGCCCGCCCATGACTGCCTCCTGGATGCCGAACGGCCAGGGGTTTCCGCGGTTCAGGATTCCGGCTCCCGAGGCATAGATCGTCGCGACCACGCCGAGCAGGAACAGGAAGTTCCGCGCACCCTCCACCTCGAGCGGCAGGTGCTCCTGCACCTCCTCGAGCTGGCTGCCAGGGCGCTGGCGCTCTTCCGCATTGAAGACGACCCTGGTCCCACACGTTGAAGATGAGCAGGAGTCCGCCATTCACGAGCGCCCACTGCGGGAGCAGCCCCAGCGTCCAGTCGAAGGGGACGCCCTTCAAGTAGCCAAGGAAGAGCGGCGGGTCGCCGAGGGGCGTCAGGAGGCCACCGCAGTTCGACACCACGAAGATGAAGAAGATCACGATGTGTGTCTTCCTCGTGCGGGCCTCGTTGGCACGCAGCAGCGGACGGATCAGTAGCACGGAGGCTCCCGTCGTCCCGATCGCGTTCGCCACCACGGCTCCGATGCCCAGAATCGCCGTGTTGAGCAGCGGCGTACCGGAGAGCGAGCCCTTGACGTGGATCCCGCCGGTGATCACGAAGAGCGCTGCGAGCAGGACGATGAAGGATGCGTACTCCTCGGCTTTCTCGAGCAGGGTCTCGAAGCCTGCGCTACCGAAAGCGAGCACGAGATACGCGGCGATGGGTGCCCCGAAGCACGAAGCGACGACTGCCTTGTTCCGATTGCGATCCCACCAGTGCCCGGCAAAGAGTGGCAGCACCGCGATCGCGAGGAGGAGTCCGGCGAAGGGTGCCAGGCTCCAGAGAGAGAGCTCCACGCCGAGGTGCAGTGAGGCGTGCTGCCCCAGGGCAGCACGATCCGGAGCCGCCAGCAGGAGCGCCTCGGCGTGCGCCGCGATCATGTTCCCCCTCCCACGAAATCAGCAGCCATGCCGCTCGCCAGAACGAGCCGAGCACCCTACCCGGGCCGAGCCATGAACGAAAGTGCGGCCCCCGCCTCACTGTCCGTTGAGGCGAGGGCCGCGTGGTTCGCAGGGAGAGCTAGGCTGGGCTGGTCTGGCTCAATCGAGCGCATCTTCGATGCGCCGACCGAGATCGCTCATCGTTTCGTCGAACTTCCGCGTGAAGTCGTTCCAACCTTCTTTGGTGCTGCTGCCAACTTCGGCGAGCTTGCTGCGCAGCTCGGCCGTGCCTTTCTTGGCATCGTCGATCAGCTTCTGGATGCCCTGCTTCGCGTCGGCCGTCGCGCTCGCAGCCTTGGCCTGCAGCTCGTCCACGCGGACCTCGAGCTTCGCGAGGGCGGTCTCCATGTCTCGGCGGAAGTCCTCGCGCTGCTCGTACGTGTAGACCTTGCCCTTTGCGTCGACGGTGGTCGTGGTCGGCTCACGATCACTGCACGCAGGAGCGACGAACAAGACGCTCGAGAGCGCAGCGATCAAGATGGGATGGATTCTCATGAATGTCTCCGTTCCGGGTTGTGATGAACTTGGATTCAGAGGAAGAGCGCCTCAGGTGATGTTGCCGGGCGACCTACCCGTGGCTAGCGACATCAAGAGAGTCACCAGGAAAACGATCAGGAACAGCCAGAACAGGATCTGTGCAATGCCGGCCGAGGCGCCCGCGAGCCCGGTGAAACCGAGGGCCGCGGCCACCAAGGCCACGATGAGGAATATCAAAGCCCAACGCAACATGACGATTCTCCTTGCGATAGAACGCACGGAAGCCTTGCCCATACGTGGGGAAGACCACCTCGCGTGACCATTGAGAAGTCGTTTGCAGATTGCGTGCCGCGCGTCACGAGGCCGTCCCGAATGTGCGATCGAGCCCTTTTCGCTGCCCGGCGCCGTGCAATGTGTAGGTCTTACAAGGCTCCGGGCGAGGTGGACGCCCGACGCGCGCCGCTGCCGCCAGCCGGTCCGGACCTCCTCGTTCTCAACTTCCGGACTGGGACGCCGCGTACACGTTCAAGCGGTTGTAGAGCGTCTTCAGGCTGATGCCGAGGATTTCGGCGGTCTTGCTCTTGTCGCCGTCGTGATGCTGCAGGGTCGCCAGGATCAGGCGCTGCTCGGCCTCCGCGATCGAGCTCCCCACGCGCACTTGAAGGATCGAGGCGCTCTCGGGTTCCTGGACGCTCTCACCCGGCGAGATCGATTCCCGGCCGATCTCCTCGTCGGCGAGGATGAATGCACGGTGCACGAGGTTGCGCAGCTCGCGCACGTTCCCGGTCATGCGATGCGATCGCAGGCTCTCGAGCGCTCGCACGCGTCCAGCTCTTCGCCTTCGCGGAGCCACGGTTGAGCTCCTCGAGGAAGTACTGAGCGAGGAGATCGAGATCACCCTCGCGTTCCCGCAGCGGCGGAAGCGCGATCGGGAAGACGTTCAGCCGGTAGAAGAGGTCCTCGCGGAGCTTGCCCTGTTTGACCAGCATCGTTGATGTCACGGTTGCTGGCGGCGATCACCCGCACGTCCGCCTGGATCGGTTCGGTTCCCGCCCACGCGCATGAGGGCTCCGGTCTCGAGCACCCGCAGGAGCTTCACCTGCAGGTCGAGCGGCATCTCGGTGATCTCGTCGAGGAACAGCGTGCCGCCGCTCGCCCGCTCGAAGTACCCCTTGTGCATGCGATCGGCGCCGGTGAAGCTGCCGCGCTCGTGGCCGAACAGCTCGCTCTCGATCAGGGCGGGGCGAGACCGCGCCGCAGTTGAGCGGGAGCAGGAGGTTCTTCCTGCGCTGGCTGAGCTGGTGAATCGTCTGAGCGACGAGCTCCTTGCCCGTGCCGCTCTCGCCCGTGATCATCACGCTCGCGTCGGTCGGCGCGACGCGCTGGATCAGGTCGTACACGGCCTGCATGGCCTTGGAGCGCCCGACCATCGGGCCGAAGCGCCCCATGTCGCGCATCTCGCCGCGCAGATCGTCGACCTCGTGCTTGAGGGCGCGCGTGCGCGCCACGTGGGCGAGCACGGCCTTGAGCCGGGCTCGATCGACGGGTTTCACGAGGTAGTCGAGCACGCCCTCGCGCAGCGCTTCGACCGCCGAATCGACACTCGCCTGCCCGGTGATCACGATCACCTCGGCTCCGATCGATGCCTTCTCGGCGCGAACGAACTCCAGGCCATCGCCGTCAGGGAGGCCCATGTCGAGCAGGATCGCGTCGGGGTGAGCCGTCTGCAGCTGCTGTCGAGCCTCTGCCAGCGAGCCGGCCGTACGTGTATCGAAACCCTCGCGCTTCACGAGCACGGCGAGGCTGTGTGCGAAGTTCGCGTCGTCGTCGACGATCAAGGCAATCGGTGCATCCATGTTCGGTCCGGGGGGGATCAGCGCGCAGGCTGATTGAGGTCCAGCCAGTAGCGAGCGATGTCCACGACGTACTCGCCAGGTTGGGATTGGCCGTAGCGTTTGCTGACGAAGCTGTTGGCTCCCAGCCGGTAGGATTCCCTGATGTCGGAATCACGGCTGGAGGAGCTGATCACCACGACCGGGATCAACCGCAGTCGCTCGTCGGCGCGCATCTGTCGGAGCACCTCGAGGCCCCTGATGCCGGGTAGGTTCAGATCCAGGAACACGACGCGGGGGAGCGAGGGCACTCCGCTGCCCTGATCGAGACTCGCCTCGAGGTAGCGCATCGCCTCTTCCCCCGTCCGCACGCGGGCCAGCCGCTCGCCCATCTGGTGACGCTGGAACGCGCGGCGGGCGACCCACACGTCGTCGTCGCTGTCTTCAATGAGGAGCACGTCAGGTTGCGTTTCGATCATCGGCATATGGTGGGCCATTAGGCAGCGTGATGAAAAAAGTGGCGCCCTTGCCCAGGACGCCCTCGGCACGAACGCTTCCACCGTGACGGCGGGCGATCCGCTCGACGATCGCCAGACCGACTCCGTGGCCCTCGTACTCCGACGAGCCGTTGAGGCGCTCGAACACGCGGAACAGGCGACTCGCGTTTCGCATGTCGAAGCCGATGCCATTGTCTTCTACATAGTAGACCGCATCCGACCCCTGGAGGTAACCCCCCACCTCGATCCTGGGTTCGTCGACGCTGCGGGTGAACTTGAAGGCATTGGAGAGCAGATTGGTCATCAGGACGCGCAGCAGAGTGGGATCGGCTTCGATCGATGGCATCTCGCCCATCGAGAGATTCGGCGTGCGGCCGGGCATGGCCTGGCGCAGCTCCTCGTAGACATCTCGCACCAGCTCCCGCATGTCGACCTGCGCGGGTTTGAGCTCGTGACGCCCGATGCGGGAAAAGGCGAGCAAACCGTCCATCATCGCGACGGCGCTGCGAGCGCTCGAGGAGATACGAGCCAGGTGGTCCCGCCCGCTCTCGTCCAGGCGATCCGTGTAGTCCTCGGACAGCGCGGCGGCATAGTTCAGGATCGCGCCGAGGGGCGAACGCAGATCGTGCGAGACCGAGTACGTGAAGGCCTCGAGCTCGGCGACGATCGAGTCTTGCTGGATCGCGGACTGTTCGCGGGTCTGGGCCTGGACGCGGAGCGACACGTTCTCCTTCTCGAGGCTCTGCTTCCCGTCGCGCAGGGTTGCGGCGAGCACGCGGCTGCGATCGGCGACGCGCTCGATGTCCCTGAGCCGCTTGTGCACCTCGGAGTTCTTCTGCACGAGCTTCTGTGAGCTGGTCCACGTGACCTGTCCCAGCCGCACCATCGCCGCGAGCAGCACGGAGATCATCAAGCCCGCGCCGAGCACGATCCTGGGCAAGCGCGAGCTCAGGGAGTCGAGCACGCTCTGGCTCGGCTGCAATGACAGCGTCCATTCCTCGCTCGTGGGCAGCTTGATCGTTTCTTGCACCACCGATCCGGCGGGGCGATTGGTCGGCGGCTCGCCGCGCTGGTAGAGCACCTGGCCGTCCGCGAGGACGGCGAGCACACAGTTGCGCATGACCGGCGAAAGGACGGACTCGAGGAACATCGCCGGGTCGACGAGCGCGGAGAGGACCAGGACAGAGTTCTGGCCTTGCTGCAGGGGAAGGATCAGTTCGTAGATGTGTCCTGGCGTCCGCTCGAAGGGGCCAAGGAAGGTTTCGACACCCGCGTCGAGGGCTTGCTTCCGCGCGAGCTTCGCCACTCCGTCCGCGCGCAGCTTCTGCAGGAGCTGCAGACCCTGCGGAGTTCCGTAGGTCAACGGACCCTCGGGGCGCGAACCCGTGTCCCACTCGATTGCCCAGATCTCCGCCGGTGGAGTCATCACGAGCTTCGCCTCGGAGGCCCATCGATCGACGTCGGAGGTGCCCATCAGGCTGCAGATCCGCGCCAGCTCGCGCAGCTTGTCGCGGTCGCTGTTGAAGCGCGATTCGACCGCTCTCGACAGCTCCGAGCCAGTCGCATTGAGCTCACTCTCGAGCCCGTTCTCCTCGTAGGAGGCAAGAGCGCTACCGGCAACCACGGAGAACAATGCACCGACGGCGCACACCAGTAGAGGAATCCACGCGCCGTCGCCCGAGTGAAGCCAGCCGGAGAAGCGGCCACCAGCCGAGCTCGATCCGGTTGCGGGTAAGGGAGCTGCCTGCGCCTCGTCGGCGCCCGCCACTTCCGTCCCAGTCGGCCTCACGCCTCCCGACACGGCCATCTGATTCCGGACATCCATGCGTGGAGCGAGCTCGATGAATTCTAGCAGCCTCGTCGATCCGGCCGCTCGCTCGAGCCGGATCGGGGGACCCTCCCCGCGTCACGGAGCGAAATGCGCCGGCCACTAACATTGCTGCCTCCCCTGTCGGAGTGTGCAGTACCACCCGCCGGTCTGTGGGATGTGGAACTCCTCGTGGCGGCTCCTCGCGTCGATTCCGAGCGTTCGAGCACGCGGACGTGGACCTTCAGGCCACCCTGTCGTCCACGCCGCGCACGCCCGAGGCCTGCGCGCAGTGTGCGCAGCAATAGAAGGTGCCCTCGGCCTCGGCTCCATGCCCGAGGATGCGGCATCCGCAGCGCGAGCACGTCGGGGCAAGCGCATGGATCGCGCACTCGAAGCTGTCGAAGACGAAGGTCCGACCGGCCATCCGTACCTCGAACGACTTGTCGTAGTCATTCCCGCAGGTGTCACAACGCGCCATGGCAGCCACCTCCTACGTGGCAGGGGTTCGATCCGCCCATCAGTTCCGCATCCCTACCGGCGAAAGGTTGCCGATCGCAGGTCCGTTGATGACCTTTCCCAGCGGCTCGAAACGCGAGCCGTGACACGGACAGTCCCAGCTCCCCTCGACCCCGTTCCAGCAGACTATGCCCCCCAGGTGTGGGCAAACGGCGGACAACTCGTGAACGTGTCCGGTCGGGTCGCGATAGATCGCGACTTTCGAGAGACCGCGGCGCGCGATCGCCCCCCGGCCCGGCGCAATGTCTTCCGCCGATGTGGCCTCGCCGCGAGAGGTGTAGTCGCGGATGTATTGCACCGCGACGTTGAGATTCTCCTCGAGGAAGGTGCCCACCGCTCCGATCGCCTTGCGAGCTGGATCGTAGAGACTCTTCCAGGGATTCTCGCGCCCGAGCACGAGGTCGCTCAGGATCAGACCGGCGATCGTGCCATGGGTCATGCCCATCCCCGAATCGCCGGTGGCGATGAACACGTTGTCGTGATCGAGGGGATTGGCACCGATGAAGGCAAGGCCGTCGATCGTCTCCACGATTTGCCCCGACCATCGATACTCGATTGATTGCACCATCGGGAAGCACTTGCGCGTCCAGGTTTCGAGCGCAGCGTGCCGCTTCGCCGGATCGTGATCGCGCGCTTGCCCCGTCTTGTGATCTTCTCCGCCCACGACGAGGATCGCGTGTCGCGAGCCGCCATCCTCGGTGAGGCGAACGTAGTGATAGGGGTCCGCCATGTCCCAGTACAGCCCCTTGGGAACGGACCCGCGCGGCAGGCGCGCCGCGATGGCATAGGTACGGTAGGACGCTTGCTTGGTGTGGACCTTCACACGGTTGTTGACCGGTGAGTTGGTCGCCACGACGATCGCTGACGCGCGGATGCGGACCCCGCCGCTCGTCTCGACGTACGCTTCGGCGCCGCCTTCGATGCGCGAGGCATGCGTATCAGGATGAATGCGCCCTCCATCGCGCACGATCGCCTCGGCAAGGCAAGCGAGATAGCGCAGGGGATGGAACTGGGCCTGGTGCGGAAACCGCAGGCACGGGCCGTCGTCGAGGGAGGGAATCGGCGTCTGCCGCAGGCGCTCCACGTCCGCGCAACCCGCGCGAACGGCGGCCTCGTATTCCCGTTCGAGGAGCTGCGTGTCCTGGCCTGGAGCCAGGAAGAGATAGCCGTCCAGGCGCTCGAAGCCGCAGTCCACGTGCTCGCTCGCCACGATGTCCTCGATGCAGTCGATGGCCGCTGCGTGGCTCTCCTGGGCCAGTCGCGAACCGCCGATTCCGTGGTACCGCTCGATCACCTGGAAGCGGTCGTCGATCACGTTCGAGAGATGGGCCGTCGTCCGGCAGGTCTCCCTTCCTCCGATCGGACCGTCATCGATCACCACTACCGCGCGACCGGCACGCGCAAGCATGTAGGCCGTCGTCAGGCCCGCGATGCCGGCGCCGACGATGCACACGTCGGTGCGCAGGTTCTCCGTCAGCGCGGGCCCGGGAACACGATCCGAAGTGGCCATCCACAGCGAAGTCGACTTGCTGGGAGACCCTTCCATGGGGGGCCTTGGGCAAAAGCTGTGCCCCCCCTGTGCGCTACTGGCTCTCTTCCCTGCGCCGGACCGGCTGTCGAGCGCCATGGGAGTCCCGCACGTGGCACGAGAAGTGCGGTGCCAACTGGATGGCGGTCAGGACACCTTGTCGGGCCGAGAAGTGTGGCAAAAAGGAATCATCCATGCCTGCAATCGAGAAAACGATCGATGTCGCGGTACCTACGCGCATTGCCTATAACCAATGGACGCAGTTTGAAGAATTTCCACGCTTCATGGAAGGCGTGAAGGAGGTCCGCCAGCTCGATGCCAAGCGCCTCCACTGGCGCGCCGAGGTCGCGGGCAAGGAGCTCGACTGGATCGCCGAGATCACCGAGCAGATCCCGGATGAGCGCATCATCTGGCGCAGCACCTCCGGGACGCACAATGCGGGGAACATCGGGTTCACACCGCTCACTCCCTCGAGCTGCCGAGTGACATTGCGCATCGAGTACGAGCCCGAAGGTGCCGTGGAGGCGACGGGTAGCGCACTTGGAATCGTCGCCGTTCGCGTCGGAGGTGATCTCGCCCGGTTCAAGAAGTTCATCGAGAACCGCGGTCACGAGACCGGAAAGTGGCGCGGCGCGATCCGCGGTGATCAGGTGACGCAAGCAGGCACGCAGATCCCGCCGGGGAATCGCGCGCAGATGTGAGTGAGCTCACTGGCCCGAAGCCTTGTCGCGACGTGTCGGGACCACGGGTTCGGGCCGGTGATCGCCATCGATCTGGTATCGTGGCCACGGGACCGATGGTGAGGGGCTGGAGGATCAACGATCATGGCGAGAGACATCTGGAAAGGCAGCATCTCCTTCGGGTTGGTCGAGATCCCCGTGTCGCTCGTCGCGGCGGAGAACTCGAAGGAGATCAAGCTCAGCTATCTCGATCGCAGAGACTTCTCGCCGATCGGATACGAGCGCTACAACAAGAGCACCGAGGAGGAGGTGCCCTGGTCGGAGATCGTCCACGGCTACGAGTACGAGAAGGGCGAGTACGTGGTCCTGACCAAGGAGGACCTGAAGCGCGCCAATCCCGAGCTGACGCAGACGATCAACATCCTCCACTTCGTCGACTCCTCGGAGATCGAGCCGATCTACTTCGATCGGCCGTACTACCTCGAGCCCGTCAAGCCCAAGAGCAAGGGCTACGTCTTGCTGCGCGAAACCCTGAAGAAAACGGGGAAGGTCGGCATTGCGAGAGTGGCGCTGCGAACGCGCGAGCACATCGCGGCAGTGAGCGTGCGTGGCGACGCCCTCGTGCTCTACTTGCTGCGGTTCGCGGCCGAGGTTCGTGATACGACCGAGCTGGAGAACATCGACTTCAGTCTGAAGGACGTCGGCGTGACCCCCAAGGAAGTCGAGCTGGCCGCGCGCCTGGTCGAGGACATGATCGACGAATGGGACCCCGAGCAGTACTCCGACGAGTACGCCGAAGACCTCATGGCGCTGATCGAGAAGAAGATCACCTCGGGCAAGGTGCACGCGCTCGACGAGGGCGAGTCTCGGAAACGGCCGCGCAGTCGAGGCGAGATCCTGGATCTCATGCCGCTCCTTCAGAAGAGCGTCAAGGCCGCGCGGGCGGCTGAGAAAGGCGCGAGCGAGCCCGTTCGGCGAGCGCCGGCACGGAAAGCCGCGGCGAAACCGCGGGCGACTCGAAAGGGGACGCGCGCGCGGCGAACGGCCTGATCGATGGTACGGCGCAAAGGGTTGGCCGAGTACGAGCGCAAGCGCGACTTCCGCCGGACTCCCGAGCCCCCCGGAGCGGTGCGCAAGAGCAAGGCGCAGCTCGCCTTCGTCATCCAGAAGCACGCTGCCTCGCGCTTGCACTACGATTTCCGCCTCGAGCACTCCGGTGTCCTGAAGAGCTGGGCCGTGCCGAAGGGCCCGAGCCTCGATCCCACCGACAAGCGCCTGGCCGTTCAGGTCGAGGACCACCCGCTCGCGTATGGCAGCTTCGAAGGGGTGATCCCGAAGGGCGAATACGGCGCCGGCTCGGTGCTCGTATGGGATCGCGGACGGTGGTTCCCGGACGACGATGTCGACGAAGGACTGCGCAAGGGCAAGCTCGAGTTCCGGCTCGAAGGCGAGAAGCTCAGCGGGGGCTGGCGTCTGATCCAGCTTCGAGGTCCGGGCAACGAAGACGGGCGCAACTGGCTGTTGATGAAGCGCGGCGACGAGGCGGCAAGACCGGCGCGTGAATACAAGGTGACGGACGAGCTACCAGCGAGCGTCAAGAGCGGCCGGCCGATCGAGGCGATCGGGGAAGCGAGAAAGCGATCCGCAGCGGGTGGCGCGCCCGCGAAAACTAGCCGCCCGGCGTCCAAGAAGAAGAAGAGCACGCAACGCAAGGCGAGCGCGAAGAGCAAACCGCGCGCTCGCCCCGCCGCGCTCGCAGCTGCGCTCGCGAGCCTCTCGGCGGCGAAGCGTGGTGCTTTGCCGGCCACCATCGCCCCGCAGCTCGCGACGCTCGTCAGCGCCGTCCCCACCGGCGCGGATTGGCTGCACGAGATCAAGTTCGACGGCTACCGCATGCTGGCCCGGCTCGAGAAAGGGCGCGTGCGCTGGCTCTCGCGCAATGGTCGGGACTGGAGCGATCGGTTCGCGCCGCTCGCCCTCCCCGTCCAGTCGCTCCCCGCGAAGAGCGCGCTCCTCGATGGCGAAGTCGTCGCCCTGCGGCCGGATGGGACGACGAGCTTCCACGAGCTCCAGAAAGCGTTGAGCGAGGGACGCCCGGATACCCTCACCTACTACGCCTTCGACCTCTTGCACCTCGACGGGTCCGATCTGCGTCCGTGCGCGCTCGAGGAGCGCAAGGAGGTCCTGCGCCTCCTGCTGCACGGCGTCGCCTCCGATGCACCGCTGCGCTACAGCGACCACATCTCGAGCGAGGGGAGCTCGTTCTATCGCGAAGCATGCCGCGCGGCGCTCGAAGGCATCATCTGCAAGCGCCGCGATCTCCCGTACACCTCCGGCCGCACGCGCGACTGGGTGAAGGTCAAGTGCGGTCACGAGCAGGAGTTCGTGGTGGTTGGCTTCACCAAGCCGAGCGGGTCGCGCGTCGGCCTCGGCGCTCTCGTGCTCGGCGTCTACGAGGACGAGGGCTTGCGCTACGCCGGCCGGGTCGGCACCGGCCTCGACCGGGCCATGCTCCTCGCCCTGCGCAAGAAGCTCCAGCCGCTCATCGTGCCCGACCCGCCCTTCGAGTCACTGCCGCCCGCCGCAGCCCGGCGCGGCGTTTCGTGGGTGCGTCCCGAGGTCGTCGTCGAGGTGGGCTTCACCGAGTGGACCGCCGATGGAAGCTTGCGACACCCCACGCTCAAGGGAGTGCGCGAAGACAAGCCCGCGCGCGAGATCGTGCGCGAGGAGCCGGACTCGCCCCCTTCTCCGCGCAAGAAAGCTCGCCGCGGGGCAGCCGCGCGCACGCCGCGCGCAGCTTCCAAGACCGGGGCGGCGACGCGTGGCCGCTCCTCCCGGGCGAGCTCGGATACCGAGGCCACCGATGTCGCCGGTATCGCCATCAGCCACCCCGATCGTGATCTCTATCCCGATGAGGGAATCACCAAGCTCGAGCTCGCGCGCTTCTACGAGAGCATTGCCCCGCGGATCCTTCCCCACCTCGCGGACCGACCGCTCTCGGTCGTGCGCTGCCCGCAGGGATCGGGCAAGCAGTGCTTCTTCCAGAAACACACTCACGGGCACTTTCCCGACGCCGTGAAATCCGTGGCCGTGAAGGAGAGCAAGGCGAGCGCCCACTACCTCATGGTCGATTCGGTCGAAGGCCTGGTCGCGCTCGTCCAGATGGGTGTCCTCGAGCTGCACCCCTGGGGCAGCCGCGCCGACCGCATCGAGAATCCCGATCGCTTGTTCTTCGATCTCGATCCGGCTCCCGATGTGCCATGGGAGCGCGTCGTCGAGGCCGCCCTGTTGTTGCGCGAGCTCCTGGAACGGCTGGAGCTCCTGTCCTTCCTGAAGACGACCGGAGGCAAGGGCCTGCACGTGGTCGTGCCGCTGACGCGCAAGCACGACTGGGACGCAGTGAAGGGGTTCTCCCACGAAATCGCCATCCAGATGAGCCAGGCAGCGCCCGAGCTCTACGTCGCAACCGCGTCCAAAGCCGTGCGCAAGGGCAAGATCTTCATCGACTACCTGCGCAACGGCCGAGGTTCGACAGCCGTCGCCCCGTACTCGACGCGCGCGAAGCCGGGAGCGCCCGTCTCCACGCCCGTGGCATGGAAGGAGCTCGACTCGGACTTGCGCTCCGACACCTTCACCGTCCGGAACCTGGCTGCGCGCCTCGACCGCCGCGGCTACCGTGATCCCTGGGCGGATTTCCTGCAGACGCGACAAACTCTGCGCAGCCGTCGGCGCTGAAAACCACGGTGCCCGGCTCGGTCCTGCGCGAGCCCGAATCCGCCCAAAAGGGCGGGTCACGCACTCGCGCAAGACCAAGCCAGGCACCCAGTTCGTGGTAGCCGATCTCGAACCTGTTGGTCTGCGATCAGACCTTCTGATCTTCCGGCGAGTCGCTGTCCTCGACCGTCTCAGCCTCCGTGTCGAGATGACGCGGATCCCCGGGTTCCGTGTCTCCGTAGCGCGGCGCAGGGGGAGTCACGTTCCGCCGCTGATCCCCACCCTCGCCGCTCGAGGGACGCTTGCGCTCATCAGTCTTCGACGGATTCTGCGGGCTCTGCGGATTGGAACGTGTGGGCTCGGGATTCGAGCGCGTCGGCTCGCCCTTCCCGCCGGGATTCTTCTGACCGGGGTTCGGATTGGTAGGTTTGGGATTCTGAGGATTCATGAGTCGCCTTTGGTTGTAGGGCCCGCACCATGACGGGACTGAATGATCCCCTGCACGATCCGTGCCGCGAGATCTCGAGGCACTGCTGACTGGCCTCTCCCTGCCCTCCCCTTACCCTTTCCCCCTTTGCCTTTCCCCTCTTTGCGTCCTTTGCGTCCTTTGCGGTTCGTTTCTCTTCTTCCGCTGTCGGAACTACGCAGAAAGTTCGCTCCATAAACGATGTGGTCCGCGCCTCTGGAGTGGCGCGGACCAGACGATGGACGCGAAGAGACGGAGAGAGAGGGGTATCTTCGTAGTCTCTCTTGCTATCCGGATCGTCTATGCCTCATCGACTTCCTTCATGAGCACCGCTGACCCAGTAGCAGGGGCAGCCATAATAGTCGTACACGCTCTTGACATACGTAGGATCCGACATGAGCGTCCAGTCGCCTTCCTTGAATTCAGGAGACTTCTCGAGACGCGCCTTGTCGATCTTCAAGACCGAGCGCAACTTCTTGTCCTTCTGAACGATGTCGAGCTCGTCCCACGGGATGGCGAACAGCTTGTCGCCGAGACCAAGAAAGCCCCCGGAGGTCAGCACGAAGTAGGTCGCCCGACTCCGCTGCGGATCCACGACGATTTCCTTGATGTCGCCCAGGTCGTCGTCGGTGGTGTTGTACACATCGTCACCCAGGAGCTCGCTCACCTTCACGAGAACGAATTCCTTGTTCTCGTCGATGGCGCCCGCGGCCCGCGTCTCACGGGTCACGCCGAAGTACTTGTCGATGTCCGAGCGCCACGTCGGCGCGTGGATGTCGGGCCAGTTGTTCTTCGGAAAGCCCGGAGCTTTCTCCATCTTGGCCTTGTCGACGTCGAGGGTGAAGTGCTCGAGCCGGCCATTATCGGTGACCGGCGCTGCCTTCAGCAGGGTGAACGGGATGGCGAACAGCTTGTCGCCCATACCCAGGAAACCGCCGAAGGAGAGCACCGCATATTCGATCGAGCCGGTGCCCGGATCGATCACGAGCTCCTCGACCTTACCTAGGTCCTCGCCCGCAAGATTCTGCACCTTGGATCCGATGACCTCGCTCGCCTTGTGGCAGAAAGGCAACTCCTTGGTCGCCGCAGAGGTGATCTTGGTAGCCGGCGCGGGCGGCTGCTGCGCAGGCTTGTCCTGCGGCTTGGTTTGGGCGCTCGCAGTCCATCCCAAGATGGGCACGATCAGAGCCCAGAGCATAGGTTTGTATTTCATGTTTCGATTCCTCAATTCTCGACTCACGTCGATTGACGCATTCCTATGTAGGACAGAGCGACACGCCACCCACCCACTCGTCAAAGTGTCGAGCGGTGTGGGAAAGCTTGGAGGTCGCACGGTTGATCCCCGCAAGCCTCATGCCACGCGCTGCAGGGCCCGTCCTGGGGGCCTCAGCCCTCTCCGGCATGGCAACTTGTACGAATGCCAGTGCATCCGAGCGACCGCGGAACCAGCTGTAGCTTCTACAATTCGAGTTGGGTTGGACCTCCTCGACCGGGCCCATCGAGCCAGGAAGGCTCTTTTCGAGAATATGGGTCGAGGCACGCCCCTTGCGAGGGGGACAAGCCACCAGGTCACGTTTCAGAAGACGAATGACCCGAGCTCACCCACCCCTGAGAGGAGGTCCATGATGACTGCCGACTACACTGATCCTTCGAGCGTGCTGCCGCCTTCCGTCAAGCGAGAAGTGGAACGCGCGGCCGACGCGATGCGCGGCACCCTGCGCGATCTTGGCGAGAAGGGCCGCGAGGTCCTCGAGCGCGAGAAGGAGCGAGCGGTGGAGCTCGAGGAAGGCTTCGAGATGTACGTACAGGATCACCCTATTCGCTCGATGCTGATCGCCGCAGGCGTCGGCGTTTTTATCGGCGCGTTGATTTGCAAGAGGTAGGCGCGCCGTAGGCCCGCTTGCTTTTTTCTTCGGGGAGTGCCGGGCGCAGGAGCGACTTTGAGCGTGGATTCCACCATCAGTGACGAGCACTCGAACGACGCGGGAACCCGAAATGGTCCCGCGGCGGGCGCGCCCTATGGCTCGTGCACCGGCACCCCATTTTCCAACCCCGGGCGGCGCAAGCGCAGGACGCGTCAGCGTTCCAGCGGCGCCTCGAGCAGCACAGGCTCGACCTGGAAGGAGTCTGCAGAGGCGGCCTGGGGACACACCCGGGAGCTGCGCGACTACGCCCGCATGCTCCTTGGTGTACGCGCGGACCGTGCGGCGCTGGCAATCCGCCGGAAGACCACGCAGCTCGCAATCTTGGCAGCACTTGCCGTCGTAGGGACGGCCGTTCTCGTCGCGGCAGCGATCCAGATCGTGCAGGGATTCTCCCAGGCGCTCACGCTGGTCTTTGGTGGCCGAGCGTGGCTGGGCAACTTGACTTCAGGCCTGGTCGTGCTGGCCGCGATCGCCGCGTGCGGTTCCGTGGTTCTTTCACGCAGGAAGAAGAAGGCGCTCGAGGAGCATCTAGCGAAATATGAACGTCTCCACCACGAGCACCGTACCCGCCACGGCCGGTTCGCCGGCGATCCAGAACCGGCCGCGAAGCCCCCGGGAGTGCCGTAGTATCGAGGAGCTACTGGACGCGGAAGAAGCACTTGCCACCCAGGGCCTGATGCTGGGAGCGCGGAGCCTCGGCCAAGACGCGCTCGGCGTGCTGAATGTCTCGCACCACGCTCGCCGCAGCCCCCTCCTGACGTCTCTCTTTTCCGTGGCTGCCGCCGGGTTGCTCTACTTCTTCCGTCGGCGCCCTCGCGGCGTGCGGCGACGGGCGGTGCTCTTGCCGTTGCTGTTCCGCCTCGCCACCTCGACGTTCGTCCGGACGGCAGCCAAGCAGCTCCTGCATGTGAAGCGCTCCGGCCTGATCTAGTCCGCAGCGGCCCGGACCCACGGCCCCCGTCCACCGCCGGGCAAACTCGTTTTTCACAAGCCTCCCGAGATCGAGCTGATAGCCTCGAAGCTCCGTCCGCGGCGCGTAACCCCTCGCGTTGGACGCTCTCTCTCTGGCTGCCCCACGATCCTCATGCGCCATGCCATGCTCCGGGCTGCGGGCCTTCTCGTGCTCGTGCCCCACTCGTTCGCGCAACAGTTCCAGCGGCAGCCCGGCTGGATCCCCGGGCCCCCGCGCTGGAGCGAGGGCGTGGAGGCTGCCGACGTCGACGGAGACGGTGACCTCGACCTGTTCTTCGCCGATGGCGAGGGTTTCTCCTCGGCGGGGATCAAGCGCCAGAACGTACTCGTGATCAACCAGCTACGCGAGACCGGACCGGGCGTCTTCACGGACGAGAGCGTCGCGCGACTGGGCACCCACGTTTCGAACGCCAAGGGAGTGATCACCGGGGATGTCGATGGGGACGGCTGGGTCGACGCGCTGTTCCTCAATGCGTTCCAGACCGATCCTCCGTCGCTGTACATCAACCGGGGCACTGCGCAGCCGGGGTTCTTCGATCTCGAGAGCGCCACGCGCGGGTTGACCGAAACGCTTTCCTCGGCCGGCGGTCAGTTCGGCGACGTCGACGACGACGGCGATCTCGACCTCGTGATCACGGATTCGGGGCCGAGCTTCCTGTCCGGTCCAGGCGGGAGACCACGGCTGTATCTCAACGATGGCACGGGGCACTTCACCGAGAGCGGGGGCCTCAACGCTCCGATCAAGATCGCCCACATGGACATCCAGCTCACCGACGTCGACGAGGACTGGGACCTCGATGTCCTGGGGATCAACCGCGCCATCAATGCCGGCGGGAACCACTACCTCCTCATCAACGACGGGACGGCGAACTTCTCCGACAGCTCGAGCCTCCTGCCCGCGACCTCGGCGAACTGCTACGAGGCCGAGGTGGGCGACCTCGACGACGACACGGACCAGGACATCTTCTTCATCAGTCTGAGCGGCTTCCAGGAAGGGCACGTCGAGAGCCTCCTCGTCCAGAGCGGCAGCCTGCAATTCGCGGCCGGAACGCCGCTGCCAGGCAGCGTCGACGACAACGAGGTCGCGCTCCTCGACCGCGACCTGGATGGCGATCTCGACGTGCTCATCGGCTCCCTCGGATCGAACGAGCGCCTGTACGAAAACCAGGGCGGTCTCGTCTTCGCCGGGGTGAGCGGGGCCTTCACCACTGTTTCCGACTCGACGCTGGATCTGACCGTCGCGGAACTGGACGGCGACGGCGCCTACGATGTGATCACCGCTCAGGGTGAATCGAATCCCAGTCAGTGGGAGAACAAGGTCTATCGCAACACCGGCGCGCCCGACACGCTCGCCCCGACTGTCAAGTCGCTCGACGTCCCCGCGACGCCCTCGAGCTGGCCGGTCGTGGTGCACGCCAAGGTGCACGACCAGGTGGTCGACGACGGCCAGAGCTACCTCGGAGGGCGCGCTGTGTACGCGGCCGTCACGACACCCGATGTCGAGGTCGTCCACCAGGGTGGGGCCTTCGCGCCGCCGTCGTTGCAGATCGACGCGGGCACGCGCGTGCGCTTCACCAACCTCGACGCGGCCGCAGAGAGTGCGACGAGCCTCACGCCGCCCTGGACCTTCGACCTCCCACTCCCCGGCAGCGGCGGAAGTGCGGATCGCGTGTTCGTGAGCCCGGGGACCTACCTCGTCACGAGTACACCGAGCGGGGCGCTCGTGCAGATCGATGTCGTCGGGACGGCCGCCGCGGTCGCCGGCACGCACTCCGGCGGCGAGATCTGGCGCTTCGCGCTCGAGGCGATCGCCTCGGGGTCGAGCGGAGAGATCGCCTTCGAGGTCTTCTTTCGCGATTTTGCCGGCAACGAGAGCGTCAGCGACAGTCAGACCTTCTCCTCTCCGACCTGCGACTTCGCCCCCTACTGCACCGCCGCGCCGAACTCGGTCGGCCCGGGCGCGCTCATGGGCTCGAATGGAGCGACGAGCGTGTCCGCGAATCAGTTCCTGATCTTCGCCGGCCCGGTTCCCGTCAAGCCCGGCTTGTTCTTCTACAGCGCGGGCCAGACGGCCGGCGGCGCGGGGATCGTTTTCGGCAACGGTTTCCGCTGCGTGGGCAATCCTTCGAATCCGATCTTCCGCTTGCCCGTGATCCAGGCCGACGCGAGCGGCACGTTCTTCTTCCCGGTCGACTTCACGAACCTGCCCTCCGGCGGCGGGATCCAGGGCGGCTCGACGTGGAACTTCCAGTGCTGGTATCGCGATCCGGCTGCCGGCGGCGCGGCCTTCAATCTCTCCGACGGCTTGCGCGTCACGTTCTGCCCTTAGGTTCGGAGTACCGCCTTCAGGCGGTCCGGTTCTGGTTCTGGAGAGAAACCACACCCCTACGAGCACGGAGTCCCTCCGAGTTTGGAGTACCGCCTTCAGGCGGTCTGGTTCGTCGTCCCGCCTTCAGGCGGGACTGGCTTCGCATGAGAAGACCGCCTGAAGGCGGTACTCCGAACCAGACCGAGCTTAGAGCAGGGTGCCGCGGAGAACGATGGCGGCGGTGTTGAAGTAGATCACCAGACCCGCGACATCCACGAGGGTCGCGACGAAGGGCGCGGACGCACTCGCCGGGTCGAGGCCGACCTTGCGGAGCAGGAACGGCAGCATCGAGCCCGAGATCGTCCCGCAGATCACCACGCCCACCAGGCTCGTCGACACGGTCACAGCGACCTGCAACCAGTGCTCACCGTAAGTCAGAGGGAAGATGCTCTGGGTCATGGCGATCCGCAGGAAGCCGATGGACGCCAGGATCAAGCCGAGGGCGAGGCCGGCGGCGAATTCGCGGCGCACGATTCGCCACCAGTCGCGCATGCGCACCTCGCCGAGCGCCATGGCGCGAATGACCAGCGTCGTCGCCTGCGAACCCGAGTTGCCGCCGCTCGAGATGATCAAGGGAACGAACAGCATGAGCACGATCGCGCGCTGGAGCTCCAGCTCGTAGTGCTTCATCGCCGTCGCCGTGAGCATCTCGCCGAGGAAGAGGATCGCGAGCCACCCTCCACGCTTCCTGATCATGGCCCAGAAACTCGTCTGCATGTAGGGCATGTCGAATGCCTCCATGCCGCCGAGCTTCTGGATGTCCTCGGTTGCCTCTTCCTGCACGACGTCGACCATGTCGTCGACGGTCACGATGCCCTTCATGCGCCCTTCGGAATCCACGACGGGCACGGCCAGGATGTCTTCCCCGGCGATGATCTTGGCGACCCGCTCCTGGTCCATGTCCTCGGGGACGGTGATGACGTCGGTCTTCATCACGTCGCGCACGAGCCTCTCGCCGGGAGAGGTCAAGAGCTCGCGGAACGAGACGACTCCGAGGAGGTGCTGCTCGGTGTCGAGGACGTACACGTAGTAGATCGTCTCGAGGTGTGAGCGCGCTTGCCGGCGAACGTAACCGATGGCCTCGTCGACGCGGGTGTCGGGACGTGCGCGTGCGAAGCGCGGGCTCATCAGGCCGCCGGCCTCGTCCTCGGCATAGGCGAGCAGGCCGAGCACCTCGCGTCGCGTCGTCTCGTCCAGGAGCTCGGTGAGCTGCGCGCGCTTCTCGGGCGGGAATTCCTGCAGCAGGTCCGCCGTGTCGTCGGGCGCGAGCAGACGCAACCACAGTCGCTGCTCGTTATTGGGACAGGAACCTACGATCGTCGCCTGGCTGCGCGGGGCTGCCTCCAGGAAGAAGTCGTGCGCCTCTCCACGCGACAGGAGATTGAAGCCTTCGAGCCGCTCCTCGTCATTGAGGATCGGCCAGGCCAGGCGCAGTTCCTCTGCGGCCAGGGGTTGCTCGACGGACTCTTCCAAGCGGGGAAAGTTAGCCCAGGGTGCGCACCGGCGACAATGGTCCGCGAGGAGCGCGGAGCGTGGTCGGATTCGATCGGGATGAGCGTAAGATCCTCCGACCGCACCGGACCGGGTGAGGAGCGCTCCGGTGCCGCGAGGTCGTCCCGGAGCGCGGACCTGGTTTCGCGAGTGGCAGGAGGCAGGCATGGCGCAGCGTACCCTGGCGTGGATCGGCGTCCTCGCGCTCGTCCTTTTCACGGCGACGGGGATCCTGGCCTGGATGCAGGTGAAGGAGCGGCTCGAGGTCCATTTCCTCCCCGACTCGAAGCGGATCGATCCCGAAGCGGAAGCAGCGCTCCTGCTCGCGGAAGACGTGAAGAGCCTGCGCGCCGACCTCGACGCCCTGGCCACGTCCATCGAGGGCGGATTCCAGGAGCTGTACAAGGGCCTGGACGAGCAGGCCGCCAGGCGGGAGGAGGGAGCGCGCGTCGCGCTGCGGGAACTCGAAGAGCGCGGCTCGCGCATCGAGGCCCGGCTCGCCGAGCTCGCCCTCGAAGGCACACAGGCTCCGGAGGTCTCGGCCCCGCTCGCGAGCGCGCCCGAGCCGGCTGTGAGCGATCCGGAGCCCGCGGCGACCCCCTCCTCCGCTGCCCCGGAGGAACAGGCCGGCTTCCTCTCCTTCCGCCTGCCCTCGAAGGGGCTCTCGTTCGAGGATGCACAGGAGTTCGTCCTGCTCGGTGAGCTCTCGCGCGTCGGTTTCGACGCCAAGACCACGCTGCACGATTTCTCCGCCACCACGACCGCGGTGAGCGGAACGTTCCGTACGGCGCTCGCCCACCCCGAGGCGGGCACGGCCGGCGAGATCGTCGTGCAGTCCGCCAAGCTCGACAGCGACGAGAAGGCTCGCGACACCGACATGCGCGCACGCCTCGACACGGCGAAGTTCCCCGACTTTCGTTACCAGATCGAGCGCTTCGAGCCGGCCGCCGTCGACGCGGAGAAGGGGACGCTCGCCGGACGAGTCTTCGGCCGCATGACGATCCGGGACCAGACCCGCGAGCTCGCCATGGACGTCCGCGCTTCCCTCGATGCGAGCAAGCGCCTGCTCGTCGAGGGTTCCGTCCCCCTGAAGCTTTCCGACTACGGCATCGAAGCCCCCAACAAGCTCGGCCTGATCGTGATGGAGGACGAGGTCGAGATCTGGATCGCCTTGCGTGCCCGTTCGACCGGCCGCGCGAAGCTCTCGGAACCGCCCCCGGCCAAGGAGTCCGGCGATGGGCGCTAGCCGCTCGACTCGACTGCCGCCCCGGAGCCCTCGTCTCCTCGTCCTGATTCTCGCCTGCACGCCCGTTTCCTGCATCGCCGATTCCGTGCTCGACGAGCACGCCCGCGCCTCCGCCCCCGAGGAGCAACCGATCCTCCCCTGGGTCCCCGCGAGCCCTCCCGATCTCCTCGGCGGCTGGGAGTCCGACGGCATCGAAGGCGAGGTCGCCGGCCTGGTGTGGAAGATCGACTACTACTTCTCCGACGACGGCAGCTATACCGGCGCGGCCCTCGTCCTCGCCGATCCCGATCCCCAGTTCCAGACTCTCACGGGCACCTGGAGCCTCGACTCCGGGGCGCTCACCCTGAACTCCGACGCCCCGGTTCCCGCCTGGATCGCCAGCGATCGGATGAAGCTCGACGGGCCCACCGGTACCGTCACCTTTCGTCGCGTCCGCTTCCAGTGAAAGGAACCCGCGCGGGCACGCGATCCTCCCTCGGTCCAGTTGTTACCCTCACTCCATGTCCAATTTCGATGTCGTTCGCTACACCGTCGAGCCAGTCGAAGGCGACGACCAGATCGCCATCACCATCCACGCCTCAGACGGCAACAAGTGGGAGTACGGCGTCCCCTTCTCCCGCACGACCGGCCGCTACACCTTCGAGGAGATCGACGTCCTCGAAATGGACTTCGGTCGCGACTTCGCCGAGGAGCTCTCGAAGAAGCTCGACGCAGTGGTCGCGACGCTCGTCAAGAAGCGCTGAGACTCTCGATCGCGCGCTGACGAGCGCATCTCAGCGCGCGGCGGCCGAGCCATCGGCATCCGACGCGTCGTGGGCCTCTGAAGGGGGTGCAGCGGGCGGCGCCTCTGTCGGAATCAGGGTCTCCAGACGAGCACGCGTCTCCGCGTCGGGCTCCAGGTCGAGCGCACGCTGCGCGATGGCGGCCGCCTGATCGGGGATTCGCTCTGCGGCATAGAGCTCGGCGAGATCCACGAGAGCCTCGACGTTGGTCGGCTCGAGCTCGATGGCGCGGCGGAACGCTTCGATGGCCTGGGGGGGCTCGAGGCGAAGGCGGCGCAGGCGGCCGAGCCACAGCCAGGATTCGGCACTCTGGGGATCGAGAGCGACCGCCTGCCCGAGCCAGTCGACGGCGAGAATGGCGAAGTTGGGATCGCTGTCGAGCGCGCGCTGCGCGCCGAGCTTGCCGGCGGTGGCGAGGACGGCTGGGGAGGTCTCGCCCGCGGCGATTGCGCGGCCGAGGGCGTGCAGAGTGGACTCCGCATCGCCGGCTTTCTCGGCAGCTTCGGCGATGAGAAGGAAGATTCCGCGCTCGTGTGGATCGAGAGTCGCAGCCTGTTCGAGGGCCTCGATGGCGCCCCGCGCGTCACCTGCGCGCAGCCGCAGCTCGCCAAGATGCCGCCAGGCGCGGGCGCGGGCGGGATCGGCTGCAGTCACGGTCTCGTAGGCTTTGGCCGCTTCGCTCCAGCGCCCTTCGGCCACCAGTACGTCGGCGCGCAGCTCGTGCAGCTCGGGGTCGGCGGGGGCGATCTTCAACGACGCTTCGATCACCTTGGCGGCGCCGGCCGTGTCGCCTTGCCGGTAGAGAGCGCGTGCGAGCTCGTAGCCGGCGCGCGGATCCTTGGCGCCTCCTTCCATCCAGACGCGCTGCCACAGCTCGCCTGCAGCGAGCCAGTCACCGCGCGCGCTCGCGGCGGTGGCCGCCCGCTGGTCCTCGACCAGATGAGAGCGAGTGGACAGGCAGGCCGAGCTGACCGCAAGCACGACAGTGAGTCGCGCCCAGCAGCTCGTGAGACGAAGGAAGGTGAATGGTCGTGTCATGCTTCGCATCCGGCGGATCGCTCCGATCTCGAACGGCCGAGCTCCACGCTGCCAGAGGGCAAGAGCAGGATTAGCAGGTTCAGGGCCATTTTGGGAGACTCCGCCGGCGGATGCTGCGGCACGTCTTCCTGGATTTCGGCGGCACGCTCGCCCGGGAAAGGCGCGGGCGCCACGAGATCTACGCGGAGGCCGCGCGCGAGGCGGGACTCGCGGTGGCGCCGGAGCACATGCGCCGGATCATGGCGGACGCGCACGCAGCGCTCCCCCCGCGCATCGGCGACGCGTGGCGCTACGACGACGCGTGGTTCCGGGCCTTCATGGAACGGATCTTCTGCGGCGAGCTCGGGCTCGATCGGGCCGCGCTGCCCGCGCTCGCGACCGGGCTCTTCGAGCGCTTCTCCGACCCGCACACCTTTCGACTCTATCCCGGCGCCATCGAGCTCCTCGAAGCGCTCGAGCGTGCGCGCCTCGGCGTGGGAATCCTTTCCAACTGGAGCGCCGCGCTCCCGAAGCTCGTCGAACGACTGGGCCTGGCGCCCTACGTGCAGACGATCGTCGTCTCGGCGATCGAGGGCATGGAAAAGCCCGCTCCGGAGTTCTTCGCGCGCGCCCTCGCTCGCGCCGGAGCGCGCCCCGCGGCGTCCCTGCACGCGGGCGATCGGCTCGATCTCGACTGCCTTGGCGCACGCACGGCCGGGATCGCCGCGATCCTCGTGCAGCACCCGGAGAGCCCACCTGCACCAGCGGCCGCGAGCGAGTTCCAGGTCGCCACCTCGCTGTTCGAGCTCCGCGACCTCATACTGGAGCGACTCGCATGAGCGAAGTGGCCCGCATCGAGGCGCGTGTCGACGAGCTGCGCCGCGGCTACGCGCAACTCCAGCGATCGATCGCCGCGAGCTTCCTCGGACAGGAGGAAGTGACCGAGCTGCTCTTGCTCGCGCTCTTCGCCGACGGCCACGTGCTCCTCGAGGGCGCACCGGGCCTGGGGAAAACCACGCTCGTCCGCGCGCTCGCGGCGAGCGTCGATCTCGAGTTCCGGCGCGTGCAATTCACGCCCGACCTGATGCCGCCCGACATCCTGGGCACGCGCATCCTCGAGATGGAAGACGGCGGAGCGCGCCATTTCCGCTTCGAGGCCGGTCCGATCTTCACGCAGGTCCTGCTCGCCGACGAGATCAACCGCGCCACGCCGCGCACGCAGTCGGCGCTCCTCGAGGCGATGCAGGAGCGCCAGGTCACGATCTTCGGCGAGACGCGCCGGCTCGAGGATCCGTTCCTCGTGATCGCGACCCAGAATCCGATCGAGATGGAGGGGACCTATCCGCTCCCGGAAGCGCAGCTCGACCGCTTCCTGTTCAAGATCGAGATCGCGATGCCGGATCGCAGGGAGCTCGCGGCAGTCCTCGAAGCGACCACTGCCGAACCCGGACCGCTGCCGCCGCCGGCGCTCTCGCGCGAGCAGGTGCGCGCGATGCGCACGCTCGTGCGCGGCGTGCCGGCGAGCTCCGACATGGTGGCACTCACGAGCGCCCTCGTGCACGCGACGCATCCTTCGAGTGACATTGCTCCCGAACGCGTGAAGGCGCTCGTGCGCTACGGCGCGAGCCCGCGCGGCGGTCAAGCGATCCTGCTCGCCGCCAAGGCCCGGGCGCTCGCACGCGGGCGCCTGTGCGTGGCGCAAGAAGACATCGAGGCCCTGGCCGCGCCTGCGCTGCGCCACCGCATCCTGCTCGGCTACGAGGGCGAGGCCGCCGGGCTGCATCCCGACGAGCTCGTCCGCGACGCTTTCGCCGCGGCGCGCCGTGCCGTGCGCTGAGACAGCCGTGCTCGGCAGCCCAAGAACGCCGGCAGCGGCCCCCCCCGACTCCCCGAAAACCCTCCCGCTTCCACCGCCATGACCTTCCTTGATCGCCGCACGCTCCTCGGATCCGCTGCCGCCCTCACCGCCTGGAGACCCTCGCTCGTGCCGCGCGCCAAGCAAGAGGCGCCCGAGGACACGTCGAAGCTCGGCAAGACGCCGCACACGCGCTTCGCGGTGAACGTCGAGGCCTGGTGGCCAAAGCTCGATTTCCTCGAGCGCATCGAGCGCGCCGCGGCCTTTGGCTATTCGGCCATCGAGATGTGGCCCTGGCGCGGCCACGACCTCGACAAGCTCGCCGCGACCATCGATCGCACGGGCATCGAGATCACGCAGTTCACCGGCTGGGGCTTCGAGCCAGGCATGAACGATCCGAAGAATCACGACGCCGTGGTGGCCGAGATCGAAGCGAGCTGCAAGACGGCCAATCGCATGCACGTCAAGCAGATGTGCGTCGTCGGCGGCAATGACCAGCCCGGCATGAGCAAGGAAGAGATGCATGCGAACATCATCACGGCCTTGAAGCGCTGCGCGCCGATCGCCGAAGCGCACGACGTGATGCTCGTACTCGAGCCGATGAACATCCGCGTCGACCACAAGGGCCATTGCCTCTACGGCAGCCCCGACGCCGTGCGCATCTGCCGCGAGGTCGGCTCGACGCACGTGAAGATCCTCTGGGACCTCTACCACATGCACATCAGCGAGGGCGACCTCTGCGGCCACCTGCGCGAAGGCTACGACCAGCTCGGCTACGTCCAGCTCGCCGACCACCCCGGCCGCAACGAGCCCGGCACGGGCGAGATCCACTACAACCGCGTGCTGAAGGAGCTCCACGACCTCGGCTACACCGGCCACGTCGGCCTCGAGTGCTGGCCCCTCGAGGGCGAGCTCGTGGCGGCGCGCCGAGTCTTCGAAGCGGATCAGTGGTAGCGGTGCCCCGCTAGAGAGAAACCACACCCCTACGAGCACGGAGTCCCTCCGAGTTTGGAGTACCGCCTTCAGGCGGTCTGGTTCGTCGTCCCGCCTTCAGGCGGGACTGGCTCTGCAAGAGAAGACCGCCTAAAGGCGGTACTCCGAACCAGAGGCGACCGCTCTCATGTTTCATGCGACGGAGTCGCGCCAGGGCGAGGTGGAAGACTAGTTCGGACTCCCTCCTGGAGGGAAACCACACACCTACGAGCACGGAGTCCCTCCGAGTTTGGAGTACCGCCTTCAGGCGGTCTGGTTCGTCGTCCCGCCTTCAGGCGGGACCGGCTCCGCAAGAGAAGACCGCCTGAAGGCGGTACTCCGAACCAGAGTTCCAATTCCGATCGAAACCCGCGCGCTTCGGTGCGGTAATCCGGCTCTCGAATGGTGGGTCGGATCGTCCGTCCGCCTGCTTCGAGCTTTCCCTGGGGGATCCAATCTCATGGTGGGAAATCGCTTTCGTATCTTTCGATTCATCCGCGGAGCCTATCGCAACTCGCCCTGGCTGTTCATTGCCGTCGGGCTCCACGTGATCGTGTTCGCGGGGATGAGCATTCTCTACATCCACCACGAGCTGAAACCGAAGCGCGAGATTCCGTCGACGATCGCTGTGGGGGCGACGCGGACGGAGATACCGCTGGCGGTTCCGCCTCCGCCGGAGGTCCGTGACCGCAACAAGATCCCGGAGCAGACCGACGCTCAGGTGGTCGACCGCGATCTCGCGACGTTCATTCCGCCTGCAGACGAGCCGGTAGAAGAGGACCCCTACGCTGACATCGGCGATCCGACGGGAACCGACGATGCCGCGCCAGGTGCGAGCGGGGGAACTTCGATCGGCGTGGGAGTGAAGGGACACTACTCGACGGGCCGGCCCTCGACATGGGTCAGCACTCGTCCGGGAATGAACAAGCGCGGGAATCCGCCGCGAGGTTCGACGGTCGGCACGGAGAAGGCCGTTCTCGAGGGTCTGCGCTGGCTCGTGCGCCATCAGAGCGAGGATGGCTCGTGGGGTCCCGAGAGCTGTCGTGCGCGCTGCAGTGCGAAGACGCCCTGCATCCCGTCCGATGCCGAGCTGCAGCCGTTCTGGAACGAGGGCTTGACCGGGCTCGCGCTGCTCGCATTTCTCGGCGCCGGCTTCGATCACGAATCGAAGAATCGGATCCGCGACCCCGCGATGGGGAAGGAATACGTGATCGGTGAGGTGATCAAGAAGGGGCTCATGTGGCTCGTGGACGGGCAGAAGGAGGATGGTTCCTTTTCCCCAGGACGCCCGTTCCTCTACAACGAGGCCCTCGCGACCATGGCGCTGTGCGAGGCCTATGCCTTGTCGGGCAATCGGTACTTCAAGAAGCCGGCTCAGAGGGGCGTCGATTTCCTGATCGCGGCGCAGAAGCGCGACCCGACGGCGCCGGAGGAGCGCTGGGGGTGGCGTTACAGCTCGCGGGCCGACCTCGAAGCGCGGCTCGCCTCCGGTGAGATCGACCAGGTCGCGTATTTCGACGAGATCGATCAGTCCGACATCTCGGTGACCGGCTGGGTCATCATGGCGCTGAAATCGGCCCGGCTCAGCGGTCTGGACGTGTCGGACGAAGCCATGCACGGTGGCCTGCGGTTCGCGAAGTTCGTGAGCCGTGACGACGGTCTGGTCGGATACTTCGATCCCGCCCGAGCGGGTGAGACGATCCTGGGCCCGGGCGACGAATACGCCTATCACCCCGGGACGATGTCCGCGCTCTCGATGCTCGTGCGCACCTTCGTGGCGCACGACCTCGGCGATGTGTTCCTGGAGATGGCCGCCAGGCAGATCGTCAAGGATCAGCCCAGGATCTCCAAGGACAAGCTCTCGATCGACTACTACTACTGGTATTACGCGACGCTCGCCCTGAATCAGTTCGACGGTCCGGACAGCCCGAGGAATTCGGGTGACTACTGGGACACCTGGAACCGCTCGCTGCAGGAAGCGCTACTGGACCTCCAGGACAAGCACGACGAGCCCGGCGTCTGCTCGCGCGGAGGGTGGATCGTGGGAGACCGCTGGAGCCGCCACGGCTACGCTCTCTACAACACGGCGATCAATACGCTGACGCTCGAGGTCTACTACCGCTACGAGAACGCCTTCGGCGTGCGCTGATCCCGTGGGAGCGCCTGGGCGTCACTTCGCCCGCGCGTCTTCTTCCCATCGCTTCGCGCGCGCTTCGAGCTCGGCGTGCAGCTCCTCGGCCGGGAACCAGCGCCCGGCGAGTGAGACGCCGAGGATCCGGGAAGCGTTGCGCACGTCCTCCAGGGGATTGGCCCCGAGGAGCAAGAGATCGGCGCGCCGGTCGACGGCGACGATTCCCCAGCGCGCTCCGAGGCATTCGGCTCCCTCCGCGGTGGCGGGGCGCAGAGCCGCGTAGGGAGAGAGGCCAGCCTGCACGAGATTCGCGAGCTCTTCGTGGAGCGCGAAACCGGGCGTGACGTAGGGATTGCCCATGTCGGTTCCCGCCAGGATCCTCGCGCCGGCGGCCTGCAGGGCGGCCACGGCGCGCATGCGCTGGGGAACGGACTCGCGGGCGGCGGCGGCGCGCGCGGGCGGGAGATTCGAGAGGTAGTTCCACGAGGTCTTCGGCTGCCAGTACGAGCGCGCCGCGGGAGAGACGTAGCGCATCTCCGGGCGCGCGAGCAGGGCCTCGGCCGCTTCACCCTGCACCCATTTCTGGAACACGACGAGCGTCGGACAGTTCCAGGCCCCGGCTTCGCGCGTGCGCCGGGCGATGCGCAGGAGCGCCTCCCCATCGAGGTGCTGCCACGCGTCGTCCTCGTTCATGAACTGGACGCGGCCGGCGAACGGTGAGTCCTCGCCTTGCGCGGCTTCCGCCCAGCCATTCAGGTGCTCGATCGTGCGTTGCCCGGCTGCGAGCACATGCTCGAGATCGATGCTCTCCGGGACGTGGCCCATCAGCGCGAGGCCGTGCTTCTTCCCCGCGGCGGCGAGCGCGTCGTACGCCTCGGGCGAGAGCAGCGCGTAGGGTTTCAGGAAGTCGTAGCCCGCCTCGGCCTGCTCGACGACGATCTCCTCGGCTCGTGCGGGATCGGTGAGCACGCTGCTGCCGGGCCAGATGGGCGGATTGCCGTCGATGATGGGTCCGGCAGTGTGAATGAGCGGACCGACGAGCTCGCCGGCTTCGATGCGTTCGCGCCACTCCAGATGGAGCTCACTGCCGAACATGTTCCGCACCGCCGTCACTCCGTTCGCGACGAAGAGATAGAGGTCGTCTTCGATCCAGGCGTGCACGTGCATGTCGGCGAGTCCGGGCATGAGAAAGGCTCCGCGCGCGTCGATCACGCGTGCGCCCGGAGGGACCTCGGTCTCCTCGCTCGCCCCCAGAGCAGCGATCCGACCGCCGGTCACGACCACGGTCTGGTCCAGGAGGACGACCTCGCGATCCATCGGCACCACTGCCGCATGAACGAAGGCAGTGCTCGAGGTCGATCGGGCAAGAGGCGCGGGGAGCAAGGGCGATTCCTGCCCGCGAGTCATGGCGAGCAAGGCCGGCGCAATCATTCGAGCCAGATGTGCGAATCGCATGGAATGGAGCCGATACGTAGGGAGATCTTCGGAACGACGCGGGTCGGTGCGGTCTCGCCACGCCCCGCCGAGATGCTATCTTCTTCGCCCCTCCGCTCCGCGGGCTGGCCCCTTCGATGGACCTCCGGATCCGACTCGCTCAGATCGATACGACGCTCGGCAACCTCGCCGCGAACCTCGAGGCGCACGTGCAAGAAGCGCGCGCGGCCGCCGAGGCAGGGGCGGGAATGGTGGTCTTCCCCGAGCTCTCGCTCACCGGCTACTTCTTGAAGGACCAGGTCCCCGAAGTCGCCCTGCGTGCGGATTCGCCGCGGCTGCAACCACTCGTGGAGCTCTCGCGCTCGATCACGATCGCGGTGGGCCTGATCGAGCGTTCCGCGGACGGGCGGCTGTTCAACTCGATGGTCGTCTTCGAGGACGGGCACCTCGCCCACGTGCACCGGAAAGTCCACCTGGTGAGCTACGGATTGTTCGAGGAGAGCCGCGATCTCGCCGCCGGCGAGAGCTTTGCCGTCTTCGAGTCCAAGCACGGGCGCCTGGGTTTCCTCGTGTGCGAGGACATGTGGCACATCGACGGCGCGTACCTGTATTTCCTCGACGGAGTCGATGCGCTGATCGTTCCCTCGGCGAGCCCCGCACGCGGCGTCTCGACCTCCGAGAACGGCTTCGAATCGATGCGCGCGTGGGTCAGCCTCCAGGATGCCTACGCCCTGCTCTTCCGGACCTGGGTCGTCTACGTCGGGCGCGTCGGCTGGGAAGACGGCGTCGCTTTCGCCGGCAAGAGCCGCGTGATCGACCCGTTCGGGCGCGAAGCCGGCAGCCTCGGCCTGCTGGAACCTGGTCGCCTCGACGCGCGGCTCACTTCCGCCGCGCTGGAGCGCTCGCGGGCGGCGACTCCTTTGCGCCGCGACGAGCGTCCGCTCCTCTTCGCGCGCGAGCTCGCCGGCCGCGTGGGTTTCCCGTTGCCCGCCCGCGACGGCGAGCAGGATCGGGCGTGAGCAGCGCGCTCGACGTCCAGGTCGAGCTCGTCGCCGATCTCCTGGTGCGCTTCTTGCGCGCCGAGGCCGGAAAATTCGGCTTCGTGCGCGCGGTCCTGGGCCTTTCCGGCGGCGTCGACTCGGCGGTCGCCGCTGCGCTGGCTGCGCAGGCGTTCGGGTCCGCGAACGTGCTCGGCCTGCAGCTCCCCTATCGCACCTCCAGTAGCGACAGCCGTGCCGACGCGCAGAGCGTCGCGAGCCAGCTCTCGATCCGCACCAGGGTCGTGGACATCAGCCCGATGGTGGATGGGTACCTCGCGCAGGAAGGGATCGAGGATCGGCTGCGGCGGGGAAACGTGATGGCGCGCGCGCGGATGATCGTCCTCTACGACCAATCGATCGCCGAGCGCGCCCTCGTGATCGGGACCAGCAACAAGACCGAGCTCCTGCTCGGCTACTCGACGCAGTTCGGCGACGCGGCCTGCGCTCTCAATCCGCTCGGTGACCTGTACAAGCACCAGGTCTGGCAGCTCGCCCGGCACCTCGGCCTCCCGCGCGCCGTGGTCGACAAGCCGCCCTCGGCGGATCTCTTCGCCGGCCAGACGGACGAGGCCGATCTCGGCTTCCGGTACGCGGACGTCGACGCTCTGCTCGCGCGGATGGTGGACGACCGTCTGGGCGAGGAAGAGCTCGTCGAGGAGGGCTTCGATCAGAGCTTCGTGCGGGAGGTGGCGGGCCGGGTGGTCGCCAACCAATACAAGCGCCTGCCGCCGATCGTGGCCAAGCTCTCCAACCGCACCATCAACCAGGACTTCCGCTACCTGCGGAGCTGGATGCACTGAGCGCGCGCGCCGCGACTACTTCGCGTCTTGCAGGCGTTTCACAAGGTCGTCGAGGTCGCAGCTGGCGATCTCGACGCGGCGGATGCGACCGAGCTTCTCGAAGCGTGAATGCTCTCCGGCGGAGCTCATCTCGATGCGGGCGCCCTGAGGCAGCGCGGCGGCTTCTTTCGAGCGCGGGCGCGACTCGTCCACCTTGCTCACGATCTCGGAGAGGTTGCCGGGAAGGTCCTGCGGCAGGCTTTCCCGGCGCTCGAGCGCGCGCCGCGCACGGCGGCAGACATCGAGGGTGTTGGTCAGGTTGGACTGGATCTTCTCGAGGCGCACCAGATCCGGCGCCGGCCCGGCGAGCGAGCGCTTGACCTTGGCGCTGGCAACCTCGAGTACCGCGATCAGGCAATTGAGCTTGCGCATGAGACGCTCGCGGTACTCGGCCGAGCTGAGGCTGGATTCGTGAAAGGGCTCCGGGTCGTGGGGCATGCGAAGGTGAAGAGCGGGTGTTGCGGGCGTGTCCAGGTGTGCACCCCAAGCCTATCCCGAAATCTGGACCCTGGCGCCGCCCGAGATTCCGCCGGCGCTACTGCCCTGGGCACCCCTGGGAGGGCCCTCGCTGCGGCGAGGCGTCAGTCCCCGTAGCGACAGGACTGCAGGAACTGGATGACCTCGCGCCCCCTCATGCGGCCCATCGCGATCACCCGGCAACGATGGATCTCGCCCGCGAAGAGTGCCCAGCCCCCGAGCTCGAGCTCGTCCAGCCACGCGGGAGAGGGCCCGGAATCGGCCACGGGCGCGCTCTGGAGGAACGACAGCACTTCACAGCCGTCGCCGTACTCCCTGCGCAGCCACTTCAAGCCGTTCTCATCGCTGAAGAGGACGGCGCTCTCGAAGCGGTAGCCGGTCGGCAGGAGCTGCGGCTCGAGCGTCGTGAAGCCGGCTTGATCCGAGAGATCGGGCACGAGATCGAGGGCCGTCTCCGCGTACAGATCTCCGCGGAGCTCGAGACCTGCGAGATCCGGTTGGTAGTCGATGCTCAGGTACTCGACCTGGGCGAGCAGCGCGCCCTGGAACGTGCGCTGTTCCGAGCACAGGACGAGCCCCGTCCGAGGATCGATCCAGGCGAGATAGTAGAACTCGGGGTGATCACGGCGCTCGGCCCGCATGCGCACGCATTCCACGCCGGCGACCAGCTCCCCGCCATCCTCGATGACCACCACGTAGGACCTGAGGAAGCTCTCGACGTCGCGCACGCGGAAGTCGCGGTAATGCAGGCTGTGTCCCGCGCGGTTCGTCTGCTTCAGGAGCAAGAGCTCCTTCTCCAGGTCCGTCAGGCCGCTGCTGATCACCTCGAGGGGAACGATCTGAAACTTCCCGGCCCCGTCGCAGGCGACGTCCTCGAGGTAGGAGATCACACACGACTGGCCGCCAACGCTGAACTCCCTGTAGACGCGCCGCGTGCCGCGATGGAGCGTCAGTAGGGGAGCGTCCGGCATGAGATGGAGGAAGCCGGGTCCAGCCTGGAGCGTCAGCGCGCTCGGCGAAAGGCGCGCGTCGTTCGCACCCCCTGCCGCGTCGACCTCGTCGCCCGCAACGCCGCACGCTCCGCCGATCCCTGCGAGCAGGGCGAGCGAAACGAGGCGTGGCGTGTGTCGAGAACGAGTCATCGCTACTGAGGAACCGCCTGAGAAGCGCCTCCCGTGAAATCGTCGAAGATCGCGCGGGCCCACGGGTCGAGGGCGGCCGCTGATTCAACGGTGCGGATTTCGAACCTGAGCAGGGGCTCCGGTCCCGCGTCCGGTCCGATCGGCCCGCGCGAGAGTTGCACGACGAAAAGCAGGCCGGCCGCCACGGCGAGCGCGATGAGCCCGCGCGGGAGGAGGCGGGCCCGGCTGTCCGCGGGCTGGTCCTGGAAGTCCGCGCTCAGGCGCCGGGCGAGCTCGGGCGGCGCGGGGATCCGCCGCAGGCGAACACACGCTCGACGCGCAGCCGTGCCACCGGGATCCGCCTGGTCGTCCGCCAGGCGTCGCTCGAGGAGCGCGGGAGCGCGCTCTTCTCCGCCGTAGGCCATGCTCACGGCGCTGGAGAGCTCGTCCGGCGTCATCAGGCGAGTGAGGCCGCGCATCGTGCGCACGGCGCGGTCCTCGCGCTGGCCGGCGTGAAGGCTCGCCACCACGCGGCCTTCGAGCTCGGGAGGCGCAGGCCGGCGCGGCAAGCTCGCCACGATCTCTCCCGCGAGCTTCAGCCGCTTCCACTGCGCGCCGCAGGCGACGCATTCGTCGAGGTGGCGCACGAACTCCTCCCCCGGCACTTCAGCGTGAAGTGCAAAGGCTATGAGCTCGTCGTGGTAACGGTCGCAGGGGATCAAGGGGCGAACGCTCTTCAGCGCAATAGATGGCGGTCGAGGATGGGGGTCAACTCCCGGTCGAGAGCGGCATGGGCACGCGCCAGGCGCGATTTCACCGTGCCGATGGAGATGGTGAGGGTCTCGGAGATCTCCTCGTAGGAGAGCTCCTCGATGTAACGCAGGACGATGATCGCGCGCATCTTCGGGCTCAAGCGCGCGATGGCTCCTTCGATCTCGGCTTCCAGCTCGTGACGGGAAGCAACCGCCATCGGCGCTTCGCTCTCGTCTTCCGTGAGCTCCTGAGCGAGATCGTTGGGGGAGGCTTTGCCCGAGCCCGCCTCGACGCCGAGGCCGCGCACGTCGCTACGCCGCTTCAGATCGATGCTGGCATTGACGGCGACGCGATACACCCAGCTCGAGAACTTGGATTCGAAGCGGAAGTCCCGGATCTTCCGGAAGACCACGCCGAAGGTCTCCTGAGATGCATCCAGGGCGTCCGAGGGGTTTCCCGTGATGCGGTAGCACACGTTGTAGACCCGGTCCTTGTACTGGTCGTACAAGGTCCGAAACGCTCCCTGGAACCCTGCCTCGGGGTTTCCCTGGCAGGCGACCACGAGATCGCGATCGGGGTCCGTGCGCATCGGGTGGGACATAGGGCGAGACTACGACGGCAGTATCACCAGCCCGGTTCCACCAAACAGGGCTTTCTGTGGCCTCCGCGCGGGTTTTTGGGGGAGATCCCCCACGCCGTTCGATGACGCAGAAGCTCCGCCCCCCGATCGGGACGGAGCTCCTCGAACGCTTCCCGGAGGGGCGCCGCGTGTGCCCCGCTTCTCCAGCGGGCTAGTTCCCCACCAGAACGACTGGATCGATGGTCTGGTAGGTCGATCCGATGGCCGCTCCGCAGTTGTTGCCGCAGTAGGCATCCCACTCAGGAGTGCAATCGGCTCGAGTCACTTCCTGGGTCAGGATGGCGCCGTCCACCCCCACGGTCATCGCGGTCCGCATGCAGATCTGACCGGGCGTCCAGGTGGGCGGGATGCCCGCTTCCCCCGCGGGAGGAATCGGGCGGTAGATCGAGCCCGCGAGCTGCTGCGCCATGGAAGCTCCCGGCGGCATCCTCGGCGGAATCCGCACCGCGGGCACCCCATCGATGCTGAAGATGTCGACGACCGCCGCGGATCTCCTCGTGAAGTCGTACTTGTCGAAGGCGTAGACGAAACACGACACGTTTCGCCCGTCGACAAGCAGATTCGTCGAGATCGCCATGTCGAGGATCGTGATCTGTCCGCTCGGAGTGGCAACGTTCCTCGACACGCTGTGCTGCGCGATGTACGAGCTCGGGATCGAGAACATCCTGCCGTGGGCGAGCATTCCCAGGCGCAGGTCGAGGTGTCCCGCGCTCTCCGGCGCCTGGAAGATCGCGACGAAGAGCCGCAGCGTCGGGTTTTCGCCCCGCGCGCTGATCGCGGCCGAAATGGCGTCTCGCGTGGGCAAGGACGTGTCCGACGTGAAATCGCTCTGGCGGGCGAATTCCTCGAGGTCCCCGAAACCGTCGCCGTCCGTGTCGGCGAACCAGGCGTCGGAGCCGATCACCACTTCCTGCGCGTCAGGCAATCCATCCTGATCTTGATCATTGGTCCCGACACGAGCGACGCGCTGCGCTGCGCTCAGCTCTCCCGCAGGCAGAGTGACGTACAGGGCGCACACACCCAGCACGGTCACAAGAGCGAGCGGGAGTACCGACCAGGCGCGCCGTCCTGCGAACACATTCCCGGGCCTACGAAACAGCCTCATCTTGTCACCCCATTCGGAACTACCCGAGCCGTTGCGACACTCACCCAAGGTAGCCCTAGCCGGCGAAAACGGTCAAGATAACGAAAACTCTTGCTTCTTCAGGGAGTCCCCCTTGGGGAGGGGGCCCCGGAGGGCCGCCTCGGGGGTCGTGGCGGGGGTCGCGGAAGGGTGCCTCGCAGTAGGGAGTTCGGCCACGGGCTGCTAGGATCCGCGTTCCGCCGCGCCCGTAGCTCAGCTGGATAGAGCGCTTGCCTCCGGAGCAAGAGGTCACAGGTTCGAACCCTGTCGGGCGCACCAGCCGCAAGCCCCTGCCGCGAAGGCGCTTGCGGTCGTCCTCAGCGCACGAGGCCCGCGTCGATGGCTGCCTTCGCGGCGCGCTCCGCAGCCAGGGCTTGCCCCTCGACGTTCCAGTGGAAGTCGAGGAAGCCCTCGAAGAGGCCCCCGGGGCCGGCAGCGGCGAAGACGTCGTACAGATCGACCGCCGGGATGGAGGCCTGGGCGAGCAGGCGGTCGTAGGTGTCGCACAGACGCCGGGGATCGTAGGCGGGGTAGAGCAGGGGGTCGACCCGCACCTGGAACTCTGGATCGAGATCGACCGCCGAGGGCACGACGACCGCCAGCAGCGGCAAGCCCCGGCGCTCGCATTGCTCGCGCCAGCGCGAGAGCACCGCGGCCATCAACGCCGTCTTGTAGCGCGAGGATTCCGCCTCCGGCTCGATCGCGACGTCGGCGTCGTAGACGTCCCGGAAGAGGTTGCGCACGCGCAGGCTCTGCTCGCGCACGGTCTCCGCCCACTCGTCGCGCGCGCTCTGCAGGTAGAGCGGAATGAACGGATTCAGCGCGTGGCCGCTGCTCGGATCCTCCGAGCGCGACGCCAGACTGTGGCGGGTCGCGGACCAGGCACGGACGATCGCCAGACGCGCCGCTTCCCTGCGGCGCGTCTCGAACTCGGCCAGGAGCTTCGGGTCGAACTCGACGGTGTTGCGCACGAGGCCTCCCGAGTCGTCGAGGCCGAAGAGCTTGTTGCGCACGAGGTCTCCGAGATCGTTCGTCGCGCACAGGACGAGCACGACGAGATCGGCGTCGAGCTGATCGATCTCCTGCTCCAACCTCAGGCAAGCCTGGTCCGGGCCATAGCCCGACACTCCCGCATTGACGCCCTCCACGGAGCGGCCGAGCGCACGCGAGAGCTCTTCCGCGAGCCGCGTGACGAAGCTCTGCTCCTCGCGCACGTTCTCCGCCATCACGAGCGAGTCACCGTACACGAGCACGCGGAGGTCTTCCTTGCGCGCCGCGATCGGCGGGCCGCGGAAGCCCTGCGCGTCGATGCGCATCGGGATGCACCGCCCGCCGTGGATCGCGTCCATCAGCAGGGCGCTGCGCGCGCTCGGGATAGGGCGCGTCAGCAGGACGGGATCGAGCTCCTGGACCGGAGCGCCGATCGGCAGATAGGCCTCGAGCCAGAGCTCGAGCAGGACGAGCGCCAGCGCCAGCGCGCCGATGGAGATCGACGCGCGGGCGAGAGCGCGCTTCTTCAATCCATGTGAGCGATCACGCGCTCATCACCCATCTGCAGGCTGATCTTCATCTGGTGACCCGCGTCGGCGAAGCGCGAGCGGAAGCGACGGGCGACGACCTGGTACGTGCGCAGGACTCCCTTGGTCGCGAGCCGGTAGATGAAGTCGACCCATGTCCAGTAGCGCGGGCCCGAGAGACCTTGCGCGCTGGAGTAGATCTTGGACTGTTCAGCCACCAGGTACTCGGCGTGCAGCATGAACAGGATGAGGTAGGGGCGATACATCCACCGGGGCTTGATCAGCTTGGGGAGGTAGGGCACCAGCCAGGGGTTGCGGACCGCGATGGGGAACAGCTTGTGCAGGTTCTCGAGCGCGTGCTTGCTCTCGAATTCCACGGGCACGGTGCGGCGGAAGTTGATCGGGAACTCTTCCAGCTTCGACACCGCGTACCCCATCTGCTGCGTGATGTCCGTGATGTCGAACATCGGGTAGGGCTGCATCAAGGACACCATCGGGTGGTCGACTTCGCACTCGACGTTCAACCGGATGGTATCGAGCTCGTCCTGCAGCGTGGCGCCCGGTGCGCCCAGGATGTTGAGCGAGCCGAGACGGATCCCGTACTGCCGGATCCAGCGCGCCGCGTCCTTCAGCTGCTGCAGGGTCGTGTTCTTGTGGAAGATGTCGTTGCGGATGTGGTCGCTCGCGGCCTCGAAGGCGATCCGGGCGTAGACGCAGCCGGCCTTCTTGAGCTGCTGGATGTGACGCTCGTTCGTCATGTTCGCCATGAGGATGACGTCGAACGGCAGACCGATCTCCTTCGGGTACTTCTCGGAGAACTCGTCCAGCCACTTGCCCGAGAGGTTGAAGATGTCGTCGACGAAGTGGACGAACTTCAGGTTGTACTTCTCGCGGACCTGCTTGATCTCGGCAATCAGGTGATCGACCGAGCGCTTGCGCACGTACTTCGCGTTCGTCGAGGCGTAGATCTTCTTCTTGAGCGCGTGGTGGAAGCAGAACGAGCAGTTCATCGGGCAGCCGCGCTGGCTGGTGAACACCTTGCGGTCGGAGTCCCGATAGATCGGACCGGCCTCGTAGACCACGTCGCGGTCGGGGAAGCCGAGCGAGTCGAGATCCGGGATGGGCGGCCGCTGGCCGTTCTTCACGAGCTCACCGGTGTCGCGCCGGCGGACCCACAGGTTCAGCACCTCGTGGTAAGGCTCGCCCCGCTCCATCTTCGCGAGCATCTCGACCACCGCCTCCTCGCCCTCACCGCGGCAGATCGCGTCGAGCTCGGGGTTCTCGTCCAGGACCTCTGGAGTGAAGGTCGCGTGCGGCCCCCCCATGATCGTGACGACGTCGGGCAGCACCTGCTTGATCCTCTTGTTGATGTCGAGGAAGTACATCTGCATGCCGGTCGTGACCGAGTAGGCCACGACGTCGGGGGCGTACTCGGCGAGCTTGGTCTCCCAGTGCCGGTCGGGCAGGAAGAGTGCCTTGGTCTGGTGGCCGGCGTCCTTGATGGCACGCGAGAGCCACATGATTCCAAGCATCTCCTGAGGGAGGTATTCGCTGACGAACAGGACTTTCATGCCCATGACCGAGCTGCCGTTCCTGGTGAAGTGATCGTGCCATGCCGGGCAGCGCCGCCCGGCCTGAGGAGGGAGAGAGACCTCGCATTCTATCGGCGCGGCGAGCTCCCGGACTTGGAAAGTCCCCTGTGGGACAGAATACCCCCCTGGAGCGGCCGCGGCGGGGCCGGCGAGCGCGCGTGCCCGCCCCGAGCAGCCTGCGGGCTATTTCGGCCAGAGCCAGGCGAAAGATCCCGCCGTCAGAGCTGCGTAGACCAGCCCGTCGAACATGGCGCGGAAGGTGACCGTCCAGGGCTTGTGCTTCCAGACCGAGTCCGACGGCGATTGCCAGGCGTAGGCGAGCCAGGCGGTCGCTCCGACCACCTGGAAGACCTTCAAGTACTCGGTGCCAGGGGCAAGCGTCGCGCGCGCCAGGTACCCCGCGAGGAGCGCCACGACGAAACTGTACAGCACCCACTTGCCGAGGAAGGGCCCGAGCTTGATCGTGCCGCTCGCTCCCACGTAGAGCACGCCGACGGGACCCTCCTCGAATTTGCGGGTCATCTCGGGGTTCGCCGCGTCCTTGCCATCCACGCAATAGGGAAGGATGTACTGCCCGGGGGCCGGCGCGCCCCGGCGGATCGCGGCGCGCACTTCGTCCTCGTTCGAGAGCTTCTTGTACTCGGACTTGTGCAGCTTCAGCACCATGTGCACCACCGAGCTCGCCACGAACACGAGCACGGTCGACACGAGGGCGGGCAGAAAGAGACTGGACCAGGCGACCATGAGCGACCTCTCTGGAAACGGAGCCTGCGATAGCAAGCCGGCGGCGGACGCGCGCGTCAAGCCTTGGGGCCACCAGGAAGCCGCGCGCCGCGGCGGCCGTCCCTTCCCCGTTTCAGGAGAGTTCTGCCGCGTTCTTCAAGGCAGCTTCCACCTGGGAGAAGGTCCCTTCCCGGGTGAACCGGTCCCGCAGCGCGAGGCTCGCCGCGACGAAACGCGCGGCGAGGGCGGGGTCGCCGAGCAGGCGGGCGATGGCCGAGCACAGCTCCGAGGGGTCGCGCGGATCGACGAGTAGACCGTTGTGCTCGTGCTCGACCACCTCCGGGTTGCCACACACACCGCTCGCGATCATCGGGGTCCCGAGGTAGAGCACTTCGAGGAGCGTGTGGGAGAGACCCTCGTAGCGCGAGTTGAGCACGAAGACGTCGGCCGCGCGGACGTAGAGCGGGATCTTCGCGTGCGGAACGTTGCCCAGGAAGTGCGCCCGCTCCCCGAGGCCCAGCTCGCGCGCAACCTCCTTCCAGGGCTCCTCCATGTCGCCGTCGCCGGCGACCAGCAAGTGCACGTCCACGGGCAGGCCCTGCAGCGCCCGCAGGATGCCGTCGACGCCTTTCCAGACCATCAAGCGGCAGATCGTGAGCACGTAACGCTTCGAGGGATCGAGTCCCAGAGCGGCGCGGGCCTGGTCGCGCGACTGGGGCAGATCCTCCGCGCGCGGACCGTGGTACGCGTTATAGATGCGCTGCACCTTCTCGGGCGCCACGCCGTAGCTCCGGATGAGGATCTGCCGCAGGAAATCCGAGCACGCGATGATGTGGCGGCACCACGCCCACCAGCGCCGCTGGAGGAACCGCGTGAGGCGGACTTGCCATCCGTAGCTCCGCCCCTGGAAGGTCACGATGTCGTCGTCTCCGCACCAGCCTTTGCGATGCGCGATCTCCCACGCTCCGTCGACCATGATGCGGATGACGACGGGCTTGCCTCGCAGGCGCGCGGCCATCACATGTAACAGGGCCAGGTGCTCGTTGACGTACACGACGTCGGCCCAGCCGGCTGCGCGCAGCACGGCGAAGAAAGCCCTCAGGTAGCGCCAGGGCAGCGGCCCGCGTCCGATCGCGCGCACCTCGAATGGATAGCCGCTCGGCCGCTCGTCCGAGCAGAAGGCGACGACCAGGACTTCGTGCCCGCGCTCGGCCAGGTAACGGCCGAAGTTCGGCACGTAGACCGCCGGCCCGCCGAGGTCGGGGGGAAAGACCGGGGAGGTGATCAGGACGCGCATGCGCTCTCCCGCTCGTTCTTCCACGACGGCACGGCGTGGGAGAATGGGGAGCTCCGGAGGGATGCTTGGAACGACGAGCCGCACACGAGGCGCGGATCAGTGCACGGGGATCTTGTCGCCGTGGCTGGTGCGCTCGCGTTCGATCGCCGGAGGCGCTCGAGGGTGATGTCGCCCGTCGGGTACTCGCCGGTGAAGCAGGCGTTGCAGAACTGCTCGACCGTGGGATTGCCGGCCCGCGCGGCCTCGTTCATCGCTTCGCGGTCGAGGTAGATCAGGTAGTCGACGTCGAGGGTGCCTGCGATCTCGTCGACGCTGCGGCCGTCGGCGATGAACTCGCGCTTGCGTCGCCATGTCGATGCCGTAGGGGCAGGGCGCGACGAGCGGCGGGCTCGTGACGGCGAAGTAGACCTTGCGGCGCGCCGGCCTCGCGGGCCATGCGCACGATGCGCCGCGAGGTGTTGCCGCGCACGATCGAGTCGTCGACGAGCAGCACGTCCTTGCCCTCGAACTCGATGCGGGATCGGATTGAGCTTGCGCCGGATCGAGGTCTGAGCGGCTGGCCTGGTTGGGCATGATGAACGTGCGGCCGATGTAGCGGTTCTTGACCAGGCCCTCGCGGTACGGCACGCCGAGCTCCGGCGGCCATGGCCATGGCGCGCGTCGCGCGAGCAATCGGGCACGGGAATCACGACGTCGGGCATCGGCGCGCCGGCGGCTTTCCACTGCTTGCGCGAGCGCCTCGCCGAAGCGCAGGCGCGTCTTGTAGACGGAGATGTCGTCGAGGAAGGAGTCGGGCCGCGCGAAGTAGACCAGCTCGAAGATGCAGGGGTGATGGGGCCTGTCGGAGATCTTGCGCCGTGGACGTCGCGGGCCTGGTCCACGAAGACCGCCTCGCCGGCGCCCGAGGTCGATGGTGCGCTCGTAGCCGGTCACGTCGAGGACCACGCTCTCGGAGGCGCACGCGAACCAGCGGCCCTCGGTGGTCGTCTTCTCGCCGAACACGATCGGCTTGATGCCGTACGGATCGCGGAAGGCGACTAGGCCGACGTCGGGGATCATCGCGACGACCGAGTAGGCGCCCTTGCACGCGCTCGTAGACGCGCTTCACGGCCTGGAACACGTCGTCGGTCTCGATGTGGCCCCGTTCGCGCAAGCGCTCGCGCGAGCTCGTCGCGGAACACGTACAGGATCACCTCGAGGTCGCAGCTCGAGTTGAGGCGGGTGCCCGTCGAGGTGAACTCCTCGCGCGTCAGCTCCTCGAAGTTCGTGACGTTGCCGTTGTGCGCCATCGCCACGCCAAGCGGGAAGGTGAGGTGGAAGGGCTGGGCGTCCTCGTCGTGCCCGGAGCCCACGGTCGGATAGCGCACGTGGCCGACGCCCAGGTTGCCGCGCAGGCGCGCCATGCTCTCCATGTCGAACACCTCGAGGACCAGGCCGCGGCCCTTCTTCACGTGGAAGCTGTCGGTGAACGTGATGATGCCCGCGGCGTCCTGACCGCGGTGCTGAACGGCGAGCAGGCCCTCGTAGATCTCCGGAGCGACGTCGGTGCCGTCGGGGCCGAAGATGCCGATGAATCCGCACATCAGTCGAGGGTCCGTCCGCGGCGGCCGCGAGGGGAGGAATGCCACGGCGTTCCGCAGCCGAGGAGGGGCGCCGGGGAGGGGATCGCCCCTCCGAGCGCTCCGGGGGATGGAGGCCTGATCAACATAGGCCCAGGACCCGGGGGGGAGCAAGATCGCCAGTACCTACTGCGCGACAAGCTCCGACCTCTTCCCATGCCCGCGGGGCTCTAGGGAGCCCTGGATCCGCTGCAGCGCGCCAAGCGCAGCCAGCGCCACGCGGCGGTCGGGGTCGTCCGTGCATTCCTCGAGGGATGCCCCGGATCGCGGTGAGGCGAGCGCTCCGAGCGCGCGGCATGCCGCCAGGCGTACCTCCGCGTCGGGACTCTGGAGCGCCGTGGCGAGGGCTCGCGCGAGCTCATGGCGCTGGTAGCGGTGACGAGCGATCTCCTGCACCGCGGCCACGGCCTCGGCGCGTGACCTGGAAGTGAGCCGCGCGATGGTGTCCTCGCGCTCCGTGCGCGCCCATCCGAGTTCCTTCTGGTACCAGTGCCGCCACAGCGCTGCACTCGCTGGCATGGGCATGGCGCTCATCCGCTGCAGCGCCCAGAGCGCGCTCTTGCGCAGCCCCTCGTGCTCCACGCCGAGGAGGTCGAGGAGCTGGGGGACCGCGCTGAAATCCGAAAGCTCCCCCAGTACCTGGACGTATGTCTGGGCGCGATCGGTCCGCGAGGGGTCGAGCCGGCGGTGGATCACGTCGATGAGCGCCGCGTTCACGATCTCGGACGGAGACGGCCCGATGCTGCGAACCTGGGCGATGGCGAGGAAGGCGAGATCCTCCCGCCAGGTCGCGATCTCGACGAGGACCGCGACAGCATCTGCCTTGTCCGCATCGCCGAGCGCAAGCACGAGCGGAACGAGCAATGGATCCTTCAGATCGCGCCACTCGGCGAGCAGCCACTTCTGGGACGCGAGCGGATCGCGTCCGAGGATCTTGGCGAGGGCCGGGCGCAAGTACGGCTCGAGTTCGGGTGAGAGCAGGATCTCCTCGTCATGGAACGCGAGCTCCAGCACGAGGGCGAGCTCGCTGGCCGAGCCGACACAGCCCTCGACCTGGATGCGCAGGCGACGGGCGTCCTCGCCGCTCTGCCCCGCGAGGAAATGGTCGAGAGCGTCGATCACGATGGGCCGCGCGAGACTCTCCAGCGCACCGGTCAGCAGGTCTTGCTGCGCCGGGGAGAGGCGAAGTGCTTCCTCCTGCTCGAAGGGTGGAGCCCTGCGCTCGTGCAGGATGGCGAGCACTTGCGGGAGCCGCTTCTCGACGTGCGGAACGATCATCGGAACGAGCTCGCTCACCGGCGGCCCGCCGCGATCGCGAGTCAGGTGCATCAGGCGCACGATCGCTTGCCAGTCGTCTTCCGGCTCCTCCTGGCGGGATTCCGCCTGAGTCTCGGGACCCTGGCTGGCGTCGGCGCGCGCTCCGAAAGCGCACGCCGCGAGGGCGAGCGCAACGGCCAGAGGGCGCACGCGGAGTGCGCCCTCCTCTCGATGTTCAGTGCAGTTCATCTCGGATCGATCAATCACCGAAGGAGGAAGATCCCTGTCGCGGACGGTAGGGCAGCTCCCGCCAGCAGATCGTCGTGTACGCGACGCCGCCGCCGCCCTCTTCTTCGGAGTTCAGCAGGTCCTCGTCGAAGTGGATGCGGCAGTTGCTGTCGAGGTCGATCTGTCGCGCGATCAACGAGCCGAAGAACTCGAAGTTGCTTTCGATGTTGATCAGTGCGTTCGGAGCGTAGACGGTCCCGTACAGCTTGGAGTTCGAATCGAAATCGACGGTGTCGAGCGTCACCAGCTCCTGGGGGTCGCGGATGTTGTCGCTGAGCAGATGGAACGTGATGTCCGCGGGCTTGTAGGTCGTCGAGGCAATGGTCGTGTTGCTGTGGATGACGAAGCTGTCCTGGATGTAGAACTCGACCGGACCGTTCGCCGCGTCGACCGTGACCCTCGAGCCCGAGAACTGCGTCCACGAGTCGAAGATCACCGTGGCGGGTCCGGTGACTCTCAGCGTCGAGCCCGTGTTGGCGCTCAGGCGGGTGTAGTGCCACTCTCCAGGCCCGATCGTAGCGGTCTTGTTCTTGGCGATGTCGAAGGTGCCCGTCACTGCGATCGTGGGCAACTCGATGGGCGGCGTCTCGATGGTCTCTGGCATCGGAGCCGTCGAACCGTGCACCTCGGCATTGCCCAGGATCGAGATCGATCCGTCGACTCCAGGCATGCCGTCGCCGAAGATCTTCGCGTTGTGGTCGAGCGTGATGTCGCCGTTCGAGCCCGTCGACCCGTCTTCCTCGGCGTGGGCCGAGGCGCCCGAACCGTGGATGCATTGCTCTGCATAGGTGCCGGCGGCCGAGTCGTAGCTGTCGACCTTCGCTTGCGCGTCCAGATGCAGGTAGTCCTTGCCGAAGGCGCCCCACTGGAAGAAGGTGCTGGTGTTGCGTTCGACCACCACTTCGATGCGCGCCCCGCCCCGGCCCTCGATGCCGGTGCCGACCAGAGTGAACGTCCGATCTCCGTTGTCGGTCGTGTCCACCCAGTAGTCGGTGCCCCCGAAGTTGACGTGGTCGTCCTCGCTGCCGAGGTCGCCGCTGCCGCCATTGCGCAGGGAATACAGCGCATCCGCTATGCCTGCCTCCGCTGCGTAGAGCGCGCCCGTCTCGTCCTTCGATTGGCGTTGCACCTTGAAGGCGGATGAGCTGACGGCGAGGAGCGCCATCGAGAGCACCCCGATTCCCACCATGGTCACGACGACGGCGATCAGAGCCGTTCCCCGTGCATCCGCGCGCCCAGTGCTGATTCTCCCCACACTCATAGTCCGTTCCTCATTCTCACGGAGGTCTGGAGCGTGCGCATGACGTGCTGGCCCGTCGAGTCCACTTCCTCGACGCTCAACCGCACGCAGAGCACTCCCTCGACCCACTGAAGGCAGTAGCCATGCTCGTCGACGAGATCGTTCCCGTTGTCGTCGACGCCGTTCGATATTTCGCCCTCCAGGAGCTCTCGGACGCCGTGGCAGAGCACCACCCGCTGCTCGTCGGGACCGCCGACGTCGCGCAGGAGCACGACGATGCCCTCGTCGATCAGCCCGTTGGAGTTGTTGTCGAGGCCGTCGTTGGCCTCGCCCGTCTCGTACTCGAAGGAGGTTTCCTGGACGGGCCCCCATACCGGCTCACCGTCCACGAGCCCGGTCACTTCCTGGAAGGACAGATCGTCCGTCCCGTCCACCGGTAGCGGTGGAAGGAGGGAACCCGAGTCCGCCTTGGCGATCTCCGTGCTGAGCCGGTCGATGGCATGCAGGACGCCCGCGTCGAGGCCGGTCTGGACCGTGGTCGAACGGAACACACCCAGACCCGTCGCGGACAGCATGTTCCCTGCGAGCAGCACGAGAGATGCAATTGCCACGGCGATCAGGAGCTCGACGATCGAGAATCCAGCGCGTGTGCACGCCTTCAGTGAAGCGGTTCTCATCAGTAGCTCGCCAGGATCGTCTTGACTTCGAGCTTGGCCGTACCGTTCGCGCCGCGCCATCGGACACGGACCAGTACGGGCAGGAGCTGGTAGTCGCCCGAATGGTCGTTCGCGTCGATCCCGTCGCCGTTCAGATCGCGGGGCATACCCAGCTCGACCTGAGCGAGATCCTCGCGCAGGACGCCCGCGGCGCCCTCGGGGAACACCACTTCTCCCACCATTCCGTCACCGTCCCCCGATAACGCATCGAGGCCAGGGACGTCGAAGTCCTGTCCGGGAGCAGTGCCCTCGCCACCTGGATCGTTGACCGCACTCGAATCGTAGAGCGCGAAGACCTCCGCGAACTCCGCGGCGTGCATGGACTCCACGACCTGACGCACAGCATGCTCCGCGAGAGCCATCTCACGCGTGGTGGCGGTCGACCTCGAGGTCGCGATGAGCGCTTGCGAGAAAGCCAGGACCGCGACGGCAAGGATCGTGAGGGCGAGCATCACCTCGATCAGGGTCATTCCTCGTCGCGGACGTCTCGTCTGACGCGCACGAACCGGAAAGGCCGTCCGACGCCAGACTCTCTGTGAAGCATGTTGCAATTCGTGTCTCCGTGGCCGACTTCTCGGTCCGCCTTCACTCGACGGCCCCTATCGGCGGCGGGGGAGAGCCGATATGAGGATTCGAAGAGATTCGAGGTTGGAAACTTTCTTTACAGTAGAAGGAGATGACGCCCTCGATGCGGAGCTTGCAGCGCGCGGACCAGACACTCGGCTGGATCGCATGCGTGCTCTTGCAGCCCTTGCGCTGGATCCACTCGCGAAGTCGGAAGGATCTTCCGCGTCCCCGGCGCATCCTCCTGGTCAAGATGTGGGGCGCGGGGAGCCTGCAGCTCCTCACCTTTGCCGCGCGAGTCTTGCGCGAGCGCCATCCCGGGGCGGAGCTGACGCTGCTCACGCTCGCCAGCAACGAAGGCTTCGCGACAGGCTTCCGCGTCTTCGATCGCGTCGAGACGCTCGCCGTGCACGGCGTGGGCTGGTGGCGCCTCGTCGCGCGCATCGGAGCCCTCGTGCGGCGGCTGCGCCGGGCGGCCTACGACGAGGTCTTCGATTTCGAGTTCTTCACGCGCTTCACTGCGCTTGTCTCCGCGAGCTGCAGGGCACCTCGAACCCACGGCTTCGCATCGCCTTCGGTCTGGCGGGGCGGCTTCCACGATCGGACCATTCCGTTCAATCGCTACCGACACGTCGCGCGCAATTTCGCGGCGCTGGCCGGGGCGGGAGACGAGCGCGAGCTCGGACCGAACGACCTGCAGCCGTTCTCGGTGGCTGCCGCCGATGCCACCCGGGTCGAGCGCCTGATCGCCAGCGCGGGCCCCCGTCGCACGCGGCCTCTCGCCGTGCTGAACCCCAACGCCGGCATCCTCTCGCTCGAACGCCGCTGGCCCGCGGATCGTTTCGCCGAACTCGCGGCGCGCCTCGCGGGCGGTCGGGGTTTCGCCTGCGCGTTCGTGGGGAGCCGTGAAGAGAGCGCGTACACGCGTGCGATCGCGGACACGGCGCGCATGCTCGCCGGCCGGGACGGGGGTGCGATCCTCGATCTCTCCGGAGCGCTCTCGCCGGGCGAGCTGTGTGCGCTGCTCGCGCGAGCGTCGCTCGTGGTTTCCAACGACAGCGGACCGATGCACCTCGCCGCGGCGCTCGGCGCACCGACGCTGGGGCTATTCGGCCCCGAGACTCCGCTCATGTATCGGCCACTCGGCCCGAGCGCGCGCGCGCTGTGGCGCCCGCCGATCTGCAGCCCGTGCATCAACGTGCACGACAACAAGCGCTCGACGTGCATCCACGGCCGCCCCGAGTGCTTGATGAATCTCTCGATCGACGAGGTCGAGCGTGCTGCGCTCACACTGGCCGGTGAGCGCTCGCCGGGCGAGCCGGCGCCGCGTTCGCACGCGAGCGCGACCCGCGGGAGCGCGTGGGAGCGGCGCGAGCGATGAAAGTTCTGCTGCTCAACCCGCCCGGCGAGCGAATCTACATCCGCGACTACCTGTGCTCGAAGACGAGCAAGGCGAGCTACGTCTACCACCCGATCGATCTCGTCGTGCTCTCGGGAACGATCGCAGCGGAACACGAGGTGCACGTCCTGGATTGCATCGCCGAGCGGCTGGCGCCCGCCCGCGCTCGCGCGCGTATCGCCGGCCTCGCGCCGGATGTGATCGTGAGCCTGGTCGCCTCCGTTTCGTGGCCCGAGGACCGCGCCTTCCTCGCCGATCAGGCCGCGCGCGGCCTGCGCGTCCTCGTGCTCGGCGATCTCCTGCACGAGCAGAGCGAGGAGCGCCTCGCCGAGGAGCCCTGGATCGAGGCCGCGCTGCACGTCTTCGCCAATCGCGACGTGTGCGCCTACCTCGCCGGCGATCGCGCCGCGATCGAGGACATGACCGTGCGCGATCCTCGCGGCCGGCCCGAGCGCTTGCGGCGCCTCGAGCCGCGCCACCGCAAGGGGAGCTTCCGGGTGCCGCGCCCGCGCCACGAGCTCTTTCCCGAGCGGGGCTACCGCTTCTCGTTCGCGCGCTCGGGTCGCTTCGCCACCCTGCTCACCGACTACGGCTGCCCCTGGCCGTGCAGCTTCTGCGTCATGAGCACGCTCGGTTTCCAGGTCCGCCCCGTCGAGGACCTCCTGCAGGAGATCGACGCGCTGCGCGTGCGCGGCATTCGCGAGCTCTTCTTCCTCGACCAGACGTTCGGAGCCATTCCCGGGCGCGCCCTCGAGCTCTGTCGCGCCCTCGAGGAGCGCGGTGACCTCTCCTGGACCGCGTTCACGCGCCCGGACGTCGCGAGCGACGAGCTCTTGCGCGCCATGCGCCGCGCTGGCTGCCACACGCTGATCCTCGGCATCGAGAGCGCCGACGACGCGCTGCTCGCCGCCTACGAGAAGGGCTATGACACGAACGAGGTGCGAGCCGCCTGCGCGCGCACCCGCGCGCTCGGCCTGCGCACCGTCGGCACGGTCATCCTGGGTCTGCCCGAGCAGGACGAAGCGAGCCTCGAGCGCACGCTCGCGCTCGCCATCGAGCTCGAGCTCGATTTCCTCTCGCTGAACGTCGCCGTCCCTCGCTTCGGCACACCCTTTCGCCAGAAGATCCTCGCGCTCGGCCTCGCTTCCGCGCGCGATCTCGTGATGGACCAGGCAGGCGCCGAGATCTTCCTCCCCACGGCGACTCTCGATCGCGCCGCCGTCCGCCGCGCAAAGCAGCACCTCGTGCGCCGCTTTTACCTCCGCCCCGCCTGGCTCCTGCGGCGCCTGCGGAACGTGCGCAACTTCGCCGAGCTCCGTCTCCAGCTGCGCGAGGGCGTGGCACTCCTCGCGCGGAACGTCTAGCGCGACCTACTGGTTTGCTCCGGAAAGACAGCAGAACGACTTCGAACTCTTCGAAGCCTCGGGAGATCGAGGCCAGCCACCTCAGGGCGGCCGGCTTCAAGAACTAGCTCAGCGGATCCGCGTCTGGACCCCGACAGGGTCCACCCATGTCAGGGGACAAAGACGACTTCGAGGCGGTCCGAGGTGTCGAAGGCCGCGCCACCGGCGGGCGGGTCACGAAACCAGCACTGGAAGTTCATCGTGCCGGGCGCGAAGCTGGAAATGTCGACCAGGCGGCTTGCAAGGCCGGCGCCCGAGGACTGCACGGGAGGGTTCAGTCGGGCGATCGGAGCCGCGATGCAGAGGTAGCCGTTCCCGAAGGGGATTTCCTGCTGATTCGGGCCGAAGAAGAAGATGTAGTACTGATTGTGCGGCAGCTCGAGGGCGCTGACGGTGAAGTTGTTGACGGCAATGGAGAGGCTGCCGGAGAACGACATCAGCGCGGGGTTGCCGCTCGAGTTCGGACCGACCGGGCAGACCTCACAGCTGCCGAGACGAAGCTCACCGATGGCCCAGGAAACGAGTGCGGTGATCGTGACCGAGCTCAGGCAGCAGTTGCCGCTCGTGTAGAAACCGAAATGGCTCGCGCCACCCAATCCGTCGGCCGTGACGTTGACCGTCACGGTCGAGGAGTCCGTCGCCGTGCCGGTGATGAAGAAGGTATGGACGGCAAAGGGACCGGGCTCGATGTAGCAGTCGAACGCCGAGGCGCCCGCGGGCATCGTGAGAGTCGCGCTGGTCGCGCCCAGAGTATCGAAGACCTCGCCAGCGTAGCCGTGGCTCCAAGTCCCCCAGCTCACGCCGACGGTGCACTTCGTGTGGTCGGGCGAGAGCAGAAGTGGGCCGCCGCCAACCCAGGGAATCGATTGGATCGCCGCGAAATCGGGGACGCCACTCACCAGGACGTCCATCGTCTGGCCAGCGGCGGATTCGAACGCCCCCCAGCCACCGGCGAGGGTCGTGTCACCGACGAAACCGGTGAGACAACCACCTGCGGAGCTGGGCGGCGGAACGACGAACGCCGGCTCGAGGCTCGGCGGCGTGCTGGAATTGCTGGCTACCTGCGCGTGCAGGCAGGACGCGAGGATGGCTGATGCGGCGGCGCCCCGGAGTAGGGACACTGCAAGGTCGTTTCCCATGAGCTTGTGTCTCCGTCGCCTTTCCGGGTGGAGAGTTCGATTCCGGACGAGCGGTAGCCGGCACTGATCTTCCCCCGACTCAGTGGACGCGGGGTTAGGAAATCGCGCTTATTCCTGGTCAAGAATGCGGGCTAGCGGGCGAGCGCGTTCTCCATCAACTGCACGAAGCGGGCCTTGTCCGCTTGCTGGTCCTCGCGATCGACGAGCTTGCCGTGGCGGTCGAACGCGAGGGTGACCGGAACTCCGCCGGGGAGATCGAAGTGCTCGTTGATCGTTTCGTAATCCGGCGCGTCGTAGATCAGGATCGGCACGTCGATGCCGCGCTCCTTCGCGAAGCGAGTGACCTGCTCGCGCACGGCTTCGCGCTCCACGTTCGGCAGCATGAGGTCGAAGGAGACCAGGATCACGTCGCCGCCGCGCTCGCGGTACTCGTGAGCCGTCTCGACCAGCTCGGGTAGCTCGGCCACGCAGGGCGCGCACCAGATGGCCCAGAAGTTGAGCAAGACGCCGCGCCCGCGTCGTTGCGCGAGCGCGGCGTCGATACCGGAAAGGTCGACGATCTCGACCTGGGGCGTCGTCGACTTGGACCCGGCACGCGAGGCAGAGTCCGTTCCCGAAGCGTCCCCGCAGCCGGGGGCGAGGCAAAGCACGAGCCCTACCGCACAGGCGGCGAACCCATTCTGCCTCGTTCGTGACATGGCGTTGTAGGGAACGGTGATCGCGTCAGCTCCCGGCGAGTGCGCCGGGCGCGGGCGCGGCCGCCATCAGTTGCCGACCTTGACTCGCTTGATCCCGCAGCCGTAGGGCTTGGATTCCTTGGTGGGGACTTCCTTGCCCTCGAGGACGGCGTTCACCGCGTCGCGCACGTACTGCTTGGCGGCATTGCCCTTCTCGTTCTTCGGGTCGTCGTCGAGGCCACCCATGTACACGAGGACGCCCTTCTTGTCGATCACGAAGCAATGCGGCGTGTGCTGCGCGTTGAACATGTCGGCGACCTTGTTCCCGTGGTCGGCGTACACCGGGAAGCTCATGCTCTTCTTCTTGAGGTGCTCGCGGATCGGGTCGTAGGCCTTCGCGTCCTTCGCCGGCTCGTTCCCGATCTCGGTGCTGTTGGAGTCGATGGCGAGGATCGCGACGTCCTTGCCCTGCCAGCTCTTCTCGAGCGCCTGGACCTTGGGATCGGCGACTTCCTCGTACGGGCAGTCCTTCGACCAGAAGTGGATGAACACGACCTTGCCGCGCAGGTCCTTGAGCTTGATCTCCTTGCCGTCGATGTCCTTGAGCGTCAATGCTTCGTCAACGGTCGCGCCGAGCTTGTAGGGCTCTTTCTTCTGCGTGACCTCGACGGGCTTGTTCTCTTTCTTCTCCTGGGCAACGGCGGGAACGGCAAACAGCGCGGAGAGCGCGAGAAGCGGAATCCATGCTTTCATGGCGGTGATTCTCCTTCGAATCGGGACTTCTTGAACGGACGGATGATAGTCGAACTGACGCCTACGACGGAAGGCGCTGGAATGTAGTCCGCCCAACGCTTCACTTACGAAACGCGCGATCTCCCTTTACAGCCCGCGCGAAACTGCGTCTGGGTCATTCCACGACCCAGTCCAGCGACGTCGTCTCACCGGCAGGAACGAGGATCTCGGGCCCGGCAATCCACTCGAGCGCGCCAAATGGCCGGATGAAGAGTTGCACACGCCCGGGAATCAGATCGAGCGAGAAGTGACCGGCGCGATCGGACATCGTTTCGGGCTTCTCGTTGCGATCGTAGTCCTCCGTGTGTCCGACAGCCTGCACCTCGGCTCTTCCCGACCAGGCACCCGCGACGCGGGAGAGCTGGCCTTCGAGATGCACGAGGTCGTGCACGACGAAGACACTGCCGTCGAGGCGCGAGAGATCTTCGCAGGGGAATGTTCGATAGATGTCGTCCTGCTCCAAGGCGATGCCGATCGTGCCGGCTCGGCCCGGCAGCATCGGGAGCGGGATACCCCCGTTCACGTCGCCTGTGACGAAGTACACGATTCGCTCGCTCGCATCCCAGACTGCCACCTCGGGCTCGGGAACCGGCGTGCCACGCTCATCGACCACCATCGCGTGGAAGTGCCTCGCACGTTCCACACGGAGGTCCCCCAGGTCGCACGACTGGCCCGCACGGAGTTCGACTTCTCTGCAAAACGACGTCACTCCCCCCTCGTCGACGAACTCCACTCGGACTGCTTTCCCGAGCACTGCCGTGAGGACCGTGAAGGAGCCGTCCGCCCGTGCCTCCACGCCGTGCTCGAACGAGCGGTTATTGATGGTCAGGATCAGCGCGAGTCCGGTTCCCGCCTGGACCTCCTCGATGTGCCCGCGAATCTCCGCGGGTTCGGGCATCCGGAAGACCAGTTCCTGCGAGTTCGGTGTGATCGAGGCGATCTCCTGAAACCAAGGCACCTCTGCCCGACCCTCTAGGACGAGCCGTCCGGGAATCGCCGGGAGTTCATACAGCAGGAAGCGCCCGTCAGGATCCGTTTCAGCGGACGAAGTTTCGGAAGTCTCGCCGAGCCAGGGATCCATCCTCTTCGTGTGGAAGTAGACATGTGCCCCGTCCATCGGCGCTCCTGCTGCGTCGAGAACCAAGCCGGTGAGCCGGCCGACCTCCGGATAACGAACCTCGAGCTCGACGCGTGCGCCTCGATCGACCACGACGCGCGCGCTATGGATGGTCGTTGCTTCACGGACAAAGGAGAATCCACCCTCGGGCGCCTGCCTTGCCGATACGCACACCAGGTGCGGGCCAGTGCGCGGCGTGTTGCAGACAGCGGTGCCTTCCTTGTCTGTCCACTCGTCTACCTGGAAGCCCGTTGGCTCGTAGCCTTCGGGCGGGGCGCCATTTGCCCACCAAGTGGCCTCCACCGGAACTTGCGGAACGGGCTTCCCGTGCGCATCGACGACGCGGACGACGATCTGCCCGCCCGTCCAGTCGAGCACTAGAGAGACTTCCTCGCGAAGGTTGGCGCGATCGACGGTGAAGAGCTCGCTTTCGGCATGACGACCGAGAGAGTCCTCGGCGCGCAGCTGGAGGAGCTCACCAGCTCCGAGTGCTTCTAGGCGATAGCGTCCGTCGAAGCCCGCTTCGTCCGAGCTCACCCTATGTGGTCCGGACGAATCCTCGTCCTCCGATTCATCCGTCCAGAGGTCGACCTGGGCGCCGACGGCCGGCGTCCCGTCAAGGAACGAGATCACGCCCTCGACCATTGCCTGTCGCTCGAGATCGACGACCCAGTTCTCCGTGCCGGCGATCATCAAGCGTTCTTCGTGCTCCAGGAATCCCTGGGCCTCGACGTACAGGTCGAACGCCACTTTCGACCGGACCACGAACGAGGCCTTGCCTTCGAAGTTGGCGAAGGCGTGGAGCTTCCCGTGCGCCCGGTCCGTCTGCTGGACGACGCGAAGCTTGGCGCCAGCCAGCGGCAAGCGTGAGTGGGCGTCGCGCGCTTGCACGCTGAAACTCGCCTTGCGCCACAAGCTCTTCTCGACCTCGTGTTCTCCACCCTTCCAGAGCTCGCATTCCGGGAAGAAGCCTCGCGCCTCCACTTGTACCCAACCGCCCTCCTGCTCTCGGTCCTCTGGAACAGTCAGGTACGCGATTCCCGAGGCGTCGCTCGACACCACCTGCTCCAGGAACGAAACCCGCGCCCCTTCGACGGGACGCCGCGTTTCACCCTCCCACAGTCGAACGAGGAGGTTCCTCTCGCCGGCAACACGGTGAGCCGCGGCTTCCGGCTCGACTGCGGATCGGCCCGAGGATTCGCTTTCCTCTGCCGGCAGACTTTCGAGCTCGGCCGGCGGCGCAGCCGCTTGGGGGAAGGTCCCACCAGGCGGCAGTGTCGAGGCAACCGCCACTGTCTCCCGCAGCAGGAACGAGAGCGCGACCGTCAGCGCGCCCGCGAGGAGAACGAGCGATGCAATCGCGAGCACCGCGGGCGCTCGGCTGCGACGTCTGGCGCTCTCGTCCCCGACCAAATCACTTCTTCTTCTTCTCGTAGGTCCCCATCCACTCCGCCTGGCCGAGGACGTGGCCGCTCATCGCGCAGGTGTCGCGGCCGGGATCTCGGCCTGACTCCCGAAGCTCGTGGATCGAATCGCGAAAGCCATATCGAGGTCTCCCTTCAGCACTGCCACGGAAGCCCGCACAGGATCGGGAGAGCGATCCTTGCAAGCGCGGGCAGCCGCTTCATTCCGATCATTCCCCGAGCACCATCGAGCGGTGCGCCTGCGGGGACACGCGCTCGCCGGGGGTCAAGATGCCGGCGAGATGCAACGGGTCGGCGGCGGCCACGCTGATCACCGGATGCTGCTCGCGCTTGCGGATCTTGCGTAAGAGCGGCACGGCTTCCGCGAGCGCGAACTGCTCGCCCGAAAAACCGGCGACGAAGCGGCCGCCGCGGATCTCGCCGCGCAGCTCGAGCGCCCGGCACGTCCGCGCGAGATCGCGCCAGGGAACCGGGATGCGCTCGCGAGCGAGGACGGCGCGGAAGATCACGCCGTAGCGGCGCAGGAGGGCGCGCACGACGAACTCGACGTCCGGCGCAGCGGCACCGGGCTGCGAGCGTTCCGCGCGGAACACGCTCCAGCGTCCCGCCGCGATCAGCGGCTTCTTGCGCTTCCACGCCGGCAGCATCAGGTGTCGCAGCGCTCCGAAGGAGTCGTTCGTGAGCAAGCCCTGAGCGATCCCCTCCTCGACCCCGCGGTCGGCGTCGGACGCGAGAAGGCCCGTGACGCGCTCGAGATCACTCGGGAAGAGCGCGCCGCCGCTCGCGAAGGCGTCCTGGATCGCGCGCGCAGGCCAGGAGAGCTCGGGCTCGGCGGCGGGAGTCGCGAGCGCGAGCCAGGTCGCGAGCTCCGCTCGCGGAACGATGCTGATGGGCGTCGCCCGCAAGGCCGAGCGCCCCGCGTCCCACAGTCGGCCCCACGCGACCGCACCTGAGAGCCCGAGCTGGTCGAGCCATTCGGGTCGATAGCGGCGCACGCGCCGGGCGAGGATCTTCCGCTCCCACGCAGCCGCCGGCGCTTCGAAGCCGGCGAGCTGGCGCACGATCACCTCGACCCCGGCCGGGCCATCGAGCTGGTAGTCCTCCTCGAGGTGCTGCCAGGCGCCGAGGAAGCGCAGGAAATCCGCGGCCGAAACGGGCTCGATCTCGCGGCGCAAAGTGTCGAGCGTGTACCGCTGGATGCGCGCGAGGAGGCGGCGATCGCACCAGCCCGGCCGTCCTTCGAGCGGGATGCGCAGCACGCTGCCCTCGCGCTCGAGCTCGAGCATCACCGGATCGTCGGAGTGCACCGGTCCGAGCGCTTGCATGCGGCCGCGCAGCACGGCCGCCGGATCGCGCGTCGCCTCCGCGGCGAACCAGCGCTCGCCTTCGAGGGTCACGCGTCCCTGCGCCGCGAGCTCGCCGAGCCACGCGTCCCACGGCCGCGCCTCGTCCACCGTCACGTAGCCCATCCACAAGAGCGCTTCGTGCACTTCCTCGGCGTCCCGCGGATCGGGCCAGGCCTCCTCGCGCACGCGGCGCACCGCCTCCGGATCGAGCGCGCCGAGCTCCGCCGCCGCGCGCGGGTCGAGGGTGCGACGCGCGAGCACCGCCTGCGTGCGGCGCTCCTCCAGCGGCGCGTCGTCGAGGAAACCGTACGGCTTCGACGCGAGGATCGAGCGCGCGAAAGCGGACGGCTCGGGCGTCTCGACCACGACTCTGCGAATGCGCCCGTCGCGCAGGCCGCGCAGGACTTCGACGAGACCGTCGAGATCCATCGCTTCATGGAGCGAGTCCTCGATCGTCTGGCGCACGATCGGATGCTCCATCGGGATCTCGATGTCGCCGGGAGGCATCGTCTCCCCGCACGCTGCAGCCGCAGGGAACGCCTGCGCGAGGTAGTCGTCCGCGCGGATGCGGAAGATCGGCGCGGGGACGCGCTTGCCGCTCTGGGTGCGCTCGACCACGAGCGAGCGACCGACGTTCCAGCGCCAGCGCGCCTGGAAGAAGGGTGCCACGAGGAGCGCTTGCACGAGGAGGCGCTCGACCGAGTCGGGGTGCAGGTACTCGAACACCTCTTCGAGCGGGAAGCTGTGCTGCGGCCCGAGCGAGAGCACGATCGCTTCTTCGTTGGACGCGGCTTGCAGCTCGAAACCGAACTGACGGCAGAAGCGCTTGCGCAGCGCGAGGCCGAAGGCACGGTTGATGCGCCCACCGAAGGGCGCGTGCACGACGAGCTGCGTGCCGCCGCTCTCGTCGAAGAAGCGCTCGAGCACGATGCAGCTCTGCGTCGGTACGGCGCCCAGCGTGCGCGCGCCTTCTTCCAGGTAGAGCGCGAGCGCCTCCGCGATCTCGGCCGGAAGAGTGCATTCCCGCGCCAGCCAAGCGCGATCGAGCCCTCGCTCGCGCACCACGCCGAGCTCGGCCGAGAGCTCCTGCGTCCGCGCCGGCGCCTCGCCTACCCAGAAGGGCAGCGAGGGCGGTGCGCCGTGCGCATCGGCGACGCGCATCGTTCCGCGCTCGACGCGCAGGACGCGCCAGGACGCATTCCCGAGCTGGAACACGTCACCGCCGGTCGCTTCGACCGCGAAGTCCTCGTCGATCGAGCCGATGTACGTGCCCTCGGGTTCGAGAAGCACGCGATACTGGGTCGTGTCGGGGATCGCCCCGCCGCAGGTGACCGCGACGAGCCGCGCGCGCCGCGTCGCGCGCAGGCGCCCTTGCACGCCGTCGCGATGGAGCAAGGCCCGGCGTCCATTCGCGTGCAGAGCGACGACCGCGTCGAAGTCCTCGCGCGCGAGGCGCCGGTACGGCCACGCGCGGCGCACGCGCGCGAAGAGCTCGTCCTCGCTCCACGTCTCCGCCGTGCAGGCCGCGACGATCTGCTGCGCCAGGATGTCGAGCGGCGCCGCCGGCTGCGGCGTGCGATCGAGGACCCCCTGGCGCATCGCGCGCAGGATCGCCGCCGCCTCGACGAGCTCGTCCTGCGTCAGCGGGAAGAGCCGCCCCTTCGGCGTGCGCCCCACCCCGTGGCCCGAGCGGCCGATGCGCTGGATGAAGGTCGCGATCGAACGCGTCGCGCCGACCTGGATGGCGAGATCGACGTCGCCGATGTCGATGCCGAGCTCGAGCGAGGCCGTCGCGACGAGCGCACGCAAGGCGCCGCTTTTCAGCCGCTGCTCCGCGTCGAGCCGCCGATCCTTCGAAAGGCTCGAGTGATGGCAGGCGACCGCGTCCGCGCCGAGGAGCTTCGAGAGCTCCGCCGCGACCCGCTCCGCCATCTTGCGCGTGCCGACGAAGACGAGCGTCGTGCGATGCTCGCGCACGAGCTCGGCGATGCGCGCATAGATCTCCGACCATGTTTCGTGCGAGCACACCGCCGCAAGCGGCGACGGCGGGATCTCGATCCCGATGTCCATCGCGCGCAGGTGCCCTTCGTCCACCAGGCTGCACTCGCGCCCCGCGCCCACGAGGAAGCGCCCCACGTCCTCGAGCGGCTTCTGCGTCGCCGAGAGCCCGATGCGCTGCACCTCTCCCGCGAGCGCCTCCAGCCGTTCGAGTGATAGAGCGAGGTGCGACCCGCGCTTGTCCCCCAGTACCGCATGGATCTCGTCGACGATCACCGTCCGCACCGTGCGCAGCATGGCCCGCCCGCTCTCGGTCGTGAGCAAGATGTAGAGGCTCTCCGGCGTCGTCACGAGGATGTGCGGCGGCCGCTTCACCATCGCCGCCCGCTCCTTCGCCGGCGTGTCACCCGAGCGCACCGCTACCCGAATCTCCGGCAACGAAGGATCGAGCGCGCAGAGCTCCCCGAGCGGCCCCTGCAGATTCTTCTGCACGTCGTTCCCGAGCGCCTTCAGCGGCGAGACATAGAGCACGCGCGTCTCGTCGGCGAGCTCCGACCCCCGCGAGACCAACCCATCGATCGCCGACAGGAAGGCCGCAAGCGTCTTGCCCGACCCCGTCGGCGCCGCAATGAGCACGTGCGCCCCCAATCGAATGGCCGGCCACCCGCGCCTCTGCGGCGCGGTCGGCTCGCCGAATCGATCGGCGAACCAGCGCTGGATAGTCGGATGAAACGCTTCGAGTGCCACGGCCAAAGGCACGGCCCCGCCGTGCCGGGGGGATTCTAAGCCATCACCTGATTCTTCGAACCGTGCCGCCTCAGGAGTCAGGGAGGGAGCCGATCACAGCTCGAATCCGCTCGCGGAGCGGGGGGAGATCCAGCCTCGCCGTCATCCAGATCTGTCGCCACTGGATCGCGAAGTACTCGTGCACAGCGACATTTCGAAGCCCGACGATCGTGCGCCATTCGATCTCGGGCGAGACCGCCTGCATCTCCCGAGAGACGCGGCCGGCCGCTTCGCCGAGGACGATGAGTTTTTGGAGTACCGCACTCTGAATGAGACGATCCCCCAGGAATCCCTCCTCGCTCACCTCCTCGAGGAACTCCTCGATCTCGTCGATCGCCTCGAGCATGTCCTCGAGGTAGAACCGATCATGCCGCATAGATGATTCGGGCCGCCGAAAGCACCTCATCGCGGAGCCGAGGTTTGAGTCCCTCCTTCGGTACGAGGTCGACCTTGCGATCGAGAAGGTCCTCTAGGCGCTGCTGCAGCCGGATGAGGTGAAAGAGACCAACCGGAAGACTCGGATCGAACACGACGAGGAGATCGAAGTCACTCTCCGCGTCGAATCCTTCCCCCAACGCGGATCCGAAGACGGCGAGCTCTTGCACAGCGAACTCCGAGCACAGCGATTCGATCTCGCGGCGGTGAGACTGGAGCAAGCCCAAACCCTTCTTAAGCGAATCCATCCGATCGATTCCTAGCCGATGCCCTGGACAAAGGCAAGGCGGCGGCACGCGGGCAGGGTTTGCACCGGAATCGCCGCACGCTGTCCGCTGCATTCGGTGGGGAAGCAGGCTCAGTCGGCATGCGTCCCCGGGGGAACGCGTGGCGCTGGTCCGCGTAACCGCGCGCGCCGACGAAGATCTCCTTCACGCCGCCCCCTCCGAAGCCACGCAGCTCGTACTCGCCTGTCGCGCTCGTGCGAACCGGACGCGAGTAGAAGTAGCCCGCTCCGATCTCGGCGTCGGCGATGGGCGCGCCGGTGCGCGCGTCGCTCACGATCCCGAAGATCGTCACGCCTTCTCTCAGCGCGACGTCGTGCATGACTCGCGCGCCGGCGGGTAGATCGATCGCCGCCCACTCTGGATCGGCGAGCCAGCTCGCTCGGATCTCGAGCATCACAAGGCCCGGCGGCATGTCGGGCAGGCGATAGTCGCACCTTCACCGTTGGGACGCTCTCCCTCAGCGACTCTCGAATCGGAGCACGAGATCCTTGGAACCAGCAGGCACGGGTGCCAGCACGAGTACGGGCACGTCCTTCCGCATTTGGTAGCCGGATTCGGTGTCCGCCGTCTCCATCCTGAAGGCTCGGATCCCGATCATGCAGTCGCGCGGGACGGTCAGCTGGAATCGGCCTTCCGCGTCGGAGGCGGCCAGGCCGACCTGTTCTCCCTCGAGATCAGCGAACACCCATGCGTCCGTGGCCGGCAGCGACTCGGCTGTGAAGGCCTGACCTGCGAGCGTGTCCGGCTCCGCGAGCATGATCACGATTCTCTCCTCGCCGGGCCGAACGTGCGCGAGGCGCGTGAACGCGAATCCCTCTGCATTGTGGAGCGCGCTGCGGCGAGGGTCGACGAACAGTGTGTAGCTCTCGGCGTCCAGACCCTCGAACCGGAAGCTGCCGCCCTCCTGCGAGACCGCGCTCGGACGTCTGGCCAGCCGGGGCACCTCGCGGCCCTCGGCGAGGGCCGTGACCGTGAGACCCGCGAGGCCTCGCCCATCGGGCGTCTCGACCGTGCCGCGGATCTCGCCGCTTCCGGGAAACACGATGCGCACGTCCGTGCGGCGCTCGCCCTCGAAGATTCCGACCAGCTGCGAAGGGCCCTCCAGACCCGAGGAGCGACGGGCCGAGATCTCGAACACTCCCGCCGGGAGATCGCCGAATCGAAAGCGACCGCTCGAGTCCGAATCGACGCCCCGCCAATCGAGGTTCCTCGGAAGCACAGGCTTGGAGCCGTCGCCGAGGAGTGCTCCCGAGTCGGCGTTCGCTCCACGCAGCCCTACTTGCACGTCTGCGATCGGAGCGCCGTCCTCGGTGACGACCAGACCCTCGATGGTTCCCGGGGGTTGCAGCGTGATCGTGCCCAGATCGAGCTCCTCGCTCTCGATCTCATCGGTCGGGAACGAGTAGACGAGATTGGCCCAGCCCGTCGCGCGAATGAAGAGCGCGTGCTTGCGTTCGGGCGAGAGACTCTCGATCAGGAACCGGCCCTCGGAATCGGTACGCGCGCTCTTCCAGTCCGTGACCTCGCCACGATCCGCGTTGCCCACGGCGGCGACGTAGGCGCCCTCGACCGGTCGAGCCGCCGGATCGACGACCCGCCCGCGCGCTCGACGACCGGGCACGAGGGCGAAATCGAGCTGCGTGCGCTCGGCCGGCATGCTCGTGTACGGGAACTCGTGGCGCGCGTCCGCATAGCCGGGAGCGCGCACGCAGATTTCGTACTCGTCTGGTCCGCCGAAACCGCGAAGCTCGTACTCGCCCGCGGGATCCGAGCGGACCGAGCGTCCAAACGTCCAGCCCGCGCCGATCTCGGCTCCGGCGATCGGAGCGCTCGTTCGCGCATCGCTCACCGTCCCGTGAATCGCAATGCCTTCTTCCAGCGCGACGTCGTGCACGACGCGCCCACCGCGTGGCAATTCGATCTGCGTCCAGGCGGGATCGGCCAGCCACTGGCACTGGATACGCAGCGTGGCGAGGCCAGCCGGAAGCTCGCTCAACCGGTAGCTCCCGTCCGCACTGCTCTCCGCCGTGGCGAGGATCGGCCCGGACAGGAGGGAAATACTGAGCTCGACAGCTTCGACGGGAGAGCCATCGAGCGCGCGCGTGATCCGGCCGAGCAACGTCGTGCTCGGTCCGAGCACGATCACGACCTCCGCTCCCGCGAACACGTCCTCGAGTAGCGCGCTGAAGCGACCTTCCGCTCGCGCGTACAGGCGCAGCGGCCAGTCGCGCGGCACCTCCATCGCGAACGCTCCCTCCTCATCGGTCAGCGCTTCCCCGACGACGGTCGCCTGGTGCCCGTAGTCGAGATCGAGGATGTTGAAGTCGTCCGCGGGTTGGTAGTCGATCGTCACCGACGCACCCACCACGGCGTCCCCCTCCTCGTCGATCACCCTCCCCCGGACTCGGGCAGCCTGCGCAAGCGCGATCTCTGCCGAATCAAGTTCGGGAGCAGCTGTCGCCGAGCGCTCGCTCTCCGTTTCCGAAACGGCGGGAGAATCGGGCGCTCTGGTCTCGCTTTCTGCTTGGTCTGATCGATCTGCCGCGTCGGCGGGCTTCCCGTGCACCTCGAGAGCATCCTGCTCTCCATCCATAGTGAGGACGTAGATCGTCGCGGCCAGGACCAGTGCGATCGCCAGGACCAGAGGAGCCCGCGCGATCCTCACGTCTCGTCACATTCAGAAGTACTGGCCTCCCTGCGGACGGCCCTGCTCCAGTGCACGTCGGACTCCTTCAAGAGCTCCCGTATCCAGCTCTTATCTTCGCCAGACCGATTGCAGGGAAGCCCCTCGACCCGTTTCACGTTGCGGAGGTATTCCTCGTCGAGGTCGACGGGACCGGTGGGCGTCGGTGTCTGGCAAACGAGGTCGATGGCTTCGAGTGCCTTCCTGGTTCCCGAATCCATGCCGGCGATGGTAACCGGGGAAACGGGAGCACGTGATCGAGAGGGAGGAACACTCGTCTCAGCGCTGGTCAGAGCGCCCGTCACGACCGTTCTCAGTGAGCTGGCATCCGGAGCACGAGATCGGTGGACCCTGCCGCGATGGATGGGAGATCGACTCCAGGCGCTTCGTTCAGAACCTCGTAGCCCCAGAAGTCGTCGGTTTTCACCGTGGGTAGAGCGCGAACTCGCACCGTGGCGCCACTCGGCACGGTGAGTTCGAATCGACCCTGGGCGTCGCAGTAGGTCCACTCCGTCTGCAACTCGTCCAGTCTTGCCTCGACCCATGCCGCTTCGACTGGTTGGTCATCGCTCGTGAGTACGTACCCGGCGATGGTGTCGGCTTGAGCCAGCACGACGAGGAGCTCCTCGCCCGGCATGACGCCGGCCTTCTGGGTGAATGCGCAGCCTTTCACGGCGGGCCCGGCGAGAGACCGCGGATCGAAAGTCAACCTGTACTTCACGGACTCCAGCCCCGCGAGCTCGAAGACTCCGCCACCTTCCGTCCGGCACCTGACTTCGAGCTGGGGGTTCGCTTCCGCCCCTTCTGCCAGGGCGCAGACGAGAAGGCCGGCGACGGGTTCGCCTGCGGGCGTCTCGACGCGTCCCCAGATCTTCTGACCGCGCGGGACGACGATCTGCAGATCCGTGCGCCGCTCCCCTTCGGCCAGGTCGATGGAGGGCTGAGGTATCGATTGCCCCAGACGGCGCTGCACGCTCACCACGAAGCGGCCGGCAGCGAGATCGCCGAAGTGGAACCTTCCTGACGAGTCCGTCCTGACCGATCGCGTGTTCAGGTTCCGCGGAAGAGGTGGCGACTGGACTCCGCCGAGGAGCAGGCCGGAGTCGCCATTCGTTCCTCGTAGTTCGACTTCGAGCTTCGAGAAGGGCTCGTCGTCGTCTCCCACCACCACGCCAGCGATCGCGCCGGGCCGTCGCAGCGTGAACGTGCCGAGATCCACTTCCTCCACCTCGCGCTCTTCGTGCGGGAAGGCGTACGCGAGATTCGCCCACCCCTCGGCGCGCAAGAGGATTCCGTGCTGGTGATCGGGCGAGAGGCTGTCGAGCAGGAAGCAGCCCGCGGCATCCGTGCGCGCGCTCTTCCAGTCCTCCGCGCCACTCGGTCCGCCATCCGATACGGCGGCGACGTACACGCCTGCGAGGGGCCGCCCACCCGGATCCACGACTCGCCCGCGCGCACGATGAGCCGCACCGAGAGCGAAGTCGAGCTGCGTTCGCTCGCTCGGCATCCTCGTCCAGGGGAACTCGTGGTGCGAGTCGGCGTATCCGTTGGCGCGGACGAAGATCTCGTACACGCCCGGGCCGCCGAAGCCGCGTAGCTCGTACTCGCCTCCGGGGCCGGATCGGACTGCGCGCGACAAGAACCAGCCGGAGCCGATCTCGGCGCCCGCGATCGGCGCGCCGGTGCGGGCGTCGGTCACGGTCCCGAAGATCGCTGCTCCCTCGGCGAGCGCGACGTCGTGCACGACGGAGACTCCTGCCGGCAGATCGATCGAGGTCCACTCGGGATCGGCGAGCCAGCTCGTGTTGATCTCGAGCGTCGCGAGACCGGGCGGTACGTCGTCGAGGCGGTACCCGCCGTCGGCGTCGCTCTGCACCGTCGCGTACGTCGGTCCGCCCAGGCGGAAGAGGTGTACCTCGGCGCCATCGACGGGTGTGCCATCGAGCGCGCGAGTGATCCGGCCGAGCAGCCTCGCGCTCGGGCCGAGCACGATGGTGAGATCGGCGCCGGCGAAGACGTCGGTGACGATCGCGCTCGAGTGCCCCTCGGCATGCGCGTGCACTCGCATCGGCCAGTCGGGCGGCACTACCATCGCGAACCGGCCCTCGGCATCGGTCCGTGTCTCGCCGACCTCGATCTTCTGATGCGCATACGAGAGATCGAGGATGTTGAAATCGTCCCCCGGCTGGTAGTCGATCGTGATCGCTGCGCCCGTCACGGCGCGGTCCTCCTCGTCCACGACTAACCCGCGAACCAGGGAATCCGCCGCGAGCGCAAGGTTGGCCGTCTCGACCTCGGGAGCGGGCGTCGTCGAGCGCTCGCTCTCGGTCTCGGAAGCCTCCGGCAAATGGAGCGCATCTGGCTGAATCCGAGCATCGATCGCTGCGGCTGCGGACGACGAAGCCGGCAGAGTGGAGGAAGGTGGTTCGTCCACCTGTGTCAGCACGTAGACTGCCGCACCGAGGACCAGGATCGTCCCGAGGAAGAGTGCAGGACGCGTGATCTTCACGGCGCGATGGTAGCCGAACTCCCTGAACCCGTCGTTCTCTTCGAGGGAGTGAGTCGGACCTACGTGCGCGGCGAAGAGCGCGTGCACGCGCTCGCCGCAGCAACCTTCCGCGTGGAGACCGGCGAGCTCGTTGCCTTCGTCGGGCCGTCGGGCTGCGGGAAGTCGACGCTGCTCAACCTCGTGGCGGGAGTCGATGTCGCGGACGGCGGGCGCGTCATCGTGTGCGGGCTCGACCTCTCGCGCGCCAGCGAGCGACTCCTGGTGCGGCTGCGACGCGAAGCGATCGGCGTGGTGTTCCAGGCCTTTCACCTGATGCCGAATCTCAGCGTCGAGGAGAACGTCGGTTTGCCGCTCGCGCTCGCTGGTCGTGAGGATCACGGGCGCGTGCGGGAACTTCTCCAGCGTGTCGGACTGAGCGAGCGCGCGCGGCACTTTCCGAGCGAGCTCTCCGGCGGCGAGCAACAGCGCACGGCGATCGCGCGCGCGCTCGTGCACCGGCCGCGCGTCCTGGTAGCGGACGAACCGACCGGCAACCTGGACTCGGGAAACGGTGGTGCGATCCTCGGGCTGCTCGACGAGCTGCGGCGCGAGGAGGGCGCAGCGGTGCTCCTCGCGACGCACGATCCGGCGATCGCCGCGTGCGCGGATCGGGTGGTGTACATGCGCGACGGGCACATCGAGCGCGAGGAGCGGCGATGATCCTGCGCGCGCTGTTTCTGCGGCCGACCATGCGGCGGCCGGCGCGCTTCGCGGCGACGATCGGCGGCGTCGCGCTCGGGATCGCCGCGGTCGTGGCGACCGTCGCCGGCAGCCGCTCGGCGGTCGCGGCGCTCACGGAGGACGTGACCGCGCTCGCTGGCGAGACCACGCTCGAGATCACGCGTGCCGGCAGCGTCGACGAGCTCGTGATGGCCGAGCTCGCGCCCTTCTGCGCAAGTTGGAGCGTCGTGCCGATCCTGGGGGAGATCGCGCACCTTCCGGAACTCCGCGAGATCGTGCGCGTGATCGGGTTCGACCCGCTGGGCGAGACGCGCACGGAGGAGCGCTTCGGCGTGGGGAGCAACGCGAGCGATCGCGGCAGCGCTTCCGTGCTCGAAGAGCTCCTGCGCGGCCCCACGGCCCTCGTCTCGCGCTCGCTCGCCGAGGCGTGCAGCCTCGAGCGCGGCGACAGCTTCGAGATCCTCGTCCGTGGAAAGCGCGTCGCGCTCCACGTGGCCGGTCTCGTCGACGCCCCGGGGACGAGCGCGGGCGGCGGCCTCACCGTGTTCGTCGACATCGCTCTCGCGCAAGAGCTCTTCGGCCGGATCGGCGAGCTCGATCGCATCGTGCTCCGGCCGCGCGCCACGATCGACCTGCAGCAGGAGCAGGCCGCGCTCGCCGCGGCGCTCTCGCCGGGATACGTCGTGAGCGAGCCCTTTCAGCGTGCGGCCGAGACGCGGCGGATGGTGGCCGCTCTCGATTTCAACCTGAGCGCGCTCTCGGGAGTCTCCATTCTCGTGGGCATCGTGCTGGTCGCGACCGCGCTCGCGACCTCGGTGGTGCAGCGGCGCGAGCGGATCGCGCTGCTGCGCTCCCTGGGTGCGTCGCGCGGCCAGCTCGCGCGCGCGATCCTCGTCGAATCGCTCGCCATCGGTTTCGCCGGCGGCGCGGCCGGAGTCGGCCTCGGCTGGCTCGGATCGCGAGCGGCGCTCGCCGGCGTGCGCGGCTCCTTCGCCTCGATTGCTCCGAGCGGGCCGGCGGGAGGGATCGTCTTCGATCCAGTGTGGATTGCCCTTGGAATCGCGCTCGGCGTCGCGGCCTCCGTCGTCGCGGGCTTGCTGCCGTTGCGCGAAGCCTTGCGCACTCCGCCCATCCAGGGCTTGCGAGGGGAGCGCGCCGAGAGCGTGACGCCGGGTTCTCAGCTCGCGCGCGCCGCCGTGGTGCTCGCGCTCGTCGCGGCCGCAATCGGCTTTTGCCGGCTGCCGGCGCTCGGCGACCGCCCCGTGTGGGCGCTGTGCGCGGCGCTCTGTCTCCTCGCGGTGCAGCTCGTCCTCGCTCCGCCGATCGTCGATCTGCTCGCCGCTCTGCGCATCGATCGCCTACTTGGTGCGAGCCGGCCGCCGATGCGGCTCGCTCGAGCCTCGCTCGAGGCCGGCAGGCGGCGCGCCGCGTGGGCGGCCGGCGCGGTGGGGGTCGCGATGGCCCTCGCCGTCTCGATGACCGTGATGATCGGCTCGTTCCGCCGCACGCTCGTCGAGTGGAACGCTGCGGCCTTGCGCTCGGATCTGTACGTCCAGCCGCTCGAGGGCTCGAACGGCGTCTCGGCGGGGCGTCTGGATCCGGAGGTCGAAGGAGTCGCGCGCGAGCTCTTCGGCGCGCTCGCGGTCGACGCGTTCGTGACGGCGGAAGCCACGTACTCGGGCCAGGCCGTCACGCTCGCGGGCGCGGACTTCGCCGTCGCCGAGCGCGTGAGCGCGATCCCGTTCGTCGATCGCCGTCCGGCACCGGAGGTCTTCCACGAGGCGCTCGAGAGCGCCTCCTGCGTCGTGAACGAGTCCTTCGCGCTGCGCTTTGGCGTCGCTCGCGGCGATCGCATCCCTATCGAGACCAATGGAACGACGATCGATCGCGCGATCGCCGGCGTGTACCGCAGCTATTCCCATCCGATGGGGCTGGTGGTGATCGATCGCGCGCCCTTCACGGCGCTGCACCCGAGCGCGGCGCCCGAATCGCTGGGGATCTACCTTCCGGACGGCCGCACGCCCATCGAAGCCCGCGCGGCGCTCCTCGAGCGCCTGGGATCGCGGTTCGCGATCGAGGTGCTTCCGAACGCCGAGCTGCGCGAGAAGGTGCTCGGCGTCTTCGATCGCACTTTCGCGGTGACGGACGCGTTGCGGCTGGTCGCTTCGGCGGTGGCCGTGATCGCGGTCGTCACGGTGCTCTTCGCGCTGGTGCACGAGCGAGCGCGCGAGCTCGCGCTGGTGCGCGTGCTCGGCGCCTCGCGGGCGCAACTGCTCGCCATGGTCGCCTTCGAAGGTGGGCTCCTCGGCGCGGCGGGAGCGCTCGGCGGGCTCGTGATCGGCCTCGCGGTCGGCTGGGTGCTCGTGAAGATCGTGAACGTGCAATCCTTCGGCTGGACGCTCGCGTTCCTGCCGCCGTGGGGCGCGATCCTGCTCACGGTGCTGGCCGCCTTCGCGGCCGCGCTCGCCGCGAGCCTCGCACCGGCCTTCCGCGCGCTGCGCCTCGTTCCGGCCGAAGTGCTTCGCGAGGAGGGCTGAGCGGTGCACCGACTCCTGAGCAGCTTCGCGCTCGCGCTCGTCGGCCTGACGATCGCCATGCCCCAGGATGAACTGGAAGGCTGGCAACGCGTCGAACCGGGCACCGCGCTCGTCTTCCCCCGCGATCACGGGAGTCATCCGGCCCAGCGCACCGAGTGGTGGTACCTGACCGGTCATCTTTCCACCGAGGAAGGAGCGGTGTACGGATTCCAGTTCACGATCTTCCGGCAGGGCATCGATCCGTCGCCGCCGCGCGAAGGGGAATCTCGGCAGCGCGCCCATCATGTTTTCGCCGGTCACCTGGCGCTCGCCGACGTGACGGGCGCGCGCCTTCTGCTCGCCGAACGCGTGCGCCGCGAGAGCCCGCTCGCCGGGGCCGCGACCGACGATCTCGATCTCCACCTCGAGGACTGGACGCTCGCGCGGGCGAGTGACGGGCGCGTGCAGCTCGATGCGGGCGATGCGGCGGCAGACATTCACCTTGCGCTGAAGCTCGATCCGACTCGCCCCCTCGTGCTCCACGGGGATCGAGGGCATTCGCAGAAAGGGCCCGCGCCCGGCAACGCTTCGATGTACACGAGCTGGACACGTCTCGCGGCGCGCGGCAGCCTCGCGATCGGCGGCCGCAAGCTCGACGTGCATGGCCAGGCGTGGTTCGACCACGAGTTCGGCACGAGCCAGCTCCCCGCCGGCACGATCGGCTGGGACTGGTTCAGCGTGCAGCTCGACGATGGACGCGACCTGATGCTTTACCGCTTGCGCGACGAGCGCGGTGAGCCTTCGGAGTTCTCGTCGGGCACTCTGGTTGACAAGGAAGGGCGCGCGATTCCGCTGGCTCGCTCTGATTTCGTGATTGATGCGCTCACGAGCTGGAGGAGTCCGCGCACGCATGCGAGCTACCCAGCGAGCTGGCGCGTTCGCGTGCCTGCGCAGGACATCGACTTGCAGCTCGTTCCCCTCGTGCCGGACTGCGAGCTCGACACGACGCGCTCGACTGGTGTGATCTACTGGGAGGGACCGATCCGGGTCGAGGGGAGCGCTACGGGTCGCGGGTATGCGGAGCTCACGGGTTACGCGGGGTCTCTTGGCGGGCGTTTCTGAGGGCCGCCTCTGGTTCGGAGTACCGCCTTCAGGCGGTCTTCTCTTGCGGAGCCAGTCCCGCCTGAAGGCGGGACGACGAACCAGACCGCCTGAAGGCGGTACTCCGAACTAAGAAGGGACGCCGAACTAGGAAAAGCCTCCCAACCTCCTCAGGGGAGGATCGCGATCGAGAGGCCGTTCGATGTGTTGAACAGCGCGCCGCCGCCCATGGGGTCGCGGAACCAGAACTGGAAGTGGCGCGTCGATCCGATGTGCGTGGTGAGCGAGTGCTTGGCGTCGGAGTTGTCGTAGAGGTAGCTCGCCAGGTTGCCCGAGGCGGTGATCACGGCTCCGCGCGCGATTCCGCCCGTCGCGCACAGGAATCCGTTGCCGAAGGGTTGCTGGTTCGGGTTGGCGCCGTGGAAGAAGATGCCGTTCTGGTTGGGGACGGGAGCGGCTTCGAGCGTCAGGGAGGCGGCGGAGGAGCTCGCCGAGCCGGAGGCGGCGAGGTCGGCGGGAGAGCCGGTCGAGTTGGGGTTGGCGGTGCAGTACTTCGAGCCAAGGCCTCCGATCGACACGAGGTCCACGCCGTCGAGTGCGCCGGGCTCGGCGCAGACGGCGAGGTGCCGCGCCGAGCTGTAGACGAGATCGGCAGGCGAGCCGGCGAGCGCGACACTCTCCGCGACGCTCGAGCCTGCGCCGATGGCCTCGATGCGAACGAGATCTCCGTCGGCGAGCGTGACGTACAGATCGCTCCCCGCGAGCGTCTGACTGCGTGGCGCGCTCGAGAGCGGGATCGTCGCGATCCGCGTGATCGAGGCGTTGTCGATGACGTGCATGCTCGGATTGGAGAAGTCGAAGCTCCCCACGTAGGAGTGCGTGTCGCCTGGCCCCACGGTCACACCGAGGGGGAACTCGATGCCGCCGACCGTTCCGATGACGCTCGAAGAGGCACCGGAGCTCGCGATCACGTGCAGATTGTCGCTGAACGAGTTCGTCACGTAGATGCGACTCGAATCGGCGGAGAAGACGGCGCGGATGGGGAAGTCCCCGACGAGGAGCCGCTTCACCTCCGTCCTCGTGGCCGTGTCGACGAGCATGATCTGGTCGTCGAAGCTGATGCAGATCGCGAGCGTCGCGCCGTCCGGCGAGACCGCCATGCCGCTGAAAACGCCGTACGTGTAGCCGATCACTCCCATCTGGCCCGTGAGGAGCGAGCCGATGACCGTGCTCGACGCGCCATTCAACTGGATGAAGTGCACGCGGTCGGAGCCGGCGACGCTCGTCACGTACGCCATCTGTCCGTCCGGAGAGATCACCACTTCCGCGGGCCCCGAGCTCACGGTGAGCGTCGCCACGGTCGTGTCGGTCGAGAGGTCCAGGATCGAGACCGTGTCGTTGCCTGCGTTCGCCACGACCGCCGTGCTCCCGTCCGCGCTGATGGCGCAGCCGAGGCTGCGTAGGCCGGTCGGCACGTAGGCGCGCACGCTCTGCGTCGCGAGGTCGACCACGGCAGCATTATCGGACGTGTTGTGCGCGACGAGGAGCGTCTGCCCGTCCGGAGAGATCGCGAGCGTCCGCGGCGCGTCGCCCTCCTCGGGCGGTCCGGAGAGGACCGCGCCCTCGAGGAGGCCGCTCGCTCCCTGGATGTCGTAGAACTGCGCGTCCTCGCGGAAGCGATTGTTCAACGCCACGGCACGATACTCGGTAGGACTCGCGTCCGCGTCCGCGCAAGCGGCGAAGGTGATCGTTCGGACCAGCGTCTGGGAAGCGACGTGGATCACCCGCGCGTTGAAGTTGGAGACGAAAGCGTACTGGCCATCGAAGGAGAGCTTGATGTCGCCCACGGTGCCGGTCGCGATCGTCGCCGTCGTCGCCCCCGTCGTCAGGTTCACGAACTGGAGCGCATTGAGGATCGCGATCAGCGCGTGGGACTTGTCGTGCGTGACGCGGATCACTTGATCGCTGAGATCGTTCGCGGTGGCGAAGGCGTGCGTGACCGCGACGGTCGAGAGGTCGATCGTCGTGACCGTCCGCGTGGAGCCCTCGTGTCCGACGACCGCGAGCAGGCCGTCCGGGCTGACGTCGACGGAGGTCGGTCCGACGGCCGTCACGAGCAGGGTCTGTGCGCCGCTCGTGTAGTCGTAGACCGCGACGCGGCTCTGCGAGCGGTCGGGCAGGACCAGGCGATTCGTGGCCGAGGAGATCGCGAACTGGGTGAGGATCTCCCCGAAGATCCCCGACTCGGGCGTGAAGAAGAAGCCGAACACGCCCTGCGAAACGGTCGGGAAGGACAGGGACTCCGTGAGGGTCGCGACGTCGATCACCGAGACGGCGGAGGAGACTGCGTCGTTGATCACTCCGACGAGGACGGTCTGGCTGTCGCTCGAGACCCGCACGATGTAGGGCTGCGTCCCGGTGATCGGGATCGTCGCCGCGATCGTGTGCGTCGCGACGTCGATCACGGTCACGGTGTTCGAGAAGACGTTCGGCACGAAGGCGAAGCTGTTGTCCGGCGCGACGGCGACGTCCACCGGGTAATCGCCGACGTCCAGCGTGTGCGTCACCGTACGCGTGGCGACGTCGACGAAGCTCACCGTATCGGTGTCGCGGTTGGCGATGACGACCTCCGTCCCATCCCCGCTGAAGGCCACCGAGCGCGGCATATCGCCCTCCGGATCCTGGTTGGTGGTCAGGAAGGCGGCCGAGGCTCCGAGAAGCCCTCGCTCGTGCTCCGACCCGGTCCGAGAAATGGGGCGCAGGCCTTCGAAGCAGACTTGCCGCGGCTCGAGCACGCCATCGGCCGAGATCCTTCGAGCGACTTCCCCCGCCCGCGGAGGAACGGCAATCGCAGGGACGGCGAGGAGGATGGGGAGGAAGAGGGCGGGCTGGATGCGTCGCATGGCGTCGATCTCGCGTGGAGGAACGATCTTGGGACCGGCTCAGGCGCTCCATGCTACCTGCGCTGCGTGCCGGCCGGTTCCTCCTACCGGTGAGTACGCGAGGGGTGGGCTGCTAGACTCGAACACACATGCGCTCCGAGCCCGCTGCGACCGACGAGCGCCTCTCGACCACGCCCAGCGCAGCCGGGCCGTGGACGCGGCGCGCAATCCTGCTCGCGTTTCTCGCGCCGTCGATCGCGATCGGAATCGCAGGTGTGCGCGAGCTGCTCGCGCCCGAAGGCGCCGCGCCGAGCGCCGGGCTGTCGATCCTCCCCGCGCTGTTCTGGGCGGTGCTCGCGCTGCGTCGGACATGGCGCGAGATGCTGATCGACGTCGGCCGCATCTTGCTGGCGCGGGCGAGCTTTCCCGTACTACTCGTGTGCGCATTGATCGGCTTTCTCGTCACGCTGTCCGGCACGGGGGGCGTGCTCGCGCTCGCGCTCGAAACCTGGCTCGTGTGCATGACGCTCGCGACAGCGCTCGACGCTGCCGCGCATCGGCCCCGGAAGCTCAAACGCCAGCTCGTGCTCGTCGCGATCAACCTCGGCATCCTCGCAGCCCTCGACTATCCCATCCGCAAGTTCGTGCTGCCGGGCCAGTCGCACAACAACATCTTCATCGAGCAGGATCCCATGCTCGGCTGGAAGCTGCGGCCGAATGCGTCCAACGCGCGCAAGAACGATCTCTACGTGAGCCACGAGACGGTGAACGAGCTGGGCTTCCGCACGCCGCTCGTGCCCTTCGAGAAGCCTCCCGGAACGCGCCGCGTCGTCGTGCTCGGCGACTCGCACACCGAGGGGTACACGGTCGACGACGACGAGACGTATTGCGCAGAGCTCCAGACGCTGCTCTCGAAGGAAGACCCCGTGGAGGTGATCTCGCTCGGCGTCGGCGGATTCTCGACCGATCAAGAGCTTCTCACCTATCTGCATCACGGCCGGCGCTTCCAGCCCGACCTCGTGCTGCTACAGCTCTGCTCGAACGATCCCGAGATGAACGTGCGGGATCACTACTGGCGCGGGAGGAAGCCGATGTTCGAGCGCCACGGCGACACACTCCTGCTCACCGGCGTGCCTGTTCCCAACCTGCGCAACACAGGTCTCTTGGCGCACGACTTCCTCAAGCGCTCGGCGTTTCTCCTCTTGCTCGAGAGCATGCTGCGGCAGGTGGCCGTCAATCGCGACGCCGAGCAAGACGTCGACTGGGACGAGGCGTGGCGCGTGACCGACCTACTGGTCCGCGATCTCGCTCGCTTCGTCGCGGCCGACGGGGCGCGGTTCGCCGCCTTCAATGCGAACACGCGCGTCCAGCCCGAGTTCGACGCACGCATGCGCGAGATCCTCGCCCGCCGCGAGCTCGAGTACCTCGAGACCGACGCGATGTACTCCGACGAGTTCGAGAGCTACTGGTACTCCGGTCACTGGAACCAGAAGGGCCAGACGGCCGCGGCGGTGCTGCTTGCGCCGCAGATCGCGCGCCTGCTTGCGGCGCCGCCCCGATACGCGACCCATTGAGGCGCAGACGACTGTGTCTCCCGCAGATCGCTGACGCCGCCCGCGGCAGCTACTCGGAGAGCGCGCGCCGCAGACGTGGCGCGAAGATGCCGGAGGGATCTTCCGCCAGCGCGCGCAGCACCAGTGTGCGGGCAGCTTGCGCCCCTTCGGCTCGCAGGAGCGCCAGCGCGAGACCTTGCAGAGCAAGCTCGTCCGGAACGACGCGGTTGATCCTGTGCGGACCCGACTCGGCCGCGACGCGGAAGTGCGCGGTCGCCGCCGCGATGTCTCCGGTATCGAGCGCGATCCAGCCGCGCTCGACCTCGCTCGGCTGGAAGGAATTCGTGGCCGCGAGAGCTCGCGCCGCCTCGACCGCTCGCTCGACGAGCAGCGGATCGGCACCCACGCGCGCGAGCCAGGCCGCACGGCGCCAGCGCTCGGGCGCCTCGGCAAGAGGTCGCCTCTGCTCCTCGTGCTCGAGCCAGAGCTTCGTGTAGCGCTCGAGCCGTGCAGCGTCCCCGTGCTCGCAGGCGATCTCGGCGAGCTTCGCGAAAGCGAGGGATGCCTCCGGGGTCCCGCGCTCGGCGTGGGCGCTGAGCAGCCGCTCGGCGTCTTCGTCCGCGCGCAGATCCGCGTACGCCTCGGCGAGAGCGACGAGCTCGCTCCCACCGAGTGGCGCCGTTTGATCCTGGCGCACGAGCGGCTCCTCCAGCCGCGCGGCCTCTTCCCCGCGCCCGTTCGCGCGCAGGAGCGCGGCGTGCAATGCGATGCGCGCCGGCGAATCGTGCGCGGGCGGGCGGTCGAAGTCCGGGAACGAGGACATGGAGGACGACCAGCTCGTGACCCCCGACCCGTCATCGCTCTCGCCGAAGGCGAATCGCGTTCGCCCGCCTTTCTCGGGCAGCGCGAAGAAGCCCCGGCGCCAGTCCGCGGCGGCAGTTTCCCGCCCGCTCGAGGGTCGGGCGTTTCCCGTCTCGATCGCTCGCAGACCGGCTTCGAATTGGCCCAGCGCGAGAGACGCGCGCGCGAGCACGTCCAGATCGGCGCGCGCGAGCCGAGCCTCGTGCGCCGAGAGCACGCGAGCAACGTCCTCCCAGCGCTCCATGCGCGCGAGCACGCGAGCGTACGTTCCTACCAATCGATCGTCCGTTGCACCGGACTCGAGAGCGACCTCGAAGCGCTGCAAGAGCTCGTCCAGACGGTCGGCCTCGAGGTACAGGCCAAACAGCCGCACTACGAGCGCCCCGTCCACGCTCGCATCGCTTCCCTGGGGGTCGCGCTCCGCCGTCGGGGGACCGCACGCGAGCTCCCAGATCTCCGCGAGTGCCTCGTCGACCTCGCCGCTCCGGAAGCGCGCCTCGATCTGTCGCCCATCGGGCCGATCCCACGGGCTCGGTCCGCCACGCCCGCTGCGCTCGACGTACGCGCGCCACAGGCCGAGAGCCCAGAGCTCCTCATTCCCCCGGTACGAGCCGTACTGCAGCGTCTGGATCTGGAAGACGTCCAGGTCCGAGCCGAAGCGCCGGCCGAGCGCGTCGTCGCACACGGCGGCGCAGCGCTCCACGCCGTGCACGCTGAGCGCGAGGCGCGCCCGCTGCGTCCGAGCAGTGTCGATGCGCTCCTCGAAAGTCTCGAAGGGATCGAGGAGCTGCTCTCGATCGAGCCGATCGAGCAGAGCTTCGCATGCGGCCAGCGCCTCCTCCCGACGTCCGGCGCCCTCGAGTGCGCGCGAGAGCGCGCCGGCGGCGAAGAGTGCGCTCTCGGGCCGTTCCACCAAACCGCGCGCGAGCTCGATCGCGCGCTCCCAGTCCGAGACGGCGAAGGCCAGCGCGAGCGCGTGGCGTTGCAAGGCGCGATCGGTGGGATTCTGCCCCAGAGCCTCGGCAAGTCGGGCGCGCTCGCCGGTGCGCTCGGCGAGGAGCATGGCGGTTTCGAGGGGGAGATCGTCGATCTGGGCCCGCTGCGAATCGATGCACTCCCACAGCGCTGCGAGCGCTTCCGCGTCCTGCCATAGCTCGTAGTGCACGCGGCAACGCTGTTTCGCCGCCAGCTCTCCGAGGTCCACGCTCGCGAGCTCCGCCGCCTCGAGCCAGTCGAGCGCGCTCTCCCAGTGCCCGCGCGCGACGAAGTAGTCCACGGCCGCGCGATAGCCTTCGGCGCTGGCCGGATCGTCCACACTGCGGCGGATTGCCTGGCCGGCGTCATCGATGCGGTCCAGATGCATGCACGCTTCGGCAAGCAGGCCCGCCCACTCGCGGCGCTCCCAGTCGTCGGCGTGATCGAGGAGCTCCCCCGCGAGCTCGGTCACGAGCCCCCAGTTGCCCGCCGCGCCGGCGCGCCGGCAGCGCTCGGCGGCGAGATGCTGTGCCGTCTCCGCGGAGCCGCGCCATGCTTTCGCCAGCGTCTCGAGACCCGCCGCGCCATGTTCCTGTCCGACCAGCTCGACGAGCGCCTGGGCAACCGTAATGTCCCCGGGCGCGCGCTCGACCTCTTCCTTCAGGAGATCGATCGCTTCCTCCCGCCGACCGAGCTCGAGGAGAAGCGCGAGCCGGATCGGGCGCGGATCGGAAGCCGGCGCGGGGCGATCCATGTCCCCCCAGAAAACGTCGGCGTCCTCCAGCTCGGGATCGGGCACGCTGGCGAGGAGCTCGAGCGCGCGCTCGAGGTCGCCCACACCATACGCGACGGCGGCTGCGAGCAAGCTCGTCGCGGCATCGTCGCGCAGTACGCGCGGGCTCACCTTCGAGAGCTCCGCGGAAGCCTCGACCCAGCCGCCGTTCTCGGCCCAGATCGCGGCGCGCGCGCAGGCATCGCGTTCCTCGTCGGGGAAGGCTTCGCGCCAGAGCGCCTCGGCGCCTGCGCGGTCGTCGAGCGCGAGGTGCAGCGCCCCGCGCTCGACGAGAAATGCGGCGCGCTCGCCGAGCGGACCGAGCGGTCCCTCGACCAGCGCGCGCCCGGAGAGGTGGTACGTCGGTTCCACGCGCTCGAGAATCGCGAGTGCCGCGGCGAAATCGTCGCGCTCGCGCGCGAGCCCCACGGCTGCGGGCAGGAGCACGCGCGTCGAGCGGTGCGCGAGACCTGCCGCGGCGAGAGCTTCCTCGCTCGCGCGCGCGTCGCGGCCACCGAGCGCGAGGGCAGCCGCGTAGAGCGAGCGAATGGGTTCCTCGCGCGCGGCGATCGCCTCGTGCAGCGTCCGGAGAGCCTGCTCGTCCTCGAGCGCGGGCGCGAGAACCTGCGTGAGCGCCTGCACACGCTCGAGGTTCCAATCCTCTTCTCCGTAATCGACGAGGAGCGCGTCCGCGTAGGCGAGCACTGCGTCGATCCGTCCCTCGAAGAGGGGCAGGCTCGCGAGCACTTCGCGGTATTGCTGGACGTACCAAGGATTCCCCGTCGAGACGCGCGCCAGCCCCTGCTCGAGGAAAGTCCGCGCGATCTCCGGACGGCCTTTGCGCAAGAACCATCCGCCGGGATCGAGTGTCTCGTTGCCGCTGCCCTTCCTCATCGCGGCCTCGAGAATCGCTCGCGCGCCGTCTTCCTCTCCGCGGAACCAGCGCAGCTCCGCGATCGCGCCTGCGATCGCGAGGCGTTCCCGCGTGTCCGTGAGGCGCTCGAGCTCGGCCACCAGGCGCTCCTCGTACTCCGCGTCGCGCCCGCACAGCGCGAGTGCGGTGCGCGCGAGCGAGCGCGCCTCGGGGAGGTGCGTGGCGATCCTCTCGGTCTCGAGCCCTTGCGCAGAGGCTTCCTCGTACTGTTCCGCCTCGAGGAGCTCGCGCACGTGCGCGATGCGCAGGTGCGCATTCTTCGGATCGGCCGCCACCGCCGCAGCGAGATCGGCGTGCGAATCGACGAAGGTCGCTCGAGCCTCCTCGGCCTGGAGCAAGCGCAGGGCGCTCGCGATGGAGCCATCGTCGCCTTGCGGGGACTTGCGGAGGTAGCGCTTGTACACTCGAGTCGCTTCTTCGCGATCTCCGGCTTCGACCAGTAGCTCGCCGTACCAGCTCACGATCCCCTCGTCGTCGCCCGCGTACTTCTCGAGCAACCGCGCGAGCGGCAGCGGGGAGACCGCTGCGTCGGCGGGCCGCGCACGACTCCGGAATTGCCAGCTCCCGGCGCTTTCCAGCGCACTGCGGAGATACCAGGCGAGCATCCGCGCCGACTGGGGATTGCGTTCGAGGACCTCCCCCAGCGTCGTCGCGACGAGCTCGTAGTCCCTGGTCGAGAGGCCGATGCGCACGAGCTCTGCGAGTGCCGCGTCGACCTCGGGATCAGGCAACGCCGTGGGCGGATTCGCTCCGCGGTAGAGCGCGCCCTCTCGAGTGATGTACTGGACGACACCGTCAAACTCGCCCTTCCCCGCCTCGACCTCGGGCGCGAGCGCGTGCGGATCGGGGGGCGCGTCCACGTCCTCGAAGCCACTCGACGTGAACTGCACGGCATGCGCCGATCTCCTGGCCTCCGCGAACGCCTTCCAGAGCACGACTGCCTCGGACGTCCGGCCCGCGCGCTCGTAGAGGCGCGCGAGCGTCTTCTCGAAAGTCGGGTCGGGGCTCCCTTGCGCGAGCACCTCCGTCGCGACCGCGATCGCCCCGTCCAGATCGCCCGCATCGACGTCGAGCTCGATTGTGTGCACGGCGGTACGGCGCCAGCGACGCAGGGTCTCGGGATCGGGCGAGTCGCCGAGCGCGTCGCGCTCGCTCGCGTAGCGTTCCGCAAGGGCGCTTCGCACGCTCTCGGCGCAACGGCGCACACGCAGCAGCCGGCGCGCTTTCGCCGACCCGGCCCAGCTGCGCAGGATCTCGTAGGCCTCCGTCCAGCGCTCCTCGTCCTGGCGCGTTTCGGCGACCGCGAGGACCGCGGCGCGCACTTCTTCCGGCCAGCTGCGCTGGTGCCGCAGGAGCGGGTCGGCCTCGACCCTTTCGGTCACTTGCCACACGCTCTCGCGCAAGCGCTCAGCGTCCGCGTCCAGGTCGTGCTCGGCGTACAGCGCGGCGAGCGCGGCCGCGCGCGCGACGTACTCCTCGTGCGGGGGCTCGAAGGTCGCAAGGATCGCGCGGGCTTCCTCGCTGCGGCCGAGCTCGAGGAGCGCCACCGCGTGGGCGAGGCGGACCCCGCCGGCGTTCGGAGTCGAGCCGGCATTCCACGACCAGGTGAGACTCGCCGGCTGGCTCAGGCGGTGGAGCGTTCGCAAGGTCGTCGCATCGAGACGCGCCGCGAGGTCTTCGGGGAGTCGCGCGCGCAGGCGCTTCTCGAGACGCGGGAGATCGCTCTCGCGCTCCTCGAGAGGATCGGATCGCGCGCGCCGGCGGGCCGAGATTTCGGCGAGCGCGGCGAGGTGCGCCTCCGCCTCCTCCCAGCGCTCGGCTTGCATCTCGAACAGCGCCACGCCGCCGAGGTAGTCCTCGTCGTCGGGAAAGGTCTCGTGCGCCCTGAGGAAGAGCGCCTCGAGCTCCTGCTGCATCTCCTGCCCCTGATACGACCGCATCAGCTCGCGGATGCGCTCCCGCGTGAGCGGCTGCGTCTCGGCCTCCCTCGCCAGGTTCTCGATGCGCTCGCGCGCGAGCTTCGGGTCGCGCTCGATCAATCGCTTCTCGATCCGGGCGAGGATCTTGGCCCATTCCTCGGCATCCTGACCCGCGGGCGCGACACCCTTGGCGGCCGACGCTGTCCCCACCATGCGCACGATGTCGAGGACCCTCGCTACCGGAACACGACTCTGCCCGTTGTACGTGAATTCGTACGTGAGGCCGACGATGCGATTCACGAGCGTGGAATCCTCGGGCCGGATGGCGAGCACGCGAGCGGCGACCTCGACGATGTCCGCCTCGCGGTCCTTCGAGGAGAGCGCGGAACAGATCCGCTCGAGCTCGCTCGAGTAGGCGTTCCGCGCGCGGGTCAAGGCACCCCGCTTGGCGCGCCTGTCGCCGAATTCGGGTTCGGCGGGCAGCGGCGTGCAGAGGATCGCCGCGGCGTAGGTGTCGTACGCGGCCTCCGTATCCCCGAGCGCGAGCTGGAGCTCCGCCTCGCGCAGCGAGCGCTCCGTCGACTCGCCCTCGAGCGCGGTCGTCCGCTCGTGGAGCTCGAGGGCGCGCCCGATGCTGCCCGAGCGCTCGAGCACGAGCGAGAGCCGCTGCACCACTACGGCGTCGTCCGGCGCCGTGGCGAGCGCGCGCTCCAGGACCTCGATTGCCTCGTGCACGAGACCGTGCCGCTCGTAGAAGGCGGCGATCTCGACGGGATCGCTCCCCTGCACGAGGTAGCGATCGGCGAGCGAGCGGTCGCCGAGGCCGAGAGCACACTCGGCCATGGCGCGCGCGAGACTCGAGCGATCGGCGTCGGGAAGCTTCCAGAGTGACTCGTAATCGGCCATCGCCGGTTGCCAGCGCTCCATCTCAACGAGGAGCTTCGCGCGCTCGCGAAGGAGCGGCTCCTCCTTGGGGCGCCAGCTGAGGACGTCGTCCAGTAGGTCGAGCGCGAGCTCGTTCTCGAACTCGCGGACGAGGAGGTCGACGAGCGTCAGGGTGAGGGCGTCGTCGTAGGGATTGCGCGCGACAGCTTCGCGCAAACGGACGATCTCCTGCTCCACGCGGTCCTCGCGCACGAGCCGCTCGTAGATCCAGGCGCGCGCCCTGTCGCGGACGCCCGCGTCGCTCGAGGCGAGCGCCTGGCGGGCGAGCTCGCTGGCGCGATCGCCCTTGTCCTCCCGGTCATAGAGATCAGCGAGCTCGAGCTTCCACTCGCCATTCTCGGGGGCCAGACGCAGCGCTTGCTCGAAGCAGCGCACCGCGCGCTCCTCCTCGCCGAGCCGCTTCCAGGTCCTCGCGACGCTGGCGAATGCAGCCGAGTTGTCCGGCGAGCGGCGCAGGATCTCCTCGTAGCAGGCGAAGGCTTCCTCTTCTTGGTTCGCGGCGAGGCGCACCTCGGCCATGCGCTCGAGCCAGCGCGTACCGGACCGCGGATCGATCTCCGCGAGCCGCTCGTAGGTCGCGATCGCCTCCTCCGTTTGCCCTCGCTCCGCTTGCAGCGCGGCGAGTCGCTCCAGAGCGAGCTCGTCCGCGTCGTGCTCCGCGACCCAGGCGGCGAGGAGATCGCCGGCCTCCTTCTTGTGGCCTCCGATTGCGGCGAGCTCGGCGCAGATCAGGGGCGCGGCGCTGGACGAGGGATCGTGCTCGCCGCGGGCGCGAGCAAGGGCTTCGAGCTCGAGCTTTTCGCTGCTCTTCGCGTGCAGTCTCACGATGCGTGCGAGCGCGTCGCGGCGCACCGTCGCGTCGCTCGATCGATCGAGGAGGCCGAGCAAGCGCTCGAGCGCCGCGGGTTTCTCGCCCGAGGCGATCTCGAGCTCGACGAGCGCGTACACGACGCGCGCCTCGTCGGGACGGGCTTCGAGGACGCGCTCCAGGGCGGCGCGCGCACGATCGACGGCTCCGGCGCGGCGCGCGATCGCGGCGAAATCCTCGAGGCGTGCGGGATCCTCCCCGGCCGCCGCCGCGGCGCGATCGAGGAGCGCGGGGATCTCGGCCGAGCGGGCGCACTTCTCCAGCTCGCCGGCGAGCTCGCCGTACATCCGCATGTCGGACGGCTCGAGCTCGAGCGCGCGCTCGATCAAGCGCGCGGCCTCCTCGTGCATGCCGTAGAGCGAGTGGAGCTCGGCGATGCGCAGAGCGAGGCCCTCGTCCGCCAGGCGCTTCTCGAGGGTCTTCTCCCACTGCGTGCGAGCTTCCTGCAGGCGGCCGTCGGACGCGAGGAGCGCGCCGAGCTCGAGGTAGAGGTCGAGCTCGTCGGGGTGACGCTCGATCAGCCGCTGGTACTCGGCGATCGCGGCGGGCAAGTCCTTCAGCTTGCGCGTGACCTCGATCCGGTGCAGCCCGAGGGCGAGGTCGTCAGGAAAGTCCTTGGTCGCGGAGGCGAGCAAGGCCGCCGCACCGTCGAGATCGTGCAGCTCCTCTAGCGCGCGCGCATGGAGCTCGCGCAAGTCGAGATCGTCGCGTGCCTTCGAGGCGCGCTCGGCCAGGGAACTCGCGAGCGCCTCGAGCGTCCCGGTGCGCACGTGCAGCGCGAGCACTCGGTCCATCACGTCGCGTTTCAGCCAGTGTCCGTGGCCGAGCGAGGCCTGGAGCTCTTCGTAGCTCGCGAGCGCCTCCTCGCGCCGATCGAGCCGCTCGCACAGCCGCCCGACCTCGGAGAGGGCGCGAACCCGGCGCGCACCGTCGTCTCCCGCGAGCTCGACCGCGCGCCGGTACTCCTCCAGGGCCGGCTCGAAGAGACCGCTCTCCGCCAGCAAGCCGGCTGCCGAAAGACTCAGGCGGAAGCTCGCCGGATCGATCGCGGCGAGCGCGCGCAACGCCGCGATCGCTTGCTCGCGCTCGCCGGCGGCGAGATACGCCTCGGCGCGCTCTGCGTGGATCCGCTCGAGGATCGCCGCATCACTCGAGCGCGCAAGCGCCTTCTCCAGCGCGAGGGCCGCTTCGATCGGCCGTCCGCCGTCGAGATAGAGCGCCCCGAGGAGCGCCTGGAGCTCGGGATCCTCGCTCTCGATCGCACCGAGGCACGCGATGGCTTCCTCGCCTCGACCGTCGCGCGCGAGCAGGCGCGCGAGCACGACCCTGGCAGGGACACCGCCCGCGCCCTGATCGACGAGGCCCTGGTAGTGCGCCACGAGCAGGTCGAGCGAGTTGGTGGCCATCGCGGCCTCGACGAGCTTCTCGAAGACCGTCTGCTGATAGGGCTTGCGCTCGAGGTAGCTCGTGAAGCGCAGGAGGTCCGGATCGAGCGTGGGCGCGGACTCGGCAGTCGGATCGCCGATGTCGAGGGTGATCTCGTCCTCGTCCTGTGCGCGCAGAGCCTGCGCGAGGACCACGCCGACGAGACAACCGATGACGAGCGTGCGCAGGGATTCGAGCATGGGCCGCGCGGAAGCCTTCGAGGTGGATCGATTCTCTCCGGACCGCCTGAAGGCGGTACTCCAAACTCGGAATGCGCGCGCTCCGGGCTCCCGGGCGCTCACGATCGAGGGGTGCGGCTCGCGGTCGGGTCGGCTCACTCACCCAGGATCGGCAGATACGCGACCCACGGGCCGACCTCGAAACGGTAGCGGTTGGCCATGGTGCGCGCGATCTGGCGGAGATGCGTCAGGTCGTGCACGAGCCAGGTCGCGAGCAGCTCTCGGAGCGTCACCGGGCCGAGTTCCGGGTGCTTGCCCTTGCGGGCGAGCACGTGCTCCGTGAGCTTCAGCTCGCGAATCTGCTGCAGGTTGCGCTCGCGCAGGCGCTCGAAACGATTGAGGAGCTCCTCGATGGAAAGAGTGCCGAAGAGCCTTCTGTGCGCGAAGCGGTCGAAGGGCTCGAAAGGCCGGCTCTCGCCGTGCTCGATGAGCAGCTTCGCGCGGGGGATCCAGTCGGAGACCTCCCCGTGCACGAGATGGCCGAGCACCTCGCGCGGACTGAAGGTGTCGAGGCCTTCGTCGGAGTCGGTCCAGGCCTTGTCGAGGCCGGCGAGCCAGGCGCGCAGGACGGCCGGCGTGCGGGCGAGTAGCGCGATCGCTTGATCGAGATCGAAGGGTCGCGAGAGCCGCTCCACCTCCGTGCGCAAGGCTGCCAGGAACGAGCGCCAGCCGGGTGCGTAGTCGCCCATGTCCTCGGGACGATCGAAGCCTTCGTGGACCAGCGTGACTCGGGTCCGGCGCTCTTCCAGCGCTTCGAGCTGCCAGCTCACGCGCGTGTCTCGCGCGGCAGGATCCCCGCGCCGGTCGGGCCAGTCGTGGACCAGGCGCTCGTTCGGAACGAGATCGAGGAGCGTCGTCGGTCCGCCCTCGACCGCTCGTCCGCCGACATCGTATTTCCAGCCATAGCTGTAGCGGCCGCCGGGATGGGCTTCGACCTCGGCCGCGCTCGCGATCCAGCGATTCAGCGAGAGCGGATCGAGGAACGCCTTGTACGCGTGCTCGCGGGGGGCATCGATCTCCACGGAGAGCCGGATCTCTTGCCGCTGCGCGAGATAATCGGGCCTGAGGATCCCTTCGCCGCCGGAGAGGTGCGCGATCAAGTTCGACACCGCGAGCTTCCACCAGTCCTCGATGCGCTCGGCCGCCCGCGCGAAGGGCAGCGTTCCACGAATCGCGTGGTGGACCGTCATCCGCGAGCCCGGGCCGGCCTTCGCCCCCCGATCAGGCGCGAAGAGGAGCTTCACCTCGCTCTCCACGCCGGCGATCTTCCACGTGAAGCCGAGGTAGCGCGGCACTTCCATGCTCGTGATGCGCTGGTCGGCGTCCTCGGCCTGCGGCGTCCCGAGCGTGTGCCGGCCCCAGAAACGGAACGCGCCGCCGATCTTCGGCTCGATCTTGGCGTGCTCGGCGAACCAGCGCTCGAGCGCCTTGGCGCTGGTGACCTCGGCGAACACCCGCTCGACCGGAGCCGGGAGGGAGAAGCTGCTCTCGTGTCGGATGGCGCTCATGGATCGGGCCTCTCTCTCGATGCGATCAGGGCCGCTTGCTATGCAAAGCCGGAAAGGGGACGTGCGGGGGGATCATGCGCACAGGGGGAGGGCAAACGGGCAGCGAGGCGAGCGGCGCTCCGACGGGCCGCGACCAACGATAGCGGATTCTCGTGGGCCGGAAGAGCGGATGGATCCGGTCCGTGCACCGGCTTGTCCGAAGCCTCCCGCGCGGTATCGTGGGCGATCGGGGAGGTGACCGTTGATCCCGCGTCCGCACATGCTCGCCTTTCTGTTGCTCCTGCTCGCCTGCGGCCCTTCGACCTCGCAGGCCGGTGCCAGCCGCTTCGATGCGCTCTTCGCCGCGGCCGAGAAGGATCCGCGCGAGGTCGTCCCGCTCATCCTGGAAGCCTCGCGACAGGTTTCCACCGCCGGGCTCGAGAGCTCGTGCGCGCTCGCCGATCGCCTGGAGCCCTACTGCAAGCGCGTGTTCTTCTCCACCGCCGAGATTCCGGGCGCCGAGCGCCTGGGCGTGATCCACCACACCGTCGCGAAGGGCGAGATCCCCGGCCGGATCGCGAAGCGTTACCAGACCGCCCCCGAGCTGTTCCAGTACCTCAATCTCGGCTACGACGAACGCAAGCTCCAGATCGGCCAGGTCCTGCGCGTGCTCGACCTCTCCGACGGCTCGCTGTCGATCGAGGTCGTGAAGAGCCGCTATCGCCTCGCCCTGTGGCGCACGATCGAGGACGAGAGCGGCGCAAAGGTCCCCGTCCTGCTCGCCTGCGTCCCCGTCGGCATCGGCGCCGCCGAATCTCCCACTCCCGCGGGCGAGACCCGGATCGAGAAACGCGTGCGCGATCCTCAATGGACGCACCCGAAGACCGGGCAAGTCTTCGCCCCCGATGATCCGGGCAACGTGCTCGGCGGCTACTGGATGGCCCTCGCTCCCGACGGCATCGGCAAGCAGGGCATCGGCTTCCACGGCTACACGGGCGACGCGCCCGCTGACTGGATCGAGAAGCCGGCCTCGAACGGCTGCGTGCGCCTCCTGCAGTCCGACATCGATCGCGTGTTCGACGTCGCGATCGAGGGGACACGGGTCGCACTCCGCTAGAGAGAAACCCCACCCCTACCTCCGAATTCGGAGTACCGCCTCCAGGCGGTCTGATTCCTCCTAGTTCGGAGTACCGCCTTCAGGCGGTCTGGTTCCTCCTAGTTTGGAGTACCGCCTTCAGGCGGTCTGGTTCGTCGTCCCGCCTTCAGGCGGGACTGGCCCTGCAAGAGAAGACCGCCTGAAGGCGGTACTCCGAACCAGAGGCTCGCGCGCGCTGGGGAAATAGCTCGCCTCGATTCCCCCGATTCCCCGGGCCGGTGCGGGCGGCACTTGCGCATGGGGAGCTGTCAGGCCTGATCGAGACGCTGAGCTTCGAGCGACGTGCTCCGAGCGGCTTCTCCACAGTGCCCTCCGCTCCACAGTCTCCCTCGGTCGCCAGAGCAGGACCACGAGCCATGACTTTCCGACACAAGACCCGCCTCCCGCACTTGCTGATGCGTAGCCGTTCGGTACCGCACGATCGCACCCTTCCTGCGATCGTGAGCTCGAGCCTCGCAGTTCCCGCTCTTGCAACCTTACTCCTCACAACTTCACTCACTGCGCAATCGACCACGAACGAGCATGCACCCACGGCCACCGACCGCTCGCACGTTGTCATGCCGCCGACGACCATCCTGGGGACGCGAGGAGGCGGTAATCCGTCCGGAGTAGGGAGCAGCCTCGTCTCGTCTCAGCAGGGCGGCGGCACGCTCCGACCCGGGCTGATCATCAACGGTGATTTCGAGAGCTATTCCGGAGGCCCTTGCGACGTCAATCTTCCGAATGCGTCGTTCAATGCCAGGATGTCGAGTTTGACGGCCTTCGGCACCGCCGAGGAAATCGACGTCTACGCGAATCCACCCTGCTACGGTCTCCCGGCTGTCAGCGGCGCGAGGAAGATCAGCCTCCACCGGCAGGATCTCAGTTATGGTGGGCTCTCCGACGCTTTCTCGTTCACATTGTCCTCGGCCCTGACCGCAGGGAACAGGTACACGGTGAGCTTCTGGGCCGAATCGGAGAACATATTCGACAACCGCCTCGGCCACGTTCAGATCGGCGTCTCAAGCATCCCAAATAGCTTCGGAACGCTGGTCTACACGGGCGTGTCGACCACCTTCGGTACGTGGGAGCTGTTCACGACGACCTTCGTATCGCCCGTCAATGGGAGCTACCTCACGGTCAACCAGGCCGAATTCAGTGCCTGGACTCACATCGACGCCTTCAACCTCGTTCCGGGCGTGGTCGGCTACGAGCCAGGTCCCGACTCCAATCCTCCGGGCGTGCCGGGCAACGAAGGGGGGGATGACGAGGACTTGCCCGATGACGATTCGATCTACGGAACCTACCTCTTCTCGGGCGAGTTCCACCATACCGCGGTGGACATGCGCATCCGGGGACGAGGATTCGATTTTATCTGGGAGCGCAAGTATCGCTCTCGGTCCGGACCGACCACAGCACAGGGAAAGGGTTGGGATTTCCCCTACAACATCTATCTCGAGGACGACGGTGGCGACCGGATCCTGCATGACGGCAATTCTCGGACGGATCGTTATCAGCTCGAAGCGAGCGGCTGCTACGGACGCGACCAGTTCTTCCGCGAGATCGTGCCCCATGGAGATGGAACCCACACGCTGTGGTTCTCGGACGGCGGTCGCTGGGAGTTCCTGTCACTCGGCGACCCGATCGCGCCGGGCAGGATCTCCGCGATCGTGGACCGCAACGGGAACACGATGTCTTTCGGTTACGACGCCTCGGGGCGACTCACGACCATCACGGACACCCTGGGACGTCCGATCCAGATCGCCTACGACACCGCGGGGATGATCTCGACGGTGAGCGACTTCACTGGCCGCCAGGTCGTGTTCGGGTACTCGGCGGGCGGGGACCTGGTGTCGGCACGCTCTCCCGTCGTGACCGGCACGCCCAACTCGAACGATTATCCGGCCGGGAAGACGACCACGTACACCTACTCGACCAGCTTTGCCGACGAGAACCTGAATCACAACCTCCTGAGCATCACCGATCCCAAGGGGCAGACCTGGCTCACGAACACGTATGCGGCGACGGCGAATCCCGCTGATCTCGACTACGACCGACTCGTCCGCCAGGTCTGGGGAAACCCGGGTGACATCATCGACGTGGTCTACGTGGCGCAGGTCCCGGACGCCTCGAACAACCAGGCCACGATCAAGGCGATCGTGAACGACCGCGTGGGCAACGTGAAGGAGTTCTTCTACGAGGCCGGCCGCCGGTTGGTGATGGCGCGCGCGTTCACGGGCCGGGCCAACCCCGATCAGCCGACCACCGACGCTCAGAATCGTCCCGGCCCGTCGTTGCGCCCGGACGACCCGCTTTCCTTCGAGACGAGGTGGAGCTGGAACCAGGACAAGCTCTGCACCGAGGTTCTCCACCCCGGCGGCAGCCGCCGGCTCCAGGTCTACGAGCTCGAGCTGACTCCAGGTGCGGGACGCCTGGTCCGAGGCAATCTGCGCCAGCGCACCACCGTCGCGGGACCGCTCGGAGGCGACCAGCCGCAGATCACGGAGGCCTTCACCTACGCGCCCGGGCCCGCAGGCTGCACGGGCGGAACGAACTTCCTTGTCACCTACTCCAACGGCCGCGGCCTCGTCACGACGCACACCTACGATGCCTCGGGCAATCGCACGCGCACGACCCACCCGATCGGAGTCGAGGACTGGGAATACAACGCTTTCGGGCAGATGAGTGCGCACGTCCTGCCCGCGAACGGTAGCGGAGTGCGAAGGCGCGATACGTTCAGCTACTACTCGAGCGGCGCGCAGAACGGATACTTGCAAGCAGAGGTCGTGGCTGCCGGAGGCGTGGGCATCACGACGATCTACGAGCACGACGCCCGCGGCAATGTCACGCGCACGATCGATCCCCGCGGCAACGATTCGCTCACGACCTACAACCAGCTCGATCAGGCCGTGCAGGGGCACTCACGCCTGGTGGACGGTGTGCGGTACGCGACGCTCACCTGGTACGACGCGAACAATAACGTCGTGCGCTCGGACATCGAGAACCGCGATTCGAGGGGCGCGCTGCAGACGAACACGCACTGGTCGACCATCACCGAGTACGAGATCCTGGACCGCGTGACCTGCAAGGCCGAGGAGCGTGCTCCCGTCCAGCTCGCAGACTCCAGCCTCTCGTGCAGCTCGTTCCCGGCGGGAACGGCCATCCTCTCGCGATGCTCCTACGATGAAAACCGAAACCGCAGGCTCGTCGAGTCACCCGAGGCCGTCAACGGCAACAAGCCCGCGGACGCGGTCGCGACGCTCTACGACGAGCGCGATCTCGTGTTCGAGACGATTCGCTGTCCCGATGATCCGGCGCTCAGAAGTGCGACCCAGACCGACTACGACCTGAACGGAAACGTCTGGGTGGTGCGCGTCGGTCTGGACGACCCCGAAGAGCAGGCGTCGTTCTTCGTTCACGACGGCTACGGACGGCTCGTCTCGACGACCGACCCCATGGGCAACGTCACGACGCGCCACTACGACGCCAACGGGAATCTCGTTTCCGAGCGCGTGGACGGGCAGCTCGTCGACGACCTCGGCACGGCGGGGAACGTACGCCTCTCGGAGCGGAGCCTCTCCCATGACGCCATGGACCGGCTCGTGCAAAGCGACCTGGCACATTTCGAGTGCGAAAGTGGGTTCACGATCGGCGACGGGACCTCCCGCACGACGACGGAATACGCCGCGAACTCCCAGGTGACGCGCGTCACCGACGACCGGGGCAACGCCACGACCACGACCTATGACAGCGCCAATCGTGTTTCCGTCCGGACCGACGCCAAGGGAAACACCCTGACCTACACCTACGACGCGAACGGCAACGTGGTGTCGGAGGCGAGCGGTGAGCTATCTGATCTGGGGAGTCCTCCACGGGTCTTCACGACGACGCGAGTCTACGATGCGCTCGATCGCGTGAGGGAAGAACGCGACAACGTCCAGAACCTGACGCTCACGCGCTACGACTCACGCTCGAACCCTGTGCGCGGCACCGATGCCCGCGGGACGGAAGTCCGCGTGGACGTCGACGGAGTCGATCGAGCGATTGCCTCGGTGATCGACCTCGACGGGGACGGAGCGGATGGAACGAGCGGCGCCGATCCGGACATCGTGATCGGCGTGGACCACGACGACAATTCCAACATCACGCACCGGCGTGACGACGGCGGAAACGAGACCGCCGAGGAGCTCGATGCGCGCGATCAGCCGAAGAAGTCCGACTTCGCCGACTGCACCGAGGAGACGCGCGAGTACGACGTGCACGGAAACCTCGTCTTCGAGCGCGACGCGAACGGCACGGAGATCGCTTCGACCTACGACCTCCTGAACCGGCTTCGTTCCAAGGCGATCGCTCCCGGGGCGAACGTCTCCATGGACACGACCTTCGAGCGCTACGAGTACGACGGTCTGGGGCGTCTGGTTCTCGCCCAGGACGACGACTCGCTCGTGACGCGCGGCTACGACTCGCTCGGGAACGGGATCGAGGAGAGCGTGAACGGCTTGATGACCGCGAGCGCCTTCGACGGCGCCGGAAATCTCCTCGTCTGCATCTACCCGTCGGGACGCATCGTCACCCGCACCTACGATGGGCTGAACCGCGTGAAGACCGTGAGTGACAACCTGGTCGGCGCTCTCGCGACCTACGAATACATTGGCCCTGGACGAGTCGAGCGTCGTGTCCTGACCGCGAATGGCACGCGTTGCAACTACTCCTACGATGGGATTCTGCCCAATCCTCCCGGAGACTTCGGCGTGAAGCAGGTCGTGCGCACGACGCACGAGAGGATCTCCACGGGCACGATCCTCGACGACCGCAGCTACAAGTGGGACCGGACAGGCAACAAGATCGCGCGCAAGGACGACCGTGCGGGCGCTCCGCGCTACTGGCACCACTACATCTACGATCGAGCCCAGCGGCTGACCGACACGCTCGTTCTCGACGGGGTCGGGAACACCCTGCGCACGACGAACTACCAGCTGGACGGAGTTGGCAACCGCCGGAACGTGAGCGGAGCCGGGACCTACGATCCGGGCAGCTACACGCTCGTCGCCACCTGCGATCGCCGGCCGGCCGACCTGGAGATGAATCAGTACACGCGTGCAGCAACAGGTGCCTGCGCGTACGACTCGAATGGCAATCTGTCCGCCTGCTCGCTCCCCGCGTCGGGATCCGGACCGATCCAGCCGAGCTCGCGACGAGGCTACCTCTACGATTACGCCGACCGCCTGGTCGAGAGGCGCGCCTCGAGCTCGCCCGCACGCGACCGCTACCTCTACGACGCGCTAGGCCGACGGATCGAGAAGATCCTCGACGCAACCGGATCCCAGCCCCAGGTGACAAAGTTCGTCCACGCCGGCTGGCAGGTGATCGAGGAGCGCGATCAGACCTTCGCGCTCGAAGCGAGCTACGTCTGGGGCGGCTACATCGACGAGCCGCTCACGATGCGCCGCGGCACGACGAACCACTTCTACCACTCCGACGACCTCGGAAACGTGATGGCGCTCTCGAACAGCTCCGGTGCAATCGTCGAACGCTACGAGTACGACGACTACGGGAGGCTCCTGAATCCCGTCTCGCTGGCCCCGATCTCGAGCACGCCTTCGCCGCTTGGTAACCCCTACTTCTTCCAGGGCCACCGCTACGATACGGAGACTGGTTTCTACGATTACCGGACGCGCTACCTCGACCCACGCTCGGGTCGCTTCGTCACACGCGATACGATCGGGATCTGGGGCGACGCGACGAATCTGGGCAATGGCACTGCATTCGTGGGGAATAGCCCCTGGTCGCGAGTCGATCCCCTCGGTCAGGGGCCGTTGGAGCCGGCCTTGACCGAGATCGAGCTCTGGCTGCTCGCGTTGAAGAACCCCGGCATGACTCTTCAAGCCGTGAAGGAGGGAGACATCATCGGGCCGTCGGTGAGTTGGGCCATAAGGAATACAATTGTAGAGAAAGGGTTCGTTATCGGGGACACGGGCGTCGAGTTGCTCGAGCGAATGGAAGGACACGAAATACGGATGCGCCCGCGGTTCAGCAATCTCTACAAGGACCTACCCGACGAAACGAGTGACCGACTCCTACACGTTGGCAAGTTTGCGGCGACCGAGGTTACTGCCACCGTGGCTGGCCAGCAGATCGTCAAGCATGGTGGCAAGCTGTGCAAGGTTGTCAGGTGCAAGCTCGGCGAACTGAAGTTGGTCACCCTGACAGCAGCCGAGACCGAAGAGCACCTGCTCTACGCCGCCTTGGTCCAGAAGGGTCGGACTCCCGAACAGGCGTGGGACCTGGTCCGCAAGCTGCGGACGGTGCCGGACATTCGCACGGGTTTTGCCTTCGACGACGAGGTCGTCGATGCCGGCTCGAAGGTCTTCCGAAACACGGTCGTCCAGGCGGTGACAGCGGAAGAAGAGCGGCTGTTCAAGATCATCATGGAAAGGGGCGGCACCGAGGACCGTGCTCTCGAGTGGATCCGGAGCATGCGCCTGGTGCCGGAGGGCTTCGACATTCGAAAACGCCTCCCTGATCTGGTGCCGAGATAATTCCCTGCAGTGAGGAGCCGTGGTTGGGACGAGCGCCTCATGCTCACGACAAGGAAGTCCAAAGGAATCCTGGCCTCAACACTTGTTCCGGATCGAACACTCATCGTGAGTGGCCCGCCGGGGGCGCACGCGACAATCGTCTCGCCCCGAGCCCGTGGTTCCCGCCGGCGGGGAGCCCCTTCTGCTCCCTGCACTTGCGCTCGAGGGAGGGGGAGATACGCTCGGTCGGGCCGGCTTCGTGCGCGGGTGGCACTTGCTCGACCGCCCGGGACTTGTGCGAGGTGACCGCGCCTGCCGGCGCAGCGTCGGGAACGCGAACGATCGGTGGGAGGCAAGCACCATGGGAACGGGGAGCGCATGTGGATCGGCGAGGCTGGTGAGCGCCGGGGTGTGGCTCGCCGCGGTGCTCGGGGGGCCTGTCGCGGGGCAAGTGACCGGCCGCGTGAGCGTCGACTCAGGCGGGATGGAGGGGAACAGGGACAGTTATCTTCCCTCGATCTCCTCCGACGGCCGCTACGTGGCATTCGAGAGCGACGCCTGGAACCTGGTCGTCTGGGACACGAACGATGCCCACGACGCATTCGTCCACGACCGCCTGAGCGGCGTGACCGAGCGCGTGAGCGTCGCCTCGAGCGGGGCGCAGGGGAACGGTGACAGCTACACCCCGGCGATGCTCTACGTCTCTTCCTCGATCTCCACCGACGGTCGCTACGTGGCTTTCACGAGCTACGCCACGAACCTCGTCGGCGGGGATACGAACGGGGACTGGGACGTCTTCGTCCGCGACCGCGGCGCCGGAATCGGCACGAAGTACTGCACCGCGAACGCGAACTCGACCGGCTCTCCGGCTGATCTCTCGGCCGCGGGATCCGCGAGCTCTGGCGCGAGCTGCCTCGTGCTCACATCGACGCCCGTGCCGAACCAGAGCGGCATCTTCTTCCACGGCGCCAATCCATCGCAGATTCCGTTCGGCAACGGATTCATGTGCACGACGGGTGGAATCGCGCGGGGTTCGGTCGTCATGGGCGTGGGAAACGCCGCGACGTACACCTACGACAATTCTGTCGCCAAACAGAGCCTCGCCACCTTCGTGGGAAGCACGCGCAACTTCCAGCACTGGTTCCGCGATCCGGCCGTCGGTGGCGCTGTCTTCAACACCTCGAACGCGATCTCGATCTCGGTGCTGCCGTAGGGTCGACCGGGGGATCGCGTACCGATGGGTTGGACGCGCGCGCCCCGGGGCATTGGCGCGAGCGCAGGTCAGCTATCCGGAAGCGCCACCTCGTCACGCGTGCGAGGTGACACCACCAAGTTGTCCGGGGAACCCTACGCTCCCGCGCGCCCTGCGCTCGTGCCTATCGACCTCTGCCCTTCGAGGTGTCGCGCGGCGCTTGCGGACGCTCAGAAGTGATCCGTTTGCCGAGGAGCTTCTGCTGGGCACTCTTGGGACCGCCATCGACCTTCGAACGCTTGGGTTCAGGGCCGCTCCGCTTCTTGGATTTCGCCATGGGCGTCACGCTAGCATCGCGGTGGGGACGCATTCAAGACCGCACCTCCGTTGCAGCGCCTCCGCATTCCCCTACGAGCGCTCGCCTGACCCATCCCACCACTTGGAGAGATTCTTCTCCGGGGCACGCGGCCGGCTGGCGTAGTGGGAGGTGTCGTTGAACAGCATCAGTCGGGCGCGAACGGGATCCTTGAAGTCCACCACGTTCAAGCAGGCCGGCGACTGGTCGAGTCGATCGCGGTATCCCCGCGGATCGAAGCCGAGGAGGCTGCTCAGGATGAGGCGAAGCGTCGCCTTGTGAGAAACCACGAGGACGCGCTGGCTTCGATGCGAGACCACGATCTCGCGGACGGTGGGCAGGGAGCGTGCAAGCACTTCCACCCCCGATTCGCCGTCCTGCGGTGCGAACGTGAAAGGGTCGGCCTCCCACGCCGCATACTCCTCGGGGAAGCGCTCTTCCACCTCGTGCCGGGTCAACCCTACCCACCGTCCGTGCCCGATCTCGCGCAGGGCGTCGCGGGCGATCGGCGTCAAGCCGAGCGGCCGGCCGAGAATGCTGGCCGTTTCCATGGCCCGGCTCAACGGACTGGAATACACGGCCTGAATGCTTTCTGCCCCCAGGCGCTCGGCAAGCCGCTCCGCCTGCTGGCGTCCTTCGCTCGAGAGATCTGCTCCCTCGGCGCCCGAGTAGCGGTCTTCGGCGGAGACCTGAGTGGCACCGTGGCGCACGAGGTAGAGGCGAGTGGTCGTCATGGCAAAGGGTTCTGGACGAGCCCACTTACGATGGGCACCAATATTGCAATATCCTAGGCTGCCGGTGGACCAGAGGCTGGTTCATGTGCGATGAACGGATGCATCACCCTAGCAGCCGGTGACCCCTCCCGGCAGTGGGAATGGACGTGATCAGGAACCTGCGTCAGAAGTCCTGAGTCGAGCGGGGCAGTGGGCCAGGGCGCGGCCACTGCTGAACAAAACTCGAGAACCTGTCCCCTCCGGTCATCGTCTGGAGAAGCACTTTTCGAAGGAGGTGCACTCGGTTGGCTGGCTACCCCGCTCGGGTGGACCAGAAGGCCAGGGATGTAGTTGTTTGCGTGCGGACTCTTACCCAAATGGATTTGCGCCATAGCACTATTGATGGCACAGCATTCTTAAAAGTCACAGAGTGGGACCAATTCTCGGCCCAGGTGGCGATGGGTGGCTAGCGATAAAACCGTGGAGGTGCGCTTCCGGGAACGCCGCAAAGGGCTTGATAAAAAAAACCGCTGCAGCAGCAACCCTATGCAGCTATTGTTGTTCTCTCGCAAAAGGAACGGAATGTCATGAGTACCGGCCTAGCATTGTCAGTTGTTCTCCGCTCCATCGCCTGCGGATGGCTAGCTTTGTCCCTCTTCGCACAAGCGCCCACTAACTCCGGCACGACGCCGACGTTTGATCCGACATTTACCGTTCAGCCGCCGAGTTCCAGCTGCGGCCTCGTCGGCTTCGTCGGTGATCACACCCTTGCTGGTGGCTGGACTGCTTTTGAAACGGCTGCCGGCCGACCCCTGGAGGTCTTGGCGAGTGGCGCCGACGAATTTGATCAGGTCAGCTCGATCTCCTCGAGCTTCGGTGAGCTAGGCCTTTCGCCTTCCCATATGAAGGTCATCATCGGCTCGAGCTGGGCAACTTGGGGCCACGGCTACGCTGGCGAGATCTTCTGGACGCAGGGTGCGACGTCCGCGACGCTCATGATGCCTCCTGGCGTTGGCGCGTATGACTGCTACATCGAGCCCAACACCTTCTCCTTCCAGACGTTCTCGGTCACGGGCACAGCATCTGGCAATTCGACGGCGACCATCACCGTCACCGTGGATGGCTCGGGCGGCGCGAGCCACTTCGGGTTCTACTCCATTGGCGGTGGCTGCCTGACTTCCATCAGTATCACCGGGCCTGTGGACTGGGCCATCGGAGAGTTTCGTCTCGGCTATTGCGGTCCGGGATGCGACGACCTTCTCGCCACGGACTACGGCCAGCCGGACGCTCCAGGTCTCCTGATTCTCCTCGATCGCTCAGAATCGATGCTTTCAGGAACACGCTCGGCGGATTCGATCACCGCCTCCAAGGATGATATCAATGGTTTCGGGATCACGGAGCCGAACGGCAAGGTTGCCGTTTGGACCTTCAACGGGGGCTGTGCCACGGACTGGAGCGAGGGATTCATTGATAGAGCAGATGCTTTGGCACTCCTGGACGACATAGAGACAGGGACGCCGAGTGGCTGTACTCCACTTGCTGATGCCATGGACTTCGGCATCCAAAAACTCTTCATGACCTATCCCAACAGTACACCGAGGTACCTTGCGGTGAGTTCCGCCGGAGAAGAGTCCAGCAGTACTGGCCCGTGCTCGGGTCCAGATGCGGCAAGCGGCGATAACTGCGCTGATTTCACTCTCGGCAGCTGGCAACAAAAGATTTGTGAAGTAGTCGAGGACTCGACCTTCAGCATCATGCTCTTACGGAAATGGGATTCGATCCCTGGTCCTTCGGATAGGACCGAGAGCCTCTTTCGCTCGATCACGAGTCTGAGCGGGGGTATGTACCAGAGAGTTGTCGACGGTGACGAGCTTCCGCGCTCTTTCTTCCAGGACTGCAATGGAAATGGAGCCTTCGACTTCGAAGACATCGCATCGGGGACATCGCTCGACTCCGACGGCAGCGGCGTCCCCGACGAGTGTGAGTCCTTCTATACCAACTACTGCATCGCTCTACCGAATTCGACTGGCCTGGCCGCGCACATCTCGGGTCAAGGCTCGAGCTCGATCAGTGCGAACGACCTCTTGCTGCGTGCAGAGCGCCTGCCAGTGAACCAGTTCGGGCTGTTCTTCTATGGCCAGAACCAGGTTCAGTTGGCCTTCGGCAACGGTTATCGCTGCGTCGGCGGTCAGGTTTTCCGCCGTCATCCACTCCTGTCCAGCTCCACTGGTATTCTCGAGCAACCGCTCGATTATTCCGATTACCAGCCGGGCGGTCAGATCCTTCCGGGCTCTACCTGGAACTTCCAGGCCTGGTATCGCGACCCCATGGGCGGAGGGGCCAGCTTCAATCTTTCAGAGGGAATGTCGATCAGCTTTCTCCCCTGATTCCTGGCGGCCGCTCTCCTGAGACGTGAGTCCCACGTCCGCGGCTTGAAAGCGCCCTCAGTCAGCATGCTTTCCAAAGGACTCGCCCGCGGCGATCGAGGGATCAGGGATGGGCGAGGGGTGCGCCTCGATCCACTCGACGATTTCATGGGCAGCGCGTCGAGGATCATTTGCGAAGACCGCGCGTGCGTACGCGCGGTTTTTTTCACTGTGGCGGTAGAGCGGGTCGTAGTAGTGCTCGAGGAGGAGTGTGACGAGCTCGCGCTCGCGGCCTGCGTCGAGGAGCTCCACGAGGGGGAGGCGGGGCTTGCGCTGCTGCACCAGGGCGAGCTGGCGGCGCAGCTCGGGGCGGGTGGCGGGGTCGGCGAGGTAGTCGTCGAGGAGGACGGCGATGCGGCGTTCGAGGGGCGCGACGATCTCGATGTTCGTTCCGCGGTCGAGGGCGGACCAGAGCTTGGGGGGCACGATCGCGTCGCCGACTTTGCGGCTTTCGCCTTCGAAGGCGAGCCAATCGCCGAAGCCCCGGCGGGTGCGTTCGTAGAGGTGCGACTCGAAGTTCTTCTGGGAACGGGGGAGGCGGCCGACCATGCCGAGCAGCGAGCTGCGGTGGTTGGCGGCTTCCTCGAGGTCGATGGTGGCCCGGGGCAGCAGGTGCTCGATCTCGCGCAGCACGAGCGTCTTGCCGACGCCGGTCAGGCCGCGCAGGACGAAGGTCGGTGGAGCTTCGAAGCGCTCGAGGCCGTCGAGCACCTCGTGGCGCCAGGCGCGGTAGCCGCCTTCCAGCATCACGACTTCCGGGAGGCCGAGCGCACGCAGCAGAGCCACGACGCTCCTCGAGCGCAGACCTCCGCGCCAGCAGTGCAGGACCACCGCGTGCTCGGGAACGGCGGAGCGCGGCTCGACGCACAGATCACGCTCCAGCGGCGCGATCCCGCGCGCTGTCCAGCGGCGCACGAGCTCCGCCGCACCCACCATCGGCGCCTGCCAGCCGGCGAGGTCGGCGATCCGATCGACCAGGGCGCCGGCCTTTTCCGTGACGATCGCGCGTCCGGCACGGAAAGCCTCCTCGGGCGAGTGCTTCACGTACAGGAGACCGACGACCGCGCGCTCGCCATCGTCGAAGAGCGGGACGTTGTGCGCGGAAGGCAGATGACCGTCGGCGAACTCCGCGTTCGAGCGCAGGTCGATCACGATCGGAAAGCGGTTCCACAGGAGATCCGCGAGCTGCCGGGCAGAGACGGCCGGAACGACTTCGATCGCGGGCGGATTGGAGAGCGCGGGCAACGGCATCGGAAGCGACGGTCGCCCAGTATATGGGGGGGCCGGACTCAGTGGTCGCGGCCGGGCGGCTGCGCGCCGTCGCCGGCTGGCACCTTCGAGCGCTCCGAACGACGCTCCAGTCGCTCGCGCAGCTCCTCGGCCGCCGGCGCGAGCGGCTCGGGCGCGCGCGGCGGAGTCGAGAGCTCGTGCACGAAAGCGAAGAATCGCTCGTCGTTCGCCGCATCGAGCTCGTCGAGGCGTTCGATCGAAAGCAGCTCTTCCTCGCGCAAGAGACTGCTGATGCGAGCGCGCTGCAGGCGGGCCTGCTCCAGACGCCGATCCTCGGGCGAGAGCGGGGCGAGATCGAGTAGGTCTTCCTCGGTGAGCCGGCCGGCGGCGCGGATGCGCGCCATCGTCTGGCGCAACTCCTCGTGGGCTCCGCGCTCGCGAGGCGCGGCGCCTTTCTCGCGTGGCAACAGGCCGACCTCGGGATGCACGGCGCGCAAGCGCATGATCACCGCGAAGAACTCCTCGGGCTCGAAGGTTTTCATGCGCTCCCAGCGGAAAGCGCTCAGGCCCGGCGGCAGCTCGCGTCCGGCGATCTGCTCGGTCGAGAGCGCCTTGGCGAGCTCGAGGAACTTCTGCTTGCGCTCTTCGAGGGGCAGCGTCGTCAAGGCCGCGATGTCCTCTGGCGGCATGCCGAGCTCCAGGCCGAAGCGCTCGATGGCCGGACCGAGCTGCTCCTCCTGGCGGCGGCGCAGCTCGTCGAGGATCGCGCGGCGGTGCTCGGGCCGCGGTTCACTGACCTTCTCGGCGAGCTCCGGCGGCAGCGTGTCCCGCAGACGCACGGCTTGCTCTTCCTCTTCTTCCGTCGCGAGCGCGATCAGGATCTCGCGCTTCTTCTCCGGGGTGAGGCGATCCAGACGCGCGCGCTCCTCGGTCGAGAAGAGCTCGTAGAAGAGCTGCGCGCGCGCCTGGATGCGGCGCGTGCGCGTGGCGAGAGCGCGGCGTTCCTCGTCGGGGAGCGCCTTGTAGCGGTCGAAGCGCGCGCGCATGCGCTCCTGCACCTCGGGAGTCAGGCGATTCCAGCGCTCGAGGAGCGCCGCTCGCGCGTCCGCGTCGACCTCCGAGCCGACGGCAGGCTCGAGATCCTGCGCGGGCGACGGCAGAGCCGCGCGGACGTCGTCGAACGACGGTCCCATTGCAGCGGGCAGAGCTCCCACCACGAGGGCGACGAGCGCGACGAGCCTCATCGCTTCCGCCCTTCCGGAACGAGCCCGTACTCGCGATCGGCTTCGGCAAGTAGCTCCAGGACCAGGAGATCGGAGGGCTCGACCTCCGCGAGCTCGTCCGTCGCGGTGGCACCGGCGGCTTCGAGCGCTTCCCAGCTCTCCAGGAGATCGAGCGAAGCGAGGAGATCGTCGGGGACCGGCTGTCCGAACCTCGGCGCGCCAGCGCTCCACACCGCGCCTTCGCCGCGATCGTCCGCGACATGCGTGACTTCCCCGCCGGTCCGCAGCGCGCGCCAGAGCGCGCCCGCGGCACCGATCAGCACGAGAATGGCCGCCGCCATGCGCAGGAACAGCTGTCTCGATCCGCCGCGCCGCAAGGGGCTTTCGACCGACCGATCGAGCGGGAGCTCGCGCAAGCGCGCGCGCACGCGGGCAGCCAGTCCCGCCGGCGTCTCCACGTGCAAGAGCGCGCGATCGAGCAGGCGGTCGAGGCGCTCGTCCAGGCCGGCCGCTCGCTCCGCCGAACCGCTGGTCGTGGCGCGCGCCCGCTCGCTCCCCAGACCGGCGAGCACGCGCTGCGCAAGATCCGGCGGCGCCATCTCTCGATCGAGCTCCAGGAGCGCGTCGAGCGGATCAGCCGCTCGACGCGCGTCAGCAAGAGAGGTCTCGCGCACTTCCCGCAGGCGGGCGAGGATTCGCCGCGCCATCTCCGGCGGAAGCTTCGGCTCGGGGAGGGAAGCGAGCAGGAGCTCGAGCGCCTCCTCGCTCTCCACGAGCGCGCGGCAGTCGGCGCAGCCGAGCAGGTGCTCGTGCCACCCCAGCCGGCGCAGCTCTCCCGATTCGACCCTTCCGGCGAGCGCTCGCTCCAGCCGCGAACGGAATTCAGTGCATGCGCGGTTCACGCTAGATCCTCCTGCTGCAGCATGGGCGCGAGATTCGCTCGCAGCGTTTCTCGTGCGCGGTGGACGAGCGACTTCACCGCCTTCTCGGTCGACCCGAGGACGTGCCCGATCTCGACGTAGGACATCTCGTGGTACTTCGCGAGCACCAGCGCCATGCGCTGCGTCGGCGGCAGTGCCGCGATCGCGCGCCTCACGAGTCGAACGACATCACCTTGCTCCATGCGCGCCGAAGGTTCCTCCACGCTCTCGTCTGCCACCACCATCCATCCCCCGCCGCCCTCCGCGTCACCCTCGTCGAGGGAAGCGATCTCCCGCCCCCCGCCCCGCTGGGTCTCGTTCACGCACAGGTTGAACACGATCCGGTACAGCCAGGTGGTGAAGCGGGCGCGCGGCTCGTAGCGCTCGCGCGAGCGAACCACCCGCAGGAACACCTCCTGCACCATGTCCTCCCGGCTGGGATGACGCCCCAGGAATCGAGTGAGCAGGGCCCAGACTTGCGCCGAGTAGCGCTCGACCAGGCGATCGAACGCGCCCTCGTCGCCCGCCCGCCATGCGAGCATCCAGCCCGCGCCGGGGTCGTCGTCATGATTCGGGGGATACATCCGGGGCCTGGAACACGCGAGCTCGGTCGTGGTTCCGGTCACTAGAGGCTAGCTGAGCAGGCTTCGGAGCCGGAGGGAACTCGTCGTTGCCCTGGGCAAGAGCCCGGGGGGCATCCGGGGGATGGAAAGGTTTTCTTGAACCGGCCACGGGATCGTGCGTTGATCCCCAAAATTCCTCCTCGAGGGCGCAGGGCGGCGGCTCTGCGCCCCCTCCCAATCGAGTCCTCCCCAATGCACGGCTTCACTCCCTTCCGGGGACAAAAGTGCCTTCTGTTCCTCGGTGCGTCCCTCCTTTTCACCTCGTCCGTCTGGTCGCAGGAGGTCAATCCCGCGACCGCTCAGGAAGAGGAGCAGAAGGAAGCGCAGGAGAAGCAGCCTGATCAGGTCTCCCCGTACCGCCTCCGGAGCTGGGAGATTCCCGAGACGGTGGTCAGCGGCCGGGAGGGCAACCTCGACGAGGAGGACCGGATCGGTCCGAACAAGCAGCCCCGCTGGACAGCCGCGCGGCGCTTCCCCTCGACGCGCGTGTACGTCCTGCCGCCGGGCGTGTTCGAGTTCGAATTCTGGACCCGGGTCAAGGTGCCGCGCCACGGGGCATCGACGGTGGAACACCAGTACGAGGTCGAGATGGGCTTGCCCGGTCGCGTCCAGTTCGACATCTACGCGGTGACGGAGAAGACTGGCAGCGAAGGCGAGATGGACCTCTCCGAGCAGAAGTTCGAGGTCCGCTACGCCTTCGCCGACTGGGGTGAGATATGGGGCAACCCGACGGCCTACCTCGAGTGGGTCGAGGTCAACGAGGGGGTCGACGTGGTGGAGTACAAGCTGCTCCTCGGCGGCGAGGCCTCGCCCGGCTGGCACTGGGGCTCCAACCTCGTGCTCGAGCACGAAGTGAGCGGCGAGCTCGCGAACGAGTACGAGCTGACTCTCGGCCTCAGCCACACGATCCGGGACCAGGTGTTGTCGCTCGGCGGCGAAATCAAGGCCGCCCTCACCGACGTGCACGAAGACCGCGGGGAATACGAGGAGTCGCTCGAGATCGGCCCGAGCCTTCAGTACCGCCCGCTTCCGAGCATGCACATCGACTTCGCTCCGCTCTTCGGCATCGGCAGCGATTCTCGAGAGATGGACATCTTCTTCGTGCTCGGCTGGGAGTTCTGAGCCCGCTTGGATCGAGCGGTCGGCTGACCAGAGGAGACGCACCTCGACAGGGGTGATTTCAACGTATGCCGGTGGGAGCCGGCGCCACGCATTGCAGGCGCCGGATGGCTCTGGGCGGCCAGACCACCCAGAGAGGCCGGCCGAAGATGGAGCTCGCGGGCACAGAGCCCCACTCGCGGCTGTCGCTGCTCGCGCGCGAGTGGTCGCCGAGGAGATAGTACTCGCCCGCGCCCACGTCGGCCGGCCGGCGTGCGGCCGGGTCGAGCGGAGCGACGTAGTGCAGATCGCGCCACACGCACAGGTCGCGAATCTGCAGGCGCGCGCCCTCGCCGCCGAGCTTGACGCGCTCACCGAAGGAGCGGCCGCGAGCGGTTTCGTCGCGCGGGTGCAGGCGATTCTCGGCGTAGTCCGCCTCGAGGATCACTCCGCCCTGGCGTTCGAGAGCGAGGTGGTTGTCGCGGTTGGATGCACGCAAGAGCGTCCACTCGCCGATGGGGAGGGAAAGTTCGCCGGTCGCGAGCTCCTCCTCGCTCTTCACTTCCCCGCCGAGGAGCCGAGTGAGGCGCGCTCGAGCATTCCCGTCAGCGCTGATCTCGACGGTGAAGCGAAACACGTCCCCCTGCTCGTCCAGGGCGATCACGATGCGGCCACCTGGTTCCAGGGGTCGGAACGCGCACTGCAGGATCGCGTCGCCCACGTCGATGGCGGGCTCGTTGCGCACGAGGTGTCCCTGCTCGTCCAGGTGATCATCCTGCAGGCCCTTGGCGAGGCCCATCAAGCCGACGCCCTCGTAAGGCAGGACCGCTCGCGCGTCGAGCTCGAAGACTCCATCGACCTCCCGCCAGGGATTGTCCTGCGAGCTGCCCATCCGGAAGTGATCGGCGATCTTCGCCCGTCGCGAGTCGAAGACGACGATCGGCTCGGGCCGCAAAGCGTCCGGTGGCAAGCGCTCTCCATCGATCTGCAGATCCCCGCCCGCATCGATGGCGATCGTCTCGCCGGGGAGACCTGCGACCCGCTTCACCAGGGCCTCATCTCCCCGCGTGAGCGCCACGAGGTCGAAGCGCTTCGGCGGCGAGGAATCGAAGCGGACGAAGACGTACTCGCCAGCGAAGAGCGTCGGCTCCATCGAGGACGAGCCCACGCGGTAGACGTCCCCGACGAAGACCTTGGAGGCGAAGAAGGTGACGATCGTCGCGCACACCACGATCCCTGCGCGTTTGAGGACCCGTCGCACCATGCTCACGAACAACCCATGGGAGGCGCCAAGGATACGCGCTCGTCCTTCGCCTCCGAGGGGTTGGAGTCGGCGCTAAACGCTCGCGAGGCGCCCGCCGACCAGCGCCTCGTGCAGAGCGTGCGCCGCGCGGGGCAGCTCGCGCGCGGCCACGAGGAACGCCTGGCTGGAGAGTCGCGTGCCGACCCAGGCATGGCGGACTTCCACCCGCGCGTCGCGCAGGCACTCGAGGGCGCGCTCGGCGAGCCGCTGATCGCTGCCGATCTGCTCCCCCACGACCGCCGCGAGGCCGAGATCGCGCTCGAGGCGCGCGCCGGCGCCGAGCTCGGCCAGGACGCGCTCGATTCCCCCGTGCGGCTCCAGGAGCGCGCTCACCCGCTCCCCGGTGCTAGCGATCAATCCCGGCGTCGCGCCGGCTCGCTGGAGCGCGCCGAACAGCCGCGAGTGTTGCTCGGCGCGCGCATCGGGGTCCTCGATCGCCAGTTCCAGGAGCCAGACTTCCCGTCGCGTCGCGATACCGACGGGTCCGAGGCGAGGGCGCTCGGCGACGAGGGTCGTTCCGGGCTGGTCGGGGGCGTGCACGTCGCACACCCGTACCGGGATCTGCGCCCGCACCGCCGGCGCGATCGCCGCCGGATGCAGGATGCGCGCGCCGTGGAAGGACAGCTCGGCGGCTTCCGCATAGGTGATGCGCGCGAGCGGCTGTGCGAGCGGCACGATCGCGGGATCGGCCGTGAGGATTCCCGGCACGCTCTTCCAGAACACGAGCTCGCTCGCCCCGATCGCCTCCGCCAGGATCGAAGCGGTCAGATCCGATCCGTTCCGGCCGAGGGTGGTGAGATTGCCGGCCCGATCCTTGGCCAGGAAACCGGTGACGACCACGATCCCCGGGACGTCCCGGATCGCAGCGGCGACGGAAGCGAGCGTGCCGTCGAGCGGCTGCGCTCCGCCGAAGTTCGAGTCGGTCAAGAGGCCCAGGTCGTAGGCGTCGACAGGAGTCGCGGGCAGACCCATTCCGCGCAGCGTGCGCGCCACGATGCGCGCGCTCATGCGCTCGCCGAACGAGAGCGCGAAGTCGAGCTCGGAGGCCTGGAGCGCCCCGCGCGCGTGCACTCGCGCGAGGAGCTCGGAGAGCTCGGCGAGATGGCGGTCGCAGAGCTCGGCGTCGAGCCCCAGTTGCGCCAGGATCGTGCGGTGGCGGACGCGGATCGCTCGGGCGTCGATCTCGCCGCGAGCGGCCGAACGGGCCGCAGCCTCGAGCTGATCGGTCACCCCTTGATGGGCCGACACGACCACGATCGGCGGGTTTTCCGCTGCTCGGGCGATGATCTCGCACGCGCGGGCGACTCCCGGACCGTCCGCGAGCGCCGCGCCCCCGAACTTGAGCACGCGCCGATTCATGCCGCGCGAGTGTAGCGCGGCCGCGTGCTAGGCGCCCGCTCTGGCGCTTGGTTCAATCGTGCGCGATGGACCCGCTGGATCTCACGAGCGAGATCGCCCGCTTCAGCCCCGATGTTCCGATCGCGGAAGCGCGCACTCCGCCGAAGTCGTGGTACCTCAGGGAGGAATTCCTCGCCCGCGAGAAGGAGCGCGTGTTCGAGCAGAGCTGGCAGTATGCCTGCCCGCTGGATCGCGTTCGGGAGAGCGGAAGCCATGCGCGCTTCGATCTCCTGGGCGAGAGCTACATCGTCGTGCGCGACGAGGAAGGCGAACTGCACGCCCTGGCGAACGTGTGCCGTCACCATGCGGCCGAGCTCGTCGCCTGCGACGGGCGCGCGAGCGAGCTCGTGTGCCCTTATCACGGCTGGACCTACGCACTGGACGGCCGGCTCGTGCGCGCACCGCACATGGGCGCCATGCGCGAGTTCTCCCGCGCGGCCTTCTCGCTGCCCTCGATCCCCGTCGCGGTTCTCGGCCCGCTCGTCTTCGTGCACCTGGGGAAACCCGAGCGCTCGCTCGTCGAGGAATACCCCGGCCTCGGCGCGCGCCTGGAAGCCTTCGGCGAGATGCGCCTGCACCACATCGCGCGCCGCGGCTACCCGATGGCGTGCAACTGGAAGGTCTTCGTCGACAACTATCTCGACGGCGGCTACCACGTGGCACACCTGCACCACGGCCTCGCCTCGCAGCTCTCGATGGCGAACTATCACACCGAGTGCTTCGAGCGCTACTCGATCCAGAGCTGCATCTCCGACCCCGAGGCGAGCTTCGAGGGCGCCGACTTCCGTGAGCGCATCGGGCAGGGCGCGCTCTACGCCTGGCTCTATCCCAATTTCATGATCAACCGCTACGGCTCGATCCTCGACGTCAACTGGGTGCGCCCGATCGCCCCCGACCGTTGCGAGGTGGTGTTCGACTACTGGTTCCAGGAGAAGGAGGGCGAGGCCGCGCGCGCGTTCATCGACGCGAGCCTCGTGGCAAGCGATCGCGTGCAGCAGGAGGACGTCGGCATCTCGGAGTCCGTGCAACGCGGCCTCGGCTCGCGCACCTACGACCAGGGCCGCTACGCCGCCCTCGAGATCGGGATGCACCAGTTCCACCGCTTGCTGGCAAGCGATCTGCGTTGATACGAGCCCGGCTGCCGCATCACCGCGTCCTCGCCTTGCGCAGCTCTCTCGCGCGTCGATCCATCCAGGCCTCTCGGTCGAGGTTGGCTTCACTCGCCGTGCGAAACTTCCGCACACCCCGAGGAGCCGACCCGGGTGCCAACCTTGCGGCGAACGCCCAGAGACTCCGGACTCGGGTGGCCAGGTCCTGCTTCTCCCGCCCGATCCAGAGCGCGTGACGCGCATCATCGAGATCGCGAAAGCGTTGCAGGGACATCAGTTCTCCTCGAGTCGGAACATCCGTCTCAGGGCCGAGGCGTCGGCCTGATCGATCGGCCGCAGAGTGTCGCATTTCATGCGCACGAGAGTAGCCGGAGTCGCGACCCGAATGTCGACGCCCTCGAGTGTGACTCGTTCCCACTCGAGGTCATCGTAGGAGAACTTGGTTCCGAGACGCGTGAGGACGTCGATGACGAAGTCCTCGTTCGGAGGGCCATAGCGAAGGGTAGGGTAGGACTGGAAGTCCTCGAACTGGATCTGCTCGATCTCCGGGTCGTCCCAGACGGACCGTAGTGCGGTCTTGAGCCGCTGCACGTTCTCCGCATCGGGCCGTACGAAGAAGTCGATGTCCTCCGTGGCGCGCACGATCCCGTGCAAGTTCATTGCCACCCCTCCGATCAGGACGTACTCGACCTTCGCCTCCTCGAGAGCCCGGACGAAGTCCAAAAATCGGCGGAACTCCACGGAGCACAGAGTAGCCCGCTCGCGTGGCAGTTCCAGTGCCGGCCCGGAGTGCATCGCGAAACCGAACGATTTCCTCGAAGTGCCGAGCCGCCTATGATGTTTCCCGTGAGCGCCCGCGAGCACGAAGACCTGATCCACGACTGGAATGCGCCCTTGCCGCGCAAGCAGGCGGTCCAGTTCGACGACGAGACGCTTGCGCGACGGTCTGCAGAGCCCCTCGGCGCGCGATCCCTCGCTCGACGAGAAGATCCGGCTCGTGCACTTGATGGACGAGCTCGGCATCCACACCGCGGACGTCGGACTCCCGGGCGCTTCGGCGCGCTCGCGCGAGCACATCCAGACGCTCGTCCGCGAGATGGCGGAGCTCTCGATCGAGCCCAACGTCGCGTGCCGCACGTTGATCGCCGACATCGCTCCGGCGGTGGAGATGGCGCAGAAGACCGGAACGCCGATCGAGATCGTGCTGCTTCATCGGATCGAGCCCGATCCGCCAGTACGCCGAGGGACTGGGAGATCGAGCACATGGTCGGCGCTCTCGCGCGAAGCGGTCACTTTCGCGGTCGACGAGGGCATGCCGGCGATGTTCGTGACCGAGGACACGACGCGCGCGCGGCCGGAAGACGTCCGCGCGCTCTACACGGCAGCGATCGAGGCCGGGGCGCACCGGATCTGCATCTGCGACACCTGCGGGCATGCGACGCCCGAGGGCACGCGGCGCGTCGTCGGCTTCGTGAAGGGCCTCGTCGAGGCGCTCGGCGTCGATGTCGGCATCGATTGGCACGGGCATCGCGACCGGGGGCTGGGATTGATCAATGCGCTCGCTGCGCTCGATGCGGGCGCGACGCGCATCCACGGCACCGCGCTCGGCATCGGCGAGCGCGCGGGCAACACCGAGATGGATCTCTTGCTCGTGAACCTGCGCATGCTCCGGCGTGATCGACAACGACCTCTCGATGCTCGGCCGAGTACGTGAAGCTCGCGAGCGAAGCGATCGGCGTCCCGATCCCCCACAACTATCCGATCTTCGGCAAGGACGCCTTCGAGACTGCGACGGGCGTCCATGCCTCTGCCGTGATCAAGGCGTTTCGCAAGGGCGACACCTGGCTCGCCAATCGCGTCTACTCGGGCGTGCCGGCGGACATGTTCGGCCTGGAGCAGGTGATCGCCGTCGGACCGATGAGCGGCAAGTCGAACGTGACCTACTTCCTGGAGAAGCGCGGCTACCAGCCCACGGAGGAGGCGGTCGAGCGCGTGATCGCGCTCGCGAAGCAGACTCCGCGACTGCTGACCGAGGAAGAGATCCTGCAGGCAGCGGGCGTCTGAGCGCTCAGCGTCGCTTGGCGACTCCGCAGCGCTCGATCAGCTCGGAGAGCGCCCGGCCGGCGAGCTCGTTGCCGCGCGAGTTGAAGTGCGTGTCCTGGAGGTGGTAGACGTGGAGACGACCGTCGCTCAGGGGCGTCATCGCGCGCAGTCGCGGCAGCAGGTCGACGTACGGGACGCCGTTCTGCTCGAGCCACTCTCCCACCATCCGCTGAGGCGAGTCACGTTCGCCTTGTTCGGGATGGACCTGCTCCCAGAGCGCATCCTCTACCTGGAACTCGTCGGGGAACAGGAGGACCGCGAGCGGAATGGAGCCTGCCGCGATCCGCATCCGCTCGAGATGGCTGTACAGGTCGGCATAGTCGGATTCCTTCATACGGAGCAGGTCTGCAGCGCGCTTGCGCTCGACGTAGAGGAACCTGTCCCTGGAAACCGCGGCCGGCTCCGTCAAAGGATCGTCGAGCCAGGGAAGGCGCCGCTCGATCTCCTCTGGCGAGAGCGCGACAGTCCCGGGAACGCCGAAGGCCGCGCCCGCGTCCATCCCGGCGACCGCCAGGGTGCCCGCGCGGCGCTCTTGCCAGATCGCCCACGCGCGGCTCGGGACCTGCACCACGAGGAGCTCCTGCAGGTCGATCCACGAGACCAGTAAGGTCGCATCCCGACGGTGCGCGTCCTCGACATCGTTGCCGAGGAACAGTGCCACGACGATCAGCTCCGGATGGGGCGGCACGGCGAAGACCTCGAGCATGCGTAGATACTCGCGCGGGCCGGAGTTGACGACGCCGGCGTTGTAGACCTCGACGCCGTCGAGCTCGCGCTCGGCGACTGTCGTGTAGTGACGGTGGTGCGGGACCACCGCGACGCTGAAGGAATCACCGAGGCACACGACGAGGTGCGGCGGCCGCGACTCTCGCCCGAGTTCCTGGTCGACGAAGCCATTGGAATCGATCGGGAAGCCGAGCCGGTAGGATCCAGGCCGCTGCGAGTGCTCCCGGATCCACGCGTCGACGTCCTCCCCGGGCGTCTCGAGGAGCGGGTGATCGGTCGCGAGACGGATCAGGCGCAGGGAGACCTCAGCCGCCACCACGGCTGCGGCGATCTCGAGCAGAAGGAGCTCGAGCATGCGCCTCCAGCGGGATCGGTTACCTCCTCGCGCGCGGCTGTCGATCGCAACCCACGCGCACCAGATGCCGACCGCGACGGATGCGGCAACCAGGAGGTCCTGCCGAGGTACGGTCGGGTCGCGGCGCCAGACGAAGGCCCATCCAGCGACGGCGGCCACGAACGCGCGGAGCACGGCGGTTCGCGTGGAGAGCCCGTGATGACCCCGGCGCCATGCGATCGCCACGCGTGCCAGCGCGGCGAAGCAGGCGAGCGCGGCGAGGGCGAGCGCGCCGAGGCGAAGACCGAGCTCGTCGCCGAGCCACTTTTGGCCCAGCCAGCTGCGCTGCGACCAGGTGTTGGCGAACACGGCGAGCGTGGCGAGCGAGGCGCTGGCGACGAGCGCGACGATCCAGAATCCCTGGCGGGGCGGTCGATTCTGGTTCGGAGTACCGCCTTCAGGCGGTCTTCTCATCGTGAACGGCTTTCATTGTCGAGAAAAGAAAACGAACCACAAAGGACACCAAGGACACGAAGGGAAGACAAGGAGAAGGCGGGAGCGTGGAGATCAGAGCTTCCAGTTGTCCCGGTAAGGGCGGCGCAGGAAAGCATCGGCGCTCGCGTTGCCGGTCCCCGTGGATTCGGCGTCGCTCCAGGTGAGATCGACGTTCCCGCCGCGGTGGGCCACGCAGCCGAGCAGGACGGCTTCGGTCAGGCGTCCGGCGTAGTCGAAAGCGCACAGCGGTTTGGGACCGCCCTTGCACGCGTCGATCCATTCCTGGTGATGGCCTACCGACTCGGGGATCGAATGCGTCGGTAGCTCTCGATCGGCGAAACGCTCCGCCGGTAGCAGCGCATACCTCTCATAATCGGCGAGCAGCATGCCCTCGGCTCCGACGAAGAGCGTTCCATTGCCCCACTCGGGAAGCAGACCCGCTTCGAATTGCGGGGGCCGGCGATCGCCGTGATACCAGGTGAGCGTGACGGGCGGCAGCTCGCCGCGCGCGTCGAACTGGTAGGTCACGACGAGCGAGGAGGGACACGCTTCGGGATGCGGATCGGGACCGCGCGCCGAGATGCGCGAGGGAGTGCGCAACTCGAGCGCCCAGAACGGAAGATCCATGTGGTGGCAGGCCATGTCGCCGAGGGTCCCGTTGCCGAAGTCCCACCAGCCCCGCCAGTGGAATGGCGCGTAGGTCGGGTGATACGGCCGCACGGGCGCGGGTCCGAGCCACAGGTCCCAGTCGAGCTTCGCCGGGACGGGCGGGGTTTCCGCCGGTCGCGCGCCGCCGCTGTAGCCGCCGCCCACCCAGACGTGAGCCTCGCGCACGGTGCCCAGGATCCCACTCTTCACGAGCTCGACGACGCGGCGGTAGTTCGAGCCCGCGTGGATCTGCGTGCCCATTTGCGTCACGAGGCCCGTCTCCTGCGCGAGCTCGCGGATCACGCGCGCCTCGTGCACCGAGTGGGTCAGCGGCTTCTCGCAGTACACGTGCAAGCCCGCGCGCAGCGCGAGCGCCGTGGCGGGCGCGTGGGTGTGGTCGGGCGTGCTCACGACCACGGCATCCATGGCGCCCGCATCGATCATGGCGCGGAAGTCGCGGAAGGTCTTCGCGCCCGGGAAGGCCTTCGCGGCAGCACCGAGGATCTCCGCGTCCACGTCGCACAGCGCTACGATCTCCTCGTGCGCCACCGCGGCAAGATTGTCCGCTCCGCGGCCTCCGACGCCGATCACGCCCAGCCGCAGTCGCTCGCCCCGACCACGGCGGCGGATCGATCGATCGCGGCCAGCAAGAAGCGCTCCTGCCGCTGCAACGCCGTGGAGGAATTGACGTCGTGTCGAGCGTCCGGCCATGGTCGGGGGGGGCTCCCGGTAAGGAAGAGGGTCGGTGGATCGTCTGCGCGGGCTGGCAGTCTAGTTCGACACGGCTCTGGTTCGGAGTACCGCCTTCAGGCGGTCTGGTTCGTCGTCCCGCCTTCAGGCGGGACTGGCACTGCACGAGGAGACCGCCTGAAGGCGGTACTCCGAACCAGGCGGGAGCACCCCTAGCCGTTTTTGCGTGACCTGCTTAGGCTGCGGACCCCGGAGCGAGGTTTGTCGCACGCCTCTTGGTTGCGAGCGTCTGCCCCCCTCGATCTGGATCACCGATCCGTCATCGAGTCACTCGCCCACGATGGGTTCGGCGCCCGAGCTCCTCACCATGACTCAACAGGAAACCCTCTCCATGATCCGGCTTGTCAGCATTTCACGCATCCTCCTCGCAAGCTCGTTGGCAGCCTCGCTCGCTACTCCCTCCGCACTCGCCGGAGGTAGCTGCGGCGCGGATGGTCAGATCCTCACCCGGGCGGATCTCCTGGCTCGCCTCGGCGGCAACGCGGTGATCGAGGACTTCGAAGCCTATTCCGTCGGCTCGGGCCTCGCGGACTCGCTCGACGTCTTCTGTCTGGACGACACGTCGATCGCCAACGGCCAAGGGCCAGGGCTCGTGCAACCCGGAGCGACCTACTGCGATCCCACCAGCATCCAGCTCCAGTGGAACGGGGACCAGTACTTCTCACGCACGACCAAGACGCTGCTCGCGAACGGTTCCTCGGGCACCATCCATATCACCTACTCCCCGGCGGTGACGGCGATGGGCGTCGACCTCTCCGCCTTCGTCGGTTACGGCTACACGGGAACCGCGACCGTCTACGATCCCTCGAACGGCGTCCTCGGAACAGTTGGCTTCACGCTCGTCTCGGGTGGCCCGGAGCGCTTCTTCGTCGGCTGGGCCGACGCCGGCGGCATCGGTCGCGTCGAGATCTCGAACATCACGTGGCCATGGAGCCCCAAGCTCGACGATCACGCCTACGGCTCGTGCGACGGTCTGGGTACCAAGTACTGCGTCGCGAACCCGAACTCGGCCGGCGGACCGGCGGACATCAGCGCTTCCGGCTCGGCGAGCTCCGCCGCCGGTGACCTGACGCTCACCTCCACCCCCGTCCCGAACCAGAACGGCATCTTCTTCCACGGCACCAACCAGGTGCAGAACCCCTTCGGCAACGGCTTCATGTGCACGGCGGGCGGCATCGTTCGCGGCGCGGTGGTGATGGCGGTCGGCAACACCGCCACCTACACCTACGACAACTCCGATGCCAAGCACAGCATGGGGGCCTTCATCGGAACGACCCGCAACTGCCAGCACTGGTTCCGCGATCCGCCGGCCGGCGGCGCGTTCTTCAACCTCTCGAACGCGATCGCGATCGTGATCCTGCCCTGATCGATCATTCCATCTGACGATGAAGGAGGCCGCGAGCTGCGGCCTCCTTCCGTATGAGGGCGGGGCCTCGGAGCGCACGGATCCGCGGTGCGAACACGGCTAGCCGAACTCTCGCTCCTCGCGTACTCTCCTGGGCAGCGCTTCGTGCTACTCATCGAGCGAGGTCGATCGCACGCCTGCCTGTTGCGAGCATCTCCCCCCCGGTCCGGATCATCGAGCCAGTCGTCGAGTTGCTCGCTCACCATCCGTTCGGTACCCGAGCTCGTCACCACGACTCAACAGGAGACTCTTACATGACTCGGCTCCTCAGCTATTCGCGCATCCTCGTCGCAGGTTCCCTGGCGCTCTCGGTCTCAACTCCCTCCGCGCTCGCCGGAGGTAGCTGCGGCGCGGACGGTCAGATCCTCACCCGGGCGGATCTCCTGGCTCGCCTCGGCGGCAACGCTGTGATCGAGGACTTCGAAGCCTTCTCCATCGCCCCGGGCATGGCGGCGGTGCTCGATATCTCTTGCCTGGACGACAGCTCGATCGCCCTCGGCCAGGGTCCGGGCCTCGTGCAGCCCGGAGCGACCTACTGCGATCCTGCCGGCATCGAACTCCAGTGGAACGGCGACCAGTACTTCTCGCGCACCACCAAGACGATCTTGTCGAACCACGCGGGCGCCATCCACATCACCTACTCCCCGGCGGTGACAGCGATGGGCGTCGATCTCTCCGCGTACATCGGTTACCCCTATACAGGTACCGCGACCGTCTACGATCCCTCGAACGGCGTCCTCGGAACGGTCAGTTTCACGCTCGTCTCGGGCGGCGCGGAGCGCTTCTTCGTCGGCTGGGCCGACGCCGGCGGCATCGGCCGCGTCGAGATCTTCAGTCCCACCTACTCATGGAGCCCCAAGATCGACGATCACGCTTACGGCTCGTGCGACGGTCTGGGGACCAAGTACTGCGTCGCGAACCCGAACTCGGCCGGCGGACCGGCGGACATCAGCGCTTCCGGCTCGGCGAGCTCGGCCGCGGGTGACCTGACACTCACTTCCACCCCCGTCCCGAACCAGAACGGCATCTTCTTCCACGGCACCAACCAGGTGCAGAACCCCTTCGGCAACGGTTTCATGTGCACGGCGGGCGGCATCGTTCGCGGCGCGGTCGTGATGGCGGTCGGCAACACCGCCACCTACACCTTCGACAACTCCGATGCCAAGCACAGCATGGGGGCCTTCATCGGAACGACCCGCAACTGCCAGCACTGGTTCCGCGACCCGCCGGCCGGTGGCGCGTTCTTCAACCTCTCGAACGCGATCGCGATCATGATCCTGCCCTGATCGCTCGTTTCGTCTGACGATGAAGGAGGCCGCGAGCTGCGGCCTCCTTCCGTTCGGTCTAGAGAGAAACAAACCCTCTCAGGCCTTTAGGAAGCGGCTTTCACCTCGACTTGAAGCCCGAGTTGTTCGAGGCGCCGAATGAGTCGCTTGGCGACCTTGGCCTTGTCGCGACGATCGAAGTGATCGGGGCCCAGGTCTTCGAAGAAGACGCCGCGCCGGAGCATGTGGTAGACGGCGGTGAGCATGGAGGCCGCGACCGCGACGACGGCCTTCTTTGGCCCCCTGCGCATGCTGATGCGGTGGAACTGAGCCTTGAAGTAGCTGTTCTTCTTGCGCGTCGCGGCCCAGGCGGCCTGGACCAGAGTGGTCTTGAGCCAGGGAGCGCCAGCCCGAAGGCGCGTGCTGCGCTTTCTGCCCGCGCTCTCGTCGTTGCGCGGACATAGGCCAGCCCAGGAGATCAGATGGCCGGCAGTGGGAAAGCGGCTCATGTCATCGCCGATCTCGGCCAGGATGACGTGGGCTGCGATCTGGCTGACGCCCGGGATGGTCGTCAGGAGCTTGACGGCTCCGCGAAACGGCTTCAGGTGCTCGCCGATGCGCTCGTCGATCCCCGCCACCTCCTCTCCGATCGTGTCGATCAGCCGCAGGTGGGAGCGGATCATGAAGCGATGGTGATCCCGGATACGACCGCGGAGCGCTTCTGCGAGGTCCTCCCTGGAGGCCTTCACGCGCGACGAAGCGAGTGCGGCGAGAGCCTTCGGATCGTCTTCTCCATCGACGATCGCCTCCAAGATATCCCGTCCACTCTGCCCGAGCATGTCGCTCAAAACGCTGGAGAGCTTCACGTTGGCGTCTTCGAGCGTCTTCTGGATCCGCAGCGTGTGCCGGGCCACCTCGCGCACGAGCTGCTTGCGCGTGCGCGTCAGGTCCCGCAGCTCTTGGATGGGCTGCGGGGGCACGAAGCTGGAGCGGATCAACCCGTGGGCCAGCAGGTCGGCGATCCAGGTGGCGTCGTTGACGTCGGTCTTGCGACCGGGGACGTTGCGGATGTGCGCAGCGTTCCCCAGGACAAGCTCGAAGTGACCCTCGAGCACGTGCCAGACCGGCTTCCAGTAGACACCCGTCGCCTCCATGGCCACGTCAGTGCAGTGACACTTCGACAACCAGTCCGATAGAGCCAGCAACTCCGCGCTGGTCGCGCCGAACTTGCGAACTTCCTGCTGAACGCCGGCCGGACCGACCAGGCGCACGCAACACACGATGACGTCCTTGTGGACATCCAGACCTGCGCAACGGGGATGAACGACTTCCATTCGGCCTCCTTGGGACAAGGCCGGCGACGGCGTGGGACTCGCGTCTTCGGATTCTAGAGAGCGTGCTCCGGGAGCCCGAGGGCGCCTTGGCAACAGTACGGTGTGCTCGCGAAGTCCCCGGCCAAACTGGTTCACGGGCTCGCGACACCAAAGAGATTGCCGACCTCCGTGCCGTCGCCGGGCTGCCTCGATTGAGGGAGTTTCATCCCACGGTGTCCAGACCCTGGGTGCGGAACTGGTTCGGAGTACCGCCTTCAGGCGGTTTTCTCTTGCGAAGCCAGTCCCGCCTGAAGGCGGGACGACGAACCGGACCGCCTGAAGGCGGTACTCCGAACTCGGAGGGACTCCGTCGCATGAAGAGAACTCGCGTGCTCGAGGGGGTGAACTCCGCCATCCCTTGGCCATTCCGAATGCATGCAGGCGCCCTCTGCGTCGCAAAGAGGCGCCTGCTGCGGCTGGACGGGAGCGGGTGGGCTCAGCTCGCCTTCGCGGGCGTCCGGTCTGGAACGGCTACTTCCTCGTGCTCCAGCGGGTGGTCGACGTGCGACAACTCAACGGGCACTGTCACGGGCAAACCGTGGATCGCCACGTAGGGGTTGTTGTAGATGCACGTGAAGCACTTGTGGTAGCGGCCACGCTGGCGGTCCTGGCACTGCTCCACCGTCACCCGGTGGGCGAAAAGTGCCGCGGCCTCGTCGATGCGGGTCGGGCAGACCCTGGTGTGACCATTGAGGATCCCCATCCGTGCCTCCCTCCGGGAACGCACTCGGCCTCCATCAGGGAGACCACCCCAGGTGTACGGAGCATTGTGACGCGCCGACAAAGGGAGATTCAAGACTCTCCGGATTGGGTCAAGGCGGCTTTCAGATGAAGCATGGCTTCCTGAGCCGCCTGAGGGCCCCGGTGGCTGTCGCGGCTGAGCTCGACGGCGGCCATGCCGTCGTAACCGACCTCCAGCAAAGCGCTTAGGGTCTCCCCCAGGTTCAGGTCCCCAGTTCCGAACATTCGATGCTCGTGAACGCCTGCGCGGATGTCGTCGAGGTGGACGTGGACGAGGCGCGGAGCCCACTGGCGGATCTGCGAGGCGACGGGCAGATCGCCGGTCACGAGCAAGTGGCCGACGTCGAGGCACAGGCCGAGCTCGTCGCCGGCCGAGCCAAGGCGCTCGATGAGCTCGCCGTAACCGGACGGGCGCTCCACGAACATTCCCGGCTCGGGCTCGAAGGCGACCTGGACGCCGAGCGTGTGCGCGCGCGTCAGTACCGCCACGAGACCGTCGCACAGCCTCGACCAGTGGAGCTCGTGCAGCGGTAGGTCCGGGCGCGCTGCCATGGACGCCGAGCCTTCCGGCGGCGCGCCCGACCACAGCGAGAGCGTGTCGGCGCCGAGCTCCGCGGCGAGCTCGAGGGATCGCACCAGGAAGTCGATCCGCCGCTCGCGCGCGTCCGCCGTGTCCTCGAGGAGCGTCGGCCGGTGCTTGCGCCGCGGATCGAGCACGAAGCGCGCGCCCGTCTCGATCGCGAGCGAGAGTCCGAGCTCGTCGGCCACCGCGCGCAGCGCCCGGACCGAGCCGGGCGAGAGCTCGTAGGGATCCAGCGAACCGACGTCGGGAGTGAGCGCCACGCCCTCGTATCCGAGATCCGCGAGCAGATGCAGCGCGTCGATCGGACGATGGTGCGCGAGACCGTTGGTGTTGTAGCCGAGGCGGAACACGCGCGTCTCAGGCGTTCTCTTCACCCGCCGCTGGTGCGGCCGGCTGGCTCGCTTGCGACTCGTCCGCGCTCCGCGCGGGCTCGGCCTCGGGCTCGATCACCCGCGCGGGTGCGGCCGGCGGCGTGCCCGTGTGCGACTTGGGGACCGGGAGATCGCGCAGGGGCGAGACCGTCATCGGTCCGGTTGCCTGAGGCGGCGTGGGAGGGACCTGGGGCGAAGGAGAACCCGACGCAGGGGGGCCGGCGGAAAGCTTCGGCGGCTCGTTGCCGGTGACCTCCGCCTCGAGGCTGCGCGCGCCGCTCTCGAACTTCTTCCAGTCGGGGAGCTCCTTGCGCCAATCGGGGAGTCCGGTCTCGATGCGCCGCTGCTCGCTCTCGATGTCGCGGCGGACGCGCCTGAGCTCGTCCTCGAGGCCCGTTTGCCGCCACATGTCCGAGAGCGTGCGGCGTGCTTTCACGAACTGCGTCGAGGCACGTACGGCGACCTCGGGCAAGCGCTTCCCGAACACGAGCAGCGCAATCACGAGGACGACGATGACCTCGGAGAAGGAGAGATTCGAGAACAGGGCCAGCACGCGTGCATCTTACCCCTCCAGCCGGCGGGGATGACCGGGGGGCTCCGGGCCCGTTCACTCCACCAACCCCAGTCGCCGGGGCCGCCAGCCGACGAGCGGTTCGACGCTCACTCCGAAGCTCGCGCCGCCCTCGCCCATCCGCGTCTCGATACCGATCTCGACGATGTAGTCGTGGCCGAAGCGGCGCAGCGTGAAGCTGCTGTCGAGCCGGGCGCCGCCGCGCAGGGAATACGTCTCGCCGGCTTCGATCTCCCACTTGGGGGTGAAGCGGTAGCGCACCTTGCCGCTGGCCGCCTCGTAGCGCGGATCGAGGACCTCGAGATCCAGAGCCTCCGCGAGCAGGGGATCGTGCACCAGCGGGCCGCGCGTGTAGGAGAACTCGAACTGCAGGTCTTCCGTGGGTGCGAGGCCCAGCGCGTGGCGCGAGTACACGGTCTCGCCGGCATCGTGGTCGTAGCGGTAATCCTGGCGGAACGCGACCGGCATGCCGGAGATCTCGGTGCGCAGATCGGAGAGTGCACCGAAGAGGCGCAGGTCCCGAGCGTCGTCAACCGTGCGATCGGTCCGGCTGATCTCGCGCAGGTCGACGTCGAGGCTGCGCGGCTTCGTGAGGCTGGTCCAGCGCGCGCGCAGCCCGACCTCCGCCTGATCGCCGTCGATCGGATCGTCGAGCGTGTCGAAGCGCACCGGCTCGCCGCCTGCGTCGTACATGGCAACCTCTTCCCTGTAGCTCGCGTGCGGTGTGAGGCTCGTGAGCGAGCCGCTCGTGCGCCGCCAGAAGGTCGTCGCGAGCTCCGCGCCGCCGAAGAAGCCGGCCCGACGGGGCTGTTCGTCGTCGACCGTCCCCTCGTCCCATGCGGTGAGATCGGCCTCGAAGAACGGCCGCAGACGCAGGCCGGCCGGTCCCAGGCCGAAGGGCGCCTCGATCTGGTGCTGGGAGTCGATGCGCGCGACCTCGCGATCGCCCAGGCCATCCTGGAAGACGAGCTCGGAGAACTCGGTGAAGCCCTCGATCTCTTGCGCGTCGCTCGGGTCGCCGATGGTCCCCTGCTTCCGCCGCAGGTACGCGACGTCGAGCGAGCCGGAGTAGTCGAGCGCGAACGAGCCCAGGCCTCCGATCGGCGTCGAGCCGTGGTAGTAGCCAGCCGAGGGCAGCTCCTCGACCTCGGTGCGGAAGCTGTCGAAGCGTGCCTTCGCGGAAGCCTGGTAGTAGTCCGCGCCCTCGGCGCGCCGGTAGTGGAGCTCGTTCTCGCGTTGCTCGAACTTCGTGTACAGCCGCTCGAAGAACTCCGCCTGCACCCCCGGATCGGTCTGCGTCGAGAGTGCGACGTCGATCCACTCGTCGCGGCTCAAGGGATAGCGGCCGCGCGCGCGGTACCACGCACGATAGGAGTCCCGATCGTCCTCGTCGACGCGCACGTAGCCGCGGTCTTCGCCGGAGTCGCTCAGACCGGAGGCGTACAGGTTGAGCCAGGCTTGCTGGTCGGGATCCTTGTTGGGGTCCTTCTCGCGCAGCTCCAGGCCGATGCCGAGCAAGATGCCGCGCGATCCGAGGTAGGAGCCGTCGTACTTCCAGCGCCCGCGCACGGTCTTGCTCTTGAAACCGGCGAGCTCGCCGACCTTCATGCCCACCTTGCTCGCTTCGGTCTGGAAGCCGAATTTGACCTCCGTACCCATGCGGGCCGAATCCCCGACGCCGACCTTCTCGAACCCGTACACCTCGCCCGCCGAGGTCTCGAAGCCCTTGATGTCGCCGTCGTCATCGAGCACCAGGCCGCCGATGGACGGCAAGGGGAGCTTGAGGCGACCCTGCCCGAATTGCAGCTTGTTCTTGCGGGCCGAGATGCGCCAGCCGCCGTCGACGCGCGGATCGAGGGTGAGCTCGCCGGTCTGCACGACGTAGTGCGGCTCGGCGTAGTTGCAGGACGTCAGCGTCGCATTCTTGGCGTGCAACGAGCCGGTGGCCGACATGCGCAGGTTTTTCGCGTGTGTGCGCACGCGTTCGCGCTTGCCGAACACGTCGATCGAGGTGAGCACCTCGGCATTCTGCATGTAGCCCGTGTTGTCGCGCAGATCCACCAGTAGCGCGTCGGCGCGCGAGGCGCGTTCTTCGCCCTGGAGGATCTCGACGTCGCCCTCGAGGTAGAGCTTCTCGAGGTAGAGGCCGATCTGTTCGCTCACGATGCGGCGGAAGGGATTCTCGTACAGACCTTGCGCAGGCAGGCGCGGGGTCGGGCGCTCGATCTCGGGCTCGTCCTTCGAGCGTCCCCACAGCGCCTGGTTTCCGCGCAGCGCCCAGGCCGCGACGTCGACCCACGCGACGGCCCATGCAGCCCGCGAGGAGACCTCGCCTTGCCTGGTCGACGGGTCACGCAGCACGAACAGCGTCTCGCTCCCGCGCGGGATGGGCTGCATCGACGAGAACTCCACGCGCCACGGCATCTCGCCGCCGTCGTTCCATATGGCGCCGCTCTTCGTCGACAAGAGGAAGGTCAGGAGGTCGACGTCGATCTGGGCCGACGCGAGGTGCACCTCGCCCAGCGAGACCACGGCCGGGGTGCCGATCATCACGGCCCGCTCGCGCGTGAACAGGAAGGACTCGCCGCTCGCGGAGCTGTCGTTCTCGTAGTGCGCCGTGAAGCCGCCCGTCGCCTCGATGCCGCGGATCCAGCTCTCCCTGCCGCGCTCGCTCACGCTCTGCACGTCGCCGTCGATGCGGATCGCGGCCGCGTCGACGATCAGCCGGCGGCCCGTGCGATCGACGCCCTCGACGTGCGCCTTCCCGAGGAGCCAGATCGCCCCCGGCTCCACGCGCAGATCATCGCCGCTCGCTTCGGTGAAGCCGGCCACGCCCTGATCGGTCGGCTGCACGGGGAGCAGCGTGGCGTCGATGTAGATGCGCGGCGCCACGGCTTTGATCTCCGCCGGATCGAAGATGACGCTCTTCGCGGTCATCTCGTAGGGAACCGAGGTGCCTCCGAAGCTGCCCCAGGCGCTGACCTGCCGGTCGTCGCGCGTTTCGAGCTTGCCGTGGCCGTCGGCGTCGATCGTGAACAGCTCGCCCGCAGCCGAGAGCTCGAGAGCGGCCGTGTCGTGCACCTCCACGCGGCCGGTGGCGGTCACGTGCGAGGTCGCGATCCTGCGCGCGGGCTCGGCATTCTCGCGCAAGAGCCCGGTGGCGAGCAGGCTCCGCGCGGAGCAGGTAGTCACGCGGCCCGGCTGGCTCATGCGCGCCTCGGAGACGTCCTCGCACTCCAGCGTGAACGGGCGCGCGTCGCTCTCGGGGTCGAGGGGTTCGATGCTCAGCCGCACGAACTCGGAGGCCAGGCGATAGTCACGGTCGATCGAGTGCACGCTCGAGGACGCGCCGCCGCGCGCTTCCAGCCGATCCGGGAACACGTCGATCTCCTGTGCCTCGAAGGTGGCGGCTTCGGGCGTGCCCGGCGTGCCCGGTCCGAGCTCGAAGCTCGCACTCGCGCCCGGCAAGCCCAGGAGCTCGAGGTGCTCGGGCCCCGTCGCGATCGCACGCACCGCCCTTCCGCGGCCGAGCTTGCTGCTGAACTCGACGTTGCCCTCGATCAGGAAGCTCTGGCGCGTCCCGTCGAGGTCGAGGACTCGCGCGGCGCTCGCCTGGAACGCGTTCTCGCCTTCGCGGGCCAGGTGCGCGTTCTCGGCGAGCGGGATCCTCCAGCCACCGGGCTGTCCGACGAACTCGAGCCGGCCATCGGCGAGCAGATCGATCGGAGCGCCCTGGTCGTCCTCTGCGAGCACGTGCGTGCGCCGCAGGCCGACGGCCGAGATCTCGCTTTCCTCGGAAGGGGCATCTTTGTCGTCTCTCCTTTTGAGAGATCCCTCGAGGTCGTCCGTCTCGATCACTCGATGGAGCTCCGGCTGCGCGAGTCGGACCTCCTCGTGCGCCTCGAAGCGAGCCGCGCCGCCCGCCTCGTCGACGGAAGCACCGAGGCTTCCTTTGGCGCGCACGGTCACGCCGAAAAAGGGGACACTCAGCTCGGCCGGGCCGAGCTGAGTGAAGCGAGCCGGGGCGGCGAGCCGCACGGTGAGCTTGCCTTCGCCGCTCGTCTTGATCTCGATCGGCGCGGCGCCTCCGGACTCGTAGAAGAGGGTGCCGTGCGGCTGGCCCTCGATCTCGAGCCGATCCTGACGGCCGCTCGCGTCGAAGATCGCGGCGCCGCGCTCGCCCTCGAAGTGATTCGCGCCGCTCTTCACGACCAGCGTTCCCACCGCGTCCGCGCGCTCGAGCTCGAAGACTTCCTCGCCGCGCCGGCCATGCATGAGGATGCGTTCGGCCGCCACGACGAGGCTCGGTTCGCCCGCCGGGTCGACACCGCTCTCCCAGTAGGAGATCACGGCGTTCTCGTTCGCCTCGAGCTCGTAGCGCTCCTCGTCCGCAGCCTCGACACGCGTGATGCGGATCGGGCCGATGCCCGCGGACGCCAGCCGCGCCCGGCCGCCACCAGCCAGTGCGAGATCGATCTGGCCTCCGCGCTCGAAGGCGATTTGCGAGGCCCCCTCGCGCAAGGTGAACCCGCGGCCCTTGCCCGTCAATCCGCGACCCTCGATCTCGACCGTGTCGCCCTCGCCCGAGGTCAGCGTGCGCGTATCGAGGCTGCCCTCGAAGGTGGGCGAGCGCACGACGAGCGGTGTGAAAGGGCTCCCGCTCTGGCGGTGGACCACGACGTCCTCGAGGGCCACCGCCCCTCCGTCGCCGATCTTGGGACCCTTCGCGTCGATCTCGACGCGCAGCCGTGCGCGCGCGGCGTCGATCGTCTGCAGGATGCGCGTGCTCGGCAGCTCGTGCATGTCGACGTGAACGGACTTGGCGAGGTAGCGGCCCAGGCCGAGGTGTTCGAGCTCGGCCTTGAACACGTACGGCACAGAGCCGCTCTCGTCGAACGCCTGGAACTCGGTGTGGCCGCTGATGAAACCTCGCGGGACCTGCTCGCCCGGCCGTTCCTCGGGCGGGGGCTTCACGGGCGCCGTCGGGGTCGCGTCCGGCGCTGGCTCGGGTTTCCCGGCGCGCCTCTGGAGGATCAGCAGGGCGACCAGGCCAAGCCCGAAAACCAGCAGGAAGAGGAGGAACTTCCTCATCGGCGCGCGGGCTCACCGAGGATCCCGGGCCAGCGCCCCTTCGCGCGCAAGATCACCTCGCACAGCTCGCGTACCGCGCCGGCGCCCCCGCGCGAGTGAGTGACGAGGGCGGCGTGCTCGCGCACGAGCTCGTGCGCGTCGGCCGGGGCGACGAAGAGGCCCGCGCGCGAAGCGAGCCCGAGATCGGGGAGGTCGTCCCCCATCGCGACGGTCTCGGCCGGCTCGATCGCGAGCTCTTCCTGGAGATGCGCGAGCGCGGCCGCCTTGTCGGGTGCGCGCAGGACGAGCGACTTCACGCCGAGCTCGCGCGCGCGCCTCTCGGTGGCGGCACAGCCTCGCCCGCTGATCCAGGCGACCTCGACGCCAGCGCGCGCGAGCCACACGAGGCCCTGGCCGTCGCGCACGTGGAAGGCCTGCGCCTCCTCCTCCCCGACGTAGATCACGCGCCCGTCGGTGAGCACGCCGTCGACGTCGAGCGCGAGGAGCCGGCATGCAGCCAGCGCTCGACGAACGCTCGCGTCGCCCTCCCGCGTGCTCGCTTCTCCTGCGCTCGAATCCATCACAGGCCGATGTCGAGCAGATCCTGCACGTCGATCAGCCCGATCGGTCGGTCCTCCGCGTCGACGACCGGCGCCTGGTCGATGCGATTCTCGCGCAAGAGACGGTGCGCGTCCTCGACGAGCTGATCGGGCGAGAGTCGCTTGGGCCGCCGGCCCATGAAGTCGTCGACGGCGGCCTCGAACAGGCTGAGCTCCCCGCGCTCGAAGACTCGGCGCAGATCGCCGTCCGTGAAGATGCCGGCCAGGCGCTGCTCGGCGTCGACGACCAGCGCCGCGCCCGGCCGACCCGGCGTGCGCGAGATCTGGATGGCCACCTCGCGCACGCTCGTCCCGAGCGGCACGAGCGGCACCTCGGGACCCTTGCGCATCACTTCCGCGACCCGCATCAGGCGCCGTCCCAGGGCCCCGGCTGGATGGAAGAAGGCGTACTGCTCGCGCTCGAAACCGCGCTCGGCGAGCACGACCATGGCGAGCGCGTCACCCAGGGCCAGCATGGCCGAGGTGCTCGCGGTGGGTGCGAGCTTGAGGGGGCAGGCTTCCTCGACCTCACCGATGTCGAGCACCTCGTCGGCGAGCCGCCCGAGGGTCGAGTCCGGCCGGCCGGTGAGCGCGATGACGCTCGCGCCGATCTTGCGGGCGAGGGGGACCACGGCGTGCAGCTCGGTCGTCTCGCCCGAATTGGAGAGCGCCAGGAGCACGTCCTCGGGGCGCACCCGCCCCAGGTCGCCGTGCAGGGCCTCGGCCGGGTGCAGGTAGATCGAGGGGGTTCCGGTCGAGGCGAAGGTGGCCGAGATCTTCTGGCCCACGAGGCCCGCCTTGCCGATCCCGGTCACGATGAGCTGGCCGCGGCAGGCCAGGATGCGCTCGACGGCGCGCGAGAAGCGCTCGTCCAGGAGATCCTCCAGGCGCGAGATCGCCGCGGCTTCGAGGCGGATCACTTCCGCCGCGCGCGCGATCCGCGCCGGTGCCGGATTCGAGGGAACCTCCAATTGCGCCGTCTTCCCTTGCACTCGATGCCTGGTCCGGTCGCGCCCGCGCGCTCGTGAGTAAGAGCGGGGTGATTCTAGGAACGGCCGAGCGGCAGGAGCAAGGAAGCCGGCGCTCTCCCTGGGGCGTTCGTGCGGAGAGTGCTATAAACCCCGATTCGCCGGGCAGGCCGTATCGCTCGGCGCTCCGGATTCCTCGGGAGCCGACCTTGCCCGACACCAACGTCCTCCTGCTCGTGCTCGACATAGGCTTGCTCGTGCTCTCGCTGGGAGTGCACGAGGCCTCGCACGCCTGGGTGGCCTGGCTGTGCGGAGATCCGACCGCGCGCGACGAGGGGCGCATGACGCTCAATCCGATCGCGCATCTCGATCCGTTCATGTCGGTGATCCTGCCGGTGACGCTGTGGTTTGCGACCAGTGGCAAGATGGTCTTCGGGGGGGCGCGCCCGGTCCCGATCGTCGCGAGCCGCATGCGCCACCCGATGCGCGGCTTGATGCTCTCCGCGCTCGCCGGTCCGGGGAGCAACTTCCTGCTGGCGATCCTGTTTCTCCTGATCCTGAAGATCCTGGTCTACGTCGCGGGAATGAGCGGCAATACCGTCGCGGTGCAGGCCATGAACGGGGCGATGCTCACGAACCTCTTCCTCGCCGCCTTCAACATGATCCCCGTGCCCCCCCTCGATGGCTCGCGCGTCCTCGCGTTCTTCTTGCCCGGAGAGCTGCGCTACGCGTACATGAGCCTCGAGCGCTTCGGACTGATCATCGTGTTCGCCCTGCTCTATTTCAACGTCGTGGGAACGGTCGTGTCCTCCGCGGTCGAGCCCATGTACGCGACGGTGAACTTCCTGACCGGAGGGTCCTGGTAGTGAGGGAGGACTACACGGTCGAGCTCGACGCGGTGTTCCGCGGGCCGATGGACCTCTTGCTGCACCTGGTGAAGGAGCAGGAGGTCGAGATCCAGGATGTCCGGATCACCAGCGTGATCGACGGCTACTTCGCCTACCTCGACACGCTGGAGGAACTCGATCTCGAGATCGCGGGTGACTTCCTGGTGGTGGCCGCGACGCTGATGTCGATCAAGGCCCGCTCGCTCCTGCCGCGCGAAGAAGTCGAGATCGCGGGCGAGCTCGATCCCGAGGACGAGCTGATCCAGCGCCTGATCGAGTACCGCCGCTTCAAGGAGGCCTCCGAGGATCTCGAGACGCGCTGGACGAGCCGCGCACAGCGTCGAGAGCGGGGCTGGCACGGCGAGTTCGACGACGCCTCGGGCGAGCGCAGCGTCGAGCTGGGTGAGCTGACCCCCTGGGACCTCCTGTCGGCCTTCTCGCGGCTGATGCGCGAGACGCTCGCCCACCGGCCGCACCGCGTCCGCAGCGAGCGCCGCCCGCTGCGCTGGTACGTGAACGAGGTCGGCCGCATCTTGCGTGAATCGCGGTCGCTCGCGCTCTCTGCCCTGCTCGCAGAGCTCGGCGCGCCGCCCACCAAGGAAGACCTGATCGGTGCCTTCTGCGCACTCCTCGAGCTGATGAAACTCGGCGTCGTCAGCGCGCGGCAGGCGGAGCTGCGCGCCGAGATCTTCGTCGAGCTGCGCGCGGAAGCCGTGGGCACCGAGATCGAAGACATGATCGGGGCGGCGACTTTCATGGACGAGGAAGAAGCTGCCCTCCCGGATCCGGCGGCCCCGGAAGGACCCCCGGAAGCCCCGTCCGAGCTCGTGTTCGTTGCAGATTCGTTCGAAGAGCTGGAAGACGAAGACCGGCTGGACTTCGATGCGATCCTGGATCCAGGCGATCCAGAGCGGCCGGAGTAGGATCCCCTCTCTCCGGCCGGACGATTCCCGGCGGCGTCGAAGGAACACGCGATGAATTTGCTCGCCACGAGCATGCTGTGTCTTGCGCTCCACGCTGCGCCGAGCATTTCCGCTCGCGCGCCCACCGCGCTCGTGCAGGACGAGGACAAGGCCTTCTTCGAGCTGGAACGCCAGTGCGACGACGCCGCCAGGGCCTGGCGCAAGGAGCTCAGCGAGGCGCGCAAGGCCAAGGACTCGGCGGCCGAGCAGGCGATCCTCGCGCGCACTCCGGTTAAGGACTTCTTCCCGCGTTTCGCCGCGCTCGCGGAGAGCGGGAGCGCGCGTGCGGCATTCTGGATGGCGACACGCGTCGAGGACGTCGAGAGCGACGTGGAGAAGATCCAGGCGCAGAAGACGAGCCTCTTCGCGCAGGCCATCCGCGGATTGGGAACGACCGACGCGGCAGCCGACGTCCTGAAGGCGCTCAAGAACAAGAAGGAGATCCAGTTCCTGGGAGCGCCCGCGCTCGAGGCCTTCCTGCTCGACCTCGCCACCACCACCAAGGACCTCGAGGTCGGATCGGGTGCTCGGCTCGCGCGCGGCAAGAGCATGTTCGATCGCGCAGAGACCGCCGAGGAGCGCGAGCAAGCCGTGCAGGCGCTCGAGGAGCTCGTGAAGAGCGCCCCCGAGAGCAAGGCGGCCAAGCTGGTCGAGGGCGTGATCTACGAGTTCCGCAACCTCGTCGTCGGCTGTGTCGCACCGGACTTCGACACCCAGGACGTCGACGGCGCGGGCTTCAAGCTCTCCGACTACCGCGGCAAGGTCGTCTTGGTCGACTTCTGGGGCTTCTGGTGACCGCCCTGCGTGGGAATGATTCCCCACGAGCGGTCGCTCGTGAAGCGCCTGGCCGGCCGGCCCTTTGCCCTCCTGGGCATCAACACGGACGGAAAGAAGGAGGACTACCTCAAGAAGGCGAAGGAGATGGAAGTCACCTGGCGCTCCTCCTGGCAAGGCTCGACGAGCGGACCGATCTGCGTGCAGTACCGCGTCCAGAGCTTCCCGACGCTCTTCCTGCTCGATCACAAGGGTGTCATCCGCAACAAGTGGCCGGGGGCACCCGAGGGGAGCGAGCTCGACCGGGCGGTCGACGTGCTGGTCGCCGAGGCCGAGCAGGCAAGCAAGAAGTAAGCCCGCGCATGCCCGTCACGGACGCACCGGTCCATCCTTCCAGGTGGGGGGGTGGACCGAAGCGCTTCCAGGGTCCATATTCGCCCCTCGCCGCTCTCGCCGACCCGCGGGAGCACCCACCCCTCGATCGGAAACGACCCTCACATGAGCAGCGCCCTCGACGTCACGGATAGCACCTGGGAAAGCACGGTCCTGAAGAGCGACGTGCCCGTCTTCGTCGACTTCTGGGCCCCCTGGTGCGGGCCCTGCCGCACCATGACCCCCTTCATCGACAAGCTCGCGGGTGAGTTCGGCGCTCGGCTGAAGGTCGTCAAGATCAACACGCAGGACAACATGGAGGTGCCGGCGCGCTACGGCATCGTCTCGATCCCCACCTTCATGCTGATCAAGAACGGCGAGGTGAAGCGCCAGCTCGTGGGGGCGATGAAGTACGACACGCTCAAGGCCGCGGTAGAGCCGCTCTTGTAAGCGGCGCGGTGCGCCTGATCTTCCTCGGATCGCCACCCTTCGCGAAGGCCGTACTGGAGCGCGTGCTCGCGAGCGCGCACGAGGTCGCGCTCGTCGTTACGCCACCTGATCGTCCTGCAGGACGGGGGCGCGCCGTCTCCCGCTCTCCGCTCGCGAGCCTCGCTGAGGCGCGCGGAATCGGGGTGCTCCAGCCCGAGACGACGCGCAGCGAAGCCTTCGTGACCGAGCTCGCCGCGCGCGCTCCACAGGTGCTCCTGGTGGCGAGCTATGGCGAGATCCTGCGCGAGAACGTGCTGAGCCTGGCCCCGCACGGCGCGCTCAACGTGCACGCTTCGCTGCTTCCGCGCTGGCGCGGCGCTTCCCCGATCCAGGCCGCGATCCAGGCCGGCGACGAGTGCACCGGCATCTCGATCCAGCGCATGGTGCGCGCCCTGGACGCCGGCGACGTGCTCCTGGAAGAGCGCACTCCGATCGATGCCGCAGAGACCGCCGGCGAGCTCAGCGCGCGCCTCGCGGTGATCGGGGGCGAGGCCGCCGTGCGTGCCCTCGATCAGCTCGAGCGCGGGGAGGCGCGCTTCCTGCCGCAAGACCCCGCGCGCGTGACGCTCGCGCGCAAGCTCGCGAAGGATGACGGGCGAATCGTGTGGTCGAAGAGCGCCGAGGAGATTGCGCGTCTGGTGCGGGCGATGAACCCCTGGCCGCTCGCGCGGACGCGCCTACCCGATGGCGGCGAGGGCCGCGAGCTCGCGGTCTTGCGCGCGCGCGCGCTCCCCGATGAGCCGGCGAGCGAGCACGCCGGGCATGAACCCGCCGGAGCTGTCGCGGCCGGCACCTTGCTCGATTCGAAGCGCTTCCTGGTCCAGACAGCCTCGGGCGTGCTCGAGCTCCAGGCCGTGCAGGCTCCCGGCAAGCCGGAGATGGAAGGCAGCGCCTTCCTGCGCGGCGCGCGGCTCGCGCCGATGACGCGGCTGGGCTGAGCGCGGGCAGCCTAGCCCGGCGGATCAGGGCTTGTCGATCGGACGCGGCACCAGGAAATGGAGCCGTACGATCCCGTCGTCAGGGTACGTGCTCGCGACGAGCAGGCGCTCGCGCCAGGCAAGCATCCTTGCGCCATCGGTCGCGAAGGGCAGCTCGTCGACGACGGTCTCCCAGCGATCGGCCGCCGGATCGTAGACCTCCAGGCGCCGATCGGCGCGGCGCTTGCCGTCGCTTTCGATGATGCTGCCGCCGAAGAGGTACAAGCGCCCGGAGAGCGGGACGAGGCTCGCCATCATGCGCGGGCGCGAGGGCGACGCGATGGTGGTCCAGCGGCCCGTTGCGAGGTCGAGCTTGCCGCAATCCGCGGCGGTCTCGGCGAAGCTGGGGCCTGCCCCGCCGACGACGTAGACCTCGTTCTCGATCACCGCGCTCGCGAATGCGCGCCGCGGCGCGGGGAGTCGCCAATCCGTCTCCACGAAGGCCGCCTCGGGACCCTTGGTGTCCCATCGAAGCACGCGATCGAGGATCGCGTACGGCGGATCGCGCTCGGGGTCGAACTCCATCCCGCCGAAGGCCCACACCGCGTCCCCCTGGACGGCGAGGCCGAGCTGCGTGGCGGAGCAGGGCAGACGCGCTTCGAGCTCGCTCCAGGCGCGATCCTCGAACGAGAAGCACAGCACATCGGCCGAGCTGCGCTCGCGCTCGCCGTCGTGGCTCAGGCCGCCCACCGAGAGCACGAGACCGGAGCGCCCCGGAAAGGCCACGGTGCTCGTCGATTGTCGTGCTTGCGGGACGTCCGCGGCCGGTGTTGCGCGAGCGAGGAGCAGGTCGACACTCCAGGTTTCCTCGATGAAGCTCGCGGCATCGAAGCGCCGGTCGCCCTCGACGTGATTGCCTCCGAACACGAGCAGCTCGTCTCCAGAGAGCGCCATTCCCTGGCGCTCGCGCGCCTGCGTCGGCCAGGGAAGCTCGGCCGTGCGCACGCGGATCGGATCCTCGGGCCGGCTCTCGGCGGCCCACTCGATCCAGGCCGTGTGGGCATTCCCGGCCGCTCCACCGAGGGCAATGAGGCGGTCGCCTCCGACCGCCACGAGGCGGTGGAAGAACCGCGGGATCGCGAGCTCGTCGAAGAGCTCCCAGCGGCTGCCATCGGAGCTCGCGCGCCAGATCGTTCCGCGGCTCGCGCTCACCATGATCTCTCCATCGAGCGATGCGGCCGCGGCGCCGAAGCCGCTCTCGGGGAGCTCGGGTCCGCTGCCCCAGCTTCCGGATGCGAGGTCGTACACCTCGACGCGCGAGCTCACATCGCCGAGCTCGTCGAGACCGCCGACCACCCAGAGCGCGCGCTCCGTCGCCGCCACGCACAGCGCGCGACGAAGGAACGGCTGGGGGATGCTCACCCACTGCGGATCCGCTGCGGCGACATCCAGCACCAGCGCATCCTCGTGCCACTTCGGCGCCTGCTCGCGGCCAGCGAGCTCCCAGCCCCCGACGACGAAGATGCGCGTTCCGACGACCACCGCGTCGTGCGAAGAGCGCGGCCGAGGCAGCGGCGGGAGCTCATGCCAGGAGCGCGCGAGCGGATCGAAGGCCCAGCACTCGCGCGTCGACCACAGCTCCTCCGGAGCGCCGGGCGCATTGGCCGCGAACAAGCCGCCGATGCGCACGACTCGCCCGCCCGCGGCGACGAGCGCCGTTCCTTGCACCGGAGTTCCGCCGGGCAGGTCCTCGAACTTCCCGGGAGCCGCGATGGAGAAGCGACCGAAGCGCGCGGAGAGGTTCTCGATCGAGTGCTCGTGCTTGCGTCCGACATGTCCGCCGAACACGTAGACGTGGTCCCCGAGGACCGCCGCCCCAAAGCTCGCGATGGCAGTGGGGAGGCGCTCGAGGCTAGCGTCCAGGACCGGCACGGCCGGCGCCGCCGGCTCCTGGGCTCGGAGCGCGCCAGCCAATGCCATCGAGGTGACGATCAGGTAGGAGAGCGATCGGCGCATGGCGCGTAATCCTCGGCTCACAGCAGGGGAATGGCAATGCCGTCGGATGTATTGAAGAAGGCGCCCCCGCCCTGAGGATCGCGGAACCAGTACTGGAAGTAGCGCGTGCCCGCCGCGAGCCCCGCGGTCGGCCAGTGGTAGGTGAAGGTCTGCCCGGTGGGATGCACGACCTGGCCGCGCAGGAGCGAGCCGTTCGTGCACAGGTAGCCGTTGCCGAACGGAATTTGAACCGCGTTGAGGCCCGTGAAGAAGATTCCCCACTGGTTCGGGACCGAGCTCGCCGTCAGGAAGAGCGCATCGTCGGCGAGGTGCGCGCTCCCGCTTGCTTCGATGATGGCCGCGCCGCCCGTGGAGTTGATGGTCGACGTGCAGTAGCGCGTGCCGATGGAATCGTCGTCGGCCGTCGAGAGCTCGACTCGATCCAGGCTCATGTGGGCGCCCGTGGCTTCCCACTCGATCTGGTAGTCGGTGACCTGATCTCCGCCGAGATTCCAGTCGAACGTCCACACCCCCATCCCTCCCGAGATCGAGGGAGTGCGGCTTTCCGACCCGAAACGCAGCAGCACACTTGCCGTGTCGAGCGGAGTGCCATCCACCGCGAGCACGAGCCGGACCGAGCTGATGGCCGCCGGTGCCGTGTCGCGCAGCACGAAGAAGGTGGCGGCCCCGGGGTGGTAGATGTTCGAGCTCGACGTGAGGATCGCGCCGGGGACCTGCTGCTCGACCGTCGCGTCGAGGTTGGTCGAACCGGCGAGATCGGGGACGTTCGGGGAACAGCCGAGGTCGGGACAGGTGAACAGATCCCAGCCGGCGTAGGCGCCGGAGCCGGCCTGCGCGGACGCGGCGGCGAGAGTCAGACCCAGCAGCGCGGAGAGCGCGCGAGAGGCGATCGGTGAGCGGTGACGATTCATGGTGGAGGAAGGTGTTGGTTCGGAGGGCTACAACGGGAAGTCAGGCTACCGCGATTGAGACCCAGTCTCAATTAAAAACCCGGGACGGGCCCTCGCGCTCGCCCGCAGACCTCTCCGTGAGGGGCCGGGATCGGGGTCCCAGCCGCAATTCCCCGCCCGCCGGCTTGGTACCGTGGCTCCGTGCGCCGTGCCGCCTGGAGGATTCTGCGCTCGGGTAGTCCCACCCCCCTGCGTCTGGTCGCGCGCGTCGCCGAACGCCGCGGGCTCGCGGGGCGGGACCGGGCTCTGCTTCGCCGCATCGTCGCGGGCGAGCTGCGCCGGCGAGGCACCCTGCGGGCGCTCGTCGTGGCGCTCGGCGGCGCCCGACTCTCGCCGGAGGCGTCGACCTTCGCTCACGTGGGGCTCGTGCAGCTCCTGTTCCTCGACAAGATCCCCGCCCACGCAGCCGTCGCCGAGACGGTCCGCGCCTGCGGCCGCGCGGTAGGCCCGGGTCCGACGCGACGCGTGCGCGAGCTCCTGTTGCGCGCCGTGCGCGAGCGTCGCCCGGGCGAGTCGGGGGATCCTCGGCGTGATCTTCCGCTCGCGCCGTGGCACTTCGAGTTCGCGCTCTTCCGCGATCCGCTCGAGCATCCCTACCTGTGGGCGGAGGATGCACTCTCGGTTCCCGCTCCGATGGTGAAGCGCTGGGCCAAGCGTTACGGGCAGGAGCGCGCATTCGAGCTGGCGCGCACCTTCCTCGTCGAGCCGGAGCTCTCGCTGCGGGTCACGCGCGGCGACCGCGAGACGCTCCTCGCGGAGCTCGAGTCGGCGGGACTCTCGGCCCGCCTCGCCGAGCATCCGCGCGTCCTCGTGCTCGGCCCGGGGAATGTGAGCGCCCTGGTACGCAGCGCAGCCTTCACCGAGGGACGTGTGACGGTTCAAGGCGAGAGCGCGGTGCGCGCTGCCGAGCTGATGGAAGCCACAGCCGGCGAGCGCCTGGTCGATCTGTGCGCGGCGCCGGGCGGCAAGAGTGCTGTGCTGGCCGAGGCTGGAACGCACGTGGTGCTCGGCGACAAGCGGGCGACGCGACTCGCGCTCGCGCGCGAGACGCTCGCGCGCCTCGCTCCACACACACCCGCGCTCTTCGTCGCGAGCGACGGCGGCAGCGCCTTCGTCCCCGGAGGCTTCGACGGCGCTCTCGTCGACGCTCCGTGCAGCAACACGGGCGTGCTCGGCGCGCGGCCCGAAGCCCGCTGGAGATTCGGGCCGTCCAGTCGCGCGAAGCTCGGAGCGCTCCAGGAACGACTCTTCGCCGAGGGCGCGGCGCTGGTCCGAGCGGGCGGGCGGTTGGTCTGGTCGACCTGCAGCCTCGAGCCCGAAGAGAATGGCCAGCGTGTGCGCGCTTTCCTCGCCGCCAACCTCGAATGGCGGCTGGAGGCGGAAGAATCGATGCTGCCCGGACCCCGCGGAAGCGCTGGACCGATCGACGGCGGCTACGCGGCCCGATTGCGTCGCACGCGCTGAAAGGCTGCGGTGGCCTTGCTACGGTATCGCGTGTGAGCGGGCCCACGACCTCGGCGACGGAGAGCCGCCGGGCGCTCGTCACGGGCGCGTCTTCCGGGATCGGAGAGGCGACCGTCCGGCTGCTCGCGCGTGAAGGCTACCGGGTTGCGCTCCTCGCACGTCGCGCGAGCGAGCTCGAGCGCGTGCGGCGCGAGCTCGATGGCGCCCCCGGCGGGCTCGCCCATCTCACGCTGGCCTGCGACCTATGTGATGCCGAGGGGATCGCGCGCGCCTGCGCGACGGTCGAGCGCGAGTTCGGCGGCCTCGATCTGCTCGTGAACAACGCCGGCATTGGCTATCGCGCGCGTGTCGAGGAGATGGAGCTGCCAGCGCTCGAGCGCGTGTTTCGCACCAACGTCGTGAGCATCCTGTTGCTGGCGCGCTCGGCCCTGCCGCTCTTGCGGCGCGGCCGGCGTCCCGTCATGGTCAACGTGTCCTCCGTCGTCGGCCGGCGCGGGATCCCCGGTCAGTCCGCTTACTCGGCTTCGAAGGCCGCCGTGTGCTCGATCGGCGAGGCTCTGAGAGTGGAATGGGCTCGCGAAGGGATCGCAGTCTGCACGCTCGAGCCCGCGCTCACGGCCACCGGCTTCTTCGACGCGCAGGAGAACCCGGCGAGCCTTGCCGATCCCGATCTCTCGCTCGCTGCGCCCGCTGCGGCGGTGGCCCGCGAGATCCTCGCGCTCGACCGGCGGCCGGAGCCGGTACGCTCGATGCGCTGGAAGTGGCGGCTGCTCGGCGTGCTCTCCTTGCTGCATCCCCGGCTCGCCGACCGCATTCTGGTCGGGCGGCTCGGCGGGAACTGGAGCGCGCCTGGGCGCTAGAACTTCGGGCTCGGCGGCAGATCGATGTCGACGAGGCTCGCACCCATTCCCGGAGCATCGAGATCGGTCGGATCGAGCTCGAGTTCCGGCGTCTCGGTGAACTCCAGGACCTCGAGGTCGGCTTCCTCCTCGACGACCGAGAGGCCGGTGTCGAGCGTGAACTCGAGCTCCGTATCGTCGACGTCGGTCTGCTGCACCTTCTGCAGATCCAGGAGCACGGCCGCGTCGGCCTCGTCGAAGATGCCGCCCCATGCACCTTCCTCGCCCGCCTTCTTCTCGGCGGCCGAGACGAAGTGCTCGTCGATCCAGTTGCGGTTGCTCTGCACGCTGCCGACCATGGGCAGGACCACGAGGTCGCTCTCGGCCGCGAGCATGCCGAGGACCTCGGCCGGCACGAGGGCCGGCATGCAGACGGTCAGGACCTGACCGAAGCGCCCCATCGGCACCAGCGTGTGCTGCATCAAGAATTGCCGGTTGAGGCCATCCGCCGCGTGCGGATCGGGCTCGATCACGCCGACGGGCAGGAAGGGGAGCTGGAAGATCTCGCACACCACGCGCGAGAGGTCCCAGTCGCCCACGTGGCCGGAGAGCACGAGCGCCTCGGCGAATCCCCCTCCGTCCGCCTGCGCCTGGCCCAGGAGCTCGCGCAGGATGGTGGGATCCACCATGCCTCGCTCCTGCAGGACTTCTGCAAGGCGACCGTAATCGAACCGTTGGGAGAGCTTCACCGGGAAGGACGGGCCAGCCATACCAGGCCCTGGACCTTCGTATCGGGTCGCCACGGTGAGCCGCTGGAGACCGAGGAGTGGGAAATCTCTTCCGTTCCGCTCAGACGTCCAGATTCGTGACTTCGAGGGCGTGCTGCTCGATGTACTCGCGGCGGGCCTCGACGCCCTCGCTCATCAGGACGGTGAAGATCTGGTCGGCGGCGATGGCGTCCTCCAGGGTGACGAGGAAGAGGATGCGCCGGGCGGGGTCCATGGTGGACTCCCAGAGCTGATCGGCGTTCATCTCGCCGAGGCCTTTGTAGCGCTGCACGTCGACGTCGGCCTGGCCGCTCTTCTGCACGAGCTCGGGCAGCTCGAGCAAGCTCCCGGTGCGGCGCTCCTCCTTGCCGCCGCGAAGCACGAAGCGACCGCCTCCACGGAAGACGAGCCCGCGGTCTTCCAGCGAGCGCAGGGCGCGCACCGTCTCCTCGATGTGCGCGAGGTGCGCGACGAGGACATCCGCGTCGCCCGCCGTCGTGACCGCACCCTCCGAACCGGAGTACACCCGCGGCTCGCGCCCGAGCGTCCCCCGGAGGAGATCGAGGAAGGCTTGCAGTTCCTCGAGCGAGTCGAAGAAGTGCTCGTGGGCCTGCGGACCTTGCACGCGCGCCCAGTGGGTGGGGAGGGTGGTGCCGTTCCAGCGGTCGACGATGTCTCTCGCCGGCAACCGCGCCCATACCGGGGCCATGACGCTGGCGACGTCGACCAGCCGATCCAGATCGGTGGAAAGGCGCGCGAGCTCCGAACCGCCCCAGGACTTGCCGGAGATCTCGTCCTCGATCGTGATCGAGCTGATCCCGAGCTGCATGAGGTGGCCGCGCAGCTCACGGTCATCCGTCAGGTAGCGATAGTTCTTGCCGTGCGTGACCTTGTAGAGCGGCGGCTGCGCGATGTAGAGCCCGCCGATCTCGATCAGGGCGGGCATCTGTCGGAAGAAGAACGTGAGCAGCAGCGTGCGGATGTGCGAGCCGTCGACGTCGGCGTCGGTCATGATGATCGTCTTGCCATAGCGGAGCTTGCCGATGTCGAGCTCCGCGCCGATGCCGCACCCCAGAGCCGAGATGATGAGCTGGATCTCCTGGTGCGCGAGCATCTTGTCGAGGCGCGCCTTCTCGACGTTCAGGATCTTGCCCTTGATCGGCAGGATGGCCTGGTAGCGCCGGTCGCGGCCCATCTTCGCGGGACCACCGGCCGAGTCGCCTTCGACGATGTAGAGCTCGGTCTCCTCGAGATTCGTGCTCTGGCAGTCAGCGAGCTTCCCGGGCAGGTTGCCGCTGGCGAGCGCTGACTTGCGGCGAACCAGGTCGCGCGCCCGGCGCGCCGCCTCGCGAGCTTGCTGCGCCCGCATGGCCTTGTTCACGATCGCCTTGGCGACCGGCGGATGCTCCTCGAGGTAGGTTCCGAAGAGATCGCCGACCACCGACTCGACGATCCCCTGCGCCTCGCGATTGCCGAGCTTGTCCTTGGTCTGGCCTTCGAACTGGGGATCGGGGACCTTGATCGAGAGGATGGCCGTCAGGCCCTCCCGGAAATCGTCTCCCGAAGGCAGCGACTCGCTGTCCTTGGCGAGCTTCTGCTGCTTGGCGTAATTGTTCAGGGTGCGGGTCAGGCCGGCCCTGAAGCCGGCGAGGTGCGTGCCGCCCCCGTGCGTGTTGATGTTGTTGACGAAGGTGTACACCGTTTCCACGTAGGAGTCGGTGTACTGCATCGCGAACTCGACCTCGTACTCGACGGCGGGGTTCTCCGGCGATTGCGCGCTCTTCACGAAGTGCACGATGTCGGTGTGCAGCGGCGTCTTGTTCTTGTTGATGTGCTGCACGAACGTGAGCAGGCCTTCGGGGAACGAGTACGTCTCGTGCGCGCCCGTGCGCTGATCGAAGAGCTCGATCCGCAGCCCCCGGGTCCCCATCAAGTAGGCGGTCTCGCGCAGACGCTTCTGCACGAGCTCGTACTGGATCTCGAGCGTGGTGAAGATCTGCGCGTCGGGCTTGAAGATGACGGTCGTCCCCGTCCGGTCCGTCGTGCCGACGACCTCGAGCGACTTGCTCAGCTTGCCGCGCGCGAAAGCGATCTCGTGGATCTTCTTGCCCTGGTGCACCTGGCAGACGAGCCATTCGGAGAGCCCGTTCACGCAGGAGACTCCCACGCCGTGCAAGCCGCCCGAGACCTTGTAGGCCTTGCCGTCGAACTTGCCGCCGGCGTGGATCTTGGCGAGCACGACCTCGACCGCGGGGACACCCTCCTTGGGATGGATCCCCACCGGGATCCCGCGGCCGTCGTCGTCGACGCGGATGGATCCGTCGGCCTGGATCGTCACCTTGCACCAGGTGGCGAAGCCCGCGAGCGCCTCGTCGATGGAGTTGTCGACCACTTCCCAGATCAGGTGGTGCAGCCCCCGCACGTCCGTGTCCCCGATGTACATCGCGGGACGGATGCGGACGGCCTCCAGGCCCTCGAGGACCGTGATGGAGTCGGCACCGTAGCTCTGGCTCTCGATGTTCTCTGCTTGCGTCATCTCTTCAGCTTGAATACGACGCGCCGGATCTCTTCTCGACCCAGGCGTTGGTTGGCTAGGCGCCGAAACTGCTCCCCGGTGAAGCTCACGAGCTCCTGGCGATGGACCGCCGACTCCACCTCGACCTGCAGCTCGCCGTCCTGGAAGACCACCGGCCGGGCGAGCGCGGCCAGTCGCTCTCCGACGGCCTGACTCCAGGCCTCCAGCACGGGCATCTCGCGGAGCTTCCGCCCCAGGCCACTCTTCACGAGATAGCTCTGCAGAGCGTCTCCCAGAGGCTGCACTCCGCCGCGATCAGTTTTCCTGCTCTGCCGCACGATTTGCCGCTCAGGTCTCCAGCGTGATCGGCATCACGACGTAGACGTAGCTCTCCCCGAGCTGGAACTTCCCGGGGCTCGTGCGGTCGTTGAATTCGAGGCGGACGATGTCCCTCTCCCCGGTCTTCAAGCCGTCGAGCACGAAGTCGGGATTGAAAGCGATCTCGGCGGCCTTGCCGGCGTACTCGACGTCCATGTGCGCCGTCGCCTCTCCCTTGCCGGCCGAGTGACCGTAGAACTCGATCTTGTTCTTCGAGAACTTGAGCCGCACGGCGCGCACGTCGTCACCGGTCACGTTCCCGACCAGGCGGATCTTCTTCGCGAGGGTCTCACGATCGGCTTCCATCGAGTGGCCGGTCTCCGCGGGGATCACCGCCGCGTAGCGCGGGAACTCGCCGTCGATCAGGCGCGCGAAGATCTCTGCGTTCTTCGTCTTCAGGCCGATCTGGTTCTCGGAGATGCGCATCTGGATCTGGTCCAGCGGGTCGGAGATGACGCGGCAGAACATCTGCATGCCCTTGGTGGGCACGATCGCGGGCAGGAGCTGGACGCCGCCCGAATCGACCTGCATGGTCGCGAGCGCCAGGCGCCGCCCGTCGGTCCCGACCATGCGCAGGCAATCTCCGTCGAGCTCGGTCAAGATCCCGTGCATCGCGTAGCGGCCAGGCTCGCGCGCCGCGGCGAAGGCCGTCTGGCCCACGAGTCGCACGAGGCTCCCGGCCTGCATCGAGATCGAGCCCGTGGCGTCGAAGCGAGAGATCACCGGGAATTCGTCGGCATCGACCGTGACGAGCTCGCAGACGTCGGTCCCGCTCTCGATGACGCAGACATTCTCGCGCGTGTGGATCGTGACCGTCTCCCCCGAGAGGTCGCGCACGAACTCCATCGCCACTCGCGCGGGCACCACGATCGGACCGGGCTCCAAGACCTCCACGGCGTCGATGCGGTAGCGGATCGCGATCTCGAGATCGGTGCCGAGGAGCTCGAGGCCGTCGTCGATCGCCACGATGCACACGTTCTCGAGAACCGGCTTGGGAGCCTTCGTGGGGATCACGCTCGTGGCGATGGCCAAGCCCTCACGCAGCTTCTCTCGATTGCAGACGACTTTCATGGAGCTCGCTACCGGTCCTTCTCTGCGGGTTGGGGTCGTTCCTCTGAAGATCTAGGAAGGACCTCCTTAATCTTAAGGGAGGGTCGGAACTGCGGACAACTATCCCTTCCCCGCTCCAAGGCCTTTTCTGGCCAGGGTTTGTGAAGGTTCGTGCGCTGTGCAGGAACGGCCTGGCACGGTGGACGACCCGTGGACTCGAGGCGGACTCTCCGCAGCTCTCCGGAACGACCGTGAGAGCCTCCCTCGGTGTCGTGGAGAACCGGGGAAACAGCCCACCGGCCGAGCACACCCCGACCCCGGGATCTCCACGCCCCCTCCACCGCGGTTCCCGAGGTTTTCACCACTTCCATAGGCCGCGAGAGGCACGATTTCACGTCCAGCTGAGTCCTACTCGAGCAGTCGGCCGGTGCCGATCAGTGGACGCGGAGCTTCTCGAGCAGGCCTTCGACGGCGTTCCTACACACCGCGTCCTCGAGGATGCGGCCTTCGATGCGCTCGATCGCGTACAGCACGGTCGAGTGGTCGCGGCCGCCGAAGAAGCGCCCGACCTCTTCCAGGGAGTGCCGCGTCACCTTGCGGGCGATGTACATCGCCACCTGCCGTGGATAGGTCACGCTCGCCGTGCGGCGCTTGGACTGCAGGTCGGAGAGCTTGACGCCGAAGTGCTCGGTGACGACCTGGACGATGTCGTCCATCGACGGCTCGCCGCGGCGCATCTCGAAGATGTCACGCAGCGCTTCGCGCGCCAGGGACACTTGAATGGGGCGTCCCGTGAGGCTGGCGTATCCGATGATCTTGTTGACCGCGCCCTCGAGCTCCCGGACGTTGGTCTCGATCCGCTCCGCAAGCAGCTGTGCCACCTCGTCGGAGATCTCGTGCCCGCGCTCGCGGCTCTTGCGCTTGACGATCGCCATGCGCGTCTCGTAGCAGGGCATCTCGATCTCCGTCACCAGTCCCCACTTGAAGCGCGAGACCAGGCGCTCCTGCAGGGTGGGGATGTCCTTGGGCGGGCTGTCGGAGGAAAGGACGATCTGCTTGCCGGCGTTGTAGAGCGTGTTGAACGTGTGGAAGAACTCTTCCTGCGTGCGCTCTTTGTTCGCCAGCATCTGGATGTCGTCGACCACCAGGACGTCGATGTTGCGGTACTTGTGGCGGAAGGCCGCCAGGTCACCGTTCTCGAGCGCGTTGATGAAGTGGTTGACGAAGGTCTCGCTGGAGAGATAGAGGATCAGCGTCTCGGGCCAGCGGTCGAGGATCGAGAAACAGATCGACTGCAAGAGGTGCGTCTTGCCCAGGCCCACGCTCCCGTGCAGGAAGAGCGGGTTGTACAGCTTGCCGGGAGACTCGCCCGCCCCCATCGACGCCGCATGCGCGAAGCGGTTGCAGGGGCCGACGACGAAGTTGTCGAAGGTGTACTTGGGATTGAGGACGACGTCGCTGTTCCACAGCAGCCCTCCCTGACTGACGGCCGCACGGGCCTTCGGCGGGGCGACGACGCGCGCGGGTTCGACCGGCTCGACGGGTGGCGCTACCTCCGGTGCCTTGGCTGCTGCCGCCTCGGGCTCTCGGCGCGGCACGACCAGCTCCGGATCGACCGTGAAGCGCACGTGCCGGTGCGAGCCGAGCACTCGCTGGATCGCTTCCTGCACTTGCTGGCGGTAGTAGTTCTCCAGCCACTCGCGCGCGAAATTGTTCTGGACCGCGAGCTCCACCTCGTGCTCGTCGACCGCACGCAGCGCGGCTCTTCGAAACCAGGTCTCGAACTGTTCGGGTTGAACGTGCTCCTTGAGCGCTTCCTGCACCTCGGTCCAGAGTTGCCGCAGCTCCTCCTCCCGTGACATCTGGCAAGACGATTGCCGTCGGGCGCCCCCGTCCGGGTCGGGAGCACTCTGGGTGGCCACATCGAGCATCCGTGTTCTTCCTTGCTCTCCAGAGCACTGGAGAGGCGCGGGGCCGAAGGAGACGTGAAGTTGGGAGAAACCTCGCTCCGCCCTGCCGGCTGCCGCGCGGGCGACCGATGGAAGCGCTGGCGGAAGCTCAGGCCGGGAAGTGGGATGACGCTGGAAAGAAACGGTAGGCGCCGGAGGAAGGCACGCGGGGTGGCGCGCGAGGCGGCGGGCCAGTTGCGAGCCCCTGCGAAACAGGGGGATGTCAAGACGCGCCGGTGATTCCGGTGAACGCCCGAGAGGACGTTCTCAGGGGGGCCGACTCGTCTCACGGCGTGCTGCTCGTTGCGCGGGAAGCTCGTCGTTCGGGTGCGCATTACACGACGAGAAACCACAAACGTCAACGCCGCTCAACAGACTCTTCACGCGACGGCAACGTGAACCGCGCTCACATCACGACTTACGTCGCGTCGGCGAGAGTTCTCCGCAAAATCTCCACAGCGACGTGGATGTCTTCGCGCGTGGTGTCGCGTCCGAGAGACAGGCGAAGGCCTGCGCGCGCGTCTTCACGCGACAGTCCCATCGCGAGCAGGACGTGCGATGGCTCGAGCGAGCCACTCGCGCAAGCCGAGCCCGCGCTTGCTTCCAGGCCTGCGAGATCCAGGCGCGTGACGAGCACGCGGCCATCGACGCGCGGGACGAGTACGTTGAGCGTGCTGGGCAGTCGCGCGGGAGACTCGAGCGGGGGACCGAGGAGCGAGACGGCGGGCAACGCGTGCCGGACCTCTCTCCACAGTAGCGCTAGCAATTCGTGGGCCCGCGCAGCGAAGGCAGCGCGCTCCGCCGCCGCGAGCTCGATTGCGAGGGCCGCCGCGCCGATGGCGGGCACATTCTCCGTTCCAGGACGCAGCTCGCTCTCCTGCCCACCCCCGTGCACGAGGCTTTCCAGGCCAATGCCCGCGCGCCGGAACAACACGCCGGTGCCGAGCGGGCCCCCCACTTTGTGCGCCGAGAACGATGCCAGATCGACCTGCCACCCTTGCAGGTCGAGCTCGACTTTTCCCAGCGCTTGCACTGCGTCGGTGTGCAGGCGCGGCCGGCGCGCGAGAGGGATTTCGGCGAGCAACGGGCCGAGCGCGTGCAGCGGCGCCAGAGCGCCCACCTCGTTGTTGGCAAGGGCGACCGACACGAGCTCGCAGCCCGCGCGAGCGGCGTGCTCGAGGATTTCTTCCAGCCGCGGAATTCCGTGCTCGTCCACTCCCGCGTACTGGACGGAGTGGCCTTCCTGCTCCAGGGCACGCGCGGCCCCGAGCACCGAGGAATGCTCGCCGGCGGTCGTCACGAGACCCGCCGCGCGCCCGCGCGGCCGCAGCGAACCCAGGAGCGCCAGGTTGTTGCTCTCGGTGCCGCCCGAAGTGAAGAGGATCTCATCCTCGTGCACGGCGAGCGCCGCTGCCACGCGCTCCCGCGCCAGATCCAGTACTGCGCGCGCATGACGGCCGCTCGTGTGCACGCTGGATGGATTGCCGCGACACTCCTCGAGGAGCTCCAGGAAGTACGCGCGGACCTCGGAGCGCATGGGGCTCGTCGCGTTGTGATCGAGGTACACGCGTTTCATCGCGGACGGCGATCGAGTATCTTCTCGTAGAGCGCTTCGTAGCGCGCGACGACGTCGTCGCGGCCGAAGCGCTCGAGCGCGACGCGCCGTGCCGCGGCCCCGTAGCTGCGCGCGAGCTCGCCATCCAGTAGGGCGCGCTTCACGTTCGCGACGTAGGCCTCGAAGTCGTCGGCGGGCGAGAGCCACCCGCTGACACCGTGATCGACGACCTCGGATACACCTCCGACGTCCGTGGCGACGACCGGAGTGCCGCAGGACATCGCTTCCAGCGCCGAGAGCCCGAAGGATTCGTCCGCGCTCGACAGCAGGAATGCCCGCGCGGGTGCGAGGAACTCCGGCAGAGCGTCGCGCAGGCCCAGGAAGGACACCCGGCTGCAGAGGTCGAGCTCGCGCACGAGCTCCCGTGCTGCGGCCTGGTCGGGTCCGTCGCCGATCATCACGAGCCGGGCTTTGGTCCCCTCGCTCGCGCGCGCGAAGGCGCGGATCAGCCAGGGCACGCGCTTCACTGGACGGAAGTTGGACACGTGCACCGCACACGGCGGACCGTCTCGCTTGGGCGCTGGCGCGAACAGTTTCGTGTCGACGAAATTCGGGATCACCTCGATCGGACAGGGCTCGCTGCCCTCGCAGAAGTTCTCCTTCGTGCGCCGCGCGAGTGCCGCGGATACCGCCGTGACCGCATCCGAGGCGCGGATCACGAACTGCGTCAGCGGAGCATAGGAGGGATCGTTGCCGACCAGCGTGATGTCGGTGCCGTGCAGCGTCGTGACGACGCGCGGCGCGGGTCGATGTCCGTCCTCCGCGGCCGCCGCTCGTGCCAGGAACGCGCTCACCGCGTGCGGCAACGCGTAGTGCGCGTGCAGGACGTCGAGGCCGTCGGTGCGATGCACGGTCAGGACGCTCGAGGTGATCGCGAGGTCGTGCGGCGTCGAGTGGAACAGCGGGTAGGGAAAGCCCTGCGCTACATGGACCTCCACTGGACCGCCCGAACGCGCGAGCCTCGGCGGCACGTCGTGCGAGAACAGGTGCACGGTGTGCCCACGCTCGGCGAGCGTCAGCGCGAGCTCGCTTGCGACCACGCCCGAACCACCGTAAGTCGGATGGCAGAGGATCCCGATGCGCAGGCGCTCAGCCATGGAGTGGATTCGGCCCGCAAGAAGGCTCTTGCTGCAGAGGACCGCGGGCGCGCGATCCTAAGCCGGAAGCAGCGCTTTTCGAAGCGCTAGCTGCGCCACAACGAGCGCAGCGAGCGCAGGCACAGCGTGAGCAGGTCGTTGGGGCGCTCGGAGCTGCCCGCGGCGCTGCCCCGTCCGGCACGAACGAGCGGCGCCGACGGGCCGAGGGCGAGGGCCGCGGAACGCGCGGGAGCCGGCTGGAGCACGTACGTGCGTTCGCCGGCTGCGCTCGAGGACTTCTCGGGCGTGACCCTGCGCTCGGCCTCGGGCGCGCGCACCGAAGTCTCTTCGTGGATCCGATCGTCGATGCGCGCCTCGCTCTCCGCTGCAATCCCGGCGTTGGGATCGCTCTGGAATTCTCGCGACGAGAGCGGCTGGATTTCCGGACCCTCGGGGCTCGAGGCCGGAGGTTCGAAAGCCGCGCTTCGTGCCTCCGGGAGTTCCTCGAGGTCGAATCCCCGAGCAACGGTGCACACTTCAGCCGGAGCGAAAGGAGCGGGCTCGTCCTCGCCGCCGGCTGCAGCAACCGGTTCATCCAGGTCAACGTTCTCGAGCGGGGAATGGTTCACTGCCTGCCCCGGTGCGCTCGAAGGAAACTCGGCCGGAGCTTCAGCCGCGGGAACAGCCACGCCGGGCGCACTCGCGTCGGGCTGCGCTTCGGCCTCCGACGCCTTCCATGCCGCGCGCGGCTTCGTCGCGAGCTCCGCGTCGCGCGTCTCACCTTCCAGGAGCTCCTCGGCCACCCGTACATAATCGAGCGCGCCATTGCTCTCCGGCGCGTACTCGAAGATCGTCAACCCGAAGCTCGGCGCCTCGGCGAGCTTGATGTTGCTGCGGATCGGCGTGCGGAACACCTTGCCCGGGAAATAGCGGCGGATCTCGGCGAGCACTTCGCGCGCGAGCTTCAGCCGGCTGTCGTAGAGGCACGGCAGGATGCCCGTGATCTCGAGCGTCGGATGCAATCGGCGCTTCAAGAGCTGCACGACGTCGACCAGCGTGCTCATGCCTTGCAGCGCGAAGAACTCCGTCTGCAGCGCGATCAAGACCTCGCTCGAGGCCGCCAGCGCGTTGATCGAGAGCAGCCCCAGGCTCGGAGGGCAATCGAAGATCAGGTAGTCCGCCGGCGCCGCCCCGGTGCGCGCGCGCTCCTCACGCTCCCAGTCCTCCACCGCGATGCGCAGCAGGGTCTCGCGCCCGAAGACGCTCGCGAGCTCCAGCTCCGCCCCCGAGAGCTCGAGGTGGCTCGGCACCAGGAACAGCTCCTGGATCTTCGTCGGCCGGATCGCCGCTGCGAGCGTCGTCTTGCCCCTCAGTACCGAGTACGAGCTCGGCTCCTCCTCCCCCACCTCGACTGCCAGGTGCATGGAGAGATTCGCCTGCGCGTCCATGTCCACCAGCACGACCCGCCGACCCAGCCGAGCCAGCGCCGCGCCCAGATTGGCGCACGTCGTCGTCTTGCCGACGCCGCCCTTCTGGTTGATCACCGCGATGCGACGCATGAATCCGGGGAAGACTGGTGCACTGGCCGGTGGGGGCTCGTGGAGAACCCGTGAGGAGTCGTAGATGGACTGTTGAGCAACTGTGGAGAGCGACTGCCCAGTAGGCTGGGCCGAAACCCTGAATCTCGGAGCCTCCCCCAACCCCAGGGGCCGCTCTCCCCTCAGGACCCCAATATGGAGATCCCAGGCCCACGCTTCAACCAGTACGCCCCCTAGAGAGAAACAAACCCTCTCAGGCCTTTAGGAAGCGGCTTTCACCTCGACTTGAAGCCCGAGTTGTTCGAGGCGCCGAATGAGTCGCTTGGCGACCTTGGCCTTGTCGCGACGATCGAAGTGATCGGGGCCCAGGTCTTCGAAGAAGACGCCGCGCCGGAGCATGTGGTAGACGGCGGTGAGCATGGAGGCCGCGACCGCGACGACGGCCTTCTTTGGCCCCCTGCGCATGCTGATGCGGTGGAACTGAGCCTTGAAGTAGCTGTTCTTCTTGCGCGTCGCGGCCCAGGCGGCCTGGACCAGAGTGGTCTTGAGCCAGGGAGCGCCAGCCCGAAGGCGCGTGCTGCGCTTTCTGCCCGCGCTCTCGTCGTTGCGCGGACATAGGCCAGCCCAGGAGATCAGATGGCCGGCAGTGGGAAAGCGGCTCATGTCATCGCCGATCTCGGCCAGGATGACGTGGGCTGCGATCTGGCTGACGCCCGGGATGGTCGTCAGGAGCTTGACGGCTCCGCGAAACGGCTTCAGGTGCTCGCCGATGCGCTCGTCGATCCCCGCCACCTCCTCTCCGATCGTGTCGATCAGCCGCAGGTGGGAGCGGATCATGAAGCGATGGTGATCCCGGATACGACCGCGGAGCGCTTCTGCGAGGTCCTCCCTGGAGGCCTTCACGCGCGACGAAGCGAGTGCGGCGAGAGCCTTCGGATCGTCTTCTCCATCGACGATCGCCTCCAAGATATCCCGTCCACTCTGCCCGAGCATGTCGCTCAAAACGCTGGAGAGCTTCACGTTGGCGTCTTCGAGCGTCTTCTGGATCCGCAGCGTGTGCCGGGCCACCTCGCGCACGAGCTGCTTGCGCGTGCGCGTCAGGTCCCGCAGCTCTTGGATGGGCTGCGGGGGCACGAAGCTGGAGCGGATCAACCCGTGGGCCAGCAGGTCGGCGATCCAGGTGGCGTCGTTGACGTCGGTCTTGCGACCGGGGACGTTGCGGATGTGCGCAGCGTTCCCCAGGACAAGCTCGAAGTGACCCTCGAGCACGTGCCAGACCGGCTTCCAGTAGACACCCGTCGCCTCCATGGCCACGTCAGTGCAGTGACACTTCGACAACCAGTCCGATAGAGCCAGCAACTCCGCGCTGGTCGCGCCGAACTTGCGAACTTCCTGCTGAACGCCGGCCGGACCGACCAGGCGCACGCAACACACGATGACGTCCTTGTGGACATCCAGACCTGCGCAACGGGGATGAACGACTTCCATTCGGCCTCCTTGGGACAAGGCCGGCGACGGCGTGGGACTCGCGTCTTCGGATTCTAGAGAGCGTGCTCCGGGAGCCCGAGGGCGCCTTGGCAACAGTACGGTGTGCTCGCGAAGTCCCCGGCCAAACTGGTTCACGGGCTCGCGACACCAAAGAGATTGCCGACCTCCGTGCCGTCGCCGGGCTGCCTCGATTGAGGGAGTTTCATCCCACGGTGTCCAGACCCTGGGTGCGGAACTGGTTCGGACTCCCGCTCTGGTTCTGAGTCCCGCTCTGGTTCGGAGTACCGCTCTGGTTCGGAGTACCGCCTTCAGGCGGTCTGGTTCGTCGTCCCGCCTTCAGGCGGGACTGGCTCCGCAAGCGAAGACCGCCTGAAGGCGGTACTCCGAACCAGAACAGAACCCTCAGAAATCCGCGAACGGCACGGGACCATCGTGCCGCAGCGGCTCGCCGAACAAAGCGCCGATCCGCTCCCCGTAGTACCGCGCCTTGGACTCCATTCGCTGCAGGATGTCAGCGCCGAAGAGGAAGTGCTCGCCCTTGTCCTTGGGGGACTCCGGGCGGAGCTGGCTCTGGTAGCAGCGCACGAGCGCGAGCTTCTGCTCCCACACCGGGCCGATGTCCACCACGAAGGTCGGCTCGAAGGGGACGTGGCCGAGGAAGTGGTACAGACGGCGCGGTCGATGCGCGGGAGGACCGCCTTCGCGTTCGGCGAGCCGGCGCAGCCCGGAGAGGTACCAGGCTTCGCGCGCGATCTGGCCGGCGGCGGCGTGATCGGGGTGCAGGTCGTCCGCCGTGTGCGCGAAGAGAACGTCGGGCGCGTGCTCGCGAATCAAGCGCGCGAGGTGCTCGCGGATCTCGATGCTCGATTGCACGCGCGCATCGGGGAGGTCGAGGTTGTGGCGGACGGCGAGGTGCATGAGCTCGTTCGCGGCTGCGGTCTCCTTATCGCGCGTGGCGCGATCCCCGCGCGAGCCGAGCTCGCCGCGCGTGAGATCGACGATGCCGACGGCTCGGCCGGCGCTGATCAGGCGCAAGATCGTTCCGCCGAGGGAGATCTCGGCGTCGTCGGGGTGCGCAGCGATGATGAGTGCGTCGAGCTTCATCGGGCCTCGGGGTCGGCGGTCGCGTCGGAATCCAGGTGCACGATCACGTGTTCGCTCACGATGGCGGGCATCTCCTCGTAGAGCGCGTCGATCCACGCGCGGCCGAAGCGCGCAGTGAACTGAAACGGGCCGAGAACGCGCTCCTGGGGCAGACCCCGCGGCTGGAGCGTGTTCGAGAGTCGCCGCAGATGCCGCGCGCCCTTGCCGATGCGATTGGCGTGCACGCGCTCGGCCTTTTCGAGGAGCTTCTTGATGAGGTTGCGCACCTGCGAAGCAGCGCGCCGCAAGTTGGGGCCGAAGGAGGGATCGATCGCGGCGAGCTCGGCCTCGTGGGCGAGCAAGAGATCGACGGCGGTCTTCGTGCTCTCGCGCATCCTCGTGACGGCTTCGGGCTCGGGAGCGCTCGCGGACTTCGTCAAGAGCTCTCCGCGACGCTCGATGACCTCGCGCAGCTCGAGGTCGACCTTCTCGAGCGCTGCGCGAGCCTCGGGGTCGACCAGCGTGAACGAGATGCGCGTCACGAAGCAGCTCTTCGGCAGGCCGAGCGCGGCGCGCAAGCTGCCGAGCTCGGCATGGTAGGCGAGCTCACCGAGGCCGCCGATGGTGCACGCCGAGGGCAACACGAGGTCCTGCACGAGCGGGCGCAAGAGCGCGCCGGCCGACCAGCGCTCGGGCTCTTGCTGGATCTCCGCCGCGAGCTCGGCCGCGGTCCGCGAACCCGCCTCGCCGTCGTAGCGGAAGCCCTCGCCGCCCGCGCGCAGCGGACGACGCCCGTCCTCGTCGACGCGGAAGACGAGCGCGGCCTCCGCCGGTGGGATGGCGACCTCGAAGCCTTGAGCGCTCAGTGCGCGCGCGCCGGTCTCGAGCTTTTCGAGAGGATCGATCGCGACCACGCGCGCGAGAGCGTGCGAGAGCGCGCCGCGCAACCAGTCGGGCTCGACGACGACGAGGCCCCGCTCGCCGAGCAGCGCGGTGAGCGCACGCGTCAAAGCGCGCACCAGCGTCTCGCCCGCCCGGGGCAGGAACAGCGCGAGCGCCTCGTTCACGTGCTCGGTCTCCTCGAACATCTGCGCGAGCGCGCTGCGCAAAGCCCCCAGGCGATGGCGCTCCTCGTCGAGCACGATGCGCGCGATCGGAATGCGCCCCGACGAGAGCGAGGCGAGCGCGACCTTCTGCAGATCGAGGTTGCGGTTGACGAGGTAGGCGTGATGGACCTCGCCGACGTCGTGGTCGTCACCGTGATTCCAGAACATCGGCACGACCGGCCGACCCCACTGCAGAGCCAGCTCGTGCGCGAGCCGGCAGGTCTGCATCGCCTTGTAGATCGTGTAGAGGGGGCTCGCGAGGAATCCAGGCTGCTGACCGGCGACGACGGCGAAGACGCCTTCGCGCTCGAGCGCCTGGAGCGAAGCCGCGACACGCGAAGGCGGGTCGAGGTGCTCGAGGCCCGCACGCAGCGCGCGCGCGAGCTCGGAGCGCTCGACGGCGGAATGGCGCTCGACGCACGGTGGGACCTCGCGCGGTGAGCGCGCGAGCGGCAGCGGCGCGAAGCCCGGTCCCTGCGCGAGCGCGGCCCGTGCGATCGGATCGAGCCCGATCACGTCGGCGGGCAGGTGCTCGAGGCGGACTGCGAGGGCACTCATCGACCGGCTCCCAGCGCAGTGCGGATCTCGCGCACCATTTCATGCAGTGCGCGCAAGCTCGCGTCCTTCCAGGATTCGCGCTCGCTCGAGCGCTTGGCAAAGAGGATCGCGCGCGAGGAATTGACTAGCCCGCCCTGGATGCCGCGGAAGGCGGCCACGATGTCGCTCGCTCGCCCGCCTTGCGCGCCGTAGCCGGGCAAGAGGATCGGCGCGTGCGGAAGGAGCACGCGCAAGCGTGCGAGCTCGCCAGGATGCGTCGCGCCGATCACTGCGCCGACGGACGACCATCCCTCTCGACCACGCAGCGGTTCGCCCCAGCGCTCGACCGCTGCCGCGATGCGCTCGGAGAGGCGGGGATCGCCGTGGTCCTGGAACTCGGCGCTCGAGGGATTGGAAGTGCGCACGAGGACGAACAGGCCACGCCCGTGCTCGCGAGCGGTGGCGAGGAATGGCTCGATCGAGTCGGTGCCGAGCAGCGGATTGAGCGTGATCGCGTCGCACGCGCTCCTCGGGTCGGCCCCGGCCGGTGCGCCAAGGTAGGCCTCGGCGTAGGCTGCTGCCGTGCTGCCGATGTCGCCGCGCTTGACGTCGCCGATGACCAGGAGGCCCGCGTCGTGTGCGCGCGCGACGACGCGCTCCCACGCTGCGGCGCCCTCCGGCCCGAGCACCTCGAAGAAAGCCGACTGCGGCTTCACTGCCGGTACGTGCTCGGCGACGAGGTCGATGACCGCTCCGAGGAACGCCTCGACGTCGCGCGCTCGCTCCGCCCGTGTGGCCTCTGGATCGTGGGCCGCGGCGAACTCGCGCGGCAGGAGCGCCAGATGGGGATCGAGACCGACGAGACACGGGTTTCCCTTCTCCTCGACCGCCCGGCACAAGGCATCCGCGAAGCTCACGCACCGACTCCTTCGATCGGCGTGCGCGCGAACTCTCTCATGGACGCTTCGAGCTTCTCGATCGACTCGCCCGGCGGGAGCAACACCCCGGCCGTGACCACGAGTCGCAAGGCTTGGTCCACGGAGATCTGGAGCGGGACGATCCGATCGGCGCGGATGAAGACCGTGTAGCCCGTCATCGGCACCGGAGTGGTGGGCACGAATACGGTCACATGGTGCGAGCCGACTGCCTCGTCGAGCGAGCGCATCCCGTTGCTCGTGACGAATCCGATCGACCAGATGCCCTCCGACGGATACTGGACCGCGACCACGGAGTCGAACTCGACCTTCTTCTCCGACAGGAAGAAGTCGACGAACTGCTTGGTGTAGGGGTAGACCGATTTCACGAACGGGATCGTGGTCAAGGTACGGTCGAGCGACGAGATCAGGCCGCGTCCCACGAAGCCGCCGGCGAAATAGCCCAGCGTGAGCACGATGAGCACCGAGAGCGCCGGTCCGATCCAGGGGGGAATCTCGATCGCCCCGTGCAGCTTGGCACGGTCGATCGCCAGCTTGTCGAAGTTGCGGAAGAAGGACTGGTGGTCCGCGCGCCAGTCGGCCAGCGCGGCCTGGAAGGCGGCCGATTGTAGACCCTCGATCCGGGCCGTCTCACGCAGGTCGACGGGCAGAGCGTTCTCGGAGAGGTATTCGATGTCGTAGGGATCGACGCTCATCGTCTGGAGAACGTTCCAGCCCAGGCCATTGCCCTCGAGGAGGCTCGAGATCATCCCGTTGATCGGCGAGGTCAGGTAGCGATCGACGAACTGCAGGATCGTCACGAAGACGAAGATCGTGAGGATCGCGGGCAGGAGCGTGACGAGACCGCGCAGGAAGAGCCCGCGCTTGGATCGCTTGCGACGCGGGCGCTCGAGCCTGGGCGCAGTGGGTTCGGGGGGATCGCTCATCGCAGCAAGGCCTTCGCTTTCCCGGTGCGGGGCCGGGAGCTCGACAGGGCACGGACCGCGCACCGTGAAGGAAGCGGGACTGTAATCCTCGGGGCCGGAGGAGTCGCGGGATTACCGGAGCGTCGCGGGCCGATCCTGCTCGACCGAGGTGCAGGCGAGAGGAGAGCGCGGAACGTCGTTCAGGAAGCGCGCTGCGACCGCGTCGGCGAGTGCCACCGCCTCCGAATGAAGCGTCCACCGGCCCGAGCGTCGCTCGAGGTGGCCCGAGGCGGCCAGGCGATGCGCGATTTCGAGGGCGGGATCTCCGGCTTCCCCGAGCGCGCTGCAGCCGGCAGTGGCGCGTGCCTCCGCCGCATCGACTCCCTCGGAGAGGCGCAGCCCCAGCCACCACGTCTCGGCCAGGCGCGCGGGCCACTCCAGGCCCTCGCTCCAGGCGAAAGCATGCCCGCGCTCGACGACCCCTTTCCGCCACAGCGGGACCGAGCGCACGTTCCCGCCGCGTTCGTGGCCGACCTTGCTCGCCGCGCTCGGACCGATGCCCCCGTAGGGACCGTTGCGCCAGTAGTTCAGGTTGTGGAGGCATTCGCGGCCCGGGCGCGCGTAGTTCGAGATCTCGTAGGCCAGGAGACCGTGCGAGTTCGTCAGCGAGCGCGTCGCGGCGAAGAGCTCGAGCTCGAGCTCCTCGGGCGCTTTCGCTATGCGGCCCTCGGCGAGCCAGCGCGCGAAGCGCGTCTCTTCCTCGAACGCGAGGTCGTAGGCCGACAGGTGATCGGGCTCGAGATCCAGTACGCGCTCGAGATCGGTCTCCCACTCCGCGACGGTCTGCCCCGGCGTCGCATAGATCAGGTCGATGTTCACGCTCTCGAAGCCGGCCCTTCGCGCGCACTCGTAGGCATGCATGGCCTGATCGGTGTCGTGCACGCGTCCGAAGAGATCGAGTACGGCCGGGCGCAAGCTCTGGAATCCGATCGAAAGCCGCGTGACGCCCAGAGCGAGGAGCAAGCGCGCCTTCTCGAGATCGAGGCTCTCGGGGTTTGCCTCGAGCGTCACCTCGACTGCCGACTCACGAAAGCGGGCGATCGAGTCCAGGCGCTCGAAGAGCCGCACGAGCTGGGCGGGCGCGAGCAAGGAAGGCGTTCCGCCGCCGAAGAAGACCGTGCGCGGGGAGCGCGGAGCACGCAGCTCGGCTTCGGCGAGCAACGCTTCGACCGCTCCATCGACGTCGGCCCCGGCAGCGGGCAGCGAGAAGAAATCGCAGTAGTGGCACTTCGCCGCGCAGTAGGGGAAGTGAACGTACAGCGGCGTGTGCGCGGGAGCGCGCTCGCGCAAGGCCGGGGGTGTCGGGGGGAGCGTGGTGGAGGTGACTGCGCGGTGCACGGAACAGGGGGGTGACGCTCAGTCGGCGCCCATGACCCCGTACAGCTTCCGGAGCGCCTCCTGCTCGATCTGACGCACGCGCTCGCGCGTCAGGCCGACGACCTTGCCGATCTCCTTCAACGTCATCGACTCGCCGCCCGGGGTTCCCAGGCCGTAGCGCAGGCGCAGGATCAGCGCCTCGCGCTCGTCGATGCGATCGAGGAGCTCGCACCAGCTTAGCGAGGAGATCGTTCCTCGAGATCGCTTCCTCGGGATCCTCGGAGCGTGTGTCCTCCACCGTCTCCTGCGCGGACGTCAGCACGTCCAGGGACAGCTCGGTGCCCGTCGCCGAGCTCTCGATGGTGCGCTTGAGCAGCATCCAGCTCTCCTGGGGGATGCCGAGCTCTTGCGCGACTTCCTCCACCGTCGGTGTCCGGCCGAGCAAGTAGGCAAGCTCGTGGCTGACCGTCTTCCACTCGGTCAGCTCTCGGACATGTAGCCGGGGACCCGCACCGATTTCACGGTGTTCGTGAGCGCCCGCCGGATCGACTGCTTGATCCACCAGGTGCCGTAGGTGGAGAAGCGGCAGCCCGCGGCAGGGTCGAACTTTTCGGCCGCCTTCATCAGGCCGATGTTGCCCTCGGCGATGAGGTCCTGCAGCGCGAGGCCGCGCTCGGCGTAGTTCTTGGCAATGGAGACGACCAGCCGCAGGTTGGCGCGGATCAGGTGCTCCCTGGCCTCTCGATCACCGGAGTGAATGCGACGCCCTAGCGCGCGTTCCTGTTCCGCCGTGAGGAGCGGAACCTCATTGATCTCTTGGAGGTAGGTTTCGAGACAGCGTTCGGCGGAAATGGTTCCACTCCGTGTGACGCGCCCCGCTGGGGGGGCGGACCGAGGACTGCCGCACCCATCGGCCTGCGCACTCACCGTTCTTGAGATCGAGCGGGAAGGCTCTCGAGAGGACCCACCACGGTGGGCTGGGGGCCTGGAGGAGACGCATGGGCATCCGAGGTCCCTCCAGCTCCCCGTCATGTTCGTTGGTCTGAGGGGGAACCTCGGCTAACCTTGGAGGAGCGCCGCACCCTGTCGGCCGCCAGTGGCGGTCGACCCGAGGCGGGCCCCGCCATGCAGGAGACCTCCCTCGAGAAGCTCGTCGCGGAGAAGGACTTCGTAGCTCCGTTGACGGCCCGGGCGCAGCTCTTGTTCCGTCTGCTGCACACTCTGCGCACGCAGGCGGGCGAGCCGTGGCTCAAGCGCCATTATTTCCAGCTCCAGAGCGAGGCGGACGAGGTGGAGTCCTTCCTCGACGATTACGGCGCCCGCTACAACAAGAGCTACAACTTCTTCACCGAGCTCGTCGCCTCGATCCGGGGCTTCGCCCTGGCCGGGATGAGCCTGGAACACCTGTCCCGGCGCCTGGAGGGCTACGGGGTGTTCCAGGATCTCAGGGCGGGTGAAGAACGAGCCGTCGTGGGCGGGCTGGACGAGGCGCGCCGTTTCGTCCGCGATGCCCTGGGCACCTTGTTCGACTCCCTGGAGGACGACGCGAAGCGGTTGGGCCTCGAGGTCCCCCAGCAAGGATTCCCAGCCGAGCGCATGGGGGGCGACGGCCACCTGCGCTTCAGCCTGCCGCGCAACGTGGGGCAGGAGGATCTGGCGGAGGAGGAGCCGCGCATCGCGGAGGTGGCCAGCAAGTACCTCCAGGCCTGCACGATGCTGGAAGAAGCCGGGATCCGCCGCATCAGCGAGCGAGCGGAGCGCGAGCGCTTCCTGCACGACCGCTGCACGGAAGAGCTCGCGCGCGTCTACGAGGCGACCGTCCACAACCTGCAGTCGACTTACGACACCTTCGTGAAGAACACCGTCCTCGAGGCGCGCGACGCGCGGCTCTCGAGGCTGCGTGGTCACATCTCCTCGACCTTGCATCTCCTGGAAGCGGTGACGCACCTCACGCACTTCGTCGAGCGTCACGAGAGCGGCAAGCGAACCGAGGTGGCCGAGCAACGTCTCTCGGCGGTCATCGATCGCGCCGAGGTTCGCCGCATCACGCTCAACGCGCTCCTCTATCCTGCCTACGTCGTGATGATCAAAGGAAAGACCCTCGCGGCCGAGTTGCTTCCCTCCTACACGCAGGTCCAGTCGCTCGAAGTGGAAGCGACCGAGGGCATCACCCTTCACGCTCGGCCATGCTCTCTCATCGTCGGGATCGTCCACCACCACGGAACCCCGGTCGAGATGGAAATCGGAGGCAAGACCTGCAGCGCAGGCTCGATCCTCGAATTGATGATCGCCGTGGGATCCTTTCCGAAGGAGCGGCGCTACGTCTTCCGGGGCGACATCAATCCGCTCCGCGACATCGGCTTGCTCTTCCAGCACGACCTCGGGGAGCATGGCCTGGACAAGCTCCCTGCGGAACTCTCCTACCTGCGCAGCGGTTGAGAATCGGGCCGGTCCTCAGACTCCGAGGAAGAGACGATCGGCGAGCACACCGGGCAAACCTGCCGCCCGGATGCGGGCGGCTTCGCACGCGATGTCGTACTCGATGCGCAGGATCCGGATCCGGGCGCTGGTCGTGTCGTAGATCGCGTAGGCCGCGCGCGAATCCTCGTCACGGGGCTGACCCACCGCGCCGACGTTCACGAGGGCATGGCTGACGTCGTCGAGAGAGATCTCGGCGTCGACGGTGTACGCGGTCCGCAGGTCGTCGTTCAGGCGCAAGATGGTTACCGGGACGTGCGTATGGCCCACGAAGCACACGGGCGTCTTCATCTCGTCGAGCGAGGGGTCGGCGTCCTCGACGGCCTGGACGTACTCGAATCGCTCGGGGTGGGCGAGCGTGGCGTGCACGACGGAGCAGTCCTCGAGGTCCGCGATCATGGGCAGGCTGCGAAGCCACTCATGCTCCTCGGTTGTGAGTAGCGCGTGCGTCCACTCGACCGCCGCCCGGGCGTAGGGATTGAAGTACCGCACGTCGATCTCACCCACGCAGGCGGCGTCATGATTGCCCTTCACCACCACCGCCCCGCGCTCCCGCAAGATCTGGATGCACTCCTGGGGCGCCGCACCATAGCCCACCACGTCGCCCACGCTGATCAGGCGGTCGACTCCTTCCTTGTCCATGCACGACAGCACCTTCTCCAGTGCGGAGAGGTTGGCATGGATGTCACCCAGGATGCCGTAGCGCATGGGGCAAGGTTGGCGGTCGGAGGAGAGCGGCGGCGAGGAACAGGGCCGCAGTGGGCCGCAAAGCGAACAGAGTAGTCAGGAGATCGTCCTTCCTTTCGAGCGCCGCGCCAGGCCGGCTCAAGGATGCTCTCGAATCCAGGAGACCAACGACCCAACCCAGCGCTCCAGTTCGGGCATCGAGGATGGCCGGGACGACCCAGACCAGGGCAGGCAGCAGAAGCAGCCGCGCCGTCGGGGGAATGGGGATCCGCAGCAGCAGCACGCTCACTGCCAAGACGTGAAGATGGGTGAGGAAGACCCCCCCTGCGAGCCTCGCGGGGAGGACGGAGCCGACTTCCACCTTCATGAGCATGAGCGGAACCAGGCCCGCGACGAGGAACGCGGCCACGGTCGTCGACTGGATGGCCGTCTCCACGCCGATCCGCCGCAGCGGGTCCAGGGGAGCGAGCACGTAGGGCGCTTCCTGGAGGATCTGCGAACCGGCGATCGCTCCCGCCAGGATCGCCAGAAATGCAAGTTCGTAAACCAGCGCGTCCCCCTGCTCGCTTCTTGTGGTCGTCGCCAGGGGGAAGAACATGCGCGCGCCCGGTCCAAGCGTCCCCAGCAGGACGAACCACAACCAGAACCACGGCAAGCTCACCACTCGCGCGAGTGCCCACCGCGCCAGAGAGTACAGCGTCACGAATAGGTTTGTACGGCCTGGGGACGGGAGGATCCAGATGCAGGGCCCGTCCTGCTCGCGATCAGAAGGCGACAAATGGGCAGCAAAGGTGCACTAACTATATGCCTACTATATAGCATCGTCGTATCGATATCCGTGCCCACCAGTCCTCTGAGGTGCAATCATCAGAGGCCAGGGGTAGTCTCCTTTCATCGATGTTCCACGTGGAATGAAACGGGAGCTGCAGATGGAGCGGAGACTGGGTCGTGGATTGGGATCTCTACTAGGTGGTTCCGCGCTCGGGGGAGAAGCTCCCGCCGGCGAGGAGATTCCGCTGGTCAACATCCGGCCGAACCCCCACCAGCCCAGGAGAGAGTTCGACGCAGCCGATCTCGAAGACCTTCGAGCGAGCATCCAGCTGCACGGGGTGCTTCAACCGATCTGTGTGCGCAGGAATGGCGATGTCTTCGAACTCATCGCCGGGGAACGGCGAACTCGCGCGGCGCAGCTCGCGGGCCGCACGACGATTCCCGCGGTCGTTCGCGAGGGAGTGAGCGATGGGGAGATGCTGGAGCTCGCCCTCGTCGAGAACATCCAACGGGTGGACCTCAACCCGCTGGAGAAGGCCAGAGGCTATCGCGATCTGATGACTCGCCTTGGGCTCAGCCAGGAGCAAGTCGCGGAACGCGTAGGGGTGAAGCGGGCCACGGTGGCGAACCAGCTCCGTCTTCTCGAGCTCCCCGAGAAGGTCCAGCAGGCACTGGTTCAGGAGCTGATCTCGATGGGCCACGCCCGAGCTCTGCTGGCCCTACGGGACGATCAGGCCATGGGGCGCGTCCTCGAGAAGGTCGTTCGCGAGGGGCTTTCGGTTCGCCAGGTAGAGGGGATGGTTCGCCGCGGAGCGGACTTTTCACCCGCGGCGGATCGAGCCCAGATCAAGGAGCGGCCGGGCACTCCCGATTGGATCACGGACTGCGAGCAGCGACTGAGAGACAGCCTGGGAACGAGAGTCCGTATCGTCAACCAGGCCGGCTACCGGGGACAGATCGTGGTCGAGTACTTCGGTCGCGAGGAGCTCGAAAGACTGCTCGACCTGCTGGGGCCGCGAGCGACCATTTGAAGTTCCACGTGGAACATTCGGCCTTCCCCTTCAGGGCCAGTCCCGCCTGAAGGCGGGACGACGAACCAGACCGCCTGAAGGCGGTACTCCAAACTCGGAGGGGGTCTCTAGAGGACCTCTGTCCGGAGGATCTCGACCGGTCGTTCCGGGCGTCCGGTTTGCTGATCCTCGATGACCCCTTGCTCGATGGCCTCCACGATCGGCATTCCGTCGATCACCGTCCCGTAGACGACGTACCGTCCGTCGAGGGCGTGTGGCTCGCCCGTGGTGATGTAGAACTGGCTGCCCGAGCTCGTGTTCTCTCCTGGCTTCTGGGCCGCAGCGAATGCACCCCGGAAGTGGTAGAGCTTGTTCTTCTCCAACGGGATCGTGTATCCGGGCCCGCCTTGCCCCCACGCGGCGAAGTCGCCTTCCTTCGTGTTGGGATCCCCGCTCTGGATCATGAATCCGGCGATCACGCGGTGGAACTTCGTTCCGACGTAGAAGCCATCGACGCACAGCTTCAGGAAGTTCTCGACGTGCTTGGGGGCTTCGGCCCGGTAGAGACCGACCGTGATGTCTCCTGCGGAGGTGACGATGCGGACCTTGGGGGCATCCTCGGGGAGCGGGGGGTTCCCGAACAGGTTGGGGAATCGCGCTTCCCATTCCCGCTGACCCTGCACGCGAGAGTCCATCCAATCGACCAAGGGCTTGGCCTCACCACCGTCTTCCAGCGCGTAGCGATCTCCGGTCAGGCTCGTCTGGTGCGTTCCCCGCAACCGGTCCAGGCCATCCTTCACGGTGTCGTAGTCCCGCTCGGCGATCCCCGCGTTCACCAGGCCAAGCAGAGCCCAGGGTTCCACCGGAGTGCCCTCGACCTCGGCGACTACCTCGCGGACCGGGGCGATCTCGCCGCCGACGACACCACCGATCGGATCGACCGTGAGCGCCTTGCGGACCGTGCGCCAGCGATCTTCGACTTCTCGGGTGGATTGACCTTGCTGGTACTGGCGCACCAGGATGAGAGCCGAGATGGCGACGCACAGTCCCAGGCCGATCTTCCAGTACCTGGAGACCCAGATCGACATCAGGGAGGGGTCCTGGGGGGTGATGAGAGCGATCTCGGTCGCCCCCTTGTGCTTCGTGGTCGTCATGGCTCGCCTAGTTCGAGGCGTTATCTGCCCGTCATCGGCAGTTTAACTACGTGTTAGATTGCGGATCACCACAGCGCGGATCGGCATGGACGGACCTCACCTGCGGCCGCGCTGAGCGGCCCGGCATTATAGAGAATCGTCGAAAGAGGCAATAGGTGGGCGCGTAAGGTGGGCCGATCTCGCCGCTGGGATCGAGCGCTACCATGGCTCAGCCATGATCGCACTACTGCTGGCCACTCTTCCGGTATTGGTCCCGATGACCGCTGCGTCCACCTTCCGTCCACCCGCTGCCCTCGTCGACGAGGAGCTCGACAAGCGCCTCGGAGCGGCGGGGAAGGACGTCGGAAAACTGTGGGAGGTGTACCTGTGGTGCGAGTCCGAGAAGCGTGAGAAGGACGGAGCCGCTGTCCTGAGGCGGATCCTGCGCACCGACTCCAACCACCAGCAGGCGCACGAAAAGCTGGGTCACGTGCTCTACGACGGGCAGTGGTTCACCAGCTCGGAGAAGCTCGAGGCGTACAAGAAGACCGAGGCTGCCCGGCTCGCCAAGGAGAAGGGCTGGGTGCAGTGGAAGGATGGGTGGGTGCCCCCGGAGGACTTGCCCAAGCTACGCCAAGGGCTTGCCCGCGACCCAGAGACCGGCCGGTGGATGAGCGCCGAGGACCTTGCGCACAAGCAGGCTGGATGGCTGCGCCAGGACCTCGAGTGGATCCCGCCCGAGGAGGCGGAGAACCTGAAGAAGGGCCTGTACAAGTGTGGCGATCGGTGGATCCCCGCGGACCAGGCCGATCGCTATCACGCCGAGCTCGGGCAGTGGTGGAAGATTCCTGGCACGGGGTATGTCCTCTGGACGACCCTCGACCGCAAGGTCGCCGAGCAAGCGATGGCCGAGATGGAGCGCACGCTCTACGACGTCGAGCGCCTGTTCGGTGCGCTGCCGGCGGAGCCCGTCACGGTGGTGCTGCTGCGCGACTTCGAGCAATACGACCGCTTCTGCAACGGTGATCTGGGCGGGATCCCCGACACGCGGCGCTACTCGCGCTTTCGCGACGCATTCCTCACCGACTCCTGGATCGCGGCCGAGACCGGCGAGCTGCTCACGGTCGGCGTCGGATTCTGGGAGGCCGCCACTCCGCGCGGCCAGAAGCTCGGACCTCATGCGGCGCGACTGGCCATCGCGCTGTCCTTCGTCGAGGCTCTCGATCCCAGCCCGAAGGCGCGCGAAAAGCAGGCCAAGGGAGCTGGCATCGATGCGACCTTCCTGGAGGAGTACTTTTCCGAAAAGCGCCTCCCGGCCTGGTTCCGCTCCGGGGCAGCCACCTACATCGAGCGCTTCTTCATCGACAACCTGGTTGGTCAGGGCGGGAATCCGCTCTGGGTCCGGGAGTGGTCGAGCGGGAACATCGCCCGCCTCGGCGGCCTCGAGCCCCTCTCCCAGGTCTTCGCGCTGCGCCTGAACGTCGACACCAAGGAGGACACCGACCAGTCGACCAAGGTCCTCGCCGAGGCCGGCCTGGTGGTGGCCTTCATGCTCGATGGGGGGGTCGCCGAGGTTCAGGCCAGCCACCTCGAGCTCAAGAAGGCCCTGAAGGAAGGGAAAGACCCCAAGAAGGCGGTCGAAGCCCTCGAAAAGGAAATCATCGCTCACGAGACCGAATTGAAGGCTTTCGCCGGACTCTGATCCCGGACCACGACCGCACATGATCGCAACGACTGCCGCTCTCCCCTTCCTGCTCTCCCTCGCCGGCCAGCACGCGGCATTCCACGCGCGCGACGCGAGCGTGTACTTCGAGGTTCCCGACCTCCAGCTGCTTACCAGCGCGTATGCGCGCACGAGTCTGTGGCGGATGCTCTCGGACGACGACGTGCACGCGGCGCTCGGTCCGCTGATCGGTGAGAGCACGCTCGATCCGCGCGAGAAGCTCGGCGAGCTCATCCAGCAGGGCCTCAGCCAGGCTCACCTTCCTTCGCTCGAAGAGACGGGCCTCTACGACCTGACGGCGCTCTCGTTCTCGCTCGCCGTACCGCTCGAGGAGCTCGTCGCGGGCGGCGCCGACTTCCAGGCGCTCCTCGAGCAGAAATCGAGCCTCACGCTCGTGCTCGAGCTCGCTGCTCCCGAAGCCGCCGAGGCGCTCGCGTCCACGCTCGAGAAGCTCGGCCTCACGATGGAGGATGGAGCGGTCGTGCAACTGTGGCGCGACGACCGCTACGTGGCGCTACTCGTCGGAGCCACCGCGAGAGCGGACTTCGAGAAGCGTCTGCTGGGCGAAGCGCCGAGCTTCGAGGAACGCACGCAGGCGGAAGGGGCGAGCACGCACTTCACGGCCGAGAGCGGTGTCACGGTGATCGAGGGCTACTCCGCCCTCGGCGAGCTCTCGAGAGCCACCGGATCCGTTCCCTTCCTCGCTGAAGCCGGACCAATCCTCGGGTTGCTCAAGGGCACGCTCTCGGGAAACCTGGGCGTGCTCCTTTCCGGAGGCCACTTCCGGATGCAACTCCGCGACGGGCTGTTCGTCACCGAGAGCTTTCGGCCCGAAGCTGCGCCGAGCGCGGCCTCCTCCGCGCACGCCGAGGCGGCCACGGATGCGCTCGCCCTGGTCGACCCGCAAGCTCTGATCGGCGGGGTCGCCCGCTTCGATCCAGGCGCCCTCATCTCCGCTCTCATCCCGCTCTCCGGCGTGCTCCTCACCGCGACCGGCGAGGGCGCGATGGCCGGCTTCGAAGCGAGCTACGGGTTCCGGCCCGACCGTGACCTGCTCGCCCCGCTCGGCGGAACCTTCGCCTTCAGCCTGGCGCCACTCAGCGGACCCACTGCTCCGGACTTCCGCATCGTCTGTGCCCTCCGGGATCGCGAGCGTTTCCTCGTCGGGATGGAGGGCCTGGGCAGAATGCTCACCGATCTTGCCGGAGAGCAGGTCGAGGTCAAGGCTTCGACCTACCGCAAGACGCCGCTGTTCACGTTCTCCTGGCGCTCGGACGCCGCGCCGAAATCGGCCATCCCGATCGACCTCGCGGGTCTGTTCAAGCCCACGATCAGCGTGCTCGAGGACCGCGTGGTCCTGACGCTCAACTCCCACTACGCCAAGGACGAAGTGCGGCGGCTCTCCGAAGCGAGCGAAGGCGGCTCGGAAGGAGCAGTAGCGCCATCGGCGGGCGTCGCCCTCGCTCGCCGTCGCGTTCCGGCCGATGCATTCGAGGCTGGTTTCTCCGACTGGATCGGCATGGTGGCGCACGTCTACACGACGGTGAAGAGCCTCGCGCCCATGATCGCGAGCATGGGAGCGGAGCTTCCCTTCGATCCCGAGATGTTGCCCGATGCCGATGTCTTCACGCGTTTCTTCCAGCCCGGCTTCCACTGGCAGAAGCGCGTCGAGGGCGGCGTCCTGTGCTACTCCGAATCGTCGCTCGGTCCCGAGTTCCCGCTGCTCCTCGTCGGTGGCGCGGGGGCCGCGGCCATCACCGCTCAATCCAGCGGCATGTTCGGGGAAGACGAATCGAGCGTCGAGGTCGTACCGGTCCCACAGCCGCCCGCGACGCCGACCCCCGCACCTGCCCCGGAGCCTGTCAACGGCGCAGAGGTGACGAGGATGTCGATCGGCGATCTCGAGGTCGCCATCGCCGTCTACCAGTACGATCAGCAGAAGCTCCCCGCAGCGCTTGCCGATCTCGTGCGCGCCACTGCGGATCATCCCGAGGGTTTTCTCGAGGGCGACAAGGTCCCCACCGATGCCTGGAGCCGTGCTTTCCGCTACGAGCTCAACGGGGAGAAATACCGCCTGTGGTCCCTTGGTCCCGATGGCGTGGATCAGGGCGGAGCCGGTGACGATCTCTCGGCCACCCACGGAACGTACCCCAACTGAGCGAGCGGCGGGTCCGCGCAGCGCTCCCGGCGCTCAGCGCGATCGGAAGATGAAGTACACCCCTCCGAGCAGGCACAGGCACGCCCAGAGATAGTCGAGCTTGATGGGCTCGCGCATGTAGAGGATCGAGAAGGGGACGAAGACGACGAGCGCGATCACCTCCTGCAGGATCTTGAGCTGCGGGAGCGTGAACGGCCCGTAGCCCATGCGATTGGCGGGCACCTGGAGCAGGTACTCGAACAGCGCGATTCCCCAGCTCGCCAGCGCTGCCACGTACCAGGGCTTCGCGCCGAGGTTCTTCAAGTGCGCGTACCACGCGAAGGTCATGAAGACATTGGAGAGCGCGAGTAGACCGGCGGTGGACAGAAGGATGGAAGGGGGGATGCCCATGGAGCGTTCGACCTCTGGATGGAGGGCGCCCGAGCCACGCTCGAAGACCCTCGCGATGCAAGGCGGGACGAGAGCGCGGGGAGCTTAGCTCCGGCGCCAGGGGAGCCCGCAGGCCGCCCCGCCCGATGGGCATTCCTTCGCCGGCTCACGGGCTCCCGGTATGCTGCTCTCCCGCGACCGCGGCAGCTTTCGGCCACGGCTGTCGAGGTCGAACCGAGTGGTGATCGAGTCATCCCAGAAGGCCCCGGAGGAATGCGCGGTCGAGCTGGATCGCGGCCGGCGGCACTGGCTCCGCAAGCGGCGCAAGAGCTTCCTGCGCTTCGTCGGACTCTTGTTCGCACGTACGCTCGCGCCGCGCACGCTCTGGCTCTACTCGCGAACCTGGCGCTACACGGTCGTCGAGCCCGAGCAGCGCGAGCGAGCGCGAGTGCGCGGCGAAGGCGTGATCCTGGCGCTCTGGCACGGCCGCATGATGCTCGCGATCCCGCCCTACCGCGGTCAGGACATGACGATCCTGGTTTCGGGCAGCGAGGACGGGAACCTCTCGGAGGCGCTCCTCGAAGGCTACGGGTACCGCATCATCCGCGGTTCCTCGAGCCGCGGGGGCGCGCGCGCGCTGCGCGCGATGCTGGGCGCCTTGCGCGCCGGCTCGACGGTCGTGGTGACCCCCGACGGACCCCGCGGACCGCGCCACTCGATGAATCCTGGCCTCGCATGGATGGCGCGCGCCACCGGCTTCGCCGTCCTGCCCGCCGGCTTCGCGACCGATCGCGCATGGCGGCTCGCGAGCTGGGATCGCTACGTGGTTCCCAAGCCTTTCGCGCGCGTCGTACTCGTGTACGGCGAGCCGATCTGCGTGGGACGCGAGGCCAGCGGGCCGGAGCTCGAGCGCGCCACCGAGGAGATCCGGACCCGGCTCCTGCGCGCCGAGGAGGCAGCCTTCGCACGGCTCCAGATGGAGCCCGACCATTGATCCGGGTCGGTCCGGCGGGTTGGTCCTACCCTGACTGGGATGGGCGCGTGTACCCGCTGCACAAGCCGCACGGCTTCCATCCGCTGCGCTTCCTGGCGCCCTACGTCGACTGCATCGAGATCAACTCGAGCTTCTACGCCCTGCCGCAGGCCGAGCACGCCACGAACTGGGCTCGCATCGTCGCGGATCGCTCACCCTTCCGTTTCGTCGCCAAGCTCCACCGCGGCTTCACCCACGAGCCCGAGCCCGAGGAACCGACCACCTGGGAGGTCTCGGCCAAGGCTTTCCTCGAGGGCATCGCCCCGCTGGAGCGAGCGCACCGGCTCGCATGTGTACTGGTGCAATTCCCCGCCAGCTTTGCCTTCGGCCCCGCGCAGGTGCGCCGCCTCGGGCGACTGCGTGCGCTGCTGGACGGCCTCCCGCTCGTTCTCGAGGTGCGCCATCACACCTGGTTCACACCGCCGGCGCTCGACACGATCCGCGGTCTCTCGTACTCGCTCGCCTGGATCGACTTGCCCCGGGCGTGGAATCACCCGCCCGATTGGCACGCGCCGACCGGAACGATCGGCTACCTGAGACTCCACGGCCGCAATGCGACTGCGTGGTTCGCGCGCGAATCCACGCGCGACGAACGCTACGACTACCTCTACGGTCGCGTGGAGCTCGCGGCCTTGGTCCAGAAAGCGCGCCGGATCGAGGCGGCGACCGGAGACACGTACGTGATCACGAACAACCACTTCGAGGGCAAAGCGGTTGCCAACGCACTCGACCTCGCCGCTCTCTTGCACGGCGGACCCGTACCGGCGCCAGCCGAGCTCGTCCACAGCTTTCCGCATCTCGCATCGAGCGTCCGGACCGAGGGGCAAGGTGAGCTCTTCAGCTGAGGCCCGGGCACACATCGGCACATCGCATCCTGCGGCGGCCGGCGGTATGTTCCTGGCCCCGCGTCCGCGCGGCCCCGACATGGTCGAGTCCACGCAGCCGGAGCTCTTCACGCTCGAGCATCGAGACGATGCGGAGCGCCGGATCCGCGTGCGGGTCGAAGGGCCGCAGGGGTATCAGCGCGCGGCGCGAGCGCTGCCTCATGTGCTGGTCCTGCACGGCTTCAAGGGCTTCATGAACTGGGGCTTCTTTCCGCTGCTCTCGCGCAGGCTCGCGCGGATGGGAATCGTGGCGATCTCGTTCAACGTTTCCGGGAGCGGCATCGGCGAGGACCTCGAGCGCTTCACGGACGAGGACGGCTTCGCGGCAAACACTCTGTCGCGGGAGCTCGAGGACGTCGATCTCGTGCGCTACTTCGTGCGCAGCGGGCGACTCCCGGGCGTCGACCCCGGCGCGGGCGCGGTCTTCGGCCACAGCCGCGGCGGCGGAACCGGTCTGATCCACGCAGCCGAACACGGCGACTCGCGCGCGATCGTCACGTGGGCAGCGCTCGACACCTTCGATCGCTTCGACGCAGCCACCAAGGCGAGCTGGCGCGAGCAGGGTCATCTGCCCATCGTGAATGCGCGCACCGGTCAAGTGCTCCGGCTGGCCTCGAGCGCGCTTCAGGATCTCGAGGCCAATCGCGTGCGCCTCGATCCTCTCGCTGCGGCGGGCCGCATGCGCCTTCCTGCCCTGTTCCTTCACGGAACTGCCGACGAAGTGGTGCCCGCCGAGGCCTCGCGACGATTGCACGAGGCTTGCGCGCAATCCCGGCTGCTCCTGATCGAAGGAGCTGGTCACACCTTCGGCGCCAAGCACCCTCTCGACGGCATTCCCGATGCCCTCGACCAGGCGCTGGACGCGACGGTCGCGTTCTTCTCCGAGCATCTCTGAAACGAAGCGAGCGGGACGATGGTCCGGGACAGCACCGTCGCGCGGGCGAGAGACGAGCTCCTCCCGGTCGTGATCGCCGCTCTGATCGGCGGGCTCGTCCTCGTGCTGCGCCCGCCGATCCCGCTCGACGAGATCCGGTATCTCGAGGTCCTGCGAGAGAACTCCCGCGGCGCCTGGTGGCTCCTCACGCTCAACAGCGAACCGTACGCGGACAAACCGCCGCTCTTGTTCTGGCTCGCCCGCCTGCTCAGCATGGCCGGAGTCCCCAGCGTCGTCGCGTTGCGCATCCTGCCCCCGCTATGCACGGCGCTGACGGTTGCATTGACGGCTCGGCTCGGCCGGCGCCTCGGGCTCGATCTCGCCGGCTGGATGCTTGCCGCGATGGCGATGCCGCTGATTTACAGCATGATCCTGCTGTTCGATCCGCTGCTCTCGGTGTGTGTCTGGGCGGCCGTCTTCGCGTGGAGCCGCGGTCGCGACGGCTGGGCGCTCGTCTTCGCCGCGGGCGCTTTCCTCGGCAAGGGTCCCGTCGCCGCGCTCTTCCTCGCACCCTTCGCGTGGGCCGTCACACCGCTCCGGCCGCAGCGCGGGGGAACGAGCGTGCGCGGCCTGGTCATGCTCGTCTTGGCAGTGCTGCCCCTCGCGGCGTGGGCCCTCGTGGCGGCGCGCTCGGGCGGCGAGAGCTTCCAGACCGAGCTCTTCTGGGACAAATGGATGGGCCGCATTCGCAACGCCCCTGCGCACGCGCTGCCCTGGTACTTCTATGGACACATCGCGCTCCTCGGCGCGCTGCCCGCCACACCGCTTCTGTTCTTTCCGCTGAACAAGGCGAGCGATGGAGCTCGAGTCACGGGCCGTCTCGGCCGCGCCGCCCTGCTCATCCTCGTCTTGTTCTCGTTCATGAGCGGGAAGCAGCCGCATTACCTGCTTCCGCTCGCGCCCGTCGCAGCCCTGTATGCGGCAGCCATCGTGAACGATCGCGCGCTCGCCCGCACGCTCTTCATGCGCATCTCCTGGCTCGTTCCAGCCTGCGTGCTCGTGCTCGCATGCGTCGCGATCTTCAGCCTCCACTCCGCGCTCCGCCGCTACGGAAGCTACGCCGAACACATCGAGAGCTCGTGGGTCAAGCCCGTGGCGCTCACGATCGCCTTCGCCGGGAGCCTCGGCGCTCTCGCGATCAGCGCGCTCGCGCGTCGCGGCGTGCGCACACGCCTCGGAGCGATGATGCTCGCCTGCTTTGGTTTCAGCGCCGCGGCTCACATCGTGGGTGGTCGCATCCTGATGCCCGAGAGCATCGCGAGCGCACTGCGAGCCGAGCCCGGCACCGCGTTCGCCATCTACCACAACATGCAAGCCGGCCTCTACAACTGGCTCACCGAGAGCGATCAGCTCGAGAACCCGCGCAGCCCTGCAGCGGCCGAGCAGTGGACGATCGCGCATCCCGGCGGCCTCTTGGTTTGCGAGGACAAGAATCTCGCCGCGCTGGCGCACTTGCCGCTAACACCCCTCGTCCACGACCTGGTGCGCGGCACACGCTCCACGCTCCTCAGGGTGAGCCCGCCTGAGAACCCGGAGGGAGACTCTCAGCGGTAGCCGCGAAGAGCGTTTCTCGCGCGCGCAACGGTCCCCTCCACGCGTCTCAGCCCGCTTCCACCAGCGCCGCCGTGAGCTCGGCGAATTCTGCGAGGCTCAAAGCCTGCTCTGCATCGGAGGGTGAGTTCTCGGGCGAGGCGTGCGTCTCGACCATCGCGCCATCCAGCCCCGCGGCGCGTGCGGCGAGGACGAGCGGCGTGACGAGGCCTGCGATTCCCGTTCCGTGCGAGGGATCGACGATGACCTGAAAACCTCCGAGCCGCCGAGCGAGCAGCGCGCCGGCGAGATCGAACAGGTTGCGAAAGCACGGGTCGAAGCCGCGCACTCCCCGCTCACACAAGGTCACCGGCACGTGGCCGTCCAGGTAGGCTGCTGCGCCGAGCCATTCCTCGACGGTGCATGCGGGACCGCGCTTCAGCAAGACCGGCTTGCCGAGGGTCGACAGCCGCTTCAGCAAGGCAAAGTTCTGACAGTTCCGCGCTCCCACCTGAGCGACGTCGAGCAGGGGAACCGCCGCCGGCGCGTCGGCTTCCGACACGATCTCGGAGACGACCTTGAGCCCCATTCGATCGGCGGTCGCGCGCAAGTGCTCGAGCCCGCCCAGCCCGCGCCCCTGGAAGGACCAGGGGAATGTCCTGGGCTTCCAAGCTCCTGCGCGCACCCAGCGCACACCGCGCTCGGCGAGGAAAGTGAGCGTCTCCTCCAGGTGATCATCGACGGAGCAAGGTCCGGCGATCAGCACGAAGGAGTCCTTCGGGAACGCGCCAGGTTTCGTCTGGGCCTGCTTCAGCCGAGCGCCTTCCGCCGTGCGCACGCGGCGCAGGATCGGCAGCCACAAGGCCTGGTCTTCGCATGCGATCTCGTGCTCGCGGTGGGGATCGTAAGGCGGCTTGCCCTTGCTGCGGATCAGGGAGCGAGTGAGCGCGTCGCGCTCACGAACCAGGTCCTGGATCTCGCCATCGATACGGTCCAGTGCGGCGCGGGCTTCCGAGAGCTTGGGGTCTTCGGCCAAGTGGATCCTGTTCCTGTGCAGTCGGTGCCGAGGAGCCTGCGCTCCTTCAAGATGCAAGCGACGGCATAAAGTAGCGTGGAGCGAGGACCTCGATACAGCTCGCTCGCCCTCGCAGGCGAGGTCGCTCACGCAAGCGGTTCATGGGTCGTCCCCTCGACGGACTCGCCGAGCAGCACCAGGCGCGGGTGCTCCAGGCCGATCGACGCGCATGCGAAAGCAAGGCGTCCGAGCGGGGCGTACACCCTGCGCTCCTCCCCGCGGTCGTCGTTACCGAGCGCCGCCGCCGGCAGCGCCGCCGGATACCCGCGGCCCGCGAGCGCGCGCACGAGCGCGTGCAGCGACCAGCCCAGCGTGGGCAGAGCCACGGTCGTGCGCGCCCTGTAGGAGGGCAGTCGCAGCGATTCCGCGCTCGGCTCCGGCGGTTCGTCGGACCAGGCGCGCGTCCACCAGGGGGGGAGATTCATGTCGATGGCTCGGTTCGTGAGGCGAAAAAAGAAACCCGCCCCGGGGAGGCCCGGGGCGGGTTGAGCAGTTCCGTCAGAAGGGATCTCAGCTCGTCCCGGGCGCCGTGTGACAGCTCTGCGCGAAGCAGAGATGGTGGCGATGCATCGGGGCGTGCTGGAAGATCGAGGGCATGGGTGCCAGCGAAGTATGGCCGAGCCTGGTGAAAACGCAAGGCCGCCAGCCGGCGATTCCTTCCTCTGTAACCGCGTCGATCCAGCCGGGCTAGAACGGACCGCAGCGCCAGACGCTCGAAGCATGCTGCGCCTACTCGCTCCGCTCGCACTCCTGCTCGTACCCGGTGGGCCTCCGTGGCGGCACCTTCGCCCGGAAGCCAGCGATGGCGAGCCGCAGTTCGGGCCGCATCCGGAGCTGCAGAGCACCCTCGGGATGTTCCGCCTCGCGCGTGAGGAGGAGATCGATTTCCTGGGCCGCCTCTTGGCGCTGGAGCCGGAGACACGCCTCTACTTCGAGCTCGCACGGTCCAATTACCGCGCGCGCGGCTTCTTCGATGTGCTCCCCCGAACCGAGGACGGCTTGCCCGCGCTCCATGAAGCGTGGAGGACCTTCGAGACGACGGCTCTCGATCGCGAGAGGTCTCGCGAGGACGCGCTCTGCTGGGCGCGCATGTGGTTCGACGCGCGCTTCCGGTTGCGCGTGCGGCTGTTCGACACGTACCAGGTGGAAGCGCGCGAGCTCCGCGGCGCGATCGCGCTTCTGATCGCGGGCGCGCGAGGCACGGCGAACCTGCGCTCCGGAGACGAGCTCGAGCGCATCACGAGTCGAGCGAATCTCGCAGCCACGCGCCTCGCGGCCCTGCGATCGGATCTCGCGTTGCTCTGCGAGCCGGCGTTCCTCCCTGCGGAAGTGCAGGACCCCGAGGAGGTCTGCGAGCTTGCATTGCTCCTGGAACAGTGGTCGGGGTCGGCCGGCCGCGAGGAGCTCGCTCGCGCCAGACTCGACGTCGCGCGCCGGGAGAGCGAGCTCGTGCGCATCTCTGCGACCGATCGCCTCGATCACGCGCTCGCTCCCGAGCTCGCGCGACGTGCGTCGGATCTCGAGCGCGCCGAGGTGCTGTACCGTGAAACGGCGGAGCTCTTGCCCTTCACTTCCAGCGGCGCGCACGCTCGCCCGGAGATCGCGCAGATGCCCTTCGCCGAGCGGCACCGGCAGGCGCAAGAAACCGCGCGCGAAGGCCTCGCACTCGATCCCTTCCATCCCGGCCTCAACTACTTGCTCGGCGAAGCCACGGACTTCCTGCAGGGCCAGGATCTCTCGCGGATCTGGTTCGAGCGCTACCTCGCCTTGCACGGGATCCGCTACTACGACATTGCCACTCTCCTCGACAGAGACTTCACGGCCATGGAGGAGCGCGCCCTCGAGCGGGTCTCCGGCGAGGAGCTCCTGCGCTGGATCCGCCGCTGATCCGGCCTCCGAGGGCCGCCTTTCCCCGCAAAACAGCCCCTTGCGCAAGAAATCGCAATTGGGGCTATGCTCATCCGCAGCGGGGGAGGACGAAGCATGTACGAGCGTCGATGGATGGCTCTGGCCGTGGCGCTGTCGGGCCTTTCGACAGCCTGTCAGACGGTTCCCGATCGTGATCACCTCGATCGCTCGGGGCGCTATCACGAGGAAGTCGTCGACGAGGGCTCCTACGCCGTCTACCAGCACTCCGGTGCAATCTGGAAGAAGGTCGGCTTCGTGTGGGTGGGGCCGGAGGCCGAGCACACCGTCTGGGTGCTCCGCCGACCTGCGTCCGGCGGGTACCCGTACCGGCCGCCGAGCTCGACGACGAAAGAGATCTGGACGCGCTTCAAGCGCATCGGACGCGAGGACTCGAGCGTCGAAGCACTCGTGGCGGCCGAGAAACTCGAGCCGGCGCGCTATTACGCCATCGACAGCCATCAGCTCGTCCACGATTGCCCGACCGCGAGCACCTCGAGCGAAGGCGTTGCACCCTCGCCCGCCGCCGCAACTTCCTACCGTCTGATGCTCGGTGGCCGGCCCATCGGGTACATGTGGTCGCACGGCGAGCACGAGGTATTCCTCCTCGAGCGCGAAGCTCTGCGAGCGATCAAGGCAAGCGCCAGCACGAACGAGGCAGAACCCAAGTCGCTCGTTCCGGTCCGCATCGACGATGGGCCCGCCGACTGGAAAGCGCTCGTGGACGCCGAAGATCTCGCTCGCGGCCGATACGAGATCTTCGCCTGCCACTGCCGCGAGCACACCGCCGCCGAGCTGCGCTGATCCAGCGCTCTGGAGAGAAACCACACCCCTACCTCCGAGTTCGGAGTACCGCCTTCAGGCGGTCTGGTTCCTCGTCCCGCCTTCAGGCGGGACTCCTCATGAAAGAGAAGACCGCCTGAAACAGGATGGGTGGACCGAGCTTCCTGAAGTCGCGGGTTACGCTGCGATTTCAACTCAAAGAGCGGCGCAGAGCCGCAAGGAAGTCGGTCCACATGCAGAAGATAGCGCAGTTCGTTGGCCTGGACGTGCACCGAGACACCGTGGCGATGGCAGTGGCCAAGGGGGGGCGTGGGATGGAGGTGCGCGACCTTGGCGTGATGCCCCACGACGTCCCCAAGCTCGTGCGCCGCATCCGATTGCTCGGCGATCCGGGTACGGTGCATGTCGCCTACGAGGCGGGCCCGACGGGGTACGGTCTGTACCGGGCTCTCGAGGCGGCAGGAATACCCTGTGTGGTCGTGGCGCCCTCCAAGACACCGATCGTCAGTGGCGATCGAGTGAAGACCGATCGGCGGGATGCCGCGAAGCTGGCGCGCTTCTTGCGCCTGGGAGAGCTCGTGCCGGTGACCCCGCCGGGTGAAGAGGTCGAGGCGTTGCGTGACGTGGTGCGAGCCCGCGAAGACGCGGTCCACGCCCAGCGGCGCGCGCGCCAGCAGCTCAGTTCGTTCCTGCTGCGCCACGACCGCAAGTGGTCGGAAAAAACGGCTTGGACGCAAGGACACGTGGACTGGATCCGTAGCCAGCGCTTCCACAGTGAGGCGCAGCAACGGGTCCTCGAGGACTACGTACAGGAGGTCGAGCGCCAGACGCAGCGTCTGTCCGAAGCGAGTGAGCACGTCGAGACGCTCGCGCCCAAGACCCAACCGTGTGCCCTGCTCTACCAGTGTCTGCAGTCGATGCGCGGTGTGGGCCCGATCGTCGCTGCCACCGTCGTGGCTGAGCTCGGCGATATGCGCCGCTTCCGCACCGCCTCGCAACTGATGGGCTACGTGGGCTTGGTGCCCAGCGAGCGCTCCAGCGGTCCCAGGGTCACGCGCGGGTCGATCACCAAGGCCGGTAACACACATGTGCGTTGGAAGCTGATCGAATCCGCCTGGCATTCTCGACATCGACCTGCGATGACGACGCGCCTGGTGCGTCGCAGCGAGGGCGTACCCCAAGCAGTCCGTGACATCGCGTGGAAGGCACAGAAGCGCCTCCACAAGCGCTACTGGGCGATGCTCGCGCGCGGCAAGCGCCCGCAGGTTGCCGTCGTCGCCACGGCGCGAGAGATGTGCGGTTTCATCTGGGCCATCGGGCAACTGGTCGCGCAGCCCAGCGTCTGACGCTCGGCGCTCACGCTCTTTCAAAGTCAGATTCGCGAGGACGGCGAGCGACCCGGTGACACGCCAGGGAGGGAACCCTCGATAACCGCCTTTGGGCACGCGGTCCTGCGACCGCGGACGCCCGCCCTGAAATGGAGGCAGCCCTTCCCATCGATTGCCTGCACTGCGGTAGCCAACCCGCGCATATCAAACTGAATCGCCGCGAAGCGAGCCGGCGCTCGCCGTCCCCGCACCTGACTTCGAACTAACCGCTCGAGTCGAGCCCCTCGTGCCCCACCTTCGGGGGAGGGCACGAAGGGCTCGACCCCAGCGATCGAGGCCAGCCACCTCACAGGGGCTGACCTCAAAAAAACTAGCCCAGTGGATCCCGCCGTCAGGCAGTTGACAGGGTCCACCCATATCAAGGCGGTACTCCGAACCGGAGGCGGCCACGCTCCCGATTCCTCGAGAGACGCCACACGTGCTCGAGCATCACGCGCGACGCAACGAACACGATACGAAGGTGACAAGATGGAAACCTCGCGACGTCCCATCCCCGGATGCGCATGCTCGGAAACGCCGCACCTGCACGCTCCGACGCAGAGAAGAAAAACCATTCGCGAAACGAAGCCTGCTACCTTGTAGGTGGTAGACGCATCGCGCTTCCACGATTCGCTGGGGGAGGAACGTCTTGGACATCCTCGCGTACCACACGCTCCCGCGCTCGGAACGATCCATCGAGGTCGTCGAGCGCAAGGGGCTCGGCCAACCCGACACGATCTGCGACTCGCTCGCCGAGGCAGCCTCGCGCGCACTGACACGGGTCTATCTCGAGCTGACCGGATCCGTTCAGCACCACAACCTGGACAAGGCCCTGCTGGTTGCGGGCTCGACCGCTCCCGCCTTCGGGGGCGGACAGGTGATCGAGCCGATGCACTTCTTGCTCGGCGGTCGCGCGACGATAGAGATCGACGGCCGGCCGATCCACGTCGACGAGATCGCCTCCGATGCAGTCCGCCACTGGCTGCGCGAGAATCTGCGCAGCGTCGATCCGATGCGCCACATGGTGTTCGAGAGCATTCTGCGGCCCGGCTCGGCGCAGCTCCGCGGCCTGTTCACGAAAGGCCGCATGGCTGCGAACGACAGCTCGGTGGGCCTTGGATGGGCTCCGCTCTCGGAGACCGAGCGGATCGTGCTGGAAGCCGAGCGTTGGCTCAACGCGCCCTCGACCAAGGAACGCTTCCCCGACACCGGCGAGGACGTGAAGGTGCTCGCCGTCCGGCGCGAGCGCAAGCTCGAGCTGACCGTCGCGGTCGCCTTCGTCGACCACTTCGTCGCGAGCGAGAAACGCTACTTCGAGCGCAAGGAAGAGCTACGCACCGAGCTTCTCGCGCACCTCTCGAGGGAGCTGCGCAAACTCGATTCCATCGACGCACGCGTGAACGACCTCGACGCGCCCGGCCGGGGCATCGAGGGCACGTACGTGACCGTGCTCGGCACTTCTGCCGAGGCTGCCGACGGGGGCGTGGTCGGCCGCGGCAACCGCGTGAACGGCTTGATCAGCTTCTCGCGTCCGAACTCGCTCGAAGCTGCGGCCGGCAAGAACCCCCGCTCGCACGTGGGCAAGATCTACAACCTGCTCGCGCACCAGTCGGCGCGCTTGATCCACGAAGCCGTTGCCGGCATCGAGGAGGTGAACGTGCTCCTCGCCAGCCGCATTGGCTCGCCGATCGACACGCCGTGGGTCGCGAGCGCCGAGCTCGTCCTCTCCGAGGGCGTCGGCCTGGAAGACGTCGAGGATTCCGTGCGCGAGGTCTTCGCCCGCCAGCTCGCGGGCGCGGAGGGCTTCGTCGAACGGCTGATCCTCACCGGCGCGCCGGTTTGCTGAAGCACTCGGGGAGAATGGCGCCCGTGCGGCGGCTGTGTGCGCGATGCATTCGCCGGTCCGAACATCGTCATCGAGGAGAAGTTAGCCGCGCTCAGCCCCCGAATTCGCGCTCGAGCTCGGAGCGGATCTCCTGGAGCCGCGCAGCGCGCTCGGGATCGCTCGTCGTCTCGAGGATCTTCGTCAGGGCCTCGATCTGCGCAGTGGCGAGGGCCTGCTCCGGCGCGATCTCGATGTCGGGAGCCACGCCCGTGCCCTCCCAGTTGGTGTGAGTGATCGGATTGACCGCGCGCGCGAACGGGAGGCTCATGCCGAAGCGCTCGCCGAGGCGCACGAAGTCGATGGGATGCGCTCCCCCGCCGGTCGTCGCCCCGACGATCGTGGCGCGCGCGAGGCACTTCAGGTTGTACGTGAACTCCTCCGCCGCCGAGAACGTCCCCCTGGATGTCAGCACGAAGACGGGCTTGTCCGGCCCGAAGCGCTTGCCAGGCACCGTGGGCAGGGTCCACCATTGATGGCTCCAGTTGCGGCGCGGTTCCTCCAGGTCGTTCAGGTGCACGGGTTCGGTGCCGAAGAGATAGCTCGAAAGGAAGGCGACCATCGCCGGAGTCCCACCCCCGTTGTGGCGCAGGTCGATGATCAGGGCGTCGGTGTTGGCGAGAAAGCTCATCGCTGCGGTGGCCGTCGCGAAAGCCTCGTCGCCGATGGAGAATCCCAGGAGCTCCAGGTATCCGACGTTGCCCGGCAGGCGCTCCACACGCTCGAAGCCAAAGTTGTTCCAGCGATTCTCCGCCTGCATGCGCTCCTGCATCTCGGGCGAAGGCTCCTCCTGCATGCGATCGGGGATGCCCCCGGCGGCGTAGTTCACCGAGAGGTGCAGATCCTTGCAGATGCCCCGCAGGTCGCTCGTGAGCTTGCCCGCGAGCTCGGCACCGCTCGTGATCCGCGCGTACTCGCCCTTCGCGATGCGCGCGCGCAGGTCCGCCTCCATCTTCTCGGCCAGCTCGGGGAAGACGTAGTTCTCACGCAGCGCCGTGATCGTCGCCTCGATCGCCGCCGTACGCTCGGCGGCCTCGAGATCCACAGCCGCGGGCGGGACATAGTCGAGCAGGCGGATGATTCCCGGTTCGGGAGCCGCGAAAAGGAGCGAGACGAGGAAGAGAGCGATCATGACAGGACCTCCATCGGATGTGGACCGCAGCACTACGCGCTGGGAGGCAGGCGATTGGTAACAATCTGCCAGGAAGGGCGCAGGTTGTCCCGAACTTGTCACCGTGACAATCCGGCTCTTCCGTGGCAACGCATCGTAGAGCTTTGCCATCCGCTCAGGATTCTTGCCGTCTCCGGGGCGCCTCGCCCTTTCATGCTGGAAGCATGCTCATGGACGCAGCGGGGGCGGCGGCTTGGCGGATGAGTCGGAGAATCGTGATGCAGCACTCGAAGCTCGTCGGACCGGACTCTCGCCGGAAGAAGCGCCCCCGGTTCCGCACCGTCGTCCTCGTGCTGCTGGTACTCGCCCTCGCGGGATTCGTCACGCTGATAGGGATCGGTTCCCGCATGCCGGGCAAGAGCCATCGAGGGCCCCTGTCGCCGCTCGCCGACGAGGAGCGCGCGATCGCCGTCGATCTGCGCCGTCACGTCGAGAAGCTCGCCGGCGAGATCGGCGAGCGCAACACGCGCCGCCCTGCCGCGCTCGACGCGGCGCGCGCGTACATTCGCTCCGAGCTCGAGCGAGCCGCCTACCTGGTCGAGGAAGAGAGCTGGAAGGAAGACGGCGTCGAGTGCGCCAACGTGATCGCCGAGCGACCGGGCGTCTCGGCGCCCGGTGAGATCATCCTGATCGGCGCACACTACGACTCCGTCGCGAACTGCCCGGGCGCCGACGACAACGGCTCCGGAGTCGCCGCGCTGCTCGCACTCGCAGAGCGGTTCGCCACCGTGGAGACGCGCCGCACCCTGCGCTTCGTGGCCTTCCCGAACGAGGAGCCGCCCTATTTCTTCTCGTCAGCCATGGGCAGCGCTCATCACGCCCGGCGCTGCCGCGAGCGCGACGAGGACGTGGTCGTGATGCTGAGCCTCGAGACGCTCGGCTACTACAGCGTGGAGCCGGGCACTCAGCGCTTCCCCGTCCCCGGCCTCGGATTCCTTTATCCAACGACCGGCGACTACCTCGTGATCGTCGGCAACTTCGCCTCGCGCCGGCGAGTGCGCGAGGCCGTCGGCACTTTTCGTACGCACGCCGCCTTTCCTTGCGAAGGCGCCGCCCTGCCGTGGTGGCTCCCCGGCGTGGGCTGGTCGGACCAGCTCTCGTTCTGGCGCGAGGGCTACGCCGCTTTGATGGCGACCGATACCGCGCCCTTCCGCAATCCGCACTACCACACGGCGACCGACATGCCTGATTCGCTCGACTACGAGCGCTTCGCGCGCGCGGTCGGCGGACTGCGAAGCGTGATTGCCAAGTGGGCGGACGGCGAAGACTAGGCCCGCCTCGCGCACGCATTCAGCTCGGTGCCCGGGGTAGCCCGATCTTCTCCCAGCCCCGACGGGAGGAGACAATCCGGCCCATGAAACACCTCATTGTCCTAGACTTGTCACCGTGACAAGCTGGGCACCTCTCCTCGATCGCACCGAGCGGCCGCTTTTCGTCGCCATCGCGCGCATGCTCGAGCGCGACGTCGAGGCCGGGCGCGTACGCCCCGGCGAGCGCCTGCCGACCCACCGCGAGCTCGCGCGCTCACTCGGCGTCACCATCGGCACGGTGACGCGCGCCTACGCCGAGGCACGCCGCCGCGGCCTCGTCGTAGGAACGGTCGGCCGCGGCACCTTCGTGCGGGAGAGCTCGCGCGCCCGCTTCGGACTGGAGAAAGGCGCCGGCGAGGGACCGATCGATCTGCGCGTCAATCTGCCTGCGCCCTGCGAGCTCGACGCCATCGTGCAAGCCTCGCTCCGCGAGCTCGCCTCGGACCCCTCGATCGCCCTGCTCCTCGACCTCGCCCCGCACGCGGGCGAGCTGCGCCATCGTCGCGCCGGCGCATCGTGGATGCGCGCGCGCGGATTCCCCGCCGAAGCCGAGCAGGTGCTCGTGACGAGCGGCGCCCAGCACGCGATCCTCGTCGTCCTCGCGACCCTCGCACGACCGGGCGAGTGCGTGCTCGCCGAATCGCTCGCATTTCCGGGCTTGCGCGCCGCCGCCGAGATGCTTGGGCTCGAGCTCACCGGCATCGAGATGGACGCGCAGGGCGCGCGCCCGGATGCTCTGCGCAAGATCGCGCGGCGTCGTCGAGCGCGGCTCTTCGTGAGCGTGGCGACGCTGCACAATCCCACCACGCGCACGCAGAGCCCCGAACGCCGCGCCGAGCTCGCTCGTGTGGCGCGCTCGCTCGACCTGCGCATCCTGGAAGACGATCCCTACGGCGCGCTCCTCGATGCACCGCTCCCGCCGCTCGCCGCCGAAGATCCCGATCGCCACCTGTACGTGACCAGCACCACCAAGGCACTCGCGGGTGGCCTGCGTCTCGCATTCCTCCACGCTCCTGCCGATCTCGTCCCCGAGCTCACCACTGCGATCCGCGCGAGCACCTTCTGCGCCTCGCCGCTCACCGCCGAGCTCGCCGCACGCTGGCTCGAAGACGGCACCGCTGTGCGCTTGATCGCCGCGCGCCGCGCCGAGGCGAGTGAGCGCGTCGCTCTCGCCCGCTCGCTGCTCCCCGGCCGCACTCTCGCGACGCACCCCGCCGCTCCCCACGCCTGGCTCGAGCTCCCCCGCTCGATCGACCCCGCCCGCCTCGTGGCAGCAGCGCACCACGCCGGCCTCGAGCTCACACCTGCATCCATCTTCCACGTCGGCCCCGGCTCCGCCCCCCGCGCGCTGCGCCTCGCGCTCGGCTCCGAGCGCGATCGCGCGCGCCTCACCCGCGGGCTCGAGATCCTCGAGCGCTTCCTGCGCGGTGAGCGGACCCCGCGCTGGTCGGGCGTGCTCTGAGAACGAGAGCGTAGGGTGCTGCGATCGCCTTGCTCACGCACACTTCGCCGATGGAAAGGACGCCGACTGGGGAATGAGGGGCGGGAGAGGCGGGTTCATTTGCAACATCCTCGCGCCTGAGCCCAGACAGGGGTCTGGGGCGTCCGATCTACGCCCGCCTCGATCCCCTCGCAACTCTCCCTCGCTGATCGGGTAGAACGAGCGCCACCCGCCACTTCTGCCCCCGGATCCCCCATCCACCATCGTTCGAGTCGAGCCATGGGACGCGCTTTCCTGCCTGGCATCCTCGTGGTCTTCGCCGGATCGCTTGCGCACGCGGGCGACGACCGCACCGTGCAGGAGCTCCTGCGCGAAATCCTCACCCGCCAGGATGACGCCTCGCCCGAGGTGCTCGACGAGCTCGGCCGGCGCCGCGAGGAGGCCGCCCTCGAGGCTCTGGAGAAGGCGATCGGAGAGCTGAAGCAGCCCGGGATGCTCGAGCGAGCCTTCGGCGCCTTTCGTTTCTACGCGAACTCAGGTGAGCTCTCCGAGAGGGCGATCGCCTTCCTCGTCGAGCAGGTCGACTCGCCGCGCCGTCAAGTCCCGGAACCGGCCCTGAATGCGCTGATCCGTTTCGGCGAGAGCGCCACGGACGAGCTCGAAAAGATCGCGCGCGAGCACAGCGGTGGCCGAACCCGTGCGCGGGCGCTCCATCCGATCCTCGCGCGCGTCGCTGCGCGCGGCAACGAGGCCGCGATCGATCTCGTGCTCGGCTCCTTCCAGTCTCCGGAGTCGGGGACGCACGAGGACCTCGTCCGCACCCTACGCACCCTCTTGAAGAGTCCCGCCGCCAGCCACTTCGCCGAGGCAATCGCCGAGCCGAAGCTGCCGCTCGCCAACCGTGTCGCGATCCTCGAAGCAATCGATTCCGAGAGCGAGCAGCAGGCCGGGGCCATTCTCCTCGCGGCCCTGCGGCAAGAAGAGGAACCGCAGCTCCTGTGTGCCGCGCTCGACACCTCGCGCGCGCGGGGCGCGACCGGGCACGTCCGCGAGCTCGAACGCCTGATCGATCACAAGGACGATGCCGTACGCCGCTCGGCCTGGATCGCGCTCGCGCGCATCCGCGGCGGCGAGGAAGTCTTCGCGAAGAAGATCCTCGCCCTTGGCAAGGGCCGTGATCCCGTCGCGCGCCAGAGCGCCGCCGTCGCTTTCGCCGAGCTGCGCACCCCCGAGGCGCTCGAGGCTCTCTACCGCTTGCTCGCCGACCCGGAATACGCCGTGCGCGCCGAGGCCCTCGAAGCCGTCACGACCATGCGCCGCAAGGACTCGATCGAGCCCTTGATCGCGCGCCTCTCTGCCGAGACCGGCAAGCTGCGGATGGACGTCGGCCAGTCGCTCCGCCGGCTCACGGGCCTCGAGTTCGGCCCGCTCGCCGAACGCTGGAAAACCTGGTGGCACGCCGAGGGCGCGAGCTTCGAGCTCCCCACGGTCGAAGAGGTGAACGCGCGCGAAGCCGCCTTCGCCGAGCGCCACGCGGCCGATTCAACGCGCTCGCGCTTCTATGGCCTCGAAGTGGTGAGCGACCGGGTCTGCTTCGTCCTCGACGTCAGTCGCTCGATGGAGGAGCGCGTGGGCACGGGCACGGAGACGCGCCTCGACGTCGCCAAGCGCGAGCTCACCGCCGCGCTGGCGCGTTTTCCCGATGGCGAGCTCGCCAACGTGATCTTCTTCTCCGGTTCCGTCTTCCCCTGGCGCGACGAGCTCACCGTCTTCAACCCCCGAGCCCGCCAGGACGCCACCGAGTTCGTCGCCAAGCAGACCGGTCAATCCGGCACCGCCCTCTTCGACGGCCTCGAAGCCGCCTTCGAGGACCCGCGCATCGACACGATCTACCTCCTGACGGACGGCGAGCCCACCCAGGGCCGCATCACCGACCCGCTCGAGATCCGGGCCGAGATCCGCCGCATGAACAGCGTGCGCAAGATCACCATCCACGCGATCTCGATCGGCGGCAGGGAAAACCTCCTCGAGGAGCTCGCCGCCGACTCCGGCGGCCAGTACCGCGAAGTTCAATGACTTCGGCTCCCGAGCGCCTCGGTTCCTCCGGGAGGGTCGAGCCCGCGCACGGTCATAGATCGATGACGAGTCGCTCCATTCCGTGCGGCGGCACGCTGACGGTTCCCTCGCGTGAGCCCTGCCCGGGACAGGAAACGCGCCACGCGTAGCCCCCATTCGGCAGGCCGTACAGCCTCGAGGTTCCGAGAGCATCCGTGACGAGCGTCGGTGCATCCGCTCGAACCTGCTCCGCACTTACCCATGTCGAAACGGATTCCCCGAACTCGTCCGACACGAGCTCGATCCCTGCGCCAGGCATGGATACGCCGGAGCGATGGACGAAGATCTCGAGGTCCCCGGTTCGTCTCACTTGCATGATCGTTTCGCGTGGCTCGTGACTCACTTCGACGGTGGTCCGAGCGGGCCAGTAGCCGGCTACGTCGACTCTCGCGGTCAGGAAGGAAGGAGAGATGCTGTCATCGACGATCCAACCCTCCTCGTCCGTTTGACGTGAGATATCGGGTAGACCCTGCTCCCAGTACGAAAGGAAGACGCGCGTCTCGACCAGCGGAACATCTCGATCCAGGAGTCGCATCCGCAAGCTGGCATGGGAGTCGACGATGATCTCGACGATGTCCTCGGGAGAACCGTCCGTTCGGACGGGTAGCCCCACGGCCTGACTGCCGTCCGCGAGCCGCACTTCCGCGTAGAGCTCCTTCGTGTCGATCCCCGTCAGCTCGCACTCTCCCCGTTCATCGGTCGTCGTGGCGAATCCCCATCCCGTGTCGCCAGCGGGGAGACTGAAGATGACTCGCGTGGCGGCAAGTGGTGCACCGTCCAGATCCACGAAGCGAATCGTTCGCGCAGGCAGGCCGAGGGGGATCGAAACCTCCGTCAAGCCGGCTGGGTCCACATCGAAGCGCCTGGCTCCAATGGTTCGATAATGAGAATCCCAGACCTCGACGGTCACCGAGTTCCCCTCGATCCCGTCGATCACGGCTGAGCCATCGTCATCCATCCCGAGCGCGCGTGACGTCGGCACGTCACCATTCGAGAGGTAGCACGCCAGGAGCCAGATCGTCTCGGGTAGTGCGGAACCATCCTCTGGAACGATGCGGATGGAAAGCCGTCGTGATGGATCGAAGGAGGCCACGATCTCCCAATCCGTTCCGGGTTCGAGATCCACCCCCATCTGCTGTCGCTGCTTCATGTCGGGCGTGAAGACCAGCACTTCGGCGTGGCCTGGATCGACGCCCTCGATCTCGGCGCGGCCTTCCGAATCGAACTGCACACGGGGGAGCCCCTGTTCGTTCCGGACTTCCGCGATGAAACCACCGGGAGCATCGACTCCGGGAGCATCGAGGCGAAGCTTCAAGGCTTGCTGCCGCCGGAGAGCAATCGCGTGGCAATCCCAGACCCCGTGCTCGTCGGGCCTGCCGGAATATGTTCGTGTCTCGTATCCCGGTGCGTGGATGCGCAACTTGTTCCAGCAAGGCGAGACCGGGATCCCCTCGAATGCACCCGAAGGATCGACGGTGATCGGTTCGTTCCATCGAGCGAGCAGCTGATCGCCATCCGAAGCGAAGACCTCCAGGACCGTATCGGGAATCGGTTGGCGAGTCATCGAGTCGACGACGCGTCCCCTCACTTCACCTGGGGATGGCATGCGAAGCTCGACGAAGGCCACCTCACTCGACGTGGTCTCGACCGAGAATGTGTCGCCCTTCGGGAACTCCGCAGAGGTGGCATACAGGAACACGGGACCCACGGGCGCGTCATCGATACTGAACGAACCGTCCTCGCTGTCCCGGAATTCCTTCTGCGAGAAGCCGATCGTCGAAGGCTCTCTCCAGTACGTCACGGTGAAGCTCCGCACCGGACTCTCGTCGTGAAGGCATCGACCGCGAATCCGACCCGCTCTCCCGATGACGAGTGACGCGTCCTCCGTGAAGTCTCGCGGCGACAAGAAGGCGCCGATCTCCCTCGGCACATAACCGGGGGCCCGGACGAAGAACCAGACATCGGCCGAGGGCGCGTCGGTGAGCGCAACCATGCCATGCTCGTCTGCCCGATGGTCGGATCGACACCACCGCTCCCCGGCTCTCCAGCGCATCTCCACTTGGGCAAAGGGAACGGGTTGGTCGTCGTTGTCCTCCACCCGGATTTGTCCGGTGGCGGCCTGTTCGGCCTCGAAATCGACCTGAATCTTCGCAGGGCTCGAAAGGACCACGAATCGCTCTTGCGGCACCAGTCCGATCCCAGTGAGCCGGAACCCGTACTCACCTTCCGCGACGAAGGGTAGCCCGTCGATCTTCCATTGGCCGTCGGCGCGGACGGATCGATGAGCGAGAGTTGCACGCTTTTCTCCTTGCATCAGGAATGCCGTGACCCCGAGATCCCTTACTGCAACACCATCGAGCCCCGACACACTCCCTTCCGCGTCCACGACTCGGCGCAGTTCCAGCACGATCTCCTTCGCCGCCTCGCCATCGCCTTGCCATGGGATCGTCGTGCTCCCGCCCGAACTGGCCTGGATCACGAGCTCCCCGCCGACGCGAGCAAGCCGCGCAATGCCGTCCGCGCCCGTTCGGCTCTCACCGTACACGACCGCTCTCGCGCCGTCCGAAGGTTCGTCGAGCGGCACTCGAGCCGTCCACCTGATGGAGGCTCCCGCGACCTGGTTCCCGCTACCGTCGATCACTCGAATGGAGATCGGGGTCGCTTGCACCAAATCGATGTGCGGCTCCTTCTCTCCATCACCGATCGGAAGCACCGCGCAACGAGATCGCGGATCTGATGTCCACACCAGGCTGACCCCCGCCTCTGCGACAGGCGGCTCTTGGTCGAACGAGAACTCGCCACCGGTCCCCGACGTGGTCCGCACCGTGCCGGCGACGAGGTCCTCCCAGGAATACGCAGGCCAAGATTCCCCGACGTGCAGCGGAGACCAAGCAACCTCGACCCCGCCGACCAGGCTCTCGATCGGCGCCGACAGCCTGCCCCTGAGCGGGGCCACCCTCGATTCGAGACGCCCAGAATCCCCGCCCGCGTGCGCCTCCAGGACGGGTCCAGCCAATCCAACATCGCCCGGCGAGATTCCAGCGCTCGCAGGCGACGACGACGACCGCTCGATCGGGTCGAGTCCGCTCATCGCCGACTCCCCAGCCGGCTGAGCATGCGATGGACCTCGCCCCACACGCACGAAGAGGAAGACCAGGCACATCGACCCGGCCGAGAGAAGGATGAGGAGGAGGCGCTTTCGTTCAGTCGTCATGGGGGAGCCTTCCTGGGCGTGAAAACCAAGTCCAGGACAGGTGCCCTCGAGAGATCGACCCTCGAGGTGACCCCCAAGCCTCAGCCAGCCTTCTTGCCAGCCAAGGCCCTCGCGCAGTACGAGATCCTGGAACTCTCCCCCAACGACCTCGCGACCTCGGATGCGGTGACAGCCCGATCCAGAAAAAACCTTCGCCCGCGTGAATCCTCGAGCGCTTCCCCGACGGTTCGTCGTCCCCCCCGCCGTCCCTCCCCGTGCCTCCCCTCTACCCCAGAAACTTCCGGGCTTGGAAGGCCGCGGCCGTCCCCGGTTGGATCGAGGCTTCATTCTCCCCCTCCCCCAACCGGCGAGGCGCCAAGTCCTGCCCCGACCCCACAGTCGCAAGCTAGAGCTCGATCAGCAGCCGCTCGACGCCATGCGGCGGAACGACGACCTGGCCTTCCCGTGCCTCGAGCCCCGGGATCGACACCTGCCACCCATAGCTGCCATTCGGCAACCCAAAGAGCCTCGAGCTCCCTGACGAGTCCGTCGTAACCCCATTCGCATCCGACCGAATCCTCCCCCCGCTGAGCCACGCCGAAGCACTCTCCCCAAACTCATCCGACACCAGCTCGACCGCCGCACCTGCCACCGGAACACCGCCACGAGTCACGACGACTTCGATACTCCCGGTTCGTCGCACCTGCATGATAGTTTCCGTCGGGGAATAGGTTGCCTCTACCTTGGAATGGGACGGCCAATAACCCGGGGCATCCACGAAGGCGATGAGAGAGCCCACTGATATATCATCGAGTATGGTCAAACCAGTCTCATCACTCAAGCGCCCCATGAGAGGCAAACCGGTTTCCCACAGCGAGAACTTCACGCGAATTCCTGTTACAGCTTCGTTTCCGTCCAACAGCCGTAGCTGCACGCCTGCACCTGTTTCGACGACCACTTGGACGGTTTCTTCGGGGGGACCGTCAAGCGGAACGCGCAAACCTAATGCATGTGCACCTTCGGCCGTCCGTACCTCGGCGAAAAGGAGATCCGCCTCGACGCCATTTAATGTGCACTCGCCGGCTGCATTAGTGGTCAGTTCCGGCCCCCATCCGGTGTCATCTCCGGGCATCACAAAAATCACTTGTGTCGAAGTAAGCGGTTGCCCGTTTTTGTCCACAAAACGAATCTTCCGCTCCGGAAGACTCAGCCGAACGACGACTTCACTCGAACCACTTGGCATTAGTGGGCGACGCACCGCGGCAAGCTGCCGGTAGTTCGAATCCCAAACATCCACGGTAACATAATCACCCTCAATGCCTCCCATGGTGACTGTTCCATCATCACCCAGTTGTCGCACTCTAGCGGTCCGCACTTTGTTGTTCGAGAGATAGTTCGCAAAGATGTAGAGAGTCTCCGGTAGCGCAGCCCCACCATCATCCACGACCCGTATCAGTAGCCGCCTACCTGAGTCGAAAGAAACATTGTAAACCCAATCCCGGTCTGCCTCGAGATTGGTCCACAGTTCCTGACGCTCCATCAGATCAGGAGAAAAGACAAAAATCCCGACGTGTCCAGGATCAACACCCTCAATGAGGGCCACGCCGTCCGCTTGAAAAGAAACGCGTGGAATATTCTGTCGATTGTCTACCTGTGCAAAATAGTCGCCAAGATTCTCAGCACCCTGAGCAAGAAGTCGAAGTTCCAGGGTTCGGCGTCTCGTCAATGGAATCTCGCCACACTCCCAAAGTCCATTGGCCTCTGGTTTCCCGGAGTAGGTCTTGCTGGCATAATTCGGTGCTCCTATAACGAGCTTGTTCCATTGCGGAGAGACGGGCAGGCTGTCGAACAGCCCGGTGTGCCCTACGGCAACAGGAGCGCCCCAACGAGCCAGAGGATCGGTTCCGTTGGAGGCGTAAATTTCAACGAAAGCATCCGGAACGGGTTCGTGCGTGGCAGAATCAGTCACGCGTCCCGTCGCCCGCCCAGGCGAAGGTAAGTGAAGCTCGACGAATGTCTCAGTGTTGCTAGCCACCTCCACGGATACAGTTTCACCTTTTGGATAACTTTGGGATGTGGCGTACAGGAACACCGGTCCCAGAGGCGCATCGTCTATCAGGAAGGAACCATCGGGGCTATCGTGAACTTCCTGCTGCGTTATGCCAAGGGAAAGCGGCTCTCGCCAATAGGCGAGGGTGAAATCTGAAACAGGGGCCCCATCGTGCAGGCAGCGTCCCCGAACGTGACCAGCCTGGAGGACAATCAGCGAACGCTCGTCAATAAGGTCGCGGGGGGACAGGTATGGTCCAACATCCCTCGGCACATATCCCGGAGCTTCGACCAGAAACCAGACGTCACCCTCGGGTGCTCCATCGATCAACAAACACCCTCCGTCGTCCGCTCGATGAGAAGACTGGAAGTCATCTTCACCTGATCGCCATCGCATTGTTACCCGTGCAAATGGGACTGGCGCGCCATCAACGCCTGTAATTCGCAAACGAGCGTTCAACCCTTGGAGGGCTTGAAAATCAAGATGGATATCGCCCCTCTCCGAAACAAGAATCGAATGCTCCTGAGGGACAAGCCCGACGCCAGAGAGCCGAAAAATGTACTCAACCGTCGGCAGGAATGGCAGGTTGCGCAACGCCCACCGGCCGCCCGCATCGACGATATCGGAGCCAAGGAGTACGCGTCCTGCGTCCTTGATCGAAAAGGCTGATACCCCTGCTACTCGTGGCATGTCCATTTCAGGGAATGTCACGGAGCCTTCAGCTTGGATGGTCGCCAAGAGCTTCAGAATGAGATCCTCGGCCATTTCGCCGTTTCCTTCCCACGGAGCCGAAGACCTGTCTTCAGTCTTGGCTGCGAGTGAAAGATGGCCATGGACCCGAGTAATGAAAGTGCAGCCACGAGCATCAGTTCGGGTCTGCCCTGACACGAAGACACTGGGTCCCTGGAATTCTTGGAGTGGAGAGATTTGAGCAACCCATTGAACAACCGCTCCCGATGCAGGGCGCCCTTCGCCATCGATTACTTTGACAAGGAGAGGATGAGCAGAAGTTAAGGGGATTCTGATCTCCCGTCGAGACTCCTCCACAGGGACAACAGCACACGAGTACCGCGGGTCGGCGATGCACAATACCGATCCGACACGCCCTGGAGAACCTGCTGTCTCAGGAAAACTGAAGCCCCCAGTCGAATCGCTCGCTGTCTCAATCTTAGCAGCCTCTAGAGCCTCCCATGAAAATGGCAATGCGGAGTCATCGGAGTGAATGGGAGACCACGAGACAGTTATGCCCGCCAGGCTTTCTTGTGATTCTGCTACCACGCGTCCGAATAGTTGCGTGGGAACCGATCCCTGGCGACCAGACTCAACAGGAATTGACGGGTCAGCTAGTGTTTCTGAACTCCCCGCTAAGTGGTCCGACGTTTTGTCGAGGCCTGAGGCGGGATCGGTGGTTTCCGTCACGTGATTCGTGAGCTCGACAGCATGGCGCGTCAAGCGAGGCCCAATCGCAAAATAGGCGCTTATAAGAACCGCGAGGGTGCAAAGGAGTAATAGCGAGCGATTCCTGCTGAGCATGTTCGGCGGTCAGAGAGAGTAGTACTACTTTCTTGTGATTCTGTGCAGGAATGAGGAGGACCAGCTTGATCAGGGGAAATCCTCGAAAGTTCGTCCTGATCGTGACGGAATATCATGAACAGTACCTCCTCCGGGAAAGGATCCAAGAGCGAATGACAGGAGGCCTTGTGTGAGCACGACTCCGAACAAGAAGCACAGAATGGTCCGCGCCTTTCGTTGAGATTCGACAGGAGTTTCGGTTTTAGCAAGCATAAAGGCGTGCAATCGCTGCGGAGGGCGTGTTGCCCCTGTCGATAAGTATCCTAACGAGGTGTTGGTCGGGTGAGCTCGGAATCCAGAAGTCAGCACGCTTTTGCAGAATGAGAATGGAAATGGTTTCTTTGATCGTATCATTGGCCTCGAGAATCATCGAATCGACTTCGTGAGCGACACGGAGGGCATTCCCACACATGCCGGCTTCTATCCAGCGCTGTAGGAGTCCGATAAGAGGCAAAACATATGTCTCGTCGGTTTGACGCGCACGGTGGAGCGAAGTGACGGCGGCTCGCGTTCGCCCCAGACGTAGGAGCGCTTTAGCGTGAGCGTTCCAGGCGTTCGCGCGAATCGATGCTGATGCTGCGCGTGTCGCGACGGACGCGAGCACTTGCGCCGCAGAAGCGTTCCTCATTTCTACGAGGGAAGCCAGACCGTAGTAGAGGCGAGCGAACTCGTTCGGTCGCAGGCGGAGACTCGAAGCTGCAAGGCGAAGACTCTGGCCTACTCCTGTGATCGGAGAAGTGGAGAGAGAACTCAATAGAGAGCGAACACTTGGAGGGGCAGAGCCGGAGCGAGAATCTGTTGAGGACGAAATTGCACGTCTTCTGACGAGAAGCCTCAGGTCGTCCCTCGGTTGCTGAGGAGTGCCCGTGTTGCCGAGGAACTGGAGCCGCCCCATCGCGTTTTTCAAAATGCTCTCCCTGCACGCCAACAGCAGCACATCCGCCACCTCCTCCCGGTACGCGCGGACGAGTTGGCGCTCGGCGATCGTCAGGCCGGTGAAGCGGGGGGTGATGGCCTCCTGGAGGTCGAGGGGGTGGTGAGTGGGGGGGTGGCGCTCGACGCGGAAGAGGGTGGAATCGGGGTCAGCTGCGATCTCTTGGAGGAGATGTTCGACCTCGGGGGAGAGGGTCGCAGCGGCGAGGGACATGGATCAGCCTCCGGCGGCTTCGCCGGGGGTTTCGAAACCGGGGTCGGTGCGCAGGTTCTCCATGCGGAAGCCGACGGAGGGTTCGGTCAGTGCGCGCAGGGCGGCGCGGAGATGGGCTTCGAGTTTGGGGCGCTCGCCCCAGCCGGCGATGGTGAGTTCCTTGAGGGGACGCTTCATCACGATCGCCTCGTAGAAGACACGGCGGGTTTCGTGCGGTTGATCGTTCAAGACGATGCATCCGCGGCGCGCGTTCGACGGCTCGATGCCGAGCGTCCCGATGAGGTAGGAGTAGCGCGGCTGATAGGGCGGCAGCACGGGCTTGTTCGAGCGCTGGTCCTCCTCATCGAGGATCATGAGATCCTTCATCGCGCTGTCGATCCGGGCATTGAGCCAGTCGCGCGTGGACGAGCGGTGGTCGAAATGTTCGTACTCGCGCGACAGGCGCACGATCGTGCGCATGAAGAGGCGCGATTGATCGACGAGGAGTGCGCGTTCTCGCGACCGGCCCTGAATCCGCGAGATGAGCTTCTGCGGGCCAGAGATGCCGAGAGCGCGGAGCACCGGATCGATCGGCCGCGTGGGAAGCCACTCGGCGAGTGGGTCGCCGGGATCGAGGGGGATCTCCCGCGCGCGGCCGCTCTCGATCTCTTCCAGCTCATCCGGATGCTCCCGGAACTTCCAGGGCTCCTCTCCACTTGGGTCGTTCTCGGGGGGGTTCTCGAAAGGCTTTCGGGGGGGCGGGCGCACGATCTCCTCCTTCCGCGGTCGAGCCAGGGGAGAGCGATGGCAGGCACTCTCGCCATCGAGGATGTTGCTGCGACTCCGTCAGGACGTCAAGGAAAGGCGCTCCCTGCGGTCCGGGCAGGCTTCGAGGCGAAGAATTCCCCGTTCTGACGGATGGCGGCCTTCACGGGTCGCGTGCGTCGGCTGCTGGCGAGCCGGCTCTCGTCGTCGATGCTCAGGCCCACTTCGTCCTTGGCGAAAACGGGCAGGAGCGCCAAGGCTTCCTCGTTCACCTGGACCGTGGCGATCTTGCGGAAGGGGACCTCGGCGACGCAGTTCACGGACAGAAACCGAGCCGCAGCCCGTCGCTGAGGTTGGAGCCGCTGGCCCCACCAGCAGGGTCGCGGAACCAGAACTGGAAGTACCAGCTGGACCACGCAAGGATCTCTCCATTGCCAGCAAGGGAAGTGAGATCGAGGGGAAGACTGCCCGTGCCCACCGTCTGGATGCGGACGAGGGGGAAAAGGCGGAAGAGCCCCGGATCGAAGGGGCTCACGCAGAGGTAGCCGTCAGCGAACGGGAACTGCACCGGCGCCGCGCCGTAGAAGAACTGGCCGAACTTCAGGGGTGGCGCTTGGCTTGCGTGCAGCGTCGTATCGTTCGCCGTGATCGCGAAGCTCCCGGTCGCGTCGATCAGGGCAGGCAATCCGGTGGAGTTCGGGGTGCTCGTGCAGTAACGCAGGCTCCGACCAGCCTCGAGTTCGGTGACGTAGACCGCGCCGCGGGAGACGGAGATGCTTCGTTGTGCGCCCACGAGGGCCGTGGTTCCGAGGAGCCCGACGGACTGCCCGAAAAATCCCGAGCTGGAGGCGTCCGAGGCGGTGAGTTTGGCGATCTGGGCCCACTCCTCGCCGGGGCGTTCGAAGAGAAAGGCGGCTCCGACGTGTCCGGCCAATCCGTCGTAGCGGTTGCGATCCCCCACGAGGATCCGGTCGGCGGTGATGTCCAGGGCCTGGCCGAACGTGGCGACGGACTGCGTGTCGCTCGCCATCAGCTTCTGCTTCTCGGTCCATCCGGAGAGCGTGCGTTCGTACACCCAGGCTGCGCCCTGATCGTGGTGACTGTCGCCGGTCACCACCAACAGGTCGCCTGAAATGGCGACGCAATTGCCGAAGCGGTCCGCGCCTTCGCCGTCGCTCGCGACGAGCTTCGTCTGCTCCCACACGCCGCTCGTGAGCTCGAACGCGTACGCAGCTCCATGCTCGGACGTCAGGTCGTTCGGGGGGCCCGGCGTGCCGACGACCGCGCGGTCTCCGTCGAGGGCGACCGAGAATCCAAAGCGATACTCGGCATGGGGATCGCCGGCCGTGAGCTTGGCGGTCTCGACCCAGATCCCTCCGGTGAGCTCGAACACGTAGACCGCCCCGGAGGCAAAGCCGGCGTGAGCATCCCCATACGCGCCGATGAGAGCGCGCCCGCCGGAAAGACTGACGCCATCACCGAAGCCTTGGCTTGGCGCCGCGTCGGCAGGCTCCAGGCGCTGCATCTCGACCCACGCGCCCGCCTCACGGCGGAATACGTAGGCAGCTCCCGATTGGACACCCAGCGCAAGCTCGCGCGAAGCACCCACGAGGGCCAGGTCTCCGTCGATGGACACGGACTGTCCGAAGTTGCCTCGGATCTCCGGCTGGCTCGAAGCGATCGTAACCGTTCGCGCGACCCCACCTGGAAGATCTCGGGATAGTGGCGACGATGTGCGGCATGGAGACCGCCAATCGTGCCGAGAAGATGCGTCACCTACTGGAGCGGCGTGAGCGCGAGGGGTTGACGTACCGACAGGCCGCGGCGCTCGAGCCCGATGTTTCGAGCAACCAGTTGTTCTGGTGGCGTCGCAAGCTCTTCGGCCGGCGGGCGGCGACGGTACGCCGGAAGCCGACGCCGGAGACGTTCGTGGAACTGGTCGAGTCGTGTGCGAAGCCAGCTTCTCGTATCGAGATCGTGATTCGTGGCGAGCGGCGCATCGTCGTGGGTGCCGACGTGGACGAGGCGGCGCTCGTGCGGCTAGTTCGAGCGCTGGAGCAGTGCTGAGCATCTCCTCGCGCGAACGCATCCTCGCTGCGACGGTGCCGGTCGACTTTCGCAAGGGCTTCGACGGGCTCGTTGCGATCGTGCGTGAGGCCTTCGGAGAGGACCCCTTCACGGGGACCCTGTTCTGTTTCTTCAACCGGCGGCGTGATCGTGTGAAGATGCTCGTGTGGGACAAGAACGGCTTCTGGCTTTTCTACAAGCGTCTCGAACGCGGCACGTTCGAACGCATCGACGGCAGCGCGCCGCGCGTCGAGATCGATCGCGCGCAGATGTCGATGTTGCTCGAAGGAATCGACACGAAGAAATCGCAATTCCGTCGTTACTTCGCGCGCGATGTGCGTATCTGTTCGCGTGACGACGATCGTGGACGCGCGCGAGTTGCCGAATGATGTCGAGGCGCTGAGAGCGCTGCTGTTGAAGGAGCGCACAGAGCACGAACATTTGCTTGCGCGCATCGCGCAGCTCGAGAGCGAGAATCGGCTGTTGCGTCGTCAGGAGTTCGAGCCGTCGAGCGAGCGTCGGCCACGCGCCGACTTCGCTTGCGGGCCGGGTCAGATGCATCTTTTGTTCCCCGAGCTCGTCGAAGCCGCCGAACGTATCGCCGACGAGAAGAAGGTCCAGGGCGCGGTCGAGATCCGCTCGAGCGGACAGACAAAAGTGCCCAAGCGCCGTAAGCATTTTCCGCCGCACCTGCCGGTGATGCGTACGACCTTCGAGCTACCCCTGGATCAGCGTCGTTGCTTGTGCGGCCACGAGCTCACGGAGATCGGCGAGGAGCTCACGAAGGAGCTCGAACGCCTCGAGATCTCGGTCGTGCACGAGATCGCGCGCAAGAAGTATGCGTGCAAGGCTTGCGAGAACGGCGTGAAGATCGCCCCTGGTCCCAATCGCGTGATCGACAGGGGCCTGCTCGGGGTAGGTTTCCTCGCGCACGTGCTGGTCGAACGCTTCGGGCACCACATGCCCTACAACCGGCTCGAAGCGAAGTACGCATCGGAAGGCTTCGAGCTGTCGCGCTCGGTCTTGTGCGAATCCTCCGTACGCTGCGCAGAGATCCTCTCACCGATTGCCGAGCAGATTCGCAAGGACGTCCTCGCTTCGGGCATCGTGCAAACCGACGACACGCCGGTCACGATCCAGGAAGGCAGCGACAAGAACTCGCGCCAGGGCCACGTCTGGGTGTACCGAGGTCTTGGTGGCCAGGTCTTCTTCGACATGACCGAGTCGCGCGGTCGCGACGGACCACGATCGGTGTTGACCGACTTCAAGGGCTACATGCAGGCGGACGCGTACTCGGTCTATGACGCCTTCTACAAGGACGGCAGTGTGCTCGAGGTGGGCTGCTGGGCGCATGCACGTCGGTACTTCATCAAGGCCGAGGACGGCGAGCCGGCTTTCGCGAGGGAGGCGGTCGCGCGCATTGGCGAGCTGTACGTGATCGAGCGGCAGGCGAAGGACTCGGGACTCTCGTACGAGCAGATCCGCGAGCTGCGTCAGGCTGAGTCGTTGCCGAGGCTATCGCGACTGCGTGACTGGATGGCCGTGGCCCGCACACAGGTGCTCGACAAGGGGCCACTGGCGAAGGCCATCGACTACGCGCTCTCGAACTGGGAAGCTCTTGCGCGCTACTGCGAAGATGGACGGCTTTCCATCGACAACAACGCCGCCGAACGCGCGTTGCGCACGGTCGCGGTGGGCCGCAAGAACTGGATCTTCTTCGGCAACGAACGCGGCGGCGATGCCGCGGCCGTGATGTACAGCCTGCTGGCGACCTGCAAGGAGCACGAGGTCGACCCGCGCACGTACCTGCGCGACGTGCTACTGCGCATCGGAAAGGTCACCGACGTCCGCGAACTCACGCCCTACGGCTGGAAGGCCAAGTGGGCGAAGGTCGTGGAAGACCACCGCGCCAGCATCCTCGAGCGCGTCGCACTCCAGCTCGGCAGCTGACCACAGCACGCCCTGCGATCAATACGCTTGAGGGGTGGCGTTGCCCGAACGGTTACAAGCGATCCACTGGCTGCGCTCCCACGAACCGTCGATCCGATCGAAGACGTAGACCGATCCGGAGTCCATGAGCGGGGCGTCGTCGTGGTCCGAGCCGACGAAGCACGTCGAGCCGGAGGCAGAGAGCGAGCTGCTGAACTGGTCCACGTCGACGCCGTCCTCGGCATCGAAGATCTGCCGCTCGCATTGAGCTTCGACGCTGGCCGCGATCGATAGGAGCGAGCCGAGAACGAGGATCGGGTGCAGTTGAATCATGGCTTCGGGTCGACTCGAGTTAGGGGGAAGGAGCCGTCAGGCACGATAACCCGGTACTGCTCCAGGCGTCAGTGGAGCGCTCGCCAGCGCAGCGGGGCCGCTGGACGTCGACTCGGGGGCCCTGATCGAGCCCGAACTCTTCGAGCGCTACGGGCAAAAGGATCGCGCGGGTGGATCGAAGCAGAGCCAGCGATCCTCAGCGTGCCTCGACCGTCGACGTCAGGTGATCGAGGAGGTCTACCTTCGTTCGGAAGCCGACGAGTCGGTGCGCGTCGTCGATGATCAGGCCGACCTCGTCCTTGGCGAAGAGGTGCAGGAAGGCCGGGGCTTCCTGGTTAACGTGGACCGTGTCGACCTTGCGGAACATGACTTCGGCGATCGAGCTCGAGAGGGAGGCCTGGCCCTCGGACGGAATCTTCGTGACGATCGGGTACAGACCAGGCGAACTGCCGCAGCTGTCCGCGTCCGCCGGTGCACTACTACCTTCACTCATTTGCCCAGCCCAGAAGCTTCCAATCGCGCGAGCCGGGCTGCCGCACGAAGAGCCTGAGGTTGTGAGTCCGGACCCCCCCGGCCGTCACGACACACTCGACTACCGCTCGATCGGATCCATGAAACTTCACAGGCCCGACCGATGTCTGTCTGTTTCCGCCAGATGCGACCGCAGCCAGGAAGGCCTTGGCATCCACACACTCCCCCGTCCTTCGCCGAAAGCCCAGGATCGGCCCCGGGCCCTCCGCCGCCTGACCCTGGGCCATCAGCGTCGCCAAGGCCTCCCGCCCACCAGAGTTCTCGTGTTTGCTGATTTCGAGGTTCAGCGCGATGAGTGCGGCGCGATCGTCGGCGCTTCGCGCGCGCGGGGAGTCCAACTTCACGAGCTTCCACGTGAATACGACGACCGCGACGATCGCGGCCACGAGTGCCACGAACGCTGCGGCACCGTGAGCCGTCCCAATCAAACGAAAGGCCGTGTAGGTGATCGGGAAGAACCACGATCCCAATACGGGACCATAGATCACCGCAAGGGCACGGTCATGTTTGGCCAGGAGTCCGAACAGTCGTCTCCCCGGCGGGGGCCTCTCTCGAAATTGTCCTCCTGGGTAGTGCTGATTGAGGGCGCCGTACGTCGACGGGGCGTCCAACAACTCCTCGATGAACTTGGCGCGATGGACCAGCTCGTTGTAGAGCTCCGAATTACGAAGGTCGTAGAGCGTGACCCCTAACGTGACGATGAGCCCCAAGACGCCACCGCAGGCGATGACGCCGAAGTAGGGATTCGGTGCGGGACCACCTGCCTTGATGCCGGAATCCGACAGCAAGATGACGGCGGCACCTCCCAGAACTGGCAGCAGCGAAAGCAGCTTGAAACGGATCTCAGCCAGCATCCTGATGTTGCCGTTGATCTCCTGGTATTCGGCAACCCGCTGCTGAAACACTGGTGACATGTCAACCATGGCTTCGACCTCCGCCCTCCCATCCGGACCGGAATCGCTTTCTCGATCGCCCATGTTCGCCATCTCGTCGCGCATGAACACGACCTCCTCGAGAGGGGGGCCTTGCTGCACCCTGGGGACGGTGGTCCGTCTCGCGTGCTGCGGATTACATCACACCTATGGAGCAGGTCAAGGACAGAAGGGGGCGAGCCTTGGACAAGCTGCCGTTGATCGACACTCGGACAAGTGCCAGCACCGCTGGCTGATGCCGGCGCCCTTCATGCTCATCACGGAGTCGACGAGTGTGACGGCGGTGGTCGCGTCGATGAGCTCGCGCGGCACCGTCACCGCTGGGCGTCCACTTTGGGAACCGATATGAGCGTCTCTCTTCGAGCCTACGAACCTAATGCTCGCGCGGATGGATCGAAGCAGAGCGTGCGGTTCTCAGCGCGACGTGATCGTCGAGGTCAGGTTATAGAGCCTATCCCCCGAAACTCCGGATCTCGCTCTCGTGGTCGAGCAGGGCCTGCTCGAGGGCCTTGATGCCGTTGGGATGGAGCCGGCCCAGGGCCAGGGCTTGCTTGAATCTCGCGTGCTCCTCCAGCACCGGAGCGCACTCGCCGTCGACCAGGAAGGCGACGAGCAAGCCGCATTCGATCAAGAGCTTCAAGCTGTCGTCGCGGTCGTCGGGATCGATGGGAAAAGCGAGGATCTCGCTCAAGGCGCGCATGCCGCCGCGTTGCCGCAGGTTGTCGATCGACCACTTGCGCGCCCACCACGGATCGCCATCGACGGGGACGTTCGCGTCGCGGAAGTAGCGCTCGGCATAGACGGCGCCGCCGTAGCGGAGCCAGGCGGGCAGCTTCTTCTCCGCCTCGTAGCTCGGGTAGTAGTCCAGCGGCGGACCCTGGCTCAGCGCTTTGCGCACAGCCTTGGGGCTCGGATCGAGGGCATCGACGTAGGAGAGACCGACCGCCAGACGCGCAGCGTGCACGCCGTAGAGATCGCCGTTGGGAGCATTTGCGTCCCAGTAGCACACGCCCATGCCCTGGAACTCGAACTGACGCTCGACGCGCCGGAACCAGCTCTCGGCGAAGTACGCGCTGTGAATGATCTGCAGGCGCGCGACGTGCGTCGGCGGTCGGCGCCCATCCGGATCACCGAAGGCCATGCGGTCGTACTGCTCTTCGTCGCGCATCACCGCCACGGAGATGGGGAGCACCGGCTCGGCGCCGAACACGCGCCGCAAGTCCTCGAGCGCGCGGCTCATCTCCTGCATGGCGCGCAAGGCCACGTGGCGGTCGGCCGACGAGTGGACCAGGAGCTCGCGGCTGGGGATGCGCCACATCGAGGAGATGCTCGAGTGACGGCGGTTCGCGCTGACGAGGTCCAGCCACTCACCGTCGACCAGCCACAGCCCTTCGTCGACATGCGCCGCCTCCGCGGGCGGAATCCACTCCAGATCCTGGCGCACCCATCCCTCGGTCAAGCGCTTGCGGTCGGCTGCCGACAACCATTGGCCCGTCGCTTGGTCCTTGATCAAACCCTTGTTGACCGACGCACGTTCCTCGGGATGCAGCCACAGTCCTTGATGCTTGACGTGGCCCTTCGCCTTGGCCAGCACCTCATCTTGGCTGCGCAGGAAGTTCTCCAGCGCTTGCTGGGACTCCCACCACTGTTCGCCGGAGCGCACGTGGCCCAAAGCCTCGCGCGCCTCTTCGTGCTGCGGAGTGAAGCGCAGGAGCTTGCGAAGCACCGCTTCCCCGCGGGCCTCGCGCTGGTTGGCTTGGCACCACTGGAAGAGCTCCCAGAGGAGCGGCGCCGCGTCGCCGGCGGCGGCGAAGCGCTCGTCGAAGGCGGCATCCGGCGCGGCCGCGACGCTGGTTCCGCCAGTCTGACTTGTACTGTTCCACTCGCAGACGTGCTGCGCGACGTACATGGCCCCCGAGTCGCTCAACCCTTCCTCGAGCAGGCTGAGCGTCGTCGCAAGGTCACGCCGCACCATGCTCGAGCTCTCGACTCCGTTGCAGCGAAAGGTCACCGGCCGGTCGAGATCGACCAGGGCATCGTTCAAGAAGAGCGCGACGTGCGAGCTGCCGTGGCATGCGATCTCGATCGTGTTCGTTTCGCGATCGATCGAGGCTTCGGCGTGGGTGTCGGGCGTGGTGGGCGCGACGCGCAACCAGTACACGCGCGTGGGAAAGGGATTGCCGACCACGATGCGCACGCTCGCGGGATGAGTCACGCGCGGGTGCTCGAGCATCCAGTGCCAGATGTCGGTCTCGGTCGCTTCGAGCTGCACGCGGGCGTTGTCATGGCCCGCGGCTTTGGCCCGCTCTTGGAAGGCGGAAGCGAGCGGGCCGCCGCCAGCGAAGAAGGTGGGCAAATTGCTGAAGTTCTCCGGGCCGATCTCGCCGGCTTCACCAGCTCGCCCCACGATGCCCGCGAAGCGATGGGGGCTGTAATTGCCCGCCGCGATCGCCGCCGGCACGCCCTTGCCGCGTCCCGTCACGTAGACGCGGTCGGCATCGACCGCCAAGCCCTCGGTCGCCAGTCGGTAGGCGGTCAGGACGTGGCTCAGCCCACCCGGCCGTCCCTCGACCACGACCCGATCCCACTCGGCGCGCAGCTTGGGCATCTGCGGGCAAAACAAGATGGCCTCATCGAGCAGCTCGCGCAGCACCCAGTGCTCGCGCAGGTGGTCCGCGGGGCTCTCGTTCTCGTCGGGGATGGTGAGGATCAGCGGATAGGTCTGGAGGGGGTCGTAGTCCTTGGGCAATCGGTAGGCATAGGCCAGGCCATCCGCGGCGAAGCTGCCGCCCCTGTAGACCTCGCTCGTGACCTGGCCGCGTTCCTGCTTGTGGGGATCGCGCGTCCAGGAAAGCCACTCCGCACGTCCGATATCCGCGGGCAAGAGCAAAGGATCGCGACCTTCCAGCTCCTTGCGCAGCTGCTCGAGGTTGGTGCGCAAAGCCGCCTTGGCCTCCTCGACGCCCTGGCCGACGGTGCGCGCTTCACGATGCAGCGCGAACGCCTGGGCGAGGGGCTGGAGCTGCGTGTTCGCGAAGTGCTGGTCTTGCCCAGCCGCGAAACAGGGGGCGCAGACGAGCAGGACGGTGATCGAGACAAAGCTTTGTCCAAGCATGAGCTAGTTCTCCGGGCATGACCTCGGCGAGCGAGTCGGCGGCGCGAAGGCCGTGGCCGAGTGGGCTTCATTGCTGGTGCTTTCAGTAGAAGCGGAAACCGACCGGGGTCACCCCACAAATGCGGGAAGCCAGCCTGCTCGGGGTTGGCTGCGCCGGTCAGGCGCTGCCTCGTAGCCGGGGAGCTCGTCTACGGCTCGATGACGGGATCTCCGGTCGTCCGGGGACGTTCGTGCGACGGAGCGCGGGGAAGATAGCATCGAGGAGCACTTGGCCTCTCACCTCCTGGAAGCTCGGATGCACACCCACCTCGCACTCCTCTTCACGCTCTCTCTCGCCGCTCCCGCGCAGGACGTCGGCAGCCGGCAGGGCATCGGGCCGCCGCGGGAGATCCCGCCGCCCGACCCGGCCACCATCGGGGAGTTCATCCTCGTCGAAGGCAGTGCGGAGATGCGTGTCGACCCGACCGAGGCACGAGTCGTTCTCGCGATCATTTCGGAGGGCGCGGATCCCGCCGCCTGCCGGCAAGGCAATGCGCAGCGCCTGGAGGCATTGCGAGCCGCTCTCCAGGATGCCGGCGTCGCACCGGATTGCGTCTTCGTGGACTTCATCGCGCTCACGCCCGTGTACGAGTGGCGCGTCGAGAAGCAGCAGGAGCAAAACGTCGGCGTCGAGCGCCGTGTCGCCTTCCGGCTGCAAGAGAACGCGCACGTGCTGGTGAAGGATCTCGCGCTCGTGCCGGCGGTCCGCGCGGCCGCCTTCGACGCCGGCGTCACCGACCTCGTCGCCTTCGACTACGGTTGCGAGCACCTCGATGAGGTGAAGCAAAACGCGCTCAAGAGCGCGCTCGAGAACGCCAAGCGCAAGGCCGATCTCCTTCTCGGCGGGACCTTCGGCGACGCGCGGCCGCCGGTCCTCAACATTCGCGAGCGCGTCGACGTCCAGCCGCCGGCCGCGCTCTACCGCTCGTATTCTCTCGACCGGACTCCGTTGCCGTACTGGATGGAGCGCGAATCGCTGCCGCTCCTGCCGGCGGCGCGACCCCTGACGACCTACTACCATGGCTTCGACGAGCGCGTCGATCAGCTCGGCGGAGGATTGCCAATGCGCCCGCAGATCTCCGTCGTCGGTCGCGTGTGGCTCTACCATCTCGCGCCGAAGCCCGAGAAATCGCCCGCTCCAGCCGTGAAAGAAGGCCGCTGATCTGGAGTTCCGCCTGCAGGCGGATCGCCGGCGCGGCGCTGTCGGCCCGGCGCGAGCGGGACACTCAGCGGCAGGCGTTCAAGAGCACCGAGAAGGTCTCGGTGAGGGCGTTCGCGATCGCCAGATCCATGTCGCCGTCGCCGTCGAGATCGGCCGCGAGCACGGACATCGGGTCGACGCCCGCAGCGAACATCCGTTCTCGCTCGAAGCTGCCGTTTCCCCGGTTGCGCAGCAGGGAAACCAACCACCAGGTGGAATCGGTGACGGCGAGATCCGTATCACCGTCTCCGTCGAGATCGGCGCTCGTCACCGACGAGGTGCCGAACCCCACGTGATAGACGACCGGTGGCGCAAAGATGCCCGCTCCATTGTTGAGCAGAACGGACACATCCTTCGCGGTCCTGCTCGCGCTCGCCAGGTCGGCATCGCCGTCTCCGTCCAGGTCGGCGCTCGTCAGCGACGAGGGCTCCCGACCGAGGGGGTAGTCCACGCGGGGATCGAAGGTGGCATTGCCTCGATTGAGGAGCACCGACACGCTCAGCCCGACGTAGTTGCCGGTCACGAGGTCGAAGTCGCCGTCTCCATCGAAGTCCTCGCTGACGATGGGGTGGGGTTCCAGGCCGGTAACCTGGCTCACGCCGGGCACGAAGGTGCCGTTCCCCAGATTCAGGAGCACGGTCACCGTGTGCGGGGCGATGTTCGAGACGGCCAGGTCCAGGTCGCCGTCGTCATCCAGATCCACGCACGTCACCGACCAGGGATCGTTGCCGGCGGCGTAGACCACCTGCGAGCCGAACGATCCACCCCCGAGATTCGGGAGGACGGACACCGTATCGGTGAACTCGTTGGCCGCGACCAGGTCCAGGTCGCCGTCCAGATCCAGGTCTCCGTGGGTCACCGTGGTCGGCCACGAGCCCACGGCGTACGAGGACTTCGCCGCGAACGTTCCGTCGCCGAGGTTCTTCGCCACGGACACCGTGCTCACGTCCTGGTTCGTGACCGCGAGGTCGACGTCGCCGTCGCCGTCGAGGTCCGCGCCGGTCATGGAAGAGGGATACGAGCCCGCGTCGAAGCGGGCGTGGGTCGGGAAGGTGCCGTCACCGTGGTTGGGCAGGAACGAGACGGTGAGGCTGTTCGCTACGGCCAGATCCGGATCGCCGTCTCCGTCGAGATCCGCGTCGTCCAGCGCGACGGGATCGCGGCCCGCGAGGTACCGCACGGGGGCATCGAAGGTGCCACCGCCCCGATTCAGGAGCACCGAGGCGCCACCGGCGCTCTCGTAGTCCGCGCCGCCACCCAGGCTCGCGACCGCCAGGTCGACGTCGCCGTCTCCATCCAGATCCGCGGCGATCACTTCCCGCGGTGCACCGGCATCCGAGCTGTACTCCACTCGCGGATCGAACGTGCCATCGCCTCGGTTCAACAGCATGGAGACGGTGCTTCCGTTCGGACTCGAATCCGCAACCGCCAGGTCCACGTCACCGTCTCCGTCGAGATCTGCGCACGCCACGTTCCTCGGCGTGGTGCCCGTCGGGTACTGCGCGTGCGCTCCGAACGTGCCGTCGCCCTGGTTCATGAGCACCGAAGCGGTGTTCGCACCGGAGTTCGTCGCCACCAGGTCGACGTCGCCATCGCCGTCGAGATCCGCGCAGCTCACCGAGCTCGGTAGCGAGCCCGCGTCGTACTGGACGTTCGGTCTGAAATCGCCCGACCCTCGGTTCGAGAGCACCGAGATCGAATTCGAACTCCAGTTCGCCACGGCCAGGTCCCGGTCGCCGTCGCCGTCCAGGTCGGCGCTCGTGATCCACATCGGCATCGAACCCACACCGAAGTCGACGCGCGGATCGAACGTACCGTCGCCGCGGTTCTTCAGCACCGATACGGATCCCACGAGGTTCGCCGTCGCCACGTCCGTGTCGCCGTCCGAGTCCAGATCGGCGCAGGTCAACGACTGGGGCCGGACGCCGACGATGGAGAACTCCCGGCGCTCGAAGTCGGCTTCGCCCTTATTGATGAGCACCGACAGCCTGTTGTATTCGATGGTCGCCGCCACGTCGAAATCGCCGTCGCCGTCGAGATCCGCGCATTTCACGGCTGTCAGATCGTTTCCGGCGAAGAACTGCTCGCCGGGAAACGTCCTGCCGTCGCAGGCGGGTATCGCCTGCCTTGAGCGGGCGGCGAACTGCGCGCTCGCGACCGATGCGGTCGCAGCCATCAGCACGAGGAAGACGGGGACACGCCGCTGCGGGAACGGGACGAGGACGCGCAGACCGATCGTCGATGCTGACATGGGAAACCCCCCGGATGCGAGACCGGTGACATCGTACCTCGCATCGTCGATGGCGAACCGTCGCGGTCGCCGGCCAAGCGTGACTGGCGTAGGGAACCGAAGGAGTTCTCAGCGGAAGGCGCGCGCCAGGGTCGGATCCTGCTCCGCCTGGGGCTTGATCGTCGGGTTCGACGGCGCGCGGCTCGTCGAGGTGGAGACGCACGGGGACCCATCCTCGACGAAACGCCAGGCGTGAGCGACCTCGAGGAGGCCGAGCAGGATTCCGGTGGACGGGTAGACTGCCTCCAACCTGGAGGACTTGCCATGCAACGCTCATTCGAGTTCGCGCTCACCCTTGGTGCCTCGTTCTTCGCGCTCGGTAGCTTCGCTGGGGCACAGACGCTGATCCATGATTTCGTCGGCGAGACCGACCGCGAGCATTTCGGGGAATGCGCCGCGACTGCCGGGGACGTCGACGGCGATTCGGTGCCGGACGTCCTCATCGCCGGTTCCGGTGATGGCACGTTCGATGTGGACAGCCGGGTCGTGATCCACTCCGGCCTCGACTGGAGCAAGCTCTACGAGTACGTCGGAGGTCCGGATCAGTACGGGTGGGCCAATGCCGGACTCGGGGACGTGAACGGTGACGGGAAAGGCGAGTTCCTGATCCACGACAGGTGGGTGCGCAACATCACGACCTACTCGGGAGCCACCGGACTGCCGCTCTATTCCGTCACGTGGGACTACGTGTTCCCCGGGATCCCCGCCCTCGCGGTGATCGGAGACGTGAATGGCGATGGAGCCTCGGACTTCACCGTGGGCGAGATCACGAGCTCGAAGGTGACCACGTTCTCGGGGGCGACAGGGGCGAATCTGTGGAGCGTGACTGGCGCCCCGTCCACGGGGTTCGGATCGACGATCCACGGCGGTGAGGACGTCGATGCCGACGGATTTCCGGACCTCGTCGTCGGCGTTGCGGGTGACAGCGCTGCAGGTCACTACGCCGGTGCGGTCCGAGTGTATTCCGGACCCACCGGCTTCTTGGTCCAGGAGATCCTCGGCTCGAGTGCAGAGCAGGCGCTCGGGTCGCGCGTCCTCTCGATCCACGACCTCGACTCTGACGGCCACGCCGAGATCGTGGCGGGATACCGCTTCGGCACCGATCGGTTCAAGGTGTTCTCCGGTGCGACGAGCGCGTCGCTCTACGAGGTCGACTTCGGAGAGTTCGGCTATCCCGGATACGCCGACGAGCTTGCCGGCGTGGGAGACGTCGATGGCAACGGATCCGCCGACTTCGTCGTTGCTCTGGGCGACGCGACCGGTCGCGCGGTCGTGTTCTCCGGGAAGGACGGGCGATCGATGCAAATCTTCTCCGGCGGTGATGGCACAGGAGGAGGCGGAGATCGTCTCGGCGTTGATGTCGACGGCGTCGGAGACATCGATCTCGACGGCACCCCCGATCTGATCATCGGAGCGGACGGGCGCGACGACGCCGGCTTCTCGTCGGGTGGCGCCACGATCTGGTCCGTTCCGTCGAACAAGCCGCACCGCTTCTGCGACGCCACGGTGAACTCGACCGGCGAATCCGCCCGCTTCTCATGGTCCGGTTCCGTGCACCTCGAGGACGAGAACCTCGCCCTCTATGCCGAGCGCTGTCCTCCCGGTCAGTTCGGCCTCTTCTTCTACGGCGCGACCCCCACCCAGGTGCCCTTCTTCGACGGCGTCCTGTGCGTCCAGAGTCCGCACTTCCGCCTGAAGCCGCCGGTCCAGATCGATGCGTCGGGGACAGCCGCGAAACCGATCGACTTCCACAATCCTCCCGCGGGCTCGGGGCCGGGCAAGATCCTCGTCGGGAGCACCTGGTACTTCCAGTTCTGGTTCCGCGACCCCGCGGCCGGCGCGAGCGGTGCGAACACGAGCGACGGACTGAGGGTCGTGTTCAGCGGTTGAACGACGGCGGCGGGCGCAGGGGGGCGTTCCGGGCCGAGTAAGCGCCAGGCCGCCCAGTGGCCTTTGGGCGCGGGGACAGCGGAAATGTGCCCGGACTGGCCTCTCGTGGGGTTGTCGTTCACAATTAGTTGACTGTTCACGTTCCGTGTACACTGCTAGATAGTGAACAGATGAAGCTTGGAGCCCCTGCTGTCGGAGCTCTGTTCGCGGCACGTGAACAAGCTCCAATACTGAACACGAGGCGAGCCACGGTCAGGAACCACCAGAAGTACCCCCTACGGGACCGCGGGGTGGGGGTCATCCAGGACGCGCTCGAAGCGCTGGCGCGGACGACCGGATTGAGGGGGAACATCGGAACCCGTGAGCCGGCGCTCGAAGGAGATCTCCGAGCCGAAACCGTCATCGAGCTGGACGGTCAAGGGAAGCACCACACGTTCGTGGTCGAGGTCAAGACAGTCGACCGCGCCGCCACGCTCGCGATGGTCAAGGAACGCTTCGCACAACTTCACGGTGCTGGCTTGCTCGTGGCTCCCTACATCACCACCGAACTCGCCGATCGGTGCAGACGACTCGACCTGCCTTTCATCGACACGGCGGGCAACGCCTACCTGCGCGCGCCAGGTCTCCACGTGTTCGTCAAGGGTGAGAAGCGGGCCAAGGGCGACGCAAGGATCGCGACGGGAAGCGGGGGAACGGCGACCGCTCTTCGTGTCGTGTTCGCCCTCTTGTGCAAGCCGGAACTGCTCAATGCTCCGTACCGAGCGATCGTCGAGGCCGCAGGCGTCGCGCTCGGCGCCGTCGGAGGGGTGCTCCTCGACCTCGCCAGACGTGGCTACATCGCGGGGGGGAAACAGCAGCGAAACAGGTGCTTTCTCGAGACCCATCGGCTCATCGACGAGTGGGTCACCAACTATCCGATCCATCTGCGGCCAAAACTGAACCCACGCCGCTTTCGCGCGAAAAACCCCGGTTGGTGGAAAAACGCAGAGCTCCCCGAGGGGGCCTACTGGGGAGGAGAAGTCGCGGCAGACCGCCTGACGGATGACTTGAAGCCGGCGACGTACACGATCTATCTCGATCCAGCAGACGGACGCCAAACCCTCGCGCAGCTCGCAGCAACGCATCGATTCAAGGCCGACCCCGAAGGTGAAATCGAACTCCTGAGCACGTTCTGGCACCTAAAGCTCGACAACGCGCGCCCGGACCTCGTGCCTCCCCTACTGGTCTACGCCGATCTCATCGGCCAGCTCGATCCCCGAAACCTCGAGGCCGCAACGCAGGTTCGTGGGCGCTTCATCAGCCATGCTCATCGTCGAGCCTGACCGAATCGATCCCCGAGCGCTTGCGGTCCTGAGGGATGTGACCCGCGTCACGAACGGGCTCGGCCTTCGATCCTTCGTGGCCGGCGCAATGGCGCGAGACATTCTCCTCACTGGCGTATTCGGCCTGAGCACAGGCCGAAGAACGAGAGATGTCGATATCGCCGTGGCCGTGCGAGGGTGGTCAGAGTTCGAGGGGCTCGAGGAATGCCTGTTGCGAACGGGCACGTTCGAGAAGGCAGCTACTGCGATCCATCGGTTTCACCATAGATCAGCTACTGGCGAACCTACCTATCCACTCGACCTCATTCCTTTTGGTGGCGTCGAGCAGGAGGGAAGTCGGATCGCATGGCCCCCGGACATGACAGTGCTGATGAGCGTGGCGGGATACGAAGATGCGCTCGGGACTGCGCTCGAGGTCGCCCTAGAACCAGGCCTGACGGTTCGCGTGGCTTCCTTGCCAGGCCTGGCAGTCCTGAAGATCTTCACGTGGGAAGTTCGAGGTGCCGCCGATCCCAAGGACGCGATCGACCTGGTAACCCTGTTCCGTCAGTATGTGGACGCTGGTAATGAAGACCGGCTGTACGGAGCCGAGCTTCACGTTCTCGAGTCCGTCGACTACGACCCAGCTCTGGCGGGCCCTCGCCTACTAGGGCAAGACGTCCGGCTCGCCAGTTCCGCCGCGACGATCAGCCGGCTTGAAGCGCTCTTCTCACAGGAACGCATGCTCGAGCGCCTGACCATCGACATGGCCAGGGAATCTCGATACGTGGAGGACAGTCTCGCCGAGGCTGGACGGTTGCTAGAGCAATTTCGAATTGGCCTTCGAGGGGATCGAGCACCCTAGCCCGACCCTCGGCCGCTCAACGCGCCTTGACCGTCGACGTCAGGTGATCGACGAGGTCCATCTTCGTGAGGATGCCGACGCAGGCGGCTCTCGTCGTCGATGATCAGGCCGACTTCGTCTTTGGCGAAGAGGTTCAGGAGGGCCGAGGCTTCCTGGTTCACGTGGACGGTGTCGATCTTGCGGAACATGACCTCGGCGATGGAGCTCGAGAGGGAGGCTTGGCCCTCGACGAGGCGCGCCGAGGAGGTCGGACTCGGTGACGATGCCGACCAGGCGCTCGTCGTCGAGGACGGGGAGCTGGCTGATGCCGGCTTCTTCATGCGCATCACGGAGTCGGCGAGGGTGTCGGCGCTGGTGGCGGTGATGATCTCGCGCTTGGGCATGCGCGCGCAGGATGTCGCCGACGGTGGACGTCTCGCCAGTGGCTGCTCGGTGAAGCCGTTCTCGCGCATCCAGCGGTCGTCGATGAACTTGGTCAGTAGTTGCGCACGGAGTCGGGCAGGATGCATCACGACGCGCTTGCCGGGGCCCTCGCGGCATGGCGATCTGCAGCGCGGCCCACACGGCCGAGCCGCGAGCTGCCGCCGCACGAGCATGCCCTCGTGGCGGATCAGCCGGCGCGCCATCAGGAACGACTCGCGGTCCTCGGTCTTGACCCACTCGTCGACGAGGCGCGACGTCGAGGACGTCGGGGATGAAGTCGTAGCCGATGCCCTCGACCTTGTAGGTGCCGATCGGGCCGGGGCCGGCGAGGATCGAGCCCACGGGGTCGACGCCGATGATCTTCGCGTGCGGGAGCTTCTCGCTTGCAGGCGTCGCGGCGATGCCGGTGATCGTGCCGCCGGTGCCGGCCGTGAGCACACGAAGTAGTCGAGCTTGCCGTCGCACTGCTCGAGGATCTCGCCGCGCGGTGCCGTGGTAGTGCGCGAGCGGGTTGTCGGGGTTCGAGTACTGGTCGAGGATGTGCGAGTTCGGGATGACGCTGCTGCAGCTGGCGCGCGACGCCGATGTGGCTCTCGGGCGCGTCCCAGGCGGCCTCGGTCGGCGTGCGGATGATCTCGGCGCCGAGCGCCTCGAGCACGACCTGCTTCTCGCGGCTCATCTTCTCGGGCATCGTGATGATCATGCGGTAGCCGCTTCACCGCGGCCGCGAGCGCCATGCCGATGCCGGTGTTGCCGCTGGTCGGCTCGATCAGCGTGTCGCCGGGCTTGATGCGGCCGCGCTGCTCGGCCTCTCGCACCATGCGCTTGCCGATGCGGTCCTTGACCGAGCCGCCGGCGTTCAGGAACTCGCACTTGGCGAGGAACTCGCAGCCGGTGCTCTTGCCGACGTGAATGCAGGCGCACCATCGGCGTGCTGCCGATGGTGTCGAGGATGGAATCGTAGATCTGGGCCACGAGTGTCTCCGGGATCTCGGTCGAGGCAGCGGGGCGAGGGGGGTGAAGATTCTAGAGAGTGTGCGAGCGGGCGCGAAGGCAGCTACGGGCTCGTGGGCCAGTATCGCGACTTCTGGATGCGTTGATTGATGGTACGAGCGCGATCGAATCAACCGGGCGGCGGGAGCTCCGGCCGCATCACGAGCGTTCCGCGCGGCCCGATCTCCACGCACAGCCTGCGCAATGCGGCGATCTCGCCGGCTCCGCCTTCGGGGCGATGCGTGCACACCCCGGTCAAAAGATCGAAGCGCCAGCCGTGCCAGGGGCAGGTGACCTCGCTCCCCGAGATCGTCCCCGCAAAGAGCGGCCCGAGGAGATGCGGGCAAAAGCTCTGCACCGCCATCGGCCGGTCCTCGATCACGTACAGCGCAAACGATCCCCAGGGCGTGTCGAAGGGCTCGGGGTGATCGGGGTCGAGCTCGTCGAAGCGACGCCCCGTGTCGAAGGAATCGGCGCGGGTTTGGACCATGAGGCGCGGGGAGTCCGGGGCCATGGTACATAGTGCCCGTGAGCCAGAAGACGCTCGTCCTGAAGGTCCCGCGCGAGCTGCACCGTGCGTTGCGCGAACGCCTGGCGGGGGGCCAGTTCGAGTTCCGCAACGTGCCGCACGCGACCTTCAGCGCGAAGGGCGACGGCGTGGTCGCGACGCTCTACGAATCGGGAAAGCTCGTCGTGCAGGGCAGCGATCCCGAGCTCTTCGTGGCGCGCTGGACCGATCTCGAGGGCCCGATCGCCGCGCCCGCCAAGGCCGCCCCTACCGGTCTCGCGCGCCTGCACCTCGACGAGCCCCTCGTCGGCTCCGACGAGACGGGCAAGGGCGACTACTTCGGGCCGCTCGTGGTGGCGGCGGTGCGCATGGAGCCGCCGCAGGCGAAGGAAATGGCCGAGTGGAACGTGGCCGAGAGCAAGGTGATCACCGACGAGCGTGCGTTGCGTCTCGCCGCCCTCTTGCGGGATCGCGTCGTGCACGCGATCGAGCGCGTGGACCCCATCGAGTACAACCAGATGTATCCGCGCTACAAGGGCCTCAATCCGATGCTCGCCGACTTGCACGCCAAGGCGATCGGGAGGGTCGCCCAGAAAGGCGATCGCGTGCTCGTCGACCAGTTCGCGCACGCGCGCGTGATGGTGGCCGCGGTGCGCGGTCTCGACGTCCGCCTCGAGCAAGCGCACCGCGCCGAAGCGAATCCGATCGTGGCGGCCGCGAGCGTGCTCGCGCGCGCGGAGTTCCTGCTCGCTCTGCGCGAGCTCTCCGAGAAGGCCGGGCTCGTGCTGCACAAGGGCGCGGGCGCGCCGGTCGACGCGATCGGCGTGCAGCTCGCGCGCGAACGCGGCGGCATCGACGGGCTCGCCGACTTCGCCAAGATGCACTTCAAGAACACCCAGAAGATCCGCGCCCGCCTGGGTTGAACGCCCCGACCATGTCCGCCCAGCTCCATCCACTCCATCTCTACTCGGCTGCGGGAAACCGCTTCGCGCTCGTCGACGGTCTCGCGGGTGCGCTACCGGGAGATCCGGCCAAGTTCGCGCGCGCGCTGTGCTCGAGCGAGTGGAAGGAACCGCCCGGTTTCCGGCCCGATGGTCTGCTCATGATCGTTCCCCCGCGTGGCGGCGGGGCTTTCGGTATGGTCCTCCACAACGCGGACGGCAGCCGCCCGGAGGCGTGCGGCAACGGTCTGCGCGTGATCGGTGATCATGCGCTGCGCGCGGGGCACGCGGAGGCAGGGATGGTGTGGGTCGAGACCGATGCCGGCTTGCGGCGACTCGCCCTCGCGCGCGCCCCGGGCGGGGAGCCGCGCGTGCGCGCGCTCGTCGCACATCCGCGCATCGTGGCGCGCGACGTCCCCATCGCTCTCCCCGGCGGCGAGCGGCGTGCCATGGTCATCGACGCGGGCAACCCCCATTGCGTGATCTTCGGCGATGATCCCGAGCGCGAGGATCTCGACGCGATCGGGAGCGAGATCCAGCGCAACGAGCGCTTCCCTGCCGGTGTCAACGTGGAGCTCGTGCAAGCGCGCGCAGACGGTCTCACGATGCGTGTCTACGAACGCGGCGTCGGCGAGACGCTCTCGTGTGGCACGGGGGCATGCGCGACCGCCTTCGCCGCCCTCGCGACGGGACTCATCGAGCAATTGCCGGTCACGATCGCCTGCCGCGGCGGGGAGCTGCTCGTCGAACGCGACGAGGATGGCGGAGCCTGGCTCTCCGGACCGCTCGTGAAGTTCGAGGCGCGCGAGCGATAGGGCGACGAGCTTGCCAACCTCCAGATCCGGAAGGAACATGCTCGCGTGACGTCCGCCCGGACGAAGACCTGGCTGACAATTGCGCTGCTCGGCGGCGGGATCGTGCTCTTGATCCTCTGGACTGTCGTCCTGGATGGGTCGACTGCGACCGCGCCTGCGGTGCTCGCGGCTCTCCCACGTACGACGTCCACGCCGAGCGAAGGCGTTGCGAAAGCGCCTGCGACCAGCGAATCGAATCCAGGAAACGCCGCCGTTTCGGAATCGGGAGCGCCGCGGGTCGAGACCGACGAACGATCCCTTCCGGACCTGGCCGAGGGAACGCCGCCGCCCCTCCCGAGAGTGGTGGATCCCAAGCGACATGGCCGACCGGCACCGGCACCCCGCTGGCTGGTGAAGATCGCGAACAGGGAGAATGGTTTCGTCGGCCCGCTGCGCGAAGGCGACCGCTTCGGGTCCACCGTCACCGAGATCGACGACCTCGACGGCGACGGAATCCGCGAGCTCGCAGTCGGAGCACCCGGCGACGACGACGCAGGTCCGGACGCGGGCGCCGTGTGGATCCTCTTCCTGGACAAGGACGAGCGCGTGAGAGCCGAGCGCAAGCTGACGCCGATCAGTGCGAAACTGCCCGCCGCCGGGATCCCGAGCCAGGCCTTCGGGCACTCGCTGTGCGCGCTCCCCGACTACGACGGCGACGGCTGGAGGGAGCTCGCGGTCGCGCAGTCGCTCGTGCCGGCGAACGAAAGAGATCCCGCTGCAGAGGTCTGGTTCCTCGAGCTCGACCGAGAGGGCGCGGTGGCGCGCCACCGACTGCTCGATTCCCATCATCTGTACGCCTATTTCCGCGAAGTCGTGAAGAGTTCGAGGGTCACCCTGGCCGCGCCCTCCGGTCCGTTCACCGGGAATCTCAATCAGCTCGCGATCGGTCTTCCGCTTCAATCCGGAGGAAGAGGGGATGGCGCCCTGGGATGGGCCGCGCATTTCTCGTTGGACCGGGAAGGGCAGCCTTCCGAGATCTGCTCGTCATCACCTCCGCAACTCCGCAATGGACCCGCGCTGGAGTCGGGGCGAAGCCTCCTCCTTGCCGATGTTTCCGGCGACGGATTCCAGCTCGAGATCCTCAGTGGGTTCATGCAGGACGGGAACGGAAGGGTCGAGCGGCGCATGTGTAGGCGTTCTCCTGCGAAGGATGGTCGGGACCGCTGGCTGACCTTCCCGAGAGGCGAAGAACCAGACGACCCTGGCTTCGGCTCGAGCCTCGCGTGGCTCGACGATCGCGGCGGTGTCGGGACGCTCGAGCTCGCGATCGGCATGAGGGAGCGGACCAAAGACCAGAACGAGTCGCTCGGAGGCATCTGGATCGTTGTGATCGCTCGCCAAGAATTCCATGTGCTGTCCCTGGACCTGATCCTCCCCGGCCGAGACGGCCTCCCCTCGCACGCGAGCCCCGGCGATCGCTTCGGAGCGAGCCTCGCCACGCTCACCGATCGCGACGACGACGAGCTCGTGGATCTCGCGATCGGCGCTCCCGGCGATGACGACGGAGCGAAGGATGCTGGCGCACTGTGGCTCTTCGGTCCGGGAGGCGAAACATCTCGCTGAGGGCATGGAAAGGCTGCTGGTCCTTCCCTAGATTCTTCGATCATGGGCGCGCCTCTCTCGAGCAACCTCGACGACGAGACAGCCGTCCCATACTTCCTCTGGGACGATCCGATGACCGTCGCGGAGTTCCGCCGGAAGCTTCACGTCAGTTCCCCCCCGGAGCGCCTTCGCCTGCTCGGAAGACTGCTGCGTGAAGCTCGCGACACGGACGTCTGGAGATTCACCACTCTGGAAGAGGTCGTTCGCGAATGGCCGGGGCTTATCCGGCATCTCGGCAGGCGCCGTTCCTTCTGGGAGTTCCTCCTGGCGGAATGGCGCGTCCAAGGGCTGCGAGCGTGCGGGGAAGGTCATCCAGATCGGACTGGCCCCCAATCGCATCGACATTCTGACCACCGTGAGCGGACTGCCATTCGAGGAAGCCTGGGGCTCGAGCATCCCTTCGCGACTCGACGGCGTTCGCGTGCGATTCCCCAGTCGGTCTTCTCTTCTGGCGAACAAACGCGCCTCGGGGAGGAGCAAGGATCTCGCCGATGTTGAGGAGCTGGAACGGCGAGCTGGCGGGCAGGAGTGATGGTGATTCGTCGGCCGATCGGCTGGGACTGAGAGGGAATCGAGGAAACCCCGTCACGCTCGGCGGCTTCGTGGAAACTGATGGGTGAGTCATGTCCCCCACTCCGCCCATGCCCGATCCGGCCCGGCTGCTTGCCGAGGTGTCGTGGTTGCGCGCGCTCGCGGCGCGGCTGGTGGGTCGGGCGGAGCTTGCGGAGGAGGTCGTGCAGGAGACCTTGCTCGCGGCGATCGAGCGGCGGCGGGGGTGGGAGAGTGAGCGGGGTTTGCGCGCGTGGCTCGGGGCGGTGGCGCGCAATCTCGCGCGGCGCGCGTACGGGCGGGAGCGGGCGCGGGCGGGGGTGGAGCGCACAGGCGCGCGGGCGGAGGCGACCGAGAGTGCGGAGGCGGCGCTCGAGCGCGTCGAGCTGCATCGGTTGCTGGTCGAAGCGGTGCTCGCGCTCGAGGAGCCGTATCGATCGGCGGTGATCTGGCGTCACCTCGACGGGCTCGCGCCCGAGGCGATCGCGGCGCGGCAGGGAACGAGCGTCGAAACGGCGAGGCAGCGCGTCTCGCGCGGGCTCGCGAAGTTGCGCGAGCGGCTCGACGCGCGCTTCGAGGGCGGGCGCACGGCGTGGTGCGCGCTCCTGGTCTCCGGCTTGCGTCTCGCGCCCGGGCTGCCGATCGGGGCGAGCGCATCGGTGGTCGGTGCGGGGAGCGTTCTGGGAGGTGTTGCCGTGGCGAGCAAGGCAGTGTGGATCGGGGCGGGGGCGGCGTTGCTGGCGGCGATCGTGTGGATTGCGCAGGAGCAGTCGAAACCGGAAGAGCAGCCCGATCTCGTGACGAAACAAGTCGATGCATCGACGCAGGAACACGCTCCCGCGGAGCAGAAAGCGCTCGATCCCGGCCAGTCCGAACGTCGTCGCGCGCCGGTGGTGGAGATCGAGCGGGTCGCAGATCCGGCCACGAATTCCGGAGCGTCGTTGCAGGGATCGGTTCGTGATCACGATGGACGGGGAATCGAGAGGGTTCGCGTGTGGGTCGATAGCCTCACGGGTGCCGATCCCGAGATCGGGGAGCTCGAGACAAGGGCCGATGGCTCGTTTGCGTGGGAACTCGCGGCGAACGCTCTGGCGCCGGATACCGCGGCGGGAATGGAGCTGGTGGCCGAGCACGACTCCTTCTTGACGGCGCGAGCTCCGATCGCGGCGGACGTTGCGTGCACGCTCGTCATGCAGGCACTCCCGCGCGTCGTCGGGCGCTTGCACGCGGACGATGGCTCGCCAGCGAAGGGGCCGGGCATGGTCTGGCTCGAGATCGAGGCGCCTCCATCCGGGGAGAAGATCGAGCGCGACGCGCACACGGAGGCCGACGGCAGCTTCGTCGTGGCAGCCCTCCCGCTCGGACGGCTGGTCGCTCTGCGCGGTCGCGCCCGAGGATTCGCGGAGACGCGGCGAGCGCTCGACCAGGAGCTCGCGCCCGACGAGACGCACGACCTCGACCTCGAGCTCGACGCGGGACTCAGCGTTCGCGGCGTCGTGGTCGACGCAGAGAGCCGTGCGCCCATTCCTCGCGCGACGGTCTATGCCGACCGCTTCCAGTTCGCGGACGACGCGATCGAACCGCTCACGATTGCCGACGACCAGGGGCGCTTCGAGCTCTCGGGGGTGGAGCTCGAACAGCTCGTCGAGAGCGATGTCGCCCCCGATCAGGTCTTCGCCATGCTCGAGCTCGACGCGCGGGCCGAGGGCTACGTCTCCGACCCGCTGCATCGCACGGGCGTTTCGGTTCCAGAGGCCGGCTTGCACGAGGTCGAGGGCGTCGAGATCGCGCTCGAGCGCGCGGCCTGCCGGGTGGTGGGTCGAGTACGGAAAAGCGGCGGCACGAGCGGCGCTTCGAACCAGCTCGTGTGGATCATCGACGCGCACGGGAACTTCCACTCCGCGAGCTCGGATGGCGACGGACGCTTCGAGGTCCTGAGATTGCCGGAGGGCAATTGCTCGTTCTTCGTCAGGCCGTTGACCGACGTGCCGCCCGATTCCCCCCTGCCAACCGTGGCGGGATCGTCGAGGGTCGAGCTGGTCCTGGGGCGGGTGAGCGAAGTCGAGATCGTGCTCGAGGAAGCGGATTGCGTCCTTGCCGGGCGCGTGCTCGATCCGCATGGAGAGCCGATGACCGGCGTCCAGGTGAGCTTCGAAGCGCACTTCGCGTGCGAGAGCATCGCCTTCGCCTACCAGAACAGAGATGTGAGGACGGACGAGGAGGGCCGCTATCGCATCGAGCGTCTGCACCTCGGACCGTGCAGCGTGAAAGTCGACGATCCAGGGGACTGGGCGAGCCTCGGCTTCGAGCCGGAGTCCTACGAGCTCGTGCTCGTGAACCACGAGCTGCGCGAGGACGTCGATTTCCGCGCCTGGCAAGCGATTCTCGTCCACGGTCGCATCGAGGCCGCCGAAGGCTACAGTGGCGAGTACGACGTCCAGCTCCGCGATTCCAGTAGCGGAGAGCGGCGCTACCGCGGAGATTCGTCGGCCGATGGTTCCTTTGCTTTCTCGCGCGTGCGGCCTGGCATGTACGAGCTGATCGTGCAGCGGAACGGGCGCGCGGTCGCGCGCACGACCATCGGACCGGGCAGCACGCTCGATCTGCTCCTTCACCCGCGGGACTGAACGATCGGGTCTCGGTACTCGATCTTGACCGAGGCTCCGCCGCGTCGGCATTCTGCGGAGCATGGGCATTCCACTGCGGATCGTCGTGCGCTGGATCCTCTCCACGGTCCTCGTGTCGATCCCAGCCGGCTACCTGCTCTGGCAATGGAACTTCGAGAACGGCCGGACGCTCTACTTCCTCTCGTACGAGTCGTTCCGGGGAGAAGTCCTGGGCGAGAGCCAGCCACAGATGTGGACGTACGTCCTGTACGTGGTGCTTGCCGTCGCCTGCCTCAATCTCGCTTCGCTCGTCGTCGCGTACCTCCTCGGGCTCGTGTTTCCGAATCGAGGGCGCGCGTAGCGAGGGCTGACCCCCTCTGGGGGCCCCGGAAAGGCCAATCGGGGAATCCTGTGTGGCGGCGGGATGGCTCGCGCCGATGAGGAACGCTCGTCCGGTCCGTGGCTAGGTCGCCCCAGTCAGGTGCGACCAAGCCCCACGAGGAGCGGGATGCCGATGCGAACGATCCTTCTCGCCGACGACGAAGTGAACCTGCGCACGCTCGTGCACACGACGCTCGAGGACCCGAGCTACCGGATCCTCGAGGCCTCGGACGGGATCGAGGCGCTCGAGCTTGCACGCTCGGAGAACCCTGACATCTTGCTCCTCGACTGGGCGATGCCCGGCCTCGGCGGGCTCGAGCTCGTCAAGGAGCTGCGCGCGGATCCGCTCACGCGGAAGATCTGCGTCATCATGCTGACCGCGAGTGGTCAGGAGAAGGACCGCAGCCGCGCCATCGAGGCGGGCTGCGATCACTATCTCGTCAAACCCTTCAGCCCGTTGGAGCTCCTGGAGCTCGTGCAGTACGCGCTGGCGAAAGCTCCGGCGGATGGCCGGGGACCGAAGAGCGAGAAGCTGCCCGTCCTCGTCTCCGAGATGCTCGCGCGCCTGGAGAGCGCGGACCCCCAGCTCGCTCTCTATGCCCGCGACCTCAAGCGCGCGTTCGATCAGGAACGCTTGCGGGCGAAGGACCTCGCGGCGGCCAACGCTCGTCTGGAGAGCACCGGGCTCCTCAAGACGGAGTTCCTCTCCTTCGTCTGCCACAAGCTGCGCACGCCGCTGAACTCGATATCCGCCCTCTCCCTCCTGGACCCCTCGACCGAACCACAGGAACAGAGCGAGGTGCTCGCGCTCGTTCGCGAAGGCTACGACCACTTGCACGAGCTGATCGAGAAAGGCCTCGAGTACTTCCGCTGGCTGGCGGCGGGGAAGCTCACGACGACCGAGACGGCGGATCTCGCGCTGGTGGTCGAGCACGTCGCCGACCGAATGATTGCTCTGCACGCTCCGGAGATTCGCCTCGTAGTCCACAGCCGCGGGATCGCCGGTCAGGTGCGCGGGCGGAGCGTGGATCTGGAGAAGGTCGTCGAGGTCTTGCTCGACAACGCGGTCAAGTGCTCTCCGGATCACAAGATCATAGAGGTCGACTTGTGCGCCAGGGAGGACGGTGTGGTGCTGTCCGTTTCCGATCACGGGGTCGGTATCCCCGAAGCGATGCTGCAGGAGATCTTCGAACCCTTCACCTGCGCCGACTTCGCGCACCCGACGGCCGGATTCTGCCTCGGTCTCGCCATGGCGAGAGCGATCGTCGAGGCGCACGGCGGGAAGATTCATGCAGAGAGCGCTGGGCCGGGCAAGGGCTCGACGTTCACCGTCGATCTGCCCGCAACGCTACTGGTGGCGGCGACGACGGCGTGAGCTCGAGGCGGGGACCACTCGGTTCCGCTCGCCACTTTGCCTCTTGGCGCCGCCGCCGGAAACCACCCCGCCTTGCAGTCAGACCGGAGCGGCCCGTCCACGGGTCATCGAGAGCCTCGAGGCCCACCGGGGGTGCTCCAGATCGGCGATCCGCGCTCGTTTGCTCGATGCTCGGGTTTCCACTTGAGAAAGGGGTCTTTCCCTCTCGATGAGCCAGACGATGCCTTTCCTCCGCCGAAGCCCGGCAGGTCGCCGCGCTACTCGCGGACCATTCCTCGCTGGCCTGGCCGGGGTGGTGGTCGCGTTGCTCTGGATCGGCATCGTCGTCGCCGGCTTTCGCACCCTCATGAAGTACGAGGGCCAGCCCGGCGCGGCCGCGAGCCCACCCTCGCAGTGGCTCGCCAGCGTGCCGTTCGAGCTGGATCCCGCGCTGCCGACGCTCGTGCTGTTCGCTCATCCGCGCTGCCCTTGCACGCGGGCGACGCTCGGCGAGCTCGATCGAATCCTCGCGGCTGCCGACGGGCGGCTGCGGACCCACGTCGTGTTCTACACCGATCCGGCTCTGGGCTCCGACTGGCACCACTCCGAGCTGTGGGATCAGGCTACGGGAATGGATGGCGTCCTTGTGCACGAGGATCCACACGGTGAGCTCGCGCAACGCTTCGGCGCGCTCACCTCGGGTCAGGTGTTTCTCTATGCGCCCGGAGGTGCCCTGGTCTTTCAGGGCGGCATCACCGGGGGCCGCGGCCGCGCAGGAGACAGCATCGGATCACGAGATGTCCTTGCGCTCATCCAGGATCCCACCGCCGAGCCGCCCGCCGCCTGCGACGTGTTCGGCTGCGCTCTGACGTCGACCAACACCCTCCCCTCCGAGGAGCCCGACCTGTGAACCACGTGGCGAACGCACTGACCTTGACCTTGGAGCCGCGCCGCGAAGAGCTCTATCGCGCGCACCACGAGGATCTGTACCGGCGCACCGATCGGTTGTTCGCCTGGCTGATGCTCTCCCAGTGGGTGGCCGGCATCGCAGCGGCGCTGTGGATCTCGCCGCGCGTCTGGACGGGCTCCTCGAGTAGCGTGCACCTCCACGTGTACCTGGCGGTGCTCCTGGGCGGAACGATCACCTGGTTACCGGTATATCTGGCGTTCACACGACCGGGCCAGACCCTCACGCGCCACGCGATCGCGGTCGGGCAAGCACTCACCTCGGCCTTGCTCATCCATCTCACCGGCGGGCGCATCGAGACCCATTTCCACATCTTTGGATCGCTCGCGTTCCTGGCCTTCTATCGCGACTGGCGCGTCCTGATCACTGCGACGGTCGTGGTCGCGCTGGACCACATCCTCCGCGGCTACTACTGGCCGCAGTCCGTGTACGGGATCGTCACGAAGGGCTCGTGGCGCTGGCTCGAGCACGCCGGCTGGGTGATCTTCGAGGACATCTTCCTCATCCATTCCTGCATGCGCACCGTGCGCGAATTGCGCGAGGTGGCCGGGCGACAGGCGGAGCTCGAGGAAGCCAACTCGATGGTGGAGCAAAAGGTCGTGGTGCGCACGGCCGAGCTCGAGGCGAGCCGGCAGGAAATCAGCGTGAGAAACGTCGAGCTCTCCGCGGCGCGCGACCAGGCCCTCGAGGCGGTCCGCACGAAGTCGGAATTCCTGGCGAACATGAGCCACGAGATCCGCACGCCCATGAACGCGGTGATCGGGATGACCGGGCTCCTGCTCGACACCCAGCTCGATTCCGATCAGATCGACATGGCGGAAACGGTTCGAACGTCGGGTGAGGTGCTCCTCGGCGTCATCAACGACATCCTCGACTTCTCGAAGATGGAAGCGGGGAAGATGCCCCTGGAGGCCATCGACTTCCAGCTCTCCGGAGTGATCGAGGACGTGTGCGACCTGCTGGCAGCGCGAACGGCCGAGAAGGGCCTCGAGCTCGTCTACCTCGTGCACGCCGCCGTGCCGTCGGTGCTGCGCGGCGACCCGGGAAGAGTGCGCCAGATCGTGCTCAACCTGGTCAACAACGCCGTCAAGTTCACCGCCAAGGGCGAGGTGCTCATCCACGCGAGCTTGGTCTCCGAGACCCCGACCCACGCCAACGTGCGGGTCGCGATCACCGATACCGGCGAGGGCATCCCCAAGGATCGCGTCGTCCGTCTCTTCCAGCCGTTCTCCCAGGTCGATGCGTCGACCACGCGCAAGCACGGCGGAACGGGGCTCGGGCTCGCCATCGTCTCCAAGCTCGTGCACCTCATGGATGGAGAGGTCGGCGTCGAGAGCGAGGAAGGCACCGGATCGACGTTCTGGTTCACGGCCGTTTTCGAGAAGAACGCCCTCGCGGTTTCTCAGGGGCCGCTTCCCGCGAGCGTCGCGGGTCTGCACATCCTGATCGTGGACGACAACGCCACCAATCGCAGGATCCTGGTCCATCACCTCACGGGCTGGGGCCATACCGTGGCCGAGGCCCCGGGCGGTCTCGAGGCTCTGGCCATGCTGGAGGCGTCGGCCTCGCAAGGCCGCAGCTACGACGCGGCGCTACTGGACTTCCAGATGCCGGGCATGGACGGCGAGGAGCTCGCCAAGCGCATCGGCGCGCAGGACAACTACAGCGACCTTCCCCTGATCATCCTCACTTCGGTCTCCTTCGCGAAGGACCTGCGGTCGCTCGAAGAAGCCGGAGTCATGGGTTTCCTCACCAAGCCCGTCAAGCCCTTGCAGCTTCACGACTGCATCGCGCTCGTCATGGGCGGCGCGCCCGCGAAACGGCCCGTTCGCAGTCGCAGGATCGTCACCGAGAACTCGCTGTTCGACACGGCGCTGCGCGAGAAGACGCGCATCCTCGTCGTGGAGGACAACATCGTCAACCAGAAGGTCGCCGTGCGCACGCTCCAGAAGGCCGGTTTTCGCTGCGAGGTCGCGGCCAACGGTCTCGAGGCAGTCCGTGCAGTCGAGGACATGGCATTCGACATCGTGCTCATGGACTGCCAGATGCCGGAAATGGATGGCTTCGAGGCGACCTTGCGGATCCGCGCGAGCGAGCACGGCACCGGCCGGCACATCCCGATCATCGCGCTGACCGCGAACGCGATGGAAGGCGATCGCGAGAAGTGCATGAAGGCCGGGATGAACGACTACGTCACCAAGCCTGTCGCGGCCCGGGAGCTCCTCGAGGTGATCTCTCGCTGGGCGCTGCGCGAGCGCGGAGGCTCGGCCGCGGTGGCCCCGATCGATGCCCCGGTGATCCAGCCGAGCTGAGCGAAGGCTCTCAGTGCGCGGCGGACAGGAGTTCCTTCCAGCGCTTCCAGGCTTCCGTGCGAGCCGAACGATCGGCCTCCGACGCGCTCGTCGCCTCGCCGCCGCGGAGGAAGCCGTGGCTTGCGCCCGGGTAGACCACGGGCTCGAAGCGCTTCCCGACCTTCTTCATCGTCTCGGTCGTCGCCGGGACCGTCGCGGTCACCCGCGCGTCGTTCTCGCCGTAGAACCCGTGGACCGGGCAGGCGATCTTCGCGAGCGCGGCCTCGTCTTCCGGCGCTCGCCCGTAGAAGACGAATGCCGCCTGGAGATCCGCACGCTTGGTGGCGAAGTCGAAGGACTGGCTCCCGCCCCAGCAGAATCCGGCGACCGAGACCTTCCCGTTGCTCGCGGGCAACGCCTTGACGTGATCCGCGACGGCGTTCAAGTCGGCGGTGACGCGCACGGGATCGAGCGCGTAGATCGCTTTGGTCGCGGCGTCCGTGCTCTCGAAGCTGTCGGTGCGGCCGCCCTCCGGCCCCTGCCCGGACAGGAGATCCGGCGCGATGGCGATACAGCCCGCTTCCGCGAGCTGATCGGCCACGGAGCGCACCCAGTCGGTCAGCCCCTTGTTCTCGTGGATGACGATGACTGCCGGAGCTTTCGCGCTCGCCTCCGGGTAGACGACGAAGCAGTGCACCGGGCGGTCGCCGCTCTTCACCTCCACCCATTCTTGATGGCGGGGAGATGCGTCGAGACGTTCGCGGGAGGGATCCTGCTCCCTGGAGAGGAGCAGGAGCGGCAACATTGAGAGGACTCGTAGCGTGGGCATCGATCACCTCCTCGGTTCGTGGTCCGCGACAGGATAACCGGAGAGGATGGTTGCGACCTTCCTGGAGGCTCGAAGGAGCCTCCAGGAGAATCGAGGGAAGAGGAGAGCCGCGCCTGCGCGCGCTCAGACCATCTTCTTGAGCGCCTGCATCGGCCGCACCTTCACGACGTTGCGTGCCGGTTTGGCCTTGAACGTCGTCATTTCCTTGGTGAACGGATTGATGCCCTGGCGCGATTTGCGAGCGGGGATCCGCTTGACGATGACTTTCATCAAGCCGGGTACCTGCATCGTGCCGGGGCCCCGCTTGCCCAGATCGGCGGCGAGGAGCTCTTCCAGGGCATCGAATACCGAGAGAACTTGCTTGCGAGAAAGCTCGGTCGAGCCAGCGATCGCATTGAAGATTTCGCTCTTCGTACGCGCCTTGGACGAAGGAGAGATCTTCGCGCGTTTGGCTGCAATGACAACCTTGGTCTTCTTCTTGGGCATGGCTCTGAATGTTCCAGGGGATCGGAAAGGGCCTGGACGATTGTCCAGCCATCGCCGAGAGTCCACGTATGCGAGCCGCCCGAGTCAAGCGTTCTCGGCCCGATTCCCGCGGAAAACAGCGGGTTTTCACGCGCCCTGGCTCCGATCGCTCGCGAGTTGCCCGCTCCGGGCCGCCCGTTCGGCGGTCGGTGAACCTCCGGCGAAGCATCCGCCACAGTCGGACGGACGCTCGCGCGCGCGGGCGACTAGGATCGTCGCCGCTCGATGGGATACCTCTTCCATATCCTCGCCGCGGCCGCCATCCAGGCGCTCGGCGAGGCGGATCTCGTGGCCGGCTGGCGCTTGCCGTGGGGAGTTCTCGCGCTCGCTTGCCTGCCGCATCTGCTCGCTCGCCGGGCGAACGCGCTCGCGTTGCGAGGTGCGTTCCGGCGCGCTGACCTGTGCGCTCGCCTCGTCCAGCTCTCTCCCGTTCCGATGCACGCGGCAGCCGTCGTGCTGTTCGGATGGGTGCAAAGCGCGCGCGACTGGACGGGCGCGGAGCTCCTGCTCTTCGGCTGGCCCCGACCGGTCCTCGCGATCGCTCTCGCCCCATTCGTGATCTACGAGCTGATCGCGATCGACGCGTACTCGGGATTGCACGCACCCTCTCCGCGCGAGCGGCACGGGATCCGCAACTTCCAGATCCGCATGTTCCTCGCGGCGCTGGCGCCGCTCGCGTGCTACCTCGTGCTGGCCTCGCTCGTCGGCTGGAGCGAGGGCCTGCGCGTTCGCATCAAGCGCGTCGCGCTGTATCACGCTCTGTTCGTGAGCTCGCTGCTCCTGGTTCTCGCCGCTTTTCTCCCCACGATGCTGCGCAATACCTGGGAGACCGCGCCGATCGGGCCCGGCCCCATCCGAGACCTCTTCCAGGCCGTCGCGTCACGAGCGCAGTTCCGAGCCCGCTCGCTACTCATGTGGAAAACGAGCCACCTGATGGCGAATGCGATGATCGTGGGGCTGTTCGCGCGCAATCGAGTCGTCCTGTTCTCCGATTCGCTGCTCGCGATGCTCGGCCCCCGCGAGCTCGCGGCCGTCTTCGCGCACGAGATCGGCCATGCGAAACGACGGCACGTCACGATCTTCCTGACCTGGATCGCGGCCTTCTTCCTCGGTGGCGACATGCTCGTGAGCCAGGCGGGGCTCGTGAGCGCGTGGGGCTCGGCAGGAGCGGCCATCGGGCTGTTCGTCCTCTGGTTCCTCGTGTTCGGCTGGCTGTCGCGGCGCTTCGAGCTCGAGGCCGATCTCTACGCGCTCGAGCTGCTCGGAGACCCGCTCGGTCTGATCGCCGCGCTGGAGCGCGTCGGCGGACGCTTGCGCGATGTCGCCGGCTGGCGCCACTTCTCGACCGCCGGCCGCGTCGCGTTCCTCAGCCGCGCGGCGGCGGACTCGGGCTTCGTGCGCCGATTCCGCGCGCTCTTGCGCCGGGTCACCTTCCTCGGGGCGGTGCTCGCGATCGGCACGGCGATCCTGGAGGTTTACGCGCTCGCCAGGAGCTGGCCAGCCGACCAGGTGGTGGTCGAGCTCTCGTTCGGCGAGTATGGGCGCGCGGTCGAGCGCGCGCGCGGCATCGAGCTCGAGGACGAGTGGCTGGCTGCGCTCGTGGACGAGGCCGGCACGCTCGCATCGCAGCTCGGTCCCCATGTCGCGCGGGAAGCGCTCGCAGCGGAGCTCGAAGCGAGCCTTTCCCGCGGTGATCCCTCCCGCGCACTCGCGCAGGCCGAGCTTCTCGATCTCGGCGGAGATCCTCGCGCACGTTCCCTGGCCCTGGTCCTGGAGGCCCTGGCGTCCGGCGATGTCTCGCTCGCGCGCGACGAGCTGGCCGGCGTCCCGGCGGAATGGCGTGCGCTGGCCGAGCCGCTGGTGGAGTCGACGCCCGAGCGTTGAATCCATGGCTGCGGAAAGCTTCTAGAGAGAAACCCCACACCGACGAGCACGGAGTCCCTCCGAGTTTGTAGTACCGCCTTCAGGCGGTCTGGTTCGTCGTCCCGCCTTCAGGCGGGACTGGCTCCGCAAGAGAAGACCGCCTGAAGGCGGTACTCCGAACCAGATTCCTGGCCAACGAACGCTCGATATCGGCCACCTCACTCGCGCGCGAAAGGCTCCAGGGCAGAGAGATCCACGCGCACGATGGCGGAAAAGTCCTTTCCCGAGAGGACGCGCGCTTCTCGCAGGCGCGGCATGTGGACGGCCACGTCACACACGCTGTCACCATTCGTGTCGCCGAGCGCGCAGGCATCGAAACCAACACCGCAGTCTCCCGCAAGGTCGTATTCGAGGTCCGCATGCCGGACCAGACTTCCATCGACGCCCGAGTAGACGATCGCGAATCCGGGATCACAATCCAAGCCGTCTTCATTGGCGGCCACGAGATAGTCCTCGTGACCGTCACCGTCGATGTCGCCGACACCGTCGAGACTGGTACCTTCGCCGTTCAAGTAACCGCCAGCGAATGAGTGACGGCGCAGCTCGGCGCCCGTCGTCCCCGAATAGACGAGCACGGCGGCGTTCACAACCGAGAGCAAGAGTTCCCCCACCCCATCGCCGTCCATGTCGTCGAATCCGCGGACGATCCAGGGGGTGAAGCTATGGTCCACCATTCCTTCCGGAAGCGAGATGCTTAGCATCGGCTTCCACTGACCAGAGGAAACGATCTCCAGCGACGTTCCCCGCGTGATCGCGAGCTCGGCGCGCGCATCGCCATCACGATCGGGAAGCAGCGCGAACGCGCTCCGCAGCGCACTTCCGGGTAGGCAAGTGTACGGCGCATGCCACACCGGACCCGCTCGCGGAAGCGTCTCCGTACAGCCGAGGACACGAATCACGTCACCGCTCCGGCCCGAGTACAGCACCAAGAATCCCGAGCAGAGCACGGCCACGTCTGATCCGCCATCTCCGTCCAGATCGAGTCCCCCGGCCACATTGCCGACCGAACACGAGCGCGTGCCCAGCTCTCCGAGCACGCGGAGCACCGTTCCGTCGGTGCCCGAGAAGAGCCAGACCCGCGTGCTGTCTGCGACGGCGAGATCCCGCGGACCGTCGCCGTTCACGTCTCCTACGTCAGTCAGGATGTGCCCGAAATCCTCGGTGGGCTCGCTCGTTTCGAGCGTTCTCACGAGATGGCCGTCCCGACTCGAGAACACCCACACCGCTCCTGGCCCGACGGGTGCGGCCTGCTCCAGGAATCCCCTTGCCCCATGACCGCGGCGAGCCAGCGCGAAATCCGGCGCGCCGTCGTCATCAGCATCGGCGACCGGCGCGACGGAGCAGCGCAGTCCGTTCTCCGGGTCCAGCCGATGCGGGGCGCCCGTAAGGAGTAGGGACAAGCCCAGGAACGACATGCCGTGGAGCGAACCTGAATCCATGACCGTTCCAACCCATCGAGGTCAGGTAGGTGACGCTCCCGGATGACCAAGAGTCGAGGAGCAGGATGCGAAGCAGGCGCGTGGCCCGCGAGAAGTAGCGGGCAAAGAGATCAGACCGGACCGCCTTTAGGCGGTCTTCTCTTGCAAGGCCAGTCCCGCCTGAAGGCGGGACGACGAACCAGACCGCCTGAAGGCGGTACTCCAAACTCGGAGGGACTCGGTGCTCGTGGGGGTGTGGTTTCTCTCTAGATCAGTACGACAATCCGTTCTTGCGCAAGTGGATCTTGGGATCGGCATCGCGCAGAAGGCTGCCATCGGTGACCTCGGCGAGGATTACGGCGTGGTCGGGCGCCTCCTGAGTCGAGAGTAGCCGGCAGTCGACCCAGGCCAGCGCATCAGTGAAGACGATCGAGCCGGCGGGCGTGATCGTGGTGGCGAGGCCGGTGAATGGCGAGGTGCCTTCGGGGAGGCGCTTGAAGAACGGCGCCATGAGCGAGTTGCTCGCCGAGTCGAGGATCGAGAGGGCGAAGCGGCCGCTCTTCTGGATCGCAGCGAGATGCGGACGGTCCTTTCCGATCGCGACGCACAGCGTGGGGGGAGCGAAGCCCGTCTGCATGACGAGTGAAGCGACGAAGCCGAGCGGTTGGCCGTCGCCTTGCGTGGTCAGGATGTAGAGACCGCAGGGGATCTTTCCGAGGGCGCGCGCGAGGGGGCTGAACGGGACGGAGGGATTGGGATCGGGCATGGGCGGTGCGGAGGCTGACGGCGCGAAAGCAGAAACCGGGAATGCGCGCTGGAGGTGAGCGACAGTTGAATGACGCACTGTGGAAGGGTGGGCGGGGCGCTGCAATACTTTCGCTCGTCCTGCTGAACGATGGCCGGAGAGCGCACGATTCTTCGCTGGCGGCCAGATCAGGCCGCGGAGCAGCCCGACCAGGGCCTGACCCTTCCCGAGCGCTTCAAGCCGCTCGCTGGGGACCGCGCGGCCTCGGCTCGTGAGCTCGTCCTCGAGGCCTCGGAGCTGCTGGCGGGCTGGGCGTTCGCGCGCCAGGGAGACTGGGGGGGCGAGAGTGCAAAGCGTGAGCTCGACGCAGGGCTCGCGGCCTTCGAGCGCGCGCACGTCTGGCGCGGGCCCGTCGCGCGCTGGCTCGTGGCACTGCGGGGCACGCTCCGGATCGCCCGCGAGCGATCCGAGCTCGCCGCCCGCGAGCTCCTGATCGAGGAGCTCGGCCTGTGGCAAGGCGGTGAGCAGGGCGAGGGCGCGGCCGCCACCTGGCGCGGCGATCCGCTCGGGCCGGGCGTGCGGCTTCCCGACCGCTCGGCAGGAGCGCGGGCGATCGCGCCAGAGATCGGCCGCGCAGAAGTGTTCCTCGTGCACGGCTGGTCGGAGACGGTCGCGGTGGCGCTCGAGACCCTGTTTGGCCTCGGGCTCGCGCCACGCGTGGTGCTCTCGGAAGGCGGAGCCGACCTCGGCGGCCGGCGCATGGCGCGTCGCCTCTCGATGGCCGGCCTCGACGTGGAACTCGTCTACGATCTCGCGCTCTTCGACCGCTTGCCGGAAGCGGATCGCGTGTGGACGGGGACCGAGGCCGTCGGCGCCGGCGCGCTGCTCGCGCGGCGAGGCACGCGCGCATTCCTCGAGGAAGCTCGGCGCATGGAAGTGGAATGCACCGTCGTCACGACCAGCGACAAGCTGACGCCCGGCGGCGCCCTCGAGCTGCCGAGCTGGCCGCTCGAGGAGCGCTGGATCCTGTGGGAGGACGCCCCGGCACGCGTCGACCTCGATCCGCAGACTCACGAGCGCGTGCCCTTCGCGCTCGCCGACGACTTCCTGACCGAGGCAGGCCGGGAGAGCGCCGCCGAGCTCGCGCTGCGCGCCCTTTCCTAGGCTGTCAGTCGCGCGCGCTCTGGATCTCGGGCGCCGCGCCGATCACGCGATCAGGGTGGCGCTCAGCGAGAAATGGAATCAGGGCCCCGGCGAGGATCTCGGCCACGGTCTCTGCTCCGCGGTTGCCGAAGTGCACCCAGTCGTAGAAGAAGCGCGTGTCCTTCGGCAAATCTCGGGCGAGATCGATCACGAGGACGCCTCGCTCGCGCCCGACCTCCCGCGTGACCTCGTTGAACCACTCGAGCATCCGCCAGCGCAGCGCCGCGGTCCACTTGTCGACCATGCGCGGACCGATGTCGATCCCGGTGCTCGGGTCCGTCACCTCGCCGTACAGGGCTGGCTGGGTCACGAGGATCGGCTCGATGGAACGTGCCCGGGCCATCTCGATCAGGCGATCGAGGCGCTCGCGGTAGCGCGGCAGGCAGACCTCATGCTGTCGCCGCTCCATCCTGGCGACGGCTGCAGGATCGTCGCTCCCGAGCGGGCGTCGCAGGAGATCGAGCTCCGGGATGTGACCGACGCCCAGGTCCTCGGCGCGCAGCGAGCGCTGCACGACCAGGATCGTCGAGAGGAGCTCGCTGTGGCGGACGATCTTCTGCCAGAGCCCCTGGCCCGCCGGTGATGCTCGCAGGTCGAACTTGTTCGCATCGTCGCGATCGACGTCGTTTACGCCTACGAGGAACAGCAGGTAATCCGGCGCCAGATCCAGGAGGAGCTGGTCCAGCAAATGGATGTGTCCAAAAGTGGAGTGCCCATCCAGGCCGGCGTTGTTCAGCCACGTTCCGCGGAAGCGCTCCGCGAGCCGATCGCCCAGCAAATCAGGCCAGGTCTTGCCCTCGCTGAGGAGGCCGCACTCCGTGGTGCTCCCCCCGACCGCGACGAGCGTCAGGGCGTCTCCGAAGTCCTCGGGCGGCTCCGGTCCCCGGAAACCGAACGAATTCCGCCGGCGGACGATCTCCTCGTCCAGCCTGGCGGGGTCCAGGTTGCGGCCGACAACCGTCGTGTTCACCGGCAGGACGATGTCCCGGCCGCGCAAGCGCAGCGGGATCGGGTTGTGGATCCGCAAGGCGATCTCGGCGACGGGGGGCACCAGAGCGAGGCCGAGACCGAGCGCTGCGAGCCGCCGGAGAATCCGCTGTCGACGAGTCACCACGGCGCAGAGTGGAGGTCCAACCCCCCGGGATCGCGGGCAGGCTAGCACGGCCGGTTCCGGCGAGCCTCTCGAGGGGGTGCTGCGAGCGCGCAGTCGCTCGGCTCGCAGTGGAACGGCGCGCCGGACGCGGCGATACTCTTGGGTCCTTCTCGCGGGACCAAGGCAGCGGAAGCACCCTCGCTCGCCGGGCTTCCCTGGCGGCCGGACGACCGCCGCCGTCACGCAGAAGCACGCCGAGAGGAACCTGCGCCGAAACCATGACCGAGACCGGTGAACTGATCCCCAAGGTGCCCGAGAGCCGCATCGTGCCGCGCTTGATCGAGCGCGAGATGAAGGAGTCGTACCTCAAGTACGCGCTCTCGCGTCATCCACTCGCGCGCGCTGCCCGACGTGCGCGACGGGCTTAAGCCTTCGCAGCGGCGGATCATGGTCGCGATGAACGACCTGAACCTCGGACCGCGCGCGAAGTATCGCAAGTGCGCGAAGATCGCCGGCGACACCTCGGGCAATTACCACCCGCACGGCGAGTCCGTGATCTATCCCGACGCTCGTGCGCCTGGCGCAGGACTTCTCGCTGCGCTACCCGCTGATCGACGGGCAGGGGAACTTCGGCTCGATCGACGGCGATCCGCCCGCGGCCATGCGCTACACGGAGAGCCGCATGTCGGGGATCGCGGTCGAGATGATGGCCGACCTCGAGAAGGAGACCGTCGACTTCGAGCCCAACTACGACGAGACGCGGACGCAGCCGACGGTGCTTCCGAGCCGCTTCCCCAACCTGCTCTGCAACGGCTCGGACGGGCATCGCGGTCGGCATGGCGACCTCGCTCCCGCCGCACAACCTGCTCGAGATCTGCGCGGCCTTGCGCGCGGTCCTCGATGATTCGCGCATCTCGATCCTCGAGCTCGCCTCGATCGTCAAGGGCCCCGACTTCCCGACTGGCGGGATCATCATGGGCCGGCGCGGGATCCTGCAGGCGTACTCGACCGGCCGCGGGCTCTTGCGCGTGCGCGCACGCCACGCGGTCGAGGAGCGGGGCGCGAAGCAGCAGCTCGTCGTCACCGAGATTCCCTTCCAGATCAAGAAGACGGCGATCATCGAGAAGATCGTCGAGGTGGTGAAGGACGGGCGGATCACGGGCATCTCCGACGTGCGCGACGAGTCCGACCGCGATGGCATTCGCCTCGTCATCGAGCTCAAGCGGGGCGAGGACCCGCAGGTAGTCGTCAACCAGCTCTTCAAGTTCACGCCGCTGCAGACGACGCAGAGCATCATCAACCTGGCGATTTCCGACCGCCAGCCCCGCACGCTCACGCTGCGGGCGCTTCTCGACGCCTACCTCGAGCACCGCAGCGAGGTCATCCGCGCGCGCACGCGCTTCCTCTTGCGCAAGGCGGAGGAGCGCAAGCACATCGTCGACGGTCTGCGCATCGCCGTCGATCACATCGATCGCGTGATCGAGCTGATCCGCGCGGCGCGCGACCGCGACGACGCGAAAGCTCGGCTCGGCGCCGAGTTCGGCCTCTCCGAACGCCAGGGCCAGGCCATCGTCGACATGCGCCTCGGGAGCCTGACCGGGCTCGAGCGCGAGAAGCTCGCGGCGGAGTTCGCGAAGCTCTTGAGCGAGATCACCGACCTCTCCGACATCCTCGCGCGCGAGGAGCGCGTGACCGCGATCATCCGCGAGGACCTGGACGAGCTCGAGAAGCGCTACGGCGACGAACGGCGCACCGAGATCTCCGAGGAAGAGGTCGACGCCGATTTCGACATGGGCGACCTGATCACCGAGGACCTCATGGTGGTGACGCTCTCGCGCGACGGCTACGTCAAGCGCGTGGCCCTCGACACCTATCGCGCCCAGGGTCGCGGCGGGCGCGGCATCCGCGGCTCGGAGGCGAAGGAGGGCGACGTGCTGAAGTCGCTCTTCGTCGCCTCGACCCACGACTACCTCCTGTACTTCTCCAACTTCGGCCAGGTCTTCTGGCTCAAGGCGTACAACCTCCCAGAAGCCGGCCGCAACTCGAAGGGCCGCGCGATCGCGAACCTCCTGCCCTTGCGCGAAGGCGAGCTCGTCAGCCACGTGCTGCGCGTCCCGGAGTTCGAGAAGGACGCCTACGTCGTGTTCTCGACGCGCACGGGGAGGATCAAGAAGACCGCGCTGGAAGCGTACTCGCGGCCGAAGAAAGGTGGCATTCGCGCGATTCTCCTCGAGGAAGGCGACGAGGTCGTCGGCGTGAGCATCGCGCGCCCGGGCGACACGATCGTCCTCGGCTCGCGCGGCGGCCGCGCCATTCGCTTCGACGAGGCCGCGGCGCGAGCGATGGGCCGTACCTCCTACGGCGTGCGCGGCATCCGCCTGCGCGGCGACGACGCGGTCGTGGGCATGGTCGTCGCCGAGGTGGGCGCCGACCTCCTCACCGCCTGCCAGAACGGGTACGGCAAGCGCACGGCGATCGAGGAGTACCCGATCAAGGGCCGCGGCGGCCAGGGCGTGATCTCGATCAAGGTCACGGGCCGCAACGGACCCGTGGTCGGATTGCGCCTGTGCCGCGACGGCGACGATGCGATCTTCATCACCGAGAGCGGGATGGTGGTGCGCACCTCGATCGCCGACATCAGCCGCATCGGGCGCAACACGCAGGGCGTGCGGCTCGTGAATCTCAAGGAGAGCGATCGGCTGGTGTCCTTCGAGGCCGTCTCGGAGGACGACCTGGAACGTTTCGCGATCGAGGAGGGTGCGAGCACGCCCCGCTCCGAGGTGCGCGAGGAGACCTTCGTGCGCGTCTCGGACACTCCCGGTGAGGACGAGACCGAAGACGAGGAGGAAGAGGACCTCGAGGACGAGCCGGAGGAGGAACCCCTGGACGACGACGACGAGGACGCCGGGGGTGACGACGAGACCACCGAGGAAGACGAGGACGAGGAGTAGGAGGCTCGAGCCCATGAGCGCCAAACAACGCATCGAGGCCGACATCAAGGATGCGATGCGGTCAGGCGATCAGCTGACCCGCGACACCCTGCGCATGGTCCTCTCGGCCATGAAGTACCAGCGCATCGACGCGCAAGCCGAGCTCGACGAGAAGGCCGAGCTCGCCGTGCTGCAGACCTGCGTCAAGACGCGCAAGGACAGCGTCGAGCAATACGAGAAAGCCGGCCGGGAAGACCTCGCGAGCAAGGAGCGGAGCGAGATCGAGATCATCCAGCGCTACCTGCCCCGCCAGCTGGGCGAAGCGGAGACCCGGGCCCTCGTCGTGAAGACGGTCGCCGAGCTCGGCATCAGCTCGAAGAAGGACCTCGGCAAGCTGATGAAAGCCGTGCTCGCCGATCACAAGGACGAGCTCGACGGCAAGCTCGTGCAGAAGATCGCCGGAGAGCTACTGGTTTGAACCCGTTCCACTTCACTACCCCACCACTGAAGGCGAAGGAGGGGCTCGAGAAGGAAGGGTGGGGTAGTGAAGTGGAACGGGTAGAAACCAGCGACATCGTCGCGCGCCACGGCGGCCTCGTGCGCCGCACGGCGCTCGTCTCGGCGCTGACGCTCTTCAGCCGGATCCTGGGGTACGTGCGCGAGATCGTCTCGGCGTGGATCTTCGGCGACCGCTCGGGCATCTACGACGCCTTCGTGACGGCCTGGCGGGTGCCCAACCTGTTCCGTCGTTTCCTCGGCGAGGGCGCGCTCGCGACCTCGTTCCAGACGGCGCTCACGAGCGTCGACGATCGCGCCGGCCTGGAGGGCGGGCGCAGGCTCTTCCTCGACACGCTCTGGCTGCTCCTCAAGATCGTCTTCGCGCTGACGGTGGTGGTCATGGCGCTCGTGGCGATCCTGCCCGACCGCATGCCCTGGACCGGCTGGGCCTGGCTCGGCGCCGATCCGGGGCCGGTGCGGGAGCTCACCGTCCGCCTGATGCCTTACGTCGTGCTCGCGTGCACCACGGCGCTCTTTGCCGGCGCCCTGAACGTGCGCGGCCACTACGCGGCGCCCAACTGGTCGCCGGCGGTGATGAACGTGGTGTGGCTCATCGCCCTCGTCCTGATCGCCTGGCGCCACGGCTGGACGGGGAACGAGGCCGCGGAAGACCTCGGAGCGCAGCACCTCTCGATGACGCGCGACCTCGCCTGGGGCGTGCTCGCCGCCGGCCTCGCGCAGCTCCTCGTGCACTTGCCGGCGCTGCGACGCCACGGATTCACCGGGCCGGCCCGCAAATCCCTGGTGCCATTCGGGAAGCAGGAGACCGCGGGGAGCGTGCTCCAGCGCGCGACTCCTCTGGCGCTCGGCGCGGCGGTCTACCAGGTGAACGTCATGGTCGACGGTTTGATGGCGGAGGGCCTGCTCGCCGATGGCGGACCCACGCTGCACTACTACGCCACCCGCGTGCAGCAGTTCCCCATGGGCCTGGTCGCCTTCGCGGCGACGTCGGCGGTCTTCCCTCTGCTGCAGGCGCTGGGCTCGCGGCGGGCCCTCGGCGAGCTGCGCGCGCTGCACGACCGCACGCACCGCGCCATCGTTTTCGTCGCCCTGCCCGCGAGCGTCGGCCTGGTGGTGCTCGCACGCCCGATCATATCGGTGTCCTTCGAGCACGGCGCCTTCGGACCCGAGGGCGTCGCGCGCGCGACGCGCGCCCTGCAGTGGCTCTCGCTCGCCATCCTGCCCGCCGGGGCGACGGGGCTCGTTGCGCGTACCTACTATTCGCTCGGGGAGTTCAGGTATCCGGTGCGCGTCTCGAGCGCGCTCCTCGCGATCAATGTCGTGCTGAGCCTCCTGTGCGTCCTGGTGCTCGGCATGGACGTCGACGGGCTTGCGCTCGGGACGGGGCTCACGAGCTGGATCGGGCTGGGGGTGCTCCTCGCGGGTCTGCGCTCGCGCATGGGTCTGCCGCGCGGAGCGCAAGGCATGGGCGGGGCCCTCGCCCGCATGGCGCTCGCGTCGGTCGGCTCCGGCGCAGCGGCCTGGGGTGCGTGTGCGCTGCTGACGGATCGCGCCGGCCGGGTCAGCGGGCTGCTCGCCGGCATGGCGGCCGGCGTCGCGGCCTACGCGCTCCTCGTGGCGCTCCTCGGAGTGTCCGAAGTCGACGAATTCAAGCGCCGGGTGGCGAATCGGTTGCGACGCAAGAATTGAAGTGCTCGGGGCCGCCTGGCGCCCGCGCGGATCGGGGGAGGCCATGACCGGGAAAGCTTCATTGGCCTCCTTGAACGTCGGCGTCGCGCTGAGCAAGATCGCCAGGTCAGCGCATCGGTGCGCGACGCGAGCCCGGCGGGAGGTCCCCGCGCCTTCCCCCCTTGCCGGCCTTTCCGTCGGAATCCAAAAGGAGAAGCTCCTCGTGAATCCCACTGCCTCTGCACCCCTTCCGATGGTCAAGTCCAAGCCCACGTCGAACGTCGATCCGCTCGTTCAGCTCGAGTCGCCGGAGCCGCCGGAGGATCTGCGCGATCCGGAACTGACCCCCAACGCGCGGACAGTGCTCGAGCGGCGCTACCTCAAGAAGGTCGCCCGAGACCGGCGCGGTGGTCGAGACGCCCCGCCAGCTCTTCTGGCGCGTGGCGAGCCACGTGGCGAAGGCCGAGCTCGAATTCCCCGGCGGAACGGGCGAGCGCGCGCTCGCCGTGGCGCGCGACTTCTACGGGATGATGGCGACGCGCCGCTTCATGCCGAACAGCCCGACGCTTGATGAACGCCGGCCGCGAGATGGGGATGCTCTCGGCGTGCTTCGTCCTGCCGGTCGAGGACTCGATCGAGGGCATCTTCGACTCCATCAAGGCGACCGCGCTGATCCAGAAGGCCGGCGGCGGCACGGGCTTCTCCTTCTCGCGGCTGCGTCCGCGGGGCGACCTCGTGCGCTCCTCGGGCGGCACGACCGAGGGACCGCTCTCCTTCATCGAGGTCTTCTCGAAGGCGACCGACGCCATCCAGCAGGGCGCGTTCCGCCGCGGCGCCAACATGGGCATCCTGCGCATCGACCACCCCGACATCGTCCGCTTCATCACGTTCAAGGACGATCTCGGGCAAGATCACCAACTACAACATCTCGGTCGCCGTCACCGATCGCTTCATCGACCACGCTGCGCAAGTCCCCGAAGACGCCTGCACGAGGTGCAGAATCCCGCGCACGAAGCAGTGGGCCAAGCTCGAGCAGACCGACGCGCAGGGCAAGGGGACGGGCGAGTTCTGGACTGTCGGCGAGGTCTGGGACCTGATCATCGCGCACGCCTGGCGCACCGGCGAGCCGGGCGTCGATCTTCATCGATCGCATCAACGCGCGGAACCCGATCAAGAACGTCGGCCTGATCGAGGCCACCAACCCCTGCGGCGAGCAGCCGCTGCACCCCTACGACTCGTGCAACCTGGGATCGATCAACCTGGGCGCTCCTGGTCAAGAACGAGGGCCGCAACGCGAGCTTCGACTGGGACGCCTTCAAGCACCGTCATCCACACTTCGACGCGCTTCCTCGACGACGTGATCGAGGTCAACCGCTATCCGCTGCCGCAGATCGACAACATGTCGAAGACGACGCGGCGCATCGGCCTCGGCGTCATGGGTTTCGCGGACGCGCTCTACAAGCTCGGCATCGCCTACAACTCCGAGGAGGGCTGCGCCTTCGGCGAGCAGGTGATGCAAGTGCTCAACGACGAGTCGCACCTCGCGAGCGAGATCCTGGCCGAGGAACGCGGCGTGTTCCCGGCGTGGGAAGGCTCCGACTGGGAGAAGCAGGGGCGGCGGATGCGCAACTCCTACACGACCACCGTCGCGCCGACCGGGACGATCTCGATCATCGCCGACTGCTCGGGCGGCATCGAGCCGATGTTCAGCCTCGCCTTCATCCGCCAGGTGATGAAGGACACGCAGGGTCGGCCGACGATCATGCGCGAGGTGAACTACGTCTTCGAGAAGGCCGCGCGCCAGGGCGGCTTCTGCTCCGAGGAGCTGATCGACCGGATCACCGAGGAGGGCACCCTCCAGACTGTCGACGACATCCCCGCCGAGCCAAGCGCGTGTTCGTCACCGCGCACGACATCGCACCCTACTGGCACATGCAGCATGCAGGCGGCCTTCCAGCGACACTGCGACTCCTCGATCTCGAAGACGATCAACTTCCCGCGCGAAGCGACGGCCGACGACGTGCGCGAGATCTACGAGCTCGCGATCGATCTCGACGTCAAGGGCGTCACCGTCTACCGCGACGGCTGCCGCGAGATGCAGCCGATGGCGCTCACGCACTCGACGCAGCGAACAGCCCTCGAATGGCGAGCGGGCGATCGCCGCCGCCGCCGGTACTCCGTGTCACCGAGCTCCTCGTGCGCGACGACCGAGGACGGCTCCGAGCTCGCGCCGATCAAGCTGCCCGAGATCATGAGCTGCCTGCGCATCCGGCAGATGACGCCCTTCGGCAACATGCACGTGAAGGTGACCGTCGACCCCACCTCCGGCCGCGAGCGCGAAGTCTTCGCGCAGCTCGGCAAGGGCGGCGACGTCGCCAACTCCGACCTCGAAGCGATCTGCCGCATGCTCTCCCTGTGGCTGCGCTCGAACGGCAGCCTCGAGATCGCGATCAAGCAACTCGACGGCATCGGCTCCAGCCTCTCCGTCCCGACGAAGGACGGCCGCATCATGTCGCTCGCCGACGGCCTCGCGACCGCCCTGCAGCGCTACCTCGACGCCAAGAAGGCCCACGGCCTCGAAGCCCTCCTCCTCGGCCGCGTCGACCCGAGCTCCCTCTCCGCCAAGGCCGAGCCCGAGCACGCCAAATCGAACGGCCCCCGCAGCATGTCCCAGTACAAGATCAAATGCCCCGCCTGCACCGCCGTCCTCGCGTTCGAGGAAGGCTGCGTGAAATGCCATTCCTGCGGGTTCAGCCAGTGCTGACCGGCGGCTGAGATCGTCTCTCGGTCCCCTCTCCGCGCGGCATCGTGTCGGGAACGCGACCGGCTCTCTAGATAGAAAACGCCCGGACGGACACCCCAGGGCATGTTTCATGCGACGGGGTCGCGCAAGGGCGCGATGGGGAACTAGAGAGAAACCACACCCCTACGAGCACGGAGTCCCTCCGAGTTTGGAGTACCGCCTTCAGGCGGTCTGGTTCGTCGTCCCGCCTTCAGGCGGGACTGGCTCCGCAAGAGAAGACCGCCTGAAGGCGGTACTCCGAACCGGAGGCGGCCGCACTCCCGATTCCTCGAGAGTCCGTGGCCGCATTCTCGAGCGTCGCGACTCTCGGGCTCATCCTCGGGTCCGTGCACGCCTGGCGATTCGTTGGCGGGAGTAGCTGGAGACTCGCCGGTGTCACGAGCTTCGCTCTGATCTGGACGCTCTGGCTCTTCGACCCGGGCGGGTTCTGGGAGTGGTTCCTCGACTGACTGTCCTCGTCGTCAGGCGACTCTTGTCTAGACACCGCCGGGTGCGGGGGCTGCGCATACCGGCGAGGCCTCTGGCCGTTCCGCCAAGCGGCCCCGGAACGCGATGTGCCGGCGGCGCGTCCACTCGACGAGTGGCGACCAGACGGCGTGCGTGAGGTCGTGGCGGATGAGACGGTGCCAGAGGCGGTTCGAGCGCTTGTAGAGGTAGGACATCGCGAGGTACGGCGAGCACGGCGCGCCAGTCCTCGGGCCGCCGCCGCCAGATCGACGCGTGCGAGAAGAGGCGCTCGTAGCACCACGCGTAGCCTTCGGCGAGCTCCTCGGGCGTCATGTGCCGCGGGCGGAAGACGACGTGGGCGGTGTCGTAGAGGTCCCAGTCCCGGTGCAGGAGGCGGCCCTCGGCCTCCATCTGGCGGAACAGCGGCGTGCCCGGGTAGGGCGTGAGGATGTGGAACGTCGCGCACTCGAGGCGGTTCTGCCTCGATCCATTCGACGGTCCGCTCGAAGACGTCGGGTCCGTCGTGGTCGAAGCCGAGGACGAAGCTGCCGTTCACCTGGATGCCGTTGTCGTGCAGGATGCGCGACGCGGCGCGCGTAGTCCTCGGTGCGCGGCGTCTTCTTGCGGGCGTCGGCGAGGTTCTCGTCCGTCAGCGACTCGAAGCCGATGAACACGCCCGTGCAGCCGGCGAGCGCCATCTCGCGCACGAGCGAGGGGTCGTCGGTGACGTCGATCGTCACGGCGGCGCTCCAGATCCTCTCGAGCGGCCGCAGCGCGCGGCACAGGCTGCGCAGGTAGTCCGGGCGCGAGCCGAGGTTGTTGTCGACGAAGACGGCGTACGGCTGGCCGTCGGCGAGGAACTCGTCGACGACCTGCTCGGCGTCGCGCATCCGGTAGGGCATGTGCAGGCCCTCGGTCGACAGGTAGCAGAAGCCGCAGCGGTTGTGGCAGCCGCGCGTCGCGATCAGGCTCGTCGTCGTCAGGAAGCTCGCGCGCGGGAGCAGGCTGCGGCGCGGCGCGGGGTCGTCGCGGTACGGGCGCGAGTAGTCGCCGCGGTAGACCGGCTGCAGCGCGCCCCGCTTCGACGTCGCCGAGGATCTCGCGCCCAGACCTGCACGCCCTCGCCGACGACGAGCGCGTCGGCGTGCGGCGCGCACTTCCTCCGGGCACGAGAGCACGTGCAGGCCGCCGAGGACGACCTTCGCGCCGCGCTCCCGGTACCAGCGCGCCAGCTCGTAGGCGCGCTTGGCGAACGTCAGGTGGACGGTGATGCCGACGACCTGCGGGAACGGGTCGGCAGGCGGCGGCCCTTGCAGCAGGTTCTCGTCCCAGTACCGCACGCTCCACTCGGGCGGCGTCGCCGCCGGCGATGCTCGTCAGCGCCAGCGTCGGCGTGAGCACGTGCTTGCCGAAGCTGGCGTGCGGGTCCTTCGCGTAGAACGGGTTGAGGAGCAATGCGTGCCGCGGCGTCGGCGGCGCCGTGCGCAGGTCGGGGTCGAGCCGCGGAGCGATGCGCAGCTCCGCGGGCACTGCAAGTCGCGTCAAGCGCGACCGGTCGGGCCGGCGCCGAATCGACGGGGGAGCACCGACTTCGATCTCGAGGGCAGCGCGGGAGCGATCATCGAATGTACTTTGCATGGCAAAGCTTCCGGTGAAAAAGAAGCGGGGAGGAGCTTCACGCGGAGCGGCCGTCGCGGGCTACGCGGATGATCGACTCCATGTGCTCGAGGTAGCCCGATAGCGCCCGTTTCCCGCCGGGAGTCAGGCGGTACTCGGTGCGTGGCACGCGGCCGACGAAGCGCTTGCTGCAGGCGACGTAGCCGGCATCTTCGAGCCGCCGCGCGTGAATCGCGAGATTGCCGTCGGTCAGGCTGAGCAGGTCCTTCAACTCCTGGAACGAGAGCACGGTATTCGCCGCGAGTGCGCTGACGATGCCGAGGCGCGCGCGTTCGTGAATGATCGGGTCGAGGCCGGCTGCGGCCGTGCCGAGCCGTGTCGGCCGCACCGCCGCTCGACGTGCTCGTCGGGCAGGCTCAGCCACCGTGCCGCCTCCAGATCGAGATTCCGAAACCGAGGTGCAGACCGCCGAAACCGATCGCCATGAGCGGGTCGCCCCAGGAAGCCGGCGCCACCGCGGCGAAGACGCCGAGCGCGAGGAAGCTCGCTCCGAGCACTCGGACGACGAGCTGGGAAAACAGCCCCGCGGCAAGTAGACCCGTGCCGTAGACCGCGAGCCAAACGGCGGGCAAGGCCGCGGTCGCGCCAGCCCGCCAGAGCGCGACGGAGATCGCGGCGCCGGCGACGAGCGGCGGGCAGATGCCGCCCACGAAGCGCGCGCCGACTCCACGCGACATCGGCGTGCCCGCCGCGCGCGCCTTGCTCCAGAGCGCGATCACGCCTACCGCGGCCGCAATCACGGCTGTCCCAGCCCAGACCGCGAGCCACTCATCGGCCGTCGTCTGCGCCGAGGCGAGAGCGGCGCCGGCACAGCCGATCGCTCCCATCACGACGCCGCCCTTGCCGGGGACGCCGGTGAAGGCCGCCGATCGCTCCATCGTCTCGCGAATGAAGCGCAAGTCCGCCGCTGCGCGGCCGTGGAGCGCCGGCCGTTCGGGCGGCAGAGCACGCAGAGACCGGAGGGGAGTCACGCTGGATAGCCTACGGCATGCGCCCTATCGGGCAAGCACTTTGTGGCGAAAAGTAAAGCAGCGCCGCCGTTACGAGCGCGGGCGGGCTGTGCTCTCGAGGTAGGCCTGCCCGCGGCGCATGAGCTCGACGAAACCCGCCTCGTCGCCGGCCCGCACGAGCGAGCGGATGCGCTCGACCGCGTACAGGAGCGCGGCGAGGGATTCGGTCCCGTAGTCGTTCAGGTGCTGGATGTCGAAGTACAGGTGCGCGTTCTCGCTGGCGACGCGGCGGGCGATCTCGAGCTGGGCGTCGAAGGTCGTGGAAGAGAGCTGCGCGAGCTTCGGCGCAGCCTCGTCGCTCTCGGCGAGGGCGGTGAAGAAAGCGATGTTCAGGGCGTGCGCGAGACCAAGGACATAAGCGACCAGCCGATCGTGCGAATCGAGGTCCATCTCGACCTGCACCGCCATCGTGGAGGCGAAGAGCTCGCGCACGGTCTCGGTCGCTTCGCGCACTCCGAGATCGACGAAGATGACGTGCCGGCCCGAGAGCAGCCGCGTGTCCGGCCCGAACATGGGGTGGATCGAGGTCACCCGCGCGCCCGCCGACACGAGCCGGGAGAGGCCCGAGCGCAGCGGAGTCTTCAGCGAGCCGACGTCGAACACCACTCCGCGCGGCGGGGAGTCAGCGAGTTCCTCGAGGATCCGGTTCGATTCGCGCAGCGGAGCCGCGACCGCGATCAGATCGTGATCGAGGGCGCCCGCTTGCCAGCTCGCGCGATGCCCCAGGCCGTCGACCGGCCCCGCCGGATCGGCCACGTCGACCGCGAATCCCTGCGACGCGAGAAAGCGACCGAGCCAGCGGCCCATCTTGCCCGCGCCGCCAATGATCAGGACGCGCCGGCCGCCGCCGCTCCCCTGCGCCTCGATGCGGTCTTCTTCCTGACGCGTGAGCGAAGCATGGATCAGCGCGCGCGTCAGCTCCTCCGCGACGAGCGGCTCGAAACCCCACTCCACGGCCGCGGCTCGCGCCCGTAGCAGTACTTCCTTCTCCTGCGCGAAGTCGCGCGTCGCCGCCCCACTCGCTTGCTTCGCGCGACCGATCTGGCCTGCGATCGCGAGCCTCCGCGCGACGAGTGCGAGGATCTCGGCATCGACGCGGCCAAGGTCCTCGCGCAGGTCGTCGAGCTCGTTGGGACTCGTCATCGGGCTGGTCGCTATGCAGTCGTGGTTCGGCGCGGGGGCGTCCGCCCGCGGTCGGCTCACCGCGCTCGACTCTACCCGCCCGCTGGGGGTGTGCAGCAACCGGCGAGCGCTTGCGCCAGCGGGTCGTTGTCAGGCGCGCAGAAACCAAGCGGGTTGTGGCGCCGCCAGCCCTCGGCCAGGCCGTACCGGCCCGAGAGCTTCCCCACCTCGGCCGCGAACCGCCGCATCGAATCCACGTACGAACCCAGGCCCTGGCTCCGGTCGAGCCATTCGCGCTGGCTCTGGTGCAGGCCGAGCATCTCGGCCTTGCGCTCGAGCACCGGCCCGATGTCGACGAAGAGCGCGGGCCGTACCAGCACCCCGAGCGCATCGCGGTTGCCGTGCGGCTGCGCGTGATAGACGCAGATCTCGCCGTCGACAGGCAGCACCGGCGGGTCGGTCGCGAAGTTGCGCATGCCGCGCACGAAAGCCGCCGAGGCCGCCAGGCGCGCCGCTTGCTCGTGGTCCTCCATGTAGTCCCCCGGCGAGTGCGCGAGCACGATCCGCGGCGCGACGTGCCGCACGATGGCCGCGAGCCGGCGCAGGAGCGGCACCGCATACACGATCTCGGCGTCGCGACAGAGGCTCGGATGGAAAACTGCGCCCATGTACGCCGCCGCAGCTCGCGCCTCGCCTTCGCGCCGCGCGGCGGTCGCCGTGGCACTCTCCGACACCGAACCGCAGCCTCCGTCGGCGATGGTGTGGTAGTGCACCTCCCACCCGCGCTCGCGCAAGAGGAACAGCGTGCCCGCCATGACGAACTCCACATCGTCGGGGTGCGCCGCGATCGCGAGCACGCGCTCAGCCATGGCAGGAAGCGTACCGAGCGCGAGGGTGCATCAGTGCATCAGTGCATCTGGGCGGCGCAGGTCCCCAGCGCTCCGCGCCAGAAGCTGAACCGCACCGAGGGGTGATCCGCGAGGAGCGACATCGGCACCGCGGTGTCGACGATGCGCTTGGAGACCATCAGCGTGGTGAGGCGCATCCCGAAAGGATTGTCGTGCTGCCCGGCGTGCCAGATCGAGACCGTTTCCGCCTTCCACGTCTCCAGCGGTCCGACGCTGAGCGCTTGGCTGGGGATGCTCGAGACCGCGCCGCCCCCCGATGTCCGCGCGTTCTGGATGATGGTCATCGGGTGGAGGTCGACGACGCGCGTGGTGAGCGCTCGGTACTCGGCCGCGGGCATCGGCTCCTCCTTCCATCGCCCCTCGCGCCGCGGCGGGTCGTTGAACGCCCAGTGCTTCACCTCGCCTTGTCCGCCCTGCATGAGCACGCAGCGCACCTCGTCGAACGAGCGGCGGTACGCGCGCGTGTCGACCGCAGGGAAGTGCAGGTTCTCCTCCGGCATTGCGAGGTGCGTCGTGATCCGATCGAAGCACAGCTCCCGATCCGCGCGCTCGAATCCCAGCGGAAAGTCCGGCCCGGCTTCCTTGCCCTCGACGATCCACTCGTCCATGCCCCAGAAGTGCGCGTTCCGCAGATCGATCTCGAGCGAGTTCACGAGCGCCGCCACGAGCGGGAGCTGCTCCGTCGGCCCGATCGGCCCGCAGATCCCCGCCGGCCGGCTCGCCGTGGCCTGCTTCCACGCATGCACGTACTCGAGCGCCTCCGCGAGATAGAACTCCTCGAGAGTCTCGTAGAAACGCACCGCGAATCCCGGCCGCGCGAGATCCAGTAGATCCTTCTCCGTGAGCCGCGCCGCTTCCGCGAGGAGATCGTCCTCGAGCGTCGTGTAATCCCACCATCCCGGCGCAACGAGCGACTTGCGACGCATTCTGGTTCGGCCTCTGGTTCGGAGTACCGCCTTCAGGCGGTCCGGTTCTGGTTCGGAGTACCGCCTTTAGGCGGTCTGGTCCAGTTCGCTTCCCGTTCCTTCTCCGCACTCCCATCCTCCGACGGGAGACGACCGCGGAAACCAGACCCAGCGGAAGACCGCCTGAAGGCGGTACTCCGAACCGGAGGGAATGCCGCGACCCAGCGGCGCGTGGCCTCTGGATCGCGGCGCGCGAACACACCCCGCGGCGCAACCTTGGAGGAGGCCGCGCCACAGAGCCCTCGCGTCAAGGAACGAGCAGGACCTGGAGCGCGTTACTGAAGTTCGAGGCGCTTCCGCACGGACCATTGCCGTCGCGGTACCAGATCTGGAGGACGAACGACTGGCCGGCGGTCCAGCCGGTCAGCGCCCCCAGACCCGGACCGAAGCTCACGGCTCCCACGGAGCTCGCGGAGTTGACCTTGCGGCGCAGGACGCTCCCGCCGGCGCAGCGCACGCCGTTGTCGTGGAAGACCTGCACGGCGGACGTTCCGGTGAAGAAGACCGAGGGCACACCCGGGGAGAGACCCGTGGCGACGAGGCGCAGATCGTCCGCTCCCACGCTCAGCGAACCGACCGCGTTCAATTCCGCGCCGATTCCGGTGCGATTCTGCGCTCCGGCGGATGCGTCGTAGTTCCCGCACGGTGCGTTCGGCACGGAGGTGAAGCAGAGCGCGGTGCCCAGGACCTGGCAGTCGTCGGGAACTCCGTTGCCATCGAGGTCGGGGACGATTCCCTGCGCGATCTCGCAGGCATCGGGGATCTTGTTCAAGTTGCAGTCGGGGAAGGTCTCCGAATGATCGGGCAGTCCGTTGCCGTTGCAGTCCCAGTACTCGTCGGAACCCATGTCGAGCCGCACGTTCATGCGCAGCTCGCCCGGATAGCCGTAGAGAATGCCGTCGAGGCCCGGGAACTCGCGCTCGAGCGCTCCGGCCACGTAGCCCGGATCTCCCGCGTCGATGCACGGCGAGCCAGTCTTCAAACGGGCGTACTCCAGGAAATCGATCTTGGGATCCAGATCGATGTTGCCCGAGCCCCAGTTGAGCTGCGCGAAGGATCCCACGTGGACGGCGCTCTGGCCGCCCTGGACGTCGCTCCAGCTCACGGTGGAGCTCGCGGTTCCGCCCGAGAAGATGTCGACGGCGAGCTGATCGCCGGAGACGGCATTGCCGAAGTACAGGATCGAGTTCGAGATCTCGAGCGCACCCGCGCCGCAATAGGCGTTGCCGCCGATCCAGCCGGCATCGTTCCCGGCGAACGTGCACGACTTCACGTAGGTCGTCCCGCCCGTCTCCACGGCGAGCGCTCCGCCGCGGCCTGCGACGCCCGTGGTGTCGTTGGCGTAGAACCAGCAATTGGAGATCGTGGCGATCGCACCGGACAGGAGGTTCCCCGCGTACACGGCGCCGCCGCGGCCGGCCGTGTCATTGAAGGTGAACATGCAACGGGAGAGGACGAGCTCGGTGCCGATGCAGGCGATCGCTCCTCCGCGTGTGCTCGCATCGCAGTACGAGAAGCGGCAACGCTCGAACCTCACCTTGTAGACGCTCGAGCCCGAGACGAAGGCTCCGCCGCCTTCGATGGCGCCGCTGTTCCCGGCGGGGTCTCCACCGATCGTGCAGTCGACGAAGTCGGGGTCCGTGCCGGAGATGTAGACGTTGGCGCCTTGCTGCGCGCCCGAGCTGAGGCAGGTGTTTTCGAGGATCGTGCAGCCTTCGACGTGCGGGGAGCCGCCGACGATGGCGAGGCCCCCGCCCGAGCCCGCGCTGTTGTCCTGCACGACGAGGCCGCGCAGTGTCGGCGAGGAATTCGCGCAATAGATGCCCCCGCCCTCTCCGAACGGAACGGATCCGTTGCGGATCGTGAAACCATACAGCACCGACCTGGGACCTTCGTTCGAATCGAGGCGGACGACGGGACCGTTCCCGCCACCCTGGATGAATGTCGATGGAGCGCCGGCTTCGCCGAAGACCGTGATCGCTTTGCCGTTGAAGTCGATCAGCTCGTTGTAGGTTCCGGCTCGCACCCGGATCCGGTCACCGTTGCCTGAGGCATTGATGGCGGCCTGGATGGTCGAGTACTGGTCGGGAACGATCCATTCGGCGGCGAAGCTCGTGGCGGAGAACGCCGGAAGCAAAGTGAGAACGAGGATGGTTCGCATGGATCCTCTTCTTTCGTGTCGAGGAAGAGCGCCCGGATGGCCGGCCGCGCGAGCGGGCGCAAAACGACGTCGCGGCGGGGATCACCACGCATGGGTGTTCCCGCCGTTCGAGAGGAGCGAAGAGGCCTCGCCCATCGGAGAGTTGCGGGAGTTCGATCGGAGCGCGCGCAGTTCGCGGCCCGATCACACCTGCACGCCCTCGCGATGGGCCGCTGTGTGATGGTTCCACTCACCTGTTTGCCGCGCTCGTTCGATCGGGTCACGAAAGTGCGGGAATTCCGCGCGCGTGCGCCGGTATCCGGATGCGCAGTGCTCGCATAGGATGAGCGCGGAAGCAGATCGAAGGAGTCTTCCTCATGCACATCCCTCACGCGCGCTCGGCGTCGCCCACCTTCGACGAGCAGGAGCGTTCTCTGCGCAAGCTCGCTCGCCGCCTCATCGGCGAGATCGATGCAGAAGACCTCGTGCAGGAAACCTGGGTGGCCGCCCTGGAATCCGGATGGCAGCGTTCGCTCGAGAAACCGGCCTGGTTGCGTGCCGTGCTGCGCAAGCAAATCCTCTTTGCACGTCGCAGTGCTGCCAGGCGCAGGCATCGCGAGGAGCGCAGTGCGCGCCCGGAAGCGCTCGAGGGCGCGCGGTCGGACGCGGACGAACGAGCGATCCGTGAGCGCTTGCTCGCTGCCGTCGAGACCCTCCGCGAACCCGAACGATCGGTCATCCGCCTGCGCTACTGGGACGAGCTGTGCGTCACGGAGATCGCGCAGCGCCTGGGACGGCCACACGACACGGTGAAGGGTCAGCTTCGCCGCGGTCTGCTCGCGTTGCGAGGGCAGCTCGACCGAGAATCGAGGGGGAACCGCGAGGGCTGGGTGCTCGCTCTGACCCGCTGGATCGATTCGCGTGAGCTTCGACCAACGGCTCCGTCACGGCCCCTTTCAGCGGCGACGATGGTCGTCACCGGCGCGGGCATCCTTGGCACGAGCTGGGCGCTCCTGGCGCTCCACGTGGCCGGAGCGGCGCGCGATCTGGTGCCCGGAATGAATACCGATGGAACGCGGTCGCTCGACGCGATGGCGTCCGCGCCTGCGAGCGAGTCGCACGATCCTGCGCGCAGAGCCACAGACGGCGGCGTGTCCTTCCCAGCCATGGAGGAACAGGCAATCAGCGAGCAGTTGGCGCCCGCTGCCGCGCGCGAGTGGATCCTTCGGGCGGTGGACGCCTCCGGCACACCGATCGAGGGCGCGCACGTCTTCGTCAACGGCCGCAGACGCCAGGCGATCACCGACTCGACCGGCTGCGCACGCCTCGTCGTCGAGGCGGACGCGTCCAACGATCTCGCACGGGAGTTCCTTCCCGGCCGCATCACCTTCTTCGCCGAGCATCCCGGTTTCCTGCGCACCACCGACCATCACGTCGTGCCCGAGCACTACGCGGCCGCCGAACTCACGCTGACCTTCGACCACGTGTATCAGACTGTTCGCGGCCGCGTGCGCTCCCGGTCGGGCGAGCCGCTGGCGGGCGCCAAGATCGGGCTCTTCGACAACGACGACGCATTCCAGACTCGCGCCGACGGCGCCGTGCTCACTTCGCCCGAGGAGAAGTGCGAGAGCGACGCCGAGGGTCGGTTCGAGGTACCCGGCTGGATCGAGGGCGGGAATCTCATCCGGGTCGAGAAGGAAGGCTGCGCTCCCTTCGTCGACGATGTCGCGGGAGCGGCAGATTCCAAAGGCGAAGTGAACATCGTGCTCGGGCCGGGAGTTCCGCTCACCGGAGTCGTGCGCGATCGTGGCGGCAATCCGCTCCCCGGAGCCAGCGTGCGATTCTCTTCGGGCGGAGGAGTCGTGTGGCACGAGGCGAAGACCGACGAGCATGGCCGGTACGCGACCGCCACGCTGCCGCCAGGCGAGCACTTGCTCTGGGCCTTCCATCCGGAGATCGCCTCGCGGTATCTCAGCACGCACGTGACGGCGATGCCCGGCCAGGAGCTCGTGTGGAGTCCCTCCCTGCGCGATCACTCCGCTTTCCGCATTCACGTACTCGACCCCGACGGCCGACCCGTCGCGGGACTCCTGTGTCAGGTCCAGGGCGAGGACTGGTATGACTCGCACGAGACCGACGAGCGCGGTTCGACCGCAGCCTTCACGGTGTACCCAGATATGCCCGTGACCATCGTGATCCGTGACCCGCACTGCCCCAATGCGATGCCGCTCGTCACCCTCGACGATCTTCTCGCCGGCGGCGAGGATGTCGAGGTCCGCCTCCCGGTCGGCTCGCGGGACGCCGCTCCGATCCGCGGCATTCTGCATGCGTGGGACGGCCGCCCGCCCGGCGATTTCGCGCTCAATCTGCTGCTCGAGCACAGCCGGATGTCGATGCCTTGGTTCCAGATCGACGCGCCGACCGGCGCTTTCCAGACCGCTCCGCAACCGCCCGGCCAGTACATCATCGCCGTCTGCACGCGCTCGAACGGTCTGTACGTCTTGCCGCCCTTCGTCGTCTCACCGGGCGAGCCCGTGGACCTCGGAGTCCAGTGCTTGCCAACTCCTGGGCAGCTCGCCGTGCGCGCCCGCGGGCGTGCCGCCAGCGCGAGCTCGATATCGCTCGAGCATGTGCACCAGATCGGCCCACGAACGACGTACCTGCTCGCCGGCATCCATCCGCTCGACGAGGGCGCCATCGAGCTCGATCTCCTGCCTGCGAGCTACCGCGTGCGCGCCTGGCGCGACGACCTCGAGCTCGCCTCGGCCACCGTAAGCATCGTCTCGGGCACGAAGGCCGAGATCGTCCTGGAGTGATCCTCCGGTTCGGAGTACCTCTGGTTCGGAGTACCGCCTTCAGGCGGTCCGGTTCGTCGTCCCGCCTTCAGGCGGGACTGGCTGTAGAAAGAAGACCGCCTGAAGTCAGTACTCCGAACCCGATCCTCAGCGCCGATCGTCGTCGTCGCCGCCTTTTTTCTTCGGCTCGGTATCCCGGCCGAAGACGTCCTTCTTCCCGCTCGAGTCCGGCCGCTCGCGCCCGAAGAGGTCCCTCTCCGCGGCGTGCCGCGCCGGCTGGCGACTGAACGAAAGCCGGCTCCCGTCTTCCCGCTCGAGGCTGAGGAAGTTCCCCGCGAGGTTCAACTGGAACTTGCGCAGGGTCCCGGGGTCCTCCCATTCGAGATCGAGTTTGCTTTTCGGAGCGTATTCCTCGAGGAAGCTCCCGATGAGCGCGGACGTCACGAGCACCCCCGTCGATTCGAGACGATACTCATGGATCCCCGACTGGAAGTCGTTGTCGACCATCTCCCCCTGCTCGTCGTCCCAGGCGACGTGCATCTCGAGCGCCAGGAAGTCTTGCCCGATCAGCAAGTACCCCACCTGCGAGCGCCCATCGGCTGGAAACTCCGCGTCCTCGATGTCGACGAGCCGCCAGCATCCCATCAATTTCGCGACGAACGCGTCGACCTTGTCGGTCGTCTTCAGCGGGCGCCCGTAGACGTCGCGCCCGATCCGCGCCTCCCCGCCGCTTTCGGGCTCTTGTCCGTCCTGGGGAGCAGACGGGGTTGCGAGGAGGGGCGGAAGAAGGAGGAGCAGAGCGAAAATGCGCATGGTGAAGGGGGGCCGCGTGCGGCCGCCTCCATTGTCGTCGAGAGCGGTTGACCTCCCAAGACCGGAAGCCGGCGCCGGGGGAGCCGACCATGACGTGACCGTGAGCGAGACGGCAATCGCCCAGCTCGCGTCCCCAGCCTCGAGGAGTCGGGGACCCTTTCACCCCGACTCGCCCAGACTGCCCCACTTTTCGTGGCGATTGGCGTGGAGATTGGCTCTTGTTTGAACGCCGCATATTAGTTTACTATAGCCTCATATGTATGTTCCGCGTATGATCGACTCGGGCTTGCGTGCGTGGTCCTGGGATGCTGGTCGGAAGCCGTTGGTGCTACGCGGAGCCCGTCAGACGGGCAAGACGTCGGCGGTACGCGAGCTCGGAAAGCAGTTCGACCTTTTCCTCGAGCTCAACTTGGAACGCTTCGCCGACCTGAGCCTGGTACGTGGCTGTCGATCCGCGGACGAGCTCTTGGCGGCGCTCGGCGCCCGTCACGAGATCGCGCGCTTCCCTGACCGCACGCTCCTGCTCCTCGACGAGATCCAGGAGAGCACCGAGGCGGTCTCCTGGCTCCGCTTCCTCGGCGAAGACCATCCCGAGATCGCCGTCGTCGCCGCGGGCTCCCTCCTCGAGGTGCGACTCGAGGAGCGCGGCTTCTCCTTCCCGGTCGGACGGGTCACCTTCCGATCGGTGCGACCGTTCACCCTCCTGGAGTTCGCGACTGCAGTCGGCCGGGACGTGCTCGCATCCCACATCCGTGATTCGGTCGAAGCGCGCCGAGGTCTCTCGGCGGGGCTGCACGACCAAGCCATGGAGCTCATGCGCGAGTACCTCCTCGTCGGAGGAATGCCGGAGGCCGTCGTTCGATGGGCCGAGACCCGCGACCCGAGAGTGGTCCGCCAGGTGCACGCCGATCTCGTCCAGGCCTTCGCCGAAGACATTCCCAAGTATCGGGGGCCTGGTGATCCGCGCGCGCTCGAAGAGGCTTTCGCTCGCCTGCCGCATGCGGCAGGCCAGCGCATCCGCTACGAGCGATTCCTTCCGGGCTTTCGAGCGGAGGCGTCCCGGGGAGCGCTCGCGAAGCTCGAAGGCGCCATGCTCCTGTCCTTCGTGCATCCGACAGCATCGCTGCGCCTGCCGCTCGAAGTGAAACCCAAGGCCGCGCCGAAGCTTCTGCCGCTCGACGTCGGCCTCATGCTGCACGGGCTAGGCGGCGGCCGCGATCTCCTGCGCGGCGATCCGCTCCAGGCTTTCGATGGCCGCCTGGCAGAAACGTTCGTCGGACAGCAACTGCTCGCGGCCGGAGATCTTGCGCAGCTTCACTTCTGGGTGCGCGAGACAGCCACTGCGGGCGCCGAGCTCGACTACCTTCTGCCCTGCCAGAGCGGCCTCCTGCCAGTCGAAGTCAAAGCCGGCACTGCCGGCTCGCTTCGCTCGTTGCACCAGTTCTTGCACCGAGCCAAGGTCGCTTTCGGCGTGCGGCTCTGGTCCAAGCCGCTCGCCGAGGAGGACCACCATGTTCGGCTGCAGGATGGCGAGTTGCGTTTTCGATTGCTGTCGCTCCCGCTGTATGCAGCGGAGCTGACCCGGGCGTGCGCGTGAACGATCACTCTCGCGGGAAGAGGATGACGCGTTCGTCAGAGCCGAATCGGAGCATGGCAATGCAGCGGTCCTCTTGCACGATGGCGTGGTCGCGATCGGGGCACGCGAGCAGGTGCTGAATCCTCGACATGGAGTCGGCCGCCCGAACTAGGGAGCACGTCGCGAGATCGAGGCGGGCGAGGCCAGTCCAACGGTTGCCCCAGATCCTCAATACAGGAGGATCTTCAGCGTCGAGGCGGCGGAAATCGCGCCGGCCCCCGCTGCCTGCCGAGCGGATCTCGTCCTCCCACCCGTCGGCGAAGGAGAGCGGCGCGGTGGCAGCGGTGTCCGGATCGACGAGGATCAGCTTGCCGTCGCGCAGCACGACGAATCTTCCATCGACGAGGATGCCCAGTCGGTCGTCTGCCGCCTCGAATCCGAGTGGCTCCGAGCAATTGTGCGTCCTCGGGTCGTAGGAGAGCACGCGTTCACGAGGAGAGTGGATCGAGAGGAGCCAGTTCCCCTCGCGGATCCAGACGAAGATGAAGTCCTCGGTCGCGAGCTCCCGCCGCAGCTGCGCGTGCGTGCACACGAGCCTGCGGTAAGGATCGAAGTAGGCCGAGCGCTCGTCGACCCGCAGCAGGAAGCCATTACCCGCCCAGCGTTCGATGCGTGCCACGAGCGGCTTGGCCGCGACGCTCGCTCGTGCCGCAAGCTCGTCGTCGAATTCGAGGCCGCGGACGATCTCCGACCGCGTCGTTCCGCCGCGCTGTTCCTCCAGCCGGAGTTCATACGAGCCGTCGCGCGACGGAGAGGCCGGCGCTCTGGCGGAAGCAAGGTAAGCCTCGATGTACGAAGGGCCGGGATGGTCCTCGGAGCTCAAGCGCTCCTCGAGGCTCTCGTCTGTCGGGATCCAGGCGCCCGTTCGCAGATCGACGCGCAGGACCGATTCCTCGCCGAATTCCCCAAGCTCCACCAGGTCCCTCGGACCCAAGAATCGCTCCCACCGAACTCCCACGAGCGCCTGGCGATTCTCCCTGTCCACGCAGGCCACCTGGATACGGAAGCTCTGGCGCTCCAGGGCGGGCGGGCCGAGCAAGCCCACGCCCCCCCAGGTCCACAGCGGTGCGATCGGGAGGAACACGAGCGCTCCGCTGAGCGCGAGAGATCGAGGGTCGCGCCGCTCGGGGCGGCTCGCGTGTACGAATGAGCGCCATCCGGCCACGGTCGCAGCGATCCCGGCGAGCGACAATGCACCGACGAGAAACGTGACGGCGACCGTCCTGCTCACCGGAAGCATCCACGGGAAGAAGTAGCCGGCGAGAAGCGGAGCGAGCGCGATGCAAGCTACGAATGCTCCAGCCGGAAGACCGAGCGCGCTCTTCGGCATCCAGATCGCCGTCGCGAAACCGAACGACGAGACGACCAGCGCGAGGCCCGCGGCCCAGCCCCAGGAGGTGCTCGGCATCGCGAAGGCCCACTTCCCTTCGGTGATTCCGGCGCCGAGCACGGCGAGGGATGCCCCGAGCAGCGTGAAGAAGCCGAGGCCCGTCAGGAAGAAAGTGAAGCGGGCCACGAATGCGCTGGATACTCCTACGGGGAGCCGTCCGAGGAGCGCGAATTGCCCAAGCCGGTCTCCGCGTCCCCTGAGACCATCAGTGAGCGTGAGCGCGGCGAGTCCCGCGCCTGCCACGCTCATGATCCGTGCGTACAGTGGATCGCTCGCTTGTATGCCGAGAGGCAGAGCTGCAACTGTCGTCGCAAGGATCATGAGACCCGCTGCGAGGAAGCCGCAGGTCGCGCGTTCTTCGCGCCACGTGCGCCACAGTTCGAGTGTCAGGACGTTCATGCGATCACCTTCCTGGCGGGCCGGTAGGCGGCGCGCAGCTCGTCGGGCAAGGGCCAGGTCCGGCCACTCAAGCGCGAGGGATCTTCGATGCACGCGACTTTCCCCTCCTCCAGCCACGCGACCCGGTCGGCGACTCGGGAAGCGAGCTCGAGATCGTGCGTCGTGAGCAACACGGCGCATTCCGCGAGCGAATCGAGGCCGACGAGCGCCGAGACGAAGTCCTCGCGCGCTGCGGGATCGAGACTCGAGAACGGCTCGTCGAGCAGGAGCAAGCGCGGGTGCGAGGCAACGGCCGTCGCGAGGAGCGCGAGGGTCGTCTGTCCGAGCGAGAGACTCGCGAGAGGCCGATCGCGTGGGATCTCGAAGCGACGCGCGATCTCCTCCGCGAGAGTCGCATCCCAGCGCGGATAGCGTGGCGCGAGATAGCGCCACAGCTCCGTGAGCTTCATCCATCCCGGCACATCGGAGTGGTCCGGGACGTAGCCGACGCGCTCGAGATACGCTCGCTCCTCGCGCCTCGTGTGTTGTGGATCGAGGCCGTCGAGCCGGATCGTGCCGGCTCGCACGCGCAGCTTTCCGAGCAGGGTGAGAAGCAGCGTCGTCTTCCCCGCGCCATTTGCGCCGAGCAGGACGGTGACCTCACCCGGTGCGAGATCGAGATCGATGCCCCGCAGCACTTCCGCGCCGCGACGGCGCACGCACAATCCACGGATCGACAGTGACGCATCCATTCAAGAAACCTCCCTGGCCTGGCGGGCGAGAGCACGAGACAGCTTGGCTGGCGCATGGCCAGCTCGCAGAGCGAGCGAAGCGGCGCGTTCGAATCCCTCGAGCGTTTCGGCCCCGCGCAGCTCGCGAGCGATGCGGGGGCCTTCCGACGTCACGAAGACGCCGCGACCGTTTTCGCCACGCACGACGCCCATTCGTTCCAGCTCGCCGTAGGCTCGTGCGACGGTGTTCGCGTTCACGAGCACCTGGGCGGCGAGCTGGCGCACGGAGGGCAGGCGCTCACCGGCTCCGAGCATTCCCGAGCCGATTCGATCCAGGAATGCCTCGAGGATCTGCTGAGAAGGCGGAACGAACGATCCGGTGTCGACGATGAGGTCCACTTGGACCGTACCATCGTCCTAGTACGGCAGTGCGCTTTAGGCTCTTCTGGTTCGGAGTACCGCCTTCAGGCGGTCTTCTCTTGCAGAGCCAGTCCCGCCTGAAGGCGGGACGACGAACCGGACCGACTGAAGTCGGTACTCCGAACCAGAGCGGAACTACGAACCGGAGAGGCGCGATCGCGGTCGGGTCGCGCCCCACGCCCAGACCGCGGCGCCGAGCGCGAGCCCCTCGATGGTGAGGTGCACGAGCGAGGTGACATTCTGGGGAGCGATGACTCCCGCAGTCGCGAGGTGACCCGCAGTCCAGCCGCAGAGGGGACCGATCGTGTAACCGAGTCCGATCAGGCCTTCGTGCGAGCCGCCGGCTTCGACGGAGGAGTGACCGACGGCGAGCGAGTAGTACAGGTTCGCCGTGTAGAGCGCGGCGATCGCGACGCCGAAGCCGAGCTGGCCAAGGACGAGAGCGGCGAGGCCGGCCGTGCGGCCGCCGAGCTCGGGCGCGCTCACGGTCATTCCGAAACCCACGAGCAAGAGGATCGCACCGAGCGCACCGACGATGCGGCGGCCGTGCCACCCGTGCCACGTGCCCATCAAGAAGAACACGAGCACGCGTGCGGGCATCCAGATCGAGCCGAGCGGCGTTCGCCAGCTCGCGGGGATCTCGAGCTCGGCGAGGAGCCTTGGCAGGTACGGCCCCAGCGCGAACATCATCACGTAGCTCGCGACGAGCAGGATCCGGTGGCCCGAGAGCAGCACGCGATACTGCGCGGGCGCATGCTGCTCCTCGTCCTCGTGACGGCCGGGGTTGCGATGAAAGGGGATGAGGAAGACCAGGCTCGCAAAGTGCGCGATCGCGAGAGCGAGCAGGATCTCGAGCGGCCGCTTCTCGACGTAGGGCGCGATGAGCCACATGGCGAGCGCCATGGCGCTGCTCCACGTGACGTTGAAATGCGAGATCGCCCGGCGCAGGTCCTCGCCGCGGCGGCCGCCGGAGAGGAAGCTCTCGACGAGCGACCAGAACACGCCGGTCACCGGCATGTAGAGCGCGGCGAAGACGTAGATCGTCCAGCGCGCCTGGACCAGATACGGCAGCAGGCAGAAGGCCGCCATCGCCACGGTCATCACGGCGAGCGCTCCGCGGCTACACAGCCCGATCGCCCGATGCGCGAGCAGCCCGAGAATCGGTCCGGATTTCCAGGCCGCCAGGGCGTAGGTCACGCCGGTGATCAAACCGAGCTGGTAATTCTCGGCCGTCGTGAAACCGAAAGCGCTCTCGGCGAGGAAGAACACGCCGATCGTCGCGACGCCTGTCGCAAGGTTGCTGAGCCCGGCGAAAGCGAGCACCGCGGCGAGCGGAGTACGCGGTGAGGAAGGGTTCACGTCCGGACCACAAAAGGGGCGAAGACGATACCACGCGAGCCGATGCAGGTCAGCCTTCGGTCCTCCGCCCCTTGCCAGACTTGCGCACTCCGAGCCATCCTTGTCCGCTGCATGAAGACCATTCTCGTCCTCGCCGTCACGATCCTGCTCGCTCCCGATGCTCCCGCGCAGAGCCTCGCCGACGGCAGGCTCCTCATCGAAACCTGGGCCAGTGGTCTGGACCGGCCGGCCTCGATCGTCTTCATCGGTCGCGAGGATGCGCTCGTCGTGCAGAACTACGATGGCCGGGTTCTCCACGTGAAGAACGGCTCGGTGGTCGGGACGGCGCTCGATCTCACCGTGCCGGTGCAGGGCGGCCTTGGAATCACGCGCAACCCGCGCTTCGAGCAGAACGGCTACGTGTACCTCTATCACGGCATCACGAGCGGCGCCGACGGAGGACCGTGGACGGGCAACCATGTCATGCGCTATCGATTCAACGGCAGCGCGCTGGTCGAGCCCTTCGGGCCGCTCTTCACCTGTCCCTACGATGCGAGCCAGGCCGACGCCCCGGCGCACGATTCAGGCGTCCTGTGCTTCGGTCCCGACGGCATGCTCTACGGCCAGGTAGGCGACAAGCAGCGCGGTGACTTCACTGCCCCGCGCGTCGAGCAGAACACCGCCACCTCGGGCTCCTCCTTCGGCGGCGGCATCTTCCGCATTGCACCCGACGGGTCGACCCCGGCCGACAATCCCTTCGCGAGCCAGAGCGATCCGGCGCTGCGGCGCTGGTTCGTCTACGGCTTCCGCAACTCGCTCGGCATGGATTTCGATCCGCTGACGGGCCAGCTCTGGTTCGGCGAGAACGGGCCGAGCAACTGGGACGAGCTCGAGCGCGCCGTGCCCGGCATGAACAGCGGCTGGCTCCTGATCATGGGCCCGGACGCGCGTGACGCGGCATACCTGGAGAACGGTTTCGTCCCCTATGACGCGATCGACCTCGTGATGCTTCCTGGCGCGACCTACCGCGATCCCGATCTCTCGTGGTTCGAATGCATCGGGATCACCGCCGTTCGCTTCCTCGCCTCCAAGCGCTTCCCCGAAGACCTCTGGAACGACCTCGTCTTCGGAGACCAGAACGGCCCGCAGATCTACCACGTCGAGCTCACCCCGGATCGCATGAGCCTCGCCCTCCCCGGCGCGCTCGCCGACGGCGTCGCGGACGACACGATCGAGCGCGACCTCCTGCGCTTCGCCTGGGGCTTCAGCACGATCACCGACCTCGCCCTCGGTCCCGACGGCTGGCTCTACGTCACCGATTACTGGTCCGGCAAGGTCTTCCGCATCCGGCCGCGCGTCGATTTCTACGAGCCGTCGACGATGGCCATCGAGGCCGGCGAGCTCGAGGAAGGCGGCCTCGCCCAGCTCGAGCGCAGCGACGATCAACGCCTCACCGTGGGACCGGCGCTCGGCGAGAGTCCCCTCGCCGAGCGCCGCATCGAGCTCACCTTCGCGCTGAATCGCGCAGTCCCCTCACGCATCGACCTCATCGTCGAAACCGCCGCGAGCCGCCTCCCCGCGCAGCAAAAGATCGAGATCTGGAATCACCCCAACGCCGCCTGGGAGCTCCTCGACACGCACGATCTCGTCACGACTGACCGCAAGATCACGCTCTCCAACCTCGCGCACCCCGATGACCTCGTCGACCCCCTCACGCGCGAGATGCGCGCGCGCGTGTCCCAGCACTCCGCCGGTTCGGTCGAATCCTCCTCCGTAGGGGGCGCGGGATCCGGACCTGGGGCCTTTCGCGCCCGGATCGACCAGGTTCGCGCCGTAGTGACCTGGCCGTAGGCTGCCCATAACAGCGCCTCTTCCGAAGTGTCCTTGATAGAAGGACAACTTGAGGCCATCTTGTCCTTCATCGAGGGACAATCATGGGAAACTCCGAAGAGATCGATCGTCAGGTGGCCGAGTTTCACGCCCGTCCGCTACCCGAGCTGACGTCGCGACGCGCCGTGATGCCGAGTGTGTCGAGCAAGGGAATGCGTTCGGCAACCATGGTCACGTTGCGGGAGGAAGAGTCGATCCTCGAAGGAGGGCGAACCATCCGGATCGTGCCAGCATGGCGGTGGTTCCTCGAACCGAGTTGAGCACCTGATCCTCCGTTACAGAACGAAGAGAGAAGACCGCCTTTACGCGGTCTTCTCTTGCAGGACCAGTCCCGCCTGAAGGCGGGACGACGAACCAGACCGCCTAAAGGCGGTACTCCGAACTCGGAGGTAGGGGTGTGGTTTCTCTCTAGATGGATCAGACGAAGGTTGCGGCGGAGGTTGGCGAGGAGGCGAGAACTGAGACCAAAGCGCTGAGACCGCGCGCGAGCTCTTCGCGCGTCTGCGGCGTCGAGATGCAAATTCGGACGGCGTGCGGGGCGCTCGCGCGGCCGACGGCGAAGGCTTCGGCGGCGGTGACGGCGACGCCGGCGTGGCGGGCGCGGGCGACGAAGTCGCTGGCGCGCCAGGGCTCGGGGAGGGGGAGCCAGAGGTGGGTGCTGGTGCGTTCGGAGGGGGACGTGAGGGGCGCGAGGGTGGCACGCGCGAGGTCCTGGCGTGCGAGGGCCTCGGCGCGTTTCTCGCTCACGATGCGGTCGGCGACTCCGTTCTCGATCCAGGTCGAGACGAGCTCGGCGGCGATGGGCGAAGCGGTCCAGCCGAGGGCCATGATGCTCGCGAGGGCGCGCTCGGCGATGTCGGCGGGTTCGTTCGGAAGGGCCAGGTAACCGACGCGCGGGCCTGAGGTGAGGCTCTTCGAGACTCCGGTCACGAACCAGGTGCGTTCGGGGGCGAGCACGGCGAGAGGCGGGGTCTCGTTCGTGCGCACGAAGCCGTAGGTGTCGTCCTCGAGGATCGTGAGGCCGCGGCGGCGCGCGATGGTGGCGATGGCGCGGCGGCGGGGGGCGTCGATCGAGAGCGCGGTCGGATTTGAGGAGGTGGGCTGGCAATAGAGCGCTCGAGCTTCGGAACCCTGGCAGGCTTCTTCGAGCGCATCGGGGACGAGACCGTGCTCGTCCTGCGCCACGGGATGCACGCGCAGGCCAAGGATACGTGCGAGCGACTTGATGCCGGGGTAGGTGAGCGCCTCGGTGAGCAGCACGTCGCCGGGCTGCGTCGCAGTCGCGAGCGCGATCGCGAGCGCATGTTGCGCGCCACCGGTGACGAGCACGCGCTCGCCGCCGACGTGCAGGCCCGTGCGCTCGATCCAGCGGGCGCCGGCCTCGCGATGACGCGTGAGGCCGCCGAGGTGATAGCCGCGGAAGCAGTCGTCGAGATCGTCGCGCTCGGCGAGAGCGGTGAGCGCCGCGCGGCGCTCGTCATCGTTCGGGCCGCCGGCCGGCAGATTGAACGCGAGATCGACGATGTCTCCGGGCACGGGAGCGGGCGGTGCGGACAGCAGGGCGCGAGCACCGGGATGGCGCACGAAGCTTCCGCGACCCACCTCGCCTTCGATCAGACCGCGTCGCGCGGCCTCGGCGTAAGCGCGGGTGATCGTGCCGACGTTGACGCACAGCGAGCGCGCGAGCTCGCGGTGCGTGGGGAGACGTACGCCCGGCGCTAGCAGCCCGCGATCGATGTCGCGGCCGAGGGCTGCGGCGATCTCGAGGTAGAGCGGGTCGTTCGCGCGGGCGAGGTCGGGCTTCCAACTTGTCATGATAACAAGTTCCTGATTGATCGTGACAATAGGGGCATTATGCTACGGGCCCCGGCCAGATGCAAGCGCAGAACGAGAAGTGTATGGATACAATCGATCGAAAAGCTGTCCCGCTCCAGGCGGCGCCGTCATCGGGGACCAGGGGGGACGGTTCCGAGCAAACCACACCCGAGGTGGCGGAGAGTCTCGATCCGGCGGACTGGGCGGAGCTCGGGGTCCTCGGTCACCGCATGGTCGACCAGATGCTCGACTGGTTGCGCGGGGTGCGTGAGCGGCCGGCCTGGCAACCACCGCCGGCGGCCACGCGCGAGGCGCTCGTCGAGCCGCTCCCCCTCGAGCCGCAGGGAATCACGCGCGCCTACGAAGAGTTCCAGAGCGAAGTGCTGCCCTACCCGCTCGGCAATGTCCATCCGCGCTTCTGGGGCTGGGCCTGCGGCACCGGGTCTCCGAGCGCGATGCTCTACGAAATGCTCGCGGCAGGGATGAACGTGAGCACGGGGGCCTTCGATCAGTCGGCGATCCTCGTCGAGGAGCGCGTCCTCGCGTGGCTCACCGAGCTCTTCGGCTTCCCGGCGAGCTCGAGCGGGCTCCTCGTCAGCGGCGCTTCGATGGCGAACATGATCGGGCTCGCGGTCGCGCGTCACGCGCGCGCCGGAGTCGACGTGCGCAAGCACGGGCTGCGCGGCTCCGAGCCGCTGACCCTGTACGCCTCGAGCGAGGTCCACAGTTCGGTGCAGCGTGCGCTCGAGCTCCTCGGGCTCGGGGCGGACGCGCTGCGCACGACGGCGGTCGACGCAGCGTTTCGCGCCGACATCGCCGCGATCCGCGCCCAGATTCGAGCGGACCGCGCCGCGGGCCGGCGGCCCATCGCGATCATCGGGACGGCCGGCACGGTCAATACCGGCTCGATCGACGATCTCACGGCGCTCGCGGACCTCGCGCGCGAGGAAAGCCTCTGGTTCCACGTCGACGCGGCGATCGGCGCGGGGGCCGTGCTCTCGACCGAGCTCGCTCCCCGCCTCGCCGGCATCGAGCGCGCCGACAGCCTGGCCTTCGATCTGCACAAGTGGATGCACGTGCCCTATGAAGCAGGCTGCATCCTGGTGCGCGATTCTGCCGTGCACCGTGAGACCTTCACGCTGACGCCGCCGTATCTCGCCAGCCATGCGCGCGGCGTGCTCGCCAACGCGCGCTTCATGGCCGATTACGGCCCGCAGCTCTCGCGCGGTTTCCGCGCGCTCAAGATCTGGATGTCGTTCAAGGAACACGGCGTCGCGCGTCTGGGACGGCTCGTCGATCGCAATTGCGCGCAGGCACAGCTCCTGGCGCAGCGGCTCGACGTGCATCCCCGGCTCGAGCGCCTGGCCCCCGTCCCGCTCAGCATCGTTTGCTTCCGCTACGTCGGAACCGGGGACCGCGCGCTGCGCCTGGACGAGCTCAATCGCGAGCTCCTCGTGCGCCTGCAGGAGAGCGGCGTCTGCGTGCCCTCGAGCACGATCGTGAACGGGAAGTTTGCTCTGCGCGTGTGCATCGTCAATCACCGCACGCGCGACGAGGACATGGAGCTACTGGTGAGCGAGACCGCGCGCCAGGGGGACCAACTGGTGAAGGAAGGAGCTTTCGATGACGAATCGGCCTGAGAATGGGCTCGTGGAACCGGACCGCCGAGGCAGCGCGCTCGTCGAGCTCGATGTGAAAGTCGGCCTCGCGCGCATGCTCTGCGGCGGGGTCATCATGGACGTGACCGACGCCGATCAGGCGAAGATCGCCGAGGACGCCGGCGCGGCCGCGGTCATGGCGCTCGAGCGCGTACCGAGCGACATCCGCGCCGAGGGCGGGGTCGCGCGCATGTCGACCGTGGAGCGCATCCAGGCGATCCAGGCCGCGGTCACGATTCCCGTGATGGCGAAAGCGCGCATCGGGCACTTCATGGAGGCGCGCGTCCTGCAGCAGCTCGAGGTCGATTGCATCGACGAGAGCGAAGTGCTCACGCCCGCCGACGCCGAGCACCACATCGACAAAGCGGCGTTTCGCGTTCCCTTCGTGTGCGGCGCGACGCGGCTCGCCGAGGCGCTGCGGCGCATCGGCGAGGGAGCTGCGATGATCCGCACCAAGGGCGAGGCGGGCACGGGCGACGTCGTCGAGGCCGTGCGCCACCTGCGGCGCGTCAATCGCGAGATCCGCGCCGTCGCGTCCGCGCCGCGCGAGGAGCTCATGAGCCTCGCGAAGAAGCTGCGCGCTCCCTATGCCGAGGTCCTGCGCGTGCACGAGCTCGGCCGCCTCCCCGTGCCGAACTTCGCCGCGGGAGGCATCGCCACGCCCGCCGATGCGGCCCTCGCCATGGCGCTCGGCGCGGAGGCCGTCTTCGTCGGCTCGGGCATCTTCAAGTCGAGCGATCCCCGTCGCACTGCCGCGGCGATCGTGAAGGCGACCGCGCGCTGGAACGAGCCAGCGATCGTCATGGAGGCCTGCCGCGAGAGCGGCGCACCGATGAAGGGCGCGCCCGCTGCGGCAATTGCCCGCGAGGAACGCCTGGCGACACGAGGCTGGTGAGCGAGGCTGCTCGCTCCCCGAGACGCCAGCGCAGCCCCCACACGTGAATCCCTCCACCCACCCGATCGGTGTCCTCGCCTTGCAGGGCGACTTCGAGCCGCACGTCCGCGCGCTGCGCACCCTCGGTGTCGAGCCGGTCATCGTCCGGAATCCCGAAGCGCTCGCCGGGCTGACGCACCTCGTGCTGCCCGGCGGCGAGTCGACGACGCTCCACCATCTCCTCACTCTTTTTGGAATGTGGGACCTCCTGAGCGAGCGCCACGCCGCCGGCTCGCTCGTCCTCTTCGGCACCTGCGCCGGCGCGATCCTCCTCGGCCGCGACGATGGCACGCGGCCACCGCGACTTGGCCTACTGGATGCCACTCTCGAGCGCAACGCGTACGGGACCCAGCTGGCTTCCGTCACGAAGCCGATCGTGCTCGACGCGCTCGGCCGCGACCCCTTTCCCTGCGTTTTCATCCGCGCACCGAAGTTCACCGCGATCGGACCGCGAGCGCAGGTGCTCGCGCGCGACGGATCCGCGCCCATCCTCGTCGAAGGCGAGGGCATCCTCGCCACCACCTTTCATCCCGAGCTCTCCGGAGACACCCGCCTCCATCGCCGCTTCCTCGAGCTGCAGCCGGGCTCTAGGCTCTCGAGCGCCTCGCAGGAGCTCGCCAGGGGAACGCCCGCATGAACTACTACGAGATCTGGTGCAACCTGAAGGACTCGCACGCCGACCTCGAGTTCGCGCAAGCGCTGCGCTCCTACCTCGGCCACTTGCGAGAGGCTGGCCGCATCCACGACTTTCGCCTGACGCGCCGCAAGCTCGGCTTCGGGCCCCCCGAGCTCGGCGAGTTCCACGTCACGATCGAAACCGAGGATCTCGCTCAGCTCGACACCGCCTTCGATCTCGTCTCCACCCGCGCCGGCGAGACCGAGCGGCTGCACGCCGCCGTGTACTCGCGCGTCACCGACTTCAGGGCCGCCCTCTACCGCGACTTCCCCGACCCCGAGCGCCAGACGGGTCGATGAAGCGCTGACGGCGACGGCCGCCAACCGGCCGTGCGGGCGTTTCATGTCGAGCCGCCGATCGCCCGGACGCTACCATCCTCGGCCTGGGAATTGGCGCGGGGGTGGAGGTGGCCGCGCGGCTCGCTTTCCGGGCCCGCGCACACCTCTCCATTCTTTCGGTGCAATCGGCGACGACATGAGTATTGCCATCCAGGTCGAGAACGTCTCCAAGAGCTTCTCCACCATTCAAGCGGTCGACGATCTGTGCCTTACCGTGCCGGCGGGGAGCATCTACGGGATCCTGGGACCCAATGGCGCGGGCAAGTCGACGACCTTGAGGATGATGATGAACATCCTCGCGCCGGACAGCGGGAGGATCGAGGTGCTCGGCGCGGATCTGGCGCACGATCGGGCGGTGCTGCGGCGCGTGGGGTACCTACCGGAGGAGCGCGGGCTGTACAAGCGCATGCGCGTGAAGGACGTGATCGTGTTCTTCGCCGAATTGAAAGGGATGGATCGGCGCGAGGCAGGGAGGGCGGCGCTCGCGTGGCTGGAGCGCATGGATCTTGGCGAGTGGGCGAGTCGCAAGGTCCAGACGCTCTCGAAGGGGATGCAGCAAAAGGTGCAGTTCATCGCGACGGTGATCTACCGGCCCGACGTCCTGATCCTCGATGAGCCCTTCTCGGGGCTCGACCCGGTGAACCAGGAGGTGCTGCGCGACACGATCCTCACGGCTCACGGCGAAGGTCGCACGGTGGTGCTGAGCACGCACAACATGGAGCAGGCCGAAGCGATGTGCGAGCACGTTTGCATCATCGCGCACGGGCGCAAGGTGCTCGACGGAGCGGTCAGCGAGGTCCGCCGGCGCCACCGGGGGAACCTGCTCCGGCTCGTGTTCGACGCGCCCTCCGCGGGGATCGAGCGGCATCTGCGTGCGAGCCGTTTCTTGCACGCCCCGAAGGGCAGCGGCGCGCGCTGGGAGGTCGAGCTCGCCGAGGGAGCGGATCCCAGGCTCGTCTTGACCGAGCTCTCGACCCTCGACGTGCCGCTGTCGCGCTTCGAGCACGTGGAGCCCTCGCTGCACGAGATCTTCGTCGAGGAGGTCGGACGTGCGGCACGCTCGCCGCGCAAGGAGATCGCCAATGCGTGAGGCGCTGATCATCTTCCTGCGCGAGTTCAATGAGCGCGTCCGCAGCAAGGCCTTCTTCTGGAGCACGGTGCTCTCGCCGGTGGTGATGATCGCGATGATCGCGATCCCCGTGATCGTCGCCAAGGCGACCTCGGTGAAGCGGCATTTCGTGCTCGTCGACGAAGCGCCGCCTCCGATCGGCGACCAGTTCGTCGCGCTCTTCATGGCTCACAAGGATCCCGACGAAGGGAACGAGTACACCCTCGAGCGCGTGGAGGCGACCTTCAACGAGAAGCACGACGAGCTCCAGGCGCGCACCCTGAACGAGGAGATCGACGGTTACATCGTGCTCCCCGCCGACGTGATCACGGCGAACCAGATTCTCTACCGCGCGCGCAACGTCGGTGCCGAGAGCATCGTGAAGGACATTCGCAACGCTGCGACGGATGCCGTCCAGACCGAGCGCTTGCGCCAGGCGGGCCTCGTGCACGCCGACGTCGCCCAGCTGATGCGGCGCATCGAGGTGGACGATGCCTCGATCACTGCGACCGGCGAGGGCCGCGGGGCGCAGGCGACCTTCCTGTTCGCCTACTTCCTTGCCTTCCTGATCTACATCATGACCGCCATCTACGGCGCCGGGGTGCTGCGCAGCGTGCTCGAGGAGAAGACCCAGCGCATCGCCGAGGTCCTCGTGAGCTCGGTCAAGGCGAGCCACCTGATGCTCGGAAAGATCCTCGGCGTCGGCTCTGCGGCACTCCTGCAGGTCCTGATCTGGGCCGCGGCGATGGCGGTCTTCGTCGTGTTCTCCAAGACCTTCGAAGAGAGCCTGGGAGTCCCCACTGGCGCGCTCGCTGCGATCAAGGTTCCGGTGGGCCAGGCCGTGCTCTTCGGCCTCTACTTCGTGCTCGGCTTCCTGCTCTTCGCGGCACTCTTCGCTTCGGTGGGCGCCGCGATCTCGAGCGAGCAAGAAGCCCAGGCGATGCAGTTCCCCTTGCTCATCCCGCTCTTCATCCCGTTGATGTTCTCGATGCACATCACGGGTGACCCGCATTCGATTCTCTCGACGGTGCTCGGACTCTTTCCCCTGTCCGCGCCGATGACGATGCCGATGCGCATCTCCGCTGCCGCGATCTCGCCCCTGGAGATCGGTCTGTCCCTGACCTTCCTCGTCCTCGGCTTGCTCGGCGTCGCATGGATCGGCGGCAAGGTCTTCCGCATCGGCATCCTGTCGACCGGGAAGCGACCGTCCGCTACCGAGCTCTGGCGCTGGCTGCGCGAGGCATAGATCGTCCAGGTCGCGCGAAGCTCACAACCAGGCTGGGCGCGAGCGAAACTTGAGCAGCCGAGCTCCCACCGGGTGTCGCACCCTCAAGGCCGCGGCGTGCAAGAAGTACTCGCCTCGCCCGGGAGGGGTGTCGCTGCAGGGCAAGCCTCCCGGGCCGTAGAGAGGATCGCCGACGATCGGTGCTCCACAGGCCGCCAGATGGATACGGATCTGATCGGGACGACCGGTGATCGGCTGGGCGGCGACCAGTGAGCGGTCCGTCGCCGGATCGCGCGCGAGCACGCGCAGCCGCGTGATGGAAGGTTTGCCATCGGGCTGGACGCAGGCAACCCGGAGCGGACCATGCGGCCGTCTGCCGATCGGGTGACGCGCGATGCACGAATCCGGGAGCGCGGTCCCCTGTACGAGCGCGAGGTAGGTCTTCTGCACGCTCCGCTCGCGGAATTGCCCCGCGAGGGATTCGCGCGCGGCGGCGTCCTTGCCGAAGAGGATCAGCCCGGATGTGCCTCGCCCGAGGCGGTGCACGGGCGAGCACTCCGCGCGATCGGTAGCGCTCGCCCGCACCAGGTGCAGCAGCGTCTTGGCGGTGAACGGCCCACCGGGAAGCACCTGCAGGCCGGCCGGCTTCTCGACGACGAGCAGGTGAGCGTCCTCGTGCACGACCTGGAAGGAGAGCGGCACCTCGGGCTCCTCCCACGGTGGTCGGTGGAACTCGAGCTGATCGCCGGCGCGCAGGATCTCTCCGCTCACCGCGATGCGATCGTTGATCCGCACGCGCCCTTCCTCGACCGCGCACTGCCAGACCTCGCGCGACGAATGTGGGTAGCGATCGGCGTGGTAGGCGACCACCTCGGCCCCGGCACCGGCCAGGCCGACCTCTTCGCGATAGACGTGACCTTGGTTCAAGGATGGAAGGCCTCGAGCCGCACAGTGTCGCGGCTCGAAGCCTCTCTCCATCATGAATCCTACTTGCTCCTCGGGGTCCTCCCCTTCTCGCGGAGCAAATCGAAGGCGCAGAGCGCCCTGCGATGCAGGGAGTAGGCTGCCGGGTATTCCTCCTCGATCAGCTCGACCCGCCGGATCTCGCGGTCCTCCCGGTCGGGAAACGGGACGAGCTGGTACGCCACGAGCTTCTTGCGGTCTTGCACGTCGAAGTTCACTTTCGTGCCGTACCCGATGACCTCGTAGCGACCCGCGTCGAGATAGGACTTGCAGGCCGCCGACACGGCTGCCTGGATTTGCTCGTTCACGGTCTCGTATTCCTGCTCCAAGTCGCTGGTCGACAGCGTGCCGTACAGGAGCTCGAAGGCTTCATCGATGGACCGCTCCAGTTCCTCGTCCACTGGAGTCGAAGGCGCGACCCCGACTTCGAGCGAGGAGTCGATGGCCGCGGGCTCCTCGGTCGGCGCCGCGGCGCCCTTGATGTCCAGGGTCGACACGAGAACATCCATTCGATGGTCGGATCCGGTGCTCGACGCCAGCGGAACCTGGCTACCCGGCGTCGTGGAAACGGACGGCCGTCCCTCATGACGCCTCACCTCTGTCCGATCGAGCAACCAATGGGCAGAGATGAGGATCGCCGCGGCCGACGCCGCGACGAGCAGAGAATGCAACACGGGCTTGCGCATGGCGATTCAGGCTCCTTTGCAGGCCTCAGTTGCAAGTTTCGCAAATCACGCTCAACGTGATGAGGCCCGTTCCGCCCGTGCAGTTGATCGTCCGTACCGAGGGGAGCGCGCCGCAGTCCGTCTGCAGGGTGAATGGCTTTGCGACCGGGAACTGCCCGGGGCATGCGATCTCCACCAACCCTCGCCATTCGCAGGGGAGTTGGTCCAGACCACAATCCGGATCCGCGAACTCGCATTCACCCCCTACGGGGTAACCCGAGGTGGAAAAGATCAGCACGGGGCAACTGCACGTGTCCTGGCCATAGGGCGAGACGGCGCACGGGCACTCCTCATCGACGGGAATGGCCGGGGAAGCCGGCAGGAAAGCCAGGGTAGTCGTCAGCAGCGCGGCGAGCGGAAACAGAGCGAGGAACGGCATCATGGAGTGCCACCTTCTTATTGGTAAAGGGGCAGAACGGTCCGGTGCCGAGCTCGGCGATCGAATGAGCGAGCACGTAGCAGAATTCAGAGACTGCGCACGCTCAGAGTCGTGCACGAAACTCGGTGGATCGAACTGACCGGGAAGCGAGTCAGGGAATGGAGTCGTGACCGACCTGCGAGCGCGGGGAAACGCGCTCGTCCGCAGTGCGGCGACCCCCTACTACGAAACTATCCCCGATCCACGTGCCCGCAGGGGCGGGTTGAACGGCCATCGCGAGGGCGCATCGACTCTCCTCAGCGTGGTAGGGCAGTTCCAGACTCTTCTACCGCGGGGCGCATCCGCGTAACCGAGAAAGCGAGAACCCAGGATGCGCGCGAGCGCAAGGACCTCCGCGATCGACGCCAAGGCGACCTGGATGAAGCGAGAGTCGCGCAGCGTGTGTTGGAGGCGAAGTCTTAGGTCCTCGCCCAGGCTCGGCGAGCTCGGGGAAGGCGAGCCACCTGATGCTCGGAAAGATCCTCGGCGTCGGCTCGGCTTGGATCCTGATCTGGTCTGCCACGATTGCCGTCTTCAGTCATGCCGTCCGACGTCTTCAAACAGGTTTTCCACCGCGCCCCGGCGCGACTCCGTCGCATCAACATAAGGGCGTCCGCCTCTGGTTCGGAGTACCGCCTTTAGGCGGTCTTCTCTTGCGGGGCCAGTCCCGCCTGAAGGCGGGACGACGAACCAGACCGCCTGAAGGCGGTACTCCAAACTAGGACGAACCAGACCGGCTGAAGATCACCTCATTCCTTCCTGACTCCTACTTGCTCCGCGGGGTCTTTCCCTTCTTGCGGAGCAGATCGAAGACGCAGAGCGCCCTGCGATGCAGAGAGTAGGCTTCCGGGTATTCCTCCTCGATCAGCTCGACCCGCCGGATTTCGCGGTCCTCCCGGTCGGGAAACGGAACGAGCTGATACGCCACGAGCTTTTTGCGGTCCTGCACGTCGAAGTTCACTTTGGTGCCGTACCCGATGACCTCGTAGCGACCCGCGTCGAGATAGGACTTGCAGGCCGCCGACACGGCTTCCTGAACCTGCTCGTTCACGGTCTCGTATTCCTGCTCCAGGTCGCTGGTCGACAGGGTGCCGTACAGGAGCTCGAAGGCTTCATCGATGGAACGCTCCAGCTCCTCGTCCACCGGAGTCGAAGGCGCGACCCCGCCTCCGAGCGAGGCGTCGATGGCCGCGGGCTCCATGGTCGGCGCTGCGGCTCCTTCGAGGTCAAGGGTCGAGACGAGAGCGTCCATTCGATTGTCGGATCCGGTGCTCGAAGGCAGCTGAACCTGGATACCCGGCATCGTGGAAACGGACAGCTGTCCCTCATGACGCCCCACCTCTGTCCGATCGAGCAACCAATGGGCAGAGAAGAGGATCGCCGCGGCCACCGCCGCGACGAGCAGAGAATGCAATACGGGCTTGCGCATGGCGATTCAGGGTCCTTTGCAGGCCTCAGTTGCAAGTTTCGCAAATCACGCTCAACGTGATGAGGCCCGTTCCGCCCGTGCAGTTGATCATCCGGACCGAGGGGGCGCGCCGCAGTCCGTCTATAGTACTAGCCCGCTGATCGCTGCTTCATCCGGATCCTGTTGAAGAGCCAGGTGCCCTTGCGATGGAGCTTGAAGGCTTGCGGGCATTCTGCCTCGACCAACTCGATCTTCCGGATCTCGCAGATTGACTCGTCGGGCATTGGGTGGAGCCTTTGGACGACGATCCTCGTCTTATCCGGGGGGATATGGAGAACTTGGTTGCCGTACCCGACCACTTTGTACTGGCCGTTGGCTTCCAGACGGTTGGACTCCTGAGTGACGAGCGGGCAGAACTCGTCCTGAGTGACCTCGTACTCATTTTGCATCTGCGCTGTGGACATAGCGCCGTAAGCAGCCTCGAACTCAGCCTCTTCGTCAGATATCGCCTGCGGGGAGGAAACGACGTCGGGCCGGTCTCCTGGCGTCCCCGTGTCGATGCTCTCTTGTGGCGGCCCGCTGGGGCCAGAAGACACGAACTGCTCCCCAGGTCTCGACCCTCCAAGATGGAGCGGAAGCGGATCGCCAGCATTACGGTCTGCGGCGCCGAACTCAGGTCGGAGTCCCCGCGAGTCCTCGGCTCGCGCCAGGCGCAGATCATCGAGCCCGAGGTAGAGCATCACCGCAGTGGCAGCCACCATGATGATTGCGAACTGCACCAACAGCTTGCGCATCCGTTTCTCGCGCGTGGGACGGGCATCGTCCCATTCCTGGTTCGCCGGACGGTACCACTTCGGACCGTGAAAGGGGACCTGCCGCGGCCGCCCAGTCTTCCAGGCGGGACTGGGCAGGGCCCAGTGTACCAGTATCAAGAAGTTGGACGTCCGGCAGGACCGCTCGACTGTCCCGAAAGCCCGTCCGGACCAGCTAGCGCTAGTGCTCCTTTTCCACGGGCTCCACGAGCCGGAACGCGTCGGGAGGGAGCTCGAGGTGGGCCTCGAAGGACTCGACCTGGTAAACGGTCTTGCCGGTCGCGTCGTCCTGGCTCTCGATGCGATAGGGCATGCGCAGGCCCTCGGTCACGCGGAAGTCAGAGTACGTGGTCGTGCGCGGGAACGAACCGAGGCCGCCGGGGAGGAGCTGGGTGCTGTCCTCGCGCAGGGTGTCGCCGGTCTCGGCGTCGACCCAGGCGGTGACCTCGAGGCCCTCATCGGCCGAGAGCTTCGCGACCCAGACCTTGCGGCCGCCGAGCTCGTCCGCGCGCAGGACGGTGGTCTTCGCGAAGAAGTCGCGCCAGTCGAGGACGCTCACCAGCGGGTGGCCGATGCGCCCGTTCTCGAGGTACTTGTCGTGGAGCTCCTCGTAGGGGGAGAGCGAGGTCGCGACGGCCCCGGAGTCGTCGCCGATGCTCTGCTCGATCGTCGCGTAGGGCTCGAGGTCGGTGGTCGAGCGCCAGCGGTCGGTGCCAGCGCCGATGAGCACCGAGGTGCCTTCGATGCCGGTGTGGACCAGCTTCAACTTCCCGCGCAGGCGGAAGGATCCGAGGGCCTCGATCGCGCTCTTGCGTGCGTCGGACTCGCGTAGCTCGTGGAGTTCGGCCGGAGAGAGCAGGACGACGTCCTCGGTGCTCGCGACGCGCGGGCAGACGCGCTCGCTGTCGCGCTTGAAAAGGGTCAGGCCGCTGATCGTGCCGTCGTCTGCCTCGTTGAAGCGCACCGCGAGCATCGGGTTCGTGCGGAAGACGCGCTTGCCCTCCGCGTCGGGCTTGTGGAGCTCGAACAGCATCTGCTTGGGGTTGCCCACGGCGAGACGGTTGTTCTGGATCAAGACCGTCACGTCGGCTTGCTCCGCCGGATCATGGTACTGGCCGAGATAGCGGCGCGCCTCTTCGAGATCGATCTCGGCGGGAATCACGACGCCCTCGCGGGGCGCCTCGAACACCTGCCCCGACTGGTACATCTTGAGCAGGGTGACCTCGTCCTTCTCATTGCGCTGGAAGGAGACGGCGATCTGGTCCGTGAGCTCGAACACCCACTTGCCCTCCGCGTCGGGCTCCTTCAGCGTGTAGGCCATCTGGCCAGGCACGTCGACGGCGAGCTTGCCGTCCTTCTCGAGCACGGTGAGCTTGGCGTCCTTGAGGATCCCGAAGTTGGCGAGATAGGTGCCGAGGTAGGGCGTGTGATCGCTGGCCGCGGCGTCCTCCTTCGCGATGTCGCCGAGCATCGCGTTCCATACGAGCTGCATGGAAGCGGACTGCAGAGGCGTCGCCGTGACGTTGGTCAAGAGGACGAAGCCGAGCTTCGATTCGGGCAGCAGCGCGACCTCGGCGCCGAAGCCATCGATGTTGCCGCCGTGCTCGACCACGCTCTGGCCCTTCCACGTGTGGAGGAACCACCCCATGCCGTAGCCGTCGGTGGGGCCCATGTCGATCTGCTTGGTCCAGGTCTGGCGGTGCGATTCCTCGGAGATCAGGCGCTGCTTCTCGAACTCGCCGTGACCGAGCTGGAAGCGCACCCAGCGGGACATGTCGAGCACGTTGGAATTGATCGCGCCGGCCGGAGCGATGCCTTCGAGCGCGCGCATCGGCTTGTGCACGTAGCTACCTTTCCCGTCGTTCTCGTTCCACTGGTAGCCGAGCGAGAGTCGAGGGTCCTTCTGCGCGAGTGCGACGGAGACGCTCGTGTCGCGCATGCCGAGCGGCTCGAGGATGCGCTCGCGCAGGAGCTCGGCCCACGGCTTTCCTGTCACCGCCCCCATGGCCTCGCCCGCCGCGAGGAACATGATGTTGTTGTAGTGGAACTCCTTGCGGAAATCGGCCCAGGGCTCGGCCTTCGCGATCGTGGCGAGGATCGTTTTCGCGCTCGCCTTACCGTTTCCCCACAGCAAGTCGCCGCGCGCGAAACCCGTGCGGTGGGAGAGCATGTCGCGCAGGCACACGTGCGCGCTCTCGTCCTTGGAGCGGACCGCGAGCACGAATTCCGGCAGGTACTCGGTGATCGGGGCGTCCCAGTCGAGCTTCCCCTCGTCGACGAGCATGCCGGCGAGCGTCGCCGTGAAGGCCTTGGTCGACGAGCCGATCGCGAAGAGCGTCTCGGGCGTCACCGGCCGCCCTTTCTCCACGTCGGCGAGGCCGAATCCATGGGCCCAGATCACCTCGTCCTCTTGCACGATCGCGATCGCGAAGCCGGGGATGTGCAGCTCATCGAGCTTCTTCTCGAGCTCGCGCTCGAGGAAGCTCAGGCGATCCGCGCGCGTGGGCTCCTGCCCGGGGAGGAGGCACGCGACGAGAGCGAAGGACAAGGCAGGCAAGGAGAGGCACATGGTTGGGACTCCAGTCGATTGGGGCGACACTTTGTACCCCGGCGCCCGATTTCGACGGAATCCTTGGGGCCGTGCACTTCCAGTGCCCCCGGGAGAGTCCCAAGATCGCGCGTCCACTCCGGCGTGCCGGACGCACCGCTCCGGCAAGCAGAAGAGCCTCGATGATTCGAAAGCGCCTGTCCTCGGAACGCGGCCATGCCGACCACGGCTGGCTCGACACGTGGCACACGTTCTCGTTCGCCGACTACCACGACTCCGCCCACATGGGCTTCAGCGTGCTGCGGGTCATCAATCAGGATCGCGTGAAGCCCGGGAGCGGATTCGGGGCGCACGGGCACCGCGACATGGAGATCGTGACCTGGGTGCTCCAGGGCGCGCTGGAGCACCGCGACGACCTGGGAAACGGATCGGTGATCCGGCCGGGCGACGCGCAGCTCATGTCGGCCGGCACGGGGATCGTCCACAGCGAGTTCAATCCCTCGAGCGACGAGCCGCTGGAGCTCCTCCAGATGTGGGTGATCCCCGCCAAGCGCGGAGGAGCGCCGCGTTACGAGCAGCGCCATTTCTCGCTCGCCGAGCGACAGGGCCGATTGTCCCGCATCGTCGCACCCGACGGCGAGGCGGGCGCCCTGAGGATTCGCCAGGACGTGGCGCTGTACACGGGTCGCCTGGCCGACGGAGAGGCCGCGGAGCTGGTACTCCCTCCCGGCCGCTCGGCCTGGCTTCATGTGGCGCGCGGCCGGCTCCTGATGAACGACCTCGCGTTCGAGCCCGGCGACGGGGCCGGCATCGAAGGCGAACGCGAGCTCGTGTTCCAGGGCAAGGACGACGCCGAGCTCGTTCTGTTCGACATGCCCGCGGATTGAGCGATCTCTCTAGAGAGAAACCACACTCCGACGAGCACGGAGTCCCTCCGAGTTTGGAGTACCGCCTTCAGGCGGTCTGGTTCGTCGTCCCGCCTTCAGGCGGGACTGGCTCCGCAAGAGAAGACCGCCTGAAGGCGGTACTCCGAACCAGAGGCTAACCTGTGGCGTGACACGGACGAGCGGCATGCACGATGACGCGACGCGTGCGCGCGGGGAGCGCGCGCATCAGATGGGAGTGCTCGTGAACGCGCTCCTCGCCGCCTTCAAGATCGGCGGAGGCACGCTCTCAGGCTCGCCGTCGCTGCTCGCCGACGGTTTCCACTCCATTGCGGACCTCGTCACCAACGCGGTCGCGTGGTTCTCGTTCCGGGTGGCGCGGCGGCCGGCGGACGCAGACCACCATTACGGTCACGGGAAGGCGGAAGCGCTGGCGGGCGCTTTCGTCGGAGCGGTACTGGTGGTCGCCGGCGCTTCGGTCATACGGAGGTCGTTCACCTTCGACCGGCCGGAGTACGCGGGCTGGGAGGCCCCGATCGCGCTCGCCTTCGCGACGGTCTCGGTCGCGGTGAAGGAGTGGCTCGCATGGCTGACGAAGCGCGCGGCGGTCGAGCTCAACAGCCAGGCCCTCGCCGCGGTCGCGCGCGACAACCGCTCCGACGTGCTGACGAGCCTCCTCGTGATCCTCGCGATCGGCGGGAGCCTGGCGCACCTCGAATGGGCCGAGATGGTCGTCACGTCGCTCATCGGTCTATTCATCGGCGTGATGGGCTGGAAGAGCTTGCGGGAGGGCATGGACGTGCTCATGGATCGCGCGCCCGACGCCGAGCTGCGGGGGCGCGTGGAGGCGCTCGCCAGCACGATCCCCGGCGTGCACGCCGTGGACGCGGTCCGGATCCATCCGCTCGGCGCCGAGCTGCGCGTCGACATGGAGATCGCGGTCGACGGCGAGCTCTCCGTGCGTAAGGGTCACGAAATCGCGCACGAAGTGGAGAGCGCGGTCACGCGAGCGGAGGAGCGCGTCGTACAGGTGACCGTCCACGTCCAGCCCGCCGGCCCCGTCGAGCGGGACCGCGCCGGCCTCTGATACGATGCGCGTTCCGCTGCTCCGGGCCATGAAGCCGGCGCAAGGCACCCGGCCCATTCCCGCGATGAAACAGCACTCCTGGCTCCTGGTCCTTCTCCTCTGGCTCTTCGCGCCGGGGGCGCTCGCTCAGAATGCGAAGGCGACCCTCTCCACGCGCGTCGAGGGAGAAATCGTCAAGGCCGCGATCGAGTTCCGGATCGACAGCGGGTGGCATCTGTTCCACACCGAGCTCGGTGGTCCCAAGGCCATCGGGGTTCCGCTGAAGCTCGAGTGGGGCGGGAGTGCGGTTGCCGGGTGGAGCGCGCCGCGCTTGCCCGAGCCGAAGGTCTACCTCACTCCAGGGGAGTCCGAGGACGCGTGGGCTTGGATCCATCGCGGGCGAATCACCGTGCACGCCCTCGGTCGGCTGGTGCCGGGAGCCGACGCGAACGACATCCGCGTGCAGGTGAGCGGCCAGACCTGCATGGACTTGGGCGGTTTGTGCAGTCAGTACGAGGAGGAACTTCGCACGCAGGGCGCGGGGGCCGACAAGGCCTTCGCCGACTTCCCGGGCGATCTCGTCGTACCCGAGCCCGCGGCTGCGCAGTCGGCCTCGGAGTCGAGCAGCGCGGCTCCCGGCGCCGAATCGGACCAGGGCACTCGCCAGGACGCCGCATGGGAACCCGAGTTCTCGTCAGGCCAGCACGCAACGGCGCGCGCATTCCTGCGCGTCGATGGCGAGCGCGCGCGCCTCGCGATCCAGGTCGCGATCGAGGAGGAATTCCACCTCTATCACGGCCCGACCCCGGCCGACATGGGCGAGGGTGTCACCGGACTCCCGACGACCTTCGCGATCACCGGCGGGAACGTCGAATGGGGCCCTGTCGCCTACCCCGAGCCGATCGAGCACGTGCAGAAGGCTTTCGCCGAGGGCGAGCCGGACCTGCCGTACAACGCGCACGAAGGCCTCGTCGTCTTCCACGCCGAAGGCAAGGTCAGCGGCAAAGCTGATCCGGCGGCCGTGCGCATCGCGATCGACGGGCTGACGTGCGACGCATCGGGTTGCACTCCTTACGGGGAAGAAATCACACCCGCGATCGGCGGACCGGACGAGCTCTTTCCCGCGGCGGTCCCGGCATCGAGCGGCCCGCAGAGCGACTACAGCTCGATGCCGCTCGGCACCTTCCTCCTGCTCGCGGTGTTCGGGGGCATCTTCGCGCTCTTGATGCCCTGCACCTACCCGATGATCCCGATCACGATCTCCTTCTTCACCAAGCAGGCGATCGCGCGCAAGGGCAACGTGCTCCCGCTCGCGCTGGCCTACGGCATGGGGATCATCGCGATCTTCATCGCGATCGCCTTGGTGGTGGGCCCGGGGATCCTGCCCTTCGCGAACCATCCCATCACCAATGTCGTGATCGGCGTGCTCTTCGTCGTCTTCGCGTTCAGCCTGTTCGGGGCCTACGAGCTGCGTCCTCCGGCCTTCCTCCTCGGAGTGGCCGGGCGCGCTTCGTCGAGCGGCGGGATCCTCGGCGTCTTCCTGCTCGGCGCGACGCTGGTCGTGACCTCGTTCACATGTACGGCTCCATTCGTCGGCACGCTCCTCAGCATCGGTGCGACCGAGGGAGGCAGCAACCTGCGCACTGCCCTCGGGATGGGCGTTTTCGGCCTGACCATGGCCGTGCCCTTCGTCTTCCTCTCGCTCCTCCCCGGCAAGGTGCAGTCCATACCGAAGGCCGGCGAGTGGATGCACGTGCTCAAGGTGTACCTGGGCTTCGTCGAGCTCGCGGCCGCGCTCAAGTTCATCTCCAACTGCGACCTCACCTGGGGCTGGGGCATCCTCTCGCGCGAGGTTTTTCTTGCGCTGTGGGTCGGCATCTTCGCCACCGCCGGGATGTTCCTGCTCGGACGCATCCGGTTGAAGGGGGAGAGCGAGCTCGAGATCGGTCCCTGGCGGATGGTCGGCGGGCTGGCCAATCTGCTGCTCGCTGGCTACTTCGCCCTGGGCGTGATCGGGTACGACCTCGACGACACCACGACCGCACTCCTGCCCAACTACCGCAGCGAGCGCCTGTGGTCAGGGACCGGTGGTGAATCGATCGAGCGACACACGATCATCAAGGACGACCTCGCCGCCGCGATCGATCTCGCCCGCAACGAGCAGAAGCTGCTCTTGATCAATTTCACCGGCTTCAACTGAGTGAATTGCCGCATGATGGAAGAGAAAGTCTTCCGTCGCCCGGCGGTCGCCGGGGTCCTGGAGAGTTTCATCGAGGCCCGCTTGCACAGCGATCATCCCGACGCGAGCAAGCGCAAGCCGAATGTCGACCTGCAGAAGCGGCTGACGAGTAGCGTCGCCAATCCGGTCTATGTCACGGTGAACCCCGTTACCGGTGTCAAGCTCGCCATTCAAATGGGCGCGACGAGCGACGAGACTTTCATCGAGTATCTCCAGACGAGCCTCCGCACACGCGACCAGTCGGGTGTGAACGAGCTCCAGGTCGCGAGCGCGAAGGAAGCCGCGACTTCCGGCGGCGAGTAGGCTTAAGCCAGCCCGAGGAGCCGGCCGCCCTGGTAGACGACGAAGCTCGCGATCCAGGCGAGCGCCGTCATGTAGGTGAACAGGAACGCCGGCCAGCGCCAGCCGCCCGTCTCGCGCTTGACCACGGCGAGCGTGCTCATGCACTGGCAGGCGAGGGCGAAGAAGACCATCAGCGAGAGCCCGGACGAGCGGCGTGTAGACGGGCGCGCCGTTCGCGTGCGTCTCGGCGCGGATCTTCTCGCGCAGGGTGGTCGAGCCCTCGTCGACGTCCTCGCCCAGGCCATAGACGACCCCCATCGTGCTGACGAAGACCTCGCGCGCGGCGAAGGCGCCGATCAGGCCGATGCCGATCTTCCAGTCGAAGCCGAGCGGCTCGATGGCGGGCTCGATCGCCCGGCCCAGGCGGCCGCCCAAGCTCTCGCGCAGGCGTGCACCGCGCTCCTCCGAATCGATGCGCGCGAGCGCGCTCTCCTCGCTGCCGCCCTCGAGGTCCGCGCGCACCGTCGCGCGCTGCGTTTCGAACTCGCCGGCGCGCGCGCTCTGGCGCGGGAAGGAGAGCAAGAGCCAGAGAGCGATCGTGCACACGAGGATCACCGTGCCGGCCTGCGTCAGGAACAGGCGGCTGCGCGTCCACATCATGCGCAGGACGGTGACCAGGTGCGGCAGGCGATACGGCGGGAGCTCCAGGATCAGCGGGATGCGTGGGCCCTTGAACAGCGTGCGGCCGAGCACGAAGGCGACCGCCAGCGTCGCGACCGTGCTGAAGACGTACATCGCCGCCATCAAGAGACCTTGCACCGGCACGAAACCGAAGATGCGCGTCGGTGGGAAGAGCGCCGCGATGATCAGCGTGTAGACCGGCAGTCGCGCCGAGCAGGTCATCAGCGGAACGACCATCATCGTCAGCACGCGGTCGCGCCGGCGCTCCATCGTGCGCGTGGCGAGGATCGCCGGAACGGCGCAGGCGAAGCCGGAGAGCATCGGAACGAAGGCGCGCCCGTGGAGGCCCAGCGCCTTCATGATGCCGTCCATCAGGAAGGCGACCCGCGCCATGTAGCCGGTGTCCTCCATCAGCCCGATGAAGAAGAAGAGCATGAGGATCTGCGGCAGGAAGACGATCACGCTCCCCACGCCCGCGATCACGCCCTGAACCACGAATTCCTGGACGATGCCCGCGGGGAGCGCGCGCGTGGCGAGGCCCCCAAGGGCGTCGAAGACCGTCTCGACGGCCGAGATGAGCGGATCCGACCAGCTGAAGAGCGACTGGAAGACCGTCACCATCACGAGCAGGAAGATCAGGAAGCCGAGCGCGGGATTCAGCAGCACGGCATCGATGCACTCGCTTCGGCTCTTGCGCCCGCGCTTCTCCTCGACGAGGAAACGCGCCGCATGCCGGTCGATCCAGGCGTAGCGGCCGGCGATGATCTCCGAATCGATCTGCCGGCCGGTCTCTGCGGCGAGCGAGCGACGCTCGAGCACGCGTTCTCGCACCTCCGGCGGCACGCCGCGCAGCTCGTCGTGATCGTCGATCGAGAGCAGCGCCCACAGCGCGAGCGCGTCGCGGCGCTGCTCGCTCGCGCGGGCCCACTCCGTGGGCAGGACCTCGGCGACAGCAGCCACGTCCGCGAGCAACACCGGCTCGCTCGGCCGCCATCGCCAGCCGGGACGCCCGCGGCGGGGATCGGCGAGCACGGCAGCGACCTTCGCGCGCAGCTCGGAGATACCCGTTCCGCGCAGCGCCGAGATCGGCACGACCGGCACCTCGAGGACGCGTGCGAGCTCGACCGGATCGATGCGCTTCCCGCTCCCCTCGAGCATGTCGTACATGTTGAGCGCGACGACGCAGGGGACATCGGTCTCCAGGACCTGCAGGACGAAGTAGAGATTGCGCGTGAGCTGCGTCGCGTCGGCGACGATCACCACGCAGTCGGGGACCTCGTTCGGCGGGAGGCCTGCGACGGCGCGGATCGCGATCTCCTCTTCCTCGCTGCGCGCGCTCAGGCTGTAGGTGCCCGGCACGTCCATGACGCGCACGGGCCCGAGTCCCTCGAGCTGGGTCGTCCCGACCACTCGCTCGACCGTCACTCCCGGATAGTTGCCGACCTTCTGATCGGAACCCGTCAGGCGGTTGAAGAGCGTCGTCTTGCCGGTGTTCGGATTCCCGGCGACCGCGACGAGGGGTGGACCGATGCGAGCTCGAGCGGGAGCCGCACCCGAGCGGCCGGGGGCTTCGATCATGCCGGCTCGACGAGCAGGAGCGCCGCTTCCGAGTGCCGCAGGCTCACATGGCAGCCGCGCACCTCGAGCTCGACCAGGCTGCCGATGTCGACCCGCCGCACCAGCCGCACCGAGGTCCCGGGCAGGAAACCGAGCTCCATCAAGCGCCGCCGGAACGAGCGCTCCCCGCCGATCGACACGAGTCGGGCGCTCGTCCCTGGGGTGATGGTGTGGAGGCTCGTCATGGACTTCGGGTTAGGCTTTCCTATCGGCCGAATTGAGATTGGATCTCAATCTTCTTGTACCACGGCCCCTGGAGCCCGGGAAGGCCCGAGGGTAGGCTCAGGCCGGCCCGGACGCTCCCCAGGGCCTCCGGGGCTCTGCCATTGGGGGTCCCCCGGGGGTAGCAGGGCGCAGCGTGGGCCGCGGAGCGAGCGTGAACGACCCCAAGCAGATCGCCGGCCGCCGGGCGGCGGACCTCGTGGAAGGGGGCATGACGCTGGGCCTCGGAACCGGCTCGACCGTGCGCTTCGTGCTCGAGCGGCTGGCCGAGCGCATCCGCGAGGAGGGCCTCACGCTGCGCGGCGTGCCCACCTCGCTCGACACGGAAACGAAGGCCCGCGGCCTCGGCATTCCCCTCGTCACGCTCGACGACGTGCAGCGCCTGGACCTGACGATCGACGGAGCCGACGAGCTCGATCCGGCCTTCCACATGATCAAGGGCGGCGGCGGCGCGCTCCTGCGCGAGAAGGTCGTCGCGTACGCCTCCGAGCGCGTGGCGATCGTGCTCGGACGCAACAAGCTCGTCGATCGACTCGGCACGACCTTCCGCCTGCCGATCGAGGTCGTCCCCTTCGCCCACTCCGTCGTCGATCGCGCGCTCCGCGACCTTGGAGCCGAGCCGAAGCTGCGCCTCACTGAGAAGCGTGCGCCCTACCGCACCGACAACCAGAACGAGATCCTCGACTGCCACTTCCCCGACGGGATCCCCGATCCGCCCGCCCTCGAGACGCTCCTCGACCGCATTCCCGGCATCGTCGAAACCGGCCTCTTCATCGACCTCGCCCACGTCGCCGTGATCGGCGGCGAGGACGGCTCATGCGAGGTGCGTGAGAAGCCCGGCGGGCGCTGAGCGCGCCGGACTCAGTGCGGCAGCCTCCGGTTCGGAGTACCGCCTTCAGGCGGTCTTCTCATGCGAAGCCAGTCCCGCCTGAAGGCGGGACGACGAACCAGACCGCCTGAAGGCGGTACTCCAAACTCGGAGGGACTCCGTGCTCGTAGGGGTGTGGTTTCTCTCTAGAGCGGGACTTCGAACGAGTCATGGCGAGAGCTGCGCCCTCGCAGCTGGAGCGCGCGCTCGCATTGGGATCACTTCCAGGGGCATTCGAGGATCGTCTGGCCGGCGGGGAGCGGGTGGGTCGTGCCGTCGGGGAGGATCGCGCGCGCTTCGACACCCTCGGGTACGGTCGCATTGAAGAGGTAACGTTCCTCCTCGTGGCGCGACATCGCCGAGATGCGCCCAGCAGGACCATCGAACTTGGCACTCGCGTACTGGAGCGGCCCGAGCTGCGGAGCAATGAGCACTCGTTTCCAGCCGACGCTGCCCGCTTCCTGGCGGATCCCTGCCAAGTAGGCGAAGTGCCATTCCATGAGGTGGCCGAGCATGTAGTGATTCATGCTGTTCCCTGTGCCTGGTTTCGCGTCCCAGCTCTCGGGGAGAGTCGTGAGACCGCTCTTCACCATGTAGCCGTAGCTGCCGCGGTCCTCGCGTGCGTACACGCGGTGCAGGACGTCGCCGCGGCCGTTCTCGGCGAGCGCGCGCATCAGGAAGACGTGCAGGACCTCCCCGGTCGTTTGCTGGAAGTCGCGTGACTCGAGGTCGGCGACGATTGCGTCGAGGAGAGCCTCGCGATCGGCTTCGGGAGCGAGGCCGATGCACAGCGCGGTCGCGTTCGCGGCCTGGCACGAGCCGTTGTTTCGCACGCTCTTGTGCACCGGGTCGTAGAGCTCGCGCAGGAAATCGGCACGGATCTTCTCGAACAGCGCGCCGTAGCGCCGCGCTTCTTCGCCCCGCCCTAGAACCTCGGCAGCCCGCGCGACGGTCGAGGCGCCAAGGGCCCAGATCGCCGTTGCGCTCACTTCCGTCGGCGTCCACTGCGACGCGCCGTCGCCTTTGCCGTGTCCGTAGTCGTACCAGTCGCCGAGATTGCTCTTCAGGAGCCCGTCTTTAGCTTGCGTCGCGAGATAGTCGACGTAGCGTCGCATGCTGTCGAAGGACTGCGCGAGCGTTTCGCGATCGCCGTACCACTCGTAGAGATGCCAGGGAACCAGTACGGAGGAGATGCCCCACTCGGGAGCCTCGTTCCAGAACCCGTGCGGTTCGATCCCGACGAGGTAGTTGGGGCAGTTCGTCGGCACGTGTCCATCTTCGAGCTGCGTATCGCGCAGATCGCCCGCGATCTTCGCGTACCAAGCGCGCACGTCGTAGCGATACGAGAGCGCGCGCGCCATGTGCCAGTTCTGCTCCTGCCAGCCGTTCTTCTCGCGGTGCGGGCAGTCGGTCGCGACGTGGCTCATGTTCGAGCGGATCGACCAGTCGATGATGGTATGCGCTCGATCCTGGAGCTCCTCCGAACAAGAAAACCCGCCGACCATTGTATTGTCGGCGCGCACGTGCACGAGCTCGAGGCGTTCGAGCACGGGCAAGCCTTCCGGATTCGGTGATCCCCAGGGCACGGCGCCCTCTACCTCGACGTACTGGCAGCCCACGTAGCAGAAGACCGTCTTGTGCGACTCGCTCGGACCCCCGCGCAAGATGTAGTCCTGCCAGATCGCCTTCCCGGTTCCCCAGGTGTAGGTGAACTTCACGCGGCCCGAGGGCTCCATGTACTCGCACGTCTTGAAGCGCACGCGACTGCCGGCCGGTCCGCGCACGGTGAATCGCAGGAGCGCCGAGCAGTTCTGGGGGAAGACGTACGTCGAGAGGCCCGGCTCGTGGACACGGATGTCGATCGGAGCGAACTCATTGAAGGCTCGGATCGGCGGTGAGTGCAGGGGAGCGAGCTTCCCTGATGGCGGATTCGCGAACGCGACACTCCGCCAGCTCGAGGCGTCGAAGCCCGGAGCGTCCCATCCCGTCGGCCAGAGCCGCGCGTCCCAGTCCTCGCCGGCGTAGATGTTGGAGAAGACGAGCGGGCCATCGGTCCACTTCCAGTCGGCATCGGATGCGAGCGCGACCTTCGTTCCGTGCTCCGTCTCCACGCCGCCATCGAGCCACAGGAGGAAGTCCTGCCCGCCCGAGAAATCGGGCATGGCGTCGGTCTTGACGAAGCGTCCCGGATCATTCGCTGGCGCGACGTGCCAGAAGGAATTCCCGAGCAGCACACCGAGGACGTTCTCGCCTGCGACCAAGTAGGGCGTGAGATCGAATTCCTGCCAGTAGAGCGTCTTGTCGTACTGCGACCAGGCCTGGTTCACCACTGCGTCGCCGACTACCGAGCCGTTGCAGCGCAACTCGTAGTGGCCGAGACCGATGATGCGCAGCTTCGCACTCGTCGCCGCGCCGTCGAGCTCGAAAGTGCGGCGCAGGATCGGGCAAGCCTCTGAACGGGCGGAGGCTGCCTCAGCGGTGACCGCGGGCGCGATCCAGCGCGCGCCATCTTGCGGAGCTGCATGCGACGCGGTCGCCTGCAAGCACAATCCCGCCAGCATCGAAACGAGCGTCATGGCGACTCACTCCGCCTCCGGGGCAGGGTCCTCGGCCAGCAATCCGTGCGAAGCGAGGGCCGTGGCCGCCTCGGAGATCTTCGCGAGCGCAATCCCCGAGCGCCCGGCGATGTCCAGCAGATCGTGCTTGCCGTCGGAGAAGTTCAGCACCCACAGCATGGCCATCTGGAACTCCTTCGCGTCAGACCTACCGCCAGTAGCGTCGTACAGGCCGCGCTTGCCGAGCTGCGGCTCGCATTTCGGGCTCAGGTTGCGATAGCGGCGGTTGCGCTCGAGGACCTCGAAGACCTCCACCAGGCGCTCGAGCGAGTCCGTCAGGGAATCGGGATGCACGAACTGCAGATCGTCGGCGGAGGTGTGGTACTGGGGGTACCTTCCCCAGCCAGTGCGCATGAAGCAGCCGACGGGGAGATCGAAGCCCGGCGAGCAGTACTGGCGCTCGTCATAGCCGTAAGGCGAGAAATCCTGGATCTCGTGGGGCTTGCCCGAGCTCCGCAGCACGTACTCGACCGCGCGATCGATGTCGGCCTGGCCGCGGCGGCTGCGCTTGTAGGTGAGGTTTCCCGCGTCGCCGACGCCGGTGACGACCAGACCATGCTCGATGCGCGACACGTGCGCCTCGTTCTCCGCGAGCCAGGTGATCGACCCGATCGTTCCCGGCAGGAACAGGAAGCGATACGAGTAACGATGTTCGCACTGCATGATCCGCTGTGCGAGGAAGGTGCACACGGCGAGCCCGGACAGGTTGTCGTTCGCGAGCGAGGGATGGCAGGAGTGCGTCGAGATCAGGACTTCCTGTTCCGTCGCCCCGGGCAGGAAGCATTCGGCGTACGTGAGGGAGCCCGGCGCAAGCGCGGTGTCCACGCAGACCTCATAGGTGTCCTCCGGCAAGGCCGCGAGCTGGCGGTGCGTGAGGCAGAACGCCCAGTCCCGCTTGTAATAGGACGTGCGATAGGGGATCCAGTCGGGGTTCTCGGGGAGGCTGTGGAGATGCTTCTTCAGCTCCGAGAGCGGGAGCTTCGTCCGGACGGGCGCGCTGTAGCTCATCAAGTGCAGGCTGTGGGCGCGAAAATCGATCACGCGCTCGCCGCGCGAATTCGCGACCCAGGCTTCCCGCACGTTCCATTCCTCGGGCACCGTCCAGTCGAAGACGGGCGTTCCCGAGGGGACCTCGTACATCTCGAGCGGGATGTGGCGGCTGAGCGTGCGCAGCGTCGAGCGGATCCCGTCGCCCGTGATGCTGCGGCACAGAGGGAAGAGCTCGGTCATCAGGCGGTGCATCTCGTGACCGCTCTCGCTCGCGGGCCCGGGCCCGGTCACGGTCTTCGTGGATGTCTTCATGATCCTCGTCGCCTGCAGCTCAGAGCGTGAAATCGGGATAGGTCGCGTCCCGATCGGAGATCACGCGAACCAGTTCCGGCCACTCCACGGCGAAAGCGGGGTCGTTCCAGCGAAGCCCCGTCGCCGCCTGCGGCACGTAATAGGTGGACATCTGGTAGAAGACCTCGGTGTCGTCAGCGAGGGTCAGGAATCCGTGCGCGATCGCCGACGCCGGGATGTACAGGGCGCGGTGATTCTCGGCGCTCAGCTCGACCGCGGCATGCCGCCGAAAAGCGGGCGAATCAGGCCGCAGGTCGATCACCACGTCGTGGATGGCGCCTTGCGTGCAGCGGACGAGCTTCGCCTCGCCGTGCGGCGCTCGCTGGTGATGCATGCCGCGCAGCGTCCCGCGCGCGCGGTTGAACGAGACGTTGCACTGCACCCAGTCGACCTGGATCCCGTGCGTAGCGGCCTCCCGATGGCACCACGAACGAGCGAAGAATCCGCGCTCGTCTTCCACGGGCTCGAGATCGATGACGAAGACGCCCGGAAGCTCGGTCGGAGTGAAGATCACGGACGTCGGCGTAGGGTACACGCGTCCATGCGCGGCGGCGAGCCGGTGCTCACAGCTTCTTCGCCGGTCGGATCTGCAAGTCGGTCAGCTCGGCGGTCGCCGGCAGCGTGATCGCCGAGACGACCACGGTGGCGACCTCTTCCGGTTGCAGCAAGACCTCGGGCCGGTACTCGCGCCCTTCCAGCCGAAACACCTCGGCCTGCATCGGCGTGGCCGTGCGACCGGGGAAGACGCTGAGTACCCGCACCCCGTCCCGGTTCACCTCGGCGCGCAGGCTGTCCGCGAGCGCTTTGAGGGCGGCCTTGCTCGCCGCGTAGGCGCCGGTGTTGGCTCCGGGCGCCAGTGCGGCCGACGAATTGACGAACACCAGGTCACCTTGCGCGGCGCGAAGCAGTGGTAGCGCGAGACGGGTCAGCACGAATGGGGCGCGCAGGTTACTCCGGAGGAGCAGGTCGAGCTCGTCGGGCGAAGTCTCTTCGAGCGGAGCCATCGCAAAGCGTGCCGCACTGTGCACGAGGATCGCGAGTCGGCCGCTGCCGGTCTCGCTCACGAAGCGCACGAGGGCCTCGACGTCCCGATCGATCGTCAGATCGCAGGTCCGGACGTGCGCGAGGCCGCCCACCGAGCGGATGGCAGCCGCCGTTTCCTCGAGCGGAGCGAGTCGCCGCCCGGCGAGAACGACCGTCGTGCCAAGCCGGCCGAGCGCGATCGCGATCGCGCGACCGATTCCGCTGCCCGCGCCGGTCACGAGAGCGGTCGCGCCGGCGAGCGAGCGCTCGATCTCGGAGGTGCTCACGCTCGCATCCTCGCAGATCGCTTGCGCCGCAACCACAGCATCGTCGCCGACAGGACGAGGATGGCGAGGATGCCGAGTACGAGGGCCGTCGCGTACCTCGGTTCGTCGGTTGATCGGGATGGCGGCTTCGGGGTGTCGCGCGTGCGAGGCTCATCCCGGCCGGGGACTGCGGGCCCGTCGCTGCCGGGCGACGCCGACGGGGAGATCTCGCTCGCTGGGGGTGGCCGCACGTGCAAGGGGATCGGCTCGGTCCGGATGGTCCGGTAGCCGGGTGGATCGCTGGGATCGAAGAACGAGAACGCAATCGCCGGCAATTCCAGCTCGCCTTCGGCGGATGGCGCGAGATCGTAGGTCACGAGGCGTTCACGCCCGCGTCGTTCCTGGGTCTCGCCGTAGACATGGAATCCGGAGGGCGGATCGAGGCGCGGCGCCTCGAAGGAATCCAGGTTGCCTTCGCCTTCGATGTGCAGGACGAGCTCGACCTTGTCGCCAACCTGCGGATCGCCGGGATGCGCCTCTGTGCTCACAGTGAAGCGTCCCACGGCGCCGGTGAAGCTGACGGGCCGGCCTTCCTCGGGAAGGGGATGGATCTGCAGCACGAGCGGCTCGGCGTGGACGAATGCGAGCTGCCAGTCAGCCGGCACGGTGGTGGAGAGGTAGTCCTCCTGGAAGCGCGTGGCGCACGCGAAGCGCAGGAAGGGCGCCGGAACATGGAGCTCCCCCGTGCCGTCGGCGAAGAACTCCTTCTCGACCTCGAGCACCAGGAACGTGCGGCCGTCGAGCTCGCGGTCGTCGAGGCGCAGCGCGTCGGCGATCTCTTCGTCGAGCGCGATGCTATGGCGCTCCGCGGGGGGCTTCGAGGCGGGCTCGACCTCGTCGTCGATCGGCGTGGTCCGGGCAAGCGCGGGGATCCACGGCACGTGTAGCTGCACCGGTACGTCGAGCTCGCGGGCGAACATCTGGATGACGTTGGTGCGCAGGAACTCGCGATCGATGCCGAAGCGAATCACCAGCCGGATTCGCTCTTGCAAGAAGTACTCCGCGCGCGGGGACGAGAGCTCGACGAAGGCGTACTCCTCGCCCGCGATGTCGGTCACGCACTCGAGCTGGATGGCTGGCGAGGCGAAGCTCTCTCCCCCGGCGCGCACGACGAGCGGCGGCACCTCGAAGATGCCCGGATGCGCCGGTCGCAACGAGATCTCCCACGACACGCGGCCCGCGCGCGCCATCCGGCCCTGGTCGAGGGTCTCGAAGCTCGAGCGCGTCGGAGCGCCGACGCGCACCTCGAGGCCGGAGATCTCGACCGGCGGGACCAGCTCCGCCACGACATCGTCCGGCGTCCCTTCGAGTTCGAGCGCTACGAGCGCTTCTCCGCCCGGCTTGACCACCGCCGGCTCGGGACCGCGCACGAACAAGCTCTGGCCGGCCGCGGACGCGGATCCGAGCAAGACTCCGAGTGCCCAGGCCAGCGCTCTCACACAGGCCGCTCCTCGTCGCGACGCCCGGGCCGCACGCTCAACCGATCGCTCGAGTCCTCGTCCATCGCCATCTCGTAGCACGCCTCGATTCCGGAGGCCACACCAACGACACCATCCTGGCTGGCCGCCCCGCGAACTGCGTGGTAGCGTCCGGATTCCCCTGGCGGACGGGGGTTTCGCATGCCGGCACGATTGCACACGCTTCCCTCCAGTTCCCGCTCTCGCGTGGCTCGGATTCGCGCGCCGACCGCGGAGGACTGGAAGACACCCTGCCTCGTCACCTGGCAGCGCACCTTCTTGGATCTGGAGAGAAACACCGCCCAGTTCGGAGTACCCCCTCCGATTCCGACTCCGGCCTCTGGAGAGAAACCACACCCCTACGAGCACGGAGTCCCTCCGAGTTTGGAGTACCGCCTTCAGGCGGTCTGGTTTGTCGTCCCGCCTTCAGGCGGGACTCCACAGGAGAAGACCGCCTGAAGGCGGTACTCCGAACCAGAGGGAGAACGCTCCTCTGCAGCGAGCTGGCCGATGGCTCGCTCGTGCATCGTTCGCCGCTCTTCGACGAGCTCGCGATCCCGCACCTCTTCACGACGCGCCGTGGAGGTCGCGAGTGCCCGAACTTCGACGCGAGCGAAATGGACGATGCCGTTCGCGCACGCATCCTCCACTCGGCCGGAATCCGGCCGAGCGCGCGCCTCGTGCAAGCAAAGCAGGTGCACGGGAACGCAGTTGCGCTCTTCGACGCCGGATCGGAGCCGATGAGCACACCGGTCGCTGACGCCCTCGTGACCTCGCAACTCGATCACGCGCTCATCGTCTTCACCGCCGATTGCGTGCCGATTCTCCTTGCGCGGGCGGACGGAACGCGTGTCGCAGCCGTGCACGCCGGCTGGCGCGGCCTCCTCGCGGGCGTGATCCCGCGCACGCTCGAGCACATGGGCGCGGGCGAGCTCGTCGCCGCGATCGGACCGTGTCTCTCGCTCGCCCGCTTCGAGGTAGGTCCGGAAGTAGCCGAAGGCTTCCACGCCGCCGGCCTCGGCGCGTTTGTCCACGCCGGAGGCGACGCTCGGCCGCATATCGACCTGCGCCACGCAGCGCGCCTGCAGCTCGAGCACGCCGGCCTCCCTCGCGTCGACGTCTCCGACCGCTGCACGTGGGACGATCCCGACCTGTGGTCGCACCGCCGCGACGTCACGCATGGGACCTGTGTGCGCACCGGGCGCCTGGGCGCGCTCATCGCCCCGCGCTGAACTTCGAGGATTGCAGCAACTCCGGGGAGCAGGCTGGGTTTTGAGCGCTCATGCACCCCAATGATTTCCACCGTGCGCCGAAAGGCAGCTCTTTCCTCTTCCTACTGACCTTGCTTCCCGCGGGCCTGGCCCAGCAGAGCGATCCCCCGGCCGAGCCCGCGCGGCGCTCCCCCCGCCTCGAAGACGCGCAGCCGCTGGCTCGCATGTCGGGCGCGATCCGCGTTCTCCATGCCTTTGCCGGCGAAGAGTCGGATTTCCTGGGCAGCAGTCTCTGCGCTCTCGGAGACATCTCTGGAGACGGAGTGCCCGACTTCGCCCTGGGCGCTGGGCGCCCCGACGCTCACGGCTACGTCCTCGCGATCTCGGGGAAGGATGGGAGCACCTTGACTCGGTGGGAGGGCACACGAGGGGATCCGGGCGATGGCTACGGCAATCCTTTGAGCTCCGTGGGAGACACGGATGGAGATGGCATCGGCGACCTGGCGGTCGGTGCGTCGGGTTGGAACCGAGGCCGCGGCCTTGCTGCGATCTACTCGGGAAGCACGCATGAGCTGCGCTACGCGCTCGTCGGCGGGACGACGCCGAACGAGAGGCCGTCCGTGAGCGTGGGCGAGCTTCCTCCGAGCAACATCGAGGACGAGCCCTCCGAGGAATGCTGGTTCGGCTCCCTGCTGACTCCCGCGGCCGATGTCGATGCCGATGGTTGCGCCGATTTCTTCGTGAACGACTGGCTCGTGTCCGGGAAGGATGGGCGCCCGATCCTTCGCTCAGAAGCGATCGGTCTGACGGTCGATGTCGAGGATTTCCCCTCGGGAGACGCGGACGGGGATGGATTTCGCGATGTCCTTGTCGCGGAAGGTGAGCCTGGTCCGCCCGACGCCCAGGGCGGTCATCCCGAGCTCGCTCGAGTTCGCCTGATCGATGGCCGGCGAGGCAAGCTTCTTCTGCAGTGGACACAACGGGGCTGCGTCGACCAGGGAATCTTCCTGTGCAAGGCGATCGGCGACGTCGACGGCGACCGGGTCGTGGATTTCCTGACGCGCACCGGACCGGATCGTGCTCCATGCGCAGCCTGGATCGTGATCCGCTCGGGAGTCGATGGCGGAGAATTGTTCACGATCGCTTCCGACGAGCGCGGATTCGGTGCACAGGCCGAGAGCCTGGGCGATCTCGACGGCGACGGCCGAGCGGAGCTGCTCATCAGCGATCCGGGTGCCTCCATCGATGGCGCGCGAGGCTGTGGCGCGGCCTACGTGCTCTCGTTCGGGGGAGACTGATCCCCGCGCGCGGGGCAGCCGGAAAAAGCGAAGTCCTCCCGCCTTCCGTGGCGTAATGGAAGGTGGCATGGAGGAACGCGCGGTGCGGATCGACGAGCTGCTCGGGCGCTCGGGGTGGGTGCGAGCTCTGGCGCAAGAGCTCGTGGGGGACGCGGGCGCGGAGGATCTGGCGCAGGAAGCGCTGATCGTGGGGCTCGAACGCGAGCGCAAGCCGGGCATTCCGCTCTCGCGCTGGCTCGCGGTGGTGACGCGGCATCTCGCGCGCAGCAGGTGGCGCGCCGAGCGGCGGCGCAGGGGGCGCGAAGAGCGCGCGGCGCGACCGGAGAGCCAGGAGGGATCCGACGAGCTCCTCGCGCGCCTCGAAGTGCAGCACATGGTCACGGAAGCGGTGCGCAGGCTCGAGGAACCGTATCGCACGACCATTCTTCTGCGCTGGTTCGAGGGCTTGACCCCGCGCGCGATCGCCGAGCGACAGCGCATCTCCGTGCGAACGGTGAGCACGCGGCTGCATCGGGGGCTGGGGATGCTGCGCGAGAGCCTCGATCGCCGCTCGGGCGATCGACGGGCCTGGCTCGGAGCCCTCGTTCCCCTCGCGCGCGAGGGAATGTCGACGCAAGCAATGGCCACCGGAGCATGGCTCGTGCAGATCAAGACATCGATCATCGTCGCGGCGGCGGGACTGCTCGCGGGTCTCTCCTGGATGCTCTGGCAGGAGATCGCGATGGCCGAAGTCTCCGAAGCGAGCGTCGTGCTCGATGCTGGAACCTCGCCGCGGGAGGAGCCGCCGATCTCGTCCGAGCTCTTCGAGGCGGACGAGGGGCGCGCGGTCGCCGAGAGTGCGATCCCGGACTCGAATGGCGATCTTCTGAGACTCCTCGAGGTACCAGGAACCCGCGCGAGCGTAGCCACCGACTTGGTGGAAGGCCTCGTCATCGACGTCTCTCCACGACCGGTACCTCGTGTGCGAGTCGATGCGCGCGGAGAGGACGGCAGTGGCGGCGAGCAATCGTGCGCCGTGACCGACGAGCAAGGGCGCTTCACGATCGACCGCGTCAACGTCCACGGTGCGATGCGCGTCGAGGATCCCCGCTATGTCACGATCTATCAGGCGTACAGCTACGGGAGCGACCCCGACTGGGTGGTTCCGACGGTCGTCGTCGCCCCGCGCATCGCCCTCGCGGGGCAGGTCGTCGATCCCGCCGGCACGCCCTGGGCCGGAGCGCGGGTCTCGCTGCTCTTGCTCGACATGCGCCTCGCCTGGAACGGCAACCTGGATCGTTCGGAGCCAGCCAGCTTCGAAGCGCTCTGCGACGAGAAGGGTCGCTTCGAGATCGCTGCCCCGGCCATCGAGCCGCTGATGCTGACTGCGCGGGCGGAGGGGGCGGTCGTTCGCACGATCCTTCTCGAGCCACGGAGCGATCTCGGTCTCGAAGTGGTGCTGGAACACGCGAGTGCCGTGCACGGGGTCCAGGGAATCGTGTTGCGTCAGGATCGACCCGTGCCAGGTGCGTCCATCCGAGCGGGTACTTTCTCGACCAGGAGCGAGGGCGACGGGACATTCGTCTTGCCCGATGAAGTTGCGCTGAGTGCCTCCGAGGTCGTGGCTGCTCTTCCCGGTTACCAACCCGGCCGGAGCGCGCTGCGGGATCCGACGGACGGAAGGCGCATCGATCCGCCCATCGAAGTGCGCCTGGGGTCTCCGACCCTCGCAATCGAAGGACGGGTCGTGGATCCCCGCGGCCGGCCGCTGCAGAGCGTCGAAGTTCGCGCCCTCGGTCTCACCTGGATCGGCGAGCGCGAGGCCGATGGCAAACCGCGGCCCGGAGCGGGGGTCAAGCTCGAGGATCTCTCGACCTGGGACGGGCCCGGACTCTTCACGCAGTGCGATACGGATGTCGATGGGCACTTCACGATCGGCGGACTCTTCCGCAAGACCTACCGGCTCGGGCTACTCGATCGTGGAACGCTCTGCTACGCGAAGAGCCAGCTGATCGAGGCAGGCACGCTCGGCGTCGAGGTCGTCTTCGCCCCCGAGGAACACCTGCGCCGCCTCGAGGGTCGCATCGTGGACCGGAACGATGTACCAGTTCCCTTCGCGCACCTTCATCTCGCGCGCGAGATCGAGCGCACGACCGAGGTCGAGGCCGGCATCCTCGCCCGCGAGCCGGAAACGAACGAAGGCTTCTTTCAAGCGGACTCGCAGGGCCATTTCGACATCGGCCCCGTCTCCGAAGCAGCTCGAGTCCTGCGCGTCTCCTTCCCGGACGACCTTGGATATTCCTACGAGCTCACGGAAGCAGGCGACCTGCGCTGCCTCAAGCTCATCGCATGTCATCGTGCGAACTTCCGGATCGATCAAGAGGGCTCGACCTCGTCCCCGGATTCCTTCGAGCTCCTCGACGCCAGCGGCCGGCGGCTCCAGATCGTCTCGTACGAGGGCAACATCGCCCGTGGTTGCATGCGCTGGGGCCTGAATGGACGCACGACCGGCGCGCTCACTGCTCTCGAGGCCGCACGTACGATCGTTTTCCTTACAGAAGAGCAGGAGATCGCGCGCATGCCGATCGACCTCGTTCCGGGCGAGATCCGCGTCGTGCGCCCTTGATCATGCGCCGCGACTGAGCGGCCCGGCCCTCGGTCGATGAGGCGGGATCGAAGCGCGGGCGATATCCTGGGCACGGAAGCAGGCGTTGGAAGGAGCCAACGGCTGGATTCCTCCCATGAACGAACGCCTCGGGCTGATCCCTCCGCTCCGCTGCGGCTCCCTGTCCGTCCGGCGGGAACTCGAGCACCCGGCGGCTCGCCTGAAATGAGAACGATGCTGCTGACCCTGATGCTGGCAAGCCTGGTCTCGTCTCCCGGGCTCGTGGCCCATCAGGAGGACTGTGACATCACCCAGGCGCGCGTGGATGCCGTGCTCGCCGAGGTCGTGCCGGCGCTGGAAGAGGTGCTCGGCCTGAAGCTCGAGGACCCGGTGCACGCTCGGGTGTGCGAGCGCAGCGAGATCGCGCAGGTCGTGGCCGAGGAGAATCGGCCGCTGGTGCGCGCCCAGATTCCCGACGAAGCAGAGGCCGAACGCCAGGTGGAGGCTCTCGGGGCCGCGTACGCGGCGATGACGCTCGCGAAGTACGCCTGGAGCAGCGGCGAGGTGCTCGTCGTCGCCGAGAACTTTCCTCGGCTCTCCGAGCTGATCCGGAGCCCGGAGCTGTGCTCCGACGAGGCTCTGCGTGCGATTCTCGTGCACGAGCTCATCCATCTCGACGACCACCGCCGCCTGCACTTCGACACCGTGCTCGCAGGATTGAAGAACGCCGACCAGATCCTGGCTTACAACGCGGTGATCGAGGGTCACGCGCAGCACCTGGCACGGCGGGTCTGCACTGCCCGGGGCTGGGCGAAGGGTTTCGAGATCTACAGCCGCTCGATCGGAGCGCTGCCCGCGCAAGAGGATCAGGGGGCAGGTGTGGACCTGCTCCTCAAGGTGATGGCCGCGACGGTCTCGGCGAGCTACGTGCAAGGGGAGCGCTTCTTCGCCGAGATCGAGGAGGCGGGCGGGACGGAAGCCGTCGCACGCGCCTTTGCAACTCCGCCCGTGGACCTGGAGGCGGTCTACCATCCCGAGTGGTTCCTCGACCCGGGCAAGCGCCCCGTGGTGACCGTCGACTTCGAGGCCGCGATCGCGCTGGCCAAGGAATCGTTCCCGCCCGAGAAGTGGAACTGCGCGGTCTTGACGGTGAACCCCGAGCAGCTGCGCGTCGCGACCGCGATGATCCCGGCCAAGTATTCCGAGAAGATGCTCGCGGGTCTCGTCGCCAATCGCCTGACGAATTTCTCACCGCTGGAAGGGTCCCAGTCCAAGCAGGTCGCCTTCGTCGTGTACGAGCTGCGCTCCGTCGAGGCTGCGACCCTGTTCGTCGCCGGCGAGGAGCTCGTGATGCGCGCCAAGGACGAGCAGATGAAGAGCGGCGCGATCCGCATCTCGAGTGCCGAGTACACCGCCCTGGTCGGCCAGGGGCTGAGCGGTGTGCTGGCGCACAAGGAAGTCCAGGTAGGGAGCGAGACCACCGCCGTCATCACGCTGTGCGCGAGTCGCGGGCGAATGGCCATCGAAACGACCTTCATCGGGGAGCCGATCGACGACGAGGAGCACATCGCCCTCGCGGCGAGCCTGCTGCGCCGTGCCGCCGGGGAAGATGCGGGGTCGGCCGGCGAGCTCTTCTCCTTCGAGGATGTCGAGATCGGTGCGGCGCCGTCGGGCTGGGTGAGCGCACCGTCGAGCGCTGATCCGACTCCCAACGAATGGCGGGTCGTCGAGGAAGCCAGGGTCCCCGGTAGCGCACGCGTGCTCGCGCTCACGACCGACAATGCGGAGGACACGTTCAATCTCCTGCTCGTGCCGGGGACTCGCCACGCAGACCTCGAGCTCTCGGTCGATCTGCGTGCGAACGCCGGCGAGGTGGACCGCGGCGGAGGGATCGCGTGGCGTGCCCGCAGCGCGGAGGACTACTGGCTCGCCCGCTGGAACCCGCTCGAGCAGAACGTGCGGCTCTACGTGGTCGAGGGAGGCGAGCGCAGGACGCTCGAGAGCGCGGCGACCGAGCTCGACGCGGCGGCCTGGCACCACCTGAAGATCGTCGCGCGAGGCGCGCGCGTGGAAGTGTTCCTCGACGGCGAGCCGTATCTCTCGACCGAGGACGCGGCTCTTCCCGGCGATGGCCAGGTCGGTCTGTGGACCAAGGCCGACGCCTCGACGGCATTCGACGACCTGCGCATCGAACCCGCACGCTGATTCGCGATCACGGACGCGGGTCGAGGACCTCGATGATCGGTCCGGTCGAGCTCGCCCCCCACAGTCGCCATCCATGGTTCGGCCACCAGGGACCCCGCTGCGGCTCGTTGTAGCCGAGCTCGAAGGGCGAGTCGTCGGCCGCGAGGTGCAGCACGACCTCCCCCCCGCGCGGATGACTTTCTCCAGCCGGCGGTTGCGGGTGTCACCGTCCGAGCGCGCGAGGACTTCCACCATCACGTAATCCGCCGGGAACCAGCGCACGAATGCTCGCGGGTTCTCCTGGACGCTATCCAGTACGGCCGCGTTGGAGAAGCGCAGGTGATCGATCCGCCAGCGTTGCGCTGGCTTCGCGGCCGAAGGAACGATGCGCTGGTAGGTGCTCCAGCGATAGCCCTCGTACGGATCGACGAGGGAATCGTCCTTCTCCAGAGTCTTGTCCGTCTGAAGCAGCGGTGGAAGCAAGAGCGGCGGCAGGATCGCCATGCGATCCTCGGTCGGCCGAAATCTCTCCTCGATCCACTCCGCCAGACGATCGTAAGTGTCCGGCTGGCTGCGCAGCCAGGCCAACCGCGCGGTCGTGGCCCCGGGAACGAGGACGAAGAGGACGACGCCCATCACCTGGAGCACAGGGCGCAGCGCAGGCGCGCGACCCGCGACGCGCCGCACCACGTACTGCCAGCCGTGCGCGCCGAGCAGCGCGACGAAGGGGAGGAGCGGAAGGAAGAAGCGCTGGTACACGCGCTCGTAGATTCCGTTCACGACCAGGTAAGGAAGCGCGAAGGAGAGTGCGACGATCCACGCTGCGCGCCCGGGCGAGTGCTCGCGCAGCGGCCTCCGCACGCAAGCCCACGCCCCGAGGAGCGCACCAGCCAGGAGCATCGGCTCGTAGTGCCAGAGGCTGTGCACGAAGCGCAGGAAGCCTCCGCCGTTGAAGGCCTGCCACACCACGGTGTGGGGCCCGTACTCCACGACCGCGGTCTTGACGTCGATCCCCTCGGGCGGCTCTTCGGCCGTCCATGAAAGCAGGTAGGGATAGAAGAGCGCGAGCGCGATCGCGGTCGCGGCGAGAGGGAGAGCGAGCCGCCACGCGGCGCGCCGGCCATCCTGGATCCAGCGCAGCACGATCGCGGCGGCGAGCGGAAGGTAGGTCGCGATTCCACTCTGCAGCGCGCCGAGGGCGAGCGCGCTTGCCGCCGCAGCCAGGACCCAGCTCGCGAGATCTCCGCGGCGCGCGAGGCGCATCGCGGCGAGGACCGCGAAGATCACGAAGCTCGCCGCGGCCGCATGCGGTCGAGCTTGCTGGGAATACGAAACGTGCAGCAGGCTCGCGGCCATCATCCAGGCGGCCAGGATCCCGGCCGGAATCCCCACCAGCGTCCGGCCGAGGAGCCACGTTGCGGCCACGACCGAGAGGCCCAGTCCAAGGATCCACTCGCGCACGCGCAGCACGGGCGCAGCGCAGCGTTCGCGATGCTCTTCCAGGGTGCGCGGCTGAGCATCGCCCGGGAGATCGTCCGGCTCGTACGCGAGGCTGGCGAGCCACGGAAGGAGCCAGGGGTACTTCATCATCGCGGGGCTGGTGGCGGGCTCCGCCCCGTCGGATGCGAGCACGAGCATCTGGTGCACGAGCTGCGCGTCCGGCTCGACGTGATGCGGCAAGCCGTGATCGAGTCCCCACAGCCGCAGCCCGAGGCCCGCGAGGATGGCGGCCCCGACGAGCACGAGCTCCCACCAGAGAATCGGGCCGACGGACGGCGCGCCGCCGGAGCTGGCCGCGAGAGCATCTGGAGCCGCGGCAGGCGCGCGTCCGCGGATCCAGTTCGTCATTCGATCCTTGTTACTACAGCGACTGGATGTACTCCAGGATCGCCAGCATGTCCGCCTGGGCCTGGGCCAGGCTCCCGCTCTGAAGCGTGGATTGCACCTTGGACGCGCCAGGCAGGAATTGCTCGTGGCCGACGATGTCGTGCTCGCCGTTGAAGATCTTGTTCAGCCCCGGATAGGGCGCCTGTCCTCCCCACGCCGGGCTGCCGTAGGTAGCGCTCAGAGCCTGGTCGTCTGGGTGCAAGAGGGTGCGCAGGGAGTAGGCCACATGATCGTGGAAGTACGGGGCGCTCGAGAAGATTCCGAGCTTGGTCGGCACGGTGAAGAAGGCCGCGTTGCGCGTGAACAGCCGCCGCGGATCTTGCGCCGGGCAGTCGGGATCGGCGAACGGATCGCAGGGGCACTGGTAGCCGTTCGCGTCGTCGCGGCGGAAGTCACCGTTCAGGTCGTCGTTCATGATCGGGTACGTCTCGAGGTCCACGTAGCCGTCGCCGTTCCGATCGAGGTCGATGGTGCCGTCGCCGTCGAGGTCGATGTTGCAGCCGGTGTTGACGTTGGCGATGTTGCCGTCGCCCACCAGGCGGTTCTCGCGCAAGGAGAAGCAGTTCGGGTCGAGCTGCCCGAGCGTCTCTCCGACCGAGAGGAGGGGGTTCACGAAGTCCTTGGTGTAGAAGCGCGGCCCGGGGTGCAGACCGGGATTGGTCTCGACGTCGGGATGGCAGGCGGCGCAACCCGCGTCGCGCTCGGTGGGATTGAGGCCCGTGAGGTTGGAGCCAAAGTAGAGGTCGCGCCCGAAAGCGGCATTGTCCGTGTACGCTCCCGTGACCGGATCCAGGTTGGGATTGAGCGGGATCGCGAGCTTCTCGTGGTAGTCCGTCAAGCCCTGCTGCTCGGAGTCGGCGAACAAGCCAGTGCCACCGTTCTCGCCGGCGAACATCGGCCCGGTCTCGCCCATGTTGATGCGCGTGGCCTTCCAGAGCATGAAGCCCGTGCCCACGGTTCCGCCGTAAAGAGGCATGGTGCTGCGCGGTCCATTCACGCGCTGCCAGACGTCGGAGTCCGCGCCGCCCTCGAAGTGGCAGGACGCGCACGAATTGTTGAAGTTCCCGGCCGTCTGCGCGCGCGAGGCGTCCTCGAAGATCTCCTCGCCGATGCGCTGGCTGCGCGTGAACGCGTCGGGATCCCGCAAGGTCCGGATCTGGCTGCGCGCGCGCTCGATCGTCCCGGCGGCGAAATCCACGCGCAGGGTCGACAGGGTGCGCGTCACCTCGTTGATCACGTAGAGGATCGCGTCGTCGTTCACCGTGCTCGCGTCGGGAACGAGCGCCATCCCGAGCGGCAGATCGCCGAGCGGCGTCGTCGCGTCGAAAGGAGCGCGCTCCTCGAAGTGCCAGCGGCGGGGAAGGGCGCAGCGCAGGCGCATGTCGCTCCCGCTCACCGAGTACAGGAACAGATCCTCGGACCCGCGATTGAGCAGGATGGCGTGATCGCCGCTTGGGCTGAACAGCACGCGCGAGGGATGGCCGGCCCGGTAACCCATCTTGCCGATCGCAAGCCCCTGCCAGTCCATGTGAAAGCGCACGGCATTGGTGAGCTTCGTCTCGCCGGTCGTGGCTGACGTCACGCGCGCCTGGGCGTAGTAGGTCACGTCTTCGAGCTGCGAGGTCGCCGGGATCGCGATCGTGAGCTGGCCCGCGGAGGACATCGACTTGCTGAAGCGCGCGTGCACGAGCAAGGTGCCCTGGTCGCCCATGTCGACGCTCGTCTCCGACTTGCCGATCAGGAGCGCGGCGGAATCTCCCGGCTGGAAACCGGAGATCAGGAAGTCCGCGCTTCCGCCGAGGAGGGGAGATCCCGATCCACCGAGGACCAGCCGGTCCCCGTTCGCGAGGTGCGCGCTCTGCCCGTACGGCACGTACTCGGCCGGCGTCAGATCCTCGGAGAGCTCGTGCTCCAGGCGCCGCGACGCATCTCCCGCCTGGCCGAAGCTGTTCGCCGCCGCGTCGAGCATCGTCAGCGCGGGATACACGCGGTTGGCGAAGGCGCCGGGGAGGGCGGAGCCGAAGTCGAAACCGACGTCGTGGTTGATGTTCTGCAGCACGTGCGGGACGAGCGCCCGATCGCCGTCGGGCGAGAGCGCGATGTCCTCGGCGAAGCGCGGCAGCCCCTGGCTCTCGATCGTCTGCACGGGCAGGGGGTTGTAGAACGGATCGAAGGGGTAGTCGTCGAGATCGATCTTCGCGGCGAGCGATGTCCCCGTGACGAGGCCGTTCGCGTCGAGAGCGAGAGCCAGCACCGACACGAAAGGCGACTTGTTGTGCGTCACGTACATCCGCGCGCTGTCGGCGCGAATGACGAAGCCGCGCGGATCGGCGAGGTCGGCCACCCCGTCGCGATTGGCATCGTGATCGGCGATCGTGCCCCGGGTGATGAAATTCAAATTGCGCTGGTACTGGTGCGTGTATAGCAGCCCCAGCGTCGCGAGGTCGTAGAACTTGATCGTCCCGGAGCGGAAGCCGCTGACCGCGAACCACTTGCCGTTCGGCGCGATCGCGATGCCGTAGGGCTCGGTTCCGACGTCCACGAGCTCCGCCGTGACGGTATTGGTGGCCGTCGAGATCACGCTGACCGTGCCTCGGATCTCGGCCCCCGTGAACGGCGTCACGAAGTTGACCTCCAGGGGAACGTTGCCGCGCTGGTTCGCGACCAGCACCCGGCTGCCGTCGGGCGTCACGGCGAGCGAGCGCGGGCTGACTCCGACGTGGATCTGGACGGTTGCCCCGGTGCTCGTCTGAATGCGCGACACCGAGTCGTTGTCGCGATCGCAGACCCACACGCGGCTGGAATCGAGAGGATCGACCGCGACGGCGGAGACCTGGGCGTGCTGGGCGGCGGCGGGCGCCGCGAGGATCGCAAGGAGGACGAGGGAGGCCTTCGAATGGACGCGGGAATGGAGCATGGGACGCACCAGAGTCGAGCTAAGGGAGCGGATCCGACCCAGCGCGCCTGCCTGGACGAGCTGGACGGAGGTCGAGATCGGGAGAACCGCCTCGGAGTGCCCCGGGACCGCTGCCGCCGACCCGGGTGCCCCAATCATACGAGGCGAGCACGGAGGGGGCGCGGGCCGGGTGATTCGGCGACCCTCCGAGGGCCCTCCCACCCTCGCAGAAGCGCGTTCCTGCCGCACACGGAAAAGCCTTCCCGGCGCCGGAAGTCTTGCCCCCCTCGATGAGGGCCACCCTCCCGGACGATGCCCCTCGAGGCCCCCGAGAGGCGGTTTCCCGGCCCGCGCCTCGCTTGGCACCCGCGGTGCTCCCTTGGAACCCAGATGGAGACAATGAAGTCCCAACTCGGTCTCCGATCCTTGGATGCAAGTGGACGGCCGCCCGGCACGGGGCGGTCGTCCAAGGAATCCTCGCGCAGCGTCGAGGATGCGCCTGCCTTCGAGGACCGGCTGGCCCAAGCAACGGCGCGGGATCGCGAGACTCAGCCGAGTCGCTCGCACACCCGTGGACGCCGTGCAGACCCGCAGAGCACCCGAGACTCCGAGCCGCGCACGGCCGAGTCGCGCACTGCGGAGTCGCGTGATCGAGCTCCGGAAGCGCCCGAAATCACGGACGATATGGGCAACGCAGAGGAGCCCACACTCGAGCACACCTCGCGAGAGCACACCGCAATCAAGGGCGACCCTTCGGAGTCGTCCTCCGCCAACTCTGCCTCCCAGCCCGAAACACTGGCCGGATCTCCGGCGGTGACGGACGCCGAGGAGCTCGCTTCGCAGGCCGGTCCGCTTCCGAAGCCCAGCGGTGGCGCGCTGACGAGTCTCTTCTCCGGACTTGGCGTCCAGCCGAGCCCGCCGGCTCCGAGCACGGCTCCCGTCGATCCCAGTGTCCTCCCTCAGGGGGCTGCGAGCGCTCCAATCGCTGCGCCACTGTCCGAAGTCGGCTTGGCGATCGAGGACAGCGCTGCCGACGTTGATGATCCATTGCTTGGAATTCAAGGCCAAGATACTGGTAAGAAGGGCGATGCCCCCCCGGCCGCAGCCCTCTCTCCGTCGGGCCATGGTGGCACCGGGGAAGTGAGTTCCAAGGCGGGAGCCACCGCTCCGACTGCAGAAGTCTTCGAAGCGCCCTCCCGTCAAGCGAACATCGAACGCGCCGAGCGCATCCTCGAGCAAGTGCGGGTGCAGATCCGTCCCGAGATGCGCGAGGCCGTGGTCGAGCTTCGTCCCCGCGAGCTCGGACGCATCGAGATCCAGCTCTCGGTGCGCAACGGGAAGGTGCGCGCGAGCGTGCGGGCCGAGCGCCCCGAGGCGCTCTCCGTACTGCAGAACCACTTGCCCGAGCTGCGTGCGATGTTCGAGTCCGCGGGTCTCGAGGCGCACACGCTCGAGCTGGGACTCGGCTTCGCGCCGAACGGCGATCGCTCCGGTAGTGGCCAGGGCGAGGACGCGCGACGAATGAACCACGCTACTCGCATGGGTGCGGGCGGCGGGAACGATCTCACGACCGGACCGCTTGCCTACGCGCTCGCCGAGCGCATGGGAATCGATCTTTTCGCATGAACGAGAGGAACTCCAGATGATCCAGGGAATCAGTGCCAACGATCCGCTTGCCGGAGCATCCACAGCGCCGTCCCAGGAGCTCGGACGCGACGCGTTCATGACGCTCCTCGTCAATCAGCTCAAGAATCAGGATCCGATGAACCCGACCAGCCACGAGCAGTTCATCGCACAGCTCGCGCAGTTCTCCTCGCTCGACGAGATGCGCGGCGTGAACGAGAACCTGGTGGCTCTCGCGCTCCTGCAGCAGAACAACGCGTTGATGGCCCAGCTCACCGATGCGAGCTCGCTGATCGGGAAGAGCGTCGTCTACGTCCCCGCGGAGGGCGGGGCAGAGGTCGCTGGCACGGTGGAGTCGGTCAAGCTGAAGGACGGTCTTGCCGTCCTGCGCATCGACGGGACCGACGTGCCCCTGTCCGACGTGGTCGAGGTGACCGCGGGAGTCGACACCGGCGACGAGAGCGCCGACTGATCTCGTTTTCCAAGCATTTCATCGAGTCAAACAACACCGAATCTTAGCCCGGAAGCCATGACGACCTCCCTATACGCAGCCCTGAGCAGTTTGCACGCGCACCAGAACTGGATCGACGTGATCGGCAACAATCTCGCGAACTCGAGCACGCCTGGATTCAAGTCCTCGCGCGCCACCTTCGCCGATTCGATCAGCCAGACGCTGCGCTTCGCCAGCGGTCCGATCGGTAGTGCCGGCGGCCGCAACCCGATCCAGATCGGCCTTGGGGTACAAACCGCCGGCATCGACCGGAACTTCGGTCAGGGGGCGCTGACGACCACCGGCCGGATCTTCGACCTCGCGATCGAGGGACGAGGCTTCTTCATGCTGCAGTCCGCCTCGGGTCGCGCGTACACGAGAGTGGGCACCTTCGGGCTCGACGCGCTCGAGAACCTGGTCGACCAGCGCACCGGTCTGTTCGTGCTCGGCGCCAACGGCCAGCCCATCACGATCGACTCGCACACGATCTTTCCGCCCAAGTCCACCGATTCGATCGAGTTCGCCGGCAATCTCCCCGCAGTGGTGACCGGCCCCCTCGCCGAGGTGCTCACCAGCGACAATGCCCTGAAAGAGGGCTCGGCGGCGACGCTGACTGCCGCCGATGCCGGACCGAACTACGCCGTGACGGCGGGCGCCACCTATTCACTGGAAGTCGTCGTGAACGGCGGCGCTCCGGAGCTCGTGACCATAACCGACACCGACGCCGACGGCATCCTGACGCAGGCGGAGATCACCGCCGAGATCGACGCACAGGACGGCGTGAACGCCGTGATCGACGGGAACGGCTTCATCGTGGTCTCGAGCGACCGCACCGGTGCGGACGTGACCTTGCGGATCACGCCGGGCCCGGCCAACGACCTCGCCGACCTGATCAATCTCCCGACGACGCAGGTCTCCGGCTCCGAGACCGACATCAGCGCCACCACCGATCTCAACAGCCTGCCTGCCAACATCGTCGACTACCAGTCCGGCGACGAGATCGACGTCCTCGGCGTGGACACCGATGGCTCGCCCGTCAACGGGACCTTCGTCTATGGCGTCGACGGCACGACCGTGAACGACTTCATCGACTTCGTCGGAGGCCTCTACACCGACGCCGAGGTCACGCTGAACGCGGCCGGCCAGATCCTCGTCCAGGCGCGGACCCCGGGGGAATCCGACCTCTTGCTCGCGATCAGCGACGATGGCGCCGCCGCCGGGAGCACGCAGTGGTCGACCTACTCGGTCTCGATCACCACGCAGGGAACCGGGCCGGACACGGTCATCACCTCGACCGAGGCCTTCGACAACGCCGGTGTCTCGCACACGGTGACCTTCACCTACGAACGGCAAGGGGACCTCAGCTGGAACCTCCAGGCTTCGATCCCCGCCAGCGAGGGCGTCGTCCTCGACGGCCTGGTGACCGGGCTCGACTTCGGCGCGGACGGCTCGCCCTCGGGTCTGGGCAGCGTCGACCCGCGGCTCTCGATCCAGTTCGCCGGCCAACCTGGCCCGCAGGAGATCGTGATCGATTTCGGAAGCGACGGAGCCTTCGACGGCCTGACGCAGTTCGGCTCGCAGTCGACCGCCTTCGTCGAGCGCCAGGACGGCTACGCCGACGGGGAACTCGCCAGTCTCTCGGTCAAGGTCGACGGCACCATCGAGGGTTTCTACACCAATGGTCAAGCGCGCGATCTCGGCGCACTGGGCCTTGCCGCTTTCTCGAATCCCGAAGGCCTGCAGGAAGCCGGCTCGAACCTGTGGCTCGAGACCGCCAACAGCGGCACGCCCCAGCTCGGCCCGGGTGCGAGCGCCATCGCCGGCAAGGTCATCGGGGGAGTCCTCGAGGGCTCCAACGTCGACACCGCCGAGCAATTCGTCCACCTGATCGAAGCCCAGCGCGGCTTCCAGGCCAGCGCGCGCGTCATCACCGCCCAGGACGAGGTGCTCAGGGAAGTCGTGAACCTGATCTAGTGAGCGGCCCGTGAGCTCTGCGCCAGCGCTTCTTCTCCCACCAATAGAAGAGAACGGGTAGGAAGACGTCGATGACCTCGTCGGCCATGAGAATGCCGCCGAGGACGGGAGCGGCCATCGGGCGGATCACCTCCGCACCGGTGCCGCTCGCCCAGAGCATGGGCGCGAGGCCAAGGATCATCGCCCCCTCGGTGAGGAGCTTCGGCCGCAGGCGGCGCACGGCTCCATCGACGACGATCTCGCGCAGGGCCTCGGTCGAGGCGACGTTTCCGACCCCCCCGTGGCGGCGGAGCGCTTCGCGCAGGTAGACGAGCATCACGATTCCCGTCTCGCTCGCCATTCCGAAGCAGGCGATGTAGCCGACCCACACGGCCACGCTGAAGTCGAAGCCGAAGATCGTCTGGAAGATCACGCCGCCCGCGAGAGCTCCCGGGATGGCGATCATCATCAGCACGGCGTGCGCGAGATCGTGATAGGTGAGGTAGAGGAGCACGAAGATCAGCAGGATCACCACGGGCAGGACGACCTGGAGCGTGCGGCGCGCGTGGATCAGGTGCTCGAACTGGCCGCTCCATTCGAGGTGGGTGCCGTCCGGTAGCTCCACCTCGCTCTCCACGGCCCGCCGGGCCTCCTCGACGAAGCCCACGATGTCGCGGTCGCGCACGTTGAGCTGCACGTAGTTCCGCAGCATCCCGTTTTCGCTCTTGATCATCGAGGGGCCCTCGACGACCCGGACATCGGCGACCTCGGCTAGAGGGACCTGGAGCGGTGCAGAAAACGTGTCCGTCGTCGCGGCGAGGGGAGTGACGGGGAGGCGCGTGGTTCCACCGCCCGTGCTCATCCCTCCGACCGTGTCCCCGCCCACCGACATGGGGGCGCCACTGGCGTCGGGAATCGAGGAGCCGCGCAGCATCCCGACCGGCGCGGCGACCAGCGTGCGGCGGAGCGATTCCTCGTCGACGCGGGCGTCGCGCGAGTAGCGCACGCGCAAGGGATAGCGCTCGCGGCCGATCACGGTTTCCGTGAGCGACTTCCCGCCGATCGCCACCTCGACCACTTCCTGCACGTCGCCGACGTCGATGCCGTAGCGTCCAGCTTTCTCCCGATCGATCCGGACCTCGATGTAGCCCTCACCGGTCGCTTGATCGGCGAAGACGTCCACGGCGCCGGGAATCCTGCGTAGCACATCGGCGACCTCGTCCGAGACGGTCTGGATCTGGTCGAGGTCCGTTCCGAAGACCTTGACCCCGATCATCGTCCGCACGCCGGTCGCGAGCATGTCGATGCGGTTGATGATGGGCTGCGTCCATATGTTGGCCCAGCCCGGCATCCGGATGAACAGGTCCATTTCCGTGAGCAATTCCGTCTTCGTCTTCGGCCGCAGGTACGGCTCGGATCGCAGACGGGATTGCACGTCGGCGTGATCGGCCGGGTCAGGATCCCGCAGGAGCAGACCGCGATCGCGCGCGGAGCGTGCAGCCGCTTCGAGAGCGGCGGTCGGGAAGGCCGTCGTCGCGAGGGCCTCGAGCTCCCAGCGCAGCGCGGCGGTCTTCGTCACGAGGAAATCGTTCCGAGCCTCCGCGATGCGCTCGCGCATGCGCTCGAAGAGATCGGGCGCCTCGCCCGTCGCCGCGGCGGCGAGGTCGCGGCCGAGGGACGCCAGCACGCCGTGGGTCTCGACGAGGAGATCGGGCCCGGCGCGTGCCGCGCCGATCTCGACCAGTTCCTCGCTCGCCTCGTGGACGAGCGCCACCAAGTCCGGCGCGAGCGGCACCTCCGCGAGGCGCGGGCCGTGGACGGGCTCGAGCTTCGTGACGAGCGCTTCGAGCTCCGCAGGGGTCGGCTCGCGGACGAGGCGGCCCTCGGAGCGGAGGAATCCCGTGGTGCGCTCGACTACCCCTCGCACCAGCGCGAGGCCGAGCTCGGGCTCCCACTCGCGCTGCCGCAGCCGCGCGAAGTCGCGCATCGCAGCGTCGAAGGCCTCCGACGCGTAGGTCAGCGCCTCGTGCACCAGCGCTTCGCGATCCTCTGCCTGCAGGGGGCCGACGACACCGCGCTCGACGCAGCTGGCCACTGCGGCAGCGATCGCGGTCGAGGCCGCCGCTCGCTCCAGGTGGCGCCCCGGCCACTGCGATCTGGGACGAAGGTTGACCATCGTCTCGACCATTTCCAGCGGGCTCGGATCGGTGGGCGTATCGGCGCGGCCGGCCTTGCCGACCACCTGCTCGACCTCGGGGAATGCGCGCAGCAGCGCGTCACGAGCTTTCAGATCGTCGCCCGCCTGCGTCACGGAGAGGCGCGTCGCACGTGATCGGCATGTCGAGGATGGAGCCCTCGTCGAGCGGCGGCATGAACTCGCGCCCGAGCTGGCGCGCGAGCACCCAGCCCACGCCCAGGATCACCGCGAACGAGCCAGCATCACCCCGCGGTGCCGCTCCATCAGCCAGGAGAGCACCGGCCGGTAGATCCCGACCACGTAGCGGACGAACCAGCTCTCCTCCTCGGCGTGCATGCGGCCGCGCAGCACGATCGGGAGCACGGCGGGCACAAGCGTGATGGACAGGATCGCGACGGCGATCAGCGCGAACGTCTTCGTGAAGGCGAGCGGGCGGAACATCTTCCCTTCGATTCCGGTCAGCGCGAAGACCGGCAGGAAGGACAGGATCATGATCAGGATCGCGAAACAGATCGGACGCCCGACCTCCTTGCACGGCCCGATCAGGAGCGCGCGGGTATCGCCGGTGACCCGGCCGTCGCCGAACTTCGCACGCAGGTGGTGCATCGCGTTCTCGGTCATGACGATCGCCTGATCCACGAGCACGCCGACCGAGATGGCAATCCCGGAGAGCGACATGATGTTGCTCGACACGCCGAACAGCCGCATGAGCAGGAAGGAGCCGAGGACGGCGAGCGGCAGCGTGATGCAGACGACGAACGAAGCGCCGAAGTGCCTCATCACGAGCAGGATCAGCGAGCGAGGCGACCGACAATTTCCTCGAGGAGCGTGCGGCCGACGGTGTGGAGCGCCTCCTCGATCGAGGCGGGTGCGCTCGTAGAAGGGCACGACCCGCACGCCTTCGGGCAGCCCCGGGGCCAGCTCGCGGAGCTTCGCGTGGATTGCCTCGGTGACGTCGAGCGGGTTCTCGCCATAACGCATCATCACGACGCCGCCGACAGCTTCGCCCGCCGTTCTTCTCGAGGATGCTGCGGCGGAATCTGCCGGGCCGAGCTGGACGGTGGCGACGTCCCGGACGCGCACGGGTGTCCCCTCGCGCGAGCTGACGACCGTGTTCTCGATGTCGCGCAGCGTCGCGGATCCAGCCGACGCTGCGGACGAGGTACTCGGCGTTGCCCTTGTGGACGACGCGGCCGCCGACCGACGAGTTGCTGCGCGCGACCGCCGAGTCGACCTCGCCCAGCGTCACTCCGTAGCCGCGCAGGCGCTCCGGATCGACGTCCACCTGGTACTCGCGCGGCATGCCCCCCACGGATGCGACCTCGGCGACGCCGGCGACGCCGAGAGCTGGTAGCGCACGTACCAGTCCTGGATCGCGCGCAGCTCGCCCGAGGTCCCGCCCCTCGCCCTCCACCGTGTACCAGAAGATCTGGCCGAGCGCGGTCGCGTCCGGCGCGAGGTAGGGGATCACGCCCGGGGGCAGCGCCGATCCGCTGGCGCGAGAGCCGTTCGAGGACGCGACTGCGGGCGAAATAGAAGTCCACCTCGTCCTCGAAGATCACGTGGATCATCGAGAAGTTGAATTCGCTCGACGAGCGCACCGCCTTGACACCCGCGAGCCCTTGCAAGCTCACGGAGAGCGGGTACGTGACCTGGTCCTCGATCTCCTGGGGGCCGCGACCCATCCAGTCGGCGAAGACGATGACCTGGTTCTCCGAGAGGTCGGGGATCGCGTCGACGGGCGTGTGCTCGAGCGACCACGCACCCCACACCGTCATCGCGAGGACGAGCACGAGCACGAGGAATCGATTCCCCGCGCTCCACTCGATCACCCGATCGATCATCGGTCGTTCTCGTGCCCGGCGGCGGAGCCGGGTTCCGGCGCCGCGCTGGCGCCGAAATAGGATCCGGCAGCAGCCGGGTCGAGGCGCGTCTCGGCATCGATCAGGAAGGACCCCGCCGTGGCGACCCGCATGCCGGCGTCGAGGCCCTCGACGACGGGGTAGAACGCCCCGACGCGCGGACCGAGGACGACCTCGCGCGCGTCGAAGACGCCCGGGGAACTCTCGACGTAGACGACCCTGCGCTTGCCCGTGTCGATGACGGCCGTCTCGGGGATCGCGAGGACCCCGTTCGCCGAGGTGGCCGGAATTTCACGCCTCACGAGCGCCATCCCGCCGCATTCTTCGCAGTTACCAGGCGCGTCATGGACGATCTCGGGATGCATCGGGCACGCGTATTCCACGCGCGGGCCGAGCGTCATGGCGGGTCGGGGCATCGACCTGAAAGGCTCGACCTCCGACATGTCGACGCGCACCACGGCGTTCACGTACATCCCCGGCCTCAGCCGCCCATCGGGATTGGGCAGGTCGGCGCGCAGATCCGCCGTACGCGTGGCGCGATCGAGGAAGGGATCCACGAAGACGATCGTCCCTGCGAAGATCTCGCCCGGGAAGGCGCTCGCGGTGGAGGAGATCGGCTGTCCGACCTTGATGACGCCGAGGTCTTCTTCGAAGACGCGGGCCACGATCCAGACGGTCGAGAGGTCGGCCAGCTCGCACAGCGCCGCACCTTCCGTCACGTAATCGCCCACGAGGACGACCTTCTTCGTGACGACACCGGAGAGCGGCGCGAGCACCTCGACCAGCGGCGAGGCCTCTCCCAGCTTCTCGATCGCGTCGATCTGCTCGGGCCAGAGGCCCCAGAGCACGAGCCGCGAGCGCGCGGAATCAGCGAGCGCGTTCCCGCGCTCCACGGCCCTGGCATCGGGAATCTCGGCGGCCTCGGCCTCGCGCAGCCCGCGCAGCGCCGAGAGGAGCGTCTCCTCGGCCGCGAACACCTCGGGGCTGTAGAGCGTCACGAGCGAGTCGGCGCGCGCGACCGTGATCCCGCGAAAGAGGATTCGAGTCGACTCCACGCGGCCGTGGAAGCGTGTCGAGATCCGCGTCAGCTTGCGCTCGTCGTAATCGATGAAGCCGGCGGTCTGGATCTCGCGCTCGAGAGGGCGGTACTCGACCGGAGAGGTGCGGATGCCGCCCTGTGCGATGCGCAAGGGGGAGAACTGGACGCGCGCGAGCACTCCGGCGGGGTGATCTGCGACCGTGCTCTGCCTGCGCTGGGAGAGCGGCATGCCGCAGGTCGGGCACTTCGATGCCTGCGGGCGCACGATCTGCGGGTGCATCGGACAGAAGAATTCGACTCCGTCGGCCGCGACGGCTGGCGCCGCTTCGCGATGCAGCCAGCGCTCGACGCGCGCCACGATGTCGTCCCAGTACGCGGCGAGGACCATCACCACGACGAGTACCCCGACGAATCGCAGGCGGATGAGGGCGATTTCCAGGCCGTAGAGGAGCCGGCCCTTTGGCTGCTTGACGGGAAACTTGCCGGCGGGACTCTCGCTCACTGCTCGTTCTTCTCCTCGCCTGCGCCGCAGAGGAGTGCTGGACGGGCGACGATCACGATCCGCAAGCCTTTATTCGTCTCGAGCCGGTCATGCCGGGGCGCGGACTCCGTCTCGCCGGACAAGCAATCGTCGCATAGAATTCTCATAGGATGCTGAGGCCTGGTGCGGTCACTGGATGTGCCGCGCGTGGGCTCGTGCCCTTGTAACACTCTCGGAACATCCCAACCAAGACTCACGTCCGATGCGTACTTCGTCCCCCCGATCGATCCTGGCTGTCGGCATCTCCGGCGCTCTCCTCTGCTCGGCGGCCTGGGCGCAGCTCGCTCCGATCCCCCCCCAAGCTCTACCTCCCCAGCTACTGGGAGAGCCCGTTCGACCACGACCTCACCGGCTTCAACAATCCGCCGCACAGTGGCCGCTTCCAGGCCGTGCACATGAGCCTGATCCCGAAGGGCAATCTGCGCGGGAAGGTGATCGTTTGGGACTACGAGCACCAGACTGGTGCGAGCTGGACGCAGCGCTGGTCGATCATCGATCCGCTCACGCACACCTTCCAGAACCACGAGCTCGACATGCCGGCGAACGGCGGAGATCTGTTCTGTTCGGCGCATTGCTGGACCGCCGCGGGCGATCTCTTCGTCGCCGGGGGAACCACGCGCTACCCGGAAGTCGGGTCCTATCAGGGCGGCCGGCTCGTGTACCTGTACAAGCCGGACATCGGCCCGGACGGTACATGGGCCCGCCAGCCCGATCTCCTGGCGAATCGCTTCTACCCGACCGTCTCGCTGCTCGGCAACGACCAGATCCTGGTGCTGGGCGGCACGTCCGACATGGCTGCGCACATGCGCAACGACTACGAGGCCTTCGATCCGGCCACGGCCACCTGGCAGGACGTCGGCGGCAGCCGCCTGATCGCAGGGCCCGGATTCCCCGCGGACGATTTCCAGCTCTACCCGCGGGCCGTGCTGCTCTCCACGGGTGAGCTCTTCATCGGGGGCATGGGCGGGTACTCGAGCAAGGTCGACCACCTGAACGCGCCCGGATCGTGGATCCCGACCTCGGCGGGCACCTTCCCCTTCCGCTACTACGACGCGCTCGTGCTCCATCCCAACGTCAACGGCATCCAGGACGTCGTCTGGAAGATCGCTGGCGAAGCCTTCAACGAGACTTCCTCGGTGGGTCCCACGGCCAACGTCCAGTCATGCTGGGCCGGCGCCGGCTCGGCGCCGGACTGGAACTGGAGGAATGCGCCCTTCCTCAAGGGCAAGCGCTCGCAATTCAACGCGGTACTGTTGCCCGATTCGAGCATCCTCGTCGTCGGAGGCCGCACGAATCCGGGCGGTGGCCTGGTCGGATCGTTCACGAAGACTCCGGAGATCTACAAGCCCTCCCAACCCGGCTGGACCGAGCTCGCCCAGGCGGTTTCCTATCGCGATTACCACTCGACCTCCGTGCTGCTCCCCGACGGTCGCATCCTCGTGGGTGGCGGCGAGGCGCGCACCTGGGACTACGAGATCTTCGTTCCCCCGTACATCGCTTGCGGCTGGCCCCGGCCCGTCATCACATCGGCTGCCAGCACGATGGACTACGCCTCGGTGAACCCCGCCCCGGTGGTCATCCAGCACCAGCAGCTCCCCCGCGGCGGCCAGGTCGCGAAAGTCGTCCTGATGCGCGCCGCTTCGACGACGCACCACTCCGATTCGGACCAGCGTTACGTCGAGCTCTCCGTCGTGCAGAAGACGCCCACGAGCATCTCGGTCACTCCGCCCTGGGACAGCAACGCCGCCCCGCGCGGCTACTACATGCTGTTCGTCGTCACGAAGGCCGGGATCCCCTCCGAGGCTTCCTGGGTTCGCTTGCGCTGAGCGGCCTCAGATCGGGAGTTCCCTCGTGACCAATGCCAAGAACAGGTTACGAGAGGTGCTGAACCGCCTGCCCGACGACTGCAGCTCCGAGGACGTCCTATGCCACATCTATGTGATTCAGCAGGTCGACCTGGGCCTCGCTGAGGTAGAGGCTGGACCGGTCCTTCCGCACGAGCAAGTCGAAGCAGAGCTCCGGCGCAAGTGGCAGGTCGGAAGCGCCGGGTAGTCTGGTCTCAACGAGCACGCGACGCCCTCGACGCGCGCCAGCGTTCGGGAATCGAATCAAAGATCGCGTACCTCTCCCAGCGCGAGGAAGGCGAGGCGAGCTCGGATGTCGGAGAGTGGCACTCCTGTGAGCGTGGCGGCGATGCGGCGGTAGGCTTCGAGCTGCGGGCGGTAGAAGGCGATGCGGGCGGGGAGGTCTGAGGGGGCGAGCTCGTCCGTCTTGTAGTCGATGATCTCGGCGGAGATGGGGCGCTCGCCGTCGTGCTGGACGACGAGGCGGTCGATCGAGCCGGTCCACAGGTGCTCGACGCCGTGCTCATCGGGGAGGACGAGTGAGAAGTCGCGCTCGGTCTCGACACGCCAGGTACCGCTCGCGGGGCGCGTGAGGAGGGCGCGGATCTCGGGGCGCGCGAGGGCCTGGCGCAGGAGAGTCAGCGCGGAGCGACGCGCCGCTTCGTCGGGCTCCGGTCCGGCGGCGAGGGCGAGGAGGTCCGCGTCCGAGTGCGCGAACTCGTCGAGCCAGCTGCACTCCTGGAGCCAGCGGTGCACGAGCTTGCCGCGCGTCGTCGCGGCGGCGGAAGGCGGTCGCAAGAGACGCGCGGCGGTCGGTGCCCCGCCCTCGGCGGCGGAGGCCGAGCGCATGGAAAGAGAGCGCGGGGCGAAGGAGGGGCGCAATTGCACACCGCGTTCCGCACGCGGAGGTTCCGCTCTCCGTCCTTCCTCGAGGCCAGCGTCCCAGGCGTCCGTGCCATCGGGGTGGCGCCAGAGGATGCCGGCCTCGTCAGGCCCGGTGGTGCCGAGCGCCTCGCAGAGCAGGTTCGCGTAACTCTTGGCCTGGCTCGCTTTTCCGCTGTCGAGTGGCGGCGGCACGATCATCTCCAGGCGGCGGCGCGCGCGCGTCATCGCGACATACAAGACGCACAGGGACTCTTCGAGGTCGCGCGCGTCGGCCGCCTCGATGAAGGCCGCGAGATCCGGAGCGAAGCGCAGCAGGGCCTTGAGGGGGCGCGCGCTCACGCGATCGATCGGCCCGTACGGGTCGTGGCGCGTGCTCACGTACTTGGAATCGTGGCGAGCAACCCGCGCGTGGAGCTCCGGCAGCACGACGGCGTCGAACTCGAGACCCTTCGACTTGTGGATCGTCATCACGCGCACGCGCGAGGCGCTGGGATCCTCGACTCCGGTTTTCCGGACGAAGCGCGCGAATGCTTCCGGACGCAGGCCGGCGCGAGCCTCGTTCGCATGCGCGAGATCGACGAGCTGGCGAAAGCGGCGCTCGTCCCAGGTGGTCCATTCCGGCGCGGCGGCGACGGCGGGAAGCAGGCTCTCGGCGAGCGAGCCAAGGCCTTCGCGCATCGATCGCGCGCGGATCGCGCGCGCCACCTCCATTTGCGTTCGGTCGGGATGGAAGCCGAGCGCAGCCGCGAGCGGCGACGTCTGCACGTGGAAGGCCGCGGCCGAGTCCTCCGGATGGTCCGCGAGGTGCAGGGCCGAGAGGAACACCTGGACCGGGTCGGAATCGGTGAGTGGGTTGCCGCCTTCTCCGCTGGCCGCGATTCCGCGGCGGTTGAGCTCGTAGATCAGCCGCGCGATCGGCGGGTTGCTGCGCACGAGGACGCCGATCGTGGCCTGTGGCGAGCGAGTCGCGAGCACTTCCACGCGCTCCACCGCGGTTCGAAGAGCAGCGTCGGCGTCGCTCTCCTCCTCGATCCGTCGGGCCTGGATCAGGATCGCATCGCCCGGGAGCTCTTTCGCCGCGGAGGAGGGCACGAAGCGCGCTTGCCAGCGCTGCGCGGCGGGAAGCCACGCCGGGCACTCGGAGTCGGCGAAGAAGCCGAGCTCGCCGACCCGCTCGAACACGCGCCTCGCCGTGTCGAGCACCACGGTCGACGAGCGCCAGCTCCGCAGGAGCGACTCACCGCTTCCGAGAATGGGGTGACGCGCGCCAAGTCCTTCGAGTAGGCGCGGATCGGCCTTGCGCCAGCCGTAGATCGATTGCTTCACGTCGCCGACGCAGAAGAAGCTGCGACTGCCCGTCCCGTCGGCGAGGACTTCCGAGGCGAGCGCCTCGAGCGTGCGCCACTGGACCGGCGCGGTGTCCTGGAACTCGTCGAAGAGCAGGTGATCGAGCCTTCCATCCAGGCGGAACCACAGATCGCTCGCACGGCCATCCAGGGGCTGCCCGGCTGCTTCGGCCTCGCTCACGAGCGCGAAGGGCAGATCGTCGAAGCGGTAGAGACCGCGCTCGCGCTTCAGCTCCCGGTAGGCCGTTTCGAAGCGCTGGAGCAGGGAGCGCGCCGAATCCGTCTGCTGTGCCACACGGGCGAGGAGGATCGCGCCGGCGTGAGCTCCGAGCGCGTCGAGCACCGCTCGCACGTCCTCGGCGATCCCCCGCTTGTCGAACATCGGCTTGCCGGAGAGCGCGGAATCCACGAGGCTCAGCGCGACGAATGCCTCCCAGTCGCCTGCGTGCGCAGCAGCGAGCGCCTTTTCGAGATTGTTGTGCCAGTTCTGGACCGGCTTGCCTGCCTTCGTGAGCGGCGCTTCGATCGCGGCCAGCCGCTCGAGAAAGCCGGGCAGCTCCTCTGCGGCGAGCAATCGTCCGCCCTGGAAGCCTCGCCAGGCATCCGGCGCGCTCTCCTGGAACGCATCGAATCCTTCGCGTACCAGGCCGAGCAGCGCCTCGTGCACGGAACGCGACAACGATTCGCGGTGCACCGCGCGCAGGAGCTCGAGGCGCTCGTCGGCCGGCAGGATCCCGAGCACGCGACCGACCGCCTCCGCGCGCAGGGCTTCGTCCTCGATCGTCTCGGCGATGGTCCAGTCCGCGGGCAGGTCGAGGTCGAGCGCGAACAGGCGCGCGACGGCCACGAAGAAGGAGTCGAGCGTGCGCGCCTGGAAACGATCCGCTCTGCGCGCGAGCCGCGCGAGCAGAGCGAGGCAGTCTTCGCGCGAGAATCCGCGGCCGCGCGCGAGCGCGCTGAGCCCGGCGAGCGCTTCGGGCTTCTCGAGGGCCTCGAGCAAGCGGCCGAGCACGCGATCGAGGATCTCGCCCGCCGCCTTGCGCGTGAAGGTGGTCGCGAGCACGCGCTCGGGCTCGACTCCCGCGAGCAGGAGCGTGAGGAAATGCTCGACCAGCCTGTGAGTCTTGCCGGTTCCGGCGCTCGCGCGGACGAGGAAGTGGGGAGAGCCGTTCACGAGCTTTCCTCGTCTGCTTCCGCATCGTCCGGATCACCCGAGGTGGTGGGTGTCAGGAGTCCCTTGCCGCACAGGGCCGCGAACACCGGCCCGCGTGGTCGCGCGCGCTCGAGCTCGTAGAGCTCACCGTCGAGCACGGCTCGCACGACCGAACGCGCAGCCTCGAGCGCTTGCTCGATGTCTGCGGGGCCCCAGTCGACCAGCGCGAAATCGATCTCCGCCGGCTCGCGTCCGATGCGGGCGTAGCCGAGCTCCGGAGTGCCAGGCAAGCCGAGCTCCGTGGCGAGGTGCACGTAGAGCGGGAGCTGCAGGTCTCGCCAGGTGACTCTGCGCGAGCGGTGCGCTGGTTCCGGTAGCTTCAGCTTTTCGCCCACCTTGTAGTCGAAGATCGCCCAGCGGCCGCTCGCGTGCACGTCGATGCGATCGATGCGTCCGGCGAGCTCGATCGAATCGCCATCGACGTCGAGCACGACCGGCCGCTCGGGCTTCCATTCGACGTACTGGATGCGCCAGCCTGCCGCAGCGCGCGCGGACTGGCGCGCCGCGAAGTGGCCGAGGCGCCAGCCGAGCTGCGCGATCTGCAGCTCGACCGCGGGAAGCGGGTGCGCGCCGAATTGCTTGTGCGCGAGACGCGCGAGCTCGCCCTGTAGCGCAGCGTTGATGCGCCCGACGTCGGTCTCCGCGCAGAGATCGTCCCGGCCGAGCACCTGGAGGGTATCGTGCCCGAGGTTGCCGAAGCCCCGCGGGTCGAGCTCGCGCCCGTCGTGATCGAAGCTCTCCAGACCGAGCACGCATTCCAGGTAGAAGAGGTAGGGCGACTCCAGGTACTTCTTGAAGGAGGTAACGGAGAGCACTCGCGGCAGCGGCGCCGCGGCGCGACGGGGGAACTCGCGCATGCGCGCAGGCGCGCGCCCCTCGAGGGGCAAAGCGGCGCGTGGTGCGAGCGCCTGGCGCATGCGGGCGGGGACTTCCTCCGGCGGAACGTGGAAAGCGAGCCGGCTCGGGAGGAGCGGATCCCCCTCGCGGCTCTTGCGGCCGCTGACGAAGGCGTACTCCGCGCGCGTCTTGCAGCACAGGGTCGCCGCGTAGACGTCCCGCGCGACCCGTCGATCGTCGTCCTCGACGCCGAGCGCGCGGCGCAGCGAATCGGGCAGCCATGCGTCGGCACGCACCGACTCGGGAATGCGGCCTTCCTCGAAACCGGTGACGATCAGCGCCGGTGCATCGTCGAGAGGGAGCTCGAGCCAGCCGAGCAGCTCGATCGACGGCTCGCCGGGGCGCGCTGGGGCGGGCGCGACGCGCTCGGCACGCAGCGCCGCGAGGAGCCGGCGCAAGGCTTCGGCGCCGCTCGTCGCGGGTGCGAGCGCGGGCGGCACGGACTCGATCTCGGCGAGCACGGTCCCGATCTTCTGCAACGCTCCGGCGAGCACGCGATCGCCCTCGTCTTCCTCTTCGAGCTCGCGGTCCCCAAAGGTCGAGGTGAGCAGCGATCGGATCGCCGCCGGCCAGGCGGAGAGCGATCGGGTTCCTTCGTCGACGAGATCGCCGAGGAATGCCAGCACAGCCGCGTGCATCCCCTCGAGCTGAGCACGCTCCCTCCCCAGCCAGACCCCATCGACTCGCGCCGGCAGGTGCCGCGCGAGGTACCGGTCGAGCCAGGCGGCGGGCTCGCAATTCGCGAGAGCGGGCCGTGCCCGAAGCGCCGCTTCGAAATCAGGATGCCGCAGGAGAGCCGCGTAGCTCTCGAAGCTCTGGCTCGAGGCGAATGCGGCTGCAGCTTGCAGCAAGAGCATCGGGCTCGTGCTCTCGATCGGAGTCCCGGCCGCATCGCGCGGCACGACGCCCTGCTCGCGAAGGCTGCGGACGAGGTAAGGCCTCACCTCCGCGTCGGCGATTCCGATCGAGACCTCTTCGGCAGAGAAGCGGCCGTTCCAGCCGGCGAGGATCGCAAGCGCCTCGCTCGCCTGATCCTCGGGTCCGCTCACGACGCTCCAGCGCTCGATCGGGAGCGGGATGTCGCGATCCTTCCAGCGCGAGACGTCCAGGCAACCGATCTCATCGAAGGAATCCGCCTCCGATGCGGGCGCGAACACGAGCGCGCTCAGGCGTTCGGCGATGCGCTCGAAGAGGCGCCGCTGCAGCTCGTTCCGGTCGACGACGCCTACCAGTACGACTTCGAGATCGGCGCGCACGGCTCCGCGCTCGATCGCTGCCAGCCGCTCGATGTGCGGATCGACCAGGCCGGCAGCTGCGAGGGCGGATGCCATCGCTTCCTGAGCCTCGGCGAGCGCCCCGAAACGCTCCGCTTCGCTCGGTGGCAGGGCCGAGCTCCGAGCGACCTGGTGGAAATCGATCCCGTCCGCGGCGAGCACACCAAAGAGCACGCGCGTATTCTCGGCCAGGCGAGTCCAGCTCCGCTCGTCGGAGGCCGCCGGCACGCGCGCGACCAGGTGGCGCAAGCTCTGCTCGGGCAGCTCGCGCAGCGCCCGCTCCCACGCGAGCGTGCGCACGACCCGGCCCGCCGCGTCTCCCGAGAGGACCAGGAGCTCGTCGACGAGCTCCCCGGCCGTCACGATCCTCGGCGCCCGCCACGCCGGGCCCAGCAGGCGGGCGAGGCGTTCACGCAGCCGTCTCCCTGCGCGCGCGCCGGCCAAGCCGACGCACAGCCCGCGCATGTCGGCTCCGCGCTCCCGCGCGAGCCACTCCGCCGCTGCCTCCAGCGGCGCTCGGTCCCATCCCAGGAAGATCCTGCGCGCGGCCATGCTCGATTCTCGCAGCTCTCGCGCGCGCAGGATACATGCGCGAGCGTGCGTTCCCTATCGATCGCGGCGCGAGATCACTCTCGCGGCGCTATCATGTCGGCGTTGCCGAGATTGTGATGAGTCATCGCGAGAGGAACGCGGACATGAAGGTCGGAGATTGGATGAATCGCCGGGTCGTAACCTGCCGCACTCAGGACAACCTGAGCCAGGCCGCACGGCTGATGTGGGACAAGGACGTCGGCAGCTTGCCGGTCCTCGACAGCGGGGAGCGGGTCGTGGGCATCGTCACCGATCGCGATCTCTGCATGGGGGCCTACATCAAGGGCCGCGCGTTGCAGGATCTCGTCGTCTCGGTGTGCATGCAGCGCGAAGTTCACAGCTGTCGGCCGGAGGACGGGATCGATCACGCGCTCGGCTTGATGGCCGAGCGTCAGATCCGGCGCCTCCCCGTCGTCACCGCGGACGGCAGGATCGCCGGCATCTTCTCGCTCGCCGACGCCACACGCGCCGCCGCCGGCGTCAAGGAGGCGCGCGCCAGACGCCTGCTCGCCGAGGCGGTGAGCCTCGCGCTCGCAGCGATCACCGCGCCGCGTTTCCAGGAAGAAGAGCAAGAGCGAGTGGTCGAGATCGAGCCGGCGCGCGCGCGCAAGACACGCAGCGCGCCAGAGAAGAGCTCGAAGAGCTCGACGCGCCGGCGCTGACGCCACGTGCGGCCGTCAGCTCAAGCGGCTGGCCGAGTCCACTTCCCCAAGTTCTCCGACACCGCGCGCGCCGCGCTCACGAACTCCGACGGCATCATGATGATGGTCGTCGTGTTCTGCTCGGAGCCCACCTCGGAGATCATCTGCATGCGCCGGAGCTCGAGCGAGAACGGGCTCTGCGCGATGCGCTCGGAGGCCTGAACGAGCTTGACGGAGGCTTCTTCCTCCGCTTCGGCCTTGATGATCCGCGCGCGCTTCTCGCGCATGGCCTCGGCTTCCTTGGCCATCGCGCGCTGCATCCCCGTGGGGATGTCGACCGCCTTGATGTCGACCATCTCGACCTGGATGCCCCAGGGCTCCGCGAGGGTACCGAGGATCGTCCTGAGGGTCGAATCGATGGCATCGCGGCTCTTGAGCAGCACGTCGAGCTCGTGCTGACCGATCACGCTGCGCAGCGTGGTCAGCGAGGCGAGATCGATCGCCAGGGGCAGATTCACCACGGACATCGCCGACCGGACGGGATCGACGATGCGGTAGTAGAGGACCGCGTCGACCTTCACGGTCACACTGTCCCTGGTGATGACGTCTTGCGGAGGCACGTCGACGGTCACGGTGCGTAGATCGACGAGGCGCTTTCGCTCGAAGATCGGCCAGACCGCTATGAGCCCGGGTCCGCGCAGCGGCGTCAGGCGGCCGAGGCGAAAGACGACGCAGCGCTTGTACTCCGGCACGACCGTCATGCTCGCGAGCAAGTACACCACGATCACGAAGGCCAGAGCGGAACCGAGGACGAGAGGGAGAGTCATGATTCGCCTCCTTTGGGGGCGCCCGGCTCACGGACGGGGATCCGTCCGAGCGATTCGAATACCGAGCCGGGAATCGCACGCGAGCGATCCAGGAAGAACGATAGGGAATCGCCCCGGAAGAAGGTCGAAAGAGCATGCGAGGAATGCGCTAAGCCGGGCCAGTTGCGTGGCAGCGACGAGAGAGCACAGACTGCAGAGCCTCATGGACGCACTGCTGATGCCGCCGCTCCTCTTGTTCTGGATCGCGGCGCTCGGAGTGCTGCTGCGGCGCAAGCGGAAATGGCTCGGCAACACGCTCGTTCTCGGAGCGATGGCGGTCTTGATCGCGCTGTGCATGCCCTGGGTCTCGGCATCGCTGCTCACGAGCCTGCAGACGGAACCGGTACTCAGTCGCGAGCATCTCGATCCGCAGGTCGGCGCGATCGTCGTGCTCGGCGGCGACGTCAGTTCCTACGCGCCCGAATTCGGCGCTGCGACGGTGGGTCCGCTCACCCTCGAGCGCCTGCGCTATGCGGCCGAGCTCGCGCGTCTCACCGCGTTGCCCCTGCTCGCTTCCGGCGGCGCCACCCAGCCGGACGCGAGCTCGCTCGCGGCCATGATGAAGCTCTCGCTCGAGCACGACTTCCACGTCGAGGTGCGCTGGACCGAGGATCTTTCGCTCGACACGCGCGAGAATGCGATCCGCTCGGCCGAGATCCTCGCAGCGGCAGGCATCGAGCGCATCTATCTCGTCACGCACGCCTGGCACATGCCGCGCGCGCGAGCCGCCTTCGAAGCGGCAGGCGTCGAGGTCGTCCCCGCTCCCACCGCCTTCCGCGCTCCCCCCGCGCTCCGTCCGATGTCGTTCGTGCCCTCCGCCCGCTCGCTCCGCGAGAGTCAGTGGGCGGTCCACGAATGGATCGGTCGCGCGTGGTACGCGATCCGGGATTGAGACGCCTCGGGCGAGGTGCGGTGAGCTCTGCTCGGGCTCAGGGCAGCACGAGCTCGACCGGCTCGCTCCCGATCGTGATCGGGATGCGGCGCACGGAATCGGGGGCCTCGACCATCTGCGTCTCGAGCTCGTAGTGGCCAGGTGCGAGGAGGATCTTCCGCGGTTCGGGTGACCACAGGCGGCTCGCGATCACCACGAGGCCGCTCGCGTCGAGGATCTTGTAGCGCACGGCAGTCCAGCCTTCGTCCGAAGAACTGAGGACGAGAGGAACGCCGCGCTCGAGCTCGATCTGCAGGTCGTCGATCGGGCCCGCAGTCGTGTCGATGAGCTTCGTGGTCCGCGCCCACGAGGTGTCGCGAGCCCAGAGGCTCAGCAGATAGATCCCGCGTGACAGTCCGCCGATACGAAACTCCCCGGCGTCATTGCTGGAGTGGAGCTCTACTACACGCGTCGGAGTCGCAGTGTTGCCTGCCCGATCGGAAGCCATGATCTGCCACTTGATGCGAACCCCTTGGCCGGAATCATCGGTGACCTTGCCTGCCACCCACAGTTCACGGGAAAGGGCGATGTCGCTGAGGTCGCTCTCGATTCCAGGCTCGACGCGTGATCTGTAGTGAAGGGCCTCGTAACCGTCCATTCTCACGCGGAGCTCGTACCAGCCGGGCGCGAGGGGGCGAGAGCGGAACACTCCCTGCTGACTCCGCATCCCGTCCAAGAACGCTCCGGCCACGAGCTCGACAGATGCCTTCTCCAAGAGCACTTGCGTGGTTGCATCGACGAGGCGGAATCTGAATCCGCCCGGCTGGACCTCGGGTGCGTCGGGATCGAGGACGAACTCGACCTCCGTCTGTCCCTTCTCGACGTGCTTCGTCTGCACGAGATGCTGGTAGTGCACGAGACTCACGTGCACGGGGGGCTCGACGTGCAGCACCAGGGTCCCGAGATACGCGTCCGGTAGTTTCTTGCCGGCGAAGCCGTTCTCGCGAAAGTTCCCGACGCTGTAGTCCTCGTTCATGTTGCCCACGAGGTCATCGAACCACTCCGATGGCGGCTCCGACGTGGCGACGGCGAGCAGAGGAGCGGGGCAGCGGTAGGATTCGACTGTCTCGATCGATGGAATGGGGCAAAGTGGAAGGCCATTGCCGTCGACGACCTTCACGAGGATCTCGGCTGGAAGGGCGAGCTGGATGTCGAACCGCTTCTCGAGGGTGCTCGCGTCGAGATCGACGACCGCGCTCGCCGTGCCATCTTCGAGGGAGCTCGCGGTGATCCAGTAACGACCGGCGGAGAGATCCGGGAAGGAATACGCTCCGTCCAGCCCTCCGTTCCCGCGAAGCTGTTCACCTAGATGGTCGGTGAGCGAGACGAAGGGCTCTTCCGAAAGAGCAGTCCGTCCTTCCGCCGGCAGGATGATGCCAAAGAGCCGGAGCGACGCGTCGGACTCTCGCAGCGGATCCTGGGCCAGAGCCTCGACAGGCGCCGGAATCTCTTCCCGCGAAGAGCTGTCGTCCAGTACTGGCTGGGCGCGCGCAAGCCCTTCCGCGACGGTCGGCATCAAGTCGGAACCCTGCGTGGCTCGGTTGCCCTCGGCCTCGCCGATCACCTCGACACCCCACCATCCGAGTGCACCGATTGACGCCGCAGCAACGACTCCTACGGCAATCTTCGCAATTGTGCCCATTGCCATGGCCTCTCCGAGCGTCGCGACTGCTGCACCAGAACCAATCGATCCAAGCTGCCCGCCGAGCGTTGGAATCAAGCCTCGGACCCAAGCCTCCCGATGTCCTCCACTCTGCTGGTCGAGGATCCCTCGCAGTCTCGCGAGTGCGCGTTGCAGCCGCCCCCGCACGGTTGAAGCAGGCACGCCCATCCGGGCCGCAATCGCCGCCGTGCTCAGACCCTCGTAGTACCGCAAGAGGATCGTGGCGCGCTCAGGCTCGTCCAGGCAGAGCACGGCGCTGCTCACTCGTCGCAGAGCGTCTTCCCACGCGACCGCATCGATGGCCCCAGGCTCATGTTCCGAACGTGCGCTCGCAGCCTCTCGAACCGCACGTCGCGTAGCCTCACGGCGCTTGCGCCCGGCAAGACGCTCAACGACAGTGCCGAGCCAGGCCCGGATGTTGCCCTCGTGGCCGGGTGGATGCTCGAGCGCAACGACCCATGCGTCCTGGGACAAGTCCTCGGCACCATGCTCGTTGCCAACGAGACCACGGGCGAGGGCGCGGACGAAGGTGGCGTTCTCCTGAAGCGCCCGGAGCAGCGGCGGTGTGGGACGGTCCATTCAGGCGGAAGAATGCCCGCGGAGCTTCTCGCCGTCCGCGAGAACTGCAAATTCTGGCAGGCGAGCGTCGGAATCCCGGGCGGTCGTGCATGCGCTTACGCAGTCACCGCCCCCTACCTCCGAGTTCGGAGTACCGCCTTCAGGCGGTCTGGTTCGTCGTCCCGCCTTCAGGCGGGACTGGCCCTGCAAGAGAAGACCGCCTGAAGGCGGTACTCCGAACCCGCAGGATCAGGGCAGCACGAGCTCGACTGGCTCGCTATCGATCACGATCGAAATGCGGCGCACGGAATCGGCGGCCTCGCCTCGGCGGGTCTCGAGCTCGTAGGTGCCGGGAGCGAGCAGGATCTTCCAGGGGTCGGGTGACGACAACTGACTCGATAGGACCGGCTGGCCGCTCGCGTCGCGGATCGTGAAACGCACGGCGGACCAGTGCTCGCTGGAAGAGCTCAGGACGAGGGGCACGCCGCGCACGAGAACGATGCGCAGATCGTCGATCGGGCCCGTGGTCGTGTCGACGAGCGTCGCGGATTGGGCCCACGGTCCCTCGGGATCGCGAGTGCGCAGGAGGTAGGTCCCGCGAGCGAGGTTGGGGATGCGGAACTTGCCTTCGGCGTCGCTCTCGTGGCGCTCGATCACCATCGGGCGCGCCGCGGTGTGGAGCTCGCGGTCGTAGAGATCAGCCTGCAACAGGGTGGCGATTCCCGCGCCGGTCTCGTCCACGATCCGGCCGGCGACCCACACCTCCCGGCCGAGCTCGACGATTCCGAGATCGGTCTCGAGGTCCGGTTCGATGCGCAGGCGCTTTCGAAGGCGCTCGTATCCATCCTTCACCACGCTGAGCTCGTACCAGCCGGGTGGAAGGCGACGCATGTGAAAGCTTCCGCGCTCGTCGGCTCCACCGGTGAAGCCACTGCGACCCTGCAGGATCACGTCCGCGTTTTTCACCCACGTGCGGGTTTGCGCGTCGACGATCTGGAATCTCAAGCTTCCCGGGCGAGTCGATGGCGAATTCCGGTCGAGGACGAACTCGACCTCCGTCTGGCCTTTCTCGACCCGCCGCGTCGCGAGTACGCGCTGGTAGAGCAACAAGCTCACGTACACCGGCGGGTCGACGAGCAGTCTCACGCGGCCGAGATAGACGTCCGGGAGTTTCTCGCTCCCGTAGCCGTTGTCCCAGAAGCTGCCGACGCCGAACTGATTGTTCGTGCCGCCGAGTACCTCGTCGAGCCACTCGCCCGGGGGATCGAGGGTGGCCACCGCGATCAGACCGAAGCGCCCCGGCGGCTTTCCGGCCGCGTCGACGACCTTTACCAGGATCTCGGGCGGCAGCGCGAGCTGCAGGTCGAAGCGCTTCTCGGGCGTGCTCTCCTCGAGATCGACGATCGCGCTCGCGTTCCCGTCTTCGTGAGACTGCACGGTGATCCAGTAGCGAGCGGCCGAGAGGCCTTCGAAGGAATAGGCACCGTCCGCGCCACTCTGCGAGCGCCACTTCGTACCGAGGTGGTCGGTGATCGAGAGGAAGGGTGTCGTCGAGAGCGCGGTGCGGCCTTCAGCGGGCACGAGGAAGCCCCAGAGCCGCAGAGTAGGCCGCGCTTCCGCGGCAAGGGCGGGAGCCTCTGCCTCGACCACCGCGAGGATCTCGTCGCGGGGAGAGCTGCTCTCCTCGGGGAGCTCGGGCTCGCTCGGCTCCACCTTGCCCGCATCGCTCGGCTCCGCCGCGCGCGGCGCATCCTGCGCAGCCGGCCCGACAGCAGGGTGCTCGACGCGTCGGGAATCGAGGACGAGCCACCCCACCATCGAGAGCGCGATCAGGATGCCGACGACGAGGGCGCGCTTCCTATTCCATTGCATGGGAGGGGTTCGATTGTGCTCCGCAGGTCGCATACGGGGAAGGCGCGCTGCCGGAGCGGCAATTCTCCGCGGATTCCGGGAGTAAGCTTGATCCCCGCGGCATGGGAAGAGTGCGCCATGCCTGGAAGCTCCGTGCCTCACCTCGAAGTCCTCCTGCGCCAATCCAGCTGGGCCCAGGCCCTCGCGCGGCGCCTCGTGGAGGACGCGAGCGAAGCCGACGAGCTCGTGCAAGAAGCCTTCGTGGTCGCGCTGCAGAGCGCCCCATCGAAGGGCGTTCCGATCCTGAGCTGGTTCGCCACGGTGATGCGCAACCTCGCACGGGCGCGCTGGCGCGCCAGGGTGCGTCGCGAGCTGCGCGAGCGAGCCTGCGCGCGCCGCGAGGCGACCTGTCAGGCGGATGAGGTCCTGGAGCGCTTCGAGCAACAGCGCCTGCTCGCCGAAGACATGCGCGAGATCCAGGAGCCGTACCGCAGCGCGTTATTGATGCGCTACTTCGATGGTCTGCGTCCCGAGGAGATCGCGCGGCGATCGGACGAGAGCGTGCGCACGATCCACTCGCGCCTGCACCGAGGGCTCGCGCTCCTGCGCGAGCGCTTGCTGCGTCGGACGGGGGGAGACGCGCGCGCCTGGACGCTCGCCCTCGTTCCGCTGGGTTTCGGTCGCGACGGTTTCTCGGGTTCCTTGCTCGGAGGTTGGATCGTGAATACGCAGCTCAAGGTCACCGCCGCCGTGATCGCCATTGGCGCGCTCGCCGTCACCGTGACGAACTGGCCCATGCCGGAGCCTCTGGCGCCTCCCGCCTTCCTTCCCGAGGTGGTCTCGAAAGCTGGCATCGAGCCCGAGCCGGGCGTCCACGAGAAGCGAGATTCGATCGAGCGCGCCGAGGTCGCGAGCATCGTCCCTGCCCCGGCTCCCTCGACTGTCGAACCGGCGGCGGTACCGATCGAGGTGACGGTCTCCGGTCGAGTCGTCGACCCGGAAGGTCTTCCTCTGATGGGCCTCGAGATCGGCGTACGCGGCTACGAGCAAGGCAGCCAGCCGCAATCCACGCCGCGGGCCTTCACGCTTGCAGACGGAAGCTTCGTCCTCCGCGGCCATGCGTTCTCCGGCCGCCTCACCATCGTCTCGCAAGACTGGATCGCGATCTTCGAATCCACGACGGTGGCTCCTGATACGGGTCCGGAAGTGGACGAGGGAGTGGCCCTGATCCTTGCCGCGCGAGCCCTGTCGATCTCGGGGACCGTCGTCGACGCGCGAGCTTCGCCGATCGCGAACGCGGAGCTCGAGTACGTGATCCCGCCTGACCTGCGCGCTCGTTTTCCGGGCCTCCTCGACGCGGCATCCACGATCCAGTGCTCGGCCCGGTCGGACGCTCGAGGATCCTTTCAACTGCCGCGCGTCCCGGATGCAGCAGGTGGGAAACTCCGCGCTCGAAGCGCGGGATTCGAGGATGGGTTCTGCGACGTGCCCGGGAGCTCGCGCGACGATCTCGTGATCGTCCTGCAGACGAAGCCGGACGTCGCGTTCCTTCCGGGCATGGTGGTCGACCCGGACGGGGCCCCGGTCGAAGGGGCCCTCGTGGTGCTGGGGAACGCGAACACGCGCAGCGATGCGAGCGGGAACTTCCTGCTCCCGCTCGGCGGCGCCGGAGATGCAAGCGTGATCCGAGCCGTCAAGCGCGGCTACCTTCCGGCAGCCTTCGAGTGCGGATCGCTGGGATCCAGCGATCCCGGCGCCTGGCCCCGTCCGTTCCTCCTCGAGCTCGGGGATCCGCCGCTCTCGCTCTCGGGCATAGTCGTCGACGCAGGAGGACATCCGATTCCTCGCGCCCCGGTCTCGATCGTGAACCGATCGTTCCTGGGAGTGATCGATGTGCGATTCGGCACCGAGCGCGTCCAGGCCCCGCAGTGGATCGAGAGCGAGCTGAATGGCGCGTTCTCCGACGGATCCGTCCGCTCGGACGAACACGGGCGTTTCCGCCTCGAGGGTCTGCTCGCCCGTCCCTACACCTTGCAGACCTTCCATCCGCGAACGCTCGCTCATGCCGTGGTTTCCGGCATCGCGGCCGGACGAGAGGACGTCGAGATCCGGCTCACGTGCGAGAAGGAGCTGCCGGCGATTCGCGGGCGGGTCATCGGTCGCTCGGGCACGCCCATCGAAGGCGCGAGCGTTCTCCCCGTCCGGAAGGTGCTGTGCAACTACCAGGAAACAACGCCTCCGTTCGGCGAGCGAGAGGTCTCGGGCGATGGCGCACCCTCCGACGAAGACGGTCGCTTCGAGCTACGATCGCTCTGCAGCGACACCTTCGCGCTGCGCGTGCTGCACCCGAACAGTTTCGGTTCGACGACGGTCGAGCTCCACGAGCTGGCCTCGCTCGACGACATCGAGATCGTTCTGTCCCTCGATTGCCACTTGCAGATCGATCTCGAAGGCTCGTCGATCCAGGCGGATGCCCTCAGTCTTCTCGATAGCGCGGGCAAGGACGTCACGCTGGTCGTCTACCACGGCGATATCTCCTACGCCGGCCAGCGCTTCGGCATCGAAGGCAAGAAGACCGAAGCCTTCGTCGTGCCAGAGGATGCGGCGACCCTCGTGCTCTTGAACGGCGAGGAGGAAGTGGCGCGCATCCCGCTCCACCTCCAGGCCGGCGAGCTGAACGTCATCCGGCCCTGAACCCACCGGATCGTCGCTCGGCTGGGGCTACTCCAGCAGGCGGAAAGGCTTTCGCACCGGGAATGCCCTGCCGGAAAAACCCTTAAGGGAAACCCAGGACCCCGAGCGTTGCAGGCCAGCGACCTCGACTGGTGGCCTCTGGAGAGCACATGCGGAGCTCCGCGAGCTTGGCACCGCTGTTGCGTTCCTGGAAGCATGAACATCGGTCTGTACCAAGGAGTTGCGGCGATGGCGGCTGGTGAGCGGCGCCTGGAAGCGGTGACGCACAACCTGGCCAACGTCTCGACGCCCGCGTTCAAGCGCCTGGCTTCGGCGACCGAGGCCACGTATTCCGGACGAAGGGGGACGAGAGCCCTCTCGACCTCGACCACCCAGCGCGCCGACTTCGGCCAGGGCATGCTCGAGCGGACCGAGAACCCCTACGACCTCGCGCTGTACGGAACGGGCTTCTTCGCCATCGAGGGGCCTCGAGGCGAAGTCTACACCCGCAATGGCTCCTTCCGCGTCGACGAGCAGGGCGTGCTCCAGACGACCGATGGCGACATGGTCGCCTGGAACGGTGCGCGCGGACACATCGACCCCATCGGCGAAGGCGTCACGATCGACATGTCCGGCACGGTCAAGCAAGGCGCGCGCCTCGTCGGTCAGCTGCGGATCGTCGATTTCGACGATCCCTCGAAGCTCGCTCTCGGCCGCGATGGCGCATGGCGGGCACCCGCCGGCGCGAGCGCAAAGCTCGGGCAGGCCGAGGTGCACCAGGGTGCTCTCGAACGATCCAACGTGAGTGCTGTCGACGAGCTCGTCGAGCTCGTGGTCGTGCAGCGCTCCTTCGAAACTGCGAAAAGCGTGGTCGACATGATCGACCAGTCCTACCGCCGCCTGAACAACCTCGGTTGAACCCACGAGTAGAGAAAGGCAATCCAATCCATGCTCCGCGCCCTGATGACCGCCGCCTCCGGAATGAAGGCCCAGCAGATGCAGGTCGACACGATCGCGAACAACATCGCGAACGTGAGCACGACCGGCTTCAAGCAGAGCCGGCTTTCGTTTCGCTCGCTCCTGTACGAGACGCTGCGCGAACCGGGCGCGCCCTCGGCGGCGAACGCTGTCGACTCGAGTGGCTTGCAGATCGGCACGGGTACGGAAGTGTCGGGCTCGATGAAGATCTTCAAGCAGGGCGATCTCGAGCAGACCGGCGGCACCTTCGACGTCGCGATCGAGGGCGAGGGCTTCTTCGCCGTGCAGATCCCCAATGGCGAGCTCCGCTACACGCGTAGCGGCAGCTTCCGCCGCGACGAGGCGGGCCAGATCGTGACTGCCGAGGGCTACCGGCTGGCGAACGCGCCGTCGATTCCCTCCGACTCGATCCTGGTCGTCATCGCCGAGGACGGCACGCTCTCCTCCACCAGCCGCGAGGACCAGGTGCCCAGTCAGCTCGGCCAGCTCCAGATCACCCGCTTCGCGAACCCCGCCGGCCTCAAAGCGCAGGGCGGCAACTTCTACTCGCCGACCGCCAGCTCGGGCCAGCCCGTGCAGTCGACCCCGACGCAGAACGGCGCGGGCTCGCTCCACCAGGGCTACCTCGAGCGCTCGAACGTCTCCACCGTCGACGAGCTCGTGGCCCTGATCGTCGCCCAGCGCAACTACGAAGTGAACAGCAAGGGCATCCGCGTGGCCGACGAGATGCTTCAACAAGTCAACGCCCTCATCCGCTGATCGAGGTATCCAATCGTGATTGCACTCTTCCTCCTCCTAGCACTCCAGGGCGAAACCCAGGTCGAAGTCCTCGCCTCGGCAAGCGTCCGAGGGACGAGCATTCGCCTCGGCGAGATCGCCACCTTCGAGTGCTCCGACCCGGTGCTCGCGCGACAGCTCGCGGCCTTCGAGGTCGGATACTCACCCGCTCCCGGCTACAGCCGTTTCCTTGCTCGCGAGCAGATCGCGAGCGAGCTCGCGCGCGTCTTCCCCACCTTGAAGGTGAGCATGACGGGCGAAAGCGGCTGCCGCATCGAACCCCTGGTCGAGGAGATCACCGCCGAGCGCATCGACGCGACGGCGCGCGCCTCGCTCGCGGCACTTTTCCACGGGATGGACGTCGAGTTCGCCCCTGCGGCACCTCTCGCCGGTCTGCGCATCCCGCTCGGCGAAGGGCCGGCCGTGCTCCGCCCCGCGCTCCGCGACAAGAGCATCAAGGCCGGCGCGCGCACCGTGCCGGTCGAGGTGGTCGTCGATGGCGCGGTGTACCAGACGATCTGGTCGACCTGGAGCGTGAAGGTCTGGCAGGACCTGCCGGTGCTTGCGCGCGACATCCACCGCGGTGAAGCGCTCGCGGCGGCACACTTCGAGGAACGCCGCGTCGAGCTCGGCGCCAGCCAGGCAGGCGAACCGCTCTCCATCGAGGTCGTGCTGGGCGCCCTGGCCATCCGCGAGCTCGCGGCCGGCACGGTCATCACCGAGCACGACATCGAACGCCCGCGCGTCCTCTCGAAGGGCGATCTCGTGCACCTGGAAGTTCAACGGGGCGCGATCCGTGCGAGCACGATGGTCGTCGCGCAGCAAGATGGGCGCCTCGGCGAGCGCATTCGCGTGATGCAGCCCGACACGGGCAAGGAATTGGTCGCGATCGTCCGCTCCAGTGACATGGTCGAGATCCGCATGGCTTCGTCTGGAAAATGAGCACCATGACCCGTCTACTCCCCGCACTTCTCGTCGCCTTTCTCGCGGCCCCTGCAGCCGCGCAGGCGCATTCCGTTCGGCCGGGTTCGATCTACAGCCTCGATGCCGGACCGGTGACCCTCGTCGGCAACAAGACAGCTCGCCGGCCGGGCGATCTCCTGACCGTGGTGATCTCGGAGGTCCAGAACCTCAAGAACGAGGAGAAGACCGACCTCACCACGGAATCGAGCCTGAGGAAGGAGCTCACGGAGTTCAACATCAAGCCCGACCTCTTCGCCACGCTCCCCTCGCTCGAAGGCTCGTCCAGCGATCTCTTCGCGGGCAAGGCGAACTACGAGAAGAAAGGCAATTTCACCGCACGTCTGACCGCGATCGTCACCGACGCACTGCCGAACGGGAACCTCGTGCTGCAAGGCCGGCGCGAGATCCGCATCGACGGTGAGATCAAGGTGATCGAGTTCAGCGGCGTCGTGCGTCGCTTCGACATCTCCCCCAGCAACACGATCCAGTCGGAGCTCGTCGCCGACGCGCACGTTTCCTACCTGGGCACCGGGCCGCTCTCGAATGCGACCCGGCGCCGCGGGCTGGGCAAGTGGATTCACGACGCCATCAACTGGCTCTGGCCGTTCTGATCGAGGTCCTCATGCTTTCCCTACTCGCACTCCTCCCGCTCCTCCAGCAACCCGTCGCCGCGGTTCCCCAGGAACAGCCGGCGGTTCTACTGGAGCACGGCGGCATCACCGCTCCGGATCAGCCCTCGCGCCGCTCGAGCTCGAAGGTCGAGGTCGCGCCGCGCTTCGTGCCCCAGCCTGCGGGCACCTCCGCCAGGGCGATCACGACGCCCATCCGAGGTCTCGTCGCGGTGCGCGGACAGGAGGACAACGTCCTCATCGGCGTCGGTCTCGTCGTGGGGCTCGCCGGCACGGGCGACTCCGGTGAAGCGGCGAAGATCCTGCAGCAGAACGTCTTGCGCACGCAGAACCTCAATCTCGATCTGCAATCGCTCACGACCAAGAACATGGCCGTCGTCCTCATCGAAGGAGTGCTTCCCGCGGGCATCAAGCCCGGGCGATCCGTCGACGTGCGCGTTTCCTCGATCGGCGACGCCAAGAGCCTGCAAGGCGGCGTCCTGCTCTTCTCCGAGCTCACCGACATGACCGGCTCGGTCGTCTATGCGACGGCCTCCGGACCGGTGCTGGTCGGAGGCTACAGCGCCGAGGGCGAATCCTCGACCGCGACCAAGAACCACGTCACGGTCGGCGTGCTGCCCGGCGGCGGCAAGGTCGAGCGCGAAGTGCCGACCAGCGTCGTCAGCGAGACTGGCTGCATCTACCTGGACGCCAAGCCCGGCCAGGATTCCTTCGGGAACGTGGTGCGCATCACCGAGGCGATCAACGCCCTCTATCCCCGGGTGGCGGACACGCTCCCCGACGGCAAGAGCGTGCGCGTGCGCGTGCCGGCCGATCTTCCCGCGGAAACTCACATCGCCTTCCTCGACACGATCCTCACGCGCGAGATCGTCTCCGAGAACCTGGCGCGCGTGATCATCAACGAACGCACCGGCGTGGTCGTCATGGGTGGCGACGTGCGCCTGCGACCGGGTGTCATCACCAAGGGCAACCTCACGGTCACGGTCGCCGAGACCACCGAGGCGAGCCAGCCCGGCCCGTTCTCCAACGGCGAGACGAAGCTCTTGCCGCGGACGGACCTCGACATCGCGGAAGAGAACAACGCCCTGGTGTTCATCCCCGGCGCGGCAACCCTGCAGGAAGTCGTCGACGTGCTGAACGTCCTGGGAGCGACGCCGCGCGACCTGATCACTCTGCTCACGTCCATGTCGGACGCCGGCATGCTCGTGGCGGACGTACGGAGGCTTTGAACATGGATGCAATCGGCGGAACGCTCTCCTCTCTCGATCTCGGCGGCGCCCTCGCGTCGGCGAAGGCGGATCTCGCGCGCGGCCCTGCGGCAGCGGGCGAGAGCGCGAAGGCCGCGAAGGACTTCGAAGCGCTGCTCGGCACGCTGCTCGTGAAGGAGCTGCGCCGGACGCTGCCGACCGGGTTCTTCGGCGAGCAGAGCGGCTCGGACACCTACGAGGGCTGGCTCGACGACGTGCTCGGCAAGAAGATCGCCGAGAGCGGAGCGCTGAACCTCGCGGGAATGGTGAAGGTCTCGCTGGACGCGAAAGCGGGCGAGAAGAAGAGCGGTGCGATTCCGTCCGCAGAAAGAGGTGCCCGGTGAAGAACCCCCAAGCCCTGTTGAACCGGCTCGAGGCCCAGGTGCGTGAAGACCTCGATTCGCAGCGGCGCGTCCAGTCGATCCTCGACGCCCTCGCCGGCGTCGTGCGCTCGGGAAGTCCCGTCGAGATCGCGGGCCACTTCGGTGGGCTGAAGCGCGAGATCCAGTGCGGGAGCGAGCGTGCGACACGGCGAACGACCTTGTTCCAGGCCCTGGCCGTGCAATTCGGCGTTCCGACCTCGATGGTGACGCTCTCGAGCATCGCCGAGCGTGCCGGTCCGGCTGGCGAGCAGCTGTGCGCGTTGCGCCTGGAGCTGCGCGCGGCTGCCGCCCTCGTCGTCCGCACGCACCGCAAGCTCGCAGCCACACTACGCTGCCAGAGACGCATTCTGAACGACGCGCTGGCGATCCTCCTTTCCGACAAGAGCGGGATGAGCGGGGAGAGCGGCAATCCGCTGATCGAGGAGGGGACGCTCGTCGACGCGAGTGTTTGAACCATGACGAACATCGGTCTCAACGTTGGCCTCAAGGCCCTGCTCACCGCCCAGTCCGCGCTCGACAACGTCGGGCACAACATCTCCAACGCGAACACCCCGGGCTACTCGCGCCAATCGCTGGATGTCTCGGCCTCGCGGCCGCTGCTCCTGCGCGGCCTGATCATCGGGAACGGCGTCCAGTCCGACGGGATCCGGCGCACGGTCGACGAGCTCCTGAACCGGCGGCTCGTGAGCGGAATCGCTTCGTTGCAGAAGCTCGACACGAAGCTCGCGGGAATGTCGAGCATCGAGGCGCTCTTCGGTGAGCCCGACGGCTCGGGCATCGGCGGGCGGATCGAGGATGTGTTCGCCAGCTTCTCGGCCCTCTCCGCCAGTCCCGAGGACCGCGTGCTGCGGACCGGAGTGACGCAGAGCCTCTCGGCCCTCGCGGCGAACTTCCACGCAGCCGCTGACACCCTCACCCAGGCCGCCGATGATTCGACCCAGCGCGTGAAAGCGTCGGTCGCGGAGGTCAACTCCCTCACCGATCAGATCGTGGGCTTGAACCGCGAGATCGGGAAGCTCGAGGCTTCCGGGGGGTCCGCGAACGACCTGCGCGACCAGCGCGACGAGGCCCTGCGTGCGCTCGCGGGCGAGATCGACGTGACCTACCACGAAGACGAGAGCGGCTCGGTCCGCGTGTTCGCCGACGGGCAGCTCCTCGTCGGGAGCAAGGACAAGAACAACCTGCAAGCGCGCGTTTCGAGCGACGGAAAGGTCGAGGTCTGGATCGATGGCAGCACCGCGCCGATCCAGCCGCACGGCGGCCGCATCGCCGGGCTCCTCGACCTCGGGACCGGCTTCGTTCCCGACCTGCGCATGCAAATGGATCGACTCGCCCGCAGCCTGATCCTGGAGATGAACCGCGCGCACTCGACGGGCGTCCCCGCGTCGGGCGGCTTCGACCAGTTGATCGGATCGTACGCGGTCCAGGATGTCGACGGCGACGGCCTGCGCACCGACGAGCTCCTCTCGCAGGCGGGCCTGGAGTTCCCGGTGCACGACGGCGAGCTCTTCGTGAACGTGAGGTCCAAGGCGACCGGCGAGATCACCACGACGGTCGTGACGATCGATGCCAATCGCACGTCCGTCGGCGACCTCCTCGACACGCTCAACGGGATCTCCGGTCTGAACGCGAGCCTCGATTCCTCCGGCCGGATGCAATTGTTCGCCGATGGAAGCCTGACCTTCGATTTCGGCCGCCCGCTCGATACCGCACCCGACGACATCGGCAGCTTCGGCGGTTCGCAGGCGTCCCTCGGAACCGCCGGCGGGGAGCCCTTCGCACTCGCCGACGGAGACACGCTCGGCCTGCAAGGAACCCTCGGGGCCTTCACGGTCACCTTCGACGCGGCGGACTTCGTCGACGTCGGGCAAGCGACCGCGACGGAGGTCGCTGCCGCGATCAATGCCGATCCCAACACCTCGGCCAATGGCCTGCTCGCATCGGTCGCCGGCGGGCGTCTGGTCATCCAGACGGCTACCGGGGGCCCGAGCGCGAGCTTCGACGTGCTGAACGGCACCTCGCTCGGCGCGCTCGGCTGGGTCGGCGGCACGACCGTGACCGGCCAGGACACGGCCGTGGAGGTTTCGCTCAGCGGCGTGTACGACGGCACTACGAACCAGCGCCTCAGCTTCACGCCGAACATGGACGGCACGATCGGGACGACCAGCGGCCTGACCATCGACGTGCGCAATGAATCGGGAGGTCTCGTCACCACTCTCGAGGTGGGCGAGGGCTATGTCCCGGGCACCGAGCTCGGCCTTGCCGGTGGCGTGAGCGTGAGCTTCAGCGCGGGCGGCGTCTCGGCCACCGATCACGATACCTTCGCGACGAACCTCATCGCCGACTCCGACACCTCGGACGTCCTCGTGTCGCTGGGGCTGAATTCGCTCTTGATCGGCACCGACGCCGCGACGATCGACGTGCGCCCCGAGCTCGAGTCCGATCCGATGCTGCTCGCGACCTCGGCCGGCGGTGCCGCCGGCGACAACCGCGCCGTCCTCGATCTGATCGCCCTCCAGCACGAGGACGCCGAGGGCCTCGAGGCTTCGCTCGGCGGCTTCTGGGGCAACGTGGTCGGCGAGGTCGGCTTCGACATCCGCTCGACGAGCAGCGCGTTCGAGGTCGAGACATCCCTCGTCGGCGATCTCGAATCACGGCGCGAGCAAGTCTCCGGCGTCAACGTCGATGAGGAGCTCGTGAACATGATCAAGTACGAACAAGCTTTCGGTGCGGCGGCGCAATACATCCAGGTAGTCAATTCTCTTAGCGAGGAACTCCTCGCGCTGATCTAAGCCATGAGTCTACGACCCACGCAAGCATCGACTTACGAGCACGTTCGCGCCCAGCTGCAGGGCGCCTTCGGCAAGCTCATCCATTTCCAGGAGCAGGCCACGAGCGGCAAGCGCATCCTTCGCGCGTCGGACGACGCGGTGGGAACCTCGATGGTGGTCTCCCTGCGCCGGCAAGCTGGAAACGTCCGGTCGTTCCAGAACTCCGTGGGCTCCGCGCAGCCGGCGCTCCAGTCGGCCAGCTCCACGCTGGAGCACGGATCCGGGCTCCTCGCCGAGGCACGTGCACTCACTCTCCAGGGCATCAACGGCACGCTCGATCAGGGCAACCGCGACACCCTCGCCTACCAGATCGATCTCGTGCGCGAGGGTCTGCTCGAAGCTGCCAACTCGCAATCGGGCGATCGCCACGTCTTCGCGGGCACGGCGACCGATCGAGCACCTTTCGAGGAATACGAGACCGGTTCCGGCATGCGCGTGCGCTACGTGGGCAACGACGAGGAGCAGAAGGTCTCCATCGGGCGGGTCGACGACGTCCCGATCAACGTTGCCGGAAGCGCGGTCTTCGCGGACAACCAGTACACGGAGACGACCTTCACGGGCGTCACCGGCGCGAGCCACGGAGCCAGCGCGGACTCGGGCACCGGCTACCACTCGCTCGTCGTTCGTCACGACGCGACGAGCGGACTCGGTGCGGGCATCGCATCGGCGAGCGGCGGCGCAGCGGACACGATCGTCGCGGATCACCAGCTCGTCATCGATGTGGCCGCGGGTACGGCCCAGCTCGGCGATGGCGCCGCGGTGACGATCCCTGCCGTGGGAACGCCGGAGTATGCCGATTTCGTGCTCACCGATGCCGACGGCAGCGAGCTGCACCTGGATCTCACGGGCTGGGCTGGCACGGACTTCTCGGGCGCGGTGCACGGAGACGCTTCGATCTCGTTCGACGGTGGCCCATTCCAGGTACTGGACGGCGCCGCGACCGATCTCGAGCTCACCGACGCGGCGAGCTCGAGCGTGATCCACGTCGATGCGACCACGATCACGCGCTCCGGCGAGGACATGGTCACCTTCCGCGGCGCCGCCAACATCTTCGACACCCTGCAAGGGATCGCCGACGACCTTCGCGCCGGGGACACCCTCGAGGACGGTCAGCTCATGGCGCGCGTGAACGCGCGCATGGCCGAGCTCGATCGCGGTTCGGTGAATCTCCTTTCGGGCCTGAGCCAGCTCGGCTCGCGCTCGGCGCGTCTCCAGACTGCAGGTGAGCGGCTCGCCGAGGCCGACCTGCACCTGAAAGAGCTCATTTCCAATACCCAGGACGCCGATCTCCCTTCCGTGGCACTCGATCTCACCCGCGCGGAACAGACCCTGCAGGTCGCCCAGGCGACCGGCGCTCGCCTCCTGCAACAGTCCCTCCTCAACTATCTCCGCTGATCGCTCAGGCATCCCACACGCCATGGTCAACTCACTTCCCGTTCGAGGTTTCGGAACACCGAGCCCCGTCGATACCTCGATCACCGGATCGACCCCCTCACGACCCAGCGCCGCGACAGGCGCCGCATTCCGCGTGCTCCTGGACCAGCTCGAGGACCAGGCGACGGGCCTCCAGCAGACGAGCGAGCAGATCGAGAAGCCCGAAGAGCTCGCCCAGGCAGTCGTTCGCGCGCGCGAGTCGCTCACGCAGGCGTTCAGCCTGCGCGATCAGCTACTGGAAGCGTGGCGAGCGAGCCGTCAGCCCGCGCCACGCGAGTAGAGGTCCTCGCGTGCACACCACCATTCGCGGTCACAGCGCAGCCGCACTCGAGCTCATCGAGCGCGTGATGCATGGCACGGGATCGGTCGAGCGCGAGTACCCGCTCGTGTTCGGCGAGAACGCGCCTGGCCGGGTGGTGACCCTGGAGAAGAACGCCGATGGCGAGGGCGTCCTCTCGGTCTGCGCGATCCTCGTGCGCGATCTCGTGATGCCGGGGGCGAAGCTGCGCGTGGGCCTCATCGGCTCGGTCGTGACGGATCCCGCGGCTCGCGGCCGAGGCCTCGCGAGCAGGGTGCTCGCCCGCGCCGAGGCGGCGCTTGCCGCCGAGGATTGCCTGTTCGCGCTCCTGTGGGCCGACGACGAGCGCTTCTACGTCAAACGTGGCTGGTGCGCCGTTGGCACGGAGGTCGACTGGCTCGTGCCCTTCGAGCTCGCGGGCGCGTTGCCGAGCACGAGCGACGTGCGCGAGGCCCGCGCGGAAGATCTGGAAGCGCTCCACGCGCTCTACGAGAGCCACCCGACCCGCGTCCTGCGTTCCTGCGAGGAGACGCGGGCACTCCTGCGCGTCCCCGACATGCGCGTCCTCGTACGCGAGCGCGCCGGCCGTCCCGTCGCCTACACCTGCGAAGGCCGCGGCCGCGACTTCCGGGGCGTCGTGCACGAATGGGCCGGCGAACCCGCGGACGTACTGTCGCTCGTGCACGCTCACCTCGAGGTCCTGGGCCACGACCTCGTCCTGATCGCACCGCCATCCACCCACGCGCTCGCCCGTTCGCTCGGCGCTCTCGGCTGCCCGTTCCTCGACGGCGTCCTCGGGATGGCAAAGCTCCTGCGCCCCGATCTCGCCGCCCTGCACATCGGTCGCCTGGTCATCGACGCCCCCAGCGTCGGCGATCTCGGCGCCACGCTCCACATCCAAGGCCCTCGATCGCGCGTCTCGCTGACCCCGCTCGAGACCCTGGCCGTCCTGCTCGGCGCACGGGGCGAACGCACCGCCACCGCAGCGCTCGAAGCCTCCACGGGTCTCGACCTCCCGGACCTGCCCCTCGCTCCCTTCCTCTGGGGCCTCGATTCGATCTAGGTAGAAACAACGACCCGACGGGCACCCCAGGCCATGTTTCATCCGACGGGGTCGCGCCAGTGCGCGATGGGGAACTAGAGAGAAACCACACCCCGACGAGCACCGAGTCCCTCCGAGTTCGGAGTACCGCCTTCAGGCGGTCCGGTTCGTCGTCCCGCCTTCAGGCGGGACTGGAAAGAGAAGACCGCCTGAAGGCGGTACTCCGAACCAGAGAGTTCCCTAAGCCCGCTTGTAGTGGTTCGTCATCATCTTGATCTCCGTGCCGTCCGGCATGATCGCGAACATCTCGAAGATGCGCTCGTTCTTGCTGACATGCTTCTCCGTCGTGCGGTGCTTGAGCACGGAGTTCGTCATGCAGCTGAAGAACTCGCCCTCCATCAGAATCGTGTCGCCCTTCTGCTTGCCGCTGAGGCTGCAGAGCACGGGCATCATCGAGTCGATCCAGGTCGAGACGAACTTGCCGCTGTGTGGCTCGAAGCCGAGCGTCGCGCTGCCGACGAAGGGCGCGCCCATCATCTGCGTCTCGTAGCGGCTGACGGTCCAGAACTCGCCGATCATGTCGATCTTCTCGGTCGCGGTGGTCTCCATCGGCGGCTGGCTGGGGTCCATGTAGAACTTGCAGGCGACCTTCCAGGTTCCGGCGTGGTCCTTGAGCAGGCGGTGCTCGGCGGTCGGCGTGGGAATGGGGGGCGAAGCGGCTTGTTCTTTCATCGATCGTTCTCGATTGGATGTCGTGGAAACGCGGCCCTCGAGGGGGTCGCGGCCGAGGCGTCGGCCGAGGCCGCGTCAGGGTAACTGGGATCCGTTCCTCTGGGGCCTCCTAGAGAGAAACCACACCCCTACGAGCACGGGTCCTTCCGAGTTCGGAGTACCGCCTTCAGGCGGTCCGGTTCGTCGTCCCGCCTTCAGGCGGGACTGGCTCTGCAAGAGAAGACCGCCTGAAAGCGGTACTCCGAACCAGAATTACCTCCTTCAGGCGAGCCCGGGATCTCTCTACACTCCGAGGCTCGTTGAGTCGTCCTTCGATCGCGCGGATCACGAGCCGCTATTTCTTCGCGAGTTACCTCGTGGTGCTCGCACTGTCCTGGCCATTCGTCTCGACCGTTGCGGGGGAGGGGTTGGCTACCCGGCTCTTCGCGCCGGCGGTCTGGCTCTCCTACGGGTTCCTCTATCTCCTGCCCGCGCTGCTCCTCACGCTCGCGATCCGGTTCGTCGCGGGATGGGGCGCGCGGGGGGGGATGGTCGGTCGCAAGCGACGGTGGAGCGTGTGGGCGACTGCGGTGGCCGGCACGACCGTGACGGGGATCGTGCTGCTGATCGACCGTTCGGTCTACGAGCTGTTCGGCTTTCACCTGAATGGTTTCGTGTGGAACCTCGTGACGACGCCGGGAGGGCTCGAGTCGCTCGAGAGCGGCGAGTCGACGTACTGGAGCGCCGCGATGCGCATGGCGGCGCTCTTGCTCCTGCAGAGTGGGTTGCTCGCGCTCTGCGTGGGGCTCGAGCGGCGCCGCCCCGGGCTTCGGTGGCGCTGGAGCGGGCGCCTCGCTCTCGCCTGCATGGTCCTCTTGCTCGCGCAGATGCTCGTGTACGCCTTCAGCCGGCTCTACGGATACACGCCCGTCGTCGTTGCGGCAGCGCGCTTTCCAGGCTATCTCCCGTTCACGATCGGCCGGCTCGCTGCGCGCTTGGGTCTCGGACCCGAACGCGACCAGGGGATCGAGCTCTCGGGCCCGCCGATCGCGCTGCGCTATCCCCTGCAACCGATCGCGATCGATCCCGCGGCACCGCGGCCCAATCTGGTGTGGCTGGTGGTCGAGTCGCTGCGCGCGGACGCGCTCACCGAGGAGATCATGCCCGCGAGCGTGCGGCTCGCCGAGCGCTCGGCCGCCTTCGAGCGCCATTACAGCGGCGGCAATGGCACGCGCATGGGCGTGTTTGCGCTCTTCTACGGGCTGTACGGCTCCTACTGGTTCCCCATGCTCGCCGAGCGCCGCCCGCCGGTCCTCCTCGACGTGCTCGAGGCGCGCGACTACCGGATCGACGCCTGGTCGAGCGCGAGCTTCACGTACCCGGAGTTCGACAAGACCGTGTTCGCAGGACTCCCGCCCGAACACTTGCATCCCTATCGCAAGGAACTCTCCAAGCCAGAGAACGATCGCGAGCTGGTCGCGGAGCTGGAGGCTTCGCTCGCTTCGCGCCCGAGCGATCAGCCCTTTGCAGCCTTCCTCTTCTTCGACAGCACGCACGCGCGCTACCAGTTCTCCGAAGAGAACGTGATCCGGAAGCCGTACGCCGAGGACATCGACTACACGTCCATGGCCCTCCAGCGCGACATCGAGCTCATTCGCAATCGCTACCTCAACGCCGCGCATGAGATCGACGGACGCATCGGCGAGGTGGTCGAGCTACTCGAGCGCCTGGGTCTGTTCGAGAACACGATCCTCCTGCTCACGGGCGATCACGGCCAGGAGTTCCTCGAGCACGGCCGCTGGGGCCACAACTCCTCCTTCTGCGACGAGCAGGTGCGCGTGCCATTCGTCTTGCGCATCCCCGGCCGAGAGCCCGAACGGATCACCCGACTCACCAGCCATCTCGACGTCGCCCCGACGATCCTCCATCAGCTCGGCGTCGTACAGCCGGCGAGCGACTACTCGCTCGGCCTCGACCTCTTCGGCCCCGAGGAGCGCAGCTTCACCGTCGTGTGCGACTGGACGCAGCTCGGCTGGATCGACGCGGGCGCCAAGATCACCCTTCCGTTCCGTGGCCCGGCGCTGCTCCAGAGAGAGATCACCACCGGGACGGACGCGCCGGTAGCCGACCCCCGCCGGGTGCTCGCGGCGCACAGCGCCGATCTCGTCAGTCTTCTGCTCGACATGGCGCGCTTCGGTGCGGCGCGGCCCTGACGGCCTCAGAAGCTCGCACCGAACACGAGCGCGACCTGGACCGAGTCGACGCTCGCATCGCCGACGTCGGTGGAGACGATGCCCCCGTCGAGAGCGCGCACCTCCACGCCGACGTGGGATTGGTAGGAGACCGGGACGAGGATGCCGACCTTGACATAGCCCGCGAAGGTGGCATCGCTCTCCGCGTGGTCCGTGTCGCCCTCGACATCCGCATCGGCGAAAATGAGCGCGCCTCCGGCGCCGACGTAGGGGCGGAGGATCGCGCGATATGCGGGCCACTGGAGCAACAGGCCGGCCGTGAAGTCGAAGAAGGAGATGTCCGTCTGGATGCTCGTATCGCCCGTGTGAATGTGCACGGAGTCGTACGCGTAGTGCAGACCACCCTCGAGGAAGAGCCACTGTGAATTCCAGTCCTCGGTGTAATCGACGCCGACCGTGTACGGCTCGTCGAGGTCTCCCCAGGCCGGATCGTCGAGCAGTTGCCCGCCGACCGTGGCGTTGACCTGGCGAACCGGGGATTCGTACATGTCGCCGGCCTGGCCGGGCGCAGGGGCGAGGCTCGCGCAACCAGCGAGGAGTCCGAGCAGGCTGGCTGCCAGATGCCCGCTCATCGCCCCGAGTAGTTTTCCGGGAAGAGCTGGCGCTCGACGGCCTCGATCACGATGTGGATCACCTGGATGTGCAGTTCCTGGATGCGATCGGAGTTGGTGGCGAGGGGCACCACGATCGCGATGTCGACGAGCTCACGAAGCTTGCCGCCGCCGCGGCCGAGCAAGCCGACGGTGGTGAGGCCGCCGGAGCGCGCGACCTCGGCGGCGCGGATGACGTTCGGCGAATTGCCGCTGGTGGAAATGGCGAGCAGGAGGTCTCCCGGCTTGCCCAGGGCCTCGACCGAGCGGGCAAAGACCTCGTCGAAGCCGAAGTCGTTGGCGATGCAGGTGAGCTGGCTCGGGTCGGAGAACGCGATCGCGGGCAGCGCGCGCCGATCGTTGCGGAAGCGGCCAGTCCATTCTTCGGCGAAGTGCATCGCGTCGCACATGCTGCCGCCGTTGCCGCACGCGAGGAGGCGGCCGCCACGATCGAGAGTTGCGGCCGCCGCGTCCGCGAAGAGCTCGACGGCCGCGAGGCAGCGCTCGTCGCCGACGAAAGCCTGCGCGGTCCGCGCCGCCTCGGCGAAGGCGTCACGGACGGAGCTGTGTGCGCGCTCTTTCATGGGGGAGATTGTGGAACGCACGAGCACGGCGAACAAGGCTCGGCGCGCTATCGCGAGCGATCAGAGCGATGCGCGCGCAGCGTCGAGGACGTGCGCGATCGCATGTTCGTCGTGGGCGGTGGAGAGGAACCAGGCTTCGAAGGGCGAGGGCGGCAAGAGGACGCCGCGCTCGAGCATGGCATGGAAGAAGCGCGTCCAGTGGCGGCGATCGCACTCCATCGCCTCGGTCAGCGAGCGGGGCGGCGTGGCGCACAGGTACAGGCACAGCATGGAGCCCTGCCGCGGCACGCAGGCCGGAACGCCTTTCTCGCGCGCGATTTCCTCCAGCCCGCGCGCGAGCTCGGCGCCGCGTGCTTCGAGCTGTTCGTACGTTCCCGGCCGATCGAGGATCGCGAGGGTCGTGCGGCCGGCCGCGACGGCGAGCGGATTGCCCGAGAGCGTTCCGGCCTGGTACACGTCGCCGGCGGGCGAGACGCGCTGCATCAGCTCGCGGCCCCCGCCGTACGCGCCGATCGGCAATCCCCCGCCGATCACTTTCCCGAGCGTCACGAGATCGGGCTTCACGTCGACGAGCTCCATGTAGCCGCCGCGCGCCACACGGAATCCGGTCATCACTTCGTCGAACACGAGGAGCGCGCCGTTCTCGTCGCACAGGCGCCGCAAGCTGGCGAGGAACCCCGGCCGCGGCAGCACGCAGCCCATGTTGCCCGCGACCGGCTCGACGAAGACGCACGCGATGCGCTCCCCGTGGCTGGCGAAGAGCGCGAGCACGCGGCCGATGTCGTTGTACGGCGCGACCAGCGTGAGCTCGGCCAGCGCGCGCGGCACCCCTGGCGAATCGGGAGTGCCGAGCGTCAGCGCGCCCGATCCCGCCTGCACGAGGAAGGAGTCGCCATGACCGTGGTAGCAGCCCTCGAACTTGAGGACGTACTCGCGCCCGGTCACGGCACGCGCGAGACGCAGCGCGCTCATCGTCGCCTCGGTGCCCGAGTTGACGAGGCGCACCATCTCGACGGCGGGCATGCGCTCCTGGATCGCACGCGCGATCTCGAGCTCGCCCTCGGTCGGCGCGCCGAAGGCCGTGCCGCGGTCGACGGCGGCGTGCAGGGCGGTGCGCACTTCTTCGTGGCCGTGTCCGAGGATCAGCGGCCCGTATGCGAGGACGAGGTCGAGGTACTCGTTCCCGTCGACGTCGAGCACCCAGGCGCCGCGGCCGCTCGCGACGTGCGGGGGAGTTCCTCCGACCGACTTGTAGGCGCGGACTGGACTGTTCACACCGCCGGGAACGAGCTCCCGGGCGGACTCGAAGATGGCCCGGCTGCGTGAGAGATCCATGTCGCGCGTCATCGTATCTGGTTTGGAGTACCGCCTTCAGGCGGTCTTCTCTTGCGGAGCCAGTCCCGCCTGAAGGCGGGACGACGAACCAGACCGCCTGAAGGCGGTACTCCAAACTAGGAGGAACCGGACCGGCTGAAGGCGGTGCTCCGAACTAGGAGGAACCGGACCGGCTGAAGGCGGTGCTCCGAACTAGGACGAATCAGACGGGCTGAAGGCGGTGCTCCGAACCAGAGCTAGACTCGCGCGAGTGAAGGCGATACCGCTGCTGTACCGGGACGAGCACCTGATCGTGGCTGACAAGCCGGCGGGTCTGCTCTCGGTGCCGGCCGAGGGCTCGGCGGAGCGCGCGCTTCCGGATGCGCTCGCCGAGCAGGGCATCGAGGCGCTACCGGTCCACCGGCTCGACCGCGAGGTCTCCGGAACGATCGTCCTCGCGCTCCACGAAGAAGCGCGTGAGGCGCTCGACGCGCTCTTTCGCGAGCGCGCCGTCGAGAAGGTCTACTGGGGCTTTGCCTCGGGTCGGGTCCAGCCGCCGAGCGGCAAGTGGCACTTCCCGATCCTCGAGGAGAAGAGCGGCGCGCGCGTCTCCGCCCGTGGCAAGAGCGCGCTCACGCGCTACCGCACGCTTGGCGCGCACGGCGACGCGACCGAGCTCGAGATCGAGATCGAGACCGGCCGCCGCAACCAGATTCGCCTGCACTTCGCGCACGCCGGCTTCCCGCTGGTCGGTGAGCGCAAGTACGCTCGCGGCAAGGACTCCGCGCTGCGCCTGCGCAGTCGCCGGGTTGCGCTGCACGCCTGGAAGCTCGCGTTCCCCCATCCCGTCTCCGGGCTGCGCGTGGCCGTCGAAGCCCCGCTCCCCGAGGACCTACTGGAGCTGCGCGCCCGGGCTCGAACGCGGCGCTAGCGCATGCAGGAGCACCCATACCGGAGCGGTGCGCGCCCGCCGTGCCGAACTCTTGCTAGCATGCGTCTCCGACTGGATCCGCGCTCCCCCATCGCGGCTCTCTCCTTTCGATCCCGTTACGTCCATACAGCGAGGACTCCCCATGCTCATCGCGCTCCCTCATGCTCTCGGGTTCGTGCTCTTCGGCCTCCCGCTCCTGGTGAGAAATGGGGCGAGCGATGACCAGTGGCCGCAGTTCCGCGGGCCGGGCGGCGCGGGATCGAGCTCCGAGGCGAAGCTCCCCGCGGAATGGAGCGCGGAGAAGAACCTGCTCTGGAAAGTCGAGGCGCCCGGCCGCGGGTGGTCGTCGCCGATCGTGTGGGGAGACAAGGTCTTCCTCACCGCGGCCTACTCGACCGAGGAGCCGAAGCCCGAGCCCGCCGATGGCGCGCCGGATGGGGAACGCGGCGGAGGGCGCGGCGACCGAGGTGGTGGCCGTCGCGGCGGCGGTGGCGGCGGCGATTCGCCGCCCGATGAGGCCCATCGCTGGGAGGTGATCTGCCTTGATCGAGCCACGGGCAAGCTCCTGTGGAAGCAGACCGCGCTCGAGGGCAAGCCGCGCATTCCAACTCACGGCAGCAACACCTACGCATCCGAGACGCCGGTGACCGACGGCGAGCGCGTGTACGCCTACTTCGGTATGCACGGGCTCTACTGCTACGACCTCGACGGCAAGCTCCTGTGGAAGGCGGACCCAGGGTCGCACCCGATGATGATGGGCTGGGGGACGTCGAGTTCACCCGTGATCGAAGCAGGCCTCGTGTTCCTGCAGATCGACAACGAAGAAGAGTCGATGCTGATGGCCTTCGACTGCAAGACGGGCGAGGAGCAGTGGAGCGTTCCGCGTGAGGAGCACTCCAACTGGTCCACCCCGGTCGTCTGGAAGAACAAGTCGCGCACCGAGCTCGTGACCTGCGGCGCGCAGAAAGCGGTCTCTTACGATCCCGCCAACGGGGCGGTCCTCTGGGAGATCACGACCGGCGGCCGCTCGAATGCGACACCGGTCTGCGACGAGGAACGGCTGTACATCGGCACGAGTGGGCGCGGCGGTGGCCGCCGTGGCGGCGGTGGAGGAGCGGGGCCTGGCGGTGGTCCTCCAGGCGGCGGCGCAGGCGCGCCCGGCGGTGGCGGCGGAGCTCCCCCGAGCGGCGGCACGCTCTTCGCCGTGAAGGCCGGCGCGTCGGGTGACATCACGCTGAAAGAAGGCGAGAGCGCGAACGATGGCATCGCCTGGTCGCAGGCGAAAGCCGGTCCCTCGATGGCCTCGCCGCTGCTGTATCAAGGCTACGTCTACGTCCTCGAGCAGGACGGCGGCATGCTGAGCTGCTACGACGCCAAGACCGGCGCGCCCGCGTACGCCAAGGAACGCATCCCGGACGCCGCCGCGTTCTGGGCCTCACCCTGGGCCTACGACGGCAAGGTCTTCTGCCTCGACGACCAGGGAACGACGCACGTGGTCCGGGCCGGTCCGAAGCTCGAGATCCTGGGCACGAACGCGCTCGACGACCAGTTCTGGGCGAGCCCCGCGATCGCGGGCGGCTCGCTGATCCTGCGCGGCGTCGCGAGCATCTACTGCATTCGACAGTAACTCATCCCATCCGGTTCGGAGTACCGCCTTCAGGCGGTCTTTTCCTGAAGAGCCAGTCCCGCCTGAAGGCGGGACGACGAACCAGACCGCCTGAAGGCGGTACTCCAAACTCCAAACTCGGAGGGACTCCGCGCTCGTCGGTGTGTGGTTTCTCTCTAGAAGGCCCTGCGAGTTCCCCATGAAACTTCTCGTCTGCCTCGGCGTCCTCGTCCTGTGTCCGGCATTCGCGAGCTCAGCGCTCGCGCAGGCAGCGACCAGCGATTTCGAGCTCCACATCCCGCCCTCCTACGATCCGGCGGTACCGATGCCCCTCATGATCCTCTTGCACGGCTACGGGGCGAGCGGCGCGACGCAGGAGGCCTACATGCGCTTCGGTCCGCTGGCGGACGAGTACGGTTTCCTCTATCTGCACCCCAATGGCGACCTGGATTCGATCGGCAATCGCTTCTGGAATGCCACTGACGCCTGCTGCGACTTCTTCACCTCGGGCATCGATCACTCCACGATCTTGCAGCAGCTGATCGACGACACGAAGGCCAGCTTTAACGTGGATGACCGCCGCGTGTGGATCGTCGGACATTCCAATGGCGGCTTCATGTCGTATCGGATGGCCTGCGATCACGCCGACACGGTCGCCGCCATCGCGAGCCTTGCGGGCGCGACCTTCGCGGATCCGACCGCCTGCACGCCTGCCGAACCCGTGCACGTGCTCCAGATCCACGGCACGAACGACGGCACGATCCTCTACGGCGGCGGAAGCATCTTCGGTGCGCCGTATCCCGGCGCGGTCGCGAGTGTCGAGCGCTGGGCGAGCTACGACGGCTGCACTCTCGTGCAGGACACGTCCGCGCCGCCGATCGACCTCGACGCCGGGATCGCCGGCGACGAGACGACCGTGACGCGTTACACGGACGCCTGTCTCGCGGGCGGCTCGGGCGAGCTCTGGACGATCGTCGGCGGCGAGCACGTACCCAATCTCACGGCCCAGTTCAGCCGCCTCGTGGTCGAGTGGTTCTATGCCCACCCCAAGCCGGGTTTTGGCGTGAGCTACTGTCACTCCGATCCCAGTTCGAGCGGCAAGGCCGCCCGCATGGACGCGCAGGGCAGCGCGAGCATCGCCGCCAACGATCTGTGCCTCGTCGCGCGCTTCCTGCCCGTCGATCAGTTCGGCCTGTTCTACTACGGCCCGAGCGAGCTCGACCTCCCCTTCGGTAACGGCACGCGCTGCGTCGGCGGCGGTTCGATCGGCGTGTTTCGCTTTCCGGTGCAGGCGACTGGCCCGGATGGGTTGCTGGTGCAGCTCGTCGACTACACGAACCCACCGCGCCCCGAAGGACGGATCGACGCGGGCTCGACCTGGCGCTTTCAAGCCTGGTTCCGCGACCCCACGGGTGGCGGCGCGCTCTTCGATCTCTCCGACGGCTACGCGATCACGTTCCAGCCCTGAGAACGGAATCGCCCGCAGAGCTGTCGCGGCCTCGCGCTGCCAGGCCTTCGAGCCAGCTCGACCACTCGGGCTCGAGGTCGAGGACGTCCTCATCGCGGAGCGACTCCAGGCGCACGATCCCTTCGCGGAGCGAGCCCGCGCGCTCCGCCTCGAGGAAGAAGGCGACGAAAGAGAAGGCGAGCAGCCGCGCCTCGAGATCGGCGCGAGTCGCGCGCCCGCTGCCCTCCTTCCAGCCAAGCATCTTGCGCAGCGGCCGCTCGTCTCTCGGCACGCCACCCAGGGCCCGCAGCCGCTCGGGCGCCGGATCGAGCACCGGCCGGCCTTCCTCGATCGCGCTCCATTCGACGAGGTGCGCGATCCCCTCGCTCAGCCAGTCGGTTCGAAGGGCCGAGGAGCGTGAGCTGATGATGTGCGCGAGCTCGTGACGGATGGTCTGCCGATAGGTTTCCGGCGCGAGCATGCCCTGGATCGAACCTCCCTCGGGCGCGGGCAGATCGCGCAGCGGAGCCACGCGGATCACGACCATGTCCTCGCCGGAATAGCCCACGCGGCCGCCCTCGGGCGCGAGCGAGATCCCTTGCACGCGGCGCTCGGCAGCCTGCCCCGTGAGCTCGATCCCCATCCCCTCGTCGAGCTCGAGCACGACGAGCACCGGCGGGTTCTTCTGCGCGTGGAACAGGCCGAACACCGCATCGCGCTCGGCCTGGATCAAGGCGAAGAAGTCGCGCGTCGGCTCGAGCTCGTAGGGCGAGTAGAGCGTGATCCCGTCCTCGTGCAGCACCGTCCGTGCTTCCGTCGGCCGACCGATCGGGTCGAGCTGCCCGAGCGAAGCCTGGGACCGGCAGGATCCAAGAGCGGCGATCGACAGCATGAGGAAGCAGAGGAGGAGGGGGCGCATGCGGATCCTCTTCGACGTGACTCCTCGCGGTCGCGCGCGAGGTGTCGGGAGATGAGAAAGGACGCCGGCAGGATGCCACGGCGTTGCGGCGCTGGACCAGATACCCGTCGGAATCGCGGAGGCTTCCCGATCTGGGCCCCTCCCGCGGCCATTCGGGTTGCTCGCCCCGCGACCTCCCGGTCCAGGCTGGGTTGGACTCCCTGGCTGCAGACGCTGCACTCGCGCCGAGCCTATCCTGGAACGCGTTCGACGTGGGCGTCGAAGCATGGAAGGGAGAGACGAGATGCGCCAATTCTTTCGAACGATCGACGAGCTCCTGCGCGGGAAGCTCACGAACCCGGAGGATCTCGCGCTGGGGCGAATCGACGCTCCGGTCCGGCAGCTCGCGTTCATGGGCCTCGTGCTGGGATGCGGGTACGGGCTTGCGATGGGGTTCTACGCGACGCTGCGCCCCGAGCACCCGAGCGTCCTCCAGCTCCTCGCGACGACCTTCAAGGTTCCGCTGCTTTTCTTGCTCACGCTGGCCGTGACCTATCCGTCGCTGTACGTGGTCTCGGCGCTGTTCGATTCGCGGCTGCGGCACGCCGAGACGCTGCGGCTGCTCCTGATCTCGGTATGCGTGAATCTCGCCCTGCTCGCGAGCCTGGGGCCGGTGACGGCATTCTTCACACTCAGCACGGAGAGCTACGACTTCATGATGGTGCTGAACGTGGCGTTCTTCACCGTCAGCGGCCTTGCAGGGCTCGCCTTCCTGCGCCGGGCTCTGCAGTCGGTCTTCCATATCGTCGCGCCTCGGCCCCCCGCGGCATCGGCGATCGAGCCCACTGAATCGAAAGAGGGCGACCCGGTGCGGCCCACCTTCCCCACGCAACGCTCGCGCGAGATCGAGCGGCAAGCGTCTTCCCGCCGGATCTTCGCGATCTGGGTGCTGATCTACGGCGTGGTCGGCGCGCAGATGGGCTGGATCCTGCGGCCCTTCATCGGAACGCCGGACATGGAGTTCACGCTGTTCCGGCAACGCGAGTCGAACTTCTTCGAGGCCTTCTTCCGGGCGCTCGGCCGGCTCTTCACGTGATCGGCGCGCTCGACGGGCTCTTGCGCTGCGAGGGCCGCTTCGCGATCGGCCGGGGCCGCGTGCCCTTCGAGCACCTTGCCCTCCTGCTATTCACCTGCGGTTCGCTCTACGGCGTCGCCATGGGATCGGGCGCTCGCGCGACGCAGGCGCTCTACTCGGGGATCAAGGTCCCCTTGCTCCTGGTGGTCTCCACCTGCGTGTGCCTGCCCAACTTCTACGTCGTGAATGCGCTCCTCGGCCTGCGCGAGGATTTCGCCGCGTCCCTGCGCGGCATCCTGGCAGCGCAGGCGACCGTCGCCGCAGGGCTGCTCGCACTCGCCCCCCTCGTGCCGGTCCTCTACCTCTCGACCGACAGCTATCGCCTGGCCGTGCTGAGCAACGGCGCCTTCTTCGCGCTGGCGACGCTCGCCGGCCAGCGCGTGCTCGGCCGTCACTACCTGCCGCTCATCGAGAAGAACCCGCGCCACGGCATCTGTCGTTGGGCCTGGATGGCTCTCTACGTCTTCGTCGCCATCCAGCTCGCGTGGGTGCTGCGCCCGTTCGTCGGCTCGCCGGAGCTGTCGACCACCTTCTTTCGCGAGAACGCCTGGAGCAACGCCTACGTGGTCATCTTGCGGGAATTCCTGAGCGTCGACTTCTGAATCGAACCTGGACGAGACGAGCCAGGAGGACTGTCCATCTCATGCTTCATCTCGAACAACGCGAGGGCGTGACCCTGCTCGTTCTCGCTCACGGCAAGGCCAATGCTCTCGATCTGGAGCTCTGCGAGGGGCTGTCGGAGAAGCTCGACGAGCTCCAGGAGGCCCGCGCCGTCGTGCTCACCGGCACGGGCAAGATCTTCTGCGCGGGTATCGATCTGCGGCGGCTGGTCGGCGAGGGGGCGGCGTATGTCCGACCGTTGCTCGCTGCGCTCGACCGCGCTCTCGAACGGCTGATGCTTTTTCCCAGACCGCTCGTCGCGGCGCTCAATGGTCACGCGATCGCGGGCGGGTGCGTGCTCGCGTGCACGGCCGACTGGCGGATTCTCGCGCGAGGCGGCGGTCGCGTGGGCGTCCCGGAGCTGAAGGTCGGCGTGCCCTTTCCGGACCTCGCGCTCGAGCTCGTGCGCTCGGCCGTATCCGCCGCGCATTTTCGCGAGATCGTCTTGCGCGGAGCGAATCACGACGGCGAGCGTGCTCTGGAGTATGGCCTGGTCGACGAGCTCGTCGAGCCCGGTACCGAGATCGAGCGGGCCATCGGGGTCGCGAACGAGCTCGCGAGCATCCCGCGCCGGGTCTATGCGCTGAACAAGCGCCAGATGCGGCGCGACCTGATGCAACGCTTGGCGGCGCGCAGTGCGGGGGAGCGCGATCGCGTGCCCGCGCAATGGAGCAATCCCGAGATGCTCGGCGCAGTCGAACGTTACGTCTCCCAGACACTGCGATAGGTGCCCTGAGTGGGAGGCGAAGCGGCGGCAGCACCTCCGGGGGGGAATCGGTTGTCGGGCGGCGGGTGATCGCATATTCTGAGATCGTTCCTCGTATTCCCCTGCTCACGGAGCTGCAGTCTGCCTGCTCGTCTCCGTTGCTTCTCACGTCATGCGATCGAAGGAAGGGTCGGAGGGCGCGCGCTCGCTGCTCGCGGCTTTCTTGCGCGAGCATCCCGATGCAGGGACGCCGGAAATCCAGGCTTTCGCAGCGCAGCATCCACGCGAGGCGTCGGAGCTCGCCACGCTCTTCGCACAGATCGAGGAACTGCGCGGCCTGCTCGATCTCCCCGCGGGAGTGATCGCCGAACACCTCCTGGATAGCGCGTCTTCCACGGTGGAGGGTCCGGACGATCCGTTCCCGAGCAGCGAGCTCGAGCTGCACCCGGCCACCGACGTGGGCCTGGCGGAGTTGCTGCCGCGCAAGACCGACACTGCTCGTCGCTACCGAGTCGACGGAGAGATCGCTCGCGGCGGGATGGGTTCGATCCTGAAGGTGTGGGATCGCGACTTGCACCGTTTCCTCGCCATGAAAGTCGCGCGCGCCAAGACGGCGGGCGACGGAAAGGAGATCGCCGAGGACGCCGATTCGGGAAAGCTGGCGCGCTTCCTCGAGGAGGCGCAGATCACCGGGCAGCTCGATCACCCCGGCATCGTTCCAGTGCACGAGCTCGGTCTCGATGAGCGCGGGCGCGTGTTCTTCACGATGAAGCTCGTGAAGGGTCGCACGCTGAAAGAGGTCATCGACGAGCACCGGCGCGGCGAGGGCGGCTGGACCTTGACGCGCGTGCTCGGTCTCTTGCTCAAGGTCTGCGAAGCCATGTCGTACGCCCACGACAAGGGCGTCGTGCACCGGGACCTCAAGCCGATCAACGTGATGATCGGCCGTTACGGCGAGGTCTACGTCATGGACTGGGGCCTGGCGAAGGTGTTGCGTGCGACCGCTCCTCCCCCGCCCAGGCAGAAGGACCAGGACGTCGCGACCCAGTCGCAGCTCGACACCTTTCGTCTGCGGGAGACGAGCGAGGATCCCCAATCGCCGCTGTGGACCGTCGAGGGAAACGTGGTGGGCACGCCGCCCTTCATGGCTCCGGAGCAGGCGGCCGGCGAGCCCTCGGCAGTCGGCCCGCTGGTCGACGTGTACGCCGCCGGCGCGATCCTCTACCAGCTGCTGACCGGTCGTCTGCCCTACGTAGACCCGCAGGCTCGCTACAACGCGCACGTGACCTGGTTGATGGTGCGAACGGGCCCTCCCAAGTCGGTCTCGTCGCTCGCTCCCGATCGACCTGCGGAGCTCGTCGCGATCTGCGAGAAGGCGATGGCGCGCGACGTCGATCAACGGTACCCGAGCATGGCTGCGCTGGCCGAAGACTTGCGCGCCTTCCTCGAAGGGCGGGTCGTGCATGCTTTCGAGACGGGGGCATGGGCAGACGCGAGGAAATGGATCGTTCGCAATCGTGCGCTCGCCTTCTCGCTCACGGCGGCCATCCTCGGGCTCGCCGGTGGCCTCGTCGCGAGCCTGATCCTGCACGCCTATGCCACGCGCAACGAGAAAGCGGCCATCGAGGAACGCAACAAGGTCTTGCAGATCTCCACGGCCAAACGCCTGGAGGAGCTACTCGCCGACTCAGAAAAGCTCTGGCCCGTGCACTCCTCGAGCATCCCCGCGATGCAGGACTGGATCCGGAGAGCGCGCGCACTCCGCGGGCACGAGGCGAATTTGCGCCAGGACCTCGATGAGTTGCGCCGCCAAGGCTCTCGCTCCGGCGAAGAGCCCGTTTCGCCGTCGAACGTCGTACTCGCCGCGGTCACGGATCCGCGCACGCCGGAGGATGCGGCGGTTCCCGCGGTCGAGCAACGCTGGGTGTTCGCGGAAGAGGCCACGCAGTGGTACCACGACACGCTCGCGCGTCTGGTGGACGATCTCGAACGACTGACCGATCCCGATCCGGACATCGGTGCGATCACGAGAATCGCCGCGCGCATCGACAAAGCGGAGCTCGCGCACTATGCCTCGCTGGTGGATCCCGCCGCGCAGGATCTCTGGACAGAGGCGATCGCGTCCATCCGCGACCGGAGCGAGTGTCCGGCCTACGCTGGCCTGGAGATCCAGCCGCAGGAGGGACTCCTTCCCATTGGCCGCGATCCGCTCTCGGGCCTCTGGGAGTTCGCGCACGTCGCGAGTGGGGAGGCAGCGATCCGTGACTCGGACGGCAGCCTCTTTCTCATCGAAGAGTCGGGCATCGTGTTCGTCTTGATCCCGCCAGGGAAGGGTCAACTGGGTGGACAGAGCATCGATCCCTCGGGCCCCAACTACGATCGATGGGCCACTCTGGGAGATGCACACCAGGGGCCGCGGGAATGCACCTTCCACGCGTTCTTCTGCTCGAAGTACGAGTTGACCCAAGGCCAGTGGATCACCTTGAGCGGTTCCAATCCAAGCGGTTTCGACCCTGAGGATTACCAGCGTGCCGGGCAATACAGCATCCCACCGTTCACGAAGCTGCACCCCGTCGAGCAGGTCAGCTGGAACGATTGCCTGGAACTTTGCGAACACTTCCGACTCGCCATACCAACGATGGACCAGTGGGAGTACGCAGCCCGCGCAGGCGGCACCACCCCGTTCACGGATGGCAGCTCGGAAGAAAGTCTCCTCGGTGTCGCGAACATCCACGATCGCACTTCCGTGACCAAGGCTGGATCCAATTGGCCTTCCAAGAACACCGACTTCGTCGACGGCTGGTGTTTCACGGCCCCGGTGGGACTGTTCCGCGCCAATGGTTTCGGCCTGCACGATGTTCTCGGGAACGTGGGGGAATGGTGTTCTGACCCGATCCTGTACGGCTCACGGGACGTTCCGGGAGTGCAGAGTCCGCAAGTGGAGGTGAGCCCGATACGAGCGTATTGCGGTGGCTGCTACTTCTATCCATCCACTTCCGCCCGATTGTGCTCCCGCGATTTCGACCATCCCAGCAATCGGCAGCTGTACATCGGATTGCGAGTCATCCGCGCGATCGAGCAGTAGCTGCCGCGGATTCTCCTCTACCTCCCTGATGCGAGCCGCCGCGCCATGGCGCGCGCGAAGTACGTCAGGATGAAGTCCGCGCCCGCGCGCTTGATGCACAGCAGGGCCTCCTCCATCACGCGCTCGAGATCCAGCCAGCCGCGCTGGGCCGCGGCGTGCAGCATGGCGTACTCGCCCGAGACCTGGTAAGCCGCGACGGGGACGTCGAATTCTTCGCGTACGCGCCGCACGATGTCGAGGCAGGGCATGGCGGGCTTCACCATCACGATGTCGGCGCCCTGATCGAGGTCGAGCGCGACCTCCCGCAGCGCCTCGTCGGAGTTGGCGGGATCCTGCTGGTAGCCGCGCCGGTCCCCGAAGGCAGGTGCCGAGTCGGCGGCGTCGCGAAACGGGCCATAGAAGGCACTCGCGTACTTGGCCGCGTAGGAGAGGATCGGGATCGTCTCGTGGCGCGCTTCGTCGAGGCCCGTGCGGATCGAGGCCACCATGCCGTCCATCATTCCGCTCGGCGCGATGACCTGCGCGCCGGCCCCGGCGAGCGAGACGGCCTGCCGAGCGAGGTTCGCGATCGTCGGGTCGTTCGCGACATCGCCCTCTGCATCGAGGACGCCGCAGTGACCGTGACTCGTGTACTCGCAGAAGCACAGGTCGACCATGCGCAGGATCTCGGGCGCGCCCTTGGCGATCGCGTCGAGCGCGCGCTGCACGATGCCGTTCGCCTCCCACGACGAGCTGCCGCTGGCGTCTTTCTTCTCCGGGATGCCAAACAGGATCACCGCGGGGATGCCGAGGTCCTGCGCTTCCTTGCACGATTCGACGATCCGCTCGACCGATTCGCGGAACACTCCCGGCATCGACGCGACTTCCTCGCGCACGCCCTGGCCGGGCACGACGAAGAGCGGGAGCACGAGGTCGTCGCGCGTGAGCGTCGTCTCGCGCACGAGGCGGCGCAGCATCGGGTGCTGCCGCAGCCGGCGCGGGCGCTCGCGGAGATCGTCTTGGAGATCCATCCCGGGGTCGTGGGGCCGATCTGGCCGCCAGAGAGTACCCTTCGCCGCGACCGCGGGCCCCGCGCCTCGCAACGTTCTACGGAGCGAAGATCGTCGCGAGTCCGTTGGTCAAGTTGAACGCGCTGCCGCAGGGGCCCATCGGATCGCGGTACCAGCCCTGGAGGAACCACGTGCTCCCCGCCGCGATGCTCCCCGGGAGGCCGAAGTGGCCCTGCGAGTACGCGACGATTCCAGGCCCCAGCTCGTAGCGCCCGCTCGCGTCGGCCATCCCAGGCGGATAGTAGCGGAAGATTCCCACGCCGCCCGAACCGACGCAGCGCAATCCGTCGCCGAAGACCGTTTCGATCTGGCCGGCGCCCATGAAGAAGATCGTGGCCTGGTTGGGCGGGAGCTGCGTGCAGGACAGCACCAGATCGTCAGCCGCCACGCTCGGCGTGCCTCGAGTGGCGTGCAAGAGACCTCCCGATCCGGTCGAGTTGGCGCAGCCCGCTCCCGGGTCCGGATTGGCGCACGGTCCCGTCGGACAGGTGCAGTAGACGGTGCCCGCATCCTCCACGAGGTACACGTGCGCGCGCCCGTGAGTCCCATGCAGCGTCGGCCCACCGGCGATCACGCGCTCGGAGTCCATGGCGAGGTGGTATCCGAAGGCGCCGGCTCCGACGTCGCCGGCTGTCATCTTCGCCTGCATGGTCCAGGCTCCATCCTGGAGCTCGAAGAGCAGGAGCGCACCCCCGTTCGGGTAGCCTTCGTCGTCTCCCGGCTCGCCCACGACGATGCGATCCCCGACGGCGTCGACCTCCGCGCCGAAATTGTCGTACTCGAGCACATGGGGATCGTAGAACTGGCCCGTCTGTACCCAATCGAGGCCGTCGTGCGCGAAAACGTACACGGCGCCGTTCTCGTACGTGAAATCGTGATCCCCGGGAGCTCCGATCACGATCCTCCCGCCGGTGATGGCAACGTCCTGACCGAATCGGTCCGTGGCGCTCCCGTCGTCGGGCGCGAGCTTGCGCTCGATACTCCAGACACCGCCCACTCGACGATACACGTAGGCCGATCCGGACAAGGCGCCCCACACGTCGTCGCGAGCCGCTCCCACGACGATGAGATCTCCCTCGATGGCGACCTGGCCGGCGTTGTCGTGCGGCCCGGCATCGAATGCGATCAGGTGAGCCGTCTCGCTCCATCCCGCCATGTCCCGCTCGAACACGTACACGGACCCGGTGTCCATGCCGCCCGCCGTGTCGTCGTGGACCGTTCCGACGACGATCGTGTCCCCGCTGATCGCGACGGTCAAACCGAACCAGTCGTCCGAGACCGCGTCGCTCGCCAAGAGCTTGGCTTCCTCGGTCCAGCTCCCACCAGACTCGACGAAGACGTACGCAGCCCCAGCATCGCCGGCCGCGCCGGAATCGTCGTTGCGAGCTCCGACCACGAGCCGAGCGCCGTCGGCGTCGAGCCGGTTACCGAAAGAGTCGCCGTTGGATCCGTCCGAAGCCTGGAGCTTTTGCACCTGGGTCCACACGCCGGCCTGTCGCTCGAAGACGTAGACCGCTCCTCGATCGTCGTCGTCGCCGGGCGCTCCCACGAACATCGTCTCACCTTGAATGGCTAGACCCCATCCGAACTCGTCGCCGTATGCCCCATCGCTTGCTGCAACGACGGCTTCCTCGACCACGATGAGCGGATCGATCTCGATCGGATAGCGCGCCCTCTCGTCGTCGACGAGGATCGCGAGCGCTCCCGCGCGAGCCTCGAGCCGAGCATCGAGCTCCATTCCCGTGGCGTCCCATGCGCGCAGTCCGGAGTAGAGCACGCGCAGATCTCCCGGCGGGCGACGCAGCTCGGCGGAGTTGCCATGGTCCTCGATCTCGACCTCGGTTCCCGGGCCCACGTCCAGGAGGATCTCGATCTCTGTGTCGCGTCTGCCTTCGATGTCATCGGGCGGCACTTCGAGGGTGAAACCGTGCTCGAGCCCAGCGTGGTCGTTGACGTACCACTCGACGAGGCCGGTTCGTACGAGCTCGAGTCGATTGGCGCGCGAGCGAAGGACGGGGGCCTCGACGGAATGCGAGGAATGTGCACGTCCGATGGCGGCCAGACGGAACGACAGTGCCAGCGTTTCGCCGGCTCGCTCCGGGGCCAATATCTTGGTCCCATCACTTGCAACGATTGCGCACAGCCCATGCTCGGGATTGGAAGCGCGGAATCGAGAGGAATCGTCGCCATCGCGCTGGAACGAGTATCCCGGAACGGGCGGACGCAATTCCCCGAAGCCATTGTCCGAATCCTGCTTCGCTCCCGCATCGAGCGAAACGAGAGCAAGGAGGGTCGCGCAGGCCGAGAATCTGGACGCTCTAAGCCATACCGGCGCGCTCCAAGTCTCTCCAGCTTCGAGTGCCGCAGCCGATATCTTTCTGATTCTCATGTCAAATCGTCCTTCAGAATCATTCCAGCACGAAGTCGGCAATTCAGCAATGGACTCCGGCCTGGCTGCGAGCATCTGACTCTCGACGGAACGTGGATGGACGATCTCTTCGGCATCTCTGTCGCGGGAGTGGGAGATCTCGATGGGGACGCGCACGACGACGTGCTCGAGGGGGCTCCTCGGGATCACAGCGGCATGATGTCGGTGGGCCGAGCGCGAGCGTTCTCCGGCCTGGACGGTCATCCTCTCCATGAGTTCGTCGGCGAGGATTCGGGCGAGATGCTGGGGACGACTCTCGCTCCGGTCGGCGATCTGGACGGAGACGGTCATGACGACTTCGCCGCGGGCTCGCCCAACGCGCAGATCGGCGGGCTCGCCCATGGCAGCGTGTTCGTCTTCTCGGGCGCGACCGGGGAACAGATCCTGCGCGTGAAGGGCAAGCCCGACGGCCAGTGCCCGCTTCGAACGGATTGGGGAAGATCGTCGCGGGCTCGACGTGGTACTTCCAGTACTGGTTCCGCGATCCCTTCGCCGGGATGAGCGGTTTCAACCTCTCCGATGGCCTCGCGGCGACCTTCTGCGAGTGAAGACATCGGGAGTCTGCACCGCGCTCGCTCAGGTGCCGAGCTGCACGAGCAGGTGCGAGAACGTGCTCGGGTCCGCCTCATCCAGGACGCGCGAGCATTCGAATCGGAGATCTGCGGCGCCCAGCGCAGCATTCGTGGTCGGCCCGAGCGCGAGCGCGATCCGTGGGAGCGGGCCGAGCCTGGGGCTCGCGGCGTAGGCGCGCACGCCCGAAGGGCTGGCGAGGAGAACGGCGTCGGCAGCGGGAAGGGGGTCGGTGGACGGGCTCTCCTCGGTGCGGTAGACGATCGGGTCGAGGACCCGCAAGCCGCCTTCGCGCAGCATGCACGCGAGGTCGTCGGAGAGCGATCCACGGGGCCACAGCACGAGCGAGCCGGGGTCGGCGCGGGCGAGCAAGTCGCGCGCGAGCTCGGCGGCGCGCGGCGCCGGCTCCCATGCGAGCGCGAGGCCGAGCGCGCGCGCTCGCTCGGCGGTCGCAGCACCGACGACCGCGGTGCGCAGGGAGCGCGCGCGCCCGAGAGCGCTTTCGTCCTGCGCGAGCGCCAGCAGTCCGGATGTGCTGCTCAGCGCGAGCCAGGCGATCGGTTGCGCGAGGAGCGGCCTGAAATCGACCTCGAGCGGAACGGTCTGCACGAGCGGCCGGACGATCGGATCCCAGCCGGCCGCTCGCGCCGCCTCGGCCCAGCTCTCGATCGAGTGCGCGGGTCCCGTGAGCAGCACGCGCGGCCGGCGGCTCACGAGCGCGCCTCCGCCACGAGCTCACCCGCCCCGCGGGCGAGGAGTTTCTGCGCCAGGAGCGCTCCGATCTCCTCGGCACGCTCGACCTGCCCGCGTTCCTCGCCGCGCACGCTCCGTTGCCCATCGAGCGAGAGCACGCAGGCCTCCAGAACGAGGGAATTCTCGCGCACGCGCGCGTGCGCCCCGATCGGGGCATTGCAACCGCCGTGGATCGCGCGCAGGAAGGAGCGCTCGGCGTGGGCTTCGATCCAGGCCTCGCGATCGCTGATCGCGAAGAGCCGGCGCTGCATCTCCTGGTCGTCGGCGCGCGCGGTGAGACCGACGATGCCCTGGCCGACTGCCGGCAGAAAGCGCTCGCGCGGCAGCACCTCGGTGATGCGGCTCGCGAGGCCCAGCCGCGCGAGGCCGGCGTGCGCCATCAGGAGCGCATCGGCTTCGCCGCGATCGAGCTTCTCGATCCGCGTCTCGACGTTGCCGCGGATCGAGACCACCTCGAGATCGGGCCGCAGGGCGCGCAGCATGGCGCTGCGGCGCATCGAGCCCGTCGCGACCCGCGCCCCGGCCGGGAGGTCCTCGAGCGACCGGGCCAAGCGCGCGACCAGGACGTCCTCGACCGGCCCGCGCGCGAGCGTCCCGGCGAGCACGATGCCCTCCTGGAGCGTCGTCGTCATGTCCTTCGCGCTGTGCACACCGATCTGCGCGCGAGCGTCCCGTACCGCGCGGTCGACCTCGACCGTGAAGATCCCGATGCGGCCAAAGCGCGTGAGCTCGCTCTCTTGATCGCGATCTCCGCTCGAGCGCACGACGAGGATCTCGACCTCGGCGAGCGGATGGGCGGCCACCAGGACGCGCTGCACTTCGCCGGCTTGCCACAGCGCGAGCGAGCTGCCGCGCGTCGAGAGCACGAGCCTCACAAGCTCTCCAGGAAGCGCTGGTACTCGGCGTCGAGGTACTCCTCCGAGCGTGCGCGGCGCGCACTCTCCTTCATCTGATCGAGCGCGGCGTCGAGCAGCTTGCGCGTGAGCTCGTGGACGAGCTGGACCTCGCGTGGCTCGGCGCGCGCGCCGGCGATCTTGTCGAGCACGTGGTCGCGCAGCTCGCCGAAGCGCTCGTGCAGGGCTGCGATCGCGGGCGAGAAGGCGGCATAGGTGCGCAGCGCGAGAAACTTGTGCACCTCACCGACCAGGATCTCGTCGCAGCGCTCGATCGCCACGGCGCGAGCGGCGAGATTGCGCTGCACGACGGGTCCGAGATCGTCGAGGTCGAAGGCGAGCACTCCGGTGAGCGCACGCACCTCGGCGCTCACCGCGCGCGGAACGGAGAGATCGATCACCACCGTCGGCCGGTCGCGCTTGGCGATCGCGCGCCGATCGAAGTGCTCCGCCCGGAGCAGGGCCTCGCCGCCGTCGACGCAAGCGAACACGAGATCCGCGCCGCGCAGGGCCATCTCGAGGTCCGTGAGCGGGAACGCGAGGCCTCGTAGCTCGGTCGCGGCCGCCTGCGCGTGCTCCAGCGTGCGATTGGCGAAGTCGATCCGCCGCGCGCCCTCGCTCGTGAGATGCCGTGCCACGAGGAGCCCCGTTTCGCCGGCCCCGAGCACGAGCGTACGGCGGTCTCCGAGGGCGCCCAGCGCCTGACGCGCCACACCGACCGCTACGCGAGCGACGGAAAGAGTGCCGAGCCCGAGGTCGGTCTCGCTGCGCACGCGCTTCCCCGCGCTCAGAGCCTGCTCGAACAGCGGCTGGAGCAGCTTCCCGACCGTGCCCGCGCGCCGCGCGATCTCGAAGGCGTCCTTCGTCTGCGCCAGGATCTCGCTCTCCCCCACCACGAGGCTATCGAGCCCGCTCGCAAGCCGGAACAGGTGGATCAGCGCGAAGAGGCCGCGGTGCACGTAGGTGTGCTCGACAGCAAGTCCCGGCAGCGCGATCGCGACCGCGGCTGGAATCGGATCGACCGCCGCGCGTGCGACGAGCACGACCTCGGTGCGATTGCAGGTGGACACGACGGCGACTTCCTCGACTCCCGTCAGCGTGGCGAGACGAGCGAGCACCTCGGGCATCCGCGAGCGGTCCAGGGCGTAACGCTCGCGGACCGCGACGGGCGCGGTGCGATGCGAGAGTCCGACGAGGAAGAGGTTCGCGACCGTTTCCATCTCAGTGCTGCGCGTGGAAGGTCAGCGCGGGGATCAGGGTCAGGAAGAGCACTGCGATCAGCGTGACGAGCCCCGCCGCGGCTGCGAAGGAAGCTCTCCGGGCCGAGAGGCCCCGGATCCGCTGCGAAAAGGCGATCACGCCGAAGTGGATCCACAAGGCGAGCGTCAGGAGGACCTGTGGATCCCGGTACTGGAAGCCTTCCGTCTTCATGGCGTGCGCCATTCCGATCCCGACGTTCAGGCCGACCGTCAGGAACAGGAAGCCCGCCAGCGCCGAGCGACGCAGCACGCGGGCGAGGACCGCGAGGTCCGGGAGCTGCCGGAAGAGCGTGCCGAAGGTGCGCTGCCGCAGCTGCCTGTACAGCACGATGTGGAGGAAGCCGTAGATTCCAGAGAGCAGGAGCGCCGCGGAGGCGATCACGCTCGTCAACACGTGCAGCACGCGAAAGGCTCCCGAGGGCGCGGTCTCCACGACGAGCTGCATCGGCCCGAAGGCCGAAGCGACCGCCTGGAGCGCCGTGACGAAGAGCAGCACGATTGCCCCGACCGTCTCCTGCCGGTTCTTGCGCGCGACGAGCAGAAAGAGCAGCGCGGTCGCGAACCCGATCGCCGAGATCATGAGCCAGGTCCCGTGCACCGGAAAGACGCGCATCCCGCGCGCGTGCACCACGAAGAGGCCCGCATGCGCGGCGAGCACCACTGGGAGCAGCGCGCGCCGCTGGCTCGCCAGCCCCGGCGCACGTTCCCCTGCAAACGCCATCCCGTGCAGCACGGTCGCCACGAGATAGCCAAGCGGCAGGAAGACGTTCAGCGCTTGGACGAGGGTGTTCAAGGGACGGAGGGGCCAAGTGTACGTCAGGCCATGCCGGCATGCGCAGCTTCGCCGGCGAGGATGCAGCGCGCGACGGCGCGGCCACGCGCGATGCAGTTCTCGACGGAGATGCCGGCGACATAGCTGCCGGCGAGCCACAGGCCAGGTGCGCGAGCGGCGAGCTCGCGCTCGAGCTCGGCGATGCGCGCCGTGTGACCAGGGGAGTAGCGCGGGATCACGTCGCGCCAGCGCTGGACGAGGCTCGTGACGACGCTGGCTCGGGTGCGCGTCGCACGTGCGAGCTCCTCGTTGGCGAGAGCGACGAGCTCGGCTTCGGGGAACGATTCGAAGCGGGCGCTCGGATAGAAAAGGCTCACGGCGGAGGCGCGTTCGAGGTTCGCGGGCACGCGACCCGTGAAGAGGTTGGAAACGAACAGCGCACCGAGCATTCCCGGAGCGCCATCGCGCCGCGATTCGCCGGGCGGAACGAGGAAGCCGAAGCCGGGCGGAAGCGCTGCGCCGGCGAGGCCCAGGTGCACGAGCGTCACGCTGGCGTGGCTGACGCGCGCGAGGTGCTCGCGGGCAAAGGATCCGGTGAGGAGCGTGGAGAGCAACGCGTCGGCGACTGGTGCGGGGACCGCCAGGACGAGGGCATCGCACGTCCGTTGCTCCCCGAGATGCGTCGCGACGATCCACTCGCCCTTCTGAAGATGCACGGCGCTGGCCCGTGTCCCGAGCACGAGGTGCTCGCCCAGGTCGCGCGCGACCGCATGCGGCAATTCGGCCTGGCCGAGCGGGAAACCGAGGAGTCTCGAGCTCTCGAGCGCCGGCCCGGGAAGCGGCGTGACGGGGGCTCGACGCAGGAAGCGCGCGAATCCGCCGCGCACGAGGCCTCCGTGATCGACGGCGAGCTTCCACAGGCGCGGAAACGCGCTCGCTGCGCCGAGCTCGTCGAGCTCCGCCGCGTAGACGCCGCGCACGAAGGCTCCCGCGAAGCGCTCGGTCGCCTCGGGGCCGATGCGCTCGGTGAGGAAGGCTTCCAGGGTTGGCTCGCCGCTGGGGCGGCCGGGGACGTGGAGCCGGCGAAAAGGCTCGGAGAGCACCGCCCGCTTGCCGCGCAAGGAGAGCAGCGGCGTGAACAGGAACGCGAGCGGGGAGCGCGGCAGGGCGACGAGCCGTCCCCGGTGCAGGAGGTAGCGCTGCTTCGCCTGATCGCTCGACGCGAGCAGGCGCTCGCCGAGGCCCACCTCCATCGCGAGCTCGCGGAAGCAGCGCGCGCTTGCAGGAATCGTGTTCGGCCCGCTCTCGAAGCGGAAGCCGTCGCGATCGAGCGTGTCGATCACGCCGCCGGCGCGCGCGCCGGCTTCCAGTAGATGCACGTCCGCGCCGCCGCGAAGGAGCGCATGGGCGCAGGCGAGGCCGGAGATGCCCGCCCCGATCACGATCACGCGCGGCATCGAGCGCTCTCAGAGCGTGCGCGAGAACGTCCCCTTGCCGCTCTCGCCCTGGGCGCGGCGAGCGCGCAAGTAGCGATCGAAGGGGAGCGCCACGTTGCGCAGGAAGAGCTGACCGAGTGCCGTGATCCGCAGAGCGTCTTGCTCGAGCTCGATCAAGCCGTCGGCTTCGAGGGGAGCGAGCTCGGCGAGCTCGGTCGCGAAGTGCTCGTCGAACGCGATCCCGTGCAGAGCCTCGATCGGCGCCTTCGCGAGCACGAGATTGCACATGAGCGAGAGGATCACGTCCCGGCGCAGCCGGTCCTCGGCGGAGAGCACGTGCCCGCGCGCGGTCGCGAAGCCGCGCTCGCCGACGCGTGCGAGATATTCCTGCTCGACCGGGTCGTTCTGCACGAAGGCGCCGGCGACCTCGCCGATCGCCGAAACTCCCAGCGACACCATCTCGCTCCCACGGCGCGTCGTGTAGCCCATGAAATTGCGGTGCAGCGTGCCGGCAACGGCTGCGCGGGCGAGCTCGTCCCCGGGGAGCGCGAAGTGGTCGAGGCCGATCGAGACGTAGCCGGCATCGCGAAAGAGCTCGAGCGCGCGCAGGAAAATGGCGAGCTTCTGGGCCGGATCAGGCGCGGCCTCGAGGCTCATGGCCGTCTGGTGCTTCTTGATCCAGGGGACATGGGCGTAATGGAAGAGCGCGATGCGCTCGGGCCGGATGTCGAGCACGATCCGTACGCTGCGCTCGAAGCTCTCGACGGTCTGGTAAGGGAGGCCGTAGATCAGGTCGACGTTGAGCGAGCCCATGCCTGCCGCGCGGGCGGCATCGACCACGCGGCGCGTCTCCTCGACCGATTGGACGCGCTGCACGTCCTCCTGGACCCGCCGATCGAAGTCCTGGATGCCGAGCGAAATGCGATTGAAGCCCAGGCGTGCGAGCAGCGCGATCTGCTCGTCGCTCGTCACCCGCGGATCGACCTCGATCGCGACCTCGGCGTCGGGCGTGAGCTGGAAAGTCTCCGCGAACCAGCGCTGCACGCGGTCGATCTCGTCGAGCGAGAGGTGGGTCGGCGTGCCGCCGCCCCAGTGGTACTGGTGCACCGGGCGCGCGCCGATGCCGCTCGCGCGCGCGAAGGCGAACTCGCGCTCGAGCTGCTCGAGGTAGCGCTCGACGCGCTCCGCGCTGCGCGTGATCACGACGTTGCAGCCACAGAAGAGGCAGCGCTCGGCGCAGAACGGAATGTGGACGTAGACCGAGAGCGGGTCGCTCCGGCGCGCTGCCTCGGCGAGCAACTCAGGGTAGCGCGTGGCGTCGAAATCGCTCTTCCAGTCGACGGCGGTGGGATAGGACGTGTACCGCGGCGCGGAGGTCGCGTACTTCTCGAGTAGCGCGCGCGGCGGGGCGAGCGTGCTCATGTTCGCACCACCTCTCGCGCCGGGCCTTCGGCGAGCACCACGCGAAAGAGGGCCTCGACGCTCTCCAGCGGCGTCTTCGGCAGGATGCCGCTCCCGAGGTTGAAGATGTAGCCCTGCTGCGACTCGAAAGCGTCCAGGACCGCCTGCGCTTCGCGCTCGACGACCTCGGCGGGGGCGAACAGGGTGCAGGGATCGAGATTGCCTTGCAGGGCGACGCGGTTCCCCACTCGACGCATCGCGTCTGCTGGCTCGACGCGCCAATCGAGGCCGAGGACATCGGCGCCGCTGTCGGCCATCGCTTCGAGCAGGTGGCTCGCACCGTTCACGTACAAGATCGCCGGAACGCCGCGCTCGTGGCAGACCGATACCAGCGATCCGACGTGCGGAAGGACGTGCGTGTTCCAGGTGCGCTCGTCGAGCGTTCCTCCCCAGGAATCGAAGATCTGGATGGCATCGGCCCCCGCCTCGATCTGCATCTCGATGTATCGGCGCGAGTTGTCGACCAGGCGCAGGAGGAGGTGATGGTAGAGCGCTGGGTCGGCGAGCATCATCCGCTTGGTGTGCTCGAAGTGGCGCGAGCTCCCGCCCTCGATCATGTAGCTCGCCACCGTGAAGGGCGAGCCACAGAATCCGATCAGCGCACGCTCCTCGCCCAGCGCGGCGCGCACGCGAGTGAGTGTTTCGGCCAGGAAACCCGTGCGCTCGCGCGCATCGAAGTCCTCGAGGCGATCCACGTCGGCGCGTGCGCGCACCGCGGGTGTGATGCGCGGTCCCTCGCCCTCGTGGAACTCGACCGAGAGGCCCATCGCCGCCACGGGCACCAGGATGTCGGAGAACACGATCGCCGCATCCATTCCGAAGCGGTGAATCGGCTGCATGGTGAGCGCCGCCGCGCGCACGGGATCGCGCACCACGTCGAGGAACGGACCCGTCTTGCGCAGCTCGCGATACTCCGGCAAGTACCGGCCCGCTTGCCGCATCATCCAGGCCGGTGGCCGATCGCTCGCATGGCGCCGGCACGCGGCGAGGAAGCGTTCTCTGGCTGTGAGTCGCGCACCCATGAGCGGGAAGCCGTCGTTCGAACCGCCGGAGCGGCCTCCGAATCCGGGAGTATACTCGTCAGCTCCCACCGGACCGATGGCAGAGCCCCGCTGCTCTCGCAGAGTAGACGGCGGCGGAAACCACCGTCAGCACGGTCACCATTCCGGTCTCCGAGTTCGGAGTCCCGCCTTCAGGGAGTCTGGTTCGTCCTAGTTTGGAGTACCGCCTTCAGGCGGTCTGGTTTGTCGTCCCGCCTTCAGGCGGGACTGGCCCTGCAAGAGAAGACCGCCTGAAGGCGGTACTCCGAACCAGAGGCGGCCGCCCTCATGCTTCATGCGACGGCGTCGCGCCAAGGCGGTGGGGAACTCGTTCCGAGGCGGCGGGGTTCCTAACCCGCGGGCAGGGGTTACAATCCCCCGACTGGACCTGGCACGGCTGAGTCTCCGAGGCTCCTCCGAGGTTCCGGTAGGGAGCGGAACGTTGCTCGCGCTGGATCGCGGGCTGCTCCGCTCCGTCATTTCAGCCGGCACTTCGCGACGGGCCGCCACGCTCCGCCGGTTGCTGTCGCAATCAATCGAATCCATCCATGCACGCACGACGACTTCCGACCTGGCTTCTCGCGCTCTCCTTCGTGATCGGCATGTCTCTCGCCTCCTGCGGTGGCGGCGGAGGCGGATCGAGCGGTGGCGGAGGCGCCGTGAGCCTGATCTCGATCGATATCGAGCCCACCACGGTTCGGCTGCCCTGGGGCTTCACGCTGCAGCTCACGGCCCGCGGGCACTACTCCGACAGCACGACCGCGAACCTGACGGCCCAGGCAGTGTGGACCTCGGGGGATCCCGCCGTCGCGACAGTCGGCGACGTCGGGGCGAGCAAGGGTCTGCTCACCGGGATCGCGGCCGGCGACGTGTTCGTCACCGCGGCCTTCGCGAGCGTGAGCGGGACGCGCATCGCGCATGTCATCGATCCGGTGCTCACGCAGATCGTGATCTCGCCCTCCAGCGCCCAGATTGCGGTCGGCGCGAAGAAGGCCTTCACGTGCCAGGCGTTCTACGCGGGCGGTTACTCGACCGATGTGACCGATGCGGCGGACTGGTCCTCGACAGATATCAGCGTGGCGACGGTTGGCAACGGGCCAGCCACCAAGGGAATCGTGACGGCAGAGGGTGTAGGGCAATGCCAGATCCAGGCCGTGCACGGTCTGTTCCAGGACACCGCGGACGTGACGGCCATCGAGGTGCAGGTCCTCGATGCCGCGGTCGCGAGCCAGAAGGATGCAGCCGCTCCGCGTTCGTCGATCGACTCGGCCGGCCGGATCGTGACCGCATGGTCGTACCAGGGCATCGATCCGGGGAAGCTCTACTGGAGGCGCTACACACCCGGCGTCGGCTGGAACGGCAAGCAAGAGGTGGCGACGCTCACTGGGAAGGCGCTCGAGCCGGTGCTCGCCGGGAACGAAGCGGGCGTGCGGTTCCTGGCGTGGTCGAGCGCCAAGGAACTCTGGGTCGCGCGCTTCGACTCCGGAATCTGGGCCTCCCCGGTCCGGCTCGATTCGGGAAGCGTGAGCGATCGCTTCGTGCAGGACGTCGGCCTCGGCGTGTTCGCGAACGGTGACGCCCTCCTGATCTGGCATTCCACCGAGGACGACCAGTTGCGGGCCAAGGTCTACGTCGAAGGTACCGGTTGGGGCTCGACAGCTTCGCTCGGCGGTGTGGGAAGCTCGACGCATCCGATTGCCTTCGCCTCGAATGCCGCGGGTGATGCGATTCTCCTCTGGCAGAACTACTCGTCTGCCACGTGGACGCTCAACGCGACGCGCTTCACGAGTGCCGGCGGCTTCGAAACCCCGTACGTGCTGTACTCCTCCACGCTCTATCACCAGCCCGCGATCGCCATCGACTCGGTCGGGAACGCACGCGCGGTCTGGATCGACTTCACGCCCTTCCCTGAATCGCACCTCCTGGGGGCGCGCTACATCGCCGGCGTGGGCTGGGAGGCGAGCGAGCTGGTGAACGATCTCGACGTGCCGCGCGAGCCCGAAGTGGGTCTCGACGATGCGGGCAATGCCTTCGCGATCTGGCGGCACGCGACGGTCAGCGGAACGGGGATCTCGGGTTCGCTTTACGTTCCCGGCACTGGCTGGGAGGAGCGCGTCCCGCTGAAGGATTCTCCGCAGGGTGCTCCCGATCCGCTCCCGCCGCACCTCGATGGAACCGGCGGCATCATTGCGTACTGGGCGACGAACTCCACGTCGGAGGGCGTGCGGCTCGAGCTCGCGCGCTTTGTTCCCGGCACCGGATGGCAGCCCACGGAGACGCTGGACTTCATCGGCGCGGAGGGCCCCGTGCGCGAGCTCCAGCTCGCGGTGCACGCGAGCGGCGCCGCGATCGTCACCTGGAACGAAGCGCAGCCCGGCGGCGACTACCTGTTCGCACACCGCTTCGAGTAGCATCCCCGCCCGTTTTTCTCCGCCAGCCGTGACGAGGCGTGATTCCGCGCCTCGCGGCTCGTCGAAGACGCGCAAGGAGCTCTCATGCACACGGTTCTGGTGCTCGGTGCTGGCAAGATCGGCCGGATGGTGGCGCATCTGCTCGCCAGCTCGGGGGAGTACGAGCTGCGCGTGGGAGACGTGCGCCGCGAGGCAGCGGAGAGCGCGGTCGCCCACCTGCGCTCGACCACACCCATCGGCCTCGCATTCGACGATCGCTCCGCACTGGACGACGCGATGCGCGGAGCGGAAGCGGTGGTTTCCTGCGCGCCCTTCGCTAGCAACCCCGGGATCGCCGAGCGCGCGCGCGCGAACGGCCTCCACTATCTCGACCTGACCGAGGACGTCGCGGTCACGAAGAAGGTGGCCGCGCTCGCCAAGGACGCCCAGACCGCCTTCATCCCGCAGTGCGGCCTCGCACCCGGTTTCATCACGATCGTCGCCAATCACCTGATCGCACCGATGAGCGAGGTGCGCGACCTGCGCCTGCGCGTCGGCGCGCTCCCGCGCTTCCCCTCCAACCGCCTGAAGTACAACCTCACCTGGAGCACCGAGGGCCTGATCAACGAATACCTGAATCCGTGCGAGGCCCTCGTCGAGGGCGAGATGCGGAGCCTGCCCGCCCTCGAGCACCTCGAGCGCATCACCGTCGACGGTGTCCAGTACGAAGCATTCAACACCTCCGGCGGCGTCGGCAGCCTCGCCGAGAGCCTGCGGGGCCGCGCCCACAATGTTCACTACAAGACCATCCGTTATCCCGGCCACAACGAGCTGATCAAGTTCCTGCTCGAGGACATGGGCATGCGCGAGCACCGCGCAGAGCTCCAGCGCATCTTCGAGCGTTCCCTCCCGGCCACCGCCCAGGATCAGGTCGTCGTCTTCGTCAACGCCACCGGAACGGTGAACGGCCAGTACCTCGAACGCTCCTACGCCAACACGCTCCTCCACAAGGAGATCGACGGCCGCTCCTGGAGCGCGATCCAGATCACCACCGCCGCCGGCGTCTGCGGCGTCCTCGACCTCCTCCTGGAAGGCCACCTCCCCCGCAAGGGCTTCGTGCGCCAGGAAGAGGTCTCCTACGACGCCTTCATCGCGAACCGCTTCGGGCGGTACTACGCGCAGACCTGATGCGAGGCGCGCCATCCGCGGGTACGAGCCAATTGAAGTGATACTGCTCGACCGTCACCTCGGTCTACTCTGTGCCCACCGGGCCGGGCTTGGCAGCTACGAGCTATCGACTGAAGATTGGGATCCCTCGGGAAGGGGACGTCATGGTGACCGTATCGGAACAGCAGTTCGTGCGAGACCTATCTCGCTGGCTCGAGCGAGCCTCGAAGGGCGAGACGATCCTGATCGTGGAGGACACTCGCCCGATCGCACGTCTGAGCCCTCCCACGAGCCATTGGTGCATCGAGGAGAGCATGTAGGCATCGGAGCGATCCGGCCGCTCTTCCATCGCCTGACGTCGGGCAAGTATCTGGACTTTCTGGAAGAGGATCGGAGAGGCCCCGGAGACGCGGAGTAGGGACGCTTGATCAGCCGCTTCTACCTGGACAACCATCCGATCGAGCGTTCGTGAGCCTTGACAGGGTCCAACAACGACCCGCGCGGGAGTTCGATCTGCCCGTCTGACCCGACCGCGCTATCACGTTTCGGGCTCGAGAATCTCCACGCTGGCCGGCAGTTGCCCTCGAATCCCCCGAGACGGTCGGGTTCCGATCGCCGAATGGAACGTGCTCAGTCCTTCAGCGAGAACGGCGTGAAGTTGGTTTCGTAGTCGTAGTAGTCCTCGTGCTCGGCACGCTTGAGGGCGCGGACGACGAGGTAGGTGAGCGGGGTGAACAGGACCTCGACGGACACCTTGGTGAACCAGTTGAAGGCCGTGTTGTGGACCAGGGTTTCTGCGGTCCACGCGCGCTGGAAAGGGCCGAAGGAGACGTAGAAGGCGAGGGGGTAGAAGACGATGCTGTCGATGCCTTGGCCGATGATCGTCGAGCCGATCGTGCGCATCCAGAGAAAGCGGCCCTTCGTCAGGACCTTCATCTTGGCGAGCACGTAGGAATTGGCGAAGTCGCCGAGCCAGTAGGCGAAGATGGATGCGGCGACGATCTGGCCGGTGCTGCCGAAGACGATTTCCAGAGCGGGCTGAAGGATCGCGTTGTAGGGTTCGCCGGGATTGGCGGGGAGATGCAGGACCGCCTGGCTCATGATGGTCACGAAGACCATCGCGCCGAAGCCGGCCCAGATGACCTTGCGCGCGCGCGCATAGCCGTACACCTCCGTGAGGATGTCGCCGAAGATGTACGAGATCGGGAAGAAGATGTTCCCGGCGCCGAAATCGAGGTGGTTGCCGAAGAAGGGAAGCGAGAAGGGGAGCTCGATGCGGCAGGCTTTCGCGGGGCCGATCAGGTTGGATGCGAGCAGCACCACCACGAAGCCCGTCATCACGAGCGGGTAGAAGCGGTAGCTGCGCAGAGGCGCCTGAGTGGAGGGTCGGCTCGGCTCGGGCATCGTCGACTGCGCGGTGGAGCGGGGGGGCGGGCGCGTCAACGCGGCTTTCCGATGCAATAGAGCTTGGTGTTCGTGCGCACGTAGAGGTCGCCGCCCGCGATCGCGATCGAGGAGCAGGTGTCGTCGTCGTCCGCCTCGCCCATCGCGACGTTCGCGAGGATCTCACCGCTCGTCGCATCGACCACCACCACGTCGCCGTGATGGTTCATGCACCACACCTTGCCGTCAGCGCCGGTGGGAGAGGCGCGCCAGAGGTGCTGGCCGGGCATCTTGATCGTCCAGTAGATGTCGCCGCTCTTCGGATCGACGCAGGAGAGCGATTCTTGCAGGTCCGAGAGGACGTAGAAGCGGTCCTCGTAGAAGAGCGGCGTCGGAACGTCGCTCGTCAACGGGTTGGGCCGGCCCTGGCTCTTCCAGATGAGGCCCTTCTCGCCGAGCTCGCCCTCGCCATCCAGCTTCACGGCGTACACGGGCGCGTTCTTCGGCGCACACACGAGCGCCGCGCCGCCGCCCACGACCACCGAGGGCACGACGCGCCACCATTCCTCGCGGTGCTCGGAGTTCCATGTGCCCCAGCGCCAGATCTCCGCGCCGGTCTTCGGATCGTGACCGGTGATCACGTCCCCGCCGACGACCAGGAGCTCCTTGCGTCCGCCGGCGCCGACGTGCGGGATCGCCGTCGCATAGGACTCGCGCGATTCGTTGCGCGCCTCGCTCGCTCGGTCGTGCTCCCAGATCGTCTTGCCGGTCGAGGGATCCATCGCAAGCAAGAACGAGTGCGCGCCCTCCTCTCCGCGCTTCCCGACGGGAACGTTGCGCTGCAGGACGGGGAGGAAGAGCGTTCCCTCCCAGAGCGTCGGCGAGGCCGAGAACGACCACTGGAACGCGAAGTCGCCGTGGTCCTTCTGGATGTTGCGCCGCCAGAGCTCCTCGCCCGCGCGATCGAAAGCCACGAGATCGCCGTTCCCGAAGAAGAAGATGGCGCGCTCGCCATCCGTCACGGGCGAGGGCGCCGCGTAGTTCGCGCGATAGTCGAGCCGTGTCGTTTCTCCCTGATCGGCAGGCTTGTAACCGCTTCCAGCGGCCCGCTCCCAGACGACCTCGCCGGTGGCCCTGGAGAGCATGATCGCGAGAAGCTGCTTCTCGCCCTCGTTCGCCGCGCTGACGAGCACGAAGTCGCCCGCGACGATCGGAGTGGCTGCTCCAGGTCCAGGCAGCTCGGTCGCCCAGCGAACGTGCTTCTCCTTGCCGAAGTCGATCGGCAAGTCCTTCGCGCTGGCCGAGCCGTCCCAGTTCGGCCCGCGCCAGTTGGGCCAGTCCTGGGCCGAAGCGATGCCGGAGAGAAAGATCCAGAGGAGGGCGGAATGGAGCGTGGGCTTCATGGCGAGACGCGATCCGTGGGCTCGACTCCAGAGGAGGGCGCGCCAAGATAGCACCCGGAACGAACGCGCGGCGAAACCGACTCGGAACTCCGATAGGATGCCTGGCGCGCATGGACTCGACGGAGAGGGATCTAGGTCGACACATGATTCCTCGAGGAAGCAGGAGGGTTCGATGGGGCTCGGCATCTCGCAGCTCAACCACGTCGGCCTGAACGTCGCGGACGTCGAGAGGAGTCGGCGGTTCTATCGTGAGGTGGTCGGGCTCGTGGAGATGGCGCGCCCGGCCTTCGACTTTCTAGGCGCGTGGTTTCGTATCGGGGTCGAACAGGAGCTGCACTTGATCGGGAAGAAGGCGTCCGGGGACGGTCGATTCAAGGAGTGCCATTTCTCGCTGTGCGTCGAGAGCATTGCGAGCGCCTCCGAGCACTTGACGGAGGTTGGCCTCTCTCATGGTGGTCCGCGCCAGCGGCCCGATGGGGCCTGGCAGATCGATCTCGCGGATCCGGACGGACACTGGATCGAGCTCCTGGAGCTCCCGCGCTGACGAGGACCGTGGTGAGCGAGCGCGTCGGAGATCCAGGCGGGCGGGGTGGCTCGCGCACGAAGCTCTGGCTGGTCCTCGCGCTGGGGCTCGCGTTTCACGTCCCCTCGCTCTGGATGGGGTTCTATGCCGACGACTACGTGCACCAGATCGCGCTGCACGAGCCGGAGCGGCTTCCGCACGCTCTCGAGACGTGGAACCTCTTCGATTTCGGGAGCTACGCGGACTGGGCTCCGCTGTACGAGCGCTACGGGGGCATGCCCTGGTGGATCTCTCCGAGCTGGAAAGTGCGTTTCTTCCGGCCGCTGGCGAGCGCATCCATGTGGCTGGACGCGGAGGTGTACGGTCGGTGGGCGATCGGCTGCCACCTGACGAGCCTGTGCTTCTACGGGCTGCTTCTCGTCGCGCTGCATGCGCTGTACCGGGATCTGGGGCTCGCTCCGCGCACGGCGCTGGTGGGGCTCTCGTTCTTCGCGCTCGGCGATTCGACCATGCTGCCCGTTGGTTGGCTGGCCAACAGGAATGCGCTGCTCGCCGCACTCTTCACCGTCCTCGCGATGCTCGCGATCGCTCGCCGCGAGCGGCTGGGTGAGCGCCGCGCGATCGCGCTCGGCCTCGCAGCGGCGGCGCTGGCGACGCTCTCGAAGGAGTCGGGAGTGGTCGCCTTCGCGCTCGTCGCGCTCCTGCTCGTGATCCAGGGCGGCGAGACGCGCGAGCCTCGTTCGCGGCGCCGGTCGATCGGCGCGGCAAGCCTCGCGCTCGCGCTGGCGTTCGCTCACTTGATCGCGCTCGCTGCTTTCGGTTTCGGGACGCGGAGCCTCTTTTACGCGACACCCTGGAGCGAGCCGGGGCGCTTCGTGGAAGGAATCGCGAGGCTCTCCACGCTCGGCATCCTGAGCCTCGCCGGCCCCTTGCCGCTGGACGCGCTCTGGATGACCGGCGCGAATCTCGACCTGCTCGCGCTCGCCGCAGCGCTTCCCGCGCTCGGCCTCGTCGTGTGGATCTCACGCCGGGTGGGCGCGAACGCCAGTAGCTTGCCGCTGGCCGCCCTGCTCTTCTTCGGCCTCGTGCCCGAAGGGAGCGCCCCGCTGAGCGATCGTTTGCTCTTCGGTGCATCGATGGGGAGCGCCGGGCTCTTCGCGCTCCTGTACGAGCGACTGCGCGGAGAGGGCATCGCGGCGAGCGAGCGATTCGGCGGCCGCCTGCTCTTCCTTTCGCTCACTCTCGGCTCGGGCTCGCTGCTCGCGATGCAGACGCTCACGTTCTCGGGGGTGACGCGCGAGATCCGCGACATCTCGCTGCGCGCCGATGTCGGCCCGCCCGAGCTCGGGTGGCGCGACGTCCTCGTCCTGCAGGCACCGAGCGCGCTCGGGGCCTTCGCGCTCCCTTCCACTTGGGCAGCCGAGAGCGCCGATCGCGAGCTCGCTTTCTGGCCCGTGCAGATCGGCCGTCGCGGCCTGCGCTGGACGCGGGTCGACGATCGCACCCTCGAATTCGAAACGCTCGACGAGCCTTTTCTCGAGGGCCTCTTCGAGATCGTCTACCTCGCCGAGCCCGTCGCGCTCGAACCGGGCCGGCGCTGGCGCACGCCGCTGTTCGAGATCGAGGCCACGAAGGTGGAGCAGGGCCATCTGCGCGCCATCCGTCTGACCCTCGACGTCTCCGCCGCCGACGAGCATCTGCGCTACCTCGTCTCGCACGCCGGCAGCTACGTCCATCAGCCGCCGCCCGCGATCGGCGAGACCCTCGTCATCGAGAGCGCGCCGCCCATGCGACCGCTCTTGCCGTGATGCCTGGAGGCCATTCTTGGCCGGGCGTATCCTCGCGCCCATGGCCGCTCCCTCTCCGCGTTCCTTCCCCTGGTAAGGCGTCTCCCGGAGCGTTCGTCCGAGGCTCGACGATGTCCGCGCTGGCCGAGTTCTGCTTCGCTCAGGAGGACGTCTTCCTCGTTCCGGCCGAGGAGCTCTCCGCGGCCGGGATGAGCAAGGCCTTCGCGGCGCTGCTGTGCGAGCGGCGACGCGTGAGCCCGGAGTGGATCGAGCGCTTCGAGCGAGCGTTCGGGCTGTACTGGGAGCGCGCCCTGGAGCTTGCGGCGCGCGCGCCGCGCTACTGGCTGCCGCCGCGCGTACCGAACGTGTGCGTGGCACTGGATCCGATTCGCGTGCGGCCGTTCTTCCAGCCCCTCGGTCGATCCTCGTGGCTGGTCGAGGTCGCGGACTTCGAGCCGCGCAGCTCGAGCCTGGAGTACTCGACGTACCAGTTCTTCTACGTGGAGCGCACCGGCCTGCTCGGGCAGATCACGCCGGCGCTCGCGCACGATCTCTCGTACTGGCTCTTGCGCACGCGCGAGGAGCTCCTGGACTTCGGCGCGGGCTGCCGACGCGCGCGCGGCGGCGAGGCGCAGGGGTATCGCGCGCTCGCGCAGGCGCTCGATTGGATCCCACGCGCCTGGCACGAGACGCTGAAGCCACGGCCGACGGGGGCGAGGGAACCCCACTTCCCGGTGGAGGGGACGGGGACGATGGTCCCCGAGCGGTTCCGGCGCGATCTCGACGGTCTGGCGCGACGCTGGACGGAGGCGGCGGAGAAGCGTGTGAGCGCCTACTACGCCGTTCATTCCGGCACCACGAAGAACGAGGCCGCCTTGCTCGGGCAGTGGATCGCGAGCGAACGCCCGCTCGTGCTCGTGACGGGTGGAAAGGGCGAGATCTTCTGGGATCCGGCCGTGCCCGAGCAGACCGAGCGGCTCTGCGCGGAGCTCGCGGGAGTCACGGCGACCGCTGCGGCCAGCCTGCGCGCGGACTGGAGCGTCGTGGGCGCGCGCTCGAAGAGCTTTCTCGATTCGCTCGTGCGACCCGAGGACTTGCCCGGACCCGGTGCACAGATCGATCAGGACGGGCTCTCCTACGTGCATCGCGAGCGCAAGCTCGTGGCGTACAACGTGCGCGAGCGCGCGATGCAGCGGCTGAGGGAGCCCGCTCCGCCCTTCGAGCGCTGGATGCTCGGTGCGCGCACCATCCACGAATGGGGGCACCTGGCGGTCGATGCGGGCTGGATCCCGGTGCCCGGTTCGCGGCGGATCGAGTTTCAGAGTGTGCAGGCCGAGCTCGCCGAGCTCTTCACGGCGATCGTCGCGGGCGCCCCGGCGATCCTGCGCGCGCACGCCAAAGCGCAGCTCGCCGCGCTCGAGAAGCGCGCCGGCTCGATCGGCCGGGGACTGCTCGCCATCCCGCTCGAACGCATGAGCGACTGGCAGTCGAACCTGCTGGCTCAGCGCTACCTCCCGCGCGAGGAGAGCGAGACCTACGTGCGCAGCAACATCCGCACCTTGCTCCGCGAGCTCGACTCCGATCAGCTCTTCCAGGCGCTGGCGCGCTATGCATTCGAGTACCAGTACCTCGCCTTCAGCGCCGTCACCGATCCGCGCGGCTACTTTCTCGCGAGCACCTGGTTCGGCGAGCAATTCCTGGCGCGCGGCGTTCTATCGGAAGCAGAGCTCGACGGGCTCTTCGCCCTGGTCGGCCGGCTGTGCGCCTGCCACGAGATCGACACGACGCGATTCAAGGATAAGGCACCTCCTTCCACTGGCTCAGTGGAAGGAGGTGCACCGAGGTAACCAAGACTGCAACCGAAAAGTGGGACCCTGCCTAGGGCGATACGTCGCTCAGGGCTGGAAGGTCGTCGCATACGCGTTGGAGAGATTGAAGTGACCGCCGCATGGACTGCCGGCGCCGTCGCGATACCAGATCTGGAAGTTCCAGGTGAAGCCTGAGAAGACGTGGCCGGTGGCTCCGAAGTGCTGGTCCGCGTGCCAGACGACCCCGGGTCCGAGCGCGAGCCGGCCCGAGGATCCGGTCTGGCGCACCGGCATGAAGCGGAAGTTCCCGTAGCCGCCCGCTCCGGCGCACAGCTCGCCGTCGCCGAAGGGCACGTCGATCACTCCCGCACCCATGTAGAAGAGTGCGAACTGGTTCGCCGGCATGCCCGACGCGACGAGAACGAGGTCGTCCTGAACGACGCTGGGGCTTCCGAATGCCTCGAGATATGCACCATGACCCGTGCTGTTGGCGCAGCCGGCCGATGGATCGTCGTTGCCGCACGGGCAGTTCGTGCTGAGGCAATAAGGAGTGCCAGGCGCCGGGAGGCCGTTCAGCGCCATGGCCTGGATGTCGAACTGGGAGGTGAGCGTGCTGCCCATCGGTGCGCCGGTCCACGGATCGACGCGCAGAACGGTCTTGTCGCTTCCCGAGATCAAGAGCGCGCCCTGATACAGGACGAGTCCCGTGGCGTCGTTGGCAATCGCGTAGCTGCCCGTGACCGTCTCGCTCTCGAGGCCGATGCGGTACACGGCGCCGTTGGTCCCGAGCAGGAGCTCGAGGTCGTGCTGGATCATCGAGCGGATCGGGGCGCTGCAGGTCCCGAAGAACTGGAATGCGCCGCCCGGCAAGGTGGCGCGATAGACCAGGCCGATCGAGCTCCCCACGTAGAGCGTGCTGCCCAGGCGCACCATCGCGCTGACGGGAACGGGCGCAACGAGATCGCCCAGCAGCGCGCCGCTCACCCGATCGTGCCGCCGGATCGTGCCGTCCGAGCCACCCACGAGGAGCTCGTTCCCGTTCACGTTCAGCGCCGTGGCATCGTTCAGACCATCGAACGCATAGCCGATCGAGCCAGTGGAATCGCTGTAACGGTAGATGCGGCCCGTGAGGTCGCCGAAGAACAGGTCCTCGCCATCGGCGGCCATCGAGTGCACCTGACCGCCGCACGCGCCGATGGTCTGGAAGCCGCCCGACTGGGGATGGCCGCGCTGGATGACCGTGGTCGAGCTACCGGTGTAAAGCTCCTGGGCCAGGAGCGGATTGCTCGCGACGCCCGCTATCAGGGCTGCCGCGAGCAGGAGAGTGCTGCGCGCTCGCATCAGAGGTTCCTCATGATCGATGGATGAACTGGTGGATCTCTCCAGGAGGAGCGACCCGGGAGGCCAAACGTTGCGCACCGGAGGGCATCGCCGGCGAATTCACGATGGCAGGGCCTGGGTCGAGGCTCCGACCCGGAAATCCTTTCCTGGTCAAAAGACGTGACATCGCCCCCAGCCCGATCAAGACCCCCCTCCATATGGGTCGATAGACCTTGATCGAGCACGCCGGGTGAGGGTTACGAGCCCCTGGATCGCAAGATCCATCGCAACCCTCCTCGCGGCTCGCTCGTCCGTGTCCGTCCCCGCGCCATGTCCCCGTCTACCCAGCCATCCACCCCGCCCCCGCCCAAGGGGCGCAAGCGGACCTCCCTGCTCATCGGGGGAGGGATCGTCGTCCTGCTCCTCGGTGGGGGAGTCGTCGCGTTCACGATGCGCGGGCAGAAAACGGCGGAAGAAGAGAAGAGCGCGAACGACGCGGGCTCCGCGGTCTCGCGCGAGCGCTCGGTGATCACTCTCGATCCATTCGTCCTGAACCTCGCTGACACGGAAAACGACCGCTTCCTGCGCGTCACGGTTCGCGTGGTACTCGCCGGACTCCTCGAAGCGGAAGGGGCGACGGGGGAAGACATGGTGCAGGCGCGGCTGCGCGATCGGATCCTCACCGTCCTCACCGCCAAGAACGCCGAAGAAATCACGACGTTCGAGGGCAAGGAAGAACTGCGTGCGGAGATCGCCTCCGAGATTGCTCCCCTCGTCCCGGAGCACCACGTGATCGACGTGCTCTTCACGGAGTTCCTGGTCCAGTAGCTCGCAAGGCGATCGAAAGCATCCCCATGATCAAGCTCACCCGATTGGACCGCCAGCAGATCGCGATCAATTGCGATCTGATCGTCTGGCTGGAAGCCTGCCCCGACACCACCGTTCGCATGCTGGCGGGCGAGAGCATCCTCGTTCGCGAAAGCGTCGACGAGGTCATCCAGCGCATGGTCGCTTTCCGCAGCATGGTCCTGCGTGAGGCCGGTCTCGGAGCGGCCGTCGGTAGCGCGTCGCTCCCCCCCTCACCACATACGCTCACGCTCCTCGGGGACGAAGAGGGCGAACCCGTCCCCTCGGAAATGGCACCGTGAAGAAGATCGACATCGCCACCGTGGTCGGCCTCATCGCCGCGGCCGCATTCATCCTGATCGGCAACGCCCTCGAGGGTGGCCACCTCAGTGCGATCTGGCAGCCCACGGCCGCAATGATCGTGTTCGGAGGGACCCTGGGCGCCGTGCTCGTCTCCTTCCCCATGGACGATTTCATGCGCGCCGTGAAAGCGCTGGGAATGGTCTTCGGCAACAAGGGCGATGACGCCCACGCGCTGATCGAGGAGATCGTGCGCTACGCCCAGCTGGCGCGCCGCGAAGGCGTGCTCGCGCTCGAGGGGATGGCGGAGAAGGTCGAGAACCCGTTCTTCAAGAAGGGGCTCTTGATGGTGGCGGACGGAATCGATTCCAAGACGCTCGAGGAGACGCTCCAGCTCGGGATCGGCGAGATCGACGAGCGCGGGGAGATCCCGGCCAAGGTGTTCGAGGCGGCGGGCGGCTACGCCCCGACGATCGGGATCGTCGGCGCCGTGCTCGGGTTGATCCACGTCATGTCGAATCTCTCGGACGTGGCCAAGGTGGGCGAGGGTATCGCCGTGGCGTTCGTCGCCACGATCTACGGCGTCGCGTCGGCCAACATCGTGTTCCTGCCGGCGGCGAACAAGCTGAAGCTGAAGCACCGCAAGGAGATGATCCTCCACGAGATCGTCCTCTATGGCGTGCTAGCCATCCAGCAGGGTCAGAACCGCAAGACGATCGTCGAGCGCCTGTCGGTCTTCGCCCACGGCAAGAGCAAGGACGCCGACAAGAAGAAGGAGCCGGAAAAGGTCGCCGCCTGACCCCGGAACCGTGACCGGAAGAAAAGCCAGGAAGCACGAGCATGTGAACCACGAGCGCTGGCTCGTGTCCTACGCGGACTTCATCACCCTGCTCTTCGCGTTCTTCGTCGTGATGTTCGCCGTGTCGCAAGTCGACTCGAAGAAGATGGGCCGCTTCGTCGAATCGGTCAACGACGCGTTCGCGATCGACGGCGTCTTCCCCTCGAATCAGGGCAGCCCGCTCGAACGCGGCGGCTCCGCGGGGACCTCGATCGTGCCGCTGGTGGTCGCCCAGCGGCCTTCCTTTCTGGCCAACATCGGCGCCTCCCCGCAAGCCAAAGCCATCCGGGCATCGCTCGAGGCACAGCTCGAGATCCCGCGCAGCACCGGGAAGATCAACCTGCGCTTCGACCCGCGGGGCGTGGCCGTCTCTCTTCCCGAGGATGTGTTCTTCTACGCGGGCACCGCGAAGTTTCGTCCGGAGGCGATCGAGACGCTGCGCACGGTCGCGGCGGCGATCGGCGGTGAGCTGGTGCCGGTGCAGATCGAAGCGCATACCGACGACTTGACGTCACCTTCGGCCATGTATCCATCCAACTGGGAGCTCTCGGCTGCACGCGCGGCGCACGTCGCGAACTTTCTCGAGACGGGAGCGAACATCTCGCCCGAGCGGCTCTCGGCGACGGGCCTCGCCCAGTTCCATCCGCTCACGGCCGATACGAGCGATCTGAGCCTGAAGCTGAATCGCCGTGTCGACCTGGTCCTGATCACCGGCGGCGAGACGGAGTGACGGATTCGGAGCCATGAGCACGGAAGAAAAAAAGCCTGCCGGTGAGTCGAGTGCCGAGGGAGGCGCCACGCCCGCGCCCCCGGCTCGATCGAAGAAGGGCCTGCTGCTCGGTGGCGGAGCTCTGAGCATGATCGCGCTGGGCTGGGCTCTCTCGCTCGTGGCGCTCCCGAGCAAGCACGACTCGGCTCCGCCCGTGGCCAGGGGCACCATCCTGCTCGACGTCTCGCCGGACAAGGGCTTCCAGGTCAACCTGTCGGGCTTCGGGGGCAAGCACTACCTCGCCATGAAGGTCATGGCGGAGGCGGAAGCGCACGACACGACATGGCTGTCCGAGCGCGCCAAGGAGCCCCTGATCGAGGCGAAGCTCTCCGATGCGGTGCTGAAAGTCGCCTCACACAAGACCAAGGCCGATCTCGACGACTCGGTCGGGAAGGACGTCTTCCGCGAGGAGCTGCGTACTGCGCTCGACGAGAGGCTGTTCCCCGTCCAGGTGGGCGACGAATCGGGGGAGGGCGAGCTTCACCCGAAGAGCGGGCTCTTCCCGGGCAGCTCGATCGACCGCGCGACGATGCGCGGATCGTACGGAGAGCACTCGATCGAGGTGAACCCGACCGCGAAGACGGTCAAGCTCGACTCGGGAGAGCCCGTTCCCTTCACCGGAACCGAGACCGATCTCGAGGTCAAGAGCTCGACTGGCGAAACCATCTACGTCGACGTCTCCCGCCTCGACCCCGACTTCCACGGCAAGGTGCAGGTCGGCGTGCTCGGCTCGGTGCGCAGCGTCTATTTCACGGGCTTCCTGATCCAGTGACGCTCGACGCGGGCGCCCTGCGCCGATCGATTCACGCCGCGATGCGCTCGCATCAGCGAGATTGATGGCCGTGGGAGAGGAATCGCTCCGAGAATGGAGCGACGCCCGACCAACTGCCATCGATCGGAGCCCTTCTCTTCTCTTCTCTTGTCTTGTCTTCTCTTGTCTTCCCCTTTGCGTTCTTTGCGTCCTTTGCGGTTCGTTTTTCTTCTTGTCTTTTCCTCGAAGAACCAGAGCAGAAAACGAACCGCAAAGAACGCAAAGGAAGACGGGAAAAGGGCCGGAGAAAGGGAGAAAGAAGAAAGGCGAGATAGGTCTCTCCCATGCTGCTGCGACGTACCTCTTGCTTGCTTGCCCGGTTCGTGCTCGCGAGCCTTCTCTCGATTGGGCAGGCCGCGCCGCCGGCGGATCTCTTGCAGCAGGAAGGTTGCCGCGCGTCGAGACCGTCGGGGGCGATGTGGAATCTGCCGTTTCCCACTCTCGGAGGGCGGCAGCTGTGGGCCGACCTGGAGTGGCGAGCGGGGTGGCGCATCCAGAGGCACGTCTGGACGGGGCATCATCGCCTCCTTGATGGAGGGGGTGTTCGACGGGCGTGGGGAAGCCTCGAGGCGTGTCGCGGCGCGCTCGACGAGCAGGCGGCGAAGGTTGCTGTCGGGCCGAGATCGGAGCGCCTCGTGGTGCTCGTGCATGGTCTGGGGCGCACGCGGTTCTCGTGGGGGGGGATGCAGGCTGCGCTGGAGGCCGAGGGCTTCCAGGTGCTCGACCTCGCCTATCCGAGCACGCGGGGGGGCATCGAGGAGCATGCGGCCGGACTCGCGCAACTCTTGAACCGGCTCGAGGGCGTGCGCGAGGTGTCCTTCGTCACTCACAGCATGGGCGGGATCGTCGTCCGAGCGCTGTTCGCCCGCGAGGATCCATGGCGCGAACGCATCACGCTGGGGCGCATCGTCATGCTCGCTCCGCCCAATCAGGGAGCGCGTGCGGCGGAGGTCGCTGGGCACATCGCGCTTGTCGCAACAGTCCTCGGGCCTGCGCTCGCAGAGCTCGAGCCGGGCCGGCCCTGCTCGCTTCCGGTTCCACCAGCTCCCGTCCTGATCCTACGCGGCGAGCGGGCAAGGGGACTCGGCTGGATGCCGTGGCTCCCGGGCGCAGATGACGGGATCGTCGCGGCGGAAGAGAGCAGGCTCGAAGGGGCGAGCGAGCGGGCGATCGCTCCCTGCATTCACACTTGTCTGCCGCAACATCGAGGGGCGGTGGCTGCGACGGTTCGTTTCCTGCGCTAGCAGCGCGGCGTCGCGGGACGGTCGCAGCGGCGAGCGGTGTGCGCAGTGACGGCGAGCCTGAGCGCTGTCTCACAGTGACAGGAGCGAGCGCACCTCCTCCGCCTCCGCTTGCTTGCCCCATTGCTTGTAGAGAAGTTGGAGCTGCTGAAATGCTTCCCGCGCGCGCTCGTCGGCCAGACCATGCGAACGCTCGAGGGCGTCGCAGCGCTCGCGGACCAAGGTCTCGGCTTCGTCGAACGCGCCCGTGCGCACCAGCGCCAGGCCCAGGCGGAAGGCTGCGAGGGTGATGCGGAGCACTTGCCCGAGATTCTGCAGTGTCGAGGCGACCACGTGGTGCCTTTCGCCGAGCGTGTTGCGCAGGTTCGCAAGCGTGGAGCGGATCATCTCCTCGGCAGCGGCGGCCCTGCCGCATTTCACCCACACGACGGCCAGATTGTTGCTCATGAAGGCCGCTTGCGAGCTCGCTTCCCCGTAGGTCGCGATCTCGATCCCGCGCGCCTCGCGCACCATCGCTTCCGCAGCCTCGTACTCGCGGCGCGCGCACAGAACACTGGCCAGATTGGAGAGTGTCTGCGCGACGTCGTGATGGCCGAGGGGATGCAGCCGTCGCTCGCCCTCCAGGGCTTCCTTCCAGAGCTCCTCGGCTTCCTCGCAGCGACCATCTTCCCACAGGAAGCCGGCGAGATTGTTCTGGCTCGAGAGCAGAGCGTGTGCGGCGGTGCCTCGCGGACCGTCGGAGAGGAGCGCGCGGCGAATGTTCAGTGCCTCGCGGAGATTGCGCTCGGCGTCCGCCCAGCTCCCGCCCGCCTGCTCGAGCTTCCCGATCGAGAGGTACGTCGAGCCGATCGTCTCGCGCAGCGCAGCCAGGACCTCCGGCGCTCGACCGAGCTCGCTTTCCGCCTGCGCCGTAGCTTCCTCGAGCATCGCCGCCATCAAGGTGGTGTCCCGGCCGTCCGCGACCTCGGCGTCGACCGAGGCGAGCATGCGCTGCAAGTACGTGAGGATCGCCTTCACCTTGGTCGTCTCCCCCGCGGCGACGCGCTCGCGCTCGTGCGCCTCGACGGCCTTCCACGTGGTGGTCGCCAGGCCCGCGCACAGCGAAAGGAAGGTCGCCGCGACGCCGCCAACGAGGGCTGGCTGGCGGCGCGCGAGCTTCCGCAGGCGATAGACGGTGCTCGCCGGGCGCGCCCCGATCGGCTCGTTCGCCAGAGAGCGGCGCACGTCGGCAGCAAGCTCGGACGCGCTCGGATAGCGGCGCTCGAAAGGTCCTTCTCGAGCGCCTTGGCGGCGATCGTCTTGAGGTCGCCATGGAGCGACCTGTGGTGGGTTCCGAGCGGCCTGGGATCGACGCGTTCGATCACGCGCAAGGCTTCGGGGAGACTCGCGCGCGAGAGGTCGTAGGGATGCGCGCCGGCGAGCAGCTCGTACAGGAGGACACCCAGGGCATAGACGTCGGTGCGCGTGTCGATGGCCGCCGTATCGCCGCGCGCCTGCTCGGGGCTCATGTACGCGAGCGTCCCGACGAGCTCGCCGATGCGAGTGCCGCTCGCCGTCGTGCGAGCATCGGCATTGCTCGCGTGCGCGATGCCGAAGTCGAGCACCTTGGGCTGGCCGAGGGAATCGACGAGGACGTTGTCGGGCTTGAGATCGCGATGCACGACGCCCTTCTGGTGGGCGTGCTCGACGGCTTCTGCGAGCTCGACGAACAAGCGTAGGCGCTCGCGCACGGGAAGGCGCTTCTCGCTCGCATAGGCGGTCAATGGCTGGCCTTCGACGAGCTCCATCACGAACTAAGGCAGCTCGAGGCCGTCGGACACGAAGGTGCCGGCTTCGTGGATCTGGGCGATGCCTGGATGCTGCAGGCGCCCGAGGACCTCGACCTCGTGCTCGAAGCGCCTGCGCGCACGGGGCGAGAACACGGAAGCGGAGAGCACCTTGAGGGCCACGCTGCGTCGCGGTTGATCCTGCTGGGCGAGGTAGACGACACCCATTCCGCCCCGGCCGAGCACGCGCTCGATGCGGAAGCCCGCGATGCGCTCGGGGATGGGCTCTGCGCCGGGCTCCTTGTCGAGCACGCGCCGCGCGATCGCGCGTGGATCGTCGAGCGGGCCGTGCTTCAGGAACCCTTGCGTGTGCTCCAGCTCGCCGAGCAAGCTGGTCAATTCCTCGAGGAGCTCGGCGTCGCCGACGCAACGCTCGCGCACGAGCACCTCGCGCGCCGCCCCCGAGCATTCGAGCGCCGCCCGGAAGATCTCCTTCACGCGCGACCAGCGCTCCGGCGTCATGCGCACTCTCGCGCTCACGCGAGCTCCCTTGAGAGCCATGCCCGCGCAAGCGCCCACTCGGCCTCCACCGTGCGCTTGGAGAGGCAGAGGACCCGCGCGACCTCTTCGACCGTCATGCCGCCGAAGAAGCGCATCTCGACGATGCGATGTTGCCGCGCGTCCAGGTTCGCGAGGTTCTTCAGCGCTTCGTCGAGCGCCAGGAGGTCGACGCCACCCTCGAGGACGGCGGCCTCCCCTCCCTCGAGCGTGATGCGCTGGAGTCCGCCGCCGCGCTTGGACGCCTCGCGTGCGCGCGCGGAATCGACCAGCACCTGGCGCATGACGCGCGCGGCGAGGGCAAGGAAACGCTCGCGCTCGAGGGACGCGAAGGCCGGGTCGTGCGCGAGCCTCAGGTAGGCTTCGTGGACGAGCGCCGTCGGCTCGAGGGTGTGATCCTTGCGCTCGTGGCGCAGGAAGAGCTTGGCCACTCGCCGGAGCTCCGCGTAGACCAGGATGGAAGCGCATCGACCGGATCGCGATGCTCCTTGGGGCGGTTCTCCGAAGACGGTGTTCGTCCGTACGACCGATCGGATTCCATGATCTGCGCTCGAGAGCGGCCAGGCTCGGGCTCGCGAGACATCTCGGTTCTGATTCGGAGTACCGCCTTCAGGCGGTCTTCTCTTGCAGGGCCAGTCCCGCCTGAAGGCGGGACGACGAACCAGACCGCCTAAAGGCGGTACTCCGAACTCGTAGGTAGGGGTGTGGTTTCTCTCTAGAAGTGGCGGCTCCGCCACGAGGTGCGTCTCGAGGCCCGAGTGGGACAAGTTTTCGAGGATTCGCTCCCGGCTCTCGGCACGACCGACTGGCTTCGGTCCCGCAGCCCGGCGGCCGGCGCGGTTCCTCGCTAGACTCGCCGTCATGCAGGAGAGCCCCCCGTCCACCTCGCGCCTTGCGCCGCTGGGCTGGATCCTGACGGGAATCGGCATCGCGCTGATCCTTGCCGGCGTGCTCCAGATCACCCGTGCCGGCTACGGCACGCATGTACTGCGCGACTTCGCGGAGCGGCGCTCGTATGACATGGTCAAGCGCGACTTGCACCGCGCCTTCCCGCGCGCGGCGATCGTGGCTGCTCTGGGAGGGGGACTGATCTTCGCGGGCGCTCGCTTGCGCGCGCGAACCTGAGCTCGGGACGGCCGGAAAACGCGCCGCGCCCCAACCAGAGACGCCATGCCGTGAACATCGAGGAGTACCGCCGCTTCGGCCATCGCTTGATCGACTGGATTGCCGACTATCGAGCCTCGCTCGACGCTCGTCCGGTGCAGTCGGTTGCAGCGCCCGGGAGCATTCGCGCCGCCTTTCCACCCGTACCGCCGGAGGGGCCGGGATCCTTCGAGGATTTCCTCTCCGACCTCGACAGCACCGTCGTGCCCGGGCTCACGCTCTGGCAGCATCCGAGCTTCTTCGGCTACTTCCCTTCCAACGCCGAGCTCGCCTCGGTGCTGGGGGACCACCTGAGCACCGGGCTCGGCGTCCTGGGACTCTCCTGGCAATCGAGCCCGGCGTTGACCGAGATCGAGGAGCTCGTGACGGACTGGATGCGACAGGCCGTCGGTCTCTCGGAGCGCTGGAGCGGCGTGATCCAGGACACGGCGTCGACGAGCACGCTGATCGCCTTGCTGTGCGCGCGCGAGCGAAGCACCGGCTACTCCTTCACCGGCAAGGGTCTGCAAGGGGAGCCGCGGCCGCTCGTGGTGTATGCCTCCGCGCAGGCTCACAGTTCCGTGGACAAGGCCGCTCTGCTCGCCGGCTTCGGCCGACAGAACGTGCGCAGCATCGCTACCGAGGCCGAGCATGCCATGCAGCCCGACGCTCTGGAGGCGGCCGTGCGCGCCGATCGAGCGAATGGCGCCCTTCCTTCCGCGATCGTCGCGACCGTGGGCACGACAGCCTCGACCGCCTGCGATCCGCTCGGGCCGATCGCGTCGATCGCGAAGGAGCACTCGATCTGGCTGCACGTCGACGCCGCGATGGCGGGCTCCGCGATGATCCTGCCCGAGTGTCGCTGGATGTGGCAGGGAATCGAGGGCGCCGATTCGCTGGTGATCAATCCTCACAAGTGGCTGGGTGCAGTCTTCGACTGCTCGCTCTACTACGTGCGCGATCCCGAGCACCTCGTGCGCGTGATGAGCACCAATCCGAGCTACCTCCAGAGCGCCGTCGACGCTCAGGTGAAGAACTACCGCGACTGGGGCCTTGCCCTGGGCCGGCGCTTTCGAGCGCTGAAACTTTGGCTGCTCCTGCGCATGGAAGGCCTCGAGCGCCTGCGCGTGCGCCTGCGCCGCGACATGGAGAACGCGCAGTGGTTCGCCGATCGCGTGCGCGCCACTCCCGGCTGGAGCGTGCTCGCTCCCGTCCACCTCCAGACCGTCTGCTTGCGCCACGAGCCGCCCGGCCTCGCCCCGGCGGAGCTCGACCTGCACACGCAAGCCTGGGCTGCGCGAATCAATCGCTCTGGCGAGGCCTACGTCACTCCCGCGATCCTCGACGGTCGCTGGATGGTCCGCGTCTCGATCGGCGCCATCCATACCGAGCGCGCGCACGTCGAGGCGCTGTGGGCGCTCGTTCGCCGGGAAGCGGAAGGGCTCGCGAATCCCGGCGCTCGGTCCTGAGCGGATCGCTCAAGCGCCGGCACGTTCGGCGAGGATGCGCTCGAGCTCGTCCTGGATGCGCGGAAGGATCTCGTCGTAGGAGTAGCTGCCGAGGGATTCGGGCCCGCGCTTCAGGTTCACCATGGTCGGCCCGCACCAGAGTCCGAGGTCCGCGTCGTCGGTCTCGCCGGGCCCGTTCACGCGGCAGCCCATGACGGCGATCGTGAGGTCGTGCTCGGCGGCCCAGGCGGTGAGGCGCTTGACGTCGGCGGCGAGCTCGATGAAGCGCTCGTTCTCGACGCGCGAGCACGATGGGCAGGCGATGATGTTCAGGCCGTGGAAGAAGTTCGGCGGCACCGAGCGGAAGCGTCCACCCTCGATGTCGGCGAGGATTTCCCGGCCGACCTCGATCTCCTCGCCCTTGTCGTCGAAGGGCACCGTGAGCGACACGCGGATGGTGTCGCCGATGCCGCGGGCGAGGAGCTGCTCGAAGGCGATGCGGGTCTTGATGATGCCATCGGGCGGCAGGCCGGCCTCGGTCACGCCCAGGTGCAGCGGGACGTCGGGGCGCGCCTCGGCGAAGCGCGTGTTCGCCTCGACGACGAGACGCGGGTCGGAGTCCTTGATCGAGACGAGGTATTCCCGGAAGTCGCAGCGCGTCGAGCATCGCGCAGTGGTCGACGGCGCAGGCCACGATCGCGCCCACGTGATCCTCGCCGTGGCGCGCCTTGTACTCGGGTGCGATCGAGCCCGCGTTCACGCCGATGCGCAACGCGAGCTTGTGCGCGCGCGCCACGTCCGCGAGCCAGCGCACCTTCTCCTCGACCGGCTTCTCCTTCTCGTGGTGGTGCAGGTGGCCGGGGTTGTAGCGCAGCTTGTCGACGTAGGGAGCCACGAGCTCGGCCAGGCGGTAGCTCTCCTGCAGGTCGACGGAGAGCCGCACGCTCGTTCGCGCGCGGATCGTGGCCAGCGCCTCGACGTCCGCCTTGCTGTCGACGGCGATGCGCACGAGGTCCGCGCCGGCCGCTTCCAGGAGCTCGACCTGCCGCATCGTCGCGTCGATGTCCTGGGTGCGAGTCGCGGCCATGCTCTGCACCGCGATCGGAGCATCGCCGCCGATGGGGAGATCGCGGACGTGGATCGTGCGCGTATGCCGGGGAGGGATCATTGCAGCGGGGGAGTGTAGTCCAGGCTCGAGGGCCTCGGGAGCCGGCGCGAGGTCGGTCCCTACGTGGGGAAGATCGGAAAAAAGCGCTCTTTCCTCCCCTGTGCGGCGCGTTGGCTTCGGAAGTCTTGCGCACGCACAAGGCCTCGGATCAACGCCCCGACCGCTGACTGCCCCCCCTAGCATGCAGTGGTCCCCTCGGATCCGGGGCCTTCTCCTCGCAAGGCGGCCCCCTCCCGCCTGCCCAGCCCCGCCCGGCTCACGCCGAGTGGGGCTGGCTCTTGCATGGGCCCCTCGACGCGGCCGCTACAATGCCGCGCCTCGATTCAAGGAAGAAGACGGAGGAGCGTTGAAGGCGAAGATCCTGGTCCTGGGAGGGGGGGCGATGGGCACTTGTTTCGCCCTGCACGCAGCCAAGAAGTGCGACCCCTTGCGCGAGCCCGTGGTGCTGATCGAGAAGGAGCGCCTGGGCGGGGGATCGTCCGGGCAATCGAGCGGGGTGGTCTTCCAGTCCTACCGCGAGCGTGCCATGGCCGGCATGGCGCGGGACGCTCTGAAGGTCTATGCGGGCTTCGAGTCGACCAACGGCCGGAGCGTGGGCTTCCGCCGCACGGGCGTCCTGACGCTCGCCTCGCCCGAGCGCGCCGACCTCGTGTCCCTCCTCGAGGCCGGGATGACCATGCAGGAGTCGATCGGCATCCAGGTGCGCCGTCTGGACGAGGGTGCGATCGCGGCACAGGTGGCCGGCATCGAGCTCGCGCCCGGTACGATCGGCGCATTCGAGCCCGACGGGGGCTTCATCGATCCGGCGCGCACGATCGACGCGTTCACGGTGCTCGCGCGCTGGGCCGGCGCGGTGACGCGCGTGGGGGTGAGGGAGTCCTCGGTGCTCGTCGAGAACGGCAAGGTCGCGGGAGTCACGACACGCGAGGGTGTGTTCCGCGCGCCGATCGTCGTGCTGGCGGCCGGGCCGTGGACGGTCGAGGTGCTCGCCGAGCTCGGCGTGTCGCTGCCGCTGCGCCTGGTGCAGACCGACCAGCACGCCTTCGCGATGCCGCCCGCACCGCAGAGCACGGACGAGGACGATGCGCTCTCGAGCGGTGAGGAGGACACCATGAGCGAGGCCATCGGGACGCGCGCGGGAGGCGGTGCCGCCGACCGGCGTCCGGTTCCCCACCCGGTGATCTTCGACCTCGACCGCCAGCTCTACGCGCGCTGTGAGCCACAGACCGAGCGCACGCGCGTCGGACGCATCAGCTTCGGTGGCGCCGAAGCGCTCGCTCCCGGCCAGGAGCCGGCGGTGCGTCCCGAGCAACAAGCGTGGGCGCGCGAATCGCTGGGCTCCCTGCTCCCGGTGTACCGCGACCTTCCGCTGCTCGAATCGAGAGCCTACCGCCTCGTCGTCACCGCCGATCTGCGACCGATCGTGGGGCCCGTGCCGGGCGTCGAGGGCCTGTACGTGGTCGCCGGCTTCACCGGCAATGACTTCCAGCTCGCTCCCTCGATCGGCGAAGGCCTCGCGCAGATGGTGCTCGGCCAGCCGATCAGCGCATTCGATCCGGCTTTCTTCTCGCCGGAACGCTTCGCCTGAGCGAGGGCGGCCGGGGCTGTGCGGACGCGCGCAGAGAAGCGATTCCTGCTCCACCATCGAGCGCCTCCCCGGCCGCGCTTCTCACCCGCGGGAAGGAGGCGTTGCGAAGCGAGGGGGAGCTTCCGGAGCTCACTCCCCTCGGATTGGCTCTCGCAAAGTGGCCGCGCGGTCAGTGACACTGGGCGTCACCTCGTCCAGGGCCTGAGTCCAGGCCTCGATGCGGCCCAGGGCACGGTCGTGTCACATGAAGCTGCGAGCATCGATCGAGCGTGATCTCCCGGCCTTGGTGATCGGTCTGCTCGCCGCCGTCGTCCTGGCGATGGCCATCCTGACCTACCGCGAGATCGGACGCTTCGCGGAGAGCGCGGCGAGCACGCGGCTCCTCGAGCGCTCGAAGACGTGCGCCGACTTGTTCTCGCTGGAGCTGCCGCAGCGGCTGGGGCAGCTGCGAGCCGCTGCCGAGGGCCCGCTCCTGCGGGCGGCCCTCGAGACGGGGGATGCCGAGTCGCGCGCCAGAGCGCTCGAAGCGATGAAGCGGCTGACGCTCCACACCACGGTGGCGGTCGAGCTGCGGGATGCGCTGGATCGAGTCGTCCTGTCGACCGCTGCTGAATCGGCCGAGCACTTGCCGGAGCAGCCTCGTCACGTCGCATTCGGGCCGCTCTATGCCGGAGCAGAAGGCGGTGTGTACTACGACCTCCGCACTCCGGTGATGGCGGGGGCAGAAGCCCTCGGCGCGCTGGTCGAGAGGCGACGTGCCCTAGCCGACGATCAGGGGCGCCAGGCGTTGCAGGGTCTTCTCGGGGCCGAGGCCGAGCTCTTGCTCGGGAATGCCACCGGCGAACTCTGGACCGACCTCCGGGGAATCGCGGAAGGACCTCCCGCCGAGGTCATCGAGCGGATGAGAGAGTCCTCGTCCGAATACGCGCGCGGCGGCATCGGCCGTTTCGGCGCCGTGGCGGATGTCGCGGGTACGCCGTGGGCCGTGCTGGTGGAAATGCCTCGCGCCGCCGTCTACCAACCGGTGCGACCATCGCGATTCCGGGTCGGTCTGATCGCGTGGGGCACGCTGGTCCTCGGCGCTGCATCGGCCTGGATCCTCAGCCGTCGGTTGACGGCGCCCCTCGCGGAGTTGAGCGAAGTCGTGGGGGCGATCGCGGCGGGCGACCTCGGGCGACGCGTCCATGTCATCCGCGAGGACGAGCTCGGCAAGCTCGCAGGGACGTTCAACGTGATGGCCGACCGGATCGCCCACGCCAGGCTGGATCTCGAGTCGAAAGTGGAAGATCGAACGCGTGCTCTGCGCGAGGCGAATGCCGAGCTCGCGCAGAAGGAACTCGAACGCAAGGATCTCCACGAGCGCTTGAGAGAGCTCGACCGCCTGAAGACGGAGTTCTTCGCCAATGTGAGCCACGAGCTGCGCACGCCCCTCGCGCTGATCCTGGGTCCCATCGAGAAGTGCTTGTCGGCCTCCGAGCTGCCCAGGGCGCAACGCCGCAATCTCGAGATTGCTCAACAGAACGCCCGCCTCCTCCTCGAGGACGTCGGCGATCTCCTGGACGTGGCCAAGCTCGATGTCGGCAGGATGGCGCTCCGCTACGCCGAGGTCGACCTGGCTGCGCTCGTGCGGCGCACGGCTTCCCATTTCGGCCCGCTGGCCGACGAGCGGGCCTCTACGTTCGACGTGGAGGCACCGGCTACGCTTCGGGTGCAGGTGGACCCCGACAAGGTCCAGCGCGTGCTCGTCAATCTGATTTCGAACGCATTCGAGTTCACCCCCAGCGGAGGACGTGTCCGGTGCAGCCTCGCGAGCGAAGACCGCGTTGCCAGGCTTATCGTGAGCGACAACGGCCCGGGAATTCCCGAGCACCTGCGAGAGGCCGTGTTCGATCGCTTCTTTCAGGTCGAGGAGCGCGCGCTGTTCCCGGCCATCGGGACGGGTCTGGGGCTCTCCATCGTCAAGGAATTCGTGAGCCTGCACGGTGGATCGATTCGCGTCGAGGAGACCCCGGGGGGAGGCGCGCAGTTCACGGTCGAGATCCCGCTGCATGCGGCGCCGGGAGTCTTCGTGGATCCGACGGTTGTCGTTCCCGGCGATGAGCTCGCACGCGATGCAGCCATGGCCCTCCGCAGTCGCGGGGAGGCAGCTCCACCCGTGGAAACAGCAGGCGCTCCGGTCGTTCTCGTGGTGGAGGACAATCCGGAGATGAATGCCTTCGTCGCCGAGACCCTGGCCGGGGGCTCCCGCGTGTCGACGGCGCTCGATGGGCTCGAGGGACTGGAAAAAGCGATCGCGCTCCGCCCCGATCTGATCGTTTGCGACCTCATGTTGCCCAAGCTGGGTGGGGACCAATTCGTGGACGAGGTGCGCCGGCGTCACGAGATGGATTCCGTTCCGATCCTCCTGCTCACGGCCCGAGCCGATGAGGAGATTCGCGCCGACCTCCTGAACCGTGGCGCGCAGGATTGCCTGGTCAAGCCCTTCCATCCCGGCGAGCTGCAGGCCCGCGCGACCGGTCTCATCGCCCGCAAGCGCAGGTCGGAGGAACGCGTGCGCGAGCAGCAGCGTCTCTTGCTCGCGGTCACCGAGGGCCTCTCGGAGGGCGTGTTCGTGAAGGACCGCCTGGGCCGCTACATCATGGCGAACTCGGCTGCCGCGCGGATCTTCGGCCGGGATGTCGCCGAGTTCATCGGCAAGACGGACAAGGAGCTGCGATCAGCCGGCTGGGAGGATGCCGACCAGAAGTACGACCGCGAGGCCATCTTGCGGGGGGAAAGCCAGACCTACGAGATCTCTCTCGGGACAGGAAGCGCACAGCGAACCTACCTGGTGACGATGGGCCCGTATCGCGACGAGCAGGTGGTCATCGGGACGACCGGGATCCTGCGTGACATCACCTTCATCAAGCAAGCCGAGAGCTCGCTGCGCCAGGCGAACGATGCGCTCTTGCGGTCCAACGAGGATCTGAATCAGTTCACCTACGCCGCCAGCCACGATCTCCAGGAGCCGCTGCGCATGGTCTCGACCTTCACTCAGCTGCTCCACGACAAGTGCCGGGGGAGAATCGACAACGAGGTCGACGAGTTCCTCGTGATCATCGTCGAGAGTGCGACGCGGATGTCGGCGATGCTTCGAGACATCCTGAGCTACTCGAAGGCGACGATGCTGTCCGATCTTCCTGATCGGCCCGTCGAGGTCTCCTTCGCACTGAGCAAGGCCATTCTCAATCTCGAGCTGGCGGCCACCGAGGCGGGTGCGACGATCACCCACGACCAGCTCCCCGCCATCCTGGTTCACGAGAGTCACCTGGTCCAGATCCTCCAGAACCTGATCGGGAACTCCATCAAGTATCGAAGCACCGAGCCGCCGGTGATCCACGTCTCCGCGGAGCGCCGCGAGCAGGAATGGGTCTTTTCCGTGACGGACAACGGAATCGGCATCGATCCACGGTTCAGCGATCAGATCTTCGGCCTCTTCAGGCGCCTTCACGGCCGAAAGTACGCCGGCACCGGCATCGGACTCGCGACCTGCGACAGGATCGTCAAGCGGTACGGCGGACGGATCTGGGTGGATTCGGAGCCCGGCAAAGGATCGACGTTCCGGTTCTCGTTTCCCTCCAGCGGGTGAACGCGGCCCCGCTCCTTCCACGACCGTTCCCTCCGAGTTCGGAGTACCGCCTTCAGGCGGTCTTCTCTTGCGGAGCCAGTCCCGCCTGAAGGCGGGACGACGAACCAGACCGCCTGAAGGCGGTACTCCAAACTCGGAGGGACTCCGTGCTCGTGGGGGTGTGGCTTCTCTCTAGAGGCGGTCGCGCTGGGTCGCGCGACGCGATCGGCGACCGGCTCGTCCCGCCGGCGGGAAGGCGGGGAGTCTCGGCGTTGGATGCCGAATGGGAGTTCCTCCCGATCTCGGCATGGCCCGTTCTGACGAGGCTCAAGCCTGCGGGGAAGGGTGGCGAAATCGATCTCGGACGGCCTCCTGAGCTGTCGGTTGTTTCTGAACCCCCCCTCGAGCACCTCGACCAGGGAGCCCAGCGCATGACTCCGGCACAAGATGCCCCCACCTCCAGGGAACCCAGCGAGGCTTCCGTGACGGAGAATGGAAGAACGGGAGCGGGAGGCGGCATGGCGCCTCCCCCTCTCGCGGTGTTGTACGCGGAGGACAATCCCTACGACGTGCGCCTCGTCGAGATCCTGATCAAGGGGCAAAGAGAGCAGACGGTCCATCTCGAGAGCGCGCCGAACCTCGAAGATGCGTTGAAAGTGCTCGAGCAGGGCCGGGTCGACGTCCTGCTCCTCGATCTCACTCTGCCCGACTCGCGCGGAATCGACACGATCGAGAGGGTGATCCGGGCCAGTCTGGAGGTCCCGATCGTGGTACTCACCGGCTTCCGCGATCAGGAGCTCGGGGTGCGTGCCCTGCGCGCGGGAGCCCTGGATTTCCTCTCGAAGGAGGGTCTGACTGGCGAGCTCCTGGTCCGCACTCTCGAGCTCACCGCGGAACGGGGCCGTCTCGAGCGGGAGCTGCGCGAGAGCGAGAGAAGGTATGCGTTGGCGGCCGAGGGCTCCAATGACGGGCTCTGGGACTGGGACCTGCGCCACCAGCGCGTGCACTACTCGGAGCGCTGGAAGCATCTCCTCGGGTACACCGAAAACGAGGTCGCCGGCACACCCGAGGAGTGGCTCTCGCGCGTTCATCCCCAGGACCGTCGCTCGCTCGACAGCGCCGTGAACGAGCTGTGCGATGGGAAGGCCAGCAGTCTGGAGCACGAGCATCGAGTCCAGACGAAGGAGGGCGCCTGGCGCTGGATGCTGTGTCGGGCCGCCGCCGCCCGCGATGCACAGGGCAAGTGTCTCCGGATCGCCGGATCGTTGACGGACATCACTCTGCGCAAGCAGACAGAGGAGGAGCTCCGACGGGGAGCCTTCTACGATTCCTTGACGGGTTTGCCGAACCGGGCTCTGTTCCTGGACCGTCTCAGGCAGTGCGTCGTCCGCTCGCCCCGCCGCCCGGAAACCGGTTACGCGGTCCTCTTCCTGGACCTCGACCGATTCAAGTGGATCAATGACAGCATCGGCCATCACGGGGGCGACCTCCTCCTGATCGAGGTCGCGCGCCGGCTCCAATCGTGCGTTCGCCCTACCGACACCGTGGCGCGCCTGGGCGGCGACGAGTTCACCGTGCTCATGGACGAGATGCGCCACGAGCACCACGCGATTCACCTGACCGAGCGGGTGTTCGAGGCCCTCTCCGCTCCTTTCACCATCGAGGGACAGGAAGTGATCGCCCGCGCCAGCATCGGCATCGCGCTCGGGCCCGCCCACTACGATGCCCCGGGACAGGTCCTGCGCGACGCCGACATCGCGATGCACAAGGCGAAGAAGGCCGGGAAGGGGCGCTACGCCGTCTTCGAGGCGAGCATGCACGAGGAAGCCGTGCATCTGGTGCAGCTCGAGGCCAACCTGCGCCGAGGGCTCGAGCAGCAGCAATTCCGCCTTCACTACCAGCCCATCGTCTCCCTCGAGACGGGCCGCATCTCGTCGTTCGAGGCGCTCTTGCGCTGGCAGCATCCCAACCTCGGCCGGCTCTCCCCCGATTCGTTCCTCGAAGTCGCCGAGGAGACGGGCGTGATCTGCGAGATCGGCGGATGGGTGCTCCGTGAGGCGTGCACGACGACCGCTCGATGGCAAGAAGAGATTCACCGGCAGGTCCCGATCTGCGTCAACGTGAACCTCTCGGGGAGGGAATTCCGCTCTCCGCAGCTCGAGGGCAACCTCGACGACGCCATGGCCGCGAGCTCCCTCGACCCCGGATCCCTGCACGTGGAAATCACCGAGGGCACGGCCATGGAAGGAATGGCGGAGCGGCCGCTGCTGCAACGCCTGCGCGCGCGAGGCATTCACCTGGCCATCGACGATTTCGGTACCGGGTACTCCTCGCTCGCCGCGCTGCACCTGATCCCCGTCGAGTGCCTGAAGATCGACAAGACGTTCGTCCAGCGCATCGGCACGCGGGGCGAGAACACCGAGATCGTCGAAGCCATCATCCGGCTCGCGGACAGCCTCGGACTCAAGACCATCGCCGAGGGTGTGGAGACTCGAAACCAGCTCGCGGCGCTCCGGCACCTCGGTTGCCAGTACGGGCAGGGGTTCCTCTTCTCGCCGCCCGTTCCTGCCGAGGAAGCCAAGGTCTTCCTGCAGCGGCGCGAGAGCGCGCTCGGCTCGAAGCCCTTCAGCGGCTGATCCAGTCGAACGCCCCGTCGAGCTCTGGATCGGCTCTTCGAGAGTGGTAGTAGCGGGTGGGGGACCGCGCACCACCCATCTCTGTTCGCCGACCGCCGCCGACCACCATCGGACAGCGAGCAGCCTCTACTCCCGCTGTACCTGCGTGATGCGCACGCCGTAGGTGTTGTCGATCGTGACGACCTCACCCTGGGCGATGACCTTGCCGTTAACGAGGATGTCGGCAGGCTCGTGGGCTTCGCGGTCGAGAGTGATGACGGAGCCGGGGCCCATGCGGACGAGCTCTTCGAGCGTCAGGCGTGCGCGGCCGATCTGGACCGTCACGCGCACCGGGACGTCGAGGAGGTCCTGGAGACCGATCGGAGCGCCGGTGACGGTCCCCTCGGCGAGCTCGTCCAGCACCTTGTTCTGCACGGCGACGGCGGCGGTGGCTTGATCGATGGCGGCCTCGAGAGTCGCGGGTTCGGTAGGAGTTTCGTTCATCGTTGGGCTCCGTGGGAGGGCTGGATCATGCGTGGGGTTGGTCGATCTCGAGCGCGCGCGGGTCGATGGCGACGATCTTCACGGCGATGCGCCCCTTGTGCGTGCCCCAGCTCGCGCGCGCGCAGGAGCGGTCCTCCACGAAGAGCTCGAGTAGCGCGTCGCTCTCGACGCCGAGGGGCAGGACGTCGCCAATCTCGAGGCCGAGCAGCTCGCTGAGGGGAACGTCGACCGAGCCCAGGTACGCCGCGATCTCGACGGGGATCGACTGGGCGTGATCGGGCAGCCCGGGCGCGAGCTTCTCCAGCCGCGCGCTCTCGGTCACGCCGAGGACGCCGGGGAGATAGATGCGCAGATCGCTCGCACCGCTGGGGCCCTCCATGGCGAGGTGCACCATCAAGCGCTGCTTGTCGGAGCTGCCGGCGATCTCCTCGTATCCGTGGAGCTCTTCCGCGTTCTGCGCGAGCCGCAGCGTGCGCGGCACGAGTCCGAAGGGCTTCGAGATCGCGCCGACCAGCACCAGGAAGAGCTGCTCGAGCACCCGGCACTCCGAAGGACTGAAGCGCCGGCCGGTGGCGTTCTCGTCGCCCGCGCCGCTGAGGATCGCTTCCAGCAGGCGATTCGCTGCCGCCGAATCCCACACCAGCCAGGCGAGCTGGCCGTTGCACTCGTAGCACCACACCAGAAAAGGCTCGGGCAGCGCGTGGAAGAGGTGGCTCGCGTTGACCTCGGCCACCGAACCGAGCACGAGCTTGTGCATCTTGCGCAAGGTCGCCGTGAGGTCGTTCGAGACCGCGGGCAGAATGGCCGTGATCTTCCGCCCGAGATCCCTGAGCGCGTCGGCGGAGAGCCGCCGCGGTTCTGCAAAATCACGGAGCTCCACTTGCCCGGCGGCCGAGCTGGCGACGTCGGGGGTGACCATCGCTCGGATGGCAGCGGCCTCGGCGGGTTCTACGTTGGTGCTCAAGGGTGGATCAGCTCACGCACGCCGGCCGGGGCCGGCGGAGTCGCTCGAAGGGGATCGAAATCGTTTTTCCATGGTCGTGTGGTGTCGCATGCAGGGAGCGCGCTCTATTCCTGAGCCTTGCGATAGGCCTCCGTGTACTCGACGTACTGATCCGATGGAACCTCCGCGAGGATCTCCGCGGCGCGCGCTTCGGGTAACGCCCGCAGGATCTTTGCCGCCTCGGGCGCCGGATACTTCACGAGCTTCGTGACGAGCGTCTTGGGCTTGCCCTCGATGAAGATCGCGGCGAGGCTCTTCCAGCCGTCCTTCTCGCGCGTGACCTCGGCGGCATCGTCGCGGTCGAGCTCGGTCTGGCGAGCCTCGAGCTCCAGCTCGGAACGCATCAGGTTCGAGCGGATGGTCTCGAGCTCCCCCCAGCGCTCGTCGCAATGTTGCCCGCGCAGCACGAGCTCCTTCTCGCGCTGGTCGAGGTCCAGTGCGCGCAGCTCGTTCGAGCGGATCAGCGCCTTGAGCTCGGCTTGCAGGCGCCCGAGCTCTGCGGCGGGGAGCGGCGAGTCGAGCACGAAGGCATGCAGCGGCAGCGTCGAGTCCGCCACGACTTCCGCCGCCGGCCGTGAATCGTTGGCGACGTTCTCGAGCGGACCGGGGGCCGGGGGTTCGACTTTCTCGACCTCGGGGGCCGCGGAAACAGGGCGCCGATGACCGGCAGACTGTTCATCGGCGCGCCCGAGACGGAGGCGAAGGCGAGGAATGAGCCCACGAAGAGCACGAAGGCTCCGATGCCGTAGGCCACGTACTTCAGGAGTTTGCTCATGATTCGATGCGTCCCGATCAGTCTGCGGGTCGAGTGTTCCTGGCAGGCGCGCGAGCCGCGCGATCGCTCGCGATCTCGTCGATCTCTCGGGCCTGGGCGCGCTCGTCCTCCAGGTAGTGGTCCTCGAGCTTCTTCTCACGCAGGAGTTCGAGGCTCCGGCGAGCACGGCGGAGCGCTTCCCATGGAGAGCGGTGCACTTCCGCCTGGAACAGGAGCGTGCGCGCCCGCTCGCGCGCGCTGCGCACGCCGATGGCGAGACGATCGAGGGCCGCATGAGACGCGACCACGATCGCGGGTTCGATGGTCGGATTGCCGAGCAAGCTCGCGAGCTCGCTCTGGCGGACACGGCGGATTGCATCGAGGCTCTCCGCCTGTCGGCTCGCTTCCTCGGCGAGGTTCGCGGCCTCCATCCACCGGGCGCGCGCGACCTCTTCCTCGATCGCACGCACGCGCAGGACACGGCCCAGCCGGAAACGGAACATGGCCATCAGTTCCCTCCCGTCGCAACGAGCTCGAGGAGCTCGCGCGTCTCCGCGAGCGGGGAGAGATCGTGAACGTCCTGCCGCAGGAATGCCTCGATCGCGTCCGACCTCGCGAGCGCGTGATCGAGCCGGGGGTTGGACCCGCTCTTGTACGCGCCGATCTCGATCAAGTCCTTCGCTTCGCGCATCTGCACGAGCGCCTCGCGCACGGAGGCGGCGTGTTCCATGCCAGCGGCGTCGACGAGCTGAGGCATCAGACGGGAAAGACTCGCGGGCACGTCGATGGCGGGGAAGTGACCCGACTGCGCGAGGTCGTCGGGCGAGCATCACGTGGCCGTCCAGGAGGCCGCGCATCGTGTCCGCGACCGGCTCGTGCGGATCGTCGCCTTGCAGGAGGACCGTGATGAGCCCGGTGATGCTGCCTTCCTGCGTGCGCCCCATGCGCTCGACGAGGCGTGGAGTGAGTGCGAAGAAGCTCGGCGGATAGCCGCGCACGGTCGGCGGCTCGCCCGCAGCGAGACCGATCTCGCGGGCGGCTGCGGCAAAGCGCGTGATCGAGTCCATCACCAGGAGCACCTGCGCGCCGGCGTCGCGAAAGAACTCGGCAATCGTGACGGCGACGAAGGGCGCGAGGTAGCGCTCGATGGGTGAGCGATCGGAGGTCGCAACGACCATCACGGCTCGCTCGAGGCCCGCCGTGCCGAGCACGTCGTTGAGGAAGTCTTTCACCTCGCGTCCGCGCTCGCCCACCAGGCAGCACGACCACGACGTCGGCGTCGGTGCCCCGGGTGATCTGGCCGAGCAGGGTCGACTTGCCCACGCCCGAGCCCGCGAAGATGCCGATCCTCTGCCCGCGGCCGATCGTGTTCAGACCGTCGATGGCGCGCACGCCGGTCTGCAACACCTCGCGGATCGGGACGCGCGCGAGCGCATCGGGTGCCGCGCCGCGCACTGGCCGCGAGGTCCCGCCCACCTCCGGACCGCCGTCGATCGCCTCTCCGAAACCGTCGACGACCCGGCCGAGGAGCGCGCCGCGAAACGCGCACCTCGAAGGATCGCCGGAGGGAGACGACCTCCTGGCGCGGCGCGATTCCGGCGAGCTCGCCGTGCGGCATGAGCAGAGTCGACGATCCGCGGAAGCCGACCACTTCGGCCTCGATCGGCCCGAGCTTGCCGCGCTGGATGCGGCAGGCCTCGCCGAGGGCTGCGGGGACGCCGATGGCTTCGACGAGCACTCCCGACACGATCTCGACGCGGCCCCGAAAGAAGGGACGCAGCCGGCTTCGGAGAGCTCGCGGACGCACCGTTCCAGGTCGAGCTTCACGTCGCCTCCCTCGTCAAGCGTTCCAGGAGCGCCGCGAGGATCGCATCGATTTCTCGCACGAACAGCCCCTGCGCAGTCGTCGACGTGCACCTCGCCGCGCGCGACCATCGGATCGACCTCGATGACGGTGCCGTTGCGGAACGGGACCCCGTGCAGGGCCGTCACGTCCTCGGGCGAGAGGTGCACGACGCAGGGTTCGCGCCCGACGCCCGATTGCGCGAGCGTCTCACGCACGATGCGCTCGATGTCATGCCGGCCGGCTTCGACCTCGCGCCGAACCAGGTGGCGCGCGATCTCGACGGCGAAGTGCACGGCCCAGATGGTGGCCTCTTCTTCCAGCGACGCCCGCGTCGCTTCCAGGCGCTCGATGGCGCGGTCCAGGAGGGCGGAGGCCTCCCTGGCGGCCGCGAGCCGGCCTTCGGCGAAGCCCCGGTCGTGCGAAGCGGACACGTGCTGCCGAACGAGCGCGGTGGAGAGCTCGTCGAGCGCCATCTCGCACTTGCGCACCCCGATCGGCGCAGCGTGCAGGCGGATCATCGACCGGGACGTGCTCATCTCAGCTCACCATCTCCTCGCCCGCGCGCGCAGGGCGGAATTCGCCGGTCGCGATGAGGCCGTGGACGGCTTTCATGATCTCCGCGCGCGCAGTGAGCACCTCCGACATCGCGACCGCGCCGGCGAGCTGGCGCTCGTCGACGACCATGTCCCGCACGCGAGTGGAGAGGTTCCTCAAGATGTTCTCCTCGACCGCCGGCGGACTGCCCTTCAGCGACATCGAGAGCGTCTTCGTGTCGATCGCCGCGAGGATCTTCTGCATCGCGCGCTTGTCGACCTCGGCGAGGCTCTCCCAGCTGAACATGAATTCCCGGATCTCCTGCGCCATCTCCTCGTCGTCCTTCTGGAGACCTTCGAGGACGACTTTCTCCGTGGCCGTCTTGGAGAAATTCAAGAGCTCGGCGACGGTCCGCAAGCTGCTGGCCGGATCACGGGGTGCGGGACCCGTCGAGACGTCGCGCAAGCGCTCGTCCAGTCCGCCTGCGATCAAGAGCATCGTGTCGAGCGGGGGCGGCACGAGCGTGGTCATGCGGCGGACGATCTCGAGCGCCTGCTCGGGCTGCAGCGCGCCGAGGACCTCGGCGGACAGCTTGGGAGAGACGTGCGCGAGCACCAGCGCGATCACCATCGGCGATTCGTCGAGGAGCACGCGGACGACGGTCTCGGTGGGCGCTTTCTCGAGGAATCCGAACGGCTGGGCCTGTCGCCGGCGCTCGTGGATCGTTCGGACCACCCGCTCGGCCTCGTCCGTCCCGAACACGTTCTCCAGGACCGCCACGAGTTCGAAATCGTCCTGTGCCCGGACGCCGGTGCGCTGGTAGACCGCCCGCGCCACGTCCATGTAGAGCTGGTCGACGGCCTCGGGCGAGCAGAGCTCGCGGTCGAGCGCCGTCATTGCCTCCGCGACGTCGGAGATGGCCTTCGGATCGAGCGCCTTCATGACGCGGGCGCCGACGTCCTTGTCCAGACTCAGCAAGAAGGCCGCGACCTTGTGCGCGCCCGAGAATTCTTTCTTCGGGCTCATCGCTCGCTCCTGGTGTACAGCTTCTCACCGAGGGCCCAGCGCGAGAGGAGCTTGCTCACCTTCTCGGGGTCGGTGCGCAAGATCTCGTCGACGTGCGCGCGGGCGAGCATGTCGAGGTCGATCTCTTCCTCGGGGATCAGATCGGAGAGCGAGGGGCGCTTGTCGTCGCTCTGGGTGATCGACCTGCCGCTGCGCTTGAGGCTCTTCAGGAGCACGATGATGAACGCCAGAGCGGCGAGGATCTCGATCGCTCGTTCGAAGAGCACTCCGACGATCGGGCCCCGACCCTCCGGAGGCGGCGCGAAAACCGGAGCGACGGGCTTGCCCTGGTCATCGCGGGAGATCGAGGGGAAGGTGGCAACCGTGCTCGAGAATCCGTCGCGCGTCTCGATGAAGCCCGCAAGACCTTTGACGGCCTTCTCGATCTGCGTGAGGTCGGGCTCGAGACTCTTGTCGACGACCACGTTGACGGCCATGCGCTCGAGGGTGGGCGTCGTCTTGCGCAGGTGGCTGGTGTTGCGCGAGACCGCGAACTCCTTGCTCGACTCGGAGGTCGTGGCGGGGTTCTCGGATGTGCTACTGGAGGACTCTTCCGTGTTGCCGATGTTCGATGCGGTGCCGACGGGGCCGCCCTCCGCCTCGGATAGCGGCGTCTCGGTGTCGTGGGAGAACTCCGAGACCGGCGTCTTGCTCGTGGGGTCGATCTTCTCCTCGACCGATTCGAGCTCGTCGTAGCTCCACTCTCCGTGGACGGAGGCGACCGTGAGTCCAGGACCGTACGCGCGATCGAGCGCGGCCTGCACTCGGGACGTGCTGGTCCGATCGAACTCCTCCTGGTGCTGGATGATCTCGTCCATCCCGCTCTCCGACGAATCGGCGAGGAGCTGGCGGCCGTTCTGGTCGGAGACGATCACGTTCTCGCGCGCGATGCCGAAGGCGAAGCTCACGATCTGAGCGACCGTGTTGCTGCGCTGGGGATCGAGTTCGCTGATGCCGACGAGCTGCAGGACGACCGAGACGGTGGTCATGTCCTTGAGGGGCCGCGAGAACAGACCGTGCGGGGGGGTGGAGCTGGTCAAGACAGCCTTCCCGATCCACGGGTAGGTCTCGAGCTGCAGCTCCACTTCCTGCCAGCGTCGCTTCTGCATCATCTGCTCGCGCTCGCCAGCGCTCATCCACACGCTCTCCATCCCCGCCCCGCTCTGGATCCCGCGCGGGTCGACCTGCAGTGCGCTTCCCGTCGCGACCTGCGAGAGCGCCTCGTACTGCTTGCCTTCCTCGACCCACAGCGAATAGGGGCCGGGCGGGCTCGACACCTGGAAGCGGATGCCGCCCTTGGCGATCGCGGACTGCACGGCCGAGAGCTGGCTCTGGTCGAGCTCGCCGTAGAGCAGCACGAAACTCGGATTGCGCGCCTGGAAAGCGGCGAAGCTCGCGACCGCGAGCGCGAGAACGATCGCAGCTCCGATCACCACGCGTGTCGGACCGTTGACGCTCTTCAGCGCTGCGAGAATCGAGGAGAAGAGCTCCTTCATAGGCTCAGACGGTCATCCTCATGACCTCGCGGTAGGCATCCACGAAGCGGTCCCGCACCTGCATGGCGAAGTCGAATGCGAGCTTGGACTGCTGGATGCGAGCGGCGGCTTCGTGGATGTCGACGGTGCCCTGGAGCACGTCGACGTGGAGCGCTTCGACCTTCTTCGTTTGCGAATCGACGGCGGCGATCCCCTCCTGGAGCATGGCACCGAAGGCGGGAGCGGTGACCGGCTGGGGCCCGCTGCTCCCCAGGACGGCGGCTTTCTCCTGCATTTCCCGCAGGGCCTCCGTTTGCCGCTTGAGCGCGGCCTCGATCGCGTTGCGCGCGAGCGAATCACCTTTGCCGATACCTGAGATCATCGTCGTTCCTGGTCGAGGAATCAGTCAGCCAGGCGGAGAGACCGCTGGGCCATCTGGAAGAAGCTTTCCTGCACGGAGAGGTTGGCTTCGTAAGCGCGTACGGCCGTGATCAGGTCAGCCATCTCCATGGTCACGTTCACGTTGGGATAGGTGACGACGCCCTCTTCGTTCGCATGGGGGTGGGAGGGGTCGTTGACGAGGTCGAAGGGGGTGGTCGTGTCGTCGATGACCTTCGATACGCGCACGCCCGCGACACGATTCTGGCCGACTGCGCCGTGGGCCTCTCCCTGAGCGCGCGTCTCGCGCTCGAGGATCGGCGCGAAGTACACCACCTGGCGCCGGTACGGCCCGCCCGTACCGGGCATGCGCGTCGTCTGGGCGTTGGCGATGTTCTGAGCGATGACGTCGATGCGCGCTCGCTCCGCCGCCAGGCCCGTGGCCGAGATGTGCATGCCTCCGAAGATTCGATCGATTGCATCCATGATCAGCGTGCTCCATTGATGGCGCTGCGGAGAATGTCCATGCGCCCGTCGAGGATCGTTGCGTACAGCTCGAACATGAGTCGATTCTGCCGGCTCGCGCTCAGCTCCTCTTCCATCGAGACCGTGTTGCCGTCGGCCCGGGCCGGGGAGGTCTCGTCCTCGACGACCTGTGCCGTGACGCGCGTGAGATCCGGACGCTTGCGCCCGATCTCGTGCAAGAGTGCCTCCTCGAAGCGAACGACCTTGCGGTGGAAGCCCGGCGTGTTCTGGTTGGCGATGTTGTTCGCCAGGACCCGTCCGCGCAGCGCGCTCGCCGACATGAGCTTCAGGAGGGCATCGGTGCTGGTGATTTTCATGGCATTCAGGCGACGAATCCCGCCTGCCTCCAGATCTTCATCTTGTTGCTCAGGGTGCGCGCAGTGAGACCGAGCCGCCGAGCAGCCTCGGTCTTGTTGCCGTGCGTGGATTCCAGAGTGGCCAGGATCGCGATGCGCTCGATGTCGGCCATCTGGTTGTTCGCGAGCGCGCGACCGAAATCGGGATCGAGGAGCGTGAGGGTCGATGCGAGTCGGCCCGCGGGGCTGCCCGCTGCGGCCGAGCCCGACGGCCCGAAGACGAGCTCCTCGGGGCCGATCGCGCCCTCGTGCGCGAGGATCACGGCGCGTTGCACGACGTTCTCGAGCTCGCGGACATTGCCCGGCCAGCTCCAGTTCATCAGGCGCCGGCGCGCTTCGTCGTCGAAGCGCGGCGCAGGGCCGCCGTTCTCCCGCGAGTAGTGGGTCGCGAAGTGCTCGGCGAGCGGCAGGATGTCCTCGGTGCGCGCGCGCAGCGGCGGCATCTCGAGCGGCAGGACGTGCAGGCGATAGTAGAGATCCTCGCGGAAACGGCCCTCGGCGACCTCCTTCGCGAGATCCTTGTTCGTGGCGGCGATCACGCGCACGTCGACCTTCAGCGTCGTCTGACCGCCGACGCGCTCGAACTCCTCCTCCTGCAGGACGCGCAGGAGCTTCGCCTGCATGTTGGGAGAGATCTCGGCGATCTCGTCGAGGAGGATCGTTCCTTCGTCGGCGAGCTCGAAGCGCCCGGGACGCATGCGGTGTGCGCCCGTGAAAGCCCCACGCTCGTGCCCGAAGAGCTCGGACTCGAGCAGGCTCTCCGTGAGCGCTGCGCAGTTGACGCGGATGAACGGCCCCTCGGCGCGCGGACTGTGGCGATGGATGTAATGGGCGATGCGCTCCTTGCCCGTTCCACTCTCGCCCGTGAGGAGCACGGTTCCCTTCGAGCGCGCGATGCGCGCGGCCGACCGCAGGAGGTCCAGGATCGTCTGGCTCTCGGCGATCATCGAAGCCGGTTCGGCGCCGATCACTTCCTCGCGCAGGTAGCGATTCTCCCGCTCGAGCCGCCGCGTGTGTCCGATTCGCGAGAGCACGATCTCGAGGGCCTCGGCCGTGCATGGCTTGAGCAGGAAGTCGCTGGCCCCGTCGCGCATCGCCTGCACCGCGGATTCGACGGTGCCGTGCGCCGTGATGACGACCGTCGCGATGTCGGGCCACTCACGGTGGATCGTACGAATGAGCTCGAGCCCGTCCGCCCCCGGCATCCGCAGATCGGAGAGCACAAGGTCGGGGGATTCCTTGGCGAGCATCTCGAGCGCTTCGGCCGTGCAGGTCGCGGAAGTCGGCTGATACCCGAGCTCGCGTGTAGCTTCGACCAGGAAATCGCGGGAAAGAGCGTCGTCGTCGACGACGAGGATTCGGTGGATCAACATCGCGTTCAGTGGGAAGATTCGTGGGGAATGCGGAAGCGCACGAGCGCTCCGCCGAGCGGGGATGGCTCAGGCGCGATCTCGAGGCGCCCGCCGTGCAACTGGACGATCGTGTGGACGAGCGCGAGACCGAGGCCCGTGCCTTCGGCTCGTGTCGTGAAGAAAGGCTCGGCGACCTGGTTCGCGATCTCCCGCGCGATCCCCGGCCCGGCATCGGCGACACTGACCAGGACTTCGCTCCCGATCGCTTCGATCACGATCCGGACGCGGCCGCCTTCCGGCTGCGCCTCGATCGCATTGGCAACGAGGTTCCGAAGGGCCTGGCGGAGCTGGATGCGATCGCCGCGAAACCGAAGCTCGCCGCATTCGATCTCGACCTGCCAGCGCTCGCGCTTCTCCCCCAGCCCGCCGAGCACGATCGCGACGGCTTCGTCGGCGAGCGCGCGGGCCTCCACGAACTCGAAGCACAGCCGCCCGGGTCGCGCGAAGGAGAGCAGGCTCGCGATGATCGCATCCGTCTCGTTCACGCCATCGAGGATGCGGCTCGCCCAGCGCGCGACCTTGGTGTTCGGCTCGAGCTCGCGCAGCAGGAGCGACGCGAAACCCTTCACCGCATTGAGCGGATTGCGGATCTCGTGCGCGATCCCACCGGCCATCGTCCCGAGCGCAGCCATCTTCTTCTGCTGCTCGAGCTGGGCGGCGCGCTCGGCGAGCTCCTCGTTCGCGCGCGCGAGCTCGGCTTCCACGCGCTCGGCGCGCCGCTCGAGGGCCTCGTAGCCCGCGAGCAGATCCTTGGAGATGTGCGCGAAGACCTCGATTGCCTTCTCGATGTCCGCGACCGGCGCGGCAGTTTCACGAGCGATCGAACTCAACGCGGGGCCTTTCCCGCGCGGCGCGCTTCGAAGTCGCGCTTCCATTCGAGGAAGGCGAGGTCCTGCGTTGCACGGGCCGCGAGCGCGGGCTCCTTGGAATCGGCGGTGACCAGTCGATACGCCTCGATGGCGCGCTCGCTCTCGCCGAGCGCTTCGAAGGCTCGTGCACGCCAGTAGGTCGTCTGGGTCGACGGGCTCGCTCGATCGAGCAAGCCGAGGGCCTCGGCGGAACGATCGGCGAGGATCGAGAGGCGCGCCTGGCGCAGGAGGTCGGCCGAGTAGCCCTCGGGCTCGAGCGAGCGCACCGCGCCGTCGGCGGTGCGAGGGGACGTGCGCGGACCCTGCGCCGTACCGGGGCCCGGTTCGACCGTCGCCACCGAGCGCGCGGGATCCATCGAAGCATCGACGATCTCGGTTCCCGGCAGGGAGGCCGGCGGCAGCCGGCCGAGCGCGAGCATGTTCAATGGCGCCGTTCCGGGCGAGCGCCCGTTTTCCCACGGGGATGCTGTGGGTGAACCCGAGCGGCCCTGATCGACTTCCATCTGCAGCGCGCTCACCGCGACGCGCAGCTCCGCGAGCACGCGATCGCGCGCCGGGGCGTCGAGGATCGGCGGCTCGGTGAGCTCGAGGAGGCGCCCGAGCGAGGTCTTCTCGCCCTTGTCGATCGACTGCTGCAGGCCGCCGAGCTCCTGGAGCACGCCGACCGTATCCGCGATGGCACCTTCCAGCCCGGCGCCCGCGGTCTTGCGAGCGTCCTGCGAGAAGGTCGGCAGCGCGAGCAGCGAGCCGAGACCGATCCACGCGAACTGTGAGAAGCGCATCATCAGAGTTTTCCTCGCAAGGCATCCGCAGCCTCCTCGTAACGCTCGTTCCGTTCGTAGAGCTCCGAAGCGAGCATGTAGAGGGGCGCACGTTCCGCCTGGTCGGACAGCGATCCCGCGATGTCGCGCAGGACCGAGATCGCGTAGGACAGGCGGCTCTCGGCCTCGAGCGAGCGCGCGAAGGCGAGCGCGAGGCGGATGCGCGCCCCCCGATCGAGCCGCGTCCGCCGGTGATACATCGGTTCGAGGGCCCGCACGGCCTCCGCGGTGGCGTCGCGCGCGAGGAAGCCCTCTCCGCGCGTGAGCCATTGCTCGTCGCTCATCGCCGTGGGATCCGGGGGGCTGAGGCCCAGTCGCATGCGCGCTTCGTTCGTCCAGCGCCCGAGGTCCGCAGTGCACTTCAGCTCGCCCGCCCACGTCTCGATCAGGAGCACGCCCACCTCGTCGCCGGCCTCGAGCGCGAGCCGGGCCGCGTTCTCCACCGAGCGATCGCGCAGCGGAGAGGCCGGCGCGCGTCGTGCATGCGAGAGCCATGCGAGCGCAGCATCGGAAGGCTTGCCGCAGCGCTCGAGCGCGAGGGCACGCACCTCGAGGACATCGAAGGAATCGTCAGTGCCCTTCCCCTGCTCGGGCAGCGCGTCGAGCACGCGCAACGCTCCGACGGCCTCGCCGCCGAGGGCGAGCGCTCGCGCGCGAACCAGTAGCCGCAAGCGCGCGCTCGCAGGATCGGCAGCCGGCCCGTCGTGTTCGAGTGCGTCGAGGATGTACAGCGCCTTCTTCGGGCTCTCGAGAAAGCACTGCACGTACGCGAGCTGGACGCGCGCGCGAGCGCGGTACTCGTGCGCCAGCGCATGACCGGCGAGGGTCGTGAGGTGCACCGCGGCTCGATTCCACTCTTGCGCCTCGATCAGGATCTCGGACGCGCGCCACAGCGCCTCCGGAACGAGCGGCGATTTGGGGGCGGTGCGGGCGAGCAGCTCGTAGTTCTCGAGCGCTCCGCCCTGGTCCCCGCGGCGCTCGCGGATCTCGGCCATGGCGAGCTCGGCGTGACCCGCTCTGGCGTGCTGCGGCGCGCTTCTCAGGGCCTCGAGGTAGGCCGCCTCCGCGCGCTGGTCGACGATTTCGCGCGTCGCGAAGGGCGGGAGCTCGTCCTGGATCACGATCGTTCCATCGGAGATGCGTGCGTACGACCCGAGCGACCCGAGCAGCCAGCCGAGCGCTTCGGCCAGCGGGCGAGCCTCGAGGTTGGCCGTCAGCGAGGGCGCTGCATCGAGGTGCTCGGCGCCCGAGAAGCCGAGGTCGCTCGCTCGGGCGATGTCGCGGAGCACCGAGAGAGCGCTCGCCTGATTGGCGCGCACGCTGAGGAGCGGGCCCGGCTCTCCCTTGACGACCTCGACTTCCCAGCGCCCACGCGCGGGTTCTTGATCGGACGAGAGGAAGGGGATGGCTCCGACGAGGAGCGCGGCGAGCCTCATCGCCCCTCCTCCGTGCCCACCATCGATGCGGACTCGCGCGCCCAGGCTTCGGCGATCCAGTAGCGCGCATCCGCGAGGCGTTCGCCGGGCGAGGCGCCATCGTCCTGCATGGCGAGAACTGCGTAGAGTCGCCGGCGAGCGGCTGCGTACTCGCCTTCTTCGATCTCGCGCTCGGCGATGCGGAAGGTGATCTCTATGGGCGAGTCGAGACCCGCGACCCACTCGTCGATGTCCCGGGTCGTGGGCTCCGCGACCGCGACGGTGGTCTGCTCGGGATGTTCGATCCTCGGCGCAGGTGCGATCGACGGGCCGGCGTACTCGACCGAACGGCCGTGAGCGAGCTCGTCCCGCGCGCCCCGCACGGCATCGCTGAAGGCGTCGCTGGCTCGCCATGCGAAGAACACGAGGGCCGCTTGAACGATCGAGAAGGTGGCGAGGGCGAACAACCCCCAGCGGGTCGCGAAGAGACCGCCGCTCGTCGCGAGCACGACGGGCGCGCGAACGCTCTTCGCCCGGGAAGGCGCCCGCTCCGCGATCGGATCGAGCTCGTCGCCCGCGGGCGCATCCTCGGTCGTGGAGGTGGTCGAAACCCCGATGTCCTCGTCGATACTGGCCTTCGGCTCGGCGATCGAGATGATCTCGGAGCGAGGCACGTACTCGCCCGAGACCCTCGAGTCCGTGCGCGTCGTGCGTTCGTCGAAGTGGAAGAGGTCTTCGTCCAGGGCCGGATCGAAGGGTGGGTAGTCGCGCGCGGACGCGGCGGACTTCGACGGCAGGGCCGGCGCTGGAGCGTCGAGGTGCGGCGCGCTCCCCGGAACTCCGAGCGAGCTGCTCTCCTGCTCTTCGGTCGCGAAGTCCTCGAAGGCCATGCCTCAGCTCCACAGCGCGCCCTGCACGGGCAAGCGCGGGTCTGGACCGGAAAGCAAGCGGCCGATCGTGACGGCCGTCGCGGGGGAGAGATGGAACACGTGCTCGCCACCGGCTGCGCACAGGCGATCGAGGATGCTGCGCGAGGTGGCCGGCGCGAGGAAATCGATGTCCGAGAGGTCGACCTTGCGGCCGTCCTCGTAATCGACCCGGTAGCAGGAGAACGAGAGGCGCACATCTGCCCCCTGCCCCGGCTGCGAGTCGATGGAGAGGTCTTCGGAGAGCGCGCTCGCGCGCGCGAGCCCGCCGTCGCGCACGTCGTGCATCCGTTCGAGATACACGCCGAGCGTGTCGAAGCCTTCCCCGCGGTCGCGCACTTCCACCTGCAGCGTTCGCTCGTCCGTGTGCGCGCAGATCTCGATCTCGCCCGCGCCGCCTGCATAGCCGTGTTGCCACGCGTTGGTGACGATCTCCACGACGGCCGTGCCGATGCGCGAGCGCGCAACGGGACCGATGCCGCAGCGCAGGCAGTACCCGAGCAGGTCGCGGGTCGCGGTTTCCGGGGTCTCCCGGCTCGCTCTGTACCGGCGTGTCCAACCGGCGCTCACGCTGGTGTTCGCCATGGAGACGCCCCCCTTCGGCGCCGGGCCGGGCACCGAGTCCTCGACCGCTCGGACGAGGTCGTCGAGACGGAACGGCTTCCCGAGGAAGTCGGCGGCTCCCATTCGCAGCGCACGACGGCACACATCGAAGGTGGGTACGCCGGAGACGAGGACGACGCGCGGGGCGCGCGGCCGCGCGAGCATGCGCTCGCACAGGTCGAGCCCATCCATGTCGGCGAGCGAGAGGTCGCTTACCATGACCTCGTGAGGTCCGGCAGCCAGCGCTTCCTCGCCGCTCGCCGCGACGGTCACCCGATGGCCACGACGCTCGAGGGCGCGCTGGATCGCGCTCGCGATCGACGCCTCGTCCTCGACGACCAGTACCTTGAGCGAGCTAGGGTTCACTGCGCTCCCTCTTCCGGATGCCTGAGGGGAATCTCGACCTGTACACAGGTGCGGTGGTTGCCGAGGCGCTGGATCTCCACCGTCCCTCCCAGGCGATGGATGTCTCGCACCGCGATCGCGACCTCGGCGTGCGCGACTCCGTCGGAGGAGGGCTCGAAGGAGAGCTCCAGCTCGTCGTGCCGCGCCGGATCGAGCTCGTCGACGATCGTGAAGCAGAGCTTCTCGGGTCCCGCGTGCGAGTGCAGGAGGATCTCCTGGGTGCCATCCGCAAGGGCGCCATCGAGAAGCCGAGCGAGAGAGCGGGCGAGCAGGGGCGCGTCGATCTCGATGGTCGCGCGCGGCTCCTCGAGGGCGAGGGTCGTTCGCTTCCGCGCGTGCTCGCGCAAGCACTGCAATGCGGAGCGTGCGATTTCTTCCACCGAGGTCCTGGCGGCAGCCAGCTCGCGGGGATGCGTGCTCTCGCACAGGAGCTCTGCTGCGTGCTCGACGCGGGCGAGCTGCTCCAGTGCCCGATTGGCGAGGTCCGGGCTGGAGCTCTCCCTGGGAGAACGTGCCAGCGACTCGAGCGATGCCCGCAAGGCCGCAAGAGGAGTGTGGATGTCGCGCGACATCAGCCTGCGAACGGCCGTCGCCGAGAGTGAGGCGAAGCTGGCACCACTCGCATGGGGCTTCGCGGGGAATCGGGTGGACATCGGGTGCGACATGGCAGGGAGAGGTGACGAAGGCGGACCGAGCGTCTCCGCCACGGGCGCGGGGGCTCAGCCTCGACCACGTCTGTCGGCAATCCGTGCCGGGTCGCTTGATGGTCCCGCCCTCGAATCGGGAAAGCCTTTCGTCGCGCGCGCCCCGAGGATCTCCGGGGTCGGAATCCTTTCCCGCTGCCGCTCCCTCGGAGCGGATCTTTCTTTCAGCCGCAAATGCCGTACAGGCGCATCTTGTTGTGGAGCGTGGCCCGATGGATCCCCAGCTCCCGTGCCGCGCGGCTGCGATTGCCGCCGCAGGCCGCGACGGCGCGACGGATCAGCTCCTCCTCGGCCTGGCGCAGGCTCGGCGTGGGCCCCGTGCCGGGCGCTCGATCGAGGAACGGCCGAGACTCACCCGGAGGTCGCCCGAGCTCCAGGTGCTCCGGTTCGATGAGCGCTTCGTCCGCGAAGAGCGACGCGCGTGCAACGACGTTGTGCAGCTCGCGCACGTTGCCGGGCCAGGAATAGTTTTCCAGGAGCGCGAGCGCGTCGGTCGAGAGCGTCGGCGTGCCACGCTCGTTCTCGAGGGCGAGGGAACGGATCCTGGCGCAGGCGAGCTCCTCGACGTCCTCGAGCCGCTCGCGCAGTGGGGGCACGTGGATGGAAAGAACGTTCAACCGATAATAGAGGTCCTCGCGGAAGTCGCCCGCCTCGACCATTGCAGCCAGATCACGATTCGTGGCCGCGACCACGCGTACGTCGCAATCCCGCTCGGTCGCCTCGCCGATGCGCCGGAAGCGCTTCTCCTGGAGGAAGCGCAAGAGCTTCGCCTGCGCGGCGGCGGAGAGCTCGCCGATCTCGTCGAGGAAGAGCGTTCCGTTCTCGGCCGCGGCGACCAGGCCCTCCTGGCCTCGCGGGCGGCCACCCGTGAAGGCGCCCGAGGCGTAGCCGAACAGCTCTGCCTCGAGCAGCGAGTCGGAGAGCGAGGCGCAGTTGACTGCAACGAAAGGGTGTGTCGCCCGTTCCGAGAGCTCGTGCACCGCTCGTGCGACAAGCTCCTTACCGACACCCGATTCCCCTGTGACGAGCACGGTGGTGCGGGGCACGCCTGCCACACGCAGCATGAGCTCGCGCACCGCGCTCATCGCGGGTGAGCGACCGAGCAGCGGGGTCGCGCCTCCCGGACCGTCGGTGACCAAGCAATCTTTTCCTAGTACGCGGACCTCGTGGCCAGCCGCACGTAGAAGCGCGCAGAGCTCGGCAGCTTCGCGGGGATCGGCATCGGAGATCGAGATACGCGCGGGCATGGTGGCTACGAAAGGAACACCACCGGCCCTTCCGCGTGCCCGGGTCGATCGGCTCGATCGCAAGTACGGTGTAGGGAAAAAGTTTGGTCAGCCGCTCATTCCCGGCACGCGGCCACCGAGAACTAGCTCGTGCCAGGAGCGAAACGCAGCTCCCGCCGCACTCAACCGATCACGCCAACCACACGTTCGCATCCAGACCAAGGAATCAGAGAAATGGGACTTAGAGTCAACACCAACGTCGCGTCCTTGAACGCCCAAAGAAACCTCTTCACGGTTACCGGGCGTCTCCAGGGCAATTACTCCCGCCTCTCCTCGGGACTGCGGATCGCGACCGCGGCCGATGACGCAGCGGGTCTCGGCATCTCCGAGCGCATGCGGGCGGACATCCGTTCGTTCACCGTCGCCGGCCGTAATGCCCAGGACGGCATTTCGCTCGCGCAGACAGAAGAAGGCGCGCTCAACGAAGTCAGCAACATGCTGGGTCGTATGAAAGAGCTCGCGATGCAGGCCGCGAACGGCACCCTCAGCACGACCGACCGCACCACGATCGACACCGAGTTCCAGGCAATCATCGAGGAAATCGGTCGCGTGTCGGATCAGACCGAGTTCAACGGTGTCCTGTTGCTCGACGGCTCGGTCGCCACCACCGACATCCAGGTGGGCATCAACGCTGACCAGGTCATCACGATCGACAACCAGGACGCGTCGACGGCGACGCTGGGCGTCGATGGTCTGGACGTGACCGACGCGGTCAACGCCAACCTGGCGATCACCGCGCTGGACACGGCGATCGACTCGGTCAACACGTCACGCGGTGCTCTGGGTGCATCCCAGAACCGCATGCAGAGTGCGCTCGCGAACATCTTGAGCATGCGTGAGAACCTCTCGGCCGCCGAGAGCCGGATCCGTGACGTCGACGTCGCCTCCGAGACCGCTGACCTGACCCGCAACTCGATCATGCAGCAGGCCGCCGCCTCCGTGCTGGCTCAGGCCAACATGCAGCCGAGCATCGCGCTCAGCCTGCTCCAGTAACGCAGAACCGCGACCGGGCTTCAGTACCGCTCGTGCCTAGGCGGATCGCCGCTCGGTCTGCATGACCTCGGAAGAGAGGAGCCCCATCCGATGGGGCTTCTTTCATTGCCATCGAGCGCTCGGTTACCGGGCTCGAACCGCGCGCTCGAACTGGAAAATCCTTCGCGGCCGACCTTCATCGCGGCCGGCGCAGCAGATGGAAGAAAGAACGCTCATCCATCCCGCAGGCAAGCCCGATAACCCAACCGAGGCATCGCAATGTTTGGTAACGGAATCTCTTTCAGCGGACTGGCCAGTGGCCTGGACACCAAGGCGATCATCGAGCAGCTCGTCGCCCTGGAGCGTCTGCCGATCAAGCAGATCGAGGCGCAGAAGGCGAACGACCAGGCGAAGCTCGATCTGCTCGGTACCCTCGGTGGCCTCGTCCAAACGCTACAGGAGAAGGCCGAGGCGCTGCGGAGCTCGAGCGAGTTCTTCAGCTACGGCGTCGGGATGAGCCGGGAGGGGATCGCCACGATCACTGCTACGGGCGAGGCGCAGGCGGGCTCCCACTCGCTCGAGGTCCTGCGCACGGCCTCGATCGATCGCTGGGCCTTCGACGGAGTCGCCGACATCGCTGCCGATCTCGCCACCGCCGACGGACAGGGGATCTCCTTCACGGTCAACGGAACGGCCTACGACGTCACGATGACGGCGGCCGACTCGGACCTGAACCACATCGCGTCGGCCATCAACGAAGTGGCGGGCTCGGTCGTCAGTGCGAGCGTCGTGAACGCCGGAACGGCAGCCACGCCTTCCTATCAACTCGTGATCGCCTCGAAGGCGAGCGGTGAAGAATCCCGGGTCTCGGGCATCACGAACTCGATTGCAGGCCTGACGATCGACACCACGGGACCCAACCCGAACGGCGATGCCCAGAGCGAGAACAACATCACGGTGGGCAAGAACGCGATCGCCCTCGTCGACGGCCTCCAGGTGGAGCGCACCGACAACGATTTCAGCGACGTCATCGTCGGCGTCAGCATCGATGTGCTCTCGGCCAATCCGGGCCAGCAGATGACCTTCACCGTCGAGCCGGACCGCGAGGCGATCAAGGGGCGCGTGACGGAGCTCGTCGATTCCTACAATGCGGTGATCGACTTCGTGAACGAGCAGAGCAAGTACTCGCCGGAAGCCGGGACAGGTGGAGACCTCTTCGGCGATCCGATCCTGCGGCGCGTGCGAAACGAGATCCAGGCGGCACTCTTCAACGTCGGTTCCGACGTCATCCAGGGCGACACCGAGGGCTACGCGACCTTGAGTCTCGTGGGCATCCATCAGGACAGCGATGGCCACGTATCGATCGACACCGCCGCTCTCGACGCGAAGATGAGCCAGAACCTCGCTCTCTTCTCGGATCTCTTCGTCGACACCGACGGTTTCGAGCGCGTGGACGACGAGCCGAACACCCCCGGGTACTTCCAGGATGCGACGGAGGACTCCGGTCTCGCCGACGTGCTCTGGCGCGTGATCGACCGTATCACGAGCTCGCAGGAGGGCGCGATCGTCGATCAGACCGGCAAACGCATGGCCCTCGACGGGATCTTCACGGGACGCGAGAACATGCTCAAGGAGAATCTGGGCCGCTACGACGATCAGATCGAGTCCAAGGAACGCCGTCTCGATCTGTTCGAGGAGGGCCTCGTCAAGCGCTTTGCGGCGCTGGAGACCCTCATGGGAGCGCTCAACTCCCAGGGAACGGCGCTGCAGAACGCGCTGGCCGGAATCTCGAATCTGTAGAGCTGGCCACGCCGATGAACCTCCAAGACGCTGCCGCCCGCTACCGCACTTCCTCGGTCGAGGACGCACCCCCGATCAAGATCGTGCGCCTCCTGTACGCAGGAGCGATTCGTTTCCTCGACCAGGCTCTACTCGTGGACGCCCGCGACCCGCGTTCGAACTTCTTGGATCGCGTGCACCGCGCTGATCGCATCGTCAGCGAGCTGCGCGTGGCGCTCGTCCACGAGCACAATCCCGAGGTGAGCGGAAATCTCGAGCGGCTCTACCTCTACGTCGAGAGCATCCTTGCGCGAGCGACGCTCGAACGCTCTGGCAAGCCTCTGCGCGACGCGAAGGTGATTCTCGAACGGCTTGCCGACGCCTGGAAGCATGCCGGCATCAGTACGACCCAGACCGACCAGCTGGGGCGCGATGGGTGATCTCCTACCCCGGCTGACGAGCCTGCGGCAAGTTCTCACTGACCTGCTCGACGCCTTCCAAGCCGTTTCACGTACCGGGAGGCCGTCCCCGGTGGAAGCAGCGTGGCGACAGGTCGAGAGCGGCTTCGAGGCACTCTCGAGCCCCGGCGAGCTCTCGCACCCGGTCACTCCCGAAGCGAGGGTGCAGCTCGCGCGCGAGATCGCGGCTCTCGCGCGCCTGCTGGCCATGCTCCACGATTGCGCCGCGCGCGAGCAACAAGGCGTGCGCCATCTCCTCGATCGCGTACAGGAGGCCCGGCAGGTCCTGGACAGCCAGAAGCATGCTCTGGAGGTCGACCACAGCATCGATCTGGCGGGTTGAGGCCACGACCCGCGCGGGTTGGCCGGGAGGCTCGACCCGATGGCGGGTGGATCGAGCCAGGGTGACGAAGCTAGCTTTCCCCGAAGAAGAACCCTCATGCAAGAGACCATCGTTTCCCGCCAAACACTGCCCAATGTCCTGTTCGTCGATGCTCGTGAGGCCACGGATGCCTTGCGGCCGCTCCTCGACGCCCGCGGGTTCAACTTCTGCTCCGCGGGATCGGGTCAAGAAGCCTTCGATCTCCTGACCGAGAACGTCATCGACGTCGTGGTCTCCGAGGAAGTCGTGTCTGGCACGACCGGAATCGAGCTGCTCGCGAGCGTCCGTGAACGATTCCCCGAGACAGGGCGCATCCTGCTCTCGGCTCGTCCTAGCGTGGAGACGATCCTCCGGGCGATCAATACGGCCGAGATCTTCAGGTTCCTGGTCAAGCCGTGCTCGGCTGACGAGATCGGCGCCGCCATCCACGACGCCTTGCGCCTCTGTCATCAGCACCGCGTGGCAGCGACGTGGAAGGAAAGAGCTCGCGTTCACTATCGAGAAGCCTTGAAAGCCAGTTTCGAACGGGCGCTCTCCAAGATGTGGATCGCGTTCCAGCCCATCATCCGCGCGAAGGATCAGAGTCTGTACGGCTACGAGGCTCTGCTCCGGTGCACGGATCCTGACCTCTCCTCACCCTCGGTGCTCTTCGCGCTGGCCTACGAGCTCGGACGTTCCCTGGACCTGGGACGTCGAAGCCGAACACTGATTGCCTTGCGAATGGAACGGGCTCCGGAGGGCTCGGTCGTGCTCGTGAACGTCCATCCGGACCAGCTCTGCGACCGCAAGCTTTCCTCCGGGCAGGATCCGCTGACCGCCCACGCACCGCGAATCGTGCTCAAGGTCCTGGAAAGCAAGTCACTTCCCAAGCTGGTCGGGTCGGAGCTGGCCATCGCCTCCCTGCGAAAGCTCGGGTATCGCATCGCCGCCGACGAGCTGGCCGCCGAGCCGAGCCATGCGGGCGAGATCGCGCTCGTGACACCCGACATCATGCGGCTGGAGATGGGCCTGGTTCGCGATCTCCACCTCTCCAAGACCAACCAGGAATCGATCCGGACCATCATCGAGGCATGCCGCGCTGTCGGCATCGTGACCCTGGCGCAAGGCGTCGAGACACCCGAGGAACACGAAGCGCTGGTAGCGCTGGGCTGTGACCTGATGCAGGGCTTCCTCTATGGCCCGGCGGCGCGGGAGTTCCTCGCGCCGGCTGTGAGCTGACGCTCGAGTCCGTGACGAGACTCCTACCGCTACGCGGTTAGAGCTGAGCGGAGCGAAGTCTCCCGGCGGACAGGGAGCCGGCGAGCGATCCCAGCCCGGACCTGCACCGCTCATCCATCCGTTGGCGAGAGAATTGCATCCCTTCTCCGACGTTCACCCGGAGCCCCGGGGATCACTGGAACGCGCCGCCTTCGGATTTCACGACACTTCGAGGAGTGTCGCGACTTCGAGCAGGGTGTCGAGGAATGCGACAGTCCCTCGGGCGCGCGCCCGCTCGAGCGTGCTTCTCTGACGCCTCCGAGCATCGACCGGAGCACCGGTCGAGGCCTCGAGGTCGAGCGCGCGCCGTCCGTGCAGCCTGGCACGTGCGTTGCGTTGGGAGCCGATGCCGTCGAGGCATCCTATGCACTACATCAGGCTTCCTTCGTGCGCAGTGATCGAGAGCACTCTCTCGCTCGCTCAGGGACCCGACCTCACACGCTATCTCCTCGTGTGCCTGGGCATGCTCGGCGGAATCGTGGGACTCGCGTGGGGATTCCGGCGCGTCCTCGCGCAACGCTTCGCGCACCGCGCTGCGCGCCGCTCGCTCGCGGTGATCGACGTCCTGCCGCTCGGCGGCCGTCGCCAGATCAGCGTGGTGCGCTGCTACGACCGCACCTTCATCCTGGGGTTGGGTGAGAAGGAGGTTCGCATGATTGCCGAGCTCGATCCGGTCATCGGATCGGAGCGCCCGCCCGTGGCTCCGCGCGAGGCCGACGCGATCGATTTCAAGAACTTGCTCGAGCGCGCGCGCGAGCGCTTGGGGATGACCGGGCGCATTCCGGGCCGGCCGCGCCGAGCGAACGCGCAGAGGCTCGGCGAGGTCGTGGGTTGATCTCCATCACGCTGCGTGTGGCGAGCTTCGTGCTCGCGCTGCTCGTCTCGCTCGCGCCGGCCGCGAGCGCGAGACAGCTCGAGGCAGCTGCGCAGGCCGAGCCCCCCGCCGCGGCAAGTGCGCCCGCGGAGGGCGACGCCACGGGCGAGGTCGGCGAAGGCCGGGTCTCGACGGCGATCGAGATCGCGGTCCTCCTGACCATCCTCTCCTTGCTTCCTGCGGTGCTCATCACGATCACGAGCTTCACCCGCATCGTGATCCTGCTCTCGTTCGTGCGCCGCGCGCTCTCGGTGAACGAGCTGCCGCCGAATCCCGTCCTGATCGGGCTGGCGCTCTTCCTCACGATGTTCGTGATGGCACCGGTCGGCGAGCGCATCTGGGAGCACGCGTGGGTGCCCTACGAGAAAGGCGAGATGACCGCGGCGGTCGCCGCGCGTGCCGCCTGGGGAGATCTCTCCATTTTCCTCGTCGCCAATACGCGGGAGAGCGAGATCGCGCTCTTCGCGGAAATGGCCGGAGCCGACCCCAGCGTGATCGACAAGGCCACGCCCGAGACCCTGCCCATTCGCGTGATCGTTCCCGCCTTCGTCCTCTCCGAGCTCAAGACCGCCTTCCAGATGGGCTTCTTGCTGTTCTTGCCCTTCCTCGTGATCGACCTCGTCGTCTCGAGCGTCCTGCTCTCCATGGGGATGTTCATGCTGCCGCCCGTGATGATCTCGACGCCGTTCAAGATCCTCGTGTTCGTCCTTGTCGACGGCTGGCACCTCGTCTGCCAGTCGGCGGTGACCTCCTTCGTCACGACCTGAGAATCACGAGAGAGCATGCACACGGGCGAGCTCGACATAGTCATCGTGGACCTGGCCCGTGATCTTCTGGTCACGACGCTCCTCGTCGCCGGCCCGATCCTCGTGGTTGGTCTCGTGGTGGGCATCGCCGTGAGCCTCTTCCAGGCGCTCACCTCGGTGCAGGAGCAGACCATGAGCTTCGTTCCGAAGATGCTGGCGATCTTCCTGGTGACGCTGCTGCTCCTCGCGCCGGCCTTGCAGATCCTGCGCGACTACACGCACCGGATCCTCGACGACCTGGTCTCGTTCGGCACCCGCTGACCCATGTTCCCCCCCGGCACGATCGAGGCCCTCGGCCTGTACCTGTTGCGCACCAGCGCGCTCGTGCTCGCGGCCCCGCTGCTCGGTACCGGCTCGACCTTTTCGGGCTACAAGGTCGGCCTCATCGGTTCGCTCACGATGCTGTTCTACACGGCCCGTGGCGAGCCGCTCGCCATGCCCATCGAGCCGATCGCATACGGAGCGATGGCGCTGCGCGAAATCGTGATCGGCCTCTTCCTCTCCTTCACCCTGCACGCGGTGCTCCTCGCCGTGCGGGTCGGGGGCGACATGATCGGGAACGAGATGGGGTTCGGCATGGCTGCCTCGGTCGATCCGTCCACCGGGACGCGCGTCGGCGCCGTAGCTCAGATCTACGAGATCCTGTTCCTGCTGGCATTGCTCGGCGTGAACGGCCATCACTGGCTCCTGCGGGCCCTGTTCGACTCCTTCGAGCGCGCACCGATCGGTCACGTCGCGATCAACCCGGGGATGGCGTCGACCGTCACCTCCCTCGTCGGCGAGCTCTTCGCGGCGGGCATCGCGTTCGCGACTCCCGTGCTCGTCCTGCTCGGCCTCGTGTCGCTCCTCGTGGGCCTGCTCGCGCGCACGGTTCCCCAGCTCAACGTCCTCGACTTCGGCTTCAACCTGCGCATCGGCGCGGCCCTGGTGGGGATGCTCATCTTCACGCCGGTGCTCGCGCCGGGCATGGATCGGTTGCTGGATCACCTCGAGGACGGCATCGACGCATCGCTCGAGGTCATTGGAAGCTGATGGCCGACGAGCTCCCCAAGGAAGAGAAGACCGAGGAGGCGACGCCAAGGCGCCGGCAGGACTCGCGAGAGCGCGGGCAAGTCGCCTTCTCGACCGAGTTCACCGCGGCGGTGATGCTCGTCGTCGCAGCGCTCGCCTTCGTCTTCGGAGGTGGCGCGATCGCCACAGCCAGCGCACATGTCCTCGTCGAGTGCATCTTGCTGGTCGCCACGCTGGGCCCGAGCGAGATCACGGTCGCGGGCGTCGCACGCCTGGTCGAGCTCGCGGCGAAGTCCGTGCTTCCCGCGGTCTGCGTCTTGATGATTCCGATGTTCGCTTGCGGCCTGGTGGCCTCCTTCGGCCAGGCGGGCTTCCAGATCGCTCCGGGTGCGATCGCATTCGATCTTGCCAAGCTCAATCCGATCAAGGGGCTTGGACGTCTGTTCAGCCCTCGCTCGCTCGTGCGCGTGCTCCTCTCGAGCGCGAAGCTCCTGTTCATCGTCGGCGCGATGACGTGGGCGGCGATGGCAGACCTGCCGCGCCTTCTCGCGCTCGGCGGATCGGAGCTGCGGCCTTCGCTCGCGGCCCTCGGCACCATCGTGGGGAAGAGCGCGGCGGCGGCGCTCGTCGCGATCCTCGCCCTCGCCCTCACGGATCTCTTCTACCAGCGCATGCAGCACCGCGCCGAGCTGCGAATGTCCAGGAAGGAAGTCCAGGAGGAGGTGAAGGAATCCGAGGGCGATCCGCACATCCGCTCGCGCATCCGTGCACTGCAGCGCGAGATGGCCCGGCGCCGCATGATGGCCGACGTCCCCGAGGCGACGGTCGTGGTCACCAATCCCACGCACTACGCGGTCGCGCTGCGCTACGAGCGGGACGAGGCCGCGCAGACCGGCGGGGCGCCGCGCGTGGTGGCGAAGGGTGTCGACCAGATCGCTCTCACGATCCAGCGCATCGCGCGCGAAGCCGGCGTCCTCTGCTTCGAGAACGCGGCCCTCGCTCGCGCGTTGCATGCGCAGACCGAGATCGGGGACGAGATCCCCGGAGACCTGTTCCAGGCGGTCGCCGGGGTCCTGGCCTACGTCTATCGATTGCGCGGCGAGCGCGTCGGGGCCTGAGCAAGGAACTGAATGGCCGACCTCGCCATCACCGCGAAGATCTCGGGCTTCGACCGCATAGGCGGGCTCGTGAAGCGCCACTCCGACTGGATCCTCGGCGTCGGCGTGCTGGGCTTGATGGTGACGTTGATCACCCCCATGCCGGCCTTCCTGCTGGACCTCCTGCTCGCGCTCAACATCACGATCTCGGTCCTGCTCCTGATGATCACGATGAACGCGCGAGACTCGGTCGAGCTCTCGACGTTCCCGACGATCCTCCTCTTCACGACGCTCTTCCGCCTGGGTCTGAACGTCGCGGCCACGCGTCTGATCCTGATGAACGGCGAGGCGGGCCAGATCATCAAGACCTTCGGCGAGTACGTCGGAGGCTCCAATCTCGGCGTGGGTCTGGTCGTTTTCCTGATCCTCATCGTGATCCAGTTCGTGGTGATCACCAAGGGCTCGGGCCGCATCTCGGAAGTCGCCGCACGCTTCGTGCTCGATGCGATGCCGGGCAAGCAGATGGCGATCGACGCCGATCTGAACGCCGGCCTCATCGAGGCCGAGGAGGCCAAGCGCCGGCGCGCGGCGATCGCCTCCGAGGCCGAGTTCTACGGAGCGATGGACGGCGCCTCGAAGTTCGTGCGCGGCGACGCGATCGCCGGCCTGATCATCACGGCGCTCAACCTCGTGGGCGGGATCGCGATCGCCCTCTCGAGGGGACAGACCCTCGCCATCGCGGTCGAGCGCTACTCCAAGCTGACGATCGGCGACGGCCTGGTGAGTCAGATCCCGGCACTGTTCATCTCGACGGCCGCGGGCGTGCTCGTCACCAAGGGCAAGAGCTCCAGTAGCCTCGGCGTGAACCTCGTCACGCAGCTCTCCAGTCGGCCCAAGGCGTCCTTGATCGCGGCGGGAATGATGTTCGTCGTCGGGCTGCTCCCCGGCATGCCGAAGCTCCCGTTCTTCGTCCTCGCGACAGTTCTGACGTTATGGTGGCGCAGCTCCCGCGACGAGGAAGTGCGCGCGGAGGCGACCCGGACCGACGCCGAGCGCCTGGCGAAACGGACCGCCGACGAAGCCGCGGCGAAGAACGCGGGCGAGAAGGTCGAGGACCTGATCCTGGTCGATCGCGTTTGCCTGGAGATTGGCTACCGCCTGATTCCGCTCGTCCAGGACAAGAACGGCGGGGGCATCCTCGACCACATCGCGCAGCTGCGCCGGCGCTTCGCGCTCAAGGAAGGCGTCGTCCTGCCGCCCGTGCGGATCAAGGACAACATCAAGCTCGCGCCGAACGCCTATCGCATCCTGCTCGGGGGCCTCGAGATCGCCTCGGGGTCGATCGAGCCGGGTGAGTACCTTGCGATGGACGGCGGCGGAACGAGCGGGCGCGTCAAGGGTAGAGCGACCTCCGACCCGGCCTTCGGTCTGCCGGCCTGGTGGATCCGCGACGAGCACCGTGACGAGGCGGAGCTCCTCGGCTACACGGTCATCGATCCGACCAGCGTCCTCGTGACGCACCTCTCGGAGACCTTGCGCAAGGCGATGGCCGAGCTCTTGACCCGCGACGACGTCAAGGAGCTCATCGAAAGCGCTCGCAAGGTCTCACCGGCCGTCGTCGAGGAGCTCGTTCCCGCGCGCATGGGCTTCGGGGAGATCCAGAAGGTCCTGCGCAATCTCCTGCGCGAGGGCGTCTCGATCCGCAACGTGCCCGCGATCCTCGAATCCCTCGCCGACAACGTGGAGAAGACGCGCGACAGCGACGCCCTCACCGAGCTCGCGCGCCAGCGTCTGGGGCGCGCCATCTGCGAGAAGCACAGCGACAAGGACGGCACCCTGCGCGCGGTGACGCTCGATCCGCGCGTGGAGGCGCGACTGGTCGCCGCCGTCACTGGATCGCGCGACGGCGACGCTGCGACCGTCGGCCCGGCCTATCTGCAAAAGCTCATGGAGCGCGTGGGCGACTCGATCGCCGCCGCGAGCAAGGGCGGGCGCGAGGTCGTGCTCCTGGTTCGCTCGAACGTGCGCCGTTTCCTGAACGAGCTCGTGAGCGCGTCGCTCCCGAAGGTCGCGGTGCTCTCTTTCAATGAAGTCGTACCCGCGCGCATGGTCGAAACCGTGGCGGTAGTGAAGATGGAGGAATGAAATGCATCTGGTCGAAATACGTGGCAAGAACTTGCGCGACGCGCTCGAGAGCGCGTCGGTCCGAGTCGGCGGAGGCGCGATCGTGGTTTCGCGCCGCTCCGAAGAGGACGGCACGGTGGTGCTGGAGCTGCGCACCGAGAGGGCTCTCGGAGATCCAGCGGGGCACGACGACCGGCTGCCGCGCGCGGGCACGGCCGACGTGGAGCGGTTCCTGCGGGCGAGCGGCGTCAGCGGGGCGATCGTCGACCGCATCTGCGAGGCGGTCGCGGGGCGCCTGCAAGAGGGTGTGCATCCGCTCGATCTCGCGGCCGAGGAGATCGGCATGATCTTCCCGATCGCGCGCGTCGCGCGCACGCCGGGCGTCACGCATGTGTTCGCTGCGCTCGGTGCGGCGGGCGTGGGCAAGACGAGTGCGCTCGTGAAGCTCGCCGTGCGCATGGCGAAGAGCGGCCGGCGTGTTGCCGTCGCGAGCCTCGGGCGCGCACGCGTCGGAGCGCTCGAGACCTGGAGAGCGCACGCCGAGCTGTCCCGCTTCCCCTTCGTGGCGCTGCGCGATGCCGCGGGGCTCCTGCGCGAGGGCGAGGCGCTGCTCGCGAGCGAGCTCGTGCTCCTCGACACGACCGGCAGGATCGAGCGCGACGTCGAGGAGATCGCGCGCCTCCAGGAGCTGGTCGAGGCACGCGGGGAGCGCTTCGCCCTGACCGCGGCAGTGGTGCTCTCCGCATCCAGTAGCCCGATCGCGCTGACCGCCGTCACGGAGGCTTGCGCGCCGCTCAGGCCTTCCGTCTCCATCCTCACCAAGCTCGACGAGACCCGTGTCCCTGGTCCGGTGCTGGAGCACGTCCTGCACAGCGGACTGCGGCCCGCCTTCCTCTCGGACGGGCCGGAGATCGCGACCGACTTCCATCGCGCCAGCTCCGAGCACGTGGCCGATCTGTTGCTCCGAGGAAGGATCCGCCGATGAACGGCACGATCGCCTCGGCTGCCCGTGTCGAACGCTTGCACGCGCCATTCGCCCTGTTCACGGGCGGAAAAGGCGGCGTGGGCAAGACGACCCTCGCCGCGAACGTCGCCGTGCGCCTGGCGCGCGACGGCCGCCGCGTGCTCCTGGTCGATCTGGACCTGGGTCTCGCCAATCTCCACGTGTTCCTTGGCCTCGCCGTGACGCGCACGATCGCCGAGGCGCTCGCCGGCACGGTGGATGTCCGCGATTGCGTGGTGCACTCCTCGTCGGGGATCGACCTGCTTCCGGCGGGCTCGGGCCTCGAAGAGATGGGGTGCCTCAGCGAGACCGCGCGCGGCCAGCTGGTCGAGCTCCTGCGGACGGTCTCGCGCGACTACGACGTCATCGTCGGCGACAGCGCCGCGGGCATCGGGCCCGATGTCCTCGCTTTCGCATCGATCGCCGATCGAGTGTTCGTCGTCACCACGCCCGAGGTCGCCGCGCTCACCGACGCATACGGTCTGATCAAGGCCCTCGATCGCTATGGGGCGCGCACGCAAGAAGACATCCCCACTCCCGAGCTCGTGGTCAATCTCGCGCGTGATGTGGAGGAGGGGCGGACCGTCGCGGCGAAGCTCGGCTCGATCTGCAAGCAGTTCCTGGCCCGCGCCCCGCGGCAGGCCGGGTGGATGCCGCGCTCCCAGCGCGTGGCCGCGAGCGGCGCGGCGCAGCGGCCTTTCGCGCTCGGCCCCCCGGGCGGGCTCGAGCAATTGTGCCTCACGCAGATCGCCGGCCGCCTCGCCCGAGCCTTCTCCCTGCCCCCCACGGCGAATCACGTCTAAAGGCTCGATTCTCCCATGGTCGACAAGAGCAACGGTGAACTCCAGCTTCGCGGCCTCGTCCTGGCTCTGGGCCATCGAACGGCTGCGACGGCAGGAGCGCTCACCGCGCTCATCTCTCTCTTGTTCCACGTCTCTCTGCGCGCAGCCTGCTTGCGCGGCGGACTGACGTGGCTCGCGTTGATCGTGATCACGCGGGCCACACACTGGCTGCTCCGGCGCACGTACGCCGAGCGCAGCCCGGGAGTCGAGAACGCGAGCGCCGAGCCCCTCGAGGGCGGATCGAAGCGATGAGAACGAAACGCACGAGAGCGATGACGGGCGCCTCCGCGCATGCCTGAGTGGTCCACCACCGAGGCCGCGGATCCACTCGCCCGCGACCGGCTGATCCTCGACCACGTGCCGCTCCTGCGGCACATCGTCGGGCGGCTCTCCTTCGACACCTCGCGGGTCGTCGACCGCGACGACATGTACGGTTTCGGCATGCTCGGGCTGATCGCGGCGGCAGACTCCTGGGATCGCTCGCGGGGGCTTGCCTTCTCGACCTACGCATACACGAAGATCCGCGGCGCGATCCTCGACGAGCTGCGCCGGGTCGATTTTCTCCCGCGAGGCCGGCGCGAGCGCGTGCGCGCCATCGAGGGCGCGATCTCCCGCCTCGAGCAGCAGCACGGACAGAAACCCTCGCCGGAGGAACTCGCAGCCGAGCTCGCGACCAGCGTCGAGGAGATCGACGTGACCTTGCTCCAGGCGATGAGCGCCGTGCAGACCTCGCTCGACAACGGCCCGGACGAAGGGCTCGCTGCGATGCTCTCCGATCCGCGCAGCGAGGGTCCGGTGGGCAGCCTCGAATGGGAGGAGACCAAGAGCCAGCTCGCGAGCGCGATCTCCGAGCTCCCCGAGCAAGAGAAGACCGTGATCACGCTCTACTACAGCGAGGAGCTGCTCCTGCGGGAGATCAGCGAGATCCTCGGAGTCACCGAGTCACGCGTCAGCCAGATCCACAGCCGCGCGCTCTACCGTCTCAACCGAGCGCTCACCGGTCCCGAAGGAATCAGGCGATGAGTCAAAGCTTGGACGGTTCGATCCCGAGGCTCCCCGCGCTGCCGCCCGTCGCGCGCGAGCTGCGGCCGCACCCGCACGGCGATCACTCTCGTGGCCGAGGGCACTTCGTGCTCGCGCCCGAGGAGGACGAGGAAGCCGAAGCTCTCGTTCCCGAAGCCGTCTCGCACTCCAGCGATCTTCCCGTCACGCCGCACGAGGCGGACGAAGCTGGTGGCCAACTGGACGTGACGGCCTGAGGAGGTGCATGCGTGTCGAAAATCGTGATCAAGAACCGTGACGTCCGCGTCGAAGCTCGCAGCGCCGCCGAGTCCGGGGGAAAGCAGGTCGAGCTGCTCTCGGACGATGGAATCGTCCGCGCGATCCAGGTCCGGTGCAGCTGTGGCGAGACCACGGTGCTCGAGCTCGAGTACGCGCCGGTTCCGAAGGAGACTGGAGCAGGAAAGAAGCCATGAAACGACGAACTCCCACTCTCGGCCTCCTCTTCGCGCTCCTCGTGTGCGGCTGCAGGGGATCACCGTCCCGGCAAGAATCGCAAGGCGTGGGCTCGCGCACGCTCGAACCCTGGGGCGGCGAACCGAGCAGCCGTACCCGACTCTATGCGCGCGACGGCAGCCCCGTGCCCGATCAGGCCGGCGGCTCGGTGACGACGGCCGAAGGTGTCGCGCAACACGGTCCCGACGCGGAGGACGGCTCACGGCCGTACTTGCTCGAGCTCTACCAGAGCGCGGTGGACCAGAAGGAGAAGCTCGAGCTCGAGGTCACGGCTCTGCATCGCCAGATCGAGGATGCCGGGCAGCAGCTCTCGGCTCAGGAAGTCGAGAACGATGCGCTGGCCCTGCGGGTACGAGCCCTCGAGACGGAAGCCGCCGGCCGCGAAGGGGAGAATCTCGAGCTGGCTGCACGGCTCGCCACGGCGCAGATCCGCCGTCTCGAAGCGGAGAAGCTCCTCCTGGAGACGACTCTCGATTGGACGCGCTTCCAGGCTCAGCAGGTGCCGACATCCGGCGAGGAATCCGCGGTGGAGTCCGGTGGAGAGGAGGAGCATTGAGAGCCTCCCTCTGCGCGCTCCTGCTTGCCGGCTGCGCGAGCGCTCCGCCCGTCCCCGAGATTCTCGGCAGCGCCGAGATCGTGTCCGATTTCCACACCTACGAGCTGCGCCGCGTGGGCCTGATGCCGCTCGCTTGTGAGTCCCTCGACACCGATCTGCGCGAGGCGATCGAGACCGCGCTCCTGACCGAGCTCGACGCCGCCACGGCCTTCGAGATCGTACGCCTCGAGGAAGCCGACCTCGGCGAAGTTCCTACCAGCCAGCCCTACCGTACCGGTAGCTATCAGCCCGAGACGATCCTCGCGCTGGCGCGCCGCTACCATCTCGATGGACTGCTTCTGGGAACGCTCACCGACCAGCAGTTCTTTGCGCCGATGCGCCTGGGGCTGCAGCTCGACCTCGTGGCCGCGGAGACCGGCCTCGCCATCTGGACCGCCTCCGTCCAGCTCGACACGAGCCGGGTGGACGTGAAGCAGAGCCTCGACGCCTGGAGCCAGGTCCACCTGGGGGAGAGCGAGACCGGGACCCACATCGCCCACATCTCGCCTGCGCGCCTGGCGCGCTTTGCGGCCTGGCAGATCGCGAGCCTGCTGTAGCCGCCGCTGGCCAGGCGAAAGATCCTGGTTGAAGCCGGATCGAGAAGGTCGATGATCCAGGTGGATCATCCAGGCCAGGGCTTGAGTCCTGGTGCGTAGCTCCTCGTCGCCTGCGAATCGCAGCGCGCGGGAGAGCGCGAATGCCGCAGCAGAATAGGAGCTCGAGAATGACCCCCGCAGAAGCCAAGACGCAGAGGCAATCGAAGACTTCAGAGCTGGCGCCGGCGTATCGCGGCGAGCACGAACTCGTGCCGCTGCCCTTCGACCCGAAGGCGCTGCGCGGGATCTCGGAGAAGCTGATCCTCTCGCACCACGAGAACAACTACGGCGCCGCGGTCGAGGGCTTGAACAAGGTCGAGGGCGAGCTCGCGAGCGTCGATGCGAAGACGCCGCCCTTCGTCGTCGCCGGCCTCAAGGAGCGCCAGCTCGTGTTCTCGAACTCCTGCATCCTGCACGAGCTCTACTTCGGCAATCTCGGCGGGGAGGGCCGGCCCACGGGAGCCATCCTGCGGGCGCTCGGAGAAGCCTACGGCAGCTTCGCCCGCTGGGAGGAGGAGTTCCGTGCGACCGGAGCGAGCCTCGCCGGCGCGAGCGGCTGGGTGGTGCTGGACTTCGATCTGAGCTCGGGGGCGCTGCGTACCTACTGGTCCGGCGGCCATCCTTTCGCGCGCGCGGCGGCCATGCCCTTGCTCGTGATGGACATGTACGAGCACGCCTACCAGATGGACTTTGGCGCAGCAGCGGCGCGATACGTGAACGCCTTCTTCGAGAACCTGCACTGGGAAGAAGTCGATCGACGCTTCACCCGAGCAGGAAAGGCCTTCGCCGAGCTGCGCGGCTGAGACACGCAGCCCGGCTCGGGCCAGAGATCAAGCTGGGTCAGGGAACGAACTGGACGCGCGCGGCATCGGAGAGATTCCAGCCGCTCCCGCAAGGTCCTTGCGGATCGCGGAACCAGCCCTGGAAGTACCACAGGGAGCCCGCAAGGATGTGGCCCTGCGGCGGGAAGTGCGACTTGGAGTAGCCTGCGATCGGGCCGAGCGCGATCTCACCCGCAGCGCCCGAGTTCTGCACCGGGAAGCGGAACAGGTTCCCGCTCACGCAACGGTATCCATCGCCGAAGGGCAGGCTCGTCGAGTTCGTGCCCATGAACAACAGGCCGAACTGGTTCGAGGGCAAGGGCTGCATGCGCAGCACGAGAGCGTCTTCGAAGATCTCGCTGGTGCCGAGGGCCGAAAGATGCGCGCCGGCCCCCGTCGAGCTCCGGCAACCGGCTTGCGGGTCGTCGTTTGCGCACGGACCCGAAGCGCATCCGCAGTAGTTGCCTTGCATCGGTCCGCCGGCAAGGATGCGCAGAACGAACGGCTGCTCTGGCTGTGCGCTCTGCTGGAGCTGGATGCGGGCGAGCAGCACTCCCCCGGGCGGAACCGAGCCGTCGGCGACGACGACCCAGCCGCCCGCCGCGTACCCCCAGGGGAAGGTTTCGCTCGATGTCTTGGCCACATCGACCGTGGCCGGGAGCGCTGCGCCGAGGACCAGGTGGTCGAGCGTCGTGCCGGTCTGATTGACGAGCTCGAGATTGGCGTCATTCGAGCCGCTCGGCAGCAGGATGACGGTCTCCGAGCCCGTGATCACGCCGGAGGACACCCACGCATCTCCCAGGGCGTCGGTCGGCGTGATCTGCACCTGGATCTCCTCGTTGGTGGGCGCGTCGAGGCGGATTCGCAACCTGAACTCGTGGTTCGGATCGATGATGCCGTCCGATCCCCCGCTGCCCTTGATCTGCAGGCGCATCTTTTTTCCGGCAGGTGACTGAACGTCATCGGTTTCATCCGCTCCCAGGCTCTCGTCGTTGTCGTCGTCGACGGCGGAATCATCGGTCGGCTCGGTCACCCCGTCGACGGCTCCCCCCGAGAGCATGCGCGGGCTCGAAGCGGTGCAGATGGCGATGTCGAAGTCGACGATGCTCTGGACCGTGCCGAACGAGGTGACCTTGTTCTTGAAATCGATGACGATGCCGTCCACTCCGGCGGGGATCGTCTTCTTCGTCCCCCCTCGGCCGATGTCTTCGGCCAGGGCAAGGGAGGCGAGGAGCAGGACGGCGGAACCGGTCAGGCAACTGGAGACGCAGCGGCTTACGTGGTGGGTCATGGGTAGCACTCCGGGTGTGGAAGGTTCGAGCGTGAGCGAGGCTCCTCCGCTGGAAGTGAGGAGTCGCCCCGCCCTCGCCAGGGCTGTTGCCTATCCGAGGTGAGGGAGACCGCCGCGGGGGGACACGTAAACACTATTTGTCCCCTCCTCGGTGGGTAGTGATTGCGCATGAGCCGTCCGTCTCCCAAGGGCTGGACCCGCGACAGCTCGACGATGGGTTCAGGCGAGCGTGATTCGCCGGGGCGGTCCACGACCTGCCCGCGCAGCATCGATCGGCCGATCGACGGCCTTGTCCGCCAGCTCGTGATCCGCCGCCGGGATCGACGGGAGCACCGCCCTCGTAGTGCTGACGCGCCCAGGGTCCTTGCATCACGAGGGAGAGCTTGAGAGAGTCGCCGCCCGAACACCGTGAGCGAGCCGAGCAACACCCCGGAGCTACGACGAGTACTGGGACCCTTCACCGCCGTGACGATCACGGTCGGCGGCGTCATCGGCTCGGGCATCTTCCTCAAGCCCTTCGATATCGCGCAGGAGCTCCCGAGCGATCTCTGGGTCTACATTTGCTGGGCCGCGGTCGGCCTCACGTGCTTATGCGGCACCTTCGCCTACGCCGAGCTCGGCTGCATGTTTCCCGAGGCGGGCGGGCAGTACGCGTTCCTGCGCGAAGCGTGGGGCAAGTTCTGGGCGTTCCTGTACGGCTGGTGCTTCTTCTGGGTCGTCAATACCGGAACGATAGCCGCGCTGGCCGTCGCGTTCGCGAACATGGTGCGGCGCGCGTATCCGCTCGGTGAAGCGGCTCACATGAGCCTCTCCCTCGGCATGATCTTCGTGCTCGCGGTGGTCAATCACTTCGGCGTGACGTGGGGAGCTCTGGTGCAGAACCTCTCCACGCTCGCGAAGCTCCTCGCGCTCGCCACGATCGTCGTCGCAGGAGCCTTCGTTGGAAGCACGTCCGTCGCGCCCGAGGCGGCGGCAGGCGGGCCGCAGGTAGCGCTGACGATGTCGGGCGTGATCGCCGCCTGCGTCGCCATCTTCTGGGCCTACGAGGGCTGGCACATGCTCTCCTTCAGCGCCGCCGAGGTGAAGGATCCCGAGCGCAACCTGCCGCGCGGCTTCGTGTACGGGATGATGCTCCTGATCGCCATCTACCTGGTGGTGAACTGGACCTACCTGCGCGTCGTGAGCATGGAGGAGATGCGGCTGCTCACGGAGGACATCGACGTTCCGACGACCGCCGTCGAGCGCATCCTCGGCGGCACGGCGGCCGGCTCGCTCGCATTCCTGGTCGCGCTCTCCGTCTTCGGAGCCACCAACAACAGCCTGCTCTCCGCGCCTCGGGCCTTCTACGCCATGGCGAAGGACGGGCTGATGCCGCGGGCCATGACTCGCGTTCACCCCGAGTGGCGCACTCCCACCGTTGCGATCTGGACGCAGGCGGCGTGGTCGGCCGTCATCGTGATCACGCTGAGGGGATTCCGCGACATCACCGAGTACGTGATCTTCGCCGGGCTCATCTTCTACGCGCTCTCCGTGATCGGAGTCATGCGCCTGCGGCGGGTCCGGCCCGAGATGCCGCGGCCGTATCGCTGCTTTGGCTATCCCCTGACGCCGCTGCTCTTCGTCGCCGTCGCGTTGCTGGTCGACGTTTACACGCTGAGCGACCCGGACAGCCAGCGCAACGCCCTGCTCGGCCTGGGGATCCTCGCGAGCGGCGTGCCGGCCTACTGGTTCGCCTCCCGACGCCGCACCTGAGGCCCGCAGGGGGCGCTCGTGCCCCGGCGCGGGCCGGTCGCCCCTGAGAGGGGGCCTGCACCCGCCAGGCCCCGCTGGCGACCCTCCGCCGCGCCGGCGTGCGCCTGGGCCCGTGCGGCGGCGAGCTTTTTTCCAGTTTGCGCGCCTGCTGCTTTGATCCCTCGCAGGTAGGGTCGGATGACCTGCGCGGCCCTCTCTTGTCAGGCAGTTCGTTCATTGCCGGGGACGCGCGAGGCTGGAACCCACCTACTTCGAGTACATCCACAACCTGATGAGTCGCACCACCTGGATACGCCTTCTTCCTTTCCTCGCGCTCGCTAGCTCCAGCGCGTCCCTCTCCGCCCAGACCACCGTCCTCTTCGATGCGCAGGAAACCAAGCTGCGCGCGGCAGACCCTGGCGCTAACGACCTGTTCGGCAATTCGGTCGATATCGATGGAAACCGCGCCGTCGTCGGCGCGATCTTCGACGACACCGCCAGCGGCGGCGACTCCGGCTCGGTTTACGTGTACGAGCGCACGGGAACCAACTGGACGCAAACCGCCAAGATCGGGGCCTCCGACGCGGATTCCTCGGACTACTTCGGCGTCTCTGCCGCCGTCGATGGCGACACGATCGTGGTCGGTGCCTACGCTGACAACACCGCCGCCGGCGTGGACGCTGGCTCCGCCTATGTCTACGTGCTCTGCGGCGGCGTCTGGGTCGAGCAGGCGCATCTGTTTCACCCCGCCGGCGCCACGTCGGACTACTTCGGACATCAGGTTGCCATCGATGGCAACACGATCGCCGTGGGCGCCTACCAGGATGACACCTGCGCCGCGGATTCTGGCTCGGCATGGATCTTCGTGCGCAACACCCACGGCACCGGAGACCACTGCGATGACACCTGGGACCTCCAGACCGCCACCGGGCTCTCCTCGGGGAGCTGTCAGGCCAGTGGAGGCTTCGGCATACGACTCGACGTGCAGGGCAATCGCCTCGTCGTCGGCGCCTATCTCGAGAACTCACCGGCAGCCGATCAGGGTGCCGCCTACGTGTTCGAGCGCACGGGCTCGACCTGGACGATGATCTCTCAGCTCATCGCTGGCAACGGCGCGGCGGGGGATGAGTTCGGTGTCGACGTGGCGATCGACGGGGACACGGTCTTCGTCGGTGCGGCCAAGGACGACTCGCCTGAATCCGACCGCGGGTCGGTGCACGTCTTCACCAGGCAGGGTGGCCTATGGTTCTTCCAGCAGCAGCTCCTGGCTGCAGACGGCGCGGCCGGGGACATGTTTGGCATCGGGCTCACGGTGCAAGGCGACACTGCCGTGATCGGTGCGTATCTCGACGATCTCTCCACTGCGTCCGGCGCGGGTTCGGCTTACCTCTACCGCAGCGCAGGGGGAAACTGGGTCGAGGACCAGAAGGTCAACATGCCGGACTTCGCCGCCAACGACGAATTCGGTCTCCTCATGGCGCTCGACGGCGGCACGGCCCTGATCAGCGCCCGCCGCGACGATGACTCGGGCGGAGACACGGGCTCCGTGGCAGTGGTCAAGATCTCCAAGGGTCAGTTCGAGCGCTTCGGCTTCGGCGACGGCACGGGAACTGCTTGTCCCTGCGGCAATGACACCGCCGTCGGTCTCGAGGAGGGCTGCGCCAACTCGCTCCTGCACGGTGGCACCCTCTCGGTGGCAGGCACCGACAGCGCCAGCGCGGACAACTTCCGCATGATTGCGTGGAACCTCATCCCCGGAAACCCGGCTTTGCTCTTCACCGGGCCCAACCGCCTCGCCGGCGGCGCAGGCTTGGCTTTCGGCAACGGTCTGCGCATGGTCGGCGGCTTCGTCGTGCGGCGCGGCATCCAGGCTCCCAACTCCGACGGCCGCGCCGTGTGGGGTCCGGGTCTTGACAGTGTGGGCGCATGGCCCTCGGGTACGGCCGTCCACTTCCAGGTCTGGTATCGCGACCCGTTCCACTCGAGCTGCGTGGACGTCTTCAACCTGACGAGCGGTGTCACGATCCGCTTCAAGCCCTGATCGCTGGACCTGCTCTACAAGCGACCGACACCGCGCGGTGAACGGTCGGCCTCGACGAGATCGGCGCTCGGGATGACCCGGGCGCCGATCGTATTCGTGGAGGCCGGCGCCGCTCCGATCAGAAAGCGCTCGCCGGGCCGATCGAGCGGGTGGGGCGGACCGGGAAGAGTCCCCCGCGCTCGGCGAGCAGCGGGCGCAGGCCATCGCTCGGATCACTGCGCCAGCGCCGCTCGGTTTCCTCGCACTTGCGCGGGCGCTTCACGCCGTCCCCGTCCATCGCGAGGGGTGCAGGATCGCGCGCCTGCAACCAGGGTTCGCTCAGGAGATCGCGCACCATCCACGGCAGCCAGCAGTGGCCGAAGCGGTACTCCTCGCCGGTGCGATCGAGATCGAGGTAGAGCTCGACGACCTCGGCACCGAAGCGCTGGAGCGCGCGCCAGACGACCTCGTGGCTGGTGGTGTGGTCGGACCAGCCGACGGAGAGGCCGAAGCGGCGCTGGAGCGTGCCGATCGCGGCGAGGTTGGCATCCTCGGGCAGCGTCGGGTAGCTCGAGACGGAGTGCAGCAGGAGCGGACGCTCGCAGCCGCCCTCGGCGAGCGCACCGACGGCGCGCTCGACTTCCTCGAGCGTCGCCATGCCGGTCGTGAGCACGACGGGCTTCCTGGTCCGCGCGACCTCGCGCAGCAGGTCGTGCCACAGGATCTGGTAGGAGGCGATCGCGAAGTAGTCGACGTGCGGCTCGAGCACGCCGATCGCCTCCCGATAGAAGGGCGTGCTGGCATAGTGCATGCCGAGCTGGTGTGCATGGGCGGCGAGCTCGGCGTTGAAGCTCTCGGGAAGCTCCCACGCGCGCCGCAGCGCGAGCTCGGGCTTCGCCGCGAGGGCCTGAGGCGCGAACATGCGGTCGATCTTGAACTGTTGAAACTTCACGCCCGCAAAACCGATCGCGGCCGCGGTCGCGACGAAATCGTGAGCACGTCCAAGGTCGCGCGCGTGATTGCTCGACACGTCCGCGACGAGCTGGATCGCGCTCACGCGGCGGGCCCTGTGGCGCGGAGTCTTCCCTCGACCGTCAAGAGACCGGCCTCCTCATCCGTTGCCGTCTTGCTCGTACAGGCGCATGACCTCGGTTCCGCGTGCGGCGAGCGGCGCGAGCTCGGCCGCGATGGAATCCTGAGAGGCCTTGCTCGCGATCACGACCACCTCGGGCGGATCCTGGAACAGATTCTGGGGCGGCTCGATCACGTGATCGGCGCAGTGCGTGCTCCACAGGGCCGGATCGCGGTCGACGACCTGCGAGGCGATCCAGCCGAGCTCGGTGAATGCGAGCAGCTCGCTCGCGTGGACGCCTCCGCCCCATAGTGCGACGCGCTTGCCTCGCAGACCCGAGAGCCGGGTGGAGATGTGTTCGCGGCGCAGCGAGAGCTCCCGCGAGTACCGCTGCACGATCTCGAGCGAGCGCCCCGGCTCGGCTCGCGGCCGGCGCAACGGCTCGGGAGGCGCGAGAACGGCGGTCGCGTTCCTGCTGCCGGCATGGGCGTCCGAGCGGACGGTGCGGAAGCCGGCGTGGGCGAGCGTGCCGCGCAAGGAATCGGCGGTGAACCACACGCGTTGCTGCAAGCCGAAGATGTCGCCGACGCGCTCGAAGTCCACTTTCAGCAAGTCGGGAACGCGCACGTAGAGCGTGCCCCCTTTGGCGAGGAGGGCGCGGGCCGCCGCGAGCATCTCGAGGGGTGCCGGACTGTGCTCGAGCACGTCGCAGAGGATCACGAGATCGGCCTGCTGGCCTGCCAGGGTCGCGACGGTTGCTACGCGGACCGCGTGCCCCTTCGCGCGCGCGATCTCGGCCACCGCGGCATCGGGATCACAGCCCTCGGTGCGCCATCCCGCCGCGGCGAGGCGATCGAGCAGAAAACCCGCGCCGCATCCGACCTCGAAGGCCGAGCGCCCTTGCCCCGGGCCGATCTCCAGCGCGTCTCGATCGTGGAGCTCGTCGCGGAAGCCCTCCGACTCGACGTCGCGTCGCCAGAGCGTGCCGTCGAGGCTCGCCCAGTCCTGATCGGGCGAGGCTTCCTCGAAGGTGAGACCGCAGCCGAGGCACACGCGCGTCCTCTGGAAGATCTCCTCGTTCCCGAGCAGATGCAGACCAGTGTGCGCGATGATCGATTCCTCGAGCGTGCAAACGGGGCAGCGCATGCTCAGTTCCTTCCTCGCTGCCCCACAGATCGAACAGCGGCGCGTCGAACTTCCTGGGCATTGCGGGCCCTTCCCGGAAACGGGCCGCACCTCTGGATTGGAGTACCGCCTTCAGGCGGTCTTCTCTTGAGGAGTCAGTCCCGCCTGAAGGCGGGACGACGAACCAGACCGCCTGAAGGCGGTACTCCAAACCAGAGGCGGTACTCCAAACCAGAGGCGGTACTCCAAACCGGAGGCGGTGCTCCAAACCGGAGGCGGTGCTCCAAACGGGGTGCTAAACTCCGAGCCATGCCTCACGAGACCCTCGATCCCAAGGCGGCCAAGAAACGTCTCGACCAGGGTGATTGGACCTACCTCGACGTGCGCACGGTCGAGGAGTTCGACGAAGGTCACGTGCCCGGGTCGTTCAACATTCCGATCCTCTTCCGCGATCCCGCGGCGGGCATGGTGCCCAATCCCGAGTTCGTCGCAGCCGTCAAGCGCCAGTTCGCGCCGGAGTCGAAGCTCGTGCTGGGGTGCAAGAGTGGCGGTCGCTCGCAGCGTGCCTGTGAGCTACTCGGAGCCGAGGGCTATCGCGCCTTGGTCAACATGGACGGGGGGATGCACGGGAAGGTTGACATGGACGGCCAGCCGATCCCCGGATGGATCGCCTGCGGGTTGCCCTCGACCAAGACCGCGGAGGCCACGCAGACCTGGAAGAGCTTGCGCGCGGCGACCGGACGCTGAGCGGTCCCACCACGCGTTCTCGGAGGATCGACCTCGATCCCGCTTGCTCCAAGACGGCGACGCTCAGCCGTCCGAGTCGGTCTCGGCGGCCGGGTCAGGCGAACTGGCCTCTCCTTCGAGGCCAGCCTCGCCCTCCGCATCGGGGTCGGCCGGGACTGCATCGTCGGTTGCAGCGGGCTTCGGTGCGTTCGGATCTTCGCCCTTGCCGTCGATCCGAGGCGCGAAGGGGTTGGGCGTGCGGCCGAGCAGCACGGGCAGGCGGTCTTCCTGCATCGAGAGCAGGAGCAGCCCGATGGCGGTCGCCGCCGGAGGCTCGCTGACGAAGGATTCCAACCCCTCGCCCCGGGACCGCGATGGAATGCTGAAGCTGCCGTCGGGCAATTGCCAGGCGACGAGCGCGATGCGGAATTCGTCGTAGAAGCGCTGCCACCGCATGAGATCGCGCGCGCTGCGGACGGCGGCGGTGGCGAGGCTGCCGAGGGCGATCGAGCGCGGCGCATCCAGTAGGCATGCGCCTTTGTCATCGCTGTAGTCGAGCAATGCGTGCAGATAGGGATCCGTTTCCGAGCAACCCGCGGCGAGGAAGGCCCAGGCGACGAGGGCGGAATCGCTCGCGATGATCCGCCGGTCCGCGCCGCGTGCGACGGCGGCGGCGACCTTGCCTTCGTGCATCTCTGCGTTGAGCCAGGCGCACGAGCGCGCGATCGCATCCTTCTGCTCGAGCTCGAGGCCGGTTCCCTGCGCACAGCCCAGGGCGAGGAGCGCGAGCGCGCTCGTGTGCAGGCGATCCTCGGCGGAGAGCTCGGCCGCGCCGAAGCTACCGTCCTCTCCCTGGCAGGCGAGCAAGCGTTCGACTCGAGGAGCGAGCCGGGCGAGAGCGGCTGCGCGCTCGGGTGCGAGCTCGGCGATCAGCGCATCGAGATCGACGGGAGGGGCGGATGCGAGGCCAACGGCATGCTCTCCCGCGTGCTCGGCGTGAACTGCTCCTTCAATGGAGCTGATCATGATCTGCGCGCCCTCGGGGATCTGGAAACCCTCCGGGATGTCCTCTTCTCCCTCCGTGAGCGTGAACTCGCCGGCCTCGCTCGAGTCGCTGGTCATGATCTGCACGTCGGCACCCATCGACTCGAGCAGCGCCTGGAGATCCTCGGGAGAGCTCGCCTCGAGGTGCGCGAGGTCGAGCAGACCCGCCGGCAGTCCGTCGGCGCCCGACTTCGCGTCGGAGCTGCCCTGGAGCGGAGTTCCCCGGCGCCGGATCTCCTCCGGCAGGGGTCCGCAGCGCTCGGCTTCGAACAGGACGGCGAGCGCCAGGGCCAGTGCATCGGGCTCGCTCGCGGGTGCGGCGAGAAGGCTCTCGATCCGCTCCTCGAGGGCGTGGAGAGCGGCGCGCGCCGGCTCGCTCGCGTGCTCCGAGTTCGCTCCCGATGCGAGCAGGGCGAGACCGGCCAGCGCATCCGACGCGAGCTCGTCCGTCCCTGTGCCGCCGAAACCGCCGTCTTCACGCTGCATGGAGAGGAGATGCTCGGAGGCTTTGGCGGCCGCCTGCCGGAAGCGCTCGACCTCGACCGGCAACCCCACCTCGAGGGCCGGACCGATCGGCGCGAGCGCGAGCTCGACCAGCGCGTTCCCGCGCCAGACGAACAGCCGGATCGGTGCTCGCCCGGCGCTGACCTGTCGCTCGACGAGCTCGACCGCGTCGAGCGTGGGATCCTCTTCCAGCGGAACCCACGCGTCCTCGACGCGGACCAGGATGTCTCCGACCCGCGCGCCGGCGAGCGCGAGCGGCGCGTCGGGAGAGAGCTCCGCAAGCACGAGGCCGCCCGGAGTTCGGGACTCGCCGTCGCTCTCGATCGCGAGCCTGCCCGTGAGCGGGCGCGCACTCCCGCCTAGCCATCCGAGCGGAATCGCCGGGCTCTCGCTGGTCGAGGCCTGCGCCGCTCCGCGCGCGACCGGCGCACTCGATCCTCCGCAGCCGGCGAGCGGGAGCACGAGGCCCGCGGCCGAAACGGCCGCGGCGCGCAAGAAGGATTCAGCGTTCCGTCGCATGGGCCGTACTCGTGCCTTCGACCGCGCTCGGCGGGCAGTTCTCGAAGTAGCGCTGGAGCACGAGGAGCGCGAAGCCCGTCCCCCACTTGTCGCCGTAGTCCGCGGCGGCCGTGTCCCACCACGAGCCATTGGCCTCCTGGGTGCGCAGCATCGTCCACGCATTGCGCTCCCAGCGCGAGCGCGGCACTCGATCGGGGATGCGACGCGAGAACTCGGAGAGGTAGTGGTAGCCGTAGAAGAAGAAGTAGCCCGACACCTGATCGACCGCCGTGTGCGGGATGATCAGCTTGCGGCCGTCCTCGAGCCAGTTCTCGCCCTCGTCGAAGACCTGCAAGCTCGTCCGGTACGCGGAGTCCTCCAGGACGCCGATCTCGGCGAGCGCCTCCGTCACGGCCGCCGTGCGCGAGGCAGCCGAGAGCTCGTTCACCGAGCCGGGATCGTGCAAGAAGCGGGCGTCGTAGACCACGCCGCCGCGCGCAGTGCGCATGCGCTGGAGGAGCTTCGCCGCGTCCTCGACCATGCCCGCCGGCACGGGGACGCCGAGCTTGTGGGCGCGAAACGCGGCCTCGGCGAAGTTCGCCGTGTTGAAGGACATCGATTCGCCGTCGCGCATCGGCCCGGCATAGTAGTTCCAGCCGCCATCGGCCTGCTGGAACTCCCGCAAGCCTTCCACGCACACCGCGGCCGCCGCGACCGTGCGCGCCCGCGCATCCTCGGGGAGCGACGTCTCGAGCCAATCGCACAGGAAGTCGAGCTTGAAGCCATAGCCCCACGTGTTGAAGCCCTCGCCCAGCTCGTACGCGATCTTGTCGGTGCTGCTCAGGGCTTCGACCGCGCGCAGGAGAGCCGCTTCCTCCGCCGCGCTTCGCGGAGCTTTGCCGAGCAGGGCTTTCGCGACGATCGCGGTGCAAGCCAGGCGCACGCCGTCCTGCGAGCCGCGATTGAGGAGCTGGAAGCCGAAGTCGCGCAGCGAAGCGACCTTGGGATCGTGCGATCCCCAGGATCCGTCCGCGTTCTGGCATCCGACGAGGAAGTCGAAACCGTGCTGGTAGGCGTCCCTCGCGCGCGCGAGGAGCTCTGGGCCTTGCAGCGTCGGCGTGAGGCCCATCTCGTCCTTGCGCTCGGCATTGAGTGCGCCGGGCAGGAGAACGTGCGCGGGCCGCGAGTCCGTTCCCGGAACGTCCTCCGCACTTTGCGGCGGGAGCTCCGCCTGTCCAGGAGCGGAATCGGCTTGCGGGGGCGCGACCTCCGCGCCGCGCCGCCCACCGTCGGATGTGCAAGCGCACAGGAACAGGGCCGAGATCGTCGAAAGACGCGAGAAGCGAGGTTGCATCAGCTCACTCCACCCGCAGCGCGAGCACCGGGTCGAGCCGCGCGGCCTGGATGGCGGGCAAGGTGCCGAACACGAGCCCCGTGAGGAGGCTCACCAGGACGCCCAGCGGGAACGAGATCGGCTGGAGCGCCACCGTCCACTGGGCGAGCTGCCCGACGATCATCGCCAGCGCCACGCCGACACCCACGCCGAGCACTCCGCCGGCCAGACACAGCACGGCGCTCTCGGAGACGAACAGCTGGACGATCTCGGCGCGCGTCGCGCCGAGCGCGCGTCGCAGGCCGATCTCGTGACGCCGCTCGGCCATGTTGGCGAGCATGATGTTCATGATGCCCACACCACCTACGAGGAGCGAGATCGCGGCGAGCGAGGCCATCACCCAGCGGAAGATGCGCTCCGCCTGGCGTTGCTCGCGCAGCAGGGAATGCGGGACGGTGACCGTGACGTCGCCGCGCAGGTGGCGTTCCGCTACGAGATGGCTGCACAGCGAGGCCACCGATTCGAGGCTCGACCCGGGCGCCACCTGGACCACGGCACGATTCACCTCGACCTCGGTTGCCTCCGAGGTGCCCTGGTGCTGGCGGATCTGGAGTCGACCGAAGCGTGCGAACGAGCTCGACAGGGGGATCCAGGCCGTGTCGTCGGGATTCGAAAGCACGCCCGTCGCGCCCGTCGCGCCCTTGCGCTCCATGACGCCGACGACCCGGAAGTGCCGGCCGCCGATCTGCACGACCTGGCCGATGGGGCTGGCGAGCGGGAAGAGCTCGCGAGCCGCGTCGGCGCCGAGTACGCAGACCGCCGCGGTGCTCTCCTCGTCGACGGCGCACAGGAATCGGCCGCTCGTGGGCGCGTGATTCATCACCGTGGCGTACTCGGGAGTCGTCGCGACCACGTTGATGTCCGAGGTCTTCGCGCCCGTGCGCACGTCCTCGAGCATGATCCGCGCAGGCACGACTGCCGAGGCCGCGCCTTCGCCGAGCGGACCGCCTTCCATCAGCGTCTCGCGCAGGATGTCGAGGTCTGCGCTCGTCAGCCCGTATTTCGCGATCCAGGACTCGTCGTCGTTCTGCTCCTCGCGGTTGCGCACGAGCTCGGGCTTCACGCTGTCGAGGATCACGTTTCGCAAACCCAGCCGCTCGATGCGTCCGATCGCGTCGCGCCGCGCGACTTCACTGATCGAGAGCATGCAGATCACGCTCGCCACGCCGAAGATGATTCCGAGCGCCGCGAGCGCCGAGCGCATCTTGTGGATGCGCAGGTTCGCTGCTGCCTCAATTAAGGGCCGGACGAAGCTCATCGACCACCTCCCCGTCCTTCAGGCTCACGATGCGCCGCGTGCCGCTCGCGAGGTCCATCTGGTGTGTCACGAGTACGACGGTCTTTCCTTCGTCGGCGAGCTCCGCGAGCAGGTCGAAGATCTGCTTGCCGTTCGCGTGGTCGAGATTCCCGGTCGGCTCGTCGGCAAGGATCAGGCGCGGCGAGGACAGCAGGGCGCGCGCGATCGCAACACGCTGCATCTCGCCGCCAGAGAGCTGGCGGGGATGGTGCCGCAGTCGATGACCCAGGCCCACGCGACCCAGGAGCTCCTTCGCGCGCTCGCCGATCTCGCGGGCGGTCGAGCCGTTCGAGGAGTAGCGCGTGGCGAGGATGACGTTGTCCAGGACCGAGATCTGCGGCAGCAGATGGAAAGCCTGGAACACGAAGCCGATCTCGCGGCCGCGCAGGCGCGAGAGCTCGCGGTCGGAGAGCGTGCCGACGTCGCGGCCGTCGAAGAGATAGCGGCCCGCGGTGGGGCCGGCGAGCAGCCCGAGCAAGTAGAGGAGGGTCGTCTTGCCCGAGCCCGAGGACCCGACGACCGCGAGGAACTCGCCGGGGTGGATCTCCAGGCTCACGCGGTCGAGCGCGTGCACGTCCTCCCCCGGCATCGGATAGGTCTTCGAGACCTCCTGCAGACGGATCAGCGGGTCCATCTTTGGCTCCTGCGCTCGTCTCTCCGGCCTCAGCCGGCGGTGGGGTCGTGGAGGGCGACGCGTTCGCCGGCTTGCAGACCTTGCTGGATCTCCACGTTCGTGCCGTTGGTCGATCCGATCGTCACCTCGACCTTGCTCGTCTTGGCTCCATCGACCACCAGGCAATGGTGCTTGCCGCCTTCGCTGAACACGGCGAGCACGGGAACCTGCAGGCACTCGGGCACCGAGTCGGCCTTGACGGTGACGCGGCAGTTCATGCCGCTGCGCAGCTGCGGGTAGGACTTGTCGTACTTGCCGAGCACGTTGAACTGGCGCACGTCGCTGAAGAAGCCCTTGCGGCTCGCGACCTGGTCGACCTTGGTGAGCTCGCCCCCGATCTCGAGGGCCGGGAACGCGTCGGGACGAACGGTGATCGGCAAGCCTTCCTTCAGGTACTGGATGTCGCTCTCCAGGGCCTGCATGCGCACCGAGAGCCGCTCCATCGAAGCGACCGTCATCAGGACCTGGTGCGTGCGCACCCGGCCGCCGATCTTCATCTGATCGCCCTGGTCGTCCATGCCGACGATGACGAAGTCACTCGGTGAATCGGAGCCGAGCGATCCGTAGAACGCGATCCCGTCCCGCGGCGAGACCACGCGCAGCGATTCGATGTCCTGCTCCAGCTCGCCGACCTTCTCCGTGGCCTTGTCGTGAGCGCGCTGAGCCTTCGAGACGGCCGCGTCCTTCTCCTTGCGCTCGGCCGAGGCCTGGATATCGCCCTTCTTGACCTCGGCTTCCTTGTCGTCGTAGTCGAGCTGCTTGTCGATCGCGTCGATGTCCTTCTCGTACTTCTCCCAGATCTCGAACTCGCGCGTGGTCTTCGTCGCCGAACGACGCGTGTTGTCCAGATCGTGGCGCTGCCGTTCGACCAGGATGTTCTCGGTTGCGGTGTGCAGCTCGCGCTCCGTGTAGAGCTGCGTGAGCTGCTCGAAGTCGACTTCCGCGTCCTTCACGTTCCGTTCGGCATCCTCGACGCCCTTCTTCTTGTCGGAGAGCGTGAGCTCGGCCTGCTCCTTGACCTTCTCCAGCGCGCCGCGCGCCTTGTCGCGCTCCACCTCGGAGCGCGTTTTCTTGCGCAGCCGGTCGATGTCCCACGCCTCGAGATCCGCGGTCGCCTTCTCGAGCTCGATCGCCTTGGCGCGCACTTCTTCGTTGGCCTCGTCGAGGGAGTCCTGGAGCGTCTTGCGATCGAAGGTGATCACGACGTCGCCCTTCTTGACCGCCCTCCCCTCGGGCACGAGCTCGACGATGATCAGATCGCCTCGATAGGACTTCGGCTCGATCCGGATCTCGTCCTTGTCCTCCGCCACGAAGGAGCCCGCGAGCTCGACCTCGATGGAGAGGTCTTGCTTCTTCACCTCTGCCGTGAGGAGCGCATCACTCGTTCGGTCATCCGGAGACCGAGCCCCGGGCAACGTGAACGCGAGGATCGACGCAACACCAGCCAGAACGATTCCCGTCCACCGACCGATCATGATCCGTCCTCCTTCGCCTGCGTGCGGCGGACCACAGACTATCACGGAATCCGCGGAGGTCTCGGCCTTCCCGGGGGAGCGCCTGTAAGGGCTGGTCGAGCCGAGCGGCGTCGCTCGCCGGAGCGTGCACGCACTTCCGCAAACGAGGAAATGCGCCGTGGCCTCGCCGGCGAGATCGGTGCTGAGTGCGGCCGCCTCTAGAGAGAAACAAACCCTCTCAGGCCTTTAGGAAGCGGCTTTCACCTCGACTTGAAGCCCGAGTTGTTCGAGGCGCCGAATGAGTCGCTTGGCGACCTTGGCCTTGTCGCGACGATCGAAGTGATCGGGGCCCAGGTCTTCGAAGAAGACGCCGCGCCGGAGCATGTGGTAGACGGCGGTGAGCATGGAGGCCGCGACCGCGACGACGGCCTTCTTTGGCCCCCTGCGCATGCTGATGCGGTGGAACTGAGCCTTGAAGTAGCTGTTCTTCTTGCGCGTCGCGGCCCAGGCGGCCTGGACCAGAGTGGTCTTGAGCCAGGGAGCGCCAGCCCGAAGGCGCGTGCTGCGCTTTCTGCCCGCGCTCTCGTCGTTGCGCGGACATAGGCCAGCCCAGGAGATCAGATGGCCGGCAGTGGGAAAGCGGCTCATGTCATCGCCGATCTCGGCCAGGATGACGTGGGCTGCGATCTGGCTGACGCCCGGGATGGTCGTCAGGAGCTTGACGGCTCCGCGAAACGGCTTCAGGTGCTCGCCGATGCGCTCGTCGATCCCCGCCACCTCCTCTCCGATCGTGTCGATCAGCCGCAGGTGGGAGCGGATCATGAAGCGATGGTGATCCCGGATACGACCGCGGAGCGCTTCTGCGAGGTCCTCCCTGGAGGCCTTCACGCGCGACGAAGCGAGTGCGGCGAGAGCCTTCGGATCGTCTTCTCCATCGACGATCGCCTCCAAGATATCCCGTCCACTCTGCCCGAGCATGTCGCTCAAAACGCTGGAGAGCTTCACGTTGGCGTCTTCGAGCGTCTTCTGGATCCGCAGCGTGTGCCGGGCCACCTCGCGCACGAGCTGCTTGCGCGTGCGCGTCAGGTCCCGCAGCTCTTGGATGGGCTGCGGGGGCACGAAGCTGGAGCGGATCAACCCGTGGGCCAGCAGGTCGGCGATCCAGGTGGCGTCGTTGACGTCGGTCTTGCGACCGGGGACGTTGCGGATGTGCGCAGCGTTCCCCAGGACAAGCTCGAAGTGACCCTCGAGCACGTGCCAGACCGGCTTCCAGTAGACACCCGTCGCCTCCATGGCCACGTCAGTGCAGTGACACTTCGACAACCAGTCCGATAGAGCCAGCAACTCCGCGCTGGTCGCGCCGAACTTGCGAACTTCCTGCTGAACGCCGGCCGGACCGACCAGGCGCACGCAACACACGATGACGTCCTTGTGGACATCCAGACCTGCGCAACGGGGATGAACGACTTCCATTCGGCCTCCTTGGGACAAGGCCGGCGACGGCGTGGGACTCGCGTCTTCGGATTCTAGAGAGCGTGCTCCGGGAGCCCGAGGGCGCCTTGGCAACAGTACGGTGTGCTCGCGAAGTCCCCGGCCAAACTGGTTCACGGGCTCGCGACACCAAAGAGATTGCCGACCTCCGTGCCGTCGCCGGGCTGCCTCGATTGAGGGAGTTTCATCCCACGGTGTCCAGACCCTGGGTGCGGAACTGGTTCGGAGTACCGCCTTCAGGCGGTCTTCTCTTGCAGGGCCAGTCCCGCCTGAAGGCGGGACGACGAACCAGACCGCCTGAAGGCGGTACTCCGAACTAGGAGGGACTCCGAACCAGAGGAGGTACCCCGAACCTAGGAGGTACGCCGTGCTCGGGGGGGTGTAGTTTCGATCCGGGAAGTCCGCACGATGTCGTCGAGACCACGGGTGGTTCCCGGATCGCGAGGTCGATGCTCCGGTGGGCAGAGCTTCGCTCCAATGCAACGTCCCCGGTGCGGTCAGCCGCGCCGGGGACGTTTTTCGAGGACCCGCGCACTCCCCGCCGGGACGGCGAGGACGCGCCCGGACCTACTTCTTGTCCGCTTCGTCGGAGTTGACGTTCCAGACCACGTCCGTGATCTTGTAGCTGGGATCGATCTTGGCGAGGGCGCCATCGACGGCGGCCCGCGTCGGTGCGGTCGCAGACGACGTCACGTAGATGCGGGTCTGCTTGCTCGTCGGATCGATCGCCGCGGAGACGCGCTGGAATTGCTTCCCGTCCTGCAGCGCCTTCTGGATGGCAGTGGCCTGCTCTTCCTTCGTGGCGCCGGCGACGTACAGCGTCGCATGACCGGCGATGGTGAGCTTCTGGTTGTCGATCGTGATGGAGCTCGCCTTGAGCGCGCGTTCGAGTTCGGAGCTCCGGACCTGCATCCCCTCGTTCGTCTGGAACTTGATGCTGCTCTGGTCAGGAGCGACCGTCACCTGTGAAAAGACGGGCTTGCTCTCTTCTTTCAGACCGGCCTGACAGGCCGGGCAGCTTCCGGCGATCGCGAAGTGCTCGCTGCAGGCCGCGCACGAATAGATGGGACTCTTGAGTCCTTCGAGAGTCGTCTTCAGCTTGGCAGCGTTGTCGGCGGTCAATCCCGTGACCGGAATGACCAGGTCCGCCTTGACGCGTGTCAGACGCATCGAGGCCGGAATGACTTTGGTGGACGCCGCGGGCTCTTGCTTCTTCGGCTCGTTCCCGGTCTGAGCGACTGCGAACGATCCGAGGGTCAGAACGGCCAGTGTGACGCTCGTCAGTTTCGTGAGTTTCATCAGCTCTGATTCCTTTCGATTTTGCTGACTCCAGGACGCCGATCGGCGACTTGCCTCGAGGCATGCGTGGCCGAGCTTCCCGCGACGGGCAGGAATGGACATCACCGGGACACCGGCTGAATTCCGTTGCGAGATACGGCCTGGAGCTCCCCTGCTCGCGAACGATTGTACTCGCGATCGAGATCAGCTGCGATGCGAGCATCAATCGATACGAAGCAGCATTGATTCCCATCACAGAGAAAAAACCTCTTCTCACTAGCAGGAATGCCCATGGAGCCATTCCAGCATCGAGAAATGCAGGCTTGCGCGCGCTCGTTTCACGTTCAATCGAGGCGCGCAATGGACTGAATTTCATGCGACCGCGGTTGTCGTTCGATCCGCTTCGAGACCTTGAACTCTCGGCAACGATGAACGCGGAGGCGAGGACACTCCGACGCGAGGAGTGAGTGAGAGTGGTCGCACGCGCGGACGCGCGCGTAACGCTCTCGCACGCACACGAGCGCTCATCCACTTCGGGAGCAGAGACTGCACCACCGACCGCGCATCGACCGGCGTCCGCTGCGGTTGGAATGAACCACGACCCCGTCACCGGTGCGGCGGGGTCGTGAGGCAATCGAGCGCGAGGGAATTGCTCCCGGGGAGGAGGCTAATTGCCGCCGAGCATGCGGCTGGCAGCTTGCTCGATGCGTTGAGGCGTGTTCAGTTCGCCGGCTTCGTAGGCGCTGCGCAGAGCGTCGAGGCGCTCGCGATGAATCTGGTCGGTGTCGACGCGGTCGCTCTCGGTCGATTGGGTCTGCGCCAGGAGGCGGGACCGATCGGAGATCTCGAGGCTGTCGGGCTTGCGAATCGTCGGAGCGCGTGACTCGCCACCGCCGCTGATTTGCACCTCGTCTGCACTCGGACGGCTCGGACGAGCACTCTCCGTGGGTGCTTCGGGGATGAGGCGCCGGGGGGATCCCGTCTCGTGAGGCTTGTTGTTGATTTCCATGGCTGGCGTCTGACTCCGGAAACTAGCGCGTCTCAGCGGTTATCGGCCCGCTCGGGAGCCGCTTGAGGTCCGCTCGAGACCCATACAGAAGTTTGGCGATCGACCCAGGCCGGCTGGGGCCCACGAGAGGAACCTGCGTGGGGATCGACCCGCGCTCTCCACTCGCAAACCACTGACCGGAAGTTACTTAGGACCATCGGGCGGCTGTTCGTCCCCCGCGGGGGCCGGCATTGCGGCGGGCGAGGCGGACTCGGGGCTCCAGACGGTTGTCGGCACGTTTGCGGCCGACCCGAGAGAAATGCCTGCCTTGTGGCCTTCCGGCCGCGCCCGCATCATTCCGCCATGGATCCAGACCCCATCCGGAGGGCGGGTTCCGCCTTCCTTCCCGCCCTCGCGCTGGCCCTGCTGCCCGGGGCCCTCCTGGCGAGGGCTTCGGGCGCCCAGGACGAAGCTCCGCCCACCGTCCAGTACCGGATCGAGGCTCGGGTCGAGGGCGAGACCAAGCGCCTCGACGGGCAGGAGACCCTGGTCTGGCGGAACACGAGCGCCGACACCGTCCCGGACCTGTGGTTCCACCTCTACTGGAATGCGTTTGCGAACAACCGCTCGACGCAGATGTGGGAGGCGCGCGGCACGCTGCGCGGGAGCCCGCGAACGGTCGAGGATGGCTGGGGCTGGCAGCGCCCGACCGCCCTGCGGATCGGCGGCGTCGACGCGCTGGCGAGCCTCGTCTGGCAAGCTCCCGACGACGGGCGCAGCGAGGATCGCACGGTGTTCTCGATCGCGCTCGAGAAGCCGGTGCTCCCCGGCGAGAGCGTCGAGGTCGAGATCGAGTGGGAAGCGCAGATCCCGCGCGTGCGCCGGCGCACCGGATTCAAGGACGACTTCCTGTTCATCGCGCAGTGGTTCCCGAAGATCGGCGTGTACGAGCAAGGCCGCGGCTGGAACTGCCACCAGTTCCATGCCAGCACCGAGTTCTTCGCCGATTACGGTACCTACGATGTGACGATCGATCTGCCGGCCGAGTACGCCGGCCGGGTGGGCGCCTCGGGCGTACAGGTCGGAGAGACCGAGATCGATGCGGCGCAAGGCCGCGTGCGCACGCGCTTCCTCGCCCCCTCGCTGGAGGACCGCGCGCGGATCGACGCGACGGGCAAGCGCGCGCTCGTGCACGACTTCGCGTGGACCGCCGATCCCGACTACGTCGTGCACCCGGCGACCTTCTACTACGACGAGTGGGCGAGCCGTTTCCCGGAGGAGATCGCGCGCGTCGCCGGAGCCCTCGGAGGAGAGCGCGCGAACCTGCGGCAACGCGACGTGCGCGTGAGCGTGCTCATGCAGCCCGAGCACGACGGCCAGTGGAAGCGGCAGTTCGACGCGACGTGCACGGCGCTCTTCTTCTATGGCCTGTGGTTCGGCGAATACCCCTACGAGCAGGTCACCTCGGTCGACCCGGCCTGGGGCGGCAACGCCGCGGGAGGGATGGAATACCCCACCCTGTTCACCTGCGGCACGCGCATGTTCAACCGGCAGGAGATGCTGTCGCCCGAGAGCGTCGCCGTCCACGAATGCGGCCACCAGTTCTGGTACGGCCTCGTCGGCAACAACGAGTTCGAGGCGGCCTGGATGGACGAGGGCTTCAACACCTTCGCCACGGGCGAGTCGCTCGTGCGCCGCTACGGGACGAGACGCTCGGCGACCTCGTACTGCGGGATCCCCACGTGGGGCGTGCGGGCGGCCTCCCTACCAGGAGGAGGGATCTGCGAGGACGCGCTGACCGCGAAGAAGATCGACCTCGGCGATCTGCGTGGCTTGCTGCGAGGACGGGCGGAGATCGTCCTCGAGCCGCTCGCCGAATCGGGCTTCCTCGACTGGTGGCGCGACCAGCCCTGCCTGACCTTCGTCGAGGAGCACACCGACCCACGCTGGGGCGATCGGCAGCGTTACGTCCAGGATTCCCGCAGCGACCCGGTGCGCCGGTACGGCTGGGAGTACGTCGATTCGCAGAGCTACCGCACCAACAGCTACCAGCGGCCTGCAGTGATCTTGCGCTCGCTCCCGGCGATCGTGGGCGAGGAGGCTTTCCTGCGCGGCATGCGCCACTATTCCGAGACCTGGCGCTACCGCCACCCGTATCCCGACGACTTCGTGCAGACCTTCTCCGAAGCCGCCGGGGGCGACTATGCGTGGTACTTCGACGCGCTCCTCGGCACGAGCGACACCGTCGACTGGAGCGTCGAGGTGCAGCAGAAAGCAATCGCCGATGCGATCGGCTGGTTCCCCGGCGAGGACGGAGTGTACGCGCTCGTCGAGAAGCCGCAGTCCGGCGAGGAGGGCGCGGCCGAGAGCGAGGCGGCCTCGGCCCGGGACGGCGAGGACGAAGGCGCTCGAGGCAAGCTCTGGCGTTACGACGTCGTGCTGCGCCGTCGTGGCGGGCTCGAGCTCCCGGTAAGCGTGCGTGTGAGCTTCGCGGACGGCACGACACAGGACCTGAAATGGACGCGCGAGGATCAGGCCAAGTCGAACTGGTGGCGCCTCCCGCTCGAGCCCGGTACGCCGAAGATCGCCTCGGTGATCGTCGATCCCGATCGCCAGTGGTGGATCGACGAGGACATGTCGAACAATCAGTGGTACGACCAGAAGAGCGGCGAGCATCTCGCTCCGCTGCGCTGGACCGAGCGTGTGCTCAGCCAGTACAGCCACCTCCTGGAATTCTTCGCGTCCACGGGAGGCTGAGCGCGTGAACGACCGATCCGAACGCTTCGAAAACGAGGACGAGCGAGCCGCCGACGGACTGCTCTTCGTGCGCTCGCTCGCCGCCGTCTTCGGCCGCATCCCGCTGTGGCTGACGACCTGGTTCGTGCTGTGGTCGATGGCGCTCCTGGTCGCTCTGCCCTGGTACGGGAGGCTCGACGACATCTTGACTGGCCACCAGCCGCTCGGAGTGGCGCTCCACCACTTCGACGTGATCTTCCGCACGGATCACCGCGTGGCCCTCGATGCCCTGAACGAGGACGGTGCGCGCACGGGAGCCGTGCTCGCCGTCCTCGCCGCCCTGTTCGGAGTCTTTGCCGCCGGCGGATGGCTGCAGGTGATCCTGGAGCGCACGCACGGGCAGTCCCTGCGCCGCTTCTTCTTCGGCGGCGCGCGCTACTTCTGGCGCTTCCTGCGGGTGTGGATCCTCGTGCTGCTCGTGCTCGCGGGCCTGCGCTGGGTCTTCTACGGCATGCCGTGGAACGAATACGTGCTGGGCCAGATGCTCCACGTGCCCGCGAGCGATCGCGAGACCCTGGAGATCTTCGGCTCGGAGCTCCTCGCCCGGCAAGTGCAATGGGCCCAGGCCGGTCTCTTCGCGCTGGGGTTCGCGCTGGTTTGCGCGTGGGGAATTTACACGCGCACGCGCCTTGCGCTCCACGACACCTCCTCGGCCTTGCTTGCGGGATTGGCGAGCGCCTGGACGCTGCTCACCCATCCTTTCAAGACGCTGCGGCCGCTGGTCCTCTTGCTGCTCCTCGAGCTCGCCGTCTTGCTCGCGGCCGGCGCGGCGAGCCGCTGGCTCGACTCCACGCTCGCGAGCGAAGCGAGCGTGGCTCGCATCGTGGTCCTGCACGCGATCGCGCAGCTCGCTCTCCTGTGGCGCCAGATCACTCGCGGTGCAAACTACTACGCCGCAGTCCAGGCGAGCCGTAGCGTGATCCCGCCACCTCCCCGACCCGATCCCTGGAAGACGATCGGCGGCCCGGGTGGCCCGCAGTATCCCGTCGATGGCAGCGACGAGTACGGGGTCGCGCTCTGAGCGCGGCGACTCGCTGACGGACGGATCGAGTCGAGTTCGGGCCTGGCGTCTGTCGAAGATCCCTCCCGGATGGCACTCGGCTCGAAAAACCGAGCCGGGAAAGGGCGGGAGATCTGCACCATGGATCGCTACTTGAAAGCCCGCCCGGCCATCTTCCTCACGCGCTCACGGACACGATCGAAACACGCGCTTCCTTTCTGCGCTGGGCGGCCTAGAATCCTCGCCGCATGGGAATCCTCACCGAGCAAGTCGGCCGCGCCAACGCACTCAAGAGCCGCCTGGAGCAGCTAAAGGAGAGTCTTTGACTACTCCAAGCAGGCCACGCGCTTCGAAGAGATCGACGCACTGCAGGCCAGTTCCGAGTTCTGGAGCGACCCCGAGAAGAGCCAGAGGATCGTCGCCGAACGCAAGACGGTGAGAGCGGTCGTCGAGCCCATCCGCAAGGTCGAGAAGGCGCTCGAAGAGAGCCTGCTCTACGTCGAGATGGGTGAGGCCGAGGGAGAGGAGTCGGTGGTGGCCGAGCTCGATCAGCTCCTCGCGAACGCCGAGGAGGGGATCGAGAAGCTCGAGTTCCAGCTCATGCTGGGCGGGACGAACGACGCGTGCAACGCCTACGTGGCGATCAGCGCAGGTGCGGGCGGCGTCGATTCGTGCGACTTCGCGTCGATGCTCCTGCGCATGTACTCGCGCTGGGCCGAGCGCAAGGGCTACGACCTCGAGCAAGTGGACTACGCCGAGGAGACCGAGGGCGGCATCCGCGGCGCGACGATCCGGGTGATCGGCCCGTATGCCTTCGGCTACCTGAAAGCCGACACCGGCGTGCACCGCCTGGTCCGCATCAGCCCGTTCGACTCCCAATCGCGCCGCCACACCGCCTTCGCCGCCGTCGAGGTGACCCCCGAGCTCGAGGACGACATCGGCATCGTGATCAACGAGGCGGACCTCGAATTCGACACCATGCGCGCCGGCGGCGCCGGCGGCCAGCACGTCAACAAGACCGAATCGGCCGTCCGCGTCCACCACCTGCCGACCGGCGTCATCGTGCGCTGCCAGAACGAGCGCAGCCAGCACAAGAACCGCGCGATGGCGGTCAAGCTCCTCAAGGCCAAGCTGATCACCTTGAAGGAAGCCGAGCGCGACAAAGAGCTCGCGAAGCTCTACGGCCAGAAGGGCGAGATCGCCTGGGGCAACCAGATCCGCTCCTACGTCCTCAATCCGTATCAGCTCGCCAAGGACCACCGTACCGGAGTCGAGATCGGCAACGTCCACGGCGTGTTCGACGGCAACATCGACGCCTTCCTCGAGGCCTACCTCAAGCAGCGGAAGAAGTAAGAGGCCGTCCCTCTGGTTCGGAGTCCCGCCTTCAGGCGGTCCGGTTCGTCGTCCCGCCTTCAGCGGGACTGGCTCTACGAGGAAAGACCGCCTGAAGGCGGTACTCCGAACCAGAGGCGGCCGCAGTCCCGAGGAAGTCTGCGGATCTGGTACAAGATCCATCCGGGGCGCAGCACCCCAATCGGAGGATCCACGTGGCCATTCGCGCTTTCCAGCCCAAGACCATGCGCATCGGAGTGCTCACTGCGGCGCTCCAGGAACTGACTCCTCGCAACGTCCGGGACGAGGATCCCGATCGGGCGATCGAGGACTGGCTCGATTTCGCGAAGGAGCTCGAGGTCGACGAGATCCAGCTCTCGGCGGCCTTCCATCCGAGCCAGGCGGACGTGCCGCCGGAGGCGATGCTCGATCCGGTGGCGAACACGCTCGATCTGCGCCGGCCGTTCGATGCGGGACGGGCGAGGCGCGTGCAGATGGCGATGGAGAAGACCGGCGTCGGCATCGCCGACATCGGGTACTTCGACAACATGCTGCACCATGACCTCGGGCTCCGGCGCAAGAAGCACGATTTCATGCGGCGCGTGTTCGAGGCGGCGAGCATGCTCGGCGCGAAGGCCGTGTGCGGGTTCGTCGGCCGCAACGCGGAGCTGCCCCTCGAGGCCAACCTGAAGGAATTCGAGGAGTCGTTCGTCCCGCTGCTCCGCGAGGCGAAGGAGCACAAGCTCGAGTACCGGGTCGAGCAGTGTCCGATGCCCGGATGGACGACCGGCGACAGCTTCCACAACAACCTCGGCTACACTCCCGGAGCGTGGATCGCGCTGCACCGGATCTGCGCGCGCCACAAGGTCGGCGACCAGCTCCGCGTCCACTACGATCCCTCGCACGCCATCCTGATGGGGCAGGACACGCGCTCGATCTTCCAGTACCTGAAGGACGAGGGCTATCCGTTCCTGATCGGCGGCTTCCACGTCAAGGGCCAGGTGATCGACGCCAAGGGAGTCGCGGGCTGGGGCTACGGCGGCCAGACGCTCGAGCGAGGCGACTGGAAGGACGGCCGTCCCTCGGAAGATCCGCGCGAGCAGCTCAACGCCTGGAAGAAGCAGACCGTGCTGTGCGAGCACGAATTACCCGGCACCGCGCGACACGATCCGCTGGCCTACCTGCAGAACCGCAGCGTGGACTGGCTCGATCACCAGCTCGCCGCGCGTGAGCTCCTGTCGCTCGACCCGGCGAAGACTTCGCTGATCGTCGAGCACGAATACCCGCCCGCGCGCGTGCAGGACAAGGCGAAGCTGCTCCCGATCCTCAAGGGCTCGATCGCCTTCACGCGCGCGATCGACCGCGCCGCGGCCTGCATGTACGCGCTGCAGAGCGAGGTCCTGCCGGGGCAGAAGATTCCCGTGCAAGGCCACGGGCGCGAAGCGTATCGCTCCTGAAGTCGGCCGCGTTCCGATCCGTCACGCCCGAGCCGCGCGGACGCCGGTCACGAGGATCACTTCCGCGGGGAGACACATGCTTCCGTCCGGGAAGTACTGGCGCGCAGCCTCCCGGATGTCAGTAACCAGCGCCTTCGACCGATCCGGCAAGAGCTGGCAGAGCTTGGCTCTCAGCGAATCGCTGATCTCGGAGCGCATGGCCCAGAATTCCTCGAACGAGAGCGGGGCTTCGAGGGAGAAGCGGACCACTTGCTCGGCGACTTCGAGCGCGCCGGCTTGCCGCAGCAGTGCGGCGAGCCGCCCCGGCTCGGCGAAGCGGAACGCACCGGGAGCGTCCGGAGGCTCCGGCGGCCCGGGCACGTAGCGATCGAGGGCCTCGGTCACGACCGTGAACATCGGATTCGAAGCTGGGCCCGACCACACCACGCCCGTCCAGCGGCCGCGCGGCTTGGTGACGCGCAGCATCTCGCGCAGGGCAGCTCCCACGTCGGGGAAGAACATCGCGCCGAGGCGGCAGACGGTGTGATCGAAGCGTCCATCCTCGAAGGGGATCGAGTCCGCAGGGCAGCAGCGGAAGGTGACGTTCGAGAGATCCTGCCGTCGAGCTTCGCGCCGGGCTGCGGCGACCATCTCCTCGGCGACGTCCGTGTAGACCACCGATCCTCGCGGGCCCACGAGGTCGGCGATGCTGAAGGCCGGCTCGCCGACACCGCCTGCGATGTCGAGGACGTGCTCACCCTCGGCGATGCCCGAGACTTCGATCATGGCGCGCGTGATCGGCGCGAACATCTGGCGGAGGGTCGCGCCGTGCTTCTCCCAGTGCTGCGCCGACTTGCGCCAGCCTTCGACTACTTCTTCGGGAGAAGGGGGCATGCCGATGAGTGCTCCGTGATCACTCGTTCTCGCGCAGGTCGTAGCACAGGAGGCGGGCGGGACGATCACCGAAGCGCTCACGCCCGTTCTGGCAGATGTACAGCAATCCCCGGCTCACGACGGGCGGAGTCCAGGAGTCGTTCGCGCCGAAGAGCTTGGCACGCGCGAGGACCTCTGCGCCCGCGGGAGTGCAGGCGAGCCAGAGCAGGTGCCCGTTGTCTCCGAGGCACAGGAAACGACCGTCCGCGTGGAGCAGGGAACCGGTTCCGATGCTGGCGGAGATCTCCTGCTCCTCGCCCTTGTAGACGACAGTCTCCATCCAGTCGAGGTCGGTGCGCGCGAGCTCCTTGCCCGTGCTCGGGTCGAGGCAGACGATCGCCCCGGCGCTGTCGTGGACTCCGTCTACCAGATACAGGTGACCCTCGACGTAGAGCGGGTTGGCGAACTCGATCCCGATGTGGCGCGTCGTCCAGAGCTCGGTGAAGCCGCCGCCTTCCTTCCGCTCGAGCATGGCGCTGCCCGTGTTGTAGGCCGCGGTGAGGAACACGCGATCGCCCGCCACGACCGGGCTCGCGCCGTTCACGGATTCGAAGGTCTTGCTGCGAAACGGATACTCGAAGTCGAGCGCGCCGGTGCGTGGATCGAGCACCATCAATCCGCCCGTGGGCGGTCTCGACTCGCCCCCGGTGAGCACGAAGAGCTTCTGCTGCTCGCCCATGCCCGCGAGAACCGGCGAGGAGCAATCGGCGCCCCAGCGAGTTCCGCTGCCCCATACGAGCTTGCCGCTCGCCCGATCGAATGCCGCCACGGTAGGACCACCGGGGGCGCCGAGCGTCACGATCAAGAGCTCCCCGTGAACGAGCGGGCTGCTCACGACACCGAAGAAGCCGTCGGAGAGGCCGAACTCGGTGTGCAGATCGCGCATCCAGACGACCCGGCCTGTCAAGAGGTCGAGGCAGTAGAGTCCGCCCGTGACGCCGTGCACAAAGACGCGCTCTCCCGAGATCAGCGGCGTCGAGCGCGGTCCGGCATCGGAGATGTAGCGGGGTCGATAGGCGGTGGGAAAGCTGAAGCGCCACCAGCGCCGGCCCGTCTCCGCCTGCAAGCAATCCACGTGGGTCTCATTGCCCACGCGATGCGTGACGACCAGGCGATCGCCTTGCACCACCGGGCAGGCAAAGCCCTGTCCGCGCTCCATCTCCCACACGAGCTCGGGGCCGGCGTCGGGCCAGGTCTTCGAGAGCCGCGTCTCGCGCGTGTGCCCGTCCTGTCGCGGCCCGAGGAAAGTAGGCCAATCCTCGGTCACCGCGTCGGCGGCGAGGGGCTTCGGCGCAGCGTGGAAGCGCAGCTCGGGAAAGGTCGCGGGCTCGGACGGGGCGAGCGCAGGCAGCTCGTGCACCTGCGGGGGAGCGGGGTCCGCGAACGGCTTCGACTGCTCGTGCGGAGCGCTGAGCCGTGCCGCAAACGCGAGCATCAGGACGGCCGAGAGAGCGTGGGAAAGCATGGGCTTCACCTTGGAGGAGCGCACAGAGCCTAACCGCCGCTCTGGGGGATCAAGGCGGTAAGTCCTCCGTGCCACGAAGTCTTCTCGAGAGTCACGGGTTTTCCTGACGAGCACGGGGGGCGAGAATGGGATGCCCATGTTTTGCAGTTCTCGAATGCTCCGGGCTGCGCTCGGCCTGGGACTTGGCTTCGCCCTCTCGTGCGGCTCGAAGGGGGCTGGCCCCTCCGCCGGGGCACCGAGCGGGCCGGGCGAGGAAGCGCCGCCTCGCACGGTCGAGGTCGCGCGCGCCGAGATCTCGACGTGGGTGAGGTTGCTGCGCGTTCCCGCCGAGCTCGTCGCCTTCGAGGAAGCGACGCTCGCGTCGAAGGTCCCGGGCAAGGTCGCGGAGATCGCGGTCGACGTGGGAACGCGCGTGAAGCAGGGCGACCTCGTCGCGGCGCTCGAATCTCGCGACTACGAGCTCGAGGTGGCGCACGCGGGGGCGGCGCTCGAGGTGGCCCGCGTCCGTCTGGGATCGGCAATCGACGGCGGCGACGAGCCCTTCGATCCGGCCGCGACCCCGCTGGCGGCCCAGGCGCAGGTCGAGCTCGACGAGGCGCGGCGGGAGCACGATCGCCTGGTGCAGCTCGAGTCGAGCGGCGTCTCGGCGCAGGCGGAGCTCGATCGTGCCGAGACGCGGCTCGCTCGGAGCGAGAGCGTGCTGCAGGACAGCCTGCAGCTCGCGCAGGTCCAGTACGCGCTCGTCACGCAGCGCAGCATCGAGCTCGAGATCGCGCGCGCGTCGCTCGAGCACACGCGCATCCTCGCGCCCTTCGACGGCGCGGTGGTCGAACGCCTGGTGGGCACGGGCGAGGTCCTCGGCACCGGCGCGGGCGTGCTGAGGATCGTGCGCGACGATCCCGTGCGTCTGCGGATGGAGGTGAGCGAGTCGGAAGCGGCGCAGCTGCGTATCGGCCAGGAGGTGCACGCGCTCGTCGCGGGCTCGCCGAACCCCGTTTCCGGCACCGTCGCGCGCACCGCTCAGGTGATCGAAGCGCGCAGCCGCACGCTCCTCGTCGAGGTCGATCTCGCCAACCCGGATGGAGCGCTGCGCTCCGGCTCCTTCGCGCGCGCCGAGATCGTGGTCGATCCGAGTGCGCAGGCACTCTCCGTTCCCGCCGCGGCGCTCGCGAGCTTCGCCGGCATCGACAAGGTCTTCGTGGTCGAAGACGGGCTCGCGGTCGAGAAGCGGATCACCGTCGGCCGCCGCGAGGAGGCCCGCGTCGAGGTCCTCGGGGGCCTCGACGAGGGCGCCGAGGTGGTGCTGTCCCCGGGCCGGCTGCGAGCGGGCGAGCGCGTGAGCGTGACTCGATAGGGGCAACGCGTGCATACGCTCGTCGATCTCTGCATCCGCCGGCCCGTGTTCGCCTCGATGTTGATCGCGACCCTCGTCGTCGTCGGGATGTCGAGCTACTTCCGCCTGGGCGTCGATCGCTTCCCTTCGGTCGACCTGCCGACCGTCAGCGTCCGCACGGTCGTCCCGGGTGCCTCGACCGAGGAAGTGGAGACCCTCGTGAGCGACCGGATCGAGGAAGCGGTCAACACGATCGCGGGCATCGACCAGCTGCGCTCCGTTTCCTCCGCCGGCGGCAGCTTCGTGATCGCGACCTTCCAGCTCGAGCGCGACATCGACGACGCGGCGCAAGACGTGCGCGATCGGGTGGCGACCGTCGTGCGCGATCTGCCGCCCGAGGCCGAGCCGCCGATCATCAACAAGTTCGACAACGACCAGACGCCCGTGTTGACGATCGCGCTCTCGGCGCCGGATCGGCCGCTGCGCGAGCTCTCGGAGATCGCGGATAAGATCGTCAAGCCCAAGCTCGAGCGCTCCGAAGGGGTGGGCGGGATCGACATCACGGGCGCGGCGCCCCGCGCGCTCAACGTGTGGCTCGACGCCGACCGGTTGTGGGCGTACGGGGTCCCGGTCACGGCGGTTCGAGACGCGCTGGTGCGCCAGAACGTCGAGACTCCCGGCGGGAACGTCTCGGGTGACCTGCGCGAGAGCGTGCTGCGCACGATGGGGCGGATCGAGGATCCGAGCGAGCTCGACGATCTCATCGTCACCGAGAGCGAAGGCGTGCCGATCCGCATCCGGGACCTGGGGCACGCCGAGGACGGCACCAAGGAAGTGCGCTCGCGGGCCCGTCTCGATGGCGAGCCGTGCGTGCTGATGGAGGTGCGGCGCCAGTCCGGCGCGAACACGATCGAGGTGATCGAGGGCATCAAGGAGAAGCTCGCGCCGCTCGCTCCGGAGCTGCCGCCCGACGTGCGCGTCCAGGTCCTGCGCGACCAGTCGCGCTACATACGCACCGCGCTGGGGGAGATCCGCACGCACCTCGTGCTCGGAAGCCTGCTCGCCAGCCTCGTCGTGCTCCTGTTCATGAAGAGCTGGCGCTCGACGATCATCGCCGCCGTGGCGATCCCCTGCTCCGTGATCGCGAGCTTCGGCGTCATGGAAGCGCTCGGCTTCACGCTGAACAGCGTCACGATGCTGGCGCTCGTCCTGATGGTCGGCATCGTGATCGACGACGCGATCATCGTGCTCGAGAACACCTTCCGGTTCCTCGAAGAGAAACGGATGGCGCCCTTCGACGCCGCCCGCGAGGGGACATCCGAGATCGCGCTGGCCGTGACGGCGACCACGCTTTCGCTCGCCGTGATCTTCGTGCCGGTGTCGTTCATGTCGAGCATCTCCGGCCGCTTCCTCTACCAGTTCGGCATCACCGCGGCGGCAGCCGTGATGGTGAGCTTGCTCGTCTCCTTCACGCTCACGCCGATGATGAGCGCGCGCTTGCTATCGGCGAAGGTCGCGGCCGCCGGCGCGGCACCGCGCTCGCGGGGGGGTTCTACGTGCTGCTCGATCGCGCCTACGGCGCGATTCTCGCCTGGGCGATGGGCCGGCGCTGGCTCGTCGTCCTCTTCGCGCTCGCCGTGGTTGCTTCGGCATTCCCTCTCTATGGTGCCGTCCGCCAGGAGTACACGCCGACCGACGTCGACGAGGCCGAGTTCGAGGTCAACGCGAACGCGCCGGAGGGCACGAGCCTCCTCGCGATGGACGAGGTGATGCGTCAGATCGAGGAGGACCTGCGCACCACCCCCGGCGTGCGGACGGTGCAGGCGAGCGTCGGCGGGAGCTTTCTCGGGCAGGTGAACCAGGGCCGCGCGTGGGTGCAGATCGCCCCGCACTCCGAGCGCCTCTTCTCGATCGGGCGCCTCGTCCGCGAGACGCTCCACGGCACGCCCGGCCGTGCGTTCGAAGGAAACTTCACGCAGCGCGACGTGATGGTCGAGGTGCGCCGGCGCCTGTCAAAGTACACGGACCTGCGCTGCTCGGTGCGCAATCCTCCTTCGTTCAACATCGGCGGGGGCAACTACGAGATCGATTTCTCGATCCTGGGGCCGGACCTCGAAGTGCTCGCGAGCTACGGCGACGAGCTCTATCGACGCAGCCAGGAGCTCGGCGGCATCGTCGACGCCGACCTGACGCTCAAGCTCGACAAGCCCGAGCTGCGCGCGCACATCGATCGCGAGCGCGCCGCCGACCTCGGCATCGACGTGGGCGACGTGGCGTCGGCCCTGCGCTTGATGGTTGGCGGCGAGGACCGCGTGTCGCGCTATCGCGACAGCCAGATCGGCGAGGAATACGACATCGCGGTGCGCCTCACCGCCACGGACCGGACCAGCGCCGACCGCATCGCCGAGCTCTGGGTGCCCTCGCAGGATGGTTCGCTGGTCCGCCTCGACAATCTCGCGCACCTCGAGCCCGCCAACGGCTCGTCGCGCATCGACCGCCTCGATCGAGCGCGCCAGATTTCGCTGCGCGCCTCCGTCGCTCCCGGCTTCGCCCTGGCCGACCGCCTCGCCGCCCTGCGCGGCGCCGCCGCCGAGATGAACATGCCGCCCGCCTACACGACGCGCATCTCCGGCCGCGGCCGCGAGCTCGAACGCACCTTCCAGGAGTTCCTGTGGGCGTTCCTGCTCTCGGTCGTCCTGATGTACATCATCCTCGCCGCGCAGTTCGAGAGCCTGGTGCACCCGCTCACGATCCTGCTCTCGCTCCCCCTCGCCGTCCCCTTCGCCCTGCTCTCCCTCGCTCTCTCCGGCAACACGCTCAATCTCTTCTCGGCCCTCGGCATCCTGGTCCTCTTCGGCGTGGTCAAGAAGAACGCCATCCTGCAGATCGACCACACGAACCAGCTCCGAGCCCGCGGCATCGACCGCCTCGAAGCCATCCTCCGCGCCAACCGGGACCGTCTCCGCCCGATCCTGATGACGACCCTCGCCCTCGTCGCCGGCATGCTCCCCCTCTGGCTCGGCTCCGGCCCCGGCGCCGAAGAACGCCGCGCCGTCGCCGTCGTGGTGATCGGCGGCCAGAGCCTCTCGCTCCTGCTCACCTTGATCGTGACCCCCGTCGTCTACAGCCTCCTCGACGACCTGGGGCGCGTGCTGCACCTCTCGGGGACGCGTCCGACCACTGTGGCGTGAGTTCCGCGGGCGCCGCCCCCCCGCACTTCTGCCGATTCAACTGCAACCGATCGCTCCCCCGACCGGTCTTCTCGTCGAGGTGCGACGATGGTCCGCAGAGCTCGAGCGCAGATGCAGTTGCCTTTCCGTGTCCATGGAGGAGCGCGGAAGGGGGCGGGGCGCAAGCCCAAGGGGGATGTGGCAGGAATGTCTCACGGTACACGCGAGACGTTTCCCGCTCGTTATCCCGTGCATGTTTCGATGAAGGTCGTGAAGGGCTTGCCGAGTCTGCGGTCGCGGCGGCTCTTTCGCGTGGTGCGTGACGCGATCGCGGGGGGATCGGATCGACTGGGCGTGCGGATCTGTCAGTTCTCGGTCCAGACGAATCACCTCCATCTCGTCGTGGAGGCGAACGGGAAGGGGGATCTCGCGCGGGGGATGCAAGGGCTTTCGATCCGCATCGCGAAGGCAATCCAGCGCGCGCTGTGCCGAGCGGGATCCATCTTTGCCGATCGCTACTTCTCGCGCATCTTGCGGACTCCGCTTGAGGTGAAGCGGGCGCTCGCCTACGTTCTCGAGAACGCGAGGAAGCACGGATCGATCTTGAATGGAATCGATCCGTGCTCGTCCGGGGCCTGGTTCGATAGGTGGAACAGGAGGGGACATGATTCGGCAGATATGCGGGACGGATCTTGGATCCCGCAGGCGCGAACATGGCTGCTGCGATCCGGATGGAGGCTCCATGGCGGGATCGAGATCGGAGGGATCAGGGGGCGAGGGTGATGGCCCCAGGGCGAGGACTGGGAAGGCGAGACTATGCCGCGAGTTACTTCGCTGTGCCGGGCGTCGAACGAGGAGTCGAGCACGAGCTCATGCAGCAGTCCTAGCAGCCCGTGGTGAAAGGCCACTTTTTGACGGAGCGATCAGGCTGCCGAGCGGGTGACCAAGTCACGGGTGATCGGATCCCAGAAGCTGGCGAGATGCGTGAGCTTGCCCTTCATGAGGTCCATGATCCGCGAGCAAGCCGCGCAGAAGGCCGCGATCCGGCCCTGAAAGCCCCGCGGAGTGCCCTTTCCGAGAAGTGCACGCATCAAGATCCCCAGGTTGTACGCCGCGACGTGCACGAGGTAGCGCTTCTCGATGTTTTCCCGACCTCTCAGATGCGTTCTTCGCATCCTCCCAGTCTCCAGGCAGTGTGCAAATGTCCGCTCGATTCGCTCTCCGCGCAAGCGAAGCAGCCGGCGACCTCGTCGACCGCGTATGCGGCGTCGGTTCGCATGCACCGCATCCCTGGCTTCTTCTTTGCCGTTCCACTTCCGTCGTCCACGATCGGGCTCGGAAATGTAGGCGCGCAGACCACTTCTCTCGATCGCGACGAGCACTTCGTTGCTGTGGTAGCCCTTGTCTGCAACCAACTCGCTGAGTGCGGCATCGTCGAGCTTCGCCGCCACTTCGGGATCCCTCCTCAACGTCGCCACACTCTCCGCCGTCGCCATCAGCGTCTCGGAGATCGTGGCAGTATCTCCCGCTGCGCCGGGGTGGATCCTGACGGCCATCACAGCGCCGCTGTCCATGTCGACCGCATGCTCGGCCTTGTGAGAGAGGTGTGTGCGCCCATCCTTCATCTTGGTGATCTGGGCGTCAGGGTCGTTGGGGTTGTGCCAGTCGTCGTTCGAGCCCTTCTTGGCGCGTTTCCGGTCGATTCGGGCCAAGTCGGACCGCGTTGGCGTCTCGATTCCCGACGCCTTCGCGAGCTCAGCAAGGAAGTCCTGGTAGGGCTGACCATTCTCCCGACGGACCAGGCTCTTCATCGCCGCGTTCGCCTCCAAGGTCGTCGCGTCGATCCCGATCGTCTTGCCACTGAGATGCCCGCGCTCCGCCAAGAGCTTCAGCACGAAGCTGAAGATCTCCACATGCGTCTCGAGGTCGATCAGGCGCCGCGTCCGCGACAGCGTCGAATGATCCGGCGGGCTCTCCGACAGCAGCAGTCCAACGAAACCCCGCAGAGACAGCGAGTCCAAGCAGCGCCACGCGATTCCACGTTCCGAGTCGATTCCCTCGAAGTATCCGATCAGGAGCATCCGGAGGTACACGCCTGGCGGGAGGCCCGGCCGGCCTACGGTTCCTGCGTAGAACTTCGAGCAGAGCTTCTCCACGTATTCGTCGAAGTGGGCCTCGGCCAGAAGCTGGTTCACCCGCTCGTAGAAGGGATGCCCAGGCGAACGGGTCAGGTCTCCCGTCGCAATCCACAGCTCCTCCTGCCGCTCTCGCCTGCGTCTGCCAATCGCCATTCGTCGCTCTCCTGTTCTGAGAGCGCACCCTATTTGGAACGAGGCGCCCAGATCAAGCCTCGGCCCGACTTTCACCACAGGCTGCTAGCAGTCGCTGTCGACTACGCGGCATATGCGGCCATCGCCGGCATGCTCCCCCTCTGGCTTTGCTCCGGCCCCGGTGCCGAGGAACGCCGCGCCGTCGCCCTCATCGTGATCGGCGGCCAGAGCCTCTCGCTCCCGCTCACCTTGATCGTGGCGCTCGTCGTCTACAGCCTCCTCGACGACCTGGACAGGCTAATCCCGATGAAAGTCAGGTACAGATCGCCCGTCTGATGCTAATCAGGGGCACCTTTTGCCACTTACTCCTTTCCGTCTGTAGACTGCCAGCATGTCTCGCCCCCCCTTCAGCCACCATGAAGTTCAGGAGGAGCTACTTTCACGCAGAGACATCTTTTCCGATGTCTGTAGAGTTCTTGTAGCTCGGATGGGGTTCACCTTCACCCGAATTGAGCCGCTTCCGCCGCCGGAGGAGTCTACACATGCAATGAGTAGTCTCTTTTTTCAACCAAACAAGAATTTCCGAGATCGCTTCTCTCTGTCAGGTCGAGAAATCGTCTGTCTGGTGTCTACCTTTCCCTCGATAGATATTCGGGCCATTTCCGAAGCCCGTCTGATAATCGAACATGCTAACGATCGACTAGAGCCGGCCTTCGTCTTTATCGTCTCGAAAGCTGAGGATGCGGAGAGTGTCATTGCCAACCTCACCGCTGGAGACATCGCCACCTTCGCGACGTACAGCTTCTCAGAGATCAGGTTCTTGCTACATAATCCATCGGATTGCATTCCTTCAATCGCACGACGAGCCGCATCGAAGGATCTCTATAATATCCGATCTGCCCTCAAACGATCCCGTGACTTTTTTGGCCGTAAGAGTCTGCTGGCGAAGATCCAACATGAACTCATACATCTTGGCTCAAGTTTTGGACTGTTCGGGCTTAGGAAGGTTGGCAAGACGTCCTTTCTCTATCAGCTTATCGAACACTCTCGGGCGGTAGGTAAGGTCTGTGTCGCCCACTTGGATTTTCAGCTCCTTGATGCGGTAGCCCGTACCTCGCACAGAGCATCATTGACCGAGTACTTTCTCTGGGCTGTAGGCCAAGCTGTCTGGGATGCCCTTCCCAGCCGGAAACGAAGCATTGCTTTCTCTCTGATCGGGCTGCACAGTTCATTCAACGAGGCTGCTGAGCGGAGCAGGGGTATCGCCGAACTGCTCCTCGCAGACCTACGACTGCTGCTCACGGAGCGCATTGAGAGATTAGTGATTGCGATCGATGAAATCGATCTAATGTTGACGAGGAATGGACCGAATATCTGGCGCCCACACTTCGTGTCCATTTGGCGATTCCTACGCGGCCTCGCTCAGCAACAACAGGCTGGCTCGATAGCGTTCTTCTTGACTGGGACGAGTCCCCATTTTCTCGAGGTGTCGAGCATTGACGGGGAGGATAACCCATTGCTCGCCTGGGTAAGCAAAGAATTTATAGGCTCACTTGAGAGAGACGAGGCGGCTACTCTTCTTGGCAAGATTGGTGAGCGAATGGGCATGAATTGGTCACAGGAGGCACTTGACTTCGTTTGGTCTCGAGTGGCCGGGCATCCCCTACTTACCCGTTTATTCGGATCTAGTGTGCATTCGATCCTACGTGATCGCACTGGGTCTGTTGATGTAGCGGAGCACCATGCGCGGCAAGCCTTGCCGCTCCTAACATTGGCCGCAGCTCCGACACTGAGCCAAATCCTGGAGCTAATGCGTGAGAACTATCCCGATGAATACGAACTGCTCCGTCTGATAGCAATGGGTGAATTTGAACTCTTCTCACAGTATTATCAGGCGTTCCCCGAGGATGCCGCACACTTAATCGGATACGGGCTGCTGTCATTCCATCAGCAAACGCCAACTATACCTCTTGCCTTGGTTGAAGAGTGGATCAGACGACGGGAGTCAACTCGCCCGATTATTCCTTCGCCTCGCAGAAGGAGCTCGGACGCTAAACTTCCAAGCATTGACGGCTACGAGGTACTCAGGCCAATTGGCAAGCCAGGCGGCTTTGCCGAAGTATTCAGGGCGCGATCAATGGTTGGAAACGCATTAGTGGCTATCAAGGTATATTCTGAAGTATCGCTCAGTCGCATTGAGCGAGAGATTGAGGCAATGGGCTGGGTGAATCATCCGAATATTGTACAGATTATCGACTATGGAAAAACGAGCGATGGTCGTCCATACCTCGTGATGGAACTGTTGGAGGGGCGATCACTCGATGAGTTTGTTAACCCCGCAGATCGGCTGAGCAGTAATGAATTGATCGACGTTGCGAGAGGCATTCTTTCTGCCTTGGTCGCTCTGCATCCGGATCCGGTAGAAGTCGCAAAGCTCGCCGCAAAGCAGGAGCTCACCACGGAAGATCTAGCGCGATTCCAGAGAGCACGGTTGGGATACATCCACCGTGATCTAAAACCTCAGAACATCATGCTCGTTTCTGGCCGAGGTCCTGTGATTATCGATTTCAACATCTCAGTAATGTCGGGAACGCCCGTGAGCACAGTTTCCCAGACTCCGGGGTACTTGCCGGAAGCATTGCAGGACGTGTGGGACCCGCGGGTTGACTTGTTCGCTCTTGGAATTACTCTCGCACAAGTTGGCTCAGGGATGCAACTGAGAGATGCTGGACAGGAGGCCAAGGATAATATTCTACGTGCGTTGGCCGGTACGATTTCATTTCCGGTGGCTGATTTCATTCGCCGCTTATCGCCTACAGATGGTAGTTATATGTACAATACGGCTCGAGAGGCAATGGCGGCACTTGAGGCGTGCCGCGATAGTGGTAGTTGAGGAGTGTCTTAGTCAAATGCCATGCAGTGTGGAGTAAGGTGTTATTGTCATACACCCGGAATCGACAATGTCTTGGTGGGTTCATCGGGGAAAGGGGTTCCGTGGAATGCGTCCAAGGGAACGGTGCCGGACGCCCACTCTTCGCCTTGGAGTGATGGCGAATCGGTGGCGAGTCACTTCACCCCACAGGGTGTAGCGCATGGCGTCGAGCACGAGCTCATGCTGCAGTCCGAACAGTCGCTGTCGATCACGCGGCAGGTGTCGCCGTCGCAGGCGAGCTCGACCCAGCAGGTCTTGCCGTCCGGGCCCGTGAAGTCGATGCGGCAGGTGTTCTCGCCGGTGCAAGTGACCTTGGCATCACAGGAATGCGCGGCGGCGGGCGCGGCGGAACTCGAGGCGAGCTGGTAGGAGCCGAAGCCGAGGGTGGCGAGGAGGACGGAGGCGATCAAGATCTTCATGGAGTTCCTTTCGAGTTCGTTTCTTGGAGGGAGCGAGCGCGGCCTTGGGTGGTGCGCGCGCCTTCTTGGGACCGGCGGGCTCGGCGGGGAATTCCGTTCACTTCACGCATGCTCCGGCGGAGCAGCAGTGCTCGAGCAGCGTGCGGAGCTGCTCGGGTGTCAGGACGCGGCGCACGGCGACGATCGAGTCGACGCAGGCGGTGAGGGATTCGGCGCGCAGGCGGCTCACCTCGGCGGCGAGCTCGTAGAGGCGCTCGGCATCGACGTCGGGATCGCGCAAGGCGGCGTGGAGGCGCACGAGCGTCGCGTTCGCTTCGGCGTCGGCACGGCAGCTCTGCTCGCAGGCGCCGGTTTTCCAGCGTTCGAGCTCGCGGGATTGCTCGGGAGAGAGGGCGAGATCGTCGAGCACGAGCGCGCCCTCGCAGGTAGTCGCGGCCGGATCGAGGGGGGAGCCCGAGGCGCGGAGGTTCCAGACGAGGCTCGCGGCCAGGCCGCCGGCGAAGAGCCATGTTGTGATGTGCGAGTTCCAGCTCATCGGGATACCTCTCGTTCCGCGGAGAGCGCTGCGAGGAGGCGTTGCTCGGGCGTGGCTTCCAGGCGGCGTAGCTCGGGCAGCTCGGGGTGCAAGACGGCGGCCCACGTGGCGGTTCGAGCGTCCCGAAGCGGGGCCGGACCCTCGCGCCGAGCGGAAACCGCGCGCAGCATCGATGCAGTGGCCACGAATCCAACGAAGACCGCGGCGAAGCGCGCAACTCGTGCGTCCCGCACCGGCGCCGGTCGAGCGCGCGACACGCGAGCGCGCTCGAGGATCCGTGGCCAGCGGTCGAGCTCGGGCCCACCGTGACGCAGCGGTGAGAGCAGGGCGGGGAGCGCTCGCAGCTCCGCGACGAATGCCCGGCACTCGTCGCAGCGCGCCAGATGCGCGCGCAGCGGGCTCTCGTCGGCGAGCTCGCCATCGATCCATGCGGAGGCGTGGAGGCGTGCTCGCTCGCACTCGCCCCGAGAATGGGGGTGGGAGGCTCGGGGAAGATCTTCGTTCATGACACGGAACTCCTTGGATGGTGCGCTGCGGCTCGCGAGCCGGGGCCGAGCTCGATCAAACGCTGGCGCGCGCGGTACAGGCGCGACATGACCGTGCCGACGGGCACGCCGAGGACCTCGGCGATCTCGCGGTAGTCGAGGCCCTCGATCTCCCGCAAGAGGAGCACCGCGCGCTGAGGTGGCTCGAGCGCCCGGAGCAGCCACTCCACTGCGTCGCGCTCGTCTATCGCGCGCAGCGTCTCGGAAGGCGGCCCTGCGACGCTCTCCATGGGCAGCGGCTCCGTCGCACGACGGCGCTCGCGCTCGAGGCGATGGAGGCATTGGTTGACCGTCACTCGAAAGACCCAGGTCGAGAACCGCGAGCGGCCGGAGAACTTCCGCGCTTGCTCGTACACCCGGAGAAACACTTCCTGGCTGGCGTCGTCAGCGTCGTGCCGGTTCCCGAGCAGGCTCCGGCAGAGCCGTCGAACGCGGGCACCGAAGACGCGGTAGCACGTCTCGAGCGCATCGACCTCGCCCGCCTGGAGGCGGGCGATCACGGAGGCGTCGAGATCCATCGGTGCAGCGTTCGAGGGCGGTCCCTCCGAGGGGCCGTCCAGGTTCCGACCGGCGAGGGGCGTCAGGAATTCCATCGGGCGGACGGATTCCTACGCGTCGGAGCCACGAACGCGAGGGCGTTCGCGCTCTATCCGGGCGCGGACCGTCTCACTTCGCCGTCCAGCCGGTCGTCGTGCCGTTTCCTGATTCCTTGACGTAGAAAGTCGAGCCAGCACCTCCGTCGAGGCGCTGAAAGAGATCGCCGACGTTGCCACGGACGAGCGAGGTGGGGTCGCCGAGGCCGAGGAGCGTACGACCGCCTCCCGAAGCGGAGGCCGTGCCGCCGACGCTCGTGGCACCACCGGAGACCAGGCAGTGCTCGGGGAAATTGGTGAGGCCGACGAACGGAATCGGCACCGAACTGTCGATCCGGTTGAGGGCACACACGGGCGTCTGCTGGAAATGCGGGTACTCGAAGCGGATGCCCTGCGCGGCTGCGCGTATCGAGTTCTCGACCACGGAGAGGTGGCCGATGTCGTGGTCCAGGGCAGCGATGCGGATGCCGTAGGTCCAGGATCCCGTGCCCTCGGCCGTGATGTCGTTCCCCCGGATCGAGATCCCGTCCATGTCGGAGGACTGGCTGCGCAGGAAGATCCCGTGGCTACAGGCTCCCGTCGCGACGATCATGTTGTTCTCGATCGAGATGTCGTCGGAGGACAAGCACTCGATCCCCGTGCCGGACCTCGTGATGCAGAGGTTGTTGGCGACCAGGGCGCGCGTCACCTGGCGGCCGTTCACCTCCGTCAAGGCCAGTGCCACCTTGGTCGCGCTGGCGTCGTTCACCAATAGGTTGCCGGTGATGACGAGCGAGTCCCCGCCGCGCTGGACCTGCAGCGGAATGCGCTGGCCGGCCCCCAGCTCGGGGACGTACACCGTGTTGTTCTGGAACGTGAGCTGGTCGATGTCGGTGCAGAAGACGTCGCCCCCGATCACCAGGTTGTTCGTGAATTTCACGCGGGTCAGGGGATCGGGACCGCTGATGCCGCTCAGCGACACCGGCGCCGTCGCATTGGTGTGATAGATGATGCAGCCGTCGATGATGAACTCGCACGGCGCGTCGTTCCCGGAGGGTTCGAAGTCGATCTCCTGGTCGCTGACCGTGCGGTCGAAGACGCAGTTGGAGACCAGGATCTGCTCGAGCGCCCGCTGGACGGCGAGCCCGGAGCGCTTGTTCGTCTGGAACAGGGTGTTCGCGATGCGCAGGCGCTTCACGTTCAGGCCACCGGCCGCATCGTCCGCTCCGAGGAGCCGCACCCCGTCGCCGAAGCAGTCGCGCAGGGTGCAGCCGTCGATCGAGAGGTCGTACGTCCCGTCCTCGACCTCGATGCCGTGGGATTGCTCGCTCGGGTTCGTGAGGCCCAGACGGTTGCCGTCGATGACGAGGTCGCGAAAGAGCACGCGCTGACAGCCGTTGCGCAGGATGAACACATGCCAGTTGCCCGTCGTCGCGGTCGTGTCGACGAGCTTCACCACCGAGGACGGCCCCTGGCCGAGGACGGTGAAGTCCGTCACGCCATCGAGGTCGAGGGACCAGCGATCTGCGGCTCCGGTCGCGCGTGAGACCCTGTAGGTCCCGGCGGGAATCAGGATCCCGGCCTTGCGGTTCGCGACGGCATCGTCGATCGCAGCCTGGATCGCGGCGCGATCGTCGGTGACGCCGTCACCCTGCGCACCGAAGGACCTCACGTTGTTGAATCCGGTCGCGGGGCTCGTCTGGGTCGCGGCCTTCACGCTCCCCAGGCACGGAAGAGCCAGCCCGCAAACCGTGGCGAGAATCGAGAGTGTGTGCATGGGGGGTCGCCTTCCGGTGCTCACTTCGCCGTCCACCCGCTGGTGGTGCCGTTTCCCGATTCCTTGATGTAAAGGGTCGAGCCCACACCCCCGTCCAGGCGCTGGAAGACGTCGCCGACATTGCCGCGGACGAGCGTCGTGGGGTTGCCCAGGCCGATGAGCGTGCGACCGCCTCCTGAGGCCGAAGTCGTGCCACCGGAGCTCGTCGCGCCACCGGCGACGAGACAGTGCTCGGGCAGGTTCGTGAGGCCAAGGAGCGGAATCGGCACGGCGCTGTCGATCCGGTTGAGCGCGCATACGGGCGTCTGGGTGAAATTGGGATTCTCGAAGCGGATGCCCTGGCCCGCCCCGCGCACGGAGTTCTCGATGAGCGAGAAGTGACCGATGGGGTTCCCGCTCGCCGAGACGCGGATGCCGAAGAGGTACGAGCCGGTACCCTCGGTCGTGATGTCATTGCCGCGGACGGAGATCCCATCCATGCCCGAGGACTCGCTGCGCAGGAAGATCCCGTGGTTGCACGTGCCCGTCGCGACGACCATGTTGCCCTCGATCGTGACGTCGTCACTCGACAAGCACTGGATGCCCGAGCCGACCCTGGTGAAGCAGAGATTGTTCGCCACCACCGCCCTGGAGACCTGGCGACCATTGACCTCGGCCAGCCCGAGAGCCGCCTCGGTCACATCGTCGTCGTTCACGATCAGGTTGCCGGTGATGACGAGCGAGTCGCCGCCGCGCTGAACGTAGAGGGGGATGCGGTTCCCCCCCACCTGGGGGAGGTAGATCGTATTGTCCTGCACGGTGAGCCGGTCGACGTCGGTGCACAAGACCTGACCGCCAATCACCAGGTTGTTGGTGAACTTGACGTGCGTCAGGGGATCCGGCCCGCTGACTCCACTGAGCGTGACGGCCGCGGCGGCATTGGTGTGATAGATGATGCATCCCTCGATGATCATTTCGCTCGGCGCGTCGCTACCCGTGGGCTCGAAGTCGATCTCCTGATCCGTGACCGTCCGGTCGAAGACGCAGTTGGAGACGAGGATCTGCTCGAGCGCGCGCTGGATTCCGAGCCCCGAGCGCTTATTGGTCTGGAACAGCGTGTTCGCGATGCGCACGCGCCTGACGTTGAGGCCCCCGACCTCGTCGTCGGTTCCGACCATCCGGACGCCGTCGCCGAAGCAGTCGCGGAGGGTGCACCCGTCGATCGAGAGATCGAAGGTGCCATCCTCGATCTCGATTCCGTGCGACTGCTCATCGGGGCTGGTGAGACCCAGGCGGTTGCCGTCCACCGTGATGTCACGGAAGAGGACGCGCTGGCAGCCGCCGTGGAGCATGAAGACGTGCCAGTCGCCAGTCGCGGCGGTCGTGTCGGCGAGCTTCACTACCGACGATGGTCCCTGGCCGAGGACGGTGAAATCCTGCACCCCGTCGAGCTCGAGCGACCAGCGCTCGCCCGGCCCGGTTGCGCGCGAGACGCGATAGGTACCTGAAGGCACGAGGATTCCGGCCTTCCGCTTGGCGACAGCGTCGTCGATGGCGTTCTGGATCGCGACGCGGTCGTCAGTGACACCGTCGCCGAGCGCGCCGAAAGCTCGCACGTTATTGAAGCCGTACGAGGTTCCGGATTGGGTTGCCACGAGGCTGCCCGGGGTGGTGGCCTGCGGCGCCGCATTCGCGATCGACGAACAGGGAAGAACCAGTCCGCAAATCGAGAGCAGGAAGGGAGCAGTGTTCATGGGAGCGGTACGAGGACGAGAAAAAAGGGAAACGTGGCGGGATGCCGGGGGTGACGCCCGGCCCTTGTCGCATGGCGGCAGAGCCTCGAGTGCTTCACGGGGAATCCCCGAAAACCGGCCGGGCGCGGTTCCCTACGCTCACCAGTCGCGCCTCGTGTCGACGGGCGGTTCGTCCAGGGATCTGCGAACCCGCGGCGGCGGGAGACCCGGATTCCCTGGTCTTCCTATTCGGCGAGCAGCCGCCGCAGCGTGGGCAGCACGTTTTCGGCGAGGCGCCGGTGGCCTGCGGCCGTCGGGTGCAGGCCGTCCTCGAGATTCATGCGCGGGTCGCCGCCCACGCCTTTCATGAAGAATGGGACGAAGGCGACGTCCTCGTCCGTCGCGACGCGCTCGTAGAGTGCAGCGAAGGAGGCGGCGTAGTCGGCGCCCAAGCTCGGCGGAATGCGCATGCCAAGGAGCAGTACCTTCGCGCCCGCTCCTTTCGCGCGCTCGATGATCGCGCGCAGGTTGCGCTCGACCTCCTCCACGTCCTGGCCACGTAGCCCGTCGTTGCCGCCAAGCTCGAGGACCAGTACGTCCGGCTCGCTCCGCATGACCCAATCGAGGCGGCGCAGGCCGCCGGCGCTCGTATCGCCGCTCACGCCGGCGTTCACGAGATGGAAGGGCAGCTCGAGCTCGGCGAGCTCCTGTTGCAGGACGGCTGGGAATGCCTCGTCCGGGTCGAGGCCCAGGCCCGCCGAGATGCTGTCGCCGAGGAATGCGACCGTCGGGGCGTCGGCGGGGATCTCGACGGAGAGCCCGCTGCTCGAGTGCTCGGCGTCGGACGAGCCGCGGTCGCCGGTCGCGGGTCGCCCCGAGGTCTCATCCCGCGAGCACGCCGCCAGCAGGAGCAGGCAGAAGAACGGGGTCGAACGGGCGGGTCGCATCGCTTCGTGAACAGCAGTCGGGTCGCACCAATTTGGCACCTGACCGTCTCGGGAGGAACGGGGAATCGCGCAAGATGGAGAGCCGCATGAGCACCGTTCCGCGCCTCGAGTGCCGCCGTCTCTCCAAGAGTCTGCCATCCGGTAGCGAGATGCTCGTCATCCTCGACGGAGTTGACCTCACGGTCGGGGCCGGCGAGTTCCTCGCCATCCTCGGGCCGTCCGGTAGCGGCAAGTCGACCTTGCTCGGGTTGCTCGCGGGCCTCGACCGGCCGAGCAGCGGCGAGGTGTGGATCGACGGCGAGCGCATCGACACGTTCTCGGAGGATGCATTGAGTCTCCTGCGCCGCAAGAAGGTCGGTTTCGTGTTCGAGTCGTTCCAGTTGCTCTCGAACCTGACCGCCCTGGAGAACGTGCTGCTGCCGCTCGAGCTCGCACGGGTGGGTGCGCGCGAGCGCGCGCGCGAGCTCCTGGTCGAGGTCGGACTGGGTGAGCGCCTGCATCACTACCCCGCGCAGCTCTCCGGCGGCGAGCAGCAACGCGTCGCCCTCGCGCGAGCCTTCGCGCCGCGGCCGGCGGTGCTCTTTGCCGACGAGCCCACCGGCAACCTCGATCCGACGACGGGCGAGCGTGTGCTCGCCATCCTCGCCGAGCTGCGCAAGCGCGAAGGCTCGACGCTGGTTCTCGTGACGCACGATCCGGAGGTTGCGCGCCTTGCCGAGAAGCGCATCCACCTGCGCGCGGGTCGCGTCGAGCGCACCGAAACCCGGCCCATCGTGGGCGGCGAAACGGACCTCGACGCGTGAGAGCGGCGCTCGTCCTCTCCTCCGCGCTGCGCGAATCGCGCGGCGCACGCGCACGGCTGGTCTTCCTCACGCTGTGCCTCGCACTCGGCGTGGCGGCCACCACCGGCGTCGGGGCGCTCGTCTCGGCCATCGAAGGGGGCATGCTCGCCCAGTCGCGCGAGCTCCTGGGAGCCGATCTCTCGGTCGAATCGCGCGAGCCGATCCCGCCCGAGATCGACCGCTACTTCGAGTTCGCGGGTCTCATGGAACGCGCCGACGCGCGCGAGCTCGACACTGTTGCAGCAGGTGCCGGCAAGAGCCGGCTCGTCGAGCTCAAGGTCGTCGGACCGGGATTCCCGTTCTACGGCGAGATCGGCCTCGAGCCGCCGGGCCGGCTCGGGGACGTTCTGACCAGCGAGCGCTGTGCCGTCGCGCGCGAGCACCTCGACGAGCTCCGCGTCGGCGTCGGCGAAAAGCTCCGCATCGGCGGGCAGGATTTCGAGATCGCGGCGGCGGTCACGGACGAGCCGGGGCGCCTCGACATCTCCTTCACGCTCGGGCCGCGCGTGTTCCTGAACCTCGAGGGGCTGGCACGCACCGAGCTCGAGAGTCTCGGCAGTCGGGTGCGCTATCGCGTGCTCTATCGTCTGGCCAGCGATCCAAGCGACGACGACCTGCGCGCGGCGCGCGATCGCATCGAGGCCGAGCTGCCCGACGCGCCGAACCTGCGCATCGAGTCCCACCGCCAGGTCCAGCGCACCGTGCGCCGCGCGCTCGAGCGCGTCGAGCGCTACCTCGGGCTCGCGGCCTTGCTCTCGCTCGTGCTCGGCGGCACGGGCGTGGCGCAGATCGTGCGAGCGTGGCTCGCCACGCGCACGCAGGCCGTCGCCGTGTTGCGCGTGATCGGATTCCGGCCGCGCGAAGTGCTGGCCATGTACCTCGGGCACGTGGCGCTCCTCGCCTTCGCCGGCAGCCTGGTCGGCGCGCTCGCGGGCTCGCTCTTGCCTTTCGTCTTGCCCGCCTTCGCCCCCGATCTCCTGCCGCAGGACGTCACGATCACCTGGCAGCCCGCAAGCCTCGCGCGCGGCGTGGCGCTGGGAATCGCGATCGCGCTCGTGTTCAGCGTTCCGCCGCTGACCGCGATCTGGCGGGTCGCGCCTTCCCGGGTGCTGCGCGTCGAGGCGGAGCCGCTCGCCGCGCCGCGCTGGATTCGCTGGAGCGCGCTCCTGCTACTGGTCGGAGGAGTGCTTGCCGCGGCGTGGACCCAGAGCGGCGAGCTCGACCTCGCGGCAGGTTTCACCGCCGGGCTCGCGCTGCTCGCCGGCGCGCTTGCGCTGGGAGCTCGCGGCCTGACGCGGCTCGCGGCACCCCTGCCGCGCGAGGGTCTCGATCCCTACCTCCGGCACGGCATCGCCGCCCTCGCGCGCCCGGGAGCCGGCGTCACCGGCGCGACGGTTGCGCTCGGCCTCGGCGTGCTCGTCGTTGCCGCGATGGCGCTGGCCGAACGGCGGCTCACCGAGCGCTTGCGCACCGCACTTCCGGCCGATGCGCCGAGCGTGTTCCTGATCGACGTGCAGCCCGATCAATGGAAGGGCGTCGAGGCGATCCTCCTGGACCTCGAAGCGAGCTCGATCCGCAGCGTACCCGTGGTGACCGCTCGTCTCTCCGCGATCGACGGCACGAGCGTGCAGGAGCTCACCAGCCGCGGAAGACAGGACGGCGGAGATCGCCGGCCCCGATGGGCGCTCACCCGCGAGCAGCGCCTGACCTGGGCGAGCGAGCTCGGGCCGGACAACCAGCTCGTCGAGGGCAGGCTCTGGGAGGATCCCGAGCGCTTCGAGGTGAGCCTGGAGCAGGGCTTTGCCGCGGAGCTGGGCGTGGGCCTGGGTTCACGCCTCACCTTCGACGTGCAGGGCGTGCCCGTCGAGCTCTCCGTCACCTCCATCCGCACGGTCGAGTGGGAGAGCTTCGGCATCAATTTCTTCCTGGTCGCCGAGCCCGGCGCGCTCGACGACGCGCCGCACTTCCTCCTCGCCGCCGCACGCCTCGACGCCGCGAAGGAAACGCGCTTGCAAGACGCGCTCGGGGCGGATTTCTCGAACGTCACGCCGATTCGCGTGCGCGCCATCCTCGAGAAGATCCTGCACGTGCTCGGACGCCTCGCCGTCGGCGTGCACGCGCTCGGCATGTTCACGGTGCTGACTGGCCTCGCCATCCTCGCCGGCGTGGCGAGCTCGACCGCCGCGCATCGCGGGCGGGAGGTGGCCCTGCTGAAGACGCTCGGGCTGACGCGCCTCGGCGTGATCCGTCTTCTCGGTCTCGAGTACGCGCTCGTCGGCCTGGCCGCCGGCCTGATCGGCGCGCTCGCTGCTTACGCGCTCACCTGGGCCTTCCTCGAGCACGTGATCGAGATTCCGCCGGAGCTTCCGTTCGCGGTCCTACCTCTCGCCACCTTTGCAACCGCCTTGCTGGCCGCGCTCTCCGGTCTGCTCGCCAGCACGCGCGCACTCACCAGCCGCCCGATCGAGAGCTTGCGGGGCTGAGGCGAAACGGACCTTCACTCGCGGCGATCCAGGTCCTCCCTGATCTCGTCCCACGTCCGGCCTGCAGATGGCTCCTTGGCGTACTCGTTCCTACGCCGATCCAGTTCGCTGCGCTGACCCTCGGTGAGGGGAATGCTTTCCTGAGAGGCCGCGATCGTGTCCCAGATGGCTTCCACGAGCTTGATCCGTTCCGCGATGCTGAGACGCCGGATGTCATCCATGGAGATCGACACGAATTCATCCTCGCACTGTAGGAGGATTCGGACAAGGGACTCCGTACCGTAAGCTCTCGCTCCTATGACTGATCGAGTCCATGGGCGGTTGCGCTGGTGGATCGGCGCAGCACTCGTCTTCGGGCTGACCGGAGCCCTCGTCTGGAACGGGTTTCTGCGCGAGGTCACGTACCGCCAGCAGCGGGTACTCACCGCGGCTGCGATCGGCCTCCTCGGCACGCTCTTGCTCCTGCTATGGCTGCTACTCGTGTCGCCGATCGCCTGGCGCGCGCGGTTGCGTCTGGCGGTGGCGGGGATCGCAGTGGTCGCGCTCTTTTTGGGTCTCGTGGAGGTGCGCGGAGTCACGGGTGATCTGGTGCCGGTCCTCGCGTGGCGCTTCGGATCGAAGCCTGACTTCGAGAACGAGCGCGAGCCGGCCGGCGCCGAGAGCTCGACTGAAGCCGTCACCGCATCCGCGAAGGTCGAAGTCTTCTGGAGCGATTCGCCCCAGTTCCTCGGCGCGAGTCGCGACGGCGTCGTCGAGGGCGTGCGGCTCGCTCGCGACTGGGAAGCGAATCCGCCGCGCGAGCTCTGGCGACACGCGGTCGGGCCGGGCTGGTCGGGCTTCGCGGTCGTGGGCGAGCGCGCGATCACGCAGGAGCAGCGCGGCGAGCACGAAGCGGTCGTGTGCTACGGAGTGTTGCAGGGCGAGGTTCGCTGGCTGCACGAGGTCGAGGCGCGCTATGCGCACGAGGTCTCCGGCGAGGGCCCGCGAGCGACGCCGGCGGTGGCGGGCTCGAAGGTCTACGCGGTGGGGGCGACCGGGATCCTCGTATGTCTCGCGCTCGAGAGCGGCGAGGAGCTGTGGAGCGTCGACGTGCGCGCGAGCGCCAGCGAGACTCCCGAGTGGGGGTACAGCAACTCGCCCTGGGTGGGAGATGGCCGCGTCGTCGTGGCGCCCGGAGCGAACAGCAAGCAAAGCCTCGTCGCCTACGACGCGGAGACCGGTGAGCGCCTGTGGGTCGCCGGCGACGACAGCCCGAGCTACGCCTCGCCGAGCTTGCACGTCCTCGCCGGCGTGCCGCAGCTCGTCATCCTGAACGCGAACACGATGTCCGCCTGCGATCCGGCCGACGGCCAGCTCCTGTGGAGCGTCCCCTGGGACTTCCCCAACCCCAATGTCTGCCAGCCGCTGGTCCTGCCGGGCGATCGCGTGTTCGTCTCGAGCGGCTATGGCGCGGGCTGCGGCCTCTTTCACGTCGAGCGCAACGCAAGCGGCGAGCTCGCCGCCGTGCAGTCATGGAAGACCACGAGCCTCAAGTCGAAGTTCGCGACCTACGTCCACCGCGAGGGCTTCCTCTACGGCCTCGACGACGGCATCCTCGCCTGCATCGACACGGCGACCGGCCGCCGCGTCTGGAAGGACGGCCGCTACGGGCACGGCCAGCTGCTGCTCGTCGACGATCTGCTCCTCGTGCTCACGGAAGATGGCGCGCTCGTGCTCGTCGAAGCCACGCCGGACGGACACCGCGAGCTCACGCGCATCGAAGCGCTCGGCGGCAAGACCTGGAACGTTCCCGCCTTCGCCGCGCCGCTGCTGTTCGTGCGCAACGACGAGGAGGCGGCCTGCTACCGGCTGCCGGTGCTCGACTCGCCGGTCAACGAATCACCACGCTGAGCTGCGCGTGGAGGACGTCGATGCAATCGCGCGCGACTGCCGGGCAGGACGTGTCGCTCGAGAAAACGGGGAGCGGATCGACGATGTTGAGGCCGTGCTCGACGGACACCTCGTATCTCCCCACGGGCCTCACTCGTTGATCCTCGGTCAGGGCGCTTTCTTGCCCGTCAATCCCTCGGCGATCGCGTCGAGGAAGGCATCGACCTCGATCTCGTGCGCGACCCACTTGCGCCAGAGCGGGCGCTCGAGGTCGGCGATGGCTTGGACCTTGGGGTAGTAGTTGCGCTGGTCGCCGTAGTCACGGTGGGCGGGGTCGAGGGCTTCGCGCACGGCCTCGGCGGCGTTGAGGAACATGAGGGTGTGGGCGGCGTCGTGAACGCGGCGGTCGCGGTCGTCGAGGCCGGCTTCGGCGAGGCGGGTGCGCAGGCGTTCGAGGAGGGTGGGGTGGCCGGCGCTCGCCTCGTCGAGCGCGTGCAGGGATTCGTGCAGGATGCTCTCGTAGAGCAGGCTGCCGGGCACGTCCTCGATGGCCACGAAGCAGACGGCGCCGCCGAAGGCGCGGTGGGTGACGGCGCCGGGGAACGGGCCGCGGGTCGTCAGGTAGACGGGCACGACGATCGGCTCGATGCCGAGGAGCAGGTGCTCGCAGAGCGCGTTCCAGACCGCCTCGCCGCGCTCGCCGGAGAAGAGCTCGTTCAGGCGCGCAGCTTCGGGCTGGAGGACGGCGGCACGTTTTGGCCACTGCTGCTCGAGCCAGCCGGGCCAGGCTTGCGTGAGCGCGCCGGCAAGCTCGAGCGCGCGCTCGCGCAACGCGATCTCGCGCGATGTGCCATCGGGTGAGCGCACGTGGTAGCTCTCGGGCGCCTCGGCGAAGGCGTGCGTGAGGTCGCTCGCGTCCTTGCAATCGAGCAGGCGGCCCTCGAGGAAGCCCCAGTTGAGAAAGAATCCCAGGTCGGCCTGGAGCGCCCGCGCGAGCTCGACAGGGCGCGCGAGAGGGTCGTCAGCGGGAGCGGGTGTCTTGTCCTCGGCTCGCGCCCGCACCTCTTGGTAGAGCTCGATGATCGGGACGCTGCGGATGTCGAGGAAGCGGAAGGGCGCGGGCGCCTCGGTCACCTGCGTGAGCGCAGGCAGCGCGAGGAGAAGGCAGCACTGCATCATGGGTTACCCCCGTCGTCGAAGTCGTCACCACCGCCGGCGTAGCCGGCTTCGCGCAAGCGCACGGCCTCGGCTTCACCGTCGGATAGCGTAGCCGAAGATCGGGCCTTCGCCTCGCGGATCCAGCGCGTGAGCTCGCCGCGCAGCTGATCGACGACATCGGGGTGCTCGGCTGCGACGTCGCGAGTGGCAGCCGGATCGCTCGTGAGGTCCCATAGTCGCACGATCTCGCCGCCCTTCGCGGGCGAGCGCGCCGACCAGTGGAGCTGCCAGTGTGCGGCGCGCATGCCGAAGAGCTCGCCCACGCTGAGCCAGCGGTTCTCGTGCGGCTCGTAAACGATGCCGCGCACGGTGTCGAAGTGGACGGCACTCCCGGACGACGCGGGCTCCAGGAGGTCGCCGAAGCCCTGGAAACTGCCGCGATCGATGTGCGCCAGCCGCAGGAGCGTGGCCCCGAGATCGACGTTGCTCACGCGCCCGCTCTCGCGCCAGCCAGCCGGCACACCGGGTCCGGCGAGGATCAGCGGCACGTGCACGCACTCCTCGTGGACCTGCATCGAGTGGCCCACGAAGCCGTGCTCGAGGAATTCCTCGCCGTGATCACTCGTGAGCGCGATCACGGTGCGATCCATGAGCTCGCGCTCGTCGAGGGCGGAGAACAGAGGCTCGAGAGCGGCATCGAGCGATGCGATCTCGGCATCGTAGAGCGCAAGGTTGAAGCTGACGGCCTCGGCGAGCACGCCTTCGGCGGCCGAGGGTTCTTCCTGGAGGCGAGTCGCGATGTCGAGTTGCGACTCCTCCTTCCAGTCGGTGGGTACGTGCGCGGCCAGGCGCTCCCGCTGCACGGGATCGGGGTCATAGGGGTCGTGCGGGTCGACCAGGTGCACGTAGAGGAAGAAGCGCCCACCGTCACGCGCTGCGAGCCATGCGAGCAAGTCGCCCTGGATCTCGGCAGCGCTCTTCCAGTGGTAGACGCGGTATTCCTGGAATCCCTGGTCGAAGTTCACGCCGGAAGCGACGAGCGGATTGCACGAGAAGGCCGCGGTGTCGACGCCGTGATCGATGAAGCGTTCGGCGATCGACACGAGATCCTCGGACATGAATTGCGTCAGTTGCCCGCGCACGCCGTGGCTGATGGAGGGAAGGCCGGTCAGGACGGAGACCGTCGAGGGGATCGTCCACGAGGAATCGGAGTAGGCCTCCTCGAAGAGCGTTCCGCGCGCAGCGAGCGCGTCGATGTGGGGACTCACGTCGACGGGGTTGCCGTACGTGTGCAGGCGATCGGCGCGCAGGGTGTCGACGAGGATCAAGACGACGTTCGGCAGCTCGGGCGTGGGGAGGGATCGCGCGCGCTCGAACGGAACTCGGATCGAGAGTCCGGTGAAACCGACCACGGGTAGGTTGTCGCCGGCGCCCTCGCACTCGCTGGTGAGCTCGAGCAGCCCGCCATTCTCGATCGGAATGCGCAGCAGGCGCGGAGCGGCCTCGAGGAGCGCGGCAGTCGTGAGCTGCGTATCGATGAGGCTCTCCCCGTCGAGGCTCGCGCGCAGGTGCACGATGCCCGGGCGATCCCAGCTGTTGCGGTCGGCGCAGGCCGCAAGCTCGAGGACCGCACCTGGAGGCATCGTGGGAATCCGGTACTGCACGCGCGCGGGCGGGCCCATCTCGAGGCCAGGCAGGAGGTCCTCGGGGCCGGAGGCCGAGCGGAACAGCCGCTCGTGCACCGGGCGGGTCGGATGCTGCTCTGCGACCGTACACATTTCCTCTGCCGTGAGCAGATCGACGTGCACGCGCTCGGCGCGCATGGAAGCGAGATCCTCGCCGGTGCATGAACCGAGAAAGAGCAGACTCAGCAGGGAAACGCGCAGGGATATCATCTTCAATATTCGACCTGCTGAATCTTACGCCGAGTAGTCGAATCGAGCTCGGCGCGAGCGGTCCTGGTTCGAGCGGCGATGCGTAGAGTCTCGCACCAGTTCGACCGTTCGCCCTGAGCACGCGCGAATACGTCGTGCTCCTCGCCAGGATCCCTGGACAGATCATACATCGTAAAGCGATCGGCCGCGACGTCGAATACGAGCTTGTAGTGGATGTCTCGCATGGCGAGCAGGGCGCGCGGCGCGGCTGGAGGGTGCGTCTCGGCTTGCAGGATGCGCTCGGTCCTTTCGAAGAGCGAAACACCGGCTGCGCCGCGGAAGACGGGCAGGCCCAGGAGGTCGACGAGCGTGGGGACGAGATCGATCTGCCGCACCAGTAGGTCGCTGGTCGTCGCGAGTGCGCGCGCTTTGGGGTGCCCCGCGGGCAGTTTCACGATCAACGGGACGTGCAGAAGCTCGTCGAAGAGGTTTCGCACGTGCCCGGCGATGCCGCGCTCGCCGAGCGCTTCCCCGTGATCGGAAGTGAAGACGATCAGGCTCGAGTCGTACAGGCCGCGCCGATCGAGCTCCTCGAGGAGCGCGCCGATCGCCGCGTCGGCGGCCTCGACTTCGAGACGGTAGCGGCGCGCGATCTCGTCGAGGGGCGGCAAGTCGTGGATCCACAGCGAGACCTTTGCCGGCGTCGGGCGCGCGGAGGGATTCTCGAGGGGGATCGCCACCTCCGTTCTCGGCTCGAGCCAGTCGGAGTGGTCGTAACTCGTCGGAACGATGCGGGCCGCGAGCTCGAGCTGGAAGCTGCGCAGTCGGAACGGGACATGCGCGCGGATCGAGAGCTCATGCGTGCCGGGCGGGAGCACGAGCTCGCTCTGCCACCAGCTGCTGCCCGCGATCGGGATGCGCTGCAAGAGGAGCGGGCCGAGCGAGATTTCGGCCTCGACATCGGCGGTCCCGTGCGAGTCGTAGGGCTGGTGCGGCTCGCAGAAGTTCGCGAACAGGAACAGTCCACCGTTCTTGCGCTCGCCTTCGAGGAGCTCGGGGATCTGGGCGAGCACCTCGCCCGCCGGGGCGACATCGTGAGGGCACGTGCGCCAGATGCCGAAGCCACGATCGATGCCCGAGCCGCGTTCGGTGGGCCAGAGCGTGGCGATGCTCGTCACGGCCTCCGTGTGCCAGCCCTGGCGCGCGAGCCACGCCGGGAAGAGCTCCAGGTCGGGCGGCACGCGCTCGCCGTTCGAGAGGACGCCGGTCTGGTGGGGGAGCTCCGAGCTGAAGAGCGCCACATGAGCGGGCAGGGTCGATGGCGCATGGCTGAACGCGAGCGGGAAGACGACGCCATCGCGCGCGAGCCGATCGATGCTCGGTGTGTGCGCACCTTCGATGGCGTCGGCGCGCAAGGTGTCGACCACCAGGAGGATCACGTTCGTGCGCGGCGGCGTTCCAGCCGAGCACGCCGGGGCGAGGAGCACGAGGATCGCTCGGGCGCGGCCCGAGAGCCTCATTTCAACGCTCCCCTTCGCTCTCGCCTTCGCCCCCCAGGTAACCGGATTCGCGCAGCTCTCGTTCGAGCTCGGCGCGCTCCTCTTCGCTGATCGATCCGCGCGTGCTCCCGTCCGCGGGGTTGGTCGAGAGCACGTGCAGGACCAGCTCACGCAGCTTCTTCGCCTCCTCGGGATGGTCCGCGATCACGTTCTCGATCTCGCCAGGGTCGCGGGCGAGGTCGTAGAGCTCGTCTGCACCCTCTTCGCGGTGGTAGTACTTCCACTTGTCGAGAGTGAGACCGAACTTGGGGCCCTTGTCCCAGTCGCGATTGCGCTCGGTGCGCTGCGAGAACGCCCAGGGACGCTCTAGGGCCGGATCGAGGAGATCGCTTCCGCTCGCCTGGGCGGCGAAGGCACGGAACGGCTCGCCTTCGATGCGCGCGACCACCGTCGGCATCAGGTCGACCGTCGAGACGGTGCGATCCACGCGCCCGGGCAGGTCGGCGATGTCCCCCGGAAAACGCAGGATCAGCGGGACGTGCACTTCCTCGTTCTGGATCTCGCCGTGCTCGAGCCAGTCATGCTGCCCCAGCGCCTGACCGTGATCGGCGGCGAGCGCAACGATCGTGTTCTCCCACAGACCGAGCTCCTTCAATCGAGCGAAGATGGCGCCGACTTGCTCGTCGACGTAGCAAATCGATCCGTCGTACGCGTCGATGAGAGCGAGCATCTTCTGGTGGTCGAGGGGCGGGACGCTGACTTTCTCGCCGCGGAGCAGTGGAGCGACGAGCTCGGGATAGAACATCCGCGCGATCTCGGTCGGGGTGAACTTCGCCTGCAGCACGCTCGCGTCCACGCGCCTCTCGGCGAGGAGCGCCTCGACGCGCTCATCCGCCTGGAACATGGAGCGCCATGGCTCGGGTGGATCGTTGGGCTCGTGCACGTCCCAGAAGTGCAGCCACATGAAGAACGGCTTGCGGCTCTTCGAGGTCTGCCCGTTCAGCCACTCGACGGCGAGCGCGCGCGTCGACTCGCCTTTCCGATGCAGCGTCTCGGGCTGATTCCACACATCGAAGCCGTGCTGGACACCGGTCGTCTTCTTGACCGTGTTGCCACTGACGAACGCAGCCGTCGTGTACCCCGCGGCGCGGAAGAACTCGGTCGCCGGCTGGCGCCCGGGCGCGGGAACGTACGGGCCCTTCATGGCGCCCTTGTTGGAGACATGACCGTGCTGGTGGGGATAGAGCGCGGTCAAGATCGAGAGGTGCGAAGGCAGGGTCGTCCCGCTGGTCGCGAACGCGCGCTCGAAGACGATCCCCTCCTCCGCGAGCGCGTCGATGTGCGGCGAGGTCGGCCGGAAGTAGCCGTAGCAGGACAGGTGGTCCGCGCGCAGCGTGTCGATCGTGATCAGCAGGACGTTCGGCGCGGTGGGATAGCGCGAATCGGCCGGGTTCTCCGGGCCGGAACCGCAGCCCACCGGGACCAGCGCCGAACACAGGAGAGCGCAAGCAAGAACGGAGGGACGCATGAACCGGTAGCGGGCGCTTGGGTGGTCGACCACGGTAGCCTACCATCCTGTCATGAACGAGAGGTCCTCCCACCCGCACTTCGACGATCGCGGCACGCTCGAGTGGCACACGCGCTTCGCCGACGCGCTCGCCGCGGCGACGGCCGGCAACAAGAAGATCTTCATCGAGTTCGGCCGCGAGCTCTGCGGGCAGTGCCGCTCCCTCGTGGAGAGCGTCATCCCGCGACCGGAGATCGCGCGCGCGCTGCGCGAGCACTTCGTCGCGCTCGCCGCGGATGCGGACGCGGCGGAACCCGAGGTCGACGAGCTCGCCGCGCAGCTCGAGGGCGCGATGATGCTGCCCTTCGTGCTCTTTGCCGACGCTCGCGGTCGCTTCCTCGACGGGTATTCCGGCGTGGTGACCGCGCCTTACTTGCTGCGCAAGCTGAACGAGCTCACCGCGGCAACGACGGCCGAGTGAGGGGCCCGTGCAACGTCCGCGGAGGCCTCACGTGAAGCTCCTGCCGCTGATCGTACTCGCTCTCGCGTGCTCGACCGGAGCGGCGAGGGTCCAAGAACCAGAGGTCAATCCCGTGCGTCATCCGCTGCCGACTGCCGAAGAGATCGCCAAGCTCCCGCCCGACGGCGGGCCGGAATTCAACCGCCTCGTCCACGAGAAGAGCCCCTATCTGCTCCAGCACGCGCGCAACCCGGTCGACTGGTTTCCCTGGGGAGCGGAGGCTTTCGAGCGTGCGGCGGCGGAGGACAAGCCGGTGTTCCTGTCGATCGGCTACTCGACTTGCCACTGGTGTCACGTGATGGAGCACGAGAGCTTCGAGGACGAAGAGGTCGCGGCGCTGATGAACGCGAACTTCGTGTGCATCAAGGTCGATCGCGAGGAGCGGCCGGACCTCGATCAGGTCTACATGACGGTCACGCAGCAGCTCACCGGAAGCGGTGGCTGGCCGATGACCGTGCTGCTCACTCCGGAGAAGCGGCCCTTCTACGCAGGCACCTACTTCCCGAAGTCCGGCCGTTTCGGGCGGCCGGGGATGATGGAGCTCGTGCCCGCGCTCGCGAATGCGTGGCAGAACCGGCGTGAGGAGGTCCTGAAGAACGCCGAGACGATCACGAGCGAGCTCGCCCGCGCGAGCGGCGGATCGCCGGGCGTGAAGCCGACGGCGGCGACGCTCGACCTGTGCTATGCGGAGCTCGTGTCACGCTACGACCCGGAGCGCGGCGGCTTCGGACGCGCGCCGAAGTTCCCAACGCCGCACAATCTGCGCTTCCTGCTGCGGTATCACGCCCGCAGCGGCGAGGAGCAGGCACTCACGATGGTGGAGGCCACGCTCCGCGAGATGCGCCGGGGTGGGATCTGGGATCACGTCGGCTTCGGCTTCCACCGCTACTCGACCGATCGAGAGTGGCTCCTCCCGCACTTCGAGAAGATGCTCTACGACCAGGCGCTGATCGCGACGGCTTGCATCGAAGCTGCGCAGGCGACGGGGAATCGCGAGTACGAGCGGACCGCCCGCGAGATCTTCACCTACGTGCTGCGCGACATGACTTCGCCGGAGGGTGCGTTCTATTCGGCCGAGGACGCCGACAGCGAAGGAGAAGAGGGGCTCTTCTATCTCTGGACTCCCGAAGAGCTCGTCCAGGCGCTGGGCGCGGACGACGGGGCGCTCGCGATCCGAGTCTTCGGGGTCGAAAAGGGCGGCAACTTCACCGACCAGGCCAGTGGGCAGAAGACCGGCGAGAGCATCCTGCATCTCCCCGCAGAGCTCGCCACGGTCGCCAAGCGCGAGAAGCTCGAGCTCCCGGCTCTCGAGGAGCGTCTGGAGTCGATTCGCGCCCGGCTCTTCGCGCTCCGCGAGGGGCGGGTCCATCCGCTCAAGGACGACAAGGTCCTCACCGACTGGAACGCATTGATGATCTCGGCGCTCGCGCGGGCCGCCTCGGCCTTCGGCGACGAGGGCTACGCGCGTGCCGCTTCTCGAGCCGCCGATTTCCTGCTCGCCAAGCTGCGCGACGAGAAGGGGCGTCTCTACAAGCGCTACCGCGCCGGCGAGGCTTCACTCGACGGCGTGCTCGACGACTACTCGTACACGGTCGCGGCCCTGATCGACCTGTACGAAGCCGTGTTCGACGAGCGCTATCTGCAAGCCGCCGTCGAGCTCGATGGCGCGATGCGCGCGCACTTCTGGGACGAGCGCCGGGGAGGCCTCTTTCTCGCCGCCGACGACGGCGAGGCGCTCATCGTGCGCTCCAAGGAGTGCTACGACGGGGCGCTGCCTTCGGGTAACTCGGTTGCCGCGATGAACTTCCTGCGGCTGGCGCGCCTGACCGGCGACGAGGACCTCTCCGAGCAGGCCGACGCCGTCTTCGGCGCCTTCGGCGGCGACGTGTCGCGCTCGCCATCCGGTACCACCGAGCTGATGCTCGCCCTCGATTTCGCAGTGGGCCCCAGCCACGAGGTCGTGATCGTCGGCGATCGCGGCTCCCCGGACACGCGTGCGCTGCTCTCCGAATTGCGCGCGGGCTTCCTGCCGAACAAGGTCGTGCTCTTCCGTCCTGCCGGCGAAGCCGACCCGGCGATCGCACGCCTCGCTCCTTTCGTGAGCCCGCAGCAAGCTCTCGGCGGCAAGGCGACTGCCTATGTCTGCCGCGACTTCACCTGCGAAGCCCCGACGAACGACCCCGCGCGAATGCTCGCGAACCTGCGCGCGAAGCCCAGCGGCCGCTGATTCCGGTCCGGCTCTGGTTCGGCTCCGGTTCGGAGTACCGCCTTCAGGCGGTCTGGTTCCGGTTCTTGCAGAGTCGACAAACGAAGAGAAGAAAAGAAAAGAGAAGAAACAGAAGAGCAAAGAACAGAACAGAAAACAGAAGACCGCCCGAAGGCGGTACTCCGAACCGGAAAAAATGCCGCCCGTACGCTCGATCTCTGTCCTCCTGCCGATCCTCAACGGCGCGCGTTATCTCGATCGCGTCCTCGAGGCGCTAGCGCGGCAAAGAGTGGCCGCGCCCTGGGACTTCCTCGCCATCGACTGCGGGAGCACCGACGGGACGCTCGCGATCTTCGAACACCACGCAAAACGCTTTCCGGTTCCGCTTCGCGTGCGAGGCATCCTCAAGGAAGAGTTCAATCACGGTTGCACGCGCAACCTGCTTGCGGCGCTCTCGGTGGGCGAGCTTCTGGTCTTCTTGACCGATGATGCGATTCCTCTGGGCGTGGAGTGGCTCGCGGGCCTCGCGGCGAACTTCGACGACCCGCGCGTCGGGGCGGCTTATTCGCGCAACGTGACGCGGCCCGAGGCCGAGATCCTGGTGCGCGTGCAGAACGAGAGCGATCCGACCTACGGGACCGAGCGGCGCGAGGTCCGCATCAGCGTCGGGGATAGCTACGCGCGCATGGGGCCCGACGAGCGACGGCTGCTCTACAATTACTGCGACTCGGCTTCGGCGATGCGCCGGGCGCTCTGGGAGCGCCATCCGTACCCGCGCTGCACCTTCGGCGAGGACGTGCTGCAGGCGCGGGCGTTCCTCGAGGCCGGCCACACCGTGGTCTTCGATGCCCGCGCGGCGGTCGAGCACAGTCACGACTTCAGCACCTCGGACATGGCCCGGCGCGCGTTCGTCGATGGCGCCTTCCACGTCGAGTGGCTCGATCGCGTCCCCGTCGCGACGGCGAAAACTGCGGAACGGCTCGTCCGCAGACAGCTCCGCGCGGATTTCCGGGCCCTGCGTGCAGCGGGAGTGGGCGGCCGCGCGCTCGTGCGCCAGCTCGCGCGCGCGCGCGAGCTGCGCCGGGCGTACTTCCACGGCCTATTCGAAGGTGCGCGCTCGCGCCGGCGTTTCGGCCCGACGAGGGTGCTCGACTCCAGGAACGTGCGCGTGCTTGCCATTGTGGGCCACGGAGCGAGCCCGCTCGCGCGCGACTACGCCGCGCGGCTCACGGGCGCCATCGCGGCGCAGGGCCATGCGATCGAGATCGTGACCGAGGCAGAGCTCGCGCCGCGGATCCGTGCGCTCGATGCGCTCGAGAACTACGATCTGGTGCACCTGCATTGCCCCGGCTCACTCGCGACTCTCACCTGGCTCCTGTCGATCGAGCGGCCCTTGCTGGTGCAGATGCACGAGGATCGCGACGCGGACTGTGACGCCGAGACCCTGTTCGCCTGCCGCCGCGCGAGCGCCGTACTCGTCGCGACGCGCTCGTCGCGCGCCCGCCTGCTCGCGGAGGGCGGCTTCGATCCGCTGCAACTCGTGTACTCGCCTGGCGCCGAGAGCGCTTTCGAGCGTGCCCGCGACTTGACGGAGCACGCATCCGAGCTCTCGTTCCGCTATCGCGGGCTCGCCTGCCAGGCGAGGCAGCCGCCGCCCTCGGTGGTGCTCGATGTGGCCGGCAGTCGAACGGCTCGGCGCACCGGTTTCGCCCGCGAGACCGGCGCGGGCGCGCTCCTCCTCGGACCGGGCGAGGGCGGAGCGGAGTACGCGCTCCACGCGCTTCCCGAGGGACCCGTCGAGGTCGATCTGCACGTGGGGTTCACGGGCCTTCCGTCGAACTGCGAGATGGCCGGCCGGGTGCTCCTCGACGGCCATTCGCGCGCTCGCTTCGGTCCCATGCGCCCCGAGCGTCGAGGCGAGACGCGCATCCTCACGCTGCGCATCGAGGACGGCTCGCGCGTGCGGCGGCTGCGCGTCGAGAACGGCTGGTCGAATCGCGGCCACGGGCACCCGCTGCGGCTGGAGCGCGTGGTGGTGCACCGGCTCGTGCACGGCCGGCGCCGCCCGCGCGAGGTGCTCGCAGCGCTCGGCGCGCGAGTGGGGCGCTGGCTCGAGCTTCCGCCGAAGATCGGTCCATGAGGTCTTCCATGGACTCCCAGGCCGACAGGCGTCTCGAGGATCTCGCCGTCCGCCCCGGCCCGCCGCTCGCCGAGGTGGATCTTCCGCGCGTCACGATCGTCATCCCTACCCTCGATGGCAGGCAGGACCTCGAGGTCTGTCTCGCGTCGCTCGCCGCGCAGGCGTATCCCTCGGAGCGCGTCGAGACGATCGTCGTCGACAATGGCTCGCGCGACGGCACGCGCGCGTGGCTGGCGGCCCACCACCCGCGGGTTCGCGTGCTCGCCAACGCGGAGAACCTGGGCTTCGCGGTCGCCACCAACCAGGGTGCGCGCGCGGCCGACGGTGCTCGCGTCCTCGTCTTCGTGAACAACGACGTGCGCACGGAGAGAAGCTGGCTGGTCGAGCTCGTCTCGCCGATCCTGCGCGGCGAATGCGCGGCGACGAGCGCCAAGATGCTCTCGTGGGACGGCTCGCGCATCGATCACGCGGGCGGAGGGAGCAACCTGCAGGGGATTGCCATCGCCCACGGCTACGGCGATCCGCCCGGTTCCCAGCATGCCTTCGCGCGCAAGTGCCTGTTCGCGTGCGGCGGGGCGATGGCGATGGATGCCGCGCTCTTCCACCGGCTCGGCGGCTTCGACGAGGAGTTCTTCGCGTACTACGAGGACCTCGACCTGGGCTGGCGCACCTGGCTCGCCGGCGAGGAAGTGCACTACGTGCCCGCAGCAGTCTGCCGCCACCACCACTCGAAGACCTCGCGGCGGTTCCCGCCCGAGATGCTGCGGGTCCTCCAGGCGCGCAATCCGCTGCTGACGGCGTTCAAGAACTACGACGACCAGAACCTGCGCCGCGTCCTGCCGGCGCTGCTCGGGCTGCACCTCGGCCGCACGTGGGTCATGGCTCGCATGGGAGGAGCGCGCGCGTTCCGCGTTGGCGGGGATTCCCATCGTGGTTGGCGGCCCCTGCGCGGGCTCGTCGATCGCTTGCGCCGCTCGCACGGCCGCGCGCGGATCGGCAGGCTCGCGATCGCCGATCTCGTCGCGGGCAACGATCTCCTCGGCCGGCTCGATCACTGGGTCGAGCGCCGCCGCGCCGTCCAGGCCTTGCGAGCTCGCCCCGACGCCGAGATCTTCGGCCTCTTCCTCCAGCCGTTCTGGTGCGTCGAAGACGATCCTGGCTACCAGCGCTTGCAAGCGAGCCTGACCGAGCTCCTGGGCCTCGAGGAGCTCTTCGCCGGAGCGACGGTCGCTGGCCCTCGCCCCCGCGGATGAGCGACCATGGGGGCATGAGCCAGGATCGCTCGGAAGACCTCATCGGCCTCGTGCCCGCCGCCGGCAGAGGGCTGCGCCTCGGATTGCCCTATCCCAAGGAGCTCTATCCGATCATCCAGGACAACCGCTACAAGCCCGTCGCTCAGCATGTACTGGAGAGCATGGTGGTCGCCGGCGTCCGTCACGTCGTGCTCGTCATCAACGAGACCAAGCACCAGTTGATCGGCTACTTCGGCAGCGGCAAGCGCTTCGGTTGCGAGCTCTCGTACGTCTTCCAGGAGGCCGACACGGTCGGCACGACGGCATCGGGGGGGCTCGCCGAAGCGCTCGACGCTGCCCATCACCTCACGCAAGGCAAGAGCGTGCTGTTCGGGATGGCCGACACGATCGTGGAACCCGTGGAAGGGTTCCGTGCGGTCTTCGCGGAGCGCCATGCTTCCGCCGATCTCGTACTCGGGCTGTTCGAGACCGAGCGGCCGCAGAAGTTCGGCATGGTCGAGCTCGCGGAGGACGGCCGCGTGCGCCGCGTGATCGACAAGCCTAAGGAAACCTCGCTGCGCTGGATGTGGGGATTCATCTTCTGGCGGCCGCGCTTCACGGAATTCCTGCACGCGAAGCTCGCTCGAGGCGGCATCGACTTCGCCGGCGTCCTCAATGCCGCGGTGGACGAGGGTCTGCGCGTCGAGGGCGCGCCGGTCGCGAACGGGAACTACATCGACGTCGGGACGTACGAGGAGATCCAGCGCCTGGAGCAGCGTTACCGGCGCTGATACCAGTAGATCGACGCGGCCCACACGGCGAGCCAGAGCAAGGCCAGGGCCGGGAAGTGCCACTTGCGGATCTTGTGGCGAAACAGCGCCATGCCCACGAGGCAACCCGGCGCCGCTCCGAGGAACGCCATCCAGTGCAGGGTCGATTCCGGCACACGCGGGCCGCCGCGGCTAGCCCTCCACTTGTCGAAGCCCCAGATGCAGAGCGCGACCGTGTTGGCCGCGACGAGCCACGCGGCGAGCATGTTGGGGGCGCGCGTCAAGTACAGCGCAACTGCGACGCCGAGCGAGGGCACGACGAATCCGAGGAACCAGACGCGCTTCGGACGGCGCGGACTGCTCATCGTCCCGGCCCTCGCGCGAGCTCTGGCGGCGCTTGCATCGGTGTCTCGAACTCCTGGCGAGTGAAGGGCTTGCGCACGGGGCACGGCTCTCGATCCCGATCCGTCCCGGCATGGTAAGGAATGCTCGAGCGGGGTGATGGTCGGGAAGCGGTTCCGTAGGATGCGCGCATGGGAGTCGTCCGCGCCGTCGTCATGAACGGACCCGGGAAGGGCCTCGAGCTGCGCGAGATTCCGGAGCCGGAGCTCGGGATCGACGAGGCGATGCTCGCGGTCGAGCTCTCCGAGGTCTGCGGGACCGACGTGCACCTCGCGCACGGCAGGCTCGCGGGAGTGCCCTACCCGATCGTCCCCGGCCACGTGAGCGTGGGTCGGCTGGCGAAGATCCGCGGGCGGATGAACGACGTCGAGGGGCGTGCGCTCTCCGAGGGAGATGCCGTCACCTTCCTGGACGTGCATGCGACGTGCAACGCCTGCTGGTATTGCCTGGTGGCGAAGGCCTCGACGCGCTGCCCGGCCCGCAAGGTGTACGGGATCACGTACGGGCTCGGCGATGGGTTGACGGGGGGCTGGGCGGAGCAGGTGCACCTGAAGCGGGGAACGCGTGTGCTCCCTCTCGCGGGCTCCGCCTTCGAGCATTTCATGGCGGGCGGCTGTGCCCTGCCGACCGCGATCCACGCGCTCGAGCGCGCCGAAGTGCGGCTGGGCGACTGCGTGCTCGTCCTCGGCAGTGGTCCGGTGGGTCTCGCGATCGCGATGCTCGCGCGACTCTCGGGAGCCGGGCGCGTCCTGGTGGTCGGCGCGCCCCGCCACCGGCTCGAGACGGCCCTCGCCGTGGGCGCCGACCAGGCGCTCGACCTCTCGCAGCACGATGAGAGCGCTCGCGGCGCCTGGGTCCTCGAGGCAAGCGGCGGCCGTGGCGCCGACATCACCCTGGAAGCCTCGGGCGATCCGCGCGCGGTGGTCCAGGCCATGCGCTGGACGCGCGACGGCGGGCGCGTCGTCGTGGCCGGCCAGTACACCGATGGCGGCGACGTTTCCTTCAATCCGCACCGCGATCTCAACCGCAAGCACCTGGACGTGCGCGCGTGCTGGGGATCGGACTACTCGCACTTCCATCGCGCCGTGCGGCTGATGGCGGATCCTGAACGATCCGCGCCCTTCGCACGACTGCCACGCGAGCGCTTCTCGCTCGAGCGCGCGAGCGAGGCCCTGGCCGCGGTGCAGAAGGGCGAGATCGTCAAGGCGCTGATCGATCCGCGCGCGCATTGACGCACCGAGGCGCGGGGCCGCACAATGCCCCCTCGGCGTTCTGCGAGCGAGTCCTTCGGGCCCGGGTGGGCCGGAGTGAAGCATGAGCCAGCGCATCCAGCGTGCCCTGATCAGCGTGTCCGACAAGGCCGGGATAGCGGGCTTCGCGCGTTCCTTGTCGCAGGCCGGCATCGAGCTCCTCTCGACCGGCGGAACCTGGCGCACCCTGAAGAGCGAGGGCATCCCCGTGCGCGAGGTGTCCGAGTACACGGGCTTTCCCGAGATGATGGGCGGGCGCGTGAAGACGCTGCATCCGCGCGTGCACGGCGGGATCCTGGCGCTGCGCGATTCAGCCGAACATCGGGCGGCAATGGAGGCGCACGGTATCCTGCCGATCGATCTGGTGGTCGTGAACCTCTATCCCTTCGAGGCGAAGGTGGCGCAGGCGGGAGTCGTGCGCGAGGAGGCGATCGAGGAGATCGACATCGGAGGGCCGTCGATGGTGCGCTCGGCCGCGAAGAACCACCGCTTCGTCGGGGTCGTCACCGATCCGGCGGACTACGGACGCGTGCTCGACGACCTCGAAAAGCACGCAGGAACGCTCTCGGACGGCCTGCGCCGCGAGCTGGCGTCGAAAGCCTACGCGCTGACCGCGCGCTACGACGCCGCGATCAGCCAGTGGTTGTTCGAGGACGACCGGCGCGGCGGAGTGGCGAGCGAGCGTTTCCCTCCCAGCTACGCACTGGTGGGCCAGAAGGTCTTCGATCTGCGCTACGGCGAGAACCCGCACCAGAAGGCGGCCTTCTACGCCTGTCCCGCGCAGCCAGGGTCGGCCGAGCCCGGCGTCGCGTCGGCGGAGATCCTGAACGGCAAGGCTCTCTCCTTCAACAACCTCGTCGATCTCGACGCGGCGCACCTGCTGGCGAAGGAGTTCGACGAGCCCTTCGTGTGCGTCATCAAGCACACCAACCCCTGCGGTGCGGCGACGGCGAAGACCATCGATCAAGCCCTCGAAGCGGCCTGGTCGGGCGATCCGGTGTCCGCCTTCGGCTCGGTGCTCGCGTTCACGCGCCCGCTCGACCTCGCCAGCGCAAGCTTCCTCGTCTCCGGCAATCGCTTCGTCGAAGCGATCGTCGCGCCCGCTTTCGACGACGACGCCCTCGAGCTCCTCGTCCACAAGCCAAAGTGGGGGAAGAGCGTGCGGCTACTGGCCTGCGGAACGTACGGTCGGAGCTCGCGCCGGGCCGACGAGCTCGAGCTGAAGAAGCTGGTGGGGGGGTTCCTCGTGCAGGAGCGCGACCTCGCGTCCGAGGGGCCGCACGACTGGCGCGTCGTCACGCAGGCTCCCCTGAGGCCGGAACAAGAGCGCGCGCTCGCCTTCGCGAACACGATCGCGAAGCACGTCAAGTCCAACGCCATCGTGCTCGTGCAGGACACGGTGGTCGTGGGTGTCGGCGCGGGCCAGATGAGCCGCGTCGATTCGGTGCGCCTGGCCGCTGCCAAGGCGAAAGATCGCGCTCAAGGCGCGATGCTCGCGTCCGATGCTTTCTTCCCGTTCCCCGACGGCGTCGAAGCCGCCATCGAGGCCGGCGTGACTGCCCTCGTCCAGCCCGGCGGCTCCGTGCGCGACCCCGAGGTCATCGCGGCTTGCGACCGTGCCGGAGTGCCGATGGCCTTCACAGGCGTACGGCACTTCCGGCATTGATCACAAGGTTCAGAAGATGAACGGTACGCGGAAGAAGTCGAGCGCAGGACGCGGGGTCGTCGCCGTCACCTGCTGGCCCGACGAGCTCAGATTGAAGTGCACCCGGAAGCGGAAGAAGTCGTAGTGCACCAGGTTCTGGTTCAGGTCGGTGATGTCCGTTGTCAGGCCGGTGGCCCGGGACTCGTCGGGATTCCCCTCTGAGTCCGCGAAGGTCGCTTCGAAGAAGGCCGTGACCTCCGAATCCTCCGGGTACCCCAGGGGCACACCATTGGTCTCCACCTGCAGGAAGAACGGGAACAGGCTGACCATCGTCTCCGAGGCAGTGAAATCGGTGAGCACCTTGCTGCCGTCCGGGAAGACCGTCAGCCGCAGCTGGTCCGCGTCAGCGTCGTAGGTCGCGGTGGCCACCTGATGCTCCTGCACGTTGGTGGGCTCACCCGAGTCTTCGAGCCGGAGCATGAACAGCCGCAGCAGCGCCGGATTGCGCTTGTAGACGTCGTCCCCGCCGACGAGGCCCGACGCGTCGAGCACGATCGTCAGAGGATCGGTGGCATCGATGAACGGAGGAGTCGTGCCTGAGCCGAGCTCGGTCGGACCGATGAGCGGCTCCGGCTCCTGCTGGAATTCGCCTTCGCGCAGCACCGCGCCGTCGGCCGGGTCGGTGCCCCGGAAGAAGAACTTCACGAGATCCGTTCCTCCCGCGGGATCGACGCGCGCGAGCCCCAGGGGGATCCAGGTGCTCTGGGCCGTCGACTCCTTGCCGAAGAAGGGGATCATCCGGTCGGAAGGCAGGGCCTGGAAAGCGGCCTTCCAGCCCACCGGGGCCGGCCCGCAGGCACGGCTCACGTCGATGCCAAGATCACCTTCTCCGCCGTAGAACTGACCGGGGAGCGTGATGTCCGGGAAGCGCAGATTGACGGCCGGATCGTCGACGTGGAGCTGGATGATTCCGGGACCACCGTCGCCTCCCGCTCCGATCACCGGGCCGAGCGGGTCGGTCAGGTCGCCGAGCGAGGTCCAGCAATTGTTGGATCCGTTGTCGTCGCGAGGAGGATTGTGGCTCAGCTCGCCCGCGGTCGTCTCGACGAAGTACTCGAGGGGAATCGCGTCGCAGCGCCAGGTCGTGCGCCCGCCGCCCCCGCTCGAGCCACCCTTGTCGTTCTTGCCTGCGCCACCCTGCCCACCGAGCGCCGAGACCGGACGCGCGAAGTGCAGCTCGTAGCCCACGGCGACGTAGTCGTTGAACCATACTCCGGCGCTCGGAGACTCGCCCTCGATCGAGATGTAGCTCGCGCTCGACAGGACGATGTGTCCGCCGCCTCCTCCAGCCGAGCCGCCGCCGACGTGGCTGAAGCCGCCGGAGGCCGGGTTCTCCCCGCCGCCGCCCTGGCCACCCTGGGCCGAGATGGCGCCGTTGGGGGCGCGTACCTGGATCGGACCGAGCGAGAGGATGCGCAGCCCACCTGCACCACCACCCCCGCCTGCGCCCTTTTCGTCGCCCGTGGGATCCCACGGATCCAGCGGGAACGAGTCCGAGTCCACGGAGTTTCCACCGGCCCCGCCGCCTCCAGCCGCCCACACCTCGGTGAGCTCGCCGAGGATCAACTGCCCTTCCGCCGTGAGCATCGTGCCGAGGAAGTCGTTCGTGTCATCGCCGTCGGTGAACGGACGCGGGCCGGGAACGCCACCCTGCGCGCGTTCGGTCTGCGATTCCGCGCCCTTGGCAGGAGCCGGACCGCCGCCGCACCCGTGCTCTGCGTCGAAGCCCTGGATCTCCTGGCACCGGACCATCTCGGTGAAGCCCGGTCCGTAGCTGTAATACATGTCGGGGCCGAAGGTGCCGCCTCCGCCGCCGGCTGCGCGACGGTAGACGATGCCGCCTGTGCCGTAGCTCGTCTCCCCGCCCTGGCCCCCACCGTTGGGCTGACCGAAGGCGCCGAAACCTGCGCCGCCGCGGGGAGTCGACTGGGTGCTCAGGTAGCTGCCCGTTCCACCCTTGCCGCCGCCAGCGTTGCCCGCGGCGCCCGGTTCGGGCTGATTGGTCGTGCCAAGCGTTCCTACGCCCTTGCTGCTCGACCCGTCCGTACTGATGGTCCCATCGATGGTGACCGATCCGGTGGCGAGGATCGTGCACACGTTCGGACCCTGGATGACGAGCGAGGAGTTGGCCGGAATGACCAGGTTGCGGATGTCCACCAACCCGTTGATCACCGACTGCGTGGAGGTTGGATCGCCGCCTGGGCCTCCCGTGATCGTCGCGGCGGACGTGTTCAGGATGAAGTCCGTTCCGGGCGGGATGTGCCAGTCGAAGTTGCCATTGGGACCGCCCGTCCCTCCGAAGGGGAAGGAAGCAGAGAGGAGTCCGGCTTCCCAGTCCGCTGCGGGAGTCGCGAAGGCCGCCGCTACGTCTTCGAACTCACTCGAAGTGAACGACTCGAGCAGCTCGTCGGCTCCGTCGCCCGGGGTCTGGGTTCCCGGATCGACGGCCGTCGTCGTCGTCATCTGTGCGAAGCCCGTCAGGTCGAGGAGGGTCTTGTCTCCGGTCAGGTCCCCGAAACCCTCGCGAACGATCACCCGCAGGCCGCTACCTTGAGGAAGCAGGCCGATCGGCACCAATCGCAGCGCCGAACCGACTTCCGTGCAGTTCGCCGAGAGTGCGAGGCGCGTGCCAACCGCTTCCCAGTCCCCTCCGGCGGTCAGGTACTCGAGCTGCACGAAGGTGGTCGAGATGTTCGTGTCCGCGGGATTGATGGGCTGGTTGAGAGACAGCACGATCGCCACTTGCTCGGCGGGCCGGCTGTAGAGGTTCAACGGAACCTCCATGCCATCCACCTCGAGCTCGCCCACGAGCGTCGTGCGGTTCCACACGAAGTAGACCCGGTTGTCGGGGTCCCCCCCGAGCTCCATGTAGGTCGCCTCAGGATCGTCGAGCGCCACACCGTCGCGGCCCCGCACTCGCGGCGCGGGCGGACCCGCGACCGTATCGAGGAACAGGGTCTGCGCGTCGGTCGAATCGGGCGTCAAGAAATCCACCGAGACTCCGACCTCGAGCGGGTCGCCCTCGGTGCTGAGCACCGTGATGCCCGAGCCCGTGGTGCCGAGCACCTGCAAGCGGTAGTGCACGCCCCCGGGAAGGAGCCCGGCGTCGGAGTGGTCCGCCAGGGTCGGGCAGCTCGGCTGGAAGCGGACGGTGCGACCGTCCGCGAGCAAGCTGAACGCGCCCGTCGCCGGTCGCCCGTCGATCGCGGCCAGGTGGATCGTGTTGAAGTTGACCGAGTCGAAATCGATGTCCTTATTGAAGGAGATGTCGATCGGACGGTTCAGCTTCCAGACCGCAAAGGGCGTCACCGACAGGTCGGTCACGGCCAGATCGTTGCTCGTATGAGAGCCCGAATTCCCACCGCCGCCGCTGCAGGCGGCCAGCAGGAGGTTCGGCAGGAGAAGGGCCCAGGTCGAGGTGAGTGCCTTACCGGCGCATGTCATGTAGTTGTCTCCGACGAGCCATGCCTGGGCCCGGGTGAGCGGGCCGACACGGACCTTTCCAAAGGATTTGCCAGGTCCCCAGGAAGGATTTGCCAGATCTCCAAGATAACCGATGAGACGCTCTGCCTGCCCGTTCCAGATCAAACCTGAAACGCTGGCCAGGAAAGCGCTCGAGCGAGTCCTCAGGGGCTACGGGGGGGCCCTCAGGACGATCCGAGGTAGCGCTCGCGCAGCACCTGGAGGTGGTGGTGCTCGTGGCCGGCGGCGATCCAGGGGATCACGCGAGCGGTGAGGAGCTTCCCGTCCGACACCCCGGCCCGGCCCCACTCCTCCTCGCTGAGCGAGCGGAACAGCCCCAGGCTGGCTGCGCGTACCGTGTGCAGCTCGCCGATGATGCTCGAAAGGCTCCGCCGCTCGTGGCTGGAGCGGGCCACGTAGGCGTCCTGGTCGAAGCCGGGCAGAGAAGTCCGGTCCCCCCGGGCGATCGCCAGGCAGCGGTAGGCGAAGATCCGCTCGCAGTCGATGACGTGCCCGACGAGCTCCTTGATGCTCCACTTCCCGGCCGCGTAGCGGTACGCGCCGCGCTCCTCGGGCAAGCCGAGCAGCAGTTGCGTCGTGTCGTCTACCTGCCGCTCGAGCGCCAGCAGCGGATCGCCATACGGCACGCGCTCCACGTAGTGGGCGTGGTAGCTCGTGTACTCGTGGACGAGGGGGCGGAGCATCGGGAGCCGGGGCAACCGTACTCGACCGTTCCGCTGGGGACAACTACTTGGTGGCGGCGGCGCTGGTTTTCGAGCGGGCGAGCACGATCGTCATCGAACCGTGCCCATCACCGAGCGGGACGAGGCGCGCGAAGTCGCCGCTCTCGATCCACGCGTAGACGCGGGTGATCGGCGTGACGAGCCCCATGTGCGGCACGACTGTCGGTCGCAGGCTGCCGTGGGTGTAGATCTTCGAGAAGATCCCCACGAGCTCGCGCGTGCGCGCATCGAAGATCCCGCCGCCGGAGTTCCCGATGTAGGTCGGTGCGCTGATCATCCAGTACGTCGAGCCGTCGACCTCGTGGCAAGTCTGCGAGATCTCGCCGCGCGTGGGGATCGGGTCGTTGCCCAGCGGGCAGCCGACGGCGTAGATCTCCTGGAAGGTGTGCGCGTGACCGAGCACCTCGCGCGAAGCGAGGACCGCGGAGCTCGGGACCGGCTCGTCCGTGTCGAGTTCGAGGAGCGCGACGTCGAGCTCGGCGTCGTGCGCTCGGAGGGTAGCGGTCTCGTGCCGGGTCGAGCCGTCCGGTTCGAAGATCGCGACGGGGATCGGCTGCTGCTCCTCCGAGGTCTCGGAGAAGATGTCTCGCACGACGTGCCAGGCGGTGATGACCAGTGGGCGCGCGGGCTCGGAACTTCCTTCCGGAGCCGTGCGCAGGAGCACGCCGCTGCCGACCGTCGAGGTCCCCGAGAGCTGCACGGTGGGCCCTACGAGCTCCCTCCACATCGTCCCGTCGTCGCGCTGGAATCGATCGTTCACGCGCTCGAGCTCCGTCTGGACGCTGCGGGCCAGGTTCGCGGTGCTCGCGACTTCGCGTTCGATGCCTTCCCAGCGCTGGTCGGAAGCCATGCGCGCTTCCATCGTGCGCGCATCCTGGAACTCATTGCCCATGCTCTCACTCCAGCTCTCGAGCAAGCGCAGCTGGCAGGCCTGCTCCCCGAGCTCGTCGAGCAGGGTCTGTTCCCCCGTCCGGAGATCCTTCGCCAAGATCGCGAGATCCTTGCGCAAGTCCCCGCTCGAGTCCTGGCTGTGTGCCTCGGCGCGCCCCAGTCGTTCCAGGAGGACGCGGATCTCCGATCGGGTCCGATCGACGCCGTCGGCGAGCGAGCGCATTCCCGATGGCATGCCGGCTTCGAGCTCGTCCAGACGTTGCAAGCGCTCGTCCAGGCGCGCGACCCCTGTCACGCCCATGCCCAGGAAGAGGAGACCGAGACCTCCAAGGATCCAGACGCGCCGCATGTGCAAGTGAAACCTCCCCAGGAATGGGACGGAGGCAAGATCGCACCGACGATCCGCCCGTATCCCCGCGCTCCGTTATCGGCTCAGAATTGGGATCGGTTAGCCGTCGAGGGGGGATTCTCGACACGCGACGGAATTCGAACCGCACGCACAAGTGTGGGCCCCAGGCGAGCTTGCGAGCGAGAGGCGCGCCCGACCGAGCAGTTCTCCACTATCCGTCAACGGCGTTGCGCGCCGTTCTCCACACGCTTCGAACATTCCCCTGTGCGGGACGCCGTCGTGCGCTCGCGTCACTCGATCTCGGGCTGGAATTCCCGGGCGCGCAGCGCCTTCAGCTTGCCTTCCTGCTCATCGGGATCGAACTCGAGGATGCGCTGGTAGGTCTTCAAAGCGGCGAAGCTCTTGTTCGTGACGGCCCGGCCGTCGGAGTGCTCGAAGTCCTTGATGTGCAGGAACACGTCCTCGCGCACCTCGCTCGCCGCCAGACCGGAGCGCAGGGTCAGGAAACCGAAGCCCTTCTCCTCGTTCACCCAGTGCATGACCCCGCGCAGCCGCTCCCGGACGTCGTCGTGGCCAGGCAGGAGGCCGGGGACGAGATACCCCGAGAAGTGCGTGTCCACGCCGCGCCGCAGCGCCTCGCTGGTATTCGAGAAAGAGAGCAAATCGACGCGTTTGCCGTGATCCTGCAGCGCCTCGACGAGTCGCAGCATGTCTCCGTCCCCGGTTCCCACCAGGACGTAATCGAGGCCGCGTGACTGGAGCAGCGCGTCGACGGCGAGGTCGATGTCCGCGTTGGCGCGCACGACCGTCTCGTCGTCGGCGTTCTGGTAACGGCGGACTTCCTTCAGGACGACGTGGAAGCCCGCGCGCCGGATCGCGTCGCGGTATTCCTGCTTCTTGCGGTGGAACGCCTGGTCCTCTTCCTCGCGGTCACGATCGATCACGACGTAGGCATTGGCCCGGATCACTTCGGCTCCCTGGGCTTCGACCAGCTGCCGGATGGTCCGGTAGCGCACTCCCCATCCGCCGCAGCGGATCAGGTTCTCGACGTCCAGGAATATGCCGGCCTTGAGCGCCACGGGGAATCGAAAGGATGGGGAAAGCGACTCTCTCCATGAATCATGGAGAGAACAGGGCTTCGCTCGGGAGCGATGGGACGATCGTCAGCGCGAGCGCACGTCGAGGATTCGATCGCCGACCTCGATCGAGTCGAGCACATCGAATCCGGAACGAAGCTCGCCAAAGATCGTGTATCGGCCGTCGAGATGCGGGGTCGGAACGTGTGTTACGAAGAACTGACTCCCGCCCGATTCCAGATCATCATTCCTGGGCATTCCGAGGCTTCCCCGGAAGTATTTGCGTGGTCCGATCTCCTGACGCAGGGACGAAGCATGCGCGCTGCCTCCGCCATTGCCATCGCCACGGTGGCAACCGCCCTGGACCACGAAGCCGGGCTCGACCCGGTGGAACGTGAGGCCGTCGTAGTGCTCACGCCTGGCGAGCTCGAGGAAGCTCTCGACGTGCCCGGGGGCCTCGGCAGGGAAGAGCTCGAAGGTCAGCGACCCGCGCGTGGTCACGATCTCGACGATCGGATTCGATGGCTCGGACGCGCCGCGCGCGAAGCCCGCCCCCGGTACTTCCTCGCGCGCGGCTTCCCCGGCCACGGGCAAGGCCGCGGCGCTGCCCATTGCGGTCGCGAGCTCGTGGGCGATGCGGCGCACGTACGGATCGGAGTCCGACAAGCCGGCGACGACGAAGGCGAGCCGCTCGGGACTCTGGGGCTGGACGTTGGCGAGCCGCAGGAGCTGGACGCGAACTTCCGAGCCCACGTCGCCGGTCGAGCGCCGCCACGCTTCGGAGAGGTCTTCGAGGGCCAGCACCGCACGAGTCTTCTCCAGGACTTCCGCGCTCGCGAGGCGCAGGCCGTTGTCCTCGCCGAGCAGGAGCTCGCGCAGGCGCAAGCTCGTCGCCTCGGAGGGATGGCGCTCGAGCGCGCTCGTGGCCGCGGTGGAGACGAAGAAGCTCGCGTCGTGCGTCGACCGCAGCAGCAGCGGCAAGCCTGCGGCCGTCGGGAGCTCGGCGGCGCCGAGAGCCGCGGCGCGCCGGTACACGGGATCGGCGTTGGCGGCGAGGAGATCCAGCGTCGCCGTCATCCGGTCCTGCTCGCCGAATCGGATGCACTGGCCGATGATCGCGGCGACGCGCACCTCGCGCGAGTCGTCCAGGCGCGCCGCATCGAAGCGGTCCTGGAGGTGCGCAGTCGCCTCCGGCAGGCTCGCGAGAGCGCGCACGACCGCGGCGCGCACGTGCGCCGCGCCGACGTCAGGGTTTCTCCAGGCGAGCTCGAGCGCATCGATCGAACGCGGATCTCCGATGCGCCCCAGTCCTTTCACGGCCTCGCAAGCGAGGATCCAGTCCGTGTCCTCCGCGTACGTCTCGAGCGCGGAACGGAGCGCGTCGTCTGCGCGCGCTTCCGGCGCGAGGTCGGCCAGGCCCTTGAGCGCGAAGAAGCGCGACCAAACCGAGGCGCCCGAATCGTCGCCCAGCTCCTCGAGGAAGAGATCCCGCGCCGCCGCCGACTTGCGCCGCGCCAGGCTGAAGAGCGCGCGCCAGACCTCCTCGTCCGTCGCCGGATCGTTCCACGCCCCGACACTCGCCGCGCTCCCCTCGCTCGTCGCATCGATGCGCGCGCGCACGCTTCGCGCGAAGGCGATCAAGGCCGCGTCCACCTGCTCGCGGGAGGGCGCGCCTCCGGGTGGGTTCGCCGGAAAGCGTGACGTACCTTCGGCCGCTTCGATGCGCACCCGAGGATCGCGATCCGAGAGCGCCGCCAGCACGAGCTCCTGCATCGCCGACGTCGCGATCTTGCTGGCTGCTTCGACGAGGCGGGCGCGCACACCTGCGTCGGGCTCCTCACGATGCGCGAGCAGCCCCGGCTCGGCTGCGGCGTCCGCGCGCATCCCGAGCGCGAAGGCGGCGCTGGCGCGCACGTCCGCCTGCTCATCGTCGAGCGCTCGCACCAGCGCGTCGGTCACCACGCTCCGGTAGCGCCAGGTCGGAAGGCGGCCGAGCGCGAGCGCCGCGCGGCTGCGGATTTGCGGGTCCGCGTCCTCGATCAGGATCTCGAGCATGCCGTCGCCGTCGGAACGGGCGTCCTCCAGGCGCGCGATCGCGGCGCGTACATCCTGGGCGCCGGTCGCACGCGCGAGGTTCTGCTCCCCGGTCGGGCCCGCTCCCCCGTGCTCGCCGGACCCGTGAGGCGCGAGGTCGATCGAGCCGCAGGCTGCGATGGGGAGGAACAGAAAGTGGAGTCGAAGGTGCAGGCGGTTCATGAGGATCGGAGAGCTCGCCGCCAGTCCCGAATGGCCGGTCGAGTGGCCCATTCTCTACCATGGAGGGTCCGACTGGATCCCGCCCGCCAGGCGGGTCCGCCTCGGCTCCCCGCGACCACTGTCCTGCCGACCATGCCGATCGCCTCCATCCCCGAGATCCTCGCCGACCTCCGCCAGGGGAAGATGATCATCCTCGTCGACGACCCCGCGCGCGAGAACGAGGGCGACCTCGCGATGCTGGCCGAGCACGTCACGCCCGAGGCGATCAATTTCATGGCGCGCGAGGCGCGCGGCCTGATCTGCATGCCGCTCGCGGGCGAGGTCTGCGATCGGCTCGGCCTGGGGACGCAGGTCGAGCACAACACGAGCAAGCATGGGCACGGCCTTCACGGTCTCGATCGAGGCCGCGAACGGGGTCACGACCGGCATCAGCGCCGCCGACCGGGCGCGCACGATCCGCGTCGCGTGCGACCCCGCTCCGGTCCGCAAGACATCGTGATCGCCCGGGCACGTGCTTCCCGCTGCGCGCGCGGGAAGGCGGCGTCCTCGTGCGCGGCGGCCAGACCGAAGGCATCGTCGATCTCGCGCGCCTTGCCGGCGCGCGGCCGGCCGGCGTGATCTGCGAGATCATCAATCGACGACGGATCGATGGCGCGCATGCCGGAGCTCGAGCTGTTCGCCGCGCGCCACGGGCTCAAGATCTGCACGATCGAGAGCCTGATCGCCTGGCGCCGGCGCAACGAGCGCCTGGTCGAGCCGGTCGAGATCGACGTGCCGCTGCCCACGCGCCCACGGGCAGTTCGTCGCGCACCTGTTCCGCTCGAAGATCGACGGCAAGGAGCACGTGGCGCTGACGCGTCGGCATGCCCGGCCCGGGCCTCGACGGGCCGCGCGCCGCGGTCGAGGAGCCCGTCACGGTGCGCGTGCACTCCGAGTGCCTGACCGGCGACGTCTTCCACTCGCTGCGCTGCGACTGCGGGCCTCAGCTCGACCAGGCGCTCGACGGCCCTCGGCATGCAGCGACCATGCGTGCTGCGTCTACCTGCGCCAGGAAGGGCGCGGGATCGGGCTCGCGAACAAGCTGCGGGCCTACCGCCTGCAGGACAAGGGCCTCGACACGGTCGAGGCGAACCAGGCCCTCGGGCTTTCCGGCCGACCTGCGCGAGTACGGGATCGGCGCCCAGATCCTCCATTACCTGGGGGTGCGGCGGATGATCGCTGCTCACCAACAACCCGAAGAAGATTGCACGGTCTGGCGGGCTACGGCCTGGAGGTGGTCGAGCAGGTGCCGCTCCAGACCACCCCCAACCCCAACAACATCAACTACTTGCGCACGAAGCGCGACAAGCTCGGGCACCTGCTCGATGACGTCGATGGGAGCTGCGAGGGCGTGGACGGTCGGGAATAGGGCGGCTCCGGGGAACGTCCCAAGCCGTCACGATGCGACTGGCGCTCATGGAGACCCCCCAGATAGAGGATGCCGAGCTCGTCCAGGCCACGCTCGGCGGGGACCAGGGCGCGTTCCAGATCCTGGTCGAGCGCCACCAACCGCGGCTCTTCTCGCTGGTGCGCCACTACACGCGCAACCCGGTCGAGATCGAGGACCTGGTCCAGGACACCCTGCTCAAGGCCTTCGCGCGGCTGGCGAGCTTCCAGAGTCAGTCGAGCTTCTACACCTGGATCTACCGCATCGCGATCAACACGATCCTCGATTCGCTCAAGCGGCAAGGTCGGAGCCCCGTGCAAGCCGTCGAGGACGTCGAGATCGCGGCGCCCTCTGCGCACCGCAGCGTGATGCGCCCCGATGCGCGCATGGCCCAGGAGGAGATCGCACGCATCACGCAGGCGATCCTCGAGGAGCTGCCGGAGATCTTCCGCACGGTGCTGGTCCTGCGCGAGTTCGAGGACCTCGCCTACCAGGAGATCGCCGATGTGCTCGGGATCTCGATCGGGACGGTCGAGTCGCGGCTTTTCCGCGCGCGCGCGCGCTTCAAGGAGAGGTTGCTCCAGAAATACCCTGATTTCGCGCAGGCCTAGGAACGAAGAAAGAACGGAACGCACATGGATTGCAAATCTGCCAGCGCGCTGATCGCCGGATACGTGGATGGAGAGCTCTCCGAAGCTCAGGCCAGCCCCTTGCGGCAGCACCTACTGGGCTGCGCGGGCTGCCGGTCGCTCGCGCAGGACTCCAAGTCCCTCAAGGGCTGGTTCGTCCCCGGCGCAGCCGTTCGTGTGCCGCCTGGCTTCGCCGCGCGCGTCGCGCGGCGGGCCTTCGCCGGCGACCGCGGCCGCGAGTGGGTGCGCGACGGCGAAGCCTTCGGCCGGGAATCGAACATCCGTTCCCTCGTGCTCGGTCTCACGGCGCTCGCCGCGGCGCTCCTGCTCGCGGTCTCGCTCCTCTTCGGGACGATGCAACGGCCGCAGACCGGTGATCTCTGGGCCGACGATCTCTCGCGCGAAGCCGTGATCGAGCGGCTGGACGAGCTCAACCGCGAAGAGAGCCGGGCGACCGCCCCGAAGGAGGGGGCGGATCTGGACGGATCCGAGCAGGCGGATCAGGCGGACCAGGAGAATCGATGAATTCCCTGCGACTCTGGATCGTCCTGCTCGCCCTGATGTGCTTCACGGCCGGGTTGGCGAGCGGCATGATGCTCTCCTCCCGCAACGCCCCCTCGCCTCGATGGGGACTCCTGGCCGACTACGAGACTCTCCTGGTGGATCGATTCCAGCTCTCGCCCGAGCGCGCGCGCTGCCTGCGGGCGCTCCTCGAAGGCTACGAACGCGACATCGAACGCGTCGTCAGCAGCCAGCGCTTGAACGAGTACATCGCCGCCCACGGCGAGGAGGTCAGCTCGAAGAGCCAGGAGTACGAGCGCTTGATCCGGGAAAAGGTTCTTCCACCCTCTCGTCGCGAGGAGTTCGTTCGCCTCTGCGCGACCGTCCCCTTCCCGCCCTCCCGCTGACCTCCCATGACACGCTCCTGCGGAATCCGGATCGGCCCCCGGCGGTACGAGCTCGTCGTGCTCGACGGCGGCGTCAAGAAGCACAAGATCGCGGCCTACAGCGCGGGGGAGCTCCCCGCTCCGAGCGAAGAGGACACCTCGGCTGCGGTCGACATCCTCAAGGAAGCGGCGCGAGCGCACCGTGTGCCGCGCGAGAACATCTACCTCGCGATCGACACGGGGAACGCGGCCTTCCGCCACCTCAGCGTGCCGTTCAGCGATCGCGCGAAGATCGCCCAGGTCGTCAAGTTCGAGGTGGAGGGCCAGCTTCCGCAGTGGAGCATCGACGACATCGTCGTCGACTTCCACGTCCTCCGCGGCACCGACCAGTCGAGCGATCTCCTGGTCTCGGCGGTGCCCAAGGGCCACATCGGCGCGGCGCTCGAGATCTGCGAGCGGGCCGGGGTCGAGCCCCTGGATGCCGAGCTCGAGACTTCCGCGATGGTCAACGCCGCAGTGGCCGGAGGGCTCTGCCCGCCCGAGGAGGCGCTGCTCCTGATCCACGTGGGCGAGTTCTCCACCTCGGTCGTCCTGGTCGACGGCGGCGAGGTCCGCGACATGCGCGTGATCCACCTGGGGGGGCTCACGCACGAGACCCTGATCGCGTCGAGCGAGGAGAGCGAGCTCGCCGAGGCCCAGAACGGCGAGGAGGCGCCGGCCGGACCGCCCGCCCTGGATCCGATCGAGATCGGCCGGCGGATCGACCAGACGATCAAGCGCGTGCGCCGCGAGCTGGGCCGCACGATCTCCGCTTCGCAGACCGTGCAGCCGCTGACCGGCATCTACGTGTGCGGGATGGACCTTCCGGGACTGATCGGCTCGAGCGTGCTCGACATTCCAGTGCGCCAGCTCGATTGCTTCGATCCAGACGGCGGCCAGCCGGCCGAGGGTTTCGGGGCGCTCGTCATCGCGTACGGCGCCTCGCTGCGCGGCCTGGGCTCGGTCCCTTTCCCTGCTTCGCTCCGTCGCGAGGAGCTGCGCTACAGCGGGGCAGTGGAGCGCATCGAGTTCCCCTTCGCCGTCGCAGCCCTCTTGCTGTGCTTCCTGCTCGGAGTCGGCTACATCCTGCAGTACCGCGAGAAGGAAGCCCTGCAGGGCAAGACCTGGTACTGGGCCTTGAGCTCGATCAACTACCTGCTCGGGGAACCCATCGCCGGCCGCCCCGGCAACCTGACCGCGCCTCCGGTCAACCTCGAGAAGTACCTCAAGCAAGTCAAGGCCGACAGGCGCGATTCCACTCGCACGGCCGTGCAGACGCTCGAATACATCAAGGGCGAGCTCCAGAAGGAGATCCTCCGGGTCAACTCCGAGCTCGGCAAGGACGGCGCGATCAAGCAACCGCAGTCCGCCTTCGTGGCTACCTGCCTGGTGCTCGATCTGCTCTTCGAGAACGAGAAGGAGTGGCGTCCGTCGATCCGTCAGCTGACCGCCGACTACGTGGCCGCGACTGCCTCCGGAACGGAGAAACGCGACATGGTCAAGGTCAAGCTCGACGCCACCTTCTTCGCCCCGGATGACGTCGCCGCGGCCCGACACATCGACGAGTTCAAGAACACGCTGCGGACGAAGATCTGGTGCGTGGGCGAGCCGGAATTCCCCGGCAGCAAGCCGATCGAAGGGAACGCGGGTCTCAACGTCACGGGGATCGAGATCAACGTCGACGTGGACCGCTACTTCGACGATCAGCACAAGCTGGCGAAAGTCCAGGGAGCGGAGTGATGTCGTACTTCAAGGGATTCAACTTCGTCCGGGCCATCACGCTGCTCTCGCTGATCGGCGCCGGAGTCCTCGGCTGGCTCGACTGGAAGCAGTTCCAGGAGCTGCGCGCGATGCGCCCCGCGCTCGCCGCCGACGGTCAGGTCGAGGTGCTCTCCCAGGAGCTCCAGGTTCTCGCCCAGCAGTACGTCCAGCTCGACCGCGAGCGCCAGGGCGAAGGTTTCCTGGCCCAGGCAAACCCCGAGGAATACATCCGCAGCATCCGGTCCGCCGCCGGGATCGGCCAGCTGAAAACGGACATCAATTCCCAGCCTGCGCGCTCCCTCAAGGGGGTGACGGACGTCACCTTCCGGATCCTTCCCGATCCACCGAACAGCCCGATCAGTCGCACGAGGATCAAGGAGTTCCTCTCCCGCCTCGAGGAGAACAGCCAGCGCATCCGCGTGACGAGCCTCGACATCAAGAATGCTCAGGGCGGCAAGGTCGGCCCGCACCAGGTCCCCGAGGACAAGTGGAACTTCTCCTGCACGCTGACCTCGCGGCAAAAGACCGAGTAGCCCGTCCCGCGATCCGACCGCGCGCTCGCGGTGGTACTCCTGGAGCGTGCGACTCCCCGGCGCAGCGCGCCCCGCGCGGAGACGATCGCGCCGATGCGGGCCGGCGTGGTGATACAAGGGATGCCGGCGGACACGGCGGCGGCTTCAGCGCCTCGCTCACGGTGTGGAGCGCAGCGGCGATCTTGGTGACGCCCGACTGGGCTCACCATCGCGCCGCGAGCCTCCTACGGCCTTGCGCGCAGGGAATCGGGAGCCATCGCCTAATGGGAAGTATCGCCGCGCCGCGCGACCGCACAATGGTACCGGAGGTGTCTATCGGTTCGGAAATCGGAGAGGACTCGTTCGACGGGTGCCCCGCGCGTGAGGTATTCGTGTTCGACAACGTAGCTCGGGTAAGACCCCGCGCTGTATTGACGAATAGGCGCTCAGGCCCCGGGTACCTGACTGCCTGAGCAGTCACTACAACGCCGGCATCATCGCGAGCACTCACGAACGGAGTGCCGATCGCGCGTCGATTTCACGAGACTCAGGGGAGAATCGCGACCGAGATCGCGTTGGACGTGTTGAAGCCAACCCCAGGCGGAAACGGGTCTCGGAACCAGTACTGGAAATTCCGCGTCGTGCCTACCTGGGCTGCCAGGCTGTGTCTCGCATCAGAGTTGTCGTACGTGTAGTTGGCGACGTAGCCCGAAGCGATGACCACGGTTCCGCGCACGAGGTCGCCAGTCGTGCAGAGGTATCCAGTGCCGAATTGGATCTGTGACTGGTTCCTTCCATGAAAGAAAACGCCGTACTGGCCCAAGGCCACGGGCCTCGCGATGAGCGCCAGATTGCCCGCAGCCACGCTCGCCGAGCACCAGGCCGAGATCTCCGCAGGCGCCCCACTCGAGCCCGCAGTGGCGACGCAATAGCTAGTACCGAGGGCTGGGCAGGTCATGTATAGATACGCGCGCCCTTCATCTTCTTGCCCGTGGCCGAATCCGGGTGCCCCGACGATCACGTCCTCGAGGCCGTCTCCATCCACGTCGCCCGCGCCCGAAACGCTAGAGCCGAAATTGGCCTCGTACTGGACGCCTTCCGCGGTCCACTCCGGCGATGGCGAGAGACCGGCAGCCGAGCCGAGGTACAGGAATGCACCGCCTTCCGATCCGTAGCCGGTGGTGAAGTACTCAGCGCCGATGATCACGTCATCGAAGCTGTCACCATCGACGTCCCCCGCACTGGAGACGCCGCTTCCGAAATGGGCGTATGCCTGGTCGCATTCCGCCGTCCAGTCCGGAACGAGCGAGGGGGTGCTCGACGACCCCAGGTAGAGGAACGCTCGGCCTTCGTTCAATTCGCCATGATCGAACCACGATGCGCCCACGATCAAATCGTCGAAGCCGTCGCCGTTCACGTCCCCTGCATCCGAGACGCTCGTACCGAAGGCAGCCTGTGACTGGTCGCACGACGCCGTCCAATCCGGCGTTAGCGAGGGACCGCCCGCCGAGCCCAGATAGAGGAACGCCCTGCCCCCAGGATGAAGAACTTCGAAGAAACCGACCGCGCCGACGATCACTTCATCGAACCCGTCCCCGTTCACGTCGCCGGCTCCCGAGACGCTCCAGGCGAAGTGCGCTGCCGTCTGGTCGCTTTCCGCAGTCCAGTCCGGAGAGAGCGACGGACCGTTCATCGAACCCAGGTACAGGAATGCGCGCCCCTCATCGGTCTGACCGTTATCCAATCCATGAGCTCCGACGATGATGTCGTCGAAACCATCCCCGTTCACGTCGCCCGCACAGCCGATGGTGCGACCGAAGTCGGCATCGCCCTGATCGCTTTCCACCATCCAGTCCGGCAGGAGCGAAGGGCCGCCCACCGAGCCCAGGTACACGAATGCGCGTCCCTCGTCCGCCTGCCCGTTGTCGAATTCCGGAGCCCCAACGATCAGGTCGTCGAAACCATCGCCGTTGACGTCTCCAGCGGAAACGCTGGCACCGAACCGACCGCCGGCTTGATCGCCCTCTGCGGTCCAGTCCGGAGACAACGAAGGTCCCCTCGGTGAGCCGAGATAGAGGAACACGCGGCCCTCCTCTTGCTGGCCATGGTCGAACGCATCTGCTCCGACGATCACGTCGTCGAAACCGTCGCCATTCACGTCCCCCGCACCCGATACGCTAGCGCCGAAATAGGCGTTTGCTTGGTCGATTTCTGCAGTCCAGGGCGGACCCGTGAGGATGGGATCCACTGTGATCGGGAATTGAGCCCCCGCCTGCTCGACGTGCACGCCAATGCCGTTGGAAGTGCGAACCAGACGCGCGGGAACATCGCGGCCAGTGGCGTCCCAGGCGCGGAGGCCCTGATAGCGCATGCAGACCTTCGCCAGCTCGTCGACGAAAACCGCGGACCGGCCGTCTCCGGCGATCTCCGGGTGAAGCCCCAAGGTCTCGATCTCGATCCGGAGAGAGCAGCCGGCCTGGTCGCCCGGATCCGCGGGAATCGTCCAGCCTTGCTCGATTCCGCGCTCATCGTTCACGTACCACTCGCTCAGCGCGGCGTAGTGCAGGTCGATCCTGTTCCCCGATCTCACGACCCGCGGCTCACCTAGAGGACTGGGACGACTCTCGCTGCCGAAGGAGAGCGTGCGTAGCAAGAGCCTCCACGCCGCGCCGGCAACCTCCTCGAGTGTTTCGATTGGAAACACCTCGAGCCCGCCCGGGCTGACACGACTGCGCAGGTGGTGTGAGCGATTGGGGGCGGAATCCACCCCATCGGGCGTACGCGACCAGCCGTACTCCGAGCGCTCGATGTCGCGCTCGACCTGCTGCATCCAGACCGATGACCGCAAGGGCGCCGCCTCTCCGGCCGCGCTCGGCGAAGGCACGTCAGGACTCGCCTCGAGCATCCGCTCGGGGGGGGCGCTGGGCTGCTGGAGAACTCGAGTCGGCAGGACGGAGAGCAGCGCCGTGAGCAGCAAGGAACGAGAGAGCATCTTCCTCCTCCGATCTCCGGGTGAGGGTCGTCACGACCAGCGAGAGCAAATCGAAGGTACTCGGCGCTCGAGATACCGGCAATGCGGCATGAGCACTTCAGCTCACCGAGGAATCCGCGGCAGACGGCGTCGTATGCCGACCCGGAAAGGAGATCGCGAAGTCGTCGCCGGGCCGAGCCGCGCGCGCGATCAGACCGCGCGTTCGCGGTGGTATTCCTGGAGCGTGCGGATCCCCGGCGGACCGCGGCGGAGCGCGCCGAGTGCGGAGACGATCGCGCCGATGCCGGCCAGGGTGGTGATGCAGGGGATGCCGGCGGAGACGGCGGCGGAGCGGATGCTCGAGTCGTCGGCGCGCTGCTGCTTGCCGTAGGGGGTGTTCAGGATCAGGTCGATCTCGCGGTTCTTGATCAGGTCGACGATGTGCGGGCGGCCCTCGTGGACCTTGTTCACCCGGGACACGGCGACGCCGTTCGATTTCAGGGCCCGCCAGGTGCCGTCGGTGGCGAGGAGGTCGTAGCCGAGCGAGGCGAGCGTGCGCGCTTCCGCGACGATGTGGCGCTTGTCGGAGTGCTTGACCGTCAGCAGGATCCGGCCGTGCCTGGGCAGCTTCATGCCGGCGGCGGCGTAGGCCTTGAGGAAGGCGTAGCCGAGGTCGGTGTCGATGCCCATCACTTCGCCGGTCGAGCGCATCTCGGGTGAGAGCAGGACGTCGACGCCGGGGAACTTGTTGAAGGGGAACACCGGCACCTTCACCGAGAAGTACGGGGGGACGATCTCCTTGGTGAACCCGAGCTCCTCGAGCGTCATCCCGCACATGACCTTGGCGGCGAGCTTGGCGAGCGGGACGCCGATCGCCTTGCTGACGAAGGGCGCGGTGCGCGAGGCGCGCGGGTTGACCTCGAGGACGTACACGAGGTCGTCCTTCACCGCGAACTGCACGTTCATCAGGCCGATCACGCCGAGCTCGAGCGCCATCGACTTCGTGGAGCGCTTGATCTCGTCGATGATGTCAGGCGAGAGCGTGTGCGGCGGCAGCACGCAGGTCGAGTCCCCGGAGTGGATCCCGGCTTCCTCGATGTGCTCCATGACTCCGCCGATCACGGCCATCTTGCCGTCGCAGATCGCGTCGACGTCGACCTCGATCGCCTCCTCGAGGAACTTGTCGACCAGGATCGGCCGATCGGGCGAGGCCTCGACCGCGTCGGTCATGTAGCGGTCGAGGGTCTCGTCGTCGTAGACGATCTGCATCGCGCGCCCGCCGAGGACGTAGCTCGGCCGCACGAGTACGGGATAGCCGATCTGGCGCGCGATCTGCGAAAGCCTCCGCGGCAGTGCGAGCGATGCCGCTCGCCGGCTGGCGCAGGCCGAGCTTGTCGAGGAACACGTTGAACGCGCTTGCGGTCCTCGGCGCGATCGATCGACTCGACGGAGGTGCCGATCAGTGGAGCGCCCGCCTTGGCGAGCCCCTCGGCCAGGTTGAGCGGCGTCTGGCCGCCGAACTGGACGATGATTCCCGCGGGCTCGATCGCGCGCACCACGTGCATCACGTCCTCGTGCGTCAGCGGCTCGAAGAACAGATCGTCCGAGGTGTCGTAATCGGTGGAGACCGTCTCCGGGTTCGAGTTGATCATGACCGCCTCGCGGCCGATCTCCCGGACCGCGAAGGCCGCGTGCACGCAGCAGTAGTCGAACTCGATCCCCTGGCCGATGCGATTGGGGCCGCCGCCGAGGATCACGATCCGCTGCTTGTCGGTCTGGCGCAGCTCGCTCTCGTCGTCCCAGGTCGAGTAGTAGTAGGGTGTCACGGCCTCGAACTCGGCGGCGCAGGTGTCGACGAGCTTGAAGCTTGGCTGCAAGCCCCACTCGTCGCGCAGGGCGCTGATGGCCGCCTCGTCCGTGCCGACCGCCAGCGCGATCTGGCGATCGCTGTAGCCGAGCTTCTTCGCGGTCAGCAGGAGCTTGCGATCCAGGAGCTCGCCGGAGAGCTCCTGCTCGAACTCCACGAGCTCGCGCATGTTCTCGAGGAACCACGGATCGATGCGCGTCGCCTCGTGAATCTCCTCGGTGCTCCATCCCGACCGGTAGGCCGCGCGCACGTGCAGCAGGCGGTTGTGATTGGGAGTTCGCAGATTGGGCGTCAGCGTCTCGCGGTCGAGCGTCCGGATCGGCGAGACGGGGTCCTTGGGATCCAGCCCGAAGCCGGGGCGTCCCGTTTCGAGGCCGCGCAGGGCTTTTTGTAGCGCTTCCTTGAACGTCCGTCCGATCGCCATCGTCTCGCCCACGCTCTTCATCTGCGTCGTGAGCGTCTGATCGGCGCCGGGGAACTTCTCGAAAGCGAAGCGCGGGATCTTCACCACGCAGTAGTCGATCGTCGGCTCGAAGCAGGCCGGAGTCTCGCGCGTGATGTCGTTCTGGATCTCGTCGAGCGTGTAGCCCACCGCGAGCTTGGCCGCGAACTTCGCGATCGGGAAGCCGGTGGCCTTGGAGGCGAGCGCCGAGGAGCGCGACACGCGCGGGTTCATCTCGATCACGATCAGCTTGCCCGTGAGGGGATCGATCGCGAACTGCACGTTCGAGCCGCCGCACTCGATCCCGATCTCGCGCATGATCGCGATCGAGGCATTGCGCATGCGCTGGTACTCGCGGTCGGTCAGCGTCTGTGCGGGGGCCACCGTGATCGAATCCCCGGTGTGAACGCCCATCGGATCGAGGTTCTCGATCGAGCAGATGATGACGACGTTGTCGGCCTTGTCGCGCATCACCTCCATCTCGAATTCTTTCCAGCCCGCGAGGCTCTCCTCGATGAGCACCTCGCTGTTCATCGAGAGCGAGAGCCCGCGCTCGACGATCTCCTCGAACTCATCGACGTTGTAGGCGATGCCGCCACCCGTGCCCCCGAGCGTGAAGCCCGGCCGGATCACGCACGGCAACCCGATCTGGGTGAGCACGCGCCGCGCTTCGTCGAGCGTGTGCGCGACTCCCGAGCGCGCGCACTCCAGGCCCGCGTGCGCCACCGCCGCGCGGAAGAGATCGCGGTCCTCGGCCTTGCGGATGACCTCGGCCTGCGCGCCGATCAGCTCGACGTCGAAGCGCTCGAGCGCGCCCGAATCGTAGAGCGCGAGCGCCGTGTTGAGCCCGGTCTGGCCACCGAGCGTCGGCAAGAGCGCATCCGGCTTCTCGCGCTCGAGGATCTTCTCGACCGTCTCCGGCGTGATCGGCTCGACGTAGGTGGCGTCGGCCGTCTCCGGGTCGGTCATGATCGTCGCGGGGTTCGAGTTGACGAGGATCACCCGGTACCCCTCCTCGCGCAGCGCCTTGCAGGCCTGCGTACCCGAGTAGTCGAACTCGCAGGCCTGCCCGATGACGATCGGACCGCTCCCGATGATCAGGATGGAGTGGAGGTCTTCGCGTCGGGGCATGGAGGAGGAGCTGCCTCGCGTCCGGGGTCACGGAGGCCGAACCCGCCCTCCACCGCTCGCCACGGCGCGAACAAATCGCCGGATTGGAACAAACTCGGTGCGCCCTGTCACGGGCTCATCACGGTTGGTGTGGCGAAGGATCGAGGGACTCCAGTGCTAGGGCACCACTCTCGGCGAGCAGGGGGCGCAGCGGCTCGGGGAAGCGCGCGAGCGGCCCGTCGATCACGACTCGTGCTCGCGTGCTCCTCGATCGGAGCCGGTCCTGGACGGTGCCACCTGGGGCGGTGGGGACCAGCAGGGAATCGAGCTCCCAGCGCTCGCCGAGGAGGTAGGCGTGCGAGGGCTCGCTGGTGAGGACGAGATCTTCGCGCTCCAGCGCCGCGCGGGCATGCTCGCGCCAGGCTCGGTCGGGATCGGTCGTGGCGAAGGTCCAGGCGGCGAGCGCGGAGAGCACGAGCTGGCCGGAGAGCGCGAAGGCCAGGCGTCGCAGTCCCGCTTCCTCACGCGCGCTGCGCGCGACGGAGTCTGCCACGCCCATCGCCACGGCGACGACCAACCAGGGGAGCGCCGGCGCCCACAGCGGCGACCCGGCCACCATCGGCACGAGCCCCACCGCGCACCACGCGAGGAGCCAGCGCGGTGGGGCGCTCTCCTCGGGGGCGCGCCGCGCGAAGACGAGGGCGTGCAGGCCGACGCAGGCGAGTCCCAGGCCGAGCGGCAAGCCGACGGCCCAGAGCAGGATCTCGAGCGGCCCGCCCGAGCGACCCGCGAGGAGGACCCGCAAGAGCGCCTCGCGCGCCTCGCTCGATCGCACGCTCGGCAGGCTCGCGAGGAGGATCCCGAGCGCCAGCGCGAGATGCATCCACCCGGCGATGGTCTCGGCTGGTCGGGCTCCACGTTCCGAGGGTGGTGCGCCACGTCGCATCAGCGCGACGAAGACCGCCGGCAAGAGCAAGAGGTTCTGTGGATGGAGCCAGCCCGCGAGCAGGTAGCAGGCGCCCGCCCGCGACCAGCGCAGGAAGCTTTGCTCCCCCGGGGGCTGGACCAGCGCGCGCGCGAGGAGAGCCGCGCCGAGCACGCCGGCATGGAACGGGCCAGGAAGAGTCGCCGCAATCCAGCCGAGCGGCGAGAGCAGCGCCACGAGTACCGCGCCGATCGCGACGCGATGGGCGAAGCCCATGCGCTCAAGCAGGCGCGTCGACACGGGCACGCACAGTCCGAATCCGAGGCCGGAAACCAGGTACCACGTGCGTTCCGCCGAGAGGTCGAGGATCCCGGCGATCCAGCGCACGAGCGCGCCCAGCCCCAGGTGTCCGAGCGCATGCTCGGGGACGCACCAGGCATTTCCCCACAGCCGCTCGCTCGGCAACCCGAGCGCCAGCGCCGCGAGCCCCGCCCCGATCACCCACGGCCCGAGCCTCTCGCGGCGCGCGCGCCGCTCTTCGGCCTCCGCGACGAGCTCTGCCGTCTGCTCGCGCGGAAAGAGCTCGCCCGCGTGATCGTGCTCGTGCGTCACGCGAGGCCCGAGCGGCGGGCGAGAAAGCCCTCGATCTCCGCGAGTGGAACGCGCACGCCGAGCTCGGGGCGGCCCGCGTCCCGCAGCAGGACGAGCTCGGGCGCGCCGACGGCGCCTTTCTTGTCGTGCTCGAAGCCGCGCACGAGATCGCCCAGCAAGAGCGGCGTGTTCCACCGCTCGCGCAGCGCCGCGAGCGCAGTCGGCAGCCCGAGATCCACGAGCAAGGCCTCCACTCGATCGACGAGGCCTGGGTTCTCGAGCAAACGCCGCTCGCGGCTCGTCTCCAGGGCGAGCACGAGTCCCACCGCGACGGCCACGCCGTGGGGAATCGTGCCGTAGCCGGCGGCGTGCTCGATCGCGTGAGCGAAAGTGTGGCCGAGATTGAGGGCGCGGCGCGGACCGTTCTCGTGCGGGTCCTCGGCGACGATGCGCGCCTTGACGCGCACGCAGCCTTCGATGATCGTCTCGCAGGTCGTCGGCTCGCGCGCGGCCAGGGCAAATCGGCGATTCTCGAGCTCGGCGAGCAAGGCCTCGCCGCCCACGAGCGCGGTCTTCACGATCTCCCCCAGGCCCGAGCTCCACTCCGCTCCCGGGAGCGTCGCGAGCACGCCCGTGTCCGCGTACACCGCGCTCGGTTGGTGCACCGTTCCAGCGAGGTTCTTGCCGGCCTCGAGATTAATCGCGGTCTTGCCGCCGACGGAGGAATCGACCTGTGCCAGCAGCGTGGTCGGGACGTGCACGACCGCGAGGCCGCGCTTGTAGAGCGAGGCCGCGAGGCCGCCGAGGTCGCCCGCCATGCCTCCGCCGAAGACGATCAGGCACGAGCGGCGATCGAGCCCCGAACGAGCGAGGAAATCGAGGCTTGCTCCGAGCTCGGCGAGCGACTTGCTCCGTTCGCCGGGAGCGACCAAGCGCAGGGGCGCCGCCTCGAGCCCCCGGAGCCGCGCGCCGTGCAGCTCGTGCGCGCGCGCATCGGCCAGCACCGCGAGCTTCCCCGCGCTGGCCAGATCGCTCGCAACGCGCTCGAGTAGGCCGCTGCCGACCTGGACCTCGTAGGCGGGCTCGGTCTCGACTCGAATGCGCTGCATCGCGCTACTGGAAAGCGGCTGGAGCGCTCTCGCCGTGCCTGGAATGGTACCGGGCCCGCCTCTCTTTACCCACGTGATACTCCTCGCTCATGGGAATCGACCTCGACGTCCGATCGGGCACGCCAGTGGCATGCGGCCGCCCGCAGAATGGCTCACCCGTGGAATCGCCTGGGGACAGGCTGGCCTGCCCGGCGTCTTGCGTCACAATGTGCGCGTCTTCGGCCAGCCATCGCGCAATGGGTCGCGGCGGGCCGAGCTTTCGCTCCTTCGATCGAGGTCCATCCCCATGAAGACATCTCTCTCTCTCCTGGCGGTCCTCACGGCAATCTCGCTGGGGACCGGACTCTCCACCGATTACACGCGCGAGCGCAGCCTGCGCACCGAGACGAAAGTCGTGCTCGAGATGGAGACGACGGCGACGGAACGCGACGGCGAGCCCTACGAGGGTCGCGGCGGCTCGTCGAGCTCCGAGGAGACGCGGCATGCCCTGCAGGTCGATCACATTCTCGCGAACGCCGAGGGTCGACCCACGCACGTGAAGCGCACTTTCGAGGAGATCGAGGGTGAGATCGAGGTCAGTCGTGGCGACTCGACGTACACGGTCGCCCTCGAAGGCCCGCTCGCGGGAGTGACGCTCGAGCTCAAGGCCGACGAGGATGACGAGGTCGAGGTGACGGCTGCGGAGGGCAAGGTGTCGGATTCCGCGCTCCTGGAAGGGCACCGCCTGGACCTCGCGCTCGATTCCCTCCTTCCCGAGGGGGACGTCAAGGTGGGCGCGACCTGGGAGCTCTCCGAGGAAGCCGTCGAGCGCGCCCTCGGTGTCGATCTCGCGAGCATCCTCTACCGCGTCGCGGAAGAGGAAGGCGGTGGGGGCGGAGGCGGCGAAGGTCGAGGCGGTGGCCGCGGCTTCGGAGGTCGCATGGGCGGTTCCGGTTTCACGTCCCTGAAGAGCGTCGAGTGGAAAGGCGAAGCGAAGCTCGTGTCGCTCGACGAGGAGCACGAGGGCGTGGTGTGCGCGCGCATCGAGCTCGAGCTCGAAGGCCAGGGAGATCTGCCCGCCCCCGAGCCGGGCCGTGGTCGCGATCGCGAACGCAGCTTCGGTCTGGCCGTCTCCGGCCCGGTCCTCGACGGGAACAGCATCGAGGCGAAGTTCACGGGCGATTTCTGGTTCGCCGTCGAGAGCCGCCGTCCGCGCACGCTCGACCTCAGCGGCGAAGTGAAGACGAGCACCGAGTTCACCTTCGAGCGGGATGGCGAGTCGTCCACCATCTCGACCACGCGCGAAGGCAAGTGCGATCTCGAGATCCAGGTCACGGAGGAATGAGTCCCATGCAAGGCGCAATTGCCCTCTCCCTCGTCGCCGGCGCCGTCGCTGGCGCCTTGACCGCCTCTGCTGCGGTCGTCCTCCTCTCGCCTGCACCGGCACCGGAGCCGCTCGCGCAGATCGGCCCCGCCTCTCCGTCGGAGGACCTGGCGTCCGTGATGAGCGACTTGCAGAATGCGATCCGCTCGCTCTCCGATCGGGTCGACGTCATCGAAGGGAGCGCGTTCCTCGCCGAGTCGACGCGCGAAGTGCCTGCGGACGTCATTGCACGCGCCGACGAAGACTTCACCGCGCGCGTGAAGGAGGTCGTCGGAGCCCTGCGGGCCGATTCTCCCGGAGAAGGCGCTCCAGCGCTCTACGCGGACGTGAAAGAGGCCCTGGATTACGTGGAGGCCGAGAGGGAGCGCGAGCAGGACGAGCGCCGCCAGCAAGCGATGAACGAGCGCCTGGAAGAGCGCCTGACCGAGCTGACCCAGAAGCTCGCCCTCGCTCCTGATCAGGTGCAGACGGCTCGCACCGCCTCGACGACCTTCTACAAGAAGACGACCGATTTCTTCCAGCAGGCCAGGGACAGCAATACCGGCGACATCCCGAACATGCGCGAGACGATCCGCCAGTTCCGCGATGACGCCGAGACGACGCTCAAGGCGACCTTCTCGCCCCTCCAGCTGCAGCAGTACGAGGAAGCGGACATCTCGCTGTTCGGCTTCGGCCGCGGTGACTACGGCGGCGGCTTCGGCGGCGGGGGTGGCGGCGACTTCCGCGGCGGCGGACGGTAGGACGATCGATCGCGCGCGGCTGGCGCGCCAGTGAACAACTGAACCCGTTCGGGTTCATCACCCAGGCTCCAGCGCTTGGAGTTGCTCAGCCTCCCTGGAGGGGTGAGGAACCCGAACGGGTTCGGTTGTTCACTCGATTGACGAGTGCGGCGCCGATGAGCTTGTAGAGCAAGCGCGCTCCGACGATCGCGTCCCAGGATTTGCCCTCGGGATCGCCGCCCTCGCCGGGGCTGACCTCGTTCAGGTCGAGGCCGACGACACGGTGATCACTCCGGGCGAGCTCATCGAGCCAGAGCATCGCTTCGTGCCACGACAGGCCGCCGGGAACGGGAGTGCCGGTGTTCGGGCAGAGCGTGGGGTCGAGGCCATCGACGTCGAAGCTGATCCAGATCTCTCGCGGGAGCAGGTCGAGATAGAAGCGCACGAGGGCCCGAACATCTTCGCCCGCCAGCCGCGCGCGAGCCCAATCTCGGTCGAAGAGCGTGCGGATGCGGCCGCCGGAGGCTGCGACGTACTCGTGCTCGATTCCCGAGACGTCGCGAATGCCGATCTGGACGAGCTTCGCGATGGAGGGGATGCGCTGCATCACGTTGAACAGGATCGAGGCGTGTGACCAGGTGAAACCCTCGTAGGCCTCCCGCAGGTCGGCGTGCGCATCGAAGTGCAGGATGCCGAGGCCCGGGTAGCGCGCCGCTGCAGCCTCGATCGCGCCAAAGGGCGCAGAGTGATCGCCGCCGAGCACGACGGGTAGCTTCTCGTTCTCGAGGCACTGCCCGGTCGCATCGCGCACGAGCGCATTCACTTCCGCGCCGATCGCGTTGACGCGCGCGAGCGCGCGTTCGAGGTCACGCTCGCCCCGGATCTCGCCGCTGCACGCAAGGATCGGCGCGGCGAGCCCGCCCGCCTCCTCCTGGAGCGCGACGATGCGCGCATCGGCTTCCAGTGCGGCGATCCCCGCTTCGTAGGGCCGGCCAAAATCGAGGTCGTAGAGATCGACTTGCCGCGAGGCGGCGAGCACCGCCGCAGGACCAAGCGCGGTTCCCTTGCGATACGAGGTCGTCGCATCGAAGGGAACCGGGATGACGTGGACCAGCGCCTCCTCGGGCGAGTGAGGCAGCCCGAAGATTCCGCTCCCCGCGCCTGCCGCGCCATCGGGGTCGAAAGGTCGAGGCACGCGCAGATCCACGTGCAGAGAATGGGCCGTGCGATGCCGCCGAGCAAGCGCCGGCGCGCCTGGCTGGCTTGAATGTTCGCAGGATCGAGGAGTAGGGTCGGCCGCCACCGATTGCGCCGCCGCGAACGGCGGGCACTGCCGACAGCTCTTCCGAGGACTCGACCATGAGCAAGACGATCGACGTCGAAGGCGGCACCTTGGGCCCCACCCCGCCGGGCCGCTCCCCCTTCAGGTCGCGCCGCGGCGCTCCCAGGATCCCTCCGCTGGCAGGGATCGCGGCGGGCGCCTTCGTGTTGCTCGCGATCATCGCCATCGTGCTCGGCGCCTCGGGCAAGCTGGGCGTGACGAACATCGACTCCGAGGAGGCTGCCGTCGTGGTCAACTACGTGACGGGTAGCCAGACGGTCAGGAACACGCCCGGGTACCAGGTCTACGTGCCCTTCCTGCAAGACGTCTTCAAGGTCGACAAGCGCACCCTGGCTTTCGTGATGGAGGGCCAGAAGTTCATCAGCTCGAACCACGTGCCGCAGCTGACCGTGCGCGAGAAAATGGGGTCGAACTTCCGCATCGACAACCTGCAGATCCAGTACGAGATCATCCCCTCGGAGGCGGCCACGGTGCTCCACGACTCTGGCCCGGGCGACGCCTTCAAGGAGGAGTGGATCAAGGGCCACGCGCGCTCGATCCTGCGCGACGAATTCGGCCGCTTCGACGCGGTACAGGCGGCCGACCCGACCGTGTACAAGGCGGCCACACCGAATGCTCAGGAGCGGCTGAACAAGCTCCTCGAGCCCCACGGGATCCGCGTCATCAACATCGTCACCCCCAATCCGCGCTTCGACGACGAATACGAAGACGCGATCGACGCGCGCAAGCAGGCCGACCAGGAGGCCGAGCGCCTCACCGCCCAGCTCAAGCAGCTCGAGCAGGAGCAGCTGCGACAGATCTCGGATGTCGAGCGCGAGAAGAGCGTCGAGATGCAGGTGCTGCTCGGCGATCTCCACACGAAGACGCGCGAAGCGGAAACGCGCGCGAACAAGATCCGCGGTGACGCCGACGCCTACGCGATCCAGCGCGGAGGGGAGGCGGCAGGGATGCAGGCCGACCTGGTCGCGAAGGCGCACGGCATGGCGGAGAAGTACCGCAAAGAGGCCGAGGGCATCCTGGCGCGGGCCCAGGCGCTCGAGGAGCGTGGGGAGGTCGCCGTCCGCGAGGCGATCATCGAGAAGCTCGTCGGGATCCAGTTCACGCTCTTGCCCTACAGCCGCGACCCCAGCCCGACTCGTCTCGAGCACAGCGGCGAGCAGGCCAACCAGGACCGGCGGGTCGATCCGGAGCTACAAGGAGAGGGGTTCTGACCATGCGAATCGCGCGCGTCTTCCTCGCATTCGTCTTCCTCGCGATCCTCGCCGCCTTCGCGTCGAGCCTGTTCATCGAGAAGGTCCCGATCGCGAAGATCGGAGTCAAGCAGGTGCTCTGGGGCGGCGCGGGGGTCGTGGCGGAGGACTACGCCACCGGTTTCCACGTCGGGATCACCGGTTTGCACCGCTGGTACTTCCTCGATGCCCGCATGCATTTCCTGACCTTCGGCAGCGAGGGCGCCGGTTCGAGGTCGAACGAGGCCGCACGCGCGTCGGCGGAGCAGCTCTACCCATCGCTCGAGCTGCGCACCAAAGACAACAACATGCTCAAGATCGACCTGACGGTCACCTACCGGATCATTCCCGGAGAAGCTCACATGCTCGTGGCGGAAGCCAAGCAGGTGAACTACCGCGACCGGGTCGTGCAAGTGGTCGAGAAAGAGCTGCGCGAGCACCTCGCGGAGCTCGGCTCGACCGAGGTGATCATCACCGACCGCCGGCTGGAGATCGTCCAGGACACCATGCCCGAGCTCGCCATGGCCATGCACGAGTTCCACGTCCAGCCCGAATCGATCCTGATCCGCGCCATCTCCTTCCCCGCCGGCTACGAGGGAGAGCTGCAGACCAAGCAGCTGACCAACCAGAAGACGCTGCTGGCCGCCTCGCAGACGGTGGTCAAGCAGCGTCAGGCCGAGACCGAGGGTCTGACCGCCGAGACCGGGGCGAAGCAGAAGGACCTGCGCGGCAAATGGGATCGCGATCTGCAGTCCAAGCGCTCGCAGAACCTGGTCGAGGTGCAGCGGATCCTCGCGGACGCCGAGGTCTACGACAAGACGACGCGCGCGAGCGCCGACGCCGAATACGAGATCATGATCGCCGCCGGCAAGCTCGCCGTCGAGAAAGCCGAAGCCATGCGCGACGAGCTGCGCAACCAGGCGCTCAATACCGCCGGGGGGCGGATCTTGCTTGCGCGGCAAGCAGCCGAGAACCTCAACATCGAGAGCGTCACGCTGAACTCGAACGACCCGCGCGTGCCCTCGATCCTGGACGTGGACGCGCTGACGAAGATGCTCATCGGCGAGTCACACGAGTAGCCTCCGGTTCCCCTCCGGTTCGGAGTACCGCCTTCAGGCGGTCTTCTCTTGCAGAACCAGTCCCGCCTGAAGGCGGGACGACGAGCCAGACCGCCTGAAGGCGGTACTCCAAACTCGGAGGGACTCCGTGCTCGTGGGGGTGTAGTTTCTCTCCAGAGCGCTACGCTCTGGCGCCATGAAGATCTCGGCTTTCCTCGGTCTCGTCCTCCTAACAGCCTTCATGGCCGCCAGCTCGTGCCTCTCCCAGACAGGTCCGTCCACCCGCGACGACGCCCAGGCCTTCCTCGACGCCTACACCGCGCGCTTCCTCGTCGCTCTACGCCGCCTCCAACGAGGCGGAGTGGGCCTCCAACACGCACATCGTCGAGGGCGACGACACCAATCGCGCAGCGCACGCGCGCCGCGAACGAGGCGCTGGCCGCGTTCACCGGCAGCGTCGAGAACATCGAGACGGCGCGCGCGCTTCCTCGACGCAGCGAGAGCGAGCTCGCGCCGCTCCAGGCGCTCCAGCTCGAGCGCGTGCTCTTCCAGGCGGCCGCAATCCCGCAGACGGTGCCCGAGCTCGTCAAGGAGCGCATCGCGGCCGAGCGTCGCAGACCGAGAAGCTCTACGGCTTCACGTTCCAGCTCGACGGCAAGGAGGTCACGCCCAACGAGATCGACGAGGTGCTGCGCGAGGAGACCGACCTCGCGAAGCGCAAGGCGGTCTGGGAGGCGTCGAAAGAGGTCGGCCCGACGCTGCGCGACGGGTCTCGTCGAGCTGCGGCGGCTGCGCAACGCGACCGTGCAGCGCGCTCGGCTACCACGACTACTTCTCCTACATGGCCTCCGAGTACGGCATGACGACCGACGAGCTGATCGCGCGCAGATCGACGCAGATCAACCGCGAGCTGCGGCCGCTCTTCCGCGAGCTGCACACCTGGGCGCGCCACGAGCTCGCCAGGCGCTACGGCCAGCCCGTGCCCGATCTGATCCCCGCGCACTGGCTGCCCAACCGCTGGGGCCAGGACTGGGCGGCGCTCGTGGATGTCGCCGGGCTTCGACCTCGACGCGCGCGCTCGCGCCGAAGGGCGCCGAGTGGCTCGTGAAGCAGGCCGAGCGCTTCTACGTGAGCCTCGGCTTCCAGGCGCTGCCGCAGAGCTTCTGGAAGCAGCTCGTCGCTCTATCCCGCTCGCACCCGACGCCGGCTTCAAGAAGAACAACCACGCGTCGGCCTGGCACATCGACCTCGACCGAACGACGTGCGCTCGCTGATGAGCGTCGAGCCGAACACGGAGTGGTACGAGACCACGCACCACGAGCTCGGCCACATCTACTACTACATCTGCTACACCAATCCCGCGCGTGCCGCCGCTCCTGCGCGAGGGCGCGAACCGCGCCTACCACGAGGCCGTCGGCTCGCTTGATGGGCCTCGCCGCGATGCAGCCGCGCTTCGTCGAGACCGCCGGCCTTTCGACCGGCGACACGCAAGCCCGATCCGATGCAGGCTGCTGCTCAAGGAAGCGCTGAACTACGTCGTGTTCATCCCCTGGTCGACGGGCACGATGTTCCACTTCGAGAAGGAGCTGTACGCCGACGACCTCGCCGCCCGAGAAGTGGAACGCGCGCTGGTGGGAGCTCGCGGCGCAGCTACCAGGGCATCGCGCCGCCCGACGTCGCGCGGCGAGCGCTTCTGCGACGCCGCCACCAAGACGCACATCAACGACGACCCCGCCGGCTACTACGACTACGCGCTCTCCTTCGTGCTGCTCTTCCAGCTGCACGACCACATCGCGAGCAGATCCTGCACGAGGACCCGCGCGACACGAACTACTTCGGCCGCAAGGAAGTGGGCGAGTTCCTGCGCTCGATCCTCGAGCCCGGCAGCGAGCGTCGACTGGAACGCGCTCCTGCGCGAGAAGACCGGCGCCGATCTCACGGCGCAGCCGATGCTGCGCTACTTCGAGCCGCTGATGGGCTGGCTGAAGCAGCAGAACGAGGGCCGGAAAGCGACCCTCCCCGACCTCTGACTCTGGTTTGGAGTACCGCCTTCAGGCGGTCTTCTCCTGCAGAGCCAGTCCCGCCTGAAGGCGGGACGACGAACCAGACCGCCTGAAGGCGGTACTCCAAACTCGGAGGGACTCCGCGCTCGTCGGTGTGTGGTTTCTCTCTAGAGAAAGAATCCCCAAGAACCGCCCTGTACCTGCCGTTCTAGTTTCCGGTAGACATCCCGGAGATGGCCGAGGCATCAGAGAATGGCCTGCTGGCGGCTTGGCGGGCGGGTGACGGCGAAGCTTTTGCCGAGCTCGTGCGCCGCCATCAGAGCGCTCTCTTGCGCCTGGCCCGTGCGCTCCTCGGTGAGCGCGCCGCCCATGAGGACGTCGTCCAGGAGGCCTTCCTCCGGCTGGCAAAGAGCCCGCCGGACCTTCCCCAGGAAGTGCTCGGCCGCCCCGACGAGGAGCGCGCCCAGCTCTCGGCCTGGCTTCATCGGGTCACGAGGAATCTCTGTATGGACGTCATGCGATCGGAGACCAGACGCAGGCAGCACGAGCACGACGCCGCCGCCCCCGAGGGGGTCGACGGCGGGCTCGATGCACTCGAGGGTGCGGACACGCGCGCGATGGTCGCGGCGAAGCTCGGCAGGCTTCCCGAGGATCAGCGCGATGTCCTCGTGCTGCGGCTGCTCGCCGACAAGAGCTACAGCGAGATCGCCGCGATCACGGGCAAGAAGATCGGCACGGTCGGCTGGCTGATCAGCATGGGCCTCAAGGCCCTGAGCGCGGAGCTCGCGCCGCTCGCCGGTGCGAGCCTGCCGCTGCGTACGTCCACAGGGTTGGGAATTGCTGCGCCCGAGCGAGGCTTCGGCACGGTTCGAGGAGAATGGTCATGAACGAATCATCCAACGATCGCATCCATGAATTGCTTTGCGCGCTGCTGCTTGGCGAGGTCACGCCGGACGAGCGTGCCGAGGTCGAGAACGCCTTGGCTCGTTCGGCCGAGCTGCGCGCCGAGAAAGCGCGCCTGGAAGCCACGATCGGCGTCGTGCGCGGCGCCTACGCCGGGGACGAGCGGCTCTCCGACGCGAGCTTCTCTGGACTCGTCGAATCCGCGCTCGCGAGCCGCGTCGATGCACGACCCCCGGTGGGGCGCGTGTGGTGGAGAAGCCCGAGCCTGCGCGCCGCCGCGGCCGTGATCGCGCTCGCGGGGAGCACGCTCGGAGTGTTGAATCTGCTCGAGTATCGCTCCGCGTCCGAGGAACGGGTCGCCACGCTCAGCGGGAAGACCGCCGGGGGACGCGACGCAGGACGCGCGCACTTCGAAGCCGAGAAAGCGCTGGAGGGCCTTGGTTACGCCGGGTCAGATTCCACCCGGCAGGACAAGCCGAGCGCTCCTGTTTCCGCACCGAAGGATGAAGCAAGCCGTGCTCTCGCGAGCGAGTCCGGCTCCGCACGCGAGCAGGCTCCCGAGCTGCTTAGCCAACTGGGATACGAGGGAGGAACTGCGACGGGCTCCGATTCGGAGGCAGGCGCCAAGGCGCCCATAGCCTTCGATCAGACCATTCATGAGGTACCTGAGAAGGAAGTAGTTCCGTACCCCCTGAATCGAAGCCTGTCACTCGAGGACGGCACCTACTCCACGTTCCGAGATGCGAGGCTTCAGCAAGCTCCCAACGTTAGGAAGCTCGACGAGCTCTGGGCAGCCGGCGGAGGTGGAGAGGGCGGGGAGAATGTTTCGTCTGAGAACTTCCCTCTCGATTCGAGCACGCTGTCCAGTACCCCCACTGGTGGAGCGTCGATCGGCGTCAGCAAGAAGCCCGCTGTGGGTGCCTATGCGGCCGGACGTGATCTCAGCTCCGGACAGGCTGGTGGCGGTGGAACGTACCGAGGCGCGGGGGACACGGTGCCCGGTCTCGTCTCGACACGAGGTGTGTCGCCCACAGAGGGCAAACGGGCAGCAGCGGGCCGGATGAAGCAGATGGGCTACACGGACAGCGATAATGCGAGTACTGGTGCGCCGGCCCCATCCAGCCCCGGGCCGACCGGTGGAGGTGCGCAACCTCATTCGGTCGACCGATTCGTTGGATACGATGCGCAGGAATCGCTCGATCGAGTGCTCAAAACCGAGCTCTTTTACGACGGTGGCGCGGCTGCGGAATCGCTCGGTGCCGAGTCGCTCGGCTTCGCCGACGATCTACCCGCCGGCGAGCTCGATCAACGCATCGATCAATGGCGCGCCAACCTCTCGCCCGAGGATCGGGCGCGGCTTGCCGAGCGTTGCTCGGAGATCGTGATCTCGAAGTGCCGGCGTCTCCCCAACGAGCGGCCGCGCGACATGTACTTCCGTTACTGGGGCGACAATCCCTTCGAGCTCGCCCAGATCGATCGCCTCTCGACCTTCGCGGCGGACGTCGACACGGCGAGCTATGCCCTGGCGCGCAATTACTTGAATCAAGGCTTCTTGCCCGAGAAGGCGCAGGTGCGCACCGAGGAGTTCGTCAACTACTTCGCGCCCGATCTCGCGCCGCCCACGGAGGACGCCTTCGCGATCACGACCGAGCTCGCGCCGAGCCTCTTCGGCGGGCGCGAGGATCGCTGGATCCTGCGCGTCGGGATCCGCGCTCGCGAGGTCTCCAGGCAAGAGCGCAAGCCGCTCGTGCTCACCTTCGTCGTCGACACCTCGGGCTCCATGCAAGAACAGGGGCGCCTCGAGCTCGTCAAGCACGCCATGCGCCTGCTCCTCGGCGAGCTCGACGCGCGTGACAAGATCGGCGTGGTCGCCTTCTCGAGCGATGCGCGGCTCATCCTGCCCGTGACGAGCGTGAGTGCGCGGGGCCTCATCGAGTCGGCGATCCACCCGCTCGCGCCCCAGGGCAGCACCAACGCCGAAGCCGGGCTCCGCATGGGCTACGAGCTCGCCCTCGGCGCGCTCGATCGCGAGGCCGTGAATCGCGTGATCCTGCTCTCCGACGGCGTCGCGAACACGGGCCAAACCGATCAGGACCGCATCAGCGAAGCCGTGCGCCTGCACCGCGAGAAGGGGATCTACCTCAACACGATCGGCGTGGGCATGCACAACCACAACGACGCGCTGCTCGAGCAGCTCGCCGATAAAGGCGACGGGATCTGCGACTACGTCGACTCGACCGAGAGCGCGCGCCGCGCGATCGTCGATCGTTTCACCGGCGCCTTCGAGCCGGTCGCGAGCGACGTGAAGATCCAGGTCGAGTTCGACCCGGCGCAGGTCTACCGCTGGCGCCAGCTCGGCTACGAGAACCGCGCCGTGGCGGACCAGGACTTCCGCAACGACGCGATCGACGCGGGCGAGATCGGCTCGGGCCACCAGGTCGTGGCGCTGTACGAGATCGAGCGCATGAGCGCCGCGCCGGGCGTGAGCCCGCTCACCGCGGCCGAGAGTCCGCTCGCGACCGTGCGGCTGCGCTGGAAGGCTCCCAAGGCCCCCGGCCAGGATCCGCGCGAGGTCGACGTGCAGGAACGCGAAGCGAAGCTCCTCGCGAGCCAGGCTCTCGGCGCCTACGACTCGGCCTCTTACGGCTTCCGCCGCGCGGTCCTCGCCGCGCAGTTCGCCGAGTTCCTGCGCCGCTCGACGCACACCGAGAGTGACCGCTACTCCGAGCTCGCCGCCGCCTGCCAGCGCCTGGCCGGCGAGCGCGCCGACGCCGAGACGCGCGAGCTCGCCTCCCTGGTCGACCGCGCGGCCAACCTGATCCTCTCGGCCCACCAGGGTCGCTTCGAGCACCTGAGCGAGCTCGACAGCAAGCTCGACGAGCTTCGCCGCCTGCAGATCCTGCGGGCCGAGTTCGAGTGCCTCGAGCAGGGCGCGGAGAGCCGGGAAGCCCTGCGCGAAGAAACGCGCCGGGAGCTCGAGAACGTGCGCCAGCACAGCGAAGCGCTCGAGCGCGAGCTGCGCGAGATCATCCGCCGGCGCGTCTGCGAGGGCCGCGGCTGAGCGCGCCGCGAGCCTGGATCGAGGGTGAGGAATGACCGGCCGGCGCATTGCCGGCCGGTCACCTATCGAGGGTCAAGAAAACTGCGGGGGTTTGCCCCGCGAGCAGCCGGGTGAGCGACCGGGTATTGCTCCGACGATGGTGTATACAGTCATGGGCGTCGTTTCTCTGGCTCTTCGGAGACTGAGACCGGCGACATTGCACCCAGCCGGAGAAGACGCAGCGCTCCCCTTTCAGGTTGCCTGCAAATCCGAGATTCCGTCGCGGACGGTCCACTCCGGCGCTGATCTGGCACCCCGTCCGGTCGACCTTCGCATGGCGTCGGCGCATGCGCCCAGCCGCCCAGAGGGGGGTACTTGCGCTCCGGCGGTAAGATGCTGGAATGAGCCCCGTCCGAGCATGCGCCCCGGATCAGCGGCCGTTCGCGCCGCGCTTGCACCTTCCATCGCCGCGAGTATCTGCCGGAGGCTGCTCGCGTCGCGTAGCTTCGAACCTCCGGGCAGAGATACTTCGCAATGCGAATCTACGTCGGGAACCTCCCGTACACCTTCGACGATCAGCAGCTTGCCGTTCTGTTCCAGCCGCACGGGGAGATCGCTTCGGCGCGCATCGTCCTCGACCGCGAGTCCGGTCGCTCGCGCGGTTTTGGATTCATCGAGATGCCAGACGAGAGCGCGGCTCGCACCGCGATGGGGGCGATGGATGGCCATCGCATCGATGGCCGGCCCCTGGTCGTGAACGAGGCGCGGCCTTCCGCCCCGCACACTGGGGGAAGCGGTCCGCGGCCCCCGCGCGAGATCGCCCCCCCGCATCCGCAGCGAAATGGCAGCGCCCCGCATGGCGGCGGATTCCCGAGCGAGCCCCGGCCCCAGCGCGGCGATCGTGCCGGCGGCGGCGCGGGCGATGGAGCAGATCGGGGCTCCAAGCGTTCCTCACGTACGAGCGAATCCGATCGCCGGCCGTCGCGCGGCCGCAAGGCCGACGATTCGTCCAGCGACTGGAGCGGAGGCCGCGGCGGCCGCCGTCGAGGCGGGGAAGACCAGAGCTGGGACGACTAGCAGCCCTGCGCGGATGGCTCGGACGACAGTTGGTCGGATGTCCCATTTCCCAAAGGAGTTCACCATGCCGGCACACCATCGATGGATGAGAGCTCACTGGACGACCCACCTCATCACGGTCGTCATCCTCGGGTACGGTCTCCCGCGAGCGTTCGCGGACGTCCTGGTGGTCGACCAGAATGGCGGAGGGGACTACACGGTCGTGCAGGAGGCGATCGACGCCGCCGGTGAAGGGGACACGATCCTGATCCGCGCAGGCTCGACCTACGCGCAAGCTCAGATCGACGGCAAGTCGCTCCACATGGCAAGGTATCCAGGAGACGGACTCGTCAAACTCGACTACATCTATGTGCGATATCTGAAGCCGAAGCAGAGCGTGTTCCTCACGGACGTGGGAGCACGCGGCCTGCAAGTGTTCGGCTGCAGTGGATCGGTGAAGGTCAAAGCTGCCGGGTCGGAAACCGTCTCCATCGACGATTCGATCGATGTCGTGATGATCGACTGGGATGCGACAGTCTTGCACGTCGATGCTTCGCGGCTTGCCTTGTACGACTGCGAGATCCGGGCAGAGGGGGGAGAGAGCGGATGCTCCGACGGGGAATCCGGCGGTACCGCTGCCTACTGCAACGCCTCGACGCTACTGGTGACGAAGAGTCGACTTCTGGGAGGCATCGGCGGGGACGGCGATGCCGACTTCGGGTGCTGCGACGGATACGACGGTGGTTCAGGCCTGGACCTCCGAGATGGGTCCGTTGCTTACGCCATCCAGTCGACGATCCTCGGCGGCGCGGGCGGAGAGGTCGGAGGCAAGGGTGCGTGCCACGACGGCGACCGTGGCGAGGACGTGACCGCCGACGCGAGCTCTTCCTTCGAGGTGCTCCCCGTCACGGCACGCACGGTCGAGGCGCCCGGAGTCGTGCGTGCCGGCGAGATGGTTCTCCTCACCATCCGAGGCGTCGTCGGAGACCGCGTCTGGGCACCCCGCAGCCGTGACGGACAGTGGGCCTTCTCGCTCGTCGGACAGGGAGTGCTGCACCTCGCCTATCCCATCCCGAGGTCCGCGCTCTATCTCGGTCAGATTCCCGCATCAGGCGAGTTGACAGTTTCGATTCCCGGCCTGGAGCTCGGGATGGGCACCGAGAACACGAACCTCCACTACCAGCTCTTCATCCGCACGCAGCTGGGCCACCGCATGCTCGGACAAGGTGACTTCATCGGCATCGTCGGCGACGAATTCTGATCGCAAGCCCTGCTCAGGGCCTGAGTCACCGGGAGATTGGGGACTCGTTTCCCACCGCGTCCTGGCGCGAGACCGTCGTATGAAACTCGAGTGCGGCCGCCTCTGGTTTGGAGTACCGCCTTCAGGCGGTCTGCTCTTGGCAGGGCCAGTCCCGCCTGAAGGCGGGACGACGAACCAGACCGCCTGAAGGCGGTACTCCAAACTCGGAGGGACTCCGTGCTCGTAGGGGTGTGGTTTCTCTCTAGGAGGGACTCCGTGCTCGTAGGGGTGTGGTTTCTCTCTAGGAGGGACTTCGTCCTCGTAGGTGTGTGGTTTCTCTCTAGATCCCCTTCCCTATCACGGTCGCTCGACGCCGATTCGATCGCCGATCTGGATGCGGCCGGCCTCGACCACTCGGCACAGAACACCGCGACCGCGTCGTCCGCGCCGGTCGGCGCGCGCCACCTTCTTGGCGCCGAGCGCGCCAAAGCGCTCGACGAAGTACCGGCACGGGCGGTGCGGCTTCGGAGTGACTTCGAGTATCGCCGTGCCGACGTGGAGCAGCGTGCCCACGGGTAGGTTCTCCTCCGAGAGATCGAGATCGACGTGCAGGTTGTCGCCCGACAGGATCGCCCGCTCCGGGTTCCCGTCGGTGAGGGATTCGATCACATGCACGTTGATCAGGGCGACCTGATTCTCACTCGTGCTGTGCAGATCGCGCGACCAGCGATCGCCGTGCACGCCGCCTTCCGGGCTCACCTCGATCGAATCAGGAGCTTCGCGCTCGCCGTGGTCCAGGCGCAGGACCAGGCGAGCGACCTCGCCGTTCTCGCACGGCGAGCGCGGCAGCCGTGCGAACCATCGATCGAAGCGCCAGGAGAGGTCCATGACTCGCGTGAGCCCGGCGAGCATAGGCCGCCACGCTCATCGAAGGCGAGAGATCTCCACGAAGCCGTTCCCTCGCGTGACCCGCGCCTCGATTTCCGGGTGCGCGAGCTCGATCCAGGCCGCCAGGCTGTAATCGGTGTGGAGGACGACGCTCTTCACGCCGACCCGGCCCGGCTCGGGAGGTGGGAAGCGCGGCACGAAACCCTGGACCTGGATCGGCGGGCCACCGGGCTGCGCGCGCTCGAGCGCGCGCTCGATCTCGCCGCGGTAGTGCAGCGCGAGCTTGCTCGCGCGTTCCCAGTCGTCGTAGGGATGGAAGAGCGGCGAGCGCGCGAGCTGCACGGCCGTGAGAGCGAGTACGACGACGAGGCTTCCAGCGGGAACGATTCGCGCGCCTCGTCGCACCGCGAGCAGCGCGCAGCTGAGGAGCATCCCGAGGAGCAGGCTTTCCAGCGCCACGAAGAGCATCACGTACCAGGCCTCGACGAGGCCCGTCGTGGCGCTGAGGAGCAGCGCACCGAGCCACCAGGCCCCGAGGACGAGCGCGCCTCCGCGCGTGCCGAGCGCTCTGGCTGGCGCTCGTGGCTCGGCGCGCGCGAGGAGCAAGAGCGCAGCGACCGAAAGGATCGATGCGAGCACGACGAAGACGCGCACTCCCCCGGACAAGAACGGCTGCGGGTGGAGCACGCGCTCGAGGTACTGCGGGAAGAGGTGGACGACGCGAGCGAATAAGGGCTCGTCCACGGGAAGCTTCTCGCGTCCTCCGATCCCGCCCAGGATCAGGGTGCGGAGCACCAGGAAGACAGCGATAGCGATTCCGGTCGGCAGCGAGCGCGCCAGAGCCTCGCGCCACCGGCCGCGGGCGCGCGCGAGCTCGAGGACGAGCACGAGCGGGGCACACAGGATGCCGAGTTCTTTCGACGCAGCGGCGCAGAAGGCGAGCAGAGCGGCCTGCCAAGCGCTCGCGGGCCGCTCACGCGCTCTCATCTGCGTCGCGAGCGCGAGCGCGGTGAACAGGAGGCAGAGCGTGTCGGCGCGTCGCGGCGGAACCGGCAGCACCTCGAGCTGGACCGGATGCAACAGGAAGAGCAGCGCGGCGAAGCTCGGGCCGAGCAGGCTCCCGGAGCCGAGCATGCGATGCAGGAGGAACGCCAGCGCGAGCGCGCACGCGATCAGGATCCCGAAATCGGTCGCGTGGTAGCCCGACGCACCGAGGCCGAAGAGCGCGTGATCGAGCGCGAAGGAGAGCGTGGTGAACGGCCGCCAGTATGCGCCCACCGTGTAGCGCCCGGCCATCAGCTCGCTCGAGAGCAGCGCGAGGAGACCGCCCATCGAGGTCGGCCGCGAGGTCGCGATCAGCGGATACGTGTCGTAGCCGAGGAGCGTGATCCCGAACACCCAGCGATAGGCCACCCAGCCCAGAGCGAGCACCAGGATCGCGAGCGCGAGCGGAGCCATCGCACGCGCCCGGGAACCCGCGCGCCCGCCTGCCAGATCCGATCCCTCCGCCACGTTCCTGGAGTATGCTCGGGCCCCGATGCACCCTCAAGGACCGACGCAAAGAGAACACGTGATGCAGCCGACGCACTTCCTTCGCCTCGCGTACGCCATCGTTCCCGCGCTCGTCGCGGGACTCACGCTCGCCCAGGACGCGGCCAGCGTGCTCACGCCGCATCGCGTCGCCGAGCTGCGCGCTGCGAGCGCCGCCGTGATCTCCCCCGATGGCAGCCAGATCGCGTACCTCCTCGCGGTGCCGCGTGATCCCTTCACCGATGAGGACGGCGCGAGCTTCAGCGAGCTGCACGTGGTCGACGTCGCGAGCGGTCGCACGCGCGGCTTCGTCACCGGGAAGGTCGACGTGTCCCGGATCTCCTGGACAGTGGACGGCAAGAGCATCGCATTCCTCGCCAAGCGCGGGACCGACGAGCAGACCGCGCTCTACGTGATCCCGCTCGACGGCGGGGAAGCCCGGCGCGCCGTGGCGCTGAAGGCTGCGATCTCCTCCTACGACTTCTCGCCCGACGGCAAGCAGGTCGTGTGCATCGCGGCGGCGCCGGAGGACGAAGCGCAGAAGAAAGAGAAAGCCAAGGGGTTCAAGCAAGAGGTCTACGAAGAGGACTGGCACACGAGCCAGATCTGGATCGCGTCGCTCGCCGAGGAGAAGGCCGAACCGCGGCGCGTCGAGATCGAAGGCCACCCCTACCAGGCGCTCTGGTCACCGGTCGACGACCGCTTGCTCGTCGCGCGCGCGCCGACCCCGCTCGTCGACGACCAGTACATGAGCCAGCGCGTCGCCGTCCTCGACGGGAGCACGGGTAGCGTGCTCGCGAGCTTCGAGAATCCGGGCAAGCTCGGCGAGATCGGCTGGAGCCAGGACGGCAAGCTCGTGGCGATGATCTCGGCAGCCGATCGGAACGATCCGATGGCCGGACGCTTGCTCGCCGCTCCGTCCGCTGGCGGTGCGCTCGTCGATCTCTTGCCCGAGTACCTGGGTGACGTGATGGACTTCGAGTGGCAGGACGCCGACACGATCGTCTACGTCGCGGATCAGGGCGTGTGGAGCTCCCTGGAGAGCGTGGATTTCGTCGGCGGAAAGGGTGCCGGCCGCAAGCAGATCGTCGCTTCGGGCGGGCCGATCCTGACCAGCGTGAGCCTCGCCGAGGATGGCACGAGCTCGGCCTCGCTGGCGAACTCGCCCACGCATCCGCCCGAGGTCTTCTTCCTGCGCACCGGTGAGGGCGCGCCTCGGCGGCTGACCGACTCCAATCCGTGGCTCGGCGAGGTGCGGCTGGCGCGTCAGGAGCCCGTCAGCTTCCGCGCCCGCGACGGTCTGGATCTCGAGGGAGTCCTCGTGCGCCCGCTCGACGAGGTCACCGGCCAGCGCTATCCGCTCGTGCTCTACGTGCACGGCGGCCCCGAAGCGCATCACTCCAACGGCTGGCTCACGAGCTACGGCGACCCTGCTCAGGTCCTCGCCGCCCGCGGATTCGCCGTCTTCCACACCAACTACCGCGGCTCGACGGGTCGCGGTGTCGCGTTCAGCAAGCTGAGCCAGGGCGATCCGGCGGGCAAGGAATTCGACGACCTCGTCGACGCGGTGGATCACCTGATCTCGACCGGCCTCGTCGACGGCGCGAAAGTCGGCGTCACGGGCGGCTCCTACGGTGGTTACGCGACCGGCTGGTGCTCGACCCGCTACAGCGAGCGCTTCGCCGCGGGCGTCATGTTCGTCGGCATCTCCGACAAGATCGCGAAGGTCGGCACCACCGACATCCCGAACGAGGAGTTCCTCGTCCACGCTCTGCGCCGGCCATGGGACGACTGGCAATTCATGCTCGAGCGCAGCCCGATCTATCACGCTGAAAAGTGCAAGACTCCCCTCCTGATCCTGCACGGCAAGGACGACCCGCGCGTGGACCCCGGCCAATCCCGCGAGCTCTACCGGCACGTGAAGCTGCACGGAAAAGCGCCGGTCCGCCTCGTGCACTACCCCGGCGAAGGTCACGGCAACAAGAAGGCCGCGGCGCGCCTCGACTACAGCCTGCGCCTCGTGCAGTGGTTCGAGCACTACCTGCAAGGCCCGGGAGGCGCGATGCCGCCTTGGGAGCTCGATCACGCCGATCCGAAGGCAGTGAAGGAAGGGTAGGTTCTCTGGTTCGGAGTACCGCCTTCAGGCGGTCTGGTCTTGCGTCCCGCCTTCAGGCGGGACCCCGCCGATGAAGAGCCAGGAAGAGAAACAGCAGAGAAGTCGACGATCGAAGAAAAGAAGAGAGAAGAGAAGACCGCCTGAAGGCGGTACTCCGAACCAGATGGGATCCAAAGGAACCAGTGCGCTGCTCGGCGTCGCCGTGCTCCTCTTCGCCGCCTCGTTGTGGGTGCGCGGGCTCCGCGCCGAGCTGCCGCCGGCGCCGGAAGACCGTGGCGACGCAGCGCTCTCGATCCCCGAGCCGATGCACCTCCTCTCGGGCGGCGCCGAGAATCGCTTCGAGGAGCTCACGCGTCACGTGAGCGAACCACTGCGGGCGAGCTGGCGGACGCAGAGCGCGCTGCTCTTCGATCTCCCCGATTGTCCGCACTTGCGGGACTGGATCGAGACGCGCGATGGGCAGCGGCTGGAGCGCATGCTCGCCGAGCTGCGTGGAGGGACGCGCGAGGACGCGCTGGCGGCGCTCACGCTGCTCTACCAGGCCGCGCGCGTCACGCAGTGGGACTCCGGAGCCGAGCACGCCGAGCATCTGGGTGGGCTGCTCGCGGATTGGTTGCGCTCGTGGGCGGAGCGCAGCGCGCAGGACGCGCTCTTGCACGAGCCCGCGCTCGCCGCGGCGGTGTTCTACGGGCGCGTGATGCAGGTCGCCTGGGACGCGCCGATGGTGGGACACACCCAGGCGAGCTACGAGCACGCGCGCGCCGTCCTGTTCGAGCTCACGGGTGGGCGTGAGGGCGCGCGCACGGCCTTCGGCCGCGAGCTCGAGCTGCGCATGCCGCGCGCCTTCGGCGCGCTCTTCGCCACCGGCGAGGAGGGGTTCTTCGCCGCCTTCCGATCCGAAGCCGAGCTCCTGTTCCCGGGCCTCGACGGCTCCTGCGATGACTGAGCCCTCGATCGTCTCACCCACCAGCGCCGATCGCGCGGGTGAGCCGACGCTCGCGCTCGCGTGCGCGATGATCGCGCTCGGCGGCCTCCTGCTCGGGCTGCAGATCGACGGAGGAGCCGCGATCGTGGGGACCGGCTACACGCCGCTCGCGCTCGGCGCTCTCGTGGCGCTCATCGCAACCCTCGTGCAGATCGGGGCCAAGGGCCGGCCGCCGCGAGACCCGCTCACCGCGCTCTCCGCCGCAGCCGGATTCCTCGGCGTGGCCTACCTCGTCGGCGGCGTGCTCGCGCCCGGAGGCGCCTGGATGTTCTGGGAGCTCGTCCTGCTGCTCTGGGTGCTCGCGCGCCGCCGCTCGCTCGGCCCGGCCAATGGTCCGCAGATCACCGGCGGAGCGCTCTTCCTGCTCGGCCTGATGCTCGTCTTCCGCATCTGGATCACCTGGCAAGCGAGCCGCCACGACTGGCAGCTCTTCACGATCGCCGTGCCCTGGATCTCGCTCCTGCCTTTTGGCTGGCTCGATCCGATCAAGACGATCACCGTCGGCGACTTCACGCAGCAGGAGATGGGCTTCCCCCCGACCGGCCTCGACTTCCCGCTCTCGATGCTCGCCTGGTCGGCCGGCTTCGCGCTGTGTGCCGGCGGCTTGTGGATGCGCGGCCGCGCCGCCCGCGAGGTCGAGATCGAGCGCGTGCACGCACTGATCGAGCTCCTGCCCGCGAAGACGGCGCTCCTGGTGCATCGCCTGCTCCCCGAGCCCGAATGGGAAACGCTCGACCTGCTCGGCCTGCCGCGCCACCGTCTCGCGCGGCGCATCGAGACGCTCGTCCTCGAACGCGTGGAGCGCCTCATGCAAGTCGAGGCCGCCTTCCACGCGACGCGCCTCCTCGATGCAGCCGGCCCCGATCCGTTCACGCTCGCGATCCACCAGGCGCTCGGTCGGTATCGAGGCGCTCCCGAGCTCGCACCCCCCGGTCGTCCCGACCCTGACCCCACCCGCCCAGCATGAAATCGCCCTGGATCACGATTGGCGCCATTCTCGGCTTCCTCGCGGTCGCGCTGGGAGCCTTCGGTGCGCACGCGCTGCGCGAGCGCTTGACCGAGGAAGAGCTCGGCTGGTGGAAGACCGCGACGGACTACCAGCTCGCTCACGCGCTCGCGCTCGTTCTGCTCGGCGTGCTCCCGTGGCGCTCGCGGGCGATCGGGATCGCTGGCTCGGGCTTCGCGGCCGGTGTGCTGTTCTTTTCCGGCAGCCTCTACGCGATGGCGCTCGGTGCACCGCGCTGGTTTGGCGCGGTCACGCCGCTCGGAGGCGCAGCCTTCCTCGTGGGCTGGTTCGCGGTTGCGGTCACAGGCGCGTCGCGCTCGAAGGGAACTCCTTGACCGACGTGGGCGCGCCAAGCGCTCGCTCGAGGAGGATCGTGGGCCGGTCTTTGTAGGTCGTGCGCGCGAACTCCCTGTAGCCGCATTTCTCCGCGACATGGATGGAGGCCGAGTTCCCGGGCTCGATCATGCAAACCGTCCGCGGCCATGCGTGGTGGGTTTCTTGCCAGGCGATGGCCGCTCGGGCTGCCTCGGTCGCGAAGCCCTTGCCTTGCGCCGACGGGACGAGGGCCCAGCCGATCTCGGGCAATCCGTCGAGCGCGGGCTCGATGTCGCGCTTGAAATCGACGAAGCCCGTCTCGCCGACGAAGCTTCCGGTCGCTTTCTCCTCGATCACCCAGAAGCCGAAGCCCATCACCGACCAGTGGCCGATGTGGCGCAGGAGCTTCGTCCACACGTCCTCCTCGCTGAACGGTTTGCCGCCGATGAAGCGCGTGACCTCTGGCGAGGCCAGCATTGCGGCGCAGTCGGCGAGGTCCTCGGGGCGATGGCCGCGCAGGCGGAGGCGTTCGGTCTCGACGGTGGGGACGGTCACGGCTAGAGCTTCGTCTTCGCGAGGCGCAAGAGCCTCTTCCATTGAGCGGCATCGAGCGGGACGACGGAGAGCCGTCCCATCTTGACGAGCGGCGAGGCCTCGAATGACGGTTCCGCTTTCAGTTCCGCCAGGGTCACGGGCGCTGCGAGCGGACCGCGCGGCACGAGATCGAAGACGGCGAGCTTCGCGTTGCGGGGATCGGTGTAGGCATCGGACACGATGTCCGCCACGCCGACGGCGGCTTTCTCGCCGCCGGTGTGATACACGACGGCCGTATCGCCTTTCCTGACCGAGCGGATGTGCTGCAGGGCGGCGGCGTTCGTGACACCGTCCCAGGTGGCCTTCTTCGCCTTGACGAGATCGGACCAGCCGTACGTCTCCGGATCGGACTTCAGCAGCCAGTAGGACATGCAGACAAGAGTAGCGTTCGCGGCCGCGACGCTACAGCGAGGGAATCAGTCCTCGATGCCGAGCGCCTGGCGAGCTTCGGCCTGCACCGACCGGAGTCCGGCGTCACCCGGATGGAACTCGAGCCCGCGCTCGGCGACGTTCAGGGCTTCGGCCGCCGAACCGGAAGCGAGCAGCGCGGCTGCGTAATCGCTGCGCCGTACCAGGTCCATGGGATCGAGCTCCAGCGCATGTGCCAGAGCCTCGACGGCGGCGGGCCAGTCCTCGCTTATCGCCTCGAGGTTTCCGAGGTTCGAGAGCGCTTCCACAAAGTCAGGTTCCAGGTCGAGGGCGTGGAGATAGGCTTCGCGCGCTTCGTCCACTCGACCTTGGTCCGCGAGCGCCAGGCCCAGGCCGTTATAGGGGTGAGCGTGATCGGGGAGGAGCTCGATGGCCTTCAGAAAGGCCTGCTCAGCGGCTTCGGGCTCGCCGAGCAGGATGTGCGCGCTCCCCAGGTTGTGGAAGGCGGGGAAGTGATGGGGGTCGAGGGCGATCACCCGCTCGAGGATGCCGCACGCAGTTTCGGGATCGGTCTGCGTGAGGGCCATGCCCGCCAGGTAGAGCTCGCGGGGCGAATCCGGCCACAGATTGAGGAGCGCGGCAGCCGCGGATCGAGCCGCGTTGGCGTCCCCGGCATCCACGGCCGCGCTGGCGCGCAGCATGTGATACACCGCGCGAGCGGCCGGCGCACGGATCACGGCCTCGTTCAAGAGCTCCAGGGCGTGACCGCCGAGCAGAGTTCGCTCCGCCGGTGAACGCAGCTTCGCGGCCTCGATCTGGTAGCGCATCCCTTCGATGAACAGCTCGATGGCGGACGCTTCGGTCCTCCAGGATTCGCCCGAGAGCATCGGGCCGCCGTCGAACACGAGACGCAGCCGATCGAAAACCGGTAGGGGAGGCGCCTGGCCGAGACGCTCCAGACCCTCCTCCCTCCGGGAGCGGTGGTAGCTCACGAGGATCGCACCCGCGTGCGCCTCGACGGATGCCGGCTCCAGCGCGAGAGCGTGCGAGAACTCCGCGTCGGCTGCTTCGGCCGCACCCGCGATGCCGTGCAGATCATCGGACAGCAGATTGAAGCCGGCGACGATCGTCTGCTCGACCTCCTCTGCTCGCGACTGGCGTTCAGCGGCGAGCACGTCGTCGCGTGAAGCCCACAAGAATCCTCCCGCGAGAGCCAGGCCGAGCGATACGGTGGTGAGGAGTGCCGCGAGCACCGCCTGCCGCGGCTCTCGCTTGGCCCAGCGCAATGCTCGCCCGACATTGCTCACCGGGCGAGCGGCGATCGGGCGTCCCGCGACCAGCGCCTCGAGGTCGGCGGCGAGATCGGCGGCGGAGGCGTAGCGACGCTCGCGGTCGCGTTCCATCGCGGTCGAGACGACCACGGCCATGTCGCGCGAGAGCTCCGGCACGAGCTGGCGGAGATTCGGCGCCGTGCCGGCGAGAATGGCGCGAAAGAGCGCCAGACGGGTGGGCGCGCGGAAGGGCTGGCGCAGCGCCAGGCACTCGTACAGCGAGACGCCGAGGGAATAGACGTCACAGCGTGCATCGGGGCGAGCGAGCTCTCCGCCCAGTAGCTCGGGAGCGATGTAGGCCGGAGTGCCCGCGGTCTCACCCGTGCGCGTCAGCGAGGGCGCGTCGGACTCCTCCTCGCGAGCGAGCCCAAAATCGAGCAGGATCGGCTCGCCGCTAGGAGTCACCATGACGTTCGAGGGCTTGACGTCGCGGTGCACGACGCCGTGCTCGTGCGCGTAGGCGAGCGATCGCGCGATGCGTGCGAAGAAGGCGGCGATCGAACGAGCCCGCGAGCCCCCCGAAGCCGCCCCCCCGGGCAAGGTGATCCAGCCTTCCCCGCGCTCACGCGCGAGCACGATCGCGCGGGAGAGCGTCTCGCCTTCCACGAAGCGCATCGCGATCCACGGGCGATCGCTCTCCACTCCCGCGGCGTACACCGTGCAGATGCCCGAGTGATCGAGCCGCGAGGCGAGCTCGGCCTCCCGCCGGAAGCGCGCGTGCGCCGAGTGGCTGACGAGCTGATCGGCGGGCAAGAGTTTCAGCGCCACCCGGCGGCCGAGCGGCTCCTCGATCGCCTCGAACACGACGCCCATCCCGCCACGGCCAACTTCGCGCACGAGCCGGAACTTGCCGACGCGGTCGTCGCGGCCGAACTCGCGTCGACCCTCGCTCTCCGAGCGGGCCCCTTCCATGGCCTCCGCTGCTTCGAGCGCGTCGCGCAGCTCCGATTCGAGGGCGGGATGCGAGGAGGCGAAGGCGCTCGCTCCAACCGGCTCGCCGCGCCGCCGCCGCGCGAGGAACTCCTCGACGAGCGCTTCGACGGTGGGAGAAGGCTCGCTCGCGGCCGCTTCCTCTTCCCTGCGAGCCTGACTCACGCAAAGCTCCTCACGCTCCAGGCTCGAGCGCTTTCAGCGCTGGTCGGAGCCGCTGCAGCGCGCGCACGAAGCGCTTGCTGGCGGCCGCAGGCTCGATGCCGAGCTCGGCCGAGGCTTCCTCGTTCGAGAGATCCTCGAAGTGACGCAAGGCCAGGATCTCACGATCGAGCTCGTCGAGCTCCTCGAGCGCGCGCAGCACCATCGTGCGCTGCTCCTCGCGCCGCGCTGCCTGCGTGGGCGAAGTCTGACTCGCGACGAGGACATCCGCGACGTTGACGGCGCTGACGCTCGGGCGGTCGTCGCCGAGCCCGACCTCGCGCTTGACCTCGCGCTTTTGCGTCCCGAGGTGCTTGCGTTGTGCAGCCGCGAGCGCCTGGGCCGTCAGCAGGCGCAGCCACAGCCGCAGCGGGTAGCGATCTTGCTCGCACCACTCGGGAAAGCGGCGCGAAGCCTCCATCAGGGCCTCCTGCACGATGTCCTCGGCTTCGACGCGCCGCCGCAGCGACGGATCGAGCCGCAGACCGACCATGCGCAGGAGTCCGGGCTGGAACTCCTCGAGGACCTCGGAGAGCGCTGCGCGGTCGCCGGCTTTTGCGCGCGCGAGCTTCTGTTCGACGGCCTCCTGCATGGGCGGAAGCGATCATCGGGCATTCGACGTGATCCCGCCATGTCTGGTTGGGAGTACCGATTTCAGGCGGTCTCTCTTGCGGTGCCAGTCCCGCCTGAAGGCGGGACGACGAACCAGACCGCCTGAAGGCGGTACTCCGAACCGGAAGCGGAAACGGAAGCGGAACCGGAAGCGGGATCAGGTCCGTTTGACGAAGACTATCTTGCCATCGCCCTTGGCGTAGTAGTCGGGGAGCAGCGCCGCCTGCTCGTAGCCTGTGGCGTGATAGAAGGCGCGTGTCGGTTCATAGAGAGCGCGCGCGGAAGTCTCGATCCAGATTGCGTGGGCCCCGAGCGAGAACATCACGCGCTCCGTAGCTTCGAGGAGGCGCCGGCCGAGACCTTGGCCGCGGTGGCGCTCGTGGACGGCGATCCAGAAGAGATCGAAGCTTCCCGTGGTGCACGCGATGGGGCCGAAGCACGCGTAGGCTGCGGGACCGTCCGGGCCGTCGAGGAAGAGGAAGTGGTAGCCGCTCGCGAGGCCCTTGGTGAGGCGTTCCTCGACCAGCTCGACGGCGATGGTGATCTCGAAGTCGTAGAAGAAGCCGGAGGACTTGAGGATGTCGCGCACGGCGAGCGCGTCGCTCGCTCGCACGGTGTCGCGCAGCGAGAAGCCCTCAGCAAACGCGGACGCATCGGCGACAGGAAGCGCGGCGGCGGGTGCCTCGGTTTCGGCGGGGGGCCGAGGCTTGGCGGGGACGACGTCGGTGAGGATGCGCTCGATCGCGCGCGCGAACGGGACTCCTCCGCGCTCCAGGGCCGCCGCGAAGCCGGCGTCGGGAGCGAGGCAGGGGTTGGCGTTGACCTCGAGGATCCATGGCAGGCCTGCGCCATCGACGCGGAAATCGACTCGCGCCCAACCGCGCAGGGAGAACAGCTTCCACGCCCGCAGGGCGAGCGAGCCGAGCTGGTCGAGCAAGCCGGCGTCGCTCGGCCGGAAATCGAAGCTACGCGGCGTGTGGGTGTACTCGAAGCTCTGCTCGTCCCACTTCGCACGCCAGCCGACGATGCGCGGGCGCGCGGCCTCGAAGCCCTCGAAGCGGATCTCGGCGGGCGGGAGCACTTCGGGCTCGCCCGCGCCGGCGAGCACCGAGAGGTTGAACTCGCGGCCGTCGATGAAGGCTTCGGCGAAGGCGGAACCGCCGAGAGCGGGCTCCCGCCTGGCGATCTCCGCGGCGAGCTCGCGCGGCGATCGCGCGCTGACGATCGAGTGCTCGTCGAGGCCGAGCGAGGCGTGCTCCCAGATCGACTTGATGATGTACGGGCCCGGGAGGAACCCGGTCGGCTCGTGCTCGAGCTCCTCGCGCGTCCACCCGCTCGCCACGGGCAGGCCCGCTGCCGCGAGCCGCGCGCGCGCCAGGGTCTTGCTCCCACTCTCGAAGAGAGACTGCGAGGAGCTCCCGGTGTACGAGCGACCGAGCTCCTCGAGGAGCGCGGGAAAGAAGGGCAGGAAACGGCCGGCTCCGCCGAGCGATTCGACGAGATTGAAGACAAGGTCGGGAGCGGTCTTCTCGACCGTGGCTCGCGCGGCGGCGAGATCGAGGCCCACCCCGGCGCGCACGGTCGCGTGGCCGAGCTCGCGCAGCGCCCGCTCGACGGCGTCCGCCTGCGCGAGGACGTCGAGGTCGTCGGCTCGCGCGCCCGCACGCGGCTCGTCGTAGGCGATCAGGATGCGCACGCGCTCCCTCCGCGCTCACGCCTGCGCGGCGGAGGCCGGCATTCTTTCCAGGGCCGAGCTGACGATGGCGGCGATCAGATCGTGATAGGGAAGGCCCACGCGCGTGGCGAGGATGGGCAGATCGGAGTGCTCCGGATGCAGGCCGGGCAGCGGGTTGGCTTCGAGGACCATCAGGCGGCCGCGCGCATCGGCGCGTAAATCGACTCGCCCGCCGTCGCGACAACCGAGGACGCGCCAGGCCCGCAGAGCGAGCGCGCAGGCGTCTTGCGCGAAGGCATCGGTGGCGAGCTCGTAGGAGACGTGGATCTCGCAGTCTTCCTTGTTCGCGTAGGTGTAGATCTCGGGATCGGCGCTCCCTCGGAGCACCACCTCGAGCGCGCCGATCGTGCGAGCCCTCGAGCCGGTGCCGAGGATCCCCACGGTGAACTCGCGGCCGGAGAGGAAGGGTTCGACGATCACGGGCTGGTGGAATCGAGCCAGGAGATCACAGCAGACCTCACGCAGCTCGGCGCGCGAGGTGGTCTTCGAGCTGCGCGAGATGCCCTTGCTCGTGCCCTCGGCGACCGGCTTGGCGAAGAGTGGGAAGGGCAGGTTCACCTGATCCACGTCGGCTTCCTCCTCGATGAGGGCGAAGGCCGTGGTCGGCACCTCCTCGGCCGCGAGGACGCGCTTGGCCTGCCCCTTGTGCAGCGTCAGCGCGCAGACCAGCGGATCGGAGAAGACGTAGGGCAGGTCCCAGTGCTCGAGGAGGGCCGGCACGAGCGCTTCACGTCCGAAACCGCGCAGGCCCTCGGCGATGTTGAACACGAGGTCCCAGCGCTCTCCGGAGGTGAGGCGCGCGACGAGGTGCTTGGCGTGTCCGATCCGCACCGGCGCGTGCCCCATGCGAACGAGCTCGCGCTCCAGGGCCTCGATCGTGTCCACGCGGTCGAACTCGGCGACCTCGTCCTCCGAATAGCCCTCGGCCCGGTAATCGTCACGCAGATCGTAGGTGAGGCCGACCCTCATCATCGCGCTCCAGGTCTTCCTGCAGCTCGCGGTAGAGCATGGTGTGCCAGCGGCGGATCTCGAGCTCTTCCATCTGCAGGAGGAGCATCATGCGACCCTCGGGGGGAGCGAGCTGCACGATCGGGCAGTACTCGGCCGCCTCGCCCTGGACGCCCTGTTCCGTGTAGGCGAGCGGATAGAGCCGGCAGATGAGGGGCCGGACCTCCTTCGTGAGCGTGCAGCCCTGTGGCCCGAGGAAGGTGCAGTCGCCGTTCTCCTTCTGCTTGAGCACGCGGCGCGTACCGTCCGTGCGCACCGTCAGCTCGACCCAGCGCGGATCCAGGGCGTCGGGCTCCACGTACGAAGGATCGGGCGGCACCCGCCACTCGTGGAACTCGTGACGAGCGAGCTGGCTGCCACCTTCACGAGCGACGTGGCGCTCGATACGCGCCACGTCGCCAGTGGTGACGAGGATCTCTGTCCGTTGACAGCAGGTCCTCTGCATCACTGCGCAGCGGGCGCAGGGATGCGCTTCAGGCTGACTCACGAGTCCTCTCTAGGCTATTCCTCGGCCGGACGAGGGTCGGGGTAGCGAAAGATCTCGCCTTCGTAGTTGCGGAGCAGCACGTCGTCCCCGTCACGGCCAACCAGGTAGGTCGGACTGATCGGAATCTTGCCCCCGCCGCCCGGCGCATCGATGACGAAGGAGGGCACGGCATAGCCCGTGGTGTGCCCCCGCAGCTTCTCGATGATCTCGAGCCCGGTCTCCACGCTCGTGCGGAAGTGCTTCGAGCCGGGGATCGGGTCGCACTGGTAGATGTAATACGGGCGTACGCGCATCTTGAGCAGCCCGTGCATCAGCCGCTTCATCGTCTCGGGGTCGTCGTTGACCCCCTTCGTCAGGACCGTCTGGCTCCCGAGCGGGATGCCGGCATCCGCCAGCCGCCCGCAAGCTTCCGCCGATTCGGGGGTGATCTCGTCGGGGTGCATGAAGTGCACGCTCATCCACAAGGGATGGAACTTGCGCAACATGGCCGCGAACGCCCGCGTGATGCGCTGGGGCAGCACGGCGGGGACCTTGGTGCCCAGCCGCACGAACTCGACGTGAGGGATCGCGCGCAATCGGGTGAGCAGCCACTCGATGCGGTCGTCGCTCATGGTCAGCGGATCGCCCCCCGAGATCAGCACGTCGCGGATCTCGGGTTTCGACTCGATGTAGCCGAGCGCCCGCTCGAATTGCTTCGTGTTGAAGTGGTACTCGCCGGTCTTGCCGACCAGGCGGGCCCGGGTGCAGTAGCGACAGTAGGTCGCGCAGAAGCTCGTCACGAGGAACAGCACGCGGTCCGGATAGCGGTGGACGAGGCCCTCGACGGGCATGTCTGCGTCCTCGGCCAGCGGATCCTCGGCCTCACCCCGATCGAAACGGAACTCGTCGCTCACGGGGATCATGGTCCGCCGCAATCCACAGGACGGATCGTCGCGGTCCATGAGCGAGGCGTAGTAGGGCGTGATGCCCACCGGTAGCCGGTCCCCCAGCTCGAGCACCGTGGCGCGCTCGTCGGGGGTCAGATGGAAAGCAGACTCCAGGCCGGCGAGGTTTCGGATCCTGTGCTGGAGCTGCCACTTCCAGTCATTCCACTCCCGATCCGTGGCGCTCGGATCGAAGCGCTCGCGGAACTGACGGGTCCGCTCACCGATGACGCTCCAGTCATCGTCCCGCGGGCCACGGACTTCCTCGTTCGAGGGCTCTGAAACTGCCAGGAGCGTCTGGTTCGCTCCTTCGTCCCCTGGTGAGGACTTGGCCGGCTTGCCGTTCCGTTTCGTGGCCGAACGCGCCGGTCGGATCTCGACTTCCGATTGCTTAGCGGTGGGGGGGTGATCAGGCGGAGTACGACGAGCGATCGGTTCTGGTGGAGGAGCCAGAGCGGCCGAAAGCTGCTCTTGTTCGTTCATGGGTTGGGAACGCGAGTGGGTGTTGGGATCACCGCGAGCGTCCGCTTCCGTGCGGACCGCCGGGAGGCGCGAGGCTCCGGGTCCCCGTTGGGGCGGGAAAGTAGCACCTGTGCTCGGGAGGTCAACGAGAGATCCGAGAATCCTTCACGCGAGAAGCGTCCGACGTTCGCTCAGCTTCGATCGGGGTCGAGCATGCGGAGGAACGCTGGCATCCGGCGGATGCTCAACGCTCGCTCGTCTCCACTGGCCATGCCGGTCGAGCCTCGCGCTCGACGCGCTCGGAGTAGGCACGGGCGAGCAGCGCCGCGATCGAGCCGGGACGGCCGCTACCCACGACCACGTCGCCGAGCCGCACGATCGGCACGAGGCCGCGGACCGAGCTCGTCAAGAACGCTTCGGACAGCGCTCCGAGCTCGCTCGTCTGCACCGCCTCTTCGCGCACCGGGATCGCGGCTGCCCGCGCGAGCTCCAGAAAGGTTGCGCGCGTGATGCCCTCCAGGACGTCCTCACCGGCCGTGCGCAGGATGCCGTCCCGGACGGCGAAGATGTTGCTACTCGTTCCCTCCAGGAGACGCCCGCGGCGATCGAGCATGATCGGCTCGTAATCTTCGCGCGTCCCGCCGGGATGGACGCGCCGATCGATCACGAAGCGCGCCTCCTTGATGCGTGGCCGGTCGCGATGCAAGTCGGCCACCAGGCGCGAGCACGTTCCAAGCCGCAGATACTCCTCAGGGACCGGCACCAGGGGAGAGAGCGCGATCAGCATGCGGCTCGCGCTTCCGAGCCGCGCAGCCGGCTCGGCGAGCACATCGAAACGCACCCGCGCATCGGCCCAGGGACTCGCGACCAGCGCCTCGTGCAGCGCACGTCGCAGTCCGATCCGGTCGAGCGGCTCGTCCCAGCCCAGGAGGTCCATCGAGCGCTGTGCGCGGTCGAGGTGCTCCTCCAGCCCGTACAGCCGGACATGGTCAAAAGTACGTAGCCCCTCGTAGATCCCGAGCGAGAGCCCGTCGAAGACCTCGTTGGCGTCGCGAGCGGCCGGCGGAGTGGGTAGGGGACGGGCGCCTGTCGGCGTGACGTCGAACAAGAGGCAGCTCGAGGGCATCGCCATACGTGGATCCTAGCTTTCTTGGCTTTCTTGCGGATCCGGCGAGCCTCCCTAAGATGGCGGACACCTCTGTGTCGACACAGAGTCCCGATGGAGTCTCGAGCGATCCCTCGACACTGGCCGGCATCGATCCTTCTCGCTGTCGCGTTTGCAGCCTGCGTTTCGAGTGGCGGGCGTGAGACGGTGCCCGCCTGGCCCCCGCTGGAGGCGGCGGAGCTCGGGGGGATGCACAACGTCGCGGTCAGCGACGGGATCTGGATCGGGAGCGAGCCCTCGGAAGCCGACCTCGACCTCGCCTACCGCCGTGGCATTCGCCGCGTGATCTCGCTGTGCACCTTCGAGGAGCGCCCGGCCTACGATCTGCGGGCGGCTTGCGCGCGAATCGGCCTGTATTGCCTCGAGGCATCGCCTGCCGAGCCCGACGCCCTCAGCGCGGGTTGCGTCGATCGCGCGCTCGCGCTTCTCGGCGACGGGAGCGGCGAGAAGACCCTGATGTTTTGCCCCGATGGTTCGCGCAGCGCGGCCGTTTTTGCCATCGAGCGGGTAGTGAGGGAAGGGATGCCGCTCGACGAGGCGCTCCTCGAAGCGCACCGCACCGGCTTGCCGGGCGCCGACGACCATATCGTTCGGGTGCACGTCGAGCGTCTGACGGCCCGTTCGGCCGACTGAGCCGGCACTGGCGGGGCGCAGGGCCTCTCCGAATGGCCCTCCCTCCCAGGCTCGGGTACCTTGCGTCCGTAGCGCGGCGGACTGCATGCAGCTTCCCATGGACCGCTCCGGGCTCGCCTGGCCGCTCGGTTTGCTGACCGAGTGCTCGGTCGCGTGGCTCTTTGCCATCCTCTTCCCGCTACTAGCTCGGCCAGCCGGGAGACCGGGCTTCTTCCGGGCGTGGACGGTCGGCCTGTTCAGCTTGGCGCTCGGGCTGACGGCCTTCTCGCTGCGCTACCTCCTGCCGCAATGGTTTCCGGGATTCGCGGGCTTCAAGGAGGGCACGGCGATCCCGCAGCTCCTCTATGTCGTCCACCAGGTGGGCAAGCTCGTCTTCGCGGGCGCGCTCCTCGATGGCGCGCTGTGCTTGCATCTTGGCGGTCTCTCCCGCCGCGGGCGCTTGATGCTGTGGGGTCCGCTCGCTGCGGTTGGCCTCGAGAGCCTCTTCCTCCTCAGCTCCCTGGAGGCGCTGGTCGCGATCCAGTCGGTGGGAATGGCGATCTGCTCGCTGTTCGCCGCGCGCGTGCTGGCCCGTGGTCCGCCACGGTCTCCCGACCTGGGTGGTCGCGCCACGATCGTCGCGCTCACGGGCCAGGCCCTGGTATGGCCCTTGTACGCCGTGGCCGCGATGCAGACTTTTCTGGGCGGACCATCCGCGCGCGTCCTCGAACACCCGCTCAGCCGCCTTCTCGCGCACAGCGCGTACGTCGACCTCGCACTCCTCGTCCTGCTCGCCCTGGGGCAGATCCTCGTGCTCATCGAGGGTGTGCGGCAGCAGAAGGAACGCGTCCAGGAGGAGAAGGCACGCCTCGAGATCGAGCTCGGAGGATTGCAGAAGCTGCGCACCATGGGCTGGTTCGTGGCCGGTGCGGCGCACGACCTCAACAACCCATTGATGGCCATCCTGGGCTTTGCGCGGGAGCTCGAGGTGGAAGCACAGACGCCCAGGGTCACGCACGCCTCGCGCGTCATTCGCGAGCGGGCCGAGCTGTGCAAGGGGATCGTGCGCTCCCTCAGTTCGCTGAGCGGCGAGCGGCCGCCCCAGCCTTCGATCCTGGATGCGGGCGAGCTCGTGCGCCGTGTGGCCCGCAGCGTCGAGTATCAGGCAGGACGCGGACAGGTGGCCGTCGAGGTCACGCTTGCCGCCGAGCTCCCCCCGCTCGAAGGCGAGCCCACGGGCCTGGAGCAGGCCCTGGTCAACCTGGCGTCGAACGCCGTGCAGGCAACACCGCCGGGTGGGCATGTCTCCATCACCGTGCGTGCTGACGGAGACACGATCGAGTTCTCCGTCGAGGACGATGGGCCGGGGATTCCACTCGAGCTGCGCCGGCGCGTCTTCGAGCCCTTCTTCACGACCAAGCCTTGCGGAACGGGGACGGGTCTGGGGCTCGCGCTCGCGCGGGCGATCGTCCAGGGCCACGGCGGCGTCCTCGAGATCGAGGACCGCGCCGACTCGCGGCCGGGAGCGCGCCTGGTGATGCGCTTGCCCGGCGGCCCGCGCGCCGTCGCTCCCGCCCCCGAGCTCGTTCAAGGACCCCCGGCGAGCTCGAGCGGGTTGTGCGTCCTCGTCGTCGACGACGACAGCGAGATTCGCACGCTCCTCGAGCGCGTCGGCGAGCGTCGCGGCTGGAGCGTGGAGTGCGCCGAGGACGGTCAGGCCGCGCTGGCACTCCTGCACGCGCGCGGCGAGCATTTCCACGCGATCCTCTGCGATCTGCACCTTCCCGGCCTCGATGGTGTGGGCGTGCACGATCGGCTGGTGCTCGACGCGCCCTCGCTCCTGGATCGTTTCGTCTTCGTCACCGGCGAAGAGGGTTTCGTCGAGCGTTCGGGCTTCGGCGCGCGCGCTCGCGGGCCAATCGTGTTCAAGCCCTTCGATCTCGACGTGATCGCGACCACGCTCGAGGGGCGTGCGCGCAAGGCATCGCTCGGGGCCGGCTGAGTTCAGCCGGCGCCATGCAAAGCGCTCGCCTCGTCGACCAGCTCGATCAGGACCCGCGCGATCTCCCGGCATTCCGCCTCGCTCGTGCAAGCCGGAGGCATGGCGTAGAGCACGTCGCCGAGGGGACGCAGCAGGACTCCGCGATCGGTCGCGGCGCGCCGCAGGCGCGGAGCGAGGGCGGAGAGATAGCCGGTGTCTGCCTCGTGCGGCAGATGGAGATCGAAGGCGACGATTCCTCCCTGGCGACGCATGGATCGCACGTTCGGGTGTGTGCGCAAAGGCGTCAGGGCGTGCTCGATCCACTGGCCGATGCGCTCGAAGCGCGCCGGCAGATCGTTCGCCAGCACGAGCTCGAGCGACGCGAGAGCGATCGCGCAACCGACGGGATGGGCGGTGAAGGTGTGGCCGTGGAAGAAGGCGCGCGCGCGCTCCTCGGAGAGGAAGCTCGCGTAGATCTCCTCTGTCGCGAGGGTCGCCGCGATCGGGAAGAGTCCGCCCGATAGCCCTTTGGCGAGGCAGAGGACGTCCGGGGCGATGCCGGCGCGATCGCAGGCGAAGAGCGTTCCCGTCCGGCCGAATCCCGTGAGCACCTCGTCGGCGACGAGCGGCAGCGCGTGCCGGTCGCAGAGCTCGCGCGCTGCGACCAGGAAGGCGGGAGCGTGCATGCGCATCCCGCCCGCGCCCTGGAGGAGCGGTTCGAGGAGCACGCCGGCCGCGCGCGGGCCGAGCTCCTCGAGGACGCGCTCGAGCGAGCCTGCGTCGGCGCGAGTGCGGCGCACCTCGAAGAGCAGCGGCTGGAAGGCGCGGAAGAACGGCTCGGGATCGCCGACGGCCATCGCGCCGAAGGTGTCACCGTGGTACGCGCCCTCGAGGCACACGAAGACGCGCCGCTCGTGCTCGCCGCGCTGCAGCCAGGCCTGCACGACCATCTTCAAGGCCACCTCGACCGCGGTCGAGCCGTCGTCGGAGAAGAAGACGCGCGCGAGCCCGCTCGGCGCGACTCGCAAGAGAGCCTCCGCGAGCGCGACCGCCGGCTCGTGCGTGGCCCCGGCGAAGAGCACGTGATCGAGGCGCGTGGCTTGCGCGTGCATCGCCTCGAGGAGGCGCGGCTCACCGTGCCCGTGGAGCACTGCCCACCACGAAGAGATCGCGTCCAGGAGCTCACGCCCGTCTTCCAGCACGAGCCGCGAACCGTGGGCGCTCGCGACCGGCAGAGGATCGAGCTCGGTTGCGTGCTGCGTGTAGGGATGCCAGCACACTGCGCGGTCGCGCGCGACGAGGGAGGCCGTCTCCGTGCGTCTCGGCCGCGAGCTCATACCGAGGAAAGCGCGGAGAGATCGTGCCGGTCGAGCCAGGTGTCGAGCGCGCACGGATCGAGGGGCGCGAGCGGAGGGAGCTCGAAGAGTGCGGCTGTCCCGATCGCGCGTCCGAGGGTTGCTCGGTTGGAGGGGTGCGGCGTACCGACGAGGAAGAGCGCGCGGGGACTCATTCCGCGCGCGGCGAGCGCTTCCAGGGTGAGCAGCGTGTGGTTGAGCGTGCCGAGGCCCGAGCGTGCGACGAGCACGATCTCGGCGCCGAGGTCCGCGAGCCAGTCGGCCTGCGTGCGCGTCTCGCTCAGCGGTACGAGGAGCCCGCCGGCGAGCTCGACCACGAGCGTCCCGCGCGTCTCGCGCCGCGCGCTCGCGAGCCGACGATCGAGATCCTCGAGCGAGATCGTGGCGCCCACCGCCCGCGCCGCCTCGTGCGGCGAAGCCGCCAGCGGGAATTGATACGCGGGCTCCAGGCATCGGAAGGGCCCGCCGGCACCGGGCGTCGCGGCGACGGGCGCCGCCAGGCGCGCCACTTCCGCGGTGTCGCTGTCCGGGCCCGTCTGCACCGGCTTCCAGTACGCCACCTCGGCGACGCGCGAGATGCCGCGGACCACCAAGGCGCTGACGACCGTCTTCCCGACGCTCGTGTCGGTCCCGACGACGACGAGGAGCCGCGAGCGTTCCGCGTGCGCGGGCGCCTCGAGCGCGCGCTCGGTCTTCCCGCGCAGGAGCTCGATCAATCGATCGACTTCCTCGGTGGTGTTCGTCGCGTGAGCCGCGATGCGCACTCGCGCACTGCCCTCCGGCACGGTGGGTGGCCGCACGGCGCGCGCGTCGATGCCGGCGCGTTCCAGCCGAGCGGCGAGCGCGAGCGAGCGTTCGTTCGAGCCGACGACGACCGGAACGATCGCCGCCGCCGGCTGAGGCAGGTCGAGCTCGCGGGCGATCCGTCGAGCGTGAGAGAGAGCGCGCTCGCGCAGATCCTCGGCCTCGCGCGCGATGCGAACCGCCGCGAGGAGCGCGCCGACGACCGGCGGCGCGACGCCGGTCGTGAAGACGAAGGTGCGCGCGCGGTGCACGCAGATGTCGCGGAGCCTGCTGCTGCCGACCACGAGAGCGCCGGCCACGCCGAGCGCTTTTCCGCCCGTCACGATGCGCGCCGCGAGCGCCGCAGGATCGGCGCCGGCTTCCTCGGCCTGCGCCCAGGCTCCCGCGCCCGGCCGCGAGCGGCTGCCGAGCAGACCGACCGCGTGCGCCTCGTCGACGACGAGCTCGGCCTGTTCGCGCCGGCACAGCGACGCGAGCTCACCGAGGCTGGCCCGATCCCCGTCCATGCTGAACACGCCCTCGGTCAGGACGAGCTTTCTGCGCGCGCCCGCGCTCTCCCGCAAGGCGCGCTCGAGATCGAGCGGGTCATCGTGACGGAAGATGCGCACGCGCGCTCGCGAGAGCCGCGCCGCATCGACCAGCGAGGCGTGGACGAGCTCGTCGCAGAACACCGCATCCCCGCGGCGCACGAGCGCGCAGACCACGCCGAGATTGGCCTGATAGCCCGACGGGAAGAGCAGCGCATCCTCGGCACCCAGCCAGTTCGCCACCCCTCGCTCGAGCTCCCGATCGAGGCTCGATCCCCCGCCCAGGAGCCGCGCCGCGCGTGCCCCCGCCCCGTGCTCCTCGAGCGCCAGCCGCGCCGCCGCGATCACCTCGGGATGGCGAGAGAGCCCCAGGTAGTCGTTCGAGACGAAATCGACGCGCTCCGCGAGGGGAACGATCCGTCGCTCTCCTCCGCCGGCCGCGATCTCCGCGAGCTCGTCACCGAGCTCCCGATCGAGTGAAGAGGACATCCTGACGCCCCCGTTGAGCCGCGGATTCTACTGGATCCGCTCCCCACCCTGACCGACCCCGGCGTCCGCCGGCTGCCACCCTCCAGCCCGTGATCAGTGACCCCAGGCAACGCCTCGAGCGTATGGCTCGACAGGCCGCCTGCGAGTCTTCACCCCAGCCCGAGCTTCGCGAGCAGCGCCGCGTCGGAGTCCGGCTCGGGGTTGGGCGTCGTGAGCAGCTTGTCGCCGACGAAGATCGAGTTGGCGCCGGCGAGGAAGCAGAGGGCTTGCTCGGCTTCCGAGAGCTCGCGGCGGCCGGCGGAGAGGCGCACGGTCGAGCGCGGCATCAGGATGCGCGCGACGGCCACCGTGCGCACGAGCTCGGACCAGTCTAGGCGCGCGTTCTCGGCCATCGGCGTGCCCGCCACCGGGACGAGCGCATTGATCGGCACGCTCTCGGGGTGCGGATCGAGCGATGCGAGCTCGGTCAGGAGCTCCGCGCGGGCGTGAGTATCCTCGCCGAGACCGAGGATGCCGCCACAGCAGACCGCCATGCCCGCTTCTCGAACGGCCCGTAGCGTCGCGAGGCGATCGTCGTAGCTGCGTGTCGTGACGACCGCGCCGTAGTGGCTGCGGCCGGTGTCGAGGTTGTGGTTGTAGTAGTCGAGGCCCGCTTCGGCGAGGCGCGCGGCCGCGCGACGGTCGAGCATGCCGAGCGTCGCGCAGGTCTCCAGGCCCAGCGCCTTGACGCCGCGCACCATGGCGAGCACGCGCTCGAGCTCGGGACCCTCGCGCACCTCGCGCCAGGCAGCACCCATGCAGAAGCGATCCGCGCCGCCGTCTCGTGCGCGCTGCGCTTCCGCGACGACCTCCTCGACGGACAGGAGCGTTTCGCGCTCGACCTCCGTCTTCCAGTGCGCGCTCTGGGAGCAGTACCCGCAGTCCTCCGGGCAGCCGCCCGTCTTGATCGAGAGGAGCTGGGAGCGCTGCACGCGGCCTCCCGCGTGGTGCTCGCGGTGCACCGCTGCTGCTTCGAAGACCAGGTCGAGGAGCGGCCGGTGGAAGAGCGCGGTCACCTCCTCGATCGTGGGCCGCCCGCGCGCTGCTCCGGAGGAAGGCATGGCGACCATGCTATCGGGAGCGCAGCGAACGTAGAAGGCTCGTGGCGAATCCCGTGTGCTCGCGCATCCGCGCGACTCCCGAGATCCCTATCCTCTGGACCGGTTTCTTGCGACGAGAGCGCCATGTCACGACCTACACAGACCACGTACTGGGACTACATCCGAGTCGACGAGCTGCTCGCCTTGCAATCGGGCCTGGAGCGCGACGAGTCGCGGCTCTCCAACGAGGAGGTCCTGTTCATCACGGTCCACCAGGTCTTCGAGCTCTGGTTCAAGCTGGTCTTGCGCGACCTACTGGCCGCGCGCGACCTCTTCAAGGCGGAGGTCGTGGCCGAGCAAGAGCTCGCGGGAGCGGCCTCGCGCCTGCGTCGCATCACCACGATCTTGCGCTCGGCGGTGCAGCACTGGGAAGTGGTGGAGACGCTCGGCACGCGCGAGTTCCTCGATTTCCGCACCAAGCTCTTGCCCGCGAGCGGTTTCCAGAGCGCTCAGATGCGCCGCATCGAGATCCTGCTCGGCCTCGAGGACTCCGAGCGCGTGCCCTTCGGCTCGACGGGAAGCCACATCGACAGCCTGCGCGACGCGCGTGGCAAGTCCACGCCCTCGCTCACGAGCGTGCTGCACCAGATCGAGGATCTCCCCACGCTGAAAGGTGCCATCGAGGAATGGCTCTACCGGACTCCGATCGACGGCACGCACCACGACGATCCCGCCGCTGCCGCGCGTCTGGACGACTTCGTCGCCACCTACCTCGCCGCGCACGAGCAAGAGCTCGCAGCCAGCCGCGAACGCGCGCTCGCCACGACACCAGCCGAATCCGACCGCACTCGGATCACTGCGCTCTACGAAGAGGAGCACGCCTCCGTACGCCGCTTCCTGCGCCCGTCCGTACTAGAAGGCGGCCCCCGCCGCGCGCGGATCCGCGCCGCCATGCTCTTCATCGAGAGCTACCGCGAGCTCCCGCTGCTCGCCTGGCCGCGTGAAGTGCTGGCAAGCCTCATCGAGCTCGAGCAAGCGCTCCTCGTCTTCCGCCAACGCCATGCCCGCATGGTCGAGCGCGTCATCGGCCGCCGCCCCGGCACCGGCGGCACCGCCGGCGTCGACTACCTCGACCAGACCGCCCTGCAGTACCGCATCTTCCGCGACCTGTGGGCCATCCGCACCATCCAGATCCGCCGCGCCGCCGCCCCAGAACTCCGCAATCCCGACTTCTACGGCTTTCGCGAAGGCTCTGGTCCGGGTTCGGATCCGGGTTCGGAGTACCGCCTTTAGGCGGTCTTCTCTTGCAGAGTTAGTCCCGCCTGAAGGCGGTACTCCGAACCAGAAGTACTCCGAACCAGAGGTCCGAACCAGAACCAGCTAGTTCGGCGCGTCGTTCAGCTTCCAGGAGTAGTCGAGGTAGATGACCTTCACGTCCGTGGCGTCCTTCAGCCAGGTGGCGGTTTTCTCGGGTGCGTAGATTGCGATCCACGCTGCCACGGAGCCGGCATCGCGGGTGAAGTCGGCCTGGAACCAGTCGAAGATCTCGGAGACCTCGATCGAGCCGTGCTCGGGATCGAAGTGATTGCGGGATTCGTCGGCGAGCCAGAGGCGAACTTGCTCGTCGAGCTGCGAATCCAGGTGTGCGGCGTTGTAGGGCTCGGCGCGCAGGGCGGGGCAGCTTTCGGCGGCGGGGTTGATCGCGGCGTGGATGCGGGAGTCGTGGAACTGCGCTCGCAGGATGTCGTGCTCGATGTGGTTGAGGGAGAGCTTCGCGGGCTTGCCCTTGGGGTGAAAGGCGTCGAGCGGGATGAACTCCTTGTCCCAGACGCGAGTGAGGAGGCTCCCGACGTCCTTGATGCTCTTCACCGGGTAGTGCTGCAAGACCAGCTGGAGCGTGTAGGCGTTGTACGCATTGATCCAGAACGCGAGCCGCTGTTCGCGCGACCAGCTCCGCATGGCTTCCGGAGTCACGGCTTGCAGGTCGGCGAGGTAGGCGTCGAGGGCGGCGGCATCCTTCTGGAGGGCGAGGTAGCGGACGCGGCCATCGACGACGTGTCGGGCCAGCAGGGCGGCGAGCTTGGTGTGAGCGTGGTCGAACACCCGGACCGGTGCGGCCGTCTGGGCCGGGCGGTCCGCCTGGGGTGCGAGAGGCACGCACGGGATCCGGGGAGCCAGGCTGGCGAGAAGCAGGAGCGCAATCATGGCGGCGGGGCGGCCGAGGGCCCGGGGAGGGAAACGGACCGTCCCCAAGATGCGCTCCCGAGCGCTCCACTTCGAGACCCGCTGCTCTGTGGCCCGCCCCGAGGCCGGCCGCGATCCCCCGGCAGAGGTGTCGGGAAGCTCATCGAGGGTTTATCTTTCCTTCATCCTCACCCCCTAGCGTCGCCGATCCGGGGAATGGGTGGCAGATTCTCCGACTGGCATGGCACGCGAAACAGTCCTGATCATCGAAGACGATTCCGACATCGTCGAGCTCCTCCAGTACAACCTGGAGCGGGAGGGCTATGCCGTCCTTACGGCCACCAACGGGGAAGTCGGCCTCCAGGACGCCCAGACGCGGCGGCCGGGCCTGGTGCTCCTCGACCTGATGCTGCCCGCGATGGACGGCCTGGACGTCTGCCGGCAGCTGAAGCAGCGCGAGGACACCCGCGAGATCCCCTTGATCATGGTCACCGCCAAGGGCGAGGAAGCCGATGTCGTGAGCGGCCTGGAGCTCGGCGCGGACGACTACATCACGAAGCCCTTCAGTCCGCGCGAGGTGGTCGCCCGCATCCGGGCCGTGTTGCGTCGGGGGCAAGCGCGCGGCGGCCGCAAGAAGACGCACATCGAGCTCGGCGAGGTCACCCTCGACCTCGATCGCTTCGAGGTCTGCGTGCACGGCGAGGTCATCCCCTTCACCCGCGCGGAGTTCCGCCTGCTCTGGGCGCTCGCGTCCAGCCCCGGCCGTGTCTTCACCCGCGACGATCTCGTCGAACGATTGACCGATGGCGAGGCGGTGATCCTGGATCGCAACGTCGACGTGCACGTGAGCGCGATCCGAAAGAAGCTCGGCGAAGCGGCGGCGATGATCGGAACCGTCCGGGGCGTGGGCTACAAGTTCAAGGACTAGAAGCCTTGAGGTTGGTCCTCGACCCAGGTCTCCTTGTCGCGGGCCCTCGAGGCTCCTAGCGCCGTTCGTGCTCCGTTCACGCTTCTTCTGGAAACTCTATCTCGCCTTCGCGGTGATCGTGTTCGTCGCCGCGCTCACGATCGGCCTCTTCGTCGCAGGTCCCCTGGGCCAGGATCGTGCCGATCGACTGGAAGCTTCGCTCCACATCCTGAGCGAATCGCTCGAACCCTATGCGATCGGAGTGTTTCAGCGCGGTGAGGCCGCACAGATCGACGAACGGCTGCGCGCGGTGGCGGGCTCGACGGGAGCGAGGATCACGCTCATCGCGCCATCGGGCCTGGTGATCGCGGACTCCGACGGCGGCGCCACCGATCTCGAGAGCCAGCTCGCGCGCCCCGAAGTGCAGCAGGCCCTGCGCGAGGGCGTCGGCCGGGCCGTGCATGCTGACGGACAGAGCGGTGCAGAGTGGAACCATCTCGCGCGGATCCTCGGCGAGGAAGGGGAAACGATCGGGATCCTGCGGGTCGCGCTTCCCCTCGCGGGAAGCGCGAGCGGAGCACTCGATCCGGGAGACCGCGTTGCCCTCGGTTTGGCCGCGGGCGCCGGGATCGCGCTCGTCCTCGGCTTCTTCCTCGCCAGAGGCATCACGCGCCCGATCTCGGAGATGTCGCGCACCGCCGAGGATCTGCGCAATGGTCTCTATCAGAGCCGCGTGCGCTCGCGCCCCAACAACGAGCTCGGCGTGCTCGCTGGCGCCCTCGACCGCCTCGGCGAGGAGCTCACGCGACGCATCGCCGACGTGACGAGCGACGAGGCGCAGCTGCGCGCGATGCTCGCCGGAATGGTGGAGGGAGTCGTCGGCGTCGACGATGACGACCGCGTGGTCTTCTCGAACCGAGCCGCTCGCGAGCTGCTCTCCATCGACCGCGACGTCGAGCCTGGAACGCGCATCTGGGAGCTCGTGCGCCGGCCCGAGCTCGACGCGCTCATCCAGGAAGCGCGCGGCACCGACGCCGCCGCGCGGCGGGAGCTCGTGCTGGACCGCGGAGGCCGGGAGATCGTGCTCGGCGCGCAGGCGCACAGCTTCCGCGCCGCCGGCACGAGCGGTGTCGTGGTCGTGTTCGACGACATCACCGATCTACGCCGGCTCGAGCGCATCCGCCGCGATTTCGTCGCCAACGTTTCGCACGAGCTCAAGACGCCGCTCACCTCGATTCGAGGCTACGTCGAGACGCTCCTCGATGGCGCGCTGGCGGACTCGCTCAACAACGAGCGTTTCCTGCGCAAGGTGCAGGACAACGTGATGCGTCTCAATCACCTGGTGACCGATCTCCTGAGCCTCGCCCGCATCGAGGCGCAGGAGGGATCGCTCATGCTCGTGGAGATCGACTGGCGCTCCATCGTGACGCAGGCCGCGCGTCGCCACGAGGGCGCGGCGCGTCTGAAGGGCATCGACCTGCGCATCGAGGCGCCGGCCGGCGAGCTGCGCGTCCTCGGCGACGCCGAGTCGATGACGCAGGTCGTCGACAATCTCGTCGACAACGCGATCAAGTACACCGGCGAGGGCAGTGTCGTGACGCTCGCCCTGGGCAAGGAAGGCGAGCGCGGCGTCCTGGAGGTGCGCGACAGCGGCATCGGGATCCCGCCCGAGGATCTCGAGCGCATCTTCGAGCGCTTCTACCGGGTCGACAAGGCGCGCTCGCGTTCCCTCGGGGGAACCGGCCTTGGCCTCTCGATCGTCAAGCACCTCGTCCAGGCCATGAACGGCCGCGTCAGCGTCACGAGCAACTCCGGCCGGGGCTCGACCTTTCGCGTCGAGCTCGAGATCCTCGAGCCGCGTGGAGAACTCCTCGGACATCGCGGCCCTGATGATGCTCCGGGTGGAGCGGCTCCAGAAGCGAAACGCTGACTCACTGGCCGCGCTCGCACCACTCGCGGCTGACGAGGATGGCTCAGTACCGCCAGCTCTCGAGATCCGCTCCAGGAGGTGCCGACTCCGCGATGCGCTCGAGGATCTTCGACACGTACATCGTGTTGTAGCGCAGGCGCGAGATGGCGTTGGGATTCTCGTGGTCGCCGTTCCAGCAATGCTCGGCGCGGTCGCCGTAGTCGACCTCGCCGGCGTAAGGAGGCTCGCTCGACTCGAGGAAGTCCTCCATCAGGTAGACCGCGTTGTTCAGGTAGTAGTTGTCCATGTCGCCGCAATAGATGTGGATCTTGCCGGCGAGCTTGGGGGCGAGCGTCTGCCAGTCGCGCTGCAGGATGTGGCGCAAGTCGAAGTTGTCGCGCCAGTAGGCGGCGACCTCGTGATCGATCTTGCCGGTGAGCTTGTCCCAGATGGGTCGGGGATAGCCATCCGGCCCGAGCGGTGAGTAGACCGCCTGCCAGATGTCGAATTGCTCGCCCGAGCGGCCGTGCGTGCCGAGCGCGAGCTCCATGAAGTTCATGTCCTCCATGGTTGCGCTCACCGCTCCCAGGTAGTTGCGATACGCGGGACGCAGCACGCGCCCGAAGGGACCCTGGCGGTAGTACGCGTTCTCGTCTTCGTAGATGTCGACCTGGCAGTAGGCGCGGAAATCGATCGGATCGGGGCAGGCCGCGAAGCAGCCGTTGTACTCGTCTGGGTAGAAGATCTGCGCCGCGAGAGCCTCCCATCCGCCAGTCGAGCCGCCGTAGAGGAAGCGCGCCCAGCCCGCGCCGATGGCGCGGAACTCCTTCTCGAGGTAGGGGATGAGCTCGTACGTGATCGCATCCCCGTACGGCCCGAGATTCGCCGAGTTCACGGCGTAGGAGTCGTCGTAGTACGGATTGGCGTGCTGGATCTCGACGATCAGGAGGCGCGGGAAGCTCGGACCGGTCCAGGTTCGAAAGAACGAGTGTGCCTCTTCCTGGATGGTGCGGTTGTAGCCGTGCAGGTCGAAGCGCTCGTTGTAATCGGGCGCCAGATCGGGATCGGGAGGTTCCTCGCGGAAGCCGCCCAGATTGGCCGGGAAATGGCCGTGGAAGATGCACAGGGGATAGCGCGCGTCCGGATGCTCGTCGAAACCCTCGGGCAGGAGCACGTGCGCGCCGAGGAACATCGGCCGCCCCCAGAATTCCGACAGCCGGTCGCTCTGGATCTTCACGTGACGCACGTAACGCGTGTCCTTGGGCGCCTCGATCGGCGGGATCACTTGATCCAGGGCGATCTCGATCCTCCCGCCCGCGGCCGGATCGAGCCGCATCGTCTTCGGCGCGCTGAACAGGTTCCCCGGCGCGCGACTCCATTGCTGCCCCTCGCCGCGATCCATCGGGAGCTCGAGCGTGTGCCCGTGCGCGGGCCGGAAGGTCTCGTAGCGGTGCAAGAGTGCTTGCACCACGTAGTCACCGGGCGGCAGCGCGTCGAGGCTGCGCGTCGGCCAGCCAAAGACGGTCGAGTCGAAGACGGCCGCTGCGGCCGGAGCCATCCCTTTCACGTCGATGCCGAAGACCTGGGCCGAGTCGTACCGCCCGTGCACCTGGAAGCGTGGCTCGGTCTCGGGATCCGTCGCGATGAGCAAGAGCACTCGCCCGTCGAGCGCCGCGCTCGAAATGCTCTCGGGAAAGGAAACGGCGACTTCAAGGCCTCCGCGAGGGAGAGCAGACGAGGTGGGAGGAACCATCGCGGCGAGGAACAGACCGATCGAGGTGGGGAGCATAGCAGAGGGTGTTCCGCGGAATGGGGATCACGAGGGCTGCGAACCCTCGGGGCGCTGAGAGGTCGGCCCCCAGGGTAGATCACCGCAGCTGCGGCTGCATTTGCCGCCTCGATCACCGGATCGGCGTGTCGATCCGGTGGTCCTTGGTCTCGCGCAGGAAGAGGGCGCCGATCACGAAGGTGAGCAGACATATCGCGATCGGGTAGAGGAGGCCCGTGTAGATCGCGTTCTCACCGAAGCTCTCCTTGGCCCAGTCCGAGGTGGTGGCGGCGATGGCGATGAACGGGAGGAAGCCGCCGAACCAGCCGTTGCCGAGGTGGTAGGGCAGCGACATCGAGGTGTAGCGAATCGAGGTGGGGAAGAGCTCGACCAGGAAGGCCGCGATCGGGCCGTACACCATCGTCACGTAGAGCATCTGGACGAACAGCAGGAGAACCAATCCCGCACCTCTCGCGAGCGGCAGCGCGGTGACGCTCGCGGCGCCGTCCGGATTGGCGAGCTTCGTCATCGCCAGATAGATCGGGAAATACGTCAGCGCGGCGAGGAGGCAGCCGGAGAGCATGATCCGCTTGCGTCCCACGCGATCCGACAACCACCCGAACAACACGAAGAACGGCGTGCCGAGGGCCAGGGCGATGGCGACGAGCGTGTAGGCGAGCTGCCAGTCCAGGTTGAGCGGCTTCTGGAGAAACGTCAGGGCGTAGAACTGTCCCGTGTACCAGACCACCCCCTGACCGGCGGTGGCGCCGAACAGCGCGAGGAGCACGTAGCGGAGGTTGGTCGGGTTGGCAAAGCTCTCGATCAGCGGGTTCTTCACCACCCGGCCTTCCTGCTTGAGGCGCGCGAAGAGCGGCGACTCTTTCATGCGCAGCCGCATGTAGAGCGACACTCCGAGCAGCACGAAGGAAGCGAGGAACGGAATGCGCCAGCCGAAGGCCTTGAAGTCGACCGGCCCGAGGGCGAGCCGGCAGCCGCCGATCACCGCCAGCGAAAGGAAGAATCCCAGCGTCGCCGTGGTCTGGATGTAGCTCGTGTAGTAGCCGCGGCTTCGGTCGGGGACGTGCTCGGCGACGTAGGTCGCGGCGCCGCCGTACTCGCCGCCGAGCGCCAGGCCCTGGATCAGGCGCAATCCCACCAGGACGATCGGCGCCGCGATGCCGATCGACGCGTACGTCGGCAGGAAACCGATCAGCGCGGTCGCCAGGCCCATGGTCACGATCGTGACGAGGAACGTGTACTTGCGGCCGATGCGATCGCCGATGCGACCGAACACGAGAGCGCCGAGCGGTCGGACCCCGAAGCCGGCGCCGAAGGTGGCGAGGCTCGCGAGCAAGCCGGCGCGCTCGTTGCCGGGCGGGAAGAACAGCTCGCCGAAGAAGACCGCGAGCGTGCCGTAGAGGTAGAAGTCGTACCACTCGAACAGCGTCCCGAGGCTGGACGCGACGATCACGCGCCGCAGCGTGGCACGATCGAGCTCGGGTAGCGGGGAGAGCGCCGCTCGGTGCTCATCCGGACGCGCGGGAAGGGACACTGCGCCAGGCTACCCGGAGGCGGAGCTGCAAACCGAGAGGCGCGGTAGGTATTGGGTGCGGGCCTGGCTCCGGCGGAGGTACGCAGGAGCGCGTTGAGCGGCTATGCTCGGGGGACCAAGAGGTGGCATGGAATTGGAAACCGACGAGCAGGTGATCGAGCCGCGCGCCGGCCGCGCGAGCGGCGGTGGAGCGCCGCGCTCGTCCGAGTCGGGGACCCAACATCGCGGCGCCGGCGTACGCCCTCTAGAGAGAAACCACACCCCCTACGAGCACGGAGTCCCTCCGAGTTTGGAGTACCGCCTTCAGGCGGTCTGGTTCGTCGTCCCGCCTTCAGGCGGGACTGGCCCTGCCAAGAGAAGACCGCCTGAAGGCGGTACTCCGAACCAGAGGCCGAGCACGGCGCTCGATCCCATCGCGACCGGTCGGAGCGAGGACTTGATCGAGGACTTAAAGGGCCATGACTCGATCTTGATCGTCACTCACAATATGCAGCAGGCGTCGCGCGTCAGCGACTGCACCGCCTTCATGTACCTCGGGCGGCTCGTCGAGTTCGGGCCGACCGATGAGGTGTTCCTTTTTCCCCGTCTCGAGGAGACGGAGGATTACGTCACGGGCAGATTCGGATGACCAAGCACCTTCGCGCCGACCTCGACCGCCTGGAGAAACGCCTCCTGATCCTGGGCGCAAGGGTCGAGGACACCGTCCGCAAGTCGATCGAGGCCCTGCTGGAGCGGCGCGTCGACCTCGCCAACCAGGTGATCCACGGCGATCCCACGATCGACGGAGAGGAGGTCGAGATCGAGGAGGAGTGCCTGAAGATCCTGGCGCTCCACCAGCCGGTCGCGAACGACCTGCGCTTCGTCGCCGCCTGCCTGAAGATCAACAGCGACCTGGAGCGCATCGGGGACCTGGCGGTGAACATCGGTGAACGCGCCGCCTCGCTGAAGCGCACCAGTCCCTGCGCCGTCCCGCAGACCCTGCGCCCGATGATGGAGACCACCACGCGCATGCTGCGCGAGTGCCTGGACTCCTTCGTGAAGCAGAGCGTGACCCTCGCCCGCAAGGTGATGGCCGAGGACGAGCGAGTCGACGCCTACAACCGCACGAACATCACCGAGATGGTCGAGCTGATGAAGCTCAGCTCCGACAAGGTCGAGGACGCCCTGCTCTTCCTCTCCGCCAGCAAGAGCCTCGAGCGCATCGCGGACCATGCCACCAATATTGCCGAGGACGTGGTCTACATGGTCGAGGGCGAGATCGTGCGCCACAAGGCGTCGATGGCCGCGGCGCGCGCCGCGGCGAAGCGCTAGCGGCAGGCTTCTTCCGGTCTGGAAGGAAGAAGAGCCAAAGCCGGACCGTCTTCAGGCGGTCTTCTCTTGCAGGGCCGGTCCCGCCTGAAGGCGGGACGACGAACCAGACCGCCTGAAGGCGGTACTCCGAACTCGGAGGCGGGACTCCGAACTCGGAGGCGGGACTCCGAACTCGGAGGCGGGACTCCGAACTCGGAGGTAGGGGTGGGGTTTCTCTCTGGACTGCCAGGGCGTGGACGCTCGAGGGCGCACCTGGAATAGTGGTCCGCGTGCCCGCGCCCGCATTCGAGGTCAGCACGCGCAGCAGCGGAACGAAGACGGTCGCCGACCTGCGGGGGCATCTGCGTCACGGGGAAGCGGACGCCCTCGTCGCAGCGCTCGAGACCCTCTCTCGCGAGCATCCTGACGAGCTCTCGTTCGACCTCGCCGGTGTGGAGGAGCTCGACGGCGGCGCGGCGGCGGTGCTCGCCGACTTCCTCGAGAGTGTGCGCGCGGCCGGCCGCGAGATCCCGCTGGTCGCCGTCCCGCCCTCCGCGGGTGCGATGCTCGCGCTCTTCCGCTGCCGCGATCCGCGCGCCTGCGATCGCCGCCCGCCGCGTCACCTGGGCACCCTCGAGCAGGTGGGCCTGGCGACGCTCGCGGTGGTGGAGCGCGTGCGCAGCGGCTTCGACTTCCTCGGCGAGTGCACGCTGGCGTTCGTCGACGCGCTCCGCCATCCCCGCACGATGCGCTGGGGTCAGGCGGCGGTCCAGATCGAGCGCGTGGGAGCCGACGGCCTGCCGATCGTGCTCTTGATCGGCTTCCTCATCGGCCTGATCACCGCCTTCCAGGCCGCCGTGCAGCTCGCCAAGCTCGGCGCCGACTCCTTCGTCGCCGACCTCGTGGCCCTGAGCCTGACGCGCGAGCTCACGCCGCTCCTGACCGCGATCGTCGTCGCGGGCCGCTCGGGCGCCGCGATGGCGGCCGAAATCGGAACGATGAAGGTCTCCGAGGAGATCGATGCGCTGCGCGCGATGGGCATCTGCCCGTATCGATACCTGGTGTTTCCGCGCGTCTTCGCGCTCGCTCTCGCGCTGCCCCTCTTGACGCTCGCGGCCGACGCGGTGGGGATCGCGGGTGGCGTACTGGTCGCCTTCACCCAGCTCGACATCGGGCTCGTCGGCTATCTCCATTCGACGCAGGAGGCGCTCGAGCTCTCGGACGTCTTCGGCGGCCTCGCGAAGACGGTCGTCTTCGGCCTTTTGATCGCGCTGATCGCGTGCGAACGAGGAATGTCGACGCGCGGCGGTGCCGAGGGCGTGGGACGCTCGACCACTTCCGCCGTGGTCGCGATCCTGTTCTATCTGATCCTCGTGGACGCGCTCTTCACCGTCCTCTACAAGATGATCGGGATCTGAACCGCGATGATCCGGGCCAGCGACCTCACCGTCGGATACGAGCGCAAAGCCGTACTCGAGCACCTCGACTTCGAGGTTCGACAGGGCGAGGTGTTCTTGATCCTGGGAGGGAGCGGAAGCGGGAAATCGACGCTCCTGCGCGCGCTGATCGGTCTCGCTCCGCCGCTCGCGGGGACGATCGAGGTCGAGGGGCTGGGGAGCTCGCGCGGCGCGGCCGGGTCGCCGGCCTTCGGCGTCCTGTTCCAGTCCGGTGCACTGTTCGGCTCGATGTCGATCGCGGAGAACGTGGCACTCCCGCTGCGCGAATGGACCGATCTGGACGAGCGAACGGTCCAGACGATCGTCCGGCGCAAGCTTCTCCTCGTCGGCCTGGATGGTGTCGAGCACTACCTGCCCGCCGAGATCTCCGGAGGGATGAAGAAGCGAGCCGGTATCGCGCGCGCCCTGGCTCTCGACCCGCCGCTCCTGTTCCTGGACGAGCCCACTTCCGGCCTCGACCCGGTCGCGGCAGCCGGCATCGACGAGCTCGTGTTGATCCTGAAGCAGAGCCTGGGGGTCACCTTCGTGGTGGTCACGCACGAGCTCGCGAGCATCGAAGCGATCGGGGACCGCTGCATCCTGCTCGACGGAAAGCGTCGGGGCATCGTGGCCTCCGGTGATCCCCGCGAGCTCGCGCGCACGAACCTGGACCCGCTCGTGCAAGGCTTCTTTCGCCGCCTGCCTGCGGAGGGAGGCGGCGCATGAGGCCGCTCGCCGGAAACCCCTGGAAGATCGGCTTGTTCGTCGTCCTGGGAATCGGTGCGCTCGTCCTGTCGGCCTTCTGGCTGGCAGCTCAGCGCCTGAACCCCGATGTCTTGCCGGCCATCACGTACTTCAACGAGTCCGTCGAGGGGATCGACCTGGGCTCCTCGATCAAGATCCGCGGCGTCAAGGTCGGTGTCGTGAGCGACATCGGGATCGCTCCCGACCATCGCATGGTGCGCGTGCGCATGAAGCTCTTCATCGACACTCTCGAGGGCCTGGGACTTTGGCCCCCGCCGGTCGAGCAAGTCCCGATCCCCGGGCGCCTGGGGCCGGCGGATCTGCGCGTGCAGCTGGTTTCGGTCGGCCTCACGGGAAGCAAGTTCATCCAGGCCGACTTCTTCGATCCCAAGGACAACCCCATTCCCGAGCTCCCTTTCGAGCCCGAGAGGAACTACGTTCCCTCCATTCCCTCGACGCTGAAGAGCGTGGGCGACGCCTTGGCTGCGATCGTGGCCGAGCTGCCGCGCGCAATCGCGGACGTGGACACCCTCCTCGTCACCCTGCAGAAGACTTTCGAGGAGGCTCACATCGGGGATCTGGCCGCGCGTCTCGAACAGGTGCTGAGTCATCTGGAGGAGCAGCTGGGACAGATCGACGCGCACGCGATCTCGAACGAGCTCGTGTCGCTGGCGAGCGAGGCTCGCGCGACGGCCGCGTCCTTCCAGGCGCTCCTCGAGCGGCTGGTTGCAGAGGATGGACCGATCGACGGGGCCCTGGCGAGCTGGCGCGGGCTCACTACCGAGCTCGGCGACTCGGTGACCGCGGCACGCTTGGCCGAGACGAGCGGTGCGCTGCGCGAGGCTTCGACGAAGGTCGGCGAGGCCGCCACTGCCGTTCGGACCCTTGGGACGGACGCCGGCGCGATGACGATCGAGATCGAGCAGGATCTCGCGAGCTTGCGCGAGACGCTGGAGTCGCTGCGCGCGCTCGCCCTGCTCCTCGAGCGCGATCCGGGGGCGCTGCTGCGCGGTCGAGCGCCCGCCGCGGCCCATCCGCTGGAGACCGACCAATGAGGCATCGCCTGGCGATCGCGTGCGGAATGCTCGGCCTCCTCGTCGCGTGCCTCGCGACGAACGATCCAGCACACATCCGCTACTTCGCCGTCGAGGTGCCGGATCCCGCGCCGAGCGCGCCGCGCACCGAGCTGCGTTTCCGCCTGCGCCATGCGAGCTCGGCCGTGCACTTGCGCGAGCGGATGGTCTGGCGTCGCTCGGAGGTCGAGTACGGTTTCGCCGAGGACCGCCGCTGGACCGAGGCACCGATCACGTACGTCGAGCGCGCACTCCTCGACGAGCTCGTGGTCGCGCGCGGTCTCACGCGCAGCGAGGCGCTCTCCGTCCCCGCGCTCGATGTCGAGCTCCTCGCTTTCGACGAGCTGCTCGCACCTTCCCACGCCGCGCGCATCTCGTTTGCTCTGCGTCTGATCACTCCCGACGGCAGCGTGCTCCTCGACCGCACCATTGTGGCCCAGGACCCGATCGAAGGTCGCGCTGCCGAGGCGGTTGCGCAGGCGATGTCGCGCGCGCTCGCCGCAGCCTCGCACAGCGCGGCGGACGAGCTCGTATCCGCCATGCAGTGAACGCCCTGCACGTGACGAGGGCCCTATGTCCTTGACGCGTGCGCTTCCGGACGGGAACCTCTGCTGAGCCCGGCAGGGGCATGGCAGACGCAGGCGCGCTCGACGAGCGCTCGAACGTTGGGGGGGGAATGAATCACGCATCCAGACGGCAACTGCTCTCGCTCGCTCTCGTCCTCCCGATCGTCCTGGGCTCTCCCGCCGGAGCGATGGACGGGGACGACATCCCCTTCGCGGACTTCGGCAAGAGTTTCTTGCAGATCCACGGCGCGGAGTCGGCGGCCGATCTACCCCTCGATGCGCTGGCCAAGAAGCACTGCGTCCACATTGGCATCGGCCTCTTCGATGTCGCGTACCCGGCGGCCTTCCTGGTCGACAAGAAGCGCGCGGATGAGTTCACGCAGGTCTGCAAGGGACTGCTCGATCTCCAGCAGCGCTGGATCGGGTGGGTCGCGGGTGGAACAACGGGTGAGCTTCCCCTCGCTGCGGAGATCACCGAGGTGGGGGCGTGGATCGATTCGTGGAAGGCCGCGCAGCTCGCCAAGGCGTCCAAGGCCGACGACCGGAGCCTGCTGGCAGTCTGCGCGGCGACCGAGGCGCAGGCCCAGGCGGTCGAGCGCTTGACGAGAGCGCTCCTGGACCCGAAGACGCTCGGAGTCGCGCCCAAGGATGGCAAGCAGATCGCGCTCCTGTTCGCTCCCACGCGCCGCGATTTCGTCGAGCTCCTCGGCTACGCAGGATTGCTCGACAGCGCGCAGCAGACGGTCCTGTGGACTGACACCGCGTCCACGTGGACGAGCTTCTGGATCGGCATGACCTTCGTGCTCGCCCTCGAGTATCCGCCGTGGGAGTACGACCCGACCTTCCAGACCGGTCTCTCGATGAATCAGTTCGAGGCGACCGGTCTCCTGGAGCACACGCTGCAGCAGGCGGGGATCACGCTGCAATGGGTCTGCTACGGCGATGGCGACGCGCTCTACCTGCAGCAGGCGGTCGCGATGAACCTCGTGATCGCGATCTGCGGCCAGATCAATGCCCTCGAGGGCGACGCCGGCCGCGGCACGACGGGTGCGAAGACCGACCCGTACGAGAAGTTCGTTCCCGGCGGCAATTCCGCGGGAGGCACTCTGCCTGCGATCCCGGCGGCGCCGCTGAACATGATGAAGACCGGCCACTGGCGCGCGGGCCTCGGCAAGGATCATTTCGCCGCTCCGCTGCGCAAGGGGCAGAAGGAAGGCCAGAAACAGCTCGGCAAGGACAAGCCCGAGAAAATGGAGCACAGCCTCGCCCGGGACAAGAACGCGCACTTCCTCCTGCTCTCCGAGGACGGCGCGAAGAAGTACGTCGTGAGCGCGCCCTTCCTCGGGAAGCACTCCAAGGAGAAGGCCTATCCGCCGGCCGACGTGCTCCTGGATTACCGCGAGTTCTTCCGCGCGTACAAGAGCGGCTTCTACGGCTGGCTGCAGGAAAAGGGCTCCGCAGAGGAGTCCTCGGCGAAGTTCGAAGCGCTCCTGAAGAAGGTCGCCTCGCGCGATCCCGCGCAGACCTTCGAAGAGCTCGTGCAAGAGGTCTACGGCGTGCCGCTCTCGGCCCGGAACGGCGACGACGAGAGCCTGGAATGGCGCTACCTCGACTGGCTCGGCAAGGGCAAGTAGTGCTTCCGGAGCGGGCGCGCGCGATGCCGGACAGGGCCAAGGACCGGACGGTGAGTGAAGCAAGCATGGTGGGCCGGCAATGAGCTCGATGTTCGCAGCGGTCGAGGTCGGGGCGAAGGTCAAGAAGGATGAGTTCGAGCGCCTCTTGCCAGGGATCCGCGTCGATCTCCTGAACCTGCAGTTCGATCTGCTGTCGCGCGACTTCCCGGTGATCGTGGTTATCGCGGGCCCCGACCGGCGCGGCTGCGCGGAGCTCTTCCAGAACCTGCACGAGTGGCTCGACGCGCGTCGCATCGACGCGAAGGCCTCCGAGCCTCCCAGCGATGAGGAGCGCGAGCGCCCGATCTTCTGGCGCTGGTGGCACGCGCTGCCGCGGCGCGGGCGGATGGGCCTCTTCCTCGGCGATTGGACGTGGAGGACGATCGTGCGGCGCACCCTCGGGGAGGCGAAGCGCGAAGAGCTGGAACGCTCCGTCGAACACATCCGCTCCTTCGAGCGCGCGCTCGCCGCGGACGGCGCGCTGCTCGTGAAGCTCTGGGTGCACGTGTCGAAGAAGAAGCTCGCCAAGCGCGTGAAAGAGCGCGGGGAATGCGACCGACGCGTGCGCTGGACCGAGCCCGAGGACAGCGCGGTGCTCGAGCACTACGACGAGGGAGTCAAGGTGGCGGAAAAGGTGCTGCGCGCCACCGATCAGCCGGCCGCGCGCTGGCACCTGATCGAGGGCACCGACCGCGAGCACCGTGACCTGGAGGCCTTGCGCGTCCTCGTCGACAAGCTGCGCGGCCGCCTCGAGGGTGGCGACGACTCGCTCGTCGCCGCTCGCGTCGTGGAGGAAGCTCCCTGCATCGCGCCGGACCTCACCCTCGCGCGTGTCGACCTCGCGAAGACTCTCCCCGACGAGCGCTACGAGCACGATCTCGAGCGCATGCAGGACCGTGCCTTCGAGCTCTCGGAAGCGGCCTACAAGCACGGCCTCACGAACGTGATCGTCTTCGAGGGCCCTGACGCGGCGGGCAAGGGCGGCGTGATCCGCCGGCTGACGCAATCCCTCAACGCGACGCGCTACCGGATCGTTCCGATCGCTGCGCCCACCGAGGAGGAGCGCGCCTACCACTACCTGTGGCGCTTCTGGACCAAGCTCCCTCGCGCGGGCCGTCTGCTCGTCTTCGACCGGAGCTGGTACGGCCGGGTCCTCGTCGAGCGCGTCGAGGGTTTCGCCAAGGAGGACGAATGGCGCCGCGCCTACCACGAGATCCTCGACTTCGAGACGGAGCTTGCCGAGCACGGCATCCTGCTCACCAAGTTCTGGCTGCACATCGACGCAGCCGAGCAGCAGCGCCGCTTCGCCGCCCGCGAAGAAACCCCCTACAAGAAGTACAAGATCGGCGCCGAGGACTACCGCAACCGTGCCAAATGGCCGGAGTACGTCGTGGCTGCCGACGAGATGTTCCAGCGCACGAGCTCTCTTGCCGCTCCCTGGCACCTCGTTCCGGCCAACGACAAGCGCTGGGCGCGCGTCGAGGTCCTGCGAACGCTCTGCCAGCGGTTGGAGCGCCGTCTCTGATCTCTCTGGTTCGGAGTACCGCCTTCAGGCGGTCTTCTCTTCCTGTTTTTTTTCCTTTCCACTTTCGACGAGTCGAAGAGCAGGGAGAAGAGAAGACACCAGACCGCCTAAAGGCGGTACTCCCAACCGGAGAGACGCGCGGCGGTGCGTTCGGCGTTCGTGAACACGCCTGCGCGCGAGGCGAGCTCGGCGATGCGCAGGTAGTGGTCCCGGTCGCGCGCGCGTTCCTCGTGGTTGGCGAGCATCGCGTTTTCCTGGAGGCCTTCGAGCCAGGCCAGGAACGCGAGGCCGGCTTTGTAATGAGTGGTGGGGGATTCGAAGAGCGCGCGGCCGAGCGTCTCGCATGGCTCGAGGATCGCGAAGTAGCGCGCGCCGTCACCCAGCGCGAGGTGGGCGAGTGCCAGGCTCGCTGGGAGCGCGATCGCGTCGAGCACGCCGAGTAGAGCGTGGCTGAAATCGCCGAGCGTGAGATCGAGCGCGCCGGCGCGCCGGCGGCCTTCCACGGGAGGAACCGTGGCGTCCTCGCCCTGCGCGTTCCCGCCCAGGATCAACCGCGCGAAGTGGAAGTCGTCACCCGTCAGCACGACCTGCCCGCGCGGGCGCAGGAAGCGGCGCAGGCGCACCTCGAGATCGGCGTCGAGGAGCGAGAGCTTGATCCCGATCACCTTCTCGGTGTCGAGAGCGAGGATGCGCGGCAGGCTGCGCCCGGGGAAGTACCCGCGCAGCGCCGGCAGGAACATCTCGCCGAGCCAGTGCAGGAAGAGCGGACCGTCGTGGCCGCGAATGATCTCGGCGTACACGCGGACGTACTCGTCCTCGCTCGCCCCGCGCAGGGCGAGCGGAATCAACGGGAGAACGATCGGGATTCCGCCCGCGCTTCGGATGATCGCCGCCTGCTCGAGAACCGCGGGCGCGAGCTCGTCGAGGGAAGGCTCGCGCAGCAGGTGATCGATACCCGCGCCCGCGATGAACGGCCGCGAGAACCCGAGCGCGCCCGTCTCGCGGATCAAACGCTCGGCGGCCGGCCAGCCGATCTGGAAGCGCTGTGCGGTGTCCATCGCCTCGGCGATCCCGAAACCGAGCCCGTCGAGTCGCTTGCGTAGCGCGAGCGTCCCCTCCCAGTCGATCGCCGCGGCGATCTCCTCCGGCGAACCGGGCCGCTCGAGGCTGTGAGAGACGCTGGCGTAGTCGCCGCGCATCACCACGCGCGTCGCAGCCCAGGCCGAGCGCACGGGTGGAGTCGACCCGGCCGAGGAGAGCCCCTCACGGTGTCCGGAAAGGACTTGGTCGTCGATCGCGATCGTCCGGCTTCCTGGGATCGGGATCTCGATGCGCATCGCGGTCATGCCACGATACCAATCGGGACGAACAGGCGAGCGCGTGGTGGAGCCCGATGGCTCGTTCGACGCGGCGCGCCTCGACTGAGCGAGCCGGAGCGGACGCGGTGCACGCTCCAGCCAGCGCTCGCTCGTCGACTACCTAGTCTTCCGGGCCAGAATCAGGTGACTCATCGATCGCCGCGGGGAGCGTCCTCGATTTCCAATTGCAGGTCGGAGACACGCTTCCCTTCCCATGCCACCCCTTGTTCGCGATCGGAATGCCATGACTCGCTGCTCTCGTCCGGTCACCGCCCTCAGGCTCCTCGCCGTGGCGGCCCTCGTCGGTCCCGCGTCCTTCTTCGCAGACGTCGTCAGTGCCCAGGGTGGATCACCAGAAGATCCCGCGCGCGAGGCTCCCGCGCTCTTCACCTACGAGGGCGAGCGGCTGCCGCAGGCTGCGATCGGGAAGACGGTCGTCGAGGACATGGAAGGTGTTCGCGCGCGTCGGATCCGCTATCCATCGACGACCTACGACCACCGCCGCCGTGTCGGGGCTCAGGGCGAATGGATCGTTCCTTCGCAGCGCTTCAGCGGCACGGCTCATTCGGGCGTGCACTACATCACGAACGAGCGCGGCGACCCGCGCATGGGGATCGGCTTCGGGGCGAGCGTCGACGTGCGCGGCGCCTGGATCCTCGGTCATAGCGATGCGAGCACCTGGCCCGCCTCGATCGTGGCCGTTGGCTACCGCTCGGGCGCAGAAGTGGCGAGAACGAAGCCGTTCACGAGCTTCACGAGCGAGCCCATCTGGTTGGAGATGGCCTTGGCAGGCGTCGATCGCATCGAGATCGAAGCAGAGCCCAACGCCTACGGTGGCGTTCAGTACGGGATGGACGACCTCACCTTCGATGCGGGGGAGAAGCGCATCGTCGTCGATTTCGATGACCGCAAGTACCGTGATCGGCTCACGGGTAGCGGATACGCCAATCTTGACTGGGAGCTCGGCACGGGTGACTCCAACTCGGTCGAGGTGGTTCATGCGCCGTTCTCGCGGGGCACTGAGCCGGAGCAACGAGAAGAGGACCAGGAGCTTCCCGGCGGCGGCGGTAGTGCCCCGACTCTCCTCTCGAGCTTCCTCGGCCCCGGGTTCCGGACGGAGGCCGGTAGCAATTTCGTTCCGCCCGACACTTGCGGTGCGGTCGGCATCGACCACTTCGTCTCGATCGTGAATCAGAACCTTTCCGCTTACGTCAAGACGAGCGGCACGCGTGTCCTGGATGTCGACCTGAGAGTCTTCTTCGGCGTGTCGGGTGAGTGTGGCGACCCGCGCGTCGGCTTCGATCCGACGAGCCAGCACTTCTTCGTGCTCGCCACGGACTTCATCGACCGGATCTTCGTGGCCTACTCGAACACGAGTGACCCGACGGGTGCTTGGACGAAGACCTCCTTCATCACCAGCCAAGGCACGGATACCGGAGCCTGGCCAGACTATCCCACGCTCGGGATGAACAGCGACTTCGTGACGACCTGCGCGTTGATGGTCAGTGACAGATTCTCAATGACTTGCTTCGCCATCGACAAGAACGCCTGGCTCAGTACTGGCGTGTTGACCGTGAAGGCCTTCCGGAACCTTGTGTACGACGCCGGAATGCATCCGGCGGTCACCTGGGACGCCACGGCGCCGCAGTTCATGGTCTCACCCGCCCTCCTCGGCTTGCGCATACGCCGACTCGACTTGCCTGCGAACGATCCCACGCTCTCCGATCTCGGTGTCGCCCCAGCGCCGAACGTCTTTTCTCCGCCCTGGGTGCCCCAGCTCGACGGCCCGCCGTTCTACGTCCTGGAGGGACGGCTCATGAACTCCATCTGGGTGAACGGGTCCCTCTGGACGACCCACTGCATCGGGAGCGGCGGCCGGGCAGCGTCCCGCTGGTATCAGATCGATACGGCCTCGATCACCGTGGCCCAGAGCGGGACCGTGAGAGACCCCTCGTTGAGTTACTTCATGCCTTCGATCGCGGTGAACGCCAATGGCAACGTGGCTCTGGGATTCTCGGGCTCGAGCCCGGATCAGTATCCGGGTGCCTATTTCACCGGCAGGCGCGTGAGCGATCCTCCCGGCGAGATGGGTATTCCGGTCCAGTACAAGGCTGGTGAAGGTGCGTATATCGACCCGTACTCAGGCCCGCGCTGGGGTGACTATAGCCTGACGAGCCTCGATCCCACGAACGAGCTGCGGTTCTGGACGATCCAGGAGTATGCGCGGCCGAGGGGAGAATTCTGGAGCACGTTCATCGCCGAGATGGGTTACGACGAAGCTCCTTGCGGGAGCGTGGCGAACTTCTGCTCCACCTCGCCGAACTCCGTGGGCGCGGGCTCGCTGATCTCCGCCACGGGTAGTCCGTTCATCGCCGCCAACGACTTCGGCGTCGCGACCGCCGGCAATCCACCCAGCGAGTACGGCGTTTTCTTCATGGGGCTGGAAGAGACGAGCGCCGTCTTTGGCGATGGCTTCCTGTGCGTAAGTGGCGGCATCACCCGCTACCCTGTGGTGCAGAGCGATGCTTCGGGCGTGGCGAGCATGCTGGTCGACACTACGCTCCCGCCGGCCTTGAGCAAGATCGTCGCCGGCGCGACCTGGAAGTGGCAATACTGGTATCGCGATCCGATGGGCGCAGGCTCGGGCTTCAACCTGTCGAACGGCCTTTCGGTGACCTACTGCCCGTGAAATGCGAACCCGACGCTACGGTCGCGGCGTTGGCGATCCTTTGAACACGCGATACAGGTAGATGAACGAGGGGAACAGCAATGCGCCCCCAGCGACGAGCGACCAGCTCAGCAAACGCAGGGTGGCACGCGGAGCCGCAGTGCGATCGAAGGTGAGATCGGGCACCAGCAGGTACGGATGCTGCGCCAGCCCCCAGCCGACCACGATCAGGGCGACCTGCCCGATCGCCGCGGCGCGCGCGAGCTGGTAGCGGCGGCGCTGGAGTGCGAAGAGGGCGGCGAGGGCGCAGACGGCCGTCGCGGTGAGCAGATAGGGCGTCCACCAGTCGGCGAAACCGGCATAGAGGATCGAAGCTCCGTGGCGTGCCAGCCAGAGGACGGCCCCTGCGAGCGGAACGAGCACGAGCCCGGTGGCGAGCGCGCGCTGGCGGAAGATCTCGCGCAGGCCGGGCTCGCGCTCGGTCTCCACCGTCATGAAGGTCGCCGCGAGGAAGGCGAACAGGGCCTGGGCGAACAGTCCGCAGCCGAGCGCAAATGGCCTCGTCCAGCCGGTGAAGAAGCCGGTCGTCACGCGGCCATCCACCACACGGATCTCGCCGGAACCCAGGGCCCCCAGGCACAGGCCGAGGAAGAAGGGCGTCAGCAGGCTCGTCACTCCGAAGACCTGGCTCCAGAGGTGAGTCACTGCGTCGGAGCGCGCGTCGTACTTGCGGAAGACGAGCGCCGACGCGCGCAGCACGATGCCCACGAGGACGATCGAGAGCGGCACGTGCAGGGCGGTCATGATCGCGCCGAAGGCCGGGGGAAAGCCGGTGAACACGACCACCAGCGCGAGGATCAGCCAGACGTGATCCGCCTCCCAGATCGGTGCGATGGCGCGGTCGATCGCTTCGCGCTGGGAGCGGGCGCGCCGGCCCGAGGCGAAGAGATCCCAGACGCCGCCACCGAAGTCGGCACCACCCGAGAGAGCGTAGAGCACCAGCGACGCGAGGATCGCCAGAGCGAGAAACTGCTCGTACGTCACGGCCGAGCTTCCGCTGACCGGGGCGCCGTCTCGAGGAACTGGCGGCGCAGCACGAAGACGAGGATCACGCTGAGCATCAGGTAGAGCGCAGTGAAGGCAACGAAGGGCACGACCATCCCGGGCATCGGGGTGACGGCCTCTTCCGTGCGCATCACTCCATAGATGATCCAGGGCTGACGGCCGACTTCGGTCACCACCCAGCCCGCTTCGATGGCGACGAATCCGAGCGGCGAGACGAGCAGCAGCGCGCGCAGGAACGCAGGTCGATCGGGGAGGGTTCGGCGGCGCAGCCAGGAGACGCCGGCCCAGATCGCCACGATGAGCAGCGCGCCGCCGCACGCGAGCATCAGGTCGAAGGCCCAGTGCACCAATCGAACCGGCGGCCATTCGTCGCGCGGAAACTCCTCCAGGCCGGTGACGGGAGCGTCTGCCCGACCGTGCGCCAGGATGCTGAGGAGGCTCGGGATCCGGATCGCTCCGCGCGTTTCCATCGCCTCGTCGTCGGGGAGACCGCCGATCGTGAGCGGCGCGTGCGAGCGTGTGCGATACAGCCCTTCCATCGCCGCGAACTTCGCGGGCTGGATGTGAGCGGTCAGCTTGGCGATGCGGTCTCCGCTCAGGACCTGGAAGGGGATGCAGACGGCGCCGAGCACGAGGGCCGCATGCAGGGCGTGCCGGTGGAACTCGCTCGAGCGCTTGCGCAGCAGGAAATACGCGTGCACCCCCGCCACGGCGAAGCCGGTCGCGACGTAGGCGGCGAGCGCCATGTGCACGACTTGCAGGAAGCTCGCCGGATTGAGCATCGCCGCCACCGGATCGACGTTCGTGACGACTCCATCGCGCATCTCGAAGCCCGCCGGAGCGTTCATCCACGCATTCGCGGTGAGCACGAACACCGCGGAGGCGAGCCCGCTTCCCGCGACGATGACTCCGAAGCACAGATGCAGCCGCGGCGACACGCGATTCCAGCCGTACAGGTACAGCCCGAGGAAGATCGCCTCGGTGAAGAACGCGAAGCCCTCGAGGGCAAATGGGATTCCGATGATCCCGCCCGCGAAGTCCATGAATCCCGGCCACAAGAGGCCGAGCTCGAAGGCGAGGACCGTGCCCGAAGCCGCGCCCACCGCGAAGAGCACCGCGGTTCCCCTGGCCCAGCGCTTGGCGAGATCGAGGTCGACCGGATTGCCCGTGCGCAGGTGCCGCCCCTCCGCGATCACCATCAGGACGGGCATGCCCATGCCCACGACCGCGAACACGATGTGAAAAGCGAGCGACATCGCCATCTGCGCGCGGGCGAAGAAAAGGTCGCTCATGGGCGCTGCACTGTAGCCGCGAAGGAGCGCCACCTGAACCGCTCGCGAGGTTCGATCTTGCGCGCGAGATGGCTGCTACACTGGCGAGTCTCCCGGGCAACTCCCGACGCCACCCATGAGCGACATCCGCCAGCGCATCCGCAACGCCCTCTCGATCCTCGAAGCGCCGAAATCACGCGAGGCGCACCAGGTGCCGCGCACGATCGGTCTCGCCATGGAGACGCTGCGCGGCGCCGATGAAGCGCTCGACGAGCTCGAGAGCGAGCTCGAGCTCGTCTCCGCCCCCGATCTCGACGCCGCGCGCGAGGTCAAGCGGCTGCGGCAGGAGCTCGAGGCCGCGCGCGAGAAGATGACCCGGCTGGAGCGCGAGCTCAAGATGGTGCGCGAGGAGCTCTCGATCGACCAGCGGGTGCACTCCGAGGAGCTGCGCAAGCTCGCCAGCCTCGAGCAGCGCGCCAAGACCTTCGATCAAGTGCTGCTCTCCGACGACCAAGCCTTCGACCGCTACATGGATCAGCAGCTCGGTGACGGCGGGGCGAAGAAGCGCAAACGCGAGCCCTGAGCCTGCACGAGGAGCCGACACGATGACGCATCGAGCCCGATGGGCGAGCGCCGGGCTCGCCGCAGTTCTGCTCTTCTGCGCTTGCGCGCTCTTGCGGGCCGCCCCCGCGATCGAGCGACAGCAGAGGGCGCACCTCTCGCAAGCGCTCCAGGTCGAGCTCGACTACCTGCTGTACTTGCCGCCCGGCTACGACCCGAAGGGAGAGCAGCGCTGGCCGCTGGTGCTCTTCCTGCACGGCGCGGGCGAGCGCGGGAACGACCTGCGCCTCGTCGCGCGCCACGGCCCGCCGCGGCTCGTCGAGGAGGGGCGCGAGTTTCCTTTCGTGCTCGCCTCGCCGCAGTGCCCTGAAGGGAGCGTGTGGTCGGTCGAGCGGCTCGGCGCCCTGCTGGACCGGCTGCTCGCCGAGCATGCAATCGATCGCGCCCGCGTCTACGTCACGGGCCTCTCGATGGGCGGTTTCGGAACCTGGAGCTTCGCCGCAAGCTCACCCGAGCGTTTCGCAGCGATCGCCCCGCTGTGCGGCGGTGGTTCCTGGCTCGATGCCTGGCACCTCGAGGACATGCCGATCTGGGCGTTCCATGGTGAGAAGGACGAGATCGTCCCCGCCGCCGAGTCCCAGCGCATGATCGAGATCCTGCGCACGCACGGCAATGAGCACGCCAAGCTCACGCTCTATCCGGACGCAGGCCACGATTGCTGGACGCGAACGTATTCCGATCCGGCCTTTTACGACTGGCTCCTCGCGCAGCGCCGCGAAACGCGCTGATTCTCACGCTTGGCAATCCCCCGCGCGCTTCCCCGGCGCGCCATGGTTGACGGGTGGAGGCCGGGGGGATCCAATCGAGCCAGCATGTCGCTCCAGCCCATCGCGCGGCTAGCGAGGACCCCGTGGTTCTCGGTGCTGGCGGTCTTGCTTCTCGCACTGGGAGGCAACGCCGTGAGCGCGGCGCACTGGCTCCTCGTTCCCCACCGGCTGTGCGAGGTGCACCGCACCTGGGAGCACGCGTCGGCGATCGCCGATACGCATTCCGCGCCCGAGAGCGTGCCGACCTATCACGACGCCGGCTCGAGTCACGAGGAATGCGCGCTCGCGACGCTCGCACGACCTGAACCGCTGAGCGAATCGACAGCAGAGCAGGGAGCCGCTCGCCCGCAAGGAGTGCGCGCGGCCCGGATCGTCCATCCGACGGACCGGCGGGCGCCCATCCCGCCGCTGTTCCTCGCCCCCAAGCACTCTCCGCCGGTTTGATCGCGGCGCCCGCGAGGCGCGCGTCCTTCACCGGCCCTGTCCCCACTCACGCCCTGGTCGAGCGTCGGGGGACTTACTCGGAGTGCTTGGAGTCGACCATGGAACGACGAACGAGGATTTTCGTGTTCGCGGCGGTCTGCACGTGCCCGGCGATCGCGGGCCAGGAGCCCGTCGAGAAGCAGGAGGGTGCCGCAAGCGACATCGAGAAGCGGCTCGACGCGCTCGAGAAGGCTCACGCGGACGAGATCGACGATCTGCATTTCGAGATCCAGACGCTGGAGCAGGAGCTGGCGGAAATGCAGGCCGCCAGTCGTGCGGGCGCGCCGCAGTCGGCGAGCATCTTCAATCCGGGGATCACCGTCTTCGGCAATTTCTTTGCGCGGGACGACGATCAGCACGTGTACCTCGATGACGATCCGAACCAGGAGCGCATCGACGACCAGATGAACCTGCGCGAGGTCGAGCTCGATTTCCGCGCCGCCATCGATCCGTGGGCGGACGGCGTCGTGATCGGCACCTTCGAGTCCGAGGTTCCGAACGAGTTCGAAGCCGGCATCGAGGAGGGCTACGTCGTCCTGAAGAAGCTGCCGATCCTCGACGAGGCGCCGGCTGGCCTGAAATTGAAGGTCGGCCGCTTCCGTCCGGAATTCGGGCGCTTCAACTACGTGCACCTGCACGACCTGCCCCAGCCGACGTACCCGCGCGCGCTGGCGGAATTCCTGGGTGGGGAGGGCTTCATCCAGAATGGCGTGTCGGGCCAGTTCTTCTTGCCTTCCTCGAGCGAAGAGAGCTCCCTCGAAGCCACGCTCCAGGTGCTCGATGGCGGCGGTCTGCCGCTGGCGGAAGAAGAATCCGCCTCGAACATCGCCACGCTGGGACACCTGAAGTGGTTCCGCGACCTCTCCGAGAGCACCAATCTCGAAGTGGGCCTCTCCGGTTACGAGAACGACTCGGATCACCAGCTCCTCGGCCTGGACGGCACGTACAAGTGGAAGCCGCTGACGGGCGGCGAGTGGCGCTCGTTCCTGATCGGCGGGGAGCTCTTCTCCACGCACCTGGACGATCCCGCGCTCGGCGACGATCCGATGGGCTTCTTCCTGTGGTCCCAGTATCAGTTCCAGAGGAACCTGTACGTCGGAGCGCGTTACGACCAGGTCGAAGAGCTCGAGGACGCCGGGGACGTCACCCGCACGGTCGGCGCGTTCCTGACCTACTACACGACCGAGTTCCTGCGCTTCCGGATCGGTCTCGAGCACACCGAGAGCGACGTCGAGGAGCTCGACGGTCTGAACACGGCCTCGATCGAGCTCAACTTCGTATTCGGATCCCATCCCGTCGAGCCTTACTGGGTCAACCGTTAGGGAGTGAAATCATGTACGCGATTCAAAGCTCCATCCTCGCGCTGCTCACGGTCCTTCCGCAGGAAGGCGCGGCCGAGAAGCTCGAGGTCGTCACCACGCTCAACGTCTTGAAGAGCCTGGCGGAGGAGGTCGGGGGCGATCGGGTCCACGCCGTGAGCCTCAGCGACCCCCGTCAGGATCCCCACTACGTCGAGCCCAAACCGACCCTGATGCAGAAAGCGCGCGAGGCGGACCTCTTCGTCGAGGTCGGCCTCCAGCTCGAGCTGTGGGCCGAGAAAGTCGCCTCGGGGTCGGGAAATCCGAAGATCCAGTCCGGACAGCCGGGTCGCGTGGTCGCCTCCACGGGCGTGCAGACGCTCGAGCTTCCGAGCGTCCTCTCGCGCGAATGGGGCGACGTCCACCCGTACGGCAATCCGCACATCTGGCTCGATCCGCTGAACGCCAAGAAGATGGCCGAGACCATCTGCACGGCGCTCTGCAAGATCGACGCAGCGCACGCCGACGAGTACCAGGCGCGCTCGAGCGCGTTCCAGCACCGCATCGACGAGTCGTTGTTCGGCGCCGATCTCGTGCAGCAGGTGGGTGGCGAGAAGCTCTCGCGCCTGGCGCGGCAGGGCCGGCTGGCCGAGTTCCTCGAATCCCGGAGCTTGACCGGAAGCCTGGGCGGCTGGCTCCAGAAGGCCAAGGTCCTCACGGGCCGGCCGGTCATCACCTACCACAAGACCTGCATCTATTTCGCGGATCGCTTCGGCTTCACGATTCCGATCGAGATCGAGGAGAAGCCGGGGATCCCGCCTTCCGCCCGTCACCGCGATCAGGTCGTCGAGCTGATCCGGGCTCGAGGTGTGCACACGATCCTGCAGGAGATCTTCTACGACCGCGCGGCGGCCGACTACCTCGCGCAGCAGACCGGCGTGCACGTCGTGACGGTCCCGCTCGACCTGGGTTCCGAGGTGGGGATCGAGGATTACTTCGGATTGATCGAGCACCTGCTCGACGGCTTGCTCGACTCCGAGAAGGGCAGCGGCTGAGGCCCGGAGAAGAGCGATGGAAGCCTTTCTGCGCTCGATGACCTATCCGTTCCTGGCGTGCCTCGTCGTCACCGGCATCCACGTCTACCTCGGCATCCACGTCATCTCGCGCAAGGTGATCTTCGTCGACCTGGCGCTCGCCACCATCGCCGCCTTCGGGGCCGTGTGGGGCGCGCTCCTCGGCTGGGACATCGTCGACGATCCCTGGGCCACGAAGGGATTCTCGCTGGCATTCACCATCGTCGGCGCGGCCGTGTTCTCGATGACGCGGATGCGCCACGAGCGCGTGCCGCACGAGGCGGTGATCGGCATCACCTACGCGGTGGCGCTGGCCGCCATCCTGCTCGCGAGCGCGAGGCTCCCTCACGGCGCCGAGGAGGTGAACAATCTCCAGGCCGGCAGCATCCTGTGGGTGGACGGTCCCACGATCGTCGAGACGGCCCTGCTCTACTCGGTGATCGGTGCGTTCCATTACGTCTTTCGCCGGCGCTTCCTGCTCATCTCGATGGACCCCCAGCGCGCCGAGGCCGAAGGCGTCCGTGTGCGGCTGTGGGACTTCCTCTTCTACGTCTCGCTGGGATTCGTGGTGACCCGCTCCGTGTCCATCGCGGGGGTCCTGCTCGTCTTCTCCTACCTCGTCATCCCGGCGGTGGTGGCGGTGCTGTTCGCCGAGCGCATCGGCGTCCGTCTCGTGATCGGCTGGGCGGTGGGGACGGTGGTGAGCCTGGCGGGAGTCTCGATCTCCTATTTCGCCGACCTGCCCTCCGGTCCGACGATCGTGGTCTGCTTCGGCGCGTTCCTGCTGCTCGCCGGCGTCGCTCATTACCTGATCCACAGCGAGAAACGCGCCGCTCCTGCACTGCGGGTGCTCGGGGGCTGCGTCGCGCTGGCGGCCTTCGTGGGAGGCTCGCTCTTGCTGCGCAAGCACGAGGCGCTCGACATCGTGCATGTCCTCGAGGAGGGGGCCAAGAGCGAGCGCATGCTGGTCCTCCTGCGCGTGGAGTCGGAGCCGGCGCTTTGGACCGAGATCGAGTCGCTCGTACCAGGTCTACTCGCGGACGCGGAGGTCGAGGTGCGTCTCGCGTTACTGGATCTGATCGCCGAGCGGAAGGAAGTGGCGCTCCTCCCGCAGGTCTACGCCCTGCTGGGCGATCCCGACGATGTTCTGCGCGAGCGGGCTCTCAAGTGCGTGCGTGCGTTCGGTGGTGCCGCGCAGGCCGAGCCTCTGCTCCAGGCGGCCTCGGTCGAGGAGGACGAGTTCCTCAAGGTGGAGCTCGCCGAGGCCGCGATCGAGCTCGGCGATGCGCGAGGAGTGCCGGTGCTGATCGACGTCATGGCGGTGGGTGAGGCGCGGCAGGCGCGGAAGGACGCGTGGGAGCACTTCAGTGCGCATGTTGCGAGCCCGCTCGTGTTTCACCCTGAACTCGAGGCGGGCGAGCGGGCGGGGGAGGTTCTGGCGTTGCGGCAGTGGTGGGAGGCGAATGCGGCGAGCATCACGCTGAAGTGATGCGGGTCCTCTTGTCCTGCCGGAAGAACAGAAGACCGTCTTCAAGCGGTCTTCTCTTGCGGAGCCAGTCCCGCCTGAAGGCGGGACGACGAACCAGACCGCCTGAAGGCGGTACTCCGAACTCGGAGGTAGGGGTGTGGTTTCTCTCTAGAAGACCGCCTGAAGGCGGTACTCCAAACTCGGAGGGACTCCGTGCTCCTGGGGGTGTGGTTTCTCTCTAGACTCCGAACTGGAGCTTCAGTCGAGATGGGCGCGGTCGGAGTCTCCCATCGCGACCGTGCTGTTCGGGAAGTATTCCTTCCAGCGGCGCGTCACGAGCGCAGCGGTCGCTTCGTCGCAGAAGAGTTCCTCGGGATAGGAAGCCTTCTTGCGCGCGTCGATCAAGATCGGAGCCGTGAAGGCCACGTGGTTCTCGATCAGGCGCTTCCCTCGTGCGTGCAGGTCTCTGGCGGGATCGAAGCGCGTGAAGGTCGTCCAGAGGAAGTTGATGGCGCTCCGCGTCGCGCGCTCGGCGTCGTCGGTGAGCACGAGCAAGGGCCAGTCGGTGAACGCAGGGTCGCCGGCGATGCGCTCGGCCGCTTCGCGATCGGACGCATGGGAGGGACCCTCCACGACCAGGCAGCCGTCGGTGAACACGCGCACCGCGCGCACGTCCTCCCGCGGCGCGCCGGAAAACTCGGCGGGAAGAGTGCGCTTCGGATCCCCGAGGCCGAGCAAGACGCCCTTGCTGCCTTCGTTCAGGTGCGGGCCGGCGTAGTCGAGAGTGTCCATCGACAGGTTCGCGAACACGAAGAGGTCGGTCGCGAAATCGGCGCGCGCGAGGACGTGGCGCAGCGTGGAGGGAAAGTCGCGCAGGTCGACGGCTCGATCGGTCGCGAGCAGGAACTTGGTGAGCGAGAGCTGGCCCTCGCCGAGGATGCGGAACGCGCTCGCCATCGCCTCGCGCCGGTAGCGCTCCTCGACGATCGCCGCGGCGAGCGAGTGGTAGCCCGTCTCACCGTAGGCCCAGAGGTCGCGCACACCGGGCATCACGAGCCGCAGCAGGGGCGCGAGCAGCTCTTGCAGGTAGTCGCCGAGGAAGAAGTCCTCCTGGCGCGGCTTGCCGACGACCGTCGCCGGGAAGATCGCGTCGCGACGGTGCGCGATCGCGTGACAGCGGAAGGTGGGGAAGTCGTGCGTCTCGGAGTAGTAGCCGTAGTGATCGCCGAAGGGGCCTTCAGGTCGGCGCTCGCGCGCGGGGATCTCGCCGACCAGCGCGAACTCCGCCTGCGCCAGGATCGACAGCGGACCGGCCGGGTTCTCCACCATCGCGAGCTTCTGGCCGAGCAGGAGGCTTGCGAGAACGAGCTCCGGTACGTTTTCGGGCAGCGGCGAGATCGCGGCCAGGATCGCGGCCGGCGGCCCGCCGAGATAGACGTTGGTGGGCAACGACCTGCCGGCGCGCTCGCTCGCCGCCAGATGGAATCCGCCGCCCCGCACGATCTGCAGGTGCATGCCGCTCTCCGTGTCGGAGAAGATCTGCATGCGGTACATGCCGAGGTTCGACCCGCCGTGCTCGGGGTGCTCGGTGTGCACGAGGGGAAGGGTGAGGAAACGCCCGCCGTCGCGCTTCCATGTCTTGAGCGCGGGCAGCCGCGTGAGCCGCGGCGAGCGGTCGACCACTTCGAGGACCGGCCCGCGGCGGGAGTGCGCAAGTCCGGTGCGTGAAAGGGTGCCGAGCAATCCGCGCTTCTTCCACAAGGCGCTGGCGCTCGGCGGCAGGAGCTCCTGCGGCGCGCGCGCGATCTCCGCCACGAGCTCGAGCGGATGTGCACCGAACGCGAGCTCGACCCGCCGGCGCGACCCGAACAGATTCGTGACCAGCGAGAACTCGCTTCCCCGCACGCGACGAAAGAGGAGCGCCGGCCCGCCCGCGGCGATCACGCGACGGTGGATCTCCGCCGCCTCGAGCTCGGGATCGACCTCGACCGAGACCTCGACGATCTCCCCTGAGGTGCGCAGGCGCGCGATGTAGGCGCGCAGATCGAGCGGGGGGGAAGACTCCTCCATCAGCACCCTGGTGAGATCCCGCGGGGGCGCCTATCGTACGAGGAGGGCTCTCTCGGACCAGAGCCACCCCCGATCCAGGCGCGAAACCTCGATCGGAGGAAGGGGTTCTGAAGCTCCAGCAGGTCCGAAGTCGAAACCTACCCTCGATGCGCACCCTTCCGCACAGCTCTCTCGCGAGCTCGCTCCTCCGCGCGGGCGCGGCCCTGGTCGCGCTGGCGGCGGCGGGAGCGGCCCAGCGCTCGAGTGAGCCGATCGACTACACGAGCTTTCCGCGCGCAGGCAAAGGTCCGGTGGAGGGGGAGTTCCATGGCCCGGCGCAATGGACCGAGCGGGAGGTCGAGCACCTGCTGAACCGCGCCGCTTTCGGGGCGCGCGGCGCGGAGATCCGGGCCTGGGCGAAACGGACCCCGGCCGAGCTCGTGGAGGACCTGCTGCAGAGCGAGGACGACCACGACCCGTTCTACGTCGCGACGCCGCGGGTTTCGCGCGACCTCCTGCGCTCTCTCGCCCCCGGCGCCAAGCGGGCGCTGGCGGAGCGACTGCGGGAGGCCGATCGCCGTCAGTTCCATGCCTTCGTGAGCTGGTGGTTCGATCGCATGCTGCGTGGTCCCGATCCGCTGCGGGAGCGCATGACGCTCTTCTGGCACGGCTTCTTCACGAGCTCGATGGACGTCGTCAAGCGCTCGTCGTCGATGATCCGACAGAACGAGCTCCTGCGCGATCACGCGCTCGAGAGCTACGCGACGACGCTGCGCGCGATCCTGCGCGATCCGGCGATGCTCGTGTATCTCGACAACGACGAGAGTCGCAAGGAGCACCCGAACGAGAATCTTGCCCGCGAGCTTCTCGAGCTCTTCACCCTGGGCGAGGGGAACTACAGCGAGCGCGATGTTTCCGAAGCGGCGCGCGCTCTGACCGGAAGGACCGTCGACCGCGGCGAGTACGTCTTCGACGTGGAGGGCTTCGATGGTGGCACGAAGCGCGTGTTCGGCCGGACCGGGCGCATCGGCGGGAACCAGCTCGCGGACCTGATCCTCGCCAACCCGGCTTGCTCGCGGTGGGTCTCCGGCCGGCTGATCGAGTGGTTCGAAGGCGTCAAGCCATCGCCCGAGCGCGTGCAGAGCTACGCCGATGTACTGGTCGAGTCCGAGTACCAGATGCGGCCGTTCTTGCGCCGACTGTTCCTCGATCCGGAGTTCTATCGCGCCGAAGTGATGGGGGCGCGAGTCTCCTCGCCGGTCGAGTACATGGTCGGCACGGCGCGCCGGCTCGGCATCGAGCCGCCGCCGGCCCTGCTCGCCGCGGGCGCGCGCATGCTCGGCCAGGCCTTGCTCGAACCACCCAGCGTCAAGGGCTGGGAAGAGGGGCTGGCATGGATCACGACCTCCAGCCTGATGCTGCGCGGCAATCTTGCCGGAGCGATGCTCGGCGTGGTCGATCCCGAGCTCGTCGCGCAGAGCGAGGCCGACGAGGCCCTCGAGATGGCCGAGGAATCCGAGCCGAGCATGGAGGAGTCGAGCATGGCCATGGTCGCCATGGCGGAGGACGAGGATCGCTTCCTGGAGGAGGCGATGTTCGACGAGGAAACGCCCGAGATGATCGTCGGAGACGAGATGGACGCTCTCGAGCCGCCCGCTCCGCTGAGCGAGCGCGAGGAGCGCGCCTTCGAGAAGGAGCTGGGCGGCACTCGCGGCAGCTTCCCGCGCGTGGTGCGCGTTCTCGAGAAGATCGGCTACGTCCCCAATCTCAATCTCACCGCGCGCCTGTCGCGCACCACCGCCCGCTCCGATCGCGAGATCGTGATCGTCCTCGCCGAGGAGCTGCTCGCCATCGAGCCCCCGGTCGAGACCCTGGCACGGTTGGCGCGTGATCTCGCGCGCGAGCGCGAGCTCCTGGACGTACCCGAAGGCGAGCTCCTGTCCGGCCGCGTCGACCCCGAGCCGCTCCTGCGCCGGCTCGCACACCTCGTACTTTCGCTACCCGAAGCGCAACTGGAATGACTTCGCTCTCCACGCTGCACTCGGGACGCTTCGATCGCCGCCGTTTCCTCGCCGCGAGCTCGGCGCTGGCGGGGGCCTTCGCGCTCTCCGCGCGCAGTCTCGCCGCCCAGGCCCGTCAGGCGCATCGCACCCTCGTGCTGGTCGAGCTGACCGGCGGCAACGACGGGCTCTCGACCCTCGTGCCTTTCGGTGACGACATCTACCACCGCAGCCGTCCGGGCCTGCGACTCTCGCCGAACGAGGTCCTGAAAATCGACGGCCACCGCGGGTTCCATCCCTCGCTCGCCGGGCTGCGTCGTCTGTACGAGAACGGCACGCTCGCGATCATCCAGGGCGCCGGCTACCCCAACGCAGTGCGCTCGCACTTTCGCTCGCTCGAGATCTGGCACGGCGCCGATCTGCGCGGCCGCGCGCTCGGGACCGGCTGGATCGGCCGCCTTTGCGACAGCGCGTGGCCCGAGGATCACACGCCCGAGCTCGTGGTGCACGTGGGTCCCAAGGTGCCCTTCTCGCTGGCCTCGCTCGAGCATCCCCCCGTGGCGCTCGAATCGCCGACGGGCTACCAGTGGTTCGGAGCGGAACCCGAGATCGAGGCCTACCGGGGAGCCACGGCGGAGGACGAGGCGGAAGCGGCCGCTGCGAGCGGCTCCGGCCGCGACGAAGCGCTGGCGCGGCTGCGTGGCGTGCAGGCGAGCGCGAACGAATCCTCCATCCACATCCGGCGTGCGATCCGGGACTACCGGCCCGGGATCGAATACCCGCGCGATCGGTTCTCGGCGAGCCTGCGCGACATCGCAGCATTGATCCATGGCGAGCTCGGGTCGCGCGTGCTCTCGACGAACCTGGCGAGCTTCGACACCCACGCCGATCAGAAGGACACCCACGCGAACCTGTTGCGCAAGCTCGACGAGGGCCTGTGCGCGTTCCAGGCGGACCTCGTGCGCTCGGAAGTCGGCCGGGAGACGATCGTGCTGGTGTACAGCGAGTTCGGCCGGCGCGTGGCCGAGAATGCTTCGCGCGGAACCGACCACGGAAAGGCGGGACCGATGTTCGTGCTCGGCGCCCGCGTACGCGGGGGCCTGCGTGGCCGCGCCCCGCGGCTCGACGACCTCGACGATGGCGACGCCGCCTTCACGACCGATTTTCGCTCGGTGTACGCGACCATCCTCGAGCGCTGGTTCGAGGCGAGCTCCGCGTCGGTCCTCGGCCAGGAGTTCCCGCTGCTCGACCTGGTGTGACGAACCCGTTCCGATTCCACTACGGCTGTAGTGGAATCGGAACGGGTTCGATTCCTCAAGCGGCGTGCAGCAGGGTGTGCAGACGCATGATCGCGGCGCGGTCCGCGTCGAACTCGAGCGAGGGATAGGCTTCCGGGAACGGGGCCCAGCGGAAGCTCGCGCGGTGGCGCTCGAGACGCCGTGGATCGGGGTGCGAGAGCGACTGACAGCCGAAGCACCATTCGACGATCTCTTCGTCGCCGAGCGTCAGCCGCATGGGCATCTGCAGGTCGATGAGCTGGCCGGAAGACGGCATGCCCGTCTCGTCGTGGACGCGGCGGCGGATGGCAGTTTCCAGCTTCTCGTCGAAGGCGATCGGCCCTTGCACGGGTCCCCACATGCCTTCGGACTCCTGATCGGGCTTCAACAGCAGGTAGTCGGGTTCCCGACCGGCTCTGCGGTAGACGAAGACCTTGATGCGATGGAGGAGCTCGGTCATGGAAAAAGGGTCCCTGCTGATCTCGGTGACACTGCGAGATCTAGCGGGATCCTCGCTACTATCGTACGGACCAACCCGGAATCCAGAGCTCCGGGCCGGAGAAGTCGATGACGGAGTCCACGAGGCCAGCGCCGCCGACCGAGCGACTGGCATCCGCCCTGGCGCGGCTCGATTCTCTCGTGAACTGGGAGCGCCGCAGCCGATCACGAGGGATGAGCCAGGATCTCGCGCCGATGCGAGACCTGACATTGCGCATGGGCTCACCCGAGCGCGGACTGCGCGCGGTGCACGTGGCGGGGACCAAAGGTAAGGGGACCGTCACGACGCTCGTGGCCGAGGGGCTCCGCCGTGCGGGCTGGAAAGTCGGGACCTACACTTCGCCGCACGTCGAGATCCCCAACGAGCGCGTCGCTCTCGACGGCCGCCCGGTCGGTGATGAGCTCTTCGCCCGAGCGATCGAGGAGGCGCTCGCGGCGCGCGAATCCGCGCTGGCTCAGGGCACCGCGGCGCGCGAAGCGAGCTGGTTCGATCTCGTCACCGCGGCGGCCTTCCGGATCTTCGCGCAAGAATCCGTCGATTGGGCGTGCGTCGAGGTCGGGATCGGCGGCCGGCTCGACTCGACCAACGTCGTGCATGGCGAGGTGTGCGTGGTGACGACGATCGACCTCGAGCACACGAGCGTGCTCGGCACGACGCGCGCCGCGATCGCCCGCGAGAAGGGCGGAATCCTGAAGCGAGGCGCATCCCTCGTGTGCGGTGTGCAACCCGATGCGCGGCGAGGCGAGGCAGAGGATGCCGGCAGCGTGCTCGTGGACATGGCCCGCGCGCTGGGCTGTCCAGTGCGCTTGCTACCCCCGGAGATGCCCGCTTCGATCACGGCCTTCGACCACGCTCTGGCGGAGCTCGTGCTCGACGAGCTCGGGCGGCGCGGCGAGCGCTCCCGGGCCGGCGCGCCGCTCGATTCCGCGCTGCTCGCGGGGGTCCGGAGCAAGGACCTCCTGCTGCCCGGAAGGCTCGAGCGAGGCTCGTACCGGGGCGTCCCGATCGTCCTCGACGGCGCCCACGTGGCCTCCTCCGTGCCGCTCGTCCTGGCCGAGCTGCGCGCCGACCCGGTCCTGGCGGCGGACCCCGTGGGCATCCTCGCGCTCGGGGCGGACAAGGATGAGCAGGCCTTCCTCAAGGCCCTGCGCCGAGCGACCGATATCGTGGCGTGTACCTTCGTCGAGGGCAGTCTGCATCGTCGGCCGGCGGAGCTGTGTGCCTCGGCCCGCGAGATGGGCTTCGTGGCCGAGGCCCTCGCGACGCCGGCGGAGGCCCTCGAGTGGGCCGTCGAGCGTTCGCGGGACCGCTGGGTCCTCGCGATCGGTTCGCTCTATCTCGCCGGGGCTCTGCGACCGCTGGTCAGGAGGGATCGGGATGGTGAGCTTGATTACCGATCTGTTCCTCACTGACGCTTTCCTGATCAAGGGGAACGTCGAGAACAAGTACGTGCGGCTCTCGAAGCTCCTCGACGAGCATCGCAAGAATTTCCTGCGCGTACGCGATGCGACCCTCATCGACCTCAATTCCAAGGACCGCATCCAGACGCCGCTCCTGCACGTCAACGTCGACGAGATCCTGCTCGCCCACGAGTACCTCGACGAAGCGGGAGACATCTACCGCTCCGAGCTCGCGCGTGAGCAGGCCGTGCAGAAGGTGCGCGTCTTCTTCACCGGTGCGCTCAACATCGAGCTCGGGGGCGAGATCCGTCCCGGGGCCTACGAGATCAGCGACAAGGCGACGCGCCGCTTCTTCGTCATGCGTTCTCCGGTCCTGCGCGGCTTCGACGACGGTGGTGACAAGGAGCTGAAGGAAGTCACCAGCCTCTCCTACGCCATCCTGAACAAGGACCGTCTGTCGTACGTCTACGACTTCAACTGAGGTCGACAGTCGCGCCGTCCCGGCCAGCCGGGTGAGAATGCCGGCGTGGCCCATCGATCGGACGCTCGAGTCTCCACGCCTCGGGGGACGGCCCATCGCTCGCTCCTCGCGCTGGCCCTCGGTCTGCCGCTCGTGCTCTTCGCTCTAGGCCGGCTCGTCGAGCCCGATCCCCGTGGTTACGGGACTCACGAGCAGCTCGGCCTGCCTGCCTGCCCGGTGCGCGCGCTACTGGGCATCCCCTGCCCTGGCTGCGGCGCGACGACCGCACTCTCGCTGCTCGCGCACGGCAGGTTCGGCGAGAGCGCGACCCTCCATCCGTTCGCGTTCACGCTCGGGATCCTCGCGCCGGTCATGGCGCTGCTCGCGGTCGGCTTTCACGTGAGAGGGCGTGACCTTGCGCAAGACCTCGCAGGTCTTCCGCCTCGCACCCTCGCCGTCGTCGCCGCGATCCTCTTCGCGCTCGCCTGGGCCTGGAATCTGGCGCGCGCACCCTGATGGATCTCACTCCTCCTCGTCGGCGGGATCCGCCTCCTCCGGCTCGGTCGCGGCGCGTTTCGGCTCGAGCTCCTCCAGCATCTCGAGGTAGCTCGCGTAGCGCGAGGCCGACAGCTCGCCGCGGTCGATCGCTTCGAACACGGCGCACTCGGGCTCGTTGTCGTGAGTGCAATCGGGATAGCGGCAGCCGCGCGCGAAGGGGGCGAAGTCGGGGAAGAAGCTGCGCAGGGCGCCGCGATCCAGCATGTGCAGGCGGAACAGGCGGATGCCGGGCGTATCGATCGCCCAGCCGCCGAACGCGAGGGGGTGCAGCTCCGAGTGGCTGGTCGTGTGCCGGCCCTGCTTCCAGTACTTGCTGATCTTGCCTTCCTTGATCGCGAGGCCGGGCTGCACGAGATTGAGCAGCGTCGACTTGCCGGCCCCCGATGGGCCGTAGAAGACCGAGACGCGGTCCTTCATGCGTTCGCGCAGCGCGTCCACGCCGCGGCCGTCGCGCGCACACGTCTCGAGGACGTCGACGGGGACCTTCTCGTAGGTGCTGCGGATCGCGGCGCACGCCTCCTCGCTCCCCAGGTCGATCTTGTTCAGCACGAGGACGACCGGGATGTCGTGCCACATGCACGCGCCGAGGATCCGGTCGGTGCGGTTGGACGAGAAGCCCGGGCTCTCCAGCGAGCCGATCAGGAAGAGCTGATCGACGTTGGCTACGAGGACCTGCTCGCGAGGATCGTGGCTCGAGGCGACGCGGCCGAGATAGTTGCGTCGAGGCAGGACGCGCTCGATCCCGGGCGGGTCACCCTCCAGGGAGACCTCGACCATGTCGCCGACCGTGATCGGGTTCTTGATGGTCGCCCGCTCCTCGAACAGCGTCCCGCGCGGCGCGGCGAGGATTCGCTCTCCATCGAAGTCGACATGGCAGACCTTGGCGTCCACGCGGACGACGCGTCCGATGCGTGTTTGGCTCATCGTGTTCGAATCAGGGTAATTCTTGGCCCGGATTCTTCCACTCTTCGGGCCGCTCCGCTCCTTGCCTGCCGGGACGAAAGCGGCGATCCTGCCGTGGTGAGGCCGGAACCGCTCATCCGTTCGCGGTCCAACGCCGGGATCCAGCGCGTGATCGCGGTACTGGGGGGCAAGGATCGCTCGCTCGTGGCGCTCGAGGGGGAGCGCCTGGTCGAGGACGCGGTGTGCGCCGGCGTGCGCATCGAGCTCCTGTTCGTCACGCCGGACAAGGAAGCCTTCGCGGCGCGGATCGCAAGCAGCGTCGGCCAGGTCCACTGGGTCGAGCCGGATCTCATGCGGCGCACGAGTCCGCTCGAGCAGTCGCCGGGCGTGCTCGCGCTCGCGGTACCGCCGGAAAGCCGGCCCTTGCAGGATCTCGCGCGCGACGCAGGCCCGCTGCTCTTGATCGCTTGCGGGATCGCCGATCCGGGTAACCTGGGCGCGCTCGCGCGCTCCGCCGAAGCGCTTGGGGCGGCTGGAATCCTGCCGATCGGTGGAGCGAGCCCGTTCAATCCCAAGGCGCTGCGCGGATCGATGGGGAGTCTCTTGCGCGTGCCGCTGTACCGCGCGAGCTCGGCCGAGGAGGCCGCAGAGGTTCTCGAGGCCGCGGGCCTGCGCCAGGTCGTGGCGACCACGCGTGGCGGAGAGAGCGCCGAGCGCTTCGATTGGCAAGGGCCGCTCGCGCTCTGGATCTCGGCCGAGACGGGCGCGGGACCGGCGTGCTGCGAGCGCTTTCCGAGAGTGAGCATTCCCATGGCGGGCCTGGTCGAATCCTTGAACGTGACCGTCGCGGCCTCGCTCCTGCTCGACGCGGCTCGTCGCGCGCGCGCCGGGGAACGGGCGAGCGAGCGTCCGCGCGACGAGCCGCGCCGGGAGAAGCGGTGAGCGGGAGCCTCTTCGACGAGCCCGAGCGCGAAGACGCGCCGACGAACGAAGGAGCCTTGCCCCACGCGCCGCTCGCGGAACGTCTACGCCCGCGCACGATCGACGAGTTCGTCGGTCAGACGCACTTGCTCGGCCCCGGGAAGCTCCTCCGGGGCATGCTCGAGCGCGGCGAGCTCGCGAGCCTGATCCTGTGGGGACCGCCGGGCTCGGGCAAGACGACGCTCGCGCGCCTGCTCGCCGCACGCACCGGCCTGCGCTTCGTGCCGTACTCGGCCGTGCTCTCCGGCATCAAGGAGATTCGCGACCTGATGAGCGGAGCGGAGCGCGAGCGAAAGAAGAGCGGGCAGCGCATGCTCGTGTTCGTCGACGAGATCCACCGCTTCAACAAGGCGCAGCAAGACGCCTTTCTGCCCTTCGTCGAGCGCGGCGACGTGGTGCTCGTGGGCGCGACCACGGAGAACCCTTCCTTCGAGGTCATCGGCGCGCTGCTCTCGCGCTGTCGGGTGCTCGAGCTCCAGCCGCTCTCCCCTCCGGAGATCGCCGTGATCCTCGCGCGGGGACTCTCGAGCGAGCTCGGTCTCCGCGGCGTGATCCGCGTGCCCGACGCGCGGCTCCTCCAGATCGCACATGCCAGCGATGGGGACGCCCGGCGAGCGCTCGGCATCCTCGAGACGCTCGCGGCGATCGCGCCGCCCGGCATCGAAGTGTCCGCCGAGCTCGTCGCGGAGGCGATGCAGCGCAAGTCGCTCGCCCACGACAAGAGCGGCGAGGAGCACTACAACCTGATCTCGGCCCTGCAGAAGAGCGTGCGCAACTGCGACGAGGACGCCACGCTCTATTGGCTCGCCCGCTTGATGGAGGCGGGCGAGGACGGCGGCTACATCGCGCGCCGCTTGATCCGCATGGCGAGCGAGGACGTGGGGCTCGCCGATCCGCTGGCGCTGCGCGTCGCCCTCGATGCTGCGGAGGCTTTCCATCGCCTGGGCTATCCCGAGGGCAAGCTCGCGCTCGCGCAGGCCGCCGTGTACCTCGCGCGCGCGAAGAAGAGCAACGCGCTCTACGTCGCGCTCGGCGCTGCCGTGGAGGACGTCGAGCGCACCGCGGCCGAGCCCGTTCCGAAGCATTTGCGTAATGCGGTCACCGACCTGATGCGTCAGGCCGGCTACGGTGAGGGATACCGCTACCTGCACGATGATCCGGCGGCAAAGGACGAGATGCGCTGCCTGCCACCGTCACTCGTGGACCGGCGCTACTTCCCGCGCCCGCGCGAGTAGCGGCACGGGTCGGACCCGAGGTCTCAGAGTCCCGCCTTCTGCCACAGCTCCGGGGCCGCGGGGGCGACCGCCGCTTCGAGAACGGCCGCGAGGTCCGGAGGGCCCCCGGCCGCGAGGTGCTGCCGGATGCGGCGCAGCGTGTCGAGCGGGGTGCGCTGCAAGCCGTCGGGCCACTCGGCGCTCTCCGGCCGCGCGAGGATCGCGCGGGAGACGAGCGACACGGCGACCTCGAGATCGCCGCGGTCGACCGCCAGGCGCGCGCGCGCGGCGAGCGCCAGCGCGACGTAGTGATTGGCCGTGTCGGCGAAATCCGGTTCTGCGGCCACGCTCGACTCGAAGTGAGCGGTCGCCCGCGCGTACGCCGAATCGGCGCGCGCGGGCTCGTTCGAGCGCTGGGCGTCCTCGGCCACGACAAGGAGCGCGTAGCCGGCGAACCAGGCATGGACCGCGGGATCACCGAGAACGGGAGCGATCTCGGCGTACGCGCGTTCCAGAGCCGGGATGCCGCGGCTGGCGGCGACTTGGCGGCGAAAGCTCTCGTGGAGGAGCGGTGCGGTCGGGAAGCGAGCGAGCGCTCGGCGCAGCACCTCGCTCGCCGCGCTCGTCAGGTCGAGGTAGAGCAAGAGATCGGCGTGCATGCGCGCGTGCTCCGCCGTACCCAGGGGGTGGCCGGCAAGCACCTCGAAGGCGGAGTGCGCATCGCTGAGCAGCTCCGGGGCGAAGGCCCGATTGGCGGCCCGCGCGGTGTAGATCGCGCTCGCGCGCGCCTGCGCGAAGATGGCGAGGACCTCGACCGCGCCGGCCGGCGGGGCTTCGCGCAGGGACGGCAAGGCCGATTCCGCTGCGGCCGCCGCGGCCTCGGGTTCCCCGAGCATCCATTCGATCTGCGCGCGCAGCGCGTCGATCGGCGCGGCTGGTGCGCCCTTGGCGGCCGCGCGATCGCAGGACGAGCGCGCGTCGAGGAAGAGGAGGCTCGGGCTCTTGCCAGCGGCCAGCGTCAGCCGGCCGAGCTCGAGCCATGCGCGCGCGATTTCGAGCTCCGGCCCGGGGTCGGTCGGTGTCGCGCGGGCAGTCCGCGCGAGCTCATCGATGCGGCGATAGAGCGTTTCCTCGTCGATGGGCTCCTCCGGAGCGGAGCTCGAGTCGGCGCTGCCCGCGGCTGCTTGCCAAGCCTCGAGGTCCACTCGCGTCGAGCGCGCCGCGAGCGCCTTCGTGTCCGCAACCACCCGCAGGGCCGCTTCCGAGTGCGCGGTGCGCTCCAGGCTGGCCAGTAGCGCGGCGCGCGTCTCGACCGGATGCTCCAGCCGCAGGGCGGCGAGCAAGGTCGTCTCGCTCTGCGCGTCCGCCGACCTCGCCAGGGCCAGCGCGGCCGCATCGCGGAGACCCGCATCGCCCTCGTTCAAGCCGAGACGAAACAGCCCGCTCTGCACGTACGGCCCATCGCCCGCGCGCTCCAGCATGCTGCGCCGCGTGCGCGCGGGCGAAGCGAGATACGCGCACTCGAGCATCGTCCGCGCGCCCGACGATCGCTCCTCGAGGTAGCGCTCCCAGGCCTCCCCCGCATCGGGCCGGCCATGCTTGGCGAGGGCCTCCTCGACCTCGTACAGCGATTCCATCGGAAGATAGTTCAGGTCGAACAGGATCTCGCCCTGGGCGGAAACGGCCAGATGGCGCGGCGCGACGCGCAGTCCGTCGAAGTAGCGCTCGTAGGCCAGGGGCTCGGAGTCGATGTGCTCGCTGCACACCACCGTCCCGAAGCGCGGGCAGGGAATCCGGCGCCCGGCTTCGTCCCAGTCGCGCGGCGTGTGGCGATCCGGCGAGAGCAGGATCGGCACGAAGCCACGCACGAGAGCAGCGAACTCCGGGTCGTTGTAGCGGCGCTGCAGCATGAACTCGCTGGCGGCCTCGCCGTCGGTGTTGACGCAGATCAGGAGCGGCCGGCCACTTGCGCGCGAGATCGCTTCGGCGTCCTCCAGGGTGCGCTCCCAGGGGATCAGGACGGGTTCGGGGGTTCGCGTGCCTCCATCGTCCTGGGCGCGTACGAAAGTGACGCCGAGCCCGGCCGGCAGGCACAGCGACAGGAGCAGTCCGCAGAGCATCGTGTCTTCACTGGGGGATTGGGGGCGCAACAGTCTACTCGCGAGCGCAAGTCCCGGGCTCCCGAGGGACGCGATCCGCCATCCGCCGACCGTGAGGAATTGTGGACCTACGACGCGGGAGACTAGGCTCTCCTTCGTGGCCAGCGACCCGCGCCGACATCGGTGGCTAGGCGCCCTAGGAAAAGGGGCGCCTCCCGAGCGCTTCGAGCTCGACGGAGCCACGTACCGGTTGGAGCAGGTCTTCAAGGTCGATTTCTTCGCCGCCACCGCGCTGTACGCCGGCGCCAGAGGTCGGGTCGTGCTCAAGCTGGGGCGCACCGCGCCGCTGTTCCTCTTTCCGATGCAGTGGCTCGGTCGCGCGCTCGCACGGCACGAGGCGCGCCTCTATCGACTGGTCGCAGACCTGGACGGTATCCCGCGCTTCCTGGGGGAGTGGGGACCCACCGGCTTCGTGCACGAATACGTCGAGGGGCGTCCCCTCCAGCCGAAGGAACATGTGCCCGATGATTTCTTCGAGCGCTTGCGCGAGCTCGTCGCCGGACTGCACGCGCGCCACATTGCCTACGCCGACCTCGAGAAGAACGAGAACATCCTGCTCGACGCGCAGGGCCGGCCCGCGCTCATCGATTTCCAGATCTCCTGGCACTGGCCGCCCGATCCGCGTGATCGTCGCGGCGCCTCAGGGTTCCTCCCGCATGCGCTGGGGCAGTGGATCCTCACGAGCTTGCAGGGCTCCGATTGGTATCACCTCCAGAAGCACCGCCGGCGTCACCGGCGCGATCAGATGACGGCCGAGGAGATCGCCCAGAGCTACGTGCTCCAGCCGAGCATTCGATGGCATCGACGCCTCAATCGGCCGTTCCAGCGCGTGCGCCGCGGCCTGCTCCTCTGGCTGACCGGGTATTCCCGCTCGCCCAAGCAGGATCGCCAGGAGTTCTACGGGCGAGGAAGCTGACGCCCCGGCGAGCCGGCGCTTCGGATCACGCACCGCTCGCGAGCTGCCGCAGGCGTTCCGCGAGCGCGCTGTGGCGGCGCTCCTCGGAGCTGTCGTCGATCGCCCATCGCAACGCTCGTAGCGAACCGACCAGTACGACGAGCTTCTGGGCGCGCGTGACAGCCGTGTAGAGCAGGTTGCGGCGCAGCATCAGTCGGTGCTGGGGGACGAGCGGCATCACCACCGCAGGGAACTCGGCGCCCTGACTGCGGTGGACGGTGATCGCGAAGGCGGGACGCAGGTCGGCGAGCTCGGATCCGGAGTACACGACGTCCTGCTCGGGGAAGCGGACGGTGACGAGTCCGTCGGTCGAGATGCTCGCGATGCGGCCCATGTCGCCATTGAAGACTTCCTTCTCGTAGTCGTTGCGCGTTTGGATCACGCGATCGCCCGTGCGCCACAGCTCGCTGCCGCGCACGAGCTCGTGCCCGCCGCTGCCTTGGGCCTCGCGCAGTCGCTGGTTGAGCGCGTCGACTCCGCACTCGCCGCGGTACATCGGGGCGATGACCTGCACGTCGCGCGTCCAGTCGAGGCCGAAGCTGCGCGGGATGCGCTCGGTCACGACCTCGATCACGCGATCGGCGGCCGTGGCGGGATCCTCCGCGGGGAAGAAGTAGAAGTCCGAGCTGCGGTCGCCCTTGGCGGGGAAATGCGGCATCTCGCCCTGTCGGATCGCGTGGGCGTTCTCGACGATGCGGCTGCCCGCTGCCTGTCGCCAGATGTGCGTCAAGCGCGAGAGTGCCACTCGCTCGGAAGCGATCAGATCGCGCAGCACGTTGCCCGCGCCGACCGAGGGGAGCTGGTCGGGATCGCCGACGAAGAGTAGCCGCGTGGGCGCCTGGATGGCCTTGAGGAGGTTGTGCGCGAGAACGACGTCGAGCATCGAGATCTCGTCGACGATCACGATGCCCGCGTCCAGTGGATGCTCGGCGTCGTGCTCGAAGCCCGCGTTCCCCGGCTGGTAGCGCAGGAGGCGGTGAATCGTGCTCGCGGCCCGTCCGGTTGCTTCGGCAAGACGCTTGGCCGCGCGCCCGGTGGGGGAGGCGAGCTTGACCGCGCAGCCGGCGCGCTCCGCGAGGGCGGCGATCAAACGCACGATGGTCGTCTTTCCGACGCCCGGGCCGCCGGTCAGCAGGCCGACCGGAGTCGAGAGCAAGAAAAGCACCGCGGCCCGCTGATCGGGGTGCAGGTCGAGGCCTTGCGCCTGCTCGGCGACGGCGAGCTCGTGCACGCTCGCGAGCGGCGTCGAGTCCCCTTCGCTCTGCAAGCGCAGGATGCTCCTCGCGACGCCGCGCTCGCACGCGTACAGCCAGGGCAGGTAGACCAGCGCCTCGTCGGCGAAGCGATCCGGTAGCGGGACGAGCACGCGCTCGACGATGAGCGCGTCGGCCCGCTCGAGCGCGTCGATCGCCGCGCCGAAGCCCTCGGCCTCGACCGCCGTGCGCAAGAGCTCGCGCGCCTCCTTGGCGAGCACACCCAGCGGCAGGGCGCAATGACCTTGAGCGCTCGCCTCGTGCAGCAGGTGCACGATCGCGGCCCGCAGGCGCCGCGGATCTTCCGTCGCGAAGCCCATCTGCAAGGCGATGCGGTCGGCGGTCAGGAACCCCATGCCTTTCACCTCGACGAGCCGGTAGGGATCCTCGCGCACGAGCGTGTCGCACGCCGGTCCCAGCTCCGCGAGCGCTGCCTGGGACTGCAAGGGCCCCAGCCCCAGGCCACGCAGGAAGGCGAGCGAACGATGCACGCCGGCTTGCGCCTGCACGCTCGCGCGCAGCGCTCCCGCGACCTTCGCCCGCAGACCGTGGATCCCTTCGAGGGCGTGCTCGTCGTTCTGGATGCGCTCCAGCGTGTTCGCGCCGAGCGCCTTGACGATGCGCCGTGCGAGCGTCTCGCCGATCCCGGAGAAGATCGGAGAGGCGAGGTAGCGCACCAGGCCCTGCTCGTCGACAGGAGCCAGGACTTCCAGGACGTCGAACTCGAACTGAGTGCCGTGCTGAGGGTGGCTCGCCCAGCGGCCGAGCAGGCGCACGCGCTGGCCCTCGCTCACCTCCGCCGGCCGGCCGACGGCGGTGACGCGGTCGGAGGTGAACAGGACCGCCCGGGCGCCCTGGTGGACGCCTTTCTCGAGAGCGACGCGCAGGACCGAGTAGAGCGAGCGCTCATCGCGGTACGTGATCCGCTCGATGGTGCCCTGCAGCAGGCTCTCGCCGTCCGTCCCCTCCTCGCGCGGCGGCGGTCCACCGAAGCTCTTGCGCCCGGGAACCACGGGGGGAGGATCGCAGGGCCCGAACGGGAATTCCAGCCGCCCCTTGGCCGGGAACGCCGCCGGCGGCTAAGCTCTCTCCCCCTTTCCACCCGTCTCCGGCTCCGGATGGCGGGCAACTCCTGTTCGAGACACCTCCGTCTAGTGATCAAGGTCACCGTCCGCTCCAACGAATACCTCGAGGCCGCCCTGCGGCGCTTCAAGCGCCAGTGCAACTTCCGAGGGATCTTCCGCCTCGCCAAGGCCAACGCCTGGCATGAGAAGCGCTCCGACCGCCGCCGTCGTGAGCGCCGCGAGCGCTTGCGAACGATCCAGAAAGCGACTCGCAAGAACGATCCGAACGCCGGGCGCCGCCGCGCGCGCGCTTGACCGGTGTCCGGGTCGCGGGGCCGCAGGCCCGGTGACTCGGAGAAGGACAGGGGCGGCGCTCCCGCTTTCGCATCGGGGCGGGAGGGGCGAGGATGCTTCCACGAGCTGCCATGGGACTGTTCCCCAAGGATCGTGACCTCACCAAGGTGCCCGAGCGCGTCGAGCTGCGCGTCGACGCGAGTTTTTTCCGGGAGCGCGTAGCCGGCTTTCACATCCGGCTGGATCAGTTCCTCGCGACGCATCTGTCGTGGCGCTCGCGCAGCTCGATCCAGGAGCTCGTGCACGAGGGCTACGTGTGGATCGATCTCGCCTCACCCGAGGCGCCAGAGGGAAGCGGGCGAGAAGTGATCGAGCTGCGGCCGGGCCGCAAGCTCCACCATGGATCGCGCGTGGTGGTCGTGATCCCCCTGGAGCAACGCCTGCCGGCGATGAGCGCCGATCCTGCCGCGCTCGCCATCCTCTACGAGGACGAGGAGGTCGTCGCCGTCGACAAGCCTCCCATGCTCGCCGTGCATCCGAGCGGCCGACACCTCTCCGACACGCTCATCCAGCGCGTGCATGCGCACTATCTACCCGAGGTCGAATCGGGCCGCCTCGTCCCGCGCCTGTGTCACCGGCTGGACCGCGAGACGAGCGGGATCGTCCTCATAGGCAAGAACTCGGCCACGCACCACCTGGTGATGCGCCAGTTCGAGCGCCGCCGCGTCGAGAAGGACTACCTCGCCATCGTCCACGGAGAATTCGCGGACGAGCGAGGCATGATCGACTTTCCTCTCGCACCCGCGCGCGCGAGCACGATCGCCCTGAAGATGACCGCCGCCGCCGAGGGCCTGGTCTCGCGAACGGACTGGCACGTCGTCGAGCGCTATCCCGACTACACTTTGCTGCGCTGCCGCTTGCATACGGGCCGCCAGCACCAGATCCGTGTGCACCTCGCCGCGATCGGTCATCCCATCGTCGGCGACAAGCTCTACGGCCCCGACGAGACCTTGTTCCAGAAAGCGATCGACGGCGCGCTCTCCTCGGGCGACCTGCGCCTGCTCGAGCTGCCCCGGCACGCGCTCCACAACCACCGGCTGGTGTTCGTGACGCCGGCCGGCAATCGCCGCATCGAGGTCGTGAGCGAGCTCGCGAGCGATCTGCGCGCTTTCCTCGACGGGGTCAGAGATCTCAGCCGCGTCCGGAGCGGAAGCTGAAACGCGCGACTTGCGGGGCCCAGTAGCGCAGCTCGTCGACCTTGGGCTCGGCCGCGGGCTGGAAGGCGCCGCGGTAGGCGTTCAGACCGGCTCTCAGGTAGCCCACCTCGGGGTCGTCACCGAGTACCTCGAGCGTGTCTTCCAGCGCCTTCAGCTCGGTGTCGTCGCGGAGCTGCTGCAGCTCGCGCAGCACCTTGATCGAGAGCCTCGGGGCGCCCGTCAACATCGCGAGCAAGCACATCGCAGCTCGGTACTGGCCGGCCTTGCCGCCGTCGACCACGAAGTCCTCGGCCTCGAGACCGTCGAGCGAGGCTTTCAGGATGCGGTAGGTGTTGACGAAGCGCTTGAGCCGCCGCGGCGACTTGCCGACCGCTCCGGCGAGCCCGAGCATGAAATCGCGTTCCGAGGCTTCGATGCGCAGCGAGCCGGCGTCGAGCTCGCCCTTCGGCCGCGCGGTCTGGGCAGTGTCTCCGACGTTGCTCGTCGCCCCCCTCTCCGCCTGCGGCGACTTCGAGCGAGCGGTGGCTGGCGCTCCGTTTCCCTCGCCCGACGCGGCCTTCCCCGTCACGGGGACGAGCGCGCGGATGAGCTCGCGGCTCGCCGACTCCTCCATGGGCGGGAGCCAGAAGGGGATCTGGAAGATCTTCTCGAGGTAGTCGAGCGCCGAAGCGCCCTCGCCCGGAGGGACGTCCGTAGTGACCTTCTCGAATGACACCGGCCGCAGATGCTGCGGGTAGCGCTCGAGGAGCGATTGCGCGGCCCAGCGGATGTCGACGCCGACCACCACCACGAAGAGATCGATCGCCAGCAAGAGGTGGATCGCTTCCAGGACCACCACCACTTTCTCGGACGGACAGCGATCGAGGTCGTCGATGTAGAGGACGATGCGCTCGATGGGGCGAAGGCGCGCGCCGACGGCGACCTCACCCTCCACGGCCGCGAGAGCTCGCTGCTCTCCGGGGCTCGCGAGCGTCGTCATCAGGGCGGAGATCGTCTCGAAGTCCTTGCGGATCATCGAGATGATGCCCAGGTGCTTGGAGTAATCCTGCGAATCGATCCGCTGCTGGATCAGGCGCGAGATGCGGCGGATCGACGTGCTCTCTTCCACCAGGGCCGCGGCGCGCTTGACCGCGTCGTCGGCCGCTTTCAGGGCGGCCTGCGCGGCCGCGACCTCGGCATCCGCTGCTTCGACGCGCGCTCGCTGCGCCGCGACCGCTTCCGCGTGCGCGTTCTCCGCGCTCTTCAGGCGATCGTCGACTTCGTGCTGCAGGCTCTCGACCTCGTCGAGGCCCTGCTCCACCTGCGTCAGCGACTGACGGATCCAGTGGAAAAGGCCGGCCGAGACCGCGCTGAACCAGACGAGGACGCTCGACGCGACGGCCCAGGCCTCACCAACCTTCTCGCGGAAGAGGAGCACGAGGCCGAGGCCCAGCACGAAGACCCCGAGCGCGAGGAGCAGCAGCTTCTTCAGCGGGAAGGAGACCGCCCCGATCCAGCCGAGGCTCGTGCGCGAGCGCGCGGCCACGGCGCGAACGCGCGCCAGCGTGGCGCGTAGCTCGCGCGCATCCTTCACGATGTCGTTCTTGCGCGCGACGAGGCCGGGCAAGTGCAGGTACTTCTCGGCGAACGCGAGCACCCCGTTCAGGCGCGTGTCGTCGAGAAAGGTTGCTGCGACCGCCTGGAGGAACTTCCTGTCGTCCTCCATCTCGCCGAGGGTTTCGGCCTGCTCCTGCGCTTCCTTCTCTTTCTCTGCGAGCTCGCCCTGGCGCTTCGCCAGCTCCTCCCCGGCGATCACGAGCTTCGCCTCCGCGGCCTTGCGGGCCTCCTTGGCGAGCTCGAGCGCGTCGATCATGCTGTCGATGAGCTCCGAGCCCTCCTTGGTCTCCGCCATCTTCTTGTGGAGCTGCTGGAGGATCTCCTGGACCAGGCTCGCCCACAGGTTCGCCTCCGCGTAGTGCCAGGCGTTGAAGCGCACCGGGACGATCTGCTGGTGGAAGAGCTCGCGCATCTCCGGTGTCTGGAGGACCCGGCTGGTCTCCTCGCGCATCAGGCGCATGAAGAAGCTCTTCCCCGAGCCCCAGTCTCCGAAGATGCCGATCGAGAGCGGCGGACGGACCGCCTTCGAGGCCATCACGGCCGCGAAGGCGCGCGCGTAGCGCGCGACGTCGAGCTCGTCGCTGCCCATCTCCGCGTCGTCGGCGGTGTACTCCGCCACGGTGGGCGGTCTCGAGCCGATCAAGTGGAACCGCCAGCGGCCGCCGTCGTCGTTGACCCAGCGCTTGACGAATGCGTCGAACATGCGCCGCCGCAAGCGCGGGAGCTGAACCCCGGTCTGCAGGAGGCTCGCGTGGCCCTTCGAAGTTGGCCCGAGGATCAGGGCTGCGATGAGATGGCGCACGGCGACCTCTGGACCGAGCGTCGTCTCGCTGGCGAGGATCCGGGAGCGATCGAGGATCTCCTTGAGCTCACTCGTGAGTGGAAGTGAGCTCCCGCCATCCGTGAGTGGATTCACCTCTGTGACCAGGGCCGGGCCGGCCGTCGGGCTCCAGCTCGGGCCGATCGTCTCGCGGAGCGCCTTGCACTCCTCGAAGTCCTCGCTCAGGGTTCCGAAGGTGTTGAAGAGCCGCTCGGAATCGAGGACCGGCTGGCCAGCCCGCATCGCCGCCGCTTCCAGGGTTCGCAGCACGCGGACCGTATCGTCGTCGGCCACGAGATCCGCCAGGACCTGACCGGGGACCGTATCGTCATCGGTCTTCTCCTCGGTGCGGTACCCCGACAAGACGCTCGACCAGCTCGAAAACTCGCTCGAGTACGTGGTCTCGAGGAAGCGCGCGAACGCACGCCGCCAGGCCTCCAGATCGAAGCCCCATTCCCGGATGAGATGGAGGTCGTGGCCGGGAGGATTGCGGAAGAGGTAGGCCGCAAGGACATGGCGCACTCCGAGCAGTTGATCCGGGCTCTGTCCGCTCTCGCGCGCGATCTCACGCGCTTCGTTCAGGACCGTGCGCGCGGAGATGCTCACCGGATCGAACTTCCTCGCTGACGCCAGGGAGAGCACCTCGGAGTCGGCGAGAATGCCCTCGAGTCGCGCGGGCTGGATGTTGCGATGCCGGAGGACGGGGGCGGCAGGGAGATTGCGCCGCGCCATCTCTTCCTGCAGCCAGCGGGAAGTCTGGTCGTCGCTCTCGAGAAGGGCGAGGAAGAGCGAGGAGTAGCTGACGAGGACCTCGTCGCCGCTCGCCACGCCGACGCGCGCCGCGATCTCGAGGACGCCCCCGAGCTCCGGATCGGGGCGGAGTCCGATGGCAGTCACTACCGGGCCATGGAGCTCCGTGGTTGCCGCCGAGGGGGGATTCGTCTGCCGCGCGGAATTGCTCGTCTGCATGGAACGAGAAGCGCCATCGGGGATGAGACACCACGTGCCTCTTTCGCGAGGCAATGAAGGCACGCGCTGCGAAGCCCGGTCGAACGCCGGGCGCGCCCAGGATAGCGTTTCTCGTTTCTCCGATGCGGGAACGCCTCAGGCCGTCTGCGGGGTTGCCTCGACCGGGATCAGTACGAGCTCGAGCGAACGGCCGTTGCGCAGGATGCGGGCGAGGACCGGCCGCGCGATCGCGTCGGCGCCGAGCGCGCGCAGGAGGTCGGCGACGGTCTGGATGCGCGCGCCGGCGAGCTCGAGGATCACGTCGCCGCGCGCGAGGCCCCCGGTGGCGGCCGGCGTCCCCTGGCTCACCGATCGCACCGCGACGGCGCCGTTCGCTGCGAGTCCGAGGTCGCTCGCGATCCTCTTCGGCAGGAGGATCTCCTCGGTGCCGATGCCGAGGAACGCACGTCGCACGCGACCGTGCGCGAGGATCTCGGTAGCGACGAAGCTCGCGGTGTTCGAGGGAATGGCGAAGCACAGGCCTTGCGCTCCGGCCTGGATCGCGGTGTTGATGCCGATCACGCGCGCATCGGCCCGCACGAGCGGCCCGCCGGAATTGCCAGGATTCAACAGTGCGTCGGTCTGGATGACGCCCTCGATCGGATGACCGGTAGGGCTCGTCAACGAGCGGCCGAGCGCGCTCACGATTCCCAGCGTCACCGTCCTGGTCAGCCCGAAGGGCGAGCCGATGGCGACGACGAAGTCACCGACGCGCAGCGCATTGGAATCGCCGAGCTCCACGTGCGCCAGGCCCGAAGAACCGAGGTCGAGGACGGCGAGATCCGTGGCGGGATCCTCGCCGCGGACATTGGCGATGAGCGTGCGTCCGTCGGCGAGCTCGACCTCGATGGCGGCGGCCTCGTGGACCACGTGGCAATTGGTGAGCGCATACCCCTCGGGCGAGATCACGACCCCCGAGCCGGAGCCGACTCGGCCGCGCTGCGAGGAAAGCGTTCGGACGTGGAGGACTCCCGGGCTGGCCCGCTCCACGATCTCCGAGACTTGCTGGGACAGATCGAGCAGCGGATTCATGCGCGCCTTTGAGCGCTGGCTCGGTGCGATTCAAGAGCGGGCGGGCCTGAGGGCGCGCCCGTGCACGAGGAGCTCGATCCCCACCACCACGGCGAGGATCGAGAGGCCGAGCGAGGGCGTCGCCACGAACCGCCAGCACAGGATCGCGAGCAGCGTGTGCACGACGGCCAGAGTGATGAACGTGCCGCTGAACGAGTCGCGGAACGCGGACGGCAGATCTTGCACCGCGAGCGAGAGCGGCGGCGAGGAAACGCAGCTCGCGTGACTCACGCGCAGCGTGACGAGACCGGCCACGAGCGCTGGGCCGAGCAGGCGCAGCGCGAGGTCGAGGCTGCCGCGGGCGATCTGGACTGCGAGCAAGGCGAGATAGAGCGGCGCGAGGAAGCGCACCGCGATTGCCTTGATCGTGCCCTCGCGCTCGGCGTTCGGATCGAGCGGCGCCGTATCGAGGAGCCAGCGCGCGAGCGGAGTGGCAGTTGCCGGCACGTGGACCAGCAGAACGGGCAGGTAGATCGCCGGCGTGAAAGCGAGCAGCGCGAGCAGCCCCTCGCCCTGCGGATCGTCGGCACCGCCGCCGAGGAGCAGGAACGCAAGCGGCACCGCGAGCAGCGGGTAGGCGCGCATCACGAAATCGCGCTCGGCAGGCAGTCCGTCGTAGACCAGGTCGAAGCTCGCTCGCTCCTCGGGCCGAACCCAAAGGCGCGTCGCCAGCGCGCGCAGCGGCGAGAGCAGGATCGAGAGTGGCGAGCGCGTCGAACGTGCGCCGAGCGGAGGCGGGAAGGGTACGAGTACGAGCGCCACAAGTGCTGCGAGCGTCGCCCCGATCGCGCCCGCGCTCGCGAGCGGCGCAGCCTGGAACGGCCGATCGAGCACGAGCGAGGCGAAAGCTGCCGGCGGATACAGCGCGAGGAGTCCGCGGGCGTCCTCGAGACGCGCGAGAGCCGCGGTGTGTCGCAGGCCCGCGACCGCTCCGACGATCATCGCGCAGAACAAGGCGGTCTGCAGCAGCACGAGGAGACCCTCGAGGCGCCGGCCGAAGAGTGCTTGCAACAAGAGCAGGATGGCGGCCACGAGGAGCGCTTGCGCCATCCCCGCTGCGAGCAGGATCAGCCGAGCGCTCGTTCCGAGCGAGGCCGGTGCGAGCAGGACGGCCGGGACGAGCGAGCTCGCGACCAGCGCACCGAGGAGGACGACGATGCAGGCGATGCGCGCGAGCCGGATCTCGGACGGCCGGACGGGCTGCGCGGCGATCCAGTCCCAGGCCGGATCAGCGCGCAGGAGCGGCGCGAGCTCGCCCAGCAGGGGCAGCGTCGCGAGCACCAGCGGCAGCGAGAGCGCGAACACGGCATAGGGGAACGGCCCGAGCTCGGCGCGCACGGAGAAGGAGAGAGCTGCGGCGAGCGAGCCGTGCAAGAGGAACGGGCCGAGGGGCAAGCGCTGGCCGCGCTCGCCGAACCACTCACCGGCGAGCCAGGCCCCGGCGAGCGCGCGAACTCGTGCGAACACGCTGCCCACGCTAGCGTCGTGCTCTCCGCGTGTCATGCGAGGATAGAGTACGCCGCGATGCGTCTGACCCTCGGCGGTCCGTGTGGAGTACTGGAGGCCGAGCTCTGGCTGCCGCTGCGCGACGGGCAAGAGGACCCCGCGCCCCGCATGGCGTGCGCCTTCTGCCATCCGCACCCCCGCCTCGGCGGCACGATGAAGAACACGGTGGTCTTCCGCGCCGGTCGCGGATTGCAAGCCGCGGGCCTCGCCGTGCTGCGCTTCAATTTCCGCGGTGTGGGCAGGAGCGCGGGCGCGCCTCTCAGGACAGCGGGGGTGGCGCAGGCTCTAGCCGGAGCGAGCGACGAGCGAGGAGATCTCGCGGCCGCGCTCGACTTCCTCGGCGAGCGCTTCCCCGGGGCCGAGCTCTGGGCGGGCGGCTTCTCCTTCGGCGCGCGCATCGCGGCGCGGCTCGCGCTCGAGGACGCACGCATTCGCCGACTCGTCCTGCTCGCGCTCCCCGTGCGCACCTTCGACCCCGCGGACCTCGCCGATCTCGCCACGCCGGGGCTGATCTTGATGGCCGGCGAGGACGATTTCGGCACACTCTCCGACCTGCGTGAGCGATTGCCCGGCTTCGAGCGCCAGTTCGAGCTCGATTCGATCGCGGGCGCAGATCATTTCTTCCACGACCGCACCCGCGAGCTCGAGGCGCGCGTGCGCGCCTTCGCCGAGCGGGAAGCGAGGATCCCCCGATGACCGAGAGCTCCGAGACCGCCGTCTTCCCCCAGGGTGAGGTCCCCTCGATCTGTGTGCTCATGATGCCGCGCGACACCAACGCGCTCGGCACGATCTTCGGCGGCGTGATCCTCTCCGAGATCGACCTCGCCGCCGCGATCGAGGCGCACAAGAGTCATCCCAGCCGCGTGGTGACCGTGTCGATGGATCGCATCGAGTTCAAGGCGCCGGTCTTCGTCGGCGACCTCGTCTCCTTCTTCACGCGCACGCTGCGCATCGGGCGAACCTCGATACGCGTCAAGGTCTCGGTGTGGGCCCAGCGGCGCTTCGGCAGCGGGGAGCGCGCCTACGTCACGGAAGCGGAGGTCACCCTGGTCGCGGTGGACGATCAGTTCCGGCCGATCCCCGTGCTGTTTCCGGAGAAGGTGCTCGGGAAGAAGTGAGCGGACCGCGGTCCGCGAGCAGCTCGCGCGCCCGCACGACCGGATCGGCCGTCTGCGCCAGGACGGCGAAGACCTGATCGAGCGTGCCCTCGTGCCCCGCTCGCGCGCGCAGCTCGTCGAGGGTGCCGACTCCGACGAGCTCTCCGTGCGCGAGGATCGCCATGCGATCGCACACGCGCTCGACGACGTCCAGTAGGTGCGACGTGTAGAGCACCGCACCGCCCCGGTCGGCCCAGCCGCGGAAGAGCTCCTTGAAGGTCGCGGCCGTCGGGGCGTCGAGCCCCGTGAGCGGCTCGTCGAGGACCAGGAGCTCGGGGCGCGGCAGGAGCGCGCAGGCCAGTGCCGTCTTCTGCCGCATGCCGCGCGAGAACTCGCCCACCGGGTGGTCGATGCGATCGTCGAGCTCGAGGCCCGCGAGGAGGCGCTGCGTCTCGGCGCGGATGTCGCTCTCGGGCATCCCGTGCAAGTGACCAACCAGCGCCAGGTGCTGACGGGGGCTCAGGTTCGCGTAGAGGGGGGCTCCATCGGGCACGAAGCCCACCCGTCGCTTGGCTTCGAGGGAGTGGTCACTCACCGAGTGACCGGCCAAGAGCACGCTCCCCTCGCTCGGCTCGAGGAGCCCGCACAGGAGCTTGACGGCCGTCGTCTTGCCTGCACCGTTGGGGCCGAGCAGGCCAAACACCTCACCGCGCAGGATCTCCAGGTCAAGCCCGTGCAGCGCGACGAGATCGCCGTACCGCTTGGTGGCGCCGCGGAACTCCGCCAGGACGGTCGGCATGGCCACGGCTCAGAGGATAGGGTGCCGTGCGAGGAGACGCATCGCAGCGCAGCGGCCGGGAGCGGGCGCCGAACTCAGGCGCTCTGCTGGAGCCAGGTCGACGGCTCGTCCTCGTGGACGGCGACCGAGAAACCGGAGGCCGCCACCGCGTCGAGGATTTCCTTCTGGCGCGTCTTCGTGATGGGCTTCACGGTGCAGCCGTCGATCTTCGGAATCTTCTCGAGGATGTGCACCTCGCTCGGGCGTACTTCCTGGAGCTTCTTGATCCAGCCCTTGACCTCGGCATCGGTGGAATTGTCGGCCTCGCCCCTGAAGAAGTGGGCTTCGACGATCACGTGATCCAGGCTCGCGAGCTGCCGTGTGAGTGTGGCGAGGACCGTGCTCTTCTCGCCTGTCGCCTGCGTGAAGGTCCGCGCGGTGCCCCACTCGAAGGAGAAGAAGAGCTTGTCGAAGTAGCCCAGGGTGAGGCGCAGCTCGCTCGAATCGAAATCCCGGCAGGCCGAGAAGAGGCACAGCTTGGCGCGCGGGAACCACTTGTCACGCAGAGCGCGCAGGTTCTCGCTGATCTCGCGGAAGTCGGGGTGGGAGGTCGGGTCGGTCACGGACCCCATCACGACCAGGTTCTCGATCTTGTCGCCGGTCTTGGACTGCTCGATCAGGTGCCGGGCGGCCGTGGTCACGACCACCGAGGCTCGCGGCAAACTGCTGCCCCGCTCGACCACCAGGTTGCACTGGGGAGCGGTCAGATCGATCGCAATCGCCTTGCCGAGGCGCTGGGTGCTCTTCGGCCCGTGGACGATGGGGAGGGAGGATCGGAGGGTCATGCCGTAACCGAGGTTAGATTCGACGAGGCCGCCACAGGCCAGGATTCCAGCCGTGGGGAGGCCTCATTTGTGGCTGAGCATTATAGGTGGAGTTGATGGGGATTCCTAGGGTCAGACTGCCGAGAAGGCAGGCTAGAACGTCGACTCGACGCGAGGAGCAGGCACCCGAAGGCTAGCGTCAGGCGTACTGGATGCCGGGCGCCCCCCCGGATCCAGCGCAAGAACGTCGGCTCGGGCGGGTGGAGCCCCACCAGGTAGTCGATCGACGCCACGAGGAGCGTCGCCACAAGCGCACCCACCCAGAGCAGGACCCAGCCCCGCCACGCGATGGCCGGGTCGATTTGTTGGCCGGATTTCCGCTCCGCAGCCGCGCCTGGATCGCGACGCGAAGCGCCCGGGGATCCGAGCACGGGGCCGGACATGGGGGCGTGAATCTCGGAGCTCAACGCGGGTTCGTTCCTGCTGGATCCAGAGACCGAACTCCCTCGCCCCGGTTGCATCCCGCTCCGTCCAGAGCGACCCCAGCCCCTGGCCGCTCGCCTTGCTTGACACCTCCGGCGAAGGGCCCATAGACTCTTACCGCCCCAAAGCGCCCGGACCCTCGGGCGGGTGCCGGAGACGGGGGGTCGAACCAGATTCGTCGCCTGCTCCCAAGTCCTGGTCGAATCAGGAGATAGGACCTGTCGGGCGGTAGGGCAGGCCAAGCTTGCCAGGGTCTCGGACCTCGGCTCCCCTCACCCGGCCACAGCCCGTCGAGTGGGACCCGGCGCTCGCCCCACCCACATGTATTTCGACTACCTGAACGTCCTGGTCTTCGCTTCGGTGGGGTTCGTCTTCGTTTTTGCGAACGTCATCATCGGCTCGCTCATCCGGCCGGCTCGAACCACCGACCAGGGCCTCGAGACCTACGAGTGCGGCGAGGAGACGATCGGCGAGAGCTGGATCCAGTTCGACATCCGCTACTACACGGTCGCGCTGATCTACGTGATCTTCGCGGTCGAGATCGCCTTCCTCTTCCCCTGGGCGATGGTGCTGAAGCAGGCCATCGCTCTGCCCGGGATGGGCTGGTACTTCGGCTGATCGACGGCGTGCTCTTCCTGACCATCCTGTTCCTTGGCCTCGCGTCGGTGTGGTCCAAGGGCGACCTCGACTGGGTCATGAGCTACCGGGGAACGGCCTACATCCCGACCGCCGGGCGCAAACCACAGAGAGAGATCCCCAGCATGGAGCACCTCGTGGAGCGGGGGGTTGCGTCGCAGTCTCCCGAGGAATTCGGCGTCGAGGTCAAGCCCACCGGGGTCGAGGCAGCGACCGGCGGAGAGGCGGCCTAGCCATGGGGATGCTCGAGAACGCGTTCGAAGAGAACGTGCTGACCACCAAGGTCGACTGGCTCCTGAACTGGGCCCGGCTGACAGTATCTGGCCGATGACTTTCGGCCTCGCCTGCTGCGCGATCGAGATGATGGCGGTCGGCGCGGCCCACCACGACATCGACCGCTTCGGCGCGGGCGCCTTCCGCGCCACGCCGCGTCAGGCGGACTTGATGATCGTGGCGGGCACGGTGAACTTCAAGATGGGCGAGCGGGTCAAGCGCCTGTACGACCAGATGCCCGCGCCCAAGTACGTGATCGCGATGGGAGCGTGCGCGACCGGCGGAGGCCCCTACTTCAAGTTCGGCTACACCGTGATGAAGGGTGTCGACCGCATCGTTCCGGTGGACGTCTACATCGCGGGCTGCCCGCCTCGGCCCGAGGCGCTACTCGAAGGCCTGATGAAGCTCCAGGAGAAGATCCGGCGCTCACCGGTGATCCGCAAGCCCGCTCGCACTGCGTGAGCACTACCAGGAGCGAGTGACGATGAACTTCCAGGGGATCCACGATCACCTGCGCGCGGTCGCCGCGCCCGGGCTCGCTGCGGGCGGATGAGCCGCGGCCGGCGAACAAGAAGGACGAAGGACCCCGGCCGCGCGGGGCAGCCTTTCGTCGTGATCGAGCCGCCGCGGATGGTCGACTTCCTGACGCGTGTGCCGCGACGATGCGCGGCTCGCCTTCGAGCTCTTGATCGATCTCACCGCGACGGATCCCAAGGCGGAGGACCCGGAGCTGTGGGTGAACGTCGAGCTGCTCTCGATCCGGCACGCGCACCGCCTCTCGATCAAGGCGTTCCTGCCCAAGGAGAAGCTCGTGATCCCCTCGGCGACGGCGGTCTACCGTGCTGCGCAATGGCACGAGCGCGAGTGCGCCGAGATGTTCGGCATCACCTTCGTCGGCCATCCGGATCCGCGCAACATGCTCCTGCCCGACGACTGGGTCGGCTACCCGATGCGCAAGGACTACGTGTTCCCCAAGGAGTACCACGGGATCTCCTGCGAGTGAGCACGGAGGCGGGGAGGCAGACATGGCGGACACGGCACAAAAGGGCTCGATGCAGTTCTCGCGCGACGCGCGAACGCTCCCGAGCGGCGAGCGCGAGTTCATGCTCGACGTCTCCACCGCAGGACCTCGAGGTGAACATGGGCCCGCAGCACCCGGCCACGCACGGCGTGATGCGCGTCCTGATCCGCACCGACGGCGAGCTCGTCACCGGCGCGCAGCCGCACCTCGGGTACCTGCACCGCTGCGCCGAGAAGATCGGCGAGAACGTCGAGTGGCTGCAGTACCTGCCCTACACCGACCGGTACGACTACCTGTCGGCGATGAACAACAACCTCGGCTACTCGCTGGCGGTCGAGGCGCTGATGGGGATCGAGATCCCGCGGCGCGCGCACGCTGATCCGCATCGATCTGCGCCGAGCTCAACCGCATCGCCTCGCACCTGATCGCCTTCGGCACCTACGGCCTCGACATCGGCGCGATTCACGCCCTTCTTCTACGCCTTCCGCGAGCGCGAGTGGATCCATGGCGCTGTTCGAGAAGATCTGCGGCGCACGCCTGACGTACAGCTACATCCGCATCGGCGGCGTGTTCAACGACGCGCCGCCCGGCTGGCTGCAGGAGGTCGAGCATTTCTGCGACGCGTTCGAGAGCAAGTGGCAGGAGTACTACGACCTCCTGGTGGTCAACCACATCTTCGTGCAGCGCACGGCGAACATCGGCGTGATCTCCGCGCGCGATGGCGCTCGACTTCGGCGTTGACCGGCCCGATGCTGCGCGGCTCGGGCGTCGACTTCGACCTGCGCCGCGACATGCCGTACATGGCTCTACGGCGAGATCTGCAAGGCCGGAGTTTCGACGTGCCCGCTCGGGCAGGGGCGAGAAGGGCACGCTCGGCGACTGCTGGGACCGCTTCTACGTCCGCGTGATCGAGATGAAGGAGTCGATCCGAAGATCGTGCGCTGGTGCCTGGGCGTGATCGAAGCGGGTCCGGTGATCGGCGACATCCCCAAGGTGCTGCAAGCGTGCCGGCGGGCGAGGCCTACGTGCGGCATCGAGAACCCGCGCGGCGAGCTCGGCCACTACGTCGTCTCCGATGGCGGCAAGGTCGCCATCCGCTGCCGCGTGCGCGGACCGTCGTTCACGAACCTTGCGGTGCTCGAAGACCTCATGCCGGGCTCGCTGCTCGCGGACGCGGTCGCGATCATCGGCTCGACCGACATCGTGGTCGGGGAGACGGATCGCTAGGCGCTCATGGAGCACCAGTGACACGCTGTACCGCCTCAACGAAGCGCTGGCTCCCGACTGGGCGCCGCCGTGGGTGCTGGCGCTCGCCGCCGCGGGCCTCGGCGTGGGGATCCTGATCGCCCTCGTCTCGGTCGATCGCGATGTTCGGCGGTGTGGCTCGAGCGCAAGGTCTCGGGCCACATCCAGTGCCGCTACGGCCCGATGTACGCCGGCGGCTGGCACGGCTGGGCGCAGACGCTCGCCGACGGGGTCAAGCTCCTGCTGAAAGAGGACTTGATCCCGAAGGGCGCGGACAAGCGCCTGTTCGTGCTCGCGCCGGCGATCGTGCTCGGCAGCATCTTCGGCGCCCTCGTGGCCCTGCCGCTCGCGCCACGGCTTCTACTTCGGCCGAGTCGACCTCGGCCTGTTCTTCGATCCTCGCGCTCTCGTCGACGACGACGATCGGCATCGTGATGGCGGGCTGGGCCTCGAACTCGAAGTGGTCGCTGTACGGCGCGATGCGCGAGGCCGCGCAGGTCGTCGCCTACGAGATCCCGCTCGGGCTCTCGCTGCTCGTCCCGCTGATGGTCGCTCGGCACGCTTGAACCTGGTCGAGGCGAGCTCGCGCGCAGCCGGGCTGGTTCGGGATGCAGCTGGTTCGATCTTCCAGAACCCGTTCGTGCTCCCGGCGCTTCGTGCTCTTCTTCATCGCCGCCCTCGCCGAGACCAAGCGCGCGCCCTTCGACCTGCCCGAGGCCGAGTCCGAGCTCGTCGCCGGCTTCATGACCGAGTACTCGGGCATCCGCTGGTCCTTCTTCTTCATGGAGGAGTACGCGGCGATGTTCCTGATGTCGGCCGTGGCCGCCATGTTCTTCCTGGGCGGCTTCGAGACGCCCCTCACGGCTCTCGCGCGCGCGCGAGTCGGCGGCCAGGCCGCGTCGTGTACGCAGCTCGTGTGCGCTGGCACCCTGATCACGAAGTCCTTCTCGGCGTGTTCATGATGATGTGGCTGCGCTGGACGCTGCCGCGCATGCGCATCGATCAGGTCATGACGATGGGGTACAAGTACCTGACGCCGCTCGCGCTCGTCTGCGTGCTCGGCGCCGGGTCTGTGGGAATGGGCGATCGCCGCCCTCGGCGACTGACCATGGGCAGCGCGCGCACCTACATCTTCAAACATCGTGCGCACGCGTCGCGACGACCCTGGTCGGGGCATGCGGATCACCGGGAAGTACCTGCTGCAGAAGCCGATCACGGTGCAGTATCCCGACGAGCGCCTGCCGATCCCCGATCGCTACCGCGGGATCCACTACCTCGAGCAGGAGAAGTGCATCGACTGCCTGGCCTGCGCGCGCGCCTGCCCGATCGACTGCATCGAGATGGAGGCGGTGCGCCACGGCAAGGAGCTCGAGTGGGTCTCGTTCACGCTCGACTACCAGAAGTGCATGTTCTGCGAGCTGTGCGTGTACCCCTGCCCGAAGGATTGCATCCACATGGGCACGGAGTTCGCGTTCGTCACCTTCGACCGCAGCGAGCTCAAGCACGACCTGCTTTCCTTCAAGGGCATGGCGCGCGAGGCGAAGATCCGCATGCGCGAGGCCGAGGCCAAGAAGGCGCGCCAAGGAAGCGGCCAAGGCTGCTGGGCAGGACGTGCCGGCCGAGGAAGAGGACGAACCGCGCGGAGCCGGAGGAGTGAGCGGCTGATGGAGCGATCGCTCGCGCATCTTCTACGTCGCGCTCCTCGTCGCTGCTCGCTGCTGGCCCTCGGCGCTGGGGCGTGACGGCGGCGGGAGCGATGGGGCTCGCGTTCGCGCTGTTCGCCGCGCTGACGCTGGGCGGCGGCCTGGTGTGCATCTGGGAGCGCTCCGTGGTGCGCAGCGCCTTCTCCCTGATGGCGACCTTCTCGGGGCGTTGCGGGCCTGTTCCTGCTGCTCGGGTCCGACTTCCTGGCGATGGCGCAGATCCTGATCTACGTCGGCGGGATCCTGGCGCTGCTGCTCTTCGGCGTCATGCTGACGCCGCCCGACCTCGGCGAGCGCAAGCTGTCGCGCGTGCTCGGCGCGCATCGCCCTGTCGGCGGCGCGATGCTCTTCGTCGCGCTGCAGGTCGGCCGCCGCGCTGGGCGGGACAGCCGTCTGGGCCGCTGCGACGGACGCTGCCGCCCGTGCGCGAGCGACGCGACCGAGATCGGCGTCGCCTTCCTCGCGCCCGAGCAGTACGTGGTCGCCTTCGAGCTCGCGGCCTTCGTCCTGACGGTCGCCCTCGTGGCGGCCGTGTACATCGCGCGCCGCCGGCGCGGGGACCTCGAGCCCGCGAGCTCCGAGCGACGAACTACCAGCCGGAAGGAGCGCCTGATGGGACTCTCGGTCAGGCCTACGTGGGAGTCTCGGCGGCGCTCTTCGCGCTCGGGATCGCCTGCATCCTCGCGCGCCGCAACATCCTCTACGTGCTGATGGGGATCGAGATGATCCTCAACGCGGCCAACATCAACTTCGTCGCCTTCGGCGCGCTTCGAGGGCGATCAGCTCGACGGGCGCATGTTCGCGATCTTCGTGATCATCCTCGCCGCGGCCGAGGCGGCGGTCGCGCTCGCGATCATCCTGAACGTCTTCTATCTCTTCCACTCGGTCAAGCCCAGCGAGGTCGACCTCCTGCGCGATTAGTCGCCCGTCGAAGTCCGTTCGATGCAAGCCCCCCTGTCCTTGACCCAGCTCGACTACAAGCTGCTCCTCGCCGTGCTCGCTGATCCCGCTCTTGGGGTACGTGATCCAGGTCTTCTTCGGCAAGCACCTGCCCCGCAAGGGCGACTGGCTGCTGACCGGCGGCATGTTCGTCGTGATGTGCCTCACGGTGTACATGTTCGCCAAGGGCATGCGCGGCGCACCACGGCGAGCGCGTTCTTCCACGAGTCCGTGACGGAGGCACGGCCTCGCGTTCGGCTGGCTCTATCGCGCCGAGGGCACGGACGCGAGCCGAACCTCGTCGCCGGCATCCTCTACGACGCCCTCGGCGCGGCGATGCTCGCGGTCGTCGGCATCGTCTCCTTCTTCGTGCACCTGTTCTCGATCGGGTACATGCACGGGGACCGGCGCTACCACATCTTCTTCGCGAACATCAGCCTGTTCACGCTTCGCGATGCTCGGGCTGGTGCTCTCGGACAACCTGCTCTTCTTCTTCGTGTTCTGGGAGCTGATGGGCTTCGATGTCGCTACCTGCTCATCGGTCACTTCGCGCACGACCCGACCAGCGCCGCGCATCCGCTCGGCCGCGGCGGCGTGCAAGAAGGCCTTCCTGACGACGCGCATCGGCGACACCTGCCTCCTGTTCGGGATGTGCATGTTCTACCTGCACTTCCACACGCTTCAGCTTCAGCGAGCTGTGGGCCAGGGCGCAGGAGACCGTGGCGGCGAACGGCGGCGAGTATCCCGACCTGGATGACCGATCGCGGGCCTGTTCCTCTTCGGCGGGACGGTCGGCAAGTCGGCGCAGTTCCCGCTGCACATCTGGCTGCCCGACGCGATGGAGGGTCCGACGCCGGTGTCGGCCATGATCCACGCGGCGACGATGGTGGCGGCAGGAGTGTTCCTGCTCGGCCGCACCTTTCCGCTGCTCTCTCCCGAGGTGCTGGGCGTCGTGACCGCGACCGGGGCCGTGACCGCGCTGTTCGCGGCGACCATCGGCTGCACCGTCTTCGACATCAAGGGGGTGCTCGCCTATTCGACGATCTCCCAGCTCGGGTTCATGGTCGCCGCGATCGGACGGGCGGCCTTGGCTTGATCGCCGGCCTCTTCCACATGGTGACCCACGCCTTCTTCAAGGCTTGCCTGTTCCTCTCCGCCGGCTCCGTGATCCACGGCTGCCACCACCAGCAGGACATGCGCAAGATGGGTGGGCTGTTCAAGCGGATGCCCGTCACGTTCGCTGGCGATGATCGCGTGCACGCTCGCGATCGCCGGCATGCCGCTCTTCTCGGGCTTCTACTCGAAGGACCGGATCCTCCAGTCGGCGATCGAGTCGACGATGGTGAAGCTCCGCGGCGCGAACCTCTTCGCCATCTTCGCCCTCGGTCTGGCGGCCTTGCTGACGACCTTCTACATGTTCCGCCTGATCTTCATGACCTTCTTCGGGGAGTGGAGGGGTGACAAGGATGCGGCGCCTGCAGTGGCGGGGGTGCATGGTGGGGGGAAGGATCACGCTCACGCTCACGCGCACGACCACGGCCACGCTCAGGCTCACGCGCACGACCCCGCTCACGACCACGACCATGCACACGAGCACGGCCACGCCATGCCGCTCGAAAAGGTGCACGAGTCGCCGCTCCCGATCCTGATCTCCCTGGTGGTGCTCGCGCTCCTCGGGATCTTCGGCGGCCATTTCTGGCTCGCGGGGGATCCCCTCGGCGAGCATCCCTGGTTCACGCAGCTCGTCACCGCGGAATCCCTGTACCCCGGCGTCCACCTCGAGGAGATGAATCAGCGCGGGGTCGTCGTGGATGCGCACACCGAGCACGCGGCCCACCCCATGGCGCTCGCGCTCTCGCTCATGGTGCTCGTGATCGGTTTCTCGATCTCGTTCTGGATCTACTACCTGCGCCGCCTCGACCCGCGGCGCATCACCACCGCCCTCGGCGAGATGTACGAGGTCGTCGCGCACAAGTACTACATCGACGAGTTCGTCGACCGCAGCGTGATCCGCGGAACGATGTGGCTCTCGCGCACGCAGAAGTGGTTCGACGAGCGGATCGTCGACGGCCTCGTGCTCCTGGTCGGCCGCACCGGCCGCAATCTCGGATTCGTCGGCGCCTGGATCGACACGCACATCGTCGACGGCATGGTCAACTGGGTGGGCAACACGACGCAGGCCTTCGGCTCGGTCGTGCGCCTGTTCCAGACCGGGCGGATCCAGCAATACGTGTCCTTCGCCGTGGCCGGGGGCTTGGTCGCGGCGGTCTGCCTCATCCTCCTGTGATCCGATTCCACCCCCGCTGCACGCCCCGCTCCAATCCATGAACCAGTCGACCATCCTCTCCTGGATCACCTTCATCCCGCTGATCGGGATGGGAGCGATCCTCCTGGTCCCGCGGCGGAACCTCTCGCTGATCAAGATGATCTGCTGGGTGGCCACGTTCATTCCGCTGGTCCTGGTGACCTGGCTCTACTTCGCCGGCTTCGAGAAGCGCTACGACGCGAGCGTCCAGGACAAGTTCGTCGATGGCTACCAGTGCGTGCAGAAGGTGGGATGGATCCCCTCCATCGGCGTCTACTACCACGTCGGCATCGACGGCCTCTCGCTGCCGCTGGTGTGGCTGACGGCGCTCTTGCTCTTCGTGGCGGTGCCCGCGAGCGAGACCGTCCACCGTGCCGGCAAGGCCTACTACGCCTGCTGATGCTGCTCGAGGTCGGCATCACGGGCGTGTTCGTGTCGCTCGACTACTTCCTCTTCTACGTGTTCTGGGAAGTGATGCTGCTCCCGATGTACTTCCTCATCGGGATCTGGGGCGGCCCGCGGCGCGAGTACGCGGCGATCAAGTTCTTCCTGTACACGCTGGCGGGCTCGGTGCTGATGCTGGTCGCGATCATCGCGCTGAGGCTGAATACCGGCTCGTTCGCGATCCCCGAGCTCGTGGCCGCCGGCCAGGCGGGCAAGCTGACGGGAAAGCCTTCGGCGGTCGCTGCTCGGGATGAGCTTCACGACGTGGGTGTTCTGGTTCCTATTCATCGGTTTCGCGATCAAGGTCCCGGTCTTCCCCTTCCATACCTGGCTGCCTGACGCGCACGTCGAGGCGCCCACGCCGATCTCGGTGATCCTGGCCGGCATCCTGCTGAAGCTCGGCGGCTACGGCATGCTCCGGGCCTGCTTCCCGATCTTGCCCGACGCTTTCCGGCAGTTCGCGTTCTCGCTCGGTGTGCTGGGCGTGGTCTCGATCGTCTACGGGGCCTACGTGGCGCTCGGCCAGACGCGACTTCAAGAGCTCGTCGCCTACTCCTCGGTCAGCCACATGGGCTTCGTGCTACTAGGCATGGCGGCCTTGACCGAATGGGGGATGAACGGCGCTGCCCTGCAGATGTTCAACCACGGCACGTCCTCGGCTGCCTGCTTCCTCGTGGTGGGCGTGATCTACGACCGCGCGCACCATCGTGACCTCAATGCCTTCGGCGGGTTGGCCCAGACGATGCCGCGCTACTGGGCGCTCTCGACGGTGGCCTTCTTCGCCTCGCTCGGTCTGCCGTCCATGGCGGGCTTCGTTTCGGAGGCGATGACCCTCATCGGCGCGTACCAGTCGGCCGACACGCGCTTCCGGATGCTCGTGCTGATCTCCTGCATCGGTATCGTGATGACGGCGGCGTACCTTCTCTGGGCCCTGCAGCGCGTCTTCCTTGGTCCCGCTGAACGAGAAGTACCGTGGTTTCCCGGACATCAATGCCCGGGAGATCTTCGCCCAGGCGCCGCTGCTCATCCTGTGCGTGGTGCTCGGCCTCGCGCCCTGGTTGTTGCTCGACTGGATGAACGAGAGCGTGGTCAACCTGGTCGGTCTGCTCAAGGCCGGTAGCTAATCGGAGCCCGTGGTGATCCTTGCACTCCTCTCGCCGCTCCAGTCGGTGTACCTGGATGGACTCGCGGGCATCCGGGCCGAGGTCGTGCTCATTCTGTGCTCGCTCGCGGTCCTGGTGATCGACCTGTTCCGGCGCGACGAGCGCGCCTCCGGCTGGATGGCGCGCACGACGATCGCGGGGCTCCTGCTCGCGGGCTTCCTGCTGCTCGAGTCCCGCGACGACCCGGCGCGCCAGGTCTACGGTCTGGTGACGCTCGATCGATTCGGGAACTTCTTCAAGCTCTTCACCGTCGCAGCGCTCCTCGTCGTCGTGTGGTTCGTGATGAGCGACCGGCGCGAGCGGAAGCCGATCTGGGCGAGTACTACTTCCTCTTGCTAGGAGCGGCCGTCGGCATCTTCTTCATGGTCGGGACGAACAACCTCTTGTTACTCGTCCTGGCGCTGGAGCTGCTCTCGCTCGCGAGCTACTCGCTCGCCGGCTACCACAAGAGCGAGAAGCGCTCGGCCGAAGCCGCCATGAAGTACGTGGTCTTCGGCGGTCTGTCGGCCGGCATCATGGTCTACGGGATCAGCCTCCTGTACGGCCTGACCGGGACGATCGATCTCGCCGTCATGGCGAGCGCCACGGGCGACGGTCTCCCGCGCAGCCTCGCCGGCGCGATCGAGCACAATCCCGCCATGGTCGCGATCGCGATCACGCTGATCCTGGCCGGCTTCGCCTACAAGATCTCGGTCGCGCCCTTCCACTTCTGGGCGCCGGATGTGTACGAGGGCGCGCCGACCCCCGTCACGACCTTTCTTGCCGTCGCCTCCAAGGCGGCCGGCTTCGGCGCGCTCTTGCGATTCCTCGCCGTGCTCTTCGCCGCTCCAGGGACTCAGGAGGCCGTCGCGAAGTACGGCTTGCAGGTCGGCCAGCTGCTCGCCGTGCTCTCGGCGATCACGATGACGCTCGGCAACCTCGCCGCGCTGCGCCAGGAGAGCGTCAAGCGCATGCTCGCCTATTCCTCGATGGCGCATGCAGGCTACGCGCTTGATGGGCGTCGTGGTGATGAATCGAGGCCGGCTTCGAGGCGGCGATCTACTACCTCGCCGCCTACTACCTGATGAACCTCGGCGCCTTCGGCTTCCTGCTCTACTTCCATGGCGTCACCGGCAAGGAGACGTTACGAATCGCTGCGCGGCATGGGCTGGCGCGCGCCGCTCATCTCGGGCGCGATGGTGGTCTTCCTGCTCAGCCTCACCGGCATTCCTCCGACGGTCGGCTTCTACGGCAAGTATCAGCTTTTCTACGCCGCCCTGAACGGCGGCTACCTCTGGCTGGTCGTCATCGCCGCCCTCAACTCGGTGGTGAGCCTCTTCTACTACATCAAGGTCGCCCGCTACCTCTTCCTCTCCGACCCCGCCGAGGAAACCCCCGCGCCGCAGCCGGTCTTCGTCGGCCTCATCGTCGCCCTGGCCGGCCTGACCGTCATCACCGGCGTGTTCGTGAGCCCCCTCTGGAACTGGGCCGCCTCGAGCCTCGACATCCTCGCAGCGCGGTAGTGAACCGGAACGGGTTCGGTTCACTACGGCCGCGTAGACGAACGCTCGCGCCCCGGGACGTCTCGACCCGGGGCGCGAGCTGGTGGGTAAGCCTGGGAGCGGCCTACTTCCTTTCTCGGGTACCCGTGGCGTGCCTGCTCAAGCGACCGGGCCGCAGGGGGATCGGGGAGGTGTGCGCTGTCGGCCGATCTTGCGGCGTTTTCGCGGAGGGCGGCGGGACGTCCGAATCGGGTAGCGGCGGGTTGACGGGCACGGGCAGGAACGCCGGGCCGGATCCGTACTTCAGGAGGAGCGTGTCCAGGTGCTGACTCCCGCGCTGCGAGTAACCGGCGACGTAGGCGTTGTCGTGGTCGTCCAGCGTCAGGCACAGGCCGAAGTCGTCGCCGTGCGCTACGCCGTCGTACACGTCCTCGAAGAGCAGCTGGCCGAAGGGGGAGTACTCGACGAGGAGGGTCTCGTAGCCGAACTCCGGGCCGCCCCAGCCGTAACCGACCATGAACAGGTTGCCGTCGGAATCGAAATCGCAGTCGATCCCCGCGTCATCACCCAGGTAGAGACTGGACGCGTCGAGATCCTGGGACCAGAGGAGAGCGCCGCTCGTGTCGTAGAGGAGCGTGATGGCCGACGATTCCCAGCCCTTCTCGGTGAAGCCGGTCACGGCGACCTGACTTGCATTGTTGATGGCGACGCCGAACGCGAGGTCGTCCTTGTTCGCAGCACCATTGAAGCGGTTGGTCCAGAGCACGCTGCCATCCGTGTCGTAATGGATGGCCACCAGGTCGTTCCCCGTTCCGATGCCTGCCGAGACGCCGACGATGGCGACGTCGTTCGCCGGCCCCAGGGCCAGCTTGTAGACGTAGTCCTGACCGCTCGCGGGACCGTCGTATTCCCGCTTCCAGAGCAGCGCTCCGCCCGGGCTGTACTTCAAGGTCAGGAGGTCGCGCCCGGTCAGGCTGCCGGTGGTCTCGCCCGTGGCGTACACGTTCCCTGCGCCATCGATCCGGATTCCGTAGATGTCGTCGGTCCCGTTCGCGGTCCCGTTGTGACGAGCTTCCCAGAGGAGTACTCCGGCGGCGGAGTACTTCAGCACCACGCCGTCGGGGCCCGTGCCGACGCCGGCCGAGTACCCACCGACCACGACATCGCCGTTCGAGTCGACCGCCAGGGAAAAACCCGCTGACAGGGCGTCGTATCCGCTCGCAGGGCCGTCATAGCGCTGCATCCACAGGAGCGAACCCTGCGGGCTGTACTTCAGGAGGACGATGTCGTAATCGGTGCCGATTCCTACCGAGTCCCCCGCGACGATCGCGTTCCCGGCCGGGTCGATCGCGACCTGCCATCCAAAGTCCTGGCCACCGGCGGGCCCGGCGTACGTCCGCGACCACTTCTCCTGGCCCAGGACGTCGTACTTCACGGTCAGGATCTCGGTCGCTCCGGAGGCGTTCGTGACCTCGCCGATCAGGTACGTGTTCTTCTGGGAGTCGACCGCGACGAATTCGCCATAGTCGTCCCGCTGGTCGGCGCCGTCGTGGTGACGGGCCCACTGCCTCTGGGTCTGAGCATCGGCCAGGCTCGCGAAGCAGAAAACGATTGCAGAGGTCGCAAAGAAAGCACGCATGGTGGATTCCATTCGGGTTCCGGGGTCGTGGGTCGCAGGAGGAATCCGGAATGCGCGACCTGCGTTAGTCGAAATCCTGGAAAGCAGGCCACTTGCCGCTCCGAAAGGGAGAGACTCGCGCGGGGGTACGCCCGCGGCCGCCTCCGTCTCACATGGACCAGAGGCGCAGCGAGCGCGCCGGGGAGAGCGTCATGTCCAAGCCCACCTCATCCAGTAGGCGCACCCGCAAGCCCAAGGTCCGCGTCGTCAAGGGCATGCCGAGCGTCAAGCTCTCCCGCGAGGAGTTCGAGGCCAGGTTTCGGGCGCAGTTTTATGACCCCGCCTACGAAGCCCATCCCGAGGCGGTCGAACATGTCGTCGAAACCGCCTGGAGGGCCTACATCGAGTACCGCAAGAGCCCGCGGACGCGGAAGGCCGGCCGCGGCTTCGCGGATCCCGACTTCGAGCTGCCGCTGGAATGGATCGAGGCCCGTGCGAAGATCCGCCAGGCCGAGCGCGGTCGCCAGAGTCCTCGCGCGCGCTCACGCATCCTGATCGTCAACGGCTCTTCGCGCAGCGACCAGTCCTGTCCGGGCGAGATGTCCAAGACCTATCGGCTCGCCGATCTCGCCCGCAAGACGATCGAAGCGGAGCCCCGCTTCGAGGTCGACTTCCTCGATCTCTCCAGGCTGACGTCGGAGTATGGCCGCGTCATCTTTCCCTGCAAGGCATGCGTTTCCACCGCCATGCCGCTGTGCCACTGGCCGTGCTCCTGCTACCCGAATCATGCGCTCGGTCAAGTGCGCGACTGGATGAACGAGCTCTACCCGCGCTGGATCGCCGCGCACGGTGTGATGATCGTGACGCCCGTCCACTGGTACCAGGCGCCGTCGGTGCTCAAGCTGATGATCGATCGACTGGTTTGCGCCGACGGTGGGAATCCTGATCCCACGAGCACCGGTGGCAAGGACCCCGAGCGCGCGAAAGCCCTCGAGCTCGCCGGCTGGGACTACCCCAAGCATCTCGCGGGTCGCGCGTTCTCGGTGGTCGTGCACGGTGACGCGGCGGGGGTCGAGGGTCTGAGCTCGAACTTGCGCGATTGGCTGACCGACCTCGGCTTGATCCCGGCCGGTCCGAGTCCGGAGCTCAGCCGCTACGTCGGCTACTTCCGTCCGTATGCCACCAGCCACGACGACCTGGACGAGGATCGCGCGTTCCGGACCGAGGTCGAGAATGCTGCGCTCGCGCTCGTCGAGACGGTGCGGCAGATTCGCACGGGACGGTATCGCCGGCCGGATGAGGCGCTCGAGGATCCGCGACCGAAGTGAGCGGAGTCAGTCCCGCCTGAAGGCGGGACGACGAACCAGACCGCCTAAAGGCGGTACTCCGAACTAGGACGAACCAGGCCGCCTGAAGGCGGTACTCCGAACAAGAAAGCGCACTTGTTTTCGCTCGGAGTACCGCCTTCAGGCGGTCTGGTTTCGGGCACCGCCTTCAGGCGGTCGGGTCGGAGCGCTTACTTCTGCTTCTCCGCGTGGATCCAGAGGCTTCCGGCTTCGTGGAGCTCGACGCGCGTCTGCCAGTCGGGACAGTGCTCGGACGGACGGAACTCAGCTTGCGATCCCGGGCCGCGTGAGTCGCGGACGCGCGTGAGGACGACGTTCGCGAAGCCGGCGCGCTCGAAGGCGGCCTGCCACTCTGCTTCCGAGAGGCGGTGCATCGCGAGACCCACCTTGGTCGACCAGTGCTGCGTGTGCGCTGATTCCTCGAAGTGGTCGAGCACCACGTCGGCGCTGCCTCCGGGCTTCAGGACGCGAAAGACCTCGGAGAGCGCGCGCTCGAGATCCACGGCGTAGTAGAGCGCCTCCATCGAGAAGACCCGGTCGAACTTCGCGTCCTTGAAGTCGAGCTTCTCGAAGGCCCCGCGCTCGTAGCGGGCGCGCGCCGTCAGATCGTGCGTTGCTTCCGCGCGCGCGATCATGGAGGGCGAGACGTCGACGCCGATCGCGCCGCTCCCGGGCGCCGCGCTGCCGAGGAGCCGCGTCGCCCATCCGCTCCCGCAGCCCAGGTCGAGGATCTGCTGGCCCGGACGGATGTTCATGCGGGCGATGACCTGGCGCACGACGTCTCCGTGCGCATCGGCCAGGCGCTCGGCCTGTCCGCTCTGGGCCCAGCTGTCGAAGGTGGCGGCGATCTTCTCGTGACTCATGGTCGGGAGGGCGTGGTCGGGGGAGAGCCCGTGAGGATGCCGTCGAGCGGGGCGAGCGTCACCTCCCAGTCGTAGCGTTCCTCGACGAAGCGCCGGCCGCGGGCGCCCAGCGTGCGCGCGCGCTCGGGGTCGGCGAGCAAGCCCTGGATGGCCTCGGCCTGCGCTTCGGCGGTGTCCGCGACGAGGTAGTGCTCGTCCCGGCGGCCCTCGACTCCCTGCGTGGCGCTCGTGGTGCCGACCACGGGCAAACCCATGGCGAGTGCTTCGAGCACCTTGTTCTGGATTCCGCGCGCGATGCGAAGCGGCGCGACCGCGATCGAGGCGCGGCCGAGCCACTCACGCGTGTCGAGGACGTAGCCGGTCACGGTGACGCCATCCGTCTCGGCCAGACGCTCGACTTGCCGCGTCGGCCGCGAGCCCACGATCGTGAAGCGCGCCTCCGGGAAGCGGCTGCGCACATGCGGGAAGATCTCCTTCACGAAGTGCACGCAGCCGTCGACGTTCGGCAGGTAGTCCATCACTCCGGTGAAGACGATGTGACCGGCTTCCGCGCGCTCCGGTGCAGGCCGGAAGTACGTGAGATCGACCCCGTTGCGCAGCACGGCGGAGGGCCGGCCGGGGATCTCGCGACGGAAGATCGCTTCCTCGAGCGGCGTGCAGAAGACGCTCGTACGCGCCGCTGCCGCGAGCTCGCGCTCGAACGCGAGCAGCGTCCGCCACTCGCGCCGGTAGACGAGCCGCATCGGAAGGCCCGTGCGTTCCGCGTACTGCCGCCACTTGTCCGAGTCGAGCTCGGCAAAGTGCATCACCCACGGCAGATCGTGCTGCAGAAGGAAGGCGCCCATCGACGAGGAATACGCGTAGGCCACATCGGCCCACCGCGACTGCCGGTCCACTTCCTTCTGCAGCGCCCGCGACCCGAACACCCCCAGGGTGAGCGGCCGGCGCGTGAGCAGCAGAGGCAAGGATCCAAGGCGCTTCGCCCGCGCGTGGTGACGCACCACGAAGGTCTCGAAGCCCATCTTCCGCAAGCTCTGGGCCGCCACGAGGTCCGCCTCCTCGTGCGCGAATGCGACGATGCGCACCTCGTGGGCGCGCGCCATGCGCTCGACGAGCTTCCAGGTCGTGATCTTGTCCCCGCGGTTGGGCGGGTACGGCACGCGCTGGGAGAGGAAGAGGATCTTCACGCGAGCAGCGCTCGGCACGCGAGGGCGGCGGTGCATGCCGGCGGGGACGCCGCGCCACGCGGCAAGACCGAGGCTCTACGTCGCTCGTCCACGGGCAGCATGATAAGCCTGCGTCCCTCCCGTACACTCTTTCCATCGAGACCCCTGCACCAGGAGACCGTCCATGACGAACGACCGCAGCAACGACGAAGGCCCCGAGCAATCGATCGAGAGACGAGACATCTTGCGCGCCGCCGGCGTGATCGGACTGGGAACCGCGCTGACCTCGGTCGTCGCACCCTCGAGTATGGCCGCGATGCGTGCCTCGGTCCTGAGCACCTCGTGCACCCTGACGGCCGCTCAGATTCAGGGACCCTTCTACCGGGACCTGGACCTGGTCCGCTCCGACATCACCGAGGGTGTTCCAGGCGTCCCCCTCTACATGTACATCCGGGTCCTCGACGAGGACGGTTGCACTCCGCTACCCGGAGCCGAGGTGGACGTGTGGCACACGGAATCCCTGGGTACCTATTCCAACTTCGCCAGCCAGGGAACGGCGGGCGAGACGTGGCTGCGCGGTGTGCAGTTCGCCGGCAGCGACGGGATCGCGCGATTCAAGACCATCTATCCGGGCTGGTATCCCGGCCGGACGACGCACCTCCACGTCAAGATCAACCCCGATCAGACCTCCGAGCTCACGACCCAGCTCTACTTCAACGACACGCTGACTTCGCGGATCTATTCCTTCCCGCCGTACGACCTGCGCGGCCCGAAAGACACCTCCAACGCGCAGGACTCCTACTTCCGTTCCGAGCTGGTCATGGGAACGATCGCCGCGCCGAACCTCGCCTTCACTTCCATCATGGTGATCGCCGGCATCACCATCGTTGTCGACTGGCCGTAGAAGTTCCTCGCGACACCGGTGCTCGGCCGGATCTCCGCCGGGGCATGGCGAGCACGCGAATCCGCGATGGAGTGCATGGGAAGTTCGCCATGTCCAGTGCGAATCACGAGCTCCTGTCTGCCTTCGATGGGCATGATGCCGAAGGTGTGCGCACCGCCCTGGATGCAGGGGCCGACCCGTGTTCCCCGATTCGGGGCAAGTTGCCTGTCAACTGGCTGCTCGAGGAGTACACGCGCTCGAACCGGCTCGCGGATTGCCTCCGCTTGCTCTTCGAACGAGGCGCCGTGCTCCAGGATCCGGCCGTCGCGCCGGTCCTCCTGGATGACGCCGACGCGATCCAGGTTGCCGTCACCGCGAGCCCCTCACTCCTCGAGCACCGTACGACCCTGACGTCTTCGTTCACACCGCTCGTCGGTGTCTCCCTGCTCCACGTGGCCGCCGAATACGGGAACCTGAATGCTGCACGCGCTCTGATCGAAGCGGGCGCCGATGTGAACGCGACGGCAGCGGTCGACGACCATGGCCTCAATGGGCACACCCCGCTGTTCCACACCGTGAATTCGAACGGGAACAGGTCCGAACCGATCATGCGCCTGCTGCTGGCCGCCGGCGCTAGGCCCGACGTGCACCTGGCAGGCATCACCTGGGGCAAGGGGTACGGATGGGAGACGACGCTTTTCGATCTCACGCCGATCACGTACGCCCAGATGGGACTCCTTCCGCAAGTCCACCGGAGCGAACGTGACACGTATGCCAACATCAGGCTCCTGCTGGCGGCCGCGGGGCGGAGGGTGCCACCCCTGGACAATGTTCCCAATCGCTACCTGCGTCCGAAGTCGAATTCCTGAGCCGGAGCGGTCAGGCCAACCGAGGCAAGATGACAGTGGACGAGCGGTTCGTGTCGCAGCGGTTTCCTCGCGCGTCGGCGTATCACCCCGACTGGATCCTCGCTGGCGTCAGCGGCGCGGCCCATGCGCTGTGGATGGCCGAGTGGCTGAGCGAAGCGCTGGACCTGCGGCCCGGGATGCGGGTGCTCGACCTCGGTTGCGGGCGGGCCGCGTCCTCGATCTTCCTCCACCGTGAGTTCGGGGTGCAGGTCTGGGCCACCGACCTGTGGTTCAGCGTCACGGAGAACCTGCATCGAATCCGGGACGCCGGCATCGAGGACGGTGTGTTCCCCCTGCACGTGGACGCGCGGGACTTGCCGTTCGCCGCAGAGTTCTTCGATGCCATCGTGAGCATCGACTCGTTCCCCTACTACGGCACGGACGATCTGTACCTGAACTCTCTCGCACGTCTCTTGAAGCCGGGCGGGCGGCTCGGGATCGTCGGCGCCGGCCTGACGCGCGAGATCGAGGGTGCGGTTCCGGAGCACCTTCGGGAGTGGTGGACTCCGGACCTGTGGTGCTTGCACTCTGCGGCCTGGTGGCAGCGGCACTGGGAGCGGACCGGCATCCTCGAGGTCGAGCTGGCCGACAGCATGCCCGATGGCTGGCGACTCTGGCGCGACTGGCACCTGGTGATCGCCCCAGGCAACGCGCCGGAGATCGCTGCGCTGGAGGCAGATCGCGGCAGCTATCTCGGTTACGTTCGCCTCGTCGGTCGTCGCCTGGCGGGCGTGAAACTGGAGGAGCCGATCGTGTCGGTGTCGATGGAGTACACAAAGCAGCCGTTGCTTCGCAGTGGAGAGTCGCAAACCAGAGGGTCGGGCCGGCTATCCTGACGCCGGCTCGCGCAGGCGGATGACCGCCGCCCGAGCCGCATCTGTCAACGTCCACGAAACACCAGAAGGAGTCCCAGCATGCCCCGCTACGTCGATGGATTCGTCTTGCCGCTTCCGAAGAAAAACCTCAAGGCCTACAGCAGCATGGCGCAGGCGGCGGGCAAGATCTGGCGGGAGCTCGGTGCTCTCGAGTACCGGGAGTGCATCGGGGACGACCTCGACGTGAAAATGGGGACGACCTTCACGCGCACCATCAAGCTCAAGCAGGGCGAGACGGTGGTGTTCTCCTGGATCGTCTACAAGTCGCGCGCGCACCGCGATCGCGTCAACGCCAAGGTGATGAAGGATCCGCGCATGGCGAAGCTGATCGCGCGCACCAAGGCGATGCCCTTCGACATGAAGCGCATGGTGTACGGCGGCTTCAAGGTGCTGGTCGACGCATGAGGCCGTGCCCGGCCGGGCGACTCCGGTGACGCGTGCACGGGAGGCGTTCAGAACGGTACATCCCCGAGCGGGATCTCCACGTTCGGGGGCCGAGCCCCCTCCTCGAAGGTGAGCGAGAGGCCGCGCCGGCGGACCTCGGCGAGCAAGCCCATGTGCGCGAGCGCGTCGTGGAGGCATCGTTCGGTGCTCTCGCGGACGAGGCGGGCCTTGCCCTCCGCATCCGAGCCGTCCAGCCGGCTTGCGACCGGGAGCTCGGCCAGGAACGCGCGGTGCCGCGGGTCGAGGATGCGCTGGTCGAGGACGAAGACGGCGCCGCGGTCGCTGCGCTTGCGCATCAGGCGGCCGAAGCCCTGGCGGAACTTGGCGAGCGCGCGCGGCAAGTAGATGCGTCGGCGCTGCTCGCCCTGTCCGAGCGACGCGCACTGGGCGTGGTGGTAGCGATCGGGCACGCCATAAGGCAGGCGCGCGATCACGAGATACTCCAGCGTCTCGCCGGGAAAGTCCGCGCCGTACCAGAAAGTGTCGACGCCGAGGAGGATCGAGTCCTGGTGCGAGCGGAAGAGATCGGAGAGCTCTTCCTTGCCGGCCCCTTCCATCCCTTGCCACCACAAGGGGATCTGGCGCGCCCGGAAGAAGCCGGCCAGGTCGCGGCCCACGGAAATCACGTCCTGCTGATTGGTGAACAGCGCGAGGATGCGGCCGCGCGTGCGCTCGCCGAGCCAGGCGAGGAAGCGACGCACGTACGCGAGGTACGCCTCCTTGCTCGCCGCGACGGGCGGCGCGTCGCGCGGGACGGCCACGAGGACGCGCGAATAATCGAAGACCTCCGGTCCACGGAAGGTGCGCACGACCCTTCCTTCGCGCTCCTCGGAGGGCGCGGGCGAGGCGGCCCGGTCGAGACCGAGGTACCCGAGCGCGCCGTCGAAGCTCCCGCGCAGGAAGGTCGTCGCCGAAAGGAGGACGGCGCTCGCGAGCAGCGGATGGTAGCCGCGGCCGAGGTACTCGTTCGGCAAGAGGACGCGCGCCCAGAGCACGATCTCGCCGCTGGCGTCGACCTCGGCGTCGTAGAAAGTCTCCTGGCGCAGGGCCGCGCGCCCGTCCGCGACGGGGAGCCACGATTCGAGGCCCGAGGCGAGCTCCGCGAGATCGGCGCGCGAGCGAGCGAGGGTGCGTCCGATCTCGGCGCGGCCGCGCAGGGGCATCGATTCGAGCCTTTCGGCAAGCTCGGCGAGCGCCGCGTCGAGGGCGTTGACGGCCGCGCTCGCGGCGAGACGCGCATCGACGAGAGCCGCTCCGGCCTCGCTCTCGACGTACTCGCGGAGCAGCGCATAGCGCTCGCGCTCGTGCCGGCCGCGCTCGGTCTCCGCGCGCCAGCGCTCGAAGTCGAGCACCGCGTCTCCCAATCCCTCGAGCCCGGCGTAGCAGGCTTCCCAGGCTTCCAGCGCAGCGCTCAAGTGTCCGTGCGAGGGCGTTCCTTCCAGTAGAGCGCGCCCGAGGCGATCGAGTGGCGCGCGCGAGCTCTCGCTGCGCGGGCGGTGGAGCGCCGAGAGCAGCGCCCGGGCGGCGCGCAGCGAGAGGCGGTGGCTCCATGCATTGAGCGCCTGGTCGTGCAGATGCTCGCACTCGTCGAACACGATGTGGCGGAAGAACTCCCGGCGCGTCAGCGCGAACGCGTGATTGGTCAGCACGACGTGGCTGCGCTCGGCGCGCCGGCGCGCGAGCTCGGCCGCGCAAGTCTGACGGTCGTCGGAATGCGTGCAGCACACCGGCCGCGCCCGCACGCCTCTCACGAGTCCCTCGAGCGCGCGCCGGAAGTTCGTCTCCGAGGCCAGGCCGATCGCCGAGCGCAACGGGAAGCGATCGAGATCACCCTCGCCGTCTCCGACCGCGAAGAGCAGCAGGCTCGCCCACCCGAGGAATGCCTCGGGCGAGTCGTCGTCTTCGGGAAGGGCGAGCAGGAAGGAGCGCCAGCACAGGTAGTTCTCGCGTCCCTTGAGCACCGCGATGCGGAAACCGCTCGGCTCACCCGCGCACGCGAGCGCGCGCAGCGCGAGCGGAACCTCGCGCTCCATCGCCTGCTCCTGCAGGACGCGCGTGTAGGTGGCGACTCCGACGCGCAGGCGATTGCGCCGCGCCCACAAGAGCACCGGCAGCAGATAGGCGAGCGTCTTGCCCGTCCCGGTTGGCGCGTGCACGAGGAGGAGCTCGTCCGCGCCGAGCGTCCGCGCGACCTCGACGGCCACCTGGTGCTGACTGGCGCGGTAGAGACCCTGCTTGTCGTGCGCGCTTCCTTCCGCGAACAGCTTCGGCAGGTGGACGCGAAAGACGGCATCCAGGACCTCGAGATCGTGCTCGGCGAAAGGCTGCTGCGGGTCGACGCCGGTCGAGAGCGGCTCGACTCCGGTCCATTCGCGACCCAGGGTGGCGCAGCGCGGCTCGATGGCCGCGCACAGCTCGGCGGCTGAGTCCGTCGCGGCCAGCTCGGGCAAGCCACCGTCGAAGAGCGGGCCGGATCCGTGGAAGAGCTCGCCCGCGGCGCTCGACCAGCCGGACGGTCGAGCGGCGAGCGCGAGCGCGAGCTCCAGACGCCGTGCGGCGGCGCGGTCGCTCTCCGCGAGGCCCTCGCGCGCGTGCTCCCACGCCCAGCGCGCCAGAGCGCGCGTGCGAGCGTCGAGCGCGAGGAAGCGCGACACGAGCTCGGCGGATGCGGCGGCGATCTCGAGCGGAACGATCGCACGCCGGTGGCGGGGCGGCCGCGGGAGCAGCACCTCGATCAGCGATTCGCGCAGGTTGGCCAGCCGGCCGGGCAGGAAGAGCGCGGCGAGCTCGTCCAGGCCGATGATCGGAGGCGCGCTCCCGGCTCGTGCAGCAAGGTGCTCGTACCAGCCGCGGAAGGCCGCTCCAGCCAGGGAGACCACCGGACCGTCGCCGAGAAAGGTGCGGAACTCGGGCCATGCGAGCTCGAGCGTCGGAGCCTCCTCGAGGTCCGCGCCCGAGATGCCGTAGTCGTGCACGAGACGCGCGCTCGTGACTTCCGCACCACCCGGAACCGGTGCGACGAAACGGTCGTACACGAGCCAGGAGCGCGCTTCGCCTTGCTTCATCGCGAGCAGGCGCAAGGGACGATCGTGGCTCGTGTCCGGGCCCGTGGTCCAGAGGTGTGCGAACACCCAGCGATGCTCGACCGGTGCGGTGCGGCCCTCCTCGGCCGGTCCGCCTGCTGCCCGCGCGTCGATCATCGCCGCCATTAGATCTCGACCGTCGGCGGCTTGCCGAGCGTTCGAGGAATCGAGCGCTCGAGGAGGTATCCTCTGCTGCGACCTGGTGGGGGCAACGAGCATGGACGAGCGAGACGGCGGAGCCCGGGCGCAGCAATCACCGGAGGTCGTGGGGCTGATCTGGCACCCGCTCGTGCACGAGACGGAAGTCCCTGACGACGGCAGTGGTCTGTGCTTCGAGGTCGGCTCGCGCCGCGTCGCGCTCTTCCGCCACGCTGGGCGCGTGCACGCCATCGACGATCAGTGCCCGCACCAGGGCGCGAGCCTCGGCATGGGGGTGGTGCTCGATGGGGAGGTGACCTGCCCCTGGCACGCCTGGCACTTCGACCTCGGCAGCGGTTGCAACACCGACGGTCTGGCCGCGCGAGTCGCCGTGTTCCCGCTGCGAATCGGTGCCGCCGGCAGACTGGAGGTCGGCCTCGAAGCGAGCCCCTCGGTCGGGGCTTCCCCACCTGAGCCGCCACTCCCGGCCGGCTGAAGACGGAGGTCGCCCGGTGCGTTCCGAAATCATGCGCAAAGCCTTGTGGGAACGAGGCTTAGGTCGTGTCCTGCGCAGCGCCTGAGCGGCCCTTCGTCGGAACTGGGAGGCTTGACTCGCCTGGCGCTACCTCTATGTATTGGCGCGCCAGCTGACCGAACCGCCGGCCTGACACTCCATGAAAGCGAGATCCAAGAAGCCCCTCAGCGAGCCCGAGGAAGAGACACCGGAGGCCGAGCCCGAGGACGAGTCGACCGAGCCCAAGGGCAAGGGCAAAGGCAAGTCTCTGGTGATCGTCGAGAGCCCCGCGAAGGCCAAGACGATCAACAAGTACCTGGGCACGGACTACGTCGTCCGCGCCTCGATGGGGCACATCCGCGATCTGCCCAAGGGGAAGTTCGGCATCGACGTCGAGCACGGCTTCGAGCCCGACTACACGCCCATCCGCGGCAAGGCCAAGGTGATCTCGGAGCTGCAGGCGCCTGGCCAAGAACGCGCGCTCGGTGTACCTCGCGCCCGACCTCGACCGCGAAGGCGAAGCGATCGCCTGGCACCTCTCGGAGCTCCTGCAGGTCGATCCCGAGCGCGTCTTCCGCGTCGTCTTCAACGAGATCACGAAGAAGGCGATCCTGGAGGCCTTCGCGCAGTCCGGGCAAGCTCAACATGCCCAAGGTCGACGCGCAGCAAGCCCGCCGCGTGCTCGACCGCATCATGGGGTACAAGCTCTCGCCGCTCCTGTGGAAGAAGGTCGCCAAGGGTCTGTCGGCCGGGCGCGTGCAGTCGGTCGCGGTGCGATTGATCGTCGAGCGCGAGGAGGAGATCCGACGTTCCAGAAGGAGGAGTACTGGCGAGTCACCGCGCAGTTCGAGGAGGCAGGGACGAGCTTCGCAGCCGAGCTGCGCCGGGTGGGCGAGCGGCGCATCGAGCGCAATCTCGGCGGACCCGAAGCTCAGGCGATCGTGGCGCGCCTGCAGGGCGCAGCGGGCCCGGATTCCCCGTGCACGCCGCTCGATCTGGTCGAGATCGAGATCAAGCCCAAGACGCGCCGGCCGACGCCGCCCTTCACGACCAGCCAGCTCCAGCAGAAGGCGTCGACCATGATGCGCTTCTCGGCACGCAAGACGATGATGATCGCGCAGCAGCTCTACGAGGGCGTCGAGCTCCCCGGCGAGGGCTCGGTCGGTCTCATCACGTACATGCGCACCGATTCGGTGCGTGTAGGCGAGGACGCCCTCGAGCAGGCCCGGCGCTTGATCGAGCGGGATTTCGGCAAGCCCTATGTGCCGGAAGCCCCAACCGCTTCACGGCCCGAGCGCGCGGCGCGCAGGAAGCGCACGAGGCGATCCGTCCCACCGAGGTCGAGCGCACTCCCGAAACGCTGCGCAAGAGCCTCTCCGACGATCAGTTCAAGCTCTACAAGCTCATCTGGGAGAAGTTCGTCGCCAGCCAGATGATGCCTGCGCTGTACAGCGTGACGACGGCCGTCTTCCAGCACGAGGACGCGCGCTTCGTCGCGCAGGGCGAGACCGAGCTCTTCGACGGCCACCTGCGCGTGTTCAACCAGCAGAGCAAGCAGGACAAAGAGGAACAGATCCTGCCCAAGACCCTCACCCAGGGCGCGACGTACACGCCCCGCTCGATCGAGGGGACGCAGCACTTCACCCAGCCGCCGCCGCGCTACACGGAGGCGACGCTGGTCAAGGAGCTGGAGAAGAAGGGCATCGGCCGGCCTTCGACGTACGCGACGATCATCTCGACCATCCAGGATCGCGGCTATGTCCTCCTGGAAAGCCGCCACTTCGTCGCCACGGAGCTCGGCGAGATCGTGACCCACAAGCTCGTCGCGCATTTCGGCGACGTGATCAATACCGATTTCACCTCGCGCATGGAGGCGGAGCTCGACCAGGTCGAGACCGGCGGGCTCGCCTGGCGCAGCGTCGTGAAGGAGTTCCACGACGTGTTCGCGGCCGACCTCGTGCGGGCCGAGGACGAGATGACGAACATCAAGGCCAACCCCGAGCTCACCGAGGAGGTGTGCGAGAAGTGCGGGTCGAAGATGGCCATCCTGTTCAACAAGCGCGGCAAGTTCCTCGGCTGCTCCAACTATCCCGACTGCAAGAACACTCGACCGATGGACGGTCCGCGCGAGAAGGCGGAAGTCGTGGAGACGGACTACGTCTGTCCGAAGTGTGGGAAGCCGATGGTGATTCGCGGCGGCAAGCGCGGGCGATTCCTCGCCTGCACCGGTTTCCCCAAATGCAAGTCGACCGCCTCGGTCGACGATGAGGGCAAGATCGTCGAACCCAAGAAGACCGGCATCGCATGCGACAAGTGCGGTGCGGAGATGATCATCAAGGGTTCGAAGCGCGGTCCGTTCCTCGCCTGCTCGGCCTACCCCAAGTGTCGCAATGCCAAGCCCTTGCCCGATCAGCTCCGCGAAGCTCCGCGCGAGTCGGGCGAGCTGTGCGACAAGTGCGGCCTGCCGATGGTGGTGAAGACCTCACGCTGGGGCAAGGAGTTCCTCGCTTGCTCGGGCTACCCCGAGTGCCGCAACACCAAGGATCCCGAGAAGCTCGCGCGAGAGGCCGCATCCGGCGGCGAGGGTGAAGACGTCGCGATCGAAGCCCGTTCCAGCGATCAAGAGAACTGAGCCAGTCCCCCTTCGATTCCCGCACCGCCGCGCCCCGCAGGTACCCGCATGGAAATCTCCGAGATCCAGGTCGACGGCTACGAGAAAGTCGTCCGCTGCCGCGACCAGGCCTCTGGTCTGCACGCACTCATCGCGGTGCACGACACGACCCTCGGGCCGGCTCTGGGTGGCATGCGCATGTTGCCGTACGCGTCGGAGGACGAGGCGCTCTTCGACGTCCTGCGGCTCTCGCGCGGGATGACCTACAAGTCCGCCGTTGCTGAGACCGGGCTGGGCGGAGGGAAATCGGTGATCCTGGGCGATCCTCGCAAGGACAAGTCCCCCGAGCTCTTCCGCGCGATGGGCCGCTTCATCCAGTCGCTCGAGGGGGTGTACATCACCGCCGAGGACATGAACATCGGGATCCCCGATCTCGAGATCGTGCGCAAGGAGACGCGCTGGGTCACCGGGCTCGCGCGCGATTCGGGGAGCTCGGGCAATCCCAGCCCCTATACCGCCCACGGCTGTCTGGTCGGGATGCGAGCCACCGCGAAAGAGGCCTTCGGCAGCCCGAGCTTGAAAGGGAAGCGCGTCGTCATGCAGGGAGTGGGCGCCGTCGGCGGACGGCTGGCTGCGCTGCTCGCCAAAGAAGGCGCCCACGTTTTCATCTGCGACATCAACGAGAAGCGCGTGGCCGAGCTCAGCTCCGAGTACGGCCTCGAGGCGATCCACGACGACACCCACCTGGACGTGGCTTGTGACGTCTACGCCCCGTGCGCGCGCGGCGCGACCTTGAACGACGAGACGATCCCGCGCCTGAAATGCAAGATCGTCGCGGGCTGCGCGAACAACCAGCTCCTCGAGCCCCGGCATGCCGCGGCGATGAAGGCGCGCGGGATCCTGTACGCCCCTGATTTCGTGATCAACGCAGGGGGGATCATCAACGTATCGCGCGAGCTCGTTCCGGGCGGCTACGACGAGAACGCGTCGCTCGCCATGATCGAGAAGATCTCGGAGAACCTGCGCCGCGTGTACGAGATCGCGCGCATCAAGGACATCCCTACCAGCGAGGCCGCCAACATCCTGGCCGAGGAACGCCTCGCCGCCGGCCGGACCCGCAAGACCGCGCGGCGCTGATCTGATCTGTTCTGGTTCGGAGTACCGCCTTCAGGCGGTCTTCTTCAGAACCAGTCCCGCCTGAAGGCGGGACGACGAACCAGACCGCCTGAAGGCGGTACTCCGAACCGGAGCCGAACCGGTCAGTCCTTGCGCAGGAAATCGACGAGGTCGGTCTCGAGTTCCGCGAGGCCGTAGTCGGGAACGATCAGGCAGCGATAGACGATCCGCGCCAGCGCCTCGGGAGTGTTCGGATTGAGATCCTTCGGGGGCGTGTACGAGAGGAAGTACGACAGACTCAGCCGCTCGACCTCGCCACCCTGCTCGCGCCCCGCGTACTGCCAGGGGACCTCGTCGAAGGGCAGCACTCCCGTGAGGATCTCGTAGAGCATCACGCCGATCGCCATCACGTCGGCTTTGCTGTCGCGCAGGAGCAGCGGGTTGTAGTGCGGCGTGGTCGTGATGATGCCGGACTCGCCGGCGCGCATCGCTGGGTCGATCATGACCACGCTACCCGAGGGCTTGATGACGATGTTCTCGGGCTTGAGGTCGCCGTGGTAGGCGAGCGTCCCGGTGTGGGCCATCTTGCGCAGGGAACGCACCATGGTCAGGAACCAGTTGAGACGGATGCCTTCCAGGGCGCGGATCTTCTCGCGCAGCGTTTTTCCGCGAACGTAGTCGAGGACCTCGACCGGCCGTCCTTCCCACTTGAAGCACTCGTGCACGTGCACGAGGTTCGGGTTGCGGTTGACTTCCAGTAGCTCGGATTCGCTGCGGATCAGCTCGTCGATCTCGTGCACGTCGAGGAAGTCGATGCGCACGCCGTCTTGACGGAAGAAGATCGCTTCGGCCGGCGTCTCGTCGGGACTGATCCCATCGGGGCGGCGCTCGTTCGTGATCTCGAGGAAGCGAGTCACGTACCTTCCACCGCCGGCGACGTCACCTATCTTCAAGGCGTACTTCTGGCCTTCGTCGTCCTCCGCCAGATAGACCAGCGAGAAGCCGCCCCGCGCGAGAAACTCAACCACGCGATAGCTTCCGATCCGTTCGCCGATTTCCAGCTTGATCATGGGGGGGGAATCCTCTTGGCCGGGGAAGGGGGTCGCCTGGCGCTTCTGCGAACATTCATCGGGCGATCGAGGGCGGGGATTGAGCGATTCCGGCTCGGTCGGCCCCGCACTTCCGTAGAAACCTCCCGCCGCGGTGGAACGGGCCGCGAAAAGTGGTCGCCGGACCGGCCCGAAGTTGGGAGCAGCCCCGCTCTGGCGTCTCCCGCCGCGGGTCGGTCACGTTCCCTCAGTCGGGAGGGAGCTCGCCCGCCGGAGGCACCCGGAGCGCCGCCGCGAGCTCGTCCAGTCCGACCTCGCGCAGCACGAGGCTCGTCCGCCGCTCCAGGATCCGCTCCACTCCCTGGGCGACCGTGCCGGATCCGAGCCCTTGCAGCTCGCGCACGTGGGGCCGCCAGCGCCAGGCCCGGCCCAGTGCATCGACGAGACCGAGGTCTTCTCCCCAGGCGTCACGCACGACATGGAGGGCGCGGCCGTCCGCGCCCACTTCGTCGAAGCGCACGACGGAGCCCACCGGAACGCCCGCTTCCTCGGCGATCCATGCGCGACTCGCGCGGCCCCGCTGCATGGCCGGCGCGTCGATCCCGGGCGGATCCGACTGCGTGGTAGTCAAGCAGCCGGCCGCCAGAGCACAGGCGAGAACGAGGCCGGGAATGCGCACGCGATGAGCCACGTCTTCACGTGTCGGACCTCCGCAGGCGTTGCTTGAGGAAGCTCTCGATCGAATGGTGGAGCGGCCCTCGCGATCCGTGGGGCGGGACGGAACATCCGACCACGGAAGCGCCTGCTTCGACCCCGCCGCACCGCTCGACGTGTCTCGTTTCGGGAGTTCTGCCCCCGCCTGCTATAGTTCGATCCGTGGATCCGACCGCCCTCGATTGCTTCCGCCATGCAGGCAAAATCGCCTCCGAGTGCCGGGAATGGGCCCGTCAGCGCATCCAGCCCGGCACGCGCGTGCGCGATGTCCTCGAGGGCGTCGAGAGCCTGATCCGCGAACGCGGGGCACAACCCGGATTCCCGGCGCAGTCCTCGCGCAACTCGATCGCTGCGCACTACTGCTCGTCTCCCGACGACGAGTTGACCTACGAAGCGGACGACTGCGTCAAGGTCGACATCGGAGTGCACGTCGACGGCTACATCGCCGACACGGCGGCGAGCGTCGATCTCTCCGCCGATGGTCGCTGGCAAAAGCTCGTGCAAGCTTCGAAGGACGCGCTCGCAGCGGCCATCGCGGTCGTCGGAGACGGCGTCCTCGTCGGCGAGGTGGGAGCGGCGATCGAGCGCACGATCCTCGCGAGCGGTTACGAGCCGGTGCGCAATCTCACCGGCCACGGCCTCGCGCGCTGGAAGGTCCACACGGCCCCGCAGATCCCGAACTACGGTGAGCGCAGCCACACGCGCCTCAAGACGGGAATGGTCATCGCGATCGAGCCTTTCGCGTGCACCGGCCGCGGCTTCATCCGCGAGCGCGGCAAGGCCGAGGTGTTCATGATGGTGGGCCCGCCGCGCAAGGCGAAGGGTCTGGATCGCGATCTCCTGCGCGCGATCGAGGGCTGGCGCGGGCTGCCGATCGCGCGGCGGTACTTCCGCGAGTTCGACCCCGAACTCGTCGAGGACACGCTCGGCAAGCTCGCGCGGCAGGGCGCGCTCGTGCGCTACCCGCCGCTGGTCGAGGAAGAGGGCGTCATGGTCTCGCAATGCGAGCACTCGCTTTACCTGGGAGCCGAGGGCGTCGAGATCCTGACGGCCTGAGGCGCACCGCTCGCCGCTGTGCTCCGGAGTCGAAGGTGAAGCTCGCTCTCGTCACGGAGTCTCCGGCGCACGTTTCGGGAATCGCCGCCTCGACGCGCTCGCTGCTCGCTCACCTGCGTGAGCTCCTCGAGCTCGAGCTCTTCGTGGCGCCCGAGGACGGCGGGACGAGCTGGGACGGCTTCACGCTGCACCCCGTGCGCGAGCTGCGGCCGAGGAGATTCGACCGCATCCTCTACCAGCTCGGGAACCTCCCCGCCCACGCGTTCATGGTGCCCGTGATCGGCGCCCTCGGCGGCACCGTCGCGCAGCACGATTGGGTGCTCTTCGATCTCGCCGCGGCCGCCTGGCCTTCCCTGGAACGCGGGAAGCTCGCCGGTCATCTCGTCGCGCTCCGCGAAGGCGGCATCGACTCGTTGCGCACGTACGCTGCCAATCGGCGCACACGCTGCCGCGCGCTCTCCGAGGATCGCCTCGCGCTCCCTCTCAATCGCTCGGTCGTGCGCCGCGCCGATTCCTTCGTCGTGCCCAGCGAATGGATGCGCGAACGAATCCTCGAGGAGCGCAACGCTGCCACACCGATCAGCGTCGTGCCGCACGGGACCGCTCGACTCGATGAGCACTGCGACTGGTCGATCGTCGCCTGCCGCTACGCCGAGGCTCTCGAGGCCTTTCCGCCGCACCGCACCAACCGCAAGAGCCTGATCCAGGCCGCCGTCGCGGACGCCCATTCCGGTCGTCCCGCCGCGCCCTGATCCGGGTTGTCAGGCTCGTTCGGCACATCTCAGCTCGGAATCCCGGGATTCCTTTCCGGTCGCGCAGGGCGGGAGCTCTGGATCCATAGAGCACCGATCCCTCCTCGGCGCTCTTCCCCCGGCGGGCACTAGCAAGGAGGGAGTCGATCTAGCCCCGTGGCCAGGAGGCATCCCATGAGCCCGTTTCCGATCACCACCAGTGTCATCCTCGTCACTTCGGCGCTCGCCCTTCTGACTCCGCTCGGCTCGTCTCAGTGCGAACAGCACCTCCGATCGAGCGATGCGGACTCGGGCGACCGATTCGGAGGGGCTCTGGCGCTCGACGGCAACACCCTCGTGGTAGGCGCCTGGGGCGACGACCTATCGGGCTTCGAGCTCTGCGGCGCAGCCTACTTCTTCGAGTACGGAGCCAGCGGATGGGTCGAGGTCGCGCGATTCACTCCACCCGATCCGACCTACGACATGTATTTCGGCGAGAGCGTCGCGATCCAGGGCGATCTCGCGCTCGTCGGGGCGCCCAATCGTAGGCATCCCGGTCCCAGCAAGCAGTTCGCTGGCTCGGTCTTCGTCTACCGCCGATCAGCTTCCGGATGGTCGCTCGTCGAGGAACTACGTGCTTCCGACGCGGCAGCCTGGAACCGTTTCGGAGCCCACGTGGATTTCGACGGCGAGCGAGCGATCGTGAGCACCTTCATCGACGAGCCCGCTCCGGTCAAGGTGTACATCTTCGACCGCGCGGGGGACGGCTTGAGCGAGACGGCGATCCTTTCGGTCGACCTTCCGAACGATGATCACGTCCAGGTCCAGATCAGCGGGACCACGGCCTTCCTGGGCGCGCCATGGGACACCGGGACGTCAGGAAAGGTGCTCGTCTTCGAGGAGACAGGCGGCGCCTGGTCCCTCGCGGCCACACTCCTCCCGAACGTTCCCGTTCCCATCGGCCTATTCGGAAGGGCGCTCGCGCTCGAAGGAGATCGCGCGCTCATTGGCGAGCCAGGACACATGGTCTCGGGATTTCATAGGGGGGCTTGCTACGTCTTCGAGCGCTCGGGGACGAACTGGGTGAAGACTGGACTCCTCACCGCTTCCGACGGCCAAGAGCATGACTCCCTGGGGGAGAGCGTTGCCCTGGACGGAGACCTCGTCCTCGTCGGTGCGCCACACGTCGACGATCCCCAGTTTTACAGCGGCTCAGCGTATCTCTACGCATTCGACGGTGTTTCGTGGAACGAGGAAGCGGAGATCCAAGATCCACACGCCCACCACCGCGATGAAAGCGGTTCCGCCGTCGCGCTCGAGAATCGACTCCTGGTGACGAGCCGGCCGTATGACGACGCAGCCGGCGGCTACGACATCGGCGAGGTGTACACCGTGGTCCACGGATCGGGCGGGAAGAGCGTGTGCACCAGTACGACCAATTCCACGGGTCTCGCCGGGACGATCGCCTATCAGAGTTCGTTGAGCCTCGCCGACAACGACCTCCGGCTGATCGCCGAGCACCTGCCGCCGAACCAGTTCGGGCTTTTCTACTACGGCGCCATCTCGACCGAGATCGCCTTCGGGGACGGATACCGCTGCATCGGTGGCCAGGTGTTCCGCTATCCGCCGCAGAGCACCCTGACGGGCGGCGTGACGCGGCAGGTCGACTACGAGGACCCGCCACAGGAGGCAGGACGGATCTTCGCGGGCTCCACGTGGTACTTCCAGTTCTGGTTCCGTGATCCCGCCGCCGGCGCTTCGGGCTGGAACTTGACCGATGCGCTGAGTTTGACCTTCTGCTTCTGAGCGAGCCCGCGTCGGCTCACTCGTCCGCAGAGGTTCCGAACAGCTTCGCGCCCCGAGCGACCTCAATCACATCGTGAGGCGCGGGCTCGCCGCCGAGCCAGCGGTGGAACCAGTCGAGATGAGCGACGTAGTAGAACGCCATCTCGCGCCAGCCGGGCCAGTGGCCGGCCTTGGGGTAGACGACGAGGCGGGAGGGAATGTCGCGCTTCTGGAGCGCGGTGAAGTATTCGAGGCTCTGCGTGTAGGGCACGCGGTAGTCGAGCTCGCCGGTAATGACGAGGGCGGGGGTCCCGAAGCTCTCGACGGAGTTGGACGGTGACCAGCGCTCGTATTGCTCGGACTCCCAGGGCGTGCCGGCGAGATCGTGCTCGGGGAACCAGAGCTCCTCGGTGGAGCCGTAGAACGCGGGCAAATCGTACAGGCCCATCATCGCGGCCTGGCAGCGGAAGCGATCGGTGTGGCCCTGGAACCACATCATCATGTAGCCGCCAAAGGACCAGCCCATCGAGCCCATGCGGTCGGGATCGACATAGGGAAGGGCGGCGAGCGCGTCGGTCACCGCCATCAAGTCGCGGAACACGCGGCCGCCCCAGTCGCTGCCGATCGCGTCGCAGTAATCCTGCCCGTAGCCGGTCGAGCCGGTGGGGTTGGCGAATGCGACGACGTAGCCCTTGCCGGGATACACCTGCCAGTCGCCGCGGTACGCATCCGTCCACTGGGTCTGTGGGCCGCCGTGGACGTTGAGAACGAGCGGGTAGCGTCGCGCGGGATCGAAGCCGTGCGGCTTCACGAGGAAGACGTGGATCCTCGTGCCGGCCTCGCCCTCGACCCACATTTCTTCGGCGGAACGCAGGTCGACCTCGCTCTCGAGCGCCGCGTTGAAATGCGTCAGTCGCTCGGGCTCGCCTCCGGGTAGCGCAAGGCGGAAGAGCTCGGTCGGCTCGCCCACGCTGCGGTGGACGTACACGAGAGCCTGCTCCTTCGGGTCGAGCTCCCAGGCGTCGATCGACGCGTGCGTGTGCAGGAGCTCGGGCCAACCGCCCTGCACGTCGACTCGGTGGATCGGCGTGCGGCCGTGGTGATCCGCCTGGAAGTAGAGGCTCTGGCCGTCGCTCGACCAGCGCATGTCGCCCACCCAGTCGTCGAACTGCTCGCGCGAGGTGAGGGTGCGCACGGAGCCGCTCGCGCGATCCAGGACGGCGAGCTGCCGCAGGTCGGACTCGTACCTCGGCGTCTCTTGACGGATGAATGCGATCGAGCGCCCATCGGGTGAATAGAGCGGAGCGCCGTCCCAACCATCGTTCGTGGCGGTCAAGCACACCGGGTTCGCCAGGTCGGCGCCCTCGGCGAGGGACACGACCCAGAGGTCCGCGTTGGTCGACTCGGCCTGATCGGGATCGTGGTTGGACACGAAGCACAGCTCGTTCCCGTCGGGCGAGAAAGCGAAACCGCGGTCGCCCCCGAGGGAGTACGTGGGCGCGGCGAAACCGCCGGGTGTCAGGTCGCGCAAGAGCTTGCCGCTCTCGGCGTCGACGAGCAGGACGTGGCTCAGCTTCCCGTCGCTCCAGCTCGTCCAGTGGCGATAGAGGAGCTCGTCGGCGACGTGCACCGAGAGCTTGCTCGCCTCCATCGCCTTCTCGCGTTTCTCGTGGCAATCCCCGTCGATGCCGCAATCGGGCCACACCTCGGCCGTGACGGCGAGGAAGCGGCCGTCGGGCGAGTACAGCGGGTCGGAGAGGCCCGCCGGAAAACTCGTCAGCTTGCGCGGCTCGCCACCTTCGACGCTCATCAACCACAGCTGGCTGCCGGCCTCACGGTCGGACACGAACAGGATCTCCTCGCCGTCGGGCGAGAACTGCGGATCCGAATCGGCGTGACGACCCTGCGTCATCTGGCGCAGCTCCCCGCTTTCGAGCTCGCAGCGCCAGATCTCGCTCCAGCTCTGGTTCTTCTCGAGGTCGTAGCGGCGTACGACGAAGGCGGCGCGCGATCCGCCTGGAGCGAGCGCGAGGCCGGAGAGGAAACTCGAGCGATAGTAGTCGGAGATCTCGAAGGCCCGCCGCTCCGTCGAGTTCGGGCCTTCGGCCTCGAGGACACTGGCGAGCGCGTCTCCTTCCACCGTGGAACCGAGGCGCGGCGTCTCCCTGGTTTCCTTGACCTGGCCCGGATTGGTGGCACAAGCGCCGAAGACCATGCAGAAAGCCGCGGCGAGCAGGGGGTGGGTGCGATTCATGGTCGGTCCTTCTGGCGTGGCTTCTGCTTCGTTGCGAGGAGCTTCTTCAGGTGCTGCAGTTTCTCGAGCGCCTCGATCGGTGTGGTGCGCTCGACGTCGATCGCCTCGAGCGCTTCCTCGATATCGGACGCCTGCCGCTCGAAGAGTCCCAGCTGCAGCCCGCCCGTCGGAGTGGGGATCTTCCTCCCGCGGCCACCCCGCTGGATCCGGGGTGCGAGGTCTTCCTCCTCGTTCTCCACGTCACGCAGGATCTCCTTGGCGCGCTCGATGACGCTCGCCGGCACACCGGCGAGGCGCGCGACGTGGATGCCGTACGAGCGATCGGTGCCACCCTCGACGATCGTGTGCAGGAAGATGATCTCGTCCTGCCATTCGCGGACGGCGACGTTCAGGTTGAAGACACCGGGCAGGCGGCTCGCGAGCTGCGTGAGCTGGTGGTAGTGCGTCGCGAAGAGCGTGCGTGCGCGCACGACGAGCTGGATGTGCTCGACGATCGCCCAGGCGAGCGCGAGGCCGTCGAAGGTACTGGTGCCACGCCCGACCTCGTCGAGGACGACGAGCGAGCGCGCGCTCGCGTTGTTCAGGATGTTCGCGATCTCGACCATCTCGACCATGAAGGTCGAGGCGCCCCGTCCGATGTCGTCGGCGGCCCCGATGCGCGTGAAGATGCGGTCGACGACGCCGATGCGCGCCTCCGCGGCGGGCACGAAGGAGCCGATCTGCGCGAGCAAGACGATCAGCGCCGTCTGCCGGATGTAGGTCGACTTCCCGGCCATGTTCGGCCCGGTGATGATCCCGATCAGACGGTCCGTGCGGTCGAGCGAGGTGTCGTTCGGCACGAAAGGCTCCGCGCGCGAGCGCTCGATGACCGGGTGCCGGCCGTCGACGATGGCGAGGACATGGCTCTCGTCCACCACCGGGGCGACATAGTGGTGCTCGGCTGCGATCTGCCCGAGGCCCGCGAGCACGTCGACCTCGGCCAGAGCGCGCGCCGTGGACAGGATCCGGGGCACCTCGCGCGCCATCGCTTCGCGCAGCGCCACGAAGATCTCGTATTCCATGTCGCGTGAGCGTTCCTCGGCCGTCAGCACCTTGTCCTCGAACTCCTTGAGCTCGCTCGTGACGTAGCGCTCGGCGGCCTTGACCGTTTGCTTGCGAACGTAAGTCGGCGGGACGAGCTCGATCTGGCCGCGCGGGATCTCGATGTAGTAGCCGAACACCGAGTTGAATCCGATCTTGAGGCTCGCGATGCCGGTGCGCTCGATCTCGCTCTTCTGGAAGCGCGCCATCCAGGCCTTGCCGTCGCCGGCGATCTGGCGCAGCTCGTCGAGCGCGGCCGAGTGCCCTGGGCGGACCAGCTCGCCCTCGCGCAGCGTGTTCGGCGGCGCATCGACGAGCGTGGAGCGCACGCGCAGCACGAGCTCCGCGAGCGGGTCGAGGGCGTCGAGCATCTCGCCGAGGCGCTTCGAATACACCAGCTCGAGCGTTCGCTTGAGCGGCGCGACGACCTCGAGCGAGGCCGCGATCGCCACGAGGTCGCGCGCGTTCGCGCGGGCGGTCGACACCTTGGCGACCAGCCGCTCGATATCGAGGACGCCGGAGAGGTGCGATCGCACGGCCTCGCGCAGGAACGGCAGGTCGTGGAGCTCGCCGACCGCGCGCTGGCGGGAAAGGATCGGCTCGACCTCGCGCAGCGGAAAGAGCAGCCATTCGCGCAAGAGCCGCCCGCCCATCGGGTCAGCGTCGCGTCGATCGCCGCGAGCAGCGTCCCTTCGCGTTCGTCCGTCCCGTTGCGTGCGCGAGGAGCTCCAGGCACGCGACGGTCGCGCGATCGAGCACCAGGTGCCGCGAGCCGTCGACGAGCTCGATCCGCTTGACGTGCTCGCAGGCGCCGCGCTGCGTCTCCTGCAAGTACTCGACGAGTGCGCCGGCGGCGGGCACCAGCGGCGAATCCTCCTCGATGCCGAAGCCCTCGAGGGTCGCGACGCCGAGCTGCCGCAGGAGCGCGCGGCGCGCGCCGTCCCGCTCGAACCGCCAGGCCTCGCGCTCGCGCAAGCGCTGACCCATGCGCGCGCGCAGCATCTCGGCGAGCTCGAGGTCTTCCTCGAGCAGGGCACTCGACACGAGGAGCTCGGCCGGCCCGATCCGCACGAGCTCGTCCTCGAGATCCGCCCGCTCGACCTCGCTGGCGAAGAAGCGCGCAGTCGAGACGTCGAGCCACGCGAGCGCCGCTCCACGCTTGCCGACGAAGAGCGCCGCGAGATAGTTCGACGCACGCGAATCGAGCGCGTCCTCCTCGGTCAACGTCCCTGCCGTGACCACCCGCACGATGCGGCGATCGACGATCCCCTTGGCGAAGCGGCGGGTCCTGACATCTGCTCGCAGATCGCAACCCGGAACCCCTTGGTCACGAGCCGCAGCAGGTACCCCTCGACCGCGCGCACGGGCACGCCGGCCATCGGCAATCGCGTCGTCGCCCTTGTCGCGCGAGGTCAGCGCGATCCCGAGCTCGCGCGAAGCAATCCTCGCGTCCTCGCCGAAGAGCTCGTAGAAGTCGCCCATCCGGAAGAAGAGCAGAGCGTCGGGCTGCTCGCGCTTGGCCCGCTCGAACTGCTCGTGCATCGTGACCTTGGCCTTGCCTCCCGCCCGCGGAAGGGAAGCGTCGGTCGGAGGGTTCGAATGCATGGGAGGGGGCAAGTGTACGAGCGCGGGTGAGAGGCCTACTACTCGCGGCGATCGCTGCGGCCCCGGGTTGTCTCCTCCAGCCGTGGCCTGCCGCTGGCCGAGGAGGGACGGGCCGCGCGCGGATCTTCAGGGCTACGCAATTGTCAGCGCCCCCAGCACGTATGCGGCCTTGAAGCACGCCCGAGTGCCGTCGAGCATAGCGCCCCCCTACGCCCCCTCATGTCGGTCCTCACGTCTTCCGTCCGGTCGCGGACCCTTCTTGCCCTCGCGCCGCTGATGCTGATCGCGGGCGGTTGCCTGAGCTACAGGACTCGTACGGACCGGGCCTACGAGGACTTCAAGGCAGGTCGCTTCGAGCCGGCGATGGAGGCCTACACCGAGCAGGGTTCGGGATTCCTTCCCGGGGCCGAGGCAGGCATGGTCGCGCTCGCGGCGGGGGATTGGGAGGGCGCACTCGACCAGCTCGGAAAGGCAGCCCGGGCGGTGGCCCAGTTCGAGGATGAAGCGCTCGTCTCCCCCGAGAGCGCGGCGCGTTCGCTCGCATCCTTCGCGTTGAATGACCGTGCGCTGGAATACCGCGGCGAGGGCTTCGAGCGCGTGCAAGTCCACACCGGGCTCGCGCTCGCGTACTTTGCGCGGGGCGAGCTCGAGGACGCGATGGTCGAGGTGCGGCGCGCGAACCTGTTGCTCGAGACCGAAGAGAAGCTGTACGAGAAGCAGTACGCGGCCGGTGGGCTCGGGCACTTGCTGTCGGCGATCTCCTACGAGCTGCAGCTCGAGCCCGATCAGGCGTACATCGATTACCGCCGCATGCTCGCGAAGGGCGTGGGAGGGGAGCTCGTGACCCGTTCGCTGGCGCGGCTGGCGCGCTCGCTCGGGCGCGAGGAGGAGGCCGCCGAATGGGAGAAGCGCTACGGTCGTCCCGAAGCGCTTCCCGAGGATGCGGCGCGCGTGATCCTGATCGCCGGAGTCGGCGCGGGTCCGTACAAGGTCGAGAGCACGCTCACGGTGCCGACGAACTCGGGGATCCTGCAGTGGTCGGTGCCGTCCTACGAGCGCAATCCCCAGCCCATTCCAGCGCTCGTGCTGCGCTCGCCCGCGGATCAGCTCTCCGCACGCACCGTGGTCGTCGAGGACGTCGCGAGCATCGCCAGCAGGAACCTGGACGACCGGCTCGCCTGGCTCGTGACGAAGTCGACCGCGCGGACCCTGCTCAAGCGTGAGATGACGCGCGGCATGGAGAAGAAGTACGACCTCGCCGGGCGCATCGCCGGGGACCTCTTCACCTTCCTGACCGAACGTGCCGATCTGCGCGCCTGGTACACGCTTCCCGACAGCTGGCAAGCGGCGCGCCTGTTCGTCCAGCCTGGAGCGCACAGCCTGCGCCTCGAGGCTCTGGGCGGTCCGACCATCGATCTCGGCACCTTCGAGCTCGAGGCGGGAGAAACGATGTTCGTCTTTGCTCGCACGATCGGCACGCGCGTGTACGCTCATCCCGTGGGTGGAGTTCGCGTCGAGGCCGACGCACCGTCCGCGGGCTCGTCCAACCCCTATCCGGAATCGCCCAGGAGTTCTCCATGAAGATCGTATCCGTCCCATTCATCGTCCTCGCCGGTCTCGCGCTGGTGGCATGCAGCTCGACCCGTTACTCCGATCCCACCGAGGAAGAGACGGTCAACGTCGACTGGGGCTCGACCGACCTGCAGACCTTCTCCCAGAACATGGCCGACTCCCTGCTCGGCGATCCGGACCTGAGCTATCTCGCCAACCCGAACAAGGGGAACGACCTGCGGGTGGTCGCCTACATGGGTGGGATCAGCAACGAGACGAGCGAGCACATCAACACGCGCGACATCATGCGCAAGCTCACGACGGCGCTGGTGCAGAGCGGCAAGATCCGGGTCGTCGGCGACGAAGCCGCCCAGGACGAGATCGGCGAACAGGTGCGTTTCCAGCAAGGCTCCGGCCGCGTCGATCCCGCCGAGGCGAAAGCCTTCGGCCGGCAGAAAGGGGCCGAGGTCGTGGTCTACGGGTCGCTCAGCTCGATCACCAAGAAGAAGGGAGGCTCGCTGGGCGGCAAGACGAAGGACGTCTACTACCTGTTCGTGCTCAACTGCGTGAACATCGAGACGAGCGAGATCATCTGGTCCGAGGAGGCCGAGATCAACAAGGCGCAGTACACCTCGCTGTTCGGATCGGACTGAGCGTCATCCGGAGCGGGCGCGGCCGCGCGCTCGCTCGGCTTGCTCGACACGCATGCTCTCCAGCTCGTCGCGTGCCCGTGACGTGAGGTCGAAGGCCGCCACGATCTGCTCCTCGATCGCCGAGCGCTCGCGCTGGATGCGTTCCGGCGTGGCGTGCAGGAGCGCGCGCACACGCTCGGCAACCGCGTCGTGCAGGCGCGCGTTCGCACTGCGATCGCCGATCGGCAGAGGCTGCGCCGAGAGGTGGCCGACCTTGACCTGGGGAAAGGCGCGCTGGCGAGCGTCACGATGGCGAAGGCGGTGCCAGGCAGCGGCGGTGGGAGCGTTGAGCACTGCGACGACGAAAGCCGGATCGAGGCCCGGCACACCGCGACACGCGAGCAGGCTGTTCCGGAAGTAGGTCGGCCAGGTGTGCAGCGCCGCGATCGGCCGATCGGCGGTCTGGCGCAGCAAGACGGGGAAGGCTCGGTAGCTCGTCAGCTCTCCGATCCGGAAGTACGCGCCCGATCGATCCGGCCGCTCGCTCGCCAGGCAGGCCGTGGCCGGGCCGAGGCGGTAGGCCTGGAGGTCCCGGCCCCGTCGCAGGGCCGGATTCCCGGCCGTCTCCGCCGGCAGGACGAGCGCGCTGGCTGCGTTGCCGGTGTGGACGCCCGGATCCGCGAAGGCGCCGGGGGGGAAGCTCGGATGGGCCGCGAGCTCCTCCAGGAGAGATTCCGGCTTCGCCGGCGCCACCCAGGGAGCCTCGGATGGCCCACTGGGCGGAGGACCGGGAGCGAGCTCGATCCAGACGGCTGGCTCGACGACGCCCGGAAACGCGCTCTCCCCGAGCTCCGTCGGAGGGCCGATCAGGTGGGCCACGGAGGTCACGCTCTGGCGGACCGCGCCATAGCGTTCCAGCTCCATCATCGAGCCCGGCAGGACCACGGCGGCGCCCGTGCCCTGGGAGGCGATGTGCCGCGCGATGCGCTCGAGGAAGGCGCTCTGCAGACAGGGCCAGCCCCGGGAGGGCGCTCCGTGGAACGGGTCTCGGGTCGCCTGTCCGCGGTGGCGACCCGAGAGGGAGAGCCACGGGGGATTGGCGACCACCCACGTCCCTGCCGGCCAGGGGAGGGCTGGATCGAGCGCATCGGCCACCCGGATGCGAGCTCCCGTCCCGGCGAGTCGTGCGCGGGCGCTGGCCGCGAGCTCGGCCGCGAGCTCGATGCCCTGGAGCTGCTCCGGCTGGATCGCCGGTCCGAGTTCTGCGCCAAGGGCGAGGAGCAGCTCGCCCTCTCCACAGGCGGGATCGAGGAAGTGAGCTGACCTGCCTGCGCGCTCGACCAGGATGCGCGCGAGCCGGACAGCGTGGCCCGGGGGGGTCGCAATGCGCCCGGCGTGCGCGCCCCGCCGGCCGGAAGGCGTGGCAGGGCTCATCGTGGAGCGCACCGGCCGGGACCGGTGGGAAAGAAAGGCCGTTTGCCCGTTCGGACCACCCCGTTTCGGCGCTCTTCTACTACGGGACGAGGTCCCATCCGATCAGCCTCTAATAGACATTGCGAATCCAGGTGCGCGGACGGGTCTGGGGAGACCCGTCCGCTGCTTTGTATCCACCCCGAAGCGTGCGGCGGATACGACGGACGGGGCCGGCGCCGCGATGCATGAAAACGCGAAGGGATCGTTCGCTCTCCGGAGCGAGCCGGCTCTTCGACGTACAGCTGAGAGCTGTGCTGGGGATCCAAGACTCTTCTCGAGGACCTGCTCGCCGCGAAAGTGGCGAGCAGGTCTCTTTTTGTCCTGGCTGTCGACGGCGGAGAGCGACGCCGAAGGAACTCGCGAAGACTGGCGCCTGCCAACCCAATCCATCCACACGAGCGCGGAACCCGGGGAAGCTTCTCCTTCCTCGAGCGACTATCACGCAGTGAAGACGATGGATTCCTCGTTCGCTCCTCCCGTGGGCTCGGCTCGGAATGCCACAGCCAGTGGCTGTACTGGGAATCCTGGAAGAATAACAAGCATACCCATCGCTGCCCGAGCCCGCGGAACTGCCCCGCGGGCTCTTTTTTTCGCGGTAGCCGGTGTCGGATCGACGAAAGGTGGCAGGGGGCCGATGGCCCGGGGCTAACCTGTTCAAGTGGAACGTTTTCTCGTCACCGGCGGCGCTGGCTTCATCGGATCCCACATCGTGGCGGCGCTCCTCGCACGCGGGGAGCGCGTGCGCGTGCTCGACGATCTCTCGAGCGGATACGAGGCGAACCTCCCCGCCGCGGGCACGAACCAGCGCTTCGAGCTCGTTCGCGGCGACGTCTCGGATGCGCGAGCGTGCCGGGATGCCTGCCAGGGAATCGAGTGCATCTTCCACCAGGCCGCGCAGGTCTCGGTGCCGCGCAGCATCGAGGACCCGGAACGCAGCTACGCCGTCAACGTGATGGGGACGCTGCGACTCCTGGAAGCCGCGCGTGCGGCAGGGGTGCGGCGCGTGGTGTTCGCTGCCTCATCGGCGGCCTACGGCAACACTCCGCCCTTGCCGAAGACCGAGAGCGATGCTGCCCGATCCACTCTCGCCCTACGCGGCGGGCAAGCTGGCCGGGGAGCACCTCCTGCGTGTCTATGGCTCGGTGCACGGGATCCGGACCACGTCGCTGCGGTATTTCAACGTGTATGGGCCACGGCAATCCGACGACAGCCCGTACACGGGCGTGATCGCCATCTTCGCGCGTGCGTTGCTCGAAGAGCAGCAGCCGACGATCTTCGGCGACGGCCAGCAGACGCGCGACTTCACCTTCGTCGAGGACGTCGTCGATGCCAACCTGCGCGCGATGGCGGCGGACTTGCCTCCCGGTTCCGTGATCAACGTCGGCAGCGGAGAGAGCACTTCGCTCCTGATGGTGCTCCGAACGATGGCCGCCATCATGGGACGGAACGCCGAGCCGCGCTTCGCGCCCACGAGAGCGGGCGACGTGCGGGACAGCCTCGCTTCGGTCGACCTCGCCCGGGAGCTGCTCGGCTGGCAGCCTCGAACCGGGTTGAGGGCGGGGCTCGAACGCACTCTGGACTGGTACCGAGAGCGCCTGGCGCACGTTTGAGCGGGCTTTCGCGAGCACCTCCGCGGGTGACGGGCCGCCCCAACCCCGGGATGTCGGTTGCTCGGCCGCAGGCGAGCGAGTAACTTGCGCCGCCTTCGTCCTCGCCGGTGGGCACCCGCGCCCGATTCGCCCGTGACCTTCCTGGTAGCCGGGGCCGGCCTCCAGGAGCGACCTCCATGGGATTCCAGCACGACCTCGAGCAAGCCTTCGGCCTCCGGAACGTCCAGTTCACGACCAATCTGTCGAAGGAAGAGCTCTTCCACGAGGCCCTGCGCAGCGATCGCGGCCGGATCCGTCCCGATGGATCCGACGACGAACCCAAGGCGTTGGCGACCAAGCTCGGGGTCAAGGGCCCGCTGGTCTTCTACACCGATCCCGATCGTGCACCGGTCGGCCGGTCAAGGACACCTTCGGCGTCGCCTGGCCGGAGGTCGAAGCGGAGGTGTGGTGGAAGGCCGACTTCCAGAAGTTCGACCCGGCCAAGTACCAGGCCCTGCTCAAGCGGGTCGCGGAGCACCTCGAACGCCGAAGCGCGCGCGCTCTACGTCAAGGACGTCTTCGCGGCGACCGACCCCGAGTACGCGGTTCCCTATCGCTTCGTCGGCGAGTACGCGACCCACGCTCTGTTCGCGCACAACATGTTCCCGAAGAACGTCAGGGGAGTCGTGAACGAGGACGCCAAGCGCTGGACGATGCTGAACGTCCCCTCGTTCCGTTGCGTCACCCGAGCGCGACGGCGACGCGCTCCGAGCGCGCCGTCATCATCGACTTCAAGAACCGGATCGGCCTCGTGCCGGGTCGCGCGGACTACTGCGGGGTGGTCAAGAAGACGATGTTCACGGTGATGAACTACATGCTCCCCGCACCTCGGTCACCTCTCGATGCACTGCTCGGCGAACGTCGGGGCGCGCGGCGATTCCGCGATCCTCTTCGGGCTCTCCGGCACGGGCAAGACGACGCTCTCGGCCGATCCGGGTCGCCAGCTGATCGGCGACGACGAGACGGCCTGGACCGAGGGCGGCATCTCCAACCTCGAGGACGGCTGCTACGCCAAGCTGATCGACCTCGACAAGCAGGCCGAGCCGATCATCGCCGCCGCGCTCTCGATGCCGGGCACGATCATCGAGAACGTGCCGACGCTTCGAAGAGCAAGCCGCTCGCGGAGACCGATCCGCAAGAGCTCGACCTCACCGACCAGCTCGATCACCGAGAACACGCGCTTCTCCTACCCGCTCTCCTGCAATCCCGAACGTCGCCAAGGGCGCGCGCGGCCAGCATCCCGCAGACCATCGTGCTGCTCACGGCCGATGCCTTCGGCGTGCTGCCGCCGCTCTCGGTGCTCGAGTCGAAGGAGGTCATGTACCACTTCGTGCTCGGGCTTCACCGCCAAGCTCGCGGGCACCGAGGTCGGCGTCACCGAGCCCAAGGCGGCCTTCAGCGCCTGCTTCGGCGCGCCGTTCATGGCGCACAAGCCCTCGGTCTACGCGAAGCTGCTGGCGCGAGAAGATGGAGAAGCACCAGGCGCGCTGCATCCTGCTGAACACGGGCTGGGCGGCGGTGCCTTCGGCGTCGGCAAGCGCATCTCGATCAAGGACACTCGCGCTCTGCTCAACGCGGCGCTGGAGGGCAAGCTCGACACGGCAAGGTCGAGCTACGACGACGCATCCGATCTTCAACCTGAAGATGCCGAAGAGCTGCCCGGGCGTGGACGCGAGATCCTCGATCCGCGGAACACATGGGCCGACAAGACAGCCTACGACGTGCAGGCGACGAGCTGCGCGACATGTTCCAGGCAAGAACTTCGAGGAGAAGGGCTTCGCCGCGCTCGGCATCGAGCCGGTGATGTGAGCCATGGTCGATCGGCTGCAGCCCTACTTGAAGGGCCTCGAGCTCTTCGGGAAGAAACAGCACGGCGAGGCGATCGCCGCCTACCAGCGAAGCGCTCGGCCATCGCCCCGACTGGACCGATGCGCTGCATGGCCTCGGCCATGGCCCAGATGCACGCTCGGCAACCTCGACGAGGCGCTCGCGCGATCGGCCTGCGCATCGATCGAGCTCGATCCCGACGACTCCTTCGCCTACACGAGCCTCTCGATGTTCCTACCAGCGCAAGGGCCTGATCCCCGAGGCCGAGGCCGAGGCGCCAAGGCGCGCATGATCTCCTGGAAAGAGGAGCTCAAGAAGAACCCGCACGCGCCGCCGCCGCATCGAAGCGCGTCGATCGGGATGTCCGCGTCCCGATCCAGGAGCCGCGCGAGTCCTCAGACCGCGTCTTCGCCCTCTTCGTCCAGGCCCGAGGACGCGCACGACCCTCCGGGGAGATGCGATGCGGCGTCCACGGCGGCGTCCCAGACGATGTCGATCTCGCGTGCCCTGGATGCCCAGCGATCGAGTTGACGCGACGCTTCATGACGTCGGGAATCGTGCGCGCCTCGGGGCACGCCTGGGACGTCAGCGTCATCTTGATCTTGCACGTCGCGCCGTCGAGGGCGACGTCGTAGATGAGGCCGAGATCGACGATGTTGACGGGGATCTCGGGGTCGTAGACCTGTCGGAGCTGCGCGTAGACGTCGTCCAGGGAAGGCATGGCAAGTCGCGTGGTGGGTATGAATCCCATCGGGTTCGCACCCGATGATCAGACGCTCTCAGTGTAGCGATCCCCGGTCCAGGCCGCCCAACGGTGATCGAGCCAGTTTCGCGCCATGGCGATTGGATGGCGCGAGCAGGAACAAACCCCCTGCAAGCCCCAGCAGGGTCTGCAGGAGCCGGTATCCCACGCTCACCGCTACTCCTAGCGTTCCCGCGGCTCCGACGAGGCTGAAGAGTGAGCCGTAGAGCACTTCTCCCACTCCCCAGCCTCCCGGCGCGATGGGAACGGTGCTGAGAGCGTTCGCGATCCAGGCGAGCAAGAGCAGCTCGACGTAGGGAAGCTCGGAGCCGAAGCCCCGCCCGAGGAGGAACACCGCCGTGCCCACGCACACGTGGTTCACCACGGACAGGAGCAGCGCGAACGCGAGCTCTCCGGGATGGCGCGAGTAACGAAGCAGGGCTCGATCCAGCGTCTCGAGCTTCTTCCCGAAGGGGAGCGCTGCGAGCAGGACGTCGATGCGCAGCCGGCGGCGGAGGCCGGGTTGCAGCGCGGCCCAGAGTCCCGCTGACATGGCGAGGAAAGCGCCGAGAATGGGGAGCTGCAGGACTTCGAAAGCCTCTCCTGCCAGGAAGATCGCCGCTGCTCCGAGGCCGGTGAGGGCGAAGAGGCCCAGGAAGCGGTCGAAGACCACGGAGATCAGTGCGTCGGCTCGTCGCTCGGGGTGCTCGCGCACGGCGAGCACTCCTCGTGCGACGTCGCCGCCCGCGAGACCGGGCAGGATGAGCGCGAAGAACAGGCCCAGGAAAGAGAGGCGCAACACACTGTGGAAGCTGCTGTCGGAGCCCGCGAGCCGCAAGAGCCTCCACCAGCGCACCACCGTGAGGAGGAAACCGCCGAGCAGGAACAGGATCGAGAGCACGATCTGACTCGCGCGGACTCCCCGGAAGATCGTGAGCAGTCCAGGTTGCCAGCTGAATCGCGGCGGCGTCTCCTCGAGTGGGGCCGCGCGCGTGGCGCGAATGCTGCCCGTACGCGCGACCTCCGCGCGCAGATCCAGGGGGAGCTCCTCACCTTCGTGCACTTCGGGACGGAACGTGATCTGTTCGGCGCGCCAATCGCCCTCGATCACCCCGTGGAGCTCCAGGCCGCTCGTCGGCGTCCCGATCACCAGCGCATCCTTCCACGGGACGACGAGGGCAACGCAAAGAAGCAGCACCGCGGCGACAGCAAGCTGGAAGAGGCGAGTTGCGGCGGCTCTCCAGGGATGGTGCTTCGAGACGTCGTGCGGCATGCATGCCCTTGTGCAGGGCTCGAATCCGACCGGTGAAGATCGGGCTACCGGTTGCCCTGCATCCTGAACGAGTCGCGCGTGGGCATCGGATCTGGGCAGTCTATCCGCGGCGCCCTGGCGATCGAGCGCGGATTCCCTCGACGGGAGTGTCTCCAGAAGGCGCCGAGCGCGCCGAAACCGCTGCGGAGCCGCAGGGAACCTCGAGTGTCCCGCGGCGGGGCTACACTTGCTCGCGCGACGGATGCGCGTTGCCTGGCCAGGGAGAGCGGGCTGCGCGCGCGATCGATCGAGATCGATGGCCCCGGAGTGAGGATGAAGGAGACGACGACTGCTCGCACGCGCATCGCGCTCGCGGTGCTTCTCGGGGTCACGCTCGCGATCTACGCGCGGGCGCTCGGTTTCGGTTTCGTCGATTACGACGACCCCGAATACGTCACGGGCAATGCATTCGTGCGCGCGGGCCTGACGCCCGCGGGACTGGCCTGGGCGTTCCAGAGCGGTCACGCAGCCAACTGGCATCCGCTCACGTGGCTCTCGCACATGCTCGACGCCGAGATCTTCGGCCTCGACCCAGCGGGGCATCACGCGAGCAGTGTCGCGCTCCATGCCCTGAACTCGTTCCTGGTGTGGCTCTTCTTCGCCCGCGCGAGCGGTCGCAGGCTGGAGAGCCTGCTCATCGCCGCGCTCTTCGCCTTGCATCCGCTGCGAGTCGAGTCGGTGGCATGGATCTCCGAGCGCAAGGACGTGCTTTCGGGCTGCTTCGGGCTCGCCGTGGCCAATGTCTGGGTGAGCTATGCGCGTCGTTCGCGCGGCGAGCGCCGGTGGACGCTCTACGCGACTGCGCTGGCTCTGTTCGCACTGGGCCTCATGGCGAAGCCCATGCTCGTGACGCTCCCGGTCGTGCTCCTCGCGATCGACTACGGCCTGCTCGGACGGCGCGGCGAGGGCCTCCTGCGTCTCGGCGTCGAGAAGCTTCCATTCTTCGCGCTCTCCGCGGCCTCGTGCGTCATGACGATTCTCGTGCAGCGCGCGGGCGGGTCGGTGGCGGTGGCCTCGGGCTTGTCGATGCTCCCGCGCCTGGAGCAGAGTCTCGTCGCGCCGGTCGCCTACCTCGGCAAGTTCATCTGGCCGAGCGACCTCTCGGTCCTCTATCCGCATCCCTACATGGCGGGCGGGACTCCCTGGACGAGCTGGCAACTGCTCGGCGCGGGCGCGATCCTGCTCCTCGTCACTGCGGCCGTCCTGGGAGCTCGCTCACGGCCTTGCCTGGCTGCCGGCTGGTTCGCGTACCTGGTGATGCTCTTGCCCGTCGTGGGGATCGTGCAGGTCGGGTCCCAGGGCATTGCCGACCGCTACACCTATCTGCCGCTGCTCCCGATCGCCGCGGCTCTGGTGTTCGTGGTGGCCGACTTCCTCGAGCGCCGAAGCCCGGTCGTTCGCCGATTCGCACTGGCCGGGGCGCTGATCGTGCTCGCCGCATATTCGGCCGTGACCTGGCGCCAGCTCGGCGCGTGGCGCAACTCACGCGAGCTCTACGAGCGTTCGCTGGCTTCCACACCCCGCAATCCCGTCTTGCTCCTTTGCCTGGGAATCCTGATGACCACCGAAGGCGAGTTCGCGCGCGCGATCGAGCTCTACGAGGACTCGCTCGAGCTGTTCCCGAACTCCGCGCTGGCGGAACAGGGCCTCGGCAAGACCCTGGGCATGGCCGGCCGGCCGGCCGAGGCGGAACCTCACCTGCGCCGCGCCCTCGAGCTCGATCCGAACTCCGCTCCCACGCATACCGCGCTGGGTGTGACGCTCGCGTCGCAGGGCAAGTTCGAGCTCGCGATCCAGAGCCTCGAGCGTTCCCTTCAGCTCGATCCGACGGACGGGCTCACGCGCCGCGCGCTGCAGATCGCACTCGGCTACCGGAAGCGATGACTCACTGCCCCGTCTCGCGGGGCCCCCGAGCTTGCGAGGGAAGCGCGTCCTTCGCGAGCGCCGTCGCAGGGCGGGCGAGCTCGAAGAGCGCGTCGTGGCGGATTCCGACGCGATGCAGATGCCACTGCAGGAACGTTCTGAGGGTCAGGATCGCGTACACCGCCGAGCGCCGCAGATCGATGCTCGATGCTTCGTCGAAGTAACGGACGGGCACGGGGATGTCGCCCAGCTTGAAGCCGAAGTGCACGCACTGCACCAGGAACTGCGAATCGAACACGAAGTCGTCGCTGTTGTCCCCGAAGGGGACTGTCTCGAGCACCTTGCGCGTGTACGCGCGAAACCCGCTGTGCCATTCGCCGAGGTTTTGTCCCGAGAGGAGGTTCTCGAGCACCGTCAAGCCGCGGTTGGCCAGGTACTTCACCCACGGCATGCCGCCGGCGAGCGCCTCGCGGCGCGTCCGGATGCGATTGCCGAGGATCACGTCGCAGATGCCGAGCCGGAGCAGGCCGACCGCGATCGGGATCGCCCGCGCGTCGTACTGGTAGTCGGCGTGGATCATGATCACGTAATCCGCCCCGTGCTCGAGCGCCCAGCGGTAGCAGGTCTTCTGGTTCCCGCCGTAGCCCACGTTGTGCTCGTGCTCGATCAGTGTGACCGGCAGACGCCGGGCCACGGTACACGTGTCGTCCCTGCTGCAGTCGTCGACGACGAGGATCTCGTCGACGAACTCCCGGGGAATGTCGGCATGGCAGCGCTCGAGCGTGTTCGCGGCATTGTAGGCCGGCATCACGACGATGATCTTGTCCTTGTCGGGCACGCTCGGCGGTCTGCGGGCTTCAGCCTCGGGCCGCGCAAGACAGGATAGCACTCGGGGATGAGCCCGGGTCGATCCGGTGATCGCCTGCTCACCTTCGTCTCGCGCGCATGGTTTCTCGTGCACGCATGCTTGGACTAGAATCCCGCGTCATGCTTCGGACCTTCCTTCGTCGACTCCTCTCCGGAGGATCACCTGCCATGCTCCAGCCCAATACCATCGCTCCCGCCTTCGAGGCGCTCGACCAGAACGGCAAGAAGGTGCGCTCGTCCGATTTCGCTGGCCGGCGCATGGTCCTGTGGTTCTACCCCAAGGCCGATACGCCCGGCTGTACCAAGGAAGGCTGCGGGTTCCGTGATCGAAACAAGGACTTCGAGGCGAAGGGCATCGCGATCCTGGGCGTTTCTTTCGATACGGTCGCCGAGAACAACGCCTTCGCCGACAAGTTCTCCTTCCCCTTCCGGCTGCTCTCCGATCCGGAGCGCAAGATGGGGCTGGCGTACGGAGCGTGCGAGAAGGCAACCGACCAGTACGCGCGGCGGCTGACCTACGTCATCGGCCCCGATGGCAAGATCGAGCAAGCGATCGAGACCAAGGATCCGGCCGGCCAGGCCGCTCAGCTCCTCGAGAACCTCTGACCCCCGGGTCCCTACACGGAAACGAATCCTCATGACCAAGACCGTGCCCGACCACCACGACGCGGACCTCGTCCTGAAGCTGTACGAGCTGCGGCGCGAGGCCGTGATGCGCCAGTCTCGCGAAACGATCATGCGCTGGTTCCCGCGCTCGTGGGAAGAGTTCCTGTCGGTGACGGAGCCCGGCCACTCCCACAACGCGGCCTGGCGGCAGGTGTCGAGCTACTGGGAGATGGCTTACGGCTTCGCCAAGCACGGGATCATCAATCCTGACTTCCTGGCCGAGAATGCGGCCGAGGGCTTCTTCTTGTTCGCCAAGGTGGAGCCTTACCTCGAGCGCTTCCGTCGCGACATCGCCCCGACCGCCTTCACCAATGTCGAGTGGCTCCTGGGGGCGAGCGGGGTCGCCACCAAGCGTTTCGAGTTGATCAAGGCGCGCGTCAAGAAGATGGCGGCCGCCGCGAAGTGAGGCCGGTGGGCACCGGCTGCTGAGTCCGGGAACGCGCGCGCTTTTCGCGGGGGATTCCACGGCTCGCGGGATCATCCATCGCGGAGCACACATGCCGTCGATGCACGAGGATGCGATCCTCCTCTCGTACCGGGAATCGGTCGGGCCGCTGTACGCCTACGTGGCACGGCGTTCGGGGGGGAGAGAGCGCTGGCGGAGGACGTGACGCAGGAGGCTTTCCTGCGGGCCGTCGAGAGCTGGCGCCGATCCGGGCCACCGCGCGAGCCGCTCGCGTGGCTGAAGACCACGGCGCGCAACCTGCTCCTGCACCACTGGCGGCGCATCGCGCGCAGCCGCGTGAGCTCGGGCGAGATCGACCTCGACTTGCTGCGTGCTCCGCCGACGCTGCGCGGTGCCGCGCTCCTCTACGCCGGCCTCTCGCGCCTGCGGGAGCGTGACGCCGCGCTACTGGAAGCCTTCCATCTGGACGGAACGTCGACGCGCGAGCTCTCGCTCGAGCTCGGCGTCACGGAGAAAGCGATCGAGGGTCGCTTGCGGCGCGCGCGCGAGGCGCTGGCTCGACTGCTCGCGCCATGGATCGATCCGAAGCAGGAATTCTCAGGAGACGTCCGATGAACCACACGCACGCTTCGCAGTCCCAGGAAACGGAAGTTCCCGACCCCGAATTCGTCGCTCGCCTGGAATGGCAGGTGCGCACCGCAGCGCGCCGCCGCGAGCTCTTCGCGCGGCCAGCCGCCGCTTCCGCCGCCCGCCTCTTGCGCCTCGTACCCGCCATCGTTCTCGCGATGGCACTGGGGGCGAGCGGCCTCCTCGCCGCGCAGCAGTACGTCCTCGAACGCGCCGCCGACCTGCTGAATGCGCAGGTGGGGGTGCGTTTCGAGATCGCTCGCATGCGCGAGGCGGCCGCGCTCGAGGACGTGCAGGAGATCATGCGCGCCGTCGATCAAGGCTTCGCGAGCGCCGAGGAGTCCTACGCGGCCGAGGAACGTCGCGTGGTGCTCGCCACCGAGGCGAGCGTCCTGGGCCTCGACGCGATCGAGGTCGGTCACACCGGCCGTGAGCCCGACCGCCGCCTGTGCGCCGCGCCCGTCGCCGGCCGTGACCTCGTCACCGAGCGCTTGCAGATCGAGCTCGATCAGCATCACTTCCGGGTCTCCGGAACGCGCGAGCGCGAACAGCTTGCGCAGGACCGAGCTGCCGCAGGCTTCGAGAGCTCGACCGAGGTCGAGAGTGTGCGCCACCAGGTCTTGCACCTGGAAGGCTGGGAGCGAGTGCTCAACCGCAAGATCGCGCTGCGTCACCAGTTCCTCGCGGCCGAGCTCACCGCCGAAGCTGTCGAGCTGCTGGGCCTGCGCGAAGAATCCCTCGCCGCTGTCGCCGACTCCGAACGCGCCTTCGCGCTCACCCAGACCGAGCTCGCCCGGGCGGAGAAGCTGCATGCCGCCGGCTACGTCGGCGACCGCGAATGCAAGGTCGCCCGCCGCCGCGCCGATGAGCAAACCAAGCAGCTCGAGCTGGCGCGCCTCGAGCTGGGCCTCATCGAGGCCCGCCTGTCCGGCGCGCGCTGACCGGTTCTCTCCGGTTCGGAGTACCGCCTAGAGAGAAACCACACCCCTACGAGCCCGGAGTCCCTCCGAGTTTGGAGTACCGCCTTCAGGCGGTCTGGTTCGTCGTCCCGCCTTCAGGCGGGACTGGTTCTGCAAGAGAAGACCGCCTGAAGGCGGTACTCCGAACCGGAAAAGCCAGCCCGCCTCAGCTCGCGAGCACGTCGAAAGGTGCGACCTCAGTCGAAGCCCGCAGCCCCATCCAATCGCGCTCGAGCACCGTGTAGATCGCGCGGAAATCCGTCGTTTGCTGCACGTCGCCCTCGACGAGCGCGTCGAGGTCCGGCGGGATGCCGTGCAATCCGGACCGGACTCGCTTGCCCATCAAGAACGCCGGCGCCCCCGAGCCATGATCGGTGCCCTTGGACCCGTTCTCGGCAGCCCGACGCCCGAACTCGCTGAAGGCGAACAGCAGCACGCGCTCGGCGACACCCTTCGCCTCGAGGTCGTGCTGAAAGGCCGCGAGCGAGCTCGAAACCTGGCGCAAGAGATCCTCGTGCACGGGTGCCTGCCGGGCGTGCGTGTCGAAGCCGGACAGCGAAAGATGAAAGATGCGCGTGCCAAAGCCTCCAGCGACCAGGGACGCGACGAGCTTCAGGCGGCGCGCGAGCTCGTAGCTGGGATAGTCGGCGGCCTGGTCCGCGGAAGTGATCTCCGCCATGCGCGCGGCGGCCGCATAAGTGGAGCGAGCTGCCGAGCGCAGATAGGCGAGATCTGCGCCAGCACGCTCCTCGAGGAGCTCGTTGCGCCAGGTCGCGAAATCGGCGCTCCTTTCGTGCTCGCGGAATCCGAGCGGGTCGGAAACGGTCGGCGCGAGGAAGCTCTCCGCGCGCATCGACAAGGGCAGGTCTCCGCCCTCTATCGCCAGCGCGGCCATCGCGTGCGGGTCCTGGCCGGCGATCTGATCGGCGAGTCGGCCGAGCCAGCCGACGTCGCCCGCCGCACCGAAGGGATCGGCGGTGTGCCACATCTCGAGCGCCCGGAAGTGGCTACGGTCGGGATTGGGGCTGCCGACACCGTGCACGATCGCGAGCCGCCCTTCCGCGAAGATCCCGGCCAGCGCATTCATCGCCGGATGCAGACCGTGCTCACCGTCCAGGTCGTGCAGCGCGCCGCGCGAGAGGCCGAGCGTCGGACGGATGCGCCAGTAGCTGTCCTGGCGGTGGGGGACGAGCGTGTTCAGGCCGTCGTTGCCGCCGGTGAGCTGGAGCACCACGAGAACGCGATCGTCGGTACCCCGGCCGAGCGAGCGCGCGAGCGAGAGCTCGGGTAGGAAGGGAACGAGCGCGCTGACGCGCAATCCGTTCCACAGGAAGCTGCGGCGGGTGAAGGACATCGTGGGTCTCACACCAGGTGGTACTCCGGAGCGGTCAGGACGAGAGCCGTGACGCGCTCGAGCGCTCGATCGGGCGATCCGGCGCCCTCGGCGGCTTCCCGGAGCTCCGCTTCGAGGCGCGGATCCTCGACGTCGGGCAGGAGCAGCTCGCGGGCAGCCGAGGCGATCTCGCCGGCGCTCGATGGATGGCCGTAGGCTCGCGCGAGGTCGACCTCGATCCCGCCCTTTCCGCCGGCGTACGCCAGGCCCGTGAGCAGGTTGTGGCGCGTGATCCAGCTTCCCGCATGGATCCAGGTGCGCCCGCCATCCCAGCCTTTCACGCTCGGCGGACGGAGGAGCGATTGACCCATCGCCTCTGCCGATCGCGCGGCTTCGGCCGGCGAGAGGTGCGCTCCGAGTGTCAGGATCGTGATCGCGACGAGCTCCACGGGGGCGGCGATGCGCGACCTGCGCGCGGCGGGCGAGAAGAAGAGCTCGGAACGCAGCAAGCGCTCGAGCGTGCGCTCGATGTTCCAGTCCTCCTCCTGGAGAATTGCCGCCCAATCCTCGATTTCGGAGGGCGCTGGCCTCGGCACAACGAACTCCTCCAGGAGCTTCTTCGCCACGTGCCGCGCGCACGCCGGTTGCGCAAGGATGATGTCGATCACTTCCTTGCCCCCGAAGTCGCCGCTCTTCCCGAGGACATCCTTCGTTCCCCGATCGTGGTACTGCTCGCGGAACACGAAGCGCCGCGAGTCGACGCCCCAGCCCGTCAGCGAACGGGCGGCCTCCTGGATGTCGCGCTCGGAATAGTTGCCGATTCCCAGAGCGAAGAGCTCCATGACCTCGCGCGCGAAGTTCTCGTTGGGCTGGCCTTTCCGGTTGGCGTTCCCGTCGAGCCACACGAGCATCGCCGGGTCTTCGGCGAGCGCGTGCAGCAGGACGCGGAAGTCGCCGAGCCCCGTACGCCGGAAGAGCTCGATCTGCCCGTGCATCAGGCGTACGTCCGCGACCTTGTCGTTCGAGGTCGCGAAGTGGTCGTGCCACATCAAGGCGATCCGCTCGACCAGTGGAGCCCGGTTGGCGAGGATCAGTGCCATCCACCAGGCCTGCACGGGTGCGAGCTCCTCGAGCGCGAGCAGCGGGTGGATCCCTCCGGTGAGCGCGGAGTCGTGCTCGCGCCGGGCGAAGAGCTCCGCGAGCGTCGCGTCCAGTCCCTGCTCGAGCGAGCGCGCGATCGTGTCGCGGTCGGCTCCGAAGCCGGCGCGGCGCCACAGGTGCGCGGCGGCGCGCGCATCGAACTCGCCGCGCCACGCTCGCGTGCTCACCGCTCGTCGCCCTTTCCCAGGTCGATGCTGACGGACAGGTGGAGCTCGTTCTCGGAGCTACGCTCGGTCGCGAGATCCAGCTTCGCGATCATCGCGGCGAGCTTCTCGAGACCGTCGATCTCCATTCGCGCGACCTCCATGGTCTTCCCCTCGTTCAATACCGAGTTCATCACGAGCGCCTCCGCGTTGTCGTGCACGACTCGGGCGAGCGCCGGGCCGGAGAGCGAGAGCTTCTCGCGGCCGCGTTTTCCTTCCGACACCTCGCCACGCTGGAGCTGTCCCACGATCGAGCGTACCAGCGAAACGTGCGTCCCCAGGACGAAGGCGTCGCCGACCACCGCGCAGGCGGGTTCGAGGTTGTAGCGCATGTCGATGCCCTGACCCTCGGGCGGCGCGACGAAGCGCGCCGAGCTGATCTTCACGCCCTCGCACAGCTCGACGTCCAGGACCATCGGTTGCCGGGCCTTTTGCGCCCCGTCGATGTTCATGAAGCCGATCAGGCTCTGGAAGCCTGCGACGAGGCGCTCGCCGATCTTCTCGGGGTTCGTGATCCGGGCGATCACCGCCGCGCCGGGAAGCTTCACGTCGGGAAGTGCCCCCGCGCCGAACTGAGCATCGCGCACGACCAGGCCCAGCCACGGCGAGAGTGCAGGCAAGATCTCGTCGGTCAGGTCGGCGCCGCCGAACACGTACGAGAAGTTCGCGATCGCTTCCGAGAACTTCGGCAGCACCTCGGCGGGGAAGAGCTCGGTGCGCTCGCGAAACAGCCCGGCGAGATCGCGGTACAGGAGCGCTGCGCCGCCGTCGTTCTCGGTGGCCTTCGGCATCGGCGGGACTGCGGCGTCAGCGGCATACAGCACGTGCTGCTGCGCAGGCCCACCCTGGATGCCGGTCCCGGTGACGGAGACCTCCAGCCGTTCGGTCCCGAGCTCGACCTCGAGCGCCATCTCGCTGGCGGATCCCAGGCTTGCGATCGCGGGCCCGAACAGGAAGTGCACGGCGGGATTGCTCGCCATGGCACGCAGATCATCGCCGCCCTCCGGAGTGGCTGCCTCGATCGCAACCAGATCGATCCATGCCCACGTCAGGGAGTCCGGCGAGCCCCGCGCGCGCACGAAGCGCTCGTCGGACGCCAGGCTCTCGTCCTCACCCTCGGCTGCGGCGCCGAGGTCGAGCATGTCCCGCAATCGCCCTTCGTCGTTGCTCGCGAGCAGGAGATTGCCCGAGACGCCGATGGCGAGGTCGTCACCGAGGTACCACACGTCGACGCCGCGGATCTCATCGTGCGGCTCGCGCAGCTTCTCCTCCGCGACGCCGAATTGCTGCGCGACCTTGGCGAGCAGCACCTCGAGCGTGGCGCGCAGGAAAGCCGGATCCTCGCCGCGCAGCGCGAGCCCGTAGACCGGCTTGCCACGCTTCAGGCCGGCCGAGATCGCGACGCCCCCGGAGCAGAGCTTCGCGAGTGCGGGCAGCACCGGTTGGCCAAGGTAGAGATCCGCCACCGCGATCGCCGCCTGGGGCGTCATCGGCGCCGCGGCGAGTGCCGCGTGCGCGAGCTCGGAATCGAGGACTGACGCGAGGAACGGTTGTTCGAGGCCGGCTGCGAGGAGCTCGGACACCCGAGGGCCCTCCGCGTAGGCGAGCGAGCCTTGCGGCATCAATTGCGCAAGCTCATCCGGGGCCACGAAGGGTGCGCGCGGGAGCGCTTCGAACGCCACGACCAGCGCGAAGACGGGCAGGCCTAGCAGGAGCTTCTTCATCTTCCGAGCCTTGGGGAACGCGCGAGCCGGGGAGGGGAACTGGAGGAAGCTACGTCGGTCGGGGGGGAATCTTTCTGAATGGGGCGTTCTGGTTCGGGGTAGCGCCTTCGGGCGGGCTTCTTTTGCGGAGCCGGTCCCGCCTGAAGGCGGGACGACGAACCAGACCGCCTGAAGGCGGGACTCCGAACTAGGACGAACCAGCATACACGCTCCGAACGCCGGTCTCGGATTCCACGGGTAGCGGTTCGGCTCCGGCGGTGGACAATCGAGGATCCACTCCTCCTCCACGAGCCATCATTCTCCTCAGGCATGCCCTCCCTCGAAACGCCGCGCGCAATGCGCGCGATCGTCCTCTGCGCGCTGCTCTCGTTCGTTCCTTGCGCGGCGGGACAATCCCGGCAGGAGCGTCCGGCTCCCTACGCGATCCGTGACGTGAGGCTCTCGAGCGCTGCGGATGCGGCGGCGAAAACGATCCTCGTGCGGGATGGACGCATCGAGGCGATCGTCGATGCGGCGAGCGAGATTCCGCCCGGTCGCAAGATCATGGAAGGCGAGGGCCGGATCGCGCTGCCGGCATTCCTCGACGCGTGGACGGCGAGTGGCTGCACGCTCCCGGCGCCAGTCGTCGATCGCGACCGTCCGCCGGCGGAGGATGCGAACGTGCAGATCGACATGCGCGAGGCCAATCGCAAGGGGATCCATCCCTCGTTTCGCGCGGTCGATGTCGCCGACCTCGGCGGAGACATCTCGAAGAAGCACCGCGAGCAGGGATTCGGGCTGCTCCTCTGCGCCCCGGGCGGCGAGCTCCTGGCGGGGAAGAGCTCCTTGCTCGCGACGCGCGACGCGCCGACGCGCGATCTCGTCGTGCAGGGCGAGGTCTTTCAGCACGCGGCATTCCGCGCGCGCGGCCCCGGCTATCCGTCGACCTTGATGGGCTACTTCGCGCAGCTCCGCCAGTACTTCCTCGACGCTCGCCGCCACGCTCTCCTGGAAGAGCGCCACGCGCAAGGGCGGCCGGGCGGGCGACCTCCGTGGGATCCGGATCTCGAAGCTGCGCACGAGCTGCTGGACGGCAAGCTGCGCTTGGTCTGCGAAGCCGATCGCGAGAACGACATCGAGCGCTGGATTCGACTCTCCGACGAGCTCGGGCTGCGCATCGCGATCGCCGGGGGACGCGAGTCGTGGAAGCTCGCCGCCGAGCTCGCGCGACGGGAGATCCCGGTCTTCCTCACGCTCGACTGGGAGGAGGAGGTCCCCGATCCGGTGGCGGAGAAGAAGAAGCAGGAAGAGGCGGCGAAGAAGAAGGAGGAGCAGCCGACGCCGCCCGGGACGGGCCTGGGGGAAGCGGCTCAGCCGAAGGAAGCGAGCCCGCCGGCCGAAGTGAAACCGGACAGCGCTCAGGGCGAGAAGGCAGCGTCCGAGGAAAAGGAGCCTACGCCCGAGGAGAAGAAGGAAGCCGAAGAGGCCAAGGCCTGGGAGTACGTCGAACCCGAACCCGTGCGCATCGCCAAGCGCCATGAATGGGAGGAGACGCGAGACTGCGCCAGGCGTTTGCAGGAGGCCGGCGTCGCCTACGCCCTGTGCACTGGCCGGGGGAGTGCGGCGGATCTCCTGAAGAACGTGCGCACCCTCGTCGAGAGCGGTTTCACCGAAGACGAAGCGCTCGCCGCTCTCACCTCACGGCCAGCGAGCCTGCTCGGTGTCGAGCACGACTTCGGATTCCTGACGCCTGGCCACAGCGCCTCCTTCACCCTGTGGACCGCCTCGCCGACGACCAAGGACGCGCAGCTCGCGTGCATCTTCGTCGAGGGGTACCCCTATCCTTTCGAGGTCAAGAAGAAGAAGGAAGGCGGCGAGAAGCCCCCCGAGGGCCTCGATCTCAGCGGCCGCTGGACGATCACCGGACGGACGGAGGAAGCGAACGAGCCCTCCCTCGCGACGCTCACCATGAACCCCGACGGAACGCTCGGCGGAACCTTGCGCGTGACCATCCCGCAGAGCGGTGACCAGCTCGAGTCGCCGGTGAGCGGCCGACTCGAGGGACTGCGCGTCTCGCTCGAGGCGAAGTTCACCTACGAAGGCCTGGAGATCACCGTGACGATGGAGGGCACCTACGAGGGGGGAACGATCACCGGAGAACGCAAGGTGCACTCGACCGTCTTCGAGGACACGTCGAAGTTCACCGCCACGCGCGTTCCCGATCAGAGCACGTCGGACGAAGAGCGCGCGACCGGGAGGGACGACCGATGAAAGCCGTACTGGGAGCGCTCCTCGCCCTTTTCTCCCTGCCCGCCTCGCGTGCGGAGGAGCATCCGTACGAGACCGACGCCGAGCGCGTGCCTGCGCTCCGTACGGGCGGCACGTGCGTGCTCCGGAACGTCACCATTCACACCGCTCTCGGCCCGGCTTTCTCTGGCGACGTACTGGTTCAAGGCGGCAAGATCGCCGCGGTCGGAGTGGTGAGCGCGCCGGCCGGCACGATCGAGATCGACGGGACGGGAAGGCATCTGGCCCCCGGTGTCGTCGACTGCCACTCGCACATCGCGATCGATGGAGGGGTGAACGAGGGCACTCTCTCGATCACGGCCGAAGTCACGATCAAGGACGTGGTCGATCCGGAGGACATGTCGATCTGGCACGCGCTCGCGGGCGGGGTCACGACCGTGCGTCTCCTGCACGGGTCCGCCAACGCGATCGGAGGGCGCGACGAGGTGATCAAGCTCAAGTGGAACGAGCGAGCCACCGCGCTGCAGTTCCCCGGCTCCGAGCAAGGGATCAAGTTCGCGCTGGGCGAGAATCCGAAGCAGTCGAACGGCGGCGAGCGAACCTCGCGTTTCCCGGCCTCGCGTATGGGCGTGGAAGCCGTGTACTGGCGCGCGTTCGAGCGGGCCCGCGAGTACCTGGCCGAACGGAGCGCCTACGAGGCGGCGCGCGCTCGCGGCGAGGACCCCGAGCCGCCGCGCCAGGACCTGCGCCTCGACGTGCTCGCCGGGATCCTCCAGGGCAGCGTGCACGTGCACTCGCATTGCTACCGCGCGGACGAGATCCTGATGCTGATCCGCGTCTCGCAGCACTACGGCTTCCAGATCCGCACGCTGCAGCACGTCCTCGAAGGCTACAAGGTTGCCTGGGAGATGGCGCAGGCCGGCGTGGGCGGATCGACGTTCAGCGATTGGTGGGCCTACAAGATGGAAGCCTACGACGCGATCCCGGAGAACGCGGCGCTGATGGCGGAGGCGGGCGTGCTCTCCTCGCTCAACTCCGACAGCGAAGAGATGGGACGGCGTCTGTACATGGAAGCGGGCAAATCGGTGCGCTACGCGGGGATGGATCCGGTCGCAGCGCTCGCGCTGGTGACGCTGAATCCTGCCCAGCAGCTCGGGATCGGCGGGCGCGTCGGATCGATCGAGGTGGGCAAGGACGCGGACCTCGCGCTGCTCTCCGGTGATCCGCTTTCGCCCCTCTCGCGCGTGGAGCTGACGCTGGTCGACGGCGAGGTCGAGTTCCAGCGCCGCGACGCCTTCGAGTTCGACCTCCGCCCCGGCGCCGTCGCGCCGATCGAGGAGCCTGCGCGTTCGCTCGAGGGAGTGCGACCCGACGCTCCGGTGACCGCCCTCGTCGGCGGGACGCTGCATCCGGTGACCGGAGCCGACATCGAGGGCGGAACGATCGTATTCCAGGATGGCCGCATCGTCGCACTCGGCCGAGAGGTCGTGATCCCCGCCGGTGCGCAGGTGATCGACGTCAGCGGCTTGCAGGTCTGGCCGGGAATGATCTCGCTCGCGAGCGCGCTCGGCCTCCAGGAAGTCGACTCGGTCCGATCGACGATCGACACCTCCGAGATCGGCGGCAATCAGCCCGATCTGCGCGTGAGCGCTTCGCTGAATGCCGATTCGGCGCACATTGCCGTGACGCGTCAGAACGGAGTGACGCGCGCGCAGGCCTCGCCGCAGGGGGGCGGTCCGATTCGCGGGCAATCGGCCCTCATCCGCCTGACGGGCGACACGTGGGAGGACCTGGTCACTCTGGATCGCGACATGCTGCACGTCGACTTCCCCTCGGCACCCAACGTGGCCAAGGAGAAGAAGGAGCCCGAGGGCCTGAAGCCGCTCCGCGAGCTGTTCGACGCCGCGCGAGACTATGCGCGCATGAGCGAGCAGGCGCAGACTTCGGGAAGCGCGCTCCCTCCGTACGATTCGCGCCTCGGGGCGCTCGCGCCGTATGCGCGCGGGGAGAAGAAGGTCGCGCTGTACGCCGACAACGCTCAGTCGATCCTGTATGCGGTGAAGTTCGCGAAGGAGCAGAAGCTCGCCGCGGTGCTGTACGGCGCTCGCGAAGGCTGGAAGGTCGCGGATGTCCTCGCGCGCGAGGCGATCCCCGTCGTGGTCGGTCCCGTCTGGTCGGTTCCCAGGGACCGCCATGATCCCTACGACGCGGCCTACGCGAACGCTGGCGTCCTGCACCGGGCCGGCGCAACGGTCGCGATCATGACGGCGGATTCAGGGAACGAGCGCAACCTTGCGTTCCACGCCGCGACCGCCGCCGCCTATGGTCTGCCGATGGAAGAAGCCGTGCGTGCCGTGACCTATACGCCCGCAAAGATCCTGGGTCTGGAGGCCGAGCTCGGCAGCCTGGCGGTCGGCAAGCGCGCCGACATCGTCGTCACGCGAGGCCATCTGCTCGAGGTCACCGCTCCGGTCGAGCGCATGTTCATCGATGGCGTCGCGATCGATCCGCGCGCCAATCGCCAGACCGATCTCTACGAACGCTATCGCGTGCGCTTGCATCGTTTGCAGGGACGCTGACGCCTTTTTTTCCGCAGATTTCTCGCGGATTCCATCCGGAAAAGATTTCCGGCCGACGGTGCCCGTGCAGCCTGGATGCAATGGGGAGCCGCGGCGCAACGTAGGTGTTCGCCCGGGCGCCCGCCTCTCCGTTGGGAGCGGGGTAGTCTTCGGCCATGTCCGCGAAATCTATCGTTCGCCGGAGACGAGCCGCATTCACCCTCATCGAGATCATGGTCGCCTTGGTGGTGATCTCGGTGGCGCTCGCCGGAACCCTGGGGACCATCATGATGTCCTCGAAACTCTCGCGCACCGATGGCGAGACCGTGATCGCCTCGCAGGCCGCTCGCACGGCCATCGAAGGCTTGCAAGCCGCGGAATTCCACGACCTGTTCCGGCTGTACAACACTGACCCCGGCGACGATCCGCTCGGGCTTGGTACCGCGCCGGGTGCCAACTTCGGTGTCCCGGGGCTCGATCCACGATCCGAGGATGTCGACGGGAACGTCGGACGCATCCTCTTTCCCGTTTCGCTTGGATCGCCGGGCGTGCTGCGGGAGGACCACGTGGACAGAACTTTCGGAATGCCCCGGGACCTGAACGCCGATGGACTCGTCGACGGCCTCGATCACGCGGGGGATTACCTCCTGCTGCCCGTGCGCGTGCAGATCGACTGGGCCGGCGCGGATGGTTCACGATCCTTCGAGCTCGACACCATCCTGAGCTTGCGCTGATGAAACGGCACCTCATGAATCGGAACCCCAACAGCGCATTCACAATGCTCGAGATGGCCATCTCGCTCGCGATCCTCTCCATGGCCATGGGGAGCGCGCTCTTTCTCAGCGCGCGCGGCACCGCCGGTTGCGAGCAGAGCATGGCCGAGAGCGCCCTGCTGGGCCGAGTCGGCCGTGCCTGCGAGCAGATCCTCGACCTCGTCGTGGGGGCCAACAAAGCCAACATGATCCCGCCTGATCCCGGCGTACCCTGGGGCTGCGACTCGCTCGAGTTCGAACGCTCGATTGGCTGGAGCGCCGGGGAAGTGCAGTGGAGCCCGCGCGTGCGCATCGCCTTCGAGATCGAGGAGAACGAGCTCGACAACGGTCTCGACGACGACGGTGACGGTCGGATCGACGAGGGCCGGATCGTCGCGATCCAGAACCCCGGCGGCATCGACGAGACGCGCCGAGTGATCATCCGCGGCGTGCGGCGGCTCCTCGAGGGCGAGCTGATGAACGGGCTGGACGACAACGGCAACGGCCTGATCGACGAGTCCGGGATGAGCTTCGAGCGCTCGGACGAGATCCTGATCCTTCGTCTCACGCTGGAGATCGAGGGACCCCAGCGCCGCTTCCTGATCAAGACCTTCACTACCTCGATCCGAATGCGCAACTGAGCCAGACATGATCACTCATCAACTCGTTCGAGGTTCGACCACATCGGCGCGCAGCGGCAGCGCGATCATCTTCGCGCTCATCGCCGTCGTCGTCCTGGCGGTGATGGGAGGCGCAGTGATGACGCTGTCCGCCACCACCAATCGCGCCATCAATCACTCGCGGGAGGACCTGCGCGCTTTCTACCTTGCCGAAGCGGGCATCAGCGAGGGTTCGACCGCGCTCGCCGCCGCGATCACCGCAGGGAGGGCGCCGCCAGTGGCGCTCGGCAGCGAGGTCGCACCCTTGCTCCTGAACGGTGGGATGTACTGGGTCGTCATCGAAGAAGACGTCGCCGCGAAGGCCTTTCGCATCACCGCGACGGCAGAAGTGAACCGCACGCGCCATGCGCTCGAGGCCGTCGCGGAGAAGATCGAGGACACGATCTACTCTCACGCTCTCTTCGCAGGGAACATCTCCGGGGATCCCAGCTACGTCCTGGGCCTCGCGGGACTCGGAACCCAGGCCGACGATGTGGAAGGGGACGTCTACTCGGGCGGAGACGTCGCGCTCACTGGAGCGTCGACCGTGAACGGGGTCGTGCGCGCGACCGGCTCGATCACCGGCTCGCCGGGAGACAGCGGCATCACCCAGCCGATCCCCGACCTGGTCGCGATGGACTATGCGAACAACAATGACGTCGACGTGAAGGCGGCCTTCGACGCGGGCGAGGTCTACACGTCCAATCCGCTGGGCGGCAGTGCCGGGCAGCTCCCCGAGGCCGATCCCGCGCACATCTTCCGCAAGAACCCTAGTGACCGGACCACCGAGATCACCTCGACCAGCAAGGACGATTACTTCCTGGAAGACCCCTACGAGAGCGTACGCAGGGACCCGGCCATGGATGGCAGCGACGCGTGCGAGATCAGCCTCTCCGGCTCGGATGGAAACCCCGGCGTGAGCGGCACGGACAAGATCTACTACGTGGACGGCAACCTCTGGCTGCACAACCGCGACACCTACTCGTTCAAGTTCTCGCATGAAGCGGACGAGGCTTCAGTGGTGACATTCGTCGTCAAGGGGAACATCTACTTCTCGGACAACCTCTTCTACCAGGACGACGCGACGGACGCGGTGGTCTTCATCGCGGTGAAGGATCCGGCGCTCCCCGACAGCGGGAACATCTACTTCGGCGACCCGGTGTTCGGCACCCTGAAGGAGATGCACGCTTTCATGTACGCGGAGAACGACTTCTACGACGTCAATCTCGACGCCACCGGATCGGCGAACGTCCGCGTCACGGGCAACATGACGGCCGGGAACCACGTCTCGATCGATCGGGACTACGACACCGGCTCGGGCATCCAGCACTCCCAGCTCATCGTCGACTTCGATCCGCGAATCGTCCACAAGGACGTGGAACCTCCCGGCATGCCGGTGACCAGCGGCGGTGAGAGTGGCCTGTCGATCGTCTCGTGGCGCGAAGTCGCCGCGCGGTAGACCCCCCTTCGCGGAGAGAGCTGGAGCGGACATGATCGGCGCCCCCCGCGCTTCCCCCGTCGTTTTCCGGTCGAAGTTCCCGAGGGTCCTCGCAGCGCTCTGCGCAGCGGCCGCGCTCGTCGCGACGAGTGCCTCTGCCGCCGGGCAGATTGCCGACCCGAGGGGCACGCGGGACTTCGATCAGGTCGTCACGGATACGCTGGCGAAGCTCGACTGGCGCGATCCAGGTCGCGTCCAGCGCGCTCGTGATGGTCTCCTCGCTCTCGGCCCGGAGGCCGCGCCGGCGGTGCTCGGATTCTTCACCGGCAGGAACGGCGGCGGCATGACCCGGACCGTGGGTGTGCGCGGAGCTGCGCGGCCGCTGTTCGACCAGCGAACCAGGAGCTTCCTGATCGATGTCCTCGAGCGTTGGCCGTCGGCGCGGGTGACGAAGGCGCTCGTGGATTCCTTGCCCGAGGGTGCTCCGGTCGACGAGCGCTGGGTGGTCGTCGGCCTGCTCGGCGAGATCGGCGATGCAGAGACCTTTCCCGATCTCTTCCGCTGCCTCGAGCCCGTCGATCGCGTTCACCTCGGGGGTTACGCCCGCGAGACGCTCGAGGGAGCGCTCGCTGCGATCGTCGCGCGGGACCCCGACTCGCATCCGACTCTGCAGGCGCTGCTCGACTCCCTCGATCCCGCCTACTTGCCCAGTCTCGCGAGCGCTCTCGGCAAGGAGGGGAGCACGCGAGCTTCGAGCTCCTGCTCGAGCTGTTCGATCGATCCCCCGAGCTGGACGAGTCCGTCTTGCAAGCGCTCGGCGAACCCGATCCTCGTCATCGAGAAGAACTCTTCGCGCGCTGCGTGGTGGTCCTCCGTCAATCGCTCGCCTCCACCAATCCGCGGCTCGTGCGCTGGGCCGTCCACGGTCTGGGGCACTGGAGGGACCAGGCCTCGCTGCCCGCCATCCTCGAGATGCTCGGCAGCGCGGAATCCGGCGAGCTTCGCGTTCTGCAGACTTCGCTGGAGGAGATTGCCGGGATCTCTCCGCGGTGGAGCGTCGAGAGCTGGCGTGCCTGGATGCGCGCTCAGGAGAGCTGGTCTCGCGATTCGATGGATGGAACCCTCGACGAGCTCGGGGCGGAGGATCCGGCACGCGTGATCGCCGCCCTGCGCGAGCTCTCGGAACGCCGCCTCTACCATCGCGAGATCGCACCGCGAATCGCACTCCTGCTCGGGAACGCGAGCTCGGCGACCGCCGCGGCCGCCTGCGCTGCGCTCGGACGCCTGGCCGCTGACGGCGCGCTTCCCGCGCTCATCGGTGCGCTCGACGACGAGCGCGAAGTCGTGCGGCTCGCCGTGTACCGTGCCCTCCGGTCGATTTCTGGACTGGAGCTCCCGTCCGAGGTCGAGGCGTGGCAGGAGTGGTTCGGCTCGTAGACCGAGTTCGAGGTCCGCGCCCGCGAGGAGGTCGGGAGCCGCTGAGCCTCGGGGCTCAGCGAGCCGGGGAAACCGGCGACGAATTCCTCGTCGACGCGTGGTTCATGGAAGAGGTCGTTTCCTCGACGCGCGAATCCTCCGCTGAGCCGGCCAGCTCGGGCACTTCGAGAGCCCGTGGTGTGCGCCCGATCGGCGGGATCGATTCGATCTCGGCGCTCGTGCTCGCTCCGAGCTCGCGGAAGCGGCGCGCCTGAGGCAGGACCCGGCTCTCGAGAGAGCCCACCGCCCTGTCGTACGCATCCACGGCGCCAGTCAGGCCCTTGCGCACTCCTGCGAGGTGCTCGATGAACCTGGAGATGCGCTGGTAGAGATCGTTGCCGAGCTGGCGGATCTCCTCGGCGTTCTTGCGAACCTGCTCGTTCTGCCAGCCGTAGGCCACCGCGCGCAGGAGCGCGATCAGCGTCGTCGGCGTGGCCACGATCACGCGCTGCTCCACGCCTGCCTCGATCAGCGCCGGATCTTCCTGCAAGGCCGCTCCGAAGAAGGTCTCGCTCGGCAGGAACAGCACGACGAACTGCGGGCTGGGCTCGAACTGCTCCCAGTACGCCTTCGCACCCAACTTGGCGAGATGGGCGCGCACCTGTCTCGCGTGGTCCTTCAAGCGTTCTGCACGCGTCGCGTCGTCCTCTGCCTCGACGGCCTCGAGGTAGGCGGCCAGCGGAGTCTTGGCATCGACGACGACACACGCACCACCCGGGAGCCTCACGATCATGTCCGGGCGCAAGCGGCCATCGTCGGTGTCGACGCTCTCCTGCTGCGTGAAGTCGCAATGCTCCAGCATGCCGACCATCTCGACCACGCGCTTGAGCTGGATCTCTCCCCACCGTCCGCGCGCGGCGGGCGAGCGGAGCGCTTTCACCAGGTTTGCCGTCTCGCGCTGCAAGTGCTGCTGAGACGTGGCGAGCTGCCCGATCTGAGCCGTGATCTGCGCATAGGCCCGGACGCGCCTCTTCTCGAGCTCCGTGACGTGCACATCGAGGCCCTTCAGCGTTTCCCGCAAGGGCGTCACCAGCGTCTCGACCTCTTTCTTGCGGGCGTCGAGATCACCCTTCGCCTGGGTCCGCGCTTCGTCGAGTTTCGCCTTCGCCAGCTCCAGGAAGTTCCGATTGTTTTGCCGGAGGGCGTCGGAGGCGAGCGCCTGGAACGCCTCGCGGAGCTCCGCCTCGGCGGTTGCGAGGATCGCGAGCTTCTCCGCGTTCGCCCTGGCCTCTCCGGTGAGCCGCTCGGCGGCCCGAGCCTCCGCGATCTGTCCGCGCTGTCGTCCGAGCAGCCAGCCGACGAGTGCTCCCAGCCCGAGCGCGGCGGACACCAGCGCAGCAATCGAAGTCGTTTCCATGAAGCCACGGAGCGATCGGACGAGGCGCGGTCGCCGAACCTACACGGCCGCGACCCTATCTCGTGGCGCCGAACTCTGCGCCACCGAGGAAGCTGTAAACCAGGCTGAGGCTCTCCACCGTCTGCTCCTGGTCGAAGTCCCTCGAGTACTTGGAGTCACGATTCGAGTAGGTGTATTGCAAGCTCAGCGCGTGCGGTCCGCTGATGCGGGTCGTCAAAGCGAGAGAAAGCTGAGCGATGTTCTCATCCCCCTCGTTGTCGTTGTACGCCCCGCCGATGGCGTAGTAATCGCGGCCTGTGAACTGGAGTATGGCCCTCTCGCCGAAGACGAGGCTGAGATCCAGTAGAGCCTGGGGAATCTCGCCGTAGTGATAGTCGCGCTGACTATCATCGTCGGAGACCGTCCCCGCTGCGCCGAAACCGATGCCGCCCAGAACGGTGCCGCGCAGCACGATGCGGTCCGAGAGCCAATCCTCACCCGTCGTGCCGATGGAGAGCGCCGTGCTGGCGACCCGGAAGATGCCCGGCGAGATGTAGTCGTAGCTGCCGTACAGACCCCACACGCCGCGGTAGTCGTCGCCGGCTTCGTACTCGTCGCCGAGGAGAATCCCGCGAGCGATGGCGCGGTCCACGTGGTTATGCGAATCGGAGAGCCCTCCAACCTCGAAATGGAAGTAGTCGAACGGGTGCGAGTAGGCGTAGCCGCTGGCTCCGGGGAGTCCGTAGTCGATCACGAACTCCGCGAGGACGGACGTATCCTCCTTCGTGTTCGATCGGCCCTGATCGTCGACGTGCGTGTTCGTCTTGGCCCCGATTCCCACGCGCGTCATGACCACCGGATCGGTGGTCGGGGCTGCGGCCCGGAATCGGTCGCGATATGCGAAGCGATTGAATGCCGCCGACGGCGAGAGCGCGGCCGCGCTGACCGTGTCGACGAATCCCGGCTTCTTCTCACCGTTCCCGAGCACCCAGGTGGCCGTCCGATAGAGGGCCTCGCCGAGGAAGCTCCCCCCGATCCCGGTCGCGATCTGATCGTTGAGCGAAGGAGGGCTCCTCTCGCCGGCAATCTCCCAGATTGCGCTTCCGACGAAGGTATACCCCAGGGACTCCCAGTAATTGAGTCCTGCCGATCGCGCGAAGCCATGATAGACGGACCCCGCGTAGGGATGCCCGAGCTGATTGACGGCGAAGGGATCACGGTCCGGGGACCATCCGCTGTGGAGATTCCTGTGGATCGAGTCGGAGTCCGAGTCGTACACCTCCTCGCCGCTGAACTCGCGGTTATAGAAGTTCAGGAGGATTTCGAACACGACGATCTCCACCGCCGGGATGAGATAACTCTTGTCCGCATCCGAGTCCGGCAGCAGCTCCGGCCTCGCGGCATCCGAGTCGAGGAGCCACCAGGGGGCTTCCTTCTCGGGAGCCCGCAGGTCATTCGAATCTGCCGCTCGAGGTGTCTCCGGTGCGCTCGCGGCCGCTCCCCCGTGTCCGACGGTCGCAGCTGGACGGTTCGGGGTGGTCGCGCAACCTGCGAGGAAGGCGACGGGAAGCGCAGCGAACGAGACGGACTTCCTCACTTGGCCCTGCCGCTGAAGAACGACGACTGGAGTTTGTAGCGCCACGTTCTCCGATCGCTGCGTGCGCTCACGCTCCCCCGTTGCCACCGATTCCCGAAGGGAACGCACAAGGAGTCGAGGCGTCTACCTAGATACCCTGAGTGCTCGGTTCGCAACCCTTGGTAGAATCCAGTCGCGTGACCGGACGCGAGCCGTGTGATGGGGCCGGAGGCGCGGATCGAGGACATGGCTGGCATCGCACGGAAAGTACGCTGAAAACGCAGTCGCCGCAAACATCTGACCGCTGCACGTGGGTCGTCCCTTTCCCGGGTTCGATCTCGGTGCGGGCGCAGGCCGCCCGTTCGTGGATGTACTCGCGCCCGAGCTCGAGTGGTTCGCGAATGCGTACGGGGGAAGGCAGACGTCCGCCAGCGTCCAGCCCCTTTCGATGGAAGTGGGGAACGACGGGGAATCCCTTTCGACTCGAGTTGCAGGAGCTGCAAGAGGGGTTTCACGACGCTCCTGAAACCCTTCCGCGTGCATCGCCGGGGAGTGAGTCAGCTGCTCCCGGACGCCATCGGAGCTCTGAAACGCGCGGCGAGGGAGCCCGGGGAGATCCACGAAACACCCCTGCGCAACGAGCGCGGAGCTCCTTGCGCACCGCGCTCGGCCTGCGCGCCGGGGCCTCTTGGCGGGAGAACGGGGCACCCGTCGGGACCGCTGATCTCATCGCCGAGGTGTCGCGGTCCGCGAGAGGGCGGGGAACGAAAGGTCCTCTGTGCGCTCCGCTCTCGCTCCATGAATCGTCGGAATCGAAGGAAACACCATGAGCATCAAGATCCTCCTGATCGACGACCACTCGATGATGCGACACGGCCTGCGCTCGCTGCTCGCAGTCGAGCCTGATATCGAGATCGTGGGCGAGGCTGCTGAGGGGCGGACAGCGCTCGACCTCGTGCGCACACTCTCCCCCGATGTCGTCGTGATGGACATCGGGATGCCCGACATGAACGGAATCGAAGCGACTCGCCGGATCCGGACCGAGCATCCCAGCGTGAACGTGGTCGCCCTGTCCACGCACGGGGACAAGCGGTACGTGCACCGCATGCTGGAAGCGGGTGCCTCGGCGTACGTTCTCAAGATCTCGGCTTTCGACGAGCTCGTCCAGGCGGTGCGCGCAGCGAGCGCGGGGCAGACGTACCTGAGTCCGGAGATTGCCGGGACCGTGCTTGCGCGCGCGATGCAGCCGCAGCGCACATCCGACGTTTCCGCCTATTCGACCCTTGGGTCGAGGGAGCGCGAGGTCTTGCAGCTCGTGGCCGAGGGCCGGGCGTCGGCCGAGATTGCGACGGAGATGCACATTTCGATCAAGACCGTCGAGACGCACCGCCGGAACCTGGCGCGCAAGCTTGGGCTGCACGGCACGGCCGAGCTGACCAAGTACGCGGTGCGCGAGGGCTTGACCTCGCTCGACCGCTGACTGGCCCAGTAGCTCGGAAGGATCCACGCGGTCAGCGAGCACTACCTAGTCTCCCGCGGTGAAATCAGTGAAGTCGTCGATCGTCGGAGGAGCGCTTTCGATCTCCAATGTTGATCTGGAGAAAGACAAACCGCGGCGACCTGCATTGGATGTCGGGTCCGGAACAAGCGGGGCGTTCGTCGGTGGGCATCCGCCGCGCTTGCCGGTTTCCAGGCTGGAACGATGCTGCGCTCCGAGCAGCGCGATGGACGATGAGCGAGCACGACCCATTTCCGAGTTTGCACAAGGCCGGGCAACGGCTTGCGGCCTTGCGTGCTCTTCTGGAAAGCGAGGGCACGCCTGGAACACCACCAGAAGTCGCGAGCGCACTCGGGGACATCGAGGAGATGTTGAGGGAAGTGCAGGCGCTCTACGGACTCATGTGCCAGATCCTCGACCGCACGAGCGACGCGGTCTTCACCAAGGACCTCGACGGCCGCTATTCGATGATCAACTCCAATGGAGCAGCAATGCACGGGAGAACAGTGAAGCAAGTTGTCGGTTCCGACGACACGGCGCTCTTCGGGCGTGAGGATGCGGAACGCATCATGGCCTCCGACCGCGAGGTCCTGAGGACGGAGGAATCGCGCACGTGCGAGGAGACCCTTGCGTTCAGAGGTGAACCGATGAGCGTGCTGTCGACCAGGACGGCCTGGTATGACGGCGAGGGGAAGCTTCGCGGGCTGATCGGAACCTTTCACGAGCTGAGGGATCGCAAGCGGGCGCAGAACGAGGGCACGTTCCATGGCGATCGGCTGCGTTCCATGGCGTCGGCGATCGTGATCACCGAGGAACGACAGCGGCGATCGCTCGCCGCCGAGCTGCACGACGGCCTCGGTCAGGAGATCGCTCTCGCCAAGATGAAGCTCTCGGCCCTGCGTCGCGCGGCGAGTGTCGACCTGCACGAGTCCCTGGCCACGATCGAGGAGCTGGTCGAGCGAGCGGATCGCTCCGTACGCTCGATCACGTTTCAGCTGTCCCCTCCACCACTGTACGACCTCGGGCTCTTACCGGCACTCCAGTGGCTGGCCGAAGACCACGCCGGCAGATACGGAATCACGGTCAGGATCGAGGACGACGGTTCACCTGAGGTCGTCGACGAGGGGGTCCGCGTCATTCTCTTCCGCGCCGTACGCGAACTCCTGGTCAACGCTGCGACCCACGGGGGTTCCCCCGAGGCAGTCGTGCGACTGGGAGCCGACGGGGATTGCTTGTGCATCATGGTGGAAGATGTGGGCCGTGGGTTCGATACGGCCGACCTCGACCTGCGGGGTCTCGGCCTGTTCGAGATCCGTGAGCTCTTGAAGCATGACGGCGGGAGCATGCGGATCGACTCGCTGCCCGGGCGCGGTACGAGCGTGACTCTCATCGTTCCTCTCTCGACCGAGCGAGCGGCCAGGGGCTGAAGCATCGTTCCATTCCGAGCGCTCGCGTCGCGCTCGGTCGGTGTACGGGATGAGCGCCGGCCTTCTCGTGCGGCAAGCTATCTCCGCGATCCTGGTCCTCGTACGTAAAGCCGGTGGTCGGATGGAACTCCGAGCGCCTCACAGCGCCTGCCCGCGGGCGCTACCTAGTTCTCCGCGGCAACTTAGGTAGTTGTGTCGATGGGAACACTCGTGACCTGTGCGTATGTTGGCTATCCGGGGAAGCTTGAGCGGCAAGGCCCAAGCGACACAGCCCGATCAGTCGATAGCGCAGGAAGTGTCGCAGGGACACTTCCATTCACTGACTCAGACAGGAAAGACAGAGGGTATTCCATGACCGACGAACCCAAGAGCAAGCCCGTTCCGAGCCGCCCCGAAGACTCCCGCAAGCAGGGCGGCGGATCGTCGAGCAGCGGCTCCAAGCCGACTTCGCCTTCTTCGAGCTCGACGATCGGCGATCCTGTTCGCCGCGGCATTGGCGACAGGTCCGATGACGATTCCAGGAAGACCGAGCCCTCCGCGGCCGACGACAAGAAGCCCAAAGTCGTTGCCCCCTTCTTCAGCGCGCAGAAAGACACGAGCGCCATCCAGGCTCCCAAGGGGCCACGCACGGACGCGCCTTCTGCACCCTCTGGCAACCGCACTCAGGACGATCGTTCGAGCTCCTCGAAGCCCGCGAACCAGCCGAGTCAGAAAGTGCCGCAAACGACACCCTCGGGTCAGCCGAATCAGAAGGGGTCGCAATCGGCACCTGCAGGCCAGCCGAATCAGAAGGGATCGCAATCGGCACCCGCGATCCACCCGACTCCAAAATCATCGCAATCGACCGTCTCCGGCGGCTCCGGCGGCGAATGCAGCACCTCGGGAAAGGACGCCAGCTCGAAGAAGGTCTGCGGCCCGGGCACCGGCAACGCCACGGATTGAGGCTCGCGCCCTGCGCGGACCGCAGCATCCGTTTCGGCGAACTGTGCAGATTTAACTCGGCAACATGAAGCGAGGTGCAGATCTCGCATGACCACACGGCGCATTCTCGAGGGCATCCGAAGACCGGCATGCCGCGCCAAATCACGAACACTCAAAGGGGAATCAGGGACATGAAGAACATGAAAGTAATGCACATCACAGGGGCGCTGGTCGGTTTATCCATTCTTGCAGGCGCAGGGTCGAGCCCGAAGGAGGCGCCTTGCGTCTGGCTTGCGAACGATCTCATCGGAATGAAGGTGATCTCCCAGCAAGGCGAGAGCCTGGGCAAGATCGAAGACATCGTCGTCCATCCGGGCGGCGAGATCTCCTACGCAGTCCTCTCTTTCGGGGGCTGGTTGGGCGTGGGCGACAAGCTGTTCGCGATGCCCTGGAGCGTGCTGCGCACCGTCGAGCCGGACACTGCGAAGAAGGACAGCACGCGGTCGCTGGTCCTGCCGCTCGACAAGGAACGATTCAAGACGGCTCCCGGCTTCGACAAGAAGAGCTGGCCGACCATGGCCAATCCTGACTGGACGAGGGACATCGACGCGTTCTACGCGGGCGACGTCAACCCCGACACGAAGCGGCCCGTCGACGCCTCCGCACGCACCTCGGTCATCACGTGGAGAGTCACTGAACTGAAGGGCACCGACGTCAAGACTCCGACCGGCGAGGACCTGGGCGACCTCAACGAGGTCGCGATCGACACGAACGGCCACGTCAGCTACGTGGCCCTGTCAGTGGGCGGCTTCCTGGGTATCGGAGACAAGCTGGTCGCCGTGCCCTGGGACTCCCTGGTGTTCTCGCTCGCAGGGGACAAGGGCGACAAGAAGCTGATCACTCTCGCGAGCACCAAGAAACAACTCGAGCAGGCTCCCGAGTTCAAGGCAGGCAAGGAGAACTCTGCCGCGATGTGCGATCCGAAGTGGATCGGTCGCGTCTACGACTATTTCTCCTGCCCCCCGTACTGGGGGATGAGCAACGAGCACAAGGTCGATCAGGGTGCAAAGGACTGAGGCGGCTAGAAACCAAACGGCTCGAGAGTGGATCTCGGGCCGTTTTTTCGTCTCTGGTCCCGCACACCCCCGCGCGGTCTCGAGTACCTGCTTATGCCGATCGCAATACGTGGATCTGTCGATGGTCGCATCCACTCGTTTCTCCTAACCTGAACACTTCTCCAAGAGCAAAGGCAATACCATGACCATGCAAAGCTCCACATATCCCGAAACCAGCGTGCCGCCGACACGCAGGACTTCGGCTGACGGGCGCTCCACGACGGAAACGATCGAGGCTGCGGCTCGGGAAATCATGGAGACCGGCAGAACTCGCGTGACCGAGTGGAAAGGTGGGTTCCTGGATGGCATTCGCGAGAAGCCCGTCCAGTCCGTTCTCATCGCGACCGCGGTCGGCGCCTTCCTTGGCCTGATCTTCCGCCGTGGTGGCCGCTGAGCCGCTGGACCACACCGAAGGAGCGGTTCTTGAAGGTTCTGGACGGCTTCGTCGCAGCGTCTCCGAAGCGTGCTCGGACGTCTTCGCACGACTCGCCACGTCCCGATTTCGAATCGGGGCATGGCGGGAACGGCGGTGATCCAGTGGACGATCGCGCGGACGCCAAGAATGGTAGTGCAGCTTCCGGATCCGCAAGCGGACTGATCGAGATCCTTCGGCGCTTCGCCGGGGAGATCTTCGGGTCAGCGTCCAGCCTGATCGAGGTGTATGCGGACCGCGTGCGGCTGTCCTTGCGCCGCAGGATCGTCCATGTCGCGGTGGGTGCGGGGGTAGTGGTCTGCTCGGTCGTCTGGCTGAGCGCGGGCGCGCTGGCGATCTTGCGCGGAGTATGCGGAGGACTCACCTCCCTGTGGGGGGGACGCGCTTGGCTGGGCGACCTGACAGGGGGGCTCCTCGCATTGACGCTCGCGGCGAGCGCGTTCTCGCTGCATCGCTTCCTGTCATCGCGTCGAGAGCTCCGGCAATTGAAGGCCAAGTACGAGAGGATTCGCAATGCGCACGGCAAGAGCCACGACACTGCAAGCCCGGCCGTCGACGGTAGAAGCGTTGCTGAATCGCGAGGAAGCGCTGGCAATCCAGACCATCACGAGCTCGGTCCAACGCCTCGGTGACGATCTTTGCGTCGCGATCGAGCTGCACAGACCAACCCTTCGCCATCCACTCCTGGCCCTCGGGATCGGTGCGTTCGTGGGCTTCGTCGCATGTCCCCTCTTCCTGAGGGCTCTCATGGGGATCCGGGCCGCGACGTCTAGTATCTCGCATTCCGCTGCATGGCGGCCGCTCATCCTTCCCGCCCTCGCCCTTGCCTCGCGGGTGGTTCGCGCGCGACGATGAGCTGACGAGGAAATCCCGTTCAAGGCCTCGTTTCACGATCCGACTCGGAACCACAGGAAAGGTCGCCCACAATGCTCTACACCGTCGCCGTCGTCCTGATCATTCTCTGGCTGCTCGGCCTCGTCTCTTCCTACACGATGGGCGGTTTCGTCCACATCCTGCTCGTGATCGCCATCGTCATGATCCTCCTTCGCGTCATCTCTGGCCGCAAGCCAGTCTAGAGGCGACTCCGTCCCTCGAAACAACCATGAACAAGATCATCTTCCTCCTGTTGCTCGTTGGCGGAATCGTCCTCCTGGTTCTCGGCGTGATGGCCTCCGATTCCATCAGCTCGGACTTCTCACGCCTGTTCACGGGCAAGCCCACGGACAAGACAGTGTGGATGTTGATCGGCGGCGGCGTTGCCACCATCGCGGGCCTGGGGGGGCTGACTCGCAGCTCCAAGTGAGTTGCGGACGGTAGAAGTGAGTCCGAGCACGGCTCGGGCTCACATTGGTTGGTCGGGACATGGAACTCACTGGAAAACACCCGCGACTCATCACGTTGGCCTCGAGCGTCATCGTGGTCGCGGCGTTGTACCTGGCCAAGAGCGTCCTCATCCCGTTCGCGCTCGCGATGCTGGTGAGCTTCCTGCTGGCCCCGGCAGTCCTGCGACTGCAGCGCTGGCGCTTCAGCCGGGTCATGGCGGTGATGATGGCGGTGCTGCTCGTCTTCGTCGTTTCGAGCGCGACGAGCTGGCTCATGGTGGGCCAGATCCGGGACGTGGCGGCGAGGTTGACCGAGTACAAGCAGAACATCCACAGCAAGATGGCCACCCTGCGCGGGGTGGTGGCGAAGCCGTTCCAGGTGGCGACGAAGATCGTCGAGGACCTGGGCGGCGATCTCACGACCACGGTCGCGCCCGAGGCGGCGGCCACTCCGATCCAGACCGTGCGCGTCGTCGAGACGGCTCGTGGTCCCCTGGCGGTCTTGCGCGACGCCGTGGGCCCGACTCTCGACATCTTGATGACGGCGGCCATGGCACTGCTCTTCGCCTTCGTGATGCTGCTGCGCAGGGATGACCTCGGGGACCGATTCATTCGCGTGGTTGGCCAAGGCAAGATCCTCGTCACCACTCGAGCACTCGAGGAGGCCGCAAAGAAGGTGAGCAGCTACCTGTGGCGTCTGCTGCTCCTCAATGGCTTGCATGGCCTGGTCATCGGGATCGGTCTGGCGTTCATCGGCGTGCCCAACGCCCTGCTCTGGGGCTTGCTGTCGGCAATCCTGCGCTTCATCCCGTACATCGGGCCGTGGCTCGGGGCCACCTTCGCAGTCCTCACTGCGCTCGCGGTCTTCCCCGGATGGTCCCAGCCGTTGCTCACGGTTGCACTGTTCGCCCTCCTGGAGCTGATCAGCAACAACCTGCTCGAGCCTTGGTTGTACGGCAAAGGAACCGGCATCTCACCGCTCGCGATCCTGGCCTCGGCGCTCTTCTGGACCTGGCTCTGGGGTCCGGTGGGTCTCGTGCTGTCGACACCATTGACGGTGTGCCTCGTCGTGATGGGCAAGTACGTGCCCCAGCTCCAGTTCCTGCACTTGCTCTTCGGTGACGCGCCAGGCTTGTCGCCTCCCGAGCGGCTCTACCAGCGCCTGATTTCAGGCGATCAAGATCAGGCCTGGTCGGTGCTCCGGACCGAGATCGAGCGCAAGGCGCTGTACGAGCTGTACGACTCCACCGTCTTGCCCGCGCTCTCGATGGCAGAGCACGACCGGCAGCGCGGCGCCCTCGACGAAGAGGTCGAAGCTCGCATCGAAGAGACGATGAAACTCTTGCTCGAGGAAGCTGGAGAGCTGCGCCCGGGTTCCGACGCGACTTCCGATTCCCCGGCTGTGCCTGCCGTGGCGGACCGCGTCCACTTGCTCTGCCTCCCCGCCCGCGGCAAGGCGGACGCCATGGCGGCGGCCATGCTGCGTCAGGTGCTCGAGCGCGAAGGGGTGCAGGTCGACCTCTCGCCCATCGGCGAGCTTTCGGGCGAGACCCTGGACCTGCTGGACACTCGCTGCGTGGACATCGTGTGCATCTCGGCCGTTCCGCCGTCTCGGTTCATGCACGTGCGCTACCTTTGCAAGCGGATAGCGGCCCGCTTTCCGAGGCTGCCGATCGTCGCAGGCATGTGGACCCCCGAGCTCGAAACACAGGAGCTCGCTGATCGCCTGCCCATCCCCGCGGGCGTGCACGTCGTCGCATCGCTCAGCGAGGCGCGTACGCAGGTGCGCAAGCTCGCAGAAGCCCTGCACGCCCAGCGCGCAGCCGGTCTTCCGACCAGCGTCACCGCGCCCGCCGAGAGCCGGAAGATCGCCTGACTTCTGCGCCTGATCCGCGACCCGACTCTCGGGCCGGAGATGGCCGAGGCCCCGAGCCAGTAGCCCGTCTCGAGCTCCAGTGCCGTCCCGACCAAACGGGGTCGCAACCACTTTCATAACCCTATCGTCAGCCCGAGCGCGATCGTGACCGCCTCCAGCGCCGGATCGTCGCTGCTCGACGTGTCGAGCTGCAGCGTCCACTTCGTATCGTGACCGGCGATGTAGCGATCGAGCGCCGCGCTGAGCACGCTCGTGTCGGCGCTGTCGTCGAGATCTTGCCAGCGCGCCGCGATCTCCCATCGTGAGGGCGAGAGCACGTACCCGAGGGTCAGACTCGTGGAGGTCTCGCAGCCCGCGGCACCGGCACCGGAAGGGACGAGCGTCCCGCTGATCGGGTCGATCGCAGGGAGGGGGCGGATGCCGTCGTCCCAGTCCACTACTTCGGCGTACGCGCTGAAGGGCAGGTGGAAGAACCACACATCTGCCCCGAGGGCAGTCCCCTCGTCGAGGTTCGGATCGTCGAAGTAGCCGGCACCCACGACGAGCTGCGTGGCATCGGCCGTGGGATCGCAGCCACCTTCCTGCATGCTGAACGGTTCGCCGAACACGCGGTAGCTGGCGCGGCCCGAAAGCGCGACTTCATCGGCCACGCCGTCCGATCCATTCTGCACCGCAGCCCACCAGTTGAAGCGATCGACCGCGCCAGAGAACTCGACGCCGAGGTCCCTGTTGTCCGTGTTCTCTCCAGCGAGGGTGCGGTCGAGGAACAGCAAGTTGCGCTCCTCGATATTCGTGCTCCAGAGGAAGTTGGACGAGAAGCGCCCCATGATCACCTGCGCGTGCTCGCCGAGAGGGACAGTCGCGTAGGCGTCGTACAGGGCGACACTCCTCGCAGAGCCTGTATCCAGGAGCGCCTGGTTCCCGGCCTCGAGACTGAGCCAGTAGGAGTAACCCCCGCCGGCCGCGCCACCGATGTTCAGGCGCACGCTGTCGAGATTGAAGCCGCCGAGATCCTGGTTGCCCGAGGCATCGGTGTCGAGGTCGATGTCGCTCGAAGTCGCGTAGCGCGCGCGCAACCAACCCGAGATCTGTGGCCCGCTGCGCTCCTGGGACGGGCTGGTGGAGAGCGCGTCGATCTCGCGATCCAGATCGGGCCACTCGTCGGCAGCAGGAGTGTTTCCCGAACTCTGAGCGAGGACAGCGAGCAATACCACGGCAGGCATCGTAGTTCCTTTCCCTTGTGGATGACCTTGGGTCTCCGCGCTCCGACTCAGCACGCGCACATCTGTAGGGAGCGCGAGATGGGGAGGCAGCGAGGACTCCTTGGAGAGCAGATCGATAGCACGTGGCTTGCACGTCGTCATGCAACTCGAGGCCTGCTTGTCACCGACGACCTCATTCTTAGCGACTCCTTAGCGCCTACCCGACCTATCCTTCCCCACTCGAGTACGAAGGAACATCGCCATGGACTTCTTGTACCTAGCTGTCGCTCTCGCCTTCTTTCTCGGACTCACATGGCTCGTCCATCTGCTCCCCGAGAAACCGTGAGATCCCACCGATGAACACGATGCCTTGGATCGCTGCGGTACTAGCCTTCTGCCTGCTCGTCTATCTCTTCGTCGCCCTGGTGAATCCGGAGAGATTCGAATGACTCCCCACGGCTGGCTCCAGCTCGCGGTCTACCTCGTCGTCCTCGTCGCGGCGGCCAAACCGCTCGGCGAGTTCATGGCGCGCGTCTTCTGCGGTGAGAGGACATTTCTGAGCCCCGTTCTCGTCCCGGTCGAGCGCGGGATCTACCGCATCCTCGGCACGCGCGAGGACACGGAGATGAGCTGGAAGCGCTACACACGGGCGATGCTCGCCTTCCATGTCGTCGGCTTCCTCGCGGTGTACACCTTGCAGCGCTTTCAAGCGCTCCTGCCGCTCAACCCCGAGAAGCTCGGTGCGGTGAGCGCTGATTCCTCGTTCAACACGGCCGTCAGCTTCGTCACGAACACGAACTGGCAAGGCTACGGCGGCGAGACGACGATGAGCTACCTGACGCAGATGCTCGGTCTGACCGTGCAGAACTTCGTCTCGGCCGCGAGCGGGATCGCCATCCTCCTCGCATTGATCCGTGGATTCGCGCGGCGGACGTCGGCCTCGATCGGGAACTTCTGGGTCGACCTCGTCCGCGCGAGTCTGTACGTGCTCCTGCCGCTCTCGTTCGTGCTCGCCATCGTTCTCGTTTCGCAAGGCGTCGTGCAGACTTTCGATCCCTACGCACACGCCGAAGTCCTGGATCCGACCATGGACGCGCTGGGCCAGCCCCTGACCGAGCAGGTACTCGCGCTCGGGCCGGCGGCTTCCCAGATTGCGATCAAGCAGCTCGGAACGAACGGCGGCGGTTTCTTCAACGCCAACTCGGCGCATCCCTTCGAGAACTCGACGCCGCTCTCGAACTTCCTGCAAGTCCTGTCGATCCTGGTGATCTCCGCGGGGCTGTGCTTCACGTTCGGCCGGATGGTCAAGGATTCACGTCAGGGCCGGGCGGTCCTGGGTGCGATGCTCCTCGTCTTCGTTCCGTGCACGATCGGCGCGACCAGCGCTGAGCAGAGCGGCAACCCACTCTTCCAGGAGCTCGGCCTCGATGCGTCGGCGAGCGCCTCGCAGCCGGGCGGAAACATGGAAGGCAAGGAGGTCCGCTTCGGGATCGTCGATTCTGCGCTTTGGGCATCCGCGACGACTGCGGCCTCGAACGGATCGGTCAACTCGATGCACGACTCGTTCACTCCGCTCGGAGGGCTCGTGCCGCTGTGGCTGATCCAGCTCGGCGAGGTCATCTTCGGTGGTGTCGGCTCGGGCCTCTACGGCATGCTCGTCTTCGCCATCGTTGCGGTGTTCATCGCCGGCTTGATGGTGGGGCGGACGCCCGAGTACCTGGGCAAGAAGCTCGAGGCCTTCGAGATGAAGATGGCCTCGATCGCAGTCCTCGTGCCGTGTTTCGCCGCGCTGGTCGGTACGGCGATCGCGGTATTGCACCCGCTCGGAAAGGCGACGATCTACAACCCTGGCGCGCACGGTTTCAGCGAAGTGCTGTACGCCTTCAGCTCGGCCGCGAACAACAACGGCAGCGCGTTCGCAGGTCTGGGCGCGAACAACCCCTTCTACAACCTGACTCTCGGGCTGGCCATGCTGATGGGTCGCTTCCTGATCGCGGTCCCCGTGCTCGCGATCGCCGGCTCCCTTGCGAGCAAGAATCTCGTCCCGGCTGGGGCCGGAACGCTACCGACGCACGGACCGCTCTTCGTCGTCTTGCTTGCCGGGACCGTAGTCCTCGTCGGCGCGCTGACCTTCGTTCCAGCGCTCGCGCTCGGGCCGATCGTCGAGCACCTGATGACGACGCCTTGAGCGGCGCGAGGAGCCATTGCATGCCGTCCAAGAAAACCACTTCCAAGTCGCTGTTCGATCCCGCGCTCGTCGGACCTGCCGTGCTCGGTGCCGTGCGCAAGCTCGACCCCCGGTTGCAGATCAAGAACCCGGTGATGTTCGTCGTCTGGGTGGGCGCGCTGTTGACGAGCGTGCTCTTCATCCAGGCCGTTGCCGGTCACGGCGAGGCGCCCGCAGGCTTCATCCTCGCAGTCTCGCTCTGGCTTTGGTTCACGCTGATCTTCGCCAATTTCGCCGAGGCTCTGGCCGAGGGTCGCGGCAAGGCTCAGGCGGAGAGCCTGCGCCGGACGCGACAGGACGTCGTCGCGAAGAAGCTCGCGAAGCCCGAGCACACCGCGCGCTGGGAGCGCGTTCCGGCGCCCCAGCTGCGCAGGGGCGACTTCGTACTGGTCGAGGCAGGCGACGTCATCCCCGTCGACGGCGAGATCCGCGAGGGCGTCGCCTCGGTCGACGAGAGCGCGATCACCGGCGAGAGTGCGCCGGTGATCCGCGAGAGCGGAGGCGATCGCAATGGAGTCACAGGGGGAACGCGCGTCCTCTCGGATTGGCTCGTGATCGAGATGACGGCCAACCCGGGCGAGACGTTCCTCGACCGGATGATCGCTCTCGTCGAGGGCGCCAAACGCAAGAAGACTCCCAACGAGGTCGCCCTCGGCATCCTGCTCGCCGGAATGACGATCATCTTCCTGCTCGCCACGGCGACCCTGTGGCCGTACTCGCAGTACTCGGTGACCGCTGCGGGTCAGGGCAGCGTGGTGTCGATCACGGTGCTCGTCGCGCTCCTGGTCTGCTTGATCCCGACGACGATCGGTGGCCTGCTCTCGGCGATCGGCATCGCCGGCATGGATCGCATGATTCAGGCGAACGTGATTGCCACTTCGGGTCGCGCAGTCGAGGCTGCCGGGGACGTCGACGTGCTGCTCCTGGACAAGACGGGGACGATCACGCTCGGCAATCGCCAGGCAACCGAGTTCATCGCCGCGAAGGGGGTGACGCCCGAGGAGCTCGCCAACGCGGCGCAGCTCGCCTCGCTCGCCGACGAGACGCCCGAGGGTCGCAGCATCGTCGTGCTCGCCAAGGAGAAGCACGGCCTGCGCGAGCGCAAGATCCAGGAGCTCGGTGCGCGCTTCGTGCGCTTCTCGGCCACGACCCGGATGAGCGGAGTGGACTTCGAGGGGCGCGAGATCCGCAAGGGAGCCTCCGATGCGATCGCCGCCTATGTCAGCTCGCAAGGTGGCAACTATCCTGAGGACGCTCGCCAGGCCGTCGACCGGATCGCGCGCGCTGGCGGGACGCCACTCGTCGTCGCGGAGCGCGCGCGCGTTCTCGGGGTGATCCATCTCAAGGACATCGTCAAGGGCGGGATCAAGGAGCGCTTCGCCGACCTGCGGGCGATGGGCATCCAGACGATCATGATCACCGGAGACAACCCGCTCACGGCCGCCGCCATCGCCGCCGAAGCCGGCGTCGACGATTTCCTGGCGCTGGCGACGCCGGAGAACAAGCTCCAGTTGATACGCGAGTACCAGCAGAAGGGGCACCTCGTCGCGATGACCGGCGACGGAACGAACGATGCCCCGGCCCTCGCGCAGGCCGACGTCGCCGTCGCGATGAACAGCGGAACCCAGGCGGCCAAGGAAGCCGGCAACCTCGTGGACCTCGACTCGAACCCGACCAAGCTGATCGAGATCGTCCACATCGGCAAGCAGATGTTGATGACGCGGGGCTCGCTCACGACGTTCAGCATCTCCAACGACGTCGCTAAGTACTTCGCGATCATCCCGGCCGGATTCGCGACCACCTATCCGGGACTCATGAAGCTCAATGTGATGGGCCTTGCGACTCCGGCTTCCGCGATCCTCTCGGCCGTGGTTTTCAACGCATTGATCATCGTCGCCTTGATCCCGCTCGCGCTGCGCGGCGTCCAGTACCGCCCGGTGAGGGCGGCGGCGCTCCTCCGGCGCAATCTGTGGATCTATGGCCTGGGCGGGATCTGCGTTCCATTCGTGGGGATCAAGGCGATCGACTTCGTGATCGTCGGCCTGGGACTCGCCTGAGAGGATCGAAGACCATGCTCCAAGAGCTCCGTCCAGCGTTGCTCGCGTTACTCGTGCTCGGCCTGATCACCGGCGTCCTCTACCCCTGCGCCGTCACCGGGATCGCTCAGGTCGTTTTTCCGGAGCAGGCGAATGGCAGCCTGATCCGACGAGGGGACCGGATCCTCGGCTCGCACCTGATCGGCCAGACCTTCGACGATCCGCGCTATTTCTGGGGACGCCTCTCGGCGACGTCGCCCGCGTACAACGGGAGTGCCTCCGCGGGCTCGAACCTCGGTCCGCTGCACCCCGGCCTGCGCGAAGCGATCCAGGCGCGCCTCGACGCGCTCGCCGCGGCAGATTCGCGGGCCGACCGCGCGCACGTGCCGGTCGACCTCGCCAGCGCTTCGGGCAGCGGTCTCGATCCGCACGTCAGCCCGGCGGCCGCTCTCTATCAGGTCCCGCGGGTCGCACGTGCGCGCGGCCTCCAGGAGAGAGAGGTCACCGCGCTGGTCGAGGCGCATGTCGAGGGTCGCGCCCTGGGCATCCTCGGCGAGCCGCGAGTCAATGTTCTCCGGCTCAACTTGGAGCTGGACGCATTAGAAGGAGAATGAGGGGATGGTCGAAGAGCGCCCGAGCCCCGAGCAGATGCTCGAACGAGCCGCGGAGGAGGAGAAGCGCGCCGCACGAGGCCAGCTCAAAGTGTTCTTCGGGAGCGCACCAGGCGTGGGCAAGACCTACGCCATGCTGGAAGCGGCCCAGGCGCGCAAGAGTGATGGCCGCGACGTCGTCATCGGCTGGGTGGAGACGCACGGCAGGGTCGAGACCGAAGCGATGACTCGAGGGCTGGAGCGCATCGTCCCCCGCCAGGTCGATTATCGCGGGGTCGTCATGAAGGATTTCGACCTGGACGCCGCGCTCGCGCGTCGACCAGAGATCCTGCTCATGGACGAGCTCCCACATACCAATGCTGCCGGGGCACGACATGCCAAGCGCTGGCAGGACGTCGTCGAGGTCCTCGACGCGGGCATCGACGTCTACGCCACGTTGAATGTCCAGCACATCGAGAGTCTGAACGACGTCATCGCGCAGATCACGGGGATCACCGTCCGAGAGACGATCCCCGATTCGCTCTTCGATCGCGCGAACGAGATCGAGTTCGTCGATCTCCCCCCCGAGGATCTCCTCCAGAGGCTCCGCGAGGGAAAGGTTTACGTTCCGGCGCAGGCCGAGCGCGCGGCTCGCAACTTCTTCCAGACTGGCAACCTGATTGCTTTGCGCGAGCTTGCTCTCGGCCGCGCGGCGGAGCGAGTGAATGCCCAGGCCACCGAGTGGAAGCGGGAACACGGCGTCGATCGCCTCTGGACGACCAAGGAGCGCGTCCTCGTGGCTGTCGGCCCTGCGCCGCAATCGGCGAGCGTGATCCGCGCGGCCGCAAGGATGGCCAGGCGGCTGCGCGCGCCGTGGATCGCACTCTCCGTCGAGACCCGGCTCTTCCAGAGCTTCACCCCCGAGGCGCGAGAGCGCGTTTCGACGCACCTCGAGCTCGCCGAACGTCTGGGTGCCGAGACGCTCGTGGTACGCGGGGATCGAACGGGGGCGGAGATCCTCGCCCTCGCCCGCCAGCGCGCTGTCACGCGCATCGTGGTGGGCAGACCAATCGGTCCGAGACGCTGGCGATGGAAGCAACGGACGCTCGTCGACGAGCTGATCCAGGAGTCGGGCAGCATCGATGTCCTCGTCACGGCGGGGGAACAGGAAGTCGAGCCGGCGAGCGTGTCTCGCAAAGGGAAGCCGGCCCTCGTCTGGCGTGACTACCTCTGGGCTGCCAGCGCGGTGGGACTCTGCACGCTTCTCTGCTGGTGGACACGATCGCTCCTGGATCTCGCCGATCATGCCATGCTCTTTCTCCTCGGCGTGCTCGCGGTCGCGAGCCGCCTCCCGCGCGCACCCTCGCTCTTTGCCGCGGCCATGAGCGTGGCGGCGCTCGACGTCTTCTTCGTGCCACCGTACTTCACGTTCGCCGTCTCCGATCTGCGATACCTGCTCACTTTCCTCGTGATGCTGATCGTCGGCTTGACGGTGAGCTCCTTCACGGTCCGCCTGCGCGAGCAGGCAGAAGCCGCCAGGGAGCGCGAGCGGCGCACGGCCTCGCTCTACGCGATGAGCAAGCAGTTCGTCATCCAGACCGAGGTGGCCGAGATCGCGCGGACGACGATCGCGTACGTGAGGGACCTTCTCGATACGCAGGCAGTCGTCCTGATCTCCGGTAGCGACCGACGGCTCCTTCCGCTCGGCACCGATGCGAAGCTCTTCCCTCTCGACGAGCGCGAGCTCGCGGTCGCGCAGTGGGTTTTCGACCACGGCAGGCTCGCCGGCTACGGAACCGACACTCTCCCCGCCACCAAGAACCTCTACATCCCACTCGTCGGCACCGATGGACATCTGGGTGTCTTCGGAGTTGCTCTGGGCGATCGCCGCGAAGCTCCACCGCCGTCGCAGTGGCAGGTGCTCGAAACGCTCGTCGCGCAGGCCGCTCTCGCGCTGGAGAGGGCGCTGCTGGCCGAGCGAGCCGCACGCTCGCGGATCCAGGCAGAGACCGAGAGCACGCGCAGTGCCCTCCTGAGCAGCGTGTCCCACGATCTGCGGACACCGCTCTCCACGATCACCGGTGCCGCGAGCGTGCTGCTGCAGCGAGACGGTCAGCTCGATGAGAGGAACCGTCGCGAGCTCCTGGAGACGATTCGAGACGAGACGGGACGCCTCGGTCGCCTGGTGACGGACCTCATGGATCTCACCCGATTGCAGTCCGGCACTCTGCGGGTGAAGAAGGAGTGGTGCCCGGTCGAGGAGCCGGTCGCATCCGCGATCGGCCGCGTCTCGCGGGAGTGGCAGCGTGAGATCAGTCAGACACAGCCCGAGCAGGTCCTCGTCGCACCGCTGGATTCCGTGTTGATCGAGCAGGCGCTCTTCAATCTGATCGAGAACGCGGTCAAGTACAGCCCTGCCGACCGAGCCGTGGAGGTCGCGGTGAGTCAGGCTGGATCGAGGGCCCTCGTCGAGGTCCTCGATCGTGGACCGGGGATCCGACCCGGGGACGAGGAGAAGATCTTCGAGCGCTTCTACCGCGCCGCGGATGGAGCGCGCTCGGCCGGAACGGGCCTGGGATTGACGATCAGCCAGGCCATTGCCCGAGCGCACGGCGGTGACGTCGAAGTGCGGCGACGAGATGGCGGCGGAACCGTGTTCGGCCTGTGGGTTCCGATCGAAGGCACGCCGCCATCCATGGAGGGACTGCAGGATTCGCTGCAGGAGGACCGGAGCTCTTGATGGCGGGGGGCCTCCTGGTGCTCGTGGTCGAGGACGACGGCCAGGTGCTGCGCTTTCTCAGAGCCGGCCTGGGAGCGCACGGGTACACGCTCGTGGAGGCGACCACCGGAGCTGACGCCGTTCAAAGAGCGGCCGAGTACGCGCCCGAGCTCGTTCTCCTCGACCTCGGCCTGCCTGACATGGATGGCGTGGAAGTCATCCAGAAGCTCCGGGAATGGGCCAGTGTTCCGATCCTCGTCCTCTCGGCGCGCGACCAGGAGAGTGAGAAGGTCCGGGCGCTGGACGCGGGAGCGGACGACTACGTCACGAAGCCCTTCGGATTCCCCGAGCTCCTCGCCCGCATGCGATCGGCACTGCGTCGCAGGCAAGACACCGTTCAGGCCGGATCTTCGCTGTTCACCTGCGGACCCCTCAGAATCGACCTGTCCGCCCGTCGCGTGTTCCATCTCGACAGCGAAGTGCGCTTGACCCCGATCGAGTACAAGCTCCTGGCGACCCTGGCGCGTCAACCAGGAAAGGTCGTGACCTCCAGGCAGCTCCTCCAGGACGTGTGGGGGCCCAATCGAACCGACCAGACCCACTATCTGCGCGTCCACATGACGCACCTGCGTCGCAAGCTCTCGAGCGGATCCTCCCGCGAAGGGATCCTCCGGACCGAGGTCGGTGTCGGCTACCGGCTGGTGTGTCCGGAAGAAGAGTGAATGCGGAGCGTGCGTTTGGTCACGCGGCCTCGACTCGAATGGGCAGCACCATCGCTGGGACGCCGGCGAACTGCAAGCGGCGTTGGATGGCGAGGGCGGTCTCGTTGTGGAGGAAGCGGTGGTACCACTTCTCTTTCCGGAAGATCAGCTTGCCCATGAACACGATGGATCTGGGGAACTCCTCGGCCACCTTGCAGCAGATGTCTTCCATCGTCGCGACGGCTTCCGTGCCGAGGCCGCGGCGGTAATCGGCACGCAGACCGTGGGCGCGAGCCCAGGAGACGTACTTGCGCAGCGAGACCTCGCTCTCGGCCTCGAGCCGGTGGATCTCCTCCGAGCCCTTGAAGGTGCCGGAATCGAGGACGGCTGCCGAGACGAACAGGAAGTTCGCGAAGTAGTCCGGGAACAGGCGGTGGATGGAAAGCACGTGGTGCAGGCCGTAGCCGGAGTAGGAGGTCACGCAGATGACCGCGGTGGGGGCATTGCGCTGGAGCGGACCGCGGTCGGCGGGCGCGAGATCTCCATCGGGCGGCGGCGGAGTGCCCACCAGCACCTGATCGAGCTGCCGCAGGTTGCGCTCTACCTCGCGGTAGTGAGCGCGCACCCAGAAGCACAGGCCGATCACTCCACCGGTGATCGCGAGCGTGATCCAGCCGCCCTCGAAGATCTTCTCGTACACCGTGACGATCAGGATGCACGAGCACATCACGAGGCCGGTCCCGTGGAGCGCGAGGAGCTTCTTCCAGTTCGGCTCTCGTTTCCGCATCACGATGAAATGCCTCGCCATCCCGAGCTCGGTCAGCGTGAACGTGATGAACACGTTGATCGAGTACATCATCACGAGGATCGAGATGTTGCCTCCCGTGTAGAGCAGCGCGGCGGCGGCCGCCATCGCCATCATGAGGACGCCGTTCTGGGCGACCAGGCGGTCGGAGAGCTGGGAAAAACGGTGCGGCATCCACGAGTCGAGGGCCATGTTCGCGAGCACGCGGGGCCCGGCGAGGAAACCTGCCTGGGCGGCGACGAAGAGCAGGGCCGCGGCCGCGATCAAGCTCACGACGACGAATCCGCTACCCACGGCCACGTCGCCGAGCTGCCAGCTGCCGAAGAGCTTCGTGAGCAGCACGGCGTTCATGGTCCGGCCCGCGACCGGGGTCGAGTCCGTCAGCAGGTAGCCGAACAGGATTCCGCCGGCGGTGAACGCGAGCGAGAAGGCCATGATCGCCATCGTGCGCTTGCCAGTTTGTACGCGCGGCTCCCGGAGCATCGAGACGCCGTTGGAAACGGTCTCGATCCCCGTGTAGGTGCCTCCGCCGAGCGAATACGCGCGCAGCAGGATCAGTATCACCGGGAAGAGCCCGAGCTCACCGACGGAGTCGTGCAGCTCGCTGCCCGCGTCGTAGAACACTCCGGGCAGCTCCGTCGCGCGCGACACGATGGCGTACACGATCATGAACGCGTGAGTCGCAACGAAGAGAAGGAACACGGGCGCGAGGAAACGGACGGACTCCTTCACGCCCCGCATGTTCAGAATCACGAGGAGCACCAGGACGACGAACTCCGCCGGCAGCTTGTACGGCAGCCAGCTCATCGGCAGGCAGGACCAGAGCTGATCGCAGCCGCTCGCCACCGAGACCGTGATCGTCAGGACGTAATCGACCAGGAGGGCGCAACCCGAGACGACGCCCAGCTGGCTCCCCAGGAGCTTCGTCGCCACCAGGTATCCGCCCCCGCCACCTGGAAAGTGCTGGATCAGATTCGCGTAGGCGATCGAGATGACCGTGATCGTTGCCGCCGTCATCAGGACCAGCAGGATCGCGAGGTGCGAGTGCGAGCCGAGCGCCTTGTACGCTTCCTCGGGGCCATAGGCCGACGAGGAGAGTCCGTCTGCTCCCAGCCCCACCCACGCCAGGAACACCGCCAGCGACATGTGCTGGAACAGCCCCGGATCGCTGATGTCCCGCGGCCTCCCGATGATGCGGCGCCATATGGGACGCAGGACTCCGGGATCGCTCTTCTCGTCGGTCATCGGAGGTGGAGAGGGTGCGGTCGCCGGCAGGAGCACGGGGGAGTAGGCGGGAAGTGCCTGGCACGCATCGGTGCCAGACTATGGGTGGCGACCCCGAAAGAAGTCCGGAAGAAGGGCGGTCCGGCGCGAAACTCGGTGTTCAGATCGGTTCGGCGACGAACCGGTAGCCCACCCACGGCTCGGTGACCAGGTATTTCGGATTGGAGGGGTCGGGTTCGAGCTTGCGCCGCAGCGCTCCGACGTGGACGCGAACGGTGTCGTGCGAGGTCGCCGTCCCTTTCCAGATGCGGGCGATGATGCGATCGAAAGTGAGCGGCTTGCCCGCGTTCCTCGCGAAGAGCTCGAGCAGCGCGAACTCGGTGGGCGTCAGCCGCACCTCGCGGTCTGCCTGCATCACGCGCCGGAACTCGAGATCGATCGTGAGGTCCGGGAACTCGAAGCGCTCGTCCCCGCTCCGGCCGCTCGAACGCCGCAGCTGTGCGCGCACGCGAGCCAAGAGCTCGGGCATCGAGAAGGGCTTGGTCACGTAGTCGTCGGCGCCGAGGTCGAGGGCGCGCACCTTGTCCCCCTCGCGGTCCCGGACGGAGATCACGAGGATCGGCATCGCGGAACGGGCGCGGATGGACGAGATCAGCGCGAAGCCATCCATCACCGGCATGGCGAGATCGGTGACCACGAGATCGGGAGCCCGAGCTTCGACGGCCCGCGCGCCTTCCTCGCCCTGGGAGGCGAGCGAGGTCTCGTATCCAGCGCTGCGCAGCTCCAGGTCGAGCGCGTGACGGATCGACGGATCGTCGTCGACGATCAAGATGCGAGCTGCGCTCATGAATCCTCCAGGCACGCCGCGTCATCGAGTCTCGCTGCGGGCAGATCGATCTGGACGCACACCCCTCCGCCTTTGCGCGGCACGAGGGAGAGGCCGCCTCCGTGCGCCGCCGCGAAGCTCCTGGCGATCTCCAGCCCCAGTCCCTTGCGCAGACCGTCACCTGTGGCGAGAGCGTCCGAAGCATCCTCGCTGCTGAGCCGCATGCCCTCGCCCGCCAATCCGCTGCCCCGGTCGAGGACCTCCAGTCGCACCCGTGAGTCGTCGTCGGGATGGCGCGCAGCGAACAGCTCGATCGGCTCGCCCGCCGGCGACGCCCGATGCGCGTTCTCGATCAGGTTGACCAGGATCTCCAGCGCGAGCGAGGGGTCGACATCGAGATCGGGGCATTCGCGCGCGACTCGCGATTCGATACGCCGCTGAGCCGCGATGCCGCCGAGGTTCTCGCGCGCAGCCCGGAAGAGGTCGGCGGGCGGAGAAGGCTCGCGCTGCAGCGCGAATCCGCCCGACTCGAGGCGTGCCATGGCGAGCAGGTCCTTGATGCGTCGGTGCAGCCGGGTGGCTTCCTCGACGATGAGCGTCACGGTCTCCGAACGCTGCGTGTCGGTCGCCAGCTCCCGGCGGAGGGTGCCGAGCGAGAGCAGCATCGCCGTCAGCGGAGTGGTGAGATCGTGCGAGATCGCGCGCAGGAGCGAGGTCTTGAGCGAGTCGCTCGCTTGCAGCGCCTCGAGCCGCGCCTCCTCGATGAGCAAGCGCTCGCGCTCGAACGAGAGGGCCACGAGCTTGGCGACCGACTCGAGAGTCTCGCGCCGGGCCCGCGTGCCATAGGCAACCAGCACGCCGGCGACACGTTCTCCCACTACCACCGGGATGCGCACGTTCTGCAGGCCCGGAGAAGCGCCCGGCTCCTGCCAATCCGTGGGCGTCGCGGCTCGATCGAGGAACTTGTGCAGCTCGAGGTCCCTCGCTCCACCGATCCAGCCGCCGCTTTCGGCTTCGGTTCCGGCTTGCAGGAGGAGGCCCCCGGCTCGCACGCCGATCGTTCGCAGCGCTCGGCTGGTGGCGGCATCGAGCCCGCCGGGGCTTGCGCTGGCAGTGAAGAGGTCCACGCACAGGTTGTAGAGCGCTTCGATCTCGCGCTGCCGGCCCTCCGCTTCGATGGCACGGGCATGCTCGCGGCCGACGAGCTGGCTGGTGACGGTGCTCCCGAGGGTCGCGGCGACGAGGAAGCTTGCCAGTGCGAACCAATCTTGCGCGGCCTCGACGAAGAAGGTTCCGGAGGGAGGGAGGAAGAAGTAGTCGAAGCATGCCGTCGCGATGAGCGCAGCGAGGACACCGGCGAGGAAGCCCTGCCGGACGGTGAGGCCGAGGACGGAGACGAGGTAGATCAGACCGGCAGTGGCCGCGTTGGCGTGGGCGAGCTGGCCGAGAGCCGTCACGGAGGCGAGCACGAGGATCGTGCTCGAGCCACGCCAGAGGGCAGTTCGCATGCGCATCCTCCTCGGCCTGCTCTGCCTCAGCGGGAGCTCACGACACGATCGGGAAGCGAGATCAGCCCGCCGCTCCTGGCATCCACGGGCCCGACGACCTTGCCGTTCAGCTTCTCGATGTGGACCGTGGCGCCGGTGCTGGCTTCGACACGACCGAGGTCGCCGAGGAATGCGCCAACGAACATCGAGCCGCTGCTCGCCCAGAGCGCGTACTGGAAACTCCCGTCGAGTTCGACGTCGTTGCAGGTGAGCGTGCTCGCTTTCTGCAAGGCGATCGCCGAGTCGTTCTTGCCGCGGATGCGGATGTGCGCGTCCTCGGCCAGCACGTGACCGTCGTGCTCGAGGCCGATCGGCGTGTTCTTCGGATCCGTGGCGACGAGCGTCGTGTCGGTGTTGCGCAGGTCGATGCGCCCGCTGTTTCCGATGGAGAGGCAATTCGAGTGGGTGCGACTCGTGATGGAGGCGCTCTCGCAGCCCAGCCGGATCGTGCCGTAGTAGCTCGCCGAGAGGCTGCCGTTCCCGAGGACGAGCGAAGAGCCTTCGCGCTCGTCGAACTCGACCACCCCCTGATCGGTGGCGATCACGCCGCAGAAGCTCTCCTCACCGTCGGGAGGTGGGTCATTGAGCCGGATCACGCCCCGCAGCGCGATGCGGCCGCCACGGCGCGCGAAGATCCCCGCGTCGGAATTGCTGCAGAGCCGGATGCTCACCCCATCGAGGACCACCTCGACCGGTCCGCTGGCGAGCACGCCGCGCTTCTGCCCGCTCTCGCCCGAGCCGATCTGGATTCCGGAGAGGCGCCAGGTGCCTTCGCGAGCGTCGATGAGTGGCTCGCCACCGTTCCACGCGAAGACGACCGGGGCCTGGTCGGGAGCTGGTCCGTCGATCGTGACCGTGACGCCGGGGCGCATGCGGCGCATCAGGGCGAGGGAGTGCTCGCTCATTCCGTTGCCGCCTGTCGTGCCGTAGGTCGCCGGGGCGAGCGCGATGGTCGCGGATTGCTCGAGCGGATCAGGGAGGCGCGCGATCGCGGCGGAGATCGAGCGGAGGGGCTTTTCTTTCGTACCCGGCGCGCGATCGTTGCCGTGCGTGGGGTCGACGATCAGGAGCGCGGGCGGGTCGTCGGTGCGTGGGGGTAGGTCGCCCGAGGGGAGGGCGAGCAGGGCAACGGCAAGGGAGCATTGGGAGAGGTGTGCGTGCATTGCGATCGAGAGCGCCGTTTTACGGGGCAGGGGTGTGCGCTGAGCTGCAAGCATCGATCACGCTGCGCTCTCGCACCAAGCACGATCCGCGTGCTTTCCAGACCGCCTGAAGGCGGTACTACAAACCAGAGCCGGACCGCCTGAAGGCGGTACTCCGAACCGGAGCCAGACCGCCTGAGGGCGGTACTCCCAACCAGATATGGGCAGACTGAAGATCGTACTTTCAACCAGCGCGGCGGGAGCCGTCTCCGGTTCGGACTCCGGTTCGGAGTACCGCCTTCAGGCGGTCTGGGTCGGACTGTGTTCTCCGGGATCTCCTTGCTAATCCTTGACCGATCCGGCTTCGGCGAGGAGCTCGTCAACCAAGTGCGAGAGAGCCTCTCCGCGTGGCCCGATGGCGCGGATCACGTGATTGACGTCGAGCACGAGAGTCGTCGGGTAGGCATACACTCCCCAGCGCGTGGGGATCGGGCCGTCGGTCGAGCCTTCCCACGCGCTGCGCCAGGTCACGCCGTGATCCAGGGCTTGCTGCTTGTACTTGTCCTTGTCGCGGTCGGTGTTGACGCCGACGATTGCGAAGGGCTGGTCGGCGTGGCGCTGCACCAGCGCCTTGAGGTGGGGGAGCTCCCCCACGCAGGGACCTCACCAGAAGCCCCAGAAGTCGATCACGGTGACCTTCCCCCTGTAATCGGAAAGGTGGAAGGCGTGGCCGTCGACGTCGGTTGCCTCGAAGTCGGGCACGGGCTGGCCGACGAGGAGGCTGGTGTGGCGGAAGATCTGGCCTCCGGCTCTCTCGGCCTCCGCGCTCTCCGGCCACCGTTCGACGAGCTCGCGCAAGACGGCCAGGCCTCGTTCGCGCTGCGCGGGATCCTGCTCGGAAGCCTCGCAGAGACCCATTCCGAGCGAGTAGAGCAGACCGGCGCGCGCGCTCGCGTCGACCGTCTCGAGCATGGCGCGCACCTTCGGCTCGACGGCGGGTGCCCCGAGCTGGCCGACCAGCGACGAAACGCGCCAGGAGAAATCGCGTAGCACGTCCGCCTCGAGGTGGGTTGCGCTGATGACATCGAGGCACTGCGTGAGCAGCTTGCGCGCCGCATCGTCCTGCGCCCAGGTGTGGCCAATGAACCAGACGCACGCTCGGGCGCTCCCGCGTCGCGCGAGCTCTTCGAGAATCGGCCGGTAGAGCGTCTCGGGGCTCGGCGGCGCGGCGGGCTTGTTGAAGTAGCCGTCGTCGGTGGGGACGTACCATTCCTCGAAGTAGCGCGACGACGCCTGCTCCATGTCCTCCTGGACGCGCTGCGCGAGCGCGTCCAGCGCCGGCACCGTGATCGTGTCGAGATCGAGCGTCTCGCCGGGCAGTGCAAAGGCGTTCAGACGCAGCGCGAAGGCCTCGACTGGATCCTCGCTCGCCACGATCTCCGCCAGGCCGAGCAGCGCGGCGCGGTGCACGGCCGGCGACGACTCGTCGAGCGCGAACTTTGCGAGGGTGGCCTCGAGGTCTCCCTCATCGAGGTCCCTGCGCCACAGGAGGAGCGAGGGAATTGCCTCGGCGACCCACTCTGCTCCCCCGGCCGCCTGCACTCGAGCGAACAGCGCCTTCACGCGGTCGGCACGGGAACCTCCGTCTTTGGGCGCCTCACCGACGTTGCGCAGCATCCACGCGATCGCTCGGGTATCGCCGGCGGCGGCCTGCGCCTCGTAACGCGCCCAGAATTCGCCGGCGGGAGAAGCCTTGGGCAAGGCTTGCTGGTCCTCGCGGAAGCGCGGCACCCATTCCTGGACCCAGGCAACGACCGCCTGCTCGTAGGCTGCCGTGAGGTCCTTCCAGCTCTCGATCGACGTCGCGGGCGCTTGCGTGGCTTCCTGGCCCGCGATCGCCGCCCGCGCGACGGTTCCACCGATAGAAGGAAGCAGAGCTGCCAAGATCGCTGTGCGGATCATCGCGGTCCTCCTGCCAGGGATCACCCTCGGTCCCCACAAGGCCCGGGGCTGCCCGGAGCACATGCATTCTAGACGCCCTTTCCCGATTCGGAGAGGCTCACGCCCCGCGGCGCCACCGTTCGAGTCGTGTCGCACCCCGGGCGGGAACGCTCCGAGGCGCGGCTCCGTCTACCTCGTACGGGCACTTGGAAGCTGACAATCCGGTGCCCAAAACGTGCTTCTCCCCAGGTCCGAGGGCCGCGAAACCGATGTAGGTGCGAAGTGGCGCAGACAAACGCACGGTCGGAGGAGGGGTGGATGAATCAGCAAGACAGCCGGGCATGGGCGATCGTTCTGGCGGCGGGCGAGGGCACGCGCCTGAGCTCGATCACGACCGACCCGAACGGCCTGGTGACTCCCAAGCAGTTCTGCTCGCTCGGTGGCGGGAACTCCTTGCTCGGTGATGCGATCGAGCGCGCGGCGAGATTGGTCGCGCGAGAGCGCATCGTCGTGATCGTCGCCACGCAGCACGAACGCTGGTGGAGCCGAGAGCTCGCAACCATCCTGCCCGAGAATCGCATCGTGCAGCCGGCGAACAAGGGGACCGCGGCAGGCGTGCTCCTCCCCCTGCTCTCGATCCTCGGGCGAGATCCCGCGGCGCACATCGCGCTGGTGCCCTCCGATCACTACATCGAGCGCGAGAGCCTGCTCCTCGCGGCGATGCGCGAAGGGCTGGCACAGATTGGCACGCATGCGCACGGGATCGTGCTCCTCGGCGTGGCTGCCGATGGACCCGATACCGAGTACGGCTGGATCGTGCCGCGCACCGGAGACGCCTGGCCCGCTCGCGTGGAGGCCTTCGTCGAGAAGCCCAGCCCGCCTCTCGCCGCGCGCCTGTTCGAGGAAGGCGCACTCTGGAACAGCTTCCTGCTCGTCGCGAGCGCGAAGACCTTGATCGCGCGCTTCCACGAGCACATGCCCGATCTGCTGGCGGCCTTCCTGAACACGACCCTCGAATCGAGCGCGGACCTCGCCGCGCTCTACGAAAGGCTCGCGGTGCGAGACTTCTCCCGCGACCTCCTGCAAGGCCGCGAGGAGGACTTGCACGTCATGCCCGTCTCCCCCTGCGGATGGACGGACCTCGGCACGCCCGCGCGCGTTGCGGCGTGCATTGCCCGCGCGCGCTCTCTCGGGCTCGGAGTACCGCCTTCAGGCGGTCTGGCGCTGGCAGTGGCGAGAGAGGAAGCGAAACAAGACCAAGACCGCCTGAAGGCGGTACTCCGAACCAGATCAGACGGGGCGCGTCGCCAACAGGATCGAAGTGCGCGAGGTGAGGAGCTTCCAGCCCTGCATCTGCGCCAGTACCGGACGGTTCTCCTCCAGGACTTCCGGATGCTTGCGCGCGAGGCGCCCGCGCAGCGATAGCGCGCCCAGCACGAGGAGCGGTGCGGAGAGCACCACCAGGACGGCGGACGAGCGCTTCATCCGATCGGCGTACAGGCGCGGTGCTTCGAGGCCGGCGCGCAAGGCTGCTTGCGCGAGATAGTACGGAGAGATCGGATGGATGTGCCCGGAGAGGATGCGGGGGTCCGCTCCGGAGGAAGGCAGCGGATCGAAGAGCTCGGGGAAACCACACACGAGCGTGCGCCAGCGCGAGCGCATGCTCAGGACGTTCGGCGTCGTCAGCAGGACGAGGCCGCCGGGACGGATGATGCGCGCCATCTCGCGCACGAAAGCGAACTGGTCCTCGACGTGCTCGATCACCTCGATGGCGACTGCGGCGTCGACGGACGCGTCGTCGAGCGGCAGGCGCCCATCCGCGCCGACGCGCGCGCACGACAGGCCCTCGGCCTGGAAGGACTCGGGGATGACGTCGCAGGGGAGGACGTGGTCACGCACGTTCGCGATTCCGCGCTCGCGCAGCCACTCGGCCAGCAGGTGCGAGAACGCGCCGCGCCCGGCCCCGACGTCGGCCACTCGGGCGCGCGACCAGTCGAGCCCGCCAAGGAGCTCGAGGACGCGGCGCGAGGTCGCGGGGATCGACCAACCCTTGGGACCCATTGCGGGTCATCCTGCGGCATGGACGCGCCACGCTCAATCCACGCGCGGATTCAGCGCACCGGCCAGACGATCGATTCCTCCAGGGCGGCGGCGAGGAAGAGGTTGCCCCGGGGCTCGAGGTGCCAATCGCTCGCCCAGTACAGCGGCTCCTCGGCGGCCGCGAAGCGCGGGCGCAGGTCGATCACCTCGAGATCCTGCTCGCCGAGGAGCGCGATCCAGTCGTCCGCCAGCCGATCCGAGAGCTCGAGATCGATGCCCATCCCGCGCAGGTGCTCGCCCATCGCGTTGCGCTCCGCGGCGTACACGAGGGGCTGCGCGCAGAGGGGCGGCGGGAGGTACACGCAGGCGAAGCGCGCCCCGGCCGCCTCGCACTGCCGCCGCATCTCGAGTGCAATCGCCGCGCAGGTTCCGACGGCAATGTGCCCGTCTTGCGGATTGCTCTTGAAGTAGGCGAGCTGCCCGAGCTCGGCGAACTCGATCGCGGCTCCGATCGGCCCGCCGTCCGCGTCCGCCTCGACGAGCTCCGCCGGGGCCGTCGGTGAGCCTCGCGAATGGAAGTAGCGCTCGAGCGGCATGACGTTTTTAAAGTCGTTGCCGCCATAGAACGCGGCCACCACGAGGTCGGGCTCGAGCGTCCCGAGATCCTCCAGCGTGGCGAGGTAGTGATAGGGGCCCGTTCCCCCCATGCCCGCGTTCCATACCTCGATGCTCTTCCCGGGATAGCGCGCGCGCAGGCGCAGCTCGAGCCGGTTGGGATAGGAGTCCTTGTTCGGGCACACGCCCTCGGTCTGGCTGTCGCCCAGGATCAAGACGCACAGATCCACCGGCTTCCCGGACGCCTCGACGTCCTCGCGCAAGCCGAGCGCGTTGGTCCGGATGCGCCAACCCTTCATCGGGTGCTCCTCGAAAGCGCGCCAGAAGTCGAGGCCTCCCGCGCGCCTCATCCCGCGCACCGGATCGTAGAGGTAGCCGACCTTTCCGATCGCCGGATAGAACTTCGCCGCGACTTCCTCGCTCAGCGGCTCGCGGACCAGCGCGGGCGGCCATGCCCCGGGAGCATCGTCGGTCGGCGCGCCGGCGCTCTTCGAGCGCGCGTCGAGAAGGGCCGCCACCTCCCGCGAGTTGTCCACGAGCAAGTCCTCGCCCGCTCCGCGCCGGTCGAGCAGCACCACGACCAGCACTGCCGAGAGGACGACGCTCGCGACGAGAGTCACCTGCTTCGCGACGCGCGACGAGCCCCGCCCTCGGGTGCCGGAGTGCCCATGGGGGCTCGCGTCACGAGGGCTCTGGCCTCCTTCAGCCTCCAACGTTCCCCCCGCGTACTGTCGAGGCCCCGGGGACCGGGTCGAGGGGCAGGAGGGAGTCTTCCATATAGAGGATGCCGGTCGATCCGGATCAGGCGTCCCATTCTGCTCTGCAGTGGGGAGGTGCGAGGGCCTCCCTACGCAAGGAACGTGCAACCAGGCCGGAAACGGCCACCCATCTGTCGATACTGGACCTAATTGGTACTATATCGCTCCCGTGCTCAAGCTCACCCGCAAGGCCGACCTCGCCGTCATGCTCCTCTCGCACCTCGTAGGGCGTGAGGAAGGGGCGGCGTCGAGTGCGCGGGACCTCGCCCGGGACCTCGTCCTGCCGGCTCCTACCGTGTCGCAGATCCTGAAGCGGCTGGCGGGCGCGGGGCTCCTGGTCTCCGAGCGCGGGGTCCACGGCGGGTACCGCCTGGCGCGGGAGCCGGCGACGATCAGCCTGGGGGACATCTTGCGAGCGATCGAGCGGCCGCTCTCGCTCACGATGTGCTCGACCTCGGGGGCCGAGCATTGCGAGCACGAAGGTCACTGCCGCTCACGCTTGCCGTTGCAGCGCGTGCACCTGGCGATGGGTTTGATGTTCGAGCGTTTGAATCTGGCGGAACTCGCCGGAGGCGCTGCGGCGCGCGGAGGTCAACGATGAAAAAGGGCGACACACAACTCGGCCAGCTCCTCGATCGCGAGTATCCCCACGGCTTCGTGACCGATCTGGAAGCCGACGTGCTTCCGTTCGGCCTGAACGACGACATCGTGCGCGCGATCTCGGCCAAGAAAGGCGAGCCGCAGTGGCTCCTGGATTGGCGTCTCGCTGCGCTGCACCACTGGCAGGGGATGGTCGAGCCGCACTGGGCGAACGTGAACTACGCGCCGATCGACTACCAGGCGATCCGCTACTACTCGGCGCCGAAGAAGGCAGGCGAGGGACCCAAGAGCCTCGCCGATGTCGACCCCGAGCTCCTGCGCACCTACGAGAAGCTCGGCATCCCGCTCAACGAGCGCGCCGTCCTGGCCGGCGTGGCGGTCGACGCAGTGTTCGACTCCGTCTCGGTCGCGACCACGTACAAGGGCAAGCTCGCCGAGCTCGGGATCGTGTTCTGCTCGTTCTCGGAAGCGGTGCGCGAGCACCCCGAGCTCGTGCAGAAGTACCTCGGCACGGTCGTGCCCACGACCGACAACTTCTACGCTTCACTGAACTCGGCCGTCTTCTCCGACGGCTCGTTCGTCTACGTTCCGAAGGGCGTGCGCTGCCCGATGGAGCTCTCGACCTACTTCCGCATCAATGCGGCGAACACCGGACAGTTCGAGCGCACGCTGATCGTCGCGGACGACGGCGCCTACGTCAGCTACCTGGAAGGCTGCACGGCACCGAAGCGCGACGAGAACCAGCTCCATGCGGCGGTGGTCGAGCTCGTCGCGCTCGATGACGCGCAGATCAAGTACTCGACCGTGCAGAACTGGTATCCCGGTGACGCGGAGGGGCGTGGCGGGATCTTCAACTTCGTCACCAAGCGCGGCAAGTGCGAGGGGCGCCGCTCGCGCATCTCCTGGACGCAGGTCGAGACGGGATCGGCGATCACCTGGAAGTACCCGAGCTGCATCCTGAAGGGCGACGACTCGGTCGGCGAGTTCTACTCCGTGGCGGTCGCCTCCAAGCGCCAGCAGGCGGACACCGGGACGAAGATGATCCACCTCGGCAAGAACACGAGGAGCACCATCCTGTCCAAGGGCATCTCGGCGGGCCACGGGCAGAACACCTACCGGGGCCTGGTGAAGATCGCTGCGGGCGCGACCGGCGCGCGAAACTTCTCGCAGTGCGACTCGCTCCTGATCGGCGATCTCTCGGGTGCGCACACCGTTCCGACGATCGAGGTGCACGAGCCCACCGCGCGCATGGAGCACGAGGCGACGACCTCGCGAATCGGCGAGGATCAGCTCTTCTATTGCAGGCAGCGCGGACTCAGCCAGGAGGACGCGGTCTCACTCATCGTCAGCGGCTTCTGCAAGCAAGTGCTCTCGGAGCTGCCGATGGAATTCGCGGTCGAGGCGCGCAAGCTCCTCGAGGTTTCGCTGGAAGGAGCAGTTGGATGAGGCAGCCCGGTCAAAAAGTCCTGCTCAGCATCGAGGGCCTGCGCGTCGCGGTGGGCGGCAAGGAGGTCTTGCACGGCGTCGATCTCGAGATCGGCGAGGGTGAGCTGCATGCCGTCATGGGGCCCAACGCCTCGGGCAAGAGCACGCTCGCGTATGTGCTTGCGGGCCGGCCCGGCTACGAGATCACTGGCGGCCGCGTGTTCTACCAGGGCAAGGACTTGCTCGCCCTCGCGCCCGAGGAACGCGCCCGCGAAGGGGTCTTCCTCGCCTTTCAGTACCCCGTCGAGGTGCCCGGCGTCGCGAACTCCTACTTCCTGCGCGCCGCGCTCAATGCCGTTCGCAAGCACAAGGGCGAGCAGGAGCTCGACGCGATCGACTTCCTCGACATCGTCAAGCGCCAGATGGCCACGCTCGACATGAAGCCCGAGCTCCTGCATCGCGCGGTGAACGAGGGCTTCTCGGGCGGCGAGAAGAAGCGCAACGAGATCTTGCAGATGGCGATCTTGCAGCCGACGCTCGCGATCCTCGACGAGACGGACTCGGGCCTGGACATCGACGCCTTGCGCATGGTGGCGGAAGGCGTCAAGGCGGCGCGCAATCCGCACGGTGCGGTGCTCGCCGTCACGCACTATCCGCGCCTACTGGAATACCTCGAGCCCGATCGAGTGCACGTCCTACTGGACGGCAAGATCGTGCGTTCGGCCGGACCCGAGCTCGCCTACGAGCTCGAGGAGCGCGGCTACGCCTGGCTCGAGACGCCTGCGCCGGCGCTGGGGACTCGGAGCTGAACATGGTCGAGACGGCCTCCACTCGTCTGTCGAACGCGGCCGATGCCATGGCGCGCTTCGCCGCGCAGGCGCGCGAGCCTGCCGGCGGAGAGCCGAGCTGGCTCGCCGAGCGACGCGCGGCGGCACGCGAGCGCTTCGAGCGCATGGGTCTGCCTTCACGCAAGGACGAGGCGTGGCGCTCGACGAACGTCTCGCCAATCGTGCGCACGAGTTTCTCTCGCCCGCGCACGCCGGATGCCGCGGAGATCGCGGCGGCGGCCGAGCGTCTCGACCAGTCATGGGAGCATGACCTCGGTCGAATCGTGCTCGTGAACGGTTTTCCCGCGCCCTCGCTGGCTCGCGCCATCGACGGGCGGGCGGCGGAGATGCGCTCGCTCATCGAGGCGGCGCACGCGGGCGCATGCCGGACCGGCGAGCTCCTCGGCACAGTCGCCGGCGAAGGCAGCGGTCCGTTCGCGCAGGTCAACGGCGCGCTCTTCGCCGACGGCCTGGCGCTGCACGTCAAGCGCGGCGCAACGCTTGACCGGCCGATCGAGATCGCCCACGTTTCCACCCGCTCTTCGGCCCCCTTCGCGCTGCATCCGCGCACGCTCATCGTGCTCGAGGAAGGCGCACGGGCGACGCTGGTCGAACGCTTCATCGGCCTTGATGGCTCACGGAGCTGGACCAACGCCGTGTGCGAGATCGTGCTCGGACCGGGAGCGGAGCTCGAGCGCATCTTGATCGAGGAGGGCAGCGCGGACGCTTACCATCTCGCCACGACGCGCGTCCGCATCGATCGCGACGCACGCCTGCGGCATCGCACGATCACGCTCGGCGCTGGCCTTGCACGCGAGGAGCTGCACGTCGAGCTCCTCGGAGAGGGCGCCGAATGCATCCTGGACGGCCTCTACGTCGCCAATGGTCAGCGTCACGTCGAGTGCCGCACTTTCGTCGATCACGCCACGCCCCACGGGACCAGTACCCAGAGCTACCGCGGCATCCTGGACGGTCACGCGCGGGGGGCCTTCGGCGGCAACATCCTGGTCCGTGCGCACGCGCAGAAGACCAGCGCGCGCCAGTCCAACAAGAACCTCCTGCTCTCGCACGACGCCTCGGCCGACACCAAGCCCGAGCTCTCGATCCTCGCCGACGACGTGATCTGCTCGCATGGCGCCACCGTGGGCGAGCTCGACGACGAGGAGATCTTCTACTTGCGCTCGCGAGGCATCGACGAGCGAACCGCGCGCGCACTCATCGTGCTCGGCTTTGCGCGAGCCATCACCGCGGGCATCGCCCTGGAGGAGCTGCGTCGCTGGGTGGAGGTGCGCGCGATCGGTCTCTTCGCCGGCACGATCGCTCTGCCCGCCGACCTGGAGGACGAATCATGAAGCAAGCCCCGGGTAGCACGGCCACCGGGCCGGTCGTCGCGCGGGATGCCTACGACGTCGAGGCGCTGCGCGCGCTCTTTCCGGCGCTGCATCAAGAGGTCGCCGGCCATCCGCTGGTCTACCTCGACAACGCTGCGACCACGCAGAAGCCGCGCGCGGTGATCGACGCGCTGGAGGGTTTCTACCTGCGCGATTGCGCGAACATCCATCGCGGCGTCCACGCGCTGAGCGTGCGTGCCACCGACGCCTTCGAGGGCGCGCGACGCAAGCTGCAGCGTTTCATCGGCGCTGCGAGCCCCCGCGAGCTCGTGTTCGTGCGCGGGACGACCGAGGCGATCAACCTCGTGGCGCAATCCTTCGCGCGACCGCGGCTCCAGGCCGGCGACGAGGTGCTGCTCACGCACATGGAGCACCACGCGAACATCGTGCCCTGGCAGCTCGTCTGCGGCCAGACGGGCGCGAAGCTGCGCGTCGCTCCGATCGATGATCGCGGAGTCCTCGACATCGGGGCGTTCGAGAAGCTGTGCAGCGGACGCACCAAGATCGTGGCGATCGGCCACGTCTCCAACGCTCTCGGCACGATCAATCCCGTCGAGGAGATCGTGCGGATCGCGCACGCGGCGGGAGCGACCGTGGTCGTCGACGGCGCGCAAGCGGCGCCACACCTCGCGATCGACGTGCGCGCGCTCGGCGCCGATTTCTATGCGATCTCCGGCCACAAGATGTACGGGCCCACGGGGATCGGCGTCCTCTGGGGGCGCGAAGCGCTCCTGGAAGAGATGCCGCCTTACCAGGGCGGTGGCGAGATGATCCGCTCGGTGCGCTTCGAGGAGACGCTCTACAACGAGCTGCCGCACAAGTTCGAGGCGGGGACACCGCACATCGCCGGCGCGATCGGGATGGGCGCGGCGGCGGACTTCCTGACCGGAGTGGGCCTCGCCCGCATCGCGCGGCACGAAGAGCGGCTGCTCGCACGCGCGAGCTCCGCGCTCGCCGCCGTTCCTGGCGTGCGGCTCATCGGGACCGCGCCGCACAAGGCGGCCGTCGTCTCCTTCGTCATGGAAGGCATCCACCCCCATGACATCGGGACGGTGCTCGACCAGGAGGGGATCGCCGTCCGGACGGGCAACCATTGCGCGCAGCCGGCGGTCGAGCGATTCGGCGTGCCCGCCACGGTGCGCGCCTCCTTCGCGCTCTACAGCGACGAGCGCGAAGTCGATCTGCTCGCCGCCGCTCTGCACAAGGTGAAGGAGGTCTTCGCGTGAGCGAGCTCGGCGACCTCTACCAGGAAGTGATCCTCGACCACAATCGCACGCCGCGGAACTTCGGCGAGCTCGAGGGCGCCAACTGCGTGGCCGATGGACACAATCCGCTGTGCGGCGATCGCCTGCACTTGACGGTGCGCAACGTGGACGGCCAGATCGAGGATGCGCGCTTCACCGGCGACGGCTGCGCGATCTCGCGCGCCTCGGCCTCGCTCATGACCGAGGCGATCCGCGGCAAGAGCGAGAACGAAGCGCGCGCGCTCCTGGATTCCTTCCACGCGCTCGTGACCGGCGAGAAGCCGAAGGGTGTGCCGGGGAACATCGGGAAGCTCGCAGTCTTCGAGGGAGTGCGCCACTTCCCCGTACGAGTCAAGTGCGCCATGCTCGCGTGGCGCACCCTGGAAGCCGCGCTGGGGCGAGCGCGCGAGCCCGCTTCGACGGAGTGAGATGGAAATGGCCGAGCAACCGATCGACACCCAACCTTCCAGCGGCACACAGGTCGGCGACCTGCGCGAGCGCATCATCGCCGTCCTGCGCACCATCTACGACCCGGAGATTCCGGTCGACATCTACGACCTCGGGCTCATCTACGACATTGCGATCTCGCCCGAGAACAGTGTCCACGTCCGCATGACGCTGACCTCGCCGACCTGCCCCGTCGCGGGCACGCTCCCCCCCGAGGTCGAGCGCAAGGTCCTGGCGGTCGAGGGCGTGCGCTCGTCCAAGGTCGAGCTCACCTGGGATCCGCCCTGGACTTTCGAGAGCATGGGCGAGGCGGCACGGCTCAAGCTCGGGCTGGTCTGATTCTCGAGTTCGAGGCGTCGACCTGAGGTCGGCCGCGATCGGGCGAAACCGTGGTCGCGACAAGGTGGGCGGGAAGTCGAGCCAACCTCCCGGCGAGACCGACGCCCCTGCGATAGGCACGCGGACTCCCCACGGGGGATACAGTGGGATCGCGGGCCACGATCGCTCGCCGTCCGGCGGCCAGTTTCGGCCCTCCCATGCGCTTCGACACGGTCACCTTTTGGCTCTTCTTCGTCGTGTCGTGGGCGACATGGCGGTACCTGCCCTTCGCGTGGGCGAAGACCTCGGCGCTCGTCGCGAGTCTGATCTTCTACGGCTGGTGGAATCCGGCCTACCTGATCCTGCTCGCGGCCCCGACCTTGATCGACTGGCAAGCGGGGCTCCATATCTCGCGCTCGCAGAGTCCAAGGGTGCGGCGGGCCTGGCTGCTCTTCTCGCTCACGACGAACCTGGGGTTGCTCGGCACCTTCAAGTACCTGCCGTTCCTCGCCCAGAATGCGACCGCCGCAGGACACGTGCTCGGATTCGATCCGCACTTCGATCTGACGGGTTGGGTGATCCCGGTCGGGATCTCCTTCTACACCTTCCAGACGATGAGCTACGTGATCGACATCTACCGCGGGCACCTCCTACCGGCCCGGAGCCTGCGCGACTTCGCGCTGTTCGTCACCTTCTTTCCTCAGCTCGTCGCTGGCCCCATCGTACGGGCGAGCGATCTGATCCCTCAGCTCGAGCGCCGGCGCTCGCTCGCTCCCGCGATGGTGCAGGCAGGCCTCTACCACTGCATCACGGGTCTCTTCCTCAAGATGGTGATCGCCGACAATCTGGCGCCCGAGGTGGAGCGCATCTTCGCCGCGGGCTCGTGGGAACGCCTCCCACCGCTCGAGGCCTGGCTCGGCGCCCTGTATTTCAGCGTCCAGATCTACGCCGACTTCGCCGGCTACTCAGGCATCGCCATTGGCCTCGCGTACCTCCTGGGTCTGCGCTTTCCCGAGAACTTCCGCTATCCGTTCCTCGCGCGCGGCCCGGCGGAATTCTGGCGCCGCTGGCACATCAGCCTCTCGACCTGGCTGCGCGACTACCTCTACGTGCCCCTCGGCGGGAATCGCCGCGGCCGTGCGCGCACGTACTTCAACCTCCTGATCACCATGCTCCTCGGTGGGTTGTGGCACGGCGCCGCCTGGACATTCGTGCTCTGGGGGCTGCTGCACGGTCTCGCTCTCTCTGCCGAGCGCATCCTGCGCGGCGACCGGCGCTCGGCGGACGCGGTCCAGCACGACGGGAGTCTCGTCGGCGCGCTGCGATCGACGGTGGCGTGGCTCGCATTCTTCCTCTTCCTGCTGGTCACATGGGTGCCCTTCCGCGCCCCGACCATCGCGCTCGCGGGCGACATGCTGGAGCGCATGCTCGTCGCGCCGTGGAGCGAGCCGATGGGATGGGAGGTGCTCGGTCGGGCACGCTATCTCGTCCTGGTCCTCCCGATCGCGCTCGCCCACCTGCTCCAGCTCAGGCGGGAGCGCGGCGCGCCCGTCGAGTCTCCGCGGCTGCAGGCGCTGGCCGCGGCCTGCATGCTGTTCCTGCTGTGCATCGTCGCCCGAAGGGAATCGAGTGCGTTCCTCTACTTCCAGTTCTAGGCGTCGTCTGCGTCGCTGGACGCCGCTCTTGCACGGCGCGGTGCTCTTCGTGCTGCTCTTCACCTCCTGGCAGCTCGGGCTCGCGCGCTTGCTCCCCGAGGATCCGGGGAAGGTCGAGCACATCTACGACGGTGTGTCCTGGGAGCCGCCCGACCCGGACATGATCTACTTCGCCGCGCGCGACCCGGTACGCGCCGACCTCCTCGTGGTCGGGGATTCGCGGATCTCGCACGGGATCGTCGAGCGTGTCTTCGAGGAGGCTGGGCTCGGCACCACGATCCTCCTCTGGGGTCAGGGGGCGCAGCTCATCGATGAGCTGCAACTGGTGCGGACCTTCGGGCCGCGGCGCCTGCTGGTCCATCTCGATCCCACCGCGGTCTACGTGGAAGTGGCCCCCTGGGCGCTCGACGTCTGGGCCCACCGCAACGATCCGCAAGCCGAGACCCTCACACCCAGCCTCATCGACACGACGCTCGATGATTGGCTACGCGGGTTGCGCGACGAGCACCTCGCCACGCTGAACACGCGCGCCTGGCACAGCAACTGGTTCTACGAGCTGGACCCCACCGCGCACGATTCGATCCTGCGCAAGCGCCTGCGCCGCGAGACTCGCGAGGAACGGTTTGCGCAGCTCGAGCCCCTCGAGCAGGAGCTCGCGGGCTTGATCCGTGACGGCTGGCAGATCACTTGCTTCCGGCTGCCCGTCTCGCCCTCGCTGCAGGAGATCGAGAACGCCGCGTTCCCCGGCCAGCGCTTCGAGAAGCTCTGTCGCTCCCTCGGGGTGGCGTACCTCGACCACCATGGCGATCCTTACGAGACCACGGACGGCTCGCACCTCTCCCTGCGCTCGGCTCGGGAGATCAGCGCCACCCTCGCTCGCGAGCTTCGCCGCGTGGCGGCTCGTGAGGGTCGAGCGAAGGTGCGCTGATCGCGAGCCGAGCTCAGCGGGGCGCGGCGCCCGAGAGGTCCAGCCGCACGCCCTCGGTGGTGCTGCGGACGTAGAGCTGGCCCTTGCTGAAGGCTGGCGAGGACCAGCACTTGCCGCCGACCGCATCGGCGCGCGCCACTTCCTTGTAGGCGTCGGACTTGGCCTCGACCAAGACGATCTGTCCGTCGTCCGCCAGCGCGATCACGTCGGAGCCGACCAGGATGCAGTTGCCCGCTCCGTAGCCATCCTCCGACCAGCGCTCCTCGCCGGTGCGGATGTCGACGCACTTCATCGGGCCCGCGCCGTACTCCTTGAAGGAGAACATGCCGTAGAGGAAACCGTCCTTGCAGACCGGCGTGCTCCAGTGATTCATGAGCCGGTTCTGCTTGCGCCACAGCGGGTCGGCCTTCCATCCGTCACCCTCCTTCGCGATGCGGAAGGCTCCCGCGCCGACGCCGTAGCCGGCCGATACGTAGACGATGTCCTCCCACACGACGGGCGAGGCGGCGGTCGACGTGCTGTAGGGGTACTTCGCCTTCCACAGCAGCTTCCCCGTCGCGGGTTCGACGGCCACGAGCCCGGACTGCACGAGGAAGATCACCTGCCGCACGCCGAGGATCGTTGCGGCGACGGGAGTCGCATGCGTCATCTTCTCGTCGAAGTCCTTCCAGAGGACCTTCCCGCTGGCCGCGTCGAAAGCGATCAGCGACTGCCCTTCCCCGCCGCCGGCAACGAAGATGCGGCCTTCGTCCACGAGCGGGGATGCCGCGCTCTGCCAGGAGATCAGGCGTCCCTCGTTCTCGGCCATGAGGTCGTGTTGCCAGGCCAGCTTGCCGGTCTTGGCGTCCACGCTGGTCAAGCCCAGGTGCGCATCGAGGACGACCACTCGATCGCCCGCATGGCTCGGGGTGCTGCGCGGTCCGTCGCCGCCTTCGTTCCCATCGGCTCCCGAATCCCCGCCGCCGTCGTACTTCGCTTTTCCGAGCGGTGCGGCCCACAGCTCTTTCCCGGTCTCGGCGTCGAGCGCGACGCACAGCTCGCGATCGTCTCCATCCACGCGGCGTCGCACGAGCGTGAACACCTTGCCGTCGGCGACGGTGAACGAGCTGAAGCCCGTGCTCATCGCCGCTTTCCACACGCGCCGTGGACCGTCGGAAGGCCAGGCGCGCAAGCCGACTTGCTCGGCGCTCCGACCATCGAGGTGGGGCCCGCGGTACTGCGGCCAATCCTCCATCGCGGGCGCTTGAGCGGAGAGAAGGATGCAGGATGCGAAGGATGCGGGAACGATCATGATGCGTCGGGACTCCGTGTCGAGGACGCGAGCTCCTGATGCGCCGCGGAAGCGCGATCCGGCCCGTGTGAGGGCGAGGATTGTAACTCGCGTGCGATGCGCGACCCATGGACGGTCGATCCGGCCCGCGGAAGTATGCGCCTGGTATGCTGGTTGTCGACCGTGTAGCGCGGCTTTCCTACGACGACCCTGCGATCCCACATCCAATGATTTGCACCAGTCGAACCCGACGAACTTCGATCCTGCTCCTCTTCCCCATCGCGCTCACGGCTTCCGCAGAGGCCCAAGGAACGTGGGGCTCGACCGGGGAGCACAAGCTCATGGCTTCCGATGCCAGCGCCGGCGCGGCATTCGGCGAGGCGATCGACGTCTCCGGCGATCGTGCGGCCGTCAGCCGGCTCGACGCGCTGTACGTGTACGAGCAGCAAGCCGGCGTGTGGACCGAAGTGGCGCGCTTGACCCCTGTCGGAGGCACACCGAACAACCAGTTCGCGCACTCGATCGCGATTTCCGGAGACGTGGTCGTCGCGGGCGCATGGCTCGACGACGGCGCGGCCAACGATCACGGGGCGGCCTTCGTGTACGAGCGCGACGCCCAGGGCGTCTGGGGATTCGTGGCGAAGCTCACCGCGAGCGACGCTGGAGCAGGCGATCACTTCGGTTGGTCGATCGACATGGACGGCGATTCGATCTTGGTCGGCTCGGACGAGGACGATCATTCCTCGCTCACCGGCGCCGGCTCGGCCTACGTCTATCGCCGGGTCGGCAGCACGTGGTTGGAGGAGGGCAAGCTCGTGGCCAGCGATCCCGGCGCGGGAGACTTCTTCGCCTGGTCGGTCGCGATTCGCGGCGACATGGCCATCTGCGGCACCTTGAACGGCGACGAAGGAGGCACGAACACGGGCTCCGCGTATGTGTACCGGCGCAGTGGATCGACCTGGACCGAGGAGACGAAGCTCGTGTCGATCGATATCGCATCGAACGACTTCTTCGGCTACGACGTGGCGGTCGAAGGTGATCTCGCGCTCGTCGGTGCCTACGGCGACGATGACCTGGGCTCGGCCTCGGGCTCGGCCTACGTCTTCGCCAACGGCGGTGGTTCGTGGGTTCAGCAGGCGAAGCTCCTCGCCGAGGGCGGCGCGGGCGGTCAGGCATTCGGTCGGTCGGTCGCGATCGACGGAGCCTTGATCGCCGTCGGTGCTCACCAGACGGCTGTCGCCGGAGACTCCAACCAGGGAGCGGTGCACCTGTACCAGCGCGGAGCGGGCACGTGGGCGCATGTCCTCACGCTGACTGCCGCCGACGGGGATCCTTCCGATTTCCTCGGACGAGTCGTCGCGCTGGACGGAGAGCGAATCGCCGCGACCGCCCACGGCGACGACGACGGCGGAACCTCGGCAGGCGCGGGCTACCTCTTCGACGTCGTCGAGCTCTTCGCGAACTACTGCTCGTCGACACCGAACTCGACGGGTTCGCCCGCCACGATGGCCTTCGCCGGCAGCTCGAGCGTCACGGCGAATGACCTCGAGCTGCGCGCTGCACCCGTTCCCGATCAACCCGGCCTCTTCGCGTACAGCCAGACCCAGGTCGAGCTGCCCTTCGGCAACGGCCAGCAGTGTGTCGGGGCACCCTTCTTCCGCCTGAGCGTGCACCGAGCGACGGGCAACACCCTGATCCACCAGCTGGACATCAACAATCCGCCCAATCTCGCGGGTCAGATCACCGCCGGCTCGCGCTGGAACTTCCAGGCGTGGTTCCGCGATCCCGCCGCGGGCGGCGCAGCGTTCAATGCTTCGGACGGGCTCTCCATCTACTTCGTGCCGTAGCAGCCCGCGGCCAGTCGACCCTCGACCCCTTGCAAACGGAATGACGGCGATCATGCGCACCAACCTCCTTCCTTTCCGTTCCCTGCACCATCGCTACGTACGGCCCTTCCTGCTGATTGCATGGCTCGGCCTGCTGAGTCTCTCGCTCCGGGCTCAGGTCCCCGACACCTTCTCCGACCTCGTGCTCGGAGTGAGCAAGCGTCCGATCGTCGACGCCGAGCTCGGAGGCGAGAAGTTCCGCGGCATCGCGGCCTTCTCCGCGGAACCCTACCTCCTGTGGCCGGAGGGGAGGACCAAGGGGCCGGCCCACGATCGCGAAGGCACGCGCGCGTGGCTCCAGCGCGTCGGACCGACGCTCGGTCACCGCGACTTCGAAGCCTATTACCTGGAGACCTTTCCCTGGCGTGCGGACGAGGTCTGGAAGTACGGCCTCCGGCGGGCGGGCATCGTCCTCCAGGACGCGCGCATCGAGGTGCACTGGCGGGAGGGACGATTGGTTGGCCTGGTGAATGCGGTGCCGCTGCCCTTGCTCGTTCCGGAAGAGGTCGGACCGGAAGTTCCGCGCGACGGGAGCGTCGTCTATTTCCCGGAGCGCTCGAGCGCCGGCTACACCCCCGCGTTGACGCGCGTCCAGACCGTCCGTCGAGGAGGGTTGCTCGTCACCACGATCGGAACGCGCACCACCGTTGCCCCGAGCTCGGCTCCCCTCGTTTCACCGATCACGCCCGAGATGTTCCATGAATGGGTCGTGCCGATCGGCAGCTTCCCCGATCAGATCGACGTCGACTCGCAGGGGCTGGTGTGGTTCAGCCAGCCGAACGACAATTTCCTCACCCGCTTCGACCCGACGAGCGAGACCTTCCGGCAATTCCCGACCTCGGGCGGATCAGGCCCCGATGGGATGATCGTCGATTCGCAAGATCGAGTGTGGACGGGGCTGTATTACTCGGGAGCGATGGGCAAGCTCCTGCCGACGAGCGGCGTTCATACGGCTTACGCCGCGCCCTACGGCTCGGCTGCCATGGCGATTCCCGTCGAGAGCAGCCAGGGAACGATCTGGGTGACCGACCACGAACGCAATCGCATCTCGGAGTTCGATCCGGTGTCGGCGACCTGGCTGGGCTCGCACGTGATGCCCACTGCCGGATGCTGGGTGGTCCAGGGGACCGAGGATCCCGTCCAGTCGGTGCTCTACTTCGCTTGTTTTTCCGCCAACAAGCTCGCGTACAAGCCGCTGGGTCAACCGATCCAGGAGACGATCACTGCGCCCTATGGCCCGGCCTTCCCCATCTGGTCCAACGGGAAGGTGTTCTACTCGCACTGGAACGACCGATACCTCGGCGAGTACGACCCGCAGACCGGTCAGCACACGCTGCACACCTTCCCCGTGCCGAACGAGCTCGGCGGTCCGATCGGTGCGACGGAGGACGGACGAATCATCGTCGGCACGCGAAACCAGGGGTACATCATGGTCTTCCACCCCTCGACCTCGACCTTCACCTACTACAAGATCCCGACCGCTCTCCAGTACAACCTGAAGGACGGTTTGACGGTCGGCATCCACGGCGAGGTCTGGTTCACGGAAACGGGAGCGAACAAGCTCGCGCGTCTGTTGATCCACTGATCGGTACTGGTTCGGAGTACCACCTTTAGGCGGTCTTCTCTTGCAGAGCCAGTCCCGCCTGAAGGCGGGACGACGAACCGGACCGCCTGAAGGCGGTACTCCGAACAAAGAAGGCGGTACTCCGAACCAAGAGGTGGGCCGTGCTCGTAGGTGGGTGGTTTCTCTCCAGGAGCTGCGGCGGGCTCGTGGGGATGTAGTTTCTCTTTAGGAAGTGCGCCGTTGGCCGGATTCGGGAGCGCTTCGTTTCGGGCTCGCCACCGCTCCCTGGGAATTCCCGCGTACCATGAGCGAGGATTCGACCGAGCGGAGCGCCCGCTCGGGTTCCCCCGCGCCATGCCTAGCTTGATCGCCCCCCTGGTTTTCGCGTTCTCTTCCACGACGATCCAGACCGCGCCGCAGGAGCAGATTCGCTTCGAGACGCGGAAGCTGGCCTCGGATTTCTACTGCGAGGGCGCGAGCTTCGCCGACTTCGATCGGGACGGGCACGGCGACGTCGTGGCGGGGCCCTTCTGGTACGGGGGGCCGGACTTCGCGCAGGCGCACCGGATCTACGAGCAAGAACCCTTCGATCCCAAGGGCTACTCGAACAACTTCTTCCCCTTCCCGCGCGACTTCGACGGCGACGGGTGGATCGACGTCCTGGTGGTCGGTTTCCCGGGGGAGCAGGCGGTCTGGTACGAGAATCCGCACGAGAACCAGGGACTCTGGGCAGCCCATCTCGTTCATCCGAACATCGACAACGAGTCGCCGACCTTCACCGATCTGACCGGTGACGGCAAAGACGAGCTCGTCTTCCACACGGCCGGCGTGCTCGGCTGGGCGGAACCCGATCCGAAGGATTCGCGCGCCCCGTGGATCTTCCACCGCCTGTCGGAGGACACCGGCCGCCAGCGCTTCACCCACGGGTTGGGAGTCGGCGACGTCGACGGGGACGGACGCAAGGACGTGCTGCTGAAGGATGAGTGGTGGCAGCAGCCGCCCTCGCTCGAAGGCGATCCGATCTGGCAGCGCCATCCGGTGCCCTTCGCACCCAATCAAGGCGGCGCGCAGATGTTCGTCGACGACGTCGATGGCGACGGGGACGGCGACGTGATCACGAGCCTGGAGGCGCATGGCTTCGGTCTCGTCTGGCACGAGCAGATCGAGCGCGATGGCGAGCGCTCGTTCGTCCCTCACACGATCCTGGGGCCGCGGCCCGAGGACAGTCCTCACGGTCTGCGCATCGGCGAGCTGCACGCGATCGATCTCGTGGACGTGAACGAGGACGGGCTGCTCGACATCGTGACCGGGAAGCGCTGGTGGTCGCACGGCGCACAGGGGGATCCCGAGCCGGGAGCGCCAGCGGTCGTGTACTGGTTCGAGCACGTGCGCAAGCCCGCCGGCGCGGTCGACTGGGTGCCGCACCTGGTGAGCGACGATTCGGGCGTCGGCGTCTACGTGATCGCCGGTGACGTCGACGGCGACGGGCTCGTCGACGTCGTGACCGGCAACAAGAAGGGCGCGTACGTGCACTTGCAGCGGCGCGCTGCGCGCCAGGGCGGGGAGGCACCGGCGCCCGAGGTTCCCGAGGATCCGCGCCAGCCGCCCGGTTTTCTCCCGCGCGCGAAGGACGGCCGAGTCCTCAATTTCGACTTCGAGAACGGGACGCTCGAGGACTGGACCGCGACCGGCGACGCCTTCGCCGGGCAGCCGATCCGCGGCGACACGGTGATCGTGCGCCGCGCCGACATGTCGAGCGCGCAGGTCGGCAATGGCTGGATCGGGACCTACGAAGTCGCCGGCGACGAGCCCCAGGGCACGCTCGTTTCCACGCCCTTCGTCGTCGAGCATCCCTTCGCGAGCTTCTGGCTCGCGGGCGGGCGCTCGGAGCACACGCGAGTCGAGTTCCAGCGCGCCGAGAACAAGAAGTTCATCGCCACCGCTTCCGCCGAGGATCACGAGACCCTGCGGCCGGCGGTCGTCGATCTCTCGGCCGAGCTCGGAGGCGAGGTCATCGTCACCCTCTTCGACGAGTCGAGCGGTGGGTGGGGCCACCTCAACTTCGACCACCTGCGCTTGCACGACGAGTCACCGGTCTTCCATGACGTCGAGGCACTGCTCCCGCTCGACATCATCCCGCATGCCGGGCTCCCGCCCGAGGAAGCTGCCGCCGCGATGAGCGTGCCCGCAGGCTTTCACGTCGAGCTCGTCGCCGGCGAGCCCGACGTGCACCAGCCGGTCGCGTTCACGATCGACGAGCGCGGCCGGCTGTGGGTCGCCGAGGCCTTCACCTATCCGATCAAGCGGCCGGAAGGGCGAGGGCCACGACCGCATCGCTCATCTTCGAGGACGCCGACCACGACGGGAGCTTCGAGACGCGCAAGGTCTTCGCCGAGCGGCCTGAACCTCGTCAGCGGGATCGAGGTCGGCTTCGGCGGCGTGTGGGTCGGCGCGGCGCCGTATCTGCTCTTCATCCCCGACGCGAACGGCGACGACGTGCCCGACGGCCCGCCGGAGGTCCTGCTCGACGGCTGGGGCTACCAGGACACGCACGAGACGCTGAACGCCTTCATCTGGGGTCCCGACGGCTGGCTCTACGGCTGCCACGGCGTGTTCACGCACTCGCTGCGTCGGCAAGCCGGGCACGCCCGACGCCGAGCGCACGCCGCTCAACGCCGGCGTCTGGCGCTATCACCCGACGCGGCGCGAGTTCGAGGTCTTCGCCGAGGGCACGAGCAACCCCTGGGGCGTCGACTTCGACGACGACGGCCAGGCGCTTCTGCACCGCGTGCGTCATCCCGCACCTGTATCACATGATCCAGGGCGGCCGCTACGAGCGCCAGGCGGGCGAGCACTTCGACCGCTACGTCTTCCGACGACATCAAGACGATCGCCGACCACCTGCACTACCTCGGCGGCTGGCTCGCACGGCGGCAACGGCCGTTCGAACGCGTGCCGGCGGCGGCCACGCGCACTGCGGCGCGATGATCTACCTCGGCGACAGCTTTCCCGCCGAGTACCGCGACACGATCTTCTTCAACAACATCCACGGCAACCGGGTCAACACCGACGTGCTCGAGCAATCCGGGCTCCGGCTTCGTCGGCCGTCACGGCGCAGGACTTCCTGCTCGCGAACGACCGCTGGTTCCGCGGGCATCAACTTGAAGTACGGGCCAGACGGCTCGGTGTACCTGATCGACTGGTACGACGAGCAGGCATGCCACACGAATGACGTCGACATCTGGGACCGCACCAACGGCCGGATCTATCGCGTCTCGTACGGCACCGCGCCCTACCGCGCAGCCGACCTCGGGACGCTCTCGAACGAGGAGCTGGTCGCGCTCCAGCTCCACGCGAACGACTGGCACGTGCGCACGGCACGCAGGCTCCTCGAGGAGCGCGGCGGCACGCCGGAGACCACGCGCGGCTTGACGCGCATCCTGCGCGAGAACCCCGATCCGCGGCGCAGGCTGCGCGCGCTCTGGGCTCTCCATGCGTCGGGCGGGCTCGTTGAGGGGCTGCTCCTGGAGCAGCTCCGCAGCGAGCACGCGTACCTGCGAGCCTGGGCGATCCAGCTCCTGTGCGAGTCCCGGAACCCCAGCCGCGCCGCCCTCGCCGAGTTCGCGCAGCTCGCGCGCCTGGATCCCTCACCGGTCGTGCGTTTGTACGTCGCCTCCGCCTTGCAACGCATGCCGCTCGACGACCGCTGGGAGATCGCCCAGGCTCTGCTCGCGCACGGCGAGGACGCGACCGACGCGAACCTTCCGTTGCTCCTGTGGTACGGAATCGAACCGCTCGTGCCCCTCGATCCACGCCGCGCGCTCGAGCTCGCGAGCGCCTCGGCGATGCCCGAGATCACCGGCTTCCTGTGGCGGCGGGCGGCTTTCGAGCCTCCGGCGCACGAGGCGCTCGTGACTGCGCTACGGAAGCTTCCCGACGACGAGTCGCGGCTCTTCGCGCTCGACCAGACGTACGCCGCGCTGGAGGGATTGCGCGGGATCGAACCGCCGCCCTCCTGGCCGCGCGCCTACCAGGAGCTGGCAGAGAGCGCCGACGCCGCGGTGCGCGATCGGGCGCTCCTCGTGGCAGCGGTCTTCGGCGAGGAATCGGCCTTTCCCGCGCTGCGCGCGCTGCTCGAGGATCCGAGCGCCGATCTCGCCAAGCGGCGGCTCGCGCTGGGCGCGCTCGCGGGCGCGAGCGAGCCCGAGACCGCGCGCGTGGTGCAGGGGTTACTCGATCAGCCCGAGCTCCGCGGCGAGGCGATCCGCGCGCTCGCGCGCTTCGATCACGCTGCAACTCCCGAGCTCCTGCTCTCGCGGTGGGAGGGCTTTTCCGGCGTCGAGCGCGCCGACGCGCTCGCCACGCTCGCCTCGCGTCCGGTCTGGGCGCGCGAGCTCCTGGGCGGGCTGGCGCGCGGAACAGTCGCGAAGAGCGACCTCAACGCGCTCGTCCTCCGTCAGCTCGGCGCGCTCGCCGATCCAGAGGTGGACGGGATGCTCGCGCGTACGTGGGGCGTCCTGCGCAGCACGCAAGAGGACAAGCTCGCGGCCATCGCGAAGTGGAAGGAACGCCTCGTGCCCGACGTGCTCGCCGGCGCCGATCCTTCACTGGGCCGCGAGGTGTTTGCGAAGACGTGCATGCGCTGCCACGTCCTTTTCGGTGTCGGCGGCACGATCGGTCCCGACATCAGCGGGGCGAATCGCGCGGACCTCGGCTACCTGCTCGAGAACGTGATCGATCCCAACGCCTTGATCCCCCTCGAGTACCAGGTCAGCGTCGCCACGACGACCGATGAGCGCCTCGTGACGGGGATCGAGAAGGGTTCTGACGACCGAACGGTACGCCTCCAGACCGAGAACGAGCTCGTCGTCCTCGCACGCGACGAGGTCGCTTCGCTGCGCCTGGACGCGCTCTCGATGATGCCGGAGGGCCAGCTCGAGACCCTGCGCGAGGACGAGGCGATCGCACTCTTCGCCTACCTCCAGAGCGACCGTCAGTTCCCGCGCCTGCTCACGGCCGAGAACCGCGCGTCCTTCTTCGACGGCACGAGCCTCGCCGGCTGGTCGGGCGACCCCGCGCTGTGGTCGATCGAGCAGGGCGAGATCGTCGGCCGCGCGCGCGAACCGCTCGCGAGGAACGCTTTCCTCGTGAGCGATTTCCTCGGCGCCGATTTCCGGCTCAGCCTCGACATCCGCCTCGTCCCGAACGAGGCGAACAGCGGCATCCAGTTCCGCACCGAGCCTCTCGCGGACGGCGAGGTCCGGGGATATCAAGCCGACGTCGGCGCTGGCTGGTGGGGCAAGCTCTACGAGGAGAACGGCCGGGCGCTCCTCTCCGCCGAATCGGGTGAAGCCCACGTGCGTCCGGGTGAGTGGAACCACTACGAGATCGAGGCCGTGGGCGACCACGTGCAGACCTGGATCAACGGTGCAACCTGTGTAGACCTGCACGACCCCGCCGGAGCGCGTCGGGGGCAGGTCGCTCTGCAATTGCACTCCGGGTCCGCGGTCGAGGTGCGCTTCAAGAACCTCGTGATCGAACCCTCGCCCGCAACCGAGGGAACTTCTGGTAGCCGCTGATTCTCGCGCTCGCTCCCTGGCCGGGCAAGGGCTGTAAACGAGGCATATCCCTTCCCCCGCCAGTGGGCCCCCGTGGGACTTCCGCCCGGGAACGGGTCGTGCGAGCGCGAGTACAATCCGCCCGTTCCGTGGAGTTCTTGCAGACCCCTTCGTCGGGGTCGCTCTCTCAACTAGGAGGAACCATCGTGCGTTCGACAGCCTTCGCTCTCATCGCGATTACATCCTGGGCTCACGCTTTTCAGGCCAATCCACTCTCCACCGGTCAGCTCTCCCACGCGGGGGCGACCACGACCTCGTCCACCCTGTCGGTATCAGGTTTCACCGACCGCAACACCTGGGCCACCGCCGCGGGCGGCAGCCCGACGATGGTGAACTTCGACTCCCTCGCGGATGGAACGCTGATCACCGGGACCGGCGCTCTGTCGGCCTTCGGCATCCAGGACAGCTTCGGCTTCTGCACTTACCTCGGGATCGTGACTTCGCAGTACGTGTACTGCTCGTGCACGCTACCTTTCCCGATGTTCATCGCTGGCACGCTCCCGACCGAGCCGAACTATTTCTCCAACGATAACACTCCGTCCGTCTTCGCGACCGGCGAGTTCACCCTGGTCTTCTCGCAGCCGACCACCGCCTGCGGTGCCTACGTTGCCGACCAATCTCCCCTCGCCGGCTTTACCATCGAGGTGTTCGATTCGGGCGGAAGCTCCCTGGGTTCGATCAACGTCCCGCCCCGCACCCTTCCGAACTCCTTCGTCGGCATCGTGAGCACCGTTCCCTTTGCATCGGCCAGGTTCAACGCCGACGACCAGTTCGATTCCTGGGGCATCGACAGCCTCGAGCACGTGTCGGGCGCGATCGGAAGCAAGTACTGCGTGGCCAACCCGAACTCGACCGGTTCGCCCGCGGACATCTCCGCCTCGGGGTCGACGAGCTCGAGCGCGGGTGATCTGACGCTCACCTCGGCGCCCGTTCCGAACCAGAACGGCATCTTCTTCCACGGCACGAACCAGGTGCAGAACCCCTTCGGCAACGGTTTCTTGTGCACGACGGGCGGCATCGTGCGCGGTTCGGTGGTGATGGCCGCGGGCAACGCCGCGACCTACACCTACGACAATTCCGATGCCAAGCACAGCCTGGGGGCTTTCATCGGGTCGACTCGGAACTTCCAGCACTGGTTCCGCGATCCCATGGGCGGCGGTGCCCTGTTCAATCTCTCCAACGCGATCGCAGTCGCGATCGCGCCCTGATCGAACGAGCCTCGCGCTCGACCGATCCCACACGCTGGCCACGCCTGTCCTCACGCAGGCGTGGCCAGTTCTTCATTTCCACGAGGCGATTTCCGGGAGCTGGTACGATCCGTCGCGTGGCTCACACTGACGGGCTCAGGCCTGATCGAGGACGACCGTGAAGATCCAAGCTCTCTCCTTGTTCCTTTCCGTTTCCCTGCTCGGTCCGCTGGCTCGAGTCGCGACGGCGGCAGAGCTCGGCGTCGTCTCCACCCAGCCGGCGCGGCATGTGCTGAACGCTGCACGTGACACCGACATCGTGGTCGACTTCGATCGAGCCGTCGATCCGACGACTCTGCCACCTGCCAGCAAGACCTTCCTGGTCTTCGGGCGCAACACCGGACCCGCCGCGGGATCCTTCACGCTGGAGAGCGCGAACCAGCGCGTGCGCTTCACGCCGGTCGAGCCTTTCGCCGCGGGCGAGGACGTGACCGTGGTGCTCACCGAGGACCTGAAAGCGGCCGACGGGAGCTTCCTACGCACGGAGGGCTACGCATGGCAATTCAAGACCGCGACCAAGCGTTCTTCGCGCACCTTCCACGAGCTCGACGAGTTCTCCAACCGTACGGGCTCCTCGACGACGCGCATCTACGGCTCGCAGGCGGCCGACTACGACAATGACGGCTGGATCGATCTCGCGACGATCAACGAGGATTCGAGCGACGTGCGCGTGTTCCTCTCGCTCGCCGACGGGACGGGGCTCTTCGGCCCGATGCTCCTGCCTCCGTCGCAGACCGGAACGCTGCCCAGCCCCAACGAAGCGGCCGACTTCGATCTCGACGGCGAGATCGACATCGTGACCTGCAATACCGTGAGCGGGAACGTATCGGTCCTGCTCGGAGACGGCGACGGCACCTTCCGGCCTCAGTCGCTCTATACCGTCGGCTTCGGACCTCACGGGATCGCGGTCCTGGAAGCGAACGGCGACGGCTACCCCGACATCGCGACGAGCAACACGGGCTCCAACGACGTGGCCGTCATCCTGAACGACGGAACCGGTCACTTCGGCGCTCCGACCTTCTTCAATGGTGGGGGAAGGGCCGAGTACGCGCTGGGCGCGGGCGACATGGACAACGACGGCATTTTCGACCTCGTGGTCGGGAACCGCGGCAGCCAGAACGTGGTCGTGTTCCTGTCCAACGGCGATGGCACGTTCGTGCAAGCCGGCACCCGGCCCGCGGGCGGATGGGTCTGGATGACCCAGCTCGGCGACGTGAACGGCGATGGAGACCTCGACGTCTCGTGCGCGAACGGGGAAACGGGCAATGGCTCGATCCTGCTCGGCAACGGATCCGGCGGGATCGGCGCGCCGCAGACGGAAACGACCGGCTCGAATGCGGTCGCGACCGACCTCGGCGACATGGACGGCGACGGGGATCTCGACTGGGTGCTCGCCTGCTTCGGCGGCGCCGTCTGGGACATGTTCGTGAACGACGGCGCGGGGAATTTCAGCTTCGACCAGGACTTCGACGCGGCCGCGGCGGCTTCCTGCGCCGGGATGCTCGATTTCGACATGGACGGCGACCTCGACCTCTCGCTGACCGATGAGCTCGCTGACCTCGTGACCCTGATGAAGAACGATTACTCGGGCGAGCCGTACTGCTTCGGCGACGGCTCGAGCCTCGCCTGCCCGTGCGGAAACGAGAGCGCGAGCGGCGCGGGCGAAGGCTGCGCGAACTCGACCGGTCCCGGCGGCCTGCTCACCGCGAGCGGCGCGGCCTCGATCACCAGCGACGACCTCGTGATCACCGCCTCCCAGCTCCCCGCGAACCAGTTCGGCATCGTCTACGCGGGCCTCAACCCGACCCAGATCCCCTTCGGCGACGGCCATCGCTGCGTCGGCGGAGGCATCGTGCGCTTCGGGGTCAAGAGCTCCGGCGGCTCGGGATCCTTCTCGCAAAGCAGCGCGGCCTCGATCCTCGGCCTTTCGCCCGGCGATACGCGCCGCTTCCAGGGCTGGTTCCGCGATCCGATGGGACCCTGCGGAACCGCGTTCAACTTGACGAACGCCCTCGCGGTCGTTTTCGCGCCCTGACTTCTGGTTTGGAGTACCGCCTTCAGGCGGTCTTCTCTTGCGGAGCCGGTCCCGCCTGAAGGCGGGACGACGAACCAGACCGCCTGAAGGCGGTACTCCAAACTCGGAGGGACTCCGTGCTCGTAGGGGTGTGGTTTCTCTCTAGAACCCTACTCCAGCGCGCGCTCGCGCCGGCCGGCCACGTACTCGCCCGAGCGCTCCTCGTCGAGGCGTCCGTCCTCGGTCCAGAAGCGCCAGGTGCCGACGCGCAGGCCTCGGTCGTGCGTGCCTTCCTCGGCGAGCTGGCCGTTCTCGTGCCAGGCTCGATGGGCGCCCTGCGCGACGGGCTCCTTCATGGAGTCGAGGACGTAGTGCGTCTCGGTGCGCGGGTAGCCGTTGGTCCAGCGCTCGATCACTAGCTGGTCGCGCGGCTGGAAGAAGACGAGCATCAGGACGATCGCGATCGAGAGGACGAGCACGACGAAGACGAAGAGCACGAACTTCGCTCGCCGGATCTCGGGATCCTCGACGGGATCCGCTTCGAGCTCGTGCGCCTGCATGCGCGATCAGACCCGGGCGGCGGTGCGCGGGCTCGCGCGCAGCAAGCGGTCGGGCAGGTGGTTGAACACGTGCTCGGTGAGCGTGTCGCGGCCACCCCAGATCGGGAGCTTCGCGCCGATGAGCGAGCAGCCGTCGTACAGGAGGAACTGCGCGATGCGGTCGTCGCGGCCCGCGCCGCTGTACGCAATCTGCAGCGGATAGGCGAGGTTGCCCACGATGGGGAGGACGCCGACGCCCAGCGCGATCCAGGGACGCTCGCGGCCCTGCATGCTCGCCTGCACGAGGCGGCCGAGCGTGTAGAACGTTCGCACGACTGCTCCGGCGAACAGGAAGCCGACGCCGAAGTACGTGCCGTCGATCACCTGGAAGTAGTACAGGGCTGGGAGGACGAAGAACTCGAGCGTCTTGTCGATGGACTTGATCCCGACGTGCACGCCGAAGTCGGTGAGCCACGCGCAGGCCTCGTCGCGCGCGAGCAAGGCGTGCAGCTCCTCGGCCTGCCGCGGGTCGAGCTGGCCGCGTCCTTGCCAGGAATCGATGCGACGACCGATGAAGCGCTGCGCGAGCTCGCGGCGATAGCGCTGCGAGGAGGAGAAGCGACAGGCGGCGCGAGCGAGCCTTCGCCAGGGGATGGCGAGCGCGCGACGCAGGCCCCGGGCGGCTTTCTGCGCCAGCGCCGACAAGCCCTTGTGCGCGAGCCGTCTCGACTCCAGCGCGTACCAGCGCCAGCGGTGCGCGGCGAACCATTCCGCGGTCCGCTCGTCGATCGAGCCCTTCTTCCATTGATAGCGGATGCTGCGCTCGTGCCGCGGCAGGGTCTTCCATTCCGCCTGGTGGTAGGCGAGCGCCTCGACGTCGCTCTCGATCTGGTGCAGCACGTCGAAGCCGAGGCGGCCCTCGAGGGCGGCGTGCTCTCGCGCGATCCACCCGCGCAGCTTGGGGACGTCGACGTCATCGAAGAGCGGCCGCCGGAAGTGGAACGAGCGCGGCAGGTAGAAGCGGAAGAGCTCGTGGACGCCGAGGGGGAAGAGCGCCGGGACGCCCGATTCGAGATCGATCCAGGCCCAGCGCACCTCACCTCCGGACGCGCGCTCGCACAGGAAGTTCCCGAGCGCCACCGGGTTCCCGCGGCCGGCCTGCCAGACCATCCCATCGAAGCCGGATTCGACCAGCCGGCGCTGCAGGGGCTCGAGAATCACCCGTCGAAAGTGGGTCAGCTCGTCCGCCACCTGGCGCTGGAACGGATTGTGCAGGCGTGGCGGTTCGCCAGCCACGAACTCGGTGTGCAGCTGGTACGCCCGGTACTCCTCGTTCCAGTCCTGGCCGATCGCGCGCGCGACCCGCAGCTCGCCCGCGAACCAGTGCTCGACCAGGGGCGCCAGGATGCGCCGGCGAAGGAGCGCCGTCTGGACCGCGTGCTCGTTCCAGGCGTAGGGGTTGGGCGCACCGAGGAACACGTACTGGACGGCCTTGGTAAGCGTGTCGGAGTCGAAGACCTTGCGCGCGACCGGCCGCCCCTCGCTGTCGGCCGAGCGGAACACCACCCCCGAGCGCCCCTCGCCCAGGCGCATCTCCAGGCGCGCCGCGAGCGGCTGGCCTGGGGTCCTGGTGCTCGATCGACGTTGTGCTGCGTTCACGCGCGGATCCGAGCTGCCATAGGTCAGGTAGGCCCTGGCTTCCTGGTCCATTCAACGGCGGCGCCTCCGGGAGCGCCAGAGTCGATCTTGGGGACGAGGGCGAGAGCTCGCTCCAAAAAAAGAATTCCGACCCCCTCTCCGGGCCGAGCGGTGGTAGCCTCCCTCGAGGAGGCGGTGCTCTCTGTAGAGGCGCCCCCTTCGAGGTGACTTCGACAGGCTCCTTGGCGGGACCTGCTGTGCCGGCGGTGCTCGAGCGAGCACCGCCGCCTGTTTTTCCAGTTCGAAGTCCCGCCCTCAGGCGGTCCGGCAGTCGCGCGCGCTCACTCGCCGAAAAGAACCAGACCGCCTGAAGGCGGTACTCCGAACCAGAGGCTAGCTTCGCGCGCGTGAGGCGCCTGGTCCTCCTCGTCGTCGGGCTGTGCGCGATCGCGTTCGGCTCGTGCGTGCGCATCCAGACCGCGCTCCACGATCCCGGCTTCGACCGCGCAGATCCACGCGGCCTCCTGCGCAGCGACCCGGCGCTCCTCTACTACGTGACCGAGCGCATCGTCGACGCAGGCGGCGGCTTTCCCGACGACTGGCGCGCCGATCCGCGCATCGAGCACCCCGGCGGCTTCGACGTGCCCGCGAATCTCACCGTCGGGGAGGAGTTCCTGGTCGCGTGGGCACACCTTCTCACGGGGCAGAGCTTCCCGTTGCACGTCGTGTGCGTGGTGGTCATGGGCGTGGTGGCGAGCGCGGCGGCGATCGGGGTGCTCGGGCTCGCGTGGGAGCTCTCGCGCTCGGTGGGATGGAGCGCGCTCGCGACGCTGCTCTACGTGCTGACGCCGGCCTGCTACCGGACGATCGGTTTCGTACTCGTGAACGAGGACCTCTCGCTGCCGCTGCTGCTCGCGCACCTGTGGCTGCTCGCGCGAGCGGCGCGCGTGCGGACGGGCGTCTCCTTCGCGCTCTCCGGCCTCGCCCTCGGAGCGGCGCTCGCAACCTGGCATGCGACGAGCTTCTTCGTGACGCTCGAGGCGGCAGTCTTCTTCGGCCTCTACCTGGCGAGCAACGTCAATCCCTTCGCGGTACGTCGGAGCGAGTTCGTGCTCTGGCCCGCCGGACTCTCGACCTTCGTGCCCGCGCTACTGGTCAAGTTCACGATCTTCTCGCCGCCGTTTGCGATGGCGGCCGCCCTGATGGGCGGCCATCGCGCCAGCCAGAGATTCGGCGGGGGAAGAGGGCGCGGAATGGCCGTCGCCATCCTCCTCTTCGGCCTCGTCATGGGAGCCATGTGCTCGCGAATCTCCGGCTCGGGCTTTGCCGACTTCTCCCACGTCTGGCGCGTTCTCGCCGCCAAGCTCGCGCATTTCGGCCGTTTTCCCAGCGATCCGAGCGCTCTGACCTTCGATGCGCGCCTGCTCTGGCAGGGCCCCTTCGCGACCATGACGGCGGAGCATGCGCTCGCCTTCTTCCAGCTCGTACTGCTGCTCGGGGGCGCGGCCGCGATTGCCTTGCTGCTCGCGCGGCGGCGCCTCTCCACGACGCGCGCGGAGATCGCGCTTTCCCTCCTGGCGCTCGCGTCGCTCTTCGCGACCTGGCTCGTCGAACGCGTTTCCGTCTTCACCGCGCCGGTGCTCGCGGTGCTCGCGGCGCTCTTCCTCGAGCGCCTCGCGCGGATGCGGCGGGCCCGCCTCGGGCGCGAGCGCTCCGAGCAGGGATCGGGCCAGCCCCTGGCAGCCGGTGAACGCTCGCTCGCGCTCCTTGCCGCTCGCGCGGCGCCGGCCGCGCTCGTCCTCGTGCTCGCAGGTCAGGCATTCGCGTTCGCGACCTGGCGCTCGGATGTGCGGCGCGACGGCCTCGTGTGGTACCGGCCGCACGCGCGCGCCGCGGGCATCGCGTCCGCCCTCGAGGCCGTCGAGCGCTTCGTTCCTGCGAACGATGCCGTCGCGGCGGACTTCATGCTCTCTCCCGCCATCCTCGCGCACACGCGCCGTCCGACCGTGATTCAGCCCAAGTGGGAGAGCCGCGCGAGTCGCGAGCGCGTCGAGAAGTTCTGGAACGCCTTCTACCACGGCAGCCCGGAGGACCTGCGCCGGCTCCTGGTCGAGCAGTACGAGTGCGACTGGCTGCTCGTCGATCACTCGATGCTGGGCGAGCTGCGCGCCTCGCGCCGTCTCGCAGGCCTCGCGGATGCGGATCCACTGGAGGCCGGCTCGGCCGCGGCGATCCTCCTGTCGGAGGATTCCGCTCTCCACGTGCCTCCGGAGTTCCGTCGCATCTGGACGAATGCTTCGGAGGCGAGCGCGAGGGGACGGGGCGTCTACTCGCTCTGGCATCTCGCAGGTACTCCTCGCTAGTCCACGATCTGGAACCGCGCCAGGAACTGCCATATCCTCCCGCGATGCGCTGGCCCCTTCACGTGCGCACCCTCGTCGGTGCGGCACTCGGCGCCGGCCTCGGTGGGCTCGCATACCACCTGGTGTGGGGGGGTGAGGCGGGCAACGAAGCCGCGATAGCCCTGAGCGACGACGCGATCGCCCTCGAGCGATTCCTCACCTACGTCGCGCGCCCGATCGGTCAGATCTTCCTGCGGCTGCTCTTCATGCTCGTCCTGCCGCTGCTCTTCACGGCGCTGGCGCTGGGAGTCGCCGGCCTCGGTGACCTGCGAGCGCTGGGTCGCGTCGGCGTCAAGATGCTCGCGTACACGGTGCTCGTGTCGAGCATCGCCGTCTTGATCGGTGTCGTGCTGGTGAACCTCTTGCGGCCCGGCGAGGGCATCTCGCCCGACCTGCACGAGCGCATGGCCGAGCAGGCGCGCACGCGCGCGGCCACGGTGACGGCGACCACCGCACCGAAGAGCGCCATCGACATGATCGTCCAGATCGTCCCGAACAATCCGCTGAAAGCCGCCGCCGAAGGCGATTACCTGGCGGTCATGTTCTTCGCAATGATGTTCGGAATCGGTCTCGCATTGACTCGCAGCGAGACGACGCGGCGAGTCGAGGAGCTGCTCGCGGGCATCTACGAAGTGTCGATGCGCCTCATCCAGATGGTCATCGCCTGCGCGCCCATCGGGGTCTTCGCCTTGCTCTTCACGCTGACGGCGCAGCTCGGCTACGAGGTCCTGCAGCAGCTCGCTCGCTACGTGATGGTGGTGCTGCTCGCCCTCGCCGTCCACCAGTTCGTGGTGTACTCGCTGATGGTGAAGTTCCTCGGCGGCAAGAGCCCGATCTGGTTCTTCCGCGGCATCCAGGAGGCGATGATCACGGCCTTCTCGACCTCTTCCAGTAACGCAACCCTGCCGACTGCCCTGAAGGTGGCCGAGGAGAACCTCCGGCTGCCGAGAAACATCAGCCGCTTCGTCCTCACGATCGGCTCGACCGCGAACCAGAACGGAACCGCGCTCTTCGAGGGCGTGACCGTCCTCTTCCTGGCCCAGTTCTACGGCGTCGAGCTGTCCCTCGGGAGCCAGGTGATCGTGGTGGCGACCTGCGTACTCGGCGGCATTGGAACCGCCGGCGTCCCTTCCGGCTCGATCCCGGTCGTGGCCATGATCCTCGGCATGGTCGGCATCCCGGTCGAAGGCATCGGCCTGATCCTCGGCATCGACCGCTTCCTCGACATGTGCCGCACGGTGCTCAACGTGACGGGCGACCTCGCTGCAGCGGTGGTCGTCTCGCGCGGAGCCGAGGGCACGCCTCCTCGGCTGTAGACAGATCCGATCGCGACGGGAGAATGGCCCGCTCCCATGAACGCAGGGCGTTTCGCGTTCTTCGTTATTGCCCTCGTGCTCGGCGTGGCTCTCTGGTCGTGGACGGGCCAGTCAGCCTTGCTCGATCGCGCGTCGATCGAGCCGGAACGCTCTGCGCGAATGGCGAGCGACGAACCCGAACGGGACACGGGAGTCGGCACCATCGAACGCGCGGCGGTGGAGTCGGTGTCGATCGAGGTCGACTCCGCCGGGCCTCGAACACACGAGCCTCGAGCGAAGCCAGGAACGGTGCCGACCGAGCCCGGCGTCCTCGAAGTCGAGGTGTGGCTAGCCGACGATCCGCTGCCAGGAGCCGAGGTCTGGGTGGCCCCCAGCGATCGGGTGGAGTTCTGGAAGGAGGACGCAGACTTCGCCCATCCGGACATCCGGCGTGGACGTGCGGACGAGAATGGTCTCGCACGTCTGTTCCCCGTCGCACCATCCAGCGGCTACTGCTCTGTCCTGGTTCGTGCCGGCGAGACCGACGCTTTCGCTTCGGTCGAAGCGCCGGAACCGGATCGGCAGGGTTGGCGAGTCGTGATCCGGATGGGTTCCGGTGGCATCGAGGGTCGCGTGTTCCATGACGACGGCACTCCCTGGCCAGGTTGTCTCGTCCAGGTCGGTGTGATGCTGGCGGAGTCGAATACTTTCGGCAGGAGCGCCGAGACTGACGAGTCCGGCGCGTATCGAATCGGATCACTCCCGATGTGCTCTGCGCACGTGTCCTTGCAGAGTGATGGCGCGCAAGCCCTGCTCGAGGCCAACGTCACACTCGCTGAGCACGAATGGAAACGCGTCGATTTTGGTTCCGATCGGCCCAAATCTCACTGGACGGGACGCCTGACCACCGGCTCTGGTTCCCCATTGGAGGCTGAGCTGCACATCCGGCTCGAGGATCTCGAGAGAGGCAACGTCTATCGAATGGGTACGTTGCGCGACGGCACATTCGCAATCGATCTCGTCCCCGGGCGCTATCGTGCAATCGCCTTCCTGTCTCGTGGACCGCGCGTCATGGACGAATTCCAGATCGAAGGTGCGTTCGTCGAGCGCAACATCCGCATCCTCGATTCCACGATCCAGGGTCGTATCACCTACGTCGGAAGCTGGCCCGACAAGGATCTGCCAGCCCGCACCGCGCAGGTATGGCTGAAGTACCAGAACAAGCCTCACCTGAGCGATCTGGCTTCCCGAGACGGAGATCGCTACTTGTTCCTCGGCGTCGAAGCGGGCGACTATCGCATCACGACTCATCCACAGGCGCTCGTGGGCGGCGATGCGGAGGGCATTCCCGTGGTCATCACCTCCGAACGATCCGTGGTCGACCTGGATCTGACGATCCAAGATCCCTGATCGACTGCCTGGCGCTCGATTGAGCGAAGGAGCCCGTGGCCGTCGAGCACGCCGGGAGCAGGACTAGCGGGGCTAGCACCTTGGTTGGGGGTCCGAAGACAGCGGCTGGCCGAGGTCCAGGGAAGGGCACACTCTCTCACGGTGAGCCTTGCGCGCACCCCCTCGTTCCGTCGAGCATGGTCCGCGATGAAGACGAAGGATCGCCGCGCGCAACGAATCGCCCTGATGATGCTCGGTGGTTGCGCCCTGTTCACTTCCGCCTGCCGTGTGACCCTCTTCGATCCGGGCTGGACGAACGACGGTGATGGTGTCAGCGCGTTGACGCGGGGGATGACGCCCGCGAGCGGTCTCTTCGATCTCTTCCTCGACGGGCCGAATGGGCGGGTCTACCTGCTTTTGCCTGAGGCCGACGCGCGCGGCGTGAGCGGGGAGTGCCTTTACGTGGAGGGGCTGACGAGTGGCCTCGGATCCAATCCCGTGGGCCTCGATAGGGGGCAGATCGGCCGCACGCGCGTCGTTCGCCTGCGGACAGTCGGCGCCAGGATCTTCCTCGAGGAAGTGAACCTCGGCTTTCGCGCCCGGAGCGAGGACGCGGCCGAGCGCGCTGCAGCCGAGGAATCCTTCGCAAGCTCGATCCTGTGGGCGAGTTCGGTGCTCGCTCGCGATCGGAGTGGGCGCGTGCTGGTGGACTTCACTTCCTTCGTCGTGCGCGACGCGCACGGAGTCGTCGAGCGCTTGAAGGCGGCCGAGCAGGGCACGTGGACCCTCGACGCCGGCCGCAGCATGCTCGATCCCGAGGCTTGTCTCGTCTTCCCCGACAACTTGGAGTTCGAGGCGCTCCTGACGTTCGTTTCGGGGGAGCCCGGGCCGGAGGTGCGGGCGACCGCGGCGAGCCCCGATGCCGTCACGCTCGTGCAGCACCATTCGCTCGTTCGCCTTCCCGACGACGGCTATCGTCCGCGTGAGCACGATCCGCGTTCGGGAAGCTCCTCGATCTCGTTCGCCGACTATTCGAGCGCGATCGCCGAGCCTCTGCGGGTCGGCCTGACGGTGCGCCACCGGCTCGAGAGGCTCGATCCGACCGCCCCGCGCTCGCGCGTCAAGAAGCCGATCGTCTACTACGTCGATCGCGGCGCTCCCGAGCCGATCCGCACGGCTCTCGTCGAGGGCGCGCGCTGGTGGGCCGAGGCATTCGAGGCGGCTGGATACGAGGACGCGTTCCAGGTCGAGCTCCTCCCGGAAGGCGTGCACCCCCTCGACGTCCGTTACAACGTGGTCCAGTGGGTGCACCGCGCCACTCGCGGCTGGTCGTACGGCGGAGGTGTCATCGATCCGCGCAGCGGTGAAATGATCAAGGGGCACGTGACGCTCGGGTCCTTGCGGGTGCGCCACGATCGGCTGCTCTTCGAGGGGCTCGAGGGCGCCGAGAGCAGCGGCAGCGGCGCGAGCGACGACCCCGTCGAGCTCGCGCTCGCGCGCATTCGCCAGCTCTCCGCGCACGAGGTCGGCCACACGCTGGGCTTCCAGCACAATTTCGCGGCCAGCACCTACCTCGGCCGTGCAAGCGTGATGGACTACCCTGCGCCGCTGGTGCGCTTGCGCGGCGGGGCGCTCGACTTCTCGCAGGCCTACACCGTGGGGATCGGGGCGTGGGACGTGCAGGCGGTGCGTTACGCCTACAGCGAGTTCGTGCCGGGGACCGACGAGCGGCGCGCGCTCGGCGAGATCCTGCAACACGCGCGAGAAACGGGCTTGCGTTACCTCGGCGACGAGGACGCGCGGCCCGCGGGCGCCGCCAATCCTCGCGCGAGCCTGTGGGACAACGGCACGAACCCGATCGACGAGCTCGAGGAAGTGCGCGCCGTGCGCCGCTTCGCGCTCGATCACTTCGGCTCCCGCTCCATCGCGGTCGGGCGCCCTCTCGCGGAGCTCCAGGAAGTGCTCGCTCCGGTGTACTTCCATCACCGCTACCAGCTCGAAGCTGCGCTCAAGGTCATCGGTGGCATGTCGTACGAGCATGCGGCGCATGGCGCGGAGGAGCTCGGTGCGCAGCTCCTCGATGCGAGCGAGCAGCGGCGCGCACTCGAAGCGGCGCTCGGATTCCTCGCCCCCACGGAGCTCGATCTGCCCGACGGGCTGCTCGCGTTGCTCCTGCCACGGCCGCCCGGCGAAGCACGCAATCGCGAGATGTTCGCGAGTCAGAGCGAACCGGCTTTCGACGCGCTCGGGGCTGCGGCGAGCGCCGCGGACCTGGTGATCGCCGGTCTCGTGCAGCCCCAGCGCATGACGCGCCTGGTCGATTTCCACCGGCGCTACGAGACGCTCCCGAGCCTCGAGGAAGTACTCGATCAGCTGATCGAGCGGGTGTTTCGCGAGGGCGCGGGCGAGGTCACGCGCCACGCCGAGATCCGCCGCACGGAACAGGACGTGGTCGTGGCGCGGTTCCTGGCCGCAGCGAACGATCCCGGAACGCCGGAGCGCGTGCGCGCTCGTCTCGTCGGGCGCCTCGAGATCCTCGCCCAGTTGCTGCGTTCGAGGATCGACGCGCCCGAGCCCGAGGGACCGCATGCACTCCACCTCTCGCGTGAGATCGAGCGCTTCGCGGCGCGGCCGTGGGCTGCGAGCACGACGCTCGCACCCGCGGGCGAGGCTCCTCCCGGGATGCCGATCGGGATGGCGGAGGTGCTCCCCTTCGCGGAAGAAGAGTGCGCCTGGTCCGCCGCTCAGCCCGCCGTCGAGGGATCCCTCCATTGAAATGGCGGACGGTTTTCCTCGACGCCGGCGGGGTCCTCGTCCATCCCGACTGGTCGCGCGTCAGCGCGGCGCTCGCTCCGCTCGGGCTCCACGTGGACCCTCGTTCGTTGTTCACCGCCGAGCCGAAGGCCACCCGCGACATCGACAGCGCGCGCTCCATCTCGACCACCAATGATGCCTCGCGCTGGTCGATCTTCTTCCACCGGACTCTCCTGCACGCCGGCGTAACCGTGACGGAAGAGTCGTTGCCCGCCATCCTCACCGAGCTTCGCCGGACGCACGAGCGCGACAACCTCTGGGAATCGGTTTACGAAGACGTTCCGCGCGCTCTCGAGCGCATGCGTGCGGATGGATGCAAGCTCGTCGTCGTCTCGAACTCCAACGGGACCGTGCGGGCCAAGCTCGAGCGCGTGGGCCTGGGTCACCACTTCGACCTGGTGATCGATTCCCACGAAGAGGGCATCGAGAAGCCCGACCCCCGGCTGTTCCACACCGCTCTCGAGCGCTCGGCTTCCGACCCCGCCTCGACGATCCACGCCGGCGACCTCTATTTCGTCGACGTCGTCGGAGCCCGAGGCGCAGGACTGCAGGCCATCCTCGTCGATCGCGGCGGGTTGAACGCCGATCGGGACTGCCCGCAGGTCGCCGACTTGACGGAGCTCGCTGACCTGCTCGCCCGAGGTCTTCCGTGAGCGCGGACGCTCCGCCTGCGCCGCGTGCACGCCGCTGGAAACGGGCGCGGCTCGTTCTCGTTGCTAGCCTCCTCGCGCTCGGCAGCACCGAAGTCGGCCTGCGGATCTATGCCAAGCTCACCCACCGGGAGCGCGGCCTGGTGGTCGATTCGCGCTGGGGCTGGCGAATGCAGCCCGGGGTCGTCAAGACCGGGCACATGTGGGGGGGAGCCGAGCCTTCGCGCGTCAACTCGCACGGCTGGCGCGACGCAGAGACGACCTTCGAGAAGCCGCCCGGCACGAAGCGCATCGTCGTGCTCGGCGATTCGTTCACTTTCGGAGTCGGCGTCGACGCCCGGGATCGCTACACCGAGGTGCTGGAGGGGATGACGAGCGATCTCGAGGTCCTCAATCTCGGCATGAACGCCGTCGGCACCGATCAGGAATTGCTCTACCTCGAGACGGACGGCCTGCGCTATGCACCCGACATCGTCGTGTGCGCCTTCTTCGAGGGAAACGATCTCAGCGACGTGAGCTACGAGCGCAACAGCTTCTGGCCCAAACCCTACTACCTCCTCCAGGCAGGCGAGCTCGTCCTGGTCCCACCCGCCCGGAGCTGGGACGTGCGGCTACGAATGTGCGGCTACCTGGGCGAAGCTCTGTACCGGATCGTGCAAGGCTCTACGTCCTATCGCGTCGTCGCCCCCGAGTGGAAGGACCGCGACACGCTGCCGCTCCTCGTCGCCCTGATCACGCGCATGGACGCCGACGCGAAAGCATCAGGTGCTCGTTTCGCGCTCTTCCTCATCCGCTCGCTCGACCGCCCCGGCGCCGCCGACCCGCTCGCGGCCGCCCTCGCTCGCTCCGGCATCCCCGTCCTCGACACCGGCACGCGACTCGACGATCCCGCCCTGCACATTCCCGGCGACGGCCACTGGAATCCGGCCGGCCACCGGGCAGCAGCCGGGCTCTTGATGGGGGAGCTCCGCACACTGAAATGGTTGTGATCTTCCGCGTCCCGACGCGAGCCCCGCCATCCTCTCAGTTGGCTAGCGTCCCGACGGGCCGGACCCCGAGGTTCGATACGAGTGTCTTCGGCGGGTGGGCGAGGCGATTCGCCGAGCGAGCGGAGGTTGCGGATCGGTTGTAGCAGCCGCCCCGGATGACCCGGTCGGGGAGAAGCTGCCAGGGAACCACGGGATCCTTTGGCAGCTTCCGACTGTAGGCATCGCCCGCATGTCCATCCTCGCACCATTCCCAGACATTGCCGTGCGTCTCGCAAAGCCCGAAAGGATTGGGAGCGGTCGCGCCTGCCGGGCAATGAGCGCTCCATCCGTCATCGAGATCTGGCCAATCGGCGATGTCTTGCCAGGTTCCCCCGGCCCGCGTGGCGGCGCGATCCGCAAGGTTCGCGGCCTTCCATTGACGCAGGCTCTCACGCTCGGCGCCCGTCCACCAAGGCGTCTGGGTCCCGGCTCGGCAGGCGTATTCCCATTGCGCTTCGCTCGGAAGCTTCAGGCCATGGCGTTCCATCAGTGTCTTGCACTCGTTCCACCCCACTTGCTCGACCGGGTGGACGAGGGTTTTCGCGAGCGCGTGACCGGCGTAGTAATAGCTCGGATTACGACCGGCGAGACGCTGCCATTGACCCTGCGTCATTTCATACTTGGAGATCAGGAATGCGCTCAGCTCGACCGGATGGACAGGGCCCTCCTCGCCAATCGCAGCAGGATCCCAGTTGCGCCCCGCGGGGTTTTCTTTCTGCGCGCCCAACCAGGTTCCCCCTCCGGGGAGCAGTACGAGCACGAGGCCGCTTTCCTCGCCGAGCACGAAGCGTGCAGTACGCGGATCACGCAGCGGCTCGGTACCGCTCGCCAGGTGCCAGAACTCCCACAGTCCTGAATCGGGATCGGGACCCAGTGGCACGAGGCCGATCCAGGGCTTGATCTCCAACCCAGGGTAGGCCGCCGCGATCGCCGGCAGGACGGCGCGCCAGCGCGCTTCGATTTCCCTTCCAGGCGCCTGTGCCGCCTCGAGCCGGTGGGCGAAAGCCAGTCGCTTCGGGATGCTCCACCCATGTTCCGGCGAGACGGCGTTCTCGCCGAGCAGACCCGTGGTCTCGTCCGAGAGCGACTCGATCGCCCCGATGAGCGTGCCGAGTTGATCGTTCCACCAGCGCGCTCCAGGAGAATCGGGCGGGAACCGCCACGTCCGGCGCTCGCCAATCCGCGCCTCGAGCTGCTCGCTCTCGGCACTCAGGCGCGCAAGCTGGTCCTCGAGCTTCGAGATCTCTGGCTCATCCGTCGCGTCGACGAACGATTGGCCCAGACGCTCCGATTCGAGCGCGATCGCTTCGAGCCGAGGGCGATCGGGATGCGTCCGGCGGTCAGCCAGCCGATCTTCCTCGCTCCAGGGCAAGGCGAGCGCGCACAGCTCCTCGCGCTTTCTCCGGTAGAGATCGAGATCGGCGACCAGCTTCCCTGCCTCGCCGATCCAGGCCTCGTAGGCATCGATCTGGACGGGAAGCGGAGGCCAGAGAGCGTCGGCGCGTGCAATGAGCTCGTCGTGAGTCTCGAGCGCGGACAATCGCATGACATCATCGTTCTTCTGCTGGAGCTCCGCCGTCTTCTGGGAGAGAGCCAGGTTCGATGCCGAGAGATTGGCATTCGCCCCGATGTATCGCGCGAGCAGGAGCGAGATGATCGCCAGCGCGACCGACGCGAGGGCACTGACAGCGCTCTGCGTTGGATGCCGCCGCGCCCACTTGACTGCCCGCTCCGCCCGCGAAGGCGGCTTCGCCTGGATGGGCTCGTCGGCGAGGAACCGCCGGAGGTCTGCAGCGAGCTCAGCCATGGAGGAATAACGGCGTGCGCGATTCTTTTCCAGCGCCTTGCTCGTGATCGTGACCAGGTCCCTGGGGATGCGCGAGCGGTTGCTCCGCAAGTCTGCGGGCTCGCTCTCCAGGATCTGCTTGATCACCTGGTGCGTCGTGTCGCCCTGGAATGGGCGGTGCAGGCTCAGCATCTCGTACAGCACGACCCCAAGGCTGAAAACGTCGGTTCGGGGGTCGAGCTCGCTGTGGCGGCCCCGCACCTGCTCGGGACTCATGTAGAAAACCGTCCCAGTGATCTCCCCGGTCTGCGAAAGGCTTGCTTCATCCACGATGCGGGCCAAGCCGAAGTCGGAGACCTTGGGCTGGCCATCCGACCGGAGAAGCACGTTTTGCGGTTTGAGATCTCGGTGCAGGACACCGGCATCGTGCGCGGCGCGCATCGCATCAGCTATCTCAGCGACCAAGCCCGCCACGCGCACGTCGTGGTCACGAGCGAGTTCGGTGCTGCGAGAGGCTTCATCGATGAACTCGCGCAGAGTCCGCGCGCCCTCGATGAATTCCATGGCAATCCATGCGATTCCCTCGGACTGGCCAAAGGCGTGCACGCTCACGATGCCCGGATGACTGAGGCGGCCTCCCGCGCGAGCCTCACGCTCGAAAAACCGCAGGCGTTCGGGAGATACCCTGTCCGGTCGCACGACCTTGATCGCTACGCGTCTACCTCCCAGGGACACCTGCCGAGCCTCCCACACCTGGCCCATGCCTCCCGTGCCGATGAGCCGCTGCAGCTCGTAGTCCCCCAGCCGGATGCCAGGGTAGAGGGGCGAGGGGAATCTGGACGAGTCGAGGGCGTCCATGGCTCGCTCGACCCGGCCGGTCAGATCCGATTCCATGGCCTCGACGGCAAGGAGCTCGAGCACTTTCGCGCGCTGCATTGGATTCGCGCAGTTCTCGGAGACCCAGGCCATGCGCGCTTCCAGGGGTACGTCCAGAGCTTGCTCGAACAGGGCGCGGAGTCGAGCATGCGAATCAGGGTTCATTGGCAGCGTCACCTCCGCTGTTCAATGCGTGCTGGAGCCACGCCCTCGCGAAACGCCAGTGGCGCTCGATGGTTCGCGTCGAGGCCCCCAGGATCGACGCGATCTCGGGATGCTCCAGGCCGCCAAAAAGCCGCAGTTCCGCCACGCTCGCCGCCGGTCCATCGAGGGCAGCGAGCTTGTGCAAGGCATCGTCGAGGTCGAGGATGTCCCCGGTCGTCGTCTCGATGCTGACACCGGCGTCCTCGATCTCGATCGCCGACCGACCCTCACCCCGCTTTTGCGCGCCACGGGCGCGCGCATGGTCGATCAGGACCGAACGCATGGCGCGCGATGCGAGCCGGAAGAAGTGCGTCCGAGACGTCACATCTGCGAGCCCTCGGTCGCTGAACTTGATCCATGCCTCGTGGACGAGCGCGGTGCTCTGCAGGGTGTGGCTCGGCGATTGATGGCGCATCAAGCGATGCGCATGGCTCCTCAAGTCTTCGTAGAGCAGCGCGAACAGCTCCTCCTCGACACCCACTTCACCGCCGGCGAGCCGCCGCAAGAGCTGCGACTTGAGTTCGTCCTGAGGTTCCCCCACGCGCGCTCCGTTCCATGGTCCATTCTCCCCCCCTGCCTATTCGAGGACAACCAAGCCCCATGGCTCGGGTCCTGACCTCGGGGCAACTATCGGGGCGGCCGGAGCCGAAGTAGACGGGCGACCGGTGCCGAACTTCCCGCCTTGCTCCCGGGCGAGAGCGAGGCGAGGAAGGATTCGCCAGCTTCCTCATTTCCCGCCCAGGAACCAGTGGACGTAGCCGCGCGTGGATGCGCGGAGAAGCGAGAATGGCCGGCGCGGGCACTTCCCCGCACCGGCCGATTCACCTGCAACCAGATTCCAGAAGGCTCTGGTCGATCGGAGCTACGACTCCTCTCAGTAGCTCCAGTTCACGGCCCAGTTGATCGACTTGGTCAGGATCTTGCGACTCAACTTCCAGCGGAGCTGCTCGGTCGATGACGCGAGGTAGTTCAAGACCGTCGCACTGCCACTATCGGTGTCCGAGGGCATCTGCAGGACTTCGCTCTCCAGGGTATGCCAGGAGCCGCCCGAGTCCTGCTGCTGGAGCTTCACTTCGCACTCGTTGCTTCCGGAGCCCGAGCCCGAGGCCGAGTACGAAATGGCCGAGTACTGAGGTGCACTGAAGTACACGTAGTCGATGGTGTTGGCGTCATGCAGCAATCCGGTTGCGGAGAAGGATGCGGCCAGGGCGATGCCCGCAGTGGACAGCAGGAGGCCGAGGGTCAGCATGGGGTGGCGGATTCGCTTGAACATTGGATTCTCCTTGGATCGATATGGATTCTTGGTTTGCTGGGCTTCCTCTCCTGAAGACGCAAACCGAGCGATCGAGCCGACACGGAATCCCTCCGTGCTGGCACGGTTCTCATGTCGAGACCACGCCGGCTTCCAGCGCACGGCAATCCAATCAATCGTCTCCCGCCGCCGCCTCGCTCTTCGCATCGGGGCCGCTGTCCGCCGCGTGCTCGGTCGGCAAGTGGCTGCGCAGTTCCGCGATCACCGGCGCGAGGTCTGCGCGGCCGGCGAGGTTCGTCCATTCGTGCGGATCGGCCTCGTGGTCGTAGAGCTCCTCGCCGCCGTCGGCATAGCGCGTGTAGCGCCAGCGCTCGCTGCGCAGGCTGAAGTTTCCGGCGCCGTGCGTGGTGAGGGCGGGGTGATCCCAGGCTCTGGCGGGATCGGCGAGCAAGGGGACGAGGCTCGTGCCGGCGATGTCGGCTCGCGGGGGCAGACCGCAGAGGTCCAGTAGCGTCGGATAGAGGTCCATCAGGCTCACGGGTCGATCGCAGGTGGCGCCGGCGGGCGTCATTCCCGGCACCACGATCACCAGCGGCACGCGCGTCGCCTCCTCCCACAAGGTCGACTTGCGCCAGTGGCTCTTCTCGCCGAGGTGCCAGCCGTGATCGCTGAAGAGAACGACGATGGTGCGATCGCGGCGCGGCGAGGCGTCGAGTGCGTCGAGCACGCGGCCGGCGCAGTGATCGGCGAACTCGATGCTGGCGACGTAGGCCCGGATCGCGGCGTCCCACTGGCCCGCGGCGACGATCGTCTCGTGGAACTCGGTGCGGGCGAGGGCGCGCGCGGCGGGCGGGACGTCCTCGAGGTCGCCTTCCTGCACCTCTGGCCGGTGGATCTCCTCGATCGGATGGCGGTCGAAGAACTCGCGCGGCAGGTACCAAGGCAGGTGCGGTCGATGGAAGCCGACTCCCAGGAACAGCGGACGGTCGCGAGCTTCGCCGAGCCGAGTGCGGGCCCATTCCGTCACGCGGCCGTCGCGCATCTCGCCGATCTCGTGCTCGATGGGCGCCCAGTCGAAGTGGGGAACGAGCTTCAGACCGTTCACGGGCTGCTCGGCGAAGGGCGGCTGCGGGCTCTTGCCTCCCTCGAAGTACTCGTCCCAGTCGCTGTCGCTGCGGAAGTCATCGTGGAAGATCTTTCCGCCGGCGAGCGCGAGGTAGCCATGCGCGCGGAAGTACAGCGGCAGCGCCGCCGCGCCGGGAATCCGCGGCCGCCAATCCTGGTCGTTGGTGTACACGCCCGAGACGTGCGGCGGGACGCCGGTCAGCAAGGCTGCGCGCGAGGGATTGCAGAGCGGCGCAGGACAGTACGCATGGCGGAAGAGGACTCCGCGGGCAGCGAGCCGATCGATGTTCGGCGTCCGCGCGCCCGAGCCCGTCTCCAGGCAACCGACCCAGTCGCGCAGGTCGTCGATGGCGAGGAAGAGCACGTCGTAGCGGGACTCGGCACTCGCTGCACTCTCGAGCGGCAGAGCCTCCCGCTCTCGACCGCAGGCGGGCGACAGGAGGCACAGGAGGAGCGCGGCGAGGGAACCGAGGGCGGAGTGCATGCGAGCCCCGAAGGTGGGGCCACGAGCATATCCCCGCCTCCCTCCGCCTCTCGTCGACCATTCGCGAGCAAGGTGCGGCCGGTCGGACGTGCCTTGGGCCCGAGAAAGCCGACTCTCTGGCTGGTTTCCATGGCGGCGCCTGGGAAGATTGCTCACCCGCCAGCGTAGTAGGCCGCCATGCCCCGTAGCATCGATGTCGAGCTCGTCCGCCTGCGCCGCCGAGCGCTCCTCGCCGCATTCCTCGGCGAGTGGTCGCGGCACGCACTCCTCGCCGGCTTCGTCGCGGGCGCGGCCGCCCTGATCGCACGCGCCGCCTTCGATCTCCCCGCTCCACAGGCGGCCTGGGCGCTGCTCCTCGTCGCCGTCACCCCGCTCACGGCCTGGCTGCGAGCGCGCGGGCGATTCCTGAGCTCCGCGGGAGCAGCCGCCTGGCTCGACCTGCGGGCTGGCGCGACGGGTCTCGTGCTGACCGAATTCGAGGTCGCCGACGAGCGCTGGCGCGCCCGGGCAGTGCATCTTCTCGGTGCGCGCGAGGCGCTGCCCGCGCTGCGCATGCGCGCACCGCTCGTGCGCACGATCAGCGGGATCGCGTTCGTGCTGCTCGCCCTGTGGATCGAGCTTCCTTCCGCCGCGGCCCTCGGTCCGGCGCCGCAGCTCTACGACAGTGCGCTCGAGGACCTGCGCACCAAGCTCGAGACGCTCGAGGAAGTGGTCGGGCTTCAGGAAGAGACGCGCGCCGAGATCGACGAGCGTCTGGCGCGGCTGGAAGCCGAAGCCGAGGAAACGCGCTCACCGGAAGCGACCTTCGAGGCGCTCGATCAGCTCGACGAGCGCATGGCGGAGCTCGCCGAGCGCGCCAAGGACGCCGCGGAGGAAATGAGCGAGGCGATGGACACGGCGGGCGGCGGGGAAGAGGACCCCGGCGCGCGACAGGAGGAGCTCGAGCGTGCTCGCGCGAAGCTCGCCGACGCCGGCCTCGCCGCCAAGCTCGACGAGGCGGTCTCCGCCAAGCTCGCGGCGAGCCTGGCACCCGAAACCGGAACCACGATCGACCTCTCGGAGTGGAGCAAGCTCTCGGAAGAACTGCGCGCGGCCCTGGAAGCGAAGCTCGCCAAGCTCGCCGACGCCGGTCTCTTGAAGTCCGGGAAGCTAGGGAAGCTCGCCAAGCTCGGCGAGCCCGGCGACCTGGAGCAGTTCGTCATGCACCAGTGCGACGAGAACTGCAAGAAGCCAGGTGGCACATGAAAGGGAGTGGGCCACGTCGGGGACGTGGCAACCATGGACGGAATGCCGGGCAATGGCGGGATCAGCGAGGGCCGTGCCGACGCCGAACTGATATGGGGCGAAGAGACTCCGGGCCGCACGGAGGATTTCGAGGCCGAGACGCTGGCCGAGGCGAAGTACGAGGATCCCGAGCAGAGCCAGATCATCGGCATCGGCGCGGGGGCACCGGAGGTCGAGGCGCAGGGCGAATCGGGAGGCGCAGTCGGCGTCACGGCATCGAGCGGGAGTGCCGCGTGGCGCCGCCGGCTCTCTCCGCATCACCGCCGAGCCGTGGGCTCGTTCTTCGCGCGTGGCGAGGGAGAGCATTGAGCGCATGAGCCAGACGAGCTCGCTCCTGTCCCCCGAGGTCGTGGAGAGCGCGCAGGCGCACGCCTTGCGCATCCTCGACGGCCTCGATCGCGCGATCCTCGGGCAGAAGGATCTCACACGGCTCGTCGTCACCGCCTGTCTCGCGCAGGGGCACGTGCTCCTCGAAGGTCTTCCGGGCCTCGGCAAGACCGAGCTCGTGAAGGCGCTCGCGACGCTGCTCGGCATCTCGTTCCGCCGCTTGCAGTTCACGCCGGATCTCTTGCCCGGTGACGTCACTGGCGGACACATCCTCGAAGGGGACGAGCGCGGCGTGCGGCGCCTGGTGTTCCACCCCGGGCCCGTGTTCACGAACATCCTGCTCGCCGACGAGATCAATCGCGCGTCCCCGAAGACGCAGTCGGCCCTCCTCGAGGCGATGCAGGAGCGGCGCGTGACGGTGGTGGGGGAGACGCGCGAGCTGCCGCGGCCGTTCTACGTGCTGGCCACGCAGAACCCGATCGAGCTCGAGGGGACCTATCCTTTGCCGGAAGCCCAGCTCGACCGCTTCCTGTTCAAGCTCGACGTCGCGGGCGTGGATCGAGCGACGCTCGAGCGCATCATCATGGAGCGGCGCGCGGGTGCGCCGCCCGTGCTCGAGCCGGTGGCGGGGCCGACGGAGCTCGCTCAGCTCTTCGATGCGACGGGCCGGGTGTTCTTGCCGCGCGCCGTCGCGGCCTACGTCTCGCGCCTCGTCGACGCCTCGCATCCCGCCTCGAAGGCCGCGTCGGAAAAAGTGAAGAGCTACGTGCGCTACGGCGCTTCTCCGCGCGCGGCGATCGCGATCGCGGAGAGCGCGCGCGGACACGCGCTCCTCGCGGGCAAGCCCAACGTCGGCTTCGACGACGTGCGCGTGGTCGCCGTGCCGGCGATGGCGCACCGCCTGGTCCTCGATTATCGCGCGCGGCTCGACGGGATCCACGGAACCGACGTGGTGCGCGATCTCCTCGAGCGGGTGGGCGAGCTCGAGGAGAACTTGCCGCTCGAGATCCGCGATGAGCGCTGAGCGGACTCTCGGCGCTCTCGCTCGAGCGGCCCTGGCGCTACTCGTCCTCGTCGCCCCGGCAGCCGCGCGGCAGGATCCGGTGAAGGCGGAGTTCGTCCACGCCTGGCCGAAGTTCATGGGGCACGGCTACTTCCCGATGTGGGTCGCGCTGCACAACGTCTCGAACGAGCGGCAGAAGGTCGACATCCTCGCCTGGTGTGGCTCCTCGGGCGACGAGACCACCACCCGCAAGTCGATCACCCTCGAAGCCGACGAGTCGCGCAGGATCGAGCTGTTCGTGCCGATCTTTGCAGCCGCGCCGGCCCCGCACTACGGCACGTATGGAGGATGGGGCGGCTGCAGCCTGTCGATGCATGTGGGCGGGCGAGAGAGCATGCTCGGGACCGGCTTCGCCGAGCGCCGCATCGATCCGCTCCTGCGCTCGGTGCTCGTGCTCACGGAGCAGAAACGCGACGAAGCCGAGCAAGAGCGCTGGGCGAGCGTGCTCTCGACGAAGCCACTGACGGAGTGGGACTCGCCGGGAACGCCGAACAATGTCGTGACTGCCTCCGCACGGCTTTCCGATCAGATGCCCACGCGCGCCGAGGCCTACACGAGCCTCGACCTCGTGATCCTCGACCTTTCCGGGCGCCTGCCCGACGAAGAGCCGCTCGCGGCGCTCTTGCGCTGGGTGCGTCTGGGAGGGCGGCTGCTGATCGTGGGCCAGGGCGCGGCCGAGCGCGCGCGCGCGCTCGATGGGCTCGGGCCGTGGATGGAGGAACGCTTCGGCATCCCTTTCGTCGAGGGTGTGCAGGCGTGGAACTGCGGCCACGGCCTCCTCTTCGTCGCAGATCCGCCCTCGGGAGTCTTCGAGGTTGCGAGAGACGCGACGATCGTGCTCGAGATCCTGCAAGGCAGTCTCGACGCCTCGGCTCCGCCACGCGTTCCGATCGTGGACATCCGGCGCGGACACTTGCTCACGATCCCGGGCGTGGGCGAGCTGCGATACGAGGTCCTCCTCATCTTCCTGCTCGTCTTCGCTGCGCTGATCGGTCCCGTCAACTTCATGGTCCTGCGCCGGATCGGCAAACCCTTCCTGTTGCTCGTGACCGTGCCCGCGATCTCGGCGGCGGCCTCGTTGCTGCTCTTCGTGTACGGAGCGTTCGCGCAGGGTTTCGGGGCGAAGGCGGCTTCGAACTCGCTCACGCTACTGGACCAGCGCAGCGATTGGGCGTCGACCGTCGAGGAGCGCGCCGTCTACGTTCCGATGGCGCCGGCCCCGGGCCTGCGGCCGGAAGCAGGGACTTCGATCTACCCGGTGGTGGTCGAAGCGCCCCGCCGCTTCGTGGTGGATCTCTCCGAGGGTGTGCTGCTCAGGAGCGGGTTCTTGCCCGTGCGGATGCAGTTCGATCACGTCGCTCTCACCGACCGCGCGTCGCACATGGGGCTCCGTTTCTCCCGCGAAGGCGAGCAGCTCGTGGTGCACAACGAGCTCTCCGTGACGGTGGAGCGGCTGTTCCTGCGGGATCCGGACGGCCAGACGTACGCACTCCGCCAGGGGCTCTCGCCCGGCGGCGCGGCCCCGCTCGCGCGCGCGCCGGAGCTCGATGCTTCCCTGGGCGCGAAGGGCCTGATCGATCACGCGCTTCTCGCCGAGCGCCCACTGGTGGACTCGAGCTACCTGGCCGAGCTCGCCGACGATCCCTTCCTGGATGACTGCGCGGTCGAGGCGGAGGTCCTCAGCCAGACGCACTCGCTCTACGGCATCCTCTCCGAGCGCGAGGAGGACTGGTAGGTGCCGGCCCTCGAGGTGCGCGAGATCAGCAAGAGCTTCGGCGACTTCAAGGCCGTCGACAAGGTGTCTTTCCAGGTCGAGCCCGGGCAGATCCACGGCTTCATCGGCCCCAACGGCGCGGGGAAGACGACCACCATGCGCGTCATCGCGACGCTCTCCTTGCCCGATTCGGGGGACGTGTTCGTCGAAGGCCACTCCGTGCTCGCCGATCCGCGCGAGGTGCGCGATCGGCTGGGCTTCATGCCCGACAGCTTCGGCGCCTACACGAACACCACGATCCACGAGTACCTCGACTTCTTCGCGCGCGCGTACGGGCTGCGCGGCCGCGAGCGGGTGCGGGCGGTGCGCGAGGTGATGGGCTTCACTTCCCTCGACGGGCTGCGCGAGAAGCTGACGTCCTCGCTCTCGAAGGGCATGAAGCAGCGGCTGTGTCTCGCCAAGACCATGCTCCACGATCCCTCGACGCTCGTGCTCGACGAGCCGGCCTCGGGTCTGGACCCGCGCGCGCGCGTCGAGCTCCGCGAGCTCGTCCGGGCGCTGGCCGAGATGGGTAAGGCGATCCTCGTCTCGTCGCACATCCTCTCCGAGCTCTCGGAGATCTGTCACGGCGTCACCGTGATCGAGGCGGGGCGCATCCAGGCGACCGGCTCGGTGGCATCCGTGGTGAAGGGAGTGCGGCCGCACGCGGAGATCTTCCTGCGCGTGCTCGGCGACCTCGCGCAGGCCGAGCGGACGATCTCCGAGCAGCCGCTCGTCACGCGCGTGCGCGCCGACCGCGGCGGCCTGGTGTTCGACTACGAGGGATCGTCCGAGGAGCGGGCGGATCTGCTCGCGCGCCTGGTGCAGAGCGGGCTGAAGCCGATCGAGTTCGCCAGCCAGGAGACGGACCTGGAGGACGTCTTCCTCCAGCTCACCGAGGGCAAGGTGCAATGAGCGCATCCCGCACACTCGCCCAGGACGAGCGAGCCGATCGCGCCTGGTATCTCGAGGACTGGATCAACCCGGTCCTTTTGAAGGAAGTCCGGCAAGCGCTGCGCGGCAAGTACTTCAAGATCTGCTTCTGGATGACCTTGCTCGCGGTCACGATCGTGAGCACGGGCATCCTGGTGGTCAATGGAGCGGACGGCACGATCAACGCAGGCGAGGGCGTGGACTTCGTGTTCGGCATCCAGTTCTGTCTCGCGATCGCGGTGCTCGGTTTCGTGCCATTCTCGGCGTTCACCTCCATGGGGGCGGAATGGGACGAGAACACCTTCGACCTATTGGTGATCTCGAACGTCCGGCCGCGTGGAATCGTGCTCGGCAAGCTGCTCGCCGCGGGTGTGCAGACGCTGCTCTTCTACTCGGCGTTCACGCCCTACCTCGTGCTCTCGTCGCTGATGCAGGGGGTGGACCTGACGGCGGTCGCGGTCATCTTGCTCGGCAGCCTGCTGCTCTCCCTGATCCTCTCGATCTTTGCGCTCGCTCTCTCGACCTTGAGCCGGGTGCGATTCGCGCGCGTGGTCTTGATGGCTTCGCTCTCGGCGCTGCTCGTGTTCGTCACCTCCTTCTCGATAGGGGCCGCGAGATTCCTCCTCGACGACCCGGGAATGCTGCAGGTTCCGACCTTCGCCTACAGCGTGGTCTCCGTGGCGGTGCTGCCGCTGGTCGTGGCGGCCTATTCCTTCGGCATTGCCTGCGTGATGCTCTCGCACGCCGAGGAGAACCGCTCGAGCGGCATGCGCGGCCTGACCACCGCCTGTCTCCTGGGCGTGATTGCCTGGCTGAAGTTCATCTCCACAGTGAGCTCGCCGGAGGTCGTCGCGGTGCTCGCGATCGTGACGGTCGTGCTGCTCCTCGTGCCCTCGATCTTCTTCGTCACCGAAGCCGAGCCCCTGCCCCGCCGCGTGACGCCGCGCGTTCCTGCGCAGTCCATGCTGGCTCAGCTCGCGAGCCCGTATCTCCCCGGTGGAGCTCGGGGCTTCCTGCTGCTGCTCTTTCACCTCGGGCTCCTGCTCGTGGGCATGGCCTGGATCCTCCACGGGAAGAGTGGCTCGCTCTTCGGCAGCAGCTGGTCGTTCCGGGCCGAAGGAGTGCTCTCGCTCCTCGGGATGGTGCTCTACGCGATCATCTACCTCGGTCTGCCCTCGGCGATCCTGGCCCCGTTCACCACCCAGCCGGTGTTGCGCGCGGCGGCCCGCGCGCTCATCCCCTTCGTGATCGGCGCCTTCGCGTTCGTCCCGGCGGTGCTCGGGTTCTTCCTGGGCGAGGTGAGCCTGATGAACATGCACCATCCGGGGAACCCCTTCTACTTGATCATGGAAGCGTGGGAGGGGCGGTGGTCGGACGTCCGGGGAACATGGCTCTTGCTCGGCGCGCTCGTCTTGATCACGCTGCTCGCGAACCTGCCGCGCGTGCTGCGCGCGATGAGAGAAGTCCTCCTGGCGTCGGCGGCCCGCGCGGAACGCGAGGCGGCGCGCAGCGCCAGCGGAGCACGAGCTCCCGATGCCGTCGCCTGATCCGCAGGTGTTTCAGCTGGCCGAGCGCTACCGCCTGGGCCTGCGCGACACGCCGCATCGGGGCTCGGCCGGGGAACGCCTGGGCAAGGGTACGGGCGCATCTCTCGAGTTCCAGGACCGCCGCGACTACCAGGCCGGCGACGACGTGCGCCACGTCGACTGGCGCGCATTCGCGCGCACCGATCAGTTCCTCGTGCGCATGTATCGCGAGGAGATCCTGCCGCGGGTCGACCTCGTCGCCGACGTCTCCGCCTCGATGGCCGTGGACGAGGAGAAGGCGCAGCGCACAGTCGATCTGTGCGCCCTGATCCTCGCCGTCGCGCGCGGCAGCGGTTTCGCCGCGCGCCTCGTGCTCGCCGGCGATCGTCCCGAGATCGTCGACCTCGAGCACCTCGAGCGCCACGGGCTCGGCTTCGAGAGCCATCTCGCCCTCCCGCACGCGCTCGATCGGGCGCTGCCTCTCCTGCGCGCCGGCACGATCCGCATCCTGCTCTCCGATTTCCTGGCGCCCGCGGACGCCGCCGCGCTCGTCCGCCCGCTCGCCGCACGGGCAGGTGGTTTCGTCTTGCTCCAGGTGCTCGGCCGCGAGGACCTCGCCCCGCCTGCGGGCGCCGCGCTGCGGTTGACCGATTCCGAGACCGATGAGGTCATCGATCTCGTTCTCGATCCCGCGGCCTTGGCGAGTTACCACACGCGATTGGAGCGCCTGCAGCGCGATCTCGAGACGGAATGCCGTCGCGCGGCCGGGCGTTTTCTCACGCTGCCTGCGAGCACGCCTCTCGCCGAACTCTGTCGATCCACCCTCGCCAGCGACGGCGTGCTCGTCCCCTCTGGTTCGGAGTACCGCCTTTAGGCGGTCTTCTCTTTCGGGAAGGGGAAGAGGAAGAGAAGAGAAGACACCGGACCGCCTGAAGGCGGTACTCCGAACCCGAACCCGAACCCGAACCAGAAAAGAGTCAGCGGTCGAGCTTCTTGTCGGCGGCGCGGCGCGCGCGAGAGAGCGCAGAACCGAGCGTCGTACCGGCCTGGGTGGGCGGCGCGAGAACCTCCTCCGCCGCGGGCGTGGCGCTCGTTTCCGGGATCGCTTCGACGGGGCGTGGAGCTCGCACTCGTCGGCCTGCGGGGCGCATGCGCCGACCGATGTGAGCCCATGCTTCGAGCACGCGACGCGACCAGTGCGTCGGAATGCGCAGCGAGCTCCACAGGTTCAACCGGCGACCGGCGATCTCGATGAGCAGCACGACGAGGCCCAGGAGCAAGAGCTCGCGCGAGATCAGGCGCCAGGCGCGGCTCTCGCGCGCTCCGCGGAAGAATGCGCCGGCGGTGACGCCGACTGCGCCGCCGGATTCGCGCGCCACCTGCGCCAGGAGCCGGCGGCCGCGCTCGGGATCGGGGCTGCGCTCGTATTCCGGCGAGTAGGGCAGCGCGAGCGGAGGCAGGCTCACGAAGCGCTCGCCGCCGAGCGCCACGGTTCCGAGCGCCACGCCTTCCTCCTCGAGGATCGTGCGCGCCTCGAACAGGTTCTCGGCGGTGCGTTCGAGGACGAGCTCGCGCCGCTCGCCATCGGCTTCCTCGAGGATGGCCGAGAGCTCGGAGGTATCCGGCGGCACGGGCGATGACGGATCGACCTCGACCGAGATCACCGCCGTCGATCCTTCGCGGCGCACGGAGGGGAAGAACTCCTCGGGTTCCTCGTTCCCGATCAGCCATCGCAGCGCGGTCACGAAGAAGGCTCCGAAGCCCTCCCAGCCGACGAGCGAGGAGCCGAAGCTGCCGCCGATCTCACCGGCATACGCAGCGCTGCGGCCGAGGCCGCGGTGCTGGAAAGCAAAGATCGGCGCCAGGTACTCGTCCTGCGTCACCATGCCGGCCTGCCCGTCGGGGCGCATGTAGGTCAGGTTGTAGCCCCCGATCGTGGGAAAACTCTGGGTCGGGAGTGCGCCGAGGCCGAACAGATCGGGCAACACGCTGACTGCAGTGGGCACGTCGATGTAGGTCGAGCGTGCCGAGGTCATCGTGTCGAGCGCGAACAGGCGCGGCAGATCGGCGGGATCGTTCGAGAAGTAGATGTCGCCTCCGCCTTGCTCGGCGGTCGCTTTCAGGAACTCCGCATGGGGATCCTGCTCCGTGCCCATCGCGATCACCGAGAGCGTCACGCCGTTCTTCATGAGCTCGCCGATGACCTCGGGGCAGCCTTCCCGCTCCTCCGAGTCGGCGGCATCCGAGAAGAGGATGATGTGCTTGTTGATCTGCCTCGCGTCCTCGAGCTGGCGGCCCGCAGCGATGAGTGCCGTGCGCACGAAGATCCCGCCGCCACCGGAGGTGATGCGGCGCACGCGACTCAGGACGTCACCCTTCTCGGTGACGTCGACCAGCGGTTGCACGACGTGCGGCGACGAATCGACTGCGACGACGGCGACCGAGTCCATCGGCGAGAGGAGCTCGATCGCGGCGGCCGTCCCGAGGTTGGCGAGATCCATCTTCGTTTGGCCGCCGCCGACCGGGGCCGACATCGAGCCCGAGCGATCGAGCACGATCGCCATCGCGACCGCGAGCTTGCGGTGCTCCTGGCGCATCTCCATCGAGACCGGCAGCAGATCATCGATCGGCGAGAGGTAGTAGCCGCCCACACCGAAGCTCGCCTGGCCGCCGGTCAGGAGGAGCCCTCCGCCGTGATCGAGCACGAAGTTGCGCAGCGCCTGCGCGCCGGAGGTGAGCCGCGCGTACGCCACGTTCTCGAGAACGACGGCTCGGAAGGCCGAGAGTCCCACGCCGTCGAGGCGCGCAGCCTCGGGCTTCTTCACGACCACGGGCAAGCCGGCCTGACGCAGGGCGCTCGCAAGCGAATCCTCCGCGCCGTCGTGGTTCAGGATCAGGATCGCGGCCGCACCCTCCGCGCGCACGGCCCCCAGGCCGCGGTTGTTCTCGGGCACGCGGTCCTCGGCCGAATCGAGCTCGACCACGTACTCGCAGACGCCGCCCTCGCCGAGCACGTCGCGAAACACCAGGCGATTGGAGCCCGCCTCGAACACGCGCCGCCCCGAGCTCAGGACCTTCTCGCCGCGGCGCAGCACGAAGCCCGACTCGACGCGGCGGTCCGAACGCACCCAGACGTCGAACTGGAACGGCTCGCCCACCGCGACCGCGCCGGGCAAGTCGAAGGAGTCGACCGAGAGATCGCTCTCGGCCGGCCGCACGAAGTCGCGCACGTCGATGCGCACGCCGCGGCCGAACGCACGCCGGGCGGGCGCGAGCGCATCGGCACCATTGTTCTCCCCGTCGGAGAGCACGAGGACTGCGCCCTGGCGGCGCTCCGGGATCAAGTCGAGCGCCGTGTCGAGCGCGCTGCCGAGATCCGAGCCCTCACGATCGACCGCTTGCTCGAAGCCCTGAAAAAGCCCCTGCGTCGAGGGCAAGCGCTCGATGAGCGACTTGCGGCCGAACGCCACGACCGCGACACGATCTCCGTCGCGCCGCTCGGCTTCCGCGAGACGGGTGATCTCATGTGCCGCTGCAAGGCTGCCATCGGGCATCGAGAGCGAGCGGTCGACCACGATCACGAGGTCGCGGCCCGTGCTCGACGTGGCGAGGTAGGGCCCGGCGAGCGCGAGCAAGAGCGCTGCCGCCGCGAGCAAGCGCAGCGTGTCGCCGATGGGATTCTTCGTCCGCGTGCTCCACCAGGCTGCCGCGACCGGGATCGCAAGCAAGAGGAGCGCGGGATGCAGGAGGCCCATGCTCAGGTTCTCGCAGCCGTGGGGGCGGAAGCAAAGATCGATTCGCCCGCACGGCGGTGCGCGCGCGCGAGCACCAGCCAGTCGGCGAGGAGGAGCCCGAGCGCGAGGCCCGCGAGCAGGACGTCGATCCACGAGAAGCCTTCGTGCAGGCGCGCGAGAGCCCGGGCCGCTTCGCGAAGACCGCTCGAGCACTCGCTCAGGTCAGATTCTGCCGCGTCGCAAAAGCTGTACGCGACCTGGCAGAGCGGGCCGCTCGCGTCGGAGAGCGTGTACACACCGGGTGCCTCGATGCCGTCGATCTCGAGGACTTCCTGCGCCGGGATCTCGCGCGCGCCGCCCGGACCCTCGAAGCGGTAGGTCGCACTCTCGCGCGCGCGAAACCGGAAGCTCTCGCCGACCGCGAGGCTGGTGCGCGCGGGGCCCGGCAGCTCCGAGCGCCGCATCTCCGCGAGATTGGCGAGCAGGATCGGCCAGTCCGGCGAGCGTTGCAGCGTCGAACCTTGCGGGTCGAGATCCATGTGGAAGATGCGCCGTCCATCGACCTCGTCCTCGGTCAGCAGGGGCTGGCTTCCGGCGGAGACGATCGGAACGCCGGGCAGCGGCGGCCCGCCCGCGGCAGACCACACGACGCCCTCGAAGGTCACACCATCGAGCAGGGGATGCCGTCGATCGGTGAGAAAGGGGCCGATCCAGGCCTTTTTCTCCGCTCCACCCTGTTCGAGCACGAGGCACCAGCTCGGCGCAGGAGCCGGCTCACCGCTCGCGAGCACGAGGTGCGCGCTGCTCGGATCCGGCGCCTCGATCGCGTCGGGGACGCTCGCGAGCCAGCGCGCGATCGTCGAGCCCTGGCCTCCGGGAACGCCGAGCCCCAGGCGCAGCGCGGTGAGCTGGTCGAGAGTCGAGGCCAGCGCGAGGGTGCGCGGCGGGAGCGGCGCGAGGTAGGCCACGTCGTCGATCGTGAGCGCGTCAGAGTCGATGCTCGCTTCGAGGAGCGGCGCGCCCGGCGGGAGCAGGAAGGCCACGTTCTCGCGCGCATTTGGCCCGAGCTCGAGCACGCGCGCGTCGAGCTCGATCGAAGGCGAATTGGTTCCGGGCCCGGCCGCGCTGCCCGCTCCCGCCACCGCCTTCGTGACCAGGTGCACCGAGCGCGCGCTCGTCCCGTGGTTGGCGATCGTGAGATCGATCCTTTCCTTCTCCGCACCGCTCTCATCGAGCGTCGCTCGCCGCGCAGCATGCGTGATCGCGACGTTCTCGACGGGCTCTCCGAGCGCCACGATCTCCACTTCCTCGGGCCACTCGTCGGGTGTGAACCGGTCGGTCACGAAGAGCACACGGCCACCGCCCGAGAGCTGCAAGCCCAGCGCGACTGCAGCGGAGGGCGCGTGGCTCGGACCACGCGGCTCCCAGCCGCCCAGGTGCTCGAGCGCCTCGGTCGGAAAGGCCGCCGGTCCGGCGAGGATTGCCGCACGGGATCCGCTCTCGATCACGGTCACGCGCGAGCCGCTGGGAAGGGCCTCTACTCGGTTGCGAACGAGCGCTCGCGCGCGCTCCGCGACCGACTCCTTGCCCGAGCGTGCTCCCATCGAAGCCGATCCGTCGAGCACCACGACGAGGTGGATCGCCTCCCCTGCTCCGAGGATGCGCGGCCCCGCGAATGCAAGCGCGAGCAAGAGCGCTGCGATCGTCTCGCACCAGAACGACGCGCTCGCCCGCAAGGGCTCCCGTCGCCGTCCCGCGAGCGGCACCCGATCGCGCGCCGCCCACAGGAAGATCGCGCTCACCCGATGCGGCCGAAACCTCCGGCGAAATAGGTGCAGCGCAACGACCAGCGGCACCGCGCCAAGCGCCAGGAGTCCGAGCGGATGCAGGAACACGTCTAGGAAGGAGTCGGAATCGGACCGCCTAAAGGCGGTACTCCGAACCAGAAAGAGCGGCTCGAAGTTCTCTGGTTTGGAGTACAGCCATCACGCTGTCTGGTTCTGGTTCGTAGTACCGCCTTCAGGCGGTCTGGTTGGGAGTACCGCCTTTAGGCGGTCCGGATGGGAGTGGCATTGCGCATGCGCATCGGAGGTCCAGGGATTTCAGTCTCCGGTCTCTTCGTCACCCATGTACCCCAGCTGCTCGAGCTGCCGGATGCGTTCGGGATCCTCCTCGATCTCGAGCTGGACATCGCGGGAACGACGCCAGGCGGCATCGTCATGAGTCGGGATCTTGCCCGGAGGGCAGCGCGCCAGTAGCTCCGGGTCGAGGAGAGAAAGAAGCGGCTCCCCGTGCATGTCCTCACCCGTCGGGATGCACAGGAGCGCGAGGAGCGTGGGACAGAAATCGTAGATGTTGCCGACGAGGGGGAGCGATTCCACGGTCCAACCCTCGGCCGGAGCGCTCTCCGCGCTCCGAGCGATGCCCGGACCCGCCGCGAGAAAGACGCCGGGCTCACGCTTGACGTGGTGGCCCGTGAAGCCGTCGAGGTCTTCTTGCGTCAACGTCTTGCCCCGGAGATTGGGGTGCAGCGTCATGCCGTGATCGGAGACGAGGAAGACGGTCGTCGCGGCCGGAAAGCGCGCCAGGATGCGGCCGATCGCCCGATCGACCCAGACGTAATACGCGCTGACCACGTGCCCGAAGGTACGCACTTCCACGGAGTCGGGCGCCAGGCCGGCGGCGGCCGGATCGTGCGCGGCCCAGAACCGGTGGCCCACCACGTCGGTGCCGCCGAAATAGATCGAGGTGACGTCGGAGGGCGGGCCGCGCTCGAGGCGGCGCTCGAGCACGCCGAGGTAGGTGTTGTCGGCGCGGAAGGCCCACTCGCATTCCTTCCAGCGCTTCAGCGCGTCGCCCTCGAGAGCGAGGAAGAAATCCCCGAAGATCTCGCGCTCGAGCTCGGGGAGACGGGCGTCGCTCGCCTCGAGCGTCGCGAGCACCGCCGCTTCTTCTTCCGGCGGCCAGACCTGGCCGTGCACGCCTGCGACGAGCGTGCCCTTCTTCACCCCTTTCGTGGCGTTCGTCTGCGCCACCATCGAGCCCAGCACTTCCTCGGCCGGATAGGTCATCCACCAGCCGAAGGTGTCGCTCGACACGCCCCAATCGCCGAGGATGTTCCAGAACGCTTTCACCTTGCGATCGGCGCTCGTGTACGCGAGGCGCTTGCCGTCGGACTCGCGCGGCTCGCGCGTGAAATCGAGGATGCCGTGCTGATCGGGGAGCTTGCCGGTCGCGATCGTGGTCCACAATCGCGGCGAGATAGTCGGGTGCAGGGGCTTCAGTTTTCCGCACACCCCGTGCTCCATCAGCGAGGAGAGCGCCGGCATGCATCCTTCGGCGAGCAGCGGGAGTACCACCGACCATTCGAAGCCGTCGATGCCCAGGACGAGCACCGGGGCCTCGATCGGCGGGCGAGGATGCGTGGGCAGGACGTGGGTCGCGCGTTTTTCGTCGCCACAAGATCCCGCCAGCGCGGCCATCAGGAACGCGCCGACGAAGATCGTGCGGCGTCGAGCGAGAAGGCGCGCAGAAGAGCTCATCGACGGGCAGTATACTTCCCGTCCCTCGTGGACATGATCCAGGTCGAGCCGCATCCCTTGCTCCACGCGCGTGCGTTCACGACGCGCTTTCCGATGCCACTGCGAGAGCTCGGCTCGCCGGATTGGCTCGCGGCGCTCCTCCGCGAGGGCGCGGACCTCGCGCTCGAGCGCGACGAGGATCTGCGCGTCGCGATCCGCGACCTCCTGCGCCAGGGCGGCTATCGCCCGACCGGCCGCGGCAAGCCCTCGTCCGAGTACCTCGTTCGGGCGGCGAGCGCAGGCGAGCTCGCGCCGATCAACGCCGCCGTCGACACCTGCAACGCGATCTCGCTCGCGAGCGGAATCCCGATCAGCGTGGTCGATTCCGAGCTCGCCAGCCCGCCGCTCCGCATCGCCCTCGGTGAGCCGGACGCGAGCTACGTATTCAACTCCGCGGGCCAGGCGATCGAGCTCGCGGGGCTGCTCTGTCTGTACGATCTCGGCGGCCCGTGCGCGAACGCGGTCAAGGACAGTCAGCGCACGAAGACGCGGGTCGAGACGCGCAGCACGCTCTCGGTGCTCTGGGGGACCCAGCTCTTCCGTCCACGGACCGACCGAGCGCTCGAGGTCTACCGCGAGCTCCTCGCGCGTCTCGGCGCGACCACCGAGGTGGTTCTCTGAGCAGCGCGGCGTGGCTGCGAGGCTCTGCCGCGCTCGCCGCGCTGGTCGCGAGCCTCGCGTGCGGACACGACGCGGGTAGCGCGCCCCCCGTCCGCAATCTGCTCCTGATCACGATCGACACGCTGCGCGCCGACCATCTCTCGGCCTACGGGTACGCCCGCGCGACTTCGCCGCAGATCGATCGGCTGGCCAGCGAAGGCGTGCTGTTCGAGCGCGCGCACTCGGTCGCCTCCTGGACCCTGCCGAGCGTCGTCTCGATCCTGACCTCGCTCTACCCCTCCGCCCATGGCTGCCAGGGCGATCGCTCGGCGCTCGCGAGCGAGTACGCGACCCTCGCGGAGCACCTCGCGGCCGCCGGCTTTCGCACCGCGGCCGTCACGAGCCATGTGTACCTCGCCAAGAAGTACGGCTTGAACCAGGGTTTTCAGTCCTACGACGACTCGCTCGTGGAGAAGACGCGCAGCAAGTCGCACGCGACGATCAGCTCGCCCGCGATCACGGAGAAGGCGCTCGCCTGGCTCGACGGGCGGGAGCACGAGGCGAAGGACGAGCGCTGGTTTTTGTGGTTGCACTACTTCGACCCGCACAGCCAGTACATGCCTCACCCGGAGACGATCCAGCCTTTCGGGCCGTCGATGATCGACCACTACGACGGTGAGATCGCCTTCACCGACCTTCACCTCGGCCGCGTCTTCGACCGCCTGCGCGAGCTCGGTCTCGCCGACGATACGCTCGTCGTCCTGATCTCCGACCACGGCGAGGAGTTCAAGGATCACGGCGGCGGCGGGCACCGCGCGACGCTCTACGAAGAGGTGCTGCGCGTGCCATTGATCGTCCGCGCCCCCGGTTTCGTGCCGCGCCGGGTCGCCGAGCCTGTAGGGAACCTCGACGTCCTGCCCACGATCTGCGAGCTCCTCGACCTCGCGCCGCCGGCGCGGATCCAGGGCGAGAGTCTCGTCCCGCTGATGCGCGGGCTTCCCGCCGAGCCGCGCACGCACCTCGCGGAGATGCGCAACAACAACAAGAAGGACTGGGATGGCCTCGTCGAGGGGAAGTACAAGCTCCTGCACGACGTGACCGCCGACCGAATGCTCCTCTTCGATCTCGAGGCCGATCCGCTCGAGCAAACGGACGTCGCCGCGAGCCACCCCGAGATCGTGCAGGCCATGAGTGCGCGCATGCGGGCCCTCATCGCGCACTCACGGACGCTCGCGCTCCAGAAGGGTCCGGGCACCGAGGTCGAGCTCACCCCCGAGGATCAGGAAGCGCTCGACCAGCTCGGCTACGGCGGGGACCACTGAGTGCGCTCGACGTACGCAAGACGGGGCTTCTCTCTCCCCGCGGCTTCGCCTCCGCAGGCGCCGCGCACGAGCTGGCTGAGGCGAGTGCTCGGCCCTTTCTATTTCACGGGCGTCTTCTGGTATCGCTTGCACCTGTTCGCCGCGCGCGCGATTCCGGATTGGTTCATGGGATTCCTGGTGCTCGTTTTCAGCACCGGTTTCTTCCTCGCGCTCGGAAGCGTGCGGCGAGCGGTCGCCTCGAATCTCGAGCTCGTGCTGGGCAAGGCCTCGCCCCTCGAGCGCCTGCGTCGCGCGTGGCGCACGATCCACACCTTCTCCTGGACGCTGACCGAGCGCTACGAGCAGTTCGTTCCGCGCAAGCCCTTCGACGTGCGCCTCGAAGGCGGCGAGGTGTGGGAGGAGCTGACCCGGTCCGGTCGCGGCTTCATCCTGGTGACCGCGCACCTCGGCAACTGGGAAGTCGGCTCCACGATGCCGGCGACGCGCAAGCACCTGGTGATCCACCTCGTGCGCGAGACCGAGCTCGATCGCCGCTCCCAGAAGTTCGTCCAGGAGCTCCTCACGGGACTCGGAGGCAGTGGCTATCACACGCACTTCGCCACCGACGACGTGAGCCTCGGCGTCGAGCTCCTCGACGCCCTGCGCAAGGGCGAGATCGTGGCCCTTCAAGGCGATCGCCCCCGCGCGGGCGGCCAGACGTGTCGGGTCGAGCTCTTCGGCTTCCCGTTCGAGGTTCCGCTCGGATCCGCCGTGCTTGCCCGACTGGCCGGAGTTCCGCTCGTGCCGGTGTTCACCCTGCGCGAAGGGCGTCGCAGGTACCGCGTCGTGATGCGCCCACCGATCGAAGTGCCGCACACGAGCGACCGGGACGCTGACCATCGCGATGCACTGCAGAAGCTGGCCGGTCACCTCGAATGGGGCGTGCGGCAGGTGCCCTATCAATGGTTCTGCTTCCGCGAAGTGCGAGCAGACCCGCAGCCGGCGTGAGGCCGCGCTCGCTCAGGGCACGATGAGCTCGAGCGGGGGTTCCTCGTCGAGGCCGGTGTCCTGGAAGGTCTGCGTCAGCACCAGGCCATTCTTCGCCCAACTGTCGTAGACCCTCACCGTGCGCGTCGGCGTGCGAGGCACATCGATCTCGAAGCGGCCCTCCGCATTCGTGCGGGTCATGGAGTGTTCCCTGCCTACCAGGAGCAGCCCGGAATCGCTCGTGAGCTCGCATTCGAAGACGACGAAAGCGTCCGTGAGGGGCGCGCCGTCTCCTGTGCGACGGACGATTCCCCGGAGCTGGAATTCTTCGGGCGGGGGCGCAAGACGAATCTCGAGTCGCGGGTTCTCGGAGGCGGGCTGAGAAGGAACGAAGGTCATCGAACCGAAGGTGCCGTCGTACGTCTCGGAAGCCTGCGCTCCTTCGCGGAATTCGAAGCGGTAGGTACAGGGTTGGAGACCGGCGACCTCGAACTGGCCGCCGGCGTCCGTGACGGTCGAAGCGCACAGATCGACGCAATCCTGGCATCTCCATGGCTCCAGATAGATCCGAGTTCGGACCTTCGGCATGCCTTCGGAATCGAGCAGCACGCCGCGATAGGAACCCTCTCCCGCATCGAGATGGATCTCTTGGCCGTCGGGCGCATCCTTGGGGATTGGAACGCGCCAGCGCCTTTCATCGGGCGCTGCCACGTCCATCGTGTAGGCCGTGGTCGCGAGATCCACCGGTACGGTCCCATCCGACTCCAGGGCGTGCCAGTCCGGACCGAGAAACGGCAGTTGCACTCGCCAGTCGGAGTACTGATCGACCCCACGCGCGACGATGCGGGCGTGGCGTGGACCAGCGAGCATCGGGATCTCGAGTCGCACGCGACGACTCTCTCCGCGCCCGAGCTCGATCTCCTCGAGCTCGTCTCCGCTGAAGGAGCTCTCCGTCGAGACGTGAGGAGCCATGACGGTGAATCGCCCAGGGGGCAGCGGGGCGAAAGACACCAGTCCGTGCTCGTCGGTGTAACCCCTCTGATCCCGATGATGCCGTGTGTCCGCCCAGCTCAGTCCGACGACGTGCTGTGCGCGCGGGACCCCGCTCGCATCGACGATCTCTACCTCGATCCGGCCCGTACGGTCCAGGTCGATGTCGAGTGCGGCGCTTGCAGGAAGCTCGATCGGCTCGAAATAGGTCGTCCCTTCGTCCATCACCCGGATGAGATACATGCCTGGTCCAGACTCGAGGCGGAACTGCCCCCTTCGATCGGCCCGGAACGCGTCGAGCAGACATTCGTCGTCCCAGTGGAAGGCCACTAGCGCGACCTCGGCGCCGCTGCACGGACGCTCACCCCGGCGCACGACACCTTCGATCGGGCACACCGCCCCTCGCTCGAGCGGAACCTCGACCACGCGGGCCCCTGTGAGCTCGGAGATCGGGAACGAAGTCGCGCGGTAGCCTTCTGCCCACGCAGAGAACGAGAAGGAATCCTGCTCGTGCCACTGGAATAGAAAGGCATCCCCGGGGAGGGCCAGCAACCCGCCAGGAGCATCGAACTCGCCCGACCAGCGCACGTACAGGTTGACCGACTCCTTCCCGAGCAAGCGCACGCGCTCGATCGGAGCGCGAGTGACGGCGTCGAACACATGGAGCACGGGGACACGCTGGACGACGATCAAGACCGGAGCGTCCCTCGAGAAGCGCTGTCGGTTCCTCGCCCGCCATCCGGGGGTCAGGATGTGCGCATCGAACTGCTCCCCGACGATTCGCACCGAGAAGGAGCCGGACTCGTCACACTCGGCCACCCACGCGCCGAGGCCTTCGATCTCGGCGTCTTCGTAAGAGCGCGGTCTTCCCTTCAGCTCCTCGATTGGCGGTGGCGGAGGCATCTGGACGGCCGTGAACGCGACCTGGATCAGCTCTCCCGGCGGCTCGTTCTCGAAGGTGGCGACCAGGCCGACGATCTCGTGCTCGCGCCACAGGGCCACCGTCCACTCGCGAGAAGTGTCGTGAGCCGCTCGAATCCGTTGCCCATAGCCATCCTTCTCGCAAGCGAGGACACCACCCGTCGAATCGGCCGGCAGCGTGAATCGACCGCCCGTATCCGAGGTGACACGGGCCAGAGGCTCGGCTTCCGGCAGCAGCCCACCATAGGTGGCGATCGTCTCGCGATCGAAGCGCGCCAGTGCCGAGACCTCGCCAATGAATGGCCAGTCCGCATGGGTCCGCGCGCGAATCGTGCCGTTTCCCTGAACCTCGTAGAGCTCGGGATGCAAGCGAGCGGCCTCGAAGAGCGAGAGACGTTCCGGAGCGAAGAGCCGCAGCGTCGCGCCCGCAATGGGCTGGCGGCTCTCTGCGTCGAGCACGATTCCGCGTACCCAGGAGTGATTCGGGGGTTCCTCGGCCGCGACGCGCTCAGAGGATTGCGGCTCTTCGACCTGCGTTGCATCGCGCTGCACGCGATCCGGAACCTGCAACGACCCTTGCTCACGTGCCTCGGCGATCACGCTTTCGATCTCCGTGGATCCGAAGCTTCCGAATCGCCAGATCCCGAGGGCGAGGAACGCCACTCCCGCTACGGCCGCGCCAACGATCTTCTGACTCACGATCCAGCCTCCGATGATTGTGCTCGAGCTCATCACGGCTCCGGTTGCCGCGGCCTCACGCAATACGGCGGATTTCACAGCCGACAAGCCTCGCGGACTCACAGCGCAAAGTACGAGAGCCGTCGCCAGCGAAGCCGGCAGGAGCGGCCTCAGCTTCTCGAGCGCGCGGTGCAGCTGCACGCGTACAGTGCCCGGACTACGTTCGACGACATGAGCGACGTCCGCGATGGAGAGACCGTGTCGCAAGCGGAGGATCAGGACCTCTCGGTACGGATCCTCCAGGCGATCGATCGCCTGGGCGAGCTCTCCGGAGAGCTCGCGCCGCTCAATGGGCTGAGCGGGATCCTCCTCCGAGCGCTCCACCAGGCGCTCCGGATCGATGCGCCGAGCCGCCCGCTTTCGCGCGTCCTTCGCCTTGTGCCCGAGGACGCTCGTGAACCACGGCATCGCGGGCCGCGTCGGATCGAGGCTCGCGCGCTGCTCGATGGCCGCAAGGAAGGTGGCCTGCACGAGATCCTCCGCCTCGGCCGATTCGCCGACGAGATGGATCCCGAGCGCGAGCAGCCGCGGCGCCACGCGATCGAAGAGCTTCCCGAGCGCCCCGGCGTCCGCATGCCGGCACCAGCGTTCGAACAGCCTGTCCTCGACGCTCCGCATGCCCCTCTCACTCGACGCAGGAGCGGAAAGGTTACAGGCAACTGGGCGATCTGCCGCACGCCTTCCATTGCCGATGCGTCCTTCGCGGGAGACGATCGGTGGCATGCTCGGGTGGTTCAAGTGGCTGACCGGCGAGGGCCTGTTCCAGTGGTTCTGGCGGCTGACCAGGCAGGAGCGAAAAGCGGAGCGCCTGATGGTACGTGCGGACGAGGCGCTCGAGCTCTCGGAGTTCGACGAGGCCGAACGCATCGGCCAGAAGCTCCTGGGGATGGGCTACACGGGAGGCTACGAGGTCCTGGCCCGTTCGTACGCGGAGAACGAGCAACTCCCCCGTGCGATCCGTGTCCTCGAGTACGCGTCCGGCATCGCGCCACAGGTCTGGGGGCTCTGGCACCAGCTCGGGAACTACTACTCCGATGCCGAGCGGTTCCAGGAGTGCCATGCCTGCTACGATCGAGCGCTCGGATGCCCCGGCGTGGACGCTGATCTAATCTGCGTCCAGCGCGCGGTGGCCCTTGCTCGCGAGGATCGGTTCGAGGATGCGCTCGCCGTCCTGGCTAGCGTGACGAGTGAGGATCCTCCGCTCGCTACGAAGGTGATTACCTTGCGAATGGGTTGCTGGAACGATCTCGGTCGCTACGAGGAATCGATTCAATCGTCCGAACAGCTCACTTCGAGGGAACCGGATGGCAAACACGACGCTTGCACGCTGGCTCGCGCCCACGCTGAGGTCGCGCTGGCCTGGTGGAAGGGCCGCGGTGATGCCGAGGAGGCTCGAGAAGCAGTTCGACGCTCGATCAATGCCTCCAAGGCGGAGCCCCTCGCGGCGCAGGTCCTGCGCGAGCTTCGAGGAGAGCGCTCGGACGCGGCCAAGAGCTACACCTTGATCGTGGAGGGAGTCTGGCATTCGCCCATTGAGCCCGGGGACGATGTTCGTCCCGGCTTCCTCGCCAACTATTGTGTCGTGGCCGATTCGCCCGAGGAGGCTCTGGAGTTCGTCCGCGAGTTCGAGCCTCCTGAAGTGCGGGACACCCTCACGTTGAACTCCTCCGAGATACCCGAGAACGCCGCCAACGAGTGGAAAGGAGTCACCTATGCGCACGGCGGCTACAGCTTCTATCAGGAGGCACGACCGGGAGAGCTCCGCGGCAAGAAGCGATTCGTGATATATGCCCTCCCCTGGGGTGCCGGTCGAGCGCGGTGAGCCGTTGCCACTCGATGGCGAAAGAAACACTCCCCTCCCGCCAGAACCTGCGCAAAGCATCCACTCCTTGCGCTGGCCCGGCGAGAGGGGAGGAACGGTACTAGTTGCCCTGGCGCCAGAGCTCGGTCTTCGGGACGAACTGGTAGGCGGTATCCACTATGCCGGAGTCCTGGATCTTGCCCCTGTTCTTGAAGGGGACTCCGGCTGCGAAATCCTCCCGGCCGTCACCATTGAAATCGCCGACGGCAAGTGCGCTTCCGAGGCCGTCGTTGGTTTCGGGCGTGTCGAAGAAGAAGGTGGTGCCAGCGGTCATGAACAGCGAACCGGCTGCCTCGCCCGTGGGTCGGAATTCCACGAGTTCCACGGCGCCTGCGCCCGCGACGCTTCCGATCGATTCACCCGGAACGCCGATGGCGAGATCGTCCACGCCGTTGGCGCCGAAATCCCAGGTCGTCAAGGCCGCGCCGAAGCGATCGCCGGGCTCGACCGAGTCAATGAGAGGATCGGTGTCCTCGGTCACGAGCTGGTCGTTCACGGAGTCGAGGCGTGCGAAGCTGCCCAGCAGAAGGTTCACGCCCCCGCCCCGGATGCCGCTGGTCGTTTCGTTCGGAACGCCGATGGCGAGATCGTCGAAGCCGTCCGCGTTGTAGTCGCCCGCGGCCAAGGCGGTCCCGAACATGTCGTCCTGCTCGGTGACGCCCTCGATGTCGATCGAATCCTGATGCCAGAACTGGTTCGCGAAGGGGCTGAGGCCGGTGCTCGTCCCGTAGATCACCTCGACGGCCCCGTCTTTCGGATGAACGATCCCTTCCATCGGGACACCGACCGCGAGATCGTCGAAACCATCGGCATCGAAGTCTCCTGCGGCCAGAGCGAGCCCGAACTTGTCGCCGGTCTCCGGGCCATCGAGCAGCAGACCTCCGCCCTCGTGCCAGAAACTGCTGTCGGTCGCGGTGAGGCCCGCGGAGGATCCGCGGATCACCTGCACGACTCCGGCGTCGACGACCGCCTTGATGTCCTCCGCCGGCACGCCGATGGCGAGATCGTCGAAGCCGTCGCCATCGAAATCACCTGTGGTCAGCGCGGATCCGAATGCGTCGCCTGATTCAGCGGTCTCGCTGAGACCCTGTGCACCCTGACTCCAGAACTGAGAGGTGAAAGCGTGCAACCCCCCGCTCGATCCGTACAGGACTTGCACTGCTCCGGCGCCGCTCAGCCCGGGAAAGGACTGTCCAGGGATCCCGATGGCCAGGTCGTCGAAGCCGTCACCGTTGTAATCACCGGATGAGAGGGCGGACCCGAGTGCATTCCCGGCGGCGATCCCTGGAATCGCGTGCGGGTGGCTTCTCTGGTACCAGAACTCGGTGCCCGCCAGGCTGAGACCGCCGGACGAGCCCGTGCCGGGAACACCGTAGAGAACGTGCACGGCACCGGCGCCGGGATGGGTGGTCGTCTGGAAGAGCTCCATGATCACGATGCTCTCCCACGGTACGCCGATGGCCAGATCCCCGATCGCATCGCCGTTGAAGTCGCCGGCGGCGAGCGCCGAGCCGAACCGGTCGTTCATCTCGGGCGCGTCGGGCAACTGAGCGCTCGCGGGCCGCGTGACCGCGACGGCCCCCAGCGCGCTGAGGACGCCGATCGATCGAGCGTTGAGGCGCAGGACCGCGGTCGGGAAAGAAACTCGGTGGGGAAGCATCGTACTCGTGTCGGGAGCCATCGACGCCGGCTACCACAGCCAACACGAGCTCCTTTCCGTGCATAGCGGCAGGTCCGGCCGAGCTTCACGCCCGAAAGCGTTTTTTTCCTGACTGGTTCGGAGTACCGCCTTCAGGCGGTCTTCTCTTGCAGGGCCAGTCCCGCCTGAAGGCGGGACGACGAACCAGACAGCCTGAAGGCGGTACTCCAAACTCGGAGGGACTCCGTGCTCGTCCGTGTGTGGTTTCTCTCTGGGAGGGACTCCGCGCTCGTAGGAGTGTGGTTTCTCTCTAGAGAGTGCCGAGCGCCACTCTCGAGCTGTCTAATTTCCGGATTTCGTGATAGATCCGGAAGGGCTCGCACCCCGAAGCTCGCCAGCGGGAAAGGTATGGACCAACACAGATGCGTACTGCTCGCCGGATACTGACCATCACTGCCGCCCTGATCCTCGTCGTATCGGTCGCCTTCGCCCAGCACACACTTCGAGCACAGCCCGTTCCGGGCCCGCTCAAGCAGGCAGGCGTGTACCACGTGGCGACTGGCACCTGGAGCCATGGACGGGATGCTCTCCAACCGCCCGTGAAGTATTACAACAACAGCGCCAACACGGGCTTCTACGGCGTCATAGGCCAGGCAATCGATCTCATCTGGACCGATGAAGGCTGCATCCCGGGTCCCGCTCACAAGGCTGGGGCCACGCCTGGAACCCTTCTGGTGCAGGAGCTCGAGTTCGCTTACTGCACCGGTGTCTTCGGTGGTCTGCAGACGGGCGGTCTGTTGTTCTACGACTCGTATACGAGTTGCACCGATCCGCTCGCCCTTCCCGTGATCTGTAACTTCCCCTTTTCGGTTCCCAGCGCTGATGGGGGAGTCTATCCCTGCTGGCTCATCACGTTCGATCTGGCCGGTTCAGCGGTTGAATTCACTCTGACCGACGACGCTGACGGCGTGTTCGATGGTACGACCAGCCTGGACAACTTCGGCTGGACGCTGATCATGCACGATGGAGGGTCAGGTGGTTTCAATGGCCCCTTCCTCAACGGCGACCCGAACAACTTTCCGTACGGCGACGGCACGTACTACCAGAACCCTGGTGCCAGCGTCGCCACGGGGCTGGGTACTCGCGACCAGTTCTGGCTGAGCGACCCGACCTCCGCAATCCCCGACGGATGCTACTCGTTCTTCGGTTACGATCAGGGCAATCCGTTCGGGAGCTTCTGGCTCTCCATCAATGGCAAGCCAGCCGCCGATGGTGGTTTCGTGAAGTACTGCTCCGCGAACCCCAACTCGACCGGCGCTCCGGCGGACATCTCGGCTTCCGGCTCGGCCAGCTCCGCGGCGGGCGACCTCGCCCTCACTTCGGCGCCGGTTCCAAACCAGTGGTCGACCTTCTTCCACGCCATGAACCGCTCCCAGATTCCTTTCGGCAACGGCTTCCTGTGTGCCACGGGGGACGTCGTGCGGGGCGCAGTCGTGGTCGCGACTGGCAGCGCCGCGACCTACACCTACGACAATTCTGACGCCAAGCATTCACTTGCGGCCCAGGTCGGCCTGACGCGCAACTTCCAGCACTGGTTCCGCGATCCGATGGGCGGTGGGGCGGGTTTCAATACGTCGAACGGGATCTCGATCCTCATCCTGCCGTGATGAGGTCCGCCTACTTCTTCCGCACGTAGTCGAACTCGAGCACCTTCGTGTTCGACTCGCCGATCATCATGTCGTGGACTTCGAGGACGCACTTGTCCTTGCCGTAGCCGCGGAAGATGTGACGGACCTGCTTGTCCTGCTCGGGCGTCATCGGCTCGTCGATCGTGCCCCACAGGATCAGATTGTCGCCGCTCTGATCGAACAATCCAAATGCGGTGTCGAGCGTGGTCTGCATGCTGTCGACCTTGCACCACACATAGCGTTGCTTGAAGTTGTCGTAGCCGAGGATCGAGATGAGGGTGACCGGCTGGCCCATCATGTCGATGGTGCCTTTCGACAGGAGCCACCTGCCCTCGATGAGCCAGGAGACCTCGTTCGTGCCTTTCGACTCCATGGGGGGCTGAGTCGGATCCATCCACATCCGCATCGTGACGTCATAGTTCCCGAGCATTTCTTTCAAGCGGTCGTGCGCCGCGCTCGGCTTGCAGACCTCCATCCAGCGCGCCATCCCACCGTCGGCGTCCTTCGACACCGGGTGCGTGAAGCGTTGTTGCTTGGCGTCTTGCACCCACCAGGCGGTCGTGCTGATGGCGGCGATCGAGAGTGCGGCGAGGGAGAGGAGTTGCATGGGTTCAGGGGTGGGATCGGGGAGAGGGGGAATCCGCCGCGAGCACCATTGCCGCGGCCTGGAGGGTGAAGCAGCTCTGCCGCTCGCCGCTGCGCTCGGCGGCGAACACCGCTCGTGCCTGCGCGCGCAGGTCGTGCGAGCTCGGAGCCATCGGGAGCACGCACGCGCCGAGCGCGAAGGCGACCGCGCCGCTCACCCCGCGCACGAGCGCGAGTGGACGCATCGCGGCGCGCTCGAGGCGCTCGATCCGGACGAGGATCGCGCTCGGGTGTCCGAGGAAGGCGCGCACGCCACCGGGCGCGGGGCTGGTGAGGTGACGCGCGGCGAGGACGAGGGTCTCGCGATAGGAAGGCGCCTCGCTGCCGAGCGCGCGCGCCACCGCCTGGTCGCACTGGAGCTCACCGAGCGCGTGCAGGCGCCCGACCGCGATCCATGCGAGCGGGTGGAACCACAGGGTGGCACGCAATGAGCGCGCACAGCTCATCGAACCACAGGTCGCCGCGCTTCAGGTGGGCGAGCTCGTGCAAGAGCGCGTGCACGTCGCGTCGCGTGGGCGCCCGAAGCAGCCAGTCGCGCGGCAGGAGCAGCACCGGACGGAAGAGACCGAGCACCGCGGGCGTCGCGAGGGCGTGCAGGCTGCCGATTCGCGGGCGGCGGCGGCTTCCGAGGATCTCTCGCGGCGCGATCGAGCGTTCGCCCCCATTCGCGGGAAGGCGTGACGAGCTCCACGCGAGCCCGCAGGCGCGCGCGGCGCGCCACGCGCAGCACGACGAGCGCGCTGGCCCCGGCAAGCCAGGCGGCGAAGAGCGCGATCAGGACGTCCGCGCTCGGCGCGAGCTCCGCGGCGGCGAGCGTGGGCTGACCGAGCGCTGCAGTCACGCTGATCGGCGAGCGGAGGCCGGGGGGCAAGAAGAAGCGCGCCAGAGCAAGCAGCCAGCACAGGACCAGGAGCTGCGGCCACGCGCGACGAGCGAGCAAGCGGTCCGCGATCCACGCCAGGCCGAGTAGCACCGTGGCCTGGAGGGTCGAAGGAACGCTCCAGGCCCACCAGTCGGCGATCCAGCTAGCGGCGTCCACGCTTGGACTCCTTGCGCTCGATGTCGGCGATCCAGGCCTCGAGCTTCTTGCGCTCGGCCGAGCTCAGTTGCTCGTCATCGACGAGATGTGCGAGCAACGGACCTGCGGCGCCCTCGAAGACGCGCTCGATCAACTTGCGCACGGCCGTGCGCTGGGCCACGCGTTGCTCGATCGCGGGCTCGTACCAGGTGGTGTTGCCGCGCATCTTCGTGCGCACGAAGCCTTTTTCTTCCATGCGCGCGAGCATGGTCTTGAGCGTGGTGTAGGCCCAACCCTCGTCGCGCAGCAAGGTGAGCAACTCGCGCGCGCTGGCGGGATGCTGGCGCCACAGGGCATTCAGCACCTTCCACTCGGCATCGCTCGGCTGGGAGCTCGTGCGCGTCACGGCGGCAATCTACCACACTTGTAGAAGGCGTCAAGGGGCTGGCGCGAGAATCACACGTGGACCAGCGGCTCAGTCCGGATCTTTCGGCCGATAGCCGCCCTCGCCGATGCGCGAGGCGCTGCTCCCCAGGGCCGAAATGAACATCACGAGCACAGCGGACCCGAGCACCTTGCCGCGGGTGGAATAGAGGTCAGCTTCCACCCAGATGCTCCACAGTCCGAACACCAGCGTGACGCCGGATGAAGCGAGGAACAGGACGAGCGAGACGAACTGGATTCGCTTCCAAATGGGGTCGAAACTCGACATGGACACCTTCTCTCCTTCAGATCGTCCCGGTCATGGTCGGGGGAGCCCCAGGTCGAGGGGATTCCTTCCTTCAGCCGACTGTACGGTTTCCGCTCGCCGCCTCGAACCAGATCGCCTGTACGAGCTCCTCGGCCTCGCCGGGGCCGGGGATCAGGCACCTGGCACGCCCCCGCAGCCAGGCGAGGTGGGTGAGGACGACTCGGGGGGCGGGTCCGTATCCGGGAGTCGACATGGTGTTCCACCCGGAGAGCCCGGCCGGGCGATAGGGGATTCAAGGTAGCGCCCCGATCGGGCGTCGTCCGGAACGCGAGACGCCGGGTGCCCTCCGCCCGGCCCTCAGGTCGCAGCTCTGTTCATGACTCCCAATTCTCCTGACTTGGTCGTGGCCGCCTCAACGGCGGAAGCGCTGCGCGTCGAGAGAGTCCTGGCCACAGGTCCTCTTTCCCGTCCGCGCGAGCCAAACCCTGTTCCAGGGCAGGTCACATGAAGGGCATCGTCTTCACAGAGTTCCTCGACTTCGCGGAGCTGCGCTTCGGGATGGAGACGCTCGAGACGATCGTGGAAGAGTCCGAGCTGCCCTCCGGTGGCGCGTACACGTCGATCGGCAGCTACGACGCCCGCGAGATGGTCGCCTTGCTCGCGACCCTCGGCCGGATCACCGAGATGCCGGGCTCGGAGCTGCTCATCAATTTCGGCCAGCACCTGTTCCACCGATTCGTGCTCGCCTATCCCATGTTCTTCGAGCGCGCCCCGGACGCTTTCGACTTTCTCGCGAAGATCGAGACGATCATCCATCCCGAGGTGCGGAAGCTCTATCCGGACGCCGAGCTTCCACGCTTCGAATGCGAGGCCGTCGGACCGGGTCGAATGGTGTTGATCTACTCCTCGAGTCGGGGTCTCGCCGACCTCGCCGACGGGCTGATCCGGGGTTGCGCCGAGCACTTCGGCGAGCGGATCACGATCCACCGCGACGAGCTCGGATCGAAGCCAGGCACGAGGGTGAAGTTCGAGCTCACACGGGTTGGATCGTCTCATGAGTGAAGAGAACCTCTACAAGCGTCGGGTCGAACGCGAGCGTCGGGCACGCCAGGAAGCCGAGGCGCTCCTCGAGCAGAAGAGCCGGGAGCTCTATGCCAGGAACGAGGAGCTGCGCGCGCTGACCCAGACGCTCGAGCTCCAGGTCGTGCAGCTGACGGAGGCTCGCGAAGCGGCGCTGCGCGCGGCTCGCGCGAAGTCGGAGTTCCTGGCGAACATGAGCCACGAAATCCGCACCCCGATGAACGGGCTGCTCGGCTTCATGGAGCTCCTGCTCGACACGCCCTTGACCGAGCAGCAGCTGTCGTACGTGAAGACGGTGCAGGTCTCCGGCGAGACGCTCCTCACGATCATCAACGACATCCTCGATCTGTCCAAGATCGAAGCGGGGAAGCTCGAGCTCGAATCCATCGATTTCGACCTCGTCGATCTCATGGAGCAGGTCGGCGACTTCATGACGCACCAGGCGGAGATGAAGCGCATCGAGTTCGTATGCATGCCGGTCGAGAACGCTTCTCGTCAGCTATGCGGGGATCCGACCCGCCTGCGTCAGGTGCTCCTCAATCTCACGAGTAACGCCATCAAGTTCACGGATCGCGGCGAGGTGGTGGTGCGCGGCGAGATCCGTCCGATCGACGAAAAGACGGCGGAAATGGTGCTGTCGGTGCAGGATACGGGCACGGGCATCTCTCCGGAGGTGCAGGCGAAGCTCTTCCAGCCGTTCACTCAGGCCGATGGCTCGACCACCCGACGCTTCGGAGGCACTGGTCTGGGCCTCGCCATCACTCGGCGGCTCGTCGAATTGATGGGAGGCACGATCGATCTGGAGAGTACCCCGGGGGTGGGTAGCACGTTCACCGTGAAGCTCCGACTGGGGCTGGGCGCGCCCGCGCATCCGGGGGACGCTCTCGCTGACTTCAAGGGCATGCGCATCCTGGCCGTCGACGACAACTCGACCAATCGCCTGCTCCTGCGCGAGATGTTGACGCCGCTCGGCTGCAGGCTCGAACTCGCTTCCGATGCGGGCGAGGCCCTGGGGGCCTTGCGCGTGACCGCACGTGCAGGGGAACGATTCGCGGTCGCCCTGTTCGACTTCCAGATGCCAGGCATGGATGGTCTCGAGCTCGCGCGGCGCGTCAAGCGCGACCCGGAACAGTGTGAGCTGCCCATCGTGCTCCTGAGCTCGGTCCATTCGATCGGCGTGGCCGAGCGCAGCGAAGGCCTGGTGGATCAGCTCATTCCGAAGCCCGTCAAGCGTTCCGCGCTTCTGAAAGCGCTGGCGCGCTACTGCCCGCGAGGGTCGGAGCCGAAGTTCTCGACCGAGGAGTATCCGCTGCCGGCGCTGCCTGCTCCCGCCGCCATTCGCGCCGCTCTCGCTCGAGAGCTTCGAATCCTCGTCGTGGAAGACAATCTCGTCAATCAGGTGCTCGCGAGGAGGCTATTGGAACGCGTCGGCCATCGAGTGCGCGTCGCTTCCAATGGCGTCGAGGCCATCGCGGCCCACGCCAACGAAATCTTCGACATCATCCTCATGGACGTGCAGATGCCGGTGATGGATGGTCTGCAGGCCACCGTGGAGATTCGCAAGGCGCACCAGGGGGGGGCGAGGCTGCCGATCATCGCGCTCACGGCGAGCGCCATGACGGGCGATCGCGAGAGGTGTCTCGAGGCGGGCATGGACGACTACTTGACCAAGCCGCTGCGCCCGCACGAGCTGTACGCGCTCATCGAGCGGATGTGCTGCCCGAGCTCGGCTCGATAGATCTGGTTCGGAGTACCGCCTTCAGGCGGTCTTCTCTTTCAGAGCCAGTCCCGCCTGAAGGCGGGACGACGAACCAGACCGCCTGAAGGCGGTACTCCAAACTCGGAGGGACTCCGTGCTCGTCGGGGTGTGGTTTCTCACTAGGAGGGACTCTGAACCGCGTGCTCGTAGGTGTGTCGTTCCTCTCCGGAAAACCGCGAGGGCGGACACTCGCGGGAGTATCCGCCCTCGACGGTCAACGAGCAGCCGGATCAGGGGCAGTACGACGCGGACAATCCGTCGCTCAGGTTGAAGAGCGCGCCGCCGCCGGCGGGATCGCGATACCAGAACTGGAAGTTCCAGGTCGAGCCCGCCAGGATCTGGCCGCCTGCGGGCAGGTTGTTGTAGTCGATCGGCTGGGTGGCGATGCCGAGAGCATCGATCTGCAGCGGCGGCAGTCGGAAGAGCTGGCCGTTCACGCACTTGAAGCCGTTGCCGAACACGCTCTGGCCCTGGGTTGCTCCGTAGTAGAAGAGGCCGAACTGGTTCGCGGGGCACCCTGAAGAGAACAGACCGAAGTCGTTTGCCGCGATCGAAGTGGAGCCGGAGTGGCCCATGATCGCACCGGGGCCGACCGAGTTCGGACTCGTGAGGCAGTAGTTCACCACCGAGCCGTCGCAGATCGACCAGCGCCCGACGCGCGTGAGCCAGCCGGAGGTGCGGTACTCGTGATGGCCCCAGAAATGGCCGGGATCGGCGGGGTCGTCGCTCGTGGAGCTGTAGTCACCCCAGCGGCCCGTGGTGTCTGCCGAGGTCGAGGCGATGATCTGAACGGGGGTGCGCGTCGTACCCGGAGGATCGCCCGCCGCGCGCCAGGTGCGCTCCATGGAGAGGAACTCGCTGGGAGACGAGCGGGCGTACACCAGGCCCATGTTGCCCGAGGCGTCGACCCACAAGCTCCCGAAGAACGTTCGGATCGTCCCGCCGAGATCCACCTCGCCAGATTGCACGAGAGTCGGCGTACCGCTGACCGGCCAGTTCGCCATGTCGAACTCGTACCAGCGCTGGCGCAGGCGTGAGCTGTTCACGTGGTGAGTGGCCCACAGGCGACCGTTGCGGTAGACGGCGCTCCAGAAGCGCGCCTCGAAGGTCTCGGGCCGAGTGCCCGTGCCCATCTGCGGCGGGTCCTCGGGGGAGGAGTACGACGGGACGGTCACATCGATGCTGGTCAGGACCGGCACGGTGAGCGCGTTCTGGATCGCGTACATCTTCACCGAGGTCGCGGTGCCGAACTTGAAGCCGATCATGTACTGGGCAGGCGCGGTCGAATCGTAAGTGACCGGGAAGCCCTGCGACTGGTCGCCCGTGATGATGAGCGCGGTGGACACGGGCGTGCCGCCGTTGATGACCGTCGACTTGTCGACCATCATGACGTGCAGCTTGCTCGTGGGCGTGAAGAAGTCCGCCGAGAGATAGATCACGTTCTGATCGACGGCGATGTTCGGCGAGTCGATGTCCGTCGCGCCCGCCGCAGAGGGAGTCGCGTCGATGCGATACTTGAACCAGCTTCCGACCGGGTCCGAGTCATCCGAGATCGCAAGCAGGTAGTAGCCGTGCTGCGCGCCGCTCGAGGAGCGCTCACAAGCCATCGCCATGAAGCGATCCGTGTAGGGGTCGTAGATCACCTCGGGATCGAAGACGAAGTTCGTGGCTCCCTGGGCGCCCCAGAAGCCGAACGAGTTCTCGATCTCATCGCGGAAGAGATTGGTTCCCGCCTTGTCGAAGAAGGCGATCTGGCCGTTGGTCATCACGACCACGTGCCCCGGTCCGACCGCCATGTGAGGATCCGGCGGAGTCCAGCCCGTGCTCGTCACGGCGAGGAAGCTGAAGTCGCCACCTGCGATGGGCCCCTGGTCGATGTCGGTCTGCGGCGGCTGCCGGTCGAGCGGGTCGAAGGTCGGCGGCTCGTGAGGCGCGGCCGCGCCCGCCTCGGGATCGGCGAAGGTGAGGGCCGAATCGCTCTCCATCGGCCGGCTCGGTGCGATCGCGAGGCCCTCGGGCACGAGGAGCGTCAAGTGCGCGCCGCTCGTGTCGCCGAGCGCGCCGTCGCCGCTCCACGCGAAGGCCATGCGGCCGTCGTCGAGGAAGCGCACGCGCTGTGCACCGCTCGCGGCGGCAAGTTTTTGCCCGCCTTCGGAGCGCGCAGTCACCCGGAAGGCTTCGCCGGCGCCGCTCTCGACCCCCGCGACGCGCGCGAACAAGCCGGGCTGCAGCTCCTCGCCGTCACCATGGCGGCTCCACGAGACGAGGATCTCGCCGCGCTCGTTCGCGTCGAGGGCGAGCCCACTCGTGTAGCCCGGACCGCTCACTTCGATCGGCTCGATCCGGCCTGCGACGATCTCGCCATCGATCTCGCGCACGCGCCGCAAGCGGATCACGTGCCCGTCCTTGGCGTTCTCCATCCAGGCGACCGCGAAGCCGCCACCGGCCAGGCGAGTGAGCGCCGGTTCGATCGGCATCCGTGCGCTCGAAAGGTCGAGTCCGAGTGCACTCGCATCGCCCTCGAGCTCGCTGCCATCGACCGCCATCTCGTCACCGAGCGCTGCGCCGTCCGGGCCGTAACGACGAACGTGGATGCCGGTCGGCACGCCCTGCTCGCTCGCGCGCGCCCACGCGACGACCACTGCACCTTCGGGATCACCCACGATCACGGGCAGCTCGTTGCGTGAGATTCCACCCTGATCGATCCGGAACGACGTTCCGAGCGGCATTCCATCGGGCCCGAAGCGTCGACCTTCCACGCGGCTCGTCAGCCCGTCGGTCTCGTGCGCGCTCCACACCACGAATGCGCTGCCGTCCGCGAAGGCCGCGATGGCCGGATCGCGCTGATCGCCGCGCACCTCGTCGTTCGCGATCACCTCGGCGGTCGCGGTCGCGAGCGCAGGATCGAAGCGCCGCACGACCACCGCCCCTTGATCTCCGTCCTGGCCGTACGATCCCCACGCGAACCAAGCTGCATCCTGGCCGTCGAGGGCGACCGCGGGCAGCATCTGCATCCCGCGCGTCGTCGCGTTCACGTGCGTCTCGCCGCCGAGGGCCGTCCCGTCGGGTGCGAGGCGCCGCGCGTACACGCCGTACGTGCCCTCTTCCTGGCGCCGACTCTGCCACACGAGGACGCCACCGCCTTCCGCATCGAGGGCGAGCGCCGCGCGCTCCTGGTTGCTCGTCGTGAACACGTTGGCGCGCGTCTCGATGCGCTGGTAGCCCTGGCCGCCGACGGAAAGCCCTGTTCCCGCGCCCTCCTCTTCGCCCGGGGTGCCGGTGCCGGCCACGAGAATCGAAGAGGGTGCCAGTAAGAGCGCGGTTGCGAGGAAGGCGCGGCTGCGCCAATCGCTCGTTCGGAGTTGGAAATTCGACATCGTTCTACCCTTGGAGTCCTGAGTTCGGGTTTGGCGCCGCGGCGCTCCTCCGGTACCGCCGGCGGATCGACGCGGGCACGCTGGTCCGGGAGATCGGATTCTCCGACCTGAGGAGCGAATTCGCTACGGGCGGCGCGGACGTGGTGACCAGCCCTTCATGGACGCGCGCCCCCCCGATGAGTCAGAATGCCGGGTCCCCGAGGGCTCGTCGGGTCCACCGGACCTGGGCCTCGGATGTCACTACCGCGGCCGATCGGCCCGAGGATCGCAGTCATGCTCCCCGCCCTACGCAAGTCCCTCGCTCTGTTGCTCCTGCCGGCCCTCTTCGCTTGTGCGAAAGAGCAGGGCAAGGTGCTCGCAGCCGACACCTCGAAGACTCCCGAACAGGTGAAGACGGAAGCCGCTACGCTCGACAAGAGCGGGTTGCAAAAGGTCGTCGATGAGTACAAGGCCGAGCTCAAGAGCCGCGACGCGAAGATCGCCGAGCTGCAAGGCAAGGTCGATGCGCTTCAGAAGGACCCGACGAAGCTGCTGTCCGAGGAAATGAAGACCCTGAAGGCGGAGTTCGACGGTCTGCAGGCGGAGTACAACAAGATCAAGGCGAACCTCGCGATCTACGAGGCGGAGCTCGCCAAGAAGTAGTGCAGCTGGCCCGACCCGCAACGATTTGGAGATCCCTATATATGAGATGCATCACATGTCGGACCGCGCCCCTGGCCTTCGTGCTCGGCGCGCTCGTCCTCACGCCCGGGCTCGTGATCGCGGAACGCGGCCAGGAGCAGGGCATGCCCGCGCAGGTCGGAGGCCAGCAGGGCGACGCGAAACCGGCTGAAAAGGTCGGCGAGCAGAAGAACCAGCTGGGGGCAGCGTCCGGCGGGGCCGTGAAGGATACGAGCCAGACGGTCGACGTAGCGGCGCAGACGCCCGCGCAAGGCTCGGGAACCAAGCCGATCGAACCGAAGCCGGGCGGCGTACAAGCCAAGCCCGTCCCGGCACCGGCGGGCCAGACCGGCAAGCCGGCGCCTGCTCCCGCGGGTGGCGCGCAAAACGGTCAGCCTGCGCCGGGCGCCGCACGCGAAGGCCAGGCCGGCGAGGTCCCGAAAGTCGACGCGAAGGGCCCGGATGCGCGAGCGATGACCGAGCGACTCGGCGCGTCCGTGAAGCTGCACGAGGTGCGCTTCGCGCGGCTCGACGCATTGCTCGCGGTGTTCCAGTCGAAGAACGACAGCGCCAAGCTGGCGCGCACCCAGGAATTGAAGACGCGCGAGAACGAGCGCTACCAGAGCGAGCTCGCCACCTTCAAGCAGTCGCTCGGCGACGAGACCTACAAGAAGGTGCTCGCGAGCTTGCGCATCGCAAGGAAGGCCGATGGCGCGAACGGCGTACCGCCCGCGCCGAAGCCGGGCGAGAAGCCTGCGGCCGACCGCGGCAAGGCTGACGGAGCTGGGGACAACAAGGACGGGGCCAAGAAGGACGGCGAGAAGAAGGATGGTGGACGGTGAATTTCACGCGCACCTCCCTCATCACGGCGGCACTGGCCGCCTGTCTCGGTCTGACTGCCTGTCCGAAGGGCGAGACGACTCCCCAGACGGAAGGAGCCCGGCCTCCGCTGGCGACGGAGACTCCGGCGTCCGGGGCTCCCTTGACCACCGTCACGGCCGAGGAGATCCAGAAGGCCGCTGACGATGCCGCCAAGAAGATCGATGCCTCGAATGCCGATGCCGAGCTCGAGAAGCTCGAGTCCGAGCTCGGCGACGGGAAGTGATCTCCGGCTCGATCACCCGATCGATGGAAAGCGAGCGCCCTGCGGTAGGTTCCGCGGGGCGCTCGTGTTTCTAGCGCGGCTCACTCTCCGAGAGCGTTCCAGGCGCCCGCGTCCAGGCGAACCATCTGCCTCGCGTCATCCGAAGCTGCGACGACGAAGGTCTGACTCTTCTCGGCCGCGACCACGAGCTGGATCCCGGTCCCGACCCTCTGTCCGATGAGCGGGTGCGCCGAGTACTTTCCAGCGTGGGGAAGGCGCAGCCGCACGATGCCGCTGCGCGGGAAGTAGAAAGAACTGTTCAGGCTCTCGCCGCGCACATCGGTTCCCAGCGTCGTGATGGCTTTCGAGTCCGCTGGCCGGTCGCTCGAGGCCTGGACGTACAAGCCGGCGAATCGATCGCCGTCGAGGAATCGCAGGCCGAGCGCGCGAAGCTCGACCTCGAAACCGGGCTGCAGCTCGACCGCCTCGGCGCATCGACCGGGGTGGGCGAAGAATCGCATGTCTCGATCGCGGAAGCCCGCGGCCTCGAGCTTCCCGCGGATCTCGCTCCCCGTCGCCGAGAACACGAGGAGCCCCCGTCCACCCTCGAACGCGAACGATTGGTCCGATGATCCGGCTGCCCGGAAGGCCGCCTGGCATCCGGCGATGGGCCGAAGCTCGCCATCCAGGAGCCGGATCTCGCGCACGTGCAGGAAGGGCGTGAGGTCGACGACAAGATCGGGGTGTGCGTCCCTGTTCTCATCGGGTGCCTGATCGGTCCGGCACGGCAGTGCTTCATTCAGCACGGTCGTCCAGATCGGCTGCCGCGAATCCCATGCGTAGATCTCCACACGCGCGGGCACCCCGGGCCAGAGCTCCGTCTCGTACACCGGATCCTGCGGCCCCTGCAGAGAGTTCGTCGAGAGCATGCAGAGCACGTCGTGGTCCGACGTCGGGATGAGGATCCCGATCTCTCCTGCTTCGATGACTCGCGCGTCCACGCCGACGAAGCGCACCCGCAACGCGTGCAGGAAGCAGTCGCAGCCCGCGAACCTCGGGAACCCGATCCGGGCTCTCGTAGCGAGCCATGCTTGCGCCGTTTCGACGGGCTGCGCTGACTGCGTTCCCTGGACGCGCGCATCGGCGGGCTCGTCTCGATTCGCTCCTGGCGTCTGAAGCGCCGCCTGCCCCTCGGCTTCGAATGCCCTGGTCAGGATGGGCGGATAGCGTGCTCTTGCGCCTCGACCAGGTAGGACCGGCCCCCGTTCCACGTGCGCGAACAGGAAAACGGCCAGGAACGAGAATCCGACCGACGAGCCCAGGACCCAGCTCGACCTCGCATGGTCCATACGGCGGAGCCCCCCTCTCCCGCGCGCATCCTACGCCTGCCGTGACCCGGAGGTGGACCTCGGCAGTTCACTCTCCCAGGCCACTCCAGGCGCTCGCATCGAGGACGACGCTCTGACTCCCGCCATCTCGCGCCTCGACCGTGAACAAGCGACCATCGTCCGACGATTCGATGAGCTTGATTCTGGAGCCAGCTCGTTGTCCCACGATTGGGCGAGCAGCGAATTCTCCAGCGTGGGGAAGGCGCAGCCGCACGATTCCGTGGTTGTCGAAGTAGAAGAAGAAATCCTGGCTCTCGCCGCGCACATCGGACCCCAGGGTCATGATCGCCTTCGAGTCGAGGAAGCCCTTCTTCGTGGACTGGACGAACAAGCCGGACACCCGCTCTCCTCCGAGAAACCGCAGATCCTTCACCTGGAACTCGACCTCGAAGCCGGGCTGCAGCTCGACCTCCTCGGTGAATCGACCGGCGTCGGCGACGAAACTCAGGTCTCGATCGCGGAAGCCTGAAGCCTCGAGCTGGCCATGCACTTCGGTATTCGTCGCCGAGAAGACGAGCAGCATGTGTCCGTCTGCGAGAGTGAACGGATGTTTCGATCGACTGGATGCCCGGAAGACAGCTTCGCGGGCGACGATTGGCTGGCCGGCGCCATCCAGGAGCCTGACCTCACGTACGTGGAGGAAAGGAGTGAGGTCAATGTCGAGATCGGCCGGTTCGGTCCGGCTTTCAGCGGCCAGTCGATGTACCCGACAGGGAGGTTCTTTCTTCAGCACCGTCGTCCAGATCGGTTCGTTCGAATCCCAAGCGTGGATCTCCACTCGTACGGGCACTCCAGGAAGCGCATCCACCTCGAACACAGGGTCTTGCGGACCTGTCAGGAAGTTCGCTTGGAGCATGTGGATCGACTCGTCGCGCGACATGGACACGCGGATCCCGAGCTCACCCTCGAGGATCACTCGCGCGTCCACGCCGACGAAGCGCACGCGCAACCGATGGGCGAAGCAATCGCAGCCGGCGAACGTGACCTCATCGGTCTCTGGCTTCGATCCGGCGCGCCATTGCGGCACCATGAGGTCTCGAGCAGTCTCCACCGCAGGAACGGGAGCTTGGAGGACTACGTCCGGACTCGGCTCCGGCACCGGCATGGATGTCTGGGCCGCGCGTTCGAACACCTGCTCCGGCAGGAACGAGGGAGGTGCTCCGGCCTCGCTACCGGGTACAACGGCGGTTCGCTTCTCGACAATGAGCAGAACCGCACCCAGGACCATGAGTCCTATCGAAGAACCCAGGAGCAAGATCGATCGAGCGCGATCCATTCAGGCGAATCTCTCCGGTGGGCATCGTACTCCCACCGCGCTTTCTCCGACTCACCGAGCGCCCGCGCTTGGCAGTAGAGTCATGAGCTAGCCGTGCATTGCCATTCCACTGGAGCCCATTCCTCGCAGGGCTTTCGTCCGGCCTGGGGCTCGATCTTCGTCCTGTTCCTCGCCTGCGGGGGCTGCGCGAGCACCGCGAGGCAGGTGAGCCAGAGCGAACGCTTGCTCGAGGAGGGGGACGGCTACTTCGATTCGCGACAACGCCAGCAGGCGCTCGCGGCCTACCAGTTCGCGATGGTGGCGGCCGATCAGGAGCACGACGCGGATCGCTGGGTCGAGGCGACGGCGCAGATCGGGCACGTGCACGTCCTCGATGGCAATCTCGCCGCGGGGGAGGAATGGATCCAGCGCTCGGCCGAGCGGCTGGGATCGAGCGCGTCGGCGGCTCGAGCGCGCTGGCTGATTGCGGAAGGATCGCTCGAGCGCGCGCGCAGCGAGCCGCAGGCGCAGGATCGTTTCGCGGAGGCCTTTGCAATCGCGAGTGCACAGGGTCTCTGGGCGCGCGCGATCCAGGCGGCCTACATGGCGAGCCTGGTGGCACAGGGCGAGGATCGCGTCGAATGGGCGCGTCGGGCGCTCGAGGTAAGCGAGCTCGCGAGGCGACCGGAGTGGGCGGGCGCACTCGAGATGGTGCTCGCGCGCGAGCTCGAAGCGGCCGGCGCGTTCTCCGAGGCGACCGAGAGCTACCGCAGCGCGCGATCGCACTTGCTCGCGCAGGGCGATCGCATGCAGGCGGCCGCGGCAAGCATCGCCACGGCACGGAATCTTCGCATCGGGGGCCGCATCGAGGAGGCGCGCTCGGAGCTCGACGCCGTGCGATCCGAGCTCGACGCGAGCTACGAACGCCTCGGCGGGCAATGGAGCGCCGAGCTCCTTGCGCGGCAGTGGCTCGAGCGAGCGCGAGTCGAGCTCGCCGACGCGCGGGTCGGCCGGGCGTCGGAATGCTTGCGCGCAGGACAGGAGATCGTTCTTCGCGCCGGGCTCGACCGCGCCGTCCCGGCGCTCTCGGTCGAGCTCGACCGGCTGCGCGTTCAGGTCGACGGATCCCGTTGACCCGCCATCCGCGAACGTCTCCAGCAATCCTGGCGGAACGTCGGCCGGAAGCCGATCGAGCGGTAGAGGTGCCCCGGAACGAACGCGTCGCGCTCGACGTACAGCTCGCAGCGTTCCAGGCCCCGCTCGTGGAGGAACCGGAGCGCTTTGCGGACGAGGAACTCTCCCAGACCGCGGCCGCGATGGGAGGCGTCGACGGCGATCTCGGTCAGGACGCCGAGGTCGCCGTACTGCCGGCAGGCGCTGATCTGCGCGTAGCCGGCGAGCTCACCGCTCTCCGTCTCGACGAGGCTCAGATGGAAGCCGGGCTCGTTCGCCAGGGCTGTCGCGTCGGCGGCGTCGAGGGGCGGACAGTGCAGCGCCGCCGCGAATGCCCGCGCGTGCAGCTCGCACCAGGCCGCACGATCGGCGTCCGAGGCGAGCGTCCTCTCGCGGTATCCGGGCGGGACCGCGCTCGAACCCGCGCTCGCCGTCGAGCGCAGCAGGCGCTCGAGCGATGGTCGGCTGCGGAATCCGTGCGCCTCGAGGAACGCCTGGGCCGAGCGCCGGCGCGTTTGCAGCTCGCTCTGCAGGAGCGAGTGCGGTTCCGCCTGCGCTTCGATCGCGCCGAGGAGCTTCGAGCCGATGCCGCGGCGACGTTGCTCGGGAGCAACGAGGATCTTGAACTGGCGGCTCGCTCGACCGTTGCTGCGCTCGCGTAGGCTCCATCCGAGGCCGTGCAGCTCACCGTTGCATTCGGCGAGCCACACGCTGTCCGCCAGTGCGGGCCGACTTGCAAACGCTCGCCAGCGTTCCAGGGTCGTCTTCGACGTGGGTGCACGGCGCTCCTGGCTCGCGACGAGCAAGCGTGCCACTCGCTCGGCGTCCGCTTCTCGGTAGGGGACGATCCTGACGTCGACCCGCGAGCGGGTGCAAGTGCGGAGGGCGCTCATCGGAAGTGCGGCGCGGCCGTGGCTCTCGATACTGGAAGGGAGACGTCGGGATCGCGCAAGTCCCGGCGTCCGGATCCCCGCCTGGACAGTCCTGTGCGAGCTTCGGAGAATGCGGCCATGCTCCGAATCTCCCTCGCGCTCGGCCTGGCTCCCTTTCTTCTCGTACCCGGCTGCGCCTCTCCTGCGAGAGGGGATCCCCGCATGAACATCTACCTCCCCGCTGAAGGAGCGCTCGGGCCCTACTCGGGCTCGGTGGTCTCGGGCGGTCTGTGCTTCGCGTCGGGCAAGATCGGCAAGCCTGGCGACACGTTCGCGAGCGAGGTCGAGAGCGCGATCGACGCCGTCGAGAAGGAGCTCGCGCGCTCGGATCTCGAGCTCGCCGACGTCGTCAGCGCGACGGTGTACCTGATCGACATGAGCAACTACAGCGAGCTGAACACCATCTACGCCAAGCGCTTCCCGCAGCCGTATCCCGCGCGCGCGTGCATCGCCGTGAAGGAGCTCCCCGCCGGCGCTCGCGTGGAGATTCAAGTGATCGCGCGGCGGCCGAAGGATTGAGTCGGAGACGGCAGAGTGGAAGCGATCCCAGTCCCGGTCACTACGAAAGGAACCAGAGCATGAACAAGAATTGGACCTCGAACATCGTGACTCGGACTCGGCGGACGGACATCGGACACGGGAGGAGTCGGATCACGCTTGGTGTCGCGTGGACTCTCGCGTTTGCGGGTCTCGTCTCGTCCCTGTGGGCCGCCCCGCTTCCCACCGGACCGGAGGACCCCGTCGAGATCACGGTCTACGCGGCGGCGAGCACTCGAGACGCACTCCAGGCGATCGATGCCAAGTATTCGAAGGAGAACAAGGTCAAGCTCGTTTTCAACTTCGGCTCCTCGGGCGACCTCTCCAAGCAGATCATCGCGGCCAACAAGGCTGACGTTTTCCTGTCGGCGGATGAAAAGGAGATGGACCGCGTCGCCGCGGAGAAGCTCGTGCTGGACGGCACGCGCAGGCCTCTGCTCTCCAACCAGCTCGTAGTCATCGAGCCAATCGATCCTCAGAAGCCCGAGTACTCCGTGTTCAGCACGCCGTTCAGCGTCGAACAACTCGCGCGCCCGGAAGTCCAGCGCCTCTCGCTCGCCAACGTCGAGACGGTTCCGGCGGGCCGCTACGCGAAGGAATGGCTCGAGAAGAAGGAGCAGTGGACCGCCGTCAAGGACCGGGTGCTGCCCGCGCTCGACGTTCGCGCGGCGCTCGCCGCGGTCGAATCCGCCGGCGCGCAGGCCGGCATCGTCTATCGCACCGATGTGACCCGCTCGAAGCAGGCGCGCATCGTCTACACCGTACCGATCGAGGACGGGCCGAAGATCAGCTATCCGGTGGCGGTGCTGCAGGATCGACCGCACGTCGATGAGGCGAAGGCGTTCGTCGCCTTTCTGAGTGGCCCCGTGGCGCGTGAAGTCTTCGATGAGAACGGCTTCATCGTCCTCGTGCCGAAGATCACGCCGGACAAGAAGTAGAGCGCGCACGAGTCGCGCTCGACGCCACCGTCAATGGCCGGCCCCCCTGCGCTTCTCCTGCGGTCCATGTGACCGGCGAGGAGCCGCGCAGGGGGGCCGAGCCCCAGAGTCGAGTCTGGTCAGAACGCGATCTGCCAGCGCACGAGGAAGATGTCCGTCTGCCCGTCGTCGCCCGGATCCGTCGGCGTGAGGTCGGCGGCGATGTAGTTGAACATCAGGCGCGTGTTCGGGTTGAGATACCAGTTCACGCCCACGGTCACGTCCGAGAGCTCACCCTCGTCCAGGCCGGAGTCGGTCAAGTCGATCGAGGAATACCGCAGACCGAGCTCCCAGGCTCCATTGCCGCCGTCCTTGGCGAAGGCGTTCGTGTCGGGCTTGAGCCCGGCGATGTAGCCGCCGGCCTTGTTGTAGGCGCGAGTCTCGCCGGTCAGGAAATAGCTCGCCTGGAGGTAGTAGCCGGCGAGATCGGGCTCGAGCGAGGAACCCTCAGGCGCATCGATGGCGGCCATGGTGTACTCGCCCTGCACCGAGAGCGGCCCGCTCACCCACGCCGCCTCGGCCCCGATCAGCGTCAGGCTCTCGGCCGGAATCGTGGCGGACACGTAGTTGGGCGCGAGGTTCGCTTCGGGCTTGGCGCCGAAGGTGACGGAGTCGTCGATCGGGCTGCGCTGCGAAAGACCGAGGCCCAGGTGGACGTAGTGCTTGCCGTCCTGGTTGTACAGGGGGAGGCCGGTCACGCGGGCCGTGACGGCGTACTCACCCTCGCCCTTGCTGACTTCGCCGTCGTCGGTGCCGGTCCGGAAGGCCCCGATCGCCCAGGTCAGGCGCTCTTCGGATGCCTGGTCGAAGACCATCACGCCGGCGTTGAAGGCCGGCACGAAGGAATTCATCAGCGAGCGCTCGATGAAGGTGATGTTGTTGGAGCTCGTGAGCTGCTCCAGGCCGTAGGGCTCCTTGTACTGGCCTCCACGAACGTTACCGATAGCAGTGTCCTTCACACCCACGTACGCGTTGCGCAGGTTCGTCCTGGCCCCGCCGAAGTCGTAGCTCGCGGCCCAGTCGACGTTGTCGGCGACCTCGCCGGAGAGCTCGATACGCGAGCGCCGGATCTCCGCGCCGTCCTCGATCGCCGAGGTTTCGGTCTCGACCGCGTCCTTCGTGGCGTCGTCAGGCGCGAAGAATGCCATGTCGTAATGGATGCGGCCGCCGATCTTGAACTTGTAGCGCTTGTCCGCGGACTCGAAGCGCAGGCCGTCTTTCCAGAAGACGCGCATCGAATCGTCGGCGACCTTGGGCTCATCCTTCTTCGGGGCTTCGGCACCCGCGATCGGAGGCGGTTTCTGGTCTTGCGCCGAGGCGGTGTACGAGACGAGCGACAGGGAAGATAGGAAAGCGAGGCAAGACCGGGATAGCAGATTCATGGGGGGTTTCTTTCGGGGGTCCAGAGAAATGCCCCGGGTCCGGAGGAGAGTTTGGACCCGGGGCGCCGAGAAGAGTTCTCTTCTCAGCCAGCAAGCTCAATGTCGAGGAGGAGTTTGCCCTAGGGAGAAAGCACAACGCTCGACAGAGAGCCCGAGCGCGACGAAGAGGAACATGTTCCCGATCCCCGGAACGCGACGGCCTGCGGAATGGCTCACTCGAGCACTCCGGGGCCAACGCGAAGCTCGACTCTCTCCGAAACGCTCGAGGGCATCGAGCGGACGGCGAGAGACGAGCAAAGCGATACCGGTAGCAGGTGCATGGCGATTGGCCCCAGGAGGGCTCGGGAAGAGCGCCCACCCCGATCCATCTGGATACCGAAGGCACGGAGGGCGAGCGGAGGGGTTTTTGCAAGCCACGTGCCATGGCCTCCGACCCCCCTGGAATGGCGTTCGAATGGCCGTCACCTGGTGCTGGCCGTGATATTGCGCGGCCTGCCCGTGACATAATCTTGGTCCGACCGTGGCCGACAACGGCTCCGGACAACCATTCCGAGGGAAGCATGGACGTCCTCCTGGAGGTATGGCGCGAGGCGTGCCGCCACGTCGAGATTGGCGAGTTCGTCGCGCGCATCGCCCCGCGCCTGGCGCGGGCGATTCCTTTCGATCTGCTGCTCGTACGGCGACTGGAGCTCGAGCACATGCGGATCGAGACGCGCGCCGCAGGAGCCAAGGAGGGCCGCGAGGTTCCCGAGCGCACGCGGACCGAGTGTGCCGCCGAGGGGATGGACGAGCTCCTGCGCTGGTGCCAGGGCAAGGAGATCCTGGTCCGTGATGGTGGTGGGGGCGCGCGGCTGCTCGAGCTCCTCGTTCCTCCCGGCCTCAGCGGTTTCCTGCTCGCCGGACCGCTCGGCAGCAGCAGCGAGCCGGGTGCGCTGGTGCTCGCCAACGGAAAGGCGCCGTTCCGAAGTGAGGACGTGGCGCTACTGGAGCGTCTGCTGGAGCCCTTCTCCGCGGCCCTCGAGAACGATCGGCGCTTCCACGAGATGGCCAGACTGCGCGAAGCCGCCGAAGCAGAGAACCGCGCATTGCTCACGCGCCTGGCGCGCACCGACATCAGTGAATCGATCGTCGGCGAGGAGAGCGGCCTGAAGGAAGTGATGGCGCGCGTTCGCAAGGTCGCGCCGACCGATGCACCGGTCCTGATCCTGGGTGAGACAGGATCGGGCAAGGAGGTCATCGCGCGTGCGATCCACGCGAACTCGCCGCGAGCCGAAGGACCGATCGTGCGCGTCAACTGCGGCGCAATCCCGTCCGAGCTCGTCGATTCCGAGCTCTTCGGTCACGAGAAGGGGAGCTTCACCGGAGCCATCCACACGCATCACGGCTGGTTCGAGCGCGCCGATGGGGGGACCCTTTTCCTCGACGAGATCGGCGAGCTCCCGGCAGCCGCGCAAGTGCGGCTCCTGCGCATCCTCCAGGACGGCTCCTTCGAGCGCGTCGGGGGCGCGCAGGTGTTGAAGGCAGACGTGCGCCTGATCGCGGCAACGCACCGCGACCTCGAGGAAATGGTCGAGGAGGGCACCTTCCGCCGCGACCTCTGGTACCGGATCAGCGTCTTTCCGGTCAGTCTGCCTCCGCTCCGCGAGCGGGTGAACGACATCCCCGAGCTCGCTGCGCACTTCGCGCGCGGTGCGGGCAAGCGACTCGGTGGCGTGCCGCTCTCGCTCAGCGCGCAGGACGTGACGCTCCTCCTCGGCTATGCCTGGCCCGGCAACGTGCGCGAGCTCGCCGCCGTGATCGAGCGCGCCGCGATCCTTGGTGACGGGAGGCGGCTCGAGCTCGCCGCGGCACTCGGGACCGGAGTCTCCCGTGAGCGTCCGATGGCGGCGCCCGAACGGCGATCCCAGGCGCCCGCGGAGCTCCCCAGCCTGGACAAGGCGATGCAGAACCACATCGAGGAGGCTCTCGCCTGCACTCGCGGCCGCATCGAGGGCGAGCAAGGCGCCGCGCGGATCCTCGGCATCAATCCGCACACCTTGCGTGCGCGCATGCGCAAGCTCGGCATCGACTGGCAGCGGTTCCGCGCCACGGCGGTCGACGGCCCCTGAGCGGGTTCGAGCGAGGGTTCTCGAACGCGGGCTCGCACGAGCCCGCGTTCGAGGTCGCCCACCGGGACAGTTCTCAGCTCATCGGGCTACTGAGCGCTCGGCGTGCGTTCCGAGATCACCTCGCGATGGTATCGCCGCGCGAGGATCCAGGCCTCGAGGGCCCAGCAAGTGGATAGCGTGGCGATCAGGATCCATCCGTGGTTCATCGTGCTCGTCCCGTCCGTGGATTCCTTGCGCTCGTTTGCTTGGCCGCAGCGAATGCGTTCTCAACCATGCTCAAGCCATTCACCTTGGCCGCGGGAACGTATGCAGGATCCGTGCCAGCCGCCGAAAATGGCCTGCACACGAGGCTCGACGGCAACTGCGGCCTCGGGAGCGGGGTCGACCTCGATCGAAGGACCAGATCGGCAGGCGAAGGGCCGTGGCACTTGCTGGCATCACGGACGCACCAGATCAGGCCCCAGGGAGTTGGATCCCCGTGGCTCGGTCACTGCTGATCGGCAGTCGCCGTAGCCTTCGCGCGGAGGCCCGTCGTGGGCATCTTTCGCTCGAGGCTCACCTTGACGATCAGGGTCAGGATGGCGAGCAGGGTGAGCACCGAGGCGACCGCAAAGGACCCCGGGAGGTTGTATTCCTGGAACAGCTTCTCGATCCGCAGGGGCATCGTATCGGTCTTGCCAGCGATGTGGCCGGAAACAACGTACACGGCGCCGAACTCTCCCATGGCTCGGGCGTTGCACAGAATGATCCCGTACACGAGCCCCCACTTGATGTTCGGAACGGTGACGCGCCAGAACATCTGCCAGCCATTGGCACCGAGGCTGACGGCTGCAACCTCTTCATCCGAGCCGATCGCTTCCATGACAGGGATCAGCTCCCTGGCCACGAAGGGGAAGGTGACGAACGCGGTCGCCAGGACCAACCCCGGTGTCGCGAAGATGATCTTCAAGCTTGCGTCCTGAGGCCAGAGCTCGAAGTACTGCTGGGGGAAGAAGAGCAGCCCGAACACCGCAGCACTTCCCACGATGCCCACCAGCCAGGGGTGAGCCCACAAGCCTCGCTGCTCCGATCGCCTCGATGGCCGCCAGAGGAAGAACACGACGAGGAACGCAGCGGCTCCCAGGAGTGACGTCAGGTACGGCATGATCGAGTAGCCGTCCCGCCGCAGGAACGGGCCGAGATAGCCCTGGAGCCCGAAGATCAACACGAACATCAGCCCTGCTACCACGGGCGACACCGAGAACGGCAGATCGATGAGGGCGGTCAGCAGGGTCCGTCCGGGAAACTTGAACCGGGCAATGGTCCACGCTGCGGCGATCCCGAAGATCAGATTGGCTACCAGCGCGATCGGCACCACGGTCATCGTCAAGAGGATCGAGTGGCGCGTGTCCGGATCGGCAACCAGATTCTTCCAGTACACGCCGATGCCCTCGCTCAGCGCCTGGGCGAATACGTTGACGACGGGAATGACCACCAGGAGTCCGACCACGGCGACGGCGAGCGAGGTCAACACCCACCGCACCCAGGCGGGATCCTGCTGGGCTCGCCGCATCTTCGGCACGGCGCGAGCTCGCGGTGTTTCCGGAAGGGCTTCAGCGCTCACGGGGGATGCTCCAGCGTTCCAGCACGTTGATCAGCACGAGCATGGAGAACGAGATCAAGAGCAGTACGACTGCAATGGCGGTTGCCTCGCCGTATGCGAACTCCTCGAGACGAGCCACGATCAGGATCGGGGCGATCTCGGTCTTGTACGGCATGTTCCCCGAGACGAAGACCACCGAGCCGTATTCGCCAACGCCCCGGGCGAAGGTCAGGGCGAAGCCTGTGATCATCGCGGGATACAGCGTGGGAAGGATGACCTTCCGGAAAGCTTGCCAGCGTGTAGCCCCCAGCGAGGCCGCAGCTTCCTCCACCTCCGGGTCCATGTCTTCCAGGATGGGCTGGACGGTGCGCACCACGAACGGCAAGCCGACGAAGACGAGGACCAGGACGATCGCCAGGCGGGTGTACGCGGCGTGGATCCCCAGGGGCACGAGGTATTGCCCGAGCCACCCGTTCTTCACGTACAAGCCGGCGTAGATCAGGCCGCCCACGGCAGTCGGCAGCGCCAGGGGCAGATCGACGAGCGAATCGATCAGCTTCTTGCCGGGGAACTCGTACCGCACCAGGACCCAGGCCAGGAGGAGCCCGAGGAACAAGTTGATCAGCGCAGCGGCGAAGGCGGCCCCGAACGTCAGCATGTAGGCCGCACGTGCTCGCTCCGTCCAGACCGCGCCCCAGAACTCCTCGAAGGACAGCGACCCCGCCTTGATGAAGCACGCCAGGATCGGCAGCAGGACGAGGATGGTGAGGTAGAAGAGTGTGTAGCTCAGGGACAGCGAGAACCCGGGCAGCACTCTCCGATTCACGTTCGACATGGGGCCAGCGTACTAAGAGAGTCGTCCCGCGTCCGCCGGACTGGCGGACGCGGGACGACGAATCGTACCGTCTCTACGAGCTTCTGAGGGTCAGTTTCCCTTGGGCTTGTAGATGGAATCGAACACACCACCTTCGCTGATGAACTGCTTGTGGGCGTCCTGGAAATCCTTGGCGATCTCGGTGATCGCGAACAGCCGGATCTCCGGGAAGGTGGCGGCGTGCTTCTTCAGGGTCGCCTCGTTGCTCGGTCGATAGAAGTGCTTCGCGATGATTTCCTGAGCTTCGTCGGTGTACAGGTACTTCAGGTACGCCTCGGCGGCGTCCCGGGTCTTCCTGCGGTCCACGTTCTCGTCGACGACGGTCACGTGAGGTTCCGCCCGGATGCTGATCGGCGGATAGATCACGTCCAGCTCACCCTTCGCTTCGCGCACCTCGAGGTGCGCTTCGTTTTCCCACGCGAGGTGTACGTCGCCGATCTCCTTCTGCACGAAGGTGGTGGTTGCGCCGCGGGCCCCCGAATCGAGGACGGGCACCTGCTTGTAGAGCTTCGTCACGAAATCGATCGCGTCTTCCCGCGAACCGCCCCGCAGGACCACGGAACCCCAGGCGCTGAAGAAGCTCAGGTAGCCATTCCCTGACGTCTTCGGATTGGGAGTGATGATCTCGACGCCAGGCTTGACGAGATCGGGCCAGTCCTTGATCCCCTTGGGGTTTCCCTTGCGGACGACGAAGACGATCGTGGAGTAATACGGAAGCGAGCGGTGCGGCAGCTCATCGACCCACCCCGCCTTGATCAGGCCTTTCTGCGAGATGGCGTCCGTGTCGAGGAAGGAGGCGAGCGTCACGACGTCCGCTTCCAGACCTTCGATGACGGTGCGAGCCTGTGTGCTGGAGCCACCGTGCGATTGATTGATGGTCAACTTGTTCCCTGACTGTTTTTCGTACAGGGGAATGAAGTTGGAGTTGATGTCTTTCCACAGCTCGCGCGTCGGGTCGTACGAAACGTTCAGCAGTTCGATCGAACGGCCGCCCTGGGCGCCTGCGGGCTTGTCTTGGTTTCCGGCGAGCGTCACTCCGGCGCTCGCAGCAAGGAGGAGCAGCGGGGCCGAGAAGACCCGAAGGGCTGCGTGAGAGTTTCTGGCAAATAGTTTCATAGTGGGGGTGGGTTGCTTGGTAAGGATTCGTTCGTTCCAATCACCGCCGCACCATGAGGAACGGGCATGGGGGTGGGTTGTCGATGAGGTGCGGGACGAGGCCGCTACGTGTCTCCAGTGGACCCGTCGCGCTCCGCTGCGGAGCTCCGAGGACCAGCAGGTCGTGGCCTCCCTCCGCGAGCTCCGCGAGGATCTCGCGCTGCACGGGTCCTTTGCGGACGCGCGTCTTGACGACGACTCCACGAGCGGAGAGCGCGCGAGCGCAGGCCTCGATGAAGCGGCCCACGTGGCGCGGCACCTCGATGGTCTCGTCGTCGTCCTCGGGCAGGACAGTCAGCACGGTCGCCGCGGCTCCGAGCTGCCACGCGAGACGCTCCGCGAAGCGCACGTCGACCTTTCCATGCTCGCCCACGGTGACGCACACGAGGAACCGCGAGGGCACCGTCGAGGGCCGCGGCACCAGGAGGAGGTGGTGGCGGACGTGTTTCAGCCACTCCAGGTCCTTGCCCAGAGTCTTCGAGTCCAGCCCGAGCACCAGGACGTCGAATCCCTCGCCAGCGTGCTCGGTCTCGGCACCGAGCGTGTAGACGTCGGAGTTGAGCGCACCGTTGCTGGCCATGACTTCCGCAGCGTTTTCCAGCACGGCCACGTGCGCGTCGATCCTGGTGGCCATCTCCTGACCGAGCACCGAGGCGGCCTTGGCGCTCGCGGCTTGTCCGGAGTCGACGAGGAAGCGCAAGCTCGCCGGAGCGAGGATGTGGAAGCGGCGCACGGCGACCCAGGCGCGATCGCCGACGTTGAGGGGGAAACGCGCCGCTTCGTGTTGCGGCCGCACCGCGTCGACCAATAGGTGATCGGCACCGAAGACCGCAGGCGGAGCGATCGGACGCACGCCCCGCATCAAGGGAAGGCGCACCCGGACGCGCTCGATGCCGCCGACGCTCGCGAGCTCCGTGACGGTTCCCTCGCCCAGGCGAGGATGGTCTCCGTGCTCACCCTCCGCGATTTCCACGTCTTCGGGACGAAACAGAACCTGCGTCCGCTTCGGGATGCGCCCGATCGTGATCTCGGTCGCGAGGGGAAGCTCGAGGGGCCCGAGGCGCACCGTCCGTTCGGATGACTCCCCTACGAGCAGATTGGCGGCTCCCAGGAAGGTGGCGACGAACGGCGAGCGCGGCCTCAGGTAGAGCTCCTCGGGCTCGCCCACCTCGAGCAAACGACCGTCCCGCAGAACGGCCATGCGATCGGCGAGCTCGAATGCTTCCTCCTGGTCATGCGTCACGAAGACGGTGGTGAGCCCGATCTCGCGCTGGATGCTGCGCAGCGCCTGGCGCAACTCGAGCCGGATCTTCGCGTCGAGCGCCCCGAACGGCTCGTCGAGCAGCAGGACGTCGGGCTGGTGAGCGAGGGCGCGGGCGAGGGCCACGCGCTGCTGCTGTCCGCCGGAGAGCTGACGGGGATAGCGAGTGGCCAGACCCGATAGCCCGACGAGCTGCAGCAGCTCCTCACGGCGCTCGCGACGCGCCTCGGCGCGCACCTTCCGCACGCGCAGGGCGAACTCGACGTTGTCCGCCACCGTCATGTTCCGGAACAGGGCATAGTGCTGGAACACGAAGCCGATCGCGCGGTCCTTCGGCGAGACGTCCGTCACGTCACGGCCATGGAGCCGGACGTGTCCGGAGTCCACCTCCGCGAGACCTGCGATCATGCGCAGAAGCGTGCTCTTGCCGCTGCCGCTCGGCCCGAGCAGCACGAAGAGCTCGCCTGAGCCCACGCTCAGGGAGACGTTGTCGACCACGGGCGTCCCCTCGTATCGCTTCGTCAGGTGCTCGAGCTCGATGGACATGGGCGAGGAGACGAAGTTCACCGCGGCCGGTCGGGGGCCGCGGGCCACCGCAGGTCGCGTGGGGAAGATAGCGATGGGGAGGCGGGATTCCACGAGGTTGGTTCGAGGGATGGACTGGGAAGTCCAGCCGCTAAGGCAAGCGCCGTGCCGCTCGGCTTGCCCATGACGGATGGGCCATCCGGGCCACTCCCTCGGCCGGAGCCGTGTTCCGTCACGGCCAGGTCGTGAAATGCCCTGGGTAGGCCAGAGCCGATGAGGGCGGCCCAGGCGATGTCGGACCCCGCCGCGGACTGAGGTTCGAGGATCCAGTGGGTCATTCGAACTTCTGGCATTCCTCGCACGCGCACCCTGCGTCCCACCAACTACTGGAAGCGACGGGCTCGTCGCCGGTGGCATAGCCCAGGGCCTCGATTCCCTCCAGCATCTCCAGGTCCGCAACTCCTGGCGCCTCGGACCAGGTCTGCGAAGGCGCGTCGAGCAGCCATTGCACGAGCCGGGCGCGCAGCTTGCGGGCCTGCTCCGAGCGCTCTTCGACGAGGTCGCGCTCGCAGCGCGGATCGGAACGCAAGTCGTACAGCTCCGTCTGGTGCTTGCGCCGGGGCTGGAGCACGTGGCCGTCCCGCTCGCCGAGGCGCGTGCGCAGGTGCAGGATCATGTGCCAGTCGCCATCCGTGACCGATGCGCACCAGCCGTTGGCCGCCAGCGCAAAGCGCGGTCGTCCCGACTCGTCATCGGTGAGGAGGTCCAGTCCTGGGAAGGGCAGCGACTCGAGGCCAGCAAGATCGAGGAGCGTGCGGCCCACGTCGAGCTGCTGCACGGGGCGCTCGATGCGCCGGCCCGCCGGGGCTCCCGGCCAGACGAGGATCAAGGGGATGCGCAGCGTGTCCGTGTAGAGACCCGAGTGCGTGAAGTACAGGTCGTGCGCGTAGAGCGACTCGCCGTGGTCGGCGGTGAAGGCCGTGATCCCGCTGGCGATGCGCGGATCCGCGAAGATCTCGGTGAGCTCGCGGTCCAGCCCGGTGACCTCTGACTTGTAGGCCGCCGCGATGAAGCGCAGATCGGCCACCCTCGGGTGCCAGCTCAGCTCCAGCTTCTCGGGCAGAGGCATCGGGACGGCAGCGAGAGGTCCGTCAGTCGGATCGTAGAGCTCTTCGAGATCCGTCGGTGGCTCGTAGGGCGCGTGCGCATCGAACACGTGCAACCACACGAAGAGCGGCACACCCTCCGCTTCGGGGAGCCAGCGCAGGATGTCGGCGATCGCTTCCGAGCCGCGGCGTTCGAGACCCGAGGGTCGCGAATACAAGTCGAAACCCTGCTCGAGCCCGCTGTCGATGGGGAAAACGGGCGACGCACTGACCGCCGCGTAAGTGAGGTACCCGGCCGCATGGAACCGTTCCGCCAGCGTCGGCGCCGCCTCGCTCAGCCGGCTCACGTTGGTGATCACGCCGTGATCACGCGGGTGGGTGGCGGTCATCAGGGCGGCGTGCGAGGGCCGCGTCGCGTTGGTCTGCGAGAAGCAATCCTCGAACAAGACGCCCCGTGCGGCGAGCGCGTCGAGCGCCGGCGTCTGCAGCCCCGCCGTGCCCGGCGCGCAACCCAGGTGGTCGGCGCGATGGGTGTCCGAGGTGATCAAGAGCACCGTCGGCGCGACGATGCCCGGTCGGGCAACGTGCGGCGGCGTGAGCGCGCAGGCGGTCGGGTCCTGTCCGCGCAACGAGAAGCGCACGGTGAGATCGTGACCCGTGAGCACCCCGAGATCGATCGAGGCGGACTGCCAGTCCTCGGCAGCCTCGCCGCGGCGATCGGTCAGGGGGTAGCGCTCCTCGACGAGCGTTCGCGAAGCTTCGAGCACCTGGACGAGGAGGCTCTTGCGTCCAGGTGTCTGCGGAAGAAAGGGAGGGACCGCGTACGAGAAGCACAGCCGCGAGCCGGGCTCGGGTCGCAGGCTGCACTCGAGGCTGCGCTGGCTTCCAAGGCCGACCGCGGACCGACCTTCCTGGCCGAGGAGCACGAGCTCGGGCGCCGCAGTTGCATCGGGAAGCCACTGATCCCAGGGCCGGAAGAGCAGCTCGACCGCATCGATCTCGAGATCCGCAGCGCGAGAGAGGACGCGGATCGAGAGCGCCTCGATCGGGGGTGGCGATTCGCTCCTTGGCGCCCGGTGCGGCGCAGGCACGTCGAACACGAGCATGGAGGGCTCGCCGCCGGTGCGGATCTCGCGCCGGCCCAGAGAGCGCGTGGTTCCGTTCGCGCGCTCGAGAACCAGTCCGAGGTCGACGACTTCCGCGCTCGCCATGTGGATGGCGACCTGATTGAAATCCTCCTCCTGGAACGGCCCGGGGATGCGCACGTTTGCCCGGCCGCTGCTCGTCAGCACGAGGGTCGTCCGCCCGGGCTCGAGATCCTCGGTCGGCGCGAACTGGTAGCTCGCGGCTTCGACGCTCCACGCTTCGGTCTCGGCGGCCTCGGACGGAAGACAAGTGCGCACCGAGCGAACAGGCGCGCGCTCGAGCTCGGTTCCGGTGGGCGTGAGCTGCAGCGTTGCCGGGTGGCGTTCGACCTCCGGGAGCGGAGCTCTCGCGCACGCTCCGACGAACGCGAGCAGGAAACTCGAACGCACTGCACGCAGCATGTCGGACATCCCGGCGGTGGTCCGCACACGGACCGTTGGAGCAGGCTACCACTTCGGTCTCACGAGTCGGATGCCTTGGGACGCAATCGTTCGCATAATGAGCGGCCCATGAGGAATCTCGATCAGCTCGCGAGCGACTGGCTCGCGCCACAGCGCGAGGAGGAGTTCAGCCTCCCGGCGATCACGAGCGAAGCGGGCATGCTCCAGGCGACCTGGGGAGTCGGCGGTGTGCAGAACTGGATCTGCCCGCCGACCGGGATGGCGACGCCGACCGGCCTGCTCTTCCACGAGGTCGAGGGACGCATCCGCCGATTTCCGCGCCAGGCGAGCTACCGCTGGCGCGCGTACGAGATCGAGCGTTCCGGGAACGGCGTCACGAGTGCGACGCGACTGCCGCCAGGCAAGCCAGCCGTGATCGAGCGCTTGCGCTTCGAGCACGCAGGCGTTTACTACCTCGTCTTCGGCGGTCTGCCGCGCACCTGGCGCTTTCCGTCGTACTGGAACTTGCCGGCCGAGGACGTCCCGATGCTGAACGTCTCGCGCTGCGAACGCGGCTTCCGCGTCGTCGACACGAAGACTTTCGGCGTGGCCGAATTCGCGGCGCCGGGCGAGCTCGCCGTGCACGACGATCTGCTCACCTGGCTCGAGGGCGGCGAGGCGGTCGAGCACGGTCGGATCGGCGTGGCGAAGTTCCAGGCGCGCGCGGGGGACGAGGTCGTGTGGTACGGCGTGCAGGGCTGCGAAGAGGAGCTCGTCGCGGTCGACATCGCCGGCGACTGGCGCGCCGCTCGCGTGCGCTGGGAGGAGCTCTGGCAATCCGCATTCCGCCGCGGGAACCCGCACTTTTCCGGACACCTACCCGTGCTGCACGGCGACTTCGAGCGACTGTACTGCACGAGTGTCTTGACGCTCCTCATGTGCCGCCGTGCCGTGCCGCGTCCCACGCCGCGCTCGAAGATCGCCACCGGCGGCCAGTGCATCTGGAACGCGGCGGAATCGAACTCGATGGAGCGGGTCTACGTCTGGGGCGGGCCCGAGGGCGGCATGACGACGCTCTTCCTCTGGGAGCTCGAATTCCAGGCGCCGCTGCTCGCGCGCCTCGATCCCCTGACGCTGCGCGCCGAGCTCGAAGCGATGATCCGCGTCGACCTCGAGCGACACTGGGGTTTCGAGAGCGTGAGCGGTGAAGGCGCCGGCATGGGCTACGGCGTCAACGCTGGCGCCTTCCTCTCGGCCGTGCGCGATTACGTGCGCATCACCGGCGACCGCGGCTGGGCGCTCGAGCGCATCGAGTTCTTGCGCTCTCTCGCGCGGCCGGAGTTCACCGATTACGGCAACTACGAGAACATCCTCGAGTGCGTCAAGACCTACGAGCACGGCGTCGCCTCCTTCCACGCGCTCGCCGTGCAAGGCTTGCGCTTCCTGGGAGAGCTCACCGGGGAGAGCACGTACATGCGTCAGGCGAAGGAGCTCGCCGGGCGGGTGCTCGATCTGTTCGCCGGCGGCCCCTTCGCCTGCCTGCAGCCGGATGGATCCAGACGCGTGGTGCGCAGCGTGCTCGACTTCGTGTACGTGGCGCGCTGCATGGGCGAGGACGTGCCCGAAGACATGCGCCGCGGCATGCTCGCCTACTTCGCGAACGAGCTCATGACGCCCGACTGGCTGTACGCCCTCTCGCCGCAGGACGAAGGCGCGCTCACGCGCGAGCTCCCGTCCTTTCAGTCGTTTCGCGCCGACCATCAAGCGACCGGAAGCTACGACGGCTGGGCCGCACGCGCCGCTTCGGTCCTCCTGCGCTGGGGCGACCGCGACCGCGCGCTCGCCTGGCTGCGCGCGATCCAGGGTCTCACGCGCGAAGGCCCCTTCGGCCAGGCGCACACCGTCTTCCCCGGCGGCGCGAAGAAGTCGAGCTTCTTCAACGGCAACTGCTACTTCGAATCCGCCGGCTGCGGCTTCGCAACAACGATCCTGGAGGACCTCTCCGGTTCGGAGTCCCGTCTTTAGGCGGTCTTCTGCCTCTTACCTTCTTCTTCTTCTTCGTTCCCCCCAGACCGCCTGAAGGCGGTACTCCGAACCAGACCAGAGGGATGCGCGAGATCACGGTCATCGGCAGCGTCAACATCGATCTCGTCGTGCGAACGCCCACCCTGCCACGCCCCGGCGAGACGGTGCTCGGCAGCCAGTTCCTGCGCACCTGCGGCGGCAAGGGCGCGAATCAAGCCGCCGCGGCCGCAGCAATGGGGGGACGAGTGCGCTTCCAGGGCTGCGTCGGCCGCGACGAGCACGGGAAGCTCGCGCGCGCCACGCTGCGCGAGCGAGGAATCGACGTGCGCGGCCTCGCGAACGTCGACGAGCCGACCGGCGTCGCGCTGATCCTCGTCGACGAGCGCGGCGAGAACATGATCGCCGTCGCCTCGGGCGCCAACGCGCTCGCCCACCCGCGCGGCCGGCACGACATCGCCGTGTGCCAGCTCGAAACCCCCTGGGAATTGCCCCGTGCGAAGCTCGTGATCCTGAATCCAGCCCCCGCGCGTCCCGTGTCCCTCGAAGGCGTCGACTGGGTGATCCCGAATGAGCTCGAAGCCGAGCAACTGACCGGCGAGCGCACGCCCGAGCGCACACACGCCGCTTTGCTCGCGATGGGCGCGCGCCACGCTCTCGTCACCCTCGGCGAACGCGGCGTCTACGACGGCGCGTACCACCCCGCCTTCCGCGTCCAGCCGATCGACACCACCGGCGCCGGCGACGCCTTCATCGGCGCTTTCGCAGCCGCCTTCGCCGAAGACCACCCCGATCCGATCCGCTTCGCTCAAGCGGTCGCGGCGCTGAAAGTCACGCGCGCTGGCGCGCAGAGCCTTCCGGTGCGCGGGGAGGTCGAGAGCTTCCTCGAGCGAGCCCGGTGATCCTGGGCTTCGTTCCTATCCGCCAATCAAGCGAGCAATCGCCGACACGAATCCCTCGAGGTCACCAACTCGGTCCAGGAATGCGACGACTCTCTCGTCGTCGATTTCGGCATACTCGTGAATGAGCAGGTTGCGGAAACGAACGGCTTGCACGAGCGTGTCGGCCAGAGAATCGTCCAGCACTCCGTGAGCTGCCAGATGACGCATCGAATCGGCATTGTCCGAGGGCGGCCCCCAACCTTCAGAAGCGCACAGATGCTGCGCCACGTCGAGGCAACCCTCGATTGCCGTGAGGAAGTAATACTTGAGCGCGGCGAGACGATCGATGTCTTCGAGGATTGCTTGCCGATCCTCGCGGGCTCGCTGGCTCAGGTACGCGAGATCATCACTGATCCGCTGCAACAGCCTGCGGAGGCGGCGCTCATCGACCACGGCGTCGCGCCTCGAGATAGACTGCATCGATCCGTCGCTGACGCTCTTCCTCGTCGAGGTAAATGAGGCGGGTCTGGGCCTGCCACCGCACCCGGGTCGGGGGATCGTCGTCGAACAGAAGCTCTCCGTGCAGCGCGATGCGGCCGGCGAGCTCCAGGGGTGCGCGATCGAGCACCAGGAAGTCCACACGCGCGGGCAGGTCGACCTCCCACGGATCGGGAGGATCGCTCCCCCAATACGCGGCCACGTCCAAGTCCGAATCCGGTCGAGCCGTACCGTTCACACGACTTCCGTGCACGAACGCAAAGATCGCCCCACGCGCGCGGAGGGCGGCGCAAATCACTTCAGGGTCGTGAACCATGGGGTCGAATCGGCCAAGCGAAGCTCTAGCCGAGCATAACCGATGGGATTCCGACTTCGAACCGGTTCGTCCCGTGCCCGTATCCCCTGGCCCCGATCCGAACACCTGAAATGGCCAGGTGCATCAATCATCCCAGCTCTCGTAGCCCCAATCCTCGATCCTAAAGGTGCAGCTCTCGGGATAGCTCGAGTCGGAGGTCTAGATGAGCCGCTCTTCACCCATGAAGAAGAGGATGGGCAGATCGATGACGAGACTCCACGGACTTGCGAGACCACTTCGGTTTCTCATGTCGGCCGTGTAGTAGTCGTATTCAGCGGCATGCCAGGGTCCGGGGACCTGCCGGATGTGGCTTGGCACAGCTTCGTTCAGGTGCCGAGGGGGCACGCCATGCGCTTTCTCGAAGGAACGGATGCTGGCGACGACATCACGAGAGCTCGAGATGATTCTTCGCATCTCGTGGAAGTGAAGCTGTCGCGCGAGGGCGAACGAGGCACCGGAGATGGCCAGGTATGCGACTGTCCCGAGAAACGTGCATGCCCCCCACGATTTCCATCTCCGCCCAGGTAGGAGGATCAGTACGAGGCCTTGCAGCGCGTAGACGATCGCCACCACAGAGAGCAACCAGAACAGGATGTGGAGGAGCTGGAGCGGTGCTCCGAGGGCGCTGTGGTAGGACAGCCAGCAGATCGGCAGCCACATCCATTGGTGAACAGGGCAAAGAGGAATCCCGCATGGAGAGCGTGAGCGAGTGACTTCTCGCGCCACGTTCTGAAGTACGAGATCATCTCGTGACGCTGCGATTCATGATCACCCAGCAGAGCACGCCTGCCGCGGCACTGCCAACGTGGGTCAAGTATGGGCCCGAGCCATCGGTCAGGGCGAGTCCGACGAGCTGAAGCACGAGCCAGAGCGCGAGGGCTCCGAGCGCCGAGATGCGCCACCAATATGATGGAAGGAGCGGGATGCCGACCCGGATGTGCGGGAACTGCAGCGCGTAATAGAGGATCACGCCCGAGACGGCCCCGCTTGCTCAGAGGAGGACTTCGTCTGGCGCTGTGGTGAAGGCAGCGTGGAACGCGATGCCCAGAGTGGATGCCAGGGCAATGAGGACGAGGTAGCGCGCGGGACCCAGGTAGTCCTCGACGTCGTCGCCGAAGACGGCCAGGAAGTACACGTTCGCCGCGAGTTGCAGCAGACTTCCGTGCAGGAAGGACGCGCTGAACCAGTTCAAGCCGCCGTACCGGAATGCTTCGGCAGGCGAGAAACCCAGGGCCTCGCGGAATCGCTCGAGATCGGTGAACGCAAGGAGACTGACGACAGCGATCCCCGCCACCAATGACCAGGTGGCCCAGGGTCGGCGTACGAGGCGCACCGCGTCGAACTCGACCGGCAAGCCCGTGAGCGCGACGAAGTTCTTCCAGCGTCCGGTCGGCTGCTCAGTGTGCCGAGCTACCGTGTGCGGTTGGAGCAGGAGCGCGGCGTAGGCCTCTCTCGCCTCCACCGTGGCCAGCTCGTCGGACTCCGAGCGTGCCACGGGCATCTCGTCGAGCTCGCCGCGATCGAACCAAACGAGCTGGCAGGTGCGGCAGACGTCCAATGTCATCTCGGTCCGGCGCTCGACCCTTCGCATCGGTCTGCGACAGGAAGGGCATCGACGAGCTCCTTGCGCGCTTCCGGCTGCTGCTTCGCCCCACATCGTCGTGAGGGCGGTCCGATCGAGCTTCCTGCGCAGGACCGGAAGCGTCGCCGCCACGCCCCCGCAATCTCCGCACGACCACCAGATCCCCGAGCCGGTTCGGCCGGAAGCCATCTTCTTTCGACAGTCGGGGCAAGTCAGCATCGGAGGCGACACTCATCTCCGGAGATGGCACCCCGCGGCGGGTGCCGTGCGAAGGCCTCTGTTCAAGCATTCGCCGCGGCATCACGGCGATCCTTGCGTTCTTTCTCGGCGGCGAGGCCTGGCATGTGGGGCGAGCTCGGCACGCGTGAGGTCGCGAGCGCGATGAAGTCCCAGCTCAGCCCCTCGAGCGGGTTCTCCCAGAGGATCTCGCCTGTGGTTGGTTCGAGGCAGTAGAGCTTGCCGTGGCTGCCTGCGAAGAGCCGGCCGGCGTCGTAGAGCAGGGAGACGACTTCCCATCCCGAGCCGGGGAGGCTCGTCGTCCATTGATCCTTTCCCGTGTCGGGGTGCACGGCCCGCACATGGCCGTGAGTTCCTACGTAGAGCAGCTCCATGAGGTCCTCCGCTCGGAGATCGTGGCTCTGAAAAGCCTACGCCAGGACCGACCATCGCATTCTCCAGCCACGTGGAACCGTGATGACCGCCGCAGCTACTTCTTCTTCGCGGATCGGCCGCGCTTCACGAGGCGCAGACCCTCCTCGCGCTCCCCGGCGATGCGCGCGTCTCGGCGCCGGTGATGACTCTTGCTTGCCCGTCCGGAGAGCCGCGACCAAGGACGCGAGCCCGACGCATCCGCCGATTCTGGAGAACGGGGGATTTCCTCCAGGGGGCGCAGAGGAGAACTCGATCTTCGGGATGCAACCGAAGAACCTAACACCCTTCTGACAGTCTGAGGCCGAGGGACGGCCCAGGATCGTCCGCCGGTCATCTTCTTCGAAACGCTCGAGGGCAGTAGAGTGCTATAGGTGCCTCTCCACCGGGTCGGACCTCTGGTCCAGCCGGTTCACGGGCATCCCTACGGCACAACGAGGGGAACGATCGATGATGTTGATCTCCATGCTGGCGGCTGTGGCGCTCGGTGCGACCCCCGGAGCGGGCTCCGTCGGAGCGCCCGGCCTCGCGCTGCGCACCACCAAGGCGTTGATCGCCTCCTGGGACGGAGCGCAGACGCTCGACCAGGCCGTCGTGCTCGTCAAGGACGGCAAGATCGAGGCCGTCGGTCCGACCCGAACGACCGCGATCCCCGAAGGCTACGAGCTCGTCGACGTCGGCGAGAGCTGGCTGATGCCGGGCATGATCGATCTGCACTGTCACGTCGGCGGCAGCTTCGACATCAATGACATGGTGTACCTCACGCAGCCGGAGCTGCGCGTCAGCGCTTCCGTGATCCCGGCCAACGTCAACCTCGAGCGTTCCCTCGCCTCGGGCGTCACGACCGTGCTCTACATCCCCGGCTCGGGCGTGAACATCGGCGGGCAGGGGATCCTCCTGAAGACCGGCCTCGACCGCTTCGAGGAAGCGCGCCTTCGCGACCCCGGCTCGCTCAAGCTCGCGCAGTGGGGGAATCCCGAACGCTGGACCATCGGCATCGGGATGGCCTTCGAGAACTGGAACACGCGCCACACCTTCCAGCAGGGATTGGCCTATGCCAAGGCCTGGCGCAACTTCGAGGAGGGCAAAGGCCCAAAGCCCGAGACCGACATCACCTTCGATGTCTTCCGCAAGCTGCTCGCGAAGGAGACGCAGGTCTCGACGCACACGCAGCTCTACCAGGTGGTCCTGATGACGATCACCATGGTGCGTGAGGAGTTCGGTCTCGACGTCTACATCGACCACGGTGAGTTCCAGGGCTACAAGACCGCCGAGCTCGCCGAAGCGAAGGGCGTCCCCGCCATCATCGGCCCCCGCGAGATCGACGCCACCCGGCGCGGCTTCGTCAGCCAGGACACCGATGGCGCGATCCTCGGGATCGCCGCTGAGTACCAGAAGCGCGGCCACACGCAGGTCGGTTTCAACACCGACTGCCCGGTCATTCCAGGCGAGGAGCTCTTCCTGCAATCCGCCGTCGCCGTGCGCTACGGCCTGGAGAGCTCCGCCATGCAGAACGTGCGCGGACTGACCATCATCCCCGCGCGAGCGGCCGGCATCGCGAACCGCGTCGGCAGCCTCGAGGCCGGCAAAGACGCCGACATCGTCGTGATCACCGGCGATCCCTCGGATCCGCGCAGCCACGTCAAGATGGTCTTCATCGAAGGCCGCCTGATCTACGACACCGCCAAGGATACGCAGCGGTTCTAGCGCGGTTCGGAGTACCGCCTTCAGGCGGTCTTCTCCTGCAAAGCCAGTCCCGCCTGAAGGCGGGACGACGAACCAGACCGCCTGAAGGCGGTACTCCAAACTCGGAGGGACTCCGTGCTCGTAGGGATGTGGTTTCTCTCTAGAGAGTCGTGTATCAACCGTCGAGGCGAGGATTCAGCCTGCTCCTGCTCCGGCTCTGGTTCGGAGTACCGCCTTCAGGCGGTCTGGCGGAAGCTCGAAGTGTCTGGTTGGGTTTCAAGTCTCCGGTAGGGAATCGGGAGCACCTCAGAGCCCTGCCGCGGATGCGACCCGTGGGCTCGCCCGCCCGCGCCAGCGACCCCCCGCGACCGATGGGAGCGCCACGATCGCCAGCCTTTCCTCCCCATGGGGGCTAGTCATCCAGAACGTGTGATAGTGGACCTGGTAGAAGGACAGATACTTATGAATGCGTCCTTTACAAAAGGACACCTTGGGCCGATCCTCCCCTCGTGACCCTGCACCCCATCCTGGCCGAGAGGCTGAGCACAGCCCTCGCGCCAGCGCCGCCGGCGACATTCACCCGGCGGGACGCCCGCCTCCCCGCGGTGCCGGGCAAAGTGCACGCGGTGATCGGGATGCGACGCGCAGGCAAGACCACCTACCTGCGCCAGCTGCTGAGCGAGCGCCGCGCCGGGTTGTCTCCCGAGCGGGCCGTCTACGTGAGCTTCGATGACGATCGACTTGCCGGCCTCGAGGTGGAGCAGCTCGGCTATCTGCTCGAAGAGTTCTACCGGCGCCATCCGGCGTTGCGCGGGCGTGAGACGGTGTCCTGGTTCCTCGACGAGATCCAGCTCGTGCCCGGCTGGGAGCGCTTCGTGCGCCGCGTGGTCGACTCCGAGAAGGTGGAGATCGCCGTTTCGGGATCCTCTGCGCGAATGCTCTCGCGCGAGGTCCATACCTCGCTGCGCGGTCGCGGGATGGCAACCGTCATCCGGCCCTTCAGCTTCCGCGAGTTCCTGCGCCATCGCGGCGAGGAGCCGGCGAAGGAGCCCAGGCAATGGAAGCCTGCCGAGCGATCGCTGGTGGAGAAACGCTTCCGCGAGTTCCTCGTCGAGGGTGGGTTTCCCGAAGCGCAGGGACTACCGCCGGCGTTGCGTATCGAACTCCTGCAGGGCTACGTGGATACCGTGCTCTTCCGAGACGTGGTCGAGCGGTACGGGGTCTCGCAGGTGGCCGCCCTGCGCTGGCTCGTGCGGAAATGCCTGCGCAATCCGGCGGGGAGCTTCAGCGCCCACCGCCTGCACCAGGACCTGAAAGCCCAGGGACACGGTGTGGCCAAGGATGCAGTGCATGCCATGCTCGGCCATCTCCTGGATGCCTTCCTGCTCAGCGCCGTTGCGCTGGCTACCGACTCGGAGCGCCAGCGCAATTCGAACCCTCGCAAGCTCTATCCTGCGGATCCGGCGCTGATCAAAGCCTTCGACGCCAGCGGCCGCGCCAACCTCGGGCACGCTCTGGAGACCGCCGTGCTGAACGAGTTGGAGCGCTGCGGCGCCGAGGAAATCGGCTACGTCAAGACGGAAGATGGGCTGGAGGTGGATTTCCTGGCTCGCTGGCGTGCCGCCGGGGAGGAACTGATCCAGGTGTGCGCAGACTTGTCGTCCCCGGAGACGCGCGCGCGCGAGCTGCGTGCATTGGCTGCGGCGGCGAAGGATCATCCTCGCGCGACCCGGCGGCTGCTGGTTCTCGACCGCGATGCGCTTCCGCGCGTCACCACCCCGGGGGTCGAGGTCCAGCCGGCCTACGAATGGATGCTCGCCCCGGTGGACGGGGACTGAAAGAGAGATCGAGACCGGGTCATGGCCATCGTCCGCCGAAATCCGCCTGAAGTGCGTGGGGCGCGATAAGCACGCCGACATCGTCGTGATCACCGGCGATCCCTCGGACCCGCGCAGCCACGTCAAGATGGTCTTCATCGAAGGCCGCCTGATCTACGACACTGCCACCGATACGCAGCGGTTCTAGCGCGGTTTCTGGTTGGGAGTACCGCCATCAGGCGGTCTTCTCTTGCAGAGCCAGTCCCGCCTGAAGGCGGGACAACGAACCGGACCGCCTGAAGGCGGTACTCCGAACCAGGCGGGACTCCGAACCGGAACTCAGAGTCCTGCCGCAGGCTCGACGCGCGACCTCGCCGGCCCGCGCCAATGCACCCACGCGAGCAACGCCATGGCGACGATCGCGAGTCCCGTCGCGAGGCCCCACCACAAGCCGGCGAGGCCCATGTCGCGCTCGAATGCGAGCCACCAGCCCAGCGGCAGAGCGAGCACATAGTAGGCAGCGAGGTTGAACCAGGCCGCGGGAAGCGTGCGGCCCATTCCGCGCAGGATGCCGGCGCCGACGACTTGCAGGCCGTCGAAGACCTGGAAGGCGGCGGCGATGGGGAGGATCGCGGCGGCGGCGAGGGCGACCGTGGGCTCGTGCGTGTAGAGCCGCGGCAGGGAGTCGCGGAGGCTCGCGAAGCAGAGGCCGAAGAGCGACATCACCAGGCCGCCGAGCAGGAACGCGCACCAGGCCGCACGCTGCGCGCACTGCCGCTCGCCTGCACCGATGAGATTGCCGATGCGCGTGACGGCGGCACCCGAGACGCCGAGTGGCACCATGAAGGAGAAGCTCGCCATGTTGAGGACGATCGCGTGCGCGGCGGCGGCGGTCGCTCCCAGGCGAGCGGAGAAAACGGTCGTGAGAGCGAAGGCCCAGATCTCGAGGGCCATCTGCACTCCGGTGGGCAGCCCATACTTCAGCACGGGAAGAATGTTCGAGCGCGCGAAGGCCGCGCGGCTCCAGGGAACCCAGCCTCCCACGTACAGTCGTGCACGCCAGAAGATCGCGGCGAGCGCGACGAGGAGGAAGACCCGCGTGAGCGAGGTCGAGATGCCCGCGCCCACCAGGCCGAGCGCGGGCAGGCCGAGCTTGCCGTAGATCAGGACCCAGGCGCCCAGCGCGTTGACGATGTTCGCAACGAGGATGACGAGGAGCGCTGGCCTCACGATGCCGCGACCCTGCAGGTACTGGCGCAGCACCAGGAAGACGAGGAAGAAGGGCAAGCAGGGAATCTGGACACGCACGTAGTCCCCCGCCAGCGCGGCCAGCCGAGCGTGCTCGGGCGCTTTCAGTGCCAGACGCAGCGCGGGCTCGGTCATCCACCACGACCAGGCGAGCGGGACGCTGATCAGGAGTGCCACGACGATCCCGCTCTGGAGCGCGCGGCCCGCTCGCGCCCCGTCCCCCGCGCCGTGGGCCTGCGTCACGATGGGATCGACGCCGAAGACGATCCCCATGGCGAGAAACAGGGTCGCCATGATCCAGGCGTTCCCGAGCGAAGACGCGGCGAGCGCCTCCTCTCCCACGTGTCCGACCATGAGCGAGTCGACCGTGTTCATGAGCATCGTGCCGACGTTGGCAGCGATGATCGGCAAGGCCAGTGCCACGAGGGCTCGGATCTCACGGCGGGTCGCGGACATGGCTCGTTTGGGCGCGTAGGATACGCGGCATGCAGCACGCCAAGCTCGGCCGAACTGCGATCGAGCTTCCGATCGTCTCGCTCGGGACCTGGGCCATCGGAGGCTGGTACTGGGGTGGGAGCGACGACGCCGAATCGATCCGCGCGATCCGCGAGGCGATCGATCTCGGCACGACGGCGATCGACACGGCGCCCGTGTACGGCTTCGGACACGCGGAGAAGATCGTGGGCAAAGCGATCGAGGACCGGCGCGCGAAGGTCGTCCTCATGACGAAGGTCGGCCTGCGCTGGGACGACCCACGCGGTGACGTCTTCTTCGAGACCGTGGACGCGCACGGCCGCGAGCTGCGCCTGCGCAAGAACTCTCGGCCCGAGTCGGTGCGCCTGGAGGTCGAGCGCAGCCTCGAGCGCATGAAAGTGGACGAGCTCGACCTCGTGCAGGTGCACTGGCCCGATCCCTTGACCCCGATCGCCGACACGATGGGCGCGCTACTGGAGCTGCGTACGCAAGGCAAGCTCCGTGCGATCGGCGTGTGCAACTACGACGTGCCGCAGATGGAGGCGGCCGCGCAGGCGCTCGGCGATATCCCGCTCGCGAGCAATCAGGTCAAGTACAGCCTCGTCGCACGCCGCGTCGAGCACGACGTGCTTCCGTGGGCTCGTGAGCACGGCGTGGGAGTCCTGGCCTATTCCCCGCTCGAGCAGGGCCTCCTTGGAGGGAAGATCGACGAGAAGCGCCGTTTCCCTGACGACGACGGCCGAGCGAAACGCCCTACCTTCAAGCCCGAGAACCGCGCCAAGGTCCGCGCCGCGCTTTCGCGCGCCGTCGAGCCGATCGCCAAACGCCACGGCCGGACGATCGCGCAGGTCGTGTTCGCCTGGACCGCCGCGCAACCGGGAATCACGAGCGTGCTCGCCGGCGCGCGCACCGTGGAGCAAGTGCGCGAGAACGCGGCGGCCGGCGAGCTCGCGCTCGCTCCCGAAGAGATCGCCACGATCGCGGCAGCCTTCCTCGATCTCGGCCTCGATCTCACGCCGCCCGTCCCGCGCGTCCCCGGCCTGGCCGAGCGTCTGGCGAGCCGCCTCCGCCGCGCTTTCCATTCGTAGCCGTCTCGATTCTCGATACGTCAACGCCGAGGATACGAGAGCAAGTACAGGCCGGCGATCAGGCCGACGAGAGCTCGCAGTCCGCTCACCATGGCGAGCGACTCCAGCGCCGCGCCGGCCACGAGGCCTGCGACGTTGCTCCCCAGCGCGCGATGCGGACGGGACGAGCGCCGGAACGAGCCCGCGAAGATCGCGCTCGAGAAGAGCACCGGAGCGAAGAGGAGCGCGCCGCCCGCGAGCGCTCGGGCGGCGCGGGGAAGTTCCAGCAGAGCGGAGGTCTCGATCCAGGCCGAAGGCAGCAACGCGAGCGCGAGCCCGCAGTACAACCAGCGCGCCGGAAGCGCGGGCTTCCACGCGGCGAGGCCGGTCCCGAGCAGCGAGCAGCCGAGCGCCAGCGCAACCACCGCCGCGTGCACCTGCCATGTCGTGCCGAGCAGAGCGGCCATGCGCGCGATGCTCCCCATCTCGACCAGCGCGAAGGCGGCGCCCAGCAAGAAGAAGTGGCGATCGTTCCACGCCAGTACCGGAATCCGCAGGGCGAGGCAGACGAAGAGCGATGCTGCGATCAGGAGTGCCAGGTTGCGCAAGTTCTGCACGGGAACTGTGCGGCCGCGCAGATACGGATACGGCCAGTCGTCCGATGGCAGCGCCGGAGAAGTGCTCGCGAGCACCGTGCTCGGAGACAGCAGCACGGCTCCTTCCACGCCGGGAGTCTCCACCGAGAGGGGCATGCGGGCGAGCGCCGAGCGGAGCCGAGCCCCGTCCCCGGCGAGAAGCCATGTCATGCACTCGTCCGGCGCGTCGTTCTCCCCGATGCTCTGGCGTGCGGGCCAGGACAGCACGATCGGCTCCGCCCCGAAGACTTCGCCGCACAGGCGCGCCAGCTTCGCGACGAGCCAGCCGCTGCGCAGATAGTTGTAGGCCACGAAGAGTCCCCCGGGCCGCAAGTGCGCCCGGACGGCCTCGAAGCCCTCGCGCGTGAAGAGATAATTCTCGAGGCGCAAGCTCGAGTAGCTCGACTGCAGCGTGAGCGAGTCCACCAGGCCGAAAACGATCAGGTCGTAGGACTCTCGTGAGCGCCCGAGGAAGGCGCGACCGTCGTCCTGGATCGTCGTCACGCGGGGGTCGTCGAACGGCCGATCGGGATGGTGCTCGATGCCGATGGCGAGGATCGCGGGATCGATCTCCACGGCGTCCACGTGGCTCGCGCCGCGCGCGAGCGCGATCGCGACGTCGTTGCCCGTGCCGGCGCCGACGACGAGCACGCGGGGCGAGCTCGCACCCATCGACTCGAGGGCGCGGTAGGGGACGGCGTAGGGGATCTCGGCGCGCGAGGAATCGACGAGGCTCTGGTGTCCGATGCCGTTCGCGAACAGCAGGCGCTGAGCGGGCTCGAAATCGATCCGGTTGTACGGCGACCACGTGCGCTCCCAGCCCGACTGGGGCAAGTGCAGGAGGCCGACCACGAGCTGACAGGCGAGCAGAGGCGCCCAGGCGCGCGAGCTGGCTCCGACTTCGAGCAGGATCAAGACCATCGCCGGCGCGAACCACCAGAACGGACCCCACCCCGAGATGGAGAGCAGCGTGAAGGCGGCGATCCCGGCAATGCTCCCGAGGAGATGGAAGCCGTACGCGAGGAGGCGACGGGGGTGCTCGTCGAAGCGGCGGCCCAGTTGCTGGGACAGACAGGCGAAGGAGAGCACGACGGCGACGTAGATCCCGAGCAGGCTCGCCTCGAGCGGGAGCTCCAGCGGTCGGGCGCGCCACGTCGGCCAGCTCGTGCCGAACCACAAATTGTCGGGCGCCAGCGGGTTACCGACCACGAGCTGGAGCATTCCGCGCTGATGGAGCACGTGGAACGCTGCGACGATCGAGAAAGTGCCGAGCAGCAGATAAGGGACTGCGCGCACCATCCGGCTCGGACGCTCGGCCAGGAAGAACCCGAGCGAGATGCCGAGCAACGCTCCCAGCACGACGTGGTTGGAGAAGAACGACGCGTAGGGGACGTAGGCGCCGACCCAGCGGACGAGCGCGACCTCCAGGTAGAACATCAGGAAGCTCGTCTGGAACAGTCGAGCGGTTGGATTCCTCCGCCAGGCTCGGATCCTCGGGTCAGGCTCTGTGCGGGATGGAAGCAGTGAGAGGAGGCACCTCGTCGGTCGAGATGGGGCTGGTTGGCCCGCGTCGAGCCAGGTAGCCTTCCTCGCCCGATACCGAGCGGCTTGCTCGCCGTCCTGATCACGATCGCGGCGGGCGCTCGGGGGGAGATCGTCGTGCACCTCGTCTCGGACGGCCAGCACCTGGCCGAAAAGATCTCGGTTTTGCCCGCTCCGCTGAAAGAAGGACGCGCTGCTCTCGTCTCAGGTTGGCCCATGCTCGCGACGCTCAGGACCTCGCGCATCCACGTGTACAGGACTGCTTCCTGAGGTGCTCCCCGAGGCTCGGCCATGAGTCCGAAAGGACGCCATCTCGTCACGGGCGCCGCCGGCGTCATCGGCTTCGAGCTCACCCGCCAGCTCCTGCAGGAAGGCGCGCGCGTCACCGCGCTCGACGATTTCCGCAAGGGCGGCGAGCAGGACTTGAAGGCGCTCGCGAAGCAGAGTGGCGGCCGCCTGGAGATCGTCGCGCTCGACCTCTCGGCGGAGGGTGCTGCCGCGCGGGTTCCCGCGGGTCCGTTCGAGATTGCTTTCCATCTCGCAGCCATCGTGGGCGTGCGCGCCGTCAACGAGCGGCCCTACGAGGCGATCGCGGTGAACGTGCGCAGCACGCTCGCGCTCCTGGACTGGGCGATCACGGGGGCAGCCAGTGCTTTCCTGTTCGCTTCCTCGAGCGAGTGCTACGCCTCGGGCGTGGATGCCGGGACGGTGGAGATCCCGACGCCCGAGGGCGTGCCGCTCTCGATCGGCGACATCACCCTCGCGCGCTGGTCCTACGCGGCGAGCAAGATCGCCGGCGAATCCGCGGTCTTCTCCGCGGCCCGGGAGCACCCGGCCCTCCTCCCGCTCGTGGTGCGCTTTCACAACGTCTACGGCCCGCGCATGCAGCCCACGCACGTCGTGCCGGAGTTCCTCGAGCGCTGCCTGCGGCGCGTCGACCCTTTCCCGATCTACGGCGCAGAGCAGACGCGCTCGTTCCTGCACGTGGAGGACGCCGCCCGGGCCGTGCGGGCGATCGCCGCAACGGTGGGCTCGGCACCCTCGCCAGCGGCGGGCGGCATCTTCCACATCGGCTCGCGCGAGGAGACCAGGATCCTCGATCTCGCCGAGCTCGCGTTCTCGATCAGCGGCCATCGGCCAGCGCTCGAGCAGCACGAGGCCGCGCCAGGCTCCGTGCGGCGTCGCGTCCCCGATGTGAGCAAGCTCGAGAGCCTCGGCTTCCGGCCCCGCATCGGCTTGCGGGAGGGCGTATGTGGATGCTGGGAAGCGCTCCAGGCTCGGAAGTGAGCGGCGGTCTCCCGGAGCAGCGGCGCCGAGCAAGCTGATCCATTCAATCGAACAATTGGTTCCGTGCGATAGGATCCGCTTATGGAGCGTCCCTCGCTGCGCCAGCTCGAATGCGTCGTCGCCGTGGCCGAGCACCTGAACTTCCGCCAGGCGGCAGAGTCCTGCTTCATCAGCCAGCCGGCGCTCAGCGCTCAGGTCCAGCAGCTCGAGACGATGCTCGGTGTGCGGATCTTCGAGCGGGACAACCGGCGCGTGCTCGTCACTCCGGCAGGCGAGCAGCTCGTCGCGCGCGCACGCATCGCCCTGGCCGAGATCGATTCCTTCGTCGAGGCCGCACAGGTCTCGCGCGATCCGCTCGCCGGCACGCTGCGCCTGGGCGTCATCCCCACCGTCGCGCCCTACGTCTTGCCCTCGACCGTCCCCGCCATCCGCAAGCGCTTCGCGAAGCTCCGCCTGCTGATCCGGGAGGATCAGACCGCAAGGCTCGTCGAGCTCACGCAGCGCGGGAACATCGACCTGTGCTTGCTCGCGCTCGAGGCCGACCTCGGTGATCTCGAAACGCTGCCTCTGTACCGCGACCCATTCGTGCTCGCGCTTTTGGCTTCGCACGAGCTCGCCGCGCGCAGGAGCGTGCGCGAGCAAGATCTCGCCGACGAGGAAGTGCTCTTGCTCGAGGACGGACACTGCCTGCGCCAGCAGACCCTCTCGATCTGCCAGCGCAGCAAGGCCCGCGAGCTCGACGACTTCCGGGCCTCGAGCCTGAACACGCTCGTGCGCATGGTCTCGAACGGCATCGGGATCACGCTCATGCCCTCGATGGCGCTCGGCTCGGAGATCCACACGCGCGACAAGCTCGCAATCCTTCCCCTGCAACATCCCGTCGCGCGCACGATCGGCCTCGCCTGGCGGCGCTCGTCCCCGCGTGGAGAGGCTTTCGCGAGCCTCGGTGAGCTCTTCGCCGAGCACGCTCCGAAAGGAACGACTCCGCTCGCGCGCGGCCGGCGCTGAGGCGTTGGCATCGGGACACCGGATGCGGAGCGTGCGCTCTTGGTCACCCTGAGTGCGAGAACGCACGTCCGTTTTTTTGCCTCCGCGAAAATCCCGCGAACGCGAGTAGGTGAAACCAGGCAGCGGCGGTACGGCCATCGCGGAACCACTTCTGGCTTCTGCCGCGGACTCTCGGCTGCACGGCATCTCCACTCTTCCTCACGATTGGCATCCCTCGTGAGCGAGTCGACCCAATTTCCATAGTAGGTACCATGCAACCCATCCTCTTGCTCCCGCACTCCGTCCGCCTTGGCGCAGGCTCGATCCTCGCCGCGGCATTCTTCTCTGCGTCCGCTCCATCGGGAGGGGACTGGATCATTCATACCGGCGAGTCCGTCGTGTACGACACGAGCCACGGCCCTGTGCACATCGATCGGCTCGAGATTCAATCCGGCGGCGCGCTGCGCATCGTCGGGCCGGAACGTTTCGAGCTCCACGCTGCGAACGAGATCCTCGTCGCGGGGCTCCTGGACCTCTCAGGTGAGGACAATCCCGGCGTGCTCACCATGAACACGACGGACATCCCCGAACCCGGCGCACGCGGACAAGCAAGCGGAGGCGATGGCGGAGTCGGAAACCGCCTCATCACCCAGTCGACTCCCGACGGCGGGCCCGGATTCGGAAGCCATCATGGGGCGGCTCGCGGTGGCGGGGGAGGCGAGACGAGCTACTCCTCGGCGGGCATCTACGCGCGTCGTGGCGCGGGTGGCGGAGGAGGAAGCCTGGGACCGAATCGCGCAGAGGAGGGCCTGCCCGGTGCAGTGGGCCTGGTTGCAGAAGCAGGGACCGACGGAGGCTTGCCGCCTGGAAAAGGGGCGCTTTCGCAGTCCGAGCGCGCGAGAGGTGGAACGTCAGGTCCGCGTCCATTCTGGGATGACAATCCGAGGAATGATTTCTTCGGCCGCAAGCGCTTGGCGACGGGCGTGCTCGCCGGAGAGCTCGCCTCGCCGCAGGCGGGTGCTGGCGGTGGAGCGGGCGGAAACGCAGTCAACTGGGACAGCTTTCCATTGGATCCGTGGGACTCGACCGGCGACGAGAAGGGCTCGGGCGGCGGTGGCGGGGGCGGCCTCGGAATCCTGATCACGCGCAGGATGGTGCTCTTGCCGGGCGGCCACATCGTCGCGAATGGAGGCGACGGCGGCGGTGGTGAGAACACCATCGGCTTCAACCGTGTCGGAGGCGGATCAGGCGGCGGATCGGGAGGGATGCTGATCCTTCAGGCCGCCCGCTTCGATTTCTCGACCAGCGACGCGGACGCGCTGAGCGCCATCGGAGGCCGGGGCGGTCCCGGTCAGGACAACCAGCACGATGGCGCCGTGGGCTCAGGCGGAGACGGTGGTCCGGGCTTGATCCAGATCCACACTCTCGGCGGTGGTCGAGGTTCGATCTCGCTCCCCTCGGGGCTCGAGCTCGAGGATCTCACGCTGCCCGATGCGCACGTGCTCCTCTCCGAATCCTCCTTCTGATACGGGAAGCGCGCGCACTCCGCTTGACGGAGGCGCGCGCTCGAACCGATCGACATCCGTGCTCTCGGCGCTCAGAGACCGAACAGCACCGCACTCCCGTTCGAAGTGTTGAAGGCGTTCCCGCACGGACCTGCCGGGTCACGGAACCAGGCCTGGAAGTTCCAGGTCTGGCTGGCCTGGATCCGGCCGGCGGGTGAGAAGGACTGGGAGCGTGCGACGATGCCCGGACCGAGCACGAGAGTGCCGGCCGGGCCCGAGCTCTGCACGGGCAGGTAGCGGAAGATGCCCACGCCGCCCGCGACGACGCACTGCTGGCCGTCGCCGAACGGAATCTGCGCCGTGCCGGCGCCCATGAAGAAGATGCCGTTCTGATTGGGCGGTACGCTGGTGGCCGTGAGGACCATGTCGTCGGCGCCGACACTCGCGCTACCGCTCGAGGAGAGCAGGGCGCCGGAGCCAGTCGAGTTCGCGCAGCCGGCGCCCGCATCGGGGTTGCCGCAGGGTGCGCCGCTGGCGCAGAAGCAGTACGGCGTGCCGGGCCCGCCGCACTCGTCGGGGACGCCGTCGCCGTTCGAGTCATCGGAGCGCCCGCTCGCGATGTCATCGGAATCGAGGATGCCGTTCCCGTTGCAATCGGGGAGCACCTCGTCGCAATCGGTAGTGAACAGCTGCACGTCGTCGACCGCAGCCTCGACGATCGAGCCCGTGCCGAAATCGGAGGCGACGAAACGCAGGCGCAGCTGGCTCGTGGGCGACACGAAGTCAGCCACGCGGAAGGTGTGCTGGATCCAGCCGCCGCTCGTTCCGGTTCCGCTCGGTCCGATGGTCTCGACGTTCGTCCAGCTCGTGCCGCCGTTGGCGGAGATGTCGACCTGGAAGATGTCCTCGTTCGGCCCGCTGCCCTGGTCGTTGGAGTACCAGCGCCAGTACGACACCTTGTGGTCACCGGCTCCCGATGCATCGAGGATCGGCCCGAGGAGCGTCGTGCGCCCCCCGTCGACGTCGTTGTCGCCGACCGCTCCGCCGATCGCTCCCTGACCCGTGACCCAGCAGGTCACACCGGGGACAGCGGTGTGATCGTCTTCGGGCTGCGCCGCCGTGCCGCGCGGGTCGACGCGCACCCATACACCCGTCGTCGCCGTGTCGCCGCCAACGCCTCCTTGCCAGCCGAGGTCGGCTTCCATGTCGTCGGCGAAGGTCTTGATGGTGTCTCCCACCAGCGCCGTGAACGTCTCCACCGGTGCGTCGACCGGCAGGCGCACCAGTCCGCAGGCGACCGTGTCCGCCTCGAAGTAGAACTCCGGAGTGGCGCCGCACACCGGCGGTGGAAGCGTGGCCCGGTACAGGTCGCTCCCCAGCGCGCTCATGGGAAGGCCGAGGTAGCTCCCGCCGTCGTAGCGGACGAAGAGCTTCTCGCTCCCGGGGATCGTGCCCCCGACGATCTGCAGATCGACGTCGAAGCTCACACCGGGCGCGAGCACCGTGGGCAGGACGTCGAGCAGCTGCATCCCTCCTTCGCACACGCCTCGCGGATTGGCGAGGGCGTTCTGCAAACCGGTGTGTGCAGCCGAGGTCCCCGAGTTTCCGGAGGACGCGCTGCAACCGCCGTGCGTGTGGATCCCGATCGCGAAGCCGCTCTGCTCGTGGACGACGGGCGAGCCCGAGTTCCCACCCTCGGTATCGGTCTGATACTCCAATCGCGTCCCGCTGAGCGCGAACCAGGGACCCACGTGCGTCTGCTGCACCTGGTTGTGCGTCTGGGGAGTCGAATCGACACCATAGCCCGTGATCCGGATGGTCTTCGTGGGATCGAAAGGCGGCGGAAGCTCGAGGTTGTAAAACGCTCCCTGTGCCTGCGCGGGCGTGAGCCCGGTGACCGAGTTCGGGAAGACGCCGAAGTAGCCCCAGTCCTGCCCGACGCCGTTGTTCAGGAACTGCGGCGAGCTCGCGTCGACCGCGTACTGGTCCGACGGCGGGGGATGCACGAGCGAGCCACTCCCAGTCGACAGCGGCACGTTGAACTCGACCACATTGAAGCCGGCGTCCGCGCAGTGGCCCGCCGTCAGCATGCAGTGGGCGCAATCGTCGATCAGCCAACCGGTGCAGCCGACGGGCAGGAGACGCGCGGCGCGCGGATCGCTCGACAGCGCGCGATCGTCCGCCGTCCCGCACTGCGAGAACGTTTCGTGGGGGACCAGCCCCGCCGTGACGTAGGAGAGGACGAGCCGGCTCGTACCGGTCCTCGGCCAGGCGAGGAGCTCGACCAGCACCGAGTCCCCATTGAAGTACGCCGTCGTGTTCCGCCATTGACGCGCCTCATGACGCTCGAGCTCCTGCACCGCCCCGTCGTCGAAAGCGGTGAGCCGCAAGATCGCGCCGCTACCCCTCGGTGCATCGCCCGCGAGCTGGATCTCGTCGAAGTGCAGCCGCAGCCAGGCTGCATCCGCCACGCGCACCTCGAAGGAAGCCACCACGCCGAATCGGTCCGAGAGGTTCTCGACCGGGCCCGAATCGACCTCGTAACGAACGATCCTCGAAGGCGGCGCCTGCTGCTGCATCGCCCGAGCCTCGGGAAGGATCATGACAAGCGAAGCGCAGAGGAAGGGCCACCGCAAACAGGAGGAGAAGAGCCGCGTCATGGGAGGATCCAAACGAGGGAGGGGGTCCGAAGAGCATGCTCGCCGGACATCCTCCGGGGGTCAAGACCGGGTATCTCACCCACCGTCGCCCCGCTCGCAGCTCGTTGAAAACGCCGGACCTCGACGTCGAGCCGGAACGGAGCAGAAACCCAAGCCCCTCCCGCCCTGACGGAACGCTCCCTCCCGAGTCCGGGCGCAATCGCCGCGGTCTCCAGGCAATCCCATCGATCGAACCGGCACGAGTCCCGGGGCTCAGCGAATGCCGAGCGCTTCGCTCTGCAGCATCGCCCAGGCGTGGCGCGCCGCGCTGAGCGACGAGTCTTCGAGCTGGCCTTCGATTTCGACGTCGGAGATCGACACGGGATAGTCCGAGTGGATCCAGAAGAAGATGCGGCCGGCGGTCTGGCTGGCCGTGCTGAGACTGCCGACGTTCTGACCTCCGACGTTGACCGAGAGCTTCGATCCGTCGTGATGGAGCTCGACGTGGTACGTCCCATCGAGGTGGAATTCGCGCGGGGACCTGAGTTGCGCCGCATCCTCGTACGCACCGTTCTTCACCAGGAACAAGAACTGAGGAATGCTGAAGACGAGCGCGTTCTCGTACGCGTCGCCGCACAGGCCCGCCCGGGCATCCCATGCCGCGTCGGGAAGGTTCGTGTCGCCAAGTTCCCAGCGCATCGTGTAGCGCAGCGTCATGGGGGCGGTGAAATCGAGCACGTGCTTCGAGCACTGCGCGCCCTGCCCGCGAAACTGGTGAGCGGCGACCGCGAATGGACTTCCACTGTCGCCAACAGCGGGGTCTTCACGGCGCAACCCAGCCAGATACTCGTCGCACACGACGAAGTCCGACGCCTCGTCCTCGCTGTCGAACGAGTACTTGAGCGCGATCCTGCCGTTTTCGAGCTTGGTGACGGGCACGTGGACCAGCGCTCCGACGTCGAGCGACTCGCCGATCACGTCGTACATGCAACATGCAAGTTGTGCGAGCGTCGCCGAGCGCGCGGCGATCAAGGGCACCGTCTTGTGGGTCTCCCACAACGCCTGGATCGCCGCGACACAGTTGCGCGCTTCATCCGCGCTCGTTGGCGCAGCACGCTGTTCGACGTCCTGCAGTGCGACGGCCGCGATGCCCAAAGGCTCGAGCATCGGGTACGTGCTCTCCGCGTCTTCCTTGAGCGCCCTGCCCTCGGGCGTGGACGGCAGCGAGAGCTTCTTCCACTTCGCGTCGCCCGTGACGCAGAGCGGGTAGACTTTCAGCCACTCCAGATCGCCGACGAATCGGTCCTTGAGCGCGTCGCGCAGCTCGACTGCCGAGAGCGTCTCCAGGGCGACGCGTCGCAGGCTGTTCGAGGCTCCCTCGATCACGAGCTCCCCGTTCTCGACACCGCGCACGACTCCACGGATCGTCTTGCCGTCGAGTTTGATCGCGATCGCCTGCTTCCCCGCGGCCATCGCGGCGAGCGCCGCATCGCACGCACCTACCCACGCTTCGAGGCGCGCAGTCTCCGTGACGACGCGCTCGGCGAGCGCGCCGGTGGCAGAGCTCTTGCATTGCTCGAGATCAGCCAACGCAGCCGCGACCTTTCCGCTCATCGCGGTGCACAGCGCGCGGGCTACGCGAGCCTCGACGTCTTCAGTGCCGAGCGCGAGCGAGGCGGCAAGCATGTCGCAATCGAGAGCCGGAGTTGCCGGCGCGGAAACTTGGATTGCGGAAGCGATCGACTGCACGAAATCAGCCGAGTTGAACGACGGGTACTCGGTCTCCACCGTCTTCGCAAAGTACTCGTAGAAGTCGCGGTCGACCTGCCCCGAGTCCACGCCTTTGAAGCCCGCTTTCCATGCTTCGGCGCCGCTCTTGCCGGCGAAAAGGGCCTGGATGAACGTGCCCGTGCGCGATTTGTATTCGCCATTCTTGCCTTGGTGCAGGAAATGCATGTACAGCGCCGACTCGCGATAGAACGACTGCATCGCGAATTCCCAGCTGAACGGGATGCCGCTGCGATCGCACCTCTTTTTCACGATGTCGAGCAGTTCGGCGTAGTCCTTGATCCCCACCAGCGTGTCGATCGGCAAGAAGTACCCATCGCGCGCGGACGTCAAGAACACCGGGGCGAAGTCCTTGATCCATAGGAAGTCCAGGCGGTGCTTCCCGAGATCGGCAGGCTCGTCGAGCAAGTGATTGGAGAGGTACTCGGCCAGCCCCTCGTTGAAGAAAACGCACTCGGGCAACTTGTCAGGAGTGGCGCTGTAGCGATGCTGGAGCGCGTGAACGAGCTCGTGCAAAGCGGGTAGGCGGTCGGAGCGCGGGCCCGTGCCAGTCATCACATCGCGATAGGTGATCACCATTCGATTCGCGGGATCGTAGTGTGCGCGAGTGGCGTTGAGGTCCTTGTTGGATGCGTCGGCGAAATTGACCTCGTAGTCGCCGCGGCTGCTGAGGAACGCGACGGCGGAAAGCGGCAGCGAATGGTTGTCGACCAGGCCGAGCGGCTCGACGTACTCGCGCTGGAGAATCGCGACCAATTCCTTGAACCAGGGCGAATAGAGCGCTGCCTGGTCCTTGGCGTAGTCTGGTCGGTCCTTCAGGGGCCGCTGGATGATGAACACGAAACCATCCTCAACGAAGTCGTCGACGCGCGTGTTGTCGACGAAGCCAAAGAAGGGGTGCTCATCGAGACGCGCATAGAGATCGCGGAGGTAATCCTCGCGCGTTATCGGCTCGGCTGCGGCGTCCTGGGGGACTGTGGGCTCATTAGTGGGAAGCGACGCGGTCAACGCGCTGAACAGCGCGGCGAGCCCGAGCGAAGTCGTGAACATGGGAAGCCTCGTGCGTGGTTGCGGTGCATGCGAGCGCCGATGTGCAACGTCTGACAAGAACAGCGACGAGGGGTAGGTCAAGCTGATGCGCCAGCGAGTCTCCTGTCTCCCCTCGCCGAGGTCCTTAGTCAGCCTTGCCGGGCAAGTCCCCTATGATTCCGGGAAACGATTGTCAGGACAAGTTTGCCTGGGGAGGCGAGGTGTGAAGCACTTCTCCAGCCTGCTGCAGCGGGTCTCCCTTGGAGAGCGTCTCTCGACGCATCTCCCGCTTCCGGGGGGGCGCGGCGCCCCGAGGGGCACCGCGGTTCGAAGTTGCATTATCGAGTGCTTGCGCCTGGCCCCGGTTGCACGAGCGAGATCGTTTAGAGAGAAACCACACCCCCTACGAGCACGGAGTCCCTCCGAGTTTGGAGTACCGCCTTCAGGCGGTCTGGTTCGTCGTCCCGCCTTCAGGCGGGACTGGCCTTGCAAGAGAAGACCGCCTAAAGGCGGTACTCCGAACCAGAGGCGGCCGCCCTCATGTTTCCTGCGACGGAGTCGCACCAGGGCGCGGTGGAAGACTGGCTCCGGCGCAGGTTCTAGAGAGAAACCACACCCCTACGAGCACGGGGTCCCTCCGAGTTTGGAGTACCGCCTTCAGGCGGTCTGGTTCGTCGTCCCGCCTTCAGGCGGGACTGGCCTTGCAAGAGAAGACCGCCTAAAGGCGGTACTCCGAACCAGAGGCGGCCGCCCTCATGTTTCCTGCGACGGAGTCGCACCAGGGCGCGGTGGAAAACTGGCTCCGGCGCCGGTTCTCCGGCTGACGACGTGCGCGATCGGCCGGGACGAGCGATGCTAGGGGACCGATCCAGGGAGGTCCAATGAAGCCCAGCTCAGCTCGATTCCTGCTCTCCGCGCTCGCCGCAACCCTGCTCGCGCCGCTCGCCAGCGCCACGTGGTCGATCCTCATCGTCGACACCTCGACGGGCGAGATCGCGGTCGCGCAATCGACGTGCATCGTCGGCCCGAACCTGAGGAACAAGCTGGCGGTCGTGATCCCCGGAGTCGGGGGCGCCTGCGTGCAAGCCTGGTGGGACAACTCGGGCGTGCGGCGCATGCTGATCTGGGACGATCTACTCGAAGGGCGGACGCCCGACGAGATCATCGCCCACCTCAACACGCTCGGCAGCCCGCATCTGTACCAGTACGGGATCGTCGACGCGCTCGCGCGCACGGCGACCTACACGGGCAGTGCGGCGGGAGCATGGGCGGGCGGCCGGATCGGCGCCGAAGGCTCGCTCGCGTGGGCGATCCAGGGCAACGTGCTGGCGGGTGAGGGCGTCGCGATCGCGGCCGAGGACGCAATCCGGAACACGCCCGGTGCGCTCCCCGAGAAGCTCGTGGCGGCGATGCTGGCGGCTGCGGGCATGGGCGGCGATGGGCGCTGCTCCTGTTCTCCCTCGGCCCCCGATTCGTGCGGGACGCCGCCGCCCGGCTTCGATCTCAGCACGGACAAGGCTGCGCACGTCGGGTTCATGGTGGTGGCGCGCATGGGCGACACGGCCGGCGTCTGCGATGGGGGGCACGGCTGCGCGAATGGTGAGTACTACATGAACTTCAATGTGGTGCCGGGACAGGCCGCGCCTCCCGATCCGATCGTGGAGATGGAAGGTTCGTACCTTCAGTGGCGGGCTGCGCTGATCGGGCGACCCGATCAGCTGGAGAGCCAGAAGCAGATCACGCCGCCCCAGGTCCCCGGCAACGGTGCGACCGTCGCCACTCTCGATGTACAGCTCGCCGACTGGCGCGGCGACTCGATCACGAGCGGTGGTGCGGTGCTCCGCGTCGCTCACGCCCCGTCGAGCGCGGGGCTCGCCTCGATCGGTCCGATCCTCGATCACGGCGATGGCAGCTACGCGATCGAGCTCACGGCCGGCGCGGGTCAAGGCACGGACACTTTCGAGATCTGGGTCGACGATGGCGTGGACGAGATCCTGCTCTACCCGCTGCCGACGCTCCTGCACACGCCGACCTTGGTGGCCGATGTCCCGGATCTCTCCATCGGAAGTGGCGGCACGGTCGGCCTCGATCTCTACGGCCCGCCGACGCAGGGCGCGCCGCGACCTTACCTCGTGCTCGGCTCGCTCTCGGGCACCGAGCCCGGCCGAGGATTCGGTTCGATCGTTTTGCCGCTCAACGCCGATCGCTTCCTCCTCTATACCTGGGTCAGTGCCAACCACGGTGCCTTGCACGACACCAGGGGTCTCCTCGCCGCCGACGGCACGGCTCACGCCGCGTTCGTGACGCCCCCCGGCTTCTTCCCCGCGGCCTTCCTCGGCAGTGAGCTCGCTTTTGCCTGGCTGACGATGGACGTCTTCGACTTCGCTTCCAATCCCGCGCGGGTATCGCTCGTGCCTTGAAGGCGCTACTCGTCGTCGTGAGCACGCTGGTGCTCGTGATCGCCGCGCTGTGGGTGGGTGTGCGGCCAGGAGATCCGGCGCCTGGACCCCCCGCGCCCGTCACGGCGGCGGATGCTCGCACGGGATGGGTGCAGGACGCCGAACGCATCGAGACTCTCGAACGACGCGTGGAGGACCTCGCCTCCGAGGTCGACCTCCTGCGTGAGGAGCTCGCGCGGATCGGCTGGGATCGGCGCTCGGCCGAGAGCATCGAGCGCGGCGAAGGATCCGAGCCAGCCGCGAGAGCTGCGGTCCGAGGCGGCCTCGAGGGGCCCAGCGCGGCCTGGTACCTGGAGCAGTACGAGCGCTCGTTCGACGAAGGCGGCGGGGGCTCGGAGTACTTCCGTCTGGCGGTTGCTGCGTACGCACGCGAGCTCTTGCTCCCGATCGAGGTGCGTATCCGGAGCACGGCGAAGCCGCTCGCCTTCCGCCGCGAGCTGGTGCGCATCCTCGGGGACCGGCGCTTCGTCCGCGACGGCCGAGTGAGTGACGTCCTCCTGTGGCTCCTCGGCATCCCGGGAGAGGAGACGCTGATCGCGGAAGCCCTGAAGGCCCTCGCCATCGTGGGCGACGCGAGCACCGCCCGCGCGCTCGAGTCGCTCGTGTGGCGCATCGAGGACCTTCGCCTGCGCCAGGAGGCGATCGATCTCCTCGTCGCTCTCTCGGGCGACGACGCCAACGCGGCGCTCTACCGGTTGATGCGCAGCGCGCCCGACGACGCGACGATGGCGCACCTCGTCTCGCAGCTCTCGAACGCCGAGCTCGTCGCTTCGCTGGAGGCCTTCCACCTCGCCAGCCAGAGCACGAAGCGCGTTCGCCTCGCCGCCGCGGCCCGCGTGGGCGAGTTCCGCAGCGCAGAGTTCCAGGCCTTCGTCGACACCTGGGCGGCGATCGAGAGCGACCCCGATGTACTCGAGTTGCTCGGTCGCGCGCGTGACGAGCAGCACAAGGTCCCCAGCTGGAGCGCGGCCCAGGCGACGGGTGCGCCCGATGCAGGCGCCAACCGCGACGACCCTCGAGCGTGGGCCACGCGAGCGGCGGAGATGGGTGAGCAATGGCTGGAGCTCACCTATTCGCCGCCGCTGCGCGCGAGCTCGGTGTGCATCTTCGAAGTCAATTCCCCCGGCGCCATCACCGCCTTGATCGCCTTCGATGAGCAAGGCGGCGAGCACGCGCTCTGGTCGGGCACGGATCCGACCCAGACCGCCGGACCGTTCGAGATCGAGTTTCCCAGCACGGCCTACCGTGTCGCGCGAATCCGCGTCGTGCTCGACACGGACCGCCGCCAGGGATGGAACGAGATCGACGCCGTCGAGCTGATCGGCCCCGATGGCCGCGCCTGGGCGAGCGGCGCGGTGGCGAGCAGCGAGTACGGGGGCTGATCTACCCGCCGAACATCTGCGTCCAGTGCGTCTCGAAGCGTCCGAGCCCGATGCGGCGCGCGTCTCCCATCATGTTCGTGTGGTGGCCTGGCGAATACCACCAGGACGAGATCGCGCCCGCGCCGTCTCGAGAGCCGGCCGCGATGTTCTCGGCCGAGGCCGAGGTTCCCGCCAGCTCGGCGCGCGCCCACGGCGTGCTCTTGCCGGGGACGGGGGAGTCGTGGCTGAAGAAGCCTTGCTCGGCCATGTCCTTCGAGTGACCGCGGCTCGCGGCGCACAGCTTGGTATCGATGAGCAATGCCCGCAGACCACACAGGATGCGAATCTCGTTGAGCCGCGCGATGCCGAGGTATTCCTCCGGATCGAGCTCCCCGGCGAGCGCTTCGTTCGCGAGCAGCACCTCCAGGTCGTGCTCGTCCATCGAAGTGGCGAGCCAGGCCGCGCGTTCCAGCGCTGCGAACAGCGCGTCCTCGTCCGGAGCGGAATCCAGCGGCGCGTCCTCTCCCAGACGCTCGGCGACTCGTGTACGCCAGCCGCCGAGGGCGAGCGCTTCGGCCATTCGATCCCGCAGCGTCTCCAGGTCCTCGAAGAGATTCTCGTTCGCATCCCAGACGTCGTTGGGACGGATCCGTTGCAGCTTGCCGAGACGCTCGAGCGCCGGATCGCAGATGCTCGTGATCGCCTCGTGGTCGAGCGCCCCGCCCCGGCTCGTGGCGAGCAAGCGCTCGCGTTCGGACAGGATCTCCTCCCGCACTCGGCGGTCGAGCCGCTCATCGAGGAGGGCTGCGGCGCGGTCCTCGAATGCGCCGAGGAGCGTGCTCCGCGCGCGTGCGTTCTCCTTTGCCAGGAGCCCGGCCTCACGCTCGAGTACTTCCTCGAGCTTGACCTGAGCCTCCCGACCCAGCCCGAGCAAGGCTTCGATCGCTTCCGCGCGCTCCACCAGGGGAAGTCGCCGCTGGCGCACGACCCGGAGGTGATTCGCCATGGCAACGCGATCGATCGGCGCTGGATCCTGGCGGACACCGGGGGCCACCAGGAGGAATCCGAGGAGAGCGGCGTGCAACATGCGGAGCAGGCAGTCGGCGCGGTGCGCGGGGGGAGCTTGCCTTGGTGCCGATGGTATCGTGGCGGCCGACCGTTCGTCCGCAGAGAGGGCTGCACCGGAAGTGGACATCGATCCTGAGGGCGCGCGGGAACAGCGGGTCGATCCCGTCTGCGGCATGACGGTCGATCCCGCGAATGCAGGCGGGGGCTCGGCCGAGCACGCCGGCACGACGTACTGGTTCTGCGGGGTGCACTGCCGGAAAGCGTTCACGAAGGATCCGGCGCGTTACCTGGGCGACGCTCGCGAACCTTTACCGATCGCGTCCGAAGCTCCGGCTGCCGGCGCATACGTGTGCCCGATGCACCCCGAGGTCGTGAGCGATGCGCCGGGCGCGTGTCCGATCTGCGGCATGGCGCTCGAGCCGCGCGTGGTGGGGGCGGTCGAGGGTGAGGATCCCGAGCTCGCCGACATGCGCCGGCGATTCTGGATCAGCCTCGCGCTGACGGCCCCGGCCTTTTTGCTCGCGATGTCCGACATGCTGCCCGGACGGCCGGTCGAGCGAGTCCTCTCGCCGCGCGCCTCCATCTGGATCCAGCTCGTGCTCTCCGCGCCAGTGGTCTTCTGGGGCGGCGCGCCCTTCTTCGTGCGCGCATGGGAGTCGCTCCGGAGCCGGCACCTCAACATGTTCACGCTGATCGCGCTCGGAACCGGGGCTGCCTTCGGCTTCAGCGCATTCGCGGCCTTCTTTCCCGCGCTCCTGCCCCACGCGGACGGCCACGCCGGCGGGACGCCGGTCTACTTCGAGGCATCGGCGGTGATCGTGACCCTGGTGCTGCTCGGGCAAGTACTGGAACTGCGCGCCCGCAGCGCCACCTCGGGCGCGATCCGCGCGCTGCTCGGTCTGCAGCCGAAGACTGCGCGGCGAATCGAGGCGGACGGCACCGAGACGGACGTCGCCCTCGACTCGGTCGCGGTTGAGGATCACCTGCGCGTGCGCCCCGGCGAGCGAGTACCCGTGGACGGCCTCGTGATCGAGGGAACGAGCTTCGTCGACGAATCCATGCTCACCGGCGAGCCGATGCCGAGCGAAAAAGCCCCCGGCAGCCGGGTCACGGGCGGAACCATGAACGGTGCCGGCGCGTTCGTGCTGCGCGCCGAGCGCGTCGGCAGCGACACCTTGCTCGCGCGCATCGTGGCGCTGGTGGGCGAGGCTCAGCGTACGCGCGCGCCGATCCAGCGGCTGGCCGATCGGGTGTCGTCGTGGTTCGTGCCTGCGGTGGTCGCGATCGCGGCGCTCGCTGCAATCCTCTGGGCCGCGTTCGGGCCCGAACCGCGGCTCGCGCATGCGCTGGTCAATGCCGTCGCGGTGCTCATCATCGCCTGTCCGTGCGCGCTCGGCCTCGCCACGCCGATGTCGATCATGGTGGGGACCGGCAGGGGCGCGCAGGCGGGCGTCCTGATCAAGAACGCCGAGGCGCTGGAGCTCCTGGAGAGGGTGGACACGCTCGTCATCGACAAGACGGGCACTTTGACGGAGGGAAGACCGAGCCTCGTGGAGGTCGTCGTCTTACCCGGCGTCGACCTGCGCGCCATGCTGGCCGGCGTCGCCGCCATCGAGGGAGCGAGCGAGCACCCTCTCGCCACCGCCGTCGTCGAAGGCGCCCGCGCGCGCGGCATCGAGCCGCCCCGAGCGACCGAGATCCGCGCCTTTGCCGGCCGGGGTCTGAGCGGTCGCGCCGAGGGTCGTGAGGTTGCGGTCGGGAACGCTCGCTTCATGGAGGAGCGCCGCGTCGACGTCCGCTCGCTCGCGGAGCGCGCGGAGGCGCTCCGCCGCGACGGCAAGACCGTGGTGCTCGTGGCTCTCGACGGCACTGCGGCCGGCCTGCTCGCGATTGCCGATCCGATCAAGTCCACGGCCCTCGAAGCGCTCCAGGCCCTGCGCGCAGGCGGTGTGCGCGTCGTCATGCTCACCGGAGACAACCCCACCACCGCCGCAGCCGTCGCGCGCACGCTCGCCATCGACGAGGTGCACGCCGAGGTCCTCCCCGAGGAGAAGGCCGACATCGTCGCGCGCCTGCAGTCCGCTGGCCGGACCGTCGCCATGGCCGGCGACGGGATCAATGACGCCCCCGCGCTCGCGCGAGCCCACGTCGGCATCGCCATGGGCACCGGAACCGACGTCGCGCTTCAAAGTGCAGGAGTGACCCTGGTCCAGGGCGATCTCCGGGGGATCGTGCGCGCTCGCCGGCTTTCCGAGCAGGTCATGCGCAACATCCGCCAGAACCTCCTCTTCGCTTTCGCCTACAACGCGCTCGGAGTGCCGATCGCGGCCGGCCTCCTGTACCCCTTCTTCGGCCTGCTCCTGAACCCGATGATCGCGAGCGCCGCGATGAGCGCGAGCTCCGTGTCCGTCATCACCAATGCCCTGCGCCTGCGCAGCTCGAAGCTCTGATCGCCGCCGGGTCGTGGCGGCGAGCCTTGTCCGCGCGACCGACGTGAGTATCGTTCCGGCATGAACGGCGCGAGCGATACGGGGCAAGCGAGCGCGCGCGAGCGAGTGACGGACGGAATCGATCTCTGGCTCGCGCCGACGGATCTCGCGCGGGACGAGGACGCTGCGCACCGATACCGGGAGCTGCTCACTCCGGAAGAGCGCGATTCGTGCCAGGCCTTTCATCACGAAGTCGATCGCCGCCGCGCTCTGCTCACGCGAGCGCTCGTGCGCACGACCCTCTCACGCTACGCTCCGGTCGATCCGCAAGCATGGCGCTTCGAGCGCGAGGAACACGAACGCCCAGTCATCGCGGCCCCCACCGGGACGCGGCTCTGCTTCAACCTCTCGCACACTCGCGAGCTCGTCGCTTGCGCGGTGACGCTCGACGCCCACATCGGTGTGGACATCGAGCGCGAAGAGCAGCATCCCGACCTCGCGGACCTGGCGCGAGAAGTCTTCTCCGCGCCGGAGCTGCTGGCATTCAGGAAGCTCGGGGAGCCCGAGCGTCGGGAGCGTTTCTACGCGATCTGGACGCTGAAGGAGTCCTACCTCAAAGCGCGCGGCCTGGGCCTCGGCCTCTCGCCGCGCAGCCTGGAGTTCGATCTCGACACGCCGGGTTGCGTGCGCGCGCGCTTCGCCGCCGACGCGCGAGACGACCCTTCACACTGGTGGTTCGCTCGGATGCGCGCGGATGCGGTCCATCCGCTGGCGCTCGCCGCGAGGCGCTCCAGCGCGCCTGCTCGCGTCTCCGTCTTCGATGTGACGTCGTCGGCCCAGGGCGTCGCACGCGGCCGGCCGGCGTTCCTTGCCGTGTCGTGCGGGGGTCTCGCGTAGAAATCTGGCCGGACGGGTAATGGCTTCGTCCCGCGCGGACCGATAGTCCAGGACGCGGAGATGAAATGGCTTCCATCCCTCGCACATCGGGCCCAGGACGGGGATCTTGAATCTCGAACCGCGGACCCCAGAGGAGTACCGTGGGCTTCCTGGGGCGGACCTGGTTGTCCAGCGCGTCGACGAACCGATCCTGCCCGACCTCAAGACGTTGAACGACAAGGTCCATCGCAGCTCACTTTCCGAGACGCGGGAATTGGATCCGCCGCGCGGGATCGGAGGCGAAGCACCGCGGGAGGGCACCGAGCAGCGCGTCGCGACGATCTGGCGCGAATTGCTGGGCGTCACGGACTTGCGCAGGAACGACGACTTCGTCGCGCTCGGCGGTCACTCTCTGCTCGCGACGCGCGTTGCGCTCGCTTGCGACGAGCGCCTGGGCAAGGCGATCCCGGCGCTGGCGGTCCTGGAAGCGCGCACGCTCGCCTCCCTCGCGGAACGGATCGATTCTGCCCCGAGCGTGCAGGCCGCCCCCGCGCACGCCCCCATGGACGGGCCCGCTCCTCTCACCCCGGGCCAGCGCGCGGTCCTGTTCCAGCAACAGCTCGCGGGCGCATGCCCCGTGCTGAACGAGCCGTTCGTGTTCGATCTCCATGGCCCGATCGAGACGAAAGTCCTGATCGAGGCCTTGCACTCCGTGCTCGACGCGCATCCCGCCTTGCGCTCGCGTTTCTCGAACCTCGAATCGGATCCGCGCCAGGAGCTCGCTCCGAACGTGTCGATCCCGGTGGAGCTCCTGGAGTCTCCCGACGCCGACGAGCAGACCGTGAGCCGGATCCTCGTGGGGAGCGCATCCGGGGTCTTCGACCTGTCGAGCGGTCCTCTCGCGCGCGCCTGCGTGGTGAAGCGCTCCCGGCGCCACCATATCCTGCTTCTCGTTGCGCACCATCTCGTGATCGACGAGTGGTCGGTCGCCTTGATCCTGGAGCAGCTGGGCGCGCGCTTGCGCGGCGAGGACCGTACGATCACGCGCGATCCCGGCCCCTCCGCGCACGCCATCCGGCGCTCCGATCGCACGGACGAGAAGGTGGCGACGGATCGCGAGTTCTGGCGAATGGAGCTCGATGGCGCCTCCTTTGCGGTGGGGATCGCGCCGCCGACGGGTTCTGGACTGGATCCCGATGCGGGAGGATCGGTCGAATTCCAGCTCGACGAGTCGGACAGCGCGCGTGTCCGCGAGTCTTTGAAGCGCGCGGGGGCCACGGAATTCGAAGGCGGGCTCGCGGCTCTCGCCACGGTCTTCGAGCATGAGGCTCATCGACCAGACGTGGTGCTGCTCACCGCGCTCGCCGATCGCGATCGCGCCGACACGGCAAGCGTCGTCGGCTACTTCCTCGACGTGCTGCCCGTGCGGATCCGCCTGGACGAGGACCCGACGGCCGGCGAGCTCCTCGCGCGGGTGCGCGCCGCCATCGCGCGTACCAGCGCGCATCGTGCGCTCGCCCTCGGAGAAGCGGTTGCCGCGGGAGGCCTCTCGTTCGTTTCGGATGATCATGCTCCCGTGGCGATCCTGTTCACGCGCCAGGAGGAGTACGCCGATCGGTTTCAGGTGCCCGGGGTCCAGGTGAGCGCTCGCCATCTCCATCTCGGCACCTCGAAGTTCGATCTCTACATCACGCTCCTCAGTGCGCAGGATCGCCTGGGGATCCGCGTGGAGCATCGCCTCCAGAGCGTCGATCGCCCATCCGCTCAAAGGCTGGCGCAGCACGTGGCGCGCGTACTCGTTGGAATCGCGAGTCAACCGTCGAGTCGTCTCGCGCAGATCGACGTGTTGGCGCCGGAGGAGCGCCGCGCGGCACTCCTGGCCTCCAGAGGTCCGCAAGGACCACCGCCTCCCTGGCCCCTGGTGCCCGAGCGTGTGGCGGAGGTCGCCCGCGAGCGTCCCCATGCGCCGGCACTGGTCGAAGCGGGCAGGACCGTCAGCTACGGCGAGCTGCTCGCCATGGCGGACGATCTCGCACGCGAGCTCGGCGCGCTCGGTGTCGGACCGGGGGACGTCGTGCCCGTGCTCGGCCCGCGTTCAGTAGCGATCGTCATCGCCTGGTTCGGGGTGCTCCGAGCGGGCGCGGCCTACGCTCCGATCGACGTCGAGCAGCCGCACTCGCGACGAGGGGCGATGCTCGAGGATTGCCGACCGCGCGTGGTCATAGCCGGTGAGAGCTTGCGCGAGGGAGTGCCGGCGGGAGTGCCCGTGATCGGTCTTCCGGGCTCGCGCGGGGGAACGATCGGTACGGAGTCCAAGGCTCCGCGTGGTCCCGGCTCGCCCCGAGACATGGCCTACGTCGTCTTCACCTCGGGCTCCACCGGTCGGCCGAAAGGCGTCGAGGTCGGTCACGAAGCTCTCTCCCACGTCGTCGGGTGGTACCGGCGGCGCTTCGGCCTCACGCCGGAAGATCGAATGCCGCTCCTGTCGGGGCTGGGCTTCGACGCGACCGTGCTCGACACCTGGTCGATCCTCTGTACGGGCGGCTCGCTGCACGTGCCGCGGGACGAGGCGCGACTAGAACCCGCGCGCTTGCGTGACTGGATGGTGGAGAGCCGGATCACGAACGCGTTCTCGCCTACCACTCTCGCGGAAGCTCTGATCGACCTGGACTGGCCCGCGCACACGAAGCTGCGCTGCTTGCAGGCCGGCGGCGAGGCGCTGCGGCGCCGACCATCGGCGCGCCTGCCCTTCGAGGTCGTCAATCTCTATGGTCCCTCGGAAGCGGCCGTGTGGGTGACCCATGCGAAGGTCGATCCCCGCGGCAGCGGACTGCCACCGATCGGCGTTCCGATCGACGACGTGTCGTGCTACGTGGTCGACCATCGCGGCCGATTGTGCGCCGAGAATGGTCTGGGTGAGCTGTGGCTCGGCGGACCCCAGCTCGCCGTCGGATACCGCGGCCTCCCCGATCGCACCGCTCAGTCCTTCCCCGAGGTCGAAGTCGAGCCGGGCCGACGCGAGCGCGTGTACCGGACCGGCGATCTCACGCGCCGACGCGCCAACGGACAGATCGATTTCGTGGGGCGGCGCGATCAGCAGGTCAAGATCCGCGGCTATCGCATCGAGCTCGGCGAGGTGGCCGCCTGTCTGGGTTCGCATGCGTCGGTCCAGCGCGCCGTGGTGGTGGTGCGCACCCCGGAACCCGGCATGCCGCGGCTGATCGCGTACGTGGTTGCCCGCGGCGAGGTCTCCGACGACCTTCCGGAGACTCTCGCCGCGCATGCAGCCGAGCGGCTGCCGCGCGCCATGCTGCCCGCCGCGATCCTTATCCTGCCGTCGTTTCCGATGACGCCCAACGGCAAGATCGACACCGCCGCGCTGCCCGACCCGCCCCTCGCGACGGAATCGGTGCACGACGGTCCACCCACGCCGGCCGAGCTGCGCGTCCTCGAGATCTGGCGCCGGGAATTCGGCAACGAGGGGCTCGGCCTCGACGACGAGTTCTTCGCTTCGGGCGGACACTCGCTCCTCGCCGTGCGGCTGGTGTCGCACCTGGAATCCGAGATCGGCGTGCGTCTGCCGATGCGATTGCTCTTCGAGTCCGCGACGCCCCGGCTCGTCACGCAGGCACTGATGGGGCATGCGCGCCGCTCGGTCATCTCGATGCCCTCCGGCATCCTGCGCTTCCGCGGGGGAGGCAAGGGAGTGCCGCTGTTCTGCCTGCCTGGCATCGGCGGCCACGCCTTCCAGTACCGTGAGCTCGCCGCGCGGATGCGCGCGGATTGCGCGATCCATGCGCTCCAGATTCACGATCTCGACGCTCCCCCGACGACGCTCGATTCGATCGAGGAGACCGCGGCCGCCTTCTCGCGCGGCATCCGCGAAGTGCAGCCGCACGGCCCCTACGCGCTCATCGGCTATTCCTACGGGGGGATCGTGGCCCTCGAGATCGCGCGGCGCCTGATCGCGGCCGGTGAATCCGTTCCGTTCCTCGGCCTCCTCGATACCTACGCGCCCGGCACGGTGGTCACCGTGCCCCCCGTCAAGAAGCTCGGCCGACACATCTGGAAGCTCGCCCGCATGAGCACGAGTCATGCGTGGCAGTACATCTCCGCTCGCGTCCGCCGGCGTGCTCGCGAGGCCGCCTTCCATATCCGCGAGCGCCGCGGAATCCATGCCGGCTCGGCTCTCGATCTCGAGCAGCGCATCGAGCAGACGAGCATCCGCTGCGAGCGCGCCATGGGTCGCTACCTCGCGCAGCCATTCCCCGGCCGGCTCACCATCGTCCGCGCCCTCCAGCTCATCGATTGGATGGAAGTCCACGACCCCACGGGCACCTGCGGCTGGAGCTCCCTCTGCGAAGGCGTCGACGTCATCGACATCAACTGCGAGCACCTCGACCTCTTCAACGAGCCCCACATTTCCGAGCTCGCCCAGCGCCTCGACGACGTCCTCGAGCGGCTGGGGAGTCAGACGTAGGCGCTGGTTCGGACTAGAGAGAAACCACACCCCTACCTCCGAGTTCGGAGTAGCGCCCTTAGGCGGTCTGGTTCGTCGTCCCGCCTTCAGGCGGGACTGGTCCCGCAAGAGAAGACCGCCTGAAGGCGGTACTCCGAACCAGAGGAGGCCGCCCTCATGTTTCATGCGACGGTGTCGCGCCAGCGCGCGGTGGGAAACTGGTACCATGCCACGCCACGCCGGAATCTTGCGGATTCGCCGACTGTCGAGCGCTCATCGTCGAGAGTCGGGGCGACGCTGACCCCGCCGAATACGAACGGTTGACCCCCCCATGCAGCGCCTCCTTTCCGAGCTCCGCGACCTCATCGCCCGACAGAGCATCCGCCACGGCCAGTTCACGCTCGCCTCCGGGGGCAAGAGCAACTACTACTGCGACACCAAGGCCACCATGCTCTCACCGGAGGGTGCGCGACTCACCGGCGAAGTCCTCTTCGAGCTCCTGAAGCCCCAGCACGTCGAGGCCGTCGGCGGACTCGCCATGGGCGCCACCTTCATCGCCACCGCCGTCGCCGTCGTGAGCGCCCAGCACGGCCAACCCATCTACGGCTTCACGGTCCGCGAGACCCAGAAGGGACACGGCCTGAAGAAGTCCATCGAAGAGTCCTTCCATCCCGGTGGAGAACCCCTGCTCAGCCCCGGCCGTCGCATCGCCATCGTCGAAGACGTCGTCACCCAGGGCGGATCCGTCCTCAAGGCCGTCGACGCCGTCCTCGAGCGCGGCTGCGAAATCGTCACCGTGATCGCCCTCGTCGACCGCGACGCCGGCGGCAACGAAAAGCTCCTCGAGCGCGGCCTCCCCTACGTCTATCTCTTCCGCGCCGACAGCGACGGCAACCTCCACCTGAACGACCTCGAGGCTGCTCGCGTCCGTTCCGGAGCCCCTGGACGAGCGACTCCGCCCCACTGAGACCGGATCTTCCCTCGCTTCGCCCTCGCGCGCTTCACGGAGCTCGCCTCATCGCTCGTGGGCATGCTTGGCAGGCGCGTGCACGTGAGCGTCGTCCTGATAGTCCGTGAGGTCGCGGATGCGGTACTCGGGAAAGCGCACGCGCACGTCGGCGAGCACCGCGGAGTCGGCCGCGAGCTCGAGCTCCACGAGCTCCTGAACCCACTCGGCACCTGGAGGGCCTCCACGGATCTCGAGCGGGAGCTGGTGCTCGGCGTTCCACCAGATCTCGCTCACGCCCGCAGGCCCGAGACCTGTGCGCGGCTCGAGCCGCACGAACGTCAGCGCGAAAACCTCACGCCGCGGCGCGTTCTCGACTGTCTCGAGCAATGGTTCGAGATCCACCGGGCGGACGCCCAGGCAGGCGAGGCGAAACCACGAGTTGGCGATCCCCCCGGCAATCAGGCTCGACCAGTCGTACTCGATCGCGTGCTCGATTTCATGGTCGACGAGCCAACCCGTGAACTGCGCCGGATCCACTGGATTGCGCACGAAGAGCCACTCCCTGGGCCGAGTCTCGGCCCTCGCGTTGCATAGCCGGACGTGCAGACGGTCTCTGGAACGGGTGAGCTCTCGCCGCGTCTCGCTCCCGTCTGCTCTGCTCGTTCTCAGTACCGCTCGGACGTTCGTATACGTGGCGGGGACGCGCTCGCTCGGGTCGATCGTCGCGGAAACGTGTGCGCGCCCCTCTTGGTCGGGCCGCCGTACGATTTCTCCTGGTCCCTCGACCTCGAGCCGCGCCAGCTCGGCGACGAGATCGCGAGCGTCTGCAGCGACCGCATCCACGAGCGGCGTTGCTTCCGTGTGGCTGAGGAGCGGGTCTGGAGCCGTCGATCCCTCACACCCGAGTGGATGCAAGGCGTACAGGCCTGCGGCAGTGAGTGCGAGCACACCGAGTGCAATCCAGGAGGTCGTCATGATCTGGAGCTTTCCGAGGAGAAGGTAGGGGATGGCGACGAGCGCCATCCCCGAAGCCACGTCGTGTCCGGCGGATCAGAGTCCTGCCGCGCGCTTCATCAGCCGAAAGATGGCCGTGTTCTTCACCGTGCCTCGGAGCAATTTGGACCCTGCCCCGATGGCGTAGATCCCGACCTCCTCGCCGGCGTGCGTCTCGCTGCTCATGGGGATCGCGGCTTCCTGCAGATAGGCCGGATCCTCGGGGCCATTCGGAACGACACCGCCGAGGCCGGGAAACGTATCGACGCGTGGGTCGACCCGCGAGTATGGGCCGCGATTGCCAGGTCCGTTCCCGTACAGGAGGGCTGTGTACGGAACACCGCCGCTGTCACCCGCCTCCCCGATCGTTCCGTTCGACGGGTCGATGTGGTAGACGACGTCGAACAGGTTGCTGAACGCGTCGGCCGAATAGCCGGGAGACGCGCTCACCGGAGTGTACGGCAGGTCACTCGGAGGACGCATCGGATAGCCTGCGAGATTGAATACGTGGCTGTGGTCGGCCGAGACGACGATCAGCGTTTCTCTCAGGTCCACCTTGGCAATGGCGGCCGCGAGCGCCTGGTCGAGCTCCTCGGTGTCGACCAGCGCTCGCCATGCGTTGCCCGCGTGGTGAGCGTGATCGATGCGGCCCGCCTCGACCATAAGGAAGTAGCCCTCCTCGGAGTCCGAGAGCAACTCGATCGCGGCCGTGGTGATTTCCTCGAGGCTCGGTTCGCCGCCGATGTCCAGGGGGCGGTCGTACTCGTATTCCATGTGGCTCGACTCGAAAAGCGCCAGCACTGGCAGGTTCGCACTCGTGAGCCCGCTCCATCCCGCCGAATTCCAAACGTACGTATAGCCTTGCGCCTGGAATTCGCCGCGCAGATCGCGCCCATCCGACCGCGAACCCGTCGACCCTTCTTCGTCTACCACCGTGTTCGGGACGAATTGTCCCCGCCCGCCACCCGCCAGGAGGTCGATGCCCGACAGCAACTTCGGGTTGTACCTGACATCTCCAGGCAGGGCCTGAAGGGCGATATCGCCCTCCAGGTCGCGGTTATTGGTATGCGCGTAGCAAGCCGCAGGAGTCGCGTGCGTGATCCGAGCCGTGCTCACAACGCCGACCCTCTTGCCAGCCGCCTTGGCCAGCTCGAGGAAAGTCGTCAGCGGAGCCCCATCCCCGTCCTTGTTGAAATCGTGCGGCTCGGTCGTCGGATCCAGCCCGATGACGTCGTTGTTCGTATTGAAGCCCGTGACCATCGCCGTCATGGTGGGCGCACTATCCGCCGTGATGGCGTCCGAGCTATACGTTCGTGACAGCGCCGTGAACGGCAGCCGATCGATGGCCAGCCTCCCGTCCACCCCCACCGAAAAAACCCGGGCAGCGGTCACAGTGGAGATCCCCATCCCATCTCCGACAAAAAAGATCACGTTCTTCGCGGCACTCTGCGTCGGTGCCGGAGCGGAGAAGCCCGCGAGTACAAGTGCAGCGCCGGCAGCGGCGGTGATGTTTTGCTTGCTAGGGAGCATCATACGTGTACCTCTTGGCGTTCACTGAGAAGGCGAGGAGAACAGCCCCCACCTCGATGGATGCCGACGGTAGACGTCTGGTGTGAACGACACCGATGCGCTTGATGAAGCCTTCGAAAAGGCTCCGGCGACGAGGCTCTTTCGCATTGGAAGTGCATCAATTCCAAGTCAATTGTCAGGGTGCCCATCGTCCCAACCGTCCCGCACCCGCAGCTCGCCTATCTCACCGCAGGAGGGTCCGCGCGGAATCTCATCCCCTGCTGGATCCCCCGAGACGGAGCTTCGGGTGACGTCCCGGAATCTCGGCTATCTGCAAGCTCGCGCCGATCCCCCGCGCCCTGAAGTGCTGGAGTAGCACTGGCTGGAACTCCCGGAACGTGAGAAAGGCCGCCGGGCGCGGTAGCATGGCCCAGGTGTCACATGGTTGGATACCTTGTTCCCCGCGCGTAGACCAGAGGAAGGTCTGGTTACTTGGTCCCTCGGCTTCAACGCGCGGACTCTACAGTTCGATGATCGATGGAGCTCTGAATGTCGAAGCGTTTGCTCGCGCACGCGTCTTTGCCGCTCATCCTGTCGACCCTGGGCTTCCAAGTGCCGGCGGAACGGCGAACCGTCAAGTGGCCCGACGGAACTGTCAAGGAGGAGTACGAATTCGTCCGAGGCCCGCAGGATGACGAAATACGGCAAGGCACCTATCGGTCTTGGTTCCCGAGCGGGACGCTCGCTTGCGAAGGGGAGTTCGAGGCGAACGTCGAAACGGGACACTGGACGTTTCACCATGAAGACGGATCCATCGAGAGCAGCGGCCGCTTTACGGAAGGTCTCAGAGCGGGGGTCTGGGAATACTTCCACGACAATGGTAAGCGCGCAGCCAAGGGTGCATTCGCTCGCGGCCATCGTCAGGGCCGATGGAAGGTCTGGTTTGCCGAGGGTACGGAGGACACGGAGAACTCAGGCGTCTACGAGTTCCGACTCGTTCACACCTCCCGATTGGGCCAGGACGCGAGCGGGGAGCTTCTCGACGGTCAGCCCCATGGCCCGTGGAAGTGGACCTGGCCGGATCTGACGTCGCAATTCGAAGGCTCCTTCGTGCATGGGCGCCGCGAAGGCCCGTGGGTTTTTCATCATCGCGATGGGACGGTCTCCTCGAGCTTTCTCTCGGGCATGTACTCCAACGGTCTGTGGTCGGCACCGCTCTCATCTCAAGACGAGGAGGTCGTCTTAGATCTCTCGCTCCTGCCCCCTGTCGAGGATGCTCCCGAGACCTGGCCGTCTGTAGCAGCGGAATTCGAAGCCGCCTGGAACGCATTCCTCGCCCTGCAGCCCAACCAGCTCGCGCAAGGCCTCGACGTTTCCGATCGCAACCTCTTGGCTCGCCTTGAACCCCTGTGGCGAGGTGTGCAGGTCGTCCCATGTATCTTGACGAGGATGCGAGCCTTGGATCCCTCGCGGGACGTGGACCGTCAACGCCTGGGTGTCCTCGACTCTTCTGTGCTACGGCGGGCTTGCAATGGACGCCCGCTCTCACCGGAGCGACATGGGGCGCCCACAAGCGCATCTGCCGCCCGCGAGATCGTCCGTTCCTGGTCCAGCATCTGGTCGCTCGCGCGGGATGAGGCCCAACTCTGGTGGATCGATCTGTATGCAGACTCTTCCGGTGCCAACGATCTCTCCGATCGCGGGATGCTCCAAAACCTGCGGCGGCTGGGATTTGAGATCGATGGCGCCCCGGGACTCCCGCCGCTTTACCAAGGACGCATCTCGGCGAGCGCGATCAAGCAGGATGCTACGCGCAAGGCGCTCGATCGGGCTCTTGGGTGGATCATTGCGAACCCGCGGTTCGATGGCGCATGGTCCGTCTCGCACGACTCTCGCGAGCCGTCAACCTCGATCGAGCCCGGAAGGTACTCGGTCGGGGTCACCGGTCTCGCCATCCTCGCGATCCTCGGCGACATGAATCCCGGGAGGGATCGAAGGCTGTACTGGGCTGCTCTCTGGGGAGCAGCCTGGCTCGCTCGGCAGCAGGAAGGCGACGGACGCATGCGGAGCCACTTTTCGCATCCCGACGAGCAAGCAGAGACGCGCAAGTACTACGACGACCATTGGCTCTACGAACACGCCATCGCTACGGCAGCGTTGTGCGAGGCCATCGCTGTCCTCCATCTGGACTCCCTGCGTCCGGCGGCAACAAAGGCCGTCGGGCTGATCGGGAAGGCGCGAAACCCCTACAACGCCTGGCGTTATACCTGCCCCCCCGAGGGCGACAATGACACTTCCGTCACGATCTGGATGGTGTTCGCACTCGCCTCCGCCCGAGAAGCCGGCGTCTCGGTCGACCCAGCAGCCTTCGAAGGAGCGATGAACTGGATCGACGAGGTGACGGATCCGAACACGGGGCGAAGCGGCTACAACGGTATGGGTGGGCTGCCCTCACGTACACAGGAGCGCGTGTCTGAGTTCCCTGCCGAAAAGAGTGAATCGATGACGGCAGCGGCCATGCTGTGCCGCGTCCTCTCGGGTCACACGCTCCAGGGCGACCCGATGATCTCCAAGGGCGCTGAGCTCCTCGTACGCGCGCTCCCCACCTGGCAGACTGGTGGCGATATCGACTTCTACTACTGGTACTACGGAACTCTCGCGATGCACCATGTCGGTGGTCCAAGCTGGGAACGGTGGAACGAGGCCATGAAGACCGCGATCATCGACCACCAGCGCGTCAACGCGACCGAAGACGAGTACGGGTCGTGGGATCCGATCGATCCGTGGTCCTCGGAAGGCGGCCGGATCTACTCGACTGCCATGCTTGCCATGAGTCTCGAAGCGCCCTGGCGATTTCGATGGACGGCTCCCGAGGCGGCGAAGAAGAAGCGCTAACCCAACCTCCGCACCTCTGAATGGTCGGGCATTACCTGACGACCCGTAACTTCCAGTCCTGGTTCCGCGACCCCCGAGTGGTGGCGCGCCTTTCAACACGTCGAACGCGATCGCGATCCTACCGTAGTTGCGCCAGGAACAGCCTGTGCGCGATGACGTGACGTGAAACTGCGTTAGGGACCCGGCAGGACGACTCTGCTCGGCAAAGGCTGGCCACCAGTCGAAAGCGAGTCTTGCGAGGAGCGAATGAAACTTCGCTCCTCGTCATATTGGGGGTAGCGGAGGACTCGAGCCTGGTGCGGGAAGGGGGAGTCGAACCCCCACGGATTGCTCCACGGGATCCTAAGTCCCGCGCGTCTACCAGTTCCGCCATTCCCGCGGTGGGGGAGAGGATAAGGCGTAGGTGGCTGGGTTGTCGCGGTCAGGGGAGGGCGAGGAGTTGGGTGGCGGATTCGCGGCGGAGGAGGCGGATCTCGGCGTTGATTGATTCGAGGCTGGAGTCGTAGGTGGCGAGGTCGGTGGGGGAGTAGCGCGTTCGGTCGAAGCCGTGGGAGTGGCGGAAGGCTTTGAGGAAGTGGTTGCGCTTGCGGTCGAGGGCGTCGACGCGCTCGATCCAGGTGGTGAGCACGGTCTGGACGTGGTCGAGGGCGGCGGGGGGGAGCGGATGGGACCAGAGGTCGGCGAGGAGGGCGCGCGCGGGGGGCGAGAGATCGAGATCGACGGTGGCGCGTTCGCCGAGACCGCAGGTGCGATCGAGCGAGCCGCCGGCCGCGAAGGGCGCGGCTTGGGTCTCGCGTGATCGGTAGGTGACTTCCTGGAGGAAGGCCTCGGCGAGGCGCAGGCGCTCTTCGTCGACGCGGGGCTCGGGCATGACGAGAGGCTCGGTTGCCGCCGGCGGGCTCAGCAGAACTGGTCGAAGGTGTCGGTCAGGGTCTTGGCGACCTGCGCGGCTTGCTTTCCTTCGATGTCCTGGCGCTGGATCATCTTGATGAGCTGGCCGTCCTTCATCAGGGCGATCTGCGGAGAGCTCGGTCGGTAAGGCTTGAAGTATTCGCGGGCCCGCTGGGTCGCATCGGTGTCCATGCCGGCGAAGACGGTGACGATCCGTTCGGGCTTCTTTCCGTGCAGCAGGGAGAGACGCAGGCCAGGGCGGGCGCTCCCGGCGGCGCAACCGCACACGGAATTGACGAACACCAGGGTCGTTCCCGGCTGGCGCATGGCTTCGTCGACATCCTTGGAGGTCGTGAGCTCCTTGACGCCGAGCTTGGTGAGCTCTTCGCGCATGGGCTGGACCATCACGGGATCGTACATTTGGAATCTCCGCTACCCGGTGAGTCGTTCCGCACCGAGAGGTTCGGAATGCGGGGCAGCTCGCCGCTGCCGGAGAAGAGCATAGCCCGCGGTGACGGGGGTCGAAACGGGTAACCTTGCGTGAACGGAAGCCCGGCGTCAGTCGGGGGGGGTGGGCCAGAGCCGATCGCGCTCCCGCTCCATCTCGTCGAGCACGTGGTCGAGGATCGGGCGCTCACCGAGGACGGCCAGCGCGTCGAGGTTGAGCTGGCAGATCGCGCACACCGGGCGCAGACCGCGGTAGCTCATGATGTCGGTCGCTTCCAGAACGACGTCCTCGAGGCCGTGCGTGGTCGCGTCGCGCGGAACGCCGTCTTCGCCGAAACCGAAGAAGGCTTTCACCTCGGCAGGAGTGCGGCGGCACACGAAGCAGCGGTCCGCACCGCGAGCGCGATCGAGCGCGCCGAAGTAATGCTGGAAGTCCTTGTCGAGGCCGCTCACGGGTGGGAGAGGCGGCGCTCCCCCGTGCATGCATCGGGCGGATGGGCCGATCGAGGACGGTAGCACCCCGATCGGCCGGCTGGCCAGTCGGGGTGCTCGATCGGACCGCAGAGGGCGCGCTCGCCGCTACGGGTGGTGGTGATGCCTACTGCTTGGTGCCCGCGAGGAGTGGATCGAGCGGGAGGTTCTTTGCCCCTTCGGCCTGGCCGACCTCGGGCGCCTTCTTCTCCCTGGCCCGCACGGCCTTCCAGAGCGCCTTCACTTCCTTGCGCAGCTCTTCGACGTCCACCTGGAGCTGCTGCACGGCCTCCGTGAGCTCGTCGATTTCGTACGAGCGGTCGCTCGCGTCCGAATCGTCCGACATGTACTCGGTAGCGGACTCGAGCCAGTCCGAGGCGTCGTCCATCTCGTCGGTTTCCTCGACCAGTTCGTCGGAGTCCTCCGCCTCGTCCGCTTCACTGCAATCTTCCTCGTATTCCTCGTCGTACTCGGCGTCCGCGCTCGCCTCCGTCTGCTCCATCGCGCGCTCCAGGCGCATCTGCTCGGCTTCGAGGGCGCGCGTCTCCTCGAGCACCTCCGCCCTGGCCCGCATCTCGGAGATCTCCAGCTCCCTTTCGCCTTCTTCGTCGAGGTCCTCGAGATTCTGCTCGAGGCTCAGTCTCCGGCGATCGGTCGCGCGCAGCTCGGAGCGCAAGTTTTCCTGGACCGAACGCCAGTCCGCGCGCACCGAACGCCGGGCCTCGGAGTACTCCTCGTCCATCTGGGCCATGACCGAGGCCTTCTCCTGCTGGAAGTGGCGTTCGCGCTGGTTCCACTCGAGTTCTGCCTGGGCGTCGAAGGCCTCGAGCGCCCCGTCGTCCCCGAGCGAATTGCGTTTCTCGATGAGGTCGATGTCGAAGCGACCGCGGGCCTGCTCGATCTCGGACTCGAAGCGCTGCTCAACCTCGTCGCGCTTCGACGAGTAGGTCTGCTCCATGGCGTCCCAGTGCTCCTGGAAGTCCTCTTCCTGCTGCTCGGCGGCGTGTTCCAGGTCCTCGCGATGCTCATCGGTCTCGGCGATCGCGCCCTCGAGCTCGCGATGCTGTGCGCGCGCATTCCTGCGGTGCTCGTGCTCGCGCTCCATGCGAGCGAGCTCGCTCTCGAGCTCGAGGCGTTCGAGACGCGCGGTGATCTCGTCGTGGCGAGCCTGGAGGGCCTCGAAGTCCTCGCCGTCAGCAGCGGTGGCCGTTTCGACGTTGACGAATGGTCCGGCACCACGGAAGTCGAAGCCTCGCACGGAGCCGGCTCCTTCCATGAACAGGGCGCCAGCAGGCGGTGCGCTCGCCACCGAGGAACCCTGCGCGATCGGGCGAGCGGGAAGCACTGCGCCACACAGGAGCAGCGCGAGAGAAGTTGCGATTTTCATGGCGTTCTATGGAGAAGAATCAGGGACCTTCGGGAACGAACGGGGCGCGCCGCGCGTGCTCCGTGATCTGGACGTCGAGCTGCGAGAGCAGGTGGGAGAGCTCGAGCACGCGCGAGGAGAGCTCGAGCGCGCGTGCCTCTTCTTCTTGCGTGAGCGCGTGACTGGAAAGCTCGTCGAGGCTCGCGCGGAGACCTGCCAGGCTCTCCTCGAGCTCTACCTGATCGTGTTGCAATCTCTGCAGCGGCTGGCTCGGCTGCAATCGCGCGCGCTCGAACGCGAGCGTGGGGAGCGCGAGAGCCGCGCCGGCGACGACCATCGGTGCGGCGAGACGCCAGGATCGGCGCTCGCGCTCTTCGCGCGGATCGAGCAGCCTGTGCACGCGCACCTCGAGCTGCGAGGGCGTTCTCGCCATCGCACACAGAGCTTTCGGCCGCCGCCCCTGGATCCACGTCGCGACCTCGGTGAGCGAGCGGGCGAGCGCGAGGCGATCGCCGGTCAGTCGCACCGCGCCGAGGTCGCAGGCGAGCTCGGCCAGGTGCACGAGCCGTCGGTGCGCGGCGGCTGCGAGCGGCTGGAAGAAGAGAAGGCGGCGGGCGAGCTCGCCGAGTGCGAGCCACAGCGGGTCGAGGCGCGCGAGGTGCATGAGCTCGTGCGCCAGCATGGCCCGCGCGAGATCGGGCTCGAGCGCGCCGAGCGCGCGCGAGGGGAGGCAGATCTCGGGACGGAACAGACCGAACGCGATCGGTCCGGCGATGCGGTGGGAAGTGGTGAGGCGAATGGTGCGGTGCACGCCGGCGTGCTGGCACAGCGCGCGGAGCTCCGCGCAGAGACCGCCCTCGGTGATCCGCGTGCGCCGCCCGAGCCAGAGACGGAGCTGCAGGGCGGGCACGAGGAGGACGAGCGCGAGGAGCGTGGCCGCGACGAGGAGCGCACACGTGCGAGGCGAAAGTGCATCGAAGTTGAAATGGAAGCGCGGTCCTGACGGTGAGCGGGTTTCCGGGGAAACCACGGGAGCAGGGAGCACGAAGCCATGCACGCCTCCTCGCGCTTCCGGATCCACGCTGGGGAGCGACACCTCCAGGACGGAGGCGTGCGGAAGGAAGCTGCCCGCCGTGCTCGCGGGCACGGTCTCGACTCCCGTTGCATCCTCGACGAGGGGAAGCGCCAAGCGCCCAAGCCACGGCTCTCCAGCGAGCGAGCGCGGCGCTGCGAACTGCCAGGCCGCGGTGAAGGGAGCAGCGAAGAGCACGGCCCGCCACAGCGCTTCGCGCACGGCGAGCGCCCGCAGGCGCGCGACGCGCTCGAGCAACCAGACCAGAGCGAACAGTGCAGTGCTATGGGCGAGATAGGTGAGTGCGAAGGACGCGAGCAGAACCAGGAGCGAATCACGGCTCATGTTTTCTTCCTCCCTCCCCGCTCGATCTCGCGACGCAGCGCATCGAGGTCGCGCTTCTCGAGGTCCTCCTCGCGCACGAGGTGGCCGACCAGCGCGGCCGGATCGCCGCCGAAGAGCTGGCGCACGAGGTCGCTCACCATCGAACGACGCACTTCTTCCTCGCTCACGGTCGCGCTGAAGACGTAACGCCTGCCATCGCGACGGTGCGCGACGATGCCCTTGCGCTCCATCTTCTGGAGCATCGAGCCGATCGTGTTGGGCGCGAGGGAGCGCTCGCTCGCCAAGGCCTCGTGGACGCCGACCACGGTGGCGCCGTCCTGGTCCCAGAGGACGCGAAGGATGGCGAGTTGCAGCTCCCCAACCTGGTGGCGCCGGCGCATGGCCCCCTTCTACCACCACGGTGGTAGTTCAGCTACCACCAGGGTCGGATTTTCAGCCCCTCGTTCCGCCGGCTCCGCGGGCAGCGGCTGGCCGGGGCCGTTGGCCGTCCCGTGGAGGATCCGAACCCGTTCCACTTTGATTACTCCCCCTCAGAGGGCTGCAGCCCCCGCGCATTGGTGAGGAGTAGTCAAAGTGGAACGGGTTCGGATCCTCTCGCGCACCTCCGCAAGGATCCCCAAGGTTTCGCAAACTGCCCGAGGAACTGAGGAAGAACACGGGGCTGGCCCGGTGCCATGCATCGGCTCCCCGCGTCAGGGTCTCGACGAAACGTTTCCCGGCGCCGTTCATCTGCTGGTCGATCTCTTCCATGCCATTCCCGAGTCCAGCACCGGAGACTCTCGGTCTAGAGGACCGCCTCGAGACTTGCGAGCTCCGAGCATCCCGCCTGCACGGTCTGCTTTCCGGTGGGTGCTATGCTGCCGCGAGTGGTGATGGACGAATCCCTGAAGGCGGACTCCATCGCGGCGACGAAGGCCACCGAGGACATCGAGCTGGTGCGAGCCGTGCTTCGGCGAGAGGGCGGGGCGCTCGATCGCTTCGCCGAACGCATGCGCTTCGTTCCCCGAGTGCTCACGGTCCGCAATGCTCGGGCTGGCCGCCCGTTCGACTCCGGCGAGCTCGAGGATCTCGTCCAGGACACCCTCGTCGCGATCTGGCGCAAGCTCTCCACGTACGACGGACGCGTACGCCTCGAACCCTGGCTGTTTCGGTTCTGCTTCCTCGAGTTCCTGAGGAGCCTGCGCAACCGGCGGACGAGGCATCGCCCACTTCCGCTCGACCATGCTGGGACTCCCGAGCTGGCCTCCCGACCAGCGCGGGACGAGCATGCCCACGAGGATCTCCGCCTGGCCATGGGGGAGCTGGGAGCGGAGGAGAGCGCCCTCCTCGAGCTCAAGCACTTCCAGGATCTCACCTTCGAGGAGATCGCGACTCGCCTCGAAATCTCTTCGAACACGGTCAAGACTCGGTACTACCGCGCTCTCGAGAAACTTCGCGGCGTGCTCGCGAAGAGAATGCGTCGATCCGAGAAGGGTCAGAATCCATGAGCCAGGCATCCGACGAGGAGATTCTCGCGCGTCTGCTCGAGCTCCTCGCACTCGCCCCGGATCCCGATCGGGCTCTCGAAGGGAGCGAGCTCTCGGGGAACCCCGAGGCCGAGCGCCTGCTGGCAGAGCTGCGGGGAATCGAACGCCGACTCGACGAATCCGCTCGCGCGGAACACGAGGAGATCGCCGAGGCGGGCCGCCTGGAGGACGTAGCTGGTGAAGGGCTGGTCCGGCCAATCCTCGAGCGACTGAACCGGGAGGCGCCCTCAGCGGAGCCCTTTCCCGATGTGCGCAACGCTGCGTCACGAGGCGACCGGTGGCTCGCCCCGACGCGCTTGCGCTGGCTGGGGATCGCCGCCGCGGCTGCGTTGCTGGTGGCGTGGTTTGCCCGGCCACTCTTCGGACCGCACCGGCTCCCGCAAGACACGCTCCTCGGCAATGCAGCTGGGTTGCAGGCGCACTGGAGTCCCTCGGGCTGGACATTTGCCTGGAGGATCGAGCCTCCTCCCGCCGGACATTTCGTGGTAAGGATCTTCGCCCCCGACGCCGCAGGGGCGGACAAGGGCCGCGCCCTGGCGGCGAGCCCCTCGATCCGAACTCAGGAATGGTCCCCCGAACCCGAGAGCTCTGCTGGATGGCCCGACTCGGTCCTCTGGGAGCTCGAGGTCTACGATGGCTCCTCGCCGCGGCCGGCGCGCTCGTATTCGGCGGAAGCCACGCGGCAGTAGCCAGGCAGTCCGAGCTCGCGCCACCCGCCGGGACCGCGGCCGAACAGCAAGCCGTCGATTCGATCTTTCCACCCCTCCCTCAGAGCATCTCTGATTACGACTCGCTCGTGCTCGAGTACGGGCGTCTCGAGCACCTGCGTCTGGAGGTCTACCGCTCGGACTCTGTGCACCTCGGTCCGCTCCTTTCCGCTCTCGAGGCGCGCATGGCGCACCTCCGGATCCGCCTCGCCGAAGCATCGGCTCGATTGGAGGGCGCGAGTGCTGAACCCCAGGCGATGCGCGATGCACAGATGCAGCGCCAGTGCTGGTCGATCCTGCTGATCAAGTCGTTGTGCGTGCTCGCCGACGTGCACGCGCTCGCGCCGCCCGGACACCGCCTGGACTGGGCTCGAGAGGCCGATGCACTCGCGACCGAGCTCGGCACACCCCGCGAGCGGACTCTTGCGCGACTCGTGCTGATGGAGCTCCTCGCGGAGCTCGGCTCGGTGACGGAAGCCTACGAGCTTGCAATCGCCTACCTCGAAGGTCGCACTTTCGTCGACGAGGAAGCGCGCCGAGGCTTCGAAGTCGCGGTTGCGGGGATCGAACGCCGTGCGCGCCTCTACGAAGCGGCCATGGAACGCGGAGCACGCGTGAGCGCCGAGCTCGAAGCCCTGCCCTACGATTCCGACAAGGATCCTGTCCGCATCGATGAGGAGCTCGTGCTCCACGGCATCCTGGGATCGTGCCTGCGGGACCTCGGAATCGTCGATCGCGCCGCGCTCGAGCTCTCGGCCATGGAGGGCTGCATGGAGCGGCTGCTCGACCGGGATGAAGTCCCGATCCTCTCGCTGCGCTCCGCCATCTTGCACCTGGGTGCGCTGCTGCAAGCCTACGAGAGGCACGAGGAGATCCTGAGCTTTGCCGAGAAATGGATGGCCAACCCGGTGGTGTCGGGCTCGTCGGAGAGCGCGCGCTGGGAGCTGCGCTTGCTCCAGGCTTTCGCGCACGCCGATCTGGAACGGGAGGATCCTGCCCGACCCAAGCGTGCGAGCGAGGACCTCGCGTCCCTGCACGCAGAGCCGCACGGGACTCTTTCCAGCCGTCGTACGCTCGAAGGTGTCCTCGCCGCGAGCTTGCTCGACGCAGGACACATCGTCGAAGCGCGTGCTCTGCTCGAAGGCTTGCGGGCGACCTACGGCCCGGCCGATCCCGCCGATGCAGGCGCGTCCGACCAGTTCCTGGCCGAGAGCGCCTTGCGCGCGCGCTTGGCAGTCGCCGAGTCAGCCGGCCATGACGTCCTGGAAGCTTGTCTCCGAGAGCTTCGCGAGGCCTGCGCGAGTTTCCTCGAATCCTTCGCGGAGGTTCCGATGCGAGCTGGCGGGGTGGGCTTCCTCTATTTCGGGTCACGCCGCGGATGGCTGTGCGATCTCGTGCGGCTTGCCATCGCGACGAAGGGGCCCGAGGAAGGCGCGAAACTCGCCTTCGAGGATCTGCTGCCCGCGCAGTGCATCGGGGCGCTGGCGCTATCCCTCGGAGCTCGCCCCGGGACGCTCGCTGAGGCGCGTGCCGCGCTGTGCACGGAGAAGGACGGCCTGCTCTTCTTCCTACCCGGTCCCGAGCATTCCCACCTGTTTGCGCTGGACGCGAGGGTGCTCATCCACGCGGAGTTGCCGCGCGAGGGCGAGCTCCAGCCGTCGCTCGCGGAACACTTCCAGCTCTTCGGAGAGATCTTGATCGCTCCGGCCGGAGAGCGAGAGCGCCTCGTCGAGCGAGAGCGCGCGATCGCCCGCCGGCTCAGCGATGTGTTCTTTCCCCGCGAGATCGATGCACTTCTCACTTCCTGGGAGAGCGTGACGATCGTCGGCGCCGACCTGCTGGGCGATGCCGCGCTCGAGTTCCTGCCTGCCGCGGGCGGCGAGTACCTTGGTCTGGAGCGAGCCGTCGCCTACCTGCCGTCGATCCCGGTCGGCGTGGCGCTCGCCGAACGTGAGCGCCGCCGCGGTGCGCCGGCACTCGATCTGCTGCTCGTCGCTGCTCCCCAGCAAACAGCGAGCGAGCTCGAGCTCGCTCCCCTCGTGCTCGATCCGGCCGACGAAGAGGCCTTGATCTCGAGCTACGCCCCCGAGCGCCGGCGCGTGCTGGCGCGCGAGCGGGCGGCCTGCGAGACGCTCTTCGGAGAAGACCTCGGCGGCGTGAGCGTGCTCCAGTTCCTCGTGCACGGCGCGAGAGATCCAGCGAGAGAGCGTCCCGCGGTGCTGGCCTTGCAATCGACCACGACGGACCGCGGGCTGCTCGGCTCCGAAGAAGTCGAGAGCCACCTCGATGGTGGCGCCGTGAGCCTAGAAGCTCCGGCGCTCGTGGTGCTCACGGCCTGTGCAACCGCGCGTGGCCCGTGGCGGCCTGGCGACGACCTGAGCGGCCACCTCGGCGGCGCCTGGCTGCGGGCCGGCGCGCGCGCAGTATGCCTCTCGCCCACCGAGCTCTTGCTCGGCTCGACGCTCGATCTCTCCGGGCGCCTTCACATGCACCTGGCCCGGGGCCTCTCTCCGGCCGGGGCCCTGCAGCACGCCCGCCGTGATCTCCTCGACACGGGCGGACCGGCCGCCCTCTACGGCGCCGGTCCCTTGCGCATGATCGGCCTCGCGCAGGGGGGGCTTTTCCAGCCCCCCCCGCCTGTCGATCACGAGCAGAGCACTCGCGCCATTCCCTGGACCATCGGGATCGCTCTCGTCATCGCGGCGATCCTCGCGGCCATGGCCGTCCGTCGCACTCGCGAGCGTGCCACAGCGCGCTGATCCCGGCGGTCGCTCACTGGACGAACGGGTTCGTTGGCAAGCCGTTGCGAATCCCGAGGCATCCGGCATGGATCACGTCCGGGTCCCCTTGGTAGTAACTCGAGTAAAAGATGCACATCTCCGAGACGTTCGTAGAATTGTCTTCCAGTTCGAGCTCTTCCAGCATGATCGCTTTTTGCGCGGGGTCGAAGGAAACCACGCGAAGAAAGCTCGGTCCAAAATCGATAGCGAGGTCCTCATTCGTCGGGCTCACCTCTACCAGCCGAGTCTCGATTCCGAACATGATGTCGTCATTTTGCACCAAAATCATCCGGAACCTTGTAGTGCATTACTGACCAGTAATCTGGGTCATCGGCATCGTAAACGTGCCCATTGGCCAGGTTTCCGAAGTCGACATCCTTGATCCCTCGCGCGACCGCCGTGGCGTTTGCACCCGAGTTGGCGTTCGTGAGTCTCCACACGACAAACTCCATTCGAACGACATCGTCTCCATCCTGTCCGTCGTTCTGGAGGCCGACGATGTTGATCGGCCAGACGCTAGGTGCGTTGAAATAGAGCGTCACCCAGTATTTGCCAGTCGTCGTGTCGCGGGTCACATTACTTCCTGAGCAGGGTGCATATCCTCCGAGTGGCCCCACGTTCTCGGGAGATTGGGAGCGCGGAGTCTTGACAGTCGGACTCACGAGAGTCAACTCTCCCATTCCTTCGGGGTTATGCCAGCCGATGGTCATGTCGTCATCTCCATCGAAGTCGACATCGAAGAATTTCGGTTCCGCGTTGTCGGTGGGGTCGGAGAAGTCCGGGTCCGCACCGTTCAGGTCGATCGGCAGGATGTTGGCAGCCTTGAATGGTTTGGCCGTCGTGCCGTCATTGTAGATGAGCATCTTGGTCGAACTGGAGTAGTTGATCCCCACGTCGGGCAGACCGTCGGCATTGAAGTCCCCCGCGCCAAGGCCAAGGAAACTACCCGGGGGCACAGGCAGCGCGACGAAGGTCGAAAATGCGCTCCCCGGTCGGAGCTCCACGATCTTCCAGCCCGACGAGACGTAGACGCACACGAGTCGCTCCACGGCACCGTAACGGAGGGGGGCGATCCGATCCAGCGAGCCGCTGTAGGCCCAGGAAGCGAGCGTGGTGCCCTGGTAATTGTACACGTAGGTTCCACTCGAACTGACGACGGCGATCTCTTGATTGTTGACGAAGACGTCCCAATTGAGGACCTCCAGGTCATAGACCGTTCCGAGGCCGGACTTCAGGAGTCGATCCTGTCCCGTGTAAAATGCGTCGAACGGGTTCGTGATCGTGGTCGTCATGTTGATGTCTTCGAGCACCCGCAGATCGCCGCCGTTCACGAAGACGATGTCCGGTGCCGCTCCTCCACCGAACTGCCCCGCCCCCACGAGGGTTGCATTGGGATACGCCGCCGTAAGGACGTCCCCGAAGAATCCCTCGCTCGCTCCCTGGTGGTAATAGATCACGCCCAGACCCGAGGACGAGGTGTACGCGTAGATGTCCTTCGCGGTCGGCGTCACTCCCTTGACGGTCGCCACATACCTCATGTATGGGGTCGAGGCGCCCCAGTTTGCTTCCATGGCACCGTCGTAGATGCCGGCACCCCACTGACAAACAGCCACGCCCTCGCTCTGCGGCGGGTACCAGAGCGTCACGAGGGCATCAGGAAAGTGGTCGACCGAGGCATCGGCGAAGACTACGGAACGGAAGCTGCTGTAGGGGGAGCCGGTGTCTGGATAGACATCCCCGCCGAGTCTCTTCACGGTGTACGAGGAACTCTGACCCGATGCCAGGGATGCGGTGGCAACGCACAAAGCGATCAAAGTGGGGAGGCAAAACAGGGTTCGGGGGGGATGAAGGTGCATGTCGAGTTCAATCGAAGGGGGTTGCAGGGTCGATCGTGGCGTCGATCCACAGTTGTTCCGGGGAGGTCAGCAAGTTTCAAGATTCGCTGATTTCTCCCAGCGCTCGATGAAGCTGCTCGGGCGGCCGAGGCTCGAGGCTTCGAGAGCATACGACCTGAGTCCGCGGGCAACGCGAGATTCCGGCTTTCAACGAATCCGGACCTCTCCACGGAGGAGCCGCCGGAGTCCTTGCGTCTCCAGAGGTCCAGGTGCGATCGCTCCGACCGGCGGCCCACCTCCGTGACGGATACATCGGATTTCGAGAACCGCCGATCCATGCGAAGCAGAGAACCGGGACTGCTTCTTTCAACTCGACGGACAGCGGCGCCAGAACTTCGCGCTCCCCAACCCGTCGATGCACTTGCGGACAACCGCAACAGCCAACTCGGAAGGATCGTCTCATGAAAGCGCTGTTTCTCTCGCCCCCGGTCACGATGTGGGCCACGCTCACTCTCCTGGCAGGCGGCGCAATGGGTCAGGTAGGAGTCTCGGTCTACCTGACGGATCCCTCGTACGAGATCGATGGACGGTTCGGAGCGGACGTTCTGATCGTCGATCTCAACCTGGACGGGAATACCGAGGTCGTCATCGGCGCGCCAGGCAAGACTGCAGGCGGCCTGGCCGGCGCAGGCAAAGTCATGATTCGAATCGGTCCGGTGTCGGGACCGCCGCCGCCGATTCCCTGGAGCATGATCGCAGAACCTACTTCGGTGGGCGGACCCGAGGCCGGGGGGAATTTCGGGGCGAGGCTCGAAACTGGTGACTTCAACATGGACGGGTTTCCGGATCTGGCGGTGAGCGCCGACGAGGCGACGACTTACGCCGGCTACCCTGCGGGATTTGCGCACGGCGAAGTCATCGTGCTCTACGGACCCTGGGCGTTGGGGACCGTCATTCCGTACGCCTCGGCGCAGTCCATCATCGAGCCCGTGGCGAACATCAATTTGGCGAGCGAGGCTGGAGATCGGTTCGGCACCCGGATCGATGCCGGCGATGCGAACAATGATGGGTTCACCGATCTTCTAGTAGGGGCACCATTCAGCAATGTGAACGTCGGAGCGGTGCGAAAGTTCCTCGCTGGTGAAACCTATCTGTACTTGGGTGGGGCCAGCCCTTTGACTTCGTTCCTCGTCGTTCCGCACCCCAACGGGCCCAAGGGTGACTCACTCTGGGGTTGGGACCTGGAGATCGGCAATCTGAGGGACCCCGAAGCCGCCGAGAATGATATCGTTGTGGCTGCTTACAACTATGATTTTCCCTTTCCGGCCAATGCCGGCGAGGTGTGGGTATTCCACGACATAGTAACGGCCGGGTTCGCGGCGACGACTCGACTGATCTCGTTCGTCAATCAGCCCAATCAGACCGCCCAGGGCTCTGACTTTGGCTGGGAGCTGGCACTCGGCAACTATTTCGGGAGCGGGTTCGATGACTTGATGGTCGGAGCTCCAAGTGGTTGGTCCGCAGGAGGAGACACCAAGGGCGACATGCAGCTCTTCCCTGGCGGTGCAGCGTTCGGCCAGGCGAATCCGGCGAACTTCGGATGCAATGCAGTTCCCCCGATTCCGCCCCTCGCGAACCCGCCATTCGACCGTTTCGGCGCCGGTCTTGCCTTCATCGACCACGACGGGGATGGGTTCCAAGACAGCATCGTGGTAGCGGCACCGTGGTTCGACTATGGCATTCCGGCTTCTCCGTTACGCGGCGAGGGCCGGGCCTGGCGCATCGATACGTTCACGGGTGGCGGTCTCTGGCGTTCACCCAATGCCTACGTCATCTATGACGACCCCTCGCCCGAACAACTCACGGGCGCCCAAGGCTGGGGTTCCGCCGCGGTGCGTGCGGGGCACCTCAACGCGAATGCCAATGAAGATTTCGTGCTGGGAAACCAGCAGGCAACCATCCAGGGCAAGGCAAACGCAGGCGAGATCCGGATCGTCTTGTATTGATCGCGACTGCCATCTCTCCCTGCACGCAGTAGGAAGTTCTCGAGTTGGAGGCCGGCGCAGCAGGGTCGCGCCGGAAAAGGTGCTCGCCTCGCAAAAATGGGGGCGAGCACTCTCGTCTCTGTGTGATCCGAACCCGTTCCGATTCACTACCCATCGACTACCCGGGGAGCTGGAACTTCATGGAGCGGCGGGGTAGTGAATCGGAACGGGTTCGGATCACCTAATCGCGCTCAGGACTCGACGAGCTCGACGTGGAGCGGCTGGTCGGCGCGGTTCGTCATGCCGTAGTGCAGCGCGATGGGCGCCGTTCCGAAGAGTCGCGCGAGCTCGGCGAGCTCGAGCTCGAGAGCGCGGCCGGGGCGCTCTCCGTCGGGGACGATCACCGCGGCGACGGTACGGCCGCCCGTGCTGCGCGCGATCGCGCGCACGAAGCGGCCGCCGTGGCGGCCGACCTCGGAGAGCTCCTCGCCCGCGAGCTCGGCAGCCTCGCGGCGCAGGTGGGTGAGCACGAAGTCGAGCCGCCCTTCGTCGAAGAGGCGCGGGAAGTCGGGCTTCACGATGTCCTCGAGGACCTTCTCGCCGCGGCCGGCGTGAATCAGCGAGAGGTTGGGTTGCACGTGACGAAAGTGGAACGCGAGGAAGCGGTCGGCGATGCGATAGCGCCCGCGGCGTGAGCGCAGCGGATCAGGGTCGCTGAGCGGGATCTCGCGCTCGACGAGCTGGAGCTCGCGCAGCGTCGTGAGGTACTTGTTCGCGGTGGGGGAGTCGACGCCGACGGCGAGCGCGATGTCGCCCACGCGCTCGGCACCGCGCGCGACCGCGGCGAGGATCGAGTTGTAGGTCGCCGGGCTCGAGAGCTCGGAACGCAACAGGAACTGCACCTCGTCGAAGAGGTAGCCCTCCGGTCGCAGGATCTCGCGCGCGATGTTCTCCTCCAGCGAGCGCTCTCGCTCGAAGCGTCCGAGGTAGGCCGGCATGCCGCCCAGGATCGCGTAGGCAAGCACGCGATCGCGCACGCTCCAGCCCTCGAAGAAGCGCAGGGAGTCGGCAGGCTCGAGCGGCTCGAGGCGGCGCTGCGCCGTGCGCCGGCCGAAGAGGGGCGAGCGCTCGGCGAGGACCTCTTGCTCCATGAACGACACCTGGCTGCCGCACAGGATGAGCATCAAGGACGAGCGCTTGCCACGCGTGTCCCAGAAACGCTGGAGCTGCGAGGTCAAACCCTTGCTCGACTCGCACAGGTAGGGGAACTCGTCGAGTACCACGACGAGCCGCTCCTTGCCTGCCCGCTCGGCCGCGAAGCCGAGCGCCGTCGTCCAGTCGGGGAACTCGATCCCCGTCGCGAGCGCGTCGCCGAGCGACTCGCGCAGGGCATCGCGGAACGCGCGCAGGTTGTCACGCTCGCGCACCTGCGCGGCCAGGAAGTAGATCGCGCGCCGGCCCTGGCAGAACTGCTGGAGCAGCTCGGTCTTTCCCACCCGGCGCCGGCCCCAGAGGACGTAAAGCTCCGGCTTCCCCGAGGCGTAGAACTCGTCCAGGACGGCCTGCTCGCGCTCCCTGCCGATGAACATGCGGTTAGTATACTAGAGATTATTATACCAGCGCAAGGCCCCGGAAACCCTCGTCCTGAGGAGGCTGGGGCGGGTCCGAGCCGTCAAGATGAGGCCCCACCCGTCCCTCCCGGGAAAGCGACCTCCCATGGCAGCAAATTCGTCCTCGACTCCCGATCTCTCGAGCCCAGCGCCGATGCACGATCGCGGATTCCTGGGTCACCCGCGCGGACTGAAGACCCTCTTCTTCACGGAGATGTGGGAGCGCTTCAGCTACTACGGGATGCGCGCGATCCTGCAGCTCTTCATGCTCGCGCCGATCGCAGCTGGAGGGCTCGGCCTTCCGAAGTCCGAGTCGGGGCCCATCTACGCGATGTACACCTCGCTCGTGTACCTGATGTGCATCCCGGGCGGATGGCTGGCGGACAACATCTTGGGCCAGCGCGGATCGGTCTTCGCGGGCGGCTTCGTGATCATGATCGGGCACGTCTTGCTCGCCATGCACGGGATGCCGACGTTCTACGCGGGCTTGGGATGCGTGATCATCGGGACGGGGCTCCTCAAGCCCAACATCAGCGCGATCGTCGGTCAGCTCTACGCGGAGAAGGACACGCGCCGCGAAGCGGGCTTCTCCATCTTCTACATGGGAATCAACATCGGCGCGTTCACGGCACCCTTCGTGTGCGGCTTCCTGGCGCAGAAACCCTGGTGGCGAGCGCAGCTGGAGTCCTGGGGGCTCGATCCCCGCAATTCCTGGCACTGGGGTTTCGGCGCCGCAGCAGTCGGAATGTTCTTTGGACTGCTGCAGTACCTGCTGACCGGGCGCAATCTTGGCACGGCGGGCCTCCGACCGACGCCTGCGAAGTCAGAGAGCGACGCGCGCCAACGCAAGCGTACGCTCGCCATCGGATCGTTGTCCTTCCTCGCGATCGCGATCGCCGTGACCTTACTGGGGATCATGCGCCCCGAGCTGCTCACGAGAGGCAACATCGACGGCGCATACCAGGTTCTACTCGTCCTCGTGGTGGTTGCCTTCTTCGGAAGGTTGTTCACGGCGGGGAGCTGGACGAGGATGGAACGCAATCGCCTGGTCGTGATCACGATCCTGTTCGTCGGCGCGTCGATCTTCTGGGGCGTCTTCGAGCAAGCCGGTTCCACCCTGACGATCTTCGCCGACGAGTCCACTCGCAACGTGGTGTTCGGCTACGAGTTCCCCTCCAGCTGGTGGCAGGCGGTGAACGCTGCCTTCATCGTGTTGCTGACCCCGTTCTTCACCTGGATGTGGAACGCGCTCGGCAAGCGGAACCCTTCGTATCCCACCAAGTTCGGAATCGGCCTGACCTTCGCCGGCCTGGGATTCCTGTGGCTGGTGGGAGGCGCCAGGCAATGGACCACCATCTGGTCGGACTACGTGGCCAAGAACCGCGACGCGATCGTCGCGGCCGGTGCGAAGTACGGAGTCGAGGTCCATACCGAGGGCGAGGTCCGGGTCGCGGCCGTCAGCGAGATCCTCGCGGAGGCGCGCAAGCAGATCGAAGAGGAGCTCTGGAAGGAGTACGGCGCGAAGGATTGGCAGCCGATTCGCGAGACTGCGTCGAAGTACGCTGTCGAGCTTGGCACCGGGGAGATCGGTCTCTCGCAGATCACTCGCGTGATCGATACGGCCAAGGTGAAGATCGGCGAGGAGCTCTTTCCCGCCTGGGAGCGCGTGAGCTTCATCTGGCTCCTGGTCGTGTACCTCCTGCACACGATCGGCGAGCTCTTCCTCAGTCCTGTCGGCCTCGCCGCGATGACGCGTCTCGCGCCAGCGCGCGTGGTCGGGTTGATGATGGGGGTCTGGTTCCTCGCCACGTCGCTAGGGAACTACATGGGAGGATCCGTCTCGGGCTACTACGACCGATTCGACTTGCCGACCCTCTTGACGATGGTCGCGGTCAGCGCGTTCGTCATGGCCGGGATCATGTTCGCGCTGGTGCGACCGATCCGACGGATGCTCACGGAGACGCAGGTCGAGAGCGGGGCAGCGCCGAGCGGACACTGACCCGCTCTCCGCGCGTCACGGGCAGAACAGGACGGAGAGCCCGTCGGTCGTGTTGAACGCAGCCCCTCCCGCGAGGGGATCCCGGAACCACAGCTGGAAGTTCCAGGTCGAGCCGGCGGAGATCTGGCCCTGGCCCGAGCTCATCGGGGGTCGCGTGTAGTCCACCGCCAGCACCACGTCGCCCGCGCCCGAGGTCTGGATCGGCGGCTGCAGACGGAACAGGCCGATGCCTGCCGCGCCGACGCACTGGTGGCCGTTCCCGAAGGGGACGTCGATTTGCCGCGGACCATAGAAGAAAACGCCGGACTGGTTCCGCGGGCACTGGATGGCGGTGAGCTCGAAGTCGTTGCTCGAGAGGCTCGACGAGCCCCTGCTCCCGATCACTGCGGGAAGGTTCGTCGAATTGGGATTCGCCACGCAGTAATTGGTGGCCTCGCACGTGGAGATGATCTTGAAGATCTCGCCCCCGCTCGAGTCGACGATGTAGAGCTCGCCCGCCGCATCCTCGCCGAAGGAAGTGATGGTATCGATGGAGTCACTCCCCTGCGGCTCGAGCTCAGCGGTGCGGTCGACGAAGTCCAGGACCTGGCCGCCCACGTACCGGAACGACCAGACCTTGGTCGAACAGTAGTCTCCGACGAGATAGTGGCCCTGGAACCACGCCAGGGCGCTCCCCCGATACACGTAACCGCCGATGACCGTGCAGTTCCCGGAAACGTGGCCGTACTCGTAGATGGGGATCGTGAGCTCGGGAGCATCGCAAGTGCAGCCAGTGAGCCCCGTGCAGTGCGTCCCCTCCATGCAGCGCCAGCCATAGTTCTCGCCGCCATTACTGGAAGCGGGCTGGAAGCTGACCTCTTCCCAGGCGTTTTGGCCGACGTCGCCGATGTAGAGGTCGCCGGTCAGGCGATCGAAGCTGTAGCGCCAGGGGTTGCGCAGGCCCAGGGCCCAGATCTCGTCGTTGACGGAAGGATCGCCGACGAACGGATTGTCGCCAGGGATGAAGGGCGGGGGGATGTCGACATCGAGGCGCAGCATCTTCCCGAGGTTCGTGCTGCCATCCTGGGCGCGATTGCCCGGGTCGTCCCCGCTCCCGCCGTCGCCCAGCCCGATGTAGAGCTTGCCGTCCGCACCGAAGGCGAGGTTGCCGCCATTGTGATTGGAGAAGGGCTGGCTCTGCGCGAGGATCGTCTGGACGGGTGTCGAATCGGCGATGTCGGGATTTCCCGAGACGGAGTACTCGACGACGCGCGTGTCGCCGTTGTTGTTCGTGTAGTTGATGAAGAAGCGGCCGTTGCTCGAGTAGTTGGGATGGAAGGCCATGCCCAGGAGACCTTGCTCGCTACCTGAACCCGCCAGCGAACCAACGTCGAGGAAGGCAGTCGGCAGGATCTGACCCTGCTTGATGATCCGGATCCGCGCGGTGAGCTGCTCCACGACGAACAAGCGCTCGAAATCTCCTGCGGGCGAGCCCACCCAGAGCGGGTCGTCGAATCCCGAGGCGACGAGCTCAGATGCGAGCTGCTGGGGAGAAGCGAGAACGGTGCTCGCGGAGAGCGCGACGGCCAGCGTGCTGCCGGCGAGGAAGAGGCGAGTTCGAGTCTGCATGCAAGGGCTCCGGACGGGGTGGTGCGTGGAATCAGAGGATTGGCGGGAGGGGCACCATCGAATGCACGTCGGCTGGCGATCCGACGAAGCAACGGAGGACGGCAATCCGAATTGTCCACGATCATACTGCATCGCACACCCGCGGAGCGGACATGCAGGAGCGGTCATCTCGCCTGCGGGAGCTGCCGACCAGGCGGCGGTAGATCGTGTGCAGTGCGTTCTCGATCACGACATGGCGATAGAGCGCAACAGGCCGCGATCCGAGCGTCGACAGGGCTCGACGGGCCTCGTATGCCTCCTGCTCTATTCAGGCCTACCCGGGGCGGTACAATAGTGAGATGGCTCAGGCGGCCGGTGCACGGTTCCGGCCACAGAGCCCTACCAGCAAGGATCCCCCATGAAGATTCGTCCCCCTTTCGGATTCGCTGCCGTGGCTCTCGCCGCGGCCATTACCCCCTCAGGCTTGGCGGCGCAGGCCAGCTCACCCGCACAGCTGCGCGACCAGATTCAGGAGTCTTTCTCCGTCTCCGATTACAGCTTCCAGCGACTCGAGCTTCCCGCCACCGTCTCCGACGGCTTCGCGACGCGTGTCGTGATCGCAGGGCGCACCGAGGTCATCCAGGCGCGGCCGCACAGCGTGCGCGGGATGGACTACCAGGTCTTCGTCGATCGCGGCGGCGACCAGCTCGAGGAGATACAAGCTCCCGAGCCGGCCACCTTCCTCGGTTCGATCGCCGGGGATCCCGGCAGCAAGGTCGCCGGCACCCTCGTGGACGGCCAGCTCCAGGCGCTCGTGTGGCCGAGTGATGGCTCGACCTGGGCGATCCAGCCCCTGACCGAGGCCGACCCGACCGCCGATCCGTCGATGCACATCGTGTACGACGCCGCCGACTCGCTGCCCGGTGACTGGAGATGCATCGAGCTCGACGCACCCGTTCTCGGGGAACGCCTCGGTGGCGACCTCCTCGGAACCGGAGAGCACTGGTGCGAGCTCGCTTTCGACACCGACGTCGAGTTCTTCGTCAAGAACGGCAGCAGCGTTCCGAACACCATCAACGACGTCGAGCTGATCGTCAGCCTGATCAATGTGATCTACCAGCGCGACGTCGACGTGATCTTCGACGCCGCCTCGATCATCGTGCGCACCAGCGAGCCTGATCCGTACACGTCGACCAATCCGAACAACTTGCTCAATTCCTTCCGCGGCCACTGGGCCTCGACGAAGAGCTTCATCAAGCGCGACATCGCCCACTTGATGACAGGGAAGAACGTCGACGGGAGCACGATCGGGATCGCCTACCTTTCGGTGGTCTGCAGCCAGAGCCAGGGCTTCGGGCTGTCCCAGTCGAGGTTCACGACCAACCTGAACCTTCGCGCCGGTCTCACCGCGCACGAAATCGGTCACAACTTCAGCGCTCAGCACTGCGATGGCCACGGAGCACAGTGCTTCATCATGTGCTCGGGGCTCGGCGGTTGCGGCGGCGACGTGACGAAGTTTGGCACCTTCGAGATCGCACAGATCAGGCCCTACGCTGCGGCGCGGCCGTGCTGTCCGGAGCTCGCTCCGGCACTCACCTTCCCCCTGTTCGACTCCTTCGAAGCGGTCCTCGACACCGACATCTGGCCCTCCGTGCAGGGCGCCGCCACGAGCACCGCAGCCACCGGCGAGGTCAACGGGACGCAGTCGCTCAACCTCGACACCCTGAACGCCGAGGATTTTGGCGATGACTACGTCCGGTCGAACTACATCCTGATGAGCGGCCTCTCCGGCAAGCGGATCAGCTTCCACTCCGAGCACGTCGGCGTGGAGGCGGGCGAGACGCTCATCGTCGAGTACATGAACAACAGCGGCGATTGGCAGAACGCCGTCACCGTCGTCTCGGATGGTGTGACCCAGACCGCCTTCGAGCTCCACCAGTTCGATCTGCCCCTCAATGCCTACCACGACGGATTCCGCGTCTCCTTCCGCGTGAATGGATCGAGTAGCGACGACGACTGGTACGTCGACGCTTTCGCCGTCGAGGACGGGTGCCCGACACCGCTCAACTACTGCTCGACCTCACCCAACTCGGTCGGGAGCGGGGCGATCATGTACTGGAACGGCTCGACCAGCGTCTCCGCCAACAACCTGACGATCTCGGCGAGCATCTGCCCGGCCGGCCAGGCTGGCATCTTCTTCTACGGCCCCAACCAGACGCAGACGGTCTTCGGCAATGGCTTCATCTGCGCTGCCGGCGGCATCACCCGGATGCAGGTTCAGACGATCGACATCTTCGGCGAGGCCGCTCTCGCCTTCGACGTCACCGGAACCGGCATCTCGGCCGGCGACAGCCAGAACTTCCAGTTCTGGTATCGCGATCCGGCCGGCGGGGGCGCATTCTTCAACCTGAGCGACGGCCTCGAAACGACCTGGTGCCCGTGATCTACCGGTAGACTCCAGCGCGAGCCCGCCGATCGGCGGGCTCGCTTCGTTTGGGGTCGCCTAGCCGCGCGGTTTCTCCGCTGCCGTCCTTTTCGCTCTCCTCGCGGGCTTTCCGGCGCTCGTCGCGGCGGCGCTGGCGCTCGATGTTCTTCATCCGTTCCGCCTCGGTTCGCTGCATCAAGCGCTCGCCGATGCTCGTCGCATCCCAGTCGATTGCATCCTCGGCAATCGCACGGGGAGCCGATACCAAGCGGTCGAGACCGAGCAGCGCGAGCGCGATCGAGCCTCGAGCGGTGGGGTGCAAGAGGTCGGTCTGCAGCATCGTCCGCATGGAGTCCTCGGGCCAGCGATTCGAACGAATGGCGATCGACCCGGACATGCACAGTTGCGCGAGGAACTCGCCCATCGGTGCGATGGTGACGCGCCCACGTTCCTCGGCCCACTGACGTAGGCGCGCGTTGAGCTTCACGAGCGTCTCGGGTGCGGCCAGCAGGTCGGGCGTCACGATCGGGAAACCGAACGGTCCGACACCCTCGAGCGCCCTCGAGATATCGGGGAAGTCGCCGAGGAGCAGCTCGCAATCGAGCTCGCCGAGGAGCGCCAGGCCATTCTCGAGCTCGGCCAGGCGCGCGTCCTCGCTCGGCTCGGAACCGAAGGGAAACCAGAACAAGTAGTCGAGGGCGACCACCAGCGTCGGATGCGCTTCCTCGATCTTGGTGAGGAAGCGACGGCCGAAGGAATGGGGGTTGGTGAAGAAGAAGGTGTCCGCGGCGACCACCACGGAGCCCGGCTCGGCGCGCAAGGCGCACTCGAGAATCGTGCCGAGATCGACCTCGGCCTGGAGCTCGGCCTCGAGGCCGTAGCCGGCCGAGACGCTGGCGCCCAGGACGGCGACGCGAGCGAAGAGCTCGGGCGCGGCCTGCTCGGCATTCGCCGGGTCTTGCGGTACGACGAGCGGCAACAGGAGTGTCACAAGACTGCAAGCGGACTGGAGCATGGAGCGTTCAGCGTGAGTCGAGAGAAGGAGTCGATCGTGTGGACTTCGTTCGCGAGCCCGCGGGGGCCAGAGCGATGCTATCCTGCGGCGCGCTCGACGGTCCATCGACCCCGTTCTCATGGGACCGCCGCCTCCTCGCTCCAACCGATCGGTTCCTTCGCCATGCTGCGCCCGCTCTGCCTCCTGCTCCCCGGTCTCGTTCTCCTTCCCCGTTCCCCCTCCGAGCCGCTGTCGCAGGACGTCTGGACCCAGGCAGAGCTCGAGCGCATCGGCGCCGAGGTTTCCACGGAAGTGGAGGAGATCCGTGGTGCGAGTTTCTCGCGGCCCGTGGCGATGAAGATCACCGACCGGGAGGGTTTCATCTCGCATGCCAAGGAGCGCATGGCGGAAATGATCACGGCCGAGGAGCTCGCGGGAAACGAGCTGATGGCGAAGATGCTCGGCCTGATCCCTGCCGACCTCGACCTCATGAAGAAGACCTTCGAAGTCCTCGAGGAGCAGGTCGGGGGCTTCTACGTGCCCGGGGAAGACACGTTTTACATCATGGAGCAATTCGTCGGACCGCTGGCGAAGGTCATTCTCGCGCACGAGCTCACGCATGCGCTGGACGACCAGCTGTACGACATCGATGACGACATGCGCACGCGCGTCACCGAATCGGATGCGGGAAGCGCGTACGCCGCCGTCGTCGAGGGAAGCGGGACGAACGCGATGAACCAGTATTCGGCCCGGCACCTGGACATGTTTCGCGATGCGGATCCGGAGGCGCTGAAGGAAGTGCAGAACATGGGCATGGAGTCGATGCACGACGCTCCCGCCTTCATCTGGCTCCCGCTGATCAGCGCGTACTTGCGTGGCTCGGCCTTCCTGGTGCATTCGGACAACGTGCTCCAGGGACAGATGCGTCGTGCGATTCCCGCAGACCTGGATCGCGCCTTCACCGACCCTCCCCGTTCCATGGAGCAGATCCTGCATCCCGCGAAGTACTGGATCGCCGAGGAGCGCGACGAGCCGCGGAGCATCCGATTCGAGACCAGCGCGCTACCCCGCGGCTGGGAGGTCGCCCACGAAGACACGCTCGGCGAGCTGTACCTCGCGATCCTCACCACTCCGGAAGCGGCCACGAGCGGACTCGACGATCCGATGGCCGTGCTGTCCATGGCCTACACGAATGCGATCGCCGAGGGCTGGGGAGGGGATCGCCTGGTCGTGCTGGTGAAAGAGAACGCTCGCTTCCTCGAGCTCGTGACGCTCTGGGACAGCGAACGCGACGCCGCCGAGTTCTATGGCTCGCTTGCGACGCTCCTGCCGCAGATCGAGGCCAACCTCGATAGCCTCGGCAAGATCTTGGGAATCGAGAAGGCGTCCGAGCGTGCGCAGGCGAGCCTGGAATACGGCGCCCGGAGCGACGAGGTCGTCCTCTCGCTCGCCATCGGTCTGCGCTCGTCGAGGCTCGACGATGTGCGCGAAGCCCTGACGCACGCCGAGGTGCCGGCCGAGGGGCGCTGAGTCGAGCGGCGCGGAGCCAATCTCGACGAACGGCGAAGGGGCGCCACGCCCGAGCGTGACGCCCCTCGTGTCTCGGAGCGGCTCGGCGAGCCGCCTCCGTCCTCAGGCGATGATCCCGCGGAAGGTCGGCGTGAAATTGGGGAAGACGTCACCGAGGGAAGTGTCCCCCATGCGCCTCTCGAGGATCTCGGCCAGGATGTCGCGGTAGTCGATCGTGATGTCGAGGTCGCCGTTGCCGGAACCGATCAGCGTCGGCCACTGCGTGAGCACCTGTCCGCCGGCGACGTGCCCGCCCATGACGTACATGCAGTTGCCGTGACCGTGATCGGTCCCGGCCGTGCCGTTCTCCTCGATGCGGCGGCCGAACTCGCTCATGACCACCACGATCAGGCGCCCCATCCGGGCTTGCATGTCGAGATAGAAAGCTTCCAGTGTCGCCGAGAGGTCGCCGATCATGTAGGCGAACGCTCCATCGATCGGGCCTTCGCCGTTGTGGTGATCCCAGCCGTCGTAGTCGAGGTGCGCGATCTCGAGATCCGCGTCGGCCTTGACGAGCGCGGCGATGCTCTTCAGCCCGTACCCGAAGGTCGAGTTCGGATAGACGGCGCCGTTCTCGGGAACGTAATTCGGAAAGTCGATCGCATTCAGGATGTCGACGGTCGCCATCGCGCTGTTCGCCGACGATTCGAGGATCTCGACCGACTCCGAATACAGACTGCTGAGCAGGGCGCGACGGTCCGCCGCGGTATTCGGCCGGCCCGGGAAGTCGTAGGAGGCCAGGTCGGCCACGGGAATCGTGCCCGGACCGCCGAACATCGACATGGCGAGGTAGGGGCTGACCCCGATCCCGCGCAGCTCACCGGTACCGAGGGGCGAGGTATGGATGAGATGCCGTCCGATCCAGCCCGTCGACGCGAGCAGGCCACCGCTGTTGGGCGTACCGGTCTCCATGTAGAACATCGCGTCGAAGTGCGAGCGCGTGGGATCGGTGGAGCCCGTCGCGTGCACGATTGCGAGATGCCCGGCCTGATAGGGCGTGAGCAGCGGCGCCGCGGCGGGGGGAAGGCCGAAATAGCCGTCGAGGTCCAGGGCGCCGTTGGTCTGCCCTGGCGGGGGAACCGCGAGCGTCGGGCGTTTCGCGTACAGCTCGGCGTCGCCGAAGGGCACGCAGCCGGTCAGGCCGTCCATGCCTCCGCGCAGGTTGACGACGACGAGCGTGTCGCGCGCGCCAGCCGGGGCACGTGAGAACGCGACCTTGGGAAGCCACGCAGGAGTCGAAGCGAGGGCCGCGGCGAAGATGCGCGCGTCGCCCAGGAATCCGCGCCGCGAGAGCTCGCGGTACTCGGCGCATTCGCAGTCGGGGTTGTGAACGATGTTTTCCATGTTCGTCGTGCGCTCCTGCACTAGATGAACTGGTAGTTGGGGGAGGACGCAGTGAGCGCGAGCGTTTCGCGGTACAGATCGTTCACCAGGAACTTGCTGTTGACGTAGGCCTGGATCTCGGCGACGTCGCTGGCAGGCAGGGTTCCGCCGGTCAGGATCTCGTTCGCGCGGACTGCCAGCTGTGACTGCGGGTAGCCCTGGAAGAGATCGGCGATCTGCTGGTTGCTGAACGAGGCGCCGTACATCTGATTGCCGAAGAGGCGCGAAGCGAAGCTCCAGCGATCGAACACCCCGTGGCCCCAGCGCGAGAGCTTGTCGGGGTAGCCGTCCGGCGCCGGCCAGTAGAGCGGGCCGTGCCCCATCCGATCGAGCTGGTCGATCACACCGAGGCCGTCGGTGATGGTGGGATTGGTGGCCCGCAAGAGGGACATGGCGAAGCGCCAGGGCCGCTGGAACTTCGGCTTGTTGAACGCATCCGCCGCGGTGATCGACTCGTGGCTCAGGATGATGCGGATCATCGACTTGATGTCGCCGCCGGTGGCGATGTAGGCCTGCGCCGCCGAATCGACCACGCTCTGCGGCGGGTCTTCGCACAGCAGCCAGGCGGTCATCTTCTTGGCGATGAAATTGGCCGTCGCGGGATGCGCCGCGAGGATGTTCAGCACCGCGATGCCATCCTGCGCTCCATCCACGTCGATGACGTGGCCGAGGACGGTCTTCGGCTCGTGGTCGTGCAGGTTGTTGTAGAAGTGGAACAGGCCGTAGTTCGGGTTGAGATCGAAATTGATGCTCCAGCCGGTGAAGCAGCGCGCGACCTCCTTGACATCCTGTTCGTTGTAAGGACCCTCCACGCTCAGCGTGTGGAGCTCCAGGACCTCGCGCCCGTAGTTCTCGTTGACCGCTCCCGCGAAGCTGAGGTAGTTGTCGAGGTAGTACAGCATCGCGCCGCTCGTCGCGCTGGCCCGGAGCATGTCCGGGAACTTGCCCAGAGCGTGAGCCTGGATGGTCCGGAGCTGATCCCGGGGCTGGAAGTACCACATCCCGTCCTTCAGCCCGTAGATGTTCAGGTGGTCCGTCCAGAACTCGACCATGCGATCGTAGAGCTGGCGCCTGGAGAGGTAGGAGCGAATGAGCGCCGCCAGCCTCATCTCGTAGAGCGCATAGAAGGCGCTGTCTCCATAGGAGGTGTAGATCTCGTAGGGAGTCATGCCCAGCGAGGGGAGCTGGGTGAGGATCGCATCGACATCCGAATCGTCGATGTTCTCGTAGTCGAGCTGCCATTCGAGGAAGCCCTGGAACCCGCGCGTCCGAGCTTCTTGCCACACCTCCGGCGTGTAGCCTTGCGTCGTCCGGTTGAGCAGGAGCCGCAGGTCGTCCCTGAGCGAGGGAATGGCGGGCGTGCCGGCCGACTGCGCCCTCGCGCCCCGCGCGGTCGCCACGCCTCCGATCGCGGCGCCCAGGGCAGTGCCCTGGATGAAGGTCCTGCGGGAGACTGCGCGCCTCGTCAGGTCGCGCTCGGCCATCGATGTGGCTTCAGCCACGGACAACGGGGCTTTCATGACGCGGGTTCTCCTCGATCCGCTCCTTCGAGACCTGGCGGGACCTGGGGGATCCAGGTCCTGCGCCGCGGCGTTCCAGGGGGGATGCCAAGCGCAGTGCGCGATGAGACACGGAATGTTTCCGACAAACCCAAGGGTCTCCTCGTGGAGTCTCGAGCGCAAGGCTGGACCGCCTGGAGGGGGGAGGAGGCCCGTGGAGACTCGGCTACACTCTCGCCCCCCCGCGTTCGTTCCTCAGCCGGCTGCATGCCCCGACGAGTCGTTCCCCTCGAGGACTTTTTCCGCAAGCCTGAGCGCGCCCGCGCGCGCCTCTCGCCGGACGGGAAGAAGATTGCCTACCAGGCTCCCTGGGAGCGGCGCCTGAACGTTTTCGTCCGGGACCTCGTGACGAAGGAGGAGCGGCAGGTCACACGAGCGAACGAGCGCGACGTCGCAGGCTTCGCCTGGGCGAACTCCGAGCGCTTGATCTATGCGCGTGATCGAGGCGGTGACGAGAATCATCGCCTATACGCGGTCGGCCACGACGGCTCCGACCCCCTCGAGCTGACACCCTTCGAAGGGGTCAAGTGCGACATCGTCGACGATCTGGAGGAGGTGCCCGACCAGATCCTGTTCCAGATGAACCGCCGCGACCCGGAGCTCTTCGACGTCTGGCGCCTCGATGTCCGCACGGGCGCGATGGAGCAGGTGGCCGAGAATCCCGGCAACGTGCAGGCCTGGATGACCGACCACCACGGGCGGCTGCTCCTGGCCACGACGACCGACGGCGTGAACACGGCGATCCTCCATCGCCCGAGCGAGCTCGATCCGTGGCGCGAGGTCGCGAGCTACAGCTTCGAGGAGTGCGCGACTCCACTCGCCTTCACCTTCGACGAGCGCGCGCTCTACGTCTCTTCCAACGTCGGGCGCGACAAGGCCGCGATCTTCGAGTACGACCTCGATCGCGGCCGCGAAGGTCGCCTCGTGTTCGAGCACCCGGAAGTTGACGTGGCCGATCTGCTCGTCTCGAAGCGCAGGCGGATCGTCACGGGCGTCGCCTTCGAGACCGATCGCCTGCAGCATCATTTCTTCGACGCCGAGCGCGCCGCGCTGCAACAGGCCGTCGACGAGCGCCTGCCCGGACGCGAGAACCGCCTCGTCTCGCACTCTCGCGACGAGCGGAGCTGGATCGTCTATTCCGGCGGCGACCGGACGCGCGGCTCCTTCCACCTGCTGGTCCAGGCCTCCGACGGCTCGCTTTCACTGGAGCACCTGTTCGACGCCGCTCCCTGGCTCGTCGAGGACGAGCTCGCGCCGGTGCGGCCGATCGCCTACCGCGCGCGCGACGGGCAGGAGATCCACGGCTACCTCACCCTCCCCCCGGGGAGCGATGCGCAGCGCTTGCCGCTGGTCGTCCATCCGCACGGTGGACCCTGGGCCCGCGACGTCTTCGGCTTCGATCCCGAGGTGCAGTTCCTCGCCAGCCTCGGTGTCGCGGTGCTCCAGATGAACTTCCGCGGCTCGACCGGGTACGGCAAGGGATTCTGGCGCGCGAGCTTCGGCCAGTGGGGCATGGCGATGCAGGACGACGTGACCGACGGCGCGCGCTGGGCGATCGAGCAAGGCATCGCCGACCCGACGCGCATCGCGATCTACGGCGCAAGCTACGGCGGCTACGCGGCGCTCAGCGGCCTCACGCGCAGTCCGGATCTCTACGCCTGCGGCATCAGCTACGTGGGCATCTCGAACCTCTTCACCTGGATCGAGGCTTTCCCCCCGTACTGGAAACCCTTCCTCGACATGGTGCACGTCATGGTCGGCCATCCGGAGCGCGACGCCGAGCGCTGGCGTGCGACCTCGCCGTACTTCCACGCCGAGAAGATCCGCGCGCCGCTCCTCGTCGCGCAGGGCGCCAATGATCCGCGCGTGCGCAAGGAAGAGTCCGACCAGATCGTCAGCGCGCTGCGCTCGCGAGGGGTTCCCGTCGAGTACCTGGTGAAGGAGGACGAAGGACACGGTTTCTCCAACGAGGAGAACCAGTTCGAGTTCTATCGCACCATGGAGCGCTTCCTGCGCCAGCACCTGCGCCTCGGTCCGCGAGGCATCTGAAGCCGCTGCCTCGGCCGCGATAATCCCCCGGTAATCCGGGACGCCATCGATCATCTCGCGGTAATCGTTCGAGCCCTTCCATCGCTGCGCGATGTCCTACTCTCGAGCTGCAACCACGGTTGCAGTCCAAGAACTCGAACGAAGGAAGAAACCGCGTGAAGATCATGCATGCCACGACTGCCGTGAAACGATTCGGGATCCTGTTCGTCCTCGCAGCCATCGGAGCGATGCCTCCCTCCGCGGCGCCGGCTTCTGCGCGATCGACCGCATCCGTCTGCGCTACGACGGCCCGCACCATCCAGAGGGGTTCGATGCGCGAGGCGCAGGCGGACTACGCCATGAGCATTGCGACGTGTTTCAACGAGAGCGACGATGACGACAAGGAGGACTGCCTCGAGGAGGCACTGGATGCATTCAAGGAGGCGGTCGCGCTCCTCCACGACCAGTACGACGCGCGTCTGGACGCCTGCGGGCTCCTCGGTGGCGGACCCTACGACCCGGAGCTCGACGAGGATGACTTCAGCGCGAACGTCACCAATACCTACTTCCCGCTGATCGTCGGACGCTCGCTCGTCTACGAGCATCGGACGGTGGACGGTCTCGAGACGACGGTGGTCATGGCCCTCCCCGAGACCGTCGAGATCGACGGCGCGGAGTGCCGCGCGGTCAGCGACATCGTGAGCCTGAACGGCGAGGTCGTCGAGGACACGACCGACTGGTTCTCGCAGGAAGAGTCGGGCGACGTGTGGTACTTCGGTGAGATCGTCTTCAACTACGAGGATGGATTCCTGGACGACATCGACGGGTCCTGGCGGACGGACAAGGACGGGGCAAAGCCTGGTGTCGTGATGTTCGACTCGCCTGTTCCAGGTACCGCGTATCGCCAGGAGTTCCTCGTCAACGAGGCCGAGGACATGGCCTTGATCCTGTCCGTGGACGCCACGGTGAGCGTGCCCTACGGAACCTTCCAGCACTGCGTGGAAACCCGGGACTGGAATCTCCTCGAGCCCGATACGTACGAGCTGAAGTACTACGCTCCCGGCATCGGCCTGGTGCTGGAGGTTGATCCGGATACGGGGGAGCGGACGGAGCTGGTCGCCATCCACTGATCGAACTTCGTCATCGTCGCGACAGCTCGCGCCCTGCTCTGCGCGTCGAGCCCATCGGGGAGGTCTCGAGTTTTTCCCCTCGGGACCTCCCCGAACGTTCGCCGGGATCTCGCCGCCCGGTCATTGCCCGCCGCGATCGTCAGGCGCTCGCTCTGGGTGGCTCGAGCGAGCCTTGCCGCAGCGATCGCTCGGCGCTCGCGAATCCGAGGAGCAGGCTGCGGACTTCGGCCAGGGATGTGACCACGTGGATCCGATCGTTCAAGGGAACGAGATCGGCCACATCCGCTGGCTCGACCTGAAGCGTCCACAAGCCGAGGATGATCTCGAGATCCGGGAAGCGCCCGTGGAAGCGCTTGCAGAGGTATCGCACGTGCATCAGGCGCGTGGGAGGTACGGACGAGATGCACACCACCCGCACGGGACCTGCCGCAATCCGATCCAGGGTCTCGCCCGCAAGCTCGGCGAGGGGCGTGATCTCGACGTGCATTCCATCCCGCGCGAGAACCTGGCGGAGCATCATTGCAGCCAGCTCGTCTCCGACATCCCTCGTCGGCACGCAGAGAACTCCGAGCGCGTTATCCGAGAGCAGCGAGCTGCTCCCGGGTTGATCTTCGCGGGTGGGCTGGAAGTCCTCTGCCTCGTCCAGGATCAATCCCACGGTCTCGTCGACGAGGGTCTCGGTCCGCGCGTCGAGTGCCTTGCGCCGCCGATCGGATTCCGCCATGGCCAGGGCCGGCAGCACGACCGAATCGTAGACCTCGTACAACGGCTTCTGGCGCATTTCCGAACGTACCAGCGACCAGCACTCGTCCGGGTCCCCGGCGAGCAATCGCTGGTACAGCCGAGCAGGCACCGGGAGAACTGGCGCGTCCCCCAGCAGCAAGTACAGGAAATGAAGCCGGGGGGCGTACTTGCCCATCACCACGAAGCAGACGGTCAAGGGAGTGGCGAGGACGAGCCCGATCGGACCCCACAGCCAGGTCCAGAACATGGTGGTGATCAGGATTGCCATGGACGAGATCCCGGTCGCGGAGCCGTACACCCACGGTTCCAGGATGTTGTTGCTGACGAGCTCGATCACGCCGATGAGCGCGACCACCATCAACGGCTGAGACCAGCCATCGGAAATCGCGAACGAGACGAGGAAGGGGAAGATTGCCGCGACCCACGGGCCGACGTAAGGAACGAAGCGAAGCAGCGCCGAAAGCAAGCCCCAGAGCAGTGAGTTCGGCAGGCCGATCACCATCAGGCCCAGCCCAACCACCGCGCCTTGCAGGCTGTTCAGGAGCACCTGACGGGCCAGGTACGCACTCAGCTTCTCCGAGGCTTCGTTGAGCGCTTGCGTCGTCACGTAGATCTGCCCGCCCCCGACGAGGCGGATGAAACGATCGCGCAGGTCCTCCCGCTTCAGCAGCATGACGAAGGAGAAGAGCAGGATCATGGCCGCCGTGGTCGACGAGTCGAGGATCGGCTCGAGCACGTCCGCCACCGCGCCGACGGGGCTGTGCGCGGGTTCCACGATGCGCACGGCCTGCGGCTCGGGGCCCTCGATGGCCGGACTGGCCGGTGCTTCGATGTCGGAGCCGAGGGCCCGAACGGTCGCGGCAGCTCGCGCGAAAGGCTCCTCGAAGGCCTCGCGCATGGTCACGATCTTGGTCTTGATGTTCTGACGGTACTGGGGAAGGTTGTGAGCGAGCGCTTGCGCTTGACCCCAGACCAGCCAGCCCACGCCGCCCGCGATCACCGCGAGGAGGCCCATGGTCGTGATGACCGCCAGGGTCCGCCGGAAATGCCAGCGCTGGAGTCGCCGCACGACGGGGGCGAGCAGGAAGCTCGTCAGTACCGCTAGCGCGAAGGGAATGAGGACCTCCCTCGCGAGATAGAGGGCCCCGACCACGATCACGCTCGCGATGAGCGTGACCAATCGAGACTGTTTGTTCTCTGAGTCCATTTGCGTGAGCGGGTCGTTTCCGGGGGGGAGGAACATTCACGCGCCACGAAGCGAAGGGCCGCCCTCTCGGACGACCCTTCGGCTCACGAGCGGGGATCCACCCGCTACGAACGGAAGCGCGGGTCTAGCCAATGAAGGATTGCCATGTAGATGTCCGGCCAGTCGCTGGCTGCCCGTGCGGCCGAAGAGTCGGGGCTTCGGGCCCCGATCGGTTCCGCCAGGGGCTCATGTGCCGGGAACGTGCCTCGTTCGTCGTCCTCGCGTTCACTCGCGTGACTACGATCAGGGCTGGCGGCCTCGCCGTGCAGGGGAATTGTAGCCGCAATTCGTCCGTCCGGTCCGACGAGCTCGAGAGCCGATGCGCCGGCGTTGCGGCGCAAGTGGTAAGTGCCGTTGGGGACCATGTCGGCCGTCGTCTCGGCCCCGGCATCCGCCGGAACCACGTTTTCGGCCTTGGGGTCCAAGGGCGTCTCGGACGTTCCCGCTGCGCCGCCGGTGGGGGAGGAATGCACGATGACCACGACGCCCACAACTTCGCCATCTGCGGAAGCCGAGCGTTCCTTGCTCGCGGCCGCCGGCTCGCTTGCACTATCCCCGTCATCACTGCTGTGCGCGGCGCCGCCTGCTCCGGAAACCGCGGCGCCTGCGAGCAGTCCGCCCTCTTCGCACGAAGTCACGAGCAAACTCTGCGGCTCGAGCTTCCACGCTTGACCTTCGGCTGCCTTCTCGAGCTCCGCGATGGATGCGCGACGGAGATCGGAGAGGGTCTGATTCAAAGTGCTGCGCATGACCGCGCCGGACCGATCCCATGAGGAACGAGGTTCCTGCAGAGGATCGTCCGGGCTCTCGAACTCCAGCGCTCCCAGGCTCATCGTCGAGAGAACTGCCAGCGCGTAGCCTCCCAGTACCAGCGGCTTGGTACCGGTCATGAACCGTGCGTCGAAAAGCGGATGCATGCTTGCCTCCTTGTCTCGAGCGCTCCTGTTGGGGGTCAGGCTACGAGAGCGCGCAAGAGTCGAGAATCATTTCAATACGTGCCCGGCCCCGCGTCGCTCAAAGACGCCCGGTAAGGACCAGAATGATGACGACGATGAGCAACACTCCCACGATGCCGCTCGGGGCGTAGCCCCATGACCGGCTGTGCGGCCAGCTGGGGATCGCCCCGAGCAGCAAGAGGATGAGAACGACGAGCAGGACTGTGGAAAGCATGTTTGCCTCAGTCGGTCTTGTCGCCCACCTGGATGTGATTCACGACGGACTTGACGCCCTCGGTGTCGGCTGCGAGCCGCTGGGCTTCGCTCCTCTGGTCGTCTTCTTTCACGCGGCCCGTGAGGTAGACGACACCTTCCTCGGTCGTGACCGAGATGTTGAAGGGATTGATGTCGGGGTCAGCCAGGTACTTCGAGCGGACCTTCGTGGTGATCCACGCGTCGTCGGCCTGCTCCGCAGCAGGCTGGGTGGAGCGGCAGGAGACCATCACGGTGGCCAAGCACATGGCGGCCGCGAACTTCGAGAGGTGTTGATTCCATTGCATAGTCTGCGCCTCCTTGGCGGATATATGGGCCACACCTCGAAGCGAGGCAGGCTGGAGCAGACGAGGCAAGTGGCGTGCCGTTCTCGAGAAGTCGGCCAATCCACCGCGAATGCGGCTGGCTCGCGAATCGATGTAGGATCTACACGCGAGTTGTTCCCAGCCGCCTTCTCAGCGGGTGACGGGGATCTCGATGTCGAGCGGGGCGCACCAGCGTTTCGATTCAGGCGTGTAGTAGAGGTAGGCCCGTGATGCCGGGCCACTCGTGTGGCCGGGAAGGCGCGCGAGGAGGTCGAGGTGCACCTCCTCGTGTGCACGCGGCTCGAGCGCGCGCCAGTACAGCACGAGCTCGCGGCCGCGCAGCTCCCACACGTCGAAGCGCCCCCCCGCCTTCAGGTCATCCAGCACCTCGGTCGGCACCTCGAGGCCGGCAGGGATGCCGACGACCGCGAGGGCCATGGGCTGACCTTCCTCGCTCAGGTTCTCGAGCTCGATCGCGAGCGAGACCGTGCGGCCTTCCTCCACGCGAGGCTCCGAGAGGGACGTGCGCAGAGCGAGCACGCTGGCGGGGTCGTCGGCCGGCTGCTCGGCCGCGTAGGAGAAGTCGAGCGACCAGGGGAACTGGTTGTCGCCGCTGAGCTCGAGGACGAGCTCGTTCTCGCCCGCCACGAGGTGCCCCTCGAGATCGTCGAATACGAGCGCCCCGCGCTGGCCCTCGCCGAACACGATCTCCCGCACGCGCTTCCCCCCGATCGAGAGCACGGCCGTTCCCGCGCTCGCGATGCGGCGCGCCTTCTGGGCGTGCGCGGTGAGCGCGCGCAGCGCCTGGATGGTCGCCTGCGTGGCACCGAAGGTGCCGCCGTTCTGGCGCTCTCCACGGATCCATTCGACCGCACGCTCGACCGGCGCGAGGTCGTCAGGATCCTCGAGCCAGGCCAGGATCGCGAGGGCGGTGGTCTCGACCGCGAGGTCATGATCGCCCGAACGCGTGATGCTCGTCGTCGATCCCCTGAGCGAGCCGTCGCTCGCTTGCATGCGCTTGAGCTTTTCGCGCAAGGCGTCCGCAGCCTGCGAGCGGCCGGCTCTCGCGAGCGCCCCGGCGCCGAGGGCCACGACGTAGGCATCCTCGCTCGCCATCGCGCGCGCCTCGAGCGCGTCGAGCTCGCCGGCGATGTCGTTCACCGGCGTGCCGCCGAGCGCGAGCGAGTAGGTGATCCAGGCGTCCGTCACTTCCGCCGGCGCGGCGCCGAAGGAGTCGAGCGCGCGCTCGTTGCGCTGGAACCCGCCCTTGCCGTCGCGACGGTCCAGTAGCCAGGCACGCGTGCGCTCGAGCATCGACTCCTCGACGGCGAAGACGCTCGCCATGTCGTGGAACTCGAGCAGGCCGTACGCGGTGAGCGCCTCGTGGCCGGGATTCGAGCCGAACCACTCGTAACCCTTCTCGCTGCACTCGTATCCCGCGAGCCGCGCGTACCCCTTCTCCAGGAGATCGTGCGCGCGGGCCGCGATGGCCGGCGCTTCCTCGCCGGCCGCTTCGAGGTAGGCGAGCGCGAGCACGTTCGGGTAATTGGAGCTCGACGCCTGCTCGAAGCAGCCGCAGGGCTCCTGCAGCATGCCTTCGATCCCTTGCAAGAGATCGGAGAGCGGCGAGGGGTACAGGACCAGGGAAAGCGCGAGCGAGCCGGCCTCGTGGTCCTCGGGAACGACGACCGTCGTCGTGAGGCGATCACGGACGACGCCGCTCTTCGCTTCGCGGTGCGGGAAGCCGCGCGGCACGATGCGCACGGTGTGGCGCGCGAGATCGCGAAAGCCCCCGGCTTCCGCCGCGATCGAGAGCTCGGCCGCGCCGCTCCCGCCGCGCACCTCCATGGGCACGAGCACGCGCCCACGGCCATCCGGGAGCTCGACTCGAAGCGTGTCCTGGGATGCGAGGGCCAGCGGGCCTGTCGCGTCGATGCTGACGAGGGCACTACCGAGCTCGGGCCGCGTGGAGAAGAGCGCGACCGGTAGCTCGATGCGATCGCCGGAGGAGAGCTCCTCCGGCAAGACGGGCTCGGCGTGGAAGGGCTTCTTCGCCTCGAATCGCGTTTCTCCGCCGCCGACGCGATGCGCGCCATGGGCATCCGCGCGCGCCACCCAGGTCGTCACGCGATCGGAGAGGTCGAACTCGACCTGGGCGTGGCCTTCCGCGTCCGTGACGAGGAGCGCGTTCCAGTACACGGTCTCGGCGAAGTCGGTGCGCAGGCCGTCTGCCGCGCGGTGCACGTGCGCGTAGATGCGCTCGTCCTGCCGCTGAGCGCGCTCCTTCGCATCGCGCAGGTCATCGTCGTCGCCGGCGTACGCCAGACCGCGCAACAGGGCCATGGGAGCTTGCTCTTCTTCTGCGGCCTCCATGAGCTCCCGCCCGAGGAAGTTCAGGCGAACTTCGGCCCGATCGTCCGCTCCAGGCTCGATCCCGTCGACGATTCCGAACTCCATGGGCGGGGCGCCGGGAGCGAGCTGCCCGAGGAACGCCAGCTTTTCGGGTGAGGCGGCCGCCAGGTCGAGATCCAGCCCCTCCGCTGCGGGGAGTCTCGCCTCGCGCGCCTCACCCCCGAAAGCTGCGAGAGGCATGGCCTCCGCAAGCCACACAGGACTCGGCCGACCGAGAAGGCGCGGCAGCATGGCGACTCCCGTGCCGAGGATCAGCGCGAAGCTCGCGGTCGCATAGAGCAGCGGGTGGCGGCCAACCGCGGTTCTTCCTCCGAGCCAGCGCGCGAGTAGAGCGAGTCCCAGGAATCCGGCCACCGCGATCGAAGCCCCGAGCGAGATGCCGAGCGCGTCACGCGCTCGACTTGCGATCCGCGCCACGCCGGCCGCAGTCCCACCATCGAGGTCGAGGACTTGCGGAACGTCCGAGTGGCCTTCCTGCAAGAGCGCTCGGCGCGCCGGCTCGCCCGCGCGCGCGACGAACTCCGCCGGCTCGCGCCACGCGAAACGCCGCCAGCCCTGCGTCCCCAGTACCAGATCGATGTTGCGCGCGGCCTCGGGCTCGGCCGGCAAGAAATCGCCCAGGTCCTCGAGCTCCGCGGCGTCGGCGAAGAAGTACGCCTGGTCGTGGAGACCGATCCGCGGCTCGGCTGCCAGCGCGTCGAGCGCGCGGTCGGTGACCGAGAGACCGATCGCCGCCTGGACCGGCTGCCCGCTCTCGTCGCGCGCCTCGACGACGAGCTTCTGGTGATCACCCGGCATGCAGTCGGCCGTCTGCGGACGGATGGCGACTGCGATCGAGCGGCCGCTCGCTCGGTGCACGAGCCGCTCGGCGACCGGGCGCAGCTCCTGATCGAAGACCGTGACGCGCAAGACGCCGGCGACCTCGGGCCCTAGGGCGATCGCGAGGTCATGCGCGCCCGCTCCCTCGAAGGGGTCCTGTGCGACGAGCGTGCCGCGGCAGAAGACCGCCGCGATCCACGGGCCCGCATCGAGCGTGTCGACGCGCAGCGCGAGAGGCGCGCCCGCGGGTGCAGAGTCGGCGATCGCCCGCAGCGCGACCCCAGCAGTCTTCGCTTCCGGGAGCTCGACCGGTGCGGCGAGCGGCTCGTCGATCACGAGGCGATAGCGCTCTCCCTCGCGTGCCGTCAGCACGAAGCGTCCGCGGCCCTGATGCTCGGTCGCGAAGCTCGCGACGGTGCGGCCCGCGGCATCGACGACGTGTCCGCGCGCGTCGATCGGCCGATCGAGCGGATCGCGCACGTCGACGTACACGCGGCTCTCGAGGCCCGCCACGAGCTCGCCACCCTCGGGGTAGAAGCTCACCGCGAGCTTGCCCGTCGGGACGACGAAGGGCTCGACCTCCGTCTCGACGACGCCGCCGTCGACGACGCGCGCGAGGAAGCGAGCCTCGCCGCGCTCGACCTCCAGCGGGACCTGGAAGCGGAACAGCGCGCCACCTTGCGCGTCGAGGCGGCCCGTCTCGCTCCACACGACCGCTCCATCGAGGACGAGCGAGCCATCGACGCTGGCGCCCACGGGGACGCCGCCCCCGACTCGCCCAACGCGGACTTCCGCCACTCCCGTGGCACCCGGCGCATAGGTCTTGCGGTCGAGATCGATCTTCTTCTCGAGCTGCGGCGGTTGGAATGCGCGCACGAGGAACGCGAGGCGCTCGACCGCGAACGCATCCGAGCCGTCGCGCAGCTCGAGGGCGTACTCGCCTCCGGCCGCCTCCTCGGGGATCGTCCACGCGCCGGAGGCCGTGCCGGTCTCCGGCGTCGCGATCCAGTCCTGGAGCGGCGTGCCGCGCGCGTCGACGATGCGCATGCGGCAGGAAGAATCGAGCGGTTCGAGCGCGATGCGCTCGAGTAGGACTGCGCGCCAGTACACGCGCTCGCCCGGCCGGTAGAGCGGCTTGTCGCAAGCGAGATGCACGAGCGGCGCGCTCGCTCCTGGATCGAACTCGAGCTCGAGCTGGCGCGTGGAAGCGCCCCGCCGTGCGCTCACGCTGACCCGGCGGACTCCTTCGATGTGCGGCGGCAGATCGATGTCGCGGGCGCCCTCGCAGCGCTCCGAGCCCTTCCATAGCTGCTTGCCGCTCGCGTCGAAGGCCGCCCACGAGATCTCGGCCGGCACGGTCGAAGCCGAACCATCCCAGGTCTCGACGTGCACGCGCGCGCCGGCACCGTCGCTCACCGAGCGCGGGGCGGAGACGACCAGCCGGAGCTCGTCCGCCCGGGCGTTCGCGAGGATCGCTTCGTTCACGCCGTACCAGATCCACGGGCCGAGCAGAGCCACGCCGAGCACGGCCGCTGCACGACGCAGGGCGACACCACCTCGTGTCCTGAATGTCGGCTCGCTCCCGGGTAGGCGTGGCTGGAAGCGCACGCGCTCGTCGCGCGCGGCCTCGTCGAGCACGAGCGCCGTGCGGCGCACCTCTTCGAGCAGCCGTGCGAGCTCGGGATCCGCCGCCAGCGCGCGCTCGATCCGCGCGGGATCCACGTGGCAGCCGTACACGTATTCCAGGAGCTCGTCCCGCATCCGTTCACATTCTTCGTGCTTCATCGCGTGCCTCCCTCGAGGTCGACCTCGTTCGTCTCCGGAACCGCGGGTGTGAGCTCCCGCCGCAAGCGATGGAGAGCGCGCCGCATGCGCGTCTTGGCCGTCCCGACCGGGATGCCGAGCGCCGCGCCGATCGCCTCGAAGGAAAGCCCCGCCGAGGTGCGCAGGAGGAAGACTTCCTTGTCTTCCTCGCTCAGCGCCGCGATCGCCATGCGCGCCCGCCCGACCGCCTCGCGTCCGAGCAGCATCTCTTGCGGTCCAGGCTCACGTGTCGAGAGTTCCATCGCATCGGTCTCCGTCAGCGCGCTCGTCCTGCCCTGCCGCCGCGTACGGCGGCGCAGATCGCGCGCCAGATTCATGGTCAGGACGAAGACCCAGGCCCGGGGATCGTGCGCCTCGTTCAGTCGCTCGCGTCCCTGCCACGCGTGCAGAAAGGCCTCTTGCAGCACCTCCTGCACGTCGCAGAGCGGCCCGAGCACGGCACGCACGACTCCCGCCAGGCCCCCCGCGTGCTCGCGGAAGAGCCCGACGAGATCGACCGCCGCCGCTCGCTTGCGATCCTCGTCCAAGTCGTCATTCCATCTGGCGAGAAGGACGCCCGGGGGGCCAGCGAGATTTGGAGATCTTCCTTTTCCGTCCCGCCGAACCCAGTTCAGAGCACTTCGACGACCGCTCGATGACCGGGAGCGGAGGCAAGACGCGAGTCACAGGTCAGCAGAGGCGCGTCCAGAGCCTCGGCGAGTGCGACGTAGCAGGCGTCGTATGCAGTGAGATTCTGCCGCAGGTCCCAGATGCGGCCGAGGAAGGGATCATGCGCGTAACGTTTCAAGGGCAAGCCCTCGAGATCGGCGATGGCCTGCAAGGACCGATCGCCGTCGAGCTCTCGGTTCCGGAAGCATCTTCGTAGAGCCTGCATGACTTCCAGGTCCAGCAGGTGAGGGCAATGAAGCGTCTCGCCTGGACGAAAGATGCGGGCTTCGATTCCCTCCGCGCCATTCTTTTGAAGCAGCACCTCCACGATGGCCGAGGCATCGATGACGATCATCGGCTGTCGCGTTCGGACCGGATCATCTCAGCGGAAGACATCTTGGTGACGACGGGCTTTCGAGTCGCGAGACGTTCCAGCATTTCCTCGAGCGTAGGACGCTCCGCCAAGCTTCGGATCTCCTTCAACAGATAATCGGAGAGCGAAAGCCCAGCCATGGCGGCCCGAGCCTTGAGCTTCTTGTGGAGGGCGTCGGGGACATTGCGAATCTGGATCATCTTGGACATGCTCCGAGCATGGTTGCATGTGCAGCACATGTCAACCCCTGCTCTGATGTTGCGAGCGACGGAGTCCCTCCGAGTTTGGAGTACCGCCTTCAGGCGGTCTGGTTCGTCGTCCCGCCTTCAGGCGGGACTGGCTCCGCAAGACAAGACCGCCTGAAGGCGGTACTCCGAACCAGAGGATCAGGAGCGATAGTCGGCGTTGATGCGCACGTAGTCGGCCGAGAAGTCGCACGTCCAGACTTGCGCAGAGGATCCGCCGGCAGCGAGGTCGATGCCCAGCACGACCTCCTTCTCGTTCAGCATGTGCAGGTGCGCCGCGTTCTCGTTCTCGGGTTGTGGGCGGCCTTTGTCGTAAACCGTGGCAGGCCCGATCCACACGCGCGCTCGCTCGGGATCGAAGGGAATGCCCGAGCGACCGGCCGCCGCGAGGATCCGGCCCCAGTTGGGATCGCGGCCGTGCACGGCCGTCTTCGTGAGCGGGCTCGTGGCGATGGTGCGGCCGACCTCCACGGCGGAGGCTTCGCTCGGCGCCCCGCACACCTCGATCGTGACGAGCCGCGTCGCGCCTTCACCGTCGACGGCGATGCGCCGGCACAGGTCGCGCGCGACCAGGCACAGGTCGGACTCGAGCGAGACCGCGGGGCGATCGGCTTCACCCGAGCCCCACAGGAGCACCGTGTCGTTCGGCGAGGTGTCACCGTCGATCGAGAGGCGGTGGAAGCTCTGGTCGGCGACGCGCGAGAGCAACGGCTTCGGCTCGGCCGGGAGCGTCGAGTCCGTCAAGAGGAACGCGAGCATGGTCGCCATGTTCGGATGGATCATCCCGGCGCCCTTGGCGATGCCGACGGTGCGGGAGGACGTACCCAGCGCGCTCTCGCTCTCGACCGCCGTCACTTTCGGAACGAGGTCGGTGGTCATGATGGCGTGGCTGAAGGCGTCGGCGCCGCGCGAATCCGGCCGCGAGAGGAGCTCGGGCAGAGCGGCGAGGATCGTGTCGACGGGCAAGCGCGCGCCGATCACTCCCGTGGAAAGGAACAGCACTTCCTCGGGCGCGCACCCGATCAGCTCGGCCAGCGCGGACGCGACCTTCCGGTTGTCCTCGATCCCCTCGCGTCCGGTCGAGCAGTTGGCGTTCCCCGAATTGACGAGCAAGGCGCGCACTCGACCGCCACTCTTCGCCAGGTGCTCGCGGCAAACGGGCACATGAGCGCCGAGGAGCTGGTTGCGGGTGAAGACGGCGCTCGCGGGGAAGGCGCGCTCGCCGAGGATCAGACCCAGATCGAGGCGTCCGGCCTTGCGTCGGATGCCGCAAGGCACGGCGCCGGCCCGAAAACCGCGCGGCAGAGGCGGGACGGAGGGGAGGGTCCCGGACTGGTCCTGCATAACTATTGCCATGGATGGCATGATTATGCATACCCTCCCCTCCACCGCAAGGGTGTGCGGGCCCTCCCCGCCGAGCGGCTCACTCCGACCAGGTCTAGGTCCCCCGGCTCGTGCTCGCCGGTCCTCTGGCCGACACCTGCTTCCTCCACCCTGCATCCGGAGAGAAACGAGAGGAATGCAATACCCACGAGACCAGAGCGATTGAGCATGGCAACTCCTTGGTTGGCCATGCCCGTCGTGGAGCTACTATCTCGCTCGTCCCGGCACCTAAAACCTTGACCGCGCCGCCCAAACGCCGGCCCGATCTGCGCCTCGACACCGACAGGGGGACGGTGGTGAACGGAAGAGTCGTGACCACCTTCGCGCCAGTCCTCCTGATGCTGGCTGGCGCATGCTCCTCGCGCGCGCTGGGGCCGGGGGTGGACGCGCGCGAGCGCGATCTCAGCGGGCAAGATCTCTCTCACGCAGATCTCAGCGGAGCCAACCTCGCAGCCGCGCGCATGGCGGGATGCGAGCTCGCGGGAGCGAAGCTCAGTCGGGCGCACCTTTCCTGGGCCGATCTCGAGCGGGCCGATCTGGCCGGCGCCGACCTCTCGTGGTCGTCGCTCGAGCACGCCGACCTCCGCGAGGCGAAGCTGGCCGGAGCGAAGCTCGAGCAGGCCCTCTTCGGGGGTGCGCACCTCTGTGGCGCCGATCTCACCGGCGTGAACGACGTCACGGCCTTGCAGCTCTCGCGCGCGCACTGCTGGGACGAGCGTACGCGCCTTCCAGCGGGCCTCGTGCTTCTTCCGACCGTTCAGCCCCATTAGCCCGGACGGGCCGGGGACCGCACGCTCGTTCCGGTCTCCAACCCGGCTTGCCCAAGACCGCGTAAGCTTGGGGAGTCTCCACCAGCTCCCGGATCGGGCGGATACGCACCATGATCGACATCAAGAGAGCCGCCCTCCGGGGTGGCGTTCTAGCCATCGCGTCCACTTTGGCCCACGCCCAGGGCCCGCCGCCGGGTTTCCAGGAGACGGTGGTCTGGGCCAATCTGAGCAATCCGACGGCGGTGCGCTTCGCCCCCGATGGACACGTGTTCGTGGCCGAGAAGAGTGGGGTGATCAAGGTTTTCCATGACGTGGAAGACCACACGTCCACGACCTTTGCCGACCTGAGCGCGCAGGTCTATGACACGTGGGACCGTGGTCTACTCGGCCTCGCCATCGATCCGGGGTTCCCGGCGCATCCGTACATCTACGTGCTCTACGCGTACGACTACCTCGGGATCCAGACCACCTGCACGGACCTGACGGGGAACGGATGTATGGCGCGAGGTCGAGTCTCGCGACTGACGGCAAACGTGACCGGCGAGCCGGTCATGACGGGAGCAGAGCTCGTGCTGATCGAGGACTGGTGCCAGCAGTTCCCGAGCCACTCCGTCGGTGACCTGTGCTTCGGTCTCGATGGCGCGCTCTACGTCAGCGGCGGTGACGGGGCCAGCTTCAATTTCGTGGACTACGGGCAGGTCGGGAATCCATGCGGCGATCCGCCGAACGCGGGCGGCGCGCTGCGCAGCCAGGATCTACGGACGAGCGGGGACCCGACGGCTCTCAGCGGGACGATCTTGCGCATCGATCCCGCGACCGGTGCTGCCTTGCCCGACGATCCGCTCTATGGCGGAGCCGTCCCGGACGACGACCGCATCATCGCGTACGGACTGCGAAACCCGTTCCGCATCACGGTACGGCCCGGGACCCTGGAAGTGTGGATCGGTGACGTGGGCTGGGGCACGTGGGAGGAGATCGACGTGGTGCGGGACCCGCTCGACTCCTTGGTCGAGAACTTCGGGTGGCCCTGCTACGAAGGAACTCCCACGCAATCGGGCTACGACGGCACCAACTTGCCGATCTGCGAGAGCCTCTACGCCCAGGGTGCCAGCGCGGTCGTCGCTCCCCACTACAGCTACCCGCACCCGGGAGGTGCATCGATCACGGGAATCACGTTCTACGAGGCCAGCCGTTTCCCGAGCCAGTATGCGGGGGCGCTCTTCTTCGCCGACTACTCCGAGCGCTGGATCAAGGTCATGTACCTGAATGGGTCCGGAGAGCCCGATCCGTCTCACATCGACACGTTCAGGAGCGACGTCTCCCCGGTCGACCTGCAGCTTGGACCGAACGGGGATCTCTACTACGTGAACCTCGGCAGCAACCAGGTCCGCCGCATCGAGTACTACCTGGGGAATCAGCCGCCCGTCGCGGTGGCGCGCGCGAACGCGACGAACGGGCCGGCTCCGCTGCTCGTGCAGTTCGACGGCTCGGACTCCTTCGATCCGGATGCGGGCGACCTCCTCGGTTACGCATGGGACCTGGACGCGGACGGCGCCTTCGACGATTCCACGCTCATCGACCCGCAGTACACGTACACGGCCGGCGGCAACTACGTGGTGAAGCTCAGGGTCAGCGACGACGCCGGGCTCTTCGACGTCGACCAGGTGCTCGTCTCGGTCGACAACACACCACCCATCGTGACGATCCTCGCGCCGGTGGCCGGCGAGACGTGGCGGGTCGGAGACGTCTTGACGTACCAGGGCACCGGTGACGACCCGGAGACGGGCGCGCTCCCCGCCGAGGCTCTGGACTGGAAGATCGTCATGCTGCACTGCGCCGAGGCAGACCCCGACGACTGTCACGAGCATGCGATCGAGGAGGTCGACGGCCAGTCCCAGGGTCAGTTCGTCGCCGTCGACCACGAGTATCCCTGCCACCTCGAGCTGCGGCTGACCGGTACCGATCCGGGCGCGGGGAACTGGTGGAATGCGAGCTGGAACCTCCGGCAGCGCTTGAGCTTCGACAACGGCTCGGGCGGCGCGGATCTGGTCGATTTTCCCGTGCTGGTCCGGCTCGACCCGACGCGTCTCGAGTACTCCCAGGTCTCGGCCAATGGCGCGGACCTGCGCTTCGTCTCCGAGGACGGCAGCACACAGCTCAGTCACCAGATCGAGAGCTGGAATCCGCTCGGCGTTTCCGTCGTCTGGGTCCGGGTCCCGCATATCGCGGCTGGTTCGACCACGGGTTCGATGTGGATGTACTACTCGAACGCCGCTGCGGGTGACGGTCAGAGCCCGGCCGCCGTCTGGGCGGCGGGTTATGCCGGGGTCTGGCACCTCGACTCCAGTCTGGTGGACTCGACCGCCAACGCCAACAACGGCGCGAACTTCGGATCGCTCGGCGCGCCCGGCAAGTTCGGTGAAGCGCGTTCCTTCGACGGATCCAACGACTGGATCGACTGCGGCAGCGGTGCGAGTCTCGCCATCACCGGACAGCTCACGGTCGAGGGCTGGGTGAAGATCGCGAACAGCCAGCTCGACTCGGCCATGCGCATTCTTTCCAAGAAGAACCAGTGGAGCTCGACGCACGGCTACAACCTCGAGCATCAACCCCTCGAGAACACGGTGACCACCCTGGGGAGCGGGAGCGACTACGGTCGCGCCTCGGGGATCAATCTGGACACGAGCACCTGGCACCACCTGGCGGCGACGATCCAGGGAAGCACCGCTCGCGTGTACGTCGACGGCGTCGACGCGACGACCGATTCCACGGTCTCCGCGCTCATCGCGAGCTCGCAGGCCCTCCACATCGGCCGGCGCAGCGGCGGCGGAGACTATTTCTACGGCCTGATCGACGAGGTCCGCATCTCGAACGTGGCCCGCTCGCGGGAATGGAACGCGGCTCAGTTTCGCTCGATGAGCGATACCTTCGTGTCCTTCGGCGTGCCACAGGACGCCGGATCCCTGAGCGCCACGACGACCCTGGCCCTCTACCCGGAGACGAAGCTCGTCCAGTTCGCGAGTCGGCCGTCCGGACTCGAGCTCGTCGCCTTCGGCGACTCCGAAGCTGCCCCGTTCACTCGCGAGGCCATCTTGAACGGGACGACCACGATCTCCGCGCCTTCGCCGCAGATCCACAAGGGCCGCAAGTACTACTTCCGGTCCTGGTCGGACGGTGGCGCTCAGACGCATACGATCGTGATCGCCGAAGGCGGTCCGCCGCTCGTCGCCACCTATCTACCCGTCCAGCCCCGCGTGCCTCGGTGATCAGGCTGGCGTCTCGACCTCGCTCGTCCTGCTCTCGATCGCGTGGACCTGGAACCGGCCGTCCACGCAGTCGACCAGCGCCTTCTGTCCGCGCAGCAGGCGGCTGCCGAGGATCGCCTCGGCGATCGGATTCTGAACCTGGCGCTGGATGGCGCGCTTGAGCGGGCGAGCGCCGAACTCGGGGTCGTAGCCTTCGTTCGCCAGCGCGTCGACAGCGGCGGGCGTGAGCTCGATCCCGATGTCCTGCTCCGCGAGGTGCGTGGCGAGTCGCTGGATCTGCACGTCGACGATGCGGTGGATGTCCTTGGCGGCGAGCGGCTCGAAGACCAGGACCTCATCGAGGCGGTTCAGGAACTCGGGGCGGAAGAAGGCGCGCACCTGTTCCTGCGTGCGCAGGTTGCTCGTCATGAGGACGAGGCTCTGGGTGAAATCGACCGTCCGGCCTTGACCATCGGTCAAGCGTCCGTCGTCGAGGAGCTGCAGCAGCACGTGGAAGACATCCGGGTGCGCCTTCTCCACCTCGTCGAAGAGGATCACGCAGTGGGGCTTGCGGCGGACGGCCTCGGTCAGCGAGCCGCCCTCCTCGTAGCCGACGTAACCCGGGGGTGCGCCGATCAGGCGAGCCACGGAGTGCTTCTCCAGGTACTCGCTCATGTCGATGCGGACCATGTTCTTCTCGTCGTCGAAGAGGAATTCGGCCAGCGCGCGGGCCGTCTCGGTCTTGCCGACGCCGGTGGGACCGATCATCAGGAACGACCCGAGCGGCCGGGTGGTCTCCTGGATGCCGGCGCGCGCGCGGCGCACGGCCTGCGCGATCGACTCGATGGCGTGGCGCTGGCCGATGACGCGCTCCTCGATGCGATCCTCGATGTGCAGGAGCTTCTCGCGCTCGGTCTCGAGGAGCTTGGTGGCCGGGATGCCGGTCCAGCGTGAGACCACCTGCGCGATCATCTCCGCGTCGACGGCCTCGGGGAGCAGCGCTCCCTCGGCTTGCACGCGATCGAGCTGCTCGACCGCCCCCTTCAGGTTCTTCTCGGCCTCCAGGAGCTCGCCGTAGCGGATGCGGCCGACCCGTTCGTAGTCGCCTTCCCGCTCCTTGCGGTCGGCCTCCGCGCGCAGATTCTCGATCAGGAGCTTCCCGGCCCGGATCGAGGTGATCAGGTCCTTCTCGCCCGTCCAGCGCGAGCGCAGGGCACTGGCCTGCTCGGCGAGATCCGCGAGCTGCGCCGCGATCTCGGAGATCCTGCGCCGTGCGTCGCCGGACTCCTCCTTCTGCAGCGCGCCGCGCTCGATCTCGAGCTGGCGGATCTTGCGTTCGAGCGTGTCGAGCGCCGGCGGGAGCGAATCGATCGCGGTGCGCAGCTGCGCCGCGGCCTCGTCGACGCAATCGATGGCCTTGTCGGGCATGAACCGATCGGTGATGTGCCGGTCGGCGAGCCGCGCCGCCGCCACGAGGGCGCTGTCCTGGATGCGCACGCCGTGGTGCACCTCGTAGCGCTCCTTCAATCCGCGCAGGATCGCGATCGTGTCCTCGATCGAGGGTTCGCCCACGAGGACCGGCAGGAAGCGGCGTTCGAGCGCTGCGTCCTTCTCGATGTGCTTGCGGTACTCGTCCAGCGTCGTCGCGCCGATGCAGTGCAGCTCCCCGCGGGCGAGCGCGGGTTTCAGCATGTTCGCGGCGTCGACGGCGCCCTCGGCACCCCCCGCGCCGACCAGCGTGTGCAGCTCGTCGATGAAGAGCACCACCTGGCCCTGGGCCTCGGAGATCTCGTTGAGGACTGCCTTCAGGCGCTCCTCGAATTCGCCGCGGTACTTCGCGCCGGCGAGCAGGCTACCGAGGTCGAGCGCCATGACGCGCTTCTCCTTCAAGCCCTCGGGAACGTCACCCGCGACGATGCGGTTGGCGAGGCCCTCGACGATCGCGGTCTTGCCCACGCCGGGGTCGCCGATCAGGACGGGGTTGTTCTTGCGGCGGCGCGAGAGCACCTGGATCGTGCGGCGGATCTCCTCGTCACGGCCGATCACCGGGTCGAGCTTCCCCGCGCGTGCATCGGCGGTCAGATCGCGCGCGTACTTGTTCAGGGCCTCGAAGGTCGCTTCGGGATCGGGGGTCGTCACGCGGCGCGGACCGCGGACCTCGCTCAGCGCGGCTTCCACACGCTCGGGCGAGAGCTTGCGCGCCGCGAAGATGCCGCCGACCTCCGGACCGCCTTTCTTCGAAAGGGCGAGCAGGATGTGCTCGGTCGACACGTACTCGTCGCCGAGTCCCTTCGCTCCCTTGCTCGCCTCCGTGAGGACATCGGAGAGCTCGCGCGAGATTCCCGGCTGGCCTCCGCTCGAGCGCGGGTACCGCGCGAGCACGCGCTGGATCTCCGTGCGCACGAGCTTGGGGTCGACGTCGAGCTTTTGCAGGATGCCGGCCATGACTCCCTCGGGCTCTTCGAGCAGGGCGGCCGCGAGGTGAGAGGAGCGCAACTCGGGGTGCCCGGCCTCCTGGGCCAGGGTCTGGGCGCGGGCTAGTGCTTCCTGTGAGCGGGTCGTGTACTGCGCTTGCATCGGTTCTCCCTAAGATGGACGAGCACCTCGAAAGCAAGCGTCGTGCCGCCTGAAAGGTGGCCCCTAGGCCCTCACTGTGAGGGGTGATATGCCAAAATGGCGCCGTCCTCCGCCGTCTTGGCGTTCGACGCGGCCGCCTACTTGCGCTTGCGCGCCAGCTCGATCGGGCGGGCCTGCTGCCAGTACACCTCGAACACCTCGAGGAGTCCCTCGGCCAGGCCCTCGTTGCGAATCTCGAGCATCATCGAGCCCTCCTTGCCCTTGGAGGCTTCGTGCATCGGGAGGAGTGCGATGCGCCGGTCGAAGATCGCCATGCGCATCGGAACGTGCTCGACACGCCGGGACTGGAAGCCCAGCGCGAGCTGGCGCTCGACCACCTGCTCGCTGGCAGGATCGAAGTCGGCAGCGAGCTCCAGGAGCACGCGCACCCGCGCGCCCTGACTGATGGCCTGCTCCATCGCTTCGTCGTCGTCGCGCACGATGAGGGGCAAGCGTGCCACGAGTGCCACCTCCTTCTCGGCCTTCGCGAGCAGGAACCGGAAGTTGCGCGTCGTGGCCTGCTTGCCCTGGAAGAGCTTGATACGCCCCCCGCGCGCCGCGAGCGAGTCCGAGGGCGTGGAGTGCTCTTTCTGCAGGTCCTTGACGATCTCCCGCGCGACCTCGTGCGCACCGCGGATCTCGTCGAGGAGGGGCACGAAGGAATTCTTGGGCGGCGTCGCAGTGTACGTGTTCACGGGGCCAAGCTGCGATTCGCACAGCCCGCGCTCGATCAGACGACGAATCGTGCCGTAGACCTTGGGCTGGGGCACACCGGTCGCCCCCGAGATCTCGGGGATGCGGCTGCCGGGGTGCCGCAGGATCCCCAGGTACACGCGGATCTCATAGTCGGTCAGCCCCATCCGCCGGAGGCCATCGACGATCTTCACATCCTTGGGCGAGATGCGGGAAATGCGCGGGGTACGTTTGGATTGAACCATGGATCGAGGGGGGGCTCGCTTGGAATCAGCGGTGGGAGAGGACACCTGAAGCGCGCAGAGTCGCCTCCAGCTTGGCGCGATTCGCATCTTCCAGCGGCGCGAGCGGAAGTCTCACCTCGTCGCGGCAGCGGGCGAGCCGAGCCAGGGCCGCCTTGACGGGGACGGGGTTGACCTCGATGAAGAGGTCGCGCACGAGGGGCGCGAGGAACTCGACGATCTCGGCCGCGCGCGCGCTGTCGCCGCCCGGCCGCGCGCAGCGCACCAGCTCGGCCACTTCCCCGGGCACGATGTTCCCCACGACGTTGACGGCGCCGATGGCCCCGTGCTGCATGAAGTCGGCGATGGCCCGATCCTCGCCGCAAAAGACGGCCAGGCCGCTCGTCGAGAACACCGTTCGCACCCGCTCCGGCGCAGCGTTCGCTTCCTTGAGAGCTACCACGTTCTCGTTGCGCTCGCCGATCTCCCGCGCAACCCGTGGATCGAGGTCGAGGCTGGTCCGGCTGGGTACGTTGTACAGCATCACCGGAAGCTCGGTCGCTTCCGCGATCGCACCGAAGTGGAGCACCAGTCCCTTGGGGCTCGGCTTGTTGTAGTAGGGGGTGACGACGAGGAGCCCGTCGACCCCGCAGTCGGCGGCAGCCCGCGCCAGCTCGACCGACGTGCGCGTGTCGTTCGTTCCGACGCCCGCGACGATCGGGATGCGTCCGGCCGAGGAATCGACCGCCGTCTCGAACAGGAAGCGTCGCTCCCGTTCGGTGAGTGTCGCCGCCTCGCCGGTCGTGCCCGCGATCACGAGACCCTCGCTGCCGGCCGTGATGTGCCAGTCGATCAGCTCACTGAAAGCTTCGAGATCGAGCTCTCCGTCGCGGAAGGGCGTCGGAAGCGCGACGATGCTGCCCGAGAACGGACATTCCATGGATGACTCCTAGCCTCCCTGAGGCGCGGCCTCCCCGATCACTGCAAGCATTCCCTCGATCGCCGCCTCGACACCGTCGAAGACGGAGCGCGCGACGATCGCGAAACCGATGTTGAGCTCCTCGATGCGCGCCAGCGCCGCGATCGGACCGACGTTCTCGTAGTCGAGGCCGTGCCCGGCGTTCACCCGCAGGCCGATGCCGCTCGCGTGCGCCGCCGCGCGGCGCAGTCGCTCGAGCTCCCGCCCGCGGCCCGGCCCGCGCGCGTTCGCATAGACGCCCGTGTGCAGCTCGACGAAGGGCGCGCCGATCGCACGCGAGGCATCGAGCTGGCTCGGCTCGGGATCGACGAAGAGGCTCACCAGGCCGCCGTTCTCGGCGAGCGCCGGCACGACCTCGGAGAGCCGTGCGCGTTCCCGCACCACGTCGAGGCCGCCCTCGGTCGTCACTTCCACGCGGTTCTCCGGCACCAGGCAATACGCATCCGCCCCGCTCTGCTGGGCGAGAGCGACCATCTCCGGATCGAGCGAGCACTCCAGATTGAGGAGGACCGTGATGCGCTCACGCAATGCCTGCACGTCCCGCTCCTGGATGTGCCGGCGATCCTTCCGCAGGTGACAGGTGATCCCGTGAGCGCCCGCTCGCTCGGCGCGCAGCGCCCACTCGACCGGGTCGGGAACGTGCTCGCGCCGAGCCTGGCGCAAAGTGGCCACGTGATCGACGTTGACGTGCAACCGCGGCATGGAGCGCAGGCGATTCTAGCCCTGTTCCATCCGGCACCAAAGGACGGTCTCTGCTCTGTCGGCTCCGCTGCGGGGCATTCCTCTTCCTCAGCCGGTTGTGAGCGGTCACCGGACGCGTATCGGTAGACTCTGGGCGCGCATGCCGATCCCCGACCTTCCGAGCTGGATGCTCGCTGTTGCCCTGTCCATCGACCTGGTCGCGATCCTGCGTGCCGTGACGCGAGCCCACGGTGTCCAGAAGACCCTGGCGTGGTTGCTCGCCATCGTGGCTTTCCCCGTGGTGGGGGGGATCCTCTACCTCACGCTCGCGAATCCCAGCATTCGCCGCACGACGCGGCGCAGGATCGCCCGGCGCCTCTCCATGCGTGGCGCAGGCCATCACGGGAGGACCCGAGCCGAGGACGAGCCGCGCATCGCTGCGAGCCTCGAGTCGGTGTTCGCGCTGGCATCCAACGTGGCGGGGCTCGCGCCCACGGCCGGGAGCTGCGTCGACCTCTTGGTCGACAACTCGCGCATGTTCAGGCAGATGGAGCAAGCCCTGGAACGCGCGCAGCACACCATCTGGGCAGAGTACTACATCGTGCGCAACGACGAGACGGGTCGCCGGTTCCTGGAGATCCTCGCCGAACGCGCACGCAACGGCGTGGAGGTTCGCTTCCTCTACGACGCCCTCGGTTCGTGGCGGATCGATCCGGCGCGCACGCGCGCGATTCGCGCCGCGGGCGGTCACGTCGAGGCCTTCCTGCCCCTCAATCCGCTCAGGCGCCGCTGGGCCGTGCACCTGCGCAACCACCGCAAGATCGTGATCGTCGACGGCGAGGTGGGGTTCACGGGAGGCATGAACGTCGGAGACGAGTACTCGGGGCGCGCCCGGCGCCGGGGCGGCGTCACCTTTCGGGACACGGCCCTGGAGATGCACGGCCCCGCCGTTGCGGACCTGGCGCAGATCTTCATCGAGGACTGGGCCTACGCGACCGGTGAGACGCTAGACGACGTGGTGCCCACTCACCCAACGCCTCGAACTTGCACCGTCGCGATCGTCCCGAGCGGCCCGGATCAAGATCACAACGCGAGCCAGCTCGTCTACTTCGCCGCGATCAATGCCGCCCGCCAGCGCTTGTGGCTCACCTGCCCTTATTTCATCCCCGACGAAGCGGTCATGAGCGCGATGCTCGCTGCCAGCCTCCGAGGAGTCGACGTGCGCCTGCTCGCCCCCGCGCGCTCCGATGTCCTGGTAGCAGCCCTCGCCGGCCGCTCCTACTTCCCTCCCCTCGCTCGCGCCGGCGTGCGCATCTTCGAGTATCTACCCGCCATCCTGCACGCGAAGACCCTCCTCGTGGACGACGAACTCTCCCTCGTCGGATCGGCAAACGTCGACACCCGCAGCTTCGTCTACAACTTCGAACTCAGCGTCCTGATCGCCGACCGCACCTTCGCCAACACGCTCGCCAAACGCTTCGAAGAAGACCAGCTCCAGTCCCGCGAATACGTCCTGGGAAGCGCGAGCTTCCCCGTCCGCCTGCTGCACAATTCGGCCCGGCTCTTTTCTCCCCTGCTCTGAGGTCGGCCCCCCTTCCGACTCCTTTCTTTTCTGTTCTTAACTTTGCGTCCTTTGCGTCCTTTGCGGTTCGTTTCTCTTCTTCCGCTCTTCGCTCTGTCTGACCGAAGAAGGAAACGAACGCGAGAAAACCAAGAAAACAAGGGAAAAAACGAACCGCAAAGGACGCAAAGGAATACAAAGAAGAGCAGGACAGGAACACAGGAGTCGAACTCGGAGGACTCAGTCCTTCTTCCGCTCGAACTTGCCCTTCATCTTCTTGCGGTTCGACCAGTACTCGACGAACTTCTCCTCGAAGCCCTCGATGCCGGTGCCGTAGACCTTCTGGAGGGCGGCGTCGATGGCGACGACGTCGCCGCGATCGACCGCGCCGATGGCGTGGACGAAGTCGAGGAACTTCGCGCCGGCCCACTCGCTCTCGGCGGCGAACTCGACGATCGCGGCGGCCTGGCGGTAGTTGTTCGAGCCTTCGCTCTCGCCCGTGACGCTCTTCTCGCTGGCGGACATGAGCAGACTCTCGATCTGCATGAACTTTCTGAGCGGGACGTGGCGACCTTTCTTCACGAGGGTCTCGACGACGTTGAGGTCGTTGGCGTTCTCCGACATGTACTCGGCCACGCCTTCCTGGAACCACGAGCCACCGCCGCCGAGGTGCAGTCGGTTGCGGAAGATCTGGTGGGTCGCCTCGTGGAGGTGCGTGGGGTCGTTGGGCGCCTCGTGGTAGGTGGCGTAGAAATCACGCGAGGCCACGCCTTTGGAGCGGCGCGCTTGCTCGATGGTCCAGTCGAAGGCCTTGACGCAGAACTCGAAGTACTGCTCGCTCTGGATGAAGTAGAAGATCGGCAGCAGGCGCTCCCCGCCTTGGTCCTCGAACGGATAGACGGAGCGGATCTGCTCGTAGAACCCGTCCATGATCTTGCCGAAGGTCTTGGCGGTCTGGCCCTTGCCGAGATTCGTGAGAACGATGTAGTGCTCGGTGCGCACCACGCGCAGCTCGCTGTCTTCCTGCACCTTGTCCGGCGCATCTTTTTCCCAGCGAGCCTTGGCTTCCTCGTCGGTCCAGGGATCGGGCGCGGAGGTGGGGGCGGGCTCCTGAGCGAGCGCGCGAGCGCCGAAGACGAAGAGGAGGATGCCGAGGAGTCGCGGGATCGTCATGGTCGCGGGTTCGCTCGTGGGGGGGGACTACGCGGGAGATTCTAGGCGCCTGGCGCGCGCCCGTTTCCGGCTGGGCGCCGAGAACTGCAAGGGCAAGCGCCATCCCGTACCTTGAGAGGGCATGCACATCATCGCCGGAGAGCTGCGCGGGCGCCGCATCGCGGTCCCGGAGGGGGAGGAGACGCGGCCGCTCTTGGCCCGTGTGCGCACGGCGCTCTTCTCGACCCTGGGTGACCTCGTGCCGGATGCGAGGGTGCTCGATCTCTTCTCCGGCACGGGGAGCCTGGGGCTCGAGGCGCTCAGCCGGGACGCGCGCGAGGTGACCTTCGTCGAGCGCGGCCAGCAGGCGCTCACGCTCTTGCGCGCCAACGTCGAGTCGCTCCAGGTGGGCGAGCGGGCGCGGGTCGTGCGTGGGGACGCGCTCGACCCTCGTTCTTGGCGCGCCCCGGACGGCACGCCGGAGGCCTGGGCGGACCTCGTGTTCCTCGACCCGCCTTATCCCGATCTGAAGGAGCGTCGGCTGAGGATGGCACTCTTCGCCGCCGTGAAGACGCTGCACTCCGAGGTGCTGCGCACGGGCGGGGCGCTCGTGCTGCACACCCATTTGCGCGCGGCGCACGAGGCCGAGTTCCCGCGCGGCGTCGACCTCGAACGGCGCGCGTACGGGAACACGGCGCTCTGGTACCTGTGGAAGCCGAGCCTGACCGGCGAACCGCGGCCACCCCAGCCGGCGGATGACGAAACCGACGAGGGCGCGGACGAGCAAGAGGTGGTGGAGGATTGATCGAGCTCCACGGCCGCCTGCTGGTCGACGGGACGCTCCGTTCCGGACGCTTGCTCGTGGAGGGCGAGCTCATCCGCGAGGTCGTCCTCGGCCGACTCTCCTCGGGCCCGGACGCGGAGCGCGTGATCGCCCCCGGCTTCGTCGACCTGCACGTGCACGGTTTCGGCGGCGCCGACCCGCTCGAGGATCTCGCCGGCATGTCCCGCGCCCTCGCCCGTGCCGGCACGACCTCCTTTCAGCCCACGTTGTTTCCGCGCGAGCCACGCGCGCTGGGCGAGGACTGCGAAGCGCTCGAGCGCGCCTCCGCTCTCCTCGTCGCAGGCTTTGGCGCGCACGTGCTCGGCCTCCACCTCGAAGGCCCGTTCGTCAATCCCGGCGCGGCGGGAGCACTGCCGCCCGCCGATCTTGCCCAGCCCAGCCGCGAGGGCCTGCGCGCGATCCTGGGTCCGGCGAGCGGCGGCGGCCGGGGCGTGCGCACGATGACTCTCGCACCCGAGCTCCCCGGCGCCGGCGAGCTCCTCGCGGAGCTTCTGCGCTCGGGCGTGCGCGTCTCGCTCGGGCACACGCGCGCGAATGCCGCCGAAGCGCGCGCGGCCGTGCGGGCCGGTGCGGTCGGTGCGACGCACCTGTACAACGCCATGAGCCCGCTGCACCACCGCGAGGCGGGCATGGTCGGCGTCGCGCTCTCGAGCCGGACGCTCTTCGCAGAGATCATCGGCGACCTCGTGCACGTCGGCGCCGACGCCTTCGAGGTCGCGCTCGCGGCGCGCGGACCCGAAGGCTTGTGCCTGGTGAGTGACGCGTTGCAGGGCGCGGGAACGGGCTGCCAGGTGTTCCACACGCATGGCCGCGAGCTGCGCGTGCGGGACGGTGCCTCCTGGTATCGACCGGAGACCGGCGGCAGTGGGGAGAAGCTCGCGGGCTCCGCGTCCTCGCAGCTCGAAATGGTGCGCAAGCTCGTGGGCGCCGGCGTCGTCAGCTTGGCTGATGCGCTCGTGATGGCCGGCCCGACGCCCGCGCGCGCGCTCGGGCTCGACGCCCAGATCGGCCGCCTTGCACCCGGCGCGCGAGCGGACCTCGTCGTCCTCGAGGGTCCGAAGCTGGTTCTTGCACGCGTCCTGGTGAGTGGCCACGAGATCGCGCTCGACACGAGCGTCGCAGAGAGAGGGCAACCGTCATCATGAACTGGCACCGCTACTTGAATTCCTGGCTCATCTGCTCGCTCGCGAGTGCACCTCTGCTCGCGCAAGCACTTCACCGCGATACCCCCGCTCAGGAAGGAACCAAGCTCGCAGCGGAGGCCGGGCTCGAGGAACGCCTCCAGACCGAGCTCGATGCACTGGTGGCTCGAAGCGGAGTGCCCGGCGCGAGCCTCGCGGTCGTGCTGGCAGACGAAGGGCGGATCGCGATCACTTCCGGCCTCGCGGATCAGGAAGCGGGGCGGAAACTGGAGCCCGGAGACAAGATGCTCGCGGGGAGCACCGGCAAGACCTTCGTCGCCGCGCTCGCGCTGGCCCTCGTCCACGAGGAGAAGCTCGGGCTCGACGATGCGGTCTCCGACTGGCTGGGGGAGGAGAGCTGGTACTCGCGATTGCCCAACGCACAAGGAATCCACGTGCGGGAGCTCTTGAACCACACCTCGGGGATTCCCGAGTACTACGAGAAGCAGGGCTTCGTCGAAGCGCTCGTGGCAGGTCCTGACCGGACCTGGAAGCCGGCGGAGCTCATCGAGTGGGTCCTCGACGATCCGCCGCTCTTCGAGCCGGGCGAGGGCTGGTCGTATGCCGACACCAACTACATCGTCCTCGGGCTCATCCTGGAGCGCGCGGGTAAGGAGCAGGTGTACGCAGCGATCGCTCGCCGCCTCCTCGTGCCGAACGGACTCGGCGCGACCGTTCCGTCGACGAGCCGGCGCATCGACGGGCTCGTTCCGGGCACCACGGCGCTATGGAAAGGAGCCGGACTGTCCGGGCGCACGATCGTCGACGGCGCGTTCGTGATCCAGCCTCAGTTCGAGTGGACGGGCGGCGGGTTCGCGAGCACGCCGACGGATCTCGCCTGGTGGGCGCACGTCTTGTACGGCGGGCGCGCCTTCGAATGGGAGTATCTCCCGGAGCTACTGGATTCGGTGCCCGCGCGCACCGGGCCCGAGGAACGCTATGGCCTGGGAGTGCAGGTGTTTCCGACCCGCTTCGGACCCATGCACGGTCACGGGGGCTTCTTCCCGGGCTACCTGACGATCCTCGGCTATCTCCCCGAGCATCAGCTCGCACTCGCCATGCAGATCAATACCGACGAGTTCGGTCGCATCCGCCGGCCTCTGCACCGGCTGCTCGAGGATTTCGCTGCCGTCGTTCTCGGGGCCGAGGCGACGGTCGGCAAGTAGGGGAGCCGCGAGGGACGCGGGGACATAGCTCCCGAAACCGAGCGCGTGTCGAAGGCCGTCCTCCGCGGCTTCCACGCGAATCGCGGAATCTCGGTTGGATCCCGGGCTGGCCGCTGTTCTCCGCATGGGATCGCTTCGTGGAGCCTCCAGGCGGCGACCCCGCCCAAGGCACCTTACGGAGAACACCCATGATTCCCTTTTCCTCGCGCGAGGCACGCATGCTGCTCCTCGCTTGTGCATCCACCTGTTCGCTCGCGGGCAACCTGCTCGCGGGAGATTTCAACGGCGATGGCTTCGACGACCTCGCGCTCGGCGTGCCGGGAGAGACTCCCGGGAGCCTCACCGGCGGCGCGGTCGCGATCCTCTATGGCAGAAGCGGCGGCATCAGCGCCACGGGAATTCCTGACCGGGTTTTCCACCAGGAATCGCCGGGCATTCCGGGAGAGGTCGAGACGGGGGATTCCTTCGGCTCGAGCGTCGTCAGCGGCGACTTCAACGGCGACGGCTTCGACGACCTTGCCGTGGGAGTCAACGGCGAGGACTTCTTCCTCGGAGGCTCGAACCAGGCCGACTGCGGAGTGATCACCGTGATCTTCGGCTCGGCGACGGGCCTGTCGGGGACCGTGATCCCGGCGCGAGAGTACCGCGCCGCCACTCCGCGCGCGGGCAACCGCTTCGGCTCCGTGATGGTGGCGGATGACTTCGACGACGACGGCTTCGACGATCTCGCGGTCGGAGTGCCCAAGGACGTCGTGTCCGGCGTCGCGGCCGGCACGGTGCAGGTGCTCTACGGGTCGACCACCGGCCCCGACGGCGATGGCCGGCAGATCTGGTCGCAGAACAGCTCGGGAATCGCCGACCAGGCCGAGGCGGGGGATTCCTTCGGCAGCGCCCTGGCTTGCTCCGACTTCAACCTCAACGGGAGCGCCGATCTCGCGATCGGGGCGCACAACGAGGATCTCGCTTCGGCGGACAACGGCATCGTCCACGTCCTCTTCTCGACTCCGGGCGTGGGCTTGACGTCATCCGGCGACATTACCTACGTCCAGGGCGTCGGTGGTGTGCCGGGCTCGCCGCACTCCAGCGACCGTTTCGGCCAGTGCCTGGCGGCGATGCCGCACGGAGCCTCGGGCCTCGCGATCGGCTGCCCGAGGGATGACGACTCTCCTTCGCGGTCGGGCTCCGTGCTCGTCCTGCCTCCGAGGTTGTCGCTCACGAACAGCACGTTCATCAGCCAGAACATCGTCCCGGGATTCGCAGCGCCGACGTCCACGGACGCCTTCGGCTCGAGCCTCCTGCTGACCGACTTCGGCAGGCAGTTCGTTCACGGGACCTTCGATCTCGCGATCGGCATTCCCGGCGGGACTGCGCAGGTCGGGGGAGGGCTCGCCGTGGCGAACGCGGGATTCGTGATGGTGGTGTACGGCGGACCCAACAACAGCTTCGAGCTCGGCAGTCCGCAGCGCTTGTGTCAGGGCGGCGGCTTGCCTGAAACACCCGAGGGCGGCGACGCGTTCGGCGCGATCTTGAGCGCGGGCAACTTCGGAAAGGACTCGGCCCAGGACCTCGTGATCGGCGTGCCGAGCGAGGACAGCGGTCTGGTCGACAGCGGAGTGGCTCACGTCCTCTACGCGAGCAACGTTTTCGGGATCGCCATCACCGGAAACCAGCTCTGGAGCCAGGATTCTGCGAACGTGGACGAGACCGCCGAGGCCGGCGATCGCTTCGGGGCCAGCGTGAGCGGACGTTGAGTAGAGCCCCATCGAGGAAGGGCCGCGCACGCTCGCCGCGTGCAGGCCCGACCTCCTTTCCTGGAGACGGATCATGACGAGCAATACCAAGACGTTGACGCTGCTCCTGCTGTCCATCGCGCTCGCGGCACTGACCGGTGGCGTGCTGGCGACGGCGAACGAGCGGGCTCCGGTGCTCGATGCACGCGCGGTCGCACCGACGATCGAGGTGGAGCCGCTCGTGAAGGCGATGACGACCCTCGCGGACGAGCTCGCGCGCCTGCGCGTAGAAGTCGCGGCGGCCGGCTTCTCCCACGCACCCTCGAGCGAGCGAGCGCCCGCCGTCGCCGGGACGAGCTCGGATCGGCTCGCCATCGCCGTCGAGCGCCTCGTGGAGCGCCTGTCTCACGACGAGCTCGGCTCGGTTGGAGATGCGGCGGGCTCACGGGGTGCGCCAGCCTTTCCTGCGCTGCCGGCGGATCCGGCGAGGGCGTCGGAGAGCCTGACGGAATTGCGCGGCAAACCCGAGGCGCAGCGCTTGCGCGACCACATCCTGCAGACGCCGCGGCAGATCCTCGAGCGCTACGGAGTCCCGAGCTCCGTCTACACCTCGCCCGAAGGGGAGCTCAACTTCGTCTACCAGCGCGACGAATCGGACCCCCAGGTCGGATTCACCTTCGCCGATGGGGCGGTCGTTCGGGTGTGGGGTCAGTGAGGTCGTCGAGTCAGGGAGCGCGAGGAACGCTAGACTTACCGCCCCCATCGCGATGTTCCCTCGCGGAGCCCTCCGGATGTCGACGCACGCACGCACTGCATTCCTGTTCCTCGCGCTCGCCGGCGCCACCCTGTGCCCGAGCTGCTTGATCAACACGTCGTCCCATTCGGACGTGTCGGGCAAGTACGTCAGCCCGGATACCGTCGCGCAGATCCAGCCCGGGAAGTCGGAGGCCTACGTCCTCGCGCTGATCGGCGAGCCTTCGTCACGGATCATGCTCGACGATGGGACCCAGATCTGGAAGTGGCAGTACACGGAGACGCGCAACTCGCAGGGTCACGTGATCTTCTTGCTGAACTCGGATACGAGCACCGCGACCGAGAAGACGACCTACGTCGAGTTCCAGGACGGAGCGGTCGTGCGAGCGTGGCGTGATTGATCCTGTAGTGCCCTCGACCCATCGAAGGGACCGGCCGGAGGAGGGGTAAGAAGAAGTGGAGGTCGCTTGGCAGAGCCCTCATGCCAGGCCGACTTCCCGCCGACAGGTCCAGGGTGCTTTGCCGATCCATCGCCTGCGTGCTCGCGCTCCTGATTGGTTCGGCCGCGGGTAACGGCGGGGTGCTCGAGGCGCCGGCCCTCGTTGCCTGGGCCGACCTCGAGCGCGCGCCGGGGAAAACTCTGGGCGAGAGCTGCCGCGTGTTCGTCCAGTTCCAGAGCCTCGAGGAATCCTGGAATCCGTATCTCACCCGCTTCGGGCCCCAGGACTTCGTGGCGCTCCGTGGCTGGGCGGACGAGCAGCGACCCTGGCTGCAAGCTGACTACGAGAATCCCGGAGTGCGAGTCTTCATCCCCCGCGGGAGTGCGGCGGAGACCTTGCTCCGACTCGCCCGTCCGCACGAGCGTTACGAGTTCGTCCTCGCCGTTCGCGAGCACTGCGCGGGTGAGCTGTGGTGCGAGGTCCTCTCCGCGCGGCGCTTGAGCAAGGAGATCCCCGAGGGCAGCGTGCTGATCGTCGCGCGCGCTCTCCTGCTCATCGAGCGCGAGGTCTGGGAGCTCGCCGTGAGCGAGCTCGATCGCGCGCTCGCTGCGCCACTTCCGGAAGTGGCCCGGGCCGAGGTGCTCGAGCTGCGCGATCACGCGCAGCTCATGTCGCGCTGATCACGGGTGGTCCGGCGCTCAGCGCGCCAGCAGGTTCCGTTCGCGCCCGCGCGCCTGCTCGAGCGTCCAGTCGGGATCCTCTTCGTATCCCAGGCGCAAGAGCAGCTCGTTCCAGCGCTCCTTGAAGAGTGCCACGTGGCGCTCTTCGAAGTGATTGATCCAGTCGCCGCCGACGCCCCGTCGGTAGTGGCTGGAGGCATCTTCCTTGCCCTTCTCGCGGCCACCGGCGTGCTTCTCGAACCGCTGGTCGAACGCGATGCCAAGGAGTCGCTCGCCCGGAATCCTGCGCATCGGCAGGCGCAAAGGCCACGCACCCGCGCTGATGCGCCACAGGATGTTCGTCGCGGCGCGCGCGAGATAGGGCAGCCAGTCGGACTTCGCGTAGTGCTCCTCGTCGAGAGCGCCGAGAAATCGGAACACCGAGAGGAAGCCGCGGTAGGGGTCGGCCGTGAACTCCTCCTGCTTGAGCTCCAGGACGTTCTCCTGCGCGTAGTTCCAGCCGGCCATGTGCGCGAGGAAGGGGGCGCTGAAGTCGAGCTCGGCCAGGAGGCCATCGTGCTTGGAGAGGACGGCGAGCTTCTCGCGATGGGGCACGAGCTCCGGCCAGGCGTGCGTGGGATGGCTCTTCTTGTGCGAGAAGTAGGCCGAGACGACGAGGTCGCGCGGATCCCGCACGACGTGGAAGCCGCGCAGGTTCGAGAGCTGGCGGACGTGCTTCCAGTCGGCGTTGACGTAGGACAGGAAATCGAGCCGCTCGCGCGCCACGTACGCGGGCAAGTCGCTCGCGAAGAGCTTCTCGTCGTAGAGGTAGGCGATGCGCCAGCCGGCGTCGGCGGCCATCGCGTCGACCACGTCGTGGATCCAGGTCGAGGCGCACTTGTGGTGGCCGAAGAAAGCGAGCAGCGGGCGGTCGGACGTGCTCAAGCGTGGATCTCGGGCCGGCCACCGGCCGACGGGCGGCCGCAGCATAGCCCTTCTGCGGGCTTCATCGCCCGCGAGAAGCGACGTCCCGCGCCAGCCGCACCAGGCCCGCCCGGCCATCGCGGTCCAGCACCACGAACCACAGGAGCGCGAAGGCCCCTGCGCAAGCGGCCATCTTGAGGAGGAGCACCGTGGCGAGGACTCCGCCGCTCTCCAGCGGATCGCGCCAGGAATCGATCACCCAGCCCACGATCGCGCACCCGATCGCCACCGCGAAGACGCCGAGCGCCCGGATCCTCTCGAAGGAACGCTGCCCCAGGGCCCGGCTCGCGCGCGTGCCGAGGAACGCGAGCACGGCGAAGGTGCCCAGCGTCGCGAGGGCTGCGCCGAGGACTCCCAGCCGCGGGATGAGCACGAAGTTCAGCCCGACGTTCACGCCCAGGCAACCGAGGTTGATCCAGAACAAGGGCCACGTGCGCTTGGCCACGAAGACGGTCACCTGGCTGATGCTGTAGGCGCCGTAGAACAGGTACGAGAGCGCGACCCAGGGAGCGACCTGCCAGGCCGGACGGTAGCTCGCATCCCCGGCCAGGAGATCGACCGCCTGGCGGCCGAACAGGATCGCCGGGGCGTAGTTCGCAGCCAGCGTCAAGAGCGCCCAGGTGCCCACGCGCTCGGTCGTCTCGGCGCTCTCCTTCGACTCGCGCATGCCGAAGATCCACGGTTGCCAGATCTGCATGAACGAGGTCAGGACGGCCGTGTGGAGAAGGAACGCGATCTTGTATCCCAGCCCGTAGATGCCGACCCAAGAATCGGCCACGGTGCCGGGTTCATCCGCCACGACCGGCGAATCCGGACCGAGGTACTTGAGCAGCAGACGATCGATCTGGTGGAGACCGAGCTGGCAGAGGCCCACCGGAACCAGTGGCAGGGTGTAGCCGACGAGCGGAGTGAAGACGCGCCACACGACGCGCGGACCGATCCTCGCGAGCACCCAGGCGGTCAGGGTGAACGTTCCGAGGGCCTCCCCGATCAACACGCTCAAGAGGAAGCCCTTCACTCCCCATTCCAGGCCAAACAGCATCCACAGCTTGAGCGCGATCTCGACCACCATCTTGGCGAGCTGGAAGCTCACGGATGCGCCGGACAGATGGTGGATCTGGAGGTACTGGATGCCCGCGCGCGTGGTGAGCGAGAACGGAACGGTCAGGATCGCGATGCGGAAGTACAGCACCTGTTCCGCGCTCAGGCGCGAGAGATCGCTGCGCGCGAACAGGAAGGCGGCGAGCGGCTCTTCGAACACGATGGCGAGCCCGGCGACCGCCCAGGCGAGGAGACCGAGAACGATCGTCGTGGTGCTGATCACCGCGTTGCGGTCGCGCTCCTCCTTCTGGTCGTAGAAGAAGCGCGTCATCGCTCCGAGGAGGTTCGTGCCGACGAGCTGCGGCAGGAGCAGGAGCAGGAGATCCGTCAGCTCGAGGATGCCGTACTGGCCCGTGTTCAGCTTGTCGGTGTACAGCCGGATCAGGACCACCCCGAGCACCCGCTGGACGAGCGGGACGACGCTGTACACCGTCGAATGCCGCAGCAGGAGGCGGATGGGGGAGGCTTGGCGGGCCGCTTCGGGGGGGTCAGAAGTCACGTGAGCTGGGGCCAGCAAGCCGAGAAGCGCGTCCAGGGGGTTCCCCGAACCGGCACGACCTTCCCCCATCTGGGTAGCGGAGGACCGACTACCAAACAATCAGGCCTGCAGCCGATAAGGAAGTGTAAATACCTGGTTATGGAAACCAAACCATCCGATTGGAAGTCCTAGAGAGGGCAGCCGGATTCTCCTACCGTGCTCCGAACTGCGAGGCGGAACACGACGCGCTCCGCGCGAGGATGGGATCTGGTTGCTCGGCTGAACCTGGGTCTTCGGGTTGCTCTCCGGAGATTCCGGGAACGGATGATACGAGCTGGTTCTCTCCGAGCCGAGGTCGCCATTCTCCCGAGGGTGGCGACCTCGTTATGTGGAGCGATGGGTGCGGCGCGCCGGGGTTGGTCGGCTGCACAGATCCGTGAGGATCGCCTCGAGCTCGCGAGCCGACGCGTCCCAGGTGTAGCGCTCGAGCACGGTCCGGCGCCCGGCTGCACCTAGGCGCGCACGCTCTTCGGGGTCTCGCAGGAGCCGCACGCAAGCCGCCGCGAATTCTGCCTCGCCATCCGCCAGGATCACGTTCTCCCCGTGCCGCGCGGCGAGGCCGCCGCAGGAAACTGAGGTGGCCACGACAGCCTTCGTCATCGCCCAGGCCTGCAGGATCTTGTTCTTGATGCCTGCACCGCCGACGAGCGGTGAGACGAACACGTTCGCCCGCGCGACGTGCGGCCGCACGTCGGGCACGAAACCGGTCACCTGGACCAGCGGAGCGGCCAGCGCTCGGATCTCGGGCCCGGGATCCTTTCCCACGATCCACAGCCGGACGTCGGGGATCTGCTCCCGGATGCGCGGCAGGATGGCGCGGTGGAAGTACCGGATGCCCTCGATGTTGGGCGGATGGCGCATCCCGCCCTCGAAGACGAGCGAGGGCCCCTCTTCCTCGATCCCTAGCGGCGCGTAGTACTCCGCGTCCACGCCGTTGTGGACGACGGCCGTCGCGAGGCCCGGACACAGGCGTTGCGTCGCCTCGGCATCGCTCTCCGAGACGAACAGGCACAGCGAGGCGAGCGGGAAGTAGCGGCGCTCGAAGCCTCGATTGCGCAGCCAGTCGCGCAGGTTTCGCAGCAGGATCGCGGGGCTGCGCGAGCGCAAGAGCTCCACCCAGGCCTCGCGCGCACCCTCGTCGATGACGTCTCCGAGGATGGGGGTGCCATGGATCTCGCTCGCATGCGGCAGCATCTTCCAGCCGCTGACCCAGACCAGGTCGAAGCGTTCCCGCTCGAGCCTCAGCCGCAGCGCCGTGCCCACCGCGGGATCGCGATCGTGCAGGTGATCCGGGGAAAAAGCCTCCCGCAGGCGCTGCAGCCCGGAGCGCGCCCGCGGGACCTCTCGTACCGGTAGGAGCGTGACGCTCGCGAGCTTCGAGCGGAGCTCCTCGGTGAGCGTCCCCTGGTCCAGCGAAAAGAGGTGCACCGCGTGGGCTCGCGCCAACCGAGGCAGAAAATGGTGAATCCGCAGGTTGTAGCCGTCCTCGAGCGGGAGCGGCAGCTTCTGCGTGACGAGCAGGATCTTCATTGCGGCGGCGCCTTTTTCGGCAGCCGCGGGCCGAGGTGCAAGGGTCGAATCGGAATCGGGCACGCTAGCCAGGTCGACACGTTGCAACTGCACGCATGAGCGTGCGATCTTCTGGATCGATGCTCACCGAGCTCGCCATCCGCGATCTGGCGCTGATCGAGCGCGCCAGCCTCGTCTGTGGAGCTGGCCTGAACGTCGTGACGGGCGAGACGGGGGCGGGGAAGAGCCTCCTGATCGACGCGCTGGAGCTGCTCCTGGGCGAGCGCGCGCGGGCCGGCCTGGTCCGTGCGGGCGCCAGCGATGCGCGCGTCGAGGGTCGCTTCCTGCTCGCGGGCGACGGCTACGGCGCCGAGGTCGCGCGCTGGCTCTCGAGCGAGCTCCCCGAGGCCCTCGAGGAAGGCCGCGACGGGAGCGGTCAGATCGAGCTCATCCTGTCGCGCACGCTCGCGCGCGACGGCCGCTCGCGCGCGCACGTCAACCACCGGCCGGTCACGAGTCGCGTGCTGCGCGAGCTCGCGGCGCTCCTGGTCGAGATCCACGGCCAGAACGACCACCAGCGCCTACTGGATCGCAGCGAGCAGCGCCGCTTGCTCGACTCCTTCGGCGATCTCGGTGCTGCCGTCGCTGGCTATCGCGAGCGGCGAGCGCGCTGGCTCGAGCTCGTCGATGCCCTGGCGGACCACGAGCGGAGCGAAGCCGAGCGCGTCGAACGGCTCGACCTCCTGCGCTTCCAGGCGGCCGAGCTCGCCGCGGCGGCGCCTTCGCACGGCGAGCGCGCCGAGCTGGAAGATGAGCGCGAGCTCTTGCGGCACGCCGATGCGATCGCGCGCACGCTCGGTGGATCCCTGCGTGCCCTCGCCGAGGACGATGGCTGTGCGCTCGAGGTGGTGCACGGCATCGCGCGCACGGTCGAGAGCTGGGTCGCGCGCATCGAGTCGCTCGGCACGGCGGCCGATTCCTTGCGCTCGGCCGTCGCTCACCTGCAGGAGGCGGCCACGGTCCTGCGCACGCTCACCAGCGGAGCGGAAGCCGATCCGACGCGGCTCGACGCGCTGGAAGAGCGGCTGGCCGAGCTCGCGCGGCTGGAGAAGAAGCATCGCACCGATTGCGCGGGCCTCGTGCTGCGCCGCGCCGAGATCGAGTCGGAGATCGAGGCGATCTGCGACGCGGAGATGGGCCACGAAGAGCTGGCGCGGGCGGTCGAGGAAGCGCGCTCGGCGCTCTCCGAGTCGGCGCTGCGCCTGGGCGAGCAGCGGCGCGCAGCCGGCGAGCGGCTCGCGGAAGCGGTGCGCGCGGGGCTCGGCGAGCTCGGCCTCGCCCGAGCCAGCTTCGATGCCGGCGTCCGCAGTCTCGCGCCGAGCGAGCGCGGAGCGAACCAGGACCTCGACGCCTGGCGCAAGCGTTTCGGCCCCGATGGGGCGGACGAGATCGAGTTCATGCTCGCCGCCAACCCCGGTGAGTCGCCGGCTCCGCTGCGCAACGTCGCTTCGGGCGGAGAGGTGGCGCGCATCATGCTCGCGCTGCGCGGCGCGCTCTCGGTGCGCCAATCGACGCCGACCCTGATCTTCGACGAGGTCGACGCCGGCGTGGGCGGGCGCCTCGGTCCGCAGGTTGCCGGGCACCTGCGCCGCCTCGCCTGCCATCATCAGGTGCTCTGCGTGACACACCTTCCCGCGATCGCCGCCGCCGCGCACCGCCACCTGCGCGTGCGCAAGGAGATCGAGGGCGAGCGCACGCGCACGCGCGTCGCCGAGCTCGCCGGCGAGGATCGTGTCGAGGAGATCGCCGACATGATCGCCGGCGGCGCCAAGCAGGAAACGGCCCGCGCCGAGGCCCGCCGTCTGATCGAGGAATGTGCCGGGGCCCGCCCGAGCCGACCGAAGCGCGCGCGCTGAGAGGCGAGCCCCGGTCGGGTACTTGGTACCGTAGCGCTTCGAACGCCCTGCCCATGTCCCTTCGCGAGCCGCTACGATTTGCCCCCCACTGCCACGAGAAGCCCTGGGGCGGCAACCTCCTGGCGGGCTTCCTTCCCGCCGGCCGCACCGGTACTGCACCGGTCGGGGAAGTGTGGACGCTGGTCGATCGTCCCGGCGAGAGCTCGCGCGTCGACGGTGGGCGCTTCGAGGGACGCTCCTTGCGCGAGTTGATGAGCTCCGAGCGATCGGCCTTGCTCGGCAGCGCGCGACCCTTCGACGAGGGGTTTCCCCTGCTGGTGAAGCTCCTCGACACCGGCGCGAACCTTTCCGTCCAGGTGCACCCCGACGATCGCATCGCTTCCCGCCTCGCGAACGGTGCTCAGGGCAAGACCGAATGCTGGTACGTGCTCGCCGCGCAACCCGGTGCTCGCCTCTACCTCGGCCTGAAGCCGGGGGTCGATGCCGCCCGCTTCGCATCCGCTGCCGGCACCGACGCCGTCGTCGATCTCTTGCAGGACTGGCCGATCGAGACCGGACACTTCGTGTTCGTGCCGCCGGGGACGGTGCACTCGATCGGCGCGGGGATCACGCTGGTCGAGATCCAGGAGAGCTCCGACACGACCTTTCGGCTGTTCGATTGGGGGCGCACCGGAACCGATGGGAAGCCGCGCGCGGTGCACCTCGAGGAGGCCCTGGAATCGATCGACTACTCGCAGCCGCTCGCCGGACCCGTGTTCCCGCGGTGGGCTGCGGCGAGCCGGGGAGTGCGCGCGGCAGGGCTGGTGGATTGCGCCGCCTTCTCGGTGAGCCTGCTCGCGATCGATGGGCACGTCGAGCGGACCACGAGCGATCGGCCCATGGTCTACGTGGTGCTCGCTGGACGAGGCTCGCTGCGCGTGGATGGAGTCGCCGGTGAGCGCCAGCTCGATTCGTGGCAGACCTGGCTCCTCCCCTCCGATGTCGCCCTCCATCACATCGATTCGTCGGACACGGAGCTTCGCCTCCTCGTGGCGGAGCCTCGCGGAGAAGGAAACTGAGATGCAGAGCGGACGCAAGCGATCGACTCGTGATTCGGCCCGGCGGGACACCGGGGGGCGAAAGAAAGGTGCGCAGCGCCGGGGGCCGTCGAAGCGGCCGCTCGCGCCGGCACGCAACTCCTCGGCGCGCGAGGAACGGCCGCTCGAGGGCGGCATCCGCCTGAACAAGTATCTCGCCGATCACGGCATCGCTTCTCGACGCGGCTGCGACGAGCTCATCGAGAGCGGGAAGGTTTCCGTCGACGACATCCCCGTGACACGCCTGGGAACGCGCATCGACCCACGCGTCCAGACGATCGAGGTCGACGGCATGCGCCTGCGCCCCGAGAAGGTCTCGCGCCGGTACTACCTGCTGTTCAAGCCGGCCGGAGTCGTGTGCACCAGCGAGGCGCGCGAGACGCGCCCGCGCGCCGTCGATCTGATCGGCGATCCGGCCAAGGGCCGCATCTATACCGTGGGGCGCCTGGACGAGGAGTCGAAGGGGCTGATCCTGCTCACGAACGACGGCGATTTCGCGCAGCGCGTGGCCCATCCGCGTTTCGGCGTGGCCAAGACCTATCAGGTCAAGGTCCAGGGCCGGATCGACGACGAGGCCTTGCGCCGGGTGCGCGAGGGTGTGCACCTCTCCGAGGGCAAGACCAGTGGCGCGCGCATCCTCGTCCAGCGGCGCTCGTTCAGCCATTCGACCCTCACGGTCACGTTGCGTGAGGGCATGAACCGCGAGATCCGGCGCAGCTTCGCGCGCGTGGGTTTCAAGGTGGTCGATCTGGTGCGCACGCGCATCGGACCGCTCAACGACCGCGGCCTCAAGCCCGGTCGCTGGCGACCGCTCACGCGCGAGGAAGTGGAAGCCCTTCTCGAAGGGAGCAGCGAGGAGCGCGCGCGCCAACCGCTGCACGAGCCGCGCGGAGGCGAGGCGCGGCAGAAGATCGAGGACGGCCCCCGAACCGCGCAGCCCCGGCGAGCCGGGGCCGGTGGAAATCGCCGTGGCGGAGGGGCGCGACCGAAGGTCGAGGCTGGCCCCTGGACCGCGCAGCCCCGGCGAACCGGGGCCGGTGGAAACCGCCGTGGCAGAGAGGCGCGACCGAAGATCGAGGATGGCCCCCGGACCGCGCAGCGCCGCCGAACCGGCGCCGGCGGAACTCGCAAGAAAGGTCGACGTTGAAGTCCAAGCCTGCCAAGGTTTCTACGGCCAAGCTCTCGAAAGCCGGCGCGCGCTTCAGCGAGCACCGCTTCGCGAATGGCATGCGCATCCTGCTCGCCGAGCGCCATCTCGATCCCGTCGTCGCGGTGCTCCTCTGGTACGGCGTGGGAGCGCGGCACGAGCGCGAGCACGAGGCCGGGGTCTCGCATTTCCTCGAGCACATGATGTTCAAGGGCAGTGCGCGCTACGGGAAGGGCGAGGTCGACCGCATCACCACCACCCTCGGCGGATCGAACAATGCGTTCACCACGCCCGACCACACGGCGTACTGGTTCGAGCTCGCCTCCGACCGCTGGGAGATCGCCCTCGACATCGAGGCCGATCGCATGCGCCGCCTGACTCTCGATCCGCGGGAATTCGAGGCCGAGAAGGCGGTCGTTCTCGAGGAGCTCGCGATGGGGGAGGACGACCCCTGGCGCAGCCTTTCGCGCCAGGTGCAGGAGCTACTCTTCACGCGCCATCCGTATCGCCGGCCCGTCATCGGCTATCCCGACGTGCTGCAGCGCATGACTCCCCAGCTCATGCGCGAGTACTACGGCCGCTTCTACCGGCCGGGAAACGCCTTGCTCATGCTGTGTGGCGATTTCGAATCCCGCTCGGCGCTGCGCGAGATCGAAAAGCGCTTCGCGCGCATTCCCGACCGCGGGCCCGGACGCGAGGAGGAAGCCTGGCGGCCCGCCTTCGAGGAGCCGCGGGGCGAGCGACGCATCACGACTTCGTGGGACGACCAGGGAACGCGCGTCGTGATGGCCTGGCCGACCGTGGGCGTCAGCGCCCCCGAGGACGCGGTACTGGATGTGCTCTCGACCATCCTCTCGGTCGGACGGCTCTCGCGTCTGCACCGCCGCCTCGTCCTCGAAGAGGGTCTCGCTACCACGATCGTCACCAACAACGACACGCGCGCGGAAGGCGGATCCTTCTGGATCATGGCGGAGGCGACACAGGGAACGGAATCCGCCACGCTCGAGCGCGCGATCGACGAGGAGATCGAGAAGCTCTCGAGCGCGAGCATTCCCGCTGCCGAGCTGCGCCGCGCCAAGGCGGTGCTGGCGTCCTCGGAGGCCTACGACGGCGAAACGGTGACCGATCTCGCCGAAGAAGTGGGTGAGTACGCGATCGACTCGGACTGGAGGCTCGCGTTCGAAGTGGGAAGCCGCCGCGCGAACGTGACCGCGGCACAGATCAAAGCCTGTGCGCGTCGATTCTTCCCGCGCGAGCGGCGCGTCGTCGGCTGGAGCTTGCCTCGCGCGCGCAAGGCGAGCGCGCCGACGGGCGAGGAGCAAGCATGAAGACGGCTTCGGGCCTGCCCACGCTCGAGCTCCCGCGCGTCGAGAGCGAGCTCTCCTGCGGAGCGACGCTGCTCGTCTCGCCGCGCAAGGGTGCCCCCGTGTGTGCCGCACGGATCCACGTCCGCGGAGGGCCATCGCTGGATTCCCCCGAGAAAGCGGGCCTGGCCTTCCTCGTCGGCGCCCTCGCCGACCAGGGAACGGAGAGCCACGACGAAGCCGAGCTCGCCGCGCTCCTCGAGCCCGCGGGCGGCGAGGTTTCCGGCGACGCGAATGGCATCGGCGGCACCATCGCGAACGAGCGCTGGAAGCTCTTGCTCGAAAGCCTCGCCGAGATGGTCTGCTCGGCCACGTATCCCGAGCGTGAGTTCGCACGCCAGAAGAAGCGCCTCGAGAGCCGCCTCACGGTCGAGCGCGACGATCCGCGCGTACAAGGGGGCCAGCGCTTCAAGCGGCTGGTGTACGGCCAGCACTGGCTCGGCCGGCCGACGTACGGGTCGCTCGAGACGATCGCCCGCATCACGCCCGAAGATCTGCGCGCCCGCCGCCGCGAGCGATGGGTCGGGGCTCGGCTGATCATCGGCGTGTGCGGGGATGTCGACCCCAGAGCCGTGCACCGCGTGCTCGATCGGGCATTGAACGGCCTACCTCCCGGACAACCCTTCGTGCCCGATGCTCTCGATCTGCCGGCGCCGGGGGCGCGCGCCGACGCCTTCCCCGCCGACCGCGCGCAGGTGCACGTGTACCTCGGGCACCTCGGCATCCGCCGCACCGATCCTGACTACGCGCGCCTGGTCGTGATGGACCACGTGCTCGGCACGGGTCCGGGCTTCACCAACCGGATCTCGCGGCGCTTGCGCGACGAGCTCGGTCTCGCCTACAGCGTGCACGCCGACATCCACTCCTCGGCTGGCCTCCTGCCTGGAACCTTCACCGCCTACATCGGCACCTCGCCCGAGAAGCTCCCCACCGCGATCGAGGGCTTCCTGCGCGAGATTCGCCTGATGCAGGAGCGCAAGGTCGGCTCGAAGGAGCTCGCGGTCGCCAAGGACTACCTGCTCGGCTCCTTCGTGCTCGGCTTCGAGCGCGCCTCACGGCGGGCTCACTACCTGGTCTCCTCGGAGCTCTACGGGCTCCCGGCGGACAATCTCGAGCGCCTCCCCAGAGAGTTCGCCGCGGTCACGCCCGGGGACGTTCAGCGCGTTGCGAGGACGCACCTCTTCCCCGAGCGCTGCTGCCTCGCCGCGGCCGGTCCGACCTCGCGGGCGGCGTTGATGGAACTGCTCGCTCGGCGCGCTTCCTGAGGCTTTGGCCCAGAGAAAGCCCGGAATCCTTTCCGGTGCCGCACTCCCCGCGGTCTGCCTTCGGAGCGGGGCAGATCTCGGTCGAGCTGCCCGCGGCCGGAAACCCCGATCGAGCCCTCGAGCCAGGAAGGTGTGCGCCATGCGTGTCTCCCTCTGTCTGATCCTCACCGCCCTGCTGTCCGATCTCGCCGTCGCGGATGTCTACGTGGTGGACGACAGCGGCGGTTCCGGTGTGGATTTCACCGACCTGCCGCAGGCCGTGGCGACGGTCCAGGATGGCGACGTGCTCCTCGTGCGCGACGGCCATTACATCGGCTTTCAGACCGATCGAGCCATCTCCATCCTCGGCCTGTCGGGAACGCAGCAGGTGGCTGGATTGATCCGACTCCACGGTCTCGCAGGAGGGCTCCACTTCGACATGCGGCACTTCGAGTTCGACGACCTCTTGCTCGAGGACTGTGCAGGTACGGTGATCCTCGAGGCCGGCGCGGGAAAGCAAGTCACTCTCGACTCTTGCGCGGACGTCCGCATGCGTGGGATGTACGTGTACGGCCACGTGCAGCAGGTAGCGATGCGCGTGTCGGGATCCTCGCGCCTCGAGCTCGTGGCGAGCCGCATCACCGGCGGGCCTGGCAGGTCGGTCGACTTCGGGGGACAGCCCGGTAGTGGCGCGACGGGTCTCCTCATCTCCGGCGATTCACGAGTCCACGTGGCGCTCAGCGACGTCACCGGAGGACAAGGTGGCAGCTCCGCGGACGACTTGCACCAGTTTCGAGGTGGGAACGGAGGTGACGGCATCGACCTGGCCTTCCCGGCAGAGCTCATCGTCACGGGAAGCAAGGACGACGATATCTGGGGAGGCCAAGGCGGAGTGAGCGAGTACTGGCCAGGCCTCGAGGGCGAGGAAGGGAGGGGGCTCGTGAATCAGGGGGCAACGAGGTACTCGGGCGCGGAGATCAGCGATATCACGGGCGCGGGATACCTGGAGAATCCGGCGACCGACGATCCCGTGCTCCTCGTCACTCGCCTTCCGGGTGCTTTGCACCTCGAGGTGCGCGGCACTCCCGGCGGGAACGTTCGATTGATGCTCGGCCGAGCGCCGCGATTGCCGGTGGCGGGCTTCCTGGTCAAGCCGCTGATGACCGAGCCCACGAGGATCTTCTACCTGGGAGTGATCGATGCCTCGGGCACGATCTCGATGGATCTCCCGGGTGCTCTCCCCGTCGCTCTTTCCCAGCGCTTCCTCATGATCCTGCAGGCCTCCGTGGTCGCCGCCGGAACGACGCTCCGCACGAACTCGGTTGCCTTGCAGAATCCCTAGAGAGGAACCACACCTACGAGCACGGAGTCCCTCCTAGAGAGAAACCACACCCCTCCCTCCGAGTTCGGAGTACCGCCTTCAGGCGGTCTGGTTCGTCGTCCCGCCTTCAGGCGGGACTGGCCCTCCAAGAGAAGACCGCCTGAAGGCGGTACTCCGAACCGGAGGCGGCAGCACTTCCGACGCGTGCAGCCGCCACGCCTCCTGCTCGGTCGTCTACTGCCTCCCCGCGGCGCGCGCGAGCTGCTCCGCGGCCTGCGCGAATCGCTTGCGCGCGGCGTCCGTGCCGATCGAGATCTCGGTTCCGATCTGCTCGAAGGTTAGGCCGCGCATGCGCAATCGCACGACGATCGCGAGGGTGGGATCGAGCTCGCCGATGCGAGAATCGAGCCAGGCCTTCTCGTCGTTCCGGGTCACCGGCCCGGCACTCGCAGCGGCTGGATCCGGCGCTGGCTCATCGAAGGTGCCGGCGCCCGCGGCCGATTCTCCGGTGAAGCGGGCGCCCTGGCGCGCGAGCTTTCCCACGACCCACCTGGCGTTGTGCAGGAGCAGCGCCGCGAAGTCTTCGATCGTGGCGTCTTCTCCCAGGCGTGCCAGCAAGTCGCGCACGCGCACGAGTACCTCTTGCTCGACGTCCGACAGCGACACGAAGCGTTGCAGCTCCGCTCCGATCTGCCGGCGCAACGCGGACTCGAGCTGCGGGCGGCAAAGCTCCAGAAGCTCGCGAAAAGCTTCCTCCGAGCCATCACGGGCGCGCCGGACGAGATCCTGTCCTGTGTCGTGGTCCACGAGAATTGACTGACCGGTTGAGTATGGTGCTCCTCTTCCAAAGCGCCAAGCACGGTGGCTCCGGCGGGGCAATGGAGGTCGGTTCGTACCGCGCGGGGAATTCGACCTACACTGCTCCTTGGCTCGCACGCGATCGCGCGCGATGCGGAGGAGGAGGATGAGCGCCCCCGAGAACGAAGATCCCCGATCGCTGGTCCAGCAGCTGTTCCTGCAGTTCCTGGACCAGCGCAAGATCGGAGCGGAGTCTGCGTTCGAGGAGCTCGTGCAGGGTCATCCGCATGTCGCCGAGGAGCTGCGTCGAGTTCGAGACGACTGGGTTTGGCTGCACGATCAGCTCGGAGTCTCCAATTCCCTCACCGATCGGATCCAGGCGCAGTTCGGCGCAGAAGTCGATCCGGACGTCACTCTCCCGCACGGGGACGAGCTCGTCGAAGACAGCGCAGATTCTCATCAGCTAGCGGACGGCCTCTCGCTCAAGGGCGATGCTTTCGGGCGCTACGAGATCCGCAGCGAGCTCGGTCGGGGAGGCATGGGCGCGGTGCTGCGAGTGTGGGATCGCGACCTGCGCCGGAGCCTTGCGATGAAGGTCATCCTGGGCCTGGAGTCGCGCCGAACCGCGCCGCGCAACGGCCAGAAGCAGCAGCGGTTGCTGGCCCGCTTCCTCGAGGAAGCGCAGGTGACCGGACAGCTCGACCATCCCGGCATCGTGCCAGTCCACGAGCTCGGTCTGGATCCCGAAGGGCGCGTGTACTTCACCATGAAGCTGGTGAAGGGACGGACGCTGCGCGAGATCTTCGAGCGCGTGCGCAAGGGCGAGGAGGGCTGGACGCAGACGCGCGCCCTCGGCCTGGTCCAGAAGGTGTGCGAGGCGATGTCCTACGCGCACCACAAGTCGGTCATCCACCGCGACCTGAAGCCCGACAACATCATGATCGGCCGCTTCGGCGAGGTCTACGTCATGGACTGGGGCCTCGCCAAGATCCTCGGCCGCGAAGACGAACGGGACATCCGCATCCGCGCCGAAGATCCGCCGAGGGGCGAGGAGCTCTTGTCGCAGCGCTCCGACCAGGGCGGCCATGCCCCCGACTCCATGCTGTGCACCATGGACGGCGACGTGATCGGCACTCCCGCCTACATGTCGCCCGAGCAGGCTGCCAGCCGCGTCGACGAGATGGGACCGCAGTCCGACGTGTACTCCGTCGGCGCCATGATCTACCACCTGTTGACCGGCCAGATGCCCTACGTCCTGCCCGGCTCTCGCCCGACGGCTTACATGGTGTGGCGATGGGTGCTGGATGGGCCTCCGCGTCCGGTCCACGAGCTGAACCACGACGTGCCGCCCGAGCTCGAGGCGATCTGCGACAAGGCGATGGCGCGCGAGCCGCGACGGCGTTACGCGGACATGGGAGAGCTCGCCGCTGACCTGCAGGCGTACCTCGAGCATCGCGTCGTCAGCGCCTACGAGAGCGGCGCGCTCGCGGAGTTCCGCAAGTTCGTCCATCGCAACAAGGGCATCGTGGCGATCGTCCTGATCGCGGTGGTCGTGATCCTCGGCGGGGCCTTGACCAGCTCGGCCGTGCTCGCCGGGAAGAATCACGACCTGAGAGTGGCGCGGGACGAAGCGCGGGGCATGGCCGAGAAAGTGTTCCGACTCTCGGCGATCCAGGATCTCGACGGCCTGGTGCGCCGCGCCGACGGTCTCTGGCCGATCGAGCCGGGCCTGACCGATTCGTACCGCGCCTGGCTCGGCGACACGGAGGTCCTGGCCGCCGATCTCGGGAAGTACCGCCAGAACCTGATCGAGCTCCGGCGGCGCGCGCTCGAGTCCACGCCGGAAGATGCACTCGATCCCGCTCAGCGTGCATGGCGCTTCGCCGACCGGGAGGACAGCTGGTGGCACGATCAGCTCCAGGCGCTGGTGGCTGCGATCGAGGAGCTGCGTGATCCTCGCGTCGGAATCGAACGCGGCCTCTCGCCGCTGCACGGCATGGGCATCGCGAAGCGTCTCGAGCTCGCGCAAACCGTGGAAGCGCTCTCGATCACCGGCGAGGCCGTCGCCGCGCAGTGGACCACAGCGATCGAGTCGATCGCCGACGAGGCCGCTTGCCCGGCCTACCTGGGCTTGCGCGTGCACCCCGAGCTCGGCCTGGTTCCGATCGGCAGGGATCCGCGCTCCTCGTTGTGGGAGTTCGCCGACGTCCGGACGGGAGTGGTTCCCCTCCGCGATCCCTCGAGCGGCGCGCTCGCGATCGACGGCGAGAGCGCCGTGGTCTTCGTCCTGATCCCCGGCGGCGAGTTCCTGATGGGCGCGCAGAGAAGCGATCCGAGCGCTCCCAATCACGACCCCGACGCACGCCGCGACGAGGTACCGGTGCACGGCATGCGCGTCTCGGCCTTCCTGCTCTCGAAGTACGAGCTGACGCAGGGCCAGTGGAGGCGGCTATTCGGCGCCAATCCCAGCTTCTACTGCGCTCCGCAGGAAGTGGCTGGTCACACGATCGACGACTCGCACCCCGTCGAATCGGTGAGCTGGATGGATTGCGAGCGCGCCGCGCGCTGGATGGGCATGGAGCTCCCGACCGAGGCCCAATGGGAGTACGCGGCGCGTGGGGGAACCAGTACCTGCTGGTCGTCGGGGAACCCGCGCGAATCCTTGCTCGGCCATGCGAACGTGGCCGACCAGGTGGGCGCGCTCGCGCGCAAGACATGGCTCGAGGAGGTCGAATGGCCCGAGCTCGACGACGGCCATGCCGTGCACGCGCCGGTGGGGAGCCTCCTCGCCAATCCTTTCGGTCTCCACGACATGCACGGCAATGTCTGGGAGTGGTGTCAGGACTGGTACGACGGCTTCTACCGGCCCGAGCAGGCCGATGGAGACCTCGAGCCCTCGGGAGTGGCCCCGGGCTACCACGTCATCCGCGGGGGCGCTTTCTACTTCCCGACCAGCTACGCGCGGAGCGCCCGCCGCTACGGCAACCTGCCCGGCTTCAAGCTCGCGTTCCTCGGGGTGCGGCCGGCCCGCGCGCTCTGAGCCTGGTCGACCCCGAAAAAGCCATCACCCGCCTTGAAGGCGGGTGATGGCTTCGAGAAGAGTCTTGGATCCCCAGCACAGCTCTCAGCTGTGGAACTCCGAGCCAGGAGCGGCGCCGGTCCGAACTCGGATTCTGGACAAATCCAGGATCCCTCAGCGCCGCAGCTCGAGGAGCGCGATCCCGAAGCGATCGTCGACCAGCGGGGGGTCGCCGAACAGAGCCACCTCCTGGTACCGGGCGTGGACCCAGGCGAAGAGGCGCGCCCCGTAGTCCCGCCCGAAGCGCGGATAGCCGTACTCGCTCGTGTCCTTGTGCACGATCGCCACCAGGTCGGGGGGCGAGGCCTCCAAAGCGGCGAGGATTGCTTCCTCCCCCCACAGCAGGAGCTCGGGCGGCATGAAGTTGATGTAGCGAGTGGGGCTCGCGAGCCGCGCGAGGTAGTCGAGCGTCACCCCTTCGGGCAGGACGAGGAGCGTCGAGCCGGGCTGGCTGCGGGAGCGGATCGCTTCGAGCGCCTGGTCGGCGAGCCGGCCGCGAGTCGAGACGCGCATGCGGTCGGCCCCCGCTCCCAGCCCGTCGCGGTCGAGCTCGACCCACCCGGCCGTCCATTGCAGGTGCACGGCGACGATGACCGCGAGCAAGCCCAGGTAGTAGCCGCGCAGGCTGGCCGAGGCGCCGCCGCGGGCTTCGGTCCAGCGGGGAAGGCTCTCGGCGAGCACTGCGACGGAGAGGAGTGCGGCGGGGAGGGCGAGCACGAAGCCGTAGTGCAGGAGGCGTGTCGCGAGCACGATCTTGGCGAGCAAAGCCAGCGCGAAGATCGCGAGCGCGAGCCGCAGGGCCTCGCGAGCTGCGTGCGTGCCGCGAGGCGAGCGCACGAGCTCGACGAGCGCGTCGATCGCGAGCCCCAGCGCGACCAGGGGAAGCGGCCGGGCGAGATCGCGCCACTCGATGCGCTCGCGGACGAGCCACCAGGCGAGCGCGCTCACCGCGAAGGCGAGCGTGCCGGCGGCGCGCGTGCGAAGAGCAGGTCGATGCGCCCGTTGCGCCAGCCATGCCGGGAAGCCGAGCGCGAGCACCCAGCCGAGTGTCCAGAGCAGCATGCGATCGACGTTCTCGGCGGGCGCGTCGAGCCCCATCCCGGAACGATAGAAAGGCAAGTCGAGCAGATCCCGGCGCGAGAGGTACGCAAAGGCCCCGAAGGTCAGGCGAAACGCTTCACCACCCGTCCGTCCCGGCAGGAGGCCCAGGACGCTTGCCAGCTGTGGCACGATCGTGGAGACCAGCGCAACGACGAGGAAGCGCGCGCGCCGCCGGCGCCAGGCGGGCTCAGCCAGGAGGGCGAGGCCTCGTGCCAAGCAGGCGAGCGCGCCCGCGCAGAACACCTCCACCTTGGTGAGGGCCGACAGGCCGACGCACAGGCCGGCCAAAACGATCCAGGCGAGCGATCGCGAGCTCGCCGCCCGCTCGAGCGCCCACAGCCCGGCGAGAGCGAGCAGGAAGCCATGGGTCAGCTCGTGCGAGTAGGGCGCAGCAAAGCTGTAGTTCCCGATGACCGCGTACTGACCGAAGCCCACGATCGCGAGCAGGACGAGCGCTCCCACCGCGGCGGCCCATCGCCCGTAGGCCCGGCCGAGGAGCGAGCGCAGCAGCGCCACGACCAGCGCGAGCACGACCAGATCGGAAAGGAAGAGCGTCCGGTAGCTCGCGCCGAAAAGACGAAACAGAAGCGCGTTCCACTCGACCGAGAGCGGTCCCTGCAACCACGCAAGATCCACTCCCAGGCGATCTCCCACCGAGAGCCGCCACGCGCCATAGAGCTCCCGCCCGTAGTCGACCAGCGCATCAGCCCAGCCGCGCCACGTCCAGGCACACAGTGCCGCGCCGGCGAGCACGATCAGGCCGACCTCGAGCCATCGGCTCCCCGATCGCCGGCCGTCCTGATCCACGCGCACAGGTTGTACTGTACGGGAGCAGTTTGCGAACTCGTTCCGATTCACTACCCTGAGCCGCGATGAGCTCCACCCCCACGGAGTAGTCGAGGGGTAGTGAATCGGAACGAGTTCGCAAACTGCACTCTCCGGCCCGCGCGTGACAGCGACTCCGCGGGCGTCATCGCGCTGATCGCGAGCGTCTTCGACGAGTACCCCGGCTGCGTGCTCGACGTCGACGCCGAGGAGCCCGAGCTGCGCGCACCCGCCACGCGCTTCGAACGATTCTGGGTGCTCGAGCGCGCCGACCGCGTCATGGGTTGCATCGGTTTCGCGACGCACGTGGGCGCCGCGGGCGAACCGTGCGTCGAGCTCGAGAAGCTCTACCTATCGAACGAGCTGCGCGGCCAGGGCTTTGGTCGCAAGCTCATCGAGCTGGTCGAGGCCCATGCGCGTGAAAGAGGCCTCGCTCTCGTCGAGCTCTGGTCCGACACGCGCTTCGAGCGCGCCCATTCCGTCTACCAGCGTCTGGGCTATCGCCGCACGGGCCGCGAGCGCGAGCTCCACGACCTCTCGAACACGCGCGAATACCACTTCGAGAAGCGGCTGGAGCCTCAGTCCTGATCGGTGGACACACGACCGCTCGCGGAATCGCTGGCGTCACTGTCCCGGCAAGAACACTCCGGGGAGTGCAGGCGCGGCGAGCCGCACCGGCGCGCCTGCGAGCGGCCACACGAAGAACTTCGCGGGCGCACCGTCGGCACCCTCTCGCACGAGCATGGCACCCCAGGGCGTGAAGCCGATCGCGTCGCCGAAGGACGTGGCGGCGGAGGGGAATACCTGATGGATCCCGGTCGGGACGTGGACGCGGTGCACGCTCTCGGTGGTGTCGTTCACGATCGTCGCGTAGCCGAGCCAGCCGTCGTCGTTCGGCCATGCGCGCGGGTAGTCGATCGAGGAATTGCCGGGGACCAGGAGCGTCGCCGGCGCGTCGAGGGTCGCGGGGACGCGATAGATCTCGCGCGGCCGCGGGTCGAACTCGCGGCGGGCGGCGAAAGCGATCCAGCCTGCGCAGCGCTCCGCGAAGTAGAAGTCCTTGACCTCATTCAAGATCAAGCTGGACCCAGGCTGCGAGTCGAAGACGCCGAGCACGCGCTCGTTTCTCCCATCGACCACGAGCCACCCTCCCGCCTCGGGAACGCGCCGCATCACTTCGACATCGATCGTGCCCGGAGTGAGGAAAGGGACCTGCGCATCGCCAGAGCTCATGCTCACGTTCGTGAATTGCGGGCTGAGGTCGGCCGCCAGCGAAGCGCGGAAGAGATCCGCCTTTTCGACGAGCTCGCCGCCCGAGGAACGCTCACCGACGAGGAGCGTGAGCTTCGTGATCTCGAAGAACGTCATCGCCCCGATCTCGTCGAGGGTGTCGGTGTAGTAGGCATCGCCGCTGATCTGCTCGGCGCTGGTGCTTTGCGCCTGGACGCGCGCAAGCAGACATTCGCGCGTGGCGCCCTCCATGCGCCACGCGCAGTTCTCGCCGTCGTCGGAGACGGCCAGGAACGGCCCTCCCACGGACTCGGGCAGGAAGCCCGCGCTCGAGAGAGCAGCGGGCGCAGTCGAGGCTCGGCGCGCTCGTCCGTCGGGTCCGAAGACGAACGCGTGCAGTGCCGCCGGTCCGGTACCCGCGGTGGTGATCGCCCAGCCGCGCTCCAGGCTCATCGTCGCCTCGCCGCTGAAGTACGTGGGAGCTTCGCCGCTCAGGAAGGGAAGAGCATCCGCACGAGCCCCCGGCTTGCGCTCGAAGCGCCAGATGCCGCTCGTGGACGTGCCGAAACCCCAGCCGTTCCCAAGCCACAAGCCGGCCATGGAAAAAGTGAGGGGAGCGACGGTGGCCGTACGGTTCTCGGCCAGTCCGGTGCCGAGATCGACCTCCCACAGATCACCCATCGCGGCGGTGCGCGTCGCGACCAGGATCGAGCGTCCGTCCGGGGCGACCGCGATGCGCTCGAGATACGGGTCCTGACTGCCGCCGCTGCCCATACCGCGCCGCTCGAGGTAGCTCGCGCGCCGCCCGTCCGGCCGTACCAGTAACCAGCCGAAGACCGTCGTGCTCGCATCGACTCGCCGAGCGTAGTGGTAGAGCATGCCTTGCCCGCGAGGCAGCGCGAGGCGGCCGTGGAGCGGCGAGTCCTCCAGGAGCCGCGGTCGATCGGGGAGGAACTCGAGGAGCTCGACCCGACCCACGAAATCGATGGGCAGGAGCTCCGCGTCTTGCATCGCGTAGGCGTCGCCCTGGTCCAGGCCGCGAAAACCGTCGTAGGCGCGCAGCTCGCCCGGTGCGCCGGGCGTCCCCGAGAGCACATGGACCGGCCCGAAGCGCTGGGGTGCGACCGGCGTGGCGCCAATTTGTGCAACCGCTGAGGCGGCGAGGCACAGGAATGGCGCGAGGACCGAGCAAGATCGAGTGAGGGGATTCATGGTGTGGGATGCGGCACGATCCATGCCAAGCAGCTTACCCCATGGTTCCGCACCTCCTCGGACGCGCCCCGGCTGACGGAGGCGGGCTGGACTTACGCGGGATCGCGAGCGCAAGGCGCTACCGGGGTGGTTTCATGGCGCCCTGGTGTGGTCCAGAATCTGGACTTGCGTCCAGCCTTCGGATTCGGCGCGGCTCCATGACCGCTCATCAGCAGGAGCCGCTTCCGCCGGCGCCCTGGACCTTGCCTCCCGGCTACCTGTGGGTTCGCACGCTGGCAGAGCGTCGCGGGCAATGCGTCGGAGAGGCCATCCGCGACGGGAGACGGGTCGCGCTGCGTCTCGAGCATGGCAGCCAGGCGCGGGAGAGCCTGGCCGAGCTCGAGGTCCTCGCTGCGATCGACCACCCCGGCCTCGCGCGTCTGGTAGACCACGGGTCCCTGCCCGGCGAGGAGGGACACTACGTCGCCCGCGAGTGGGTGGAAGGCCACCCGCTCTCGGAGCTGCGCGCAGGACGAACGCCAGAGGACTTCGGCAAGCTCGCGATCCGGCTCTGCTGGGCACTCGAGCACCTGCACGCCCGCGGCTTCGTGCACGGAGATCTCAAGGCGAGCAACGTCATCCTGCGGGAGGATGCCGACCCCGTCCTGACGGACTTCGGATTCGCCGTGCGCGCCGGTCACGCGGCTCTGGAAGGATCCTCCGGCTCGCTGCTCGGGATTGCTCCCGAGCTCCTGCTCGGCGCACCCAGCGACCAGCGCTGCGATCTCTTCTCGCTCGGCGTGATGCTGCACGACCTGATCGCTCCGATTCGCGTCGACGCTCGCGAGTTCTACGGTCGTTTTCCGGCGCAGAGCTTCTTCGAGGCGATCGCTGCCAGCAAGAGCGAGCTGCCGGCCTGGGCGCGCGACCTGATCGAGCGCCTGGTGGAGCGCGATCCGAACCGCCGGCCGGCTTCCGCTGCATGGCTCGCGCGCATCCTCGAAGGAAGGCTGGGGGTCAAGCGGCGCGGCAAGGTCGTGGTTCCCCGAGTCGAGCTGCGCTGGCCGCTCCTGCACGGCAAGGAGACTTTCGTCGAGGCCGAGCTCGGGGCGCGTGATGCGGGCGCCGAGGAGCGTCCGAGCTGGTGGACGCTCGCCCCGGGGGAAGACGCGCTCGCCTTCGTCGAGGCGCTCGCGCTGCACCTCGAGTTTCACGCTCCGGCGCGCGTCGGACGCGTGGTGCGCGTCGACATGTCCCGTGCGCTCGATCGCATCGAGGACGTGCGCTCGCTCGATCGCTGGGCGCACGGCCTGGTCGCCGAGGCCGCCGGAGGCGTGCTCCTCGTTGCGGCTGCGGCCATCAACGGGTGGAGCGGCCGGGCACTCGACTACCTGGCCCGCGTGGTGAGGCACCCGCCCGGTGGCCGCGCGGGAATTGCCCTGCCGCGCCTCGTCGTGGCCGCGAGCTCCGCTCCGCCGAGCGATGCCTGGCGGCGGAGCGATCCGCCGCGCGTGCAGGAGGCGGAAATCCTCGCGTTCCTGCGCTCGGAGCTCGACGCTCCGCTCGACCCGCGCATCGAGCATCTGGCAGCGCGCATCCATGCCGAGAGTGGTGGAAGCACCAAGCACCTGCAGTCCCTACTCGATGAGCTCGCAGCGAGCGGCTGGCTGCGCTGGACGCGCGAGAAGCCCGGATTGCGCGCGGGCAGTCTGCCCGATTGGCTAGGACGCTCGCGCGGCCGCGAGCGCACTCGCGCCGGGGGCCCCGCGAGCGATGTGGAGCGGCGCATCCTCGGCGCACTGGAACTCGCGGGAGGACACGCAAGCCTCGCGCGTCTCGCGAGAGTCCTCTCCTTCCCTGATGCCGCCATCGGAAGCGCGCTCGAAGCCTTGCGCGCCGCAGGAGATCTCGAGCTCCGTCGCGCCGAGGACGGAATCCTCGAGGCCCGCATGTTCGCTCACTCCGCCACGCCCGCCGCGATCCACCTGGGCGAGGAAGAGCTGCGCGAGCTCTCTCGCGCCGAGGCGCGCGTGCTCGCCGAAGAGGGCAGCGGTCCGTCGAGGCGGCTGCCTCTGCTGTATCGCGCGGATCCGACTCGCGAGGTGCGCGCAGCGATCACCGAGGCCGTCACCGAGCACATCGACGCCGGCAGCGTCGAGCTCGCCCTCGATCTGCTCTTGCGCGTATCCGAGACCGCGCGATCTGCTGGCCGAGAGCTCGAGCCCGAGCTATCCGCCGCGCTCGCGCACGCATTCGTGCTGGTCGGCGAAGCCGCGCGGGCCGAGGGCCTTCTCGCGGCGCTCGACTCGCGGGTCGAGCCGAGCGTGCGCGCCCGCGTCGCGCTCGTCCGTGGCACGCAGGCGAGCTTGAGCCACGACCCCGAGCGTGCTCTGGAGGAATACGAGCGCGCCACCGCCCTCGGCATCGACGATCGGGGCGAGCTGCTGCTCGCCCGGGCGCGGCTCCTGTACGAGAGCGGGCGCCACGAACCGCTCGTGGCCCTGCTCGCGGACCTCTCACTCGATCGCGAGCGCGGTCTGCCTCCGCGTATTCGCGTGCACCTGCTCTCGATTCGCGGGATGGACGCCTTCCGGCGCGGCGAGCTCGCGGCGGCGCGCGCGCATCTTGGGGCCGCGCAAGACGTGGCACAGGCGAGCGGGGACACGCATCGCGAGGCCAGCGTGCACCTCAATCTGGGAACCATCGAGCGCCGCACGGGAGACCTCCACGCGGCCGCGCTGCACTTCGCGACGGCGGAGGCGCTGTTCGAGAAAGCAGGCGTCCTCGTGGGTGTGGCCCAGTCACGCATGCTGCGCGGCGGCCTCTTGCGCGAGACGGGCGAGCTGCACGAAGCGAGCGAGCTTCTGCTCTCGGCCCTGCAAATGCGCGAGCGCCTCGGCGACGAGGTCGGCGCGGCGGCGGTGCGGGGGATGCTCGGGATGGCGTGGCTGGAACGCGGCCACGTGCACGCGGCGCTCGAGGAGCTCGAATCGAGCGCGCGTGACCTCGAGGGCGGGGCGCGTGCGGGCGACGCGCGGCTCTTGCGCGCCCTCGCGCTGGAGGCTCGCGCCAGGATCGGACGGTTCCGTGACGGAGACGATCGGACGCACTCGAGCGAAGGAGGCGATCCGCGCATCGATCTCGCGCTCGGCCGATCGGCATGGCTGTGCGGCGACCCGGAACGGGCTGCCGAGCACTTGCGGCGAGCACTGGATCGCGCACGAAGCCTCGGCCGGGCGGCTGCGGAAGAAGAGGCCGCCTTCCTGCTTCACGCGCTCGGGCAAGGGCCCCGGCGCGAGTGGAAGCAGCCGGAGATCGCGCGCGACGCACGGGTGGTCGAACTGTTGCACTCGGACGAGCCGAGCTTCGACGCAGCGGCCGCGCGCTCGCTCGCCGACGAGCTCGTCCGGCTGGGACGCGACGATCGCGCGGCCCGACTCTTGCTTGCGCTGGCCGCGCGAGGCACGGATTCCGCACGGCGCATCGAGGACGCCGCGCGGGCCGAAGAGCGGATCGCCGCCTGCGCCGCGGGCCTCTCGTCCGACGAGCGCGAGAAGCTCCGCGAGCACTTGCTCGCCATTCCGGATCCCTCGCCGAAGGACCTGGAGCCCGATTCCGATTCACGAACCGAGGACCTGGAGATGGACGTGCTGGCTGTACTGGACATCAACCATCGCCTGGTCGAGCAAAAAGACCTCGCGACCTTGCTCGGCGAGATCGTCGAAAGTGCGCTGAGGCTCACGGGAGCAGAGCGCGGCTTCCTGGTGCTCGAGGAGGACGGCGAGCTCGTGCTGGATCTGGCGCTCGATTCTCGCCGCGGTGACATCGACGAGCCCGAAATCGAGTTCTCGCGCACTATCGTGCGCCGCGCGCTCCAGGAAAGGCAGCCGCTGCGGCTCTCCAATGCCTCGGACGATCCGTTGTTCGGAGCTGCGCCCTCGGTGACCCAGCTCGACCTGCGCTCGATCGTTTGCCACCCCTTCGACGTGCGGCCGGGCCTGCGCGGCGTGATCTATCTCGACCACCGCCTGCGCACCGGCGCCTTCGGCGAGCGCGCCGACCGCCTGCTCGCGCTGCTCGCCGACCAGGCCGCGCTCGCCATTCGCCAGATGCGCCAGATCGAGGAGATCCGGCGCCTCAATGCAGAGCTCGGGCGTCAGGTCGTCGTGAAGGATTCCGATTTGCTGGCCGCGCGCCGCGCGCTGGTGCGCGCCGGCGTCGCGCCACCCGTGGGTGGGCTCGTCGGCGATTCGGCCGCCATGCGGCGCGTCCAGGATCTCTTGCGGCGCCTCGGGCCGAGCGAGCTTTCCGTGCTCGTGTGCGGTGCGAGCGGTACGGGCAAGGAGCTTGCCGCGCGCGCCCTGCACGAACTCTCGCCACGCAAGGACAAGGCCTTCGTGTCGGAGAGCTGCGCCGCATTCCCGGCCTCCCTGATCGAGTCCGAGCTCTTCGGCCACAGGAAGGGCGCGTTCACGGGCGCCGAGCGTGACCGCGAGGGCCTGTTCGAGCGCGCCGACGGCGGCACCTTGTTCCTCGACGAGATCGGCGAGCTCCCGCTCGAGCTGCAGGCCAAGCTCTTGCGCGTCCTCGAGACGCGCGAAGTCCGCCGCATCGGCGATGCGGAAGCGCGCAAGGTCGACTTCCGCCTCCTCGCCGCGACCAACCGCGAGCTGACCCAGGAAGTCGAGCAGGGCCGCTTTCGCCCCGACCTCTACTACCGCCTCGATGCGGTCCGCGTCGAGATGCCGCCGCTCTCCGAGCGGGCCGAGGACATTCCCGCCCTCGTCGATCATTTCCTGCGCCTGGAGGCCTCGCGCACCGGCCACCGGCAAGCGATCACTCCCGCCGTGCTCGAGCGCCTGTCCCGCCGTACCTGGCCGGGGAATGTGCGCGAGCTCGCGAACGAAGTGGCGCGCCTGTGCGTGCTCTCGGGCGGGGACCTCGTCGATCCCGCCCTCGTGCGCGAACCGCGCGAGACCGTGGCACGGGAGGGCGCGTCGGGGCGGGTTTCGACGCTCGCTGACCTCGAGCGGCAGGCGATTCTCGACGCACTCGAGCGCACCTCTGGCGACAAGAGCGCTGCGGCGGACCTTCTTGGTATTTCGCGTGCCAAGATCTACCAGCGTTTGAAGGAATGGCGCGAGGACGATCCGCGAGCGCCTTGAGTCCGGTTTCCGGTTCGGAGTACCGCCTTCAGGCGGTCTGGTTCGTCGTCCCGCCTTCAGGCGGGACTGGCTCTGAAAGAGAAGACCGCCTGAAGGCGGTACTCCGAACCAGAGTAGGTTGGCGCTCCACCGTCGGGGCGCTAGGCTCCGCCACGCCTGCGGCGCGGCATGATCCAGGACCTCGATGCTCACGGGACGAGCGAGCTCACCGGCTACGACCTCTGCATCGTCGGATCGGGGCCGGCCGGGACGACGCTCGCCAACGAGCTCGCGCGCTCGGGGTTGCGCATCTGTGTGCTGGAGAGCGGGCTCGAGCGGACGACTCCGCGCGGGGATGCGCTTCGCAACGTGCGCTCGGAAGGGATCCGCATCAAGGAGTACTCGCGCGAGCGCGTGCTCGGCGGCGCATCGACGACCTGGGCGGGGCTTTCCTCGCCGCTGGATCCGATCGACTTCGAGGCGCGGCCGTACGTGGCGCGCTCGGGATGGCCGATTGCGCGTGAGGAGCTGATGGACGGCTATGCGCGCGCCGCCGAGCGCTATCGCTTTCCTGCGCTCGCGATGTTCGACGGGGAGGGCTTCGGGGCGCTCCGGAAGAAGGGGGATCTCCAGCCGGCCTGGAAACGGATCGGAGAGAAGGTCTTCCTCGCCGCGGGCGAGCCGCAAGACTTCGGGCGCGAGTGGCGTGGCGCTTACGAGACGAGCGCGGTCGACCTCTGGCTCGATGCGACGCTCGTGCGGCTCGAGGTCGAAGCGAGCGGGAAGCGCGTGGGAGGGGGCGTCGCCCGCACGCGCTCGGGCCGCGAGGTCGTCGTGAAGGCGCGCGCTTTCGTGCTCGCGACTGGAGGCATCGAGAACGCGCGGCTGCTGCTGTGCTCGCGCGACGCGAGCGGCCGAGCGCTCGGCAACCAGCACGATCAGGTCGGGCGCTACCTGATGAATCATCCCAAGAACTATCACGGCATCATCGAGCTCACGCGACCCGTCCAGGACCTGCCCTACTATCTCGGCTGCCTTTACCGCGGGTACGCCGGCTACGCGGGGCTGCGCATCGACCCATCGTTCCAGCGCGAGCGCCGGTTGCTGAACTCCTATGTCCGGCTGGAGCCCCTCTTCCCCTGGTCGGACGACGCGGGAGTGGAGGCGCTCGTGCTCCTCGTGAAGCAGAGCAAGGGGTTCCTGCGGCGCTGGAAGGAACGCGGAGAGCGCGAGGTGATCGCGCTGCGCGACTACTCCGAGACCGGCGACGACTCGGAGATGCAGAATGCACGCCGCTCGGCCGCCTCCTCCGTGACGCTCGCGCTCACGGTGCTCGCGCATCTGCCGCGCGTCTTGCACTACCTCTACTTTCGATTGACGCGCGCCAAGCCGAAGATTCGCCGCTTGCGCGTGCGCAATTTCATGGAGATGGAGCCGGACCCGGAGAACCGGGTCTTGCTCGCCGAGGAGCGCGATGCCAACGGCCAGCCGATCCCGCTCGTGCGCCACCGCGCGAGCGAGCTCGACCGGACCTCGCTTCTGGCGCTTCACGAAGAGCTCGCCGCCGAGCTCGAGCGGGAAGGCGTCGGCCGGCTCGAGACCTCCCTCGCGAGCGCCGATCCCTGGCCCATCGACCAGGACGCTTCGCACCACATGGGGACCACGCGCATGGGTACGGATCCGCAGAGCTCGGTGGTCGACGTGAGCTGCCGGCTGCACGGTGTGGAGAACGTCTATCTCGCCGGCGCCTCGGTTTTTCCAACCAGCGGCTGCGCGAATCCGACCTTCACCCTGGTGGCGCTAGCGATCCGGCTCGCGCGACACCTGGAGCGCGAGCTCGGAACAAAAGTGGGGTAGGCGCGGCATGCAGACTCAGGACGTCCTCGTGATCGGGTCAGGGCGCCGCGTCCGCGAGACGGCCCTGCCGGCCTTCCGCCGGATGACGGCGGAGTTCCGCGTGCGCCGCATCTTCGCGCGCACGCAGAAGACGATCGAGGTCGAGGGCGAGCAGCTCGACGTGGGCGCATTCTCGGAGCTCCGCGCGGAGGACCTCGCCGGCGTCACCCTCGTGTATCTCGCCGTCGCCAAGGATGCCGTGCCCGCTGTCCTCGGAGCTCTAGCGACGCACGATCCTGCGCGCTTCGACCTCCTGATCGACACGCCGGTCGTGCGTTTCCGCCACTTCCGGCACGCGAGCCTCACGCGGCGCTTCCGCCGCGCCTGGGTGGCCGAAGATTGCACCGAGCTGCCCTGGCTCGACACCGTGCGCGCTTTTTTCGCTCAGGGCAGCATCGGAGCCTGCCGCGGCGTGCTCTTCGATCAATCCGCCTACGCCTACCACGCGACGGCGACCGCCAAGGCGCTCTGCGGAGTCTCGCGCATCCTTCGCGCGCAGCGCCGGCGGCTCGGCGGCGCCTTCGCCGATCGCCGGATCGGCCTCGCCGGCGGTCACGAGGTGTCGTTGCTCGAGCCGCGCGACTACGGCATCGGCCGCCTCGTCGTGCTCGGCGAGCGAGGATCGATCACCGATTATCCGCTCGATGCGGATCACAACGCAGTCCTCGCCCCGATCGACGCTGCAGGAGTGTGCCGTGGCTTTCGCATCGCTGACACGACGACGGCGCTCGATGCCGACGAAGCCGATCTGATGCACGGACCCTGGCAGGGCTTGCACGTCACTGGCCGCATGGAGGCCATGAAACGGGTCGGCTTCTTGCGCCTGTTGCGTCGTATTGCCCGGGGCGAGGGCGCCTATTCCGTCGATTCGGCGCTCGAGGACATGGTCGTCGATTACTGGCTTGAGAAGTTCGGTCGCTACCTCGCCACTCCTCTGACGCGTCCCGATGCGCCGATCGGGCGCGCGGTCCTGCGACTGCTGACCCGCTGACTCAATCGCCGGCGATGCGCACGAGAGCCCGCGTCAAGAGCGGGCTCGCACGCGCCACGCGAGCGAGGGTGCGCGCGAGCGCTGCATGACGCGCCGCTGCGCGCAAGAACGACGAGAGCGCGCGGCGGGCGCGCACCTCGCGAGCGTAGAAGCGCTCGTAGTCGGCGCGCACGCGCTCGCGGGGCCGGCCGTCGAGGCGAGCGCGCGCCGCGCGGGCAGCCTCGATGCCGGTGCGCAAGGCGACCGCGAGGCCGCAGCCCAGGATGGGGTCGATGCCGCCGCCGGCATCGCCGACGAGGAAGCTCGTGCCATCGCTCGTGCGGCGCGGGAGCGGATGATCGAGCGCGCGCGCCTCGGCGGGTCCGACCTGGAGGCCGAGCTGCGCGCGCGCGAGCGGATGCTGATCGAGCGCTCGTTCCAGGAGCCGTGCCGCGCCATGGATCCCGCGTGGGGCGACATCGAAGAGCGCCGCCACGTTGATCCATCCATCCGGTAGCGGGGTCAAGTAGAGCTCGCACTCCGATCCCAGGTGGACCTCGACGTCGGCGAGCTCGTGCGCGCTCTCGAAGCGCGCCCGCAGGCCGAGCCGGCCGCGATCGCGTGCATGGGCGCGGTGCCGGCGCGGGCCGCGCAGCCACGGCGCGCTCGTCCCACCTGCTCCGTCGGCGGCGACGAGCATGCGAGCACGCGCGATGCGTCCTTGCGCGGTCGAGAGCTCGAAGCCGTCCTCGCACCGCGACGCCTGCGTACGCGTGGTCCACCGCACGATGGAGCCTTCGCGCTCGATCGCCTCTCCCAGGAGTCGCATGAGAGTCGGCCGCAGCAGAGCCACTCCCGCCGAGGGAAGGCGCACGCGCACGGGCTCGACGCCTGGGATGCAATAGCGGATCCCTTCGAACGGTCGAGCGCCCGCCGCGACCGAGCTCAGGCCGAGCTCCCCGAGAGCGCGCACTCCCTCGCCGAGGATGCCCTCGCCACAAGGCTTGTCGAATGCCTCGCCCTGCGGCTCGAAGAGCGCGACCGAAAGCCCGGCCCGCGCAGCCGCGAGCGCACAGGCCGCACCGCCCGGTCCGCCGCCGAGAACGGCGAGGTCCGCTATGGCCTCAGTCACCCTTGGCCGGCTTTCTTCGGAAGCGCAGGATCTTTCCCGGCGGGGGACGCGAAGTGTGCGAATGGCGCCCGTAGCCGTAGCGCGGGAGCAAGCGGCCGCGCGTCGCCATCGCCTCGGCGTATCCGGGCAGGGCGAAGAGCATGGCCTCCTCGGCGCGGATGCGGCGCCAGAGGATCGGCGCGTGCACGATCTGGAGGAGGACGAGCGAGATCCACGCTCCGCCGATGGCGGGCAGTGCAAGCAGCTCGATGCATACCGCCAGGTAATTGGGATGGCGGATCCAGCGATAGGGTCCCGTGGTCATGACGTGCGTGTGCCTCGACACCTCGGCGCGGACGTTCCAGGCTGTGCCGAGCGTCGTGATCGTCCAGTAGCGCAGGCCTTGCGCCGCGAAGAACAGTGCGAGCGCGGGGATCCAGATCCACGCGGGCGCACGCATTCCCCGCGCGGCAACCTCGACGGCTGGCAGCAGGATGGAGCCCACATGGACCGCCACCATGGCTGCGAAGCCGAGCGTTCCCTCGGCTCGCGCTGCCGGCCCCTCGTGTTGCGCCGCCCGCGAGCGTCGCAGGTTGCGCTTCGACCAGCCGAGCTCCGCCAGCCGCTGGAGCCCGACCAGCGCGAGGAAGAGCGCATAGGGGAGCGGCAAAGCTCCCAAGCTCACTCCTCCCAGCCCAGGATCATCATCTCGGCCGCCAGCCCCGGCCCGATCCCGAGCACCAGTGCTTCGCGTCCTTCCACCGGCCGCGCTCCAGCTTCCTCTGCGAGCTCCAGCACGGTGAGGATCGAGGCCGAGGAAAGATTGCCATAGCGCCGCAACGACTCGCGCGAATGCGCCAGCGCTTCCGGCCCGAGGTCGAAGAGCTCGGTGTACGTCTCGAGGATCCGTCGACCTCCGGGATGCACGAGGTGCAGGCCGATGTCGTCGATGTCGCGCATGTGCTGGGCCAGGAAACCGTCGACCACGCCCCGCAGGCGCTCCTTCAGGAGCACGGGGAGCTCGCGCTGGAGCACGATGCGCAGGCCGTGCGTTCCGACATCGAAGCCCATCATCGTCTTCGACTTCTCGAACAGGTGCGAGCCCACCGCGCGGATCTCTGGCCCGCTCGCATCGGGCGCGATCACCGCCGCGGCCGCGCCATCGCCGAACAGCACGCTCGCCACGAGGTTGGTGCGCGTGCGATCGTCCTGGCACAAGGTCAGCGAGCACAGCTCGACGGCGACGACGAGCGTCGTGACTCCCAGCTGGGCGAGCTGGGCCGCGAGCGAGATCCCCAGCGCGCCTGCCGAGCAGCCCGCTTCGGTGATCGGGATCCGCCGCACGGACGCGGGTATGGAAAGGCGCTCGGCGAGCTCCACGTCGAGCGCCGGGATCATCACGCCCGTGCAAGAGACGTCGATCAGGGCGCCGATCTCGCTCGCCGCAATCCCCGCGCGGTCGAGCGCCCGACGCGCGGCCGTGACGGCGAGCTCCGTCGCAGCCGCCTGGTAGAAAGCATTGCGTTCCGTGAAGGTGTGGCCGCGCAGGACGACCTCCACGGGTAGAGCGATGTGTCGCGTGTGGACGCCGGAGTTCTCGACCAGTCCGCGCACGAAGTGCGGGTCCTCCGCAGGGAAGAGCTGCAGGAGGCTGCGGGTGGTGGCCTCCCGATCCACCACGTTATCGGGCATCGCGGAGGCGACGGCGACCAGATGAGCCTTGGGGGCACGCGAAAGGATCATGAGTGGGTCGTCGGCCGAGACCGGTCCGTCAGCATGGGACGCAAGCGCCTTCTGACCAACCGAAAGACTCGCATTCGTGGTCTGGTTCGGAGTACCGCCTTCAGGCGGTCTTCTCTTACAGAGCCGGTCCCGCCTGAAGGCGGGACGACGAACCAGACCGCCTGAAGGCGGTACTCCGAACGAAGAGGGACTCCGTACTCGTGGGTGTGTGGTTTCTCCCTAGGAGGAGCGCCGGCTCGTCGGGGTGTGGTTTCTCTCCAGAGGGCGATCACGGCATCTCCGCCGCGATCCAGGCGTCGACGCGCTGCTCGAGGAGCGGAATCGGCAGGGCGCCGGCATGCAGGAGCACGGCGTGAAAGGCGCGCAGGTCGAAGCTCGCGCCGAGGCGCCGCTTCGCACGAGCGCGCAGCGCCACGATCTTCTGCGAACCCACCACGGCCGACGCGGTGGCGCCCGGGACGCGCAGCATCTCCTCCACGGCGGCGAGGCAATCGGCTTCGGGCTCGGCGGTGTGCGTCAAGAGATAGTCACGGGCTCGCTCGCTGCTCCAGCGAAGCGCGTGGATGCCCGTGTCGGCGGCGAGCCGCGCGACGCGTGCGAGCTCGGCTGCCTTGCGACTCATCTCCGCGGCGGGCTCCGCGTAGAAACCCAGTTCGCGCGGCACGAGCTCGGCATACGCCGCCCAGCCCTCGACCGCAGCCGGCTCGGGTGACGCGCGCAGCAGAGGCGGCAGGAGCGGGGGATCGCCTGACACCTGCTGAGCCAGGTGCTCGCCGGGGATCGTGCGGTGGTAGGTCAGTGCTTCGATGCGCGCGAGCGGTACGTGGACCAGAGCGTCGAGGTCGAGGACCCACGCGGCGCGGCGATCGCGGTCGAACATGCGCGGCTCGATCAGGCGCTCGACTCCTGCCATCGAATCCTCTGCGCTGCGCGCACGGATGGAGAGGTCCTCTCGCGCGGGCTCGACGAGGATCTCGTCCATGCGCAAGGAAATCGCTTCGAGGTGGCCGCGGGCGCACTCCAGTACGGCTCTGCGCCCGGCCTCGTCGTCGCTGACCGCCGGGTCGGTGCGCATGCGCGCGAAGAGCGACTGGAGATCCCCGTCGACGCCCATGCGCACCATCTGGCCGCGCATCTCCTGCTCGAGGCGATCGACCTCGGCCTCGCAGCTGCCGTGCAGCTCGACGACGTTCTGTGGCATGCTCGCGTAGCGCGCGATCAGGAACGCGTAGAACTCCTCGCCTCGCGGCAGGCGCCAGACTCCGCGGTCTTCCGTGCCGCGCCCGACCAGCGCTGCGAGCCCTTTCTCGAGGGCGTGATACGCCGGACCGACTGCATCCAGGAGTGCCGAGCGCGTCGAGGCGAGCAGGCTGTCGCTCCGGTCCTGATCGAGCTGGGGGAGGCCGGCGAGCTCGTGTTCGAGATGGGCCAGGAACACGCAGGTGCTCGAGCCTTCCACGAACGGAGCGTCGGCCAGCACGGCGCTGCAATCCGCGATTGCCGCCGTCAGGGTCGCGCGCGCGGGAAGGATCCCGTCCGCGGCAGCCTCCTCCAGGTTCGCCACCACTTGCGCAAACAGGGCGGGGAGGCCGCGCAGGCGCGCGACGTAGGCTTGCGCGTCGTCTTCGCTCTCGATGCGATGGACCTCGGTGAGGAAGTACCGAACGTAGCGTCCGATCTCCACCGCCGACGGGAGCGTGCACTCGTGCAGGCGCCAGGCCGCGGCTGCGAGCGCACGTTCGATCGACGTCTCCACGGCGCGGTGCACGATCCTGCTCTCGAGCGGCAGATCGCGGCGATCGGAATCCCGGCGCAGCCGGAGCAGCTCGCGTGCTCGCAGCTTGCGCGCTTCCTCCGCCGCGCGAGCCGAACGATCCGTCCAGCGCTGCTGGTTGCGCCGGTCTCCCAGTCGGGTGGCGAGTTCGGGATCGTGGTCCAGGCGTTGCTGGAACATCTCGTCCAGGAACCGATCCAGGCGAACGTCTTCGCCCACCTCGGCGGGCACGTAGCGGTTGGCCGCGCTGCCTCCCAGGCCGCACGCCGCACACAGGAAGAGTGCCAGGAGGGGGGCGGGGTGGACCTTGGTCATCCGTGAGCACGTGCGCTCGCAGCCGGCGCGGCGCCCGGCATCCTACGTCCGCCCGAGCGGTGGCGTGCTTTCCTTGCCAGTGCTCGCATCGTTATCCTCTGGATACCGGACCGCTCACGCAACGAAGGAACCCCGTGACGAAGAGCCCCAACTCCGACACGCTCACCCAGGGCATCCGTATCCAGGCCGCCGCGCAGTACCTGCCCCAGGAATCCGACCCTGACGGCAACAAGCACTTCTACGTCTACTGCATCCGCATCGTGAACGAGGGCCAGCGCCTGGCACGGTTGCTCTCGCGGCACTGGATCATCCTCGACGCCAACAATCAGCGCGAGGACGTGATCGGTGAGGGGGTGGTGGGCCAGCATCCCAGCCTGGAACCCGGCCAGGACTTCGAGTATCGCAGCTACTGCCCGCTGCGCACCGAGTGGGGAACGATGGAAGGGACCTACACCTTCGCTCGCGAGAGCGGGGAAACCTTCGAGGTCCGCATCGGGCGCTTCTTCCTCGTGCCGACGGCGAAGAACTCGGTCATTCCGGATTAAGACTTGCTCAGCGAGCGCTCCTGAGCGTCTCGCGTTCGCTCTCGCACCATCGGCGCTCGGGTCCGCGATGCGTCGCGGCGCAGAGACAGGGCAGGTGGCATGGGGCTTGCGGGCCATTCCAGATGGTTCCCATTGCCTTGCTGGAACCCAATCCAGGAGTATCCCATGACTCTTCGTTCCTCTTCAGTGGCTTGGACCCGGACTCTCTCGCCCATTCTCCTCGTGCTCCCGCTCGGGGGTTGCGGCGGAGATAGTGACGGGGGCGGCGGAGGCGGCTCGTCGAATGACGAGGCGCGGGTAGATGTCGGCGTGATGGATGCGCCGGTGGATCAGCTCGCTGCATTCCATACGGTGCTCGACGAGCTGCACCTCGTGCATGACGACGGAACGGAGACTTCGAATCTCCTGCCCGTCCCGATCGGAGTCGAATTCCTCGGCCTGGCAGACCGATTCGTGTGGCTGTCCAGCAAGGGAATCGCTCCCGGCACCTATGTCGGCGCACGAGTGAGCTTCGTCGAGGACTCGACGAAAGCGCTCGGCGAAGACGGCGCGACGATCGCGGTGGGCTCGCAGGCCGATGACCTCGAGGTCACGTTTGCAACGCCGCTCGAGCTCGCTCCTGAGGACTATCGCAGCGTCCTGATCGACCTCGACCTGGCCGAGTCGCTCCGAGTCGAGCAGGAAACCGCGGGCTTGCCGGGAGTCCTCGACCCCACGGCGGATGTCGAAGGAGATCCCGCGGGTCCGCCGCTCGTCTTCCTTCCCCAGGGCTCGATCTCGACCGACAACGGCGCGCAGCTCTATCCGCTGGACGCGATCAACGGCCGCGTCCTCGAGGTGGATGCCAACAGCGGCCATCTCCTGATCCAGGCCCTCGTTGGCGGAACGCTGCAGCTCGACCTGGGAAGCGTGGACGTGATCGTGGCAGATTCTTCATTCTTGCTCTCCGAGCAGGGTGTCACTCTCACGCGGGAAGATTTCCTGACCAGCCTGCTTCCGAATCAAACGATGCTCCAGATCCACGGTCAGCTGGTCGGCGGCGCCGTCCAGGCGAGCCAGATCGAGATCGAGGACCTCGATGGCGAGGGCCAAGAAGTGCTCCCGGTCAGGGTCGAAGGTCTGGTCCTGTCCCACGAGCCCAATGCGAGCTTCGAACTGCTGCTCATGGAGGTCGAGAAAGGGAGCGCGATCGTCGACCCCGTCCTCGAGGAGCTCGGGGATCCCACCTCGATCACGATCGTCTATGACGCTGGCACGCTCTTCCTCGCGGCGGACGGCGGCGGCATGACGACGCCGGAGGCCCTGGCCCCCGGGCAGCGGATCGAGGTCGATTTCGCGCAGTTCCTCTCGAACCCGCTGCAGGCGAGCCGGATCGAGCTCGTGGACTCCAGTCCGCGCGCGGATGGATTCCTCGTCGACACCACTGGGCTGCCCGCGGAATTCGTGATGCACGTCGAAGCCGGCGAGGCCGTCATCGGCAACCAGGTTGCCTCGACCGAGACGGACGTGCTGGTCCACCTCGGTGGCGCCACGATCTTCCTCCAGACCGAGGGCCACCCGGCCCTCGATGCTGCCATGCTCCCCAGCGGCGCCAGGGTCGTGGTGGAAGGGCGCTTCGACGGCCCTCCGGACTCTCCGTCGGTGACGGCAGGCGTGGTCGAGGTCCGTCCCGGCCGGCTCGAGGAAGCAGTGGTGACCTCGATCGATCGCGCGACCCTGAGCTTCACCGCAGAGGGTGGAGTGATCGCAGATCCGTTTGGCATCGGGATCCAGACCGGCAGCTACCGGATCACCTTCGACGAGCGAGCAGTCGTGGAGGACGGAGCGACTTCGATCGAGGGCTTCTTCGCGCTCTACGAGAGCCTGGTCGCTCCTCAGCGGCTGTTCATCGAAGTCGAAGGGATCGGTTCCGTCACGAGCCCGGTTCCCACCTTCCTGCTCGATCAGACCGGCTCGGTCTCGGCGAACTCGATCCTGGCCTTCGAGGTCGAGGTTCGCGTGGTGCAGTGATCCTTTGAAACGAAACGGGGCCGCTCCTCGGAGCGGCCCCGTTCGAATCGAGGACAGGTTCCTCGATCAGTGATTGTGCCCGACGGGCTCGGTTTCCTTCTTCTCCGGGATCTCGGAGACGAGGGCGTCCGTCGTGAGCAGCAGGCTCGCCACGGAAGCGGCGTTCTGCAGCGCCGCAGCGAACGACCTTGGCAGGGTCGATCACGCCTGACTTCGCCAGATCCTCGTAGGTGTCGGTGGCGGCGTTGTAGCCCCAGTTCTTCTGCTTGGCCGAGCGCACGTTCTGCACGACCACGGCACCGTCCATGCCGGCGTTGGCCGCGATCTGACGCATCGGGGCCTCCAGCGCCCGGCGGATGATCAAGGCTCCGACGCGTTCGTCGCCGTCGAGCTTGAGGTTCTCCACCGTATCGATGCACGAGATCAGCGCGACGCCGCCGCCAGGCACGATGCCTTCCTCGACGGCTGCGCGCGTGGCGTGCAGCGCGTCCTCGACGCGCGTCTTCTTCTCCTTCATCTCGGCCTCGGTCGCTGCGCCGACGTTGATCTGCGCCACGCCGCCCGAGAGCTTCGCCAGGCGTTCCTGGAGCTTCTCCTTGTCGTAGTCGGACTTGGTCGACTCGATCTCGGCCCGGATCTGCTCGATGCGGCCCTGGATCGCCTCCTTCTTGCCCCCGCCCTCGATGATGGTCGTGGTGTCCTTGGTGACGACGACCTTCTTGGCGCGGCCGAGGTCGGCGATCTTCGTGCTCTCGAGCGACCCGCCGGTCGCCTCGAAGATCGGGTTCGCGCCGGTCAGGATCGCGATGTCTTCGAGCATCGCCTTGCGGCGATCACCGAAGCCCGGCGCCTTGACCGCGACGCAGGGGAACGCGCCGCGCAGCTTGTTGACGACGAGCGTCGCGAGCGCTTCGCCCTCGACGTCCTCGGCGATCATGAGCAGCGGCTTGCCCGACTGTGCCACCGCTTCCAGGCAGCGGGAGCATGTCGCTTGATGTTCGAGATCTTCTTCTCGTGGACGAGGATGTAGCGGATCCTCGAAGACGCACTCCATCGTGCTCGGGATTGTTGATGAAGTGCGGGGAGAGGTAGCCCTTGTCGAACTGCATCCCCTCGACCCACTCGACCTCGGTCTCCATGCCGCTTGCCTTCCTCGACGGTGATGACGCCGTCCTTGCCGACGCTGCTCCATCGCCTTGGCGATCATCTCGCCGATCTCCTTGTCGTTGTTGGCGGCGATGGAGCCGATCTGGGCGATCTCGGACTGACCCGAGACCTTCGTGGAGATCTTCTTGAGGCGGGCCACGACGGCATTGACCGCCGCGTCGATGCCGCGCTTGATCCCGACGGGGTTCGCCCCGGCGGTGACGTTCTTCAGGCCTTCCTCGAAGATCGCCTCGGCGAGCACGGTGGCCGTCGTCGTGCCGTCGCCGGCAGCGTCGTTGGTGCGCTGGGCCACCTGCTTGACGAGCTGCGCGCCCATGTTCTCGTAGGGATCCTCGAGCTCGATCTCCTTGGAGACCGTGACGCCGTCCTTGGTGACGGTCGGGCTGCCGAAGGACTTCTCGATGATCACATTGCGGCCGCGGGGCCCGAGCGTGACCTTGACCGCGCGCGCGAGCTTCCTCACGCCGTTGCGGATGTTCTCGCGTGCCGCGGAGTCGTAGCTGATCTGCTTGGCTGCCATGGCCGAATCGCTCCTGTGGTTCGATCTAGAATGGGTTTCCGGCCGATGCTCAGATGATGATCCCGAGGATGTCGTCCTCGCGCATGATCAGGAATTCCTCGCCGTCGGACTTCACTTCGGTGCCGGCGTACGATGTGAACAGCACGCGATCGCCCTTCTTCACGCTGAAGGTCGAACGCTGACCGTTCTCGAGCTGCTTGCCCTCGCCGATGGAGATGACGAGGCCTTCCTTCGGCTTCTCCTTGGCGCTCTCGGGAAGGAGGATGCCGCCGGCGGTCTTTTCCTCGGCCTCGACTCGCTGCACGAGCACGCGGTCTCCGAGCGGGCGGATGGCGACGTTCTTGGGGATCTTGGTCGTCTTCGTGGCCATGGTCGTTCTCTGTCTTTCGATTCGCTTGGGATGGTGTCGAGATTGCCTCGTGGTGTTCCGCCGCGTCGGCGCGACGGAGTCGTTCTAACCTGCCGCGCCCCAGTGGTGCTCCAGGACACGGCGGACCTCGTCGCGCAGGACCTCGGCGGGAACGGGTTTGCGCAGGAATGCGCTCGCTCCCAGCCGGAGGAGGTAGCGGGCGGTGTCTTCGGTTGCGTCGCCGGACCAGAAGATGCACGGAAGGCCCGGTGTCTCGGCGCGGATGGCCGCGAAGACTTCCATGCCCGAGGGGCCGGGCATGTGCATGTCCAGGAGCGCGATGTGGAGCTGGGCGCGCCTGACGATGGCCAGGGCCTCCTCGCCCGATTCCGCTTCGAGTACTTCCAGGCCAAGCTGGCCCAGGAGCTCGGCGGCGCCGATGCGAACGGCGGCGTCGTCATCAGCGATCAGGATGCGGCGGTCGATGGACATGGGCGGGTGGCGCGGAGTCGGGCCGGCCGAGGCAAACCCCGTGCCGCCTCGGGCGCCGACCGTGGAGAGAGCGCAAGTGCCTGGTGGGGAAGGACTTGTAGCCTCGGGCCTGGTCCGGCCTGACACGCCGGACCGCGCTCGATTCCGCCACATTGGCAGCCACGGGGAGGGAGACACGGCCTGCCTGTCAGCTTGACAGCGGCGCCCATTCGCCCGGGCGAGACTCCGATCCGCCGCCCCCGCCCCGCGCGCTGCCTCCGTGGGGGCCAGGCCTCCCTCTGCCCGGCAAATCACTCGCCACCCAGCGGCCCCGCGCTGCGCTCCCGCCACGCTCGTCGTAGTCTCGTTCGAATGCTCGCCCTCGGGCTTTCGCCTCTTCTGATCCTCGCGGCCGGCGCGAGTCGAGCGCCGGATGGGGGGTATGCCGAGCGCGTCCAGCCCTTCCTGGCCGAGCATTGCTTCTTCTGCCACGGCGCCGATCGCCCCAAGGGTGGTCTGGACCTGCGCGAGTACCCCGACGAGGCGAGCGCGCGCGCGGCCCTCGACATCTTCGAGGAAGTGCGCACGCGAATCGCCGAGGGAGTGATGCCGCCCGAGGAACGCTCCCGGCCGCCCGAGGATGCCGTCCAGGCCGTCCTCGACTGGATCGACTCCGCGCTCGCCGAGGAAGCGGCCGTATCGGTCGGGGATCCCGGCCACGCGAGACTGCGCCGGTTGAGCCGCTTCGAGTACCAGAACACGATCCGCGATCTCTTCGGCGTCGATTTCGATGCCACGAACGCTTTCCCCTCGGACGAGGTGGCGCACGGCTTCGAGAACGTCGGCGACGTGCAGTCTTTCTCGCCGCTCTTGCTCGAGAAGTACCTCACGGCAGCGGAGGAGATCGCCGCCCGCGCGCTGGATCCATGGCGCGGGAGCCGGCGCACGCGAATCGATGCGCCGGAGCTCCTCACGATCGAGCGCGAGCGCGAGTTTCCCCTGCACGGAAATGTGCGCATGCTCTACAGCGAGGGAGCGGTCGGCGCTCGCTTCGAGGTTCCGTGCGATGGCGAGTACGCCGTGCGAGTGAGCACGGGAGCCGATCAAGCCGGCGACGAGCCGGCGAAGCTCGCGCTGCGCGTGCGCGGGCGAGAGGTCGCTCGTGTCGACGTGCGCGCAGAGCTGCCCGAGCGACAGGTGTACGAGCAGAGCGTCGCACTCGAGGGCGGCGAGGTGCGCATCGCGGCGGCCTTCGTCAACGACTACTACGAGCCCGAGGCGGCCGACCGAGCCGAGCGCGATCGCAACCTGGGCGTCGAGTGGATCGAGGTCGAAGGTCCGCTCGGCGGACGAGCGCCGCACGGGCCGCTCGCCAATCTCTTCCCGCGTGCGGACGAAGCAGGCGCGGCCGACATGCGGCCTCCCCTCGGCGCGCTCCTCGAGCGAACCTGGCGCCGCCCGGCGAGCGGCGAGGAGATCGACGCGCTGCTCGCTCTTTCCGCGGAAGACGCACCAGCGCTCCAGCGCTTCGAGCGCGCGCTCGTTGCCATGCTCGTCTCGCCGAACTTCCTCCTGCGTGTCGAGATCGACGCCGTGCCCGAAGATCCCCGGCCGCACGCACTCTCGCCGCACGAGCTCGCGACTCGACTCTCGTTTTTCCTCTGGAGCAGCACTCCCGATGCACAGCTCCTCGCGCTCGCCGACGCAGGGACGATCAGCGAGGAGCACGTCTTGCGAGGCGAGATCGAGCGCCTGCTCGTCGATGCGCGCGCGAGCGCGCTCGTCGAGGGCTTCTTCGTCCCCTGGCTCGGCCTGCGCAGGATCGAGGAGAGCACGCCCGACTCCGCGCGCTTCCCCGATTTCGACGCGGACCTGCGTGCGGCGATGCGCGCAGAGACGGAGCTCTTCCTCGAAGCGATCCTGCGCGAAGATCGCCCCGTGACGGAGCTGCTCGCGGCCGACTTCAGCTTCGTGAACGCCCGACTCGCTGCCCACTACGGCTTGCCTGCAGTTCCCGGCGAGCGCATGCGCCGCGTTCCGGCACGCGACAGCGGTCGGGGCGGTCTCCTGACGCAGGCGAGCATCCTCACGCTGACGAGCAATCCCACGCGCACCTCACCGGTCAAGCGCGGCAAGTGGATCCTCGAGACCCTGCTCGGAACACCGCCTGAACCGCCGCCGCCGGGCGTGGGCGTCCTCCCGGACGATCCGGCGGCCGAGCAAGCCGCGCCCATGCGCGAGCGCCTGGCCATGCACCGCGCCCAACCCGAGTGCGCCGCCTGTCACGCCTCGCTCGATCCGCTTGGCCTCGCCCTGGAGCACTACGGCCCCACCGGCCGCTGGCGCGATCAGGACGCCGGCCACCCGATCGACGCTTCCGCCGAACTCCCCGGCGGCCGCCGCATCGACGGCGCCGCCGAGCTCGCCGACCTGTTGCTCGCGGGCGAGCGCTTCGATCGCGCCCTCGTCGAGCGCCTCCTCGTGTACGCCCTCGGCCGCGAACTCACCCGCGCCGACCGCGGCACGGTCCAGCGCATCCTCCGCGACGGCACGGATTCGCCCCTGACACTCCGCCGCATCCTCACCTCGATCGCCCTCTCCGACGCCTTCCGCACACGCCGCGCGCCAGGGAGCCTTGATCGCTGAAAACTCCGGTTTGGAATCCCCCGGTTTGGAGTCCCTCCGGTTCGGAGTACCGCCTTCAGGCGGTCCGGTTCGTCGTCCCGCCTTCAGGCGGGACTGGCTCTGCCAGAGAAGACCGCCTGAAGGCGGTACTCCGAACCAGAAGCCCCGGCATGATTCAGCGTTTTTGGTGCGATAACCCTCGAGGCGAAGCTTCCACGTTGACGAAAGTAGCCACCGAGGCTACTTTCATCGGACCATGAAGCGCGTCGGCACGAAGGAGCTCAAGAACCGCCTTTCCCACTACTTGCGGCTCGTGAGGGCAGGAGCGCGGCTACTGATCACGGATCACGATCGGCCAGTCGCCGAAATCGGTCCGGTCGCAAGCGCATCGGGCGATTCCGAGCTGGCGTGGACCCTCGCTGCCGCGCAGGGTCGAGTCAGCTTGCCGACGCGGCAGGGCTTTCGACCGGTGCGACCGGTGCGGCTCCGTGACGGAGCGGGCCTCTCTGACGCGGTGCACGAGGATCGCGCTTGATCCGTTACCTGGACACGAGCGTCATCGTCAAGCGGTACGTCCACGAGCCGGGAACGCCAGAAGTGCTGGCCCTGTTCGAGCAGACCGTTCCCCTCGCCACTTCTCGAATCGCCTGGGTGGAGACGCATGCTTCTCTGGCACGCCGATCCCGCGAGGGTGCTCTGAAGCCCGCCGCACGGGCCCGAATCACGAAGTCCGCTACCGCGGACTTCGCATCCCTTCGCCTGGTGGAAGTGACCCCCGAAATCCTCGCTTCCGCGGCGAGGCTTTGCAGCGCCCATCCTCTGCGATCCCTCGATTCCGTCCATCTGGCGAGTGCATTGTGGCTTCGAGCCGAGATCGACAACGAGGTCGTTTTCTTCTGCGCCGATCGCGGCATGGTTCGCGTGGCGGGAGCCGCAGGGTTGGACTGCGTCGTTCCTGGGACCGCCTGATGTCCGTTGGGGTTATTGAGCGTCCTGCCTCTGGAGAGAAACCACACCCCTACCTCCGAGTTCGGAGTACCGCCTTCAGGCAGTCCGGTTCGTCGTCCCGCCTTCAGGCGGGACTGGCTCTGCAAGAGAAGACCGCCTGAAGGCGGTACTCCGAACCGGAAACGGGGTGTGACCGCCCTCTCGCTCCCGACTAACCGACCTCGTTTCAATGGACCTGGCGGCCCGTGAGACCGCGAGGCCCCGACCCATCCGCGCCGCATCAGGACGGCAAGGGCGTGGTCAGGGCCTCGATCGAGGAGTTTCCCTATGTTGCGCTCGCTCACCCTGCTCGCCGCGGCCGCGGCGATTCCCTGCCCTCCCGCTTCCGCTCAGTGGGTCCTGGCCAAGCACACTTCCAGCTTGTTCGGCATCGACGACGCCGAGTTCACGCCCGATGGCCGCTACCTCGTGGTGCGGGAGGACACCGCCGGCGTCACGGCCCTGGTGTACCGCGCCTCGACGGGAGCGCTCATCTACCAGCACCAGTCTAGCGGAGGAGACACCTTGACGGGCACTTGCCAGGACGCCGTCGCCGTGACGAACGACCGGGCCATCGTGCTCGGCTCGGAGGCGGTGATCCTCGACCTCCAGTCGATGACGACGCTCGCCGATCTCGATCTCGGCCCCGAGCCGCGAGACGTCGTGATCACACCGGACGGCACTCTGGCCGCCGTGCGCGGCGGCGACGGCCTGTACTTGATCGACATGATCGGCGCGGCGATCGTGGCGCAAGCGAGCGGTGAGCCGGCGGAGTACCAGGGGACGATCGCCTTCGACGTCGACAGCGTCGTCGCGGACGACGCGCACGCCGTGTTCACGAGCGAGCTCGTCAACGGGACCGTGCGCACCACGCGGGTCACGATCTTCGAGCTGCACCCGGGCGGCGGCGGACCTCCGCAAGTCGTCTTCGAGACGACCGTCGCGAACGATCAGGACGGAAAGCCCCACGACCTCAGCCTCATGCCCGATGGCACGCACGCCGCGGTGCGATCCGACCTGGAGGTCGGGCTGTACGAGCTGGCGGGTCCGGCGACACGACAGGTCTGGCTGCATGGGTTGCATGGCAATCCGGGGCCCATGCTCGGCTTCGCGCTCGACTCCATCGAAGTCACCAATTCGCGCATCGCGACCATCAGCCACCGCTTCAGCGCGAGCGAGGGCGCGCAGCTCGACGTCTTCGATCTGGTTGGCAGGCAGAAGTTTGCCACGATGGCCGGGGAACCCCACGATCTCGCGCTCACGCCCACGAGCGAGCGCGTCGCCGTCCGTACGAACGACCGCGTGGTGCTATTTGACGTCGGGGATCTTCCGCCCGGTGATCAGTTGAGCGCACTGGACGAAGTCGACTTCGCCGGCTCAGCTCCGAGCTGGATGGCGGGCCTCGATTCGATCGTTGCATCGGATGATCGTGTCGCGGCGCTCGCAACCACGGGCCAGACCACCATGGTCGCCGTGTGGGACACCAGCGGCGACCGGCTCGCGCCATTCTTCGAGACGATGCAGCACGACAAGGCTCTCGACCTGGAGATCGCGCCCGACGGGAGCCGCGTGATCTTCGGCTTCTGGACGTCTTTCATGCTGGTCGACCTGCGCACCGCGGAAAACGTTCTGACCGCGGAAGGCACCACCCAGAACGGCAGCGTCCCCTGGTGTGACGGCGTCGCGATCGACGGGCAGCGCGCAGCAGCCTTCGGCGTGGGACAGATCAACGGCCAGGGCTGGATCTCGATCGTCGATCTCTTCGAGCAGCCGCAGCGCTACTGTCCCGCCAGACCGAACTCGACCGGTGCGAGCGGCGAGCTCGTGGTGAGCGGCTCGGCCAGTCTCGGTTCCGATGACCTGGTCCTGTGGGCATCGAGCCTCCCGTCGCAAACGATCGGCCTCTTCGTCTATGGCGACCAGAAGAGCCACGTCCCCTTCGGCGACGGCTTCGCCTGCGTGACGGGCCAGATCGGCCGCTTCCACCCGGCCCGAGCCTCGGACACAGGCGTGGCGATCCAGCCCATCGATTACTCGAGTCTCCCCGGCGCCTCGATCGTGGCCGGCTCCACCTGGCACTTCCAGCACGCCTATCGTGACTCGCTCGGGTCGACTGCTGCGTTCAACACGACGGACGCGCTCTCGATTCGATTCGGGAACTGAGCCGCCCTACCCGCCAGATCGAGCGCCTGGCATCATCGGGAGCGCTTTGGGCGCACGCACTCTCGCGAGCTCGGCTGCTACCGAAGTCTCCGGTCACGCCCTCGGCACGAGTCGCCCGCCGCTTGCGGTGGGCGACCTGCCGGAGCCGGAGGAAGTGTTCGGCGTGCGCCGTCTCGGGCCGCGAGAGGTCGTGCGACTCGTCATCGGGCCGAGCCTCATCGCGCTCGGGATCTCGATCGGCAGCGGGGAGTGGCTGCTCGGACCGCAGGCGGTCGGGAGCTTCGGATTCGCCGGCGTGGGCTGGGTGGTCACGGTCTCGGCGATCCTCCAGACGTTTTACAACGTCGAGATCGCGCGCTACGTGGTCGCGACGGGCGAGGTGCCGATCGTCGGCTTCGGGCGCGTGCCGCCCGGGTGGAAGTTCTGGATCCCGTTCTCATTGATCGTGTTCTACTTCGCCTTCCTCTTCGGAGGCTGGGCCGCGGGCGCGGGGCAGGGGCTGTTCGCGCTGATCGCCGGGCGCGTGCACCGTCCCGAGGAGATCGAGACCGTGCGCTTGCTCGCGATCGGTCTGCTGCTGGTCGTGTTCCTGATCACGGCGCTCGCGCGCAAGGTCTCGCGTGCGCTCGAGCTCGCCAACTGGGTCATGGTCGGCGGGCTGCTCTCGATCCTTTTCATCGTGGACCTCGCGATCGTGCCGTTTTCCACGTGGTGGGAGGGCATTCGCGCCTTGTTCACGCCCGCCGCGCCGCCGGCCGGGATCACCGCCACGCAGATCGGCGGGCTCGCCGGCTTCACCGCGCTCGCGTCGGGCTTGAACTGGTACGCGATGAATCACTATCGCGACAAGGGCTACGGCATGGGGCACCGGGTGGGCTTCCTTGCGGGCATGCGAGGCGGACGAACGGAGCTCTTGCCCGTGGGCGTCACCTTTCGAGACACGCCCGAGAACGCTTCGCGCTGGCGCCGCTGGTACCGCCTGCTGCTGCTCGACATGTGGGTGGTGTTCTTCGGCGGCGCGATGCTCGGGATGCTTTTGCCCGTGCTCTTGATGGCGCACGTGGTCCGCACCACCGGGATGCGACCGACCGACGCCAACGTGCCCACCTTCGTCGCCGAGCAACTCGGCCAGCAGTACGGCCACGGAGTGTTCTCGCTGATGCTCCTGGTAGGGGTGCTCCTCCTGTTCTCGACGCAGCTCGGCGTCTTCGAGGCGCTGGTGCGCAACTTCACCGATGCCGTTCACGCCACGAGCCCGCGCATGCGCCGGATCATCGATGGCGATCCGCGCCGCTTCTACTATCCCTTCATGCTGGTCATCCTCGCGATCATCGCGGGCGCGCTGCATCTCGCGCTGCCCGTGGAGCTCGTACGGATCTCCGCCAACACGTCGAACTTCGGCGCGCTCGTGTTCCCGTTCGCGGTGATGTACTTGAACGCGCGGCTGCCGCGTCCCGCGCGGCCGCGCTGGTGGCACCGGGTAGCGCTGCTCCTGAACGTGCTCTTCTTCGGGACCTTCTTCGCCAATTTCGCCTGCGAGCTCGTCACCGGCAGGGCGCTGCTGCGCTTCTAGGGGGGACGGGCCGAGGGCGCTTCAGCGCGCGCGTTTGAAGAATTGCACCGCGCGCTCGTGCTTCTCTGCCGCGGCTCGGGTGGCGAAGGTTCCGAGGTTGCGGCGCTTGCCCGTGCGCGGGTTCTTCTTCCGCGAGTACAGGCGGTACTGGCCTGATGGGAGCTTCCGGATCATGCCTTGCATGCCGCAACTCGCGGGCCCGACGGATGCTACCCTCCCTATCATGGCGCAGCGCAGGAAGAAGAAAGCTCCCGCGGGCGCGCTCGTCGCGCTCCCCGCCAGTGAAATCGGCAGCGGCAAGGCGCCGGCCGAGGCCGCGAAGCTCGCCGCCGTCGTGGAGGAGGACGGCGGCAGCGTGCTCTCCTCGTATCGTGATCCCTACGGCGGCCACTGGCTGATCCTCGTCGCGCTGCCGATCGAGAGAGTCTCGCCGACGCCCTACCAGCGCGAGCTCTCCGCGGCGCACACGAAGCGCCTCATCGGCGTGATCCCGAAGGTCGGCGTTACCTCGATCCGGTGATCGCCGTGCGCCAGGACGACGGCTACTGGACGCCGAACGGCATGCACCGTCTGGAAGCGATGCGCAAGCTCGGAGCCCGCGCGATCGTGGCCATTCTCGTGCCGGATCGCGAGGTCGCGCTGCGCATCCTCGCGCTCAACACCGAGAAGGCACACAACCTCAAGGACAAATCGCTCGAGGTCGTGCGCATGGCAAGCGCCCTCGCCGAGGCCGCCGACTCGAAATCCATGCCCGAGGTGAGCTGGGAGTTCGAGTTCGAGGAGCCCGCCTACCTGACGATCGGCCACTGCTACGAGGAAAAAGCGCGCTTCTCCGGCGGCGCCTACCAGCCCATGGTGAAACGCTGCGAAGCCTTCCTCGACCTGCCTATCGCGAAGTCGATCGCATTGCGCAAGGAGCGCGCCACGCGGCTCCTCGCGCTCGACGAAGAAGTCGATCGCTGCGTGAAGGAGCTCAAGGAGGCCGGCCTCACCTCCGCCTACTTGAAGCCCTTCGTCGTCGCGCGCTTCAACCCCCTGCGCTTCACCAAGCCCGGCACGACCGCCGACTTCGACGAGACGATCGACAAGATGCTCGCCAAGGCCAAGAGCTTCGACGCGAGCAAGGTCCGCGCGTCCGATCTCGCCGCGACGGGGGGCGGGACGACGGACGAGGAATGAGGGATTGTCGAGCAGTCCATCCGAGACAGATCATGGCGGAGGAAGCAGCGAACGAGGGATCGAGCGAGCTCGACGAAGCGGAAGATCGCTTCGAGCGAACGCATCGTGAAGGCCGCGAGCTCGCCGGACAGGGCGTCCACGTGGCGGCCCTGGAGGAGTATCTATCGAGGGCGTGTGGATCCCGGACCGCCTGAAGGCGGTACTCCCAACCAGAAGGGAGGCGAGCCGGACTGTTCACCTCCGCGTGTCCTGTCCGGTTCGGAGTACCGCCTTCAGGCGGTCTGGTTCGTCGTCCTGCCTTCAGGCGGGACTGGCTCTGCAAGAGAAGACCGCCTGAAGGCGGTACTCCGAACCGGAAGGATTATCCTGGCGTCGATGAAGCGGCTGTCCCGGCGGGTCGTGTTGAAGGGGATCGGGACGGCCGTCGCGTTGCCCTGGCTGGAGGCGATGGCGCCGGTTAGGTGGGCGCGCGCGGGTGCGCCGGGGCGGCTGGTGTTCGTGTACGTTCCGGTTGGGATCCACATGCCGGCGTGGACACCAGCGGCCGAGGGGAGCGCGTTCGAGCTCACTCCGACGCTCGAGCCGCTTGCTGCGTTCCGGGAGGACTTGCTGGTGCTCTCGGGTCTCGCGCACGACAAGGCGCGCGCGAACGGCGACGGGCCCGGCGATCATGCGCGCGCGGCGGCGGCGTTCTTGACGGGGGCGCAGCCAAGGAAGACGGCGGGGCCGGACATTCGCGCGGGGATCTCGGCGGACCAGGTGGCGGCGCAGGTGGTCGGTGCGCGCACGCGTTTCCGCTCGCTCGAGCTCGGTTGCGAGCCGGGGCGGTCGAGCGGGGATTGCGACTCGGGATATGCGTGCGTGTACTCGAACAACATCTCGTGGGCGAGTGCCAGCACGCCGATGACGAAGGAGACCGATCCGCGCGCGCTCTTCGATCGGTTGTTCCTCGGAGGAGTGTCGCCCGAGGACCTCGGGCGGCGCGCCGAGCTCGCTGCCGGTCAGAAGAGCATCCTCGACTTCGTGCGCCAGGATGCGCAGCGGCTCTCGGCGCGCCTCGGCGCGGGGGATCGCGAGAAGCTCGAAGAGTACCTCGACAGCTTGCGCGAGCTCGAGCGACGCATCGCAGCCTTCTCGGACGCGCGCGCTCCCGACGTCGATCTTGCCTTGCGTCCTCAGGAATTGCCCGAAGACCTCGGCGCCCACGCTCGGCTTATGTTCGATCTACTGGTGCTTGCCTTGCGCACCGACAGCACGCGCATCGCCACGCTCATGATCACGAACGAGGGCAGCAATCGCAGCTATCCCGAGATTGGCGTGAGCGAAGGCCACCACGAGGTCAGCCATCACGGCGACGATCCGGTGAAGCAGGAGAAGATCGCGCGCATCAATCGCTTCCACGTCGAGCTCCTGGCCCATTTCCTGGGCGCTCTGCGCGCTGTGAACGAAGGAGAGAGCAATCTCCTGGAGCGCTCGATGGTCGTCTACGGCAGCGCCATCGCCGACGGCAACCGCCACGACCACCACGACTTACCGATCCTCCTCGCCGGCCGCGGCGGCGGAACGATCGCGACCGGTCGGCACGTGCGCTACCCGACCGAGACGCCCGCCACGAACCTCTTCCTCGCGCTACTCGAACGCATGGATGCGGCGGTTCCGAGCCTCGGCGACAGCACGGGCGCTCTCGGCGGGCTGGAGACCGCGTGAGCGGGACTAGGCGTACGGAAGTTTTGTCCCGTCGATCTCCAGGTGTATCTTCGGACGCCATGCGTGCGCTCCGACACGTCAACCGCCAAACCGAGGCGCGCTGGCTCGACCAGATCCGAGCCATCGCCTCGCGCATTTTGGCCCCGTACGATGTCGACCTGTACTTGTTCGGGTCTCGCGCACGTGGAGACGCTCGATTGGCGAGCGATATCGACCTCGCCCTCGAACCGAAGGGAGCTCTGCCGAGCAAGGCATTGCTCCAGCTCGCTGACGAATTCGAAGAGAGCACCGTTCCCGTTCGAGTGGACGTGTTCGACCTGCGTCATGCCGGCGTCGAGCTACGGGCCAACGTCATGCATGAGGGCATTCAGTGGATCGTTTCTCAGGACCGCCTGGCAGAATCGAAACAATCTCTGGACTAGCCTAGGGCCTTGCGAAGCACCTGAGCAGATGGGGGGTCGATCGCCATGACGTTTTCCGCTCTCCCGTGCCTCCTTGCGCTCCCGCTCATCAGCACCGGCGACTCGATCGCCTGGCAGAAGAGCTGGGAGGAGGCGTTCACGCGTGCCAAGGCCGAACACAAGGTCGTGTTCCTTGCCTTGAACATGGACGGCGAGCGCGCCAACGAGCGCATGGCGAAGGCGGTGTATCACGAACCGGCGATCGTCGAGCTCTCGAAGAATGCGATCTGCCTGATCGCCTCGGCGAGCGATCACGGTGCGGGAGTCGAGTGCCCGCGCTTCGGCTCGGTCGCGTGCAGCGAGCATCGGCGCATCGATGCGGCGGCGCGCGAAGGAGTCGTGAAGCCGGACAAGGAGGGCTTCGTCGTGGCGCCGCAGCACGTGTTCCTCGATCCCGAGGGCAAGGTGATCCTCTCGGTGCCCTACGAGATTCGCGCGGGCGAGCTCGAGTGGTGCATGGCGACGTCGATGAAGAAGCTCGACCCGGGCTTCAGCGGGCCGCTCTCCTCGGATGCGAGAGCGCCGCGGCGGCTCATCCAGGGCAGCGTCCTCGACCTCGCCGGCGATGCGGCCACGGGAGGAAAGGTCCCCACGCGCGAGGAGACGCTCGAGCGGATTGCGGAAGTGAAGAAGGGCATCGACGGCCCGAACCGCATGGCGGCGTTGAAGGCCATCCTCGTCGCGGACGAGCCCGAAGCGATCGACTACATCCAGAGCGAGCTCAGGCGCGGCGTGGGCAAGGGTGCCGGATCCGACATCCGCGCGGAGCTCCTGCACACGATCGGCGCTCGCTCGCCGGCTTCCTACTGGCCGCTGGTGGCCGATTTTCTCGACGATGGGAGCCCGATCCTGCGCGCGGAAGCGGCGGTCGCGATGGAGGAGCTCGCCGCGCCCGAGGCCACCAAGGAGCTCGGCTCGCTCTTCACCAAGGAGAAGAACCCCGAGATCCAGAAGGAGCTCTTGCGCGCCCTCGCGAGCTGCGGCGCCGAGGATGCGAAGATCCGCGAGAAGGTCGCGCGCATCGCCGAGAAGGAGAAGGACGCGCTCCTGCGGCGCAACGCGATCGTGGCGCTCGGTCGCTTCCCCGCGAGCGATGCCGATGTCGCAGCGCTCCTGGAGCGCACGATCAGGGATGGCGTGGAGGAGGACCGCGAGGCGGCCGCCTGCGCGATGGCCCTCACGCGCGATGCACGCTGGACGAAGCTCCTGGAAGAGGTTGGTGCCCAGACGAGCGACGCGGGCTTGAAGGGAACCATCGACGCGGCACTCGCCGTCCTCCGCACCGGCGAGCTCCGGCCGCTCGAGGAGCCGTTGCGGCGCGTGGCGCAGGACAAGATCCGTCGCGAACGCTGAACGGGGAGCGAGCGCGGCGGGGCTCGTTGCTCAAGCGCCCGGATCGGCTGCGTCGCCGATCGTATGCCGCTGGATCGTGCCGAGCTGGAGCAGCATGAAGACCAGGCTGAGCGGCAGGATGCCGAAGGTCTTGAACGAGACCCACGTGTCGGTCGAGACGTTGCGCCAGACGAGCTCGTTCAGGCCGGCGAGGAACAGGAAGAAGAGCGCCCAGCGGAAGGTGAGGATCTTCCAGCCCTGCTCGTCCAGGCGCAGCGTCGTTCCAAGGACGTGCTTCAGGAGCGGACGCCCGGTGAGCAGACCGGCGAAGAGCGTGATCGAGAACAGCATGTTCACGATCGTGGGCTTGAGCTTGATGAAGCGCTCCTCCGCGTAGTAGAGCGTGAGTCCGCCGAACACCAGCACGAAGGCGGCCGTCACGAGCGGCATGATCGGCAGCCGGCGCTCGAGCCTCCAGGACGCGATCAGCGCGATGAGCACCGCGGCCATGAAGATCCCCGTCCCGACGTAGATGCCGGCGAAGGCGTTGCCCGCGAAGAAGGCGAGCAGAGGCCCACCCTCGATCGCCAGGCGCACGAGCGGGGAGGGAGCAGTGGCGGGGGAGAGCTCGCGGGGTTCCATTGCGTAGCATGTTGCCATGTCGAGCGCGCTACAGCCGAGAGCCGGGATCGCTCTGTTCGCACTCCTCCTCGCCACCTGCCGATCGGGAGGCGATGCGCCCTCGGACGGGGCGCAGGACCGGTCTCCGACCCTGGCGACTGGAGAACCCGCAGCCGGCTCCCCCGAGGTCGTGGAAGCCACGGCCCAAGGAGCAGCGCAAGAGGAAGCTCCTCTTCCGCTCGCGACCGAGACAGCCCCGCCCGCCCTCCATCCGCCCCTCACGGAGTACATGGGGCGGACGGTCGCCGTCACGATGCACTGGTCCGCCGCGGACTGGCTCGTGCGCGACAGTCGCGAGGCGGAAGAAAACGCCTCACGCCTCCTGCCCGCGATCGGCATCGAGGAGGGCTCGACGGTGTGCGACTTCGGGTGCGGGAACGGCTTCCACACGCTCGAGATCGCGCGCCTGGTCGGTCCGCGCGGCCACGTCTTCGCGGTCGACGTTCAGCCGGAGATGCTCGTGCTACTCGAGCAGCGCGTGAACGGGACCGGGCTCGAGAACATCGAGACGATCCTCGGCGGGTTCGCCGATCCCAGGCTCCCGCCCGCTTCCTGCGACCTCATCTTGATGGTCGACGTGTACCACGAGCTCGGCTACCCCGAAGAGATCCTCGCGGCGAGCCGGCGAGCGCTGCGCCCCGGAGGCCGCCTGGTCCTGGTCGAATTCCGATCCGAGGATGCGCGCGTCCCGATCAAGCCCGAGCACAAGATGAGCAAGGCGCAGGCCGAGCGCGAGCTCGCGGCGAACGGCTTTCGCCTGGCCGATTCCTTCGACGAGTTGCCCTGGCAGCACTTGCTCTTCTTCGAAGCGACCGACGGCTGAGCCCCGGGGAATCACTCGCCGATGCGTCGGCCGTTCTGATACAGGCCGCTCTGGCCGAGATCGAGGCTGCCGTCGGCGTGCCAGTACTCCCAGCGACCCTCCGCGCAACCATGGCGATAGGTACCGCGGCTGCCGAGCGCGGCGTTCTCGTGCCACTCCAGCCAGAGCCCCTCGCGCAAGTCTTCCTCGAGCTGGCCTTCAGCGGCCTTGGTCCCGTCGGAGTACCAGGTGGTGGTGCGGTCCTCGCCGCGATCGTTGCGGTAGTAGGCGATGCGCTCTTTCTGGCCGTTGTCGAACCAGCTCGTCCACAAGCCTTCCTTGCGCCCGTACAGGTATTCACCGGCCTCGCGCAGCTGGCCATTCTCGTACCAGTACGTCCAGAAGCCATGCTTGGTGCCGTGGAAGTAGTTGCCCTGCGCACTCTTCTGGCCTTCGGCGTACCACTCGCACCACGAGCCCACGCGCTTGCCATTGCGCAAGGTCCCTTCGGAAGCCTTGGTGCCCGTGGAGTGCTTGGTCGTGATCGGACCGTCGGAGGGCAATTCCTCCTCGCGCACTTCGAGCGTGAACTGGGCCTGGCCGTTCTCGATACGCTGCACGAGCTCGAGGCCCGTGTCGTGGAAGCGACCGGAATACAAGCCGAGGACCTTGTCGACGATCTGCTTGTCGAAGCTCGGCGGGCGACTGCCTCCATCACGGACCGTGGAAGCAGGCTGCCCGCAATCCTCGAGGGGGCCCGGCACCATCGGCCCGCGCTCCTCCTTCTCGACCCGCGCCGCTCTAGTCTCGGGGATCGACGCGCTCGGCTGGCTGGAGAGCGCCGGGGTCGCAGGGCTCGCCACCGGTGGACGGAGCGGTTCGGGGAGGATCGGCTCGGTTCGCGAAGAGCCGCCCCACCACCAGGTGCCGGCGATGCCGAGCCCGATGAAGGGGAGCAGGACGAGAGGGATCTTCAATTCACGGGGAGAGGGGCGCGGGAGTGTGGCCGAGCCGGCGTCCGGCGGGTGCTTCCCGAGCCGTGTGCGCGCGGCGGTCCACGACCACCATACTCCTCCCGCCGGAGAGGAAAAGGGGGATTCTTCCGGGGGATTCCGTCCGGGGCCGACGGGCTCCTGGTCCGCAACATGCACGCATCCGAACCGTGGCTGCGCAGCGATCCGCGACGCTCGCGGTAGGATCCTGCGCCGCGCTCGTTTCCGGCGAGCGCGATCTCACGACCACGGCCCGGGGACGCCGGCGATCTCCGGCCTCGCGCGATGAATGCCAAGATCCTGCTGATGATCCTGACGAGCGTGAGCTGCTCCGCCTTGGCACAGATGGCGTTCAAGGCGGGGATGTCGCGCGCGGAGGTGCAGCGGGCGCTCGCCGGGCCGAGCACTCTCGCGGTCAAGGTCGGGGTGATCCTCGCCAACCCGTACGTGATCGGAGGGTTCGGGCTGTACGCACTCAGTGCGGCGCTCTGGCTCGTCGTCCTCTCCAAGGTCGACGTGAGCTTCGCGTATCCGTTCGTCGGACTGGGCTTCGTGCTGACGATGCTCGGCGCGAGCGTCTTCATGGGAGAGGCGCTCGGCTGGATGCGCGTCATGGGCACGGTCCTGGTCGTCGGCGGAGTGATCCTCGTCTCGCGCTCCTGAGCCGTGCTGCTGCAGGTCCTCGCGCTCGTCCTTGCGATCTCGGGGTTTGCCGCTCCAGCGGCGCTCGAGCCGCTTCCGCTGCGCTATCTCGCGTGGGGCATCCTCGTCGCGGCGCTCGCGCGCGCGGCGAGCTCTTTCGCGCGCGTCCTGGTCGGGGAAGAGAAGTCCGCTGCACGGTGGAGCGCCACGATCCTCTTGTTCGAGGTGCTCGCGGGCGCGATCTCGACCTGGACCGAGATCCTCGGGCGCACGTCGATCGCGACGAACGCGCTCGGCGCGGCGCTGATCCTCGCTGCGAGTGAACGTCTGCTGCGCGCGCGAGCGCGCAGTGTCCGTCACGCTCCCGAGAGCGGCACGAGCACCACGCGGATCGAGCGCGCAATCTTCGCGGCGGCAGTAGCGCTCGGGGCGAGCGCGTGGGGAATCGTCGCGCTGAACGCGGTTCGCTCCACGGTCCAGAACTCCGACGCCATGTGGTATCACTTGCCGATGGTCGCCGAGTGGTTGCAGGGGCGCGGCCTCGCACCATCCGAGACGATCCCGGCGCTGGCTCGCGCCTATCCGGCGTTGCGCGCGGGAGCAGTGGCGTTCCTCGCGCTCCCGATCGGAAACGAGCACCTGGGCTTGCTCGGTCCGCTCGAGCTCGGCGCACTCGGTCTCGCCGCCGCGGCCCTTGCGCGCGAGTGGGGGCTCGATCGAACGGTTGCCGCTGGCTCCGGTGCGCTGGTGCTCGCGCTTCCCATCGCGCGGAGCTCCGCGCTGGCGGAAGGAACCGATCTGTTCCTCGCCCTCACTCTGGTGTCCGCCGTGCTCTTCGCGCGGCGCTTCTCACGCACCGGCCGGCGCGAGGATGCGATCCTCACTGGAGTGGCGCTCGGTGCGCTCGCGGCAGCCAAGTACTCCGGCCTGATCTTCGCCCCGGCGCTGGCGGCGCTCTTCCTGATCGAGACGCGTGCGCGTGGAGCGCGGGGGAGCGCGCGGTGGAAAGCCGTGGGGATCGCAGTGAGCGTCGCGCTTGCGCTGGCGTTGCCGTACTACGTGCGGAACCTCGTCGCCTACGCCAATCCGCTGTGGCCAGCGCGGATCGCGCCTTTCGGCATCCTGCTCTTCGACGGATCTCTCGATCGCGCCTATTTCGCCGCGCGCACGCTCGGGTTCGACCTCGCGCCGCTCCTCGAGCACGCGGAGCACTTCCGGCAAGCGTTCGGATGGACCGTCGTGCTCCAGCTCGGCGCGCCGATCCTCGTGCTCGCCGCCTGCGCCAGCCGCCGCTGGTCGTGGTCCGAGGCGATCGTGCCCTTGCTGGCCGCGCCGCTGCTCTTCGTGCTGTTCCTGCGCCAACCGTTCAATCAGCCCGGCGCGACGTACACGTACAACATGCGCTATCTCCTGCCGTGGTCGATCCTGGCGCTCCTCGCGGGAGTGCGAGCGGTGCAAGGCTTCGTGCGCGGGCGCGGTCGGACGCTGCTCGCCGCCGGACTCGTCGTTGCCGTGCTCTCGGCGATCCAGCAGTGGACTCGACAGTGGCCCATTGCATGTGGTGTGGGCTTCCTCGGGCTCGTCGCCCAGGGGATCGGTCCTGGTCTCCACCGTCGGCGCTGGCCGGTGCTCCCCGCCGCGGGAGCGCTCCTCGCGGCCGCGCTCGCCTTGCTCGCCTGGCCGCTGGAGCGTTTTCGCGCTGCCCAGCAGTACGACCTCGAGTATGGATACCGCGACGGTCCCTCGGATCGCGGATGGGGGGCGATGGCGCGCTGCGTGCACGCGCGCGTGTCGCATTCCCGGGTCGCGTTCCACGGCGCGGGCACGTTCTTCCCGTTGTACGGCGAGGACCTATCGAACACGGTTCTCGGGGTACCGGAAGGCCTCGGTCCGGAAGCTGTGCTCGCCTGGTGCAGAGAGAACCAGGTCGACTACCTCGTGTGCTTCGTGCCGTCGCGACGGGCGGAGGGCTCGACGGACTTCGAGTTCGGGAAGAGTCTCGGGCCGGAGCTGGCGCGGCTGGTTCCCCCTCCCGAAATCGTGTGCCAGGACCTTGGCGCCTACACCTTCGATCTGCGAGCGCACGATTGATCTCGGCTCGACCTGCAACCGAGCGGCGCCGGCGCCGGTCTACTTCACGACCTGCGCGCAAGGCCGGGTCGAGGAGGATCGATGCACTACGACTTCAGCATGGTCGAGGACAAGGAATCGTGGGTGGTCGTGCCCGAGGGTGTGTACGTCTGTCGCGTGGCCGAGGTCCGCCCGGGCCAGGCTCGCGACGGCAGCGAGCGGTGGCGGATGCGGCTCGAAGTCGCCGAGGGCGAGTGGGCCGGGCGCACCGCTGCCTGGGATTCGATCACCTGGAGCGAGAGGGGGATCCACCGCGTCAAGCGTGTGCTGCAGGCACTCGGCTTCGACGTGCGGGGTGAGGTGGAGCTCGCGCCGGAGGATCTCGTCGGCCGGTACGCTCGGGTCGTGCTCGAGCCGGAGCAGTGGGAGGACCCGGTCACCGGCAAGACGCAGCTGCGCCTGGCGGTTCCCTACCTCGGGTATTCGCCGGCGAGCCCGCAGGGACAAACGGGCACGCCGTTCTAGCGGCTCGGAAGGTTGACGCCGGGCGCTCTGGGATCGAAAGATCAGCGCGTGAGCGCTGTGACCCCCCCGGCTCCTTCCTTCGCCCCGTGACGCGCAATCCGCCGCTTGCCGAGCGTGCCCGCGATCTGCGTGCGCAGATCCTGCACCACGACCGGCTCTATTACATCGAGGGTCGGCCGGAGATCGCCGATGCCGAGTACGACGCGCTCTATCGCGAGCTCGTCGAGATCGAGACGGCCCATCCCGAGCTCGTGACGCCCGACAGCCCGACGCAACGGGTGGGGGCGCCGCTACCGGAAGGCCAGGGTTTCGCGCGCGTTCGCCACGAGGTGGCGATGCTCTCGATGGAGAGCCTCTTCACCACGGAGGAGGTGCACGAGTTCGTCGAGGGTGTCTACCGGTTCCTCGGCTTGCCGGCAGAGGAAGCCCTGGCCTGGCACGTCGAGCCCAAGTTCGACGGTGTGAGCGCGGCGCTCGTCTACGAGCAAGGACAGCTCGTGCGCGGCGCGACGCGCGGCAACGGCGAGGTGGGGGAGGACATCACGCAGAACCTGCGCACGATCCGGAACCTGCCGCTGGCGCTCTCGGACGAGCGCCGGCCACTGCCGAGCCGGATCGAGGTGCGCGGCGAGGTCTTGATCGCGCGGGAGCGATTCACCGCCTTCAACCGCGAGCGCGAGCGGGCCGGTCAGCCGCTGCTCGCCAACCCGCGCAACGCCACGGCCGGAGCGCTGCGGCGCAACGATCCGAGCGAGGTCGCGCGTTACCCGCTCGAATTCCACGTGTGGGCCGTGCCACGAGTCGAAGGGGCGGGGAAATTCACTACCCACCGCGAGCTCTTCGAGGCCCTCGCCGACTGGGGGCTACCCGATTCGGGCCATGGACTCCTGGTGCAGGGGCTGGATGCGTGTCTCGCCTACCATGACAAGATCGAAGCGCACCGCGACGACTTCCCGTTCGAGATGGACGGAATCGTGGCCAAGCTCGATCGGCTCGATCTGCGCGAGCGCCTGGGAGCGACCTCGCGCTCGACGCGCTGGCAATATGCGCACAAGTTCGCGCCCCAGGAAGCGACCAGCTTGTTGCGTGCCATCGAGGTGCAGGTCGGGGCGTACGGCCGGCTCACGCCGCGGGCACATGTCGATCCCGTGGAAGTCCTCGGCGTCACGGTGCGGCACGCGAGCCTGCACAATGCCGAGCACGTGGCGGCTCTCGGTCTCTCGATCGGCGATCGATTGTTCCTGCGCCGCGCCGGTGATGTGATCCCGCAGATCGTCGGGGTCGCGTCGAAAGCGAGCGGAGCGCCGCCCGACGACTGGGAGGAACGCGTTCCCGCATCCTTGCGCGAGGAGCAAGCCGTGCGGCCGGGCGTGTCGTGGCGCTGGCGCGAGGAGTTCGCCATGCCCGAGCTCTGCCCGGCCTGCGGAACGACCGTCGTGCGGGAGGGGAAGTACGTGCGCTGTCCGAACAGCCAGGGCTGCCGCCCCCAGGTCGTGGGTCGCACGCTCGCGCTCGTCAGCCGCGACGCCTTCGAGATCGAGCACGTCGGCGAGAAGGCGGTCGAGCAACTCGTCGCTCACGGGATGCTCGCGAGCCCAGCCGACATCTTCCACCTCGATCGCGAGAAGCTCCTCCTGCTGGAACGCTGGGGGGAGAAGAGCACCGACAACTTGATGCGCGAGATCGAGCTGCACCGCCGCGTTCCCTTCGAGCGCTTCTTGACCGGCCTCTCGATCCCCGAGGTCGGCGCGGCGACCGCGCGTCTGCTGGCGCGGCACTTCGCCTCGCTCGAAGCGCTCGAAGGCGCCTCCGAGGCCGAGCTCGAACAAGTCGATGGCGTCGGTCCCGAGGTGGCCGCCCGCATCGTGCGCTGGTTCGCGTCACCGGATGGTCGCGCACTTCTGCGCCGGCTCTTCGAAGGGGGCGTCGAGATCGTCGGGGCATCGCGCGCCCCTGGAGGAGGTGCCTTCGACGGCAAGACGGTGGTCTTCACGGGCACCCTCGAGCGCATGACCCGCAACGAGGCCAAGCGCGCCGTTGAGGGCCAGGGCGGCCGCGTGGCCTCCTCGGTCAGCTCGAAGACCGATTTCCTGGTCCAGGGCGGCAAACCCGGGAGCAAGGCCCGCGAGGCCGCCGGACTGGGGATCCGGGTGCTCGAGGAGGCGGAATTCCTGGAGGTCCTTGCAGGTCGACCCGTCTGAACCGTCGATGCTGCACCACCCCCTCGTCCCGGTGAGGGGCGCCAGTGCGTACAATCCAGCGCAGACCTGAGAACCCAGCATGGTCGACGTCCGACGGTCGAGTGACGAATCCCGCGAGCGAACGGGACCGGCGATGCCCGCAACGCCGGGAGCGAATCCGCATCCTAGCCCGGCCGCGGACGACACCGCGGAGCTCGTGGCGCGCGCCAAGGCCGGCGACGCCCCCGCCCTGAACGAACTCTTCGCGCGCTACTACCAGACGATGGTCGAAGTGGCGCGCCGCAAGCTCGGCCCGCGCCTGCGGCTCAAGGAAGAACCCGACGACCTGGCGCAGACGACGTTCCGCGAGGCCGTGCGCGACTTCTCTTCCTATCAGTACCAGGGCGGCGACTCCCTCCTGCGCTGGCTGATCCAGATCCTGCAGAACAAGATCCGCGACAAGGCCGAGTTCTACGCCGCCGGCAAGCGCGACCTCGCCCGCGAACGCGCGATCGATGGCCCCGAGGAAGAAGAATCCACCCTCGGCATCTTCGAGCTGATCAGCCCGGAACTCTCCGTGACCCAGCACGTGCAGCGCGGCGAGAACTACGACCTCCTCCGCCACGCCCTCACCGAGCTGCCCGCCGACTACCGCACCGCGATCACCCTCGTCTTCTTCGACGGCCTCTCCTTGCGCGAAGCCGGCGAAAAGCTCGGCGGCCGCAGCGAGGACGCCGTACGCATGATGCTGCGCCGCGCCGAAACCAAGCTCGGCGAAGTCCTGAAGCCGAGCATGGGCCGCCCTCGCGACTGACCCTCGCCCCCGCGCCCGCCCGCTTGTCGAGCCGCCCCACCCCGGCTACCCTCTGCACCCCCAATGCTGGGCCACTAACTCAATTGGCAGAGTGCCATGTTCACAGCGTGGAAGTTACTGGTTCAAATCCAGTGTGGCCCACCACTGCTCGTAGTCGATAGCTCACTTGCGCTAACCAGCTCCCTTCGAGCTGCGCGACCCTCATCCGTGTGGATCGTCCACGATCCACGCGCTTTTCCACACGAGGATCGCCATGACGAAGGATGCTCCGACCCTGGGGCGCCACAAGCGCTCGGGTCACCGCTACGCCCGCATCGACGGCCGCCAGATCTGGTTCGGACCCTACGAGGACCCGAAGACCCATGAGCAGGTTGCTCGCACTCTCGCCGAGTGGCGCGCGAACGGCCGGAGGTTGCCACCTGGATCTGACCGGATCAACCGAGTGGTGCGGCTTTTTGGCTGGGCGGCAGAGGAGGAGCTCTGCAAGCCCGAGGTCTACGGGGCGCTCCGAGCGCTGCGTCCCCTGAAGAGGTGCCGCTCCGCGGCGCGAGAGGGGAAGCGAGTGATCTCTGTCGAGTGGAAGCACGTCGAAGGGATTCTCCCGCACGTCTCGCGACAGCTCCCAGGGGTGATCGCTTCGAAGGTCTCTCTTGCGCGTTCCTGAGCCCGCCGCCCACTCTCCGCTCTTCAGCCCGCGCGAGGCGATGGCCGAGCTTCGCGCCACAAGGCGGAAGGAACGGAGAACCACTCTTTGGCCCTCCCACGAGAGCCGCCTCGCCCGAAACCGGAGGCGCGATCCGCGGAAGGCGCAGTCCGAGGCCTACACGCCGAACTCCTTCCTCATCCACCGCAGGGAGCTTCCTTCTGGCGACCGCGTTGCTCCCACGATGGTCGCGCCATCTATGGAAGTCGCTCGGTACAAACCCAAGTTTCGCTGCGATGGGACACGAGATAGATCTCGAGCCCCAATCGCCTGTCCGGTGTCAGAAGAAGGCCTCGTTCCACCGAGCACCTTCCGCCCGCGTACTACGCGCTTTTTCTCCCGGGGCCCTGTCGCCCCCGAACCTCACATCCACTCCGTGCTAGCTGCAAGCACTTCGTTCGCGTCGCGGCCGACCTGGGACATCAGAACCCACAAGACTCTTCGGGTCCGGCGACTGCCTTCCTTGAGGGACGCCTGGCGGGATGCGCAGGCTAGTCGCAGGTCTTCCTTGACCCCACGAACCCCTCCAGTACGATTCATGCTTCACAAACTACCACCCGACATCGCTCGGCGCGGAAGGAGTTCGTCATGAACCGTTCTCTTCAATTGATGATAATGCTGGTTATCGCCTTGTTTGGCTGCGCCACTGCGCTCGCTCAGGAGACAACGAAGCCCAACATCCTTGTCATCATGGGTGACGACATCGGTTGGTTTAACCCTAGTTGCTACAACAGCGGCATGATGGGCTATCGAACGCCCAACATCGATCGTATCGCCAATGAAGGGGCGCGCTTCACCGACTGGTACGCCCAGCAGAGTTGCACCGCAGGCCGCGCCGCGTTTATCACCGGGCAGTCGCCCATCCGGACCGGGCTGACGAAGGTGGGCCTGCCGGGTTCGGATATTGGATTGCAACCCGAAGACCCCGGCGTCGCTGACTTCATGAGGAATCTCGGCTACGCTACCGGGCAATTCGGCAAGAACCACCTGGGCGACCTGAACAAGTTCCTGCCCACCGCACACGGCTTCGACGAGTTTTTCGGCAATCTCTATCACCTTAACGCTGAGGAAGAACCCGAGAATCCCGACTATCCGAAGTCGTCCGAATTCCGGAATAAGTTCGGCCCGCGAGGCGTCATGCATGCCTGGGCCACCGATACCGATGACGCCACCGTTGACCCCGTCTTCGGCAAAGTCGGCAAGCAGAAGATCGAAAACACCGGCCCGCTCACCGTCGAGCGCATGAAGACTATCGACGATGAGTTCACCGATGCCGCCCTCGGCTGGATCGATAAGCAGGCCAAGGCCGGCAAGCCGTTCTTCTGCTACTACAACTCCACCCGCATGCACGTCATCACGCACCTCAAGAAAGAGAGCGCGGGCAAGACGGGGCTGGGCACCTATCCCGACGGTATGGTTGAACACGATGGACACGTCGGCCAGCTTCTCAAGAAACTCGACGACCTCGGCATCGCCGATAACACGATCGTCGTCTACACCAGCGATAACGGGGCCGAACTGGTGAGCTGGCCTGACGGCGGCGCCACGCCGTTCCGCGGCGAGAAGGCCACCAACTGGGAAGGTGGTTTCCGCTCGCCAACACTCATCCGCTGGCCCGGCATGATCAAGCCGGGCACCATCATCAACGACATCTGCGCCCACGAAGACCTCATCCCGACGTTCGCCGCCGCCGCGGGCGAGGCCGATCTGGTCGCGAAAGTGCTGAAGGGCTATGAGGCGAACGGCAAAACGTTCAAAGTCCACCTCGACGGCTACAACCTCTTGCCCTTCCTCAAGGGCGATGTGAAAGCGTCGCCGCGCAAGGAATTCATCTACTGGTCCGACGATGGCGACCTGATGGCGATCCGCTACAACGAATGGAAAACCACGTTTCTCGAGCAAAACACGAAGATGTCTCCGGAGGCGCCGGTCGGGGTATGGCAGGGCCAGTTCACCAAGCTGCGTCTGCCGAAACTGTACAACCTGCGCACCGACCCGTTCGAGCGGGGCCCGGAGAGCATCTACTACGGCGACTGGATGTTCCGTCGCGCGTTCGTGCAAGTCCCCATGCAAGCCTTCGCCGCCCAGTGGCTGCGAAGCTTCAAAGAGTTCCCCCCGCGCCAGAAGCCGGCGAGCTTCAACCTCGATGAAGTGATGCGCAAAATGGAAGAGTTGGGAAAGGCCGCCGGCAGCAACTGATTGGGGATCCGCCAGCAGGCCCACCAGGACCACGTGGTGGATCCGGGCCGGTGCGGTGCAGTGGCGACCCTCACGACCTCATTGCCCAGAGGAAAGAACCATGATCGCTCACCAGAGGATCGCCCTCCTGACCCTGGTCAATCTTCTCGCCAGCGGCTGCGCCGCGTCCGGTGCCGCGCTGCAGTCTCCACGCGCTCGCGCATCAGCGCTGAGGCCGACGAAGAGCCTGGTATCCTCCTGCACCACGGATCCGTACGCCGACCCCGGCCCTCTGCCCAAGGAGCACAGCATGTCGACTTCCGCTCATGAGTCCTTCGCGAGTCATCGCCGTCCGTGGCGGATTCTTTTCTGGCCTCGCCAGCGCATCCACGCGAAGCGTCGTACCAGATGCCCGGCGTGAAGTAGAGCATTCCATGCGAACAACCCTCGCCGTCCTTCTGTGCATCCTCGGCGCCAATGGGCCAGTCCCTCTCGACGATCCGCTGCCTTCGTGGAACGAAGGGCCGTCCAAGAAGGCGGTCACCGAGTTCGTCGAGCGGGTCACCAAGGCCGGTTCGCCCGATCGGGTGAGACCCGAGGAACGCATCGCGGTCTTCGACAACGACGGCACGCTGTGGTGTGAGCAGCCGCTCTACCCCCAGTTCGCCTTCGCGCTGGAGCGCGTCAAGTCGCTCGCGCCAGAGCATTCCGACTGGAAGGAGAAGGAGCCGTTCAAGTCGATCCTGGCCGGCGACATGAAGGGCTTCGCGGCGACCGGCGAGACGGGTGTCGTCGAGCTCCTGACGGCGACGCACACGGGGCTGACGACGGAGGAGTTCGAGCAGATCGTCACCGACTGGATCACCACCGCCAAGCACCCCAAGACGGGCAGGCCGTACACGGAGATGGTTTACCAGCCGATGCTCGAGCTCCTGGCCTACCTGCGAGCAAACGGCTTCAAGACCTACATCGTCTCGGGCGGTGGCGTTGAATTCATGCGCCCGTGGGCCGAACGCGTGTACGGCATCCCACCGGAGCAGGTCATCGGGAGCCGCGGCAAACTGAAGTTCGAGTTGCGCGATGGCCAGCCGGTCTTGGTCAAGCTACCCGAGGCCGATCACGTCGACGACGGTCCCGGCAAGCCCGTGGGCATCCAGCAGATGATTGGCCGCCGGCCGCTCATGGCCTTTGGCAACTCCGACGGCGACCTGCAGATGTTGCAGTGGGCGACAGGGGGGAAAGGGCCGCACTTCGGCCTGATCGTCCATCACACCGACGGTGCACGCGAATTCGCCTACGACCGCCAGTCATCGATCGGCAAGTTGGACAAGGCGCTCGACGAAGCCTCGTCGCGCCACTGGACGGTGGTGGACATGAAGACGGAATGGAAAACCGTCTTCCCGGTGCCGCAAGCCCCACGCTGAAGTAAAGGGAACGAAAGGTGACATGATGAATCTCAGGGTGTAAATGGCGCTCACGTTGTTGGCGATGAGCGCGAGGGTCTTGGCCTACCTCCAAGAGGATGGAACCATGGCAATCACCGTGGGCCAAGACATCCGGAATCTGGCGCGGGTGTCGGATGAGTTCGGGAGCTTTCCAATGAACTTCAAGGAGGTCAAGTTGCCATCCGGTTGGTGGCACCGGGCAGCCGAGGAAGAACCTCGTCCCTAGGAAGAAGACGAGGCGAGCCAGAATGCCGGTGGCGTCGCGACAGGGTCTCCAGCGGCCACCGGCGTCGCCGTCGCGCCGGGGACCGTGAAAGGGCCGTGGATTGTCCACGCTCCGGGTGCGACCCCACGCCTCTGAGTGAGACCAGGTGCGACTGAGTGCGACCGGTTGCGACTAGCGGATGGCGCCGGTAGATTGCCCCAAGTTCTCTGAATCCCAGGGGTTACGCGGCTAGCAGGCGCCTGGCGCGCGAGTCCTTCACAGCGTGGAAGTTACTGGTTCAAATCCAGTGTGGCCCACCACGCAAACCGTTGTCGGCGCTCGCGAGCGGGGACGATTGCCTTGGACACTTGCCCATGCGTACCCACCTCGCCGCCGGTTCATTGCTCCTCATCGCGGGCCTGGCTCCGGCCCAGACGAACGCTCCCGAGGCGTCAGCCGAGGCCACCCGCTACCTGGAGGCCGCTCTCGACCAGATCGAACAGGGTTCGCGGGTGTACGCCACCGACTGGGAGGCAATGCGGGCGACTGCTCTCGCGACGATCGCCGGGGCCGGGGCCAGGACCACGGCGGACACCTACCCGGCGATCCGCGACGCGCTCGCAACCCTCGGTGACAAGCACAGCCTCCTGCTCGAACCTGCGGCAGCGAAGCTCTTCAACCCCACCCGCGCGGCGAAGGGAACCGGTCTCCTCGTCGTGCCTCCCGACGCGATCGTGGCGCAGGTCGTGCCGGGCAGTCCGGCGGCGGCGGCCGGGCTCGCGCTCGGCGACCGCATCGTCGCCATCGAAGGCCTGGCCGGGCTTGCCGAACTGCCGCGCCGCGAGTTCGAGCGCCTGTTCCGCAGCGGCCAACGCCTGGACGGCAGCACAGCGCCACTCGATCTGCGCATCAGTACTGGCACCGCAGAACCGCGCGCGGTGCAGGTGCTGCTCGCGCAGTTCGACGAGTATCTGGCACCGACCGGACGCCCGCTCGACGGTGACTTCGGCTACCTCGAATTGCCGGGCGTCAGCAGCGGCCCCAAGGCCGAGAACTACGACGATACGCTGCACGAATTGCTCGGCCTGTTCGACGACGGCACCCTGCGCGGCTGCATCGTCGACCTGCGGCGCAACACCGGCGGCACCCTGTGGCCGATGCTCGCCGGCATCGGTCCGCTGGCCGGAGCCGGCGAGGTCGGCGCGTTCGCCAGTGCCCACGGCAGCGCCGACTGGAGCTACGACGCGGAACTCGGTGCGGCGAAGTCCGGAACCTACGAACTCGCCAAGGTTTCCGAACCGTATCCTCTGCGCGACGACCTGCCGGTCGCGTTGCTCACCGGGCCGCTGACGGCCGGTGCCGGCGAAGCGATCGTGGTCGCGTTCGCCGGTCGCGCGCGCACGCGTCGGTTCGGCGAGGGCACGCGCGGTCTGCCCACCTCGAACACGCAGATACCGCTCTCCGACGGCGCCCTGCTCGTGTTGACGGTGACCGTCCATGCCGACCGCACCGGCACGCGCTACGACGACGTGATCCCGCCGGACGAAACGGTCGCGATCGACTGGACCCGCTTCGGTACGGCGGATGATCCCGTCGTGGCTGCGGCCTGCCGCTGGCTTGCTTTGGCAGCCGACGCGAAGTGATCGCTGCAGTCCGTGCAGGCGGAAGGCCCCTTCTGCATGCCTGTGGGGTGTAACGAAACCTCTTCCGTATTGACGTAGTCAAGCACACGGACAAGCGGCCGTTTCCTAGCGCTACCTCTAGAGGGTGCCCGTGGATCGTCCACACTTTTCGGGCGAGCCTCCGCCTGCGAGTGCCAGCAAGCGCCTGTGGATGCGACTGATTGCTACTGACGAGCCGCGTCGGTAGAGTGACGCAAGTTCATTCCGATTCCTGGGTCGCGCTGCCCCGATTAGATGGCTCCGGAGGCCTTCACAGCGTGGAAGTTAATGGTTCCAATCCAGTGTGGCCCACCATCTCCTTGCGGCAGCTGAAGTTGCCACGATGCCTGAGGAGTTGCTGAACGAGTGATATCCCGGCGCGGAGCATGGACGATGACGATGCTGGTTCACCGGGAGGCACGGGACATTGCAACAAGTCACGTGCTCTTGCTCAGGGGATGGACAGGAGCCCTCGACGCGAGTGCTGGCGGAACTGCTGATGGCAGCCGGACCAGGACTGCAACTGGTTTGGCCATGAAGGCATCTGCTCTCGGGCTCCGGTCTTCCAGCTCACAGCTGGGTTCCCGCTACGGCGGGAGCACGCGCTCTGTGCGCGGGTCCAGTGATGACCAAAGACATCACGAGCTTGCTACTCCCCGCAACCGTTCCATGTCACGCATCGGCGGTTCGCCGAAGTGCCGCTTGTACTCGCGATTGAAGTGCGAGGCGTCGTCGTAGCCCACGCGACGACCGGCCCCCGCAGTGCGATTGTCGCGGCGGGCTTGGCCGTCTGGCCGTCATGCGCAGCTACAGACCGGCGAAGGGAAGCGCACAGCCAGAGCGAGAAAGGACTCCGTCGAGGAACACACACGATGAAGACACGCAAACTCGGGAGGCTCGAGGTCTCGGAACTCGGCCACGGCTGCATGAGCATCAGCGCCAACTACGGGCCGCCTGCTGACAAGTCCCAAGGCATCAGCGGTCATCCGAAGGGCCCACGAGAAGGGCGTCACGTTCTTCGATACGGCTGAGGTGTACGGTCCGCTATACCAACGAAGAGCTCGTCGGCGAGGCGCTCGCTCCCGTCCGCGACCAGCGTCGTTATCGCCACCAAGTTCGGGTTCGACATTGAGCGTGGCGGCCTCAACAGTCAGCCGGAGCACATCAGGAAAGCGCTTGAGGGCTCGCTCGAGCGTCTGCGGACCGACCGCATCGACCTCTACTACCAGCACCGGGTCGATCCGAACGTGCCGATCGAGGATGTGGCCGCGACGGTGAAGGACCTGATCAGAGAGGGAAAGGTTCTGCACTTCGGTCTCTCTGAGGCGAGCGCAAAGACAATCCGCCGGGCGCATGACGTACAACCGGTGACTGCGATCCAGAGCGAGTACTCGTTCATGGAAAGAAGTCCGGAGAGGAACGGCGTCCTCGCCACGTGCGAAGAGCTGGGTATCGGCTTTGTTCCCTGGGGCCCGCTGGGCATGGGATACCTCACGGGGAAGATGGATGCGAACACTCGGCTCGACCCGAAAACGGACTTGCGATCCGGGTTCGACCGCTTCACTCCAGAAGCCCTGGCAGCCAATCAGCCGGTCGTGGATGTGTTGAAGCAATTCGCGAGGAAGAACAACGCGACCCCGGCGCAACTGGCGCTGGGTTGGCTGCTGGCGCAGAAGCCCTGGATCGTTCCTATTCCAGGTACACGCAACCCAGAGCACCTAGATGAGAACTTGAGTGCCATGCATGTGCAGCTCACCAGTGCGGAGCTCGCCGATCTGGAAGCGGCGTTCTCCAACCTCAGCGTGCAGGGTGGCCGCATGAATGAAATGCAGATGCGGGTCGTTGAGTGAGCCGAGTTGTTTCGGTCGAACGGAAGGAGAAAGCAATGAAGAAGCGCAAGCTGGGAAAGACTGGGTTGGAGGTGTCGGCGCTCGGGCTCGGCGCCATGTCGATGTCCGGCTACTACAACATCGGGGCAGGCAGCGACGCCGAGTCGATCCGCACCATCCACCGGGCGCTCGACCTCGGCGTCACCCACATCGACACCGCCGAGATCTACGGCCCCTACACCAACGAGGAGCTCGTCGGCCGGGCGATCAAGGGCCGCCGCGACCAGGTCGTGCTGGCGACGAAGTTCGGCATCGTCTCGCACGCCGGCGGCGGCCCCGGCGTCCTCGACAGCAGCCCGGCGAACATCCGCGCCGCGGTCGAGGGCTCCCTGAAGCGGCTCGGCACCGACCACATCGACCTGTACTACCAGCACCGGGTCGACCCGAAGACCCCGATCGAGGACACCGTCGGCGCGCTGGCCGAGCTGGTCGCCGAGGGCAAGGTCCGCCACATCGGCCTGTCCGAGGCCGGCCCCGCCACGATCCGCCGCGCCCACGCCGTGCACCCGGTCGCCGCGCTGCAGACGGAGTACTCCCTGTGGACCCGTGACCCGGAGGCCGAGCTGCTGCCGCTGCTGCGCGAGCTGGGCATCGGCTTCGTTCCCTACTCGCCGCTCGGCCACGGCTTCCTCACCGGCGAGATCCGCTCGCCCGAGCAGCTCTCCGACGACGACTGGCGCAAGACCAACCCGCGCTTCACCGGCGAGAACTTCCAGCGCAACCTGCGCATCGTCGACGAGGTCCAGGCCGTCGCCGCCGAGGCGGGTGCGACACCGGCACAGGTCGCTCTGGCCTGGCTGCTCGCGCAGGGCGACGACATCGCCCCGATTCCCGGCACCAAGCGGGTCGCCCGCGTCGAGGAGAACACCGCCGCCGACCGCATCGAGCTGAGCGCCGAGCAGATCGAGCGGCTGAACAACCTCACGCCGGCCGCCGGCGAGCGCCACGACGAAGGGAACATGGCCGTCATCGACCGCTGACCATCAGGCCGGTCATCGTGACCAGGTGCGGGAGGGACTTCATTGGAGGGCTCTAGAGATGCGAATTGGCATCCTCGGTGCAGGATTGATGGGCGGCAAGCTCGGGACGATCTTCGCGCGTGCCGGACACGAGGTGGTCTTCAGCTTCGCTCGCGCGCGGCAGAAGCTCGAGCGGCTCGCGCGAGACGCCGGGAAGAACGCCCGCGCGGGCACGCCGCGCGAGGCCGCGAAGGAGGCCGACGCGCTGCTGCTCGCCGTGCACTGGTCGCGCGTCGACGAGGTGCTCGCGCAGGCGGGCGACCTGTCGGGCAAGGTCCTCGTGAGCTGCTCGCTCCCGATGAACGACGCCAACACCGAGCTGGTCCTCGCGCACACGACCTCGGGCGCGGAGGCGCTCGCGCACAAGGTCCCCGAGTGCCGGGTCGTCGCCGCCTTCGGCACGATCCCGAGCGAGGTGCTCTTCGGGGTCTTCGAAGCGCGGGGCCGAGAGAGCGCGCGGCCCAGCCTCTTGCACTACGGCGATGACGCGGAGGCGAAGGAGGTCGCCGCCCGACTGATCCGTGACGTGGGCTTCGATCCGGAGGACGCCGGTCCGCTTCGGATGGCGCGCTTCGCCGAGCCCTTCGCGCTGCTCGTTGCCCATCTGGCGTACGAGATGGGGGGTGGCTCGGCGCTGGCCTACCGCTTCGAGCGGTTCGAGGAACTGGCATGACGCCGGGCAGGCGGGCCGTCGGTTTGCTGAGAACCCGCTGCCGCGCCGAGGACCGTCGCGGCGGACGGAGGTGGCGGATCAAGGCCCCGCGCTCGGCCCCGTGGGCGAGATCCGCGCCTGCGCTGTCCGAGCCGCGGCAGCGCCTCGATCGCGCGCACCTTGTCGCCGAGCGAGACGTGCGTGTAGCGGTCGAGCGTGCTCGCCTCCTTCAGCCAGTCGATGATCAGCGCCTCCATCAGCGCCGTGAAGCCGGAGTTGGGCTCGGCCCACTCTGCAACACTCCGTGCTCGGAGCACTGGATGCGCGGCACGTCGGCTTCGAGGATCGTCTTGAACTGGCATGTGTCGAGGTGACGGAAGGTCGGCGCTGCGAGGCGCCTAGTCCTCATTGGGAGTCTGGTCATCGAGCTCCTTCAGCAAGGCCTCCAGCTGGTACTTACGCGACAAGTGGTGCTGCCGCTCGCGGGGCATCCACCGGAAGAACAACAGGTAGAGAAACCCGAGAATCAGGACGATCTTGAAGGGCGACGGCCAAACGATCTCGCTCCAGGGCACGGGCACGTGCTGGATCCGGCCGCTAACGATTGAGATGGCCGTTGCGCAGATCAACGTCGTCACCACCACGGTCAACTGCATGCGGCGCTCACCGGTCGCCGCGTTGTCGAGCTGCGCGATACGACGCCGCAGGTGATCCCGAAGCGAGTCGCCAAAGCCCTGCTCGCGCGCCTGCCGAGACCGGCGGGCAACAAACAGCGCGCCCGCCAGGATGAGTGGGGCGGCCACGCCGACGCCCCCAACGACGTAATCCCAAACGATCAGTCTGGCAGAAAACGTCGGTGGCTGGTTGGGGTCGATCATGATGGCGAGAAACAGCGCCGCGAGGATGAAGAGAAAGGCGGTCACGACGTTCATGAACCATCTGGTCCTGCGCAGCTGTTTCTCGAGCTTTGCCTCTTCCTGCCGCAGCACCTGATGAAGCAAGTTCTTGTCCACGCCATAGAGCGGCGACAAGTCCTGCGAGCGCCAGACCTCGGTCAAGTCGTCGAGATTCATCGTTCCGTTTCCTTTGCCAGCTGAGCGGTCAGGGCGGCCTTGATCCGGTTGATCTTCACCGCGACGTTGCCTTCGCTGATGCCGGCGATGGCGGCGATTTCCTTGTAGGGAAGACCGTCGAGCATCAGGAGGGCCACCGAGCGGTCCACGGCCTTGAGCTGCGCGATCTGGCGATACAGCCACTCCACGCGCGGGTCGGCCTCGGCCACAGACGCGGTGAGAAGGCCGTCCACGATCTCCAGCGGCTGCTTGCCCCGCTGATGCCGGTCCTGCTTGCGCGTCCACGAAATGGCCGCGTTCAGGGCGATGCGATACAACCACGTCGGCACTGACGAGTCTCCGCGGTAGGCGTCCACCGAGCGCCAGACCTGGATGGCCACCTCCTGAAAAAGGTCCTGGCGGTCGGCTTGCTCAAACGCATACGCACGGACCACCTTGAATAGGGTCCCCTTGTGGGCTGCCAGCCAGTCGCCGAAGATGCGGTCCCGTTCGCTGTCGAGCATGGGCCTACCTGTCCTGCCCAAGGGCGGCGGATGCCTGAAGGGAGACGGTTTCAGGCTCCAGACACCGAGCACATACGGTGGCGTAGGCTGTGTCTTCGAAGGTGCCATTGAACCGGGTCGCCAACATGTTTCATCTCTTGGACGCAGGCGAGCGGAGCTTTCTTACAGGGCCGCGCCGATTAGGCTTTCAGGGCGTAGGAAGTCCAACCGCTCGAGCAGCGCACGCGCCCGAAGCCGTTCGCGAGAGATGCCGCAGTCGAGGTAGCTGTAGAGCTCGCGCCGCGCGAAGTCAGGTAACCCGGGTCCGATGCGCTCGTCCGCGCGCGCGAGGAAGCTCTGGAGGTGGCGCAAGAGCACCTGGTAGATGGCTCCGCGCTCCGGCTCTCGCCGGCGCCGGCTCGGTCCCGGCTCGTTCCCCGGGCAAGGCATGCCGGACCCAGGACCGGCGCGGCCGACAGCGGTAGCCGATCAAGGGTCGAGTTCGCGCTCTCGTGGGGGAGATCCGCGGCGCGCTACGGTTGCGTCGAGAAGCGAACGGATGGTGAGCCGCACGTGACATGGAAGCTCCGACCAGCAGAAGACCAGGGAGCGGAGCAGGGGATCGAGGTGCTCCGGAACGCAAAGCAGCACGCCAAGACGCACATGGTGGTCGCCGCAGCGGTTGCCGCAAGCCCGCTGATAGGCAGTCACTTGCGGCGTTTCTTGTTCCTGGCCCGCCTTCAGAGGCCCGGCCGCTGCGCGGCAGGGGCAAGACGTGTCGCGTGATGCTTGCGATGGTCGCCTCGTGCTCTGCGAGCAGCTCGCCGTGCGACCGGATGGTACGCGGTCGTGTCGCGGACGCGGACGCTCGACGCCGCTCAGGAGCTCGACCTCGGCTCTCGGGCCCGAACGGTGACGGTGACGCGTCCGCCGGTGTTCGCGCGGCCTCTGGCCAGGTGATCATTGACCGAGCGGTGTAAGATCGGTAGGGTGGCGCCATGCGTCAGGGAGCTCACCGTCCGCCCGGACCCCCCAAGCAGTTCGACCCCCGGCGCACGCTCGAGCGTGCGCGCGACCTCTTCTGGCGCCGCGGCTTCGACGGCACTGGCCTGGCCGAGCTGGAGGGCGAGCTCGGTGTGGGGCGCAAGAGCCTCTACGACACCTTCGGGAACAAGCGCGCGCTCTACCTGGCGAGCATCGAGCACTACGGCGACAGCGTGATCGCCGCCATCTGCGAGGGGCTCGAGCGGCCGGGCGCGAGCGCATTCGCCAACCTCGAGCGCGTGCTCGGGAAGCTCGCGCGCCACCACGGCTCGGGTGAGAGCCTGGGCTGCCTGCTGGGCGTTGGCCTGGCGCAGGCGCAGCGCGAGGACGCCGAGGTCGTCGCCGTGCTGCGCCGCGGACTCGCGCGCCTGGAGGAGGCCTTCGAGCGCACTCTGAAGCGCGCGCTCGAAGCCGGAGAGCTGCGTCCCACGGTGCGGCCGAGGGACTCGGCTCGCCAGCTCGTCGCGTTCGTGCAGGGGATCGCGCTTCTCGGCCGCATCGCCGATTCCCCCGCGGTCCTGCGGGGCGCGGTGAGCGCGGCCCTCGACGGGCTGCGCGCCTGAGCTCGATCCGCCACCGTTCCGTTCCACCGACCCCGAGCCACAAGGAGATCCATGATCCTTCCTGCCCTCCTGAGCGCCACGCTCTTTGCCCCGGTCCAGGACTCCTCCACGCCTCCGGCCTTCCCGCCCTCGACGGCCCTCGAGCAGGGGATCTCGCCGGAGATTCTCGCGGGCCTCGGCGCGCTCGTGCGCTCCTTCGTGGAGACGGACGAGATCGTCGGCGCCGAGCTGCAGGTGATCGTGCACGGGCACACTGTCCTGCACGAGGGCTACGGCTGGCGCGACCGCGAGGAGCAGGTGCCCATGGAGCCGGGCGGCGTGTTCTGCGTGCGCTCCATGACCAAGCCGCTGATCGGCGCGGCTACCTGGATGCTCGTCGAGGACGGACGGCTGGAGCTCGACGACCGCGCGGCGAAGTATCTGCCGGCCTTCGAGGGCGAGGGGCTGCGCGACGTCACGATCGAGCAGCTCTTGCGTCACGAGAGCGGCCTCCCGCTGTCGCTGATCCTCGCCGACGATCCGCGCAAGCTCGCGAGCGTGCGCGCGGTGGCCGACCGCGCGAGCGGCCGCGCGCTCGACTTCGCTCCCGGCACGGCCTTCCAGTACAGCGACCAGGGCACCGACACGCTGACGGCGGTGATCGAGGTCGTGACCGGCGCGCCGGCCGAGGACTTCGTGCGCGCGCGCCTACTCGAGCCACTGGGCATGACCAGCACGGCCTGTGTACTCCCGGAGGGCCATCCGTTGCGTGCGCGCATGTGCAGCGCCTACGCCGGCTCGCCCCGCGCGTGGACGCGCTTCTTCGGCCCGAAGGAGCCGGCGCTTTTCCCGATCTTCCTCGGCTCGCAGGCGCTCTACTCGACCACAGAGGATTACGCGCGCTTCCTCGACCTGTGGATGCACAACGGGCGCAGCGGGGGCGAGCGCCTGCTGCGCTCGAGCTCGGTGCGCCGCACTCTCACTCCCGGGGCGTTCCCCATGCCGGCCGCAACCGCGTTTCCCGATCTGAAGCCCGGATACGGCACGCTGATGCAGCTTTGGACGCGGGCCGGCGAGGAGGGCAAGGACCCCGAGGTCGTCGTGTTCGGCCACGGCGGGTCCGACGGGACCCACGCATGGGCCTTTCCGGAGCAAGATGCCCTCGTGCTCTACTTCACCCAGTCGCGCGGAATGACCCCCGGTGCAGGGACTAGCCTGCGCGTGGAGGAGCGGCTCGCGGCCCTGTTCCTGGGCACGCCCTTCGATCCGTTGCAGGCCGCACCGCCGCTCGAGGAGTACCTGGGCTTCTACTGGGAGGGCGAGGGCGATCTCTACCGCGCGATCGTGCGCGATGGGCGCGACCTCGCGCTGGAGGTCCCCGGTCGGGCCGTCGTCCCGCTCGACTACATCGGCGAGGATCGCTGGAAGCTTCGGCCGGAACCCGCCAACGTGATCGCCTTCGACCGCGGCGAGGACGGGAGCGTCACCGGTTACCACATCGGCGACCACCAGGAGTTCCGCGTCACCCCCCCGCCCGACCTGCCGAGCGCCGACGAGGTCGCCACGCGCGTCGCGGCGGCGCATCGCCTCGAGCGCCTCGCGGACAGCGGCCCGGTGATCCTGCGCGGCCGAGTCGACATCCCTAAGCTCGACCGCCGTTTGCAGACGACCACCTGGCTCGCCTGGCCCGATCGCTGGCGCGAAGACGGGGCGATCGGTGAGGAGATCGTAGGAAGCACGGCCTTCGACGGCACCGTCCTGCGCCAGGCGATCGGCGGAGCGGCGGCCGTGCCCCTCGAGGGACTCGCCGCCGAGCTCGCCGCGGAGAACAGCAGCCTCCGGCTCTTCGGCGACTGGCGCGCGCTCGGGATCCCGATCCATGTCGTGCAGCGCCTCCGCCGCGGCGACGAGGAGGCGGTGCTCGTGCGGCTCGGCGCGGCGGATGCTCCCGCGATCACGCTATTCGTGGACTGGGGCACGGGCCTGGTGAGGTCCCTGGCCGGCTCGACCTTCCTCGAGGGCGTCGGGCGCACGGGCCAGCGCGTGAGCTTCGACGACTACCGCGACGTCGGCGGCGCCATGCTGCCCTGGCACACAAAGAGCGAGCTCGCGCACCTGATCGGCACGCTCGAGAGCGTGGTCGAGGAGGTCGAGCTCGGCTCCGAGACGCCCGCGGGACTGTTCGAGCTGCGCCAGTGAGGGCGCGCGGGAAGGCGTCCTCTTCGACTCGGCTGAAGCTTCTCACCATCAGCCATTCTTGTTCGCCTGTTCGGCGAGCACTCGAATCGAGGCGGGGATGGCAGCCCTCGCGGTAGGGTGGCGGCTCGCGCGTGAGTCCTGCATAGCGTGGAAGTTCCTGGTCCAAATCCAGTGTGGCCCACCAACCGCTTGCCGCGACACCTGTTGCGACGGCCGCTGGCACGTCGCTGAACCGGTGACCTTCCCAGCGATTGGCGTGGAAGTTCCTCGTGCGGTATCGGCCACGATGAGCCGAGCCTGCTCTCAGAATGCCAGACTGCGAGCCTGAAGCTCAGCACTCAGGGGTCGCTCGATCACTCCAGGAACGCGACGGTCGCCACGATCCGTTCGAGGACGGCGCTGAACTCCTCGTGGAGCTCGACCGTTGCGATGAGGTTGACCAGAACCCCCGTTTCGCCGTGGACGAGCAGGACCTCGCTGATGCGCAGCGGCGGAGCGTTCTCGTGGCGGGGTACGCCGCCGAAAGTGATCCGGTGGCTCGCGACGCCTGCGACGCCGGCGTCCTCGTTGCGCAGGACCTCGACCTCCTCGAGGGCCTTGCGCTGTTGGTCGAGCCGCGAAGTGAGGATCAGCTTCGGCGCGACGCCCTTCGGGAGGGCGAAGGCGGTGACGTGGAACATCGCAGCGTCGCCGAGGTCGGGATCGGGAGGCCGCAGGCGCAGCACGAGCGCTCCGGCGGCCTTCGAGTCCTCCAGGGTCCAGGTCGCGTCGGGAAGTTCAACCTGGAAGCCGTGTTCCGCGTCGGTGTAGATCGTGGCCTGCAGGCCGGTCGGGACGGCGTCCTCGGCCGCGGGGCGTAGCTCCACGTCGGCGATGGAGATCTCGAGGCTCCGCGTCAGCTTCCAGCGCAGCGGCTGCGTGCCCGCAACCGTGTCGCTGTGGATGAGCTTGATGAGGTCGAGCGATCCGCCGACCTCGTTCACGCTCGCATCGACCGGGATCCAGTCCCCGACGAAGGCCTCGTTCCACATGTGGCCGCCCCACGTGTCGCCCTGCTCACCGGCGAAGCGGCGCTGGCCCAGCACGACGCGCGTGGGGATCCCGGCGGCGCGGGCGAGCGACGCGAAGAGCGTGGCGTACTCCGTGCACTTGCCCACGCGCCGCTCGAGGACCTGCGGGCCGGAGAGGGTCTCGGCGATCATCATCGGCCGGATGGAGTCGCTGACCCATTTGCAGATCTTCGTCGTGGCGGCCAAGGCGGATGTCTCCGCGCCGACGATCTCCGCGGCGGCGGCCGCGATGCGCTCGTCCTCGGGGAGGATGAAATCGCAGGAGGCGAGCGTCGCCTCGAACGGCTCGCGCGGCAGCGGTCGCGTGGCGTCGCCCGTGCCCTCGGCCGCGCGCTCGAGGCGGACGACCGCCGCGTACCGCCCCGCGTCGTCCTCGAGCGAGAGCAGGCGCTGGCGCGCGTCCTCCAGCTCGAACTCTGCCGGCGGGATGTCCTGCCAGGAGAGCTTCACGTCGATCCGCTCGAGCCGCCGCGCCGGGGGGATCTCGCGGTCGAAGGGGAACACGAGGAGTTCGCGATCGGGCATGACGTGGTAGTCGATCGCGACCGCCTGCTCGCGCGAGGCGCGCGTGACGTGCAGCGGCGGCGTCGAGGCGGACTGTTCGATCAGGATCCCGTCGGCGTCGAGGCGCACCGTCGTCTGCTGCCATTCCCCTCCGACGTCGATGGCCCAGGTCGAGCCCTCTGCGTCGTGCGCGAGCAAGCGAGCGGTGGCCTCCTCGGGCTCGCCGGTTTCTGCCACGAGGAGGCGCACGCGCCGGGTGAGCCCGGGCTCCGGCCCGGAAGCGACGAGCAGGCGGTGCAGCCAGTCGCCGAGTGCGACGGCGGAGATCACGGGGAGCCCGTCCGCGCTCGTGAACGTCTGCGTGTGCGTCGCGCCGTCCTGCTCGCGCTCGAGCGTATGGCCGTCCTTCGTGGCGCGCACGCGGAGCCGCGTGCGCCCGGACATCTGCTCCGACTCGGACTCCAGGTGCCGCAGCGAGAGGTCGGGCTCCACGACTGCCGTGCTGGACGAGCGGAGCTCCTGACGCTCGCCGAGGAGCTCCAGCAAGAGGAGCAATTGGATCACGTACTCGGTGCCGCCATCCTCGAGCCGGCGCACCTGGATGTGCATGTTGCCGTGAGGCTGCCCGCCATCTCCGATCGCGTACCAGAGATCCCGCTCCGGCGGTGCGGCGGGCGAGGCGGGCGCGGCCTCCTTCGCCGCCAGGCATCCCGCTACGAACGTCAGGCACACGACGGCGATGCACGAGCGACGGGTGAGCATGACACGATCCCTTTCCGGCCTGGCCTCGCCCACGGTACCCGGAGCTGCTCGAGAGCGCCCCGCGGGATCTCGGATCAGCTCACCGGCGGGACGGCACTTCGGGCCTGTACGCCCACGACCAGGTGCACTCGACCGCCTGCGTACTCGACCTCAGCTCGTCGGGCGCTCGAACGCCTTCGCGAGCCTTTCGAGCACCGCGGCCTCCTGCTTGGAGACCTTCGAGCCGAGACCGAGCACGCCGCCGCTCGCGCCGGCGACGAGGCGCACGCGTTCCATCAACGACGCCTCGAATTTCTTTACCTCTGCCTCGGGGAGCGACCCGATCATGCCTTGGATCAGCGTGGTCCAGGCCGCGAGGAGGTACGGCTCGGGCTTGCGCTTCAGCCACGCGTCGAGCAGGGCGTAGGCGGCTGAATCAGCAGGAATGCCGGCCTCCTGGGCGCCCGAGAGCACGGCCTTGCGCTCCTTCTCGTCGAACGACCCGTCGGCCCAGGCGACCTCGACCAGCGGGATGATGCGCAGCGCCGCGATGATCTCGGGCTGGATCTTCAGCGCCAGCAGCTTGTCGAGCACCGCGGCGTTGGTGATGCCCGTGGCTTGCGAGAGCGTCTCGCGCACGGTCTCGGCCTCGCGCAGCTCGCGCATGCGCGCGACCAAGCGCTGGTCCTCGCGTCGGAAAAACTCTTCCTCGAGATTGCTGCCGAAGATTTTCGGGTCCATCGTTCGATCGCAGAGAAAGTACGCCGCGCACCGCGCGCCGCGTCGGGTGCGACGATGGTACCGCCTGCGCGGGGATCGCTCCACTCTCGGCGGGCGTTTTCGCTACCACTGCGAGCACGGGCGACGCGCCGCTCGAAATGGATGGACTGGCGACGGTCCCGCGAGCTCGCACTCGACCTACCCCGAGCCACCGACGGAAGCTGTGGGAAAGGAACCAAGCGCCGGGCCGACAATCGTCCCGGCCGACAGTGGTAGACGATCAGGGCTCGAACTGGCACTCTCGTTGGAAGCCCCGCGTCGCGCCGCGGTCGCGTCGAGGAGCGTCCGGGATCTTCTTTCTATTCATGAAGCCTCCCGCCATCGACACCATCGACCTCACCGACGCCGTGGTCAGCGAAAAGACCGGCAAGACCCTGAAGCAGTGGTTCGAGCACCTCGACGGTATCGGTGGCCCGGAGAAGGGACGGCGCGAGCTCGTGCAGGCGCTCTACGACAAGGCGAAGCTCGACGAGTGGTGGTCGACCACGCTCGTGGTCGAGTACGAGCGCGCCCGTGGGGTGCACGAGAAGGACAAGCTGCCGAAGGGGTATTCCGTGTGCTCGACGAAGACCATTGCTGCGCCTCTCGAGCGCGTGTTCCAGGCCTTTGGCGCGACGAAGGATCTCGACCAGTGGTTTGGGCCGGGCACGAAGATCGCCTTCGAGGACGGCGGCACGCTCACTAACTCGGACGGCGATCGACTCACGATCACTCGCATCCGCGCGAACAAGGACCTGCGTCTCGCATGGCAGCACGGGAAGCGCGCGCCCGGGAGCCAGGTCGAGGTGCTCTTCGCCGACAAGGGAAAGGGCAAGACGGGCCTCACCCTCAACCACACTCGCATCCAGTCGCGCTCCGACGCGGACGAGCTGCGTGCGGGCTGGAGCGAGGCGCTGGAGCGGCTGAAGAAACACCTGGAGAGCGCGTGACGCTTGTTGCACTCTGCTTGCAGGCCGCCAGCGCGAGCGCGCCCGTTGCAGCCCCCACGGATTGGCGCCTGTACTGTGCCGCACTCAAGGCCGCCGAGGCCTCCCTGCGCTTGCACGAGACCGACCAGGCACACTACTGGCTCGACGAGGCACCGCCCGAGCATCGCGGCTTCGAATGGCGGCTCCTCGAGCAGTTGGCGGACCGGAGCGCCGCGGCCTACACGCTGCACGAAGGCACGATCACGGACCTCGCCGTTTCGCCCGACGGAACACTCCTCGCCACCGCTGGGGCCGATGGCACGGCACGCCTCGTCGACGCGCGCACGGGCGCCACGCTTCATGTGCTGAAAGGCCATACCGCTTCGGTCTGGTCGCCGGACTTCTCCGCCGACGGAAAGCGACTCGCGACGGCTTCCTCGGATGGCACCGTACGTCTGTGGAACGTGGCGAGCGGTGCGGAGGAACGCGTGCTCCTCGGCGATGGCAAGGGCGTCGCCGCGCTCGATTTCGGTCCCGAGGGGATCCTCGCCGTCTCCTCCTGGAATCGCTCGAGCGAACGGGGGGGTGTGGGGCACCGTGAACGTGTGGGACAGCGAGCGGGGCGAGCGCCTCGAGCACCTCGAGCATGGCGTCAAGCCGATTGCCGCGCTGGCATTCAGTCCGGATGGCGCGACGCTCGCCGCTGGAACATGGGACAGCGACGTCGCGCTGTGGCAGGTCGGTGAATGGGGGGCGCCTGAGCGCCTCTTCCCGCCCAAGAACGAGGACTACCAGGCCGTGCACGCGTCTCGCCGCTGGGCATCCCGACGGCCGCGTGCACCTCTGGGACGTTGCCGCGCGAGCCCTCGTGCGCGTGCTCGAGGGCCACGCCGCGGGACAGGTGGCCCTCAGCTTCCACCCGCGCGCTCCCGAACTCCTGACCGGGAGCAATCGCGAGCTGCGCCGGTGGCACGCCCAAACGGGTGCCGCCCTGGGCGAGCCCCGCGACGTCGCGAGCAGTGTGCACCATCTCAGCCACTCGCCCGACGGATCCCGCATCGCCGCCGGTCTCGCCAACGCCGACCTCGAGATCTGGCACACCGATACCGGCGACGTGCTCCTGCGCACGACCTATCGCGCCGGCGTGTGGTTCACCGGCTGGACGCCGGATGGCCAGGGGCTCCTCGCTCTGCCGATGGACGAGACGGTGCGGGTGCTCTGGGGACGGTAGGCCGGCCTCGATCCTGCTGCGTCGCGGTAGCCAGGAAAGCCGCTGGGGAGCGGCGCTGGAATCTTCGGTTTCGGGGAAACGCGCGGGTCGCGATCCCGCTGGGTACGGACCGGCACGGCGACGTCGTGCCATCCCGAAGTCTCCAGAACCAGGACCATGACCATGTCACCTCGACCCACGCCCCTTGCCCTATCTTTCTTCTCCACGAGCCTTGTCGGCGGCGCTTTGCTCGCAGCTCCCGTTCTCGCGGGAGGCACGAGCGGAATCACCGACCGCGTCAGCCACTACCCCGACGGTAGTCCGATGCTCTTGACCAGCGTGAATCCGGCGATCTCGAGCGACGGTTTCGTCGTCGCTTTCGAGACGCGCGAAGCCCTGTTGCCCCAGGACACCAACGGCGTGGAAGACATCTACGTCGTTGATCGGCGCACGGGAGAGGTGCGTGGGGCCAGCCAGAGCTACCAGAACAACTTCGGCAACGCCGAGTCGAAGCGGCCTTCGATCTCCGCCGACGGACGCTTCGTCGCCTTCCAGACCTCCGCCACGAACCTGGCCGGCATTCTCGATCAGAACTCCGCCGAGGACATCGTCGTCAAGGACATGGTGCTCCGGACGACCAAGCTGATCAGCGGCAAGAATCTCTCGATCGTCGCAGCCAATGGCGCTTCGCGTGCCGTTGCGATCTCCGCCAATGGCCGCTTCGTCGCCTTCCAGAGCCTCGCGACCGACATGATCCCCGGCGATGCGAACGGCGAGTCGGACATCTACGTGCGAGATCTCGAACTCGACACGATGATGATCGCCTCCAAGGGAGTGAACGGCCTGGGCAATGGCCCGTCCTACGCGCCGTCCGTCTCCAACGACGGTTTGCGCGTCGCCTTCCAGAGCGAAGCTACGAACCTGACCCTCTCAGCCGATACGAACGCGGCAGCGGATATCTTCGTCTACTTCACCGACTTCGTCTCTTGCTTGCTCATCCATCCTTTGGGGGGCGAGGCCGATTCCGACTCGTTCGGAGTCAGCATCTCGGAAGATGGGTCGCGCGTTGCCTTCACCAGCCGCGCGACGAACCTGGTGCCCGGCGACGACAACGGAGTGGAAGACGTCTTCTACTCGGAGGTCTTCCCTCCGGCAGCCCGGCCACGCCTGGTTTCCATGGCCATGGATGGCACGATCGGCGACGACGTCTCGCAGAATGCGCGCATCTCGGGCGACGGTCAGTCCGTGGTCTTCCAGAGTCTCTCGGACAACCTGGCTCCGGAGTCCGTGCCTTTCACCGCGATCTTCCTGCGCGATATCGCCAAGGAAAAGACCTACCTCGTGAGTCGCCCGAACGGCGATCAAACCTTGCCGAACGACACCTCACGCACGCCGGCCCCCAATTTCGACGCAACCGCCATCGCCTTCACTTCCGAGGCCACGAACCTCGACCTGGGCGAGATCAACACGGTGCCAGACATCTTCGTGCGCAGCGTTTTCAACGAACCGGAGATCTACTGCACGGCCAGTGTCACGAGCGCTGGCTGCGTGCCAACGATCGGCTATCTGGGCGTGCCCAGCGCCAGCGCGGATTCCGGCTTCGTCGTCTCCGTCGACAATGTTCCCAACCGGAAGCCTGGGATGCTCTTCTACGGCTTCGGCGGGAAGAATGACGTGCCCTTCTTCGGTGGCACTCTGTGCGTCAAGAACGTCGCGGGACGATCGCCGGTGCTCTTTTCCGGAGGAAATCCACCGCCGGCCAACGACTGCTCGGGACACATGGAGATCGATATGAACGCCTTTGCGGCCGGGGCCCTGGGTGGCAGTCCGCGCGCGGCCCTCTCTCTCGTCGGCCAGCGCGTCAATGCGCAGTTCTGGGGCCGCGATCCCGGTGCCTTCCCCGAACCGGTCTATCTCTCCGACGCCTTGGAGTACGTGGTCGACTTCTGAAATAGGCAAGCTGAGCTTGCCCCATTCACAGAGTCTTTGAAGGCGCGCCCTCGCGGTTGCTCGGCAACTGCGGGGGCGCAATTCTGCTCAGACCGTCCCACCCTGCACGACCTCGGCGAGCCGTGCCAGAGCCCGATGCAGCGTGATGCGCACGGCGTTCTCGCTCTTTCCGAGCTGCTCCGCGATCTCTTTGCGCGAGAGGTGCGCCAGGTAGGCCAGCGTGACCACCTCTCGCTGCTCCTCGCTCAGGTGATCGAAAGCACGCTCGATCCTGGCCATCTCGTCTTGCACCATCACGCGATGGCTCGGCGAGGAAAACCGCTGGTAGCAGGCGAACAAGCGCTCGTCGTCGGCTCCGCTCGCGTTGGCCAGTGCTTCCTCCCGCTTGACGTCGCGCCGCTGCGCAGCGTAGTGATCGGCTCGATCGGCGATCTTGCGCGTGGCCGTGGTGAAGAGCCAGCGCCGGAATGCCTGGTCATTGGGGAACTGGAACCGATCCGGATGCGTCAGCACCTCGCGACAGGTCGACTGGACCAGGTCCGAAGTCGACTCGCGCTCGCGCAGCGCCTCGCCGGCCCTCAAGCGTACGAACGCGCGCAGTTCCGGCAGATGCCGCTCCACGAGGAGGTCCAGCGCGCGCCGATCGCCGGCCGCCGCCCGCTCCGCGAGCTGTACGTTATCGTCTTCGGCCTGCCTCTCCTCGTTCATACGACCGAACACCATCTCCCACGAGTGTAACGCGAGCCCTGATCATGGAGTCCAAGAAAGCAGAGCCGAGCGCGGCCCGCGAAGCCCTCGTCACGGAGGCTCTCGATCTGCTCGAGCAGGGTGGATTGGCGGCGCTCGAGGACTTCTATCGACAGCACCCGGAGGAAGCGCCGACGCTCCGCGCGCGCGTGTCCTGGCTGGTCGAAGCAGGCCTGGTGGAGCTGGCAACTCCTCGCCCGGCGGGCGTTCCCGAGCAGCTCGGGGACTTCCGCCTGCGCGAGACGCTCGGCCAAGGCGGGATGGGAGTGGTCTATGCGGCCGAGCAGATCTCGTTGGGACGCGAAGTGGCACTCAAGCTCGTTCGGCCGGAGCAGCTCTATTTCCCGGGCGCTCTCCAGCGCTTTCGCCATGAAGTGCTAACGATCGCCGGCCTCGCTCATCCGGGCATCGTGCCGATCTACGCCGTAGGCGAGGAGCAAGGGATCCCGTTCTTCGCAATGGAGCGCGTGCGCGGAGCATCGCTCGGTGCGATCCTGGGCCAGCTCGGCGAGAATGCGCCTCGAGTCCTGGATGGCCGCGATTTGCTGGCTGCGCTGGGCCGCCTGGGAGCAGACGCCGCGGAGGAGTCTTCACCACTCTTCGACGGAGATTGGCCGACGGTCTGTGCGCGCATCGTGCGCGAGGTGGGGGAAGCTCTCGAGCACGCTCATCGGCGGGGCGTGCTCCATCGCGATGTGAAACCGTCCAACATCATGCTGACGCGCGGAGGTCGCGTCATGCTGCTCGACTTTGGTCTCGCATCGAGCGAGCAGCGGATCGAGCGCCAAACCCGCACCGGTCACCGCGTCGGCACGGTCGCGTACATGCCGCCGGAGCAATTGCGGGGCGAGCGCGAGCTCGATGTACGTGCGGACGTCTATGCCCTCGGCGTCACGCTCTACGAGCTCCTGGCTCTGCGCCTGCCACACGACCCGCTGACCAAGGCCAAGCGTCTCGGCAAGAACCTGAGCTCGACCGGCAACGGCTTGCGCAAGCTCGACGCCCGCGTCTCCTGGGAGCTCGAGACGGTCGTGCAAACGGCCATGGAACCGGACCCGGCGAGGCGCTACGCCACCGCCTCTGCCTTCGCGAGCGACCTTGGGCGTGTGCTCGAGAAGCGTCCGATCGAAGCCCGCCGTTCCAGTCTCTTCTTGCGTTCGAGGCGCTGGATCGAGCGCCATCCGGCGGCTGCGTTCGCCAGCCTGCTCGTGGTTCTGGCACCTTCGCTCCTGGCCTGGCAACAACACCGAGCCAGACGACTGGTCGAGCGCAAGAACCTCGAAATCAGTCAAGCCAATGTCGCGCTCGGCAGTGCACTGGCTGAGGTGGGTGAACAGCGCGATGCAGCCAATGACGCGCGCGATCGAGCGCAACGGCACTTCGAGCGCACCTTCGGCGCGGTCGAGACGATGCTCTCTCGTGTAGGAGGCGAGCTATTAGAAGACTTTCCGCGCATGGAGCCGATCCGGCGCGAGCTACTCGAGGAAGCGTTGCGCCTCATGCAAGAGCTCGAGCGCGAGCCGGAGAGCGGACCGGAGCAGGCGCGGCAACTGGCGCGCAGCCTGCGGCGCTCGGCTGCGATCCACGCCGAGCTCGGCGAGCTTTCCGGAGCGCTTCAGGCTCTCGAACGAGAGGCGGTCGTGCTCGACGGCTTGCTCGAGAGCCAGGCGTCGGCGGACCTGGCCGTGGAGAGGGGGAACCTTGACCGACGGAAGGCCTTGGTCTTGCGGCTGCAGAATGATCTCGTCGATGCCGAGGTGGCGGCACGGTCAGCGGTCGCGCGCCTGGAAGGGCTCGCCGGCGGTCAGCCGGAGCTCGTCAACTGGGCTCTCTTCGGAGCGCGGGGCGAGCTGGCGCAGGTGCTGAATCGCTTTGGCCGCACACAGGAGAGCCGGGAGCTCTTGCGAGGCGCCATCGCGGAGGTTCAAGCGGCGGGGGTCATGGCGGCGGGCACGTGGGAGGAACGCCGCGAGCTCGCGAGGGGCTTGCACGCGCTCGCTGCGACACCGCAGGTCTATGTCTCCGGACAGGTGCGCGAATTCGAACCTGCGGAAGCGATGGAAACCCTCGAGCAGGCGCTGGAGCTCTTGCGCGTTCTCGAGGCGGAGCGACCCGGATATCCCCCGGTGCAGTGGAATCTGGCGGAGGTGCTGATCGAGCTCGGTGTGCTGCACAGCAAAGAGGGGATGTTCGACGCCGGTTACGCTCTTTTGCGCGAAGCGCACGACTACTGCGAAGGACTGGCGAAGGCCTTCGTTCTGCGGCCGGTCTACGCGGAAGGGCTTGCCACGAGCGCGCTCAACCTCAGCATCGCCGCGGAAGCCAGCGGTCGGATTCAGGAGCGCGAGCGGTGGCTCCTCGTCGCAGTCGAGAACTTCGAGCGGCTCCTCGCCGCGAATCCAACCAACAGCTCGCACGCGCTCAAGCTCTGCCTTGCTCTGGGACACCTTGGACACGCGGCGCTCGGCAACGGAGCTGCTGCGGATCCGGCACGGGCAGAGGAGCTGCTCCACCGTGCCGTGGAGCTGGGAGCGCCGCTGCTCGAGCACAGCCCCGATCGCGAGAGTTTGCGACCGGCACTCTTGTGGGCAAATGGCTTGCTCGGGGTCGCAGAGCTTCAGCTCGGGAATGCCGAGGATCTCGCGGAATCGGCCCTGCGCGCGATGGAATTCGGTCCGCGCCCGATCGAGCTCGTGTGGAGCGCGACGCACCTCGTGCAGGCTGTCGAGCTAGGCCTGCAGGGGGATCCGGAGCTCCCGGAGGAGACTCTCGAGTTCTGGCGTGAAGAAGCCCTGAGCCGACTCGAGCGTGCGGCCGATCTCGCCGGAACCGACGCGCAAGTCCGCAAGGAGCTACTGGACCCGCTGCTCGCTCCTCTCGCCTCCGATGCCCGCTTCCAGCTCCTGCTGCAACGGCTGGGCCTGGAGCCACCGCTGCGCTAGTCGGAGATGCAAGTCCAGAGTCGACGCTGGGCACCCGTGAATTCCCAGGTCACGAGTCGTGCTCTAGAATTCGCGCGTGATGCACAGGCTCCACGCGGTCGGCGTGCTCTCGCTCCTGGCGCTCAGCCGCCAGGCATCGCAGCCTCCGCCGGCTCAGGATCCTCCGCAGGAAGCGTCGGCGGCGTCCGAGGCGGAAGAGCCGGAGTCGCTCGAACTCGACGACGGCTGGTTCGACATGTCGAGCTTCCTCGAGCATCCGGCGGGATTCTTGCCCGTGGCCGTGCCGATCACCGAGCCTGCCCTGGGATATGGCCTGGCCGGTGGCATGGCTTTCTTGGATCCGCGCGAGGACGCCGGGGCCGAGGGCTGGGCCCGGCCTAACGTCACCTTCGTCGGTGGCCTCTGGACCGAGGACGGCAGCGAAGGCCTGTTCGCGGCAAACTCGAGCACATGGGCTGGCGGCGACTTGCAGACGCTCGTCGGTGCCGCGACGGTCGGGCTCGAGCTATCGCTGCACGGGATCGGCGAGGACGGAATCCTCGAGAACGATCCGCTGGAGTATCGGCTGGACGTGGACGGAGTGACTGGCGAGGGGCGCCAGCGACTCGGCGAAACCGACTTCTGGCTCGGCCTGCGCTTCTCCTACGCCCGGGCCACGGTCGACTTCGACGGACCATCGGACGGGATCCCGGGCGTCGATCCGGAGGAAGACGACACCACGCTCGCGGGTCCGGCGCTGACCCTGCGCTACGACTCTCTCGACAACCTGTTCACGCCCACGATCGGCGGGCTCAGTGATACGAGCGTCTCAGCCTTCGACGAAAGCTTCGGCGGCTCGCGCAACTTCCAGCTCTTCCAGCAGGTGCTGATCCACCACTGGCGCCTTTCCGAGAGCTTCTTCCTCGGCGCGCGCGGTCAGTGGAACTCGAGTTTCGGCGACACGCCCTTCTACGCCCGCCCGTACGTCCTCCTCCGCGGCGTCCCGCTGCAGCGCTATCAGGGCGAGCACGCCGCCTCGGCCGAGCTCGAGTTGCGCTGGCAGTTCCACCAGCGGATCAGCCTGGTCGGCTTCGGCGGTGCAGGCCTGGCGTGGAACGACTACGACGAATTCGAGAACGATCAGAGTGCCACCAGCGGAGGCATGGGCTTGCGCTACTTGCTCTCGCGCAAGTTCGGCCTGCACGCCGGGCTCGATGTGGCGCGCGGCCCGGAGGAGAGCGTTCTGTATGTCCAGATCGGCAATGCCTGGATGCGCCCGTGAGCGGCTGGGCGAGGTGTGAAGAAAGGAAGGACCGCGATGGCCGCGAGGAAGAAGAAGGGGACGGGGAAGCCCGCCCGAGAGTCCGATAGCGTCAGCCTGGCGGACGAGGATGCGGTCAAGCAGGTCCTCGTCGACACGGTGCTCTCCCTGTGGAGCGCCGTGAACAACCTCACGCGGCTGCGTCCATCGCGGCGCGACCGGTACCGGGTGACGATCTTCGGCTCGGCACGCCTGAAGCCCGGCAGCTTCGGCTACGAGGAGACCAAGCGCGCAGCCGCCGCGCTCGCGAAGATGGGGTGCGACATCGTCACCGGCGGAGGCCCCGGCCTGATGCAGGCCGCGAACGAAGGCGCCTCCCGCGGCTCCCGGCGCGCGCGGTCGCTCGGCATCCGCGTCGACCTGCCCTTCGAGAGCGAATCGAACGCGTTCGTCACCGAGGTCTTCGAGCACCGCACCTTCTTCACGCGCTTGCACCAGTTCGTGCTCGCGTCAGACGCCTTCGTCGTCGCTCCGGGCGGCATCGGCACCGTCCTCGAGCTGATGCTGATCTGGCAGCTCTTGCAGGTGCGCCACCTGGAGGGCACGCCGTTCATCCTGGTCGGGAAGATGTGGCCGGGGCTCGTGGCGTGGACGAAGGAGGCCATGCTCTCCACCGATCCACCGCTGGCCAGCGCGAAGGATCTCGAAATCCCGCACTGCGTCGCGGACGCCGATGCGGCCGTCGCGATCGTGCGCGAGCACCACCGGCGCTGGAAAAAGAGCCGCCGCTAGCAGTCCGCTGGACAGCCGCGCCAGCGCCTTCCGCCCTGCTTCGCTGCCGGGCTGCGTTGCTCCTCGGCGTTTCAGACCTGGAGGCGTGGTCGTCGTCCCGCCAATCCCGACACCAGGGCTGCTGGAAAGAAAACACACCCCTACGAGCTCGCCGCACCTTCTAGAGAGAAACCACACCCCTACGAGCACGGAGTCCCTCCGAGTTTGGAGTACCGCCTTCAGGCGGTCTGGTTCGTCGTCCCGCCTTCAGGCGGGACTGGCTCTGCAAGAGAAGACCGCCTGAAGGCGGTACTCCAAACCAGAGGTGTCGCGCCAAGGCGCGATGGGGAACTAGTTCAACGGCGTGATGCGCACATTCCGGTAGTGCACTGCCCCGCCGTCGACCATCAGCCCGATGGGCCCGGACACCTCGTCGACCTCGGTGGCCGTGTTCACCACCTCGCCGTTGACGAGCACGGTCAGCGTTCCGCCCTCGAGGCGGACCTCGACGTGGTTCCACTGGCCGGGGTCGTTCTCGGTGTCGCGTAGCTTGCGCGTGATGTTTCCCTGCCTGCGGCCCCGCTCGGCCTGCAGCTTGAAGTCGCGCTGGCAGACCAGATCGCCCACTTGACCGTGCATCAGGTCGATCTCGAGCGAGCGCGGCCAGAACGCGTCCTCGCCCATGCGTACCAGGATCCCGCCGTCCCCCGGGACGGTGTCGCGAGCGTAGCGCCAGTCGAGCTCGAGCACGAAGTTCTGGAACGCCTGGCCCGTACGCGCGTAGCCGTACGGCAGCCCGGCTGCGACCACCACGTCGCCTTCGCGCTGAAACGGAGCGGGCGCGGTGTTCGGTACCTGCGGGACCCAGACGCAGCCGGCGGCGACGTCGATGGGCTCGGGCTGCGGGCGCTCCGGCGCCGATGCCGCCGGTTCAGACGCGCTCTGGAGCTCGCGGATCTTGATGTTGCGGAACCACACGGCTGCGCCGCGGTCCTGGAGCTGGATGCGCGCCAGCGGGAGCTGCGAGAGCTCGGGGTCCTGCAGGGCTTGCTCGCCCGTCGCGCGGGCGGCCCACTCGGCCGCGTCCATGTACAGCGTCTTCAGGTGCACGCCGTTCAGCCAGTGCTCGACGCTGTCGAGGCGCGCGACCACGCGCGCGTGGTTGAACTCGCCTGGCGGCCGCAGCACGCGCAGGTCGGACGCCCCATTGTTTCCGTCCTGCGTGGCGCCGAGGTCATAGCCGTGGCTCGCGTCGCCGCGCTGGAAGGCCAGGCCCGCGCCCGTGTCGCCATGCTCCACGCGCCAGTCAGCCTCGAGCTCGAACTCGCGGAAGGACTCGGGCGCGACGATGTCGCCACCGCCCTCGCCCGGCAGGATGCGCAGGCAGCCTGCCTCCACGCGCCAGCGCTCCTCCGGGAAGCCGCCCTGGCGATCGCTCCAGCCCGAGCGTGTCGTACCGTCGAAGAGCAGCTTCCACCCGGCCGCACGGTCCTCGGGCGAGAGCGAGTTCGGCTCGACGTGCCTGAGCGGCGAGACCGTGCCCGTGGCCGCCCATTCCACCGCGCGCTGGAACAGCTGGGTGAAGCGCGCATCGGACTGCGAGGCCTGCGTGTCCGGCCGGCTCCACTCCACGCGACCGAGCGTCGTGGCCACGACGCGGCCCTCACCGTATGCGCCGGCGACCAGCACGGGCTCCACGGCGGAGTCCGGCGACGCCTGCGCCGTCGCCAGGATGCGATGGCCGCTTCCGACGGCGCGGCTGCCGAGCAACGCGTCGAAGTGGTCGGGCCAGGCGCCCAGTCCGCTCGTGATCGGATGCTCCTCGGGCGCGAGCGAGACGGCGAAGGTACCGAACGATCCGACCTCTGCGTCAGGCTCGCGAGCAAGGCCGAGCAGCTCGCCGTACGCCGGCCAGTCACCGAAGGTCGCCGTCGCGGCGTGCACCGCGACCAGGCCTACGCCGCGACCCACTGTTGCCAGGAAGTTCGACTCCGCCGGCTCACCCCAGCGCAGGCCGGCATAGTCGCAGACGAGCACGCGGAAGCGCTCGAGGTAGTAGGCGTCGGCCAGAGTGCCTGAGGGGTAGTGCGTGATCTCGACCGAGAAGCGCCCGCTGTCCTCGAGGACCTGACGCAGCCAGGTGCTGGTCCAGCGCCAATCAGTTTCATTCTCGCCCGAGAGGATCAGGACCGGGATGCGCTCGCGCGGCGCCTGGAGTGGCGCCGGCGCGGCTGCCAGGAGGCAAGCGAGCGTGGCGGCGATCATGAGCACCACTCTAGCCTGGATTCTCGCCATCGCCAGGTGGCCAGCAAGGCGCCGCAACGACGTTGACGGAGCGTTCGCCGGGTCCGGTGATTCTGCGGATCCCGGTAAGGTCGCCCTGCAGAGGTTTCCCGCCGGAGTGCGACGAGTCGACGAATGACCGCAGGTCTCCCCAATACACGTTAGGCAGACACGCGCGATTGGTACGCTTACGTCATGCGACCCCTTCGGTATTCCATCAACGTCACATTGGACGGGTGCTGCGATCATCGTGCGATTCCCGCCGACGAAGACCTACATCGTCACGCGGTGGAAAACCTCGAACAGGCCGATGCTCTCCTGTTTGGCCGGGTGACTTACGAGATGATGGAGGCAGCGTTTCGGCCCGCGGTGCAGACGGGAGCGAGGCCTGATTGGATGGAACCCTTCGCCCGGACCATCGACGCTGCAAAGAAGTACGTCGTGTCGAGCACCTTGGACCGGGTCGATTGGAACGCGGAGCTCGTGCGCGGGGATCTGGGGAAGGCCGTTCAGCAGCTCAAGCGGGAGTCGGGTAAGGGACTGTTCGTGGGAGGCGTGAAGCTCCCGCTGGCGTTGGCGGAGCTCGGATTGATCGATGAGTACGAGTTCGTGGTGCATCCCATGCTAGCGGGCCATGGGCCGACGTTGTTCGCGGGGCTGTCGAAGCAAGTCCCCTTGAAGCTCGTGAGCCGGCTGGAGTTCGGCTCGGGGGCAGTGGCGATGCGATATGAGCCGAGAAGGTAGCCGAAAGGTCTCGAGGCGACGAAGCTGGGGGTAGCCGAACATGCGCGTGCAGCGGACTCGCTCATCGACCCCGGCTCTTCACTCGCCGCTGATGGCGCCGCGGGGCGGCGGCAGCGGCGGCGACCTGACGGTGCGCAACTCGAGGAGGAACGTCATGCACTCCAGGTCTCTCGGAACGATCGTGATCGCCGCCGCCGCGTTGCTCGTCCTTGCGGGTCGATCGGTGGCGAGGGTTCCCGGCGCGCTGCAATCGGACGCGCCGGAGACGCTGCAGGAGCGACGCGGTGGGCGCTCGAGCCCGTACGTGTTCCGAGATCGCGTGAGGCCTCACTGGTTCCACGGTGACTCGCGCTTCTGGTATCGCAACGACCTTGCCGGTGGGGCGAAGGAATTCGTGGTAGTCGACGCCGAGGCCGGCACGCGTTCGCCGGCCTTCGATCATGGAAAGCTGGCGGCTTCCCTCTCTCTCGCGACCGGCACCGAGCATGCCGCCGACCGGCTGCCGTTCGACGTCATCGAGTACGCGGACGAGGGTCGAGTCGTGCGCTTCGAGGTGGGCGAGACGACATGGGTGTGCGATCTCGAGACGTACGCGTGCCGGACGACCGAGCCCTCGGCGAGCCTGGACGAGGCGACGCGCGATCCACGCCGCGGATCCGAGGAATCGCGCAACCGCGAAGGGGAGCGCGACCGCCCGCTCGAATCTCCCGACGGCGAGTGGGCCGCGTTCGTCGGCGAAGGCGAGCTGAGCGTCGCCCGCTCCGGTTCGAGCGTGGAGGTCCGGCTCGGCGAGGACGACGAGGGCGAGAGCGGCGCGACATGGAGCGGACTCGAATGGTCGCCCGACTCGAAGTCCCTGCTCGCCTGGAGGACCCAGCCAGGGGAGCGCAAGGAGGTCTTCCTCGTCCAGTCGTCTCCGCCGGGGGGCGGACGCGCCAAGCTCCACACTCGCGGCTACGGGCTTCCGGGAGACGCGTTCCCCTCGTGCGCGCCGCGAGTCTTCGACGTCGAGAGCTGGCGCCGGATCGAGCCACGGGTCGATCCTTTCGAGCACGAGTGGTCGCGCCCGCGCGTCCACTGGTCCGCCGACGGCCGGCGCTTCGCGTACGAGCAGGTCGACCGCGGCCATCAGCGCTTGCGCGTGATCGAGATCGATGCGCGCACGGGCGAGGTTCGCACGCTCATCGACGAGAAGTCACCGACACCTTCATCTGGACGGCTCACGCCGAGGAAGTCGACCTGAGTCGCGTCAACTGGCTCGAAGCGACCGAGGAGATGATCTACGCCTCCGAGCGCGACGGGTGGCGGCACCTCTACCTCGTCGATACGCGGGACGGCACGACGAAGCCGATCACCCAGGGCGAGTGGGTCGTGCGCGGCATCGACCGCATCGACGAGGAGAAGCGGCAGATCTGGTTCACGGCAAGCGGCCGGAACCCCGGTCAAGACCCATACTTCGAGCATGTCTACCGCATCAATTTCGACGGCACGCATCTCGTCGCTCTGACGGAAGGGGACGGCCAGCATTCGGTCCAGTACTCGCCGGACCGGCGGTATCTGATCGACACGTACTCGCGCGTGGACATGCCGCCGCGTGAGCGAACTGCGCAATGCCTCGACGACGGCGAGCTCGTGTGCGAGCTCGAGGAGGCGGACATCACCGCGCTGATAGCGACCGGCTGGAAGCCGCCCGGGGTGCTCGTCGCGAAAGGGCCGCGACGGCAAGACGGACATCTGGGGCATCCTCGCCCTGCCCAAGGACCTCGACCCGACCAGGAAATACCCGGTCATCGAGGACATCTACGCCGGCCCGCAGGGCTCGTTCGTGCCGAAGAGCTTCAGCGCTCAGCGACGCTACGCGGAGCTCGCGGACCTCGGATTCGTCGTCGTGAAGATCGACGGCATGGGCACGGCCAATCGCTCGAAGGCCTTCCACGATGTGTGCTGGAAGAACCTGAAGGACGCCGGCTTCCCCGATCGCATCCTGTGGATGCGAGCTGCCGCGGAGAAATTCGCGTGCATGGATCTCACGCGCGTGGGCGTCTACGGGGGTTCCGCAGGCGGACAGAACGCGGCGGGAGCGCTGCTCTTCCATCCCGACTTCTACAAGGTGGCGGTGGCGAACTGCGGGTGCCACGACAACCGCATGGACAAGGCCTCGTGGAACGAGCAGTGGATGGGCTATCCGGTCGGCCCGCAGTACGCCGAGTGCTCGAACGTCGACAATGCCTACCGGCTCCAGGGCAAGCTCTTCCTGATCGTCGGCGAGATGGACTCGAACGTCCCGCCCGAATCGACGCTGCGTTTCGCCGACGCGCTCATCCGGGCGGGGAAGGACTTCGATCTCCTCGTCGTTCCCAACGCCGAGCATGGTACTCGCGGCTCCTCCAGCTCCTACGTCGCGCGCAGGACGAATGATTTCTTCGTGCGCCACCTGCTCGGGACCGAGCCGCCGGATCGCAACGTCGAGCCTTCGCCGAGTGGGGCTCGCCCCTCGGCCGGCGCCGCGGGAGACGAGCGACCGTGACACGGGAATTCCTCTGCGTGGCGGCGCTTCTCATCGCGACGATCACCACGCCGTGCACGGGATCCCAGTCGTCCGCCGAGAGGCCAGCCGTCACCGCGCCGCCCGAGTCTTTCTTCGAGCTCGTCGGCCGCGGTAGGGGACGCGGGGAGGACGACGATGGGACCAGGGCGCTCGCGCGAGCGTTCTACGCCAAGCACCTCGATATCCGGGGCCTCCCGGTGGCCGCATCGAAGGAAGTGGACGACCGAGCCCTCGAACGCACGCACGAGATCGTGACGCACATGCTCGCTGGTCGGCCGGACGTGCTGGCGGCCATGCAGGAGAACGGGATGTACCTGATCGTGATCGGCAAGGACCAGGTCTACACGGACATGCCGGAGTACCGGGATCACCCCGACCCGCAGTTCATGAACGAGCGCGTCCGGGGGACGGGCGGTCTGCCCACGAGCTTCGGCGAAGAGAACTTGCTCGGTCTTCCCGTCGACCGCTACGACGACGAGAGCATCGCCGTCCATGAGTTCTGCCACACCATCGATGGGACGCTGCGCCAGATCGATCCGTCGTGGACGGAGCGCAAGCAGGCTGCTTTCGAGCACGCCCGACAGCAAGGTCTCTGGGAGCGCGCCTACGCGGGCGGGAACGCTGGCGAGTACTGGGCGGAGATTGCGCAGTCGTACTTCGACTGCAATCGCGTCAACAACTGGAACCACGGGCCGATCGGACGGCGCGAGCAGCTCGAGGTCTACGACCCAGAGGGATACGAGCTCTGTCGGACGACCTTCCAGCTCAACCCGGATCAGGACTGGCGATACAGATGGATCCGCAGACTCCCTGACGTGGGGCCTCCGCCCGAGAAGCTCGGCATCGACGGCTACTACACGAAGTTCAGCTGGGCGCGAGAGTTCGTGGTTCTCGGAAGGACGGCGCGGGACGAGGCGCTGCTCCACGCGAACGAGACGATCCGCCGGACGTTCGCGTATCGACACGACGTCCTGAAGGCGCTCATCGCGGAAGGCCTGCGGCTCGTCGTCCTCGGGCCGGAGGAGAAGATCTCGGACCTGCCCGAATACCGGGCGCTCGAGGAGTCGGCGCGAGCGGGCCTCGATCCGCTCTCCCGGTACCTCGAGTACTCGCCAGCGTCGAAGATCCTCGTCGTGGGGGAGGAAAACGTGCTCGCCGATCCGGCCGACGCGTACACCGGCGACGTCCTCGTGATCCGCCTGCTCGCGAAAGCGCTGCACCAGCTCGTCGGCACGCGTCCGGTCGACGCGAGCTTCTCCGAGCGCGGGCGCTCCCTGCAGCAGTACGAGCTCCACGTCGAACGACTCGACGTCCGATTCGATGCCCGCCTCGCCGCGCTCTACGACGAAGCCATGGCCGTCGGCAAGTGGAGAGGCACGGCCGCCGCGCACGACTACGCGGCCTACTGGGCCACCGGGATGCTCGCCTACTTCGACGCCGCTGGCCAGGACGCGGCTCCGAACGACGCCCCGCACCCGATTCGCACGCGCGAAGCCCTGCGTGACTACGATCCCGGACTGCACGCCCTCGTCCGCGACACGATGGCGTACGAAGGGCACGTGGACTGGCGCTACCGGACCTGGCGGGACTGACCCGGCGCGGAGCGCGAACGGAGCCTGACCCTTGACTCAGCGACCGAACGGCTGCTCGCCAACTGAAACCGACCGAGGAAAACCATGATTGAAGCGCAGGGGACGACGACTCCGGCCAGGCCGTGGCATTTGTGGTTGATCGGGATCATCGGAGGCCTGTGGAGTTCGATCGGTGTGCTGTCTTTCATGTTCGCTCGGCTGAACGTCGAAGCTGTCATGAGCCGGTTTCCTCCGGAGCAACGCGAGTACTTCGAATCGTTCCCGTTGTGGGCCGTTGCGTTCTGGGCGATCGGCGTGTTCGGTGGTGTGATCGGGTGCCTCCTGTTGCTTCTCAAGAAGCGCCTCGCGTATCATGTCTTGCTCGCCTCATTGATCGGGGCCATCGTTTCCAATCTCGGCGGCTTGTTTCTTCTTGGCGGGATGGAGGTGATGGGCGGAACGAGTGAGCTGGGTCTCACCCTGTTCCCCATTGTCTTCGCCGCATTCCTGGCGTATTACGCTCGTGCGCTGAGCAAGAAGGGCGTGCTCAGCTAGCTGTGGCCTGACTGGTCTGGACTTCCGGATCGGCTCATATGGTACGGGTTTTGCTATGTTGTCCTGCTGCAGGTTCGTGCGACACATCAGATTGGAGAAATGACATGGCGAAGCAAGCAAAGAACACGATTTGCCTTTGGTACGATGGCGACGCCGAGGACGCGGCGCGATTTTATGCCAAGACCTTTCCCGATTCATCCGTTGGCGCGGTGCACCTCGCGCCGGGAGACTTTCCGTCCGGGAAAAAAGGGGATGTGTTGACGGTCGAGTTCACGGTGATGGGAATTCCCTGCCTCGGGCTCAATGGCGGACCCGCGTTCAAGCACAACGAAGCATTCTCGTTTCAGGTCGCAACCGCTGACCAGGCCGAAACCGATCGTTACTGGAACGCAATCGTCGGCAACGGCGGCGAAGAGAGTGCGTGCGGGTGGTGCAAGGACAAATGGGGCTTGTCCTGGCAGATTACGCCGATCGCTCTGACCCAAGCGATAACCGATCCCGACCCCGCCGCCGCCAAGCGCGCGTTCGATGCGATGATGGAGATGAAAAAGATCGACATCGCTGCAATCGAGGCGGCGCGCCGCGGTTGAACGTGGATGGCGCCGCGGATCCTGCTCGCGGTCGCTATCGGACCGAGGGGGACGCCGTGCAGACCGAGCTTGTACACGATGTTCCGCCGGTGGGATAGGAATGATCACTCTGTCAGAGACTTCCTTCGAGCCAAGGCGTAGGAGCTTCGGTTAATCTCGCCTGGTCGGTTTTCACGGACTACCCAGTTCCATCGATTGCGGCATTTCGAAGCCGCTCCTAGGCTCGTCCTTCGCCGGCGCAGAAGAGGTCCGTGCTCGTCTCCTCGGTGCCGCTATAGCGCGCCTGCAATTCAACGGGCCCACACTCGCGCCTTGTTCGGGAGGAAACATGATGTTCACGATCACGGTATTCGCTCTATTCGGACTTGGTGGGTCGACGGAGGCGCCGCTGGAGGCTGGCGCCAGCCCAGCCTCCGACTCAAAGGTCTCCGAGTCTGCTCCGGTCACGCAGCCGGACTCTGCTCCGCTGATTTCCTGGGGTGACTACGACGGGGACGGCTTCCCTGATCTCTACGCCATCTATCTCTCCGGCGAGGACCGCATGTTCCGTAACTCGGGGGACGGCTCGTTCACGGACGTGACAGTCGCCGCGGGTCTGTCAGGCAACGTGGGCTCGCGCTCTGCACAGTGGGCGGACTACGACCAGGACGGCTTCTTGGACCTCTACGTCGCCGCCGATCGAGAGCAACGGCGGCTCTTCAAGAACCGAGGCACTGGCGCCTTCGACGACATGACCCGCAACGCGGGGCTGGCGACGTTCGGCGAAGAGATCGCAGCCGCGTGGATCGACTACGACGCAGACACCTACCCCGATCTCGCCATCCACACGATCTCTGGTGACCGCCTCTTGCACAACACGGCCGAGGGCTGGTTCGAGCCCGTGCAGCTCGGGATTCCGGTCGCGTTGCCCTCGGAACCTGGGTCCCTAGAGCGAGAAACGGGCGAGGAGAATCGCGACGAAGCCGGCGTCGAAACCAACACGTCCCCCTCGGTCGCAGACCACGATGAAAGCGAGCCCACGAGGGAGTCCGATGTCGAGACGCGCCGCGAGCCGGCGATACGCAGAGCACTGCCTGTTCTGTTTCCTTGGCCTTCCGGATCAAGCGCAACCATTGCGGGTGTCTCCCTGAGCGGAGGAATCAATCCTCCGATTGCCACCTGCATTCCGACGATGTTCGATCAGGCGGGCGGCCCCTGCCTCGGCGCCTCGAGCGCGCCGACACTCGGCAGGCTCTTTCCGATCAGCCTGAAGTTATTCGTCAGCTCCGGTGCAGCGGGCAACGTCGGCATCGGGACGACGAGTCCGACGGCGAAGCTCCACGTCGAAGGTACTGGCCGGCTCGAGGACACACTGACCCTCAGCCCGAGCGGCGATCAGGCGCTCAACGTCAGCACGGGAAGTATCTTCAAGGGCGGCGTTCTGTTCCTCCACACCAAGGGAGGCGGCGACAACACCGCACTCGGGTCGTCGGCTTTGGCGAACGTGACGACCGGGTATCGGAACACTGCTAGCGGGCACGACGCGCTCTTCTCCAACACGACCGGTAGTTTCAACTCTGCCAGCGGGGACACAGCGCTGCGCTCCAACACGACCGGTAGTTTCAATACTGCCAGCGGCTTTCATGCGCTCTTCGCCAACACGACCGGGACGTTCAATGTTGCCACGGGCATGCAAGCGCTCGAATCCAACACGACCGGCAGCCGGAACGCCGCCACCGGGTATCGCGCGCTCTCCTACAACACGACCGGCAATCGCAATACAGCCATGGGCCATCAGACCCTCTTGTACAGCACGAGCGGCTCGTCGAATACCGCCACCGGGTATCGGGCGCTCCACCACAACACCACCGGCTCTGGGAACACTGCGAGCGGCTACGAGGCTCTTTTCAAGAACACTTTCGGGGTGCGTAATACTGCCACCGGGCTCGGGGCACTCAGTGCCAACACTACTGGTAGTTTGAATACCGCCAGCGGGAGTGATGCGCTCGGCGCCAACACGACCGGTCCGAATAACACAGCTACAGGGCATCAAGCGCTCCACTCCAACACGACCGGCGGGACGAACACAGCCATCGGAGGTTCGGCTCTGCAGGACAACACGACCGGCAATCAGAATACGGCTATCGGTTCTTCGGCGCTCCTGGTCACGACCGGCAATAGAAATACCGCACTCGGTAGCAATGCAGGCCTTTTCCTCACGACCGGCAGCGACAACATCATGATCGGCAGCAACGGTCAGCCAGCTGATAGCGACACGATTCGCATTGGACACCAGGGTACGCAAACCAAGACATTCATCGCCGGAATTCGCGGCGTGACGACCGTCAATGCCAATGCAATCCCAGTCCTCATAGACGGCACCGGACAGCTCGGTACGATCTCCTCCTCACGCCGCTTCAAGAAGGACATCGCCGAGATGGCCGACGCGACCGAGCGGCTGCTCGAATTGCGCCCGGTGGTCTTCCGCTACAAGCAGGAGCAGACGGATTCGAGCGGCGCAGTGCCGATGGAGTACGGACTGATCGCTGAAGAGGTGGCCGATGTCTTTCCCGACCTCGTGGTCTACGATGAAGAAGGCCTACCTCTCACCGTGAAGTACCACCTCTTGAGCTCGATGCTGCTCAACGAGTTCAAGAAGCAGGCTCACGAGCTGGAGAAACTGCGGAACGACATGGCGCGACTCGACGCGTTCGAGGCGAGGCTTCGCGCGATCGAAGGGCGAGCCGCATCGGCCGCGCCGCCGCTCGCGGTTCCCGTAGACCACCAGTAGCCGTTGCCTTGGCGCGATCGGGAGGAGCTCGGCGTTGGGCCTGCCGATCGCCGTGGCTTGGCGGATCACCGGACCGGTGCGCAGCCGGATGAACACGCGCAGGCCAGGCAGGTGGCGCTCGAGCGCGCCAGCGCCGCCTTCACCAGCGCCTCGCGCGCCGGCAGGTAACCCGCGTCGTAGGCCAGCACCTCCGCAACCGTTCCATGAATGGTGAATGGGAAATGCTTACGAGAAAGACTGAAACACAAAGTTCACGAGATGAACTCTGTATTAAAGGCTGTTTGTTTTCTTGGTGAACAGTTCTTGTCGACTTACCAACCACCACCTCTGCCACCGCCCGAGCTACCACCACCGCCACCACTACCGCCACCACCACTGCTTCCACCGCCCGAGCTGGGAGCGGCGACGCCGGACGCGATGGATCCCGCGGCCGCCGCCCATGACGCGCTGGCGCCACCGCCTCTGAAGCCTCCACCGCCGCCGAAACCGGTCCATCCACCGTCACTCCTGCCGCTCCCGCCGCCGTGACTGCCTGGCGAGTGGCCAACGTTTGTCACGGGTGTCAACGACTTGCCGCCGAACGCCCGGAACCACTTGTCCATGTCCTTGCCGAGACCGAAGGCGATGAGATACGGGAACCAGGAATCCTCGAGGCGCGGTGTGTCGCGTCTCAGCTCTCCGACAAAGAACGCGCGCGCCATGGCGAGCCGGCGGCGGAAGGCAATGCGTTCGGCGCTTTCGCGTGACCGCGCCTGGTTGAAGATGCTGTTGATCAGTACGAGGAACAGCAGCGAGAGGCCGGCCAGAGCGACCGTACTCGCGCGCGTCATGCCGGAGACGAGGACGACCAGTAGTGCGGACAGCGCGATGGCCATCGGCACCAGGAAGAAGAGTGCTCTGGCGCCGACTTCATGGACGCGATTCCGCCACGACGCGGCGCCGGCCAGGGCGATGAAATAGCAGACCATCATGCCGGCGCCGGCGAGAAAGACCACCGGCGCATCGGCCGGCGCGCGCGCCACGGCCGCGGCAAGTAGCGCGATCGAGCCCAGAAACGCCAGAAAGCTGGGAAGTGGGGGCGGGCGCGATGGATTGGCGCCAGGCGCCAAAGACTTCACGAGGTCTTTCAACGACGTCCTGATCTTCGCCGCCGGATCGAATCCGGACTGCTCGTACCGCTCCCGGATGCTGGCCGTGTCAGTAGTGCGTTTACCCGCTTCAAAGAGCGCGTCTATGAGACGTCGTTCGTAGCTATGAAAGCGATCGCGGTCAACGAGGAGCTCGAGGTGAAGCACCGGATCGTTGAACTTGCCGCCGGCACCACGCACTTCACTGCGCATGCGGCCCTCGGACACCAATCGAGCTAGGACCGCGGCGACTTCCGATTCGCCGGTGGTGTTGTCCCAGGCGGCGCCAACCACTTCGGGCAGATGCTTGAAGACGTGTTGGTCCAGCCATTTCTCGTCCACCGAAGCAGGATCGGGAAGCGGATCGAGGCGTCCCGTGCCGCGCTCCCTGGTGTAGAGACGTTTGCCAAGGCTGGCGATGAGGATGAGGGAGACGATGGCAAGAATTCCGCGCTCGGTCGGATCGGCGCCAAGATCGACGCCGGAGACGTCTCCTTCGCCGACGTAACGCATCGGAACACGAACCACAAAGCCTTCGCCGGGCGGCAGGTCTTTCGCTTGCCACGTTCCTGCGAAGGCCATGATCGGCTGCCATTCGGGTTCCAGATCGAGCCGGACCACAAAGTTCTCGACGACCCCGGCGCGATCGGCAAACAGGAAGTCGTGATCGAGAACCCAGTTGTCTCCTTCCGGGACCAGGATGTTCGAGAGCGAGTACTCGATCACGTAGGTGATAACCGACTCGTTGAACGGCGGATCCGAGGACAACCGGCTTCGCCAGCGCAGCGTCTGCGGGTCGGTGAAGTCATAGTCGTCGACTCGAGAGAGGTCACCCGCGCGCATTCGGTGAAGGCCGCCCGCCGAATCGAGGCGTTGCATCCCGCCGAACTCGAATCGCTGCCGCGGCCGCACATCGAAGTGCCGCTCCCCGCCGTTCCAGTCGCCCGTAAAAACGATGGTCTGCGTTTCCTTCACACGCAGTGCACCGCCCGTAGCGAGCGTCGCGTCAACGCGCACCTCACGCCAATGCAGGCTCCGCTGAGCCGCCAGCGGCGAGACAGCCATCAGCAGCAGCACGACTGTGCGCATCGCTCTCACGCGCTCAGTATCTCTGCCTGCCGCCTCCGACGCTAGATGGCGCCGTGACTCGTTACTCGTTACTCGGCACCCGCGCTGCCTGTGGTCTCTGAGCTCTGAGCTCTGACCTCGTGCTAACTCGTATCTCAGCGCTTCCACCGGATCCAGTCGCGCTGGCGAATCACCTGGCCGGCGCGCAGCCGGATGAAGGCGCGCAGACCGGGCAGGTGGCCCTCGAGCAGCAGGTCGATCGCGTCGCGGTCGCCGCGCGCGGCGCGGCCGATCAGCGTCTCGTTGTCGCACTCCTCGCTCATCGCGCGCCGGTTGTAGCGTCGCGCCGCCCCTCCGCCTCCTGCCTCAGCGCGCGGCGTAGCTGCACCGTCGCCCGCTGCGCGATCGCGAGCGCGAGGTCGGGGCCGTCGGCGATCTGCGGCGCGAAGTTCACCAGCGCCGCGTCGAGGCCGAGCAGCGTCGTCGGCAGCTCGACTTGCTCGCGCGCGGCGTAGATCGGACCGTGACCCTGGCGGACGTCGACTGCGCTGGCCGACCAGCGCATCGCGAGGTCGCCGTCGCCGAGCGCCAGCGCCGCCTTCACCAGCGCCTCGCGCGCCGGCAGGTAGCCTGCGTCGTAGGCCAGCACCTCCTGCAGTCGCTCCATCGCCTGCTCGGTGCGCCTCTCGAGGCGGTCGAGCTCGGCGCGGCCATGCAGGCGCTCGACGTCGCGCAGCGCAGCGGTCGCGGGCAGCGGCGTCGCGAGATCGGCAATCGCGAGCAGCCGCGCCTCTTCACCCAGCTCCGCCTTCGCGGCGAGCAAGAGGCCCCGCTCGAAGCGCGCCTCGGCCAGCGACGGGTCGACCGAGAGCGCGCGCTCCAGCTCCGCCAGCGCGAGATCGCCCTCCGGTCGATCGCGTCGATCGGACGGCCGTGGACGAGCTGGAGGCAGAGGTAGTCGGGCGTCGCGTCGTGGACGGCTGCGATGTGGGGATGACGCAGCCGCGCGGCGGCCAGCGCCTCGCGCGCGAAGCGGCGGCGCAGCTCGTCGCCGGCTCCGGGCGCGGCGCCGATCCGCTTGAGCGCGACGCTGCGCCGCAGCTGCTCGTCGAACGCCTCGTAGACGATCCCCATCCCGCCGCGCCCGATCTCGCGCACGATCCGGTAGCGCGGCGGCAGCGGCGCAACCTCGACGGCCGACCCGTCGTCGCCCTCCTCCGCCGCGGCCGCGAGCAGCCGGCGCAGCGCGCGGTCGGAGAGCGGCTCGTTCGCGTCGCTCACCGCGCGCGCCCGAAGAGCCACGCGAGCTCCTCGCTGAGCTCTGCCTCGTCGTGCACCGTCTCGGCCACCTGCGCGCGCAAGAGCTCGCGGAAGCCGCTTCGCGTAGGCAAGGCGGTTCGAGACGTCGACCTTGGTCACGCCGTGGCGCCGCGCGACCGCCGCCTGGTCGGGTTCGCCGTCACCCTCGTCGAGGAACCAGTCGCGGAAGAGCAGCCAGTGCGAGCGGCGGCCTCCCGCCTCGAGCTCCCGCTCGAGGTCCTCGCGCGCCCGCGCGATCAGCTCGCGCCGCCACTCCTCGTCGAGCCGCACGTCGGGCGACGGTGCCGCCGGATCGGCGACGTGCGCCGCCGCATCGAGCGGCTCGTGGACGCGGCGGCCGCCGCGCTTCGCGGCGCCCTCGTGCCGGAAGCGTTCGATCGCGAAGCGGGCGAGCGACGTCTTGAGGAAGCCGCGAAAGCGGCCGCACGCCGGGTCGGCGCGATCCAACAAGCGCGTCGCGAGGAGCCACGCGAACGCCTCCTGCGCGAGGTCGTCGGCCGCGTCGTCGCGCAGCCGGAAGCGCGCGGCCAGCCACGCGCGGAGCGGGCGGAAGTAGGCGCGCGCCAGCGCCTCGAGGTCGCGCTCCTCCGGGGCGGCGAGGAGGCGTGACCAGCGCGTGGAGGGGAAGGAGACGCCGGGCGCGGAGGGCGGGGAAGCCATCGCGCGGCGATGATCGCAGCACGCGGCCGCCGGCGCCATCGATGACTCCCGCGGCCGATTCCGTACGGTAGGTTGCGGCACGACGCCGCGCACCCGACACCCCCAACGAGGTTCGCCATGAAGACTCCGTCCGCCACCGCCTGCACGCCGTCCGCGCTTCTACTGCTCGGCGCCGCCGCCTTCCCGCAAGGGACGCCCGACCCCGCGACCGCCGAGCTCGTGGCGCGCGTCGAGTCGGCGCGCGGCCGCTCGACGAAGGCGCTCGACACGCTCGCCGTCGAAGGGACCTTCGAGGTGCGCTTCGACGAGGCGGGTTCCCAACCGATCGCGACCGGCACCTTCCGCGAGGCGTGGGCCGGCCGTGCGACCTTCCGCCACACGAGCACGATGCCGGAGGTCGCCGACCTCATGCGCGGCCTCGCCGACGGCGTCGTCTGGGAGATCGAGCCGCACATGGGCGCGACGGTGCACGACGGGGTGAAGGCGGCGGCGCTAGAGCGCTGGTTCGCGCTCCAGCGCGGCGCGCCGGCGAGCGAGCTCTACCGCGCCGTCGCGAACGACGGCACACGCGAGCTCGACGGCACGCCGCACGTCGTCCTGAAGATGACGCCGCCCGAAGGCGACCCCGACACCTGGTGGATCGAGCCGAAGAGCGCGTGCATAGCGCGCATCGACCTCGAGCTGCCGTCGCCGCAGGACTGCGTCGTCGTCTTCGGCTTCCCCGAGTGGTCGGAGTCGCGCTTGAGCTTCGCCGACTGGAAGCGCTTCGACGGCGCCGACTTCCCCTGTCGCCGCGCCCTGCGGATCGGCTCGATGGAGATCGCGATGGCGTCGACGAAGGTCGAGCGCGGCGTCACGCTCGAGCCGACGAGCCTCGAGCTCCCCGACGCCGTCGTGAAGGCGGCCGCGCGAGTCGCGAGCGCGTCGCCCTACGAGATCGTCGAGCGCGCCGTCCAGCCGACTGCGACGATCCGCTTCCAGTGCAAGGAGGCCGAGCTCAGCACGCAGCTCGCCACCGTCTTCCCCGAGGTCGTGGGCTACGTGACGGAGAGCGGCGCGAAGATGGCGGGCGTCCCGTTCACCCTCTACCACCGCGTCGACGGCGAGCAGATGGACGTCGAGGCGGGCATCCCCGTCGTGAGCGCGATCGCCGGCAAAGGGCGCGTGAAGCCGAGCGAGCTGCCGGCCGGCCGCACGCTGATGACGTGGCACTCCGGCCCCTACGACCAGTTGAAGAGCGCCCACCAGAAGCTGCTGGACCACGCCACGCAGCAGAAGCTCGCGCCGCGCGGCGGCCCCTGGGAGTCCTACTGGACGGATCCCGGCATGGTCCCTGACCCGGCGAAGTGGAGGACGCAGCTCTTCCTGCCGGTGGAATGAGGAGACGTGGCGTGCCGGTCGCTCCTTCTCCGTCTCATTGGTCTCGAGCTCGCGCACTTCGACGCGCTCCCCCGCGCCGGATCGTGTTCTGAGTGCTGAGGAAGCTGCTGGGAGTCGACCCTTTCGGGTCGGCTCCCAGCTGCACGGAGCAACTGCTCAGGTGGCGGCCCTGCCGACCCGTGAACTGTCGTGGATCGCGCCATCAAGTCACGCGTAGACTTCCGCAATTGCCAACGAATACCTTCCGCTTCAGGGTACCGTTCGCCAGCTGAGCTCCCGAACCAGTGACGCTCACGGACTTCCATTCGCAGGGCAAGGCATGAACGATTGGAAGCGTTGGTTACCCGGACTCCAGACCCTGAGCCGGTATGAAGCCGCTTGGTTTCCGCAGGATCTGGTGGCCGGCCTCGTGCTGACCACGATGCTGGTTCCGGTTGGTATTGCCTACGCCCTGGCATCGGGGGTTCCTGGCGCGACGCAGCAGGATCGAAGCCGGCGAAGCCGCAGTAGGGAGTCTTGCCTCAGGCTGCTAGGTCGGACCACACGCGTGAGCTCATGCTGTCCCTAGCGCGCCGCGTACGGATCCCTCACTGGAGAGACACATGCCCTTGTGGGCCTTGCTGATCCCGATTGCAGCCATCGCGCTGCTTGCTGTTGCCCTCGCGGTACCGGTCGGCGTGGCACTGGCCATCGTCTGCGCACTCGCGCTGATGGGCGCCGTGATCGCCGCGGTTCACCATGCCGAGGTAGTGGCGCATCGTGTCGGCGAGCCCTTCGGCACGCTGGTGCTCGCGCTCGCGATCACGATCGTCGAGGTGGCGTTAATCGTTTCGATGATGCTCGCCGGCGGACCGGCCAAGGCCACGCTGCCGCGCGAGACGATCTTCTCTGCGATCATGATCATCTGCAACGGCGTGGTCGGCCTGTGCCTGCTGCTCGGCGGCCTCCGCCACCACGAGCAGTCGTTCCACGTCGAAGGCGCCAACACCGCCCTGGCGACGCTGATCGCACTGTCCACACTGGCGCTGGTGCTGCCGACCTTCACGACGAGCTCCACCGGGTCGACCTACACGGTAGCGCAAATCACTTTCGCTGCGACCGCGTCGCTCGTGCTGTGGGCAGCATTCGTGTTCGTGCAGACCGTGCGCCATCGCGACTATTTCCTGCCGGTTCACGACACGGCCGACGAGGACCTCCACGCAGCACCGCCCTCGGCCCGGCTCTCGTGGGCGAGCTTCGGCATGCTGCTGGTCGGGCTGGTGGCAGTGGTCGGACTGGCCAAGGTCTTGTCCCCGAGCATCGAAGCTGCGGTGGCTGCGGCGGGCGCGCCGCAGGCCGTCATCGGCATCGCGATCGCGATGCTGGTGCTGCTGCCCGAAACCTGGGCAGCGGCGCGCGCCGCGCGAGCGAACCGGATACAGACCAGCCTGAACCTTGCGTTCGGCTCCGCACTCGCCAGCATCGGCCTGACGATCCCGGCGGTCGCCCTCGCATCCGTGCTGATCGGCATGCCACTGACGCTGGGGCTGGAGGCGAAGGACCTGGTGCTGCTGGTCCTGACATTCGTTGTTGCGTCGATCACGCTGGTCTCGGGCCGTACTCACGTCATGCAAGGCATGGTGCACCTCGTGATCTTTGCCGCTTTCTTGTTCCTGGCGTTCGTTCCGTGACACTCCCTCGCCGGCCAGCATGCCCGTCGCGCTCACCGGGCGAGCTTGCGTTCGAGGCGTTGGCGATCGCGCACTCGCGCTACTCGTAGGAGTCCTTCGCCAGGTCGACCGCGACGATCCGCTTGCGGTCGCGTGCGTACAGCGTCGTGCCGACGAGCGTGGGGACTGTCCATGCGACGGATTCGAGGATCGCGTGGGAACAGAGGATCTCGAGGCCTTCCGGGGAGACGCGCGCCAGCGCAATCTCGCCGCTCTCACTCACGAGGACGAGCTTGCCGTCAGCGCGGACGAGCTGGGCGGCGTGAATGCCGCGCTCTTTCCAGGCCGTCTCGCCCGTGCGCCAGTTCACCGCCCCGAACATGGACGTGGCGTCGCCGAGCGAGCCGTAGACGTAGTCGCCGAGCGCGATCGAGTTCCAGTGGCCTTGCTTGAGGGTCCGGCTGATCCAAAGCGCCTCGCTCGACCACTTGCCGTCCTGCTCGGTGATTGCGAGGACGCGCGTGCCCCCGTCGAGCTGACAGGCAACCCACAGGTGCTGATCCGAGCACTGCACGACGGAGGTCAGGTTGTTCTCGGTGAAGCACTCGACGGGGTAGCTCCAGAGCTGGCGGCCGTCCCGCGGGTCCATCCCGATGACCTCGGTCGGAGAGAAGTAGACGAGCTGGTCGCGCCCGGCGATCCGCAGCAGCCTGGGTGGAGCGTAGCTGACCCTTCCGGGCGCGCTTCCCCAGGCCACGGAGCCGTCTCGCGGATCGAGTGCAATCACGGCGTGCTCGTCACCGCCGACCAGCACCAGGACCTTGCCCTCGTAGGCCAGCGGAATGCCCGAGTAGCCGTACTCCTCGCGCCGTTTCTGGCGGCCGAAGCGCTCGTGGAGATCGAGCTCCCACGCCGGAGCGCCGGAGTCGACGTCCAGGCAGACCACCTTCCCCGCGATACCGATGGACACCAGCCTCTCGCCGACGAGCAGCGGCGTCGCATTCGGACCTTCGCCGAAGGCCTTGGTCATGTCGTCGTAGCGTCCGCTGTCGTACGCGTAGTCCCAGATCACCTCTCCGCTCGCGGCTTCGAGCGCGACGACGATCTCCACCTCGCCCTCGCGGTACATCGTGAAGAGACGCCCGCCGCTGCAGAGAATGGCGGAGTAGCCGTCGCCCAGCTCGTGGTCCCACAGCACCTTCGGCCCGGAGGCCGGCCAGGCGTCGACGAGCGCAGGTCCGTCGGCGAGCACGAAGTCGCCCGACGGGCCGCCCCATCGAGTCCAATCCGTCCCGTCGCCTCCCGCGATCTCGAGCGCGAGAGCAACCCACAAGATGGAAGAGAGTGCCATGTCTGTCGCCGATGCCGCGCGCGGCCCTCAGTGCTTCACCAGGAAAGTGGCCATCGAAGATCCTCCCCGGTTCTCGGAGGACGCCCGGGCACGGAGAATAGCAGGCGCGAGGATCCGGCGCTGCGGCTCCTCGCGCTAGAGAATGTGGGTGCTACGTAGTGCGCCGCGCGGTCCTGACGCCGAGCGCCACCGCGCCGATCATCAGCACGATGCCTGCTAGCGCGGCGCCGGGCGCGTCATCGGTGTCGCCGATGTAGATGCCGGCGGCGCCAATGGCCAGGCCGATGACGACGAGGCCCAGAGCCATGACCAAGTTCCTGACGGGGGACTGCATGAGGCCTCCTCTCTGAGGTTGAACTCGTCGCCGCCGAGAGACAGCGATCGGCGAAGATAAAGCTCTTTGCACAACAAAGCAAGCCCGTGATGGAGGGGGCTGGCAGCGTGCCCCTGGTGCGCCTGCTTGCGACGAGCGGAGGAGGACGCTAGATTGCTCGAAGTTCACGGAATCGCGTGGGTCAGGCTACTCGGAGACACTCGAATCGAGAGACCTTCACAGCGTGGAAGGTACCCCCGCCCCTCCCTCCGAGTTCGGAGTACCGCCTTCAGGCGGACTGGTTCGTCGTCCCGCCTTCAGGCGGGACTGACCCTGCAAGAGAAGACCGCCTGAAGGCGGTACTCCGAACCAGAGGCGGCCGCCCTCATGTTTCATGCGACGGAGTCGCGCCCGCGAGCGACGTGAGCTCGCCCGATCCCCAAGATGAAGGCCGTTCCATGATCCGCCGCCGACGCCGCAAGAGCTTGCCCACCTGGAGCATTCCCGCGTCGTACGCTGCGGTCGCCGTCGCCGCGGGGCTGGTGTTGCCCAGACTCGAGGCGAGCCTGCTGCCCGTATCCCAGTCCGGAATGAGCCCCTCGGCGGCGCTGGCGATCTTTTCCTCCATCGGGTCGGGGATGATCGCGCTGACGGGAATCGTCTTCTCGCTTGCGTTCGTGATGGTGCAGTTCAGCTCGACCGCCTATTCGCCCCGTCTGGTGCTCTGGATCGCCCGTGATCCGACGCTGTGGCACGCAATGGGTGTCTTCTCCGCCACATTTCTCTACGCGATCGCGGCGATGGCATGGGTCGAGCGCGGCGGGACGCACGGAACGCCGTTCCTCAGCAGCTGGTTGGTGATCGGCCTGCTCCTCGCGAGCGTGGCCATGTTCATCGCGCTGATCGAGAAGATCTCCCTGCTCCAGATCCACCGCATGCTGGGGTTCACGGCCGATCACGGCCGTCGCGTCATCGACGAAACCTATCCACCGCTCGACGCGGCGATGGCGACGCCCGACCCGCAGGAGTTCCGGCCGCTTCCCGTGACGCTCACGCTGAAGCACACGGGACGGCCCCTGACGATCCAGGCTCTGGACATTCCCGCCCTGCTCGACCTCGCCTCGGCGGCCGGAGCACTCGTCGTCGTGATCGCGTCGGTCGGCGACACGCTCGTCGAGAGTGGGGTGATGCTGCGCGTGCACGGCGGCACGCATGCCATCGACGAGCGGGCGCTCCGCGCCGCCTTCGTGCTCGGCGACGAGAGGACCTTCGAGCAGGATCCCAAGTATGCCATTCGCCTGCTGGTGGACATCGCGATCAGGGCACTCTCGCCGGCGGTGAACGATCCCACCACTGCGGTACAGGCGCTGGATCACATCGAGGATCTCCTGCTGCGTCTCGGGCGCCGGCGTCTGGAAATCGGCGCCTTCCGCGATGGTGCCGGGGTCCTGCGACTCGCGGTTTCCTATCCGGAGTGGGACGACTTCCTGATCCTCGCTTTCGACGAGATCCGCCATTGCGGCGCGACCAGCGTGCAGGTCATGCGGCGCATGAGGGCGCTGGCCGCCGACTTGATCCGGGCTCTGCCACTGGAGCGGCACGAGGCCTTGCATCATCAACAGCAGCGGCTGGATCGAACAATCGCCTCGTCGTTCCAGGATGCCCGGGAAAAGCAGGAAGCTTCGGTCGAAGACCGACAGGGCCTCGGCATTCCGCGCACTTGACAGTTCACCCGGGCGTCACCCAGCGGGTCAATCAAGCTCGCGCGAATAGCGCAGAGGGAGCGGGGAACAGCTGACTCCTCAGGCTCCTACCGGTCGGAGCTCTGCTGCTCCCACAGCCAGGCGAGCCCGGATCTCGGCCGTCTCCTCGAGAGGCGGCTTTCCGAAGAAGCGCTTGAACTCCCGCCCGAACTGCGAGGCGCTCTCGTATCCCACTGCCAGCGCGGCCGTGCTCGCGTTGTGGCCGGCGTTGACCATCAGCATCCGCGCGCGGTGCAGGCGGATGCTCTTGAGGTATTGCAGCGGCGAGGTCGCCGTCACCGCCTTGAAGTTGTGATGGAAGGTGGACAGGCTCATGCTCGCGGACTTCGCCAGGTCCTCGATGCTCAACGATAGTGTCGAGTCCGCGTGGATCTGTTGCAGGACGCGCGAGATGCGCATGAAGCGGTCGTTGCGGGTGGCGAGTGCACGCAAGGCTGCCGCTGCTCCCCCGCCGGTCTCGTGTTGCAGTACGCGGTACACGATCTCGCGTACGGTCTGTGGCCCGAGGATGCGGCTGTCGGCCGGACGGCGTAGGCACTCCAGCAGACGCACGACCGCGTCGCTGATCTCCGGAGTCAGCGGACTGGCGTCGATGCCGCGCGGCACGTCGCCCTCGCGGGATGGCTCGTCGAGGTTGACCAGGATCTCGGCGAGCAGCGCTGGTTCGATGGCGATCCGGACCGCGAGTAGAGGCTCTTCCGGGCTGGCATCGACCTCGCACTCCACGGGCACGGGGACCGAAAGCGCGAGGTAGTTGCCCGCGTCGTAGCGCAGCACCTCGCCGCCGAGGTAGGCGCGCTTGCTGCCCTGGCCGAGGATCAGGATCATCGGCTCGTACAGGATCGGCTTGCGGGGCGCTCCTTCCGAGATGCGCGCCAGCTGGACACCGGGCACATCCGTCGGATGGGATCCCTCGCGCACCGCAAGCGTGTCGAGGAGTTCGACAAGACGCGAGCGCTGGCCGCGATCGCTGCGAGACGCTTCCTGTCGAGTCGTGCTCATCGGGATGCACTTTATGGGCTCCAGCGCCCGCGCGCAGCGCCCGATCTCCAGAAAGTGCGGGTCGGTCGGAGGATCAGGCTAGAGATCGGCAGAAACTCCGCCTTGTCCTCCGTGCGAGGGCGGACTTCAATGCGATCCAGCGCAGGCTCGAGCGGATCGATCCCCCTGACGAGCCCGTGCACCGCCCCAACGGCCCGGAACGGAAGCACCCACGATGTACATGACGAAGGCCTACGCCGCTGCCACCGCGACCTCGCCGCTAGCTTCGGTTCAGATCCCGCGCCGCGATCCAAGCCCGCGCGACGTGCAGATCGAGATCCTCTTCTGCGGCATCTGCCACTCCGACCTCCATACGGTCCGCAACGAGTGGAGCAGCATCATGCCGACGGACTACCCGGTCGTGCCAGGGCACGAGATCGTCGGGCGCGTGAGTAAGGTCGGCTCGGCGGTGAAGAAACACAAGCCGGGCGACCTGGTCGCCGTGGGCTGCCTGGTCGCCTCGGACGGCACCTGCCCTGAATGTCATGCCGACCTCGAGAACCTCTGCCCCAACGGGACGTTCACCTACAACTCGCCGGACAAGCACGAGACCGCCCCGGTCACCTATGGCGGCTACTCTTCCAGCATCGTCGTCGACGAGCACTTCGTCCTGCGCGTTCCCGGCCACCTCGATCCCGCGGGTACGGCGCCGCTCTTGTGCGCAGGGATCACGACCTACTCGCCCATGCGCCGCGCGGGTGTCACCAAGGGCAAGCGGGTCGGCGTCGCCGGGCTCGGCGGGCTGGGACACATGGGCGTGAAGTTCGCGCGCGCCTTCGGGGCGCACACCGTCGTGTTCACGACCTCGCCCAAGAAGAAGGAGGACGCACTCCGGCTCGGCGCCCACGAGGTCGTCATCTCGCGCAACGCCGACGAGATGGCGAAGCACGCGGGCAGCTTCGACTTCATCCTCGACACGATCGCGGCAGACCACGACATCAACTCCTACCTCGACCTGCTGGCCCACGACGGCAACCTCACGCTCGTCGGCGCGCCGGAGAAGCCGATGCCCGTCTCGGCCTTCAGCCTGATCTTCGGGCGCCGCAGCCTGTCCGGCTCGCTCATCGGCGGCATCGCGGAGACCCAGGAGATGCTCGATTTCTGCGGCAAGCACGAGATCACCGCGGATGTCGAGGTGATTCCCATCCAGCAGGCCAACGAGGCGTACGAGCGGCTGCTGAAGTCCGACGTGAAGTACCGGTTCTGCATCGACATGGCTTCCCTGAAGGCCGAGTGACCTGCATCAAGAGGACGGAGTAGCGATGAAGAAGCGCATGCTCGGCAAGAGTGGTCTGGAGGTCTCGGCCATCGGGTTCGGGTGCATGGGGCTGAACTTCGGCTACGGCCCCGGCGTGGAAAAGCAGGCTGCGATGGCGCTGATCCGCAGCGCCTACGAGAACGGTGTGACGTTCTTCGACACCGCCGAGGCCTATGGTCCATTCACCAACGAAGAGCTGGTCGGCGAGGCCGTGGCTCCCTTCCGCGACCAGGTGGTGATCGCCACCAAGTTCGGCTTCGAGGGCGGGGACTCCAAGGCGGGCATGGATAGCCGGCCGGAGCGTATCCGGGCAGTCGCCGACGCGGCGCTCGAGCGGCTCAGGACCGACCGCATCGACCTCTTCTACCAGCACCGCGTCGATCCGAACATTCCGATCGAGGACGTGGCCGGCACCGTCAAGGAGCTCATTCGTGAGGGCAAGGTCCGGCACTTCGGCCTCTCCGAGGCGGGCGCCGAGACCATCCGCCGCGCGCACGCGGTGCAGCCGCTCACCGCGCTCCAGAGCGAATACTCGATGTGGTGGCGTGAGCCGGAAAAGGAGATCCTGCCGACGCTCGAGGAGCTCGGCATCGGCTTCGTCGCCTTCAGCCCGCTCGGCAAGGGATTCCTCACCGGAACGATCGACGAGAAGACCACCTTCGCGAAGGACGACTTCCGCGGCATCGTGCCGCGATTCGCCCCCGAGGCTCGGAAGGCGAATCAAGCACTGGTCGCGAGAATGGCAGCGATCGCCGCCGCGAAGAAGGCGACTGCCGGCCAGATCGCGCTCGCGTGGCTCCTGGCGAAGAAGCCGTGGATCGTGCCGATCCCCGGCACGACCAAGGTGCACCGCATCGTGGAGAACGTCGCGGCTTCCGCCGTCGAGCTGACCGCGGACGACCTCCGAAACATCGGGGACGCGCTCGCTCAGATCCAGGTGCAGGGCGATCGGTATCCGGCGCACCTGGCGGCGCGCGCTGGACGCTGAGGAGCGACCATGGCCCTCACTGAGGCCGCGCAGCGCAACCACGACGCCGTGTTCCCACACTCGGAGGCATGCTCAGGAACGAGCACGTCGAAGGCGAGGCCGTCGTCATCACGGGCGCAAGTAGCCGTTCGGCGAGGCGTTCTGGCTCCCTCATGCGTCCGACGCGGAACGGCAGTATGGTTGGGCGCTCGTGACACCCAAGAAGGCCGAACTGGAGCGATTCGAAGAGGTCACGGCGATCATTCGGCGTGACTTTCCCAACCTGCGGATGGAGATCACTCACGCTCATCCCCACCTCGAGGCCGTTGCAAGCATTCCCGTCCAGGCAGGGCTTCCATTCGCGGTCGACGTCCAACTGCAAAACAACGACGAGCTTCATCTCCAGGTGTCACGGTTCTGGATGGCGTGGTTTCCCTGTGGTAAGCAGCCGGTCTTCGACGAGTTTGTCGAGGCCATAACCGCTGTGCTCTCGGGGCGCGGCCGCATCCTCGAATCGTATGTGTTTGGCAATCCTGCAACAGCCCGCCTCCAGCTGCCCACCAGCCACGGCAACTGGCGGACCATCGCAACGTGGAGCAACCCGTGGGCGTTCGTCCCGTGGCGGCGTGAGCATCGAATCGTCCGCAACGGCCCGAGCCCGGACGTTTGACATGCCCATCAAGCTCTCGGTCTGACCGCGTTGAGCCCATTGCTCAGTCTGACGCGATCACTGGAGCGCCTCGGTCGGACCGGGCGCGGCGAGCTGAACCGCTCGACGATCGAACGAGGGGGTATACTCCGCTTCCCCATCTCGATGCCGGGTGCCGCGCGCCTCCGGCGGGGAGAACTGCCTTGTTCAACCACTTTCCTTCCTACCTCTGCGTCCTCTTGTTCCTGACCGCCGGCTGTACACTCCAGGATGGCGGGCTCGAGGCCGAAGACGACAGCAGCTGGTTCCCCACGGCCCGAGCGAGCTTCGATGTCGATGGGCGTGGCCCGAGGAACTACACGCGGGGTCCCGCGGCCTACTCGATGACGGTCGACTATTCGATCGACGTCGAGGCGAGCTTCGGCGAGGGCGAGTCGAACGATCACATCAACGCGGGCGACCACGTCCGCTTCCAGGACACCAACATCGTCGGCCCGGCGGACTTGGCCGTCGACTACGACCTCTTCCTCTCCTCTGCGGTGTTCGCGGCCACGCTCCGCTCGGATCGCGGCCTGCTCTTGCGCGGATTCGCCGGCATCGCGTACTCCGAACTGGAGCTCGATCTCGACGCAGGCCTCCAGGAGGACAGCGCCAACATCCGGGGAATCGGGCCGATGATCGGAGGTCGAGTCGGCTGGTACCCGCGGCAGACGTACGGACTGTACGCACAGTTGAGCCACCGCTTCTCCTTTCCCGAGGAGTTCGATGCGATCTCCATCTTTCAGTTCGATGCCGGCTTGGAGATCCTCGCGACGAAGAATTTCGCTCTCTTCGGCGGCTGGCGCTGGCTCGGGTACGAGGGCTACGACTACGAGGACTGGGACCACCACGACCACGATCACGATCACGACCACGATCACGACGACGATATGGTCCTCGATCTCGAGCTCTCCGGGCCCATGGTGGGCATCTCGATCTCGTTCTGACGGGCGCTCCCGCGGCGGCGTGGCGGGGCCCGCCGCCCGATCAGGGGGATCCCGCGGTCACCGTGACGAAGTTGTCGTCAGCCGTTCGATCGATGAGCCGGTGGTAGGGATCGATGCCCGCGCGGGCTGGTTCCCGGGGGACGGTGAGGGTGATGGTCTGCGCGCCGCTCCGGATCCGGTGGCGCTCGAGGTAGATCGGCTCGCCGGGGCCCTCGCCCTCGCCGGCGACGAAGACGCCGATCTCGATGAGGTCGTCCATCGGAACTTCGGTCTCGTTGCCGACGCTGTCGGCGCGCAACTTCTTCGCCACGACGTCGAGCGTCACGGTGTACTCGCCGGTGCCGGTCGGCTCTACCCGCGCACGATCCGCGCGGACTTCCCAGAGGGTGACATGCTCGAAGAGGTCGCTGAGCAGGGTCTGGAAGGAGTCGGGTGTCACTGCCCTCAGCTCGGCGTAGAGGTCGAGCGAGGTCGGGAACGGCGGCCTGCTCGAGCGGTACTTTTCGAGATAGCGGCGCAACGCGGTGTTGACCAGCTCCTCGCCGATGGAGTCACGCAAGAGGTACAGCGCGATCGCGCCTTTGCGATAGGCGATGTACGGCTGGTCTTCCACTTCGAGTAAGGGGACCTCGCGCGACTGCTCGGCGCGCCCGTTGAGATAGCGCTCCATCTGGAAGTCGTAGACCTGGCGGGCCATCTCGAGGCCGTAGGTTTGCTCGGTCACCACCATGGCGCTGTAGTTCGCGAGCGACTCGGTCAGCAGGCCATGGCCGCGTACCTCGGCGCCCCGTACCGCGCCTCCCCACCACTGGTGCGCGATTTCGTGGGCGGTCCCGTAGAAGGGCAGGTCGACTTCGCCCTCCTGCACTCGGCTGAGGAAGTAGTCCTCGGTGAAGCCGATCGTGTAGGGGTGCGCGATCCCGAATCCCCCGTAGCGCGGGGATTCGACGAGGCGGAGCTGCGGCGCCGGGTAGGGGCCGAACTCTCGGGTGAAGTACTCGAGCGACGCCTTCATGCTCCGGACCGTGCGGTCGAGGACATACCCGTGGGCGGGGTGGTGGTAGACCTCGAGGTCCACCGAGCCCCAACGATCCTCGAGCACCGCATACCGGGCGGAATAGACGGTGAAACCGAATCCAGTCGACTCGTGGTCGTACTGGAAGTAGCGACGCCCGCCCTCCTTCCAGCTCCGGCGCATCACACCGGGGGTGACCGCGATCTGGTCGGCGGCCGTGCCCAGGATCGCTTCCACGTGAACGGCGTCGCCGTCGGTGGGGCTGAAGCGGTTGCGCCGCGCATCGGCGTCCTCAGGTCCGGGCATTGGCGGCCGAGGGGCGAGACCGAAGCGCGCGCGCTCCCTCTCGTCCGTCAGCTCGAACAAGTCCTGGTAGCCGATGATCGGCAGCCAGCGGCGGTCGAAGCGCGTTCCGTTTTGTGCGACTCCGGTGGGGATGCCGCCGTTGGGGAAGCCGCGCGGCCGGAACGTCACGTCGAAGGTGAGCTGCAGCGAATCGCCGGGCTGGAGCGCTCGCTCGAGGGCGTAGATCCGGTAGTCCGTCTCGTCGTCCACGACCATGGGGGTTGACGGGCGGTCGAAGGCGATCGACCGGGTCTCGATCTCCCGGACGGTGAATACGTGCACCGAGTCGATCGGCGCGCTGGTCCGGTTCACCAGGTGGTACGTGCCGCTGAGATCCGCCGCAGGCTCTTCGGGGTAGATCTCTACCCGCAGGTCCGCGGCTTCGATCATCGGCTGCGGCGCGTTCTCGAAGCGCTTGTACCGCTTCTCGTACTCGCCCTGCGGCGCTCCGCTCTCGCCAGCCGTCCGGTACTCGTTCAGGACGTTCGTGTTGTAGAAGATGAAGCCGCCCAGCGCGAAGATCAGCGTGACCGCGACGCCGGCCGCGCGGACGACCGGCCCGGTGAAGCGCTCCCGCGCCGCGCGCAGGCGCGCACCGAGGCCCGGCTCGCTGCCGCGCACCAAGAGTAGCTGAGTTATCACGAGGAGCAGCAGTGCCCACGCCGCCCAGTACAGCTTGAACCACACGAACGGAGCGACGAACGGCCCGAAGCCGTTCATGTCCGAGTACGTCCACCCCGGGTCGGTGCCGTAGAGCAGCAGGTGATGTCGGATGCCGAGCTCCGGCGCGACCTTCATGAAGACGACGGCCATCAGCACGAGGATGTGACCGACGTACTTCTGGTTCACGACCACGTGGACCGTCATCGCCAGCGCGGCGAGGAGCAGGTAGTCCACGAGCTTCATCCCCAGGACCATCCGGAGGTAGAGACCAGGCTCGAAGTGGTGGTAGCCCTGCAAGCTCTGGAGCAGGACCCCGCCGAGCATGAAGCCGACATGGAACGCCGTGACGACGGCGACGAGCGCCAGGAACGGCCGAGCAGCACGACACCGTCGGACACCGGCGCGGCGTCGGCGATCTCGGCCACATCCGCGTCGCGGTCCTTCCACACCAGCTCACCCGCGTAGACGGCGATGAGCACGAGCACGATGGGGACGATGCGTTGAGCGAAGACGACGTCGGCCACGAGGTGCGTGACCGGCCAGGTGGAAGTGTCGAAGACGGTGGATCCGACGTTCCAGCCCCAGAGCAGCACCATCCCGGCGCAGCCAGCGAAGGTGAGCAGGGAGGCAGGGCTGCGAGCGATGCCCTCGAGCGAGAAGCGGGCGAGGGCGAGCGTCTGCCGCACCCGGGTCCGGCGTCCGAAGACCCCGGCGACCAGGGGGACCGTCACCGGCACCGCGCGCTCCGGCCCTGAATCCGCGAGGATGCGCTTTCTCTTGCGGACATCCGCGCCGCCCGCTCGGTGGGCGAAGCGGAAGCGGTGGTGGACGAGCGCGAGCAGCGCCGCCGCGACCGCGAGCCAGATCGCGCGGTTCCACAGCAGCACCGGAGTGAACCCGAGGAGCTGGCTGTTCCGCTCCGCCACGGTCCAGTAGCGCGGCACCGCGGTTGAGCACGCCGAAACCGAACGGGTCGGCGAGCGCCGCCAGGGTCGGGCTCTGGATGGTCTCGAGGAATTGAGGGCGGCGATGAGCCCGATGAACAGGGCGACCGCGCCGAGGTAGACCGGAATCACCTTGCGCGTGAGCATCGCGACGGTGAACAGGAACGCGCCGACGAGGACGAGGTTGGGGAGCAGGAAGATCAGGTACGCCTGCACGTACGCGCTCACCTGGAACGGGCCGACGGACTCCCGGAAAAATGGGACAGTCGTGGCGACCAGCTCGGCGAGCGGGACCGCGAGCAGCAGAAGTGCGTTGACCGCCAGCGCGGCGAGGAAGCGGCCGCCGAGGTAGTCGGCCTTGCTGAGCGGCGAGGTGAAGAGCAGCGGATCCATGCCGACCTGCGACGTCGCGGATCGCCGCGTCGCCGAACAGCGCCGCCGACACCAGCATGCCGAAGGTCGCGGCGAGCAGCGCGAACTGCGCGACACGCTCCGGCGCGTTGAGTCCACAGCCATCTCCTCGTCCGCCCATGGCGAACATGGGCCACAGCGTGAACAGGAACAGGATCCCGGCGTAGATCCAGGTCGAGCGGCGTTGCAGCCGGTAGCCGAGCTCGAAGCGGAAGATCTCGCGAAATCTCACGACGCCGCCTCCGCGCCCATCGACGCTCCCCGTCCGTGGTGGCCCGCCATGACGCTGAAGTACACGTCCTTCAGGTCCGGCTCGACGGATTCGAACTCCGGCCCCGGCGACGCCTCCGCGTAGACGTGCACGATCGTGCGCCCGGCGAGCAGCTTGGTGGAGATCACCGCGTGGGCCCGCTCGACTCCGGCAGCTCGTCGCGGTTCACGGTCCGGCGCCAGATGCGGCCCGCGCAGCTCCGCCATCGCCCGCGCCGGCTCCGCCTCGAGCAGGATCTCGCCGCGGTCGATGATCGCCATGCGGCTGCACAGCTCTTCCACGTCCTCGACGATGTGGGTCGAGAGGATGACGACGCTGTCCTCGCCGATCTCGCTCAGCAGGTTCAGGAAGCGGACGCGCTCGGCGGGGTCGAGCCCCGCGGTCGGCTCGTCGACGATGATCAGCTTCGGGTTGCCGAGCAGCGCGACGGCGACGCCGAAGCGCTGGCGCATGCCGCCGGAGAAGGTGCCGAGCCGCTGCTTGCGCACCTCCCAGAGGTTGGTCTGCCGAGCAGAGCTTCGACGACGTCGCGCCGGACGCCCGCTTCATGGATCCCCTTGAGCACCGCGAAGTGCTCGAGCAGCCGCTCCGCCGCGCACCTCTGGATAGAAGCCGAACGACTGCGGCAGGTAGCCGAGGGTCTTCCGGACCTCGCCCTTCTGGCGCAGGACGTCGATCTCGCCGAGGTGGATCGAACCCCTGTCCGGCTCCTGCAGCGTGGCGATGATCCGCATCAGCGTCGACTTGCCGGCGCCGTTGGGGCCGAGCAGTCCGAACATCCCGTGGGGAACGTCGAGCGAGACGTCCTTCAGGGCCTGGGTGCCGTTGGGATAGGTCTTGGACAGGTCGCGGATGGCGAGGTGCATGGACCCGGGGAGGTTCGGGAAATCCGATCGGTGAGCACATAAAGTACTTTGTGTCACCAAGTCTGTCAACGCGTGATCTCCGCGGGGGCGGGGAGGAGTGCTGTCAGCCGCCGAACTGTAAGAGATGGTGGTGCCGGTGCTTCCAGCAGAGCCGGGCCCGCTCTTCCGGCGACAGCGGCCCGAACATGGGATGGATCGCGCGCGTTGCGTCGGGGAACTCAGTCCGCTCGAAGTCGGCGGTGAAGCACTTTCGCAGTGCCTCGCCCGCGTCGCCCTTTTCGATCCCCGCCAGATGCTTCCGGGCCAGTCGTTCGTTGCTCATCCGCCTCGAGCAGCCCGATCTTCAGGCCCCGCGTGGCGCGGTCGAGCAGCGTCTGGAAGCGACGCTCCCGCGTTTCTTCGCGCTTGGCCTGCATCACCCAGAACGCAGTGGTGCGACGGTACCCCGGCGCCAGCGCCTGGTAGAAAGCCCAGGCCTTCGCGTTGGCCTCGAGGCGCTCGAGGAACGCCGGCGCGAGCTTCACATTGCGGTTCTCGAACGAGTACGGGGCCTGCGCGATCTTGTCGCGCTTCTCGAAGGCATCGAGTCCCGGCTTCGCGACACGCACTTCGGCGATGAGCTCCTTCATGCGCTCGATGTTGACTCTGCTCCAGTTGCTCTTCGCCTTCCGCGGCGTGAAACGCTGCTCGAAGCTATCGGCGTCGAGCCCGCGCCGCACGCCGTCGATCCAACCGTAGCAGAGCGACTCGTCGAGTGCTTCGCGGTACCCGATGCCTTTGGCCTTCGCGTGCACCTTGAACAGGCGCATCATCAACTCTTTCTCGGAGGCGTGGTTTTTCTCGAGCCAGGCTCGGAAGGCAGCCTGTGTCTTGAATGCTTTGGCCATGATTGGATCCTCTAGCCGTCGCCCCCCCGATTCAAGTCGGCACACGAACCGGGTCGACAGACGGTGGTGCGAGGCGCGGAATGAAGGGCTGGCTGGCGGAGTTCAAGGGGTTCCTGGCCTGCACCGCGCTTTGCGGGATCGCATTCTCGATTCCGCACGAGGCGACGAAGACGGTCGCGGCCTGCGCGTTCGTCATGCTTGGTCCGGCCCTCTTCGTCGTCTCGTCAATCGACGTGGTCCGGCGCGCCAACGCGAGGAAGGCTCGCGGCGAGCCCCGCTCGGCGGCGGAGATCGTGGCCTTGCTCCCGTTCCGTGGCCTGATCGTGCTGTTCGGGATCACCACCATCCTAATCGGGGCCAGCGTTTGCGGATGGGTCCTGTACGTGTCGCACATGGGGGGCCTGTCGCTCGTCCTCTCGCTCTTCCTCGGATACTTCGCGCTGAAACGCGTCTTCTGGGCCCGCGAGGCGATCTCCGTCGGGGGAAACCTGGTGCGCTCGGCGCTCGGAGGGATGGAGAAGAACACGAAGTGGATGGGGGAGGGACCGTCCATCGTGGAGTCGCTCCGCCTCGAGCCCCACGGGGAAGTGCCGCTCGTGCTGCCCGGCTCGCGCGACGAACCGGACGCGGCCGCCCTGGCTCTGGCGCGCGAGCTCCCTGCCCGCTACACGACCCTCCGTCCGGCGATCGAGAAGCGGATCCGCGGTACGACGCGAGGATCTTCGTGAGCCGGGAGGCGTTGCGCCTGATCGAGGCGCGGGGCGGCGGTCGCTGACCTGTGCACCGGTTGGTTCAGTAGAATCGTATCGGGGATGAGGTGGAAGGCGCGCGAGCCTATACGCGGGCCGCGGAGTTGTCCGCGCGCTCACTCGAGGACGATCTCCCATCCTGGGCCGGGATCGAAGATCTCCGTCTCCCCCGCGATCCTCTCCGTGTCGGAGCCGAGATCCTTCTGGTAGAGGATGCCGTCGTCGCTGACGAGGAAGCTCACGATCCCGGAGTTGTCGTATCCCGCTGGCCAGGCGAGGACTCCGAAACCACCGACCATGCGGCCGTCGATCATGAAGCTGCGCGCGCCGCCGGGAGCATTGCTGCCTTGCGAGGTGAGCATCTTGAAGTAGTAGCCGTGGAACGGGCTGCGTCCCTCCTCCGGAATCGTGTACCCCTCCGTCTCCGCATCGGCGACGAGAGGTCCGAGAGGACTCGGCGGCTCTCCCTCCTCGGTCTCCCAGTAGAGGCCGTCGTGCAATCCGGGTCTGCTCAGGAATCTCTCGGCGTAAACGCGCAGGCCTTTCGGGTCAGGCGTCATCTGTCGAGCGTAGTCGTGCTGAGCGTCCACGATTGCGCGGCACACCTGGATCACCGTGAGCTCGTTGTCACCGATGCGGCGCGCCAGGATCTCGTCCAGCCCGCTCTCGGTGTCGAAGTACCACGTGCCGTCTTCCGCGACGATCGGGATGGGCATCTCCCACGCGTCTTCTCCGACCTCGAGCATCGCGTAGGAGTCGTCCTCTTCGTGCACGATCTCGTGATGCCCGTCGTAGGCGGTCAAGAAGGTCTCGATGTCGCCACGATCCTCGACTTCATCCCCCGACTCGAGGATGCCGCGCCCCTCGGAGCCGAGGACCTCCTCGAGCCGGTCCGGATCGTTCGCGCGCAGCGCTTCCACGAGAGCGTCGACCGCTGCGTCTGCCGTCGCGAAGCCCCCCCGTCCATCCGGAGGCCAGGCCGGCGTCGCCGCGCATCCACCTCCCCACATTCCGACCACCTCGATCGCCAGCGCAAGGAAGAGCGAGCGCGGGATCGCGTTGCGAATCGTCGCGTGGTTCATGGAAGGGCTTACCAGGGACTCCGATCCTCCATCGGTGTCGATCGAATCGCTCCTCATCGTCATCGCCTGCCTCGAAATCCACCGCGGCTGGCTCCGCCACGGATGCTTCCGCGACTGATCCCACGGCTTTGCCAGCCGCGTTGGCTGTTGTTCCGCGCCACCTGACCTCCTTTGTTGACGCCGCGGAGGGCACCCGTGTTGCGCTTCGCTTTTGCGGAGGGACGAGGCGCTGCACGCGAGCCGCCGCCACCTCCGCCACCTCGCTTCGCATTCGCTCCGCGGTTCGCGTTCTTGGAAGGACTCGGCGTTGCGCGCGGCCGGTTTCCGCCTGCCCCGGTTCGATTCGAGGCTGCCGGCTGGTTCGAGACCCCGGGTGGATTGGAGATTGCCGGTCGGCTCCCGGTGTCCGGCCGCCCGCGGAATGCAGCGTGAGCTTGCGCCGCTTGACCGGACGTGTACCCGCCGAAGCGCTGGGTCGCGGCCTTGTTGCGATACGGCACGTTCTGGCGATGCGAAGGATCGTGACGCCACGTGCCGACCCCGCCCTGCCCGAGCTTGTCCCTGTATTTCTGTCTGTCGATGGACTTGTTGAGCTCGCCGTTCCGGTTGACGTCGACGTCGATGTCGCAATCGTTCCAGTCGGCAAGACCCCATGCGTAGCCCCAGGCGAAGGCGCAGCCGACGGCGGCGCCGGAGGCGTAGTAGACATCGTCGTGGTAGGGGCGATACGGCGGATAGTCCGTGTCCGGCCAGTCTCCGTAGGCTTCAGCAGGGTCGTAGGCAGGTACGTACACGACCCGGGGGTCCGTCGATGCGATCGTGATCACCTGGCTCGAGCCCTGCTGCGCGACGTCCACGTTCTGGTTCTTGTCGGATGCGAGGGCGCCCGCTTCCTTCGCCCTGGCGCGCAGCTTCTGGATCGTGTCCATGACCTGTTTCTGCTGGCCGAGGAAGGCATCGCCGATCCGCTGCGTCCATTCGAGCTGGTCGCTCATCATCGCCAGCACGTCGGGGAAATTGACGAGCGACTTGACGCTGGGATCCCAGTTCTCCTTCTCGAGCGCCTGGGCCGCCGCGTCTCCCTTCAGGGCCGCGCTGGCCTTGACCCAGCGGTCGGCCCGCACGACCTCGGTGGGATACGAGGACGCCATCAAGATCTGCGAGATGAGAGCGTCCGGATGGAGAGCGATGGGAGCGAGCATCTGCTCCAGCTCCTCCTGCTTGAACCCAGGCTCGTCGTCCGCGGCGCTCGTGGGCGCGGCAGCGGGGGGGACGTCCTGGGCTCCGACCATCGGGGCGGTATGCGGGAGCCCTGCCCACCCAGCGAGCGCGTGCAGGAGGAAGAGACTTGCTTGGATCCACATGATTCGATCCTCTTCTATTCGGGCCTGCGCGGTCGCTCGAGAAGACTGCCGGATGGCCTCGCCCTGCAGATCACGGCAGGAACGTGACGGCCCATGGCGACCTCCTGAACGAGGGGGGCGATTCTCGCTTGCTCCGTGGGATTCCGCCACCGCAGGAGTCCGTCCTACGCGTCGGCCCGCCCCGCTCCCTTCACGAAATCCGCTTCGCGGAGCGGTGCGTGAGGTGTCAGCGCGACGGATTCGCGCAGCCACCGTGAAGCGTGGCGGCCGGGACAAACCAATTCTTCGAGGCTTTCTGCACCAGGAGAAGGGATGAACACCACCGACTCGGTCTTTCAACGCGCGTTGTCCAACATGCTGACGGAGATCTTCGAAGGCCCGCCGGGCCAGGAGGCGTATCTGCTCAACCCCGGCGATCCCGGCTTGCTTCGCCAGCTCGACACGATCGACGCGATCGCGGCGTCGAACCGGCCCATGACCGGAAGAACGACCATCGCCGCGCAGATCGATCACCTTCGCTTGGGCTTCTCGCTCCTGAACCGCTGGGCGGTGGGCGAGGTGAATCCGTGGGCCGGCGCCGACTGGAACGCCAGCTGGCAGCGCACCACGGTTTCCGAGGATCAGTGGCGAGCTCTGCGCGACGGTCTCCGCCACGAAGCCGACAAATGGCGGAAGGTCGTCGCCACGCGCACGAGCTGGGACGACATGAGCGCTGCCGCCGCTCTCTCCACCGCCGCGCACACGGCCTATCACCTCGGGGCCATCAGACAGATCCTTGCGGCGCTGAAGCCGGGCCAGTAGAAGCCGCGCCGAGGAGACCGATCCGCGGAGCGCGGTGACTCTGGTTCGGAGTACCGCCTTCAGGCGGTCTGGTTCGTCGTCCCGCCTTCAGGCGGGACTGGCTCCGCAGGAGAAGACCGCCTGAAGGCGGTACTCCGAACCGGAGGCGGCCGCACTCCCGATTCCTCGAGAGAAACGACACCCCTACGAGCACGCCACACTCGGCGGTCCACCGGCCGTCGTAGCTCGTGCTGCAGCAAAATGCCGGGGGACTTGTCGATTCATTCGAGCGCGGGATGTGCGACGCTCGAAGGCCCCTCCAGGGGCGCGAAGCGCAAGCTCGCCTGGTCGATGGACCGCCCGGAGACGTCATCACCGCCGAGGAAGTCACGGATCGCGGCGACGGTACGTTCATTGTCCATCCAGCTCGCCTCGTGGCCCGCGTTGCGAGCGACGAGGTGCGTCGAGTCCGAGAAACCAAAGCGCACCTCCTCGGCCTGGAAGGGCGGCGTGTTCGAGTCGAGCTCGCCCGAGATGAACAGGGTGCGCACGGACGAGACCAGGGGCTCGCAGTACTCCGGACCAAATCGCTTGGGCTCGAAGTGGGCCTCCGCTTCCGGGAACGAGAAGTTCATCGAATCCGAAAGCAACGCGCGGACGCGCTGCTCGGAGATGGCAGTCGCTCGCCCCTGGGACGTCCCGGCCCCCGCGTCCATGGTGAACATCGGCACCGGCAGGCGCGCGAGGAATCCCAGGCGCTTGCGCACGAACCAGGCGAGCATCGCGGTCTTCCGATGTGCCACTTCGTGCAGCAGGCGCGGGATCACGGGGATGTCCGAGCTGTCGCCCAGGTCGAGCACCAGGAGCAGCTGAAAGCCATAGACACCGACCTGGTACTCGCGTTCCGCGCCGGTGACCGGGTCGGGGAGCTTGACCGCCAGCGGTTCGCGACGGAGCTCCGCCAGTGCTCGCGGCAGGAGTTCGGCGATCTCCCCCGCCTGCGGCGCGAGCGCGGGATCCCGCGCGGCGAGCAGCGCCAGGCGTCCCCAGTGCACGTCGTACGTGCGCGGAAGTTTCATGGTCATGTCGAGGCCCTCGACACCGATCAAGACCGCGTTCGCGATCGACTCTGGATGCTCCCGCAGCCACAGGAGTCCCAGGTGACTCCCGTAGCTGAAGCCGAGGACGTTCAAGCGCTCCGCTCCGAGCGCCCGGCGCAGGTCCTCCAGGTCGGCAACGTTCTCGAAGTTGTGGAAGGCCGAAGGCTCGATGCCGCCTTCGCGCAAGGCCGTCGCCGTCCGGTCGCTTGCGCTCTCGAGGTAGCTTCCCAACCGCTCGCGACTCGAGAAGACGTCCGCTGGGATTCCCTCCGGCGGAGGTTGCAGCTGGAGCGAGGGCTCGGAACGACCACATCCGCGCTGATCGAGGAGAATCACGTCTCCCGCGTCGCGCAGATCCTGCCACAACGAGAGCTCGGCCATGCCGGTCGCCTGACCTCCCGGGCCTCCGTGCAGGTGAACCAGCGGAAGCCCTGCAGGATTGCCGGCGAGCTTGAGCATGGCGAGGCGGATCGTCGGGCCGTCGGGTACCGCTCGATCCATGGGGACGGTCAGCTTCGCGACGAAGACGTCCGGGATCGTCCTGCCTTCCTCGTCCTCCATCTGGAACGGCTGCCATTCCAGAGCGGGGCCGGGATCGGAACTGGCGCGGTCTTGGAGACCCGCTGGAGTGGAAAGGCTCGTCGCGAGGCAGCACAGCAGTTCGAACAGGATCATGAGAGTTCGTCCTTCCAGCTCAGGTAGGCGAGGAGCAGAGAGCTCAGTTCCTTGCGCAAGCGCTCGTCGTCCTCGGTGCGGGGAAACGGATCTTCTCGCGGAATGACGCCGCGACCGCGCAGAGCCGCATCTCGATCGCGGTTAGAAAGCGCCCAAGGAAGTCCTGGCCCGCTTGGTGATCTCTGCCACGCTGGTTGCTTCGAAGTCGCGCGAGCGTAAGAGGGATTCGAGTGCCGACAGGATGCGCTCGAGGGTCTTCTGGCTGCGGACCTGGCGCGGCCTACGCCGGTGGCCCGGGGACATTCCGATATCAGAACACGAATCTGTTCCTTACCCAGGGCGTCTTGCGACCGAGATCGCGAGCGCCCCGGGGCGCGGCGGACAGGCACGTGCGGGATTCATCCGCGTGCCGGTCTCGCTACCATTCCTCTCCATGAGCACCTCCAGGAGCCAGCCCAAGCCCACCGAACTCTCCCGCCTCTGCGCGCCCGCGACCCTCGCCGTCCTCTTCGCGTGCTCCGGCGCTTGCAGCGCGCCCGCGAAGGCGCGTGAGCCGGAGCTCGATGCGGGCGAGCAGAACGCGCTCCTCGCGACCTGGACCGGTCCCTACGGAGGCGTGCCCGCCTTCGACGGGATGAAGCTCGACGCGCTGAAGCCCGCGCTCCTGCGTGGGATGGAGGTCCACCTCGAGGAGATCGACGCGATCGCGCGCGATCCGCGCGCACCGACTTTCGAGAACACGATCGCCGCCCTGGAACGGACGGGGCGCGACCTCGATCGGGTGCAGGCTTACTTCGACGTCTGGAGCGCAAACCTCTCGACGCCGGAATTCCGTGAGGTGCAGACGGAGATGGCGCCGAAGCTCTCCGAGCACGCTTCGAAGATCGTGCAAAACGCGGCGCTCTTCGCGCGGGTCCGCTCCGTGTGGGAGGGTCGCGACGCGGCGGGCCTCCGACCCGACGAGCTGCGCCTGGTCCAGCTCGTGTACGACCGCTTCACGCACGACGGAGCGACGCTGACGGGCGCGGCCAGGGAGCGTTACGCCGAGATCGACAAGCGTCTGGCGGAGCTCCACACGCGCTTCGCGCAGAACGTGCTCGCGGATGAGGAGGGGTACGTCCTCTTCCTCGAAGCCAACCAGCTCGGCGGCCTCTCGGAGGCTTTCGTGCAGGCGGCCGCGAAGGCGGCGGCGGCCCGCGGGCAGGAAGGGAAGTACGCCATCACCAACACGCGCTCGTCGATGGACCCGTTCCTGACCTTCTCCGACGAGCGCGCTCTGCGCGAGCAGGTCTGGCGCACCTACTACTCGCGCGGCGACAACGGCGACGAGCACGACAACAACGCGCTGATCGCCGAGATCCTCGCGCTGCGCCACGAGCGCGTGCGCCTGCTCGGGTACGAGAACTACGCGAGCTGGCGGCTCACCGACCGCATGGCGAAGACCCCCGAGCGGGCGCTCGCTCTGATGGAGGCCGTGTGGCCGGCGGCGCTCGCGCGAGTGGCCGAGGAGGTGCGCGACATGCAGGCCGTCGCCGACGCCGAGGGCGCGGGAATCACGATCGAGCCCTGGGACTACCGCTACTACGCCGAGAAGGTGCGCACGCGCGAAGTACGCGCTCGACTCGGACGAGGTGAAAGCGTACCTGCAGCTCGAGAAGCTGCGCGAGGGGATGTTCTTCGTGGCGGGGGAGCTCTTCGGCTTCGCGTTCACGCCCGTGCCCGCGAACAGCGTCCCCGTCTTCCATCCGGACGTGCGCGTCTGGGAAGTCACCGACCGGAAAACGGGCGCCCACGTCGGGCTCTGGTACCTCGACCCCTACGCCCGGCCCGGGAAGCGCTCGGGAGCCTGGGCCACGACGTATCGCAGCCACGAGACCTTCGACGGGAAGCGCACCGTGCTGGCTGCCAACAACTCGAACTTCATTCCTGCGGCGCCCGGCGAGCCGGTGCTCGTTTCCTGGGAGGACGCCGAGACCTTCTTCCACGAGTTCGGGCACGGGCTGCACTACCTCTCGTCCAGCGTCGCCTACCCGACGCTCAACTCCGGCGTGCGGGACTACACCGAGTTCCAATCGCAACTCCTCGAGCGCTGGCTCCTGACCGAGCCCGTGATCGAGCGCTACCTCGTGCACTACGAGACCGGGGAGCCCATCCCGGACGAGCTGGTCGCCAAGATCCGCCGCGCGGCGACCTTCAACGAGGGCTTCCGGACGACCGAATACCTGGCCTCGGCCCTGCTCGACATGCGCTTCCACTCGGTCGACCCGACGGGCATCGATCCGGACGCTTTCGAGCGCGAGACGCTGGCGGAGCTCGGTCTCCCGCGCGAGATCGTCATGCGCCACCGGAGCCCGCACTTCACACACGTCTTTTCTGGCGAGGGATACGCCGCCGGCTACTACGGCTACCTCTGGGCCGACGTACTCACCTCCGACGCCGCCGAAGCCTTCGAGGCGGCTCCGGGCGGCTACTACGATCGCGATCTCGCCGAGAAGCTCGTGCGCTACCTCTTCTCACCCTGCAACTCGCTCGACCCCGCCGACGCCTACCGCGCCTTCCGCGAACGCGACGCACGCATCGACGCCCTCATGCGCGATCGTGGCTTCCCCGTGCCCGCGCCGACGGGAGGCTGATGTCTCCGGCCCTGTTCGGAGTACCTCTGGGTTCGAACTACCTCCGGGTTCGGAGTCCCTCTTCGTTTGGAGTACCGCCTTCAGGCGGTCCGGTTCGTCGTCCCGCCTTCAGGCGGGACTGGTCCTGCCAAGAGAAGACCGCCTGAAGGCGGTACTCCGAACCAGAGGCGGCCGCACTGTATTCGTGCCGCGCCCGCCTACGAAGGCGACTCCTCCCTGAGGATACGCCCATACGCCACCCGGGCCTCGAGACGTGTCAACATCGCTCGCACACCAAAGAACACCTTGTTCAACCAGACGTTCACCGGCTGGGAACGCACCCAGCGGCGCTTCACGAACTCACCATACAGCCGCACGCCATCTCGGTACTGCCCAAGCGTACCGTAATCGAACGGCTCGTCCGTCCGCAGCGGCGTCCAGAGCCAGTTGCAGTACTCGCGTAGCATTCGCAAGCGCTCGCCCGCGAGCTCGTGCGGCTTCATGTCGCAGCCGTGGGCCAGCGCGGCGACGAGGCGCTCATCGTCCGCCTGCAATGCGGCGCGCTCGGTTCTCAGCACGTACTCGAACTCCTCGTCGCTGAAGCGGTGGCAGCAGCCGAAATCCAGTAATCCCAGACGGCCGTCGGGCAGGAACAGGTAGTTCCCCGGGTGCGGATCGGCGTAGATGAGGCGCTCGCGATACCACAGGCGCATCGAGGCGCGCGTGATCTGCGCGCCGTGGCGGTCGCGCAGCTCCTGCGCCGGACGCGTCGTGAGGAACGGCTCGAGGTGAAGGCCGTCGACGTACTCCATCGTCAGCACTCGCCGCGTGGAGAGCTCGCGGATGACCCGCGGCACGACGACGTCCTCGAGGCCGGACAGCGCGCGCCGCACCTCTTCTTGCAGCTCGGCTTCCTGCTCGTAGTCCGTTTCCTGCTCGAGCATGCGCTGGATGCCATCGAACTGCGCCAGCAGGTTCGCCCAGTCCCCGCTCAGCCGCATCGGGAAGCTCGCGAGCTTCATGTTGCGCACGTCGCTCTGAATCGTGCGCGCGATGTCGGGGTATTGCACCTTGACCGCGACGCGGAGGCCGGTCCCCTTCAGCCGCGCGCGGTGCACCTGGCCCAGCGAGGCGGCGGCGAAGGCTTCGGTCTCGAAGTCGTCGAAGAGCTCGCTCGGATCGGCGCCGAGCTCGTTGCGCACGTGCTCGCGAAGGAGCGCGAAGTGCATCGGCGGCGCTTCCGAGTGAAGCCTTCCGAGGACCTCCGCGAAGGGCCCCGGCAGGACGTCGGGCCAGTGCGCGAGCACCTGGCCGAGCTTCATCACGGCTCCGCGCAGATAGCTCATGCGCGAAAGGACCTGCAAGGCGGCGGCCACGTGCGTCTCGTCGAGCCCGCGGCGTTTCTGATCCGCGTCCTGGAAGCCACTGCGCAGCCACCAGGCGGCGTAGGCGGCCGCGATCTTCGCCTGGAGCGTGCCGAGCGACCACAGGCGAGACAGCTGGCCGATCGGCGCGGGAGCGCCCCGCATTCCCGCAAGCAAGTGCTCGAGCTCCGCCCTTGCGGGTGCGCGCTCGGCCGCCTCGACTTCGGGCGGAAGGGCCTCGATCAGCTCGGCCAGCGTCGGTGTCGTTTCCATCGCATCAGCTCCTTCGGTCTTCCGTGAGCCCTCGGGCAAAGAGTCCCATCGATCGATCCAGGAGCGCCAGCGTGGCCTCCTGGTTGTGCGAGCTGTCCGCCGACCAGAACTCGACGACGCCGAGGAAGAGCGTCCAGTACAGGTGCAGGTCGATCGGAAGCTCGCTCGTGCGCCCGTGTTCGGCGAGCCATGTCTGGACACGCTCCAAGTGCAGAGTTCGGAAGCGCTCCCCCTCTGCAGCCGCCGCGTCGCTCGACGAGCGCAGCAGTCCGGATCCGGTCTCGAGAACCGCGGGCGCCCACGAGCGGAACGGAGCGAGGTGGCGCAGCAAGATCGCGACCCAGGCGAAGAGCATCTCCTCGAGCGACTCTCGTTCGCGGCGCTTGGAGTCGAACTCCGTTTCCGCCGCCGCGCTCGCCTCGAGGAGCAGCGCGGCCCCAAGCGCTTCCTTGCCCGGGAAGTAATTGAAGAGCGTCCCCGCCGCCACCCCGGCGCGTCGGGCGATGTCGCGGGTCGTCGCGGCGGCAAAGCCGGCCGCGCCGAACTCCTCCCGGGCCGCCTGGAGCAGCCGCCGCCGGGTTTCGACCTGGGTCTCTCGGGTCACGCGCATGGTCCTGGCCTCAATATGAGCACGCTCATATTAGTCCTTCTTCGACCTCTTGCAACCAGAAAATGGAGCGCCTCACAACGCTCCGACCCGCGCCCTACAGGCAACGGTATTGGAAACGCACGTGCACGGGTCGGCCACTACCCTGGAAGCGTTCCTGGAGTGCGGCCGCTTCGGGGCTCTACTTCCACTCGAGCCACTGCGCGGCAACGCTCCGGAAGAGCGGGTCGCCGTCTCGGTCGAAGCGCGACAGCGCCTCAATCAGCTTGATCGTGTGGACGGAGCGGCTCTCGGCCGCATGCCGGATCAGCGTCGGCCAGTCGCCGGGGGAGTCGCGTACGTGAGAGCCCGCGGTGTACGGCGCCCCGTACGCGGCGTACATCGCCACGACGGCCTGCCGCACGTACTCCACGAGCCGACGCGCGCCGACGGGATCGACCTCGGGGAGGAGCAAGCCCACCGCGGCTGGACCGGTGACCGTGTGCAAGAGCCAGATTCGCTGGCGCTCGAGCACGAGCATCTCGAGGAAGGCGCTCGCCGCCTCGCGCACGAGGAGGTCGAGTTCCGCGCCGGGCGTCGGCCCCCGCTCCTCGAGCCATACGGGCGGGGCGAGCGGCGCCCGGGTCATGCGCTCCAGCACCGCGAAGAAGTCGACGTCCGCATCCTCGTCGAGCCAGGGATGCTCGAAGCCCGCGAGCGTCGCGTGCAGACTCCGTCCTTCGCCGCGCAGGCTTTCGTTCACCGGCAATTCCGTGTACCGCGAAGCCCAGTAGGCCAGGCCGACGGCGAGCTCGTTGTGGCGCGCCGCGCTCTCGCGATTCCGCAGCGCACGAGCAGCGTGGGCGGTCCGAATGACGCCGTGAAAGGTCGCTCCGGCGATCCCGGGTGCCAGACGCGGGGCCCAGGTTGCGACGACCGACGGCCACGGCGCCCGCGCGAGAGCTGCGCGGAAGAAATCGAGCCAGTCGCCGAAGCGGTCGTAGGAACCGAGCGCGTCCTCCACTCTCTCGATCGGAGCCACGCGCGGCAGGGGACCCGCGTAGCCCTCCGCTCCTCCCCGCCACGAATCCTCGATCGAGTCCTCGTAGCCGAGGGCCTCGAGGGCCTCCGCTGCCATCGGGTAGTGGTTCGCACCGGCGCCTACCCTTTCGGGCAGGACTTCGGCGTGCGCCTCGAGGAGTCGCTCGAGTCGGGTGGTCCGCTCGGGTCCAGTGAGCCGAGCGCCGGTCCCGCAAGATACGAGCCCGACTCCCCCGGTCGCGAGGAACTGACGGCGATCGAGCTTCACGTGCGCCGAGTATCACCACCGAGCCGCGAGTTGGCCATGGGTGTAGGGCTTTGCGCGACGCTCTTCCACATGATCACGCGTCCGGCGACGATGAGTGCGATCTCGAGCGTCACGAAGGCGCCCAGGAGTGATCTGCCATGCCGAAGATGAAGGCCTACGCCACGTTCGACCTGTACCTCGCCGACCAGTCGTCGAAGAACCGCACCCTCATCCGCGCACTCCGCAAGTTCGTGAACCGAGTGGCACCCAAGCTCCAGGAGTCGGTCAAGTGGGGCAACGGGTGCTGGCTCAAGGGGAAGGACCCGGTCGCCTACGTCTACTCCGCGCCCACGTACGTGCAGCTCGGCTTCTTCCAGGGCTCCTCGCTCGAGGACCCGCACGGACTCCTCGAAGGCAAGGGGCAGTACGTGCGGCACATCAAGGTGCGTGCGATAGGGGACATCGACGAGAAAGCGTTCGGGGCCCTCCTGCGCCAGGCGGCCAGGTAAGCCGGGTGCGGGCTGGCCTATCGCGCGCATCCTTCAATCGACAGCCACCGGAGTCAAAAGATGAAAATGACCCTCAAAGGAGTGTTCGGCTTCACCCCGCTTTCCATGCTCCTCCCGTGTGTTCTCCTTTGCATGCAAGCCGGTTGCACAACCAACCCAAAAATCGCTGCAGAACTCCAACCCCTCCAAGGAACATGGGAGGGAGTCATGGTGGGCGCGGAGTCGGACGGCAAGATCACCATCACGATCACCGATAACTCTCTCCACTTTCACCGGGACCCAAACTTCTGGTATGAGACGACATTTACACTGCCCGCGGGCACAGACCCACAGCAGCTGCACGCGACGATCCAACATTCTTCGCCTCCGGAGGATGCCATCGGCGAAGTGGTCTTCACCATCTTCAAGATCGAGGACGGGACTCTGACCTTGGCCGGGCAACAAGCCACCGCGGCAGAGCCGCCGAAGACTTTTCCCAGCTCGAGTGAAGGCCCTGTTTTCAGGTACGACCTCAAGAAGGTTCAACCTCTAGAAGAGACTGCCCAACCGACCAACACCAGATGAACCGAAAACGCCTGACCATGCGCGGCAGCGAACCCCGCCATCGCGCCGCGCTTTCCATCCGCTGCGCGGAGCTGTAGCCTGGGTCGGGTTGGTCGAGCGCATCGAACGCATGGCCGCGGACGTGAGGACCAAGCGCGCTGGTCGGGTCGCGCTGCTTCTCGCCGTCCTGATTGGTGCTTCACTGGGCATCTCCGGGTTCACGTTCCGCTATGCCGAAGGTGGGTCGTACCTGAGCAGCGATCCGGCCGCCTGCGTGAACTGCCACATCATGCGCCCGCAGTACGATGCGTGGCAGAAGGCCAGCCACCATACGGTGGCAACCTGCGTCGATTGCCACCTCCCTGCGTCAGGGCTCCGCAAGTGGATCGCGAAGGCATCGCACGGCTATCGCCACAGCAAGGCTTTCACGCTGCAGGACTTCGTCGAGCCGATCCGCATCACGCCCGGCGATGCCTTGCTCGTGCAGGAAAACTGCCTGCGCTGCCACGCGGATCTCCTGCATGATCAGGTCGCGGGCGCGACGACGAGCCGGGACGCGATCCAGTGCGTCCACTGCCATAGCGAGGTCGGGCATGGCGAGACAGCCGGGCTGGGCGGCAGCGACCGCGGTGAATCACACGAACGGAGCGAGGAGACATCACGATGATCGACCCCCCGCGAGCAGGCCGCGGAAAGTTATGGTTCGTGGTCACCGTCCTCGTGGTGGCGGCCGTCACCGCAGGAGCCACCGCGTTGCTCATCAACATCTTCGAGCGCAAAGAGGAGGGCCGGAACCCCTACATCCTGTTGAAGCCGGTTACCGAGGACGACACGGATCCTGCGACCTGGGGCGTGAACTGGCCGCGCCAGTACGACGGTTATCTTCGCACGGCGCAGACCACGCGCACGCGCTTCGGCGGACACGGCGGGAGCGAAGCGATGCCCGCGGAGAAGATCGAACGCGACCCGTGGCTCAAGCGCATGTTCCTCGGCTACGCATTCTCCATCGACTACCGTGACCGGCGCGGACACGCGTACATGCTGGTCGACCAGGAGGCGACCGAGCGCCTGAAGAAGCCTCAGTCGGGATCCTGCCTTCATTGCCACGCCTCCATCATGCCGCTCTACCGGCAACTCGGGGATGGAGACGTGACGAAGGGTTTCGAGGCGACCCACAAGCTTTCCTACGAGGAGGTCAACGCCAAGCTGCACGAGATCGGCCACGCGCATCCGGTCTCGTGCGTGGACTGCCATGAGCCGAACAGCATGCAGCTGCGGGTGACGCGCCCCGGTTTCATCCGCGGGATCCAGGCCTTGGCCGCCTCGGATGCGGAAACGCCGCACCTGCCCAGCATCGCAGAATGGCGCGCCGGGTCGCGCGCTCAGCCGTACGATCCGAACGTCGACGGCCGGCGCAGCGAGATGCGCTCGTTCGTATGCGGGCAGTGTCACGTCGAGTACTACTGCTCGTCGAAGATGCCACTGACGTTCCCGTGGGGCAAAGGCCTCAAGGTCGAGCAGGTCGAGGCCTTCTGGGACGAGACGAAGTTTCCCGATGGCGGTCGCTTCAGCGACTACGAGCACGCGGAAACGGGCGCCTCGATCCTCAAGGCGCAGCATCCCGAGTTCGAATTGTGGAGCCAGGGCATCCACGCGCGCAGCGGCGTCTCGTGCGCCGACTGTCACATGCCCTACATGCGCGAGGGCGCGACCAAGGTCTCCGACCACTGGGTGCGTAGCCCGCTGCTCAACGTCAATCGTGCGTGTCAGACCTGTCACCACGCTTCGGAAGCCGAGATGGCTGCGCGTGTCGACGTGATCCAGCAGCGCAATCAGGATCTCATGCAGCGCGCGGCCGCCGCGCTCATGGATCAGCTCGATGCGATCGTGAAAGCGAAGGCGGACGGGGCTTCAGCCGAACAGCTTCTGCCAGCCCTCGAATTCCAGCGCAAGGCCCAGTGGCGTATCGACTTCATCGCCGCCGAGAACTCGATGGGATTCCACGCACCGCAGGAAGCCGCGCGAGTGCTCGGCGAAGCGGCCGACTACGCCCGACAGGGCCAGGTCGCTGCGATGGAATGGCGGACGGGTGGGTCGAAATAGCGAGAGGCCGCGTCTTCCTGTCGAACGAGATCGGCGGACTCGGGCCAGCGCCTGGCAGGATTCAAGAAGGCCGTGTCCGATCAGACGCTCGGAACCACGCGGGCTGCTCTAAAGGGCGGCTCACGGATTCTCCAGCGTCAGGGAGTGGGGCCCGTTGCGAGGTGTGCGAGCAGGATGCGGCGCACCTCGATGATCGTGCGCGGGTGAGACTGGCAAGAGTGCGGCGAAGGCACGAGCAACTCGGATTCGACGCCCTCGAGGTGAGCGCTCTCGTACTCGACCACTCCGTCGTCCGCACCGGCCGCTTGTTCGGCATCACCGATCGGGATGATCGAGTGGGTGTGGATGCGCGGATCGACGGGGATGTCCGCCAGATAGCTCATGACCGGATTGCCCGGATCCATGTTGTCGAGGCTGGTCGGAACGCGATCCTCCATCCCTGGCGGAAGGTGTTCGCGCGGCACCGCTCCTGCGATCTGGCCCGCCACCGAGCCGAGCTCGCCGGGTACGGCGATCAAGCCCGCGAAGAAGTGCGAGAACCACTTCGCAGCGAGAAAGCTCCCGCGGTGCGGCGTGGCCACGAACACCATGCGTTCGACGTAAGGCAGCGGGCGGATGTCGAAGCACTCGCGCAGGAGCTTTTCCTGATCCGCGCCGAGGTGAAGCTCCGCCACTGGAGCCCCCAGCACTTTCGTGCACACTTCGTCGGCGTCGACGGTGATGCCCATGAGCTTGGTCAAGAGCCCGCCCTGGCTGTGGCCCATGATGACCATACGCTTCAGCGCCGGATCCAGGCCCTCCGGATCATGCTGCTGGAGCACTTCGGCCAGCGCTCGCCGCAGCGTGGCGGCCGAGTACACGATTGGATTGCCTGTAGAGTAGATGAAGAACCAGAACTGGTAGCGCGAGCGGATCTGAGGATCCACGGTCAGCGCGTTCATCAGCTCCGCCCAGTAGGCCGGATTCGAGGCCGTGCCGTGTACGAGCACGACCGGGATGCGCCCGGGCTGGAAGGGCCGCGGGAGGATCAAGCCGTTCTGACGCACCGCGTCGCCCTTGAACAAGCCCGCGATGTCGAAGCGCCACAGGTTGGCACTCTGGATTCCGTAGGCCACCGTCGCGGTGAGGTCGGATTCGAGTGGGACCGAGCGATCCCCGAGTGTGACCGAGGCTTCGTCGGTGGAAGAGTGCAGTTCCAGTACGGCCGGAATCCCACCCGCGATGTCGGTCAAGCCTCCGCGTAGCCGCAGAAAGACCGTCGCGGCGACGCTGGTCGTGTCGAGGACGTCCACCCCGGCCGTGCCCTCACCACGTTGCTTGGCGACTGCGATCAGGGGCACACCGAGTCCCGCGGTGCGCACGCGGTAGCTCAAGCCAACGACGTCGAGTTCGTCGGTGGGCAGGAGCTCGAGGCCCTCGGTCGTGTACGGAAACTCGGAGGTGTCGACTTCAACTTGCACCGCGCCGCCCGGGACCTCGCGCCGTCCGGGCTCGAGCCGCAGCAAGCTCTTCTTCGGATCCCGGAAGGCCAGCTCGAGCGAACGGTTGTAGATGTCGCAGGCCCAGCGGAAGCGCCGGTCGTAGGCGCTCGGCGCGAGCGCGGGATCCTCCGGAAGGAGATAGAGGTACGCGTAGACCGCGGCAGCCAGGTAGCACTCCCGGTTATTCAATCGCTGGGCAGTGTGATAGTTGAGCTCGGCCAGACTGAAGAGTCCCGGCGCGTGCACTTCCTCGAGCGCGGCCGCGTGCAGCTCCGCGAGCGTTCCGAGTGGATCGTCCTCGTAGCGCTGTTCGAGCTCGAGCATGCGCAGCAGCCAGATCGTCCAACGGCTGAGGCTATCTCCGAACAGCGCGCATGGCTCGATTTCGAGCTGCTGTTCGTACCCCTCCCGAGGAACGACGCGCACGGGCGGCGGGGCCGAGCAACCCGCCAAGAGAAGTAAAGCGGTCCCGAGCACCTTTGTGCGAGTGTGTCGAAGCGCCACCAAGGCTTGCAGTTTCATCGGGATTTCATCGGGACGATGCTCCACGCACGGCGGAGGTGATCGCAAGCAGGGCCATTCTTCCACGGCAGGAGGGTCGATGCGCGTACGGCGCTTGTCAAGCGCTTTGGGCGCGCAATCGCTTGCTAGCATCTCCCCCCCAAGCTAGGGTGGCGCGTGCAAGAGATCTCGGAGAAGACCGAGCGTCATGACACGAGTCGGTGAAGCAAACTGCTCGGAGAACCCCCGACGTCGGTTTCCGCACGCCTTGCGCGACCTGTTCGCCCCCCTTCTCGCCGCAGCGACCAATACCCGAGGAAACGCATTGAAACTCCACATCCGCGTTCTGTCCTGCACGCCGTACGCCATCGTTTTCGGCAGCTTGCTCGCGCTGGCGGGTTGCCAGTCCGCGCCGTCCGCAACGGAGCAAGCGGCTCGCACCAACCCGGTGCCCGTCTCGATCAGCAACGAGTTCACTGCCACGGCCGAGGTGATGGCCATCGATCACGCACGACGCACCGTGACGCTGCGTCGCGAAGACGGCAGCTTGTTGGCACTGGAGGTCGGTCAGGCCGCGCGCAACTTCGACCAGATCGCGGTCGGTGACAAGGTGCGCGTTCGCTACAAAGCAGCGCTGGCCGCGTCGCTGCGGCCGGCGGGCGAGACCGCGCAAGCTGCCGCGGGCGCGGTGGGTGCCGGACGCACCGAGGCAGGCGCGAAGCCGGGCGCTGGAGTGGCGTTGGCGATGAGCGCGCGCGTCAAGATCGAGTCGATCGACGCGCCGCACGACATCGTGGTCTTCTCGCTCGCCTCTGGCGAATTGATCGCGCATCGCCTCGCGACCGCGGAAGGTCGCTCGTTCGTCACGGGCCTGCGCGTGGGTGACGTCGTGCAACTGGATTACGCGGAGGCATTGGCGCTGTCGGTCGAAGAGCTCTAGCGGACCGGGCGTGAACGCAACGGATCAGTCCGCCGCCGGCGCTCGCAGCGGATGGCTCCGGCGGCTCGGGCGGATCGTACTGTGGGGGGCGCTGGCGCTGGCGGCGCTGCTCTGCTTCGTGTGGGCTACTCTTGCGCTGCAGCTGGACGGACCCGGTCGCGTCGGAGCCGTGGCGTACGTCCTCGTCTCGCTGGGATTGCTCGTGTTCTTGCGCCCGCGGCGCCGAGGCCTGCTCACCGCCGCGGGTCTTTTCGTGGCGGTGCTCTTGTGGTGGCTCTCGATCGCGCCGCGCAACGATCGCGACTGGCTCGCGGACGTGAGCCGTCTGCCCTCGGCGCGCATCGACGGCGACCGCCTGACTGTCACCAACCTGCGCAACTTCGAGTACCGCTCCGAGACCGACTTCGTGCCGCACTGGGAGGAACGCAACTACGATCTTTCGCGCCTCACGGGCGTTGACCTGGCTGTGTGCGACTGGGGCGCGGGACTGATCGTCCACACGATGATGAGCTGGGAGTTCGCGGGCGGCGAGCACCTGATCATGTCGATCGAGACGCGCAAGGAAGTCGGCGAGAGCTACTCCCCCCTGGGCGGTCTCTATCGTCAGTTCGAGCTCTACTACGTCGTCGGCGACGAGCGCGACTTGATCGGCGTGCGGACCAATCTGCGCGGCGAGCACGTGCGCCTCTACCGTCTGGTCAATTCGCCCGCGCAGGCTCGCGCGCTACTGGTCTCCTACGCGGAGCGAATCAACCACCTGGCCGCCGAGCCAGCTTGGTACAACGCGGTCACGCACAATTGCACGACCTCGATTCGCTTGCACGCGGTCGAGCTCGGAATCGAGCGGCCCTGGAACTGGCGCATCCTGGTCAACGGCTGCGGCGAGGAGCTGCTCTACATGCGCGCGATGGTGAACACCTCCCTCCCCTTCGAGGAGCTGCGCGCGCGCAGCGACATCACCGAGCGGGCGCGCGCTGCGGGTACCGCATCGGACTTCTCGGAACGCATCCGCGAGGGCCTGCCGGCGCGCCCGAGCGGAACCTGAACATCCTGTTCGGTCGTTGCTCTCGGCATGTGGGACATCCTTGCGCTTTCCGCGCGATCTGAGGTGAACGCGTGAGCGTGGTGCCCCGTGCAGTCTACCGGCAGCCCGGACCGCACGCGGGACCTTGACGCATCCCGGAGTACTCGACAAGCTACCGGCATCCCACCGAGGGTTCGCGCGAAACCTCGGGCCTGTTGTTGTGAGGTGGATTGTCCGGTGTGGGCGAGCATCTCGATCAGTTGCCTCGGTGGGGGCCGCGAATAACCCCGATAGACCCCCCCTCGAGGCCAACCATGCTGCGTCTCGCACTTCTCGTTGCCACGCTATCCCTGATTGGTTGCACTTCTGCTCGGACGAGCGCTCTCGTCGCCACCGACTCGAACGATGCCATCGTCGTGATGGCTCCGATCGCCGAGTCCGTTCCTCCGCCGGTCGCTGCGGCGAAGGGCGGGGACGACGCCGAGTCCTCCGGTGCGCTCGGAATCGAAGCTCCGCTGGATGACGACGCCTCGGAGCTCACCGGCCACACCTATTTCTCCGGGCCTGCGCAGGAAAGCCTGCACGCGAGCCGCTTCACGATCAAAGGCGGATACTACGGCTCGGAGGAGGACGACCTCGACGATGGCCTCATCCTCAATCTCTCCTGGATGACCTTCCGCAGCAAGATGTTCGCGGTGGAGTTCGAGATTGGGTACATCGATGCCGACGGCTCCAATGACGGAGTCGACACGGACTTGTGGAGTGTCCCCGTAATGGTGAACGGCCGGCTCAACGTGCCGATCTGGGTCCTCGATCTCTACGGAGGGCTTGGGATCGGTGGATTCTACAATGATATGGAGCAGGAGGGCGGGAGCCAGGACGGGAGTAGCTCGAGCTGCCTCTTCGGTGGCAACGCCTTCCTCGGAGCGACGATCAACGTGGCCGACGCGATTGCCTTGGGGCTCGAAGCCAAGTACTACGTCACCGACGAGGTCTCCAAGTTCGATACGAGCCTGGACGCATTTGCCTTGATGCTTACCTTGGGCTTCAGCCGCTAGGCCGCGCGTCCCGATCGGCCCTATGCGATGGCGCTGGGGCCGTCATTCCAGATCAACCCCCTGGACGGTCGAGTCCATGAACACAGTGAAACACTGGACCCTCGCGTTTGCCGTTGCCGCCTGCTCGCTCCCGGCCGCCGGGCAGGAGCCCACCACCACCGACATCGGCACGACCGATTCGGCTGCGCTCGGGAGGTCGTTTCCGGCCAAGCCGCCGTACTCGCCCTATGCGGGACGCAACTTCCCGACGCGGCCTTTCTTCGGCGACACGCACCTGCACACATCGTTCTCGTTCGACGCGGGCGCCTTCGGCTGCCGTCTCACGCCGGCCGACGCGCTGCGCTTCGCGCGCGGAGAGGAGGTCACTGCGTCGAGCGGACAACCCGCCAAGCTATCGCGAGCGCTCGACTTCCTCGTCGTGGCGGACCACTCGGACAACATGGGCTTCTTCCCTGACTTGCTTGCGGGCAAGGCCGAGCTCCTGGCCGATCCGTCAGGGCGCAAGTGGTACGACATGATCCAGTCCGGCCAGGGGGCCAAGGCGGCGCTGGAAATCATCGGCCTCTTTTCGCAGGGCAAGTTCCCGGAGGCCCTGGTCTACGCGCCCGGCACACGCGCGTACCACAGTGCCTGGCTCTCCACCATCGAAGCCGCCGAGAAGTACAACGAACCGGGCCGGTTCACGGCCTTCATCGGCTACGAGTGGACCTCGCTCGACAAAGGCAACAACCTCCACCGCAACGTGATCTTCCGCGACAACGGGGACAAGGCGTCCACGGTGGATCCCTACACGTGCATTCCACCCCTCGGGAGCACGAACCCGCTGGACCTGTGGAGTTGGATGGCCGCGTACGAGGCGAAGACGGGCGGCAGCGTCCTGGCGATCGCACACAACGGCAACCTCAGCAACGGCACGATGTTCCCCGTCGAGGAGGCCTTCGGCAAGAAGATCGACCAGGCCTACTGCGCGGAGCGGGCGAAGTGGGAGCGGCTCTACGAGGCCACCCAGACCAAAGGCGATGGCGAGGCTCATCCCTCTCTTTCGCCGACTGATGAATTCGCCAACTTCGAGCGCTGGGACAAGTGCAATCTGGACGCCAGCCAGGCGAAGACCAAGGAGATGCTCGAATTCGAGTACGCGCGCTCGGCCCTCAAGAACGGCTTGAAGCTCGAAGCGAAGCTCGGTGTGAACCCTTACAAGTTCGGCATGGTCGGCAGCAGCGACGCTCACACGGGACTGGCCGCGATGGAAGAGGAGAACTTCTTCGGCAAGACCACGCCGCAGGAGCCAAGCCCCGAACGCATCCATGCGACCTTCATGAACAACGCCAAGACGGGCATCACCATCAAGGACTGGGAAGTCAGCTCCTCCGGGTATGCCGCGGTGTGGGCGAACGAGAACACGCGCGAGTCCTTGTGGGACGCGATGCAGCGCAAGGAGACCTACGCGACCACGGGCACGCGCCTGCTCGTGCGCTTCTTCGGCGGATTCGATTTCGAACCGGCGGATGCGTCGGACCGCATGCCAGCGCGCATCGGGTACACGAAAGGAGTACCGATGGGCGGGGACCTGCACGCCGCGCCGGCCGGAAAGTCGCCCACGTTCCTCGTTGGGGCGCTCAAGGACCCGATCGGCGCGAACCTCGACCGGATCCAGGTCATCAAGGGCTGGCTCGACGCGCAGGGCAATGTGCAGGAGAAGATCTACGACGTGGTCTGGGGGGACGCCGAGAAGCGCAAGCCCGGCGCGGACGGCAAGTTGCCCTCGGTCGGGAGCACGGTGGACGTGCCCAACGCCACGTGGAGCAACACCATCGGCGACTCCGAGCTGATCACGGTCTGGAAGGACCCCGAGTTCGATCCTTCGCTCAAGGCGTTCTACTACGCCCGAGTGATCGAGATTCCCACGCCGCGCTGGACCGCCTATGACGCGAAGCGCTTTGGCGTCAAGCCGCCTCCGGAAGCCACGATGACCGTCACCGAGCGCGCGTACACCTCTCCGATCTGGTACACGCCCGGGAAGTGATTCCCGTTCCGCGGCCATGAGACGCCTGCTCAGGGAGCCGCTGCTGCACTTCCTCTTGCTCGGAGCGGGGCTGTTCATTGCGTACAGCCTGCAGCAGCAGAACGGGAGCCGCCGCGAGCCGGGGCAGATCGTCGTGACGCTCGGGCAGATCGAGCAGATGGCGACCGGCTTCGCGAAGACCTGGCAGCGTGAGCCCACGTCCGAGGAGCTGGCGGGCCTGGTCCGCGACCGGATACGCGAGGAGGTCTACTGCCGCGAGGCGATCGCGCTGGGCCTGGACCGGGAGGACACCGTCATCCGTCGCCGTCTGCGGCAGAAGATGGAGTTCGTCTCGGACGACATCGCCGCGCTCGCCGAGCCGACCGAAGTCGAGCTCGAGGAGTACATGCGGACCCACCCCGACTCGTTCCGCGTCGAGCCACGCTTGACGTTCAGGCAGGTGGTCCTCGATCCGCAAAAGCACGGCGAGAGGCTCGCGAGCGATGTTGCAGAGCTGCTGGCGCAGCTGGACGACGCTGGCAGCGCGGCCGATATCTCGACGCTGGGGGACTCGCTCCTGCTCGAATCGGAGTTCGCGGAACAGCCGGCGAGCGAGATCGCGAAACAATTCGGCGAGCCGTTCGCGCTCGCGCTCGTCCGGCTCGAGCCCGGCCGCTGGCAAGGGCCCGTCGAGTCCGGGTACGGCGTGCACCTGGTGTACGTCAGCGAGCGTGTCGAAGGGCGCCTGCCCGCGCTCGCGGAGGTGCGCGATGCCGTGCGGCGCGAGTGGGACCACGCCCGGCGCCTCGCGGCGAACGAGGCCTTCTATCAGGAGCTACTGAGTCGCTACAGCGTGACCATCGAGGGCCTGGAGCCCGCGGATCCACCCGGAACGCTCGCGTCCAGCCCAGCGGAATGAAGCGCGCGCTACTCGTTCTTGTGCTGCTCGTCACCCTCGCGCCGGGACTGTTCGCGCACGAGGTGCGCCCCGCCTATCTCGAGCTGCGCCAGAGTGGGCCGGAGACGTACGAAGTGCTCTGGAAGGTGCCGGGCCTGGGCGAGGACCTGCGTCTGGGGCTCTACGTGGAGCTGCCGGCCCGCTGCACGAACGCGAGCGAGCCGCGGGCCTCGATGGTCAACAACGCTTTCACCGAGCGCTGGAGCGTCAGTTGCCCCGGCGGGCTCTCAGGCGGCACGATCCGGATCGCCGGTCTCGCCGCGACGATGACAGACGTCCTGGTGCGCATCGAGCGTCTCGACGGCGGCACGCAGGTCGTGCGTCTAACGCCCTCCGCGCCCTCCTTCGTCGTGGCCGCTGCTCCCCGCGTGATGGAAGTCGCACGCACCTACGGCGTGCTCGGCGTCGAGCACATCCTCGCGGGCATCGATCACCTGCTCTTCGTGCTGGCTCTCATCATCCTCACGCACGGCGGCTGGCGTCTGGTGAGGACGGTCACCGCCTTCACCGTTTCGCATAGCCTGACCCTGACTGCCGCGACGCTCGGCTGGGTGCATGTCCCGCCGCCGCCGGTCGAGGCCGTCATCGCGCTGAGCATCGTTTTCGTCGCCCTGGAGATCCTCCGCCAGCGGCGTGGCATCGAAGGCATCACCGGCCGCGCCCCGTGGCTCGTGGCGTTCAGCTTTGGCCTCATGCACGGGCTCGGCTTCGCAGGAGGATTGAGCGAGGCCGGACTCCCGGCCGGGCACATCCCCTTCGCGCTGCTCTTCTTCAGCATCGGCGTCGAGACGGGGCACTTCCTCTTCATCGGTGCGGTGCTGTCGTTCCTCTTCCTGATACGCCGCATCCCCGTCCCCATCCCGCGCTGGGCCGAAGTCGTTCCGCCTTACGCCATTGGCAGCTTGGCAATGTTCTGGGTTCTCCAACGCCTTGCCACGTTTTGAGCTGGCATGCCTCGCCATTCCTACCCCGTGGGGCGAGCGCTCATCGAACGATGGAGCATGCTCCGCGTCCCCATCTCGATGCCGTACCGCTCGGGTGGTTGTTGGACCCCTTCGACCAAGGTCATGGGCTAGGTAGGCACACGCTGATCGACGAAAGTAAGTTCCGGTTAACCTTGCGCGAGCACACCTGCACCGCGCCAGTTTTGGTACACCCACGCAAATCGAACGGAACCAAACGCGCGGAGATCCGGACCATGAATCGTCTTACGCAAGCGGTCGTACTTGCTGCCAGCGCCTTTGCCCAAACCGCCTGGTCGCAAGAGGGCAACCACGAGGGAGCCACGAAGGAGGATGTCGCGAACATCACCAGGCCGCAGTACTCGCCCTATGCCGGGAGGAACTTCCCGACGCGCGTCCTGTGGGGTGACACCCACCTGCACACGGCGATCTCGGTCGACGCAGGCACCATGTGCCGCGTCGGGCAGGAGGATGCGTACCGCTTCGCACGCGGGGAGGAGATCACCACCACGCACGGCTTGCGCGCGAGGCTCTCGCGGCCGCTCGACTTCCTGGTGATCTCCGACCACGCCGAGATGTACGGCCTCATGCCGCAGTTGCTCAGCGGTGATTCCGAAATCCTCTCCACCGAGATCGGGAAGAAGTGGTACACCGCATTGACGAGCGGCAACAACGACACGGTCTTCGCCACGGCCATGGAGATCGTGGCCTCGCTGTCCGGCGACGTCCCGCCGATCAAGAGCGACAAGGCCGTGCGCCACGCGTGGCAGGTCTACACGGCCCTGGCCGACAAGTACAACGAGCCCGGCCGCTTCAGCGCGATCATCGGATTCGAGTGGACTGCGATCGGTGGCTTCAACCTGCACCGCAACGTGCTCTTCCGCGGCGATTCCAGCGTGGCGAACCGGACGGTGCCCTACTCGCAATTCGACAGCAAGAACCCGGAGGACCTCTGGCGCTACCTGGCCGCCTTCGAGAAGGAGACCGGCGCGGAGGTGCTTGCCATCCCCCACAACGGCAATCTGAGCAACGGACGCATGTTCTCGGTGGAGACCTTCGACGGCAAGCCGCTCACGGTGGAGCTGGCGAGGATGCGTGCCAGCTTCGAGCCGCTCGCCGAGGTGACGCAGATCAAGGGCGACAGCGAAACGCACCCCTTCCTCTCCCCGAACGATGAGTTCGCCGACTACGAGAAGTGGGACAAGTCCAACCTCAACGGCACCGAGGCCAAGAAGCCCGAGATGCTGCAGTGGGAGTACTGCCGCGAGGCGCTCAAGACCGGCCTGCTTCTCGAGAAGAAGCTAGGCGTCAACCCCTTCAAGTTCGGGATGGTCGGCAGCACCGACGCGCACACCGGCATGGCGGCGGTGGAGGAGGAGAACTTCTTTGGCAAGCACTCCGGCGTCGAGCCCGAGCCGCACCGCTGGGAGCACGTCGTCATCGCGGCGCCCGATCCCAAGTTCACGATCAAGGGCTGGCAGCAGGCTGCCGGCGGCTATGCCGCCGTCTGGGCCACCGAGAACACACGCGAAGCGATCTTCGACGCGATGAAGCGCAAAGAAACCTACGGGACGACCGGCCCGCGCATGGTCGTGCGTTTCTTCGGCGGGTGGGACTTCACCGTGGCCGACGCAGAAACGCGCCTCCCGGCCGCGGTCGGCTACGCCAAGGGAGTTCCGATGGGCGGCGACCTAGGCAAGGCCCCGACCGGCAAGGCCCCGACCTTCCTCGTCGCCGCGATGAAGGACTCCTACAGCGGCAACCTCGATCGCATCCAGATCGTCAAAGGCTGGCTCGACAAGGACGGCAAGACTCAGGAGAAGGTCTACGATGTTGTCTGGAGCGGCGATCGCAAGCGCGGCGCGGACGGGAAGCTCCCGCCGGTCGGAAACACGGTCGATGTGCAGAACGCGACGTGGAAGAACAGCATCGGCTCCCCGGAACTCAGCGCGACCTGGACGGACCCGGACTTCCATGCCGAGCAACCCGCTTTCTACTACGCCCGCGTGATCGAGATCCCCACACCGCGCTGGACCGCGTACGAAGCACTGCGCTTCGGAGTCAAGATGACCGCCGATGTCCCGATGACGACCCAGGAGCGCGCGTACACCTCGCCGATCTGGTACACGCCCGGGACGTGATTCCGGTTCCGCTGCCATGAGGCGCCTGCTCAGGGAGCCGCTGCTGCACTTCTTCCTGCTCGGAGCGGGGCTGTTCTTCGCGTACAGCCTGCAGCAGAAGAACGGCGGCCGCCTCACGCCTTCCGCGCCCTCCTCCCACCCCGAGTCAACATGACGCTCACCACCACCACCGAAGCCCAGCGCCTGACCGATCCCATCGCGTGGCGTCGCTGGGGGCCGTACCTCAGCGATCGTTCCTGGGGCACGGTGCGCGAAGACGACTCCGCTGATGGAAATGCGTGGCGCTACTTCCCCCATGACCAGGCGCGGTCTCGCGCCTACCGCTGGGGCGAGGATGGCATCGCCGGGATCTGCGATGAACGCCAGTTGCTGTGTTTCGCCCTGGCGCTTTGGAACGGCAAGGACCCGATCCTCAAGGAGCGATTCTTCGGCCTCGACAACACGGAAGGCAATCACGGCGAGGACGTCAAGGAGTGCTGGTTCCATCTCGATGCCACGCCGTCGCACTCGCTGCTGCGCATGGTCTACAAGTATCCGCAAGGCGCTTTCCCCTACGACAACCTGGTGGCGACCAACGGTGCGCGTCTGAAGCATGAACCGGAATACGAGCTGGTCGACACCGGGATCTTCGACGAAGGGCGCTACTTCGATGTCGAGGTGACCTACGCCAAGGCAGCACCGGACGATATCTCCATCCGCATCGCGGTCTCCAACCGCGGTCCTGACTCGGCCAGCCTCGAGCTGCTGCCGACGCTTTGGTTCCGCAACACCTGGAGCTGGGGCCCGGACCGCACCGAGTGCGACGAGCAACCGAGGCTCGCAGCGCTGAAGGGCCGCGCCGCAATCCGCGCAGAGCACGAGCTTCTCGGAGAGTGGGTGCTGGAATGTGGCCGTGGTCCAGAGGGGGATCCCGAGCTGCTCTTCACCGAGAACGAGACCAATACCCAGCGGATCTTCAACCAGCCGGCTAGCAGCGTGTACGTCAAGGACGCCTTCAACGACTTGCTCGTGCACGGGAAGGAGAGCGCAGTCAATCCGCGCCAGGAAGGCACCAAGGCCGCCGCGCGCTACCGATTGGAGGTTGCTGCTGGCGCCACCGTCGAGGTGACTCTCCGGCTGCGGCAGGAGTCCGCGATGACGGCGCCCACGGCGAAGGCCAAGGCCGGTAAGGCCGCGGCGCGCATCGGCGAGCTGGCTGGTCACGTGGCGGCGGTCATTGCCGAGCGACAGGCCGATGCCGACGCGTTCTATGACGAGCTGCAGCCCAAGGATCTCGACGAGGACACCCGCCGCGTGCAGCGCCAGGCATGGGCTGGGATGATCTGGACCAAGCAGTGGTTCGCCTATGGCGTGCCGGCGTGGCAGCGCCAGGGATCGCCGGACGGCGGCGGCGACCGCGCGCATTCTCGCAACCGTCAATGGCACCACTTCGAGGCAGCTGACGTCATCAGCATGCCCGACAAATGGGAATACCCGTGGTTCGCCGCGTGGGACCTCGGCTTCCATTGCATCGCGCTGGCCTACATCGACCCGGCCTTCGCCGAGGAACAGCTCTTGCTGATGGTCAGTGAGCGCTACCAGCATCCCAACGGTGCCATCGCCGCTTATGAGTGGGCCTTCGATGACGTGAACCCGCCCGTGCTCGCCCGGGCCGCGTGGCGCGTCTTCGAGATCGCCCGTCAGGTGTGGGGTCGCAACGACCGCGCTTTCCTGGAAGTGATGTTCCAGAAGCTGGCGATCAACTTCGCCTGGTGGGTCAACCGCAAGGATGCCCACGGCACGAATCTCTTCGGGGGTGGCTTCCTCGGTCTCGACAACATCGGCGTCTTCGACCGCTCTCGCACGCTGCCCACCGGCGGCCACATCGAGCAGTCGGACGGCACCGCCTGGATGGCGACCTTCAGCTGCGACATGGCCACCATCGCCACCGAGCTCGCGCAGGAGAACCCGGTCTACCACAAGATGCTAGCGAAGTACGCCATCCACTTCCTCTACGTCGCGCAGTCGATGAACAACGTGGACGGTAGCGGGATCGACCTGTGGGACGACGAGGACGGCTTCTATTACGACCGGCTGCGCCTGCCGGACCGCGTGGTCCCGCTCAAGGTGCGCTCGATGGTCGGCTTGATCCCGCTGTTTGCCACGTTCCTGAACCCGAAATCGGCGCGGAATGCCGAGCTGTCGGCGTGGGGGGCGAAGTTCGTGCGCAACCGCCCGGGCCTGGCACGATTGATGGAGCAGGCCCAGCTGGAAGGCGAGGACGGCATGAGGCTGTTCAGCCTGGTCGACCAGGAGCGCCTGGGACGCATCCTGAAACGCATGCTCGATCCGGCCGAGTTTCTCTCCGACTACGGCCTGCGCGCGCTGTCGAAAGCGCATGAGAGAGATCCCTACGTCTTCATGGTCGGCGCCGAGTCGTGGAAGGTCGACTACGTTCCCGGGGAATCCGACACCGCGATGTTCGGCGGCAACTCCAACTGGCGCGGTCCGATCTGGATGCCCGTGAACTACTTCCTGATCACGGCGCTTCGCCGCTTGCACCACTTTCTGGGTGAGCGCTACACCGTCGAGCATCCGGTGGGCTCCGGCGCACGGATGCATCTGGGTCAGGTGGCCGATGACCTCTCCCGCCGCCTGGTGTCGATTTTCACCCGCAACCGTGCCGGGAGCCGGCCGACCAACGGTGGAGTCGAGCTGTTCGACCGCGATCCGCACTGGCGCGACTGCGTGCCGTTCTACGAGTACTTTCACGGCGACACCGGCCGCGGCGTCGGCGCCAGCCACCAGACCGGATGGACCGCTCTGGTCGCGGCGCTGATCCAGGAGCTCGGCGCCGAGGGCGTGGCGCTGGTGGTCGGCAAGCGAGCGGCAGGGACCGGGCCCTGAGCACGTGGACGCAGGGCGAGAGTCTCATGAAGAGCCACCACATGCACAGCCATCCGCCGGAGCTGGTTCTCAACATGAACGACGACGAGCTCGTGCTCCGGGCCGACGTCGGACCACACGTAGCGCCGTGCCATCATCCCGTCCTCGAGGCGGTCGCGCGCGGCGAAGGGCTCCGGTTTCGACTGGGAGGCGAGCGCCGGTTGCGGGGCGGGTGCCCTGACAACTGGGATCTGCACTGCACCGTGTCGTGGCGCTACGGAATCGAGCCGGGTGCGCACGATGGGTGCATCGGTTTCCGGGTGGTGCTCGCGTGAAACCGCTGAAGTCGCGGGAGGTCGAGGTCGAGGTCGTCGGGGCGCCGGAAGCGCGGAGTTCCGTGGGACGCTCGGAGCGGGAGGGTGCGAGCCCTTCGAACGCGATCGACCGCCTTCCCATCCTCGCACTCCTCGCGTCGCTCGCGGGCTGCGTGTACCCCGATGAGCTGCAGCGGGGCGAGGCCTCCGGCGCGTGGACGGCGCAGGAGGAGTCGCGTCTCGGGCGCGAATCCAGCAACGCCCTGGCGCAGCACCCCGGCCTCTCGGGCGTCTATGTCCTGGACCACGGTCTCGATGCCTTCGCCGCACGTGTCATGCTGTGTCGGCTCGCCGAGCGGGCCCTGGACGTGCAGTACTACATCCTGCACGAGGACGTCACCGGCCTTTACCTGCTCGGGCAACTGATCGTCGCCGCGGATCGCGGCGTGCGCGTTCGCCTGCTGCTGGACGACATGGGCACCAAGGGAATCGACTCGACGCTCGCCGCGCTGGACGCGCATCCCGGGATCGAGGTGCGTCTCTTCAACCCGTTCGCGCGCGGCTCGCCGAAGGGGCTGGTACGCCTGCTCGATCTCTTGTGGCAACCGAAGCGGCTGAACCACCGCATGCACAACAAGCTGTTCACGGCCGACGGCGCCGTCGGGATCGTGGGTGGACGCAATCTTGGCGACGAGTACTTCGACGCGAGCCCCGCGGTCAACTTCGCCGATCTCGATCTGCTGGCGCTGGGTCCGGTGCTCGGCGACCTGGGGACCTGCTTCGATGGCTACTGGAACAGTCCCTTCGCGGTCCCCGTCGCCGCCTGGCCGTCGATGCGGGCGACGCAGAGTGAGCTGGACAGCAAGCGCGAGGAGCTCGTGGCGCACGCCGCCTCCGAGCGCTCGTCCCCCTACGCCACGCGCCTGAGGTCCACGAATCTCGTCCAGGAGGCTCTCGCAGGCGACATCCCGCTCCTGTGGGGCGAGGTGCAGGCCGTCGCCGACGCGCCCGAGAAAGTCGTCGCCACGGGCGCGGAGCTCGAGCGCACCTTGCTCACGGGTCAGATCCGTGAGCACGTCACGAGCGCTCGCTCCGACCTGACCATCGTGTCGCCCTACTTCGTGCCGGGCGACGCCGGCATCGAGTTCTTTCGCGAGCTGCGCCGTCGCGGCGTGCGCGTGCGCATCTTGACCAACGCGTTCGCGGCAACGGACGTGTCCGTCGTGCACGCGGGCTACAGCCGTTATCGGCGGGCGCTGCTCCTCGAGGGAGTCGAGCTCTTCGAGCTGCGCCGGTCCAGCGAGGCGATCGAGGCGGCGCACGATAGCGGGACGATCGGATCCTCCGGCGCCAGCCTGCATGCCAAGACCTTCTGCGTCGACGGCCGCACCGTCTTCGTCGGCTCGCTCAACCTGGACCCGCGCTCGATCGACTTGAACACCGAAATGGGCCTGGTGGTCGAGAGCGAGGACCTCGCCCGCCACGTGCTGGATGCCTTCGAGCGCGGCACCCGGCCCGAAGTCTGCTGGCGTGTGTCGCTCGATGGCGCGGGCGACGCCGCCCGGATGACATGGGAAGGCGAGCGCGACGGCAAGATCGTGCGCCTGACGAGCGAGCCGGACTTCGGTTTCTGGAGCGGCCTGTGGATCGGCTTCCTGCAGCTCTTGCCGATCGAGAGCCAGCTCTGACACTGCGATTCGCACTACCCGTCGCATCGAGGTCGCGGCGTACCTCTCTTCACGAACGCTCGAGCTCCCATGAAGAACACGGTGCTTTCCATCATCGGCCAGCGATGGCGCGAGCTCGCTGGGTTCGTGCTGATCTTCCGTGCAATGGAAAGTCTGATCCTCGCTCCGGTCGCGGGGATCGCGGGAAAGTGGCTTCTCGGCCGTCCGGTACTTGATAGCACGGCACTCGTTGCCTTCCTGCTCTCGCCGCGTGGGTTCCTCGCCCTCATATTTGCCGCGGTCACCGTGCTGACCATCCGATTGATCGAGCACGCGGGATTGTCCGCGATCTTCCTCGGCGGGTTCGACGGTCGCAGAGTTTCGTCGCGCGAGGCGCTGCGGATGGTCGGACGGCATTTGCCGACGCTCGTGCGGGTGTCCGCTCGCCTTGTCGCCCTGGGGCTGGTGACACTAGTGCCTCTGCTTGCAGTTGCGGGTGGATTCGCAGCCCGGTTGCTGTCGCGGCATGACGTGAACTACTACCTGAAGTTGCGTCCGCCGGAGTTCGCAACGGCGGCGGTAGTGATCGGAGTCGTCACCGCGGTCACTGCAGCGGTGCTGCTAGCACTCGCGGCGCGGTGGCGCTGGGTAGTGCAGGAGGTGCTTTTCAATGGACGAAGAGTGCCTCAGGCCTTTGCGGAGAGTGCCGCACTGACCCGCGGTCTGCGCTGGAAGCTGGCCGGGGTGCTGATCCTCGTCTCGCTCATCTCGCTTGCGCTGGGACTCGTCGCTTCGGTGCTCGGTGGCGTTTGCACTTCGGCCGTGCTCTGGGTGATGGGACGCGGCGCGGCGTTACTGGTGGTTTCTTTCGCAGTGCTGCTCCTGCTGCGGACCATCATGGGTGCCGCCTGCACCTTTCTCGGCTCGTGCGTGGATGCGGGCGTCTTCACCTCGCTGTACAGGCAGCGCCGCGCGAGCCTTGGCAGTGAGGCGTCGCTGCCAGGCGCAGCCACGGCCGATCGGACCATCTCCCGGCGGTGGCTTGCCGCAGCGCTGGTTGCGGGCATGTTGATTCTCGCAGCAAGCAGTGCCTGGCTCGCCCTCGACTCGATCTCGAGTGAACGGACGGTCACCATTCATGCGCACCGCGGGGTCTGGCTGAGGGCACCGGAGAACACGCTCGCCGCCGTGCGCGAGGCAATCTCCGCGGGCGCGGACTACCTCGAGACGGACGTGCAGCTTTCCAAGGACGACGTGCTCGTGATCGTGCACGACAGCGATTTCTCCAGGCTCGGCGGCGTGGCGAGGAAAGTCTGGGACCTGACTTACGACGAGATTCGCGCCATCCCGCTCGGCGGTCGCGCCGCACCGGAGTTTCGCAATGAATTCACACCCACGCTCGACGCGCTACTCTTGGAGGCAAAGGGACGCATCAAGGTGAACATCGAGCTGAAATACTACGGTGATCATTACCCCGACCTCGCGCGCAAGGTCGTGGAAGCGGTACGCGCGCAGGGGATGCTCGATCAGGTGGTAGTTCAGTGTCTCGAATACGAGCCCCTTCTCGAAGTTCGCAAGCTCGCGCCGGCTGTACCCGTCGGATACCTGCTTTCATTCAATGCGAAGGAGCCGTCGCGGCTGGAGGTCGATTTCCTCAGCGTGGAGCAAGAGCGCCTCGACGGCGCTTTCATCCTGCGGGCGCACGGCCGGGATCAGCAGGTTTACGCCTGGACGGTCAACACCGCCGAAGCCATGCACCGCCTGCTCGATCTCGGGGTGGACGGTGTCATCACCGACCAGTCCGCTCTCGCGCGGCGAACTCTTGACGAATACCTCAGCCGTCCGACACTCGAGCGTGACGCACGCCTGGTCCGGGCCTGGCTGGCCGACTAGAGCGAGCATTCGCCCAAGCTTCTATCCACGTTCTCGCGACTCTCCTCCTCCAGCGGAGCCCTCACCTCATGCGATTCTTCCTCGTCCTCGCCCTCTCGTTCCTGACCTCCTTCGGCAGCGACTCCATCCAGGAGCCCGCCGAGCTCATCTACGTCACGACCCTGGCAGACACGACCATCGCGCGCGAGGTGGTGGTGCTCACCGAGAAGGGCTGGACGAGCGAGGTGGCCCTCGACCTGCCGGCGCAAAAGGTCACTTTCCGGGCCGCTCTCGAGCGCGGCCAGGGCTCGCGGCTCGGCTGGAAGGTGGAGGTGGAAGGGGAGGGCAGTCCGGTCATCCACGCGAGCTACGACAGCGGGTCCGTCCAGCTCGAGGTGGAGCCACAAGGCGTGAAGCGCTCGTTCGATGTGGAGGGCGACGGGGAAGGGGTCGCGCCGTTCTTCTTCGAGAACCTGATGTGGGCGTGCTTCCACGAGGTCGCTCGGCACCTCGTGCCGCTGGCCGAGGCCGGCACGCTCGCGGCCGAGGCGCGCATGACCGGGATCCTCGCGCAGCACTTGAAGGTGATCAGCCTGACGGTGGCGAGCTTCGAGCGCGACGCGGAAGGGGGCTGGCGCTTCACGACAGAGCTCGAAGGCGGAACCGAGATCCTGATGATTTGCGACGCGACCGGGCTGCCGACGCGCTTCGAGGTTCCGTCCCAGCACATCCTCGTGGAACTCGAGGGACGCGAGCTCGTGACGAGCTCCGAGGGTCGCTCCGTCGTCGACCGGGGTGCATGGCGCGCGATGCTCTCGCAGCCGACGCACGAGGTCGTGCACGAGGCGGGCCTGCGCGTTCCGATGCGCGATGGGATCGAGCTCGCCGCCGACGTCTACCGTCCCGCCGGCGAGGGAAAGTTCCCCGCGATCCTGATCCGGACGCCCTACAACCGCAAGAACGATGGGCTGGCCAACGGGCATCGCTTCGCGAAGCGCGGGTACGCGGTCTGCGTGCAGGACGTGCGCGGCCGCTTCGAGAGCGATGGCGACTTCCGGCCGCTGCACCAGGAGACGGCCGACGGCTCGGACACGCTCGACTGGCTCGCCGCGCGGGAGTGGTGCGATGGGCGCATCGGCATGATCGGCGGCAGCTACGCCGGCATCGTGCAGTGGTTCGCGGCCAAGAGCGGCAATGCGCACCTGAAGGCGATCGTGCCGCAGGTGTCGCCTCCCGACCCGCACGAGAACTTTCCTTATGAAGGAGGGGTCTTCATGCTGGCCGCGGCCTGGTGGGCCAAGGTGCTCACCACGATGGACTCCAATGGCGGCGCCGGGCTGCCGGAAGGCGTCGAATGGGAGAAGCTCCTCGCCACGCTTCCCCTGCGCGGGGTCGACGACGCGCTCGAGGCGCCGCATGCCTTCTTCGATGAGTGGCTGAGCCACCCGCCGACCGACACCGAGTACTGGGGCGGGGCCAGCTACCAGGACGACATCCCGAAGATGGACGTGCCGGCGCTGCACATCACTGGCTGGTTCGACGGCGACCAGCCGGGCGCGTTGCAGAACTTCCCGCGCATGCGTCGCGAGGCGAAGTCCGAGCTCGCTCGCGACGGTCAGTTCCTGATCGCGGGTCCGTGGGGACACGGCTTCAACGTGGTCTCGCGTCTCGGCGACGTCGACTTCGGCTCCGAGGCCGTGATCGACCTGCAGTCGATCGAGCTGCGCTTCTTCGATCGCTACCTGAAGGGCATCGAGAACGGCATCGAGAAGGAGGACCCGGTGTGGGTCTTCGTGATGGAGGAGAATCGCTGGCGGCGCGAGAAGACCTGGCCGCCGGCGGGCATGCGCGAGACAGCGCTCTATCTTGGGAGCGACGGCGCCGCGAGTAAGCGCGACGGGAACGGCATGCTCGCTCTCGCGTCCGGCGCCGGCGGCACCGCCGCGGCCGACGAGTACCGCTACGACCCCGAGGACCTGCCCGAGCTACCGGACGACATCTGGAACGACCTCACGGGCCAGCACGCGACGATGGACACGGCGACGCTACCCGATCGCGAGGACTCGCTGGACTACACGTCCGCACCGCTCGCGGCCCCCGTCGAGCTGACCGGACCGTTCCGCGCTGTCCTGTGGACGACCTCCTCGGCCGCTGACACGGACTACGCGGTGACGATCTCGCGCCTCGACCCGAGCGGGCGTCTCCTCCGGATCGCCGGCGGCATCCAGCGCGTGCGTTACCGCAACGGCATCGACGAGCCCGCGGCGCCTGGCGAGGTCGTGCGCGTCGAGGTCGACGGCTGGGCGTCCTCGATCCGTTTGCGCGCCAAGGATCGCCTGCACGTCGAGGTGGCCTCGACCGCGTTCCCTGGCTTTGCGCGCAACCTCGGCACGCTCGAGCCGAACGCCACGGCCGAGACGATCGTCGTCGCCACGAACCGCATCCTGCACGACGCCGAGCACCCCAGTCACGTAATGCTGCCCGTGGTCCCACGCGAGGGCGCGCCGGAGCTCGCCTTCGAGCGGTGAAAGCCGCGCCGCGGCCGTTGTCAGGCCGTGTACAACGTGAACACGAACAGCGCGAAGCGGTAACCCAGTACGATCGTCCCCACGCCGACCGTGAGGACGATCGTCATCGCGGCACGAAACGTCCCGCGCGCCGCGTAGACCGCCCCGATCGCAAGATACAAGTACATCGCGCATGCCAGTAGCAGCGCAACGGAGAGGCCGTTATCCAGGAGCCGCGATGGCGTGTCCGTTGCGCGCAGCCAGAGCTCGGCGCCCGATACCACCACCGCGAGGGAGAGAAGCGACAGCAGGAACGCATACAGGTGCAAAGAGAACACCGCGTGCGCCACGACGGGACACTTGCGTCGACGGAACACGATCCACGGCAAGAGCGTGAACGATAGCGCCATGACGATGATCAGGGAGCGCGCGTGCAACGCCACCTCTCGATCGAAAGTAGGCCCGAACGCATCGACCGTGGTATGCAACGCCTCGAGCCGATGAGCCACCAGTGTTCCGGCGAGCGGGCTCCACGGCTGAGTGTGCAGATGCGAGCGGAGCGGCGTCGTGAATACCGTGCCGGCCGTAAGCGACTCCGCCGCAAAGAACAGGACGTTCGCCATGAGGAACAGCGGCACCGGCCCGATGTAAGGCTTGCGCCTTCCTTGCAGGTACGCGAGCGTGAGGAAGCCCGGGCGGGCGAGGCACCGGACACTGCGAACCAGCCGGCTATCGATGCTGGTCAGGGCATGAAAGATCTGCTCGAACAGCCCGCGAAGCGTGAGGTCGCGAGCCTGGAGCGGCCGCTCGCCGCAAGTCGGACAGTACACGCTGTCCACCGCGGCATCACAGGTAGGACATGTCCACGACTGGTTGTCGTGCATACGTTGCATTCACTCTAGCAGGCCGCGGCTCGGCGCTCGTCGGCCGATTCTTTCGCAGGCGGCTTCCCGAAGAAGCGCTCGAACTCCCCGGAGAGAACCACACCCTACCTCCGAGTTCGGAGTACCGCCTTCAGGCGGTCTGGTTCATCGTCCCGCCTTCAGGCGGGACTGGCTCTGCAAGAGAAGACCGCCTGAAGGCGGTACTCCGAACCGGAGGCGGCCGCATTCCTGATTCCGCGAGAGAGGCGATCCGGCGAAACTTGATCGAGCGACTCCTACCCGTTCCCCTCACGGCCTCGATTTCGCCAAGGACGTCCCACCGTCGGCACCTCCGCGCAGGAGGCGTGCAGAGATCCAGCGCACGGCCAGGAGGGCGAGCGCGACGGCGGCGACGAGCAGGCTGCCGAACTCGAGCCCACGCTTGAAGGCGTGGTCGATGGTCTGCTCGCCGCGTGCGGTGACCTCGTCCAGCACGCGCTGCACCTCGGGCAGGCTTTGATCGAGCGTCGTCACGAGGCCATTCAGCTCGTGCGCCGCCGCGCCGAGTCGGGTCGCGGCGTCGCCGTAGTCCGAGATATCGAAGGGCTTGCGGGGCGCCGCGGAGGGCGCGGGCGGCGCGCTGTCGGTCGGGGGCTTCTTGTCGAATCGACCGATGAAGGAGTCCAGCGTCGCGAGCGCGCCCTGCAGCGCGGTCGACATCTGCGCACCGGCTTCGAGCGTGGCGCGCGCCTCGCTCATGATCTCGCGCGCCGGCCCCTGGGCCTGCTCGAGGTCGGTGAGCAGCCCTTGGCGCTGCAGCGAGAGCTCGCCGGCGATCTGCTCCACCGCGGCTTCGCGTTCCACGCGCACGGCCTCGGGCAGGGCCGCGGCCGTCGCCGAGATGCTCGCCGCTGCCTGCGAAATGCGTTGGCTGTCCTCCAGGGCCGAGTGGATCTCTGGCAACCGCATCAATTCCAGGCCCAGGAGCTCCACTTGGCCCGAGAGCAGGATCGGCGCGCGCTGCATGTAGAACATCGCCCGTTCGGCGAACAGGCGCGTCTGCTCGACCTCGCGCACGGCCGGGTCCAGTCCCCCGAGTGGATCGACACTCAGCAACTCACCCAGTCCGCCCCGCTCGTCTGTCTGGGCCGCCGCCTGCGCCTTCAACAAGTCCGGCAAGACTGGCAGCCGGACGAATGCTGTCGTCTCGACGTCCTGGTGCTGCTCGCGCCAGGCGCGCAAGACGGAGCGCAGCTCGTCCTGCTGAGCCTGGCTGAGCACCTTCCCGGCTTCCTCCCAGATCTGTTGCTCGAGCTGCATGAAGGCCTCGAGCATCGGGCGATCGGCGTCACCCCAGACTTTGGGCCCCCAGTACTCCTCGTGGACCATCCGACCCAGCGTCACGAGGGCGATCATGTCGAGCAGGGCGAGGGTGGAGTTGGATCCGGAGGCAATGGTGAACGCCGCGGTGTTCTGTCCGATGAACCAGCTCAACGCCTGGATGCGCGCCTCGGGCGTGGCAGCTTCGGCAGCGAAGTCGTTCGTGGCTTTCGTGATGTGTGACGCGAAGGTGTCGGCGAAGCGCATCACTCCGGACTGCAGGAGAGCGGCCGCCGCGGGGTCCGGCGGCGGCTGCTGGTCGTCGAACAAGCCGGTGGCGAGGTTGCTCGGAGCGTTCGCCGCCTTCGTGAAGAGCTTGCAGGAGCTCGTGAGCGCGAGGAGCATGCAAGCCGACGATACGAGCGCTCGCGAGCGCCAACGCGGTCGAGAAGGGGAAGCGCTTTTCTTCACCGCGCGCCCGACTCCTGATGTTCCCCCGATCGAGCGGACGTCATCACGGTGCGAAAGCCTACATGATTGCTGCCGGTCGAGACCTCGCCCTTGCCGCGCGTGCCGATCATGTAGCGCGTGCAATACTGATCCGTGCAGAGAAAGGAGCCGCCGCGATGCACGCGCTTTTTCTCGGTCGGTTCGGCCGGATCGAAGGGCGAGAGTGGGCCCTGGGGGTTGCGCGCCACGCGGCCCCCCGCAGCGAGCTCTGCGTAGGAATCGGGTCGGTACCAATCACTGCACCACTCCCAGACGTTCCCGGACATGTCGTAGAGGCCGTATCCGTTGGGAGGAAACTGCGCCACGGGCGCGATGCCGACGAATCCATCCTCGCCCGTATCGCCGTCCTCCAATGGAAACTTCCCCTGATAGATGTTTGCCACGAACTTGCCGCCAGGCTGCAGCTCCTCACCCCATGCATACAGCTTGCCGGCCATGCCGCCGCGCGCCGCGAACTCCCACTCCGCCTCCGTCGGCAAACGCTTGCCCGCCCACTTCGCATACGCGGCAGCATCGTCGTAAGCGATCTGCACCACCGGGTACTCTTCGCCCCGCTCGAGATCGGTCCCGGGCCCTTCTGGATAACGCCAGCTCGCTCCCGGTTCGTAGCGCCACCACTGGAAGTAGTTGTCGAGCGGAACCGGGAAAGGCGTGGGTGTGAAGACCGTCGAGCCGGCGACCAGGTTCTCGGGCGGCGCGGTCGGAAACTCCTCCTGGGTGGGCGTGCGCTCGGCGACGGTTACGTAGCCAGTGGCCTCCACGAACATCGCGAACTGCTCGTTCGTCACTTCCGTGGCATCCATCCAGAACCCATCGACGTAGACGCGGTGGATCGGCAGGGCGTCGCGAGTCACGCCGGGCAAGCAGCAGATGGACTCGCTGGCCGCGTCGCTGCCCATGGAGAACTCTCCGCCAGGAATCCACACCATGCCCTCGGGAGCAGGGCCAGGTGGCTCGCCATCGTTTGGAACCGTCGGGCCGAAGTGCGATGACGGCGCCGCGCTCTCCTCCGAGCTCGCGCCCACACGGCGCTTCGATTCGATCGCCCACGCACCCGCTCCCGCGGCCGCCAGCAACCCGGCCCCGATCCACCACAGCCTGCGCGAGGGACGCTCCTCCGGAGACGCGCTCACTCCCTGAGGTCGGGCACCGATGCTCGCAGCTCTCTCTGCCGTATCACCGGGACTTCTCGTTCCGGAGGATGACTTCTTACCTGGCCTTACCACCGGAACTCCACCCCGATCAGCCAGCCCGCGAGCGTCAAGTCCAGGGCTTTGTCTCCGTCTTCGATGTCGTAGTCGAGGATCCGGTATCCGAGGTTCAGGCCCCAGGTGTCGAAGTCGTAGCCGAGGTTCGCGAGCGCTTGCCAGGTGAGATCGGAATCGCCGGCGCCGACGTCGCCGTACAGGCCAAAACGCCAGCGCTCGGCGAAAGGCCAGGTGGCTCGGCCGCCGACGATGGCGTCGAGGACCTGGGAGTCGCCGTCGGTGCTCGCCTGGCCGACAGTGAGCTCTTGCTCCACGTCCACGTAACGGAAGCCGAAGACGAGATCGAAAGGCGAGGTCGGAGTCACGCGCCAGGTTCCCGCCCCTCCAAGTAGGCCCAGCTTGAGGTCCGCCGAGCGCGACACGCCGGCCGACCCTTTGCCTTCCTCACCGAGGTCGATGAAGCCGGTGTCGACCATGAAGCCCCAGCGCTCCCCATGACCCTCCATCATGAAGAAGCCGCCGAAGTCCAGGTGGTCGAGGAGGTCGTCGAAGCTCACGTCGGTCGAGACCGTCGTGCTCCCCACGCTCAGGTCCGCCTCGAGGTTGGCCGCGAACAGATAGGGAACGGCGCGCCACTTCCAGCGCCCAGCGCCCTGGAGCGGAGGCGCGGTGGAACCAGCGCTCTCGGCAGCAAGCGGATCCGCCGGTGCGTGCGCTGGATCCGGCGTCTGATCCGCGGCTCTTGCTTCCGGCCGCGCACCCGCGCTGGCAGAGCTTGGCGCCGAGTCCGGGGCAATGTGCCAGGGAGCAGGTTCGTTCACGGAGCCTGTACTCCTGCAGGAGGCCTCCAGCAAACAAGTTGCGGCGACGACGATGATCTGGACTCTCCACATGGCATGCACCTCAGGCATTGCAGGAATGGGTATCCACGGCGGGTTTTCAGGCGCACCTGCAGCTTCACGTCGTGGAGGAACGGGAGCTCGTGTCTTCTTCGAGCGAGTTCGCGCTCAGTCGCTCGCTGGGTACCAATCCGCGTCGGGATCGAAGGCGGTGATACGCGCGATCGCTGCATCGGTCTCCGGGCCGAGATCGCGCTCATAGACGATCCCCTGCTGGTTGACCTGGAAGCTCATCACGCCGGAGTTGCCGTACTTCGCCGGCCATGCGAGCAGCGCAAATCCTCCCGTCATGCGGCCACGCGCGTCCACGTAGGACTTCGCACCCCCGGGTGCATGGCTGCCCTGACTCGTGAGCACGCGGAAGTAGTAGCCGTGGAAGGGCATCGGCTCATCCGCGCCCGGCGTGTAGCCCTCGGTCACGGCGGCCGCGATCAAGGACCCGAGCGGACTCTCCGGTTCGCCCGGTGCCGTCGGCCAGTAGAGCCCGTCGTGCTTCTCCGTGCTGCTGATGATCGTGCGCGCGTACGCGCGCGGCTGGCCATCGCGTTCCTCGGCGGCGTATTCGCGCTGCGCATCGACGTACTCGTGCATGCTCGCGATCGTCGAGAGCTCGTTGCGGCCGACGCGCCGGTTCGCGATCTCCTCGGAGCCGGCCTCGACATCGAAGGTCCAGGCTTCCCCCTCGCGCACGAGCGGGATCGGGAAAGGCCAGGCGTCGTTTCCCAGCAATGCGATCCTCGTGTCCGCGTCCGGCTCCTCGAAGGCGAGCTTCTCGCGGATGTATTCCTGGACGCGCAACCCATCCTCGCGATCGGCGACCTCATCGCCGGACTCGAGCATCTCCACGCCGTCCTCGCCGAAGAGCCGTTCGGTTCTTGCTCGGTCCTGGGTTCCGACAGTGTCCGCGAGCTCGAGCATCGCGGCCTCGGGAGTGGCGAAGCTCGCCTGCGAAGTGCTCTGGCAGGCCGCGCTCGCACCCAGTACGGTGGCGAGCAGCACAACGCGTGACATCTCCCGTCGCAATCTGGTCAGCATGGGTTGATCCTCGTGTTCCTCTAGCGTCTTCGCCCGCCCCCGCCCCGCGAGAACCCGCCGCTGCGGCCCGAGAACCCGCCACGGCTGGTGGCCCCGCGCGAGCTCGCAGAACGATCGAAGGAGGGAGTGCGCGAACCGCTCAACCCGCTTCCGCCCCCGGTCTTCGGTGTCTTGCTCGGAGTTGGGGTCGGTGTCCTCGTCGATGGAGATGGACGCGTGCTGGCAGAAGGCGCATTCCTCGTAGATGTGCGGTCGTAGCCGCGCGCCTGGTCCTTCGCGACGCGGTTCGAAGTTGTCGGAGCTCCGTACTTCCGCGCGGTGTCCGAGTTCTTGTAGTTGACGCCCTTGCGGTGCTCGGAGTTGTGCTTCCAGGACTGCTTGTTCTGTCCCGCCTTTTCGATCTTCGTCTTGTCGACGTTGATGTTCGTGTTCTTGTTGAAGTTGTTGTAGTGGTCGATGTCGATGTTCACGTCTCCGCCGTGCCAATCACAATTGCCCCAAACCGCGGCACCCCAGGCGACACCCGACGGAGAACGCGAAGAGGGCCGCACCCGGCGGGGGCGCAACGTACATCGGCGGATAGTAGTAGTACGGGTAGTGCCAGGATGACCCGTAGACCACGGTCGGCGAGTAGGTCGGGACGTAGATCACCTCGGGGCTCGCAGATTCGATCACGATGATCTTGTCTTCGCCTGCGTGACCTTCTGCTGTTCGGAGGTCTTGAGGTTGCCTGCCTCGAGCGCCTTGGCACGCATCTTCTGCACCGTCTCGAGCAGCTCTTTCTTCTGCCCGAGGAAGGCGTCGCCCAGGTCCTGCGTCCAGTCGAGGTTGTCGCTCATCTGCTTCAAGCACCGTCGGGAAGCCGCAGACCGACTTCACGCTCGGATCCCACTCCTGCTCCTTGAGCGCCTCCTCGAGCGCTTTGCTCTTTCAGGCCGGGATTCTTCTCCACCCAGCGCTGCGCTTCGACGATTTCCAGCGGATAGGTCGAGGCCATCAGGATCTGCGTCAGGAGCGCGTCCGGATGCAGCGCGATCGGCGCGACGATCTGCTCGAGCTGGTCCGCCGTGAAGGTCGCGCTCGCCGGAGCGGGGCTGGGGGTTTCGGTCTGCGCAAGCGCTAACTGCGGCTGCGCCAGCGCAAGCACCGCGAGGGCGAAGATGGCGACTTTCATGGGGTCTTCGATTGGGAGCTTCAGGGCGCGTGGACTCTCGAAGGTCGAGCGCGTGGCACGGAGCGGCCGGCAAGGGGGGGATAGCGTGCTACGGTGCCTCCCCGGAAAGCTATCCGACAGGGGCCAGGTCCCGCAAGCCGAGCATGGTCCTCGAGGACTCCCGTCGCGCGGCCGCAATCAGTTGTTCAACGCCTCAGTTTGAATGCTTTCATTCAGGCCGGTACGATCCTAGCCATGAAGATCCACGTAGCTCTCTCATTCGTCGGGTTCTTGGCGGTGCTAGCTCTGGGATCGGCGTGCGCGTCGACCGGGAACGAGAAGGCCCAATCGACGGCGATGCACATGGAGGGACTGCGCGACGCTGTCGTCTCCATGAAGGGAAAGGTGAACGCGGCCGCTACTTCCCTCGCGGCTGTGGTCAAGGAGAGAGAAGTCGATCCGAAGCCCTCCTTCGCCCAGTACAAGAAGGACGTCGAGGCGGTCGAAGATGTGTTCTCCAAAGCCGAGTCGAATCTGAAAGCGGTGAAGGCCGAGTTCCAGACCTATTACGCGGAATGGGAGAAGCAGTCCACGACGATCCAGGACCCCGATCTGAAGAAGTCCGCCGAGGAACGTCGCACCCGGTTGTCGAAGGCCGTCGACGCCGTGAAGGCGGCGATGGAAGCTGCCCGCTCAGAGATCACGCCCTACGTGGCGAAGATCAAGGACGTGGAGACCTACCTCAGCAACGACCTGACCCCGGCCGGCATCGAAGCGATCTCGGGCAAGTCCGAGCAAGTCACGGACGAGGCGGAATCGATCGGTGACAGACTCGACGAAGTCGTCGAAGCACTCGAGAAGGGTGCTCCGGAATTCAAGACCGCCAAGCCGCCGCCTGCTTCCGGCTCCTGAGAGTAAGGTCGATCGCGACCGCCACGTCACTGCCCCCCCCATGAAATACTTTGCTCTCCTGCTCCTCACGTCGTGTCTCGCGAGTTGCGTTGCCGAGTCGATGCATCGGCCCCCACACGACCTCGATAGCGCTTCCTCCATCTCCTTCCATGAGGTGTCGGGCGAAGTGCAGCCCGTGTCTCGCCGCGAATTCGTCGTGCAGGACGGTGCCTACCCCTCCGAGCGGGGTCGCACCGGGCGACCCGATTGGAATCGCGGGCAGTCTCTGCTGCAGGGGTTCTTGGGGCTCAGCCAGTTCGAAACGGTCGAGCGCGAAGGGGGTGGGACTGCGGACGTCGACGGAGACGAAGGAGATCTCGACGAGATCCCGCTCATCGGCGGCGGCGCGCAACACAAGCTCGGTGGAGAGCGCATCGATTACGGTCTCGAGGGCCTCCTCTCCTTCGGAGGAATTGCCAATGCATCCGCCTTCGCGATCGGCGGCGGCGGCGCGGTGGTGGCCGTGGATGTCGATCTCCTGATCTTCGACCTGTATGGGGGGCCGTTCGTCAGCACCTTCATCGGTGACCGGCTGCGCCTCTACGCCGGTGCCGGACCACTTCTCGAGTGGGCAGACTACAGCCAGTCGGACGACGGCAGCGACGACCACGGTTCGGGCTTCGGATTCGGAACGTACGTGCGTGCAGGAATCGAGCTCGTCCTTCCCTCGCGGACGATGATCGGTCTCGGCGCGCGCTGGTCCGACACCACGGTCGACCTCGGCGGTGAGCTCGGCGATCTGGACATGGAAGGCTTGCAGCTCTTGCTCACTGTCAGCCGCGGTATCTAGTAGCGCCCGCACGAGTTCTTGGTTCAGCGGTGCTGTTCCTCCTCCTCCTGTTGGCCAAGCTCTCCATCGGAGTCAGTACCCCGATGTCAGCGCACGCAGACGTGATTCGTGCTCCAGAATTGCAGGACGGAGTCAGTTCCGCGCCCGCAGCTCGGCCCGCATGGAGCTTCGACCTCGTGCCCTACTACTGGTCGGCGAGCGTGGGCGGTAGCCTCGCGATCGACGGTGAGGAGGTCGATCTGGAGGGCGGCGGTGATGGGTTCTTCGGCGATCCCGCGCTCTCGGGTTTTCTCGGCCACTTCGAAGCTGACCATGGCCCGTGGAGCTTCGTCGTCGCGCCCATTTTCATCAAGGCCGACATGCAGGGCGGTCAACCGCCAGCGACCGATGCCGATCTCACGATCCGCGCGCAGGTGCACGAGGCTTTCGTCGCACGCGACTTCGCCGAGGGCTGGGACTGGATGCTCGGTGTGCGCTACCAGGAACTCGAGACCGACATGGATCTCTCGATCAATGGCCTGCCGCTCTCTTCGCACGACAGCACCCACTCGTGGGTCGATCCGATCGTCGGCCTGCGCTACCACACCGGACTGGGCGGGAACTGGCTGCTGAACGCCCGCGCCGACATCGGCGGATTCGGCGTGGGCTCCGATTTCGCGTGGAACGCGAGCGTGCTGGCAGGCTACCGGTTCTCCTCGCTGGTGAGCGCGCACCTGGGCTACCGCGCGCTGAGTCTCGACTTCGAGGACGAAGGAGGCAGTCAGCGACTGTCCTACGACCTCACCATGAACGGTCCGATTCTCGGCGTCGCGTTCTCCTTCTGAGCCACGCAGTGTGCCGCGCCGCGCCGCGTGCACCATAGTGCACTCCATGCGCCCGCGACTTCCCATCTGTTGGCTGGTCGCTTGCACGCTGGGCCTCTGCTCGCTCGCGCTGGGGCAGGACGCACCGTTGTCGGAGGCTCCTCCGCCGCGTGTTGCCCTGGTCCTCTCCGGCGGCGGCGCGCGCGGGCTCGCGCACATCGGTGTGCTGCAGGCGCTCGAAGATCAATGCATCGAGGTCGACCTGGTCGTCGGGTCGGAGTGGGGTGCCTTGATCGGCGGGTTGTATGCCGCGGGCCTTTCGCCAGGCGAGATCGAGGCGGCGCTCCTCACCCCGGAGTGGTTCGCCGCATACCGGGACCGGCGTCTGCGCCAATCGCTTTCCTTGCGTGCCAAGCAGGAAGACCGCGAGTTCCTGGTCGACCTGCCGCTCGGCCTCGGGAGAGAGGGGCTGATCCTGCCGCCAGGAATCTATGGCGGCAGTCGTCTGCGCTTCGAGCTCACGTGCCTGACACTCGGCACGCTCCAGATCCAGCGCTTCGCCGATCTGCCCTTCGCCTTCACTGCCGTGGCCACCGAGCTCGTGCACGGCACAGCAGTCACGCTGGACACGGGTTCGCTCGCGCTCGCAATCGAAGCCAGCATGTCGACGCCGGTGCTCTGGCCCCCTGTGCTCTGGAACGAACACCCCCTGGTCAGCGGCGCGATCTCCGACCCGCTTCCCGTCGGTGTGGCCCTCGACTCCGGGGCAGAGACGCTGATCGTGGTCGACCTTGGAGATCCCGAGCAAGAAAGCGAGCGCCTGACCTTCGTCGACGTCGGGGAACGCCTTCTGGATGTGGCAGCAGCACGCAGGTCGGCGGAGGCTCGGGCGAAGCTGCGCGCGACCGACATCCTCTGCTCGCCCGACGTCCAGCACGTCGACATGGCGGGTTTCGAACACGCGGAGAGCTTGATCGAGCGCGGGCATGCCGCGGGACTGGCGCTGCGCGACCGCCTTGCGGTCCTCGCGCTCGAGCGCACGACCTTCGAGGAACACCTGCGCCAGCGCCGCGGGCGCAAACAAGAGCGGCCGATCCTCGACCACCTGCTCGTTGCCCCCGGTTGTGCACTCTCCTCCGAGTCCGTGCGCGCGCGCATGCAGCTCCGCGAAGGCCAGCCGCTGGACCCCCGCGTCGCGAGCAGGGATCTCGCGCGGCTCTACGGCCTGCGCATCTTTCAGCGCGTCGACCTCGAGCTGCAGCCGACGGAGCCTGGGCACGCAGACCTGATCGTCCGCACCGAGGAGCTGCCCACCGCGCCGTTTCACTGGCGCACGGGGATCACCGGCGAGCTGAGCGCGGGCGACGACGTCAACTTCGTGATGGGTGCCGGCGTGCGCAATGCGCCCACCGATGCCTGGGGCTCCGAGGCGCGGGCGCTGGCCGAGGTCGGCAACCGCCTGCGCCTGTTCCTGGAACACCGTCAAGCGCTCGAGCCCGCGGGAAAATGGTTCCTCGTGCCCTCGGGATCCTGGGAGAAACGGCCCGTGCGGGTCGATTCGGGGAGCGGCTCCTCGGCCCAGTTCTCGGTGCAGGAACTGGAGTTCGGCATCGATCTCGCACGCGAGATCGGCAACGACTGGGAGGCGCGCGCTGGCATCGTCTACCTCACGGGTAGTTCCAGCCTGGAGATCGGAAGCCCCGAGGAAGCCAGCCCGGACAGCTTCGACGAGGGCGGCCTTCGTTTCGGTCTCACCTGTGACAGCCTCGACGACACCGCGTTTCCGAGCAGCGGCTCGTTGCTGTCCGCGGAGTGGTTCCTGCCGGTCGACGCTTTCGATGAGGAGCAGGCGGAAACCGTGCAAGTGCGCACGGACCATGCACTTGGGTGGGCGGAGGATTCCCTGGTACTGGGAGCCGAGTTCAGCACCGTCATCGGTGACGAATCCGATGTGCAGAACTTCTTCCCGCTGGGCGGCTTCCTGCGCCTCTCGGGCATGGATTTCGAAGAGATCAGCGGCCCCACGGCCGCGCTCGCGCGCGCGGTCTACCTGCATCCGCTGCAGTCGAGGGGCCTCGAGCACAAGGCGTCGATGTGGTACGCGGGGGCCTCGCTGGAATTCGGCAACGTCTTCGCCGAGCCGAGCCTCCTGGATTGGAAGGACCTCCACCCCGCCGGCTCGCTGTTCCTCGGCGCGGACACATTCCTCGGTCCGGCTTACCTGGGTTTCGGGATGTCGGAAGGTGGAGGGGAAAGCGTGTTCCTCGCCTTCGGTCGCGTCTTCTGAGCGCGAGCCTGCCCGATGATGCGGCGTTCGCGCCAGGTCGTCGCATGGGAAGACTGCCGCGTCCGGTGCCTGGCGTGTGCCACTGCGCGAACCGCGTCTACTTCGGCGCTGGCGGGGCCGGGAAAGCGCCGGCGCGCACGTGCTCCAGCAAGATCCTGCGTACCTCCTGGATGGTCGCCGGATGGGACTGGCAGGAGTGACCGAACGGGACCAGGAATTCCGACGCTACTCCGTCGAGGTGCGCGCTCGAGTACTTCACCACGCCGTCGTCGGAGTCGGCCAGTGCCTCTGCGTCGCCTGGATCGGCCGAGCCGATGCCAATGATCGAGTGCGACACGACGCCGGGCGTGATGGGGGTCGCGAGAAGATTCAGGAGGTAGGGGTTTCCGGGCTCCTGGTTGTCGAGGCTGGTTGGCATGCGCCTCAGGATGCTCGGCGGGAGCTGGGCCTCGTGTTCCATGAGCTTGTGCCCCAGTTCACCAACTTCGCTCGGCAAGCTGATCATCTTGATCATCAAGCGCGAGTACCACTTGGTCGCCAGAAAGCTCCCGCGGTGAGGGGTGGAGATGAAGACCACGCGCTTGACCCACGGAACGGGTCCGAACTCCATGACGCGTCGGAGGAGTCGATCCTGTGCGGCAGTCAGGCCGAGCTCCGCAAAGGAAATGCCGGTGATCTCCTCGAGCCAGGAAGCACGACCCTCGACGACCATCAACTTGGCGAGCAGGCCGCCCTGGCTGTGGCCGATCACCACCATGTTGCGCAGCGCGGCGTCCTTTCCCTCGGGATCGAGGGTCGCCACGGCCTCGTTCAGGGCCTCGCGCAGGTCCGCGGCCGAGTACGCGAGGGGATTGCCGGTCGTGTAGCGGAAGAACCAGAACTGCGCTCCCTGGCGGAGCTCGGGATCCCCCCAGAGTGAATTGAAGAGCGCCGCCCAGTAGCCCGGGCTGGAAGCGGTTCCGTGCACGAAGACCACGGGAACGCGACCCGGCTGGTAGGGTTGCACGAGGATCAGTCTGTTCTCACGCGCGGCACCTTCGCTCGAAAAGAAGCCCCTCACACTGAAGTTCCAGGCGTCTGCACGGTCGAGCGCGTGGGCCAGGACCACGCTGCGGTCGGTCTCGAGCGGAACGGTCTGGTCGGCCACAGTGATCGTGGCGGACTCGAAGCCGGAATGGAGCTCGAGCGCGGCGTCGATCCCGTGCTCGAGCTCGGCGATGGACCCGCCCAGGCGCAGGAAAGCGGTGGCCGGCATCTGGTTGCCGCCGAACTGGAGCAGTGAATCCTTGTTGCGCTCGGCGGGGGTCGAATACACGCCGATCAGCGGTACGCCCAGTCCCGAATCCCGCTGCCGCAAGCCGAGACCCCGCGTGAGGAAACGATCGGCCGGGAGGAAGTCGGTGACCTCCCGCTGGCCGCCCTCCGTTCCCGCCGCTCGATGCAACAGCAAGGGCTGTCGATCCAGGGCAATGTGCAAGCTGCCGCACGGGAGCATCCGGGTTCCCGCCTCAGGAGCGAAATGCCGCTCGTCCGGCGACAGGAAGGCCCGCATCAGCCCGTGGTTGTACAGGTCGCACGCCCAGCGGAAGCGTCGGTCGTAGGGATTGGCGGAGTCGGAGCTCTCCTTCCCCAGCAAGTAGAAGTAGGCGTACACGGCCGCCGCGAGGTAGCAATCGGGATCCGCACGCTCGCGACCAGCCAGGTAGCTGAGCTCGGAGAGCGCGAAGAGGATCGCGTGGCGCGGCTCCTGGACGGCGCGCCCGTGCAGGGCCCGCAGCGCCGCGAGCGGATCCTCGTCGTGCAGGTCCTGTAGATCGAAGAACTGCAAGACCTCACGCGTAGCGGAGCTGAGCTCGTTCCCGTCGAGAGCGCAAGCGGTGACCGACTCGTAAACCTGCTCGGGCCCTACCTCGAGCACGCCCACAGGGCCGCGGTCGAAGAGGCAGCTCGTCGTCCCCAGGAGCAGCAAGAGTGCCGTGAGCTCGGCGCGCACGGGGCGCGCGCCTCGCGTTCGGGCGACGTCGAGCTGCACCTCAGGTGCGCGCAAGCGATTTCACGTGAGCCTTCCACTCGCTCTCGGCCTGCTTCTCGTCGAGGCCGAGGACCTTGAAGAAGTTCGAGCTTCCGCCCTTGCCGAGATACGAGCTCCTCAGGAATTCGGCGAACAGCGGGCGGTACTTGCCATCGCCCGCAAAGACCAGGAAGTGCGTCAACGTGTAGGACTGAGCTACGTAGCGCGCTTGGTCGGGACCAGAGTCGAATGAGGCGAGCCCGGCGCGCAGCACCTGCTCGAGCGAGAGCGGCTCGGGGTCGGCGACTTGGGCGCGGAAATACTCGGTGATGGGCGCATCGAACTCGAAACGACCCCGGCCTGGATCCGGGCGCACAGCGGCGGCGAAGGCCTGCCGCAACCCCTCGCGCGCCCACGGCTCGATCGCGCCCGTGCGCTCGTCGAGGGTGCGCCGGAAAGCGTTGAAGATCAGGGCATCCACCAGCTCGGCCACGATCTCACCGCGATTCGGCTTCTCCTGTGTGTTCACGTAGAGCGTGTTCGCGACGCGGCTGAACCAGGCATGCTGCCCCTCGGTGGGCGGAACAGGGTAGTCCTTGGCGTCCGCGAAGATCTGCACCACAGGAATCTCGTCGAACACGAACAATCCCAGAGGCTTGCCGAGCTTCTCGTAGAACGTCTGATAGGCGCGCTCGAGGTCGAGCGAAGCATCCAGGGCGAGCTCGGGCGGGGCATCGGTCTCGATCTGGAAGTGCGCCGTGCGCAGCTCGAGGGCGTTCTTCCAGTCGCTGACGCGCGTGCGCAGCTCCTCGATGTCGTAGTAGCGGCCGCGCACCTTGATCTCCCAACCCTTGCGGCGCTTGGTGCCGCCGAGCTGGGTCCAGGCCTCCTCGTTCTCGGGGTCGAGCGTCAAAATGCGGATCCAGGTGTTGGCCGCCTCTCCCGGTAAGTAGCTCTTCTCGGCGAAGAGTGCCAGCTGAGAGAGCTCTTGCACGTTGGTTGCATCGAGAGCCGCGAAGCGGTCGAGGAACTGCGCCACGCTGCGCTCGATCGACTGGATGTCGCGCACCTTGACGCGCGCGACTTCCTGCGTTTTCTTGCCCGCTCGGTAGACGACCTTCGAATCGTCCTCGAAGAGCACGCGGCACTCGATCTGCGTGTCGTCTTTCATGACCAGGAGGTCCGGATCGTCCTGGCCGAACATGGGGAGGGCGAGGGAGAGCAGGGTGAGAAGCATGGGTGGGGCCTTTCCGAGGAGCCTCGGCGACAAGAGCATAACTCGTCGCCTGCTCGCTTCGCCTTCGTAGCGGCGCGGGGGCGGGCGCCTGCTATCCTGCGCGTCCAATCCAGGCAGCCAGCGTGCGCAAGCGCTGGCTGCCGCGCCGACGGCCCGAGTCGTTCCGGAACCACCACGACATGAAGCACACGCTCGTCATCCTCCTCCTCGCCGCAGCGCTCTCGGCCTGCGCTGCCGACTCCTACCAGCGCGTTCCGCTGCCTTCCCAGACGGTCGAGGTCTCGTCGCCTTCGATGAGCCGCATTTACATCCTTCGCATGCCGCAAGTGAAGGGAAAGGCCCGCGGCCTGCGCGTCGAGGAAGACGCGCACGAGATCGGCCGCATCGGGCGCGATCGCTATCTGTGCTGGGAACGCGCGCCCGGCCGCAGCCTCGTCGTCTTGTTCTACGGGAGAACCGCTTTCGAGAAGGACGACGAGCAGACTCTGATCGACGTGCAAGCCGAAGCCGGACAGGTCTACTACTACGGCGTCACCGTCGACGACGACTGGAACAAGGCCACCGCGCGGTTGCTGAGCCACGACGAGGCTCGCGCGATCCTCGAAGAGCTCGAGCCGGCGCCGAAGGATTGAGGTGCGCGGAGATCGATCCGCTCCAGTTGCTGGTCCGTACCGGCCCTGTTAGCTTCGTACCGCACATCCGGAATCGTCGCACCGTCCCGAACGATCGTCGTATCCTGGACGGAAGCTTCAACGCCCCCCAACCCACGCCCAGGCTGGTCCGCCGCGACGAGGTCGCGACGTGGCCGCGCAGCCCGGAGGCTCGCCCATGAGACGTTCGTTGCGCATCGCACTCCTGTGCTGGACCGCCTGCTCGCTCCTTGCTGCAACCGGCGCTGCGCAGGTCGGAGCGTCGGCCCCATCGACTCCTGCGGAATCGGATCCCACGTCGACCGAGGCAACCAAACACGGGCCGGCGACTCCGCCGGAGGTGACGCCCGCCCTGGATCCGAGCTGGTTATCTGAGCACGATGCCGAGGTCCCGCTCGCAGCCCTGTACCAGCCCCGGGACGGGGATTCGACAGCGGGCGCGACCGATGCGGAGGGCTATTACCAGAACCTCTACCGGCGCTTCAGCCTGAGTCTGGGCGCCGCCGCCTACACGAAGTTCAACACGAACTTCCAACTGAGCTCGGACGCCGCCGTGGGTGCCGACATCGACATGGAGGACCTGCTCGGCCTCGACGATTCGGGCACGGTCGCCCGCCTCGACGGCCGCTACGCCTTCAACCGCCGGCACTGGCTCGAGTTCAGCTACTACGACATCAACCGCGACGGGGAGCGGTCGATCCCCGATGACATCCAGGTCGGAGACGAAGTGATCCCCGCCGGTCCTGTGAAGTCCAAGTTCGACACCGCGATCGCCAAGCTCGCTTACCGCTACAACTTCGTCACCGATACTCGCACGGTCATCGGCGCATCCGCCGGGATCCACCTCATGCAGCTCGAGACTGCCATCCGATCCGAATCGTTTGCCGTGGAGGAGACATTCGAGGTCGACGCCCCACTCCCGGTCCTGGGCCTGCACGGCTCGTATGCACTGAGCGAGAAGTGGAGGCTCTCGGCATCCGCCGAGTTCCTGCAGTTCGATATTGGCGACTACAGTGGCTTGATCACGGACACTCGTCTGACCCTCGACCACGACACCTTCGAGCACTTCGGCTGGGGCATCGGCTTCAACGGCTTCTCGGCCGACGCCGAGCTCGAGGGAGACGACTTGAATGCCGACCTGGAGTACGGTTACCAGGGCCTGATGCTTTACGCGCGCCTTCTATTCTGATCGTCAGGGAAGTTGCAGCTTCGAGCCGGACCGCACGCGGGCGAAGGTTCTCTCGCGCAGATTGACACAGAGAGATCCGATTCCCTACATTCGGCGGGCTCTTGCGGCTCCAACCTAGCAGCGGTACTCCCATGCAGGCACTCACTGTAGCCTCGTTCGCACTGGTCTCACTGCTCGCAACCGCTTGCCAGTCGATGTCCGAGGGCGTGCTGGCCGTCGAAGGGCGCGCCATCGTCTACAACGACACCTCCGTTGACCCGGACGACATCGACAGCAGCACGAGCTTCGACGAGGAGGATGTCGATACCTCCGGTTACGGCGGACAGGTTGCCTTCATGACGCCGATCGTCGACTTCGTGGGGGGGATCGACTGGCGCGAATTCCAGGACGAGCAAGTAACCGAGTTGAGCTTGGGTCTGCGTCGCCGGGTGCTCGAGTTCTGGAGGCTTCACCCCTACATCGAGGCGAACATCCGCGAGGGGTCCGGCCTCGACACGGGCGACGACGAGACCGACTACACCGGCTGGAATGCGGGGATCGGCGCCATACTCGACGTGACGGAGAACCTGTTCGTGAACTTCCGCCTCATGTACGAGGTGACTCCGATCGATCTCCCCAATGGCGAGACGGATATCGACGGCATCATCGGCACGCTCGGCGTCGGATTCTCCTTCTGAGAGCGATGCGCAGCGCTCGTCGGGGTGGTGCTCTCCCGACCTCTCGGCGTAGCTTTGCGCGGTCACGATCCGAGGCCGCGTCGACCACGGTCGCAAGTGCGGCACCGCGGCCGAACTGCTCGGCCGCCCCGGTGATGTGACCCTCCCCGCCGAAGTGGACATCCTGGCGCTCTCCGCGCACCTGGCGTGTCCACTTCAGCGGGGGAAGGTCGCCGCGTCACTGCTCGAGCTGCACGGCGCCGGGCTCGCAGTAGCACGACGACGTCGGCGCCACGTCGGCACGGGCCCACGCTTTGCTTCGTTGCCGCACCAGGTCGTCGAGACCGTCGGTGTCGCCTTGCATGCGCCGCGCCTTCTCGAGACCGAGCAGGGACCAGCCGTTGCCCGGGTTGCGCTCGAGGTCCTCGCGGTAAACCACCTCGGCCTCGTCGAAGCGACCCGCGGCCATCAAGAGCGCGCCGAGAGCGTGACGCACGGGTTGCAGCCAGCCCGGCGGCTCGTCGTAGAGCAATTCGTCCTCGAGTAGTGCCGCTTCGCGCAGGCTCGCGAACGCGCGCTCGTGGTCACCCTCGCGGAAAGCCAGCTCGCCTTGCATCATCTTGCGCGACATCGGAAACACCGCGTGCGCCGGGTTCATGCCGATGGTCCAGTCGATCGGCACCGCCCCGGCCTCGCGCTCGAACTCGGCCATCTCCGCTCGCGCGGCGTCGGTGCGCCCCAGTGCCGAGTTGGCGATGCTTCGCGCGTAGCGGCGCATCGCGCGGCTGATGGGCCGCGACTCGGGATACTCGGCCAGCGCCAGGATCTCGTCCCACTTTCCGAAGCGCACGAGGACATGCGGCAGGGCCGCCGCCCAGCCGTCAGCGATCCCCGGATAGCGGGTCATGAACGTCTCCGGCACCTGCGTGTCGAGTCCGCGCGCGGCCTCGATCGCGGTCTCGAAGCGCCCCTCCATCATCGCGGCGTAGGCGAGGAAATGCAGGTTGTGGGCGATGTAGAGACCGTAGTCGTCCTGCTCCGGCGCGGTCGCGAGATAGCGGCGATCGATCGCCACGGCGCGTGCGTTCGCGTCGGCGGCGTCCGAGTAGCGGCCCAGCCGCGCGAAGATGTGCGACGGCATGTGCACCAGGTGGCTCGAACCGGGCACCACGTCGAGCAGCCGGTCGGCCGCCTCCTCGGCGCGCTCGGGCTGCTTGGAGGCCTCGAGGGCGTGGATGTAATAGTGCAAGGCCCCCGGATGCCGCGGCGCGAGGAGCATCGCGCGCTCCAGCGTGCTGATGATCTCCGGTGTGCGCCCCTTCGGCGCGCCGTCGCGCGTCCAGTAGCTCCACGGCTGCAGGTTCATCATCGACTCGGCGTAGAGCACGGCCACGTCCGCATCCGTCGAGAAGTCCCGCCACACGCTCGACATCGCCGCGCAGTAGTCCTCTTCGAGCGGCTTCTGGTCCTTGGGCGGCGGCCACACGTAGCGTTTCGCCAGCGCCTCGATCAACGCGCGGTCGACCGGCGTCGCGTGCTCACGCAGCTCCAACGCGCGCTGCACGGCGTCGTAGGCGTCGCGCGACTCGCGCTCCGACATGACCGGGTCGTTGATGTTGATGCCGTTGGCGTAGGCGACACCCCACCAGGCAATTGCGCAGTCGCCGTCGAGCTCGCTTGCGCGCCGGAAGCAGCGCACGGCCTCGTCGTCGTTGAAGCCGTAGAGCCACTGCAGGCCGTGCTCCACGAACGGCCGCGCTGCTCCCGAGGCGGCGGACGACGGCCGCTCGTAGTTGTCGAAACCAGGATAGAGGCGGGTCTCCCCCGTGGGGACCCCGCCGCCGCCCGGTTCGACCAGTACCCCGTCGGCGCTCGCCCGGCTCCTGCCTGCGCTGGCATTGCAGGCAGCGAGCCCTGTCATCGCGGCCAGGACCGCGGCCGCTGCGGATTGGAAAGAGAATCTCGATCTCGTCGGTTTCATGTTTGTTTCGTTCCGGCTCGAAAAGCCGAGTGCCTCCGCCCCTCAGGCGTGAATTCCGGTGTCACGGTGTGCCCAATCCGCCCCCGCCACCCCGATTCGCCTTGGCACCTGCCCTCCCGGGGCTACCCTGGGGGGCCCAGACCGGCCATGCAACCTGCCGTCGGATCGAATCACGACTACCCGGGGTCCTCGACCTACGAACTCGCCCTGGCCTCGAGCGCGCGCCACGACTGGCGCCAGGCCTACGCGCTCCTGGCAGCCGGCGACTGGCGCGGCGACCTCGACCCGCGCGGGCTCGAGCTCTTCGCCGAGAGCGCGCGCTGGATCGGCCGCGACGACGCCATCGTCGACCCGCTCGAGCGCGCGCATGCCGCCTACACGCGCGACGGCGACGCGGCGGGCGCGGCGCGCACCGCGCTGGCACTCTTGCACGTCAACATCGACCACGCGCGAGATGCCGTGGCCGCGACCTGGTTCCACCGCGCCGAGGAACTGCTCGCAGAAGTACCCGAGGGCCCCGAGCACGCGCTGCTCGCCTGGCACAGGGCGCGAGCCTGCAGCGCGCGCGGCGCCGCCGGTGAACAGCTGGCGTATGCGCGAGAGGCGCTGGCGCTCGCGTTGCGGCACAGCGACCGGAGCGTCGAGTCGCTTGCGCTGATCGAGATCGGACACGTCGCCGCTTTGCAGGGCGAGCACGAAGAGGCGTTCACCGCGGTCGAGCGCGCGACCGCCATCGCCACCTCGGGCCAGGCTGGCCTCTACGCGGCGGGAGCCGTGTTCTGCAACGCGATCTGGCTGTTTCGCTGCTGCGGCGAATGGGACCGCGCGCACCACTGGACGGAGACGGCGACGCGCTGGGTCGACCGCCAGCAGGTCGAGTACTTTCCCGCGCTGTGCCGGGTGCACCGCTCGGAGGTCCTGCGCGTGCGTGGCCGGCTCGTCGACGCGGAGCGCGAAGGCGAGCTCGCCGCCGAGCTGCTGCAGCGTTCGATCCCGCGCTACGCGATGATCGCGTTCGCCGAGCTCGGCGAGGTGCGCCGTCGCCGCGGCGACCTGGAAGGCGCGATGGCGGCATTCGGCGAGGCCCTGCAACTCGGCTGGGACCCGCAGCCGGGTCTCGCGCTCACGCTACTCGCGCGCGGCGAGGCCGCCGCCGCCTTCCGCGGGATCGAGCGCGTGTTCCTCGAGCCACAGCCGACGACGCAGTGCGAGGATCGCGCCAGCCTGCTGCTCGCCCGCGTGCAAATCGCCTTGGCCGCCGGCCAGGTCGCGAGCGCGCGCGAAGCCGTCGCGGCCCTCGAGGGCCTCGCCGCCAGCAGCTCGTCGCCGTGGACTACCGGCGCGTGCGCCGAAGCCCAAGGACGCCTCGCGCTCCACGACGAGCGCCAGAGCGAAGCCGTCGCCGCGCTCGCGCGCGCGCGTCGCGCGTGGTCCGACCTCGATGCGCCCTTCGAGCTGGCGTCGACCTGCTCCGTGCTCGCCGCGGCGCTCGAGGCGGACGACGATGCGGCGGGCGCCCGGCTCGAGCTGACGACTGCGCGCGCGATCTTCGCGCGCATCGGCGCCGACTTCGAATCCGCGCATGCGCAGCGTCGGCTCGACGTGCTGGACCAGCGAGTTCCGGGTGTCGAACGACCGGCGCCCTCCGAGACCGCCGATATCGGAGAAGCCTTGCTGCGTCGCGAGGGCGACTACTGGACGCTTCGCTTTGGCGACCTCGAGTTGCACCTCAAGCACGGCCGAGGCCTCGACCACCTCGCAACCTTGCTCGCCGAACCCGGCCAGCCGCGCTGGGCGATCGAGCTGGCCGCCGATCCGCATGGTGAGGACGAGCGCGCCGCCGACACAGGCGATGCGGGCGAACGACTGGACAGGGAGGCGCGCCGCGCCTACGAGGCACGCGCCCGCGACCTCGAACAGGAACTCGCCGAGGCCCGACGCGACGCCGATGCCGGCCGCGTCGAGACGATCCGTGCCGAGATGGACGTGCTCGGAAGCGAACTCGCCGCCGCCGTCGGCTTCGGCGGCCGCCCCCGCCGCGCCGGCGGCGCGACCGAGCGCGCCCGCCAGAGCGTGACCAAGGCGATCCGCGGCACCATCCGCCGCGTCGCCGACGCAAGTCCTCCCCTCGGCGACCACCTCGAACGCAGCGTGCGAACCGGCATGTCCTGCGTCTTCGATCCCGATCCGCACACCCCGGTCCGCTGGCACGTCGTGCGCGAACGATCGCGCAGTTGATCAGCAGTCGTCACTCCGGACCGCGCTCACGGAGTCCCTCCTAGAGAAAAACCCCACACCGCCGAGCCCGGAGTCCCTCTTAGTTTGGAGTACCGCCTTCAGGCGGTCTGGTTCGTCGTCCCGCCTTCAGGCGGGACTGGCCCCGCAAGAGAAGACCGCCTGAAGGCGGTACTCCGAACCAGAAGCGGCCGCACCCAAGTTTCATGCGACGAAGTCGCGCCAGCGCGCGGCGGAAGACCAGTTCGGAGTCCCTCTTAGTTTGGTGTACCGCCTTCAGGCGGTCTGGTTCGTCGTCCCGCCTTCAGGCGGGACTGGCTCCGCAAGAGAAGACCGCCTGAAGGCGGTACTCCGAACCAGAAGCGCCCGCAACCAAGTTCCATGCGACGGGGTCGCGCCAGTCGCAGTGGGAGACAGTCCCGCGCCTGTCACACTCGCTCTCGAGCCGTGTCCAAGGGACCGCGCGTCCTAGAATCGGGCAACCAGCGGATCGAGAAGCCAAGTCGTGTCCAATCCCTTCATCGAGGTCGCCGAGGACACTCCGGCCGATGCCGAGCTGGTCGAGCAGGCCAAGAACGGAAACCGCGCCGCACTGGAGCGGCTGGTCCTCCGGCATCAAGCTTGGATCTACAACATCGCCGTGCGCATGGTCTTCTTGCCGCAGGACGCGGAGGATGTCACCCAGGAAGTGCTCGTCAAGGCCATCACCAAGCTCAGCACTTTCAAAGGTGAGAGCCAGTTCCGCACCTGGCTCTACCGCATCACCGCCAATCACGTGCTCAACCTCGAGCGTCGAGGCGCGGAGAAGCAAGCGACGACCTTCGCCGACTACGGCGCCGCCATCGAGCGCATACCCGACCTCGACTTGCCCGATCCGAGGAGCGTGCCAGTCGACGTGCCGCTGCTGGTCGAGGAAGCCAAGATCTCCTGCACGACGGGCATGCTGCTCTGTCTGGATCGCAAGCAGCGGCTGATCTTCATGCTCGGCGAGATCCTCGGCGCCAGTGACACGGTTGGCGGCGAGGTCCTGGAAATGACGGCCGACAACTTCCGTCAGTGCCTTTCGCGCGCGCGCCGGGACCTCTACAGCTTCATGAACGGCCAGTGCGGTCTGGTGAACACGAGCAATCCCTGCCGTTGCCCGAAGAAGACGACGGGGCTTCATCGAGCAGGGCCACGTCGATCCCCATCATCTCCTGTTCGTCCAAGGCGATGTCGAGCGCGTCAGGGATGTCGCGGCCGAGACGGTCCGCGCGTTCGAGCACCTCGTTGAAGAACAGTACGCGGCCGTCTACCGCGATCACCCCTTCCTCCAGCCCTCCGAGCGGGCCGCCTGGCTCCGCCGGATCCTGGACAGCGAAGGAGTCCGCGCCGCGCTGGAACTGCACTGAAAGATCTCGACCAGGAGCTGTCACGGTCGGCTTCCGGTCGTGTCTAGAGCCCCATGAAAACCACACTCTCCCCGGCCGCTGCTGCCTACGTCCGTGCCACGAATACCCACGATGCGTCAGCCTTCCTCGCCTGCTTCACCGACGACGCTGTCGTCGATGACGCGGGCCGGGAGTTCCGCGGCATCGAGGCGATACGCGCGTGGAGCAACCGCGAAATCATGGAGGCCCAGGTGACGCTCGAGCTCCTCGCCGTGGACGGCCGCGATGGCGAGGTGACGCTCACGACCAAGGTCGATGGCAACTTCGACCGGACCGGCCTCCCCGATCCTCTCATCCTCGAGCATCACCTCAGGCTCGAGGGAGACAAGATCGCCGCACTGACGTGTCGCCTTGCTGCTGTGAAGGATCCGGCTCCTTGATCCTGTCCGGTTCGGAGTACCGCCTTCAGGCGGTCTTCTCTTGCAGAGCCAGTCCCGCCTGAAGGCGGGACGACGAACCAGACCGCCTGAAGGCGGTACTCCGAACTCGGAGGGACTCCGGGCTCGTAGGGGTATGGTTTCTCTCTAGAAGCGGCCGCAACCAAGGACCGCGCTCCGGCCTCTTGATCGCCGCGGCTGCTCGGCGACCGCCCTTCCGTCCCTGGAGCGGCGCCGACGGCTCCGGCAAAGCGGCTCCGGGTCGCCGCAGACTCTGGAGCGCTTTGGGGTTTTTCCTTACCCCCTGCGTGCGCGCTTCGCGCGTCTCCTGGTGCAGAGGGGGATGGAGCCCCTCGCTCACCGACAAGACCACGACCGGAGATCCTCATGCAGCCGGACCGACACGCCCTCGCGTCACGCAGGTCGACCCTCGTCCTCGCCACCTTGGCCCTCGTTGCTGGAACCGGAGGGGCGCAGGGCGTCATCGACCCCCGCCACGAGATCGACGGCGACGCTGTCACGTACTGGCTGTGCCACAGCTCGTTCGCGAACGAGGGCAGACCGCTCGACGTGGTCGGCGACGTGAATGGCGACGGGTACGACGACCTCGTCTTCGGGGTTCCGAGATCCGGCATCAGCAACTGCTACTACCTGGATGGATCGGTCGCAGTGGTCTCCGGCGTCGATGGCTCGGCTCTCTGGTCGGTCGGCGGCCAGCACGACTACTACCCCGGGTGGATGCTCGGGTGGTCCGTCGCCGGCGCCGGAGATGTGAACGCCGACGGCGTCCCCGACGTGATCGCTGGGGCTCCCTGGGCCGACGGTGGTGAGGGCCGCGTGCTCTTGTACTCCGGTGCTGACGGTGCGCTCCTGCACTCGCTGCCCAATCCCTATCCGGAAGTGAGCAACAACTGCGGCTACAGCGTGAGCGGCATCGAGGACCTGAACGCGGACGGTCACAACGATGTCATCGTGAGCTGTCTCGGACAGAGCCCCGCATCGGGCAGGGTACTCATCCTCTCCGGAGCGGACGGCCTTATCCTGCGCGACCTCGCCAATCCGAGCCCGGACCAGTATTTCGGCTATGTAGTGAGAGACGGCGGCGACATCGATGGAGATGGCGTTCACGACATCCTTGTCGGCAGTCCATTCGCCCGCAACCCGGCCAACGAGCTCACGGGAGCCGTGTACGTGTACTCAGGCGCGACAGGTGTGCTCGTCAGGGAGGTCATCGGCCCAGGCGTGGGGTATACCTTCGGGGCCCAGGTCGACGCAGTAGGTGACCAGGACCGAGATGGCAGGAACGACTTCCTCGTTTCCACAGCCACGCAGTACGCGGCCCTCCAAGGTGCCTACGTGATCTCCGGGCAGAACGGGAACGTCCTCTGGAGCGCCAACGGATTCAATCAATCGAGCGGAGCGGGCGATGTCAACGGCGACGGTATCGAGGACTTCCTCGTCGGGTATCCAAACCACAACAACGGGATCGCTTACGTGATCGCGGGAGGGAGCCTCACGACGATGTTCACGGTCTTCGACTCGGAGCACGGGGAGAGCACCGGAAGCGCTCTGAGCCGTGCGGGCGACATCAACTGCGATGGCTTCGCCGACTTCATGGTGGGAGCCGCGGGCGCCGATCGCGTGCGCATCTACCTGGGTCGCCCCGCCCCGAAGGAGCTCCACCGCATCGACGGCGGTGCTGCGGGCGACCGCCTAGGCCAGGCGGTGAGTGGCGCAGGCGACGTGGACGCCGACGGTTTCGCGGACGTGATCGTCGGGGCGCCGTACGACGACACGGCGGCCGGCACGGACGCCGGCTCGGCGCGGGTGCTGTCTGGCTTCGACGGCAGCGAGATCCTCGCCTGCACGGGGGCGGCCGGAGACCTCCTGGGAGGGTCGGTGAGCGGGGCCGGGGACGTGAATCGCGATGGCTTCGCGGACGTCATCATCGGCGCACGCTACGACGATACGGCCGGAACGAATGCCGGGGCGGCGCGCGTCCTCTCCGGCCGGAACGGCAGCGCGCTCTTCACGTTCCATGGCTCCGCCGCCGAGGACTACTTTGGATCGGTCTCGGAGGCCGGCGACGTGAACGGCGACGGCTACGACGACGTCATAGTCGGAGGTTTCCGGCGCGACCATGCCGGCATGACCGACGCCGGCGCGGCGACCGTGTACTCCGGCCGCGACGGCAGCGTGCTCTTCGAGTGGTTCGGCGCGGCGGCGGGAGACCTGTTCGGCTGCTCCGTGAGCGGCGCGGGCGACGTGGACGCCGACGGACGTGACGACCTGATCGTCGGGGCCTATGGGAGCGACGTGAACGGCTCGGCCTCCGGCTCGGCCACGGTGTACTCGGGCTTCAACGGCGCGGCGCTCTTCACGCACCACGGCGATGCAGCAGGCGACTGGCTCGGCGTCTCGGTGAGCGGGGCCGGCGACGTGGACAAGGATGGCATCGACGACGTGATCGTCGGGGCCAGCCAGTCGGGTGCCTACCCCTACGCCGGCTATGCTCGGGTGCTCTCCGGACCGGCCGGTGCCCTGATGTATCAGTTGGACCCGGACGATGGGCTCTCGGTGCACCACGCACTCGGCTACTCGGTAAGCGGCGCGGGCGACGTGAACGGCGACGGTTACGCCGACGTGATCGTCGGGGCGCACAATTCCGTGGTATCCGGAATCGGATTACCCGGTGTCGCGAGGGTCCACTCCGGCTTCGACGGCGGCGTGCTGCTCTACCAGTTCCCGGGGGACGCCGACTATGGTGAGTTCGGGATCTCCGTCAGCGGCGCGGGCGACGTAAACGGCGACGGCCGCGACGACGTGATCGTCGGCGCCTACCTTCGCGACGCCACGGGTCTCACCGACGCCGGCAGTGCGTTCGTCTACAGCCTCGGTTATTCGGGCAACGGTCCGAAGACTCTGCCGCGCATGCGAGTTCGCTGATCCCACCTATTTGGCATTTTCCCTAACCCACCCGGTGCGCGCTCTACGCGTCTCCGGGTGCGGGGGGAAGGAAGCCCCTCGCTCACCGACACGACCACGACCGGAGAATCCCATGCACTCTTGCCGACACGCTCTCGCGCCCCGCGGATCCATCCTCGTCCTCGCCACCCTTGCCCTCCTCTCCGGAACCGGAGGAGCGCAGGGCTTCATCGAGCCGCGCCACGAGATCGACGGCGACGACGTCACGTACTGGCCATGCCATTCCTGGTTCGCGGACGAGGGCAGACCGTTGGACGTCGTCGGCGACGTGAATGGCGACGGCTACGACGACCTCGTCTTCGGGGTTCCGCGCTCCGGCAACGGCAACTGCGCGTATTTGCATGGATCGGTCGCAGTGGTCTCCGGCGCCGATGGCTCGACTCTCTGGTCGGTTGGCGGCCAGATCGAGTACTACCCCAGCTGGATGCTCGGATGGTCCGTCGCCGGCGCCGGGGACGTGAACGCCGACGGCCTCCCGGACGTGATCGCTGGCGCTCCTTGGGCCCGTACCGCGCCAGGTTATTACGGCAGGGCGCTCGTCTACTCTGGAGCCGATGGGTCGATCTTGCATTCCCTGATCGGGTTGGATCCCGGTCCCCAGTTCGGCTACAGCGTGAGTGGAATCGAGGATCTGAACGGGGACGGGCACGATGAGTTCATCGTGAGCAGTGTAGGCAGCCAGCCCTCGAGCGCTCGGGTGCTCGTTTATTCCGGTGCAGACGGCACGATCCTCCACAACATCACCTCATCGAACGCCGGTGCAGTTGGCTCCGAATACTTCGGCTACGTCGTGCGGGATGGCGGCGACGTCAGCGGTGATGGAGTCCACGACATCCTGGTCGGCAATCCGTACGCCCGCAACTCGGTTGACCAGCTCACCGGGGCCGTCTATGTCTTCTCCGGAGCAAGCGGCTCCTTGCTGCACGACATAGCAGGCATTCCAGACCAACACGTTGGATTCGGTCACCAGGTCGACGGCATCGGTGACCAGAACGGTGATGGGATGGCCGACTTCATCGCCGCGGGAGAAGAATGGTTTACGACCAAGGTGTTCTCCGGCAGGGATGGCTCCATTCTCTGGAGCGGTGGTTACGCTTTCACGACGAGCGGCACGGGAGACGTGAACGGCGACGGCATCGAGGACTTCCTCGTCGGATATCCAAACTACGCCTACGGCGCAAATGTCAGGGTCGTCGCTGGTGGAACCTTCGTCACGCTGTACAGCTTCCTCGACCCAGAGTTGGCCGGTGTGAAATTCGGCAGTGCCCTGAGCCGTGCGGGCGACATCAATCGGGACGGTTTCGCGGACTTCATGGTGGGCGCCGGAGGCATCGATCGCGCGTTCGTCTATCTCGGCCGCCCGGCCCCTTCCCAGATTCGCCGCATCGATGGAGCTTCCTCGGGCGACCGCCTTGGCCAGGCGGTGAGCGGTGCTGGCGACGTGGATGGCCGCGGTTTCGCGGACGTGATCGTCGGAGCGCCCTACGACGACACGGCGGCCGGCACGGACGCCGGCTCGGCGCGGGTGCTGTCTGGCTTCGACGGCAGCGAGATCCTCGCCTGCACTGGGGCGGCCGGAGACCTCCTGGGAGGGTCGGTGAGCGGGGCCGGGGACGTGAATCGCGATGGCTTCGCGGACGTCATCGTCGGCGCACGCTTCGACGATACGGCCGGATCGAATGCCGGCGCGGCGCGCGTCCTCTCCGGCCGGAGCGGCAGCACGCTCTTCACGTTCCATGGCTCCGCCGCCGAGGACTGCTTTGGATCGGTCTCGGAGGCCGGCGACGTGAACGGCGACGGCTACGACGACGTCATCGTCGGAGGTTTCCGGCGCGACCATGCCGGCATGACCGACGCTGGCGCGGCGACCGTGTACTCCGGTCGCGACGGCAGCGTGCTCTTCGAGTGGTTCGGTGCGGCGGCGGGAGACCTGTTCGGCTACTCGGTGAGCGGCGCGGGTGACGTGGACGCCGACGGACGTGACGACCTGATTGTCGGGGCCTATGGGAGCGACGTGAACGGCTCGGCCTCCGGCTCGGCGACGGTGTACTCGGGCTTCAACGGCACGGCGCTGTTCACGCACCACGGCGTTGCGGCGGGCGACTGGCTCGGCGTCTCGGTGAGCGGAGCCGGCGACGTGAACAAGGACGGCATCGACGACGTGATCGTCGGGGCCAGCCAGTCGGGTGCCTACCCCTATGCCGGCTATGCTCGCGTGCTCTCCGGACCGGCCGGTGACCTGATGTATCAATTGGATCCGGACCACGGGCTCTCGGCGGACTGCTGTGACGGGCACCACGCACTCGGCTACTCGGTGAGCAGTGCGGGCGACGTGAACGGCGACGGTTACGACGACGTGATCGTCGGAGCGCACGATTCCAAGGTGTCGGGTGGATTTACCGTCGGCTTCGCGATGGTGTACTCCGGCTTCGACGGTGGAGTCCTGCTCTACCAGTTCCCGGGCGACGAAGCCCATGCCGCCTTCGGCATCTCCGTCAGCGGCGCCGGCGACGTGAACGGCGACGGCCGCGACGACGTGATCGTCGGTGCCCACCTTCGCGACGGCGCGGGCCTCACCGACGCCGGCAGTGCATTCGTCTACAGCCTCGGCTACCGGGGCAACGGGCCGAAGACCCTGCCGCGCGTGAGAGTTCGCTGATGCCCACCGGGGGCCGCTCCCTCCGCCTCAGCGCCGATCCAGTGCCCGCGATGGCCGCAGCCCGAGGTAGTCCACGCGCGTCGCGGCCGGGAAGTAATCCTCCTCGGCCGAGCGCGCCTGCATGGCGGGGCGGTAGAAGGAGCCGCCGCGGTCGATGCGCTGCTCGGCGTCCGTGCGCACGTAGAGCGCAAGGCCGTTGCCGGGCCGAAGCGGGACGCCCGTCGTCGCGACGGAGTCGAGACACCACTCGTAGACGTTGCCAGCAGTGTCGTGCAAACCGAAGGCGTTGGCCCGGAAGCTCCCGACCGGCGCATGCGTGACCCAGCCGTCGTCCACGCTCGTCGTGCAGACATAGCCGCGCAGGAGCCCGGTGGCGTCGATCGCGCGATCGGCGATGTTCGCGCAGCCCGCGAGGTCCTCCTCGCGCGTCCCGCACCACCAGGGCGTATCGGTACCGGCGCGCGCCGCATATTCCCACTGGGCCTCGGAAGGAAGCACGAATCCGATGCGGCGGAGTGCCCCCTGTGCGTCGTACCAGCTCACGCGCTCCACCGGATGAGCCTCGCCACCCTGTGTGTGACGGCTCGGACGTGAGCCCGCGACGCGCGCCCATTGCCCCTGGGTCATCTCGTACTTCGAGACGAAGAACGGGTCGAGCGTCACCGGCTGGAACGCGTAGGGCGCGATCGGGTCGAAGCGCGGCGCGGCTGGATCGTCCTTCTGCGCACCGACCGTGAACGGGCCGCCGGGGAGCAGCACCAGTACGAGCCCCGTCGCACCCGTGATCCGCCAGCGGCTCGGCGCAGCGGGATTCGCCTCCGGCTGCGGCGCCGCGCCGCTCGGCAGGTGCCAGAACTCGTGGTAGCCCGTGCGCGGATCGGCGCCGAGCGGCAGGAGTCCGACCTGCACGGAGAGCTCGAGGCCTCGGTAGAGGGGCGAAGCCCGGATGGCGGCCGTCGCCGCGCGCCAGGCCTCGGCGTGGGCCGTGCTGTTCCCTTCTTCCGCGAGACTCCGCGCGGCCTCGATGCGCGCGCGAACGCTGCCGGCGACACCGCGCTCGGGGTCGCGGTCGAGCAAGCGGTCGAGTTCCGCCAAGAGCTCGGTGAGCGAGTCGCGCTCCCAGGTGTCGACGTCGGAGCCCGCGGGCACCGTGGAGAGCTCGACGAGCCGCCGGCGGTGCGTGGGTCGGCGCGCCTCGAGGGGGTGCGCGTAACGCACCAGCCACGCCTCGAGCGCCGGCACGCTCTCGGGGTGCGCGGGCCAGAGCGAATCGGCTTCGCGCTCGGCCTCGCGCACCAGGTCCAGGTCGGCGAGGCGCCCCAGATCGTCGCTGATCGCGAGCTCGCGCCGCTCGGCCCGACGCGCGACGCTCGAGAGCACTGTGGTCGTCACGAGCCCGACGAAGAGCGTCGCGAGCACGGTCGCGACGGCCACGGACGCAGCGCGGTGCTTCCTGACAAGCTTCGCGAGCCGATACCCCATGGTCGGCGGCCGCGCGGCGATCGGCTCGCCCTCGAGGAATCGCGTGAGGTCGTCCGCCAGCTCGGCGGGCGAGTCGTAGCGGCGCGCGCGCTCCTTTTCGAGCGCCTTGAGCGTGATCCAGTCGAGGTCGGCCGCGAGGCCCGGCCGGTGCGCGCTCGGCCGGCGCGGCGCGACTTCCAGTAGCACGCGCTCGATCTCCGCCGGCCCGGTGGCGCGCGCGAGCTCCTCCTCGAGCGGCCGGTGGCCCGTCAGCAGCTCGTAGAGCAGCGCCCCGAGCGAGTAGACATCCGCGCGCGTATCGACGTCGCAGGCACGACCTGCTTGCTCGGGGCTCATGTAGGCCGGCGTGCCGAGCAGCTGGCCGGGGCGCGTCAGGAGCGTCTCCTCCGCGAGCTCGCCGCTCAGCGCGCGCGCCACGCCGAAGTCCACGATCTTGCACATGGGCGTGCCGCTCGCATCGGAGACGAGTACGTTCGACGGCTTCAGGTCGCGATGCACGAGGCCCTTGTGATGCGCGTGCTGCACCGCGTCGCACACCTGCAAGTAGAGCCGCAAGCGCGCTCCGACGTCCTGGCAGCGTCGCTCGCACCAGTCGTCGATCGGCTCGCCCGCGACGTGCTCGAGCACGAAGTACGGACGGCCATCCGCGGCGAGTCCCGCGTCGAGGATCTTGGCGATGTGATCGTGGGAGAGCACGGCGAGGGCCGCTCGCTCGCGCTCGAAGCGCCGCATGACGTCGCGCGAGTCCACGCCCGCCCGCAGGAGCTTCAGCGCGACCGTCCGGCGCAGCGGGACCTCCTGGCGCGCCAGGAACACCTCGCCCACGGCGCCCTCGCCGAGGCGCTCGAGGAGCGCGTACGGTCCGACGCGGTCCGCTGTCATTGCCCTGCTCCGTCCGCGCTTTCGGCCGCGAGGCGCGCACGGTGCCGATCCAGCGGCCGTGCCGGCCGGACTCCGAGGTACGGCAGACGCGTCTCGCTCACGAACGACTCGCGTTCCGCCGAGCGCGCGCTCTCGGCTGGCCGTTGCCAGCCGCCGCCGCGGGCGCTGCGCTCGAACGCGCTCTCGCCCGGCTGCGGGGAGCGCAGGCCGTCGCCCGCGCGCGCGACCCAGCCCGCGGAAACGTAGGGATCGGCGCACCACTCGATCACATTGCCCGCAGCATGGTGCAGGCCGAAGGGGTTGGCAGGGACCGCGTCGACGGGCGCGAGCTTGCCCCAGGGGTCCTCGAGCTCGCGGCTGAAGATCCAGGCAAGGCGCCCGTAGGCCTCCTCTGTTTTGCGCTCGGCGACGTTGGCGCAGCCGGCCAGCGTGACCGTGGTCGCTCCGCACCACCAAGGCGTCGACGTCCCACCGCGCGCTGCGGCTTCCCATTGCGCCTCGCTCGGGAGCACGAGCCCGTGACGCCAGAGGAGCTCCGTGCACTCGTTCCAGTCCACGTCGCAGGCGGGCCAGTGATCGCCGTAGCCGACGGCGGGGAAGCGTCCGGTCGCGCGCTTCCACTGTGCGAGCGTGAGCTCGTACTTCGCGAGGAAGAACGGCCAGAGCTCGACCTCGTGCACGAGCTCGTCCGCGCGAGCGAGCGGGTCGTAGTGTGGCTCGGCCGGCTTCTCTCGTTGCGCACCGAGGCGATACGTGCCGCCGGGGATGAGCACGAGGACGAGTCCCGTCGAGTCGGCGAGCTGCCAGGGGCTCGTCGCCGAGGGATCCGTGCTCGGGCGTGGGCGCTCGCCCGTCTGGACATGCCAGAACTCGAACAGACCCGAGTGCGGATCGAAACCCAGGGGCACGAGGCTTCGCTCGGGCTCGAGGTCGAGACCGCCGTACCGCGGAGACGCGCGGATGGCGCTGCAGGCCTCGGCCCAGGAGCCGTCCTCCTCTGCCTCGCGCACCGCCGCGGCGACGCGCTCGGCCTCGGCGATGCGACGCTCGACGCTCGCGACCACGCCGGCATACGGGTCCGGATCGAAGAAGCGCGCCAGTTCCTCCTCGAGCTCGGCCAGCGCGTCGTGCTCCCACTGGTCGCGCGGGGAGGTGAGGCGCCATGTGCGCCGCTTGCTCACCTCGAGCTCGAGGAGCGCCGCGACGGGCGAGTACTTCTCGACGTAGGACTCCCAGGATGGCGAGCGCTGCTGGATCTCGGAGCGCGAGTGGTGCGCGACGATCGCCTGGGCCGCGTGGAGCTCCTCGGCGCGCGGGTGCTCGCTGCGTTCGCGCTCGCTATCAGCTGCCGTGTAGGGCAAGGCGTCGGTCTGCAGCTCCGCGCGCCGCGCGGCGTGCAGCGCGCGCCGTTCCGCCAGGGGTTCGGCGTAACGCGTGAGCCAGTGGCGCAGATCGCCGATGCGCTCGGGATCGATCGGCCAGAGCTCGTCGGCCGCGTGCCGCGCCTCGCGCAAGAGCTGCAAGTCCGAGAGCCGCCGCAAGTTGTCGTTGGCGGCGCGGTAGCGCCGCTCGGCCTGCTTTGCCTGGACGTAGCTCGCGCTCGTGAAGGCGAGCACGCCGAGCAGCGCGACGAGCGTCATGCCGGCGGCGATCACGGCGGCGCGGCGGCGGCGGGCGAGCTTCCGCAGGCGATATCCGACGCTGGCCGGCCGCGCGCGGATCGGCTCGTGGCGCCGGAAGCGTTCGACGTCGGCCGCGAGCTCCGCCGGCGAGCGGTAGCGGCGCTCGCGGTCCTTCTCGAGCGCTTTCATGGCGATCCAGTCGAGGTCGCGGGGGACTCCGGGCCGCAGTGTGCTCGGCCGCCCGGCTTCCTGCTCGCGCACCACGCGCAGCATCTCGGACAAGCTCGTCGCGCGGGCGAGCTCGTCCGCGCACGGCCGCGTCCCGACTACGAGCTCGTAGAGCAACACGCCGAGCGAGTAGACGTCGGTGCGCGTGTCGATGTCTTCGTTCGCGCCGGCCTGCTCGGGGCTCATGTAGGCCGGCGTACCGAGGAACTGGCCGCTCGCGGTCGCGAGGCTCGCGCCGTGCTCCGGCCCGACGAGCTTCGCCACGCCGAAATCGATCACCTTGCAACCGGCGTCGGTGACCATCACGTTCGAGGGCTTCAGGTCGCGGTGCAGCACGCCGCTCTTGTGCGCGTGGTCCACCGCCTGGCACAGCTCGACGAACAGCGCGAGGCGTGCGTCGCGGTCGAGCGCGTGCCGCTCGCAGTGCACGAGCAAGGGCTCGCCCAGGACGAGCTCCATGGCGAGGTACGGTCGCCCGTGCTCATCGACACCGGTGTCGAGGATGCGCGCGATGTGCGGGTGATCCAGGAGAGCCAGCGCCTGGCATTCCTGCTCGAAACGCTCGAGGATCTCGGGCGAAGACAGCCCGAGACGGATGACCTTGAGCGCCACCGCGCGCTGGATCGGCGCCTCCTGCCAGGCGAGGTAGACGTCGCCCATCCCTCCTCGACCGAGCCGGTGCCGCAGCGTGTAGGGACCGATGCGCGCCGGGATTCTCTCTTCTGCTTGCGCCGACGCGAGCGCGTCCGCGACCAGCCGATCGGGCAGCTCACGCTCGAGGTTGCTCTCCTCGGCCGCGTCCGCGGCGAGGAGCACGCGCAGCTCGCGCGCGCGCTCCGGAGCGGAGCGCTCGAGGTCCGCCAGGACACGCGCCTGTTCCTCGGGAGAGAGGCCGCAGACCCGCTCGAACAGCGCGAACAGGTCCGCCGGCGGTTCGTTCATGGCTGGCTCGAGGCACCCTCCAGCATCTCAGCCTGCGTCGATTCCCGACAGCTGACTCGTCAGCCAGGCGCGCGCAAAGCGCCAGTCGAGCTTCACCGTCTCGCGCGAGAGCCCGAGAGCCGCGCCGACCTCCTCGAGGCTCATCCCGCCGAAGAATCGCAGCTCGACCACCTGCGCCTGACGCGGATGGATCCGTGCGAGTTTCTCCAGCGCCAGATCGAGATCGATCAGCTCGCTCGGGTCCTCCCGACGGGAGCACCGGCTCCGCCAGGGAATGCTCGGGCACGCGCCCGCCGCCGCGCTTCTCGGCCTTGCGGGCGCGCGCGTGGTCCACGAGCACGCGGCGCATGCTGGTCGCGGCGACTGCGAAGAAGTGCGTGCGACTCCGGATGTCGGCGCGCTCCTGGCCGATCAGGCGCAGGAAGGCCTCGTGCACCAGGGCGGTTGGCTGGAGGGTGTGGTCCGCACGCTCCCGGCCGAGCCGCGCCGCCGCGAGCGCCCGCAAGTCGTCGTAGACGAGCTCCATCAGCCGGCGCTTTGCATCGGGATCACCCGTCAGCGAGGCCGAGAGCGTTTGCGAGGCTTCGGAGGGGGGCATCACGCGGTCGGAACGAGTCGAAGGAGGTTCCGCCTCGAAGCGACGATCCTACCGCCTACTCGACTTCGAGGAGGCGGAAGAGCTCCGCGAGCTCTGGGTCGCCATGGAAGAACCGGAGCGCCGGAGTCGTCCGCAGCTCATCGATGTCGCGAAAGCCGAGCTCGATCGCTCGCCGGAGCGCGGCGAACATCCGCTCGCGCGCGCTGCGCTCGTCCCCGGTGGCCGGCTCGCCGCTGGAGGCGATCCGCCGTGACGCGAGGATCCATTCGTTCCAGAGATCCGCGGCGTAGCGCCAGCACCAGGCCTCCGATCCGGCGAGTTGCTCGAAGGCCAGGACCTCCGGCCACGCTCGATCCGGCTGGTCCGCCGCGCACAGGGCGAGGGCATGCAGGTACGCGAGCCTCTGCGCGGGTCCGGACCTGCGAGCAGCTTCGCCCATGCGCTCGCGACAGGGCTCGAGCACGGCGAAACCGCGTTCGCACATGTGAAGGGCGTCGTCGGTTCGTCCGAGGCCGTTGAGAAGCAGGTTCGCGAAGTTGTTCCAGGCGACTGCCGCTGCCAAGCGAAGCTGGCAACGGTCCGGCTGGAGCGCGAGAAGCGCTTCGTACCGCGCGACCGCCTCCTCGTGGAGCTGGTAGGCCTGCTCGGGACTGTCGAAGCGCAGGCTCACGGCCTGCTCGTCGGTCACGCGCGCTTGCTCGAGCCGGTAGCGCGCGGACGCAGGAAAATCGCGCGAAAGCTCCGAGTAGATCGAGAGGGCATCACGGTAGAGCGGCTGGGCTTGCTCGCACTCTCCGCTGTCGCTGAATGCACTCGCCAGGCCCGCGAGAGAGCTCCCCACCTCGCTCCGGTACGAGCGGGCCGAGGGCTCGAGGACCGCGGCGGCCCGGGAAGCCTCGAGTGCCGCGCTCGCGAGCTCGATGGCGGCAGCGTGCTCGCCCAGCGCGACCTCGACCGCCGCCAGGTCTCGCGCGATCATTCCGTGCGTGGCCAGGGTCTCCGCGTCGTCCGGGCGTTCTGTTCCGAGCTGGCGCACCAGCGCGAGTCCTTCCTCGAGTTCGGATCGTGCGGAGGCGGGACCCTCGATCCGGCTGCGTGAGGCCGCGACATGCGCCAGCCCCAAAGCAAGCTCTCGCGCGAGCTCGGGATCGCCGGGATGCACGAGAAGCCTCGACCGCAATTCGGCCACGATCCGGAGCTCGATCGGCAATGCCTCCTCCCAGCGCAACGAGGCTTGCAGGAGCTTTGCTTCGAGATGCATGGTCTCGAGCGACGTCGACGTGGCGGGGGGCTCCCGCTCGACCCCCGCGAGCTCGCTCTGGATCGCGCTCGCGGAACGACACTCCGCGAGCGCATCGTCGAATTGCCCTCGGTCATAGAGCACCTCCGCCCGCGCCGTGAGGATCGCGGCTCTCTCCGCCCGCACGTCAGGGTCGTCGGGTCGATCCGAGCTCGAGCTCGGTGACGAGATCGAGCGCGCGGTCGACGACTGCGAGACGCGCCTCCTGCATCTGCGGCACGTCCTCGAGCTCCTCGCTCGCCGTGTCGCGCAGCACGTGGCGAATGGCGCCGAGAGCGGAGCGGAAGTGGCGCTCGGCGCGATCGCGAGCCGCGAGCTCGGCCTCGTAGGCCTGACGGACCTCACGCAGGGCCCGAATGCGGCTCGCCTCCCAACCGAAAGGCCCCGCGACGAGCGCGACGCAGCCCAGGCCGATTGCCACAGCGGCAGCCGGACGGCGCCTCGATGCGCGCAGAGCGCGGCCCAGCGGCCCGAGGGGTCGCGCCCGCGTCGGCCGGAATGCGAGCAGGCAATCGAGTTCCTGGCCCAGGTCGTCGGCGCTCGCGTAGCGGCGGCGCGGGTCGCGCTCGAGCGCGCGCCGGACGACCGCCTGGTCGTCCGCGACGGCGGCCGGTGCGAAGCGGCGCAGGGGAGGGGGCTCGGCGGACAGGATGGCGCGCACGAGACTCGCCGACGACTCGGCTTCGAACGGGCGATGCAGCGTCAGGAGCTCGTAGAGCATCGCACCGGTGCCATACACGTCGCTCTGTGCATCCGCGCCCTGTCCGCCGAGCACTTCCGGCGCCATGTAGGGCAAGGAACCCACGGCGGAATGCGCGCGCGTCAGGGAGGCCTCGCTCGGATCGCTGGCGAGCCCGAAATCGCCGAGGAAGACGCGCCCGTCGGTCGAGATGAGGACGTTCGACGGCTTGACGTCGCGGTGCAGCACACCCTTCCTGTGAGCGTAGGCGAGCGCGCTCGCCACCTGTCGCGTGGCGGCGAGCGCCCAGGCGCGCCAGGACCTCGGCCTCTCGAAGCTCGAACCGTCGCGCAGCGCAGCGGGCGTGAGCTCGCTCAGGATTCCGGGCAGAGCCCCCGGGTCGATCCGGGCCGCCTCTCCGTACCTGGAACGCAGCTCGGCGAGGAGCACGTCGAGACTCGTTCCGTGCACGAGCTCGAGGGCGAACCACGGCACTCCGTCGATCTCACCCACGGCGAGAACGTCGAGAACAGCTGGGTGGTGCAACCGAGCCGAGAGCTCGACCTCGCGGCGGAAACGCGCGCGCGACTCCGCGAAGAGCAACTGGGCCGGCCGCACGAGCTTCAGCGCCACCAGGCGTCCGGTCGAAGCTTGGCGCGCGCGATGGACGACGCCCATCCCTCCCGATCCGATGCGATCCAGTAGCTCGAAGTCGCCGATACGCTCGGGCAGACGATCGGAGCCGAGACCGACATCCAGTAGGTTCGCCGCGGCGAGCAGGCTAACGCGCCGCCGGAGCCGGCTCGCCAGATCGGGGTAGGCGCTGCACGCGCTCTCGACGGCGGACGGTCCGTCGCGCTCCAGGGCCTCGAGGCATTCCAGGAGCGCCGCCTCGAAGCGTGAATCGGTCTCGCTGATCGTCATGATCGCCGCCGTCCGGTACCGAGCGTTACCTTGACGCGGTGACGGACGAGCTCGACTTGGTCCGGCGCGCGCAGGCAGGCGACCTCGAGGCAGTGAAGGAGCTCCTCGGCCGTCATCTCGGTGCGCTCGAAGCCTACGTGCGACTGCGCATCGGGACGGCCTTCGGAGCGCGCGAGGGAGTCAGTGACGTCGTGCAGTCGACGTGTCGCGACCTCCTCGAGCGGATGGGAAGCTTCCGGCACGGCGACGAGCAAGCGTTCCGCCACTGGCTGTACGCGACGGCCGCGCGCAAGATCGCGGATCGCTTCGCCTTCCATGCCGCCGAACGCCGCGAGGCCGCGCGCGAGCTCCCCTCCGCCGCCGCTTCGGCCGTCCTGGGCGAGGCCTTCGGGAGCTTCGCCTCTCCGAGTCAGCAGGCCATGGGGGCCGAGCTCGTCGAACGCCTCCAGGCCGCCTTCGCGGAGCTCTCCGAGGACGAGCGCGAGGTCGTCCTGCTCTCGAGGGTGGTCGGGCTCTCGCGCTCCGAGGTCGCGCGAGCGATGGGCCGCAGCGAGGCCGGCACGAGGAACCTTCTCCACCGGACACTGATCAAGCTCGCGGAGCTCCTGGACGTCGAAGGCTGATCGAGTTCCGTGGTGCATCGCGGGTCCGGTACCAGGAGCCGTATCCGCGCGGACGAACCGCCGTTCCGGCGCGCGATCGAAAAAATCCCGCTTCAGCGGGACGCCGGCCTCCGCGCGCGGATCCGGATCTGGCGAGCGCGAGACGATCGCGCGACACCTCCTCAACCACGGAACGCAAATCACCATGTCCTCGATCCTTCGTACGAGCTTATCGCTGGCCGTCTTCGGCGTCCTGGCGTCCCCGAGTCCCGCTCAGTGGTCCTATCTCGAGGAAGCAGCCTTCGATAGTCAGGCGCAGTTCGGCGGGAACAGCGCTTTCGGCCGCGCCGTCGACCTCGACGGCGACACGGCGGTCGTCGGCGTTCCCCATCCCGGTGCTGGCGCCGCGGGGGGGCACGTGATCGTGTACCGCAGGTCGGCCGGCGTGTGGAGCCAGGAGGCCGACCTCGTTCCGACCGACGGCGCTCCCGGTGACTCATTCGGGTGGTCGGTCGCGGTCGAAGGCGACACGCTCGTCGCCGGCGCCGCGGGTGCACGAATCCAGGGACAGACCTGGGCGGGCGCTGCCTACGTGTTCACGCGCACCGGCTCCACTTGGACCGAGCGCCAGAAGCTCTCGGAGAGCGTTGGGCTGCAGTACGCGGCCTTCGGTTGTTCGGTCGACATCAGCGGATCGACGCTGGTCGTCGGAGCAGACGAGACCACCTATGGAATGGAAGCCGGCCGCGGCGCGGCCTACGTCTACGACCTTCAAGGCTCGAGCTGGACGGAGGTTGCCAAGCTTGCCGGCGCGGGCACGAGCTACGGCGCGCGGAACGGGTCCTCGGTTGCCATCGACGGCAACCGGCTCGTGATTGGCGCGCGCACGACGTACGAGGACGGCGGATTCACGATCGGTACGGGCTCGGGATACGTCTTCCTGCGCTCAGGTGGCGTATGGACCCAGGAGGCCAAGCTGCAATCCACCACGTATCAGGCATGGGCGGCGCTCGGCACCTCCGCTGCGATACAGGGCACGCGGGTCGTGCTGGGCGCCGTCGGCGAGGACTCGAACACGGGAGCAGCCTATGTATTCGAGAAGAGCGGCGGGGCGTGGGTGCAGACCGCGCGGCTCACCGGAATGGGTACGGACGCTTCCGATTGGTTCGGTACCTCGGTGAGCGTCTCTGGTAGCGCACTCGTCGTGGGCGCGTACAACTACGACAGCGCGCTCCCAGCCGGCAACGGCGCGGTGAAGCTCTTCGCCTGGGACGGCATGCACTGGACGGAACGCCTCGAGCTCCTCGGCTCTGTGATGACGAGCGGAGACACGCTCGGCGAATCGGCCGCGATCCAGGGTGACCTCGTGATCGGCGGCTCGGCCTCCTTCGGGCTCGGACAGGCCGGGAAGGCCTGGATCTGGAAGCTCGATCCGCCGCTGGTGGAGGTCTACTGCACCGCCAAGATCACCGCGCAGGGCTGCGTCCCCGCGATCGGCTCGACCGGCACGCCGAGCGTGAGCTCGCCCCAGCCCTTCCTCGTTACCGCAGCGCAGTTGACGCCCCAGAAGCCGGGCATGCTGTTCTACGGTTTCGCGCCGAACGCGGCCCCTTTCCTCGGCGGTCTCCTGTGCGTGAAAGCGCCCCTGATGCGCACTCCCGTGCAGAACTCCGGGGGCAGCCTGCAGACGGCTTGCTCCGGCTCCTTCTCTTACGACTTGAACGCGCGCATCCAGTCCGGCGCCGACGACGCGCTCGTCGTCGGCGAGGATGTCTACCTCCAGTACTGGTTCCGCGACCCGCAGAGCGCGATCCCCGTCGGCCTCACTGACGCGCTGCGCTGCCGGATCCAGCCGTGATCTCGCTCGGCCGAGCGCTCGCCGTGTCGGGACCCGCTTGCTATTCAGGACCCTCGAGGGCTTCGCCGAGAGCGTTCGCGAGCGATTCGAGCTCCACGGGATCGGTCTCGCTCGACAAGCCTCGGCGAAGGAACCAGCGCGCTTGCTGCTCCGCGCCCGTTTCCAGGAGCGCCCGGCAAAACAGGACCAGGGGATGGTCCCGGGCGCTCCCGGAGCAGCGCCAGCCGGCGATCGCGAGCACCTCGTGGGCGAGGACGAGCTGCGATTCGTCGGTGACACCGTGCAGGGCCGCGGCCAGCGCCGCCACTCCTTCGTCGATCCTCTTCTGCACGATGGATTCCGAGCCTGAGAGCGCCGCGCAACCGACGAAGGTGGACGTCACTCCGAGCAACTGCGCGGCGAGCGAACGGTTTCCGTAGCGCTCCGCGAGCTCGGCCCCGAGCCCCATCCGCTCGGCGGCGCGCTCGAGAGCCTGCATGTCGCCACGTGTCATCGCGAGCCCTGCGGACTCCGTGCCGGCCCGGCGTAGGAGCTCCACGTGCTCATCGCGGGAGGGATCAGCGGAGCAGATCTCGAATGCGAGCGGCAGGGCCTCCTCGCAATACACGCGCGCCTCGTCGGTGTTCGAGACGGTGAGCGCCGCGGCACAGGCTCCGCGGCACGAGTGCACCTGCCACACGAGGAGATCGCGCCGCTTCGGCTCCAGCTTGCACGTCCGCCGGGCCATGCGGACGTTCTCGCGCGAGTGCTCGAGGCCTTGCGCGCTCTGGCCGAGCTCCAGGTAGAGGCGGGCGAGCTCGTAATGCGCGTGCGAAAGATTGTAGGTGAACTTCCAGTTCTCGGGCTCGAGCTCGACCAGCCGCAGCGCATCGTTCAAGCGCTGCTGCAGGAGCTGTTCGGCCGTCCGGAGTTCCCCAGTCTCCTTCGCCACCTGGGCGACGCGCGAGAGGCTCCACCCGAGGTCCTCGACCAGCTCGAGATCGTCGGGGTGCTCGCGAACCAGGACCTCGTCCTGCTCCAGCGCGCGGGCGAACCACTCGTCGCGCCCGGCCTGGTCGCCGCGATCGCGCGCGGCCTCGCCCAGCTTGGCGTAGATCTGCGAGAGTCGCGTGCGAGACTCGAGGTCGTCCGATTCGCTCGCGAGCTCCGTCCGGAGCGCACGCGCGGCTTCCATTCGCACGGCGAGACCAGCGTGGTCACCTCGTGCCTGGTCCAGCACTCCCAGGATGTACAGGGCGTTCGAGCAGGATGCGCGCAGCGCGCGATTGTCCCGATCGAAAGCGAGCTGGCCCTGGATCCGCGCGAGGACGTCCTCGAGGTCCGCGCGTTGCTCCTCGCCGAAGCCCAGCGTCGGCGCGAAATCGAAGATCTTCGCCGCGAGCGCTTCGAGCGTCTCGCCCGTGCGCGCGGCCTGCTCGCGCGCCCGGTGCTCGCCGCGCAGGGCCAGCACCAGGCCCAAGCTCAGGGCCAGGAAGACCGCCAGTACCGCGGCAGTCTGCACTCGATTGCGTTCGACCAGCTTCCTCGTGCGGTACGCGAGCGTCGGGGGGCGCGAGTGGATCGGCCGGCCGTCGAGCCAGCGGCGCAGCTCGGAGGCAAGCTCGCCGGCATGCTGGCAGCGTCGCTCCGGATCCTTTTCGAGACTCTTGAAGACGATGGTCTCGATGTCGCGATCGATGCCGTGCACTCCCCGCAGCCGGGCCGGCTCCTGCTCGAGGATCGCACGTACGGCTTCGTGGACGGGCGCGCCGCGCGTCTCGAAGGGCAGCCGTCCGCTCAGGAGCTCGTAGAGCATCGTCCCGAGCGCGAAGACGTCCGTCCGGGCGTCGACCTCCTGCGACCGGCCGCGTGCCTGCTCGGGGCTCATGTACGCAAGCGTCCCGATCAGCTCTCCGGTTCGCGTGTGCAGCGATCCGGAGAGCGTGTCCGTGCGCGCGACGTGGGCCACGCCGAAGTCGAGCACACGCACGCGGCCGCACGGCTCCACGCGGACGTTTTCCGGCTTGAGATCGCGGTGAACGATTCCGGAGGAATGCGCAGCGTGCACGGTCTCGGCCAGATCGACGACGAGGGCCACCTTGGCGCGCACATCGAGCTGGACTGTCCGCGCGTGCTCGGCGAGGGAGCTCCCCGGCACGTATTCCATCGCGATCCAGGGCTCGTCGACCGCGCCATTCCGCTCGATCCCGGTGGCGTACACCCGCACGATGCCCGGATGCGAGAGGCGCGCCAGGACCTCTGCCTCGCGCCGGAAGCGGCCGAGCCCGGCGCGGCTCAGCGCTTCGAGCCGCAGCGCCTTGAGGGCGATCCTTCGACGCGGCTGGTCCTGCTCGGCCAGGTACACGATGCCGCTGGAGCCCTCGCCGAGCACCGAGATCAGCCGGTAGGGACCCAGCCGCTTGCGCTGTGGATCGCGCGCCCACCCCGGCGCGTCGGTGGACTCGAACGCTGGGAGGGGATGCTCGAGAAAGCGCGTGTCGGCTGCGGAAAGCAGCCGCTCGAGCTCAGCGGCCAGCACGGGTTCGACAGACCGGAGCGCGGCCAGGCTCACCTCGCGGTCGTCGTGCGCGAGGCCCTCCATCTCGAGGAAGAGCGCGCGCAGGCGCTCGTGTTGACTGGCGCTCGTGTTGGGTTCGGCCACGGTGTCGGCGTTGCGCTCTCCCGCCGCTACCGTCTCACAGCCTCCAGGAATCGTCCATGCCCCGCGGGAGAAGAATCGCGGGAAGCATTGCGCTCCCGCTGCGCCGATTGCGTTTCCTTCTCATGGGGGACATCGCCGAGGGAGACCCTGCAGCGGACACCATCCCGGGTGTCCGCTGCTCTCGCTCAGGCCCCCAGCTCGACCTTCAGCCAGGCCTTGGCCATCCGCCAGTCGCCGTCCACGGTGCGCGGCGCCACGCCGAGCGCCGCCGCCGTCTCATCCACCGAGAGGCCGGCGAAGAAGCGCAGCTCCACGATGCGCGCCTGACGCGGGCTCCGACCCTCGAGCTTGGTCAGAGCCTCGTCGAGCGCGAGCAAGTCCACTTCTTCGCGGTCCGCGACGAGCTCGCCGGTCAGCGTCACGCGCTGGCGATCGGCCCCACGCTTGGCCGCCTCGTGCTCACGGAACATGTCGACCAGCACGTGTCGCAGGGCCGTCGCGGCGATCGCCAGGTACTCTCCCGTCCCGCGTTCGTCTTCCTCGAGCACACCCGCTGCGCAGAGCTTGACGAAGGTCTCGTGGACGATGTCGGTCGGATCGACCTGCAGCTTGCGCGACCCGGCCGCGCCGAGGCGTCTGGATGCAAGCTGGCGCAAGGTGGCGTACACGGCGCGCGTCACCTCGGGGGGGCTATCGGCCATCGGTCTCGGTATCCCCGGCGGGCGCGGGCTCGAGGCCCTTCCCGACCAACCACTGGGAGCACGGTGGCGAAGAGAGTACGCGCACGCGGCGTACGCGTCTACTTCCCGCGCCGTCCTGACAGGAGCAGGACGGCCGGCGAGAGAGTTCGACAATCGTTGCGCCTGGCAGCAGCGTTCTCCGTTCACGTGGGAAAAGGACCCAAGCCGCGATCCCGAGACATCTCCATGTTGAATTCCACTTCCCACATGACGTGTTCCCAGGTACCTGCAGATTCTCACGGCGCGGGCCGTCCGGAGCCGCACGCCTTCGGCCGCAGCTTGCACGTGGATCTCTACGGTGTGCGCAGGGAGCTCTGTGACGACCTGGGCTTCTGCTACCAGCTGCTCGACGAGCTGGTCAAGCACCTGGGAATGCACAAGCAATCGCCACCGTTCCTCTTCCGCTCCCCGGACACCTATCCCGACAAGGCCGGACTCTCCGGCTGGGTGCCTCTCATCGAATCCGGAATCAGCATCCACACCCTGACCGTCAAGGACTTCGTGACGATCGATATCTACACTTGCGGATCCCTCGATTGCGGATCTGCCGTTCAGTTCCTGCGCGATCGCCTCCATCCGACCTCCTGCGAACAGCAGTACCTCGTGCGCGGGCTCCGCTACCATGCTTGAGACGAGCGCTGGTGTGTACGAGCGCCAGTGGAGCGCGCGGAGCTACCTCGAGCAGTACTACTCGACGGGGGTCACGAGTGACGATGTCGCGAGCACACGCTTCGCACTGCTCAACCTGCGGACGCTCGGCCGGCGTTTCGAACACGCGCTCGAGTTCGGCTGCGGGCCCACGATCCACCATGCGATGCCCTTGTCGCGCTACGTCGATCGGTTCACGCTTGCTGATTACATGCTCGAGAACCTCGAGGAAGTGCGCCTGTGGCTCTCGGACTCGCCTGCCGCCTTCCAGTGGGACCAGTGCTTGTCCGGGATGCTCGCCATTGAACAGGAGTTTACAGGGACGGGTGACACCTACTCGCTCGCGAAGCGCAAGGCATGCCTGCGCAAGGCGATCGTTTCGCTCGCACGCGGAAACGTCCTCCATGCGCAGCCCCTGGGTCACGGCGCCCGGTACAACCTGGTGAGCTCGCACTATTGCCTCGAAGCGTTGGGCCTCGAACGGCGCGAATGGGCGGCCTGCCTCGCGCGCCTGTGTCGGTTGGTGCACCCCGGCGGTGTCTTGCTCCTCGCCGCCATGCGACGCTGTCGGACCTATCGCGTCTTCGACAAGGAGTTCGCCGTCACACCGATCGACGAAGCGGACTTCGTGCGTGAACTTCCTCGCCTCGGTTTCCCTCTCTCGAGCCTGCGGATCGAAATCGCCCCAGTGCCCGAGTTCACGGAAGAAGGCTTCGACAGCGTGTGCTGCGTGTTCGGTCTCAAGTCCCTCTGAGCACCTCCTGGTTCGGATTCCCTCTTAGTTCGGAGTACCGCCTTCAGGCGGTCTGGTTCGTCGTCCCGCCTTCAGGCGGGACTGGCTCGGCAAGAAAAGACCGCCTGAAGGCGGTACTCCGAACCGGAGAAGGAAAGGCAAAGGGGAGAAAGGCAATCTCACCATGCCAGCCAGCGCCGCACCAGCGATCGGATCGTCGGCGTCAGACGCGTGCGGTTGTAGGCATCGGCGGCATTCTTGATCGCTTCGGCCTGCGTCGGATAGGCGTGGATGACGCGGGAGAGGGTGCGCATGCCGATGCCTGCGACCATCGCCAGGGTGATCTCGTTGATCATCTCGCCGGCATGGCGAGCGACGATCGTCGCGCCGAGGATGCGATCCGTGCGCTCCTTGACGTGGATCTTCACGAAGCCCACTTCTTCGCCGTCGGTGATCGCGCGATCCACGTGTGCATCGGTACGGTGAAGGTCTTGACCGGGATGCCCAGCTCGTGCGCCTGACGGACGTAGAGGCCGACGTGGGCGATCTCCGGATCGGTGAAGGTGCACCAGGGAATCGTCAAAGCACTCAGACGCTGGCGGCCGAGAAACAGCGCGTTCTGGACCACGATGCGCGCGGAAGCGTCGGCGGTATGCGTGTACTTGTGCTCCAGGCAGGCATCGCCGGCGGCGTAGATGCGCGGATTGCTCGTCCGCAGGAAGTCGTCGACCCGGACGCCGGTGGTCGTGTCGAACTCGACGCCAGCGGCTTCCAGGTCCAGGCCCTCGACGTTCGGTATGCCGGCCGTCGCCGACGAGGATCGCGTCGACGGCTACCGTGCTCCGGTAGTCGTCGCTGACCAGATCGACGAGCTTCTCTCCGTCCTTCCACGCGTACCTCGACGGCCGTGGTATTCAGCCGCACCTCGATGCCGTCGCGCGCGAAAGCATCCGACAGGATCTGCGCGGCGTCCCGTTCCTCCTTGGGCAGGAACAGCGGATGGTTCTGGACGATCACCGTCTTGCACGCCGAGGCGACAGAAAGCCTGCGCCAGCTCGCAGCCGAGCGGTCCGCCGCCGATCACCAGCAAGCGGCGCGGCAGCTCGGTCAGGTCGAAGACGTTCTCGTTGGTCAAGTAGCCGGCTTCGACCAGGCCTGGAATCGACGGGCATGTCCGGTCGCGCGCCGGTGGCGATCATCGCTTTCTTGAAGCGCAGCTTCGCGCCGTCCACCGCCAGCGCATCGCTTCCGCTGAAGCGTCCTTCGCCGAAGAACACGTCGACGCCGGCAGCCGTCAGCCGGCGCACGGAATCGATGCGACTGATGCGAGCACGGATGCCGCGCATGCGCCGCATCAGCAGCGGGAAAGTCGACGCGGACGTCAGCTCGGGAGCTGCGCGCCATACTGCTCGGCATCGCGCATCTCGGCGTACAGCCGCGCAGTACGGATGATCGATTTCGACGGCACGCAGCCGACATTCAGACAATCGCCGCCGAGCAATTCGCGCTCGACGAGCGCGACCTTCGCGCCCAGTGCGGCCGCCGCGTGCGCGGCAACGAGCCCCGCCGGTCCGGCGCCGACGACCACCAAGTTGTAGCGGTCGGCAGGCTTCGGATTGCGCCACTCGGACGGATGCAGGTTCTCCTGCCGCTCGCGCTCGTGCGTGTCGTGCGTGTCGTGCGGGAGGGTCGAGTGCGGGGCGCTGCGCGGATTCATCGTGCTCGATATGGGGAGGACAAGGAGGGCGCTACAGCCAGCCGCCGCGGAATCCGGCGCGCCGCAATCCGCGTGACGATGAAGGGACAGTCGCGCATCAGGCGCCAGATCAACTGCGTGCGATGGTTCTCGATCATCAGGACGACGATGCCCTGGTCGAGTCCGAAGTGGCCGGCCGAAACCCAGGCGCGCCCGTCGGCGCTCGGCGAGAGTCGGGTTGAAGCTGCTCGCGTAACGCTGTGCGGACAGCATCTCCGGGTAGCGCCGATGCATGCTGCGCATGCGCACTCAGCGCAACGTCGGGCGCGAACGGCAACGAGGCCAGCGCCGCCCATGCCGGCGAGCGTCCCGTCGTCCGGACCGTACGGCACGCCACGCGCGGCATAGCCGAACAATGGTCGCCGCTTCGCGAGCATCTCGGATGACTCGTCGCCCGGGCCATCGCAAGCAGTCAGCCCCCAGCAGTCTTCGTCGTAGCCGGCAAACTGGAGCGGATTGCGCCGCGCGTACTCGCGCTGCACGTGGATCGCGCGCCGGCTGTTCTCGAAGTAGTCGCAGCGCTTCTCGCGCATGAAGCGATCCTGGATGCCGCGGAAATCGATCCATGCATGCGAGAACTGGTGCATGAACAGCGGCCCCGCATACAGGAACTCGTAGCCGTACAGGTTCTCCCACTGGTAGGTCGCGGTCCAGGCACTGGTAGCAGTCCGCCGTCGATCGGATGCGTCGGCGAGCCGAGCGCCGAGCACGTATAGCACGATCGCCTCGCTGTAGCCTTCCCAGCCGTACTGCAGGAACCCGCTTTCGGGCTTCCAGCCCTGCATGATCGGCGCGACCGTCGTTCTGCGCCCAGCGCCAGTCGACGCGGCGGTAGAGCGCCTCGGCGAGCTCGCGCAGCTCGGTCTCGTCCGCGGCGTCTCGCGATGAAGTACATGCTCGCGGTCAGCGCGCCGGCGATCAGCAGCGCCGTGTCGATCATCGACAGCTCCGAGCGCCAGTACGCGACGCCGCTCCGCATGTCGAGGAAGTGGTAGTAGAACCCCTTGTGAGCCGGTCGCTTCCGGACTGCCGCTCTGATCGCTGTCGCGGAAGAAGCGCAGCGCGGCGAGACTGCGCTGCGACGGCCTCGGCCCGCGTCCATCCAGCCGCGCTCGACCGCCACCGGATAGGCCGACAGCGCGAAGCCGACCACCGCGATGCTGACGGGCGAGTTCTCGCGCGAGGAATCGGCGACGAGTCCGTTGGCCGGATTCGCCGTTTGCAGGAAGTAGCCGAACGCTGTGCGTTGCAGCAAGTCGAGCAAGGCATCATCGGTGGCTGGGAATACTTCAGCCATGGGTGGCAGGCAGCAATTGCGGCATGGCGGCGGTGGCGCACACGTCTCGGAAGTCCGCTCCGCTCACTCTACTTCCGAACCGTCGGCGATACGCGCCGCCGACGGGTCGCTCCCGGCGAGACGAAGGAGACTCCGCCCCGGGTAGCGCCTTTCCGCGGCCGTTCTCCACGGTCGGTCCCGCACGGGAGAAAGGCGCGCCGACGAGTGGCGCTGCGCCTTCGATGACTCCACTCGCCAGCCCGAGCTGCCGATCGGCTGACCACCTGTACACGTCGTTTCGACGTCTCCGAGGAGCTCACCCCGATGACCTTGAGAACTGTGGCGCGTGACGTCGTCGTGGCCGGCCTGGAAGTGGTACCGCTGGAGCTTTGGACCTGGCTGCGCGACGGCCAGTTCGGCGACGGAAAGATCCGACGACCACTCGGCCGTCTCGCGATGCGGATGGCACGCCATCGCTCGATCGACGGTCGTCAGGCAGCGTTCCAGATTCCCGACGAGCCCGGCCTGCGCATGGCGAACGACGGTTCCTTCATCGCGCGTCAGGTCTTCTGGCTCGGGAGCAAGGGGCACGAAGCGGGGGAAGCGCAGTACTGGGAGGCCTTCTGCCGCCGCGCGACCTCCATCCTCGAGCTCGGCGCCAACATCGGCTTCTTCACGCTGCACGGCGCGCGCGTCGCGCCAGGGGCGAAGTACGTCGCCGTCGAGGCCAACCCCGTCTCGATGCAGTCGATCGAGCTCAATCTGGCGCTGAACGGGATCACGCACGTGACGCTCGTGCAGCGCGCCGTCGTCGGGGAGCGCACGGCAGACTTCGTGGAACTCTACCTGCCTGACCTCGAGCGCGAACCCAACCCCACCGGGGCGTACATCGCCGGCGGCGAGGGCATCGATCGGCCGGCGCGCGTTTCGGTGCGCGTCGGCGTGGTCGAAGCGCCGGCGCTCTTCGAGGGCGCGGACCTCGTCCGCATCGACATCGAGGGACAGGAGCACAACGTGCTGGGCTCGGCACTTACGGGGATCCGCGCCGGTCAGCCGCTGATCCTGGTCGAGGTCCGCCGGCGCACGCCGATGCTGCGCGCGATCCTGGTCGACCTCGCGACGCACTCGGGCTGGACTGTTCACGCCATCGCTCCCGACGGCTGCCACCGGATCGAGACGGAGGATCTGGCGACTGTCGTGTTGCAGGAGGCCTACAAGACGCGCGACGTCGTCCTCGTCCCGCCGGCCCGCGCCGAGCTCTTCGCGCAAGTGGCGTGCGAGGTGGCCGAGCGCAATGGCTGGAGCGTCGGCCGGGGCCCTGGCAGCGCGCTGTCAGCCGCCCGCCCGGGATAGCCGGAACGCGACCATCTCCTCGCTGTTGCGAACCAGGAGGACGTCGCCGACCAGCACCGGATGGTTCCAAGTCTTGGCCTCGAGCGCCGGGAACCTCGCGAGTTCCGTGAACTGCTCGGGCGTAGCCGCGACCAGCGCGAGCTCGCCGTCCTCCGACACGAGCAGCAGCAGGTCACAGTCGGCCAGCAGCACGAGCTGGCCGTACCCGTAGCGTCCACCCTTCCACTTGCGAGCGCCATCCTCGAGATCGATGCAAGCGAGGATGCTGTTGTCGAAGCCATAGGCATGCCCCTCGTGAACGACGAAGTCGTTGTAGTAGGGCTTCAGCCCGCGCGACGTCCAGCGCTCTTCGACGGTCCATCCACCGGGCCCGTGCGCGACCGCGATGCGGCACAAGCCGATCCCGCCCATCTCATAGACGGAGGTGATCAGGACGTCACCGTCCGCGACCAGAGCTGGCTGCACGATGCTGCCACCCGGCTTCCACGCGTGCTCCCAGAGCAGGCTGCCATCGGCCGGCGCGACGCTGATCACGCGACCTCCGCTCACGAGCAAGATCTGTGCGACTCCATCGATCGTCGCGAGATGTGGCGAGCTATAGCCAGTGCCCCCGGCCGGGCCGATCCAGCGCAGATCACCGGCGGCGATGTCGTAGGCCGCGAGCTGGCCGGCGGCCGCAACGACGACGAGGTCGGCGATCAAGAGCGGCGAGCTCGCAAAGCCCCAGTCGGGAATCGCCTTGCCCGTGTCCGTCGCCGCATTGCGTGACCAGAGGACGGCGCCGCTACCCGCGTCCAGCGCGTTCACGATCCCGGTCGCACCCATCGTGTAGACGCGATCCTCGTACAAGGTCGGCGTCCCGCGCGGACCGGCGCCGCCATTCGACTCCCAGAAACGGACCGCGTCGAGGTGTCTCCACACCGGCTCGCCGGTGCTCAGCGCGTAGCAGGAGACGGCCTCGTGCTCCCCGCGCTGCTCCTGGGTGTAGACGAGATTGCCGCGAACCGCGAAGGACGACCAGGCTGGTCCGATAGGCCGGCGCCAGAGCTCGACCGGCGGCGACTTGGACCAATCGGTCTCGATCCGCACGCCGCGAACGATGCTGTCGCGCTCCGGTCCGCGAAAGCCGGGCCATTCGGGGCCCGTGATCACTTCTGCGGGAGCAGGAAGGGCTGCCGGCTCGTCGCTGGCTTCCCTCAACAGTCGTTCTTCCGGAGACTCGGTCCAGCGCCAGTGCAGATCCGAGTCCCCTTCGCCGGTAACGCCGCCCGTGCGTATCAGGGTGAACACTCCGCAGGCGAGCAAGATCGCGCCGACCATCGTCGCGCGCCGGGGAAGCGTCGGCAGCCGGCGGCCGGCCGCCGCCGAGGCGACGAGGGCGAGGCTCAGCACTGGAATGGCGTAGAGGTAGAGCAGCATGCCCATTCCTCCGCCAGCGATGGATGCGTGAACGATGCCCTTGGTCGCCGCGACCGCGACGACCATCAGCACGATGGCGCCTATCCGCTCGGACCAGGGCGCTCGGCTGAAAAACAGCCACCACAGAACGACAGCAAGTCCGGCGCCCAGTGCGACCACCACTCCCCAAGGCGCGGCCGGGGGATAGATGATGGAAACACCGAACCATGCCAGCCATTGCAGCACCACGGCCACCACACCGGGCCACAACCGGAGCGATTCGCGGGGACTCGCACGATTGGTGGGAGCGATGGTCATGCCGCGTAGTATGCGTCTCGCAAGCCAATTGTTTCCTCGTCTGGCGAAGGCCTTATGGTTCGGAGTACCGCTCTAGAGAGAAACCACACCCCTACCTCCGAGTTCGGAGTACCGCTCTGGTTCGGAGTACCGCCTTTAGGCGGTCCGGTTCGTCGTCCCGCCTTCAGGCGGGACTGACTCTGAAAGCGAAGACCGCCTGAAGGCGGTCCCCGAAACCAGACCGCCTAAAGGCGGTACTCCGAACCGGAGGCGGCCGCAAAGCGATTCGCCTCAGTGATCCGCCTTGCTCCGGAGGTCGTCAATCAGGGCCTGAAGGCCGTCGCGTTGCTCCGGATGTTTCTCGAAAATGTGCTCGAGCGCGGAGAGGTGGGCGGCGGTCAAGGCACCCTCTGATGCAAGCTCGATGTCGGGCACGATGCCCGTGCCCTTCTCGTCAGGTCGACGCTCGGGATAGATCGGGCGGGCGAGCGGAGAGCTCGGGGTTCCCGTCGGATAGACCGGCATGCTGACCGGCACGAAAACAGCGAAGTTCTGGTGCACGCGGACCATGACTCCCGGGTGCGTGCCGCCGGCCGTCCGTTCGCCCACGACGATGGCCTTCTCGTGATGCTGGAGGAGAGCGGTCAGGCCCTCCGGAGCGGAAAACGTGCTACGTGAAGTGAGTATGAAGACGTCCTTCTCCAGGTAGCGCGGTCCGGGAACGAATGGGTAAGTCCAGCACTGTTGAATGCCGCCCTCCACGCGCGTGTACCAGTCGCAAAGATGGTAGGACTCGTCGCCGGGGAAGAAGTAGCTCGCGAGGAAGGTCACCATGTCCGCGGAGCCTCCCTGGCTGGTGCGCAAGTCGATGATGAGGGCGTCCGTGCTGGCGAGGAAACGCATTACGTTCCCGGCCATCTCGCCGCTGAACTCCGGTCGCACGAAGCTGTTGAGCTCGAGGAGACCGATGTTCCCCGGCAGCCGCGTGCACGCCTCGAAGCCGAAGTTGCTGCGCTCGGCGGCGGCAAGCGATTCGGCGCGCTCCGCCGGCGTCTCGGGCCGGATGTCCTCGCCGATCTCGCGAACCGGCGGCTGCGAGACATGGCTGTATGCCAGCGCCAGGTGGGGGTCCCGCGAGATCGCCTGCATGTGCGCGTCGAGCGCATCGACGAGATCGAAGGCGCTCTTGATCTCGTCGAACTCTCCATTCACGATTCGCTCGCTCAGGCCCTCGACGACGCGGTCGGCAACCTCCGAAGAGACGTAGTACTTCGAGATCGCTCCGATCGTTCCTTCGACGACTTCGCGATTGAGCTCCGCCGAGAGCGGAATATCGGGCGGGCGCTGCGCAGCCGCAGACACGGCCAGGATCACGAGAGCCGGGGCGAGGGGACGACGGAAAACGATCATGGAAGCCTCCAGGGACACACGGGACTGGACTGGACGCGCCGCCGACCGCGCCGTTATCCGGCCCGACCCAGGGGTGACGAACCTTTACTCCATTCGTTCCAGCACGAGCGAGCACAGCTCGCGGATTTGCTCCTGTTTGCCCTTGTCGACGTGCCCTCCCGCGACCCAGACGAGCTCCTTTGGCTCGGAAGCCGCGGCGTGGAGGATCTCGACACACACGCGCGGGATCGAGTCGTCGTCGCGCGCATTGACCATCACGAAGGGCCGCGGCGCGATCCGACCGACCCAGCTCTCGGGCGCCAGGGCGATGCCATGAGCGAAGGCCGCAAGGGAGCGACCGCCCAGCCAGCAGAGGATTGGACTGTCGGAATCACGGCGCAGCGCGGCCGTCAGGAGGCGCGCTGGCGATCCTCCGCCGTGGATCGCCCACACGCGGGCGAAGCGCGCATCCAGAGCTCCGGCCACGCACACGAAGGGCGCTCCGAGACTCACGCCGACGAGCTCGATCCGCGTCGGATCGACCTCCGGACGTGCGCCGAGGTAGTCCGCGCACAGCATCACGGCGGCCGGCGTGTCCAGGATCGCACGCCGCGCGGCGAGAGCGTCTGACAGTCCCCTGATGCGCTCGAGGCGCGTCGGGTAGGACATCGCCGCGACCACTGCCTTCGTCGTCCCCGGGACGAGCTGAGTCGCGCGGCGCCCGGTGCGGTGCCCGCCGAGGAGCAGCAGCGCTGCCCGCGGAGCCCCGCCGCCGGCAGGCAAGCGCAGGTCGAGCTCGACTTCGAGGCCGCTACTCGAGGTGAGCCGGATTTCTCTGATCGAAGCATCCTTCGGCCGGAACGAGCGGGCCCTCCTCGACGCTCGCGAGCTCGCCGCGACGCTCCAGGATCCTCGCCGTCGGATCCCGGTAGAGCGACATGATCCCGACCAGACCGAGCAATGCGGCGCCGAGCATCACGAACCGGAGTCGCCGTCTCCGGCGGCGCCGGCGTGCCATCCTCGGGCTCTCGTCGGACGGCGAATTCGATCGCGCTGCGATGGCCATGATCCTCACGCGCGAGATGCCCTACTCGAAGGCGGGCATGCCTCGCGGCCGGTCGCGCGCGAGCTGCGCACGGTACGTGGCCGACTTGTAGAGCTCCGAGAGAGTCGGCACGTTGAAGCAGGCATGATTGAGCTCCGTTGCGCCGCCTCCGCAGATCATCGTCATCAGTCCGACGTGCACGATCTCGGTCGCGAGCTCGCCCAGCACGTGGACTCCGAGGAGCTTCATGTCCTAGCGCCGGAAGAGCAGCTTCAGGAAGCCCTGGCGGTCACCGATGATCGTGCCGCGCGAGTTCTGCGCGTAGCGCGCGCGTCCGGCGACGTAGACCTCGCCGCGCTCGCGCAGCTGTTCCTCGGTGGCGCCCACGCAGCTCGCCTCGGGGATCGTATAGATGCCGCTCGGCAAGAGCGCCGAGATCTCGCGCTTGTAGGGCATCTCGAAAGCCACGCACACGGCCACCGCGCCTGCTCCATGCTGGTCGAGGCCAGGGCGGGGAAAGCCGATGACGTCCCCGACGGCGTGGATGTGCGGGACGGACGTGCGGAAGGCCTCGTCGACTCCAGCAGGCCGCGTTCGCCGGCCGCGAGCCCGGCCTTCTCGAGCGCCAGCCCCTCGACGTTGCTGCGCCGTCCGGCGGCGACGAAGACCGAGTCGACCGCGAGCCGTGCTCCGGAGGAGAGCACGAGCGTGAGGTCGCCGCTCGGAGGCGCCGTGCACGCGAGCACGCGCTCCTTCCAGTGGAAGTGGATGCCGTTCCGCGGCCATGGCCTCGGCCAGCCCGCGCGAGAGCTCGGCATCCAGGAACGGGAGCAGCACGTCACGTCCGTCGACCACGTGCACCTCCGCTCCCAGCGCGGCGAAAGTACAGGCGTACTCGCTGCCGATCACGCCGGCGCCGATCACCGCCAGGCGCCGCGGGCAGCGCCTCCAGCCGGAGGATTTGGTCGGAGTCGTAGACGCGCGCGTGATCGAAGGGGAACTCCTCGGGACGCGCGGGCGAGGAGCCGGTGGCGATCACGATCTTCTCTCCGCGCAAGCGCTCGTGCACGGCGCCGTCGCTCACGACCTCGAGCGTGTGCGCATCGGCGAAACGCCCCGTACCCGCGAAGCGGCGCACGCGGAGCTCGTCGAGCATGCCGCCGAGGCGCGCGCGTTCGACCTCCGCCACGGTGCGCTCGTGCCGCAGCAGGTCGGCCACGCTGGCCTCACGTCGCAGGGCGACATCGACCTGGAGCCCGCGCGCGCGAATGCCGGCGAGCGTCAGCGCTGTCTCGCGCAGGGTCTTGCTCGGCAGCGTGCCCGTGTTGACGAGCGCGCCGCCGATGTGCGCGCTCGCTCGATCAAGGCGACCGACTTCCCGAACAGCGCTCCGGCCACCGCAGCCGCGACGCCGGCCGGTCCGGCTCCCAGGACGACCAGATCGAAGGCGGTGGGCGCGTTCATGCCGGGCATCCTCGCATTCCGCTCCATGCACGATAGAATCGCGCACATGTGCCGCTGGCAAGCCTATTCGGGACGTCCGATCCAGATCGAGGAGCTGCTCTTCGAAGCCAAGCACTCGTTGATCGACCAGAGCATGAGCTCGCGCTCGGCCGAGACGCCGACGAACGGCGATGGTTTCGGTCTGGGCTGGTACGGAAAGCGCGAGGTCCCGGGGCTATTCCGCAGCATCCGCCCGGCCTGGAACGACTTCAACCTTCGCGACCTCGCGGCCCAGATCGAGTCGCCGCTCTTCCTGGCGCACGTGCGCGCGACCTCGCTCGCCACCGTGCAGGAGACGAACTGCCATCCCTTCCGCTTCGAGCAATGGCTGTTCGTGCACAACGGCGAGATCTTCGAGGTGGAGAAGATCCGCCGCGCACTCTTGATGCAGATCGCACCCGAGCTCTTCTCCCACATCCTGGGCACGACTGACTCGGAGGTGCTCTTCTACCTCGCGCTGACCTTCGGCCTGAAGCAAGACCCGCTCGGAGCTCTCCAACGTATGGCCGGCTGTGTCGAGGCGGTCGCCAAGGAGAACGGCATCCCCGAGTCGTTGTGGATGACGCTCGGCCTCAGCGACGGAAAGACTTTCTACGCCGTGCGCTACGCCAGCGACGGCGAGGCCCCGACGCTCTATCACAGCAAGGCTGTCGAGCGACCTGACGCACTTGACTCGCCGAGCAGCGCGAGCGTCTTGGGTCCCGCACGCACGCATGGTCGTCTCGGAGCCGATCGGGCATACCGCTGACGCATGGGTCTCCTTGCCGCAAGCCAGCGCGCTGCGCTTGCGCGAAGGCGCGCTCGAGGTCCTCGCCGTTCCGGCCGGTCGCCCCGACCCTGGCGCGCGCGCACTGAGCGCTCCTGATCGGTCGGATCAAACGGGAGCAGCGAGACCTTCGCCGGCCACGTCCTTCGGTAGCCGCCAGGCTCGCCCGAGGAGCAAGGCGCAGAGGACGAGCAGCCAGAGCGGGAAGACCAGCACGAGGGTGCGGCTGAACGTGGCGGAGAGCAGCAGAAAGAGCCCCACCACGATTCCCACGTGAGTGAACCAAAGCGGCAGCACGCCGGTGGTCCTGCCGATGCGCGAGGTCGTGAACACGAACATCGCGGCCATGCGCATGGCGAAGACGAGCATCAGCGTGGAACCGTACTGCGGGAACTGGCGTGCGACCACCGGATCCACGGGGGAATGCGAGAATTCGATGCTGACCGCCATGACCGAAGCGGCCGCCGCAGCGCCGAAGAAGAGTGCGACGTAGAGAATGCCGCAGACGAGCTGCACGCCCGAGAAGAGCTCGCTCTCGCGCGGCGAGCTGGCGCGGATCCATGCGCGTAGGGCCACACTGAACCACACGAACGCGATGCCCGCGAAAGGCATCACGTACAGCCCTACGAGAATCAGCTGGCGCCGCGCGCCGCTCTCATAGAAGGCGACGAGCTCCTCGTCGGAAGCGCGCGGTCCAGGCGCGGAGGTCAGGAGCCAGTACGAGAGCAGGAAGAGCACGGCGTGCGTGACGCCCAAGCCCACCGTCAGCAGGGCTGCGCGGCGGCGGGAGCGTGTTACGGACCCCGGCACAGCTTCGGTTGCATTCACGGCGCGAACTCGAGCGCCAGCGCCACGTAGGAGTCGTCCGAGCCGAGGTTATAGGCGTAGAGCGAGAAACCCAGACTCTCGTACGTGAACTCGAGCGCGAGCCCGCGCTGCAGCCAGAAGTCCGTGTCGACCAGCTTCGTACGCTCGACCACCAGCCCCGCGCTCAACCAGTCGGTGACTTCGTAGGTCAGCGTCGACCAGGAATAGAAGTAGTCGTCGTCGCTGTCCTCGAGGTCGAAGAGGTACTCCATTTCGGCATACCAGCTGAGCCTCTTCCAGGCAGCGTCGATCTCGAGCGCGGGCGCAATCCCGTCGGTCTCGCCCGCCACGGCGCCGAGCATGGGTATGAGGTCGACCGCCAGTTCCTCCCCGAGCCCTATGGTCCAGCCGGCGAATAGCGCGGCAGTCTCGACGTCTTCATAGCCATAACGCAGCTCGAGATGCAGCGGGCCGCGGTCGGCGTAGAGGATCGGCGTCCAGCGCTCCTCGGAACCCGGCGGATCGGAGTAGAGCAAGGTTGCGGAGAACTCCCAGACCTCGGCCTCGGGCGGGGGTGCGTCTTCGACGACGGGATCCTGCGCCGCTGCAGACGCGAGCAGCACCAGCTCCTGCACGATCTGCCACCACACCTCAGCCTCCCAGAGCGATCGTGACGCTCACGAGCACGACCCCGAGTGCCACCATCACGAATCCCGTGCGCAGCGGGCCGAGCCCGGAGTGCCGACCGAGCGCGTGCCCGGCGGCATACAGCATCAGGATGGCGACGCCGTTCGAGACGCGCATGGCAGTGTGCAGCGGCGAGAAGAGCAGGAAGGGCACGACCACCGGGAAGGTGGAGAGGAACACGAGCAGGAAAACCCCGCACGCTCCCAGCCAGTCGCGCTTCCCGAGGTTCAGCCGTCCGCGCAGCTCGGGGAGCGCGACGAGCTTCTGGCGCGCGCTCTCGAGCGCGGAACCATCGAAGAGCGCGCCGAGACCCTCGGGCAGCGCATCCGCGAGCAGCTTGCGGCCGTGCTCCGGGTCGGGACTCTCGCGCACGGCGTGTCCGATCGACAGGGTCCGTCCGCGCTCGATCAAGAGCGTCAAGAGGTACATGACCGCGTCGATGAGACCCCAGGCGAGGTTGCAGCCGAGGGCGCCGATCAGCACCGAGCGGACTTCCTCCCGATCCGAGGTGGCGACGCTGATCGAGCCGGTGAAGGAGAGCACCATGATCAGGCCGAACAGGATCTCGGACTCGCGCTCGACGGGATCGAGCACGCGCACACGTTCCGTGGAGATCTTCGCGCTCAAGGTGCCGCCTCCGGGAGCAGGTAGAACAGTGCCGCGAGCATCAGGTAGAAGCCCACGAGCTGGGCGCCCTTGAACCAGTTCGCGCGGCCGTCGCCGGCCAGCGTGATCGCCACGAGGACGCCCAGGAAGAGCGCGCCGATCTCGGGGCGAGTGAAGGAAAGCGTCAGGCGTTCGGGTGCGATGAAGCGGCTCGTCAAAACGAGTAGCGGAGTCACGAACAGCGCGATCTGGATCGAGCTGCCCATGGCGATCCCGACCGAGAGATCCATCTTGTCCTTGCGCGCCATGGCGATCGCCGCGCCGCTCTCCGCCGCGCCGCCCAGAATCGCGAGCAGGATGATCCCGATGAAGCCAGCCGACATGCCGAGCGCGTGCCCCGTCGCCTCCGCCGCGCCCACCAGGACCTCGCTCATCCAGGCCGCGCCCACCGAGGCCGCGACGAGGGTCCCGCCGGCTCGCGCCTTGCTCCAGCTCGGCTGGTGGTCCTCTCCCGCACCCTTCACCACCCTGAAGAAGTCGGGGTGCGTGCGCAGCATGAACACGAGGTAGAGCGCGTAGAGGACCAGTAGCACCACGCACACCCCCGTGTCGAGCGCCGCAGCATGGCGCGGGGCGGTCTCGCTCAGGAAGCGGTGGAAGCTCGCCGGCCCGATCATGCTCAGCGCAGCGAGCAAGAGGATCGAGCCGTACGTGCGCGCCGCGGCCGGGTTGTACTCCTGCTCGTGCCGGTGCCGGCCGCCCAGGATGAAGGCGATGCCCAGAGCGAGCAGCAGGTTCGCGAGCAGCGCGCCGATCAGCGAGGCGCGCACCATCTCGAGCAGCCCCGCGCGCATGGCGACCATGGCGATGATCAGCTCCGGCAAGTTGCCGAACGTCGCGTTCAGGAGGCCACCGATGGCCGGCCCGGTGCGCGCGGCAATCTCCTCCGTGGAATGCACGATCAAGGTCGCGAGCGGCACGAGCGCGAGCCCGGCCAGCAGGAACACCAGCGCCGCCGGCGCCCCGCCCGCATCGAGCGCCGCCGCCGCGGGCGCGGCGGCGAGCAGCCAGTTGAGCGGTTGGGACAAGAATGCCCGCCAGGGCGGTTCCGGAGCGTGGGGCGTGGAACTCATGGACGATCTCGTTCCTACGCGAGTTCGTCTTGCGCGGCTTGCGCCCGCACCGCGACGTCGACGGGCTCGTTCGCGATCACGGGACCGCAGTGCTCTTCGAAGCCGGCCTTCACCAGGGTCTCGCGCACGCTGCTCGGCGTCCCGGCCAGGCGGAAGTCGATGCCGCGCGCGCGCAGGTCACGATGGAGCTCGATCAGGAGCTCGGCCCCGGCCAGGTCGACGAGGGGCACCGCGCCCAGGAAGAACACGGCGCGGCGAGTCTCCCCGAAGTCGTTCAGGAGCCCGAAGAAGCGCTCGCGCACGTGGTCGACGTTGAAATAGAGCAGCGCGCCGGAGCTGCGGAATACCAGTACGCCCGGCTCGCGCTGGTACTCGGGGTTGCGGATCCGATCCGCGAAGGTGTAGGTGCCCGGCACGCGACCGAGCTCGGTCGTCGGTGGGCGCGAAGCACGCCGGAGGAGCATCAGGATCGAGAGCGCGGCCCCGATCAGCACACCGCGCAGAAGGCCCGAACCGAGCACCCCGAGGAGCGCCGCCGCGGCCACGGCAAACTCGGTGCGACTGAAGTGCCACAGCCGCACGAGCGCCTTGACCTTGAACAGGCCCGTGACGGCCACCAGCACGATCGCCGCCAGCACGGGTTGCGGCAGGTCGTGCAGCAATCCCGAGAGGAACAGCGCCACGAGCAGGATCAAGAGCGCCGCGAACAGGCTCGAAAGCGGCGTGCGCGCGCCTCCGCTCTCGTTCACGAGCGACTGCGACATGCCCCCGCTGACCGGGAAGCCGCGCCCGAGGCCGGCGGCGAGGTTTGCGGCGGCCAGCGCCAGGAATTCCTGGTTGCTGTCGACTCGGTAGCCGTGTTTCTGCGCGAACATGCGCCCAATTGCGGCGGTCTCGACCGCGGCGAGCAGGAAGCACGCCATGGCGAGCGGCAAGATCTCGTTCAGGTCGCTCCAGCTCACGGCCGGCAGCCCGAGGCGCGGCAGACCCTGCGGGACCTCGCCGAGCAGCTTGACGCCGTGCGCACCCAGATCGAGGAGGGCCGCAGCCGCGACGCCGCCCACGACCACGAAGAGCGCGACCGGGCGTTTGGGCAAGAAGACCTTGCCGAGTATCAGGAGCGCCAGCGCCGCGAGGCCGAGCAGCAGGGCGGCCATATGCGTCTCGCCGAGATGCGCGAGGAAGTACCGCATGCGCTCCCAGAAATCGCCGTGCGTACCGTGGATGCCGAAGAGCTTCGGCAGCTGCGTGCTCGCGAGGTGCAGGGCCACGCCGGCCTTGAAGCCGAGGAGCACGGTCTCGGAGACGAAGTTCACGACCGCCCCGCCTTCGAGGAGCCGGACCCCGAGCGCGAGCGCCGCGACGAGGAGAGCCGTGCACGACGCCAGGGCAGCGACGCGTGCCGGGTCCCCGCCCCCGAGTTCGCCGAGCGTGCTGCCGAGCAGCAAGGAGATCGCCGAGGTGACGGTGATCGCAGTATGCCGCGAGCTGCAGAACAGCCAGAAGACGAGTCCGGAGAAGAGGCACGCGTAAAGACCGGCCTCCGGCGGGAGCTGGGCCAGAGATGCGTCGGCAATGCCGGCGGGCAGGAGATAGGCCGCGAGTGTGAGCCCGGCGACGAGATCGAGGCGCAGCCACGCGAGCTGGTAGCCGCGCAGGAGGGCGAGCCCCGGCAGCAGCCGGGCAAGCCTGCCGGGCGGGGAGTGCCCGGCAGCCCGTTCGGGGCTCATGGCGCGTGGGACCGTGATCGACGCACGGCGCCGCTCAGTACGTCTCGGGAACGAACGTGCGCTTCGCGATCGTTGATCTGATCGTCGTAGGCGTTCTTCATCGCGCGCTTGGGTAGCTTGATCTTCTCCCGCGGCACCTTCTCGTGGGGGATGAGGCTCAGGATGTGGGAGATGACGTTCAGGCGCGCCCGGCGCTTGTCGTCCGAGCGGACGATGTACCAGGGCGCATGCTTCGTGTCCGTCGCCTCCAGCATCCGGTCGCGCGCCTGCGAGTAATCGAACCAGCGTTCGCGCGAGGGCAGGTCCATCGGGCTGAGCTTCCATTGCCGCAGCGGATCGTCGATGCGCGCTTCGAAGCGGCGCTTCTGCTCCTCGTCGCCGACCTCCAGCCAGAACTTGATGAGCTGGATGCCGCCGGCAACGATGTAGTCCTCTACCTCGGGACAGCGCTCGAGGAAGCTCTCGTACTGCTTCTCGGTGCAGAAGCCCATGACGTGTTCGACGCCGGCGCGGTTGTACCAGCTGCGGTCGAAGATCACGATCTCGCCCGCCGCCGGGAAGTGCGCCATGTAGCGCTGCATGTACATCTGCGACTTCTCGCGGTCGGAGGGCGCAGGCAGCGCCACCACCCGGAAGACGCGCGGGCTGACGCGCTCGGTGATGGCCTTGATCGTGCCGCCCTTGCCGGCCGCGTCCCGTCCCTCGAAGAGGATGATGACGCGCAGGCCCTCGTGCTTGACCCACTCCTGGAGCTGGCAGAGGCGTGCCTGCAGCTTCCGGAGCTCCTTCTCGTACTCCTTCCGCTTCATGCGCTTCTTGCCGTTCTCGTCGCGCTCGTCCTCGTCAGCTCGATCCTTCTTCTCGTCCTCGGTCTTCATTGCGTGGCATCCTTTGCCTCGCGGGTCCTCTTGGATCGCGACTGCCGCGTCCGCCGGCTCCTGCGGCCAGCCGCCGCCCAGGGCCTTGTACAGCTGGATCAATGCGACGACCTCGTCGCGCTGTGAACTGCGTCTCGGCCAGCTCGGCGTCGAACAGCGAGCGCTGCGCGTCGAGCACCTCCAGGTACGCGGCGACACCCCCGTTGTAACGCAGCTCGGCGAGCTCGAGCACCTTGCGCTCCGCGGCCACGCGCTCACCCTCCGAACCGCGCCGCAGGCCGGACATGCGCAGATCCGTCAAGGAATCCTCGACCTCGCGGAAGGCGAGCAGCACCGAACGCTCGTAGGCATAGAGCGCCTGGCGCTGCTGCGATTCCGCCACCTCGACGCGCCGGCGGTTCTGGCCGGCATTGAAGATCGGCTGCAAGAGATTTGCGCCGATCGACCAGGACTGTGCCGAGGACTCGAGCAGATCGTCGAGGTCGGTGCTCTCCCAGCCGAAGGCGCCGGTGAGGGAGATGTTGGGATAAAGCAGGGCTTTCGCCGCGCCGATGCGCGCGCTGCTCGAAGCGAGCACTTCTTCGGCCTGGCGCACGTCGGGCCGGCGTTCCAGGAGGGCCGATGGCAGTCCCGCCGGCACGGCAGGCGGGACCGCGAAATCGCCGATCGTGGTCCCGCGCGGGATCGCGCCGGGATTGCGGCCGAGCAACGCCGACAACTCGTTTTCCTTCAGCGTCACCAGGCGCTCGAAGTCGTGCACGAGCGAGGCGGTGCGGTGCCTCTCCGCTTCCGCCTGGCGGAGGTCGAGCTCGGAGGTGAGTTCGCCTTCGAAGCGATCGCGCGCGAGAACGACGTATGCATCGCGCGACTCCAGCGTACGGCGCGCGATCTCCAGGCGGCGGTCGAAGTCGCGCAGCTCCACGTAGGCGCGCGCGACGTCGGCCACGAGCGCGAGGACCACGGCGCGACGCGACTGCTCGGTGGCGAAGACGAGCGCGAGCTCGGCTTCGGTCGCGCGGCGGATGCGGCCGAAGAAGTCGAGCTCCCAGAAAACCGTGCCGCCCACGGCGTAGAGCGATTCCTCGTCGTCCCCGCCGGGCAGCGAGGAGATGCCCTCCTCGCTGACGCGCACGCGGCTGGCGGAGGCGGCGAGGTCGACCTTGGGGAACAGGTCCGCGCGCTGGAACCCGTAGAAGGCGCGCGCTTCCTCGATGCGCTCGATCGCGATCGCGAGGTCCTTGTTCTCCTCGAGCGCGATCCCGATCAGTCGCACAAGCTCCGGATCCTGGAAGAGCTCCCACCAGGGCGTGTTGGCGAGCGATTCCTGCTCGCTCGTCTCGACCTCGCGCCAGCCTTCGGGTAGCGGGACCTCGGGCCGTTCGTAGTCGGGTCCGAGCGTGCAGCCGGCGGTGAGCAGACCCGCCATGAGGAGCGTGCGCATCTTCATCCGTGCGCCCCCCCGCCTGACACCGTCGCCGGGGCGGCCGCGGTCTCGCTCGGCGCTTTTACCTTGCCCTTCCGTCCGAGGCCCTCGACGAAGGCGTAGTTGCCCGGGATCAGGAACACGCCCAGCGCCGTCGCTACCAGCATGCCCCAGAAGACCGCCGTTCCCATGACGTTCTGCGCGCCGGCGCCTGCGCCGCTGGCTTTCATCAGCGGCACGACGCCCAGGATGAAGGCGAAGGCCGTCATCAAGATCGGCCGGAAGCGCAGGCGCGCGGACTCGAGCGCCGCCTCCTGGACCGGCATGCCCTCGTCGTGCTTGGCCTTGGCGAATTCGACGATCAGGATCGCGTTCTTCGCCGCCAGACCGATCAGCATGATCAGGCCGACCTGAACGTAGACGTTATTGTCGAAGCCCATCAGCCATGCGCCGAAGAAGGCGCCGAGCACGACGAGTGGCGAGCCCAGCAGCACGGCCCAGGGCAGGCGCCAGCTTTCGTACAGCGCCGCCAGCAGCAGGAACACGAACAGGATCGCCATGGCAAAGGTCGGCCCGGCGGGCGGTGCGACCTTCTCCTGGTAGGAGAGCGACGAGTAGGCGAAGCCCATCTCGGTCGGCATCGTCTCGGCGAACACCTCCTCGAGCGCTGCCAGCGACTGGCCCGGAGGTGTACCCGGGGCCGGGTACGCCCTGGATCTCGACCGAGCGCATCAGGTTGAAACGGTTCGTGATCTCGGTGCCCGGCTCCGACTGCACCTTCATCAAGGTCGCGAGCGGGATCATCTCGCTCGTGGACTTGCTGCGGACGTAGATGTCGCCGATGTCGTCCGGCGAGCGACGGCTCTCGGACTCGGCCTGCACGTAGACGCGGTACAGGCGCCCGAAGCGATTGAAGTCGTTGACATAGCTTCCGCCCAGCGCAGTCGCCATGGCCTGGAAGACCTCGTTCACCGGCACGCCCAGCTTGCGCGCCTTCTCGCGGTCGAGCTCGACCTTGACCTGCGGGTAGTTGGGGTCGAAGGAGGTGAACAGGTTGGCCAGCTCGGGCCGCTGGCGCGCTGCCGTCAGAAAGGTGCGCGAGCGCTCGCCGAGGTCGGCCACGCTCAGCGCGCCGCTGCGGTCCTGCAGCAGGAAGTTGAAGCCGGCCGAAGCGCCGAAGCCGGAGATCGTCGGGACGTTGAAGGGGAAGGCGACGGCCTCGGGGATGCGCGCGAGCTTGGGCTGCAGCTCGGCCATGATGCCCTTCACGTGCAGCGCCTCTCCGTGGCGCTCCTCCCATGGCTTGAGGCGCACGAAGATCGTGCCGAAGTTCGGCTGGTAGGTGCTGGTCACCGCGCCGTAGCCGCCGATCGTCTGGTACGACTCGAGGCCCTCGGTCTTCGCCAGCAATTCCTCGACCTGCGCGAGCACGGCGCTGGTGCGCTCGAGCGAGGCCCCCGGGCGGGAGCTGCACGGCGACGCCGAAGATGCCCTGGTCCTCGTCCGGAATGAAGCCCGCCGGCACGAGCTTGCCGAAGAAACCCGCGCCCACGACGACCACGCCGACGAGCAAGACCGACAATGACGGCGCGCCTGACCAGTAGGCGCGAGACGGACGACGTAGCCCTTGGTGATCCAGTCGAAGCCCCTGTTGAAGCCGCCGAAGAGCTTGGCGAGCAGCCCTTTCTTCGTGGGCGAGGCAGGCTTGAGCATCATCGCCGCCAGCGCGGGCGCGAGCGACAGCGCGCTGAAGGCCGAGAGCAGCACCGAGATCGCGATCGTCAGCGCGAACTGCTGTACATCTGGCCGGTCAGGCCACCGACGAAAGCCACCGGGATGAACACCGCCGAGAGGATCAGCGCGATGCCGATCACGGGAGCCGAGACCTCCTTCATGGCCTGGATCGTGGCATCTCTCGGGCTCATGCCGTGCTCGATGTGGTGCATCACCGCCTCGACCACGACGATCGCGTCGTCGACCACGATGCCGATCGCCAGCACCAGGCCGAACATCGAGAGCGTGTTGATCGAGAACCCGAGCATCGGGAAGAAGATGAAGGTGCCGATCAGCGAGACCGGCACGGTCAGGAGCGGGATCAGCGTCGCGCGCAAGTTCTGCAGGAAGATGAACACCACCAGGGTGACGAGGATGATCGCTTCGATGAAGGTGTGCACGATCGACTCGATCGAAGCCTCGACCGCCGGAGTCGTGTCGTAGACGATCTTGTAGTCGACGTCGGAGGGGAAGATCTCCTTGGCCTGCTCCATCGCCGCGTAGATCGCCTCCGAGGCCTTGAGCTGGTTCGCGCCCGGCAGGAGGTACATGGCCATGGCGCCGGCCGACTGGCCGTTCAGGCGCCCGAAGGAGTCGTAGTTCTGTGAGCCCAGCTCGGCTCGGCCGACGTCCCTGATGCGGATCTGCGCTCCCGTCTCGGTCTCGCGCAGGATGATGTCCTCGAACTCGGCGGCGGTGATCAGGCGGCCTGGCGCACTGCACCGTATACGTGAACTCCTGATCCTTGGGCGAGGGCGCGCCGCCGATCTTCCCGGCCGGCGCCTGGCAGGTTCTGCTCCTTGATGGCAGAGATCACGTCGCGAGGGCGTCAGCCCGAGCTTGGCCAGCTTGTCCGGCTGCAGCCAGATGCGCATGCCGTAGTCGGTGCCGCCGAAGAGGTCGACCTGGGCCACGCCGGGTATGCGCAGCAACTGGTCGCGCAGGTTGATGCCGCAGTAATTGATCAGGAAGTTGGCGTCGTAGGTATCCTTCGGCGAATAAAGCGAGATGATCATCAAGATGCTCGGGCTCATCTTCTTGACCGTGACGCCCTGCTGAGTGACCTCCTGCGGCAGTCGTGCCTGGGCGATCGAAACCCGGTTCTGCGTCAGGACGTTGGCGTTGTCCTGGTCGACGCCGACCTTGAAGTTGACGTCGAGCTGCATGCGGCCGTCGCTGGTGTTCGACGACTTCATGTAGATCATGTCGTCGACGCCGTTGACCTCCTGCTCGATCGGCGTGGCCACCGACTGCTCGACGTCCAGGGCCGATGCGCCTGGATAGTTCGCTGTGACGCGGATGTTGGGCGGCGCGAGGAACGGGTACTGCTCGACGCTCAGCCCCTTCAGCGCGAAGAGGCCCATGAGCACGGTCATGATCGCGATGACGATCGCGACGATCGGACGCCGGATGAAAAAGTCGGCCATGACCTACTCGGCCTGCTTCTCGCCGGCGGACTCGTTGGGCTTTTCAGCACCGCCGCCCTCGCCGTCCTGACCCTTCTTGCCTTCCTCCTCCTCGATCAACGTGGTCTGGGCGTTGACCTTCATGCCAGGACGCACCTTCTGCAGCCCCTCGACCACCACGCGGTCGCCCGCCCGCAGTCCCGAGAGGATCACCCACAGGGAACCGATGCGCTCTCCCGGCATCACGAGGCGCTGCTCGACCGTATCGCCCTCGGCCAGGGCCATCACGTTATAGACACCCTGTACTTCCATCACGGCGCGCTGCGGCACCAGGATCGCCCCTGGACGCTGCTCGATCACGGCACGCACGCTCGCGTACTGGCCCGGTCGCAACAGTCCGTTCGGGTTGGCGAAGGCCGCCTCGGCCATGATCGTGCCCGTCTGCGCGTCGACGTTGCGGTCGACGAAGACGAGCGTTCCGGGCGCCTCGTGCACGCTGCCGTCTGCCATGATGAGCTCGAAGGGCACGCCCGGGCCGGAACTCGGGCCCGCGGCGGCTCGCTTGCGCGCGTAAGCGAGATAGTCCCGCTCCGGAAAGCTGAAGCGCACGTGGATCGGATCGATGCGCGAGATGCGCGTGAGCAGCGTGCTCTGCCCGCGACCCACGAGCGTTCCGGCGTAGACCTCGGTCCGCCCCGCCAAGCCGTCCTCGGGCGCGAGCACCTTGGTGTAGGAGAGGTCGATCTCGGACTGCTTGACCACGGCCTGCGCGGCGGCCGCCGCAGCGACGGCGGCCTTCTCGATCGCCACGGCGGTCTCGTATTCCTCGCGCGAGATCGCGTTCTTCGCCACCAGCGGCTCGTAGCGCGCCACGTCCTGGTGCGCGCGTGCGAGCTGAGCCTGGGCCTCGGCCTCGGAGGCCTTGGTCATGGCGAGGCTGGCCTCGAAAGGCTGCGAGTCGATCGTGTAGAGCAGCTGGTCCTTCGCGACCACCGAACCTTCCTTGTAATCCACGCTCACGATGAAGCCTTCGACGCGTGCGCGGATCTCGATCTCGGTGTTCCCGCGGGTCTCGCCGATCGCCTCGACGTACACCGGCACGTCGCGCTGCAGCACGGTCGCGACCTTTACTTCGGGCGGCGGCGGAGTCGGAGCTTCTTTCTTCTCACGATCGCAGCCCGCGAGCGTGAGGCACACCGCGGACAAAACGGCGATCCAGACTCTTCCTTGTGTGAGCAGGCCCATGGTAGTTATTCTGCGTTGCGACGGACGGAAACGAGTTGGACCTCGTCTCATGATACTATCGCGCGACGTGTCCGCGATCGAGGTCTCGAGTGGATTCCGGAACTCCCTCCAGGTGGCTTGGTCGGGCCGTCCGATCCGCATACAAGAGCTACCGATCCGAGCCCGCGCTCGCTGATCGATCAGAACATGGGCTCGCAGTCGGCAGAAGCACCAACGAGTGGCGGCGGCTTCGGGATGCCCTGCGTGGACAAGATCTCTTTTCGGGGGATGCTCTTGCGGAGGAGCGCGTTCACGTGAATGGTCGTCCGGCGTGCGCCGGAGAGTCGATTCAGATGTCGAAGCGCAACGAGATTTGCAGACGGTTCGCTTCACCCTGTTCGTCGTCGAAGGTGTCGCGCGAGCCGAACAGGTACTCGATGCCCACCCAGGCGCGGCTGCGGAACTGCCAGATCAAGTTAGCGGCAAGGTACTCGACCTCCTCCGTGGAGGTCGGGGGTGCGCCGTCGGGGATGTCGCCCTCGGCCCGGCTGTAGGTCAGCGTGCTGCGGTACTTCTCCGACCAGTGGTGCTGGTAGGCGGCGAGCACGGCAAACGTGCTCACGGCCTCGAGGTCTCCGTTCGCGTCGGTCGCCGCCGTCGTGCCGCCGCGGTATCGGCCCACGCCGTCGCCGAAGGTGACCTGGGCGATGGCGCTATCGGAACCGAAGGTCGCGATCTTCGTCGATAGATTCACGCCCCACAGTGCGACGTCGTCGGTATCGCCGACGGCGGGATCCAACCGCGCCATGCCCCCGAACAAACCGAGCTGCGCGTGGCCGAGCGAGTTCTTCCAGTAGTAGCGCGCGTTCACGTCCGGCAACGGCTCGTCGCTCTCCCCGGCGAAACCGACTGGCTGGAGCACGTCGGAGTCGGGCTCCTCCAACGAGACGGCCCAGTAGCTGCCGCCCTCGAGCGGTTCGGTCCAGCGGAGCTGTGCTTGTCGTATCTGCGGGAATCCGATCGGCGACTCGTAGTCGAGCGTCTCCGGCATCGCGTCTTCGTCCATGAACGTCGACCAGGTCTGCCCGCCGAGGACGGAGCCGACCTCCCCGAACGCGTGCCGCATGCGGAAGCCATTCTGGTCGCTGAAGAAGTCGCCCTCGAAGAAGGCCCGGAAATCCCCGTTCGACGAGGGCCCGCTCACGTCCAGGTTGAAGCGCGTCTGCCGCGCGTGGATACGCGTGGCGTCACCCGGATCGTTCGCGCCGGTCGTGGGGATCGTGCGAGGGTCGAAAGAATCGGTTGAGCCGATCTCGTCGAAGTCGTGAATCAGATCGACCTTGATGTAGCCGCCGACTTTCCACGTGTACTCGCCGGTCGTCCACTGGATGCCCTTCTCGGGGGCCTTAGGTGGATCGCCTGTCGTTTGCAGGGCGTGGACGTTCGCTCCCAGGAGAACGAGACCGAGGACAGGGAACCGACGGAGGGGGGGGCGGGGGAGCTTCAAGCGATCATCCCCAAGTGTGGTTGTCCGCAGTATTGGAACCCGCCCCACGGGGCGCTACCTATTTCTACTGACTTCCGCACCGAATAGTGGGTACTCGTGTACCGCCAAAGAAAAAAAGAATGGAACGCGCGCCGGGCGGAATGCATCGGACGAGCCAACTTTGGCGGCTTGACGTCTGCGGCTGCTCCTTCCCGCTCCCGGGAGGAGGGCGGCCACCAAAGGGAGGCCCGCGATGGGCGATCTGCTCGATCTCCTATGAAGGTGGCAGTACTGGACTCCGGTACAGCGCCCTCGTTCGCCAGTTGAAGTGGATCGCGAGCATCCTGACCGCAAACACCGACACGATGGTCAGGACCGCGGCCTGGTTCGGCGTGGTCCAACCCCAGTGGAACAACGCGACGAACAAACAGGAGCCGCCGATCGCGACCAGCGCGTAGAACTGACCCGGCTTGAACAGGAGCGGCTCTTCGCGCACCAGGATGTCGCGCAGCAATCCGCCTCCGACGGCGGTGATCGTTCCACCCAGGATGGAAGCAGGGATGCTCAGGCCGGCTTCCAGGGAGCGCTGCACGCCATGTACTGCGAAAGCTCCCAGACCGAGCGCGTCGATCACGGCGATCGTGCGGTTCATCCGGTCGACGTACCGATGGAACAGGTAGGTCAGGAGGGCAGCCACCACGATGACGATCAGGTAGCGCGGATCGACGAGCATGCTCGACGGGCCGCTCGAGATCAGGACGCCGTCGCGGATCAGTCCACCGCCGACGGCGGTGATGGCCGCCAGGAAAAGTACGCCGATGACGTCGTAACCGCGGCGCAGGCCGGCGAGCGCGCCGGTGATTCCGAACGTGAAGCACGCCAGCAACGTGAAAGAAATCGGAAGCTGGAAACCTCCCCCTCTGCGGAGGTACTCGCCCACTCCATGCCACAACTGCGACACGCTGGATCACCCCGGCGGGGGAGCGGAACCACTCGCGGTCAGGAGAACGATCACCGAGCCCCACGCAGCGTCAGACGGCGAGAGCGAAGCTAGCGAGAGCGCACGGTCGTGTCCAGATCGCCGCGCGCATTCCGAGGCAGGTCGGTGGATGCTGATCGGGTCGGGCTTTCTGCCTCGGGCTTACCCTGTTGATCATCGTCCGATTGCTGCAGGTGTCTTCGAGGAATGCCGGAATGGCGGTTCCACTTCTCGGCGACCGGCGATGGTCGCCCGTCAACTCTGAAGTAGGTCTATGCGAGGCGGATATCCCGATTCGTGCAGATGTGTATCGCCCGGAAGCAGGAGCTCGAGCTCCTTGTCGTTCGACGGCTCGCTCACACTCATGAAGGTTCGAGAAGAACTGCTTCAGCGAGGAGGGCTCGTGCGCGGGTCGGGCCGTCAGCGCTTCCGAGTATCCTCTGCGCATGGCAATCAGCCCCGATCCCTCGCTGGCCGCGACCCGCAATGCTCGTTCGCGGATTCCCGAGATCTTCGAGCTCCAGCGTGTGCGTGCACTGCGCCTGCGCAGCTCGACCGCGGCCGAGCGCATCGCCAAGATCGTCAAGCTGCGCGACTCGGTCATCGCGCACACGCAAGCCTGGTACGCGGCCGGTCACGCCGATTTCAAGAAGCCTGCGGGTGAGGTCGACCTGGGGGAGATCCTGCCCGTCGTCATCGAAGCGAACGACGCGATCCGCCATCTGAAAGCGTGGATGAAGCCGAAGAAGGTCTGGCCGACCCTGCTCATGGCCGGCACCTCGGGCCATGTGCAGTACCAGCCGCGCGGTCGCTGCTTGATCCTCTCGCCGTGGAACTACCCGGTGAACCTGACCTTCGGGCCGCTGGTCTCTGCGATCGCTGCCGGCAACACTGTCATCATCAAGCCCTCGGAGATGTCGCCACACCTGGCCGCGGTGATGGCGGTCGTCGTCGCCGAGGTTTTCACCGAAGACGAGGTGGCGGTGTTCGAGGGCGATGCGACGGTGTCGCAAGCGCTACTGGACCTGCCGTTCGACCACATCTTCTTCACTGGCAGCCCCGCGATCGGCAAGGTCGTCATGGCTGCAGCCGCCAAGCACTTGACCTCGGTCACCCTCGAGCTCGGCGGCAAGAGCCCCACCATCGTCGACGACACCGCGGATCTCGATCTGGCGGCGCAGAACATTCTCTGGGGCAAGTTCACCAACGACGGCCAGACCTGCGTCGCGCCCGACCACGTCTACGTGCACGAGAGTGTCAAGGACGCGTTCGTCGCCCGGTGCAAGACGCGGCTCGACAAGGCCTATGGCGCGGCCGCCGAGGCGCAGAAAGCCAGCCCGCACCTGGCACGCATCGTGAACCAGCGCCACACCGAGCGCCTCAAGAGCCTGCTCGAGGACGCAACGTCGCGGGGCGCGCGCGTGCTCGCCGGCGGCACGGTGTCCATCGCGGACAGCTTCGTCGCGCCGACCCTGCTCGACAATATTCCCGCCGACGCGAAGATCAACGGGGAAGAGATCTTTGGCCCGCTCTTGCCGATCCACGGCTACTCGAGCCTCGACGAGGTCATTCGCCGCATCAACGCCGATCCAAAGCCGCTGGCGCTCTACGTTTTCAGCCGCAATCCGGCCCACATCGAGCGCGTCATGCAGGAGACCTCGTCGGGCGGCGCCTGCGTCAACCACTCGGTGATGCAGTTTCTCCACGGGCGCTTGCCATTCGGCGGCGTCAACCACTCCGGCATCGGCAACGCCCACGGCCACTTCGGCTTCAAGGCGTTCAGCCACGAACGCGGGGTGGTTCGTACCCGCCTTTCGTTGGCTGCCAAGCTCTTCGCACCGGGCGAAACGCCGTCCTATCTGCGGAAGATCCTCAAGGCCGCCCTGAAGTGGGTCTGACAAAGGCCCAGGAGCGGCGGTGCGCGTCGAGGCCGACGAAGGTCGCGTCGCGTAAGCCGTTCGGAGCGCCTCGAGGCTGGCCGGTTTCGACCCGTCCCCGATGGCCGGATTCGAAGTGACCCCCGTGGCTTGGCATCGGCACGAAGGCGATGCCCGAGCCCTCACCCGATCCGACGGCGTTGCACGGCACTGAAAACGCCACCTGGTGGGCTCCAGGTCGCGGTGCTAGCCTCTCGCGATAGAGCATGGAGGCAGCGTGTCGCGCCAGGAGTCCCCAGCACCCCGCAACGGTTCACCTCTGCTGTGCCGGCGTTCAAGGCGAGGCAAGGCGCGTGCGGGATCGACCGTGGAGTCACGCTGCTACGACGACTGCGTCCGGGCGCACGGCTGATTCTCTTCCGTAGGAACTGGTACAACACCTGGGGCCAAGACGAGGCAAGTCGCGCGATGCACGTGCACACCGGCGAGAGCGGATGGCGACACCTCGCTCTCGGGCGTTTCGCGATCGCTTCGCTCTTCGCGTGCGTGAGCTGCGTCAGCCAGCACCAGCCACGAGGTCGAATTGGCTCGACGCGATCGCAACAAGAGCCGCAGCCCGAACCGCCAGTGCAACAGGAAGCTCCGCCCAAGACCCTCGAGGAGTCGCAGGAGGAGCTCCGTCGAGCACGAGAGGAGGAACTTGGCCCGACACCGGAGTCGGCGCAACAAGAGCCGCAGCCGGCGCCGCCAGTGGAACAGGAACCTTCGCCCAAGACCATCGAGGAGTGGCAGGAGGAACTCCGTCGAGCACGAGAGGAGGAGCTTGGCCCGACACCGGAGCAGGAGAGCGAACTTGCCGAGCCGTCGGAGGCCGAACTGGCTCAGGCGAGCGACTGGGAGAGCGCCGCTCCTGCCCCGAGGTGGGTCCACGGCTCGCTCGCCATGCGCTACCGCGGGCGAACGAGCGGAGACGACGAGGATCACGAGCTCAGCAACATATTGACGCTCGACGTGGCGGACCCGAAATCGGCCGGGATCTCCGGGCACCTCCTCGCGCGCATGGACGTCGACGGCGAGGGCAAGGACGACGGGGAGACGTTCGGGGACCTGTCGGACACGTACGGTGCCGACGTGATCGGGAAGCTGTATCTCGCGTACGCGGACATCCCCATGGACGCGGAATCGGAAGACTCGCCCGGGCTGCTGCGCATCGGGCGGCAGAGCGATCCTCTCCTTCCCGAGGTGCTGCGGCTCGACGGCGTGTCCTACGTGTCGCAACCTCTGGGGAAGAGGGAAGTCGAGATCGGCGCGTACGGCGGCATTCCGGTGCACCTCTACGAATCCTCGGCCGAGGGCGACAGCGCGTTCGGCACGTTCGTGGAAGGCCGTCCCTGGGAGGGAGGTCAGGCCCGATTCGACTGGATGCACCTCGAGGACGAGGAAGTGCTGGGAGAAGGCCAGGACGACCTCCTCGCTCTCGGGCTGTGGCACAACCTGCCGGAACACTGGCGCTTCGAGGGCGAGTACACGCACCTCGAAGGCGATCCCCGGGACTTGCGTTTCCGTACGCTCTACGACGACGGGAAGTCCGAGACGATCGTACGCGCAGAGTATTACGAGCTGCTCGAGACCCAGACGGCTCGCGTGACCGAGCTCGATCCCTTCTACGAGGATTTGCTCGAGTACTTCCCTTTCCGGCAAGCGACTTTCAACGTGTCGCAGACGCTCGGGGATCGCACGGTCGTGGACGTGGGCTTCCACATGCGCCGCGTCAGCGACTCCGGAGACGTGGGCGAGTTCAATCGCGACTGGGAGCGTTACTACGCGACGGCCACGGTGAGCGACCTCGGGACGGAAGGCCTCGCGCTCTCCGTTACCGTCGATCGCTGGAACGACGAGGATCGAGACACGAGCTCTCTCGGCACCGATCTCTCCTACGACGCGGACGAGAACTGGACCGCCGCGATCGGTACCTTCTACTCACTCTACAAGTACTCGCTGCTCGAGTTCGACGAGCGGGAGGACGTGCGCACCTACTTCTTGCGCGCGCGTCGCGAGATCTCGGAGTCCTTCAACGTCGATTTCATGTACGAGTACGAGGACGATGACTTCGACACGTATCACACCCTGCGTCTGGGGGCCCTATGGCGATTTTGAAGCGCGCACGCGGCTGGGCGGCGATCGTCGCGGGCCTGATCCTGGTCACGTACATGGCGGGGTGCATCCTGAACCAGGCGAGCGTCGACTCGGAGCAAGGCCTCGCCTTCAACCACCGCTTGCACGTCGAGGACGAAGGCCTCGCTTGCACCGACTGCCACGCCCGCTGGGACGAATCGGACGATCCGGGGATGCCGCGGGCCGCTCAGTGCGCCCTGTGTCACGCCGATCTCGACGCCGAGAAGCCGCCTGAGCTCCACGCGGAGACTCTCTTCGACGCCGGCGAGTTCCGGGCGGCGCGCGCCGGACTCCAGGACGACGAGATCCATTTCTCGCATCAGCTCCACGCGACTCGCAGCCAGGACTGCAACATCTGCCACGCGGACGTCTCGCGCGACGAGGGCGCGCTGGCGCACCGCGGCGCCGAGCTGCGCATGAGCATGGACGCGTGCCTCGACTGCCACTCCTCCAGCACCGGTCCCGCTCTGTCCGACTGCGCCGCGTGTCACGAGGTGATCCGTCAGGGAGTGGAGCCGCCGAGCCACCAAGCGAACTGGACGCGCTATCACGGAACTGTCGTGCGCGGGCGCTCGATGGAGCGAGCCGACCAGTGCGCGCTCTGCCATCAGCCCACCGGATGCACGAATTGCCACCACATCGAGTTGCCCGAGAGTCACAACAACTACTGGCGCCGGCGCGGCCACGGCCTCACCGCGAGCATGGATCGCCAGAGCTGCGCCACCTGCCACGATTCGGATTCGTGTGCCCGCTGCCACGAGGACACCCGACCGCTGAGCCACACCGGAACCTGGGGCGAGCCGCGGGACCGGCACTGCCTCGCCTGCCACGAGCCGCTGCGCGCCAACTCGTGCGCCGTCTGCCACGCCGACACCTCCAGTCACGACCGCGCGACGCCGCTGCCGTCGGACCACTCAGCCTCGATGAACTGTCGCCTGTGCCACGGCAACGGCCAGGCATTGCCGCACGACGACAACGGGCAGGCCTGCACCTCCTGTCACCAGTGAGCCGGGCGGGGGGCCTTGCGGACCCCCCCGGGGCAAGCGCATGATGAGGCCGTCCGCGCGTCTTTGAATCGTAACGACCATCGCTGGGGAGCGTTGTCCGACGCCGCTGCCGGGTACGCTCCGACAAGGGGAGGAACGGAATGTTCATCGGCCTGCCTGTCCGTCGTGGCGCTCACGTCCTCGGATTCGCCCTGCTCGGGGCTTTGCTCCTCGGACTCGCCTCCTGCGAGGGAGATGACGGCGATCAAGGTCCCCCTGGTCCTCCCGGCGATCCGGGGACCGAGTCCGAGCTCCAGAAGGGCGACGAGCTACCCGGTCTGGAGGTGGTGAGCCAGTCGCTCACGGGCGGCACCGCGAGTGGCGGGCGCTTCCGCGCGGGGGACGTCCTGCACGTGAACTACCGACTGCAGAAGAGCGACGGCAGCGACTGGGACATCGCCGAGCTCTCGGCGGGTCGCGCAATGGTCTCCGGACCGACGTTCAACTATCAGCGCGTGATCGAGGAGCAGACCGACCTGTTGACGGCGTCCGTGGCGCAGTCCGACGGCTCGTACACCTACACCTTCGCCAGCCCGATCCCGACCACGTATCTCGCCCCGCTCAATGACACGAGCTCCTTCGGGCCCGAGGACGGCGAGCTCACCGGAGCGGCGCTCCTCGAGGGGACGTATACGCTCGGCCTGACGTTCAGCTGGGACTACACCGTCGATGGCAATTCCGAGCGCGATGCCGCCAACGCGGCGATCGATTTCGTCCTCGGCGACTCGGGGGATGTCGAGCCGCGCGAGGTCGTGAAGATCGACAACTGCAATCGCTGCCACGAGAACCTGCGATTCCACGGCAGCAGGCGCGTGGACACGCGCATGTGCTTGCTGTGCCACACCTCGGGCGCCGAGGACGGCAACGACCCCGCGGTCGCAAGCGGTACGCCGGGAGTGTCGATCGACTTCAAGGTCATGATCCACAAGCTCCACACCGGAGAGCACCTGCCTTCCGTGCTAGGCGTGTCGACCAACCCCGACGGCTCGCGCAACTACGATGCCACGCCGACTCCCTATCTCGTCGCGGGTGGCTCGATCCACGACTACTCGGCGATCGCTTTTCCGGCCTGGCCGCACGGCCTGGTCGCCACACCGCGCGATCAGGGCTATACGGCTCTCGACCCCGCGGACAAGGCCACCGAGGACGTGATCCGCAAGGGACCGTCGAATTGCGTGGTCTGCCACGGCGACCCCGATGCCGACGGCCCGCTCACCGAGCCCGCGCAGGGCGACATCTACCAGACGCAGCCCGCGCGACAGGCCTGTGGCTCATGCCATGACGACGTGCACTGGGGGCTGCCCTACACGGCCAACGGACAGACCATGGGCGCGCAGGCGAACAACTCCAACTGCAAGCTCTGCCACGCGCCCACAGGCAACGGGCTGGCCGTCTTCGATGCGCACTTGCACCCGCTCCTGGACCCGAGCTTCGACCCCGGCCTGAACCTCGACATCACCGAGCTCAAGGCGGCGGGCGCGACCGACGGCGACGGCACGATCGATCCCGGCGAGAAGATCCGCATCACGCTCGAGATCACCGACGACTCTGGCGCCGCCGTCTCGCCCGCGGACGTCTCTGCCCCGTCCGTGGTCATCTCGGGACCCACGAGCAACTACAACCTGGTCCTGAACACGACCATACCGAGCTCCGTCCTCGTCGGCCCACCGCCGTTCACCGTGAATGTGCCGATGACGGTAAACCTGGAGCGCCTGGGAGTCTCGACCGCGGGCCTCGACACCTTCGCCAGCGCCTTCGTTCCGCACCTGGACGCGAGCGATGCCGCGACGACGGTCTTCGTCCGCACGCCGATCGCCGGCGGGGACGCGCTGCTGGCCGAGCCGAGCGCCGCCCCGCAGAACTTCGTCGATGTGGACGATGCCGCGGGCTTTGCGCGCGACGAGTACCTGGTCGTCGACGACGGCGAGGCCGAGGAGGAGTACGTGCGCATCCAGTTCGTCGAAGGGAACCGGCTGTGGTTCTCGTCGCCGTACACGACGTCTTACAAAGCGGGTCTGCAGCAGGCGCACCTCCTCGGAGCGACAGTTCGCGAGGTGACCCTCACGAGCAAGACTGCCGGGGTCGACTACGTCCTCGATGCTTCCGCGGGTGAGATCACCGAGCTGATCGAGTTCGGCAACGGGAACACCGTGATCGCCACCTACACGACCGATTTCGTCATGCCGGCAACCTATCCGCTCGCGCTCAACGCCTCGCCCGATCTGGGCGATGAGAGCGGCAAATGGACGGGCAAGCCGATCGTCGACGGCACGTATTCGCTCGGGATCTGGACGTCACGAACGCTCACGCTCGCCCTGTACGGGGAGAGCAACAGCTACAAATCGACCTCGGATTCCAAGAACGTCGACTTCCGCGTGGGCGCGGCCACCCCTCTCGAGCCCTATGACGTCATCGCCAGCGGATCGAGCTGCTTCAATTGCCACCAGGAGCTCGCCTTCCACGGTTTCGGACGCCGCGGCTACGAATCCTGCGTGTTGTGTCACGGTACGGCCGGGGCCGAGGACCGTCCGCAGTACGTCGCAGGCAACGCACCCGATACGACGGGCGTGACCGTCAGCTTCCGGACCATGCTGCACAAGATCCACATGGGCGAGGAGCTTGCCGGCGCCGAGACGTACGACGTGGTCGGTCACGGCTCGTCGCCGTATCCGGACAACTTCGGGGTCACCAACTTCGGCGAGGTCGTGTTCCCCGCGCTGCCGGGCGGCACGCAGAACTGCGTCAAGTGTCACGGGAACGATTCCTGGCACGAGCCGAGCGCTCGCGCGCACCCGACCGACCAGGGCACCGCGATCCAGCGCTGGGGCATGGTCTGCGGCGCGTGTCACGACTCGAGCGACGCCCAGGCCCACATCTCCGTGCAGACCGACGCCGCCGGCAACGAATCCTGCGGTGTCTGCCACGGCCAAGGCGAGGACGAGAGCGTCGAGTTCGCCCACAAGGTCTACTGAGCCACGCCCCCTCGGGGAGTGTCGCCCGGCCGGGCGCGAGCCTCTCGCGCGCCGGCCGGGCCAGTTGCTCTCAACGCTTGTTCAGGCCCTTCATCAGCCTGTCGACACCGAGCAGCTCGAGCACCTTCGGATCGGTCTCGGCGACTGCCGCCGGGAAATGGCAGTGGAAGCAATTGTTGGTGATGGTCTCGCCCGAGGCAGCGACGTGCTCCCCGTCGTGGCAGCGGAAGCAACCCGGGAAGTCGTGGTGGCCGCGGTTGTCGGGGTAGGTGCCCCAGGTCACGCCGAGGTCAGGGAACACGTTGCGGGAATAGATGTCCGCGAGCACGCTCCCCGCCTCCGTGATGTCCGCTGCGCGGGTCTTCGAGACCTCGGGATTCGCCGACTCGTAGAACGACGCGAGCTTGGCGGGGATCTGCTCCGCCGCCACCTCGCTGCTCGGGTACTCCGTTTGAAGGATCTCGACGGCCGTCTTCTTCAGGAACGGAAGACTCGCCGCCATGCGTCCGAGCAAGAGCGCTCGGTCGACGGCGCGATCGGCCATCTGGAAGGAGTGGGCGGGGCGGTTGTGGCAATCGAAGCACTGCATCTTCACGCGCGGAAGACTCTCGAGCGCGGTGACGTCCGCCCCGGGCTTCGTGTAGATACGGGTCTCGCCGGTGGTGGAGTTGCGATACTCGACCAGGGGGATCTCCTGTCGGCGCGCGTCCGTGGCGACGAAGAGGATCTCGATCCCCTTCCCGTGGTGGGATCCGTGAATGCCGCCCATCTCGGTGCCCCCGACGTTCATCGTGAGCAGCGTGGTTTCGGGCGTATTGGCCTCGTCTTCGGCGTAACGCTGGATCAGCTTCAGCTTCGCGCTCGCGGGCTGGTCCCTCCAGTGGCAACCCTCGCACGTTTCCGCGCTCGGAATCATCTTTCCGGTCTCGATCGCGCCCTCGATGGGCATGTGCACGCTGTCCGTCAGGACCGAGATGAGCTGCCGCGTTCCCTGCAGCTTGCTCTGCACCAAGCCCTTCGCCCCATCCCCCACGTGGCAATCGACGCAAAGGATTCCCGCGTGCGGACCTCCCTCGAAGGCACGTGACTCGGGAGTCATCACGTGACAGGAGGCGCAGAACTGGCGGCTCTCCATCGTGTGGACGGCGCGCAGCGTCAGCTGGGACGCGATCGCGAGATTGAACACGGAGATCAGGAGTACGAAGACGACCAACCGGATCCACGCTCGCTTGACGCTCTGCAAGGCGGCGAGCCTATCCTCGACGCGACGCCGCCCCAGGTGGAGCCCGAGCGGCGTGAGGAGCAATCCGAGGAGGAGCAGTCCACCCACCAGAGTCGTCGCCACGCCGATGTACGGATGATCCTCGCCGTGACGCAGCTGCGCCGGGAGCAGACAGGCCCACATGACGATGGACGTCAGGACGAGACCTAGGCCGACCATCGCCAGCCAGTGGCTCGTGAACACGGCGATGATGGGACGCCGCGGGACGGGGGAGCCTGCGGCCTGGGAGGATTCGAGTTCGCTCACGGGTTTCAATCTACCACCGGAGCGCGCGAGAACGTCCCGGACGATACCCCCTCCACACAGAAATTAGAGCGAGCGTGGCTAGCGGCTTCTTCGAGACGCATCTAGAGTGACCCCCGTCTGGCAGGGCTACGGAGGAGGCGCTGATGGACGGGCACTCGAATGCGGCGACCGAAGGTCCCTCGCGGGAGAAGCGAGGCGCGTGGTCCGAGAATGGCCCGGCGAAGGTCAGCCGCAGGGATCTGCTGAAGCTTTCGATGTGCGGCGGCGCGGGGCTCGCGGTCGACGGTCTCGTCGACTTGCCTGCCGCGAGAGCCGCCACGCGCGAGTTGAAGCTCTCGGACGTGAGCGAGTTCACCACCGCGTGCAACTTCTGCTCGTGCGGTTGCGGAATGATCGCCGCGGTACGCGACGGCAAGCTCGTCTCCCTCGAGGGAGACTACGACCACATCGTGAATCGCGGGTCCCTGTGCGTGAAGGGCATGGCGATGTTCCCGACGCACACTTCTCCTCGTAGGAACAAGGTGCCTCGCTATCGCGCGCCGGGGAGCGACACCTGGGTGGACATCACCTGGCAGGAAGCGAGCCGAGCGCGTCGCGAAGAAGATCAAGACCGTTCGCGACGAGACCTGGATCTCGACGGAGAAGGTCGGGGACGCGGAAGTGCCCGTGAACCGGACGGACGCCATCGCGTTCCTGGGCGGCGCGCAGAACACGAACGAGGAGTGCTACCTCTTCCAGAAGGCGTGCCGTCTGCTCGGGAGCGCGTTCGTCGAGCACCAGGCGAGGCTTGTGACACAGTCCCACCGTCCCCGGTCTGGGGGCCGCCTTCGGTCGCGGGGCCATGACCAACCACTGGGTCGACATGCAGCATTCCAAGGCGATCCTCGTCGAGGGCAGCAATGTCGCCGAGAACCACCCGATGGCCTTCAAGTGGATCCGGAAGGCCCAGGAAAACGGCGCGGTCATCATCCACGTGGATCCGCGGTACACGCGAACCTCGGCGACCGCTGACATCTACGCACGCATCCGGCCCGGCGCCGATGCGGCATTCCTGAACACGATGATCAACCACATCCTCGTCAACGAGCTGTACGACGAGGACTATGTCGTCGACCCACACGAACGCGAAGTCTCCTCGGCGACGCCGACTTCGACTTCCAGGACGGTCTGTTCAGCGGATTCGACGAGGAGAAGCACAAGTACGACACCAAGAGCTGGGGATATCAGCTCGACGACGAGGGCCAACCGCGGGTGGCTGGAGAGCCTCGGAGACCCGCAGTGCATCTTCACCCGCCTGCGCAAGTACTTCGTTCGCGCTACACGCTCGAGGTCGGCGAGCGGATCACCGGCATCCCGGCCAGCGAGATCCAGCGATCGCGGAGACGATGGCCAAGAACCGGCCCGGCACGATCCTCTACGCGCTCGGGATGACGCAGCACACGACGGGCGTGCAGGGCATCCGTGCGTTCACGATCCTGCAGCTCCTGCTCGGCAACATCGGCAAGCCCGGCAGCGGCGTCAACGCGCTGCGCGGCGAGCCGAACGTGCAGGGCGCATGCGACATGGCGCGTGCTCAACAACTACACGACGGGCTACCTCAACTACCCCGACCAACGCCGAGCCGACGCTCGACGCACTGGACGGCGAACAACGGGACGCCCGGCGCAAGTTCCTGTCAACATGCTCAAGGCGTTCTTCGGAGACGCCGCGACCCCCGAGAACGACTTCTGCTACGAGTGGCTGCCCAAGAGGGACGCCTCGAAGGACTACGGCATCGTTGCCGATCTTCGAGGATGCCCTCGCCGGGATCGCTGAAGCTCTTGTGGATCGCTCGGTCAGAATCCGGCGGTCAGCTGCCCAACCTGAAGCTCGTCTTCGAGGCGCATGGCAAGCTCGAGATGCTCGTGGTCCAGGAGCTCTGGGAGACCGAGACCGCGGCGTTCTGGAGGCGGCCGGGCGTCGATCCGAAGACCATCCCGACCGAAGTCCTCCTGCTACCGGCCGCGTTCTTCATGGAGAAGAACGGCACCATCACGAACTCGGGCGGCGATGGTGCAGTGGCGGCACGCCGCCGTGAAGCCGCCCGGGCAGGCCAAGGCCGACGGCGAGATCTGTGGACCTACGTCTTCCGCGCGCGTGCGCGATCTCGTCCACGACTCGAAGGATCCGAAGGACGAGATCATCAACAAGGCGTTCTGGACCTACACCACGGCCGAGGACGTGCTGCGGGAGATCAACGGCGCGCCCTGCGCGACATTCCCGGAGACCGGCCTCAAGGAGGGCGACTCGCTCCGCAAGGTCGGCGACCTACAGGCCGACGGATCGACCTCGTCGGGCTGCTGGATCTACGCCGGCGTCTTCGCCGGCGGCGAGAACCTCTCGAAGCGTCGCGACTGGCAAACGGATCCGGGCGGCCTCGGCCTCTACCCGGGCTTCGGGTGGACCTGGCCGAACAACATGCGCATCCTCTACAACCGCGCCTCGTGCGACCGGAACGGCAAGCCGTATCCCGGCTCGAAGCCGATCGTCTGGTGGGACGAGAAGGCGAAGCGCTGGACGGGCTACGACGTGCCCGACGTGCCGGTGCAGACCGACGGCCCGCGACACGCCGAACGGCCAGCGCGCGTTCCACATGAGCGCGGAAGGCGTCGGGCGGCTCTTCGCGGCGGTCTACTCCGATCCTGACCCGAAGGTACACCGACTATCTCGCGCGACGTGGCCTACGTGCCGAAGGACGGCCCGCTGCCGGAGATGTACGAGCCGGTCGAGAGCCCGGTGGAGAACCTGCTGCACCCCGGCGTGAAGCAGCAACCCGATGCTCAAGTATCCGCGCGTCGCGTCGCATCAGCCGATCGGCACGGTCGACAAGTTACCCCTACGTGCTGATGACCTCGACGGTCGCCGAGCACTGGTGCGCAGGCTCGACGACGCGGAACATCCCGTGGCTCAACGAGCTGTCCCCGAACCGATGCTCGAGCTGCCGGTCACCCTCGCAAAGAAGCTCGAGATGAAATCGGGGATTGGGTCAAGGTTTCGTCGGCGCGCGGTGAGCTCGAGGTCAAGGCCCTCGTCACGCCGCGCATGAAGGCGCTGAAGATCGGCGGCCGGAGGTCACCGTCGTCTGGATGCCCTACAACTGGGGCTTCCAGGGGCTCTCGACCGGACCGAGCGTCAACCACCTCACGATCGACGCCGCGGACCCCGGAGCGGGCACCCAGGAGACCAAGGCGTGCCTCGTCAACGTCGTCAAGCGCCGGCCGACACGGCCACGCGAAGATCCGGATCACCGAGGGGACGCACATGAGCGAGACGCCGCGCCGCGGGCCCGATCAGGTCCACGCTGATCGACATCGCCAACTGCATCGGCTGCCGGGCATGCCAGGTCGCCTGCAAGCAGTGGAACGAGCGCGACGGCGAGAGACCGAGCTGGAGGCCGACCTGGGCTTCCAGAACCCGGCGGCGCTCAGCGCGAAGACGCTACACGCTGATCGCGTACCACGAGTTCGACGAACCCGGACGAAGCCGGGCGGGCTCGAGTCCGCCTACGTGATGCAGCGTTGCCTGCACTGCCTGGAGCCGGCCTGCGTCTCCGCCTGCCCGACGACGGCGCTCGAGCGGCAGGCCGACGGCCCGGTCGTCGTACGAGGTCGACGAGTGCATCGGCTGCCGCTACTGCATGCTGGCGTGTCCCTGGGACGTGCCGACCGCGGACTGGAACTCGCTCGCGCCGAAGATCTCGCAAGTGCACGCACTGCGCCGACCGCGCCGCGCAGCCGGCGCCGGTCGCGTTCAACGGGCAGGCGCTGTCCGACGACGGAGACCAGCCGATTCGCCGAGAGCCATCGCGATTCCCGCCTGCGTCAAGGCGTGCCCCGCCGACGCCCTGCGCTACGGCACGCGCGAGGAGATGCTCGGGCGCTGCGCACAAGCGCATCGCCGACCGGCCCGGACAAGTATGTCGACCACATCTACGGCGAGAAGGAGCTGGGCGGGACGAGCGTGCTGTACCTCTCGCGCCGTGCCGTTCGAGAAGCTCGGATTCCCGACGTCGGCGAGAAGCCGTTTCCGGCCTTCACCAAGTACGGCGCTCGGCGCCGTTCCGCCTGCCGTGATGGCCGTGGGCGCCCTGCTCGGCGCCACGTACGCGTTCTTCCGGAAGCGCGCTCAAGCGGTCGCGGATGGCTCGGCGCGGAAGCGCTCCGGACCACGGCCACGTCGAATTCGAGCCCGTCCCGGGCAAGCTGCTGACCCCGCTTCAACTGGGTCCTGCTCGCTGCTCATGGCGTTCGGCGTCGTCTCGTTGGTCGCGCGCTTCGCCCTTGGACTCGGCGGCAGCACGAACCTCTCCGACACCTACCCGTGGGGCCTGTGGATCCTCTTCGACCTGGTCTGGATCGCGGTGGCCGCGGGCGCGTTCGCCATGGCCGGCGTGATCTATGTCTTCCAGCGAAAGGACCTCTACGGGCTGGGCCGCACGCGCCGTCCTCATGGGCCTGCTGAGCTATTCCTTCGTGACGGTCACGCTCCTCGCCGATCTCGGCCTGCCGATGGAACTCCTACCAGCTCGCCCTGCAGGCACCGGAGCACTCGGCCATGTTCGAGGTCTCGTGGTGCGTCGGCCTCTACGTCACGATCCTCGCTGCTCGAATTCCTGCCCGTGCCGTTCGAACGCATTGGGGATACCAGCGCGCCGTGGCGACGTCTGGCGGCGATGGAACGGCGCCTACGTGGCGTGCGCAGTGACGCTGTTCGTCTACTTGCTCTCGCGCAACTTCCTCTACGCGGCTCGGCGACGGCCGTGAGTCTTCGGCGCGCTCGCCTGGATCTTCCGCGCGACGGGAGCGAAGGCCGAGCCGATCATGCTCGCCATCGCCGCCGTCACGCTGTCGACCATGCACCAGAGCTCGCTCGGCTCGCTGTACCTGCTGATGCCGAACATGCTCGCCCCGCAGTGGTGGTCGCCGGTGATGCCCGTCTCCTTCTTCCTGTCCTCGATCGCGGCCGGCACGGCGCTCGTGATCCTGATCGACATGTGGATCACGAAAGGCTGGCGCCGCCAGCTCCAGATCGGCGCAGCTCGCCTCGGTGGGCCAGATCACGTTCTGGGCGCTCCTCGTGTACCTGGGCTTCGCCTCGGCGACATGGCCATCCGCGGTCAGCTCGCCGGCGCATTCGCCGGGAGCATGGGCATGGCCTTCGCGGCGGAGCTCGTCCTCGGAGGCGTGCTGCCGCTGGTGCTGCTCGGCCCGCAGCGCCTCGCGCCGCGCTGCCCGGCGCTGCTCTTCCTCGCGGCCCTGCTCGACGGCTCTCGGCGTCGTGTTCAACCGCATGAACGTCGTCCTCTTCGCGATGACCCTGAGGGTGCCGATGCCGCAGTTCGCTCCCGAGACCTACTCGCCCTCGATCTTCGAGTGGGGCATCTCGATCGGCCTGATCGCCGCGACGATCTTCCTCTTCGGGCTCGGAGTGCGACATCTGCCGATCCTCCCGAAGCAGGTGGCGAGCCAGGGAACCTGAGTCCATGACACCCGATGCCTGGCTGCGCGCGCACAGCTACCTCCGGCCCGTCGCGGACCTGTGTGCTCGAGTTGAAGCAGCCGTGGCGGAGATCGAGACGGGCGGCCCTCCTCTGCCGTGCTGGGAGGATTACGAGTCCGAATACCGCGCCGGGGTGCCTCTGCTGCAAAGTCCCGAGGCCGCAATCGACCTCGAGCCTGCCGGGGAGATGGTCGTCTCGCTCGTCGAGAGGCTGGCGAGCGGATCCTCGTCGGAGCAGCTGACGGCCGACGCGCGCGTCCTGCGAGACGAGCTGTCCGACTTCCCCGGCGCCGCCCGCCGTGTCGTGGACTGGCTGCTCGGCGCGGACGACCTCGCGCCCGCTTCGCCTGGACTGCTGCGCTACCTGGGCTGGTCGGCGACGTCGCGCTACATTCGACCGTTGCTCGACGCATTCGTCGGCTGGCGCCAGGATGATCGCTGGCAGCGCGGATACTGCCCGACCTGCGGATCGCCGCCTTCCATGGCCCAGCTCGTCGGCGCCGATCCGACACGCCTGCGACTCCTCTCGTGCGGATGTTGCCGGACGCGGTGGAGGTACGGCCGCACGCGCTGCCCATACTGCGAGAGTGATTCCCAGCGGCTCGCCATCGTGGCCGTCGAGGAAGAGGCCGGCCTGCGGATCGACTACTGTGAGTCGTGCAAGGGATACCTGAAGACGTATGCCGGGCAGGGCGACGAGTCCCTCTTGCTCGCTGACTGGAGCTCGCTCCACCTCGACCTCGTGGCTTGCGATCGTGGGCTCGAGCGACTGGCGGGGTCGCTGTTCGAGCTCGGGGCGTTTGCATCGACCACTCCGTGATGCAGTGTCCCCAGGGGCGCTTGCCGTTCGGCGGCGTCACCCGGAGGCGACGAGACAGTTCCCGCTGAGCTACTTCATGCTCTCGCGCAACTCGACCAGTACGTGATCGAAATGTTCCACGCGCACGAGTCCCAGACGGGGATACTCGAGGTCCTGGATCGCGTAGACCGTCAAGGAAACCACGCCGGCAAATGCGATGCGGTACGTCCAGTGCGAGAGCTTCGACGGCGCCATGCCAAAGCCCGTGAGCAGCGCACAAGCCAGCGCCATTGCGATGAGGAGGCCGAAGACCAGGGCCGGCGGGTGGTTCTCCAGCGCAGCGATGCGTTCTGCCGCGATGTCGAACATCTCGTTCAACGCCGGCAACACGAGCATCGTGGCTTGTGGGCCTGCGGTGCTGCATGCGGGGCCGGCCGTGGTCCATATGCGCTGCTGTAGGTCGCTCGTTCGCGCCAGGCTAGCCTCGGCGGAGGGCAGATCTTCCGGTTCCTGGTACACGCTCAGCCGGGCATCGAGGTAATCACGAAAGCCCTGCTGCAACTCCGCGCGCGCGGCCGCGGGCAGCAAGTCCAGGCGCAGCCACGCGGTGCCGATCGCATTGCACTCTTCGACGATGAGCGCGCGCCGCGCGTCGAAACGTTGCAGCGCACCTGAGAAGGTGAAGGCGATCATGAGTCCCAGCAGTCCGAACACGGCGGCTTCGGCCGCCGCCGTGCCGGCGCGCGCACCATCGGGATCGCTCGGCAGTCGCCTGCGCCCGAGGCGCGCTCCCAGCTCTGTCAACGCCAGCATCCCGGCGAACACTGCGAGCGCCATGAGGATCATTCGAAAGGCGAAGGGCATGCGTTGCGCCGGTTACGGGAGGGAGGGGAGCGGGTTGCGTGGAGGCGGCGAGTGAACCGCAGACCGGCGGAGAATAGCCATTGACGCGCGCGAGCACATCTACTGCGCGTGAGAGCAGCGCCTCACTCCGCGCCCCGCTCACTCGCGCTCGATGCGCTGCGCCAGGCCGTCCAGCCAAGCCTTCCACTCCTCCCGGCGCACCGGGTCCCGAACCGAGAGCAGACCGGCGTCGTAGGCGAGCCCACAGCTCGCGCCGCTGCGCGTTCCGGCCAGCGTGACGACGACGTGCGGCCGCGTGCGCTTCGGTCCGGAGAGGTCGAGATCCCAGCGATCGAAGGGCGAGGAAGGCTGGGCGGCCATGCGTACGACCCGGACCTCCTCGTGACCGTCGCGGGAGAGGTCGAGGCCTGCCTGGATGAGCGTCTGCACTTCGTAGCCCGCGCTGATGAGCGCGAGGCGCAGGTTGCGCGCGGCCGCGTCGATCCCGGTCTCGACGCGACCTGCGCCGTAGACCACTCTCAGATCGGAACCGCCGGCGAGCAGGTTTGCGATTCCATGCGGAAGCGGCCACGAGATCAGGAACGCCGCCGCCAGGGAGGCGGAGGTGACGACGATGGGACGCCAGCACAGGATCCACGAGCGAAGGTAGCGGCGCGTGACGAACAGCGCGCTTGCGGCGCAGAAGCACGCGAACACGCAGGCGATCCACAGCCACGGTCGGCGGAACGCGCCGGGGTTTCCCATCACGTCGGCGAGCTCGATCCTTGCCGGAGAGACCCCGGCAGGGATGGAGACTGCCAACCCTGCCGCCGCGAGCGCCGCCGGGTTCTCCAGCCGCTCGCTCAGCTCTCGCGGGTCCTGCTCGCTCGACATGTAGTCCGACGTCCCGCGTTCCCAGAACGAGACTTGCGCGGGCACGAAGGCCACCGCGGCGAGCATGGCGAGGAAGAGCGCGCTCGCGAATCGGTCGAATCGTGCCCAGCGGCTGGCCGAACGGATCGCGTGGTCGAGCTCGGGAAGCCTCGAGCGCAAGTGTCCCGCGGCCAGCATCAAGGCCCCGATCCACGCCGCCGCGCCGACGGCATAGCCGAGCGCCCCGAAGCTGAAGCTGAAGCGCAGGGCGAGCCAACCGATGAGGAGCAGGGTGAAGGCTGCGGCCGTCCCACGAGGCAGATGGAAATTGCCGTATACGCCGGTGAAGTCCGGGATCTCGTGTTCGATCGCGCCCCCGATCGAGTGCTCGGGGTCCGGAGTTCGCGCGCGGCTCGCGACCGGAGCCTCGCTCACGGACTCGACGTCCGTCTTGACCTCGACCGCGTGCTGGTAGCGGCGCTCGGGCTCGCGCTCGAGCGTCCGGAGCACGATCTCGTCGAGCCGCACGTCGATCTGGACCCTCTGCGACGGCGGATCGAAGCGGCCGATCGGCAGCTCGCCGGTGAGCATCTCGTAGAACACGACGCCGAGCGAGTAGATGTCCGCGCGGTGGTCGACGTCGCGCGGGTGTTCGATCTGCTCGGGCGCCATGTAGTGCAGCGTGCCCATCACCTGGCCGGTCGCGCGTCAGCTGCGCGTCCTCCGACGCTCGGCCGAACAGCTTCGCCAGGCCGAAGTCGGCGATCTTCACGCGGCCCTTGCGGTCGATCAGCATGTTCTCGGGCTTGATGTCGCGGTGCACGACGCCTTCGTCGTGCGCGTACTGCAGCGCGTCGCAGATCTGCGGGACGATCGCGAGCGCCTCGCGCGGCGCGAGCGTGGCCGCCGTTCATGAGCTGCCGCAGGTTCGTCGCCGTCGACGTACTCCATCAGGAGGTACCAGCGCCCGTCCTGCTGGCCGAAGTCGTACACGCCCACGATGTTCGGATGGTCGAGCCGCGCCAGCGCGCGCGCCTCGCGCAGGAAGCGCTCGGCGAACGCTGGATCGTCCAGGAGCCCCGCGGGCAGGATCTTGAGCGCGACCTCGCGCGCGAGCTTCCTGCTGCCGCGCGCGGTAGACGATCCCCATGCCGCCCTCTCCAAGTAGCGCGAGGATCTCGAGCTGCGGAAAGCTCGCGGCGAGGTCCTCCGGCGTCGGCGGCGGCGCGCGGCGCGCGCGTTTGGGCTCGCTCGGCGGCGGCGCCTCGGCGTCTGCCTCGCGCGCGACGACGGCGAGCTGCATCAAGCAAACCGGACACTGGTTGCGACCCGGCGGAAGGGTCGCCCCGCAGCTCGCGCAGTGCTTCGATAGGGTCATGGTGGAAGCCTCGCGCAGTCTAATCAGGTTCCAGCGTGCGCCCGAGGCGCTTCAAGGCTTCGGCGTGCGCGGTCCGGAGAGCCTCCGTCGCGGCGCATGCGATGTCCGGGGCCACGCCGGTGGTTTCCCAGTCGGCGCCGGTCGTGGCGCCTGATCGAGCGGCTGAGGGGCACGAACATCGAGTAGTGGTCTCCGAGCGGGAAATGCTGGCCCGGATGTGCGCCTCCGCCGGTCGCTTCGCCGACGAGGGTCGCGCGCCCGGCGGCCTGCAGCTCGTACGCGAAACCTTCCGGGGCGGAAAACGTGCGCTGGGCGGTGAGCAGGTACAGCGGCTTCTGGACGTAGCGCGCGCCAGGCAGCCATGGCGCGGTCCAGACCTGCGTCGTGGCGTCGTCGTGTCGGCGATAGAAGCTCGTGAAGAGCCGCGTGCGTCCATCGAAGAACCAGCTCGAGAAGAGCGCCACCATCACGGGATCGCCGCCGCCGCACTCGCGCAGATCGAGGATCAGCGCGTCGGTGTGCGCCAGGAATCCCATGGCGGCCTCGAGCGTGTCGCCCGCCAGGTCCGCCCGGACGAAACGGCGCAGATCGAGGTAGCCGACGTTTCCCTCGAGGATCTCGATGCGGCGGAAGCCGAAGTTGATCGCCTCGCCGTCCGCACGCGCGGCTTCGCGCTCTGCCTGCGTCTCCTCGCCCTCGCTTGGCTGGATGACACTGGTTCGCTCGTAGCGCACGCGCAGATGGCGGTCGCCGGTCGCCTCGCTGAGCTCTCGCCCGAGGAGCTCGGCGAAGCGCGCCGCGCTCTTGCACTCGCGGAACGCGCCGCGATCGAAGCCTTCGCGGACCTCCTGTTCGGCCTTCGCCGCGCCTTCGGCGGAGACGTAGCTCGTGCGCAAGAGAGCGAGCGCACGCTCGACGACGTCGCGCTGGGTGGCTTCGTCGATCGGCACCGCCAGCGTGTCGAGCCACTCGAGGAGGTGCGGCAGGTCTTTCTCGCGCGCGAGCCCCCAGGGTCCTTCGACCAGCGTGCGCCCGTCCTCGATGGCGCGCAGCGTGCCTACCAGTAGACCGTCATCGAAATGGCCTTCGAAGCGAACCTGAGCGCCTTCGATGCGCGCCGCGAACGAGAGTGAGTCGGCGCTCCAGCACACGTCCTTCACCTCGAGCGTGAGCCTCTGCGGCCCCGCGGTCATCTGCATGGAGGCGCTCCAGCCCTCCCCGGCGCGCTCGAAATGCATCGTGATCTCGGCCGAGAGGTTCTCGGGCTCCATGCGACCGGTCCAGTCGCCTGCGAGGTCCTGGGCGGCCCGGGGAACAAGGAATGCGAGCAATGCGATGCAGAGCGGGGTCATCGGTGCCTTTCTGGAGCGAGGCACGGCCCCGTCCACTCCAGGAAGAAGGCGCCATCCAGTGCTGTTACAGGCTTTTCCGTTTCACGCCCGAAGCGCGCGGAACAGGGCCTGGATCTCGTCATCCACCTCGGCGGGGTCGGCCACGGTCTCGAGGACCGCGAGCCGCACCAGTTCGCCGAACCGCTTGCGCAGCCGGTGCACGGCCACGCGCGCGGCGCCTTCGCTGATCGAGAGCGAGTGCGCGACCTCGGCGTAGGGCGGCTCGTCGGTGCCGGTGAGGTAGATCCTCAGCACCTCGAACTGGCCCTCCTTCTTCGCATGCTGCTGCTCTTCGCGCAGACGTTTCCAGGCTTCGTCGAGCAACGCGAGCGCGTACTGGCGCTCATACAGCGTCTCCGGCGCGACCCCGTCCTGGATCTCGAGCGCAAAGCGGCTGTCCGCCTCGCCGGCGTCGATCGAGATCAGCCGCTCGCCGCCGCCGCTCCGGACCGTGCGCTGGCGGTCGCGCTCGTTCGCGAGGTAGTGGCGCAAGGCCGCGAGCAGAAACGCGCGAAAACGCCCGCGCCCCGGATCCGGATGGAAGTCGCGCTTCTCGATCAGTCTCGCGAAGAAGCCTTGCACCAGATCCTCCGCGTCGTCGCGCCCGTGTGCGCGGCGCGCGTAGGCATAGAGCGGATACCAGTACGTGCGACACAGAGTCTCGAGCGCCGCGCGCGAATGACTCTCGGGCGCCGTCGCCTGGAGCACGACGCTCCAGCGCGTCGTGCGGAACCCGCCTGGTGCGGAGGGTCCGCTCGCATCCGCGGAGGACGGCATCGCGCCAGTCTAGTCCGCTAGAGAGAAACCACACCCCTACGAGCACGGAGTCCCTCCGAGTTTGGAGTACCGCCTTCAGGCGGTCTGGTTCGTCGTCCCGCCTTCAGGCGGGACTGGCTCGGCAAGAGAAGACCGCCTGAAGGCGGTACTCGGATTCAGAGGCGGTCTGCAGTCTGCTCGAATCTGGTTATGCTAGTGGCCTCTCGCAACCGGTGCCCAGGTTGGCAACGTGCAAAAGCACGAGGGTTGCGAAATGTACACCACCCCCTGGATCCGCAACCGTTGGAGTCTACTTGTTCCGGAACATCGTCACGCCCTCGATCGCAAGTCATTCCTCTCGTCTGTCCCGCTCCTTTTCGATCGCCCTGCTGACCATTGCGGGACTCGAGCTAGCCTCACCGGCGGCGTCCGCGCAAATCATCGAGCTTGGCGAGTTCGACCCGCCCGAAGTCGGCAGCCTTTGCGGCGTGGCCTATGACGTCGCTCAAAGCATCGTTTGGGTCTACGGGTGCAGCAGCGCGAGTCTGCACAGCTACGCCATCGACGGCACCTTTCTCGGCAGCATTCCCAGGCCGGGCGAATCCGCCAACGACGTGGACGTCGAGATTGCCCCCGAGGCTTTCGTTCTCGGTACGACTTCGCTGCCTGCGGGGACGCTCCTGCTCGTCAACGGTGAGTCGGGTGTCGCCGAGATCTACGCCCTCGATGCAACGAACGGTTCCATTCTGGCAACCCTGGTGACCGCTTTCGGTGTCTCACATGTCGTGGGCGGCGCCTACCATCCGTTCCGCGACACGTTCTTCCTGGTGCAAGACAACGTGCCCGGCTCGAGCGACGAGAACCGTATCGCAGAGATCGATCCGCTGACGGGCAACGTGATCCAGACCTTCCAGATCACGAGCACCTTCTCGGTGTCCTTCGGAGACATCGAGGTGTCGACCTCGACCGGCAACTTGTTCGTCGTGAGCAGCGTGGAAACGAGCATGGCCGAGTACACGCCCGACGGCGCATTCCTGCAGTACCATCCCTTGCCCAGCGGGGTTTCCTCGCTCAGCGGGATCGGCCATCACTGCGCCAGCCAGGAAGCCTGGACCTCCGGCACCGGCGGCGAGGTGTGGCACCTCGGGGAGGTTCCCTGCCTGGTCGGCAGCCCCTACTGCACGGCCAATCCCAACTCGACGGGCGCGCCGGCGGAGATCTCGGTCTCGGGGACTTCGAGCTCCTCCGCGGGGGACCTGACGTTGCACTCCACACCCGTGCCGAATCAGCCTGGAATCTTCTTCCACGGCGCAAATCAAGTTCAGTTGCCCTTCGGCAACGGCTTCATGTGCACCTCGGGTGGGATCGTGCGCGGCGCCGTCCTGGTGGGATCGGCCGGTTCGGCGTCCTACACTTACGACAACTCCGACGCCAAGCACGACTTGTCTGCCCAGATCGGCTCGACGCGACACTTCCAGCATTGGTTCCGCGACCCGATGGCAGGCGGCGCCGCCTTCAACACTTCCAACGCGACTTCGGTAACGATAGCACCCTGAGTGCGCGCGCCGGGCTCTGGCCGGCTCGAGTTGTCATGGCCGATCCCACGAGCTGGCTCCAGACGCTCGCCGAGATGCGCGAGGAGCGCGTTCCCTGCGCCATGGTCGTCGTGACGGCCGTGCGCGGCAGTGCGCCGCGCGAGGTGGGCGCGCGCATGCTGGTCGCGCGCGGGCGACTCGCGTGGGGCACGATCGGCGGCGGGAATCTCGAGCACCTGGCGATCGAGCGCTCGATCGAGCTCCTCTCGCGCGGCGAGCCCGCGGGCGAGAGCGCGGTGTTTCCGCTCGGCGAGAAGGCCGGGCAGTGTTGCGGCGGGGAGGTGACGCTCTTCTTCGAGTGCTTTCCCTGGAAGCATCCGAAGGTGGTGGTCTTCGGCGCCGGGCACGTGGCCCAGGCGCTGGGCGCGCTGGCAGGTCACCTGTCTGCCGACATCCTGCTCATCGATCCGCGCTCGGCCGAGGAGCTCCAGCCTCCGCTGCCGGCCGTTCGGCCATTCGAAGTGCTGTTCGTCGACGCTCCCGAAGAGGAGATCGACCGCATTCCCGCGGACAGCCTGGTCCTGATCATGACCCACAGCCACGCGCTGGATCTCGAGATCCTCGCACGCGCCCTCGCCCGCAAGACGTTTCCCTACCTCGGCCTGATCGGCTCGCAGCGCAAGTGGTCGCGCTTCCAGGCTCGACTGGGGGCGCGCGGCTTCACTCCCGAGCAGCTCGCCAGCGTGCGCTCGCCGATCGGTCTCGTTCGAGGCTCCAAGGAACCCGGCGCGATCGCGCTTTCGGCGGCCGCGGAGCTTCTGGAAGTGATCTCGCGCTTGCGGCTCACGGTGACCTGAGTCGCAGCGAGCTCGGCATCCATCGCTGGAGGGCCCGGAGCGCCGACTCCTCGGCACGGACGAAAAAGAGCCGCGGATGGTCGCTCCACCCGCGGCTCCCTGCGGCGAGACTCCCCGGTCCCGTCGCCGTCACCCTCCGGTGCGCCGCCTACTCGTGCGTACGTTCCCCACGACGTTTTCGCGTGGCCTGGCGCAGGAGAAACTCGATCTGCGCGTTGAGGCTGCGCAAGTCTTGCGTGGCCCAGCCGCGGAGCTCCTCGAGCAAGTCGGGAGGGAGGCGTAGGAGGAAGCCTTGGCGCTTCGCTCCGCCGCCTCCCGCCTCGGGAGTGCCCGCGTCCTTTTGGGTGGACGCCATGATCCTCCTCAGGAGTAAAGGCTTCCGGTGTTGATCACCGGGGTCGGGTTGATGTTTCCGCACAGCACGACGAGGAGGTTGCCCACCAGCGTCGCCTTGCGCTCGTCGTCGAGATCGACGACCTTTTCGCGCTTCAGGCGTTCGAGCGCCATCTCGACCATACCGACCGCGCCGTCGACGATCAGCTGGCGGGCGGCGATGATCGCCCTGGCCTGCTGGCGCTGCAGCATCGCCGAAGCGATCTCCGGTGCGTAGGCGAGATGGTTGAAGCGCGCCTCGATGACCTCGACACCGGCGTTGTCCATCCGGTGGGAGAGCATCTCCTGCAGCTTGTCCGCGATGACCTCGTGGTTGCCGCGCAGGGTGATCTCGGCACCTTCCAGCTCCAGGTCGTCATAAGGGTAGGTCGTCGCGAGCTGGCGCAGCGCCGCATCGCTCTGGACCTCGACGTAGTGCTCGAAGTTCTGGACGTCGAAAGTCGCGCGTGCCGTGTCGCGGATGCGCCACACCAGCACGGCCGAGATCTCGACCGGGTTGCCGAGCAGGTCGTTGACCTTGATCGTCTTCGAGTCGAAGTTGTGCGCGCGCAGCGAGACCTTCTTCTTCATCGTGAACGGATTCGTCCAGAAGAGGCCGTCCACGCGCACGGTGCCCTTGTACTTGCCGAACAGCACGAGAACGCGTGCTAGGTTGGGCTCGACGATGTAGAAGCCCGGGAGGACCAGGAAGAACAGGGGCAGGCCGATCGCGAAGGGCGGACTCTTGACGACGAGGAAGATGACGTAGAGGGGGAGGGCCACCAACCATGTGAAGAGGACCGGCCAGCCGTTGGTGGGCTGGATGGTGACCTCGGGGGTGGCAAGCTTCGTGTCCATGCAGGCTCCTTCTTAGCTCCAATATGGAACTGATATCAGTCTAATACTGTTTCGTACTCATGGTATTTCGGGTTGGAGCGAAAAAACCGCCCGCCGTTCAAGTCCTTGATCTAGAACGACTTGCGGTGACGACCAGGCCCTTCGATCGCGCTCCCCGAGGCCCCAGCGGCCCGGCGGACGACTGCCGCGCCGCATTCCCGCGCGATCGGGCACTGGCTGTCCTGGTGGCCGCCGTGGCGTGTGTCTTCCACGGAGGGTGCGGGCGACCCGCCGCCTCCGCGGGCTCGCCGAACGTCCTCTTGATCTCGATCGACACGCTCCGGCCCGACCATCTCTCCGCTTACGGCTACGAACGCGAGACGTCTCCCTCGATCGATCGGCTGGCCTCGGAGGGAGTGCTGTTCGAGAGCCACATCTCGAGCTCGTCCTGGACCTTGCCCGCGCACACCGCGATGTTCACCTCGGTCGCCGACTCGGTTCACGGCGTGACCGACCCGCAGAGCACGGCGCTACCCGAGGCATTCACGACGGTCGCCGAGCGCTTCCACTCCGCAGGCTATGCGACAGGCGGCTTCTTCTCGGGACCCTACCTGCACCCTGCCTTCGGCCTCGGGCAGGGCTTCGACCACTACGAGAACTGCACCGCGCAACCGGAGGCTCTCGACGAGCATGCTCGCGAAGACTGGATCTTCGATCGCGAGGTCATGCTCGAGTCGCATCGCGACGTCACGGGCCCGCGCGTCTACGAGGCCAGCCGCAAGTGGATCGAGACGCACAAGGACCGTCCGTTCTTCGCCTTCGTGCACTTCTGGGACGTCCACTTCGACTTCGTTCCGCCGCCACCCTTCGACCGCATGTACGATCCCGAGTACGCGGGAGCGGTCGACGGCCGCGATTTCTATTCCGACAACGAGCGCTATGGACCGCAGATGGCGCCGCGCGACCTGGAACACGTAATTGCGCTCTACGACGGCGAGATCCGCTGGACCGACGGCTTCATCGGGAAGCTCTGCGACGACCTCGAAGCGTGGGGTCTGCGGAACGACACGATCGTCGTGATCACCTCCGATCACGGTACCGAGTTCTTCGAGCACGGCTGGAAGTGCCACCGCAGCACGCTCTTCGACGAGCTCCTCCGCATCCCGCTCGTGATCCGCGCGCCCGGCCGACTACCGGCGGGCGTGCGCATCGGCGCACAGACGCGCATGATCGACCTCGGTCCCACGCTCCTCGAGCTCGCCGGGCTGCCGCCCGCCGTGGACACGATGGGGGAGAGTCTGGTCGGCCCCGCACGCGGCGAGCCGGTCGATCTCGATCCCGTGGCAGTCGCGGAGCTCGACGGAGACTGGAGCGACCTGCGCTGCGTGCGCACGCGCGAGGCCAAGCTCGTGCAAGATCTGCAGAAGGGGAGCTTCGCCTACTACGACCTCCAGTCCGATCCCCGGGAGCAGCACCCGCTCACGGACCTCTCACAAGGGCCGGGCCACGAGCTCGCGCGACGGTATCGTGACGCCGTGCAGCGCATCGAGCGGGAACGCGAGGCCCATCCCGAGCTCCCCGGCCAGCCTCCGATCGCGCCCGATCTCCGCCGCCAGCTGCAGCAATTCGGCTACGTGGGGGACTGAGCGCACACCTGGAGCGCCTTCCGGCTCGTCGCTCGAGCGGTGCTCGTCAGTCCTTCTTGCGAATGTTCGCGACCAGGGCGACTGCCCCGACGAGAGCCAGGACGGCGAGCGCGCCGAGGATGATCAGCTCGAGTATGCCCATTCCCGCAGCATCCTATCGAATTGCGGAGAGGGATGGGCCAGCTCAGCCACCCGAGCGCACCTTGCGGATCGCCTCCGCGAGCGCGGGGACGATCTCGAAGGCGTCACCGACGATGCCATAGTCGGCGACCTTGAAGATGGGCGCGTTCTCGTCCTTGTTGATGGCGACGATCACCTTCGAGGTGCGCATGCCGGCCAGATGCTGGATCGCACCGGAGATGCCGATCGCGAAGTAGAGCCCTGGCGCGACGGTCTTGCCGGTCTGACCGACCTGCTCGGCGTGAGGCCGCCAGCCGGCGTCGACGACTGCACGACTCGCGCCTACCGCGGCGTTGCCGAAAGCCGAGGCGAGCTCCTCCAGGATCTTGAAACCTTCCGGATCACGCAGCCCGCGCCCTCCGGAGATGACCACCGCGGCTTCTTTCACGTCGAGCTTGCCGGCGGCCTTGGCCTGGAGGTCGACGACGCGCGTTCGCGCCGGACCCAGTGCGCGCTCGGAGATCTGCACGTCGCGCGTTTCCACGCGCGGGGCGAAGGCGTTGACGCGGGTCGTCGCGACGAGGACTGCGGCCCGCGAGCGCAAGGTCGCGATGCACTTCCCGGCCAGCCACGGACGCTGCACGCGGAAACCCTGCGCGTCGAGCGCGAGGCTGGTGCAATCCGTGAGGACGACGCAATCGAGGTGCGCGCCGACGCGGGCGGCGAGGTCTTTCCCGGTCGTCGTCGCGGCGGCGAGGAACGCGCGCGCGGACTGCTCGCGCGCAATCGCGGCCGCGGCTTCCGCCAGCGTCTCGGGGCTCGCGGCGCCGGAGAGCACGACGGCTTGCGCAGCACCTGCCGATCCTAGCGCCGCTGCTGCGGTCTTCGCGTTCTCGCCCGCGACGATGGCAACGACCTCGGCCCCGGCGGCGCGCCCGGCACCGATCGCTTCCAGGCTCGCCCGGCGCGGTACCCCCGCGCTGTGCTCGACGAAGACGACGGCGATGTCGCTCATGGCTCGCTCTCAGAGAACCTTGGCTTCGGTGCGCAGCGCCTGGATGAGCGCGGGCACGGCCTCCGGCCCCTTGCCGACGACGCGACCTTCCTTGCGTGCCGCCGGGAGCTCGATGCGCTCCACGACCGCCTGGTTCTCGATGGGCTCGCAGGGCGCTTCCTCGATGGGCTTCTTCTTGGCCGCCATGATGCCTTTCAATCCGGCATAGCGCGGCTCGTTCAGGCCCTTGTTGCAGGTGATCACCGCAGGCAGAGGGATCTCCACGGTCTCGATGCCGCCTTCGGTCTCACGCCTGGCCTTGCCACCCTTCTCGTCGATCTCGAGCGCGACGACCTCCGTCACGCACGGCCATCCGAGATAGGTCGCCACCATCGGCCCGACAGCGGCGTTGTCGCGATCGGTCGCGACGCGACCCATGAACACGACGTCCGGCGCGAGGGCACGAATGCGATTGGCGAGCGCCTTGGCCGTGGCCCGCGCGTCGCGGGCCATCCACTGGGGATCGATCAGCAGGATGCCCTTGTCGGCTCCCTTGGCGAGACACTCCCGCACTTCCTTCGATGCGTCGCTCGGGCCGATCGAGAGGATCGTCACTTCTCCGCCGCGCGCCTCCTTGGTCTTGACGGCCTCCTCGACCGCGATCTCGTCGTAGAAGGAGATCATGTACTGGAAGCTAGCCGCGTCGACGCCCTGCTGGTCGGGGGTGATCTTGACCTGGGCGTCGGTGGTGGGGACGCGCTTGATGCAGGCGACGATGTTCATGTCCAGGCCCTCGGCGCGCACGGCGGGGGCGAAGAGGATAGCGACGGGGCCTGGCCCCGACAAGGCTCGCGGAGCGCGCCCCGGAGCCCTAATCCAGTAGCTCGCGCTCCTCCTGCCGCGAGACGCCGGGGAGCGGGCGATCGAAGTTGTGGCCGAGGTACACCTCGCGCACGCGCTCGTCGGCGACCAGCTCCTCGGCCGTTCCTTCGCGCAGGATGCGGCCCTCGTGGATGATGTAGGCGCGGTCGGTGGACGAGAGCGTCTCGCGCACGTTGTGGTCGGTGATCAAGATGCCGATCCCCTTTGCGCGCAGCTGGCGGATCAGCAGCTGGATCTCCTCGACGTTGATGGGATCGACGCCGGCGAAGGGCTCGTCCAGGAGCAGGATCGCTGGACTGGTGGCGAGCGAGCGCGCGAGCTCCAGCCGCCGGCGTTCTCCGCCCGAGAGCGTATCGGCGCGGTTGTTCTCCAGATGCGTGAGCTCGAGCTCGTCCAGGAGCTCGTCAGCCTGGCGGTAGCGTTCCGCGCGTGGGAGCGGCATCGCTTCCAGGACCGCGAGCAGGTTGTCGCGCACGGTGAGCGCCCGGAAGACGCTCGCCTCCTGGGGCAGGTAGCCCATCCCCAGGCGAGCACGCTGGTACATCGGCAGGCGCGCGCACTCGCGCCCCTGCAGCACCACCCGGCCCGCGTCGGGTGTGACGAGGCCAACCGTCATGCGGAAGCTCGTGGTCTTGCCCGCGCCGTTGGGACCGAGGAGCCCCACGATCTCCCCACCGAGGACGCGGAAGGAGACGCCATCGACCACCCGCCGGCGACGGTACGACTTGACCAGCCCGGAGGCCTCCAAGAGCGGTCCGTGAGTGCTGGGGCGCGGGCGCTTGGCCATGGGCTGGGAGTCTGACGTGGTCCGACCCGAGGCGACAGGCATGGCCGGGACGCATGGGTCAATCTTCTTCGCGTGAGCGTACGGGAGCCGATCCTGAGATTGACACGCGTCTCCGCACGATTCCCCAGGTCGCCGCCCCGGTTGTGGAGAACGTGTGGGAACCGCCTTCTACAGACCGCCCGATCCCATTGTTGAACGAGGGTTCCCCGCAGCCCTGTCAACAGCAACTCGACCGAACTCGTGGCGCGGAGCTTTTCCGCTGTGCGCAAGTACCTGCTGAGATCGTGCTTGCGGCGTTTTCTCATTCCCGGTCCGAGCTCGGCTCCAGGGAAGCTCGTCGATGCTCGCGTCCCGATGCGGATTCCTAGGCCCGGGCACGTGGAGCGCGAGGAATGTTGGAAACTCGGGGAGAACGCCTCGCTGGCGGCCCGGACCAGGGGCCCCGCGAGGGGCGGCTGCGAGGCTCGAATCCGTGGATCAGTGGATCCACTTGAGCCGGTACACGCCGAGCGAGGGCACGAAAGGCCAGAAGACGAGCAGGGCCCGGCCAGTCATGAGCTCGCGGGGGACGAAGGGGCATGCCTCATCCGCGATGCGCACCGCCTCCCCGCTCTGGAACACGTGGCGTTCCCCCCACTCGTCGCGCAGGAAGATCTGCGATCCTTCCAACCCGCCGGGCACCTCGACGGGGTTCTCTCCACGGCGGTCGTTTCCGCGCACGACCTGCGCCGTGCTCTCCCCGCTGCCCCCGAGCCGGTACTGGACGAAGTGCCACTCGCGGCTGTCCGCGGAGTCCTGGGTGTTGTCTCCCATCATGAAATAGGAGGCCGGGGGGATGCTCCAGTTCTCCCGGCCGCTGCGATCGGCGGTGTAGTAGATGTCGCGCCAGATCGAGAGCGACCGGAAGCTCGCGCCGCCGCCGAGAGCCGCGAGCCGGATGCGCGAGTTGCTGGCGTCCACGGCCTCCCGCACCTCGAGCGCGAGCTCGCCCGCGCCGTCGACCTCGATCTCGAGCAGGTCGTCGAGGTTCTGCGCGGCGAAATCCACGCGCCGACCGGCGGGGAGACGCCAGGGGCGCTCGCCGCGCACCGAGTGCGGCGTGTCCGCGCCGTTCGCCGGCGAGGAGGATTGCGAGGAGACCTCGATCACCGCGTCATCGGGAGCGGCTGGCCCGGGAAGCAGGACGCGGTGGCGCAGCGGACCTTCCTCGAACTGGATCTCGACCGCCGTGCAGTCGGCGCGCGCCTCGACGCTCCCTTCGATGCGCAGATCTCCGACGTCGTTCACGCCCGAGCCGTGGCCGGAGCGCTGGAGCTTCTGAGCCATCGTGCCGGGATAGCCGTCGGTGTAGTCGTCGCGAACGGAGCCTTTCTCGCGCGGGAAGCGCGCGGAGCCTTCGCCCGCGGCGCGAATCTCCTCGCCCGCCACTTCCCAGCCATGGCTGGAGCCGTCGACGCGCCATTCGTCGGAGCTCTTCAAGCGCTTCCAGGTCTCGCGCTGCACGGGCTTCGGCCGGCGCAGGATCTGCCACTCCGCGGTCTGGTCCTTGCGCGTCCACAGGTCGCCGTTCCTGATGCGCAGGTCCTCGCCCGGCATGCCGACGATGCGCTTGATGAAGTTCTTCGAGCGATCGAGCGGGTAGCGGAAGACGGCCACCTCGAAGCGCTCGGGATCGCGGAAGTGATAGGAGGCCTTGTCGACCAGGATGCGGTCGTAGATGTTCGTGTCGTCGTTGCCGAGCAGCGTCGGCTGCATGGAGCCCGTCGGGATCTTGTACGCCTCGACGATGAAGTACTTGAGCATCACGGCCATGACGAGAGCCATCGTCACGGCCTCGATGTTGTCGCGCCACGGACGCTTGCGCGGGGCCTTCTCTCTCGGCTTTTCCATCGTCGGCTCGCTCAATCGTCCTCGCCCCCGAGCACCGCGAGGAAGGCCTTCTGCGGAATGTCGACGTTGCCCACCTGTCGCATGCGGCGCTTGCCTTCCTTCTGCTTCTCCAGGAGCTTGCGCTTGCGGGTCACGTCACCGCCGTAGCACTTGGACGTCACGTCCTTGCGCAGCGCCGAGATGCTCTCGCGGGCGATGATGCGGCAGCCGATCGCGGCCTGCAGGCGGACCTCGAAGAGGTGCCGCGGGATCTCCTTGCGCAGCTTCTTCAGGACCGCGCCGCCCGCGCATCTCGGCGCGAGACTTGTGGACGATCGAGGAGAGCGCGTCGACCTCCCGAGCGTTGACGAGGATGCTGGAGCTTGACGAGATCGGCGGCCTCGAAGCCCAGGAGCTCGTAGTTGAGCGTGCCATAGCCGCGCGTGGCCGACTTCAGCTTGTCGTAGAAGTCGTAGATGATCTCGGCGAGGGGCATGTCGTAGACGAGCTGGACGCGGGTGGGGGAGAGGTGTTCCTGGCGCACGAACACTCCGCGGTGGTCGTTCGTGATCTGCATGATCGGCCCGATGAACTCGGCCGGCAAGAGGATCGAGACGCGCACGATCGGCTCGCAGATGGTCTCGAACTTGTCGGGCGAGGGGCAGCGCACCGGGCGAGTGGATGAGCTCCTCGCGCGCCGTCGCGGTAGACGATCTTGTAGGTCACCGATCGGCGCCGTCTGGATCATGTCCAGGTCGTGCTCGCGCTCCAGCCGCTGCTGGATGATCTCCATGTGCAGGAGGCCGAGGAAGCCGCAGCGGAAGCCGAATCCCAGCGCGTCCGAGCTCACCGGTTCGTACGAGAAGGAGGAGTCGGAGAGCGAGAGCGTCGCCAGCGCCTCGCGCATCACCTCGAATTCGCCGGGGTTCGTCGGGTAGAAGTCGGCGAAGACCATGTGCTGCGGCTCGTGGTAGCCGGGCAGCATCTCGACCGGGGGACCCTTGTGGTGCGTCATCGTGTCGCCGATGCGCACGTCACCCAGCCGCTTGATGTTGGAGATGAAGTAGCCCACCTCGGCCGGCCTGGAGCTCCTCCACCGCTGTCATCTTCGGCAAGAAGTGCCCGAGCTCGACCGCCTCGAACACCTTCCCCGTCCCCAGCATCTGCACCACGTCGCGGCGCCGGAGCGTGCCGTCGAAGACGCGCAGGTAGACGATGACGCCGCGGAACTCGTTGTAGACGGCGTCGAAGATCAGGGCGCGCAGCGGCTTCAGCGGGTCGCCCTTGGGCGAGGGCACTCGCTCGACGATCCGATCCAGTACCGCGGCGACCCCCTTGCCGGTCTTGGCCGAGACGTGCAGGGCGTCGGTCGAGTCGATCGCGAGGGAATTCTCGATCTGCTCGGCCACTTCTTCGGGCCGGGCGTGCGGCAAGTCGACCTTGTTCAGCACCGGCAAGATCTCGAGATGGGCGTCGAGGGCCAGGTAGTGCATTCGCCACCGTCTGCGCCTCGACTCCTTGCGAGGCGTCGACGAGGAGGATGCGCCCCCTCGCAGGCCTGCATGCTCTTCTGGACCTCGTAGTTGAAGTCCACGTGGCCGGGGGTGTCGATCAGGTTGAGCTCGTAGGTCTCGTCCTTGTACTCGTGATAGATCGTCACCGAGTGCGCCTTGATCGTGATCCCGCGCTCGCGCTCGAGCTCCATCGCGTCGAGCACCTGGTCGCGCATGTCGCGCTTCTCGATCGCCCCGCACAGCTCGAGCATGCGATCGGCGAGCGTCGACTTGCCGTGGTCGATGTGCGCGATGATCGAGAAGTTGCGGATGTGAGCGGTGTCCACGGGCGCGGCTAGACTCGGATGCGCTGGGAGAGGTGCTGCACGAGCTGTCGGAGGGCGCGCCCGCGATGGCTGACCGTGGCCTTCTCCTCGGGCGAGAGCTCTGCGAAGCCCCTATCCGTGGCGGCGAAGCCCTCCTCGGTGAACAGGAACAGCGGGTCGTAGCCGAAGTCTCGCTCGCCTCGCGGCGCCTCGAGGATCCTTCCGCGCGCACTGCCCTGCGCTTCGAAATCGATCTCCCCGCTCGGATCCGCGAGGGCCAGCGCGCACACGAAGCGCGCGGATCGCCGCTCGCGAGGCAGGCCGGCGAGCCTTGCGAGCAGCATCTGGTTGTTCGCCTCGTCGTCGCCGTGCGCGCCGGCGAAGCGCGCCGAGCGCACTCCCGGAAGCCCGCCCAGGGCGTCGACCTCCAGGCCCGAGTCGTCCGCGAGTGCCCAGCGCCTGGTCGAGAGCGCCGCGGCCCGCGCTTTCTTGCGAGCGTTGCCCGCGAAGGTGGTCTCGGTCTCCTCGACCTCGGGCAATCCACCCACGTCGGCCGGCACGAGCGTCTCTACGCCGAGCGGCGCGAGCAGCCCGCGCAGCTCGGCGATCTTCTTCTTGTTCCCCGACGCCAGGAGGATCTCCACGCTCAGGTCTTCCCGATGGTGGATTTCTGGAGCTCGAAGATGCGCCGGATCGTGTCTTCGCCCACGGCGAGCATCGCATCGAGCGACTCGCGCTTGAAAGGTGACCCTTCCGCGCTGCCCTGGACTTCGATCAGCTCGTGCTTGCCCGTCATGACGAGATTCAGGTCGACCTCGGCGCGGCTGTCCTCGGAGTAGTCGAGATCGCAGAGCACCTTGCCGTCCACGACTCCCACCGAGACCGCCGCCACTTGATCCTTGAGCGGCCAGCCGCGCAGCACGCGCCGCTGGTCCATCTCGACCAGCGCGTCGTACAGCGCGATCCACGCTCCGCAGATCGCAGCCGAGCGCGTCCCGCCGTCCGCCTGCAACACGTCGCAGTCCAGCCAGATCGTGCGCTCGGTCATCCGCGAGAAGTCCATCACCGCCCGCAGCGCCCGCCCGATCAGCCGCTGGATCTCGATCGAGCGTCCGTCGAGCCGGCCCGTCCGCTCGCGCTGCTTCCTGTCCTTGGTCGCTCCCGGAAGCATCGAGTACTCCGCCGTGAGCCACCCCTTGCCCTTCCCGACCAGCCAGTTCGGCACTCCGTCCGTCACGCTGGCCGTGCACAGGACGACCGTCCGCCCGAAGGTGGTCAGCACCGAGCCGGGCACCACGCTCGTGAAGCCGCGCTGGAAGCTGATCGGTCGGGATTCGTTCTCTGCTCGTCCGAGGCTGCGGTCCATGTCGGGATCTGGGTAGGGGCACCCTCGGCGTCGTCTTGCGGCGCAAGGAAGCCCGGGATGATAGACCGCGCGGGGAAAGCAGCGCCAGCCCGCTCAGCCGATCGCCCGCACCCATTCGAGCGGGATCGAGCGTTCGCCGGTGTCCGTGGCGAGTAGCAGGCCACCCCGGAGCGAGAGCCCGAGCACTCGAGCCGTGCAGTCCTCGGAGCCGGTCGAGACCCTCACGCGCTGGCCGCGAAGGGCCGTACCGGAAAGGAAGTCGGTTTCGAGGCGGCGGGGATCATGCGCGATCTGCTCGATGCGCACCCCGAGGTTTCCGAGCAGGAGCTCCTCGGCGTCCTGCACGCCGGCGGTCGAGCCGAGGAGGCGCAGGCTCGTCACGTCGCGTTCGGCGAGGAGCTCGGCGGGGAAGCTCGTCTGCGCGACGTTGATGCCGATGCCGAGGACGTAGGCGGGGCGCGCGGGATCGAAGCCGCGCGTCTCGGCGAGGATGCCGCAGAGCTTGGCGCCGCCGACCATGACGTCGTTGGGCCACTTCAAGCGCGCACTCGTCGCGCCGAGCGCGCGCACGGTATCGAGTACGGCAAGTCCGCCGGCGATGGTCAGCGCGGCGGGAGTGCAGGCTTGCGAGGGACGGAGCACGACGCTCGCGTACAGGCCCGCGCCGGGCTCGCTCCACCAGGCGCGGCCGAATCGCCCGCGACCGGCGGTCTGGCCCAGAGCGAGGTGCACGTCTCCGTGCATCGCGCCACCGGCTGCGAGTGCGGCGAAGGCGCACTCGCTGGTCGAATCGACGATGCCATGGACGATGCGCCGCAACTGCAGCGCAGCGATCGAGCGGGCGAGAGGCATGCCGCCAAGGTAGCACAACGGCGCTCCTCGCCCCTCGAGCTCTGCGCGCCTCGCGAGGACGGCGGACCGATCGATCAGGAACCCGGGCGTCTCGGCTACTTCCGCGGCGGCCAGATCTTTTTCGCGTCGGTGATCGGGAGCGCGTAACCGATCGTGTAGACGGCGGATCGATCCGGGAGCGCCTGCACGCTCGTCACCACGCCGATGATGCGCCCATTCGCGTCGGTCACCGGTCCGCCCGAATTGCCCGGATGGACGCCGGCGTCGACCTGGATCTTGCCGTCGACGAGGCGGCTGATGATGCCTCGAAAGGTCGAAGCGATGACCGTGTCGCCTTGCTGCAACGCGAAGTTCCCGAGCGGGAAGCCGAACAGGTAGACGTCCTCCCCGGGGTTGGGTACCTGCGCTTCCGTGTCGAAGTCCGCGATGAACGGCATACCCTCGAAGGGCTCGATGCGCAGGAGCGCGAGATCCTCCTCGTTCTCGTGCGCGATCGAGACGATCTCCACCGGGCAACGGCGGTCGGTGCCCGAGAAGACCGCGTTCAGCTTCACACTGGGGCGGACGGAGAGTCCCGCCGCGCCCGAGAGCAAGGGCTCGTCCGCCATCGGCAGCACGACGTGAGCGTTGGTCAGGATCCAGCCGTCGGGTGAGATGCAGAAACCCGAGCCCGTCGATTCGAACGCGACCGGCTCTCCGCGGTCCTCGAAGTTGGGGACCGCCCGGCCGCCCTCCTCGGCGAGGTAGAGGGTCTTGCCCGTTTCGGTGTCCTCGATGGTGGTGACCGCTTCGAGGAGGACGATCGCGGAGCGCACCCGCGCCACCTCGGACAGGCGCGTTTGCTCGAGGTCGACCGGGTTGTACAGCCGCAGCTCGCCGAGCGCGGTCTCGAGCCGGCCGCGCGTCGTGTCGAGCTCGCCGCGCAGGTTGCCCATGTCGTCGGCCGAGGCGCTCCCGTTCTTCTCGAGCTTGTCGAGACGATCCTGGAGCGATCGGCGGTCGTCCTCGAGACGTTGCTTCTCGGCGATGAGCTCCGCGCGATGCTGGTCGGCGCTCGTCTGGGCACGCGTCAGGTCCTCCTCGCGCCGGCGCTGCTCGTCCTCGCGGCGGCGCTGGGCTTCCTCCACTTGAATGTGGAGCGAGGCGATCTGTGCGTGGTCTTTCTCTCCGCGCTCCCACAGCGAGCGGCCCCAGAGAACGGCGGCAGTCGACGCGAGGAGCAGGAGCAGGACCACGCGCACGAGGTGCGTGCGCGTGCGCGCGCGCACCAGCTCGTCGACCCCGACGCCTTCGGGCACGCCCAGAGCCTGCTTCAGCTCGCGGGGCGTGAGCGCGCCCACCCCGACCTGGCGGGGATCGACGAACATCGTCTCGGCCAGCGGATTGCACGAGGTCACGAGGAAGCGCGGCCCGATCGCGCCGAGCTGGATCACGTCGCCCACGGAGAGCCGCGCTTGCTTCACGGGCTTGCCGTTGACGAGCGTTCCGTTGCGCGAACCCTTGTCCAGGAGCTCGAGATTGCTCCCTGCCTGCGCGAGCTCGCAGTGATGCTGAGATACGGACGGGAAGTGCTCGGCGGGAAGCGTGACGTCGTTGTCGTCGGCCCGACCGATGCGCAGGCGCCCTCCGATCAGGTCGATCGGCCTCGGAAAACCGGGGACGTCGACGGGCTTGAGGCGCAGCAGGAAGGGGGGCTGGATCTCGAACGCGGCCATGGGTGGAGCGGAACGATGGAGGGGCTCTTACCCTATCGTGCGGATGAGGCCCGATCCTGTGGCCCAGGAACCGAGGCGAACAAGAAAGGCAGACTCGGCTCCCCCGTGACGGCCAGCGCTAGCTCCTGCTCGAAGAACACGCTCTCCTCGATCCGTAGACGCAGCCTGTACCGGCCGGCGGGGAGGGCCTGCGACTCGAAGGAACCGATGCGACCGGGGAGGAATACCCCTGCAGGGAGTGGCTTGGCGCTCCATCGCACTTCCACGGCACGCGCCGAACCGTTCTCTGCGAGCCGGTCGAGCGCAGCCTCGATGGGAGGGAGTGGTGTCCCGGCGGGAATACTCACGTCCCGTTTCAAGATCAGCTCCAGCCTGGTCGACGCCACGCGCCCGGGCGGATCGTCCGCGCTCTCGCCCTTCGCGCGTCGCGGGGCACTCGGATCCACTGGAGAGTCGCGCTCCTCCGCCGCCTGGACCACCGGCCGCGGGTAGAGGTCCACCAAGGTCTCGTAGGCCGAGTCCCGTATCTGCACGGACTGCAGATCGAGCACCTGACCGGCGCGCAGCGCGCTCACCTCGTAGGCGTGCCCGGGCTCGACCAGGAAGAAGCGATCTCCGCCGCCGGGACTCTCGCTCGGCGCGCCGAGCGTTCGTCGATCGAGCGTTCCGTCCGCGCGCTGCACGAGGTCCGCGCACTCCACGGTTTCGAGCCCCCAGTCGTTCTCGCGCGACATGGGTGCGCGGACGCGCACGCGCAGCCGATGGAGCGGATAGACGAGCTTGACGCTCGCCGGAGGATGCACGGGCGGACCGGGGTCGTCGCCCGCATCGCCCTCCACGCTCAGGAGATAGGGAACGACGTCGAGGAAGGGGATCTCGAAGGATCCATCGCGAAGGCTCGTGGCAGAGCTCCCGTACAGGCCGCCGTTCATCTCCTCGTAGACGAGACGCTCCGGAGCGATCGACGCGCGGGGCGAGCCGCCGAACTCCGCCGGGATCGCGAGGATCGAGACGGCCTCCGCCGCGCTCCCATCGGGATAGGTGACGAAGCCCGCGAGCCTGCCGTTTCCCCGCAAAAGCACGTCAGCCAGGATCGGCTCGCCGAAGGGGGGGAGCTCGACGTTCGCGAGCACCCCCGCGCCCTGACCATCCGCCCGCGCGTGCACGTGGTACAGGCCGGGGAGCGGCATCGGGAGCGCGTACTCCCCGCGCGCGTTCGTTCGGGTACTGGTGAGGCGTTTCAGGTCGTCAGCCGAGACGAGATGGACGTCCACGTTCGCCGTGCCGGCTTCGAGCAGCCCGAGGACGCGGCCGGTGAAGACCTCACCAGGTTCGAGCGCGATCGTCCCGACGTCGTGGATGCCGTCGGCCCTCGGATCGATCGCGAGAGGGACCTCTCGCGCGAGGTAGCCCGGAGTGGAGGCTCGCAGCACGATGGAGATCTGCCTGCGCGAACGCGAATCGCGCCCGTGCTCCCGGCGCGCGATCTCGTTCGCTCGCTCTCGTCCCTCGATCAGGGCCGAGGAAGCTCTCAGCCGAGCCAGGCGTTCCTTCCCCTCGACGGCAGGTGCCCCGCTATCCGGTGTCTCGCTCGCTTCGGAAACATCCGCGTACCCGACCGCGGCGAGCTGGCTCTCGAGCTCGGACAGCGCCGGGAGCCGCTCGAACTCCCATTGCGTGGGTACCTGCGGCGGAACCCGCAGCTCGAAGCTGCCGTCGGCATTCGTGGACACCCCCAGCATCGAAGCTTCGCGGCCCTCCCTGCGGGCAAGCACCTCGATGGACACTCCGACGAGGCCCGTGCGAGTGCGGGAGTCGCGCACCTTTCCGCGCACGAAGCAGCCCGCTGCCGGAGCGAGCCTCAACTCCTCGAGCGGCAGGATCTGCCAGCGGTCGGTCTCCTTCTGATCCGGGGCCCGCGTCGCGTCGGGCGCGCTTGCCGCGCTCGACGCGTCGCTGGACGGCGACGGCTCGTCCGCTTGCGCGGGTCCCGCGTTCGCGACCGCGAGGGGCAACGAAGCCTCGCGAGGCGGCACGTCCGATTGCTCGTGCCCGAGGAAGTAGAGCACGAGGAGGGCGCCGAGGATCCCGATGCACAGACTGAACAGTCGCATTCGGAGCACCGTCATGCTGACGAAGGTCGCAGGGAATCCTACGCACCTCGCGAGCCGCCAGTTCCAGGCGATTGTAGAGCTTCCTGACGCGGACGGCTCGATCGCGCGATCGCCGCGGGGTGGCGAGGGCGCATGCCTCGATAGACTCTTCGCTTTCCCCCCGCGAGCGTGGTCCCATGCATTCGATCTCGCGCCAGATCTGGCTCCTCGGTCCTGCGTTCCTGTTCCTCGCCGGCTGCGCGGCGGTGGACACACCCACTGGTAGCTCGTCGCCGCCCTTCCCGCTGCCGCTCGCCCAAGAGACCTTCGAGCCGATCCGCTACGGCGACGACGCCGCGCACGCGTACGACGCACCCTTCTTCGAGATCGAGGGCCGGGCCCCGCGCTACGACGCGACGATCCCCACGCCGGAGAGCCTGCTCGGACGGCCGGTCGGCAGCCGTCTCGCGCACCACGCCGAGATCGTGGCCGCGTTCCGGCGCTGGGCGGCGCTCTCACCGCGAATCCGGGTCGAGAGCTACGGGCGTACCTACGAAGGCCGCGAGCTCGTGTACGCGCTGATCAGTTCAAAGGAAAACCTCGCGCGCATCGAGGCGATCCGCGGCGCGATCCATCGGCTGTGGGATCCGCGCGGGACGAGCGTGGAGGAGGGCGAGCAGATCTGCGCGGAGACTCCCGCGATCGCCTGGCTGGGCTACTCGATCCACGGCGACGAGACCTCCGGCGCCGACGCCTCGCTCGCCGTCGCGCATCACCTGATCGCCGCGGAGGACGCGGAAGTGACACGCATCCTCGACGAGGTGGTGATCGTGCTCGACCCGGTGATGAACCCCGACGGCCGCGAGCGCTTCCTCGCCATGGTCGAGGAGAGTGCGGGCTACATGACGAACCTCGATTATGCCTCCATGCACCGCGGCCGCTGGCCGCATGGTCGGGGCAATCACTACCTGTTCGACATGAATCGCGACTGGATGGCCGGCATCACGCCGGAGACACGCGGTCGCTGGCAGGTCGCGCTCGCCTACCACCCCCAGCTCTTCGTCGACGCGCACGAGATGGGCGCCTTCGACACCTTCCTCTTCTATCCGCAATCCGATCCGCACCTCCCGAGCCTGCCCGAGACGCTCGGTGACTGGCAGAAGCGCTTCGCGGACGACGCCGCGCGGGTCTTCGATCGCATGGGGTGGGCGTACTACACGCGCGAGTGGGCCGACGCGTGGGCTCCGATCTACTCGGATGCGTGGGGCTCCTTGAACGGAGCGGTCGGCATGCTGTACGAGCAGGCGGGCATCGGCGGCGCGCCGCTCGAGCGAGCGTCGGGGCGGGTCGTGAGCTACCGGGCAGCCGTGCACGGGCAGGCGCTCGCGAGCTTGAGCAACCTGGAGACCTTGCGCGCGGGCCGCGCGGCGGTCTTGCGCGATTACCTCGCTGCGCGACGCAAGAACTGCGACGCGAGTCGTCCCGGCGGCGAGCGGGCCCTGGTTTTCGCTCGGGGTTCCAACGCGAGTCGAGAGGCCTTGTTCCTCCGCACCCTGATCGCTCAGGGGATCGAGGTGTGGCGGGTGAGCGGGGATCTGCGCACGCTCGATGCGACGGACGGGCTCGGCGCGCGGGAAGGCGAGCGCAGCTTCTCGGCGGGCTCCTACGTCGTTCCGCTCGCGCAGCCGCAGGGCGCGCTGGTGGACGCCTACCTCGGCTTCGATCCGCGCATGGACGAGGCGTTCCTACTCGAAGAGCGCAAGAAGCTCGAGAAGGAAGGGCTCTCGAAGATCTACGACGTCACCGCATGGGACCTCGGTCGCGCCTTCGGGCTCGACTCGTGGTGGTGCACACCAGCGGCAGGCGAACGCGAGCTCGTCCTCGCGTCGGAAGTGGAAGCACGCCTGAGTGCACCGGGCGAGGTCGTGCCTTCGCCCCGAGGTCCCGCCTGGGCGTGGCTCGTCGACGGTGCGGACGATTCCTCGCTGCGTTTCGCCGCGCAGGCACTCGAGCTCGGCCTCGCCGTGCACCTCGCGGACGAAGCCTTCGGCGTCGGCGACTGGCCCGAGCGGACGTTCGCGCGCGGATCGATCCTGATCCGCCGGCAGGAGAACGCCGTGGGAATCGACGAGCTCGTCCAGCGCGCCGCGCAGAGCTCGCGCACGCAAGTCCTCGCCATCTCTTCCGGTCGTGCGCCCGGCGCAGGACCGGATCTGGGCGGCCACCATTTCCACCTCCTCGCGCGCCCGCGCATCGCCCTGCTCGCGAACGCGCCGATCGAGCGCGAAGGCTTCGGCCACATCTGGCACTACCTCGACACGGATCTTGCCGTGCCGGTGACGCTCCTCGACGTCCAGGATCTCGCCGCGCACGACCTGCGGCGGTACAATGTGCTCCTCGTCCCGCCTGGCGCTGACCTGGTGGGATTGTTCGGGCCGTTGGTCGACGAGTTGCGCGCGTGGATCACCGGCGGCGGCACGCTCATCGCGTGCGGCGGCGCGGCGTCGGAGCTCGTCTCGTCCAAGCTCGGGCTGTCGAGTGTCCGCGAGCGCGCCGACGTCCTCGAAGACCTCGACGAGTGGATCGCGGCGGCCGAACGCGAATCCAGAGCGGAGTCGGTCGAGATCGATCCACGGCTCTTGTGGGACGGCGCGCGCGAATCCGCGGCGGAGGAACCGACCGAGGAAGCTGGTTCCGCGGAAGAGAAAGACGCGCAGGAGAAGGACGAGGACGATCTCGACGCGGACCGCGAGCGCTGGATGCGTCGCTTCGCGCCGTCGGGCGCCTTTCTACGCGGAATCGTCGATCCCGAGGCCTGGCTCACCTTCGGTGCCGGTCCGGCAATGCCGGTGTTCGTCTTCGGAGCCGACGCGCTCGAGTCGCGAGATCCCGTGCGCACTCCCGTTCGACTCGCTCCCGCTCCCGAACTGCGGCTCTCCGGGCTGCTCTGGCCCGAGGCCCGCGAGCGCCTGGCAGGCTCGGCCTGGCTCACGCGGGAGGCGATCGGTAACGGTCAGATCATCCTCTTCGCTTCACCCCCGGCCTTCCGTGGATACCTGCGTGCAACACTCCGTCTGCTCGCCAATGCGATCCTCTACGGACCGGGTATGGGAACCAGCCAGCCGTTGGAGCGCTGAGCGCGAGGTGTGAGAGTGAGTGGAGATCTGCGCAACTGTCGGCCTGGAGAGCTGACGAGCCTTGCGCGATCGATCTATACTCATCACGTCCCATCGGGGACGCCCCCCTGCTTCTTTTTCGAAGTCCTTATTTCCGGACGCTGCGCGCGAGGACCCGGAACCTCGCGGAGAATCCCTTGAACCGATCCATTTCCCAGCCCTTGCAGGTTCTCTTCCGGGCTTGGTTCGATCTGGCCGAGGACCGGCCGGACGTACGGGACGCCTTGCTCGAGCTGCGAGCCTGGCTGAACGAACGATTCTCGACTTCGGACTCCGCTCATCTCGATCGGACGCTCGAGGTTCGCGAGAGCCCTGCGGTGTTCGAGAAGGTGGTCGCTCCGGGAATGGAGCGGCGCGTGTTCAGCGTGCGTCCTGGTGGCGCGGAGCCATCCGAGGGCGCGTCGGGTTTCGGGGACCGTCGTCTGCACGACCGCCGGCCGCCGGATCTTCCGCTCATTGCGCGACGGTCTCGCTGGAAGAGCGAGGCCGTGCGGTGGGCCGTCGAGCGACGCCGGATGGAAGTGGATGGCGCGGACTATGCCACGCAGATCCGCCCGCGCGACGAGGAGCTGCGCGCCCGGCGCGAGGAGCTCGAGGATTGCTTCGCCTGGATGCTCGATCCCTACCGGCGTCTCCCCGAAGACGAGCGCATGCTGCAGATCGCCGACTGCTACGAGAATGTCGCGCTGGCAGCCGAGAGCACGCTCGCGCTCATTGCAGCAGGTGCGCTCGAGCCTGCTCCGCCGCCCGATCTGCTCTACCAGCTCGCGGAGGCGCAATCGGCACTACTGGCAGCTCTCGAGGCCGTCGATCTGCGCAGCGACAGCGACCAGCGCGATCTCTTCGTCTGGTTGAAGAATCAGACCCTGCGTCACCGCATCTACGTCGACCGGCACATGAAGCTCGACGATCCGGCCGACTTCACCACCAGCCGCGAGCGCGCCGAGCGCCTGCGAACGCTCGCCGCGACGCTCATGGATCGCAAGCAGGCGATGCGCCGGCGCGTGCACCTGCTCAACAAGGTGCGCTTCCACCTGCGCAAGCTGTCGGAGAGCGAAGGCACCTTCGGCAACGATCTCGATTCGATCGCCCACGCCGTGCAGGAATGGAAGGACGTCGGCTACCCGCTGCAGGATCGCCACCTCGTCGACATGCTGACCTCGCTGCCCGGAGCGGTGCCCGACGGCACGCCGCTGCCGCCGCTCGTGATGGAGGTCCTGGTGCAGCGCGAGCAAGCCTCCCAGGAGAAGAATGGCGCAATCGCCGAGCTCGACGGACCGCGTCGCGAATCGGCGATCGCGCGCGCGAGCGAGCTCGTGCGCGGCATGCGGGCGCTCCTGATCGGTGGAAGCGAGGACGCGGACGCTCGCGCCGAGCTCGAGCGCGTACTCGGCCTGGCGCAGGTGCGCTGGATGGTCCTGGGCTCCGATCCACCGGTCGAGACCCTCGACGCCGCGATCGGTGCCCCGGATGTCGATCTCGTGCTCCTCGCGGTGCGCTTGCCCGAGACCACGTACGCGGATTTCAAACGATTGTGCCGGGATCGGGGGGCGCCCTTCGTCCGCCTTCCGGGGGGTGCCGCAGCCCACGAGGTGGCCCAGCAGCTCCTGCGCCAGGTAGGCCGCATGCTCCACGGCCATACCGCCGAGGGCGCGGGGGTCTGAGGGCCCCGAAAGGGCTCGGCGATACCTACTTCCACTGAAGTCGGGGTCGGCCCGAGGTCGACATGGTCTGTGCCGGAATGAGCGCGCTGCGGGGCAGGGGAGCCCCGCCCGTGAGCTCCCTCCGGCGCAGCACCAATGATCGGCAAACGAAGACTCCTGGGAATCGCGCTGTCGCTGGGCGGCAGCGTGGGATGCGCGGGCTCGCGCGCGGCGCTCGGCGTGTCTCCCGAGGCACTCATCCGAGAAGTTCATCTCGGGGTACCCCTGGCGGCTCAGACCGCGGCCCTCCGCGGCACGCACGAGATCGCGGCCAGCTTCTCGCTGCCTAGCGAAACGCAGGGATTCCTTCAATCCCTGCTGCTCATGCCGGATCGCGGCATCACTCTCGAATCGCCTGATTTCGCGCTCGGCGCCGACCGATGGACCCGCTCGACCCACCCGCCGCTCGACCTGGAGCTCCCGTTCCTTCGTCGGCAGGAGAGAGCCCTGGCCGCGCGGGAGATCCGACGCCTGATGCAAGTGGAGTTCAGCGCCGCGAGCGAGCTCCAGGAAGTCGACGTTCTGAGCTACGGCGAAGAGTTCCACCTGGGGCGCGCCCAGGATGATCTCCTCGACGTCAAATTGAGCTGGCGGCAGCGGCCGGGTTCGGCACTGATCGGAATGATCGGCGCTCCCCGCACTCTCGATCAGGACCTCGAGGAGGCGATCCTCGACCCCCGCCTCGTCTTCGTCGCCCTCGGCGTCCACCTCCGCTGGTGAGATGCGACGGCCCTCTCTCGAGATCGAGGGCCTCTTTTCACACGCCGGCAACAAGAAGGCGGCTGGGGCGGTCGATAGGTGACTGACCCTTCCCGTCCGGCCTTCGAACTGGATTCGCGTTCATGAGCCATACTCCTCAGCGACCCCTCGGAGCTTCGAGCAGCCTCGCTGTGCTCGTCGATCTCCTGGCACGGCGTTCGCGCGGGGACCAATGGTTGTTCGAGGCGCGTGGAGCGGCGCATCAGCTCGCGTCCGAGGTCTCCAAGGAAGGCCATCCCCGGCTCGAGCCCGTGTGCTTCGCGATCCGTGACCTGTTCGGCCACCTCTTGCGGCACGGCTTGCAAGAAGGCGACGAGATCCTTCCGGCCGTGGAACGCCTGCTGCAAGTCGTGGACGGGACTCTGAACGGCACCCCGCCCATCCAAACCGGGACGCGCCGCGCTTCGCTCCAGCTCGGCTCGCCGGCAAGGACCGGCCGACTCTCTCCCCCCTCGAATTCCGAGCCCCTCCATCCGGGCATGAGCAGCCTGCGTCTGCGCACGTCCCTGACGGCGACGGCAGTGCACGAGGCAACGCGGATCGAAGGTCCGGAAGCATGGCGCATGGTGAACGAAACGCGGCTGGGCGAGATCCTGGTGCGCGAAGGACGCATCGACGGCAAGACGCTCGACCAGGCGCTCGTCCTCCAGCAGGTCGGATGCAAGCGTCTGGGAGAGGTGCTCGTCGGGATGGGCAAGCTCGCACCTGAGGTGCTCTCCGAGGCCCTCGACCACCAGCGCGAGCTCACCTTGAGGCTCGCGGATGGCATGACGCTCCAGGGCGGCATGCATCTGGGGCCAGGCGCGACCGGCCTCGCCGACAAGACCTGAGCACAACCGGTACCAAGTCCGGATTGCAGGGCCGGAGCCGCGGGTCGATGATGGGATCCGCATGCTCGCCCTCCTCGCCACCGTCTCGAGTGCCATCCCGGTGGGAGTGGGCGTCCTCGTCCTCGCTGCCGTCGTCGTGCTGCTCCTCAAGCGCGGTGGAAGCTGACGCGCGTGAGGGCCGGGGGCCGGGTGCCCCCTTCGCCGTGGTGAGCTCGCACGGGCTGCTGCTCGGCGTGCTCGCCGTTGTCTGCGCCGAGCGCGCTGCAGCGACGCCCAAGGTGGACCTGTTCGACCGGGTCGTGCGCGTGCTCGAGCGCAACTACTACGACGTGGCGGAGCGGCGTGAGCGCTTGCCGGAGCTCGCCGCGAGCCTGCGCGCGCGCGCGGGATCCCGGAGCCAAACCGAGACCGACCAGGGAGCGGCGCAGCGCGCGCTCGTGCAGGAGCTCCTCGAATCGCTCGATGCGAGCCATCTCGCGCTCTACTCACGCTCGGCCTACCAGGCGATGGAAGCGGAGCTCTCCGAGCGACCGGTTCCGACCTTGGGCCTGCAACTCGTGGAGCAGGCCGGGCGCTACTACGCCGACTGGATCTACGAAGACGGGCCTGCCGACCGAGCCGGTGTGCGTCGCGGCGACGAAGTGCTGACGATCGACGGCGCCGCGATCGCAGGGAGCGCGCGCCTAGACTGGCGAACGGACGATGCGGCGCTGCCCGATCCGCCGATCCATGCGCTCCTGTGCAAGGATGGGGAAGTCGTCGAGCTCGAGCTTGGCGACGCCCGCGGCGGGGTGCGTCCGATCTCGATCCAGGCGCGTCCTTACTCGGGTGCCGAGGCCGCACGCGCAAGCGCCGCGATCTACGAAGTCGGCCCCTGGCGCTTCGGGTACGTGCACCTGTGGTTCCTGAGCGAGAGCACGCCGGTCGATCTCGTGCGCGAGCTCCTCGCGCAAGGCTTTCGCGATTGCGACGCTCTGCTCCTCGATCTGCGCGGCCGCGGCGGCTACGCCTCGCAGGTCGACCGCCTCGCCAGCCTGTTCGACGCCGAGCACGGCGGGTGGGACAAGCCGGTGGTCGCCCTGATCCATTCGGGGACCCGCAGTGCGAAGGAGATGCTCGCCTGGACGCTGCGCGAGGGCGAGCGCGCGCTGCTCGTCGGCGAGCACACCGCGGGCGCAGTCGTCCCCGCGAGCTTCGCGGATGTCGGCGACGGCGCGGTGCTCATGTATCCAGCGTTCTCGCTCGGCCGCATGACCGAGCTCCTCGAGGGCAAGGGTGTCGAGCCGGATGTCGCCGTCGCGGGGCCGCTCGCCGATGCGGAGGGTGAGGATCCGATCCTCTCGGCGGGCCTCGTGGCCGCGCGCGTGTGGTGCGAGGCGCGAGCGGAGGCCTCGGTCAGAAGCACTCGAGGTATTTGAGGCCGGTCCCGGTCGAGAGCAGCACGACCTCCTCTGCTCTGTCGATCCACCCTTGCGCGAGCAGCTCCTCGAGCGCCGCGACGAGCGCGCCCGCCTCGGGAGCGACGAAGAGGCCCTCGGAGGCGGCCAGCCGGCGGGTCGCAGCGAGGAGCGCCGCGTCCTCGACGGCGACCGCCGTACCAGCGCTCGCGCGCAGCACGCGCAGCATCCAGCGATCGCCGATCGGAGCGGGGACGCGTAGACCCGCCGCGCAAGTGGCCGGCAGCGCGGGCGGCGTCGCGCGCTCGGCGCCGGCGTGGAAGGCCTCCACGATCGGCGCGCAGCCGCGTGCCTGCACCGCGACCAGGCGCGGGAAGTGCGCCGCGGACTCGAGCCAGCCGAGCTCGCGCAGCTCCTCGAAGGCTTTCCACAATCCGACCAGTCCCGTACCCCCGCCGGTCGGATAGAGGATCACGTCGGGCAGCTTCCATCCGCCGTCGCGCGCGAGCTCGAAGCCCATCGTCTTCTTTCCCTCGACGCGGTAGGGCTCCTTGAGCGTCGAGAGATCGAACCAGCCGTGCTCCGCGCACCGCTCGCGAATCCAGCGCCCGCAGTCGGCGATGGTGCCGTCGAGCAAGGTGAGTTCAGCGCCGCAGATCTCGGCCTCGATGCGATTGGCAAGCGGCACGTCGCGCGGCATCGCCAGATGCACGGGTAGTCCTGCCCGCGCGCCGTAAGCCGCGAGCGCACCCCCGGCGTTGCCGGCCGAGGGCGCGGCGAGCTCCCGGGCGCCAAGGAGCTTCGCCATCGTCACGGCGATGCTCATGCCGCGCGCCTTGAACGAGCCCGTGGGGTTGGCGCTCTCGTCCTTGAGGAGCAGCCGCGCGAGCCCGAGCGCGCCCGCCAGCCGCGGCAGCTCGAAGAGCGGTGTGCCGCCCTCTCCGAGGCTGACGCGCGCCGAGTGCTCCGGCACCGGCAAGAGCTCCCGGAACGCCCACAGCCCACCCCGGCGCCGCTCCATCTCCGCGCACGAAACCGCCTCGCGCACGCGCGCCAGGTCGTACCGCACGACGAGCGGCATCGAGCAAGCCGGGCAAACCGTCGCCAGCCGGCCGAGCGATTCCGGCCGTGCACACTGCGAGCATTCGAGGTGAGTCGCGAACATGCTGCAAAGGGTCCCGAATCAGTCGGGTTCGGAGGTGCTCCGTCGCGAAGACTCGTTCTCGAGCCCTCGGCGGAGTTCCGTTAGTGCCGTGACATGCACCTCGATACCACCGATTTTCGTGGTGTACGGCTCCGAGACGTACGGTGCAACCAAGTAGTTCACCCCCTTGGGATGCAGGGCCCGGAACGCGCTCAAGTTGCGAGCCTCGAGCGCTTGCGGATTCCATTTGCACTCGATCGTGTCACAGACTCCGCGGCCACGAGGCAGGACGAAGTCGATCTCGCGCTGGGAGTGATCGCGCCAGAAGTGGATCTTCCGCGGCTCCGAGAGGGAGAGGAGCGTGTCGAGCACGAGGTTCTCCCACAGCCGACCGCAATCCTCCGTACGCAGGTCGGTCCACCCGCGAGCATGAGCGACGAAACCCGTGTCGAAACCGTAGATCTTGGGCTGCGCGAGGAGCTCGCGCTTCCCGCCGCCATGGTAGGGACGCAGGACGTGGATCACGTGGGTGACCTGGAGAGCCTCGAGGTAGGAGAGTACCGTTGGCCGACTGATGCCCGCGGTCTTCGCCAGGCTCGTGGTCTCCGCGAGACTGCCGCTGTTCCGGAGCAGCGTTTCCACGAGGAGCAGGAAGGCGGATCGCTTCTCGACTCGGAACAGTTCCTGCACATCACGAGCGAAGTAGGAATCCAGCCACTCGCTGTAGAACTCCGGTTCGAGCTGGCGAGCGAGCAGGGCTTGCGGCAGACCACCGCGCAGGAGGCGATCTTCCACGCGCGGCGCACCGAAGCCCGCGGCTTCCTCGGCGAGCACCGGCACGAGGTGAACCGTGCGCTTGCGTCCAGTCAGGCTGTCGCGAAACTTCGTCGTCGCGGCGAGCGTGGAAGACCCGGTGGCGAGGATTCGCAGGTCGGGTCGCGTGTCGGCTCCGATCTTCAGCAGGCGACTGGGGTCGGGGAGCTGATGGACCTCGTCGAGAACGACCACGCTGGTCTCGATCGAGGCGTAGAACGCCTCGGGATCCGCCAGTCGCGCGGCGGAGCTCGGCAGGTCGCAATTGAGATAGGCGGCGTCTGGTAGCGCCATAGCGAGCGTGGTCTTCCCTGACCGCCTGACCCCGGTCAGCCACACGATGGAGGCTGCTCGCCAGGCTCGCTCCAGGCGTGACATCCAGAGAGTGCGCGAGATCACGCAGGCACGTTTTACATTTATCCGCCTATGTGTCAAATGCGGTGTCCCATCGTGCTTGTCAGCTTCGTTCGGCTGGCTCTAGAATCCGCCCCCCACAGCTGCGGGCAGCACGCCGGTCTCGTGCCCGTACCCGGTCGTTCCCAGCGGATCACGAGGAGAAGCACCTTGGGTCACGAGCCTCCGAAGCCTGCCGCCCAGCCCGTGGCTGAGCACAAGCCGTTCATTTCCGCCGACCAGGACATCCCGGAGTTCACGCTCAAGGCGATCCTGTTCGGCTCGATCTTCGGGATCCTCTTCGGCGCCTCGACCGTGTACCTGGCGCTCAAGGCGGGCCTCACGGTCTCGGCCTCGATCCCGATCGCGGTGCTCTCGATCTCCGTGCTGCGCGTGTTCGGGCGCGGCGACGATCCTCGAGAACAACATCGTGCAGACGATCGGCTCGGCCGGGGAGTCGGTCGCGGCGGGTGTCGCCTTCACGATCCCGGCGCTCCTGTTCCTCTCGCCGGGCGCCAACGGCGAGGCGTACTTCCAGTACTGCAGATCATGATGCTCGCCGCCGTGCGGCGGGATCCTCGGCGTGCTCTTCATGGTGCCGCTGCGGCGCGCGCTGATCGTCGCCGAGCACGGCACGCTCCCCTATCCCGAGGGCACCGCCTGCGCGGACGTCCTGATCGCCGGCGAGAAGGGCGGCCGGCATGGCGGGGCTCGGTGTTCGGCGGGCGTGGGGCTTCGCCACCGTCTACAAGGCGCTGAACTCGATCTTCAATTTCTGGAAGGAGGCGGTGACCTTCCAGACCAGCGCGTCGGCGAAGCTCCCGAACGCGCGCATCTCCACCGAGATCTCACCCGAGTATCTGGGTGTCGGCTACATCCTCGGTCCGCGCGTCGGCGGGATCATGGTGTCGGGCAGCGTGCTCGCGTGGCTGGTGCTGATCCCGCTTTTGACCGTGATCGCTCATTCCCGACACGGTCATCGATGCTCAGCTCGCGTCGCTCGGGTTCACGTCGGCCAGGATCGACGAGTGGCGCCTGTCGAGGCGACCCTGAGCGCTACTACCGCGCGTACGTCCGCTGATCGGCGCCGGCGCCGTGACGATGGCCGGCATCATCACGCTGATCCGGACGCTGCCGACGATCTTCAAGTCGCTCATGGGCTCGATGGCCTCGCTGCGCGGCGGAAGCGGCGGGGCGGGGACGCTCCGCACCGAGCGCGACGTGCCGATGTGGGTGGTCGCGCTCGGGATCTCTCGCGCTGGTCGGTGTCCTGGCGGTCTTGCCGATCCTGCCCGGCACCTTCGGCGGCAAGCTCGTGATGGGCGCGCTGATGCTCGTCTTCGGCTTCCTGTTCGTGACCGTCAGCTCGCGGATCGTCGGCATCATCGGCTGCGTCGCTCGAACCCGATCTCCGGCGATGACCATCGCGACGCTGCTTGGCAACCTGTGTCGTGATCCTCTCGCATCGGCTTCGGAGGCGACGCCTACCAGCCGGTCGCGCTCTGCGTCGGCGCGATCGTGTGCATCGCAGCGGCCAACGCCGGCGCCACGAGCCAGGACCTCAAGACCGGCTTCCTGGTCGGCGCGACCCCGATCCGCCAGCAGATCGGCCTGGTCATCGGCGTGCTCGTCTCGACCTTCGTCATCGGGCTCACGCTCAAGGGCCTCGACATGGCCTACGCGACCGAGCTCGAGCCGCACGGCATCGGGGGACCGAAGTTCCCGGCTCCGCAGGCGACGTTGATGGCCACCATCATCAAGGGGGTCATGTCGCAGAACCTAGACTGGAGCTTCCTGCTGATCGGCGCCGGCCTCTCGATGACGGTCTTCCTCTGCGGCGTCTCCCCGCTCGCCTGGGCAGTGGGCGTGTACCTGCCGATCAGCACCACCTTCCCGATCTTCGTGGGTGGAATGCTGCGGCTCGCTCTGCGACAAGCTGCGCGGCCAGAAGGAAGAGAGCGAGATCTCCACTGGCATGCTCTTCGCGACGGGTCTCGTCGCCGGAGGCACGCTCACGGGCGTCTTCAGCGCGATCCTCAAGGCCGTCCCATTCGGAAAGGATGCCGCCGGGAATGATCGCGACCTCCTGACCGTGTGCCAGAAGATCGGCGAGGACTTCCAGAGCGGCCTCACCATGAATCACGACTACTTCGCGCTGATCTTCTACGCGGTGATGGGCAGCGGTGCTCGTGGGTGTCGCGATGAAGAAGTCCGATGCCGGCAAGCCCGCGTGAGCGAGTCGGGCGAGAGCTTCCGGCCGTACGTCTCTGCCGAGGAGAACCCGCCGGAGCTCACGTTCCGCGCGCTCCTGCTCGGCTCGATCCTCGGGATCGTCTTCGGCGCGGCGTCGACGTACCTTGCGCTGCGCGTCGGGCTCACGACCTCGGCATCGGTGCCGATCGCGGTGCTGGCGGCCTGGGCCATCCGGCGCAAGCACGGTCAGCGCGCCGTACTCGAGCACAACATCGTGCAGACCACCGGCTCGGCAGGCGAATCGGTCGCTGCGGCGGTGGTGTTCACGGTGCCGGCGCTGATCTTCCTCGGGTATCCGCTGGAGGTCGGGCTCACGACGCTGATCGCGGTCACCGGGGGCTTGCTCGGCGTCCTGATGATGGTGCCGCTGCGGCGCTACCTGATCGTCAAGGAGCACGGCCAGCTGCGCTATCCCGAAGGCAAGGCCTGCGCCGAGATCATCCAGGCCGGCGAACGCGGTGGAACGTCGGCGCGCAAGGTGTTCCTCGGCCTCGGCATCGGCGTGCTCTTCAAGGCGCTGCAGGCCTTCTTCGGCGGCCGTAAAGGGCACCTTCGCCTACGAGTTCCACCGCTTCCGCGGTGCTTCGATCGAGTGCGACTTCGCGCCGGAGCTCCTTGGAGTCGGCTACATCATCGGCTACCGCACGAGCGTGATGATGGTGGCGGGATCGCTGCTGGCGAGCTTCATCCTGATCCCGATGATCGCGCTGTTCGGGGATGCGCTCGCCGTTCCGCTCGCCCCGGCCACGAACCTGATCCGGGACATGGGCCCCGGCGACATCTGGAACAACTACGTGCGTCACATCGGCGCGGGCGCGGTCGCGACCGGCGGGCTCTTCGCGCTCGTGCGCGCGCTGCCCTCGATCGTCTCGGCCCTCGCGGCCTCGGTGAAGAGCCTGACCGGGGGCGCGGATTCGACCTCCTCCTCGCGCACTCGATCGCGACACGCCCACGCCCGTGCTCGTATTCGGCTCGCTCGCGATCGTGGGCTTCGTGTGGGCCGTGCCGGCCTTCGGCATGAACCTGCTCGGCGCGGTGCTGATCCTGGTGCTCGGTTTCCTGTTCTCGGTGGTCTCCTCGCGCATCACCGGCGAGGTCGGGAGCTCGTCCTGCCCGCTCTCCGGCATGACCATCGGCGTCCTGATGGCGACCTGCGGCGCGTTCCTCCTGGTCGGCTGGGAGGGCTCGGCCTACGCCAAGCTGGCACTGATGATCGGCGCGCTCGTGTGCATCGCCATCAGCAATGCGGGCACGTGCTGCCAGGACCTGAAGACGGGCTTCCTGCTCGGCGCGACGCCGGTGAAGCAGCAGGCCGCGCTGCTCATCGGCGTATTGACGTCGGTGCTCGCGGTCGGCTGGACCGCCTACCTGCTCAACCTCTCGGAGACCGAGGAGAAGCCCGTGGCCGCCTTCGCGGTGCAGCCCGAGCGCGTGGCCGGCGCGACGCTCGTGGAGAGCATGACGGATCGACCAGTCCTACGCCTTTGTGAAGCTCGTGCGCGAGGAGCTGCCGGCGTCGCAGCCCGAAGGCATCTACCTCGTCGATCCAGGCACGCACGAGGCGAAATACCAGCGCGACGACGGGATCGGCGCCGGCAAGCTGCGCGCGCCGCAGGCAAAGCTCATGTCGACCGTGATCGACGGCCTGCTCACGCATCGCTTGCCGTGGGACCTGATCCTGCTCGGCGTGGCGATCGCGGTGTTCATGGAGCTGCTGGGAGTGCGCTCGCTCACCTTCGCGGTCGGCGTGTACTTGCCGCTCGCCGCGACCATGCCCGTTTTCCTCGGCGGCCTCGTGCGCAGGTTCGCCGACAAGGCCTACGGCCGCACTCCCGACGCCGAGGACGAGCCGCAGGGCACGCTCTACTCGTCGGGCCTCATCGCGGGCGCGTCGATCCTGGGGATCCTGGCGGCGGCGCAGACCTTCCTGCCCGGGCTTCGACAAGCAGGCGGGACTGTATCCGCCAGTTGCATTCCTGAGCTCGTTGCTCGAGCTCGACGGGTCGTGGTTCCTCGGAGCTACCGACCTCGTCGGAATCCTCTTGCTCGCCTTGCTCGGCTTCCTGATGTTCCGCGGGGCGGCACCGGCGAAGAACAGTTGACGGGCCGCGCACGGTGCGTGATAGCTTGCGCGGCATGAAGCGCAAGGCGAAGGCTCCGGCCAAGGCTCCGCGAGAGCTTTTCCCCGAGATCGAACCTTTCAGCACGGGGATGCTCGCGGTCTCGAAGCTGCACACGCTGCACTACGAGGAGTGCGGCAACCCGCGCGGCAAGCCGCTCGTGTTCCTGCACGGCGGGCCAGGCGGCGGCATCGATCCCGTCTACCGGCGCTACTTCGATCCGAAGAAGTGGCGCATCGTGCTCCACGATCAGCGCGGCTGCGGGAAGAGCACACCCTTCTCGGAGCTGCGCGAGAACACGACCTGGGACCTGGTGGACGACATCGAGAAGCTGCGCGAGCACCTCGGGATCGAGCGCTGGGTCGTGTTCGGCGGGAGCTGGGGGAGCACGCTGTCCCTGGCTTACGCCCAGAAGCACGCGCGGCGCTGCAAGGCGCTCGTCTTGCGCGGGATCTTCCTCCTGCGCGCGAGCGAACTCCTGTGGTTCTACCAGGAGGGCGCGAGCCATCTCTTCCCCGACGCATGGGAGCTCTACCTCGAGCCCATCCCTCCGCGCGAGCGCGGCGACATGATGAAGGCGTACTACAAGCGCCTGACGAGTCCGGACCGGCGCGTGCGACTACGGGCCGCGCGCGCCTGGGCGATCTGGGAAGGCACCACGAGCAAGCTCTTCACCGATCCGGAGCTGATCAAGAAGTTCGGCCGGGGCCGCTTCGCCGACGCCTTTGCGCGCATCGAGGCGCACTACTTCGTCCACCGCGGCTTCCTGCGCCGCGACGACCAGCTCCTGCGCGACGTGAAGAAGATCAGGAAGATCCCGGGCGTGATCGTGCAGGGCCGCTACGACGTGGTCTGCCCGATGCGCTCGGCCTGGGACCTGCATCGAGCGTGGCCGGAAGCCAAGCTCCTGGTCGTCCCGGACTCGGGCCACTCGATGACCGAGCCCGGCATCCGCTCCGCCCTGATCACCGAGACCGACCGCTTCGCCCGACTGTGACCCATTCCATCGCCGGGAACGCGTTCGCGGGCCTGAAAGCGAAGCGGTTTGCGCCCGCGAAGCACCGACGCAACTCGTGGTCGTGCAGCGTCCAGCGGCGCGGGCGCTTGACGGCGCGCTGATCTTCCGCTGCTCGGGGCTTGATTCCTGAGCGGGCGGAGATTCCCATTCCGCAGCGATGTTCTTCAAGCGCAAGAAGAAACAGGAAGGGCGGGCTGGGGAGCCCGATGGCGAGACGGATGCCAGCGCGAAGCGTCGCCACTACCGGCGCTCGCCCAGTCGCAAGCACGCGCTGGGAGTGAAGGTCTCGCGCAAGGGCGCCACCATCGCCTCCGCGGAAGTCGGGGACCTCGCGATCGGCGGGGTGCGCCTGATCTTCCCCAAGGGAGCGGTTCCCGATCTGACCGAGGGCGAAGTGGTCGAGCTCAACTTCTCCTCGCTCATGCATCCGGGCAGCGTGCACGGGAATGCCCGCTTCCTGCGCGCCCTGCGCCAGCCGGATGGTTCCTTGCAGCACGTGCTCGAGTTCACCGACCTCGACGCGCTCTATCCGCAGCTCGATCCCTTCTTTTGGAACTTCTTCAACCGCCGGCGCTTCGTGCGCATACGGCCCGCGCTGGACCGCCGTCTTCCCCTTTCGCTGCAGGCGGGCGCCGCCGCATTCGAAGTGAGCGTCAACGACGTCTCCACCCACGGTGTGGGATTCGTGCTCGAGGCGTCACGTGCGGAGGGTCTGCTGGCGGCGGCGAATTACGAGATCTCGTTCCCGATTCCCGGAAGCGAGGAGCGCTTCGCCTCGCGAGCCGAACGCCGGCACGCGACGCCGCACGGCAAGAACGTGCTGTTCGGGCTGGAGTTCGTCGGTCGGGAGACTTCCGAGGAGTCCATCCTCCTGCAGCGCTACCTGGCAGGGCGCGAGAGCGAGCAAGCGCGCTGGGAATGAGGGGCGAGAGAGACCGCGCACTCTACCCTTCCACGGCGCTCGGGCCGGACCGATAGCATTCTCAGCTGTCGCATGCTGACGCGCTCGGCTCCCGCTGCCCACTGCCCGAGGTTCCCTCCATGAATCCCACTCCTGCGCACAAGCCGCTCGTCGTCGGAATCGACGAGGGCGGTCGCTCCGATGACGCGCTGCGCGCAGCGCTCGACCTCTCCAGTCGGCTGGGCGCGGAGCTCTACGCCGTGCATGCCCTACCCCTGCCGTTCGATGGGCTCGTGCTGGAGGAGGACGCGCTGATGGCGGCGGCGGCGCGCGAGGCGGTCTCGGCCGACCACACCGCGGCCGTGCGCGAGCACCTGCTCGAACGGCTGCGCGAGATCGGGCCGGCCGCGAACTGGGAAGGGGAGAGGGCGAACGAACGCCTGCGCTTGCAGCCCGGGCCGCCGGCGAAGGTGCTGATCGAGGCGGCGCACGAGCTCGGCGCCAGCACGATCTTCCTCGGGCCGCACCGGCGGCGCGGTGTCCTCGACTTCGGGAGCACGGTGCGCGCGGTGCTGGCCCGCGCTGACGGAGGGGTGTGGGTGCAGCCTTCGCGCTACGAGGCGATCCGCCGAGTGCTCGTCCCGATCGACCTCTCGGCCGACAGCTTGAACGCGCTGCGCGTCGCCTGCTCCCTCGCCCGCGTCCACAAGGCGCGCGTCACCGCGCTGCACTGCTTCGTGACGCCCGAGCTCGGCTACGCGCCGGGGGTCGCCTATCCCACTCCGGGGCCGACCTATGTACTGGACGAGGTGCGCGCCAGCGCACGCGAAGAGTTCGAGAAGGCCATGGAGGCTTTCGAGTGGGGCGAGCTCGAGCGCGAGTGGCGCTTCCTCGAAGGGCGGCCGGCAACGGCCGTACTGGAGCTCCAGGATTCTTTCGACCTGATCGCACTGGGCAGCCACGGACGCACCGGGCTCTCCTCCGCCCTGCTCGGCAACGTGGCGTACCGGATCCTGAAGGAGTCGCGCAAGCCGGTGCTCGCCATCCGCCATCCCGAACGGCGATACCTGCTCGGCACGTAGGTGCCTCCGTAGCGCTTTCGCGCGCCCCCGCACGTTGCGCGTCTCTCGCGCGGGGCATGCAATGGTCGTGCGTCCCATGGACCTCGCAGGCTTGAACGTCACGGGGATCTCGATCGGCGGCATCGAGACCTCGATCCTGTTGCCCACCCTGAAGCTCGGCTTCGACATGGGGAGCTGCCAGGCGCGGGCGATCTCGATCCCCACGGTCCTGTTCACGCACGCCCACGTCGATCACATGGCTGGAGTGGTGTGGCACGCGGCGATGCGCTCGCTGCGGCGTCTCGGCCCTCCGCGCTACGTCGTTCCGCGCGAGAATCATGCCGCCTTTCTCGATCTGTTCGCGGTCTGGCGCCGCCTCGATCGCTCCGATCTCGCCTGCGAGGTGATCCCGCTCGCGCCGGGCGAGGAGCTCGCGCTGGGCGGCAACTGGAGCGTGCGAGCCTTCCGGTCGCCACACCGCGTGTTCTGCCAGGGCTACGCCCTGTTCCAGGAGCGCTCGGTGCTGCGCGCTCCGTTTCGCGGGCTCCCCGAGGCGGAGATCCGCAGGCTGCGGGTCGAAGCGGGAACCGAGGTGAGCGAGCCGGTCCGTAGCTGCGAGCTCGCGTTCACCGGCGACACGCTCATCGAGGTGGTCGATCAGGAGGAGCTCGTGCGGCGTGCGCGCCGGCTCTTGATCGAGGTCACCTTCGTCGACGATCGCGTGTCAGTCGAGGAAGCGCGCTCCAAGGGACACGTCCACCTCTACGAGATCGTCGAGCGGGCGGCGCTCTTCGAGAACGAGGCCATCGGGATGACGCACTTCTCTTCGCGCTACAAGCCCGCGGAGATCCTCGCTGCGCTCGATCGGTCTCTCCCCGCGGATTTGCGCCGGCGGGTCGTGCCATTCCTCGAGGGGAGGCATTGACCGGCGTCTGAGCCCTGGGAGGAGGCTCTCGGCGCGCCACGGCCAGACCGGGTCAATACCCCACGCGCACGGCGAGCCAGATGACGCCGACGATCGCTGCCCCGATCGCGAGCATCGCCGCGGGGCTGCCCACGAAATACGGGAAGCCCATCAGGACGATCCCACCGATGAGCTGGGGAAAGCGGAGCTGCTTCTTGCCATAGATGAAGAAGCCCATCCCCACGGTTCCCACGAAGAAGGACGCCAGGATTCCGCCAATCGAAAGATCCACGTGGCCAGTATCGACGAACGGAGCGCAAAAGCTTCACTTCGGCCGAACATTGCGGCCCGTCCGGCCTGAACTAGGATCCTGGCCGCTCCGGCGATCGTGAATCATGTCCCTGCTCGAGATCGAAGGCCTCCAGAAGAGCTATCGTGCCCCGGACGGGAGCGTGCAGACGGTGCTCTCGATCGAGCGCTTCTCGATGGAAGCGGGGGAACGGGTGGCCCTGCGAGGCGAGAGCGGTTCGGGAAAGACCACGCTCCTGCACACCATCGCGGGGATCCTGCGACCGGACTCGGGCTCGGTGCGCATCCTCGGAACGGAGGTCTCGCGCCTCGGCGAAGCCGATCGCGATCTCTTCCGCGCACGGCACGTAGGCTACGTCTTCCAGAGCTTCCATCTGCTCGGCGGGTACAGCGCGCTGGAGAACGTGTTGCTCGGGATGGTGTTCGGAGCAGGGATCCAGCAGTCGGAGGCACGCGAGCTCCTGGTCCGCCTGGGCCTCGGCGAGCGGCTGCGCTACCGCCCGGCGCAGCTCTCGGTCGGCCAGCAGCAGCGGGTAGCGCTGGCGCGCGCGCTCGCGGGCCGACCGGAGCTCGTGCTGGCCGACGAGCCGACCGGCAATCTCGACCGCGCGCGCGCCGACGAGGCGCTCGACCTCCTCTCGACCTTGTGCCGCGAGCGCGGCTCGGCGCTCCTGTGCGTGAGCCACGATCCGGCGGTGCTCGCACACTTCGAGCGCGTCGTCGATCTCGCGGACCTGCAGCGCCAGGCGACCCTCCGATGAGCCAGGCGCGCGCCTTGCCGATGATCGTGCTGCGCAGCCTCAGGCTGCACGCCCTCTCGAGCTCCGTCACGATCGCTTCCGCGGCGCTCGCCTCGGGCCTCGTGCTCGCGGTCTTCTGCGTCGCGCACCAGAGCCGCGTCGCCTTCCAGGGCGGCGATCTCTACTTCGACGCGGTTCTCGGAGCGCGCGGCAGTCCGCTCCAGCTCGTGCTGAACACGGTCTATCACCTCGAGACCTCGCCGGGGAATCTGCCGTGGAGCGCCTACCAGGAGGTGCGCTCGCGCCCCGGGGTCGAGCTCGCCGTTCCCTACGCCGTCGGCGACAGCTTTCGTGGGTTCCGCGTCGTCGGCACGACGGTCGAGCTGTTCCAGCACTTCGACCGACCCGAGCGGCCTCGGCTCGGACTGTACTCCGGCGGCCGCGTGTTCGACCCTGAGTGCCGCGAGGCGGTGATCGGGAGCGCCGTGGCACTCTCGACGGGACTGCGCGTGAACTCGACCTTTCACCCCAGCCACGACGTCTTCGAGGCCGGCGCCGAAGAGCACGAGGAAGAGTATCTCGTCACCGGGATCCTCCAGCCCACGTACTCGCCGATGGATCGTGTCGTGTGGATCCCGATCGAGGGCATCTTTCGCATGGGCGGCCACGAGCTGAAGGGCGGCGGGGAGGTCTACCACGCCGAGGATGGCCAGCCGATCCCCGACGAGCACAAGGAAGTGAGCGCGGTGATGCTCGTCCTGGACGATTTCCGCGTGGGGAACGCGCTCTCCTACGAGTTCAATCGCAAGGGGAAGGAGGCGACGCTCGCGTTTCCGATCAGCTCCGTGATGGGGGAGATCTTCGTCAAGCTCGGCTGGATGGCGCGCGTGCTCGAGCTGGTTGCCTATCTCGTGATGGCCGTCGCCGCCGGCTCGATCCTCGCGAGCCTGCACAACACGATGAACGAGCGCCGCCGCGGCTTCGCGATCCTGCGCGCGCTCGGCGCGCGCCGGCGCACGGTGTTCTCGGCGATCGTCCTGGAGGCGGCCGCGATCGCCACCAGCGGCGCGGTGCTGGGATTTGCCGTCTATTTCGCCATCGCGGGGCTCGCCGCCTCGATCATCCGCCGCGAGACGGGCGTCGTCCTCGACGTCTGGGCCGCGCATCCAGCCCTCGTCTGGGCGCCACTCGGCATGATCGCGCTGGGGGCGCTCGCTGGTCTCTTGCCCGCATTCAAGGCCTACTCGACCGATGTCGCGACGCATCTGGCGGGGACCGGTGGCTGAGCGCTCGATCTTGGCGCGGAGAGCTGTCGTGGGCGTTGCGCTCGCGTTCGTGCTCGCAAGCTGTGCTCCTGACGGGGCGGACCAGCTCGCGACGCGCGAGACCGTCGCGCAGGGAGCGCGTCTCGACGGAACGAGCACGTCGCCGATCGTTCGCGCCGGGGATGCGCCGGACATTCCGTCCGCCGCGCCGGAGGCGGCAACGGTCGATGCGCCCGAAACTTCGCCCTCCGCAGGCGAGACGGCCGCGCGCGCGGAGCCGCCGGCATCGGGCGAGCCTCCCGCAGGCGAGCCCCGGATGGTGAGCTTCGCCGACCTCTCGCTCATCGGCCTCGACGTCGACGCGATCTTCGATCCGGACGAGGGCGAGGAAGGCCTGGAGGGGCTCCCGGCATCGATCCGCGGGCTCGACCGGATGCTCGTGGCCATCGATGGCTACATGATCCCGATGGAGTGGGAGGGCACGCGGGTCAAGGCATTCATGCTCGTGCGCGACATGGCCAGCTGCTGCTTCGGCCAGATGCCCAAACCCGACGAGTGGGTCGAGGTGCTCATGCAAGCGGACGAGACGACGGAGTACTACCCGTATGTTCCGGTACTCGCGACGGGGATCCTCGAGCTCTCGGGGGCGACGGATGGCATGGGGTACGTGACGAGTGCGTACCGGTTGCGAGGCGAGCGCGTCACGGACGAGTGGTGAGGAGGCCGCCTCTGGTTCGGAGTACCGCCTTCAGGCGGTCTTCTCTTGCGGAGACAGTCCCGCCTGAAGGCGGGACGACAAACCAGACCGCCTAAAGGCGGTACTCCGAACCGGAAGGCGGTACTCGGGGACGGGTTGGTACTCCCCGACGGGTTGGTACTCCCGGACTGGTTGGTACTCAGGGCCCGTGGGTTCAAGACTCCTTGACCAGCCGTCGAAGAGGCTATCCTATAGCTGCGTTGCCCGAGCGGTCCCGCGATCCAGGGCGCGCGCATCGATCATGAAGCTCCTTCGTTCGCTCGTCGTGCTCTCGTTCGCGCTGGGGGCGATGGCGCTCGCGCCGGTCGCGAGCCTCCAGGCCTCCCCCGCACCTCCGGTCGTCGACGATGAGCCGATCGAGGTCGAGCTCTCCGATCTCACGACCATCGACTGGCGGCCGGGGAGAGAGGTGCCGGAGAAGATCAGGAAGCTCGACGGCAAGCGCATCCGGATCAAGGGGCTGATGGCGATGGGCACGGTCGAGGGAGTCGACACCTTCAATCTCGTGACCTCCGGCTGCAGCTGCGGAACGACCAAGGTTCAGCATTTCGTGAAGGTGACGCTTGCGGACGACGTCACCCAGTTCACTCCCGACGAGCTCACCCTCACCGGCGTCTTCTCGGTCGGGGAGGAAGAGGAAGACGGCTTCGTCACCAGCCTCTACCGCCTGAAGGACGCTGCGATCGAATGAGTACGGCCTTTCGCCGACGTTCCTCGCGAGTCCTGCTGCTCGTGCTCGGGCTGGCGCTGCCCTCCGCGTTCGGAGCGCAGGATGCTCAGCCGAGCCCGGCCGACATCGAGAAGCTGATCACGACGGCACGCGAGGGCTCTCTCCCGGTGCGGCCGCAGGCGGCGGAGCGCCTGCTCGCGATCGGCGAGCCGGCGGCGGCGGCGCTGCGCGAGCTGGCGGGCGGATCGAGCACCGAGCTCGCGCGTCTGGGCACGGATCTGGTCGAGGTCCTCGGGCGCTTCGGCGATCCTGTGTTGCGCACACGGGCCTGGGAGGCGCTCGCTGCGCCTGATTTTCCCTGGCGCCCGGCGGCTGCGCGCTCCCTCGCGGAGCAAGCGAGCCCCGCAGAGCTCGATCGCTTCGTCGTCTTGCTCGAAGATCCCTTGCCGCTCGTGCGCGTGGCGGCGCTCGGTGCGCTCGAGCGTCTCGATGCGCGGGTGAAGATCGAGCTCGTGCGCGCGCGCCTCTCCGACGAGAACGACCGTGTCCGCCGCGAAGCGGCGCGCATCCTCGATTCCTGGGGCGAGCACGGCGCGCTCGAATGGCTGGTCGAGGAGCTGCGCCGGGACGACACCTTCTTCCGCACTCCGACTGGCCGGCTGGCGCGCATCGAGGCGGCGCGCGTGCTCGAGCAGCGCCTGGGCGACCTGGCCGGATATCGACCCGACAAGGATCCGCTCGATCCCGAGAATCAGGCCGCCATCGAGACGTTGCTCGTGCGCTGCCGCGAGCTCGCGGACGGCGAGCTGCCCGCGCTGCCCGCGGTCGCGCGCGCCGCTCCGCGCAGCGAAGGGGATCTCTTCGGCCTCGAGGTCCGCTCGTGCCGACGCGGTGAGCTCTTCCTGCGGTGGAACGCGGACGATCGCTTGCTGGTGGGCACGGGGAACCCGACCGTGATCGAGCTCGAGCCGGGGACCGTGGCGAGCTTGCGCGAGACCATCGCGGCATGCCTCGCCGAGCTCGGGGAGACGCGCGTCTTCGGCATCCCCGGCTGCGATGTCGAGCAATTCCACTGGCAACCGTTCGCGGGCGCCAAGGATCGCACCGTGGCCGTCTCGAAGGGTCCCGAGCCCATCGAGGGCTTGAGACCGCCTGCGCTCGGGAGGCTCTTCGGCCTACTCGTTGCGTCGATCCCCGAACAAGAGCTCGCTCCCGGTCTGCGCGAGCGCCTCGTCGAAGGGCTCACGACCATCGGCGGTCCGCTTCCCTCCGAGCACTGACAGCCGGCGGGATCAGCCGAGCTCCGTGCGCACGCGCTCCAGGAGCGTCTTCGTGAGCCGGATGCCATCGTCCTCGGAGTGCTTGTCACCCTCGTACTCGATGCCGAGGAAGCCGCGGTAGCCGGCGTCGACGACGATCCGCATCATGCGGTGGTAGTCGGTGCGCACTTCCTCGCCGCGCTCGTCGAACTCGTGGGACTTGGCGCTCACGGCCTTCGCGAAAGGCATCATCTCCTGGACGCCGACGTAGCGGTCGTACGACTTGCCGTTGCCGAGATCGAAGTTGCCGAAATCCGGCAGCGTGCCGACGCGCGGATGGTTGGCGCGGCGCATGACTCCCGCGAGCCACTGGCCGTTCGAGGAGTTCCCTCCGTGATTCTCGACGATCACGTTGATGCCGTAGGGATCCCCGTATTCGCCGAGCTCGTGCAAGGAATCGGCAGCCCGCTTCGCCACTTCCTCCGGCGCCCCCGAGCCGTAGGTGTTCACGCGGATCGAATGGCAGCCCAGGAAGGCAGCGGCGGCGATCCAGCGCAGGTGGTTCCGCACCGCTCGCGCGCGCGCGGAATCGTCCGCGTCGCCGAGGTCGCCCTCGGAATCGATCATGATCAAGTTGCTCGTGACGCCGGCGTCGGCGCAGCGCTTCTCGAGCTCGCGCAGATACTGGAAGTCGGTGGCCTTGTCCTGGAAAAAGGTGTTCACGTACTCGACCGCCCCGATGTCGAAGCGCTCGCGCGTGATGCGCGGAAAGTCGAGGTTGACCATCGCCCCCGAATGCAGCGCCCGGTGGAACGACCACTCGGCGAGCGAGATGTCGTAGAGCTTCTCGGCTGGCTTGCGCGGTGCGCCGGGCAGCGCGGACAGAGAAGGCGCGAGCAGGCCAGCGAGCGAGGCGCTGCCGAGATCGGCGAGGAACGCGCGGCGGTCGATTCGAGGGGTCATGATGGGGTCTCCGGCGGCGAGGATAGCCGACTACTCCCTCCAGCGCGCTCCGCAAGTTTCATGTGAGGGTGTCGCGCTCGCGTGCGGTGGAAAACTGGTTCCGGTGAACACACGCCACCCGCGTCGTGCCGAGCGCGATCACGACAGGCCGGGAATCTCCCAGCCTTTGCGCTGCGGGGAGCCGAGCAGAAGATCGGCTTCCGGGCGGCGCGGAAAGCGCATCGCCGCGCCGTCCCACTCGAGAGTCTCGTGGGGGAAGCGCAAGGCGACATTCCCGAGGAGCGCGATCTCGGAGAGGTGCGCGGCGTAGGCGAAGGGCGCGCTCGCCTGGCCCTTGCCCAGACACGCATCGACCCACTCGTGCCAGTGCTCGCCATTCTCCGCCGCGGGGATCGCAACTTCCGCGAAGCGTTCCTCGGGGAGCAGGCGCGGCGGATCGTAGGGGCTCGCGAGCAGGGCGCCGGTCTCGCCGACGAAGAGCGAGCCGTTGTCCCACACCTCGCCGGCACCCAGTTCGTCCAGCAACTCGCGGGGTGCCTTGCGCTTGCCGTCGTGCCACGTCAGAGGCAGCGGGTCGCGAGTCGTGTGCGCATTGGACGGGAACTCGTAGCGCACCTCCGACCACAGCGGATAGGTCTCCGCGTTGGGAGGCGGACCGTCGGAGCGGATGCGCAGCGGAAGGCCGAGCTCGAGGAACCAGATCGCCGGGTCCATCAGGTGGCACGCCATGTCTCCCTGCGCGCCGGTGCCGAAGTCCTGGAAGCCGCGCCACTTGAAAGGGTGATACACGTCCTGCTTGTAGGGGCGCTCGGGGGCCACGCCGAGCCACAGGTCCCACTGGAGCGTCGCGGGAATCGCGTCCGCGCCCTCCGGCCGCTCGATTCCCTGTGGCCACCAGCCAGTCGGCCGATCGGTCCACACGTGCACCTCGTGGACCTTGCCGATGTGGCCGGCGCGAAACAGCGCGAGGGCTTGCGCATAAGGCGCGAGGGAGTGGTTCTGGATCCCCATCTGCGTGACCGTCCCGGCGGCCTTCGCTTCTCGCGCGACCAGCCGCGCCTCCGCGACCGTGCGCGTCAGCGGCTTCTGGCAGTACACGTGCTTCTTGCGCCGCAGAGCCTGCACCGTGATGGCCGCGTGCATGTGATCGGGCGTGCTCACGTTCACCGAATCGATGTTCGCGGACTCTTTCTCGAGGAGCTCGCGCCAGTCCCGGTACAGCCGCGCGCCGCTCACCTTGGCGGCGGCCTCCTTCAGCTTGTTCTCGTCCACGTCGCACAGGGCCACGACGTCGACCTCGGGGTGCGAGCGAATGTGATCGAGATCGGCGACACCCATCCCGCCCACGCCGATCGAAGCGTGGCGCAAGCGCGTGCGCGCTCCACGCGAGGCCGGTCGCCGCTTCGCCGCGCGGGAAAGCACGAGGCTGGCGAGGCTCTCCGAGAGCTCGAGGAAGGAACGGCGGGTGAGCGCGAGTCGCATGTGGACACTCCGTGGAGCAGGGGAGGGGATGGTAGGCGCTCCATCCGGCAGCCGCCAAGCCATGGATCGCCCCCTCGCTCGCCCGTGCCGACGAGCCTGTTCTCACCAACGGGAGAAGTCGAAGCGCCGGGCCGCCAGCGGAACCTGCGAGTACGGCAACGGCTCGGAATCGCCGATAGTCGAGACGGCCTCCCCCGTTTCGACTCTCTCGCCGAGGATTCTGCCGTGCGCTTCCATACGACCTCCATCGCTCCGCTGCTCTGGCTCACGCTCGTCCTCGCCACGGGCGGATGTGCCAACGCGCCGCTCTCCGTGGCGGCCATGGTTCCTCACGAGGTCGAGATCGCGCGCACCTTCGACGCGTCCCTCAGCGTGCGCGCTCACGGCAGCGAAGATCCGTGGATCGGCAGCGCGGTCATCCCCTCCGAGGATCTCCAGGCAGCGCTCGTGGAGGCTATCGGCGAGAGCAAGGTCTTCCGCTCGATCGGGCCGAAGGGTGCGGACTGGGAGCTCACCGTCACGGTCTCCCATCTCGTCGAGCCCGAGACCGGCCTCGACATGAGCGCGACCGTCGAGCTCGAATGGCTGCTGGTTCGCAGCGGAAGCGGCGCCGTCGGCTGGATGGAGTCGCTCCGCACCAGCGAGCTCGCGGATACCTTCGATGCGGATTTCATGGACGAGCGCCGGCTCATCGCGATCCAGGGCGCGGTGCGCAAGAACATCGAGCAGGGGATCGCGAAGCTCTCGCTTCTCCAGCTCGACGGCGCGCCGCCGGGCGTGGCGAGCACGCCCGCCGATTGAAGCCCTGCGACCGCGGTCAGCGCTCTCAGAAAGCCATCCCGATGGAGAAGTGCAGCACGTATGCGTCTTCGTCGTCCTCGCGATCCGGATTGAATCCCAGGTCCAGGCGCAGCGGCCCGATCGGAAGCCAGTAGCGGAGCCCCACGCCCAGGGCTGTGCCGGTGTTCGCGGAGGTGGGCGCGAAGAAATCGCGGTGATCGGGCACCACGTAGCCCGCGTCGGCGAAGAAGGCCAGCTCGAGCTCGGGTTTCCAGACGGAGCGGCGGAGTTCGAGGTTGAGCGTGCCGAAGCCCTCGCCGCCGAGGGGATCACCCTCGTCGTCCTTCGGCCCGAGCTCGCTCTCGTGGAAGGAGCGCACCGAATTCTCGCCGCCATTGAAGAATCGCTCCTGCAGCGGGATCAGTACGTCGTCGGCGAGCGGCGTGATCCAGCCCGCGCGTAGCGATGTCGCTGCGACCCAGGTATCGCCCACGTTCGGATACAGCGAGAAAGTCCCCGTCGCACGCAGGAAATCGAGCTCGGAACCGAGGGCCTCGGCACCGTACTCGAGGCCGAGCTCGAGCAAGTGTCCCGAGCTCGGCTGGAAGAGGTAGCCCACCGTGTCGTAGCGGCGCACCACGCGCAGCGAAGCGATGTCGATGTCGTCGCTCAGTGCCTCGAGCTCGGTTTCGTCGATCGTCTCCGACTCGAGATCGGAATGGCGGAACTGGTACCCGAAGCTCGTCGTCGGCGCCTTCTCGCCGGGCTGGTGCGTGAGCAGGAACGCGGCCCCGCGGCTGGTGCTGGTGAACGAGGGCTCCTCGCGCCGCTCGTACGTGGTCGACAGATCGCTCGACAGCGCCGTGTGCAGGAACCAGGGATCGCGCAACCCGATCTCGAACTCCTGCGCGCGAACCGCGACCTTGGCCTCGGCCCGCAGCTCGCGGCCCGTGCCCCAGAGGTTCTTCTCGCGCACCCCCGTGCGCACCCGAAGCAGCTCGTAGGAGCCGTAGCCCGGCTCGATGAAGATCTCGCGCGTGTCGCCTTCTTCGACGTCGACCATGAGCTCGCGTTCTTCCCCCTCGCCCTCGAGGCGCGCCGTGACGGTGCGAAACAAGCCCGTGCCGTGGAGCCGGCGCACGCCATCGTCGATGGCCTCCCCGTCGAAGGTTCCGGGTGCCTCGAACCCCAGGCGTGATTGCAGGAAAGGGATGTGCGTTTCCTCGTTCCCCTGGAAGCGCACTGCTCTCACTCTCACGAGCGGTCCGGGCTGCACCTTGCAGTGCAGGCGGACGTCCCGGCGTTCCGGAGTCTCGCCCGCCGTCTCGGGCGCGATCTCGACCTGCGCATCGGGATGGCCGCCCCGGGCGAGCGCATCGAGTAGAGCTCCGCGCAGCTCGCTCGCCCAGCGCGGATCGTAGGGCTCGCGGATCCGGTCGCTCCATTTCTTGTTCTCGTCCAGAGCCGCTTCGCATTGCCGCGTGAGGGCCTTCGTGTCGAGCTCGTCCGTCTCCACCTTGGCCACCTCGATCTCGGGCATCGCGGCGAGTCGGTAGCGCGGGCCGGCCTCGATCAGCACCCGGATCATGGCGTGCTCCCCGCTCGGGTCGAACTCGATCTCCGGCTCCGCCACAGCCGCTTCCAGCCAGCCCCGCTCACGCAACGACGCTTCGATCCCACGCACGCCCGCAACCACGTCCGCTTCGACGAACAGGGCTTCCCCAGCGCCGAAGAACCCCAGAGTTCGTCGACCGAGGAAGGCTGCGAGCCCCTTCGCCGGCGGTGCATCCTCTGGCCGGCCCGGCAGCTCGACCTTCGCGATCGTGACGCGCGGACCCTCGTGGATCACGAAGCGCGCTCGCGCCGCTTCCCCGCGGCCCTCGACCGACCATTCGACGCGGCAAGTCGCGAATCCGGCCTCGCGATGGAACACCTCGATGTCGAAGGCCGCGTCTTCGACCGCCGCCCGCGGATCGCGTTCGCCCGCGAGATCCTGGAGCGAGACCGCGATCTGATTGGAAAGCTCGACGATCGAGAAGTGCCGATTCCCCTCGAAGCTCGCGGGAAGCTCCTTCGCTCCTGGAACCGGTAGCGATTGGCAGGAGAGCGCCGCACACAGGACGATGCCCAGGAGCGCGCCATTGGCCCGGCCAAGCGTCATCGGAAGTGGAACACGATCCGCACACCCATGTTGTAGTCCTCGTAAACGTCGCGCTCGGCGACGAGGAGCATCGTGTCGTCCTCCACGAACGCTCCCTCGCGCAGGCGTAGCGACGCCTGGGTCGAGAGCACACCCGCCTTCGAGACCTCGCTCCCGGTGACGATCTCGATCCGGCTGAAGAGCGAGTCCTCGTCGTCTTCGCTGCCCGAGCTCAGCCAGCGCGAGAGCATGTCCTTCGCCACGTAGATGCTGACCGAGCGGGTCGCCTGGCTACCCGATCCCTGCAGGTCTTCCGGCGGCAGCGTTCCCGAGACCACCAGAAGGAACAGCCGAGATTTCGAAACGGGCGGCGAGGACGAGAGGTTCACGATCGGCTCGTCGATGGGACCCGAGATCTCCATGGTGACGTCGTGACCCGCGAGACGCGTCTGACCCAGGAAGTCGAGCGTGGGCCGGAACGGATCGGCACGGTCGAACTGGATCACACCGGCAGAGAACCGGAAGCGCCCGCCGGGTAGATCGACGCGCAGGTCATCCAGGAACACCCGACCCTCGAGCGTCGGGATGGCGCCCGTGCCGGCGAGGCGCAGGGCGGGCCGGATCGACCCGTGAGCGATGTTGCTCTCCAGATCGATCCCTTCGCTCGCGGAGATCTCCACATCCAGCTCGAGCTCGGAGAGCGGTGGCTCGCGCAGGGAGAACGCCGTGAAGCCGGCCGAGCTGGCGGTCTTCCGACGGCCTCCTCGCAGGGCCGAGAGGAATTCGACATTGCGGCGCACGCGGCCTTTCTGCAGATCGATCTTCCCCGTGAGGCGAGGCTTGGCGAGCGTGCCCGAGATGCGCAGGTCGGCGTTGGTCCGCAGCCGCACCGTACTGGTTCGCGCGAGGAGCACGCTCTCCCCATGAACGGAGAGCTCGAGCGTCGGCGACTCGGTCTCGAGATCAATCGCGCCGTTCACCGTGAGCGGCGCGGACCCGATCTCTGCCCCGAGCTCCTGCACCAGGATGCGTCGCTCCTCGAAGACGAATTCGCCTTCGATGCGCTCGATGGTCGGGAAGCCGCTCGCCAGCCGCAGCTCGCCTTCGCGCAGGTGCAGCGCTCCGCTCGAGCGCGGAGCACGCGGCGTTCCCTCGAAGTGGGCGTCGGCCTGGACGACGCCGCTCGTCCGGCGGATCTCGGGCGAGAGGCTCGCGAGCCAGGAGAGCTGGCTCAGCTCGCCGCGCACGTCCAGCTCGAAGGGAGCGTCGAGGAAGGTTCCACCGCCCGTGGCGAAGAGCTGCTCGAGATCCGGATCGAGCGAGGAGCGGCCGCTCGCGTGCAGGACCTCACCAGTCCCGCCCGCGACTTCGAGGCCTTCCAGTACGATCGAGTGATCGATGCGAACGCGGGCATCGAGCGCGCCGGTCCACGCCGTGCCCGCGCCTTCCAGCGTCGGCGTGAGGCTCACGGCTGGAACGGAGATCGTGAGCTCACCGCGCGGCGCATGCAGGCTGCCGGCAAGATCGAGGTCGATGCGTGCATCCTGCGGCAGATCGAGGATCGCGCCGGGAACCGGCACGCCCGGCATCCATCCTGCAGGCCAGCGCACACGCGCAAGCAGCGAGAGCTCCCCCTTGGAATCCCTTGCCGGTCCCTCGTGCGCCTCCGGCAAGTCCAGGCACAGACTCAGGAGATCCTCGTCGGCACCGTCCGCCGACGCCCGATCGAGGCTCGCCACCTCGAGCTCGATCGAGCGCGGGTGGCCCGCGAGATCGATCGCGCCACTCGCCTCCAGCGCGCCGAGCGGAGTCGCGCCGACGAGCAACGCGAGCTGGAGCGAGCCATCGCGCATCCGCGCGTCGAGGAGCAGGGATTCGAAGTGTGAGCCGGCGAGCTCGAGCTCGGGCGCGCGCGCGAGGAGCGCGCCAGAGGGCGCGTTCCAGGGCCCCTCGACGCGCGCTTCCAGCACGAGCTCCATCGGGGGGATCGCGGCGTGGAGGAGCTCCGGATGCACGAGGTGCGCGCGGAGCTGCGCGCCGACGAGCGCGTGCGTGCCGAGATCGACGCCGCCGCGCAGATCGAGCTCGCCCGCATCCCCGCGAGCCAGGAACGAATCGACCTGGATCCAGTGGAAATCGGTCTCCGCCTCGAGGTCGACCGCACCGAGCGGACGCGCGGCGATCGACACGCCATCGCCGGAGAGCCAGACGCGCAAGCGTGGCGCACGCAGATCTCCCGCGAGCCGAACGCGCCCTTCGAGCCGTCCAGCCCAGGGTTGGAGCCCGAGGACCTCACCCCAGGGCGCGAGATCCTCGAGCTTCGCTTCGGCTGCGAGCTCGATCGTGGACGCGCGCCCCATGATGATCGCGGCGAGGTCGAGGCTCCCGCGCAGCTCCTCCAGCGATCCGCCAGGAACTGCGAGCGCACTGCTGTCGACGACGAGGGCGCCCGCCTCCAGGTGCAGCTTCGCGGTGAGATGGCCTGCCAGGGGTGCCTCGATCGGGTGGCCCAGCGCGAGCGCCACCGGATCGGGACTGTCGACGGAGATCTCTCCGGTGATCGCCCCCAGCAGCTCCGCCGTGTCTGCGAAAGCGAGCGGCATGCGCAGATGGTTCGCTTCGATCCGATGATCGGCTGCTTGGACATGCAGTTTCTCGATCCGCAGCTCGCCTGGCGCGCAGGTGGCCGTGAGCTCGACCCGCGGCCCCATGGAACCGATGGACCAGGGCGCCACGGCACGCCCGACGACGAGGTGGGCGAGCGCGGTTCCCTCGCGCTCCCCGGGCTGCATCTGGGCCTCGATGCCTTCGAGGAGGATCGCCTGTCCATCTTTCAACCGCAGACGCACGCTCGAACGTGCCACCTCGACGCGGGGCAGGTATTCGGGGAGCTCGATGCTCATCCCTGGCGTGGCCGTCGGAGCTTCGGTCGACCGCGCAAGATCGATCTCGACCTCGACGCCCTCGGCCGTCACCGCCCGCAAGCCGCGGGCGCGGCCGCGCAGGAGGTCACCCAGACCGAACTCACAGGAGATCTTCCCGGCCTGGAGCGACTGCACGGGCGAGCTCGGATCGAGCGGCGTCGCGCGCACGTCGCTCACCCCGAGGGCGTGGGTCGAGATCCCGTCGAAGCCGCCGATCTCGAGCTTCCAGCCGCGATCCGCGGCCAGGCCCGCGGCGAGCCGCGTCAGCAACGGCGGAACGTAGGCGTCGCGCGCGACCCAGGCAAGGACGAGGACCAGTACGAGCGCGAGGAGTACCCGGCGCGCGCGGCGGGGACGGCGACGATCGCTCTCCGGTATCGGGGTGGGGCCGGCCATTCCGGAGGGGTGGATCTCTGCAACCATGCGTGTCGCCAGGACTCGTCCCTTCTAGAACGGCCCGGGGATCGTATCATCGAGTTCCTCGCCACCTCGCTCCCGTGCATGAGTCACGCGGCAGCAGAATGCGAGCCCGCCAGCTGATGGGAATGGAGGAAGATCCCCAGGGTGCGCTCGATCGCACGGTCGAGCTCATCCGCCGCTCGCAATCTGGCGATCGCGCTGCCTTCGACGCGCTCTTCGGCCGCTACTGGGAACGGGTGTTCGCCATCGTGCGCCAGCGAATGGGGCCGGGGCTACGCCGCATGCTGGACGTCGAAGACATCGTGCAGAGCACGTTCGAAGCGGCGATGAAGGGATTCGACCGCTTCGAGCTGCGTCACGAGGCGGCGTTCATCCAGTGGCTCGCCAAGCTCGCCGAGCGACAGGTGCAGACGGCCTTGCGGCACGCTCGGGCGCAGAAGCGCGACCACCGGCGAGAGGTCGCGATGGACGCGCGGCGTGCGGACGGATGGGGCTCCTCGTTCTCCTGGGACATCATCGCCGCAGGGATCGGGATTCCCGACCAGATCGCCCAGCGCGAGCTCGTGGCGATCGTCGAACAGTGCCTGGACGAGTTGCCCGAGGACTGGCGCGAGGTGATCCTCTTGCACGATTTCGCCGGCGGCTCCTGGGATTTCGTGGCCGAGGAAATGGGCCGCAAGAGCATCGAGGCGGCGCAGGAGCTGCATCGCCGCGCGCGCATCCGCCTCTCCACGCTGCTCGGCAAGCGGCTCGTCGATCGCTAGCCGCGGGCTGCCAGGCGCGAAAAGGAAAGCGGAGAGCCCCCGGCTCCAGTGGGGGGCTCCCCTTCTCTCCTCCACCCACCCGGTGGCTTCGATGGCTCAGGCAGGGAACCTCCACGGCAATGCAAGGGAGAGCGCGCTCGACCTTGCGCTGGCGAGCAGTTGCGCTTCCCCGTGACCGGCCCTCCTGTCCACGGGATGGAATAGCGCGCGCTCCGCGGCGTCCCCACGCGAAAGAGAATCCAAATGCAGCGTGGTTCTCCATCCCCGTGCGAGCTCTACCCGGTGTGAAGGATTTCATCCCTTCGTCAGCCGGGGGCGTTGCCTAGAATGAGTCTCCAATCGAGGTGCTCGTTGCACGACGACACGCACATTCCCTCGAAGAGACGGGCCGCCTCGAAACGCGCCCGGGCAGAATCCCCCGGGACGAGCCATCCCATGGCCGTTTCGGAGTCCGGAAAACCGTTCTCCCCTGCAGAGGTTGCCTTCGCGGACTACCTCCGCCGCCGCGAGACGGGCGAGGAAATCGCATTCGACGCTTTCCTGAGTGAGCATGCGGGCCTCGAAGCCGACCTCCGAAAGCTCGAGCGCAACTGGCAGCGCGTGCGGGGAATCATGGGTCGCCTCGTGGGAACGGATTCGGACGAGTTCGCGCGCCGGAGCGAACCGCGCCTGCCGCCGGCCGAGATCCACGAGCGCTTGAAAGGGCGGCGCACGCCCTTCGAGCGCTATCGCATCGACGGCGAGATCGGCCGCGGCGGTATGGGCAAGGTCGTCGACGCCTGGGATTCCGATCTGCGGCGCCACGTGGCAATGAAGGTGGCGCTCGAGCGGGAGAAGACCGGTCCGGGCGACGCTTCGGAACGGATGCGCCGGCTGGCGCGTTTCCTCGAGGAAGCCCAGATCACCGGGCAGCTCGACCACCCCGGCATCGTGCCGGTCCACGAGCTGGGCCTCGATGACGACGGCAAGCTCTACTTCACGCTGAAGCTCGTGCGCGGCCGCGATCTGCGAGGGATCTTCGAGCTCGTGCGCACGGGGGCGGAAGGCTGGAGCCAGACGCGGGCCCTCGGGGTGCTCCTGCGCGTGTGCGAGGCGATGGCGTTCGCGCACGAGCGCGGGGTCGTCCATCGCGACCTGAAGCCTTCGAACATCATGGTCGGCCGGCACGGAGAGACCTATGTCATGGACTGGGGTCTCGCGCGCGTGCTCGGCGAAGAAGACACGCGCGACCTGCGCGTCGTCGAGAACACGATCGACGTTGCATTGGCGGTGGCCTCCGATCGTTTCGATGCCTCGCACGAGACGCCGGGCTCGCCACTCCTGACGGTCGACGGCGAGGTGATCGGGACTCCGCAGTACATGCCGCCCGAGCAAGCGCAGGGTGACCTGGAGCGCATCGGTCCGCCATCCGACGTCTATTCGCTGGGAGCGATCCTCTACGAGCTCTTGGCAGGCAAGCCGCCCTACCTATCCGGCAACGGGCGCGCTTCGCCGCAGGCGGTGTGGCGCAGGGTGATCGAAGGTCCCCCGAAGCCGATCGGGATGCTGGCGCTGAAGCAGCCCGCGGAGCTCGTCGCGATCTGCGAGAAGGCGATGGCACGCCCGATCGAGGAACGCTACGCCGACATGTCCGAGCTCGCGGAGGACCTGCGGGCCTACCTCGAGCACCGCGTGGTGCGCGCCCACCGCACCGGGGCATTCATCGAGCTGCGCAAGTGGATCGAGCGCAACAAGGTCGCTGCGGCGCTCCTCTGCACGCTCGGTCTGGTCGTGGCCGCGGCGGGTTACGTCTCGGCCGGACTCGAGCGTGCACGATTGCGGGAGCGCCTGGAGCGACTCTCGCGCACGTACGTCGAGGAAGCCGACCGTTCCTGGCCGATCGATCCCGAATCGATCCCGAGCATGCAGCGATGGCTGGACGACGCGAGCGATCTGGTGAAGGAGCTCCCCGCGCTGAGAGGCGAGCTCGCCGCGCTTTGCGCGCAGGGAATCCGGTACACCGACGCGGAGTGGAAGGACCTGCTCGAGAAGAGCCCGCTGCGGGCCAAGATCGCAAGTGAGGAATACCTCCTGAAGGCTTCGAAGGTAGAAATCGCCAAGGCGAAGGAGCTCCTCGCCACCGGCTCCACACCCGCGGAAGAGGAGGAAGCGCGGCAGACCGTCCAGATCATGGAGAGCGAGTTGCCCGGCGCGCAGCGCCGCCTGGATGAGCTTCAGCGGCGCTTCAGGCGTGGACGGGGGTGGTCCTTCTCGACCCCTGAGCTGACGAGTCGCTACGAAGTGCTCGCCGAGGTGGTAGCGAACCTGGAGGATCTGGCTCGCGAGACGAGCGGTGCAATTGCTCGGACGGATGAGCGACTCCGTCACGCCCGTGAGCTCGAGCGCCGGACGATCCGCGAGCCGAGATCCCCGAGCTGGGACGAGGTCCGCTCCGATGTCGCCGCGGATGAACGTTTTCACGGGCTCGAACTGCGACCGCAGATCGGTCTGGTTCCGCTGCGCCGCCACCCGGAGTCGGGATGGTGGGAATTCTGGGTCGAACCATCTGGTGAACGACCCGTGGAGGACGAACGCGGCGCATGGGCCATGCAGGCGAAGACGGGCATCGTCTTGATCCTGCTCCCCGGAGGGAAGTTCGTGATGGGAGCGCAGAACACGGATCCGACGCGACCCAACTACGATTCCATCGACCACCCCGTTCCAGCCCCGGAACAGGAGGTCGACCTGGGCCCCTTCTTCCTCTCCAAGCACGAGATGACTCAAGCCCAGTGGGAGAGCCTCACAGGCGAGCGGCCGAGTACCTATCGGGCGGGCCACGACTATTCCAACGCTGCACCGATCACGCAGAGCCATCCCGTCGAGAGCGTCCCGCTGGAGCTGGCGGTCGAACGACTCTCCCTCTGGGGACTCGGCATCCCCACGGAAGCTCAATGGGAATACGCCGCCCGATCGGGCCATGACGATCCCTACGGTGGTTTCGTCGCGTTCGAAGACCTTCCGCCCGAGACCAACATCGCGGACAGGACGTTCATCAGTCAGATCCAGGTGCAGAACTACGAAGCCGGTCGCGAGGACGGCTGGGTCGTGCACGCTCCCGTGGATCGGATGGAAACGAACTACTGGGGCTTCCTTGGAATGTTCGGCAACGTCAGCGAGTGGACGCGCGATCTGATGGGCCAGACCTCTGGATACGCAACGGGCGCGGAACCGCCGGTATTCCTTCCCGGCACCGGCGAGCGTCGCCTCGCAGACGGCACGATGCAGACCTATCGAGGCGGAAACTACCAGACAACGCGCCTCTTCGTTCGAGTCACTGCACGTGACCTCGTCGAACCCAAAGAAGTCCACTCCAAGATCGGCATCCGACCTTGCCGGCCGCTGGACACTCGATTCTAATCCTGAACTGCCGGACGCTACCACGAGGTCGATGCACATTTCATTCCCGAAAGAAAGAAGGAGACCGCTGTGATTCTAGTTCGCCACAACTCGCTCCCGGTCCATCTGAGACCCCTCGCGATCCTACTCCTATCCGTCCTGGGAGCGTGTTTTGGCTCCGTGGAGGATCAAAGGGTTCTGCTCACTCACTACGACGCCGCCACGCCGGCGCCCGTGAGCGCGAGCGCATGGACGGACGACGGGCGAGATGCCGAACTGCACTTTCCTGCGGGGAAACTGCAATGGATGGAGATCCCTGATTCGTCGAGTCGCATCGACTTCGATGCGAAGAACACGGTCACGCTCAAGCTCGGAAGCTTTTCTGCCGCGTCCCCGACCATCAACGTCGAGGTGTTCGAGTCGGCGGCCGCCGAGCCGACGCAGCCGCACTCCCCGATGCCGCTGGTCACGACGCCTGCCTCCGGTGCGAAGGAAGCGTGGCTCGTCCCCAACAACGACGAGTCGGTCTGGGACCTCCACGTGAAGCTCGCGGGCAAAGAGGCCGTGCTGCACGTTGGGTACAAGCGTTAGCCAGCAGCGATCCTGCGAAGGCTCAGCCCCAAGACCTCGAGCCGAAGCGCGTTTCTCAGCGATCCATCGACCAGAGCACTGGCGATTCGCTCGCTTGCACGCGATCGAAGTCGGCGCGTGAGCGGACCCTGCTCCAGCCCTCGGCCAGCAGGATCTGACCACATATCCCGCCGAGCGTGTTTCCCGGACCGGGGAGCACGAGCTCGTCCGGGGCATACTCACGCAGCGCGACACGCACGCAGGCGGTGAAGTCATAGGGCCGCGTGACCTGCGTGAGGAGCGTGTACTCGCGGAGCTCCGCGGGGTCGCTCGACCACGGTGTCCAGCGCCTCCCGCGACCGTCGACGAGTGGCACGGTCGGACGGTGGAAGGTGAGAGTGGCGAAGAGCTCGAGCGCGCGGCTCGCGACGCCGCCGACGAGAGCGGTGTGGTAGGGGCCGTGCTGGGCCAGTCGGAAGGGATAGCTCGTGCGCGCCTGAGCAACCGGTGGAAGACCGGCGAGCAGCGCGCGCACGCCCGCTTCCGTGCCGGCGAGCACGACGTAGCCGCCGAGGTCGATCGAGGGGAAGACTTCACCCGGATGCGCGGCGAGCGCGCGCTCGACTGCCGCCACTTGCTCGGGGACGCGGATCCAGCGCTCGTCGACGAGCGGGTAGATCACCTGGCCGCCATCCGGCACCTCCTCCTGCAGGAGCGCGATGCGCTGGACGAGGAGGAGCGCATCTTCCGGGGCGAGCGCCCCGGCCGCCGCGAGCGCGCCGTACCAGCCCATCGAGTTTCCGAGGACGCATGCGATCCGCCGCTCGCGGCTCGCTCGCGCGACGTCCTGCATCGATCGGAGGAAGATCAGGACCGCCGCATTCGCCGGCCGCAGGTGCCGGGCGGGCACGAAGCGCGCGGCTCGATCGAGCTCGACGATCGACTCGAGCTCGAGGCCCGCCCGCAGCGCCTCCGCCGCGCGAGTGAGCGGTGCATCGGGGTCGATGACGCCGAGCGAGCGCTCGGTGTACGAGCCGCGGCCGGGCAACACGAGTGCCGCGCGCTTCACGCGAGGATCTCGCGCGCGGCCGCAAGGATGTTCTCCTCGGAAAGGAGCACCAGGTTGGCGGCAGCTCCGAGCGGCACGTAGGTGTCGACCGCGGCGATCGAGCTCACCCGGACGGCGAGGCGCGCGCGCGAGAGATCCGCCACGAGCGCGTCGGCAATCCCCGCGCCCGTGGCACGGCATTCGTCGACGACGAGTACCGCCCCGCAGGCCGCCGCGTGCTCGCGCACGACCGCGAGCGGCAGCGGCGCGAGCCAGCGCAAGTCGAGCACGCGCGCGCGCACCCCCTCCTCGCGCTCCAGGCGTCGTGCCGCGCGCAAGGCGAGGCGCAGACCATTCGCGTAGCTCACGATCAGGAGATCGTGGTTCTCGGCGCCGTGGATCCCCACGTCGCCCGGGAGGAGCAGGCCGCCGTGGCTCCCGTCCGGCGGCGGATACTCGGACAGCCACGCTCCGTCTCCGGCCTCGTGCAGGTCGCGCTCGTGATACAGCGCGATCGGCTCGAGGTAGACCACCACCCGGCCGCATTCCTGCGCGATCGCGACCGCGCCGCGCAAGAGCCGCACCGCGTCGTCTCCGCGGGCAGGCACCGCGATCATCATGCCGGGGATCTCGCGCAAGGCACCGATGGAGTTGTCGTTGTGGAAGTGCCCGCCGAAACCCTTCTGGTAGGCGAGGCCGGCGATGCGCACGACCATCGGATTGGTGAACTGTCCCGAGGAGAAGAAGGAGAGCGAACAGGCCTCGCCCCGGAGCTGATCGATCGCGTTGTGTACGTAGGCGAGGTAGGAGATCTCCGGAATCGGCAAGAGGCCCGCGTGCGCCGCTCCCTGCGCGATGCCGAGGATCGTCGTCTCGTCGAGCAAGGTGTCGAAGACCCGCGCGCGTCCGAACCTCTGCTGGAGGTTCTGCGTCACGCCGTACACGCCACCCTTCTTGCCCACGTCCTCGCCGAACACGAGGATCCGCTCGTCGCGCACGAGCTCGTCGGTGAGCGCCGCGTTGACGAACGCGCCGAGCGTACGGCGGCCAGGAGTGCGGGCTTCCTCGGGGAGCGCTCCGCCGAAGAGCGCGCGCCGCCGCTCCGGATCGATGGGGGCGAGGGGGCGCGAGCGAATCCGTCTCTCGTCGTAGGGTGCGAGCGGGGCGACGATCTGCTGGAGGCTTGCGAGCTTGGGCCGGCGAATCGCTTCCTCGGCCGCCGCCGCCACGCGCTCGCGCGCTTCCCGCACGATCGCGGCGAGCTCTGCCGGCGTCGCGGCGCCGGTCTCGATCAAGCGTCGCGCGTTCTCGATCAGCGGATCGCGCGCTTCTTCGGCCTCGATCTCCGCGACACTCCGGTAGGCCGTCTCGACGTCGGTCCCGGCGTGTCCCCACAAGCGCGTGCAGCGCATGTGGAGGAAGACCGGGACGCGCTCCCCCCTGCAGATCCCGATCGCGCGCGCGCAGGCGTCCCAGATCGCGTCGACGGTGCCGCTCGCCTCGACGTAGCGCAGATAGGGCACGTTTCCATAGAGCTCCTCGACCCAGCGCGGCGGGGTACCGACGCTGATCCCGATGCCGTTGTCCTCGCACGCGAAGAGGATCGGCATGGGATTGCCGCGCCGGCTGCCGTAGCGCGCGGCATGGATCCCCGCGAGCGCGCTGGCGTGGTTCAAGGTCGCGTCGCCGAAGCTCGCGTACACGATCGCATCGCGGGCGAGACCGTTCTCGAGGTGCAGGCGGCGGGCGAGTCCCAGGGCGAACGCCATCCCCGAGGCCTTTGGCAGGTGCGAGGCGATGGTGCTCGTCTGGGGCGGAACCCACAGCGGCTTGCTCCCCCAGACCTTGTGCCGGCCCTGGCTGATCGGATCCTCCGCCGAGGCGCAGTAGGAGAGCAGCGTGTCGAACAAGGGCGTCGATCCATCGAGCTTGCGCGCGCGCGCGAGCATGAACGCGCCGGCGCGGTAGTGCAGGAAGCAGGGGTCACCGAGCGAAAGCTGCGCTCCGAGGACGGCGTTCTGCTCGTGGCCGGCGCTCGATATGGTGTAGAAGCCCTCTCCGCGCGACTTGAGCTCGCGGGCCGCCACGTCGAGCGCGCGCGAGACGGCCTGATCCTCGAAGAGCTCGATCGCTCGCCGGGCGGTGAGCTGCGATCCTGGCGCGAGGGCATCCCGCGGTCCCAAGACACGCTCCGCAGGCCGCGCCCGCTCCAGGAATGCATCGAGATTGCGCTCGACGACGACGACGCGGTTCGTGGACATGGCATGACAGGGCGGAAGGTTAGCAGCCCCTGGGGGCGGCTGGAGCGGCCGATTCCAGCCCTGCCATGGACGGATTCCGGGGGGTCGGATAGATTCGACTCTTGCAAGCCTCCTGACCCCCCCCGAGTCCTCTACAGCTTGGCTCCCGTGAAGGCTCTCTCCCATCTTCGGTTGTTCCTCTGTCTGTGCCTGGCGGGTCCTTCGTCGGCCTGGGCGCGGCAGGAGAGTCCCGTCCAGCAGAGCGATCCTCCCGCTCCGGCCGCCGATTCCCAGAGCGACCGCACGGCGGCGCCGGTCGAATCCCCCGCCCAGGACCCCGCGTCCAAGGACGAGCCGGTTTCGGAGGAGGCGAAGCGCCGCGCGCAAGTGAATCAACTCGCGGAGGTGATCGCCGAGCACGAGTTCCGCGCGGCACGCCTGAACCGGCTCTCGGCCGTGTATGTCGAGAAAGCCGACACCGCGAAGGTCAAGGAAGTCGAGGACCTGAAGAAGCTCGAAGACGCGCGCTTCGCCAAGGCCCTCGAAGCCCAGCGCACGGCGATGCCCAAGGAGGCCTACCTGCAGACTTGCCAGGCGATGCGCGGGGGCGGCGGCGCCACGGTCGCGCCGAAGCAGGGCAAGGGCAAGGCCCACGATGCGACGGGGAAATCGGGTGGTCGCGCGAAGGATGCGTCCTTCAAGAAGGATGCTGCGGGCAAGCATGCGAGCGCCTCTGGAAAGCGATCCCGCGCAAAGGATGCCGGCGGGGCGCGCAAGGGCGGAGCAGCTACCAAGGCCAGCGCGGGCTCGAAGAAGGCTGCGGGCAAGCGCGGCAAGGCCGCCACCGCGGGAAAGAGCAAGCCAGGTGCCAGTCGACACGCAGCGAAGGCCAAAGGTGGTGGCAAGAAGGGCCCTGCGGCGAAGGGTAAGAAGGGCAAGGCCGGTCGCGGCGGAGTCGCGAAGGCTCAGGGGGGTAAGGGGGGGCGTGGCAAGGGTCAGGCCGGGGGCCGCGGTCCACGGGCTTCCGGGGGTAGGCCGTCCGGGCAGCGGATCGCGCTCTCGCTGAATCGGACCGGAAACGGGGATCTACTCGTGGGCGGATCCAAAGCCTCTCGAAGGGGCAGATGAGTTCCTGCGTGGCGATCGCGCGGACATTGCTCTGCGCCACCTTGCTCCTCGCTACGGCATGCTGTCCGGATGCTCGTCCGCCGCGAAAGACGGCGCGCGCCGGTTCCGAGGACAGCATCTCGGTACTCGCGGCCGCGCTGGCCAGAGCGATCGATCGAGGCAACGGGCCCGCGGCAACGGAGGAGCGTGAGTCGGCCGCGCCGGAGACGCGCGCAGCGGACCGCCAGTCCACCTCCGGCGGTAAGAAATCGGGCAGCCGGGCCCCGGCCGCTGAGGACGGTCCGCGCGACGAGCACGTGCCCAAGCCCAAGTTCACGCGCGAGATGCTCGAAAAGGCCATCGACAACGCCACCAAGGCGATCACCCCCGAGAACGCGGATGAACAGCTCGAGAGCCTTCGCAAGGAGCTCGAGAGCGGCACCGGGACGGGCGAGACGGGCGAAGAAGTCGACGGCGACGACGGCACTGCCGACGACGTACCGGAGACCGAAGAGGATCAGTCGACGGACGGCGGTCAGCCGAGCGGCGGCGACTGAGCCTCTCCGCCGCGCTCAGCCGCGATTCCGCGGCTCAGGTCCCGCACCTCGCGGACCCGCAGCTCGCGGACCATCGTCGCGAGCGCTTCCTCGCTGAAGGGCTTCTCGCTTCTCTCCCTCCGGGCTCGCGGTCGGCGCCGGCACTGGTCGGAACTCGGACATGCGGGGCAAGTTCGCGGCTCGTACCGGCTCGAGGGTGTCGCGCACGGACACGTGGTGTGGCTGACTGATCGCTTCCAGGGTTCGCGCGATCTCCTCCCTCAGGAGCTTCTTCTGCGCCTCCCCTTTGAGCTCCTCGACCGTGCGCGTGAGATCGCAGAGCGCGATCATCCCGATCAGGCGGCCCGCCTCGTCGACGACCGGAAGCCGGCGAACCTGGTGCGCGCTCATGATGCCCGCCGCGACCTCGACCGAGTCGTTCGGCCGACAGTCATGGACCTCGCGCGACATGCAGTGCTCGACGGGGATCTCGCGCAGCGCCCGGCCCTGCGTGTACGCGCCCATGCAGACGTCGCGATCCGTGATCATGCCCACCACGCGTTGCTCCAGGTCGACCACCGGGACGCAACCGCAATCGTGCTCCCACATGAGCTGCGCCGCGCGCTCCAGGCTCTCGTCCCGACCGATCGCACGCACGTCCGTCTTCATTCGTTCCGTGATCTTCATCGGCATTCCTCTTGGTTCGCGGCCAAAAGCAAACTCCTTGCGCCGGTCCCATCCGAGGCCGGCGCTGGCTGCGATTGAACCCTCGCGGCCGGAAACTTGCACTGCGGAACCGGGACGGCCCCGCACGGGGCCGCGCGGAGCGGCCTGCAGTTCCTTCCGCGAGCATGGACTTGCACGGCTCCAAGGCTCGTCCCGCTCGTCCTAGGATCGAGCTCGGGACACCCACGACCAAGGAGGCTCCATGCAACCCCGCTCGAAGAACCTCGGCAGCCGGCGTCTACAAGTGGAGCGCATCCTGTACGAGATGGGCTGGGAGGGGCTCGACCGCCTCGACGAGTGGGACGGCGAGGACCTCGATTCCTTGCGTGAGCAGTTGAACGCGGAGGAGTATCGATTCTTGCTCGATCGGCTCGAGGAAGACCGAGGCTAGCCGCCGTGACTGCTTCGGCCACTTCTGGCCGAGCGTCTGGAATTCAGCCCTTGATGCACACGATCGGCTCCAGGCGCGCTACGCGCTTGGCGAGGCCGGCGCGCTCGGCGGCGTCGACGACGGCGCTCACGTCCTTGTAGGCATCCGGTGCTTCTTCGGCGATGCCGCGCATCGAGGGGCTCTTGATCGTGATGCCGCGCCGATCGAGCGCGTCGACCACCTTGCGGCCGTTCCAGCGGCGTAGCGCTTCGCTGCGGCTCATCGAGCGGCCAGCGCCGTGGCAGGCGGAGGCGAAGCCGTGCTCGCGGCCGCCGCCCAGACCCGCCAGCACCCACGAGCTCGTGCCCATCGAGCCACCGATCAGCACGGGTTGGCCGAGCTCGTCGAAAGGCGGCGGCAGCTCGGGGTGGCCGGGACCGAATGCGCGCGTGGCGCCCTTGCGGTGCACGAAGAGAGTCTGCGTTTGCCTGCCGCGGACGGCGTGCTCTTCTTCCTTGCACGTGTTGTGCGAGACGTCGTACAGGAGCTCCAGCCGCGCGGCGGGAAAATGGTGGCCGAACACGCGCCGCGTCAGATGGGTGAGCACCTGGCGATTGGCGAGCGCGCAGTTGCTGCCGGCGCGCATCGCGCCGAGGTAGCGCTGGCCGAGCTCCGAACGGATCGGGGCGCAGGCGAGCTCGCGCTCGGGTAGCTCGATGCCGAGGCGCTGGCAGTCGAGAAGCATCTCCTTCAGGTAATCCGTGCCGATCTGGTGCCCCAGTCCGCGCGAGCCGCAGTGAATCGAGACGAGAGCGTCCCCGAGGCCCAGGCCATAGCCCTTCGCAATGCGCTCGTCGAGCAGCTCGGCGACGCGCTGCACCTCGAGATAGTGATTGCCGGAGCCGAGCGTGCCGATCTGCGCGAGCTGGCGCTGCTTGGCGTGATCGGAAACGGCGTCCGGCCGCGCACCCGCCATGCGGCCGCCTTCCTCGATGCGTTCGAGGTCGCGCTCGGTTCCGTACCCGCGTTCGACCGCCCAGCGCGCGCCACCGAGTAGCAGCGCATTCAAATCGCGATCGGCGAGCACGATCTTGCCCTCGCTCCCCACCCCGGCGGGGATCTGTCGAAACAGCGATTCGGCGAGCGGCTTGCGCTGTGCCGCGATCTCGTCCGCTTTCAATCCGGTGGTCAGGCAGCGCACGCCGCAGGAGATGTCGAAGCCCACGCCCCCGGCCGAGACCACGCCCTCCTCGGGATCGAAGGCCGCGACGCCGCCGATCGGGAAGCCATAGCCCCAGTGCGCGTCGGGCATGGCGAAGGATCCGGCCACGATCCCTGGCAGGGTCGCGACGTTCGTCACCTGCTCGTAGACCTTCTCGTCCATCTCGCGCACGAGCTCCTCGGTGCCGAAGATGCGGCCGGGTACACGCATGCGGCCGTGAGCCGGGATCTCCCAGACGTCGGCCTCGAGGCGCTTCAAGCGGGCGAGATCCATGTCCGACTCCTAGACGTCGACGACGCAGCGAGCAACCCAGCCGCCGGCGGGATCGCGAGCCACGGAGAGCCCGGTGAGCGTGGGGCCTTTCACTTCCACGGCCGGTTCGTGGCGTGGCACGTCCACCCGCTCGCCGAAGAGCCTGGCCTCGAGCCCCTCGTCGATCATCGCGACCTCGAAGCGCCCGAAGAGCATGTGACGCGTGCTCGCCTCGAACACGAGCGCGTCGATCCAGTCGTAGAAGAGCATCTCCGGGTCGGTTCCCTTCAGGGTGACCCGCACCTCCTGCGTGGACCGAACGCAGGCCGGATCGGTGGTGACCGACGTCAATGCGATCGCGGCGTTCTCGAAGGCCGCTGCAAGAGTGGGGCCGGAACCACTCACGCCGATGTCGGAACCGTGCGGAAAGGTCTCCCAGCCACCTCTTTGATCACCTCCCTCGCCAACCATCGCGGGCAGGATGACGGCTGGGCGTCCTGGCGGAAAGCCGGGCGTCGAGCGCGTGTTTGCCCGATCGATGCACCGGGCAGCCTTTTTGCAGCGCTGGTATCGCACCGGACGGAACTCGACGAAGGCCACCGGGAAGAGGCTGAAAGGATGCGCGTCTACCGGCCGTCCGGCCGCCATAGGACCGCCTTCCATGCATCTCCGGGACCTCGGTCGAGCCGTCAATTCACAGGAGGATTACGGTTCGTGCCTCGTTATCCCACCAGGAGGTCGCGTACACGGAACGGGCAATTGTTGTGGATTCGTTCTGCAGAACCCGGATCCGGAGCTGTAGAAAGTTCCAATGGCTTGGCCGGTAACCTCGGCCGCCATGTGGGGTTGGCATGTCCATACTTTCCCGGTCCCGCGGCAGATCCCGGGAAAGGTGGAGGACGGTGAGGGCTCTGCCGTCAGGTGAAATGCGAGGAGATCCGATGAAGCGCACGATGATTCCCTACCTTTTATGCGCGCTCGCTCTGACTTCCCCGGCCTTCGCCGCCGTGCACGAGCACGAGAAGAAGGGTCCCGGCGAGGGGGTGGATTTCGCCCATGTGACCCAGGTCTTCCTGAGCGAGCGCGGGGCGGAGGCGACCACGCCCGATCTCGCCGGCTTCGAAGCGACGCTCCAGGAGCATTTCGTGAAGGTCCAGCTCGGGCTCTTCGAGGTGCGCTTTCCGACCTCGGGCCTGGCGCCGCATCCCGATCGCTTGCGCGAGAGCGCCGCCGCGCTCGTGAAGGCGCAGATCCAGCTCCTCGAATGGGTGGAGCCCCTCCACATCGAGCAGAAGGGTGTGCACGACGACTTCGTGGCCATCGATCGCTGGGTCAAGGGCTGGAAGGACTCCGCGCTCAAGAAAATAACCGGCCGGCCGGCTCCCGATCTGGCGGAAGCGCTCGCGGCTCCGGAGCCCGTGCGCGCGGCGCTCGGTCGCGCGTGCGACGCCATGGTCCGCGGAGAGGTGCTCGGAGTTCCGCGGGAGGGCGGGCCCGTCCGCATCTTCCTCATGCCGACCCGCAAGGACTTCGTCGAGTTCGTGGCCTTCTCGGGCTGGACTCGCGAGGAGCAGCGCAACCAGTTCTGGGTGGAGGGAGCCGTCGACTGGGCCATGTGCTTCGTCGAGAGCGATCAGATCGTCGCACTGGAATACGGCGTGGTCGGCCGGGCCCCGGGCGAGTACGCGCTGGGCACGGGGATGAACGAGAACGATCCGACCGGCATGCAGCAGCAGGTCGTGCAGCTCGCGATGAACTCGCTCTTCGACACCTACTGCGGAGGCCGCGCGCCCGCGGCCTTCGTCCAGGGCCTCTCGATGAACTTGGTGATCGATGTGTACGGGCAGATCGAGACGCGCGTCGACGGCGACGTGCGCTCGCGAGTGACGGGAAAGCAGGAGGTCTTCGTTCCCGGCGGGGATCCCGACGGCGGCTGGCTGCCCAAGAACTCCGCTGAATCGCGCTGGCGCGAGCGCAAGGGCACCGATCACTTCCTGAAGATCCTGCGTCTGGCGCAGAAGGAAGGTCACGATCTCGCCGAGAAGACCTACACCGCGGCCGCCTTCTTCGGCGTCCGCGACGACACGGGCGGTCAGATCCATCCCGTGCACGCGCCCTTCCTGGGCGGCGCAGCAGCGGGTGGCGCGAGCATTCCCGATTCCTTCGTCGGAGATTTCAACGAGCTCCTGCGCGCCTACAAGTCAGCCTTCATCTACTGGCTTCAGGCCGAAGCCGGCGGGACCGCCAAGGCTTCCAAGGAGAAGTTTGCCTCGCTGTTGCGCGGCCTCGCCGATGCGCCCGCGGAAGGTGATTTCGACTTCGAGACGGCCTTTGCCGAGAGCTACGACGGCGCACCGCTCTCCGACGCCCAGGCAAGCACGGCCTCGCTCGAGGGCAAGTTCTTGGCGTGGCTCCAGAAGCAGTAGCAAGTTCGCCCATGGTCAGGGCTGGACAGACTCCCTGGATCCGCCGACCATGACCTGCTCGAGAGCCATCGAATCGTGGACTGGAGAGAGCGAATCGTAGCGGACCCGACCATTCTGGTCGGGAAGCCCGTCATCCGTGGGACGCGCATCAGCGTCCAGCTCGTTCTCGAGCTCTTGGCGGCTGGTTACACCACTCCCGATGTGCTGAGCCAGTACAACCACCTGCAAGCAGAGGATGTCCAGGCCTGCCTCGCGTACGCCGCTGAAGTGGTTGGTTCGGAGAAGATGTTCCGGCTACCGGCCTGATCGGACGCGAGAGGCTCCTTGCGGTTCATCGCCGACGAGAACTTCCCAGGGGCGATAGTCAACGAGTTGCGTCGCCGTGGCCATGACGTGCACTGGGTGAAAGAACACCAGCCCGGTGCTGGGGATGCTGAGATCCTCGAGAGAGCCATGGCCGACGAACGTGTCGTTGCGACCTTCGACAAGGACTTCGGCGAACTCGCATTTCGAGCCGGCCTTCCGGCGACATGCGGCATCATTCTTGTGCGGATACGACCGACGCGACCGAGCGTCGACAACGCACGGGTTGCGGAAGCAATTCTCTCGAGAGATGACTTCCGCGGCGTTTTCGCAATCATCGAGGATGATCGCGTGAGGATCCGGCCACTGGGACGGCGCTGAGCGAAGGGTGTTCTCTGGTTCGGAGTACCGCCTTCAGGCGGTCTTCTCTTTCTCGGAGCGGGAGTCCCGCCTGAAGGCGGGACGAGGAAACCAGACCGCCTGAAGGCCAATGCCGATCACTTAGCGCGGGACCGTGTCTCCTCGGCCGGATGGCCCGTAGGGGGACCGATTCAGGAGGGGTGGGAGGCACGCAGCAGCCGTTCGGTCAGTTTGTAGGAGAGCCGCTCCATCTGACCGACGAGCCTGTCGAGGCGTCGGCCGTTCTCGATCCACTCCGCAAGGAGCTTGGCCTGTGGCTGGCTGACGCGGAGCGTGACGGTCTTCCCATTCACCTTTCGCGTCCACTGGAAGTAGGGACCGTGTAGCTTTGGTCGCGGAGCCTGGCATCGGCAGCCTGGCTTGCCGCACGGCATGAAGCGTCGAACGAGGCTTCCCCGACGGATGAGGTCCACGTCGGCCACGGCGCGCTTGAGGGTCTCGTAGCGTCTCATTTCTGAGTCTGAGCTCTTGGTCATGGCTATGGGTCCTTGACTGGCAGTAGTACTACTGCTAGGTAGCGCGACGGTCAAGCCCTCTTCACCCTTCACTCAGGTCGGCAATGCTTCTACGCAACGCGCTCGAGTGCGTGGCTCAGGTACCCAAACCCCAGACCTTCGACGACTTCCGCCGTCAGATCGATCCGAACTGGATCCAGAAGGCGCTCCAAGCCACCGGAACGGCCACCATGCGCAAGCGGCGGCTTCCCGCCGAGCAGGTGATCTGGTTCGTCGTGGGCATGGCCCTCTTCCGGGACCGATCCATCGTCGATGTGGTGGATTCGCTGGACCTCGCTCTCCCGGGCCCCGGGGGGCTAACCGTCGCGCCCAGCGCAGTGCCCAAGGCGCGCACTCGCCTTGGAGAGGAACCCATGGAATGGCTCTTCAATACCTGCGCCAAGCATTGGGCCCATGCCAGCGCCGATCGTTACCGCTGGAAGGGGCTTGCGCTCTACGGCGTCGACGGAACCAGCCTGAGAGTTCCCGATTCCGAGGAGAACCGAGCGCATTTCGGCTCCCAGGCCAACTCCCGCGGCGAGTCTGCCTACCCTCTCTTGCGGCTGGTTGCCCTCTTCGCGCTGCGCTCGCATCTGATCGCTGCTGCACGTTTCGGTCCCTACTCCACCGGCGAAACGACGTATGCCCGGGAATTGTGGTCCGCTCTCCCCGACGACTCCCTGTGCATCGTCGATCGACTCTACTTCTCGGCCGAGGCGCTCATTCCTCTCGCCCGTGACGGCAACTCTCGTCACTGGCTCACTCGCGCCAAGAAGAATCAAAGCTGGCGCGTGATCGAGGAGCTGGGCAAGGATGACCATCTCGTCGAGATGAAGGTTTCCGCCAGCGCGCGCAAGAAGGACCCCTCGCTGCCGGAGCTCTGGAAGCTGCGAGCCATTCGTTACAAGCGGGCGGGCTACCAGCCGCAATGGCTCTTGACTTCACTACTGGATGCAAAGACTCATCCAGCTCAGGAGGTCGCGGTCCTCTACCACGAACGCTGGGAGATCGAGCTTGGCTACGACGAGATCAAGACCGAGATGCTCGACCGCGAAGAGGCGATCCGGAGCAAGAGCAAGGCCATGGTGCGACAGGAGGTGTGGGGAATCCTCCTGGCGTACAACCTCGTCCGTCTGGAAATGGAACGAGTCGCCGAAGAAGCCGGCGTCCCCCCGACGCGCATCAGCTTCATCGCGTCCCTACACCTGATCTGCGACGAGTGGATCTGGTGCGCCTCGGCCACTCCAGGCGCGATTCCCCGCCACCTGCGGAACTTGCGAGCCAACCTGCGGCGGTACATCCTTCCACCCCGGCGCAGCGATCGGCGCTACCCACGGGAGGTCAAGATCAAGATGACCAAGTTCCCCCGAAACCGGCGGAAGACCCCCCCGAAGGAGGCTAAGTGATCGGCATTGGCCTGAAGGCGGTACTCCGAACCGGAGTTCGAACCGGAGTTCGAACCGGGTACTGGCTACTCGAGGGCGAGGTCGAGGGCTTCCTCGACGCGATCCACGAAGTGGAAGACCATGCGCTCGCGCACTTCGCGGGGGACTTCTTCGATGTCGGGCTCGTTGCGGCGGGGCAGGATCACGCGGGAGAGGCCGGCGCGCGCGGCGCCGAGGACTTTTTCGCGGATGCCGCCGACGGGGAGGACCTGGCCGCGCAGGGTGATCTCGCCGGTCATCGCGACTTCGCTGGAAGCCTTGCGGTCGCTGACGAGGGAGGCGAGGGCGACGAGCATCGCGACGCCGGCACTGGGGCCGTCCTTGGGGGTGGCGCCGGCGGGCACGTGCACGTGGTAGTCCCACTCGCCTGCTCCGGGGAAGCGCGTGGTCTGGCTGCGCACCCAGGAGAGGGCAGCTTCGGCCGACTCCTTCATCACGTCACCGAGCTGGCCGGTCAGCTTCAGCGCGCCCCGGCCCGGAACGCGCGCGGCCTCGAGGAACAGGACGTGCCCGCCCGTCGGCGTCCACGCGAGGCCCATGGCGATGCCGGGCTGGTTCACGCGCTCGGCCGCCTCGTCGTAGTAGCGCTGGGGGCCGAGCAGGCCGGGTAGATCGCCGGCATCGATTCGCCAGGGGCCGTGCTCACCTTGGGCGACCCGTAGCGCGAGCTTGCGCAGGACGGCGGTGATCTGGCGCTCGAGCTCCCGGACTCCCGCCTCGCGGGTCCAGCCCTGGATGAGGCCGGCGAGAGCGTCGTCGGTGAAACTCACCTGCTCGCTCGTGAGCCCGATCTCGGTCAGCTTGCGCGCGAGCAGGTGCCGGCGCGCGATCTGCAGCTTCTCGAGGTGCGTGGCGCTCGGGATCTCGATCACCTCCAGGCGATCCAGCAGCGGGCGCGGCATGCGCTCGAGGCTGTTGGCGGTGGTGATGAACAGGATCTGCGAGAGGTCGAGCGGCAGCTCGATGTAGCGGTCGACGAAGGTCCTGTTCTGCTCGGGGTCGAGTACCTCGAGGAGCGCCGCCGCCGGATCGCCGTGGAACGAGGCGGCCAGCTTGTCGATCTCGTCGATCACGAAGACGGGGTTGCAGGTGCCTGCGCGCCGCATCCCCGCGACGATGCGGCCGGGCATCGCGCCCACGTACGTGCGCCGGTGCCCGCGGATCTCCGATTCGTCGGACACGCCCCCGACGCTGATGCGCACGAGCTCGCGGCCGGTCGCCTCCGCGATCGCCTGGGCGAGGCTCGTCTTGCCCGTGCCCGGAGGACCGACGAAGCACAGGATCGGCGCGTGGCCGGCCGGGCGCAGGTGCTGCACGGCCAGCGACTCGAGGATGCGCTCCTTGGGTTTCTCGAGGCCGTAGTGATCGCGATCGAGGATCGCTCGCGCGACCGAGAGATCGCTCTGCACCGGGCTCGCCTTGGTCCAGGGGAGATCGAGCATCCAGTCGAGGTAGTTCGTGATCCAGCTCCGCTCCGGCGAGCCGGCCCCGAGGGCCTCGAGGCGCGCGAGCTCGGCCTCGACCGTCGTGCGCGCTTCCGCCGAGAGATCGGCCGATTCGACCCGCTCGCGCAGCTTCGCGAGCTCCGGATCGTCGCCTTCCCCGAGCTCGCTGCGGATGGCCTTGAGCTGCTCCTTCAGCAGGATGCGCCGCTTGGTCTCCTCGAGCTGGCCGTGGACCTGCTCTTCGATCTTCTTGCCGAGCTCCACCACCTCGACCTGGTGGCCGAGCAGCTTGGACACCTTGCGCAAGCGCTCCAGTACGTCGCAGGTCTCGAGGAGCTCCTGACGCGTCGCCTGCGGCAGGTCGAGGGCCGCCGCCACGAGATCGGCCACCATGCCGGCGCTCTCGACCTGCTCGACCATCTGTGCGACCTCCGGATTCCCGGTGGTCGAGAGCTGGACGAGCTTGCGCATCAGCGAGCGCAGCGTTTCCACCAGCGCTTCCGCCTCGAGGCTGCCGACGGGGTCGGGGCAGGGGATCGTCTCGAGGATCGCGCTCATGTGATCGCCCGAGCGGCGGATCTCGATCAGCCGCGCGCGCTCGAGCGCCTGCACGATCACGGCCATGTTGCTCCCGGTCCCGTCGACGACCGTGCGCAAGACGCGGCCGATCACGCCGAAGGAGTACATGTGATCGGGGCCGGGATCGTCGACGCTCGGATCGACCTGCATGGCCAGCACGAGCTCGTTTCCCCCCGACTGGGCGGCCTTCACGGCGGCCACCGACACGGGCCGTCCGACGCTGATCGGCATCGGCATCCCCGGCATGGGGACGTTCCCGCGCAACGGCACGAGCGGCAGCACTCGGCGAGGGCTGCGGCGCTCGGCCGTCGGGCCGGTGGCCACGATGTCCGTGGCGGTGCCACCGGCCAAGGTCGAATACCCATCGGGCTCGCCGTGATCCCTGGTGCTCATGGTTTCTTCGCGCATCGGATCACCAATTTCGTCCGCCATGGCGTCTCCTCCCATCTGCAAACTGCTGTCTCGGCTCGACGAAGGCTCGCAGGCAGGCTACTGCCCTCGCTATCGCTGCCGAGCAGGCAAGCGGGTAGTCCACGGCTGCCTGAGTTCACGCGCTCTTCACGGAGTTCCCGGCCGCGGAGGAGGGGAAGTAGGCTCTGCGGCATGGATCCCGCCCTCGTCACGAGCGTCGCCCTGGCGATCGGCCTGGGGCTACTCGTGGGACTGGAGCGCCAGTGGTCGCACGAGCGCATCGCCGGGATCCGCACCTTTCCGCTGGTCACGCTCCTCGGCGTGCTCGCCGGTCACGTGTCGGGCGCGGCCTCGCCCTGGATTCTCGCCGCGGGATTCGTGGGTCTCGTCGGCGTGCTCTTGATCGGGAACTTTGCCGCTCTGCGTGTCGAGGGGCCCAAGCTCGGAATCACGACCGAGGTGGCGGCGCTCGTCATGTACCTCGTCGGGGTCGCGCTGGTGGCCGGGGAGATCCAGCTTGCGATCGCCGTCACCGGCTGCGTGGTCGTCCTGCTGCATTCGAAGAGCTACTTGCACTCGTTCACCGAGCGCATCGGCGAGGAAGAATTCCGCGCCCTCTCGCGGCTGGTGCTCATTGGCCTGGTGATCCTGCCCGCGCTGCCCGACCACGAGTGGGGTCCTTACGGAGTTCTGAATCCCTTCCGCATCTGGTCGATGGTGGTTCTGATCGTGGGGATGAGCATGCTGGCGTACGTCGGCCAGCGCCTGGTCGGCGAGCGCGCGGGAATGGTCCTCGCGGCCGTCCTGGGCGGCCTGATCTCCAGTACCGCGGCCACCATCAGCTATGCGCGCCGCACGCGACGCGAGCCCGGGCTCGCGCACGCGGCCGCCCTGCAGATCATGATCGCTTCGACCATCGTGATCGCGCGCGTGATCGTCGAGGTCGCGGTGGTCGCCCCCGATCGCTTGACGACCATGCTGGCGCCGCTCGGCGCGATGCTCTTGTTCATGGGGTTGATCTCGGGGATCAGCTTCTGGCTCATGCACCAGAGCCTCGCCGTCCCGCCCGAGCGCGCGCCACCCTCCGATCTCAAGGGCGCGATTCTCTTCGGGCTTTTGTTTGCGCTGGTGCTCGTCGGCGTTGCCTGGGCCAAGGATCACTACGGGTCGCGCGGGGTGTACGCTGTCGCGTTCCTGTCGGGTCTCACCGACGTCGACGCGATCACGCTCTCGACGGCGCGCCTCCTGGAGTCCGGGAGCCTGGAGGTTGGGACGGCGTGGCGTGTGATTCTGCTTGGGGCGATGGCGAATCTGCTGTTCAAGGGCGCTGCGGTGGCGGTGCTCGGGACGCCGCGGTTGTTTGCGCGGGTCGCATTGCTGTTCGGCATCACGCTCGCCGGCGGGGCGGCGTTGTTGGCGTTCTGGGACTTCGCGCCCTCCATGTGAACCGGTTTTCTCCGGTTTGGAGTACCGCCTTCAGGCGGTCTTCTCTTGCGAAGCCAGTCCCGCCTGAAGGCGGGACGACGAACCGGACCGCCTGAAGGCGGTACTCCGAACCCGAACCCGAACCCGAACCCGAACTCGAACTCGAACCAGTTACCGACGGGCGAGGCCTTCGACGCGGCGGGTGAAGACCATGCGGTTGCCTTCGGCTTCGCAGCGGCGGTAGCCGAGCAGGTGGAAGATCTCGACGGTGAAGAAGCGGGCGATGCGCGCGTCGACCTCGAGGACGCCGGCTTCGCCGGGGCGGCGGCGCAGGCCGGGGAGGTGCGTGAAGAGCGCGTCGAGGCCGGCGCGGCGGAGCAAGGCGGAGAGCGCGAGCCAGAACGGGCGCACCGTGCGCGCGAGGAAGAAGCCCTCGCGGCCCTTGGCCTGGTAGAGCGGCATCAGGATCATGCCGCCACGCGGGGCGCGCACCTCGCGGTGGCCGGGCTCGGCGTACGCGAGCAGCTCGCCCTCCGCGACCGGCTGGAAGTTCACGTAGCCGGGGTGCATCCGGAAGTCGTCTTCCGGTGAAATGCCGTGGCGGTGGAGGATCTCGACCACGCGCGGGAGGTCCTGTCCGACGCGGGCCAGGCGGGCCACGTGTCCGGCGTGATCGGGGACGTCGATCGCCTGCATCAAGCCGGCGCTCACGAGAGTGATCCAGATCGCGGCCTCGTCGTGGGCGCGGGTGGTGGGCGCCTCGTGCTGGCCACCTTCGAAACCGACCGCGACGTGGCCGAGGTTTCCGAAGTATTCGAGGAGCGTGCCTCCGATGTTCTCCTCGAGGCCCAGGATCACGGGGATGCCGAGCACGAAGGCGATGTCGCGATTGGCGAGCGTGTCGCCGATGATCGCGAAGGGCGCGCCGTTCGCCGAAGTCGAATGCAGGTCGAGGAAGACGACGCGACCGTCCGCGGCAGCGAGCTCGCGCTCGATCTCGGAGTGCAGCTCGCGGAGCTCCCGTTCCTCGGGGCGATCGTTCTCGGCCGGGCGCGTTCGCAGCGCTTCGATCCGGTCGGGCGACCAGATGCGGTTGAGGTCGACTTCGAGGAAACGCGTCCCCGCTTCCAGCGCCTGGCGGTTCCCCGAGAGGAAGACGACTCGACCTGCGATGGCGGGGCGGCGCGCCGCGAGAGAACGGATGACTTCTTGGGCGGCGAGCACCCCTCCCGGCTCGTTGCCGTGGATGCCGCCGACGACGATCAGGAGGGGCCGGCCGGTTCCGTGCGTGCCGTAGGAACCGAGGACCCGTTCGATCACCGTGGATGCTGCCGTGGAAGTCATGGTGGGGGGATGGATCGACCGTCGCGAAGCTTCGCTGGAGCCTGCCGCCGAGCGCGTCGCGCGCTCCGGGAAAGGCTGCATGATACCGGGCTAGCAGGGCGCGTGCTCTCTCAGGGCAGAGCCTTCATGCACGGATCGATCATGTCCTCGACCGTCACGATCCCTTGCAGCTTGCCATCGGTGACCACGGGCAGCGCGCTGCAGCGATGCGAGAGGAAGAGCGCTGCGGCCTGCGAGGCCCGAGCAACGGGCGGGATGGACACGGGGTGCTTGGTCATCAGCTCGTCGATCGGGAAGTCCTCGCGGCGTCCGCAGCCGGCGGCGCGGCGCAGGTCGCGATCGGACAGGATGCCGACCAGGCGCTCGCCCTCGAGAACCGGTACGTGTCGCACTGACCAGCGCTGGCAGATGGCGCGCGCATCCTCGAAGGTCGCGGAGCTCTGGATCGTGTGTGGGGGGCTCGACATCAGCTGCGCCACCGTCGGCTCGCTCCAGCCTTTCGGAGCCCTCCGCGCGCGCTCGAGGTAGGCCTCGAGGAGATCGCGCTCGGTCACGATGCCGATCAATTGCTCACCCTTCAGGACCGGGATGCAGCCCAGCCCCTGAACGGCCGCCTCGACCGACAGCGTGAGCACATCGTCATCGGGAGAAGCGTGCATCGCCGGCGCGTGCATGATCTCGCGCACGTGCGCCTCGCGACTCACGGCGAAGGAACCCTCGCGCGCCTCGCGTATGCGTCGGGGCAGCCAGCCGGTGGCTTCCAGGAGATCGCGATCCAGTAGCAGGCCCACGAAGCGGCCGCCCGAAAGCACGGGGAGATGGCGCACTTCGTGCTCGTCCATGAGCGCGACGGCCGTGTCGAGATCGGCCTCGGCGTCGATCGTCACCGGATCGGCTGTCATCAGGGCGGATATGTTCATCGGGGCGTTCGTGGTGGGTGGAGCGTCTCCTCCCCGAAGATCGTCGATGCGGACGGCAGGCGCATCAACCGGGCCAGAGTTCGTAGTCCGGCTCGGAACTGGTACCAAGACCCGTTCCTGCCGCTTCCCGGGGCCGCGAGCAGGTTGCCGCTGCCCCGCGGGCCTGGTATGCCCTCGCCATGCCTGCCGGCCCGATCGTCGATGCGCACCTGCACCTCTGGGACCCTTCGCGCCTGGAGTACGGCTGGCTCGCCGAGCTTCCCCCGATCGCAGGGGCGCACGGCTTCGCCGAGCTCGATCGCGACCGCGGACCGCACGAGATCGAGAGCGCGATCTTCGTGCAGTCCGATTGCCAGGCCGAGCAGGACGAGGCCGAGGTCGAGTGGGTGAGCGGTCTCGCGCGAAACGAGCCCCGCCTGGCGGGCATCGTCGCCGGCATCCGGATCGAGCGCGGTGCGGAGGCTCGCCCCCAGCTCGCGCGCTATGCGCAGAACCCTCTCGTCAAAGGCGTTCGGCGGCTGATCCAGGCCGAGCGGGATGTCCGGTTCTGCCTCAGCGATCCCTTCCTCGCCGGCGTGCGTCTCCTTGCCGACTTCGGCTTCAGCTTCGACCTGTGCATCCGCCACCACCAGCTTGCGAGCGCGACCGAGCTCGTGCACGCCGTTCCAGAAGTCTCCTTCGTTCTCGATCACCTCGCCAAGCCCGACGTGCGCGGCCGTCGCATCGAGCCGTGGAAGACCGACCTCGCAGCGCTCGCGCGAGCGCCCAATGTGAGCTGCAAGCTCTCCGGCCTGGTCACCGCGGCGGATCCCACGCGCTGGAGACGCAGCGAGCTCGAGCCCTACGTCGGTCACGCGCTCGAATGCTTCGGTCCGCAACGGCTCCTCTTCGGCAGCGACTGGCCCGTCGTGCGTCTCGCGGCGACCTACGCGCTCTGGGTCGAGACGGTGGACACGCTCCTCATCGATCTCAGCGCGGACGAACGGGAGCTCGTGTGGCGTGCGAATGCTCGCCGCGTCTACCGTCTGGACTGAATCCCGCGGCGGCCCGTTCGGCGGAGCTGCACCCAGGCGCCCTCGCGATACGCCTCGCCTCCAGTACAGCCGAACATTCATCCTTCACGAATCGATGGATTCGATCGAGTCCCGATCGGGCTCCGACGTGCGCCACCACGAGGAATGGACTCGCTGCAAGCCGCTGGTAAGCTGCGCTTCTCGAGCGTTCGGATCTGCAAGGAGACTGCGATGACACCTTTGAAGCTAGGTTCGTTTCTCGCCCTCGCCCTCGCGCTTGGTGCGGGCTGTCAAGCAACCAAGAGCAGCGTGCAGATCGATACCACGCGGCCCTCGCGCAGCTTTGGATTCGCATACAAGGCGTCGGTGCAGGAGGTACCCCCGGGCGCCCGCGAGGTGCGGCTCTGGATCCCCGTTCCGATCGACACGAACGATCAAACGATCAAACGATCATGAACGTCAAGGTGGCCGGATCGTGCCATGGTGTCTCGTTCACGCTCGATCCAGATGACCTCGAGGGTGCCGAGTACACCAGTTCGATGGGTGACATCTCGTGGATGGTGCGAGACTTCCGAACCGGATCGGGACGCTCGCTGTGCGTGACCGCTCCCGGACCGGTCGAGCTCGAGATGACCTTCGACGTCACGCGATACGAGAGCCACGGGGGTGGAAGCGCCACGGGTGACGAGCTCAAAGAGAGTCTGGAGCCCGACCGGATGATCCCGCTCGACCGCAAGGTCGCGGCCATGGCGGCGTCGCTGCCGACCAACCCGGATGCCGTGGCCACTGGGCGTGCGCTCTACGATCACACTCTCGAGCGCATGAAGTACGACAAGCCCGAGGGTGGGGAGTGGGGCCGCGGCGACGCGGAATGGGCCTGCGACAGCCGCTACGGCAACTGCACCGACTTCCACAGCTACTTCATGGGGCTGGCGCGCACGAAGGGTATCCCGGCACGATTCGAGATGGGCTTCTCGGTTCCGGGCGGCGACGGAGCCGAGAAGGAGATCGGCGGATATCACTGCTGGGCGTTCTTCTGGTCCGAGCAGGAAGCGAAGTGGATCCCGGTCGACATCTCGGAGGCGGACAAGCATCCGGAGAAGGCCGAGTACTTCTTCGGCACGCTCGATTACGACCGCGTCACGATGAGTGAGCGGGCGCGACATCCTGCTGGAGCCGGCGCCGTCGACGAGGACGCTGAACTTCTTCGTGTATCCGTACGCGGAGATCGACGGGGTGCCGGCGACGAAGGTCTCCAAGGGGTTCAAGCGGGTGCGGCGCTGAGTCCTTCGGTTCGGAGTATCGCCTTCGGGCGGTCTTCTCTTGCGAAGCCAGTCCCGCCTGAAGGCGGGACGACGAACCGGACCGCCTGAAGGCGGTACTCCGAACCCGGAGGGACTTCGAACCCGGAGGGACTTCGAACCCGGAGGGACTTCGAACCCGGAGGGACTTCGAACCCGGAGGGGCTACGAAGCAGTCCCCGTCCTTGCAGCGCTGCGGTAACCTTGTTGGACGGCTGGAGTTTCCCCTCCGCCGGGTGGCTCCCCCATGCATCGTCCCTCTGGTTCGAGTTCCGCACTTCGTCGTTGTCTTCGGATGGGACTGGGGGCTTCAGCGCTCGGTCTGGCGGGAATGTCGTCGTCCTGGGCTCAGAGTCCGCCGGCGGCGCCGCTCGTCACGGAGCCCGAGGTCGACGGGCAGGTCGTGCACGCGGCGGACGTGCACATGGAGACGGGACCCTTCAGCGACCCCGACGGGGGTGACGTGCATCTGGCGAGCGACTGGGAGATCTGGTCGACGATCCCGGTCGAGCGCGTGTGGGCGGCCTTGGGCATCACCGACATCGGGAAGACCCACATCCATCTCGCCGACGGGGCGTTCGAGGGTTCGCTGGGTGGTGCGGGCGAGCTCCTCTACAGCTCGAGCTATCGGCTGCGCGCGCGTCACGAGGATCAGACGGGTCTGTGGAGCGACTGGAGCGAGCGCCTGTTCGACACTGGTCCGCTCTCCGAGGTATTCCCGCTCGAGCTCGCCGACGTCGCACCCAGCCCCGCCCCGAGCTGGGTGGACGAGGGCGGCCTCGAGGTCGTGCTCCCGGTCGCCGGCGGACAGCCGGGCTTCCTGCGCGTCGACTCGGCTGCCGGGGCGCTGCTGCTCGCCTTCGAGGGCTACGACGGGACCACGAACCAGATCACCAATCCGCCCGGGCTCGGCGCGCACGTCGACGTGCGCATCGTCGTGAGCGGTGGATCCTCGCCGCTGCTCGTCGTGCCTTCGAAGCTCGTGCTCACCGACGAGCACGGGAGCGACACCACGATCTGGCTCCCCTCCTTCGATCTCGAAGCGGACGAGAGCGCATACCTGTGGGCGGCGGACAACCAGGCGACTTTCTGGGGCGACGCCACGCAGACCGAGCCGGATCTCTCCGTGCTCGCGCGCAGCGCGCCGGTGCCCTGGACGGTGCAAGCCGGCTTTGCCGTCGACGTGGTCGCGAGCGGCTTCAAGCTGCCCGTGAACATCGCCTTCGTGCCGCAGCCGGGTGGCGCGCCGGAGGATCCTCGCTTCTACGTGAGCGAACTCTATGGCTCGATCAAGGTCGTGGCCAACGACGGCACGGTGTCCGATTACGCGACGGACCTCCTGAACTACGATCCCGGCGGAGGTTTTCCGGGGGCGGGCGAGCAGGGCCTTTCCGGGCTCGTCGTGGATCCGACCAGCGGCGACCTGATCGCGGCGATGCTCCACGACGCCGGTGGGCCGCACTATCCCCGCGTCGTGCGCTGCACGAGTGTCGACGGGGGCAAGACCGCGGCGAGCCAGACGATCCTCCTCGACATGGTCGGCGAATCGCAGGGCCAGTCGCACTTCATTTCGACGCTCACGATCGGGCCGGACGGAAGGCTCTACGTCCACATGGGCGACGGCTTCGACGCGTCGAGGGCGCAGGATCTGTCGTCCTTCCGCGGCAAGGTCCTGCGCATGGAGCTCGACGGTCGGCCGGCGACGGACAATCCGTACTACGACCTCGCTGACGGCATCGACGCGACCGACTACGTGTACTCGTGGGGCGTGCGCAATCCCTTCGGCGGACGCTGGCGAGCGCTCGACGGTCGATACTACGAGGTCGAGAACGGGCCCAGCCGCGATCGGATGGCGATCCTGGAAGCGGGCAAGAACCTTGGCTGGGACGGCTCCAATGGAAGCATGGCGTTGAACGCGATCTACAGCTGGTTGCCCTCGCATGGCCCGGTGAACATCGCCTTCGTCGAGCCCGGCCTGTTCGGGGGCAGCGAGTTCCCTGCCTCCAAGTTCCATCATGCCTTCGTGACCGAATCGGGACCGACGTACGCGAAAGGCCGTCAGGCGCTCGGCAAGCGCATCGTAGAGTTCGAGATCGATCCCTCGGGAGTCGTCGTCGGCGGACCCCTGACGCTCGTCGAGTACGACGGCAACGGCCGCGCCAGCGCCGCCGGGCTCGCGGCCGGGCCGGATGGCCTCTACTTCACCGATCTCTACAAGGACCAGGTCGTCCCACCCTCGCCGACCGCGCCCGGCTCGAACGTCTTGCGCGTCAGATGGGTGGGCGAGGCCAATTTCTACGCCGACGTCCATGCGGGTCGAGTGCCGCTCACCGTGCCTTTCCACGATCGCTCGATCGTTCCGGGTGCTTCGCAATGGCGCTGGTTCTTCGGTGACGGCTCGCAGGCCTCGGAGCGGGACCCGGTTCACGTCTACACAGAGGAGGGCGTCTACACGGTGCGCCTGGACGTCGCCGGCTCGCGCGGGGTGGCGACCACGAGCAAGGAGGCGATCGTCATCGCCGGCGCGCCCGGCTCAGGGCTGACCGCCGAGTACTTCCCGCGAGCGGACCTCTCGGGCGAGCGGCTCCTGCGCACCGACCGCACGATCGATTTCGTGTGGGGCTTCGGCAGCCCCGACCCGGAGCTTCCCGTCGACGGATTCTCGGCGCGCTGGAGCGGCCGGATCCTGCCCTACCACGGCGAGACCTACACCTTCCACCTGACGCACGACGATGGCGTGCGCCTCTGGATCGACGGCGCTCTCGTCATCGACGCCTGGGCCTCGGGAGCTCCGTACTCCCATTCCGGATCGATCACGCTCGCGCCGAGCAAGCACGACATCGTGCTCGAGTACTTCGAGAGCGACGATTTCGCCTACGTCACACTCGAATGGGAGAGCGCTCACACGCCTCTCGCAGTGGTTCCGGTCGAGCAGTTCTTCCCCGCCGGCTTCGCGGCCTTCGACGCCACGCCGGCGCGCGGACGCGCGCCGCTCCTCGTGCACTTCACGGACCGATCGCGAGTTCGCTCGCCCTCGGCCTGGAGCTGGGACTTCGGCGATGGCGTGCAGTCGAGCGAGCAGCATCCCGAGCACGTTTACACAAGGGTGGGGATGTACGACGTGCGCCTGGTGGTCGACGGTCTCGACGGAACGGTCTCGCACCGCGTGGAGCGCGCGGTGCACGTCGGTGTCACCACCCCGGGGGGCGGTCCAGACGGGCCGCCGCACTAGCGATGCGCCTGTTGCTCTCCAGTGGCGGCTTGCGCACGAGTGAGCGCGTCGAGGGTTTCGCGCGCGATCTGCGCACCCTCTTCGGCGACGTCCGCCGGGTCCTCTTCGTGCCCTGGGCGCTCGCGGATCACGACGGGTACTTGCGTGCGATGCACGAGCGTGGCCTCGACGGAGGTTACGAGCTCGCCGGCATCCACGAGTACGACGATCCGCTCGACGCGGTCCGGGAAGCGGAGGCGATCTTCGTCGGCGGGGGCAACACTTTCCGCCTGGTGCGCGAGCTCCAGCGGCACGCTCTGCTCGCGCCCATCCGCGAGCGCGTCCGCGCCGGGATGCCTTACGCGGGAGCGAGCGCCGGGACCAATGTCGCCTGTCCCACGCTGCGCACGACGAACGACATGCCGATCGTCGAACCCGAGAGCTTCGAGACGCTCGGCCTCGTGCCGTTCCAGATCAACCCGCACTACTTCGATGGATCGACCTGGGTGCGCGATGGGGAGAGCTTCCGCGAGCACTTCGGCGAGACGCGCGACAAGCGCATCGAAGAATTCCACGAGGAGAACGACGTGCCCGTCGTCGGTCTGTGGGAGGGAGCGGCGCTGATCGTGGCCGGCGCGCGGATCGACCTCGCCCATGCACCCGCGCGCCTGTTCCGGCGCGGCAAGGCTCCGCTCGATCTCGTGCCCCCCGCGCGGGTGGATGCGCTGCTGGGATCGCCCTCGCCCGGCGAGTAGCCGGGCCAGTAGACTGATCGCCCCTCGCGCGAGGGGGAGCCGCGAGCGCATGGACCTGCAACCCCTCAAGATCGACCGCCTCTCCACGGCGCGGCGGGGCGGGCGGAGGCGGAGCGGGTGGATCGGCTGGCTGGTCCTGCTGGCGATCGTCGCCGCGGTCGCATTCACGTTCAAAGGCCCGCTGATGCGCACGATCGACGCCTGGCGCCTGCCGCGCGTGCGCGTCGTCGAGGCGTACGCGTCCAGCGCGCTCGCCAGCGCCGCGGTGTCCGGAACGGCCGCGAACGGCTACGTCGTGCCCCGCGTGCGCGCCGCTCTCTCGGCCGACACTCCCGGCCGCATCGTCGAGCTCAACGTGCAGGAAGGCACCGTCCTGCAGCGCGGCGACGTGGTGGCGCGCCTGTATTCCGACGAGTACGAGGCGGCGCTCGCGAGCGCGGAGGCCGAGATCGTCGCGGTGCGGGCGGGCGCGGATCGCGCCAAGGCCGAGGTCGAGACCGCGCGCGCCTTCGCGCAGGTGCAGCGCGCGCGCGTCGCGGCCGCCGCGGCGCGACTGGCAGTCGCGGCGGGCGACGTCGAGTTCGCCGAGCGCGAGAAGAAGCGCATCGAGGATCTCTTCGCGGCCGGCTTCTCGAGCGAGCAGGCGCTCGACCAGACATCGACGAGCCTGGTGCGGGCAGCGAACACGCGGGATTCCGAGGCCGCCGCCCACGAGGCCTCACAGGTCGAGATGGAGCAAGCCGGGCGCGCGCTCGATGCGAGCGAAGCCGCCGCGCTCGAGGTCGCCGCCCGCATCGCCGTCGCCGAGGCGCAGCGTGATCAAGCCGCTGCAACGCTCGCGAAAACCGCCGTGCGCGCGCCCTTCGACGGGGTGGTGGTCCTGAAGGATGCCGAGGTCGGCGAGGTCGTCAGTCCCAACGCTCTCGGCGGCAACTCGCGCGGCTCGGTCGCGACGATGGTCGACTTCTCGACCCTCGAAGCGCAGGTCGAGCTCCCCGAGACGAGCATCTCCGGCGTCCAGATCGGCGCCGAAGCGGCGATCTTCCTCGATGCCTATCCCGACCGTCGCTACGCCGGCCGCGTCGATCGCATCTGGCCGACCGCCAATCGCCAGAAAGCGACCATCGAGGTCCGCGTGGTCTTCCTCGAGACCGACGAGACCCTGCGGCCGGAAATGGGCGTGCGGGTGGTGTTCTCGCCCGGTTCGGACCAGACGGCCCGTGCGGCGGTACCGCCCGGCACGATCCTCCTTCCGGCCGGCTGCCTCGTGCGAGAAGGCGAGCGCACCTATGCTTTCGTCGTCGAGCGCGGGACCGCGCGCGCGCGCGACGTGAAGGCCGGGGAAGAGCAGAACGGCCGCGTGGCGATCCAAAGCGGTATCGAGAGCGGTGATCAGGTAGTGCTCGATCCTCCACCCGATCTTGCAGACGGGGAACGGGTCCAGATCCAGGAGTGACAATGGCCGAATCGATGATCCACGTCCGTGGCTTGTGCAAGACCTACCGTCGCGGTGGAGAGGCGCTGCACGTTCTCGACCACCTCGATCTCGACATGGAAGCGGGGCGTTACTACGCGCTCATGGGTCCTTCGGGCTCGGGAAAGACGACGCTCCTGAACCTCGTCGGCGGTCTCGACCACCCCGACGAGGGGACGCTCGTCGTCGGTGGCGAGAACCTCGGCGATCTCGACGGCGCCGAGCTTGCGCACTGGCGAGCTTCGAACGTGGGCTTCGTGTTCCAGGGCTTCAACCTGATCCCGGTGCTGACGGCCCTGGAGAACGTCGAGCTTCCGCTGCTCTTGACGCCGCTCTCGGCGAAGAAGCGCCGCGAGCACGCCGATGTTCGCGCTCGAGCTCGTGGGCCTCGCCGATCGCGCGCAAGCACCGTCCGCGCCAGCTCTCGGGCGGTCAGGAGCAGCGCGTGCGCGATCGCGCGCGCCATCGCGACCGATCCGAAGCTGATCCTCGCCGACGAGCCCACCGGCGACCTCGATCGCGCCTCGGCCGACCAGGTGCTCGAGCTGCTCGGCAGGCTCAATCGCGAGCACCAGAAGACGATCCTGATGGTGACGCACGACCCGCACGCGGCCGAGTACGCGGAGCGCATCGTGCACCTCGACAAGGGCAAGCTCGGCCGTATCGACGAGCGAGCCAGGACCGTGAACTGAGAGGGATCCGCAGATGCTCTACTTCCGAATCATCCTGCGAAACCTCTTCAAGCACCCGCTGCGTTCCCTCCTGACGCTCGGGTCGCTCGTCGTCGCGCTGTTCCTCATGTGCACGCTGCGGACGCTTCTGACCACGCTGCGCGCAGGCGTCGAGGTGGCGCAGGCCAATCGTCTCTGGGTGCAGTCGGCGGTCAGCCTCTTCGTCGACCTGCCGCTCGCCTATCAGACCAAGATCGAGCAAGTCGAGGGCACCGAGCACGTCGCGAGATTCCAGTGGTTCGGCGGCTACTACAAGGACGAGAGCAATCAGTTCGCGCAATTCGCCGTCGACCCCGAGACCCTGCTAGAGCTGTACCCGGAAATCGAGGTCGTCGAGGGCTCCAGGGATGCCTTCTTCAAGGGCCGCACGACCTGCCTGATCGGCAAGGGTCTGGCCAAGACCTTCGGCTGGAAGATCGGCGACACCGTGCCTCTCATCGGCGCGCTGTTTCCGCATCCTTCCGGATACCAGATGCCGTGGGAATTCCAGGTCGCGGCCATCTACGATCCCAGCAAGCCGGGCTTCGACGACCGCACCTTGTATTTCCACTGGGACTACTTCGAGAAGACGCTCGAGGCGAGTGACACCGGAGTCGGCGGCGTCGGCACCTTCGTGGTGGGCGTCGCGCCGGGCAGCAGCCCCTCGAAGGTGATGGCCGACATCGACAACCTCTTCGCGAACGGGCCCCAGCGCGTCCAGACGACGACCGAGGCCGAGTTCAACGCGCAGTTCCTCTCGATGTTCGGGAACATACCCTTCTTCCTCTCGGCGATCGGGAGCGGCGTGCTGGTTGCGATCCTCCTCGCCTGCATGAACACGATGATCATGGCCGGCCGCGAGCAGACGCGGGACATCGGGATCATGAAGGCGCTCGGCTTCACGGACGCGACGACCTTCATCGTGCTCCTGGTGCAGGCGCTCTTCCTCTGCGGGGTGGGTGGCTTCCTCGGGATCGCATTCGCTCTCGTCAGCGAGAAACCATTCGCCGCGGCGCTGGGGTCATACTTCCCCGGCTATCGCATCCTCCCTCAGACGATCGCCCTCGCCGCCGTCGTGACGCTCCTCATCGGTCTCGTGTCGGGTATCGTCCCGGCGTGGCAGGCGCGCCGCTTGCGCCCGGTCGCCGCGCTCTCCTCGCGCGAGTAGCACGCCATGCTCGTTCCCATCTCCTACAACTTCCGCAGCCTCTTCGTGCGCCGTACGGCGACCGTCCTCACGATCCTCGGGATCGCGGCGACCGTCGCGGTCGCAGCAGGCGTTCTCGCGCTCCAGCAGGGTTTCTCGTACGTGTACGCCGTGAACGGCCGGGAGGATCTCGCGGTCTTCCTCAGGCCGGGCGCCACCAGCGAGGGCGTCAGCATGTTCTCGCGCGATCGTTGCTCGAAGACTGATCAAGACGCTGCCCGAGATCGAGACCGACGAGCAAGGACCGCTCGCGTCGATGGAAAGCTATTTCGCCGTGCGCCGCTTCAAGGTCGAGGGCGGAGAGACCAACGTCCCGGTCCGTGGCGTGCAGCAACGTACCTTCGACCTGCGCGGGGAGGAGATCCGCTCGACCGAAGGTCGGCGCTTCACCGCGGGCAGTGACGAGGTGATCGTGGGCTCGAAGCCTCGTGAACCGCATCCGCGATTGCCGGCTCGGTGACGTGATCACCTTGAACACCACGCCCTTCCGCGTCGTCGGGATCTTCGAGACACGACGGCCTCTTCGCGTCCGAGATCTGGGGCGATCTGGACCGCACGCTCGCTGCTCTCGACCGTTACGGGCCCAATCGCGTGCTCGCCAAGCTCAAGCCCGGCGTGGTCGTCAGCCCGCCGAAAGATGCCCCCGAGGGAGTGAAGGGTTCGTCGCTTTCGGAGCGCCTCGAAGTGGACAAGGAGATCCCGGCGAAGGTGATGACCGAGCGCGAGTACCTGAGCTCGCAGACGCTGGTCCTCTCGATCATCCTCGTGTTCCTGTCGAGTTTCCTCGGCATCGTGATGGGGATCGCCGCAGTCTTCACGGCGACGAACACGATGCTCTCGGCGCTCGCTTCGCGCACCCATGAGATCGGGATCCTGCTCGCGACCGGCTTCCGGCCGTTCGCGATCTTCTGCTCCTTTCTCCTCGAGTCGCTGATCCTCGGCGTCCTCGGAGGGCTAGCCGGCTGCATCCTCACTTTCCCGATCAACGGCATCGAGACGGGCACGACGAACTTCCAGACCTTCACCGAGGTCGCCTTCGCATTCCGCGTCACTCCGACGGTGCTCGTGACCGCGATCGTGTTCTCGCTCGCGCTCGGCCTGCTCGGTGGCGCGATCCCTGCCTGGCGCGCAGCGCGGATGACGCCGACCCAAGCTCTGCGGCGCATCTAGGGCCGGGCGAGTGCTTGGCGCTGCGCCGCACCTCGCGGCGAGCGCGAGTCCGCCGTGCTTGGTACCTTGGTGCATACCGGCAAGGAGGAGATCCAGTGACCAGCATCGCCTCGAGTTCCGTCGTTCTCCGGATCGTCTTCGCGGGCTCCCTCGTCCTCAGCTCGGCGAGCGGTTCCGCGCCGCGCGTACAGGAGGAGGGCGGCGCGCCGCCGGTGGCGGAGAAGGATCCCGAGATCCGCACGGCGACCGCGGAGGAGCTGGGGAGCCTGATCGACGAGTTCGCTGCTGCGCTTCGCGCCGGCGAGAGCGACCGGCTCGCGGCGGTGCTGCGCACGATGCACGTGCACGACAACGCCGAGCTCCTCGAGTGCGCCAGGCCCGCCCTCGGCTACGAAGCGGGCAAGCCCGATCAGCAGGCGGCGAAGAAGCAGGCGGCGGAGCTCGGCATGGAGTCGCCCTCCGAGATCGCGGCGCTGGTGCGCGAGCGTGAATCTCTGGTTCGCGCCGCCGCGGCGCGCCTGTGCGCGAATCTGCCCGGCAAGAAGACCAACGCGATGCTCCAGAAAGCGCTCGCGGCCAAAGACGAGCCGAGCCTCCACCCCAAGGCGTTCGCGGCGATCGTCGACGCGCTCGGCCGCCTGAAGTGTGTCGAGGCTCACGAAGCGATCGCGCGCGAGTTCGGCCAGTTCCGCGACCGCGAGATCATGCGCGCCTGCACGCGCTACTTCGGGCAGGTCCAGAGCAAGGACAAGGGTGTCGTGCGCCAGCTCTGCGAGATGCTCGATCCTCCGGTGCCGGGAGGCGACGAGGCGACCAACCCGCCCGCTTCGTACTGGGAGGAGCGCTGGAAGCAGTGGAACTGGATCCGCCGCGACGTCGCCTGGGCTCTGAAGGAGATCACCGGCGAGGCGTTCCAGCCTGCCGACGGCGACCATCCGGGCGAGAGCAAGAAGGCCCTCGCCTGGGTACGCGACAACGCCAAGAAACTCGGACTGAAATAGGACCCCATGCGACTCCTCTTCGTTCCCCTCCTCGCCCTCGCGGCGCTCTCGTCTCCCCAGGCGCGCATCGAATTCCATCCGCAAGAGGGCAGCGAGCTCGCCAAGAAGTTCGAGACCAGCGTCAGCCTCGCGCTCGACGACCTGCGGTTCGACATGAACGGCCAGACGGTCGATCCGGCGGCCTTCGTGCAGGGGCTCGATCTGGATGCCCTCAATCTCGAGTTCGCGGTCGCGCAGAGCGTGCGCGACACCTACGTCGCGCTGGGCGAGGGCAGGCCGCGTGAATTGTTGCGGGAATTCAGCAGCTTTCACGCCACCTACGAGGACGGGCTGGGGAACACGGACACCGACGACGGGGGCGAGGGCAAGCTCATCGGCCGGACGGTGCGCTTCGAATGGAAGCCCGATGAGGGGATCTACGCCCGCTCCTTCGAGGGCGAGGGTGGCGACGAGAAGGACCTGCTCCCGCTCAACGAGGACATGGACTTGCGGGACCTGATCCCTGCGGCCGACGTCGAAGAAGGCGGGGAATGGAGCATCACGTGGAGCGAGCACCTGGGCTTGATCATGCCGGGCGTGGACCTCACGGCCGCCCGTGCCAAGCTCTACGAGGAGATCGACGCCGATACGTCCGAGGGAGCGGAGATCGGCCGGCCGATGGTCGACGCGATCCTGAATGGCCTCAGCGGCGCGTTCTCGGATGCGACCGCCACCTGCAAGCTCGACGGTACGCGCGAAGTCGACGGCCGGCAGATGCAGGTGGTCAGCATCCAGTCGACGATCGAAGGCACGCTGGACCTTTCCTCGTTCGCGGATGCAGTGCAGGCGCAAATTCCCGAGGAAGTCACTCTCGATCACATCGATCTCGATCTCGATCTCTCGCTCGATCTCACGGGCGAGCTCCTCTGGGACCTCGCCGGCGGTCACTATCATTCGCTCGAGATCTCTGGCGAGCTCAGCGGCGAGGTCGCGCTCGACGTCGCGGTCGATTCGCAAGGAACGCCGTTCAAGGTGGCCGCGTGGGCCGAGTTCTCCGGAGAACTCACGCGGACGGCCTCGATCGAGTGACCGCAGGAGTGCGCCGGCCCTTTCTGCTCTTCGGCGCCGTCGCGCTCGCCCTCGCTGGGGGGAGCGCCGAGGCGCAGGACCTGCGCGAGCTCGCCCAGCGCATCGCCAAGGAGAAGGACTCCGTCGATCCGCGTGTCTTCGCCGAGCTCGCCGCCATCGGTGACCGTGAGGCGTTGCGGGAGCTCAACAAAGGCTTGAAGGTCTTGCGGGAGGAGAGCTCCCTCGACGCAGCCTGCGCGGCCATCGGCACCTACGCCGGCAAGGGCGAGCTCGAGGAGCTCGCGATCGAGATGCTGGTCGAGGCGGCCGACCGCAAGCGCGACCCGGCCCGCGCGCGAGCCTCGACACGAGCCCTCGTTCTCTTCGGCGGGGCTGCACTGGAGGAGCTCTCGGCGATCGTCGAGAAGCACGAGGAGCCGAGCGCCCGCGCGATTGCCTGCGACGCGCTCGTGCCGATCCTGTGCGCGAGTTGCGACGCGCACTCGATCGGGCTCGTCATGGCCCACGCCTCGATCGGCGCCGATACCGGAGTGCGCTACGTGCCGTCGGCGACAGTCCCGGCTCCCGCTCCGGAGGACACCCGCGCGGAGGTCGTGCGCCGCGGTCTGGCCGCCTGCGATTCTCCCGAGATACGCGCTGTGCTCTTCGAGCGCCTCGCCGCGGCCGACACCCCCCGCGCCTGGAAGCTCCTCTTGATCGGTCTCCTGGAAGATCGCCAGGGGAACGACGTCTCGGCGGCGCTCGCGAGCGAGCTCGGCGAACGCGATGGATCGATCGTCCTGCGCGCGCTCGAGACCTTCGAGAAGCGCGGGGGCTGGGAAGGCTTCGAACCGAAGCTGCGCGCGCTCCTCGATCATCCCGAGCCATCCGTGCGCCGCGCGGCCGTACACGTACTCGGACGGATGCTCGTCGAGGACTCCGCGTGGATGCAGGACGTCGGGCGCGAAAGCACCTCGAGCGACCCGGCCATGCGGATGGGCGCTGCGGCAGCGCTCGCCGAGCGACGCACGCCCGAGGCGATCGAGAGGCTGCACGCGATGCTCACGGACACCGAATGGGCCGTGCGCGCGGAGGTCCTGCAGCACATCGCGAGCCTGCGTCGCAAGGAGTCGATTCCGGTGCTGATCGACCAGCTGGAGCGCGAGCGCGGGCGCATGCGCTCGGACGTCCACTCCGTGCTCAGCCTGCTCACCGGCCTCGATCTGGGCCAGATCCCCGGGCACTGGCGCAGCTGGTGGAACGGGGAAGGCGCGACCTTCGTGCTGCCCACGCTCGAGGCGGCGCGGGCGGCGGAGGAGTCGCGGCGCAAGAAGATCTCTTCGAGTAGCACGCGCGAGGCGACCTTCTACGACGTGAAGGTGGTCAGCGAGCGGGTCGCCTTCGTGCTCGACGTGTCGGGTTCCATGCTCACCACCGCCGGCGTCGCGGGCGCCACGGAGGGCCAGGAGGACCCCGGCCGTCCCACGCGGATGGACGTCGCCAAGGAGCAGCTCTCGAACGCCATCCGCAGCCTTCCCGACGACACGCTCTTCAACATCGTCTTCTTCGAGAGCCTGGTCACCTCGCTGGACGAGCACCTGCTGCGCATGAACAAGACCAATCGCGCGCGCGCCCTGCGGTACATCCATGATCAGTACGCGCTCGGCGCGACGGCGCTCTATCCGGCCCTGAAGCTCGTGTTCGACGACCCGCTCGTCGACACGATCTACCTGCTCAGCGACGGCGCGCCGACGGTGGGGGAGATCACCGACATCGCCGAGGTCCGCGCCGAGGTGGCGCGCTGGAACAGCGCGCGCCACGTCAAGATCCACGGCATCACCATGGGGCAGGAATCGACGCTGCTCTGGTGGCTCACGCAGGACACGGGCGGCAGCTACAAGCGCATCGACTGATTCCGTACCCTATTGCAATGATCCTCGCCGCCACGCTCCTCGCCGTTCTCCCCGCCACGTTCGGAGGCCCTGCCGAAGCCCCGAAGATCCCCGTGCTCCTCGTCGGTGGCGCGAACAACCACTGGTGGCAGTGGACCGACGCGTCGCTCGAGGAGATCTTGCAGGAGAGCGGGAAGTTCGCCGTCACGCTCACGACGAACGCGCCCGCGACGCTCGCCGACGCCGCCGGGCTCGCGCAGTACAAGGCCCTCGTCCTGAACTACAACGGCCCGCGCTGGGGCGAGGCGGCGGAGATGAACTTCCTCCAGGCCGTGCAGAACGGCGCGGGCGTGGTCGTGATCCACGCCGCGAACAACGCATTCGAGGGCTGGAAGGAGTACGAGGAGCTGGTGGCCCTCTGCTGGCGCGAGGGGACCGGCCACGGGAGCTTCCATCCCTTCGACGTGAAGATCACCGACCGCGACCATCCGATCACGCACGACTTCCCCGACATGCGCGCGCACCCCGACGAGCTCTACCACAAGCTCGTGCCGATGCACGGGACGAGCTACCGCGTGCTCGCGACGGCCTTCTCCGCGGCCGAGACCGGCGGCTCGGGCCAGGACGAGCCGATGATCCTCGTCAAGGACTATGGGAAGGGCCGCGTGTTCCACACGCCGCTCGGTCACGTCTGGACGGACGCGGAAGACCAGAAGGTGAGCCACCTCGATCCGCAGTTCCGCGAGCTCATCGTGCGCGGCACCGAGTGGGCGGCGACGGGGCAGGTGACGCCGAGCGTGACTGCCGCGAACGCGCTCACGCCCAAGGAACGCGAAGAGGGCTGGGAGCTCCTGTTCGACGGCCGGACCCCTGCCGGCTGGCGCGGGTTCAAGGCCGAAGGCTTCCCCGAGAAGGGCTGGGCCGTCGAGGACGGAGCGCTGCACGTGCAGGGCGGCGGTGGCGACATCGTGACCGCCAAGAGCTACCAGGACTTCGAGCTGCGCTTCGAGTGGAAGGTCGCTCCGGGCGCGAACAGCGGCGTCATGTACCGCGTCTCGGAGGAGCACCAGTACCCATGGGAGACCGGGCCCGAGTACCAGGTCCTCGACGACGAGCGCCATGCCGACGGCAAGGATCCCCGGACCTCCGCCGCCTCGCTGTACGCGCTCTTCCCCCCGGAGGGCAAGGCCTCTCGGCCGCCGGGAGAGTGGAACAGCGCACGGATCCTCGTGGTCGGCAACCGCGTCGAGCACTGGCTGAACGGCGCGAAGGTCGTCGCCTGCGAATTCGCCAGTGCGCGCTGGAAGGAGCTCGTCGGTGCGAGCAAGTTCGCCACCATGCCCGGCTTCGGCGCCGAGCCCGCCGGTCGAATCGCGCTCCAGGATCACGGCGACGAGGTCTGGTATCGCAGCCTCGCCATCCGCGATCTCTCCTGGCGCCCGGATCGCTCGACCAAGCTCTTCGACGGCAAGAGCCTCGCGGGATGGACCTGCTTCCTCGAGAACGGCGCGCCCTGCACGACCGTATGGAGCGTCACTCCCGAGGGCGTACTGGTGTGCAAGGGCCAGCCCGCGGGCTACGTGCGCACGGAAGCGGACTTCACGAACTACGTCCTGCGCGTCGAGTGGAGCTTCGATCCGAAGGTCCCGGGGAACAGCGGCGTCCTCTTGCGCCAGATCGGCCCCGACAAGGTCTGGCCGCGCTCCGTCGAGGCGCAGCTCCAGAGCGGATCGGCGGGCGATTTCTGGAACATCGACGAGTTCCCCATGCAGGTGGTCAAGGAGCGCACGAACGGCCGCAACACCGTGCGCACGGGAACGAACGAGAAGCCGCTCGGCGAATGGAACGAGTACCTGATCACCGTCTGGAAAGGTGACGTGGTCCTGCGCGTCAACGGCCAGATCCTCAACCAGGCGTGGGACTGCCTGGAGACGCCCGGAAAGATCGCGCTCCAGTCGGAGGGCGTTCCGATCCACTTCCGGGATGTCCGCCTGCTGCCGCTGCACTGACCGGAGCGCTGCATTCGGCCTCGCGGCCGCGCACCACGCGCTCGCCCGCGAGGGGACCGTTGTGCTCGGTCACCACGGTGTACGCGTGCTCGACGCCCTCGCGCTCGAACACGATGACCACCCAATCGTGGGTCGTGCGTAGCTCGTGCGCGCGGGCCGTGTTCGAGAAGAGCGCGGTGATGCTCCAGCCCTCGTCCTCGGCGTGCAGGATGGGGAGCCAGGCCTCGTGGTCGGGATTGAAGCGCCGGGGCGCGATCCGCGGCAGATCGCCGGCCGCGGCGCGGGTGCGGTAGTCGGCGTCGATCGCGAGGATGAGCCGGACCGGCGGCTCGCCGCGGCCGCTGCGCTTCCCGTTTCGAGCGCCGACCATCCTCCGCCGCGCGCGACGGCGACCATCGCGCCTGAGGATCCCGGCGAGCGAGTCCTGGATCGCTTTCAGGCGCCGGTCGCCGATGCCCCGCAAGCTCGCGAGGCGCCCGTCGTGCGCGGCGATCTCGAGCTCTTCCAGATCGTGCGGATGCAGCGCCGTGTGGATGCGTTCCGCCAGCGTCGGCCCGATCCCCGGCACGGTCGAGACGAGCTCCTCGGAGCCGACCTCACCCTCCAGCCGATCCAGGAGTCCGAGCCGCCCCTTCGACAGGTATTCGCCGATGGCCGCCGCCAAGCTCGCTCCGATCGACGGCAGGCCGACGAGGCCTCGATCCCCCTCCCGCTTCCACAGCTCGGCGATCGGCTCGGTGTGCGCTCGAACTACCGCAGCCGCGTTGCGCCAGGCCCGGACGCGGAAGGGGTTCACTTCCTGCGTCGCTAGCAGCGCGGCGACGCGCTCCAGGAGCTCGGCGAGCTCCTGGTTGTCGGGCACGAGCGACATGGCGGTGTGGTCGAGAGCGGTCGTGCGCGCGCCGGCTCTCTGCGTGGAATCTAGAACCGTGTGCGCGGCATTCCACCCCGTGGGCACGTTCTGGTTCGGAGGACTGCCTTCAGGTGGTCTTCCCTTGCGGAGCCCGTCCCGCCTGAAGGCGGGACGGCGAACCAGACCGCCTGAAGGCGGTACTCCGAACCGGATCGAACCGGATCGAACCGGCCTCCGGGAGAACCTACCTCGAGTAGGACTGCGGGTCCTTCTCGAAGGCGCAGCAGCAGTCCTCGCTGCAGAAGTAGATCGTCTTCCCGTCGACGGTGAGCTGAGGAGTGTCCGGATCGATCTTCACGTCGACGCAGGCGAGATCACCCTCGCACTTGCACACCGGACATTGCGCGTGGCCAGGGGCCAGCGCGGCGGTTGGGCTCGTCGAGCGACAGGATGGGACGAGCGGAAGCAGCGCGACGAACGCCAGGGTGCGCACTGCGATCGGGAGGAGCTTCTTGCCGTGCATGGTTCTCTGGGAGGGATGGCGTCCGTGCCTGCCTCGCGTCGGGCTCGGCTCGGTCGTCGTTCACGTCCTGGTAGCTCGGGGTTGCGGGGTCGGCGGTCCGGGAGGCCTCATCGTCGACTCCCCGGGCCAAACCCCGGCCGGAAGTATAGCACCTCCGGATGGGCCGCCGGAGCGGCCCCCGCCCTTGCGTGAATAGCCCCGGAGCGCGAGTGTATGCGCCCGCTTAGCAGACGGGACCGCAGGGGCCGCGCGCACGGAGGTGCAGGATGATCGACGAGATCCGCAAGAAGCTCGAAGGCGAGATCGGTGAGTGGCAGAAGACCCTGGAGACGCTGCGCATGCGCGCGAACCTGGGGAAGATGGAGCTGCGGGACAAGAGCGAGGAGCTCGGCAAGACGTTCGACAAGGCCTACCACGAGGCGAAGAAGAAGATCGACGTTCTGCGCAAGGAGGGCGGCCACCAGGTGGAGGCCGCATCGAAGGGCCTCGAGGCTGCCTGGGAAAAGCTGCGCGACACCTACAAGGACGTCCGTCAGAGTCAGAAGAAAGCCTGATCCGTCCCGATCCTGCGCTCGAGCCGGCGCGCAGCCGCGCTTCGATCGCCCCGTGGCCCGCAGGGGATCAAGGCGAGCCTCGTTCCGGCCGATCTGCGGGCATGAGCTCTTCACCAGGAACGGACGTGGAAGGCGCACGCGTGGCCCTCGCGGAGGGCCGCTTCCTCGATGCGGTCGAGCTCGCGCGGCGCTCGCGTGCAGAGCGGCCAGACGACGCGCTCGCCGCATGGCTCGAAGGGCGCGCGCTCCTCGATCTCGAGCGTGCCGCCGAGGCGCAGGCGGCGCTCGCCACGGCGGCCTCCCTCCTGCCCGGCTCGAGCGACGTCCAGCTCACGCACGCCTCGGCGCTCGCCGAGCTCGGGCGGATGCAGGACGCCTACCAGGCGTACATCCGCGCCTTCGAGCTCGCGCCGAACTCGCCCGAGGTCCTCACGCGAGTGGGCGCTTTCCTGCTCGAACGCGGCGAGCTCGACTTCGCGCGCACCTGCCTGGAGTCCGCCTTCCACGGCGGAGCGATCGACGCGCTCGCCGGCCTGGTGCAGGTGTGCGAGCGTCAGGGACGCGTCGACGAAGCCTTCGCGCACCTCGAGCGGCTACCGGAGGGCTTTCCGACTTCTCCCACGCTCGTGCTCGCGGTCGCGCGATTGATGCGTTCCCAGGGCCAGCGCGAGCGAGCGTGCGCCCTCGTCCAGGACCTCGCGACGCTCGAGCTCCCGCCCCGCACGGCCGTGCGCGTGCAGCACTTCCTCGGGACCATCCTGGAGGACCTCGGCCAGTACGCGAGAGCATTCGCCGCGCATGCCCGCGCCAACGAGCTGCGCGGCTTGCGCTACGACGCACACGGGCACGAGGAACGCGTCGCGCGCATCCTGGGTACCTTCACGCGCGAGCGCTTCGCGCGCGAGCCGCGCGTGCACGAGCTCGCCGAGCTCCCCATCCTGATCGTCGGCATGCCCCGCTCGGGCACGAGCCTGATCGAGCAGATCCTCTCCGTCCACCCGAGCGTGCACGCCTCGGGCGAGCTCGATGACCTCCTGCAAATCCAGGAGCGCATCGACTTCGAGTCGCGCGCCGATCTCGAGCAGGCCGGGCGGGCCTACCGCGAGCGGCTCCTCTCGCAGGCAGCCGGCCGACCCCGCGTCACCGACAAGCTTCCGCACAACTTCCTCGCGCTCGGCACCGCCGCCCTGATCGCACCGGGCACGCGAGTCGTCCACTGCCGCCGCGACGCGCTCGACACCTGCCTCTCGATCTACTTCCACGACTTCCACGCCACGCACGACTACGCAACCGACCTCGCCGCTCTCGGCCATCAATCGCGGCTCCACGATCGCGTCATGACGCACTGGCGCGTACACCTGCCCCTGCCGATGCACGAGGTCGCCTACGAGGCCCTCGTCACCGAACCGGAGCGCGAGATCCGCCGCCTCCTCGCCTTCCTCGGCCTCGACTGGAACCCCGCCGTCCTCGATTTCCATCGCAGCGCCCGCGCCGTGCACACCGCTTCCTGGGACGAGGTCCGCCACCCCATCCACTCCGGCTCCGTCGGCCGCGCCGCCCGCTACACGAAAGAGCTCGAGCCCCTGATTGCTGCGTTGAAGTCCTAGCTTTCGGTTCTGGTTCGGAGTACCGCCTTCAGGCGGTCCGGTTCGTCGTCCCGCCTTCAGGCGGGACTACTCCGTAAGAGAAGACCGCCTGAAGGCGGTACTCCAAACCAGAGGCAAGCCTCGATCTGCTAGCTTGACGCGGTTCACGATGACTGCGTCCCCTTCTGGGCCGCGACGGACCGGGCGCGTGGTCGTCGCGATCACGCTCCTCCTCGCGCTCGCCGGCATCGGGCTCGCGCTCCAAGGCGTCAACCGCGGCCAATGGCGGCACCGGCTGTTTGCAGTCGTGCTCGGCAGCGCGCTCGCTCTGCCGGCAGTGGTGCTCGCGTCGAGCCGCGGACGTGCTGCACGCTGGCTCACCCGCGCCTACATGGCGGCGGGAGGCACCATCGCGGCACTCGCACTCGGCGAGGCGCTCGTGCGCGGCCTCGATCTGCGCGCATTCCGTCCCCAGGCAGCGCTGGAGGATCCCGAGCTCGGCTATCGCCTGGCGCCCGAGCGCGGCGAGCTCGACGAGTGGGGCTTTCGCAACGCGGGCGTCCCCGATCGCGCCGAGATCGTCTGCCTCGGAGACTCGCAGACCTATGGGGTGGGCGTGCGGGCAGACGAGGCCTGGCCCGCGGTGCTCGCGCGCGAGAGCGGCACGAACGTGTACGCCATGGCGCTGGGCGGCTACGGGCCGATCCAGGCGCTCGTGCTCGCCGAGCGCGCGCTCGAGCTCTCGCCGCGCGTGATCGTGTACGCGCTGTATCTCGGCAACGACGTGCAGGACGCGTGGCGCTTCGCGGGTCTGCCGCGCTGGAAGGAGCTGCAAGCGAGCGGGATCGACTATCCCGCGGATCCCGGTGGGCCCGCGCGCGAGGGGCGGGCTCCCAATCTCGCGATGGCCGCAGCGGACGCTCTCGAAGCGCATTCCCGCCTGCTCGGGCGCCTCCTGTCGGGCGTCCAGGACCGGCTGAAGACGGCTAGCTATCTCGCCGATGTTCACGGCGGCGAAGGACCTGGGCTCGCATGGGAGGAGGGACCGCTGCGCACGCAATTCACGCCGGCGTATCGCTTGCGCGCGCTCGATCTCGCTCAGCCTGACGTTCGCGACGGCCTGCGCATCACGGAGCTCTGCCTCGGGCGCATCGCGGCGCTCACGCGCGAGCACGACTGCACGTTCGTGCTGCTCCTCTTGCCCACCAAGGAGCGGGTCTACCATCGCTACGGGAGGGAGCGCGACCGGGACGCGGTCGCGCCGCTCGACGTGCTCGCGGCAGCCGAGGAGCAGCTCGCGAACGAGCTCCTGGCGCAAGCGGGCGCACGCAAGATCGTCGTGATCGATCCGCTCGATCCGCTCGTCTCGGCCCTCGAGCGAGGCGAAGCCCTCTGGCCACCCACTCCCGACGGTCACTTCACCGCGCGCGGACAGGCGATCCTCGGCGGGATCGTGCGCGATGCCTTGCCTTGAGTCCGTGCAGGTCGGCGGGCTCGAGTTTCGCATCGCGCGCTCGCGGCGATTGCCGCGGAACTGTCGGATTGCGCTCGGGCGAGGAGTGAGGACAATCTGTACCGCTGGTCGATAGGGATCGGAGCCTCCTCACCTCGATGTGCATCCTTGCCGTAGCCGCGACCCTGAGCGTGATCTTCTCCCCCGGTGCTCCTCCGGGCCGGGGGGACGGAAGCGGCGCGGCGATCGAGTTCAACCGCGACGTGCGGCCGATCCTGGCCGAGAACTGCTACGCCTGCCACGGGCCGGACAAAGGCAAGCGCAAGATGGGGCTGCGGCTCGATCAGCGCGAGGTGGCGATGGAGAAGGGTGTGCTGTCTCCCGGCGCGCCCGAGGAGAGCGAGCTCCTGCGACGCATCCTCACCACGGATCCCGAGGAGCGGATGCCGCCTCCGGAGTCGAACAAGAGCTTGAGCGAGGCGCAGAAGCAGGTGCTCGAGCAGTGGATCGCCGCGGGGGCCGAGTACCAGGCGCACTGGGCGTACCTGCCGCTGGTGCGGCCGGCCGTTCCCGAGATCGCCGAGCCCGCGCGCGCCGCCAATCCCATCGACGCCTTCGTGCTCGCGCCGCTGGACGCGCTCTCGATCCCGCCCTCGCCGGAGGCGGACCGGCGCACGCTGCTGCGCAGGCTGTGCCTCGACCTCCTCGGCCTGCCGCCGACGCCCGCCGACGTCGCGTTCTTCGTCGCCGACATGCGGCCGGATGCCTGGGAGCAGGCGATCGAGCGCTGTCTCGAGTCTCCCCACTACGGCGAGCGCATGGCCGTCGCATGGCTCGACCTCGCGCGCTTCGCCGACACGGTCGGCTATCACGGCGACCAGAACGTCGACGTCTTCCCGTACCGCGACTGGGTCATCGACGCGTTCAATCGCGAACAAGCCCTTCGACCGCTTCACGATCGAGCAGCTCGCGGGCGATCTCCTGCCCGAGCGCAGCGAAGGAGCCGCTCGTGGCCACGGCCTTCAATCGCCTCAACATGATGACGCGCGAGGGCGGCGCGCAGCCGGGAGAGTATCTCGCGAAGTACGCCGCCGACCGCGTGCGCACCGTTGCCGGCACCTGGCTCGGATCGACGCTGGGCTGCGCGGAGTGCCACGATCACAAGTACGATCCGTTCACGACGCGCGATTTCTATCGCCTGGAGGCGTTCTTCGCCGACGTCAAGCAATGGGGCGTGTATCAGGACTACGATTACACGCCCAATCCCGATTTCCTGGCTGGTCGAACGATCATCCGTTCCCACCCGAGATCGAGGTCGCGAGCCCGTACCTCCAACGCCGGATCGAAACGATCGAACGGCGGATGAACCGAGTTGCTGGCGGGACTCCGCGACCGCCCCTATCAAGGCGAGTTCGTTGCCTGGCACAAACAGAGCCTGAACTTCGTCACCGAACATCCCGACGGCTGGATCGTCACGACCCCGCGTCTGCTCGCTGCCGAGAACGAGGATCCGAGCAAGCGCGTCGTGGCCACTCTCGAAGAAGATGACTCGCTCTTCCTGCAGGGCGGGCTCGGCGAGCCGATCGTGCTGCGCGTGCCACTGGAAGAGAGCACGGCTCGCTGCGATCCGGCTCGAGGTCCTGCCCGACGAGCGAAACGGCGGCACGGTCGTGCGCGGCGGCGGCGAGAGCACCTGGGTGGGCCTCGGCGCGCGGCTCGTTCCGATCGGCGAAGGCGAGCCGGTGCCGCTCGCCTTCCATCAAGCCGACGCCGATCTCAAGGAAGCGCGCTTCGGGAACGGGTTCGAGGTGATCGGGATCAAGAGCGGCTGGATCACCTCGAAATCGCACGCGAAGGAGAAGCAGACCGGCGTCTGGCAGCTCGAGAAGCCCCAGCGCGTCGGCCCGGATCGGGAGCTCGAAGTGACGCTCGCCTACGGCTCGGTTGGACGCGCGCGGGTCTCGGTCTCGCCCCTCGCCACGCGTGACGCTTCGAGAGCGATCTCTGGTCTGCAGTCGGCGACGGATCGGGGCGGCGGATACCTTTCTCCTCAGCACGGATCATGACCCGGATGCAGCAGCTCAGTACCACAAGCTCCTGCGCGAGCGCCGCGAGTGTCGCGCGGGCAAGGCTCGCGTTGTCGTCACGGCGGCGCGCGCGCCGCTGGTGACGCGCGTGCTGCACCGCGCGGCAACTGGCAGGACGAGAGCGGCGAGATCGTGCGAGCCCGGCGTACCCGCACTTCCTGCCGCAGCCGCCGGCCGCCGACGGGCGAGCGCCTCGACCCGGCTCGATCTGGCGAACTGGCTCGTGTCGCGCGAGAATCCGCTCACCGCCGCGTCTTCGTGAACCGCCTGTGGAAGCAGTTCTTCGGCACCGGCCTCAGCTGCCGTGGTCGACGACCTCGGCGCGCAGGGCGAGTGGCCAGCGCATCCGGAGCTGCTCGACTGGCTCGCGGTCGAGTTCCGCGAGAGCGGCTGGGACGTGAAGCACATGGTGCGGCTGATCGTGATGTCGGCGACCTACCGGCAGGACTCGCACCACGCGCGCCCGAGCTTGCGCGAGATCGATCCCGAGCAACCGGCTGCTCGCGTCGCAGACGCCGCGGCGGCTCGAGGCGGAGTTCGTGCGCGACAACGCGCTGGTCGTCGCCGGCCTGCTGAACCTCGAGCTCGGCGGCCCGAGCGCGCAGCCGTATCAGCCGGCCGGGCTACTACGCGAACCTCCAGTTCCCCGACCGCGACTACATGCCCGAGCACGGACGAGCGCCAGTATCGCCGCGGGCTCTACATGCACTGGCAGCGCACGTTCCTGCACCCGATGCTCGCCAACTTCGACGCGCCCTCGCGCGAGGAGTGCACGGCGAGCCGCATCGTGTCGAACACGCCGCAGCAGGCGCTGACGCTGCTGAACGATCCCGAGCTTCGTCGAGGCCGCGCGCGTCCTCGCCCAGCGCGTGCTGGCGGCGCCGGTTGCGCGAGCGACGAGCGCTTGCATCGACTCGCTCTTCGAGCTCGTGCTCTCGCGCGCACCGCAGCGAGGGCGAGCGCGCGTCGCTTGCTCGCGTTCCTGTCCGCGGCAGCGCGCGTGCTTTCGCAGCCAGCCCCGAGGAGGCCACCGAGCTCCTCGCGCGTCGGCGCGACGCCCGCACGCCGCCGAAGATCCCGGCCGAACTCGCCGCCTGGACCGGCGTCTGCCGCGTCGATCCTGAACCTGCACGAGACGATCACGCGATATTGAACCATGCGATGAGCTTCGACCTGTTTTCCGCTGCATCCAGAGCGTCCAGATCGCCCGCCGGACCTTCCTCGGCCGCGCGGGCGTACGGCCTCGGCGGCATCGCGCTCGCCGCACTGCTTCGGACGCTCGAGCGCGGCGCGCGGCGTCAGCGACTCGCAGCGCGGGCCGCGCGCCGGTCGGAGGCCTCGGCGCGCCGCATCTCCCGGTGCAGGCGAAGCGCGTCATCCACCTCTGCATGGCGGGCGGGCCGTCGCACCTCGAGACCTTCGACTGCAAGCCCGAGCTCGAAGCGCCTCGACGGCAAGCCTTTCCCCGAGTCGTTCACCAAGGGCCAGCAGCTCGCGCAGCTGCAGAACACCGCAGCTGAACGCGCGCGGCCCGTTCGTGCGACTTCCAGCAAGCACGGCAAGTCGGGCCAGGAGATCTCCGACCTCTTCCCGCACATCGCGCGGCATCGCCGACGACATCTGCATCGTCCGCTCGATGCAGACCGAGCAGATCAACCACGACCCGGCGCACGCCTTCATGAACACCGGCTCGATCATCAAGGGCCGGCCGAGCATGGGCTCGTGGCTGCTCTACGGCCTGGGCGCCGAGACCGACGACCTGCCCGGCTTCGTCGTGCTCACCTCCGCGGGCAAGACCGGCGCAGCAGCCGGTGTCGGCGCGGCAGTGGTCGGCCGGCTTCCTGCCGAGCAAGTTCCAGGGCATCCAGTTCCAGTCCAAGGGCGACGCCGTGCACTACGTCGGCAATCCCGACGGCGTCTGCCAGAGCACGCAGCGGCAGGTCGTCGAGGAGGTCAAGCGCCTCAACGGCATCCTCGCCGAGGACCGCCTCGACCCGGAGATCCAGACGCGCATCGCGCCAGTACGAGCTGGCGTTCCAGATGCAGACGCTCGGTCCCCGAGCTGACCGACTTCGCGCAGCGAGCCGCAGGAGACGCTCGACATGTACGGCGTAAGCAGCCGGGCGACGGCAGCTTCGCCTCGAACTGCCTGCTCGCCCGCCGGCTGGCCGAGCGCGGCGTGCGCTTCATCCAGCTCTACCACCGCGCCTGGGACCATCACGGCGAGCATCGAAGACGGCATGCCCGACGCCGCCGCGCGGACGTCGACCAGGCCTCCGCCGCGCTGATCAAGGACCTGAAGCAGCGCGGCATGCTCGACGACACGCTCATCATCTGGGGCGGCGAGTTCGGCCGCACGCCGATGGGCCAGGGCACCGGCCGCGACCACCACATCCTCGGCTTCTCCCTCTGGCTGGCCGGCGGCGGCATCAAGGGCGGCATGACCTACGGCGCGACCGACGAGCTCGGCTACCGCGCCGTCGGAGAACGTCGTCAGCGTGCACGACCTGCACGCCACGATGCTCCACCTCTGCGGCATCGACCACGAACGCCTGACCTACCGCTACCAGGGCCGCGATTTCCGCCTCACGGACGTATCAGGGCGTGTGGTCGAGGCGCTCCTCGCCTGAGCGTGTAGAACACACTTTTCGGGCCCACGATCAGAGTTCCTGTCGGCATCGCATGAGTTCTTCACAGCCAAGCGTGGATCCCCGAGCAGTGGGGGTTTCGGTCGACGACAACGAGCTGATCGTAGAACTCGCGGATGGACGGCGCGTCGCAGTCCCGCTCGCCTGGTTCCCACGACTCCTGCACGCGAACCCGGACCAGCGGCGGAACTGGCGATTCGTCGGGGACGGCCAAGGCATTCATTGGCCGGATATCGATGAAGACCTCAGCGTGGTAGGGCTCCTGCGCGGATCATCGGCACCTGGAGCCTCCAGACGAACCGTCTGAGCCGCATCTGACGGCCGATGCCGATTCATGGTTCGAAGTTCGAGCGGGCACCTGCGAGTTCCGCCTCGTCCTACCGGACGGGTCGGAGCAGCGCGATGCGGCTTTGCGGGTACGGCCCGACGACGGCTTCGGCTGCGATCTCGCCGCGGTCGTTGATCGCGACGGCTGAGGAGAGATGCAGGATCGCCGGGTCGGGGCGGACGAGGTCGTTCAGGTCGTGGAGGACGCCGTTCTGCCAGAGGAAGGCGTGGGCGACTCCGGGGCCGGCGTTGGCGCTGCCGACGACTTGGCGGCGGTCGTTGACGCCGAGCGCCTCGCTGTAGGGATAGGCGGCCGAGGGGAAGAAGCCGAGCCCGATGAGTTCTGCAGCGGCGCTGTGGTAGAGGAAGGCTTCGGTGCTGGCGTCGGGGAAGGAGGAGCGGCCGACGAGGTCGCCGAGCTCGTTCATGTCGAGACCCTCGCTGTTCATCGCTCCGGGCAGCGGGCCGATCTGCATCGGCACGGCGTCGGGGCTTTGCCAGCGCATGGCGACGAAGCTGCCGACGAGCGCGCCGGAAGTGCCGGCGATCTGGCCGCTCTCGTTCACTGCCATCGCGAGGCCGGTGGTGCCATCCGAGAAGAGGCCACGCAGGACCCTTGCTGTACTGGTCGGGCTTTCCCAGACACAGTGCATCGGTCCGATCCAGTCGGAATCGCCGACGCTGCCGCAGATGAGGCCGCTGCGGTTCGCGTCCTGCGCCGCGCCGCTGTAGACCCCGAACGGCGGTTCGAGCAGGTGGGGCACACCTTGCAACCAGGCCCACGCGCGCTGACCGGAGGATCCGACGAGAACGCCGCGCTCGTCGAGCCCGTGCACGAAGTTGAAGGTGGGATCGGGCGGGGCGGGCATGCTCACCGTGCCTGCCGCGTCGATGTACACGGGCAAGGCGGAGGGATGGAAGGGCTCGGGCGCGGAGTAGCCGACGATCGCGCCACGCTCGTTCATGTCGAGCGGGCCGGCGTAATCCATGCCCGGAAGAGGATCGAAGAGCGTCACCCGGTACAGCGGCACGGGAGCTTGCGCGCTGCTCTGAGCTCCCGCCTTCTCGATCGTGCTCGTCGCCGCGGCGAGGACGAGGATCGAACCGATCGTGGTGTGCGTCATCGTGCGTCTCATGGTCCTGCCTTTCTCGATCGCGCTGGGGATCTGGCGTGTGTCCGATCATAGCTCCAGGTCGGCCGGCGCAGGATCGGCGAGGACGGCCAGGCGCGCGGCAATGTGGCGGCGCTCGGGCGCGGTGCCGGCGAGGCTGAGGGCGCGCTCGAAGACGACGCGCGCTTCCGCACGACGCTCGAGCCGGGCGAGAAGCTCGGCACGCAGCGTGTGCAGCCACAGATACTCGGCGAGCTCGCCCGCGGAACGAGCTTCGACCGATGCGAGCTCTTCGAGTCCGCGTAGAGGTCCCTCGGCCATCGCGATCGCCGCGGCCCGATTCAGCGCGATCACCGCGGTCGGCCGGATCGCGAGTAGAGCGTCGTACAGCTCGACGATTCGTTTCCAGTCCGTGTCGGGGGCTTTCTGCGCGCGGGCGTGCTCGGCTGCGATCCCGGCCTGCAGCGCATAGGGCCCGATCGGCGCGAGGCGCGAGGCGCGCGCGAGGAAGCGCTCTCCCTCGGCGATCGCCTGGCGATCCCAGATCTCGCGGTCCTGCTCGGCGAGGAGCACGAGCGCTCCCTGCGGTGAAATGCGCGCCGCGCGCCGCGAATCCTGCAGCAAGAGGAGCGCGAGCGGGCCCAGGACCTCGCCCCGGTCGGGCAGGAGCTCGGCGAGCACGCGCGCGAGGCGAATCGCCTCCTCGCACAGCTCGGCGCGCACCATCTGCGCGCCCGAGCTCGCCGAGTAGCCCTCGTTGAAGATGAGGTACACGACGGCAAGGACGGCATCGAGCCGCTCGGCGAGCTCGCCCGTCGTCGGGACCCGGTAGGGGATGCGGGCGTCGCGGATCTTCTGCTGCGCACGCACGAGCCGCTGCGCGAGGGTTGCCTCGGAGACGAGGAAAGTAGGCGCGATCTCCGCGGTCGAGAGGCCACCGAGCGTGCGCAGCGTGAGCGCGATGCGTGCGTCCTCCGCGAGCGCGGGATGGCAGCAGGTGAACACCAGCCGCAGGAGATCGTCGTGCAGCGAGCTCTCCATGGCTTCCTCGAGGTGCGCGAGTCGGTCCTCCGCTCGCTCGTCGTCCTCCACGAGGGAATCGACGTCGGTGGTTGCCTTGCGAGCGCCGCGCAGCCGTTCCCCTCGCGCGGCATCGATCGCCTTGCGCACGGCGACGGTGGCGAGCCATGCGCCGGGATTCTCGGGAAGCCCTTCGCGCGGCCAGTGCTCGAGCGCGCTCGAGCACGCCTCCTGGAAGGCGTCCTCGGCGCGCTCGAAATCCCCACCCAGTCGCCCGATCAAGCCGGCGAGGATGCGCCCGGATTCCTCGCGCACGACGCGCGCGAGGCGCTCACCGAGCGCATCCGCCACGCCGGAGCGTCCTCACTTGACGCGCACCATGTCGAAGACGTGCGGGTCCTCGGACGGCTTGCCGCCGGTCCAGGCCGTCCACCGTGACTGGATGTGATCGGCGCTGAGGCGCTTCACTCGGCCCTCGTGCATGTGCTCGGACTCGGTGCACGAACGGAAGTTCTCGCCCGGTCCGGAGCAGGTGTAGACGGTCTCGCCGCTCTTCCCGTCCAGGCTGGCCTTCATCCGCGGATGGTTGCCGAACATGCAGTAGTGCGTCATCCACAAGGTCTCGCCGTCCTGGTAGTACACCGAGACCATCTCGTGGTCGCTCTTGGGGAAGAGTGTCTCGACCACCGCCTTTCCACCCGCGGTGACATGGTAGTCGGCCACGACCTGAACGGTCGCCTCGCCCTTTTCACCGACGCTGACCCAGGTTCCTGCGAGCTCCTTGACACTGTCGAGCGATGGACCCGCGACCTTCGATTCGGCCGCGCCCGCCGCGGCGGCGGCCTGCGGCGCGCAGCAAGGCAAGCCGCTTGTTTCGGCCGAGGAATCCGAGCGCGCGTCCGTGGCGAACAGGACCCCGGCCAGCGCCGCGACAGGGAGGAGCGTGACGTAGATCAGCTTCATGACTTCGATCCTCGATCAGGTTTCATGGATACGGTTTGGTCCACACGAGTGCCGGGCCCGGGTTGTTCCGGGTATTCCCACACCGGACGCACCTCGATGCAGCCATGGTGCACGCCGGGAATCTTCTTCGCCCACGCGAGCGCCTCGTCCAGGCTCTCCACGTCGACGAGGAAGTAGCCTCCGAACTGTTCCTTCGTCTCCGCGAAAGGACCGTCGGTGAGCACGATGCGCCCCTCCTTCTTGCGGACCGTGGTCGCCGTCGCCACCGGCCGCAGGCGATTCGAGTCGACGAAGACGCCAGCCTCGCGCATCTCGCGGCCGACCGCGTAGTAGCCCTCCAGCATCGCCTGGCCCTCGGAGGGAGTCATCTTCTCGTAGACAATCTCGTCGGCGTGAATCAGCAGGAAGTACTTCATGGTTGATGGGTGGTCAGGATATCGGAGGACCGGAAAACCGTCCGGAGCCCGTCTCACCTGAACGACGGTCGGCCGGGGATCCTCTCGACAGGATTCTTCGAGAAACCGCGGGCGGTACTCCCGCGCGCCTTTCGGCAGGGATTCGTAACCTGACCTTCCCCCGATTCGGTGGACACGGGGTTAGGTAACAGAGCGAAGTAGACGGAGAGAGATCAGAGGGCGTCAAGGGGATGGGGTCTGGGGAAGGGATCACCCTTCCCCAGCAGGGAAGCCGCGCGAAGCCAGCCCTCGAGCTGGCTGAGGCGCAGCGCGGCGTTCCGGGGGCAGAGCCCCCGGAGGTGGGGGTCCGGGGGAGGAGACTCATAACTTGTGGAGAATCGCTTCGGGCCCTTCGTCGTCGCGATCGACCCTCGTTCGCTGGCCTCTGGGCGGATCTGCTGATCCCTCGCGAGCCCACGTTCGTGCTCGCGAGGCCGGGGTCTTGCGAACGATCGAGGATCTCAGCCGGCGATCCGCTTCGCTTCGAATTCGAGCGGCGAGAGATAGCCGATCGTGGAGTGCAGCCGCTCTCTGTTGTAGAAGACCTCGATGTACTCGAAGACGCTCGCTCTCGCTTCCTCGCGCGTTCGGTACCGCTCGTGATCGCAGAGCTCCGTCTTGAGCGTGTGGAAGAAGCTCTCCTTGACGGCGTTGTCGTAGCAGTTGCCCTTGCGACTCATGCTGCACACAACACCGTGCTGCTCGAGCAGTCCCTGAAAGGCCCCTGCTGCGTACTGCACGCCTCGGTCGGAGTGATGGATCACGCCCGCGGGCGGCGAGCGACGGTCGATGGCCATCTTCAGCGCGTCCTCCACGAGCGACGAGGACATGCCGGCACTCATCGACCAGCCGACGACCATGCGCGAGTACAGATCCAGCGTCGAAGCGAGGTATAGCCATCCCTCGTCGGTCCAGATGTAGGTGATGTCCGAGACCCAGACCTCGTTCGGAGCGCTGACCCAAAAGTCCTGACCGAGGAGGTTGGGCGCGACGGGATGAGCGTGCTTGGAGTCCGTCGTTTTCTTGAATTTGCGCTTCACCTTCGAGCGAATCCCCGCTTCCCGCATCAGACGATCGACCCGGTTCAGGCTGCAGGTTTCTCCTCGCTTCTTCAGCGCAGCATGCATCCGAGGTGATCCGTAGGTGCCCCGGCTGCGCTCGTACTCCTCGCGGATCAGGACGACGAGCCGGCGATTCTCCTTGCTGCGTCTGGACTCGCCACGGCCGAGCCAGACATAGAAACCACCACGGGAGACCTTCAAGGTCGAACACATCAGACCCACCTCGAAGATCTCCCGATGGTCGCGGATGAATCGAAACCTCAGTTCCGTTCCTTCGCGAAGTAGCCCAGCGCTTTTTTTAAAATATCGCGCTCCTGTTGAGTCCGCGCGAGCTCCTTGCGCAGCCGCTGCAGTTCTTCATCGGACGCTTTCGGTCGGCCGTTCCCGGGGAACGCGTCCGCACCGTCGGTCTTCAGCTTCGATCTCCACCGCTGAAGCAGACCGGCCGCAATGCCCAGGTTGGCGGCCACCTCGGACACCGTCCGGCCCGGCTCGAGAGTCATCTTCACCGCCTCGCGCTTGAACTCAGCGCTGTGCTTCCTTCGTGATCTTCCCATGGACTGGTCCTTCGAGGAGCATCACAGCTCCCTCTCTGGGTGTCCACTTTCTCGGGGGAAGATCAGACCCCCTCGTTCCGTGCGGAGCCGGACTTGCGCAGCGCCCGCGCAATCAGCGGGCCATACGCGCGTAGAATCACGACCGCTCGCGTCCGCGGCGCGGCTCATTCTGGTGTCAAGTAAGACCAAGCTCGTCCTCCTTGTCTTGATCGCCCTCGCCGTGGGTGGAGCGCTATGGCGCAGCAAGCGAGACCAACTTCCGCCGGCACCGTCGGCCGCTCCGGGATCGAGTGAGGGGTCCGTCAGTCCTGCGCCCGATCCACGCAAGCTCGGGAGCGGCGTGCTCGAAGAGAGCGAGCGTGTCTCGCTCGTGCCCGTCACCGCTGAGACGATCGTCCCTGCGCCGCTTGCCGAGCACGAGTCCGGCCCGCAGGCGATCCTGCGCGGTTCCTACGTGTTTCCCGATGGCTCGCCAGCGCCGGGAGTCGGGCTCAGCCTGCGCTCGACTGCTTCGGACTTGGTCAATGGCCTCGCTGACCAACCCGAGATTTGGAAGGATCGGGAAGCACGATCCGATGTCGAGGGTCGATTCGAGCTGCGCTTCGACCCCCCGCTCTCGGGGAGTCTGGCGCTGGAGGGAAGTCTCGAGGGGTTTGCGCGGACGAGCTGGTCGTGGTTCGAGTTCCTGCCAGGAAGTGTCGTCGATCTCGGCGAGATCGCGCTCGAGAGGCCAGGGACGATCGTTGGCCGCGTGGTCGACGCGGACGGCCGGCCCGTGTTGCTTCCCTGGATGATCTGGGCAGTGCACGAGGACGAGGTTGAATCCGAACTCACGGCCCTGCCGACCTTAGTCGAGGCAGATTCCACCACCGGGGAATTCCGCCTCGAGGGCCTCGCTCCTGGTTGGGTCAGCTTGGGCGCCGCCGCGCACGACATCCAGGTGAACGGAAGACCAAGAGTCGAGGTTCGCAGTGGGGAGGTGGTGGAGGCGACGATCCGCTACGAGGGTCCCGACGTTTCGAAGAGCCTCCGTATCCGTGTCGTCGTGCAGCCCGCAGAGATTCTTCAGCCAGAAGCCGCGACCGTTCGACTCTTTCGCGGAGGAGTGTTGCTCGCCAGCGCCCCTCAGCAGCAAGGCGCGTCCCCCATTCTCGTCTTCCAGGAGCTCGAGCCGGGGACGTACGAGGTCGCGATCGAGGATCCGCGGTTCGAACGTTGGTGGATGGGCGGCCTGCAGCCAGGACAGGCCGTCACCGCGCGGCTTCGGGGAAGCGCTGGCATCGTGCTGCAGATCTGCGATGCGGAGACGAGCGCGATGATCCCGCGCTATGGTCTCGCGGTTCGGTTTCCTCGCGCGAGCGAATCCGTCGGCGAGCACTGGCTTCAATCGGCCACCACTGAACCGCCCGCAGACGGTCACTTCGATGGACTCTTCCCGGTCGCCTGTCGGTTGCGCGTCCTCGCCGATGGCTACGCTTGCGCGGAGATCGACCTCCCTGACCTCGCGCCGCTCGAGCGGCGCCCGCTCCGGATACAGCTCGAGCGGGGTCACACGATTGCCGGCATCGTCCAGCAAGCCGATGGCCGCCCAGCCGCTGGCCTCACCGTCGAGCTGCAAGCGGGTAAGCTGGATCTTGCGCTGCTCGAGGATCGCGACCGTCAGGTCGAGCTGCGCTGGGAGCGCCGCGAACCTCGTGTCGAGCGCACGAAGGCCGGAGGGCGCTTCCAGTTCGCGGGCGTGGCGAGCGGCATGTGGACGGTCTTCGTGAGCCTCGGTCAGGGAACGAGTGCATTCGCGAACGTCGAGATCGGTGTGGAAGACCCTGAGCCGATCGAGCTCCGTTTGCCTGGACCGAGCTTTCTCGAAGGCAGGGTCTTGGGGGAGGAAGGGAGTGACCTGGAAGGGCTGTTCGTGCGGGTGCTCCCCGGAACCAAGCTCCAAGTGGATCCCGACGACTTCTTCTCCACTGGCTTCGAAGACGCCGTGGTCACCGTCATCGGTCGGGATGGGGCATTCCGGGTCGGACCGCTTTCCGAGGGGGAGCACGCTGTCCTACTGGTTCATTCCGTGACCTCACGAGTGACATTCGACGAGACGGCGAGCGGCTGGCAGGACGGCACTCTCGGGCTCGACCGGATCCGAGTGCGCCATGGCGAAACGCTCGTGCGCGAGTATCAGCTCGGCGAGGACACCCCGGGACGAATCAGGGCGCAGGCGTTGCTCGATGGTGCGTCGCTGGCCGGCGGCAACATCTCGTTCAGCTTTGCCGACGCGAATGCTCGAGTGTGGGGCACTCAGGATCTCGACGCTCAGGGCAGCATGCGATCACCGCCACTTCGCCCCGGGTTGTGGAACATCGAGGTGAAGGACGCCGGGGAACGCTGGACTTATGGTCCTCCGCAGCCGATCGTCATCGAGCCCGGCCGCGAGACGAGCGTGCATGTCGATCTCGACATGACCCCCGGGCATATGGAGGTGTGGGCGGCCGGAGAAGGCGTCCTCCTCACGAACACGCGTGTCAACTGGTCCTGCGAGGACTGTCCCTTCTCTCTGCGAGGGAGTCTCGAGACGGATGATCGCGGTGTTCTCGCTGCGGAGCTCGCTCCCGGCCGCTACCGGATGGGAACTCTTCTCGGGGAGGATCCTCATGCGGTCCTCGTCGACTGGACCGCCGCTGGACCATCACCGTCAAAGATCGAGCTCCGGCGCGCACACGACTGAAAATCTGGTCGCCGTGGCGGAATCTCTGCGCCACTCAACTCACCCAGAACAACAAGGAATCGCGGGGATCGTGCTCCGCCTGCTCTCGAGCACTCCGACCAGCTCGATTCGAGGGGAAAAAAAGTCTCGCGTCGGTACCAGCCGCGGGATCGATCACAGGCCGAACGGATAGGTCCCGGCGACGCCCTGCAGCTCGCGCGTCCGCACCGGTCGAATGGCCCGGCTCTCGTCGAACCAGATGTACTCGTCGAACTGGTAAGGCAGCACGGCTTGGAAGTAGTGGCTGGCGAGCTCGGTCTCCGGCCGGTAGATCACGCCGATGGCTCGTTCGAGTCGGGGCTCGGTCAACTCATGGCGGAGTTCGGGCTGCTTCGGCTGGCGGAGAGCCAAGAGGAAGGTTCGGACCTTCGATTGGTGGCATAACCATTCGTAGCTTCGCGGGTTGGCCGGTCGAACGCGCTTGAGCTCCATGGGACCGTCCCACAGCGAGGCTGCGGCGACGGTGCCGTGGTCGGTGCCGAAGCCGACGCTGTAGCAGGATTCGCGGTAGCGTTGACGGCATAGCTGACCGACATTGAACTCGCCGCGTGCGGCCATCTCGGTCGCGGAGGCGTCGCCGACGTGGGAGTTGTGCTCCCACACCACTGCCCGGGAGTCGGAGCCATGGAATTCGAGCACGCGTTCCAGCGTCTGGAACATGTGACGATCCCGCAGGTTCCAGGACTCCCGCGCACCGTAGTACATCGTCCGGTAATAGGCTTCGGCGTCCGCGACCAGTTGCGCGTTCTGCACGGCGTCGAACAAGCGCTCGCCTCGTGCGGGAGCTGCCTCCACACGCACGGCGAGGAGCTTCTCGAGCATGGCGACGACGTCCTTCTCGCACGTCCGGTAGCTTCCCGTCAGGACGGCTCGTCCGTAGGCGGACGGGTCGTTCTCCCACGGGCCCAGGCACGCGTAGCGCTCGCGTGCCACTCTTGCCACCTCGGGATCGAACTCGTCCAGGAAGCGCGTGACGTACGCGATCGAGTTGTAGAGGCTGTAGAGGTCGAGTCCGGCGAAGCGGACCCGGCGCTCAACGGACTGCAAGGCGTTGTGTCCATGCAGCCAATCGACGAACTCCCGCATCTCGGCGTTCCGCCACATCCACGTCGGGAAGCGAGCGAAGGGCTGCCATTCCGCGGCTTCCGACCCTTCCCGGGAGAACTCACGCTGACGCACGTAGTCGTCGATGCGGGCCGCATCAGGCCAGTCGGCCTCGAGAGCGACAATCGAGAAGCCCCTCTTGGTCACGAGTTCACGCGTGATCGCGGCACGCATGCGATAGAACTCCGAGGTCCCGTGGGTCGCCTCCCCGAGCAGGACGACCCGCGCGTCCCCGATGCGCTCCAGGAGCGGTCCGAGATCAGCGTCGTCGATGGAAGGAAATGGCTCCGCGCACGCCGCGATCCGTTCGGCCAGTGGAGGACGACGTCTCGCGACCGGCGGTGCGACCTCCCCGGCCTCGTTCCAGCCCTCTGCACCGACGAGCGGCACGAAGCGAACCGAACTCAGGTTCTCTTCTTCGTAGCGATGGGGCCCCGTGCGCCGGATCCTCACGAGCTCTTGCAAGCCAACCACCGGCCCGACGGGAATGACCAATCGGCCACCTACCACGAGCTGGCGCCGCAGTGCCTCGGGGACGCGCGGGCCCCCCGCCGCGACCACGATCGCATCGAAGGGTGCGGCCTCCGGCCAGCCCCGCGTCCCGTCCCCCTGGCGCACATTCACACGGTCGTAGCCGTCGCGTGCGAGGCGCTCCTTCGCGCTCCGGGCCAAGCTCGCATGGCGCTCGATCGTGTACACCTCTCCGGCGATCTCCGCGAGCACCGCGGCAGCGTATCCCGAGCCTGTCCCGACCTCGAGCACACGCTCCCCTCCCTGCAGCTCGAGGGCCTCGACTATGAAGGCGACGATGTAGGGCTGGGAGATGGTCTGCTCTTCCTCGAGCGGCAGCGGCCGGTCCTCGTACGCAAATTCACCGAGGTAGGAGGGTATGTAGCCCTCGCGTCGGACCTTGGTCATCGCATCCAGCACGCGGCGCGAGCAAACTCCTCGTGCGACAATCTGGTGCTCGACCATCTCCGATCGCCGGCGATCATGATCGAGCCCTACGGTCATGGTCGTGCTCCACCCCCGGGCGCCCATGGCCCCGAGCGGATCCGCGAACGGGGCCAGCAACTCTCTTGCCGCCAGAGCCTGCGATGTTCAAGAGTGACTCTTGCCCCATCGAAAACGATCTTCCTTCGCGTGTGCAGGTGAAGTTGTAGAAATTCCACGCGGCATGGTGAGGGCGAAAGACGATTCCTCCCCTTCACACACGGGGTGCAGCCGACCCCGGTCTCGCTGGAGGGTTATCCCTTGCCCGACAGTCGTAGCAAGATTGAGTGCAGGGAACCACGATCCGAGCAGACTCGCGCTTCGACCTACAGACTCAACGCATCGATTCGTCGCTCTGCTTTCTCTGGTGCACCCCATCGAACAATCTCGACATTCTTCCCCTCGAAGAGCGTGCACGCCCGGAAGAACTCCTCGATCTCCCTTTTCCGTCGCGAGCTCAGCAGTTTCTGCGAAGTCATGCGTTTGTCCTGCGCATCCTTCCTGGGAATGCATACGAGACGGTCATTGCGGATACGTTTCCCCTTTTCCGACTGCTCGATCTCGAGAATACCGAGAAGCCTGCACGAGATGATCACACCTGGAAATGTTGCTCCCTCGTGGAGAACCAGCGCGTCGAGGGGATCACCGTCTGATGCTTTGGTTCCGGGAACGAATCCGAAGTCAAAAGGGAATACCAGGCCGGGAATGAGGGAGCGGCTGTACGTGAAGACACAGAGCTCGGGCTCCCAGGTGATTTTCACCGAGGATCCTCGCGGACTCTCGATGACAACACGAACACTGCCCTCCTCGTCGCGTGGAAGAAGCTGTGCGATGGGATGCTTCGCCGCGAGGGAAAGGCGGTCTCTTTCCCGGACGTCTTTAGGTGCCTTCGACAAGATCACGTCTCCACCCAAGTGCTGCTCGCGGGCCAGCTCTACAACTGCCGTTCCGAGCAACGAATAGAGGACTATTCCCTCACTGTGCCGTATCCTGGAACGAGGTAGTCCCGGCCGTACGGGCGAGCATGTTCCTCCAAGGGTGGATTCTTCCCGAACGCCCGGACTCCCGCCGCCACGCCCGTCCCCGGACGATCCTCGATTCATCCCCCTCCCTTCCCACCTCGTGGTCCGACTGTTGCTGGAACCGAGATCGCCAGTGTACATGACAACCTTCCTCGGCGAGTTTGCTACGCGCCTGCACACAAGAAAGGTGTTGATATGACCCAGAAAAAAGCTCCGGACAAATCTTCAACGGACAAGAGCCGGCAGGGGCGAGACCCCCAGACTCCCGGCGGGACAGCACAATTCGACGCTAGCCAACAGACTCATCGTGAGGATATGGAAGATGAGGAGGGCAATGGCGAGGGGCAACCGATGCGTGGCAGCCTCCCCCCGGGGACGAGCTCGGATCGTTACTCGGCTCAGGCGCCCGCCGTGCCCGGATCAGCGGTCGACCGCGGAGAAAAGCCAACGAGGGACGGGCAGCTTGGAGCGTGAGTACGCTCCCATAGCATCACAGCTCGTACGGTCGATCGTGAAGTGTTCCGAAGCCCCGACATGACTCTGCGGGGAGGCCGCTCACATGGGCGACGTGTGGGTGGAAAAGATCCCCAGATGATCTTCCCCCGAGAAAGTGGACACCCAGAGAGGGAGCTGTGATGCTCCTCGAAGGACCAGTCCATGGGAAGATCACGAAGGAAGCACAGCGCTGAGTTCAAGCGCGAGGCGGTGAAGATGACTCTCGAGCCGGGCCGGACGGTGTCCGAGGTGGCCGCCAACCTGGGCATTGCGGCCGGTCTGCTTCAGCGGTGGAGATCGAAGCTGAAGACCGACGGTGCGGATGCGTTCCCCGGGAACGGCCGACCGAAAGCGTCCGATGAAGAACTGCAGCGGCTGCGCAAGGAGCTCGCGCGGACTCAGCAGGAGCGCGATATTTTAAAAAAAGCGCTGGGCTACTTCGCGAAGGAACGGAGCTGAGGTTTCGATTCATCCGCGACCATCGGGAGATCTTCGAGGTGGGTCTGATGTGTTCGACCTTGAAGGTCTCCCGTGGTGGTTTCTATGTCTGGCTCGGACGTGGCGAGTCCAGACGCAGCAAAGAGAATCGCCGGCTCGTCGTCCTCATCCGCGAGGAGTACGAGCGCAGTCGTGGCACCTACGGATCACCTCGGATGCATGCTGCGCTGAAGAAGCGAGGAGAAACCTGCAGCCTGAACCGGGTCGATCGTCTGATGCGGGAAGCGGGAATTCGCTCGAAGGTGAAGCGCAAATTCAAGAAGACGACGGACTCCAAGCACGCTCACCCCGTCGCGCCCAACCTCCTCGGTCAGGACTTTTGGGTCAGCGCTCCGAACGAGGTCTGGGTCTCCGACATCACCTACATCTGGACCGACGAGGGATGGCTCTACCTCGCTTCGACGCTGGATCTGTACTCGCGCATGGTCGTCGGCTGGTCGATGAGTGCCTGCATGTCGGCGTTGCTCGTGGAGGATGCGCTGAAGATGGCCATCGACCGCCGCTCTCCGCCTCCGGGCATGATCCATCACTCCGACCGCGGCGTGCAGTACGCAGCAGGGGCCTTCCAGGGACTGCTCGAGCAGCACGGTGTTGTGTGCAGCATGAGTCGCAAGGGCAACTGCTACGACAACGCCGTCAAGGAGAGCTTCTTCCACACGCTCAAGACGGAGCTCTGCGATCACGAGCGGTACCGAACGCGCGAGGAAGCGAGAGCGAGCGTCTTCGAGTACATCGAGGTCTTCTACAACAGAGAGCGGCTGCACTCCACGATCGGCTATCTCTCGCCGCTCGAATTCGAAGCGAAGCGGATCGCCGGCTGAGATCCTCGATCGTTCGCAAGACCCCGGCCTCGCGAGCACGAACGTGGGCTCGCGAGGGATCAGCAGATCCGCCCAGAGGCCAGCGAACGAGGGTCGATCGCGACGACGAAGGGCCCGAAGCGATTCTTGTCAGCGGCAAGCAGAAAACGGACCTCTGCGGCACGCTGAAAAGGGACCCCTTCGGCTGAAGGGATTGACCGGGGGTGCAGGGGGCGGAGCCCCCGCATGGCGCAGCGGAGCTGCGCGTCATCGGGCTCGCGTCCGCGTGCGGACGTGAGCACCTCGGAGACTCCCGGAGGGGGTCGGCCCCCCGAGGGGGGCCGCGGTTCGAAGTTGCATTCTCGCGAGGTCGCGTTTGCCTCGAGGAGCCGGGCTCCCGACGCGAAACTCCTACCTGCGAGGGATCGCAAGCTCGCTCCCCAGCTCAGCTGGATGCCTTCCGAGCGGATCTCGAAGATCGTCGTGCGTCCTTCAGCCGGAAGCTCTCTCCGTCGGTCTTGACGATCGTGACGTGGTGTACCACTCGATCGATCACCGCGGCCGCGGCGGTGGCATCGAGGAACACCTCGCTCCAGCGCGCGAAGGCGAGGTTGGTCGTGACGATCAGGCTGCGCTTCTCGTAGACCTTGGTGATGAAACCGAAGAGCAGGTCCGCGCCGAGCTTGTCGAAGGGGACGTAGCCCAGCTCATCGAGGACCACCAGGTCGAAGCGCGCGAAGTACTCGAGCTTGCGCGAGAGTCGGCCCTCGCTCTTCGCTTCGCTCAGAGTGTTCGTGAGCTCCGCCGCAGTGACGAAGCGCACGCGCTTCTCGCGCTGGCAGGCTGCGATCGAGAGCGCGATCGCAAGGTGCGTCTTGCCGGTCCCGACTGGACCGACGAGCACGACGTTACGCTTCTCGGCGAGGAAGTCGCAGCGCGCGAGCTCGAGGACCTCGTCCTTGTCGATACCAGGCTGGGAGGCGAAGTCGAAGCCATCGAGTGTCTTGAGTACCGGGAAACGTGCCTCCCGGATCAGGCGCTCGATCCGCCGCTCGCGCCGCTGGTTCACTTCCAGGTGGGCGAGCTCGGCAAGATACTCGGGATGTGCCTGGCGCTTGCGCTCGGCCTCGAGCGCCAGGCGCTCCCAGCTCGCTGCCACTGCAGGCAGCCCGAGCGTCTTCAAGTCCGCGAGCAAGTGCGCCGGCTCGACGAGCGTGCTCTTCTTCATGCCGCACCCCCGACGAGTTCGTCGTAGCCTCCCAGGTCCGGGGGAGCGATCTCGATCGCCCCCAGCGTCTCGTCTGCGACCCTCGCCGGCACGAAGACCGGCATCTCGCTCGACTTCTGGCGCAAGAGCATGCGGATCGTCTCGAGACTGGGGCTCGCTCGTTCCAGCGCGAGATCCACCGCACTCTCGAGCTCCTCCATCGAGTACTCCTCGAGCAGACGAAGGACGCGCACCCACTCGCGATCGGGCTTGCGCACCTTGCCGCGCAGCGCCTCGCGCAGCCGATGGAAGACCGGGGCGAGCTCCATCTGCGCGATCGCGGTCGACTCGCCGATCGCGCGGTGCTTCCTCTCGAGCAGGCGCAGGACGTGCCGCGCATCGAGGACGTGCGCGCCCTCGACGTACGAGCGCGTGTGGCTCGCCACCGAGCGATCACCGTCCACGACCTCAATCCGGTCCCAGAAGATCTTCGCAAGGAGTGCACGCCGAGCGAATTCGCTCGGAACGGAGTAGCGCGCACGGTCGACGGTGACGATCGCGTACTTGTCGGCCACGCACGGCACGATCCGACAAGTCTCCGGTAGCCGCGGCGGCAATGGTCGCAAGTGCTCGCGCTCGGCGATCAGCGCTTGACGTGCCGTGCGTCCATCGGGAAGCTGGCGAAGGTCGAGGTCGCGCTCGAGCTCCAAGAGGAGATTGGCGTTGAGCTCCTCCCACGAGCGTGCCTCGGGGATGGGGCGGAAGAAGATCCCACGCACATACTCGTTGCCGCGCTCAACCGAGCCCTTCTCGTTGCCCTTCGCTGGCGCGCAGAAGTCGACCGCGAGCGGAAAGCACCCGCGCCAGCCGTGGAAGGCTTTCGTCTCCTCGCGCTCAGGCCCCGGCAGGATCTTCTTCACAGCGAGCGAGGTGTTGTCGAGGACCGCTCGACGCGGGAGACCTCCGAAGTACTCGAAGCTCGCATTGAGCCCGTCGAGCAGGCACTCCAGCCGCTCGAGCGGGTAGGCCTTGGCGAAGTAGGCGTTACACGAAGGCAGCGTCGAAACGAAGACCTTCGTCCTGTGGAGCACGCCGGCGATCCGAGCGAAGCTCTCGAAGAAGTCGCCCTCCAGCGAGTCGCCCGGCCGGTGCGTTCGGTGCACGAAGGCTTCGACCGGGAAGAGCTCGCGCTTGAGGTCGCGCACGTACTTGCGCAACGCTCGCTCTCCGATGCCGCGAGCCTCTTCGCCCAAGAGCCGGCCGATCCGCTTCGCGGAGAGCCGTGGATCGCAAGCGAGCAGCTCGACGATCTTCTCCCGGCAGGGATCGAGCCTGCGCCGGCGTCTCGGTGAGGATCGCTCGTTCGGCGGAACCTCCCGACCGATCGCCGCGCGCACAGTCTTCACGTCCAACCCAAGCCGCCGCGCGATCTCCTTCTTCGGCACCCCCTCGACGAGGTGCATGTGGCGAATCTCAGCCCATTGCGACACCCTGATCACCTCCTGGCCCTCCTGGTCCGAGGTCTCCGAAACGGTCGTACACACCCGTTCCGGTACCCCGCCGGGAGGGCCGCTTCCACGCCGAGCCAGGGGGGTCCCTTTTCAGCGTGCCGCGGGGTCCGTTTTCAGAGTGCCGTCAACAATTCTCCACAAGTTATGAGTCTCCTCCCCCGGACCCCCACCTCCGGGGGCTCTGCCCCCGGAACGCCGCGCTGCGCCTCAGCCAGCTCGAGGGCTGGCTTCGCGCGGCTCCCCTGCTGGGGAAGGGTGATCCCTTCCCCAGACCCCATCCCCTTGACGCCCTCTGATCTCTCTCCGTCTACTTCGCTCTGTTACCTAACCCCGTGTCCACCGAATCGGGGGAAGGTCACAGATGCTGACGATGGCCCAGATGACATTCCGGGCCATCCTGGTGTTCTTGGTAACACTCGCCTCCCTCCGCCTGGGAAGCAAGCGCTTCCTGGGGAGGTACTCGGCCTTCGATTGGGTCTCCACCATCATCCTTGGCTCGGTGCTCAGCCGCGCCATCAATTGTTTTGCGCCCTTGATACTAGTAGACAGGGACGGTCGCTGTCAGACCTGCACGCAAGCAACCAACAGGTCGACACCTGCAACTACGCCGACGGGCGGGTGCAGGCCCCGAAGGGGTCAGGCAGCTTCGTGGTCGTCTAGCGATGCGTCTTGGAGAGATGGGCGTATCCCACTTCTAGCTCGAATGAGTGCTGTCGAGCGGTTGATCAGGCCGCAGAGTTCGTGCAGTTCATCACCGCTTCGCAGCTGGCATTCGTCCGTCGTCTCGCCGGCGATCACCTCTTGGAGGTATTTCTCGAAGCGGAAGATCGGGCCAGCTATCCGGTGCGTCGCGAGTATTCCCACGATCATCGTGATGGGGAGCAACAAGATGAAAGAGACGACCAAGACAAGGAGCACTCGCTGACCGACGATCTCCAGTAGCACGACTCCATCCGATGCGGGATTGACAGCCGTATTGGTTAGCACCAGGACGAATAGCGTGTACTGGAGCAACAAAGCAATCGCCGCGATCCCGAGAAAACCGTAGATCAGGCGCAGTTGCAGGCGCGGCCGCGCCATCCGCAAGCGGCGTCGATTGGAATTCATGCGAGAGGGGGGACCGACATGGTTGAGAATGCCATGGATCGGAGGTGGAAGAGGCAGAACTTGATGCAAGAGGGTCGTACTTGCACGCCTGGTCGCTCTCGGAAGCAGAGCTGGGAACTCGGGATCTGGCAGCCCCGTGTCAACACGAGGGCCGTTCGGTCGGGAAACGCTGTTCAAACCGGGTCAGGCAAGGGTCTCCGGGGATCTTCGAGGGATTCCATCCAGCGTGGCGATGGCGGCTCTCGAAGAGGGAGTCTCCCATGCGCTCCCTGGCGCATGCGTCTGAACGGCGAGAGCCTCTGCCCTTGCCAGCCCCCCCTATTGCTTGGCCATGCGTCCCGCTTCCCCTCGACACAATCCACCGCTGAAGACCGCCGGCGGTCGACAGGGGATGACTGCAATCGAACTCGTCGTGGCCATGGCGGTCCTGGCAGTGGCCTTCGCGATGTACAGCAATGCCGTGATCGCCCTGGTGCGGCATCGCCAGATGCTTCGTGAGAGCGCGGTAGCCGCAGATGCCTGCCAGAATGTGATGGAGACCATGCGGAGCGAGCCGCTGGCAGCGATCTACGCCCTTTACAATCACAACACCGCAGATGATCCGAACGGCACGGCGACTGCTCCCGGCAATCATTTCCAGGTGCTGGGGCTCGACGGGGCCGTAATCGACGCCGGCGCCGCAGGGGCGATACGTTTTCCGGAAGTCGAGATTGCTCCGGGAACCTGGCAGCTCAGGGAAGACCTGGACGATTCGGAGCTAGGGATGCCACGTGACCTCAATGGCGACAGCATGATCGACGACAAGGACCATTCCGCCGACTATGTCCATCTGCCTACTATCGTCCAAGTCCACTGGAAAGGAACCTTCGGGTCCCGGCGTTTCGAGCTCGTTGGGCTCTGCACCGAATTCCGGAGATAAAGTGTCGACCCGCTACCGAAACGGTTTCTCGCTCATCGAGGTGCTCGCGGTCATGGCCCTGGCCGCGATCGTCTTCGTCAAGGTCGGCCTCCTGGTACGTATGCGAGCCCAGACGGATAGCCAGGAGAACACGGCAATGATCGTGGAGGACCAGGCGCGAAGTGTCATGGAACGGATCAGCTACGCTCTGATGGGAACAGCCCGCGATCGGCTGAGGCCTACCCTCGACATGCCGCTGTACTCCAACGAGCTCCGCTACCAGGCATCACTCGGTATTGATGAGAAGGGTGAAGTGGTCTGGGACGAACCAGAAACCTTGGGCCTGGGCGATGTCGACAGTCAGGTAGTCTGGCGTCGGACATCCGCCGGTTCAGAGGAGCAACGAGTCGTCTGGTGCAATAGCGTACGCCCATTCCTCGAAGGCGAGCTCATCAATGGCATGGACGACAACGGCAACGGCCTCATCGATGAGAAGGGATTGACGTTCAGCCTCCATGGCAGCCTCGTGACCGTGCGCTTAAGCCTTCATCGGGTCGACGAGGATGGCAAGGGGATCGTTCGTTCGCTGGAAATGAGCCTCACGATTCGTAACTAAGATGGCCTGTACCATGCACTCCCGCAAGTTGATGAGCAATGCTCGCCGCCGTGGTGGAGTGTTGATCGCAGCACTGTTCGCAGTCATGACCGTGGCGGTGATGGCGGCTTGCTTGCTGCAGGTTTCCGGGATGAGAGCCAGACGCCAGGGAGACGCACTGGAACGTCGGCGAGCCTTCTATCTGGCGGACGCGGCCATGGCGGAGGCTTATACGGGCATGCTGATCGGGAAGACCGGTGACGTGGGGACGGAGGAGAAGCCGGCCAAGATCGGTGGAGGGCTCTTCTGGGTCCGCGCCGTGGCACTCGAAGAGAGTCGTGTGCAGCTCCTGAGCACCGGAATGTGGGGTCGCGGCCGAGTGGATCTGGCCATGACCGTGGAGCTTGGCGAAACGAGTGTGGCGAGTCTGGGTGTGTTTGCGAGCGATCCGCTCGAGATTCCTCCGGGTTCCAAGATCACCGGCTACGACTCGAGTGCGCAAGAAGGCTTGTCCGACGGAATATCCCCGCAAACACTTCCACAAAGTGGAGCGAGTTTTGGATCCGGACGCATTGGATCCAATGCTGATGTCACGATCCGGGGGACGAAGGAGCAACCCACCACGGTCAGCGCAGAGTTGATACCAGGCCCAAGGCACCAGGCTGCGCTCGTAGGAGTCGTCACGCACAGTGGGCAAATCGAACCCAGAACGAGGGCAGCGCCCCTTCCTGCTGTTGAGGCCCCGTTCGAACCCGTTCAACCTGGAGTCAAGCATACGGGTCGCTACCCCCTGGTCATCCCAGGGGGCGATATCGGGCTTCAGTACCTTGAAGTCGGATCAGGGGCTGCCGTCATCGTGCAGGGTCCGTGTAATCTGGTCGTGAAGGACCTCACGCTGGTCGCCGGAGCCTCGATCGAGTTCGATTCAAGGCTGGGAACGGTCTCCATCTGGGTCGAGAACCGGCTCAACTTGGCTGAGCAGTCCATGATTGCCTCCACGGGATCGGATCCGAGCCAGACAGTCGTTCAGGTGGTCTCGGAAGCTCCTGGCCTGATGGCGAGCTCTGGGAGCTTCATCGGTGTCCTGTATGCTCCGAAGGCGCAGATCACGATTGGATCGAAGGTGCTGTTTCGAGGAGCGCTGGTTGCCAAGCAGCTCGTGCTCGCCCCGGGCGCCACTTTCACTTTCGATCGACATCTTGACGACGTCGCGATAGACCAATCCCTTCCCCGGTTCCTCAGCTGGCGCATCCTCGAATTGTCCAGCTCAGGAAACGTCAGGGAGGGAACAGATCCTTACACGATCCTCGGCGTTGATGAGGAATCCCTCATGAGTCCCGCCCAGTCCCATGCGGACCAGTTGATCCACGTGATCTACAAGAACGACGCGGGCAAAGCGCTGGACTATGAAGGAATGGAGAGTCTGTTCGATTGGACCGATGTTTCGGAAGTTGGCGAGCTCGTTCGGAATGGCACGCAAGTTCTGTTCCCACCGACCATGGCGGAGACTGTTCCTCCAGCTCCCGCCAGCCCAGCGCTGGATGCGCTTCACGCAACACCCCCTCTCAGCTCGAAAAAGCTCAAAGACCTGCTGAAGAAGATTTCCCCCTTGACGACCAACGAAATTGTGGCGGCAATTGCCGCATCTCCCGGGCTGAATTCCGGCGATTTGAAGTCTGTCCTAAAAGAAAACATGCCTCTTGGCTCGACCGAACTCGCTGCAGTCATCGATCGGGCAGCCCCGATGAAGTCCAAGGAGCTCAAGGACGTGCTGATCGAGGCTAGCCCGCTTCCAGCAGCCATCCTTTCGCGAGTGCTCCTGGGTGACACTCCCCTCAGTATTCCCGACAAGTTGGCCGTGCTGAAGAAACAATGATGAGCAGGGACGCTTCTCGAGGCATCGTCGTGTGTGGGGGGCGGATGATCGCACTGGTGGCGCTCGTTCTTCAGCCGACCATTTCCCCGTCGTTCGCGTATGGAACGAGGCTCGACCAGCTTCCAATCAAACTCGACGATCCGGTGGTCCAGATCCTCTTGGATGGAATGGGACATCCTGAGCTGAAGACAGCTTCACTGATCGATAGACTCTCCGTCCATCCTGGGGTGAGTATTTCCAGGTTGTTCCCGATAGTCGAGGAAGGTCACCTCGCAGTCGAGATATCGGAAGCACAGGTACTCAACCTCGAGCTCGACGAACGAGTCAGAGAAGTGCTCTTGTCGGCAATCGGTCGGCTCCCTGCCTCGACACTTAGGTCGTACTTGAGGCAGATCCATGCAGAAGGGCCGCGGGCAACCGCATGCGAGCCAGGCCTGCGATTGCTTCGAGATTTCGCGACAGCAGAGGATCTCGATCTGATCGTTCATCTGGCTGAGCCAAGAAGTGTCACTCCGTACGCTGAGGTTTCGGTTCGAGTGGCCTTCGAGAACGCTCTCACTGCCATGCTGGACCGCGATCCACACGGCGCGGTAGCTCTTCGGTACGCCTATACGCGAGTCGATCCTGTTCTGACGGTCTCTGTCGTCCGTGCGATCGAAGCCTCCCGCTCGCCAGAGCGGTTGACCACGATGGCTGGACTCCTGGGGCTCCAGCCTGAAACGGATGTGCTTCTCCTTTCCGCGGTCGAGCGCGTTGCACGGGCCGGAATATGCACGGCGAGTGAACAAGTACATCAAGCCGTGCGGGGCTACCTGCATCATCTGGACTCGGATCGAGTGGAGGCTGCCATGCGGGTAATGGTGGCATTGGAAGATGTCGGCGAACTACCTGAGCTGATCAACATGCTCGAGTCGGGTGACGAGCGCGTGGCGCACCAAGCTTGGATCGCGCTGCGCAGCATGACGGGAGAGGACCTCGACGAGAACGCTTCCAGCTGGGATGCGTGGTACCAAAGAGAGCTCAATGGGTGGCTCAAACGAGCCTCCACCCTGACGGACGACCTGGTTGGAGGTACTCCAGAGCAAGCCGTGAGGGCCATTCTGGAGCTCGGGAAGTGCCGCCATTTCCGGGATGAGGCGGCTTTCGTGCTTGCCAGGGGGATGGAGCGCAATGAGCCGGAGCTCATGCGCCTCTGCTGCCAGATTCTGGGAACCCTCGGTTCCCCCCTGGCTCGGCCGGCCCTGCAGTCAGCACTTCTCCATTCGAATGCCTCCGTTCGTGATGCGGCCGCTCAGGCGATCACGTTGCTCGACAAGCCGCAAGGTTGATGGCTCACGCTCGGAAGAAACCCCGGGCGTCTCGGTCGGCAGGACGGAGGAGCTTCCGCGCGCACACGACGGAATCCGTTCGCCGTGGCTGAATCCCCACGCTACTCACCCAGCGCAGCGCAGCACTTCTTGAACTTCTTGCCGCTGCCGCAAGGACAGGGGTCGTTGCGGCCGACCTTGTCGGCTTGATGGATGAAGGGTTTCTGCGGGGTCCTGGGCGCGTGATGCGCCGCGGTGCCCGTCCGTACCACCTCCTCGAACTCGTTCGCGGTCGCTTCGAGCGCGTGGCGGAGCTCGAAACCCTGGGTCACGACGGCGTGCTCGGCCAGGAAATCGAGGAACGCACGCAGCACGGGGATCACGTGCGGAACGGCAGGATCCTTGCGCTGGAACTTGCCGGGCAGGAGGTGACCCACGATCTCGTGCATCTCCTGGCCATCGAGGAGGTGCGGAGCCTTGCCGATCTCGTCGTAGGCGCACGTGAGGAACCGCTCGGCGATCGCGCGTCGCGCGGCCAGCGGAACGGTCTCCAGCGCCACGCCCTGTGAGGAATCGAGGAAGGCGGCGACGTCGAGGGTGATCCGGTTCTCGGTCATGGGGTGTGTGGCCGTATGGTCCGGAAGAGAGGAGGCCGCCACTCTACGGGCAGAACGTCACTCGGATCGCATCCGTCGTGTTGAAGCCCGAGCCGGCGCCGAAGGGATCGTGGAACAAGAGCTGGAAGCGCCAGGTGCTGCCCGGAAGGATCAGAGTGGCAGGCGGCAGCAGGAAGTCGACGGGTTTTTCGAGATCGCCGGCGGCGCTCGTCTGGGTCGGACGCGCGAGCCGGTACAGGTGCCCGCCGACGCAGCGGTAGCCGTCACCGAACAGGACCTGGGCTTCGGCCTGGCCGAAGAAGAACTGGGCGAACTCGTTGGCGGGGAGATCGCGCGCCGTGATCCGGAAGTCGTCGGCGAGGATGCTCGGCGCGCCGAGCGCGTCGATCACGCCGGGGAAGCCCGTGGAGTTGGGGGTCGCGAGGCAGTAGCGCTCGATGCCGTGAACCGGCGCGAAGCGCACGCTCAGCCACAGGCGGCTCGGATCGCTCGCCGCGGCGTCGACCTCGGCCGAGGGGCACGCTCCGCTGCCGGGGAAGGACAGGCCGCCCCGAACGGTGAGGTCGTCGTGCGCGATCGGTCCCGCGAAAGGCGTCTCGCGCACGAGGTCGGCGTGAGCGACGAGACGGTAGTGGCGCTCGGTCTCCAGGAAGAAATCGACCGGAAGGAAAGAGCGATGGTTGCGCGTGTTGGTGGCGCGGTCGAGCGCGCCACCCGTGACGAGCAGGGGCGCCCCGGGCGTCGTGACGTCCCAGAGCTCGAGGTTCCCCGCGTCCGAGCCGCAGGGGACCGCGGCCGCGAGATGCCCGTCGAGCACGACCTCGCGGATGCGCACGCGGTGCGCAGCGCCGAAGGTGTCGAAATCGAGGCCGACCCAGTGATCACCCGTGGGCGGAGGCTGGGGATCGGCGAGTGCGGTGACGGGATCGGCGACGACGAGCCCGCCGCCGCCGATGGTGAGCACTTCGCATTCCGATGCGTTGACCTCGTGGACGACTCCGCCGATCTCCACCCTGCCGCTGCGCCAGATCGTGATCTCGCGGTCAGTGAGCGTGGCGAGATCGACGTCGGCGAGGACCGGATTCACGTGGCGATCGACGCGGCGCAGACCCTGTGCGGGGAGGCTCGGGAAATCGACCGAGAGCTCGAAGTGCAGATCGGTGAGCGGATCATCCGGCGCGGGATCGACGGGTAGGGCGAAGGTGAGCGCGTACTCGTTCTGGTTCAGGTAGCCGTTCGCGGTCGAGGTGAACTTGCGCCGGATCAGGCCGCTCGAATCGCCGGCGACACGGAGCTCCACCGCCGCGCCGAACTCGGTCTCGAGCCCCTTGGCCGTGATGCTCGAGTCCCGGACGGGGCGCACACGCACGAAGCGGCGGTCCTCGAGGGGCGTCGAGATCCCGTACTGCGTGTTCTCGTAGAAGTGGCCTGCCGTTCCAAGGTTCGCCAGGGCGCAGTCGAGATCGCCGTCCTGGTCCCAGTCGGCCCAGGCGGGCGAGGCGGACGAGATGTGACCTGCGGGCAGGTTGTGCGTCGCGATGACATACCGCCGCTCGCCCGTGTCGAGCAGCAGGTTCTTGCGGAACACGTCCTTCGTGCTGAAGTCGACGTCGCCGTCGCCATCCCAGTCGACGATCGACAGCCCGATGCCGGTGCCCATCGCGGGGCTCTCGACCACGCCCGCTTCCACTTTGAAGAACGTGCCGTCGCCCTGGTTCTCGAAGATCGTGATGCCGGGATCCGGGAACGTGTACGCGACGAAGAGGTCCCAGTCGCCATCCATGTCGTAGTCTTCGAGCGCCGCGCCCTCGTCGAGGATGTCGTGGTAGAGGACCCCCGAGCCCGGCTCGGTCATCCAGCGCATCAGCGGGACCCCGGGAGTCGAGTCGTTCTGGTAGAGCGTGCCGTTGCTGTACAGATCGAGGTCGCCGTCCGAGTCGACGTCGACCAGCTGTGCACCCTCGGGCCGCGCGCTATCAGGGGGTGGATTGTCGAAGCCACCCGGGACGGTGTAGTCCTCGAGGCGATACGCACCCCCGGGCCCCCCGGGGCCGACGTTGCGGTAGAAACGGTTCCCCGCGCCGCCGAATTTCCACTGCGGATAGATCGGCATGAATAGGTCGATGTCCGCGTCGTCGTCGACATCGCCCCAGCAGTTGGTCTCGCAGTTGGCGACGCAGACCTGCCCCTCGACGATGTTGGGATCGGGCGCGACGTCGACGAAGACTCCGCCGGTGAGATTGCGCAAGAGGTGGAGGCAGGCATTGCTGCGTGGCTCCGTGGCGAGGTCGGGGAGGCCGTCGTTGTCGTAGTCGCCCCATGCCGCGCCGTAGCGCGCGCCGGGTGGATTCATGTACACGCGCAGGTCGCCGATGTACTGCCAGGTGACGCCCTCCGCGTTGCGGAGGAGCTTGCCGGACTGCATGGAGAAGAGATCGGGCCAGCCGTCGGCGTCATAGTCGCCCCAGGAGAGCCCGCTCGTGAGCCCGATGTCGAGACCCGCCGGCCAGTCGCTACTCGTCCAGTAGGCCAGCGGCACGTCGACGCCGCCGCCCGCGGCAGCAGTAGGGGAGATTGCGACGGAAGCTGCGAGGACGAACGTCTGGACCAGGGTGAGGAGCATGAGGATCCTGAGTGGGGGAGGGCTCTTATTCCACTCTACCGCCTCGCCCGCGGATCGCATCGCGCTGCGCGTTCCAGCGCTCCTCCAGCGTGCGGAGCTCCTCTTGCAACCGGACGAGGACCTGCGCGAGCTCGGCGTCGCGCACGTCGATCCCACGCGCGCGATCGACCAGCGCCGCCTCGGCCTCGGCGATCGCTGCGGTCTCGTTCTCGATCGTCTGCTGGCGTGCGAGCGCGGCCTCGCGCTCGATTCGCGCGCTCTCGAGCTCCGAGAGGACACGCGTCGCATCGCTGCGCAGACCGATCGTGCGTGCAGTCCAAGCCCGAGCTTCGAGGCTCGCCCGCAGGGCGGCCGTCTCCCGCGCCGCGAGCTCCTCCCGGCGGATGCGTGCCGTCGAGTCCGCGCCATCGACGAGAGCGCGCGCGAGTGAGCCTTCCTCGGTCGTGGTCGCTGCCTCCGGATCGTCACCCGAGCCGAGCGCTCGCACGCGCGCTTCGGTCAGTCGCTCGATGGCTCCCGCGAGCTCCCCTTCGGCGCGCTCGCAGGCTTCGCGCGCCGGCGCGAGCTGCGTGGCTCGCGCTTCGGAAACCGCACCGAGATCGCGCTCGAGCGCCTCCGCGCGAGCGAGCTCGACCCCGGTCCGCTCGACGCGCGCCTCGAAAGCCGCACAGCGCTCGAGCGTGCTCACGAGCACCGGCTCGAGCTCCGCAGGGACACTCGCCGCTGCGCTCCGGCGCACCTCGAGCGCGGCCCGCTCCGCGCCGAGCGTCTGGCCTTCTTCCGACAGATGCGCGCGCTCGCTCTCGGCAGCCGCGATCTCGCTTCGCTTCGCCTCGATGTCGCGCTCGAGGAGCGTCGCCGGAGCGGCCGCGATCCGTGCGCGCAGGACCCCGTTCTCGAAGAACGAGAGCATGCCGTCGAAGCCACCCACGATGATGCACGATCCATCCGGGCGCGCGGCGATGGCGGTGAGCGGCCCGTTCCCGGTGGGGAGCGTCGCGAGCTCCTTGCCGGTGGGATCCCATAGCCGTGCCGCGACGTCGCGGCCCGCGCTCGCGATACGCCCGTCGGCGAGAGCGGCGAGGGAAAGCGCTCCTCCCGGGGGGGCCCAGCTTGCGATCTCGCTTCCCCCTTCCATCTCGTACTGGCGGACATTGCCCTCGGCGGCCGCGGTCGTGAGGACCAGGGAATCGCCGCGCCAGACGAGCGAGCCGACCCGGCTCCGATGGGGCGGGAGCTCGTGGAAGATGCGCCCCGTCCAGGCTTCGCGCACGAGGACGAGCCCGGCGCGGTCGGCTGTCGCGAGCAGAACGCCGTCGGGGCTGAACGCGAGAGCGGTGATCCAGTCGGTGTGCTCGCGCGCGGTATACAGCTCGGTGCCCGAACGCAGATCGTGCACGTGCAGGACTCCGTCCGGCCCGCCGAGGGCGAGTAGCGCCCCGTCGCTCGAGAGATCGCACGCGAGCACGACGTCGGGCTCGGTGCCGACCTCGGCCAGACGCGCGCCGGTCTTCACGTCGAAGACGACTGCGCGACCGGAGGCCGCGCCGCGCCCGCCGCCGGTCGCGAGGAAGGCGCCGTCCCGCGAGAAGGTGAGCGTGTGCACCCGGCCTTCGGGGAAAGCGAGCACTCCGAGGGGCGCGAGTGTCTCCAGGTGCACGAAGGCGATCTCGTCACGCAGGCCCACCGCGAGCAGCGGCGTGGTCGGGCTGACGGCGAGCGCGACCACGGCGTCGCCGTGCTCCGACCAGGCGATCGGCTCCTGCCGCAAGCCCTCCGGGAAGACGGCGGCGCCCGAGCTCGACGCGGGCAGCTCCACGCGCGCGAGCGGGCGAGCGGGACCGGAGCGCGCTTCGCTCGTGGCCGTCTCGCGCGCGCCGCCGTCTATCCACGCGCGGATGGTGGCCAGAGTTGCCTCGTCGAGCTTCTCGGTCTCGTAGGGCATGAACGGTTCGCGCTCGCGCGCGACGAGCTGCCACAGCAAGCTCCCCGACGCGTTCCCCGGCACGATCGCCGCGCCCGAGCTGCCGCCTTCCATCAATCCTGTGTACGTGTTCAGCGCGAGCCCGTTCTTCGCTCGGCTCCCGCGATGGCAATCGAGGCAGCTTGCCTCGAAGATCGGCCGCAAGTCGTCCTCGTAGTTCACTGGGCGCGCGGGCGGCTCCTGGAGGGAAGCCGCCGCCAGGAACGACAGGGAGATCAGGCTCGATCCGAGCATTTCCGTAGCAGAGGGGTCAGTGCCAGAACAGGAATTCGCGCGAGTTGAGCATCGCCCACAGGAGGTCCTCGACGAAGCTCGCACGCGAGGTGCCTTCCGCGAGCGCGGCGAACCAGCGCTCCTCTTCTGCGGGCGAAGGCGCGCGCGAGTAGAGGCGCCAGGCCAGAGCCTCGATCGCACCGCGCAGCGGGAGCTCTTCTTGCGCGGAGCGCTGCATGAGGGGGCTCGCGCGCACTCGCGCGGCGAGGGTCGCACCGTTCAACAGATGCAGCACCTGGCTGAGCGAGGGCGCATACGAGACCTCGCAGGCGCACACGGTCTCGCGCGGCGAGCGGCCGAAGGTGTCGAGGAAGTAGTTGCTCGTCCGGCCGTCGGCGATCTCCACCGTGCGCGCGCCGAGCGGCAGGCCGCCCAGCTTCTCGGGCATCTCGGTCACCTGGGCGATCACGTCGAGGAGCGTCTCCGCCCGCAACCGCCGCACCTGCGCGCGCGCGAAGTTGCGCAGGTCGCGCTCGTTGCTCGGATTGGGCTGGCTCGCGCGCTGATAGGCGCGCGAGAGGCAGATCGCACGCACGAGGTCGCGCAGGTCGAAGCCCGAGCCGACGAAACGCGCGGCGAGGGCGTCGAGGAGCTCGGCGTTCGAGGGGGGATTGGAAACGCGCAAGTCGTCGACCGGCTCGACGATGCCCACGCCGAAGAAGTGCGCCCACACGCGGTTGGCGATGGCGCGCGCGAAGAACGGGTTGTCCGGCGCGGTCAGCCACTCGGCGAGCACGAGCCTCCGATCGCGCCCGGCGACATCGGGCGAGGGCCCGCCGAGGAACTTCGGCGCGACGACCTGGCCTCCGACGGGGTGCTGCACCTCGCCGCCGCGCTGATCGAACACGATCGTCTCGCGCGGATCCTCGGCCTGCTTGCGGCCGACCTGCGCGAGGAAGGCCGCGAAGCCGTAGTAGTCGTCCTGTGTCCAGCGGTCGAACGGGTGATTGTGGCACTGGGCGCACTGGATGCGCACGCCGAGAAAGGCTTGCGCGACGTTCTCGGAGAGCACCAGGTTGTCGCGCTGGTTCTGGTAGAAGTTCGTGGCCGGCTCGGTGAAGGTCCCCCCCGTCGCACCGAGGATCGCGCGCACCATCCGGTCGACGGGGACGCCTCCCGCGATGGCCTGGGCGAGCCAGTCGAAGTAGAGCTGCGCGGCCTTCTCGCTGATCTGCTGGCTCGAGCGGATCTGCAGGAGCTCGGCCCACTCCATCACCCACAGGTCGACGAACTCCCTGCGCTGGAGCAGCCGGTCGACGAGCAGTGCGCGCTTCCCCGGATCGGGGTCGCTCACGAACGAACGGGCCTCCGCCTCGGGTGGGAGGAGGCCGACCAGGTCGATCCAGACGCGGCGCAGGAAGGTCGAGTCGTCGCAGATCGGTGAGGGCAGGACGCGCAGCTCGCGCAGCTTCTTCTCGATGGCCTGGTCGATCGCCTCCGCGGCGACCGTCCCCTCCGCCGGATCGATCCATTCCGCGGGCGCATCCTTGGCGATGACGATCACCGGGCTTCCGACCGTGTGGACGTCGAAGCGCGCCGTGAGGAACGCCTCGCCGGGTCGCAGCGGCTGCACGCGCGCGCCTTTTTCCAGGCGCGCCGAGACCTCGTTCGAGGTGCGCAGGATCGCGAGATCGGTCACGTCGCGATCGGTGCCGTCGGAGTAGAGGGCGCGCACGAGGAGCGGCAGGCTCGGCTGGTCTTCCAGGCACAGGAGCGCGCGCGGATAGAGCTCGATCGAGACGACACGCGCGAGCTCTTCCGGATCGCGGCGCGCGCCGGACGCGATCCATTCGCTGAGCGTCGCGAAGGCCGGACTCTCGCGCGTGAAGCGCTCGCCACCGGTGTGCGGGACGACTCCCAGCGCTTTCTCGACCAGGAGGGAGTGCTCGGGGAACGCGAGATCGAGGCGGCGGCCGGGGAGCTCGCGCGCGATGCGCCACCAGTCGCCGGCAGGGTCGTAGCCAAAGAGCGAGAGGCGGAAGCCGTCCTGCCCGCTCGCCTTGCCGTGACACGACCCTTGATTGCAGCCGCTCGCCGTCAGGACCGGGAGCACGTCGCCGCGGAAGCTCAGGGGAGGGCGCTCGCTCGCGCGGCTCACGACGATGGGGATGCTGGCGCGGAGCGCGTCGAGCTCGACGCTGAGCGTGGTCTCGCCGTCGGCGGCGGCCGAGAGCTCGTGACCCGCGAGGCGCGCCGGACCGCCGTCGGCGAGTGTCCAGAGCGCACGATCCGCGACATCGTGGAGATACCCGTGCTCGTCGGTCGCCAGCACGAGGACGCGCTCGTGATCCCGCGCACCGTCGAGATTCATCCGTTCGGGCATGAGCGTGAGCGTGCGAAAGCCGTCCTGCACGGGCAGGGCGGGACTGGCGAGAGCGCAGAGAGCGAGGAGCATCATTGATGCACGCGCCTCTCGGCCGTCTCGCGGCGCAGCTTCTCGAGCCGCGTCTCGACTCGCTCGACGGGTGCCTCGCTCGCGACGGGCGGGGGAGGGGGCGGCGGGGCGGCCGCGGTCGTGGGCAGAGGCTCATCGATACGCAGCTCGGCCGCGGGCAGGCGGTGCACGACCAGGCCCCGATCCGTATGGAAGCGCGCGATGCAGAATAGCCCGCGGTGGCGACCGATCGGGCTCTCCGGCGTCGTCTGGATCGCAAAGCTGATCGTCGGGTGGTCCGCGTCGAGAGTCGCGATCGGCGCGCTCGTCGCGGGTGGCAGGCCCACGAGCTCGATCTCGGCCGTCCCCGCGAAGCCGGCGAGCTTTTCGACCGCGATCGAGAGACTCGTCGCGGCGCCGCGCTCGACGCTCGTCGCCTCCGCGAGGAAACGCACGAATGGCGGCGCGATCTCGAGCTCGGAGAGCGCCGTCGATTGCTCGATCGGGCCCGTTCCGGCGTCGCCGACTCCCGTGACGCACATCGCGAAGCGTCCCGGGCGCGCGCCGCCGTTCGCGTCGACGGGGATCTCGATCCGCTGCGTGGCGGGATCGGCGACCATGCCCTGCTGCGCGCTGACGCCCGGCGGCAGGAACGGAACGCTGAGCGTCACCGGCCCAGCGAAACCCTCGCGGCGCGTGATCGTCACCGCGAGTCTCCCCGATCCCTCCTGCACGAGCGGCGCGGTCAGAGGCTCGAGCTCGAGCGTGAAAAGGTGCTTCCTCGGTGACGGCGATCGGGACGCGCTCGATCGTCTGCGCCGCAAAGAGCGTCAAGTTCTGGCCGTAGGTGAGCTCGACGTCCTGGCGAAAGGCGGTGGCAATGGCGACCGCCGGATCGGCGTGGTGCGCGGAGAGATCCAGCAGGGCGTGCGCGAGAGGTGCTTCGACCGCGGCGTCGAACACGATCGGGATCGACGTGATGCCCTCGGCGCAGGCAGGGATGCTCGCGTGTACACCCTCGGGCAGTCCGGCGAGCTCGAGCACCAGAGGGCCGTCGAAGTCGATGCGCTCGACCGTGCAGAGAAGCACCCCGCGACCGCCGCGGGGAACGCACGCGCTCTGTCGTTCGCGCGTCGCTTCCAGCTTCAATACGGGCTTTGGCGGCGCGACCTCGATGCGGTAGACGTGCAAGGGGCTGCCCGCGCCGAGGTGGTCATCGATCTGGATCGCGTAGTTGCCGTCCGCGGGAATCCTGAGGCGCAGGCGGCAATCGGGACGGGCGCCCTCGTCGTCGTTCTGCGCGATCCCGTTGCCCGCGCCGTCGAGGACGAGGAGCCGTGCATCGAGCGGCGAGCGCAGCGACCGCGCGCGCACGACGAGATCGAAGCTCTCGCCGGCATGCGCGGAGAAGAGCCACAGATCGCGATCGAGGGGATGTTCCAGGCGACCGTCGAGGACCGCGGGAGGCGTGAAAGGCGTGGCTTCGGCGAGGGCATCGTTCGGCTCGTGCTCGAGGGCGCCGGGAAGGTCGGCGACGTCGAGGAAGAGCGGCGAGGGTGCGATCCCGCCCTCGCTCGACGGGCACCACGGGAAGGCGCCGCGCGGGATCCAGCCCAGGGGTGCTCCGCGCGGAGCAGCGGGCAGATCGCACTCGAGGGTGCGCTCGCCGCGCGGATCGCCGAGCAGTGTGAAGCTCGCGTGCTCTCCGCCACGCGCACCCAGCGGATAGGCGACGAGCGGCCGCGAGAAGCGACCGGCGTGGAGCAAGTAATGCGAGCCGGGACTGCCCCGATACGCGCTCTCGCGCACGCGCAGGAAGTAGCGGCCGTCCGCGGGCAGGATTGCCGCGATGGTCGGATCCTGGCGCGCGAGGGAGGAATCGTCGCAGCGTGCGAGCTCGAAACCGCGCTCGTCCAGGAGTGCCAGGTGCGAGTCGAACAGCTCGCCGCCCAGGCGCAGCGCCTCGATCTCGGCCGCGACCTCCTCTCCGGCACGACCATCGAAGGCGTACCAGTCGGCGTCCTCGTTCTGCGCCACGCCGCGCACGGTTACGTCGAGCTGGATCGGCTGCGCGCGCTCGCGCGTATTGTTGTCTTCGACCTCGTCGACGCCCTGGAGCGCGCCGACCGCGAAGGTCTTCAGCCCGCTCAGGCCCGTGCGCGTGCGGATGCGCACGGCGTGGAGCCCGAGCGGCGCGTCGGGCGCGATCGCGACGCGCGCGTGCACGAGGTCGTCGCGCTCGACACGCAGCTCGCGCAGTTCGAGCCCGGGCGTATCGAACACGAGGTCGACTGCGTCGGAAAGGCGCGCGCCGGCGATGTCGAGCGCGATCTCGCTGCCTCGCGCGCCGCCGCGGGGCAGGATCTGCGCGAGGGAGGGAGAGCCGGCGAGCGCGACGTTCGTGAGAGCGAGGAGCAGGAAGAGGCACCAGACCGCCTGAAGGCGGTACTCCGAAGCCGATCCGGCTTGGAGTACCGCCTTCAGGCGGTCTGGAAAGGAAGGAGAACCGTCGCGCCTCCTCAAGCCAGGATCTCCTCGAGCAAGCGCCCCCCGTTCACCAGGCGGATCGGCCGGTTTCCGCCCGCAAGAAGCACGTGATCGGGATCGATTCCGAGCAGCGTGAAGAGCGTCCGGCCGAGATCCTCGGGACCGACCTTCGCCTCCGCGACCTCGGTGGCGGTCGGATCCGTCGCGCCGAGAGCGAGGCCACGCTTCACGCCACCCCCGGCGAGCACGACGCTGAACGCGCCCGGCCAGTGATCGCGCCCGCCATCCTTGTTGATCTTCGGCGTGCGGCCGAACTCGGTGGTGACGAGCACGAGCGTGCGATCCAGTAGACCGCGCCGCTCGAGATCGATGATCAGGGTCGCGAGCGCTTGATCGAGGGTCGGGAGGAGCGCGTTCATGCCCTCCTGGATGCGCTGGTGGAGGTCCCAGCCGCCCGAGGTCACGCCAACGGCGCGCACGCCAGCCTCGACCAGCCGTCGCGCCAGCAAGAGGCTCTGCCCGAGCGTGTGCCGGCCATACTCGTCGCGCACGGGATCGGGCTCCTCGGCCAGCCGGAAGGCGCGCCGCGCCTCGCTCGACGAGAGCAGGTCGTAAGCGCGCGCATAGAACTCGTCCATCGCGTCGAGCGCATCGGCCTTTTCGCGCGCACGGAAATGCGTGTCGACCGCTTCGAGGAGGCTTTTCCGCCGCGCGAAGCGCGGCTCGTCAACGCCCTCCGGGAGATCGAGGTCGCGCACGACGAAGCCGCCGCTGGCGGGATCGGCGCCGATCGAGAAGGGCGCGAAGGAGGCCGAGAGGTAGCCCGTGCCCTGATAGACGCTCGTCTGCTGCGGCACGCACGCGTACGGCGGCAAGCTCTTCTGCGGCCCGAGCTCCTCGGCAATCACGCTCCCGAAGCTCGGATAGACCACGGCTGGGCTGGGCCGATACCCCGTGAGCATGTTGTGCTCGCCGCGTTCGTGCGCCGCCTCGCCGTGCGAGAACGAGCGCACCACCACGAGCCGATCGGCGATCTGCGCGCAGCGCCCGAGCGACCGCGCGAACTGCACTCCCGGGACGTTGGTCCCGACGACCTCCACGCTCCCGCGGTACTCGACCGGCGAGTAGGGCTTCGGATCGAAGCTGTCCTGGTGAGCCATCCCCCCGGGCAGGTGGATGTGGATCAGCGCATCGGCCCGCGCCGTTCGCGCAGGTACCGGGCTCGCCGCATCCTGGGCACGTGCCCGCAGGAAGTCGCCGAGCGAGAGCCCGGCAAACACTCCGACCTGGAGCAAGCTGCGACGATCGAGTCGCGCCTGAGATGAGCGAGGATCCATCGTTCTTCTCTGAAGTTGGCGCGAGGGGGCTGCGTGAACTAAGGGGGATTCTACACCCGAAGTCCAAGGAAGGCGCAATCTCGCGGACGGCTGGCGGGCTGGCGTGGACGGGCCAGTCATGGTCACTACTGGCTGAAAATCAACCGCTACGCGGATGAATTTCGCGCTGTAGGGGATGCCTCGAGAGGGCCGGTCCGCCGGCGAATGATCCGCTCCGCGAGAGTGTGCCCGACCGCCCAGGCGAGTGCCGCGAGAGCGCCGAGGGCGTGCGCCACGAGGACCGGCGTGCCGCCCATGTCCAGGTCGGAGGTGAAGAGCGGGCGCCCGAGCGCGACCTCGGCGCATGCCTTGGCCAGGGTCACGAGTGCGACGCCGACCGCGAGCGCGCGACGCGCCCCGCGTTCTTCGCGTGCGAGGGAGAGCGCCGCGAGCACGGTGAGAGCGTGCAGCACTCCGGAGAGTCCGCCATAGGAGTCGATTCCCGGGGCGAGCGCGAGCGCGCCCAGGCCGACGATCGGCGCGAGCACCCAGGGCGCCGCGCGGTCGCGCACGAACGGCACGAGTACGAGCGCAGCGCCGACATCGAGCAGGAAGTGCGACGTGGAAGCGTGCACGAGGTGGCCTGTCCACAGGCGCCACCATTCGCCGCGCGCGAGCGCGCCCCGCTCGAGCACGAAGGCCGTGGGGAATGCGCTCGCGAGGAGCGCGGCCGCGAGGACCGCGGCCGCAGCCGCGATCCTCGCACGCACGGGACGCTCGCTCGTCCGCGTGCTCACGCCGTGCGCCTCCGACGTCCGCGGACGCCGAGCAAGGCCAGGGCAGCGAGCGGAAGCAAGGACAGCGGGTCGAGGGCGCCGCTCCCCCGACCGCCGCCGCCAGATTCGGCGTGGCGGGAGGGCGAGTGCGCCGCGTGCGTTCCCGCCAGAGGTGTGCCGCTCGTGGCGACCTGCACCGAGGGGCCGGTCGCACGGCGCCGCGCCTCCGCCGAGCGCTCCTCCGCGCGCCGGCTCGAATTGTCGCTTCCGATCCCGTGCACGGACTTGCGCTCGTCGCGCACGACGACCATCGAGGTGTGGTCCGTCACGAGCGAGTACCGAACGGCCATGTCGACGATGGCGGAGCGCATCTCGCTCTCGCTCGTCTCCTGCAGCCATTGCTCGCGCTCGAGGTCCGCGATGGCCGCCAGGGCATACAGCCGCTCGAGCTCGAGGTTCGAATCGTCCAAGGCCGGCAGCTGGATCGGCACGCGCCACTCGCGCGGCTCGCCCGAGATGCGCGCGCGGACCGTGAGCTCGCTCGGCCCGGCCTGGGCGTAGCGCCCGAGCACGACGAGCTGCTGACCGAGGTAGAGGCTCGGCAGACGCTTGGGGTGGCGGACGGTCGAGCCGACGAGATCGAGCTCGACGCCGTGCATGGCGACATGGCTCATCCGGTCGCGCGCGAGCAGGAGATGCGCGCCGACCTCGTCCTGCACGGAGATCGACTTCGCGAAGCCGCCGGAGAGGGTGGCGAGGTCCCCGAGGAGCCGCTCGTTCGCACCGTTGCCCATCACGAAGGTGAACAGGCGCACGTCGTGCTGTCGCTCCAGCTCGACGAAGTCGCGGTACTCGTGCGGGCCGACGTTGGCGGCGCCGTCGCTGATCAACACGACTGCTGTCGGGCGGTCCGCGTCGAGCATGCCGTAGGCCTGCCCGATCGCATCGAAGATGTTCGTGCCGCCGCCGGCCTCGAGCCGCTCGACCTCGCGCGCGATCTTGGCTGCCTCCGGCGTACGCGCGAGCACCCAGGAGCGCGTCAGTCGCCGCGGGTTTTCCGCGAAGGTCAGCACCTGGAAACGATCGTCGGGACCGAGGTCGGCGATCGCGCTCGCCACGCCGCGGCGCAGCATGCGGATCTTCTCGCCCTCCATCGAGCCCGACACATCCAGCACGAAGGCCCAGTCCGTACCTCCTTCGACCGGCGCGAGGTCCGAGCCGGGAGTCACGACCACCATGAAGGTCCCTTCGGCCGTGCCCGCCACGCGGTGCGTGAGCAGCTCGATCCGCGCGGGCAGGTCGGCCGCGAGCCGGTACAGCAGCACGAAGTCGCGATCGAGGCGCGCATCCTGCGCTTCGTAGCGCGCATGCCACACGCCCTCGTCGATCCGTTCGACGGCGAGCGATGGGTGGCTCGGCGAGTGCAGCGCGTCGACAGGGAAAGTCGTCTGCACGATCACGTCGAAGCTGAGCTTGCCGTGCACCGCCTTGTCCATCGTCCAGAACGACTCGCTCATGTCGTCCTTCGTGTGGCCTTCCTGCAGTGGATAGAGGTAGCGCCCGACACCCGACTCGATGTCGATCGGCTGGTAGTACACGAAGCGCACTGCCGCCGTGCCGCCCGCGGGTATGCGCGCGAGCGAGATGCGGTACTCGTAGAACGAGTCCTGCTCCGCGAGCGCCGCGTCCTCGCCGGCAGCCTTCTCCTCCTCGAAGATCTCGCGCCCCTTTGCCTTCTCGACGACCTCGCCGACCACGAGCTGGCCGTCGATCGTGATCGAGAGCTCGGAGAGCGAAGCCTCCTCCGGGAGCGGAAAGGCCCACGTCGCGTCGGCCACGCGGTCGAGCGGGTTGGCGAGCAGCTCGTCCACGCGGGTCGTCGCGAAACCGTCCTGCACCAGGACGGTCACCTCGTGCGACAGGAGGTGCAGCTCGGTGGGGACCGCCGCCACCGCCGGCTGCCCGGAAAGAAGCGTGGGGTCTTCCTGCTGCACGGGGGCCGCGACGGAGGGAAGGCACAAGAATCCGGCGAGGAGCCGGGTCGGAATCGTGGTCATCGAGAACTCCTTGAGCCGGGAAATCCGGCCACGCGGAGGATGACGCTCGCGCTCGATTGTCTGGGCGTACTTGCGCGATGCCGGTCGAGAAGCGCGGCGAATGAAGGCTCGTCTGAGCGGCCCTGCGGGGGGGCCCGCGCCGGGAGCGAGGGAAATGCGAGTTTCTTCGTGAGGGCCAGGAGGAACCCCCGCCCGCAAGGGTGTCCCCCCGCCGCGGGGGGTGTTCCGAAGTCGTACGACTCCAGGAGGTATCCATGATCGTGAAGACTCGAGTCCGCCCCGTGCGGACTGCCGCGAAGCCGGCCCTGCGCGTGCGCACGCAGGTCAAGGCGGGAAGGTTGACCGGCAACCGCTGCGAGCAAGTTGCTGCGGCGTTGAAGGTCCGCTCCCGCGTGAAGGCTGGAAAGATTGCCACCAACCGCTGCGAGCAAGTCGCTGCAGCTCTGAAGGTCCGCTCGCGCCTCAAGGCGGGAATCCTGGCCGCGAACCGCTGTGAGCAAGTCGCCTCCGCCAAGACGCTGAAGGTCCGCACGCACGTCAAGGCGGGAAGGCTGATCGGCAACCGCTGCGAGGCGCTGGCAACGGCCTGAACGCGCCAGGGCCGATCGCGTGGCGATGGCGTCGAGCGAATCGGCCGCGGCCCGAGGGAGGGAGCGACGAGCGCTCCTTCCCTCCTCCCGGAGGGATCCCATCCGTCAGGAGGAGCATCCGCATGCACTGGAACTGCAACTACCGGACACGTCCCGACCTCTCCATCCTGCCGCGGGGCAAGAACGACTTCGTCATCGCGACGTCCATGGCCTCGACGCAAACGGCATGCATGGACGCAGCATCGCTCGAAGTGCTGTCGCATTTCGTCGAGCCGTGCACGCCCCGGACCGCCTTCGAGCACTTTCGGGACGAGCTGGGCGTCCCGGAAACTCTCTTCGAGGAAGCCATTCACGAGATGCTCGAGAGCGCTCTCCTCGTGCCGGTCGACGGCGCGGAGAGCGTCGAGACCCACGCGATCGTCTCGCTGGCCGAACGCCCGGACCTGGTCGAGCTGGCCGTGGAATCTGCTCCCGACATCGTCCGTGAGCTGTTCCGGAGAGAGAGTCTGCCCAGGAACCACGCGGCTCGCGACACGAGCATCTTCGACCTCTTCCTCCGCTATCAAGCCGTCGAGTGGGACGGTCGGCGGATCGTGGCCCACCTCACCAGTCTCCCGATCCACTGGAACCGCCCGCTCACAGAGTTGCCGGAAGAGGGCTTCGATTGGGCCGTGGCGCGCGCGCTCCAGGACGCCGACGAAGGGACGACCCCGACCATGCTGGTCGGATTGAACATCGACATGAGCGCGGATCAGCTCGGCGCCGGCCAGTCGTACCGGATGGTCGAGGCGATGCGTCGGATCGCTGCGGCGAGCGACCTGGAAGGCCTGATCATTCCGCTTCGACCGACGCGGAAATCCGACTACCCGCTCGTGCCGATGGAGCGCTACCTGACGTGGACGCGCGAGGATGGCCTGCCCTACGACCCGTGGCTGCGGGTACACGTCAAGTCGGGAGGCAGGGTGATCAAAGTCTGCTCTCGATCGATGGTCAACCGGGCTCCGATCTCGACTTTCGAAGAATGCTCCGGACTGCACTTCCCCGAGAGCGGGGCCTACCCGATTCCGAACCACCTCGCGCCGGTTCTCATCGATCGAGAGAGCGGATGCGGCACGTACGTGGAACCCAACGTCTGGGTCTTCCATCCGGTTCCGTGAAGCCTCGAGCGAGTCTCCGCATGGAAGGACCCGGCATGGACCCGATCTGCGAGCTCCAGGACCGAGCGTGGGCCGAGCGCGGGCGGCTCAACTTCAAAGCCGCGGAACGACACCTGCGGCGGGCGCTCCTCGTCCTCGATCGGCGCGGCGAGACGAGTCATCCGGACGCAGCGAACCTCTGCTGCGAGCTCGCCGATTTACTCGGAGCCCTGCGCCGCGACGGCGAGGCCGAAGCGCTGGCGCGGCGCGCCTTGCAGATCGTCGAAGCCGCTCTTCTCCAGTGCGCGCGAGGAGCGTGGCTCGAGCGCGACGGGATCGAGCTCCTCGAGCGCATCCGGCTCGAAGCGCTCACCCGCCTCGCCGCGGCGCTGCGCGGCCAGGGACGCTACGCCGAGTCGGAGTCGTTCGCCCGCCGCGCCCTGGATCGCTGCTCCCGCCGCTTCGGCGCTCGCTCCGCCGAGGTGGCGGCCAAGCTCAACGACCTCGGCGTGATCTGCAAGTATCGGGGTGAGTATGCACGCGCGGCGCGCGTCTACGGCCGGGCGCGGGCCATCCTCGAAAGCTCGACCGAGCCCGACGACGCCTCACTCGGCACGGTGCTCTACAACCTGGCGGGCCTCGCGCATGCTCGGGGCGATCACGCGCGTGCCGAGCCCCTCGTTCGTTTCGCGCTCGAGAGGCTGGAACGCGCGCTCGGTCCAGCTCATCCCGACGTCGGCGCCGGCCATGCGACTCTCGCCGCCATCCTCCAGGGTCAAGGCCGGCTCGACGAGGCGGAGCGCGCGTACGAGGAAGCTCTCGAGATCGTCGCAGGTGCCTACGGGAGCAAGCACGCGGACGTGGGTCTCATCGTGTCGAATCTGTCCGAGCTGCAGCGCGCGCGCGGATCCCTGGATCGAGCGGAGCAGCTCGCCCGCAAGGCTCTGCGCATGCGCCGCGCGGCCCTCGGGCCCGAGCACCCGCACGTGGCGAGCAGCTTGAACAACCTGGCGATCGTGCTCGCGGAGCGAGGCAGGCGCGCGCAGGCGCGGCGGCTCGTGCGCCGAGCGTACACGACGTGTGTCGCGCGCTGCGGCGCGCGACACCCAACTGCGCGACTTCTCGCGCAGAACATCGCTGCCCTCGATCGGCGCGGCGCCGAGGCGCGCCCACAGGATTGAAGGCGCCATGGAGACGAGCTTCGCCCGCACCCTTCGGTCGATGCGCAACGAGCGCTCGCGCCTGCCGCTGTTCGTCGCCGCGCTCGCGGCGGGCCTGCTCGCTGGCTGGGGGGTGTGGTTCGCCCGGGCACCGGTGCGCGTCTTCGCGGTGACGACGAGCGCGCGACTAGAAGTGGGCGCGTCCGCGCGGCGCGTCGCGGCTCTCTCTGCCGGCCGGGTCGCCGCCCTGCACGTGGCTCTCGGGAATCGCGTCCGTCCCGGTGACGTGCTGTTCGAGCTGGACGCACGGGATGCCGAACTCGAGCTCGAGGAAGCGCGCGCTCGCCTGCCCGCGCTCGCCGCGCGGCGCGAGTCCCTCGAGCGCGAGTTCGAAACCGAGACGGAGCGCGCGGCGACGCTCGAACGGGCGGGTCAGGCCGAGCTCGAGGAGCTCTCGGCCTGGATCCGGCGAGCGCAGTCCTCCGCCGCGACGGCGCGCGACGAGGCGGCGCGCTTCGAAACCCTGCACGCGGACGGCTTGATCGCGGACGCGCAAGCTCTCCGCCTCGCCAACCAGGCGGACGGCGAAGAATCGCAGCGCGAGGCCCTGCATCACCAGCGCGAACGCCGGGGGATGGAGCTCGAGGATCGCCTCGAGGAAGTCCGCGCTCGACTCGAACGCCTGCGCGGCGAGTGCGCCGGAGTCGAAGGCGAGCTCGCGTGCACGCGCGCAGCGATCGAGCGGCTCGAGCACGCCGTGACCGAGCGTTTCGTGCGCGCGCCGATCGACGGCCACGTCGGGGCGCTCTCCGAGCACCGACCGGGCGACGTCGTGCGTGCTCGCGAGGAGCTCGCCGTCGTCGTTCCCGATGGCGAGCTCGACATCGTGGCCGAGTTCCCTGTCGCTGAGGCGGCAGGACGCATCGCCGCCGGGCAACCGGCTCGCATGCGCCTGGACGGTTTTCCCTGGGCTCAGCACGGCTCGCTCGGTGCACGCGTGACCGCCGTCGCCGCCGAGCCCTCCGGCAGCAACTTGCGCGTGGAACTCGAGGTTCTCGACGCCGAGGCCTTCTCCGTGTCGCTCCGGCACGGCATGACCGGCGTCGTCGAGGTGACCGTCGAGGAGGTGTCTCCGTGTGTCCTGGTCCTGCGCTCGGTCGGCCGGTTCCTGGACCACGCCGGAGCAGAGGACGAGCGATGAGCGGACGCGCGTGGCTGGCGCCCGAGGTCGTCCAGACCTCCGAGATGGACTGCGGTCCGGCGTGCCTGAAGTGCCTGGTCGACGGTTTCGGCGGCTCCGTGAGCTACGGGCGTCTGCGCGAGGCCTGCCAGACCGACGTCGACGGGACCTCGGTCGACACGATCGAGGACGTGGGGCGGCAACTGGGCCTGGCTTGCGAGCAAGTCCTCGTGCCACCAGACCAGGTGCTCTCGCCCGCGCTCGGACATCTACCGTGCCTCGCCGTGGTCCGGCTACCTGGAGGCGAGCCGCACTTCGTCGTCCTGTGGCGGCGGCACGGACCGCTGGTGCAGGTGATGGATCCGGGCTTCGGGCGGCGCTGGATCGGTGCGCGGCGCGTCGAAGCCGAGCTCTACGTTCACACGATGGAGATCCGCTCGAGCGAGTGGCGTGCGTGGGCCGAGAGCCCGGCCTTCCGCGCGCCTCTCGAGCGGCGCCTGCGCGCGCTCGCCGTGACGGACGCCGCGCAGCTCGTCGACGGAGCAGCGGCCGAACCGGGCTGGCGCGCGCTCGCGACCCTCGATGCGGTCGCGCGCATGGTGGAGGAGCTCGTCCACGGCGGCGCCGTGACTCGCCGGCGCGCCGCGGCCCTGATCGCTGGCCTGCTCGCCGCGGCCGGGACCGCTCCCGATCCTCGATCGATCGTGCCCGAGCGCTGGTGGATGGCTCGATCCGCCGCGACCGGCACGGGCGGTTCGGAGTGGCTCCTCGTACGCGGGGCGATCCTGGTGCGAGCTCGCGAGTACGGCGCGCGGCGCGCCGACCGCGACGGCGCGGGTGAACTCTCGCGCGAGCTCACTGCAGCGCTGGAGGAGCCGCCGCAGCGGCCGATGCGAGCGCTGCTCGGAGCGCTCGGCGCCGGCGGGCGCGCGGTCTCGCTCGCGATCGCCGCGGGCCTCGCACTCGCCGCGGTGGGCCTGGTGTTCGAGTCGCTGCTCCTGCGCGCTCTCCTGGACGTCGGCCAGAGCCTGCGTCCGTCGGAGCAGCGCCTCGGCGCGCTGTTCGCGCTACTGGTCTTCCTCGTCGGTCTGCTCGCGCTCGAGCTGCCGCTGGCCGAGCTGGTGCAGAGGATCGGACGGCGGGTCGAGATCGTCCTGCGCCTGCGGTTTCTGGAGAAGCTGCCGCGCATCGAGCTGCGGTACTTCCGCAGCCGCCCGGCTTCGGACATGGCCGAGCGAGCGCACGCCATCCACCGGCTGCGCGAGAGCGTGACTCTCGCCGCGCACGCCTGGCGTGCGCTGGCGGAGGTGGTGGCGGTCGCGGCGGGCCTCGTGTGGTTCTTCCCTGCGAGCACGCCGCTCATCGTCAGCCTCGCGGCCGCTTGCGTGCTCCCGCCGCTCCTCATGCAGGGGCCGTTGATCGAGCGCGACCTGCGCGTACGCACGCACAACGGATCCCTGAGCCGCTTCTACCTCGACGCGCTCCTCGGAATCGTCCCCGTCGCGACGCACGGGACCGAGCGCGCGCTCTGCCGCGAGCACGAAGGGCTACTGGTCCAGTGGGCGCGCGCTGGGCGATCCGCCGTTGCGGCTGCGACAGGATTCGCGGCGCTGCACACCGTACTGGTGTACGGCCTCGGCGCCTGGCTCGTCTTCGGTGAGCTTGCACGAGGCCGCGATCCGGCCGGCGCTCTGCTGCTCGTGTTCTGGGTGGGCTCCTTGATGTGGCTCGCTGAACCGATCGGAGCCGCGGCACGCACGTATCCGACCCTGCGCAACGTCACCTCGAGGCTACTGGAACCACTGGGCGCGCCGGAGGACGTGGCCGCCGACGGCGACGGAACTCGAAACGATGACCCCGCGACGGATCCGGCGCGTCGGGGCGTCGCGATCGAGATCCGCGACGTCACGGTCCGCGCCGCGGGAAACATGGTGCTCTCGGGAATCAGCGTCTCGATTGCGCCCGGCGAGCAGATCGCGATCGTCGGCGCGTCCGGCGCCGGCAAGTCGAGCCTGTGCGGCCTGTTGCTCGGATGGCAGCGCGCGACGAGCGGGACCGTGCACGTCGATGGCGAGGAGCTCGCCGGCGAGAGGATCGCGGCGTTGCGGCGCCGCACAGCGTGGGTCGATCCCGAAGTCCAGCTCTGGAACCGCTCGCTGGCCGAGAACGTGCGCTACGGCTCGGGTGGCGTCGGCGGGCCGGGCCTGGGAGAGCTCTGCGAAGCCGCCGATCTCCACGCGCTCCTGCCGCGTCTCTCGGACGGTTTGCAGACCGCGCTCGGCGAAGCGGGCGGACTCGTTTCGGGAGGGGAAGGTCAGCGCGTTCGCCTGGCTCGCGCGATGGCCCGCCACGAGGCACGGCTCGTCGTCCTGGACGAGCCGTTCCGCGGACTCGATGGTGCGCAGCGGCGCGAGCTCCTGGAGCGCGCGCGACGGCACTGGAGCGGCGCGACCCTCCTCTACGTCACACACCGTATCGCCGAGACGCACGGATTCGAGCGCGTTCTCGTGGTGCACGACGGCCGCGTGGTCGAGGACGGCGCGCCTTCCGCTCTCGAGCGAGTCGAGGGCTCGCGGTTCCTCGAGCTCAGCGGGTACGAGCGATCCAGCGCGGGTGCCTGGGAGGATCCGAGCTGGCGCCGGCTCCGGCTCGAGAACGGCTTCCTGGAGGAGCGCAGGCGATGCGGGCAGGCGGTTTAGGCACGCAGATCGCGTGGCCGGCTGGGCGGCTCGCAGAGGGTGTCGAAGCTCTCGCGCTCGCTGCTGGTCTGACGCTTCGCGAAGGAGCGGGCTCGAGTGCTTCCGCCACGCTGCCGCACGACTCGCAGGACCAGGCTCGGCTGGAGCGCCTGGGCGATTGGCTGGGCCTCGCGATCGAGTCTGTCGGTTTCGCGGGCGGAGAAGCGGCGGATCTCGTGCGCGGCGGAGCGCCGGCGGTGCTGCCTCTCGATGCGGGTCACGCGATGCTCGTCGGCGTGCGCCGCGGGCGGGCGCGGCTGCTCGCGCCCGGCGGCTCGGTCCGGTACGTCGCCGTCGCGAAGCTCGCGACAGCCGTGACCGCGAGTCGTGAGGACGCGCGCGACGAAGGGCTCGAACGCGGGCTCGCTGCCGCCGGCTGCACGGAACGAGAATGCGCCGCGGTGCACGCGGTGCTCGGTCAGGCGCGCGCCGGCAAGCGATCCCACGTCGCCTGGCTGATCCGGGCTCCGGCCGAGGCTCCGTGGCGCATGGTGGCGCGGTCGGTGCGACTCGGCGCGCGCCTCGCCGGCCTGCTCGCCGCCAAGAGCGCGGAGCAGATCGCCTGGGTGCTCTCGTGGTGGGTGATCGGTCGCGGCGCTCTGGAGGGCCGCTTCGATCCGGGCTGGCTCGCGGCGTGGGTGTTGCTTCTCGCGTGCATGGTTCCGCTCCAGGCGGGGACCCTGCGCGCGGCGGGGCGATTGGCTGTCGACCTGGGAGCCGAGATCCGCCGGCGCTTGATGGCGGGCGCGTTGCGCATGCAGCCGGACGAGCTTCGTCGCGAAGGTGTCGGTCAATCGCTCGGCCGTGTGCTCGAATCGGACGCGCTGGAATCGCTGGCGCTCGGCGGCGGCTTCCTCGCGCTCTTCGCTGCGGTCGAGATCGTGGTTGCCGTACTGGTCCTCGCCGCGGGCGCGAGTCCGCTCGCCCAGGTCGCGGCGCTCCTCGCCTGGATCGCGCTGGCGGGCCTGCTCGCGCGTCGCTACCTCGCCGCGCGCCGTGAGTGGACCGATCGCCGGCTCGCGCTGACGCACGACCTGGTCGAGGCGATGGTCGGTCAGTCCACTCGTCTGATCCAGGAAGCGCCGGAGCGCTCGCACGACGCGGAGGATCGCGCGCTCGCAGCCTACCTGCCGAACGCACGCGCGATGGACCGGAGGATGATCGCCTTGACGGCATGGATCCCGCGCGGCTGGATGCTCCTCGGCGTGCTCACGGCGGGGCCGGCTTTCCTCGCGGGTGCGTCGACTGCGAAGCTCGCGATCTCCGTCGGAGGCGTGCTCTTCGCGTACCGCGCCCTGCGGCAGATGGTCGAGGGACTCGCAGATCTCGCCGCCGCGATCGTGGCCTGGGAACGCGTGGAGCCGATCCTGCGCGCCGCCGAACGAACCGGTGCCGTCGCCGATCCGGTGATCCTCTCGCTCGAGGAGAGGGCCCGGCAGTCGAAGAGCGTCCCCGTTCTCAGCGCTCGCGACGTCTCGTTCCATCACCAGGGCCGGCGCGAGGCCGTTCTCGCGGGCTGCGATCTCGACGTGCGTCGCGGAGAGAAGCTCGTCCTCGAAGGACGCTCGGGATGCGGCAAGTCGACGCTCGCAGCGATCCTGGGCGGCCTGCGCGCGCCCGACACGGGGCTCGTGCTCGCCTGCGGCCTCGATTCGCGCACGCTGGGCGCGCGCGGCTGGCGCGGGCGCGTCGCGCTCGCCCCGCAGTTCCACGAGAACCACGTGTTCGGCGGCAGCCTGCTGTTCAATCTCCTCATGGGCCGCAACTGGCCGCCGGGACCGCAGGACGTGGAGGCTGCCGAGCACATGTGCCGGCGACTCGGCCTGGGCCCGCTCCTCGAACGCATGCCCGCGGGGATCCTGCAATGGGTCGGGGAGACAGGCTGGCGTCTCTCGCACGGCGAGCGAGCCCGCGTCTGGATCGCGCGCGCCCTGCTGCAGCGCGCCGAGGTGGTCGTGATCGACGAGGGTCTCGATGCCCTGGATCCCGTCAGCTTGCGGCAGGTCCAGGCGGTGCTCCGCGAGGAGCGGGCCGCGGTGCTCGTCATCGCGCACACGTGAGAGCACTATGATCGTGGAGCCGACACCCATGGATGCCCTCTCACTCAGCCGTTCGCGAGCCGAGATCCTGTTCGCGGAGCTCCTCGTGGAGGAGTCGAGCCCGTCGAGGAGCCGCGTGCAGGGCCTGTGCGAGGCTCATCCCGAGCTCGCGACGGAGCTCGAGCGTTTGCACGATCAGCTCGCGGCCATGCGCATGCTCTTGCCGGCGTCGGTCACGCCAGCGGGAGCGGGCTCTTCGATGCGGTCGTCTCTTCCGCCCGACCTCGGCGCGTTCCGTTGCACGCGCTTGCTCGGGCGCGGGGGGATGGGCGAGGTGTGGGAAGCCGAGGACCTGACGCTCCGCCGGACGGTTGCCGTCAAGCTCCTGCGCGACTCCTGGTCGGCGAGCGACGTGCAGGTGCAGCGTTTCCAGCGCGAAGCACAGGCCGCCAGCCGCGTGAATCACGCGGGGATCGTCGCGGTCCATCAGACCGGCGATTGGGAGGGCCGTCGCTACATCGTCCAGGAGCTCGTGCCCGGCGGACGGACGCTGCGCAACGAGATCGAGGAGCTGCACCGGCTTCCCGAGATCCCGCCGGACCATGCGCGTCGCGTGGCGGAACGCTTCGAGAAGCTCGCGGCTGCTCTGGTCGCGGCGCATGCGGCGGGGATCGTCCACCGCGACCTGAAGCCCCAGAACGTGCTGCTCACTCCCGCGGGGGAGCCCAAGCTCGCGGATTTCGGTCTGGCCCTCCTGATCGACGATGCCTCGCTCACGCGGACGGTGGAGTTCCTGGGGACCTACATGTACGCGAGTCCCGAGCAGATCGAGGGAAGAATGAGCGCGGTCGACGAGCGCAGCGACGTCTTCTCGCTCGGCGCGACGCTCTACGAGAACCTGACTCTCTCGCGCGCCTTCGATGGCGACTCGACTCGCGCGATCGCGCGCGCCGTGACGCTCACCGACCCGACGCCGCCGCACGTCCTGCGCGGGCGAGTGCCGCGCGATCTCTCGCTCGTCTGCATGAAGGCGCTGGAGAAACGGCGGGAGGACCGGTACGCGTCGATGGCCGAGCTGCACGAGGACCTGCAGCGTTTCCTCGCGCACGAACCGATCCACGCGCGCGCGCCCACCGCTCCGCGACGCGCGTGGAAGTGGTCGCTGCGCCACCCGACGTTGGCGACCGCGCTCTCGCTCTCGCTCGCGTCCAGCGTGGCGCTCTTCGGCCTGTTCGTGCGCTCCGAACGCGCGCGCGCGGCAGCCACGTACGCCGAGGCGGAGACCTCCAAGCTGAACCGATCGTTGCTCGTCACCTCGGAGGCGCTGCGGGTCAAGAGCGCGGCGGCCGAAGAAGCGGCCGAGTTCCTCGTCAGCATGTTCGAGCAGGCGAACCCCTCGGTCTCCGCCGATCACGTCCCGAGCCTGCGCGAGCTCCTCGATCAGGCGGTCCGGCGCCTGAAGAACGGCGAGGTCGAGGATCCCGGGGTGCGCGCGCGCATCCTCGGTGCCATGGGGATGGTCATGACGAGCCTGGGGGACGATGCAGGCTCGAAGCTCTTGCTCGAAGAATCGCTCGAGCTGTGGGAAAGCCTGGGACTCGGGGAGAGCGTCCATGCCACCGACGTCGCGCTCGCCAGGGCCGGAGTGCTGGCGGAGCTCGGGGAATTCCAGGCCTCCCACGAGCGCATGGCGGGCCTCATCTCGCGCATCGGCACGGATGCGGCATTCGACGCGCGCTTCGCGGCGCGCATGTATTTCATGCTCGCGATGATCTTCAGCGAGGAGGGGCGCTTCGACGAGGCGGAGCGGGAGTGCGATCGCGCCCGCGAGCTCTACGACCGCGGCCCTCCCTGGCCGGATCTGGACCGGTCACTGCGGCTGTGGAAAGCGACCTTCGCTTTCCTGCAAGGTCGACAGGAAGAAGCCCGCGCCGCGCTCGAGGCTCTCGTCGACGAATGCCCCGATCTCCTCGCGAGCGCCGATCCGCTGCTGCTCAATGCGGTCAACGGCCTGGGAATGATCCTGATCCAGGAAGGCCGCCTCGACGAAGCCGAAGCGCTCTACCTCGATCTCTGCGACGACGCCACCCGCAGTCTCGACCCGACTCATCCCACGGCCCTGCTCTATCGCACGAACCTCGCGCGCGTCTGGGAAGCGATGGGGCGCTACGTCGAGGCCGAGGAGCAGTACCGCGAGCTCGCGGAGGAGAACGAGCGGCAGTCCGGCCCGCTCGACATCAGCGTGCTCACGAACCGGCACAACGTCGGGACCTGCCTCGTCCGGCAAGGCCGGGTCGTGGAGGCCGAGGAAATCCTCCGCGACGTGTGGGAGAAGGATCGCGAGGTCTGGGGCGATACGCACCACGCCACGCTGCGCGCGCAGCACAACCTCGCGCAAGCGCTCAGCCTGCTCGGTCGGATCCCGGAGGCGCTCGCGCTCCAGGAAGGCGTCGTCCTGCACACCCCGCCGGACGACCCGAACGCCCAGGGCCGGCGAACTCAGCTCGAAAGCCTGCGCGCCCTCGCGGGAGCCGAGCACTAGGCGCGCCGCGCGCGCCGCCGCCTAGCGAGAAACCACACCCCTACGAGCACGGCGTGCCTTCCAGAGAAAAACCAATCCCCCACGAGCACGGCGTGCCTCCCCAGAGAGAAACCAATTCCCTACGAGCACGGCGTACCTCTTAGTTTGGAGTACCGCCTTCAGGCGGTCTGGTTCGTCGTCCCGCCTTCAGGCGGGACTGGCTTCGCAAGAGAAGACCGCCTGAAGGCGGTACTCCGAACCAGACTTCAGGACGAGCGACGAAAAAGGAGTTCGACCGCGGGATCGATCACCGGAACTCCGGAAACGTCCGCTGGTACATCAAGAAGCTCGACCCCTTCGTCAACGAAGAAGACCCGAGACTCACTCGCTCCGCCCGCGTCAACCCATCCGAGCCGCAGTCGAAATCGCCACGGCGACTCGCCACCAACCTGCTCGAGCTCCGTCCCCGCCTCCGTTCGCCTGAGCCGCAGCTCGGGGCAGCCCGGACGATCGAGCCACTGCTCGAAGAACCAATCGAGCTCGCGCTCGCTCGCATGCTCCATGCTCGTCACGAGATCGGCCGTGGTGACCGAGTGCCCGCGGTGCTCGGCGTAGTACGCGCGCAACCCGGCGAAGAATGCACCGTCGCCGATCTCGCCGCGCAGCATGTGCAGGATCCACGCACCCTTGGGATAGGTATTGGCGTTGAGCGCGGCATCGGGATGCGCGAAGCCGTCCCAGCGTACGGGAAGCGTCTCGCCCTCGGATGAAGCGAGCCAGCCCGCGCGCATCTCGCGCAGCGCTTCCTCGAGCGGCGGCCCGCCCGTCTGTGCGAGCAGCCACGGCCCGAAATAGGAAGCGAAGCCCTCGGACAGCCACACCTCGCGCCACTCCGCGTACCCGACGGCGTCGCCGAACCACATGTGCACGAGCTCGTGGGCCAGCGTGCCGCGCGCATTCTCCGGATCGTCGAACAAGTGCTCATTCAGGAGTACGTTTCCCGGCGCCTCGAACCCGCCCCAGCGCGTGGGGCACTGCACGGTGGTGTACGTCTCGTAGGCATAGGGGCCGATGGATTCCTCCATGAGCGCGATCCACGCCGCGTTGCTGGTGAGCACGCGGCGTGCCTTCGCGACGTCTTCGCGATAGACGAAGTGCGGCAGGAGACGCGGGTCGCCCTTCTCGTCCACGCGCTCGAAGGGGCCGACGACGATCGTCAGCATGTAGGGGGGGATGTCACTCACCGTATGGTGGCGTAGCCATGGCCTTCCCCCGACTCGGTCGGAGGTGGCGAATGCGGGGTCGGGGTTCTCCGTATCCGCAACTCCGCTCACGATCGCCGCAAAGCCGTCGGGCCACGCGATCTCGACGTCGAACCTGGCCCGGTCGGCCGGATTGTCTTCGCACGGGAGCCAACCGTGCGCGCGGATGGAATAGTGATCCGTGTAGGCGACCGGCTTGCCGTGGGATGTCTTCGAGAAAGTGAAGCCGTCGGGCGGGTGACCTCCCAGGAAGGCGAAGAGCTCGAGAGTGCTTCCCTTTTCGACCGTTCTTCCGAGGGGGAGCCGGATCTCGTCACCGGTCCACTCGAGCGGTAGCGACTTGCGATCCGGACCCTCTCCATCGAAGAAGCGGATGAAGTAATCAGGGGCCCGGATCGCATCGAGACGGATGGAATCGAGAGGTTCCACGGCTCGGATCCGATACTTCACGGTGGCCGCCAGTTCAGCCTCCACGTCATCGATCCGGAGCTCGATTTCGTACGAGAGCACGTCCTGCTCCGGCCGATCCCCGTAGCGCGAGTTCGCGCCGGCCGCGGCCTGCGCCAGCGCGAGCGCGGCGAGGACGACGCTCATGGACGAGCTAGTCGAGCTCGGCGAGCTTCGTCAGGCGCGTGGTGCCGAGCCAGGGATGGAGCGTCACGTGCGAGAGCACGCCGCTTGCCGGTTCGAGCATCTCTCGAGCCTCGTCCGTGTCCTCCACGTCGAGCAGGAAGATCACACGACCGGGCGGATTGTCCTGCACGCGGCCGAAGAAGAGCAGCCGGCCTTCCTCGCGCAGGTTCGTGAGCGCATCCTCGGCCCCGGCGCCAGCGGTCGCCTCGCCGAGGACGTAGTTGTGCATGTCGAAGGGCGGCACGCTGTTCGGGTTCTCAGCCAGGCGCCGAGAGCGCTCGGCGAGTTCGAGCTCGAGGATCTGGCGCAGGTTGGTCGTCGCGCGCCAGCGCAGGTAGATGGGCGAGAGGGTCCCGGCCGCCACCGCCGGGTCGCTCGTCACGAGGTCTCGCGCCAGTTCCACATCCGCGACGTCCAGCACGAAGATGCCGCGCAGAGCCGAATCAGGTGAGCCATCGCGGAAGGGCCCGGCGACGAGGAGCTGGTGGTCAGCGGCGAGTCGCTGGATGTTCGCGAGATGCCGTGTTTGCAAGGATTGCACGTCGCCTCCGCTCTGGCCGGCATTCCCGGAACCCATCCGCAGGAAGACGAAGACGTAGTCGGCCTGACCGGTCGATTCGAGCTCAGCGCTGTCGGCCGGCAGCTCCGGCATCTCGACGGTTGGCTGCATCGCGGGGGCCTCGCTCCCTTCCTCGACGGTGTCGAAGGGGAGGACGGCTTCCGACGTGCTGGTTTCCCGAACGGGGGAGAGCTCGGCCGGCGGCGACTCCTTGCGCGGCGATCCGGACCAGCAGGCGCCTAGGGCAAGGAGCAGGGAGAGCGCAGGCAGGCAGCGGAGTCGCGACATGTCGAGAAGGATCGGTTGCCGGGGCCGGGGACGAGAGGCGAATCCTCCTCTCCTGCGCGAGTTGTGTAAAGCTCCGCGCCGGCGCGCCTCGCAGGTCGCACCCGTGGACGCTACCTTCGGAGCCGGTTCCCGGAAATCGCGGGGCGCAAGCCGTCCTGCCGGCGCAGAGAGACCCGACATGACCGTATCCGAAGTCCTGATCTTCCTGCTCATCGCCGGCGTCTGCGGAGCGCTCGGGCAAGCGATCGCGGGCGTTTCCGGCCGCGGATGCCTCGCGAGCATCGCGCTCGGATTCGTGGGCGCGCTGCTCGGCCGCATCGTCGCGGACAAGTACGACCTGCCTTCGCTATTCGTGATCACCGTCGGGGGCAACCCGTTCCCGATCGTCTGGGCGATCCTGTTCTCCGCGCTCTTCGTGGCCATCCTCTCCTTCTTCCAGCGCGGCTCGCGTGGCTCGCGGCGCTCGAAGTGAGCTCGTAGCCGAGCAGCGATCGCTGCGCGAGGCTACTCGCGGGCGAGAGCGTGAACCTCGCTCGACTCGAGCGGCCGGAGCTCGCCGCTCGCCAGTCCGAGGAGCTTCACCGGGCCGATCGCGACGCGCCTGAGCTTCGACACGCGATTGCCGACGGCCGCGAGCATGCGCCGGACCTGGCGGTTGCGGCCCTCGACGATCGTGAGGTCGAGGAGCGCGTAACCCTTGTAGCGCGCGACGAGGTCGACCCGCGCGGGCAAGGTCGGTCCGTCAGCGAGCTCGATTCCACCGCGCAGCACCTCGATCGCGTCGTCCTCGATCGGCCGAGCCGTGCGCACTCGATAGACCTTCTCGACCTTCGAGCCGGGATCGGTGACGCGCGCGGCGAAGCGCGAATCATTCGTGAGGAGCAGGAGACCGCTCGTGTCGCGATCGAGGCGGCCGATCGGCGCGAGCCAGGTCTCCAGCGGCGGCAGGACGTCGTAGATCGTCTTGCGGCCCTCGGGATCGCCGAAGCTGGTCAAGACACCGCTCGGCTTGTGGAAGGCGTAGTAGAGCAGCTCCCGCGCGCGCACCTGCCGGCCGTCGAGGCGCAGGTCCGCACTCTCGGCGTCGACGCGCCGATCGGGATCGCGCACGAGTCGACCGTCGACCGTCACGCGCCCCGCGCGAATCCATTCCGCAGCGCGCGTCCGCGACCCCAGACCCGCGCGCGAGAGCGCGCGATCGAGGCTCTTGCTGCCTTCGCGGGAGCGCTCGATGGCCATGCGGGCATCAATCCGCGGCGCGGTAGATGCGGACTTCGGCGTGCTGCTCTCCGCGGTGCGGCACGGCGACGAAGAGCTCGTTGCGCTCGGGCACGTAGAGGCCCGTGCGGGCACCCGGCGCGGTCGCGACCTTCGCGCCTGGACGGAAGCTGCCGGGCTGGTCGCGCTCGAAGACATCGATCGAGCCCTCCCCACAGATCGCGTAGGCTCGCCGGCGAGCGGAATCGTAGAACACGTCGTCCACGTCGCCGGAGAGCTCGAGCGCCTGCATGCTCTCGCAGGTCCGCGAGCGCACGAGGAGCCTGGCGGGCGAGCGGCAGCCGAGCAGCACGCGCCCACCGTCCTCCACCAGGCACAGCGGGTAGTTCTGCTGCGCTTCCTCCACCAGCGAGCTCTTCTCGACTCCCTGGTGGGCGAGATCGAAGAGCGTGACCCGCTTTACCTCGGGAAGGTTGACCCAGACATGCAGACCCTCGGCGTCGAGCTGGAAACCCTCGGGATGTCCGGTGAGCTTGATCCGGTCCGTGATGACCCATCGCTGCGCGTCGATCACGGCGAGCGCTCCACTCGCGTACGCCACGTACACGAGCTTGTGCTTCGCGTCGTAGCGCAGGTTGTCCGCATCGGCTCCGACGTCGATCCTGGCAGCCGGCTCGAAAGTCTCGCCATCGAGGACGAGACACATGCCGCTCTCGCCGTTGGCCACGACGATCCGATCGCAGTCGGCGAGGTACAGGATCCCTTGCGGTTCGCCCAGGCCCTCGATGCCGCGGATGCTCTTCAGCAGCTTGCGTGCCTCGAGGTCGACGATCTCGACGCTGTCGTTCTCGAGCGCCGCCACGAACAGCCGCTTGCGCACGAGGTCGACCGCGAGATGGTCGATGCGGCCTTCCACGCTGGGTAGCTCGATCGCGCCGATCGCGGTAAGCGGGGGGGCGGGGATGGATTCCTGCGCGTCTTGGCGCGCGAGCGCGGCTGGGGCGAGGAGCTGCGTGAGGATCGCCAGTCTGAGCATCATGAAATGGGTCCTGGTCGGTAGAGCTCTAGAGGTGTGCGATTCTAGTTCGGAGCACCGCCGATCGGCGGTCTTCTCTTGCGGAGCCAGTCCCGCCTGAAGGCGGGACGACGAACCAGACCGCCTGAAGGCGGTACTCCAAACTAAGAGGTACGCCGTGCTCGTAGGGGTGCGGTTTCTCTCTAATCGACGGGTGGCCGGGACCCTGCTCGGTCTCTACGCTCGATGGACATGATCCCCAGCCGCGCTCTGTTCCTCGCCGGCCTCCTCGCCGCCCCCGCGCTTGCGCAGACGAAGCTCGCCACCCGCTTCGCGGCCGACGTCTCGCGCGAGAATCCTCTGCCCGAGTACCCGCGCCCCCAGTGGGTGCGTGAGAACTGGATGTCGTTGAACGGTCCCTGGCAGTACTCGATCGCGCCGCGCGCGGACGAGCGGCCGGGGCCTTCGATGGGCGAGATCCTCGTGCCGTTTCCGATCGAGTCGCAGCTCTCGGGCGTCGCGCGCGCTCTGCAGCCTGACCAGCGCTTGTGGTACTGGCGCAGCCTCCAGATCCCGGCAAGCTGGCGGAACACGCGCTTGCTCCTGCACTTCGGCGCCGTCGACTGGGAGGCGCAGGTGTGGATCAACGGCCATTTCCTCGGTGAGCACCGGGGTGGCTACGACCCCTTCGAATTCGAGATCCCGAGCACCCTGGAGATGGGCGAAGTGCAGGAGATCGCCGTCGGAGTATGGGATCCGACCGACGCGGGAACTCAGCCGCGCGGCAAGCAGGTGCTCGAACCAGGTGGCATCTGGTACACGCCGACGAGCGGGATCTGGCAGAGCGTGTGGCTCGAGCCTGTCGGCGAGGTCTACATGGATCGGGCCCAGTACCGGGTGGACCTCGCGAGCAACGAGCTCCATGTCAAGGTTCATCTGGTCGGCGGCAATGAAGGGATCCAGGTGCGCGGTCGGGTCCTTCAAGGGGACGCCGTCATCGCGGAGAGTGACAGCGAGGAGCGTGCGAGCGACGAGGAGATCGAGCTGGTGCTCCGGGTCCCCGAGCCGAGACTCTGGTCGCCCGAGGATCCATTCCTCTACGACCTCTCGCTCTTGCTGCATCGCGGGGACAAGCAGTTCGACCACGTGACGAGCTACTTCGCCATGCGCTCGATCGCGCTCGGCAAGGACGAGCGGGGGATCCCGCGGCTCCTCCTCAATGGCAAGCCTTACTTCCAGCTCGGCCTCCTGGATCAAGGCTTCTGGCCCGACGGGCTCTATACGGCGCCTACCGATGAAGCGCTGCGCTACGACATCGAGATGACGCGCTCGCTCGGCTTCAATCTGGCGCGCAAGCACGTCAAGGTCGAGCCCGATCGCTGGTACACCTGGTGCGATCGCCTCGGACTACTGGTCTGGCAGGACATGCCGAGCGGCGACGCGTACATCGGGCCGACCGATGCCGACGTGCAGCGCAATGCGCAGTCGGCGCGCCAGTACGAGCGCGAGCTCGCGGGCATGATGGGCGCGCTCGGCAATCACCCCTGCATCGTCTCCTGGGTCGTGTTCAACGAGGGCTGGGGACAGTTCGACACCGAGCGCCTCGCGCGCTGGGTGAAGGAGCGCGATCCGTCGCGCATCGTGAACTCCGCGAGCGGCTGGACCGATCGCGGCGTGGGCGACGTGCACGACGTGCATCTCTACCCCGGACCGGGCATGGCGCCGCTCGGGGACACGCGCGCGAGCGTGCTCGGAGAGTTCGGCGGCCTCGGCCTGCCGCTCGCGGGCCACAGCTGGCAGGACGAAGCGAACTGGGGCTACCGCTCGTTCGAGATGCGCGAGGCGCTGACCGATGCCTACGTGAAGCTCGTCGACGAGCTCCCCTTCCTCGTGCAGCGCGGTCTGTGCGCCGCCGTATACACGCAGACGAGCGACGTCGAGATCGAGGTGAACGGTCTTTTGACCTACGACCGTGCGCTCGTGAAACTCGATGCCGAGCGGGTGCGCGAAGCCAACCGCCGGGCGTTCCTCCCGCCGCCGCGCCTCGATCCAGTGGCGCCTGCCGCCGAGGCCTACGCACGCATGTGGCGCTGGACCGTCGATGCGCCCGGAGACCTCTGGCCGTCGCGCGACTTCGACGACGCGAGCTGGACCGAGGGACCGGCCGGCTTCGGAAGCGCGGGCACACCCGGCGCGATCGTGCGCACGAGCTGGACCAGCGGCGACATCTGGCTGCGGCGGCACTTCACGCTCGATCGCCTGCCCGAAGGTCCGCTCGCGCTGTGGATCCATCACGACGAGGACGTCGAGGTCTACCTGAACGGCGCGCCGCTCGCCGAGCTCAGCGGCTATCGCACCGGCTACGGCCTCGTTCGCCTGGACGCGGATGCGAGAGAGCACCTGCTGCAGGGTGACAACCTGCTCGCCGTCCACTGCCGCCAGACGAACGGGGGTCAATACGTCGACCTGGGTCTGGTCGAGATCGTCGAGGACGGCCGCTGATGCACGAGCGGCCGACCGCTCTCGCGAGCGATCGGCCGCCACAGTTGCCTTGGTCTCCACCCAAGGTCACTCGCACTCGTCCGGGATGCCGTTGCCGTCGGCGTCGACGGTGAGGTGTCGCGCGATCTCGATCGCGTCCTCGCGGCCGTTCTGATTGCAGTCGTAGAGCGGGCGGGGGATGGTGTCGAGAGCGTCGAGCTCGTCGTTGTGGAGGAACCCGCCGCAGAACGAGCCGGTGCCGCTACGGACCGTCGCAAGGCCGAGCTGCTCGGCGGGGATCAGGATGCCGGGGAAGGGGCTCATGCCGCCGGCGACGGGGGGAACCAGGACGTCGCCTTCCGCGATCGGCGCGCCACTGATGGAGTCGGGCCGGCCGATGACCCACGATCCGCGGCGGACCGAGAAGAGCACCATGTCGGAAGCGCCGTTCAGCCAGTCGAAGAGCTCGCCAGGGAGATCACACACGTGATTGCCGTTGTCCCACACGGCGAGCGCGTCGAGATCGTCAGTCGCGAAGCCGCCCGCATCGAGGCCCAGCGCGCCGGGCGTGGCCCACACGATCGGCGGCATGCCGTTCACGAGCGACGCCATGATGGCGCCGGGCGCGAAACCGTTCGCGACGGCGCTCCCGAGGTTTCCTGCACCGCACGGATCGGCGAAGCCCGCATCCATGGAGAAGAGCACGAAGTGCCGCGGCTGCCCGAGATCGAGCGCGTCGATGTCGTCGCCCGGTTCGATGACGCCGATGCCACGCTCCGTCACGTTGTTGCAGCTCACCAGGCCATCGCCGTCGATGACCTCCGCGTTGCGACGCGGCGCCGCGCCCACGCCTACCGGTAGACCGACGAGGCCCAGGTCGAGGAAGACGCTGCCGGCCGAGTCGCCGCAAGTGGATTCGCTCTGCACGCTCGGGACGTTCAGCACGGGGAACGGATACCCGCCCGCGAGCTTGTCGACGGAGAAGCAGATGGTCCCCGGCCGGGGGTTCTGGTTCACGCGCGCGTCGCGGCCGAAGGAGACGGCGTCGAGCTCGACGTTCGGCGTGCCCACGCCGACCTTCAGCGAGACCGCTCCTGCATGTCGGATCATGATGCACGGCGGCTGCGGAGCCGCGAAGACGGGTTGCCCACCGAAGGTCGAGGGCGTGAGCAAGCTCGCCCCGAACATGGGATTGCCCGCGCAATCAGGCATGAGTTCGCTCGGGCTGTTGTGGGTGATCGAGAACGTGACCCGCGACTGGGCGGGCGTGCTGGGAACGAGGACGGTCGATGCGAGGATCAGGCTGCCAGGGATGTGAAGGCGGGAAAGTGATCGAGGGATCATGTCGGGATACCTGTCTGGGCTAGGGTGAGGCCGGCCTCGAGAGCCGGCGGGAAAAGGGAAAAAGCGGGACTCGTCCGACAAGGCGCGAAACCCGATCGGGTACCGACACTCCGGGGGTGTTTTTTTTCGCGGGCCCCTCGACTTGCCGCTGGCGGCGAGATTCCAGACCATGAAGCGGTGCATCCCCCGCCCCAGACGACCCAGCTCTTGCGCCGCATGGCCGATGGCGACGCCGCGGCGGGAACCGAGCTCCTTCCGCTCGTCTACGAGGAGCTCCACGCTCTGGCGCGCAGCTACATGGCCGCAGAGCGCCGTGAGCACACGCTGCAGCCGACCGCCCTGATCCACGAGGCATGGCTGCGCATGGGCGGGGGCGAGCCAGCCGGCTGGCAGAGTCGCGCACACTTCGTCGGAGTGGCCGCCCGCGCGATGCGGCGGGTCCTGATCGATCACGCCCGCAAGCGGGACGCACGCAAGCGGGAGGGAGCGGCCGAGCGCTTGCCGCTCGATGCCGTCCTCGACGTCTTCGAGACGAGCGGTCCGGACCTGATCGACTTGGGAGGCGCCCTCGATCGGCTCGAGGCGATCGACGCGGAGCTCGTGAAGATCGTCGAGTTGCGCTTCTTCGCGGGCGCATCGAACGAGGACATCGCACGTGCTCTCGCCGTCTCGACCCGGACGGTCGAACGCGGCTGGAAAACGGCGCAGGCCTGGCTGCGGGCGGAGATCGGCGACGTCGAAGAAGCAAAAGAGTGAATTCTCTGTCGGTCGGCGACCCGGTTCCGCGCCTTGAACTCGGGAGGAAGCCGACGCCTCGAGCGGAGCCGGGGACATGCAGTCGTGGCCGGAAGTGCGAGAGATCTTCGAGCGAGCGCTCGACCTGCCCGCAGGCGAGCGCGCGAGCTTCGTCGATCGCGAGACCACCGGGCACGGTGCACTTCGTAGCGAGGTGATGCGGCTCCTCGATCACTGCCGTACCGGTGAGGGCTTTCTCACTCCGCCGGAGACAGGCAACTTGCTCGGAGAGGTCCACGACTGTCGCCCGGCGCCCGGCGATCGCATCGGGTCCTACCGCATCGAGCGGCTGCTGGGCGAAGGCGGCATGGGCGTCGTCTACCTCGCCCGGCAGGAGCGGCCCTCGCGAAACGTCGCCTTGAAATTGATGCACGCGCGCTTCTCCTCGGGCCAGGCCAAGCTGCGCTTCGAGTTCGAGGTCGAGGTGCTCGGCCGGCTGCGCCACCCGGGGATCGCCGCGATCCACGAGATGAGCGTGCACCGCACGCCCGATGGCGGCGAGGTGCCGTTCTTCGCCATGGAGTACGTGGAGGGCGCACGTGACCTCCTGAGCTACGCCGACCAGGAGCGCCTCGATCTGCGCGCGCGGATCGAGCTCTTCCGCGGCGTTTGCGCGGCGGTCCACCACGCGCACCAGAAAGGCGTGATCCACCGCGACCTGAAGCCCGGGAACATCCTGGTCGACGCGGCGGGCCAGTCGAAGGTGATCGATTACGGCGTCGCTCGCGCGATCGACCGCGAGCCTGCCGAGGGGCTGCGCACGCAGGCCGGCTTCCTGCTCGGCACCTTGCAGTACCTGAGCCCCGAGCAACTCTCCAGTGGTTCCGACGAGGTCGACACGCGCAGCGACGTGTATGCGCTCGGCGTGATCCTCTACGAGCTCGTCGCCGGTCGGCCTCCCTACGAGGTGACGGGTCCGATCGCCGAGGTCGTCGCGGGGATCTGCGAGCGCATGCCGCGGCCGCCTTCCGCGTACGCGTGCGACCTCCCGCGCGAGATCGACTGGATCGTCTTGCGGGCGCTGTCCAAGGAGCGCGAGCGGCGCTACGGCTCCGCCGACGAGCTCGCACTGGACCTAGGCCGGCACCTCGGCGACGAGCCCGTGTCAGCCGGGCCGCCGACCGCCCGCTATCGCCTGAAGAAGCTCGTCGTCCGCCACAAGCTCGCCGTGACGGGCGCCGCACTGGTCCTTGCCAGCTTGATCGGCGGGATCGTCGCGCTGCGCATCGGTCTCGTCGAGGCGCGCGCGGGACGCAAGGACGCCGAGACTGCGGAAGGAGTCGCCGCCAAGGAAGCGGCCAGGGCGGGCACGGCGCTACGCCGCCAGACGGCCGTCCTCGACGCGCTCGCCGACATCATCGCCGCGGTCCATCCCGACGAGGACGGCAGGAAGGTCACGCTGTTCGAGCTCCTGGAGCGCAAGCGGCCCCAGCTCGATCAAGAGCTCGCGGACGATCCGGATCTGCGCGCGGCGCTCGAGGACTTCCTCGCGACCGCCTACTACAGCCTCGGGCTGATCGAGCCTGCCGCGGAACTCTCCTCCTCGGCGATCGGCACGCTCGAATCGCTCCCCGACCCCGATCCGAGCCAGCTTGCACGGCTGCGGGGACTCCTCGGGCGGCTCTTGATGGCGCAGGGACGCCTGGACGAGGCGCAGGCCGTGCTCGACGCGAGCGTGCTCGACCTGGAGCGCGCGGGCACGCTCGAGAGCTCTCCTGGTCTGTACGCGCTGCGCTCTCGCGCGCTTCTCCTGGAGAGCCGGAACCACCTCCCGGAATCAGTGGATGTGTACCGCGACCTCGTGGTGCGGGCCGAGCGCGCGCTCGCTCCGAGCGATCCGGACTATCCGATCGTACCGACCGTGATGAGCGAGCTCGGAACGCTCCTGGAATCCATCGGCAAGGGGGAGGAAGGCGAGCAGTGGGCGCGGCTCGGGCACGAGCGGGCTCAGACTTCCCTCGGGCCCGTTTCACCGTTCGCGACCATCGTGCAGATGCGCCTGGGCTGCATCCTCCAGAAGCGGGGCAAGAACGAGGAGGCAGTGCCGCTCCTGCGCGACGCGCTCGAGCGAATGACCGAGGTCTTCGGGGAGGCGCACACGAACACGCTCCAGGCCCGGGGCTCGCTCGCGCGCGCCTTGACCAGCCAGGGCGAGCTCGACGAAGCGGAAGAGCTCGCGCGGGGCGGTCTCGCACTCACCCTCGAGCATCATCCCCACGACTCGCTCGACCTCGAGGTCGAGATGCGCAGCGGCCTGGCTCACGTACTCGAAGCGCGCGGGGAGAAGGCCGAACTCTCGGAGCAGCTCGAAGCCGCCATTCGTCGATTGGAGGCGGCCGGCCTGCCCGATCACCCCTCGCTCGCCGTCTTGCGCAAGTGGCTCGGCGCGATCGATCCCGCGGTGGGCCGCTAATCCGCGAGCGAGCGACGCCGCGCGAGGCGCCAGCCCAGGAGAACGCCCACGCCGAGGCCGGCGACGAAGACCGTGAGGATCGGGCCGAGCTCGATGGGAGTGATGTGCGCGAGGTAGAGCGGCATGGCCGCATTGGACAGCAGGCGATCGGACCATGCAAGATGCATGCTTCCGTGAGTGGAGCAGCATGAGCGAAGAGAAGAAGAAGCGACCCAAGCTGTCCGACAGCTGGCGCGAGACGAAGGAGCTCGTCGCGGCGCATCGCGGACGGCTGGGGCTGGGGTTGGGGTTGATGCTGGTGAGCCGCCTCGTGGGGCTCGTGATGCCGGCGACCTCGAAGCTGCTGATCGACGACGTCATTGGGAAGCAGCGGATCGACCTCCTCTGGCCGATCGCGATCGCCGGCGGCGTCGCGACGCTCGTGCAGGCCTCGACCGGTTACGCGCTCAGCCAGGTGCTCGGAGTGGCGGCGCAGCGCGCGATCAACGACATGCGCAAGGTCGTGCAGGTGCACGTGGGCCGGCTGCCGGTGCGCTACTTCGACTCCACGCAGACGGGCGTCCTGATCTCGCGCATCATGAACGACGCCGAGGGCATCCGGAACCTGGTCGGCACTGGCCTCGTGCAGCTCGTCGGGAGCATCGTCACCGCCGTGCTCGGTCTCGGCGTGCTGTTCTATCTCAACTGGAAGCTCACGCTCGTGATCCTCCTGGTACTCGCCGTCTTCGGCGTCGCGATGGTGTGGGCCTTCAAGGTCCTGCGACCGCTGTTCCGCGAGCGCGGCAAGATCCAGGGCGAGATCACCGGGCGCCTGAACCAGACCCTCGGCGGCGTGCGGGTCGTGAAGGCCTACGTCGCCGAACCGCACGAGGAGCGCGTCTTCAGCAGCAACGTCGACCGCCTCTTTGCCAACGTCAAGCGCTCGATGACGGGCGTTTCCGCCACCTCCGCGGTCTCGACGGCGATCGTCGGCCTCATCGGCGCCATGCTCACGGTCGTGGGCGGCAAGGCGATCCTCGCCGGCACCATGACGCTCGGCGAGCTCGTCATGTACCTCGTGTTCATCGGCCTCGTCGTCGGGCCAGTGGTGCAGATCGCGTCGATCGGCACGCAGATCACCGAGGCCTTCGCGGGCCTCGATCGCATCCGCGAGATCCGCGCCGTCGCCCGGGAGGACGAGAAAGACCCCGAGCGCGAGCCGTGCCCGGACGTGAGAGGCGACATCGCCTTCGAGGACGTCACCTTCGCCTACGACGAGGGGAAGCCCGTGCTGAAGTCCATCTCGTTCCGCGCGAAGGAGGGCACGACGACGGCACTCGTGGGCTCGAGCGGCTCGGGCAAGAGCACGCTCGTCAGCCTGGTGATGGCCTTCAACCGCCCGCAAGCGGGCCGGATCACCGTCGACGGCCGTGATCTCGAGCGCCTGCGCCTGCGCGACTACCGCTCGCACCTCGGCGTCGTCCTCCAGGACAACTTCCTCTTCGACGGCACGATCGCCGAGAACATCGGCTTCTCGCGTCCGAGCGCCTCGCGCGCAGAGATCGAGGAGGCCGGCCGCGTCGCACATTGCGACGAGTTCGTGAAGAGCTTCGAGAAGGCCTACGACACGGTGGTGGGCGAGCGCGGCATCAAGCTCTCCGGCGGCCAGCGCCAGCGCGTCGCGATCGCGCGCGCTCTCCTCGCGCGCCCGAAGATCCTGATCCTCGACGAAGCGACCTCGAGCCTCGACAGCGAGAGCGAAGCGATGATCCAGGACGGCCTGCAGCGCCTGCGCGCGAGCCGCACGACCTTCGTGATCGCGCATCGCCTCTCCACCATCCGCTCCGCCGACCAGATCCTCGTGATCGAGGGCGGCGAGATCGTCGAGCGCGGCCGCCACGCCGAGCTGCTCGCCCAGGGCGGCCGCTACAAGGAGCTCCACGACCGCCAGTACCGCTTCGAGTCCGAACGCTTCGTCAACCCGGGCGAGGAGCTGGCCGGCGCGGTCTCGGATTCCGTCTCATGAGCGCTTATCGCACTGGCGACGCGGCCTCCAGGCACCTTGACAGCGTTGGCGAGCATGCCATATTCGCCGGCGTGAGAACTACGCTCAACATCGATGACGACCTGCTAGCGGAGGCGCGGCGCTCGACCGGGATCGACTCCAAGTCGAGAATCATCGAAATAGCTCTCCGCGCACTGATCAAGCAGGTGGGGCGCGAGCGATTGGCGGCCTCGTACGGAACCATTCCAAAGGCCAAGGTGCCCAAGCGTCGCCGGCTGAGGCGCGGCTCCTCGTGAAGCTGGTCGATGCTACCATACCGTATCCGCGACACGAATTCCCATGCACGCCAACCGTTACAGCCTTGCAGTGGCCATATTCGTTGGGTTGACGGTGCTTTGTCTCTATTGGGCTGTGCTTGCGACGGGACCTGCATCCCAACTTCTGCCGAGCGCTTCGGGTGGGGAGGTCCTTGCGGGTAACAAGGGTGATCGCTCTCCCATTGTGGAACAGGAAATCGCAGAGGGACCGGAACCGATCGAGAGTCGAGCACAAGTGGTCGAGATTGGCGACGAGCTGGGAATTCCTCCGACCGCTCCAGCACTCGAGCTGACCGAATCTGATCGGTGGGCTCTAAAGTACCGTGAATTCTCGGGGCCGGACATGCACTACCAGCGCAACGTCCTGAAGAACGACCTCGGAACCCAAGTACTCCGCATTACCTCAGAGCTTTTCGACGCGGGCTTCTATGAGGTCATCGGGATAGGTGATGTCCCACCCGCTGAGGAGTATCAAACCGGTGACAGGCTCGTCGCCTTTCGTAGTGGTCCGGATGGCAGGCACTTGAAGGTCGTGATCGATGAAGGGACGCATCCTGATCTCTATGCGCTACGCAGAGAGGTACAGTGGTTGCACGATCAAGGGAGACTCGCAATCCTGGCGAAAGGCCTTCCCCTCCTCCCTCGATCGCAGGGGACGACTGGCTCTGTCCTGTCGTCGTCGCAAATTGTCGACGACCGGTAGATCACGCTGGCAAACGGCAGGATCCTGAGTCACGACGGTCGTTGCGCGAGTGTCGCAGGCCGCGGCAATCGCTCAGCGCTACTGTCCGCATCCCAGCATCAGAATCTCGGCAACGGAGCTCCGGTCACGAGCGAGTAGAGGACGTCCGCATCGATATCGGCGTCGTTCGGCCATCCAATCGTTCCCGTTTCCTCGAGAATCTGGACGCGGGCGAAAAAGGCTTCATCGAGCAGGGGCTCGAACACTCCGTGGAACTCCAGCGTCTTCGATAGATCCACCTCGCCGGCCACACCGTCGCGAAAGCACACCCAGACCCTGTGACCTCCCAGGGGACGGACCTCGACAACGTCCTTATCCATGGCCGTCATTCTAACGGCTCGATCGGGCGTAGCGGGCGCTGAGCTCGTGCCAGTTGCCAGTCCTCGAGCAGCGGATCTCGATGGCGAGCCGCCCACTCGATCACCATGCCCATTACGCGCGGGGGTAGGTCGCCGCGCAGAACGATCGGTGGATCGATCGCCACCATCGCCTCGCGCCCGGCGTAGCGAGCGTGAAAGTGTGGTGGCGTGTGGTCGGCGAAGTTCATGTACACGACGATTCCGAAGAAACGGCTGATGATCGGCACCGAAGCTCCCCCTTGCAGGAGATTCGACCGGTGCAGCGCACTTCGGTTGCACGGCGAGTCGCGGCGAACCATGTACACATCCCAGGTTGACTTCTCGGCCGGGGCATCGGCCTTCGATCACGAATCGGAGCGGGTGGACCGGTGCGAGTACGCGGGCGTTGGCGCGCGCCCGTGCGGTATCGGCTACAGTCCTGCGCATGCAGAGCAAGGCCAGCACCGTGCAGCAGTACCTCGCCGAATTGCCCGCCGAGCGCCGCGCGGTCGTGCAAGCCGTGCGCAAGGTCATCCTCGAGAACCTCGACAAGGGTTTCGAGGAGGGCGTGCTGTACGGGATGATCGGGTACTACGTGCCGCACCGGTTGTTCCCGACGGGGTACCACTGCGATCCCAGCAAGCCGCTGTGCTTCGCGGGGCTCGCTGCGCAGAAGAATCACCTCTCGCTCTACCTCATGTGCGTCTATGGTGAGGAGGAGCGGCGGAAGCGCTTCGTGAAGCAATGGGTCATGACGGGCAAGAAGCTCGACATGGGCAAGAGCTGCATCCGCTTCAAGAAGCTCGAGGACCTGGCACTCGACGTGATCGCCGAGGAGATTCGCAGCGTGACGGCGAAGAAGTACGTCGAGCACTACGTGACCATGCTGCAGACGCTGCGACCCGGAACGGGAACGGCGAAGCGGGCCGCCGCGAAGAAGGCGGCCACGCGAACGGCCCGTTCGGTCAAGGCTGCCAAGGTCCCCAGGGCCGCGGGAGCGGCGAAGGCGGCGCAGAAGAAGGCAAGAGCTCGCGCCTAGCCCGGACCGGGGATCGGGTCAGCGCAGGACGATCTCGCGCTCCGGAGCGCAGGTGCCGCCCGCGATCTGCATGCGTTCGATTGCGCGCAGATTCGTGTCGGTCCAGACTTCGAGCTCGTACTCGCCGGCGGGGAGGGCGAGGCCGGAGAGGCGCAGGTGACCGTCCTTGTCGGGCCCGATGCGATCCGATTGCAGCACGCGCTCGCCCGCGGAGTCCCGCACTTCGTACTCGAGCGTCTTCCAGGCAGCGGAGGGATCGGCAAAAGACAAGCGGACGGGCACCTTGACGGACTGCTCGGAAGTGAGCTCGAGGTATTCCGTCTCGCCCGCGACGATCTCGACCTCTTGCTGGCGCACGAACTGGCCGCCGCCGCGGCCGAGCTCGAGGGTCCACTTGCCTGGCGCGAGGAGGCGCGAATGAAAGCGACCCTTCGCGTAGCTCAGGTACTCGGTCGAGTGGCCCTCGCGATCCAGCGCAATGCGCAGCTTGGCGAGGATCTCTTCCGGGAGGCCCGCGAGCTCGAGCTCGAGGTATCCGCCATCCGTCATCCCGATGCGGCCCACGTCATGAGTCTCGCCTTGTGCGACGTCGAAGGGCTCGCTCATGGTCACCGTCTGCCCATTGCGCGACACGCGCAGCGTGTAGCGGCCGGGGAGCAGCGGGCCATGATCGAAGGCTCCCGTGGATGGATCGAAGTCGACGAAGGTGCCTTCCTTGCCGTGCTCGAGATAGAGCAGGAGCCAGACGTCGCGGGGCACGCTGCCCGTGACATCGCGCAAGTCGCCGCGAATGCGTCCGTCGGCTAGTTGGGTATCCGCCACCTCGAGCACGACCTCGCTCGCTCCCGCCCGGACACGATCCATCTGCGCTCGGGGCGGGTGGGGAAACTCGCCGGGAGCGCTGATTTTCAGCTTGTACGCGAACCTCTCGTCGAGATTGGGCAGGACGAAGGAACCATCCGCCTCGCTCCTGGTGTGTCGCCGATGGGTTTGTCCGAGATTGGCGTTGGGCTCGGGATCTCCGTACACGCCCCAGCCGGCGAGCGCCACGCCGGCACGATCCGTCACGTGTCCGGTGATCGTGACGCCACGGCTGAGCACGAGCTCGACCGCGATCGTCGCACCCGCCGCGCATTGCACGCGTCCGAGCGCTTTCCCGAGCTCCTGCCGTTGCCAGTCGCTCGCCACGAGCATGCGCTCACCCGGCGCGACCCACTCCAGGCGGAAGCGGCCTTCGGCGTCGGTCTTCGCCTCCGAGGGCGGGAAGGGATCGAAGTGCCAGCCGCCGTCGATCTCCTCGGAAGCGACGACGTCGACGTCGGAGGCGGGTCGGCCTGCGGAATCGACCACCGTTCCGACGATCGTCGCGGAGTCTTCGAGGCGCACCTCGAGCTCGCTCGCTCGGCCGGCCTCGACCATCACCGTCCCCGACCAGACCGGCCAGCCGCGCGCGGTCACGTACACGGGCAGCTCTCCGACCGGCAGGCCGCCGGGATGGCGAAACGCCCCGGTTTCGTCGGTCGAGATGGCCACGGGCTCGGGCTGCGACGCGCGCATGTTGCCGTGCAGAGCCCAGCCGCCGCGCTCGCCGATCTTGACGCGCGCATTCGCGACGGGCGTACCGCCGGGATCGAGGACACGGCCGCTCACGGTGCCGCTGGCGAGGGCCGTGTCCAGGACGAGCACGAGCTCGCGCGCCCCGCTCGCACCAACGGGAAGACCGCCGACCTCGAAGAGCGGCGAGGGTGTGAGGCCGCTCGCGCGCGCGCCGAGGCGCGAATCCTCGGCCAGATCGCGCACGCGGAAGGAGCCGTCCGAAGCCGTGAGCGCTATGGGATGCGCGAGCGGCCAGCGTCCGTTGGCGCAATCGAGCCAGACCTCCGCGCCGGCGAGGGCTCCGCCCGAGGCGAGCTCGACCCGTCCGAGGACGTCCTCCCCGCGCGGAAGGACGAGCTCGATCTCGCGGGTGACGCCGGCTGCAACGGTTTCCTCGTAACGGTGCCCGCGGTCGACCATGAGCACGACCGCTCCGGCGAAGAGGGCCGGGAAACGCGCGCGGCCCTCGCTGTCCGTGCTCGCCTGAAAGCGCTCCTCGCGCGTCGCCGGATCCTCCGCGCAACTCGCTTCCAGAACCACGTCCGCGGCGGGCGAGCCGTCCGACCATGCGACGCTCACGAGGAGCTCACCGGTCGCGTTCTCCGGCTCGATCGTCGCAGCGACGCGTTTGCTCGCTTCGACTTCGACTCCCGTCAGCAAAGGCGCCTCGGTGGGCTGCGGAGTGCCGAACTCGACGCCGTCGCCGGCACTCGAGAGCGGCTGGCGAGCCTCGCGGAAGTTCGCGCTCGAACCCACCGCGAACCGCCACCCGAAGAACGCGAGCGCGAGGCCGGCCACGACGAGAAACGCATGCTTGATCACGAGAGTGCCTCCGAGAGCAGCCGCCGATGCGCTCACCGCTCCGCTGCCAGCGGCGGCGGGAAGCGCGAGCTCGCGCGGAAACGCCACGGGCAGGAGCGCCGCGATCCACGCGTTGCTCTCGCCTCCGAGAGAATCCCCATCCAGCCGCGCGCGCAGCTCGGCGAGACCGCGCGCGAGTCGAGTCTTGACCGTCTCGAGCGGGACGCCGAGCCGCAGGGCGATCGCCTTCGGCGCGAGCTCCTCCCAGTACCGCATGTAGATCGCGGTCCGGTAGGGCTCGCGCAGTGTGGACACGAGAGCAAGCACCTTGCGCTGCAGCTCGAGCCGCTCGAGGACGAGCGCGTGCGACTCCTGCGCCTCCGCGCGCGCCGAGCGCTCCTCGCGATCGTCACGCCGCGCGCCCGAGCGCCCGGCATTCCGAGCGAGCCGCTGCGCCACGGTGACGAGCCATGCGCCGAGCGCCGCGGGCGTCCGCGGCGGTTTCCTGAGCGCCATGACCCACGCATCCTGCGCCAGGTCTTCCGCGAGATGCGCATCACCGACCAGCGCTCGCGCGAGCCGCTTCAGTGAAGCTGCGTAGCGCGAAACGTCTTCGGGATCGAATCGTTCGCTGGAGGACCGCATCAGCTGGAGGGAGGCGACGCCTCCCAAGGGTAGAGACACCGCCGCCTCCCGGGAGAGCTCGGGGAATCGTGAATCCTCGCGAGGGCCGTTCCCCACGGTCCGGACCACGGGCGCCTCCCCGGGTCGCTGGTACCATCTGCCAATGATCCCCAGTTCCATCGTGCCGCTCCTTGCTTGCCTGCTCGGCCCGTCGGCCGCTCAGGAGGCGTCTCCGGTACCGCAAGAAGAAACCCCTCGAGGCTTGATGCTTCGCGAGCCGGGAGCCTTCGAGGGCTACACGCTGTACGCGCCGCTGCTCTCGAAGATCACGCACCTGATCGATCTGGACGGGAAGGTCGTGCACCAGTGGACGAGCGAGTACCCGCCCGGCAACTCGGTGTTCCTGCGCGACGACGGGTCGCTCTTGCGCTGCGGACGCATGGAGGACAACCCGGTGTTCGCGGGTGGAGGGATCGGCGGACGGGTGCAGGAGTTCGCCTGGGATGGGACGCTGCTCTGGGACTACGTCTTCTCGAACGAGGAGCACATCTCTCACCACGACATCGCCCCGCTCGCGAACGGGAACGTGCTCTTGATCGTGTGGGAGGTCTTGCCTCGCGACGACGCTCTCGCCTTGGGCCGGGATCCTGCACACCTCGGCGCCAATGGGCTCTGGCCCGACGCGGTCTTCGAGGTGAAGCCCGTTCGCCCGAGCGGAGGCGAGATCGTCTGGGAGTGGCACAGCTGGGATCATCTCATCCAGGATCTCGATCCCTCCAAGCCCTACTACGGCTCGGTTCACGATCATCCCGAGCGCATCGATATCAACGTGGATCATCGCGATCGGCCGGCGCTCTCCGAAGCCGAGCTCGCGGAGCTGCGGGAGCGCGAGAGCCAGATGCGCGCGCTGGGCTACGGCGGCGGTGAGGAAGAAGAGGAAGAGGCCGTCGCGCCAGGACCGGACGGGGCGGGAAACCCTCCGCCCCCGCCCGAGGCGAGGGCCGACTGGCTGCACACCAACTCGATCGACTACGACCCGGCAAACGACTGGATCCTCCTCTCGACGCCGAGGCTCTCCGAGATCTGGATCATCGATCACTCGACCACCACCGAGGAGGCCGCCGGATCGCTCGGCGGACGCTGGGGCAAGGGCGGCGATCTCCTGTATCGCTGGGGGAACCCGAAGAACTACGGCGCGGGCAAGAAGGAGGATCAGCGTCTCTACGCGCAGCACCAGCCCCACTGGATCTCGCCCGGTCTACCGGGGGCCGGGCACGTGCTCGTGTTCAACAATGGCGAGGGTCGGCCCGATGGCGACTACTCGTCCGTCGATGAGATCGTGCTCCCCGTCGATCCTGCGCGCGGGTTCCTTCTCGAGCTGGGCGCCAAGTTCGGCCCTGAGGCTCCGCTGTGGTCGTACAGCGCGAGCGACAAGGCGAGCTTCTTCTCCTCCTTCATCTCGGGCGCACAGCGCTTGCCGAATGGCAACACGCTGATCTGCTCGGGCGCGCAAGGACGGGTCTTCGAGGTGACCCCGGCCGGGAAGATCGTCTGGGAGTACCTCAATCCCCACGGCGGGGACGTGAAGCCGGCCAGCGGCGGACCCGGAGGCGGCGGCATCCATCCCAATGCGCTCTTCCGCGTCACGCGCATCGCGCCCGATCATCCCGGGCTGAAGGCGCTCCAGAACTGAGCGGGCTCAGTTCTGCCGGTACACGAACACACGATCCGCGATCTCGTCGATCGCGCTGACGTCGAGATCGCCGTCGCCATCGATGTCGTGCAGCACGGTGCAGCTCCCTGCGCTCTGGGCCGGGAGATCCGTCGGCGCGCCGAAGAGCCCGGTCGTGGTATTCAGTCGCAAGCGGAAGATGCCGCCCGTGAACGCGCTCGTCGCGAGGTCGAGGTAGCCATCGCCGTTCAGGTCGCCGAAATCGATCGAGATGGGGAAGCTGCCCGCCGAGTAAGTCGTGGGTACCTGGAGTCCGCCCGCACCGTCGTTCCTCGCCACGGCGGCCTGATTCGAACCCGAGAGGGCCGCGCCCACGTCCAGATGGCCGTCGCCGTTCACCTCGCCGACGGTGACCATCCAGGGGTTGGCACCCAGCGTACGTATGCCGTGCAAGCTGAAGGTGCCGTTCCCATTGCCTAGCAGCACGGCGGCATTCGAGCTGTTGTAGCCAATCACGACCAGATCCCCGATGCCGTCCCGGTTCATGTCGCCGGACGCCACTCCGGTCTCCTGATTGACGCTTCCCTCGTAGCGAATCTGGGGCGCAAAGGTGCCGTTGCCGTTGTTCCTCAGCAGGGAGAGATCGCTCGAGATGCGATTGGCCGTCACCAGGTCGGGATCCCCGTCGCCGTCGGCATCCAGGAGGGCCAGTCCGCGAGGATAGTCCCCGACGGGGTAGCGGACCTGGGGCTGGAACGTCCCGTCCCCGTTGCCGAGGAGGATCGAGACGTCGTCGTCGAAGATGTTGGAAACGGCGAGATCCAGATTGCCGTCGAAATCGAAGTCCCCGGCCTCGCTGGGGCTGCAATGCCAGCCCACCGCGTAGCTCGAGGCGGCACTGAAGGTGCCCGTGCCGCCGTTCAAGAACACCGAGACATTCGAGGTGTCCTCGTTCGGTACGCAGAGATCGAGATCGCCGTCCGCGTCGATGTCTCCGCCGTAACCTCCGTACGGAGTCTGGCCGGGGATGAGGGTCTGCGCGAGCGAGTACTGCCCCGAGCCCGGGCCCGAGTCGATCCAGAAGCACCAGGCGAAGCCGCGGCCGAGCGGCACGCCGAGGCTGCTCTTGACGGAGCGCGAAACCGTGACGAAGACCGTCTCGCCGGCGCTGAAGGGCCGCGTGGGCAGGAACGTCACGCGACGGCCGCCCTGGCTCGTCGTGAGGGAACCGTTGCTGACCCCGCTCCAGTGTCCGAACACGTGGAAGTCGGGGGGGACGAAGGTCGTGAGATCGACGCTCTGATCGAAGTCGAGCTGGATGGCGGTCGTCGAGGCGACGGCGAGCGCGTTCATCCCCGGCTCGACCGTCACGATCGCGAGCGGGCGCGGCGCGGGAACCATCGGGTTGCCCGCCTGCAAGGTGGCGCAGGGCAACGGGACCAACGCGAGCAGGGCATGTACGCAAAGGAGCATGATCGTCTTCTCCGCTGGTGGTGAGCGCTCGGGCCGCGTGCCATCCTAGCCGTCATGGCTCGACGTGGGGAGGATCGCCCCGGCTACGAGCTCTCGAGGAGCATGGCCGAGGAGGGCGAGGTGGAGTCGGGACGAGCAGGCAGGATCACCGGCGAGCCGCTGCGCTCGCACCGCTCGGCGCTGTCGCTCCTCCCGCCGAGATCGATATGGGATCCGATCCAGGCGCTGCGGCGGGAGTACGATCGCAAGATCGACCACTGGATGCCGCACGTGAATCTCCTCTACCCCTTCCGGCCCGCGGCACACGCCGCGGAGGTCGAGCCGCTCCTGCGGAGCTTCGGGCAGGGCTGCACGGTCTTCGAGCTCGAGCTGGCCGAAGCGCGCGTGTTCGACCACGGCCGCGAGGTCCACACGATATGGATCGCCCCCGAGCCACGCGCCGAGATCGACGCGCTGCACGAGGGCGTTCGCGCGCTGTTCCCCGATTGCGAGGACGTCGCGCGCCACGCGCACGGCTTCACGCCGCATCTCGCGCTCGGGCAAGCGCGCGGGAGCGCGGAGCTCGAGCGCATCCTCGCCGACGTGCGCGAGCGCTGGCGCCCCCTGAGCTGGACGGTGGATCGCTTGACCTGGGCGCTGCGTGGACCGGGCGGGGCCTTCGAGATCCAGAGTAAATTCCTGTTCGGCTGACTCTCGCTCCGGGCCGCTCTTCCGGGGCGCCATCGTGCTCCTGGTGCTCTTCGGGATCGCGACGCGCTTGCATCTGCTCGCTTCCCCCGTGCTCGAAGTGGACGGCGACGAAGCGGTCCTCGGGATCATGGCCGAGCGTTTGCTCGCCGGAGAGCGGATGCCCGTCTTCTTCCTGGGCCAGACCTATGGCTTCGCGCTGATCGAGGTCCTGCTCACGGCGGCGAGCTTCGCGCTCTTCGGCGTCTCCGCCGCGGCGATGAAGGGTGCGATGCTCCTTCTGTGGCTCTTCGGTGGGGGATTCCTCGTCGCGGCCGCGAGACGCTTGAATGGAGACCGTGCGGCTTTGCTCGCAGCGATCCTGCTGGTCAGCTGTCCGGCCTGGGGGGCGTGGTCGCTGAAAGCGCGCGGCGGCTATCTCACCGCCTTCGCGTGCGCGAATGGCGCTCTGTGGCTCGCGCTCGACCGCCGGACGTTCTCGCCGCGTCGGGAGCTCCTGCAAGATGCGGCCATGGGAGTGCTGAGCGGCCTGTGCATGGTCTCCCAGGCGCTGTGGCTCGTCCCGCTCGCGCCCTTCGTGCTCGTACACCTGCAGCGACGTCCGCGGCCCGTGCGTTCGTTCCTCAGGGTCGCCCTGTGGGCGTTCCTGGTCGTGTGCTCGGTCTCCGTCCTGGGGAGCGCGAGCGCCACCGGCACCTTCCATCCTTCGATCGTGAACGTCGAACTCGTGCAAGGCTTCCTGGCGCTGCCGATGCTCGCGTGGCACACCGTGAGCGGCGCGTTCGAGATGCGCCAGGCGGTCGAGAGCACGTCCTTCACGCTCGCCGCCGCCGTCTGGTCGATCGGCACGCTGGCAGGGATCGGGCTCGCTGTTGGGAGCTCTCTGCGTTCGCGGCGGCTCGAGCTGCGTCATCTGAGCTGGATCGGAATCGCGGTCCTCACGTGCATGACGATCCCGGTGAACGTGCCCCGCTACCTCTTGCCGGCGATCGATCACGGCGTGCTATGGATGGCGGCGGAGCTCGCTGCGTGGGCCCGGGACGCGCGCGGACGCTGGGCGGCGTCCTTGGCGTTCGCACTGACGCTCGCGCTCGCCGGAACCATGGGGATCAGCACCCTGGTCCACGTGAGCTACACACCCCAGATCGCCCTGGACGCGCGCGGCGAGCACGAAGCCTTCGAGGAGCTCGTTGCTACGCTCGAAGCCCGAGGCGTGCACCACGTCTTCGCAACGCGGCCGTTCCTGCCCTGGCGCCTCATGTTCAGGACGCACGAGCAGATCCTCGCGCGGTCGCTCGAGGCCAAGGACCGCGACCCCCGCTCGCTCATCGCCGTCGATCGCGCCCAGGCCGAAGGCCGACCCACCGCGCTGGTGGCGCTGGCGCCCGAGCGTGCGCGCATCGAGTCTCTGCTCGGTCCTGGCGCCGAGATCATCGACGTCCGCGGGCGATACCTGATCGTGATCCAGCCGGACGATGCACTGCTCGCCGATCTGAGCTTCGCGCGCTGACTCCGCAAGCGAAGACCGCCTGAAGGTGGTACTCCGAACCAGAGGCGGCCGCACTCATGTTTCATGCGGGGGTGTCGTGACAGTGCGCCGTGGATAGCCGGTTCGGAGTCCCTCTTGGTTCGGAGTACCGCCTTCAGGCGGTCCGGTTCGTCGTCCCGCCTTCAGGCGGGACTGACTCCGCAAGAGAAGACCGCCTGAAGGTGGTACTCCGAACCGGAAGCAGAGGGGCTACCATCCCACGCCGTGGAACCTCGCAAGCACCACGAGCTCACGCCGTTGCGGATTGCTGGGCTCTGCGCTGGGATCGTGGTCTTCGGGCTGATCGAGCTGCTGGCCACGGATCTGCCGCGGGAGGCGCGCCATGCGGCGGCGCTCTCGGCCACGATGATCGTGTGGTGGTTCAGCGAGGCGCTGCCGATCCACTGGACGAGCCTCGTGCCGCTCGTCGGCTTTCCGCTACTCGCCGTCTTGCCGCCGCGCGACCTCGAGCGCGAGCGCAGCGTGTGCCGCGCCGTACTGGTTTTCGTCGGCGCGCGCGAGGGTGCGCTGTACGAATGGCTGCGCGTGCTCGATTCCTATCTCGACTGGAACACCTTCCTGTTCCTCGGCGGCATGGGCATCGCGGCGGCGATGGAGCGTTGGAACCTGCACAAGCGGCTCGCGCTCACCGTGCTGCGCACCGTGGGCGGGTCACCTCAGCGGCTGGTGCTCGGCTTCCTGATCGCGACGGCCTTCGTCTCGCTGTGGATCTCGAACACGGCGACGGCGGTGATGATGACGCCGATCGGGATCGCGGTGATCAAGCGCCTGGAGGAGGACGTGGGGCGGCGGCTGCCGCACCTCGGCCTCGCGATCATGCTCTCCATTGCCTACGCGTCCAACGTCGGCGGCATCGGAACGAAGATCGGCACCGCGCCCAACGTGATCTTCTGCCAGAGCGCCGAGCTCGCCGGCCGTCCGATCAGCTTCCTCGAGTACCTCGCCATCGGCCTACCGTTCGTGCTCCTGTTCCTGCCGCTCGTCTGGTGGCGGTTGGCGGTCCTGGCAGAACGCGAGATCGGCATGCGGGACAGCGGGAGCGCAGGCATCCAGGCCCAGCTCGCCGCGCTCGGACCCATGAGCAGGCCGGAGCGCTTCATTGCCGCAGTCTTCCTGCTGGCGGCGGCGGCGTGGATCTTCGGCAAGCCGATCGCGAGCGCTCTCGGGTTGAAGTCCTCGACCCCGGTGGACGCGGCGACGGCGATGAGCGCAGCGGCCCTGCTCTTCCTGGTCCCGCTCGGAGGCGGGCGGCGCGCCCTGGATCTGGGCGCCTGCAAGCGCATTCCCTTCTCGGTCCTCCTGCTGCTCGGCGGCTCCTTCGCCATGGCCGACGGCCTGAGCGCGAGCGGCTTCGTCGCGATCGTCTCCGAGCATATGCGCGCCGTCGCCGACCTGCCGCCCCTACTCGCCTTCCTGGCGGTGTCGACTGCTTCGGTCGCCGTCTCTGCCGTCGCCTCGAACACCGCAACCACCACTCTCTTCATGGGCATGCTCGCGAGCATCTTCTCCGGACCGCTGCAGATCCCCGTCATGGCGAGCGCCGCCATCGCCGCCTCGTGCGACTTCATGCTTCCCGCCGGGACTCCACCCAACGCCGTGGTGTTCGGCTCGGGCTACGTTTCCGTCCGGCAGATGGTCCGCACCGGCCTCGTGCTCGACCTCTTCGCGGCGCTCCTGGCCGGACTGTGGGGTTACTTCGGCGTCACGGCCATCCTGTGACGCGGCGCTAGCTGCGCCGGTACAGCACGAGGATCGTGTGCGCGAACCGGTTGAGATAGCGCTCGTGCGAGACAGACGCGATGCGCCGGGCGAGGCGGATCGGCGCGGGGCGCGGCTTCTCCAGGGCGCGCAGGTCCACGACCTCGAGCGCGTGGCGCCGCGCGCGATCCAACAGGAAGAGCTCGGCCTCGCCCAGGGAGAAGAACCAGCGATGTCGATCTTCGGGCGGATCGAGGGGCAGGCCATAGTGCGCGATCGGGCCGTGGCCGCGCGCCAGGCGCGCGCGCGCGGAATTCCAGTTGTTGGGGAGCGTCACGAGGAGGTGCGTGCGGGTCACCCGGACGAGCTCGTCGAAGAGCGCGTGCAGGTTCTCGAGGTGCTCGAGGACGTCCGTGCAGAAAACGGTCTCGAACGCGCGGTCCTCGAAGGGCAGGCGGGGGTTGGCTTGCAGGTCCTGGCGGACATCGGCCTCGCTGCTGCGATCGATGCCCGTGTAGCGGTCAGCCCCGACGATCTCGCGCAGGGCGGCACGATCGCACCCGACGTCGAGGACGGGCGGCGCCAGGAGCTCACCGTAGAGACCGTGCAAGAATCGCGGACGGTCCTGGCGCGCGTGGAACTCGACGAAGGTCGTCTGCACGGCGGGCGGAGTATACGGGGTCGACCGGCTCGTCATGCGCCGGGCTTTACTCATCCGCGACGGTCTTCGTCGAAGATGCCGCTTATGCTCTTCTCTCCCAGCGGTCTCGTGGGTGTACGGCCGCGCGAAACGCGGCTTTCGAGCAAGGAGTCGGTGGATGGGTTTCTTCCTGAGTGTGTGGATCTCTTGTGCGTCCCTTTCCTTCGGGAACGAGCAGTGGGCAAGCTTCCGAGGTCCCAACGGCTCGGGAGTGAGCACCGCGAGCGGATTGCCCGATGCGCTCGATCCCGAGCAGAACATCGCCTGGCGGACGGAGGTCCCGAAAGGCTACTCGTCGCCCGTCGTCAGCGGCGATCGGGTCTTCCTGACCGCGCACGAGGAGCGCAAGTGCTTCACCCTGGCCCTCGATCGCAATACCGGCGAGATCCTGTGGAAGGTCGAGGCCCCGGCCGAGGTCCCGGCCACTCGGCGCACCCCGAACTCGCCCGTCTCCTCGACACCGGCGACGGACGGCGAGCGCATCTACGTGGTGTACGAGTGCTACGGCGTCGTGACGTACGATCTCGAGGGCAAGGAGCTGTGGAAGAAGGAGCTCGGTCCCTTCAATATTCCGCACGGCTTCGCAACCTCGCCCGTACTCGAAGGCGGCATGGTGATCGTGCTCGCCGACCAGGACACGAATTCCTACCTGCTCGCACTCGACGCGAAGACCGGCGCGGAGACCTGGAAGGTCGCGCGACCCGGCTTCCTGCACGGCTACTCGACGCCCGTGATCTACCGGCCGGCCGAAGGTCCCGCCCAGGTGATCGTATCGGGCTCCTATGACGTGGTCGGATACTCGGCGGCGAGCGGCGAGAAGCTGTGGTGGGCGAGCGGGATGTGCTGGCAGGCGAAGGCGCTGCCGCTGATCGAGAAGGACGTGCTCTACGTGCTCTCGGCCATGGGAGGTCTCGCCGAGTTCGGCGGTCCGAAGATGCCCGCGACGTGGAAGGAGCTGGTCACGGCGGAGGACAAGGACGCCGACGGGCTGGTCGGAAAGACCGAGTGGGTCGAGGGCGGCAAGAACATGCTGTGGTTCCTCCTCGACATGGACAACGACGAGAAGTTCTCCGAGGCCGAGTTCGACCAGGCGCAGCTCCGCGAGCACTCGCCCGGCGGCCTCTTCGCGATCCGCCTGGGCGGCAGCGGCGACGTGACCAAGACGCACATGCTGTGGAAGACCGACGACGCGCGCACGCTCCCCGATCTGCCCTCGCCCGTCGTGCACGATGGCGTGGTGTACCTCTTCCGCGACAACGGCGTGCTCACCACCCTCGACGCGGCCGACGGCAAGGTCACGAAGAACGAGCGCGCAGGCGGGCCCGACGAATACTCGGCCTCACCCGTGATCGGTGAAGGGAAGATCTACTGCGCCGGGCACTCCGGCCAGATCCTGGTGCTGCGCTGCGGGAAAACCTGGGAACTCCTCAGCAGCACCACTCTCGACGAGGAGATCTGGGCGACGCCGGCGATCGTCGATGGGCAGATCCTGGTGCGCACGCAGGACGCGCTCTATTCCTTCGTGAAGGTCGACGGCTGAGAACTGCGCGGTGCGCGCAAGGGCGCGTTCGTAGCGACTGCCCGCACCTTCACAGCGTCGCGATGAACGCGGCGTATCCCGCCTCGAGCTCCACCATGTGGTCCCCGAGGAGCTCGCGAAACCGAGCTGTCGCAGCGTTCGGATCCCGACCGCGCCGGCGCGCCGACGCCGCCACTTCCGCATAGCACTGCTTCTGCCAGGCGAGGAATCGATCACGGATCCGCGGCGGGGCGTCCGTGCGCAGGTAGCGCACGAAGGCCCAGGCGCGCGCATACCCGGCTCGACCCGCTTCCTGACCCTGGCCCCAGGAGGCGAGCGCGTCGAAGGCGAGGATCTCCTCGACCGATCCCGGCGAGGCCCGCAGCCTCGCGAGGTCCGCGTCGAGCAGCTTTCCGCCGACCTCGAGTGTCTGCGTCGCGCCGTCCCATCGAAAACTGCCTGCCGCGCCGTACTGCTCGGCAAGACCCTCGCGATACCAGTCCGGCATCCCCGCGTGCGCGAGACCGAGGTCGAAGAGGTGCGTGAGCTCGTGCAGCACGATCCCCTCCAGCCACGCCTCGCCGAGGCCCTCGCGCAAGAGCACCGCCGTGTCGCTGTCCGAGTCCGCGAATCCCTGGACCGAGGAGTACTTCTCGAAGCCGGCTGCCCGCAGCCAGGCCTGGTAATCCGTGCGAGTCTCGATCACGAGCAGGTCGAGTGGCTTGGGCGGCCGCGCGCCGAAATCCAGGGCGAGGATCTGCACCAGCGCGGAAGCGAGTGCATGCGTTTCCTGCGCGATCTCCGCGCTACCCGTCGAGCGCACGCGCAGGAGCTCGGACTCCACCTCCCACATGCTGCGGATGTCTGGCACTTGCCGCAGGATCGGATCGCGCATCCACGCTCGGCCGTTGATCTCGATCGCATCGGCACGCAGCCGCTCGGAGACCTCGGGCGGGAGGGTGCCACTCTCGATCACGATGCAGCCTTCTGCGTCGAGATCGAAAGCCTGGTCGCGCAGGCGCATGGCGCGCTCGTATTCCGTGAAAGCTTCCTTCGCGAGCCCGAGCTCGTGCGCCCGATCGGCGAGCTTGATCCGCGCTGCTTGCTCTTTCTTGCGCAGGTCCTGCGCTTTTTTCAGGTAGCTCTTCTCGGTCGAGTCCGATGGCCGCGCTCGGGCGTTCCAGTACGCGTCACCGAAGCGCCGCATCGCCTCGAGCGTCGAGCGCACGCCGGCGTGGCGGCCTTCCGCGAGTTCCTCTGCGAGCGAGAGCTCGCGTTCCGCCTCGCGCACGAGGCCCTTGTCGCGGCACCACATCCCCAGGTCGAGGTGACGCTCGGCGTACTCGAGCCAGACCTCGTCCCGCTGCGTGGAATACTCCTCGGCGTCCTTGCCTTGCGCCGGCCAGAGGGCCGCGAGGAGCGTCAGGGCGAAAGCGAGCATGGCTAGAATCCTACGGCGCGGGGGCCGGGTCGCTCGAGAATCCGTAGCCGAGTGCAACCGACGGCGGCTCGCGTGGTTGATGCAGGTCGATGCGCCTCTTCCCGGCGCCAGGTTTCTCCCTCATGCCGCATGCCTGGATCCAAACGTGCCTGGCGCTCGTGTTCTGGTCGGGCACCTTCCTCTTCGCCGCCAGTGCGAGCCACTCTCTCGCCCGACAGGAGGACGCGCGCCGGGCCCTGATCGAGGAGCTCGTCCAGCACGCCGCCTGGTGCGGCGAGCAGGGGCTCGCGCTCGAGCGAGCACTCGTGATGGAGCGCGTGATCCGTCTCGACCCGGAGCATGCCGTGGCCCGCCGGGCGCTGGGCTTCACCCACGCTCGTGACGGGGGCTGGGTGGCGCCGACGAGTGCGCACAGGCCGAAGGATCGCGGCAAACCCGAGGCCGTGGCGGAAGCGTCGCGGCGGCTCGCTGCGATCACGGCCCACTATCTTGACGGCCTCACGAGCGTGCTCTTCGACGAGCAGGCTTCCCCCGCGAGCGTGCAGGCCGCCGAGGAGGAGATCCTGCGCGTCGACCCCGACCACGTGCTGGTCCACGTGCGGCGTGGCGAGCTCCTGTTCGACCGCCGCTGGGTCCTGCGCGAGAGCGCCGAGGCGCACTACGTCCACCGACACATCGCGCGGCAGGTCAGCGAGGCCTTCGAAGCCGCACCGCAGCCCGAGATGGTGGTCGTCGAGGCGAACGCGAACCCTTTCGGGCTGCTCCTGCACGAGGCGAAGAACGACGAGCTGAGCGTCTTCGCCAGCAGTGGCGCCGCCGAGGCCGAGCGGGTGTTCCGCGCCCTGTGCGCGGCCCGCCTTCTCTTCCAGGAGCTCTTCGGACGGCCGGTCACCTTTCCGCCCGTGGGCAACGTGTACGCGCTCGACGGGGAAGCCGCGCGCGACGCTTTCCTCGAGCGCCATCCGAAGATCGAGGCCGGGCAGCGTGCCTCGCTCGCGCGCCTCGACGGTACCGGGATCCCGTATACCTATGATTGGGCGTGGTGGACGGGAGACGAGCGCGCGCGCACGGACGGGCTCGTGCGCATCGCGCTCTCGGCGTTCCTGCGCGAATCCTTCAATCTCGGTCTCGAGCACGCCTGGTTGAGCGAGGGATTGTGCCTCTACCTGACCGGCGTTCTGCTCGGCACGCGCTTGACGTTCTTCGTGCAGCCGGAGAGCGACGTCGATCCTCGCGAGGCGTATGCGCATCGCGAGCGGCTCCTGGAACCCGGCGTCGACTGGCTCGACGAAGCCCGGATCGCGCTCGAGAAACGCGGCGGCCCCGCGCTCGCCGCGCTGTTCCAGAAACAGGCGAGCGACCTCACGGTCGACGATCTCGTGTACTCGCAGGCGGTGCTCACCTACTTGATCGAGGCGCGCGGCGCGGAATCGCCGCTCCTGCTCGCAGCGCTACAGGAAGGCCGCAAGGTCGATCTCGCGTGGGAACAGGCGCTCGGTACCCCGCTGGCTGAGGTCACCGCGCGACTGCCGCGCTGGCTCACCGAGTGCGCGCAGCTCGAGGGCACGGCACACGAGGTGATCGACGACGCGGCACTCGTCGCCGCCTGGTCGAAGCTCGACGCGATGAAGAAGGGCGAGGTCCTCGCCGCCTTCGAGAAGGGCCTCGCCGGTCTCGATAGCTTCCTCGTGCGCACGCTTCGCGAGCGCATGGCCGGTTACGAGGAACTCTCGGCGGGCGCGCGGGCGGCCGAACGACCGGAGTACTACGACCCCAAGATCCACGCCCCGGGCCTGCCCATCCCGCGCCACTGGCTCGAGCCCGACGATCCGCTGGTGACGAAGGCGCTGCGCACCATGCTCCCGCCGGTCGATCCGAGAGCGCTGCGCCCGAGCTGGCGTCATGAATGGGGGAGCGGCGACATCGTGCGTCTCGCGGATCCAGCCGATCCCGAAACGCTCTTCACCAATGCGCTGCACGGCTATCCCCCGGGCCTCGATTTCGCGCGCAACCTGGCACTCCGCGCGCTGGATCGTGGCGACGAACGCAAGGTGCTAGGCGTGCTGGCCCACGCCTACACAGATCGCGAGGGCGGCGTCTATCCGGGTCTCACGCTCTACGAAGCGTGGGACTCCGAGCTCGAGATCGAGATGCCCGACGTCGACGTGCTCGGCTTCGTGCACGAGATATGGGACGACTGGACGACCTGGGTGTCCCCGATCCCATCGAACGAGTTCGAGCGGATCTACAGCAAGATCAAGGAAGAATTCGTGCGCGTCCGGAAGTACCGCAGCTTGCGCGAAGCTCTGGCCGACACCCTCCTGATCGGCGAACCCAGCACGCGCTACGGCTTCGAGGGCCTGCGCACGAACTTCCACGCCCTGTGGACCGAGAACGACTCCAACCCCGCGCGTCTCGCCGAGCTCCTCCCCGGCGCCAAGGACCGCGCCGACTTCCTCGCCGACTGGATCACCCGTTGCCGCAACGACCCCGCTCTCTGGCGCCGCGGCCGCGTGCGCGAACTCCAGCTCCGCACCGACGCAGACGCCGTGCGCACGCAACTGATCGCCGCCCTGCGATCCACAGGCGCGCTCCCCGCCGCAGGCGCCGGAAAGCGCTGATGCGCGCCACGACTCGGGTGTAGCCCGGCTGTCCAGGACCGACTAGGACGACGAGCATGAGCAATCGAGCTCGGGCCTTCTTCGCAGTTCTCTGGATCACGGCGCTGGCCGCCGTGGGGGCGGGGCAATTCACGCCCGCCCGCCCGAGCTTCGATCGATCCGGCCGACCGATCGCGACCAACGTCGGTGACGAGGGCGCGTGGAGGGTGCAGACCTTCCACGCGTCGTGGGCTGTCCTGGCTCCGCGCTTCGATCTCGAGACGAGCGAGCTCAGCATTTCCTGGGAGCGTCCTCGCGAACCGAGACCGGGATGGATCGTCTTCTCCGGCCGGATCGAGGTGAGTGGGCAGGGCTCGGAGCCGACGCTCGGCTGGTATCAGGGCATCGCCGTGCTCGTGAGCCCGAAGCCCCTCGGCTCGGGGACCGAGCCGTCGAGCCTGCCGCCGGACGGGTGGGGGAGCGAGCTCGGTTACGCCGCGCCCGACGGGACCTTCACCGTCGGGATCGCCGCTTCGCGCCTCGAGCGGACCGTCGGCGTGGCAACTGAGCACGCTCTCGCGCTCGAGCTCGCTCGCCATCGGACGATCGATGCGAGAAACGGTGAGGTCAGGTGGTCTCGATCTCCCCGCCCCCTTGCGCCGACTGTGGTGCGTTGCGAGCTGCCGGGCCCCGAGCCGCTTGTGGGGGAGCTCGAGTGGATCAACGCCGCCGACACGACGGACGCTCGTCATCACGATCCGGCAAGGACGCTTCGCTGCGTCAATCGCCTCCTCGGCCTGGGCAAGGAGGGAGCGCTCTGTGCCCTGCGCGAGTACTGCGAGATGGCGCTCGACTTCGAGGGGGAAGCCAGCCGGGAACCTGGAAGTATCGACCAATCGAACTTCCTGCGCGCGCTCCCCATCGCGATGTTGCTCTTCGAGCCGGTGGAGCCGGGCGACGCATGGAATGCGTCGCCCACCTGGACTCGGCATCGCGAGGACTTCCTCGGCAAGGACCTACGCGAGCGTTGGCCGCACTTCCCGATCGTGCTGGCGGAGGATCTGCCGATCCTGGTGACCGAGGACCTCCGCTCACTGGGCTACGGGTACTGGGAGAGGGCGCACCTCCAGAGGTATCTGGACTGGTGCGAAGAGACCTGTGCGATTCGCGCCTGGCCGCTACGACCTCCCGACGATCCGCTCCCCGCTCTCGATCGATGGATGGACGATCCCCACGTCATCCAGTTCTTCGTGAAGCAGGGAAACACGACGCGATACTGGGAGAACGGCATGACCAGGCCCTATGAAGGACCTGATTACAGGTTGATCCTGTTCCAGGGTCTTCGCCTCGTCCTCGACGGCTTGCCGGAACGCGTACGCATGCCCCTTCAGTCCAGACTCGGAGACAACCTCCCGGGCCTCTATGGACGAGGGGGGGCCCTGTGGAACAGGATCGAGGAATCGGTGCGCTCGCACACGCTGTGCTGGGATGAGGAAGCCTGCCGCTATGTCGACTAGAGACAAGCGGGTCGTCGGGTGACCGTTCGCACTCGTACTGGCAGGAGACCGGGTTGACGCGGGAGACCCGTGCCACGAAGATTCCGCCAGCGCGCGCATGGGGCGCCTCCGGTCCGCGGCAAGGGAATAGTCCCACCCTCATCGGTTCGTCGCGTCATCGATCGAACCTTCTTCCTGCCTGAATCAGCGGACGTCAGGTGCACCTGGAGGAGGGTCTCATGGTCGACGAGTTTCGACGCCGCAGTCTCGAGAGTTTGAAAAAAGAAGCCAAGCGCTGGCTCGCCGAGCTTCGGGCGAATGCCGGCGACGCGCGTGACCGTCTGGCGCGCGCGCTGCACGATGTACCGGCGTCGCCCACGCTGCGCGACGTGCAGCTCGCCCTTGCGCGGGAGCACGGATTTGCCGGCTGGTCAGCACTGAAGGTGGCGCTCGCGAGCGCGCCTGTCGTGGACACGGCGACCCTGGAGCAGTACCAGGCGATGGCCGACGCGCTGCTGGCGGCCTATCGCACCGGCACACCGGAGGCGATGGAGCGCCACCATCGCCTCACATGGCACCGGAGGGCGTGGCGTGCGATGCGCACCTACGTGCAGCTCGACCTCGGCAAGCGCCCGGCCGGACCGGACGAGGACGTCGAGATCACGCTCGACGACGCTCGCTTCCTGGTGGCGCTCGAGCACGGCTTCGAGAGCTGGCAGGCCCTGCGCAGCTTCATCGCGACGCTGCCGCCGGCTGCGCCGGTGCTCGCCAAGCCGATGCGCGTGCACCGGGCGAGTGCGCCGCAATCGGCGCTGCCCGTCGGCGGCTCTCGCGAGTGGCGAGACCTGCTCAGCTTGTTGAAAGCGACGCCCGACGCGGGGTTGCAGGCGGACGGACAGATGCAGGACTCGATGCTGCGCGACCTCGCGGGCCTCGAGCAGCTCAGGGCGCTGAATCTGTCCGGTTCGAGGGCGGTCACCGACGCGGGCCTTCGCCATCTCGCGCGGATGCCGAACCTGCGGCACCTCGATCTCGGGGGCACCAGCGTCACCGATCGCGGGCTCGAGATCGTGCACGAGCTGCCGGCACTCGAGTCGATCTCGCTCGCGATGACGCAGGTCACCGACGCCGGCATGGCGCACCTCGGCGCGTGCACGCGATGGACGTCCGTCGATCTGTCGGCAACGTCCACGGGAGACGGTGCGATCCGAGCACTCGCCGGAAAGGAACGGCTGGGTCAGTTCCGGAGCGGGAATGCCGTGACCGACGCGGGCCTCCTCCTGCTGCACGAGTGGCCGGTGTACAAGAGGTGGCGAGGAGGCGACGCGAAGATGGCGCTCCTCAGCTACGAGGCGGGCCCGAATCAGCTCTCTCTGCGCGGGCCGTTCACCGATCGCGGAATGCAGGGTTTGCACGGACTCGACGGGCTGTTCGCTCTCGATCTCGATGCCCGTGAGCTCGGCATCACTGCCGCCGCTCTTCGGCCCTTGGTGAGCTTGCCCAACCTCGGCTGGCTCGCGGTGGACGCCAAAGACGACTGGATGCCCTACATCGCCGAGATGCCGCGGCTGCGATTCCTCGGTGCGCAGGACACGATCGCCAGCGACGAGGGATTCGTCGCGCTCGGACGATCGAAGTCCATCGAATACATCTGGGGACGCCGCTGCCACAACCTGGGCCGCCGCGGATTCCTCGCGCTGTCCAGGATGCCCGCGCTCCGCGGATTGTCGGTGAGCTGCCTGAATGTGGACGATGCCGGCATCTCGGCCTTGCCGCAGTTTCCCGCGCTGAGGGAGTTGATGCCGATGGACATCCCGGACGCGGGCTACCGTCACATCGGCCGGTGCGCTGCCCTCGAGTCGCTCGTCCTCATGTACTGTCGAGACACGACGGACGCCGCGACCAAACACATCACGGGGCTCCCGAGGCTGACCGACTACTTCAACAGCTACACGACCATCACGGATCGCACGCCCGAGCTCCTCTCGACGATGGACTCGTTCGAGCGAATCACGTTCTCCGCGTGCCACGGCTTGACCGATGCCGGCGTCGCACGCCTCGCGCGCTTGCCGAGACTGCGGGAGTTGCACGTATCGGGCCAGCGCATCACGGTCGGAGTGGGCGCGCGATTCCCGCCCTCGGTGACGGTAGTTCGAGACTAGCCCCACCTGGTTCGGAGTCCCTCTTAGTTTGGAGTACCGCCTTCAGGCGGTCTGGTTCGTCGTCCCGCCTTCAGGCGGGACTTACTCTGCAAGAGAAGACCGCCTGAAGGCGGTACTCCGAACCGGCGGACCTAGCTCCGTCCCGGCCTGCGCTCGCTCTTGGGAGTCTTGCGCAACTTCTCGAGCGCCGCCTCGAGAACCGGATCGCGCGTGTCGGTGAAGTCCTCGGGCTTGGTAGCGATCGGGACGTCGGGAGGAACACCCACGTGCTCGATCGTCTTGCCCTCCGGGTCCATGTCGATCCAGCGGGGGAGGTTGACCGTGATGCCGCACGCGAGCTCGATGCGCCGCGGGTTGCCCGAGGATCCGCCAGTGCGGTCGCCCATGGTCGTGACCTGGGGGCACTGCGCGAGCATCAGGGCCATCGATTCGGCGGAGCTCAAGGTCTTCTGCCCGATGAGGGCGATCGTCTGCCCTTCGTAGCGCCAGGGGCCGCGGGGGGCGAGCTTGCGGTCGAGGATCTCGCCGAGGTTGTCGTGCTCGGAGCCGGAGCGGTAGCGGTTCTTCGAGTAGACGCGCTCCTCGTCGAGGAAGCGCGCGGCGATCGTGCCGCCGAGGAGCTCGTCCCCGCCTCCGTTGTAGCGCAGGTCGACGATCATGGCCCAGGTGTCGGCGAGCGCGTCGAGGACGCGATCGGCCTCGCTCGTGAGCGCGGCATCGCTCAGGCCGTGCACGTTGAGATAGCCGATGCCGTCCTGCGTGCGCGCCCACGTGAGCTCCTTGCCCTCCTGCTTCGGCTCGCCGATCAGGCTCTTCACGGCTGCGAAGCTCCCGTTCAGCGGTCGCTCGCGGGTGTAGCCGGGTAGCCAATCCTCGCCGGCCTTCACCCACACGTGGAGGTCTTCGAGGTGAGCGACCATGTCGGCGATCACGGCCGCGCAGTCGAAAGCGGTCGTGGCTGCGGCCGCGTTCTTCTGGTAGGCCTTGCGCTGCGCTTCCCAGTCGAGATCGGGCACGAGCCCGAACATCGCATACTCGCGGTCGAAGGCCTTCCACACTTCCTCGAAGGCGTCTTGCGCCGCTCGCCGATCGATCGGAGTGAGCGGCGGCACGGGTTTCGCCTCGAACTCGGCCACGTACTCCACCGAGCCCGCGTTCGAATCGACGCCGAAGAAGCGTCGCTCACCCTTCTCGGTGTCGAGGTCGACGATCACGAAACCCGCCGGGACGATGGTCGGGTTCCCCGATGGCGTGTGCCACTTCCAGCCGAGCTTGTGGCGGAAGATGCGGTCAGCGCGTGCGCGCAACCACGAGTCGCCGGGGCCCGCGATCGACTTCTTGGGGAAGATCCGGCCAACCTCGGACGGCCCGAAGCGCAAGCAGATCGAGGCAGCGCCCTCGAGCTCGGGATGATCCTTGGCGCGCACCTCCGCCGGCTTCTCGGGGAAGACCACGGCCCACAACACGTTCGTCTCGTGCACGCCAAAAGCCACCTGGCACTTGCCGCACTCGACCTGGAAGTCCTTGCCTTGATGGAATTCGAAAGCGGAGAGCTTCCACACGTCGTTCTCGGTCGTCGTCCACGAGAGCCCCTGCTCGCTGAAGGTCTTCGTGGCGGGATAGCGTTGCGAGAAGTCCTCGCCACCTCGTGCCGGAGCGGCGCCCGCGCACACGAGCACGCCCGCCACCAACCAGTCTCCAATCTTCATGTTGCGCACCTCCGGCCAGACATCATGTACGCTCTTCCCATTCGACGGCCAGTCCTCCCCGACGCGCGAGCCCCCCATGCTGGGATCGATCCTCTTCCCTCTATTTGCCCCGCTCTCCGTGTGCGCCCCCCTCCAGGAGGCTGCGGCGCCGGAGTCGAAGGAATGGCTCGAAGGGCACTCGCACCTCGGTGAGGCCTTCGACGAGGGGCCCCGGCAGAAGGCCTATCTCATGGAGAAGCCTTCCAGCGTGCACTTCCCGATCACCACCGGGGTGGCGCTCGCGCAGGAGTTCTTCGATCAAGGCGTCGGGCAGTTGCACGGCTTCTGGTACTTCGAGGCCGAGCGCTCGTTCCGCCATGTCGCCGCTCTCGATCCGGAGTGCGCGATGGCGTACTGGGGAATGGCGATGGCGAACGGTGAGAACGAGACGCGCGCAATCGGCTTCGCGCGCGAGGCGTGGAAGCGCCGCGAGGGTGTCAGCGCCCGCGAGCGGCTCTACGTGGAAGCGCTCGCGCGCTTCCTCCGGGCGGACTCCGAAACGGCACCTGCGCCCGCGGACGCCGCCGCGCCTGCGCCGGCAATTCCTGCGCAGAAGCCTGATCCGAAAGCACCCCTCACCAAGGAGGACCTGGCCGCACAGGAACGCGCCAAGCGCTACGTGAAGGATCTCGAGCAGATCATCTTCGAGTACCCCGACGACATCGAGGCCAAGGCATTCCTCGTCAACCAGCTCTGGGCCAATGAGCAGTACGGCCTCGAGATCTCGAGTCAGCAGGCGAATCAGGCGCTCCTCGAGCAGATCTTCGCGGCGCAGCCGATGCACCCGGCGCACCACTATCGCATCCATCTCTGGGACGACGAGGAAACGGCTCTACGCGTGATCGACTCGGCGGCGAAGTGCGGGTCGACCTGGCCGAGCTGTGCGCACATGTGGCACATGAGCGGACACATCTGGGAGGACCTGGGCCGGAGTGCGGACGCAGCCTGGCAGCAGGAGGCCTCCGCGCGCGTCGATCACGCGCACATGATGCGCGACGGTGTGCTCCCCGATCAGATCCACAATTTCGCCCACAATAACGAGTGGCTGGTGCGCAGCCTGCGCCACTCCGGGCGCGTACGCGAGGCCATCGAGCTCGCGAAGAACATGATCGAGCTCCCCCGGCATCCGAAGTACAACACGCTCGACAAGCGTGGTTGCAGCGCGAGCTGGGGGCGGCGCCGCCTGCTCGAGACGCTCGAGCTCCACGAGCTGTGGGACGAGGCGATCGAGCTCTCGAGCTCGCCCTACCTCGAGCCCTGCGAGAACGCCGACCTGGAGGAGACGCGGCTGTTCGTCCTCGCGGAGGCTCGCGCGTGGAAAGGCGACCAGGAGGGGCTGGCACGGGAGGTCGAGGCGCTCGAGGCATTGCTCGCGCGAGAGCGGGCGAAGCGCGTCGACTCGGCCGAGGAGGCCGAGAAGGCGGCCCTCGTGGAGAAGAAGAGCGAGGACGAGGTCCACGAAGCGATGAAGCTCGCGATGCGCTCGCACGCGGACGTGCTGCGCTCGATGGAGCACTCGATCGTCGGCTTGCGCGCGCTCGGGTCGATCCTCGGCGAGGGCGGAGACGACGCGGCGCTGGAGGCGCTGGCGGCGACCGAGATCCCGCGCGAGCACCTTGCGCGGCTGTACCTCGAGCGCGGCAAGACGGAGGAGGCGGAGAAAGTCGTGCGCGCGAAGGCCGACGAGGCGAAGGGCGTCTCTTGCGCGCTCGCGACGCATGCATTCGTGCTCGAGGCTGCGGGCCGGCGCGAGGAAGCGCAGAAGGTCTTCGAAGACCTGCGCTCGACCTCCTCGCGCTTCGAGCTCGAGCTTCCGGTCTTCCGCCGGCTGGCGCCGCTGGCGCAGGCGCTCGGCTATCCCGAGGACTGGCGCATCGAGGATCGCGTGCCCGCCGACGTCGGAAAGCGCATCGATCTCGCCCTCCTCGGGCCGGCTCGCTGGTCGCCTTCACCCGCCCCGGCCTTCGAGCTCACACGCCCGACCGGAGAAAAGGTCGCCCTCGCCGACTACGCCGGCCACCCGGTGGTCGTCATCTTCTTCCTCGGTTTCGGCTGCGTGCACTGTGTCGAGCAGCTCGCGAGCTTCGAGCCGCGGGGAACGGACTTCCGGGCCGCCGGAATCGATCTCCTCGCGATCGGCACCGACGCGAAGGAGCCTTCGTCCGATGCTTCCGCGGTGGTACCGGATGGCGCGGACTTCAGCTTCCCGATCCTCTGGGATCCCGAGCGTGCCGTGTTCCAGCGCTACCGTGCGTACGACGATTTCGAGGGCATGCCGCTGCACGCCACCTTTCTCATCGACGGGGCAGGGTTCGTGCGCTGGCGGGACGTTTCCTTCGAGCCATTCCGGGACGCCGAGTTCCTGCTTGCGGAGGCGCGGCGCTTGCTCGCGCTCCCATCCAGCATGAGCGCTTCCGGTAGGGCGAGCGCGTTCTCGGGCAGGACTTCACCTGGCCGCTAGGTCCCGCCTGAAGGCGGGACGACGAACCAGACCGCCTGAAGGCGGTACTCCGAACTACGCCGAACTACCCCGAAGGCGCGGCTCGCGCTCACGCCACCGTGTCTGGCGCGACCAGGCGAGCCCTAGCGGGCCATCGAGCTGAGCGCTCTCGCGCGGTCGATCCGTTCCTGTTCGGTGCGGCGCAGATCCATCGTCATGCGCAACCTCGAAAGAGTCCAGATGAGCCACTTGGTCGGATCGACGTGGAACCAGCGCGTCCCGTTCCGGTAGTCGGCGGGGAAGCGGTGATGAAAATTATGGTAGCCCTCGCCGAGCGTGAACAGGGCCACCCAGCCGCTGTCGCGTGCCGTCGTGCGGTCCCCGTAGGGCTGGCTCCCGAACATGTGAGCGATCGAGTTGATCGCGAAGGTCACGTGCCACTGGAAGACCAGGCGCAGGAAGCCCACGACCAGCAAAGCTCCGATCGCATCTCCCCACAAGAATCCGAGGCCAAGAGGCAAGAGCGCACCGGAGATGACCGCGAGGAGGAGATAGTGATCGTTCTGGAACCGCACCAGCGGATCCCGGCGCAGGTCAGGAAGCCCGCCGGTGCTCCGGTCTGCGCACTCGTTGAGCACCCATCCGATGTGCGCCCACCAGAACCCGCGGCGAATGTTGTACGGATCGTCCGGTGTGTCCGTGCGGGCGTGATGTCGCCGATGGTCGCCGCACCAGTTCAGTGCCGAGTTCTGGATCGCAGCCGCGCCGAAGAAGAGGTACAGCGCCCGCACGAGGGGGCGCGCTTCATACGAGCGATGCGCGAACAGCCGGTGGTAGCCGGCCGTGATCGAGAATCCGCACAGGAAGAACCAGAGGATGGCGAGGCCGAGGGTCCACCACGAGAAGCCGCCTGCCACCATGTAGATGGCGGCGACGACAGCCATCGCATGCGCCGAGACCAAGAAAAGGGTGTTGCCCCAGTCCAGCGCAGTCTTAGCTTGCTTTGTTTGCATTCTCAGTTGTTCGGGCGGAGGGCGAGCCTCGATCACTAGGATCGGCGCGACTCACCCTGTAACTCATGCGCCCCTTCGTCCTCTCCAAGTGGAATGGTCCAGGTGGCCCTCCGGCTGGATGCCGAGGGGCCACCGCTCGGATGAGCCGGACCGGAGTCCGGCCCTGCGGGCACGGGTTACCAGCGCTCCCGGTCCCGGCCGCCTCCGCCGCCGCCGCCACGGCCACCGCCGCCGCCGCCACCACCCCGGCCGCCACCACCGCCACCGCCGCCGCCACCACCACCGCCGGGCCGAGGCGCCCGCTCGCGAGCCTCGTTGACCTGGATCGTGCGGCCTTGGACGTTCGCGCCGTCAAGTTCCTGGATCGCCGCCTGAGCTTCGGCATCCGAGCTCAGCTCGACGAATGCGAAGCCTCGGGGACGTCCCGTGTCGCGGTCGGTCGGGATGACCACGTCGCGTACCGTGCGGCCGTTAGCCGCGAAGATGGCCCGGAGGTCGTCTTCGGTGCTCGTGAAGGAGATGTTACCTACGTACAGTTTCGAACCCATCGTTTCCTCAATTGCTCGCCCTCGCGCGTCGGCTCGCGCGGGGTGTTCCTCCTAAATTGCCGGGCCCGATTTGCGGCACAGCCACGAGCCACTCCGGCGCTCGTCCCGAAGTGGGAGCGAACGCACAGGTGTGCCGAACTCGTGCGACATCGCGAGCATCGCGCGACCGGAATGGCCGAACGTGACTCGCGAAGTGGTTGATGGTGAGAGCGTGCAGCGGGAGCGCGAAGTCGATTGCACCATCGACCGTCTCACCGACTGCCTCATCGATCCGGAGCGCGAACGAGCGAATCAATCCTCAGCTCCGAATCGTCGGCGAGCGCGAACTGCCGACACCCGATACTCGCGCAGCCTGACGGCAGCCGCCGTACACGTCCACGATCTCGTCGTGGGGAGCCCGTCGCCGGAGATCTCGATCGGCTAGGCACGCGGAAGGACCGCGCGCGGCCTGGTTGTCCTGAAGCATGGGATGGCGACTCGGGGGCTCGCTCGGTTCGTGGTCCTAACTCGTGTCCCGAATCCGCGACGGAATCCCAGGCCAGCGCCGGCACAAACTACGAGGCCAAGGATCCTAGCACGAGTCCGGAGGCAAGCCCCGCGGAAAGCCACATTTTCGATCCGCTCGCTTCCGAGGCACCTCCGAGCCTCTTCCACACCCTCGGGGCCAGACGGGAGGCCTGCTTCGGCACGACCTCGGCTGCACGGGCAGCGGCGACCTCCCGCTCGTGCAAGGCACGCGGCGAACGAGAGGCTCGAGCGAGTGGGATGACGTTCGCGAAGCCGCGCCGAGAGGTCGATTGCATAGCAGGCCGGATCCCGAGTTGCGCGGCCTGGCACTCCGCCCGAGATCGGGACCATTTTCCCGGCACGCGCACTCTTCGAGCTGAGAGTCGCTCGTCGATTGGGAAAAAGCGGGTGATTCTCGGCCCGAGATAGGCTCGAGAATACGGCCAAATGTGGGGCGTGGCCCTGAATCGAGAATGAAACGATTAGGCCCATGACCAGCTCCGACGGTTTCGCCACTCGGCGAATTGGGTGGATAGAGGGGCCCGGAGCCCTGATTTCGCGTCTCCGGCGGGAGAAGGAATGGAGGGGAACAGTTCACCTGTGCAGCCTCGCCAGAATTCCCGGTCGGGGCGCCGCGAACCTCCATTCACTCGGGGAATTGCCCACAACACGCTTGCCACGAGCTTGATACCGCCCAGGTCGAATGCTACCCCAATGCATCTGGACCCCATCTCTATTGGAGACGATCATGCCCAAGAGCAGTCTCGAAGCAGACATACGCTCCCGCATCCAGGCCATGGCGAGCGAGCTGTCCGGGTTGATAAGGCGGGCCGCGCTCGATTCGGTGCAAATCGCGCTGGGTACTGACGGCTCGGCTCCATCCAAAGCTCGAAAAGCTCCGCGACGCGGCAGACGCCGGGGACGACCGTCGTCCGCCGCAGTGGACAATGGATTGGCGCAACGTGTGCTCGCGCATGTGCGCGCCAATCCCGGGCACGGGGCGGGCGAGATCGGCGGCGCGCTGAAAGTGTCGAGCGAGAATCTACGGCCTGCGATCGTGCAGCTCCTCGCCGACAAGTCCGTGCGAACCACTGGCCAGCGCAGGGGAACGAAATACCACGCTGGAGCAGCGCGTGGCGCTGGGCCGGCGCGCCGAAAGGTGGGACGACCCGCAGGAAAGAAGCGCGCTCGGCGGAAAGTGGGTCGCCCCGCGGGCAAGAAGCGCGCTCGGCGCGGCGCGCGCAAGGCTGCAACGGCCAGGGCTCGTTGATCGACCCACAGGGTGGGGCGGGATCCCGGGCGAGCCGGCACGCCCTGTGAGTGGCAAAACCGCCCACGGGACCCCCGCAGGCGGCAGCCCTCACCTTGGCGGGGGGATTCCGTCGAGAAGTTGCTGGCAACCAGGGGGTGCATCGACTACGTTCGCGACTGAAACGTGTCCCCGATGACCATTCGAGGGACACCCGGCTCGCTCTGCACGGCTCGGCAGATGGACCCGGAATCCGATTCCGAGCCCGTGGGAGCCGGCGGAAGCTGGAGCTCGATCCCCCCGATCACGAGGGGCGACTCGCCTTCCCCCCTGCTCGCGAGAGCTCCTTGCGGCCATGAGCCGCGTCGAGCCCCTCCCACCGCGTCCCCCGGGCGCAGCCACGCACGCTCGAGCACATCGTTGTGTTCGATCCGAACTCTCGGCGCCAGGAGGCGTCGCAATACCGCTAGATGATCACGTTCTCCAACCTAGGCCTCGTCGAGCCGCTCCAGCGCGCCCTCCGCGACGCAGACTACACGCACCCCACTCCCATCCAGGCACAGGCGATCCCTCATTTACTGGAGGGCCGCGACCTGCTGGGCTGCGCGCAAACGGGCACGGGCAAGACCGCTGCCTTCGCACTTCCCATTCTCCAGCGCCTGTCGAGTCAGGCTGGTCGAGCAGGCCCGCGCGGACCGCGGGCGCTCGTCCTCGTGCCCACGCGCGAGCTCGCCGCCCAGGTCGCAGCAAGCTTCGTCACCTACGGCAAGCGCCTCACGCTCTCGGTCGCCGTCATCTACGGCGGTGTGAAGCAAGGCTCACAAGTGCGAGCACTCGAGCGCGGCGCCGACATCCTCGTCGCCACGCCCGGGCGCTTGCTCGACCTGATGAGCCAGCGCATCGTCAAGCTCGATCGCATCGAGGTCGTCGTCCTCGACGAGGCCGACCACATGCTCGACCTCGGATTCCTTCCCGACGTGCGCAGGATTCTTTCCGCCACGCCGAAACGCCGTCAAACACTCCTCTTCTCGGCGACCATGCCGCCTCCGATCGCCGCCCTCGCCGACGGAATCCTCGTGCGTCCCGAGAAGATCAGCGTGACGCCGCCCTCCTCGACCGTCGAGGAAGTCGAGCAGTGCGTGCACTTCGTCTCGCAAAATGGAAAGGGCGGCTTGCTCGCGAAGCTGCTCGCCGACCGAGCGGTCGAACGCGCTCTCGTCTTCACGCGCACCAAGCGCGGCGCCGACAAGGTCGCCCGCCAGCTCGCCAAGGACGGCATCCCCGCCACGGCGATCCACGGCAACAAGTCGCAGAGCCAGCGCGAGCGCACGCTCTCGTCCTTCAAAGGCGGAAAGACGCGCGTCCTCGTCGCCACCGACATCGCCGCCCGAGGGATCGACGTCGACGGCATCACGCACGTCGTGAACTACGACCTGCCGCACGTGCCCGAGACCTACGTGCACCGCATCGGACGCACCGCACGCGCCGGCGCTCGGGGAGTGGCGATCTCTCTCTGCAGCTCGGAGGAGCGCACGCTCCTCCGTGACATCGAGAAGCTGATCCGCAGCAAGGTGACCCCCGTCGGCCGCTACGAGGAAGATCCCTCGCCCGCCCGCAAGGACTACCACCAGCCGCCCCGTCAATCCCGCCAGTCGAAAGCTCCCCCGCAGCGCAAGAGCACCCAGCGGACCACCCGGCCGCACGCCCTGGTCCACAAGGCCCCGCCTCGCGCGCCTGCGAATGAGCACGTCTCGGACTTCGCGGCTGGCGTGCACACGCTGCGCGCAGCGCGCTGAGTTCGACTCCACCTTCGCTCCACCGCTCCGCGCTCGATGCAGCGCGCAGCGGTGGACGTTCCGGTTCGGAGTCCCTCTTGGTTCTGAATCCCTCTTAGTTCGGAGTACCGCCTTCAGGCGGTCCGGTTCGTCGTCCCGCCTTCAGGCGGGACTGACTCCGCCAGAGAAGACCGCCTGAAGGCGGTACTCCCAACCAGAGGCGCCCGCAGCCACGGTTCATGCGACGGAGTCGCGCCGGGGCGCGGTGGAAAACCGGTTCGGAGTCCCTCTTAGTTCGGAGTACCGCCTTTAGGCGGTCCGGTTCGTCGTCCCGCCTTCAGGCGGGACTGACTCCGCAAGAGAAGACCGCCTGAAGGCGGTACTCCCAACCAGAGCCCGAATCGGCGATCACCGAGTTCCCTCTGCCGAGGTCTTGGCACCATTCCGCCGGAGCAGATCGGCGAGGTCGGTGTCGCCATTCGACAGCGCCTGATCGAGCGCGGTCTCGCCCTGCTTGTTGCGCGCATTCAGGTCCGCGCCGCGAGAAACCAGCAGCTCGAGTAGGTCGGGCCCGCGCCTCATGCCGGCATGGAAAGAGAAGCCGATCGGATTGCCCGCAGCGTCGGCTCGGTTCACGAGTGCAGGTTCCCGATCCAGCAGCGCTCGGACGCGCTCGACGCCATCGCATCGAAGCGCGTCGAAAAGGTCCGCGGACGGCATGAGTCGTTCGACAGCGCCAAGCTGCTGGTTGTGGGCGGCCCAGCCGAGAGGCGTGGCGCGGTAGTTGGGATCCCGGATGTCGGGATCGGCACCGAGCTCGAGCAAGAGCTCGATCATCGCGAGGTCACCACCCCACGCCGCATCGTGCAAGGCCGTTCTGCCCCCCTTCATCGCGTCGAGGTCGAAGCCCAGCTCGGCCATGAGCCGTACACCCGCGCTCTTCTCCCCTCCGATAGCCGTCGACAAGAGCCCGGCGCGTCTTTCCGCGCCTAGCTTGTCCACGAGCCCCGGGTCCTTCGCACACAGAGTGAGCGCCTGCACTCGGTCGCCGGCGACGCATGCAGCCACGAAGGTCTCCTCGGGCGAGAGCTCGGTCCGCCTCGCCCCGTGCCGCACGAGGACCTCGGCGATCTCGGGATTGCCGCCGAGGATGGCCGATTCGTAGGCCGTACGGCCGTCGCGGAATCCGCGCCCGTTCACATCCACACCGTGCTCGATCAGGAGCTCGACCCGCGCGAGTCGGTTCCGCTTCGCCGCCGACCAGAGCTCCTCCACGAGCATGCGCCCCGGATCGGGCATCCGCGCGCCCAGCCGCTCGAACCACGGCCCGCCCCTGTCCTCGCCAAGGCCGTACTCGAAGAGCAATCGCAAGTGTCCATCGTCAGGGTTGAAGTGGCGGTTGTAGAGCGTCTGTCCATCGTTGGGATCGGCGCCCGCCTCGAGGAGGAGGCGTGCCAGCGCCTCGCAATCTCGATGGGGTGGCTGGTTGCGTCCGTCCTCGCCCTCGCCGAAAGCGCCGGTCAGTGCCGTGAACGGTGGCACGTTCCCTCCCCACAGGAATCCGGCGTTCGGATCTGCCCCGTGCTGGAGGAGCAGACGCGCCACTTCGAGCGTGGAGTGTCCCGCCGCGGTGCTGTCGAGACGCGAGTAGGCGGCATAGAGCAGCGGCTCCCAGCGGAGCGCTCCGCCTCTCTTGCTCGCGAGCATCGGCTCCCGTTCCAGCATCTCTCGCACTGCCGCGACGTCACCCACCGTCGCGGCCGCATGCAGGCTCGCCCGCGAGATCTCCGGGTGCTCAGCCAAGAGCTGCCGCGCCCTCTCGGCGCGGGAGCGATTCCAGTCGCCATAGTTGAGACACGCGAGCTGCAGGAACGTGTCGACGACCGAGTCGGCGCTGTTCGGAGAACACGGCCCAGCCGGCGGATCCCAGCGGAACTGCGCGAGGACCTTCTCGATCGAGGCGTCGTCGGAGGGAGGGTGTCGAGGCACGGCGAAACGAGTCCGGTGGCTCGTGTGATGGGGTCACTTTAGCAGTCGATTCCCAGCGGTGGCCGTCGAGCCGATCTGCCGAGAAACACGAACACGCGATCAGGGCAGGGCGTAGCGGTGGAGGCCCATCGCCGTCTTCTCGATCATCCATAGTTCCGCACCGTCGGGGGAGAAGCCGAAGTGCCACTCGGAGCGGGGAATTGTGCGGACGTCGACCGTCCAACGGAAGCAGGTTTCCCCGGCCGTGTCGACGAGGAGGATCTCGGGCAACGAGCCTCCTGCGGCCACCCACCGGCCAGAGTAAGCGAGCTTCCACATATGGAAGTCTGCTGGAAGTCGAATGGCCTTTACGGGCGCACCCTCGCAGTCGAAGAGCGCGAGCCCAGCATCGTCGACCACCGCGATCCGGCCGTCGGGCGCCACGGCGACCTCCGCCACTTCGTCGAAGAACCAGCGGTCGGGACGCCGGTCGATCACTCCGACGATCGTCGCATCGGAGTCGAAACGAAGGAGCTGATGGCCCCGCATGCCCCAGTATTCCTCGCGGTCCGGGCAGCACGTGACGAGCTCGCAGTCGAGCTCGCGGATCCCGTGGCGTTCGCCGTCGGAGCTGAACAAGAGGTACTGGCTCGAACGGAATCTCTGCTCGACGAGCAGGCTTCCGTTCGCGCTCACGCCCAAGCGTCGGATGCTGCTGGCCGAAGCCACGTCTTCCGCCAGGGCACGAGCAACCAGGAGGGGTTTCCCCGCGGAATCGAACACGTGCACGTCCGCTGTGCGCTCGTCCTGGACGAGGATGCGTCCGTGGTTGTCGACGAAGGCTGCCCCCGGAGCGGAGATCTGGTCGTCCCTCGGCTGCTCTCCCACGATGCGGCATACCTGCCCGTCGTCGTCGATCTCGGCAAAGACGTAGCCATCCGTCGACCACATGCCGCCGTCTGGTGCAACGCGAAGAGACCGCTCGAGGTTGCCGGAGGTGAGCTTCTCGGGATCCGAGAGTTCCAGGTGGGCGAGTGTCCGCCCGTCGCGGCCCAGACGCCAGATCGCCGGAGCCTTGAGTCGGTCCTTCGCGAGGGGATACGAACCGTACGCGATCACACCGCCATCGGCGTCGGACAGCACATTGTCGAGGTGGTCTGCTCCCAGTTCTCTCGCGAGGTCTCGTTCGCCAAGCGGGGTTCCGTCGAGATCGAAGGACCTGAGCGAGCCTCGATTGGTGAGAACCATCAGGATCCCCTCGCTCGTCACCGTGCAGGCTCTGGAAGGATACTCGGCGAGCTTCCACATCAAATTGCCCGCCGGGTCGAAGCAGCACAGGCTGGCGCGACCGAGAAGGACGAACCCGCCCCCGGGAGTGGGATCGATCCCCTCGTACACCGAGTGCTGAAAACCCGGAATCACCGAGATCCGCCCCGTCCCGGGATCGACCATTGCTGCCCGACTCCCGGCGACGATCATGCGATCGGAGACCACGATCCATCCGCCGCTTGCCAGCCGAGCCCAATGCAAGGTCGTGTTGGAACGATCGAATCCGTCGAAGAGCTGTTCCCGCACCAGCCTCCCCGCCCGATCGACGCGCAGGATCGAAAACGTGACTGGCCCGCTCTCCCGGCGGACGAACTCGATCCCACCGTCGGCGAGCAGTGCAAATTCCTCGATGTCGCGAATGGGACCGGGGAATGACTCACCCGGACGTCCGAGGAGGATCGACGACAAGTGCTGCAGGTGGATCTCCGGGATTCCTTCGGGCCAGTGAGGAACCTCGCGCTCGAAGGGCTTGCGCGAGATCTCGCGCACGATCCAGCGATCCTTCGATTGTTCGTATTCAGCGAGATAGCCGACGCGCTCCATGCCCTTCGAGACTCGCAGCTCGAACCGACCGGCGGTCGAGACACCGAGGATCGCCCCCTTTTTCGCCACCTCGACCCTGAGCGCGCTCCCTTCATCGCCAGGGAGCTTGTAGTCTTCAGGCAAGTCGAGCTTCCAGACTTCGTTCCAAGCCGGATCGAGTAGGGAGAACGCCGCATCGTCTCCCCCGGGATTCCACTGTACGAGCGAGAGCGGTGTTCCAGGCAGGCCGAACGCGTGACCGGAGTACTTCGAAGCGCCGCGCGGGAAGAGCATCTGGATCGGTCGTAGCTTTGAGCACTCCACGCCAGTCGATAGCTCGTACGTCCACCACGCCTCGCTCGCGTCCAGCGCGTCGTCGTCGCGCACGCGAAAGACCGCTCGGTCGAGCTCGTCCTGGACGAAGAGGCCGCCCGACCACGGAATGGCGAGGCCGCGGCAGGACCGACGTGTGTGGACGTCGTCGCGCAGCGGCGCTCCACTGGGATCGAGCAGCAACACGCGGAATGTACTTTCCGCCCGACCGTCCGGGCCGTGCGAATAGGAGAAGCCCGCCACGGCTCCACGATCCGAAACCGCGGCTTCCCACAAGGAAAACGGCATGCGGCTGGCCCATACGACCTCGCCTCGGTGCGTGAGGACGTAGCTCGCTTCTGCGCGACCGCTGGGCGAAGAGGGATCGACCTCCAAGGCGAACTCCCCGGAGGCGGAGAGATAGCGCGCGGGCTGCAGGATCTCCAGACGACCTGCGCGGGAGTCCGCCGGAGCGGCGCACCCGAGAAGCCAAGAGAGAAATGCGAGGGCGGTCCCGATCATGTGATGCGAAGGGAGGTCCTGCGGACGAGGAGGCAAGATCCCGGGAACCAAATGGTAGTCCGCATTCCACGGTAGGTCACCGTAGTTCCTCGCTCACGATTCGCCCCCTGGCGAGCGACGTCAGCGACGAGGATCATCATGAGCGTGAGCGCAAGCCTGCTAGCGTGCGGATACCTGATCCTTCCATGTGTGATCTCGGTAGTGCACGACGGCAGTCGACTCGCTCATCTCGCGACGCACGATCCCTACTACCCGGGCCGCGACTTCGCGCGGCTCGTGACACCGCAGTGGGTGGGGGAGGCGGGTGTCGAAGCGGTGGCGATCCTGTCGATCGACGATTTGCGCGCGCCGGAGCCGTACGAGGCGTTCTTGCGGCCGGTGCTCGAGCGGTTGAAGGCGATCGAGGGGCGCGCTCCGGTGAGTGTGATGGTGAACGCGCTTGCGACGGGGCATCCGCAGGTGGCGGCGTGGATCGCGGAGGGGCTCTCGATCGAGACGCACACGGAGGCGCATCCGTGTCCGTTGCTCGCGGGGGAGGACCTCGCGGTGGCGCGGGCGACGTACGAGCGTTGCATCGATGCCATCGGCGCGGCGACGGGCGTCGCGCCGGTTGCGTTTCGCATGCCCTGTTGCGACTCGATCAATTCGGTGAGCCCGCGCTTCTTCGCCGAGATCTTCGAGCGGACGAGCCCGAGGGGTGCGTACCTCGCGATCGACAGCTCGGTGTTCCAGCTTTTCACTCCCGACGAAGCGGCGCATCGGCGCGAGCTCGTGCTGGACGCGCGCGGCGAGGAGCGGTTCCGGCCGTATCTGCCGGCGGATCGCTCCTTTGCGAACTGGATCGAGGACTATCCGTACCCCTATGTCATCGGACAGGAGACGTGGGAATTCCCCTGCGTCGTGCCGAGCGACTGGGAGGGGCAGCGCCGCTTCGGGGCGAATGATCCGCGCACGCTGGCGGACCTCGAGGCGGCGCTCGATCTCACGGTGGAAGCGCGAGGCGTTTTCACGCTCGTGTTCCATCCGCACGGCTGGATCCGGAACGACCAGGTCGTCGAGCTCATCGATCACGCGGCCAGGCAGCACGGTGGGGCGCTGCGCTTCCTCACCTTTCGCGATGCGCTCGCGCGGCTGGAGAAGAACTTGCTTGCCGGCCATCCCCTGCGTCGGAGCGACGGGAGCTGGAACGGTGTCGTGCTCCTGGATCTCGACGGCGATGGCTTTCAGGACATCGTCATCGGGAACGAGCGCGCGCTCCTCACGCGTCGCTGGCTGCCGGACGAGCGTCGCTGGGTGGAGACCGACTTCCCGCTCCCGCTCGTCGAGCAGGATCGCGAGGGGAACTGGGTGGAAGCCGGCGTGCGCTTCGGAATCACGGCGGACGACCGCGCCTGGTTTCTCGCGAGCGACGGAAATGCGCGGCATGCCTGGCGCTTCGACGGTGAGCGCTGGGTCGAAGCGCCGGAGCGGCTGGTCGGGCTCGAGACGGAGGGTGAGCCGATCCTCACGACGCGCGAGGGCCAGGACGGCGGCGTGCGCCTGCGCGATCTCGACGGAGACGGTGAGTGCGAGCTCCTCTGCGGTGGCGCGCCGCGCTCGGCCGTGTTTCGCTGGCGCGCGGACGAGCGGCGCTGGGAAGAGCTCTCATTCGATCTACCCGTAGGCGTGTGGATCTGCGACGAGCGGGGTCGCGACGCCGGCCTGCGCTTCGTCGATCTCGACGACGACGGGCAGGAAGATCTCGTTTCTTCGAATGCGCGTGGCTCGTCGGTTCATTGCTTCGGCTCGCTCGCGACCGGCTGGTCGCGACCGGGGCGGCGAGCGGAGGCTGGCGATCCGCTGCGCCTCCCGCTGCTCGCCGATCATGGGGAAGAGGCCGGTGGGTGGTTCCATTCGCAGAGCCTCTGGGTGCAAAACGAGCACACCGCTGCGCTTCCCAATCACGTGGACCGTCGCGCGTTTCGCGAGCTCCTGGCGGGCGTCGAGCCCGGCCCGCGCACGAGCGAGCTCGCGCGCCGCGCGCTTCACTTTCCGCCGGGTTTCACCGTCGAGCTCGCAGCCTGCGAGCCCGAGGTCGAGGATCCGATCGCCTTCGACTGGGACGCGCACGGACGGCTCTACGTCGTCGAGATGGGCGACTATCCGACAGGTGTGCGCGGCAGCGGACGCGTGAAGCTTCTCGAGGACGTCGATCGCGATGGCCGCTACGAGCGCGCGACGACCTTCCTCGAGGGTCTCTCCTTCCCGACCGGCGTCACTCCGTGGCGTGACGGCGTGCTCGTCACCTGCGCGCCGGACATCTTCTTCGCGCGCGACACGGACGGCGACCGGGTCGCGGACGTGCGCGAAGTCCTCTACACCGGTTTCGTCGAGGGCAATCCCCAACACCGCGTCAACGGCTTGTGGTGGGGTCTCGACGGCTGGTACTGGGGCGCGAACGGCGACAGCGGCGGCGAGATCGTCTCCGTGAAAACGGGGCAGCGCGTCGACATCTCCGGGCGCGATTTCCGGATCCATCCCGACAGCGGTGGCATCGAAGCCGTCACTGGGATGACGCAGTTCGGCCGCACGCGCGACGACTGGGGCAACTGGTTCGGCGGCAACAACTCGGAACCATTCCGCCACTACGTCCTGGAGGAGCGCTACCTCGCGCGCACGCCGCTCCTCGATCTGCCCGCGCCGCGCGCCGACGTGGCGCTCGAGAGCGGCGCCGCGCCCGTATTCCCGCTCACGCCGCAAGAGGAGCGCTTCAACGATCCATGGGCCCTCGACCGATTCACCTCGGCATGCAGCCCGATGATCTATCGCGACGTGCTGCTCGGACCTGCGTACGCGGGCAACATCTTCGTCTGCGAGCCCGTGCACAACCTCGTGCATCGGGAGGTACTCGAGCGCGCGGGTGCTGGCTTCGTAAGCATGCGCGCGCCGGGCGAGCTGCGCTCGGAGTTCCTCGCGTCGAGCGATTCATGGTTCCGTCCCACGATGATCCGCGCGGGTCCGGACGGCGCGCTGTGGATCGCCGATATGGCGCGCGCGGTGATCGAGCACCCCGAGTGGATCCCCGACGAGTGGGAAGCGCGCATCGACCTGTACGCAGGCAGCGATCTCGGCCGCATCTGGCGCATCGTGCCCGTCGGTCGGCCGCCGCGGCCGATCCGCGACCTCGCAGCCCTGCCCACCTTCGACCTCGCCTGCGAGCTTTGGAGCGACAGCGGCTGGGTGCGCGACACGGCGCAACGGCTACTGATCGAACGCGAGGATCCGGATCTCCCGGGCTTGCTCATGGAGATTCTGCACGACGATCCCCGGCCGCTCGCGCGTCTGCACGCCATGTGGGCGCTCGCATCCCGGAAGGAGCTTTCCACGAATTCCCTGCTCGTGGCACTCGACGATCCCGAGGCAGGTGTCCGGCTCAGCGCTCTGCGCATCGCGGAGGAACACTTCCAGGCAGAGCCTTCGCTCGCAAGCGAAGCCGCGGTCCATCTGGTCGACGCGGCGCCGGAAGTGCGACTGCAGCTCGCTTGCTCGCTCGGAGCGGCGGCGGGCGCGGAAGCGGCGCGCGCCCTCGCTGCACTCCTGCGTCAGGCCTCCGTCGATCCGCTTCTCCACGCCGCGGCCGCGAGTTCGCTCTCACCTGCTCTCCTCGAACCGGTGATCCGCTTGCTCGTCGAAGACATCGACGCGCTCGACCGCGAGCTCGCCCGAATGCTAGTGTCCATCGCCACCTTGCGTCAGGACAGCTCGGCTCTCCGTGCACTCCTCCCACTCTTCGAGAGCGATTATCGGACCGTGCGCTTCGATCTCTTTGCCGCCTTCCTCGATGCGGCGCACCGCTCGGAGCGACCATTCGCCGAGCTCGAGGAACTCCTGGGCCCGAGCGGGCGAGAGTTCCTGGAACGGATGATCGATACTGCTCGCGGGCTGGCTATCCAGCCCGAGGCGCCAGACGAGATCCGGATCGAATCGCTCGCGGTCCTCGGCAGGCATCCCGGCACTCTCGAAGCGGACACGGCGCTCTTCACCAGCTTGCTCTCAGCCGACACCTCGCCCGAGCTGGCGCGCGCCGCACTCGAGGCCCTCGACCGAATCGATCGTTCCGGAGTCGCCACCAGCCTCGTCGAGGTCTTCGAGACGCTTTCGCCCGCTTTGCGCTCGCAGGCGCTCTCGGTCCTGCTCCACCGCGAAGAGCGCGCGACGGCGTTGGTCGACGCTGTAGCAGCCGGACGGATCTCGAGCGGCGAGCTGAGCGCCTCGCAGCGTGCGCAGCTCCTCGAGATCGTCGGAGACGACCACAGGGAGCGAGTCGAGAGTCTGCTCGAGGCTCCGCAGGCCCAAGACCGCTCGGCGCTGATCGAGCGCTATCTGCGCGCGCTCTCGACGGTCGAAGGTCGGCCCGCGGAAGGGATGGCCAGCTTCACGCAACGTTGCGCCACGTGTCATCTCGTCGCCGGCATTGGTCACGCGATCGGCGCCGAGCTCGGCGCGCTCGACGATCTCTCGGACGAGTACCTGCTCACGGCCGTTCTCGATCCCAATCGCGCGGTCGAGGCGCGCTACCTGTCCTATACGCTCGTCACGACGCGCGGCGAGATCCTCGGCGGCATGATCGCTGAGGAAGGTGGCCAGTCGGTCACGCTCGTCGACGCCCAGGGCGTCGAGCACGCGATCTTGCGCTCGGAGATCGACAGCCTGCGCGCGAGCGGCCTCTCGCACATGCCCGTGGGTCTCGAGACGGATCTCTCGCCTCAGGATCTCGCGGACGTCTTCGCGTTCCTGCGCCGTGCCCGCGCCGATCCCTCGATCGCGGGCTCCACGCCTGGCGAGATCGTCCTCTGGGCGCGCGACGCCAAGCTCTCAGGCTCGCTCGTCTTCGAGACCGAGCACCAGAACCTCGGCTGGTGGGGGAGCCTTGCCGACCGCGCGACGTGGACTCTCGAGACCGGAGCGGCCGGCACCTACGAGCTCTTCCTCGACTACGCCTGCGACGACGGCAGCGCCGGCAACACGCTGGTCGTCGAGATCGGCGAGAGCACCCTGACACCTCGGATCGCGGGCACTCGGAGCTGGAACGCCTACCAGAGCGTGTCCATCGGAATGGTCGAGCTCCCAGCCGGAGCATGCGCGCTCACCGCCCGCGCCGGCGAGCCGCTCGCAGGCTACCTGCTCGATCTGCGCTCGATCCGCTTGCGTTCCGCGGGCGGGCGATAGAGGCCGAGCGCCCGGCTCGGTACGTTAGCGGCATGGAAACCGCCCCCCCGGTCAAGCCGCCCCACATCCGCGAGATCACCTTGCGATCGGTCTTGTGCGCGATGGGAGTCGCGGTCGTCATCGGGGCGTCGTATCCCTACGTGGTGCTGAAGCTCGGCTTCGGGCCGAACATCTCGGTCGTCTCGGCCTTCTTCGGGTTCCTGGCGCTGGGGATGTTCTCGAAGAGCTACAACCGCTGGGAGAACAACATCGTCCAGACCGCGGGGACGACGGCGGGGCAGATCGCGTTCCTGTGCTGGCTGCTCGCGGCATTCGACATGCTCGCTGCGGACCCGGAGAGTGGCTTCACGGTCAAGCTGACGACACTTCAGACGTTTCTCTGGTTCACGTCGGCAGGAATCCTCGGCGTGCTCCTCGCGGTGCCGCTGCGCAAGCACTTCATCGAGGATGAAAAGCTCGCCTTTCCCGACGGTGTGGCGGCGGGGGAGACGCTGATCCTGCTCGATTCGAAAGGGGGTCAGGCGCGGAAGTCTGCAACGGCGATGCTCGTCGCGCTTGGCGCCTCGGGGATCCTCATGGTGTCGACGAGCCTCCGGTGGATGACGGATGCCTACGCGTTCACTCTCAACCGCTTCTCGCAGGCGGCTGGCGTGGGCTTGTCGTACTCGCTGCTCAATCTTGGCTCGGGCATGATCATCGGGCTGCGCATCTGCACGAGCATGCTGATCGGTCTCGCGCTCTCATGGGTGATTGCCCCGGTGTTGCTGGCCGACAACGGGATCCTTCCAGAAGGGGCGAAGAAGGTCGACATCCTGCTCTGGGTGATGTGGCCGGCGACGGGCATGATGGTGGCGGGCGGCATCACGGCGTTACTGCTGAAGTGGAAGAGCCTCGTGGCAAGCTTTCGGAGCTTGAAAGGCGCTGCAGTGCAGAGTGGCGATTTCCCGCTGCGGTGGGTCGTGGTGGGGAGCTTGCTCGCGTCGGCGGCACTGGTCGCGGTCCAGTACGGCGTACTGGGGACGCCGGTCTGGCAGTCGCTGCTCGCCATCGTGCTCTCGATCCCCCTCATGGTGGTCGCGTTGCGCGTGCTGGGCGAGACGAACTGGGGACCGATCTCGACCATGACCAATGTGATGCAGGCGATGTTCGGAGTCATCGCGCCGGGTGATATCCGCGCGACAGTCGTGTCGAGCGGCATCACCGGCTCGGTGGCGGCTGAGTCGGAAGGCCTGATGCAGGACTACAAGACCGGCTACATGATCGGCTCCACCCCGCGCAAGCTCACCTACATCCAGCTCCTCGCCGTGCCCATAGGTTGCTTGTCGCTTGCGTATTCGTATCCACTGCTGCGGGACACCTATGGCGTTGGCGAGGGCGGCCTCTCCAGTCCGATATCGGTCCGCTGGGTCGGCTTCGCCAAGATCCTCTCCAAGGGGTTTTCGAGCATTCACCCCAGTGCGTTGTGGGCCCTCGCAATCGGAGCCGCCCTCGGCATCGTGTTCACCGTTCTGGAGCAGAACAAGGCGATCAAGAACCTCGTCCCCTCCCCAACGGGCGTCGGGATCGGGATGCTCGTACCCGCGAGCGCCGTGGCCACGATGTTCATCGGAGCGTGCATCGACTGGATCTGGCGCACGAGGAATCCACGTCAGGCTGAGAACTACTCGATCCCCGTCGCCTCTGGTCTGATCGCGGGAGAGGCCCTCGTGGCGGTGATCTTACCTCTGCTCGTCGCGGCGAAAGTGTTGACACTCCCAGTCTAGGCGTCACGGTCGCTCGCGAAGTAGGCTCGTGCGACATGCGTGTGGCCCTCGTGCAGCTCGCGACCGAGGTCGGCGCTCTCGCGCGCAACGCCAGGTTGATTCGCGAAGGGATCGAAGCCGCGCGCGCCGAGAAAGCCGCGGTGGCTGTCGTCCCGGAGCTCGCCGTGACGGGTTACCCGCCGCTCGATCTCTTGCTCGAGCCGAGCTTCGTCGACGAGAACCGGCGGCTGCTCCACGAGGAGATCGCCCCCGCCGCGCGCGGGATCGTGGCAGTGGTCGGATTCGTCGATCGTGACGAGACCCGGCGCGGGCCGGAGGGAACACCGATCCTGTACGACGCCGCCGCGGTGATCGACGACGGGAAGATCGCGGGAATCACGCACAAGACGCTGCTTCCCGATTACGACGTGTTCTTCGAGCGTCGCTACTTCGCGCCGGGCACGCGCCGTAGCGTCCATCGCACGCGTGCGGGGGCGCTGGGCGTGCTGATCTGCGAGGACATGTGGGACGATGGTTACGAGTGCAAGATCGCGCGCGAGCTCGCTGCAGCGAATGCGCAAGCGCTCCTCTCGACTTCGGCGTCGCCCTTCTGGGCGGGGAAGACCGGCCTGCGGATGCAAGTCGCGCGCGAGCGCGTGCGGGAGACCGCGCTGCCGCTCGTGTACGTCAACCAGGTCGGCAGCGAGGACGGTTACGAAGGCCAGCTCGTCTTCGACGGAGGTTCCTTTGCGCTCGACGCGAGCGGCCAGCTCGTCGCCATGGCCCGGCGGTTCGAGGCCGACCTCGTCGTCGCCGATCTCGGCGCGAAGGCGGTGGTCGAGCCGGAGCCCATGCAGCGTGAAGAAGAGATCGCGCGCGCGATCGTGCTCGGCATCCGCGAGTACGCGCGGCGCAGCGGGTTCGAGAACGCGCTGCTCGGTCTCTCGGGCGGGATCGACTCGGCCGTGGTGGCGGCCCTCGCGGTCGAAGCGCTCGGAAAGGAGCGCGTGCTCGCGCTCTCCCTCCCCTCGCGGTTCAGCTCGGCTCGCGGCACACGCGATGCCAAGACAGTGGCTGCAAACCTCGGCATCGAGCTGCGCCGCATTCCGATCGAGCCGCCGTTCGAGGCCGTCGAACAGGTGCTCGGGAGCACGCTCGACGGCCCCGCCGGCGACCTCCCGCGCGAGAACGTGCAGGCACGCCTGCGCGGACTGATCCTGATGGCGATCTCCAATCGCGAGCGCCGCCTCCTGTTGACCACGGGAAACAAGACCGAGCTCGCTCTGGGCTACTGCACGCTCTACGGCGACATGAACGGGGGCCTCGCGCCCGTGAACGACGTGAGCAAGCTCGAGATGTACGAGCTCGCGCGCCGCGCCAACGCTCGCACCGGCCGCGAGATCGTTCCCGAATCGATCTTCCGCGCCGCGCCGAGCCCCGAGCTGCGCGCCGAACACGTCGAGCCCTTCGACTACTCGATCGTGAGCCCGCTGGTCGACGAGATCGTCGAGCGCCGCGCCTCGCGCGCCGAGCTCCTGGCGCGCGGCTACCCTGCCGCCATCGTGGACGATTGCCTGGAGCGCATCGCGCGCGCGGAATACAAGCGCCGCCAATCTCCCCCCGGCATCAAGGTGACGGGGAAGTCCTTCGGCATCGGCCGGCGCATGCCCATCGCGCACTCGTTCCTCCCTGCGAATGGAGCGCGGATTCGATGAGAAGCCCCGCCCTGCAGTTCGACCACGCAGCTCGTAGGTTCGGAGTACCGCCTTCAGGCGGTCTTGGGTATTGCCTTTCCAGCGCGACTCCAGAAGAAAACCGGACCGCCTGAAGGCGGTACTCCGAACCGGAGGGCTCGCTTGTCGCGGCTCTGATCGCTAACTTTCTCGCCGCAGCATGGAACGGCCTCTTCCGCCCCCCTGGGACCGCTTCGTCCCTTCGCTCCGTCGGCTCGCCATCTGGGTGATGTTCTTCGGGATCCTGTGGCTGCTGCGGCCGTTCTTCTTCCTGGTCATCCTCACATTCGTGTTCGGCTACATCCAGGAGCATGGCGCGGAGGCGTTGAACCGGAAGATTCCCTCGCGGCGGCTGTGCTCGGTGCTCGTGTTCCTGGCATTCCTGGGTGTGCTCATCATGTTCGGGGTCACGATCGGGCCCTCGCTCGCGCGGCAGGCGGCGGCTTTCCCCGAGGATGTGAATCGCCACCTCGTCGAGGCCGACAATGCCCTGAAGATGCTGAAGGAGAAGTACGTGCTCGTCCGGGACGTCGTTCCGCCCGACGTCCACGTCGGGGACATCGTGCGGCAGATCTTCCTGCCCGACGTCCTTCTGGAAAGCGACGAGGAGAGGCTGCAGACCGTGCTCCCGCGCATCGTCGCTCTGGCGGGCAGGTCGCTGTGGATCGGGACTTCGTTCTTTCTCGCGCTGCTCTTCTCCTTCCTCGTCAACCTCGACTACCCGAAGATCGCCCGCGAGATGCGCGGCCTCCACGACACGAGGCTCGGGGTGATCTACGACGAGCTCTCCGACTCGGTGTTCTACTTCGGGAAGATCATGGGCCGCGCGCTCGAGGCTCAGCTCGTCATCGCGAGCGTCAACACGGCGTTGACCGCGATCGGCCTGTCCTTGATGCAGATCCCGAACATCGCGTTCCTGTCCGCGGTGGTGTTCGTTTGCAGCTTCATCCCCGTCGCGGGAGTGTTCATCTCGAGCGTCCCGATCTGCCTGGCCGCCCTCACGAAATCCGGCCTGCCCCTGATGGCCTGGGCGATCGTGTTCGTCACGATCATCCACATGATCGAGGCGTACATCCTGAACCCCAGGATCTACGGGGCACGCCTGCGGATGAACCCGGTGCTCGTGCTCGCGATCCTGGTGATCAGCAACCACCTGTTCGGCATCTGGGGCCTGATTCTCGGCGTGCCGGTAGTGAACTACCTCGTTCACATCATCCGCAGCAAGGGGTCGAAGATCGATTGGGAAGTGACCAATTGATCAGGGACCGGGGCCCCGTCACCATCCAGTCATGCGCCCTGGCGATGAATTCTCCGCCATCTCGCCCCGTGGTGGCTCGACCCGCACGATCATGCGGGGCGCCCGGTACGGCACCCGTCTAGTCTGCATCTCACCGGCGCCGGGTCGGGCCCCGCCCTCCACCTCTTGCGACCTCCAATTGAAAGGAAGGACTCCATGAACGCCCCCTTTTCGCTCCTCCTGCTCGCCGCCCTCGCGGGCTGCGCAACCTCCGGCTCGACTTCCGATAGCACGGCCATCAGCGAGTCGATCGCGCTCTCGGGCTCGCCCGACCGCGCGGCTCCCGAATGGGACTTCAACGCCACCATCATCGAGGCGTGCTCGTGCACGATGTTCTGCCAGTGCTATTTCAACTCCAAGCCCTCCGGGCCGGGCTGCTGCAGCAAGCCCGATGATCCGCTCCTCAAGACGCGCTTCTGTCGCTTCAACAATGCGTTCCAGGTCAACCACGGAGCGTTCAAGGGAACGAAGCTCGACGGTGCGAAGTTCTGGATCGCGGGCGATCTGGGCGACGAGTTCTCCGATGGGCAGCTGAACTGGGCCGTGCTCCACTTCGACCCCGCGGTCACGAAGGAGCAACGCGAGGGGATCACCACCATTCTCGGCTCCCTCTATCCCGCCAAATGGGACAGCTTCACCATCGGTGAAGACGCGCCGATGGAGTGGAAGCACGATGCGAACAAGGCGGAAGCGCGGCTTGCTGGCGGCAAGATGGCCGAGGTCGTCCTCGTGCGCAATCAGGGCATGACCGACGATCCCATCGTGATCAAGAACCTGAAATACTGGGGTGCGCCGCGCAACGACGGTTTCGTGCTGATGGCGAACGAGATCGAGGCCTATCGCGCGGGCTCGAAGCCCTACGAGTTCAAGGGCACGAACGGGTTCATGATCACCCTGGACATGAACGCGGGAGACGTGGCCACCGGGAAGAAGGGGTACTGATCCGTCGCCGCGGAGAGGGCTACTCGATCCTGTACGGGAGGCGGGCGCGCCAGCCAAGGCCGGCGCGCCCGCCTCCCGTTTGCTTGGCCGACTTTCACCACGAGGGTCCGGGCACGAGTCTTGCCGAGGAGTGCGAACCCTTCGCGGCCGCCCGCGAGGCTGACAGGAATCACCAGGGCTCCATCACCGCAGCCCCCGTTCGAGCGGTCTTGATCGACGACTCGGGCCTTGCCGCCCGTTCCGTCTCCACCCGCTCTTGAATGGGGGCGACCAGATCCAACTTCCTACCCGGATGCAAGAGTCGGAGGAACGGCGGAACTTTCTACAAAACGTCCCGCGCATGGCTCGCGGGGCGCGCGGCTGGTTCGCCCAGCGGGCGGGCGAAGCGCGCCGTCCCTGCTGTCATCGGGGAGGCCAATGTCGGCGCTCCCTGGCCCCCTAGCCACCAGGAATCCATGGTCGCCTCGCACCCGGTCCTCGATCTTCTTTCCCAAGAAAAGCCATGCAGGCCAACGAAAACCTCGGCGCACTGCCCCGTGACCTCCATCCTGCCGCGGAATCGGCCTTCGATCTGTCCGAGCTGCTGAGCGCGCTGCAGGCGGTACGCGACGGTGTGTTCTCGGTGCGCTTGCCTGGCTTCTGGACCGGCATGGGCGGGAAGATCGCCGACATCTTCAACGAGATCGTGGCGAGCAACCAGCGCATCGCCGACGAGCTGCAGTTCGTCGGTCAGGTCGTCGGCAAGGAAGGCAAGACCCGCCAGCGTGTGTCCTGCGAGAACCGCAGCGGTGCGTGGGGGGAGATGGAGGAATCGGTCAACACGCTGATCGACGACCTTCTGTGGCCCACGGCGGAGGTCACCCGGGCGATCGCGGCCGTCGCGAAGGGTGACCTCTCGCAGACGATGCCCTCGGACGTGGACGGGCGTCCTCTGGAAGGGGAGTTCCTGCGCTCGGCGACGATCGTCAACCGGATGATCGAGCAGATGAGCGTGTTCACCTCGGAGGTCACGCGCGTGGCGCGCGAGGTGGGCACCGAGGGCAAGCTCGGCGGCCAGGCCGAGGTCCGGGGCGTTGCCGGAACGTGGAAGGACCTCACCGACAACGTGAACTCCATGGCCAGCAATCTCACGGCCCAGGTGCGCAACATCGCCGAGGTCGCGACCGCCATCGCCAACGGGGACCTCTCGCGCAAGATCACGGTCGACGTGCGCGGCGAGATCCTGCTGCTCAAGGAGACGCTCAACACGATGGTCGAGCAGCTCCGTTCGTTCGCCTCGGAAGTGACCCGCGTCGCTCGCGAGGTCGGTACGGAGGGCCGACTCGGCGGTCAGGCCAGCGTGCCCGGTGGCGCCGGGACGTGGAAGGACCTCACCGACTCGGTGAACGCGATGGCGACGAACCTCACCTCGCAGGTGCGAAACATCGCCGAGGTCACGACGGCGGTCGCGCGCGGCGACCTCTCGCGCAAGATCACGGTCGACGTGAAGGGCGAGATCCTCGAGCTGAAGAACACGATCAACACGATGGTCGACCAGCTCAATGCCTTCGCCGCGGAGGTCACGCGCGTCGCGCGCGAAGTGGGCACGGAGGGCAAGCTCGGCGGCCAGGCTCAGGTCAAGGGCGTCGCCGGCACGTGGAAGGACCTCACCGACAACGTCAACTCGATGGCCGGCAACCTGACGGCGCAGGTGCGCAACATCGCCGAGGTCGCGACCGCCATCGCGCGTGGCAACCTCTCGCGCAAGATCACGGTGGATGTGAAGGGCGAGATCCTCGAGCTGAAGAACACGATCAACACGATGGTCGACCAGCTCAACGGTTTCGCCGCGGAAGTGACGCGCGTGGCACGCGAGGTGGGCACCGAGGGCAAGCTCGGCGGGCAAGCCAGCGTCCCCGGCGGGGCCGGCACGTGGAAGGACCTCACCGACAACGTCAACTCGATGGCCGGCAACCTGACGGCGCAGGTGCGCAACATCGCGGAGGTCTCGACCGCCATCGCGCGCGGCGACCTCTCGCGCAAGATCACGGTCGACGTGAAGGGCGAGATCCTCGAGCTGAAGAACACGATCAACACGATGCTCGACCAGCTCAACAGCTTCGCGGCCGAGGTGACACGCGTGGCTCGCGAGGTGGGAACCGAGGGCAAGCTCGGCGGGCAGGCGCAGGTGCCGGGGGTCGCCGGCACCTGGAAGGACCTCACGGACAACGTGAACGTCATGGCCGCCAACCTGACCAATCAGGTACGCGGCATCGTCAAGGTCGTGACGGCCGTGGCGAACGGCGACTTGCAGCAGAAGCTCACCGTGCAGGCCAAGGGCGAGGTGGCGGCGCTCGCCGAGACGATCAACAACATGACGGCGACGCTCGGCCTCTTCGCGGTCCAGGTGACGACGGTCGCGCGCGAGGTGGGTGTGGAGGGAAGGCTCGGCGGGCAGGCCAACGTGCCGGGCGCGGCCGGGACGTGGAAGGACCTCACCGCGAACGTGAATCAGCTCGCCGCCAACCTGACGACGCAGGTCCGCGCGATTGCCGAGGTCGCCACCGCCGTGACGCAGGGCAACCTCACGCGCTCGATCCAGGTGGACGCACGCGGGGAGGTCGCCGATCTCAAGGACAACATCAATGCGATGATCGGCAACCTGCGCGTCACCACCGACCGCAACACCGAGCAGGACTGGCTCAAGACGAACCTCGCGAAGTTCAGCAGCATGATGCAGGGTCAGCGCGACCTGATCACGGTGGCGCAGATGCTGCTCTCGGAGCTTGCGCCGCTCGTGAGCGCGCAGCAGAGCGTCATGTATGTGATGGACGAGACCGGCGGAGACGCCACGCTGAAGCAGCTGGCGGCCTATGCCGACACGAACGAGAGCGGTCAGCCGCGCCAGTACCGCCGGGGCGAGGGGCTGGTCGGTCAGTGCGCCGTGGAGCGCCAGCGCATCCTGCTGTGCGACATCCCGGTGGATTCGATCCAGATCAGCTCCAGCCTGGTCACTGCGCGGCCGCGAAACGTGATCGTCCTCCCCGTGCTCTTCGAGGGGCACGTCAAGGCCGTCATCGAGCTCTCCTCGCTGAGCGACTTCACGGCCTCGCACCTCGCCTTCCTCGAGCAATTGACCGGCAGCATCGGCGTCGTGCTGAACACCATCCAGGCGACGATGCGCACGGAGGGGCTGCTCAAGCAATCCCAGCAGCTCGCGGTCGAGCTACAGACCCAGCAGCGGGAGCTGCGCGGGACGAACGACGAGCTCGCTCTCAAGGCGAAGCTCCTGGCCGAGCAGAACGCGGAAGTGGAGCGCAAGAATCAGGAGATCGAGCTCGCCCGTCGCGCGGTGGAGGAGAAGGCCGTCGAGCTCGCGCTCACGTCGCGCTACAAGTCGGAATTCCTGGCCAACATGTCGCACGAGCTGCGCACGCCGCTCAACAGCATCCTGATCCTCGGCCAGCAGCTCGCCGACAATGCGGAGGAGAACCTGTCCGCGCGGCAGGTCGAGTTCGCCAAGACCATCTACGACGCCGGAACCGACCTCCTCAACCTGATCAGCGACATCCTCGATCTTTCGAAGATCGAATCGGGAACGGTGACGGTCGATTGCGAGGAGCTGCCCTTCGCCACCTTGCGCGACACCGTGGAGCGCACCTTCCGGCACGAGGCGGACACGCGCGGCCTGACCTTCATGACCGACTTCGATCCCGCCGTCGGTCACGCGATCGCCACGGACCCCAAGCGCTTGCTCCAGGTGCTCCGGAACCTCCTGTCCAACGCGTTCAAGTTCACCGAACGCGGCTCGGTGTGCCTGGAGGTGCGCGTCGCCACCGCCGGGTGGGGCGCAGGTCACCCCGTCCTCGACGTCGCTCCCACGGTCCTCGCGTTCTCGGTGCGCGACTCGGGGATCGGCATCCCGCCCGAGAAGCAGAGGATCATCTTCGAGGCATTCCAGCAGGCCGACGCCGGCACCGCGCGCAAGTACGGCGGGACGGGGCTGGGTCTGGCGATCAGCCGCGAGCTCACCCGGCTCCTCGGCGGCGAGATCCGCTTGCAGAGCACGCCGGGTACCGGGAGCACGTTCACGCTCTACCTGCCGCATTCGTACATGGGACCTGCATCCAGGAACGGCGATGGCGTCTCCGCAGTCCGGATTCCCGCGCCCATCCAGCCGGTGGCGCTCCCTGCGCCGCAGGAAGAGCGGATCGCGGACGACCGGGATCGCCTGGGACAAGGAGACCTGGTGCTCCTCATCGTCGAAGACGACCCGCATTACGCGCGAGTGCTTCTCGAGCTCGCCCGTGACAATGGCTTCCGCGGGATCGTGGCAACGCGCGGCAGCGACGCGCTCACGCTGGCTCACCGGTACCTACCAACGGCCATCTCGCTCGACATCTTCCTTCCCGACATGCTGGGCTGGACCGTTCTCGGCCATTTGAAGCAGAACGTCGACACGAGGCACATCCCCGTCCAGATCGTCACCATCGAGGAAGAGCGGCAACATGGTCTCGAGCGCGGGGCCTTCGCCTACCTGAACAAACCGCTCACGACCGAGAGCATCGAAGCCGCATTCGACCGCATCAAGAGCTTCACGACTCCCCGGCGCCGGCAGCTCCTCGTCGTGGAAGACAACGAGATCGAGCGGATGAGCATCGTCGAGCTGATCGGCCACGACGACGTGGAGATCACCACGGTGAGCACGGGCGCCGAGGCCCTGAATGCACTGCACGACCGATCGTTCGATTGCGTCGTGATGGATCTGCGCCTTCCGGACATCTCGGGATTCGACCTCCTGGTCGAAGTCCAGAATCAGCCCTCGCTGTGCGACGTCCCGATCGTGGTCTTCACCGGCAAGGACCTCACGGTGGACGAGGAGCTCCAGCTCCGGAAGATGGCCAAGAGCATCGTCCTCAAGGGGGTGCAGTCACCGGAGCGCTTGCTGGACGAGACCGCGCTGTTCCTGCATCGCGCGATCGCGGACCTGCCTCCGGCCAAGCAGCGCATGCTCGAGAAGCTGCACCAGACCGACGAAGCTCTCGCGAACAAGAAAGTACTGGTAGTCGACGACGACGTTCGCAACATCTTCGCGCTGAGCAGCTTGCTGGAACGGCGGGGCATGCAGGTCGTCACCGCGACGACGGGGCGTGAAGCGATCACCCTGATCGAGGGCACGCCCGATCTGTCGCTCGTGCTCATGGACATCATGATGCCCGAGATGGACGGCTACGAGACGATGCGTCTCATCCGCACGGATCCGCGCTTCCGGCGGTTGCCGATCCTCGCGCTCACCGCAAAGGCCATGAAGGGCGACCGGGAGAAATGCCTGGAAGCGGGCGCATCCGATTACATCGCCAAGCCCGTGAACACGGGACAGCTCCTTTCCTTGCTACGGATGTGGCTTCAGCGGTAGACGTCATGAGCAAGAAGGAAAAGGTCAACATCCTCCTGGTCGACGATCAGCCCGCCCGTCTGTTGACGTACGAGGCGATCCTCGACGAGCTCGACCAGAATCTCGTCCAGGCGCGATCGGGCATGGAGGCCCTCGAGCGGCTGATGGAGCAGGAGTTCGCGGTCATCCTCCTCGACGTGAGCATGCCGGGGATGGACGGCTTCGAGACGGCGAGCCTGATCCACGAGCACCCGCGCTTCGAGATGACTCCCATCATTTTCGTGACGGGCGTCAACGTCACGGATCCCGATCGGCTGAAAGGCTACAAGCTGGGAGCGGTGGACTATGTCTACATCCCGGTCATTCCCGATGTCCTTCGCAGCAAGGTGGCCGTACTGGTGGAGCTCCACTGCAAGCGCCGGGAGCTCCAGGAGGTGAACCGCACGTTGGAACTGGCGAACCTGGACCTCTCCGCGGCGAACAGCACTCTGCAAGCCGAAAAGACGCGCGAGCTCGAGCTGCTGAACCTCACGCTGGAGGAGGCGAACAACAATCTCGCGCGGACCAATCGAACCCTGGAAGCGGAGGTCACGGAGCGCAGAAGGGTCGAGCAGGCGCTCAAGGAGGCCGATCGGCGCAAGGACGAGTTCCTGGCCACGCTTGCGCACGAGCTGCGCAATCCGCTGGCTCCCGTGCGGAACGCCGTCGAGATCATGCTGCGCGTCCCGCCCAATGATCCGCAGATCATCTGGTCACGCGACGTGATCCAGCGTCAGGTCGCGCATCTCACCCGGCTCGTCAACGATCTGCTGGACATCTCCCGCATCACGCTGGGGAAGATCGAGCTGAAGCGAGAGGCGATCGATCTCGCGTCGGTGATCGCCAATGCCGTGGAGACGGCTCGCCCGGCCATCGACACGCGCGGTCAGCTCCTCACCGTACATCTGCCCGATCGCGCGCTCTTCGTCCACGGCGATCCTGTTCGCCTCGCGCAGGTCGTGGCCAATCTCCTCGACAACGCGGTGAAGTACACGCAGGAAGGTGGCCGGATCTGGCTCGTTCTCGAGCCAGCGGATACCGACGCCCACTTCCCGAAGGAGGCGATCATCCGCGTGCGGGACACCGGTACCGGCATTCCGGGAGAATTGATCACGAAGGTCTTCGAGCCATTCGTGCAAGCCAAGCAGAAGCTGGACCACTCCCAGGGAGGCCTCGGGATCGGTCTCGCGCTGGTGCGACGTCTGGTGGAGATGCACGCAGGCTGGGTGGCGGCCCACAGCGATGGGGAGGGCCTCGGCAGTGAGTTCGTCGTGTGCTTGCCGGCGCTCCATGACGAAGCGCTGTCGCCGCTGCCGCAGGACCTCTCTGGAGAGGACGGCGAGCGCTCGAAGGCCGACATGCGGATCCTGGTCGTCGACGACAATGTGGATGCAGCCAACAGTCTCGCTCTGCTGTTGCAGCTCGCGGGAAACGAGGTCCACATGGCGCGGAATGGTCTCGAGGCGGTGGCGGCGGTCGAGACCCTGCGACCCGAGATCGTGCTGCTCGACATCGGCATGCCGAAGCTCGACGGGTACGAAGCCGCGCGCAGGATCCGCCTGCTGCCGGGAGGAGCAGTCGTCGCGCTCATCGCCCTCACGGGCTACAACCAGGAGATGGACCGGCGACGGAGCGAGGATGCCGGGATCGATGCTCACATGACCAAACCGGCGGACCTGGCGGTTCTCACGGAGCTGATGCTGCGTCTGAGGCGGAAGAAGCCTAGGATCAGCGAGAGTTTCCGGGGGGGAACTCGTGGTGCGGATCCGACCCGTGACCGCGTCACGTAGCACTCCGCAGAGAGTCCGTCGAACGGGCTCGCCCGGCCCACGCTTCCGCAGCTCTCGTTGATCGGACTTCCATGACAAGCACGGTCCACTCCGCCGATCCCATGACGCTGGTCCTGGAACGATCTCGGCTCCCCGAAACGACGGACTTCGAGCATGCCTGGGTGGGGATGGAGCCGACCCTGCAAACGAAGAAGTCCGTGCGCAAGTGGCAGGAAATGTCGGAGGAGCCGGACGGGGAAGAGGCCTACTTCGCCGACGCGTACATGCTGCGGAAGCAGAAGCAGATCGCCAAGGCGATCCGGAAGCGATACGGGGTCCTGCGCGACGAGGGCCGCTCCTGTTGCATGTTCGCACGTGTCGAGCTGGAGACGGACGTCGACCCCTGGGAAGTCAGGCGCCAGAACCTGAAGTTCCACTGGCCGGATGAAGACATTCGGCCCTTCGAGGTCCGCCTGTCGCTCGACCCGGAAACCTTCGAGTACAGCATCAAGCCGGTGCCCCTCGCATGGTTCTACGACGAGCGATTCGTGGGCTTCCTCCAAGAGTTCGTGTGGAGCGTACCTACGAAGCACGGCCTCTCGTGCTGGATGGCCCACGGTGGGGGACAGTTCTCGCTTTCCGCCAAGACCTACATGAAGGGCAGCTTGCTCGCCGACGAAATCGCCTACAAGGTCGGACACCCCGAGCTCGCGACCTGGATGATGGACTGGCCCAATCCGGATGACCGCGCCTTCCGCGCCACGCGCCAGCGATTCGCAGCTTTCGAGCGACTCTCGCGGCAGTACTGGGCCGGCGATTTCCATCCCCGCTCGAATGGCGTACTCACGGTCGAGAACGCGTATCTCGATCGCGGATTCGGTCCGACGCCTGCGACGCGGCAAGGATTGATGGATCCAGAGCGTGGACCGGTGGGAGACGCGCGCCAGATCTTCCAGACCAACTTCGCCTTCGGCAGGGCGATCCGGCTCCACGCGCAGAACGTGCATCCCGGCTACTGGCAATCGGCGCACCCCGACGAGGATGGCTATCGCCCGGATCAGATCATGCGTTACGGGGAGGGCAACCTGAATCGCTTGCAGATCGCGGGAGAGCTGCACGTCAAGAGCGGAAAGGTGGTCGACGTGGAGAAGGCTCCCGAGCTCAGTGCTCCCCTGGACGCGTCGATGCTGACGACCGAGGCGAGCTGGGAATCCCGTGCGCAGATGAGCCGCACGAGTGCGCGCGACTACGTCGAGGCCTTGCTACTCGACGTGCACCACGCGCGCTACCTCGAGGCCCATCCTCACGTGACCATCGAGAGCTCGCTGTTGCAGGACCAGACCCTTGGCGATGCCGAGGAAACCCTGAAACGCCACGGCGGGGCGGCGATCCTGGACCGGCTTCACCGCGAGGCGCGAGCGGCGAATCTCGAGGTCTCGCGCGAACGGATGAACACGGACTGGATCGAGCCGGAAAAGCTGTTCTGGGCCGCCTGGCGCATCTTGCCGCCCGGCGAAAAGGCAGCGCTGGCACGCGAAGCGATCACCGGCTTCGTGGAGCGCGTCCACCAGGCAGCCTCGGTGGACCCGCGCGGTTCGATGACGGATCCCATGGAGTGGCATCGCCACCGCGTCCATCCACTGCTGTGGCGTGCGATCGAGGACGCTCCGAGCGCGGGAACGTCGAGCGATCCTGTCCACCGGGAATGGACCGCCTGGCAGTCGCGGCGCGAAGAGTATCTCGCGCGCCGGCCGGAGTGGTCGCCGATCGAGGGCTCGCTCCCGCCGTGGGAGGAAGAGTGACGAGCTGCGCGCCGCGTCAGGGGACGTAGCTTCCCCGGTACACGTGATTCATGGCCAGCGAGGCCACGAGAACGGTGAGCGCGACGATCACCGCGGCTTCCCGATCCGCGGGATAGACGTGATCGCGCTGCCGCACTCGCTCTGCGATCTGTTGCAGGAGGTGGCGCGTCAGCTCCGGAAAGTGGCCGGTCCAGCGGTAGACATCGGCCGCGAGGTCCTGCTCCAGCCTGGCGATCAGCTCGGCTGCCGGCCGCAGCTCGACCGCGGCGGCGAGGTTGGCCAGCTCGCGATACTCACCGAAGATCGTGCGCAGTGCACCCTCGATCCCGGGCGGCAGCCCGGCACTCTCCACGCGGGCGGCGGGATCCCCTGGGATGGCGCCTGCCTGGTAGTACTCGTCGAGCGACGCCGTCAGCTCGCTGACGTCCTCGTCGCGCTCCCGCGTGATCACCTTCGGATCGCGTTGCCCGAGATCCGTCATCGTCCGAGCACAGTACTCCAGCTTGGCGAGGGCACCCGGCCATTCCGCGTACGCCGCCCGCCAGTCGAAGCGCGGCGTCAGCCACACGGCGAAGGTTTCGGCCCAGTCCTCGTCGGGGTGCTTCTGGGCGTACCAGCCGGGCAGGTGCCACACGAAGCGACGACTGAAGGGCTCGGGGCGATAGTCCTCGAGGTACGGCTGCGTCATCGACCCGAACTGCTCGACCCAGTCTTCGCTCTCGTAGAGCTTGTAGGCGTAGTTGACGACATGACCCATCTCGTGACGCAGATAGCGACGGAGGTCACTGTCGCTGACGCCTTCCAGATGACCGACGCGCTCGGCGTGGATCGCGGTCAGGTCGGCTCGGGCCAGATAGAACGGGATCCCGATCGAGATCGTGTCGAACGGGACCCCCCACTCGGTGGAGAGGTGGAAGTCAGGCTTCAAGCGGAGGATGCCCGCTTGCTCCAGCTCCTGCTGAAACTGGCTCAGAACCGGCTCGATCGGTGTTCCGGCAATGGTCAGGCCGAGGTCACGAATCGGAGTCGAGAGCAGCCGACTCTCCTGGAACAGGGTCGAGGGGACCATGTCTCCCTTCTAACCTTTTCCTGAAGGATCGTTGATCCCGAAAACTCCTCGGATCGGCCCCGGTGCCGGACCGTGTCCGAGAATCCAGCGGGCGGGTCAGTTCCCGACCTGTCCCCAGGCGTTGCCGTCGTTGGCCTGCTTGCCCATCACGGTCAGTCCGAGGTCGGAATCCATGCTCCCCGGGCGGGCGTCGGCGAGAGCCGCGTCGAAGGCCGGGATGTTCACGACGTTGGCGATTCCCACGTAGTCGTTGTCTCGGTTGTCGTACGAGATCACGTCACCCACGTGATTGACGAAGAACACCCGGTTGCCCGTCTTGCCGACGTCGACCGGCCACGCGTAGCACGACCAGAGGATCTCGCAGTTCGCGCTGGCCCAGTTGACGCCCATGTCCCCGGCCTTGGCGCCCCCACCCGTCGAAGAATCCGACTCCGAGCGCGCGGGGATCAGTCCGCCGGCGAGCGGTCCGGGCAGGTACATCTTGAAGTAGTAGCCCTGACGCTCGACCACGCCGTCTCCGCTGGGATCATTGAAAACCTGGCCGAAAGCGGTCGGGAGGAAGGGCGGTTCCAGCAAGTCATCGGGAGCCGCGCCCAGTGCCGGCAAGCCCCCAGCTCCGTCGTAGACCCGCATCGCGCAGCCGCCCGAGAGCTCGCCGAAGAACGCGAACTCGCCGGCTCCATCGGCATCCGTGTCGACGGCGGAGCAGGACGCGAACTGCTGTTGCGCAGCCGCGATCGATCGGAGCGTCGCGATGGCCGCGTTCTCGTCCGCCGAGATGCGTGCGCTCAGGACCTTCGGAACCGCGATGCTCGCGATGATCGCGATGATCGCGACGACGATCATGAGTTCGACCAGTGTGAAACCAGCGCGCCGGTCGTTGTGGATCATGTAGCCCATCTTGCTTTCCAGGTGCGCACCGTTCGATGCGCCCTCAGGAGCTCGTGAAATGTATGGATGACGGTTCGAACAGGCCTTGGACGAAGCCCAACCCCGCTCTCAACTGCCCACGCCATGCCAGGATTCCGACTCGAGCCCCTCGCGTCCCCCGGCCATTGCCGGTGGGTGAACTGCGGGGTCTTCTCTAGCTCCCGCCGAAGCCCCTCTGGCCTTCGGCGTTCGCGTACCCCGCGGTCGTCGCACAAGAGTTCCCGCCACCTCTCGTCATCGTGCGCCCGGCGAAAGAAGCGAAACCGGGATCCAGGCTCGTAAGGTGTTCGTGTCCCCGTCGCCGACACCGGCATGCAGGGGTTTGCGAGGGCCGGACGGGCCGACTACTTACGCACTGCCACCCACATTCCATCGCCGAGCGGCACGATGACTCCCTGGAGGCCGCTCGTCTGCGCAAGCTCCTGGTTGAAGGCCTGGATGGCGGCGACGTCTGGATCGTCCGGGTGCTCCTCCAGGATCTGGCCGAAGGCGAACGCGTTGTCGACGAGGATCAGGCCGCCGGGTCGCACGATGCGCCGTCCCTCGGCGAGGTAGCCCGAGTAGCTCACCTTGTCGGCATCGACGAAGAAGACGTCGGCCGAGCCGTCGGCGAAGCCGCGCAGCACGTCGAGTCCGGCGCCTCGATGCACCACGATCCGCTCGGCGACGTCCGATCGGGCGATCCAGCGCTCGGCGAAGTCGGCGTGGCGACCGGAGACCTCGATCGTACGAACGTGGCCTCCCGGCGACAGGGCGCGGGCGAGGGTGATCGCCGAGTATCCGGCGAGCGTCCCGACTTCCACGACTTCGCGAGCACCGCTCGTCTCGACGAGGATCTGCAGGAAGCTCGCCTGCTCCGGAGCGATCCAGATCTGCGGCAAACCCGCCTCCAGCGCAGCACGCTTGAGCGCGGTAAGAAACTCGTCGTCCCCGCGCGTCAGTCGCGCGAGATAGCGGGAGTGCTCGGCATCGAGTACCGTGGGTCGGTCCGACATGGTCGTCTCCGGGCGCGGCTATGCTACCGCCTTCCGGCACGACGACCGAACCGCGCACTGCATCGGGCATGCGAATCTCGAACCGCCCGTCCAACTCGAACGTCTTCCTGCGCCTCCTCGTCGCCCTGGTCGCGATCCTGGCTCTGGCGCAGCTCGGGCCCGCTCAGAGCAAGTCCTGCAAGACCTGCAAGGGTGCGGGCGTCCTCGCCTGCGAGGAGCACGACCGCGAGGACCTGAGCTGCGAGGAGGAGGTGATCTATTGCAGCGTGATCGACGGCTGCGCGGTCTGCGGAGGTACGGGCAGGATCCCCTGTCCCGATTGCGACGACGGCACCCGCAGCAAGGAGCTCGCTGCCCGCCGTGAGCGGATCGACCGTGCTCGCGAGGACCTCGCCCCCATCGACAAGACGATGGGCCGCCCCCTGCGCAAGGGCGAGAGCGCTCACTTCGTGCTGGTGTGGGATACCCCCGGCCTGAAGGTGGAGAAGAAGCGGCTGAGCGAGCACCAGATGCTGCACCTGACGCTCCAGCGCCTGGAAGCTCTCTACGCGGACTACATCCAGCTCTTCGGCCTCGACGATTCGGCATTTGCCAAGAAGTCGCGCGTATTCGTGTGGCAGCTGCCCGCCGACCACGAGCGCGGTTCGACCGCATTCTGCGGCCTGTACGCGCCTCGGGGGACCAAGCTCATGGGGGTCGATCCGAATTACTCCGTGTGCGCCACCACGGCCTATTTCCGAGGCGACGAGCAGCTCCACCGGAACCTCGTGCACTGTGTGGTGCACCTGCTGTTCAGCCACGACAAGCCGAGCATGTGGGTGGGCAATATCAAGGGCGGCTGGATCGAGGAGGGCCTCGCGCATTTCTTCGAGGACCGCATCTTCGGCCTGTGCGACACCTACTGCTTCGAAGAGCAGAACACGAACCCCGATTTCAAGGGCGGCAAGTTCAAGCCCGCGATGCGGAAGATGGTCGAGCAGGGGATCATGCCTCCTCTCGCGGCTGCCATCCACGACAACACGACCCAGCTCGAAACACCCGAGCACGCGCTCGTGCTGGCCATGGTGGACTACCTGATCCATCTCGACCCGAAGAAGTTCGAGGAGCTCGGGAAGCAGCTGCGCTCCAGGGTCGACGTGCGCGAGGCCTTGAAGGCGGTCTACGATCTCTCGATCCTCGATTTCGAGAGCCGGCTGCAGGCGTGGGTGAAGGAGACCTACCCCCTGGAGAAGCGCGAGCGCTGAGACCGCTCAGGCCATTGCATCGGCCCAGTCCAGCATTCGTTCCGCCAGCCGGCGGCGGGCGCGCGACAGGCGCATGTCGCAAGCTGCGCGGGTGATTCCGAGCTGCTTCGCGGCCGCTTCGATCTCCAGGTGGCGGAAGTACACGAGATCGAGGATCTCGCGGTCCTCGGCACGTAGCAGATGGATGACGACGTTGAGAGCGTCGGCATGCTCGCTCTTCTCGAGATCCCTCATGCCCCCGGTGGTCTTCAGCACCGAGTCCAGTTCGGCTGTCGCCGCATGGTCGAGGGGGACGACGTCCTGCTTCCGGCTCCGCATCCGGTTGACGAGCAGGCGCCAGGCGGCATTCCAGAGATAGGCCCTCAACTGTTTCGGATGCTCGAAGCGCGGCGGATCCTCCAGTCGCAGCATCCGGTAGATCGCTTCCTGAGCGAGATCGCTGGCGCTCGCGGAGGGACGCAGCGCATCTCGACCGCGACGCCGCAGAGCTCCAGCCAGGATCTTGACCTCGGTCCGCAAGAGCTCGTCCAGTGCGTCCGGATCACCGCTGTCCTGCCAGCGACGCAATTGCTGCTCCTGGCTCGCGAGCTCGAGCTCCTCCGGTTCGTTCATTGTTCGCTGCAGGTCCGGCCCTGCGCGTAGCGGAGGATAGCACGGAAGCGAGCCGGCGACTCGGACACGGCCGCTCCGCTTGCTCATCCGGTGGAGCAGGTCAGCCTCGGCGATTGCAATGCTGCGCTCCAGCGCATCGAGCTGCTCCTTCCGACCGACGCGCAGTGGGAATAGGCCGCGCGAGGTGGAACCACGACCGTGTGGTGGTTCGGCGACGAGAAGGGGGCGCTGCAGGATGCGGCCAACATCGCGGACCGCTCCTCGCAGAAGCCCGGATCCGATCTGGACAACATGCTCTTCGAGGACTGGGACGACGGTTTCACGTTGCATGCTCCGGTGGGCCGCTTCGAGCCGAACCCTTTCGGCCTGCACGACACGTATGGAAACGTGTAGGAATGGTGCCGCGAAGCGATCTCGCATCCGGCGACCCTCCGCGTCGGAGACGGAGAGCGCACACCTTTGCCCGGGGGGACCGTGGGAAGCGGCTGGATCGTGCGCGGGGGGTGCTTTTCCTCCAACGCTTCGGACACGCGATCGAGCAACCGATCGGACGTCGCACCGGACATCACGATCACCATCCTGGGCCTGCGCCTGGCGCGGGCGTTGGTCATCGACGGCTGAATGACGATGGAGGCGGTGGCGTCGGTGAGGGCTTCAGCTCCGGAACCAGTTTTTCACCGCGCCTTGGCGCGACACCGTCGCATGAAACTTGAGGGCGGCCTCCTCTGGTTCGGAGTACCGCCTTTAGGCGGTCTTCTCTTGCAGGACCAGTCCCGCCCGAAGGCGGGACGACGAACCAGACCGCCTGAAGGCGGTACTCCGAACTCGGAGGTAGGGGCGTGGTTTCTCTCTAGGGATCGAGGGCTGGAAAGTAGCCATTGCGCGGCAGGCCACCTCTCGGTCGCCTGGACGGGACACTGGAACCGCGAGCCCGCGGGATGTTCCGTTGCCATCCGGTAGTCCTCACCGGTTCCACGGATAGAGAGCATCCGTACGACGCTTCCCGACGCAGAGAGACGGCCGAACCGCCTCGCTCGCGCGCGGGGAAGTCAGTCCCCACGTTCAGCCCGCACGCTGATTCGGAACGACCGAATGGAGGTCGCCATGTCGGAGGATCTGTCTACACGTGAACAACAGGAGATCGATGGACGCAACCAGGCAATTGCTGGCCCGCAAGCGTTCCTCCGGAATGCTCCGTGGCTATCGATAGCCATCCTGCTCCACGCTCTCTTGATCACGATTCTGAGCGTCCTCTACTTCACTTCCACCCGCGCCGTCGAGAAAGAACCGGTGTTGCAGCTCTCCGCCGTTCGCGGAGCGCAGAGCGAGTTGCCTCCGATCGACCCGAGGGATGTGACCCTCGATCGCAATCTGATTCCCGACCTGACCGCAATTGCGGACAGCGCAGAGAGCGCGGAGGAGCAGTACATTCCCGACGCCGCTCCCGGCCGTTCCGGTGAAATCACTGCCGAAACAGACGTGACCAAGGAGCCGGGGATCTACAACCCTGATCCCGATGCCCTCGCCGATCTTCCGAGCGGCGCGACGGGCGCGACTTCGATCGGCGTGGGCAAGGAAGGTCACCACGGCGACACTTCGGCATACGTGAGCCGGAAGCGAGGCAAAGGAGGGCCCGGTGGGGGAGGCCCCGGAGGGGGGGCGGGGGCGGTCCCCCGACGAAGCAGGACGCAGCGGTCCTCTCCGCTCTCGTGTGGCTGCAGAAGCACCAGTCTCCGGACGGTCACTGGGACGCGGACGGCTTCTCCGAGATGTGCGCGAAGAACACGTGCGATGGCCCGGGCTCCTCGGTCCACGACGTGGGAATCACGGGGCTCGCGCTGCTGTGCTTCCTCGGAGCAGGCTACACCCACGGCGACGATGGTGGGCCGTTCAAGAACACCGTGAAGAACGGTTTGAAGTACTTGATGGGAGCGCAGGACGCGGACGGATGCTTCGGCGCGCGCTCCAGTACGCAATTCCTCTACAACCACGCCTGCGCTGCGCTCGCGATGGCCGAGGCCTACGGCATGACGCAGGCCAAGGTGCTCCACGATCCGGCGCAGAAAGGGATCTGGTTCGTCCAGCGCGCGCAGAATCCGTACAACGCGTGGAGATACTCCTATCCGCCCGATGGGGACAACGACACCTCGGTGACCGGATGGATGGTGATGGTGTTGAAATCGGGCAAGCTCTCCAGCCTCGAGGTCGACCAGGCTGCAATCCCCAATGCGATGAACTGGATCGACCAGATGACGGACGGGACGACCGGTCGGACGGGATACGCGAGCACGGGGGGCCCTCCGTCGCGGACGACGACGCGGATGTCCGAGTTCCCAGCCGAGAGGAGCGAGTCGATGACCGCGGTCGGGTTGCTGTGCCGGGTCTTCGCTGGCCGCTCGCTCAAGCAAGATCCATTGATCGAGAGGGGCGCCGACCTCCTGGTCCGCATGCTGCCGACGTGGAAGACGAATACCGGAGACGTCGACTTCTACTACTGGTACTACGGAACGCTCGCCATGCACCAGGTGGGCGGCCCACGCTGGGACCGCTGGAACGAAGCGATCAAGTCCGCGGTGCTCGACCACCAGCGCGGGGATCCTGCCGAGGACGAGTACGGCTCCTGGGACCCGATCGACGCGTGGTCGACCGAGGGTGGCAGGGTGTACTCGACCGCTCTCAACTGCCTCTGCATGGAGGTCTACTACCGCTACCCCCGCGTGTTCGGGACGGCGGGGCGGGGCTGAGAGGCCGCGATCGGCTGCAGGAGTAGCGCGGATCGACACCGATCCGGGCGCGAGGATCGCGCTTGCAGGCGGCGCGCCCCCGCGGGACACCGTGAGGGGCGCGTTCCTGTAGAATGGTCCTCGCGCCAACTGCGCGCCCCCGGAGGCGCGCTCGAACCGGTGACTAGAGGCCTACAGCAATGATTCACGACGTCCAGCGCGCTCTGTTCCTCGCCTTCGTTCCCCTGTGCGCCGCCGAGGCGCGCGCGCAAATCACGATCACGGAGTTCCCGATCCCGACCGCGAACAGCCGTCCGTACACGATCGTTCCCGGTCCGGATGGGAACCTCTGGTTCACGGAATCCGTAGGCAACAAGATCGGGCGCATCACGCCGGCGGGGGTGATCACGGAGTTCCCCGTTCCGGCCGCGCAGAGCGGACCCTACGGCATCGCCGTCGGTCGGGACGGAAACATCTGGTTCACCGAACGCTTCGCCAATCAGATCGGCCGCTTCTCGCTCGCGACTGGCCAGTTCACCGAGTTCCGGATCCCGACGGACAACAGTCAGCCCTGGGATATCGCTCTGCGCCGCGACGGCAAGCTGTGGTTCACGGAGGAAGACGTGAACCAGATCGGCCGGATCACCATGCAGGGAACGATCACCGAGTTCATCCCGCCCAGCTGTTGCTTCCCCACCGGCATCGGCACCGGCATCGACGGGCGCATGTGGTTCACGCTCGAGATCGGCGATCAGATCGGACGCGTCGAGGCGTCGGGCGCGATGACGATGTTCACGATCCCGAGCATCCAGGTGCTGCCCTGGGACATCACTCCGGGCCCGGACGGTGGTGTGTGGTTCACCGAGCTCGCCGGACGGGCGATCGGCCGGATCTCGTCGGCTGGCAACATCGTCGAGTACCCCATCCCCGGAGCATTTTCCGGCATCGCGGGCCTGACCACAGGTCCGGACGGCAACCTCTGGTTCACCGAGAACGACACCGACCACGTGGGCGCGATCGACACCTCGGGAGCGCTGCTGCACCTTCTCGACACCGCTCCCGGTGCGCGCCCCTTGAGCATCACCCCCGGCCCTGATGGAAACCTGTGGTTCACCGAAGCCGACACGAACGCGATCGGTCGGGTCAACCTGCCGTCGCCGGGCCGGGTGCATGTCCTCTCGCTCGACGCCGCCTTCGCGCCGCATTCGCGCACGGCCATGCTCGGCGAGAGCGTGCAATGGACCTTCCTCGGTCCGAGCACGCACTCGGTGGTCGATGATTCCGGGCTCGACCTCTTCGACTCCGGTCCCGGCCGCATCGTGTCGTACTTCGTGCTGCCGAGCGACGCTGCCGGCACCTTCGTCTATCGCGATGGCAGTGGCATCGCTCCAACCGCGGAGATCACCGTCCCCGTGCGGCTGCCGGCTTCGGCAACCGTGGGCGTTCCCTTCCTCGTGACCTGGGCGCTCGTTCCGCCCGCGAGCGGAATCGTGTTCGACGTGCAAGTGAAAGTGCCGGGCGCCTCCGGGTATGTCAGTTTCATGAGCGGCACGAGCCTTGCCGGCAACTACACTCCGCTCACGCCTGGCTCGTACCGATTCCGGGCGCGCTTGCGCTCTCCGGCGAGCGGCGATGCAACGCTGTATTCACGCCCGGCGCCGATCGTCGCGCACTGAGAAAGCTTTCCCGTCCGCGGGTTAGGCCACTAGCACTTCTCGTGCCGTCGACGCGGCAGCGGGACGAGCACGGGCGAAGTGAGCCTGGGTGCTTGGAATCGAAGGGCCGGCTGGACGACAATGGTTCATGATGGAAGTCGAAATCGATTCGGTTCGGGAGGACCGCCGGGCCGAGGTCGCGAAGTGGAAGGAACTCGTGGCCAAGTACCAGGTGCCCTCCGTCTGGAGGGCCTGCTGGCAGATCGTGAACACGATCGGGTCCTACTTCATCCTCTGGTATCTCCTGTACCTCAGCCTTTCGATTTCCTACTGGCTCACTCTGCCCCTGGTGATCCTGGCCGGCGGGATGCTCGTCCGGGTCTTCATCATCTTCCACGACTGCGGTCACGGATCGTTCTTCAAGTCCCGCACGACCAATGACGTCTGGGGTTTCATCGCCGGCGTGCTGACGCTCACGCCCTACTACCACTGGCGCTGGGAGCACTCGCTCCATCATGCGACCTCGGGTGACCTGGACAACCGTGGCGTGGGCGACATCTGGACGATGACGGTGCAGGAATACCTGGAGTCCTCCCGCTGGCGGCGGTTTGCGTATCGGCTGGCCCGCAACCCGATCGTGCTCTTCGTGATCGCGCCCCTGTTCGCCTTCGTGATCCGGCAGCGCCTGCCGTCACCCCGGGCGAGCAAGTCGCGAGCGTCACTCGGTCTGGTGGATGAATCTCGCCATCCTGGGGATGGTGGTGGCCATGAGCATTCCATTCGGCTTCATGACCTACGTGGTCCTGCAGCTCATGGTGATGGGAGTGGCGGGCTCGGCAGGCGTGTGGCTGTTCTACGTGCAGCATCAGTTCGAAGGCGTGTACTGGGAGCGAGGGGAGAACTGGGACTACACCGCCGCCGCACTTCGGGGCAGCTCGTTCTATAAGTTGCCCAGGATCCTGCAATGGTTTTCGGGCAATATCGGGTTCCACCACATCCACCACCTGAGTCCGCGCATCCCCAATTACAATCTCAAGAAGTGTCACGATTCCGACCCGATGTTCCGGGACGTCAAACCCGTCACTCTGATCTCGAGTCTGAAATCATTCACGATCCATCTGTGGGATGAACCACGACGCAAGCTCGTGGGATTCCGCCACCTCGGCTATCTTCGAAGGCAGCGGAAGCGCTCCTCGACAATCAAGCCGCCCGAGGAAGCAGCGAGCTACGAGAAGCAGGGCAAGCCGGAGGAATCCCCTGCTCGAGCCGAGCGGGCAGATGTCGGTGAGACGGCGAGCCCCATCGGGAGGCGGCTGCCCGAGGAAACACGTGAGTTCCAGCCCGAGAGTGCCGCCCCGAACCCGGTGGTAGGCCCCGGGAATGGGCCCTCGAGGCGAACCTAGTCCTTCGATTCGCGTCGGCGCGCGAGCTTCAGGGACTTGTAGTTGGGCCGGCGCACGAACACTTGATCGCGCCGCCCCGGCTCACGCAGCGACATCTCGGTGGTGAACGCCGACGTGATTGCCTGTGAAGCGCTGGCCGCGCCCACGCGATCTTCGTGCTCGCTCACGATCGAGCGTTCGAAGCGCGGATGGCCTGCGGGATTCCCGGACCAGCGGGCATGGACGACATGCCAGCGATCGGAGGTGATGGCAGGAGTGCCCTTCTTGTTCGGTAGCTCTTGGATCAAGAACGGGAGTCTCCGGCCCGAGCTTCGGGTGCAGGTTCGAGGGATGCGTCAGTCGGGCCGGCTTCTGCCGGGACCGCCAAGGGGTCGATGTCGCCCGGTTCGCCGCCTTCGCCCGGTTCACCACCTTCGCCCGGGGGGCCCTGCTCCCCTTCGCGGGCCTTGGCATCACCACGATCGAGACGTCGGGCCTGCTTCGCCTTCCGTTTCTCGATCTTCTTGCGCTCGCGGTTTTTTTTCTGGAAGGAGTCGATCGATGGCTCTCGATGGCTCGAGGAACTCATCCAAGCCTTCTTGCCGAGCCATGCAGAAAGCAGGGCGCCCTCGACGAGAGTGGTCTCGGGGGCGATTCGAAAGAGATCCTAGTCGAGCACTCGCTCACTTACCAGTCCCCTTCGTCCTGCACCCGGGACCCGTATCGGCCCAGGAAGGCTGCGCGAAGGGTTGATGTGAGAAGATCGTCGCAATCTCCGGATCCATTCCAAGTTGATCTGGCACGGCCCGGTGAGGGTGTAGGTCGCAGTCATTCTCGGATCCGGCATTTCGACGGAAGAATGCCCCGCGAGCATGGTGCGGTCCGATCCGTTCTGGCATTCGAAGCATCCTCCATCCGCGAGCATCCTCCCGACGTCCGGTGATCCTCACGCCCCGATGAGCTTCATTCCTTCCTCGTGATGTCACCCGAGGAGCGCACTGCCCCCTCCCGAACGTCCTCACCTGCAACGTAGGAGATCTCCGCCGCGCGCAGGTCGTTCGCGATCAGCTCCAGGTCGCGGCTCGCGGCTCCGGCGATGTGGACGAACTCCCGCGTACCGGCGCGCGCCGTGCACGCCCGAAGCACGGCGCCATCGACATCGATCAGATCGATGGCCGGCACGCTCCCGGTGTCGCCCGCTGGCCGTCCCGCGAAACCCTCGAGGAGGAGTCCGGCCACGGATTCGACCCGCAGTGCGCTCTGCCAGTTCGGATTCTCGGGCTCTTCCCAGACGACCTCGACGTTTCTCAGCTGGAGGTTCTTCGCCCGGCGAATCGAGAGGGCATGGTCCGCCTTGTCGTACGGAGCGAACGGATCGCCAGCGACGTGGAGCACGAGGCCGTCGATCGTCACGTTCTCGAGCGGGCTGTCCGGGTGACCCTCGATCGAGCTCGTGCCCAGGCCTCGGGCGATCACTCCCCGGATGAGCACGTTGCGGATCGATCCCGCGGGTGGATACTTCGCGGGGTCCAGTCGCGTGTCGATCTCGTTGCGCCGCTTGACGTTGAAATGGATCGGGTCGCCATCGCCCCACCAGTACCAGTCGCGGCGCGTGCACTCGATCGACAGGTTCGAGATCAGGACGTCGCTGACGTAGCCGCCGTCGAAGACCATGAATGCAAGGCCGCGATTGGAGTTCGTGATCACGCAGTTGTCGATCGTCACCCGGCGGACGCAATTCTGGTTCCCGTCGCAGAACTTGATCGCGCTCGAGGACGACGTGAGCCGGCAATTGGTCACCGTGATGTCCTCGCAGGGACGGGCCGGCCCGTAGAGATTGGTCGAGTAGAACACGAGGGCGTCGTCCCCCGTCTCGATGGTGCAGTTGGAGATGCGCAGATCGCGGCAGCCATCCGGATCGATGCCGTCGGCCCACACGCCTTCTGCCAGGTCGGTGCGAATGTCGACGCCATCGATGAGGACGCGCTCGCAACCCCAGAGGTGCATGGTCCAGCTCGGGGAACGCACGAACGACAGCCCTCGGATCCGAACGTCCGAGCAGCGCACGAGCTGGACGAGGTGGCCGACCGAGTCGGCAGTGGGGAAGGGTCGGCGCAGCGATTTCCCCGCCGCCTGCATCAGCACGAGGTTGGGGTAGATGTAGCGGTCGTCGATGTCGTTCTCGCGCCACTCGTAGGCGGCTCGGCCATCGATCGTGCCCGAGCCTTCGAGCGCGATGTTCTCCAGATCCTCGCCGTAAAAGAGCGCATCCTTGGGGAAGGCAGCGCGGCCCTTGGCCGAGAAGATGGTGGAGCCAGGCTCGAGAATGACGCGCACGTGGCTGCGCAGCTCGACCGTCCCCGAGGTGTACTCGCCGGGGGGAAACACGACCGTGCCGCCGCCAGCCGCTGCGCAGGCGTCGATCGCGCGCTGGATCGAGGGCCCGGCGTCACCGCTGCGCTCGCCGCTCGCGCCGTACTCCCGCACGTCGAACGCTGGTCTCGACCCTGTCTCGAAAGTGGTCGCGCACGCCCCGAAGCAGCCAGAGCAGCAGAGCGCGCCGAGGATTTGCAGCGCGAGGGATCGCATCGTGGTTCCTCCCGAAGTCACGGTCGAGCCATGGGAATGTTCCGCGCGAGAAGATAGCGCGTCGACGAAGCGGAACGTCGCCCGACTCGCTGGCCCGACTCCGCAGGCCCGTCCGCGGCAGCGAGGAATCAGCGTCCTGCGATGCGCCGCTCACGCACGAAGTTGGTCACGAATCGAAACGTCGAGAGGTCGTGGATCGCCTCGGAGGCGCGCAGGGCGTTGCCCCAGAACTTCTCCTTGCGGGTCGCCCGCCAGCGTTCCCAGTCGAGCCCCATGTGATCGATCGCCCACGCCTGTCGTTGCTCGGCGGTCTCGAGCTGCGCGGCGGTCTCCAGTCCCTGTAGGTCGAAGTGATTGACCGAGTCCATGATCATGCCGTGGCCGGCCGGGAACCAGGCTGCCAGCTCTCCTCCGCCGTGGCGTTCCATGCACTCGGGGCTGTCGATCAGGATCTCGGCCCATTCCGGGTCGAGCACCTCGATGAGGTGCGCCCCTTCGAGGTGGTACACCGGCTCCACGTCCGGCGGGAAGACACCCTCGAGAAAGGGGCTCGACGGGCGCGCCGCGTGCGCGGGCACGTCGTCCAGGACCTCCGCTTGGGTCTCGAGCTTGCGCAGGACCCCGGGGTAGACGCGCTCGATGGTCTCCGAGAGCGCCCAGCACGAGGAGAACAGCGCCCCTCCCGCGCGAACGAACCACGCCAGGCGCTCGGCATCCGCTTCCTCGATCTCGCCCGTGCAATTGGCGAAGAAGAGAGCGTCGCGATGCAATCCGGCCGCCGCGACGCCCGCTCCCGCGGTCTTGCGATGGTCGATCGCGAGGTCGGTCAGGACTTCCTCGATGTGGTCACCGCGGCTCTCGAGCACGACGACATCGAGCCCGGCGTAGATCTCCTTCAGCGGCACGGCGTAGCCATAGCGTTCGTAGCGCTTCGCCAGATCCAGGTCCGGCTTCCAGTGCACGCGCGCGCGGTTCTCGTTCCACCATTCCTTCCACGCCTGGCTCTTGCGCTCGATGTCGCCGCGACCCGCGAGGCCGGCGAGGATCTCGAAGGCAGAGCGCGCCACGGCCGGCTCGGGGTCCTCCAGCCGCTCGATCAGCGCCGGAACGGTTTCGAGCGAGCGCAGATGGCCGAGCGCGACCACGCCCGCGCCGCGCATCCGCCAGTCGGCGTGATCGAGCAAGCGCACGAGCGCTTCACGACCGTTCTCTGCGCCCGTCTTGCCCAGTGAAACGGCAGCGCACACCGCAACTCCCCAGTCGCGATCGCCGAGTGCGGTGGCGAGGGCTGTGCTGGCGCCTGCCTGGGCGGGCGTGCCGAGCGCCACGGCGGCCGTCTCGCGCACACGGGCATCGGGGTCGCCCGCCAGCGCCGTGATTGCAACCGCGCGCCAGATCGGAGCTCGCTCGGCGTCGAGATTCCCGAGCGCGCGCAAGGCGAGGCGGCGCACACCGGCATCCGGATCCTTCGACACTCGCTCGGCCAGAGCTTCTGCGTCGCCAGCCTCTCCGAGCCCTCCCAGCGCCACGACCGCCGCCTCGCGCGCGCCCGGCTCGGTGCGAGCGAGATCGAGCTCCGCGACCTCGCGCAGCGCCGCAGGCTCGATGCCGCCGCCGATCGAGAGCTCACGCGCCAGCCGCGCCCAGCGGCCGGGCGCCGCGGCAATTGCCGCGACCTGCTCGCGAAACGAGTGCAGGAGCTGCACCGCGCTCAGAGCTTCGTTCCGCGCGCGGATGGAGTCGACGACCAGCCGCAGCAGGCGGCGCTCCACGATCGCGTTCATTTCGCTCGCCAGGGCCTGCCAGGCCGCGCGCGCGAGCACGAGGTCGCTCGATGGCACCGTCGCTTCCAGTACCGCGGCGCGATCACTCTTGCGGGAGGCTCCCAGGAGCTCGCGGTAGGCCGACTCTTCCGGGGCGCGCATGCCCGCGACGAGCGCCTGGAGCGCGAGCCCATGGAACTCACTCTCGCTGTCTCCGGCCAAGCGCACGAGCCGCGTGCCAGCCGGCGGCGGCTGATCGAGGACGCCGAAGAGCACGCGCAGCGCCGCAAGCGCAGGCTCGACCGACTTGCCCCCGAGCGCTTTCTCGAGCGCTTCTGCTCCGCCCGCGGCGTCGACCTTGGCCAGGCTCGCCGCCGCTGCTATCGCCACCCGCTTGCAAGGCGCACGCAGCGCGAGATCGAGGAGCTCGCCGGAGGCCGCCTTGCCTCCGCCGCGCTCTCCGAGCGTGTGCGCCGCCACGTACACCACTTCCCAGTCCTCGTCGGAGAGCGCGTGAACGAGCGCTTTCTCCGCCTTCTCCGGTGCGAGCGCTTGCAGCTTCCCAAGGGCTTCGATGCGCACCCTGGGATCCTTCGCTCGCAGCTCGGCCTCGACCTCGCGCCCGTCCTGCGCGCACAGGAACACGGCAAGAGTCGCGCAGAGCCACGTCAGTCCCATCTTCATGGCAGTCTCCACCTGCTGCTCGGGAGCATTCCCCCCATGCTACGCCAGGAACGCGTCTCCCTCGTCTGGTCGACCATGCTCCCGGCCGGCGGAATGGGCACGGGGAACGCAGCGGCTTTCCTAGGACCCACGGAGCACCGGTTGGCGGCAGACTCTGGGGATTCACCACGCCACCACCCGAACGCGAGAGGAGAGGTCGGAGATGGACGAGAGCCAGCTCCTGCGAAGGATCGAGCGGCTGGAGGAGCACGTGCAAGGCATCGAGCAGCGCTGGGCCGACGAGGAGCGGCGAGGCCGCCGGAAGCGCCAGCGCGAGCGCTGGATCAGCCTGGCTGCCGTGATCCTCGTCGCGATCGCTTACCTGGTTTACGTGCAGTACGTCATCAGCATGCCGGGCTGAGGCGCGTCAGCGTCCCGGGCCCAGCTCGGCCCGGATGAGATCGAGCGTCGCCCGCCGCTTCGCCGCCGCCGGGTCGTTCTCGGGCGTCAGGGCAACGACGCTTTCCTGGATCTCGAGCGCCTCCTGGAAGCGGCCCAGCTGCACGAGAATCCCGGCGAGATTGCTCCCGCTCAGCAAGGTAGACGGATGGTCCTCGCCGAGGAGCTCACGGTGGGCGGACCAGACCTCACGAAGGATTGGCTCCGCCTCCTCCGTACGGCCCTGCTTGGAGAGGCAGGCCCCGAGGTTCTGCTTGAAGGTGAGCATGGCCGGGTGGCGCGGCCCTGAACGTTCGGACAGCGCAGCCATGATCTCTCGATAGACCGTCTCGGCGTCCTCGAGGCGACCCATCGCGACCCAGACCCGCGCGAGATTGTTGCGCGCGACCTGCACGCTGGGATGGTGGGAGTCGAGGCTGCGCTCGCTTCGCTCACAGAGGTCGAAGTAGAGCTCTTCCGCTTCCGTGAGCTTCCCTTGCTCGGTCAGGATCAGGCCCAGGCCATTGACCGCGCTGAGGACGAGGGGATCGGCGCGCGCGAGCAGCTCGGGGTTCTCGTCGACGACTCTCTGGAAGAGCGCCCGCGCCTCGTCGAATCGGCCCTGGCTCCGGTACGAGTTCGCCCTGTCGATCTGGCTAGACAGGAGCGAAGCGGTGGTTCCTGGACTATTGCGGCAGAGCTCGTCCGCGCGGTCGAAGGCCGCGTCGGCCTCCTCGAAACGCCCGGCCTGAGAACGCAGCTTCCCGAGCAAGCGGCAGATGTCCCCACCGAGTGCCGCGTCGAAGGCGGCCTCCTGGCCGATGCGGGCGACGAGTGGTGCGAGGAGCTCTTCCGCGCTGCGCACCTCGCCCAGGTGGAAGAGCGCGCCAGAGTAGGCGAGCGCAGTGCCGGCAGCCTCGATGCTCTCGCCGGCTCCGTTCTCTTCCCACAACGTGAGAGCCTCCTGGAGCAGCTTGCTCGCCCGTTGCATGTCGCCGAGCTTGCCCGACACCATTCCCAGGCAGTCGAGCAGGCTCGCGCGCACGATGGAGTCCTTGATCTCGCCGTTCTCGATGCGTTCGACGGCGCGGTCGAGGATCTCTCGCACGGTGGGGACCTGGTCCCCGGAGACCTCGGGACTGGCCTGCTCGAACATGCCGATGAGGAACGCGATGACCTCCTTGCGCGTGGCGCTCTCGACGCGCAGGCCTTCCGTGGCGGTGACGAGTGAGCGGTTCGCCCGCGTCGTTTCCTCGCGCAGGCGCTCCGATCGCATGAAGAGCAGCGTCAGCCCCGCGGACGCGGCGATCGAGAGGCCGAGCGCGGTGGCCACGGTCGGATGGCGCAAGGCCCATTTCCCGACTCGCCTGGGTGCCGAGGGCGCGCGCGCACGAATGGGTTTCTGGGCGAGGAAGCGCCGCAGGTCCTCCGCGAGCTCCGCCATGGATCCGTAGCGATCCTCCGGTCGCTTCTCCAGGGCCTTCATGCAGATCAGCGAGAGGTCGCGCGGCACGCGTCCACGCACGAGGTGCGGAGGGGACGGCTCGTGGAGCATCACCGCGCGCGTGATCTGACGCACCGAGTCGCCGTCGAAGGCTCGCGAAAGAGTCAAGTTCTCGTAGAGCGTCGCGCCGAGCGAAAAGACGTCGCTGCGCTCGTCGACGGCGTGACTCTGGCCCTCGATCTGCTCGGGGCTCGCGTAGAAGTACGTGCCCACGAAATCGCCGGTCCGCGAGAGCGACGCATCGTTGATCAGCAAGGCGAGACCGAAGTCGGCGAGCTTTGCCTCGCCGCCGGGCGAGAGCAGCACGTTCTGCGGCTTGATGTCGCGGTGGACGATCCCGGCGGCGTGAGCCGCGATCAGCGCATCCGCGAGCGTCTCGAAGCGCTGCGCCACCCGGCGTGCATGATCTCCGGGGAGCTCCGGTAGTCGGTGAAGCTCCTCGATCTCGTTGCGCAGCGTCCGACCGCCGGCGATGAGCTCCTGGACGATGTAGCGGCGGCCCTGCCATTCGCCGGTCTGATACACCGCGACGATGCCCGCGTGCTGGACACGACCTGCCGCCTGCGCTTCGCGCAAGAAACGCTGGACCTGCGTCTCGTCCGCCATCCAGGAGTCGAGCAGGAGCTTGATCGCGACCTTCCGGCCGAGAGTGAGGTCCTCTGCTTCCCACACCTCGCCCATGCCCCCGCGTCCGAGCAGGCGCAAGCACCTAAAGTTGCCCAGGACAGGCGATCGGGAGACGAAGCTCGCGGAGTCGTCGCGCACGGGCACCGGCCACGCCGGCAGGATCGCGCGCATGGCGAGGAGCTGGCCGTGCAGCTGCTCGAGGTCGGGTGCAAGGTCGGGATGCGCGGCACACAGGTCCTGGACGCGGCGCGTCGAGGGGTTCGACTCCTCGACCAGAAGCGCTGCGAACAGCACCTCGGCGCGCGATCGGCTGAGGGATTCGGCCTCCATGGTCACATCGCCTCGCTCGGCGCTAGGATCATAGATCCGGGCGGAGAGGTCGGGATCCGTTTGGGCATGCTGTCATGACAGAAATGGATGGGGGCGAAGACACCCTGCTCGGTTCGACGCCCGGTCCCGTCCGGGCCGACCTGGAGAACACCCTCTCGCTCCTGTTGCGGGCGCGGTCGGGCGACCGCGGCGCCACGAACGAGATCTTCACTCGCTACGAGGAGCGCATCCGCCGGATCGTACGGGTTCGGCTGGGGCCGGCCCTGCGGCGCTGGACCGAATCAGGGGACGTCGTGCAGGAGACCTGCCGGGCGGCCCTCGAGGGACTGGAAACGCTGGATCTCGGGAGCGAGTTCGACCTCCTCGACTGGCTCGCGCGCGTCGCCACCAATCGCATCCGCGACCTCGTCGATTACGTGCACGCGAAGAAGCGCGACATGGGGCGCGCGCGGCCGCTCGAGCCCGCCGGCAGCGAGACGTCCGGCACGGACGTCTCGCCCGCCGACTCCGGGACGACTCCAAGTGCGCAAGCCTTCCGATCCGAGATCCGCGCCCTCTTGGACGAGATCGTGGGCAGTCTCCCCGAGACCTATCGGGAAGCGGTCCTGTTGCGCGACTACCACGGCGCCGAATGGACGGAAGTCGCGCGCGCTCTCGCAACCCCGAGCGTCCATGCCGCGCAGCAGCTCCACCAGCGCGCCTGGATCAAGGTGCGCATCCTCGCTGCCCCGCGGCTGGCGGGGTTGAGCCACGGCTGAGGCTGCGCGCACCCGCGATCGATCGCACGCGAACCCGGTCGTACGGCAAGCTCTACCAGCGGTCGCCGCCGCGCCCGCCGCCACCACCGCCACCGCCGCCTCCTCCGCCACCACCACCGGTGCGCGGCTGGCGTTCGCGGGCTTCGCTCACGGTGATGTTGCGGCCGTCGAGGCTCGCGCCGTCCATGGACTGGATGGCGGCCGCTGCGTCGGCATCGGAACCCATCTCGACGAAGCAGAAGCCGCGCGGACGGCCGGTGTCACGGTCGGTCATGATGTGGACTTCGGCGACGCTGCGGCCATCCTTGGAGAAAGCTTGGCGGATGGCGTCTTCGGTCGTCTCGAAGGAGAGGTTTCCAACGTAGAGGCGCTTGCCCATGACTTCTGTATCGACTCTCGGGGTGGTGATACGTCTCGACTCGCTCGATGAATCGGTCGGGAAGGACGCATTCGGACGATCGGTCGGGAAAACGGCGAGCGACGGTCCACGGTGGACGCTTGGGCACCCGGCGCGGCTGCAATGGTAGAGAGCCGGAGGGAGCGGGGCAACGCGCGACGCTGACGAAACGCGTGGTCGGCCCCGATCGAAGGCGAAGCCCGATCTAGCGCGGTGCTTCCTGCTCGAGGCGCTCGATCCGAGGGCCGATCCGATCGCCCGCGTACCGGAAGGACTCGACGAGCAGCAGGCCGAAGACGGCCATTGCGAGGACCAGCAGGACGGCCGCGACCCAGTCGTGCGGCTGGAAGCGTCGCAACATCGGAGCATAGACGATCGCGCCCAACGCGGCCGTGATCACGACCACTGCATCGAAGCTCGCGCGCTGCCAGTAGCCGCCGCCCAGATGCAGCCACATTCCGAATTCGTCGAAGGTGAGCGCCAGCCCGACCCCGTAGACCGCCGCGGCCAGCGCCAGTTTCCGACCCGTGGGACGGCTGATCAGCAGGAGCAGTCCCACGCCCGAGAGCAGGAAGATGCCATAATTCAGGTGATGCACGTGCGTTCCGCACAGGTGCAAGAAGAGGTCGGGGATCCGCCGCGACATGATCAGGAAGACCGTCACGCGCGCCGCGAGGAAGGTCAGCAGGAAGCTGACCAGAACGATGCGCAGGATCCGGCGCACGCCCGGTTCCGCGCTCGCGCCTCCCGTCCCCACGGTGCCCAGCTTATGAACTGGCGGGGGACTGGCAATACTGGGGCACAGTCCCTCGTCCCTCCCCGACGCGTCCCCGCCGACCCCGCAGCATGAGCTTCGCATCCAACCTCGGTCCGTTCCCGCTCGCCGAGTGGGAGGACAGCCGACTCTACCTCCAGCTCGTTTGTCAGATCGTCGGCAAGACGCGCATGGGGCTCCATCCCTGGCTGAACCACTGGTGGCACGTGCCGCTGTACGTGTCACCCCGGGGGCTGACCACGGGGCCCATTCCATCCGCTCGCGGTCCCCTGGCGATCGACCTCGATCTCCTCGAACACGTCGTCATCCTCGGAACCGATCGTGGCGACCGTCGCGAGGTGGCGCTCGCCCCCCGCCCGATCGCGGCCTTCTACGCCGATTTCATGCGCGCACTCGACGAGCTGGGGCGGCCGTGCTCCATCACGACCATGCCGTACGAATGCAAGTCGAAGGTCCGCTTCCCCGAAGACCAGGAGCACACGACGTACGACCGGGCGGCTGTGACGAGAGCATGGCGGCTGCTCACGGCGATCGACGCCGTGTTCTGGGAGTTCCGCGGCCGCTTCGTCGGCAAGTGCAGCCCGGTGCATTTCTTCTGGCACAGCCTCGATCTCGCGGTGACTCGATTCTCGGGCCGCCCCGCGCTCGATCCGCCCGCGCAGCGGGTCTCGCGAGAGGCCTACTCGCACGAGGTATGCAGTGCGGGCTTCTGGTTCGGCGACGACGATCTGCCCGAGCCGGCCTTCTACTGCTATGCCTTCCCGGCACCCGATCGGCTGAGTGCGCAACCGCTGCCGAAGCCCGCGCGATGGGTCGAGGCGGGCGGCGCGCCCCAGGCGCGGCTGCTCTACGAGGAATGGCGCAAGCTTCCCGATCCCCGCGCGGCGCTCCTCGACTTCCTCGAGGGAGCCTACGGAGCTGTCGCGGGCCTTGCGGATTGGGATCGCCCAGTTCTCGAACGCGCTCGCTAGCCACCGCGATGGGGGAGAGAGCGCCCGGCCACGGGTGAGGCCGGAATGCTTCAGGCAGGTCGCTCCGGGGAGATCGTCGGGCTCGTCACGAGAACTTCGCGCGGGCGCCGGATGGATCGCTCACTCGACAGCTCGATGTCCAGGATGCGCAGCAATCGCGCGCGGGACGGCGCCGAGGTGACGATCCGCTCCTTCTGGGTCTTCGTGAGGCACTTGAGGCTTCGCTCGACGGCCATGGCAAGACGCTGGTCACCGATCCTGCGCCGATACTCGAGAGTCAGCGGCGCGCGCCCGCGCAAGTATTTCGAGCCACGTCCGGAAGTGTGCTCGCTCAGGCGGTGATCGACGTTCGTGCTGATGCCGGTGTAGAGCGCGTTGTTGCCCGCGCGAATCATGTACACGAACCAGACGCTCATCGAGGACCGGGAAAATCCGGCGAGCGAAGCGCTCGCGTCACTCCATCGGCACCTTCGTTGCGCGAAGGATATGTGTGCGTCCCGTCGACTGAGTGAGCGCCGCGGTTTCCGCTTCGGCCGTGGCCTTGTCCGGGTAGGCGAAGGTCTTGACCGTCGCTCCGGTCGCACTGCACACCTCCCAGACGACTTTCATGCGAACGGGCTTCACCGTTCGCTTCGGACGAGTTCCCGTCGGCTTCTTGACGGCCTTCTTGGCGGCTTTCTCGGCCTTCTCGACCTCGCCGAGCCGAGCTTCCTCGGCGGCGCGCGCGATGCGATCACGGTTGGACATTCGCTTCATGCTCGGCGCATTGTAGCTGGGGATCGTGCCACCAGATCGTGGCGACTGCAAAGGGAAGGCCAATCTTGGCGATTCCGGGACTGCCGGTGGCTTCCGGTTTCGGTCCGGTTCGGAGTACCGCCTTCGGGCGGTCTTCTCTTTTCGAGCCAGTCCCGCCTGAAGGCGGGACGACGAACCAGACCGCCTGAAGGCGGTACTCCAAACTCGGAGGGACTCCGTGCTCGTTGGGGTGTGGTTTCTCTCTAGAACTCGGGCTCGGCGCGGCGCGCTCGTTGTCATTTCTGCGCCGCGCGGACCGTGGACAGCCGGGTGCGCAAGAACGAACGCGCCCGACTCGAATCGAGCGAGACGTCCGCCGGTCGCGTCGATTCGAGGCCCGACTCGGCGCGCGTGGTCGCTCGCAGGTTGGAGCGCGCCCCGGCCTCGGACATCCCGCTGGCACGCAGCACGGCGAGGCCGAGTTCGTAGCGCGAGACGCGCTCGCTTCCTGCGACGTGGAGGATGCCGCTCTCGTTCCTCTCGCACAGCTCGACCACCGCCCCGGCCGCCGCATGGACTGCCAGCGGGGTACGAAACTCGTCGCGGAACAGCACGGGCTGCTCGCCTCGCTCGACCGCCGCGAGCAGACTCTCCGATGCCCCGAGATCGCGCCCGCCCGAATCGCCGAAGAGCAGCGGCAGTCGAACCACGAGCGCGCAGGTATCCGTTTCGAGCACGGCGCGCTCACCCTGCGCTTTCGTCTGACCGTAGATGCTCAGCGGGCCGACCGCGTCCTCTTCCCGCCAGCCCTCGGCCGGGGGTTCGCGGTCACCGTAGACGAGATCGGTCGAGATGTGGACGAGCCGCGCGCCACGCTCGGCCGTGAAACGCGCCACGCGCCGCGGAAACTCGACGTTGAGGGCGCGCGCGAGGCCAGGGTACGCCGCGCACTCGGAGATCCGCGACAGAGCCGTGCACAGCACGATGCGGGTGGGTATGAGCTCTTCGATCAGCGCCTCCGCGGCACCGGCGCGGAGAACGTCGAGCTCGCGCTCGACCAGACTGGCTGCGGATCCCCAGACCCGCGCGCCTGCACCCGGTGTGCGGCTCGCCGAGACGACGCGAGCCTGCGATCGCTGCAGCGCAACGGCGACGACGTGTGCGCCGAGAAAGCCCCCACCGCCGAGGACCAGCGTGAGATCATTCGTCACGCGCGCCACGGTCAGGGCTCGGAGCTCTGGGGCCCGGAAACTGCGGCGCCCGGTGCTCCCACGGCTCAGGGTTCGACGAAGGGGGCACCGTTCAGGAACACGAGCGGCATCGTCTGCAACGCGTACCGATGCGCGAGACGCGCCGCGAAAGCTTCCATCAGGGGGGCGCAGTCCTCGCTCGTCTTCCCGATGCTACGGATGTGGGCGAGCTCCTCCAGGGGCGCGGGCAGCCCGAGCATCGCCAGCGGCTCGTTTCGAATGCACACCGATGCGCAGTAGGGCTCTCCCGGACCGTGCGTGTGGTAGTTCAGGATGAGCTGCTGCCCCGCACGAGCGGCGTTCTCGACCAGCGTGGAATAGCTCGGGTGCGTGGCGATCTTGTCGCAGACGAGATCGAAGTATTCGATGAGCGTGGGGTCCATCGCGGGTAAGCGGCCGTGTCGTGGTCGGGGCGTTTCCTGGATCGAGCGGGCCATGGGCGCGCGGGGAGGACCGGGCAATCACACTCGGCGCTTGCGGTTCCTCATGTAGTCCACGAGCACGAACGAACCAAGCGCGTCGAGCTCCGAATAGTAGGCCCGGCCATGATTGACCTGCGTGAAGCGCTCGACGAAGTCGATCAGGGTTGGATCACTCGTCAGCATGAATGTCGTGATCGGGATGCCGAGGCGCCGGCAAGCCTCGGCTTCTTCGAGCGTCTTGTTGACGATTCGCCGATCGAGGCCGAAGGGGTTCTTGTAGATCTCACCGTTCCGTTCGGTCAGCGCCGAGGGCTTGCCGTCGGTCAGCATGATGATCTGGCGGTTGTGCTGCTTCTTCTTGCGCAGGATCTCGCGCGCGAGGACGAGTCCCGCTTTCGTGTTCGTGTGATAGGGACCGACCGAGAGGTAGGGCAGCTCGGCGATCGGTACTTCCCAGGCTTCGTCCCCGAACAGGACCACGTTGAGCGAGTCCTTCGGGTAACGAGTCGTGATCAGCTCGCAGAGCCCGAGCGCGACACGCTTGGCCGGGGTCATGCGGTCCTCGCCATAGAGCACCATGCTGTGCGAGACGTCCACCATCAGCACGGTGGCGCAGGAAGACAGGTGCTCGGTCTCGTGGATGCGCAGGTCTGCCTCGTCGATCGAGATCGACTCGATTCCACCTCGGCGGATCGCGTTCGACAGGGTCTCGGTCGAATCGAGTAGCGACAGCGGATCGCCGAAGTCGTACGCGCGAGTCTCGGGCAGGCGTTCGGCGCCGACGCCGCTCTTCCTTGTGCGGTGTTCGCCTTGCGAGTCGTGTTCGAGCGATGAGAAGATCGCATCGAGCGCGGATCGCCGGACCTGCTGCTCGCCATGCTGCGTGAGCTCCAGGGCGCCCTGGGCGTTGCGCTGGACAGCGCGGCTGGTCTCGAGCAGCTTCTTGAAGTCCTCGAAGGAGAGCTTGGCGTCGAACAGGCCGTGGCGCCGGCCGAGCTGCTGGAGGTACTCGAGGGCTTGCTCGACGTCCCCGTCGGTGTGCAGCAGGAGCTGATTGAAGAGCTTGAAGAGCATGCGCAGGCGCTGCTTCATGCTCTGCAGCCCGACATCGAACTCGCTGTAGCGGTAGTCCATCGCGCGCGCCTTACTTGTCCTTGCTGCGTGGCGGCCGCGGCCGGTCCCCGGGAGTCTTCAGGCCGCGGACCATGTCCTCGAACATGTCGCGGAACACCCGGCCGCCCGCGACCTCGTCCTTGGCGAGCAAGGAGCTCTGATGCAGGCCTTCCAGCACGAACTCCATCGCGGCGGCGGTCTCGCCCGCGTCAGACGGCGCGAGGTATTTCTGCGCGATCGCTTCGAGCCCGGGCACGGCCTTCAGGCGCTTTCCGAGATCCTCGTCCGGGAGATCGTCGGAGAGATCGATCGAGCGCCCGTTCTGGAAGTGGGCGAGGATCGGCTTGAACTCGCCTTCGCCCGCTGTCCCCGTGGTCTCGGCCCGGTAGGCGTCGGGAAACGAGCGATCGAAGACGGCTTTCACCGCCAGGCCGATGAGATGCCGCGCAACGGACTGAGCACCCTCGCGCTCGCCCTCGTAGACGAGCTCGATCTTGCCCGTGACCGCCGAGCTCGCCGCGAGGACGTCGGAAACGCGCGCGACGGTCGCGAGCTCGCCCGAGACGAACGCGCGCCGCTCGGCGTTCGAGATCGTGTTCTCCATCAGGGCGATCGTCACCCGAGCGCTGACCCCCGAGTTCTGGTCGACGAGCTCGCTCGAGCGCGCCTGGATGGCGACCTCTTCGATCAGCGTGCGCACATGGCCGGGCACCCTGACCTGCGCGCTGGCTTGCCGCTCGACCCATGCTTCCTGCGCCGTGATCTGCATGCCCTCCTCGATCGTGCGCGGATAGTGCGTCAGGATCTGCGAGGAGATGCGGTCACGCAGCGGCGTGATGATGTTGCCGCGATTGGTGTAGTCCTCGGGGTTGGCCGAGAAGACCAGGCATATGTCGAGCGGCAGTCGCACCGGGAAGCCGCGAATCTGGACGTCACCTTCCTCGAGGATGTTGAGCAGTCCGACCTGGATGCGCGCCTGCAGATCGGGCAGCTCGTTGATCGCGAAGATGCCCCGATTGCTGCGCGGGATGATTCCGTAATGGATGACCTCGGGATCGGCGAAGGACAGCCTGCGCGTCGCGGCCTTGATCGGATCGATGTCGCCGATCAGATCGGCGATCGTCACGTCGGGGGTCGCGAGCTTCTCGCGATACCGATCCGCCCGTGGGATCCAGGTGATCGCGAGCTCCTCGCCCTCCGTCATGGCCCGTCTCTGGCAGGGCACGCAGACGGGCGCGAGCGGGTCGTCGTTGATCTCGCACCCCAGGACGGCCGGGATCGCTTCGTCGAGCAGCGAGGCGAGGCTGCGGAGGATGCGCGTTTTCGCCTGACCGCGCAGGCCGAGCAGGATGAAGTCGTGGCCCGAGAGGATCGCGTTGACGACCTGCGGCGTCACGGTCTTCTCGTAGCCGACGATGCCGGGGAAGATCGGCTGGCCCTCGCGCAAGCGGGCGATGAGGTTCTCGCGAAGCTCTTCCTTGACGGTTCGAGGCCGCCAGCTGCTGCGCTTCAACTGACCAAGGGTCTTCGGGTGGGGCATGAGGGGAGCCGTCGAGCGTGATCGCGGCCGGACGATCGAGTCGAGCCCATTGTGGGCGATGGGAACCGACCGTGCGAGTGTCGTCCACGCGGAGCAGTTCTTCCACACCTCGATCGGGCTCCCCGGCAGCACGACCATCACGGCGATGACGCGTGTGCAGGTACGATGGCCGCGCTCGATCCCCCGGAACCCGAGGTCTCGAATGTCGACTCTCCTGCAGCTCTTGACGGCGATCCTCTGCGCATGCTGCCCGGGCCTCCAGGTCGGGCATCGGCTCGTGCTCCAGGGCAACGATCGACTCGCGATCCTCGGCGCGGACGGCGCGCCCGAGTGGGAGCTGCCCTGGGGCGGCATCCACGACGTCCACGTCCTCCCCGGCGGCAACCTGATGGTGCAGCAGGGCTCGAACAAGGTCGTCGAGATCGACGTGCGAAAGAAGGAGGTCGTCTGGACCTATGACTCCGCGACGCGCAACGGAAACGAGGGCAAGCCGGTCGAGGTCCACTCCTTCCAGCCTCTGGCCGATGGCCGCGTGATGATCGCCGAGAGCGGGCCCGCGCGCATCCTGGAGGTGGACCGGGCCGGCGAGATCCTGCACCAGATTCCGTTGAAGCTCGATCACCCCCATCCACACACCGATACCCGGCTCGTGCGCAAGCTCCCGACGGGGAACTTCCTCGTCTGTCACGAGGGCGATGGCGTCGTCCGCGAGTACGAAGGAAAGTCTGGCGCAGTCGTCTGGGAATATCCCGTGCCGCTCTTCGGCAAAGAACGCAAGGACGGTCATGGCCCCGAGGCTTTCGGGAACAAGTGCTTCGGCGCGCTCAGACTCCCGAGCGGCAACACCCTCGTCGCAACGGGAAATGGTCACGCAATCCTCGAGGTGAACCCCGCGAAGGAGATCGTCTGGCAGCTCACACAGGACGAGCTGCCCGGGATCACGCTCGCGTGGGTCACGACGCTCGAGGTGCTGCCGAACGGACACTACGTCTTCGGGAACTGCCACGCCGGCCCGGGGCAGCCTCTCCTGGTGGAGATCGAGCCTCTGACCAAGGAAGTCGTCTGGACGCTCGACGCCTATGACCGTTTCGGAAACTCGGTGTCGAACTCCGCTCTATTGGATCCCGCCGGGAGCTTGCGCTGAACGTACGCACCGATCTCACCGAATGAGTACGAAGTCCGCCCGCGCAGGGCTGTGAGTCCCGCCCCGCTCCTCCCCGCCGCCACTTTTCCCGGGTACGCGATCCCGTTCCCGGTGAATGCCCGGGGGTGAACTATCCATGGATTGCAGCGCGCCCTTTCGCTAGAAAAGCTGGCTCATGGGGCCGGAGCCGGTACCGAGCGCGGGATCCAGCGAATCGCCGAGAGCGCATGCCGCTCTCGTCACACGAGCTCCTTTCTACTGCACCACACGATCACGAGGAAACGAACGATGAGAAAAACCCTGCTGGCAGGAGCCTTGACTCTCTCTCTCTTCAGCTCGAGCTGCCTGGGTCCGGACAACGCGTTCCATAGCGTGCATCACTGGAACAAGACCGCCACGGATAGCAAGTGGGGCAATGAAGCCGTCTTCGTCGCCTGCACCATCATCCCCGTGTACGCCTTTGCCTATCTCGGTGACATCTTGATCTTCAACTCGATCGAATTCTGGGGCGGTGAGAACCCGATCACGCCGCCGCCGATGGCGGTGGTCGGCGAGTAACCTGCCGGGCTCGGGAGCGTTCGATGGCTCGACGGGAATTCCATGGGAACACCGTCGAGCTCATCGGAAGCGGGACGGGCTGCCGTCGATCGTGTCACGTCTCGCGCCCGGGGAGGCTCGCCTTCGTGCCGCCTTCCCGGGCGCTTCCTACTCGCGCTGTGTCGGCCATCACTGCTCCCGCCTCAGTGTCCGCCTGAGGCGGCTGGGGCGAGCAGGAACGCGAGCAGATTGCGCAGCTCTTCGTCAGTGAGCGAGTCGGCGAGATTGTCGGGCATGATCGAGGGACGGCTGGGGCGCTGCTCGGCGACCTCCGTCTGCTGGATGCTCAGCTCCTTCCCCGTCGCGTCGACGTACACGATCGTCGAGCCTTCGATGCGGCGCACGAGGACCGGCAGGATCTCGCCGCTGGTGAGAACGAGGATCGTCTGCTGGAACTGGACGTCGACGTTTCGACTGGGGTCAGCGATGTCCTCGATCAGCCGCTCGAAGCCCCGCGAGGAGAGCCCGTCGAGTTGGGGGCCGACGAGCGCGCCCTTGCCGGCGATCTGGTGGCAGAGGGCACAGCTCTTCGTGAACACGCTGGCCCCCGCGACGGCGTCGCCGCCATAGCGCGCGAAAGACTTGCGGCGATCGGCGATCAGCTCCGCGCGCGCCTCGCTCTCGGTCGGGAGGCCCTCGGTGAGCTCGGCGATGCGCGTTTCACCATCGTCGAGACGGATCTCGTCGTGGGGGAGCGCCGCGACGACCGCGTCGCGCACGCTTTCTTTCGTGAGCAGCGAGGCGGAAGCCTTGCCTTGCGCGACCAGATCCAGGAGCCGCGTCGCTCCGTCGCGCGTGCCCCCGAAGGCGGCGGCGAGGGGAAGCTGCTGGCGGCCTGGACAGATTTCCACACCGCGGGCGCCGAGCTCGGCGAGCCTTGCCTCGTCGCGCGCCGCGATCGCCTCGCAGATCGGATCGACGAGCTCGGTGGGAGCGTCCGGATCGTCGATCAGGGCTGCGAGCGCGCTGCCGAGCGCCGAGGGTGACGCCGTGAGGAGTGATCCGGCCGCTGCCGCGCGCACGGCCGGATCGGCGAGCGGCGAACGAGCCAGGGCGGCGAGCCGATCGATCTGCTTCTCGGCGCCGAAGCGGTTCGCAAGGCGGCAGGCGGCGAGGATCTCACCCGCGAGTTCCGCCGGCGAGCGCTCGGGGAGCGAGACCACGGGCGGATCGAAGCGACCGGTCGCGAGCCAGGCGTAGCCGTCGTAGGGATTGGCGTCGACGAGCTCGAGCACTGCGAGTGCTCCTGCGGATGCCGCAAGGTCGAGCTCGATCTTCTCCGCGACGTCCTGGCGCGGCGGGAGCACTTCCGCGAGGCGCGCCCCCGTCGCGGCATCCAGGATGCGCACCTTGTTGAAAGGGATCGGCGCGCGGTCGGTCTCGCCGTTGTGGCCGGCCAGGAAGAACGTCAGCCTCGCGGGTACGACGAAAGGCGGCGAGCGCAGCACGCCGGTGAGATCTTCGCCGCGCGGGAGGCTGCACAGCATCGGCGCGGCGATGCCGTCGCTGCACGGGCGCACCTCGAGACACCAGGGGTTGTCACTCTTGCCGACCCCGGCGATCGGCGCGTCGCGCCAGGCGGGCGAGAGAGCGTCGGGGGTGGCGAGTACGGCCGATACGAGATCGTCCGACCAGCCCTGGAGTGCCGGCGCGGGTTGCATGCCGCGTCGATCGAGCCCGGCGAGGATCGCCTCGAGCATCTGGAGCTCCACCGAGCGGTCGTGTGCGAAAGAGCGACGGATCTTCTCGACCAGGCGTGGAAGGTCCGTGGCCGCAGCCTCGCGCGCGGCGTGCTCCAGGAGCGCGATCGTGTGCGCGTCGGGCGGCGCGTCGTCGCGGAGGCTATCGATCAGGTACCGTCCGACAGCTTCGCCGTGCAGGCCCAGACAGACATCCAGTAGGACCTGCTCGGTCGCCGGGTCTCCCTCGAACTCCGAGGCATGCGCCATCGCGCCGGGATCGCGCATCTGATCACGGAGCGCGATCTTGATCGAGTGACGCAGGATCGCGTCACTCTCGGGCGTCTTCGTGAGCAAGGTGAGCAGCGGCTCGATGTGGTCCGCCGAGGGGTGTTGCCCGATTGCATCGACTGCTGCACGGCGGACGAACGGATCGGCGTCCGCGAGAGACTCGAGCAAGAGCGCTCCGACGTCGCCAGGCAGACCATCCTTTCCCTCCAGGCCCAGTTCCGCCAGCACCTTGAGCACGTTCAGGCGGGGCAGCTTGGGGATCCTGCTGGACAGCTCCGCCGCGAGATCGAGCCGGTGGAGCGCGTGGACGAGCATCGCGGCGGTCCGCTGAGGCAGGACCTCAGGCGCCAGAGCCTGCAGGATCGCCGCTCTCGCCTCTTCGTGGTCGACCCGGTCCGTCAGCTCGTCCAGCGCTCGCATCCGAGTCGTGAGGTTCGGGCTCGAGAAGAAGTCCACGAGCTCCACGGCCGTGGCGGCGCGCAGGTCGGGCACCGCGACCGAGCGCGCTTGGCTCCCCTCCTTGCCGACATAGGAGATCCGCCAGATGCGCCCGCTCGTGCGGTCGCGGCCGGGGTGGTCCAGCGGGACTTCGTAGTGCCCGATGATCCGGTTGTAGAAGTCGGCGACGTACATCGCGCCGTCGGCGCCGAACTGGATATCGACGGGGCGGAACCATGGGTCGTCGCTCACGATGAAGTCGGGTTGCTCGACGGCCCGGGGCGTCGAGCCGTCGAACACGAGCTGATCGCAGTGCACGCGGCAGGTCATCACGTTCCCGACGAAGAGCCGGTCGCTCCATTCGTCGGGAAAGGCGTCCCCCGTGGTGATCGCCAGTCCGCAGAGCGCCGTCGAGCCGTGCAGGTGGCTCATGATCTGCGGAGTGAAGCCCAGCCCGTCACTCGGCTTTCCGAAGCTCTCGTAGCAGCCGCCGCGGATCAATAACGTGATCGGCAGGGTGTGGCAGTCGGCGTCATAGAGATCCCCGCGCTCGTCGAAACAGCTCCCGAACGGATTGACCTGGCCGAAGGTGAACTGCTCGATCCGCGAGCCGTCGATGCGGAACCGATAGGTGTTGCCCGACTCCATGTGCACTTCGTGCCCATCGCGGCCCTTCACCGTCGTGATGTTGTTGTAGCCGTGGTTCGCGTAGACCCAGCCATCGAAGCCGCGGCGGAACGAGTTGTTGAGGCCGTGAGCGTCGCGCTCCCACCCCATGGGGCCGTACAGCACCTCGCGCTGGTCCGCGCGCCCGTCGCCGTCGTCGTCCCAGAACCGCCAGATGTTCGGGATCGAGAACACGATCGCGCCGTCACGTCCCTCGTGGTCGACGCACGGATACAGGCCGATCGGGACGTCGAGGTCGTCAGCGAACACCGTGACCTTGTCCGCGACTCCGTCGCTGTCGCTGTCCTCGTGGATCGTGATCATGTCGCGGCCCAGGAACTCTTTGTCCGCCTTGACCGCATGGGGGTACTCGGTCGAGCTGGTGCACCAGAGCCGGCCGCGCGCGTCGAAAGCCAGATTCATCGGCTTGTAGAGATCGGGCTCGTGCGCGAAGCACTGGATCGCGAAACCATCGGGCACGTGCAGCGCCTTGCTCTCGTCTTCCGGCGCGAGCCACGGCGTCGGCCGCACATCGACCGCAAAGGGATCCTGCGCCGCGGCGATCGGCGCACGCACGCCTGCGAAAACCGGGACCAGCATGGGGACGAGGAAGCGTGTGATCATTGGCCGCTCAGTATCGAGCCAGACGCTTCTCGCGCGCAACGCCGAGCACATCGGCACCTGGACCCCGGGACGCGGCGCGTGCTAGCCTTCTCGCGTCCCACCAACCGCGCCCCCCGAGGAGAAACGATCCATGCCCATCGACGTCGGAACGACCGCGCCCGAATTCACGCTCAAGACGCAAGACGAGAAGGAATGGAAGCTCTCCGACCAGAAGGGGAAGAACGTCGTCCTGATGTTCTATCCGCTCGACTGGAGCCCGACCTGCGAGAAGGAGAACTGCAAGATCAGCCGCGAGCCGGTGCTCGAGGCGCCGGATACCGTCGTCGTCGGCATCAGCCGTGACTCGACCTGGTCCCACAAGGCCTGGAAGCAGAGCAAGGGGATCAAGCATGATCTGCTCGCCGATCCGATGCTGGACGTCACCAAGAAGTTCGGCCTGGCGCACCCCGCCGTCCCCTTCATCAGCCACCGCGCCACCGTCGTGGTCGACAAGGCTGGAAAAGTCGCGTTCGTCCAGGTCCAGGAGAACACCAAGGAGGAGCGCAACTGGAGCGAGCTCCAGGGCGCGCTGAAGAAGCTCAAGTGAGCCGGAGGGTGCCGAGCGCCTCGCGGCGCGCCGATCCCTTCTGCCCGTTCAGGAAAGCGTTCCGAGCGCCGCCACGGGGATGGCGTTGATGCGCTACTTCCCGGCCTTCGACTTCTTGCCCTTGGCGTACTGCTCGAGGATCTCCTCGACGAAGTCGTTGCCGAGGTGTCGCTCGAGGACGGCCCGCTGGTCTTCGAGCGAGGGCTCCCAGCCGACGATGACCTCCCAGGTCCGGCCAGTGTGGGTGACTCCCTTCTCCTCGCGGAGTGCATGCAGGTCCGCGAGGATTGCCGGGATCGCACCGGAATGGTCAGTGGCCATGAATCGCGCCAGTGCCCACGCCTCGCGCGCGGCCGTGGCGTCATAGCTGCCCCGCTTCCAGGCAACGAGCTCTCCGAGGAAACCAGTGCCTGCTTCCTTGAAGATGCGCTTGACGTCCGTGTCCCACGAACCGTGCTCGGTTGCCCAGACGAACTCGTCGCGGTAGGGGAAGCAGTAGATTGCCCCGCGGACCTCGCTCTCGACGTACCAGGAAAGCCCCATCGTCAGCCAGAACGGTTGCTCGCCGAATCGGCGAACGACGAGAAGGGTCGCGAGCCGATGGACGAGCTCGTTCTTGATGTCCCATTCCTCCTGCCCGTCGAGCAGCTCGATCCAGGAGGAGCAGAGCGGACGGACCAGCGTGCAGCCGGCGAGCTTCCGGCCCGTTTCGACCCACGACTGCAGGTAAGGCTCCATTTCCGCCGCGTGCTCGAGCACGGTTTGGTAGTCCTCCATGTCCTTCGCCTGCACCAGGACGGCGGTCTCGTCGACGGGGGCCGGCAGGCGCGCGGCGGGCGGATCCGACTCCTCCGGGACGCCCGTGACTGGCGCAGGAGCCTCCCCCGATGCCGCGGTAAGGGCCGGTTTCAACAGCTCGTCCACGAAGCGGCACGTTCGCTTGACGAGATCGAGCTCCGTGCTGCCGGGCTTGTTCTTCAGCAAGAGCAGGACTCTTCCATCCTCGTTCAGGAAGAGCTCGTACCCGTGCGAGTCGGCCCAGTCCGCCCAGGATGAAATCGCCCGTACAGGCGCATCGCCGCATTCCTTGGCGATGCGCAGCGATGTGCACAGATCACCCTTCCAATGAATGGGGTTCTCCTCACCAGCCGGGCGAGCCGGGGCCGAGGCTGGTCCGTGAATCAAGGCCAGGATGGCCGAGCACATGAGAGCCAGGGAGTGGAGCGGCATGCGGCCTCCTCGTGATGGATTGGAATCGTAGCCTGGTCTGCTAGTCGCATGGCGAGCGCCGTGCTACGCGAAACCGGACGCGTGGCCCGTGTCCGGCTCCGATTCCATCCAACCGCCATGGAGAGCAGCGCCGGACTGGAGCTCGCGGGCGATGGCTTGACATCGACCTCGAGGTCCGCTTTCCTAGGCCGCGCACATCACCGAGGCGCACTACGGTGCGATGAAAGCGGAGACCCCCTCAATGGCCAAAGGTCAGGAAAAACGCAAGGAAGTGAAGAAGCAGAAGCTCACGATCAAGGAGAAGCAGGAGAAGAAGAACGCGAAGATCGCCAAGAAGGCCACCGATCGCCGATGACCGATCGTCCTTGAGCAAGACGACTTCCGACGGGCGCGCGGACTAGCGCTCGTCGGGCGGGAATGTCGCGTGAATCACGATGCCCGCCTCGCGCTCGATCTCCTCGGTAGGCCGCATCACGATCGCGTCCCAGGCAAGCTTCTCGCAGACGCGAACGCAGATCACGCAGCCGATGCACTCGTCGTATCGGATGCGAACCGGGGGGATCGTTCGGTCCGGCCACTTCTCCGCCGGCTCGACTTCGATACAGTCCACGGGGCAGAAAGGGATGCAGACCTCGCAGCCCGTGCAGTTCGGCTCGAGGATCTGTGCCACCTCGCGCGGCCGCTTCTTCTTTCGCCCGTACTTCTCGGGGATCTCCGGGATGTCGGCGAGCAGCTTCTTGATCTTCTGCTCGTTGTACACGCCGCGCGGGTCGGGCTTGGGCATGGGGGATCTTCTCGGTCCTTCGATCTAGCGGGCACTCAGCAGCTGGATCCTTGCCTGGCGCCACCTCGAAGTCGAGGACTACCGGTTCCGGCGGGCTGCGACAATCAATCCGACTTCGAGGCGCAGCCGATCACGAATCCACCGTCTTGAGCGAAGTTGGCGACCCTGCGAAGTCCGGCATCGCGCTTGGAATCGGCAGACTCCGCTCCGCTGGCGTCGTCCGGGCGACCCCGCATCGCGGCGGCCCCCAGCTCCCGAGCATCCGCGGCCCGGACGTGCTGGCAGCAGGCCGAGAAGTAATCGGAGCTCACCCAGCGTGAGCCTGCAATGGTGGGAATACCTTCGAACCTCGGGGCCCTCGAAGCGTCCCCGTGGATGGCCCCGGGCGCGTCCGTTCCCGACGGTCGCCAGCCGTTCCTGTACCCGAGTTCCAGTAGGGATTCCCAGATGCTGCCGGGTACGTCGATCATGACCCCGTCGTCGCGTGTGAGTCGGTACTTCAAGGTCAATGTGCCGGTCGCATCGAGCGCCAGGTTTCTCATCGTACCCCCGAGACTCCCGGCCCACGCCGCTGATAATCGGGTTTCTCCCCGACCAGAGCCCCGCGCATGCGTGATTCCGCGCCCTCGCCGGACCCCGATTGCCGTTACGATCCGAATCTTCCTCGGCCGGAGACAGCTCATGAGACTTCTTCCGCTTCTCGTCGCGTTCCCCGCATTCGCATTCTGCTCCGCTTTGCCTGTCGCGGCACAGGTGGGTCTCGAGGCGGGTTTCCAGAAACCGACCGGGGAGTGCCGCCCGCACACCTGGTGGCACTGGATGAACGGAAACATCACGAAAGAGGGCATCACGGCCGACCTCGAGGCGATGCACGACGTCGGGATCGGCGGCGCGCAGATCTTCAACGTTTCCGAGGGCATCCCGGCGGGCTCCGTGCTGTTCATGAGCACCGAGTGGCGCGCGCTCATCAAGCACGCGACTGCTGAGGCGGCGCGGCTCGGCATCGAGCTGACGCTCCACAACTGCGCGGGCTGGTCGTCGAGCGGTGGTCCGTGGATCACGCCCGAGTTCGCGATGCAAACGCTGGTCGAGAGCGAGACGACGGTGGACGGCGGCCAGGAAGTCGCGGTCGACCTTCCGCAGCCGGCGAGCCGCTTCGATCTCTATCGCGACATCGCCGTGCTGGCATTCCCGACTCCGGCCGACGACCTGTCGCGGATCCCCGATTGGCGCGCGAAGGCGGGCTTCGAGCCGCGCTACGGCCTTCGCATCGCGGACGAAGCTGCGCCTGCGGCGGCGATCGTCCCGCTCGCTTCCATCGTCGACCTCACCGCCTCGACGGCCGCCGGGCGACTCCGATGGAATGCGCCGGCCGGCCGCTGGACCATCGTGCGGATCGGTCACACGCCGACGGGCAAGACGAATCACCCGGCGCCTGATTCGGGACGCGGCCTGGAGTGCGACAAGCTGAGCCGCGCGGCGCTCGACCAGCACTGGAACGGCATCATGGCACCGATCCTCGCTGACCTCGGCGATCTCGCGCCGAAAGCCCTCAAGAGTGCGCTCGTCGACTCGTACGAGGTCGGACATCAGAACTGGACCAAGGATTTCCGCACGGAATTCGAGGCCCGGCGCGGCTACGACCTGCTCGCTTACCTGGTGACGCTCACGGGTCGCTATGTCGAGAGTGCCGCGGTCAGCGAGCGCTTCCTGTGGGATTTCCGCAAGACGATCGCCGACCTCTTCGCAGCCAACTACTACGACTACTTCGCCGAGCTGTGCCACGCCAACGGACTCGTCACCTCGATGGAGCCTTACGACGGCCCATTCGAGTGCATGACGGTCGGCCGATCTGCTGACATCCCCATGGGCGAGTTCTGGATCGGGGGCCGCGAGACGCCCTCGTGCACGATGGCGGCGTCGCTGGCGCATGTCTACGGCCGGACGTTCGTCGGTGCCGAGGCGTTCACCGCCGAGCCGTCGCGCGGCCGCTGGACCAACGTCCCGGCGAACATGAAAGCGCTCGGCGATCTCCAGTTCGCCTCCGGCATCAATCGCTTGATCTTCCACCGGTATGCGCATCAACCCTGGGCGGACCTCGTCCCGGGTATGACGATGGGCCAGTGGGGCACGCACTTCGAGCGCACCGTGACGTGGTGGCAGCAGTCGAAGGCCTGGCTCGACTACCTCGCGCGCTCACAGTTCCTGCTGCAAGCAGGCTACGCCGCGGCCGACGTCCTGGCGTTCGTCGGCGACGACGCGCCAGCCGCGATTCCGGACGATTGGTCGCTCAAGGGGCGCGGCTACGCCTTCGACTTCTGCGGAGCCGATGCGCTCGAGAAGCGCGTGCGCGTCAGCGCTCATCAGCTCGCTCTGCCGAATGGTGCAACCTATCGCGCCCTGTGGATTCCCGAGACGCGCGACCTGACGAGCGGGACGCTAGCTCGGCTACACGCACTCGTCGAGGCTGGTGCCACGCTGATCGCCGAGCGGCCCGGCGAGTCGCCGAGCCTGGCGGACCGCGGTGCCGGGGCGGCCGAGGTCGGGCGGCTCACGGACATCCTCTGGGGACCGAGCGACAAGGAGCCCGACGCCGTCATCGCGGTTGGCGCGGGGCGCGTCGTACGCGCTCGGTCGACGGACGCAGTCGTCCATGCGCTGGCGATGGCGCCCGATCTCGAATGCCACGCCGATGGTGCACCTACCCGCGTCGCCTGGATCCACCGGCGCCTTCCCGCGGCCGACGTGTATTTCGTGTCGAATCAGCAGCCCCGTGCTCGGACGATCGACGCGACCTTCCGCGTCGGCGATCGCGTGCCGGAAATCTGGGACGCTGTCACGGGCGACATCGCTGACGCGCCGATCTGGAGCGTGCGCGACGCGCGCACGACCGTCCGCCTCGACTTCGAGCCCGCCGGGTCACGTTTCGTCGTTTTCCGGAGGCTCGCGGGCGAGATCGATCCGTGGGCGAAGGTGTCGGCGCCGGTCTCCGTATCCGCGACCCCGCGGATCGCGATCCTGCATGCGGTCTACGAGGCCATCGACGGCGCGGGTGGCGCCGACGTGACCGGGAGGGTCGCGGAATTGGTCGCGGACGGCGAGCTCGTGATCGCAGCGTCGAACGCGCTGTTCGGCGATCCGACCGTGCAGCACCGCAAGCGCCTGCGCGTCGAGTTCACGCTCGACGATCGGCCGATGACCCGCAGCGTCGAGGAAAACGAAGTGCTCGAGCTGGCAGCGGAAACGACCACGGCCCTCGCGCCGTTCCGCCTCCACCGCGGGCCGAAGACCGGCCTCGAGCTGACGGCTTTCGTTCCAGGGGCCTACACCTTGCAATCGGCGGCGGGACGCACGCAGTCGGTCGAGGTCGCGGAGGTCCCGCCGCCCCTGCCGCTCGACGAGCCGTGGTCGGTGCGGTTCGAGGCGCACAGGGGCGCGCCTGACAGCATCACGCTCGGGGCATTGCAATCGCTGAGTGAGCGCACCGAGAGCGGCGTGAAGTACTTCTCGGGGACGGCCACCTACACCTGCGAATTCTCGATCGACGCCGCCGCGATCGAACCTTCTCGCGCCGTGGTCCTGGACCTTGGCCGTGTCGCCGTGCTCGCCGAGGTGACGGTGAACGGCCAGCCGTTCGGCGTCCTGTGGCGGCCGCCGTTCGCCGTCGATGTCTCGCACGCTCTGCGCGCCGGCCTCAATCGCGTCGAGGTCGCGGTCACGAACACCTGGGCCAATCGATTGATCGGCGACGAGCAACTGCCCGACGACGACTGCGAATGGAACGGCGTGGTGCTCAAGGAATGGCCGAGGTGGCTGCGGGACGGCAAGCCCCGCCCCTCGAAGGACCGCATCACCTTCACGACCTGGAAGCACTACCAGCGCGACTCGCTGCTCCCCGATTCGGGCCTTCTCGGCCCGGTGCGGCTAGTGCATGGGGTGCGGCGAAAGATCGACTGAGCATCGCGGGGAGGGGTACCACTCCCCCGTCCGACCCTTGGACCATCGAGAGGCCGCTACCTGTGCACCTGGACTCGGCTGAGCGGGTTCGCCATCGCCTCGTCCTGCAATCGTGCGCTCTCGAGGAGCAGACGGACGACCCCGAAGCGGACCAGGTAGCCCCACTTCTCGGGCTCGCCGGGTGTGAATGCGTAGAAGGCATCGCTCTCCTGAGCCCGGAGGAAGAGCTGTTGCACCTGGTACTCGATCGCTTCGCGGAGGGCTTGCTTGGTCACGAGCTCTTCGCGCTCCAGTGCCTCTCCGAACTTGCCGTGATCGGTGGAGTGCCGGGCCAGGAAGGCATTCAAGCGCTCCCGATCGATGGCGTCCTGGCTGACCAGGATCTCGCCGAGACGGAGACTCGGGGGGGAGTCGCTGCTGTAGGCGTGGACGAGATCGCCCTTCTCGAAGCCCATGAAGAGGGTCTCGGTCTTGGTGACGACGCGCAGCAAGCCACTCTTCTCGTGCACTTGCAGCATCCCAACCACCTCGGGCAGGGAGATCACGGAGCTGCACCCGCTCAATCCGACGTACCCTCCAGTATCGAGCACCGAGGCGGGTTCTCCGGAACCCGGGCCGTGGTGCGGCTTTCGCATCGGACGTCTGGCGAGATCGGTGCGGGTCTTGCCAGCGCCCGCGCTCGATGTCTGAGGCTGTCCCTCTCCACCATCTCTCAGCGCATGCAACGCGAGCTCCAGGTGGAAGGTCGCCGAGCGCAAGCCGAGCGGTGAGGGATCTTCCCCCTCGTTCCGGAAGAGTCCGAGGATTCTTCGCAGGAGCGACCTGCTGAGGGTCAGCAGCGAGGAGATCTCTGGGGTGGGCTTTCGAGTGCGGTCCAAGCCGGGGGGGCCTCCAGCTTCCTTTCGGCGGCAGCGCGTGCGCGACTGGAGCGGGCGCACCTTGATCCAGGCGTGAACCGCTTCACCCGCGCTGGCATGCCCGTGCATTTCTTTCCGGGAGGGGGCCCGAAATCGTTCAGACCCAATTGGCCGCGCGTAAGGGGACGGGCCAGGGAGCGCAGATACGCGCAGGAGCCTGGCCGAACCGGGCGAAGTCTTCCGCCGGGATGGCGACGAATTCCTGGCGCTCTCGGGGAAGGTCTCCCAGGGTAAGTGCTCCGTCACCGCAGAAACTCTCCGGAAGGCCGCCAAGTCCCGCACGATGTACTGGCCAAGAATTCGGTGCGTAATTGCCAGTTACGGAATGACCATCTCGGAGTCCGCATTCCCGGGGGAGCGGGCGGCGAGTCTCGTGAATGGGCCAGATCGTGCACGAGAGCGCATTCTTTTGGAGGCAGCCCTCCGAGAGCCCGGGGGTGCCGAGGGTGACCGCGCGAATGGCCGCGAAGTGAGAACGTGACTCGGAGACCGTTAACCTGGGAGCAGACGACTATCCAGCAAACTCACTGTCGACGAAGTCCGGGGCGCACGGAAAGCCTCGGCAGTGAATGCCGATTGATGGACTATTTCCTTGGTTCAGATCAAACGAGGATATCCACGCGCATCCGCCAAGAAAAGGCCAATCAGCCTTGAACCGAGGGGCGAACCCCTATATTCACATATCGAACCAATTCCAGGATTCCAAACACATGGCAACGAACACACTCCAAGCTGAAATCCGATCTCGCATCGAAGCGCTCGCGACGGAACTCGCGGGCATGATCCGGCAGCAAGCGTTCGCCTCGGTCGAAGCTGCTCTGGGCGGCAACGGTGCCGCACCGGCGCGCCGCAGTCCGGGCCGTCCCAAAGGCAGCGGCCGCAAGAAAGCGCGTGGCCGCCCTGGTCGCCCGCCGAGCGCCGCCACCGAGGCGCTGGTTCCGAGAGTCTTGGCGCACGTGAAGTCAAACGCCGGCTCGGGCGTCTCCGAGATCGCCAAGGCGCTGAAGGTCGATGTCGAACGCGTGAAGCCTGTCGTCGCCAAGCTGCTAGCCGACAAGCAGGTCAAGAAAACCGGCCAGAAGCGCGGAACGAAGTATCACGCCCGAGGATGAGTTCGCGCCGCCCGGTTCCGAGCACCGCCTAGCTCGGACTACTGCCTAGCTCCGAGCACCGCGAAGTTCGGACCGCGAAGTTCGGACTACCGCGCCGTTCGGAGTACCGCCTTTAGGCGGTCTGGTTCGTCGTCCCGCCTTCAGGCGGGACTGACTCTGCAACAGAAGCCCGCCTGAAGGCGGTACTCCGAACCGGAGGGTCGCACCAGCGCGCAGTGGGGCCCGGGTTCGGTGCGCCTCCCCGTGACCGCATAAAGGTTACGGGACGCCCTTCCTTCTACGCGCCTGAGCGCCCGCGCGCGCCCCGAAACGCTGGAACGCAGCTTGCAGCACGCGCGGCGCATCAGGGCTTCCTCATCATGTGCCCTCCCCCCGCACCGAGGTTCTTCGGGGCAAATCCTGGTACGGATCCGCCATGAAGGCCTCCCAGACGTCGGGCGAGCATCAGGGATGATCGAGCGGGTGGAGCGCGTCCTTCCCTCGTGACGTAGTCGCGGGAGGAAGAATCTACAAATGTCCATGGCGTTCCATGCACAGAACGCCACGTTTGCCAGGCCGACACACGAGATTCCCACCTGGAGCAACGGCCGAACAATCCCCCCGGACTTTCTCTCCTCTTCTCTCGGGCCGGCGACATCGTGTCGCCGGCCCCCTTGAAGACTGGCGAGCGCAGCACGCGGCGTGGGGGAAGGATAGTCTCTCCAACCTCCTGATACCCCACGGCCGCCGCGTGTGCGCTCGGGGTCGCGTTGGTGACGAGGTACCACTGAGGTCAAACCTCGGACGAGCCGCGACGTGTCTACGAGAACATGGCGAGGCGCATTCTGTCTAGGAGTTTGCAATCTGCCGGGGCGATCACGGATCGTGACGCAGAACCTTTCTGCGCAGTGTGAACGAGATTGCGGACTTGTAACCACCGGACATCGACCTCGACTGTACGGATCACAACGGCGCGCACCGTGTCGGCGACGCGAGGACCGCGGAGTCGATGTCTCTCGTGATCGACCCATCGCATGCGCTGTTGTCGTGATCGAGGGCCCGATCCGTGGTGTGCAATGAACCCAAGCGCAGCGCATTGATGCACGGATAGTTGATGCGCTCGTAGTCGAACGCCCGCGTCAATTCGCGGCTGACTCCCCCGGTGCGCGCACGCCGACCTGTCACAGGACCGCGAGATCCGCTCCCATGTTTCGGCCGACATGATCTCTTCGACCTGGGCCAGCACGAACACCTCGGACCGGTTGACCAACAATCGGATCGGATCATGGCGGATCAGGTGATGACGACTCCCAGCAGAATGGAAGAGGGATCGATTCAGACCTGTTCGAAAATGAGGATGCCGCCCCAGGAATCGATCACGTAGTCGTGAGGGATTGCCGCATCCTCTTGCACGCCCCGTCCATGGGTGGAATGTGGATTGCAGGGCGACCCCGCAACCTGGACTGAGCAACGTGACGACTCCCGATCCCAGCCTCGATCCTTCCTCCATCGAGAGGATCCGCGAAGACGTGCGATGTGCCGTGGAGCGCGCTCGCGGAGTGATCGAGAGGACCGAGCTCATGCTCCTCCTCGCGCCCTTGTTGCGACAGGTAGAATCTACAAACATCGAGGGCGATCCTGGTCCCGAGCAGCACGAGTAGCCCGTCGAATCCTTGCGCCGCCTGAGCGCGGGTTCGCAGGACCGCCTTCGGGCCCGCGTGGCCACCCGAGGAGTCGCGGGGCCGAGTTCCCTGGACGGGCCTGGACATCCCGTGACTCCAGGTACCAGGATTGGGCAGATGTCCGCTCCGCAACGTCCCCACGAAGACGTCGTTCATGCGCCGCACCCCCCGCTCACGGGCTATTACGGGCACGAAGAGAATCGACGCGCATGGGTCCAGCAAGTATTCGACACCACGGCTCCTGATTATGACCGCATGGAGCGTCTGATCGGATTCGGATCGGGATCCCGATACCGTCGTGAAGCATTGCTCAGGGCCGGCTTGAGGCCGGGCATGCAAGTCCTCGATGTCGGTGTCGGCACGGGGCTGGTCGCGTCGCAGGCCGCGAGCATCGTCGGCGACCCCACCAGGATCACCGGTCTCGATCCCAGCCCCGGAATGCTGAAGAATGCGCGGGTACCGGCCGGTGTGAAACTGATGGAGGGTCGCGCGGAGACCATTCCCTGTCCGGAAGCCAGCTTCGACTTCCTCAGCATGGGGTACGCGCTACGGCACATCGCCGACGTCGAGGTGGCCTTCGACGAGTTCTTCCGCGTCCTGAAGCCCGGTGGTCGGCTTTGTCTGCTCGAAATCACACGGCCAGAGAACCGACTCCACGCCACCCTTCTGAGGGCTTACATGCGCACCGTGGTGCCCCTGGTGGCGAAGTGGATGGCGCGCCACGCGGACACCTCGGTCCTCTGGAGCTACTACTGGGACACGATCGAGACCTGCGCACCTCCTGCTCGAGTGCTGCACACGCTCGAGAGCACAGGTTTCTCTGCCGTTCATCGCCACGTCGAACTCAAGGTCTTCTCCGAGTACCGCGGGCATAAACCCGCTCGCTGAAACTGGGTCTGTACCCCTCAAGGCCCAGGTCGTGAATCGCAGGCAGCTCACGGGCTGCCAGGGGCCTCGAGGGTTCGGGGCCCGGAGAGGGATTCAGGATCCACCCTCCACCTCGTGGAGCGCCGCGGAGTCGAGCCGGACGGCATCACCCGTCCTCACCACGAGGATTGGAAACAGTTCGGGGATCGCGTGAAGGGAGCTGACTCTCGGCTCTACCGGCGGCCGCGTCCTCGATCGCTACCGCCACGCTGAGATCCCCAATTGCCGTAGCTCTCCTCGTACTCGGCCCGGCCGGTTCCGCTGCCCTTCTTCGCGCGGTACGCCGTGCCGAGCTTCAGCGCCTGGCCGTCGAGCTGGGCGCCGGCAAGTTCTTTCAGAGTCGCCTCCGCGGCCTCGTCACTCTCCATCTCGACGAACCCGAAACCCCGTGGGCGGCCGGTGCGCTTGTCCATGGCGACGGTGACCTTCCCGACGACGCGCCCGCCCGCTTCGAACAGTGAGCGCAAGCGCGCCTCCGTGCTCTCGCGGGGGAGGTTTCCTACATAGATGCAATTCTTCATGTTTGAACCTGCCTGCTCGGATCAACCCGGAGGAAAGACTGGCGGGGCCGTAGGCCCCGCGATCGTCTGCTGTCGAGCGGGGACGGCGCGCCTACCAGCGATCGCCGCCGCCGCCTCCTCCACCGCCGCCGCGACCGCCACCCCCTCCACCGCCGCCGCCACCACTGCGTGCCGGGCGCTCGCGGGCTTCGTTGACGGTGATGTTGCGGCCGTCGAGGCTCGAGCCTTCCATCGTTGCGATGGCGGCTTTCGCGTCGGCGTCGGTCGTCATCTCGACGAAGCAGAAGCCGCGCGGCCGGCCGGTGTCGCGGTCGGTGACGATGTGAACCTCGGCGACCGTGCGGCCATCTTTGGAGAAGGCCTTGCGGATGGAGTCTTCGGTGGTCTCGTAGGAAAGGTTGCCAACGTAGAGGCGTTTGCCCATGGCGTGAGTTCGATTCTCAGGGTCGTGAAACGTCTCTACTCGGTCGAAGGATCGGTCGGGAAGGACGCATTCGGTCAATCGGTCAAGGAAACGTCGAGCGGTAGTCCAGGCAGGACACTTGGCCACTCGACGCGGTCGTGAATGTAGCGATGGGGCGTAGCCTACCAAGCCTCAACCATCGGAAGGCGGCCGAATCGCCCGGAAGGACGGCCGCAACTTCATGGCGCTAGCGTCCGTTGCCCCGTGTCGTGGCTCGCGCTTCCGGGCCGTCGACCCCCTAACCCCGCGTCGCAGCGCGACTTAGGGGGTGCCATTCCTGGGACTCGAACTCCCGGCCTCGCGCATGGGTCGCTGCGGTTCGCGGGCGGGCAGGCCGCCAGGTTCGATGACGTCATCAGGGTCCAGACATCGGGCGGGAGCTGCGGTGAGATGGCGGGGATCGCGCTCCCGTCTCCGGTGCAATGCATCAGCTCACTTTCTTGATCGGTGCCGGGATGACGACCCGGATCAGGTCCCGCACCGTGCCCGGCGGAAAGTTGCGCAGGCGTTCCAGGATGCTCGACGTGACCTCGTGGCCGCGCGCACACAGCAGCATCCCGCCCGCCGTCCGGACTTCCTTCGCGAAGACCATGCCGGCCCTCAATCCGCTCAACGGGAGTTCTCGCACCACCTCTCCCGGCCCATCCCCGCCGCGAATGGCGGTCAGGGCGGTCAGGGCTTCCGGATCGTAGCAGCCGGTCCGACCTCGCATCGTGTCGAGTGCCGCGGCCGACGAGTTGCCCTGGGATTCCAGTGCGTCGAAGTCGACTGCAATGCGCAACACCTGGGCGCCGCGCGCGACGAGCAGCCTGTCACTCTCCCCGAACTCGCGATCGTGAGGAGCAGACTTCTCCAGATTCGCGAGTATGCCCCGAACCACTTCGAGCCGAGGGATGTTCCCGAGTAGCTGCTCGGTGATTGCTGGACAGCGGGCGACCATCACCTGCTCCTCGGGGGAGAGCGGCTGCCCGTAGTGGACCTTGTCCACGACATCGGGTGGCAAGATGATGGATCCCACCTGCGACAGCATCGCCGCGACCTCGACCTGCCACATCTCCGCCAGGGAGAGCTTCTCCGAGAGTTCCGTCACGATCCTTCGGATGCGCGTGGCCCGGCCGAATGACGCAGGGCTGGTCAGGGCCAGGATGTCCGTCAGCGCCTTGATGCTTCCGCGAAGGGTCTGCTCCAGTAGCACGCGCTCGGTCGTGATCAGCGAGTGCTGCTTGACCGCGGCCTCCACCGTCGCCATGAGCGTCCGAGGTGGGCACGGCTTGGTGAGGAACCGGAAGATCTGGCCATCGTTGATCGCCGACACGGCCGAATCGAGATCCGCCTGACCGGTGAGGAGAATGCGGATCGTGTCGGGCAGCAGCAGACGCGCCTGGGCCAGGAGCATCGCGCCATTCATGCCGGGCATGCGCATGTCGGAGATGATCACCGCGATCCCGGACGAAGGCTGCCGAAGGAGTTCCAGCGCCGGCTCTCCACCGGAGGCCGTGACGACCTCGTAGCGGCGATGGAGGTGGAGCGCGAGCCCCTCGAGGACGTAGGGCTCATCGTCGACGCACAGCACGCGAATTCGATCTTTGTCGCTCATGGCCGCGGCTTGCTCATGCGATGGCGATGGTCTCTTCCTCGACGATCCCTCTCCATTCGGGAAGCTTGTCCATCACGCCGAGCCGTTCCAGGAACGCGACGTCGAGGCGGCCGCTCTTGGCGACGGGCTCGGGATGGTCGGGATCCTCGTGCACCAGGGCTGCCGCAATGTGGACGGCCACGAGGACGTCCATGGCGGGAGGCACGACCGCTCCGGGAGTGTGATGGAAGGCGACGGCTTCCACGATCGTCCTGGGCAGACCCCAGATCCCCAGGAGGTACGCGCCCACCTCGGCATGCGTGGTGCCGAGCCGTGCTTTCTCCACGACGTGGAACGGTGATCCGCTCTCCTCGACCGCCTGGACCACAGCGGCGAACTCCACGGGCGCACCGATCGCAAGGACGAGCTTGCCGACATCGTGCACCACGCCAGCGGTGAATGCCTCCTGGGCGCGCTTCTTGTCACTCAGCAGCCGCGCAGCGATCCGGCCGACCAGGAACGAGTGACTCTGCAAGGCTTCCAGGGAGAAACCCCGGATCGGATTGGCACTCTCTGCAGCACTGAAGATGTGCGCCGTCACCGCCAGCACCTGGAGGAGGTTGATGCCGAGGTAGGTGATCGCCTGGCGCACGGAGGTCAGGCATTGCGTGGCGCCGAAATACGCTGAATTGGAGAGCTGCAGGACCTTGGCGCTCATCGCCGGGTCTTGCTCGACGATCTTGGCGATGCTCGCCGCGTCGGAGTCCGGATCCGCGATGGCCGCGGTGAGATCCCAGTACGTCTGGGGCAGGGTGGGAAGCTTGTCGATGCTTCCGGCCATCCGCTTGATCGCTGGATCTGCGAGAAGCTGCTGAAGCTCGCACGCTCGTTCGATCACGACGCGCAAGGTATCCGCATCGCATGGTTTGGAGAGGTACTGATGGGCGAACGGGACCGCGCGGACGACCATCTCCGACTCCGCGTGCCCCGACAGGATGATTCGCTCGACCCCCGGATACCGCTCCTTGACCTGTGCCAGCAGCGCAGCTCCATCCATCCCCGGCATGCGCATGTCCGTGACGATCACGTCGAAGGGGTTTGCGGCGAGCGCCTCGAGGGCTGCTTCTCCTCCCAGTACGAACGTGGTCACCCATTCTCGGCGTCTCTTCCGGAACAGGTTCTGCAAGCTGAGGAGAACGGCTTGCTCATCGTCGACGAAGAGTACTCGTATCATGTCGCGACGTTCGATGCCTTGGAGGCCTTGCCCTCGATCGGGATGCGGACGAAGAAGGTCGTGCCCTTCTTCGGCTCGGTCACGAAGGTGACCGACCCCCCGTGCCTTTCGCTCACCACCTGTCGAGCGATCGCGAGCCCCTGGCCTGTCCCTTTGCCGACCTCCTTGGTCGTGAAGAAGGGCTCGAAAATGTGCTCCTGGATGGCTGGTGGGATTCCCGGCCCTGTATCGCCCACCGAGATGAGCACCTGATGGCCTTCCGTTCGCGTGCGCACCGTCAGGCGTCCCTTGGCTCCGCTGTCACCGACGACGTCGCCGATGGCATGGGCTGCGTTGACCACGAGGTTCAAGACGACCTGGTTGATGTCGCCTGCGTGGCACATGACGTGGGGGATGTCGCCGAGGTCAGTCTCCAGATCGGCCACGTACTTGTACTCGTTCCGCGCCACGGTCAGGGTGCTCGAGATGGCCTGGTTCAGGTTCACCGACGTCATCTCCTTCTGATCCGGGTGCGCGAACTCCTTCATGGAACGAACGATGGTGGCAACGCGCGTGAGACCTTCCAGGGCGCGATCGAGTCCGATGGGCAGGTTTTCCAGGAGGTACTCGAGATCGGCTTTCTGCTCCGAATCCCTCACTGCCAGCGCCGCTTGCGGGGAGGATGTGCCGTCCAGCACCGACTGGGTGAGAAAGCGATACACCTCGATGAGCTCAGCCAGATCTCCGAACGCGTCCCGCGCGAAGGTCACGCTGTCGTTCGTGAACTGAACGGGCGTATTGATCTCGTGCGCCACTCCCGCGGCGAGACGGCCGACCGCCTCGAGCTTCTGAGCGTGGCGCAACTCGATCTCCATCTTGGTGCGCACTTCCTGCGCACCCGCGAGAGCCGCCTCGCCTTGCTTGCGCTGCGTGATGTCCCGGAAAACCAGCACGCACCCATGGGGGACTCCGTTGCGCATGAAAGGATTCATGACGAAGGAGACCGGGATCGAGGATCCATCCTTGCGCCGGAAGGCTGCATCCTCGCTGTGGGTCGTCCGGGTGAGAAGCCCGTGCTCGAACTGCATTGCCTGGATCAGCTCCAGGATCTGTCGACCGAGGAGCTCGGGCTCGGTCAATCCCAGAAGCTGCTCGGCGGCGGGATTCACCAGCAGACAGTTCCCCAGAGTATCGAGAACGAACACTCCATCGCTCAGCGAGGCAAAGACGGCTTGCAGCTTGTCACGCTCGTCCGAGAGCAAGGCCTCCGAGGCCTGCAGCGAAGCAGTCAGCTCCAGCATCTCTGCGGAAGACGTGGACAGGGAACGCTCCAGCAGATAGCGCTCCTCGTCCGCCTCCTTGTACGCCTTGCCGACTCGCTCGAGGAGGCTCGTCCAGCCCGTCTCGGAGGGAGGCTGGATCGCGTCGTGCACGCCGCAGCGCTTCAGTTGGCGGTTGAGAAGCGGGTGGAACACTGCGTCAGATTTCGGAGATCGTCGTGAGGGTCATTGTCTGATTGTGGAGGTCGCAATGACCGGAGGCATAGGGAGAGATCTCTCCGTAGGAATAGAATCCGACCTGCTGGGTGCCGGGCGGCAGCTCGGACAAGGCCGCCTCGAGCTCCTCTTCCGTGCGCTCGCCGAGCACCAGCCGCCGACCGACGCAACTGATCGCGATGGCAAGGGTCTGGAGTCCGGATGAGATGGATCGAAGCGTGGTATGGGAGGCGGCCTCTGAGGCCCCTTCGATCAGTAGCTCGAAGTTCGCCCGCATCAACTGTGCGAGGCTGCCCTCCGGAATGTTGCCGGCGAAGGTCATCGATTGCGCTGCTTCGTCAACAGAGAGGACCGTGCGCACGAGAACCTTTTCTTCCTCACGGCTCGCACGCAGGGCGAGCGGGAAGAGCAGGGCCGTCGCGGGGAGCCCGTCGGCGCGTTCGCCCAGGTATCTCTTGTACAGTTGCAGCGCGGGCTTCCCGTCCAGCTCGTACAGCACGTTGCCGACCGAGCGCGTGACCGTTCGTTCGGGGCCGAAGATGTTCCACCCGCCTCTCGACCCGTGAGCGACGCGGATCCGTCCGCCGTACATGCCGACGGCAGCAACCAGACCAAAGCACGGCTCGCCATCGTTCAGCACCCAGGTCCGCTTGAAGCGGTCGCCGTCACCCGCCAGGCCGCCCGTCACGATCACCGTCTCGGGAAGGATCGAGTTGAAGCCCTGGACGAGCTCGCTTCCGTTGACTTTCAGGCCGTCCGAGAAGACCAGGATGGCCCTGAGGTCCTCGCGTGAGAGATCGCGCGCCAACCTCTGGCCGGCCTGGAAAGAATCTTCGGCCTTGTCGACCGAGACGGAGGCGCTCACCAGTTCCGAGCCATCGAAGCGGGCAATCGCGACCGAGAGGCTCTCGTCGGTGAGGGTGGCTCCGTGGATCTCGCCGGAAGTCGAGCAACCGACCACGTGGGACCGAGGGAAGGCTCGATCGAGCTCCCGCATGGGTGCGGGATCGTCGGCAAAAGACGACGCTCCGAACACGAGGACGAGGGATTGCTCGGAGTCGAGCGCCGGGAAGGGCTTCGACCAGCCTCCGGATCGTGAGAATGTGACGGTTTCGAGCTGCATGGGGCGTTTCCGGCGCTCTGGGAATGTGCTGACGTTCCGGGTCGGACCAGGAAGCCGATTGCCAGGGTTCGTTCGGATACATCGGCGCAGTGAAGGCGTGACCTGAACCCTTGCCTCCGATCGGTAGCACCCACCACCGAACCAAATCGTGTTCGTCGGAGTCAGGGAGACCACAACTCTTACGGCGAAGCTGCTCTGCCGGGAGTGGTGTGTATTCGCATCACGGATGCAGCACTTTTTTCCGTGTGTCCGGGCCAGGTCCCTGCTCAAGGCGCGCCTTCCCGTCCTCCGAAGAAGCATGGTGCCCGCCAGTCGGGCGTCCGATCCGGCTATCAGCGAACGTGGTTCCCCTCATGCCCGAAGTTCAGGCCCGCCCCGCGAGGGTGTTGCTAGTCGACGACGAAGAGAGCGTGACGAGGTGCATGAGCATGGCTCTGCGGAAGAGCCCGCTGAGGATCCAGTGCGCGAACTCTGGATTGGAAGCACTCGAGCTCCTCGGCAAGGGCCCTTTCGATGTCGTCGTTTCCGACGAGCGAATGCCCGGGATGGCAGGTTCCGAGCTGCTGACGCAAGTCCGGTCCCGCTATCCGGAAACCGTGCGAATCATCCTCTCGGGTCAAGCGAGCCTGGAAGCCGCCGTGCGCGCAATCAATAACGCGGAGATCTACCGCTACCTGATGAAGCCGTGCTCGGCCCAGGAGCTCGCATCGACCATCCAGGAAGCGCTGGAAGTCCGGGAGCAAAACCGTTCGTTCAAGGCATGGAAGGCCGATCAGTCTTCCAGGACTTCGCATGAGCTCTCGTTGAGTCTGGACCGATCACTCGGCCAGCTCTGGCTCGCGTTCCAGCCGATCCTCGACGCTCGGACACGGGAGATCCGGGGCTACGAGGCGCTGGTCCGGAGCGATCATGCCGAGCTGAACGGGCCGGAACGACTGCTGGCTGCTGTCCGCCAGCTCGGTCGGGAGAACGAGCTCGCTCACAGTGTCCGCAACCTGGTCGCGAAGTCCATCGAGTCGGCTCCTGCCGACGCCATGATCTTCGTCAATGCGAACCCGAGTGACCTGTGCGACCCGCAGATGCTCGACGGCAGCGAAGCTCTCGCCAGGCACGCGGAACGAATCGTGATCGAGATCACCGAGCGCGAGTCACTGGGGACGATCGACGACTTCGAATCCCGCATCGTCCAGCTTCGATCCCACGGCTACCGCATCGCGGTCGACGACGTCGGCAGCGGATATTCGGGTCTGGGAAGCGTGGCGTTGATCCTTCCGGACATGGTCAAGATCGACATGGAGCTGGTGCGAGGGGCGGATCGGTCACCGACCAAGCAATGCCTGATCCGCGCGATGGTCGACATGTGCCGCGATCTCAACATCAAGACGATCGCCGAGGGAGTCGAGACGCAACAGGAGTGCTCGGTCGTCGTCGATGCGGGATGCGACTACCTGCAGGGCTTCCTGTTCGCCGCCGGAGCGCGCACGTTCGCGACGAAAACTGCTGGTTGACTGAGGGCGAGCGCGGAAGCCAGCGATGTTGCGAAGGCGGAACGGCTGGCACGCAAACCGCATCGCTCCGCCAAAGCCTCGCCAGACCTTGGCGGCAGGGGTGGCGATGTGGGTAGAATCCCGCCCATGGAGATGCTCTGGACCAGCATGATCCACGGGTCCTCGCCAGGCCGCTTCCAAGACTCTCCGTTCGCCTTCGTGCCGAGGCCAGGCGGATCCGGTTCCGAGTCAGAGTCCGCGCGGAGCCTGATCCGACTTTCACGCGAGATGACTCTCGCGCCGAGAACGGAGAAGGCGCATTGACAAACGGTCGCGCGACCTGGGGGCAGCTCCTCGGGCAGGAGACTAGATGGAGGTGCGCCGATGGAGGGAGTGAAGATCCGCGTCTTCTGCGTCGACGATGACGAATCGACGTCCAGGTTCTACCAGCACACTCTGAACCTGGAGGCCGACATGGAGTTCGTCGGCAGCTACCTCTCCACTGACGGATTGCTCCAGGCCGTCGAGGACGCGAAGCCGTCCGTCCTCCTCCTCGACCTCCTGATTCCAGGCTGCGACACGCTGGAAGCACTGGAAGAGCTCCGCGCGCGCTTTCCCCTTCTGGCCGTCCTGGTCGTGAGCGGACTCGACGACGGAGACGTCGTCGCCGAGGTTTTCCGGCGCGGCGCGAGCGGTTTCTTCCTGAAGACCATGGATCTCACGCAGCTCACCTCGGTGATTCGCCGCGCTGCGGCTGGCGAGCGTGTGAACACCGGCCCAAAGCCTCACATGCTGGGCGGACCTAGACTCGGGGGCGCGAGGTCGGAGATGTGATGGGAGCCAAGAAACCCCGACGCCGGAAGAGTGCCAGCAACCTCTCATCCGGAAGCAAGGTCCGCACCGGCAGGATAGGAAGGACGAAACGGCCTCCGTCCGTTGCGGATGCTCCTGCCGAGGACCTGGGTACGCCGGAAGCGAACCCCACGTTCTCCGTCGTAGGCGTCGGGGCCTCTGCCGGTGGGCTCGAAGCGTTCACGAAGCTACTCCAGGCGCTCCCTGTCGACACGGGCATGGCGTTCGTCCTCGTGCAGCATCTGGCACCGTCGCGTGAGAGTGCGCTCGCCGAGATCCTGTCTCGTGCAACGTCGATGCCCGTCATGGAGGTCATCCATGAACCGGCGCTGGAGCCGAACCGTGTGTACGTGATCCCGCCGGGCAGGAACATGGTCATCGTTCGGGGCCACCTGCGGTTGCTCCCGCGTGCGGGGGCGGGAACGCAACACCCGATCGATCTCTTTTTCCGCTCGCTGGCGGAGAATCAGCACCACATGGCCATCGGTGTCGTGCTCTCGGGGACGGCGACCGATGGGACGCTCGGCCTGGAAGAGATCAAGGCGGAGAGTGGGATCACCTTCGCGCAGGACGAGAGCGCCCTCTACAGCGGCATGCCGCAGAGTGCCGTCGCTTCGGGATGCGTGGACTTCGTGTTGCCTCCCGATGGAATCGCCGCGGAGATCACGCGCATCGCCGCGCACCCGTATGTCGCCCCGACTTCGGGGGAGCGGGCCACGGAACCTCCGACTCCGCACGCCGCGGCGGGCAAGGAACTGCTCCGGCCGATTCTGCGACACATCCGCAGCGCTTTCGGCGTCGACCTCACGGAGTACAGGACGAACACCCTCTCCCGGCGTATCAGGCGACGAATGGTGTTGCAGAAGCAGGAGGGGTTCGAGGAGTACGAGCGCTTCCTGCGAGGAAACCCCGCCGAGGTGCAGGCGCTCTACCACGACATCCTCATCAACGTCACGAGCTTCTTCCGAAACCCGGACGTCTTCGAGGCCATCAAGAAGAGAATCAGGGCTCTGCTGAAGGATCGCGGACACGATGAACAGCTGCGCGTCTGGGTAGCGGGGTGTTCGACGGGCGAGGAAGCCTACTCACTCGCGATGATCCTTTCGGAGGTGCTGAAGTCTTCGGACGACCTCCCCCCGGCGCAGGTCTTTGCCACCGACCTGAACGCGGCGAGCATCGAGCATGCTCGCGCAGGCGTGTATTCCAGAGCGCGCCTGGAGGATGTATCGCGCGAACGGTTGTCCCAGTTCTTCGTGGAAATGAACGGCCATTTCCAGGTGGCCAAGCCCATCCGGGACATGTGCGTTTTTTCCCAGCACAACCTGATGTCCGACCCGCCGTTCTCGCGGATGGACGTCGTCAGTTGCCGAAACCTCCTCATCTACCTCGAGGCCTCGCTGCAGCAGCGCATCCTCCCGATCCTGCACTACGCGCTCAAACCGACGGGCTTCCTCGTCCTCGGCGCTTCGGAATCGGTCGGCCGGTTCAGCGGTTTTTTTGGAGTGGAGGACAAGAAGCACAAGATCTTCTCGAAGAAGCCCGGGTCCGGCCGGCTGCTCCTCATGCCCGTGCAAGGCGCGCGGACGCGTGCCCCTTCCGACCCGGCCATGCGAGTTTCGGAACCCTCGGCCCTGGCCATCCCGGCGCCGGCAGAGACTCCCGTCGAGGGCAACCTGCACAAAGAATTCGATCGTCTGCTGCTCTCGTTCGCCCCCCCTGCGGTTCTCGTCGACGGAAGCTTCCAGATACTCGAGTTCCGCGGGAACACTGACCCCTACCTGTCGGCGGGCCAGGGCAAGGCCAGCTTGGCCCTCCTCAAGATGGCTCGCCAAGATCTGTTCGTTCCGCTGCGAGCGCTGCTCTACAGGGCAAAGAAGGAGAACGCTCCGGTTCACGAGGAGAACGTGCGGGTCGGGCCGGGCGAGAGTGGGCAGGTCCTGAACCTGGAAGTGCTCCCGGTGAAGGGCAGCGCGACGGGGGATCCGTGCTTTCTCGTCATCTTCAGGGATGCACGAGGAAAGGAGGCAGGCAGCGGAACCCCGAAGAGGAAGCCCGGGACCAGGAAGCCTGGCGGGGGCGCTTCGCGGGAGACCCCTGGCGCGACCATCGCGCGCCTGGAGCAGCAGCTCGCGAACAGTCACGAGCATCTGCAGTCGCTCAGCGACCAGCATGAGGCTGCAATCGAAGAGCTGCAATCGTCGAACGAAGAGGCGCAGTCCGCCAACGAGGAGCTTCAGAGCATCAACGAGGAGCTCGAAACTTCGAAGGAAGAGATCCAGTCCAGCAACGAAGAGCTGACGACGGTCAACGACGAGTTGAACTGCCGCAACGTGGAGCTGGGCCAGCTGAACAGCGACCTGACGAACCTCATCAGCAACACACAGGTGGCCATCGTGATCGTCAGCCGGGACCTTCACATCCGGCGGTTCAGTCCGATGGCGGAAAAGCTCCTGGGCATCATCCCATCGGATATGGGGCGGCCGATCACCGACATCAGGATGCGGCTCGACTTTCCCGAGCTGGATTCTCTTTTGACCGAAGCGATCGAAACGGTAAGCGTGAAAGAGCGTGAGATCCAGGCGAAGGACGGGCGCTGGCATTCGCTTCGCATCCGTCCCTATCTCACCGTCGCCAACAAGATCGACGGTGCCGTCCTGTCACTGATCGACATCGATGCCGTCCAGCGGGCCCGCGAGTATGCGGAGAGGATCGTCGCGACGCTGCGTGAGCCGCTGCTGATCCTGGATGAGGACCTGCGTGTACGAAGCGCGAGCCGAGCCTTCCACGACACCTTCAGTGCCACGCGAGAGACGACCGAAGGCCGCCTCTTCTGGGAGCTGGGGAATGGCAAGTGGGACGCGCCCGAGCTGCGCCGCCTGCTGGGCGAGATCCTGCGGCGGGAGTCCACGACCACGGACTTCGTCCTGGAGCACGAGTTCGACGGCGCGGTCGGCAGAATCATCCTGTTCAACGGCTGGACGCTGCCCGATCCAGGCGGAGAGCACCCGCAGATCCTCCTTTCGTTGCAGGACATCACCGAACGCAAGCGGCTGGAAGCGGACTTGCGCCAGCGCAACGAGGAGTTCGCGGCAGCCGACAGGGCGAAGAACCAGTTCATCGCGATGCTCTCCCACGAGCTCCGTTCGCCGCTCAATGCGATCCGCGGCTGGATCCAGATCCTCTTGCGTCCCGGCACGAAGGAAGAGGATCTCCGTACGGGCCTGGATGTCATCGACCGGAACAGCAAGGCGCAGGCTCAGCTCATCAACGACCTCCTGGACATTCACCGGATCACCGCCGGGAAGATCAGGCTCGAGCTCGCCGCGGTGGATCTGCAGGGCGTGGTGGCGTCGGCGGTTGACGCCGTCCTGCCGGCCGCTGCGGACAAGAAGATTCGCATCGTGTGCGTCGCGGACCCTGCCCCCGCCGTCATGTCGGGCGACTTCATCCGCCTCCAGCAGGTGCTGGCGAACCTGCTCGCCAATGCGCTCAAGTTCACGCCCAAGGGGGGCGAGATCCGAGTCTCCCTCCAGCAGCAGGGCGCTCGCGCCGAGGTGAGTGTGAGCGACACGGGGATCGGAATCGCGCCTGCTGCGATGCCCTACATCTTCGAGCGTTTTCGACAGGCGGATCTCCTGTCCAGTCGCCACAAGGGCGGCCTTGGCCTTGGCCTGGCCATTTCCAAGCAGCTGATCGAGCTCCACGGGGGCACCCTCACGGCCCAGAGTCCTGGGCAGGGGAAGGGTGCGACCTTCACCGTTTCCCTACCCATGCCCGACGCGGACACGCCACTCCCGCCGGTGTGGGCCGGGAGCGCGGCAGAGGAGCATTCCGCGTCGCTGGGGGGGCTCCTCGTGCTCGTCGTGGACGACGAGCCCGACGCGAGGGAGCCGCTGCGGCGAGTGCTGGAGGATGCTGGTGCGGAGACAGTGGTCGTTGCTTCCGCAGATGAGGCGCTCGATGCGCTTCGACAGCGGCAACCGGACGTGATCGTGAGCGACATCGGCATGCCTGGTGGTGACGGCTACGCTCTGTTGCGCACCATTCGCGCACTGCCGCCGAAGCGAGGCGGGCGCGTGCCTGCCATCGCACTAACGGCCTACGTGGCCTCGGAGGATCGCGATCGCGCCCTGAAAGCCGGTTTCCAGGCGCACCTGACCAAACCCGTCGAGCCCGTGAAGCTCATCGCAGCCGTGGCTGCCCTTGCTCCTTCGGGGGGACGAGAGGACTCAGCTGGACGCCGAGAGGGCTCCTGAGGTCGCGGGGCACCTCAGCGGGCAAGATGCGGCACGGAAAGCGTGCGTGGGAATCCGGTCGCCCTACTGCCCGGGCAGCCGGGGTCGGAACAACACTTCCTTCGCGGCAAGGCTCTCGCCCACTGCCCCGGCGATCACGCTCAACAGGATGTCGGTGTCGAAGGGCTTGCGGACGAGCGCAAACGCTCCCATCGAGTGCGCCTCGATCCACGCGCCCTCGGATCGATCGCCCGTCAAGTAGACGACCGGCGTGCCTTGCATGTTTTCCAGATTGCAGACGCTCTCGTGGACGCTGAAGCCGTCACCCGAAGGCATGTTGATGTCCAGCAGCATCACGTCCGGCGAATGCTTTTTCGCTGCGGCCACCGCCTGCTGTCCGTTATTGGAGCACAGGACTTCGTATCCCGTGGCCTTGAGGCGAATCGCCAGGGATTCCAGCAGCACGGGATCGTCGTCGGCGATCAGAATCTTGCCGTTCGTCATGGTCATCATTTCCTGTCTTCTGTTTCGAGCTGCGTGGAAGCTCTCGTCGTCAGCTTCGCACGGTCCGCGATGGCGGTCTTGACCGCGCGGATCACGTCGTGGGGATCGTAGGGTTTGGTCAGGTACTTCCAGGCGCCTGCCGCCAGCGCTGCCTGACGCGCCACGTCCTGGACATTCGCCGAGAGAAAGACCACCGGAATGCCGGCCGTTTCCGGATTGGCCTTGAGTCGCAGATTGACCTCGAAGCCATCGATGTCCGGCATGCGCACGTCCAGAATGATCGCGTCCGGCGGGGGAATCGCTCCCGCGGCGAGGAGGCCTGCGTGCCCGCTCTCGGCCGTCGAGACGGCATATCCGGCGACTTTCAACCGTATGCCGAGCGCCTGCGCGACCGCACGCTCGTCGTCGATGATCAGAATCCGCTCAGGCATGCACTGGCTCCCGACTCAGATTGGAGAGCAGGCACGCTCGGGCCTCGTCGACTCCGCCCGGGTAGGGCCACACGCCGAGGAGGCGCAGTTCCGGGCCGCGAATCGCTTCGGTGCGCCCTGCGGCGTTTGCCTCGGCCCATGCCGCGCGCAGCCGTTCCATCCACCCTTGAGCGGACTCCGTCGGGCCGCACACGATCAAGGCCGCTCCGTCGCTCGTCTCCACGATCACGTCCGATGGTCGGGTCGTGGCGGCCAGGAATCGCCGCGTGGCGTCGATCCCATCACCCGGCCGTGAAGCCGTGACCAGTAGCGCCGCGATGGATGACACCGGCTCGTCGCGCTCGGCGAGGCGCTCGATGAAACGGCTCACGATCGCGCCGGGCTCATTGGGCGGCAGCGTGAAGGAGAACGTGGCGCCGCGGCCGGGCTCGCTGGCCAGATGGATCTTTCCGAGATTCAACCAGACGAGCTGGCGCGCGATGTTCAATCCCAGGCCGAAGCCCTTGATGCTCGGAGCCAGCGCGCTCGGCAGTTGCCGGAACCTTTCGAACAGGAGCGCCATGTCTGCTTCCGAAAGCCCCGGACCCTGGTCGCAGATCGCAATCTCTACATCTCCCGAATCCACTTCGCGGGCGACGAGTCGGATCTCGCCGCCATCCGGGGAGAACTTGATCGCGTTGCTGACCAGATTCATGATGATTCGCCGGACCTTCTCCTCGTCCGCGAACACTGCCGGCAATCCAGGCGCAATGTCCTCCACCAGCTTGATGGAGCGCGCCTCGGCCTTGCGGGCCATCATGCGCCGAACTCCGGACAGCAAGTCTTCCACGTTGTGGGGGCGTCGCTCGATGCGCAAGAGGCGCGCGCGCAGCTTGCTGGAATCCAGGAAGTCCTCGACCATCTGGTTGAGGTCCACGGTCGCCACATCGATGATACGCAGCCATTCACCCTGCTGATCCGTGACCGGACCACCGATCCCGTCTCCGATGATCGAGGTGAACTCCTTGATCACCGTCAGGGGCGTGCGGAACTCGTGGGAGACATCATCCACGAACCGGTGCGCGCGCTCCGTGATCTCGTGCAGCTGCCGGTTCTGGCCCGCCAGCTTCTTGTTCAGGTCGGCGAGCGATGCGTTGGACTTGACCAGCGCCCCTTCCGCCAGCTTCTTGTCATGGATGTCCATGAGAGAGCCGGCCATCCGCGTGGCCCGCCCCGACTCGTCCCACACCGCCTGTCCCCGGGCGTGGTACCAGCGGTACTCTCCGTCCTTGTGGCGCAGGCGGTATTCGACCTCGTAGGGCGCGTGCTTGGCGAAGTGCTTCTCGACCGCCAGTTTCGCCTGCTCTCTGTCTTCAGGGTGGACCAGCGAATCCCAGGTCTCGACGGTATTGAGCAACTCGTCGTCGCCGTAACCCAGTAGCTCTTTCCAGCGTGGAGAGAGGTACTCTTCGCCCGTCAACACGTTCCAGTCCCAGATCCCCACCGCTGAGCCGGAGACGGCGAGCTGGAACCGCTCCTCGCTCGCCCGCAATGCATTCTCCGCTCGGCTCCGATCCGTCACGTCCCGCGCAGACGCGTACAGGGTCGAGAGGTGCGCGGGCCGTGCCAGGCAACTCCACGCCAGGATGCGCCACGTGCCGTCCTTGTGGCTGTACCGATTCTCGAACTGCAGGGTATCCGAGCCCTGGATGAGGCTCTGCAGCCTTTCGAGCGTCGCCACCCGGTCCTCTGGATGCACGAACTCCACGAAGGATCGCGACATCAGCTCGTCGGTGCTGTGTCCGAGCGTCGACTGAAAGGCGCGGTTCACGCTCCGGAAGGACCCGTCGGTCCCCACCACGCACACCAGGTCCCCGAAGAGATTGAAGAGCTGGTCGCGCTCCACCTCGAGCTCGATCACACGCTGCTCGACCTCGAAGTTGCGCCCCGCCAGCACGAGCAGGAGGCCAGCGGCGGCTGGTATCAAGAGCAGGCAGGCGATGAGCAATCCCCAGGCTTGCCAGCCAGGCTGAACGGCCGACCATCCCGAGGCGGACGCTGCCGTGGGGCTCGCGAATGCGAGGAGCGCCATGACGAGCGTCACTCCCATTGCCAGCGGCAGTGCCACGCTCAATCTCTGACGCCGCCACTCGCTCGCCGGCTTGGCGAAGAAGACGAGCACGATCGGAGTGACGACCGTTGCCCCGATCGAGCTGCCCACCCACCACGTGCACCACGTGAACGCGGCGCTGGTCGCGGGCATCGCACCCACGAGTAGCAGGCTTCCGACGCCGAGCGTGGCTCCGACGACACTCGCCATCGGTCCCGCCAGGAGCAGGAACAAGCCGACGGACTTCGGCGTGCCGAGCAACAGCGGTCGGCCGACCCAGCGCTCGAGGAGGGCGCCGCCAGCGAGCGCTTGCAGCGCTGCACCGAGGGCAATCAACGCCGCGATTGCGGGTGCCGCCCCGGAGCCCGCCGCTTCGGCACTCGTGAGATGGAGGAGAAACGAACCCAACCAGATGCCGGGCCACACCCGGCGTCCCGCCAGAAGGACCGACGCGAGAGCGATGCCCGCTGCTGGCCAGATGGGCGCAAAATGTGCAGGCGGCAAGGCGAGCAGCAGTGCCAGCCGACCGGTTACGTAATAGGCCGCGGCAACCAACAGCACACACCGGGGGGCGCTGGAGGACCATCGGAACCGGGTCTGTGAATTGGGGACTGCCGTCATGATCGCGCGTCAGATGACCGGGGTTCCGGTCGCTGTGTGCTCATCGGCCCATCCAGGCGAGGGCACGCCTTCTCATCGGAAGCCTGCCTCTCGCACGACGTACGGAACTCGCCGCTTACCTGAATCGGACGGTCCTCGCGGCTCTGGATGCTCGCGCTCGAGGGGGATGCGAAATCCTTTCGGCCCCCTCGCCCCTCGCGAGGGGGCGCGCCAAGAGTGAGGGCCGGCTGCTACAGCAACCGACCCTCTCGCCGGCGTCCCGCCAGCGTGCCGATGACCGCTTGCTCGGCCTCGGCGCGACAGGACGCCAGGGGGAGAGTACCAAGGTTCGCGCCGAATTGGAGCGATTTGCTGCGGCCATTCCTCGATTCGAGACTCCGCCTTCGGGAAGCTGCGATGAGTGTTCACGGTGCGGCCGGGACAGGTGATCGACGCGATGGGACTCCCGGTCGGATGGACGCGGACAGTTCGCGCTTCCCGATCCATGGAATGGACCTCGGTGCGGCTCGCAGGGCTCCGAACGCTTCGACGCGCTTCAGACGGCCGGAGCGGAACGCGCACCCACGGCCTTGTCCACCAGTTCTCGGAGTTCTTCGTGACGGAACGGCTTCTCCAGGTAACCGAATGCTCCGGCGAGGTCGGCTTGATCCTTGAGACCCGGTCGCCTGCTCGCGGTCAGAAAGATGATCGGGGTCCCGGCCGTCGCGGGGAACTCCTGGACCCTTCGGGCGACGGAAAACCCATCGCCTGCGGGCATGGTGATGTCGAGCACGATGGCATCAGGGATGGTCTTTCCCGCCATTCCCACCGCTTGCCATCCATCGAAAGCCATGGACACCTCGTACCCCCATGCCTTGAGCAGGATCCCGAGCGACATGGCGATCTTGCGGTCATCTTCGACAACTAGAACTTTTTTCATCGGACCTTTTCCTTCAATCATGCATTCACGACCAAGTTGTCACAGATCGGCAGTGTGAAGTAGAACGTGCTCCCCACTCCTAGTTGACTGTCCACCCAGATTCGCCCTCGGTGAAGAGCGACCAGTTCGCTGCAGATGCTCAGACCCAATCCCAAACCGGCTCTGGCTTCGGGAAGATCGACACCGCTCGTATCTTGAAAGAGGGGATCGAACACCTGCTTGATGCTCTCGGGGGAAATGCCCTTGCCCGAGTCGTGCACGTGGACCTGCAAGACACCGGCTTCTCGCGTCGGTCTCTCTGCGCCGACTTCGATTTCCCCGCCCCCCGGGGTGAACTTCAGTGCGTTGTCGACGAGATTCAGCAGGATCTGCTTCACGCGGCGTGGATCGATGCGCACCGGCGGCAGACCCGGTGCAACGCGCTGGTGCAGGCGAATGCTCTTCTCTTTTGCCCTCGCCGCCAAGAACTGCGTCACCTCCGTCAGCAGGACCGCGATGTCACAGGCTTGCTCCCGGAGTACGAGCTTTCCCGCATCGATGCGGCTCGACTCGAGCAGGTCATCGATGCACATCAGCATCTGCTCGCACCCTTCGAGGGCCATGTGCGCGCATTCCTGCTGGCTCGCGGTCAGGGGTCCAGCAATCCCGTCGTGCAGGATCGACAGAAAGGCTTGAGTTGACGTCAACGGTGTCTTGAGCTCATGCGAGAGCCTGTGGTACAGCTCCCGGATCGCGTCGTTCTTCGCGCTCAGGGCAGCATTGGCAGACTCGAGCTCCTGACGATGCTCGTGGAGCGCAACCGTCCGACTGTTTCGCTCCAGGGCGCTGGTGATCACCCTGTTCAGGTGTTGCGTCGTGATCCCGCTCTTCGTCAGGTAATCGCTCGCTCCGGCGTGCAGGACTTCGACGGTGTGCCGCTCGGTTCCGCGCTCGGTGATCAAGACGACGGGCACCCGAAAACCGAGCGCCTGGAACTTGTACAAGACTTCCAGGCCCGTGAGACCCCGGAGGTTGTCGTCGAGGAAAACGATGTCGACCGCGTGGTGCTGCAAGTATGCAATCGCAGCCGCCGGCTCGCTTTGCGGGATCACGGACGCTGACCAGCTCGGCAGCTCGGCCAGGTGGGAAGCGAGCCGCTTCAGATCCTCCGGATCCTCGACCAGGACGAGAGCGGCTATCTGTCGCTTTTCTGTTCCGGCGTCACTGCCAAGTACGGGCTCGGTTGCGGTGGACATGGCGGAGAGGGGTGATCAGTGGGGTTCCTGTGGAAGAGCGAGAGCCCGGTTGCTCCGGGATGACTCTCCACTGTGAAGGGACGGCACTCGCGGTGGTTCTTCGGCCAGCCCCGGAGACCTCCTTGACACTTATGCAAGCCGCACCAATAGGTATTGGTACGTACGTGAGGTCGACAGCTCGGTCCAGGGAAGCTCTCGGGCTCCAGTCGAGTCCTGCCGAAGGTCTCAAGGCCCGCTTCGAGAGGTGGCGATAGCACTGTCGAGGGGGACAGGCTTGAGACAGGACGGACAGTTACTCGCTTGCCCAGCAGGGGCTACAATCGTCCTGGTCGCCATCATGCGTCGGGAGGACCGCCTGGACCGGGAGGCATTCGAGAACGCCCGCATCGGATCCGGCATCGAGGTGCGCTGGTGCGATGACGTAGCGACCTGCTCCAGGTTGCTGTCCTCGAGCGAGACCTGCGTCGTCGTGGCCGACGAGCGAGCGCTGGATCCGCAGGGGATCGCAGTTCTGGGATCCCTGGTGAGCGAGGGACGTGCTCCGGTGCTCCTCCTGGTGGGAAGTCCCGCGGACGAAGCGACACGCTCGGCCGCAGAGCTCGGAATGGGACGAAGCCTCGATGTTCAGCTAGCCATCGAGCATCCCGATCTCCTCGATTGCGCCGTCCGCGACGCGCTCGAGTGCTGGACGCTGCGGCAGAGGACGACGGAGCTTGCCAGCAGCCTCGCCGGTGCGAGGCAAGCTCTGGCCTCGACCCGCAACGAGCTCAGGGAGCGAACGCTGGCCTGGGGCAGCTTCATCGAGGAGTCGCTGCACGAATTCCGTTCGTCCCTCACGGTCATCAAGGAGTTCGGCCAGATCCTGGAAGATGGCTTGGCGAACTCGCCCGAGGACCAGCGTACCTACCTCGGGTACATCACCGAGGCGAGTGACGAGATCCTCCACATGCTCACCTGCTACCGGGAGGGGGCGAGGATCCGGTGCGGCCTGACCTGCCCCGTTCTGGTTCGTGGATCAGCGGAGGGTCTCTGGAGCGCGGCAAGAGCGAAGGTGGAGGTCGAGGCAGCGGAACGGGGAGTAGGGCTGGTGACCGCCATCGAATCCGCCTTGGACCCCGTGACGACGGACAGTGGTCTGACCGTTTTCGCGCTCGAGTGCTTGTTACGCCGAGCGATCCAGGTCACTTCGCCAGGCAAGCAGGTCGTCATCTGGGCCCGCCCGGGGAGCGACGGCATGGTCAGGCTCGGATGCGACGACGGTGGTCCCACGCCCGGCACCGAGCAGCTGTCGCAGCTCTCGGGCGAGGGTTATGCGGGGGAAGGTGGTCGGACTCACACGATTGCCAGTGTGTTCGGTCTGGGCTGCCAGATCGCCAAGGAAATTGCTGATCTGAACAATGGAAATCTCGGCTTCACTCCGCTTCCCGGGGGGGGTGTGCGGTGCGAGCTGAGACTCCCGGTCCTTTCGACCGGTGAGTGATTATCAACGACTATGGACAACGCGAGGGATTCACTAATGGAAAGCGCGCAGACTAAAGAAATGATACTCGTCGTCGACAACGATGAACGAATCCTGGAGATCATGCGCGCCAGAATGCTGGCGAACGCCTATGGGTGTCTCACGGCCATCACCGGCGGACAGGGTCTTGCCCTCTTCGACGAACAACGGATCGACCTCGTCATCACCGACATGAACATGCCGGGCTGCGATGGGATCTCGTTTACCGAAGAACTGCGCCGACGGAGCGATGTCCCCATCATCATGATGACTGCATATCCGTTGAGCTATCAGGCCGTGCCCACGAAATTCAGGCGCGTCTGCTTGTTCGCCAAACCATTTCCGTGGGAGGGTATGCTTCAACGCATTCGCCTCGAGATCGACGGCTCTCACACGGATTCGATCGGGCCGAGCGTCACGAAGCCTGAGAGAAAAGGGATCTCCGAGGGAATCCGTAACTATCCGAGAGCTTGAGGGGATCGCGCCGCCCACGGAGCAGCGTCGGTCCGTGGAGAAGGACACGGGACTCGCCAGCCTCGACCGCCGCTGATCAGCCCGGCCGGTGCGTGACGGGTCAGGAGCTGTCAGGCATCGTTCGCTTGGGCCGCCGGTAGCTGCAGATGAAACGTCGAACCCTGGCCGAGCCCCGAGCTCTCGCCGCGGAGAGAGCCACCATTGAGCTGGGCAATCGTGTGCGCAATCGCCAGATTGAGCCCGGTGCCCGCAGAATGGTGCGCGGCGTCGAAGATGGTATAGGGTTGGAAGAGTTCGCGCAGGCCTTCGGGCGACAGCCCCGAGCCATTGTCCGAGACTGACAGCCCGATGCCGAGAATCGTGGATCGGATCGCAACGCGAACGACCTTCTCGGGCGGCGAGAACTTGATCGCGTTGTCGAGCAGGATCTTCACGATCTCGGTCAAGTGAGCCTTTTCCACTCGAACAGAGCAGGCCGCCCTCGGAGAGTCGATCCGGAAGTCGACGTCCGCCACCTGGAGAGCCGGCATGCTCGCAGCGACCTCTTTAACGATGCAGGAAAGGTCGCTCACCGACTTGCATTCCACCTTTTCCATGGCCAGCCAGTTGAGGTAATCAAGGCCACGAGAAATGAACGCGCGAAGTCGCTGGTAGCCTGACTGAATGATCCCGGTCAATTCCACTTGATCCTGCGGATCACCCCGCGGATCCAGCAAATCGACCATTGATATGGCAGTCAATGGTGTTTGCAGTTCGTGCGAGATGAAGGACAAAAAGTCCGATTTCAACGAGCTGAGTTGCTTCAGGCGCTCGTTGGCCTCCGCCAGCTGCCCCGCTCGTGCTCGCTCGGCGGCGACCATGCGCTTGAGGTCTCTCGCGTACAGAGCAACTTGAAAGCCGGTCTTGTCGGCGGCCCATGCAGGATCGAGCGGCGGATCCTCCAGAGCCAGGGGCGAAAGGAACAAGGGGCTGTCGAGGATCGCCGTGACCCGGTGGAGCAGATCGAGGGGGCTGAAGGGCTTCACGATGTAGCCGTCTGCCCCGGCCGCGATGGCCAGGAGCCGATCGTTCTCTTGACCCCTGGCGGTCAGCATGAGCACCGGGATGGAGGCGGTTTCAGGCTCGCTGCGAAGGAGCTTGAGCACTTCCAATCCCGACATCCCGGGCATCATCCAGTCGAGGATGACCAGATCAGGACACTTCTGTTTCGCGAGTTCGAGGACCTGACTGCCTGCGGAGGCTTCCAGGATGACGAACTGAGGGTCGTCCAGCGTGGCGTGCACCAGGGTCCGGAGGTTGGCTTCGTCGTCTGCTAGGAGGATCGTCTTCATCGTGCTCGGTGGCTGTGACGGGCCAGGTGCCTGAGGAGGGTGCGAATCGCGGGGGTGGATCTCTCATTGCATCCGGCCACCCTCTCGGTCGAGATACGACAGACCTTGAGCACTGGGAGAATCGCTTCGCAGGTTCTTCGGCGCAGAAGGCTCCGCGCACGGCCGGTTGCCGATGCAGGACCCCGGGCTATCCCTCGAAGCAGGTCCGGAGGATGGGAATCCCGACCTCATCTCGCGCTCCGATGGTCGCTTTCGGCGTTCACCGGGTGTCGCCGCCCACGTATCGAGAGGGTTAGTAGGTAGACCTCCGCTCGCCTTCCCGTAGCGCGGTGCGCGCGCGCTTCTGGCACTTCCGGCACGCACCATCCTGGCGCTCCTGTCGATAGCGACGGGATGAGGGCCAGCCAGGACGGGGGAGCGCGAGTTGTCTGACCCGGTTGTCTACCTGGTCGATCCAGACGTGGACTTCACCCGGAGGGTCGCCCGCCTCCTGGGTCGCACGGGCCTGCGCTCGCATGCCTTCGAGAACTCGCAAGCATTTCTAGATCTCTACCCTCGCGGTGATGAGATCTCGTGCGTCGTCGTCGAGTTCGTGCTGTCGGGAATGAGCGGGCTCGAGCTCCAGCGCGCCCTCCTGCCCAGGGCCGCAACCACCGCCATCATCTTTGCCTCGGCGGACGCCACGATTCAGGGTGCCGTGCAAGCCATGAAGGCAGGCGCGCATGATTTCCTGGTCAAGCCGATCCATCCTGACGTCCTCGCGGATGCCATCCAGCAGGCCATCCAGATCGTCGGAAAACGAGCGCGGGATGCGTCCAGCCTCGCTCACCGCGATGGCCGTCTAGAAAGCTTGACCCTTCGGCAGCGCCAGATCCTGGACCTGGTGGTAGGAGGCCTTCCTTCGAAGGCCATAGCGGCTGAGCTTCGCCTGAGCAAGAGAACCATCGACGTGCACCGCAGTCACATCATGTCCAAGCTCAGTGCAAACTCGATCGCGGATCTCGTCCGAACGGTACTGAAGGGTGCGCATGACTAGAGTACGACCCAGAGGGGCAGGATCACGGGTGTACGCTCTCGACGATCGGCTCGACCGTGAGGCCGCCGTGAGCGCATGCGTGAGCGCTGACCTCGCGCTGCCCTCGAAGAGGGATGGGCTGGCATGAGCGCTCTCATCCTGGTCGTCGACGACAACCCTTCGAACTTGAAGCTGGCGTGCGACCTCCTCGCGTGCGAGGGCTACGACATTCTGCGCGCAGAGAGCGCAGAGCGAGCCCTGGCGATCCTCGAGAGCTCGAGGCCAGACCTGATCCTCATGGACGTCTCCATGCCCGTCATGGACGGCCTGACGCTCACGCGCAGACTCAAGGCCGATGACAGGACAGGCGGCATCGTCGTCGTCGCGCTGACTGCCTCGGCGATGAAGGGCGACGAGGAGCGCGTGATGGATGCCGGCTGCAACGGCTACATCAGCAAGCCGATCGACACGCGCACCTTCCCCGCTCAGGTCGCCTCCTACCTCGATGGCGCCCGGATCGGAACCAAGGAGATCCTCGTGGTCGATGACCACGTGACCAACCGCAAGCTCCTTCGGGCAATACTCGAGGCCGAGGGTTTCGCAGTCTTCGAAGCCGAGGACGGAGTCGAAGCCCTGAAGGTCCTGGAACATCGGAAGATCGACGTTGTCATCTCCGACATCTTGATGCCGCGGATGGACGGCTACCAGCTGTGCTGCGAGCTGCGGAGGAGCGCGCGCCTCAGGTCGATCTCGTTCATCATCTACACCAGTACGTATACCTCGCAGGGAGAGGAGCAGCTCGCGCTGGACATGGGAGCAGATCGCTTCTTGACCAAGCCCGCGCCCGCCAGCGAGATCTTGAATGCCGTGCGCCTGAGGAAGGCCCATCTTGTGGCCACGAAGCCTGGTGGCGAAGGCCCGCGAGAGCTGCCCCTGATGAAGGAGTACAGCCAGCAGCTCGTCACGAAGCTGGAAGAGCAAATCGTGGAGCTGAGACAGCGGACCTCCCGGCTCGAGATCACAAATGTCGCGCAACGGGAGCAGAGCAATCGCGCGCTCCAGGCAAGCGAAGAACGACTCAAGCGTCTGGTCGATACGATCCCCGCAGGCGTTTTCATCATCGGGATCGACGGACGGATCTCCTTCGCGAGCGCGATGGCGGAGAAGCTCCTGGGGCTCACGCAGGATGTCATCACGCAGCGCACACACGACGCTCCTTCCTGGAACGTGACCACCGTCGACGGCCTGCCGTTTCCCGAGGAGGAGGGGGCGGTCGCACGTGTGCTCCGTTCGGGACAGCCGGTGCATGGGGTCGAGCAAGCCATGGAGCGTCCTGACGGGAGTCGCGTCGTGATCCGGGTCAATGCGAGCCCCATACGCGACGCGGATGGAAAAATGACGGGAGTGATCGCCTCGGCGAGCGACGTGACGCAGCGCGAGGAAATGGAGCAGATGAAGGACACGCTCATGTCCACCGTCAGTCACGAGCTCCGCACGCCACTGGCGAGCCTGATGGGGTTCGCGGAGCTGATGTTGCAGCGGGACTATTCCCCCGAGAAGCGGCAGGAGTTCCTGAGGATCATCCACGGGCAATCCGTCCGCCTGTCCAATCTCATCGACGACTTTCTGGACATCCAGCGCATCGAGTCGGGCCGGGAGATGTACGAGATGCGCGGCTTCGATCTGCAGCCGCTCCTCGAGAGCACGAGGGCGCTCTTCGAGGTCGTCGAGCATCATCTCGTGCTCGAGCACCCGCTGGCACCGATGCTGGTGCGAGCCGACCCGGATCGGATCGGACAGGTACTCACCAACCTGGTGTCGAACGCGATCAAGTTCTCACCGCCGGGCTCGACGATCACGATCGGCGCTCGCTCCCAGGCAGGCGAGGTCATCGTCTGGGTCACCGATCAGGGCATCGGCATTGCTGCCGAAGTGCTGCCCAAGCTCTTCGCCAAGTTCTTCCGCGCGAGTGACACCGGGGCACGCGGTGTCGGAGGAACTGGCCTCGGCCTCGCTCTGGTGCGGGAGATCGTCCAGGCCCACGGAGGACGAGTCTGGGTCGAGAGCCAGGCTGGACTGGGAAGCACGTTCTACTTTAGCCTGCCGACGGCCGACGAGCTCTCGTCCCCGGTGGCGGAGTCGAGCTCGCTCTCGGCAGCTTCGTCGACGTGATCGCCTGCTACCGGGGCGCGGAGAGCAGGCGCTGGAAGGTGGCCATCATGAAAGCGAACTGGCGCGGTCAAGTGATCGCGGAAAGCGATCGAACAATCGAGGTCGACGGCTACCACTACTTCCCGCGGGAGTCGGTCCGCATGGATATGCTCGCGGCGGCCGCGAAGACCCAGGCCGACCTGGCCTGCCCACACGGCGTCCAGTTCTACGACGTCGCCGAGAACGCTGCGCGCAGTGAGCGGGCGGCGTGGTCCTACGAGAAGCCGGGTGCGTCGATGAAGAAGGTCGATCACTGGATCGGGTTCTGGGAGGACGTCGAGATCCAGTGAGCGCGTCGCTGGGTCGGCCCGCTACCATTCACCGCTGGAGGAAGCCCCCTGCAGCAGCTCATCGCCTACGTCTCCCAGTATGGCGTCTGGCTCGTCTTCGCCAACGTCTTCGTGGTACAGATCGGGATCCCGATCCCGGCTCTTCCCACGCTGATCATTGCAGGAGCGCTCGCGGCGAGCGGCGAGCTCTCCGCTCCGGCGGTTCTCCTGGCGGCGCTGGTTGCGTCGCTGATCGCGGATTCGCTCTGGTACGTGCTCGGTCGCCGACACGGCAGTCGGATCTTGAAGACCCTGTGCCGGATCTCCCTCTCGCCGGACTCCTGCGTCCGTCAGACGGAGGGAATCTTCGAGCGATGGGGGATGGGGTCCGTGGTCGCCTCCAAGTTCATCCCCGGCTTCTCCACGGTCGCGCCCCCGCTTGCAGGCGCGATGGGAGTCAAGTGGCAGATCTTCCTCGCCTACAACTCCATCGGCATTCTCTTGTGGGCCGGGAGCGGCGTCGGGCTCGGTCTGCTCTTTCACGGCACGGTCGAACGCGCAATCGCATACCTGGATGCATTCGGGACCGGCGCGCTCGTCTGCGTGGGTGCCGCCTTCGCTCTCTTCATCGTGATCAAGTGGTGGCAGCGCCGCCGTTTCTACGTTGCTCTCCGGATGGCGCGTATCAGCGCGGAGGAGCTGCGCGCCCTGATGGAAGGGATGGAGCAGCCGATCGTCGTGGACGTGCGCACGGAGAATGCGCGGCAGGGAGACCCGCGCCGGATTCCAGGCGCGATGGTCCTCGAGCTCTCCGAGATCGATCGGCAGGCCGCTCTCCTTCCGCCCGGTCGAGAGCTCGTCCTGTACTGCACATGACCCAACGAAGCCTCGGCCGCCCGTGTGGCGCGCGCACTCATTGACCGGGGATTCACGAAGGTCCGCCCCCTCGCCGGCGGCCTCGACGCCTGGATTGCCGCAGGATTCCAGGTGGAGGAGGAACCCGCGTCGGCCTTGACCTCGGCGAGTCGCTCGATCTAGCAGCCGATCACTTTTCGATCGCCGCCGGAGGGGCTTCCTTCGAGCCCGTCGGACGGTTCATTCCGGCGCAAGCTTCCTGCGAGCCGAGCTGGCAGGCCTTCTCCATCAGCGCCCGCGCTTGCGCCTCGTCGCGCGGTACGCCCTTTCCCGCATGGAGCATGCGAGCGAGGAACAAGCAACCCTGCGCATCGCCCGCGTCGCAGGATCGTGTCAGGAGCGGCGCAGCGAGAACCAGATCGTCCTCCGTGCCGCCGTCCCCTGCCATCCATAGCCGGGCCATACCCTTGGCGGAGTCGAGATCGCCTCGCGAGCAGCCCTCTCGATAGAGGTCCAGCGCGCGAGCCTTGTCCAGGGGCCGGCCACGCCCGACTTCGTGCGCGAAACCGAGGAGGGAGCTGGCGCGCCCGCCCTCGCTCTCGTGATGAGACTGCTCGAGGTGGTCGAAGGCCCGCGACACGGCATCGGCCGACTCCGACTGTCCGAGCGTGAGGAACTGCCAGGCCACGTTCTCCGATCCGCGCAGATCCCCGAGAGCGGAAGCTCGCGCAAAGTAGTGCGCGGCCGCCTCACGGTTCTGCGGGGTGACCTTGCCCTCGAGGAGGATCAAGCCAAGCTGATTGCAGGCCACCGCACTGCCGCTATCCGCGCGTGAGCCGACCATCTTCATCCAGTTGCGTCCGGCGTCGGGCTTGCCTTCCTCGTAGGCCTTTTTCCAGAACGCGACGGACGCACCCTCGTGCGGCGCATCGACGAATCCGGTCGACAGCATCGTCACGAACAACGCCACCCAGCCGCCCATGTAGACGAGGTTCAGTTTCTTCGGCTGGAAGTGTGTCTCCCACAGGAAGAGCCGCTTCACGAAGCCGCTTCGCGCGAAGCGGTCGATCACCTTGACGAGCAGGTTGAGGATCGGGACGGGCAGGAGCTTGTCGTAGAAATCAGGCACCCCGAGGTTGCCGAGAATCGAGAAGAGCACCCAGTTGCCGATGCCGTAGAGAATCCCGAAGATCACCCTGCCCGCATTCGTGCGCGGCGAGGTCGATGGATCGGTGACCAGGAGGTGCATGCCCAGGAACACCGCGATCGGGATGTTCGTGTCGACGAAATGGTAGACGCCCGTATTACCCGTATAGATCACGTTCATCACATACAGGGTGGCGACTGCGGAGAAGGTCATCAGCGTCACCGAGAAGTAATACTGGACGATCAGCCCGAGGAGGAAGATCTCCAGGTAGATGTGCGGCGGCCAGCCGAGCGTCGTGGCCACCTCGATGCCCCACGTGTAGTGCGTCGTTCCGGTCGCGATGAGAATGATCGAAGCGAGCGACAGTCCGAAGGCGGACGGATTGAAGATGTGCGTTTTCTTGCCGTCCCGGGTCCAGCGGATGAATTCCTTGGCGAGAGCGCCGGTGGCGACCATCACGAACTGGAGCATGAACCAGTCGTCCTTGAACCACATGAAGAAATTCGTGCTGAAGACGATCGGTAGCGGTCCGAAGCCGGGCCGCCAGTTGCGGCCGCGCGACCAGGAGAGCAGCGCGTCGACGAGGTAGAGGAACACGATCTGCGCCAGAATCAGCGGTGCCGCCGTGTACACCCTCGGCCAGTACCAACCCCAGTACAGGTAAATGGAGGCCTGGACGCTTGCTTGCACGTAGTGCGACTTGATCGGCCGCACGAGCTCGATTTCGAGACTCCGATTCCGGTGCTTCGCCACGGCTCCGAGGATCGCCACCCAGGCCACCATGGCCGCCGCGACGGTCACGAAGGTCCAGACGAGCCGCGGGTTCTCGCTCACCGGCGGAAACAGCGCGAAGCCCCCGAGCAGGCCTGCCAGTACCAGCGGAATGCTGGGGAACAGCTGGCGCCGACGAACTCCGGTGAGTTCTATTGTTTGCTGCAAACCCTCGGCATCGAGGGCGTGAATCACGGTGGGAGGCGTGCTGCTCATGGAGCCGATCTCGACAGGGAGACGAGCGAGCGGAACTCGATCGAATTCTACGGCTGCGTTTCGAGTCCGGCGGACTGCAGCGCTCGCAATCGATACGACCGTGAGTCGTAACTCCTATGACGTCCACCCTGTCCGGGTGAATTCGGATCAGCCGCGATCTGTGATCCCCATCGGCGCAGCAAGCCTGCCCATGCGACCCCGGCTGGATGTCGATCCTGCAGCCGAGATCCCGAGCTCGTCGGGCCGTCGAACGCTGGCCCCCGCCAGTCCGCTCGACCGAGGGCTCATCCCCGGCGGTTTTTTTTCGCGGGCTTCCGGGCTGGCCTCGCCGGCGTCTTCCTCGCCTTCGCGGCCGTCGCCGCAGATTTCCTGCTCGCCGGCTTCGCGGAGGACCTGGGCGGCACTCGCGTCGGCTTCCCGGACAAGGCCTGCACGTCGGCGAGCACTTCGGCGGCATGCTCCGCGGGCTTCACCTTGGAATAGATCTTGGCGATCTTCCCGGCGGGGTTGATCAGGAACGACTGGCGCAGGATGCCGTCGAATTCGCGGCCCATGAACTTCTTCTTGCCCCACGCACCGTACGCGCGGATGACCTGCTTCTCCTCGTCGGCGAGGAGCGTGAAGGGCAGCTCGAACTTGTCGGCGAACTTCCTGTGGCGTTTCGCCGAGTCGGCGCTGATGCCGAACACCTCGATGTCCTGCGCGCGGAACTCGCGCCACGCGTCGCGCAGGCCGCAGGCTTCGACCGTGCACCCCGGCGTGTCGTCGCGCGGGTAGAAGTACACGAGCACCCATTTCCCGCGCCGATCCGCCAGACTCTGGATCGTGCCGTCCTGGTCGGGCAACGTGATGTCGGGAGCCTTGGCTCCGAGGGAGATCGACTTCGCCATGGGGTTTCCGGGATGGATCGGGAAACGGCCCCCGACACGCGTCGAGAGCCGTTTCCGAGAGCTACGTGGGACCGGGTGAGCTCAGGGGCAGAACAGGGTAGAGAGCCCGTCGCTCAGGTTGAAGGCGGCTCCGCCGTCCGCCGGGTCGCGATACCAGAACTGCCACTTCCAGGTGGATCCCGCGACGATCTTGCCCTGCGCAGGGGGCGCCGTGTTGTCGACGTCGAAGGACGCGAATCCGAAGATGTCGGTGTGCACGATGCTGTAGCGCGTCAACGAGCCAGTGACGCACAGGAAACCGTTCCCGAAGGGCGTCAACGTCTCGTTCGCCGCCATGAAGAAGATGCCATTCTGGTTCGACGGGTTGGAGAACGAGTACACGGTCAAGTCGTTCGCCGCGACGCTGGTGCTTCCCTCGAGAGAAATCAGCGAGCCACTCCCGACCGAGTTCGGCGAGGTGAAGCAGAAGTTGTGGGTGTCGCATCCCGGCGCGATCAGCGAGAGCGAGCCCTCGACGTCGATGCGGCCGAATCCGAAGATGCTGTCTTCCCCGGCCGCGCCGATGTCGTCGCAACCCGCGCGCAGGATGTCCTCGGCCTCCTGGGGTGTGAGGCTCGGATCGGCCGAGAAGATCAGGCCGAGGAGCCCGGCGGCCAGCGGGCAAGCGAAGCTCGTGCCGTCAGCGGTTCCGTAGCTCGAGGTGGTGTTCCTCGTGGTCGTGAGAATGCCAGTGCCGGGCGCGAACAGGTCGACCTTGGTTCCGTAATTGGAGAAGGAAGCCCGGCCGTCGCTCTGCGTGGTGGCGCCCACGATGATCACCGAGTCGTCGCGCGAACCGGAGAGGCTCGTGCCTTCGTTGCCCGCCGCCCAGATCAGGAGTCCCCCACGCGCACGGATGTACGTGCCCGCGGTCTGGACACTGCTGCTGGTCACGCCGCTGTAGCTGACGCTCGATACACGATCTCCAGCGTCTGCAGCGGTTTCGGCGGCGTCGACGAGCGCGGCGATCGAGGAGCTGCCATCCGAGCTGTTCGACACGCGCATCATGCGATGTCCGAGATTCCAGCCCGTGCCGCTGACACCCTTGCCATTGTTCCCGTTGGCCGCGGCGCAGCCGGTCGTCATCGTTCCGTGGCCATTGAGGTCATTGATCTGGCCGCCCTGGCTCTCCCAGAGATGGTTGACCGAGTTGTAGCCCTCCTGGCGATGGAGCGCGAGGTCGACGTGATCCGTGCGCACTCCGGTATCGCAGATGGCGACGATGATCGAGGGGTTTCCCGTCTCGATGTCCCAGCCGGCACACGAGTTCATGCGGTTCGCGTTGTGGTGCCACTGGCTGCCGAACTGCGTGTCGTTCGGGCAGCCGATCGGCCACACGCGCCAGTCGGGCTCGACGTACTGGAAGTCACCGCCGGCCATGAGCTCGGTCGCGACAGCAGTCTCCGTGCCTTCGGGAACCCGGATCAGGCTCTCGTCGGTGCGCGGCTCGTACCGCACGAGCTCGAAGCGCGCGAGCGCCTGGCCAGCCGCCTGGGCACGCGAGCTGATCTCCGCCATCGACAGCCCGTAGCGGGCCGCGTCTTCGGCCTGCAGGGGCCGGGCGATCATGCGCCCGGTGAATTCCATCGAGCCGGGGACCGCCTGGAAGGCCTGAGGTACGGTCGGGGGACTCGTGTGGGTCTGTGCCAAGGCCAGCCCCGGGGCGGCCAAGGCCAGGGTGAGGCCGAAGATCTTTCCAAGTCTGCGATTCATGTCGAGCTCTCGTCGAGGGGGAGCGGGCTGGGGATAGATGGGGGACACGTTAAGTCTATCACTGCTCAGGCGTTTGCGGGCTGGCGCACAATTGGCCAAGAATCCAGCGAAAAAAAGGGCAGAACCCGGGTCACGAACGATTGCCGGCAGCGTCAGCTAGGCGACCGATTCGCTGCAACACGAGCGCGAGCCGGTGCGCTGCGCATCGGCGAGCGAGTTCTCGCTCCGGCTCGTCGCGGTGCGATCGAGAGAGCAGCGGGGGACCCTGGCTGAGGCCAGCGCGGCACGATGAAATCGTGCACGCTCGATAGGGCCGGGAGGGCTGAGTCGCCGCGGCGAGTTCCGGACGCGCGCCTGCGTCGCCGCACGAGCGTTGGGCCATCCGAGATCCAGTGCGAGCTTCAGGTCGCACCAGGCACCCAGGTCTCAGGGAATGGAACGTGCCTTGCACGGCCCGCCTGCAACTTGGGCTCTCCAGCTTGTGCGCTGCTGCCCCGTACCATGGATCATCGACGCAGGACGGAAGTCGGAAACCCGCAGCATTGTCGTCGAGCCGTCCAGCGAAGCCTCAGGCATGGTGGCTAGGTGCTGAGCGCATGCCTCTCCAGGGGCCCGGTTGAGAGAGGAAGAATCTACAAAAATCCAGGGTGTCCGGGCGCCGGACAGGCCGACACCAAAGACTGCCAACAAGAGTCGCGGCCGAAGCATCCCCGGACGTTCTCTCCTCTCCTCTCGGGCCGGCGGCGTCAAGTCGCCGGCCCCCTTTGCTTTGACTGGGCAGGCTCACCCCTTCTCGCCACTGTCTCTCACCGAACGCCGGCCAGCCGAGAATCCATGGGCGCAATACGTCGCAACGTGTTGAGTGCATCGACCCCGATCCTGTAGCCGGCCAGCGGATGGTGCGCCTGTGCAAGACGCGCTGAGAGGAGCGAGCCTCGTACTGGCCGCTCTGCGTTACGGTTCCCGTGGTGAAATCACCGCGAGCTCGGCGCGAGAATCCCGTCACGCACATCGCCACGGAAAACCGGACGATGGTTGTATTGGCCGGCTCGCGCTGATACTTCCAATCACCGAACCTTCAGGAGGATCCCCGCATCATGGCGAAGAACGCACTCGAAGCCGAAATCCGCTCCCGTCTCGAAGTTTTCGCAACCGAGCTCGCCGGCACGATCCGCCAAGCTGCGCTCGAGTCCGTTGAGGGGGCGCTGGGTGGCGCCGATGCAGCGCCTGCTCGCCGGCCTCGAGGCCGTCCCCGCGGGAGCACGACGCGCCGCAAGCCTGGAAGGAAGCCGGCTGTCGTTCGCGAGCGGTCGCCTTCCGTGTCCGCCGAATCCCTGGCCCCGCGAGTGCTCGCGCATGTGAAAGGCAACCCCGGTCAAGGGGTGACCGAGATCGCTTCCGCCCTGGGTGCCAGGAGTGACGCCGTGAAGCCCGTCCTCGCAGCACTCCTCGCCGCGAAGGAGATTCGCAAGACCGGACAGCGACGTGGCACCAAGTACCACCTCAGAGGAAGCGCTGGGAGTGGCGGCCCGCGGAAAGCGGCACGCAAGGCTTCCAAGATCAAGCGGAAAGCGACGCGCAAGCAGGCCGCCAAGAAAGTCGCCCGCAAGACGCGGCGTCCGTCGAAGGCCGTGATCGCAGCGCCCGCCGCGAAACCGCTTCCCCTCAAAACCATTCCGGCTCAGCGCGCGCCGCGGGTTGCAAAGACTCCCCAAGCCGCTCCCGAGCGGGCGAGGCCGGGCGTTTCGACACCCTCCTCCGGCGCGGAAGCCCCCGCTCCCAAGCTGATCCCGGCCAAGGAACCCCGCAGCCCCCAGCTGCCCCCGAAGGGCAAGAGAAGCAGCGGGAAGCCAGTCACCGCCGACGAGACCACCATACGGCCGCTCGCGGAAGTCGCGCCGAGCAAGGGATAGCCCGAGTCTGGACCGCTGCGGGCGACGAGCGCCAGGCTGCCCCCGCGAATCGACGGCGTATGCCCTTCGCAGTTTCCTGGGTGCCGATGCTGACGAGCATCGACGTACCCTGTGGGCACTCATTTTCGAAGGAGCTTCCCTCGTGCGAATCCTCGTGTGGTCTCTATCACCCCTCGTCGCTGTCCTGGCCGCGTGCGAATCTCTATCACCCGACGCTTCGACGGCGGAGGACGCGCTCCTCGATCGGCACGTGGCGGAGATTCGCGAGATCGTGGCGGGGCCAGCGGAAGCGCCGCGGCCGCGCGTGCTCCTCGTAGGGACGTTCCACTTCTCCAACCCTGGAGCCGACGCGCACAAGTCCAAGTACACCTTCGACGTGTTCTCGGAGGAGGGGCAGCGGCAGCTCGAGGAGGTGCTCGACCGTCTCGAAGAGTTCGCCCCGACCAAGATCCTGGTCGAGCGTGGGAGCGCATTCCAGGACCAGGTGGACGAGTGGTACACGAGCTATCTCGCCGGCAAGCAAGCCGAGATCCCCAATGAGATCGTGACCGTCGCCTTTGCGCTCGCGAAGCGGCAGGGCCACTCGCGTGTGTACGGGTTCGACGCGGGGGGAGAATGGCTGACGACGACGCCCGAGACGAAGGAAGGAATGGAGGAGGCGGCGCTGCGGCTCGGAAGGGAGGACGCGATCGAGGATCCCGTCGACCAGCGCTACATGGCGATGTACCGGCAGTCCGACGAGATCGAGGAGACGCTCACACTCCGCCAGCGGCTGCGGTTCATGAATCACCCCGACCACCTTCGGCTCAGCCACGGGTCCTACTTCTTCTGGTCGGCCTTCCGTGTCTCCGATGGCAAGGAATTCCCGGGGCCCGATGGTTTCATCAGCATGTGGCACAACCGGAACCTACGGATGTTCAGCAACATCCAGCGCCTCGCGACGGAGCCGGCCGATCGACTCCTGGTGCTCGTCGGGGCAGGGCACGTGCCGATCCTGCAGCAGTGCGTCCAGAGCTGCCCGACGATGACCTGGGTCGCGCTCGATGAGTACCTTCGACCGAGGTGAGCTGCGCTCGCGCTTGGTGAGACCAGAATCGCCGAAGCCGCGGCGTCCTCGCAGGCGGACGAGCGCGCGGAGTTCTTCCACGCTCGATTCCTAATGACTCACGGAGGCTAGTCGCGCAAAGCTGGTGTCTTCCAGGCGACCCAGCCCGTCGTGGCAAGGCACGCGAGGCCGCCGCTCACCACCGAGACCGTGGCGCCGAAGAATTGCGCAACGAGGCCGGCCTCGAGCTCGCCTAATTGTGGGCCGCCCATGAAGAAGATCATGTTCACGCTCGTCATGCGCCCCCGCAAGTGGTCGGGGGTGCCGAGCTGGCGGATGATGTTCCGCAGAACCGTCGAGAGCGTGTCGGTCGCGCCCGTGAGCGCGAGAGCCGCGAACGTCAGCGCGAAACTGCGCGAGAAGCCGAACACGATGGTCGCGGCCCCGTAGCCCGCGACGGCTCCGAGGAGCGCGCGCCCGCGGTGCTCGATCTGGTGCGCGAATCGAAGCAGCGCCCCGCTGGCGATCAGCGCGCCGATCGAGGGAGCCGCATACAGCCAGCCGAAGCCGACCGCGCCGAGGTGCAGGATGTCCTGGGCGAAGATCGGCAGCAGCGCCGTCGCCGACGAGAAGAAGGTCGCGAAGAAATCGAGCAGCATCGTCGACCGGATCAGGGGCGTCGAGAACACGAAGCGCAAGCCCTCCATGCCGGCGCGGAAGCTCACGTCCGGGCGCGCTTCGGGGCGTGCGGGCAAGTCGCGCATCAAGAGGAGCGCGACGATCACCGCCATGAAGGAGACCGCATTGGCGAGGTAGACCCACTGCAGCCCGCCCGTCGCGATCGTGATGCCGGCGAGCGATGGCCCGAGGACCGAGGCTGCCTGGAACATGATCGTGTTCAAGCTGATCGCGTTCGGCAGGTGCTCGCGCGGGACCAGCGACGGTATCAACGACATGCGGGCCGGCCCGTCGAACGAGCTCGCGGCAGACGAGAACGCCGTCAACAGATAGATCGGCCAGGCGGCGGCCAAGCCCCGGAAGGTGAGCCACGCGAGCAGCCCGGCGAAGCAAGTCATCAGCGTCTGAGCCCCGAGCATCAGCCGGCGCCGATCCAGCGCGTCGGCCAGCACCCCGCCGAGGAGCGAGAAGGCGACGATGGGAACGATCTTCACCAGGCCCACGAGCCCGAGCGCGATTCCCTTCTTGCCCTCCGGAACGACTTGCGCAATGTGCCAGAGGACCGCCGCGGTCTGCATCATCGAGCCGGAGACCGAGATGAGCTGTCCGATCCAGATGAGCCGGAAGTTGCGATGACGCAGGGCGACGAAGGCTTCGTGGCTCACGGGGATGGCGGGCTCGCGAGGGCGAGAAGCTACCACTTCGCAGCGTGGCCGAGGGGGACTCCGAAGGGCAGCGGCCGGTCGGAGAGGAGACGAGTGTCGTGTAATGCCTCCGTTGCATGAAGCGTCAGCGGAACGGGAATGTGCGCGCAACCGGGGGCTCTTGCCCGCGAATGGCCTGCATTCGAGCAGAGCGGCCACTCCGTCTAAAGAAACACTCCCGACTGCTCCGACGGGAAGGTTTCACCCAGCTTCGGTGAACCCCCCTCGGGTCGCGTCCGTGTTGCGCCCCGAGAATCAGGCCATGGACTCCCGACTAGCCGCTTCGTCCCTCGCACGCTGCCGACCGAGCAGTCGGATCGCGCGTTCCCATCGCCCCCCCGCGGGGCGCAAGGCGGTGCGGGGCTTCACTTTCATCGAGATCATGGTGGCGATGGTCGTGCTACTTGTTGCGCTGAGCATCTTCTACAGCGCGCTCACGGCACTGGTGCGTCAGCGTGCAGCGAACGAGGAGGCCTCGATCGCGGCGGAGGCAGCTCGGGCGGTCCTCGAGCGCATGCGTGGAGCGCAATTCAATCAGCTGACCGTCCTCTTCGACCAGGATCCATCTGACGACCCGGCTGGTCCGGGCACGGCAGCGGGGAACCGGTTCCGCATCCCCGGTCTGGAGACGGCGCCCGGATCGGGCGACGACCTGGTGGGAGAGATCCTCCTGCCGATGCTCGAGGTCGAGGACGAGGACGGAGTCCACTACGAGCTGCGGGAACACATCGAGGATGCGCGGCTGGGCATGCCGCGCGACCTCGACGGGGACGGAGCCATCGACGAACGCGACCACCGCACGGATTACACGATCCTCCCGGTGGAGATCAGCGTCGAGTGGATCGGACATGCGGGAGCGAAGACCTACCGCTTGTTCACTCAGCTCGCGGGATACAAGTAATGAGGCCGAATCCCCGGGCTCGTCGCGGCTTCACCCTCCTCGAACTGGCACTGGCGGGGGCCCTGATCACCGTGGTCGGGTACCAGGCAACTCTCGCGCTGCGGCTGTCGTTCAACTTCTCGGCCAAGGAGACCGCGACGACGGCGATGGAGGCCGAGGCCCAGATGGCCCTGGATCGGCTTGCCTACTCGATCATGAGCGCTCATCGAGACACCTTGCGGCCGACCGACGGCGCCCCTCTCTACAGCACGGCCCTGGCGTACCAGGAAATCATGGGAATGGAAGACGACGAGATCGTCTGGGGCTTCGAGGAGCAGGTCGGGCTCGATCCAGAGAAACGTCAGGTGTATTTCGACACGCAGCGAGAGAACGGCCAAAGAAGCCACAGCGTCTGGTGCAAGTGGGTCAGCAGCCTCTTCAAGGGCGAGCATGCCAATGGCCTGGACGACAACGCCAACGGGCTCGTCGACGAGGATGGCCTCTCCTTCTCGATCGATGGGAGCCTGGTGACGATCCGGCTCAGCGTATCGCAATCCGTGGATGGCGAGTCTCTCGTGACTGGTGTCGAGACGACGGTCACTTGCCGGAACATGGTGCAAGCATATGGTCATTGATGGAACTCGCGCCGCCGCGCGTGTCGACCGGCGCGGCGCCGTGCTCTTTCAGGCGCTGATCGCCTTGTTCGCCGTGGGAGCGCTCTCCATGGGCATGTGCCAGCTCGCCGCCGTCGTGGCGCGCCGCCTGGGCTGCTCCCTCGACGAGAAGAAGGCGTTCTATCTTGCCGAGGCTGGCCTCGCCGAAGCGTATGTCGGCCTTGCACAAGGCAAGACCGGCGTCGTCGGATCCCCGGAGATGCCCGCCTCCTTTGGCGAGGGCCTGTTCTGGGTCACAGCAGAGGCAGCCAGCGACGAGTACATGAATCTGGTCAGCACCGGCATGTGCGGATCGGGTCGCGTCCGGCTCACTGCCCAGGTCACTCGCCCAGCCTTCAACTACGCGTCGCTGGGTTTCTTCTCGAGCAAGCAGCTGGTCATCCGGGAAGGCAGCGTCGTCGACGGCTACGACTCGGGAATCCTGCTCGCCGGCCTGCTCGATCTGCTCCATATCGACCTTGGTGCGATCCTGGGTGGATTGGGCGGCCTCCTCGGAGGCGGCGGGCTGGGAGGTCTGGGCCAGCCCATTCTCGACCTGGGCACGATCCTCGATCCGAAGGCGCCCAAGGGGCGGCTGACGTCGAACGAGGACATCGTCGTCATGGGCGGCTCCCGCGGGGTGACCACGCGCATCGATGGCTCGGTCGAACCAGGCATCGCCAAGCGTGTCATCACTTCCGGTCACGTGACGCTGAACGGGCGGACCGATTCCCTCGACGAGGTCATCGCGCCACCGGTGGTCGAGTTCCCCGACATCGTGGCCACCCTGAGAATCACGCAGTCCTCGGCCGTTCCGTTCGTGATCCCGAGCGGCGACCACGGCTACGCCGGGCTCACCATCGCGCCGGCACGGGAGGTCGTGCTCATCGGTCCCGCCACGGTCGTCGTGGGCGACCTGCAGATCGGACAAGGAGCTCGCTTGCGGTTCGATACGCGCGGCGGTCCGGTCACCCTCTACATCAGCGGGGGGCTCGCACTGGGTTCGAAGGCCGACATCTCCTCGACGAACGACGATCCGACCTCTGTCCGCATCCTCGTCGGATCTCCTCCCGGAGGAGCACCGGCTGCCCCACTCGTGAGCTTCGGCACCGAGTCTTCCGCTCTGGGCTACCTGTACGCCCCTCGTTCGCAGGTCACCCTCGGCGACGGCGTCGCATTCACCGGGGCCATCACTGCACTGAATCTCGTGCTGGGTAAGAAGCTCCACCTGCTCTCCGATGCTTCGCTCGCCGACGAGAGGAACCGCATGCCGCGCCTCGTCTCCTGGGAGGTTCGTGAGACCGGCGCGGCCGTGGCTCCGACCCAGCAGGACCCCTTCGACTTGCTGGGCCTGATCCAGGCTCTGCTCCCGCTACCCAAGGACGCCCACCTCGACGTGTGGCTCGAGATCGGCTACTGGCCGGGACCCGGGCTCGCTCGCGTCCAGTGGTCGGGCACGTACCGCACTTTCGATTGGGACCAGGTCTACGAGCTCTACCACTACAAGATCTTCAGCTCGTCCGGCGGGCTGGAGCTGGCCCACATCCATCCCTGAGCCATGCGTGCGTCTCGCTTACTTGGCAGGGCAGCGCGGCCTGTCGCGTTCCTCCTGGCGCTCGCGTGGATTGCCGACTCTCGAATGGCAACCGCGCGCGCAAGCATGGATCCACCCACCTGGCTGAATGCATCGGAAGTGGCGCTCGCGATCGGTGAGTTCGTGCACGCTGCCGAACTGGATCCCCATCGCGATGCGCGAGTGCTGGCGGACCAGATCGCAAGTCTCGGGCCGTCTGCCATTCCTGCGCTGATCGACGTCCTGGCGGCTCGGGAACTCCTGACGCAGGAAGGATCGCTGCCGCTCACATCGCTTCGCGGTGCGCTGCTCCTCGAGGCCCTCGTGGCCCAGCCGCGGGCGAGCACCATCGACGTCGTGCGCAAGCGCGCCAGGGGCAACATCTCGGACGGGCAGCGGGTCGCGCTGCTCCTCGTCCTGGAGTGGCTGAGCGAGTCGACGCCGCAGATCTGGATCGAGGCGGCCGGTGGTGCTGGCAAGGAGCGCGAGGTCGCGCCGCGGGTCGGTGACGCCTTCGAACGCACACTGGGTACGGCCCTCGCGCGCGCGCCGCAGCGCAGCCGGCAATGGGAGGCTCTACCCGAGGATCTGTCCGCGTCCCTGGTCGCCCCGCTGGCGAGAGCCCTCGGCAGGTCGGGAAAGAATGACGGGCAGGCCGCGCTCGAACGTCTCCTGCGATCGCGACCCGCGGCCGCTGCGATCGTGCTGGCCGAGCTGCGAGTGTTGCTCACGCGAGCACCCGTGCTGCGGTTTCCGGAGACCCTCGAGCTCGTTCGATCGTTCCTGAGCAGCGATCTGGAAGCAGCGACGCTCGAGGCTGCGCAGATCTGTGGTCTGGTCGGAGACGACCGCGTGGTGCCTGACCTGATCCGGCTGCTCGAGCACTCGAGCTTCCAGGTGCAAGGGAAGGCGAGGGATGCGCTGGCTCGCCTCTCCGGGCAGCGCTTTCCGCGCGACTTCGCGGCCTGGGAGTGCTGGTACACCGGGGAGCAGGCATGGTTCGCGGGCGAGGGTCGAGCCCGGATGGCCGGGCTCGCCGCGCGGCCAGCCGCGGACTTCGTACGCGAACTGCGCGCACTGCTCGAGCATCGGATCTTCCGCCGCGAGCTCGGCCAGGTACTCACCAGATGTCTCGATCGCCCAGAAGAGGGGATCGTCATCACGACTTGCGCGGCTCTCGCCGAGCTGCGCGCGCCGGGAGCGGCGGAGGGCATCGCGACCCTCGTCCACCACTCGAACGCCGCGATTCGCCTCGCCGCACGTCAAGCCTGGACCGCGCTACACGGTCAGGCCCTCCTCCGCTCAGAAGAAGAAGCGACGAGCTCTCGTCCGATTCCGAGCGCGCCCAGTTCCCAGATGCCCGAAAGGGGTCGCCTGCCATGAGTGTCCACCCGCGCCGCCGGAAATTGATCCGTCCGGGATTGCAGCTCCGCTTGATCTTCTTGTTCGCCTGCATCGCCAGCTTCTCGCTGCTGCTGCATCAACTCTTGCTCTTCCGTCGCCTGTCGAAGCTGGCGGCCCTGGCGCCCGACGGAGGCAACTGGATCGTGGGCCGCATGCCACAATTCGTGTACGAGGATCTCCTCGTATCGGTAGCCGTCCTGGTCGGCCTCACCTTCCTCGTCGGCCTGCACGAGACCTTCCGCATCGCCGGTCCTGTCTATCGCTTCGAGCACTTCCTCAAGGGAGTCCTCGGGGGCACCGAATCCGGAGAGTGCCGCATCCGCACTGGCGACGAGTTCCAGGATCTTTGCGGCCTGATCAACCAGGCCACGCGTGCCCAGCGCGATTCGAACCTGCGCGCCGTACCCGAGGGGAGTGCGGAAGAACTGAGGAAGTCCGCCTGACGGATCTTCAGGTCGTTACCGAGCGCGCGTGCTCGGTCGCTGGTCCGGGTCCCGCCGCCAGCGGCAGGATCTCGTAGACCACGGCCGAGCCGATGGCGAGGACGAGGCCCAGGATGAAGAACACGGGACTGAAGGGCAGAGTCGGATCGAGATAGGCGAGCGTGTCGAAGCGCGCCGAGCGCAAGAGGCCGATGGTCGCGAGCGCCAGGCCGGCGAGGAGCGTGGCCGCGAAACAGACCCGGCGCAGCGTGCGGCGGAGAATGCTCTGGTCGTGGCTGCGTGCCATGTGCGCCGGACCTATCGGCGTCAGCGGCACGAGCGGGAAGAAGCGCGCGACCACCATGAACATCAATACGCCCAGAGCGCAGAGGCCCAGGATCACCGCGAGCTCGACCCAGGAGGGCGAATAGGTCCCGGTCGGAAAGGGCAAGAGCGTGCCGTGCGTTTGCGAGGGGACGACGATCAGGTAGCGGCGCAGGATCGCTCCGACGTTGGCGAGGAGTCCGGCGAGGACGAGGACCGGGATGGAGATGCGGCGCAGCAGGAACTGCGCGAACACGAGCGCGAAGGCGATCAGGAACGCGGCGAGGGAGGTCCAGAAGGGACCTGCGTAGACACCGCTCGCCGTGGCACGCGCCACCTCGGCCTGCACTTCGAATGCCGCGTAGCGAGCCGTGAGCTCCTCCACGGCGATGAAGTAGAGACAGACCAGTAGCAGCATCCACAGCGCGTGGCCGAGAAGAGGGAAGGCCGCGAACTCGATGCCTCCGCTGGACTCGCGCCGGGGACGGTAGAGCAGGCCGGCCATGACCAGCATCAGGCCGACACCGGAGAGCGCGGCCTGCACGACGAAGCCGGGTGCTTGCAGGGCACTGAACCAACCGGGCCGCCCGCTCTGCACACCGAAGACGAAACCGAGCGTCGAATAGGCAATCGACATGAGCGGGAAGATCAGCATCGCGAGCCAGAAGCTCGCGATGCGCCGACGCGTGCGCTCGGCGGGGGTGTTCGCGAAGCCGCTCGCCCAGATGCGGTAGAGCCAGCGGAAGCGCGGCGCGCTTCGCGCGCAGATCGCCGCGTCGGGCCGTCCACCCAGGAAGAGGACGACGAGGCTCGCCGAGAGCCCCGCACCGACGATCAGCGTGAAGGTGCCGAAGAAGGGCGACTGCGGGCGCGCGAAGCGAGGCAGATTCAGGAGCCCGTGCAGCGGCCGGCCCAGATCGGCAACCACGCACAGGCCCGCGAGCACGAGCGAGACGACCGCGAGCAAGACTCCCAGGCGCGCCACCGAACGGAGCGGGCGGATGCGCAGGACGCGCGCGAGCGCGGCGACGCCGATCCCTCCGAAAGCCAGGCCCACGAACACGGTGTCGAAGGTGATGTACAGACCCCAGGCCGCGCCCCCAGCTCCGATCGTGCGCATGCCGGTCACGATGTCGCCGTGCAAACGCTGCTGGAGGTAGCCGTAGATCCCGAACGCAACCACGCCGAGCAGGAGCAAGACGACCAGCGCCCACCCCGGCGTGACGCGGCCGAAGCAGGGCGGCAGATCGGGATCGGCCGCGTCGACACTCGTCATCGTTCCTCCCGGCGGTCCTTGGCGAGATAGGTGACCTTGGGGCGCGTGCCGATGTGCTCGAGCAGGCGGAACGCGCGAGAGCTTCGCGAGAGGCGCGAGACCAGGCTCTCGGAGTCGTTGAGATCGCCGAACACGATCGCCTCGGCAGGGCAGGACTGGGAGCAGGCAGGCAAGCGCTTCACGTCCGCATCGGTGAGCGCCCGCTCTTCGCGTCGCGCTTCCTCGCGCTTGTCACGGATGCGATGGTGGCAGAAGGTGCACATCTCCACCACGCCTTCACAGCGCGTCGCGACGTCCGGATTCAGGAAGTTGCGGTAGCTCTCGGGCCACTCCGGCTCCTTCCAGTTGAAGTAGCGGCGCGAGTAGGGGCACGCCACCTGGCAGTAACGGCAGCCGATGCACCGGTCCCAGATCTGCGCGACGATCCCGTCCTCGTTCTGATAGGTGGCGTTGGTCGGGCAGACCTTCACGCACGGAGGGTCCTCGCAGTGCATGCAGGGAGTGGGCAAGAACTCCATCGGCAAGCTCGAGCCGTCGGCGGCCCCTTCCGTGCGCGGCACGAGGTCCATCCAGTAGATGCCGGTCCCTTCCGATCCTGGCGCGTGGCCCGTGGTCGGGACGTTGTTCTCCGAGCGACACGCGACCACGCAGGCGCCGCAGCCCGTGCACAGGTCGAGATCGATCGCCATTCCCCACCAGTGCCCGTTGCGTGGACGGCCGCCCGGCAAGAGGCCGCGCGTCCGTGAACCGAAGGCGCGCGCGGGGGCGGCAAGCAGAACGGCTGCGCCGGCCGCGAGCTTGCCGAGAACTCCGAGCAGGCCCCGGCGAGTCGACATCCTGGACGCGAAGCTCATGACGGTTTGATCCTTTGCACGGCGACGCGCGTCCCCTGCAGCGGCGAGACTCCCTGCTGTGCATCGCGCTCGCCGATCGATACGAGGTCCATGACATTGGCGCCCCAGCCGCGTGCGAATCGGCCGAGCGCGGTGTGTCCGCCGCCCTGCGCGATGCGCACGAAGCCAGGCAACACTCCCCGGGTCACGTGGGCCAGAGCTTCGATACGCCCGGCCTGGCTGAGGACCGCGACGCGCTCGCCGCTGCTGACTCCGGCTGCGACCGCCGTGTCGGGGTGCAGCTCGGCCTCGGTGGTCCAGCACGGCCGACCCACGTGGACGTGCAGCTCCTGCAGCCAGGGCAGGTTCGCCCCGCTGCCCTCGGCATACGTATTCGGGCGGTAGGGGAGCAGGACGAGCGGAAAGCGCTCGGGGTCGCCTCGCATGGCGATCTCGACGTGCCGTGGAACGCACAGGCGCTCCGGATCCTCCGCGATTCCCGCAGCTTCAAGGTACGCCTCGAGTGCAAGGCCGCGCTCGCGCGCACGCTCCTCGAGCGTGCGCCAGAGCGACGTGGAGAAGAACTCGAAGCGGCCGGAAGACGTCCGCAGCACCTCCTCCCATCGCTCGTACTGCTACGGCTCTTCCGACCAGAAACCGTCCTCGCCGAGGCGCTTCAGGAACGCCGAGCCCTTCTCCTCCACGATCGATCCGCGCTTCGCCTCGTGGAGGCCGATGGCGCGCTTCTTGACCGCGTCCCAGAGGTCCTTGAATGGTAGGGCCGCGGCGAGCGGTTCGCCGATCTCGGTTGCCAGCCGGATCAAGACGTCCCCAGCGGACTTGCCGTCGTGGAGCGGCTCGACCACCGGCTGGCGCAAGCCGAACACGGCGTGACCAACGCTGGGCGCCGGCGCGGCGTCCTCGTAGCGTTCGAGGTAGGTGAGGTCGGGCAGGATCAAGTTGGCCCACTCGGCCGTGCTCTCGTCGAGGAATGGACTGAAGCTCACGACGCTCTCGACGCGCGCCATGGCCTGCTTCCAGCGATCGTGCTCGGCCCGGGCGTAGAGCGGATTGGCGTAATAGAGGAAGAGCGCGCGCGGCGGCTCTTCCGCGGCGAGGATCGCGAGGGGCAAGTGGTCGAGGGCCGTACGCTCCCAGGCCGGATCCGTTCCCGCCGGCTTGCACAGCGAGGGGCGCGCGAGCCCGAGCGAGGCGATCTCGTCGGGTTCGACTTCCGGCCAGTCCTTCAGCGGCGCCTCGCGCTGCACCAGGAGCCCGCCGGGGCGATCGATCGCCCCGAGCAGCGCATTGAGCGCGTGAATCGCCATCGCCGCTGGCAGGCCGTTCGACGCGAGGTACTCCTCCGAGCCGCCGAACGCGAAGCTGGGGCGCATGCTCGCGAGCTCGGCAGCGAGGCGCTCGATCTCTGGCGCTCCGACGCCGGTGATCCCGGCGACGCGAGCAGGGTCGTACTCCCCCAGGATCTCGCGGAAACCCGGATGATGCCGGCCATCCTCGCCCTCCCATGGCTCGAAGCCGCTGCAGTGCTCGCGCACGAACTCCGCGTCGTGGAGCTCGTCGCGCACCAGTACATGTGCCAGCGCGAGAGCGAGTGCGCCATACGTTCCCGCGCGCGCAGGGATCCACTCGTCGGCGTTCATCGCCGTCCGCGAGTAGGCCGGTCCGACGTGCACGATCTTCGCCCGCACACCAGAGGTTCCACGCCGGATCTGGGCTCGAGCCCGCGCAAAGTGGACCAGCTGACACGAGGCTTCGAGCACCGAGGAGCCCAGGCTCAAGACATAGCGCGCGTTCACCCAGTCGTGGGCCGGCACGTCGGCCACTCCCTGCATCAGGTAGCTCGCGCGGGCAACCGGCCCGTTGTCCGAGGCGAAGCCGTCGAGGAGATTGGGTGTCCCGAAGGCCGTCGCGAAGCGGCGGAAGAGCTCGAGCGTCATCCCACGCTCGCGACCACACACGAGCACGAGGCGATGCGGCTCGTTCGCCTCGCGCAAGCCGCGCAGGCGGGCACCGACTTCCGCCAGCGCTTCGTCCCAGCCGATCCGCTCCCAGTCCTCGATTCCCACGGCTGCGCTCCCGCGCGGAAGGCGCCGGCGCATCGGCCCGGGAATGCGATCGGGATCGTAGAGAACCTGCGGCCCGCTGAGCCCGCGCGGCCCGACGCCGCCGCGGTTGATCGGACAGCTCGTGTTGCCCTCGACCTTGACCGCGCGACCCTCGACCACGCGAACCCGGATCCCGCACCCGGCGGGACACTGTGCGCAGGAGGTGGCGATGTGCCGCTCCTCGCCGCGCAAGAACTCGCCCTGGCCGGGGACGTCGGGCTTCTCGAGCGCGAAGGGATCCTCCTTGCTCTGACAGGAAGCAGCCGTGAATCCGCCACCGAGAGCGACGCCCAGACGCTTCAGGAACGCGCGGCGATTGGGGTTGGCTCGCTTCATTTCCCCGCCCTCACTTGTGACAGGCGAGGCAATCGTTGCTCGCTCCCCGCTCGGCATGGCAGGCCATGCAGCGCTCCATGCTCAGGTACTCGATCTGGCTCCGCACGAAAGGCTCGGTCGAGCTCGCGACGTCGCCATGGCATTCGGCGCACTCCATCTCCGCCAAGCGGACGTGCGCCTCGTGGGAGAAGTACACGTGGCCAGGCAGGCGATTGACCTGCACCCAGGGGATCTGCTCGCCGCGCTCCGCGTACTCGCGAACTTTGGCTTCCTCGGGGTCCACGCCTTGCTGCTCGGCGTGGCAGAGCATGCACGCCTTGACGAGCACGATGCCGGCGTACGCAGAGCTCTGCGCGCGAACGTGGCAGTCGAGACACGCCATGCCCTCTTCGGCGTGCCGCGCGTGATCGAAGGCGATCGGCTGCACGATCGGATGGTTCTCGTCGCCGAAGAACGAGCGCAACGCGTTGACGGCAGGGATCGCCGCCACCGCGCAGAGGAGCCCGGCCCACTTCATCTCGACCTCGCGCATCGATGCGCGAGGGGGCGGCCCGGGAACTGGCCGCCCCGACTGCGTCGAGATCTCCTATCTTTGGTGGGCACTTCCTTCGTCGAAGCCGCCACGCACTATTTCCCGCCCTTGGCCGCTTCATCAGGAACGCCGCAGCCGTCGTCGGGACAGCCCTCCTTGCAGACGCAAGTCTCGCCGCACCCGCAGGCCATGAGGTCCTTCGCCTCGCGCGGCTTGCGCGGATCCAGGTGGCGGATCTTCTTGGCGTGCAGGTAGAAGCAGAATGGCTTGAAGCTCGGGCTCTCGGAGTTGTGACACTTCAGGCAGAGGTCCTGCTTGGGAGCGAGGAGGATCTCACCCTCGGGGAGCGCGTGGTACGCCGCTGCCCCCTCGTCTCCGAAGCCTTCGCCTTCCTTCTCGGCCCCGGCGGCGGAGAAACGCGCCTTCATGTGCTGCTCGCCCGGGCCGTGGCAGGTCTCGCACTGCACGCCGAGCTTGATGTCGAAGCCCTTCGCGATGTGGTCCGCAGGCACGCCGAAGGCCGTGACGTGGCACTTCAGGCACTGGTCGCTCTTCTGCGGATCGTCGATCCCTTTCTCCTTGCCGAGGCGCTTGGCTTCGTCGGAGGCGAGGACCTCGTAGGCCTTGGCGTGATCGAGGGCTTGCCAGGCGGCGTACTGGTTCCCCGAGGCCTTGGCCTGATGGCAGCTCTTGCACTTGCCCGCCCCGATGTAGTGATTGATCCCCTTCGCCGCCTGAGCCGGCGGCGCGCCTGCGGTCGCGGCGGCGATCCCGAACCCCGTGACGCCGAGCACCAGGGCCCATGCGATCGCCCTCTTGGCCCCTCCATCACGTATCGCCTGCTGTCTCATCGCTGCGTCTCCCCGAGGTTCGTGCGTCGTCCGACCCGGAAGGGGTCTGGTGCCGTCTGGCGAGGCTACCCCCGGGTCGGCGGAGGCCGGATCCAGCCCATCGCTGGTGCATCGCAATGCCCATGCCACCGCCAGCGACCCGCCGGCGGTCGCAATGCGTCGACGCCTCGCGGACTATTCCCCACTGGATCGGCCGCGAGCGGGAGATCCAGCGATTCCTGAGCGGGGCGGTGCGATGGTGTGCTGAGCCGTCCGGGGAAACGACAAGCGAAAGCAGGTCCCTCGTCCGAGCTCGGTGGTGACGTCGATCGTGCCGCCCATGCTCTCGACGTTTCTGCGTGCAACGCTGAGTCCCAGGCCGCTTCCTCGCGTCTTGGTCGTGAAGAAGGGCTCGAAAATGCAGGGCAAGACCTTGGGCGCGATGCCAGGTCCGTCGTCGTCGATGCCGATCACGATGCGATCGTCCTCGTCACCGAGGGAGAGCCGGACGCCGCCCGGACGATCCCCCATGGCCTGTGCCGCGTTCAACACGATGATCTGCAGAGCCTGCGCGAGGAGCGTCGGATCGATCTCTGTCAGGACCTCGCGCATGCAGTGGAGCTCGATCGGATGTCCGACGATCTCGGGCAGGCTCTGCAGCGAAGTGGCGAGGTCGATGACGAAACCCTGGAGGTCGGTCCGCACCAGCTGAACCGGCCGTTGCAGCGCCAGCGTCAGGAGATCGCGGGTCGTCTGGTCCAGGCGGCGGATCTCGCGCACGACCTCTGCCAGGACTTCCGACCTGGGATCCTCGGGCTCCATGCTGCGAGCCAGGATCTGGATCGCTGCGTAGATCCCGGCCAGGGGATTCTTGACCTGGTGGGCGATCACCGCCGCCCACTTGCTGAGGACCGACATCTGCCGCGAACGCCTGGTGCGTTCGTCGGTGACGTCCTCCACGCTCGAATCACGCAGGAATTCCACCCATCCGACTGGCTGTCCCGCGCGGTCCTGGAGTGCAGTGCGCGTCAGACTCACCACGAGCTCCCTTCCGCTCGCGTGAAGACGGCGCGTCCGGTAGCTCCCCGGATGCGCAGCATCCTCGGCCTGCGTACGGTCCCGGTCCGCTTCCCGATCATGGGAGAGATCGCGCGGCACGAAGAATCCGCAGTCGCGCCCTACGACCTCGGCGCTCGACCAGCCCAGCAACACGACGGCCCCCCGATTCCACGCGCGGACCACGCCCTGCAGGTCGACGAGAAGGACGGCGTCGTCCGTGTTCTCGAGCAGATCGGCGAGCGCAATGTCGTGCGGGTCGAGCATGGATCGGGATGCGGGCTCGGGGTCGAGTCGCAAGCGGGAAGGTCGTCTCGCGTTCGAGAATCGTGGCACGCACCGTGCCACGGGCTCCTAGCATGTGGGAAGCCGAGCCGAGACGCTCGGGTGCGAGATCTCCCCCGGCGCTCAGCTATATTCCCCGCATGCCTTCCTCCGGTTTGGCGCCTACCGTACTGATCGTCGACGATGAGCGCATGGTCCGCTGGAGCCTGGGGCAGGCTTTCACCGGGGCCGGATACCGGGCCGAACAGGCGGCCGACGCCACCCAGGCGCTCGAGGCCATGGCCCGCGGTGTGCCCGACATCGTGGTGCTGGACTATCGCCTGCCCGACCAGGAGGGGATCGCATTGCTCCGCGAGCTGCGCAAGCTCGCTCCCCATGTCCCCGTGATCATGATCACCGCGCACGCGAGCATCAGCGGGGCGGTCGAGGCGATCAAGGAAGGCGCCTACGACTACATCAGCAAGCCTTTCGAGATCGACGACGTGCTCCAGACGACGCAGCGCGCGCTCGAGATGGGCCGCCTCCGCGAGGAGGTCACGCGCCAGCGCGAGTCCACTCTGAAGGATGCGGGCGTGCTGGAAATGGTGGTGCGCAGCCCTGCGATGCTCAAGGTCCTGCGACTGGTCGAGCGAGTCGCGGCGAGCGAAGCCTCGACCATCCTCCTGCTCGGCGAGAGCGGGGTCGGGAAGGGCATCGTGGCGCGCGCGCTTCACAACAAGAGCCCGAGCACCTCTCGGCCGTTCATGCACATCACGTGCACGGCGCTCACCGAGACCTTGCTCGAGTCCGAGCTCTTCGGCCACGAGAAGGGCTCCTTCACGGACGCCAAGGTGTTGAAGAAGGGCCTGTTCGAGATTGCCGACGGCGGAACCGTCTTCCTCGACGAGATCGCCGACCTCTCCCCGGGCCTGCAGGGCAAGCTGCTGCGGTTCCTGGAAGACCGCGTCTTCCGCAGGGTCGGCGGCGTCCGGGACATCCAGGTCTCGGTGCGCATCGTCGCGGCCACGAACAAGGATCTCACCGCCGAGGTCGAAGCCGGCCGCTTCCGCAGAGACCTGTACTTCCGGCTTCGCGTCATTCCCATCGAGATCCCGCCCCTTGTGCGAGCGCCGGGAAGACATCGAGCCGCTCGCTCGCCACTTCCTGTCTCACTACAACGCCGAGTTCCACAAGCAGGTGGAGGGCTTCGATCCAAGGTCGCTGGAGCTCATGCGCAAGTACCGCTGGCCGGGCAACGTGCGCGAGCTGCGCAATGCGATCGAGCGTGCAGTGCTCCTCACCGACAATGCGGTCCTCTCGACTTCCGACCTGCCGCCGGAGATCCGTGAGGCGGACGACCATTCGAGCGCGGCGGATTCGAGCTTCCGCATCCCGGCTGCTGGCCTGGTGCTCGAGGATCTCGAGCGAGACCTGGTGCGCCAGGCGCTGGAGATGGCGGATGGCAATCGCACGCACGCAGCCCGTCTCCTGGGAATGAATCGCGACCAGATCCGCTACCGCATCAAGAAGTTCAACCTCGGGGAGAGCGCCAGCGGCGCAGAAGAAAGCCAGCAGGGGCAGCCCGCATACCGATAGGCGAGCGCGCGCATCCGGTTCGGAGTACCGACTTCAGGCGGGCTTCTCTTGCAGGGCCAGTCCCGCCTGAAGGCGGGACGACGAACCGGACCGCCTGAAGGCGGTACTCCAAACTCGGAGGGACTCCGCGCTCGTAGGGGTGTGGTTTCTCTCTAGAAGGCGAGCTCGGGGCGGGACCTCTTAGAGGTTATGAGCTCCACGCGTAGTATGGACTCACATCCCCGCCAGGGACGGCTGGAAGGACGTCGGGAGGCCCTCGTCGCGCGGGCACGCTTCTCGCCCGGGGCTTCGACGCCACGTCCCCCGCGCTCTGCCCGTGGTGGATCGCCACGGAGCCCCCTGGCTGGCCAATGGGGTATCTTTCCACTCGAAGCACGCACTATGACCAACACTGTCACCGCCCTCGAACGTCCCCAAACCGCCCGCCAGCCCGCGCGCCTGCTCGAACGGCTCAATGGCCCCTGGCACGAGCGGGCCAACAAGGTCTTCGCGGGCAATCGTGCTGGCCCACTGGGCCGAGCACCTGGCCCAGGCGTACGCAGATCTTCGTCTGGGTTGGCCGAGGCCGGAAGCACGCGGCGTGCTCGGACTCTGGCTCCCCTGGATGGTGAAGTCCGAGCGCTGCACTACGGCTATGCGCTGGTGATGCTCGCGGGCTCTGGTTCCTGCGGGCCGGCTTCGTCGGTCGCGCGCGCACCTGGTGGATGATCGCTTTCTGCATCCAGTTCTGGCACCACATCGAGCACGCCCTGCTGCAAGGCCAGGCGATCTTCGAGCACAACCTCTTCGGCGCCCCGGTCCCGACGAGCATCGCTTCAGCTCTTGTTTCCGCGCGTGGAGCTGCACCTCTTCTACAACACCATCGTGTTCATTCCGATGGTCGTCGCGATGTACTTCCACGTCCTTCCGCCGGCCGGGGAAGAGGCGCACCGTATGCTCCTGCGCTACAGCCGCGCCGGAAGAAGCCGCAGACCCGGTCCTGGCGGCGGAATGTTGCGCTCGAATCGTGAGACCGCCGAGTTCGTGCCGGCTTGCGGCCCCGCGCTGGCGCTCTCGGCGGGCTTCGCTGCCATCGCCGCAGCGGATTGCCGAGCGGATCGGCTCCGACCCTACTGAGCTCGAGTGCGATCGGCCCTCGCCGCCGCGCATGGGCGCCGCGAGCTCACGATCCGCTCTCCGACGCGCCCTGTGCGGCCGTGCAGGACGCGACGTTGCGCATCGAGGGTAACGATGAGCCACGCCGGGATGAGCCCGGAGTTCGCCGACGCCGCGGAGGTCTCGCCGGGACGCTACGAGGCCACGCTCGAGTTCACGATGGGCAGGCGATTGGATCCTGCTCGTGGACGCGACACTCCGGACGGCGGCAGAGCCACCACGGAGAGGGACGTGCCGAACGTTCTCAGCGTCTCCCCGAAGGGTGGCGATGCAGACTGAGCCGACGGATCCCAGCACCCGCGGGCAGCGGAAGCGCGCACGGCGCGTGAGCTTGACCTGCTGCGGCTCCCCGGACTGGGTCGGTTCCTGCACTGGCGGCATGCGCGGCTGCGCTCCAGCTCCCGCTCTTCCGGCTGGCGGGCGTCCTGTGCTCACGGGCTCTTCGGGCCCAGGCTCGCGCCGAAGAACCTCTCGACGCTACTCGTCTGGGTCCACTACCGCGGCGTACTGGTCTCGCGCCTCCTGGCGGCCGGCAACCTCTTCTGCATGGCTGCCCGTTCGTGCTGCTGCGCGATCTCGCGCGCCGCCTGTATCCGGCCGCGGTGGCCGGTGGCCGCGCAGCCTGCGAACAAGTGGCTCTCGGCGCGCCTGCTGATCTTCGTCCTCTTCGCTTACGAATGTTCGACTGTGGGGCGAGCCGCGGGCGACGGCCCTCTGATCCTGGCCTACTTCGTCGGGGCGCTGGTCGTCGACTCGCTCTTCAAGCGCGCCGCTTCTGCAAGTTCGTCTGCCCGATCGGGCAGTTCAACTTCGCCGCCTCCACCGTGTCGCCGTTGGAGGTCCGGGCATCTCGGACGCGGCGCCTGCGCCGCCTGCCGACCAAGGACTGCATCCGCGGCCGGGCCGACCCGGTTCGGCCACGTCCTCCAACGGGGCTGCGAGCTCGGCCTCTTCCAGCCGCAGAAGGTCGGCAATCTCGACTGCACCTTCTGCCTCGACTGCGTCCACGCCTGCCCGCACGACAACGTCGGCATCACGGCCCGCCTCCCGGCCAGGAGCTGCGGGCGGATCCGCGGCGCTCTGGCCTCGGGCGCCTCTCGAAGCGCAAGACCTCTCGGTGCTCGCGCTGCTCTTCTCTTTGGCGCGCTGCTCAATGCGTTCGGGATGGTCAGCCCGATCTATGCGCTCCAGGCCTGGATCGCGGGCGCGCTCGGGCTCGCAGCGAGGCACCCGTGCTCGGCCTCCTGTTCGCAGTCGTGCTCGTGATCGAGCCCGTCCTGCTGGCCCTACGGGCCGCGTGGCGTCTCCCGCCGGCTCGCGCGCACGCGGGAGGGACTCTCTCGATCGGTGTACGCTTGCCTGAGCCTTCGTCCCGCTGGGTTTCGGGGTGTGGGTCGCGCACTACTCGCTTTCATTTCCTGACGGGCCTGTGGACCTTCGTCCCGGTGGCACAGAAGGCGCTGAACGACATGGGCATTCCGCTCTTCGGCGAGCCGCGATGGGCCCTGGGCGGCCTGCCGACAGTCCCGGTACGTGCCGTCGAGCTCGGGTTTCTCACGCTGGGCCTCTTCGGGTCCTCCTCGTCGCCTGGCGGATCGCCGAGCGGGAGCCCCCGCGCGTACCGCGCGCACCTTCGCGCCGTGGGCGGTGCTGGCGACAGCACTGTTCGCGACGGCGGTCTGGCTGCTCTCGCAGCCGATGGAGATGCGGGGAACCTTCCTCCAGTGATCACGATGCGCAAGCGCGCCCTGGCACTCGTGCTGGCGGCCTTGACGTCGGGTCCTGCACGCGCGCACGAGGGTCCGCCGTACCCGGTGATCGTCGACCAGGTTGTCGGCCCGTACACGCTCTCGCTCTGGGCCGACCCCGATGTGGGCACGGGTTCGTTCTTCGTCACCTTCGATCCGCCCGCCTACCAGAGCGACGAAGACCCACGCGTGGCGATCGAAGTCTGGCCATCGAGCGGACGCCTGGATCCGGCGCGCCACGACGCGGTTCTGCAGCGCGATCGGACCTACTTCGCCAGCGTGCCCTTCGATCGCGAAGAGTCGTGGCAGGCTCGGGTGCTCGTCCTGGGCTCGCGCGGATCCGGCGACGTGGTGGTCGAGGTGGCGGTCACGCCCCCCGGCTACGGTCGCTGGGATCTCCTGATCTACGGCACTCCCTTCCTGCTGCTCGGCGGCCTATGGGCGATCGTCGCGATTCGCAAGCACAAGGATCGTCGGGAGCAGCGCAGCTGAGCGGGTCTCTCCCGCTGCAGCCTTGTGCATGCCGCGCACGCCCTAAAGGATGAGTCCGCTACACTCGATCGCATCGCCATGAAGACTCCGGCCTGGATCCTCCTTCTCGCGCTCGGCGCGTGCGCTTCGCCGCCCACGCAAAGGTGCAACACTGTCGTCGAGGAGCGCTTGCTCGCCACGATTCCAGACGAGGTCAACGTGATCCTCCCCGTGGTCTACAGCCGGGACGGCCAGCGCGCAGCCTTCGCGGCCAGGGCCGGAGGCGTCGATCGCCCCGTCTGCGGCGAGTGGACGGGGAAGACCTACGCCGTGGTCTGATGACTGGCCCTCAGTGGCGATGGGAAACGCGTGTCGTTTCTGGCAGCAGAGGAGGGCAGCAAGGCCCGCATCATCGTTCTGGGTGACCAGACGATCGAGGAACCGGGCTGGGAGGTTGGCTGGCCTCTCGCGATGACCGATGACGCCGGAGTCGTCGCCTACCAGCTCACTCACCTCGAGACCGGGAAGGCCTGCGTCGCCGTCAGCGGTCGCAAGGGCGAAGAGTTCGACGCCGTGGGGACGCCGGTACTGAGTGCGGACGGCGCCACCGTGGCGTACCGCGCGCAGCGAGAGGGCGTCTCGTTCGTGGTCGTGAACGGCAGGCCGGGGCCTGAATTCCCGTTCATGAAGGATCCCGTCTTGAGCCCGGACGGCAAGTCGGTCGCCTATGCTGCCGCGCGGGACGGCCAGTGGTTCGTCATCACGGACGACGTCACCTTCGCCGTCGATCACGAACCGCTCCACGTATTCATCGGTCCGGACCACCGATTCGTGGGCTACTCGTATCTCGAATCACGCCCTGACGGCGGCTCCTCGGCCCGCGTCGTCGTGGACGGCAGAGCGGGTGAGAGCTTCTCCCTCATCGGCCGCCCCATTTTCAGTCCGGACGGCAGTCGATTTGCCTACGTGGCGGAACGCGCAGGCCAGCCATACGTGGTGATCGGCGATCGAGCGCTGGAAGTCACCGGCAAGGTGAGCGATCCCGTGTTCAGTCCGGATGGAAAGAGCGTTGGCTACGGGACCCGGATCGGCCAGGAGGTCTGGTGGAAAGTACTGGCGGTACCATAGCCAGCCGACCCTCTCGATCACCGCCGCCCCCCTGTGATTCTTCCTGACGTTCGTTTTCACACATGAACGAGTAGACAAGGAAACGCCATGCAGAAAACCTGGAAAGCACTGTTGAGCGCGGGACTTGCGACGAGCATCGGCCTGGTGTGCCTGGCGCGATCGCAGGAACCGGCGCCGACGGCGAAGCAAGTGCCCATCATGGTGACACCGGCCGACATCAAGTGGGTCGATGCGCCTCCGTCGCTGCCTGCCGGCGCGAAGATGTTCGTCCTGGAAGGAGACATGCAGAAGCCGGGCCCCTTCACCGTGCGCGTCGAAATTCCCCGCCGACTACAAGGTCCCGCCGCACTTTCACGATGCCGACGAGCGCGTGACGGTGCTCTCCGGAGCGTTGCATGTCGCGATGGGCGACGCCTTCGATCCCGCGAAGGCCAAGGAACTCCCCACTGGCGGCTTCAGCCTGCTGCCCGCCAAGTCGCACCACTTCGTCTTCACGAAAGCGGAAACCACCATCCAGCTTCACGCCGTCGGACCGTGGACGATCACCTACGTCAATCCAGCGGACGATCCGAGGACGAAGAAGTAGGGCCTCGGGCGCAACGGTTCTCGGGCCTTCGCAGGAAGGCCCGAGCATTTCCCTCCTCGAGGTGCCGTCGGTTCGACTTCGGGTTCCGCTCCTCCCCGCCGCGACATGGCACGGAAGAGCGGGATTGCCGTTCAAGGTAGCTGGATCGGAATCTCGCGATCCACAGGATCCAGCGGGCTGACGACGAAGCGGTTCACTTCCTGCTTGCCGCTCTCGCTGGTGATCGTCACTTCGTAGGTGCCGGGCAGCAACTGGCACGGCCACGTCTTCTCGCCGCCCGTCTCCCACCAGTTGACGTAGTGCTCCCACGGTGCGCCGTCGCGCGTCCAGGCAAACGTGACGTTGAGTGGCAACAGCTCGGTGGCGCTCGACAGAAGCAAGCGACAGGGAATCCCCGCAGGAACCGTCATTTCGACCATGGTTTCCTCACCGGCCGCGACGGTCACCTCCTGATAGACACTGGGGAGATTCCTGCCATGGATCCGGATCCGGTATTCACCCGGAGCCAAGTAGGGGATGCGGACTGCGCCGCGCACGGTATCGCCCGCACTCCAATAGATCTCGCCCCAGCCGTAGCTCTCGACCACGGACACGTTCGCCCCGTCCAGCGGTTCGCCTTCGCCATCCAGCACGGAGGCGAGCACGGCGCCGGGTCGCGGCATTTGCAGCAGCCCGAAGTCTCGATTCTCACGCATCTCGAGCGTGATCGCTTCGCTCCAGCTCGTGCGTCGTGCGGCCGCGCCCTTCCCCGTGCTCCCCTGCAAGCGGTAGGTGCCCGCGGGGAGCGGGGCGATGCGGAAACGCCCGGTGCTCGGATCCGTCTTCACGGACAGCCAGCTGTAGAGACCCTCGCCGAAGCAGCGCACTTCCGCCTCCTCGAAGGCCCTCGCATCCGCATCGAGGAACGTGCCCTCGATCGCCGCGGAAGCGATCGCGTCGTCCGGAATCTGCACGAGCACCTCGCCCTCACCCGGACGCACACCGTGGAGGGTGAACGGGCGCGCGCCCAGCGCGTCATCGGCGGCACGGGCATCGAGCCGGTAGGCAGCAGTGGCGCAGCGCTTCCATCGGAACTTTCCTTCGGCATCGGTGGTGTCCCGTACGGGACGGCCGGCGTCTCGCGGCAGCTGCCCTGACACTTCCCAACCCGCGAGCGGCATGCCACGTGCGTCGACGACGCGGCCATGGATGGTGCAGTCGGCGAGCACCGGGTCCCACGTCACCCTTTCCCCATCCGCAGCCTGCACCTCACCTCGCGCTTCCCGCTCTTTCGTATTCGCGCGCAGGAGCAACGTGCCCGGCGTCAGCGCCGCGATCTCGTATCTTCCGTCCGCGTCAGTAAGTGCCCATGCATGGACCCAATCAGGAGCATAGAGGTCATCCAGGGCAGATCTCCGATCGAACCAGGCTGTCGAGCGGGCCAGGAGACCGACTCCCGCGACGGGTTTCCCTTCGTCGTCGGTTACCCGGCCACTCACGGTTGCGCCGCGCTGCAACCGCACCGCGACAGTACCGATCGCGTCGGTCCCGAGCTCTACCCACGCGAACCAGGTGCAGAAGCCAGCGGCCCGCACCCATAGCTCGGTCTTGCTCCCGGGCTCAAGGCCATCGGCTCGGAACTCGCCTCGCTCATCAGTCTCCAGTGCGGGCGGTGGCCGGTAGTCTGCGTAGATTCCCCGAGACCAACCCAGGCGGTTCTCGCGAAAGCCGACCACGACGCGGGCACCCCTGAGCGGTGCGCCATCCGAGTCGCTCACCCTGCCCAGCAGGGATGCTCCCCGTCCCCTGAGCACAAGCTCAACGTCCACGGTCGAACCGGATTCACCCCGGATCGGCTCTGGCACGGCAGCTCTCGATCCCGGCGTAACGGCGCTTACGAAGCGCTCGGGTTCGACCGAGCGCAACACGAAGCGGCCGTCCGCGCCAGTGACGGTCACATCTCTCCCGTCGGAGAAGTTGAGCCCGCCGACCGACAGCCAGACGCGCGCGCGCGGCACCGGTGCACCTCCTTCATCGACGACACGCCCGCGCACGTTCACGCCGATCGGGATCGTGAGCTCGGCCTCCACCGTGACACCGGCGACGATCTCGACCTCCATCCATCCGCCGCGGTCGGCCGTCACATGGGACACGCCCGCAGGGAGATCCGAAAACACGACTTGGCCGTCCTCGCCCGTGGCAATCGTCCGAGATAGCAGCTCTCCGTCGGAGACGCTCCTCGGCGTCACCGTGAGCATCACGCCCGGGGCGCGCGAGCCGTCGTCTCCCCAGAGGCATGCGATGTTCAGGGTGCCAGTGGTGACGGTGGGCGGAATCACGAGCGCGACTCGTTCAGACGGGGCTTCCACCACGGAGGCAGCGAGGTGCTTCTCCGGCTCGAGCATCGCTGCCGCGGGTTCGGAATCGCCGACTTGCACGACCTCGTGCGGGATCGAGGCTTCCGAGCGCGGCCATGCGAGCCACGCCAGGCCTGCGACGACGAGCACACCGAGCGCCGTGATCACGGTCTTCATCGCCAGTACTCCTCCGGCCAGCGCGCCGGCGACCGGTACGAGCGGCGTGACTGCCGCTGCTTGGACCAAGACACACTCCCGCACCGCCGCCAAGCCGCGCCCCGCCGAAATGGACAACGCGATCGCCGCGGTGAGGCTGGCCGGCAATGTCTTGCGCAAGAGCTCGAGACCGCGCGACAGCTGGCTCCGCACCGTGCCCGGCGGCCGGGAGAGCGCGTGCGCGATCTCGGCTGGGGCGTGCCCGTAGGCCAGGTGCAGACGTAGCACCGGCTGGTAGGGCTCCGGGAGGACCGCGATGGCGGCATCGACGGCTTCGTCGAACTCGGCGGCCTCGACGACACGTACGGGATCGATGGGGGACTCGGACGGCAATCGAGTCGGGTCTGGCCTGCGCTCCTCGAGCCTGCGCGCAGATCGCGCCCGGTTCTGAAGAATGCCGCACAGCCACGGCACCACGGGCCGCTGGTCCACCCACTCCGCCCGTGCTTCGATCGCTTTCAGGAACGTCGCCTGCACCAGGTCCTCGGCCCCGGCGGGATCGCGTGCGAGGTGCAGCGCGATTCGCAGGAGCGCGGGGGCCACTCGATCGAACAGCTCGCCCAGTGCGCCAGCGTCGCCGCCGGCCCGGAAGCTCTCGAAGAGGGCCTCGTTCGATCGCGGGGACATCAGCGTATGTTGGCCGGATCGCGTGCCGGGCGTTGCACGCGCGGATGGTTTTCCGGATGCCGCTCCTTCCGCGTCCTTGGCCGGGCGCGCGATCGAGCTCAGTTGGGCAGCTCGATCAAGACATCCGTCGATCCGGAGGCGACCTCCGGCACGATGAGGAGTGGCACGTCGTGCTCGGGAGCAAGGACCTCGAGGTTCCATTTCGTGTCGCGAGGAAGCGGCATCGCGAACGCGCCGGTTGAATCGGTGAATGCCGTCCAGCCGATCTCGTTCGCGGTCCCCCGTGCCTGCACTCTGTAGCCCGAGAGGGGAGCTCCATGCTCGTCCATGAGCGTGCCTTCGATCGTGCGCCCGCGGGTCATTTCGACCACCAGCGGGGCAGAGTCGGCGAGAACGTGATGGACGGTCGTCAGGAGGGGTGGCTCGCGGAGGTCGCGCTCATCGAGGACGGTCGGAAAGAGCTCCAGGCCGTACTCGCCCGGGGGCAGACTGCTGAACTCGAAGGCACCCGTGGCGTCCGTGCGAGTGGACGAAGCGTAGCTCTCGAGCGTCGTGGCAGGGTCGTGCAGCGCTTCCACGAGGAGCGCGACGTGGATCGCGGGAAGGGGCTGGCCATGTTCGTCCACCACTCGTCCGCGCAGTCCCGCGCCGGTCGGCATCAGGAGCTCGATGCCATCGAGATCCTCGCCCTCCACGAGGCGCAGGTTGCGCTCGGCAGTCGGAGGCCTACCCGTAGCTCTTGCGTGGATCGCGTACTCGCCAGGAGCGAGATCCGAGAACTCGAAGTGCCCTTCGGCATCCGACCAGATGTCCCTCGTCTCGACCCAATTGGCCCCGGCGGGGGAGGCACCTGCTGAAAGCACGAAGCGATCCGCATTCCACCCTCGCAATCCCACGACCACCCCCGGCACGCCGGCGCCGTTCTCGTCCACGGCCCGTCCGCGAATCGAACGCGCCGGGAGGAGCGCGATCACACCGAAGTCGGTGGAAGTGGTGGTCGCTTCCAGTGCAGGGAAGTCATACACCTGCGTCGCATGCGCGGGCTTCGCGATCATCAACGCGTGCCGCAGCTCTGGAGCGAGACCTTCGAGCCCGAAGTTTCCTTGCGAGTCGGTGCGCGCCGTGCACCAGTCCTCGTTCGCGTCCGAGTACGCGACCGCCGCCACGTAGGCGCCTTCGATGGGCTGCCCGTCCCACTCCACGACCCGGCCTCGCGCGCCATGGCCGGGGAGGAGCTCGAAATCGACGCGCATCCGGCCTTCGACCGGTGTGCTGAGCTCACCCCTCCTGCGCCCGTAGCCCCGCGCATCGGCGTGGAGCTCGGCCACGTCCGGGTTGCCGAAACCGGGCAAGCGATACTCCCCGCGCGCATCGGTCACGACCGAGCGACGCACCTCGACTCCTTCGTGGACACGCGCACCGACGATCGGCCGCCCCGTGAGGCGATCGCTCACGCGGCCCTCGATCAGGAGCCCCTCCTGGACCACGACGTCGAGCGTGCACGTGGCGTCCTCCCCGAAGCTCACCGGCACGAGGAGCGAGGACTGCTCGCTTCGCGGCGTCACCCCGAGGCGGGCATCGGAGAAGGAGATGCGCAACGAGTAGGTTCCGTCGGCGCCGCTGGTCGTCTCGCGCGCGAGTGCGCCGAAGTGCCTGCTCGCGGGGAAGACCCGAACGGTTGCGTCCTCGACTGGTGACCCGTCCCTCGCGCGCGTGATCCGACCATGGACGAGAAACCCATTCATGAGCTCGAGCTCGACGAAGTCGCCGGCGCACCTTCCGGATTCGACCGCGGGGCAGAGATTCGCGAAGCTCGCATGCACGTCCACGCACTCTCCCGCCATCAAGAGGAAGCCGAACTCGCCCGTTGCATCGGTCACCCCTTCCGCTAGAAGAAGTCCTAGCTCATCGAGCTCCGGATCGCGGAGGTCGAAGCCGGTGAGCTCATGGCGCCGGAGCGAGACCTGAGATCCCGCGAGCGGAGATCCATCCTTCGTGGTGACGCGCCCGCGCAGCTCCGAGCGCGCACGCTCCAGTGGTGTGACGGTCGCAGGGAGCTCGGCGTTCGTGCGACCTTCCCCGCGAGTGATCGCGTCCGCTTCGGAGACCTCCGAAGTCCTCGGCACTTCCAGTGGCACCGCGACCTCGGGAATGCTTCCTGGAGCTTCGATTCCACGCGACCCGAGCAGCCAGATCGCGCTCAGCCCGCCGGCTCCGAGGAGCGCGACGATGAGCAAGAATCGTCGAGCGCGAACCATCCACCTAAATCGTGCCCCGCCCCTCGCTCGTCGACAAGCACGCTCGACCCGCCCGCACCGAGTTCGGTTCTGGTTCGAGTCCGGGTCCGAGTTCGGGTTCGGGTTCGGGTTCGGAGTACCGCCTTCAGGCGGTCTGGTTCGTCGTCCCGCCTTCAGGCGGGACTGACTCCGCAAGAGAAGAGCGCCTGAAGGCGGTACTCCAAACCAGAGACCAGAATTCCGCGCCTTCCTCGAACCACATCCCGCCCGCCCGGGATGTGAGATGGTAGGACCCCATGACCGACGCCGCGCCAATCCCCCAGGACCTGCTCGCCCACGCAGCCTTCGTGCGGCGTCTCACGCGCTTCCTGCTCCTGGACCCCTCCGCCGCCGAGGACATCGAGCAGGAAACCTGGCGCGCCGCGCTCGAGCAGTCCCCCCACCGCGACGGAGACCTGCGCACATGGCTGGCGCGCGTGGCGCGCAACTTCGCGCGCCGACGCTGGCGCAGTGAGATGCGGCGCAGGGACCGCGAGCACACGAGTGCGCGATCGGAGGTGCTTCCGTCGACCGAAGCGACCCTGGCGCGAGAGGAATCGCTCCAGCGCGTCGTGGACGCCGTGCGCTGGCTCGACGAACCCTATCGTTCGACGATCCTGGCGCGCTTCTACGAGGATCTGCCGCCGCGCGAGATCGCAGTGCGGGCGGGCATCCCGGTCGCCACCGTGAACACGCGCCTCAAGCGCGGGCTGGCGTTGCTGCGCACGAGGCTCGCGCGCGACGCGAGCGACTGGCCGGGATCTCTCGGCCTGCTGTGCAATGAATCCCCCTGCCTCCCCACCGGCGATGCTGTGCCAATAGGGATCGCACTCATGCAGATGAAGACCATTCTCGTGGCGGCGGCGGTCATCGTCGCGACCTGGTGCCTGTGGAAGCTCTTTGACCTCGATTGACCGACGACTTCACACTCGCAAGACGAAACCGGCGTCGCGCGCACTGGCGAGCATTCGGACGAACGTACCCCTCGCTAGAACGACACGTGGATGCCGAGCGCGAGACCACCGTCGATCACGTCGACAGTGGGGCGCCAGGCCAAGCCGCGAGGACTGTCGTCCGCGAAGACCGTCGGTCGCGTTTCCTTTTCGCCGCGGTAGTGCGCATCCCAGATCCAGTTCGTGAGGAACACCCCCAGGAACGCACCGGCGGCGACATCCGAGGCCCAGTGCTTGTCGAGGACGAGTCGCGTCCAGGCTCCATAGAGCGCCGGTATGTAGATCAACGCGTCCACGGCGTGAAACGAGGTATCGGAGGGATCATGCAGATTGCGCACGATCAGCGTGGTCGCCGCGAAAGCCCAGGAAGTGTGTCCCGAAGGAAAGGAGGTCTTCTCATCGTGATCTGGTCTGTCCCGGCTGATCGTGTTCGCCAGGATCTGCTGGACGATTACCACGCTCCCGAGTGATTCGACCGTCACCTCGAGATTGCGACCTTGATCGCCGCGGTTCCACTCGAGGAGGCCGATGGTCACGGGGATCGCCGGCAGCACGACCTGGAGCGCGGCAGCCGTGGTCTCTCCCGCATCACTGAGCGAATGGTCCTGCGCGAAGTCCCGGACGTCGTCGTCGAACGCGAAGGCCAGCGGGACCGAAGCCAGCAAGACCGCTTCGGGAAGCAGACGATCCTGGCGTCGAACCTGTTGTTCGATCGCCCCGCCCCAGACACCGCCCTCGAGGTGACGCGACCAGCGCTCCTCGGCGGCTGGAGACTTGCATCCGCCGAGCGACCCGGCAGAGAAAACGCATGCAAAGAGCACCAGCACACCGCGATGCGAACCGAACATGATCGCACCGTACCTTGCAACTGTTGGCGGTTGCAGAGTCACGGGAGTCGAATCAGCTCGCGCTTGCCGTGGCTGGGAACGGCGATCGACCTCGGCCCGCAATGCGGGCGGCTCGGGATGGGACGCGCGGACCAGCATGGCCGAACCGGAGGTCTACAGCCGAGCCTTGCGGGGCTGCACTCGCCGACAGGAAGGCGAAGCAGCCGAGCGCGCACGTCTCGCGCCGGTGTCGCAGAGGTCGACAGGCGGTCGACCCCCTGCACCCAGGGATCAGGCCGGGATTCCGGAGCCCTTGAGGAGTCGCTTGATGGCTGCGACGAGCTCTTCGGGGCGCACCGGTTTGGTGAGGTAGTCATCCATGCCGACCGCGAGGCACCGAGCCCTGTCTTCGGGTAGCGCATGCGCGGTGAGTGCGATGATCGGGATGTGCGTCCTCCCGGCTTCGCCCTGGCGGATCATCGCGGTCGCCTCGTAGCCGTCCATCTGCGGCATCTGACAATCCATCAGGACGATGTCGTACGCAGCCTTGCTCATGGCTGCCACGGCTTCCCGCCCGTCTCGAGCGAGATCCGCCGTGCAGCCGGCCTTTTCCAGAATGCGCATGGTGACCTTCTGGTTGATCGTGTTGTCCTCGGCCAGGAGCACGCGCACGTTCTGCAGACTGGGTGGATTCCGACCCAGGTCTCGAGCAGGAAGGATGGGCGAAGGAAAAACTGCGTCCGCGGACAAGCAATTGGCGATCGACATCTCGAGCTGTGCGTCGCGCCAGGGCTTGGAGATGCTCCCATCGACGAGGCGTTTCGCCGCGCCCACGTCAGCCGCGATCCCGATTGGATACATGAACACGATGTGGCACTTATTCCACCTCTGGACGGTTCGTATCCGGCTGGCCAGGTCCGTTGCGTCGCAATCAGGGAGCGTGAAATCGAGCAGCACGAGCTCCGGCAGCTCACCCTTCGAGTCCGCGGCTCCCAGAACTTCCCAGGCCTCCGATGCAGTCCCGGCGACCTGGATGGAAAGATTCCATGCTGCCAGCCTCCGCCCGAGCACTTCTCGAACGGTCTGATTGTCTTCGACGATGAGCACGCGACCGCGCATGGCAAGGGGCGCCCGTACGGTCTCGGTTGCATCGATCCGCTTGAGCCTGAGCGTGAACCAGGCGATGCATCCCCGGCTCGGATTGTTCTCCACGCCCAGATCGCCCCCCATGAGCTTCACCAGCTGTTTCGAGCAGGCGAGGCCCAATCCCATCCCTCCGTGCTTGCGAGCCATCGATGCATCGGCTTGCATGAACGGCGAGTACATCCTGGAGAGAATCTCGGGCGCGATCCCCGGACCCGTGTCTTCGATCAGGAATCGCAGCGTCAGCCGATCCTCGACGTCCGGCTCCTTGAGGACTCGCAGCACGATCTCGCCATGGGTAGTGAACTTGATCGCGTTTCCGAGCAGGTTCAGCAGAACCTGCTGCAGGCGAAATGCGTCGCACAGCACTCGGGCCGGGATCTGCGGGTCCATCTCGTGCACGATCTCGAGACCCTTGCCGTGGGCTTCGATGGCCACCACGTGCAATGCGTCCTCGACGGCCCGGCAGATGTCCACCTCGCTCTCTCGAAGGGGCATCTCCCCGGCTTCCAGGCGAGCGAAGTCGAGCACCTGCGTGACGATGGCCAGCAGATGGTCCGAACTCGAAGTGACGGTTTCGACTTGCTCGTGCTGCTCGGGGGTGAGCCGTGTGTCGGAGAGGAGACGCGCCATGCCGAGGATCCCATTCAAAGGGGTCCGCAACTCGTGGCTCATGTTGGCGAGGAACTGGCCCTTCGCTCGATTGGCGGCCTCGGCCTGCTCCTTGGCGGCGACCATTTCGACTTCGACTGCTTGCCGGCGACGGATCTCTTCCCTGAGATCGAGGTTGCTGTGCTCGAGCGAGCGAGAATTGCGCGTGATCGTCCAGAACGACCAGGCCAGCGCGATGGAACAGACCATCCCGACGAAGAGGATTGCCCACGGTGTCCAGGAGCGGAATGGGTCCTGGAAGCCGGGGGCTGGAGCGGACAGGAGCGATACGCGTTCTCCGGCCAGGAAGAAGGACTCGCGATGATGCGGTCCCAGGGCCAGCTGCGCTGGAGCAGGCAAGGGCGATCCATCGCGCTTGCGCGAAGCAGCAGGCTGACCGTGAAGCACGACCTGAGATCCGTCCGGTCCCTGCTCCATGAGGTAGATGTCGATGCCACTCGGGAGGGCGTTGTATTCCTCGAGAGCCTCCTCGACGCACCTACCCAGGTCGATCAGTGCCACCAGGTATTCTGGCGTCGTGTCGGGATTGCTCGCCGCGCGATCTTGGTGGGTGCTGCCGACAGCCAGGAACAACCACCGGCGGCTCGGCGTGAAGCAGGCAGCCGCGGGAGCGGCTCGCGCGGCCTTCGCCTTGAGGCTGATCCTCGAATGCGCCATGGCCATCGACCACTCAGGCACGCTCGCCAGGTCCATCCCCTCCAGCTCTCCCAGCTCCGGCGCGGCCACGACGTATTGCAACGGCATGCTCAGGCCGGCTGTTTCCTTCCCCCGCGCCCAGCCAAGGAGAAGGACTTCGGGATGCTCTTCGAGCAACGGAGCCGTGAAGGTCGCGAACTCCTCGGCTCGGATCCCTTCCGATGCCGCATAGAACGCGTCGACCGCTGTGAGCAACTGGACTGCCGAGGCCATCTGCTCCCTGATCGCTGCCTCCCGGTCTTCTGCCAGGCGAGAGAACTCACCCTGGATGGCGGCCTCCTCTGACCGACGTGCGAAGAACGCGGCTGCGAGCGCCAGGCCGGCCGTCGAGGCGACGGCCAGCGTCATGAGAAACGAGCGGCAGGACGGCGCCAGAAGGCGAGGCTTGGGGGTCTGGGGCATGCGGGGGGGGTGTGGCTCGCGCGCAGCGCGACGGAGGCTCTTCGGCGGTCTGATCGGGTATCGATCGGGGTAGAGGCCAGCCGGATGCTCTTCGCCGCCTTCGTTCCCAGGCAAGGGACGCGGTTGCGAACGCGACCCTCGAGCCAGCGCCACGAATCTGTACATCGGCTGGCTGTCGCTTGGCACACAAACCGGAGTGCTGTTTGTGCCCAGCAAATCGATACCAGGAGGGCGAGCCTGACCTCCGGCAACCTCCAGCGCCCCTCGCGTCGGTCGGCGCCCCATGCTCCGACACGGACTGTACCCATCGCAGGGAAGGCGAGCGTGGACGTCCGCTGCTGCTTCCCTGTTTGCCCGGGGAGGCGAAGGGAGCGTGGTCCGCCCCGATCGACGACCCCAGGCAAGAGACTTGGAAGACCTATCGCGGGATACGCGCGCGCATGCGAGGAATGAAGGTGATCGCCATCAGGTTCTCGACCCCCGGCTGCGACATGGCGTCGATCCATGCGCCGGTCGCGCCGTCGAGCACATCGATCCCGCTCGCGCCGCCGACGTACAGCAACCCGGCCGAGTCGAACATCATGTCCAACGGGCCCTGCGCCAGTTCCGTCAGCACACCAAGGGAATCGCCTTCCGGCGTGTAGCGCTGGATGTTGTGCTGGAAGAAGTCGCCCGTGCGCCACTCGCCGACGTTGAGGATCCCGTCCGGGCCGAAAGCCATGCCCGAGGGTGTATTGACGAAGGGAGCGACGACGCCTTCGAATGCGCCCGTCTGTCCATCGAAACGGACCACTTTCCTGGCGTAGTAGCCGCCGAGGTAGATGTCGCCGTCGGGGCCGAAGGTCATGGCAAACGCCGTGGTGATTCCACCTGCACCCGACGGGATGAACACGTCGTGGAACGCTCCGGTTCGAGCGTCGAAGCGGAAGACTCCGCCGTCGTAGCTCGCGAGCACGTAGAGCAGACCGTCGGGTCGGAACTTCAGCAGCGCCGGCTGATTCATTCCACCCAGGCCCTCCGGAATGAACGTCCCGATGAACTGGCCAGTGGCTCCGTCGTACTCGAGGACCGTGTCCCAGTAGAAGCTCGAGACATAGAGGTTCCCGTCAGGACCGAAGTCGAGGCCCGACGGCAGCCGTAGGGGTCCGCCGATCGTGAACGTCCCTTCGAAGTTTCCGGTCTGACCGTCGAAACGGACGACCGAGTTCGTGCTCCAGCAGGCGGCCAGGATGTCCGACACCGGACCGCCGGCTGCTGCAGAGCTCGCACTTCCGGAGATGACTTGGAGGTCCGCTACCGGGTTGACCGGTACCGCGGCAGCAGCCTGGTTCGCCGGGTTCGCGTCAACGATGCGAGATCGGGTCGTACCTTGCGGAAACGTGAGGGCGAGGAGAGCCGGCAAGACGATGGATGCATTCATGGGGATCGATCCAAATCAGGATGTTGAAAGGAGATTCTCCATTGGGAAGAGCGCCCTCGCCGGGCGTGTGTTGCGCCGCCGGACCCGAGCGCTTCCTGTCCCTGCGAATCCACCAGGCGAACGCGCGTTACCATTCTCGGCTTCCCGGGAGGACGCCTTCGATGCGCGGGGCGAGGAGGCTCAACCGAATGGGCCCTTCCCGTGAACTCTTGACGTTGATCCGCAGAGTCTCGCGAGCACTGAGGTCGAGATCCAGCGCGCGCTCCTCGGCGCCGGCCCGCAAAGCCACCTCGCGCACGATCTCTCCATCGAGGGAGATCGCGACGTGGGCTCGTCCAGGCGGGGAGCTTTCGATACGAAGGCCCATCGACAGGCGTGTCGCGCGCTCGGCGAGGGTGTAGGTCGCACTCATCGATCCGCCTGCCGGCAGATCCAGGTCCAGACGCGCGGGCCCGGTCCCATCCGTTGCCGGAATCCAGCGCGCGCCGCTCCTCGGGACGAGCGTGTCCCAGCCGAGGATGCGCAGTGCGGACACATCATCGAAGCTCCTCTGCAGTCCGCGCTCGAAAGCCTCGAAGAGGATCGCGTTCCCCTCGGCGCTCAGGTGGTTCCGGCCTTCGCCCTCGGCGAGGAAGAAGCGCTCTTCGCTACAGCTCTGCTCCAGGGCTGCGCGTCGCAGGATTGGCCGCGAGAGCACGTACGGCGCACCGAGCCGATCGAGCGTCTCGATGACGAAAGGCTCCTCCCAGGATGCGCTCCAGCTGCGGCCGAAAGCAGCGCTCGAGTGGAAGAGCAAGAAGAAGTACTCGACGCCGCGCGCCTGGAGTTCACGCACCGCCATCTCGAAGAGCGCCGCGTTGAGCTCGCGCGAGGCTTCGTCGTGCTCCTCCTCCTTGCTCCACCAGCGCGCCCAGCTCCGTGGCGTCAGACCCGAACCATAGAGGAGGTAGCGCCACAGGTAGCTACGGATCTCGACCGGGTGGAGCTCGAGGAACTCCGCCTCGGACGCGGGGACCGAGCCGTCGAGCTCGAGCTCGCGGTTCGCGTCGAAGTGGAAATGCGGCTTGGGTGAATCGCGGCAACGGAGGGTGCTCCGCTCGAGATCCGAGTCGACGAGCAGGCTCACCACGACGACGGGGCGCTCTTCGGCGTAGAGCGGGAGAGCCCGGATCATCGAGAGGACGATCTGGTCGAAGCCATAGCCCCAGGTTCCATAGTTCAGGACCGCGAAATCGCTGGCCAGCGGCGAGCTCGCCAGCAGTCCTTCCCAGCAATCGCTCGCCCCCGTGACGCAGTTCGCGAAGGAGTCTCCGAACAGGAGTACGGGTCGTCTTCGCCCAATCTCGGCCGCGCCGGCGTGCACGTACGTGAGCGGCGTCACCTCAGGACGGACCCAGCCGACCACTGGATCGAAGCGGGCGTTGTCGTGTTTCCGGGTGGCGGCGTCGAATTCGTAGAGGAGTTTCCAGATCTCCTCGTCGTAGCGCCGGTCCGCGAAATTGGCGGACTGCCGCAGGGCGTGCGTGCGCCGCACGATGGCGGGGTGCTCGGAGAAGAGCAGGAAACGCAGAGCGAGCTCAGCCAGGAAGACTCCGAGGCCCAGTGCGAGCGCCAGCTTGCCCGTCGTGCGGAAGCAGCGCCGAAGGCGGCGCGGGCGCGGCGGGATCGTCGGATCGGTCATCGGTGCAAGAGCGAGCGAGCCTTCTCTGCGTGGAACAGCGCGTGCGACCTGGGTGCGACGATGCGGATCTTGCGCTCACCGGAACGAAACATCCCCGCGCCCTGGACGCTCCTTCCGGAGTCGCGAAGGATCGGCAGCAGCTGAGCGCGGGCCGGCCGATGCGAAGGGATGCAGAATCGAGGATGCGGCGCGTATCCTACTCCGCCATGAGCAAGGGAGATCACGTGGTCCCGCCGGCCACGAAACAAGCACTCCGCCTGCGCACGAAGCTGGAGCCGGGCGACATCGGTCGGGTGATCTGGCTCCATGGCGTGATCTATGCCGCGGAGTACGGCTTCGACCGCACCTTCGAGGCCTATGTGGCCGGCCCGCTGGCGGAGTTTGCGCTCTCCTGTACGGACCGAGAACGGATCTGGCTCGCTGAGCAGGACGGCCGGTGCGTTGGCTCCATCGCGATCGTGACTCTGTCACCCGAGACTGCGCTGCTGCGCTGGTTCCTCGTGGACCCGAGCGTGCGCGGTGCGGGCCTGGGCAAATCACTGCTGAACGGGGCGGTCGCCTTTTGCAGGTCCGCCGGATACCAGTCCGTCGCCCTCTGGACCGTCAGCGCTCTCAAAGTTGCGACTCATCTCTACCGATCCGCCGGCTTCGAGAGGGTGGAGGAGAAACATTCCAGGCGGTGGGGGGTGGACGTGATCGAGGAGAAGTATGTACTGGCTCTGACCTGACCCATGCGCTTCCCCTGGTTCGCAGCGTACGTGTTGGTCTTTCCAGCCGCTTGCACGAACCCGCGTGCGGAAGAGCACGAGATGCTGGTCAGGCTGGCAGCCGAGCACCGCGCCGAGCTCGCGGCCTTCGAGACCGAGCAGGCCGAGTTCCAAAGCCGCACGGTCCTGCCCCAGCGCCGCGAATTCCCGGGACTGGGGACGCTGAGCGTGGACGAGGTCGGGCTCGTCGGCCGGCCGGGAAAAGCCTGGGTCCGCGCGCGCTTCACGTTCATCAACACCTCCGCTGCGGGTTTCGAGGGGCCGCGCGTGGTGCTCCGCCTGCGCGACCCTTCGAGCGGAGAATCATGGAGCGAAGCACTGGAGATGCAGACTCCGATCGGAATCCGTCCCAACAAGGAGAGCACCTACACCAGCTCGCTCAAGACGCCGACGCGCGGCGTGGAGTTCGTACCGGGATGGAGCTGGGAGATCGTGCTGGAAGCGCGCGCCGATCGGCTACCGTGAGTCGGCGCTCAGGTGGGTGTGGCGTACACCCCGCAAGGCGCGAGTGAGCCGTCAGGCCACGCATGACGTTCCCCATCGCTTACGTACTCGGCCTCCTGGTCCTGTCACTGGTGCTGTTCTCCACGGACCGAGTGCCGCTCGACGTCACTGCGCTGATCCTGCTCCTCATGCTGGTGCTGCCTCCCGGAATCCTGACTCCGGCGGAGGCGATGGCAGGTTACGGGAGCGAGACCATCATCATCCTGATCTGCCTTTTCGTGGTCACCTCCGCGCTCACCCGCACGGGAGTCGTCGAGCGGGTCGGCCTCCGCCTGGCTTCGCTCGCGAAAGCGCATCCGACCGGCTTGATCCGCCTCCTCCTCGTATCGGTGACGGCGGTGAGCGGCTTCCTCTCCAATACCGTCACGACGGCGGTGTTCCTGCCGCTCGCGATAGGCAGCGCGCGACGCGCAAAGATCCCGGTCGGCAAGGTCCTCATGCCGCTCGCTTTCGCCTCGATCCTCTCGGGGGGCATCACGCTGATCTCGACCTCGACCAATCTCCTCGTGTCGGGTGAACTGCCCCGGTACGGCCTCGAGCCGATCGGATTCTTCGAGATGGCGCCCGCCGGCATCGTGATCACGATCGTCGGGATGGTCTACCTCCTCTTCCTGGCACCGCGGCTGATCCCCGACCGCGCTGGAAGCGGGGTGATCGAGACCTACAACCTGCGCAAGTACTTCTCCGAGGTGATGATCACCCCCGGCTCGCCGCTCGCGGGCAAGACGCTCGCGGAGAGCGGCCTCGGCGAAACGATGGAACTGATGGTCGTTGGCTTGCGCCGCGGGGAAGCGAGGACTCTCGCTCCACGTGCGGCCACGGTGTTGCGCGAGGGTGACATCCTCCTCGTGGAGGGGCGGGCCGAAGACATCCTGTCGGTCAAGGACGCCGCCGGCGTCGAGATCAAACCCGACTTCAAGCTCTCCGATCCCGACCTCGAGTCGGAGACGGTCCGCATGGTCGAGGCGATGGTGCTGCCGCGCTCGAATCTGGTGCGCCACACGCTCGGCGATTCGCGGTTCCGTGAGCGCACGGGGCTGACGGTGCTCGCGATCCACGGCCGCGGGGAATCCAAGAGCTGGCGATCGATCTCCCGGCGCAGGTTCGAATCCGGCGACGTCGTCCTCTTGCAGGGCAGCCTCGCGGACATCCAGCGCATGGATGCGCGCGATCTGCTGCTCCTGGAGGACAAGTCCGCCCACCATCCTCGCACGGTGAAGAGCCGCATCGCGCTGGTCGTGTTCGTCGCCTGCGTCCTCCTCGCTGCGAACGGGCTGCTCCCGCTGTCCGTCGCGTTCCTGCTCGGCGTGCCCATCCTGATCCTGACGCGCTGCCTGACGACCGAGGAGGCCTACGAGAGCGTCGACTGGCGCCTCATGGTCCTGATCGGCGCGATGATGGCCTTCGGCGTCGCGATGACGAAGGTCGGGGCAGCGAGCTATCTGGCAGGCTGGATCGTCCTGCACGTGAGCCCGTGGGGGAACTACGCCATGCTCGCGAGTTTCTTCCTCCTGACCGTCCTCTTGACGCAGCCCATGTCGAATCAGGCCGCCGCTCTCGTCGTGCTCCCCGTGGCGATCGAGGCCGCGAAGACCTCGGGAATCGATCCCCGCTCGCTCGTCATGGCGGTCACCTTCGCGGCCTCCTGCTCGTTCTTGACGCCGCTCGAACCCTCGTGCGTCCTCGTCTACGGTCCCGGGCGCTATCGTTTCCTCGACTTCGTGAGGGTCGGAGGCGGTCTGACCGTCATCGTGTTCATCGCGTCGCTGACGCTGATCCCCGTGTTCTGGCCAATGACCCCGTAGCGCTCGACGACCCACTCTCACCCGGGTGCCTGGAGGGCGGACAATGCTGAAGAAAAGTGTGATCGCATGCGCAGTCTCAGCCGGTCTCGCGCTGTTCGCCACGACAGTGGGCGCCGATCGAATCGGCCCCGAACCTGACCGGCTGTGTCAGATGCTCTTCGACGAGTACGTCGTGGGAACCGGCAAGATCGATTCCTCGCTCGAGTTGGCGGCCTCGCAGATCGTCGCAGCACGCGGGCGTGGGCGAGGGTTCTGGAGGGACGTGCTCCGAGAGCTTCAGAAGGACGACGAGAAGAGCGAGCTGGGATGCGTGCGCGTCCTCGGCAAAATGCTCGAGCTGGATGCTGACGCGCGGGACCTCATTCGACGACAGGAAGAGACCGGCGAGGTCTTCCAGCAAGAAGCATCGATCTTCGTCGGGAGCGAGGTGGTCGCCGCACTGATCGCCCGCGGGGAAAAGGCGGATCGCTTCCGGGTCGACCACTATGCAATCGCGCTGGCTCGCGCCCGGCTGCCCGATGCATGCGGCCTGTTCCGAGCCATCCTCCAGGACGACACCGGCAAGCACTACATGGAAAGCGCCAAGTTCCACGCAGCTGTGGGCCTTGCGCAGAGCGGCGAGGGGGCTGGATTCGAATGGTTGATCCAGAACAGCGCCAACTCGACGTCCACCGTCTCGAATGCTTGGCCGCGGCGTGCCCCGAGCTTGAACCTCGATGCGTGCTGCATCGCCGCGCTCCAGCAGCTCTCCGGAAAGGACGACCTGCGCACGCCGCAGGATTGCGAAGCGTGGTGGAAGCGCCTGGACAAGCCGACCGCTGCTCGAAACCACGTTGAAATGGTCGAGCAGTGAGCTCGGAAGCTGGTTCTAGTTCGGAGTACCTCCGAGTCCGGAGTACCTCCGAGTTTGGAGTATTTCCGAGTTTGGAGTACCGCCTTCAGGCGGTCTGGTTCGTCGTCCCGCCTTCAGGCGGGACTTGCTATGCAAGAGAAGACCGCCTGAAGGCGGTACTCCGAACCAGAGCCCGAAACTCAGCGCCCCTGCTTCGCGAACCCGCTCGCCTCATCGCTGAGCTCCGACACGTGCATCCGCAGCAGCCGCATGCCCGCCTTCGACCACTGCGCCAGAGTCGTCGCGGCAAATCGTTGCGAGGTGACCTCGCCGCCCACCGTGTGCGTCGTCTCGTACTCGAAGACGCCATAGGAGAGGCGCTCCGAGCTGCAATCGGCCTGGCTCTTCAAGAGCTTCGAGGAGAACGTCCCGCCCGCTTGCTTGCGTTCCTGCGCGAGCTTCATGAGCTCTGCGCGCGCGCTGTCGATGCCCTCGGCCTGCACATTCCGACCAGCAAGATCCACCGCGAGCACCGAGACCGGCTGGTCGCCGGCCGCGACGAATTCAGCCACGGCTTTCGAGTCGCCCGCGTCGAGTGCAGCCAGGAGCTTGATCTGCATGTCGATGACGGCGCCGGGGCCAAGGATCGGGGCGGCAGGCCGGACCGCGACAAGAGAGAGGGTCAGGGCGGTGACGCTTCCGAGGACGATGAATGCGCGGAGCATGGCGATTCCTTTCGATCATGAACAAAGTGTCGAGACCCATCCTGAGACGCTTCCGCAGCGTGCCTGTTAGCTGGCGTGCTTCGAACAATCGGTTCGAAGGCGCGGCTCTTCGACCCAATGGTTCGGGGAACGGCCCGACGACTGCACCGAGTCCCTAGAGCCCGAAGAACCGGCGAATGCGCTGCACCAGCTCGCCCGCCGACCGCTGCACCTGCGCCTTCTGTTCCGGCTGACTGGTGCGTAGCTCCTTGATGGCGCGCAACCCCTGGCGCCGCGTCTCGACGATCTCGGCCATCTCCTGCACCAGGCCTGGGCGTCGGCTCAGCATTGCCTGCAGGGAGTCCTTGTGGATCACGAGCACCGCCATGTCATCGACGGCCGTGACGCCGGCGTTGCGTGGTTCCCCGGTCAGCAGCGCCATCTCGCCGAAGAACTCGCCGCGCGACAGTCGCGCGACCTCGCGCTCGGCCTCCTCGTCGGTCTTGATCGTGACGATCGCCGTGCCCTCGAGGACGACGTACATCGCGTCGCCGGGATCGCCTTGATAAACGATGCGCTCGCCGCGGCCGAAATCGAGCCGTTCGCACTCCTTCGACAAGGATTCGAGCTCGGCCGGTTCGAGGGGCACGAACACGGGGATCTTCGCCAGCACGTCCACGGGCCGCTGCCTGGGCTCGACCACGGGCTGGGTCTGGTGGTATTCGAGGCTCGTCTGGATCGGGAAAGGGATGTTCAGGCCGTTGCGCTTCGCGGCGTACCAGACGCGCGTCATGAACTCGTCGTTGATCTCCATTTGCCGCGCGTAATCCTCGATGAAGAAGCGCACCTGGTACTCGATCGAGTACGCGGCGTAGTTGATGGTGCGGATGACGGGCGGCGGCTCCGTCAGCACTCCGCGCGTGGAGTGCACGACCTGCAGCAGCACGCGCTTCACCTTGTTCGGCGGGTCGTCGTAGGAGAATCCGAGCAGATGCGTCTCGCCGTGGCTGCGTGTCGGTCGCGACAGGTTGATCAGCGTCTCCTTGCCGATCACCGAGTTCGGCACGACGACCAGGTCGCGGGCGCGCGTGCGCACCCGCACGGACCGCCAGTTCATCTCCGTCACTTCGCCAGTGATCGAGCCGACGGTGATCCAGTCGCCGACCTGGAAGGGTTGCTCGAACAGCACGGCGATCCCGGCCATCACGTTGTCGAGTGTGTTCTGCAGCGCGAGGCCGAGCACGATCGAGCTGACGCCAACCGCCGTCAGCAGGCCGCCGAGATCCTTGTGCCAGACGCCCGAGATGACGAAGCACGCCCCCACCAGCACCAGGAGCAGGCGCAGGATGTCGACCAGGAGCTTGGGGTAGCGCGTCTCGTACTGGGCTCCCTCGCGGCGCATCAGCGCCGTGTTGGTCACGAGCGAGAGGGCCACGAAAAGGCCGGCGATCCACAGCAGGGTCTCGAGAACGCGGAGGCTCGCGTCGTAGTGCTCGAGCCCGGCGTCGCTCGACCAGCCGAGCCACCGCCATGCCAGCAAGTACAGCAGCAGGATGGGCAGGAACAGCCCGCGAAACGCGCGCGTGGTACCGGCCAGCGGGTGTCCCCGCGCGTCGAGCCGGTGCGCGAGCACCGACAGCAGCAGAGTCAGCGCCAGCCAGCCGACGAGGTAGAGCGAAGGCTCGAGCCAGAAGCCCAACGGGGTCTCCGCCTCAGCGATCGAAGGCCAGGGCGTAACGCGCGTCGCGCAGAGCGGCTGCTCCGGGGTCAGCGGCGAAGGGCAGCGGCTCGCCAAGGGCCGCGATGCGGTCCTTCGGCGATGGGTGCGTCGCGAGCATGCCGCCATCGCCCTGCATCCGCTCGAGCATGTGGCTCAGCCCCTGTGGGTCGTAGCCGGTGGTGCTCAGGAACCGGCGTCCGAGCTCGTCGGCCGCCAGCTCGGCATCGCGCGAATAGCCGCTCGTCACCATCGTCTGCACGATGTCGCTGACGGAGTCGTCGAACAGATCGGTCAGCTTGGACAGGTCTTCCTGCTTCATCGTCGCCTGCGCGGCCCCGGCGCCGAGGTAGGTGAACGCCTGGGCCAGGTTGGCCTTCTGGATCGCCGCGACCCCGTGACGCAACGTCACGTGCGCGATCTCGTGCGCGAGCACCGCAGCGAGCTCGTCTTCACTCTTGGTCTTCGCGAGCAGGCCGCGGGTCACCAGGATCAGGCCGCCCGGGCAGGCAAACGCATTGATCTCTTCGGTGTCCAGGATTCCGAAGCGGTAGTCGAGGAAGGGCATTCGCACCGTTTCGTTGGTAACGACCAGGCCGTGGCCCACCCTCTCGACGTAGGCGAGCGCCGCATCGTCCTTGCTGATCGGGTACTGCGGCATGGCGAGGATCTCTGCCGCGACCGAGCGCCCAATGAAGTGCTCTTCGCTCGGGTCGAGGTCCTGGAACGACTTGCGCAGCCGGCTGGCGCCGCGGACCAGCTTGCCTTCCACCGTGTCTTCGCCGGTAGCCTTCTCCAGCGTGTCCATCATGGCCGCACACGCGACGATCGGCAGTGCCAGGAGAGTGCAGAGCAGCAGGGAGCGCTTCATCACTGACCTGCCTTCAGGAGATCGCCGGCGATCAGGAACGCACGAAGCTCTTCCTCGGGCACGGCGCGTGCCTGCAGGCTGTCGACGAGCCGGAAGGCAGGCTCCAGATTCGGCTTGCTGGTGCGGTAGGCCTCTTCCACCTGCGGGTTGAAACCCTTCCGCGCGGCGGAGGTCTCCGAGGCCGTGTAGGTCTCGCGCACGCCTTCACCCGACAGCCGCACGTCGGGATTGGTCGACACGTCGGTCTCGTGCAACCAGCCGCTCAGAGCGGCGAAGCGCACCGCCATCCACGCCCCTTCCTTGTGGTCGAGCACGAGCTTGTCACCCTCGTGCAGCTCGGCCACGGCCGGGGCGAACAGCCGCTTCTGCTCGCGCAGCTTCGTCGTCTTGCGCGTCACGGTGAGAGTGGCGTCAGTACTCTGCTGCGCGCCCGCCGCGAGCAGACCGAGTATCACGAGAAGGCCAGCGGCCCGCGTGGGGTGCTTCATGCCGCGCAGGATACCGGCAGAGGTCCGTTTTGCGAGGCCGGAACCGGCGACTCACTTGCTGTCGAGCCGGAAGACGCCATCGAACGCCGGGTCGTCCAGCTTCGCGAGGTAGAGCTTCGTCAAGCTGTCGTCGACCCGCAGGCTTGCACATGCGGCCAGCGCCTTGCGGCACGCAGCACGATCCCCCCCGTGCAGACTTCGAACCACTTCCTGCCATGCGGCGGCAAAAGCGAGTTCGGCCGCCGTCGCCTCCACGCGGATCTTCAGAGGTTCGAACACGCGGATCGGTGCCGTGCGGCCGATCACGCCGATGCGACCGACCTCGCGCCCCAGGACCTGGTCACCGACCATTGCCCAGGCCGTCTCGCTCGCGAGACAGCGCGTTCCGAACGCCTTGTTGGCACCCTCGAGCCGCGAGGCGATGTTCACCGTGTCGCCGATCGCCGTGTAGTCGAAGCGCTCCGCAGAGCCCATGTTGCCGACCACCGCCGTGCCGGTGTGGATACCGATGCGGGTCTTGATCGGCGGAGCACCGCGGGCGGCGATCTCGGCGGCAATCTGCTCGCTGACCTCCAGTGCCCTCATCGCCGCGCGAACGGCCGCGCATCCGTGGTCACTGGTCGCGATCGGAGCGCCGAAGAAGGCCATGATCGCGTCGCCGATGAACTTGTCGATCACGCCGTGCTCGGCCAGGACCGGCTGGCACATGCGCGTGAAGTAATCGCCCAGGAACGTGACCAGCTCGGCCGGCTGAGCGTGCTCGGCGAGGCTCGTGAATCCCTGCAGGTCCGTGAAGAACAGGGTCACTTCGCGGCTCTCGCCGCCGAGCCGCACTGCTTCGGGATGCCGCAGCACTTCGCGGAGCACCTCGGGCGCCAGGTAGGATCGGAATGCGCGATGCATGGCGCGCTTCTGCTTGCCTTCGACGACGAGCCGGTAGAGGAACGCGCCGATGGCGGAGGCGCCTCCAGCGAGTCCCGGAGCTGCGAGCGGCACGGCGACGAGCGAGCTCCAGGCCCATAGCGCTCCCGCGACGCCGGCTGCCAATAGGACCAGTAGAGCAAGCAGCGGGGCGACCACACCCGGCAGCGCGAACACGGCGGCGGTGGCGATCACGGCGGCTGCTGCAGCCAGCTCGAGCTCCCAGTGCGGAGCCGCGAGCGCATCCGCGCGCAGCAGATTGTCCAGCGCTGTGGCATGCAGCTCGACACCCGGAAAGCGATCGCTCAGCGGGGTCGGATGCGCGTCCTCGTAGCCCTCTGCGTGGATGCCGATCAGCACGATCTTGTCCTTGAAGCGATCGGGCGGATACAGCGGTGCCTCGCCCTGGTCGATCAGGTTGATCGACTCGAGGATGTTGACGAACTTCACGGGAGGGAACGTGAATTCCTTGCCGCGAAAGTTCAGCAGCATGCGACCGCTCGAGTCTGCAGCAACCGGTAGTGGATTGCCCGGGAGCGTGATCCCGCCGTCCGCTTGCACGGACATGGTCTCGGATTGCTGGCTCACCAGTAGGGCGGCGAGGGCGAGCGATGGGTGCGCCAGCGGAGCCTCCCCCGGCGGACCCCACAGCCGCAACAGGTCGTATCGACGGAAGACCGTGTCGGCGTCAGGGCTGATGTTGACGAAGCCGAGACGCTCGGCGCCGGTCACCAGTTCGCTGAGCGGAAGCACGATGCCGCGCTCGCGCGGTCGCACGATAGCAGCGGGTGCGCCACCGAGTCCCCGCGCGGCGAAGCCGCGAGTCTCGTCCTCGTCCCTGCCCGTTTCGCGATACTCGACGAATTTCATCGCCAGCACATCGCAGGTGCTCGCCGTCAGGACCTCGCCGAAAACGCGATCGTCTTCGGCATTGCCGCGCTGGTCGAACAGTACGTCGAATACAACGGCCCGTGCGCCGACCCCGATCAGATACTCCAGGACCTGCGCGTAGATCTCGCGCGGCCAGGGGAAGGACACCCCATTCTGGTCGAGGAATTCCATCGATGACTGGTCGATCCATGCGATGACGATGTCGTCTCCCGGAGGCCGGCGGCCGATCCCGAGTTCGTATCGTGCATCGAGGGTCAGCAGTTCGAGGCGTTCGACTGCGCCGGTGGGTTGCAGGGCGGCGACGAGCAGAAAACCGAACAGGGCGAGCAGTGCAGCGGTGAGCAGGCGACGCATGGCGCTACGTTGTAGCGCGAGGCTCTGGCCGAGGCATCTGCGGTCGCGTTGCGACTGCGACGAACGGCTCGTCTCCGCCCCCGTCGCCGCCTTGACTGGGTCGCTGGCTCCCAGTACCGTCTCGCCGAGGATGTCTCCGGCAATGGGCCCGTACTTCCAGGAGCGCGACGGTCGCTCTCCCGCACTCGACTGGCTGATCGCGCCGCGGCGGATGACTCCCAGGGCATTCGAGAAGCGCATCGCGCCGAGCGGCAGGCCGAGAGCGATCCGGCACGAGCTGCGACACCCGACGGCGGACATCGTCGGGGACGGTCGCCACGAGCCTCGTGCCCGGTAGGGACCCGTGGACTGCAGGCTCTTCTACTTCTTCGGCGGGAAGGCGGCGGCCGTACTCGCTCAGGGCCTCACGAAGGAGGACGGTATCTCCGATACCGATTTCGAGAGGACTCTCCGTGGAGGAGAGCCTGCGAGGAAGACCCGACGAACACACGTACCGAGAGGAGACCTTGGTCTCGCTGAACCAGTGCCTGGAGGCCCCTTCGTGCGGGAGATCGCGAAGGCTCCGAGAGGGTGCACGCCCGGCCGCACTTCCAGTTTTTTCCTGTCTCCAAGCAGCCAAACGTAGTCTCGTTCGAATCATCGGGAGCGATCATGGGAACCATCACGAGCGGTCTGAAAAGCGTCATGCGGGGTATGGGGATCGCGCAGCCATTGCGGCGCTGGGTCCTCTCCAACCTGTCCGATGCCAGCGAAGGCGCGTTTCTCACGCTCTCTCCGGATCTCCTGGTGGCACTCGTACGCGCATTCGACACGCAGACCGTGTTCGATGGCCGTGCCTACTATGAATTCGGACTGTACCGCGGGTTCAGCATCTGGTTTGCCGAGCAGATCTCGCGGAATCGCACCCCGAAGGATTTCCAGCTCTACGGTTTCGATTCGTTCGCGGGTTTGCCGGAAACGAAGGTCGACTCGGATTTCTATCGCACGGGTGCATACAGTGCCGGCGAGCAGTTCGTCCGGAGCAACCTCACCAAGTACGGCGCGAACTGGGACCGGATCAAGCTCTTCAAGGGCTTCTACTCCGAGCCCCACTTTGCCAAGTTGCGGAGCACGGAACGCTTTCTTCCGGTCTCGATCGCCGTGATCGACGTGGACATCTACGAGTCGTGCGTGCTGGTCCTCGATTTCCTTCGGCCCTACCTCGTGGCGGGTTCGATCCTGATCCTCGACGACTACAACGACATGAACCGCTCGGACGACCATGGCGAGCGAAAGGCGCTGCGCGAATTCGAGGCTCGGACGCGGATGACCCACGAGCACCTCTTCGAGCTGGGACGCGAGTGCGCGGCCGTACGAGTCACGAGGGCCCCCGACCCGAGCACCTGAGCCTGGCCTCGGACGAGCCGGAGCGAGGCCAACGGCAACGACCTTCAGCGCGACTGGGCTGCGCCAGATCCGGACGGTACGCGGCCCTTCGGCTTGATCTGCTGAGCAGCCGTGGCGTGCTCTCGCGCCTCTTCCGGCCGATGCTCGCGCTCGAGGAGCTGGGCCATGAAGATGTGCGCGTCGTAGAACCTCGGGTTGACTGCGAGTGCTGCAGTCGCGCTGGCCAGCGCTCCAGCGATGTCGCCCGTGCGCCCGAGGGCCACTGCGAGCCCGAAATGCCCGTCCTGGAACTCGGGAAACAGCTCCACGCAGCGACGGAACCAGGGGATGGCTTGCGCAGGCTGACGGCCGGCCAGGAACCAGGCGCGCGTGAGGAGCACGTTCAACTGCTCGGGAAGGAGCGCGAGCGAGCGATCGTAGGCCTGGAATGCGGCCTCGACCGCCCCCTGCCCGAGTAGAGCCTCGGCCGACTTGTTCATGCTCTCGATCGCGAGCCAGTCGGTCGAGGCACCGTACGGTCCGGCAGCGAGACTCGCGGCAGGGAAGTCGGGAACGGCGCGGCGCAGCTTGCGCGGGTCGAGTACTGCCGCGCGGAGTTCGGGCTGGGAGTCGAGTAGCTCCGGGGAGAGCTCGGCCAGTACCGCGCCTGGGTCGTAGGGGAACGGCAGCGCTGCTTCCGTCGGCCAGTACGACGACAGCAGGTTCTTCTGATCGGTGATGACCGGGAGGTGGCCGAACTCCTTCGACAAGGCCGCTCCGGTGCACATGATGCGCCCGAGCAGACCAGCGACGGACGGCACCTGTATGTTGTTCAAGTCGCCGACCACCGCAGGCAATTCGGCGAAGCGCCGCGCGATGCACGCGAGGTCGAAGGCCGACTTCGAGCCGACGAGGAGCAGCTCCTGGTCACAACCCGTGAGAAGGAGGGTGTGTGGGAAGGACTGAACGAAGGTGCTCACGATCAACCGGCCCGCTTCCGGCGGCATCTGATAGATCGGCAGCCACTGGCTCATGCACCCCCGGGGTGTGAGGTGGTCCAGTACGTCGGCGTAGTACTCCGCCGAGTAGAGCCGACTGATCCCGTCCATCAGCGGAGGCGGAGGCTCGCTCGTCACCAGGTCGTACTGTCGGTCGGTGACGGAAAGGAAGCTTCGCCCGTCGTCGTGGATGCGGCGCACTCGCGGGTCCTCGTAGATCGCATCGTTGAAAAAGGCGAACTCGGGCGCCGTCTCCAGGATGTTACGGCTCAGATCGACGACGTCGATCTCGCGCAGGGTCGTGTGCTTGCCCAGCGCCGAGCCGGTATTCCCCACGCCAAAGCAGATCAAGAGAGCGCGCTCGGGATGCTCCTGCGCGAGGAGCGGAAAATGGACCATGAGCTTCATGTATCGCCGCGAGGCCAGACTCGTGTTGGACATCTGACCGGTGTCGAGAAACACGGCATCGCCTTGCGCGGTCTCCGCCACGAAGCTCGTGAAGCCGGGACTGCCCCGCAGGGCGCGCACGTTCACGTGGCGAAGCCCGTGATCGTTCGGGAAGAGCAGGTGATCGAACGTCCGCGGGGCCGCGAACACGGCAACGCCGAGCGCGGCGAGGGTGGCGAACGTACCCAGGCGGCGCACCCCGGGCGTCCGGTCGAGGAAGTAGAGCATGAGGACCACTGCCGCGAACGCGAATGTGCACAGCCAGAAGGCGTAGAACATGTTCACGGCCGGGGCGATCCACGAGAAGACGACCATGCCGGCGAGGAATGCCAGCGTGTTCACTCCGTAGAGCACACCGAGGTGACGGCGCTGCCGCTGGGCGTCGTTGCACAGCCACGGCAAGAGCAACGACACGCACGCGTAGCATGGAAAAACGATGGCGCCGACGGTCACGAAGATCGCCATGAGCATCGTGAGCTGACCCTCGGGATCCCACGCGAATCGCCCCGGAGCGGAGGGGGCAAGTTGCGCGAGCCAGCGGTTCGCCGGAAGCAGGGCGGTGCGCGTGATGACGACGTACACGACGAATGCTGCAGCGAAAGCCAGCTTCAGGTGCCCCAGGCGGAGAGTCGTGACGCGGTGGACGACCCAGCTCGAGACGAAGATCGCCGCGATGGCCCAGAACGACACGAAGGCCATGGCGGAGCCGTTGTAGACCTGCGCAAAGTGGATGCGCCGGAATGCGTCGGCCTCGAGCGCTCCGCTCAGGAAACCCGACAGGATCGCGCCGAAGAGGATCACCTTCGGATGCAGGGCTGCGGCCGGGGAAGAGGGCGCCCCGGCACGCGCGTGGCCGATCGTGGAGGCATCGCGCGCGCAGTACTCGCGCAGCTGGCCGCCGCCGAGCAGGAAGGCCACGCCGAGCGCCACGTTCACCAGGAAGAGGATCCACAGCGTCGCATCGGTACCCCACCGCCGCAGCAGCACGAACTCGCACAGGAGTACTGCCAGGCAGGCGCCGAGCGTGTTCCAGGCGTAGAGCGCCGCGGGCAACCGCGGCCGGTCGAGGAACGTTCGGCACAGCAACGGGAAGGTGGTTCCCATGAAGAAGCACGGCACCAGCACGCAAGCCGTGGCGAGCGGTAGGCGCAGGAGCTGCAAGGCCAGCCGCGGTTCGTAGATGTCTCCACGGTCGATGTACGGGAACGGCCCCAGGAGATCGGGTGGGAGCAGGGCCTCGACGAAGACCAGGAGGACGCTGGCGGCGATCGCGAGCTCGATCACACCGTACAGCGCAAGCTCCGTCGCACGCGGGAACACGCGCTGGAGACTCTTGACGAACCCACGCGATGCGAGCGCTCCGAGCCCCAGCCCGAGGATGAAGCTCGAGATGACGAGCACGAAGGTGAACGTGCTCGATCCGAAGCGATCGACGAAGTGCCGCAGCCAGAAGACCTGGTACCCGAGGCTGATCAGGCCTGAAAAGGCATAGGCGAAGAGCAGGATCCGCATCGAGGCTGTCCGCCGGCCGTGAGAGGTCGCATGCGATCGCGAGCCGGGGGCCGGCCCGCGGAGTCTACTGCCCGTGCATCGAGATCGCGACAGTGTCGGCGGCGCGCTGTCGACGGGACCACGAGCGGCGCCGCGGTGGAGCGCGACGATGTTCGCCGGCGACCGTGCTTGCAGACGCTCAGAGCGAGAGCAGGTACTGCACCAGGTTCTCGACGTCCAGCGTGCTCAGATTCAGCGAGAAGTGCCCGTCGTAGTGCTTCACCACGTCGTCGAGCGTGGCGAATCGGCCGTCGTGATAGAAACCGCCCTTCTGATGGCTCCACAGACCCCGAAGCGGTGTCGTTCGGTAGCGCCGGTCGGGAGCGCGATCGGCCTGGAAGGAATCGATGCCGATCTCTTCTGGAGTGTGGAGGTTCCAGCCCGGTTCCGTGAAGAGCGGCTCGGCGTGACAGCTCGCGCAGCCTGCAGCGCCATCGAAGAGCTCCTTGCCTCTACGCGCCGCCAGAGGATCGAAGCTCCCCGCCGGCGGCCGCGGCGCGGGAAGGGCGAGCTGGTAGAAGTGCAAGGGCGCGAGCTTCGGTGTGACGCGATCCTCCACGCCCGGCGGCGGGACGATGTGGCCGAAGCCATTCGCGGCCGCGATCGGAAACTGCACTGGATCGTCGAGGCGTGGATCGAAGAAGGTACCGATCCCGTGCATCTCGATGTTCGCCACGAAGCCGTTCCAGTGCGTGACCGAACCCCAGCCGGTCGAGGTGTGGAGATTGACGCCGGCCAGGCCAAAGGCGGGAGGGATGAGCGTCGCCGCGGAAGTGCCGTCCGGAGTGAAGGCCTTGCCGTCGAGCGCGAGCTGTGCGTCGAACTTGCCCGGTCCCCAGCTCCTGAGCACTCTGCGAACATCGTCCTCCGTCACACCGAGAAGGCTTGCGAACGGCGAGAGGTCGGGCGCGAGAGCGATGATCCGGCCCACGTCGAGATCGCGATTCGCCCAGCCGTCGAGGCGCTTGCCCAGCCCCGGCGCGAAGGAGTCGTCGACGGTCGAGTGACAGAGAGCGCACTGGATGCCGACGGCTCTCAGTCCATCCGTGAGATCGAAGAAGCCGGTCACGCCGACGACTGCATCGAGCTGGAGCAAGGCCAGCGTGGTCGCGGGATCGCCGAGATCGACTTGTCCCTGCGAGAGGTCGCGGAGGAGATCGATGGGAAGCGCCTCGATGTCGACCTTCAGGCCCAGGCCCAGGGCTGCCTCGGGACTCAATCCCGGCCCGACGCCCCCGTCCGCCGCTCCTGCGATGGCTTCGTGCAGCAAGAGCGCTCCGCCCCAGAATTGTTCGTCGCCGAAGGTGTCGTGGCGAAAGACTTGCCGGCCCTCCTCGATCATCTGCGTGGCGAGCTCGTCGACCGAATCGGTGGATCGGCCCGGAGTGCTGCGGGAAGCTGCGGCAAGAGTCACCCCGACCACACAAGGAAGAATATACCGATGTCTTTTCAAGAATCTGCCCCTTTGGCCACGTTCGCCGGACTCGAAATGGCCCTCGCCATCGCAGACACCGAACCGGAACCTGCGCTGCAGTTGCTCCTGGATCGGTGATGAGAAGCGACCATAGCGTGTGCACGAACACGTGCACATCGGCAGAACTACTGATTGTGGTGCCTGGCACCCAGTACTTCGCGGATCGATCGACTCGAATCCTTCCGGATGACCGATCGTCGCGGCCGGCTCACGGGCTCGAAGCGCAAGATGCAGAAGATTCTTGCTGCCGAGCTGCTCAGAGCCACCTCGAGCGGAGCGCCGAACTAGTTTCCCACGGCGCCTGGCGCGAGACCGCCGCGTGAAGCATGTGTGCGGCCGCCTCTGGTTCGGAGTACCGCCTTCAGGCGGTCTTCTCTTGCGGAGCCAGTCCCGCCTGAAGGCGGGACGACGAACCGGACCGCCTGAAGGCGGTACTCCAAACTCGGAGGGACTCCGTGCTCGTAGGTGTGTGGTTTCACCCCAGGGGTGGTGACTCCGGGCGGAGCGTGGATCACTTCTTCTTGAAGCTCATCCCCACGGGGCTCTCGAGCACGTCGCCATTCCGGGTGAGGACCATGGGGGTGCCGCCGGGCTGATCGGTCGAGATCGTGACCTTGTTCCCGTCGACCGCGTAGGTACCGTTCTGCGTTTCCTTCTGGCCCTCGACCTCCATGGTCAACTCCATGACGTTCCCGCTCTTGAGGACGAGCGTCATCTTGTCGTTGCCTTGACTCGCTTCGTAGGTTCCCGACAGACCCGGCGTCGAGGTCTCCCCGCCGCCGCATCCACAGAAGACCGAAAGGATCGTGAGGGCCAGCGGTGCGAGGCGAGTGGGAACGCAGAACTTGCCGTGGACATTGCGGGGGAGCATGGATTCTCCGCGGGGAGGGTTTCGGGGCCTGAATCGGGTGAAGGCGACCAGTCTACTGCCAACCGATCCCGCAGTTCGAGTCGCGAAGGTACGCCTGGAATCGCGCGCTCGGCCTGCGCTCTCGCTCGGCGGAGTCGCCGGCCGCGGATCCGGGCGGCCCCGCTCCACGCCGATCCCGCCTCCAGGGGGCATGCGCAGGTGGAGCCTTGATCGCGACCATCGAAGCGCCGCTCTTGGCCGCGGGGGACCAGGAGTGCGGAATCGGGCCGGCCTTCCTCGGGGACGTCTCCGTCCCGGCCGATGGCAAGGACGATCTCGTGGTCAGCTATCGCGATTCGAGCTTCTGGAGCGGTGGGGACTGCCTGCGCGCATCGACGCCTTCGGCACGGCGCGCGCATCCTTCGGCGATTTGATCCTCGTTGCCCACGATGTCCCCGATCAGCCCGGACTGTTCTTCCACGGGGCGAATCCAACGCAGGTTCCCTTCGGAAACGGCTTCCTGTGCGCGACGGGTAACTTGCAGCGCGGTCGTGTCATCCACGCGATCCGGCAGCGGGAGGCGCGGGATTCACGACCTCGGACGCCATGGTGATCACGATCCTGCCGTGATCGGGATGCGGACGCCTGCCATGGCGGAACTCGAGAACGGCTTGCTCAGCCTCCCCGCACCGTACGTGTCATGCCGCGACGATCGATGACCCGGACGGCTTGCCCTGGAACGGGATGCGAATGAAGAAGGTCGTGCCTTTTCCCCGCTCCGTTTCGAAGGTGAGCGAGCCTCCGTGCCTCTCGCTCACCACCTGTCGAGCGAGCGCGAGTCCCTGACCCGTTCCCTTGCCGACCTCCTTGGTCGTGAAGAAGGGTTCGAAGATGCGACCCTGGAACTCCGGTGGGATTCCCGTCCCTGTATCGCCGATCGAGATGAGCACGTGATCGCCATCGGATCGCGTTCGCACGGTCAGGCGTCCCTTCGCTCCGCTGTCACCGACGACGTCACCGATGGCGTGAGCTGCATTGACCACCAGGTTCAAGATGACCTGGTTGATGGCTCCTGCGTGGCACGTGACGTGCGGGATGTCCCCGAGATCCATCTCGAGGTCAGCCACGTACTTGTATTCGTTCCGAGCCACGGTCAGGGTGCTCGAGATGGCCTGATTCAGGTTCACCGACGTCATTTCCTTCTGATCCGGGTGCGCGAACTCCTTCATGGAACGAACGATGCTGGCCACGCGCGTGAGACCCTCCAGAGCCCGATCGAGTCCAGTGGGGAGGTGTTCCAGGAGGTACTCGAGATCGGCTTTCTCTTCCGAATCCCGCACGGCCACGGCCGCCTGGGGAGAAGAGGTACCGTCCATGACCGACTGGGTGAGCACGCGATACTCTTCGATGAGCTGTGCCAGATCTCCGAACGCGTCCTTTGCGAACGTCACGCTGTCGTTCGTGAACTGGACGGGCGTATTGATCTCGTGCGCCACCCCGGCGGCGAGACGGCCAACCGCCTCGAGCTTCTGAGCTTGGTGCAACTCGATCTCCATCTTGGCGCGCACCTCCTGTGCAGCCGCGAGGGCCGTCTCGCCATGCTTGAGCTGCGTGATGTCCCGGAATGCCAGCACGCACCCATGGGGGACGCCGTCCCGCAGGAAAGGGTTCATGACGAAGGAGACCGGTATCGAGATGCCGTTCTTCCCCCGGAAGGTGGCATCCTCGTTGCGGGTCGTCTTCGAGAGAAGCTCGCTCTCGAACTGCATGCCAGCAATCTGCTCGAGGATTGGCCGACCAACGAGCTCTGCCTCCGTCAGTCCCAGGAGTTGCTCGGCGGCCGGGTTCACGAGCAGACAATTCCCTTCTGTATCGAGCACGAACAGACCATCGCCCAGCGACGCGAAGACGGCTTGCAGCTTGTCGCGTGCGCTTCCGAGATCGTGCTCGGCTGACCTGCGCACCTCGATCTCCGCTTCCAGTAGCGCCTTGTCGGCCAGCCCGCGGCGTTGTCCTTCTAGCGTGACGGCCATCGCATTGAAACCCGCAGCAAGCTGAGCGAATTCATTGTTGCCCGGCAGGTGGATGCGATGGTCGAGATGCCCGCTCTTGATGGCAGCGGCGCCACTCTCCAGCAACTTGATGGGGTGCAGAATTGCCCGCATGAGCCGGAGACCGACGACGGTTTCGATCGCAACCGTCAGGAGGCTTCCCAGGAGCGCCCACAACGCAACGGTCCTCGCATTGCGTGCAATCGCGCTCTGGGCGGCCTGGATCTCGGAGTCCTCCTTGACGCACGCCGAATCCAGTTCTGCGATCAGCTCGTCGCGGCACGAATCGATCACGGCGCTGCCGAACGCCGACGAGTCCTGTGCAGCCGCTGCGTCGGCGATTCCGCTGACCATGCGCCAGATACTCTGGACACGAAGCAGCTCGGCACCCTCCTCCTCCCGCTCTTCTTCGTCGTCGATCATGGCTTCAGAGAGCTTGATGCAGGCGGCGAGATCGTCCAGGTTGCGGCGCATCTCTTCCACGGAATCGAGAATCGCGGTGTTCCCTCCACCCTCGCTGTTCCGACGTTCCAGGCGGTCGAAGAGCTCGTAGGCGTTCCTGCCCAGGCGTCGAATCGATTCGACTTGTTCCTGGGCTTGGCGCACGGTCTCGAGGCCGTCGCGCGCCCGGAACGAGCTCCAGATGAAGGCGGCGGCCAGGGCAACGTGCAGGACCAGCCACGCAGAGATCGAGACGAGGAGCCGGGTGCGAATGGACATGGGGATCTCAGGGATGGCCCGTTCGACGTAGCGGCTGTCCGACCTGGAACTCGCGTGTGACCGTGATCAGTAGCTCGGCGTCAGGCGCGTCATCCGTGGCCCCGAACGCGACGGCACAGCCGAGCTCGAACTCGCCCAGATGCCACACCAGACCAGGGGCGGCGCTGACGGCGATCCCAGCCTCGTCGCCTTCGACGAAGACCTCGAAGGTCCCTGCGCAGGGGCCGAGGTCGGTGATCCAGCCCGAGGCAGCATGGGCGGACCATTCTTCCTCTCCGCTGAAGTGTGCGAGCTCCAGTCCGAGACCGCCATTGAAGTCCCAGCGCTCGCCGCGCTGGAAGGCCAGTACGAACGGCTCGAGGCTCCACCCGTCCTCACCGACGTCCGCGGAGATCGAGGGGAATGTCAACTCGCCACCGATGGCGAAGCGCCGCTCTGCCGTTGGGTCGGAGAGCTGGTACAACGCCCCCAGACTGGGGTTGCCCAGAGCCGACACGCTGTCTCCATCGTGCTCCTCGTACTCGTACGGCAGCTGGAGTTCCAGCTGCAGCCGCGCCGTCAAGCCGTATTCGAGCAGCAGCGGGATCGTCGTCGACCAATCCCCACCATCGCGCTGCACGCGCAGCCCCGTCGAGACCTGCAGCTCGCCCACCTCTTGACCGAACAGCAGCTCGCCGAGGAAGAGTTCCTCGATCGATCGTGAGGACGACTCGTCGTCTTCGCTTTCGCGCCATGCGTCGGCGCCAAGCGCGAACAGGGATAGAAGGATGTCGAACACGGGACCCGGGGCCGGGCTGCTCCCGCGCGGCCAGGGGGGCACTGCGGCGGAACTCACCCGTTCTCACGTGTTTCGGCCGCCTGCGACCCGCTGCTGGATGCAAAACTGGGGAACCGGCCGCTCAGGCGGCTCCCATGAACTCACTCTCCACGGCGCCCACCCATTCCAGCCCCGAGGAGTAGGCCCGCTGCAGCTCGGCCGCATCGCCCGTGATGTGAGTCCAGTCGGCCCTCTCATGTGCGAGCACGGACTCCAGTTGCGATCCCATCATCCCCTCGTGCCGCAGGAGGGCATCCTTGATGTCCTGTGCGAGTGGAAGGTCCTCGAGCACGTCGGAGAGGGCGCGGTCCATGACGGCGTCGAGCGTCGAGAACAGTCCGACCGTGAAGGCCCGCTCCGGAGGCGTACCCGTCGATCGTGCGAGCTCCTCGCACATGCGTGCCCGCATCATCGCCGTGATCATCAGCTCCCGGGGCTTGTCGTCCACCCGGGAGAGCATCAGCAGGCATGCGATGTTGCGCACGGTCTCCGTGCCGAGATACACGATCACCTCACGCAGCGAGTCGATGCGCCGTTGCAGCCCGAACTTGGACGAGTTCAGGTAACGCATGAGCTTGAATCCGAGCGCCGAGTCGCGGGCGATGATGCGCTCCAGGTCTTCTGGAGAGCAATCGGGATCCTGGAGCTCCGCCAGCAAGTGCAGGAGAGTGCCGCGGTTGACCGAGGTGGCCCGGATCGTCAAGAGGTCGGAACGGGCGAAGAAGAATCCCTGGAACAGATCGAAGCCCAGCTTCAGGTAGGCCCGGTACTCCGCGTGTTTCTCGACTTTCTCCGCCAGCAAGCCCACACGGTGCTGCTTCAGGCTGCCGAGGATTTCTGCGACCTCGTCCACGCTCCGACCGCAGCAATCGACCTTGACGATCGTGGCGCAGGCGAGGATTGCATCGTAGCCGGGGCGCGATCCCGTGTAGTCGTCGACGGCAATCCTGAACCCTCGCTCGCGTAGACGCCGCAGCCCCCTCACCACGTCGGCGTCGGGTTCCACGTCTTCCAGTAGTTCCAGAACGACCATGTCCGGGGGAAGGGGAAGAGGCAGCTCCCCGACCGCGAACTCGCGCGTGATGTTGACGAAGGCGGGAGTCCGTCCGACCACGTTCTCCAGCCCGAACTCCATCAGCGCGTCGATGATCACCTGGCTGGTGGCCGCTGCGCCGCGGATGTGCTCGGGGAATCTGCCGGTGGAATCGCGAGCGAGCAGCTCGTAACCGCGCAGGGTCAAGCCGCCGTCGAGGATCGGCTGGCGTGCAAGCTGAATGTGTTCATGCACTGTTCGAGGCGGGCAAGCGCGACTTGAAGGAGCGAGGCAGAACTGCGGTATCGGCATCGAGAGAGCTCCGAGTTCACTCGCTCCCGAGGAAAGATGCCGGGCCCAGGGCTTTGGCCCCTCTACGCCATCCCCGTGAGCCTCGCTGAGCGGGGTTGAAGACCTAACCAAGCCTGGAGGACCCGCTGGAGGCCCATGCATAGTCCTCGCCATCCTCTTCGTCGCCGGCCTTTTCGGCTCGGATGATGAGAAGGGCAGCACGCTGATCGCCCTCGAGACCTCTCAGGGCGGATGCAGACCGAGGAGGCCGCTCGGAGCGGCCCCCTCGTTCATGCCAGGCAGTGGCGGGTGTGCGTCAGAACAGGATCGTGATCGAGATTGCGTTGGACGTATTGAACAGAGCGCCGCCACCCATCGGATCACGGAACCAGTTCTGGAAATGACGGGTGGTTCCCGCGAATGCGATCAGGCTGTGCTGGGGGTCACTGTTGTCATAGGTGTAGTTCGCAGAGTTACCCACGCCCGGGGCCACTACGCCGCGCACGATCCCCGTCGTGCATAGAAAGCCGTTTCCAAAGGGCACCTGAGTCTGGTTCGCCCCGTGAAAGAAGATCGTGGACTGATTCGGAATCGGTGCAGCTGTCAGCGTGAGATTGCCCGCACCCGAGCTTGCCGACCCGGACGCCGAGATATCAGCAGGAGCACCGGTCGAATTGACGGTCGCAGTGCAGAACTTGTCGCCGAGTCCATCCCCCATGTCGAAACGGAAGATCAGGAATTCTCGATGGTTGAATCCCGGATAGAGGGGAGCGTCCGCCGAGACCTGGTTGCCACTATCGAACCATGTCCAGTGGACACCGACGTCGATGGTTGACCAGTGGCCCCAGACTCCGTAGCAGTTGCCGCCGAAAGCAGGATTCGCACACCCGATCGAGGGTGCTACCCAGCCCCCCGGGGGCGCCGGAATCACGGTTTCCATGGTGGCTTCGATGGCCGGGCTGCCGAGATCGCCGCAGGAATCATAGTCGGAATCCGTGTAAGCCACCTGCCAGCGCGGGTCGTCGCTGAACGCCGGAATGCCATCCACCTTGAGGTCGTGAAGCAAGCCTTGCGCCACGCCGTCATCGCTCCAGCACGCGATGTACAGGTACCTGTCGGTCGTGGAAGCGTTCACCAGGAGGGTTCCGGGATAGCACTTGCTGAGCCCCGTGTAGTTGACCGCCATCCCGGTCAACTCGCTGGCAGCCGTGTAGATCGCGAACTCGTTGTCACAGATCACATCGCCCGTGATCACGTGGGAACCCGCCGTGGGGGAGCCGGCGGCAGCCAGCGCGCTGGTAAGGGGGAAGCCGATCAGAAGAGCAACGGCCGCAGACTGACTCATGATAGTTTTCCTTCTTCCTGAAGATGGTTTACGAAAAAGGCAGCCGAATACCATCGAACGAACGTCGCTGGCGACTGCCACGACGCACTTCCCCCGGGGAGGCTCCAGCGGGACAGGAATCGCCAAAAAACTTGGTGAGCTGGCCCACCCTCGCTCCTGCTGAAGGCTGCCTACCGTGCTCGCGAAAGCCCTACTCTCCGAGGTCGAGGGAGGGGCGCAGGCCGACGTTGCCGACTTCGTTGCGGCTCATGATGACGCGGGACGCACAGCGGGCGTCTCGGGGGTCGCTCGCGTGATTCCCGCCGCGGGCACGGCGCTGGAGGTCGGCCCAAGGGGCGCTTTCGCCCGTACCGATCAGGATGTTGCGTTCAGAGTAAGCGAAGCTCCCCACGTCCCGGGTGAACTCCGCTGCGTTCCCCAGGACGTCGTGCAGACCGAACGGATTGGCGTGGAAAAGGCCAATCGGGGCGGATCCGTTCCAGCCGTCGGGACCGACGAAAATGAAATCCTCGATGCTCGTTGCATTACCTGGACTTGGCTGTTGTTCCCCCAGATTCGCGGCGTCCGGCAGGGCGCTCATCTCCGCACCGGTCCACCATGGCGTCGTTGTGCCGGCGCGCGCTGCGTATTCCCATTGCGCTTCGCTCGGCAAATCGAGCCCGACGCAGCGAAGCACGGCCAACCCGTCATCCCAGGTCATCGGCATCGCGGGTTTCATTCTGCTTCCGGGGAGTCGGTCGTCCGAGCTCCGCAGGTCTTTACCGGTCAACCGCTCCCACTGGGCCATCGTGAGCTCGAACTTCGATAGGAGGAATCCGTCGATCTGGATGCCCAGGACTGGTTGCTCGATGCGCTGAGAGTAGGGATCGTAGTTGGGCAGACCCTCATCGAGCATCTGGGATCCACGGCGGAAGCTGCCTCCTGGCACGAGCACGAGAACCACTGCGCTTCCCTCGTCGATCTCCAAGACTCCGTCTGGCCCACGGATCGGGATCTCACCGGTGAGCACCTGAGCGAACTCCCAGAGCCCACTGCGAGGATCGGGTCCCAGGGGAACGAGATGCTCCAGAGGTCTCAGGTGCAATCCTGCGTACTGGGGGCAGCGGGTTGGATCGCCGATGCAGCGTGTGGCTTCTTCCCAGGCGCTGTCCGCCCCGGTGGGCCGGGAGCGCTCGGCATGCTCGTACGCGGCGAGGACCCGCTCCGCGACTTCGATGCGCGGCCTGGCCTCGGCATCACCCGAGAGCTCGTCGAGCTCCCGGTCGATTCGCGCCAGGCGATCGTGCAGGAGGTCATCACCGGCCGTGACGAAGGTCCACGACTGCCGCGGGGTTGCACGCAATTTGTTCTCGAACCCGATCACTTGCCCATCGAAGAGTACGAGTTCAGATTCCACCTTCGCTAGATCGTAGCCTTCGAAGGTCAGGCCCCCGAATCTTCTCAATCGCTCACGTTCGCTCTGGAAATAGGCAATGGTCTTCTTGCCAACCCCGATGCGGAGCTTGTAAAGGGCCCGCGCGCGAAGTTCCTCCGGGGCACCGGGATCCTCGGGTAGTGCTCGCTTTCGCAAGTCCGCGAGCTGAGCGCGGTAGACCTCTCTTTGCTGCGCGACACCCTCGGCAGCCGCGAGCCATTCCCGGATTCTCCCGATGTGCTCGATCGTGGCTGGCCAGAGATAGTCGAATTGCTCGGTGAGGCTCGAGGGCTCGCGCAAGCGCTGCAGCAGGTCGAGCTGCGCGCGATCTCCTCGCCAGCGAGAAATGGCCAGACCCGCTCCGGATACGATCACAAGTGCAAGCGCTGCCATGACAGCCGTGGTGCGGTTGCGCAGGACCCACTTCCTGAGCTCGGCGCGGACGCCGGTGCGGTGCGCGCGCACGACGCGGCCCTCGAGATAGGCTTGCAGGTCTTCTGCGAGCTCCTTCATGCCCTGGTAGCGCGCGAACGGCTGGCGCGCCATGGCACGCTCGCAGATCGACACGAGCTCAGCAGGTGCGTCCGGCGCCGCCCGCGCGAGCGGCTCGGGCGGTCCCGCGCGCAGGCGCTCGAGAACGTCCAGGGTTCTCCTCGACGAGCTTTCGTCGATGTAAGGCGGTCGCTTGGCGAGCAGATGGTAGAGCAGCGTTCCGACGGCGTAGACGTCCGTCCATGCACCGAGCAAGAGAAGATTGCCCTCGGCTTGCTCGGGTGACATGTACGCGGCCGTGCCAAGGATGGTCCCGTCGTCGGTCAGGGTCGCATCGTCTGCGGCCGAGCGCCGGGTCGCACGGATGAACGCCGTTCTCTCGAGCCCCAGGCCGTCCTCGGCATGCTCCTCGACGTGAGCGACGCCCCAATCCATGACGAACACCTCCCCGAAGCGACCCACCATGATGTTCGTGGGCTTGAGGTCGCGGTGCACGATGCCCTTGGCATGTGCGTAGCCCATCGCTTCGCAAACCTTGAGGATGACACCGAGGGCACGCACGAGGGTCCAGCCATCCTTGCCAGCCCAGGTGGACGTGAAGACGCTCTTCAGGTCCTGACCACGCACGAGCTTCATGGCGAAGAACGGGCGGCCATCCGCGTCGATCCCCAGCTCGTGCACGGGCACGACTCCAGGGTGGTCGAGCTGGGAAGTGATCTGAGCCTCGCGGATGAATCGCAGGACGCGATCGGTCGGCGGTCGGGGAGCATCGCCGTCCGCACTGGTGTGCAGCACCTTGAGAGCGAGCACGCGAACCAGTTCCTTGTCCCACGCGCTGAAGACGCGGCCCATCGAGCCTCGCCCGACCTCGGCGCCACGGCGGTAGCGGTCCGCGCGGCGGCTCGGCTGGGAGATCCGGTTCAGGAGCTGGACCAGCTCGCGCTCGCCGGATTCCTCTTCCGGCGTGCGCGCTCCAGGGGCCGCATCCGGCGGGTGCGCGCGAGTCTCACCCGCGGGAGGAAGGATGGCCTGTCGCAGTCGTCGAAGTTCGGCGGCCAGACCGGGTCGTTCCCGGCAGAGGGCCTCGAAATCGGCAGGATTCCCCGCCACCTCACGGCCCAGGAACTCGAGATAGACGTCCCTGGCAAGATCCGAGACATCGTGCCGCATCGCAGGAAGATCGTGGTGGCTCTCGTTGCTCATCCGACTCTCCGGGGGATCGACTCCGTCGTTGATCGAGCGTGGATCAGTGCAACCGCAGGCTCGACCCAGACTATCGAATGCGGAGCTGGTCGAGCGCTGGTTCCTCGCGTAGATTGGCTCCCTTCTCGGTTCGCATGGTGTGTTCCAGCGCTGCACGAGCAGACGAGGACAGTGAGTGACCAGAGAGTCCGAATCGCTGCAGGCGTCCGATCCGTCCCAGCCGGAGGAATCGTGGACGGCGATCCTCACCCGTCGCGCTCGAGCGGGAGAGATGGACAGCTTCAACGACCTGTGCGACCGCGTGATGCCCGCGCTCTGCGGCTGGGCGCGCCTGCGAGTGCGACCCACCCTGCGCTCGCACGTCGATCCAGAGGAGATCGTGCAGGAGACCTGGTTGCGCGCTCTGGTCAATTTCGGGGACTACGATCCCGCGCGGGGGTCGTTCCGAGCCTGGATGTTCGGGATCGCCAAGAACGTCTTGCTCAACGCGCTACAAGTTGCCCAGGGCGCCCGCCCCAAGGGCTCGGGATCGACGACCAACCTGAAGGCGATCGAGGCCGTGGCCGACACGGCGACGAGTGCGACCAAGCGCGCTTCGCGATCCGAGGCCGTACGGTGCTTCCTCGAGCGTGCGCTCGCTCTGAGCGAAGACGAGCAGATGTTGATGATCCTCTGCGGCCTGGAAGGCCTCAGCAGCCGTGAGGCCGCCGAGCGCATGAACATCAGCGAGGAGGCCGCGAAGAAGCGCTGGCAGCGGCTGCGCGCGGAGTTCTCCGCCCGGGGATCATCGAGCGATCTGCTCGCCGACTGACCGGGGGCTCCGCGATCTACCCCCGGAGTCGAGGGCTGGTCGTGGCTCGGTCGTCGCTCCGCGAATCTCCTACCCGAGGAAGCCCCGAAGCGGTCCGTTCCCTGCCCGCGAGTTCATGCGCCCGCTGCGGCTCGCGAGCCGTTCCCGGCGGGCCATGCGAGCTCCAGAGTCCGACCGTAGGGAGTCGCCTTCCACTGCCCGACCAGCGCCCGCAACCGCTCGTGCGCCCTGATCACGAGGTCGAGGGTGAGCCAGCTCGGCAAGGCGGTCTCCTGGACCGCGAGCAGGCTGACGAGCCGCGCATGCAAGGCTCGGGGATCCTGGTCTCCCTTGGCCATTCTCTGGAGCACCGCCACGGCGCGTTCGATCTCCAGGAGCGCTTCGGAGTACTGCGCGCTTCCGTCCAGGATGCGCCCGCCTAGCTCGTCGAGCCCTGCGCCGGCTGCGAGGGAACCGAAGAAGCCCTGTGCGAGACCGGCCGTCTCCTCGACCGCGAGGTGCGTGAGGTCGTGATGCAACGTGCTGCGCGTCTCCAGCTCGACGCGCTCACCGCTTCCGTCGGCGCGCACGATCTCCAGCGAATGCCGCTTGTCGCTCAGCTTGGTAAGCAGGATGCGCACGGTGACTCCCAGCTTAGCACCACGCGAGAGAGGGGTCAGTCACGGTGGTCCAGGAGTGGAATGCGACCCTCTGCCGCCGACGTCACGACATAGTTCGAGCTCCCCGCTTCCTCTTTGGAAACGGGGAGCCCCGATACTTCGGATGCGCGGATCAGACTTTCTCGAGCTTCTCCAATCGACGCTCCCAGCTGCTCACGCGCTTCTCTGCTTCATCGCGCAGGATGCCGTAGCGTTCCTGGATCTTGCCGACCAGCTGATCGCGCTTGCCTTGAACGATGTCCAGGTCGTCGTCCGTCAAGTCTCCCCATTCTTCGCGAGCCTTGCCCTTGAACTGACGCCAGTTTCCTTGTATGCGGTCCCAATTCATGAGATTACTCCAAAGATTGACTTTGCGACGAAAGGTACTTCTCAATTCGCGTGCCAACCTGCGCTATGGGGGGTTCTCAGGACGGAAAGCCAGATCGAAAGGTATCTTGCCAACGTACCTGTCACGCGCCGAGAGCCTCCGTGTAATGCTTACCACGCAATTGCACCTGCGAGGAGGCGATCGATCAGCTCGGCACCCGGGCGGGACGATGGCAGGTCCGGCGGTCCCTCATTATTTTGCTTGGATTACCGACAAAATGTGGCCGGCCGGGTCTTTGAACCACGCGATGGCTTTCGGGCCGCTCTTTCCCCTGAAGACTCCCTGCTCGTCGGTCTGGATGCCAGGCAGGTCATAGTGCTCCATGCGCACACCCCTCCTGACAAGTTCTTCTATGGCCACTTCGATGTCGTCGACCGGGAAGTTGAGCACGGTGTGCTCTGGTGGGGTGTAGTCGTCAGAAAGGTAGATGAACACCCGAGCACCCCCCGCAATGCGCAACTCCAGACCCTCGGGTACTTCAGCGACATCGAGGCCCAGTGTCCGAGCATAGAACTCTTTGGCTTTGCGAAGATCGTCCACGGAGAAGCTGCTGAAGGCCCTGGTCTCCTTGAACATGACTAGCTTCTTCCCTCCATGGTCGTCGTGCAAATGTGCACCGCCCGCAGGGCATTTGCCATCCCGGTACAGGACGAGGACGTGGGGTCCGTTGCCGTCAGCATCGAGGTTGGCGATGAGCTTGCCCTGCCGACGACCATCGCGAGGAATGTCTCGATCCCCAGCGTCGCGACCGCGTCGCGCAAGCTGGAGTATTCGCCGAGGTCTCGAGCACCGGGAGCCTTCATGGCCAGCGGGGCCCGCAAGATCTGTACCCGGAATCCCGGCGAGCTTCTCTCGATCACTACGGGATCGAGATGCCGAACGAGGCGAGGCGGCGCGGACTACGGCCTCTGGCCCGGCGGGGCGCCGGCACTGAGTGCAGGGCGGGGCGACATGCTCCGAGGCAACTCCTGGATCTGGGAACGTTTCTACAATTCGCACGCTCCCGTGCTCACGCTGTGGCGATGTAGTTCTGTGAGTACGGGGCCCCCATTGCAGGGCTCTCTCCAGGGAGATAGCGCTTTCAGATCGCACTGTCGCACATCCTCCGGGGAGCCGACTGACCCGAGTCAGGACCCGTAACACGAACCGTCTCGCAACCTCTCATTGCATGCAGGAACGCCGATGAAAGCCCTCGTGTACCTTGGTCCGGGGAAGAAGGAACTGCGGGAGTGCCCCAAGCCGACTCTCAGCGCTCCCACGGATGCGATCGTCAAGATCACCAGGACGACGATCTGTGGAACCGACCTGCACATCCTCAAGGGTGATGTTCCCACGTGTCAGCCAGGCCGGATTCTCGGCCACGAGGGGGTGGGGGTCGTCGAGCCCGCTGGTCCGGCTGTCGCGACGTTCAAGCCTGGAGATCGAGTCCTGATCTCGTGCATCACCGCCTGCGGCAGCTGTGATCGTGCCGCCGAGGCATGTACTCGCATTGCTCGAGTGGAGGATGGATCCTCGGCAACAGCATCGACGGCACTCAGGCAGAGTTCGTGCGCATTCCCCATGCGGATACGAGCCTGCTATCGGATTCCGAAGGGCGCCGACGAAGAGGCGCTCGTCATGCTGAGCGACATCCTGCCCACCGGCTTCGAGTGCGGCGTGCTCAATGGCAGGGTCTCTCCCGGCTCGACGGTCGCGATCGTCGGCTCGGGACCGATCGGGCTCGCGGCGCTGCTCACCGCGCAGTTCTATTCGCCTTCCGAGATCATCATGATCGATCTCGACGACAATCGACTCGAGGTCGCGAAGCGCTTTGGCGCGACGCAGGTCATCAACAGCGCTGACGGCAAGGCCGCGGAGGAGGTCAGGCAGCTCACCGAAGGGCAGGGCGTCGATGCCGCGATCGAAGCCGTTGGCATCCCGGCGACCTTCAACCTCTGCGAGGACATCGTCGCCGCCGGGCGGCCCATCGCCAACATCGGCGTGCATGGCGTCAAGGTCGACCTGCACCTGGAGAAACTCTGGTCTCAGAACGTGACGATCACCACGCGCCTGGTCGACACCGTCTCGACCCCCATGCTGCTGAAGACCGTCCAGTCCAGGAAGCTCGACCCGAAGCGCCTCATCACGCATCGTTTCAGGCTGGACAAGATCCTCGAGGCCTACGACACCTTCGGCCGGGCAGCCAGCACGAAGGCATTGAAAGTGATCATCGAGGGTTGACCGCTGGGGCTCGCCGGGTCCAGGAAGGTGGATCTGACCCAGTCGAATCTCATTCCTGACCGGCAAGCCCTGGCCGCGATACGGCCACTCTCAGCCGGGCCTAATGCTGACCCCCGAGGGTCATCAGGAGAGTCTCCAGCGCGCTGACGTCCGCGGGTTTGATCAGGTGGTAATCGAACCCGGCCATTCGAGAGCGCCGGCGGGCTTCCTCTTGCCCCCAACCGGTCAGTGCGATGAGCATCACGCCGTGGAGTTCCGGGCGCTCCCTGATCTGACGCGCCACCTCGTACCCATCCATACCCGGCATGCCGATGTCTAGCAGCACGACGTCGGGCCGGAAGCCATCGAGCGCCGCCAGAGCCTCGGGGCCGTTGTAGGCAATCTGGACCTCCGCGCCCAGCAATCTGAGCAACATGCCGAGGCTTTCCGCCGCGTCCCGGTTGTCATCGACGACCAGTATCCGGCGCGGGGGGAGATGCTGGGACGGCCCGTCTTCGAGAGCCGTTTCGTCGGTGGTCGGTGTGCGGGCGGCCAGTGGCAGGTGCACGATGAATTCGCTCCCCTTACCCGGTCCCTCGCTGAATGCCTGGACGGTGCCGCCGTGCAACTCGACGAGGCTCTTCACCAGCGTCAGACCGATCCCCAATCCTCCGGGAACGCGGCTGGAGGAGCGGTCGAGCTGGGTGAACATCTCGAACACCCGCGGCAGGGATTCGGGCGCGATGCCACTGCCATTGTCGCGCACCGAGATCGAAACCCGGTCGCCCTCGCGCCTCGCGCGGACATGGATCTGCCCGCCCTCGGGAGTGTACTTCGCCGCGTTGTTGAGAAGATTGGCGATGATCTGCGTCAGGCGGACGGGATCGGCGTTGAGCGTCAGGGGATCGGGGGGGATGTCGACGATCAGGGTGTGGTGAAGCCCCTCGATCAGCGGTCGGCTCGTTTCCACGGCTCCACGCACCACTGCGGCCACCTCGACCTCCTCGATGCGCAGCTCGATTTTTCCGCGCGAGACGCGCGACATGTCCACGAGGTCTTCGACCAGGCGAACGATGTGATTCACCTGCCGTTCCATCATCGCACTGACCCGTTCGGCAGTCGGATTGTTGTGCGCAGCAAGGCGCAGGATGTGCAACGAATTGCGAATGGGGGCGAGAGGATTGCGGAGCTCGTGCGCGAGGATGGCAAGGAACTCGTCCTTCCGTCGATCGGCGTCGCGAAGCGCGGCTTCCGCTTCCTTCTGCTTGGTGATGTCGCGTGCGACCTTCGATGCAGCGACCACGTTTCCATGGGCGTCACGGACCGGAGATACGCTCAACGAGATCTCGATTCGCTTGCCGTTCTTGCCCACCCGAATCGTTTCAAAGTGCTCGATGCGCTCGCCTCGGGCCAGGCGCTCCAGCAGCGCGGGCTCCTCCGCGCTCAGTTCCGCCGGGATCAGGCGCATGATCGGCTGGCCGATCATTTCCGCGGCGGTATACCCGAAGATGCGTTCCGCTCCGGCATTCCAGGTCAGGACCGTGCCTTGCAGTGTCTTGCTGATGATTGCATCGTTCGACGACGCGACGATGGCTCCCAGGAGCGCCTGCGTTTCCAGCGCGCGGTCCTGCTCCGCAAGCTGGCCGCGAATCTGGTACTGCCGCTCGCGTGCCCGCAAGGCGGAACGGACGGCGCTCACCAGTGCCGCCACGCGCATCGGCCGCTCCAGAACCGTGACGTTCCCCAGGAGATCCATGGCCCGGGCCACTCCGACCGAATCGGCTCCCGGTCGCGCCAGGATCATCACGGGCAGGTCCGACCATTGCGGCTGGCGGCGGAGCCATTCGGATAGGCTTTCCAGCTGGCCTTGGAGGACGACTTCCTCAGCGAGCAGCAGGGCCTCGGCCCCGACGTCGAGCTCGGCGCAAACCTGCTCCAGGTCCGAACAGATGTGGCAATCCACGCCGGCCTGGTTCAGGACGGGTTGAGCCAGGGCTGCGTCCCTTCTGGTAGGAGCGAGGACGAGAACCCGGCGTTCGAGTCTCTCCTGGTCCGCGTGAGTCAAGACGTCTGGCCTTTCTCCTGTCTTCCGCCGTACCCCTCGAAAATCGGAACCCCGGTCAGCACGCCGCGGAACTCGCGCAACGGCGGCCCGACACTGATCTGGCCGTTTTCCATGCGAAAGTCCCGGATCGTCCGCTCGTGTGCTCCTCCGCGCTTCTTCACCACCGAGATTGCCTGCCGGACTTCTCCCCTCGTCTCGTAATAGCGCATGAGGACCACCGCGTCGGCGAGATAGCTGGCATCCACGGGCGTGATCATCTGCCCTCCGATGAGTCCCTGATGCGCGCCGATCAGGAGCGTCGCAACACCGGCCTGCCCAAGGTAGGTCAGGAGTTCGTGGAGCTGGATCGTCAGAAAGCGCTCCTCGGGCATCGCATTGAGGTAACCGTTCAGGCTGTCGATGACCACGATGGAAACGTGATCCTCCTCGACCGCCTGTCGAACGAAGTGAACCAGCTCGCCGGGCGACAATTCACCTGGATCCACCTGCCGTACCGTCACCTGTCCAGACTTCAAGTGCGGCTGTAGATTCATCCCCAGGCCGGCGCTCCGGGCCAGGAGAATGTGAAGGCTTTCGTCGAAGATGAATAGTGCAGCCTTCTCTCCCCGCTCGGCCGCCGCCATCACGAACTGGGTGGCGAGGGAAGACTTCCCGCAGCCGGCCGCGCCGACGATCAGAGTGCTCGAGCCACGTTCGATTCCTCCGCCGAGCAAGACGTTCAGCTCGGCAATACCGCTGGGCAGTTTTTCGAAGAACCTGTCTGGCTGGTGATCGCTTGCAACGAGCCGTGGGAAAACCTGGAGCCCCCCGCGCTGGATGGAGTAGTCGTGATAGCCGCTGCGGAACCTCACGCCACGATACTTGACGACGAGGAGCCGCCTCCTCTCTGCCCCGTACTCCGGGTTCAACTGCTCGAGGCGCACGACTCCGTGGGCAATGCTATGCACCTGGAGGTCTTGATCCGTGCTCGTCATGTCGTCGAGGAGCAGCACGGTACAGCCGCGGCCTGCAAAGAACCGCTTGAGGGCGAGGATCTGACGGCGGTAGCGCAGCGCGTTGCCCGCAAGTAGTCTCAACTCCGAGAGCGAATCGAAGACCACCCGGGCGGGTCTGATTCGTTCCACCTCGGTCAGGATCGTCTTCGTGGTCTCGGTCAGCTCCACCTCCGAGGGGTGGAACATGGTGTACTGCCCGTCGGGCTGAAGGCTCTCCTCGGAGGGGGCCAGTTCGCGGATGGTGATCCCCTCCAGCGACCAGCCGTGCGAGTCGGCCACCCCGCGCAACTCCTCCTCGGTCTCCGAGAGCGTCACGTACACGACGACTTCGCCGTGCCGGACGCCCTCTTGCAGGAACTGGATTCCGAGCGTCGTCTTCCCCGAGCCCGGAGTGCCTTCCAGTAGGTACATCCTGTTCGTGGTGAAGCCTCCACCCAGGATTTCGTCGAGGCCTTCGATCCCGGTCGCAGCTCGGGCGTCGGAAATCGTTTCAGACGAGCGCGAGTTGTTGACCATGGAATCGACCTATCTCACTCGGTGAATGCTTCGGGGCGCTTGGACGATGCAGGGACAGCGATTGGACGCGCTACGCCGGTCGGCACCTTCGCGCGAGAGCAACTGGCTGGTGGGCGAGGAGAGCACAAGTGGAGCGAAGCACTGGCAAGAAGCACCGGGTTCCCCGAATGGCAGCAGCGTCGCAGCCATGGACTTGGCCTGGATTCACAGGATAGCCGAGTTCGCCGGAATGGCCATGCACCCGGGAGGGGATCCCGTCACCACCCGTACTGGGGAGCCTGGGCGAGGAGTCGGGCGCCTCGGCAGCGCGCCGAATCTCGAGGCAGCCGACGCTCGTGCCCGTGTACCGGGGGCTTCCGGGGCGGGGGCGGGCGCGCGAGCTTCGGAGCTCTCGCCCCGCGAATGCCGATACGCAGATCGGGCCGGAGGGCGTGCGAGGAAAGTCCTCGCCGCAAGCGGAGGCCGCTTGCGGCGAGTCATACCTGGAGCGCGCTCACGACTGGTCGCACTCAAGGGCAAAAAGTCACCGACAGAGCATCGCTCGTATCGAAGCCAGCTCCGCCGCCAGCGGGATCGCGGAACCAGAACTGGAAGTTCCAGGTCGAGCCCACATCGACACGGCCCGCGCCCGAAGTCATCGGCGGCCGCGTGTAGTCGACGTCGTAGGAGGCGTTGCCCCCGCCACTGATGTGGACCGGCGGATTGAGCCGGAACACGCCGATCTGGCCACCTGCAACGCAGAGGTGGCCATTGCCGAACGGAAGGTCAATCTGCTCGGATCCGTAGAAGAAGACGCCGAACTGGCCTGGAGGGCAGGATGTGGCGAGGAGGACGAGGTCGTTATTCGTCAAGCTCGCCGAGCCCGAGTTCCCGATCGCAGCCGCGGTGCCGGTCGAGTTGGGGTCCGCGACGCAGTACGTCGTGATCCGACACGGCGTCATCGGTACGACCTTGAAGATCTCGCCACCCGTGAAATCGACGATGTAGAGCTCGCCTGCCGCATCCTCTCCGAATGATGTGACGCTCTGGACGGCGGCCTGCCCCGGTGGATCGAGCTCGGGGGTGCGATCGACGAGCTCCGTGATTTGACCGCCCACGTAGCGAAACGACCACAATTGGCCCGTGCAGAAGTCACCGAAGAGGTAATGGCCCTGGAACCAGGACAGCGCGTTGCCGCGGTACACGTAGCCACCGATCACCGAGCAGCCGCCAGCGGAGTGGTCGTATTCGTGAATGGGGAGTTCGAGCGACGGATCGGTGCACGAGCAGCCCGAGTCTCCCGTGCAGGTGGAGCCTTCCATGCAGCGCCAGCCATAGTTCTCACCGCCGGCGCTCGAGCCGGGCTGGAAGTCGATCTCCTCCCTGTTTCCTTGCCCGACGTCCCCGATGTACAGATCCCCGGTCAGGCGATCGAAGCTGTAGCGCCAGGGATTCCGCAAGCCGAGCGCCCAGATCTCGTCGTTGATCGACGGGTCTCCAACGAATGGATTGTCCGCGGGGATGAACGGGGGCGGCAGGTCGACGTCGAGGCGCAGCATCTTTCCCAGGTTCGTGCTGCCGTCCTGGGCGCGGTTCTCCGGATCGCTGGCGCTGCCACCGTCCCCCAGACCGATGTAGAGCATGCCATCCCCACCGAAGGCGAGATTGCCGCCCTTGTGGTTGGGGTAGGGCTGGCTTTCCGCGAGGATGGTCTGGACCGGCGTCGGATTGGCGACGTCCGGATCGCTTGATACCGAATACTCGACGACACGGGTGTTGCTGTTGACGTCGGTGTAATGGACGAAGAAACGCTCGTTGCTGGAGAAGGCTGGATGGAAGGCCATCCCGAGCAGACCCTGTTCGCCGCCTTCGCTCGCGAGCGCCCCGATGTTCAGGAACGGCGTAGCCAGGACCTGACCGTTCTTGATGATCTTGATCAGGCCGGAATCCTGCTCGACGACGAACAAGCGGTCGAGATCACCTGGGGGTGAACCGACCCAGAGCGGGCTCTCGAAGCCGGAGGCGATGACCTCCGTGGAGAGTTGCTGTCCCCACGCCGCAGCGGGGAATGCAAGGAAAGCGATGATCGCTACGGTGCCACGCGGGGGTTGCAGATTCCTGGTTTGCATGGGAAATGCCGGTGCTGGAGGGGGTGGTATCAAGGTGAAGTAATCCGGGAAGAACGCCAAAGTGCCCGCCGAGACATCAAAGGATTGCTCCTGATCCGGTTCGAGGGACAAACAGTGATTCCAAGAGCTTTCGTCGCGGAAGCAAGACTGGCGCGCTCGCTACGAGCGCTCGTCAGGCAGAAGTCCGGGAACCACGTCATGTATGAAGTACCTTGCACTTTCTGCAAAGCGAGCACTCGCGCGTAGACCGCGAGTGACCTCAATGCGGAAGACGCCGCCGTACGAGACTCACGGGCATACAGGCGGAGAACTCCGAGGTCTCTCCGAGACCGACGTGGGTGGCCGTTGCGGTCACGAACCAGCTCGGGGAAACCGGAGACCGGAAGATAGCCGCGAACATCGCGACGCCTTGAGCGTTCGTCGAGACGAGCTTCGATCCGAGGAAAACGGCGCCCTCCCCGAATCCGCTTGGATCGCACGCCTGGTTCGCGAAGAAATCGATCGCGAAGTCATCGAGAGGCGTCGAATCCAGGCGCCCGACCACGAAGACCGCCGTCCCGAGGGAGTAGGCGCGCGCGAGCACCGGATAGTTCTGGAGATGATTGCCCCCGGCGGTGTCTGCGTCTCCCGGATCATTGGGCGTGACTCCGCCGCCCGGACCCAGGAGATCGATCCCCAGGGCTCCGTTTTCGTGGATGTCGTTGCCGCGGATCTCGACGCCCCTGACGAGCGAGTCGACGGTCACGCCACTGCGTTCGCTGAACGCGATGGTGTTGCCTTCGAGAGGTCCGGTGCCGCCGATCGTCGTCGTGAGGGGAAGATCGTTCGCCGTGAAGGGACTCACGACGACCCCGGCGACATTGGGAATTGGTGTGATTCCGAGGGCGTCGGTCCCGATCGTGTTCCCGATCACGACGGTGTCCACGCACTCGCCCTCGACCTGGATCGCCACTCCGAATCGTTGTCCCTGGTAATGGTCGGTCCCCACCTGCAGGATCCCCGAGACGAGGTTGCCTTGAACACGCGTGCCGCGCGCACTCCTCACCTCGATGCCACCGGGGCCGCGCTGGACGGGGTAATCCGCCATTCCATCTTCCGTGGTGCCGACGAGGTTCCCCTCCACGATGGTGTTCTCTGCGTCCAGCACCTGGATCTGGACGCCGACCGGAAAGCCTTCTTCGCCGTAGCTCCCGTTTCCGGCCACCCAGTTGGCTTCGGCCGGAGTGGGGCCACCGATGCGGTTGTTGCGCGCGAAGGCTCCGAACTGCGTCGCGCCGACCACGCTGATGCCAATGTGGGGGCTACCGAGGCAGGTGTTCCCGATCACGACATTGTCATCGGCCGGAGCAGCGATCCGAATCCCGTAGCTCCCGCCGGAAACGGCATTCCCTTCTCCCGGTTGCGTGCCGCCGATGATGTTCCCGCGCGCCGGCTCTCCGCCGAAGACACCCTCGATGTGGATCGCGGCGTGGAGTGGCCCATCGCTCGTGTAACTCAGGATGCGGTTGCGGTTGCCTTGCAGCTCGGTGGCGTACCCGCGCTGGTACACATCGTCCAGGCCGATCAGCGTGCACTCGTCGCCGAGCACGAAGATCGCGGCGTTACCCCACCCGTTCGGCTCGAGCCCGTAGATGCCGACCTCCCAGCCGTCGGGGTTCGTATCGCCGGCGAAGAGGGTCTGCGTGCGGAAGTCAATCGTCGTGGCGTCGTCCGTCAGGACGAACGGGCCGATCTCCAGCTCGAGCAGGGCGATGTCGGTGACCAGCCAGTACTCGCTCGCAGGAATGGCGAACTGGATGCTCTGCGGTCCAGGCTCGTTGTTGACCGCCGTGACCGCCTCTCCGAAGGAGATCTTGCCGTCAGGTCCCGGCAGGTCGGCGAGCTTTTTGGCTCCGCCGAAATCTCTCACATCGTGAAGCGTGTCGACGGTCACGACCTCGCCCGAGGCGAAAGCGGCCGGGGAGGCGACCAGGATGGGAAGGAGAGTTCTCCAAAGGTCGTTGAGGCGGTGCATGGCAAGGTAGTCCAGAAACTGGATCGGAGTGGCCTGAGGAGGGTGGAGGGGGCGCGTGCACATCTTGCCGGCGGCCGGCAAGGAGCCATGCTCTGGTTGCCAGCAAGGGGAGGTCGGTGGCCCGAGCGAGGGAGCGCCCGAGAGATGCAATCACCGTGCCGCTGCCGCTTGACCAACTGCGTCGCGCTCGAACGAGCTAGCCCGTCGATCACAGGGGCGCGCCTCAGCCGGCCGCGCCCGAGCTTCCCACGAGGTGTGGAGCTACTCGGCTTTCTCGTCTGCGACCATGACAGGAAACTGATCCGGCCTCGACGCGCGGGAGCTTGCCATCGGGGCAGAAGACGCGTGCGGCGAGCCTTGGTTCTCTGCCCACCCGACTCAGTCGCGAGCCTTCATTCTCGCGAGCGTGATTCCCAATCCTGCCAGACCCATGCACGCGACCCACGGCACCCACAGGGGGACGTTGATCATCCAGTCATGCCTGCTGTGGAACTTCCACTCCGGACTGAAGCGCAGCCCCTCGCTGTTCGACGCGATGTAGAAGCTCTCAGGATTCGCTGGTTCAAGTCGATGCACCACGCGAAGCCGGCCATGCTCCATCCGCCAGCGCCAGTGAGCACCCCCAGCTCCTGAGTAGAACGGCACGTTCAAGACCCATAGCAGGCTGATCAAGAGTGCTCCCAAGAGGCCAATGCTCGCAGCCCACGTGGCGAGTGTTCGCGATGCCATGACCGCCGATGATACGAACGGGAGGGGACAACCGTCTGCGCGCTCCCGCCCACCGCGTCCTCGCTCGGAGGAGGGTCGCCTTGTGCGCTCCCACTCCTCAGCTATGCTGCGTGAGTGAAACCAGCGAGCGCAGCAGGAGGACGCGCGACTTGCAGAGCAACGAGAAGGGCACGCACTGGGTCCATGGTGACAACTACGACGCGGTCACCGAGACCTACGCAACAGAGATCTTCCTGCGGTTGCGCGACGGATACGTGACCCTCGTCTCGGTCAACGCGCCCTGAAGAGCTTGAATCCGCCCCTTCCCCGGGTGTACTGGCGCGAGCAGCAACCGCGACACGCACGGCTGCCGCCCCTGGTCCATGATGCGCGCGTCGACGCCGTGGTGGTCGGCGGAGGGGTTGCTGGCCTCAGCTGCGCGCAGGGCCTGAGCGAGCAAGGCCTGCGAGTCGTTCTTCTGGAGAAGGACACCTGCGGGGGCGGTGCGAGCGGGCGGTCGTCTGGCTTCATCACGCCGGACTCCGAGATGGAATTGAGCGACCTGGTCAGAAACCGGGGTGCGGAGGAAGCGAAAAAGCTGTGGGAGTTCGTCGTCGGCGGCGTGGAGGCGATCCGGGCGAACATCGAGCGCCACGGCATCGATTGCGACATGCAGGTCCAGGACTCCCTGTTCCTGGCCACCTCGCGAAAGGGCGCTGCCGTCGTCCATGCCGAACACGAGGCCAGGAAGAAATTCGGCTACGGCAGCACGCTTTATGACGCGGAGACGATCCGATCCGTCCTCGGCTCGGAGGAGTGCTGCGGAGGAGTGAGATATCCTGGCACATTCGGCATCAATGCATACCTCTACTGCCAGGCGATGCGCGACATCCTGCTCCAGTCCGGAGTGGTGATCCACGAGCAATCTCCGGTCACGGAGATCGCGGAAGGGGAGGTTCGGGCCAATGGACACACCGTCCGAGGTGACGTCGTGGTGCTCTGCCTGGATCGGTTCCTGCCCGACCTCGGTGTGCTATCGAAGGATGTGTACCACGCGCAGACCTTCCTGGCGGTTTCCGCTCCCCTCACCGATGCTCAGGTCGCCTCGATCTTCCCCGAGAGCCGGCTGATGGTGTGGAACACGGATCTCATCTATCAGTACTTCCGCGTCACGGGCGACGACCGGCTCCTCCTCGGCGCTTCGAGCATGCTCTACACCTACGAAAAGGTGGAGCGGGCAGTTGCTCCGCGTATTCTCCGCACGATGCGTGCCTTCGTCAGCCAGAAGTTTCCCCAGGTGCCCGTGGAAATCGAATACTTCTGGCCCGGCCTCATCGGCGTGAGCAAAGACTTTCTTCCTCTGGCGGCCAGGTGCGGCGCGTCCTCCACGCTTCACTTCGTGAGCGGTGCAACGGGACTGCCGTGGGCAGCGGCGCTCGGGCGGTACATGGCAGAGAAGATCCTGTCCGGTCGCACCGACCTGGACGCGGAATTCGATCCGGCGCGGCGCTTTCCCGTCGGACACTTTGCTCAGGGCTTCCTCGGGAAACCGATCGCGTTTGCCCTTTCCCATGGAATCGTGAAGTACGCCCGCTGAGGCCGGGTCGCCGACCAGCACGGTGGACCCACTCCCGTGCGCTCGCTGTAAGTCATTGCCCTGGGTTGGCTTACGTTGGCGACCGCGGGTGAGAAGCGGGTCTCCGGCCGCCGCGTTCGAGAATTGCCCGGCTCCAAGTCGTTGCCAGGGAAGAAGTTGCGAGGTCGAGCCTGAAACGACCAGGAGATTCTCTGCAAGCTCCGAGGGATCGCCGCAGTGTACATGGGGTGTCCAAGATCCATCGGATTCGACGAGGAGCGTTCCCCGCCGAAGCACTTGATGACCTTGCCGAGCGACCATACGCTCTCGCTTTCGCACCCGGTTTTTCAACTTGCTCTTGGACTTCATCGTCTTGCTCTGCTCAGTGCTACTCAGCCCTTCCTAGGAGCTCACATGTCATCCACTGGATTGAAAACCCTTTCTAGCATCTGTGTTCTAAGCTTCTTGACGACGCCATTGTTCGCGCAAGCGAAGGTCTCGGGCGACTTCGACAATGACGGCTTCGACGATCTCGCGATCGGCGTGCCTTATGAAGACAACGGAGCAATTTCGAACTGCGGAGCTGTCCACGTCCTGTATGGCGAGACGCCGAGCATCACGACGGCCGGCACGGACCTCTTCTTCCAGAGCTCGGTCGGCTTGTCGGACGAAGCTGGCGATTTGTGGGGATTGAGCCTGGCAGCGGGCGACTTCGACGCAGATGGCTTCGATGACCTCGCCATCGGCGCTCCCTACGAGGATGTCTCCGTCTCCGACCAGGGAGGGGTGACGGTCCTGTACGGATCTGCGACCGGGCTCGTGACCGCCGGCATGCAGTTCCTGACCTATGGTGGCGCGGCCGCGGCAGCCGGGGATCGTTACGGCTACGCCCTGACTGCGGCGAATCTCATCGGCGCTTCCGCATTCGAGGAGCTCGCGATCGGAATTCCGTACCGGAATGCTGGCGGGGATTCGGACGCTGGCGAAGTCGAGGTGCGGCGAGGTTCGGCCACTGGGCTCACGACGGCCACGTTGCTGAATCAGGACACCGCCGGTGTGGGAAGCTCCACCGAGTCAGGCGACCGCTTCGGCTACAGCCTCACCGCCGGTGATTTCGACAATGACGGGGACCAGGATCTCGTTGTTGGCGTCCCCTACGAAAACTCTGGCGCGATCGCGGATGCGGGCTACGTCAACGTGTTCAACGGAGGTGCGGGCAGCATCACTGCCTCGGTCTCCTTCGTCGACGTCGCCGCCGCCACCGGGGGCGACGAAGCCAGCGACCTCTTCGGTTTCTCTCTGGCCGCCGGCGATTTCGGAGGCGATGGCGACGATGACCTGGCCGTGGGCAAGCCCTATGAGGACATCGGGGCAGACGCAAATGCCGGGGAAATCAATGTTCATTACGGCTCGCCGAGCGGCCTCATCACCACGCTCGGCAATGCCTGGAATCAGGATACGGCCAGTGTTCCTGGCGCGACGGAGCCCAGCGACCTGACGGGATATGCTCTGACCTCGGACAATTTCAATGGCGACGCCTACCAGGACCTGGCCATCGGCTGCCCGACCGAGGACATCGGTGCGGGAAGCAACCAGGGATACGTGATCGTCCTCTACGGCGCCTCCGGTAGCCTTTCCGCGACGGGGAGCACCTCGTTGACGGGCACGACCTGCGCCGGCGGGGTCGAAGACGGCGACGAATTCGGGTACGACCTCGCCGCCGGTGATGTCAACAACAGCGGCTCGGCCGACCTGTTCATCGGCACTCCTTTCGAGGACGTCGGTGCGGTGTCCAATGCAGGTGGCGTGAACGTCCGCTATGCGGTGACCGGCACGAATCAGTGCTGGTCGCAGAACACTGCCGGAGTTCCGAACTCGTCGGAAGCGAACGACTACTTCGGGATTGCCCTGGCGCACTAGACGCCTTGTTCTCCAGCTGCCCGCCGACTCTCCAATCCGTGGAGGTCGGCGGGACCTTCTGTCCCCATTCCCGCGAGAGACTTCATGCGAACTATCCGCGCTGTGGTGCTGATAGCAGGCCTGGGTGCAGTGATGCTCCTGATGGCCTGGGTGCTCTCCCGGGAGGGGACCCCCGATCAGCCGATTCGCTCACCGGAAACAGCCGTTTCCGATCCCGGTCCCGCTACGCCCGCGGTTACGCCCCTTCCGGAGGAAGCCAGCCAGCGTGGTGTGGCGCCGGCAGTTTCCGATGATCTGGCTGGGTCCGCAGCGGCGGCCAGCTCCAGCGATTCGGCGAGCGTCGAGTTGTGTTTGGTGGATGCCTCCGGGGCTGCGGTCCAGGGAGGTGAAGCATGGTTCGAGTACTCCTGGCAAAGCGATCCCACGGACGCTTTTCCGTTCCCGCTCGATCTCGAGTCCGGGTCCACCACGGAGATCGTGAAGCGGGACGGATCTCACGCAGCCAGTGGCCAGGACGGCCTGATCCGCTTGACGAACATCCAGGTCGGGAGGGATCTCGTCCTTCATGTCGGGGGCGAGCACTGGAAGGCTTCGCCTCGGCGCATCGCTCCTCTCCTGGCCGGTGAACGCAGGCAGATCGGAACGATCTCCGTTTTCCCGGCGGCGCGCATCCTGGGTCGTGTTCTTGACCCGGAGGGGCATCCCCTCGCCCGCGCACATGCAGAGCTGCAGGCCCGCAGCGGCGGAGCTACGAGTTCGGACGCGCCGCAAGCCCAGACCGTTTGTGGAGAGGATGGCGGCTTCGATTTCGGGGGCTTGCTGCCAGGAGCCTATGTCCTTCGTGGGAGCGCGCCAGGTTTTGGAATGGCGGTCATCGATCCCCTGGTCCTGGCCGAGGGAGGAGCGGATCTATCGGTAGAGCTGCGGCTCCCGCCCGGCATCCCGCTGCACGGGCGTGTGCTCGACGAAGTCCTCGATCCGCTTCCGACTGCGAGAGTCGAGCTCACCGAGGGGGACTTCTCGGTTGCGAACATCCTCGAGTCCGGGATCGCAGTCGACGACGAGGGTCGCTTCGAGATCGCTGTGCCCGCCGAACCGGGGCGGCTCCGACTCGTGGCCGCCGCGCCCGGATACGCCGCAGGGTCCATGGAGGTTCTGGAATCCGGCCGGCCGGTCGAGTTCATCTTGAGTCCTGCAGTCACTGTCGCCGGACGAGTCGTCGATGCATCCGGAATCCCCGTCCCCGAAGCTCTGGTTCGGCTCCAGTCGTTTCCGGAAGCTCCCCGGCTGACGAGCTCCGCTGCTGACGGCACGTTCGAGTTCGCCAGTGTGACCGCGGGAGACTACCGGCTCGAGGCCTCGGCAGCGTCTGGCACGGCAGCGATCCCCTCTCTCCTGGTTCACTCCGGGCTCGGCCCGCTCGAACTCAGCTTGACGGGTGGCTCAGGAGTGCTCGTGACCGTCATCGGTTCCGACGCGGAGCCGTTGCAAGGTGTGGTCGTCGAGCTCTTTCCGGAACGGGCCTGGCAAGAGGAAGTCCAGTGGGCCGCCCAGAGCGCTTCCGTTGCGCCAGGTATTGCCGACCCGGAGGCAGAGGAAGCTCCAGCTCCCGCCGAGGCCGTGGTCGAGACTCTCGACGCGCCAGGGATGGATGGGGAGCTCGCTTCCGCGAACGCGTCCGAAGCTGCGTTCCTCGTCACGCTCCCCCGGCGCGGGATCACCGACGAGCACGGCACGGTCTTGCTGTACGACGTTCCGAGCGGAACATGGGAGGCGCAAGCCAGCTTGGCGGGCTTCCTGGACGGAACGCTCTACTTCGAGCGCAACCGCGAGTTCCTGGAGGATCTGACCCTGCGATTGCAGAGATCCTCCCAGCTGCGCGTGCAGGTCGTCGGCCCGGCGGGCGAACCGGTGCCGCACACCAGTATGGCTCTCAAGAGGGAGGTCCAGTTCTCGGAGGACGAGGAGGTCGGCATCCTCCTGGGAGCGCGTACGGACGCGAACGGCCTGGCGGTCTGGAGAAAGCCAGAACCGGGCGAGTACAGCCTGCAGGTACAGGTCGCTGCGTCCGCGAGACAATCGGAACGCTCGGCCGGCACGCACTTCTCCGAAGAGACCATGCCCGTGCACCTCGAAGCCGGCGCGACAGTCGAGGAACGCTTCGTGTTGCGGAGCCTGTGTCTACCCACCGTGCGAGTCACTCGACGGGGTGTTCCGGTCCCCGGTGCTCAGGTGGACGTCTACGCGGGGGAACTGCGACCCGAAGAGGCGCTGGCATTGAGCTTCGAGCCATCGCGTCCCTCAGGAATCACCACGGACGCAAGCGGCGAAGCGGACCTGGGGGCCTGCGTGCGGGGCGTTCATACTCTGGCAGCTCGGCCACCTGGTGGTTCTCCTGCCACCCTGATCCAGGTCGATCTGCAAGCGGGCGCGCAACGGATCGACCTCGCGCTCGCGGAAGGACAGATCATCGGTACGGTGGGCGGGGCGAAGGGCGCGATCGCGGGTGCGCAAATCACTCTGTTGCCGGCGCTCGAGGCCGCTGTTGCCGGGGGGGCGGACGGTGTCCCCGACCTGGAGTCAGCGGAGAGATCGGCACGCGACGGGAGTGATGATCCGGAAACGAGCGCGCTCGCCGACGAAGATCTCGGCTGCATGACCGGTAGCGATGGAGCCGGCCTGTTCCTGATCGACAACGTGCCTCCCGGTCGCTATCGACTCCGCGTCCAGGCGTCCCGATCGACGCCCTGGGTCTCGCGGCCGTTCGCCCACGATGGTCGGGAGAAGCTGGATCTCGGAACGGTTCCGTAACCCTCGGCCGCGGCGTGGCTTCGGCATCGATCCGGCTCCGCGGCGCGACAGCCGTGGCGCGCCGGGCTCCCCGCGTCGATCGCCGCGGCTACCCTCGTACGTGAGGGCGTGCACCACTTCGGTGCAACGCCTCCAGATGCGCGCCGCTTCTCTCCGGGAGCGGCTTCCGGCAGGCTCCCCACGGTCGTTCCGCCCCAGGGGGCTGGAAGGAAACCCCATGCTCGCACCCAGGAAACTCCTCCGCTCCGTTTCCACGATCCTCGCTCCAATCGCTCTCGCCGCAGCTCTCGCTCCCACCGCGAGCGCCGAGGACTACTACACGGAGATCGACGGAGCCCAGGAGACGCCGCCCAACGGTTCCCCCGCGACGGGCGGCGGCACGGCCGTCATCGATACCGCCGCCAACACGGTTTCGTACGCAATCGTCTACTCCGGCACGATGAGCCTCGAAACCGAGGCTCACATCCGCGGTCCCGCTGATCCCGGCGTCTCTGCAGGCATCAAGCACACCCTCCCGCCGGGGGCACTCAAGGTCGGCACGTGGTCCTACGATGAGGCCGACGAGGCCGACATCCTCGGCGGACGGATGTACTTCGAGATCCAGACGCTGCTGTTTCCGGCTGGCGAGATCCGCGGCCAGATCTGTCCGTACCCGATCGTGTTCTGCCAGTGCCCCTCGAGCGTGTCGCCGCCGTGTGGCAACGACGATTTCGACTCAGGCTGCCGCAACTCGACGGGGGTCGGCGCCAACATGTCGTTCTCCGGGCTGCCAAGCTGCATCCTGGACACCTTGACGTTGACGGCGACGGAGCTTCCCGCGAACCAGAACGGGATCTTCTTCATGGGTCCCAACACCCTGGCTTCCGTGCCCTTCGGTGACGGCCTGCGCTGCGTCAGCGGGCAGCTCTTCCGTTACTTGCCCGTGCAGAGTTCCGGCTCGGGCGGCTTCATGAGCCTGGGACCGGGCCTGGTGGCCAAGTCCCAGAGCTTTGCCGTCGCCGGACAGATCGGCGCGGGCGAGACCTGGAACTTCCAGTGCTGGTACCGTGATCCCATGGGTCCCTGTGGGAGCGCCTTCAACGTGTCGGCGGCCACGGGAGTGCTCTTCACCCCCTGAACGAAGCCTTCCTGGCGGGTCGGACGGATCCTGGCCATGCCTCTGCGGGGCGGCGTCGAGGCCCCGCGCGTCCGGATCGAGTCGGCCACGCGCGGTGGTCCGGCATTCACTACGTCATGGGGTCTTGATGACGCTCCTTTGAGTATCGAGAAGCGAGCAGACCCGTGGCGACCTCCCTGTCGATGGCGTGGACCAGCACGCCTTCCTGACCATAAGGCAAATAGGCCAGGCACTCACCTGACGGCGCGATGAGACTGGTCGCCGATTCTTGATAGCGGAAAGCATAGTTGACGCTCGCGAAATAGATCGTGTTCTCGAGCCCGCGGCACACCATCGCTTTCTCGTAATACGGCCCCGTGGCCGAACCCCATTGCGTGAGCTGGACTCCTGTCCTGTCGCTCCCCGTGCAGTGCGGGTGAAAGACGATCTGGGCGCCTCGCACCGCCGCCCACCTCACCGTCTCCGGATAGCGGAACCCCTCGTGGCAAATCGCCACTCCAAACTTGAGGCCATGAATCTCGAACAGTTGTCGGGTGTGTCCGGGCACATACAGCCGATCCTCGGTAGGGTCGAGCTGATTCTTGGTCTGGTATCCCTTGATCTCGCCACTGGCGTCGACGACCACGGCGACGATCTGCCGGCCCACGTTCGTGATCCGTTCCATTCCGAGGACCGTAGCCACCCTGTTGCTGCGCGCCATCTGCTGCACGGCGCGAAGCGATCTTTCCTGCTGCGTCGGATCGAAGCATGGAACCTCGAAGTCCAGGCCCCGCAGACCAGGGAGGTAGGCTTCCGGGAAGCACACGATCTCCGCGCCCTGGGTCGCAGCTTCGGATAGGGAGTGCTCGATCTTGTGCAGGCCCTCCTCGATGGAGGTGGCGACACGGGGCGAGGCCAGGGCGATGATCACGGGTCAGCTCCGGTAGCAGTGGGACGACGCGACGATCACGGGCGGGCGGGGAGGCGCGACGCGGTCCGATTCTCGCTCCTCCGGCGCAGGGGCGGGATGGCGGCAACGCTCGGTTTGCCTGTGGGTCTGGAACTCGGTACTACAAGTCGATGCGCAGATGCCGCCGACCGGAGGAAGTCGTGACCATCCAGGCGCGTTCCGGAGAGCGGCTGCCCGCTCGAGGGATCACGGACCACGTCGGCGCGAGCGTGCACCGCTCACCCTCGCCTGGAGCGCGAACGCGCGGGAACCACTGACATGGACCGGAGACTACCTCGGCGCGCCGGCTGGCGCCCCGCCTCGAGGCCGGCGATCTGCAGGATCGATGGCCAGCGCTCTCTCTGGCCGGGCAGTGGCCATTGCGGAGGTTTGGGAGAAGGCCTCTGACTCGCCGCAACTCGAAGAGTCGCAGCCCGACGCGCCAAGATCGGACAGCGCTGCAAAGAAGCGTCGACGAGCCGTGGACCTGCCCGACATGCCAGGCCGAGGTCCAAACGCCCTTTTGCGCGACTTGCGGAGAGCGTCCACCAAACGCGCGCGACCTCACCCTCCGTGGTCTCTTCTACCAGGTCGTCCAGGCGCTCAGCGACATCGACGGCCGGCTGGTTCGCAGCTTTCGATGCTTGCTGCTTCAACCGGGCGCCCTCACGGTGGCCTACCTGAAGGGCCAGCGACAACGCTACGTCGGTCCGGTTCAACTCTTCCTGTTCGCGAACGTGCTGTTCTTCGCCGTGCAGTCGCTGACCCACGTGAAGATCTTTGCGACCTCGCTGGCCTCGCATCTTCACAATCAGGATTGGAGTCGGGCCGCAAGACCGCTGGTGGCGCGTCGCGTCGAGGCGCTGCACACGACCATCGACGCCTACGCGCCGCTCTTCGATCAAGCCGTCGAGCTCCACGCGAAGTCGCTCATCATTCTGATGGCGGTACCTGTTGCACTGCTCCAGCCATTCGTGTTCTACAAGAGCAGGCGTCCATTCGTGGTGCATCTGGTCTTCGCCCTTCACCTGTATACATTCCTGCTCCTGCTCTTCTGTCTGGCGCTCGTGGTCGCAGCCATTGACGAACTGCTGGGCGGTAGAGGAATGGAATCCAGAAGAATGGACTTGATCCTGTCCGCGAGCTCGATGATCGCGTGCGCAGCCTATCTCTACGTGGCGACTGGAACCGCCTACGGCGCACGGGGCGCCAAGCGGGTACTCAAGGTCTTGGTCCTCACCGCCGCAGTCGCGGTCATGGTGCTGGGCTATCGATTCCTGCTCTTCCTGATCACCCTGTACAGCACCTGAGAATCACCATCGCTGGCCCCGAACGGGCGCACCCTGCCTCGGGTGAAGGATGGCGGCCCGATTTCGATAGGCTGCGCGGCTCAATATGCGAGAACTCGAAGACAAGCCGACGCGTGCCGTCGTGGTGGCCGTGCAGCTGCCGGGTGTGAACGATCTCGAGCTCGATGCGTCGGTCACCGAACTGCGCCAGCTCGCCAAGACGCTGGGGTTCGAAGTCGTCGGTACGTTCACGCAGAAGCGCTCCAGGTTTGACCCCGCGGCCTACCTCGGCATCGGGAAGCGCCAGGAGTTGCGCCGCTTCGTGCGGAACGAGCGCGCTCTCGACGACGCGCAGGCCGCTCTCTCGGACGACGAAGAAGAGAGCGCAGCGGAGGGCGACGAACTCGCCGAGAGCACGCAGGCCCCCGGCGCGGGCGATGCGGCCGGGGTTGGCGACGTCGACGGCGCGAGCGACGACCTGGACCCCGGAGACGGCACGATCGACGCGCCCGGGCCCGAGCGCGTCTTTCCCGGTCGTCCCGTGCGCGAAGCGACGCGCGCTGCGCGCGCCGCAGGGAAGATCGCGAAGCAGGAGGCCGCCGCGGCGAAGGAAGCGGCCGAAGCCCCCGCGGATCCGGAGACGCGTCGCGTCGATATCCTCCTCGTCGACCACGAGATCTCGCCCTCGCAGGCGCGCAACCTCGAGAAGGAGGTCGGCTGCGAGGTGATGGACCGCACCATGGTCATCCTCGAGATCTTCCATCGCCACGCGCGCTCGCGTGCGGCGCGCGCCCAGGTGGAGATCGCGCGCCTCGGCTACATGGCGCCGCGGCTGCGCGAAGCAGCCAAGCTGGCGGGGCCGCAGGGTCGGCAGCGCAGCGGCATCGGCGGCCGCGGCGCCGGCGAGTCGCAGGATGAGCTCGACCGGCGCAAGATCCGCGACCGCATCGCCGAGCTGCAGGAGGAGATCGTCGCGATGGATGTCGAGCGCAAGACGCAGCGCGCGCGGCGGCAGGAACGCCAGGGGCTCGCGCGCGTGGCGCTCGTCGGCTACACGAATGCGGGCAAGTCCACGCTGATGCGCGCGCTCACGGGCAGCGAGGTGCTGGTCGCCGACAAGCTCTTCGCGACGCTCGACACCACCGTGCGCGCCCTCCATCCCGAGAGCGTGCCGCGCGTGCTGGTCAGCGACACCGTCGGCTTCATCAAGAACCTGCCGCACGGACTCGTCGCGTCGTTCAAGTCCACGCTCGAGGAGGCGCTGGAGGCGTCGCTGCTGCTCCACGTCATCGACGCCAGCGATCCCGGATTCGAGCGGCAGCTCGCGGTGACCGAGGAAGTGCTGGACGAGATCGGCGCGACAGGCCGTGCCGCGCATCCTCGTCTTCAACAAGATCGACCGCGTCGGCGACGACAGCGGCGCAGGCGGAACGCGAAGCGGCGCTGCGCGCGCAGTATCCCGAGTGCATCGTGATGAGCGCGCGCCGGGAGGGCGACGTCGCGAAGCTGCACGAGGCGATCGTGCGCATTCTTCCGGCGACGCCTCGTCGAGGCCGAGCTCTTCCTGCCCTGGTCGGCGCAGCAGCTGCGCGGGGAGATCTTCGCCAGCTGCGAGGTGCTGGAGGAGCGCGCCGAGGGAGAGGGCGCATTCTTCCGCGTGCGCGGCGAGCGCGAGGCCGTGAAACGTCTCCGCGCGCAGCTCGGCCACCCGCCCGCTGCCGGCGAGGAATGAGACGCACGTCGCCTGCGCTTGCACTGGAAAGCTCGCTGAACTATCCGTGGAGTCGATTGCGAGCGCCGGGCGGCCGGAGACCGGAAAGACTTTCCTGGCCTTCCCGATGGCCTGCGAGGCCACATGCAACTTGCCTTTTCGCACTCTTCTTGTGGGACTGCATCCCGGATAGGATGCCCGCTTCCTTGGAGAGGAGCACTGCATGGTCACCACTGAAGACACTCGAGTCCCCGAGCCTCGCGTCCGTGCTCGCGAGATCGTCGAACCGCGGCGTTTCGTGGAACTCTTGCTCTCGCGAAGGAAGCTCGAACGCGTCCGCTCCTCCCGAGAGGGCGAGCTGGCTCTCAGTGATCCTCAGACGGGTTGGCTCTTCGTCGTCGATGCCGAGAAGCTGTTGAGCTTGACGCTGGGCGGCTGATCGCCCGCAATCCCGCGCGGGGGGAATCGGTGCCGCAAGAAGAGGCGCTCCCACCAGGTCGCGCGTCGGAGCAGCGGGTGCTCCGAATCCAGCATGTTCCGTTTTCCTCGCCGCGTCGCGAGCTCGATATGCGCACGGTCCTCGGTGATGCCGAGGACGATCCAGTACTTGTTCACCCGGTAGCTGTAGGTGTCCCCGTGACGAGCGGGGATGAGATTGCGAGCGCGAGGCCCAGGCGTGGATCCGCACTTCTCCTTGGAGAATACGACCAGGTCTCCGACCTCGTACGCGCGCCGTCTCACCGTGAGCTTGCCTCCACGCATACTGTAGCAGCGAGGCTCTGGTCGGTAACGAGCTGGCTCGACCGGCGCGTGAGACCGGCGGTCGAGCAAGCGCTCTCCTGAGCGGGTCTTGCTGTCCGTCCCGGACCTCGCAAGAAAGGCCGGGGATCGCGCGGGGACTCCACGCAGCGGATCCGGGGAAGCGAAAAAGTCGGTCTCCTGCTCCGACGCGCCGCAGATCGATGCCTGTCGGTCATCCAGACAACCTAGGCCGGAAAGGCTCCTCGAGCATGTCGAAGTTCACGAGAATCGCGTTTGCCGCCCTCCTCACCATCTGCTCCTCGACGATCGCCAGTGCCCAGTTGCAGTGGACCACCATGGCAGGCTGTGGCACGGTGCTGCCCGGCACCACGAGGTTCACGAGCACCGTGGACGGCTTCATCTCCCCGTCCGCCGAGGCGACGGGCTTCGTGAGAGTCCTCTACAACCTGCCACTGCCGCCTTGCCTCACGTGGTATTCCAACACCGCCATGGCAGTGCGCTTCCGGGACGGCGGTGGCTCGTCCGACTGGATCCGAGTCGAGCTCAAGGAATACAACCCGACGACTGGCTTGACGTACACACGCATGATCTTCAACAGCAACAGCTTCTCGAGCAGCAGCGGTTGGCAAGAAGGCTGGATCACGTCCACCATCGACTTCGATCCCTACAAGATCTACTACCTCGAGGCCGAGCTCTACCGCAACTCTCTGACGCCGCCGCCGCCCATCCTGTGCAGCATCCGGCTCTGGCGTTACTAGTCCAGGCGCTCGGTCGCGAGCTCGGCTCGCGGCCGAGCCGTTCCCTCCGCCCCATCCAGAACGAGGTGCCTCTCGTGAAGATCGTCCTCCCTCTCGTCGGTGCCGTCTCGCTCACGCTGGGTCTCCTCGGCGGCGAGCTGCTCGGAGCCCCGCATGTCGTGGCACCCCTCACCATGTCCGGGCCGGCGCTCGTGAGTCCGGCCACTGAAATCGCGCCGATGTCGACCCCATCTTTGCATGCGTCAGTGGTGGCGGAGCCTCCGCTGCGCATCAGCGTGGAGGACGCCGCCGCCCTCCCCCCTTCCCACGCTCACTCCTCCCAGGCAACCGAGGGCCGGCCAGTCGTTTCTGCCGCGAACGAAGCCTGTCGCGAGGCCGAGACTCTCTCGCTTCGACTCCCACTGGAGCGCGAGGAGGCAGTGCGGGCCTGGCTGCCGTTCCGGAAGTTCGTGGAGCAGCAAGGCGTGGATACCCACTCGCTCGGCGACGAGTCGATCAAGTCACTCTTCGAGCGTTTCATGCGCCTGAACGAGCAACGGATCGCTGAACTCAGCACGCTGGCAATCGTCCCCGAGTACGACGACGCGGGATCGGCGATGCTGGAGATCGACACGGCTCCCCTGGAAGCGGTGGAAGCGCGCTACACGGCGATGGAAGCGTCTCTTGCCATCGAGTTTCGCGGCGTGGAATGAGCCGGGCAGGCCGCAAGGGCGAGGAGCGAGGCATGCTGCGCCACCTCCCTCGCGCCGACTGCGGTCCGGGGCTCTCGTGCGCTAGTCTAGGGCTCCTCGCGCTCGAAGCGCGAGAGCTCGGCGAGGTGGCCCGCCGCCACTCGCAACGCTCGACCCGAGACGGCATCCACCAGCCGGCGCGCCCATGGCCCGAGGTCGGACCGCTCGACGTACTTTTTCGACAGCACCTGCCCGACACCGAGAATGACGAGCCCGAAGCAAAGATTCGCGACGAGGTAGGGGAGCTCGACGCGGGCGAGCACATCGACGCCTGTCAGCGCCTCGAGCAGCACCAGGAGGGCGGGGAGCCAGATCACCACCCCTCCGAGGAGCGCCCACTTGAACGCTCGGTACTCCGCCAGCCGGATGCGCTCGACGTCGCGCTGGATCGCTGTCACCGGGCCCCCGTAGTCGAGCTGCAGGCCATTCACCAGCAAGTACGCGCACAGGCCGGTGATCCCGGCCGTGAACACGGCCAGCGCTCCGGCCACGACGACATAGCGTGGCTCGGTGACGTGCGCGGCGAGGACCGGCAGCACGGCCAGGAGCACCGCGATACCCAGTGCGACTTCCAGCGCCCTCCAGAGAACGTATGGCGCCAGCGTGAAGCGGACCCGGCGCAGCATCACATCGCGCAGGAGACGCTCGTTGATGGCAAGGCTGCGCTCCAGCATGGTGCCGTGCGCGGCCCAGGCTTCCTTCAGTTCATCGAGTTGCATGCGGTCCTTCCGTTCGGTTCGAGCGCGCGCGTTGCTCGAACGCGACGCGCAGCTTGTCCTTGATGCGCAAGAGCTTCGTGCCCACGTTGGACACGGAGATGCCGAGTACCTCTGCGATCGAAGCGTGCTCGTTCCCGTCGAGGTAGAGCAGGACGAGCGCCTTGTCGAGCGCGCCCAGGTCGTCGATGCAGCGCAGCAGGAGCTCGACGTCCTCACCAGGCTCGACCTCGGAGGCGGCCGCGATAGTGATCGCGTGGGCCTCGATCGGCAGGTGCCCCTCCCGATGCCAGCGCTCGCGCCGGTGGAACGAGATCGCCACGTTGAGCGCGATGCGGTAGACCCACGTCGTTTCCTTGTAGCGCTCGTCGTACCGGTGACGGGAGCGCCACAGCTGCACCGCGACCTCCTGCACGACGTCTTCCCGGTCCGTCGCGTCCCGAGCGTAGGCGTAGGCGATCTTGTGGATCAACTTGGCGTGTCGCCGGATCAGGTCGGTGAGTTCGGGCGTCTCCATGGGTCCTGCGACATGATTCGCAGGCAACCCCCGCCAGATCACACCCGCCTGCTTTTTTGGTTCCCCTACACCGTTAATGGTGTCACTCGAGCGGGGGCGGGGCATCGCCGGTCCGGATCGGGCTGGCTGATGGCCCTTCGTGGGGCCTTGGAAGGCCGGCTGGCCCCTTGGGGGGTGTCATGGACGCGAGAACCGCAAGAGGATCGGCTGCGCCGAGGCGATCCATTCGATGACCGAAGGATCGAGCGAGCCAGTGTTCTCGTCGCCGAGGAAGAACCTCACTCGACCGATCGGGAAGCGGGCTCGAAACGCGCCTCGCACATCGGTCCTGGCGCGTCCATTCTCGAGCGGGAGCGCGTCGGGTTGCTTCGTGCCGCCAGTTGCAAACTGGATCTCCAGGTTGGCGACCGGCTCGCCGGTTCCTGCATCCACGACTTGGACCTCGCGTTCCGCAGTGAGAATCGGGATCGTCAAGGCGACCTCGCTTCCACCGATGAAGGTCACCGCTTGCGAGTACTCCCAGGACCACGAATCGTTTGCGTCGCGGTATTCGATGGTCGCCACTCCCGGCGCGATGTCGCTCAGGAGTGCGACACCCTCTGAAGAGACGCCTTTCATGGAGAAGGCGCCAGAGGGACCGTAGACGCCCACCGAACCGCCCTTGGCGGGTTGGCCATCGATCTCGACCCTGGCGTTCAGGCGTGCCGGGTACACCGCTCGTAGGTCGAGCTCGATGGCCGTCTCCGTTCCTCCCGTGATCGTGTAGGAACCGACGGAGCTCAGGGAGCAGAAGCTCATGCCTCCTTCGGGAGGGGGGACCAGGCCGAACATCAACTCCACTCCACCCACGGGCAGTGGTCCGAAGCGAAAGGTTCCATCGTCGAAGAGGGTCGTCTCGTCACGACCATTCTGGTTCGGGCCCAGCCACGCCGAGAGGGAAGCCGGGTGCGGCGCCAGGATCAGCTCGCCGAGTGGGGCTCCCTCCGGCAAGAGCACCCGACCGACCAGGTAGCCCGTCGGCGGGACGTGCAGAAGGATCTCCGAGGTCTCCTTCCCGAACTCGAAGCTTCGATCCACGAACATCCAGGGACTGAGCGCGGCGCGCATCGTCCATCTTCCGGGCGGCACCTTGTCGAAGGAGACGCGCCCGAGCGTGTCGCTGATGGCGTGCTGATCGACCAGTGGAATCATTCCCAGCTCGTCGAACTGTGCTCCACTCGCCTCGCGCAGGCGTCCTGCCCGCTCACCTCGCGTCAGCTGGACGTCGATTCCAGGCATTGGCGTCGATCCATCGCTGGCGACGACGCGCCCCTCGAGCAGCGCCCGGGAGGCGAAGGAGAGCGACACCTTGCGCGTCTCGCCCGGCTGCAGGCCCTCGATCTCCGCTTCGATGGTCGGCCCACCTGGAGAGCCCGCGAAGACGGTGAGGTTTCCTGGAACGATGCCGCGCAAGACTCCATCCGCCGGCAAGGGGTGATCCGCGTCGACGCAGGTGAACTCGTTCGGGAAGAAGTTCATCCCGTTGTAACGCACGCGCACCTCGAGCGGTCGAGACCATGGATCGCCACGAGCGTCGAGCACGGAGAAATGGAGAGCCGCGCTCCCGCGAATCCGGGCATTGATCGTGGCGCCGGGCTCGACGTTTCCCCTGGACCACGGTTCGAAGCGTGGATCGTCGATCACGATGTCGTAGACCGCAGGCTGGAGATCGGAGATCTCGAACACTTGAAATCCCAGGGCCGAGGCAGGCGCCGGATCTGCGTCCGGCCGCATGGCCAGCACATGCTCGGGAGCGGGGTTGAAGACGAACATCGGCTCACAAAAAGTCTTGATCGTGATGCGACGATCCAGCTCTTGTCCGGAATAGACGAGCGTCGCCTCGACGACCTGGTCCGCAAGGACATCGACCTCGACTGCATCCGTCTCCGCTTCGCTGTCATGCACTCCCTGGATCAAGATGCGCCGAGCAGGGGCACCAGTGAGCACCACGGGTTCGTCGGCCTTCGAGCACCGCGCATGGAGGAGGGTTGGCAGCCGTCCCCCGGTCGAGCTCGGGGGTTCGATCCGGGAGTGGACGCGCCAGCCCGAGCACAGGGTTTTCCCCTCGGTGTCCATGATCCTCACGCTGACTCTACCCGAGCGTTCCAGCGATGCCTCCCCGAGATCGATCGTGGCGCCGGCCTGGGGCATCTCGAGCATCCACCCAGCAGCAGCATGGTCCTCGAGCGAAGTCTCGAGATGGAGCATGAACCCCGCTACTGGATCGACCTCGAAGGTGTATCGACCGTCGACATCGCTGGTCACCGGCGCAGGATTCGTCCAGTCCGCTGTCTCCCGGGAAGCGCTCGAGTACGCGAGGGGTCTTCCATCGAGGGTGATGCGTGCCCCCGCGACGGGCGATCCGTCGGCATGCAGGAGACGGCCTCCGATCACGACGGATGTGCCGCCGTGTCGCGCGAGCACCGCGCCAGAACCACGCGACGGCCGGTCGACCGCGATACCAGGTCCGATGGCGGTGCGGTCCGCGCCGCTCTCTGCTGCTGCGAGCTCGTCATCGGCGGCAGTTTCGATCTCGGCAACCGTGGCAGCGACAGCGAGACTCGCGGATCCTGCGCTGATTCTCGACCCATCACGCAGGAGCAGCCAGGCTGGGACTCCGACCACGGCGGGTGCGAAGCAGAGCATCAGGAGTGCCGAAACCGGGGAGATCGCTGCGCTCGGGATCGGTACGCCGGTGAAGCTCGACGCTCGCTGCAGGACGGCACCGCGTACTCTCGACAGGTTCACCTGCGGCGCGAACCCGCTCAACGCGGTCCCTGAGAGGCTCGCGGGCAACAGGCGCCTCAGCTTGCTCAATCCGCGGTGCAGGCGCACGCGAGCATTGATGGGGGAGAGGCCGAGCTCGCGCGCGAGCTCGGTCGGCGACAATCCATCCATCAAGTGACGACGGACGATCGTGGCGTACCCTTCGGGCAGCCCACGAACCGCAGAATCCACCGCACCAGCGACCTCGGCTCGGGCGGCCTCGTGCTCGGGATCGCTCTCTGCGGGCTGGGTAACACGCTCGAGGTCGATCGGCCGGCCCGCCTTCGCTCGCAGCTTCCGTGCCTCCATGGCGAGGATTCCGAGCAGCCAGGGGATGAGCGGACGGCTGGCGTCGAAGGTCCGCGTGCGCTCGATCGCGGTGAGAAACGTCACCTGTACGAGGTCCTCGGCTTCGCCAGAGGTGCGTGCCAGGCGCGCGGCGACCGCTGACAATTCCGGGGCGACCCGGTCGAACACCCTGGCCAGAGCGCGCATGTCGTTCCGAGTACGGAAGCGTAGGAAGAGTTCGGTGAGATCGTTCTTCATGGCACCATCACTCCCGTCACCCGCCTCGGGCGTTACAGCCTATCTACGGGATCCGTACGAACCTCGCCGGCGCGCTCCGGTCCAGCCCGCCACCGGCCAGACCGACCTCCCCCGGCCACTCCCGCGGTCGCTTTCGTCGCGCTCGCCTCGCACGCCCGGCCTCGCCATCCCGTGCCTTGCGGAAGACGTTCTCGGGTTGGATTCCGGGTTTCGACTCGAACGCCGCAGTCGCGTCGTCGCTCGCGCGTGCCCGTTCCATCACGAGCGCGAAGCGGATGGGTGAGCCGAGAACTCGGCCTGTGCGGCCTGCCGTCGGGGTATCGAGAAAACCTTTCCATGCTTCCTCGCGAGCAGGGAACGCCGGGATCGATTCCACTCCACCAGAGCTTACGTGCGTGGCTCGACCCTGAAGTTGCCTGCTGCCGGTGGCGGGATAGTCTTCCAGGAGTCGAGTCGAATCGGGTCTTCATCCAGCGCCGGGCTGCACGAGTTCACCCTCACTGGATCGCATTCTAGTACTGTCATTCATGGTCCATTCCCCACCGCTCGCAGGGGGGCATGGCCAATTTTCAGGAGTCGATTTTTGAAGACGGAATCCATCGTTCGGAACAGTCTTGTCATCGGATTCGGGACCATCGGGCTCTCGGCTTGCGGAGGTGGTGGTGGAGGTGGAACTACTCCGCCCCCCCTCGCAGCCCCGAGCAACCTCTCCTACTCGATCGCCTCCGCGCGATTGCTGCCGCTCGTTGACGCTCCCGTCAACGTACCGACGGTTCAAGGACAGGTCACGAGCTGGGCGATTCATCCGGCGCTTCCCGCCGGTCTCGGACTTGATCCGGCTACGGGCGAAATCGCCGGCCGGCCTGTGTCGACTCGGCCCGTCGTGACCTACACGATCCAGGCCTCCAACGCAGCCGGAAGCACGAGCTCCGAAGTCGACATCGGAGTGAACCGTCCCGCGCACTTCGTCTACGTCGCAAACCAGGACGACGACACCATCTCGATGTACGTCGCGGATGCCCACACGGGCGCTCTCACCTTCCACGGCTACATCCGGCAAGCCGAAGGCGAGCGCGCACCGACGAGCTTGCAGGTGCGGCCCGACCGCCGCTTCCTGTACGTCGCCAACGAAGGCGATGGGATCACCCCCTCGACCGTCTCCGTGTACGCGATCTCCAACACCGATGGCCGCTTGACGCGGAAAGCTCCTACCCTGGTCGGAGCTGGCGTCCGTGATCTCGCGATCTCCGCCTCCGGTCAGCGTCTCTACGTTGCCTCCTACGACTCCGACTTGCTCTACCCCATGAACGTGGAGAGCGCCAACGGCTCGCTTTCTCCGGCTGGAGTGCCGCTGGCAACCGGGGACGGGCCCGCCGCCCTCGCGCTCTCTCCGGCGGGAGACCGCCTGTGGATCGTGAATCGCCTGGGGGGGACTGTTTCCACCTTCTCGATCGATCCGACGAGCGGGGCCTTGACCAAGACGGTCGCGGACAAGTTCGTCGATGGCGTTCCGTGCGACATCACCACGGATGTCACGGGCAGCCAGGTCTTCGTGACCGTCGAAGACACGGGCCGCATCCTGGCCTTCGATGTGAATGCGTCAACGGGCGCGCTCACCAAACGATCCGATGAAGCCACCGGAGTCAAGCCGGGCAAGGTCGCCATCCATCCGGCTGAACGTTTCGCGTACGTCGTGCATTCCGATTCGACGTCGATCTCGATCTTCGCCGTGCAGCCCGACACGGGCAAGCTCACTCCGAACGGTAGTGCGGAGGTGGGTGCTCCCGCCGCGGACATCGTCTTCGATGCATCCGGTCTGTACGCCTACGTCATCGAACAGGGAACGAACGAGATCTGGATCTACTCGGTCGACCAGGGGAATGGCACGCTCACGCAAACGAGTCGAATTCGCAGCCGCTCCGGCCCCACGTCCATCGCGATGGTGACCGGTTCGGCACCGCTGCTCCAGCAGGGCCGCTGCCTGTACGCAGTCAACAACGAGTCGGGCGACCTGACGAGCTACCAGATCGGGAGCGCGGGAGCCTTGACCGAAGTCGGCACTCCCGCTCTCGCGGGCTCTGATCCGCGCGACACCGCGGTGGATCCCTTGAACCGCTACCTGGTCACCGTCGACGCCGGGACGAACTTCCTCACGATCTATTCCATCGATCCGAGCTCGGGCGCGATCGGGGAACTCTGGCCGGCCGTGGCCCTCGCGGGCAGGTCGCGCGGAGTCGCGGTCGACCCGACTGGACGCTTCGTGTACGTCGCCGTACGGGCGGGGAATCGCGTTCAGAGCTTCGAGGTCGACGTGGCGGGGCACACCCTCCAGCCCATCTCGAACGTCCACTCAGGATCGAATCCGTACACGATCGCGATCGACCCGACCGGCCAGTTCCTCTACGTGACCAACGCCGTCTCTGACGACATCTATGCGTTCGTCGTGAGAGAGGGTGTGATCCTCGAGCCGCCCGCGATCATCGACGCTCCGGGCAATCCTCTCGAGGTCAGCTTCAGCCCTTCAGGTGAGTTCGCGATCGTTCCGCTGGAGACTGGTGACCACCTGGCGACCTTCGCCGTGAATCCCAGGACCGGCGTTCTGGAAACCGTGCTGCCCGGCCGTGCGAGCAACAACAAGCCGGTTGCCGTTGGTGTCCATCGCTCCGGGCGCTTTGCTTACGCCGCCGTGAACGGCGGGATCGCCGATGCAGGCCATCTCTCTTCCTTCGCGTTCGACTCCGAGACCGCTCGGCTGACCAACGAGGTCGAGCATACCGAGTCGATCCATCCCCGTGACCTGGCGCTCGATCCGAGTGGTCGATTCGTCTTCACTGCGGACGAGGCGACGGCGAGCCTGTCCTGCTTCGTCGTCAACCCGGTGACCGGGAACCTGCAACACCTCGGTACGGTACCGAGCGGGCTCTCTCCGCGCGCCATGGCCATGACCACGAGCCTGACGATCGAGATCGAACCCTAATGTAACCGCACCCCAGGCTCGTGCCGCTGACCGGCACGAGCTTGGGGCCGTTCGATAGAAGGGGAGAGCGTCCTTCCCGCCGGTACGAGGGTGCGGGACGCTGTAGTGGGTGGGGGAGTAGGCGAGTTCGGCACCCGACGCTGGTCGTCGGCCGTTCGCCGCCCCCAACGGCGCGCTCCAACCCCGATGGAACGCCCCCGGCCGCGTGTACGAACCAGGGTCAGCCGCCCACACTCGACCCGCCGGGCCTCCCGCGATCGCGGGTGCCGAGCCTCCCGACCGCACACTCGCCCGAGTGCCTCGAGTAGCCGGATGCAGGTGCTCCACCAGGCTGTGGCCCGGTTGCAGGCGCGCCTTACGGGCCGCATGACTTGTGCTAGCATGAGTCCGCAACCTGCCCGTCTGCCGACAAGGGTGGCTCGCTTGGGACTCCTGCCGAATGAGCATCCGACTCTGCGGACACATCCTCAGCTCGTGTCATGCAATTGGAGGTCCCAACTTGAAAGCCGTTCTCACCCTCGCAGTACTGGCCGGATTGCCGGCCATTGGCATCGCACAGTACGACACCGCTCGTCCGCAACCGGACAAGGTGCCCCAGAAGTCCTCCCCCCCCGCCTCCGTCCAGTTCGGAGGCGGAATCATTCTCGGCGGTAGCGATAGCTGCGCCACACCGGCCGCGATCTCGGGCCAAGGCGTCTTCGCGTACGACAACACCGGCGCTACCACCGGAACCGAAGGTCAGGCCGAATGCTCCGGCACGATCAACAATGACGAGTGGTTCAACTGGACAGCCGACGCCACCGGCACGGCGGTCATCAGCACCTGCGGGCAGGCCGCCTATGATACGGAGCTCGCGGCCTATCCATCGGGCGGCTGTCCCGTCGACGGCAGCTCATTGGATTGCAATGACGATGCTTGCAGCCTGCAATCCTCGGTCACTTTCCCTGTCAGCAACGGAAGCACGTACCTGATCCAGGCCGGCTCCTTCTCGCTCGGAAGTACCGGGGTTTCCGGCTTGGCCATCACGATCGCGCCGCCGGCAGCCAATGACGATTGCACCGGGCCCACCGTCATCGCCGGCCAGGGCTCCTTCGCTTTCAACACCACTTCGGCCACCCAGGGAACGCAGGGCCAGAACGAGGGCCTCTGCGTCGCCTTCGGGACCGACGACATCGATGCCGACGTGTGGTTCACCTGGACCGCCGACGCCGATGGCCGTGCGGTCGTCGCGACCTGCACCGGCGCGACGCACGACACGAAGATGGCGGCGTATCCCGGTGCCGGTTGCCCGGTCGACGGTACCTCCCTCGCCTGCAACGACGACACCTGCAGTCTGCAGTCGACGATCTGCTTCGAGGTGACGAACGGCGGAGTCTATACCATCCAGCTCGGCAGCTACCCGGGCGCCGGCGGAGGCGCCGGCACCTTCGACATCAGCATCTCGCCTCCGCCGGTCGGCTACCAGTACGACGGCGGTGTGAGCAACAACAGCTTCGGCGGGCCTGGTGGCGGAATCCTCTGGGGGCATGCATTCGACGCCACCGGCGGGTCCGACACGATCACGCAGATCTCCTCGACGTACGGCACCCCGTTGTTCCCCGGTTTGAGCTCCGGCCGCAACGCCAGAGTTCTCCTCTATGACGACCCCAACGACGACTACGAGGCGTCGGATGCGGTCCTGCTCTACGATTCGGCAGTCGTGACGGCGAACGAGGACACGGACATCTTCAACGACTATGCCGTTCCCAGCGTGGCGGTAAGTGGCGTCTTCTTCGTCGCAGTGGTGGCGGAATACGATCCGGGTCAATATCCGGCGCCGATGGACCAGCAGTGCGCGGCCATCGGTCGATCCTTCTTCGTCGCCAACTCGGGCAGCTTCGGCGGCTATCCTTCCTTCGACTACACCACCTTGACGAACAACGAGCTTCCGCCGACCGACATGGGGGGCTTCGGCTACCCGACCAACTGGCTGTTGCGCGCGGTAGGAAATGGTGGCATCGGCTCGAAGTATTGCATCGCCACCCCGAACTCGACCGGTTTTGCAGCAGACATCTCGGCGTCGGGATCCGCGAGCTCGGCCGCGGGCGACCTGACCCTCACGTCGGCGCCGGTACCCAATCAGAACGGCATCATCTTCCACGGCGTCAACCAGGCACAGAATCCGTTCGGGAACGGGTTCATGTGCACGACGGGCGGAATCGTCCGCGGCGCGGTGTTCATGGCGGTGGGCAACGTCGCCACCTACACCTACGACAATTCCAACGCCAAGCACAGCATGTCCTCCTTCATCGGCACCACGCGCAACCTGCAGCACTGGTTCCGAGACCCCATGGGCGGCGGTGCCTTGTTCAACCTGTCGAACGCGATCTCGATCGCGATCCTGCCCTGAGGTCTGGAGTCCGAGAGGTCTCATGACCGACCCCTGGACGCACGAGCGTCCAGGTAGCGAAGCGGGCCCCTGCGTGCTGAACGCAGGGGCCCGCTGCTGTTCGGTCCGGGCGGCCCGTGGCAAAACTCCCTACTACGGCTTCGCTACGCGAGTTTCACCACTGGCTGCTGGAAGAAGCGGGTGAGATCGAGCTGGCGGCGCCGCCATCGACCCATCATTTCCCCTGCGGCGCGCGCACGCACTCGACCGCGAAGGCAAACGCGTCACGGAATGCCTCGGGTACCTCGTCGCGCGCCGCGGGCCAGGACCAGTCGAGGTCGTGGTCAGCCGTTGGATAAACATGGACCACGAGGTTCGTCTTCTTCGCCGCACGGAAAGCCTCTTCTGTCTCGCGCACGCCTTCGACGCGGCATGCGCCGTCGAGGCCGCCGTGAAAGATCCCGATGGGCACGTCGACCTGGAGCAGGCGCGCGCTGTTGGGCTCGGTCTCCCACCACTCGTACAGGTAGGCGGAAGACAGGCCCAGGAGCGTGGTCTGGAGAAAACCGTCGTCAGCCTCCTCGACCGCCTTCAGGATCGCCGTGAGGCGGGGCTCGACCACGGTCACCATGTCGCTCGGAGTGATCGACCCGTCTTGATCGGCATCGAACACGGCGAAGGGAAGCTGCTGGCCGATCGTGGGCTTGCTCGCCACCGCCGCGTCGTACTCCTCCTTCGTCAACGCACCGTCGAGCGCTGCCGGGACGAGATGCTGGACATTGCGCCACGGACCAACCGAGTTTTGCCAGACCACGGTGTCCCTGGCGTTGTCGGCCGCGTAGCCGAGCAGGACGAGCCCGCGGATTCCCGCCGGGCTACGCTGGAAGACCTGCGGCGCCAGCATGGTGCCTTCGCTGCTGCCCATCAGCACGAGCCGTCGCGCGTCGACTTCCGGTCGTGCTCGCAGCGCGCTCAGGCACGCCTCGTAGTCCGCGACCAGCACGCTCGGCGTCGCCGTGGCGAAGATCGCGCGGTCGATGTCCATCGTGGCGGGCGGTGGCTTCGGAGTGCATCCTCGCTTGCTCATGCGACAGAAACCGACTCCGGCGCGCGCCAGCTCTGCCGCGTAGAAGTCGAGGTACTGGCCAGTCTGCACGCTGCCGTCGGTCTCCCGGTAGAGGAACGGGTTGTCATAGGCGCGAGGACCGGCGCCATGCAGATAGAACACGCAGGGCACCGGCCCCTCGTGCTTCACGGGCAAGCTGAGCTTTGCCTCGAGCACGGATCCATCGCCGGCGTCGAAGGTGAAGATCTGATCGACGTACTCGGCCGTGCTAGTTGCTGTCTGCGCTGACTCATGGTCCTGGTTCTTCGCTTGGATTGCGATGAGAGGGCTCGATGTGATCGCTGCGACAAAGATGAGGAGGGGGGGCAATTCGATTTCTCCAGGCACGAGGATGGACGCACGAGATGTATGCTGGAATCCAGGATAGCACCACTCCTTTCGACGACACGTCGACTCGCTGCGATCGACGAGCCATCACCTCCAGGAAGCCCTGCAGGGCGACCTAACCCTCCTCACGGGGCGGCCAAGCTGAACGCCTTCGAGTGGCTGGCGCTTCGTCGTGGAGTATCCCTGATCAGCGCCCAGCCGACACTGGGGCAGGGATCTCCAGTAGCATCCGAAAACCAATGACGCAATTGTAGTAGAGCTCCTGACACTCGACGCGCGAAGTTGTCCTGACGAGTCTCGTGATCCGATGTCCAAACACGCCGGATGTCAAACGACGCACGCGGCTCCGTGGAGTCGCGTGCGTCGCGTCGTCGACCGCGGGAGCGCATGGCTCCCGGAGAGACCCCGGGCAGTCTAGTTCTGCCCGTCCCTGTCGAGCTGGCCGGCTTCATAGCCGTCCGTCTCGAACTCGATCTCGGCGTCGATGCTCTCCGTGCGATTCCTGTAGCTCGCCGGAACCGCCTTCGCCGAGTTCATGTACTTGTCCTGCGCGATCCTGGCCTCCAGCTCTGCCGCGTCGACGTCGATTGCGGCCAGGGCCACGCTCTTTTCCTGGTTGCGCACCGCGCGCTGATAATCGTCGACCTCGACATCCTTCGCTGCCGGTTGGTCGAGTGCTTTGACGGCTTCGGCGCGAGCGAGCTCGACACGGGCGTCTCCGAGCACGAGCCTCTGGCGAGCCAGCTCCTCGCGCATTCGAGCGCAGTCGAGGTCCATCTCCCGCCACTGTATGCGGGTCTCCGCGGCCAGGACGACGGGCTTGGCATCGTGCAGCGCTTCCTTCGCCTTCTCGAGATCCTCGGTGGATCCCTTCTCGGCCATTTCCGCTGCAGCCTGGGCCGTTTCCTCCTCCGCCTTTGCCAGGTCGAGCTCCTTCTTCGCGAGCGATAGCTGATCCTCGACGAGCGCCTTGTTGCGCTTTGCCACGTCGTACGCATCCGAGGCTTCGTCGCGAGCGCTTCGCGCGTCATCGATGCCCTGGCTCTGCGCAGGCGGGACGGCGGCGACCAGCTCGCGATCGACTTCAGGCGGAGGCGTGGTCCAAGGCATGCTCGAACAGGCTCCGCAGCCGATGCTCAAGCTGATCACGAACAGTGTAGACTTCATTGTAACTCTGTCTTAGGGGTTTCTAGGGAGTCGTGCGAATCGCACGAATGGCCCCCCGAGCGTTTGTAGAGGATCGGGACTTGAAGGCGCCTCCGCGGATAAACCCGACCGATGCAAGTTCAAGGGAAAGGGTTGGCTCTCGGAATTGATTGCCGCGGGGAATACCCAGTTCCCGGAAAAAAGAGGTGGCTCGCAATCTCATCGTTCTCGAAGCCGGAATCCGGCGCTTGCATCGAGGCTGTGTCGACCGGCCCCGTTCATGCATCGCGCGTGAGTGACGAAGCCTCGCTGATCGGGCCGACCAGGAGTTCGCGCGCTGCCGCGACGGCCTCATGCGTTCCAGCAAGCGCCAGGATGTCTCCAGCTTGGAGCAGCTCGCGAGCACTCGGTACGAGCATGCCGTGCTCACCCCGACGGATGGCGAGCACGGTCGCCCCCGTCGAGCCCCGGACGTCGAGCTGTGCCAGGGTCTTGCCTACGGCGGGGCTGGTGGCCTCGATCTCGACAGGCATCGGTTCGCCGAGGCCAGGAAGCAGCGCCTGGATCGCCGAGAACGACATTGGCTCCGCGGGAGCCGAACCCTTCTGTGCCTGGGCTGCGAGTGCCGCGACGATCAGTTCGGCACCTGCCTTGACGTGACCCTGCAGATTCGTGGCGCTGCGCCAGAACGCCGGGCCCAGGATCGCGATGACGAGTACCGCCACGACGACCAGCGGCAGCTCGGGAAGGAAGGGCTGGGTGATCACGAACAGCGGCAGCAAGGTGAGCAGCACGACCGAGATCTGAAGCGTCACGACGAGTGCTCGCCGCGGGGCGGCCGACAGGTCGACGCTTCCTTGCGCTGCAGCGGGAAGTGCGATGTCCGCCAGGGTCGCGCCCAGTGCCCCCGCCAGCCGAAACACGCCTAGCACGAACGGCAGCGCCGCAACCAGGGAAAGGACGAGCACGACCGCTCGACCGAGAGCGAACGTGAGGTCGAGATGCCTCGCGAGGAACGAAGCCGCCGAATCACCTCCGAGCGCGGCGCCGATGACGATGGCCGCGAGGAGCGCTGCATCGATCACGAGAAGCCCCGCGAGACGTCGCGTGCGAGCACTCACCGTGTCCGAACGAGGCCCCGTGCGCATACGTTCGACCCAGCTCCCGTACAGGGACGCGAAGGTCTGGATGCGCCGAGGGAGCTTGCGATCGACGAAGCTCGCAACCGGCCCCGAAGCACGGATGAGCCACGGCGTCGTGAGCGTCGTCAGTGCCGAGACGGCAACCGCGACGGGATACAAGAAAGCGTCGACCGCACCGGAGGCGATGCCCACGCCGGCGATGATGAAGGAGAACTCTCCGATCTGAGCCAGGCTCATTCCGGACCGGATCGAGGTCCGGACACCGTTTCCCGCGAGGAATGCACCGAGGGAAACGCCGACGATCTTCCCCAGGATCACGATGACCGTGAGGATCGCGACGGCCGGCCAGTGCGCCGCAACGAGATAGGGGTCGATGAGCATGCCCACGGACACGAAGAACACGGCGGCGAACACGTCCCGCACTGGCCCGATCCGTGATGCGATCGCCCCGCCTTCGCCAGACTCGGCCACGAGCGATCCCGCCAGGAACGCGCCGAGCGCGACCGAGTAGCCGAAGTAGCGCGCGAGGAGTGAGATCGCGAAGCAGATGCCGATGCTCGCGACCACCGTCGTCTCCGAACGGTCCAGCCGCAGGATCGCGCGGATCATGCGCGGCACGAGCAGCAGGCCCAGTGCGAGCAGAGCGAGCAAGAAGACCGCCAACCGGCCGCTCGACCGTGCGAGGGTGGCCGCCGAGAACTCCTCGCCCGAGGCAACCGCTGTCAGGAGTGCCAGCAACAGGATGGCGATCAGGTCCTCGACGATCAGCACGCTGACGACGAGCTCCCGTAGCTTTCCCGTGACGCGTTGCTCTTCGAACGCCTTCGCGATGATCGTCGTGCTCGAGATCGCAATGATCGCCCCGGTGAAGAGACTCTCCCGCGGCGTCCAGCCGAGCATCTGGCCGGAGATGTAGCCCAGCCAGAGCATGATGCTCGACTGGATGATCGCCGTGACTCCGGCAGTGGGGCCGACCTCGACCAGCTTGCGCAAGCTGAACTCGAGCCCGAGTGAGAACATGAGCAGGATCACCCCGGCTTCCGAGAGCGCCTCGACGACGGCTCGATCGGCCACGAGCGGAATGGGAACGTGGGGCCCGACGATCAACCCGGCGAGGATGTAGCCGAGCACTACCGGCTGCCGCAGCCGCTGGCAGATCACGGTCGTGAATCCGGCCGTACAGAGCACGACCGTCAGGGCTTCGAGAAACGCGTGTTCTCCCATTTTCCCCCCCCATACCGCATGGCACGGCCGCACACAATGAACGGCAGCCAGGAATTCGGGTTGTACGCAGTTCCCCTGAATCGATGCGCATTCGCGCCTGAAGGGGCGGGTGAACCCTCGCGACAGGATGGCTAGCCACCTCGCTTGGGAGGAGCCATGTGCGGGCCAAGCAGGATGCCCTGACGTCAGTCAGGGAATCTGCGAGCACCAGTACATGACGCTGCGAAGCCCCCGACAGATCGGGTCGCTCTAGCGGCCTGTGGCGAAACTCCCGTAGCGAGGCACAGCCGGCTTTGAGCATGCAAGAAGCGCGACGGAACGACGGCGGAGGTGGCCTCTTTGGCCACTGAGCACGGCGTTCCTAGCGCGACGCAGCAGGATCGAAGCCGGCGAAGCCGCAGTAGGGAGTTTTGCCACAGGCTGCTAGATGGGGCAGGCGGCTACGCCTATCAGACAGCGCCGTTTCGATTGGCCGGCCGGCGGTTTTGCGGTGCTTTCGTGCACTACCGCGCCGATCGCGAGGCGCCGGCCGGAAAGGTCGAGCCGCTTGGGCTCCGTGGCCAGCAGGGTCGACCTGCCGGGCCTTCGTCTTCCGTCGAGGCGCCAGAGCCGGTATCGCGACACGATCGGCGCTACGACCGGAACCATGACTTTGCCGACCATGATGATGTGCGTGTAGGCGATCCCCTCGCCCTCGGGATCATCCGCCGGGACGGGCTCGGATTCGACGATGACGGCTGTCCCTGCGGGCTTCGAAAGCGCTTCTGCGGCCGAGCAACGCTGGGGCTCGTGCTTCTTCCACCGAGCCAGCGCTTTCTTGTCCAGCAAAGCCAGTGCGTGCTTCGCCTCCTGCGCCGGAAGATGGCCACGTAGCAGCTCGAAATGCAGGACCGCCGTGCGGCCTGCGGCGAGCGAAGCCGCGCCCTTCGACATCTCCGCTGTCGTGATGACGCCGTCGCCGGCGCCCGACCAGATGCTCCAGAAGTGTCCGCCATTGTCGAAGGCCCTGCGGAAGCCGGTCAGCGTGAGAAGAGGCTTGAGGAGCTTCATGCAGTCAGCATAGCGATGCCAGCGAGCCATCGCGGCTGCCGAAACGGAGTCTCGTTCCGGACCATGTCGGCATGAAGCCGTCGCCCGAACAGGAAGCCCGGGATCGCCAGGATCAGCAGTAAAGGGCAGAAAACGTCCAGTGCGCGTTGGGACGCAAGAAAACGTTCAGTGCCCGGCACCCACGAGCGCGACCTGCAGCAGCTCGTCGGTCGCATCTCCGTCGCCGTTGAGATCCATCCCTCCCTGCGACACCTCGTCGATACAGAAGAGGAGGACTCCCGACCGCAGCACCAGTGCGGGCGGGATGCCCGACCGCGGAGAAGCCCGGCGCAGGTTCATGGGAGGATGAGCGGAGAAATCCAGGACGTGGACGACGGCGTCCAGTGCGTCCCCGTCGGCGTTCAAGTCCCGGCCTTCACCACGCTCTTCGCGCAAGAACGCGAGCCGATCCGGCGCGAGCTCGAGGTCGGGATCCTCGCTACCGGTTCCACCCGGCACTGCAAAGCCCAGGTTGGTCGTGACGCCGGTTTCGATGTCGAAGAGGTGGAGCAGAGTGTCGGTGCCGTCGCCGTCGCCGTTGAGGTCGAGGCCGCCCTGGAAGAACTCCGAGACGCGGATCGTGGCGCGGCGCTCGGTCGCAGCGATCCCCAGCGCAGCGAGACGGAGGTTGGCCGTGATGCGTCGCCGGAGGTCGTAGACGTGCGCGACCTGATCGCCGAGATCTCCATCGCCATTCAGGTCGGTGCCCTGACTCGCTTCGCGTGCCCGGAAGAGCAGCGTTCCGCCGCCGAAGACGTAGTCCTCCGCCGCGAGGCGCAGGTTCTTGAATTCCTGACCGACGAGAGAGCCCGCGAAGAGCACCAGGTCGGCCGCATCTCCGTCACCGTTCAGGTCGCGCCCGCCCTGGTCGGCCTCCGGGACGCGGAACGCGATCTGGTGCCGGCCATGCAGGAAGTCGATGGCCGGGAGCCTCAGGTTCGTCACGGGACCACCCGGGACCAGCTGGTAGTGCAAGACGTCGTCGAGTCGATCGCCGTCGCCGTTCAGGTCCGCACGCTGCGCGTCTTCGTCGACCCGGAAAACGAGGACCGGAGGATCGAAATGGAAGCCCTGGAAGAAGATCGACGCCAAACCCAGGTTCTGGATCGCACCGGATGCGACATCGGCCGTGTGCAGCACCGCGTCGATCGCGTCCCCATCCCCGTTCAAGTCCGTGTGTCCCTGCGTGAACTCGGGCACGAGGAAGGCGACGTACCCTGCTGCGAGCTCGAAGGTTCCTGTCCCCGTCGCGATCGACAGAGAGCGCACCTGGAAGGTCGCGAGATCGACGAGCTGGAGCACCTGATCCTCGGCATCGCCGTCGCCGTTGAAGTCGAGCGCTCCCTGGAGCTCCTCCGAGACGGCGAGTGCGACCACGTCCTTGCGCAGGTGGAACGAGGTCGCGGCGAGGCCGACGTTCGTGACGGCGCCGGTGCGCGTGTCGTAGACGTGGAGCACCTCGTCTTGCGAATCCCCGTCTCCGTTCAGGTCCGTGTGTGCCTGGGCCGACTCGACGACCAGGAAGGCCGCGCGCGGTCCGTCGACCTCGATGGTGAGCTCGGCGGCAAGTCCGAGGTTCGTGGAGACACCGCTCCTCGGATCGGCGATATGCGCGACCCAGTCTTGGCGATCGCCGTCCCCGTTGAGGTCGGGCTCACCTGGCATCGACTCGGGGACGAGGTAGAGGAGGAGCTCGGCCGAGGTGTCGAAACGAATCGCGTTGTGGCCGAGATCGAAGACGGGCGTCACGACGGCGGATTCGGAGGGAGAAACCTGGGGAAAACAGAGCACGAGCGCCAGTGTGTGGAACAGCATGGTGGATGGACCAGTGGGGGTATCGGAACGAGTCGAGGGGTATCAGTGCACCTGGTTCGGCGCACCTAGCCGACCGCTTGCGAGCCGGTCACATGCATTCGGTGACCTGCGCGGCGCTCTCCGCACCCATGTGGCGCCCCCGCAGCGCTCGACTCCGCCTCCCCTGGTGATCGGCGCAGCTCCGAGATCCTGCCGTGATCGGCGCTTCGCCGATCGCGCACGAGCCATGAGCGCAGGCCGCGTCCCCTGTCGGGGGCGTAGCGAGAATCCGAGCCCGTCGCGTGGGAATGGGCGCGAGCTGAGATAGCTTCCTGGCGTGAACTGGACGCGGCTCTGCAAGCTCGGGGGTGAATTGCCAGATGTTGTGGAAGGCACCTGGTATGGCACGCCGGCACTGAAGGTGCGGGGGAAGGGGTTCGTGCGGTTGAAGGAGGACGGCCTGTCAGTGGTCTTCCTGCTGGACGACGTCGACGATCAGGAGATCCTGATCGAGCGGTGGCCTGACATCTACCACATCACTGACCATTACATCGGCTACCCGGCAGTGCTTGCCAGGCTGACGAGGTTGGGGGTCCCCGAGTGTCGGCTTCGGCTGGAACGCGCCTGGCTGCAGAGGGCTCCACGGACGCTCATCCGGCAGTTCGAGGCGAACCGACGAACTTGACCCGCGCCCGCTGACTTCGGCCTGAGCTGCATGAATTGTTCCAGCCGAAGATCTCGCGGACATCCATTCTTAAGATTGATGTGGGATCGCGCGGCACCTCGGCGGGGCGGGAGGAGCTGCGCGAGGCGGGCGGAAAGCCGTCAGCGGGCGGCAATGGACCGATCTTCTGAAGATCGGGTGCTGAAGGTCAGGCGTTGGCGACCGAGGAGAAACCAGGCAGCATAGGCTTCCGTGAGGCCTGCCGAAGGCTTACCGTATCACGATACGGAGGGCCAGGGACCGGGCAGGCGCGTGGGGAGCCGTCCTGGTTGGCACTCCATGCGCTGGACCCTCTCCGATCGTTCGGGGTCGGATCGCGCTCACCCGGGCACGCGATTCGGATCCCAGCGCGATCCCTCGCACACTCGAATCACCATCCCATGAACCGATTCTTCACCGCCTGCTTCTTCGTCTTCCTCGCCGTACCTCTCACCGCACAATCCCTCCGCGCCGTCCGCGTCGCCAAGAACATCACCCGGCCGACGGATCTCAAGTCACCTCCCGGCGACACCTCGCGGCTCTTCGTCGTCGAAGGCCGGCTTGGAGTTCGCATCATCAAGGACGGGGTGCTCCTCCCCACGCCGTTCCTGGACCTCAGCGACGATGTCGCCGACGGCAGTCAAGCGATCGGAAGCATCGCCTTCCATCCCGACTACGCCACGAACGGTCGGTTCTTCGTGCTCTACGTGGACAAGCGGCTCGTCGCGCACGTCGCGGAGTATCACGTATCGGCCGATCCCGACATTGCGGATCCCACGTCGCGAGCCGAGATTCTCGGCCCCTACCAGCAAACCACGCTCGTACACCTCTGGAATCAAATCCAGTTCGGCCCGGATGGCATGCTCTATGTCGCGATCGGCGACGACACCTGGTCGGACGATCCTCTCCCGAACTACAGTCAGGACCTTTCGAACCTCCTCGGGAAGATCCTGCGGCTCGACGTCGATGCGGCTCCGCCTTACATCCCTGCCGACAATCCGTTCGTTGGCAAGGAGGGCGTCCGGGAGGAGATCTGGATGTGGGGCCTGCGGCAGCCCTGGCGATTCTCCTTCGATGCGCTGACCAGTGACGTCTTCATCGCCGATGTCGGCTCCACGGAGCATGAAGAGCTCAACTACGTCTCGGCGGCCAGCGCCAGCGGCGCGAACTTCGGCTGGCGATGCGTGGAAGGCACGACCTGCAAAGACTTCAGCGGATGCATTTCCTGCGAAGATTCGATGTTCCTGGCCCCCATTTACGAGTACGACCATTCGGAGAGCCGTTGCGCGATCATCGGTGGGTATGTCTATCGCGGCGAAGCGATGCCCTGGCTCCACGGCACCTATTTCTTCGCCGATTACTGCTCGGGGCGAATCTGGACTACCAAGTACGACGGCAATACGATGACCGAGTTCCAGGACCGCACCGACGACCTGGCGCCGTATCGCGGGGAGGGCGTGATCGGTTTGATCTCCTCTTTCGGAATCGACGCGCAGGGAGAAGTCTACATCCTCGACAACCAAGGCGAAGTGTTCAAGATCATCGAGGAAAACTGCGAAGTCTCGAATTACTGCCACACTTCCCCCAACAGTGCCGGTGAAGGAGCCACGATAGGAAACGTCGGCTCGGTGAGCATTGCAGAGGGTGACTTCGCTCTCACCGTCGCTGGCGCGATTCCAAAGAAGTTCGGCATGTTCTTCTACGGAGATCACCCGGACGGCGCACTGTTCGGTGACGGATTCCGCTGCGTGCGCCGGCCGATCTATCGTCTCGAGCCGGTGATCCAGCTGGACGGACAGGGTGCGGGCAGCGTCATCGTCGATTTCCAGAACCCCCCGCAGTCCCAGGCGCGCATCCTCCCGGGCTCCACCTGGTACTTCCAGTTCTGGTTCCGCGATCCCTTCTTCGGCGGCTCCCACTTCAACACGACGAACGGGCTCAGCGCGAGCTTCTGTCCCTAGCAGCCTGTGGCGAAACTCCCGTAGCGAGGCACAGCCGGCTTTGAGCATGCAAGGAGCGCGACGGAACGACGGCGGAGGTGGCCTCTTTGGCCACTGAGCAGGGCGTTCCTAGCGCGACGCAGCAGGATCGAAGCCGGCGAAGCCGCAGTAGGGAGTTTTGCCACAGGCTGCTAGCATCCCATCGGGCAGAGTCCCGGTCTCGTAGCATGCCGGAGCGGGGGGCCAGCGCGCCAATCAGTGCACGCGGCTACAATCCCGGGCTCACTGAACCGTCACGAACAGGAGGCCCGCGTGCTCTTGCAGCTCTTGGTTGGCATCGGACAAGTCGGCTCCGGCCTTTCGAACGAGCCCACGTTCGCGAGGCAGGTGCTCAGTCAGAAGTTCTATTGCGAGGGGGCGAACTTTGCTGATCTCGATCGCGACGGCCACTCCGACGTGATCAGTGGTCCCTTCTGGTACCGCGGGCCCGAGTTCAAGGAAGCGCGCGAGCTCTACGAACCCAAGGAGTACGATCCGTCGCATTACTCCGACAACTTCTTCTCGTTCCCCTACGACTTCAACGGCGACGCCTGGCTCGATGTGCTGGTCGTCGGCTTTCCGGGCGAGTCGGCGTCGTGGTTCGAGAACCCGAAGACCGAGACGAAACGCTGGGACAAGCATCTGATCGCCGAGCATGTCGACAATGAATCGCCGACCTTCGGCGACCTGACGGGCGACACGAAGCCCGAGCTGATCTTCCACGTCGGTGGTCGCCTGGGTTGGGCCGAGCCGGATTGGGCGAAACCGAACGAGCCCTGGACCTTTCATCCCCTGTCGGAGGACCTCGCGCTCGAGCGATTCACGCACGGTCTTGGAATCGGTGACGTCGACGGCGACGGACGAGCGGACGTCTTGCTCGCTTCTGGATGGTGGCAGCAGCCCACGGCTCTCGCCGGCGACCCGCCCTGGCAGCGCCATGACTTCCCGTTCACCGATCAATACGGCGGCGCGCAGATGCATGTCTACGACGTGGACGGCGATGGGCGGAACGACGTCGTCACTTCGCTTGCCGCCCACCATTTCGGGCTGTCCTGGTTCGGGCAGGTCAAGAAGGACGGCGAGATCAGTTTCGTCGAGCACGAGATCCTGAGTCCGCGGAAGGAAGAGGTCGTGGATGGAGTGCAGTTCGGTGAACTGCACGCTCTCGACCTGATCGACGTGGACGGCGACGGCTTGAAGGACATCGTCACCGGCAAGCGCTGGTGGTCACACGGTGCGGAGGGCGATCCGGACGGCCCTGGCTCGCGCGCCGTCGTCTACTGGTTCGGGCTCACGCGCTCGCCAGGGGGCGAGGTGAAGTTCGTTCCCCACCTGATCGATGACGGTTCCGGCGTCGGAGTTCAGGTGGTCGCGGGCGATGTCAACGGCGACGGCAAGCCCGATGTCGTCGTGGGCAACAAGAAGGGTACCTTCGTCCTCCTTCAGCAGGCCGTGAAGCCTCTGCTTAGCGAGCCGCAGAAGATCGCTGCGTTGCTCGAAGCGATCGAGCAGTCGGGCGCGACTTTCGTGCGCAATGGCACGGAGTACGAGTCCACGAAAGCGGTCGAGCACCTGCGTAGCAAGCTCGAGATGGCCGGCGACAGGATCAAGACCGCGCGCGACTTCATCGAAGGCGTGGCGTCGAAATCAGAAACTTCGGGCAAGCCGTACGAGATGATCCTGCCCGACAGGACGCGCATGAACACCCGTGAGTGGTTGTCGAAACGGCTCGCCGAGCTCGAGGGCCCCGCCGCGAGGCCGGCGAGCACGAAGTAGATACAGCAGGGCGTGCACGGACGCGGGGGCTGGCAGGACGGTTCGAAACGATCCGGCCGTCATATCATTCTCGAAGGCCGATTGAACCAACGCCTCGCCGGTGCGAGAGAGGTTCGGCGCCGGCCGGTTCTTCTCAGGTCGTTTCAGGAAAGCGGGGCTCACGCGTGCGGTCGTTCACTCGGCGAATCGGGATGGTGCTCGGGGCATCGGTGGTCGGTTTCGTGGCCGTGGCGGAGGCGCAGGGGCCGCCGCCCATCGTGTGGTTCGGACCGGGGCACGCGACGGTGCAATCCTGCGCCACCTCGCCCGACGGGCAGATCCTCGCCACCGCGAGCCTGGAGGACGAGACGATCAAGCTCTGGGACACCTCGACGGGGACGTTGATCCGCACGCTGGCTGCGGCGTACGCGGGGATCTTCTCGATCACGTTCACGCCCGACGGCCAGTACATCGCATCGGGCGGCGACGCCAGCTTCGGGAGCGGACAGGAGGACGTGCTGCTGTGGCGCGTGAGTGACGGCACGATCGTGCGTCAGTTCCACGCCGGCTCCCTGGGCGTCTTCTCCGTCGCGGTCTCGCCGGACGGCCAGCTTCTCGCCGGCGGCGACGAGAATTACAACGCGTGGATCTGGCGCATCTCCGACGCCGCGCTGCTGCATCAGCTCGTCGGTCACAACTTCGCGGTCTTCTCGGTCGCCTTCTCGCCCGACAATCTGACGCTCGCGACGGGCAGCGGCGACAACACCATCAAGATGTGGCGCGTCGCCGACGGGCAGTTGCTGCGCACGCTCACCGGCCACTCGTTCTTCGTGTCCTCGGTCGCGTTCAACCCGCGGGGGCGCTACCTCGCCTCGGCGAGCTGGGACAACACGATCAAGATCTGGCGCGCCGCCGACGGCTTGCTCGTGGACACGCTGACCGGGCATACAGACCTCGTGGAGTCCGTTGCATGGCATCCCAGCGGTCGCAGCCTCGCGTCGGCGAGCTGGGACAACACCGCTCGCACCTGGGACACTCTGAGTGGCGCTCCGCTGCACTTGCTGGCCGACCCGGCCGCGCAGACCGTCAACAGCGTGAGCTACATGCCGAACGGCAAGACCCTGTGGGCTGGCGGGCTCGACGGCAAGGCGCGGCAGTGGGACGTCCAGAGCGAGACCCTGCTGCAGACGCTCGGGTTCCACCACGGCGCGGTCGCGAGCGTGGAGTTCTCCCCGCATAACGACCTACTCGTCTCGGCGAGCCACGACTTCGATCTGCGGCTGTGGCAAGTGAGAACGGGTGCTTGCCTTCGCACTCTCAAGGGTCACTTCGACGTCGTCAACTCGGTTGCGTTCTCGCCCGACCAGACGGTAGTCGCCTCGGGCGCGGGCTCGCCGGGCTTCGACTCGCTCGATCCGTCGGTGAGGCTGTGGAGCGTGGCGACGGGCGCCAACCTCTGGACCGCTCCCGGTCACATGGGGGGGACGACTGCCGTGCGCATCTCGAGCAACGGTCAGCTCGTCTATTCGTGCGGCCGCGACTCACTCATCAGGTTCTGGAGCGCGGCCAGTGGTTCTCTCGTGAAGACGATCTCCGGACCTACCGGGGGCCTGACATGCCTCGCGCTCTCGCCGGACGGCCAGACGCTCGCGTCCGCCGGCTGGGACCAGAAGATCCGCCTGTGGGATGCCACGACCGGTGCGCCGATCCTCACGATCACGGGAAGCCCGGCGGCAATGCTCTCGATAGCGTTCTCGCCCGACGGCCTGTCGATCGCCGCTGCCGAGGAGCAGTACGGCGACAACGTGCAGCTCTTCCGTGTCTCCGACGGTGCGCTGCTCAGGACCTTCGCCGGCGACCAGAACGGCTTCACGGAATCAGTAGCCTTCAGTCCGAGAGGCACCGCGCTGCTCTCCAGCTCTCCCTACACGCACGAGATCCGCTTCTGGAACGTCTCGACTGGTGCGGAGCAGCGGCTCTATGACAGGGAAACTGGTTGGGGAATGGTGCCGATGCTCCCGCTCGCGACCTCGTCCAACGGCCGCTACTTCGCCTTCGGCCGCGGCGACGCGACCATCGTGCTCGCGACCAATCCGTTGCCGTAGGGAGAATCGCCAGCGACGGGTCGTTCAGCGCCAGGAGCGAAGTCTTCGTCCTGCTCCTCCGAGGCCCGAGGGAGCCCGCGCTCCGATGGAGCGCGGTCACGGCGGGGCGAGGAGGGCACGGTCCCGACCCCACCGAAAGCTGGCCCGATCTGGGGCATGCGGATGGCGTGCAGCTGGTGGTCTGTCTGAAAGGTCCCGCAGTGGCATCGGCTGCATTGCCCTCGGCCGTAAAAAAGCCTCATGCCCTCCGTAACTACACGGCGAACTCGAACAGCCCTCCCGCGAGGTACTTCAGTCCCGTGTCCACCGCGATGGTCACCACGGCCGCGTCGTTCGGGAGTCCCGCGGCTACGCGCACCGCAGCCGCTACATTCAGCCCCGTGCTCGCGCCGACGAGCAGCCCCTCCTCGCGCGCCAGCCGCCGCGCCATCGCGCGCCCCTCGGCTTCAGGAACAGCGAGGCGCGTGTCCACGATCGAGGCGTCGAAAAGCGGCGGCGTGAGCGTGAGCGCGATCCCCTCGATCGTGTGCGAGCCACCGCGGCCGGCGCTCAGGTAGGGCGACTCGGCGGGCTCGACTACGGTCGTGCGCACGGAGGGCTTGCGCGCCTTGAGCCGGCGCGACGTGCCGATCGAGCTTCCGCCCGTTCCCACGACCTGAACGAGGTCGGTGATCCCGGGGCAGGCAGCAAGCAGCTCGTCCGCGAGCGCAGCGTAGCCCTCGATCTGGTCGGGGTTTTCCATCTGGGCAGTCCAGAATGCTCCGGTTTCCTTCCGGATCTCCAGCACGCGTGCCCGCAGGCGTGGAAGGAGCTCGGGCGACACCTTGCGCCCCGGTGTCGCCAGGATCTCGACCTCGGCGCCGAGCGCGCGCATCATCCTGATCTTTTCGTCGGCGACGACGTCGTACGCCACGATGCGCACCGCATGGCCGAGCGCGGCGCCCACCATCGCGAGGGATGCGCCCGTGCTCCCACCGGTGTACTCCACGATCTGCTGGCCGGGCGCGAGGCGTCCGCTTGCCCGAGCGCGCTCGACCATCGCGAGCGCCATGCGGTCCTTCATGCTGCCCGTGGGGTTCGCGCCCTCCCACTTCAAGAAGAGGCGAGCGCCGCCAGGTGGTGACAGCTTCGCCAGCTGTACCAGCGGAGTGTTGCCGATCGCGGAAAGCACACCGGGGCGGTCCATGGCTCACGAGGCCCCAGTCTTGTACCCGCGGTCTCCGCTCTTCCGCCAGCCTCTGCAGCGTACGAGCACGGTCAACTGCGACTCTTCCTCGCCGCGCCCTCGCCCGGGGGATCGGGGATGAACCAGGTCCCGCCCGTCTTCGTCCGGACGTGAGCGCGGGGTGTCGATCAGAGTGAAAGCAGATACTGCACGAGGTCCTCGACGTCCTGTGAGCTCAGGCCCAGCGAGAACACCCCGTCATAGTGCTTCACGACGTCGTCGAGTGTGGCGAAGCGTCCATCGTGATAGAAACCACCCTTTTGATGGGTCCACAGGCCTCGCAGGGGCGCCGTGCGGTAGCGCCCGTCGGGGGAACGATCCGCCTGGAAGGACTCGATTCCGATCTCCTCGGGTGTGTGCAGGTTCCAACCCGGCTCCGTGTACAGCGGCTCGGAGTGACATCGTGCACAGTCCGCCGCTCCTTCGAACAGCTCCTCACCGCGTCGCGCGGAGAGGGGATCGAAACTCCCGGCCGGGGGCCGCGGCGCGGGCAGTGCGAGCTGGTAGAAGTGCAGGGGCTCGAGCTTTGGCGTGATGCGGTCTGCCTCGCCGGGAGGCGGGACGATGTGACCGAGACGGTTTGCGGCCGCGATCGGGAATCGCACCGGGTCGTCGAGCCGCGGATCGAAGAAGGTCCCGATCCCGTGCATCTCGATGTTCGCCACGAAGCCGTTCCAGTGCGTCACCGAGCCCCAACCCGTCCAGGTATGGAGGTTGACTCCGGCGAGGCCAAAAGCCGGCGGGATGAGCGTCGCAGCAGAAGCTCCGTCAGGAGTGAATGCCTTGCCGTCGAGCACGAGCTCCGCATCGAACTTGCCCGGTCCCCAGCTCCGCAGGACATTGCGCACATCGTCCTGCGTGACGCCGAGCAGGTCTGCAAATGGGGAAAGATCCGGTGCGAGCGCGACGATGGAGCCGACGTCCAGATCGCGGTTCGCCCAGCCGTCGAGTCGCTTCCCGACGCCCGGCGCGAAGGAGTCATCCACGGTGGAATGACAGAGCGCGCACTGGATGCCCACGGCGCTCAGGCCCTCGCCGGGACCGAAGAAACCGGTCACACCGACGACCGCATCATGCTCGAGCAGCACCAAGGTTGTGCGGGGATCGCCCAGATCCACCTGCCCCTGAGAGAGGTCCCGGAGAAGGTTGAGCGGCAGGGCCTCGACGTCGACCTTCAATCCCAGCCGCAGAGCTGCCAGGGGACTCAATCCCGGCCCGATCCCCCCGTTCCCCGCTCCCGCGATCGCGTCGTGCAGCAAGAGCTCTCCGCCCCAGAAATGCTCGTCCCCGAAGGTGTCGTAACGAAAGATCCGCCGGCCTTCCGTGACCATCTGCGCGGAATGCTCGTCCGCCGGATCCGACGAGCGGGTGGGCGTGCGTACCGCGGCCATCGCAAGACTAGCCCCGATCAGACCAGGAAAAATGTACGAAGCGCTTCTCATAGTCTTGCTCCTGCAGGCGTGCCGGCCGCTTTCGGGGCGACGACCGGCCCTCGTCGGTGGATTTCGCCCCGGCCTATTCTTCTGAGGGATCCAAACACCCCTGTAGAGGCAAGACTGGTGCCAGTCGAGCCGCACACTACGGGCCTGCGTCGGGACCCAGCCCGCTTCGTCGTCCTGCTCCGCCCCCGGGCCCAGCGACCGCTCACGCGCACGGCCTCGAGGGAGAGCGAGAACGTTGGAAGGGCCCTGGCGCGTGAGCTTGTCCCGTGACCGCCGGATGGGCCGGATCCGCGGAACGTCAGTTGCTACGCCCTCGCGCCTGGTCACACTCGCCCGCGCACTGCTGAGAAGGGCGAGATCTTTTCAACAAGTTCCTCCTCCGGTGAACGGAAGCAGAGGGCGAGTTTCGAGGAATACGACAATGACTTCACGACGAGGGTACGGTGAGTGGAGCAGGGACGATCACGGGCGACGTGACGAGCGAGACGATCGCTACTCCGATCCCTCCGAATCGTCCGAGCGTGAGCGCTACTCTGGTGAGGCGTACGGGCACTCTCCGGATTCGCCGCAGGGGCAAGGCGCTCGCGGCCGTCATCGCGGAGAATTCGATCGGTACGAGCAAGAAGGGGCTGGCTACCGAGAGCCGTGGTCGTCGCGGGAGGGGAATCCCGCGGAGCGCTACCGCAGCAGTGGAGGCCAGGAGAGGCCTGGATACCGCCCGGCTGGGTACCAAGGAGCATGGATACCCGGCGAGGGTAGGTGGTCACACGAAGACTCGCGCTGGCACCGCGAAAGCCGTGACTCTCGAGAGGCTTCTTCCCGCGGTTCATCGCCTCGGGAGTGGGATCAGGACCACGACCGCCACGGTCGAAGGCAGCATGGGACCTCCCATGCTCCGGGTTACGCCGGAGGAATGGCAGAACCATTTGGCTACGTCGGCTCAGTCGGCGGCGTGGGTGGTCAATACGGCGAGAGCAGCCAGTTCGGCGAGCCGAGATCGGGCAGCGGGAGCTTCGGATCAGGAGCTGGTGCTCCGGCCGGCCAGTACAGCGGCTACGCAGCCATGATGGAAGAGCGGCGCAAGCGGGGGCCCCACAGCGGCCGCGGACCCAAGAATTACCGCCGCAGCGACGATCGCATCAAGGAAGATGTCTCCGAGCGACTCTCGGCCGAGAGTGAAGTCGACGCTTCCGAGATCGAGGTCGAAGTGAAGAATGGCGTCGTCACGCTTGCGGGGACGGTGAATTCCCGGCGCGAAAAACGCCTTGCGGAAGACTGCTGCGAGGATGCTCCCGGCGTCCATGACGTCACGAACCAGCTGCGAGTCAAGCACAAGCAGGACGAGCACGGAGCAGAAACTCGCGAACAAACGCGCTCTCACTCGAAGGAGCAACAGCAGCGGTAGTCCGAGTCGTGTTTGCTTCGAGAGTCCAGTGCCATTGGTCACCCGAGAGAGATCGCCACGAGAGGTGGTCGATCCTTCGCTGATGGATGCAGTAAGACGTCAGATACCTTCAAACTGATAAGGTTGCACAACAATGCGATTCTCCCCCCTATTCCTGGTCATTACAGCGGCTGGAACGACGTTCACGGCGATCACGTCTCAGCAGGAGCCCGCGCAGCAACCCCCGCGCTCGAGCACGGCACAGGAGCCTTCCAGCACCAGTACGGAACAGAATGATGCCATTCTCGCGACGTGGCTCCTCGTTGACAACAACAACGAAGTGGCGCTGGCTGAACTCGCGCAGCAGCGCGCCGAGAACCCCGAGGTGAAGCAGTTCGCTCAGAAGGTGGTCACGGCCCATCGGCAAATGGGTGAACAGTTGCAACCATTTGCGGCACCTGGCCTCTCCGCGCCGGCAGCTGACAGCAAGGGACTCGCCGGCGGAACGGATGGCCGTCCGCAGGAGGCGAGTGCAAGCAAGGCAGCAATCGCGGACGAACTCGACCACCTTGCGTTACTCGAAGAGCTCGGCGACCAGTGTCTCTCCTCTGCTCGCAAGGAGCTCGAGCAGAAGCAGGGTCCCGACTTCGATCGATGCTTCATGGGAATGGCGGTGGGCGGCCACATGAAAGTGAACGACGCGATGACCGTCTTTCAGAAGCATGTCTCCGCCCAGCTCAAGGGTGTGATCACGGACGGCCAGAAGACGGTGCAGATGCACCTTCAGCATGCGAAGGACCTGAGCAAGCAGCTTCAAAGCGATGCGACCAAGGCTCCGGAGAAGTAGTGACGGTTGCCGCGCCTTCACCCCGAGGATTGGTGGAGCCCGGAATTGGCATTTCCGCGGATGCGCAGGTCGGGAGCTACGGGCCGGCGGTGCAATGCACTGCTGGCCCCTTTTCGTTCGCAATCCATTGCAACTCCCTTCCCTACAGCTTCGGGAGCAACCGCCGTGCTGCGGGGTTCTCCTGGTGGCGAAGAGAATGCTCGCACGAGTCCCTCGTTCGCGAATTCGAGCTGCGAACTCCTTTTTTACCCTCGAAGGAAGTCCTGCGCCGGCCTTCAATGCATTTTGGGAGCATCCTTTCGAGCTCTCGTAGGTTGCTCTCGCATCAACTTTTTTCACGCATCGATCGCTCCCTATGAATTCCAGGAATCTCCATTCCGTTCGTGGCGCTGCCGCCCTTCTCGTCGTGCTTGCATTCCCCGCCGAGGCCGTGGCGCAGCAGCTCGCCACCGAGCTCATCGCTTCCGGACTCGAGAGTCCGCTCTGGGTGGGGTCGCCGCCAGGAGATGACCGCCTCTTCGTCGTCGAGCAGGATTCCGGCCGGATCAAGATCATCAAGAACCGACATGTGCTTCCCAGGCCTTTCCTGGATGTCGGGGCGATCGCGGGTCAGGGAGGCGAGCAGGGACTGCTCGGCATGGCTTTCCACCCGAGCTTCGGGAGCAACGGGCGGTTCTTCATCAACTACACCAACGTCCAGGGGGACACACGCATCGTCGAGTACTCGGTTTCGAGTGATCCGGACATCGCGTCCCCGGTGCCGGTCCAGACCATCCTCAAGCAGGAACAGCCCTACTCCAACCATAACGGCGGAAACCTCGCTTTTGGCGCGGACGGAATGCTGTACATCGGTCTGGGAGATGGTGGGGACGGTGGTGATCCGCGGGATCGTGCTCAGGATGGCATGACGAACCTGGGGAAGATGTTGCGGCTGGACGTTGACCTGGCACCGCCCTTCATCCCGGGTGACAATCCGTTCGTCGGAGTTCCCTCGGTCAATGACGAGATCTGGGCCCTCGGATTGCGCAATCCCTGGCGATACAGCTTCGATCGCTTGACCGGCGACCTGTACATCGGCGACGTGGGGCAAGGAGAGATCGAGGAGATCGATTTCCAGCCTGGCTCGAGCAATGGCGGCGAGAACTATGGCTGGCGTTGCATGGAAGGATCCTCCTGCACTGGTGACTCGGGCTGCTCGTGCACCGATCCCTCGCTCGAGCTCCCCGTCTACGAATACGACCACTCGGGCGGCGAGTGCTCGGTGATCGGCGGTTTCGTCTACCGCGGGAGTGCGATGCCCTGGTTCAGAGGGAACTATCTCTTCGGTGACTTCTGCACGAGCCACCTCTGGTCGCTTCGCGTCGTGAACGGTCAGCCCAGAGATTTCGTCAATCGCACGGCGGAGCTCGAACCACGGGGCCCGGCCAGCATCGAGAGCATCACTTCATTCGGAGAGGATGCCGAGGGTGAGCTCTACATCGTCGATCCGGTTGGCGGTGAGATCTTCAAGGTCGTGCCGAAGCTGCCGTGCCAGATCTCCAGGTACTGCGTCGCGGACGCGAACTCGACCGGTTCGCCGGCGGCGATGGGGAGCCTGGGTTCGGCGAGCGTCGAGCTGAACAATCTCGTGCTTCTCGCAGGCCCCTGCCCGGTGGGTCAGTTTGGGATCTTCTTCTATGGCGCGGAGAGGACGGACGTTCCCTTCGGCAATGGCCACCTGTGCATCTCGGGTGGGGGGGCTGGACTCTTCCGGCTCAATCCGGCGGTCCACATTGCGGGCTCGGGCGTTGCCATCTTCGACGTCGACTACAGTCGCCCACCGATGGACTCGGGCGCCGGCCGTGTCGCCGCGGGCTCGAAATGGAACTTCCAGTTCTGGTTCCGCGATCCGGCGGCAGGGGGAGCGGCCTTCGACACGAGCGATGGGTTGTCGATCCTGTTCTGTCCGTGATTGAGGCAAGTACAAGTAGACGGGCGGGCGCGAGAGTGGCGAGTTCGCGCTCGCACCGTCGCCGCTGGCGGGAAGCCGAAGCGGCTTCCGAGCTCGACTGTGTGGAGCTCGCCTTGCCAGCGGATGAGACGTCCGCGGGAAACAAGCGGCGTCGCTCTCAGAGGAATGCCAATCCACGCGAGGCTTTCCCGCTCCGTGCACTCTCTCACCGCGGGCCCCGGCTCGACAGCGCCAGAATCCGGTGGCGAACAGGTGAGGGGTATCCCAATGGGAGCCGTGGCGTGGATCGAAACCCCACGAGCTGGCGACTCTTCGCGGGTGGTCCGGACGACCAGCGCGGGTAGAGTTGGGACCCGTGAAGGGATCCTGCCTGGCCAGGACGTTCGTGCTTGCATCGGCCCTCGGACTGAGCTCGCAGCTTCTGGCTGGCTGCGGGACGCTGTCGAACGGGCGAGGCTGGGGGCAGGACGCGACATTCACGCCCGGCTGGGACCGGATCCGGACGTCGGCATGGAAGAACGCCACCGACCCGTGGACCTGGGCCCCGCTCGCTGGGGTACTCACCCTTCAGATCGACGATTTCGATGAGCGCATCTCCAGATGGGCGCGAGAGGAGACCCCCGTATATGGCTCGAGACGCAACGCCGACGATTTCTCGGACCAAGCGGCGACGGCACTCGGAGGACTCTGGCTCGCTTCCGTGGCCGCCACGAAGAGCGGCACCACGTCAGATACGTATCTCTGGTCGAAGACGAAGGGCGTCGCCGTGGAAGTCAGCTCGCAACTCGCTTCCTACGGGATCACGGAGCTCTTCAAGAACAGCGTTCGCCGGCAACGACCGAGCGAAGAGGATGACTTCAGCTTTCCCTCGGGCCACACGACTTCCGCTTTCAATCACGCGCTCCTCGCTTCGTTGAACCTGGATTCAACCGACCTTTCCGAGCAATGGCGGGACCCGGTGAGATTCGGTCTCTACACACTGGCGATCGGCACGGGCTGGGCTCGCGTCGAGGCAGGCGAGCACTTTCCGGTCGATGTGCTCTTCGCAGCGGGAGTCACGAACTTCTTGACAGGCTTCATTCACGACGCATTCCTTGGACTCGACTCCAACCCCGCACTCATCGTCTCCCCTGGTCCGGAGGGATCTGGCTGGGCCATAGGGTTGGCGTGGAGCTTCTAGCCGGCTGCTAGGTGAGTGCTCGGCCGAAGCACACCCCGGCACATCCTGCCTGGAGTTCACCCACCCCCACCCCGCATCGGCCTTGACCTGGCGCCATCAGGGCACGAAGGTCACCGCGACAGCGCTCGATAGGTTGTGCCCGCTCGAGCACGGACCGTTCGGATCGCGGTACCACACCTGGAAGTTGCGCGTCTGACCAGCGGCCCACTGTCCCCTCGACGCGAGACCCGGACCGAAGCTCGCGGATCCATCGGCGCTCGACGCAACGACACCCAGGCGTCTGATCGATCCGGCAACGCACTTCAGGCCGTCGCCCAGCGGTGCGCCTCCAGTTGACAAGCTACCCTGGAACAAGAGCGTCGGTTTGCCGTTCGGCAACTGGCTTACGGAAAAGACCAGGTTGTCGAGACTCACGCTCGCCGATCCGAACGCCCGAGCCAGCGCACCCGTTCCGCTCGAGTTTGCGCAGCCTGCGCTCGCTCCACCGTCGTTGCCGCAGGGACAGGTGCTCGCGCTGCCGAAACAAAAGGTCGTGCCCACGCTCGTCTCTTGCTCTACACCGCTGACGATCGCCACGGCGCTCCGGAATTGCGGAGGCAGCTCGCAGATCGCAACTACATCGCGCACGCCGTCGCCGGTGATGTCGACGAAGCGCATTTCCAGCGGGCTGTGGCTCACGCCGAAGTGAACCTGTTGCGCGAAGTTTCCGAGACCGTCGTTGGCGATGAAACCCACGTCGTTCGAGCCTTGCTGGAGCACCAGGAGATCGAGATCCTGATCACCGTCGACGTCCGCAGCAATGGTGCGACGCGGAGTCGAGAGCGCCGAGTTCTTCAAGCGGATCTCCGCCGCGAAGCTTCCATTGCCGTTGTTCTTCAACAAGGACAGCGAAGGTTCACGATCATTCTCGAAGCCTGTGTTCGCAGTCACGATGTCGAGATCGCCGTCTCCATCGAAATCGCCGGCCGCGATCGAGTGGGGGCCGTCGTCGACATTGAGCACGAGCGGAGCGCCGAAGGTGCCCTGTCCGGTGCCGAAGAGGACCGCGACCTGATGGCTGTAGCCGTAGGGCTCGGGAGCCGTGCCAGCGAGATCAACCCTGCCGTCGCCGTTGAAGTCACCATTCGTGAACAGCGTCAGACCCAAGGTTGCGGGTTGTCCGAAGCCCGGCGCGAACGAACCACCTTGATTGAGCGCGATCTTGAGCTCGCCGCGCAACGAGTCGCTGGCAACGACGTCGAGGTCCCCGTCTGCATCGAGGTCGAGCGCGTCCACTTCGTTGATGTCGGCCATCGACATCGAAATGGTCTGCGTCCCACCGAAGTTGCCGGTCGCATCGTTCTCCCGCCAGCGGGCATGCAGGGGTACCCCGTTGGGTGCATTGAAGTCGCCCCACAAGAGGTCGAGATCGCCGTCACCGTCGAGATCTCGCAGCTTCACCCCTCCGGCGTAGTAGGGGGCAGCGTAGTCGGTCCATGTCCCCAGCTGGCCGCTGCCGAGATTGAGCAGGATGCTGACGCTGCCCGCTGTCCCGTAGCCGCCTGCAGTCGCCACATCGAGATCGCCGTCACCGTCGATGTCGCCGGTGTCGAGGTTGTAGTGTAGCGGCTCGGTCTCGTAGACCGGTGGTCGCGGAAACACGCCGTTACCCGGATTGAGGTGCACGGTCAGCTCGTACGAGTAGTAGTTGGTTGCGAGCAGGTCGCGCGTCCCGTCAGCATCGACGTCTACCAGGGCCAGGTCGGTCACGCCGGTGCCCGCTGGATGCAAGGTCGCCGCCGGATAGCCGCCGGACGCGCTGCGCAAGAGCACGGTGAAGCCGCCCCAGCCAACGTCGCTGAAGTACTCGGCGGCGATGTCGAGCCATCCGTTTTGATCGAGGTCGGCGATCTCGATCGCGATCGCCCCCGCCGTAAAGGGGACACCGAAATCGACGTACTGCTTGGGCCCGAACGCCCCGCTGCCGTCGTTCGAGAACATCTGGAACCCGCCCTGGTTTCCGTCCCAGGTACGCAAGCTCGAGAAGACGAGATCGACATCGCCGTCGTCATCCATGTCACCCGCAGCGATGCAGCTATCGGTGTTGCCGGCCCAGTTGATGGTCGGGCTCGCATCGTAGATCACCGGCGGAAGCAGGTGACCGGCACGATCGTTCTGCGAGACGGCGATGCGGGTCTGCTGCGAACCGTACGCATCCAGGGCAACCGCCAGGTCGGTCCACCCATCGGCATTGAGATCGGCGGCGACGAGCTCGTGCACGCCTGCCTGGATGGCGATGGACGTCGGTGCCCCGAACTGACCTGAGCCATCGTTGCGAAGGAGGGAGGCGCTCGTGCCTGCGCCGAAGAGGCCGTACAGAGCCACTGCGACGTCGAGATCTCCATCGTGATCGAAGTCGGCGAGCTGGGCATCGCTCGGGCCCGCGCCACCGACTCCAAAGGCCGTACGCGCTCCAAAGTTCCCTGTGCCGTCGTTCAACTGGACGCCGACGGTCGTGCCTTCGCCGTACTGTCCGGTATCGCACAGGAGTAGGTCCAGATCGCCGTCGCCGTCCAGGTCGCCGAGCTCGGCATCGGTCGAGGACTTCGGGATCGAGTACACCTTGCGCGGTCCGTAACCTCCATCGCCTTGATTCTTGAACACGGCAAAGTTGCGGGCGAACGAATCCGAGTTCGCTACCACCGCGTCGACATCGCCGTCGCCATCGATGTCACCCGTCGCTACCGACTTCGGACTACGCCCGGTCACGTAGGTCCCCGTGTCGTAGCCGCGCCAGGTGTCGAAGATGTCCGGGGCCTGCGCCACAGCGAGCCCGCCAAGGAGAGAGAGTGATGCGGCAATGCGGAAACTTGCAGAGATCATGAAGATTCCAGGGAACCGAGGACCAGTCAGCGCGGAGAACGGCTGCCGCACCAGTGCGGGCTCGTTCGTCTAGCCCACCTCTCGAGCTGCCGCGGCTCAGAAAACCAGGTTTCTTGGTGGGGGATCAGGAGGGTAGCAGGTGCCTCGGAGACCAGCGATGCTGCGACCTGCGGGGCGCGTTGCGGAACCGTCCGCTTCGGTGTACGGCCTTCAGGCGGTCTTCTCTTGCGGAGCCAGTCCCGCCTGAAGGCGGGACGACGAACCAGACCGCCTGAAGGCGGTACTCCGAACTCGGAGGTAGGAGTGGGGTGTCTCTCTAGGAGGTACGGCTTCTGGGGAGTCGCGACCGGTTGATCACCGATCGGATCGTCAGATCATCACGCGTATCGACTACCTACATCGCCTCGCCGAACTCGGTGGATGTGTCGATGGCGACGCCTCTGCCGGTCCACTATGGTGGCCTTTCAGAAATCAAGACGCAGAGGCGCTCACGTGCAGGCGCAGCGAGCGGAAGCACGCAAACGGGCGCGAGAATACTGTGATTCATCAACTCCTGAAGGACAGCCACAGCGCATTTCATGATCGACGAAAACACGAATAAGATTGCTCAGATCAATTTACGGCATTTCCCTTTCCAGAAAGCCAATCGGTTTCCCATGCATCTTTCGATTCCTTCGACAATTGCTTTCGCGGCATTTGCTCTCACGCCTTTTGCGAGTGCGCAAATCTCCTTTCAGGCGCCGGACGTATACGGCTTGCAGGGGGTGCGGCCCGATTGGGTCGCGACCGGCGATTTCGACGGCCTGAACGGCCCTGACTTCGCAGTGTCCAGCGACCAGGCCGGCCCCGATCTCATCGAGATCTTCGACAACCAGGGCAACGGCACCTTCGTCGCCAGCCAGGTGATCAACCTGGGCGGGGGAGTCAGCACCGCGGCGCTCGTGGCTGCTGACCTCGATGGCGACGGCGACCTGGATCTGGCCGTGAGCTTGAAGGACATCAATACCGTCCAGGTGCTGATCAACAACGCCGGCACGTTCGCCGTGGCGGGCTCGGTCGTCGTGAACGGGCAGGAGCCCCGACACATGGCTGCTGGCGACATCGATGCCGACGGTGACATCGACCTGGTGACTTCCAACCGCGAATCCGACAACCTGTCCGTGCTGCGCAACAACGGCACCGGCGCGTTGACCCTCGTGGGCACGCTTCCCGTTGGCGTGGAGCCGCGCCACCTCGCGATCGACGACTTGAACGGCGACTGCGAGCTCGACATCGCCGTGGCCGTGCACGACGATCGCCAGATCAAGGTGCTCTTCAACCAAGGCGGCGGCACTTTTGGAGCACCCGTGAGCTTCAACGTCCCCGGCAATGAGAAACCGAGCGGGATGACGGCTGCCGACCTCGACCACGACGGCGACGTCGACCTCGCCTCCACGACGGATGTCAACGACACTGGCCGGGTCGTCGTGATGCTGAACAACGGTACTGGCGGCTTCCAGATCACGCTCTACGTGACGAACAGCCAGAATCCCGACTCGATCCTCGCCGCCGACCTCGACGCGGACGGTGACAAGGACCTGGCCACGGCGGACGAGGCGTCCAATCTCGTGAGTGCGCTCGCGAACAGCGGCGCCGGCAGCTTTGGCGCCGGAACGACCTTTGCCGTCGGCCTGCATCCGTCGATGGTCGCCTCGGCGGACTTCGACGCGAATGGATCGATCGACCTCGTGACCGCCAACCGCGACGCGGACAACGTTGCCGTACTGATCAACTCGAGCAACGGCGGCACGAGCAACTTCTGCTCGACCAGCCCCAACTCCGCCGGAGCCGGAGCGCGCATCGACTCCTTCGGTTCCCTCTCGATCGGCGCGAATGGCTTCATGCTCACTGTGCGTTGCGCGGCTCCCAACCAGAACGGCCTCTTCTTCTATGGCGGCGACCAGGCTTTCGTCCCGTTCGGTAACGGAACGCTCTGCGTCGACGCCCCGTTCTTCCGCCTCAATCCGCCGGTTGCGATCGACGCAAGCGGCCACGCCACTCGGCAGCTCGACTTTACCCAGCCGCCCGCGAATGGCGGTCCCGGCCAGATTGCGGCCGCATCCACCTGGTACTTCCAGTTCTGGTACCGCGACCCCACGGGCGGCGGAGCCTCCTACAACACGACTGATGGCCTGAGCGCCACCTTCAAGCCGTGATTGCGTGAGTCAGGGAGTGTCCCTTCAAGCTCGACAACACGTGACGTGAAACGGGACGAATCGTACGGGGAGCGAGGACGGCCTCGCTCCTCATGCTTTCGAGGGTCGACATCGCGCAGCCAAATGAACGGCGCGCGAGGTCAGGAGAGCCCCTTAGCGTCTCTTGTTCGAATCCTTGATGACTTCCTCGGCGTCTCCGACCCTTCTCTGGACCTTGCCCTCGACCTGCTTGGCGAGGCCCTTGGCCTGCTGCTTCTTGCTCCCGGTGACCTTGCCGGCGCCCTGCTGAACCTTGCCGGCGACTTCTTTTGCGGTGCCCTTCACTTGACGCTTGTTCATATTGCTCCTGTCGAAGTAGGGAAGTGACCCCGCACACACGCAAGAACCGCGCCATGGCACCTTCGAGGCCTTCTTTCCCTCGTCGAGCGATGCGTCGGCGAGCGTCGTGCTGCTCATTGTACGAACTTCCATGGAACGAGCCCGGCCGACGCGCAGTGCGATTCCGAGCCGCGAGTGCAGCCGGGCACCGTGGCACCCGCGACCTGCCGAGCAGCGCCGCTGCGACTGCTGATCAGCCGAGCTCCTTGCGGTAGTGGATCGTCTCGGGCTCATAGGCGAGCCTCTCGTAGACCCCGCGGGCCCGCTCGTTCCTCTCGAAGACGTTCAGCGTGATCTGGTTGTGGCCTCGCTCTCGCGCCCAGCCCTCCGCTCCTTCGAGAAGGGCCCGCCCCAATCCCTGCCCCTCGGCCTCCGGCGTCACCGCCAAGACCTCCACATGGGCGTGCGAGGCTCCCGTGAAGTAGTCCGTCTTGGTGGAGACGAAGACGAATCCCGCAGGCGCCCCAGCCGGGTGCACCGCGACGAGGATCAGCGTGTGCTTGGTCGGCTGGTGCAGGGCCTCGAGCAGAATCGGGTGGTCCGCGCGCTCGATCTCCTCGGGCGTGCGCCACGGCGGGACGGGGAACGCGGCGAGGCGGGAGGTGAGCCTGAGCAAGAAGGGTTCGTCAGAGGGGATGGCGTCGCGCAGGAGATGCATCGGGAAGCGACCGAAACGAGGCGGGACCTCGGAAGCGTAGCAGCCCGGGCCAGCCGGATCTCCTGGCGCGCCACGTCAGTGGGCGCTCTCGCCCCTAGCTGGCAGCAAGCGATGGCGGTGGGCTTCCATGGCTGATGCTGCCTGGATTGGCCTCATCCGGTGACGGTCGCGGTCTCGCCGCGACGCTGCCCCTCAGGTAGGACCTTGGTCTGCCCGTCCCTGGATCACGGTCAGCTCGACAGGCTCAGCCGTCGTCGCCTCCGCCCCCACCACCGCCTCCACCGGGATCGACATCGCCTCCCTCTTGATCAATCCCCCCGCCGTCGCCCTCGGTTTCGGGCGGAACCTGGCCAGAGGCAGCGGTGCAATTCGGAAGCTGGCGAAGGTTGTCCAGCGGGGTGTTGTCGGGCACGGTCCGCAACCACTCATCGCCGTAATCGTTGATGAAGGTCTCCACGTAGGCTCGCTGACCTCCGCCTTGCACGTAATACCGGGCTGCCGAGCCATCGATGGCGTTCATGATCGACGCGCTCTTGACATGGCGCACGCTACCATCCGGTTCTTTCACTCCGAGCGTACCGATGTAGCTGCTGTACCCGCCGTCGATAAGCTTGCGAAGGACGATATCTCGACAAGTGATTTCGTATTCCTTCATGAGATGCCTCCTTGGTTGCATGCTGATCCTGAGAATCAATCACCTACTCGGTGCAGCAATGGAGGAACGTCGAAAAAAGCATGGGCCGAATCCTCGCGCGGAATTCCCCACCCTGAGGTTCGAAGGAGCGGAGGCGGAGCACGCTGCGCGAGGCCATGTTCTAGGTCTCTCGATCGAGATCGAACGACGCTCGCCACCGGCTTCCTATTCCTCGCGCACCTCGCCGACTGCTTCCCGTGCGGTACCCATCACTTGGCGCTGGTACATCGCTGCTCCTTTGAGATTCGGGACTCGGAGACTCACTTGGCGCGTAAAACCCTGGCGGGGAAAGTTCAAGTGAAGAGGTAGGCGCTTCTCGCGGGAGTGCCCTGTCGGAAGGCCAGGCTGCAACGATCGCTGAGGGTGCGGAACATTCCGTGTTCAAGTCTGGAATGGCTGCGTAGACAAAAAATTCCATGCGAACAGAAGGCCCAGGCAGGCATCGGCCCTGGGACATGCGGCAACGGGGATCGACATGAAAGTGCCCACATGCGGGCACCGGGCCGGCCCCAGCGACGTAGTCTGTGATCCTCGCCTCCTGCACGATGGGCGACCTGGGTAGCGTCCATCATCGAATCACGGAATTGGACCGTGCATCGAGCTGCAGGGAGCTTGAAAACTCGTCCCGAGAGGGGAACAACCAGTAATGGCTTGTTGGATCAACACTGACTTTGGCACCACAACGGCGACTCGACTCGTGCGTCTCGTCTTCATCTCTCTCGCAGGCTTGGTGTCCGCGGACGCCTCCCTCGCCCGGCAATCCGGCTTCGACGATTCCCGATCGCCCGACACGCAACAGAGTCTCACGACTGCTGACTCGACGACCTTCAGCGTCGAGGCTCCCATCGGCGGCCCTTTCCCCGAAACGCAGCGTCTCATCGTTCTCGAGAACAAGGGTCCCAGCTCACTTCGCTGGATTGCCGATTCGACCGGGCCCGGCTTCCGGTTCTCTCAGAGCGGGGGACACCTCGCGGCTGGGGGACGGGAAGCAGTGGTGGTCTCGCTCGATCCATTCTACGCGTCCTCGCTTGCAGCAGGCGAATACACCGCGGACATCCTTTTCCGCAACGCGCGGGACACCGAGGATCGGGTCGTGATCAGGTCCACGCTCACCCTGTTCGAGACTTCGGCTGCGGGATCTCTACTCGTGACTCCCCGGGAAGACTTCGAGCCGGACGTCATGGTCGAAAGCGCGGTGACAACACCCACTAGGGTCTACCGTGTCACCAATAGCGGTGCCGAACCCGTTCAATTCTCGATCAAGAGCTCGGAGCCGTGGGTGACCTTCTCCGGAGACTCCGGTGGCAACCTTGCCACGGGCGAGGCAAGGAGCATCACCGTCAGCATCGTCGACGAGCTCGCGGCAAGGCTCGGCCCTGGTAGTCATCGCGCGACCATCGAATTCACGAACGCCACGAACGGCGCTGGATCGGCGACGCGCTGTGTCGAGTTGATTCGAGGACCGACTGACGATGGTTCGCTGGCTCCGGGCATCGGATACCTGAGTGTCAATCCGGCTGGAGACTACTCGATCCGGGGAACCGTCGGTGGGGACTTCACGCCTGCCTCGAAGACCTACACACTCAGCAACCGGGGCGGAGCTCCCCTGGAGTGGCGTGTATCGGTTGGCGCGCCCTGGCTGGAAGTCGCGGGACAGCGCCACGGTTTCCTGAATCCCCAGCGGTCCACGACTGTGACGCTTCAGGTCGATCAGGCCGCCGTCAGGAGTTTTGCGGTCGGCGACTACCAGGCAGTGGCCACGTTCAAGAATCTGACCACTGGTCGGGGGACGTCGAGACGCGACGTGTTCCTGACTGTGGAATCCGGCGGAGGCGGTGATGGTGGCAAGCCTGGGCCTACCAACACGGGTCCCTATGACGAGAGCATCCTCACGCCAATGAACGGGATGACCATCACCACCAACGGTTACGTACTCGAGAACGTGGACATCTCGGGTTCCATTCTCATCCGAGCCAACAACGTGACGATCCGTAATTTCCGCATCGACGCCAACGGCGAGCCATATGGCATCGAATGCGTCCAGAACTACAGTGGGCTTCTGGCCGAGGATGGCGAGATCATCGACGCGGAGAGTTGCGGGGTGTACGGCAAGGGATTCATTGCCCGTCGTCTCGAGGTTCACCAGGGCGGCCGTGATGCTTTCAAGGCTCATGGCGACGCCCTCATCGAGGATTGCTGGATGCACCATCTGGGGATGTCATCCGGTGCCCATGCCGACGGAGACCAGAGCCTCGTGGGCATGAATATCACCATCCGCCACAACAATATCGACATGCCCATTGGAATTCCGGGACACGAGTCCAATTCGGCGCTCTCCATCTCTGCGTACTACGGTGCCACTGGTAACGTCCTGATCGAACGGAACTGGCTCAACGGAGGCAATTTCACCCTATTCCTCACGGACGACGCGTACGGGCCGATGAACAATGTCCGCCTGATCGACAACCGGTTTGGCCGGGGATACCGCTACGGCGTTCTCTTCAACGACACCTCCACCGTCATCTCCGGAAACGTTTGGGACGATACGGGCGAATTGATGGATATCAACGACTAGTGTCCCTGTCCGGACCAACCAGGTCTGCAGGCAAACGGGGGAACCGCTCGGGGTTCCCCCGGTTCGTTACTCCTTGCGACGATGCGACGACGAGGGTGGACACGGGCTCCAGTGGCGCCCAGGCGGGCGAGAACGACTCTGACCACCTCTCCGCGCCGCTGTTCGAGCGCCTGGCCGCTGGATAGACTCGGGCCGATGACGCTGTTCATGGTCATCGAACGCTTCAAGCTCGGCAATCCCGATGTCGCTGGCGAGCGCTTCAGGAGCATGGGTCGCATGTTGCCCACGGGCGTGGAGTACGTTGCGAGCTGGATGGAGCTGACCGGCGGACGCTGCTTCCAGTTGATGGAAGCGAGCAATCGCGAAGCACTCGATGCGTGGATCGTCTGCTGGGACGACCTCGTGGACTTCGAAGTCAGTGAGGTTCTGACCTCCGCGGAGTTCTGGGTGAGAGGCGATCGTGGCCTCGGCAGCAAGTAGAGGACCGTGACCAGGATCTCTCCTCCTGGTGTGGCCCCGCGCGTCCGCTTGCGCTCAGCGCTCGCCCGTGGTCGACTTCGAGCTGTATGGGAGCGCTTGCACTCGAAGAACCCATCCTGCTCCTCGACACCGTCCCCCGCGTCACGGCCGAGCTTGCCCTGAATCTGCTCGACGCCGAAGGCATCCCCGCACTCCTGCGTGGGCCAGACTTCGACGTCGCGGAGCTCGGCGCTTTCGCTCACGACATGCTCCGCGGAGTGAGCGTATACGTGGCGCCACGGGGCTTCGCGTCGGCGTGCGATGTTCTCGATCAGGCTTGGGGTCGGAGGTGGCGCGAGAAGGAGTCGAGCGCGCTCGCGTTGCGCGCCGGGGATGCGTCGAGGAGGACCGCAGGGGTCGAGGAAGATTGGCGTCGCCTCAGCCAGCCGATTCGTGCCATCGGTCGTCTCTTGGTGGTGCTTGTCGATCCCATCACCGTGATGCTCGCAACCTTCTTCCCCCTGTTCCGGAGACGTCGAGCAAAGCCGCCCGAGACAGCGTCTGACTTGGAACGAGAGGTCCCCCGTGCGAAGGGCGAGGATTCGTCGTGAGCATCGCGGGTGGGTTCTGGGCGACGCTACTCCAAGGTGAATGAATGGAGAGACACGTGATGGACAGCGAGGGGTCACGCTCCTTCTCCGCAGAGCGCCGGAGAGCGGAGATGAGGCGTGATCCGAAGACAGGATGGCCGTGCGCCGCCGAAAGGTAGTACCCAGAAGGACACCACACCATGAGATCCAACACCGTTCTCTTCGCTCTCGCGAGCGCCGTCCTCACATCGTCGCCGTTTGCGCAGATGGCCTCGAACTCCGGCTCCATGCAGACCTTCGACCCAGCGTATGTCGTTCAGCCGCCCACAGCCGCGGGCGGCTGTATCGTTGGCTTCGTGGGCGACACGACGATCGCTGGGGGCTGGACCGCCTTCGAGACGGCTTCCGACCTGAACATGGACGTTCTCGCGAGCGGTGCCATGGAATTTGACCAGCTCACTGCGATACCCTGGGTCAATGGCGAGCCGCTGTCACTCGCGCCCGCGCACGAGAAGCGCATTGTCGGCTCGAGCTGGGGTACGTGGAGTCACGGTTACACCGGCGAGGTGTTCTGGGCACAGGGATTCACGTCCTCACTTCTCACGCTGCCGCCTGAGGCCGCCGGCTTCGACTGCTACCTCGAGCCCGGGCCTTTCCAGGTCTACACGTACTCGATCACTGGCACGGCCTCTGATTCCTCGACCTCGACGATCAACGTCACTGCTGACGGATTCGGCGGCGCGAGCCATTTCGGGTTTTATACCACAGGCAATTGCTGTCTGATCTCGATCAGCATCTCGGGTCCAGCGACCTATTCCATCGGAGAGCTTCGTCTGGGTGTTTGTGGCGTCGGAACGAACTATTGCACGGTCAACCCGAATTCGACCACGTTCCCCGCTCACATCTGGGCAGGTGGCAGCGCTTCGATTGGCATGAATGATTTCACCCTCAACGCAAGACAGTTACCCTCCAGTCAGTACTACATATTCTTCCATAGTCCGAATCAGCAAGACACTCCCTTTGGGAATGGCCGTCTATGCGTGGCCGCACCCATCACACGCCTGATGCCTCCCTTGCAGTCCACGGCGGGAGGTCTCGCGGTGCGTGCTGTGGACGTCTCCGGGTTCACGCCTGGCACCCGAAACTTCCAGTGCTGGTTCCGCGATCCGCCAGCGGGCGGATCGGCCTTCAACACTTCGGAAGGTCTCTCCGTGACATTCGTGCCCTGATTGCCACGGATCGGAACCCGTGCAGAACACAGTTCAGTCCTGTCCAGGGGGCTTTGTCGAGGGAAACCGAGACTGGCCGGATCTCACAGGTCGCGCGCGGCGAATGTGTCGCCTTGCCTTGGGTCTCCGCTTTCCAGGCCCCGGCGGAACCAGCGCACTCGCTGCTCGGAGGTGCCATGCGTGAAGGTCTCCGGCACAGCGTAGCCCTGCGTCTGTTTCTGAAGCCAGTCGTCGCCAATGCGACTCGCTGCGTTCACGGCTTCGTCGACGTCTCCGGGTTCGAGGATCTGCCATCGCTCTTGCGCGTGATGGGCGAACACCCCGGCCAGGTAGTCAGCCTGTAGCTCGAGCCGCACGAGCAACTCGTTCGCCTCCGCCTCGCTGGATGCCTCGCGCTTGCGGTTCACCCGATCGAAGGTCCCGAGCAGGTTCTGCACGTGATGTCCCACCTCGTGCGCGATGACGTAAGCCTGTGCGAAGTCTCCCGGCGCTCCCAGATACCGATCGAGCTCCTGGAAGAAGGAGAGATCGATGTAGACCTGTTCATCGCCCGGACAGTAGAAGGGTCCAACTGCTGCGCTCCCAGTCCCGCAGGCCGACTCGACGTAGTCCGCGAAGAGCACGAGCGTGGGGACCTCATAACGTTTGCCCATCGACTCGAAGAGGGCGGTCCAGACGTCCTCGGTGTCGGCGAGCACGACGGAGGTCATCTCGGCAAGCTCCTGCTCCTCCGGGCCGACCTGACCCGCGCTGACCGGCGCGCCCAGACCGATTCCGGCGTCGTCGAGCACCGCCGGATCCCCTCCGAGCACCAGGTAGAGAGCAAGGATGAGCACTCCACCCAGACCCATCCCAACCATTCCCTTGCCGCCGCCCGGAATCCGTACGCTGCGGCGATCCTCGACATTGACGCTAGCGCGCCGACCTCTCCAACGCATCGCTACCTCCCTTGGCTCGAGGCGCTCCTAGTTCGAGAGCGACTGGATGCCAACCCCCCACAAGCATCGCGAGGCCGCGGCGAGCTCCTGGTAGGCATCGGGGTGGCCGACAGCGCCTGCGGAATCCTGTCAGGGGCGTGCAGATCACTCCGGGCCGCTCGGGGAGGGAACAGTGCTTCTCGAGGTGAGAGTCGAGAGCGTGAGGATCGCAGACGAAAGCGCTCGAGGGCGAGCAAGTCAGGAAGCCATGTCACAAGCACAGGACGGAGCACCACGCGCGGTGCCGGGACAGTCCCACATTCGGGCCGGTCACAATCCCATCGCCCCGCCATCGGTGCTGAGGCACCCCAGATTCCCGGGCAGGCTCGCGGGCGGGACAGAGAGGGTACGGGTACCTATATCTGTGGAGAGAAAACTGCCGGTCATTCCAGGTAGGATTCCCAATCGGTGCGAGACTGCTTCAGCACAATGCATCCAGTATCCCTCGTGTCACGGGGCGACCCCGTGGGCTGCCGATCGGCACTGGGCGTGAGCGAGAACTTGCCCCAACGGAGACCCGACGTTCCTGAACAAGAGTTCGCCACGCTCCTGCAGAACTTTCCCGAGGATCTCATGGGCGTGTTGCTCCCGACAACGGAACTGACGATTGCGAGGCTGGCGACTTGAGCGTCCAACCGATCCTGATCGACGACCCAGCGACGTTGCCTGTGGGACGCATGACTGGCTGGGGGGCTCGCTGTCGAGATCGGGGCTCGCTGTCGAGATCGGGGGGAGGGGCCTACGGCGGCCCGACGGTGGTCGAGATTCATTATTCCAACCTTGGAGCCGAAGGGGCTTGCCCAAGAGCCCCAGCCGCACGGTCTCGCAGACTAAACCAAGCACCCGTATTCACGAGGATGGACCATCGCCTGAAAGCCGAACCTAGGCGCTTACCGAATGAAGCTGGACACCCTGGACACGCGGTCTCTCGCCGAGCGTCTCCTTGCTCATGAGAGAGGTGCACATACACCTTCGAAGTCAAGAGCCCATGCGGCCGTTCAGGCATGCGAGAAGCTACGGCTACATCTTGCGAGTCTCATGGGAAATACGGGTTCTCGCACGCTCCTTTCGCGGGCACTCTCCTTGGCAAGCGTGGCCACGCCACTACTGCGCACAGTGAAGGTCAAACCGGATGGCTCCCTCGAAGGCCTGGACGGGCATGAAACGCAGGCAGATCCGGGCACAAATGTTGATGGTGGGGTTCATCTAGTGGCCCAATTGCTTGGACTACTGGTGACCTTCATCGGAGAGTCCCTGACGTTGCGAATCGTGGATGAGATATGGCCGCACCTGTCCGGCGATGGAATAGCTCTAGCTAGGAGGCCCCAACGATGAAGAAAACAAACTCGCTCAAGCCCAACATGCCGGAGGGGCTCGTGAACCAAAGCGACAAGGTCACGATTCACAAGATATCAACGGGCGTTCGCGGCCTCGATGACATCCTGGGTGGAGGTGTCCCAGAGTTTTCATGCAATATCATTGCGGGAATGCCGGGTTGCGGTAAGACCACCCTGGCCCATCAAATCGTTTTTGCCAACGCGACGGCCAAAAAACCGGCGCTTTATTTCACAGTCCTCGGCGAACCCGCAATAAAAATGTTGCGCTATCAGCAACAGTACTCTTTCTTCGATGCATCAAAGTTGGGCAAAGCTCTCCGCTTCATCAACCTGACTGATGTGCTCCTCGAGCAAGACTTGAACGCGGTCCTCGATAGTATTATCCAGCAGGTGACGGCGATCAGTCCAAGCATAGTGGCGATCGACTCTTTTCGCAACGTCATGCGCAAAGCAATTGGCGCCACAGGTGAATTCGAGATGCAATCCTTCATCCAGCGCCTTGCTCAGTTCCTCGCTGGCTGGGAAGCCACGACGTTCCTGGTCGGCGAATATGACCACTCGGAGATCCGCGACAATGCGGTGTTTACCATCGTTGATGGAATCTTCTGGCTTTCTCAGGTGGCGGAGCGAAACTCGGTTGTGCGAAAGCTTCAAGTCGTAAAACTGCGCGGACAGGCATCGGTACCGGGATTGCATACCATCCGCATCAACGTTGACGGCTTGCAAGCTTTTTCGCGCACGCTCGGATTGAGTAGCGCAGAGACCAGCGGGGTACGACGTCAGCGGCTCTCGGTGGGTATTCCCGAGCTAGACAAGATGCTTGGTGGCGGCATTCTCGAAGGCGACAGTGTATTGGTGGCGGGCCCTTCGGGAACGGGAAAATCGGCCCTTGCAACGCAGTTCATTGCCGAGGGCATTCGCCAAGGGGAGCCTGGAATCATGGCGATTTTCGAGGAGCGGCCGCAGGGATACATGGAACGCGCTGACAGTTTCGGGCTGAACCTGAGCGCACCCGTGGACAAAGAGAAGCTGGAAATCCTTTATCTTCGTCCACTCGATCTTTCAGTCGACGAAACGATGCAGGAGATCCTTGACGCGATAGCAAGAATCGGAGCCAAGCGGCTCGTGATCGATTCACTTGTTGGGTTCGAGATGGCGCTGGCGCCTGGATTCCGGGACGACTTCCGGGAGTCGCTCTATCGGATGATAAGCGCCTTGACGAGAGCCGGAGTCACGGTTCTCAGCACGGTCGAGGTAGAGGACTCATTTACCAAGCTGCAGTTCAGTCACTACGCGATCTCGTTTCTCACCGATGATATTATTCGGTTGCGTTATGTGGAGATCGATGGTCAGCTCCGGAAGGTAATGGTTGTCATCAAGATGCGCGGTGGCAACCACAGTAAGGATATCCGCGAATATGTCATTACGGATGAAGGCGTGGTGGTCATTCAGCCGCGCGAAACCGAGTATGCCCGGCTGACTACCGGGATACCGGAGAGCATCGGCCAGCAGCGAGAGGTCGCTCCGGAACCCACGCCAAGATCGTAAGGGTACTTCATGGCCAAACCCAAGGAGAAAACGACCTCAGGCGGAGAGCCGGCTCCTGACCTCTCGAGTATCTGCCTGACAATGATCGGGCATGCGCCGATGCCCATGGCTGCGGTCCAGGGACCCGATCACATCGTGCGCTACGTAAACCCTTCTTTTTGTCAACTGATGGGAAAACGCGAGCGAGCGATCGTCGGTAAGCCTTTCCGGGAGATGTTTCCAGAATCGGATGACACCGTGACAATCCTTGACCGCGTGTATCGTACCGGAAAGCCCATAAAACATTCTGCACAACATCATTCCAGCCCAAACTCAAGTCACTTGTCTTATACACTGTGGCCGGTGAAGGTGGGGAATCGAGCAACGGGAGTCGTGGTGCAGGTAGCCGAAACCGCGCAACTCTATGAAGAGACGCTCGCGATGAACGAGGCGTTGATTCTCGGATCGGTACGCCAACATCAACTTGCTGAAGCCGCCGATGCGTCGAGCGCTGACCTTGCAGCAATCGACACGGTCAAGAACCATTTCATCGCGGTACTCTCGCATGAGCTCCGCTCGCCACTCAATACCATTCTCCTCTGGTCGCAGATCCTCCAGCGGCCCTCGAGGACGGACGACGCCCTACTCGAGGGCCTGAGAATAATCTATCGCAGCAGCAAGACGCTCACGCAGTTCATCGATGATCTACTGGACGTTCACCGGATCTCTTCCGGCAAGATGCGGCTCGATGTAACGACGGCCAATCTGGCCGAGATCCTTCGCTCGGTGGTCGATTCCATGGCACCGGCGGCGACGGAGAAGGATGTTCGTATCGTACGGGAGATCGAGATGACCCCGGTGCTGGTTTCCGGTGACCCCGCTCGACTCGAGCAGGTGCTCGGGAATCTGCTCGGGAATGCGATCAAATTCACGCCAAAGGGTGGAGAGATCCGGGTCGTCCTGAGCCGAAGTATGACCCACGTCGAGCTGAAAGTGTGCGACACGGGAGAGGGGATCAGCGCTGCGGTGCTCCCGCACATCTTCGAGCGTTTCCGGCAAGATGATCATCTGACTGGCTACTCGCACGGTGGTCTGGGCCTTGGGCTTGAAATCACCAAACACCTCGTGCAACTCCACGGGGGCACGATCACTGCCGAGAGCCCCGGGAAGGGTGGGGGTGCGACGTTTACAGTTTCGCTTCCCTCGTTGGAGCGGGAAGGGACGACCCGCACCCCGACCACGTCATCAAAGGGAGCCGTGGAACGACCGCCATCGCTCGACGGGATTCTTGTCCTCGTGGTGGATGACGAGCCCGATACTCGAGCAGCCTTGCGCCTGATCTTGGAGGAGGCGGATGCAGTGACGATGGTGGTCGGCTCCGCGGATGAGGCGCTCCATGCGATCAAACGGCGGCGGCCGAATGTGATCGTGAGCGACATCGGCATGCCTGGAAGAGACGGCTACGAATTGCTGCGCGCTATCCGTGTCTTGCCAGCAACGCAAGGGGGACGGATCCCTGCGGTCGCGCTCACCGCGTACGCGACGTCGGAAGACCGTGACCGCGCCCTGAGGGCCGGCTTTCAAGTGCATCTGGCCAAACCCGTGGAGCCGGCGAAGCTGATCTCTGCCATAGCCTCGTTGGCCTCTCACACTCGTCCAATTCCCACGGGGAGACGAAGGGGTCGGGAGAAGGATCCGAGACCCTGATACCAGAACGTAGCTCAGCGCGTTGAGAGGGAGGACGCCCCTCCAGCCAATCGCTGCAACAGCCACCGCACTCGAGGCCGAGCAGGATACTCGACATCCCCCCTGCCTCGCGGCTACGAGATCTGGCAGCATTCACGCGCCGAAGCGTAGTCTGACTTCGCATCGGCGTTTTTTTCTGCGCTGGAACGACGATCGAGCGAATCTCCTCAACAGGACTACCTAGTTCTACTGAAGAGCGTCTGCCTCGCATTCCCGATGGCAAGATGCGTGGGAGAGAGCCCGCGAGTATCCGAGGAAAGGGCTGCATCCCGGATGATTGGCCTGTCGACGACCCTTCGAGTTGGAAGTGCGAGAGTCGAGAAGGCGCCAACGCATGATCAGGGAATGGATGATCAACTACAGAACCGGCGTTGCGGTGGGAGGGATCGTCGTGCTCGAGGTCGCGATCCTGATCGTGGCCATCACCACCTTCCAGCGTGTCAACCATGCGCGGGAGAGTGTTTTCACTGACCACTCGCAGATCCTGATGGACGCTCAGGCTCTGCCAGAGACATCCGCGGCGGGGTTCGCCGATGCCCGGGGATTCCTGCTCAGCCGCTACGGCAGCAGCCTCGAGACGGCCCGCCATGGCCCCATCGAGTCCTCCGGCCTGGGGGAGCGCCTGAAAGGAGCGGTCCAGACCGAGGACACCCGCCGCTTCGTACAGGTAATCGAACGAGCGGAAGTCGAATACGAGGCTGCAGTGAAGGCAGTCGTCGCGCTCAGCCGTACGAACGCCGAGCTCGAGATGCTCGCACGCGCTCTCGGAGCGGAGCTGACGCCCGAGCGCGGGCGCACCGCCCAGTGGGGGCGCGAATCCAGGGAGCCCGATCGTGATGTCCTCGACGAGGATCTTGCAGCATCGAACGTCCTGGCCTCCTCCGCCGTCGCGCCGAAGCGAGGTGAGGACAGATGAGCAAGCGCGTCCCGACCGTCGATGCCAGCATCACGATCCACGCGGATCTGAACGAGGCATCCGAGGTCAACGGCTCGAAGATCGATTCGTGCTTGGCTGCCGCGGAGACGCGGGCGGCTCTCGTACTCGACCGGCCCCGAGGTCTCAGCAGGGGCGCGGACGAGCACGAGAATAGCCAAGACGAGAAGGACTACGTGCTCGCCCGGGCGGGGGCGCAGCTCCGTCGAGCAGCCGACGGAGCGGCTGCGGGTTCCACCGTGCTCGTCATCGATGACAGCGCCGCTTTCCGGGATAGACTTGGCCGAGCGCTCGAGGCCGCGGGATATCGAGTCGCCGCCGCATCGAGCGGAGAAGAGGGGCTACGGGTCGCCCTCGAAGTTCGACCGGCGGCAATGATCGTCGACGAAGTTCTGCCAGCCATCGACGGACGAACGGTGATCCTGCGTGTCCGGCTCGATGCTGCGCTCCGACTCACGCCATGCCTCCTTCTCACGGCCTCGGACGGAGTCGGGACCGAGGTCGAAGCGCTGGAGGGGGGTGCGGACGCCTGCGTGGGGCGAGAGGAAGACATCGCCGTCATCCTCGCTCGTCTTGCCGCCATCCTGCGAAGCGCGCCCGGAGAATCGCCGCAGGCGGCCCCTGCGACCTCGCTTGCCCCGAGGAGAATCCTGGCAGTCGATGACAACACGAGCTACCTGCAGGGACTGGCGCTGGCCTTGATGGGCGAGGACTACGAACTCGTCCTCGCGCACTCGGGCGAGGAAGCGCTCGAGCTCCTGCAGGTGCAGCCTGTCGCCTGCATACTCCTCGACCTCCTCATGCCAGGATTGAGCGGGCACGAGACATGTCAACGGATCAAGGCCCAGGCCGGTCTCCGAGGCGTACCGGTGATCGTGTTGACGGCGCTCGAGGAGCGCGCCGCGATGATCGAAGCATTCGCAGCGGGCGCGGATGACTTCATTTCCAAGTCTGCGGACGTCGACGTCCTGTGCGCCCGGGTGCGTACGAAGATCCAGCGCTGCCAGTTCGAGGAGGAGAGCGTGCGCCTGCGGGAGAACGATCTCCGGATGGAAATGGAGGCAGCCGACGTCCTCTCGGGGCGGCGACGCGCGGAGATGCGGAAGGCCCTCGTCGAGGAACTCACCCAGCAGAATCGGGCGCTGTGGGAGAGCGAGGAGCGCCTCATGGGCGTGGTCGAGACCATCGCCGAGGGCGTCCTCATCGTCGGAGCCGACGGGCGGATCTCGTTCGCGAATGCGATGGCAGAGAAGCTCGTGGGACTTCCGAAGGAGGTCATCACGCAACGAACCCACGATGCACTTTCCTGGAAGGTGACCTCTCAGGATGGCGAGCCTGTTCCAGAGGGGGAATCCCCGATCGCGCGCGTGCTCCGGACGGCAGAGCCGGTCTACGGCGTCGGGGCGGCGATCGAACGTCCCGATGGAGGCCGCGTCGAGATCCAGGTCAATGCGAGCCCCATCCGCAGCACCGATGGAGAATTGACGGGAGTGATCGCGACGGTGAGCGACCTGACCCAGCCCAAAGTGGAGCAGATCAAGGACACGCTCCTGTCCGCTGTCCTCCACGAGCTCCGCACTCCACTCACGCGCCTGATGCCACTCACGGAGCAGATGTTGCAGCAGGATTGTCCCACCGAACAGCGGCAGAAGTATCTGAGCATCGTCCACGGCGAGTCCGCGCTCTTGTCCAGCCTCATCGACGACCTCCTGGACCAGCGGCGATCGGAGTCGTGCTGACACTACGAGCGAGTGGTCACGGCTCAACGGAATCGCCTGTCCGCCCTGGCGGGCTGGCGGCCCAGAGGCTACGGTGATCGCCCCCATCCGAGGAGATCAGCGATGCGCGCGTTCCTCTGCATGCTCGTTCTCGGATCACTCGCCCTGATTGGCGCGGCACGACAGCACGGACTACCTGGACCGGATGCGGCGGTCCAGTCCGACGAACTATCGCCCGTGACAGGGGTCACGACCCTCTACTCTCTCGATCCGCTCGCTCAAACCCTGGCGTTCGACACCGGCGAGTTCGGCAGAGTCTTTCAGGGTCACTCCGTCCGGAACTGGCAGAGCGACATCGACTTCGATCAGTACGTGAAGGGCGCCTTCTCCATCGGAGTCGAAAGCGGTCGAGAGGGACGTATCGTCGATCTGGGCACGCCTGCTGAGCTGCAGGCGAAGTACGGCTACCAGGAGAGAGTCGGTGGAGGGCAAGGCTTCGCTTCGATTCACTGCGCAGACGGTGAGATTCGAATTCGGGCCGCCGGTGACGAGTCCTCGATGCAGACCCTCCTGGAAGCGAGCGCCCTCTTCGGAGAAGGAACCTCCAGCGCCGAGGTTTGTACGGGACACGTGTATCTCGTGCGGCTCGTTGACCGGTACGAGCCAGATTTCCAGCGCATCGCGAAGCTCCTCGTTCTCGCATACGCGCCCGGAGAATCTGTGACGTTCCGCTGGGTGCGAATCGGGTAACGCGGGGATAGGGGTGCGACGCGGCTCCGAGCGAGGGGCGGAGTGTCAGGAACGACGCCACCTAGAGAGAAACCACACCCCTACCTCCGAGTTCGGAGTACCGCCTTTAGGCTAGAGTTTCGCCCTCGTTAGGCGGCCAGCAAGGCTCCGCAGAGCCGTTCCTGCAGCTTTCGTCGACCGCGCTCGTCTTGCGGGTTCTCAAGAAGTCTGCCGGCCCAAGTCTCGCGTCGGATGACGTCGAGCATGTCGGAGAATGAGAGCATCCGCTTGGAGCGATACCAAGGTGCCCGTTCCCGGGCTCGGTGGAGGTCGTTCTTGTACTGCCCGTTCTGGAGGTACCAGAGCACGACGACCGCGTAGGAGACGAAGACGATCGGTACCGTGTGAAGCGTGGCGATCTCGCCTCGCCGTCCGCGAGCCTGAGGACCGGGACGCTTCGCTCGACGATGCGGTGAAGTCTTCAGGCGTCCCCAACCGTTCTGCGCATCCTCGAGGCCAACGAACTGCTTGGCGTCGCGGAAGCACACCTCGATTGTCCAACGTCGCGAGAAGCGCTGGAGGAGCTCTTCGATCGTCATGATCGAGTCGGTGCTGAAATAGGCGCGATCCTCGATCCGGCGACGCGGGTCGCGGGTGAGGACCATCTTCACCATTCGCGTGCCGTTGACTCTGTACCAGAGGCACGTACAGGTCTTCGTCAAGACCTCGACCCTGCGCCCGTAGGCATGAATCGTCACGCGTTTCCAGGCAACCGCAGCTTCGGCGGCGAGCCGACGGGGAGAAGGCAGTCGCGCTCCTCTCTTGCGCGGACGACCCAAACCCGAGTAGCTGCTAGCCATCCCGTAGAGTGACGCCTCCATGTTCATGGGACCGACGAAAGTCGTCGTCTTGGAGAGGCGGGGGACCACCGTCCTGCATGCGTATTCCGCATCTGCGCTGACAAACAGCCGAAATCCCGACGGAATCCAGGATTCCAGGATCTTGATGAGCTCCACGGCGAGCTCCGTGCGCTTGCGGTATAGGCCTTGCGGGCAATGGCGTTTGGGGCGGTAGAGCCGGAACAGGATGGGAATCGCTCTGCCACGCAGGCGATCCCAGGGCAGCGGAAGACGGACGGCAAGCACGACCCAACATTGCCCGAAGGAGAAGAAGGCAAGTCTTCCTGCCGAGCTGCCTTTTCCATAGGTCGATCGAGACGCATCGTGGTGCATTCCGGCACCAAACATGTGGGGACCGCTGCGGTGGCAGAGAGTGTCGTCGACCACGGCTTCCACCTCATTGGAGAGCCAGGGCAAGAGCGACTGGAAGAGCACCTGACCTACCGCGTCGCTGACCCAGCGAGCCCGAGAGAGGAAGCGGTAGAGCGTGGCGAAGTGCTTGCTTCGCCCAGGGCCACCAGCGACTTGGATGACACGCGAGATGCAGTGGCGGCCTTGGCAGAGGATCCAACCGGAGACGATCGCGACGAAGTTCTCGAAGCTGGGTCGCGTGAAGCAACCGGCGAATGAGGTGAGGATGCCCTGGAGCGAGGCGGGGATATACTGATCGCGCACGCTCCCCCTTTGGTGCTGTTTGTTCTTCACACCCAAACCATCGCAGGGTGGAGCGTGCTGCCTTCCTCCTTGCGACGCTTCCTCGCGGCGATTCTTAAAACTGGGACTACCTTCGCCGCAAGCGACCAGCCAAGCGCCCATGCGCCCTCGCCGAATGGCGAAACTCTAGTTTAGGCGGTCTGGTTCGTCGTCCCGCCTTCAGGCGGGACTGGCCTGCAAGAGAAGACCGCCTAAAGGCGGTACTCCGAACCAGAGGCGGCCGCCCTCACGTTTCATGCGACGGAGTCGCGCCAGGGCGCGGTGGAAAACTGGTTCCTCGATTCAGCGGAGCTGCGAACGGAGGTCGCGGGGGCGCTGCCTTTGCCACAGGAAAGCGGTTCGGATGGACGGGCGATTACCCAGTTGTACCGATGGCCCTGCCCACTGTGCGCGGCTATGAGGAATCCGGGGAGCTCCGGGGCATTCGCTCCGCCGGTCGTTCGTCGAACCAAAGGCACTCATGGGACTAGTTCTGCTGATCATCGTCGTCCTTCTCCTCCTGGGTGCCTTCCCGGCTTGGCCCCATAGTCGCAACTGGGGCTACGGCCCGACCGGCGGCCTCGGTGCGGTGCTCGTCGTGCTACTCCTGCTGGTCGTGCTCGGCGTACTGCCTCGCGGTTTCTGAGCAAGCCTCATCCGCCGGGGTCGGGGCCCACCTTGTCGCTGTCCGGTCCTCGACCAGGGCCGTGATCAGGCAAGCGCTCGGGCAGGGATCAGGCATGTGATCTGCTGTCCACCGAGAAGGGACGAGGCCGCGTGGCTCGCAGAGGCGAGGCCGCTGTAAGCTCGTGCTCCGTGGCTCTCGATCCCGCGCCCTCGGTCCGTCGCCGGTCTGCTCTGGGTCGTCATTCGCTCGATGCGCTTCTCGGCATCGTCGTGACCCTCGTGCTGCTGGTCCCGCTCGAGCTCACCCTCGCCGCGGCTGGGCTGGGAGACCGCAGCGGCCGCAGCGAGCTCTCGCGTGGGTTCGATCCGGACGCGGCCTACCTCGTCCCCGACCCGGAGGTCGCGGGCGGCTGGTGCACGCAGATGATGGACGTCGCGGCCGACGAGAAGCGCGTGCCCCCCAAGGGAGAGCGCGAGCGCGTCATCCTCTTCGGCGGCTCGAACACGGCCGGCTGGTCGCCCCTTCGACTGGATCGGGCGCTCAACGAGGGGCGCGAGCGGCCGCGGTACGAAGTCATCAATCTCGGCCGCTCCGGCTACGGGAGCGCGCGCGTGAAGCTCCTCGTCCACCAAGCTCTGCAACGCCTCGAACCGGACGTGGTGCTCATCTACGTCGGCCACAACGAGTTCGTCGAGAAGAGCTTCCTTTTGGATCTCGAGCTCCACGCCAGTAGCCGCTGGATCGACGATCTCACCGCACGCGCCACACACCTGCGCACGGTCAATTTCGTCGCCGATCTCTTCCGCGAAACGCGATCCCCGCACGGAGATCGACCGGAAGCGTGGAGCTGGGAATACGGCAAGTTTCAGAACCTGACCTTCGACCAGACGCTCGTCCAGCTCGAAGGGTATCGCGAGAACCTGAGGGCGGCCTGCACCGAAGCCCTCGAACATGGCGCGCGGGTGGTCCTGTGCACGGTCGTCGCCAACGATCTCGAGGCACCCTTTGGCTCGGCCTTCCCGCCGGCGATCGACGAGGCGACGCGCGAAAGCTTTCGCGAGAAGCGCCGCGCGGCACTCGCGCTTCTGCCGGCTTGCTTTCGACCGCTGCTTCCCGAGCGTGAGCTCGATCGCGTCTACGGCCCGGAATGGCCGACCGAGCCCGAAGGGGCAGCCGCTGCGCGTTCTCCGCTCCCCGGACTCCGGCCGTGCACGGGCCCGTTCGCCACGCAGTCGCCGGGTCATCCCGCTCCCGAGCGCTTGATCCCCAAGATCCTCACTGTCTACCAGTCGTGGGAGATCCTGAACACGCATGCCTTCGACGAGCCGACTCGCGCTCGCCTCGAGCAGGCTGAAACCTTGCTCCAGGAGGCGCTCGCTCTGTGCGCCGACCATCCGCGCGCGATCTTCGAGCTCGCGCTCGTCGACTACGCACTCGACCGCGACGGGGCGCGAACCGCACAGCTCTTCCATGAAGCCGGCCGTCTCGACCGCGCGCCCCGCAAGGGCAACGACACGACCAACCGCATCGTGCGCGAGGTCGCTGCCGAGCTCCCCGACGTGCTCCTTGTAGACGCACAAGCGCTCTTCGCCCGCCACATGCCCCTGGGCTTGACGGGCTGGGAATGGATGGCTGACTATTGCCACCTCAATTGGGGGGGGAAGATCGTCCTGCTCGATATGCTCGCGAAAGCCATGCGCGAGCGCTGGGATTGAGCGAGAATCGACCCGTGCGCTCCCTCGCCGCCTACCTCCGCGCTCATCCCCTCGTGTGGATCGTGCCGCTCGTCTTCTATCTGGGCCTCGTCGTTCTGCTCGCGTGGCGAGTGGCAAGCGTTCCGGCCAATCCATTCGTCTACGACGTCTGAGGCCGGCGCACGGCTGCCCAGGGCCCGGCGTCGGCAGGGCAGCTCCCGGGGCGCACAGCCGGGGCACTGGGGCACAGCTGCTCCCCTTCTCTGAAGCGATGCCCTGCTCGCCCCCCTGCGGCGGCGCCGGTCTCGCGGCCAGGTGCCGCGCGGGACAATCGACTTTCTTGGTCACAAGTCTGCTGGATCGGTGCAGAGGTGCCGGAAGGACCTGAGTTCAGGCTCCTGCTGGTCACCGAAAACCCCCATTGGACAAGACGTTCCAGATGAATCGAACCACTGCTCACGTGCACCCCAAGCGGATGCTCCCGCTCCTTGCTGCGCTAGGCCTTGCCCAGGTAGCCAACGCTCAGCTCCTCGTTCCTCCTCCCCCCCCGGCGATCTGTCACTGGGTGAAGGTCGGAAACGACTGTCACGTACAGGTACACGGGCAATGTCGGCATCGGCACTACCACTCCGGCCTACAAGCTCGACGTCGTCGGGTCCGGCAGCTGCGTCATCAGCGGTCGGAATTCCATCACCTCCAGCGGCGCGTCAGCGGTCTGCGGTGAAGCGACGGCGACGAGCGGCGTGACGATCGGCGTCTACGGCAATTGCTTCAGCGGTAGCGGCCGAGGGGTCTTCGGTGCCGCCCGGAACCCGATCGGTCCTGCCCTGGGCGTCTACGGTCTTTCCTACGGCGACACGGGCACGGGCGTCTACGGTTGGGCCATCGATTCGACCGGCGTGAACTACGGAGTCTATGGTGTGACATCCTCTCCGGCGGGTTACGCCGGCTACTTCGCGGGACGCGGATACTTCGGCGGCAACGTTGGGTTCAATGTCGCAAGTCCTGCTTATCAGATCGATGCCGCCGGTTCGGGTCTGTACGTGATCCAGGGGACGAACTCGATCGTGTCCAACGGAGCGGGAGCCATCCGCGGTCACGCGACCTCGATCACCGCGACGACCATCGGCGTGATCGGAGAGTGCGAAAGCGATACCGGACGAGGGGTCTTCGGCGCGGCGCGCAACACATCGGGGTCCGCGATCGGCGTCTATGGCTTCACCGCGGCCGGTGCCTCCAGCTACGGCGTGTACGCCGGAGGGAACCTCGGTGCGACTGGAACCAAGTCCTTCCGCATCGACCACCCGCTCAACCCGCAGAACGCCTACCTGCTCCACTACAGCGCGGAAGCACCGGAGCCGCAGAACTTCTACAACGGCGTCGCCGTGCTGGACGCCAGCGGCGAGGCCTGGGTCGAGCTGCCCGATTACTTCGAAGTGATCAATCGGGATTACCGTTACCAGTTGACCGCACTGGACGCTGCCATGCCTGAGCTCCACATCGCCCGGCGGATCCAGGGCAACAGCTTCCTGATCGGTGGCGGAAAGCCCAACATGGAAGTCTCCTGGGAAGTGAAGGCGATCCGCAACGATCCCTGGGTTCGCGAGTACGGCGCGCCTGCCGAGATCCTCAAGCCCGAAGGCGAGCGTGGCAAGTACCAACGCCCCGAGCTCTACGGAATGCCCGCCGAGATGGGGATCGACTTCCAGGCCGTGGAGGAAGTCAAGTAGACCGACTGGCAAGTCCCGCGAGATCATCGCTCCGCGCAGGCTCGATCCCGAGCCTGCGTGGAGCGCCGCCCTGTTCGGAGTACCCTCCGGTTCGGAGCACCGTCCGGTTCGGAGTACCGCCTTCAGGCGGTCCGGTTCGTCGTCCCGCCTTCAGGCGGTACTGGCTCTGCAAGAGAAGACCGCCTGAAGGCGGTACTCCAAACAGCAGACACTCGCACGCTCAACGCTCCACGCCCACCGCCCGCACCGGCCGAGCCCCCCACTCGGCTCCCATCTGGCTGAAGGACCGATGACTGCTCGCTGGAACATGACTCGCGCAGATGCGATCCGCCGCCAATCCCCGAGTCACATACCCCACAGGGCTACTCGCGTGAACCGTGGCAAAGAAGCCATCGCCGATCCGAGGCACCATGGTCTTGTAAGCGCGCGTGACGGCGACCTCTCGGCACCACTCCACTGCGTTGCCGAGCATGTCGTGCAACCCGAACGGATTGGGAAGGAAGGATCCGACGGGAGCGGGCCAGGCATGACCATCGTCGAATGAGACGAACCAAGGCGTGAATTCCTTGCCATGCTCGATGCACCAGACCTTGAAGGATTGATCGGGCAGGTTCTCGTACCCTTCGAGCAACTCCAGGGAATCCCCTCGATACGTGCCGGCGGAGGTACCAGCGCGGCAGGCGTGCTCCCATTGAGCTTCGGTGGGAAGAGCGAGCCCGTTCCTCCGGAACAACAGGTCGAAGGTGCCCCAGCTCTCGGTGAGGGGGAGTCTCTTGTCCTTGTCGATGCGCGGGCCTCCCGCCCAACCGAGACGCTCGGCCTGGCCGATAGTGAGCTCGTACTTCGCGATCAGGTAGGGATCAAGGAGAACCTCGAGCCTTGGGGAGTACATGGGGTATCCCGAGTCCTCGGGTTTGCGATCCTGCCCGATCCATGTCCGCCCTCCGGGTATCAAGACGAGAATGACGCCGGTGTTCTCGTCGACTCGGGGCCGATGGCTTGTTTGATCAGCGGCCATGGGCTCCGGTGGGTCGCCACTGGGGAGAAGGAGGAACTCCCACAGTCCCGAGTCAGGATTCGATCCCAAGGGCTCGAGATCGTTTTGGGATCGAATCCGGAGGCCTGCGTAAGCCGGCAGGGAGGCGATGGACTCGATCGCTCGATTCCAGAGTGGCGCGATGCGAGGGGACTGGGCTTCGAGTTGCCGCGCATGCGCCATCTGGGTCTGGACCTGCTGGATCGACTCCGGCAATTGATCGAGGGCCTGAACGAGCTTCGCAAGGGTCACGTGGCGCCAGGCCTCGACCGTACTCGCGAAATGCCAGGTTCGCCTCGATTGGAATTCCTCCAGATCGTCGCTCAGCATCTGCTCGAGGTGCAGGATCTGATTCACCTCGTTGGCGTAATTCTGGGAGTCGGGCAGCAGGAAACGCAGAGATTGCATCTCTTCCAGTAGTGCGTGAGCGGCCATGGAGCAGGCGTCGCGATCACCGTCGGTAAGGATGCGCTCGAAGTCCTGGATGCGTTGCTGCGAGTGTTCCGCCTGTTCGAGAGCCCCGTAATCGATGCCATACTGGGTGTGGACGAAGTTCTTGATGCCCTGGAACTCGCGGTGGACCAGGGCTACGTGCTCGCGGGCGAGCCTTTCGTCGGCAGCGCGCTCGCTTTCCGAGTAGGGTGTTGCACGGTCTCGCAAGGTCTCGAGGTTCTGCTTGTGTGCCGCGTTGTGCTCGAGCAGGGCGCTGGCATCGGCGACCCACGCTTCCATGGCTGGCAGAGCACCTGGATCGGCAGGCCAGAACGCGTTCATGCTCGCGAGCAAGGCCTCGTATCGCTGCAAGTCCGAGAGCCGCTCGATCTCCTGGCGGGAGGCGCGCTCCACGAGGGCGAAGAGGGTCGTCAGGATGGAAAGGAGAACGAGCAGAGCGAGGACGGAGGCTTTCTCCTTGTTGCGCCGGCTCCACAGGGCGGCACGGCGGGCGAGCGAGGGCGGGCGCGCTTCGATGGGGCGGTTGTGGGCAGCATGCTCGAGATCGGCAGCGAAGCGCGCAGCAGTCGGGTAGCGCCGCGTGCGATCGCGCTCGAGAGCTTTCAGGCAGACGGTTTCGATGTCTTCGCTGATGAGCGGGTTTGCATGCCGCAGCGAGGGCGGCGGCGCGCGCAGGATCAGGTCGCGAACGACCTCGGTGGTGGGGCCGAGGTAGGGAAGGCGCAGGGTCAATAGCTCGTACAGCACGACTCCGAGGGAGTAGACGTCGCTCCGCCGATCCATGTCCTGGTTGCCGCCCCGGACCTGCTCGGGCGACATGTACGGAAGCGTTCCCACGACGGCTCCCGAACGCGTGATGCGGGCCGTGCCCTCGCTGGCTGCGAGACCGAAATCGAGCAAGAGGACTCGGCCCTCGAGAGTGAGAAAGATGTTCGACGGCTTGATGTCACGGTGGATCACGCCACGTTGGTGGGCATGCTCGAGCGCCTCGGCGATGCGGGTCACGATCAAGAGACACACCTGAACCCAGGTCTCGCCGGGAAGAGCGCGGCGCAGGGAAGCGGTGTCGAGCGCGCGTTCCGCTCCGGAGGCTTCGAGAAGCGCGCTTTCGAAGCCTGCGCGGCTCAAGCGCTCGGGGCTCAGGTTCCCCGCGGAGAGCAGGACGTTCGCGAGGCTCGCACCCTCGAGCCACTGCATGGCGTAGTAGGGGATCCCTTCTTCCTCGCCCACGGCATAGATGGGCACGATGCCCTGGTGCTCCAGCAGCGCGACGGCTTCCACCTCGCGTCGAAAGCGTTCGCGTGTGCCAGGGAAGTAGAGATGGCCGGGGCGCACGAGCTTGATGGCGACCTGACGCTTGAGCGAGATCTGCTCGGCGAGGTAGACGACTCCCATGCCCCCTGCGCCGATGCGGCGCAGCAGCTGGAAGTCGCCGAGCTCTTCGGGGAAGGTCTCCTCATCCGCTCCCTCCTCGACTCCCAGACCCAGGTCGCGGAGCTGTTGCAGGTGATCGACGACGAGCGGCAGGAGGCCTCGAGCGCGCTCCTCGATGAGGCGCAGGAGATCCGCGCGCAACGGCTCGCCCAGCTCCAGACAGGCGGCGACGAGAGCCTCCACCTTGGATTCCGCCTCGAGTGCTTTCTCCACTCTTTCGGTGAGCAGTCGTTCGACGGACATCGGATCACCTGGCTGGATCGAACGCGGACCTAGGTGGGGCAACGCGAGAGCGACCCACCTGGGCCTCGCTCAGGAGAGCCGAAACTGCGGTCCCGCGAGGAAGGACTCTGCGGCAGGGGTCAGGGGCTCCCCCCATTCCGGAGCATGACCGAAGTGCTAGCTTCTTGCCACCAGCCCTCCCGTGCCAGCGCGTGGCTCGCTGCGCGCGCCAGCCGACTTCCGATCGCATTCGCTCCCCCGTAGCAAGCCGTGGACCTCGCTCGCCTCTTCGAACGGAACAGGGAAGCACTGACCGCTTACGTACGGCGACGCGCGGGAGTGCTCTTGCGGCTCAAGGAATCCGTCTCGGACCTCCTGCAGACCACCTTCCGCGAAGTCATCCAAAGGCGCGACCAGCTCGAAGGGCAGAGCGAGGAGATCCAGCGTCAGTGGCTCTTCCGCACCGCCGAGTGCAAGCTGCGCAATCGGGCGCGGCACTGGAGAGCCGCGTGCCGCGAGCAACTTCGCGAGCATGTGAGCGAGGAAGGCGCGAACCCGGCGGTGGACCAGCGCATGCTGGGCCGGGAGGCGGAGCTCTCGCCCAGCGAGAGGTTCTCGCTCCACGAGACCGCCGAGCAACTCGAGCGCGCGCTTTCCGCTCTGCCGGACGAATACCGTGAAGTCATCCGCCTCGTGCGCATCGAGAACATGCCCTACGTGGAAGTGGCCGACCGCATGGGCCGCTCGGAGGTCGCCGTCCGCAAGCTGCTCTCGCGTGCGCTCGCCAGGTTGGTCGAAGAGCTCGCTCGCGACGGGATCCAGGTACAGGAGTAGCGTTTCGCATCGCGCGCGAGCGTCGAGTGCGAGAGGGACCACCGGAGCGACTGGCTCCGCAGAACCGGCGGGCGGCTTGGCAGGCTGGCGTAACGGCACCCAGAACGTGGGCCTTCCGCCGATGAGCCGGAGGGCGCGGTGTTGCGCTTCCAGCTCGACGGTGATGAACTCCGGGAGAGGAACGGGGAGGCGCCACGCCGAATGCGAGACGAGCCCGCACGCCAGATCACGACCAGCATGCTCCATGTACGCCTCCTGGCCCTGCCGGTCCTGCTCGCCAGTTGTGCCACTCCCCGCATCACGGAGCCACCGATCGGTGCGCCGCTGGAGGCGCGCTTCGCGCCCCTGAGCGACCAAGAAACGTGGGGTCATTTCACTCGCGACACCCCGCCGCTCCCAGTTTGGGCGCGCACCCTCGCTGATTCACTGCCTGGAACGACCGCTCTGCAACTGGACCTCGACGCTCTTCATCGCACGAGGAACCCGCTCGGTCCGCTGTTGGGCGGCAGACTGCGCTGGGTCGTCGCAGACGCAAACCGCTGCACGTATGCGAAGGAGTCTGCCGAATCCGACCTCGCGAAGGCCGGCCTTACCGCCGAGCAGATTCAGCAGCTCGACGCGACGGAAATGTTGCCGAAGCCAGAGCGAGCGGCGGTCGAGTTCGCTCGGAAGCTCACGGTGGACGCGGCATCCATCAGCGACAAGGAGGTCGCCGGCCTGATCGAAGCGTACGGTCCCGACGACGTGGTCGCGATCGTCCACACCGTTGCCCACGCCAACTTTCAGGACCGCGTGTTCCTGGCCTTGGGGCTGACCGTGGAGCCAAACGGACCGTGTCCGCCTCGAGAAGTCAGACTGGCGGGCGACACCAACCTGAGCGTTCCCGATCGGCCGGTCAGAAAGGAACCTTCCCTCTCGGGCGGCGATGCGGACGGCTCGCAGGTTCCCTGGGAGGAGTGCAACCTCGATCAACTACGAGCTCAGCTCGAACATCAGCAAGCCCGAGCGCCACGGATCCCGAGGCCGGACCAGGTCCGACTTGCCCGCCTGCCACGTCCGAACCGGGAACGCGTCGCAGGAACGGAGTGGGGCAAGGTGAGCATGGGGTACCAGCCTGTGCTGACGACGGCATGGTTCCAAACGATGGGCTCCTTCGAGAGCGAGGCGCAACTGGATGAGGTGCTGGCCAACACCATCTTCTGGGTCGTCACGCGAACCAACCGCTGCTTCTACTGAATGGGCCACAGCGAAATGCTGCTCGCGGTCGCGGGCCTCACACAAGACGAAATCAACTTGCGAGCGACCCAGCTCGCGGATGGCGAATGGTCAGAGTTCAGCCCGTCGGAGCGATTGGCATTCCGGTTCGCCCGCAAGCTGACGGCCGAACCATGGGAGGTAACGGACGCCGACGTGGACGCCTTGACGGACACCTTCGGTAGGCATCGCGCGCTCGACCTGATCTGGCACGTCGCGTGGGGAAACTACATGACCCGGGTTGCTGACGCCTTCCAGCTTCCCCTGGAAACGACGAACGTGTTCGAACGGCCGAAGCCTCCCAAGGACTGAGCTCGTCAGAAGCGCTCGCGTCCGGTCCCCAGCGCCCAGATCGGACCGTCGAGGCCATGGCGCTCGAACAGCGCTCGCGCCTCATCGACCTGGACCTTCCTCCAGCTCTCCGAGAGGTGGTTGGCATACCACTCGCGCGCGAAGGGCCAGAAGTCCCGGACTCGGCGCACGTCCCCCATGGCAATGCCATGCCTTCGACACCACGCTTCGATGTCGAGTTCCCGTTCGAAGAACAACATCGTGCTACAGGTGTAGAGCACATTGTCCCAGGCGCGCGCCATGGGCACGGGCAGGTGGATCAAGAGCTCCGTTGGGAGGAGCTCACCCCCACGAAGCTCGAGGTCGACGCGATCCCCGTGGGCCCCCAGGCTCGTCGTGATGCGACAGTCCCCTCCGATAAGAGCCGCGGCCCCGAGGGAGCACCAAGCACAGTTCGCCCACCACACTCGTTCTCCGGAGTGGACGGTGAAGGCAGTCGGAGCCGTGCTGAATGGATGGATGAGCCAGACCTCGTCCGACCGTGGATGTAGAACCACCCCGTGCTCTTCCTGGAGGTCGCGGAGCGAGATCCGAACCTCGTCCGGTGTCGATTGCCACTCTCGAGCAAGCTCCGCGACCGTCGGCGCCTGTCCCGAGCTGATCAGACTGCGGAGGATGTGTGCGTGAAGCCTGCCCGGCTGTAGTGAGGCGCGCTCCGGATTCGTGCTCGCGTTCGGTTCCTGGGCATGGCGGTCCCGGCTGGTCATGTCGTCGATCGTCCGACGGGACGGCATCGCGCGATTCCACCGTGGCGATTCGACAGCCGCCGCCGACGGAGATTCGGGAACTGCAACTCAAAGCCTCAGCTGCGTTTGCGAGTCGATGCCGGCTTGCTTGCTTTGCGGCTGGCCTTTTTCTTGCTGACGCTCTTCTTGCTGCCCTTCTTCTTGCTCGTGCGCGCGGTGGTGTCTGCGCCAGCCTTCGGTTCGAGCTTCGCGAGACTCTTCTTCGGCGCGATGAGGCGGTAACTCTCGAGGACCAGCTCGCGCACTTCCCCCCAGTCCTCGACGCCGGAAGCATCCATCGAGACCCACCCCTTGTGCCCGACGTAGGGCGCACGACGGAAGCGGGCATCGATCTGAAGGAGGGCGTGCGCGTGCGGCATCTCCAGCTTGAAGCCGAGCACGGCTCGGCCGTCTTCCTCGTTGCAGCCGGCGAAGATCTTGTTCGCCACGCGGAAATGAGGCGTGCCCCAGGTAGGGGTCTCCTGGGTGTCCGGAAGCGAGAGGCAGATTCGCCGCACCTGGGCCAGGACGTTCTTGTAGCCCGCCATGCAGTCATCGTGCTGCTCGAACGCTTCCAGGTCCAGCTCCCACTACCGGTAACCGAACGGGAGCTCTCTCGCGGGCATCCAACGTCGCCTCTCCACCGGCTGCGGAGCGCAGCTCGAAGGGGACAGGAGCTACAAGTGTCCCCTCTCCGCAGTCGATCTCCCCATTCCGCGGCCTCGTCGTCCGGGAGTCGCAGCCGCTGCGAGCAGGACCACGACGATCGACGACATCTTGATGTGCGCCTGACGCGACGGCCACGTGCACGGTTCACGATCCCTGCATGGCGAATTCTGAGCATCTCACCGTGATCCAGCTTGGACCCTTCGCGATCCGGCACTGGGTCGCTGCAAACCCTGGACAATACATGGACCTGGAGGGTGCAGACCTACGGGCCATCGACCTGTCGGGCGCGGACCTTACCATGCTCTTCTTGCGGAGAGCCGATCTGCGCGGCGCAAGGCTCACCGACGCACGGCTCGACGGCGTGAACCTGCGCGGCGCGCGTCTCGACCACGCGAGGTTGGATGGGGCCTCGCTACGACATGCGGATCTCGGTCCTCGCGTCAACTTGAACGAGCCCGGCTGGGAACCCTTGGTACCCACGACGCTTGCCTTCACCGATCTTTCGGAGGCGGTCCTCGAGGGAGCAATCCTCGACCACGTCGACCTCGGGTCGGCCGTCCTGACGGGTACGCTCGTCGGCGGCGCTCGCATCTGCGAAGCGCAACGAGCCGTTCTGGGGGCGGGTGGGGCAATCCTGGAAGCTGTGCAACCTGCGCGGACTTCATTCAGGGTCTCCTGCCTGGGGGATGCCTGAGCGCAGGGTGGAGTGGCAGTCAGGCTTGCGAGGGATCGCGGAACTCGTGGTGTGGCAGCGGGAACACTGCAAGCGCGGAGGACGCTACGCAGCGGCCCCCGCACGGAAAAAGGACGTCAGGTCACGCAATCATGGGACGATCAGGATTGCGACGCCATTCGACGTGTTGGCGCCAGTGAGACCGGCGGCCGAGTCACGGTACCAGTGCTGGAAGTAGCGTGTCTGGCCAATGAACGACCCGTGGATGATCGGGTTTCCGTTGATCCTGTGCTTGTTGTCCGAGTTGTCGTAGGTATACGTCGCGAGGTTTCCCGCACCAAAGACGACAGCGCTGCGCACGAGATCCTGAGTGGCGCACAGGAATCCATCGAAAAAGTTGGGAACCTGGCCAGAGTTGCGCCCGTTGAAGAAGATCGAGGGCTGGTTCGGAACCGGCGCCGAACTGAGCATCAGACCACCTGATCCTTCACTTGCCACCCCCGAAGCGCTGATGTCGGCCGGTAGGCCGGTCGAGTTGGGAGTCGCGATGCAGTATTTCGTGCCGATGCCGCCACTTGGCTTGCCCTGGATCGAGAGCCAGAAGCTCGCGAAGGGATTGCCGCCAGCGTAGCCGAAGAACCAGTAGCAGCCGTTGGCGATCGTGGAGCTCGGGTCGCTGAACCAGAACTGGTCCTGAGTATCCAGGCCCGTGGCGACGGTTGCGCCAGGCATCTGATAATAGGTGCCGTCACCAGAGGGGAAGTTATTGGGGTCGCCGTTGAGTAACGGGCCGTTGAATCCGCCGGCGCCCTGGTCGTTCATGAGCAGCGTCCAGCCGAAGTTGTCGAGGGCGGTCGCACCATCGAACACGCCGGCATCGGCATCGAGGTTGAACTCGTCAGCCGACCCGGTGAGGTCGAACGTCACGAGCCAGCAGTTCGTGCCGCTCGAGCCGCCACCGGGAACCGAGAATGCAAGGCTGGCGACGGAGGGCTGACCGATCGGATCGGTACAGCTGGCGTACGAATTATAGAACACGAATCCAATATTCTGGAAAGCCCCGAGGACCGTGCTGCAATAAGCGAAATCGAGGGCCTGAACGACCATCGATCCATCCTGCGCCCCGGCGACGTGGCCCGAGCTGGGAATGTTGCCTTCATCGGTCCAGATCATGTCGATGGCTTGGCCCATGGGGCCGTAGAAGCCCGTATTCGCGCTGTTCAGGTAATACACCTCGGGCGGCTGGAGCGTGTCGTGGGTATGGCTCCAGGTGCCAGTCGCCACGTGATACACGCCAGCATGCTGCAGGCGGGCCGGAACACGCTGCGCCTGAATGCCCTGCTGGGCAAAGCCAGCCGATGCAACGAGCATCAGACATCCAGAGATCGTCAGTGTCGTGAACATGTTACTCAAGCGAGTGATCCTTCCACACTTTGTGAAGCCGGAAGGAGAGAACCGTTCACATCTGTAACCCGGGGCGCAGCATGTTGAGGTGGTTATTTAGCAAATAAACAAAAAGCGGTAAACCCGATGCCGATACGGCCTAACACCGGACCTCCCTGGAGGGAAACCACATCCCCTACGAGCACGCCAGGTCATGTCTCATGCGACGGAGTTGCGCCACGCCACGGTAGGAAACCGGTTCGGATCCTCTCCTAGTTTGGAGTACCGCCTTCAGGCGGTCCGGTTCGTCGTCCCGCCTTCAGGCGGGACTGGCTCAGCTGCTGCTGCGTGGCTTCCCTGTCGCGGAGAGAGCGAAAAGGCAGAAGACCGCCTAAAGGCGGTACTCCGAACTCGGAGGTAGGGGTGTGGTTTCTCTCCAGAAACGCAGCCCGGAACACGCGGCGCGGGCCCACGTAGACGTGAACTCGCGAATGCTCGAGCGTGGCCGGCACGGGCATTTCCCCGCGCCGGCCAACAGGTTCCAGTTGATGTCTACTCGTTGGACGCGCCGACTGCCTCAATAGTTCCAGTTGAGCGACCAATTGACAGATTTGGTCAAGATCTTGCGGCTCAGTCGCCAACGGAGCAGTTCGGTCGTTCCGGAGAGGTAATTCAGGACCGTCGCACTGCCAGTGTCGACGTCCGAGGGCATCTGGAGGACCTCGCTGTCCAGGGTGTGCCAGGATCCGCCGGAGTCCTGCTGCTGGAGCTTGACCTCGCATTCATTGGATCCCGAGCCCGAGCCCGAGGCCGTGTACGAGATGAACGAGGACTGAGGTGCACTGAAGGGCACGTAGTCGATGGTGTTGGAGTCATGCAGCAATCCAGACGAGCTGAAGGCTGCGGCCAAGGCGATGCCGGCCGTGGACAGCAGGAGGCCGAAGGTCAGGACAGGGGTGAAGATTCTCTTGAACATGGGATTCTCTTTGGTTCGAGGGAGATTTTGTGGACCGGTTGGGGTTCCACTCCGGATGAGCGCAAGGCGAGCGCTCCAGCCGACAGAAAATTCCGCGCTGGAGGCCGGATCGGCGGCCCCGGCTCTGGTCCGTTTACCTCCGCGAGCGGTCGCGCACGCTCTTCCGGCCTGACCCGGAGTGCTCCGCGAGCTCTCGAGGTCACCTCGCGATCAAGAGCTTGCGCGACTCCCCGACAGGGCTTCGGATTCGGGTGGCTGGTTCTGGAAAATAAGTACGCGCCGCGCGTACGGCATCTCGATACCGGCTCGATCGAAGGCTTCCTTGATGCGCAGGCGCAACTCGCGGCCGACGGCACCGTGGCAACCGGGCCGGACCCTGGTCACAGTACGAACCGTCATGTCGGACTCTCCGAAGGCCACGAGCCCTTGGACTTCCATGGGGGCGAGCACATCGGAAAGATCATCGTCGGCGCGCTGGCCAACCTCTTGCAGGACCTCGAAGACGGTCCTCATGTTCGCCTCGTAGGACACGCTCACCTCGACCTCGGCCATCACGAATTCCTTGGAGAAGTTGACCAGGGTGGTGATCTGGCCGTTGCGGATCACGTGATGTCGGCCTCCTCCGTCACGCAGCCGTGTCACGCGCAGTTCGATCGCCTCGATCGTACCCTCGATTCCGTTGATGGCGACCACGTCGCCCACGAAGAAGTGATTCTCGAACAGGCAGAAGAAGCCCGACACCACATCGTTGACCAGGTTCTGGGCTCCCAGGCCGACGGCCAGAGCGAGAATACCCGCTCCCGCCAGAATGGGAGTCGCATCGATCGAGAGCTGTTGAAGGATGATGATGCCAGCCCAGAAGTAGATCACGTAATCGAGAATGCTGCGCACGAGCGGTACGATCGTGACGCGCCTTCTCTTTTGCGCGTGATCGAGTTTGGCTCGGAGAATCAGGAATTCCTCGAGGACGAGATGCGCGATCTCGACCGCGACACGCGAGAGGAACACGACGCCGATGATGCCGATCAGGCGAGGCCCCCATTCCGCCAGGTCGGCCACTAATTCGATCTGCCGCACGACGAGTGTCGCCACGATGATGTAAAGAACGTACTCCACCGAACGACGGAAGAGTGGCATGAGGTTCTGGAGGCGGTCGTAGTAACGCAGGAGATCGCGCTTGTCCGCGTACCGCTTGCTGAGGGCGTCGAGGCTCGCGATGAGCGTGTCCAGTGCCCGCCACACCAGGAGGCCAAGAGCGATGGTTAGATAAATCGAGAAAACCGCCTCGAACATGCTCTGCGCAGCTTCCGGCAACCTCAACCATGCGCTGGAGAGGGCGAGCACGCCGAGCCATGTCGCACGCGTCAGCATGCGTTGCAGAGTGGAGAAGAAGCCCTGGATTGCTGCATCATTGGCGCGGATGCTGTCCATGGACTTTGCGCGGATGCAGATCACAGCAAGAATCCACCTGAGAATGCGCAGGGCAAAGGCTGCCGCGATCGCCAGCACGAGAACCTTGGCTGCTCCGAGGGCAAACTCGCTCCAGAAGCTCGGCGGGATTGCTCCAGCGCGTTCGCGCGTCATGGAATACAGATCGGCGCCCTGGTACCACCACCAGCCGTCGAAGGCCGCGACGAGTCCACAGGCGAGTGCGGCGCCGACCAGTAGGAACAGCCGCATGTTGTGGCGCACGACTTGGATCGTGCTGCTCCAGCGCCCGAAGCGCTTGTTAGCAGCAAGAGTTCGTACGGAACGGCCCAGAGCAAAGCTCAACGCGAGGAAGAACAGCAGGAGGAGCGTGAGCTCGATCGTGACGGTCGCGGCATTCCGCGCCCAGGATTCCTGGAACAGGTCCCGAAAATTCATGGTGACATCCTCGGCGTGGCGTGATGTGCGCCAGCATGGCGCGCTCGGTGGATCACAAGACTCTCGCGCAGGAGGCGAAAGAACAAGCCAGGAGAGATGTTCGACCGAGCGGACGAGCTCGTCCTCTCCGATTCCCAGCCGAGGAGGTCCCTCGGTCAGCTTGGAAGCCGACACTGAGAGGGCCGACCTCGCCCGGGAGCTCGAGGAAGAGCGCCCGAGCCGACCGGGCTGTGCGAGTGACTCTCTGGGGCGCGCTCGCGATGGGGTCGAGTCCGGCGTCGGTGCACTGTTCGGAACGGGCCTGTAGCACGGGGACGATCCGCCTGCGCGTCTTCTGCCTTCCACCTTGCTAGCATCTACGCCGATGCCTGTATCGCCATGGCTTCGAAGAACAAGTCAGAGGAAGCGCGCTCGCTCCTCGCTGCCTTCCTGAACGAGCACCCCGACGCGGGGCCGGCGGAGGTCCAGGTGTTCGCGGCAGAGCACCCGGGAAAAGAGCAGGATCTCGCCGTGCTCTTCGCCAAGATCGAACAGCTGCGGGCGCTGGTCGATTTCCCACCCGGTGTGATCGCCGCGCACCTCGGGGACAACGACTCCTCCACGGACGAGGGAGAGATCGAACCTGGATGGAGCAATCCGGTCGATGCGAGCCCCGCCATGGACGTGATGCTGGTGGAGGACTTGCCTCGGCAGACCGACAACTCTCGTCGCTATCGCAGTGAGGGCGAGGTCGCCAGAGGGGGCATGGGCTCGATCCAGAAGGTGTGGGATCGCGATCTACGGCGATTCCTGGCCATGAAGGTTTCCCTCGTCACCACCCCGGTGGCTGGCGAGGATGCAGTGCAACGGCCCGGCTCCAGCGTGCTGGCGCGGTTTCTCGAAGAAGCGCAGATCACCGGCCAGCTCGATCACCCCGGGATCGTGCCCGTCCACGAGGTCGGGCTGGACTCCGGGGGGCATCTCTACTTCACGATGCGCCTGATTCGCGGGCGCGACTTGCGCCAGATCTTCGACCTCGCACGGAGGGAGGAAGACGGCTGGAGTCGAACTCGAGCGTTGGGAGCGCTGCTCAAGGTATGCGAGACGATGGCCTTCGCTCACGCCAAAGGCGTGATCCATCGCGATCTCAAGCCGGCCAACGTGATGGTCGGCCGATTCGGCGAGGTGTACGTGATGGACTGGGGCCTCGCGAAGGTGCTCGGCCAGGAGGATCGGCACGACATTCGGCTCCGCTCGCCCGAGACGGCGAGCGTCGTTCAGACCAACCGGCAGGCCGGTGAGGGCGAGCAGGATTCCCCGTTGATCACGATGGACGGCACGGTGATCGGCACCCCGACCTACATGCCGCCTGAGCAGGCCCGTGGTGAAGTCGAGGGCCTTTCTCCTCGCTCAGATGTCTACTCGATCGGGGCGATGATCTACCACTTGCTCGTAGGGCAAGCGCCTTACGTGCAGGCGAATGTTCGACTCACGCCGCATACAGTCTTGGCAATGGTGATCTTGGGCTCGCCGCGACCGATCCGCGAGTTCACGCAGGACGTGCCACCCGAGCTGGAGGCAATCTGTGAAAAGGCAATGGCGCGCGATCCGGCCGAGCGATACGCGGACACGAACGAGCTGGCCAACGATCTGCGCGCCTACCTGGAAGGCCGCGTTGTCCACGCCTTCGAGGGTGGAGCATGGGCCGAGGCGCGAAAATGGGTGCGGCGCAACAAGTCGCTGGCGATGGCACTCGCGAGCGTCGTCGTGCTTGCGATTTGCGGGTTGGGCACGATCGTCTACGCCAACCGTCAGCTGAAGAAATCGGTGGGGCAGCGGGACGAGGCGATCGACTCGTTGAAGGACCTCACCGGGGAGCTCAAGGCCGCGAACGAAGACCTGTCGGAGCAGACGCGAGTCGCTGAGGCCCGCACGGAGGAAGTCCTGCGCCTCTCGGCCCTGCTAGACCACGAAGCCCTGATTGTCGAAGTCGATCGACTCTGGCCCGCGTATCCGGAGAACATTCAGAAGTACAAAGCCTGGGTCGACCGGGCAAAGAAGCTCGCGGCAGATCTCCCCATTCACGTGCAGAAACTCGCGGAACTCCGCTCGAATGCCTTGCCGCAGAGCGAGGAAGAGCGTCGGGCGGAGAAGGAGAGCCGCCCGGAATGGCATAGGTTGCAAAAGATACCAGCGGAGATGGATGAGCTCGGGGCGAAGCTCCTGGCGGCATCGAGCGAGGACGAGGTCGCGAAGTTGGAGCAGGATCTCGCGCGCTTGGAAGAGGAGCAGGACGAGCTCGAGAGTCGGGTCAGCGAGCGGCGAGACTGGCAGTTCCCCGAGGAAAGGGGTGCGGCGCACCGGTGGAACACCTTGCTCACGAAGCTGATCGAGGAGCTGGAAGGGCTGATTGATCCGAAGACCGGGCTGCTGAGTGACGCGGAGGACGCCCTCTCGCCCAAGCACGGCATGAGCGTCCCGAGGCGCATCGCTTTTGCCGAGCTTCTGCGCGATCGTTTCGCGGCGGGAGGTGAGTTCGACAACCGCTGGCGAACGGCGCTGCCCGATATCCGCGAGGCCTATCCCGGGCTCGCCCTCGCTCCTCAGATGGGCCTGGTGCCCATCGGTCCGGATCCGGATTCAGGTCTGTGGGAGTTCTGGCACGTGGCGAGCGGTACCGAACCGCATCGCGATCGGGACAGCGGGCATCTGAGGATGGAGGAGTCGAGCGGAGTCGTGCTGGTGCTGCTACCAGGTGGGAAGTTCCTCATGGGAGCGCAGACCAACCCATCGATGCCGAACTTCGATCCGCAGGCAAACTGGAATGAAGCGCCCGTACGGGAAGTGAGCCTGTCGGCCTTCTTTCTGTCAAAGTACGAAATGACGCAGGGGCAGTGGGTGCGAATGCGAGGATCGAACCCGAGCTTTCACCAGCCAACGGGGGATGATGTCCCCACGCTCCTGCATCCTGTCGAGGTGGTAAGCTGGATCGATTGCATGACATGGCTGCCGCGAATCGGGCTCTCGCTCCCGAGCGAGGCGCAGTGGGAATACGGTGCGCGCGGGGGTACGCAGACTCCCTGGTGGGCGGGCCAGGAGCGGGAAAGCCTGCGCGAGCGGCATGCTGCGAACCTGGCGGACCAGGCGCTGGGGCGGCAGGACCCGAGATGGCCAAACATCAAGGACTGGCCGGAGCTCGACGATGGCTACGCGGCGCAAGCCCCGGTGGGAACTTACTCGGCCAACCCTTTCGGTTTGCACGAGGTCGCGGGGAATCTGTGGGAGTGGTGCCTGGACGGTGAGGATTCCGACTTCTCCATCCAGAGTCCAGACGTGGATCCGCTCTCGCCCTGGGCTCGCGCGGTCTCCCGCTACTACCGCGGGGGCGCCTACTACGACATGGCCGCGCTCGCGCGCTCCGCGAATCGCAACGGAGGCAAGCCGTCGTTCGTCGACGAGGCACTCGGCCTTCGCCCCGCCAGGGCTCTCGAGCCGTAGCCCACGATGCCCCCCCTCCTTTTGTGAGCGTTCGGGCTGCCGCTCGATCGAGGGGGGTGGTTTCCCATCAGTCCGCGAGCTCTACCACGGCAGACATCGATCCGCAGCTGCGTGTGAGCCGGGGGTCAGCGCCGTAGTCGTGGATCTGCTCCTGCTTCAGCTCAGCAACCTCGCGGCTGCCCGTCCACACGATCACGCGTCCCGTCAGGTCGACCTCCTTGGCCATCCGGAACGCCGTTGGAACCGAATGCCCGAAGATCGCGCCGAGCATCTCGACCACGTAGCTGTAGGTGTGGTCATCATCATCGAGGAGAACCACGTTCCAGGGCGGCGCGAGTTTCTCGCGAGGGTCGGATACGGGCTCGACAACCGTGGTCGTTGCCACGCCTCTAGCATACGCGCCCCCGCTACTGGCGTGTGCACCACGCGCAACTCTCGTCTCGGTCATCGCCCAGATCGTTGCGGCGTGTGGGGGCTATCGGACGAACCGCAAGGGGATCGACGCAGCCCGCTTCACCAAGCGGTCCTCCGCTGCATCCTTCACGAGCCGTGGCCGCTCCTCCACGCCGCCCAGCCGTCGTCCCCGCCCGCCCCCGCGAGGTCTGCTCCGCCATCCCGGAGCGCAGTGGTCCAGGAGATCCTGCTCCTGGCGACGGTCATGTGCGCGATCGAACGCTAGCGGTGGGGGAATCGCGCCAGACGGAAACGTTGGCGTGCGCGCTGGCGTATCAGCGGCGCGCCCCTCGCGTCCACCATGCTCGCCCATAGTCTGATTGCCTCGTTCGTCCTCGCCTGCGCGACCCCGGTCATGCAGTCGGCCGACCCCTCCGGGGACGAGCTCGTCGGCTGGTACGAGTTCGAGCCCGGCCGCCATGCTTTGGTGACCTGGGGTGCAAGCGGCGGACTACGTCTCTTCGACTTCGACGAACCGTCGTTCGATGTTCTCGAGCCTCACGAGGATCGGTTTCGTTGGCAACGCCAGCACGAGAATGGTGCTGCCGAGATCGATTTCCAGTGCGATGCCGCTGGAAAGGCTACCGGCTTCATCTGGTCTAGCTCCGGCGGATCGAAGGGAACGGCCCGTCGCGACGTCACGTACGGCTATGAGCAGGCCGAGATCCGCTACAAGAGCGGTGACACGGAGCTGTGCGGCCTTCTGATGTTGCCTCCGGGCACCAGGTCTCGGGCCGGAGCCGTGATCATTCAGGGGTCTGGCGACAGCGATCGCGACAATGTCTGGGCTTTCTCGATCGCAAACCATCTGGCTCTCGGTGGCATCGCCGTCCTGCTTCCCGACAAGCGGGGCTCGGGCAAGTCGAAGGGAGACTGGAAGGCCGTGGGCTTCGACGAGCTGGCTGGCGACGCCCTGGCCGGCCTGGAGGTCGTCGGGAGCCGACCGGAAGTCGATCCCGCCCGCATCGGGCTCGTCGGCCTCAGTCAGGGCGGTTGGATCGCTCCGCTGGCAGCAAGTCGCTCCACGCGCGTCGCATACGCCGTATCCATCAGTGGAGCGGCGGTCACCGTGCACGAGCAAGTCTTGCACGAACTCGTGCAGACCGTGCGCGCAAATGGTGGAAGCGAGGAAACGATTGGCCTCGCGCGGGATCTGATGCAGATGGCTCTGGCCTACGGGGAGAGCGGGGAAGGCTGGGACGACTACCTGTCGGGAGTCGAAGCCGCGCCGTCGGAGCTCGCTGGAGTGTTCCCCACGGCCCGCGACGATTGGCGGTGGTCATGGTATCAGCAAGTGTTGAGCTTCGATCCGCTGCCGTCCTGGAAGGCGATCCAGGTTCCCAGCCTACTCGTGTACGGGGAAGATGACGAGATGGACAACGTACCCGTCGAGGAAAGCGTTGGTTTGCTGCGGAAATGGATCGACGAGAGCGGAAGGAACAATGTAGACGTACGCGTCTATCCTGGAAGCGGCCATGCATTGGGTGACCCCGCGACAGGCTGGGTCCGACGCGATTTCCTCGACTATCTCGTGAAGTGGATCGCAAGTTCCACGACTGTCAAGTGATCGACCTCCTTGACTGCCGCCAGGAATCTGCCTTCGAGCGAACGCGTGCGGCGTTTTCCTGCAAGCCATCGTGGTCTGCCGCTAAATGCGAACGTGCACAACATGGCATCCGCTAGACATGGCGACGCCCCCTTGACGCTCATAGCGGCGAACCCTAGGCTCCGCGTCCTTGAAGAAGCTCATCCGCGGGATCGTCGAGTTCCGGAAGAATGCACGACCGGGCTACCGCGAGACTTTCGCGCGCCTGGCACTGGGCCAGTCACCGGACGCGCTCCTCATTGCCTGCTCCGACAGCCGCGTGGCCCCGAACGTCTTCGCCTCCACCGAGCCGGGCGACCTCTTCGTCGTCCGCAATGTCGGCAATATCGTCGCCCCTTGCGGGAAAGAAGGGCGATCCCTCAGCGACGAGTCGGAAGCTGCTGCAATCGAGTTCGCCGCATTTGCCCTCCGTGTCTCCGATATCATCGTCTGCGGTCACTCGGAGTGCGGGGCGATGCGGTTGCTCCAGGACGACCAGCAGAGCGAGGAGACCCCGCACCTGTACGCGTGGTTACGGCACGCAGAGGGAGCGCTGCGGCAGGTCCGAGAAGGCGCGCGCATGAAGGCGGACCTGAGCATTCACAACCACCTCTCTCAGTTCAACGTCCTCCGCCAGCTTGAACACCTCCGGACCTACCCGATCGTGCAAGAACGCCTGAAGGCCGGGCTGCTGCGCCTGCACGCCTGGTGGTTCGATATTGCCCAGGCCGATGTCCTGACCTACGTCGAACGGACGCAGCAATTCGTGGTGATTGACGAAGCCGAGGCGGACCGACTCATCACGCGCCTCGAAGGGAAGTAGCAAGGGACAGGCACCGCTACGACCGAGAAGCGGCCCGCAACGCACTTCGACGAGGCGCTGGGGCTGCTCGAGGCTGGCTGAACGACCTCGGGACCTCGACCCCGCGCCCGTACACGCCCTGGAGTCTCGTTTTCAGCCCTTCCCCGGTCGCGAGCACGACGGGGGACCTTCAGCGCGCCAACAAGCGTTCGACCACCGATTTGGCCGGATGGCGCAAGGAAGTCGCGGGCTCGCTGCTTCCGCTCACTCGGCCGCCAAGCCCGAGTCGAGCAAGCATGGTGCCGCCACCAGGCGAGCGAACCGCAATCCCACGCGGCGAGCAGAGAAAAACCATGGCTCGCGGGAGTATTGCGTGACCAACGGCGTCCCAGTGGGTTACTGCGGTTCTTCGTTCCTCGGGCTCGCGCGCGACCTGCCGCGCGAACCCTCTCACCCTGTCCAGGCACTCGATCGAGGGGATGCGATGCGCTTTCTAACCGCGTCGATAGGCACCGTCATGTTCGTCCTCACTCCGTGCATCGGAGTGTCCTCCCAGGAAGCCGGCGGCGGCGGCTCCCTCGACTTCGAGAAGGCGGCTCGCCTCTTCTTGAGCGCGCGCGGGACAGAGGCGGCGACGCCTGACGCAGTTACCCTCGAGCAGGTGATCGAGGATCACTTTCTTTGGATCCAGCTCGGCCTGTTCGATGTTCGCTTTCCCACCACGGGCATGGCCGAGCACTCCGCGCAACTCAAAGAGTGTGCAGCCGCGCTCGTCCAGGCCCAGTTGAAGCTGCTCGACTGGCTTCAGCCGCTTCGGAGTGAACAGAAAGCCCTGCGCACCGATCTGGGCGCGATTGGCCAATGGATCAAGAGCTGGAAGGAGGGCGACTTGAAGAAGGTCGCGGGCCGGCCCGCTCCCGACTTTCCCTCGGCGCTGGCCGCGACCGACGCGGTGAAAGCAGCTCTGGAGCGATCGAGCGAGGCGATGACTCGTGGGGTGGCCCTCGGCTTTTCACGGGAGACCACCGAAGATGTTCGCCTGTACTTGATGCCGACCCGGAAAGACTTCGTCGAGTTCGTCGCCCTCACCGGCTGGATTCGAACAGAGCAGCAGGGCTCGTTCTGGGCGGAGGGAGCTCTGGACTGGGCAATGTGCTTCCTCGACCAGGGCCAGATCATTGCCCTCGAGTACGCCGTCGCACGGAGACCGGCTGGAGACTACTCCCTTGGAACGCCCATGAACGAACGGGGGCCTACCTGCATGCAAGAGCAGGTCGTGCAGCTCGCGTTGAATTCACTCTTCGACACCTATAGCGCAGGTCGAGCCCCGCCTGCCTTCGTGCAGGGACTTGCGATGAACCTCGTGATCGATGTGTTCGGACAGATCGACACCCGGGTCGATGGCGACGTACGCTCGCGAGTAACGGAGAAGCGCGAGGAGTTCGTGCCCGGTGGCGATCCCGACGGCGGAGGGTTGCCGAAGATCTCGGCCGACTCGCGCTGGCGCGATACGAAGGGTGCGGACCATTTCCTTCGGGCAATGCGTGTGGCTCAGAAGGACGGGAAGGATCTCGCGAAGGAAGGAGAGAACGAGGCGGCGGTCTTCGGTCTGCGCTCGGACGATGGGATGCATGTACAGGCCGTCCACGCCCCGTTCCTCGGAGCAAGTGCCTCGGGGGCAAACGAGATTCCCGATGAGTTCAGCGGTGACCTCGCCGAGCTCGTCAGGTCCTACAAGTCCGCCTTCATCTTCTGGTTGCAGACGGAGGGTGGCAAGTCTGCGAAGACCTCGAAGGAGCGGTTCGCGCAGCTCTTCCAGAAGCTCGCCGATTCCGCGCAGGAGACGACGTTCGAGACGGCCTTCCCGGAGATCTATGACGGAGCTCCGCTCTCGGACACTTCGGCGAGCCCGGCTTCGCTGGAGGGAAGGTTCCTCGTGTGGATTCAGAAGCAGAAATGAGAGTCTGACGCCGTCAGCTCGCAGGCGAAGCCTGCCGTCTGACATCGAGGCGCCCCTCGAAACCGCATCCCATCCGTGGTGAACATTGACTCTCCTCGCGGAGGTACCTCACCAGTTCGGGTTCACGGAAATAGACACAAAAACCATCGCAGCTTCTTGAAAAGAGTTGTCCGGACTGTAACCCTGACAGCCGATCTCTCTTCTTCAAAGGAGTCCACTGCATGGCCAGGTCCGCTCTCGAAGCCGAAATCCAATCCCGCATCCAGTCACTGGCCACCGAGCTCGCCAGCCTGATCAGGCAGGAAGCGATGGCATCCGTCCAGGCCGCCCTGGGCGGCCCCGATACAGCGCCGGCGCGCCGTGGCCCCCGTCGGCGCCGTGGTCCTGGTCGCCCCAAGGGCAGCGGCGCCAAGAAGGCTCGAGGCCGTGGTCGACCCCCGAGCGCTGCGACCGAGGCGCTCACGCCGAAGGTACTTGCTCAGGTGAAGGCCAAGGCCGGGCAAGGGGTCTCCGACATCGCGAAGGCGCTCAAAGTGAGCGTCGATCGCGTGAAGCCGGTCATGGCGAAGCTCCTCGCGGGGAAGCAAGTCAAGAAGACGGGGCAGAAGCGCGGGACGAAGTATCACGCGCGGGGGTAGCTCGAACCGCAGCAGTAGACCGCTTTTCTCAGCATAGCTGCCCGCGCGAATCATCGTCTAGATCGGGTTACTCGAGCTCGAGCTCGTAGAGTGTCCCGGCATTCGTGCACATCACCATCGTCGCGATCTCCTCCGCGCGGGCACGGCTGACCTCACCATTACGGATCATCTCGGTTAGCGCCGACGCGAGCGCTGCACCTCCGTTCTTGGTGGCGATCCAGGCCGCCACCTCCCACCCCATGTCTGGCCCGAACGCGGCAGCGTCAGAGCCGAAGAGCACCTTCTCCGGATACTGAGTGAGCCAGTCCCTCAGCGCTTCGGCGAGCTTGGTCAGCGTGTAGAGTGAGGCATGGCGCACCCGATACGGAGCCCATCGGGCGCCCAGGCGCGAACAATGCGGCAATTCAGTCGCGAAGTATGAAGGTCACCTTCATGTTCACCCGGTACTCCGTGATCTTGCCGCCGTCGACGACTGCTTGCTGGTCCTTGACCCAGACTCCTGTAATGCCATCCAGGGTCTTCGAGGCGCGCTCGACACCATTCCGGAGCGCATCGTCGAAACTCTTCGTCGACGTCGCAGTGATCTCGGTTACTTTCGCTACCGACATGGCAGACCCACTTTCTATCTTGAGCCAGGGAATCGAAACGCTGACGCAGCCTGGCTCCCTTCAAGAGGGCCAGGCTGACCAACCTACAACGATCGGATACGTCCACGATCGGGAGTTTTCAAGATCGCGCCATCGCCAGGATCCATCCATGCAGGCCTGGCCACCACCCCCGCACGACTTCCATGCCTCGGTGGACCCCCTCGGCATGGAGCTTGCAACACAGGTCGAGATGGATGGTCTGCGCCCAGCCTGGGTTTTTTCGTGTCGTGAATGCGCGTGTCGGCCCAGCGCTCCACCAATAGAGAGAGGTCTGGGCTTCTTCCATGCTCTGGAAGCGAATGCCCTCGAGGGTGTTCCCTGCGCGTAGCCGATGGAGAGCTCGACCTTGCCTTCGCGATCGGGGAGGCTGACGTGCGCGGGCAATGCGGCTGCGCTGTACTGCGCGAGCATCTTGCGGGAGAGCGGGGGATCGTAGCACGCCGGGCTTGAGGACTCCTCCTCGAGGTTGTCGAGGACGATGACGCGCGGGAGGGCACCCGAGGCGCCGAAAACCTCCTGGCGCAGCCCGCACCGGATCCGCGAGCTCGACTGGGATCCCAAGAGCCACACGGCCTTGCGATTCTCGCCCAGGGTTAGCGGAGAGGCGCGTGCGACGGTACTTCGCGCTCTGTGGCTCGCGCACCATCGGTGCCTTCGCCGTAGTTGACCTGTCACTCAGAGGCGTCCGTCCGCGGAGACGCTCGCCACCCCGTTCTTGAATCTCTTCGGGTGAGCCGGGGTCATGCATCGCCGCCATCAAGTGGCCAGGCTGATCATGCGGCCACTACCGAACAAAAGCGGGAAACTTGTCCCCCGGGGGCTGCGAAGTCAGAAGACAAGATCTCGAGACGGCATCTGAACATGGAGCGTTCAACACGTGATTCACATCCATGGATCACGTGATTATCTGGAAGTCAAAACAACGTCTCAGATTCGCGAGCAGATCTCGCCTTCATCGCCCCAGCGCTGCTTTCCGCTGCTTGGAAAAGCGTGAAGGAGTGTTCGACGGGGGGTCCGGACTTGAGACTGCAGAAGATGCTCGCCGATCTGTATGGTAGGTAGAAAAATTATAGTCGTTATCGGAGATGACATCGGCCGGGATCTATGGACCGCAGCACCGATCGAGCGGCTCCCGGCGCTTGCCGCACAGGGGCGTCGCTATGTGAACAACTGGGCCGGTCCACTATGCTCGAACTTTCGTGCGGCCTTCCAGACCGGCCTTGAAAGCCACCGACCGGCCAATCTCGTTGGCGGAAACTTCCCATCGCCCGATCCGACCTTCTCTCTGCCAACCACGTCCGGATTGCTGCTCGCGCAGGCTTCGCCGGGTACAAAGGCCTACCACGGCAAACATCACATCAGTCATCATCTGCGGTACTCCCATCCTAATGAGGCAGGATGGGATTACTTTTCCGGTTCCATGTCGAATCTCGGTAACTACTCTTCATGGGAAAAAGTCGTCAACGGGGTGCCGTCGACCACCACGAAATATGCGGGCTATGACGTGCGCGACGACGCACTCGCGAGTGTGCAGCTCGGAATTGATCTAGTCGTCGCTGCTTTCCATCTGCCGCACAATCCCTACCATGAGCCGCCTGCGGAGTTGCACACTCAGCGACCGCCCTGGGACACGTGGAAGTACGCCATGGCAATGATGCAGGCACTCGATAAGCTTGCTGGCGAGCTGATCGAGCAGGCGATTGCGTTGGGCTACCTCGCCGTCTTCCTCGCAGATAACGGCACCGCACCGCAGCTCGGAGGAGAGAAAGGGACGCTTCATGAGCTGGGCATCAATTGCCCGCTCTTCTGGGTCGGCAAGGGGGTGAAACGGGATACCTCGACCGCCCTCGTGCAGGCGACCGACCTATACGCTACGGTCAACCAGTGACCTTCCCCCGGTGAAGTGGACACCCCAGATCGCGCGCAATGCGCGAGGATGTCCACATGACGAGACGGAATCGCCGCAAGTTCACCCCGGAGCAGAAGGCCGACGCGGTACGGCTGGTGCGCAAGGTCGGTAGCGTCGGCCAGGTCGCCAAGGACCTCGACCTGACCGAGACGGCCTTGCGCAACTGGGTGAAGCAAGCAGACATCGACAAGGGCCATGGTGCTCCGGGCGCGCTGACGAGCGAGGAGAAAGAGGAGCTGGCGCGCCTGCGCAGGGAGAACCGCACGCTGAAGATGGAGCGCGACTTCCTAAAAAAAGCCGCGACCTTCTTCGCCAAGGAGCAGGATCGGCCTTCGAGCTGATCGAGGCGGAGAAGGTCAACTTTCCCATCGCTCTCATGTGCCGAGTCCTGGGGATCCAACGGAGCGCGTTCTATGCCTGGCGGGACCTTCCGCGCCAGAGCTCGCGCGCAGTGAAGGACGCCGAACTCGTCGGTCAGATCCGCGAGATCCATTCTGCGAGTCGCGGAACGTATGGAAGCCCGCGTGTGCATGCCAAGCTCCGAAGGAACGGCGTATGCACGGGAAGAAAGCGTGTCGAGCGCCTGATGCGAGCCGAGGGTCTTCGCGGACGAATCCGAAGAAGATTCCGCAAGACCACCGACTCCAACCACCCGTTCCCCGTGGCTCCCAACACGCTGAATCGCCAATTCACCGTCGAATCCCCCGACCAAGTCTGGGCGGGGGACATCACCTACATCCCGACCACGTCGGGGTGGGGGTATCTCGCGGTGATCCTCGACCTGCACACCAGGCTCGTCGTCGGTTGGGCTCTGGCCGATCACCTGCGGACCGAGCTCGTGGAAAGAGCTCTGCTCACGGCGCTGGGCTCGCGCGAGCCCGCGCCGAACATGCTCCACCACTCCGACAGGGGCTGCCAGTACGCAAGCGAATCCTACCGAGGGAAGCTCGCGATGCACGGGATCGAGGTGAGCATGAGCAGGCGGGGCAACTGCTACGACAACGCAGTCGTCGAGAGCTTCTTCGGCACACTCAAGCAGGAGCTCGTGCACGGCGCGCGATGGGCGACGCTCGACGAGGCCCGTGCCGCGATCCACGACTACATCGAGGTCTTCTACAACCGCCAACGGCTGCATTCCGCGCTCGGATATCGAACTCCCTCCGAGGTCGACCACGAGGCAGCGTGAACAGCGTGGGGAGTTTTCCACAATCCATGAGTCTCCTTCCCCTGCACCCCATCCTCCCGGAGGCTCCGCCCCCGGAACGCCGCGCTGCGCTTCAGCCAGCTCTAGGGCTGGCTTCGCGCGGCTCCCCCGCTGGGGAAGGGAGATCCCTTCCCCAGACCCCAACCCCCTTGCACACTTCAACCATCTTCCCTCAACTCCAACCAACCACCTAAACCAGGTGTCCACTGAATCGGGGGAGGCTCACCAGTTGCGCGGGGGCACCTGTGGGGCTCTGGACTCACACAGTTACGCCGCCGACGTGCTCGGGCTGCCGTTCGTTCCGCGGTCGTACGCGCGGTGCAGCAAGTGGCTCGCCGTCGGTGAGCCCCCTCCCCCTAGCAGCTGGGATCGGGCGGTACGTAACCGCCGCTGGAAACTTGTTTCGAAAGGCACTCTTCAGGGTCAGGTCGAGCAGCTTTTTGATTTGCATGCTGATCCGACCGAAAACAATGATCTCTTGCTTGGAACGCACTCCCACGCCGTGCAAGTAGCGTACGATCGCCTGAAGGTCGAGCTACCGACACCATAGACTAGAGTGAGCCTCCCCCGATAGCTGCTCTTGGCGAGCGATCGGGAGGCGGGAGGCATCTGGCCTCCAGATCGCTCCATCCCTACTTCTCGAGGAGATCCTTCAAGACCGGAAAGCCGGCTGCGGCCGCCTTCGCATCCTCGCCGCCCTGGTTCAGCGCCTCTGTGAGGAGCTCCTTCGCTGTGTCGTGTTCTTGTGCACGCGCGTGGAGCACGGCGAGACCCAGGGTTGCGGCCCAGTCTCTCGGGTAGAGACGGCGAACGAGGAGAAGGGACTTGTAGGCATCTTCGCCGCGCCCTGCCTCGAGGTAAGCCATGCCAAGGCGTAGATTGACCTGCTCGTGGTTGGGTTCGAGCTTCGCCGCCTCCTCCAAGAGCGTGATTGCTTCCTCCGTGCGCGCCTTCTCGAGGTAGAGAATGGCGGCGTTGTAGCGCGATTCAACGTTGAATGGGGCAGCCTTCAGGGCCGCTTCGAAATGCTCGAGCGCCCGATCCACATCTCCCTGTGCCAAGAGGAGAGCACCGAGGTTGTTACGGGCCGCCGGAGCCTCTGGGTCCTTGGGGGAGAGCTCTAGCGCCTGCTCGTAGATCGCCACAGCCTCCTCGATGCGCCCCATGTTGGAATAGGTCACTCCCAGGTTGTAGCGCGCCTTGAAGGAATCGGGCTCGAGCTCCAAGACGTGCTCGAAGGCCGCCACTGCCTCGTCGAAGTGCCCTGCGCGTTGCAGAACATCACCCGCGCCCATGAACAGAGAGGGCTGCGAGTCGTCGATTGCGAGCGCCTCAATGAACAGGCGGATGGCCTCGTCGAGCTGACCCTCGTCGCGGCGGATCTCGCCCAGCTGAGCGAGCGCGCCGGTCGAATTGGGGTCGACCGCGAGCGCGCGTTGCACGAAGTGCAAGGCGAGATCGCTCTTGCCCTCGCTCTGGTGGATGGCGCTGATATTGAGCAGGGCCTCCGCATTGTTCGGATCGAGCTCGAGCGCCTTCTCGAACTCAGCCAGTGCCTTCTTCGCCTCCCCGTCGCGGAGGTGGATGCGCCCCATGTTGTTGTGGATCTCGGGCGAGGATTCTTGGCCCGCCATACCCTGTTCGACGCCCGGGTCGTCGCTCTCCTCGTTTCCTAGATAGCCTAGGGCTTGCAGGCCTTTCTCGACCTCGCGCTGCGCGCTCGCGTCGATTGGTTGACTCTGCACTGAGGCGTCGACGCGCTGGCCGTCTTCGTAGGTTGAGACGTAGCGAATCGGATGGCGCTGCACGAACTCCGCCTCGAAGACCCCTTCGAGCACCTTGCCATCCATGTCCTTCCCGACCGGCAGCCCGAGGTAGTGGAGCAGCGTCGGTGTGACGTCGAGGACCGAGGCATCCGTGATCCCAGCACCGCGTCGAAGATGCGGACCTGCGGCGATGAAGATGCCGTGCGTCTCGTGATCGAGGTGCGCCTTCTTGACGTCGACCAGCTCTTCGCTCCGGATACGCCGCTCACCGCTCTTGAAGCCGTGGTCGGAGAGCACGAAAACCGCGGTCGTCTCGAGATCGATCTTCGCGAGGATCCTGCCGAGGAGCTCATCCTGGTAGCGGTACCACTCGCTCACGACGTCCTGGTAGCGGGCAAACCCCTCCTCATCGATCCAGGGAAGTTTCGGCGGGGCGTATTTCATGAACAGGTGCGAGAAGCTGTCGACCTGCTCGAAGTACACCATGAATAGGTCGCAGGAGGGCTTCGAGAGCAGCTCTTCGGCTATGGCCGTATAGCCCTGGGCAGTCACTGCGTACTGCTGGAAGAGATGGATGGGGTTCGTCGGATCTCGCTTGGGGAAGCGCGCCGGGTCGAACATCTCCTCGTGGTAGTCCTTCGCGCTGATGTGAACGAAGCGCTGGACAAAGTCCGCCGAGATTTGTTGCTCGGCGGGAATGAGTCCATCGACTCCGCCAAAGACGGCCGCGGGATAGGTCTTCTGCCGGTCATCTCCGCCCCGGGCAGTGGAGCCGAAGCCGTGGAACCCCAGCGCGTCGGAGACGATCGTGCCGCGGCCGACGTTCTCCGCAGGGTACGTCGCCCACCAGCCGAGAACCGCCGGACGCAGCTCGTTTTTCGCCAGGATGTTCCAGATTGCGTGCGTCTTGCGGTTCGTGCTGCGCACCGGGACGCGCGTTCCATCGGGCTGGTCGACCATGAACCAGGCGATGCCGTGCTTGGCGGCCGTCTTCCCCGTCGCGATGCTCGTCCATATGACCGGTGAGAGCGCGATGTCACTCAAAGTCTCGATCGGGCCGGAGACGCCGCGTTCGCGCAGGCGGGTCAGGTTGGGCATGCCGCCCTGCAAGGCGAGAGCATCAATGATCTTCCAGTCAGCGCCGTCGATGCCGATCACGACGGCGCGAGTCTCGAGGTCGCGTGAGCCGTCTTTCGATCCGCATGCGGTGAGGAAGGTCGCCGTGGCCACCAGGCACGCGATAGTTGAGAGGAGGTGCACGCGATACATCCGAACGGCGTTGGGCAGGGGATCGGGCATCATGGGGTAGGTCCAGCATACTGCACGGATGAGTCGCATCCCGCACCTCGACAGGCTCTACGGGACGATCCAAGGCTGCGGAGGCAAGGCTCTGGCACCGTCCCGAGTGCCGCAGAGTCGATGGCTCTGACAAGAACAGGATAGCGAGGCAGTGTGGCTGGGAAGGATCTCACGCGGTGCTTCTCAGTGCACAGGCAGAGCCCTAGCTCCGGATACCCTCTCGGGGACAACCACTCGAGTTCCTCAGCTGTACCCCATTTGGGAACACAGATCCTGTTCGAGAACAAAGCGCCTCGGATCCCAGCACACGACGGCATCACTCACTTAGACTCACGCGAGTGTCGCCCCCCATTCGAGGAGGAGACTCCTCGACCCGAATTCTCGAAGGAGGAATCGAGATGCTCACGACCTCGCTGTTTGCTCTCTTCGCCTTTGTGGGTATGACGAATGACTCGCCACTCTCTGGTTACAACGAAGCACCGGTTGCTACCGCCGCTTCGACTGCGACTCCCACCGAGCCCCCTGTCGCTCCTATCATGTCCTGGGGAGACTACGACGGAGACGGTCTCCCGGACGTCTACGCGATCTACGTCGATGGCGAGGATCGACTCTTCCGAAACTCCGGGAACGGATCGTTCGCCGACGTAACAGTTGCAGCTGGCCTGTCCGGCAACCTGGCCTCACGCTCGGCCCAGTGGGCGGACTACGATCGAGACGGTTTCCTGGACCTGTACGTTGCTGGCAATCGTGCCGAACGGCGACTCTTCCGGAACCGGGGCACCGGAGCCTTCGACGACATGACTCGAGCCGTCGGGCTGGAGGTCCTCGGCGAGGAACTGGCTGCTGCGTGGCTCGACTATGACGGGGATGCCTATCCAGACCTCACGATCCGCACGAGCCTGGGTGACCGCCTCTTGCACAACACGAGCGAGGGATGGTTCGAGGCCGTGCAGCTGGGGCTACCCGTCGCGCTTCCCTCGGAACTCGGACTTACTGGGGGCGAGGGGGAAGAGCAAGGCCGCGAAGGAGCCGGAAACCCATCCAACACGCCGGTCTCGAGCGGGGATCAGAATGCAGGAAAGAGGGAGACGGATCTCGACACGCGTGCTGAACCCCCCATGCGTCTTACGGCGCCCGTTCCCCATCCTTGGTCTCCTGGTCCGCCTGCCGGCGCTTCGGGAATTCCCCTTGACGGAGGGCTCAATCCTCCCATCAACGTGTGCCTTCCGAGCGTCCGCGATCAGAATGACTTGCTAGGGCCGTGTCTCGAAGCATCGAGCGCTCCGGATATGGGCAAGCTCTTTCCGATCAGTACCAAGCTGTTCGTCAGCTCTGCAGCCACGGGTTTCGTCGGCATTGGAACGACGAGTCCGACGGCGAGGCTTCACGTCGAGGGCAAGGGCCTGATGAAGGACACGCTGACTCTCAATCCTACCCTCACCGACCCCGACAAGGCGCTCGACGTCAGCACGGGGAGCATTTACAAGGGCGGCGCGCTGTTCATCCATACGAAAGGCGGCGGATCCAACACCGGTCTAGGGCAAAACGCGTTGGGAAGCGTGACGAGCGGAATTCGAAATACAGCCAGCGGCTATGGAGCCCTCTCGTCCAATACGAGCGGCTACAACAACACTGCAGACGGCGCATTGGCGCTCCGCGCCAACACCGGCGGCCGATTCAACACTGCGAGCGGTTTCGTGGCACTCTTCTTCAATACGGGTGGGGAGTCCAACACCGCCATCGGCCACCAGGCGCTCTACTCAAACACGGTCGGCAGCGCCAACACTGCCGCGGGACTGGACGCGTCGTTATTCAACACGACCGGAAGCTTCAATACTGCGATCGGTCGCGGGGCGCTCTCGTCGAACACGAGCGGGCAGCGCAACATCGCCCTCGGCAATTCTGCGGGTTCCAGCCTGACAGGGAACGACAACATTGCGATCGGCAACCCGGGCGTTGCGGCAGAGAGCGCAACGATACGGATCGGAACTGCGGCGACGCACACACGCGCGTTCGTCGCCGGGATCCGCGGAGTGACGACGGGCGTCGCCAATGCAATTCCCGTCCTGATCGACAGCAACGGTCAGCTCGGTACAACCTCCTCCTCGCGCCGCTTCAAGAAAGACATCGCCGACATGGGCAACCTGACAGAGCGGTTGCTCGAGCTGCGGCCCGTGGTCTTCCATTACAAGCAGGAGCAGAGGATGCCGGGGTCCAGCGAGACGCCGCTAGAATACGGCCTCATCGCCGAAGAGGTGGCCGACGTCTTTCCCGACCTCGTCGTTTACGACGAGGAAGGGCTTCCGTTCACCGTGAAGTACCACCTTTTGAGCGCGATGCTGCTCAATGAACTCAAGCGTGTGCACGAGAGGATCGAGAAGTGGGACGGGACGCGTGCACTCGAACTCGAGGAGCTGCGGCACGAGTACGATGCGAGGCTTGCCGCACTCGAATCACGAACTGCTCCGGCCATAGCGCCCGCATCGGTCCCGGTCAGTGGCCGATAGGCGGCCGCCAGCTAGCGATCGGGAGGATCCGGCCTCCCGATCGCGCCGAGCCTACAGGCCAAGTGATCCTTCAGGACGGGAGTGAAGCAACGAGACTCTGAGACGGAGTGAGCAAAATGCACGATGGGCATGCACGGAAAGCAACAGTTAGCGGCAGGAGCGCTGTCTCATGATTACCTTTGCCGTCTCGGCTGTCAGGCCCGACGAAGGGCGCCTGCCTGTCACCACGACTCAAGCATCGTTGCGACAACGAACAAGGCGAACTTATGAAGCCTCAGCGTGCAACCAGACAGACGTGATCAGGTCTAATACTCATGGATTCATCGCCGCTGTGCATCTCGCCTTCAAACGGCATCGGCCGCTCGTCCTGTCGCCCGACGATGTCTGGCTCTGTCTCGGCCAAGGCTTCGCAACGCATGTCAACCTCCACGCGGAGGCGCTGCGCGAGCGGCTCGTGCGACACGATGGCAAAGCGATCATTACCGTACGTCGTGACGATTTCGTCAGGGACAGCCCCTCGAACGACTGGCCCGCGGTGTTCTCCGAATTATCGGAGCATATTCGTGAGCATTGCGGCAAGAAGCGGGATCTCGTCGTTTCCAACTTCTCGACCACAGGCGCAGTCGAGCAGGCCGCGTCCGAGGTGGTGCTCTTCGATGCTCTGCAGTCGTACTTTGAGTACCGGCTCGTCACCCTGTGCGGCATCCCAGAGATCACGCTTCTTGGCACTCCGGAGGACTGGCTATCGATCCAGAAGAGAGTCGAGATGTTTGCTGAATTCGAGCTGACGGATTGGACAAGGGCGTTATTGCCTGTGCTGGACCAGATCGTCCGGACTGCGCGAGGCGACGTCGATCGAGCATTCTGGCAGTCTTTCTACAAGCTGAATGATGCATCCGGCGGTCCGTATGTGACAGGGTGGATCAATCTGTTGTTTCCCTACATAGAAACGCAGGAATCATCATCGAGACTGCGCCAGTCCTGCAGGAACGGCTTCATGGCAGACTGGCGAAAAGGCATGAGGACTACAATTGGCGGTGGCCCAACAATGGAGAAATTTCCGACCGGACTATCCTCTGCGCCGTTCATGTGGAACTATCTAGGAACCATCATCCCGATGGAGTTCATCGGCGGATTCGTCGGCGTTTCCCAGGACGCAGGAACCGGTGCCGTCCGACCGGCGATCGGTTGGGGAATTGGCGAACGATGAGCAATGCGGATGACGGCAACTTCGCTGGGAACCACTACGCGAGACCGATGGACAACTCTGGATCGCGGGGGCGCCTGAGAGTTCGACCTTGTGCACTCCTGCCGTGCTAAGTCGTTATCGGGAAATAGATTGCGGCAATGGGACCATTGTTCTCGCTGCTGAGGTCAACTGCATTCCGACCAGGCGGCAACCTGGTACGACCACATGCTGGACGACGGCGGCGATCCCACTAGCATGGCGGACGCCTGGCACAGGGATAGGCTTTCGTCCAGCGCCGGTCTTCAACCACATGTCCCAGACGACGCTCACTCGCGAGCTGCTGCGGAAGTTGCTTTCTGGCCCTGGGCGGACGCTCTCGCGGGAAGAAACGTGACATTGAGGAGTCGAAGGGGGCGGAGGTAGCTCACCCATGCGTTCACATTCCCACCGCTTCTCGAATGACGACGGAGCCGTGTCACGGTCCTGTCTCGCAATGTTCCTGCTCGCACTGCTGATTGCTTGTTCGGGAGGTTGCTGGGGTGGGCACGAGTTCAGCAAGCCGGTGTCGGACATGACCGATCTCGCATCTCGCCTTACCTTCTACTACTTCACCAAGGGGAAGGTCCTACCAGAGAGCCTGGATGCGTTGACGCGAGTCGACCTTCAAGACCACCCCAGGCTCCGAAGTGTTCCTGTTGATCCATGGGGACGACCGTACGAATACAAGCGCACCGGAACCGCCTCGTTCGAAATCGTTAGCCGAGGAGCCGATGGTCGTCCCGGAGGTGAAGGCGGCGATCAAGACTTGAGATACGCGGAGACCGTCGACCCGTGACGCCGCTAGAACCAACTGGGAGTCTCAGGCACCGCAGGCGAGCCGTGAGAGGAAGGCAGGATGGGCATGCGCCCACAGCAACGGTTAGCGGAGGGAGCTCTGTTTCATGATCACCTTTGCCGTCTCGGATGTCAGGCTCGGCGAAGGGCGCCTGCCTGTCACCACGATCCAAGCATCGTTGCGAGAACGAACAAGGCGGGTTTTTGAAGCCTCAGCGTGCAACCTGACAGATTTGATCGAGTCGGCGACCCACGGATTCATCGCCGCTGCGCACACCGCCTTCGATCAGCACCGGCCGCTCGTCCTGTCGCCAGACGATGTCTGGCTCTGCCTGGCCCAAGGCTTCGCGACGCATGTCAACCTCCACGCCGAGGCCCTGCGGGAGCGGCTCGTAAGCCACGATGGCAAAGAGCTGATCATCGTAACCCGTGATGATTTCGTCAAAGGCTCCCCCTCGAACGACTGGCCTGCGATGTTCTCCGGACTATCGGAGCGTATTCGCGAGCGCTTCGGCAGGAAGAGAGATCTGGTCGTCGCAGACTTTTCGACCACAGGCGTCGTCGAGCAAGCCGCGTCCGAGGTAGTGCTCTTCGATGCTGTGAAGTCATACCTCGAGTACCGGATTGCCAGCATATGCGGTATCCCTCAGGTCACGCTCCTTGGCACACCGGACGACTGGCTCTCGATCCAGAAGAGAGCCGAGATGTTCGCCGAATTCGAGCTGACGGAATGGACAAAGGCGTTATCGCCTGTGCTGGATCAGATCCTCCGGACTGCGCGTGGCGACGTGGATCGTGCCTTCTGGCAGTCTTTCTACAAGCTGAATAGCTCATCTGGCGGTCCGTATGTAACCGGATGGATCAATGTGCTGTTTCCCTACATCGATACGTGGAAATCAACGTCTCAGCGAGGCCCAACATGCTGGAACGGCATTGTGACGGACTGGAAGGAGGGCATGAGCGAAATGTTCGGCGGTGGTCCAACGGTGGACAGATTCCCGACCGGACTATCCTCTGCACCGTTTAGGTGGGACTATTCCCACACTGAGATTCCGATGGAGTTCACCGGCGGATTCGTCGGGGTTTCGCAGGACCCAGGAACGGGGGCCGTCCGTCCGGCGATCGGTTGGGCAATCGGCGAACGATGAGCTGTTGGGTGTAACGAAACCCTTTCCGATTTGATGTAGTCCAGCGAGTGGACGAGCAGCCGTCTCCAGATGCCCCCGCAAGGGGGCAAGGAGATGGCGATGAAGGACAGATCGAAGCAGAGCAGGGCCGGCGGCGGAGAGGCCGGTCCGCAATCACATCGCCGGCCAAGATTCTCTGGAGGAGCTCGCGAGCAAGCGTCGTCTCTGCCATGGTCGAGCTTTAGGGCAGGAGACTGTAATCAAGGAGGTTTCGCAATCCCTAGTGTATGACCTTGAGCGAGCGCGGTAGCGACCCTACTGAGTGAACGTCACAGCAAGGGCGTTCGAGAGGTTGAACGCCGTGCCACAAGGACCAGTTGGGTCGCGATACCAGGCTTGGAAGTGCCATGTCGCCCCTGCGACGATGTGGCCTGCCGGCGGGAATGACTGTGAATGGGCAACGATGCCAGGACCGAGGACGATCTGACCGAGGGCGCCGGAATTCTGCGGGGGGAGGTAGCGGAAGAGTCCGATACCACCCGGAGAAACGCACCGCAGACCATCGCCGAACAGAACTCCGTGGAAACCGCCTCCCATGTAGAAGATCCCGAATTGATTCTGAGGAAGCTGTGTGGCAGAGAGAATCAAATCGTCCGCGAGAACACTCGTTGTGCCAGCGGAGGCTTCAAGATTAGCGCCGCGGTCTGACGAGTTCTTGCACCCTTCCATGTCAGTCGCTTCATTCATGCATGGGCATGCAATGGTGGCACCATTGCCAAAGCAGTATGGTAGAATGAGGGGGTTGGTGCGGGAGAGCACCCAGACTGCCCCCCGATCCAACCCTGTTCCCCCGCCAGCGTCGTCATCGTCGTTTTGAGCCCCTACCGCGAGCTCATCCCACTGATCGTCGCCATTGAGATCGATAGGAGCCACGGATGATCCAAATTCGTCATCCAGGTCAAGGTGTCCTGTAAAGCCTCCACGAGTCCCGCTGATCTTGGAGTAGCAGTCGACTGTGCCAGAAGCAGTGAGCTGGAGCAGATACACTGCACCGGCCACCGGAAGGTCAATGTCGCCGATTGCCCCGACAGCTAGATCGATTACGCTGTCGTCATTCACGTGGAGAGTAGCAACCGAATACCCAAAAGCGTCACCTCCTGTGAATATGCCGCCAAGTCCACTGTTACTTATCTTGTGTTGTGAAAGTACTGTCGGGCTGGCAGGGTATTGCAAGAGTAGCGCCCAGACTGCGCCCGTTGCAGCGCCATCAATGGAGTTGTGGGAGTCGCCGACGAAGAGGTCATTGCTACCGTTGCCGTCAAGGTCGGCGCTGGCGAGCCTTAAGCCGAATTCGATGCTATCAAAACCCAAGAATCCCTCTGCACCGTCGTAGATCTTGATCGGGTTTGTGCTATGGACCATTCCCGTGGAATCCAGAAAGATGATCCATACGGCGCCCATGCTGACCCCAGCGCTGTCATCCCTGGGCGCTCCGACGGCGATGGCGAGCGAACTGCCGCCTGCTTCATCGAAATCTCCAAGCGAGATTACGGATTGACCGAAAAGATCACCAGAGTTAAGGATGCCAGTGAATCCTCCCTGTGTCGCGCTAATCTTCTTTGCGCAATGGACCGTTCCGTTCGACTCGAGCAGGAGTATCCAAACAGCGCCTGCATCTGAAGCGCCGTCGTCATCCCTTATGGCGCCGACAGCCACGGCTGAAAAGGAGCCATCGGGACACTGAAGAGTGCCGAGATAGGCGACTGATAAACCGAATCCGTCGCCATCAGCGAGTGGCCCTGCGAAGTTGCCGAAAGTGGAGCTGATCTTCTGGTATTGGAGGAGGCCACCCGACTGCATCAGAAGAACGTAGACGGCTCCTCGATCTTGTCCACCGTCGTCATCTTCGTAGGCGCCGACGGCCAGATCCTGGACTCCGTTTCCATCAAGATCTCCGATTGTGGCGATGCTGCAACCAAGGTGGTCTACGTCCCCAAGTGCTCCTCCCAAGTCCGGATCGCTGATCTTGAACTGAGACTCGACGACGGCGGCGTTGGGTAGGCATTCGGTGGGGCCTGTGAGTTGTCTTGCTGAAACGGCAGGGGAGAGGAGACAAGCGAACAGAACGGTGGGAAGTGATCTGATGTGCATGGCGGTATGCATGTCGGTTCGGGGTACTCCTTTTCAGGCTGGAACGGTTGGAGTAGGAAGCGGACTGGCGCGTTCTCGTGAACCTAATCGCAGACGCTCAGGAGACGTTCGGGAAAACTGGCCGACGAGCCAGTGCAAGCCGAGTGATTCCGACTGGCAACGGCAATCCCGGGGAATTCTCAGCGATGAGAGCGCGATGATTGACCGGTAGGAATGCGGCGACTGCCCGTGTGAGTTTCCCGTCCCGGCACGACTCCGTCCTGGACCGCCTTTGGAGCGGGCGAAGAGACTTGAACTCTCGACATCCAGCTTGGGAAGCTGGCGCTCTACCAACTGAGCTACGCCCGCGATGTGGCTTTCGGCGGCCGCGACTTCCGCTGACTAAAGTGGCACACAGCTGGTGCCGCTCGAGCCGGGCGCTACTGGTGGTCGCCGTAAGTCTTTGCTTGTCAAATGGTTGTGACTCTCGTTTCGGTGCAGCCTAGTGGCAGACATTCAGCGGGGGAAGCTGACATCCTGCCAACCGGGGTGCATTCGCGAAGGGAAGGGGAGAGGTCTCCGGGGGCGTAGGGTAGCTCGGGGAGTGGGAGAGGCCAAGGGGAGGGACTGGGAAGCGGGCGGGTTGGCAGTGGCTTGGCAGGGAGTCGCGTCGGGGATGGGGAGGCGTGGGTGATCGAGGGGGCGAGGCGTGAGGCGGTGGGGGAGGATGGCGTGCTAGGTGGCGACGAGAGCGCAGGGACGAAAAGAGAGATCGCTGACGACGGCAAGAGGTGCTCGTCGGCAGCGATCTCGGCGTACCGGGGTGGAGGCGCTAGGGCTGGAGAGGGATCACTTTCGGGTGGCCCAGGCGGGCATCTTGGAGAGGTGGTCGCGGGCGGCTTGTTCGGCGTCTTTGCGGGGCAGCTTCTTCATGGCCATGAAGAAGCCGGTCGTGGTGCCTTCGAAGACTTCGTCGTAGGGCTTGAGCTTGCCCTTCGCGTCGACGCAGTACTGGCAGTACATCTGGCCGGGTTGGGCCTCGGTCAGGGGCATGCCGCAGGACTGGCAGGATTGCATCGTCACCGGGGAGTAGAAGGTGAAGTGGTAGCCGTCCGGGTCGTCGAGGGGCAGCTCGCGGATGCCGTAGAACTGGGTCTTGGGGGTTCCGAGGCCCTTGAGTTTCTTGGAGAGCGTCGCGTGGTAGGCATCGATGTCGGGGACCATCAGGTAGGTGGTGATGCCGACGCCGGGGCGATTCGCGCTGAATTCGCGCGCGTGGGACTCGGCCATCTTCAGGGCGCCGGGGTCGTCGCCGCAGAACTTCTTCGTCTCTTCGATGGGCATCGAGAGGCCGAGCATCACGGACTGGCGATCGAGCATCATGTTGGCCCACATCGGGTTGTCCCCATCGGGCCAGACGTTCTCGACTTCGAAACCGAGTGTGTCGCGCCAGAAGGCGACGCTCTTCCGCATGTCTTTGCAGGTGAGATGGACCGAGATCGGGTAGTGGTTGCAATCAGCAGTCATAGGGTGTTCTCGTCGGGGCCGGGGGGGATGGCATTGTAGGGGGGCGGGGCCTGGGTCGCCGCCCCACGGGGGGGCGGGCGGTCGGATCCGGGCTGGGGGCCGCAACTTCGCCGGGATTGGGGTCTACACGCGCTCGCTGCACCCGTCATGAATCGCGATGGAACGAAGCCCCCGAGCGAGCGAGCCGGTCCCTCAGGGGGAGCGGAGGAGGCCGTGAGGGCCGTCCTCGGAGCTCGGCGCAGCTTGGACGACAGCACAGAGATCGCCCGGGCGCGAGATGGGGACCGTGCGGCCTTCGACGGGCTGGTGCGCACCTACTTCCCGCGCGTCTACTCGGTCCTGTTTCGACTGCTGGGCAATCACGAGGACGCCGAGGACCTCGCGCAAGAATGCTTCGTGCGAGCCTTCGCGGCGCTGCGCTTCTACCGCGGCGATGGCGCGTTCGGTGGATGGCTCTCGCGCATCGCGGTGCACCTCGCGCGTGACCATGCGCGCGCGGGCCGCGAGCGCGGCGCACGCGACATCGAGGCGGTCGAGCTCGAGGGCAGCGAGCGAACTCCCTGGCAGGAGCTCTCGCGGAGAGAGCTCGCAGCGGAGCTCGCGCGTTCGATCGGATCGCTGCCCGAGCCGTTGCGCGTGGCGCTGGTCTTGCGCGTTCTGGAGGGCATGGACTACGTCGAGGTGGCGCGCATCACCGGCCTGCGACCGGGCACGGTGCGCACGCAGGTCATGAAGGCGCGCAGGCTGCTCGCGAGGCTGCTCGCGCCGTTCTTCGAGAGGCGCACGCCGTGAAGGAATGCAGGGCGATGCAGCGGCGGATCTTGCGCGCGATCGAGGGGCGGCTCGCGCTCGAGGAGCTCTTCGAGCTGGAGGAGCACGCTCGCACCTGCGCGCGCTGCGGGAAGTCGCTCGCGGAGGCGCGCGCGCTCGAAGAAGCGCTGCTCGCATTGCCCGCTCCGCCGCTCGATCGGCTGGACGTCGAAGGCTCCCTCGAGCGCATCCACAGGCGGATCGATCAGCGCCAGATCGAGGCACCCGGCCGTGAAGATCGAAGCGGTGCCCCGCGCCGATGGATCGTCCGGTTCAGCGCGGGACTGATCGCAGCAGCGGCGCTCGTCCTTGCCCTGCTGGCGATCCGAGAGGGCGAGCGGCCGGAGCATGGGCTCGTGGAGCACGGCGAGAATCTCGCCCTCTCGCCCGCACGACCGGAGGACGGAGCGCAGCGGACGGAGCCCAGCGAGGCGCAGGATGCGCTCGCGGAACCGGCGCCCCTGGATACCGCTTCCGAGCTGCAGGCCTTCGATCCACTTGCCTGGGCGACCGACTACGACGGTACGCGGCACGCCTGGGCACGCGAGGAGATTGCGCAGATCCTGCGCGAGTGCGGCACGGCGCTCGCCGAGGACGATTCTCCTGAAGCTCGGTCGACGTTCCTTTCGGCTTTCGACGAACGGGCTCGGCCGCTCGCGACTGCGGGCTGGCCGATCCTGCGGCTCGTGCAGCGTTTCGTCGCCGATCCGGACGCCGAGCTCGGGCGGGCGGCAGCCCTGTACGTCGGCGCGCGGGGGGACAGGGTCGCGCTCCACGAGCTCGCCTTGGTCCTCGGGCGCGAGGACCGCAAGCGTGCAGCTGCGCTCGCGCTCTCGGAAGCAGGAGCGGCAGGGCTCGAGGAGCTGCGCGCGGCGATCTGGGATCCTGCGCTCGCACCTCTCGTGCTCACTGCGCTCGAACGATCGGAAGCGAGTCTCGCTCTCGTGTGGATCGAGCGCGTCATGCGCGACGCGCGCGCGCAAGCGCCGACCGAGGTGCGGCGCTCGATCGCCACGCAGCTCACCGAGCGGCTCGCGAGCCTGGACGCCGGAGGCGCGCGGCTCCTCTTCGCGCTCGCCGATCACCCGCTCCTGGAGCGCAAGGGGGTTCTCGATGCCTTCTCGCGCACGGAGGGTGCGCGGGAGCTGGTCGTCGAGAGCGTGCGTGCATCGCGCAGCTCCGACGATGATCTGCTCCTCCTGGAAGCGCTCGCGCGCCTGCCTGCGGCGGAGTGCTTCGACTGGATCGTGCGGCGCGCGCGCGGGACGAGGAGCTCCATGGCTGCGCTGCACGCTCTGGCCCGATACCCGGGGATCGAACCGGTCCAGACCTTGCTCGATCTGCGTACCGCGAGCTCCCGTGACGACGACCCGGTCGAGCTCGCGGCCTGGTGCGAGGCGCTCGAGGTCGATCCGGCGCGCTTCGTCGAGCTCGCCGGCGATCACGCGCTACTGGGCGATCCCTCGCAGATGCGGCGGTTCCTGGAAGTACTGGTTCTGACCGAACATCCTGCCGCAGCGCCCGCGCTGATCGCGCTCGCGCGGCGTGAGACCATCGACGACGAGGATCGAGAGCACGCGGTACTCGCAGCAGGAGAGCTCGGCTCGAGCAGTGATGTGTCGGCGCTCGAAGAGCTCGTGGCCCAGCTCGGGCCTCCCGATGCGCGTCTCGCTGCAGCCGCGTGCTGGTCGGCCTTCGTTCTCGCCGGCGAGAGCGGCGTGCGAACGCTGCTCGGCGACTCCGATCTGGGTCTTCAGGCCAGCCTGGTGGATCGCCTCAGCGCGCCGAGCGCGCGGGCGCGCCGCACCTCGACCCTGTTCCAGCTCGCTCGCATGCTCGAGCCGTGGCTGGATCGAACGAACACCGTTGCCAAGGAAACTCGATGAACCCTGCTTTGCTCTTCCTTCTCGCCTCGTCTCTGCCCGGATCAGCGCTTCCCGCCGTGCCTCTCGCCGCCGGAGACGGCGAGGAGGAGAGTGCCGGCGAAGGCGAGGAGAACGTCGTGCACCTCTACGACGTGTCTAGCCTTGCGGTCAACCGACAGGGGATCCAGGATCGATACTTCCACCTCGCTCCTTTCGCCGCGCCGAGGTCGTACGACACCCTGGCCATCAATGGATCGATCGACCAGATGGTCGGCGTGGACGAGATCGTCAGCCTGCTCGTCGAGCTGCTGGATGGCGAGTTCGAGTACGAGGGGCGCAAGATCTACGCCGTCGAGTTCGGAAGGATTCTCGTGCGCGGGCCCGAGGGCCTGCACAAGCGGGTCGTCGACGTCCTCGCTTTCCTCGACGAGCTCCTCAATGCGCAGGCGGAACTCACCGTGAACGTGATCGAGCTCGAGGCGGGAGTCGAGGCGCCCTTTCCCGGTCGCGCGATCGTCTCGCGCGAGGATGCCGAGCGCTGGCTGGATTCAGTCGCGCAGGCCCCGACGCAGCAGGAGTTCCGGCTCGCGCTGCGCGCCGATCGCCCGGCCGAGATCAACCTGACGCAAACGTCTCCGGTGCTGCTCGATTACGACGTCGAGATCGCGCAGGCTTCGACCATCGGCGATCCGATCGTGAGCCAGATCGCGGTCGGAACCCGCGCTTTCGTCTACGCGATGCCGGCACCGCAGGGTGTCGCGCTCTCGTTCGTGCTCAAGCGGGGGGACCTGATCGGGGAGATCCGCGAGCAGGATCTGCGGCTGAACGGCCACGTGAGGACCGATCAGGGCTTGATCGAATCACCCTCGGGCAGAGTCTTCCAGACCTTCGACCTACTTGGACGGGGATTTGCTTTCGATGCCGTACTCGCTCCGGACCAGGCGCTGGTGATTCACGACCAGATCGATCTCGGTCGTGACCGCCGCAACGAAGTGGTGGTGCTGCGCCTCACGAGTGGGGAGCTCCCGTATCGCAAGACTTTCCGCTACGGCACGAAGGGACAGGACCTGATCGCAGTGGACCTCGACTACCTCTCGCCGCTCAGCGTGCAGGCCGGCGGCTACCTGGTCGATGATTCGGGCCTGCCGTTCAAGCTCATGGAATGGATCAGCGGCGGCGGGCAGGAAGGAATCCTTGGAGTGCGCCTGGCGCAGCACGGCGGGTACGGCTCGGAACTCCTCGAGGAAAGCTCGGAGCTCCTGTCCTTCCAGGACGCGGGAACCTACCGCCTCATCCGGTATTTCGATTACTCGGGCGAGGGCGCCGGGGCGTCGACCGCGGAGCTCGCCAAGGTGCAGGTCGCTCTCGATAGCATGAAGGACGACGCCAGCATGATCGAGGTGGGTGTGAAGCTCTCGCGCCTCGGCAAGTGGGCGGGGACGCCCGTCAGCGCGACCTTCCCCATGCGGCTCGAGCATTCCGCCGCGGTGGCGCTGGGGATCGAGAACCCCGTCGTCTTCGATTACGACGTCGAGGTTGCGCAGGAAGCGAGCGTCGCGGATGCCCAGGTGTTCTCCGAGTTCGAGGGCCTCGTGCTGTGGCTGCATGCGACCAGGAGCCCGCGCGGCGATCTCGTCATCGACGTCAGCGCCGGTGGCAGCCAGATGGCTGGTCAGCGCAGGAAGATCGACGTGGGCATGCACGATCTCGAGCAGAGCACGTTCGACCAGGTGCTGGCGCGCCAGCGGGTTACCTTCCGCAAGGATCAGACGGAGCCTTGGAAGGTGGTGATCGGGGATGCGACTTCGGGCAAGGGGGTGACGGGGTCGTTGCGGCTGGAGATCGAGGTTGCGCGCTGAGTGAACCGAACCCGTTCCGATTCACTACCAGGTCACGGGGGTGGCGGCCCACGGAGGAGGTAGTGAATCGGAACGGGTTCGGTTCACTACTCTGGTTCGGAGTACCGCCTTCAGGCGGTCTTCTCTTGCAGGGCCAGTCCCGCCTGAAGGCGGGACGACGAACCAGACCGCCTGAAGGCGGTACTCCGAACTCGGAGGGACTCCGCGCTCGTCGGTGTGTGGCTTCTCTCTAGAAGGTCACTCCTTCACGGCGGCGGCGATCTTGACGAGGGTTTGCTTGGCGTCGCCGAAGACCATCATCGTGTTCGGGGCCACGAAGAGCTCGTTTTCGATGCCTGCGAAGCCGTGGCTCATGCCGCGCTTGAGCACGATCACGGCTCTCGAATGGTCGACGTCGAGGATCGGCATGCCGTAGATCGGGCTCTCGGGCTTGGTGCGGGCGGCGGGGTTCACGACGTCGTTCGCACCGACGACCACCGAGACGTCCGTCGAGCGGAAGTCGTCATTGATCGCTTCGAGCTCGTAGAGCTGGTCATAAGGAACGTTCGCCTCGGCCAGCAACACGTTCATATGGCCCGGCATGCGCCCGGCCACCGGGTGGATCGCGTACTTCACGGAGATGCCGCGCTTCTGCAGGAGTTCGCCGACTTCACGCGCGGCGTGCTGGGCCTGCGCCACGGCCATGCCATAGCCGGGGACGAAGATGACGGAGTTGGCGACCTTGAGGAGCTCGGCCGCGTCCTCGGGAGATCCTTCCCGGACCGCGACATCACTCGCCGCGGCTGCCGAGGCACCCTGGGGGATCGCGCCGAAGGCTCCGAAGAGCACGTTGCGAAACGAGCGGTTCATCGCCTTGCTCATGATCAAGGCGAGGATGAATCCCGAACCGCCATCGAGTGAGCCGCACACGATGAGCACCGGGTTGTTCAGCGCGAAGCCGGTCGCGGCCGCCGCGAGGCCCGCGTAGGAGTTCAGGAGGCAGATCACGACCGGCATGTCGGCTCCGCCAATGGGCAGCACGAGGAGCACGCCGAGGGCGAGCCCCAGGGCCGACATCGCGTACAGGGCCGGCTGGAACTGCGGCATGGCGACGAGCCCGACGAGCAGGAGCGCCGCGAGCGCGAGCAAGGCGAAGTTGATCGCGTTCTGCCCGCGAAACGTCTGCGGCCGACCGGGCAGGAGGCCTTGCAGCTTGCCGAAGGCCATGAGGCTGCCCGTGAAGGTGATCGTGCCGAGGAGCACCTCGAAGCCAAGCGCGCCGGCGTCGAAGCGCTTCAAGCCCGCGTGGTGGTTGAAGTACTCGGCGACTCCCACCAGCGCCACGGCCAGGCCCCCGAAGCAGTGCGAGAGCGCGATTCGCTCGGGCATCTTCGTCATCGGGATCCACAGGCCCATCGGGACTCCGATGATCGTCCCGACGACGAGGCCGCCCAGGATCCACTCGTAGGTGACGATGCGCTCGTGGAGCAGCGTCCCCACGACGGCGACCAGCATGCCGAGCGCCGCCATCAGCATTCCGCGGCGTGCGGAATCGGGATGCGAGAGGCCGCGCAGGCCGAACAGGAAGAGCACCGAGGCGGCGAAGAGCGCGAGCTGGTAGACCAGCTGCCGCATCCCGATCGCGCCCGTCTCCTCGGCCTGGAGGATGAGGGAGGCGATGGCGCCGGTCACCGGGGCGGCCCTTTTTTCTTGCGGAACATCTTCAGCATCCGGTCAGTGATCAAGAAGCCGCCCACCACATTGGTGGTCGCCGCCGCGACCGCGATCACGCCGAGCGTCGTGCTCACCGTGTTCCGGCCCTCGCCCGCGATCACCAGCGAGGCGACGAGCGAGATGCCGGAGATCGCGTTCGTGAACGCCATGAGCGGCGTGTGGAGGAGCTGGGGAACCTTGGAGATGATCTGATAGCCGGCAAAGATCGAGAGCACGAACACGTACAGAAGGATGATGAGCTGCTCGATTTGCATGGACGTTTCCTCGAGACGATCGCTTCAGCCCTGCAGGCTCAGGTCGTGGTCCTCACGCGCCTGGCTTCCTTGCGCCGATCGTTCTCGCTGAGCCCCTTCTTGCGCATGCGCAGGCTCTTCGGTGTCACTTCCAGGAGCTCGTCGTCCTCGAGGTACTCGAGACACTCCTCCAGCGAGAGGATGCGCGGCGGCGGCAGGCGCACGTTGTCGTCCTTGCCGGCGGCGCGCATGTTCGTGAGCTTCTTGGTGCGGCAGACGTTGATCGCCAGATCGTCGTCCTTGTTGTTCTCGCCCACGATCATGCCCTCGTAGACGGGCACGCCCGGCGGAAGGAAGAAGGAACCGCGGTCGATGAGGCCGTCGAGCGCGTAGGGCACCGTCTCGCCCGCACGATCCGCGACGAGCACGCCGTTCGTGCGCCGCGGGATGCGGCCGCCATCGGGCTTCCAGCACTCGAAGACGTGGGAGAGGATCGCCTCCCCCTGGGAGAGCGTGAGCAAGGCGGTTCGCGCGCCGATCAGGCCGCGTGAGGGGATCAGGAACTCGATGCGCGCATGCGTGCCGACCGAGTCCATGTGGGTCATCTCGCCGCGACGACGACTCAGGTACTCGATCACCCGGCCGGCGCTCGGTGTGGGAACTTCGACGGAGGCCAGCTCGAAGGGCTCGCAGGCGACGTCCTCGACGTTCTTGATGATCACCTGTGGCTTGCCGACGGCGAACTCGTAGCCCTCGCGGCGCATGTTCTCGATCAGCACCGAGAGGTGCAGCACCCCGCGGCCCTTGACCTCGAAGGCGTCGGCGGAACCGGTTGGCGCGAGCTGCAGCGCCACGTCTCGGGCAGAAGCCTTTTCCAGGCGACCGAGGATCTGGCGGCTCGTCACGTAGTCGCCGTCGAGGCCCGCGAAGGGCGAGTTGTTCACGTAGAACACCATCGAGATCGTGGGCTCGTCGAGCACGATCGCCGGCAGCGGCTCGACGTGATCGGGATCGCAGAGCGTGTCGCCGATCGCCATCTCTTCGAAGCCCGACACGACCGCGATGTCGCCCGCCATCACCGTCTGGACGGGAACCCGGTTGAGGCCCTCGTAGTGAAACAGGTTCTTGATCGTCGCGAACTCCACGTTCTCCCGATCGGGATGGCAGAGTGCGACGCGCGAGCCCTGCTGCAGAGTTCCACGTTCGACGCGACCGATCGCGATGCGTCCGAGGAAATCGTCGTGGTCCAGGGTGGCGGCCTGGAAGCGCGTCGGACCGTGGGGATCCGCCGGGGGGGCGGGGACCTTGGCGAGGATCAGGTCGAGGAGCGGCTGCAGATCGCGCGGTTCGTCCCCCGATTCGAGCACCGCGAAGCCGGCGCGGCCCGAGCCGTACACGACCGGGAAGTCGAGCTGCTGATCGTGCGCACCGAGCTCGACGAAGAGATCGAAGATCTCGTTGAGCACCTCCGCCGGTCTCGCGTCCTGGCGATCGATCTTGTTGATCATCACGAGGGCCCGCAACCCGCGCTGGAACGCCTTGCGCAGGACGAAGCGCGTCTGGGGCATCGGCCCCTCGGCGGCGTCGACGAGGAGCAGCACGGCGTCGGCCATCGAGAGCGTGCGCTCGACCTGACCGCCGAAATCGGCGTGGCCAGGCGTGTCGACGATGTTGATGCGCGTCCCGTGGTACTGGATGGCGGTGTTCTTGGCGAGGATCGTGATGCCCCGCTCGCGCTCCTGCGAGTCGGTGTCCATCGCGCGTTCCTGGACCTGCTGATTGGCCCGGAACGTCCCGGCAAAGCGGAACATGGCGTCGACGAGCGTGGTCTTGCCGTGGTCGACGTGAGCGACGATTGCGATGTTGCGGATCGGGACGGGTCTCATACCTTGTAGGGAGGAACACCTCCCGCGCGAAAAAGAGGGAAGAGTCTAGCAGGCCGTGGCACAACTCCCTACAGCGGACTCGCCCGTCTCGATTCTCATCCTTGCTCCCTGAGGTTCACGATCCGGTCGAGGCGATAGGTCTTGAGCAGATAGCTCCGACGGCACTCGGCTTCGAGGTATCCCTTGCCGCGGCGCACGTACAGGAAGCGTGGCTGGACGTCGAGCGGAACGGGCCGCTGGGGGCCCTCACCGTAGAGGATCGAGACCGTCGCGCCGACCTCGAGGGCCCGCTCGAGACCACGCAGGCGGCGCGGCAACCGGGGGAGGCCGGGCCGGGCCATGGTGATGCTGATCGGACGGCCGCACTCGGCGAGGAGGCGCGCGGCACCGACGGCGGTGAGCGGGTCGGCCGCCTCCGCTCCCGCCCGCATGCGCTCGATGCAGGCTTCGATCACCTTCCAGCAGTGCACCGCGTCGGGGAGCGCCCGGTGGTGAACGTCGACTTCGAGGGCCAGGTGCTCGCACAGGGTCGGGAGCTTGTGATCGGGAGAGTCCCTGAGGTAGCGCCTGGAGAGTCGCAGCGAGTCGAGCATCAGGCCGCGCGGCGGCTCGAGCCGGGCGCGGGCGAATTCGTAGCCGAGAACGCGCGCGTCGAAGGGTGCGTGATGGGCCGCCATCCAGTCCTCGCCGGCGAAACTGGAGAAGGCCGAGAGCACGGCCTCTGGATGGGGGGCCGATCGCACTTCGTGCTCGTCGATGCCGTGGATCGCGGTCGCCTCCGGATCGATCGGGACGCGCGGGCACACGAAGCTCTCGAAGGTCCCCACGATCTCGCCGTCGACCACGCGCACGGCCGCGATCTCGAGCAGGTGCGGCGCGCCGAGGAGCGTTGCGGTCTCCGTGTCCAGTACGACGAGCGGCCGGTCCATCTCTGGTCTGGTTCTGGTTCGGAGTACCGCCTTCAGGCGGTCTGGTCCTGGTCTTGCGGAGTCGACGAGCGAAGAAAAGAAGAGAGAAGAGAAGAGAAGACCGCCTAAAGGCGGTACTCCGAACCAGAACCAGAGTCGATCAGTGGAAATTCTGCTCGAAGCGCTTCATCCCCCGCAGCACGTCGAAGTCGCGGTTGCGGTGGAGCTCGCTGCGCACGTAGTAGCCGCGCTCCTGGGCGAGGATCAGCGCATCGATCGCGGCGTCGAGCTCACCCATGAGGGCGAAGACCGCCGCGGAATGGAAGGCCGTGAAGCCGTCCTTCGAGGCGCGCCCGCGCGCCTCCTCGACCTGGATGCGCGCATCGTCATGCAACCCCAAGCGCGCTTGCAGCATGGCCATGTGCAAGCGGGCGTCCTGGTCGTCGGGGTTCTTGGAGAGGTGCTTGTGGGCGGCGGCGATGCCTTTGTCGGCGACTTCCAGCCCTTCCTCGTACCGGTCGAGGCGCTGCAGCACGTTGTACAGGTGGTCGTAGGTCGAGATGTGCTCCGGCTTCAGAGCGCTGGCGCGCGCGAGCAGCGGAGCGGCGCGCTTGAAGTTCCCTTCGCGCCCGAGGATCGCTCCGAGGAGGCGGTGCGCGAACCACTCCTTGTTGTCTTTCTGGATCGCCAGGCTGTACTCGCGCTGCGCGTCGGCCGAGTGGCCGGAGAGGTGATAGGCGAAACCGAGCGAGGTATGGGCGGCGGCGCAATTGGGGTCGAGGGCGAGCGCACGGCCTGCATTGTCGCGCGCTTCCCCGAGGAAGATCTCCTCGCCATCCCAGTACAGGTACTTCCTGACCATCGCGTGAGCGAGCCCCGCGTACGCGAGGGCGCAGAAGCGATCCATGTCGAGCCCGCGCCGGAAGGTGCTGATCGCAGACAGCAGGTGCTTCGTCGTGCCGCGATGCATCACGTCGTAGGCGTGCATGCAGAGCGCGACGGCTTCCGCGACCTTGCGGCGGATCTCTTCGCTGGGCCGCACCGTGGCCTCGAGGATGCGCCGGCGCAGCGTGCGCACGGCGGTCCGGACCAGGTTCGCCTGCAACGACCACTCGTCGTTGTCGTCGTGCTCGCAGCGGTCGCGGAGGATCTTGGCCGGGCCGGTGCGGCGGGCCTTCGAATCGTAGATCTCGAGCTCCAGATCGAGCACGCCGCGCGAGCCCTTCAAGGCGAGCTCGCCGCGCACGAGCCAGTCGAACTTCGTGCCCTCCAGGGAGGACCCGTCCTCGACCATGCGCACCTCGAGCCCCTTGTTCCGCGCGAGCTCGCTGGCGAGGTCCTTGCGGACGCCGCCGGCCATCACGTGGCAGTTCGTGGGGTCGTCCCCGGCGCAAGCGATCGGGGCGAGCCCTATCAGGCCCTGCAGCGAGGTGGCGGTGTGCGTGTTCGTGCCCGAGAGCTCGCTCGCGAGCAGCACCATGGCGTCGTGCACTCCCGAGGCATTGTCGTAGCGATCCGCCGGATCGATCGCCAGGCACTTGTTGAGCACCTCCTCGATCGCCTTGGGGAACCCCGAGCGCACCTTCGACGGCGGCCGCGGCTTGCCGTCGAGGATCGCCATGCACACCTCGGGGAAGCTCTGCCCGGGAAAGGGGAGCTGGCCGGTCATCACGTGGTAGAGCACCGCGCCGAGCGAGAAGACGTCCGAGCGGAAGTCGAGGTCCTCACCGCGCACTTGCTCGGGGGACATGTAGAGCACGGTTCCGACGAGCATCCCGTGCTGGGTGATGCCCGCCTCGTCGCGCGCGCGGGCGATGCCGAAATCGAGGACCTTGATGCTCCCGTCGTCGCGCAACAGGATGTTGCCCGGTTTCAGGTCGCGATGGATGATGCCCTGCTCGTGGACGAATTTCAGGGCGGCCGTGACTTGCAGGGCGATCCGGATGCACTCCTCGTAGCCGAGCGTCTGGTCCTTGATGACCTTGTCCAGGGTGCGGCCCTGGAGGTACTCCATCGCGATGTACGAGGTGCCCCGGAACTGCCCGTAGTCGTAGATCGTGACGATGTTCGGGTGGTCGAGCTTGCTGGTGTGCTTGGCCTCGCGCAGGAAGCGCTCGTCCGCCTGAGGGTCGATTTCCGCGTGAGCGCGCAGGATCTTCAGAGCGACGGTCCGCCCCAGCCGCTTGTCGACGGCGCGGTAGACCTCGCTCAAAGGCCCTTCACCGAGACGATCCGTCTCGGGATTGAACTCGAAATGATCGAACATCATTGGGGGATCACCCCGCCCGGGGCCACGGACGCGGGTCTCTTCTCGATCGACACGCGCGGGGCTGAAGCATTGTGGAGATTCTAGCTGGCATGGCGCAACAGTGTAATACCGAGGTAACCGCGCTCGGATACGGCTTCTGCTGGCACGGAAAGGCATTGCGATGAGCGCACCGGCGTCCAGCGATCGAGAACCCCAGCCGCTTCCCGACGTGCAGGCCTTCGAGGAATGGGACTTCGCGGCCCTCGAGAGCGAGCGCTCGCGCAGTCCCGAGTACAACGAGCGCCGGCTGCTCACCCGGCGCAAGCTCGCCGCGCTCGCCAAGCGCGCCCGGGCGGAGCTCGCGAGCCAGGGGCTCGCGCTCGAGTCGCGCACGAGCTTGCACAATCCCCACGCCTTCAACGGTATGCGCGTGACGCGGCTGTGGGCTTACCTCGTGCGCGCCAAGGCGGAGAAAACCCGCTTGCGGCGGGTCCTCGGCACCGATCTCGGCAAGGATCTCGACGCCGCTTACCGCAACGCTTACCTGTGCATCGCCATCGAGGCCGAGGCTCTGGAAGTGGCGCTGCGTATCCATGCCGACGCGTGGTTCGACGGACAGAACCTGGTGCGCCGGCTCGCGGCCGACGGGCGGCGTACGTGGCTCGGGCTCCTGAACACCCTCGATGGCTTCCAGTTGCGCTTGCACGACTGGAAGGGCGAGTGGCGTTGCGGGGCGATCACGCCCGAGGCGCTCGACGAGTACTTGCGTCACTACGTGCCCGGGGAGCACCTGCTCGCGGTCGAGCGGCGCTGGCCGCTGCCCAAGGCGCTGGGGCCGGCGCGAGCGGCGGCGCTCGACGCGGGCACTCCGGCCTTGCTCGTGACGGAGCTCGCGCGCCTCGTTCCGCTCTACCGGTATGCGGCCTGGTCCACCGAGAGCGACTTCCTGTTCGCTCGATGACCGCGCCCGGGCTGGGGAAACGCCGGCCGAGCCGGTACCCTGGTGCGCCGTTTCCCCCAGGATTCCTCGCTTCCCCTCATGCGCGTCGGCATTCCCAAGGAGATCCGCTCCGGCGAGTCTCGCGTCGGCATCGTGTCCGAGACCCTCGGCCGGCTCCAGAAGCTGGGTCTCGAGGTGTGGGTCGAGCGCGGCGCGGGCGAGGCGAGCGGAGTCCCCGACACGGCCTACGAAGCCAAGGGAGCCAAGCTCGTCTCGCGAGCGGAAGCGCTCGCTTGCGAGATCGTGGTATCCGTGAACGTCCCGGCGGACGCGACCCTCGCCCGGGGCACGCTCCTCGTGTGCATGGCGGATCCGCTCGGGTCACCCCAGGTAGTGAAGCGCCTCGCGGAGCAGGGAGTCAGCTGCATCGCGCTCGAGCTCATGCCCCGCATCAGCCGCGCGCAGGCGATGGACGTCCTGTCCTCCCAGGCGAGCGTGGCCGGCTACAAGGCGATGATCCTGGCGGCGGCGCGCTCGACCAAGCTCTTCCCGCTCATGATGACGGCGGCGGGCACCATACGTCCGGCGAAGGTCTTCGTCCTGGGAGCTGGAGTCGCCGGCCTGCAGGCGATCGCAACCGCGCGGCGGCTGGGAGCGACTGTCGAAGCTTTCGACATCCGCACCGAGTGCAAGCAGGAGGTCGAGAGTCTGGGCGCGCGCTTCGTCGACTTGAAGGTCGCCTCCGACGGACGCGCGGAAGGCGGGTACGCGCGCGAGCTCACCGCCGAGGAGAAAGCGCGGCAGGCCGAGCTCATGGCTTCGCACGTGCAAGGCGCCGACGTGGTCGTGACGACTGCCGCGGTGCCGGGCCGCCGTGCGCCGCGTCTGATTCCCGCCGAAGTCGTGCGCGGAATGAAGGCGGGGGCCGTGATCGTCGACATGGCCGCCGAATCCGGCGGCAACTGCGAGCTCTCGAAGCCCGGCGAGGAAGTGCTCGTGAACGGCGTCGCGATCCTCGGGCCGACGAACCTCGCCGGCTCGGCCGCGCAATCGTCGAGCCTGCTGTACTCGAACAACGCGGTCAACTTCCTCGCCCTCGTGGTCCGCGAGCAGAAGCTCGTGATCGACATGAAGGACGAGGTCGTGCGCGCACCGCTGGTCTGCCATGGCGGCGAGGTGACGAGCGAGCGGGTGAAGGAGCTCCTGAAGTGAGTGCGCGCTCTTCTCGCCCTGTCCGCCCCGCGACCTCTCGCTGAGGGCGGCGACGCAGGAGTCCCCGGATGCGCATCGTCGTCGCGGGCGGAGGGCTCTTTGGGCTGACGGCGGCGCGCGAGCTCGTACGGCGTGGGCACGACGTCGTGGTGGTCGAGCCCGGGCCGGTGCCGCATCCCGACGCCTCCTCGACCGACATCAGCAAGGCGGTGCGCATGGACTACGGCGCCGACGCCTTCTACTCCGATCTCGCGGCGCGCGCGATCGAGGGCTGGCGCGCTCTCGAGCGCGAAGTCGGCCTCCCGCTCTACCACGAGGTCGGATTCGCGCTGCTCACCGCCACACCCATGGCTCCCGGGGGCTTCGAGCACGAGAGCTATCGGGTGCTCAGCGGCCGTGGTCTGCCGCTCGAGCGCCTCGACGCGGCGGCCATCGCGGAGCGTTTTCCGGCCATGGCCGCGGGCGCGTTCACCGACGGGTACTTCAACCCCAGCGCCGGCTGGGTCGAGAGCGGTCGCGTGATTGGGCTGCTGGCGGGACTGGCGCGCGCGGAGGGGGTCGAGATCGTCGAGAACGAGCGCGTGCGCGGGCTCCGCCAGGCTGGCGGTCGCGTGCGGGGCGTGCGCTGCGAGAGCGGCCGCGAGTGGGACGGCGATCTCGTCCTCGTGGCGGGCGGCGCGTGGACGTCGCGCCTGCTGCCGCACCTCTCGGCCTTCCTTCATCCCGTCGCGCAGCCGGTCTTTCACTTCCGCGTAGAAGACCCGGCGCTCTATCAGCCCCCGTGGTTCTCCGTCTTCGCGGCCGACATCGCGCGCACGGGCTGGTACGGCTTTCCCGCTCTCGACGACGGCCGTCTGAAGATCGGTCACCATGGCCGCGGGCTTCCGTTCGATCCTGGCGCGCCGCGCGTGATGCCGCCCGGCGAGGAGGGCCGCTTTCGTGCATTCCTGGAGCAGGTGCTGCCGGGCGCCGCGCGCGCGCCGATCGCCGCGAGCCGCTTGTGCTTCTACTGCGACACCGAGGACGGCGACTTCTGGATCGATCACGACCCCGCGCACGAAGGCCTCGTCATCGCCGCGGGCGGCAGCGGGCACGCCTTCAAGTTCCTCCCCATTCTCGGCCCGCTCGTCGCCGACGTGGTCGAGCGCCGCCCGAATGCCGACGCGGCGCGCTTCCGCTGGCGGGAGCCGCGCTGGGGCATCCGAGAGGCGGCGCGCTCGGACGCGGAATGATCGCGAGCCTCGAGGGCGGTCGATTCGAAGCGGAAGAGTTTTCTCTCCGGAGCTGGGCGCGCGGTCCAGGGCGCGCGTGAGTGGGGCGACGAGTCGGATTGTCGACCGGCGCGCTGCGCACGGGATAGGGTTCGAGATGACGTCCTGCGTGCGGGACGGCGCTCGATGACTGCCGATCGAATCTCGCATTCTTCGCTCGACGTACCCCCCGGAGTGGAGCTCCAGGGGGTAGTGCCGCCCGAGCTCGCTCACGTCCTCGCTCGCGGGGCGCTCGAGCTCGCCGCAGCGCTTCAGCGCCGCTTCGGATTGCGCAGGGAGCGCCTGCTCGCGCGGCGACTCGCGGTGCAGCAGCGACTCGATGGTGGATGGATGCCGAGCTTCCCCGAGCGCAGCGCGGCGATTCGCGGCGCGGCCTGGAAAGTGGCGCCGCCGCCGGCGGATCTCCTCGATCGACGGGTCGAGATCACCGGCCCGCCCGAGCGCAAGATGGTCATCAATGCGATGAACTCGGGCGCGAACGTGTTCATGGCGGACTTCGAGGATTCCTGCTCGCCGACCTGGCACAACTTGCTGGACGGGCAGCGCAATCTCATCGACGCCGTGCGGCGCACGATCCAGTTCGAGGCTGCCGAGAGCGGCAAGCTGTACCGCCTTGCCGAGCGCACCGCGACGCTGGTCGTCCGCCCGCGCGGCTGGCACCTGGTCGAGACGCATGTGTGCGTCGACGGCCAGCCGATGTCGGCCTCGCTGTTCGACTTCGCGCTTTACTTCTGGCACAACGCCCGCACGCTCGTCGCTCGCGGCAGCGGGCCGTACTACTACCTGCCGAAGATGGAAAGCCGGCTCGAGGCGCGGCTGTGGAGGCAGGTGTTCCAGTTCGCGGAGCAACGCCTCGCGCTGCCGCGAGGCACGATTCGCGCCACCGCCCTGATCGAGACGATCCTCGCCGCTTTCGAGATGGACGAGATCCTGTGGGAGCTGCGAGAGCACTCCACGGGGCTGAACTGCGGTCGCTGGGACTACATCTTCAACTTCATCAAGCGTTTCCGGACGCGTCCCGACTTCGTGCTGCCCGATCGCGGGTCGGTCGGGATGGACCGGCCGTTTCTCGCGGCCTACAGCGCGCTGCTGGTGAAGATTTGCCATCGCCGCGGCGCGCACGCGATGGGCGGCATGGCGGCGCAGATCCCGATCAAGGACGACGCGGCGCGAAACGATGCTGCCCTCGCCAAGGTGCGCGCGGACAAGCGCCGCGAGGCCGAAGGCGGGCACGACGGGACGTGGGTCGCGCATCCGGGGTTGGTTGCGATCGCGCGGGGGGAATTCGATCGCGTGATGCCCGCGCCGCATCAGATAGGGAATCTGCGCGCGGACGTGCGCGTCGCGGCGAGCGACCTGCTACAGGTACCGACCGGCACGATCACCGAGCAGGGCTTGCGCACCAACCTCGAGGTCGGCGTGCGCTACCTGGCGGCCTGGCTCTCCGGCACCGGCTGCGTCCCGATCCATCACCTGATGGAGGATGCCGCCACGGCCGAGATCTCGCGCGTGCAGATCTGGCAATGGATCCGCCACGCGGCACATCTCGAGGACGGGCGCGCGATCGACGCCCCGCTCGTCCGGCGAGCACTGGAACAAGAAATGGCGGCGCTGCGCTCCGAGATCGGACCGGAGCGCTACGCGAGCGGGCGTTTCGAGGAGGCCAGATGCCTCTTCGAGGACCTCGTCACGCGGGAAGAGCTCGAGGAGTTCCTCACGCTCGCCGCCCAGGACCGTCTCGAGCCCGAACCCACGCCTCCGAATTCACCACGAATCACGATGATCCAAGACAATCGCTTTCTTTCTTCCGGCGACTCCTTCGAGAGCGCGCGCTTCGATGGCATTCAGCGCGATTTCACGGCGGCGGACGTCGAGCGCCTGCGCGGCTCGGTCCGGATCGAGTACACGCTCGCCGACCTGGGCGCCCGGCGGCTCTGGAAGATGCTGCACGAAGAGGACTACGTCGCGGCGCTCGGCGCCCTGACCGGCAACCAGGCCATGCAGATGGTGAAGGCCGGGCTCAAGGCGATCTACCTCTCCGGCTGGCAGGTCGCGGCGGACGCGAACCTCTCCGGGCACATGTATCCCGACCAGAGCCTGTATCCGGCGAATAGCGTTCCGGCGGTCGTGAAGCGCATCAATCAGTGCCTGATGCGCGCTGACCAGATCACGCACATGGAAGGTGACGATTCCGTCAACTGGTTCGCGCCGATCGTCGCCGACGCGGAGGCCGGCTTCGGCGGTCCGCTCAACGCCTTCGAGCTGATGAAGGCGATGATCGAGGCGGGCGCGGCCGGCGTGCACTTCGAGGACCAGCTCGCCTCGGAGAAGAAGTGTGGACACCTCGGCGGGAAGGTACTGGTACCGACGCAGAGCTTCGTGCGAACGTTGACCGCGGCCCGGCTGGCGGCGGACGTCATGGGCGTGCCGACGCTGATCGTGGCGCGCACCGACGCCGACGCCGCGAGTCTGATCACGAGCGACGTGGACGAGCGCGATCGGCCGTTCTTGACCGGCGCGCGCACTGGCGAAGGCTTCTTCCGCGTGCGCGCCGGGATCGAGCAGGCGATCGCGCGGGCCATCTCGTATGCGCCCTATGCGGACCTCGTGTGGTGCGAAACCTCGACGCCCGATCTGGCCGAAGCTCGGCACTTCGCCGAGGCGGTGCACGCGCGCTACCCGGGCAAGATGCTGGCGTACAACTGCTCCCCTTCCTTCAACTGGAAGCGCAAGCTCGACGATGCGACGATCGCACGCTTCCAGCGCGAGCTCGGCGCCATGGGCTACAAGTTCCAGTTCGTCACGCTGGCCGGCTTCCACTCGCTGAACCACGGCATGTTCGAGCTGGCCCGCGACTATGGCCAGCGCGGCATGGCCGCCTACTGCGAGCTTCAGCAAGCGGAATTCGCGAGCGAGGCGCAGGGCTACAGCGCGACCAAGCACCAGCGCGAGGTCGGCACCGGATACTTCGACGCAGTGGCGCAGGCGGTTTCCGGAGGAAAGTCCTCGACGACCGCCCTGGCCGGCTCGACCGAGGCGCAGCAATTCGGCGGACACGCGGCCTGACCGCAAAACCCTAGAGAGAAACCACACCCCTACGAGCACGGGTCCTTCCGAGTTTGGAGTACCGCCTTCAGGCGGTCTGGTTCGTCGTCCCCCCTTCAGGCGGGACTGGCCCTGCCAAGAGAAGACCGCCTGAAGGCGGTACTCCGAACAGAAGCGGCCGCACCCGAGTTTCATGCGACGACGTCGCGCCAGGGCGCGGTGGAAAACTGGTTCCTTCCAGATGTAGATTGCCGCGCTCCATGGCGAATCTGGGCCAGGGCGAGGAGACTCCGGCCCCGGGTGAGGGAGCGGAACGGCGACCGGGTCGTGCGGTCGGCGCGAAGGCGTCGGTGGGGGTGAAGGTTGGGCTCTTCGTGGGAGGGCTGTTGATTGCTCTGGGGGCGACGGAGGTTCTGCTGCGTGGACTCGTTCCAGTAGCGCCGCTGATGCGATTCGAGCAGCTCGGAGAGGCGCACAAGGACCGCGACACGGTGCAGTTCCTTTCGCTGGTGGAGAGCGATGAGGACGTGTTCTGGCGGCTGGCTCCGGGGAAGGTGTTACCGGAGGACAGCCGGCCGTTCTTTGGGCTCATCTCCAACGAGCAGGGGCTGAGGGAGGATCATGAGATCCCGAGGAAGAAGGGGGTGGGGGAGATCAGGGTGCTGTTTCTCGGGGATTCTTGCACCTTTGGTTACGGGCTCGGGGCGGAGGAGACGTTTGTCGAGCTTGTGGAGGCGGAGCTGCGGAGGCGCGTTCCCGACATCAGGGTCGAGTGCATCAATGCGGGCGTGCCGGGTTGGAGTTTGTTCCAGGGGTGGCGGTTCCTGGAGAGTGAGGGCTTTGGGTTCGAGCCGGACCTCGTCGTCGTCGCGTTCGGGTGGAACGACAACGATCGGTGGGATGGATCGAGTGATATGGAGCAGTATCAGCGCTTGCGTGCAGCGGCCCCCCCCGCGGCGTTGCGCTGGAGCAGGCTCGGAAGCATGGCGTGGCAGGCGGTCGCGCAGCGTCCGCCGCCTCCGCCATCGAGCAAGCGGCCGCGGCTCTTGCCCGAGGAATTCGCGGAGCTCTTGGGAGTGTTCGAGACGGATACGCGGGAGCACGGGGCGGACTTGATGCTCCTCGTGCTGCCTGGGCGTGCGAACTTCGATCCGAGTGCGCCGCAGGGCGGGCGGTTGCCGCTGCAGCTCGTGCAGCTCCAGTTTGGCATCCGGCGTCACCTGGGCGATGGGGGGCCGTCGGCGCTCGTCGACGGGGTGGCAGTGGCGCAGGAGGTGGTGAAGAGCCACCCGATCTCGGAGCTCTTCCTCGACCACGTGCATCCGACGGCACTGCTGAACGGCGCGCTCGCGGAGGCCCTCGTCGAGAGGATCGAACCATGGGTCGAGGCGCGGGTTCGACACTGAGCGGGGGTGGGGATCGCGGCGGCCGCCGGATGTCGTCATGTGCTAGAGTGGTCAGGGAACGTGCTCGGGGAGGATCCCCGGGAATCGCTGCATGCCTTGGGATCTGTGGCTCTCCATCTTCCTGCTGGGGGGCACTCTCGCGGTGCTCGTGGGCGCGGCGCGGTCGCGCCGGGGACGGGCGCTTCTCGTCGGTTCGGGGGTGGTGGTCTGCGCGGCGGTGGTGTGGGCGGGCTTCGAGTATCGAAGCCCGCGGGTGAGTCGGCCGATCCCCAGCCGCCCGCGGGAGGTCGAGGCGGAAGGATTCGTTTCCTCGCGCGCTTGCCGGTCGTGCCATCCGTCCAACTACGAATCGTGGGAGACGTCCTACCACTCTCGCATGACCCGCATTGCGAGCCCCGAGAGCGTGGCGGAGGGTTTCGGCGGACAGGTCCTCGAGCGAGCGGGTGAGCGCTGGGAGTTCCTTCGCAGGGGGGATCGTTTCTTCGTCGAGTTCGACAACGGGACGACGTCGACCGAGCACGAGGTGTTGATGACCACGGGCTCCCACCATTTCCAGGCCTACTGGTTCGCTTCGGGGGCGGGCAACAAGGTCGATGTGGTGCCGCTGGGCTACCGCTACCTCGAGGACGTGTGGATCCCTCTCGACTCTGCCTTCCTGTTGCCGCCGGGAGTGCGGCAGATGACGGAAGCGCGCTGGAACACGACCTGCGATCGGTGCCACTCCACCTTCCCCCGGCCGCGTCCGGCGGGCAACGGCTTCGACACCGTGGTGGCCGAGCTCGGCATCGCGTGCGAGTCCTGCCACGGGCCGGCGCAGGAGCACGTGGCCTCCCATCAGAATCCGCTGGAGCGATACGTGTCCCACTGGAGCGAGGGGGAGGATCCCTCGATCGTCAATCCGGCCGACCTCGTCTCGAAGCGCGCGTCGCAGGTGTGTGGGCAGTGCCACAGCTTGAACAGCTTCTACAGCCAGGCGGATCTCGTGAAATGGGCGGTGCACGGCTATCCGTACCGGCCGGGAGACGAGCTCACGGAGACTCGCAAGATCGAGCTGAGCGGTCAGGACAAGTTCTGGTCCGACGGGATGATCCGGGTCTCCGGGCGCGAGTACAACGGGCTGATCCGGACGCCTTGCTTCACGCATGACGGAGACGACTCGACCATCCTCTCGTGTCTCTCCTGTCACGAGATGCACCCCTCGGCGGACGATCCACGACCGATCGCTACCTGGGCGAACGATCAGCTCGCGCCGGGGATGGACGGAGACGCCGCATGCGTGCAGTGTCACGAGGACTTCGCGGAAGTCTCCCGACGAAACGAGCACACGCACCATGCTGCGGGCTCGCAGGGAAGCTCGTGCTACAACTGTCACATGCCGCACACGATGTACGGATTGCTGAAGGCGATCCGTAGCCACGAGGTCGACAGCCCCGACGTGTCGGTCACGCTGGCGACCGGACGGCCCAATGCGTGCAATCTGTGTCACATGGACCGGACACTGGAGTGGACTGCGGAGCGGCTGCACGACTGGTACGGGCAAAAGCCTCCCGCGGAGCTCCGCGAGGGTGCCGGTCTCACCGAGGACGAGAAGTCGGTGTCGGCTTCCGTACTGGGAGTGCTGCGAGGCGATGCCGGGTTGCGCGCCCTGCTGGCCTGGCACCTGGGCTGGGAGCCCGCGCAGCAGATCTCGAGTCCAGGATGGCAAGCGCTCTATCTCGGGCAGCTCCTGGCCGATCCGTACGATGCCGTGCGGTTCATCGCCAACCGTTCGTTGCGCACGCTCGGAGGCTTCGACGAGCTCGCGTACGACTTCCTCGCTCCGGCCAAGGATCGAAACCGGGCGGTCGATGAAGTTCGCAGAGCGTGGAGAAGCTCCTCGAAGCTCCGGGAAAGGCCGGAGCTGCTGATCGGACCCGATGGCAGCCTGCTCAGCTCGGACTTCGATCGATTGCTCGCCGAGCGCGACGACCACCCCATGATCCTGAGCGAGTAGGGTGCGACCCTGGCGCCAGCCCCGGCAGCCGGGCCGAAAGAAGGACGATGCCTGACGAGAAGCAGAGCGCCGAAGCACCGCTGGATCCCCTGGTCCGATCGCATCTGCGCTTCGGATGGTGGTCGCTGCTGGTCTTCCTGACTCTGGGGCTGGTCCTGGAGGCCATGCACGGCTTCAAGGTGCGCTGGTATCTCGACGTCACCAATGAAACGCGGCGTCTGCTCTGGCGGCTCGCGCACGCGCATGGAACCCTGCTTGGACTGCTGAACCTCGCTTTCGCGGGCTCGCTCGCGATCCTCCCCCGTCGACCGGACCGATGGAAGCGGATCGCATCCCGTTGCCTCGTGGGAGCGAGCGTGCTGATGCCGAGTGGTTTCTTCCTGGGCGGATTCGTGATCTATGAAGGTGATCCGGGACTGGGCATTCTCCTCCTTCCGATCGGAGCCATCCTCCTCTTCGTGGCGGTACTCTGCGCTGCTCTGGGAGCCGGGAGCGCGCGCACGCCGCAGTAGTCGCGCTGCGCCGCCGTCGCAGCCGTGCCGATCCGCGTCGAGGATCCTGGTCTTCGCTTGCTTGCTCGTCTCATCGACGCGCGCTGGCACCGCAGGCATGGAACTGGGCGACTCCGCAGGCGCCGGAACTGTCCAGCAAGCGGACGGGACGGCTGCCAAGGCAGCCTCCGATGGGCGCACCACCTACGCGCTCCTACTGGAAGTCCTCCTGAAGCGCGATGCCGTCGACATCGCGGTCCTCGAGGAACTGGGCCGGCGGCAGGATCGAGAGGCGCTCGACGCGCTGAAGCAGGCGATCGAAGTGCTGTACCAGGAGCGCACTCTGGATGCGGCTTGCCGCGCTCTGGCCGGTTTCCAGGACGACGCGGCGCTGGAGAAGGAGGCGATCGAGTTCCTGGCGCGCACGACCCAGGACTCCAAGAGACCTCGAGCGCGGCCGGCGACACGCGCACTGGTGCTATTCGGGAGCCGGGCCGTCGCGCAGCTGCGTGAGATCCTGGCCACGCACATCGATCCGACCTGCCGATACATCGCGGTTGGGGGCCTGCTGCCGATGTTGCGCGCACAGCGCACGAGCGAGGCGCTGCGGACGTTGCTCGAGTGGTACCGCGCTCCCGATTCGGGTCCGCGAGGGGACCTCGTCCGGGTGCTCTCCGAGTTCGACGAGCCGGGCTTCCTCGACGCGTTCGCGAAGGCGCTCACGGGCGGTCGATCGGACATCCAGATCCGCACCATGGTGGTCGAGGCGCTCGGTCGGATGAAATGCGAAGGAGTCCGGGACCTGCTCTTCGATGCGCTCCAGGGGAACGAGGGCGCGGTGCAGCTCGCGGCGATCGAGGCTCTGCGGGCGCGAGGCGAGCGCGAGCACGCGCGCGAGCTCGAGCGGCTGCTGCGTTCCAGGGACGGCGCGGTGCGCCGCGCGGCGCTCCTGGCGCTGGGCGAGATCGTCACGCCGGACGAGGCCTGGCGCCGCCAGGTCTTCGAGGCGGCGGCGAGTCGAGACCATGCCTTGCGTGCTGCTGCGGCGACGCTCCTCGCGCGGCTGGGCGACATGCAGGCCATCGAAGCGCTCGGCGGCCTGCTCGCCGATCCGTATTTCGGGGTGCGGGTGGAGGCGATCGATGCGCTGGCATCGGTTCGCCAGCGCGAGGTGCTGCCCCTGCTCATCGACCGGCTGGAGGTCGAGTCCCTGCGCCTGAAACAACGTCTGCACCGCGCGCTCGTGCTGCTGACGGGTCTCGAGCACGGCCAATCCGTGCATGCCTGGCGCGCCTGGTGGGCGTCGCAGGGTGCCGGCTTCGAGCTTCCGACGCTCGAGACGGCGCTGGCGTCAGAGGCGACGCGCGAGGCGAACCGTGCGACCTACAAGACGCAGGCGCGTTTCTACGGCATCCAGCTCGACAGCGACCGCCTGTGCTTCGTCCTCGACACGAGCGGCTCGATGGCGGCGCTCGTCACCGAGCAGGAGATGCGCATCGACCTCGTCAAGCGCGAGCTGCTCGCCTCGATCGCCGCTCTTCCTGACCGCGCACGCTTCAACTTGATCTTCTTCTCCGACAAGGTGCACGAGTGGCAGAAGAAGCTCGTGGAGGTCGACGAGCCTTCGCGCGAGACCGCCAGCCGCTTCGTCGAGCGCGAGGGCGCTGGTGGCGCGACCGCGCTGTGGGATGCTCTCGAGGAAGCCCTCGAGGATCCTGACCTCGACACGATCGTGCTCTTCTCCGACGGCGAGCCCACCAAGGGACGGTTGGTCGATCCCGTCGAGATCGTGGAGGCCATTCGCACCCAGAACGCGCTTCGCCACGTCGTGATCCACACCGTGTCGATGGCCGGCGCCGGCACGCTGATGCGCGACATCGCGGAGGCGACCGGCGGCGAATATCGCGAGGCGGCAGCGGGCAGGTGAATCAGGCAGCTCTGGAGCGTCCGCTCACGAGATCCTCCGGCGGATCGGTTTCGCGGCTCGCGCGATCCGACCGCGGAGACGTGGCTGGCGGCCCGAACTCGCGCCAGGGCATGCCGATCTTCCTCGCCAGGGCGACGAGCGCAGCGGCGAGCACCCAAACTGCTCCCGCATGCACGGTAGCCGGCCACGCGAGGACGTCGAAGCACGCGCCGAAGAGCTTGCCCACGAGCGGGTGGACGAGATAGATCCCGAAGCAGAGGCCCGCGACCGCGCGCGCCATCGCCGGCACTCGCGGGGAGGCCGCGAATCCGGCGCAGGCGAGCGGGACGGCAACCGCGTAGCGGAGCGCCAGAGCGTCCTGATTGCCGCCCGAGGGCGCTCCGAGAGCGAAGGCCACGGCGAAGAGGCCCACGCCGAAGAGCAGGGTGCGTCGCTGGCCAAGGGTTCGCGCTCGCAAGCTCTGGCCGAGGCACAGGCCCCAGAAGAGGCCGGGTGAGACGCGCAGCCAGGCGCGCACGGGCATGTCGGGCCAGTCGAGCCGCAGGAGGTGCGTGGTGGCCTCGCCCCACAGGCCGCCGAGCAGCGCTGCGCCGAGGACCACTGCTGCGACGGGAAGCCGCACGGCCACGCGCTGCACGAGCCGCAAGACGATCAAGGCGACTGCGGCGAAGGGCAGGAACCAGAGCGAGGCATGTCCGCCGTACCAGAGCATCGAGAGCTCGAACCGGCCGAACGGCTCGCGACCGCGCGCCGCGTCGGAGAGAACCATCACCGCCAGGTAGATCGCCGACCAGCGCAACCAGGGGACGAGTAGGTGCTGCGCCTTGCCGCACGCGAAGCGCAGGAGCGGCTCGGGCCTCGTGGTGCTCGAGGAGAGGCCGAACAGGAGCATCAGGAAGAGCGGCAGGCCGAAGCCGACGCCCAACATGAAGTCCGCGCGCATGTGGTGGCGGACGACGGCCACGCTGGCGAGGATGCGCAGGAGATCGAGGAGCGGCAGGCGCTCGCGCTCGTCCGAGTTCGGTTTCAGGCCGCTCGATCCAGCTTCGACCATCGGAACGGCACCCAGGGGAGGAGGTTCGCGCAGCCGTGGACGAGCTCCTCGACGATCGCGGCGGCGGGCAGGATCGCCCGCACCATCCCGACGGCGGCGCCGGCCGGCAGGATGCCCTGGTCGAGATCACCTTCGATGCAGCCGCGGCGCGCACGGTCGCGACCACGCAGAGCGCGGATCTCGTCGATGCCGCGGCCTTCCTTCTCCATCTTCACGACTGCCTGCACGATCGCCGTCGAGAGCGCCCGGCTGGCATGCCACGCGCGGGAGTACACCGCCGTGCCCTCGGAGCCCGCGTCGACGAGCGCGTCCTTGTAGGCCGCGTGCGCATTGCACTCGATCGTCGCGATGAAGCGGGTGCCGATCTGCACGCCCGAAGCACCCAGCGCGAGCATCGCTGCGAAACCCCGCGCGTCGGCGATGCCGCCCGCCGCGACCACCGGGACTTTCACCGCGTCGACGACCTGCGGCACGAGCACGAAGGTCGAGAGCCCATCGCTCTGGATGTGCCCGCCAGCTTCGCACCCCTCTGCGATGATCGCGTCGACCCCGGCCGCCTCCACCTTGAGCGCCAGCGCCACGGAAGGCACGACGTGCATCACCACGGCGCCGGCTGCCCTGAGGCGCGGCGTGTAAGTCTTCGGAGTTCCCGCGCTCGTGATCACCACGGGAACGCGCTCTCCGAGAACGACTTCGATCAGCTCTCCGACGATCGAATCGTCGCCGTCCGGACGCACGTTGATCAGCGGCACGTTCACCGCGAAGGGTCGAGTCGTGAGCGCGCGCAGCGCCCGGATCTCGGCGCGCAGCTCGTCCGGGTTCATGCCACCCGATCCGATGACTCCGAGCGCACCCGCCCTGGAAACTGCGGCTGCGAGCCCGTGGCGGCTGACCCAGGTCATTCCTGCCTGGAGGATCGGGAAGTCGATCCCGAGCAATTGCGTGAGACGATCGATCGGCATGGGACCCGCGGATGGGGATGGGCGGGAGGATCGGTCGTCCTCTCGGCCACGCGCCACCGGCGAATTGAGCCAGAATCGAGGATCTCGGAACGAGGTCGCCCGGTCAGCCGGCCGGGACGAAAAGGCTACTTCGCCGCGAGCTGTGCGTGCGTCTCGGGCTGGAGCTGCTGGTAGTCCTCGCGCAGGTCACCCGGCTGCGTCTGGCCGGTGAGTCGCACGTAGAGGTCGAAGAGCTTCTGCTCGACCGGGAAGCGGTACTCGCCCGCTTGCAGACGCCAGCCAGCGGCGCGCGAGAGCAGCTCGCGCATCCACATGCGGGCCCTCGGTGCACGTGCATGTCGTAGATCGCGGCCGTGTTGTTGTAGCGCGTGCCAGGTCTGGCGCACGTCGTCGGGGAGCGGCGTGTTGTGCGAGTTGTACTTGTACTCGAAGCAGTTGCCCCACTCGTGGAAGTCGCTCGGCGCCACGTAGCCCAGGCTTGCACGGCGTGATCGAAGTCCTCGGTGCCCGGGATCGGCCGGAACGGATAGACCTCCGAGCCGGCGAGCGGGAAGAGGTGCTTGATCTTCGCCGCCTGTTGCAAGCGTGGCGTCCATCGATTCGCTGACTCTCGCCGGGATAGCCGATGATCCAGAACGTGCCGGGAACGATGTTGCGCTTGACGAGCTCGTTGATCGCCAGCGGGATGTGATCGATCTCGATGTACTTCTTGATGCGCTCCTGCATCTCGCGCGTGCCGGCCTCGGCGCCGAGCCACAGGAGGTGGCATTGCGACGCCTCCATGAGATCGAGCGTCTCCGGCTTGTAGCGCATGATCGTCTCGATCTCGATCGTGCCGTTCCAGTGGATCGGCACCTTGAGGTCGACGAGCGTCTGGCAGAATTCCTTGGTGCGCTTCTCGGCCACGCCGAAGTTGGCGTCCTGGAAGCGCAGGACGTCGAACTTGAAGCGTTGCTGCAGCTCGGCGATCTCCTCGGCGAGCTTGGCGCCGGAGATCGCTTTCCAGCGCCGCCCGGTGATCATCGGGGAGCAGCAGAAGGTGCACGGCTCGGGGCAGCCGATAGCTCGAGAAGTAGCTGAAGCCGCGCGGCGGATTCTCGGGCGTCCACTTGCCCGGCAGCGGGAAGCGGTGGCGCACCTTCAGGTTGCGCGACGGGCGGACCTGCAGCTCGGCGTACTTCTCGTAATCCAGGAGCTCCCAGGGCACGCGCTCGAACTTGTCGAAGCCGACCACGTCGCGGTGCGCCGTGTAGACGGTCCGGCCGTCGCGCGAATAGCGCGAGCCCGGGGACGCTGATCGAGTCGGCGTGCCTGCATCGAGCGCTTGCACCGCCTCGCGGAAGGTGATCTCGCCCTGGCCGATGCCGACCGCGTCGGCGATGCCGTGCTCGAAGTAGAGCTCGGGCGATGACGCTGGGGAACCAGCCGCCCCAGATGATCGGGAGCTTCGGGATGGCGCTCGCGCACGGCCTTCGCGACGACGTAGCCGTCGTAGACCTGGTAGCCGAGGATGCACGAGCTCGCGAAGCAGCAGCGCGCCCTCGCACGCCTCGAGCACCTTCTCGATGTAGTCCGGCTCGACCATCGCGTCGATCATCACGATCTCGTAGCCGTCGGCCACGGGACCCGTTGCGATCTGCATCAGCTCGAGCGGCAGCAGGTCGGCGCTGAATGTCTCGCCGCGCGTCGGGATCCGCGCGGTGCGGGAGGAACAGGACGATCTTTTTCTTGCGCTGGATCACGTGGGGTCATAACTGGCGCGCTCGGCGTCACTCCGGGCGTGCGATCGAGATCGACGTCGTGCAGGACGGCTTCCTGCGTCTGGCGAGTCATCTTCACGTACATGTGGAAGAGCTTCTGCTCGAGCGGGAACTTGTAATTGGCGCTCTTCAGGCGCCAGCCCGAGATCCGGCGCATGATTCCGCGCAGCGTGCCGCGAGCCTTCCGTCGCCAGGCCGTCGTAGAAAGTCGAGGCGACGCCGTAGCGCTTCCAGGTCAGGACACGTCGATCGGGCAGGCGCGATGTCGTCGATCTCGTACTTGTACTCGAGGCAGGCGCCCCACTCCTCGAGCGTGCGCGGCGGCTGATAGCCGAGCTTCACCGCGGTGTCGTAGTCCTCGGTGCCCGGGATCGGTCGGAAGGGGAAGATGTCCGAGGCGACGCGCGGGAACTTGTACTTCATCTCGGCCGCGCGGCTGGATCGTCGCCAGCATCGACTCGTGCGATCTCGGCCGGGATAGCCGATGATCCAGAGCAGCCCGTCTGGATGCCGCGCACGTACAGCTCGCGCAGCGCCTTCTCGATGTCGTCGATCTTGATCTCCTTCTTGATCCGCGCTTGCTGCTCCTGCGAGCCGGCTTCGGCGCCGAGGGCTGCCATGTGGCAGCGTCGACTCGCGCAGCGAGGTCGAGCGACGCCGTCCTTGTAGCGCGCGATCGTCTCGATCTCGTACGTGCCGTTCCACCAGAACGGCGAGCCGGCCTCGACCAGCGCTTCGCAGAACTCGTTCGAGCGCTTCTCGGCGACGCCGAAGTTGGCGTCCTGGAAGCGCAGGACGTTGAACTTGAAGCGGTCGTGGCAGTCGATCACGCGCTCGGCGAGCAGCTTGCCCGGGATGGCTTTCCAGCGGCGGTTGGTGACGCAGCGGCGAGCAGCAGAACGTGCACGGCTCGGGGCAACCGAAGCTCGAGTAGTAGCTGAAGCCGCGCACGGGCGTACCCGCGGGCATGCTCCCAGGATCGGGATACTTGTGGCGCACCTTCCAGCGGCCGGATTCGTTCTGGCGCGTCGACGTAGAGCTCGAAGTCGAGCAGGTGCCACGGCACGTCGGGGATCTTGTCGAAGCCCGACGACCGCGCCGGTGCGGCGTGTAGCACCACGCGACCGTCGCGCCACACGCGAGGCCGGGCACCGAGTCGCGAGGTCGCGCCGCTGTCGAGCGCCTGCACGACGTCCCAGAAGGTGAGCTCGCCCTGTCCCAGCCCGACCGCGTCGGCGATGCCTTCCTTGAAGTACAGCTCGGGCAGCGACGCTCGGGAACCAGCCGCCCCAGATGATCGGGAGGTCGGGGAAGCGCGCACGCACGGCCTTGCGCGACGCGCGCGCCGTGCGCGACCTGGAAGCCGAGGATGCACGAGCTCGCGAAGAGGAGCGCGCCATCGCAGAGCCTCCAGGAGCGCGCTCCATGTAGTCGTCGTGCACCATCGCGTCGACGATGCACGCACTCGTAGCCTTCGCGGCTCGGGGAAGGCCGCGATCTGCAGCAGCTCCAGCGGCGTCAAGGTCCGCTGCCACGCGCACGCCCTGATCCGGGTCGGCGCGGTGAGGCAGGAACAGTACGATGCGCTTCTTGCGTTGGATCATCGGGGGGCAGGCGGAAGTCGATCAGGGTGCGGCCACGAACGCCCGACCCGCGGTGCGTGAGGTCGCGCCGGCGAGGGGGGATGAAGTTGACGCATACGTTAGCATCGAGTTCTGAAGTCGGGAATCCAGGCCTCGGAACCTGAGCCTCGTGGCCGTCTCTTGCTCAGCGGGGAGCCAACTCCCCCGTTGCGGGTGTGGGAGGCGAGGAGAGAGCCCGGCATCAGCATACCCCACCCAGCGCGTCCGCGGGGCCGGAACGGCCTCCGAGGGCGTTCCCGGGCACACGGTCTCCGGGCCCCGAGGTCACTGCACGGCGTAGTTCGCCGCCACCCAGGCTGCCCAGGCCGCGTCGAACTGGGCGTAGCTCATTCCGAGCTCGTTCTTGAAGATATCCCGGTGGATCTCCCCGAGGTTGCCGCCATCGGCGATCCCGTGCGTGTTGGTGATGCCCTTCAGGCCATCCAGGAGCTTGGCGAAGAAGCCGGGCTGGGCGTGCAGGATGTAGTCGATCATCGACCAGGTCGCGAAGTGGCGTTCGAGCGTCAGATCGGCGAAATCCTTCATCGCGACGAGCTCCGCCATGCGGGGCGCCGTACCCGAGCGCACGAGCTTGTACGTCGGCGGTTGCCAGTTCTCCTTGCGCGTCTCCTCCGCGATGGCGGCCTCGCTCGCGTCGAAGGTGTTGAACTTCGGATTGATCTCGCGCTCGAGATAGTGCGAGACGCCTTCGCGCAGCCAGATGGGGAGGTTGTAGGAGTAGTGCTTGTAGCCGTCCATCAGGTTCTGCGCGAGGTTGAAGACCAGATGGCCGTGCAAGGCCTCGTCGGCTCGCAGACCCGCCTGCTGCGTGTGGATCACGAGGATCAGCGTGTCGCGATCCACGCAGTTGTAGCGCTGCGTGAGCTTGGTGACGACGCCGAAGTGCTCCTTCAGGAAGACGTGGTGAGCGGCCTCGCTGGGAAGGATGAGCACTTCGTACTTCCCCTTCTCGCCCAGGTACGGGCCTTCGCCCATGTACTTGCCCGACATGTCCCAGGGCTTCGATCCGTCGGGGAAGTCGGACTCTTCCACCTCCAGTAGCCCGAGCATGCGCACCCAGAGATCCTCGCAGCGCTGCGCGTACAGGTGCGCGCGCAACCAGGGATCCAGCATCGTGGGCTTCTCGGGGATGCCGAACAGCGTCACGGCGAGCCGCGCCATCTCGGCGCGGATCTTGTCCTTCTCCTCCATCGAGACCCGGATCGGGGGGAGCGCCATTCCGATCTCGAAGTGGGCGCTCTCGATCCAGCGAATGTCGCTGGTGGCGAGCTCGCGGTCGACGGTCGCGGTGTTCGTGCGGGCGAAGTCGAAGCCCCCGTGCGAGACGATGCCGGCCTGGCGCATGCGCTCGGGATCGCCGAGGCAGTAGGGGCATGCGCTGGGATCGTTGCGCGGCAGGTCCTTGGTCGGCTTCTTCTCCTGCGCCACGACCGCCGTGCACAGGAAAGCAGCGGCGACGAGCAGGCGCGTGGTCCGTACGAGGCACTCGATCACTTGTGGCCTCCCAGGCGCAGCTTCCACTTCTCCGCCAGCTCGATCGCCTCGAAGACCGGCAGCTTGTCGAGCGGCTGCTCCCCGTCGACGATGCCACGCAGCGCGTTGATCGCCTCGATGCGCAGCAGATTGTCCGTCGAATCGAGGTACGGCCGCACCGAGCGAGTGGTGGAGGGGTCGCCGCAGCCGGCGAGCAGACGCAGGCCTGCGAGCTGCTCGTCGCGCGAGGCTTGCGCGAGCTCGGAGCAGATGCGCTTGCTCGCCTCGGCGCCCCGCACGCTGGCGACCGCCGCCCGAATCTCGGCCGCGGACGCGTTCCAGCTCGTGAGCGCACGGTTGCGTACGACGTCGAAGCCCGCGAGCGAACCCGAGGCCGTCGCGCACAGGCCTGCCCGGTAGAGCTCCTCGGCGTCGGCCTTCTCGCCCTGCGCCCGGACGCGCGCGAGCGCCTCCTCGGCGGCCGGCGCGATCTCTCGATCGACGCTGATCGCCGCGCGCGACAAGGCCCAGATGCGCACGCGCGTCGCCCGATGCGCGAACTCGCGGGCGAGCAGGCGCGTGTGCGGCGGCGCGACGACGGCGTCCAAGACGGCGAGGACGCGAGCGAGCACCGCCTCGTCCCGCTCCTTCTCGTAGATCGGCAGGAGCAACGGCACGACGCCCGCGCCGTCGGCGGTGAGGGCTGCGAGCGCTTCCTCGCCCATCTTCGGAGTGTTCGCTCGGCGCAGCCGCTCGATGTCCTTCTTGGTCCGATCGAGGTCGGGGAGCTTGGGCCAGGCGTCGAGGCGCTCGTCGTCGGCGGACTGGAGGAAAGAGGCCGTTTCGAGGGCCTCCGTCCGGACGTCCGCCCGGAAAGAGGGGCAGGCAAGGAGCAGCGCGAAGGCGACCATCGGAGCTGTCATTGCTGGCCATCCTCGGCGGGGAGGCCGCTCCGGGGGAGCGTCACGAACTTCGATTCCATGTCGTTGTGGTAGATCAGCGGCAGGAGCTCTGCCCAGGCGGGGTCGAGGATTTCGAGCTGGCTCTCCTCCATCGCCTGCTGAACGAGCGCGCGGGGGCCCTCGGTAGGGATGTAGGGGATCCGGATGATCTCTACCTTCATCTTGCCGGCCGGTCGCAAGGGTTTCTCGGGTTCCTCCACGAGACGGCAGACCTCGAAGGAGCCGATCGATTCCAGAGGCGCTGACCACTCACCCGGCACGAGGTCGCGGCAAGCCCACCACACGTCGAGGCCGGTGTCCTTCCAGGTCCCATCCACGATCTCGGAAGCCGGGACGTCCACCCCTGGTTGGCCACCGTCGAGCAAGCGCGCGTGGATCGCGTCCACGCGCTCGCGCGCAGTCTCGAAGGCTCGTCGGTCGATGTTGCGCGCGACTGCGCGGGGCAGGACGATGTTCGTCAGCGCGAGACGGCGCTGCTGCGGCAGGGTCGCGTTCTTCTCGATGAGATGCATGCACTCCAGCCACGCGTCGACCTCGGCGGCCGTGATCACCTCGTGGCCGTCGAGGCGGAAGATGGCGTCCGCGGGGGGCGCCTGAGCTTCGGCGCGAGCCTTCTCGCTCTCTCGCGCGTGGCAGGCCCAGGTGAGCACCACTCCCAGGGCGAGAACGCCGGCCGCGATCGGAAGCGCGGCAATCCTCCCCGCACGCTGCTCGGCAGAGCGTTCCATGGCCGTCTCGCTGGCTCAGGCTTCCTGGCGAGCGTCGAAGCGAGCCACGAAAGGGATCGCTCGCTCGCGCAAGAAAGCGTAGGTGGCGCGCACGTTCTCCTCGATCTGCACGAGACCCCGTCCCGTGATCAGCGGACCGAAGGTGCCCTGATTCTCGAGGAACAGCGAGCGAGGATCGCGGTTGTAGGACTCGATGCGCAGCGCGAAGGCGTCGGGAGAGTTCGTACCCGGCGGGAAGACCAGTCGCAGACCGTAGAGTTGCGGATCGCGTCCGAGGACCTCGGGCTCCTCGGCGAAGCGGAACATGCCCTGGCGCAGGAATGCGCGACTGTCCCGGAAGGTGCGCGGGTTGATCAGGCAGCGAATGGTCACCGTCTGCCCGGTGAACATCTGGATCCCGCGGCGCTCGGAGACCTTCTCGGCGATCGAGCGGATGCGGCCGGCGAAGTCCTCGTAGGTGAGGCTGCCCATTTCCTCGCGGAACTGGATGCGGTCGGCGAGGAAGGCGGCCAGCGAGACGGCACCCGGCTGGGAGACGGGATTGGAGAGCACCGGGCCGGCCGGGGTGACCGCGAAGCTCGACCAGGGCGGATCCCCGCCCTCGTACATCTCGTTGTGAAGCTTCTGGATGGGTCGGGGGTCGGGGGCGAGCGGCGGGTGGTGGAGCTCGCAGAGGTAGGCGATCGTGCGTTGCTGGTAGTCCATGAACTCGCGACCGAGAGCATCCCCCCGGGCCCAACCTGGTTGCTAGACTACCAGGCCGTTTTTCCAAGCGTAGGGCCCGTGCCAGGCTTCTCTTGTGCTTCAGGGCCCCGCCAGTCGATTCTCTTTTCCTGCTCATGGGGAAGCCTTGGACTCCGTACCCGGGCATCCGGCGTGCTCGATTCCCTGTTCTTCCCCGACGACGACCGCCGGTTATTCGCCCCGGACCCTGATCCCAGCCCTCAAGCGACCATGAAGCCCTCGAATCGTCCCGCCCACATCGTTCCCCTCGTTTCCATCCTGCTCGCCTGCTCCGTTGCGGCCATCGCTCAGGAAGCCCCGACGGACGGCGTTGCTGCTGCCCTGGGTTCCCAGGCGGAACCGGCGGACGAGGGGAAGGGCTCGGAATTCGGCACCCCGCTGGTGATCGATGGGAAGCGCATCTCCGATCTGGAGATCAAGCGCTACCTCATTTACGGGCCCGGACAGTCGGCGCTGAACACCTTCCGCATCGACACGCTGATCCAGGTGGAGCGCGCCCAGCGGGAGGCCAGGGGCGTCGACCCGAAGACGCTCGTGCTCCCCGAGGAGATCTTCCAGCAGGCGTACGACCGCGAGATCACGAACTTCAAGGAACGCTTCCCGACCCTCGACGTCGACACCGAGGTCGGCCGAGCCTACCGCAGCGTGGACCTCTACAAGCGCCAGCTCCATCAGACCCTGCAGTTCGACTGGCTGTTCTTCCCTCCCGGTGCGCCCGCTGACTGGTCGGACCTCACCAAGGAAGCCATCAATACGGGCGTGATGGTGGGCCAGCAGCCAGGTGCCGCCTTCATCGATCTGATCGCCGACTCCCAGGACAACTGGCAGCGCCGCAAAGAATTCGCGGAGCAGAGCGGCGCCGTGTTCGAGGACACGGGTGACGAGGTCGCGATGCGCACGAAGTACGCGCTGCTCCTCGAGCCCGAGGACGAGATGTTCATGGGCCTGCTGCGCGACTACATGCTGCAGACCCTGGGGACGCAGGTGGAAACGAAGACCGCCACGGATGGCCTTCCCGAGGATGTCGTCATGACCGTCGACGGCCAGGACGTGCACGCCTCGTATGGCACCGAGGAGGTGTACGAGGTCATTCGCCCCACGGTCACCGAACGGGAGATCGCGGACACCAAGCTCTTCCTCGCGCTCATGCAGGCGACGGAGAACGAGCTCGCCGCGCACGTGGTCCCCGAGGTCGATGCCAACGGCCACACGGTCGACGTGACCAAGAACTTCCTGTTGCCCAAGGAGGCCTACCAGGCCGAGATCGCCGAAATGGTGGAGTCGATGCGGAAGTCGATGTTCACCTTCGATTTCGTCGCCCTGCAGGGGTATCAGTTCCCCTCGCTCGAAGCCTACGAACGCCACCTCTATCTCCAGCGCTCGTTCGAGAAGATGATCGAGCCGACCCTGGCCAACGGACCGGAGGACGCGCTCTCCCCGGTCCTCGAAGAGCACCTGAAGAAGGCCAACCTCATCATGGGCCTCTCGCGCGTCGACGCCGAGGTGATGCTCATCTCGGCCTTCGATTTCCTCCACAACAAGTGGAAGGAGAACGGCTGGGCCTGGGCCGAAACGGAGGCCACCCGCCTCAAGACCGAGCTCGATGCGCACATCGAGAAGCTCGCCCAGTACGACGAGCAGCGCCGCAAGGCTTCCGATTCCGGTGAGAACATCGATCCCTCGCTCGAGGTCCCGCAGTCCTTCGAGCGGTTCTGGGCCGAGATGATGGACCTGCACAGCGACTACTGGGACGCGCCGATGCCCGCCAAGGGCAAGCCGCCGGCGATGCAGGGCATGAAGCTCAAGGGCCGCTTCGGAGCGCAGACCCGAAACGATCTCGAGCGCTACGTCGGCGAGACGGCGTACACGCTGTTCCTGACCGACGACGCGGTGACCGACAAGATCTTCTTCGACATGCAAGTCGGCACGATCGCCGGACCCTTCATCGGTCCCCAGGGCTACTACATCGTGTACCTGAAGAACCGCGCGACGCCGACCAATCCCCTGATGCGCAGCGAGCCCCGGCACATGGATCTACTGCGCGACGACTACATCCGCCGCGAGTTCACCCATTTCGCGCACCAGTGCCTGAACAAGAGCGAGACGAGCGGCCTGTAGCCGGTCTCAGACGCGTTCCAGAGCGCAGATCGCCTGGGCTGCGACGCCCGCTCCGTGGGCGAGCGCACCCAGTCCCTCGAGCGTCTTTCCTTTGACGTTGACCGCGTCCGCGGAGACGCCGAGGAGCTCGGCGATGCGCGCGCGCATCGCGGCCCGGTGGGGTGCGATGCGCGGGCCCTCGGTCGCGATCACCACATCCACGTTCACGATGGCGTAATCGCGCTCGCGCACGCGCGCGAGCACCTCCACGAGCAAGCGAGCGCTGTCGGCGTCTTTCCAGCGCGGATCGGTGTCGGCGAAGAGCGTGCCGAGGTCGTCGAGCCCCGCTGCTCCCAGGAGGGCGTCGGCGATCGCGTGCAAGACCGCGTCGCCGTCGGAGTGGCCCTGCGGGCCCGTCTCGTGAGGGATCGGGATGCCGCCGAGGACACACGGTCGGCCAGGCACCAGACGATGAACATCGAATCCCAGGCCCACGCGCTGGCTCATCGCTTCGTCTCCTCGGTGCCCAGGTAAGCCTCGGCGAGCACGAGGTCCTCGGGCGTGGTCAGCTTCAAGTTGAATGGCTCGTCCAGCACGATCGTCACCGGGCCGAAATAGCGCTCGTGGAGGGCCGCGTCGTCGGTGGGACGAAACCCATCCAGCGCGGCACGCTCGAGCATCTCGCGCAGACGCGCATGGCGAAACCCCTGCGGTGTGCGCGCGACCCACAGCTCGTCGCGATGCAGAGTTTCATGCGCCGATCGCCCGTCTCGCGAGCGCTTGATCGTGTCGTGCACCGGGAACGCGAGCAGTGCCGCGCCGCTCTCGTTCGCGGCGCGCGCGACCGCCTCGATGCGCGCGCTGCGAACGAGCGGGCGCGCGACGTCGTGGACCAGGACGACCTCGGCGCGAGACGCGAGCGCGCCGGCGCCGGCACGCACCGAGTCCGTGCGCTCGGCGCCCCCCGCGACGATCGCCGCGAGCTTGGCACCCAGCGCCCCTCGCGCGCGCAGCTCCATCATGTGCGGGATATCGTCCTCGTGCGCGACGAGCACGATCTCGAGCACCGAGCTCGTCTGCTCGAAGGCCTGACAGGCGTGCTCCAGGACCGAGCGCCCGCGGAGCGGGAGAAACGGCTTGCGCGGCAGCCCCGCTCCCATGCGGCTCGAACGCCCGGCAGCGAGCAAGATCGCAGCGACGTAAGGCTCCGACGAGGGCTCCATGGATTGCTCGAGAGGATAGACCGATTCCGGTTTGGAATACTGCTCTAGAGAGAAACCCCACACCGACGAGCACGGAGTCCCTCCGCGTTTGGAGTACCGCCTTCAGGCGGTCTGGTTCGTCGTCCCGCCTTCAGGCGGGACTGGCTCCGCAAGAGAAGACCGCCTGGAAGGCGATACTCCGAACCGGAGGAGAGGGCTTTTCTGGGGTCCTGTGAGCACGTAGGGTGCATTGCGCATGGGCACGGGTGAATCGAGCGACAGCTTCCCGGCCGCCGATCAGGTCCCCGCTGACTTTCCCTTCCCGATCGTGCTCGGCATCGATCCGGGTACGGCGGTGGTCGGTTACGGGGCGCTCGTCTTGCGTCCGCCGCGGCCGCGTTTGCTCGCCTTTGGCATCCTGCGAGCGCCTCGCAGCGAGCCGATCGCGTCGCGGCTGGGCAGCTTGCGACTCGAGCTCGACCTGCTCCTCGCGCGCCTGCGTCCGACCGTGGTCGTCCTCGAGCGTGCGTTCAGCGCGAAGAACGTGCAGTCGGCGCTGCGAATCGGCGAAGGGCGCGGGATGGTGCTTTCTGCGGCCGGATCGCTCGGTTTGCGAGTGGTCGAGTATCCGCCTGCCATGGCGAAAAAGACGATCGCGGGGCACGGCGGGGCAGGCAAGCTCCAGGTCGCACGCATGGTGGCGGCCAGCCTCGGTTTGATGGACCTGCCGGCTGCGCTGGACGCCACGGACGCCCTCGCGCTTGCGCTGACCTTCGTGTACAAGCAGAGTGCGGGGGCGAGTCGAATCGGCTGAGGGATTGAGCGAGACTTCACGGCTCCCGGAGACTCGAGGAGCACCATGTCGGCAGACGAGGTATCGGAGGAGCGCGCGAGAGAGCTCGTGCGGGGGTTGGAGATTGCGCTCGCGCGCCCTTTTCCAGGCGTGCGTGTGATCGAACGCGATTTGCGCTTACCCGGCGGGGCCCAGGCCGATCTCGTCGCGATCGACGAGACCGGGCGCATCGTGCTCGTGCGGGTGTCCGATGGGCTGGCCGAGGAGACTTGCCTCGCGGCCCTCGATCTGCTGGCGCACGCGCGCGCGCATCTCAAGCTCCTTGCGAGCCACCTCAAGGATCCGCAAGCACGGGCCGATCTCGAGCCGCGGCTGTTCCTGGTGGCGGAGGCATTCTCGGAGCAGCTCAAGAGTCGGCTTGCCCCGTTGATGGCCGACCGCGTGCTGCTCCTCGAAATCCGCGAGCTCTCCAGCGCCAGCGGCAGCGTGAGCTACCTCGTTCCGCTGGATCCGCCTCCGCTCGCGAGCGAACCGCGGGCCGCTCTGGTCGAGGATTTCTTGATCGCGCTCGGCCCCGACGCCCGCAGGCTCGCCGCCTCGGCCGTCCGCCGCATCGGGCGCCTCGATCATGCGCTCGAATGCTCCGTCTTTCCCCTCGAGGTGCGCTGGCGTTTGGATGCTCGCCTCCTCGCGTCGCTGCGGCGCATCGGTACGCGCCTCGAGGGACGCGTCTCCAGCCATGCAGATCCGGTCGAGATCGCCGACGGTGCCGCGCTCGAAGTCTTCGTCGAGCGAACGCTCGAAGCGTATCTCGAGCTCGCGGGGCGACCCGGCGAAGACGGGGAAGACCTGCCCGAGGTCGACATCCGGCCGGCCACGGACGGTCCGGTCTTGACCGCCGAGGAGATCCGCGCGTTCCAGGGTTAGGTCGAGGGCCCGGCGAGGGGGACGAATCTCTGGAATTCGGGCCAGCCGGCGGTCGGCCAGTCGATGGCAGGAAGGGGATCGGTGCACACGGCTCCTTCCAACCGCTCGACGAGCGCTGGTTATGGAGGGGGCGGTCGCGCCGCATCCGCGCAGGCGACTCGAATGTGGCCCAAAACGCGTCCGGTCTGGAACCGCGCTCGCACGCCAGGGGGTGCGTGGCAACGCGATCCACGGAAGGCTCGAGCCGAGCCGGAGCGAGCCAGCCGGAGGGCCTCCTCGATCTGCATCGCCAGCGGGAAAGGCGGCACGGGGAAATCGCTCGTGTGCGCTTCGCTCGCCACGCTCCTCGCGGAGCTCGGCCGCACCCTGATCCTCGACGCCGACTTCGGGGTGGGGAACGCGCACATCCTCCAGGACGCGGCACCCGAGCGCTCGATCGCCGACGTGGTCGAGGAGCGCTGCTCGCTGCGCTCGATCCTGTGCGCCTGTCGGACCGGCGTCGACCTGCTGGGAGCGGGCTCGGGCTATGCCCACCTCGCATCGCTGCCGCCCGATGTGTTGCATCGCCTGGCGCTCGAGATCGAGGGCCTGGAGCGCGAATACCAGCACCTCGTCGTCGACAGCGCGGCGGGAATCTCGACCCAGACGCTCTCGTTCGTGGCGGCTGCCGACGTGACCGTGGTGGTCACCACGCCGGACGTGACCGCGATGACCGACGCCTACGCCCTGCTGAAGGTGCTCTGGCAGCGTCGTCCGACGGCCACGCCTCTCCTGGTCGTCAATCGCGCTTCGAGCGCGGAGGAAGCCCGCACCACCGCGGATCGCATCGTGGCCGTGGCGGCGAAGTTCCTGGGACGTGAGCCGCGCTGCGTGGGGTTCCTGCCCGAGGATCGCGCGGCCTTCCGCTCGGTGCAGCGTCGCCTTCCCGTGGTGGTCGCCGAACCTGACTCCGAGCTCGCGCGAGCGCTCCTGGATCTGAGCTTGCTCGTGCAGGCAGAGAGCATGCGCGCTGGTGCGGCGGGCCTGGGACGGATGCTCGCCGGGCGCGTGTTCCAGCACGGGCCGCGCGCGGGTTGACCCCACCGGTGCAACCGGGCGCGCTTCCGGCGGTCGAAGCACCTGTGAAACATCCCGCTGCGCCTACCCCGCGCGTGCCGTTGTGGGCCTGGGCCGCCGCAGGGTTCTTCTTGGCGAGCGTCCCGGCGCTGCGCGGGGCGCGACGGACGAGCGCGCTTCCGGGTGGGACCCCGGCCATCGCCACGGGCCTGGTGAGCGCCGGCCCTCGCCTGCCATCGGCCCGCGAGCTCCGCGCGATCGATGGCGTCGGCGCGCTTCGCTCGCGCCGCCTGGCCCGAGCCATGTGGGAGGATGGACCGCTGGTCGACCCGCGCTGGCTCGAGACCGTCGAGGGCATCGGACCGATCACCGCTGCGCGCATCTGGGAGGCGCTCGGGAAGGAGCGCCGCGGCCCACGCTGCGTGACAGGCCTCCCTCCGCGGCTCCCACCCCCGCGGCGCGCGCCTTAGACTGCCTGGGTTGCGCTTCGTCATGCCGCCTTCTCCCCGGGATCCTTCGACCCTCGAGTCGACCTCGCTCGGGGCCGGGCGCGCCCGCGACCCCTCGGGCTCCCGGCGCGAGCCACTCCCGATCCTGTCCTGGGAGCAGGTCGACCCCATCCTGGCGTACGCGCTGGCCGAGGATCGCGGCACCGGAGACGTGACGAGCGAGACGGCCGTTCCCGAAGCGGCGAGCGCGCGCGCGCGCTTGATCGCCAAGGAAGGCGGCATCCTCGCGGGCGTCGAGGTCTGCGCGCGAGTCTTCCGCATCTGCGACCCCGCCGCTCGTATCGAGCACTTCGCGCGCGATGGCTCGATCCTCGTGGCCGGAGAAGAGCTGATCCGCATCGAGGGCCGAGCGCGCGCCCTGCTGCTCGCCGAGCGCACCGCGCTGAACCTCGTGCAGCGGATGTCGGGCATCGCCACGAAGACCGCGCGGATGGTCGAACTGGCGGCCGGCCGCGTGCGCGTCCTGGACACGCGCAAGACGACCCCGGGTCTGCGGGTGCTCGAGAAGTATTCCGTGCGGTGCGGAGGAGGCGAGAACCACCGTGCCGGTCTGTGGGACGAGGTGTTGCTGAAGGAGAACCACATCGCCCTGGCCGGCCGGCCGCTCGCGGAGATCCTGCGCGACCAGCGCGCACGATTCGGTCCGCGCATGCGCATCACGGCCGAGGCGCGCACGCGTGAGGAGGCGCTGGCGGCGGTCGAGGGTGGAGCGAACGTCGTCCTGCTGGACAACATGTCGCCCGAGGAGATGAAGGTGCTCTGTCCGATCTTGCGCGAGCGCGCCCGAGCGCTCGATGTCGTGATCGAGCTGGAGGCCTCGGGGGGGATTGGCGAGGCGAATCTCGAGGCGATCGCCACGACCGGCGTCGATCGCGTCTCGGTGGGCGCCCTGACGCACTCGGCCGGCGCGCTCGATCTGGCGCTCTACCTGGAGCCCCTGTCGTGAGCTCGATCCGGCCGAGCGAAGGTCCGCACGAGCTTCGCGTGGACCTTCCGGCCGCCCACAGCGCGGGCCGCATGGCTCGCCAGATGTTGCGCCAGTTCGCCCTGCGCGAAGGCGTGCCGGAGAAGGATGTCCAGCGCCTGGAGTTCGTCGCCGGCGAGCTCCTGGACAATGCCGTCGACCATGGTGGCGGGGAGGCGGCGCGCGAGGAGTCGGACCTACGCCTACCTGTCCGCGTCTCGCTCGTCCTCTTCGTCGGGCTCGATCGATGGGTCGTGCGAGTGGGGGACCAGGGCGGCGGCTCGCCGGAGGTGGCGCGTGCCTGGCTCTCGCCGCGCGAGGGAATTCCCGACCTCGAGGACGAGCGCGGACGCGGCTTTTTCCTGCTGATGCAAATGGTCGACACGCTATTGGTCGAGAAGAGCCGCGATGGTTTGGGGCTCGAGTTCGAGGCAACCTGCAGCTACCCACGGCGTGACGAGTAGTCCGCATCGCGCTCTGAGGTTCCTGCGCGCGACGGGTCGAGCTCTGCAGCGCATCCGAGGGCCCTGGACCGTGCTTCCCGCCCTGGGCTGGATGGGCTTGATCTGGCTGCTCTCCTCGATCGAGCAGGGGCCGGGGAACGGGCTCCTCGGAAGGATCCAGTTCTTCGCCAATCTGGCCCACGCTCCCGAGTTCGGCCTGCTCTGCTTGTGGCTGCTGCTCCTCTTGCCCCGACGCGATGGCTGGGTCGAGCTCACGAGCCGGCGGTGCTGGGCGGTGTGGGGCGCGACCATCAGCTACGCCATCGTCGACGAGATCCACCAGCGCTCGGTGCGCGGGCGCGACAGCACGCCCTTCGACGTGCTGACCGACGGGATCGGCGCAGCATGCGTGCTGTGGATCGTGCGCTACGTCGGCACGGCCGAGGCCAGCGAACGAGGTCTGTGGAGGCGGCTGGGGATCGGGAGCATCGCGTGCGCGGCCTCCGCCTTTCTCTCGGGCTACCACCATCGCCTGTTCGGGGTCTGACGGCCGCCGGCGTAGACTGTGCGGCTCGGGAAGGCATGGACGAGCACACCTGGCAGAGCCCGCTTTCGACGCGCTACGCGAGCGCGCCCATGCGCGCGAACTTCTCCGACCAGCGGCGCTTCACGACCTGGAGGCGGTTGTGGATTGCGCTCGCCGAGGCCCAGCAGGAACTGGGGCTCGCGATCCGGCCCGAGCAGATCGAGGAGATGCGCGCGCACGTCGAAGACATCGACCTCGAGCGCGCCGCTCGCTACGAGGCGGAGCTGCGCCACGACGTGATGGCGCACATCCACGCCTTCGGCGACGTCTGCCCCGGCGCGCGCGGGATCCTGCACCTGGGTGCGACTTCCTGCTACGTCACGGACAACGCCGACCTGATCGCCCTGCGCGAAGGCTTGCAGCTCTTGCGTCGATCCCTGGTGAGCTTGCTCGCGAAGCTGCGCGAGTTCGCGCTGCGCTGGTGGGAGCTGCCGACGCTCGGCTTCACGCACTTCCAGCCGGCGCAGGCGACGACGGTGGGCAAGCGCGCGTGCCTCTGGATCCAGGATCTCTTGCACGACCTCGAGGACCTGGATCACGCCGAGCGCTCGCTGCGCTTCCGTGGCGCCAAGGGAACGACCGGAACACAGGCCTCCTTCCTCGAGCTCTTCGACGGGGATCATGCGAAAGTGCGTGAGCTGGACCGGCGCGTGACGGCCAAGATGGGCTTCGAGAAGAGCTTCGCCGTGACGGGTCAGACGTACCCGCGGCAGCTCGATTTCCGCGTCTGCCAGGCGCTCTCGAGCCTCGCGCAATCGGCGCACAAGTTCGCGACGGATCTGCGGCTCCTGGCTCACCGTCGTGAGCTGGAGGAGCCCTTCGGCACGCGGCAGGTGGGCTCCTCGGCGATGCCCTGGAAGCGCAACCCCATGCGCAGCGAACGGATGTGCTCGCTCGCTCGCTACGTCATCTGCCACCTCGACGACACGGCGCACACGGCGGCGAATCAATGGCTGGAGCGCACCCTCGACGACTCCGCCAACCGCCGCCTGGTCCTGGCGGAGATGTTCCTCGCGACGGACGCGATCCTGAACCTGTATCTCGACGTCGCGGCCGGCCTGGTCGTGAATCCGGCGGTCATCCGCAAGCACCTCGAGCAGGAGCTCCCGTTCCTTGCGACCGAGCACCTGATGATGGAGGCGGTGAAGGCCGGCGCCGATCGCCAGGACGTGCACGAAGCGATTCGCACCCACGCGGCGGCGGCCGTTCAGGATGTCAAGGAAGGGCGGGAGAACAGCCTGCGCATGCGCCTGGCGGGCGATCCGCTGCTGCGCAGCATCGGTGCACGGCTGGACGAGCTCCTCGAAGGTCGGCGCTTCGTCGGGCGGGCGCCCGAGCAGGTGCGCGAGTTCGTGGCGGAGGAGCTCGACCCGGTGCTCGCGCGCTACTCCGCGCTGGTCGGAGCGGTTGGTCGAGTCGAGGTGTGATCGGCCTGGCGCAGGAGCCGACCTGTCCGCGGAGGAAGATCTCGCCCCGATTTCGTTACCGCCCTTCGCCGGGGTAGGCTTGGGAAAGCAAGGAGAGATCGGTCGTGAACCGTCCAGACCCTCAGCGGTCGGATGGCCGTTCAGCGCTGTGGTCACGTCTGACGATCTACCGAACCGTGACCCAACCCGGCATTCCCAATGATCTCGTCCTCTCTACCGCCTGCTTCGGGGCGCGGCTGAAGACGATCGAGGACCAGGCCTTTGCGGCGGTGGCCATGGGATTCCGCAACCTGGAGCTGGGGCTCTCCGATCAGCCCGTTCCGCTGAATGGCTGGGAGGACTCCCACCGCGAGACCGGCGTGCGCGTGTTCTCGGTCGTCGCGGGGGCTCTCAATCCACGCTCGGAGAACACGTCCGGGTGCCGCCTGGGCAGCAATGACGCCGAGCAGCGTGAGCGCTCGCTCAACAGCATGCGCCGCCACATCCGCCTGGCGCAGCACCTCAAGGCACCCGTGGTGGTCGTCCGGGGATGCGAGGTCGAGGACGCCCGCCTGGCGACCGAGGCCTTGGTCCTCAAGGGCGAGCTCCTGCGCGCGAGCGCGGCCGACTTCGAGGAGGTGCACGAGAAGAATAGGGCTTTCGTGCAGCGTGTCGTGAAGAAAGGCCAGCGGCAGCTGGAGCACTTCTGCCGCGCGATGCACACCCTGGCGCGCGACTTTCCGGAGACGAAGCTCGCGATCGAGCCCGGCCGGCTGATCAACGACTTGCTGTCCTTCGACGCAGTCGGGTGGGCGCTGGACGATCTCGCCAAGCTCGGCATCGGCTACTGGCACGACACGGGGCGCATCCACGAGCGTGCGCGGGCCGGGCTTCCCGATCAGGGCGCCTGGCTGGATGCCTACGCCGGCCGGATGTACGGGATCCACCTGCACGATGCCTCCGACGAGGACACCGACCTCCCGCCGGGTCTGGGCGAGGTCGACTTCCGCCTGGTCTCGGAGTACATCCCGCGCACCGCGGCGCGCGTCCTCGAGGTCGACCCTCGTCATGGCAGGCACGAATTGCTCGCGGCGGTCCAGTTCCTGATCGACGTCGGGATCTGAGGCGGCGCGCCGCTGGCGCGGGAATCTCCCAACTCCTTGCAGCCTGGTCACTTACGTGAGAACCAGGCCCCCGGGGAGGCCCCCGGGCTGAGCCCTGGGACGGGGTGGGCTACACCAGCGATGGGACAGGGACTAGACGAGGCTCCCGGGTGGGATGGGAGAATCGAGTTTCCGCCTCGCCCGGTCCGAAAGCCCGGGAGCCAGACCCCCCACCAACCGACATGAATGATCGGGCACCTTTGTATACCGAACGAGACAAGAGCCGCCGCGCGCGCGCGGATCGGGCTCCATTCCAGGGGCTATTGCCCGTCCAGCATTTCAAGCAATGCCTGGCCGACGCGTCGAAGGCCGCCGACCGGCCGGCGCGCGGCAGTTACCTGGTCCTGACGCACCGCAGTCCCGACCCGGACGCCCTGGGTGCTTGCGAGGGTCTGCGCCGCCTCATCGAGATCGGCTTCGGAGAGCAGGCGACCGTCGCGACGGTCGGCCGCATCCATCGGGCCGAGAACCTGGCCCTGGTGCGCGAGCTGAATCTCGATCTCGTCGACTACGCCGCCATCGACCCGAAGCGCTTCGCCGGTGCCGCCCTGGTCGACACCCAGCCAGAGTTCGGCCACACCATGCTGCCCGAGCACATCCCGGTCGTGGCGGTCTTCGACCACCACGTCCCTCCCGACCGCAACGGCGAAGCAATCGTCAGCGCGTCCCATCAGGACGTACGGCTCGATCTCGGCGCGACCTCCTCGATCATCTACGAGTACCTGCGCGACGCCAAGGTGCCCCTCGACCAGCGCACCGCCTCGGCGCTTTTCTGCGGCGTGCGCTACGACACGGCCGACCTCTCGCGCAACGTCACCAAGCTCGACGAGGAAGCGTACTACGAGACCTTCCGCCAGGCCGACCGCGCGATGATCGCGCGCATCCATCATCCGTCGCTGCCCCGCGAGTACTACCGCGAGCTGCACAAGGCATTGACGATGGCGCGCCAGCACGGACCGCTCGTGATTGCCCTCCTCGGCCGTGTCGCCAATCCCGAATCGGTCGCGGAGATGGCCGATTTCTTCCTGCGCATGAAAGGCGCGAGCTGGGTCGTGGTGGGGGGCGCGCACGAAGGCAGCTACGTGCTGTCGCTGCGGACCGACTACGCCTTCGGCAAGGCCTACCCGTTGATGGCCCGCGTCCTCGACGGCATGGGATCCTTCGGCGGACACGGTCCGATCGCGGGCGCCCAGGTCCCGCTCGAGGACGACGGCGAGAGCACGATCTGCGAAGTCGAGCGCCGGCTGCGCGCGAACACGCTCGCCGTCATCGGCGCCACCGACGAAGAGGCCGGCATCCCCGCCGGAGGCAGACCTCTCTTCGAGTGAGCACGCTCTGGGTCCTCCTGATCGGCGGACACGATCCCTCGGGAGGAGCGGGAATCCAGGCGGACGAGGAGACGGTCCGCGCCTTCGGAGTGGAAGCACGCACCGTCGCCACTGCCTGGACGGATCAGGACGAGCGCGCCGTGCGGGCCGTCGGCGCGCGACCCGCCGCCGAGTGGGCGACCGATGCGCGCGAGCTCTCTCGCGCACGCCCCGCTGCCATCAAGATGGGCCTGCTCCCGGATGTGGCCGCCGTGCGCGCCGCGGCCGAGCTGATCGATGCGTGGCGCGTGGAGCTGCCAGACGTCCCCGTGGTCGTCGACCCGGTGCTCTCGTCATCGAGCGGCTTCCAGTTCCTGGACGCTCCCGCGCGCGCCGCGCTTCTCTCCGAGCTCCTCCCCAGCGGCCCCATCCTGACCCCGAACCTCCCCGAAGCAGCCGAGCTCACCGGCCTCGCGTTCTCCGACTTGTGTGCCAAGCAAAGCCTCCGAGTCGCCGCCGCCCGCGCCCTGCTCGCGCGCGGCGCCTCCGCCGTCGTGCTCAAAGGCGGCCATGCACCGGGAGACCTCGTTCGCGACCTCGTCCTCGTCCCGCCCGCCTCGATCCTCTGGATCGAACAGCCCCGCCGCGAGACCCAGAGCCGCAAGCTCCGAGGAACCGGCTGCCGCCACGCCAGCGCCCTCGCCGCCGGCCTCGCCCGCGGCCGGAACCTCTCCGGCGCCGCCCGCGACGCCGCCTTCTTCGTCGGCAAGCAAATCGCCCCCTGAGCCCGCCCGCGCCCCCCCACAGGCGGGCCCCCGTCCTTGCCATCCGCCCATCGGGGGCTATCCTTTGCACCCCGCACGCGGCTGTAGCTCAGTGGTAGAGCGCCACCTTGCCAAGGTGGATGTCGAGGGTTCAAGTCCCTTCAGCCGCTCCAACGTGCGCGCGATGGAGATCGACCGCGGTGGAACGGTTTGGGTGTACCGACCGGCTTCGCACAAGAACCTGTCGCGAGTTCACGAACGTTTGATCGATCTCGGGCCGAGGAGCCAGGCGATCCTCGCCGCATTCCTTCGCCCGGGTATGCAAGAACGCTGCCCGTTCTCGCCAACACTCGCCGAGCTGCGCCGGCGCGATCGTCTTCGAGCTGGCGAAAGGCGCCGCTGTATCCTTGCCACATCCGCGCGCTTGAAGGGAAACTGAAGCCGCAACGGAAGCGCAAGCCTCGCGACCACTACTCGACTTACATCTACGCGGAAGCCGATCAAGGCACGCGCGAAGAGCGCCAAGGTGAGTGCTGGCTAGACAGACCTGTCCAAAACGAGTTGGACGAAGCCAGAGGTTCTGTGGAGCCCGAATCGGCTGCTTCGAGCGCTTCGGATCAACGTTGTTCCGCTGCCTGACGGGGTGCGCTTGGGCCTCGGTACGCCCTCGGGGGAAGTTTTCCAGCCCTCCCTCCTCGGTACGGGCTGATCCCTCCCATGCGGCGATTGAGGGCGCTATTCGCCGCATCCTGTGCGGTGAATAGCTTGCATATACGGTAAGGGGACAGTATAATTGCCGCAGAGCATGCGGCGAATCAGCTACATTCACGAGCAGGCCGGCTGGCCGGAGTTCACCTGGCGAGGGCAAGAGTTGGCCGCGACCCTGGGTGCCGTGCGGCACAGTCAGGGTCGCTTGCTTGGCTCGATGGAAGCGCTCGGGTTCGACCTGCGCGCCGAAGCGAGTCTCGCCGTGCTGACCAGCGACGTCGTGAAGTCGTCTGCCATCGAAGGCGAAATGTTGAACCCGGAGGAGGTGCGCTCCTCGATCGCCCGAAGACTGGGACTCGACGTCGCGGGCCTTCCAATTGCCAGTCGGGATGTCGAGGGCGTCGTCGAAATGATGCTCGACGCCACGTGGCAGTTCGAATCGCCGCTCACGAAGGAGCGCCTGTTCGACTGGCACGCGTCGCTGTTCCCGACCGGTCGGACCGGGATGGGACGCCTCACAGTCGGGGCATGGCGCACGATGGATTCCGGACCGATGCAAGTTGTCTCCGGCCCGATGGGCCGTGAGAAAGTGCATTTCGAGGCGCCTGAGGCAGGTCGCCTCGAAGTGGAAATGGCCAGTTTCATCACGTGGTTCAATGCGCCGGCATCGATCGACCCAGTGCTCAAGGCCGGGATCGCGCACTTCTGGTTCGTGACCATTCATCCATTCGACGACGGCAATGGACGCATCGCCCGAGCGATCGCAGACATGGCGCTCGCGCGCGCTGACGGAACGAAGGATCGATTCTACAGCATGTCGTCGCAGATCGAGGCGGAGCGGAAGGCCTACTACTCGAGCCTCGAGGCTGCGCAACGTGGCGACGTGGATATCACGAGCTGGCTCGCTTGGTTCCTGGGCTGCCTGGAGCGCGCGATCGCTGGTGCGGATCGAACGCTAGCCACCGTACTTTACAAGGCCAGGCTGTGGCAGCGCATCAACCTTCGACCGGTCAATGATCGGCAGCGGTTGGTCATCAACCGCATGCTGAACGGATTCGAGGGTTTCCTTTCGACGTCGAAGTACGCCAAGCTCGCGAAGTGTTCGGCGGATACAGCGTTGCGCGACATTCAGGAACTCCTGGAGCGCCGCATCCTGGTACCCAATCCGGGCGGCGGCCGGAGCACGAGTTACCGGCTTGCGGATCCGCAGAACGTGTCGGACTGAATGGAGCAGGCGATCGGGCCCCGCCTCCGCACCGCGCGCTCGCGCCCGCGAGGGCGGGCGGGTCGCCGTGGCACGTGAGGCGGCGCGCGCTCGTGCGCGCCGCCCACGTTCCGCTGCGCCTAGCGGATCGACTTGAACGCCGCGCGCATCTCCGACGCGAAGAGCAGCGGCTCTTCCCACGCGGCGAAGTGCCCGCCCTTGTCCACCTCGTGGAAGTAGGAGAGGTTCGTGTAGCCGCGCTCGGCCCAGCGTCGGGAGGGCTGGTAGATCTCGCCGGGGAAGACGGTGACCGCCGCGGGGATGGAGAAGTTCTTGGGGGCGAAGTACGGGGGCTTGTTGTCCCAGTAGCTGCGGGCCGAGGTGACCCCGGTGTTCGTCAGCCAGTAGAGGGTGATGTTGTCGAGCACGTCGTCGCGCGTCAGCCGCTCCGGGGGCTGTCCTTTGGTCGGCGTGCGCATCGCCTCGAGGACCGTCGCCGCCGGCTGGTCGTCGCCGTCGCCGTGGTCGATCAGCCAGGCCGCGAGGGCGACGGGAGAATCGGCGAGTCCATAGAGCGTCTGCGGACGCGTCGCCATCTCGATCGCGTAGGCCGCGTTCTTGACGAAGAAGCCCTTCAGCTTGTCGAGCGCGCGTCGCTCCAGGTCGGAGAGATCGGAGGGCGCCGGTCCTCCGGCCTGGATCGCGTTCGACACGTCCTCCGGGAGGGCGAACAGGAAGTTGGTGTGCATGGCCACGAGCTCCGCGGGCGCCTCGACAGCCATGGCGTCCGTGATCTGTCCGCCCACGTCGCCGCCCTGCGCGACGTATCGCGTGTATCCCAGGCGCCTCATCAGCACGATCCAAGCGCGCGCGATGCGGGCATGATCCCAGCCGGTCGCCGTCGGCTTGCTCGAGAACCCGTAACCGGGGATCGAGGGGATCACGACGTCGAAGGCGTCCTCCGCGCGGCCTCCGTGGGCCGTGGGGTCGGTGAGCGGTCCGACGAGCTTGATCTGCTCGAGGATCGAGCCGGGCCACCCGTGCGTGACGATGACCGGCAGCGCGCCCTTGTGCTTCGAACGCACGTGGATGAAGTGGATGTCGAGCCCGTCGATCTCGGTGATGAACTGCGGCAGGCCGTTGAGCTTCGCCTCGCACTTGCGCCAGTCGTAGTCCGTTGCCCAGTAGCGCGCGAGGTCCTGGAGCGGCGCGAGCGGCACGCCCTGCGACGTGTCCGCGACGGTCTCCTTCTCCGGCCACCGCGTCGCCGCGATGCGGCGGCGCATCTCGAGGAGGTCCGACTCGGGGTACTCGACGCGGAAGGGACGGATCGCCGCCCGCTGCTCCGACACACTATCGGAGGGGCTCGCGATCGGGACAGAGCCGGCCGCCGCGAGTGCGACGATGCCAGATGCGGCCACGCCTGCCGAAGGCGCGCGAACACCGCCTCGGATGGATGCTGACTGACTTGTGGACATGGTGATCCTCCTGGATCGAAAAGGGTGCCGGGTCGCACCTCGCCTGGTCGGGAGCCGCGTGCACCGTGCGCGTCAGCTCCTCGATCTCACTGAGCGCGCGGGGTGGACAGGACGCCGCGGACCTGCGCGACGGGCAGGTTGCGCTCGAAAGTTCCAGAGAGAACCCCCACCCCTCCCTCCGAGTTCGGAGTACCGCCTTCAGGCGGTCTGGTTCGTCGTCCCGCCTTCAGGCGGGACTGACCCTGCAAGAGAAGACCGCCTGAAGGCGGTACTCCGAACCGAAGCGGCCGCCCTCATGCTTTTCATGCGACGTAGTCGCGCCAGGGCCCGGTGCTGAACGGATTCGAGGGATTCCCTTCGACGTCGAAGTACGCCAAACACGCGAAGTGTTCGACAGATACAGCGCTCCGCGGCCGATCCGCAGGACATGACAGATTAGATTGGTCGGCGGTTTCGTCGCATGCGACGAGCCGACGCACGCAGCGAACCTTCAGGCCGAAGGCTAGCACCGCCAGGTACTCATCTGCCGTCAGCGTGCCGGCCTTCTTCGGGGGAATGAGGCGCCAGGCTGCGAGGAGCTCCGCGCGCCGGAGCAGTGTAGCCGGTCGTGGGCGGGAGCCGCGCGAGCTGGCACTGCCCCAGCAGGTCGGCCGGCCGCGTGGTCGCAACGCCGGCCGCAGGAGGCGGAACGATCGACCACGGTCAACCGGGCCCGACTTTGCGGATCCGAGATATGCTCGCGAGTCGTCGCTCTCCACTCTCGATCAGGAGCTCGCAATGCCGATCTCGATTTTCAGGATCGTGATGATTGCATGGATCGCTTCGTTGTTGGTCGGCTTCAGCGTCGCCCAGTGCGACAGGATCGAGCTCCAGCGCACGGACGGCACGGCGGAAGACATGTTCGGTAAGGAGCTTGCGGTCTCCGGCGACGCAGCGATCGTCGGCGCCGAGTGGGACGACTCGCTCGGCCGCAACGTGGGCTCGGCGTACGTCTTCGAGAGGGTCTCGGAGGAATGGGTGCTGGTCCAGGAGCTCGTGCCGAGCGATGGGCAGCCTGGCGATCACTTCGGATTCTCGGTCGCCATCGACGGAGCGCGCGCCGTCGTCGGCACGGAGTGGGGGACCGGGCTGGTTCCCCGCTCGGGCAGCGCCTACGTGTTCGAGCGCACGGACAAGGGATGGGTCGAGACCGCCAAGCTCTTCGCCACGGACGGCGGGGCCGACGACTGGTTCGGCAAGTCCGTTGCCGTTTCCGGTGACCAGGTCCTCGTCGGCTGTCCCTTCCATCACACGGGCAGCGGGTGGGTCTACGCCTTCGAACCGACCGTCCAGGGGTGGATGCAGACCCAGAAGTTCCAGGGGATCGGCGCGACGTACGGCGACTACTTCGCCTACTCGCTTGCGATGCACGGGGACCGCGCCGTGGTCGGTGCCCCTGGGCCCGGAGGGTCTGGCATCGGGTCCGTGTTCTTCTTCGAGCGCACGGGCGCCGACTGGAGCCAGGTGAGCGAGGTCCTTCCGAGCGACGGCTCCCCCGAGGACTATTTCGGCCACGGCTGCGACATCACCGGCGACGTCGCGCTGGCCGGCGCTTACGGGAAAGGACGCGCTTACGTACTCGAGTTCACCGGCTCGGACTGGGTGGAGACCGCGCTGCTCGATCCGCCCGAGGGTCTGCAGAGCAGTAGTTTCGGATTCTCGGTGGCGACCGACGCCGGTCGCGCACTGGTCGGGGCTTTTACTACCGCCGGAACCTCTGCGTTCCTCTATGAGCGCGAGGGGAGCGAGTGGAGCTTCGTGAGCGGGATCCACGAGGTACTGGGCCCCGGCTACTGGGTAGGAGTCGTGGCTCTGTCAGGCGAGGTCGGAGTCCTGGGAGGACGGAATTGGTCCGGCGACACTGTGCCCGGCTCCGCATTCGTCTTCGACGTGATCCCCGGCCGCGTCGAAAACTACTGCATCGGCGCTCCCAACTCCGTCGGAGAGGGCGCAAGGATCCACTTCGAGGGCAGTCTCAGCGCGTCGAGGAACGAGGCCACGCTCCTCGCGACGGACATGCCTCCCGGAGCCGTGGGGCTTTTCTTCGCCGGCGTATATCCCTTCCAGCTGCCCTTCGCCGACGGCTACCTCTGCGTCAGTCCCTTCGCTCCCGGCCTCCTGCGTCTGGGCCCGCCGTCCCAGGCCAGCGCGGACGGGGAGAGCTCCAGGCTCCTGGACTTCACCACATTCCCCGATAGCCACGCCGTCCTGGAGGGAGCGACGCGCTACTTCCAGACCTGGTATCGCGATTCGATGGGACCGGGCGGAACCGGCTCCAACCTGACCGACGGCTTGAGAGTGACCCTCTGTTTGTGACGCGAGGAACCAGCGTCTGCGGCCCCCCAGCGCCGCCGGCTGGAATCGGGCGCGTGGCACGATGGTTGCACTTCCCTTGCCTCGCTCAGGGAATCTGGGGAGTGGAGGCAAGGAGACAGGCATGAACTGGGATCGCGTACAAGGGAACTGGAAGCAGCTCAAAGGCAGAGTCCGAGAAGAGTGGGGCAAGTTGACGGACGATGACCTAGAGGTGATCCAGGGTAAGCGTGATCGGCTCGTCGGCAAGTTGCAGGTGCGCTATGCCCTCCTGCGCGAGGAAGCTGAGCAGCGCGTCGAAATGTGGGAGCGGCGTGTCGAGAGGGTGCTGGAGGAAGCTCGATCCGCTGTGTCGCAGGCGAACGACGCGGTTCCCGTCAAAGTAGATTTGGAGAAAGTGCAGGGTGGGCGGCGGCCTGAGACGGCTGATGCCACCGAACGTAGACCGACGTCGGCCCGGGCGGCCGCCGAAGACCACAAGTCCGCCGGAGGAACCACCCGGAGCCCGGCGATTGCAACGAACGAATCCAGGTCAGGAACTTTCCTATCGGAGCAGACAATGAAAAGCGGCAAAGCAGAACGCGTTGGTGAAGCAGTCGGTCAGAAGCTCGACGATCTCTATGACCAGGGCAAGGAGCTCTACCAGGAGAGCAGAGATCGGGTTCAGACGGCGGGTTGCACGGCTGGAGACTACGTCCAGGAGCGGCCTCTGAGCGCATTGCTGATGGCGGCTGGTGTTGGCCTCGTCCTCGGGGTGATCCTCTCGCGCCGTTGAGATCGTCCGGCCGAGACTAGGCAGTCGACCGAGATGGAGAGTCCATGAGCACCATGGATTACCCACCGCCACTGGCCGGCAGAGAGGAAGAGGTTCCCTGGCGCCGGCGATTGACGAAGCGTACATGACGCGCGAGGGCGGCGGCAATCGAGCAATTGCCGCCGCCAGTTTCTGCCAATTCACCTCGCAGAATGAAGCCGCCGATGGGCAGCGATACGACGGGCGAGCACGAGAAGTGCCGCCAACTTGGCTCAGCTCGCAGAAACCTACAGAAACACGTGCAGGGGCATTCCATCACCTTTCGTCCGTCCGCCTTTTGACTGAATCACGCCAATATGAAGAAAAAGTCCGCCCCTCCGCCGTCGAAAAAGGCGCCCACCCCGCCCCCCTCGAAGCGGCCCCCCGATACAGAGCGGGAGACCGAGCAGGCACCCGATGCCACTCCGGGTCGCGACGACAAGCAAAAGGACCTCGAGCGCTTTCGCGAACGCAAGCAACCGGCAGCGCTGACGACCGACCAGGGCATCCCGATCCCGCACACGGACGACTCGCTGAAAGCGGGCGCTCGCGGCCCGACGCTGCTCGAGGACTTCCACCTGCGCGAGAAGATCACGCGCTTCGACCACGAGCGCATCCCCGAGCGCGTGGTGCACGCGCGCGGATCGGGCGCGCACGGCTTCTTCCAGGTCTACGAGTCGCTCGAGGACCTCACGGCCGCCGAGTTCCTGTGCGACACCGAACGCGCGCACGCCGGTCTTCGTGCGCTTCTCGACCGTCGTCGGCTCGCGCGGCTCGGCCGACCTCGCGCGCGACGTGCGCGGCTTCGCGACGAAGTTCTACACCACGCAGGGCAACTTCGACCTGGTCGGCAACAACATGCCGGTCTTCTTCATCCAGGACGGCATCAAGTTCCCCGACCTCGTGCACGCGGTGAAGCCCGAGCCGCACAACGAGATGCCGCAGGCGGCTTCGGCGCACGACACGTTCTGGGACTTCGTCTCGCTCGTGCCCGAGACCCTGCACATGGTCATGTGGGTCATGTCGGACCGCGGCCTCCCGCGCAGCTACCGGATGATGGAGGGCTTCGGCGTCCACACCTTCCGCCTGGTCAACGCGGCCGGGAACTCGGTGCTGTGCAAGTTCCACTGGAAGCCGCTCCTCGGAGCGCACTCGCTCGTGTGGGACGAAGCGCAGAAGATCTCGGGCAAGGATCCCGACTTCCACCGCCGCGACCTGTGGGAGGCGATCGAGGAGGGCAACTACCCCGAGTACGAGCTCGGCCTGCAGGTCGATCGACGAGAGGACGAGCTGGCGCTCGGCTTCGACCTGCTCGACCCCACCAAGCTCCTGCCCGAAGAGCTCGTGCCGGTGCGGCGCGTCGGCAAGCTGACGCTCGACCGCAACCCGCACGAACTTCTTCGCCGAGGTCGAGCAGGTCGCCTTCTGCGTCGCCAACGTCGTGCCCGGCATCGACTTCACCAACGACCCGCTGCTGCAGGCGCGGCTGTTCTCGTACCTCGACACGCAGCTCACGCGCCTCGGCGGGCCGAACTTCGCCGAGCTGCCCGATCAACCGTCCGATCGCGCCGGTCCACAACCACCAGCAGGACGGCTTCTCCCGCACGACCATCCCGACTGCGCGAGCTCTGTATCACCCGAACAGCATCGAGGGGAACCAGCCCCCTCTGGCCGATCCCGCCGAAGGCTTCCGTCACTTCGCCGAACGCCTGAACGGGCCAAAGACGCGCGAGCGCAGCGAGTCGTTCCTCGACCACTTCAGCCAGGCGCGCATGTTCCTGAACAGCCAGTCGCCGCCCGAGCGCGAGCACCTGGTGGACGCCTGCCGCTTCGAGCTCGGCAAGGTCGAGCGGCTGGCGATCCGCGAGCGCGTGATCGGTCTGTTCCAGCAGATCGACCCCGACTTCGCAGCCGAGGTTGCGAGCGCCGTGGGAGTCTCAGTGCCGGCCCCCGTTGCGGTCGTCACCAAGGCCGCCTGCGCGGATGAAGGACGGGCGCCCAACCACGAAGTCCTCGCCCGCACTGAGCCTCGCGAACCAGCCGAAGCCCGGCATCAAGACGCGCAAGAGTAGCCCTGCTGGCGCTCCCGGGCGTGAGCAGTGCGGATGTCGACGCCATCTGTGCCGCGGTGTGCGGCGAAGGGGCCAAGGTCGATGTCGTCTCGCTTGCGCTCGGCACGATGAAATCGTCCGAGGGCCGCCCCATCGACGTGAACAAGACCTTCCTCACCACATCGTCCGTGCTCTACGACGCCGTGGTCGTTCCGGGCGGCGGTGCGACTGAGTCCCTGGCCCAGAACGCAGACGCGGTTCACTTCGTTCGAGAGAGCTTCCGGCACGCGAAACCGATCGGAGCGACGAATGAGGGCATCGCTCTGCTGGCAGCTGCGGCTCTGCCCGGGATCGAGCTGGCTGGAGCGAAGGGCGGTCAGCGCGTCGTGGTTTCGCAGGGTGTAGTCAGCGTGCGCTCGGACGATCTCTCGGACTTCACGACCTCGTACATCGAGGCGATCCGGCAGCACCGCCACTTCGAGCGTGATCTGGACTCCGTTCGCGCATGAGGCCACGCATGGCGTCCGAATGGACACATTGCGACCATCCCAGGATCAAGGCATAGAACCATGAAGAAGACTCAGAAAACTGGCAAACCCAAGCAGACCGACCTCGGACTGACCCCGGACGTCGATCTCGTCTACCAGGCTCTGGAAACAGAGATGGGCGGAATCGAGATCTACATGACTGCGCTTGGTTGCGTGCAGAACGAGGACCTGCGGGAGGAATGGGAGAAGTATCTCGAGCAGACCAAGGAGCACGTCGAAGTGATGCGCGGCGTGTGCACGAAGCTGGGGCTCGATCCGGACCGAGACACGCCGGGCCGGCAGGTCGTGCGGCACATCGGCAAGTCGCTCGTCAAAGCCATGCAGATGGCGCTCGGCGCCGGTGAGCCCGAGGCGGCGGAGATCGTGGCGGCCGAGTGCGTCCTGCTCGCCGAAACGAAGGATCATGCCAACTGGGCGCTGATCGGTGAGCTCGCCGAGGGCGGCAAGGGATCGGTGCAGAAGGTGCTGCAGGCTGCGTACGACCAGGTCGAGGACGAAGAGGACGAGCACCTCTACCACACCGGCGGCTGGGCGCGTGAGCTGTGGCTCGACTCGCTTGATCTGCCGGCCCAGCTTCCGCCGCCGGAGGAAGAGGAAGATGTTCACACTCAGGAAGAGGCTGCCCAGGTGAAGCGGAAGAGCGCTGCGGAGCGTGGTTCCTAGAGAGAAACCACACCCCTACGAGCACGGAGTCCCTCCGAGGTTGGAGTATCGCCTTCAGGCGGTCTGGTTTGTCGTCCCGCCTTCAGGCGGGACTGGCCCTGCAAGGGAAGACCGCCTGAAGGCGGTACTCCGAACCAGAGGCGGCCGCCGTGCAGGGCCCCGACAGGCTTCGTTAGGATCTACCGCACGCCACGCCGTCGGAAGGCCCGTCCAGACGAACCGCCGCTCTGCGGCGCATATGGAACTGGAGAAGCGTCCGCCCGGGTGGTCGAGGTAGCCGACTCCCCGGATCCGGGAGACTCGGCCTGAGAAGCACGGGGCGGAGCGATCCTGGAGGTGAGCGTGTCGAAGGAATCGGACGCAGGACGCGCGGCGGAATCGCTGTTTGCGGACTTCCTTGCACGAGCTGACGCCGGCGAACGCGTGGACTTCGAGGGTTTCTTGGCCGCCCATCCCGAGTGCGCAGGGGCGCTCGAGCGCCTCCACCTGGAATGGAGGGAGTTTGGCGGTGTCCTCGAGCGTGCCGCACGGGAATTGGCACCGGAGGCAAGCCTCCAGCCGACGCCAGGGGCGCGCTTCGACAAGTCGACCCACGACCCGCTGGACGGATTGAGCGAGACTCTCCTCCGTTCCGAACGCTACCGCCGTCAGTCCTGCATCGGCCGCGGTGGAATGGGGGAGGTGTTCCGGGTCTGGGATCAGGTGTTGCGCCGTCCCCTGGCGATGAAGGTCGTACTCGAGAAGGGCTCGGAGAGTGCGAGGCACCGTTCCCCCGAATTCGAGGCGCGGGTGCTCTCGCGTTTTCTCGACGAGGCTCTCATCACCGGGCAACTCGTTCACCCGGGCATCGTCCCGGTGCACGAGCTGGGCACCGACGAGAGCGGTCGTGTCTATTTCACGATGCGACTGGTCGAAGGCCACGACCTTTCCCAGGTGATCGAGCACGTGCACGCCAGGAAGGATGGCTGGACCCTCGTGCGTGCCCTGGGAGTGCTCGTGAAAGTATGTGAGGCTCTTGCCTACGCGCACGCGCGCGGCGTGGTGCATCGGGACATCAAGCCCTCGAACATCATGGTGGGCCAGTACGGAGAAGCGTACCTGATGGACTGGGGCTGCGCGCGGGTGCTGGACCAGTCGAACAATCGCGGCAACCGGGTCGCGCGTGAGCAGCAGCGGGCCAGTGAGATCCAGACGCTGCGCGAGGACTACAAAGGAGCGAATTCCGACTCACCCGTGTTCACTGCTCAGGGGGACGTAATCGGTACACCGGCCTACATGTCCCCCGAGCAGGCCAGGGGCGAGCTCGACTCGGTGGGCGTACGCAGCGATGTGTATTCGCTCGGCGCACTGCTCTACCACCTGCTTGCCGGACGCATGCCGTATTTGCCAGACGAAGGCATGCCGAGCAACTTGGCTGTCCTGCAGTGGGTACTGGATGGACCGCCGCGTGATCTGCGCGCGCTCGCGCCGAATGTTCCTGACGAGCTCGTCGCGATCGCTCAGATGGCCATGCAGCGTGCTCCGGATGCGCGCTACGCCGACGCACAGGCCGTAGCTTCAGAGCTTCAGGCATACCTCGAGGGACGCGTGGTGCAGGCGCACCAGACCGGCGCATGGGCGGAAGCGAGCAAGTGGATCAAGCGCAATCGAGCCTTGGCGGCGTCGCTGGTTACGGTTGTGGTCGTGTCGCTCGTCGGTCTGGTGGCGTTTGCCGTGAAGGCCACGGTCGCGAAGCAGAACGAAGCCGAGGCGATCAGGGCGAAAGAGCGCGAGATGAGGGTGACTGAACTTCTGCAGAATACATTGACCGGTTTCGACCCTAACCAGGAGGGGGCACAGGGGTACCGAGTCGTAGATGCGATGGAGGACGCGATACAGCGACTCGAGTCCGGGGAACTCGACGACGATCTGGATACCAAAGCGGCCTTGCTCGTGACGATCAGCACAATCCTCCATGGAAACGGTCGTGCAGAGGAAGCACTTCGCTTGGCCGAGCAGGCATCGGAGATTCGGAATTCGCTCTTCCAGGGCGACCACCCCGATCTGGGAGAGAGTCTCCGTAATACGGCTGCCTGCCTCATCTCACTGGGTCGTAGTGATGAGGCATTGCCGAAGGCGGAAGCCGCCCTGGCGATGTACGCGAGAATGCATGCTGGGGATCACGCGGATATGGCAGACAGTTTGAACACGGTTGGGACGTGCCTCAATGCAATGGGGCGGAGCGGTGAAGCGCTTCCGATGCTCGAGGCTGCGTTGGCGATGTGGCGGCGGGTTTATCAACCTGATCACCAACGGATAGCGATCGGCCTCAGCAATACTGCGAGCTGCCTTGGCGCGCTGGGACGGTACTCTGAGGCCCTGGCGACGCATGAAGAGGCGCTGAAGTTGTGGCAGCATTGGTTCGAAGGTGACCACCCGAGAGTTGCTGGGGGTATCAATAACGTCGCCGCGAGTCTCAGTTGGCTGAATCGTCATGAGGAGAGCTTGCCGAGGTTTGAAGCGGCACTGAGCATGTGGCAGCGTCTCTTCCAGGGCAATCATCCGCAAGTAGCCACGGCTCTGTGCAATGTCGCAAGTGAGCTTCAGTATTTGGGGCGAACCGGCGAGGCGTTACCCAAGGCTGAAGAGTCGCTCGAGATGCGACGGCGGATGTTCAAAGGGGACCACCTGGACATCGCCACAAGTCTCCACGTGGTAGCTGTCTGCCTTCAAGCGCGCGGCAAGCCAGAGGAAGCATTGCCTTTGTATGAAGCGGCGCTTGGCATGCGGGAACGCCTCTACCGGTACGATCATGCGGATGTGGCCGTCAGTCTCAATAGCGTCGGTGCTTGCCTCCGCACGATTGAGCGATACTCGGAGGCTTTGGCGAAGGACGGCCCGGCACTGCAGATGCGGCAGCGACTTTACCCACGCGACAGTCTCCAAGTAGCCGAGGGCATGATCTATGTGGGCGCCGACAAGATTCGGTTAGATCAAGCGGCCGAGGCGCTGGGGCTTTTCGAAAGGGCTCTCGAGATTCATCAGCATGCGTACTCTGGCGCGAATCATACAGTGGCTTCGAATATTGAAAGCATCGGCGTCTGCTTTTACAAACTGGGGAGATTCTCCGAGGCACTCTCAAGGTTCGAAGCGTCTCTAGAAATGCGGGAGCTTCTACGCCTGGGAGACGATCCAGCTGTTGTCGAGAACCTTCGACTCATGGCACAAAGCCATCTCGAGCTGGGTAATCTTGGCCAGGCCCTCGACTACGCAGAAGAAGCCGAAGAAATGGCATTGATCGTGCTTCCGGTCGACCATCCAACGCGAAAGAAGATAGAAGTCCTGCTGGAGCGCATTCGCCAGCGTCTGGATGACGAGGACTCATCCGGGTGGGGGGGGCGATGAGTATCGTTCGATGTCGAATGCACCTGGGTCCTGCGCGTGAGGTACGCCGCAACAGCAGCAGCAATCCACCTCGACGAGCTGCTCCGATGATGACCTGATTGGATGGGGAGTTGTGCGGTGTACTAGTCCATGCCCTTGAGCTTGGGCCCTAGAACCTGACGAAGGCGGATCCACGCGCGCTGGTGGAGCTGGCGTGTGGCATGGGTGGTTTCTCGACCGAGTGCTTCAGTGATGGAGTCCCAGTCGTCTCCGTAGTAATCATGCAGCAGTACTACCTGGCGCTGGTCCTCTGGCAGCCGGGCGACCTCTGCGTCGAGCAATTGACGGATCTCACTCAGCTGCACGCGGACCTCCGGCGAGGTGCCCGGAGAGGGGGGTAGCTGAACTGGGAGTGATGAGGAGCTGGGGTCGTCGTGGAGGGGTACCTCGCGCCCTATGTCGCGCTTTGCGGCGTGCCAGTGGTCGAGCGTGTCGCGGACCTGATTCGTGGCGATCATGGTAAGCCACTTCAGGAGCCCGGCAGCGTTGCGAGGCCGCAGGGAAACAATCCCCGGCAGAGCAGCCTGGTAGGTCTGCTGAACGATGTCCATGGAGTCGCAGTGCCGTCGCAGCGCTGGACCGAGCTGCATGCCCACGATGCTGCGCAAACGGTCCTGGTAACGAATCAAGAGCTCTTGGAGCGCCGCGTGGTCGCCTTCCTGGGCCCTCGCAAGCAGACCCAGGGAGATCTTCGGGCTCGGCAGGTCGGCGGGGGAGAGAGAACGATCGAGGATATCGTCAGGCTTCACCGGAAAGGCTCACGGGACGGGGGGACTGGGGAGCGTAGTGAGAAGACGGTAGCCACGCCACTGTGTCACGCCCCGAGGCCTCAGAATCCTGCGATTCCTCTGGAAGTGGAATTCTGCCGAATCAGAGCGTGACGATCGGCCGGGATCATCGTCTACGCCAATAGGCAGGTCAGATCCCACCGAACAGGTTTCGAGCATGCCCTTCCCACCGGAGGTGCAGCCCTGCTCGGGCGCGCCTTGCGCGTCTTTCACCCTTGCTCGCAGCCATTCCGCTACGAGCCAACCCCGAACATTCCTTTTCTTCCACTGCGAACTGCATGGTGCACACGATGCGAACACTCTTCGTTGGTCTGGTCCTGACATCGCTGGCCCCGGTTTCTCATGGTGCACAGGGGAGCGTCCTCATCGACGCCCACGAGAGGAGGCTCCAACCCAGTGATCCCGGGGCTGAGGACGATTTCGGCTCGGCGGTCGCTTTGAAGGATGACCTCGCGGTCGTGGGCTCACACTGGGACGACAATTCCAAGGGCATCAATGCAGGCTCGGTCTACGTCTTCGAACGGGAGGCAAGCCTTTGGCAGCAAACGGACAAGTTGATTGCGCCGAATGGTGCCGCGAGGGACGAGTTCGGGTTCGCGGTTGCACTCGAGGCAGACACGCTCGTCGTCTCCGCAGCCTTGGATGACACCGCTCACTTTGACGCTGGCTCCGTCTATGTCTTCGTCCGCTGCGGAGGAGCGTGGGTGTTGCAAGCCCAGCTCCTCCAACCCAGCGGATCAGGGGAATTCAACAATTTCGGATGGAGTGTCGCGATCCATGGGGGCACGATCGTCGTCGGTTCTCCGCATGACGATGTCGGTTTCGCGGAGGCAGGATCGGCTTGGGTCTTCACGCGCAATTCGAATGGAACTCCCAATGATCCATGCGATGACTCCTGGAGCGTGGAGACTCCAAACGGTTTGCACCCCTCGACACCACAAGCGGGTGCCTATTATGGCACGCGGGTCGCGATCGAGGGCAATCGGTTGGTCGTCGGAGCCGCATTCGAGAACCTTCCAGGAGGCACGGATCAAGGCGCCGCGTACGTGTACGAACGTTCGGGTTCGACGTGGTCGCAAACGGCAAAGCTGGTGGCTGGCGCGGGTGCCTTGTCGGGTGACCAGTTCGGCACGGACCTCGCCCTCGAGGGAAATACCCTCTTGGTAGGGGCGACTGGGGATGATGCTCCAGAGCAGGATCGCGGCAGCGTGCATGCCTTCGAATACCTGGGCGGGGTCTGGACCTCTCAGATCCTGAGAGCCTCCAACGGTGGAACGGGGCACAACTTCGGGCGTTCGATTGACGTTCAAGGAGACCGTGCCCTCATCGGCGCACCAGGCCCTCTCTCGGGCAGTGTCGGCTACGCCTACTTGTTTCAACGCAGTGGGGGCGTCTGGGTGCAGGATCAGATCGTGACGGACTGTCACGCAGACGTCGATGATGCCTTCGGGGGCAGGGTCGCGCTCGACGGGGATACCGCATTCGTTGGTGCCAGGCTGGACGACGAGGTCGCCTGGAATGGCGGGACGACGTCTGTCTACACGGTTTCCGAAGGCGAGTTCGAACGCTTCGGCTTCGGTGATGGGACTGCGACCCCGTGCCCTTGCGGCAACCCCAGCTCGCAGTACCTGGACCAGGGCTGTGAGAATTCCACGGGCCGGGGGGGCAAACTCTCCGTCACGGGGACCGACAGTGCATCTGCCGATGATCTGCGCCTCATCGCGTGCAACCTGGTGCCCGGGAATCCCAGTCTCCTGTACAGCGGCCCCAATCGTCTCAACGGCGGCGACGGCGTGGTCTTCGGCAATGGTCTCCGCCTCGTCGGGGGTTTCATCACACGCCTTGGCCTGCACACACCGGACGGAAACGGTCGAGCAGTCTGGGGACCGGGGCTGGGCGCCTCGAGCGGCTGGCCGGTCGGTAGCAGCCTGCATTTCCAGGTCTGGTACCGGGACCCCTTCCATGCGTGCGTGGATGTCTTCAATCTGACCAACGGCCTGAGCGTTCGCTTCCAGCCCTGATCGCGCCAGGAAGAGCTCCTGCACGGAGGCTCGTCATGCCATGACGTGAAACCGCGCTCGGGGCCCGTCAGGACGACCCTTTTCGGCAAAGGCTGGCCACCAGCCGACTGCGAGTCTTGCGAGGAAGGAGGATCACCTCCTTCCTCGAAGCTTTGACAGCGAGCATCGGCCGCGTGGGAGAATGCCGGGGGATGGGAGCGACGCGCACCACCGCGGCGGTCCAGCACTACCTGGACGAGCTGAGAGCTCAGCCGGGGGAGGCCGACGTTCCGCAGGTCGTCCGCGAGCTGCTCGGGCGATCGGCGGTGCGTCTCCAGCTCTTGTGCTCTTCGATGATTCGGCGCAGCTACCCGCGTCTCGCGCGCCCTCCGCTCAACCTGAGCGCCGACGAGATGGTGGGCGTGGTGGTGGAACGGCTCATCAAGGCCTTGCGAGAATGTCGGCCCGCGAGCGTCCGCGAGTTCTTCGGGCTTGCCAACCAGCACATGCGCTGGGAGCTGAACGACCTCGCCAGGCGGCTGGACGAGCACACACCGGCCGTCGAGTTCGCGGAGGAGCACTTCCCGGCGGAACGGACGGCAAGCGAGCCCGCCTTCAGTGCGAATGCGCGTCGGGTGCTCGCCGCGCTGGACAGCCTCGACCAGGACGAACGCGAGGTCTTCGGGTTGGTCCGCATTCAGTGCCTGACCCACGACGAGGCGGCCGAGGTCCTCGGTGTCTCGACGAAGACCGTCCAGAGGCGTCTGAACCGCGGGCGTGTTCAGCTCGTCACGCTGCTGAAAGACTTCCAGCCAGGGAGCGGAGCCGCCGGCGGGGACGTTATCGACGGCTAGGATCGAACAGGGGAGTCACACGGTGGCCGATTCGTCCTTGATGCAGATCGTCTCGAGGGTGCTCAACTCCGGGTGCACACCCGAAGAGGCGTGCAAGGACTCACCCGAGTTGCTTCCGGAAGTTCGCGAGCAACTGCGGCAGATCCGTTCGATGGACCTGCGGGTGGAGGAGCTTTTTCCAGTGACGCAGTCCGCTCGCGCAGACGCGGTGTGGGAACCTGCGCGCGCCGTCGAGGACCTCCCGCGAGTGCCCGGCCACGACGTGCTGTCGGTGCTGGGGCACGGAGGGATGGGAGTCGTCTACAAAGCCCGGCACGTGCGGCTCAACCGGACCGTGGCGGTCAAGATGCTCCTGGGCGGTGCGCACGCGGACCTCGCCAGCCAGAAGCGCTTCCTGCGCGAAGCGGAGGCAGTGGCGGCGCTACGGCATCCGCACATCGTGCAGTTGCACGAGGTCGGCGACCACGAAGGGCTCGCGTACTTCACGATGGAGCTCGTCGAGGGCGGCAGCCTGCGCGAGAAGCTCGAAGAGCGCGTACTCGACCCCCGCGAGGCTGCGTCGCTGGTCGCGACCTTGGCCGAGGCGATGCAGGTAGCGCACGCGAGCGGGATCGTCCACCGCGATCTCAAGCCCGCGAACGTGCTGCTCACTCCCGACGGCGTTCCGAAGATCGCGGACTTCGGTCTCGCCCGGCGGATCGAGGGCGAGTCCTCGCTCACCCTCACGGACGCACGCGTGGGCACGCCCAGCTACATGTCGCCCGAGCAGGCGCAGGGAGGTTCGCGCGCCATCGGACCGGCCACCGACGTGTACGCGCTCGGCGCGATCCTCTATGCGACGCTCACGGGGCGTCCGCCCTTCCGCAGCGACGAAGGTGCCGTGACGCTGCGGCAAGTCATCCAGGACGAACCGCTGCGTCCTTCCCGGCTGAACCCGCGCGTGCCGCGCGACCTGGAGACGGTCTGCCTCAAGTGCCTGAGCAAGGATCCGCTGCGACGGTACGTCACCGCAGCCGCCTTGGCTCTGGAGCTGCAGCGCTTCCTGCGTGGGGAGCCGATCCTCGCCAGGCCGGTCGGGCTCCTCGAGCGCACGGGCAAATGGGTGCGTCGGCGCCCCGCACACGCGACGATCGCGGCGGGAACGGTACTGGCGGTTCTCTCGCTCGTGGGAGCCGGTGTGTGGCTGGACATCAAGAAGGGCGAGCTCGAGCGCGCGGCGGAAGCGGATCTCCTGGAGGTCGATCGCGCGGCCGCCGCTGCGGACTGGCCCGGAGCGCGGACCGCCATCGAGAGAGCGAGAGCGCGGCTCGCGGACGGCGGCTCGGCCGATCTCGTCGCCAGGGTGGAGCTGGGCGCGCGGGAGCTCGCGCTCGTCGAGAAGCTGGAATGGATCCGGATGCAGTACGACAGATTCGAGGGAGACGCCGCCTTCGAGGCGGCCTTCCTCGAGCTCGGGCTCGCCGATGTGCCCGGTCGCCCGCGTGAGGTCGCGGAAGAGATCCGAGGTTCGCGCATACGGCCCGTGCTGGTGGCCGCTCTCGACACGTGGGCTACCGGCGTGAAGGGTGACGAAGCGCGCCGAGACGGGCTGCTGCTCGCGGCGCGACTCGCGGATCCGGATCCGAGCGGATGGCGCGATCTCGTGCGCGATCCGGCGAACTGGAACGACAGCCAAGCCCTCGATGAGCTGATGAGCACGGCGCCGGTGGCCGAGGAGTCTGTCATGTTGCTCCTCACGCTCGCCGAGCACGTAAGCTTCGCGAAAGGGGACGCGGTGCCGTTCCTGACGAAGATCCAGCAAGCGCACCCCGCCCACTTCTGGTCCAACTTCTCGCTCGGACTGAGGCTGGCCGGTGGGACCACGTCTGGCGCCGCGGTCCGATTCTTCCAGGCTGCGGTGGCAATGCGACCCGACTCCCCTGTCGTCCGCGCGTATCTGGGCAACGCACTGGGAACCTCGGGTCAGCTCGACGAGGCCATCGTCCAGCTCCGCGAGGCCATCCGCATGGATCCGAACTACGGGTTGGCGTACGCCTTGCTCGGCGACTGTCTTCTGCGAATGGAGCTGCACGACGAGGCCGTCGAAGCGCTCGGGACGTCGCTACGCCTGGAGACCAATCTGCCGGACGCAACCCGGTTCCAGTTTGCCCGTTCGCTGCTCGAGCTGGGGAGGGTGGACGAATCCACTGCTCAGTTTCGCGAAGTGGTGCGCCGTGATCCTCGCTCCTATGCCCCGCACTTCGGCCTTGGCTTCGCACTCCATGCTTCGGGGCTCCTCGAGGAGGCCAGCGATGAGTTCCGGCGGGCGATTGCGATCGACTCACGGCCACCCGGCGCGCACGAGAGCCTCGGATTCGTGCTCACGGCGATGGGACGACACGAGGACGCGATGGCGAGCTTCCGCGAGGCGCTTCGCCAGGATCCGAGCAGGCCGCGCTCGAGTGCGGCGCTGATCGAGGCGCTGATTGCCAGCGGGAGCTTCGAGGAAGCGCGCGCGGAGGCCGCGGGCTTCGTCCAGAGATGTCCTGCGGGCGATCCGGAATTGCCGACAGCACAGGCTCGCCTTTCCCATTGCGAGCTCCTCACCGAGCTCGAGGCGGAGGTCTCCGCGGTCCTCGACGGGACTCGAGCCCCGCTGAACAGCGCTGAAAGTCTCGCCTTCGCGGATCTGTTCCGGGGCAGGCAGGAGCACGCAGCGGCGACCCGCTGGTTCGCCGACGCGTTCGACCGCGATGCCGGCACGCCCGCGCAGGATGGAGACAGGCGGGCCTTCGTCGCAGCGCGCTGCGCCGCTTTGGCGGGCGCGCTCGGCGACGTCACGGTTGACGTCCGTGAGGAAGAGGAACGCGCACGCTGGCGGGCCTGCGCGCTCGCCTGGCTCCGAAGGGACTTCGATGGTCTCGACGCGATGCTCGCGGCCGATGCGCCCGGATCCAGGAAGTTCGTCCTCTTGTGTCTCGTGGACTGGAGGGCGGACCCGGCCCTCGACGGGCTCCGCGACGCAACGCTCCTCGAGCGGCTGCCGCAGGACGAGCGGGCACAGTGGCTGGCGCTGTGGAGCGACGCAGACGCGCTCGCGGCAGCCGCCAAGACGATGGACTGAGGTCGACCCGCACCGCGGGGCGATTCGCGGACCCGGCCGCATCCGTGTGAGAGAAACCCGTCTCCGCTGAGCGCAGACGAAGGACCTGGCCCTCGACGTCGTTCGTGATTGGACGGCGTGTCCAGTAGCTCGCGCTCAGTAGGGCGTTGACACCGTGGAACGCAGGAGGCGCCGAGCGCCTGTTCGTCCACACATCCCATGTACCGATCAAGGAGTTTCTCATGACCGATCGAGCCAATGTCTCATCCACCAACACGACCGTCGCAAGTAGCCACATTGCAATTTCCGGCTCGCGCGCCGCACTTGCGATTGGTTTTTTCGGATTCGCCCTTTCCAGTTACGGACGAACCATGACTACCTCGACAACCACGATGGCAAACTCACCGACCACCTTCGCAGCCGCAACTTCGGCACAGGGGCCTGCGGCGCCCACGGACACCGCGATCCGTCCCTTCCGCGTGCAGATCCCCGAGGCGGCGCTGCAGGACCTGCGCCGGCGCCTCGCATCGACGAACTTTCCGGACCGCGAGACGGTCTCCGATGCCTCCCAGGGCGTGCAGCTCGCGACGATCAGGGAGCTCGCGCGCTACTGGGGAACGGAGTACGACTGGCGCAAGTGCGAGGCGAGACTGAACGCACTGCCGCAATTCGTCACCGAGATCGACGGGCTCGACATCCATTTCATCCACCTGCGATCGAAACATGCGAACGCGCTGCCGATCATCGTCACGCACGGATGGCCCGGCTCGGTCGTCGAGCAGCTGAAGATCGTCGAGCCGCTCACGGATCCGACGGCCCACGGCGGACGCGCCGAGGAGGCATTCGACGTCGTGATTCCGTCGATTCCCGGCTACGGATTCTCCGGCAAGCCAACCACGACGGGCTGGGACGCGGTCCACATCGCACGCGCGTGGGACGTTCTGATGAAGCGCCTTGGCTACACGCGATACGTCGCGCAGGGCGGCGATTGGGGCGGGTTGATCGTCGACCAGATGGGCGTGCAAGCGCCCTCCGGCTTGCTCGGCATCCACACGAACTTTCCTGGATCGGTTCCCGCTGAGGTCGTGAAGGCACTGCAGACGGGCGGTCCGCCGCCGTCCGGCCTCAGCGCCGAGGAGAAGGGCGCGTGGGACCGGCTCGACTACTTCTGGAAGCATGGTCTCGCGTATGCCCTGGAGATGGGGAACCGCCCGCAGACTCTGTACGGGATTGCGGATTCGCCGGTGGGCCTGGCCGCCTGGTTCCTCGACCACGACATCCGTAGCTACGAGCTCATTGCCCGCTCCTTCGAGGGGAAGTCCGAGGGTCTGACGCGAGACGACGTCCTCGACAACATCACGCTCTGCTGGCTCACGAACACGGCCATCTCGTCGGCGCGTCTCTACTGGGAAAACAAGCTGGACTATCTGGCCCCGAAGAACGTCCGCATCCCGGTTGCCGTGAGCTCCTTTCCCGACGAGATCTTTGCGACCCCGAAGAGCTGGGCGGAGAAGGCGTATCCCAACCTGATCTACTACAACCAGCTCCCCAGGGGCGGCCACTTCGCGGCGTGGGAACAGCCGGAGCTCCTGGTGACGGAACTACGCGCGGCGTTCCAATCCCTTCGCGGCGAGAAGGCTGCGGCGCTGAATCGCTGACGCCATGTCGGCCCTGCCGCGCAAGGATGCGCGGCAGGGCCGTGCAGCGTGCGGCATTGCGGTCGCTGCGCGAATTGTCTTGGTGCGGGTAGGGCTGGGGGGGATGGGACAAAGGCGATCAACGGGCGTCCAGTCGTCTCCAGGCGCCGTCGTGCGGCGGCGACGAACCGTCGAGGTCGCGGCAGATCGTGGCGAGCAGCTCGACTCCTTCGGCGAGGCGCGGACCGGGGGTCGAGAAGTGAGCTTGGCCATCCATGAGGTAGACGTGACCGGAGCGAACGGCGCGCAGGCTTTGCCAGGCAGGGTTCTCGGTGAGGTAGTGCAGCTCTCGTTCTGCGCGCGCGACCGACATCGAGCACGCGGCGAGCACGATCGCGTCTGGATCGGCCCGGGCAAGCTCGTCCCAGTCGGCGCGGCGTGAGGAATCTTCCGGCCCCACGAGCACGGGCTCGGCGCCGGCCGCGACGACCATTTCCGCGATCCATTCGCCCGACAGCCAGAGGGGCTCGAACCACTCGATCACGAGGACGCGCGGGCGCGGCAGGGGTGGCGGCAGGGCACGGACGTGTTCGATGCGTCGTTCGAACGCGCGGGCTGCGACTCGTCCGGCGCCGAGCCGCCCGATCGCCTCGCCGACTTCGCGGATGTTCTCGGCGACGTCGGCGAGCGAATGGGGAGAGAGAACGAGGAGCTTCGGGCACTGGCCGTGGGCACCTGCGATGGCCGGGTCCACCGTTTCGGGGGTTGCAGCGCACACCGGACACAGTCCCTGGCTGATCACGAGCGTCGGGTCGAGCGATTGGATGAGCTCCTCGTCGAGCCGGTAGGGCGACACGCGGGTCAGGGCGCTTTCGCGAACGGCGCGATCGATGCTCGCCATGTCCCACACATCCGAGTCGATCGAGGTCGTCAGCACCCGTGGCACGTCGCGGCCCGGCGGCTGCGGACAGAGGTGAGTCAGACCGACGAGCATCGCTTCACCGCCCACCGCATCCACGATCTCGGTCGCGGCGGGGAGCAGGGAGATCACGCGCGGAGAGCCGTTCAGCATCTGGGATTGCACTTCCTTCGCGGGCGCATCGTGCCCGGCGTAGATCCACTCGACGCGATCGCCCGGCTCGAGATGGTAGGCCGCCGGTGCAGTCGGCCCCGCTCGTCCGTTGACTCTCCAGAACCAGTACCGGTCGAGGCGGGGATCCGGCCCGACCCCTCCGATCGACCACACGTCCTCCTTCGAGCAGCACAGCCAGTCCTGCTCGAGCGAGGTCAGGGCGCGCGCGGCATCGATCGGAGTGCTCTGGCTCGCGAGCGCGATCTCGCCCGAGAGCGGCGGCAGCTCGGCCGGCCCGAAATCGATCGCGACCTCGATGTGGTTCGGCGCGGGCTTCGCCGTGACCTGGCGAACCGGAGTCGTGCAGCTTGCCGCAACGCATGCCAGCACCAGTAACCAGCCGGCCGTCCGATTCATTTCCGGCTCCCCTCGCGCGCAGGCAACAGGTCCTGGAACCAAAAGCCTTCGCGCTCCAGGAGCTCTCCACGCTCCATGGCAACCCGTCGAGTGAAGATGGGGCCGTCGTAGACGAAGGAGTGGTACTCGCCGTTCTCGCCGCACGCATCGACTCCGGGCGGAAGGTCGGCGAAGAAGGCCTCGTCGAGCTCGCGGCCGGCGAAGGAAGGTGCGAGTGCGCGGGGGTCGACGCATACCACTACCGCTCGGAAGCCAAGTCTCACGAAGGAACGGGCAAGCTCCGTCGTGTCGCGTTTCCAGAGCGGGAAGATGCATTTCATGCCCGCCCGGGCCATGCGCTCTTCTCGATACCGACGAAGGTCTTCGAGGAAGATGTCGCCGAAGGCCACGTGCTCGATGCCGCTGATGCGCAGAGCTTCTGTCGAGCGCTCCATGGCGGCCTCGTACACCTCGTTCGTGCAGCTCGGAGGGATCTCCGCGACGAGGAGCTCCATCCCCAGGGCCTCGGCCTGCTCGGTGAGCAGCACGCGCCGCACGCCATGCATGCTGATGCGATCGTAGGTCGACGTGACCGTGGTGAGCAGGATCGCCGGCTCCCAGGCCGGATCGGCACGCAAATCGTGCAGCGCTCGAGCGGAGTCCTTGCCCCCGCTCCAGGCCAGCGCGAGCGGGCGAGGAGAGAGGGAAGGAAGCCCCGCGGCCGGAGACACGGAAGTCTCCGGCCGCGTGGATCGGCGAGTCATGGGACCGAGAGGATGGCCACGTTTTCGCTCGCGAAGGACGGCACCCAGAGCTCTCTGCCTTCAGGATCGAACACGAGCTCGTTGAGCTGGGCGTGGTGGGCGGTATAGGCCGACGAGTCGACCAGGCCCAGCCACTCCTCGCGCCACGCGTCATAGAGCGTGAGCTCGTTCGTCCAGTAGTCCGCGAGCGCGAGCAAGCCTCGGGAGGACAGCCCCAGGGACTGGAACTTCCCGTCGGGCTGGCTCGTGAAGGTCGGCAGGCTGCGCAGCAGAGAGCGCGTGGGTGCATCGAACACGAAGACGCTCGCCCCCATGTCGAAGCCCGCGACGAAGAGCCGCCCGTCGCAAAGGAGCGCCGCGTCTTGCGTCGAAGGAAAGAGAGTCGAGCTACTGGACGTGGCGAGCTCGATGCGCGTCGCCCCGCCCGGATCGGCCGGGTCCACGAAGAAGACCTCGGCAGTCGAGCCTTGCCAGCCGGAATGGGACAGCGTCGACGGCACCACGAGGTCGTCGTCCGCGAAGCACAGGCGCCCGAATCCTCGGTCGGCGCCCAGCGAGACAGTCTCCGCGGGCAGCAGCACGCGGGTGACCGCGTCGATCACCCAGATCTTGCCGCTCCCGTCGAGCGTGCCGACGTAGACGCGCGACTGATCGGGCGCGACCGCCAGGCCGAACGGGAAGGCCGTGCTCCAGCCGGATCCGGAAGCGAAGGGAATCGCGATCCTTGCGACGACATGGCTCGAGCGGTCGAAAACGACCACCGAGCTCGCCGTGCTGCAGCTCACCCATCCGTGCCGCCAGGTTCCATCGGGACGCGACGTGAAGACGATCTCTTCCGGCCCTTCGTCCACGGAGAACGCGTCCAGCACGGTCTTGGAAGTCGGATCGACGCGCGCGATCAAGCAGCCCGAGCCGCCGATGGTGCCGCCGAAGAGGCTCACGTACACGCTCGACCGATCCGGCGCGAATGCGGCCGACCATGGAAGGGCCGAGCCCGCGCTGCAGCCGATGTAGGTCGAGAGGTCGACGTCGGTGAGTGGCTCCACGGGGAGCACGTGGTAGGGCCGACAGTTCGGGTCGAAGCCGATCGGCGCGCGCAGGGGCAGGGGACTCGTGCTCTGCGCCCCGACGGATGAGGCAAAAAGGCCAAGCCCGCTGAGCAGCAGGAGGACGGGGCGGGCGAGGCCCGCAGCCTTGAGGTAGGAGTGCATCATGGCTGCACCGATGCCTGGTCGGCGGAGAAGAGTCCCGTCGAGTCGGTCGCGGAGACCGCGAGCAGGAACTGGGGCGGCGTGCCCTGGACCGAGAACCGAGACACGAGGTGCAGCTCGGTCGTCGTCGTGCTTCGGACGCGGAAGATCTGCCGCAAGCGCGTGAACGGTACGGACTGGAGGTTCACGGAGGCAGTCAGCGTCCCGTGAAGGAAGACGTCGGACAAGCCGTCGGAGTCAGCGATCACCAGATGCAGGTACCCCGCGGCATCGGTGTAGAAGTCGACTGCGGGTGTACCGGGGGTCTGGTTCTGCGTGTGCTGGATGACGGCCACCGCGTCCATGTCGGCGCTACTCGGCCCGCCGCTGTCCCATGTGACGGTTCCGCGCGAATCGATCTCCTGGCCGGCGACGAGATCCACGAGGCGGACGAAGTGGATCTGCGCCAGGTTCACGAGCCCGGACTGGACGAGCGGGTGATCCCTCAGGTCCGCGAGATCGAATGCCTCGCCTCCCGAAACCACTGGATCGAAGGGATCGATCGTGTTGGTCAGGACGTTGGCGAGAACGGGGTGTCCGCCCGAGAGCCCGGCAAAGGTTGCATAGGGCAGGCCCTCGAAGTCTCCCAGCGGCCCCGGAGGCCCACCGTAGCGCGAAGGGAAGCGCGCGAAGTCGACACCGTTAGTCGATACCTCGACCGAGCACACCTCGGCGAAGACGAGACCGGAGAACTCGAAGCCGTTCTCCGACACGGTGAAATCGGCGCCGGGTCCGTCGGTCAGGACGACGTCGAAGCCGAGAGTCACGACTCCGCCGCTGCCGAGGGACAGGACGTGGAGCGATCCGCTCGAGAACCCTCCGCCCTGAGGACCGCCGAGAAGGTTGGCCGGGACGAAGACCCCCGAGCCCGAGCCCTGCTGGAAGGAGACCACCGTGGTGGCGAAGCGGCTCTGGGCGGCTGCGAGCGCGGTGAGGCAGAGAAGGCCCGAGGTGGTGGAAAGAACGCGTGAACGCGAAAGAGACATGAGAGTTGCTCCTCGCCGGTGGGGTCGACCGCCCCTGGCCGGCATCGTGGGGTGTGGCCACGGGGCGAGGAGCGAAGGGAGGGGCTCGGGAGACGCGTGCGTGCACGCGCGGACCGAGGCTCCGTCTTCGCGAGCCCCAGTCCCCGGAGGCCTTGGCGAATCACGTCCCTCGGCAAGGTTTTCTGGCTCGCGGCCTTGGGTACCCCGCCTTCCCATCCATGCTGGACAGTGGCGTGTGGGGCACCCGGGGCGCGCTTACAGCGGCGGGACCGCGGTGGAATTGCACCACCCTTCCCTTGGACCGGAGACGAATCGGAGCATACGCCCCGCGCGCGAGACGTCAAGTCCAGGGGGTCGGGATCCCGCTCGCGGTGCACCCGCATTTATGCAACTATTCGGTTGCATGTCATGCTACGCGAGGCCAATATGCAACCGTCTCGTTGCGGATCAGTCGGCCTGCAACGCGGCAACCTGTCCCGTCTCGGTCGAACCACAGAGGATTGCTGAACCATGACTGCATCGAACACGGATCGAATCGAACAGAAGGTCCACTTGCGCGCTCCCATCTCGCGTGTATGGCGCGCGATCGCCAGCGCCGAGGAGTTCGGCACGTGGTTCCGCGTGAAGATCGACGGCCAGTTCGCGCCGGGTGCGCGAGTGAAGGGCAGGATCACGCATCCAGGCTACGAGCACGTCACGATGGACATGGAGATCGAGCGCATGGACCCCGAGCTCCTGTTCTCCTATCGGTGGCACCCGTATGCCATCGATCCCAAGGCCGATTACTCCGCGGAACCCACCACCCTGGTCGAGCTTCGCCTCAGCGCTGCCCCGGAGGGCACCCTGCTCACCGTCGTCGAGTCGGGCTTCGATCAGATCCCGGCCCATCGTCGGTCCGAAGCGTTCCGGATGAACCAGAATGGCTGGATCGAGCAATTGAAGAACATCGAAAAGCATGTCACCCCGAAGTAGCGGCGGTGCGACCGCGGAGCTGCGCCGCGGAGCGCCGATCTTCGCCGCCCTCGGGGACGAAACCCGACTGCGCATCGTCGCTCGACTGTGCGCCGACGGCCCGACCTCCATCACGCACCTCACCGAGGGTTCGGGCGTCACCCGCCAGGCCGTCACCAAACACCTTCACATCCTGTCGGACGCAGGCCTCGTGCGAGGGGCGCGAAAAGGTCGTGAGAGCAGCTGGGAGCTACGGCCAGACAAGCTCGATGAAGCGCGACGTAGTCTGGATCAGATCTCGCGGCAGTGGGCTGCCGCGCTCGACCGTCTGAACGAGTTCGTCACCCGTCAGGAGAAGTGAGCTCCAGGACCAGGCGCGGTGCCGTCCGCAGGACAGTCCGGCACCGCGCTGCCTCCCGCGGAAGAGATCCGCTCGTCGAGATCGTTTTTTTGCAGCCATCGGGTGAACCGGGTTCGGACCCGGGTCGTTCACGAGCCACTCCCCCGACCGCCCGGACAGCCGTGCGGTTCGAGGCTCTCACTGCTCTCACCCGCGGAGGCCCATGCTCACCCTCATGGCTCTCGCACTGACGGCTTCCGTCCAGGAACCTGCCGTCCCCGAAACCATTGTCACACAGCGCCACGCTTCGAATCGACGGCCACGACTTCGACCTCCCAGGTCACGGTCGTGACCCGGAAGGAGCTCGAGCGCACCGGGGCCAGCACGCTGCCCAAGGCGCTCGAGATGGCAGCCGGCGTCTGGGTCCAGGAAACCAACCTGGGAGGCGGGTCGCCCCACATCCGCGGCCTCGTCGGCAACTACGTGCTGATCATGGTCGACGGCGTACGCCTCAACGACTCGACCACGCGCCAGGGGCCGAACCAGTCCCTCGCATCGATCGATCCGGCAATCGTCGAGCGCGTCGAGATCATTCGTGGCCCAGCGAGCGTCCTGTACGGCTCCGATGCGATTGGCGGAGTCATCTCGATCTGGACGAAACGCGTACGGCCGGGCTCGATCCAGGGTTGGCACGCCGACGCGGAGGCCAACTACTTCGGCCAAGTCGACGGCTATCGCACCTCGCTCGCCCCTTCATGGGGGAACGAGAAGAACGGCTGGATCGGTGTAGGGACGCTGGCAGATTACGACGACCTTCGCACGGCCGACGGAACGGTGCCTTTCACGGGTTACGAAACGTGGGCGCTCTTCCAATCGTGGAACACAGCGCTTTCCAAGCACGACGACCTGCGCGTCATCGCACGCGTCAACCACGACGACGACGTTCCACGGACCGACCGGCTCGTACCCGGTTTCTGCCAGACCGAGCCGACCGATGATCGCCACCACTTCGTCGTACAGCAGCGCGAGGGCTACCAGGTCACCTGGACGAACGACGAGGAGGGCGGCATGGCCGATCGCATGCAGGTCCGCCTCTCGGCGCGGCGCTACGAAGAGCAGCTGGAGCGCATCCCACACGAGAGCACGACCCTGCGCAAGTTCGAGGACGTCACCGAGACGGTCGGAGTGGGCGCCGACTGGAGGAAGCGCGCGAGCGAGGACCACCTCCTGACCTGGGGCGTCGACCTGGATCACGACGAGGTGGATTCGCTGCGCCGCGACATCGACCTGACCGACGGGTCGAGCGAATCGCTGACCGGCAACTTCCTGCCCGGGTCTCGCTACGACAGTTTCGGCGCCTTCGTGCAGGACGAGATCGCGAGCTTCGATCCAGTGGATGTGACTGCGGGTCTGCGCTGGTCGTACTACGACTTCGAAATGCAGCCCTCCTCCGGCGAGGTTTCGGGTGATTTCGATGCGTTGACCGCCAGCCTCGCGGCTGGAGGGGACGTGAGCGAGAACTCCCGCGTGACTGCCACCGTGGCGCAGGGCTTTCGCGCTCCCAACCTGAGCGACCTCGGCCGCGACGCCGACTTCGCAGGTGGTACCGAGCTCGCCAACCCCGATCTCGACCCGGAGGAGAGCTGGACCGCAGAGCTCGCCCACGAGACCGTGAAAGAGAGCTGGACCACGGGTCTCGCGGTTTTCTACACCGAGATCGATGACCTGATCGGCCGCGTGCTGCTCGACGAAGGCGATCCGAACACGCTCGGGGACGAAATCTACCAGCGCAACAACATCGGCACGGGCACGATCTACGGAGTCGAGGCCAGCGCTCGGACGCGCCTCGGCGCGGCAGGCTCGCCCTGGTCGGTCTCGGGCACTGCCGCCTGGGTCGAGGGTCGTCAGGAAGGTGAGCGCGATCCCGAGACAGGCGAGCCGATCGATGACGATGTGCCGTTCCGCCGCATCCCACCCCTGAACGGAATGCTCCGACTCGCGTGGGAGCCGGAGGAAGCCGTGCGGGGCTTCTTCGGCTGGAGCGCGCTCGCCGTGCGCGCCGCCAGTGAGCAGGACGACCTCCACCCGCTCGACGTACTGGATCCGCGCATGGATCCGGAGGGTACCGACGGCTGGGTCGTTTTCGATCTCGACTTCGGCGGTCCACTCGGGAGGCGGGTCCGGGGCGCTTCCTGGAGCCTGGGGCTGCACAACCTCTTCGATGAGGCCTATCGGATCCACGGCTCGGGGATCGACGGACCTGGCTTCGCGGTCGTCGTGGGGCTGCGGATCACCCGCTGAGGTGGCGAATCCGCAACCGAGAGATCCGGGAGGGTAGACTTGCCCGTATTCCCGCCCTGAGCGGACCTCGGGAATGGAAACGCAACTGGAAATCGATCTTCCGCCTTCCCTGGCGTCCACGGTCCAGCGCTCTCCCCCGCGAGCACCCAGGAAGACCTTCCCGTTCAGCCTGGGGGTCTCGGTGGTCGGGCACGCGAGCCTGGCGATCGCCGCGTGGGCGCATCATCCATTCGCCGTCATGCGCGGCGGAGGTCAGGAATCGCGGGGCACCTTCGTGGTCTCGATCTCGCCGCAGCGGTCCCAGGCTTCGCGGGCGCAGGCGCAGTCCAGGCAAGCCGGCGATCCCGAGGATCCGGTCGAGGTGCTCGGTGCTCTGGACGAGGTGTTCGTGGTCCCCGATCCGGAGCTCGTCGCGATCGATCTACCCGAAGAGGTGCCGCGACCGGACCAGCCGCGCCTCGGCGGAGCACTGCTGGCCGAGGTCGACTGGGAGAAGCAGCCCTGGGAGTTCCACTCGCAGGCGGCGCAGCCGAGCGCGGCGGCCCAGGCGGGGGGAACGGTCGTCGGTGATCAGCGGGGAACGGGCAGCGAGCAGGGCTCGAGCGAATCGGGATCGCTCGACGATGCGATCGTGGGCGGGTCCACGGTTGCGGGTACCTCGGCAGATTCCTCCTCGACGACCGGAAGCGGTGATTCCACGCCCGGGGTCGAAGGTGGAAACGGTCCCGTCCTCATCCGCGAACGCTCGAAGGATCCCGAGTATCCCCAGCGCGCGCAGCAGCGCCGGATCGAGGGCAAGGTGCTCCTGCGGATCACGGTTTCGAGCCGGGGCGCGGTGAAGCAGGTGAAGGTCGTCGAGTCGAGCGGATACTCGATCCTGGATCGTGCGGCGGTCGACGGCGTCGAGAAATGGGTCTTCGAGCCGGCCAAGCGTGATGGAGTCCCCGTGGAGACGGAGATCCTCCACTACATCACGTTCAAGCTCGAAGACGCCTGATGGGCGGACGATCCGATGCGAAGCTCGGCGACGAGCTCCTGTAACGCGACGATCGTGTCGGCCATGAGCTCGCACAGGACGAAGCGGTCGACACCCACTCGCGAGAGGGCTTCCTGGTCCAGGGCGTAGGCGAGTCCGTCGAGGCCGATGCCGCAGCCGAGCTGGGAGGCGACGACGTCGCTGACGTGGACGATGTCCACCAGCCGCGAGCCCCCCGAGCGCGAGGGCTCGTGGTGCCAGCGCACTGCGAGCTCGATCTCCTCGCCCAGGTTCCACGAGCGCGCGAGGAGGGCGCCCACTTCGGGGTGGTCCCAGCCGAAGGCCCTGCGCTCGACCTCGAGCTGGTTTTGACCTTCGCTGGCCGAGGAGAGGATGCTCCGCATCACTTCCACGCCGCAGAGCTCGTCCATGGCAAGCTTGCCGCAGTCGCGCAGCAACGAGCAAGTCATCGCGGTTCCCGGCGTGATGCCGCACCTTCGCGCCAGCATCTCGGCTGCCAGTCCTCCGGCGAGGGCGCCCTCCCACGCGGAGCCCTCTTCCAGCCCATACCCCCGCCCGCCGCGCGTGAGCAGATCTCCCGCCAGCTGAGAGAGCGTGATGCGCAGCAAGCGCTGCGCTCCCAGCCGTGCCACGGCTTCGGTCACGGAATCGATCCGGACGACGCCGCCGAGCTCCGCCGAGTTCGCGGCTCCCAGGACTGTTCTACTGAGGGCTCGATCGGTGGTCACGACCCGACTTACTTCGGGACCGCTGCGCTCCTCGTCGTTCAAGAGAACGATGAGATCAGCGAGCGCGTGGGGCATCGCGGGCAACGAGCGCAGGTCGGCCAGACGCTGGATCAGCGACTCCAAAGGCTCACCTCCGCTCCCTTCTTTCGGATGATCACGCAGCCGCTCTCCGTGTCGAGCGACATCGTGCGGGCGTCCGAACCTTCCATGTCCTCGGCGGCCACGGTTATGCCGTTCATCCAGAACAGCTTGTGCATCATGGCGCGGTTGCGGCGCCCGATCTGGAAGATCGAATCGTCGTTCAGGAGCGACGCTGCTCCCGCGGCGCAGACGATCAAGCGCGTTCGCTCCGCGCCCAGCTCGTACGCCAGCTTGAACAGGGCTGGAATGCCGCTCGTCCCGAACATCGCCAAGGGCTTGGATTCGGCCATCTGCTCCGAGGTCGGCTGGGGAAGCATGAAGTGCATCATTCCCGAGACCCGCGTCATCGGATCCCAGAGCGAGATCCCCACGCAGGAGCCCAGCGCGTGAGTCATGAGCACCACACGCTCGTGACGGACCACCTTCAGATCGGAGATCCCGACCGTGATGCTCTGCCGCACCTGCGGCTCGAAGGGAGGAGTCAGCGAGATGGCCACTCTGGGTCAGCTCTCTCGGTACGCGCAGGGACGGATGCGAAGGAGGTGCGGCCGCGTCGGAGCAAGACTCTCCGAGGGGAGGACGAGGCAGGCGACCGCGGTCTCGGATCCACCCCCGAGCGTCGCGCGCAACTCCTGCACCTGGTCACGGACACGCGCGAGCGCATCCTCGTCGCCCGCCGAGCAGAGGCTCAGCGTCCGGCCGATCTGGTCGAGAAGAGGAAAGCTGTCCATGGAACGGCACGAGCCCGTGCAGGCGTATCGAGCCCCTGAGACGCGAGCTTGAGGTGGCGGTGAAGCCTGGCGGGCCGGGCGCGATCGTCCTGCGCCAGGGCCGTTTTCGAGCACTCGCCAGGGGGGGCATTCCCGCAACTGCCACGCCGCTCCCGACTCCCTGCCTCGCTGCCAAAGCCCGCTCAGCTCGCATCCACCCGCCGCTCGTCGCTCGCCCGACCGCCGCGCGAGAGTTGCCTCAGCTGCGCGTGGAAGTGGGGGCTGCCCCCCGATAGGCTCATGCGAACCTGGCCGTCTTATCTCCCGACACGGGTTCATCCATGGATAGCCGCTCCACCTCGAATCGAATCGCACTCCTGGGCATCTCCATCCTCCCGCTCGCCCTCTCGGGCTGCGGTGGAGGCGGAGACGACGACGACGAGGCACCCTTCACGGTGTTCACCACGCACGAATCCAGCGCCGCGACGACCCGCGTGGTCTTCTCGGGGACGAACTTCGCATTCCTCGCCAGCGAGGCCACGAAGGGCGCGGGAGGAACCGACCTCAACGGGGACGGCGACATGATCGATTCGGGGGTGATCCTGGTCGACGTCACGTCCAAGGCCGAAACCAATCTGGGTGTCGCGGCGGACGAGATCGCCTGGGTGCAAGGCCACCTCTACGTGGTGGTCGACGAATCCGAGGATGTACAGGACTGGGACGGGGACGGGGACACCGGCGCCGACGATCTGTCCCTCTTGCACTGGACGACCGGCATGGCCGATCCCGTTTTCGTCGCCGCGCTCGAAGGAGTGGGACCTGCCGTCATCGTGGCCGCGAGCGACCGACTCTTCTTCGTCGAGCAGCCCACTGCCGCACCGGGGATCGGCCTCACGAGCCTCCAGCAGATCGAGATCGCCGCCCCCGAGCTGCCGCTGCCGCTCTCGACCTCCTCGGATGCCGCCAATGGTCTGCAGCCGCGCCTGCTCGGCATCGACGAGGGGCTCGTGTTCGCCTACGCGAGCGAGCTCGTCGACGGCGTCGACCTGAACGGGGATCTGGACCTCACCGACGGGTTCGTGCTGCTCCTGATCGACGGGACGATCGCGAATCCGATCGTCGACCTGACCGGGCTCGGCCTGCGCGACGAGGACACTGCGTTCCGCGCCAACGCGCGGGCCGCCGGGGACTGGCTCGTGGCCGTACTCGTGAACGAGGCAGCGCACTCGGGGACGAATCCGCCACCGGGCGGGGTGTTCACCGGCTTCAACGATCCCGATCTCTTCGACTCGACCTGGCAGCCGCCGCAGTGCTCCAGCCACCAGGACACCGACATCGACGACGATGTCCTGTTCTGGATCGACTACGCCGACTGGCGCACCGATCCCGTCGGCAGTCCGCCGCAGAACACGGGTCTGGTCGGAACGACCCGCGTCATCGCGCTCGAGAATCACGTCGCGACGGTCAGCCTGGAGTCCGACGACGATGGCTGCGATCTGAACGAAGATGGCGACGACGGCGACCGCGTGGTTCGCTGGGTCGAAACCTCGATCCCCGTGCTGCCAGCGGTCGACTCGGCAGTCGACATCCTCGCGCTCGCGGACGAGGACGACATCCCCGGCGGGACGGCGGGGCTGGCCGAGCTCGCCGGCCGCATGGTGATCCTCGCCGACGAGCAGGCCGATGGGAGCGATCTCGATCTCTCCGACGACGACAACCGGCTGCTCGGCTGGCGGGATCCCGACAGCTCGACGAGCTGGACCTTCAACCACGGCACGATCGTGAGTGGGGCCTTCGTCGACTTCTTCGGCGGCGCGAGCTGGATGGCCGAGTCTCCCGATCGCACGCGCTTGCTCGCCGCGGTTCCCGAGGACGTCGAGGACGTGAACCTGAACACTCTCGGCACGGACACCGACACGAACGACAGCGTGCCCACGTTCCTAGTTTTCAATGCTGCGCCGCGCCTGGTCTTTCCGTTCGTGCGCTTCGCCGCCGAGGCCGACGATGCCGGGATGGTCCTCGCGGCCGGCCTCGGCTTCTACCGCATCAGCGAGTCCGCCGACTCCAAGGACTGGAACGGCGACGGCGATCTCAGCGACCACGTGCTGTTCCGGACTGCCCTCGACACCGGCACGACGAGCTACATGGGCGTGGCGAGCAACGTCTCACGTCCTGTCGTGGACCTCGATCCCGCCACGGGCGCTCCGGCTGGGGCCGGCCTGGTGAGCTCGGAGAGCAGCGCTGGATCCGACATCAATGGCGACGGCGACTCCTCGGACTTCGTCGTGAGGTGGTTCAAGTTCTGACCTCCAGGTCAGCCCCACATCGGTAGTCTCTCCCGCCCCGAATCCGGCGGGGGAGACTGCATGCCGAGCAAGAACTGGCGGGCGAGCTTCTCTCCCTGCTCGTCCCGCTCCGTTCCCGCGCTGTAACGCCCGAGGATCTCCTTGCGCCAGAGCATCGCCTGCTTCTGGGCGTTCTTTCCGTTGGTGTCCACGTGCAGGAGCGAAGCGAAGCCTCGCGGATGGAGCGCCAGGCGGACGCGCTCGACCGCGGCGTCCTGGAAGAGCTCGAGGAAGCCCTTGTGGAGCTGGACCTTCGCGATCGGGTGCAAGCTCTCCATGCCCCGCCTCCAGGACTGGCGCTCGCTCACCAGGAGCACGTGATTGAAGATGAGCTTGTTCGCGCCCATCGAGAGCGCCTTGTGGGGCACGGCGGCGTTGATCAGCTCGTCCATGCGATCGAGGTCGCGCGCTTCCTTCAGCTCGGCGACGATGCTCCAGCGTTTTTCCGGAATCCACCGATCGGCGTTCATCTCCCAGTAGAGATGCCCCAGGCCCTGCACGCGTGCGTACCGCGCGAGGTGGTAGGGCACGAAGTGATTGTGCGCGATCGTGTCGGCGGCGAGGTGCGACAGGTAGCCCGCAATGAAGGCGTGCTCGCTGGGTGACACTGCGCGCGAGCGCATCTCCTCGATGATCGTCCAGCGGTGGCAATGATTCTTGTGGCCGCCATAGGCCTTCATGTTGATGATGTCGGCGGCGAGGTTGCCGTAGAAGTACGCTCGCCGCTGCTCGCCGAGGAGCTGCGCCACGTCCCTTGGAAGGTTCTCGCGCCGCCGGCGCCAGGTGCGCTCGGCGTACTCGAGGTGGTGCCCCGGACCCCAGGCCGGGCCCGCGAGCACGGCAAGGAAGAGCATGGCCAGGAGGATCGAGACGCTCATCGGGGGCCGGGAACGCGGCAGCCGGACGGGTCTCTTACGGCTCTTCGCGAGCTGCTTTCAAGTGCGCGTCCGGGGAAGTGCCGAGCTTGATTCGCAGGCGGCCCGGTCGGAGGATGATCGGGCTGGTGGGGCATGAGGATCGCGCACGTCGACGCAGAGACGGGTTTCTCGGGCGGCGAGGTGCAAGTCTTCCTCTTGATGGAGGGCCTGCGCGCGCGAGGGCACGAGAACCTGCTGGTCTGCCCTCCGGGTAGCGCGGCCGAACGCGAGGGGGAGCGGCGGGGCTTCACGGTCGCACGCATCCCGATGCGCAATGACCTCGATCTGGGATCGGTGCTGTCGATGCGCCGCATGCTCGAGCGCTCGAGCGTCGACCTGGTGCACCTGCATACCGGGCGCGCTACCTGGCTCGGTGCTCTCGCGGCTCGCCTGGCGCACCTGCCGGCCCTCAGCACGCGGCGCATGGATCGGCGGGTGCGACCGAGCTGGACCACGCGTGCGCTCTACGGCCGGCTGCTGCGCCGCGTCGCGGCGATCTCTCCCGCCGTGCTCGCGCGGCTGCGCGCCGGAGGCGTGCGCGAAGATGCGGTGGTCCTGATCCGCTCGAGCATCGATCCCGAATCGCTCGCGACGCACGAGCCGAGGGAGCCGCTGCGGGCGGGCCTCGCCGCGGACGGCGACACGGTGCTGATCCTCACGCTCGCGAACCTCGTGCCGCGCAAGGGCGTCGACGTCCTGCTGGCGGCGGTCGCGGCGCTGCCTCGCGAGCTGCGCTGGGTACTCGCCGTCGCCGGGGATGGACCGGAGCGCGCGCGCCTCGAGAAGCTCGCGCGCGAGGTCGGCGCGGACTCGCGCACGCGCTTCCTCGGCCGCCGCGAGGACAAGGCCAACCTGCTCGCGGCCTGTGACCTCTTCGTGCTCTCCGCACGCGCGGAGGGCATGGGCGTCGCCGCGCTCGAGGCGATGGCGGCCGCGCGAGCGGTGGTCGGCACGCGCGTCGGCGGTCTCGGCGAGCTCGTGCTCGACGGCGTGACAGGCCTCCTGGTTCCGCCCGATGACGCACCCGCCCTCGCGACCGCGATGGCGCGCTTGATCGGCGACGCGGCACTCCGCGAGAAGCTCGGCCGAGCTGGCCGCGCGCGGGTGCACGAAGGTTTCCTCGCCGAGCAGATGGTCGAGGCCTACGAGCGCCTGTACTGCGAGCTGATGCGCGAGGAATCCGCGCGATGAGCGCGAGCCCTGCGCGCGACTCGCGCCTCTCCGCCTGCATCATCGCTTTCGACGAGGAAGACCGCATCGAGGCCTGTCTCGCCGCGCTGGCCTTCTGCGACGAGCGGCTGGTGGTCGACTCGCACTCGCATGATCGCACGCGCGAGCTCGCGGCGGCCTCTGGCGCGCGCGTGATCGAGCGCGACTGGCCCGGCCACGTCGCGCAGAAGGAGTTCGCGATCCGCGCCGCCGCGCACGACTGGGTGCTGTGCGTGGACGCCGACGAGCAAGTGAGCGAGCGCTTGCGCGAGGAGATCCTGGCTCTGCGCGAGGCGGGCTTCCCCGAGCACGCGGGCTGGCGCATGCCCCGCCTCTCGCGCTACCTCGGACGCTGGATCCGCCACGGGACCTGGTATCCGGATCTGCAGCTGCGGCTGTTCGATCGCCGGCACGGTCACTGGGGCGGGCACGATCCCCATGACCGCGTGGAGCTCGAGGGCTCGATCGGCCGCCTGCGCGGCGAGCTCCTGCACGAGCCCTATCGCACGCTCGAGCACCACTTGCAGAAGATCGACCAGTACACGACCACCATGGCCCGCGGCGCATTCGAGCGCGGGCGGCGTGCTCACGTCTGGAACCTCGTGGTCAATCCGCTGGCGCGCTTCCTGCGCTTCTACGTCTTGCGCGCGGGTTTCCTCGAGGGATGGCGAGGGTTCGTCCTGGCCGCCCTCGCGGCACACTACGTGCGCTTGAAGTACGTCAAGCTCCTCGTGCTGCAGCGCCTCGGCCGGAATGCCTAGGTTTCAGGAGATGCGCGCGCGCACGATCGTCGTGGCCGTCGCGCTCCTCGCGCTCGTGCACGCCGCGAGCTTTCTCGGCGCTGGACCGCACGACGACGACTTCATCGTCTACCGCTACGCGCGCAATCTCGTCGAAGGCCGCGGGCTGGTCTTCCAGCCGGGCGAGCGCGTCGAGGGCTACAGCGCGCCGCTGTGGGTCCTCCTCGAAGCGGGGGCGATCGCGCTGCGGCTCGATCCCGTGGTCGCGAGCCTCGTGTGCGGGGTGCTCGCGACCTTCGTCGCAGCGTGGGCGATCGGCGATGCGTGGTGCGCGCGCTTTCCCGAGGACCGCTGGCCGGTGCCGGCGCTCCTCCTGGCTCTGACGCCGGCCTTTGCCTGGCACGCCGTGGTGGGCCTCGGCACGACGCTCCTGGCTGCTTTGCTCGCCTTGTGGCTGCGCGCCTACGAGCGCGAGGCGCGCACGGGCCGCACGAGCCACGCCTCCGCCCTCTGGCTCGCTCTGGCTTGCCTGCTGCGGCAGGAGTGCGTGCTGCTCGCGATTCCCTGGCTTCTCGCACTGCGCGGCAAGCGACGCACTCGCGCCGCGCTCCTGCCGCTCGTCGCGCTTGGCGGCTGGACTTGCTTCCGCCTCGTCTACTACGGCCGCTGGCTTCCGATCTCGTACAGCGTGAAGAAGCTCCCGTTCGCGGTCGACCTTTCGTACGGCCTCGACTATCTCGCGCGCTCGACCCTCGAGTGCGGCATCGGCCTGTACCTCGTGCTCGCGCTGTTCTTGCTGCGCGGACGCTCGCAAGCGCGCACGCTGACCCTCGGACTCCTCGCGCACGCGGCCTACGTGGTCTACGTGGGCGGCGACTACCTGCCGCTCGCGCGCTTCTTCGTGCCCGTGCTGCCGCTCCTCGCCTTCGCCGCCGCGCTCGCCGCGCGTCCGCTGTGCGCTGGAGCGCGCGAGACGGAGCGGACCGTACTCATCGGCGCGCTCCTCGTCTTGCAATGGACGCAGCGCGAGCGCCCTCAGCTCTTCGGCGAGGAACACTTCTTCGTCGATCGCTGGGCCGCGCTCGGCCGGCACTTCGGGAAGGTGCTCCCCGGCGACGCGCGCGTTGCGATCTCGCCCATCGGAGCCTTCGGCTACGAATCGCGCCTGCCGCTGGTCGACATCCTGGGCCTGAGCAACGATCGAGTGTGGCGCGCGCCGCCGGATCTCTCGATCGCCATGAAAGGGCATCACCGCTACGACGCCACGTGGGTGCTCGAGCAGGAGCCGGCCGCGATCGTGCTCTTCAATGGCGTCTTCCAGCCCGAGACGCAGCGCTGGGAGGTGAATCCCTGGGAACGCACGCTCTACGAGCACCCGCGCTTCCGTGCCGAGTACCAGGCCGCGCTCACGCAGATCGAGGGCTCCGATCCCTTGCTGTTCTATCTGCGGCGCGGCGCTGCTCTACCCGAGGGCGCCACGCTGGTCCGGCGCTGAGGCGCCTCAGGCGATCGCGCCGCTCCCGTCGCTCTTCACCACGGCGGCCCCCGGCTCGCTGCGGTGCGAGAGCATCAAGTTCCGGATCTGGACCAGCGGCCCGGGCGTGTAGCCCACGATCAAGATCGGGTCGGCACGGTGGATCGCGTAGGCGAGCAAGAGCATGTTTCCCGCCAGGCTGATCCACCAGAACGAGCGCGGGAACTGCACGCGCTGCTCGCGCTCGGCCATCCACCACTGAACGACGAAGCGGCTCGACCAGAGTGACTGGCCGACGATCGAGCAGACGAGCCACACCGGAGCGCTGGCGAGGTCCGCGCGCGAGTTCGCGCCGCGCACGAGCACCCAGGCAGCGAGCAGGGCGAGAGCGCTGGTCGAGAGGAGGCCGAGGCGCACTCCCGCGCGACCGTAAGCGATCATCAGGTTGCGCGCGTAGATCAGGCCCGTGATGACTGCGCCGGCGAAGAGTACTGGCTCACCCCTGTGATTGGTGTAGAGCGCAAGGCAGACGGCGCCGAACAGCGAGAGCCACCAGAACGAGCGCGGAGCGACGCTCTTCGAAGCCCGCTCGCTCGCGATCCACTGCACGAGGAAGCGCGAGAAGAACAGGCCGTCGGCGGTCCAGCCCAGCACCTTCCAGGGATCGATGTTTCCCGGGACGGTCATCGCGCTGCTTTCGCCCGCTCTCGCGCGGCTTCTCGCTCGACGATCGGCGGCCGCACGATGCGCGTGCGCATCCAGCGCACCGCCAGGAGGTCGCGGAAGGCTCGCAAGGCGCGGTTGCGCACGCCGTACTTGCTCGTGCCGTGGATGCGCGGATGGTGCGAGACGGGGAACTCGAGCACCTGGTAGCCGTGCATGCGCAGGAGCGTGGGCAGGAAACGATGCATGCCCTCGAAGAGCGGGATCGAGCGGATCGCCTCGCTCCGGAACACCTTGAGCGAGCAGCCGGTGTCGCGAATACTGTCGCCCGTGAGTCGGTTGCGGATCCAGTTGGCGATCCGCGAGCTCGCCCGCCGCACGAAGGTGTCGCGCCGTCCGACGCGGTAGCCGACCACGGCGTCGTGGTCCTCGAGGGCCGTGATCATGCGCGGCAGATCGGCGGGATCGTTTTGCAGGTCCGCGTCGAGGGTGGCGATGAGCGGGGCGCTGGCCGCCCGGATCCCGGCTGCGATCGCGCTCGTCTGGCCGCAGTTGCGTGCGAAGTACACCGGCCGGACGCGTGGCTCTTCTTCCGCGAGCGCGCCGATGCGCTCGGTCGAGCCGTCGGTCGACCCGTCGTCCACCAGGACGAGCTCCCAGCGGAAGCGTCCGCCGAAGGTCTCGCGCACGCGCTCGAGGAGCGGCCCGAGATTGTCGAGCTCGTTGTACACCGGCGCGACGAGGCTGAGCTCGAGCGGGCCGCCGGCTTCCGGGACGGCGCGGGCCTCCGGATCGCTGCCGGCAGTCGGAGCGTTCAACCGTGGATCCCTCGCCCGCAGCTCGCGCTGGGGCAGCACGGTGGGATCCTCGAGATGTGCGGGTCCCTGATTGGAAGCGAGCATCGAGCGACTATCCTGGGTGCGGTTCGAGGATTGCGTGCAGGAAGTCTGCCTGCTCTCGGGTCGAGGATCCATGCTACGCGCCACGCGCCTTCGCCACTGGCTCTGGCTCCTGCTCCCGCTTCTGGCATCCGCCTGGGCGCGCGGCCTCTGGGCGCCCGACGAGCCACGCTACGCGGAGGTCGCGCGAGAGCTGCATGCCACCGGGGATTTCCTGGTCCTGCACCTGTGTGGGGAAGTCTATCCAGACAAGCCGCCGCTGCTCTACTGGCTGGCAGGGCTGCTCGGGTGGCTCTCCGGGTGGAGCGTTTTTGCGATGCGGCTCGTCTCGGTCGCCTCGATGGCGGGAACCGCGGCGCTGGTCGGCGTCCTTGCGCGGCGTTGGTGGGGAACCCCGGAAGGGCGCTACGCGCCGGCGCTGTTCCTCGGCACCGCGATGATCGCCGAGATCGGCGGGCGCCTGCAGATCGATCCCCTGCTCACGCTCCTGTGCACATGGGCCCTGATCGAGGTCGATGCCTGCGCGAGAACCGAGGAGCGCGCGCTCGCTCACGCACTGCGTGCAGGGCTGGCGACCGGGCTCGCAGCGCTCGCCAAGGGTCCGGTCGCGTTCTTGGTGATCGGCCTCGTGGCACTCGCCTGGCGCCTGCTGCCGCGCCGTGCGCGGACTGCGCGCCGCTCCTGGCGCGAGCTCGCGCTCGCCCTCCTTCTGGCCTTTCTGCCCGTCTTTGCCTGGGCCATCCTCGCCTGTCTGAGGGAGCCGGCACTCTGGCGACCGCTCTTCTTCGGTCAGCACATGGGTCGCGCGCTCGAAGGGACGCAGCACACGGGTCCGCCGTGGAAGTATCTCCTCTTCCTGCCTGTGCTCCTCATGCCCTGGACGATCCCCGTCGTCTTCGGGGTACTCGCCGCCGTGCGTTCGTTCCGCGAGCGAGCGCAGGAGGCCGCCCGTGACGAAGGGCTCTGGCGCGCAGCCGCGTGGTTCCTCGTGCTGCTCGTCTTCTTCTCGGCGCTCCCGCCCAAGCGTGACCTCTATTTGCTGCCTGCGTATCCAGCCGCCGCGCTCCTCTCCGCGCGCTGGCTGGCGCTGGCGGTGCGCGACGCACGCCTGCCTGCCTGGGTTGGCTGGTTTCCGGCGGGAATCTTCGCCGTCGTCGGTGCGCTGCTCCTCTTCGCCGATCCCATCGCGAAGCTGGTGGTCGCGAACATGGCCGGGGAAGAGCCCCTGGGCGGCCTCGATCCGGCGGCGATCGGCTGGCGCAGCCTGCCCGCGGGACTCTCGTTCCTGGTCGGGGCATTCGCGAGCGTCCGAGCGCTGCGCCGCCGGGCCATCGAGGGCTGGGCATGGGCGATCTGGCTCAGCTGGGCCGCCGGCCTGACGGCCACGGCACTGTTGCTCTTTCCCCTGGCGGACGCGCTCAAGTCTCCCCGCCCGCTCGGCGAATGGCTTGCCGGCCGCCCCGAAAAGCCTTCCGCGATTCCATGCCTCGGTGTGCAACCCGAGGGTTACCGCTTCTACGGCGGAGCGCCCACCGTACGCGACGACGATCTTGCCGCGGCACTGGATCGCGAAGGCGAGCGCTTCCTCGGCCTGGCTCGCGACCGCGACTTCGAGCGCCTGCCCCTGGAGCTGCGCGAACGCATGCGCGTGCTCCATCGAGCCAGCGTCGGCTCGCGCGAAATCCTCGTGCTCGGCGCCGCACCACGGCCTCCGTGAGCGCGCACGAAATCGACCGGGATTGTGGGTTCCTCGAGTCCCGACTATCGTCGAGCTGCAGGTGCCGGTCCGTTCCTGGCACACGCGTCCTCGAGGAATGGGGAGGAATCCGATGCTCGCTCACTATCTGCTGCTACCGCCGCTGCTCCTCTGCCTTCCGCCTCGAGAGTGCCAGTCGACCGGCGGTTGTCCGGAGCGCAGCCCGGAGGCGCCTGCTCCGATCGCGACCGATCCGGCTCCGGAACAATCGGACTCTCGAGCTGCCGCCGAGCAAGCGACACGCCTTCGCTCCTCGGAGTGGATGCAGCAGATCGGATGCGAGATCGAGCGCGGCGAGTTCTTCTGGTCGAGCATCGCCGATGGCGAGTGCTCCGCACCGAACCGCACTCAGGACCTGCGCAGCCGCATCGGCCCAGGCGGTCTGGAGGTCTTCCCGCGCGGGTCGCAAGTGAGCGGCGCCGGCGCGCCATGGAGACTCATCCTGCGCACGCTCGCCTTCGGCAGCGAGGACGATGTCCGTCCCCTCGGCGAGCCGCAGATCGCGAGAGTCGAGAACCGCATCGACTTGCATTACACGGCGCTCAGCGAGTGGTACGTGAACGACGAGCGCGGCATCGAACAGGGCTGGACGATTCCCGCCCCCCCGCCTGACCACGCTGGATCCGCTCTGCGGATCGAGATCGAAACCGGCGGCCTGCGCGCCGAGATCGCCGGCGACGGACGATCGGCCGTGTTCGTCGACGATGCTTCCACGACTCGCCTGCATTACCACGGCCTTCGCGCCTGGGACGCCAGTGGTCGCGATCTCCCCGCGCGGCTGCGGCCCACGCCCGCCGGCCTCGCCATACAGGTCGAGGCCGAGGACGCCCTCTACCCGATCACGGTCGACCCCGTCTTCAGTGGCTCGGCCTGGACGGCTGAGAGCAACCAGGCCGGCGCCGCCTTCGGCTGGAGCGTCTCGGGAGCGGGAGACGTGAACGGCGACGGCTTCGATGACGTGATCATTGGAGCGAAATGGTTCGACGAGGGCGAGGCGGACGAGGGCCGCGCGTTCCTGTACCTGGGCTCGGCGGATGGTCCATCGCTCGCGCCGGCATGGACGGCGGCGAGCGACCAGGCCGACGCAGACTTCGGCGTCAGCGTCTCCGGCGCGGGGGACGTGAACGGGGACGGCTTCGACGACGTGATCGTGGGGGCTGACGAATACGACAACGGCGAGCTCGACGAGGGCCGCGCGTTCCTTTATCTGGGCTCGCCGGGCGGTCTCTCGCTCGCTCCGGACTGGACGGCGGAGAGCGACCAGGCCGGCGCCAGGTTCGGCTTCACAGTCCGTGGTGCCGAGGACGTGAACGGGGACGGCTTCGACGATGTGATCGCTGGTGCGCACTTCTTCGACAACGGCCAGCTCAACGAGGGCCGCGCGTACGTGTACCTCGGCTCGGCGAACGGGCCCTCGCTCACCCCGGACTGGACTGCCGAGAGCGACCAGGCCGGCGCCTTGTTCGGCGTGAGCGTCTCCGGAGCGGGCGACGTGGACGGGAACGGCTACGGCGACGTGATCATCGGTGCCTACCAGTTCGACGGTGGCCAGGCGGACGTCGGCCGCGCGCTGCTCTATCTGGGTTCGGCGAGCGGCCTCTCGCTCGCGCCGGCCTGGACCGCCGCGAGCGACCAGACCGACTCCTACTTCGGCTGGAGCGTCTCCGGAGCCGGCGATGTGAACGGCGACGGCTTCGACGACGTGATCGTCGGAGCGTCCAGTTACACCGATGGCCAGACCTACGAGGGCAGCGCGTTCCTGTACCTGGGCTCGGCGGCCGGCCCCTCGCTCGCCGCGAACTGGACGGGGGACAGCGATCAGGCCGGCGCCAGCTTCGGCACGAGCGTCTCCGGGGCGGGAGACGTCAACGCGGACGGCTTCGACGACGTGATCGTCGGGGCTCCGCACGTCAGCAACGGCCAGACTTACGAAGGCCGCGCGTTTCTGTACCTGGGTTCGGCGGGAGGTCCTTCGCTCGCCCCGGACTGGACGGAGGAGGGCGAGCAGGGCCACGCCGAATTCGGAATCAGCGTCTCCGCAGCGGGCGACGTGGACGGGGACGGCCTCGACGACGTGATCGTCGGGGCCTGGCAATTCGAGAATGGCCAGGTGTGGGAAGGCCGCGCGTACATGTACGTGACCTGTCCGCCCGTTGGCACCACCTACTGCATCGCGACCGTGAACTCCACCGGAAGTCCGGCCGAGATTTCGGCCTGGTGTTCGGCGCGATCCCCGGCGGGCCGCTTGACGCTCGAGGCGAGGTCCGTGCCCAACCAGTTCGGCATCTTCTTCCACGGGAGGAACCAGGCGCAGGTTCCCTTCGGCAACGGCTTCCTCTGCACCACGGGAGATCTCGTGCGCGGTGCGGTGACCCAGGCTGCGCAATACTTCGCGACGTACACGTACGACAACTCCGATGCCAAGCACAGTCTGGCCGCGCATGCCGGAACTACGCGGAACTTCCAGTTCTGGTTCCGCGACCAGTGGGCGGGCGGTGCGTTCTTCAACACCTCGAACGCGGTTTCGATAGCCATTCTTCCGTAGCGAGCGACAGCGCGAGGGCGAGCCGAGCTACGGACGCGAAGCGGTCGCGGCGCAGAGCGCGCCGCGCCCGCTGGCTACGCGACGTCCTGCTGCTGCGGCCGGCGCGCGCGGGGAAGCTCGACCCGGAAGCGTGCGCCGCCGAGCGGGGAGTCTTCGATGCGCACGCTGCCACCGTGCGCAGTGACGGCGCTGCGTGTGAGGGCGAGGCCCAGGCCGTAGCCGGCGCGCTTGCCGTGCAGGGCGGGGCCCTGGAAGAAGGGCTCGAACACGCGCTCGCGGAGCGTAGGTGGGACGCCGGGGCCGGCGTCGTCGACGAGGATCACGAGGCGATCGCCCTCGCCCGCGAGCTCGACTCGCACCGTGCCGCCGGGGGGCGACCATTTCAATGCATTGGTCACGAGGTTGCGCAGCGCGAGGAGCAGCGCCTCGCGGTCGCCGCGGAAGGAGAGATCGCCCAGGCGCGAGAGCTCCAGGCGCAAACCCTCCTGCGTGGCGCGATCGCGATCCTTCGAGAGGCGCAGCTCCGCCTGGCTGCCCAGGTCGAAGTCCTCGAGCTCGCGCGCGCCGACGGCCTCCTGCGTGGCGCACAGGAGCACCAGGTTGTCAACCACGCGGCCGAGGTCGCGCAGCTCGTCGAGGTGGCTCACGACGACGGCGCGGTACTCCTCGGCCGAGCGCTGGCGCAGCAGCGCCACCTCGGTCTCGCCGAGCAGATTCTGGATGGGCGAGCGCAGCTCGTGGGCGAGGCCGGCGACGATCAGCCGCGCCTTGTCGGCCTCGCGCTCGATGTTCACGAGCATCTCGCGCAGCGCTGCGGCGACCTCGAGGACCTCGGTGGGGGCGTTGGCGAGCTCGAGGCTCACCCGGCCGTCCGTGGGCGAGCGGACGGCGCGCGCACTCAGCGCGACGTCGTGGAGCATGCTGGCGAGGCGCTTGCCGTAGATCGTGGCGCAACCGACGGCGGCCACCGCCGCGACGCCCCCGAGCGCAAGGACGCTGACGATGAACGAGTGCAGCAGCTGCAGGTGCCTCGAGCCGTCGAGCAGGAGGCCGATGCGCTTGCCGTACACCATGCGGCCCACGCGCCAGCATTTCCCGCCTTCCAGCACGCTCATGTGATCGAGGTCGAGCGGAAAGCGGTCGATGCCGTCGAGGAGCTCGCGATGCCCGAAGCGGCTCCAGTCCTTGTCGATCTCCGCGTCGAGCAGGATCCACGCCGTCGGGACCGGGTTCTCGCGCAGGTTCATCTCCTCGAACTGCTTCACGATCTCCTCGAAGTCCTCGTGACTCCCGGTGCTGAGCTCGAACAGGTTGCTGGCCTGCTCGAGCTTCTCGCTCACCAGCGCGTCCAGCTCGCGGTGGATGGAATAATTGAGATAGCCCGCCGAGAGTCCCGAGACGACGAGCACCAGCGTCGCCATCGAGATCGCGAACGAACGCGACATGCGTCGCGCGAGCGACCAGGGTCGCGGCTTCATTCCGGCGCTCCCACGGGAATGAGGCGGTAGCCCTCGCCGATCACCGTCTCGATCAGCGCCGGGCCGGTGCGGTCGAACTTGCGCCGCAGGTTGGCGACTTGCACGTCCACGAGATTGGTGCCCGGATCGAAGTCGATGCCCCAGACCGTGTGCAGGAGCTCGGTGCGGGAGACGACTCGGCTGGCGTTCTCGGCGAGCACGTGCAACACCTCGAATTCCTTGGGCGAGAGCTCGACGCGATCCCCAGCGCGATTCACGACCCGGTGCGCGAGATCCATGTGCAGGTCTCCAACCTGGATCGTCGTGAGCTCGGCGCGCCGGCGCAGCGACGTCTCGATGCGCGCCAGGAGCTCGCCGAACTCGAAGGGCTTGATCACGTAGTCGTCCGCGCCCAGGCGCAGACCCTTGACTCGTTCGCTCACTTCGTGGCGCGCCGTCAAGAAGATCACGGGCGTGCGGTCGCCGGCCTCGCGGAGCTCCTGCAACAGGTCCCACCCGCTCCGGCCGGGCATCATGACATCGAGAAGGATCAGATCGAAGCGCTCCCGGCCCACTCGCTCGATCGCGCCAAGGGCCTCCTCGGCGTTCTTGGCTGCCTCGCACATGTAGCCGGACTCCTCGAGTCCGGCGCGCAAGAAAGCGCGCAGCTTGGGGTCATCGTCGACTATCAGGAGCTTCCTCACCATTCCATCTATTGTAGGGCTGGCGTTGTAGGGCAGGCGGCCACGCGGCTCGGGATGAAGGGACCTCCATGCGCTCTGGGCCAGGATTTGCGTCCTCCCGGAGCGGGCCGATAGATTCCGTCTCGATGAAAACCGTCCTGGTCGTGATGGGGACGCGACCGGAGGTCGTCAAGCTCGCCCCGGTCGTGCGCGCTCTGCGAGAGCGGCCGGATGCCGCCCGCGTGATCCTGTGCGCGACCTCCCAGCATCGCCAGATGCTCCGGGAGACGCTCGATGCATTCGAGCTCGCGCCCGATCGGGACCTGGATCTCATGCGGCCGGATCAGCGACCGGCCGAGCTCTTGGGCCGGCTCGTCCTCGCCCTGACGCCGGTCCTCGACGAGGTGGAGCCGGATGTCGTCGTCGTGCAGGGGGACACGCTCTCGGTAATGGGAGCCTCGCTCGCCGCCTTCCTCAAAGGAACCGCAGTCGCCCACGTGGAGGCCGGGCTGCGGACGAACGACAAGCGCTCACCCTTCCCCGAGGAGATCTGCCGCCGTGTCGCGGGCCTGGTCGCCGACGAGCACTTCGCGCCCACGGAGCTCGCTCGCGCGGCGCTGCTCGCCGAGGGTGTGCGTGCCGAGCAGATCCTCGTGACGGGGAATACCGGAATCGATGCCCTGCTGTGGATGCAGGCGCGGGTGCGGAATCGGCCCCTCACGCTCGAGTCGCGCTTCGAAGGTCGCCGCCTGGTGCTCGTGACCGCTCACCGGCGCGAGAGTTTCGGCGCGCCCTTTCGCGAGCTGTGCCTGGCATTGCGCGACATCGCGCAGGCCTGCCCCGACGTGCAGATCGTCTATCCCGTGCACTTGAATCCGCACGTCCAGGAGCCCGTGCACACGCTCCTCGGCCAGGTGAGCGGCGTGAGCCTGCTGCCGCCGCTGGGGTATCCCGATCTCGTGCGGCTCCTGTCGCTCTCCGTACTGGTTCTCACCGACTCGGGTGGCATCCAGGAAGAAGCGCCGACGCTCGGCAAGCCCGTCCTCGTCCTGCGCGACAAGACCGAGCGGCCGGAGGCCGTGACGGCCGGTCAGGCGACTCTCGTGGGGACGGCCCGTGCTCGCATCGCCTCCGCCGCGTGCGCGCTCCTCGAAGATCCCGTCGCCCTAGCGGAGATGTCGCGGCCGAGCCAGCTGTACGGCGACGGTCACGCGAGCGCACGCATCGTCGCGCGACTCCTCGGCGAGCCCCCTGTACGCGGCGAATTCGAGCCCTGGCCGCACCCCGCGCGGGAGCCGGGGCCGCTGCCTCCCTTCGGGTCCCTTCCGGCCCTCGGTCGGAGCGCACAATAGACCCGAGCCTTGCCACCTTCGGCCCGCCGCCCGCGGACCGTGGACGTCCATGGACCTGAAGCAATTCGTCGCGGAAGCCAAGAAGTACCTGTGGTGCGATCCGTCCACGCGGCAAGCGCTGAATCGCGCGGGGCTACACATCTTGCCCGCGAACTACCACTCGACGGTGCCCTCCGTGGACGAGATCGAGGGCTCCTTCGAGTACCGCGGCCCCACGGCGCCCTGGCTGATCGAGTCGATCTTCGACGACGAGCGGCTGCTCGGAGTGCTCGCCGAGCTCGAGCCCTTCGCCGAGGAATTCGATCCGCCGCTCGAGTGCTCGGAAGAGCCGGTGCAGCGCTATGCCTGGAACTCGCCGGCCATCGGATCCTGCGATGCGATGGCCTACTACTGCTTCCTGCGCCTGCGCAAACCGCGCCGCCTGATCGAGGTAGGCGCCGGTTACTCCACCTTGATCGCGCTCGAAGCCCTGGAGCGCAATGGAAGCGGCGAGATCGTGTGCATCGACCCCTACCCGAAACCCTTCCTCGAGCTCCTGCAGGACCGGATCGAGATCCTGCGGCAGCCGGTGCAGGACGTGCCGCTCCGCTTCTTCGAGGAAGGCTTGCTCGAAGGCGACGTCCTGTTCATCGATTCGAGCCACACCGTGAAAGTCGGCAGCGACTGCCTGTACCTGTATCTCAAGGTGTTGCCCAGCTTGCGCGCCGGAGTACTCGTCCACTCGCACGACGTTTTTCTTCCCGAGGCCCTGCCGCGCTCCTTCGCTCTCGACCATCACGCCTACTGGACCGAGCAGTACCTGCTCCTCGCTCTCCTGCTCGGAAATCCAGAGTGGCGTGTGCTCTTCGGGAGCAATTACCACTGCCTCTATCACGGGAGCGAGGTCGAGCGCTGGATGGGAGGCAAGGTCCTCGCGAAGGGCGGGAGCTTCTGGTACGAGAAGGTCTTGCGCGATCCGGGACGCGAGCTGGAATGAGCGGGGGAACTCCGAGCGGGGAAGGCGAAGCAGATTCGAGCGCCATCACGGCGTCGAAGCTGCCGATCCATTTCGATCAGTACAGTCGCTACGCGAGCTGTGCCGATTTCGTGCGCGCGGCCTGCCCGCCCGGCTCCAGCGTGCTCGACGTGGGCAGCGGCGCGCTGCGCGTCCTGGGGCGGCTGCTGCCCGATCATCGGGTTCGCTACGTCGATCCGCTGCTGTCGACCGACCCCCGCGAGGACTTCGCCGGCACCCTCGCCGATCTACCGTTCGAGGCGGCGAGCTACGACGCGGTCGTCACGGTCGACACGCTGGAGCACCTTCCGCCCGGTCAACGCGAAGCTTTCGTCGGGCGGCTCGCGCAGATCGCCCGCAATCTCGTGATCGTCTCCGCGCCCTTCAGCGACGCGGGCGCTGCCGCCGAGATCGATCGCTGGATCGACGAGAGCCATCGCCAGCGCACTGGCCGGAGCTTTTCCTGGCTCATCGAGCACTCCGAGCACGGTCTTCCTTCTCTAGTAGCGACGCGCGGGATCCTCGAGCGCGCCGGCTGGCGCTGCCAGATCGCGGGAAACGGGCATGCGCCCTGGCTGCGCGAGCTCTTGCCGCACGTCATCGGTCTCCTCGACCACCCCGAGCACCGGCCGCTCCTGGACCGCATCAGCCTGCACTTCAATTCCAGGCTCTATCGCTTCGATCACTTCGAGCCGGTGTACCGCCATCTCGTCGTCGGCCGGAAGCAACCGGAGCCCATCGTCGTCGAGCGCCTGCCGGACGAGGAAGCGACTCGAGCCCTGGCGCGCTCGGCCTGGGAGGAGCTGCAGCGCCTGCTCGCGGTCGAGCACGCTCGCCACGCCGACGCGCTGGTCGAACTCGTGCACGGCGCTCGAGCCGATGCGCGCAGCCGGCGCGAGGAGACCGCCAAGGAACGAGCGCTGCGCCAGCGCGTCGAGCAGCGGCTCGGCCGTCGCATCGAAGGGGAGCGCGAGCTCCGCGATGCGAGTGAAGCGCGCGCCGCCGAGCTCGAGCAGAGCTTGCGCCGCGAGCGCGAGCGAGGTGCGGCCCTCACCGCGGAAATCGAAGGCATGCGCCGGAGCCGCTCGTGGAAGCTCACCGCGCCACTGCGCTCGGTCGGGAGCGCGCTTCGCTCGACGAGCCGGGGGACGACCCGCACCTTCCGTGGCAGCTTCGAGCGCCTGACCAAGCGGATCTATCACGCGCTGCCCCTCGAGGAGGCAGCGCGCTGGAGAGCGAAGGAGCTCTTCTTCCGCTTCTTCGGCCCGCTCTTGCGCTCGGCAGAGAGTCTGGAATCCTTCCGCCGCGAGAAGGACTGGCGTTCGCGGTCGGCCGCCGGCGCGCCGCCTCTCCCCGAGGCAGAGCTCCCGCCTCCGCGCGAGGGCGTGCCCGACGTCTTCATCTGGGGCGTGATCGACTGGCACTTCCGTTTTCAGCGGCCCCAGCAGATCGCCACCGAGCTCGCGCGCGAGGGCCATCGCGTCTTCTACGTTTCCAATTCCTTTGCCCGCTCGGCGGAAGCGGGCTTCCACGCCGAGCGCCTGGATCCCTCGCTCGCGCTCTATAGCGTGCGGCTCCAGGTCGATCCGGTGCCGGTGATCTACCAGGGACCTCCGAAGGGGCCGGCGGCCGAGAAGCTCGCGCGCTCGCTCCGCAAGCTGCTCACCTGGGCCCAGCCGCAAGGCTGCTGGTGCATCATCGATCATCCTGCGTGGCTCTCGCTCGCCTCGCTCGTTCCCGATCACCGGCTCGTGTACGACTGCATGGACAACCATCACGGGTTCACGCAGACCTCGGAGGCGGTCGTGCGCTGCGAGCGCGAGGCTTTCGAGGGCTGCGAAACCGTGATCGCGAGCAGCCGCTGGCTCCACGATTGGGCCACTGGCCTCGGCGCCCGACCGGCGCTCGTGCGCAATGGCTGCCAGCCGGAGCACTTCTCCGTGCGTCCCTCGGAGGTGTTCCGCGATCCGGACGGGCGGCGGGTGATCGGCTACTTCGGCGCCATCGCGCAGTGGTTTGACGCCGACCTCGTGGAGGCTGTGGCGCGGCGCTTCCCCGGTTGCCTGGTGCTCCTGGTGGGCGCCGACTCCGCCCAGGTCGTCGCGCGCCTCGAGCACCTGCCGAACGTGCGGGCCATCGGCGAGGTGCCGTACGCGCGCCTACCCCACTACCTGCACGGGATGGACGTGTGCCTGATTCCCTTCGTGCGCAACGAGCTGACCCTCGCCACCAATCCGGTGAAGGTCTACGAGTACCTCTCCGCTGGCAAACCCGTGGTCACGACCGATCTGCCCGAGCTCGCCGAGCCCGATCTCGACCGGATGATCCGCCGCTGTGGAACGACGGAGGCCTTCCTCACCGCCGTGCGGGAGGCGCTCGACGAGGACGAAGCCGATTCCATCCGGGAGGAGCGCCAGCGCTTCGCCCGCGCCGAATCGTGGGAGGCGCGCACGCGCGCCTTCTCCGCGGCGATCACCGCGGCGCCCGAGGCGCTGGTCAGCGTCGTGGTCGTCACCTGGAACAACGTCGAGCTCTCCCGGCGCTGCGTGGAGTCGGTGCTGCACGACTCGGGGTGGTCCAACCTCGAGGTGATCGTCGTCGACAACGCCTCGAGTGATGCCACTCCCGAGTGGCTCGCCGAGCTCGAGGAGCGTGAGCCGCGGGCGCGGGTCGTGCGCAACGCGGAGAATCGCGGCTTCGCCGCCGGTTGCAACCAGGGCCTGAGTCTCGCGCGAGGCGAGTTCCTCGTGATCCTGAACAACGACACGGTCGTCGGGCCGGGATGGATCCGGACTTTGCTGGCCCATCTGCGGCGCGACCCGGGCATCGGGCTGATCGGTCCGGTCACGAACAACATCGGCAACGAGGCGCGGATCGCCACCCGCTACACGACGATGGAAGAGATGCGCGCGGAGGTCCGCGCGCTCGCTGCGGCGAATGCCGGCAAGAGCTTCGAGATCCCTGCGCTTGCCTTCTTCTGCGTCCTGATGCCGCGCGCCGTGTGGACCGAAGTCGGTCCGCTCGACGAGCAGTTCGGCCTGGGCTTCTTCGAAGACGACGACTACTGCCAGCGCGTGCTGGAGCGCGGCCGGCGCATCGTCTGCGCGGAGGACGCCTTCGTGCACCACGAGCTCTCGGCGTCCTTCAAGCAGGTCGACGAGGAGCGCCGCCGCGCCCTGTTCGAGACGAACAAGGCCTACTACGAATCGAAATGGGGCATCTGGATTCCGCACCGGTACCGGCCCAAAGAGGCCGCTGCCTCGCGCCCGGCGAGCGGAGCCCGGGCGTGAAGCTCGAAGCAGGCTCCGAGATCGTCTTCGTCATCGGCTCCCCGCGTTCGGGCACCAGCGTCATGGCGTGGGCGCTGGCCCAGCACGAGGCCTTCGCGACGGGCCCCGAGACCGATTTCCTGTACTACCTGACGCGCGGCAGGTTCGCCGAAGAAGCCTTCGACGTCGCCCGAGTGCGCGACGACGGCTGGCTCGCCAAGGCGGGGGTGGAAAAGAGCGAGTTCCTGGCCGCTTTCGGCCTGGGTTTCGACCTGTTGCTCCGGAGTCGCGCTCCGGGCAAGCGCTGGATCGATCAGACCCCCGCTTGCGCGATGGTGTGTCCGCAGCTCGCAGCGATGTTCCCGCGGGCGCGCTTCGTGCACATGCTGCGCGACGGGCGAGCGACGGTGAGCTCGATGCTCGCGAGCGGCTTCGATTCGCGCATCGCCAAGGACTTCGACTTTGCATGCCAGACGTGGGCGCGTTGCGCGGGGGATGCATGGGCTTTCACGCGCGAGCGGCCGGATCTGTGCATCAAGGTCCGCCAGGAAGACCTGGCGCTCGATCCGGAGGCCACGCTCGGGAAGGTGCAAGGGTTCCTGGGCGTCGAGCCCGCTCCGGCCGTCGTCGCGTTCGCGCGGAAGGGGCGGTTGAACTCGAGCTGGGGGAATAGCCGTCCCGAGGACGTGCGCACGCACAAGCCAGAGAGCGCGATGGCGAAGGAACCCTGGAAGAGCTGGTCGTCGGGCGAGCGGGCTCGATTCCACAAGATCGCCGGTTCGACCATGCGGCGCGTCGGCTACGATCCGGAATCTTGAACCCGTGCGGCCGCCTCCGGTTCGGAGTACCGCCTTCAGGCGGTCTGGTTCGTTCGTTCCCGCCTTCAGGCGGGACTCGCTCCGTAAGAGAAGACCGCCTGAAGGCGGTACTCCAAACCAGAGATGAGCACGACCATCGTCGAGCCGGGACGGGCTTCACGGGCCGGGGCGCTCGCCTATCTCGATCCGCTGCGCGCGGTGGGTGAGCTGTGGCGCGAGCGGGAGCTCGTCGCGCAGCTCACGAAACGCGAGCTGGTTCAGACGTGGCGGGAATCGGTGCTCGGCGCGGCGTGGGCGGTGCTTCAGCCGATCCTGACCCTCTCGGTCTATTCCTTCGTGTTCCTCGTGCTCTTCGAGCCGCGCCGGAGCTCTCCCGGTCAGGGCCCCTTCGATTTCGTGATCGAGCTCTTCTGCGGGCTCCTCGTCTACTGGGCCTTCGCCGAGACCATCGCTCGCGCGCCGACGCTCATCGTCAGCCGGCCGAACCTGGTGAAGAACGTCGTCTTCCCGCTCGAGGTGCTCCCGGTCACCGTGCTCGGCGCGGCGCTCGTGCAGATGGTCGTCGGGATGCTCGTTCTACTTGTGGTCGTCGGGGTCGGGCGCGGGAGCGTGTCTGCGACCTTGTGGGCGCTGCCGCTCGTGATCCTGCCGCTCGTGATCGGGACGCTCGGGCTCGCCTGGATCCTCGCTTCGCTCGGCGTCTTCCTGCGCGACGTGCAGCAAGGGATTCGCGTGGGGCTGCAGCTGTTCCTCTATCTCACTCCCGTCGTGTGGCGGATCCAGTGGATCCCCGAGAAGTGGCGCCCGCTCGCGCTGGCCAATCCGATGGCGCCGATCGTGGAGAGCGCGCGCGCCGTACTGATCCGCGGCGAGCTGCCCGCGTGGGGAGGCCTCGCCTGGTCGAGCGGGGTCGCGCTGGTCCTCTTCGTCGCCGGCCGAGCCTGGTTCGCCAAGACGCGCTGGGGGTTCGCCGATGTCGTCTGAGAGTCCGGGCGGCGAGTGGGCGATCCGTGCGCGCGGGGTGGGCAAGTGCTATCACGTGTACGACCGGCCCGCGGACCGCTTGAAGCAGTATCTCTTCGGTCGCAATCGAGCCTACTACCGCGAGTTCTGGGCCGTGCGCGGCGCGAGCTTCGAGATCCAGCGCGGCGAGACGATCGGCATCGTGGGCAAGAACGGCGCGGGCAAGACGACGCTCCTGCAGATGATCGCGGGCACCTTGCTCCCGACCGAGGGCGAGCTCGAGGTGCGCGGGCGCGTGACGGCGCTCCTCGAGCTCGGCAGCGGGTTCAATCGCGATTTCACGGGCCGCGAGAACGTCTTCATCTCCGGCGCGATCCTGGGCGTCGGCCGTGCCGAGATGGAGCGGCGCTTCGACGCGATCGCCGCCTTCGCCGACATCGGCGATTTCCTCGATCGGCCCGTGCGCACGTACTCGAAGGGCATGTTCGTGAGGCTCGCCTTCGCGGTCCTCGCCAATCTCGACCCCGACGTCTTCGTGGTGGACGAGGCGCTCGCCGTGGGAGACGCGTACTTCCGTCACCGTTGCATGCTGCGCTTCCACGAGATGCGCGAGCGGGGGACCACGATCCTCTACGTCTCGCACGACGCCTCGTCGATGAAGCGGCTGTGCCAGCGCGTCCTGTGGATCGATGGCGGGAAGCTGGTCGAGGCGGGCGAGCCCGACACCGTGGTCGAGAGCTACCTCGCGTTCCTGTTCGGCCTGCGCACGCAAGCCGAATCCGCACGTGCACGCGTCGAGGCGGGCGAGATCGAACCCGATGCAGGCTCCCTTGCGGAAGGTCAGAGCGAATCCTCGATCCCCAACGTCGATCGGCGGCTCGGGGACGGGCTGCTCCGGATCCGCGGCGTGGGCCTGTACGGCCGCTCCGGCGAGCGCATCTCGAGCGTGGCTCAGGACGAGGTCGTGCGCCTCAGGATGACGGTGGCGAACGAGGGCCTCGGCGCAGGCGCCCAGCGCTGGCTCGCCGGCTACGTCTTGCGCAACGGCAAGGGCGAGGATCTCGCGGCAACCAATTCCGAGACGGAGGGCGTTCCCTTTCCACCCCTCGAGCCGGGCGCGGAGCGCACCGTAGCGATCCAGATCGAGATCCCCCGGCTGCTCCCCGGCAGCTACTCGTTCACACCCACGGTCGGATACCGGGCCGAGGACGAGAGCCTGCAGGTCGCCGATTGGATCGACAACGCCATCGTCTTCGAGCTCACGGCTTCGCGTCGAGTACACTGCCAGATCGCGCTCGTCACGCGCTTCCACATCGAGATCCCCGACAAGCGCTCCGTACCGGCTCGCGGCTGAGCGAGGGCGCACGAGGCCGCGAGCGCCGAGCAGAACCATGGGCAAGAGCGAGCGAATCGGCGCACGAGCGCGAGGCGATCGCGCGACGCTGGAGCAGCGCGCGCGCGAGCTCGGACCGTGGTTCTATGCCTTCGACCTGGGCGAGGGCCTCTACACCGAGTGCAAGATCGATCCGACCGTGGCACGCATCCACGAGACGCGCCGCACGATGGTCGAAGCTTTCCTGCGTGAGCGCTACGGCGCGCGGCTCGCCGAGCTGCGCGCGCTCGATCTGGGCTGCCACGAGGGTTATTTCGCTTCGATGCTGGCCGAGCTCGGCGTCCCCGAGGTCGTGGGCGTCGACATCCGCCCCGAGAGCCTCGCCAAGGCGGCCTTCGTCGCCGAGGCGCAGAGACATGCCGGGATCACCTTCGTGGAGGCGGATTGCGAGGAGCTCGGCCGCGCGGTGCGCGGATCCTTCGACCTGTGCCTGTGCCTGGGACTGATCTACCACCTCGAGAATCCGATGCGCTGCTTGCGGCAGGCGGCTGCCCTGACGCGCGACGCGATCGTGGTCGAGACGCAGGTGGTCGACGAGGTCGATGGTTCGACCGAATGGGGGCGCAAGGAGCTCACCATGCCGTACCGGGGGGTGCTCGCGGTGATCGACGAGAGCTTCGCTTTCGGCCGCAGCAGCGCCGAGGCCGGCGGCACGCCCATCGGGCTCTGTCCCTCCCCCCGCGCCGTGCACTCGATGCTCGTGGCGGTTGGCTTCCAGCACACGCGGACCTTGGTCCCTCCCGCGGACGCCTACGAGCAGCTCGCTCGCGGCAAGCGGATCGTCGTCGCCGGGTGGCGGTGAGCGAAAGGACGCGCGGCGAGATGTGCAATGCCTGGTGCATCGAGTTCGCCCGCGCGGCGCGCTCGCGGGTCTCGCGCGGCACGGAAGCCCTCGAGGTCGGTGCGCGCGACGTCAACGGCAGCGTGCGCGCGGTGCTCGAGCCCGGATGCAAGAGCTACCTCGGGGTCGATCGCGAAGCCGGCAAGGGAGTCGATCGGGTGCTCTCCGTGTACGAGCTCGATCAGGCGCTCGCTGGAGCGAGCTTTGACCTCGTGGTGTCCACCGAGATGCTCGAGCACTGCGCCGATTGGCGCCTGGCGCTCGAGCAGATGCTGCGGCGAGTGCGCCCCGGTGGCCACCTCCTCTTGACCACGCGCTCGCCGGGTTTCGCGCTGCACGACTGGCCCGAAGACCACTGGCGCTTCTCGCAGGAGGACCTGCGCCGGATCTTCGAGGGCGTGGGGGAGATCGTGCTCCTGGAAGACGACACCACCCTCGGCTGGGCGTGCGGAGTCGGCGTGCTCGTTCAGCGCACCGCCGACGACCGAGGTCTCGCATCCTGGAGTGCGGGACTCCAGGAGATCGAGGTGACGCGCGTGGATCCCGACGCGGAAGACGCGCGCGCGCATCGCTCGCCGCCTGGCTCCGTGGCCGGAGGTCTGCGCCCCGAGGAGCGTTCGGAGCTCGCCGCTCTCGCGTCGGCCTTGCGACCCTGGCTCCGGGACCCGCGCGCACGCAAGGAGTTCGAGGACCGCGGCATCAGCCTGAACCCGGCGGGCCTGCGTTCGCCTGTGCCGACGCTCACGGAGATCGCGAGCTCGTTCGAGTACGCCGGCGACGAGCCTCCCTACGCCGGCGGCGGGCTCTTCGAGCCCGGGCGCATGCAGAGCTTTCTCGAGGAGCTCGTGCCCCTCGCAGCGGACTTCGATCCGCCGCGCGACGGCGATCGCGAGCGACCACAAGGCTTCTTCTGGAACAATGCTTCGTTCGGATTCAGCGACGCGATGGCCTGCTACGCCGTGCTGCGGCGCGCGCGACCGCGGCGCGTCGTGCAGATCGGATCCGGATTCTCGATGCTCGTCGCGCTGCAGGCGCTCGCCGACGGGGGGGGCGGTTCGATCGTGTGCATCGACCCCCAGCCGCGCGCGTTCGTGCGCGAGCTCGCGCCCCGCGTCGAGCTCATCTCGAAACCCATCCAGGCGATCGGGACCGCCGATCTCGAAGCGTGGATCGGCGACGGGGACGTCTTGCTCGTCGAGAGCTCGCACATCGTCAAGTGCGGCAGCGATTGCGTGCAGCTCTACCTGCGGCTCCTGCCGGCGCTCGAGCGCGCCTTCCTGCTGCAGATCCAGGGCGTTTTCTTGCCCTTCGGGTATCCGCCGCGCTGGCTGGGGGAGCTCGGCCTCGCGTGGAACGAGCAGTACTTGATCGCCGCCCTGCTCTCCGGAGACCCGCGCTGGCGGGTCCTCTACGGCAGCGCCTGGCACGAGCGCCACGACCCGCGCGGTCTCGAGCGGCTGATGCACGGACGCGAGCGGATCGGTGGATCCTCCATCTGGGTCGAGCGCCTGCGTGGTACGCGCTGAGGCGCAGGCCGGGATGCCCGAGATCTCCGATCGCGAACGCACGAGCCCCGTCGAGCCTCCGTTCGCGCGCTCCGGTTCCACCGCCTGCATTGCCATCGACGCGCGCAAGATCGCCGATTTCGGGATCGGCACCTCGATCCAGGGTCTGCTCGCGGGCCTGGCTGCGATCGAGACGCCGGAGCACTTTCTCGTCGTTCTCCCGCCTGGCGCGGCGGCACCAGGCGCAGGCCCGCGCTTCCGGACGGCCATCGCGCGCTCGCGCGGCTATGGCCTGGCCGAGCACCTCGAGCTCCCGCGCATCGCTCGCCGCGCCGGAGCGAGCCTCTACCACGCGCCGCACTACGTGCTCCCGCTCTTCCTGCGCGGGCCGGCAGTGGTGACGATCCACGACCTGATCCATCTGCGCCGGGACTACTTGCCCGGCCGTGCGGCGCGAGCGTACGCACGATGCATGATCCGCCGCTCGTACGAGCGCGCCACCCGGGTGATCACCGTGAGCGAGGCCGTGCGCGCCGAGCTCCTGCACACCTTCGGTGGCGAGGCCGAGCGAGTCGTCGTCGTGCCCAATGGCATCGACGAGCGGTTCTTCGCGCCGGTCGGGGAGCCTTCGCTCGCGCAGTTGCGGGCGCAAAGGGCGCTCCCTGCGCACTTCGTCGTGTATGCCGGAAACGTCAAACCCCACAAGAACCTCGAGCGCCTGATCGACGCGATGGCCGTCCTCGCCTCGCGGGGGGAGAGCGTGGATCTCGTGCTCGCCGGGGCGCCGCGCGAGAAATGCGCGCCCTTGCTCGAGCGAGCTGCACAGAAGGGGATCGGCGCCCGCGTGCACGCGCTGGGCTGGCTCGCGCACCACGAGCTGCGCGCTCTCTTCCACACGGCGAGGGCCTTCGTCTTCCCCTCGCTCGTCGAGGGTTTCGGCCTGCCGCCGCTCGAAGCGATGGCGAGCGGCCTTCCGGTCGTCGCCTCGAACGTTCCGGCCCTGCTGGAAGTCTGCGGTGGCGCGGCGCGCCACGTCGATCCACTCGACGTCGATTCCATTGCGGCCGGCGTGTCTGCCGTGCTCACGGACGAGCGCTTGCGCGGGGATCTCTCGACGAGGGGAATCGAGCGAGCGCGCAGCTTCAGCCGCCTCGATCAGGCTCGCAAGACCCTGGCGGTCTGGCGAGACGTCCTGGAATCAGCGGGCCGCGACCGTCACCGCGACGTCGTGTACATCGGCCCGAACGCCTGGGATCACGTCGATCAGAGGCCCCATCACCTCATGCGCCACTTGCAAGGCAACCGGCGCATCCTGTGGGTCAACCCCGGCCTGGTTCAGGAGGTTCCGCGCTGGCTCGCCGAGCCCCTCAAGTTCCTGCGTGCTCCGAAGAGCTACGCGAAGAGCGACCGCGGTCGGATCCGCTTGCTCTCCGGTCCTCGCGCTCACCCCAGGATCAAGGTGCTGAGCGTCTTCGTCCCCTTGCCGTTCGGGGGAAGGTTTCCCCTGCTGCACGAGGTGAACACCACGGTCGTGGCCCTGCAGATCCGCGCGGCCATCTGGAAGCTCGGGCTGCGATCTCCCGTCCTCCTGGCCGCGCACCCGAAGGTGGCCTCGCTGGCGAAACGCTTCCCGGCGCGCCCGTGCTTCTTCGACCTGTCCGACGATTTCGCCGCCTTCGAGGGCTGGCATCGCGCCCAGCTTCTCGCGCGCTACGAGAGCGAGCTCGCGCGCCGCTCGGTGGCTTGCTTCGGCAGCTCTCGTGCCCTCGTGGATCGACTCCGGGCCGAGGGCGCGAGCGAGCCACGGCTGCTCCCCAACGGAGTCGACCCCGATCTCTTCTCTGCGGATGTCACGCCGGTCGAGATCTCGACGCTCTTCGCGGGCGATCCCCGCTCCTCGCCAGCCCGCGCGGACGGCACTCCCCGGCGGACGATCGGATTCGTCGGTAGCCTCGCGCCGTGGATCGACTTCGAGGCGATCCATGCCATCGCGAGGACCAGGCCGGAGGATCGAATCGTGATCGTCGGACCCTGGCAAGCGTCCGTCGTGCGGCAGATCGAGGTCCTGGAAGCCCTGCCCAATGTTCGCGTCCTCGGTCCTGTCCCGCACGCAGAGGTACCCCGCTGGATCCGAGCGTTCGACGTGGGCTTGATCCCGTTCCGTCGATCCGGGCTCACCGACGCGGTCGATCCGGTGAAGCTCTACGAGTACTTCGCGTGCGGCATCCCGGTGCTCTCCTCCGCGATCCGCGAGGTGTCTGCCTGCGGGGACCTGGTGCACCTTTTCGACTCCTCGGAGGGGATCCCGGACGCGCTTCGATCCTTGACGGAGGAATGGGAGAACGCACCGCTCGCGAGCCAGAGGAGCGGCGAGCGCAAGCGCGTGGCGCGAGGACGCTCCTGGGCTCAGCTCGCCGCGAGCCTGGCGGGCTGGATCGACGGGATCCAGGCGGCGGAGCAATCGTGATGCGGGCTCGGCCATTCGAGCTCGCGCGTCTGGATGGTCTCCCGGGCGTCGCAGCGGTGGGGGCAGCTCATCGCTCGGGCTCGTGTCCTGACATGGATGCATCCGTTCGCGAAGACGTGGCGGCCCGTGCGAGCGGCAGCGCCGCGATGATCCATGCGAGCGTCACCACCTCCGAGTTGCCGAAGTCGTACTCGAACAGGCCGCTGACGTGGAAGCCGACCAGGGCCGCGGCGCTCGCGGCGATCCAGCCGCGCAGCTGACGATTCGAGTCCGGCGTCGAACGCCATGCGCGCGCCGCGGCGAAGAGCCACGCCCACCAGATCCAGAGCCATGCCGCGAGACTGAGTGCGCCACGCTCGGCGGCGACCTGGAGCAAGTTGTTGTGCAGGTGGGTGAACTTGCGCTCGGGGAGCCAGGGATCGTCAGGGAGCTTGTAGGCCGGATAGGCCGCGCGCAGGTTCGCGGGGCCGACGCCGAGCCAGAAGTGATCCATCCACAGCGCGGTGCCGCTTCGCCACATGTACTGGCGCTCGACGACGGTCACGTTCTTCGCGTCGAAGGTGCTCTCGACGCGCTCGCGCACCGCCTGCGGAGCGAGGAAATAGAGCACGAGCGCGAGCGGCGGCAAGACGAGGAGCGCGGCGCGACGGCGCAGGGAGAGGGCGAGCGCGCCTCCGGCGAGCCAGCCGATCCAGGCGCTGCGCGTGTGCGTCATCAGGAGCGCGGCGAGCGTCATGACCAGCACGGCGAGCGCGTACACGCGCTGGCGCCTCTCCGTCGCGAACAGGAGCCGTCCCCACGCCACCAGCGAGGCGGTGAGGAGGACGCCCGAGAACGTCATGTAGTGCCCGAGCGTCCCGTGGATCCGGTACTCGGCCCCGTGGCGCAAGGTCTGCGCCAGCCCCACGAGCGCGGCGATCCCTCCGGCGGCGAGGCACACGTCGATCGCGCGCTCGGCGCGCTCCCGCCGTGCGAAATCCTGCGCGGCGAGGAAGACGATCGCGGGCAGGAGCGTCTCGGGCAGGCTCGCCAGCGCACGGCCTGGGTCCGCAGCGAAGCAGGCGGAGAGGAGCGAGGCCAGGGCGAAGGCGGCGAATGGCTTCCAGAGCGGAAAAGCGCGCCCGCGCGCGCCGTGCTTCGCCATGTCGACGAGCCAGGCGAGCAGGGCGAGGCCCAGCGCGATCTGCATCAGCGCGATCGAGAAGGAGCACAGGAAGAGGGCCGAGAGCAGGCAGCCGTGGGCGATCCGCTCGAGCGGGAGCGAGGAACCCGTGGGCGAGCCGCGATCCTCGTCCTGCATGGGCGGATTATGCGCCGGCTCCCCCGGGGGGGGCCAGGAGCCGCGACTTGCCGCGCCGTCCCGTCCTTTGGTCTGCTGGCTCATCCATGAAGGTCGCGCTCGTCCACGACTGGCTCACCGGCATGCGCGGAGGAGAGAAGTGTCTCGAAGCGCTGTGCGAGCTCTTTCCTGACGCGGACATCTTCACGCTGCTGCATCGCGAGGGCTCGGTGTCGCCGACCATCGAACGGCACAGGATCATCACGTCGCGGATCCAGTCGCTGCCCCGCGCGACCGACTGGTATCGCTACTACCTGCCGCTGATGCCCATGGCGGTGGAGAGCTTCGATCTCGAGCCGTACGACCTGGTGATTTCGAGCAGCCACTGCGTCGCCAAGGGCGCGATCACGCGGCCGGACGCGGCGCACGTGTGCTACGTGCACACGCCGATGCGCTACCTGTGGGACCTGTGGCCGCGCTACTTCGCGCGCCGCGGCCTGGCCCATGCTCTGTTTCGCGCGCCGATGCTCACCTGGCTGCGCACGTGGGACGCGGCATCGGCGGCGCGCGTCGATCGCTTCGTCGCCAACTCAGCCTTCGTGGCGCGCCGCATCGAGAAGTACTACCGCCGCGAGTCGAGTGTCGTGCACCCACCGGTCGAGACCGAGTTCTTCCGGACCGATCGTCCGCCGGGCGACTCGTTCCTGATCGTTTGCGCGCTCGTCCCATCCAAGGGAATCGAGTATGCGATCGAGGCCTTCAATCGTTCGCGCCGGAAGCTCGTGATCGTGGGGAAGGGTCCGCTCGAACGAAAGCTCCGCGCGCTGGCCGGGCCGACGGTCGAGCTCAGGGGTTGGCTCGAGCCCCAGGATCTGCTCGCGGCCTACGCCGAATGCGCGGCCCTGGTCCATCCCGCGGTCGAGGATTTCGGAATCGTGCCCCTCGAAGCCAACTCGTGCGGGCGTCCGGTGCTGGCCCTGGGCCGGGGGGGGAGCCTGGAGACCACCGTGGGGCTCCAGGATGGAGATTGCATCCGGGCGGGTAGGTATCCTACGGGTGTTCTCTTCGGGGAGCCGACCAGCGCGGCCCTCGAGGCGGCCGTGCAGCGTTTCGATTCCCACCGCGACGCGTTCGTGGCGGAGCGTCTGCGCGAGCACGCTCGCAGGTTCGATCGGGAGGTGTACAAGCGGCGCATCCGCGGGATCGCGAGCGAGGCCCTGGCCGAGCTCGCCGAGCCGGCGGAGACGTACCGGGAGGCGTACCGAGAGGGGTGATGCTCAAGAAAACGAGTCAGTTCTGGGAGAGCATGCTCTTCCTCGTCGACTGCGCAGCGATCTCGCTGGCGTGGGTCGGCGCGTACTGGCTTCGCACCCGTGGCTGGCCGGTCGAGCTGATCCACGCGGCGCCCGACTTTCGCGACTACCTGCCCACCCTCCTGCTCGCGCCTCTGGTCTGGTGGCCGATCTACCGCGCGTTCGGCCTTTTCCAGCCGCGCCGCATGGGCAGCCGGGCCAGCGAATCCTTCGACGTCGTCAAGGCCTCGAGCTTGCTCGTCCTCCTCTTGCTCGCCGTGAGCTGGATGCTGTTCAAGGCGAACCTGAGCCGGGTGTCGGTGGCCCTGTTCTGGATCGGATCGACCGGCGGCCTCCTGGTGGTGCGCGCGCTGTTCCGCGAGGGCCTGCGCTTCGTGCGCCGCCGCGGCATCGTCCACCGCACCGCCGTGATCGTGGGCGCGGACCAGATCGGACGGCACGTCCAGGAGCGTCTGCGCCGCCATCCTGAGCTCGGCATCAGCGTCGAAGGCTGGGTCGCGAGCGACGCAGCGGAAGCCGAGGTGGCCAGCGGGCTCTCGGTGCTCGGAGTGCTCGACGACCTCGGCGCGATCCTCGCGCGCACCAAGCCGGAGCTCCTGTTCGTCTCGCTCTCGCCGAAGCTGCAGCCTCGCCTCGATGCCCTGCTCGCCTCGCTCGAGAACGAGATGGTCGAGGTGCTCCTGGTCTCGGATCTCTACCGCTACGCATCGGTTCCTGGACGGGTCGAGCTGTTCGAGGGCATGCCGATGCTCGCGTTGCACGACTCCCCGATGATCGGCTGGGACGGCGTCCTCAAGCGGCTGTTCGACATGGTCGTCGGCTCGCTCCTGCTCGTCTTCACCGCACCGCTGATCCTCGTGATCGCCCTTGTCCTCTGGAGACTCCACGGGAAGCCCGTGTTCTTCCGTCAGGAACGCATGGGGCTCGACGGGCGGACGTTCCGGCTGGTCAAGTTCCGCACGATGGGCGTGGACGCGGAAGGAACGGGCGCGGTCTGGTCGAGACGTGGCGATCCGCGCTGCACGCCGCTCGGATCCTTCCTGCGCCGGACCAGCCTCGACGAGCTGCCGCAGCTCTGGAACGTGGTCCGGGGCGACATGAGCCTGGTCGGGCCGCGGCCCGAGCGACCGGTGTTCGTCGAGAAGTTTCGGGCCAGCATCCCGCGCTACATGCTGCGCCACCGAGTGCGAGCCGGCCTCACGGGCTGGGCCCAGGTCCACGGCCTGCGCGGCGACAGTTCCGTGCTGCAGCGCCTGCAGTATGACCTCTTTTACATCGAGCACTGGTCCCTCTCGCTCGACCTCAAGATCCTCTGGCGGACGCTTTGGGGCGGTTTTTTGAACAAGAATGCCTGACTCCCATACCAACGGTTCCGCCTCCAACGGCGCCGCATCCAACGGTTCCGCTTCAAACGGCTCCACTTCCAACGGTTCCGCCCATCCGACCGAGCACGCTCGATCCGGGCGCTTTCCGCCCGGGCGGCTTGGAGAAAGCTCATCGGGGAGGTCTATGATGAGCCCGACGACCCCCGTCGTGCCGATGGGCCGAATACTGGAGGCATCCCTAGCCCCTCCCCTGCCTCGCTCCGAGCTGGACGAGAGGCTGGGGGAATCGCCGCCGCAGGCCCTGCGGCCCGGCATCTGCGCGCTCGTCCATACCTTCAACGAGGAGCGCCAGATCGCGGACTGCTTGCGGGCGCTGCAGTGGTGTGACGAGATCCTGGTCGTCGACTCCTTCTCGACCGACCGCACGCTCGAGATCGTCGAGAGCCTCGACCGCGTCCGGGTCGTGCAGCACGCGTACTACGGCGCGGCGGCGCAGAAGAACTGGGCCATGCGGCTCGTGCCGCGGGAATGGGTGCTCATCTTCGACGCGGACGAGCGCTGCACGAGCGAGCTGCGCGACGAGATCCAGGCCTTGATGGCCGCGACGCCTGCGCACGAGTACTACGTCATCCGGCGCAGGACCTTCTATCTCGGATCCGTGCTGCATTTCTCCGGCTTCCAGAACGATCGCGTCACGCGCCTGATGCGCACGGGGATGGGGCGCTACCAGAATCGCCGCGTCCACGCACGCGTCGTCGCACCCGACGGCTCGCTCGTCGATCATCGCGCCCCCGTCCTGCGCAGTCGAATGGACCACCACATGGTGGTGTCCTTGCCGCATCACTACGACCGCGTGCGGCGCTACGCGTACTGGGGCGCCGCCCAGGCTTTCCGCGACGGCAAGCGGATCGGAATCCTCGGCACGTTCCGCCGCGCGACATGGCGCTTCGTGCGCACCTATCTCTTCCAGCTTGGAGTCCTCGATGGTCCGCGCGGCCTCGTGTTCTGCGTCACGCAGGCCATGGGATCGTTCATGAAGTGGACGATGCTGTGGAGCTGGAAGCGCAGCGAGCGGCTGGGCCTGCCGATCGAGTTGCCGGTGTTCGACGAGGACCCCGAAACGTGGACGCTGCCGGCGCCCCCCGTCGCGAACGACGCGACGGTGAAGACTTCTTGATCGCACCGCGGGAGCCGATGAGCGGAGCGAGCGATCTGGAGCCTCCTCCCGCGGCGGCGGGCCGGAGCTCGCGTCGGCGGGCGCCCCAGCGAACGGAGCTGTACGGCACGCGGGACGACTGGCGCGCGCACCTGGCGTACTGGTGCGTCCGTGGCGCGGTGTTCGTGCTGCTGGCACTTCCCGACACGGCGAGGAATCTCGCCATTTCCGTGCTGGCGCGAGCCGCCCGCGTGCTCGATCGTCGTCACACGCGCGCCGCCGAGCGCTTCCTCGCCCAGGCGCTGGGTCCCGATCTCCCGCGCCGCGTGCGCGACCGGTACGTGCGCAATTCCTATGCGCAGCTCGCCCACATGGCGCTCGACACCTTCCTGCGCTCGCGCCGCATTCCTGCCGAGAGCGCGCTCGAGCACTTCGAGGTCGATTTCGGCCCGCAGTTCGAGGAGGTCCTGCGGCGCGGCGGCCCGGTGGTGTTCCTCTCCTGCCACGTCGGGGACTGGGAGGCACTCGGGATACTGTTCAAGCGCTACGGCTTCTTCCCCTTGCACGTGGTGGCGAAGCCCCCGCGCAATCGGCCGCTCTCGATCTGGATCCAGGCGCAGCGCGAAGCGAGCGGCCATCGCGTGCTGTCGCGCTACGGCGGCATGCAGGAGGCCTTCGCCGCTGTCGCGCAAGGCGGGTCGCTGGGCCTGTTCCTCGATCACCGCGCCACGATGCGGCCGATCTGGGCGCCCTTCTTCGGCCGCCCGGCGGCCTGCGAGCGGGCGAGCGGCGTGCTCCTGCGCCGGCTGAGGATCCCGGTGGTCTTCACGGCCTGCTATCGCGGCGCCCGCCCCTGGCACTACCGCGTGGTCGCGCACCGCGTCCTCTGGCCCGAGGACCTGCGGTCGATGTCGCCCGAAGCGGTCGTCACCACCGTCAACGCCGAGCTCGAGAAACTCATCCTGGCCCATCCCGAGCAGTACTACTGGCTCCACGATCGCTTCCGTGGTGTGCCACCGGCGGTACCGGAGACCGCCGTCCAGGAGGCCCGCACGGGAATCACCGAGTGAGCAGCGAGAGCACGCGGACGCGGGAGACCGACCGCAAGGAGCGCACGCGCCGCGGGCAGCGCGAGAGTCGCGCGCCCGGGGCCTGGCTGAGGCCGCGCAGTCGCGCGCTCGACCGCACGCCGGCCGGACGACGCAGTCTCGAAGGACGGGCGACGGTCCTCGCGCTGCGGCTGCTCGCGCGCTTGCCGCTCGGTGTGGCGCACCGGGTCGGTGCCGCCTTGGGGCGCGTGCTCGCCTGGCTGCCGTGCTCCCAGCGATCCGTCACGCGCATCAATCTCGCGCTCTGCTTCCCCGATGCGAGTCCTGCGGATCGCTCGCGTCTGGAGCGCGCGAGCCTTTCCCACCTCGGTCGCATGATGGCCGAGCTCGGCGCGCTGTGGACGTGGGACCGGGAGCGCATCCTCGCGCTCGTCCGCTCCGTGGAGGGGGAGGAGGTGATCCGTACCTCGCTCGATCGCGGCCGCGGCGCGGTGATCGTCTCTCCGCACCTCGGTTCGTGGGAGATGACGACCGCCTATGCGTCGATCCGTCATCCGGGTCTGGGGGTCTATCGCCCCCCGCGACAAGGGGATCTCGACCGCTTCGTCTGCGCCGGGCGCTCGCGCTTCGGCGGCCGGATGCTTCCTGCGGGGGCGCGGGCCGTGCGAGAGCTCCTGCGCGAGCTCGAAGCGGGCGGGCTCGTCGGCCTGATGCCCGATCAGGACTCGGGGGACGGAGCCGGCATCTTCGTTCCGTTCTTCGGCGAGCTGGCGAACACGGGCGTACTGGTTCCTCGACTCGTGGCGCGCACGGGTGCTCGCCTGATCCTCGCCTTCGCCGAGCGCTGCGCTCGTGGCGAGGGCTTCCATCTGCGCTTCGCGCCGGCGAGCGAGGCGGCACACTCGAGCGATCTCGTGGTCGCTGCCGGTGCACTCAATCAGGACATCGAGCGACTGGTGCGCCGCGTTCCCGATCAATACCTGTGGAGCTACCGGCGCTTTCGCATCCGACCTCCGGGCATGGAGGATCCCTACAAGCGCGGATGAGCCCGTTCGCGCGTAGCTCGCGACTGCGACAGCCGTTCGCTTTACAGTCCCTCCGAGCAACTGGAGAATGCCTGCATGGGGAGCGCCTTCGGAGAAACGTGGAAGCTCCTGTGGCCGTTCTTGCGCCATCGCCTCTGGGCCCTCGTTGGCATCCTCGGTCTGGGGAGCCTGGCTGCCTTCACGCTGCGCGCCCCGTTCTTCCTGATCACTCCGCTCTGGACCCGGGTGATCGACCCCACGGAAACGGAAGTCGCTCCCACGAATGCCGGGAAGCGATTCGTCGCGGACGCCTTCGAGTTCGTCCGCCACACCCTCTTTCGGCCCTTCTTCGCTGATTTGAACTCGCCGGATGTCGAGGTCCGGACCGTGCTGTGGACGGTGGGCATCCTCGTGATCCTGCTCGCGATCGTCGCCGCGATCACGCACTACACGCTGCACACGCTCTCCCGCTGGCTCACCCTGCGTCTGGGGATCGACCTGCGCGAGAAGCTCGCCCGACACCTGCTCGGGCTCTCGCTGCGCTACCACGGCTCGCGCCGCTTCGGAGATCTCGTCAGCCGGATTGCCGAGGACGTCGACCAGGTGCTCGTCGTGGTCCGCGAGAGCCTCAAGGACCTCGTGCTCGAGCCGCTCCTGATCGTGTTCTCGCTCGCGGTCTCGTGGGTCGCCGCGCCCTGGCCGACCCTCGTGGTCGTGCTCTTGTTCTTGCCGCTGTGCTTGCCGTTCCTGTTCCTCGGCAAGCGCGTCCGACGCCGCAGCAAGAAGAGCCTCACCACGCTCGGCAGCTCGATGCAGGTGCTCACCGAGATGCTGCAGGGGATCCGGACCGTGAAGGCGTTCCGCGCCGAAGGCCGCGAGCTCGCACGCTATCGCGAGATCAATGGCGAATACCTCGACCGGGCCATGCGCATGGAGCGCACGATCGCCCTCACGCGAGGCACGACGATCCTCCTCTCGCACTGCGGGCTCGCGATCCTCGTCGTCGGGGCCACCTGGCTCAACCTGCGGTACCAGCTGTTCGAAACTGGGAGCGACTTCATGGCGTACTTCGGCGGGCTCTCGCTCACGTACACGAGCGCGCGCCACGTCCTCGACGGCCTGACGCGCGTGCAGGCGGCAAGCGGGGCGGCGGACCGACTGGAGGACAACCTCGCCGAGCACGAGGACATCCAGGAGAAGCCCTCCGCCCGTCCGATCCACGCCCTCGGCGAGGGAGTGCGTTTCGAGAACGTCTCCTTCGCCTATCCCGATGCCGATCGCGACGCGATCCATCGCCTGGATCTGGAGGTTCGCCCGGGCGAGACGCTGGCACTCGTCGGTCCCTCCGGTGCCGGAAAGAGCACGCTGATCGACCTGATCGCGCGCTTCATCGATCCGCGCGAGGGTCGCGTGGTGGCTAACGGCAACGATCTGCGGGACCTGCGCCTCGACGACTGGACGGCGCTGTACGCCATGGTCGGACAGGTGCCGTTCCTGTTCCACTCCTCGATCTACGAGAACATCCTGTACGGCAAGCCGACGGCCTCGCGGGAGGAAGTCGAGGCGGCGGCACGCGCGGCCTACATCCACGACTTCATCGTGTCGCTCCCGCGCGGCTACGAGACGGGAGTGGGGGAGGCCGGCGCCAAGCTCTCGGGTGGCCAGCGCCAGCGCATCACCATCGCGCGCGCGATCCTGAAGGAAGCGCCCTTGCTCTTGCTCGACGAGGCGACGAGCGCGCTGGACAGCGAGTCCGAACGACTGGTGCAGGAAGCGCTCGAGAACCTGATGCGCGGCCGCACGTGCGTGGTGATCGCTCACCGGCTGTCGACCGTGCGGCGCGCCGACCGCATCGCGGTCCTCGACGCGGGACGCCTGGTGGAAATCGGCAATGAGACCGAGCTCCTCGCGCGCGGCGGCCTCTACGCGCGGCTGCACGCGCTCCAGGAAGGCCTCGCGAACGACAACGGTCAGTGGCAGGACCAGCCGGTGCTGAGCGAGACCAGTGGCGCGAGCGCGAGCGAATGCGCGCCCTGATCCGCACGATTCTCGGTGCGTTCCTGATCGCTTGCCTGCTCTCTCCTCCGGTGTACGAGGGGGTCCTGGCGGTATGGGTCGTACCGCCCCCGCCGTTCCGCCGCGTGTTCGATCGCGTCGCGATGCTCGGGCTGGCGGTGCTCGCGATCCGGGAGCGCAAGGCTCTCGGCCTGGGACTCGTGCCGCGCCTCCTGGCGCGGGAGGGATGGAAGCGCGGCGCCCGCTCGCTCGCGCTGGGTCTCGTCGCGAGCATCCTCTGCGCGGCGGCGGTCATTCCGGTGATCCTCTCGGGGTCCGGGGTCGCGCGCTCGGGCATGCCGACCGGAGCGCTGCTGTGGAGCTCCGTCACCGATCTGCCTGCGGCGCTCCTAGTCGGGATCACCGAAGAGTGCTTCTTCCGGGTCCTCGTGCTGGAAGCCCTGCGCCGTGCCGTGCGGCTGCCGCTCGCGGTCGTTCTCACGACGCTCTTCTACGCGTCCGTGCACTTCCTGCGGCCGGACAAGAGCTTCGTGTACCAGTCCTCTCCCTGGAGCGGCTTCGCCTACCTGGGAGCGGTGCTCGAGCGCTTCTCGAGCTTCGAGTTCGCCTGGCCGTTCGTGGGGCTGGTCGTCGCGGGAATCGTGCTCGGCTGCACGATCGTGCGTACGGGTTCCTTGTGGTCGTGCATCGGCCTGCACGCGGGCTGGTTCCTGGTGCGCAAGTTCGGCGTTCACGGCATCGCCTTCGAGTCGCTGGCGGGCCACGACAAGAGCGAGATGAGCTGGCATCTGCTCGCGACTCCCTGGACCTGGCTCGCGATCGCGGTCGCGGGGGCGATCGTGCTGCTCTTCTCGCCGCGGCTTGCACCGTCGTCGCCGAGTGAGTGCTCGAAAGCGAGGGCCGGGGCCGGCGCTCAGGACGACCCTGAAGACGGGGAAGCGTCGCGCCCGCTGCGAAACGCTTGAGCGCTCGAGCTCGCGCCGGGGGCGCGCTGGCGGAGGCCCTCCAGTACGGCAAGCGCGCGCTCGACCACGAGGTCTGGCGTGATGCCGGGAAACTTGTCCGGCGCGTCGCGGCGCGTGCGCTCCGCGGGCGCGAGCCAGTCGTGGCCGACGCCTACCGGCGCGTTGAGCACCGGATCGGTCGGCCCGAAGAGCGCCAGGACGGGCGTCCCGACGGCCCACGCCATGTGCATCGGTCCGGTGTCGCCGCCGATGAGCAACGCGCACTCGCCGAGCAGGGCCGCGAGAGCGCGCAGACCGATGCCCTCGCACACGTGCACTCCCGGTCCTGACTGGGCGGCCAGCGCGTGCGCGGCCTGCTCCTCGCCGGGGCCAGCGATGATCAGCACGCTCATGCCGCGTCCGGCGAGCGAGCGGGCGATCTCGCGCCAGCGCTCGAGCGGATAGCGCTTCCATGCTTGCAGCCGGCTGGTGAACGGAGCGAGCGCGACGAGCGGGCCGGAAGCGCTCCAGCTCGAGGCGAGCTCTCGGCCGCGAGCGTGCTCCTCGTCGGTCAACGCCAGGTCGACCGCGGGCTCGCCTGCTCCGGCGCCGGCCGCGCGCGCCAGAGCGAGCGCGCGCCGCACACGATGGCGATCCGCGGGATCGATGGGGACGCGATGGGTGGCGAACAGATGGCTCCATTCGCGAACGAAGCGTCGCTCGAAGGACATGCGCACGCGGGCGCCCGAGAGCCAGCTCGCGAGCCCGCTCTTGAACGACCCCTGGAAATCGAGCGCGAGCTCCGGATCGAAGTCACGCATTCGCGCGCGCACATCCAGGACCACGCCGAGCGCGCGCGGATCGAATCGCCGGGCGCGAGCGAGGAACGCGCGCCGATCGAGCGTGATCCATTGATCGACATCGGGATGGCCGGCGAGGAAGCTCGCGAGATGCGCTTCGACCACCCAGCCGATGCGAGCCGCGGGCCACGCGCGTCGCATCAGGTGCACCGCCGCCAGCGTGCGCACGAGATCGCCGACCGCGCCCAGGCGAACGATCAGGATGCGCCGGGGCGGATGATCGACGGAAAACGGCGGGATCGTGGACACGGAGGAGGCCCGATCTCCCCATCGTTGCATCCCCGAGGGGGCGGCACTACAACTCGAAGCATGATCGTCGACGCGAGCGGGGGCTCCTCCCGATCAGGGCTTCGTGGTCGCGCCGTCGCTCTGGCCGCGATCCTTGTCGCGCTCTCCGGTTGCGGAAGTTCGAGAGCCGGGGATGTGACGCCACCGTCGGAGCTCGCGCTCGAGGCCCGAGTGGGCCTCGACCGTGCCCTGGGAAGGGCGCGGCTGGTGCGGCTGGGACGGGGCTCTCCGGCATTGCAGGTGCGCGCTCACGAGATCGACGGAGCGCTCGAGACTGCGCAGACGCTGCGCGTCCCGGCCGGTGCACGCCTCGAGGTTCTCGCCATGGTCGAGGACGAGACGCAGGTTGGTGCACGCTGCACCGTCTCCGTGGTCCTGGACGACGTCGCGCAGCCGCTCGCGCAGCTCACCCCGATCCTCGTGGGGCGGATTCGCGACGAGGAGCGCAGCGGAGTCCTCGACCGCTTCGAGCGCGTCTCGCTCGAGGATTTCCATGGTCGAGAGCTGCGCCTGCGATTCGAGCTGGTGCCGGCAGGCGCACCGAAGTGGCTGCTCTCCGCGCGCCTGGTCGTTCCAGCGCCTGCCGATCGAAAGCACCCCGACGTGCTCCTCGTCTGCGCCGATACGCTGCGGTACGACTGCTCGATCGGCAGCCGGGGGAAGGAGCTCATGCCGTCGCTCGCGCGAATGATCGCGAGCTCGACGGTGTTCCACGCTGCCTACAGCGGTGCACCGTGGACTCTGCCCTCCATCGCCACCACGCTCACGGGGCTGTACCCGCGCTTCCATGGCACCGGCTCGCGCCTCGTGATGGAGGAAGGGGCGGTAGAGGTGCCAGCAGGCTACTTTGCCCGCAGCATCGGCCAGGTCGACCAGATCTTTCGCGCTTACCCGGAGGCGGTGGTCTCGCTCGGCGATGCGCTCGGCGAGCTCGGCTACCAGACCTGGATGGTGGTTTCCAACCCGCTGTACGCCGCCTCGGGCTTGCTCGCCGACGGGCAAGAAGTCGTCCTCGACGTGGGCGTGGTGAGCGGAGAGAAGGTGCTCGCGGGCATGCATGGCCTGCTCGAGCATCGGGACCCGGAGCGGCCGCTGTTCCTCCTCGTGCACTTGATGGACGTGCACCAGTGGCAACCCTGGCACTACGATCCCCAGTATCCGAAGGGCTCCGTGCATTCTTCCCCGACCGAGGTGATCGCCTGCTACGAAGCATCCGTTCGGGACCTCGACCGCCATCTCGGTAGGATCCTGGACCTGTGGGGCGAGCGCGCCGGTGAAGACAGCCTGATCCTCTTCTACGCCGACCATGGGGAGCACTTGCTCGACGCCGGCACGCTCGGCCACGGCAGGGGCATGACCGAGGAGCTGCTGCACGTGCCGCTGGTGGCGCGCTTTCCCACCCGCACGCACATCACCCCTGGAGTCGTCGACCTTCCCGTCAGCCTCGTCGACCTCATGCCGACGGTGCTCTCGATCGCCGGCCACCCGCGGGCCGGCCTGCTCGGCAGCGGCCAGTCGCTCGCCGACGTTTCGAGCCTGGCGGGGACGCGCACCCTCTACTCGGACTATCCGCTGTTCGGGGACGAGGAAGCGAGCGTGCGCCGCGGTCGTTTCAAGCTACGCCTGGACCTCGAGGCGGACAGCTCGGAACTGTTCGACACGGGCGATCCTCGCACTGCGACGGAGCGAGGTGCGCGCTGCCTGGACGACGATGCGCTGTGGCGCGAGCTCTGCGAGAGCTTCGCGTATTACGAGGAGCGCGGGGCCGCCGAGCGCGAGACCTTGCACCCGACTCACCGTGCGTCCGCGGAAGAGAACAGCGCCCTCGATGCGCTGGGATACCGATAGGATCCGGGTCGTTCTCTACCGGCAATCGGAGCCAGTTCCCCACCGCGCCTTGGCGCGACACCGTCGCATGAAACATGAGGGCGGCCGCCTCAGGTTTGGAGTACCGCCTTCAGGCGGTCTTCTCCTGCAGAGCCAGTCCCGCCTGAAGGCGGGACGACGAACCAGACCGCCTGAAGGCGGTACTCCAAACTCGGAGGGACTCCGTGCTCGTTGGTGTGGAGTTCCCCTCTAGGAGGGACTCCGTGCTCGTTGGTGGGTGGTTTCGCTCTAGAGCGGGCGAGCGCGGGCCGCCAGCTCCTCCCCTCATTCCGTGTAGCCGAGCTGCTTCAGCAGCTCGTAGTGGGCCGGATCCTTGACCTGCATGGGCTCGGTCGAAGAGCTCAGGACGTCGTCCGCGAACTGGAGGGCTTCCTGATTGAAGGCCGCGGCCAGCTCGTGCCGCGTCGTCGCGAGGTTCGTCGCCTGGTGGGGGTCGGCTGCGTTGTCGAAGAGCTGCTCGTTGCCTTCGGTCGCAACGAGCCTCTCGAGCGTGTTCACGACCTTGAATCCGTCGACTTCGTCGAACTTCTCCACGCGGTTCAGCTCTCGGATGTAGGTCTGCTGGCGCGTCTTGATGCCCATCTTCAACTGCCAGACGGACTCGTAATACACGGCCTCCCGGACCTCCGCAGCCGACGCACTCTGCAGCAAGGGGACGAGGCTCCTCCCGCGGATCGCCGTCGGCGGCTGCAGGCCGAGCAGGTCGAGGAGGGTCGGATACACGTCCACCGACGAGACGAGCTGGTCCCGCTTGCCCGTGTACTCCGCCTGCCCCGCTTTCACGAGGAGCGGCACGTGGATCACCTCGTCGTAGATGCCGCCTCCGTGGTGGAAATAGATCGTGTGCTCGCCGAGATACTCGCCGTGATCGGCAAGCAGGACGATCGTGCAGTCGTCGTAGATCCCGGTCGTGCGCAGAGTGTCGAGCAGGAGACCGATCTGGGCGTCGAGATAGGAGATCTCGCCGCGATAGAGATTCCTGTAATACTGCGGGTCGTTGGACTGATCGAAGTACTTCCAGTTGTGGACGTAGTCTTCGTTGTGGATCGGAAGCTCCTCGAGCGACTCGGCGGAGACGTCGTCGTACATGCGGTCGAAGGGGGAGGGCGGCTCGTAGGGCATGTGAGAATCGAAGAAGTGGACCCACAGGAAGAAATCCCGGCCGCGGTTCTCCTCGATCCAGTGGACGGCCTTGGTCCGGGTCTCATCTGCCCGACACACGGTTTCGGGACAGGCGAACTCATCGAATCCCTGATCGAAGTTGATCTTCGGTGTCAAATGGCCGCCGCTCGTGAATGCAGCCGTCCGGAAACCAGCCGCCTGGAACACCTTCGCCAGGAAGGAGTCGTACTCGGGGAGCTCCTGCCCCATGCTCGTGATCTTGTGGTCCTTGAGGTACGAGGAAGTGAACAGGGAAGTGTGGGCTGGAATCGTCGAGTTCGTCGTCGAGTAGCACTCCGAGAAGACGACGGAATCCCGGGCCAGAGCGGCGAGATGGGGTACCAGCGTCTTTCCTTCTCCTCCCAGTCCCAGGTAGTCCGCCCTCGTCGTGTCGAGCGTGATGACGATCACCTGGGTCGGTGTTTTTCCAGCGGCCTGGCTGCAAGAGAAGAAGAGCAGGGGACCGAGGAGCGCTAGACCAAAGTGACGCAGGGATGCGCGCATGACTGGGATGCCTCGCCAGGGAACTATCGATCGAAGCGGATGCGTGATCGGCATCCTCATGGCTCGCGCGAGCCGCGCTCAGGCATTGAAGCCGATCGTGCGCTTGGAAGCAGGAGTTGCAGCGAGGCACGTCTTGCAGATCGAATCGGTGATCTGGCCGCGCCGGAAAGCGGCGCGCACGCGCTCGACATTGGGATGCGTTCGCCACAGATCCGCGAGCGGCTGCTCCCAGATGGCAGCGGGCTCGGTGTAAGCCGTTCCTCCGGAGAGATCGATGCAGCAGTAGCTGATCCGTCCATCCGCGAGCACGGCGAGCCGCTTCCAGGCCGAATCGCAGAAGCCCTTCTCGATCGGCACGTACTCGAGCCGCTTGCCCGCTTCGGGATAGAGACCGCCTGCGACGATCGGATACTCGATCAGGACGAGCGAGCGTCCCCCGGGCTTGAGCCAGACGTTCGGCTTGTCGGGAACCTGGCGACAGTATTGGGCGACATCTGCCCTGGTGAGCAGATCCTCCACGAAGGCATTCCAGGGTTTTCCGGCCCGGTCACCGGAGAAGACGCCGTGATCGTGGATGAGCTGGAGCATGAGCTTCTGGCTCGACGTGCTCTTTGCCCACTCGTGCACGTAGGTCACGACCCGGTCGACGTACTTCTGGAAGTCCATCTTCTTGTGCCGGGTGACGAACTCCTCGGGGTGGGTCGAGGCCGTGATCACGAGGTCCATCTCGAGCTCGAGCCACTTCGGATCCAGTAGCGAGCCGTTCGTCGCGAGCCCCACGCGGAGACCTTGCTGGTTCACCAGCGCGACCATCTCGTGGAAGCGCGGATGGAGCGTCGGCTCGCCGTCGATGTGCAAACGCACCGGCTTGGTCGTCAGACCGGGCAGCTGACGTGCGATGTGGCCGAAGAGCTCCATCGACATGTCGAGCTTCTGGCGGTCCTTGAAGGCGCTCGAGCAGTAGTCGCAGGTGAAATTGCACCGGGAAGTGATCTCGATCAGCACCTGGGGATCGGAGCAGAAACCCTCGAGCTGGGCTTCCTGTTCCGCCGTCAGGGTCGATTCCCCCACGGTCCGCTTCGACGATTCCGCCATGACCGTCTTGCGCCAGAGATCGACGAGTTTCATGAATCCTCCTGGCGGGGAATCCTCACCAATCGCTGCTGGACAATCCAGCACCGACTCGCGGCCCTGCCCCCTTTCGTGGAACCCATCCCCGACCTGGAACGCGGGGCGAAAGGTGGGCTTCCGGCTTCGAGGCCGCTTCCCCGCCACAGGTCAGACGAGATCGGCAGGAACAGGCCCCCTGTCTTTCTCGCGCGAGGCACCTCACACCGATCGTGGGGCGACGTCGCATGCGGGTATCCTGGCGCATCGTACGTCGAACTCGTGCATTCGAGGAGCCTCGTGCGTGCCACTGCCAGTCGCCATGGGATCGATCCTTTTCCCGTTTCGCGGGCTCCTCGCTCCGTGCCTCGCGGTCATGGTGGCCGGCGGAGCAGGCTCGTGCGGGCGGGATCTGCCGACCCCACGCGCGGAGGACGGCGGCAAGCCCAACATCGTCCTGATCCTCGCGGACGATCTCGGATACGGAGACCTCGGTTGTTACGGCGCCACCAAGGTCCGTACGCCGAACATCGACCGCCTGGCCAGAGAGGGGATCCGGTTCACTGACGCGCATTCTCCAAGTGCCGTCTGCACGCCATCTCGCTACGCACTCCTGACCGGGCGCGAGTACTGGCATCGCAGGTCTCGCTGGGAGGGTGGATCGCTACTCCAGGAGGTCAAGATCACCTTGCCCTCGCTCTTGCAGTCCGCCGGCTATGCGACAGCCTGCGTCGGAAAGTGGCACCTCGGCTTCGGCGAGCGCGAGGCGGATTGGAACGGTGAGCTCGAGCCCGGCCCTCTGGAAGCAGGCTTCGACACGTTTTTCGGCACGCCCAACACGCACAACGAGCCGCCCCAGGTGCTGGTCGAGGACCACCGCGTGATCGGACTCTCGCCCAGCGACCCGATCGAGATCCTTCCGCCTGTACCCCCCGACTATGCCCTGGGCGAAATGCGGGGTGGCGCTGCAGCTCGCTTCCGGGACGAGGAGCTCGCCTCGATCTACACCGCGAAAGCCGTGAGCTTTCTGGAAGAGCACGCGGATCGCCCGTTCTTCCTCTACTTGGCTACGAGCAACGTGCACGGTCCGATCGCTCCCGCACCGCGCTTCCAGGGCGAGAGCCAGTGTGGCTCGTACGGGGATTCCATCGAAGAGCTCGACTGGTCGGTGGGCAAAGTGCTCGCCACGCTGGAGCGCTTGCACCTGACTCGTTCGACGATCGTCATCTTCACCAGTGACAACGGTGCGGTGCTGTACCGCTCGGTGATCGAGGCAGGCCATCGCTCCAACGGTGCCCTGATCGGTCAGAAGACCGACGCATGGGAGGGGGGGCATCGTGTCCCATTCCTCGCGCGCTGGCCAGGGCACATCCAGCCGGATACGAGTTCCGGGGAGATGATTTCCCTCTCCGACATGCTCGCCACGACTGCCGCCATCCTCGGAATCGAGCTGCCGCGAGATGCGGGCCCCGACAGTTTCAACGTGCTGCCCGCCCTGTTGAACGAACCCGGTCACACCCCGGTACGCCCCGTGTTGACGAATGCAGGGGTCGGGGGCCTGGCCATTCGCGAGGGCAACTGGTTTTTCTTCCCCGCGCAAGGCTCGGGCGGTGCCTCGACGGATTCGAGCGGTTCCTTCGGCCCCCCCGGCTGGTGGATGACCCTTCACGAGCTCGGCTGGGAGAACAGCGATCACGGCGCCGACGGATCGTTGAAGCCGGATGCCCCTCCCGGCCAGCTCTATGATCTCGCTGCCGATCCGTGCGAGAAGACGAACGTCTACCGCGATCACCCCGAGGTGGTCGCGCGACTGACCGCGATGCTCACTCGCTTCAGGAAATCGGGTCGAACACGGGACTGACGTGGGTACACCGAACTCCGAGCACGCAGTCTTCGTCACGGGCGGAACGGGCTACATCGGTAGGGCTCTGATCCCCGTGTTGCTCGCGCGCGGTCACCGGGTTCGCGCGCTCGCTCGGAAGGCCTCCCTCGGGCGCGTCCCGTCGGGCGCCCTGCCGATCGAGGGGAACGCGCTCGACGCGGAATCGTACGCCACAGAGATCCATCCCGGAGACACGCTCGTGCACCTGGTGGGGACGCCGCATCCCTCGCCCGCGAAAGCGGCCGAGTTCCGGAGCGTCGACCTGGCCTCCGCGCGCGCCGCGGTGGCGGCGGCCACGCGCGGGCGCGTGGCCCACTTCGTCTATCTCAGCGTGGCACAGCCGGCGCCGATGATGCACGCCTACATCGCGGCGCGCGCCGAGGGCGAGCAGGAGCTCGCGCGCTCGGGGCTCACGGCGAGCGTGTTGCGACCCTGGTACGTGCTCGGTCCCGGGCATCGCTGGCCGATGCTGCTGGTGCCCTTCTACGCGCTCGCTCGGCTTTTTCCACCCACGCGGGAAGGCGCCCGCAGGCTGGGCCTGGTGACGCTTTCGCAGATGGTCGCGGCACTCGTGCGCGCGATCGAGGAGCCGCCGCCGGCCGGCACGACGCGCATCGTCGACGTGCCGGCCATCCGCCGCTCCTGAGCGCGCGCACGCTCACCTCTTCGTGTAGCGGACGCGCATCACGGGCTCGTTCTGCTCCCCGCCCTGCTGGAAGATCTCGAACACGCGCGTACGGGGACTCTCGAAGGTCGTGCGGTACTCGAAGCGCGCCGGGGCGCCGTCCATTCCCACGCCTTCGACGTTCGAGCGGAACACCTTGCCGTCCTTCGAGAAGGCGCCGTCGTTCCAGTACGACATGGGACTGCCGAGCGAGTCGATCCACACTCCCGAGTAAGCGCCGCGCGCAGCGTCCCAGCCGGTGAATCCCTTCCCCTGGAAGGGGGCGCCCATGAAGGAGCCGGTGAATTCGGTCACGAGCCAGTTGCCGCCGCACTCCATGCGGCAGGTCTCGGTGCCCGCAGTCGTGGCACCCATCATCTCCACCTCGGCGTCCCAGGTGCCGAGCCAGGCGGAGAGGCGCCCGATCTCCTTCGGCGGGGCGGGGGGTGCCGCTTGCTCGGGCTCCTGCGAGGAGTGAGCGCGGAAGACCAGGAACGAGCAGGCGAGGCCTGCGAGGAACAGGATGGTTTGCATGTGGGATTCTCGGGACGCACTGCGCCCATGGGTCGCCGCAGCGCGGACGACCGATCTCGATCGGAGCACGCAAGTCGCGCTGGGCGCGCTAGGCCACTCTGGGCGTTCCGTAGCGCTGCGTCGCGAAACCGACGATCGCGCCGAGGGCCATGCCCGGGAGAATGATCTCGACGTAGAAGTGCCGTCCCTGCTCGTCGCCCATCGAGGCGACCAGTAGCGAGAGCACGAACCCCACGGCGAGCCCGAGCAGGACGCCTTTTCCGAGCGAGCGCGACTTCCTGGCGTACCAGCCCGCCGCGACCCCGGTCAGGAGGCCCTTCACCATCGAGCCGATGACGATGCCGGGAAGCATCTCGCGCGTGATCGCGTCATAGAACCCGGCACACGCGCCATCGATCGCTCCCAGCACTGCCCCCAGAAGGAGGCCCACGAGTACTTTCGACATCACCAACGCTCCTTGCGGGGCCGCAACAGCGCGGCCCGACACTCCATCCAACGGCCGCGCCGATTCCTTTATCGCCGATAGAGAAAAAGAATGAGAGCACGCAGCGTCAAGTACCCGAGCAGCAGCCAGGCCACGAAGGCGTGCTTCGCGAGGAGGCGGCCGGCGCGCTCGAGCAAGCTCTCGGGATGGGCGCTCACCGGCTCGCGGTCGAGGTATGCCTCGACGTCGCGAGCGAGCTCGAGGGCCGAAGGATAGCGGTCCTCCGATCGGTGTGCGCGAGAACGCGCGATGACGGCTGCCAGCGGTCGCGGAACGCCGCTCAGTTCGAGCTCGCCCGTGATTGTCGGGAGGCTGCCGCCGGCGAGGAAGGCGAGGATCCCGCCCAGCGCGTACACGTCCGCGCGCGGGCCGATGGGTGCCTCGACGAGCCCCGCCTGCTCGGGCGCCATGAATCCCGGCGTGCCGGCGTGCACGGGGGAGGAGGAGCCCTGCGTCGAACGGCTCTCGAAGGCGGCCGCGATGCCCCAGTCCATCACGTAGAGCTCGCCGAGCGGCCCGATCATCACGTTCTCGGGCTTGAGGTCGCGATGCACCACGCCGTGCTCGTGCGCGTAGGCGACGGTCTCGCACAGCCGCAGGAACAGGCGCAGCGCGGCGTTGGGGGAGCCGCACTTCGTCCGCGCCAGTGTCGTTCCCACCACGAAGCGCATCACGTAGTACGCGCGTCCGTCCACGAGCTCGCCGATCTCGTGCACGGGCGGGATGCTCGGGTGCTCGAGGAGGGCCACGGTCTTTGCTTCGCGGCAGAGCTCCTCCGCGAGGAGACCGGGTTGGCGCGACTCGTGGACCACCTTGATCGCGACCATCCGATCGAGATCCCGGTCGTGCGCGCGGTAGACGGTGCCCATGCCGCCGGCACCGACCACTTCGCGGATCTCGTAGCGCGGGCCCGGGAGCTCGGGCCAGGCAGCCAGCGAGGCGAGCCGCGCCAGAGCGTCGTCCGACAGCGGCTTCATGCGACGTCCGTTCCCAGCAGGGCACGCAGCTCGCGGCGAAAGTCTTCCTCGTCAAGGGTCTCCTCGCGCAGCCGCTCCAGTAGCAGGCGGCGGAACTCGCGGCGCGCCGCAGCCAGATGATTCGTCACCGCAGTGAGGTCGATCCCGAGGTCGCGCGCGAGGTCAGCGTACGTGGGCCGCCCGGCGTCGCCAGCCGCATCGACGTCGTAGCGACGGAAGAGCTCGAGGCGCAGCGCGTGGCCGCTCGCGGCGAACGAGCGCTCGAGCTCGGCGAGGACCGCGGCGAAGAGCTCCCGGCGCCACTCGCGCTCGAACCACGCCTCCACCGACTCGGAGCTCGGCGGCTCGAGCCCCGCGAGCTCGCCCTCCGCCGCCTCGAAGTCGAGCGGGAGCGCCACGGTCCCGCCGCCGCGCTTGATGCGCTGGCGCGCCTTCTCTTCGTTCTTCGCGAAGCCCTCGAGTGAAAGCCGCAAGAACGCCCGAAAGCTCCCCTTCGCCGGATCGAAGCGCGCGAGCCAGCCCTTCTCGAGCGCCTGCACGAAGAAGGCCTGCGTCAGATCCTTCGCGTCCTCGTTCTGCCGGCCCAGCCGCAGCCTCGAGTACTTGTAGACCGGCTTCCAGTACGAGCGCACGAGGGCCTCCGTCGCTCGCTCCCGCTCAGCCTGCAGCGGCGAGGCCATGCGCACCACGAACGAGGGCCGCGTGGTCGGGAAGGACCGCGCCTCGCCGCCCATCTCGGTATCGGAAGTCATGGAAGGAAGGCCTCGTGGAGTGCCGTCGCCGTGGGACGAAAGCGAGCCAATCGTCGCGATCGATGTCGGACAGCAGAGGCGTATTCCGGGTTCGGAATCGCCTCCAATGATATGTCTCGCATGCGCTTCTCGATGTCGACACCCTCGCTCCCGTCTAAGTATTCACCCGTAGTTCGTGGATGGGAATGTGCGTAATGCGCCGTGCCAGAGGTCACTTCCGAGAGGAAGGAGTCGAAGTCTGCTCGTTGAGACCTGCACATCGCGTAGACGAATCCGCAACTCTGCATCCAAGAGCTGGACGCGAAGTCTATAGGCTGGACGAATCGGCTGGCAGCAGCCGGTGAATGCTCTCCGCAGCGCCGGCATGGGGTTTGCCCTGTGACGGCGTGGCTCCAGCGCACCCTCGCGCGAGAAGCCGTCTCCACTCCGAATCGCGGTTCCCCATGCACATCCTCAGCTCGCAGCGAATTCTCCGTGTCACCACGATCGTGCTCGCGACGATCGTCTCTTCCTGCAGCGGGGGTGGTGGTGGAGGAGGAGGCGGCGGCGGCGGAAACAACGATACGTTCGACGCCTTCGTGACCGACGCGCCCGCCGACGAGTTGCTCTCGTTCGCGCTCGCGATCGACGGTTTGCGACTCGTCGATTCCAACGGATCCAGTGCGAATCTCATCGAGGGCAGCGTCACGCTCGAGCTGCTCGGATTGAGCGGCAGCCAGCACTGGCTGGTGCGCGAGGACTCGCTGCCGAGCGGGACGTTCACGGCAGTCGCGCTCGACATCGCGCCCGGTTCGGTCGTCGCGAAGGACAAGCTCGGTAACGACGTGGCGGTCACCGTTCTCTCGGGGACGCTCTCGGCGCCCTTCGCGACGCCGCTAGTCATCGACGGATCGGGTGACGTACAGGTGCTGATCGATTTCGATCTGGCCGGTTCGATCAATGGGAGCGTGACGGCTCCGCCGCTGCTCTTCGATCCCCAGGGATCCGCGGGCATCCAGGACGGTTCCTCGGGGACCGCGATCGACGAGATCCGGGGCGTCGTGCAGTCCGCGGACGAGGCGACTTCCTCCCTGGTGATCGAGGCTTTCGCCGACGACGATCTCGCCGTGCCGCTGGGCTCGGTGAGCGTGCAGCTCTCGGGCTCGACCGTGCTCGTCGACGACGCGGGTCTCGCCATCGCGAACCTCGCCGATTTCTTTGGCGTACTGGTCGCCGGCTCGAGCCTGCTGGAAGTGCACGGCACGCTGCAGGACCAGGCCGTGGTCGCGACGCGCGTCGAGATCGAAGACCACCAGGGCGGGCAGGGCAGCGAGGATCTCGTCAAGATCGAGGGACTGGTCACGAACCTCGACGCAGGCAGCAAGACCTTCGACCTCCTGATGATCGAGATCGAGAAGGGTGCCGGAACCGCAGGCCCCGTTCTCGCCACTCTCGGTGATCCCAGCTCGATTCCGGTCGAGTGGACCGCGAGCACGCTCTTCTTCCTCGACGACTCGCTCACCGGGACCTCCGATGCGTTGACCGAGGGCGGGCGCATCAAGGCGAAGTTCGCGGTCTTTGCCACCACGCCCTTCTTCGCCACCAAGATCGAGCTCGAGGATGGGGCCGGCTTCGAGGGCAGGATCGTCGACACCAGCGGGCTCCCGGGAACGATCATCATCCATCTCGATCATGACGAGCAGGCCATACTCAACGGTCAGGTCGACGACTCGAGCACGCCCGTGATCGTCGATCTCTCGAGCTCGACTGTCTTCCTCGACACGCACCAGGAGCCCGCGCTGGAGAAGAGCCGGCTCCTCGTCGGGCTGAAGATCGAGGCACAGGACGCGACGATCTCGGGACCCTCCTCCGGCCCGACCATCACGCCCCAGAAGACCAAGGTCTTCGCCGGACGATTCCGCGGAGTAGTGACCTCCGTCGCGCCGGGGATTCCCGCGTTCAATGCCACGATGGACGAGCTGAAGGATCCCTTCGGGGACCCAGTGACCTTCGGCCCCGTCACCGTCGAGATCTCTTCCGTCTGCACCTTCGAGGACGATGCTGGCTCCCAGGCCGAGTTCTTCGCCCTCTTCGAGAGCCTCGGGGTCGGCGAGAGCCTGGAGATCGAGGTCTTCGGTATCGGTACGGGCGCGGAAAACGAGATCGAGGCCTTCGAGATCGAAGCCAAGATCGAGTGAGCGCGGAGAGTCGGGCCCTCTAGAGAGAAACCACACCCCTCCCTCCGAGTTCGGAGTACCGCCTTTAGGCGGTCCGGTTCGTCGTCCCGCCTTCAGGCGGGACTGGCGATGCATGAGAAGACCGCCTGAAGGCGGTACTCCGAACCGGAGGTGACGGCTACTTGAGCTGCTTGAGCTGGACGCCCGCGCGGTCGCGGTCGATCTCCTGCTGCAGGCGTTGCTGGCGGTTCTGGAAGTTGCCCTCGTTGAGCTCGAAGACGTTGCGCAGGTAGTTCTGGTCCTTCTCGAGCCCCTCCATCTGCTGCGGCGGGGCGTTCTCGATCAGGGCGATTTCCTTGCCGCGGTGGAATGCGTAGTGGCGCTCGCCCTGGCGCGCGATCACGGTCGAGGCGCCGCTGACGCCTTCGGCCACGTAGAGCCCGCGCGGATCGGTCTTGCCGGAGAGGAAGCTCTGGTTCCCCGAGCCGATGACGCGCACGTCGACTCCGCGCAGATAGTGGCCGTCGGCGGCAGCGAGGACCTCGACACGCACGCGACCCGCGGCAGGTTCCTCGCTCACTTCCAGCTCGATGTCGGAGACCAGCACGAGGCCCGAGGCAAACAGGTCGCCGCCGCGGCAGATCACGAGGTACGCGCCGGGCTTCTCGAGCTCGAGATCGACCAACGTCTCGCTCGGGCGCAGCGGGTCCGCGGCGGGGAGGTCGACCGACTTCTTCAGGGTCGGCGCGATGCCGGCGAGGTTGACGGCCGTGACGCGCGAGAGGTTCTTCTCGCGCAGGGTGAGCGTCATCAGGTCGACGCCGTACACGAGGAGCTCGGCCTGGGTGATGTTCTTGTGCGTGATCGCGAGCTCGACCTTTTCACCGGGTCGGGTGGTGGTGACCTCCTCGAGTGCCAGCGTCTTCTCGCGGAAACCAGCCAGCGCCTCGCGCGCGTCGACGAAGAGGTTCGCGACGCGCTCGTAGTACTCGGAGGCACTCTTCGCCTCGCGCCGTGCATGATGGATCTGGCCGAGGATATAGAGCGCGAGATCGCGATTGGCGGAGGGATGCTCGATGCCTGCCGCATCGGTCCAGGTGCCCGCAGCGATGGTCTCGAGGAGCTCGACCGCCGCCTCGTCCTGACCCAGATACCACTGCGCGACTGCGCGGCTGTAGCGGAACGCATCCTGGTAGCGCGGCTCGGCATAGAGCGGCGCCATCTCGCCCGCGAGGGCGGCCGCGCGCTCGTGGTGCTCGAGCTCGAGCTCGGCCGAGACGAGGCCCAGCGCCGCCTCGGGCGCCAGCGGATCGCGCGCGTAGAGCGTGAGGAAGCGTTCGAGCGATTGCAGACCCCGCACGGCGAGGCGCCCACGATCCAGGCCCGCGCGGCGCAAGCTCGCCGGCAGCGATCGAGCGCGGGCGTACCCGAAGAGCTTGTCGGCGAAGGCGAGCTGCGTCTCGACCACCGAGGGCAGATCGGGATACTCCAGCCACAGCCGCTCGAGGACGTCGAGCGCGCCGGCGAGCTCGTCCTGGCTCTCGAGCGTGCCGACGAGCTTCAGGTCCTTGCCGAAAGTCTCCTCGACGATGGCGCGGAACACGAGCAGCGCGCGCTCGTGGTCTTCGAGCTCGCGGTACGCGCGCCCGACCGCAAACACCTTGTCGAAGGGAATCGTGAGCTCGGGAAAGCGCTCCTTCAGGAGCTCGAAGAACTGCACGGTCGAGCGCGTCTCGCCGCGCTCGATGCTCGCCAGGAACAGGATGTGGACCGTCTCGCGCGCCGGATCCTGGGCGAGCAGCACGCCGAAGGTCTCCCACAGGCTCGCGAGCGTCGTGCGAGCGAGATCGTGGTCGCCTTCCTGCCAGGCTTGCGTCCCCAGGGAATAGAGCTCGTCGGGAGTCGCGCGCCGCGTCTCGCTCGACTTCTCCCCGCGCGCGAGCACCTCGAGTGCGATGGGTTCCCCGACCGCGATGAGCCCCGGGTCGAAGGCACGCCACAGCGTGGGCGGCAGCGGTTTCCACTTGCCGGGCTGCGTGCCGACGAGGGTGTACGAATAGTGACGCCAGCCCTCGATCGCTCCCAGCTGCAGCACGAGCCTTCCGGCCTCCTCACGCCACCCGAGCATCGGCCCGTCGAGGCTTCCCTCCATCAAGCTCGTGCCCGCGGGCAGCGGTATCTCCAGGATCCCCCACTCGGCGCGCAGGCTCTGGTCGTTGTTCAGCGACGGAGCGATGACCTCGACAGCGACCTCGGTGGTTCGTCCGAGCTCGAGCGTGCGCAGCGGATTGTCCCAGGCACTCTCGAAGTGTGTCAGCACCGAGAAGCCCACGGGTAGAGCGACGCCGCGATGCAGCGGGGCCGGGGCGTAGTATTCCTGGCGGAAGCCGCGCACGCCGCGCGAGCCGCTCCGGCCGCGTATGTCGCCGCGCGCGACGACTTCGGTCGTGAATCCGCTCAGCACGGCCCCGAAGCTCGGTCTGCCGCGGCCTTCCAGGCGCAGCTTGACGCGCACCGTCCGCGGCGCCGAGTCGGGGATGGCGAGACGGATCGAGATGCCGGGCTGGTCGGGATCGAGGTCGAGCGTGCGCTCGTCGACGCCCTCGACGGCGGCGTGCACGCGCACGCGCTCGCGAGCCGGCGCGGTCTCGCCCTGCCAGCGCGCGATCGCGGCGAGCGCCATGCCTCGCGCACGCGCGGGATACCAGGGGCGCGCCGCGAGGAGATGCGCGACGCCTTCCGCGATGCGCGGCGAGGTCGGCAGGGCGCGCTCGAGGGCCAGCACGACCAAGGCGCTCGTCTCGATCTCGCAGCGGTTCCACGCATTGTTCTCCGCCGCGCTCCACGATGCGCTGCCCGGGACGGCGACCGCCGCGCGCTCGGCGAGCACTTCGGCGACCTCGCGCGCCATCGGCGCGCGCTGCATGTCCACGAGCGCGAGCGCGAGATACGCCTGCGCCACGATCGAAAGCGAAGCGCGGTCGCGATGCAGTCGGCTCACGTGGTCGAAGCTTGCCTGCCCCAAGGCGGCGAGCGCCGCGGCGGCCATCGCGCGGGTCTCGTCAGTCGAGCTCTCGGATCCGGAGAAGCTCGCGCGCAGATAGTTCGCCGCAGAATCGAGCGTGGCGGGCGGGACGGCAAGCCCCTGTGCACGCGCGATCGCGAGGGCGCGGGTCGCGGCGGCCGTCGCGGGAACGAGCAAAGCGCCCTCGCGGCGCCCGGCCGCGCTCCAGGCGCCGTTCGTGCCCTGGCTTGCGATCAGGCGCGAGACGAGGGCGCTCGCTCGCGCGCGCAGCTCGCGCGCCTCGGCGTTCACGCTGCGGCCCGTGCGGCCGAGCGCTTCCAGTACCGCAAGATCCCCGATCAGCATCGCGGAGGTGTCGGCGATCGTGTCGGAGACGGGGATGTGGCGTAGCTCGGCCCGAGCGCCACCGCCCAGCGCTTCGTCGAGCAGGAGGCGCTCGACGTTCGCGCCCAGGTAGAGCTCGAGCTCCCGCCCGCGCCAGCTCGAGTCCTCGGGGAGAGCGAGCTCGAGCGTCTGCTCGGAGCTGAGCACGCCGCTGCGTGACACGCTGTCCACGAGACCCCAGGGACGCACGTCGATCTCCTCGTGGACCGTGCGCTCGATCGTCGACGACCCGAGCTTGGCGTTCACCTCGAGCTCGAAGGCGAGCGCGTCGCTCGCCGGGACGGGGAAGGAGGGAAAGGTGTACTCGGTGCTCGGCGCCGCTCAGGAGCTCGATCGACGCCGGCAGCACGAGCTCCTGCTCGCCGCCGCGCACGCGCAGGCGCAGATCGGCCGTACCCGTGGCGCTCGAGCTCTTGTGGATGCGTGCGACGAGACGCGGCGCGTCGCCCTCGGTCAGGACGCTCGGCGTCTCGAGCACGACCTGGAAGTCCGCTCGCGAGACGATCTCCGCCTGTGCTTCGCCGAGAAGAGTATCCTTCGACACGCCGCGGCAGGTGAGTCGCCAGCGCGTGCTGCGCTCGGGCATCGTGAAGTGCACGCTCGCGCGGCCTTCGGCGTCCGTCACGATCGCAGGCGCGAAGAAAGCAGTCTCGGAGGAGGCACGCGGGCGAGCAGAATCCCCGGCGTTCTTGGACTTGTCCTCGCTCTCTTCCGCTTTCCGGTTCAGCTTGTTTCCCGCCGCACCTCGGCGGGACGCAGGCGAGCCCGGAGTCGCCGGGCCCCCTCCACCCGCCGCTGCATCGCCTGCCCATTCCGAAGCGTAGGCGGAGCTGTCCTCGCCCTCTGCGGCAAGCCCCATGAGGGCCGGCTCGTCGATCGCGAAAACGTCGCCCGGTCCCGCGTAGCGCCCGCCGGTCAATTGAGCGACCTCCCCGAGCTGGCTCGCGCGCTGCTCCCGCTCGGCCTCGGCGAGGATCTCGTTCGAGATCGCGGACGTCCGGCCCTGGTAGCGGAAGCCGCACGAGGAAACGATCGCGATGGTGGTCGCGCGCGCGCCGGGCGCGTCGAAGTGCGCCTCGAGTGGCGGCGTCGGATCAGGGAAGAGCTCGTACAGCGCCGCGTCGACGACCGCGAGCGAGAGCTCGGCCGAGACCGGCCGGCCGATCTGGTCCTTCACGAGGAGATCGACCCTCGTCTCCGCACCCGGGACGACGGTCGAGGCGGCAGGCACGATCTGGACGGCGAGGTGCCGCTTCACCGTGAAGCTTGCGCTCGCCTGGTGCAAGCTGGTGCCGCGGATCGCGGCGACGGTTGCGCTGAAGGCAGGGAAATGCGCGTGCTCGACCGCGAGCTCGATGCGATTCGATCCCTCGGCGAGCTCGAGCACGCGATACTCGATCACCTTCTCGGCGTGGAGAGTGAGCAGCGCGATGCCCTTGCCCGCGCGATTGAAGAGCTCGAGCCCGAGCTTCTCGCCCACGTCGAGCTCCGCGTCGTCGACGAGGAAACGCAGCCGCACCGCGTCCTCCTCGCCCGAGATCCACAGCGGAACCTCGGCCACCACGGGATTGCCGAAGCGGTCGCCGCCCTGCGCGCGCAGGACATGCGGCCCGCCCTTTCCGATCGAGGTGGTGAGCTTCGCGAGGCCGCTCTTCGCATCGGTCGTCAGGGCGTGGGTCGCGACCAGCGTCTCGGCCCAGCCGCCCTCACGATTCGATTCGCGGCGCAGGATCGAGAGCTGCATCGGCGTGCCGATCGGTTTTCCATCCGGGCTCTCGGTCGCGAGCGTCACCGTGAAGCTCTCGCCGGAGAGCGCGAAGGCGCGGGGGAGTGAGAGCTTCGCGCCGTAGCCGAGCGTCGCGAGCTGGATCGTCGCCTCGCTGCCGACGCCCTGCTCTAGGAGCGTCGCCTGGAAGGCGTACGCGCCCGCTTCCAAGAGCTCGCGCGTGTCGAAGGAGATGTGCCCGCGGCCCTCGGCGTCGGTCACGAGCTCAGCCTGCGCACCGTCGGGTGTCCGGTAGGCGACCTGCGCCTCGGCGATCGCCTCGCCCCAGTACCAGCGCGCCTCGACGGTGAGCTCGACCTTCTCGCCACGGTAGTAGACCTCGCGCTCGGGCGTGAGCAGGAGCTCGGCCCGCTCGAGGCGATAGTCTTCGACGAGGAAGCTGCCGGCTCCGCGCCGGCCGCTCTTCGCCTCCAGCGTGATCGTCCACGTGCCGCTCGCGGCTTCCTCGGGGAGGACGACGCTTCCGGAGAGCGTGCCGAAAGCCGAGAGCGCGGCGCGCTCCTCGCTGAGCGCGCGGCCGGCGGGATCGGAGATCTCGACGCGATAGCTCTGGCTTTCCTCGAAGGTGAACGCGCCGTCCTTCACCTGGCGCAGGATGGCGCGCCAGTGGACGATCTGGCCGGAGCGATACGCGCTGCGATCGGTGTAGACGTATTCGCGCGGGCCGACGCCCGCGCCGAGGCCGATCGGCGAGAGGTCGAGGCCCTGTGACGCGAACTGTCCGTCGTGCACGGCCAGCGCGCGCACTTCTCGCGCGCTCTCGAGATCGGTCGCCGCGAGGCGCGCCACGCCATCCGCGCCGGTCACGAGCTCGTGGAACTCCGGCACGGTGTCGTTCTTTCCCGGGAGCGTCACGAGCAGCACGCGCGCTCCCGCGACGGGCTTCCCGGCCCGCACGTCCTCGACGAAAGCGAGCGCCTCGCGGCGCGTGCTCTCGACCACGACCTCGATGTCGCTCCGCACCACGAGCGTCGTGGCCCGCTCCTTCTCGGTGCTCACCGTGACGGCCCACACGCCCGGCCCTTCGACGGGAAGCTCGACCACCTGCTCGAGCGGCGCATACGGCCGATACTCGTGGATCGGCACCTCGAGCGAATGGTCGGCAGCGATCAGGTCGAGATCGAGGGCTTCGACGTTCTGGTTCGAGAGGTGCTTGCGGAAGTAGGCCTCGAGATCGAGCGCGAAGAGCTTCACCTCGACCTTCTCGACGTTGCGCACCTGCAGGCGGACCGCGGCAGGCTCGTTCGTGCGCGCCGTGCGCTCGGTGATCAGCGCAAGCGAGGGCTTCACGAGCGCCTCGAGGCGCCCGCGCGCGTCGGCCGAGTGCCCGCCGAAGTTGCAGCTCCGGTAGGCCGTGATCGCCCCCTCGAGGTCGTCGAGCTCGGTTTCCAGCACGAATCCGGTCTGGAACAGGGCAGCCGCAGCTTCCTCGCTGCCGGGGTACTTCGACACGACGCGCGCGTACTGCGCGAGAGCCTCGCGCAGCAAGGCCTCGATCGCCGGCTTCTCGGCCTCGAGGCTGCCTTTCTCTTTCGCGCTCGCCTCGAGCTCGGCCGCTTCCGCCCGCCACAGCTCCCCGATCTCGTAGGCCAGGCCGCGCGCGCGCCCGTCGAGCGGGTGCGCCTCGAGGAAGCTCGTCCAGGCTGCGCGTGCGGCCTTCCATTCGCCGCGCGCCCGCGCGCGCTCGCCGACCGCGTATTCGACGTCGAGGATGCCTTGCTGCGCGTCGGCCCATTGCGCGCCGGTCGGGAAGCGCCGCACGTATTCTTCGAAGAGCTCGCGAGCGGCCGCGTGCTCGCTCTGCGCCGCCGCGATGGACGCTTCCTGGAAGATCGCCCGCTGGCGCAGCGCCGCGTCGGCTTCGAGCACGCGAGGGTCGTCGGTCGGGGGAGCGGCGAGCGCGCGCAGGGCGTGGAAGGCCGCGCGCGCGTCGGCGCTGCGATTCAACGCCTGGTACTGCTCGCCGATCGCGAAGGCGGCCTCCGCCGCGCGCCGGTGGGCGGGGAACTTCTCGACGAAGCGCTCGAGCGCGCGGATCGCGAGCGGCCCTTGCAACGGATCGCCCCTCGTCCAGGTGCCTGCGATGGAGAGGAAGCTCGCCTCGTAGGCGGCGCGCGCCGCCTCGCGCTGCTCGGCCGCGAAGCCCGCGAACGACTTGCCCCAGCCACCCGCTCCCGCGAGTGCCTGCTCGTACGCGGCCTGCAGGTCTTCGTAAGCTGCTCGTGCCTCGCGCGCTCGGCCGAGCGCGAGGAGCGCGCGCGCGCGCCCCGCGCGCACTTCGAAGACGTGCACGCCGGCGCCCTCGCGCGCCGCCGGCGCATCCGCCCGCGTGGGATCGAAGCGCGCGAGGTAGGCGTCGTAAGCCATGCGCGCCGGCTCGAACTGCCCGAGCTGCTCCTGGCAGAAGCCGATGCGCCACATCGTCCAGTCGACGAGATCCTGCGGCGCCTCGAGGTCCAGGACCGCCGCGTACAGCGCCGCCGCCCGCGCGAAGTCGAGCTTGCGTGGTTCCGCGCTGGGAGCCTTCTCCGGCGTGGAGAGCGCGTCGGCGAAATCCAGGTAGATGCGCGCGAGCTCGCGCTGCCGATCCCCTGCGCGCAGCCGCTCCGCCTCGGCCTCGAAGATGCTCTCCGCGCGATCGGGATGCCCGAGCTCGCGCTCGATCTCCGCCGTCTCGAAGCGCGCCTTGTGCACCCACGGACTCGCGGGGTGCTTCTCCATCATTGCATTCAACCGCTCGAGCGCTTTCTCCCGCTCGCCGCCCGCCGCGAGCGCAAGCGCATCCACGTACGCCCACATGTCGGCGTACTGCGGCGCGACTCCCTCGAGCCGCTTGATCTCCCCTCGTGCCCCGCCCCAGTCTCCGCGCATCATCGCCCCGCGCAGCGCATCGCTCACCGGCGCGAGCCTCGGCCGGTCCTCCCCCCCGCCGAACGCGAGCGACAGCAAAAGGCCAGCCAGGCCGACGATGAACAAGGAGCGAGAACGCGAACGCAACGCTTGGATCATGGGCATGCTGTCGTGGAACGGCCGCGGAGCAACCGAGAGAATCGACCCGATACTAGGCGACCTGGAGCTCCCGGTCGTCACCCGGCGGTAACGTCGCTCGACCGGCGTCTCTTGGGCGAGGCGATTCGCTTCGAGGACGAAACGATCAGGCCGCCGCGAGGAACGCCGTCGCCGCGAGCCCCGGGGACGGGAACCGCGCACGCGAGCGGAAAGAGCGGGTGACCGGCAAGCTCGGCAGAGACGATCTCAGCCTTCCCGCGCGTGGAGCACTTCCTCGAGTAGCTGCGCCGAGAGGGACGCGGTGCGTGCCGCGGGGAATCGCTCGGCGAGCGCGCGCGTGGGAGCGCGGGCAGCTCGGGAGCGTTCGCGGGGGGCCCAGTCCAGCAGGGCGGCGGCGAGCGCGGCGGGGGGCGCATCGTGGGGGAGGATCGTGCCGTGCAGGCCGGGCTCGAGGATCTCGCTCGCGCCGTTCGTCGTCGTGGTGATCACGGGGAGGCCGCTCGCGAGCGCTTCGAGGGTCGTGTTCGCGAAGGGATCGTAGCGCGTCGGCAGGACGTAGACGTCGGCGAGCGCGTACAGGCGCTCGGGATCGGAGCGGCCGCCGAGGAAGCGTGCGCGGGCATCGATTCCGAGGGCCTTTGCGCGCTCGCGATAGCGCATCCACGCCGAATCGAAGCCGGCCACGACGAGGCTCGCGTGCGGATGTCGCGCCAGGAGCGCGGGGAAAGCGTCGAGCACGAGCGCGAGGCCTTTGCGGCCGTAGCCCGTGCCGAGGAAGAGGACGATCGGGCCGTCCTCGTCGAGCTCGAGCTCGCGCCGCAACTCGACCGAGGCATGTCGCGCGCGCTCGAAGCGGGTGAGGTCGACGCCGTTGTAGATCACGCTCACGGCCTCGTCCCGCACGCCGTAGCGCGCGCACACGCCCCGGCGCACCATCTCGGAATTGGTGATCACGCGCCGGAAGGCGCCGGGTGCCAGCGCGCGCGCTTCGATGGCGAGTGCGACGGCATGCTTCGGACGATCGATGCGCAAGAGCTTCTCGAGCGGGCCGAGCGTCTCCACGTGCGCGAGCTCGAGGTACGTCCGGTGCAGTCCGCCACCCAGCCGCAAGACGTCGTGCGTCCAGGTCTTTCCGAGACCCACGACGAGGTCGTAGCCCTCGGCATCCACGTGCCGCTCGACCGCGCGCGCGAAGGCCCACAGCCGCCAGGCCCCGCCGAGCGCCGGCGCGCGCAGAAATCGATAGTGCGCGCCCGCCACCGGCTCGCCGCGGTGCGTCTTGCACACCACGTGGACCTCGTGTCCGCGACGCACGAGCTCGGCCGCGAGCTGCGCGAGGTAGCGCTCCGTCCCGCCGGTCCAGGAGGAGCGCGCATGCACGAGAGCGAGCTTCATGCCAGGTATCGGGAGTGCGTCCGCATCCGGTTCGGAGTACCGCCTTCAGGCGGTCCGGTTGGTCGTCCCGCCTTCAGGCGGGACTGGCTCTGCAAGAGAAGACCGCCTGAAGGCGGTACTCCGAACCAGACGGTACTCCGAACCAAATGGCTTGGCGTGCTCGTAGGAGTGGTGTTTCTCTCCAATGTTCGCGGAGCGTACCTTGCGCGCATCATGGCTGACGAGGATCGAGTGTCGAGTGCGCGCGCCCCGGAGAGCGCGCACGGGCGCATCCTCTGGTACGTGCCGTTCGATGCCGACCTCGAGAGTGCGCTCCTCGCGGCACTCGAGCTCGGTCAGGTCACCGGAGGCGTCGAGCTCAAACCCGGGCGCGTCTGGCGGCTAGGGGAAGCCACGATCAAGCTCTATCGAGCGAGCGGCGCGCTTCGTGATCGCCTGCGCAGGCCCGGCGCGATCCGTGCGGCCCGCGTGGCACGCAGGGTCGGCGTCGAGGCGACCCCGCGCGTGCTCGCGGCGGCCTGGCAGAGCGGTTTTCTGCGTGCAGGTCCGAGCGTGCTCGCCACCGAGTACGTCGAAGGCCTCGACCTGGGACAGATCCTCCTCGCGGAGGACGTACGCGCGTTCGACGCGTTTCCCACCTTTCTCGCCGACCTGCACGCGCGCGGCGTGCATCACGGCGACTTCCATCCCTGGCAGCTCTTGTGGGATGGAGAGCGCTGGGTCTTGCTCGATCTGGATGGCGTGCGGCACCCGCTGCGGGCCCTGCGCCGCGAGCACCTGGAGCTCGAGGCCTGGGGACGATTGCACTTCTATGCGCGCGCCTTCGTCGGATCGTTCACGGAGCGCTCGCTCGCGCCTCTCTTCGCCCGCTACTACGAGCTGCGCCGGCCCGGCCGCGATGTGGAGGTCGCCTGGCGCCAGGTCGAGGCGCTGGCCGAGCGATTCGGGCGCTCCCGTCGAACGCCGGCCGTGGCCAACGAGTGATCCGGTCGAGCGATCGAGCTAGGATCGCGGGTGTGAGGTTTTCCCTCGGCTCGGCCGCGCTCGTGCTCGCCCTCGCTGGCTCGATCGGATGCGCTCGGCGCCTCGATCCGCACGCCGAGCCGGGCGCCCTACTCGTGAACCTGAATCGCGCCGGGGGCATCGAGATCGTGGTCGAGGAGGACGAGCTCGTGAACGCGGCCGCGCGCTGCGCGGACCGCTGGCGGCGCGCGCGCGCATGCGAGGTCGTCCTCGTGCGTGCGGGAGATGCGCGGCATGCGGACTGGGCGCGCGTCGTGATCGGGAGCGCGAAGAGCGGCGAGGCGCGCGAGCTCGCGCTCGCGCTGGGCTTTCTCGAGTCGCAACCGGAAAAGGGTCCAGCGAGGGGCAGCTTTCACGTGCTCGCGCGCACCTTCGCGCATCTCGGCGATCACCTCGTCGCCTGCTTCGGGGATCCCGCGCGCGAAGGCCTGCCCGTGACACTCGCCTTCTGCGTCGACCCGCGCGCCCTCGAGAGCACGCTGAACGAGGTCTGGCCCGGCGCCCGACCCTGGCTGCATGTCTACGAGCAAGGGGCGCTCTCGCTCGATGCCGCGCTCGACATCGACGGGCGAGTGCGCGCGGCCACGGTCGTCGATCACGAGCCCGCCCGGCTCGTGCATCCGGAGCGCTACGCGGATCAGCGGCTCGAAGCCGGCGGTCTCGCTGCAGGATTCGACCGCTCGATCCCGGTCGAGCGCGTGACTGCCTATCTCGCCGCCGTGCACGAGTCCCGCACGCGCGCAGCGAGCTGGACGGGGGCGAAGCTCGAGCCACTCGCGCTCACGCTCGCGGGAAACGTGGAGGACTTCGCTCCGGCCGGACGAAGAGGCGTGACGAGCGAGCTCGCGCGCGCCTGCCCATTCCCGCCCGTCCTCGAGGCGCTGCTCGCACCCGGACTTCCCGACGACGGCGGCGCCGCTGCAGCCGAGCTCCATTGCGTCGCGAGTCTCGGTGATGCTGCGCACGAGTGGATGCGCGAAGGCTCGGGGGTCGACGCGGCCGGCACCTGGTGGGGCCGTGACCTGGTGGAGTGGTGCCAGGCGCTCGCCTTCCTCGAGGCGCCACCTAGCCTGGAGGAGATCGTTGCCGAGGGGGCGTGCGAGCTCAGCTCCCCGCATCTGATCGGGCCGCTGCGCGGGCTGCTCTTTCGTGCGCTGCGCGAGAGCCTCGGAGCCGAGCGATTGCGGCGCGCGTGGACCGGCGCGGAAGACGTCGACGCGCGCGAGCTTGGCGCGGTGTTCCAGAAGCGCTTCCCCCTCGTGGATCTCGGTGCGCGCGATCGAGTGGTCGAGCGTCGCAAGGCGAGGACCGAACACGCGCTCGATCCCGCTCGGAGCTGGTTCGGCGCGTACCTCGTCGCGCCGCCCGAGCGAGGCCTCACGGGACAGGGCTCGCGCGCAGCACTCGCCGCACTCGACGAGCTCGCATCCGCGGGTGCGCGGGCCATCGCCGTCGAGAGCTTCGCCACCCTGTGGTGGGACACCTGGAGCGGGTGGGCGTGGGAGGGAGCGCATCGCCTCGGAGCCCTCGAAGGCGACGTGGGCATCGCCGCGACCCTCGCCGCCGCGCGCGAGCACGGCCTCGCGACCGCACTCGTGCCCGGTCTGCTCAGTGGCCCGGCCGGCGCACTCGCCGGGGACACGGTGCGCACGAATCCCGAGCAAGCCGAGGCATTCTTCGACGACTACGAGCGTTTCGTGACGCACTACGCGCTGCTCGCCGAGCTCGTCGAGGCGGACCTCTTGGTCCTCGGATCGAGCATTCCGGAAGCCACCCGGGTCGAGGGTCCGAAGCCGGAAATGAACGGCATCTACGCCGCCAATCACGAGGGCTGGAGGCGCATCGTCCGCCGCGCGCGACAGCTCTACTCGGGAGCGCTCACCTTCTCGGCTGGCTCACCCGCGCAACTCGCCGAGATCGACTTCTGGGACGCCCTCGATTTCCGCGCCGTCCAGCTGTCCCCGAGCCTCTCCGCGCGCGAGCGTGGAACCGACCGCCTCGACGAGCAGCTCTCCGGCTGGCTGGCGAAGACCCTCGCCGATCTCGAGCCCGCGACCGGCCCCCCGCTCCTCGTGACACGCATCGGCTTCCGCTCCACTCAGCGCGCCGCGACCGGCCCCCTCACCGGCGGCGGCCCCGCCGATCCCCTCGTCCAGGCGCGCCTGTACCACGGCCTTTTCGTGGCCCTCGAGCGAGCGCGCGCCAGCGGTACCACACCCCGCGGCCTGTTCCTCTTCTCCTGGCCCATCGATCCCGCAGCCACCGGCTCCACCGATCGCGGCTTCGGCACGCGCGGCAAGCCCGCGAGCCAGTGGCTCGGCGCGATCTTCGGACGCTGAACCGCGTGGGCGAGGACGCGTATCTTCGCGCCGTGCTCTTCAGCTCTCTGGATTGCGGGGTGTCCGCCCGCAGGTGAAGGTGGATTCGGAGTCCCTTCTAGAGAGAAACCACACACCGACGAGCACGGAGTCCCTCCGAGTTTGGAGTACGCCTTCAGGCGGTCTGGTTCGTCGTCCCGCCTTCAGGCGGGACTGGCTCTGCAAGACAAGACCGCCTGAAGGCGGTACTCCGAACCGAAGGCGGCCGCTCTCGACGGACTCGCGCCACGGCGCTGAGAGACTCGGAGCATCCGCGCCGCCCCGCCCGCTCTACGACCTCACGAGATCAGTCGCAACGCGAAGGGATAGCGATACCGCCGCCCGTCGTAGGCCTGCAGGGCGCCCACGATTCCGAACACGAGCTCCGCCGCCCACAGGACGAGGAACGCGGGAAGTGCGACCAGGATGCCGATCCCGAGCGTCATGATCACGAACAGCCAGCCCACGGCGTGGATCAGGAACAGCGTGATGTGGAAGATCAGCGCCTCGCGCGCTTGATCCGCCACGAAGGCGCTCCGGTCCCGCCTCGCGAGCCAGATGACGAGTGGCACCACGAAGCCGAGCGTGCCCGCCGGGAGGATCAGGCCGACGGGGGCACCTGCGTGAGCGACGAGCGCCCAGGTCCGATCCTCGGCAGAAACGATGCTCGTGGGAGATTCTTCGATCGGGCCAGCCATGAGGGCCACGTACTCGCCCATGGCCCAATCATTCACAAGTCGGGATCGCTGGCCGATGAGTTTCCTCCTCGCCGGCGGCTCCTCGGGCGATCCTGGGCCGGAAGACGTAACGCTGGTAGAGCAAGGAGACGAGCAGCAGCGCGAGCGCGAGTCCGCACAGCGAACCGACCCGGTAGAGCCCGCGCAGGGCGCCCAGGTCATAGAGGAAGACCTTCACGATCGTGGCGAGGAAGAATCCGAGGCTCGTCCAGCGCAGCATGAGACGGTCGCGCTGCACGCCGAGAACCAGTAGGCCGAGAGCGAAGAGGCTCCAGACCACGGAAAGGGCGACATCGCGCGACGGCATCCGCTGCAGGTCCAAGGCGTAGGTCGGTCCCGAGCTCACGAGGTTCACGACCTCGACGTTCAGCCACAAGAAGGCCGCGAGAATGCCCGCGAGCGCGACGTGGCCTGGGGTTGCGGGATGGAGCGCAAGCGCGCGGATGTTCTGCCTGTCGGTTACGAGCTGGTTGAGCCCGCCGGCGAGGAGCCAGGCGGTGCCCAGCAGCGCGAGCGCAGGCACCCCGATCTCGTAAGAGAGCCAGTGCAGGATCGGCAAGCCCGAACGCACGTGCTCATGCGGAGCCGCGATCGCGAGCGTGAACTGGAGCAGCACGCGGAGCAAGGTGAACGCGCAGGCGACGATCGCGGCCAAACGCAGCCCCGTGTGCCGGGCGGTTCGAGAGACCGCCGCGAGCCCTGCTCCGGCGAGGGCTGCGCCGATCAGAGCGACGGCGTGACCGACCTCGACCGCGAAGGCGAAAGCGGCGAGCGCCACGCCGCAGCCGGCGAACCATGCAAAGCCGATGGCCTTCTTTCCGCGCACTCCGGGCGACTCCTCGCTCATCCTCTCGTTCCACAGCCTTGCGGCGAGCGTCAGGGAGAGGAACGCTCCGAACATCCACCCCGCGCTGTCCGGTGCGTGGCGCCAGCGGGCACCGATCAAGCGTCCCATTGGAATGCACCAGATCAGCGCGACGATCGCAGCAGTCCGCCATGCCGCGCATGCCCGGCCGAGATCGCGCGCATCCAGATGAGGCACGCAGGCGAGCCCGATGCCGAGCAGCGCAGTCACCGCGATCAGGCCGAGTGACGCGCTCGAGGAGGAATGGGCCGCGAGGGCGCAGCGCGCCGGCGCGAGCCACGCGAGCGGTGCCAGGATCGCAAATCCCCAGGCGCGCCTCGGCGTGCGGGAGGCGGCCACGCCGAGAGCGGCCACAGCCGCGGTCGCGAGCACGAGCGAGATCGAATCGAGCGTTGGATCGGGACTGATGGTCGCGCGCTCGCAGAGCAGCACGCCCGACACGGTGATCGCGGCCTGGGCCGCGCTCTTTCTCGCCGGCTCGTGGGCAAGGTTTCGGACGAGGGCGGCGGCAGCCGCGAGACCGACCACGACGGCTGCGTCGGTCCACTGGGTGAGTGGTTGCAGTTCGCTCGACCGAAAGTGGCGCCAGCTGATGTACACGCCGAGCACTCCGAGCGCGCCGAGGACCTGCAACGAGGCTCTCGCCCCGAGGCGAACTTGGCGCGTGAGCAGCGCGGCGAGAATCGAAGCCCCCGTCAACCATGGCCACAGTGGCGCTGCCTCCCACCGGAGTGCGCCGAGGACCATGCAAGCGCCCAGCCCGAGCACACCCACTGCGGCCGATCGCAGAAGCTCTTCCGCTGGCCAGGACCGGTGCCGCGCCAGCTCGAGGCCGGCATGCAAGAGCGTGGCGAGCGCGACTGCGACGAGCGCACCTTCCCATGCGAGGGCCGCGTCGCCCGGCTGGCCTGCGATCCAAACGGCGACGGTCGCTGCGCTGCCCAGCGCGGCTGCGAGCGAGACCATGGGCGTCCGCAGGATCGCCGTGCTCCACAGCGCGGCAAGTTCGAGTATGGCAAGCAGGAGGGCGATCGAGACGAGGTGCCGATCGAGCTGCGCGCTTCCTGCAAAGTACGCGGCGAAGAAGAAGGGTGAGACGCACGCGATGACGGTCGCCAGGCGCGAGCTGCTCCGACCGCGCACGGCGGCGCGGGCGGCGAACACGAGGGCCGAGAGGCCGCAGAAAGCGAGGGCTCCTGGAAGCTCCGCCTCCTCGTACTGCGTCGCGACCCAGGTCGCGAACACGATGGGCGTCGCGATCGACGCGAGGATGGCGAGCGGGCTCCACGGACGAGCGCGCCCGAGAGCGAGGACGGCGACGTCGAGCAGCAGCAGGTACGCGAACAGCCCCAGCGGCGGGGTCCATGCGAGCGAGACGAGCAGCGGCGTCGCGAAGCCTCCCAGCACGCCGAAGACAGCGATCGTCTGGGATCGGCGCCGGAAAGCGAGCGCGCCGCAAACGACCGTGACGGCAGCCATCGCGAGGAACGCAAGAGCGGCGGGGATGAGGCCGTAGAGCGTGAGCGCCGCCCAGCACGCGCCATAGAGGATCGTCGCGCCTGCGCCGGTGAGCGCGTCCGAGGTGGTAGCGTAGCCGCGTGAACGCAGCGGCCACGACGTGGCGATCGCGGCGAAGCCGACCAGCGCGCCGAACGAGCACCGCCGCGTGGGGCCGAGCCAGCCCTGCTGGATCGAGTACTGAACGAACAGCAAGCCCGCGAGCGCGAGCAATGCGCCGCCGAGCACAGCCGCTCCCTTGATTCCGAACCAGCGTTCCCACTCGATGGGCGGTCGCGATTGGACGCGGGCCGGTGCGATCGGACGGCGAAGGATCTCCGGCGTGCGCGGCGAAGTGGTGGGCGCGGCGGAGGAAATCGGCGTCGAGGCCGGCCGCGGAGACGCGCTAGCCAGCTCGCTCGGGGATGCCGTGATGCCTCTCGACTCTTGCGAGGCAGCCGCCGGAGCACGCAGAGCCGCTACCTCGTCCTCGAGCTGCACGAGGCGCCGGATCAGGTCGGCCTGTCGCCCTCCGCGCACGAGCAACACGAGCAGGCCCAGCGGGAGGCCGACCGCCAGCCCGACCACCGCACACACGACGACCTGGAAGAGAGCCCCGTCCACGACGAACGAAGCTAACCCCGGATCCGGTCGATCTCGCGCTGGTTCCTGCTACACGGGCCGCAAAGCAGCGCGATGCGACAGGGCCCGAGAAACGCGATCAGGGCCCGACCGTGGTCGCCACGGCGTAGAACAAGAGACCGACACCCGTGAGGAAGCCGACGATCACGATCCACAGGATCCGCATCGTGCGCCGATCTTCGCGCGAGATCATCGGGGCCATGGGATCAGAACAGCGCGAGCAGCGCGCCGAGCAGGATGAGCCAGAGGAGGCCGAGGAAGTGCCAGTAGCGCGCGCAGGAGCGCAGGGAGCCGCCAGCGGAGGGATCGCGGCGCAGGAGATGGGCCCGTGCTGCGAGGAGGTACGCGAGGCCGCCGAGGATGTGCACGCCGTGCATCGCCGTCAGCGTCGTGAAGGTGGTGCCGAGGGTATTCGTCGAGGGGCGGATGCCGGCTTCGAAGAGGGCGATCCAGGCGAGCGTCTGGCTGCCGAGGAAGGCGAGCGCGAGCAGGAAGGTGACGCCGAGCCAGCGACGTGCTCGATCGAGCTCGGCGTGGGCGAGGGCGTGCCGCGCGAGCTCGATGCTCGCGCTGGACAGCGCGATGAGGATCGTCGAGGCGGTGAGGCGCATCGCCATCCCCTCCGGCAAGCTCACCACGGCGACGCCGGGCGCGTGCAGGATCGCCCAGCTCGCGATGAGAAAGATCACGAAGGAGACTGCGATCGCGAGCATCCAGAGGTTCACGCCGAAAGCGACAGCGGCGGCGCGCACGCCCTCCTCGTCGGGAAGGTCGTCTTCTCCGCCCGATCCGTCGCCACCGCCGCCTTCACCGCCTCCACCTGATCCGCCGCCGCCATCGCGCGGAGGCCAGTAGACATCACCGTCCAGTCGTACATGGGCTTGCCCGGGCACGGGAGGCGCCGCCAGACCGCCACCGCGAGCCGCGCGCACCACCGAACGGAGAGCGAGCATCGGTTCGATTCTCGCTCCACTCCGGCTCATCTGGAAGAGCGATCCGGCGTGGCCTGCGTGCGCGGGGAGCTCTACGTTCGTGGGTTCTGCGCTCGATCCGGAGGCTATCCTCTCGGGTGGACGCGCGCGATTCATGCTGGCAGCCGTCGTTCCATTCTCGCAGTCGACTCTCCCGGGCGGAGCGCCGATCCTCGCCGGGGTGACGCCCGCAGCCGTGATCGCGGCCTTTTTCCTGCTGAGCTGGCTCCAAGCGCGCTGGCCGCTGCGCACGCCCGCCCGGGAGGGAGCTGCCCACCTTGCCCGCAATCTCGCGACGGGCGGGCTCGCGCTCGCCGCGATCCTGCCACTCCAGGTCCTCGCTTTGGCGCCTTTCGCCGCTGCGGTCGAGGAGCGCCGCATCGGGCTCACCCATCTCCTCGGCTTGCCTGCGTGGCTTCGCATGCTGCTCGCCATCGTGCTACTGGATTGGTCGCTGTGGGTGTGGCATCGCTGGAACCATATCGTTCCGTTCCTGTGGAGATTCCACCTCGTCCATCATGTCGACCGGGAAATGGATGTCTCGACCGGCCTGCGCTTCCACTTCGGCGAGATGACGCTCTCGGTGCTCTACCGTGCCGCTCAGATCGCGGCCATCGGTGCGCCCGCCCTCGCCGTCTCCTCCTGGAGCGCCGTCCTGTTCGTCTCGATCCTGTTCCACCACTCGAACTTGCGCCTGCCCCTCGCGGCCGAGCGCTGGCTGGTGCGCTTCGTCGTCACCCCGCGCATGCACGGCATCCACCACTCCTCCGTGCGGGCCGAGCGCAACACCAATTACGCGAGCCTCCTGAGCATCTGGGATCGCCTGCACGGCACCTGCCTGCTCTCCGTGCCTCAACACGAGATCCGCATCGGCGTACCGCCCTTTCTGGATACCCACCCAACGACCTTGGCCCGCATCACCCTGCTACCGTTCGGCCGCGGCGCGAGGGCCGGCCTCGTGGCGGAAGCCGCGCCCCAACCATCGAGGGTGCCGCTCTCGAAGCTGGCGCCATGAACATCGCCGGCGGCACGCTCGCCGGCGAAAGACGAGTTGCGGTACCTTCTCCTCACCTTTGCTTCGCACCGAAGAACTCATGAGTACCCACAGGCTCATGTCCCTAGCGCTTGCACTCTCCGTGCTCGGGTGCAGCACTCCGCCCGAGCAGGACGGCGTTCTGGAGCAGGTCACCGTTCCCCTCCTCGTCGAGGGGCATCGTCCGTTCGTGGAGCTCGGGTTTCGCCGGCCTGACGGTTCGATGCTGGCTGCGCGATTCCTCGTGGATTCCGGGGGCGGCGCTTTCCTGATGGCCGAGCCCCTCGCGCGCGATCTTGGCCTCGAATGGGGCGAGACGACGCGCGAGGAAGGGATGGAGTTCGCGGCGATCAGGGTTCCACCCAGCGCATTCGTGGGAGAGTTCTCCCTCGACCTCGATGCCGAGCGCGTGGCCGTCGTCATCGGGAGGGACAGCGTCTTGCCGAAAGCCGCTCCGGGTCATGCGGACGGCATGCTCCCCGCTCATGTGCTCGCGCGCTATCACGTCGTTTTCGACTATCCGATGGGTACCTTCACCCTCGCGCGGCCCGGCGTCTTGCGTCCCCAGGGCGACGTGCTACCGATGCCTGTTTCCGAGGGCTCAGGATTCCCGCGCACCGAAATCGAGGTGGATGGCGTGACACACGGCTTCCTCGTCGATACCGGGGCTTCCTTCACCATGGTGTCCGAGGTCTTGCTGAAAGCGTGGGGCGCCGCGCATCCGGACTGGCCGCGACACGCCGGTGCGGTGGGCGAGGCGAGGACCCTTGGCGGGACGACCCTCGAGACCATGTTCGTGGGCGACGCGCGCTGGGGGACTCGACGGCTGCAAGAGTTCGGCGTGGTCTCCCAGCGCGAAGGCACCTTCGAGCGCTACATGAGCTCGATGATGACGTCGCCGATCGTCGGCTCCCTCGCCGGCAACGTCCTCGAGCACTTCCGAGTGGAACTGGACTACGCGAACGAGAAGCTCTATCTCGCGGCGCCATGACACCGAGGACCATGTAAGCCGACGACCATGCTCCCTCCCGACCAGGATCTCAGCGATCGCGTGCTGATCTGGGACTGCCTGCAGGACCTGTGGATGGACACGGATTCCGGCCCCTTGCTGCCGAAAATGATGGAGGTGTGTGCCAGCTCGAAGTACACCCTCGGCGAGCTCGAAGAGATCTACTGGAACGAGCTCCACCCGGCCCTTTCGTTCAACACGTGGTTGCTTCCAGCACCGGAGTGGGCAGGCTTCGAGAGCGGGTGGCTGACTGCCCGCATCCTGGAGAAGAATCGCTACGGAAAGCCCGTTCCGTGGATGTGGCTGCACCCCTTCTCGAATGCATCGTGGAGGAAGCTGCGTGCAGGCATCGCTGGGGCGAGGGGCGAGAGTGCGCGTTGAACGAGCGCCCCCACGCGGCCGGAATGGCTGGCGCTGAGGTTCCACCAGCAAGGGGACAGCGAGCGCGAATGGCGGAGGATCGGCGTTCAGCGCTCGCTCGTCGCAAACGCCCGACATGCGTCGCAGGCGCAATCCGCGTCGATCCAGGTCGAGGAGCGCGAGTCGCTCTCGCCCTCGGCGTAGCCGAGCTCGGCCATGTGCGCGACCTCTTCGTCGGTGGGGACCGAGCCGGCGTCGCGCCAGCGCTTGGCGTGGGCGGCAACGAGCCATTCCACGAGAGCTGCACGCAGCTTGGAGGCTTCTTCGGGGTGACGTGCGCTCGACTCGTCGAGGCAGCGCCGGTCGGTGGAGAGATCGTAGAGCTCGATCGAGTGACGCAGGCGCTGACGACCGCTCTCCATGGTGCCATCCACCAGGTGCAGCACGAGGAACCAGCGGCCGAGCTGGACGGAGGCCGAGGTTGCTTGCGAGGAAATCGCGAAGCGGGGCTCCTCGGTGAGCTCGGTGGGAGCGCGGACGAGGTCACGACCGGGGAAGGCGCTTCCCTCGAGGCCAGCGAGGTCGAGGAGCGTCCGCCCCACATCGATCTGACGGACTGGCGTCGCGACGCGCTCGCCGCCGCGCGCGCCCGGCCACGCGACGATCAGCGGCACGTGCAGCGTGTCGGGGTAGAGCTCGGCGTGACTGTAGAAGATGCCGTGCGCGTCGAGGGACTCGCCGTGATCGCCGGTCAGGGCAGTGATTCCCTGCTCGAAGCGCGAACCCGCGAAGAGCGCCGAGAGCTGATCGTCGAGGTAGGAGACCTGCGACTTGTACTGCGCGAGCATCCACTCCGGATCGCGTACGGTCGGATCCCAGCTCGGGCGCACGGGCCCATCGAGCTCGGGCAGCACGGGGTCATAAGGGTCGCGGTCGGCGGGGTAGTACAGCCGGCGATACTCTTCGGGCACCACGTACGGCGCGTGCGCATCGAACAGGTGCAGCCACACGAACAGCGGCATTCCCTCGGCCGAGGGCAGCCATGCCTGGAGGCGCTCGATCGTCGTCTCGGCGTCGCGCTGCGACTGGTCGGGCGAGCTCATGCGATCGAAGCCCTGGCCGAGCCCGCTGTAGCGATCGTCGAGCGGTGCGGCGGAGACGGCGGCGAAGGTCACGTAGCCCGCGGCGCGGAAGACCTCGGCCAGGGTGGGCGCCTCCTCGGTCAGGCGCTGGAAGTTCGTGACGATGCCGGTGTCGCGCGGAGGGACGCTGGTCAACAGCGACACGTGGGACGGCCGCGTGACGTTGGTGGAGGTCCAGCAATTCTCGAAGAAGACGCCGCGCGCGGCGAGCGCATCGAGGAACGGCGTCTGGACGCCCACGCCATTCGCGGCGAGCCCGACGTGATCGCCGCGATGCGTGTCGGAGGTCACCAGGAGCACCGTGGGGACTCGTGTCTTGGCGCCGCCGCGGACGCGCAGAACGGGCTCGCCCAGCGCGACCACCTCGTCGTCGGCGCCTTCCAGGGTGAAGGTCGCGCGCAGGTGCTCCCCGGCGCGCTCCCCGAGCGGAATGGAGAGCTCCGTCCAGCCAGCCTTCGCCCGTGGCGACGGCAAGCCGAGCGACGCCTCGATGGGTTCGCCTGACTCGCCCTCGAGGCGCACGGCGACGTGCAAACCCTTTTGCAACGAGCGCACGAGATCAGGCTGGCCAACCGAGAGCGTGAGCTCGGCGTCCGGCGGCACCACGAGCTCGCAGGTGAGCGGCGAGCCCGATGCGAGCCCCTTCGCGCGGCGCGAGTCCTCGCCGATGCGCACGAGCTCGGCGGCTCCCGCCGGATCGGGCAGCATGCTCGTCCAGGGAACGGCCACCAGCTGGACCTGCAAGAGCCGCACGAGCAAGCTCGAGCCGTCGAAGCGCACCACCAGCCGATCGAATGGCTCGCTCTCCTTGCGCATCCCTTCCAGGTCGAAGTCGCGCCAGTAGGCGGACACCGTCCCGCCCATGCGCACCCCCTTGGTGCCCACGTCCTTCTTCTTGTCCTTGCGGACGAGCAGGACCCGCACCGACTCGATCTCGCCGGGAATCGAGAGGATGCGCACGCGGTTGAAGGTCGCCGGATCGAAGGGGCCGACGAACTCGACGCGCTTGCTGCCCGCGCCGCGCAGCTCCCAGGCGTCGCGCATCTCGCCGTGACCATTGGCATCGATCGTCTCGATCGAGCTCTCCGGAGCGAAGCTGCGCGCACGCCGGCCCGTGCCTCCGGGGAGCAGGGTCGCGACGGTGCGCACCTCGCGCGGACTGGCCGTTCCGAGCACGGGATGCAGCTCGAGGCGCTCGACGTGTGCCACGCTCTTCGCCGGCCGGGCGCAGCCAGCCAGTAGCGCGAGCAAGCAGCCGATCGCGCGGACGGATCCGGTAGAAGCGTTCATTCCCAGCGGAAGATCTTCAGTCCGAGCCACGAGCACAGGACGAGCCATCCGAGCTGGACCGCGAGCTCGGGCAGGAGCGTGCCGATGCCGACTCCGTCGAGCATCAGCCCGCGCAGTGCGTCATTCAGTGCCGTGAGCGGGAGCAGCTTGAGCAAGGGGTGCAGGGCCTCGGGGAAACGTTCGTAGGAGAAGAACACTCCCGAACCGAGCCACATCGGGACCATGACGAGGTTGAGCATGCCCGAAACGCCTTGCACGGTCTTGGCGCGCGAGGCGACGAGGATCCCCATGCTGGAGAAGGTCAGGCCCCCGAGCGAGCAGATCAGCGCGAAACCGAGCACGTTGCCGCGGAGCGGCACGTCGAGCGCGTACACACCGACCAGCACGAGCACGAAGATCTCGAGCACGAGGAACACGAAGCGCGCCGAGAGCAGCGAGGCCAGGAAGGACGACCGGCGCATGGGGGTGACCATGAGCCGGCGCAGGAGCTTGCGCTGGCGCATGTCGCCGATGGCGAAGCCGAGCGACCACAACCCGGTGCTCATCAGGTTCATGCCGAGCAGGCCGGGGAAGAGGAAGTCCAGATAGCGCGAGCCGCGCTCGTCGACGTGGTCGAGCGTGACGATCGTGGCCGAGCGCGGCGGCGCGCCATCGGGCGCGGCGACTTCCGCTCCATCGATCGGGGCGGCGATCGGGATCTCGGATCGCTCCAGCGCCCGCTCGACGCGCAGCCGTGCGAGCTCGCACTCCGGCCGCGTCGGGTCGTAGCGCAGCCGCGGCGGATCCTCGGCGTACAGCAGGAGGTCGACGCGTCCGCGCCGCAGGTCTCGCTCGGCGCGCGCGGCCTCGGGCCGGCGCAGCTCGAGGCCCTCGGCGTCCTCCAGTGCCCGGTCGATGCGCTCGGAGGCGAGACCGGCGACGACCCCGATGCGGCTGGGTTGCGGAGAGCCGCGGCGGAAAGCAAAGCCCAGGATTCCCGCCAGCACCACGGGAAACGCGAACACCCAGAACAGGATCTCGGGTTCGCGCAGGAAGAGCAGCACGCGCGTGCGCGTCAGCTCGAGGAGCTCGCTCGTTCGTGCCATGCTCAGGTATCCCGCAGGTGCTTGCCGGTGAGCGAGACGAACACGTCCTCGAGGGTCGGCCGATGCGTGCGCAGGTCGGCGAGCACGACGTGCTCGCGCTCGAGGAGCGCCAGCAGTGCGCCGACCGACTCCTGCGTGCGGCGCACCGAGAGCCACAGGCCGTTGCCTTCCTGGCGGACGGAGAGCACGCCCTCCAGACCCTGGAGGAGCTCGGGAGCGAGCGGCGCGGAAGGGGTGTCCTCGGGAAAGCGCAGCTCGACGATCTGCTCGGCGCCGAGCGTCGAGACGATCGTGGCGGGCGAGCCGCGCGTGAGGATCTTGCCGTTGTCGATGATGATCAAGTCGTCCGCGAGCCGCTCCGCCTCTTCCATGTAGTGCGTGGTGAGCATCGACGTGCCGCCCGAGCGCTTGAACTCCTCGATGATCTCCCAGACGCGGCGGCGCGCTTGCGGATCGAGCCCCGTGGTCGGCTCGTCGAGGAAGAGCAGCTCGGGCGAGCCGATCAGCGCGCAGCCCAGGCTCAAGCGCTGCTTCTGGCCGCCGGAGAGCTCGTCGAGCTTGGCGCGGCTCTTCTCCTGCATGCCGACCAGATCGAGGACCTCGTCGATCCCGCGCGGATGCGAGTAGAAGCTGCGGAACAGCGCGAGCGATTCGCGCACCGTCAGCTTGCCCGCCAGCACGGTCTCCTGGAGCTGCACCCCGATGCGCTCGCGGATCCGCTGCGCGTCGCGGTCCCAGCGCAGGCCGAGCACCTCGATCTCGCCCGCATCCGGCCTGGTCAGCCCCTCGAGCATCTCGATGGTGGTGGTTTTCCCGGCGCCGTTGGGACCGAGCAGACCCAGGCACGTCCCGCGCGGGACCTCGAAGCCGATGCCATCGACGGCCACGAGCTTGCCGTAGCGCTTGGTGAGTCCGCGCACGACGATCGCCGCCGCAGCGGTGCTCTTTTCCACGCTGTTCGTGCTCATTCGTGGAAGGGAAGGCACTGCTCGCACTCGCAAGCGGGATCGATCCAGCGCTTCGAGGCATCGTCTACCGTCTCGCCGGTGTAACCGAGCGCCGCCAGGTCCTCGAGAACTCGCGAGTCGACCGCTTCGGGGTCGGCGGAGCCAGCCTCCGGAACGCGAGCAGCGGCGAGCCAATCGACCAGTAGCTTGCGCAGGCGCGCCGCCTTCTCGTGGTCGGTCTGGGCGAGGTTCTTCTCGCAGCGGGGATCGAGCGCGAGGTCGTAGAGCTCGATCTCGTGCATGGCGCGCACCGGACGATCCGGCGAGAACTTGTGCTCGCGCAGGTGGATCACCAGGAACCAGCTCCCCGAGAGCACCGATGCCGACAGCGCGTGCGCCGAGAGCGAGAAGCGGAAGCTCGCCTCCTTTGCCTCGCCGGTCGCGATGCTCAGGAGGTCGACGCCTGGAAAGGGCGTCGCTTGCATGCCGACGAGGTCGAGGAGCGTGCGCGAGGTGTCGATCTGCTCCACGGGCAGGTCGCAGCGGATCCCTTGTGGCACTCCCGGCCCCGCCAGGATCAGCGGGACGTAGAGATTCTCCGGATAGAGCTCGCGGTGGTCCCAGTAGATCGTGTGCGTGCCGAGCGATTCACCGTGGTCGGCGGTGAAGGCGACGATGGCACCCTCGAGCCCTGGCAAGGCGAGCAAGCGCTGCACCTCAGCGTCGACGTAGCTCACCTCGCTGCGATAGAGCGTCTCGATGTACGCAAGATCCCGCACGTCGCCGAGCCAGGGGTCGGAAGCCGCCTCGGGCAGCGGCGGAAGGCTCGGATCGCTCGGATCGAGCGCGCCGTCCCAGTAGCTCGCGTGATAGGGCTCCTGTGCCAGGTAGGGCGCGTGCGCATCGAAGACGTGCAGCCACACGAATAGCGGCAACCCATCCGCATCGGGGAGCCAGGACTCCAGGTCTGCGATCGCGAGGCCGGAGTCGCGCTGAGGGACCTCAGGAAAGCTCATGCGATCGAAGCCCTGGCCGAGCCCGCTCTGACGATGGTTCAAGTGGATCGCGCAGACCGCCGCATAGGTCGTCCATCCTGCGCTGCGAAAGCACTCCGCCAGCGTCTGGACCTCGGGCGCCAGCGGCTTCTGGTTTGCGACCACTCCCGTGTCGCGCGGGGACGTGCCCGTCATCAGCGCGACGTGCGAGGGATTCGTGACATTGGCCGACGCGAGGCAATTGGTGAAGTACGCGCCGCGGGCCGCGAGACCGTCAAGGAAGGGCGTGCGCACGACGATCGGCGAGTTGGCGGCACCGAGGTAGTCGGCCCGATGCGTGTCCGAGGACACGAGCACGACCACCGGGGGGTGCTTTCCGCGCTGGACGAGCGCGGGCTCACCGAGGGCGCAGACGATCTCTTCCTGGCTCGTGGTCCGCAGGCTGAAGCTCGCGCGCACCTCCGTATCCGCGGCGAAGCCGGCGAGATCGATGGATGCGTAGTGCCACGTCGAGGGGTGAACAGGATCCGCTGCCAGGGAGTACTCGTGCAGGGTCTCGCTTCCGCCCGCTTCCGCGAGGCCGACCACGAGCACCGGCTCACTGCCCGGCTCGCGCAAGAGGTCGGGCTCCGCGTACGAGAACTCCAGCCAGCCCTTGCCAGGCGAACGGAAGGTGGTCGAGAGCGGCAGCCGCGAGGAGAGGCCTTCCGCTCGCCGCATCTCGCCGCCGACTGATAGCATCTCGGCCGTGCCGCGCGGATCGGGCAGCCAGTCGCTCCACGGACGAAGGCGCAGCTCCAGCGCGACCAGCGCCGAGCGCTGGTGCAATCCTCCGAGGCTGACGCTGATCACGTCGATGTCCGCGCTCTCGCGCCGGAGCATGGGCAGATCGAAGACCACCTTCTGGATGGCCTTGCGCGGCGGCACGCGCTTCTTCATCGAATCGCCCGCCTGGACGGCCTGGCCGCCGCGCTGCAGGGCGAGCTTGACGTCCTCCTCACCTGGGCAGCGCAGGTGCAGGACGACCTGATTGAAGGCCGTCGGCTCGAACGGTCCGAAGATCTCGAAGTGCGGGCTCTTGCCCTTCGTACGCTCCACGCGACGCACGGATCCGGTCTTCCGGTCGGCCGCGTCGGGAGCGACCGCGATCCGCTCGACCGTGACCGGCTCCCGGCTCGTCGCATCCTCGCCCACGGGCACGAGGTCGAGCCGCTGGAGGTGCCCCTGCGCCGATCCCGCGGGAGCGTCCCGCCCGCAGCCCGCGAGCAGGAGCAGCAGCCCGGCCAGGCCAGGCGCGGAACGGTGCGGGCAGTCGGGACGTGAAAAGGACATGCGAGCGGTGGTGGAGGAATCCGAAGCGGCGGGGGATTCTATCGGATGCTCCGCTCCGCTCCTCCCGCCGACCACGCAGCAAGAGCCCGCGGCGAGATCTGCCGCGGGGTACCTCGCCGTTCGGAGTACCGCCTTCAGGCGGTCCGGTTCGTCGTCCCGCCTTCAGGCGGGACCGGCTCTGAAAGAGAAGACCGCCTGAAGGCGGTACTCCGAACCGGAGAGGGCCGCCTTTCTCACGGATCGCCGAGAAAATCCGTCAGCCGGGCCAGCGCCCCGTGGAGCATCACCCGCACCGCCCCCTCGCTCTTCCCCAGCCGCTCTCCGATCTCCGCTCGCGAAAGCCCGACGATCTTCGCCAGCGTGACCACCTCGCGCTCGTCCGCGCTCAGGACATCGAAGGCCGCCTCGATCCTTTCCGCGAGCTCGCGCGCGATCGCCTGCTGGCTGGGGGACGACAAGGAACGGTAGCACTCCCACACCGGCTCGTCGGCGGCGTTCGCGCGAGGCGGCGAGACCTCCAGCGCCACGTCGCGCTTGCCGGCTCGATAGTGCTCCGCTCGATCCGCCACCTTGCGCAAGGCCGCGGTGAAGAGCCAGCTCCGAAACGCTTCCTCACCCTGCCACTGGAATTGCTCGAGCCCCTGGAAGAGCTCGCGACACACCGACTGGGTGATGTCGCTGGAGGACTCCTTGGCGCGTAGCTCTGGACCGACTCGCAGGCGAACGAACGCACGCAGGCCCGGGAGGTACTTTTGCAGTAGCGCCTCGATGGCGCGCGCTTCGCCTCGCGCAGCCAGGTCGATCAGGGGCTTGGTGGGATCGCTGCCCATATGCTCACGCGGAGAGTCCTGCCTAGGATATCCCTCGCCAGCTCATGGAACCCCAAGCGCGACAGTCCGACGGCGAGGAGCTACGGCGCCTCGTGGCACAGTGCCTCGATCTATTGGAGACGCAGGGCGAGTCGGCCATCGCGCAGCTCTGCCGCGCGCATCCAGCGCACGAGTCGGAGCTGCGCCGCCGCATCAACGGGCTGCGGGCCGTCGGACTGATCGAATCGCACGGCCTCTCCTCGGAGGGCGCTCCCGAGCGCCTCGGCGAGTTCCGCCTGCTGCGGCGTCTCGGCGGCGGAGGGATGGGAGTCGTCTACCTCGCCTGGCAGGAGCCGCTGGGGCGCGAGGTGGCGCTCAAGCTCATCCGACCCGAGCAGCTGTTCTTCCCTGGTGCGCGCGAGCGTTTTCGCCGCGAGATCGAGACCATCGCGCGCCTCCAGCATCCCGGCATCGTGCCCGTGCACACGGTCGGTGAAGAAAAGGGCATTCCGTACTTCGCCATGGAGCGCGTGATCGGGTGCACACTCGCCGACGCGATCGACGTGCTCCGGGAGCGGGATCCCGCGACGCTCAGCGGCAGCGACCTCGCGCAAGCGATCCTCCGCTGCACTCCCGACGAGCACGAGGCCGGTCCAACATCCGGGCCGAGCTGGGCGTTCACGGGCAGCTACGTCGACGCCTGCCTGCACTTGATCCGCCAGGCGGCGGAGGCACTCGAGCACGCGCACCGCCGCGGAATCCTGCATCGCGACATCAAGCCTTCCAATCTCATGGTCACTCCCGGCGGGCGAGTGATGATCCTCGACTTCGGGCTGGCGAGCAGCAGCGGGACGACCAAGCTGACGCGCACGGGTGTCCAGATCGGCTCGCTCGCCTACATGTCGCCCGAGCAGATCGAGGGCGATCTCGATCGGCTCGACGCGCGAGCCGACGTGTGGGCCCTGGGCGTCACGCTCTACGAGCTCCTCGCGCTGCGCTCGCCATTCGCCAGCGAGAGCCCGGAGCAGACGCGGCGCGCGATCGAAGCCGGCCATCCACCGCCCTTGCGTACGCGTCAGCGCGCCGCTTCCTGGGATGTCGAGACGGTGTGCGGCAAGGCCATGGAGCACGATCCCGTGCGCCGCTACGCCTGCGCCGCCGATCTCGCCCGCGACCTGGAGAACGTCCTCGAGCACCGGCCGATCGAAGCGCGGCGCGCCGGCGCGTGGCTGCGTGCGCGACGCTGGTCCGAGCGGCATCCGGGCCGCGCCGTGGCGATCGCGCTCGGCAGCCTACTCGTCCTCGGCGGGCCGATCCTCTACGGCGTGCTGCAGGGCCGGGCGCGCGAGGAGATCCAGGCCGCGCTCGACGAAGCGCGGACGCAGCGTGGCGTGGCGAGCACCTCGAAGGAGCGCGCCGAGAAGAACTTCGGTCGCGCGCTCCGCGCCGTTCGGACGATGCTCACCCGACTCGGCGAGAAGACCCTGGAGAACGTTCCGCAGGTGCAGACCGTGCGGCGCGAGATCCTCGAAGACGCGCTCGGCTTCTACCGCGAGTTCCTGGCCGAGAAGGGGGACGATCCGGCGCTACAGGAGGAGCTCGCGCGCGTGCAGGGCACGATCGCCGAGCTCTCCGAGCTGCTCGGGCGGGCCGATGACTCGCTGGAAGCCCACCAGGTCGAGAGCCAGACGAACCTCGCGCTCCTCGAAGCCTCTCCCGGCGACCGCCATCTGCAGCACCTGTACGCGAGCAGCCTCGTGCGGATGGCGGCCTTCGTGCAGCGCCAGGGACGGCTCGACGAAGCGAAGGCGATCTTCGAGGACGCCCTGGAGCGGTTGGAGGCGTTGATCGACGAGGCTCCGACGGATCCGCGCTATCTCAGGCAGCGCGCCATCGTGTTCGCCTCACTGGGCGACATGCAGCACCAGCTAGGAAAGATGGAGGAGAGCGAGGAGCTCCTGCACCGATCGCTCGAGGACTTCGGTGCCGTCGGCGCAGTGGGCGCGGCCGAGCTGGACGATGGCTTGCGCGAGTCGTGGGTCTGGAACAACCTCGCGCAGGGTCATCGCGATCAGCGCAGGTACGACGAAGCGTGGGAAGAGCACGGTCAGGCGCTCTCCATCCGCGAGGGGCTGGTCGAGCGCGAGCCCGAGAACGCCGACTTCCGCGTTGCACTCGGCCAGAGCCAGTCCAACATGGGAGTCCTCGCCCAGACGATCGGCCGCGAACCCGAGAGCCTGGAGCTCACGAGAGGCGCGCTCGCCACCTTCCAGGCGCTGGTGATCGATTATCCCGACGTGCCGCTGTACCTGCACGGCGTGTACGCCGCCGCAGCGAATCTCTCGGCCACGCTGAACACTCCCGAGCAGATCGAAGAATCGGAGCGCTACAGCGACATTGCCTTCGAGGCTGCGCGCAGCCTGCAAGCGAGTCACCCGGACAAGCCCGAGTACTCGAACAGCCTCGCCGGCGCCCGCCTTCTGCGTGCGGACAATCTCGCGACTCGCGGGCGCTGGTCCGACGCGCTGGCCGGGGTGCTGGAAGCACGCGCGATCCTCGAGCCCTCGCTGGCCAGCCGCCCGTGGGACGGCAACTGTCGGTTCCAGGGGATCTCGGCGCGATTGCAGCATTCCAAGGCCCTCTTCGCCCTCGGACGCGACGAGGAAGCCCTCGATCTCGTGGCCGAGTTCCCTTCCGGCCCCATCACGAACGAGATGGCCTGCCTGCGAGAGATCTTGACCCAGCTCGGAGCGTGCGCCACGCGAGCGCAGAACGACCCCTCCTTTTCCGAGACCGACCGTGAGGCCCGCATCTCGACCTGCATGAAGTTCGCCGCCGACAGTCTCACCCGCATGCGAGATCGCGGCTTCGCGTCCTGGGAAATGGTTTGGAGCTTGCCGGAGCTGAAGCCGTTCCAGCATCGCAAGGAGATTCCCGAGGGATGCCAGCCGAGTCCCGACGCCGCGCAGTGACGCTCTCCGAGGAGGAGGCCGCCACGAGCGAACCTCGCACGCCGGCCGCGCCGCTCGACCCCGCCGCGCCGCTGAGCTCGCTCGCGGGGATCGGCCCGGCGCGGGCGCTCGCGCTCGCGCGCCGCGGTCTGCATCGGCTGCGCGATCTGTGCTGCTTGCTCCCTCGGGAGCTCGTCCGATCGGAGGAGCGCATCCCGATCGCCGCGGCGCTCCGGTTACGCGGCGCTCCGGTCACCATCGCGGCGACGGTCGAATCCGGCCGACTCACGCGCTGGCGCGGCCGTCGCTCGATCTATCGGCTGCGCTGCACGGACTCGAGCGGTGCGCTCGACGCCGTCTTCTTCAACCAGCCCTGGCTGCGCGAGCGCTTCGTTCCCGGCATGCAGGTGGAGCTCAGTGGAACGATCTCCGCGAGCGGCGAATTGCGCTTGGTCGTGGAGAGCGTGGGCACGAGCGAGCGTCCGCTTCCTCGGCCCGGGTCGCTCGTCCCGCGCTATCCCGCTTTCGAGGGTCTCTCGCCCGAGTTCGTCGGACGGCTCGTCCAGACCGCGCTCGCTTGCGCCGACTCGATCGAGGAGCCGCTCGATCACGCACACCTCGCGCGTCTCGATCTGCCGCCCCTCGCGCTCGCGGTGCGGCGCGTGCATGCCCCGGATGACGTCCACCAGTACGAGCGCGCGCACGCACGCCTCGCGCTGGAGCCCTGGCTCGGTTTCCAGGCCCGCATGGCGCGGCGGCGCGAGGAGGATCGCCTCGGGCATGCGCGCTCGATCGTCCTGGCGGAGGCCGAGCACGCGCGCGCTCTCGCCACCTTCCCGTTCGCCTTCACTGCCGGGCAGGCGCAGGCCGTGCGCGAGATCCGCGGCGATCTCTCCCGTCAGCGACCGATGCGTCGTCTCCTGCAAGGCGATGTCGGCTGTGGGAAGACCGCGGTTGCGGCGTGGGCCGCGCTTGCGGTTGCGCAGCGCGGAGGCCAGGTGGCATTCCTCGCGCCGACCGAGCTCCTCGCCGAGCAGCACCATCAAGTGCTCGCTCCGCGTCTGGCCGAAGCAGGCGTGCGCTCGGTCCTGCTCACCGGATCGCTTCCGCGCGTCGAACGCACTCGGGTCCTCGACGAGCTCTCGAGCGGTCGAGCGAGCATCGCATTCGGTACGCACGCGCTCTTCTCCGCCGAGGTTGCCTACGCGCGCCTCGATCTGGCGATCATCGACGAGCAGCAGCGCTTCGGCGTCGGTCAGCGGCTCGCGCTCTCGCAGAAGGGCGAGGCTGCGCATCTGCTGTTGCTGACCGCGACGCCGATCCCGCGCACGCTCGCGCACACCCTGTACGCCGATCTCGACGTGAGCACGATCCAGGATCGACCCGCCGGCCGCGGGGCGGTGCGCACGCGCTGGGTGCGCGGCGAGAAGAGCGAGCGGCTGCAGGCTTTCCTCGCCGAGCGGCTCGAGGCTGGCGAACGCGCCTTCTGGGTCTGTCCGCGCATCGGCGAGGGCGAGAGCGAGAGCGAGGCAGAGGAACGCGGAGCGAGCACCAGCGCCGTGCGGCGCGCGCGAGCGCTCGCCGCCTCACCGCTGGCGCGCTTCGGCGTCGAGCTCGTCCACGGAGCGCTCGATCGCTACGAGCGCGCCCGCGCCGTCGAGAGCTTCCGCGCCGGCCGCGCCCGCCTCCTCGTCGCGACGAGCGTGATCGAGGTCGGCGTCGACGTCCCCGAAGCGAGCATCATGGTCGTCGAGGGCGCCGAACGTTTCGGCCTCGCCCAGCTCCACCAGCTCCGCGGCCGCATCGGCCGCGGCCCGCGCGACTCCTGGTGCTTGCTGCTCGGCAAGCCCTCAGCCACCGAGCGTCTCGAGCTCCTGGAACGCGAGTCGAGCGGCTTCGCCATCGCCGAAGCGGATCTACGACAGCGAGGCATGGGCGAGCTCGCCGGGCTGCGCCAATCCGGCTTGGCGGCCGAGTTGCCGGGAGGAGAGGCCGAGGACCTCGCACTCTTGATCCTCGCGCGCGACCTGATGCGCGAGGACTCCGCGCTGCGGGCGCGCTACGGCGCCGGCAGTCCGGACGACTACGCACCCTGATCGCTTCGGTACTGGCGCGCGCATGGACTCTTTCGACTCGCTCTCGATCGCCGCGAACGTCTTCACCCTGACCGCCCGCTGACGGACGGCTTGAGCGCGACCTTCCTTCCGTGATCGACGCTCGAACGCGAGCGATTCCTTTCACCTCCTGAAGACGGACTCATCTGAGTCCAGATCGAGCGAAGAGCGGGGCCCTCCCTGCTCCTCGCTGTTCCTCTCGGCACACCGCCCCACTGGACAGGGCCACGACTGACACCTCGGCGAAGCGACTACTGCGGTCAGAGGACCTCATGAAGTGCTTCACGACTCAGTTCGCAGTCGTGCAGGATTGCCGCTCATGCAACCTGGATTCGCTGCACTCCCACGAAGTCCATCGGTTCGAGACCCGATCCCTGCTCTTCGAGGCAGAGCTCGATCGCCTCCTTCATACGAACCATCAGCTCGTCCAGAGACTGCGACTGGCGGTGGCAGCCATGGAGCTCCGGGACGGTGCCCACGAAATACCCTTCGGAATCGCGCTCGATGATGACACTGAAGTCCTTCTTCATGCTGGGCAAGCAATCCTTCCTGGTGCGGAGGATTCCGGTCGAAGGCATGCTCCCAGGCTAGCGCTTCCGATCTGGAATGGGAGCAATCAAGGACATCCCGCGTCCTCTCCGTTGGCGGTGGGATCCTCCCTCGACGTTTCTTCCGTCCCACGCTCGGGGCTCAGTGACGAGAGCCCGTCGGGCATCGGGCGGTACGCGAGCCCACCGTGCGGGCGCAGGCCGATGACGCGCAGGAATACGTCGCGGCGGCCGAGGTGGGGGCCGTGGCGTACGGCCGGAACGAGGCCGGGGACGAAGAGCGCGAGAGCCATCCGGCCGGCGAGGGAGAGTGCGAAGACGAGCAGGAAGCCGCGCGAGAAACCGAGCATCCAGCCGCCGGCGAGCGTGCCGAGGAGCTGGCCGGAGCCGTTGGCGAGGCTTTGCGCGGCGAAGAGCTGGGCGCGCGTGCGCACGTAGCTCGATTCGAGGAGCAGCGTGAAATAGGAGACTTCGTAGCCGGCCCAGGCGAAGCCGGAGAAGCTCTGTGCGACGAGCACCCAGACGACGCCCTTGGCCCAGAGCCAGGGCAGGGGGACGAGGGCCGCGAGGACAGCGGCCAGCGCATAGGTCGACCGCGCACCGTGATGATCGATCACGCGGCCCCACGCGGGCAGCATCGCGACTTTCCAGAGCACGATCGAGACGGTGGCGGTCATGAACTCGACGTAGTCGAAGCCGAGCTCGGTCAGCATGTACGGCGAGAAGTAGGGTGAGGAGACGTACACGACGAGCTGGAAGAGGGCGCCGGTGGCGACGAGCCGCCAGGCGGCGCGTCCTCGATCCGTGGCGAGGAAGCGGCGCAAGCGGTGGCCGCGCGAGAGGCCGTGGAAGCGATTCTCGTGCGAGAGCGCGAGCAGCACCGCCGACACCGCGCGACACAGAGCCGCGAGCGCGAGGATCAACGTGAAGCCCGTGCCACCCGCTCCCGCCGCCTCCTCGGGACGCGCGGGCTCGAGCCATTGCAACAGTAGCCCCGCACCGACGAGGCCCACGCAGGTCGCGAACTGCACCCATAGCGTGCGCATCGCGAAGTAGCGCCCGCGCACCGCGGCGGGAACGAGGTCACCGAACCACGAGGACCAGGCCGTACCCGTCGCTTGTCCGAACGCCTGGTGCAAGCAGGCCACGGCGATCACGATCTCGGGCGTCGAGAAATCGAGCGCGTCGGAGAGTGCCAGCGCGAGCAGTCCGAGCGCCTGGCAGGCGGCCGTCAGGACAGCGAGCCCGCGGCGATGGCGCAGGTGCGCCAGCATGCGCACGGCGGCGAGGGGCCCGAGTGCGCCGACGAAGAGCGGCAGGCTCACTACCAGCGCCGCTTGCAGGGGGCTTGCCTGCAAGCGCAGCGCATCCGTGACGAAGTAGGTCTCGCCGAGACCGACCATCAGCGCGTACGCAACCCCCTCCCACACCGAGAGCCGCATCGCGCGTGCGACCGGCGGCGGGAGGCCCGTCAGCGGCACAGCAAGGCGAGCACGCGCTCGGGCACCGAAGTCATCTCGACGCGGCCATTTGCGGGCTCACCGCCGCAACGCGCGAAAGGCTGCGTGCAGAGGAAGGCGGGGCCGTCCTCTGGATCGTCGGGCAGGCGCCCGTGGCTCCCGCGCACGAGCGTCGCGTCGAGCGGGATCACGTCCATCAGGTAGCGCATCCCGGCGATCTTCTGGGCCAGTCGCAACGCGATGCGCAGCTTCGGCGCGCGCAGCACCGGATCCAGGAACAGCTCGCACGGGTCGTAGCCGGGCTTGCGATGGATGTCGACCGTGCGCGCGAAGTCGGGCTCGGCGGCCGGGTCGATCCAGTAATAATAGGTGAACCACGCGCGCGGCTCCGCGATCAGGACGAGGTCGCCGGCGCGCGGATGGTCGATCGCGAATTCGCGTTTCCCCGCCGCGTCGAGCACGCGCTCGACGCCCTTCGTCGCTTCCAGGATCTCGCGCGCGCGTGCCGCGGCCGCATCGGAACGCACGTACACGTGCGCGAGCTGGTGGTCGGCGACGGCGAAGGCCTCGCTCGCGAACACGTCGAGCACCTCGCCGGCCGGCGTCTCGCGCGCGACGAGCAGGCCCGCTTCGCGCAGGATGCGATTGACGTGCACCGGTGTGTCGACCTCGCACAGGCCGTACTCGCTCACCACCACGACCTCGGCGCCGGCGCGCTCGGCCGCGGCGAGCAGGTCGCCCACGATCGCGTCGATCTCGCCGAGCGCGGCGACCGAGCGCGCGTCCTTCGGCCCGTAGCGCTGGTGGTCGTAGTCGAGGTGGGGGAGGTAGACGAGCGTGAGCGTGGGCTTCTCGACCGCGAGCGTGCGCATCGCCGCATCCGCGAGCCAGCGGCTCGAAGGCAGCCCCGACTTCGGTCCCCAGAAATCGAAGAACGGAAACTTCCCGAGCTCGCCCTCGAGTCTCCTCTCCGAAGCGCCGGGGCGAGGCGTAGATCGCCGGGATCTTGCGCCCGTCCGCCGGATAGAACGGCCGCGGAGTGATTGACCAGATCGACCGCCGCACCGAGGTTCCACCACCAGAAGATCTTGGCAGAGCGGAAGGAGGGATCAATGCGTCGCGCGCGCTCGTAGATCTTCTCGCCCGCCACGAGCGCATTCGACTGGCGCCACAGCGCCACGTCCCCGCTGGCGCGATCGAGCCATCCGTTGCCGACCGCGCCGTGCTCGCGCGGCTGGAGCCCCGTGAGCATCGTCGCCTGCGCGCTGCACGTGACCGCCGGCAACACCGTGCTCATCGGCGCCAGCGCGCCGCGCGAGGCGAGCCCGCGCAAGTGCGGCGTTCGCTCGCCGATCTGACGCGGCGTGAGCCCCACCACATCGACGAGTAGCACCGGCTTCATGCGCGGCGAGATGCTAGCATCGACCCCTCCATGCTCCGCCGTCTCCTGCGGCTCTTCCGCCGTCCCGCCGTCCTCGTTCCCGGAACCACGCGCATCGCCGAGGGCGAAGCGCGCAAGGTCGACATCGGCGACCCCCTCGCCGGCGGCCTGCAGGTGCTCCTCTGCCGCGTCGACGGCAAGCTCCACGCCATCGACAACCACTGCCCCCACGACAAGGGCGGCCGCATCGAGTCCGGCCCCTTGATCGAAGGCCGCTTCGCCCGCTGCCCGCTGCACAACTACCAGTTCACCCCCCAGGACGGCCGCGAGCGCAACGGGGGCTGCAAGCGGGCGCGCACGTATTCTGTGACGGAAAAGCACGGCGAGGCCGAGCTTCGGATCTGATCTTTTTCTGGTTCGGAGTACCGCCTTCAGGCGGTCTTCTCTTGCGGAGCCAGTCCCGCCTGAAGGCGGGACGACGAACCAGACCGCCTGAAGGCGGTACTCCAAACTCGGAGGGACTCCGTGCTCGTAGGGGTGTGGTTTCTCTCTAGAGGCGGAAGTCGATCAGGGTGCGAAGGTCACGGCCAGCGCGCTGGAGAGGTTGAAGGCCGTTCCGCAGGGTCCCAGGGGGTCGCGGTACCAGCCTTGGAAGTACCAGGTTTCTCCGGCGTCGATGTGGCCGCTCATAGGGAAGGACTGCGAGCGCGCGACGATTCCGGGACCGAGTGTGAGCATTCCCGCGCTGCCGGAGGAGTGCGGAGGCTTGTACCGGAAGAGCCCGACTCCGCCCGATCCGACGCATCGGAACCCGTCCCCGAACGGAAACTGCGTCTGCCCGCCGCCCATGTAGAAGAGGCCGAACTGGTCCGGCGGCAGGTGCGAGATCGTGAGCACGAGGTCGTCCAATGCGACGCTTCCCGAGCCGCGGCACCCGCCTCGGGGCCGTGCGTCGATTCCTCATAGGGCGTACCGATGACGGCGTAGTCGCCGGACATCGCAACGCGGAAACCGAAGTACCACGTATCGGGGTTCGAGGCGTTCAGCTTCTGGAGCTCGCACTGCGCGGCGGCAGGAGTGGAGGCTAGCAACAGGACGGCAACTTGAAGTGGAGTGCTCCTGGTCATGGCTCTCGTTCTCCCAAAGCCTGCGATTCAAGGATCCTACTGGATCGGGAAGACTTCGACGTCTTCGATGCAACCGTCGAGCAGCATTCCTGCGGCATCGGTTCGAGGCCTCCGTTCGACAGAAGCAGAGATTGGCAAGGGCTACGGGCCCGCATCCGCCGGGGAGGGCAGAGGCCTTCTGGTTCGGAGTACCGCCTTCAGGCGGGACTGGCTCTGAAAGAGAAGACCGCCTGAAGGCGGTACTCCGAACCAGGCGGTACTCCGAACCAGAGGAGGCCGCCTTTTCTTGCATGAACCGGAAACGGAAGGGTGGGGTGGAGCGTAGACCGGACACGCGAGTGAGGAAGCTCGATCCCCGGAGAACCCATCCATGTTGCAGACCGCGCTTTGTTTCGCCCTCTCGATCCTCCCCACGACGGCTCGCTCCGGCGCGCTCGACCAGACTCGCTTGCCGGCGGATGCGCGGTGGGTGGCGCACCTGGATCTCGAGGCGCTGCGGGCGACCAAGCTCGGGGCGCACTTGATGGAGGTGCTGCGCGCCCATCAGGGGGATGAGGACGTCGACATGGAGGATCTCGACGAGATGCTGCGCGCGATGGGCGTCGATCCGCTGCAGGACCTGCATTCGGTGACGCTACATGGCGCGGGGGACGCGGAGGACGCGGTCGTGCAGGTTCGCATGAGCAAGAAGGCGGACCAGATTCTCGCCAGCTTGCAGCAGATGACGCCGGTGCGCAGCATGGCGGCTGGCGACCTCTCGCTGCTCGCGATCGGTGATGCGGGCGACGAGCTCTTCGCATGGGTGCAGCAATCGAGCCCGGAGGAGCGCACGATCGTGCTGGCTCGCGATCCGGAGCGCGTGGCTCGCACGGCGGACGTCCTGCGCGGCAAGGCGCCCAACTTGAAGGCGAGCGGGAGCTCGGCTTTCGCGCGCGGACCGAGCGCGGGGGCATGGCTCTACGTCGCCACGCGCGCGCCGCTCTCCGAGATCACCGACTTCGATCCGAATTCGCACATGGCCGAACTGGTCCAGGGCGGGGTCCTCGAGCTCGGCGAGCGCGACGAGATGTGCTTCGCCAGCCTGGAGGTCGACGCTCGCTCGAACGACGACGCGCGGCGGCTGGCGGCGATCGTTCAGGGGGGGCTGGCGCTGCTCGAGCTCGCTTCCGGCGACGAGGAGGTGCCCCAGGCGGCGCGCGACATGCTGCGGGCGCTCTCGGTCGAGCAGCTCGGGACGGGCGTGCGCTTGAGCGTGCGCCTACCCGTGCGCGACCTGCTCGAGGTGCTCGCCGAGATCGAAGCAGAAGCGGCGAGGTGAGTTTTCCGCGCCAGCCGAGCGAGCGATTGGAACCGCCCGAAGAGGGGGCGGTTCTGGCGCTCGTGGCGCGCGCGAGCCAGGGATCCAGGGACGCCTTCGCGGAGCTCGTGCTGCGCTACCAGGCGCCGCTGTACGCCTTCCTCGTCGTGCGCACCGCCTCCGCGGAGGACGCCGAGGAGCTATGCCAGGAGGCCTTCGTGCGCGCCTGGCAGAAGCTCGCGCTGTACGACTCGCAGTGGCGCTTCTCGACCTGGTTGTTCACCCTCGCGCGGCGGCTCACGGCGAGCCGCTACCGTCGCGGGCGGCGGGAGGAGAGCGGCCACGAGGCTCTCGAGCTCGCGAGCAGCGAGCGCGCCGGGCCGGAGCGCATCGCGAGCGGGCGCGAGGAGTGGGCGAACCTGTGGGCCCTCGCCGGACGCGTGCTCACTCCAGGGCAGCGCTCGGCCTTGTGGCTGCGTTACGCCGAAGACCTCGCCCCGGATGCAATCGGCGCCGTGCTCGGCAAGCGCACGGGCACGGTCCGCGTGATCCTGTTCCGTGCCCGCGAACGGCTGCTGCGGGCGCTCAGCGAGGAGCGGCCGAGCTCGAAGCGCAGCGACAGCACGTCGCGTCCACCCGATCCCTCGTACACTGCTGCGGCTGCCGAGGTCGAATCATGAGCTTGACCCACGAACGCCTCGCCGCGCTCCTGCGCGAGCAAGCCCCCTCCGCGCGTCCCGCGCTCCCCGCGGACTTCGGTGCGCGCGTGCAGGCTCGCATCGAGGCTCCGCGTGTAAGGCAGCCGCTCTGGCGATCCTGGCAGCTCGCCGCCGCTGCAACCGCGCTGCTCACGACCGGCGTGTGGCTCGCCTGGCGGCCGCGAGCCGCGAGCGAGCTGCCCGCGCAAGCCCAGGCCCTACTGGTGGAGCAGCACACCTTCGACCGGCTCGCCTCCGCCACCGGCCTGCGCGAGATCGAGAGCCTGGCCCGCAGCTCGAAGGCGCTGTTCACGAACGAGCTCGAGAGCCCGATCCGGTCCGAGCTCGCCGCCATCGCTTCGGACGCGCGGCGCACCGCCGACGTTCTCTTCGCGGGTCTCTCGCGGCCCGTCGAACGGCTCCTCGCCGGGCGAAACGCTCGCTGAGCGGTCGCGATTTCGCAACCGCGGTACACTGCTCCTTCGTCCCTTCCGGGGAGTAGAGCGATGTCGCGTATCCGAGGTGATTCCTACCAGGTGAGCGAGGAGGAGAAGCAGCGCTTCCGAGAGGACGGCTACGTCCACCTCCGCGGGCTGCTCACGGCCGAGGAAGTCGATGCGATCGAGGCCACCTACGAGCGCTTCATGCGCCGCGAGATCGCGGTGCCCGGCAAGGACTTCTGCGACATGGCGGGCGACTACGAGCGACCGCTCGAGGAGTTCGCCCTGATCAACGTGATGCTGCCGCGGCGCTACCACCCGGTGTGGCAGGGGAACGTGTACGAGCGGCGCGCGACCTCGGTCGCCGCGCAGCTCCACGGGAGCGGGATGGAGATCGACTACGACCAGCTCCTCGCCAAGCGGCCCGCGCGCGCCGACGCGCTCTTCCACTGGCATCAGGACCAGGCCTACTGGATCGAGACACCCGACCAGCGCACGGCGACCTTCTGGCTCGCGATCGACCAATCGACGCTCGAGAACGGGTGCATGCGTTTCGTCGTCGGCTCCAACCGCGAGCCGAGCCTGCGCCCGCACCGGCCGCTGCACGGTGACCGCGAAAAATCTCACACGCTCGTCGCCGACGTCGACGAAGCGCGCGACCGGATCCGCCCCGTTCCCATCCAGCGCGGCGACGTGACCGTGCACGACGAGCGCGTGATCCACGGCTCGGGCGGCAATTTCAGCCCCGGCTGGCGGCGCGCCTACATCGTTGCCTTCCGCGCCGAGTCGACCGTTCGCGAGGAGCGCCGCCGGGGATTCACGCACTCGCACAACGACGCGCCAGTGGTCCTCGATTCGGTTGGTATCGAGGGGCAGTCGCGCTGAGCCAGCGCGGGCCCGGCCTGCTTTCTCCCACTCCGAAGACGGGCGGGAAGAAACTCGCCGACTCGGACCGGGGTAGTAGGCGGCATGCCGGGTACCGTTCCGGCGCCTTGCCCCTTTGTCCTTCGGCCGGCGGCGGGGAAGATGGTCCTCCCCTGGAAGTCCATCACCGGTCCCGGTAGGCACTTTCCGAACCCCCGCCCCCTCGCGTTGCCATGCTCGAATCCGCGACCAAGCCCTCGCAGCAAGAGTTCGACCAGACCCGGCAATTCGTGGCTGCCGTCCGCGATCGCGTGGGCAGAGTGGTCGTCGGCCAGGAGATCGTCGTCGAGCGCCTCCTGATCGCGCTGTTCACCGGCGGACATCTCCTGCTGCAAGGCGTTCCGGGGTTGGCGAAGACCCTGCTCGTCTCGGCGCTCTCGAAGGCGATCGACCTCGATTTCGCGCGCATCCAGTTCACGATCGATCTTTTGCCCTCGGACATCCTGGGCTCGGAGATCCTCGATCAGCGCACCAGCGAATTCCGCGTGCGCCAGGGGCCGGTCTTCACGAATCTCCTGCTCGCCGACGAGATCAACCGCGCGGCGCCCAAGGTTCAGGGTGCGCTGCTGGAAGCCATGCAGGAGCGCAAGGTGACGATCGGCAACGAGACCTTCCGGTTGCCTGCACCCTTCCTCGTGATCGCGACGCAGAACCCGGTCGAGCAAGCCGGGACCTTCGAGCTCCCCGAGGCGCAGCTCGACCGCTTCATGCTCGTGCACCGGCTCGAGTACCCCGCGAGCGAGGAGGAGCGCGAGATCCTGGTCCGCAACGCGGCCCTCGGCGTCGAGCGCCGGGACAGCGGCGCGATCGTGCAGACCGAGTTCGACGTCCTGGAGGACGAGCCCGTCGGCTCGAGCGACGACCTCGTGCGCGCAATGGAAGCCGTGCACCGGGTGCACGTGAGCGAGACCTTCGTCGAGCACGTGGTCGATCTGGTCGGACGCTCGCGCCAGCACCCGGACGTCGAGCTCGGGTGCAGCCCACGCGCCGGCATCTCGCTCGTCAAGGCCTCGCGGGCCCGCGCACTGATGCACGGGCGGCACTACGTGATCCCCGAGGATCTCTTCGCGCTCGCCGAGGACGTCATGCTGCACCGCATGCGCTTGCGCTACGAAGCGATCGCGGAGGGCCGCAACGGACGCATGGTCCTGGCGGAGCTCCTGACTTCGATGGGTGGCGCGACGAGCAACGGCTCCGCGGCCGGTTCTCACTCACCCGGCCGTGGAAGCGGCCGCGGGGAGCGCTAGTCGCCGGCCGCGGACCCGAGAACAGAGCGCCCGGTCATGGAAGGCTACATCGAGGACCTCGACACGCTGGACTCGCGCGGCTTCGTGATCGCTTTGCGCAAGCTCGCGAACAGCCTCGCGTACGGGATCGACAAGTCGCCCTTCCTGGGCTCCGGGATCGAGTTCGCCCAGTCGCGGCCCTACCAGCCGGGCGATTCGGTGCGCTCGATCGACTGGCGCGTCACGGCGCGCACCGGCAAGCCGCACGTCAAGGAGTACGAGACTCCGAAGAGCATGCCCTGCTACTTGCTGATCGACACCTCGGCCTCGATGACGGTGTCCTCGCACGGCAGGAGCAAGTACCACGTGGCGCTCTATGTCGCGGGCGGGCTGGCGCTGGCGTGCCTGGATCGCGTGAGCCCGGTCGGCGTGGTCGGCGTGGGGGATCGTAGCTTGCGCATGCGGCCGAGCCTCTCGCACGCGCGGCTCCTGCAGTGGATCCTGCTCCTGCGCACGCACCGGTACGACGAGGGAACGACGCTCGCGACGCGCATCGGCGAGCTCTCCCCGAGCCTGACCCAGCGCTCGCTCGTCATCGTGCTCTCCGACATGCACGATCCGCGCGCCGTACCGGCGCTCAAGCGGCTCGCGCATCTCCACGATTGCATCGTGCTGGAGCTCGAGGATCCGGCCGAGACGGGCGTGCGGGGCGGCGGTTTCCTGCGCGCGCGCGAGGCCGAGACGGGACGCGAGTTCGTCACGCGCGGCTCTCGCTCGTGGATCGAACCGGATCGGTGGACGCAGGGCCTCCTGCGTGCCGGGATCGATCACCTGCGCATCCGCACCGATCGACCCTTCGAGCACGCGCTGCGCCAGCTCTTTCGCGCCCGGGGTTGGGCCGGCCGGGGGACGCGATGAGAGGGCTCCTGCGCGCGCGATTCTCGCTCGCTGGGCTGCTCGTGCTCGCGGGTGCGAGCTCGGCGCGCGCGTTTTCACCTCTGGCGCAAGCGGAATCGACCGTCGGTGTGCCGGCGCGCATCGAGGAGCTCGTGCTGCCCGCGCCCGAGCTCGAGGCCGTGCCCGTACGCGAGGACGGCGCGATCGTGCTGCGCATCCTTGCGAAGAGCCCGCACGGCACGGCCTTCCGCTACGACCTCGAGTACTGCGGTCTCGATCCGGGTGCCCACGATCTGCGCGAATGGCTCCGTCCGATCGCCGGCTCGACGGAGCCGAGCGTCGTGCTGCCGCCGATTCCGGTCACGATTCGCTCGCTCTTGCCCGCAGGTCAGGTCCTCCCGCATCCGCCTCCGGCGGCTGGCGTGCTCGCGCTGGGCGGATATCGCGCGCTGCTCATCGGCGGCGCGATCCTCTGGGTCGCTGGCCTCGTGGCGATCCTTCGTGCGGGCCGCCGCAAACGGCGCGCGGCCGCGGAGTCCGCTCGACCGCTCACGCTGGCCGAGCGATTGCGGCCCCTCGTGCAGCATGCGCTCGAAGGCCGCCTGTCGCGTACCGAGCGCGCGCGCCTCGAGCTCTCACTGGTTGCTTACTGGCGCGCGCGCCTCGGCCTCGACGCGCTCGAACCTCGCGAGGCGCTGGCGCAGCTGCGCGTGCACGCCGAGGCGGGACCGCTGCTGCGCAGCCTCGAGGAGTGGCTGCACGCGCCGGCTCGGGAACACGAGGTCGACCTCGCGGCGCTCCTCGCGCCCTATCGCGACCTCCCTGCGGACGCGATCGAGATTCGCCGAGTTCGAGGCCCTGGCGAGCCGCTGAGCCATGGAATCCTTGTCGCTCTTCCGCCATCCGCAGGTCCTGATGCTCATGGTGCTGCCGGCAGCGCTCTTGATGTGGATCTGGAAGCGCAAGGGCCGCGCGGTGGTCCTGCCCTTCGACCACGCCGAACCACGCTCGGCCTCGTGGACGCGCTTCTTCCTGCATCTCGCCGAATCGGCCCCCGCGATCCTGATCGGGATCGTGGTCCTGCTGCTCGCCGGCCCGCAGAGCTGGGACGAGCCGCGCGACAAGCGCGTGCTGACCAACATCGAGTTCTGCGTCGACGTCTCCGGCAGCATGAGCGCCAAGTTCGGCGACGGCGATCGCTACGAGGCCGCGATGGAGGCGATCAACGAGTTCCTCGACTACCGCAAGGGCGACGCTTTCGGCCTGACCTTCTTCGGCAACAACGTGCTGCACTGGGTGCCGCTCACGACCGACATCTCGGCCTTTCGCTGCGCACCGCCCTTCATGCGGCCCGGCCGACTGCCGCCCTGGTTCGGCGGCACCGAGATCGGCAAGGCCTTGCTCGCCTGCCGCAAGATGCTGACCGAGCGCGAGGAAGGCGATCGGATGATCCTCCTGGTCACCGACGGCTACAGCGCCGACCTCGCCGGCGGCCGTGACGAGGAGATCGCGCGCACGCTGCGCGGCGACCGCATCGTGGTCTACTCGGTGCACATCGCCGAGGGCGAGGTCCCCGATCCCGATCGTGCGCATCACGAGCCTCACCGGTGGCGAGGTCTTCAAGCCGGACGACCAGGAAGGCCTCGAGCGCGTCTTCCAGCGCATCGACCAGATGCAGCTCGCGCGCGTCGAGAAGACGCGCGCCGAGGCCGCCGACGACTTCGTACCCCTGGTGCATCGCGGGCCTGGGGCTCCTCGCCGCGGCGATCCTGGCCGCCTTCGGCTTGAGGTACACGCCGTGGTAGCGCCTTTCCAGCTCGGCGTTGATCGCGGCGCTGGCAGCGCTTGCTCCTCGGCGCGCTGGCCGAGGCTCTGCACGCGCCGCCGCGTGCGCCGCCTCGCGCGACCTCGCCTTCGGACCCACGCGCGCGGCCGGCCGCCTGGGCTCGCGCCGCGCCGTACCTGCGCTGTCGCGGCGCTCGGCGCGCTCGCGTGGGGTCTCGCGACGCTGCTCTTGATCCGAGCCGCGCAGCTACTCCTCCGAAGGAACCGACACGAGCTTTGCCGACGATCCGGCACCACGTGCTCCTGGTGCTCGACGTCTCGCCCAGCATGCGCCTCGCTCGACGCCGGGCCCGGAGAAGAAGGAGAGCCGCATGCAGCGCGCGCGCGAGCTGCATGGATTCCTTCTTCGAGCCGCATCCCGCTCGAGCTGCTACCGGGTGAGCGTCGTGGCCGTCTACAACGGCGCCAAACCCGTGGTGATCGACACGAACGACTTCGAGGTCGTGCGCAACATCCTCGGCGACCTGCCCATGCACTACGCCTTCCCGGCCGGCAAGACCAAGCTCTTCTCCGGGCTCGAGGAGGCCGTGAAGATCGCCGAGCCGTGGAATCCCGCGCAGCACGACGCTCGTGATCCTGCTCAGCGACGGCGACACCGTGCCGGCGACGGGCATGCCCGAGGCTGCCGGCCTCGATCGCAGCGTACTCGTCGTCGGCGTCGGCGATCCCGAATACCGGCAAGTTCATCGACGGTCGCCAGTCGCGGCAGGACGTGCCGACGCTGCGGCAGATCGCCGCGCGTCTGGGCGGCACCTTCCACAACGGCAACGACCGCCACCTCGCCTCGAGCCTGATTTCCGACGCCATGGGCCTCGAGAGCGAGAGCCTCTTCGAGAAGCTCACCCTGCGCGACTACGCCCTCATCGCCTGCGCGGCCGGCGCCCTGGCGCTCGGCCTTCTGCCCCTCCTGCTCCACTTCTTCGGCACGCGCTGGCGGCCGGGGCGTCTCCAGTAGCCGACGCCGCCCCAGTTCCGAGACTTCGGAGACGGATGACCGTCACCGCTGGCGAGCAGGCTGGGTAGGATGGGGGGGCTAGGTCGAGAAGGCTCCATCGTGAGGTGATGAGGTCATGAGAAAGCTTTGCGTCTTCCTCTGGTTGCTCTTGCCGGTCGTGGCCGGGGCATATCACTACGGGCCGGGGCAGGATCACTTGCGCACCGATCGCGCCGGCGAGGCGATCGAGCGTGGGGAGGCGGCGGCCGCGTGCAGCGACTGGGCGGGCGCCGAGGCTGCCTACTCGGAAGCGCTCAGCGAGCTTCCTCCCGAGCAGGTCGCGGAGGCGCGCGTGCTGCGGCTCGAGCGCGCCAAGGCACAGATGCTGCTCACTCAGTTGCCCGAGGCGCGCGGTGACCTCGCGGCGCTCGTGGACGAGCTGGTCGAGGATCCGCTCGCCGATGGCGAGCTCCTGGGTCGTGCTCGCGATGCGCTCGCGAACGCGCAGTACTACACGACCTGGCTGATGCGCCTCGAGGGCCGGTCGCGCGAAGTATGGGAGCGCGAGATCGAATCGTCGCGGCAGAACTACACGTTCCTGGTCGAGGAGGCCGAGCGGGCGGGCGACGCAACGGCGGCCGAGGCCGCACGTGAGAACCTCGAGTCGTCGATTCGCCTGGCGCGGATGGACCTCGACGAGCTGCAAGGATTGCCGTTGCCCAAGCAGTGCAAGGGCTGCTGCAGCTGCAAGGGTAAAGTCGGGAAGAACCCCAGCAAGTCACAACCGAAGGATGCACGGGGCGCTGGCTCGGGCCCGCCGCCCGACGGCTCGGGTTCCTGATCGGCAGGGAGCGTGCGCGCTTCTCGCGCGCCCGTAAGGAGATCTCGACATGTTCGTTCGTCGTGCCGCGCTGGCGGCGCTGGTCTTGCTTTGTACCGGCGTCCGTGCGCAGGAGCCCTTCGTCGACGACGAAGGCAACGTCTTCCTCATGGACGGCGACATGCTCGTCCAGTCAGGCGACGCACTACCGCCGGGACTCGCGCCAGGCAGCGTTCCGACTCCACGCCTCCAGAAGCTGCAGCAGGTCGAGTACGACCGCCGGCCCTCGGCGATCCTCGCGGCCTGGTCGACGCCGCCCAAACCCGAGGCCGCGTCCGAGCTCTCGAAGGATGGGATACCGGATGCCTCCAGCACCGATGCGTCCAGCGAACCCGCGTCGGTCGAAGGAGCAGCCGATGCGGCTGTATCGAGCGAGGTGCACTCGGAGATCGGCGTCGGCACAGGCGCAACCGGCGCTGCGGGCACCGAGCCGGTAGCCGAAACCGACGCCGCAGCTCCGGCTGATCCGGCGGCGGCCGAGGCGGCGGCCAAGGCAGCCGAAGCGGCGAAGGCCGCGGCCGAAGCAGCGGCGCGCATGGCGGCCGAGGCGAAGGCGATCGAAGCGGAAATCGCCGCCTTGCAGCGCAACGTGACGCTCGGCGATTGGGCCGCCGTGAAGAGCTATCTCGCCGGTCTGACCGACGACGAGAAGAAGGTGGGGTACGAGCGCATGCTCGGCTCCCTGAAGAGCGGGCCGATGAAGCGGCCGAACAACGTGCAGCAGCAGGGTCAGCCCTACATCGAGAAGAATCGCTTCTCGATCGGGGATGTCCTCGGGCTCGCCGCCGCCGCGCCGCTCGAGCTCAGCAAGGAGAACTTGCAGCTCCTCGGCCAGATCCTGCGCCAGGCGCTCGACGCGGGCCACCAGCTCGAGGCCTTCCTCGCGGGACTTCGGCCGACGCTCGAGTCCGAGGATTCGCCGGTCGATCGTCGCGAGCTCGCGCTGATCCTCGTCGGCGCGGGACGGGATCGCGCGCTGGAGGGCTTGCTGCCCACCGAAGGCGAAGCCCTGGCCGCGAACGATCGTGTGGGCCTCAACTTGCTCTCGCGCTACTACCTGGCGCGCTACGCCGAGGACTCGAAGCCCGCCTGGCTCGAGCACGCGTGGGAAGCCACGCAAGCTGCGCTCGGCGCCGGCGAGATCGACGAGGCGTCGAAGAGCGAGGCGATCCAGCGTGCCGTCGACATCGCTCCGAAGATCAAGAAGGAGCTCGGGAAAGCCTGGCTCGACGAGAGCTTCACCGCACGACCCGAGCGCGGCATGGAGATCCTCGCCGCGATCGGCACCGCCTCCGCGCAGGCGCTGCAATCGCAGCCCACGGCGGCGGACAATCGTCTGCGCCTGCTCGAGCTGCAGACGACTGCGGCCGAGGCGCTCCTGGGAGCGGCGCCGGAGCGCGCCGGCGAATGGAAGAGCGAGCTCGCGCTCCTCGCGGGCAACTGGTTGCGCGAGGCGCTCGTCTCCTACGAGCTCGACGATTCGAGCTCCACTGCCCCGCGCATGCAGCGCGACTACTACGGGAACTTCTATTACAACGACATGGCCTACGGCCGGCAGGTCAACCTGGCCTCGCCGATCCGCACGACCAAGATCCTCGACATCCGACCGAGCGACGCGTGGCTCGCGCGGATCGAGGAGACCTTCGTGCCGCGCTTCCAGATGGCGTTCGCGCAGCTCTACCTGAAGGTGGGGGAGGAGGCCAAGGCCTTCCCCTACATCGAGAGCCTGGCCGAGACGCACCCCGACGCGGCCGAGGACCTCGTAGCCGAGTTCCTGCGCGTGTGGGCCAAGAATCACGATCCGAACACCGAGCGCCAGCGCACGAACCAGTACATGTACATGTACGGCTTCGAGCAGCGCGCCAACGGGATTCCGCTCACGCGTTCCAAGCAGGAGCGCAACCTGCGCGAGCTCGGCGAATGCATCGCGCGGCTGCGGCGGTTGCCGGTGAAGCTCGAGGACGAGCTGCTCGCCACGGCTTTCCGCTCGGCGCACAGCCAGGCGGAGGTGTATCGCCTCGAGACCATCGAGCAGATCTTCGGCCCCTTGAAGGACCTCGATCCAGGCACCCTGGCCGGGCTGCTGCAGAGCATGCGCGGGAACCTCGTGACGGTCTGGCGCGATCCTGCAGTGCAGGAGAAGGCCAAGACCAATCGTCACCAGAAGGAGATCCAGACCGAAGTGCTGCGTGGCTACGACCTCGCACGCGCGACGATCGATCGGGCCATCGAGGATCACCCCGAGAGCTGGGCCTTGTGGCTGGCGCGCGCCGCCTTCGAGCACGACGAGAATGCCTATCGTCACGAGCTGGGGAACGACTCGGAGTTCTCGGCTCGCCGCGAGCACGCCTTCGAGACCTTCGCGAAAGCGGCCGGGCTGTACGCGGCCGGCGTCGATTCGCTCGAGAAGGAGAAGGAGAGCTCGGGGGTCTACGAGACCTGGTTCTATGCGGCGCTGGGGGCGTGCGACCTGAGCCAGATCGACCCAAAGATGCCGCTCGCCGAGCGCCAGATCCCGCTGGTCCGCGCTGCGCTCGAAAGCCTGCCCGCCCCGCGCATGGAGCGCCATCGCGACCTGTTCGCCAACACGCTCTTCACGCGCATGAGCAACGTGGGCCCGGCCATCAAGTTCCGCTACGTGCGCGAGGGCCTGGCGATCACCGGCGACCACGAGCTCGTGCGCGAGGCGCGCTCGGTCTTCGATTACTACAACGATCTCGTCACCGAGATCCAGCTCGTGGCGACGATCGACGGCAGCGACCGGGTCGGGAGCGCCCAGCCTTTCGGCTTGCGGGTCGATCTCCGCCACACCCGCGAGATCGAACGCGAGTCGGGTGGCTTCGCGAAGTACCTGCAGAATCAGAACAGTCAGAGCTTCGGCTGGAACTACGGCCGGCCGCTCGAGGACTACCGCGACAAGTTCGAGGAAGCCACGCGCGAGGCGTTGCAGGAGCACTTCGAGGTGCTCTCGGTCACCTTCGAGGAGCCCGACGTGGGTTCGCGCGCCGACACCGAATACGGCTGGCGCGTGACGCCCTACGCGTACGTGCTCATGAAGCCCCGCGGCCCGCAGGTCGATCGCGTCCCCGGCTTGCGGCTGGACCTCGATTTCCTCGACACGACTGGATACGCGGTGCTCCCTGTGGAATCCGCCGTGCTGCCGATCGACGCAGGCGAGCCCGCCGGCGACGAGCGGCCGTACGCGGAGCTCGCCCTGACGCAGACCCTCGACGAGCGCCAGGCGAAGGACGGAAAGCTCGTACTCGACGTGAAGGCGACCGCCCACGGCCTGGTGCCCGGGCTCGCAACGTTACTGGACCTCGCGCCGGGCGAGTTCGAGGTCACCGGGACGGATGACCACGGCGTATCGGTGGTGAAGTTCGACGACGAGGGCGACGCGATCCTCTCCGAGCGCACCTGGACGATCACGATGCGCCCCAGAGAGGGGCTGACGGAGCTGCCCGAGTCCTTCGCGTTCGGGACGCCGCTCGGCGAGACGACATCGAGCGAGCATTTCCGCTACGTCGACGCGGATCTCGCCACGGTCGGACCCACGGTCCGGCTCGAGAACCGCTACGGAAAGACTTCGCGGGCCTGGATGTGGGGCATCCCCGCCGTCCTTGTCGCCGGCGCAGGAGCGATCTTCGGGTGGCGGCGCCTGCAGCGCCCGCGGGCCGCGGTCGCCGCACGTTTCAGCGTGCCCGAGCCGCTGACGCCTTTCAGCGTGCTGGGCCTGCTGCGTGACATCCATACTCGCAATGGCCTGGCTCCCGAAGCGAGCCGCGAGCTCGCGGGAGAGATCGCGACGCTCGAACGACACTATTTCGACGAGGCTGCCGCTGCTCCCCCCGATCTGCGCCACATCGCACAGCGCTGGGTCGGCCGCGCGACCTGAGCCACCGAGGCGGGTCATGCGCGCGCTTTGCGGCGCGCGATCAGCTCGAGGTCGATCCCTTTGGCGATCGGCCCCACGATCGCCAGCGAGATCATCGCCGGATAGGAGGGGGCGAAGTCGATGCCTTGATCATTCGCCATGCGGATCGCGGCTTCCACGATCGCGATCAGCACGGCGACGCGGATGCGCCAGGTCCGTGAGCTCACGACCGTCGCGGGGTCCGTGATCATGAAGAAGATGAACAGCTGGTACATCGGCCCCGTGATGGGACCGATCTCGGCCCAGATCGCGTTCGTGAAGGGGACTTCCGAGAGGGCGGCTCGCAGGGCGGCGAGCGGGAAGAAGGTCAGGAGATACGCGAGCGAGACGTGCAGGACCTTGGCGCGACGAACGACGCTCAGCCCGATGACCCAGATGACGACGATGGTGAAGAGGCCGTTGCCCCATTCATGGCTCAGGATGGCGTACTCCCTGGGCGCGAGGAGCAGGAGCGCGGTGACGGCGAAGTTCGTGGGGTTCCACAGGTGCCCGCCGCGCCAGCGCAGGACGTACTTGGAGCCGATGGCGAGGAAGGAGCCGGCCAGGAACGGCCAGACCAGGCCCACGACGGGCTTGCTGAGCAAGGCGAGGCTATTGCCCGAGATGTAGGAGGAGAGCAGACGCGGCGCGCGCCCGAGCACGTAATAGGAGAGCGCAGTCTCGATGAGCATGCACCCGCCCAGGCAATAGAGCAGGCGCTCGTAGCCGCCGAGGACGTGGTACTGCCACTCGCCCACGACCAGGATGAGCGTGATCAAGGTGCTGAACAGCACCCTGGGTGTGAGGCGGGAGCTGATTCCAGCCCAGCTCGTCCAGGGCAGCTCCTGCTTGACCGTCAACTCGGGTTGCATCGGGGTTCCAGGGATTCAGGGCTCGACGATGCGGTGGTATCGATCCGCTTCGAGGGGACCAAGCTCCTGCTCGCCGCCCGACGGCCAGCGAATCTTGACCTGGTCCGCAGTCGGATGCGCGCCCAGCCCAAAGTGTAGCCGAGGGTCGTTCTGGCTGCTGAAGCCGATGAAGCTCGTGGTGAACTGCACCTGACGGAGCGAGCCGAACTCGACCACCACCTTGGCGCCGATCGCACTGCGGTTGCTCCGGGTCCCCACGAGCTCCAGGCCGATCCAGTGCGGAGAGCCCTCGCGCTCGTTGGCATACAGGAGCAGCGGCCCTTTCTGGTTGGCGACGAGGACGTCCAGTCGGCCGCGGTTGAACAGGTCGGCCACGGCGACGGCGCGGCCGTCGAGCTCATCGGTCACGCCGACGGTCTCGGCGACGTCGGTGAATCCGCGCCCGAGCTGGTTGTGCAGGACGCGCGAGCGCTGGTAGCCCGAGAGGCTCTTGTTGCCCATCGGCGGCCAGGCGGTCGCGTCCTCGAACATCGCGCCGAGGCCTCCCGCCACTTTCCCCATGTAGTACCAGTAGCTCTCCCCGCGATCGGCGGAGACGAAACCGTTCGCGACGAAGAGGTCCTGGAAGCCGTCGTCGTCGAAATCGGCGAACTGCGCTCCCCAGGCCCAGCCGCAGTCCTTGGCGATGGCGATGTCCTTGTCGAGGAAGCGCCCGCGTTCCTTCATGTAGTTCAGGCGCAGATTGTTCCCCTGGAACAGGAAACCCTTCTCCGAGATGTTGGTGACGAACAGCGCGGCGCGACCTTCGCTGGTGAGATCTCCCAACGCCACGCACATCCCGCTCTTGGATTTCTCGTCCAGCCCGGCGCCCTCCTGGAGCTCGAAGGTCTTACCCGCGCGATTGAGGAACAACTCCTCGCTGCCGTAGTCGTTCGCCAGGTACAGATCATTCCAGCCGTCGTCGTCGAAGTCGGCCGATACGCAGGCGAACGTCCAGCGCTTGTCGTCGCGGACATCGGGGCCCACCTGCTCGGTCACGTCCTCGAAGCGGCCGCCACCGAGATTGCGATACAGGCGCTTGCGGCCGCCGTTCTTGGCGAACTCGAAGCTGTCCTGCATGATCCGTGTCGACTCGAGCTTCCACAGGTTGATGTCGTCGCGGAAGTAGCCACACACGAAGAGATCGAGTAGCCCGTCGCGGTCGTAGTCGATCCACACGGCGCAGTTGCTGTTGCGCCACTGGTCCAGGCCCGCTTCGGCCGTCACGTCGTGGAAAGCGAGCGCGCCCTCGTTCCTGAAGAGCTGCGAGCGGCCCCACTTGTAGATGAAGACGTCGCTGTCCCCATCGTTGTCGAAGTCCGCCCACACCGAGCCCATCGAGCAGCCTTCGCCGTCGCGGTTGAGGTCGGCGAGTCCTGCCCGTGCCGCGACGTCCTCGAAGCTGCCGTCGCCCTTGTTGCGGAACAGGGCATTGGGCGCGCCGTGGTCGTTGGTGGTCGCGTACACGTCCATCCAGCCGTCGCCATCGGCATCCACGACGGACACCGCGGCGCCGACCCCCGAGACATTCGGCTCGATGCCCGCGATCCTGGAATCGAAGTGCGCGGAGCGATGGGTGAACTCCAGGCCGACCTCGCGGGCGCGTTCCACGAAGCGCCAGCCGAGGTCGGGTGAATCGGCGGTCAGCACTCCAGGCGCGTCACGGTGCCCGCGCCAGTACGCAAAGGCGAGCACGCCCATGAGGGCTATGTCGACCACGTACTTTCTATTGCGCGAGGGCTCCATCATGCGTCAGGCCTGGTGCGATCGTTCCCGCGCGCGTCGAAGCCGCGAGCGGACCGCCCTCGCTGAGCCTAACTCATCGCGCGAAGAACGGGCAAGCAATCGTGAGGTGCTGGGCGCGGACGTCGAAGTGTCACTCGACCCGCCTCGGACTCTCGTGTTACCTTTCCCCATCTTTGACCCACCGGTTCGACCGAAACGATGCGAATTAAATCTCTGCTCATCCCCCTGGTGGTCCTGCTCCTCGTGGGCGTGGCTCACATCTGGCTCAATGTCGGCTTCGATCGTTTCGGCCGCGGAGTCCGGAACTTCTTCGGTGCGGAGCGCCAGACGCTGGTCGTCGGCTTCCTTCCCGTGACGTGCCACCTGACCTGTCCTGTCGTGGACTGGACCACCTCGCACTCCGACTCAGGCGCGCTGTTCGAGAGCAAGCGCTACAGCGAGTTCGCCTCGATCAGCGAGGATCTGGGCCAAGGCAACCTGGGCGCGTCGTTCATCAATCTGCCCCTGGCGATCTCCCTGGTGCAACAGGGAGTTCCGATCCGCGTCGTGACCCTCGGTCACCGTGACGGCTCGGCGATCATGGTCAAGAGCGATTCGCCGATCACGAGCTTCCCCGAGCTGCGCGGCAAGCGAGTACTGGTGCCGAGCAACTACTCCAATCAGCAGCTCTGGATGGCGCGGCTGTGCAAGGAGAACGGGATGACGCTCGCGGATCTCGATCTCCGGACGTGCTCTCCCCCCGACATGCCGGCGATGCTGGAGACGGGCGGCTGCGACGCTTTCGTGGTGGGCGAGCCGTTCTGCGCAAGGGCGGAGATGGCCGGGACGGGTCGCGTGCTCTACCAGGTCAAGGACAGCTGGCCCAACTTCATCTCATGTGTCCTGGTGGTGCGCGAAGACATCATTCGGGACCGGCGGGATCTGGTCGAAGAGCTCGTCAAGGGGATCCACGGCTCGGGTCTGTGGCTCGAGAAGCAGCTCGAGAACCGCTTCCAGGCCGCCGAGATCGTGGGCAAGTACTACTACAATCAGAAGCCCGAGCTGCTGAAGTTCGTGCTGTCGAAGCCCATCGATCGCGTGCGCTACGATCAACTCACACCCGTTCGCGACGAGCTCAACGGAATCGTGAAGCTCGGCGTCGAGGCCGGGATGTTCAAGGAGTACATCGCTTTCGAGGACTACGTCGACGCCAGCTTCACCGTCGACCCCGTGCTCGAAGCCCTGGCGATGCCGCCCGACGACGGCGCGCTGACGAACGTCACTGAGAAATGAGGAACCTTCGCTAGTGAGCGGGCTCGCCCGACGCTTCGGCCTCCCGCTACTGGTTCTCGCCGGCTTGGTGGGCCTCTGGCAGATCCTCGCGACGGGCGGGACGGGCGTGGGCGATTTCCCGACGCCGCTCGACGTCCTGCGGGCGCTGGGCGAGCAGCTGCACACGCCCGTCGGAGAGAAGGGGCCGCTGCTCCTGAAGCACGTGATCGCGAGCGTGTTCCGCACGAGCTTCGGCTTCCTCGCCGCCTGCCTGGTCGGGATCCCGCTCGGCCTCGCGATGGGCTGGTACGCGCGCGCGTTCCTGGCTCTCAACCCCCTGATCCAGATCCTTCGGCCGATCTCGCCGCTCGCCTGGATCCCGATCGCGATCCTCCTGCTGCGCGCCGAGGACATGCGCTCGGTCTTCATCGTGTTCGTCGCCACGTTCTTCCCGATCACGGTCGCGACCACCGCTGCGGTCCACACGATCCCGCGGGTCTACATCCGCGCCGCCCAGAACTTCGGCCTGGGAGGCTGGCGCTTGTTCAAGAAAGTTGTCGTGCCGGCAGCCTTGCCGCAAATCCTGATCGGCCTGCGCCTGGCGGTCGGGATCGCCTGGATGGTCATCGTGGCGGCCGAGATGATCGCCGTGGATTCCGGGCTCGGCTTCCTGATCATCGATGCGCGCAACATGGGACTGCGCTACGACTTGATCGTCGCGTCGATGCTCGTGATCGGCCTGATCGGGCTGGTGCTCGATATCACGCTGCGAAGGCTCGAGACCCTCGACCAGATCAAGTGGGGGTATTCCAAGCGTGGTTGAGCCCAAGATCCGGATCCGCGACATCCGCAAGTCCTTCCAGGAGCCGGGCTCGAACGGCGTCGAGGCTCTGGCCGGCCTCGACTTCGACGTCGCTTCGGGCGAGTTCCTCTGCATCCTCGGTCCTTCGGGCTGCGGGAAATCCACCCTGCTGAACATCTGCGGCGGCTTCGAGACCTGGGACTCCGGGTCGGTCGAGATCGACGGTCGACCCGTTCGTGGCCCGGACGCGCGGCGCATGTTCGTGTTCCAGGAGTACGCGATCTTTCCCTGGATGAACGTGTGGGACAACATCGCGTTCGGCCTGCTCGATCGTCCTCACAAGGAGCAGCGCGACATCGTGGCGCATTACACGCGGCTCGTCGGTCTCGAGGGTTTCGAGCACGCCTTCCCGCAGACCCTCTCGGGTGGCATGCGCCAGCGAGTGGCCGTGGCGCGTGCGCTCGCCGTGCAGCCCGAGATCCTGTTCATGGACGAGCCGTTCGGCGCCCTCGACTCCCTGACGCGGCTCAAGATGCGCTCCGAGCTCCTCCGCATCTGGGAAGTGGAGCACCACACGATCCTCTTCGTTACCCACGACGTCGACGAATCGATCCAGCTCGCCGAGCGCGTACTGGTCATGACTCCCCGGCCGGGTCGGATCGCCGAGGTCCTGACGGTGGACCTTCCCCACCCTCGCGATCTCGGGAGCCCGGAATACGGAAGGATCAAGAACCGCCTCTACGAGCTCCTGGGAGTTCGGCCTACGATTTGACCGTGCAGGTTCGAGCGACCGGGCTGGTCGCGGGCGGCAAGAAGGGGGCGGCATGGTGGCGGTGGAGCAGAGCAGCAATCAGCACTGGCGGACGTACCTCCTGCGCGTGCTCGCCAAGCGCTGCCCGCGCTGCGGCGGGGGCCGGCTGTTCCTGACGCGCTTCCGGCTCGCGGCGAGCTGCGATGGTTGCGCCCTCGTCTACCGCCGCGAGCAGGGCGGCATGACCGGGCAGATGTATCTCTCGGCTGCCGTGACCGAGCTCTTCGCCGCCTTGCTCGTCGTGCTCGTCTTCTACCTGACCGACTGGGGGACGGCGCTCTCGCTCGCGATTCTCTTGCCGGCGGTCGTGCTGTTCAGCTACTGGTTCCTGCCCTACGGGATGGCCCTGTGGGTGGCCATCGAGTTCATGACCGACGTGGGCAACCGCGAGCCGTGGACGAGCGGGAAGGGTCGCGATGGCGAGCGCTGAGCGAGCACGCCCGGAGAACGCTCCCGGCGATTTCTTCGTCGATGAGAGTTGCATCGATTGCGACGTCTGTCGGTGGGTGGCGCCAGCCGTCTTCGATCGTGCGGGCGAGATGTCCCGCGTGCAGCGCCAGCCGCGGACGGCAGCGGAGGAGGAGCGTGCATTGCGTGCGCTCGTGGCCTGCCCGACCGCGTCGATCGGGACGCGTGAGCGCCATCCCAAGGCACAGCTCCACGGGCTCTGGCCCGAGCGCGTCGCCGGAGACGTCTGGCACTTGGGCTACCACAGCGAAGCGAGCTTCGGCGCGACCGCCTACCTCGTGCAGCGCAGCTCGGGAAACGTCATGGTCGACGTGCCCCGTTTCGCCCGCCCGCTCCTCGAGCGCGTCGAAGAGCTGGGCGGCGTACGCACGATCTTCCTCACGCACCAGGACGACCTCGCCGGTCACGAGCGCTGGGCCGCGCACTTCGGCGCCGAGCGCGTGCTGCACGCGGACGATCGTGCGCCCGGGACGGAAGCGATCGAAAGCTGGATCGAGGGCGAGGCGCCCGTCGAGCTCGCGCCCGATCTGCGCGCGATTCCTGTGCCCGGTCACACGCGCGGCTCGATGTGCTTGCTCGTCGGCGAGAGCTTCCTGTTCACCGGCGATCACCTGGCGTGGAGCGAGCGGCTCGGGCACCTGTACGCGTTTCGAAGCGCTTGCTGGTACGACTGGGACGTGCAATGCCGCTCGATGGAGCGCCTGCGCGCCCAGCGTTTCGAATGGGTCCTGCCCGGCCACGGCCGGCGCGCGCACGCGAGCTCCGCCGCGATGCAGGCCGATCTGGAGCGCTGTATCGCCTGGATGCGCTCCGCCGCGGATTGATCGCGCCCCACCCCTGCCGCCATGCCCGAGCTTCCCGAGGTCGAGACCACCGTACGCCTGCTGCGCCCGCGTCTCGTCGGCCGCGTGATCCAAAGCGCGCGCGTTCTATGGGAGCGCTCGCTCGGTGGCCAGAGCGCGAAGGAATTCGCCGCGCGCGTGCGCGGCGCTCGAATCGCTCGCCTGTGGCGGCGCGCGAAGTTCGTGGTGCTGGATCTCGAACGCGCGGGTCGCCCTGCCGGCGCACTCCTGTGCCATCTGCGCATGACCGGGCGGCTATACTTGCACGGCGAGAGCGACGGCCTCGAGCAATACGTGAGAGTGCGCTTGCCGCTCGATCGCGGCGAGCTCGTGTTCCTCGACGTGCGCAAGTTCGGCCGCTTGCGCCACTGGGAAGACCCGGAGCGCGTCTTCGCCGAGCTCGGTCCCGAGCCCCTCGACGACTCCTTCGATCTTCCCGCCCTGCGTTCCGCGCTCCGATCCCGCCGCGGCCGCCTGAAACCCCTGCTCCTCGACCAGAGCTTCCTCGCCGGCCTCGGCAACATCTACGTGGACGAAGCACTCCACCGCGCAAGACTCCACCCCCTCGCCCGCGCCGATCGCCTGCGCGGCGCAGACGTCGAGCGCCTGCACCGCGCGATACGGAGCACGCTCACGGACGCGATCGAGCGCGAAGGCTCGAGCTTCGACACCTTCTACCGCACCCCCGAAGGTCAGCCGGGTAGCTACCAGGACCAGTTCCAGGTCTACGGCCGAAAAGGCGAACCCTGCCGCACCTGCACGACCCCGATCCGCCGCATCGTCGTCGGCCAGCGGGGGACGCATCTGTGTCCCCGCTGTCAGCCGGTTCGGAGTACCGCCTTCAAGCGGTCTTCTCCTGCAGAGCCAGTCCCGCCTGAAGGCGGGACGACGAACCAGACCGCCTGAAGGCGGTACTCCGAACTAAGAGGGATTCCGAACCGGTTTTCCACTGCGCCCTGGCGCGGCTCCGTCGCGTGAAACGTGAGTCCGGCCGTCTCTGGTTCGGAGTACCGCCTTCAGGCGGTCCGGCTCTGAGATCGGAACGAGGACGAGCAAGCAAACAAGAAGAGAAGACCGCCTGAAGGCGGTACTCCGAACCAGAACCAGACCGGCGGGGATATCATGGTTGCCCCATGATCGACACGAGCGGGTTCAAGAAGGGTGTGTGCATCGTCTACCGGGATGCCCCGATGATGATCGTCGATGTGACTTTTTCTTCGCCGACGGCGCGGGGGGGGACGACGATCGCCAAGACGAGGCTGCGCAATCTCTTGACGGGGCAGCTCTACTCGGAGTCGATCCGCAGCGGCGAGCGGTTTCCCGAGGTCGATCTCGAGCGCCGGCCGTGCTCGTTCCTGTATGGGGATGGGACGCGGTGGTACTTCATGGACCAGACGAGCTACGAGCAGTTCGACCTGGACGCGGAGGCGCTGGGCGATGCGGTGTACTACCTCGTCGATGGAGTCGAGGGGTTGACTTGCATGCTGATCGACGGGCGGATCGTCAGCATCCAGCTTCCGACGGCGGTCTCGCTGCGCGTGGTGGAGACCGATCCGGCGATCAAGGGGTCGACGGCGACGGCGGTCATGAAGCCAGCCAAGACGGAGACGGGGCTCATCGTGCAGGTTCCGCCCTACCTGGGGCCGGACGAGGTGATTCGCGTGGACACGCGCGACGCGCGCTTCATCGAGCGGGCGAAGTAGACGTACGGGGGCGGGATCACGCGGCTGCGACCGGGGCGAGAGCCAGTGCGAGGCTTTCGCTGCGCAGGGGCGCGGCCTCGCCGACGCGCTCGGAGATCAGGGGGGCTCTTTTCGTCCGCCTTGGCGTATCCTCTGCGGCTTCTCCGGGTAGGAGGCACCCCCTTCGAGGGTGGCCCTCGCCCCCCGTCTGAGCTCTCCGCCATGTCGATCCTTTCTTCGCGCGCGCTCCTTCTCGCATTCGCCGCCATCGCGCTGGCCAGTCCCGGTAGTGCGCAGGTCGATCTGCCGCGCAAGAAAGGCCAGCAGCAGACCGGTGAGAAGCAAGGCGACGGGAAGAAGCAAGATGCGTCCGAGACGCCGGCGCCGCGTGAGGACCTGGCTCGGCATCTCGTGTGCACGATCTGCTTCGAGCGCAACTACACCACGCCCGTCGATCCGGCGGACGAGGACGGGCTGCAGCAGGCGTACTGCGCAATCTGCCGCAAGACGACCATCCACCAGCAGCCGGCCTCGACGAGCAAGGATGGTGTCGGGATCGATCTGCCTTCGAAGCGGGACGGATCGCCGCAGGAAGCGACCCCGACGACCGAGCAGGGAATCGGCCAGCCGGACTCCAGCATGGCGCGCGTGGGGGTGGCGCGCGGCTACTTCGAATCGCTCGGGCGCTCCGAGCACACGGACTCGCGCGTCGTCGATCAGGCGGTCGAGAGCCTGGTGCTCCTTGGAACCGAGGGCACCAGCGCCGCACGCCTGGCCTTGCTGGGCGAGCACCCGGCGGTCTTCACGACAGCCTTGCGAGTGCTGCTGCGCAGCAAGGACAGCGCCGATCACGATCTGGTGGTGGAGCGGCTGCGCTCGCGCCTGCCACCCTCCGCCGCGGCCGAGGCGGTGAACGAGCTGGTGCGCGTCGATCCCGTGCGCGCCACGCCGAGCTTCCTGATCGCGCTCCTCGAGCACCCGCAAGCCTCGGTGCGCACCGCGGCGGAGGAGCACCTGCAAGCGAAGCTCTCGCCGGAGCTCCTGCCGATGCTCGCCCCGGCGCTGCGTTCGCGCGCGCCGGACGCGCGGCTACGCGCGCTCGGCCTTGCGATTCGCATCGAGGATCCCGCGGTGATCGAGCTCCTTCTCGATCGCATCTCGGACTCCAGCGCTCCCGTGGCCTGGCGCGCCGTGATGGCGCTCGCGAGTCGAGACGACCCGCGCGTCGAGTTCGAGCTCCTGGCGCTGGCGTTCCGCGACCGCTGGGTGCTGAGGACCAACGCCTATGCCCTGCTCGCGCTGATCGAGCGCGAGGATCGCAAGCTCACGCCGCTCTTGAACGAGGGCCACGTCGAGACTCTGCTCGGCGGGCTCGCGTCGAACGATCCCTTCGTGGCCGGGACCTGCGCAGCGGCGCTGGCGGGGATCGGTTTCCGCTCCGGCGCGCTGCGTGAATCGGCCTGGCTCGACCGCGAGGTGCCCGATCGCCTCGTCGCGACGGTCGCCGGACACGTGTTCTTCAACGACTTCTCGTCCTTGCGCGGGCCGGCAGAGCGACGCCTGAAGGACATCGCCGGCGTCGACTTCGGCGCCGACGGACCGAAGTGGGCCGAGTGGTGGATCGACGCGCGCGGGGACTTCCACGCTTCGCGCGCGACCTTGCACGTCGCCGCAGGGGACGAGCGCAGCCTGGAGGTCTTCTTCCGCTCCGGCGGAACCGAGGCCACGATCTTCCAGCTGTTCGGCCCGGACCGGACCGAACCGCGCGCGCTCCTCACCCTCGGTGAGACGATCTACCTGACGCAGGGCGAGGCCGGCGAGTTCGTCGATCTCCTGCGTCGCGAAGGCATGCTCTCCGTCCAGTGCCTGCCCGGCCAGCGCGGCTCGGCTTCGCCCGCCGGACGCTCGCTCGAGGTGCGCATCGCCGGCCAGAGCAAGTCCTTCGCTTTCGCCCCCGAGCTCGGCGAACCTTGGTTCGAGCGCGCCGCCGGGATGGCGCGCGCGCTGCGAGATCGCAACCGCTGGCAGCGCTTCCCCGATCCCGCCGTGCACGGCGACAGCCTGGGTTTGTGGAAGGCGCAAGCGGACTGGTGGGCCAGCCAGAGCGACGAGCGCACGCGAGCCGTGGCCCTCGTTCCTCTCGTGCTCGCGCACCTCGCCGCGGTGCCAGCCTCCGAGTGGGAGGCCGGGATCTCCGAGCTCGAGCGCCTCGCACAGCAGGAAGGCGTGGTGGGTCCGGAGTCCTTCGACCCGCTCATCAAGCTGCTCGATTCCGAGCGCTTCTTCACGCAGCGTGCCGTGCGCTTGCTGGCCCTCACCGAGCACGCGGGTGCTCTCGATGCCGCCGAGCTCGACGCCGACGCGCTCGCGCGCTCCGATCGCCTGGTCGATCTCCTGGTGCGGCGCTTCGACCTGGATGCGTCCGAGCCGGTCGCCGCTCTGCTCTCCCGCGCGGGCCGCGAACGCATCGCCGAAGCCGCGCACGACGCCCGCTGGCTGCTGCGCGCCATCGCCGCGACCGTTCTCGCCCGCGATGCCGGCGAGGCGGAGATCGCCACGATCCTCGAGCTCCTGCGCGATCCCAACGAGGACGTCGAGGTCGCCGCCGTCATGGCGCTCGGCGAGCACCGCATCGAGGCGGGGCGGATCGAGCTCCTGGTGCGCGCGCGCCTCGGAACTCCGCAAGTGCGCGCCGCGGCGCTGCGCGCCATCGGGATCCTGGGCGGCGAAAACGTACTGGATGCGCTCACCGTGGCGCTCACCGATCCCGACCCCGAGCTGAAGGTCGCGGCCGCCGAGGGCATGGCGAGCCTGGAGGACGCGCGCGCCACGCCGATGCTCGTTTCGCTCTTGCGTCAAGGGCGCGACGCGCCTTGGTACGAGGCCGTGCGCGCGGGTCTCTTGCGTCAGGGCGCCGCGGCCGAGGAATCCCTGCTCTCGATGCTGCGCGCTCCGGGCCTCGACATGCAGCGCGAGGGCGGACTGCTCCTCTCCTATCGCGGAGTCGCCATCGCGGTCCCCGCGCTCATGCGCGTGCTCGACGCGGATTCGACCGACCACGCGGTGGCCGAGGAGCTCGCTGTCGTGACCTGCGTCGACTATCGCGCCGCCAAGGAACCCGCCGAGGCGTGGATCGCCTGGTGGGGCGGCGTCGTGCACGACGACTCGCTGGCCTGGTTCCGCGCGGCGCTGGAGCAGCAGGGCTGGACCGCGCCGGCTGCGGAGGAATTCGCCCTGCCCGGATCGCGCGAGATCGTCACGCTGCTGCTCGACGTCATGGGGCGCGGCCCGGACTACCTCGCCGAGCGTGCGCGCCGCGAGCTCGGTCACTTGCTCGAGCACGATCTGGGGACCATGCCCGCGCCGGGGGAAGAGCGGAAAACGTGGCTCGCCGCACTCGCCGAGCACGCTCTACGCTCGCGCGACTGAGGCCGCGCGCGCGCGTCCCGCGGTGGCTCCGCCGGCTCGCGCGCCGCCGCTTCCTGCTGATCGCGGGCGCGGCGAGCTGCCTCTTCTTGATGCTCGCGCTGCTGCGGCCATGGCGGAGCGTGCGCGCCTACGTCGGAGAGGAGCTCGGCATCCAGCGCGTGGAGATTCTCGGGCCGGAGATCTGTGCCGCCGCGTACGAAGCCGGCGTCGATCCCGACCTCGTCGCCGCGATCGTCTTCATGGAGAGTCGCGGCCGCGTCGACGCCGTCTCCGTGAAGAACGCACTCGGCCTCATGCAGCTCGTGAGCGCTGCGGCGAGCGACGCGGCAACTCGGTTGTCGATCCCCATGCCCTCGCGTGAGGAGCTGCTCTCCGACGCTGCCCTCAATTTGCGGCTGGGAGCGAATCACCTCGCCTGGCTGCTCGCGAAGCGTGGCAACTGGACGGACGAGCAGGTGCTGGTCGCCTACAACGCCGGCCGCACCAGGCTCGGGCGCTGGCTGGAGGAAGCGGGGGGCTGGTCCGCCTGGCGAGCGCGTGAACGGGCACGAATCCGGTCCGGCGCTCCCCACACGGGGTCGCTGCTCTACGCCGAGCGCGTCCTCGACATGCGCGAGGTGTTCGCCAAGCGCGGCCGGATCGCGCCGCAGCCGGAATGGCATTGAGATGTCTGGAGAGGGGGGCCGCTGCAGGGGCTCGACCTCGGCGGGGCGGCGCACGAAAAAGCTCGCCGAGGGTCTGCCCAAAGGCCTGCCGCGCCGCGGGGAAGCTGCTCTTCCCCTCGAAGCGGGCTATTCTCTGCGCCCCATCGAGCCCGGCCAACGTCGGGGCGCGCGCTCCGTAAACCGCCGTTCGAGCCCCGGCTCGCCAACACCCATGAGCACCCAAGTCGAACCCCTCCTCGCCGGTGAAGAGATCGAGCGCGCCAGCGCATGGACCGGGGAGCTCGCCCGGGCCCTCGGCGAGGTCATCGTCGGTCAGGAGAAGCTCGTCGAGAGCCTCCTGATCGGCCTTCTGACCGGCGGGCACGTGCTCCTCGAGGGCGTGCCCGGCCTCGCGAAGTCGCTCGCCGTCGCGAGCCTCGCCCGCGCGGTCCGGGGCAGCTTCGCGCGCCTGCAGTTCACGCCCGACCTCCTGCCGTCGGACCTCGTCGGCACCGAGATCTACAACGCGAAGGAAGGCTCGTTCACGGTTCGCCGCGGGCCGATCTTCGCGAACTTCGTCCTCGCCGACGAGATCAACCGCGCGCCGGCCAAGGTGCAGTCGGCGCTGCTCGAGGCGATGCAGGAGCGACAGGTCTCGATCGGCGGGCAGACCTTCCTGCTGCCGAGGCCGTTCCTGGTGCTCGCGACGCAGAATCCGATCGAGCAGGAGGGCACGTACCCGCTGCCCGAAGCGCAGGTCGACCGTTTCGCGCTGAAGGTCGTGGTCGGCTATCCGCGCCGCGAAGAGGAGCTCCTGATCCTCCAGCGCATGGCGCCGCACGCAGCCGGAGCTCGAGCGTGCGCGAGGTCGTGGGGCTGGACGAGATCTTGCGGCGCGCGCACGCTCGTCGATCGCGTGGCACTCGACGGACGGCTTGCCGAATACATCGTCTCCCTGGTGCATGCCACGCGCGAGCCCGAAGGCCGCGGCCTCGCCGGAGCTCGACGGCCGCATCCAGTACGGCGCCTCGCCCGCGCGCGACGATCTGGCTCGCGCTGGCCTCGCGCGCTCGCGCGTTCCTGCGCGGGCGCGGCTACGTGACGCCGGCGGACATCAAGGCGCGTCGCGCTCGAGGTGCTGCGCCACCGCGTCGTGCCAACGTACGAGGCGGAAGCCGAAGGGCTCTCCTCCGAGATCGCTGGTCGCGCGCGTGCTCGAGACCGTCCCGGTTCCCTGAGCGGGAGAGACGGCGCGATGGCTCCCGTTCGCGCCCACTCTCGAGGCCGGCACGAGCCTGCTCGCGCCCGAGCTGATGGCGCGCGTGCGCCCGATCCAGATCCGCACGCACCGGCTGGTGAACACCGCGCTCTCCGGCGGCTATCGCAGCACCTTCCGCGGCCAGGGCATCGAGTTCCAGGAAGTCCGGCCTTACCAACCCGGCGACGAGGTGCGCTCGATCGACTGGAACGTGACGGCGCGCACCGGCTCGACCTTACATGAAGACCTACGCCGAGGAACGCGAGCTCAGCATCGAGATCGCCGTCGACACCGGCCCCTCGATGGACTTCGGGAGCCGGCGCTGGACCAAGCGCGAGGCGGCGGCGCAGGTCGCGGCCTTGCTCGCCTACGTCGCGATCCAGGCGCAAGATCGCGTGGGCCTGACGCTGTTCGGAGCGGCGCCGCGACCTGCACCTGCCCGCGGGCAAGGGAGCCAAGCACATCCTGCGCATCGTGCGCGAGGTGCTCGCTGCGCAGGCGACCCCTAGCCGGACCGATCTCAGCTCGCTGTTCGAGAAGGAGCAGCGCACCTTGCGTCGCCGCTCGCTCGTGTTCGTGATCAGCGATTTCCTGGACGGGGACGAGCTGCGCGATCCGACCGTGGCGCGAGAAGCTCGCGCGGCTCGCGCTGCGCCACGACGTGATCGCGGTGCGCGTGGTCGATCCGCTCGAGGAAGACCTGCCCGGCGCGGGATGGCTGGCCTTCGAGCGCATCGATGGAGCGCTCGCGCTCGAGCTCGACACGCGCTCCCCGAGCGTGCGCGAGAGCTGGCATGCGCGAGGCGAAGCGCGACGCGCGCGCCTGGCCGAGCTCTTCGCCCGCGGACGGACCGAATGGATCGATCTGCCGATCGGCGAGGACCTCGCCGATCCGATCGTGGCGTTCTTCCGCCGGCGCAACGCGATGCGAGGAAAGGGACGATGAAGCGGTTGGGACTCGCCCTTCTGCTCGCCTGCGCGATCGTTGGCACCGCGCGAGCGCAGGATCTCCGGCCGAGCTCGCTTGCGTGCCCTCGGAAGCCGCCGTCGGCGAGCCCGTCGAATGGATCCTCGCGGTCGACCATCCGGTGCGCGCAAGGATCGAGCTCGCGGCCGAGGATCCGCTGGCCTCGCTCGCGGAGATCGATCGGCTCTCCTGGGCGGTGGTCTCCGGCCCCGTGCGCGAGGTGCAGGACCTCGGCGCGGGGAGATCCCGCACGCGCCTGCGCTGGCGCGTCCTGTCGCTCGAGGGCGGCGAGCGCGCCTTGCCGGAGATCGTGGTGCGCGACGAGAGCGGAGCGACGGCCACCGCGAGCGGCGGGCACCTCGAGGTGTGGAGCGATCTCGCAGAAGGCGATGACGCGCCGCGAGCGATGGCTGGCTTGCACGACGTGGAGCGGAAGGACGCGCTGGTGGGTCCCTTCCAGGTCCTGGTAGCGCTCGCGATCCTGGCTGCGCTCGCCGTGTGCGCTCTGTGGTGGCGCGCGCGCGGGCGCCGGACGCGCGCACTTCCGGTCGCCACTCCGAGCGAGCGCCTGGCACGCCTGCGAGCCGAGCTTCCGAGCACGCCCGAGGGATCGCGAGCCTTCGCCTTCGAGCTCGGCCAGATCCTGAGGCTCGCCGTCCAGCAGCAGCTCGGACGCGACCTCGGCGGGCTCGCCGAAGAAGAATGGTTGGCGCTCGCGCGCTCGAGCCTCCCGGCCGACGCGCTCGGCGAGCTCGAAGGCCTGCTGGGAGCGCTTTCTCGCGTGAAGTACGCGGGAGAGATCCCGACGCGCTTCCGCATCGAGGAGCTGTGCGCCACTGCCGCGAGCCTGCTCGCGAAGATCGACCTCGTGGCGAAGAGCGCGACAGGCGGGCCGGCGAAGGTGGCGCAGGAGGCTGCGGCGTGAACGCGACCCTCGCGACGATCCTGCCGCTGCTCGCGCAGGAAGAGCCCTTGCGCAGCACGGCAGAAGGGCGTCTCCCGCTGTGGGGCAGCCTCTCGCTCGCCGATCCCTTCTTCCTGGCGCTGCTCCCCCTGGCGGGACTCGCGTTCTACCTGGGTCGCGCGCGCGCGGCGTCACGCTCGCGGGCGCATCAGCGTCCTCGAGCCCGAGGTGCCGCGCACGCTCGTGCAGCGGCTGGCGTTCCTTCCGCGCTGCTTCGAGTTCGCAGCGGTCGTCCTCGTGATCCTCGCGCTCGCGCGGCCCTTGCGCGGCAACATCGAGCTCACCACCTCGACGGAAGGCATCGACATCGCGCTCCTGGTCGACCGCTCGGCCTCGATGGTCCGAGGATGACCTCGAGGTCGGCAGGACGCGCCTCGACGTGGTCAAGGAAGTCGTCGGCGAGTTCGCGCGCGCGGCGCATGACCGACCGCGAGGGCGCGGCCGATTCCTGCGCGCTGATCGCCTTCGCGCGCTACCCCGAGCTCCGCTGCCCGTTCACGCTCGACGTCGACGCGCTGCTCGGCTTCGCTCGAGTCCGTCGATTTCGCCGACCAGGCCGAGGACGGAACCGGCATCGGCGTGGCGCTCGCCAAAGCCGTCGCGGTGCTCTCCGAGAGCCAGGCGAAGTCGCGCGTGGTGGTGCTCCTGACCGACGGCGAGAACAACATCGACGATCATCATGCCCCTCGAGGCCGCCGATCTCGCGGCGGAGAAGGGCATCCGCGTGTACACCGTGCTCGCGGCGCGCTACGCGTCGAATCCCCTCGGGATGTTGATCCCCGCGACGCAGATCGACACGACCGAGCTCGAAGCGATCGCCTCGAAGACCGGCGGGCGCTTCTTCCGCGCGCGCGATCGCGCCGGGCTGGAGGCGACCTACGCGGAGATCGAGCGTCTGGAGCGCACGCCGCGCACCGAGAAGCGCTGGGCCGAGCAATTCGACCTGTACGCCGCGGCTGCTGATCCCGGCCTTCGCGCTGTACGCGCTGGCGTGGCTCTCGACCTGGACCTGGGCGAGGAGGTTGCCGTGAACGGCGCCGAGTTCCTGGGCTTCGACCTCCTGCGGCCGGGCTTGACGAGCTTCCTCGTGGCGGCACCGCTCGCGCTGCTGCTCGGCTGGCTCGCCCTGGGTGCGCGCGAGCGCGCTCGCGCGAAGCTCGTCGATGCGCGCCATCTCGAGCGTTTCCTGCCCGGCTACTCGCGCTCGCGCGCGCGCCTGCGCGTCTTCTGCGTGACCGGGGGCTTCCTGTTCCTGGCACTCGCGCTGGTCGGGCCGGTGCGCGGGTACACGCTGCGCGAGGTGCGCCACCGCGGTCTCGATCTCGTCGTCTGCCTCGACACGAGCCGCTCGATGCTCGTGCAGGACCTCAAGCCCGACCGGCTCGAGCGCGCCAAGCGCGAGGTCTCGCTGCTCCTCGATCACTTGAAGGGCGATCGCGTGGCGCTGGTCGCATTCTCGGGCGACGTGCGCAACGTCGCGCCGCTGACGCACGATCGGGACACGCTGCGCTGGTTCCTCAACAGTCTCTCGCCCCGCGAGAACGTCGTCGGCGGCACGGACATCGGCGGAGCGCTCGAGCACGCGCTGGGGCTCTTCGATGGTCGCAGCGGCTCGCACGAGGCGATCGTGCTCTTGACCGACGGCGAGGACCTGGAAGGCCATGGTCTCGCCATGGCGGAGGAGGCGAAGACGCGCGGGATCGGCATCTACGTGGTCGGCATGGCGACGGAGAGCGGCGGCAAGATCCCCGACACCCAGGGGTGGGTGAAGGACGAGCTCGGCCACGAGGTGGTCTCACGCCTGGACGGCGAGACGCTCGCCAAGATCGCCGACGTCACGGGCGGAGCCTATCTCTCCGCCGAATCGTCGGCCCTGCCGCTGGAGGAGATCCACGAGAAGCGCCTGTCACGCCTGGAAGGTCGCGAGTTCGGCGGCGGCAAGGAGAAGATCCCGCACGATCGCTACCAGTGGCCGCTCGTGCTCGGTGTGGCCTGTCTACTCGTTGCGGCGGGTCTCTCGGAGCGCCGGCCGGCGGCGCGCGCGCGCCCGGCGGCGGTGCCGGCCACGGCCGAAGAGCGGGCGGCATGAGCGCGCTCCTCTTCTGTCTCGCGCTCGCCGCGACCCAGGATGTCTCGGCCCCCGGATCTGCGCCGCAGGCCGGATCCGCAGCGCAGCAGAGCGCGCCGGTGCCGGCTCTGCTCCCCGCGGAGGAAAGCTCCGCGCCGAGCGCGCCTCCGTACGAAGGAAGCTTCTCCGAGGGCATGCGCGAGCTCAGGCAGCACGCGCGCGCCGGCGAGTACGAAGAGGCTCTCGCGCTCGCGGACGGCCTGCTCGCGGCGGAGGTGGGCGGAAGCTGGAGGACCAGCGTGGAGAGCCGCACCGGCGGCTGGTCGGAAGCGCTGCTCTCGCACCTCGAAGGACCGCTCGAGTGGCTTGGCGTCTCGATGCGCACGAGCGCTGACCGCGCCGAGGTGCACTATGCGCGCGGGGTCGTGCTGCACGAGCTCGCGCGACCCGAGGAGTCACGCGAATCGTTCGGCAAAGCTCGCATGCTCGCCGGTCCAGGGCCGACCAGGCTCGACGCGGTGTACGACCTTGGAACGAGCGCGCTCTTCGAAGGCGAGGCATGGCGCGCCAAGATCCCCGAGATCTCGGGCGCGCAGAATCCGCCGATTCCGGGAGCGCCGAGCGCGGGTCCTGGTGCGGGTCCGGGCCAGCCGCTTCCGGGCGCTCAAGCGCCGGCGGAGGAGGATCCGCTCGCGCGCGCCAAGGCGGCCTATCTCGACGCCCGCGAGCACTTGCTCGAACGGCTGCGCTCGGACTGGCAGGACGCTGACTCCCGCGCCAACGTCGAGCTCGCGCTGCGCCGCCTGCGCGAGCTCGAAGCGATCGAGCGCCAGCGCAAGGAGGAGGAGCAGCAGAAGCCGCAAGATCAGAAGCAGGACCCGAAGCAGAAGCAGGACCAGGATCCGAAGCCGGGCGACAAGGAGAAGCAAGATCAGCCCGAGGACGAGAAGTCCGAGCAGCAGCAGGACAAGCCGCAGGAGCCCAAGCCGGACGAGTCGAAGCCGGAGGAGCCTCCCAAGGACGAATCGAAGGATGAGGCGGCCCAGCCCGAGGAGAAGGAGCTCACCAAGGAAGAGGTGCAGCGCCTCCTGGATCGGCTGGCCGAGCACGAGAAGGAGGGCGAGGAAGTGCACCAGCGCCTCCAGCGCTTGCGCCGCGTGCCGGTCAAGCGCGATTGGTGAGCGGAGATCGAAGATGCAACGACGTTCGAGATTCTGGCCCGTGATGCTCGGCACCCTGCTCGGAGGGATGGCCCTACTCGTGCCTGCTCTGGCAGCCCAGCGATCGAGCCAGGCTCAATCCGAAGTGAGCTCGATGCTCTCGTCGGGGGTCGTGAAGCTCGGAGGCTCGGTGATCTGGACGGTGCAGGTCCAGGGCACGACCGAAGCTCGGATCGTCCAGCTTCCCAAGGTCCAGGGACTCTCGATCGATCCTCCCGGTGCGCCGGTGGTGAAGCACGCCGTGAATTCCATCTCGGGGCGCACCACTGTCAGCACGGGCCTCGTCTGGTCTCTCCTCGTTCAGCCCAAGGACATCGGCGATTACACGATCCCCCCGTTGAAACTCGAGGTCGATGGCCGCGAGGTCCTGACCGACGAGCTCTCGCTGCGGGTGCTGCGTGATCTCACGGGCGAGGACCTCGGCTACTTCGAGATCCAGTCGCCCCCCGAGCGCGTCTACGAGGGACAGCCCTTCACTCTCGATCTGCGCTGCGGCTGGGACGCCGAGCTCGACGTCGGCAGCGCGCGCTTCATCTTGCCCTGGTGGGGCCAGCTTCGCGGCGTGATCGACATCGCATCCAGCGATCGCGATTTCTCGGCGCAAGTGCTGAACTTCGGCCTGAACCGAGGCAGCCAGGTGCACGTCGAGGAGCTGCAGCACCAGACGCGCAACGGCCGGGACTTCCGCCAGTTCCGCTTGCGCCGGCGCTATCTCGCTTCCCGCTCGGGGACGCTCGCGATCCCCGAGAGCCACCTCGAGTTCGGCACACTCGTCCCGGGCACGCAGCGAAATGTATTCGGCGGCGCGGAGCTCGTGGACCACTACGTGCACCTGCCCGCGTTCTCGATCGAGGTCCGGGCAATCCCCGAGGAGGGCCGGCCGTTCGAGTGGACCGGCGCGGTGGGGGAATTCTCCGTGAGCCGGCAGGCCAACCGGCGCGATCTCGACGCCGGCGAATCGCTCGAGCTGACGGTCACCTGGTCGGGCCAGGGAAACCTCGAGTTCTTCGAACCCCCCGACGTGACACGGCTCCCCGCCTTTGCCGGCTTTCGCTCCTTCGGCACGAAGAGCGAATTCCTCGACGGCGAGCGCCGCGTCACCTACGACCTGGTGCCGACCTCCCCCGAGATCACCGAGATCCCGCCCGTTCCGCTGTGGATCTTCGACACGAAGACCGAGACCTATCGCACGATCGAGACGGAGAACGTCCCGATCCGCGTCCGCGCGCCCAAGTCGACGAGCACGCTCACGACGGAGGGCGAGCACGGGCCGGTGAGCGACATCCGCGACATCGAGGTGCAGCCGGCCGAAGCTGACGCGCTCCCGCGACCGGGCGCCGCCACGCTCGGAGTCGCTTTCGTCGGCGTGCCGGTGGGCTGGCTGCTCTTGCGCGCGTTCGCGCGCCGCCGCGGCGATCCGAATGCCCCGGAGCAGCGCGCGCGCCGCCGCGCGCGACGCGAGCTCGCCCGAGCGCTCACCCGGGCGGGGACGCCCGCCGAGCAGGGGGCGGCCCTCGTTCACTTCCTCGCCGCTCGCACCGGCGAGCCCGAGCAGGCCTGGCTCGGCCGCGACCCGATCGAGTGGGCGCGCGAGCGCGCGACCCGCTCGCTGGATCCGGACGGGACCAACCAGGGGGCGCCGGCGCAAGAGGCGCTGCGCGAGCTCACCGCGCTCTTCGACGAGCTCGACCTGCACACCTGGGGGGGCCAAGGCACGGCCAGCACGCCGCTCCCGCGCGAGCGCATCCTCGCGGTGGCCGAGAAGCTCGAAGCAGGAGGACTGTGATGCGACTCGCGGCCGTGCTCCTCTTCCTGCTCGCTTTCGTTCCGTTCGCCTCGGGGCAGACCGAGGATCCCGCCGTGCAGGCGTATCGCGCGGGCGATCACGCTTCCGCGATCACCTTGTGGACCGAGGCGCTCGGGCAGGCGAGCGCACCGGCCGAGCGCGCGCGCCTGTGCTACGACCTCGGCAACTGCGCGTACCGCTCCGGCGACATCCACGAGGCCGTCGCCTGGTACACGGCGAGCCTCCTGCTGCGTCCGCGCGACGCCGACGCCTGGCACAATCTCGAGCTCGCACGGGCCGAAGCGGGCCTCGAGCCCGCCGACCGCGGCGACCTCGAGGCGACGCTGCAGCGCTTGCTCTCCTCGCTCACCCTTGCGGAGAGCGAATGGCTCTTGATCCTGCTGCTCGGCCTGCTCGGCCTCACGCTGACGCTCGAAGCCTTCTTCGGCGGCGTGTTCGAACGCCTGGCGTTCGTCGCGGTGGGGCTCGTGTTGATCGGCACCGCCCCCTGGATCTGGAATCTGCGGCGCAGCAGCGGCCACGCGATGATGGTCGTGGAGGCGAACGGCGCTCCGGCTCGCTCCGAGCCCTCACGCACGGCGAAGGTGCTGACACAGCTCGCCGCGGGCTCGGTCGTCCAGAAGCGGGACGAGCTCCCGGACTGGATCGAGGTCCGCATGAGCGATGGCAGCGAGCTGTGGGTGCAAGAGCGGATGATGTTCGATCTCGCCCGTTGATTCGTCCGCTCCGGAGTGGCATTCCTGGGGCGATGTCGTCGCAGAGCCCCGCGTCCGCTGCGCTCCTCGGAGCCGTCCTCGCTCTCGCGGGCATCGCGGCCGGCTGCGACGAGAGCCCGTCCGCACCAGGCCGGGGCGTCCTGGTGATCGCCGTCGACGCCTGGCGCGCCGATCCGCTCGCGGGTGAGACCGAGAAACCCGCGGGCTCCGGACGCTTCGGACGTTTTCTGAGTCAAGGCGTGCGCTTCACCTCGGCGTGGTCGACCTCGCCGGAAATGGTGACGGCGCACACGACCTTGCTCACCGGCTGCGATCCGCGCCTGGGACAGCCGCCACTCGAGATGTTCGAGGAGGCTACGCGCGGGGGAGCGGAGTGGTTCCTCCCGCCCGATGTGCCGCGCCTGGCGGAAGCCTTCCTCGCCGATGGCTGGCAGACCGCGGCTTTCGTGGACGACGTGCGCCTGGCCGGCCGCAGCGGTCTCGACCAGGGCTTCCAGCGCTTCGAGGACCCGGGCCTCGCGCTGCGCTACCAGGGGAAATCCGATCCGTACGGCATCGACGGCGTGGCGCGCCGCTTCCACGAATGGCTGCGGGAGCGCGCGCCGGACGAACGCTGGTTCGCGTATCTCGAGCTCGCCGACCTCGATCGCTTGTGGCGGGACGTCGAAGGCGAAATCCAGATTCCGGCCGCACCGCTGCCCGGCGCCGAAGATCCGGTGGTGCCCGTCGCGGATGCCCAGACGGTGTACTTCGCCATCCCGCGGCGACGCTTCGACGGTCATCCGCGCTCGCTGCGCGAGTACCAGGCGCTCTACGAGCTGGCGCGCGAGCGACTGGAGCGCAAGCTCGGCGGGCTCTTCACGGCGCTCGACACGCTCGAATGGTCGGCGCGCACGACGATCGTCCTCGTGGGCAGCCATGGCCTGGGCTTCGGCGAATCGGGGCTGATCCTCGACACGGGCACGCTCTCCGATGTCGACCTGCACGTGCCGCTGGTCATTCTTCCCGGCGGCGAAGAACGCGGCTCGGCCGGCCGCAAGGTCGGCGCGCTGGTCAGCACGATGGACGTCGCACCCACGGTGCTCGACCTCGCCGGGGTGCCGCGTCTCGAGGGGATGCACGGCGAGAGCCTCGTGCCGCTGATCGAGGGCCGGGACGTGCAGCCGCGGGATTTCGCGTACGCCTCCTCGGGCGTCGTCGGCGGCTGGGCCGTGATCGATCCACGCTACTGCTACGAGCGCGTGAGCTACGACGTCGGACCGCTCTCGCTCCCCAGCTCGTGGTTCGGGATCGATCGTCCCAACAAGGAGGAACAGGTCGTGATGCGCGCGAGCACCCACGAGTTCCTCCATGATCGCAGGTCGGATCCGCGCCCGGGGCACCTCGGCGCGGGAGTCGCGGATGCCGAGACGCTCGGGCGCTTGCGGCAAGCGGGCGATGAGTGGAACGACCTCGTGATGCGCGCGCGGCTCGTGCTGCACGATCCCGGGGGCGCCGCGCGCGCGCAGCTCGGAGAGGAGATCGAGTACCTGCGTCGGCGTCGCATGCTCGGCCGGCTGGAGGGGCTCGATCGATGAAGATCCTGCTCGTCTCCAGCGGTTTCCCGCCGAATGGCTGTCGGGGCACCGAGTACTCCACGCATCAGCTCGCCACGGGCCTGGCCGCGCGCGGCCACCGCGTGAGCGTCTTCTGCCCGATCCGCGACGGTGACCGACCGCGCTACACGATCGAGCGCAGCTCGCGACACGGCGTCGACCTCATCGAGGTGCACAACGCCGACGACCCGCGCGGGAGCTTCGCCGAGAGCTACCGGAACGAGCGCATCGAAGCGATCTTCGATGCCCTGCTCGCCGAGCTCGCCCCGGATGTGGTGCACTACCTGCACTTGCTGGAGGGTCTGTCGGCGGGCTTGCCGCTCATCTGCGCGCGGCGCGGGATCCGCACGCTCGTCACGCTCACCGATTTCGCTCTCCTGTGCCACCGCGGACAGCTCTTCGACCAGCGCCTCGGGCAGTGCGGCGGTCCGCACGACGCCGCGACGTGTGCGCGCTGCATCCGCGCGCCGGATCCCTTCGATTCGCGCCCGTCCGTGCGCCGGGGGAAGAGCGCGCTCGCGCACCTCGCCGCCGCCGCGGGAGGTTTGGGCCTGGTCGTGACCCGCAAGGACGTCGCAGCACGCGAGCGCTCGATCGAGGCGGTCCTGCGCAGCGTCGACCACTTCATCGCCCCGACGCGCATCATGGCCTACACCTTCTTGCGCGCAGGGGTCGCTCGCGATCGCCTCACTCAGCTCTACCAGGGGATCGACGAGCGCCCCTACCGCGCGGCTTCCAGGCAACCCGACGCGCAAGGTTTCCGGTTCGGCTTCTTCGGCCAGTTCGAGCCCCACGAGGGACTGCACCGGCTGTTCGAAGCCGTGGCGCTCCTGCAGCATCGCCTCCCCGAGTCGATCGAGCCCTGGAGCGTGTACCTGTACGGCAATTCCGCGGCAGGGCGCAATCGCCGCTACGTCGACTGGAGCTGGCGGAACGAGCTCTCGGAGCGCATTCGTTTCCGTGGCTCCTTCGAGCCGCTCGAGGCGCCGCGCATCCTCACCGCCCTCGATGCGCTGGTGGTTCCTCGCAATGGGCCGAGAACGCGCCCCTCACGGTGCTGCAAGCGCGCATCGTGGGCCTGCCCGTGATCGCCTGCGACGTGCCGGGAATCCGGGAGCTCGTCGAGCCCTATTCGCACGGCGTGCTGGTCGATCCCAAGGACGCGGGCGCGCTCGCGGATGCGATGGGAAGACTCGTCCTGTCGAGGCCCGCGCCCGACCCCGCGAGCCGCCCGCCGATCTCCTACGCCGAGTACCTGACGCGGATCGAGGAGCTCTACGCGCTCGTCCGCGGCGCTGGGGCGCGCGCGCGCGTCGGTGCCTGACTCAGGCTGGATCGATCCCGCGCGGCCCAAGCGGCCAGCGCACGTTGGAGCGCGCGAGCGACCAGCCGAGCGGACCGTCGACCAGTAGCGTCGCGTGGCCAGGGTCGTTCTGCAGGGCGTGGCTGCGCGCCGGAGCGAGCCCGAGCGCCGCGCTGACGATGGAGCGCAGGACCTGGTAGTGGGTGGTGATCACGAAGGTGCCTGCGCCTGCGCACGCCTCCTCGAAGGCGGGCCAGGTGCGCGCCTGGAGCTCCTCGTCGCTCTCACCGCCGTTCCCTTTCCAGTGCCAGGGGTCGCTCCAGTAGTGCGCGGCCTCGGCGCGCCAGCGGGCGCGGTACACGTCGAGAGGAATCCCTTGCCATGCACCGCGCCAGAGCTCGGCGAGACGCTCGTCGATCACGAGCTCGGCGCGACTCGCCTCGGCAATGGCGCGCCCGAGGAGCAGCGCCCGCGCGAGCGGCGAGCTCGTGACGCGCGCGATCTCGCGGCTCGCGAAGGTTCGCGCGAGCTCGACCGAGCACGCGCGTCCGGATTCCGAGAGCGGCACGTCCTGGTTTCCGTACGCGAAGCCAGCCGCCGTTTCTTCGACCTCTGGATGGCGGATCAACCACACCTCCGCCCCGCTCGCGCGCCCCGGCCGCGCAGGGCGCGGAACATCCCGGAGATCCTCGGGAGCGGCAGGGGGGAGCAAGCGCATCGGGAGAGTCGATTCTCGCGGCGAATCGTACGGTCCTGACCAGACCGCCTGAAGGCGGTACTCCGAACCAGACGGACCAGTTCGGAGTCCCTCCGGTTCGGAGTACCGCCTTCAGGCGGTCTGGTTCGTAGACCGGCTTCAGCCGGTCTTCTCCTCCCCCCCGCGCTAGCATTCACTTCATGCGCTTCCCGCTCGCCCTCTTCCTCCCCCTCCTCCTCCCCCGCGCCTCGGCTACCGCGCAACACGAAGCACCCGCCCAGAACGACACGATCCCCGCCGTGCTCGAACACGCCGCGGCCCTCCTCGTCACGCTCCAGGAAAGCCTCGACGACGCCAAGCCCACCAACGAGTGGCCCTATGAAGGCGTCTACCGCGAAGCCGGCGACATCCCGATCGGCTATCGAGTCGGAGGCACCGCAATCTGCGCGTGGGCATTGATCGAGACCCCGCACTACGCGGAGTCCCCCGAGCGCCGCGAGGCCGTCGCGCGCGCCATCGGCTTCGTGCTCGCCAGGCTCGAGGACGAGCGCATGGGCATCGGCTTCACCGGCGGCTACGACGTGCGCGGCTGGGGTCAGATCTACGCGCTCCAGTTGTTCCTGCGGCTGCGTGCGAAGGAACTCGTACCCGAAGGTCGCGCGAGCGCGATCGATGCGGCGATCTCGCGTCTCGTCCAGACCCTTGAGAAGACCGAGATCCCGCGCTCGGGAGGCTGGAGCTACTCGCGCGCCGGGGGCGGCGACGAACCCGCTCCCGCTTGTCCGTTCATGACGGCCCCGGCGCTTCTCGCGCTCTACGAAGCGCGCCAGCAAGGCGAGGCGATCGAGGCCGCGGTGGTCACGCGCGCGCTCGACGCGCTCGAGTCGTCCCGCAACGAAGCTGGCGCGATCCCCTACACGACCGAGGGCGGCCGCGACGAATGGCCGGGCGCGATCGGGCGCAGTCCCGTGACCGAGATCACGCTCGTGCTGGCCGGACGCAGCGAGGTGGGACGCGTGCGCACCGCGCTCGACATGTTCCTCGAGCACTGGGAGTGGCTCGAGAAGCGGCGCAAGGGGCAGGGCACCCACGTTCCGCCCTATGGCATCGCGCCCTACTACTTCTTCTACGCCCACGCCTATGCCGCGCAGGCGATCGAGTTCCTCCCCGAGAGCGAGCGAGCGGACTATCGCCAGCGCTTCCTTGCGCGCCTGTTCCAGGTGCAAGAGGCTTCGGGCGGCTGGAACGATCGCGTGTTCCCCCGCAGCGAGAACTTCGGCACCGCCATGGCGCTGCTCGCGCTTCTCGCCCCCGACTTGCCGCGGCCCGCACCCTGGAAGGCGGACTGAAGCCCAGGTCGGCCGAGCGTCGAAAGAGGCTTGCCGGATGCTTCCCTTCGCGTAAGATCCGGCCCTTCGTCCACCGATCGACTCTCTCCCCACCCCCATGCCGAAGATCACCTTCCTGCGCACCGGCGAAACCTTCGAGGTCCCGATGGGCACCCGCTTCCTGCACTTCTGCCAGGAGAACGACGCCCCGCACGACTTCGGCTGCACGGTGGGTAGCTGCGGCACCTGCGTTCTCGTCCTCGAGAAGGGTGCCGAGAACATCCAGCCCATGTCCGACGAGGAGCGCGAGACGGTGGAGATGTGCACCAACGAACCCGGTGCGCGGCTGGGTTGCCAGATGATCGTGCAAGGCGACATCACGCTGCGCCAGGCGCGCTAGCCTCGAGCGACTGGCAGCGAGAAGCGCCCCGGAATCCGCAACTCCGCGCGCCCTTCTGAGTTTGGAGTACCGCCTTCAGGCGGTCTGGTTCGTCGTCCCGCCTTCAGGCGGGACTGGCTCCGCAAGAGAAGACCGCCTGAAGGCGGTACTCCGAACCAGACCGGACACAGGCCGCGCCGAGCTCGCGCTCGCACGCCCGCTCTCCCTGGCAGGTACTCAATTCTCGAGCTAGCCGGGAAGGAGGCTAGCCACGTCGAAGTCGCGCTCCAGGATCTGGCCAGCCTCGAGCTCGATCCCCTCGGTTTCGAGAATGGAGCCATCGGGCAATACGAGATTGACCGAGTACTTGCCGGCGGGGAGGGGCGGGGTCCGGACCCGGCCGTTTCGATCGATGGAGAGCGTCAAGGTGTCCGCGCCGACCTCGAGCTCTCGGAGGGGATCCGGAAACGCTTGCTTGGGCACCGCGATGGGATCTCCGATGTCGAGGTAGATTCCGTCATCGTCGCCGATCTCTATCGGCGCGGTCGCGATCGTCGCGTGGCATTTCTCCAGGTCGATTCTCGGTGGCGCCAGGAAGCAACCGTTCCAGCGGCCGCCGGGGGCCAAGCGGAGCTCGATTCCCGAGCGGTCCTCGCCGTTGACGTCGATGGCGAAGAGTTTGCTCACGTGGGAGTTCGAGGCGGTGCGCAAGATCCACGTTCCCGAGGGCACGTTCCCTAGCGAGAATGTTCCGTCCGCGCTCGAACGGCCCTGAGCTACGACCCGACCAGGAGCGAGTTCGACTTCCAGAAACTGGCACCACGGCAGGATCTGTGAGGTGACGAGGTCGGAAGGAAGCTCCACGACACGAGCCTCGTAGAGAGGAGCTTGCTTCACTGCGCAGTGGATCCGATCGCGGGTCGGTTCCTCGAGGTAGAGCTCCAGACCGGCGATTGGCTTGTTCGCCTCGTCCAACGCAGTGCCACGAAGGGTGTGAGTCGTTCCCAGTGTGACTTCGACCTCGAGGATTGCACCGGCGACGAGCACTTCGCTTGGGAGACCTGCATGCCCACGATCATTCGACCCGACGGGCACTCGCCCATCGAGTGGGATGCGCCGACGACCACGCTCATCCGCCACGACGAGCTCGCTCCATCCAGGTCCGATGCCGGCATAGACACCGTCTGGAGGCGGCGGTCGATCCTCTTCCTGGATCTGCTGGAAGGACTGGTCGTAAGCACCGGGAGCGGCCGTGTCGAGCCACGCGCGGTACCGGGGGATCGTCGAACCGCTCGCCGCGTCGAGCACATGCAGGCGGATTGCGGAGCTCCCGACCAATGCAACGCTAACGCCCTCTCCGGTTTGGAGTCCATCGATCCGCACCGGCAGGAAACGCGGATCATCGACCAGGACCTGGTGAAAGCCGGGAGCGAACCGCTTGAACAGGAAGACCCCGCGGTATCGCACGGGCTCGCCTTGTGGCTCTGCGTCGGCGAGCAAGCGCACGTGGTCACGCGTGGGTTGGAAGGAGTCGTCGGCTGTCGATCCCGATTCCTTCGCTGGTTCGCAGAGCACCCAGATCGCGTTGTTCAGGTCGCGACCGTCGTAGGCGAGCTCGACCTCCGTCCTCGAGCCTGCGAGGACATCAACCTTCCGTTGCTGGAGACTCGGCCAATGAGGAAGCTCCAGCACGAGCTCGAGCGCGCCGGGAGGCAGGCTCGCGAGCATGAACTCGTGAGTCGTCGGATCGACCTGGACTCGGGCGAGCTGTTCGATCGCTGGCTCTCGGCCATGATTGGGCTTGCGCGCACGTACCCACATTTCTGTCGCTGGGAGGTTCTCGCGCTCGTCCACGATCCGACCGACGATCGTCGCGGGAGACGGGATGCTTTCCGCGATCACGTCTGGATCGGTCGGAAGTGCGGCGCGTTCGCTGGCGTCGGGTTCGGTGTCCTGGAGGGCGACGCGATCCGATTCCGTGAGGGCGGTTGCCTCGCTCGCTTGCGCTGGATCTTCGAGCGGGTGACCGATCGCATCCGGGTGAGCGACGGCCTGCGGAGCGGGGTCGCGTTCGCGACTTGTCGGGCGCGTGAAGAGGTAGAGCGCGGCGCTCCCGCAGGCGGTGGCGAGCACGATCGCGAGGACGCGCTTCATGAGCATGCAGTATCGCCTGGGTGCGGTTCGGGGAACCGCTTTCAGGCGGTCTTCTCTTGCGGAGCCGGTCCCGCCTGAAGGCGGGACGACGAACCAGACCGCCTGAAGGCGGTACTCCGAACTCGGAGGTACTCCGAACTCGGAGGTACTCCAGACGAGGAAGTACTCCGATCCCATCCCGATCTCGTCCTGCACGCGGAGGGAAGCGAGGCTCGGCTCTGGTTCGGAGTACCGCCTTCAGGCGGTCCGGGGTTTTGCTTGGCGCCTCGAGGCGAAGCCCGACCGCCTAAAGGCGGTACTCCGAACCAGAGGGCGGCGCGGGGTGGAGGCGGAGCTCGCTCGTACGGGCGCGGCGCTCGCGGCGCGGGAGCGCGGGCAGGAGGCGGGCGAGGACGCGCTCGGCGGTCAGGCGGTAGCCGGTGAGCTTGCCGCCGTAGATCGTGAGCAGGCGTGGCTGGATGACATCGTCGACTTGCAGCATTACTTCGCGCGGGCGGAAGAAGGCTGCGCGCGAGCTGGCGGGGAGAACGCGTAGACCGGCCCAGGTGTCGCGCCGCAGGAGAGGGCGGGTGGGGAAGTAGTGCGCGAAGGTGCGCTCGAGGTACTCGATCTCGCGAGCGGTCGGAACGTGGCGATCGGGATCCTCGTGCCAGGGGGTCTCGGTCGTGCCGACGAGCGTGCGGTCCTTCCACGGCATCACGAAGACGGCGCGGCGGTCGTCGGGCGCCTCGATGTAGTAGATGCCGCGCGCGAGCACTCCCTCGAGCTCGATGTGCGTGCCACCGACGAGCTCGACGGGCAGCGGAGGTGGAGCGGGGGAGAGCCGCGCTTGCACCTGGCTCGCCCACGGCCCGGCGGCGTTCACGAGGATGCGCGCACGCGCGCTCGCGAGCGTCTCGCGCGCTCGGTACTCGATCGTCCACGCCTCGCGCTCGTAGCGCGCGGAAGAGAGCTCGGCTCCGAGCTCGACTCGCGTGCCGAGCTCCACGGCCGAGGCGAGCACGGCGCGGGTCAGCGCGGCGTCGTCGGTCTGGCCGTCGTGATAGCGATAGACCGCGCGTAGGCCCTCGAGCGAGAGACCGTCGAGGGCCTCCCACTCGCGCCGGGGTAGGCTCGTGAAGCGAGCGTGCCGGCCCAGTCCTCCGAGAAGCGCGTACAGCGACAGCCCGGCGCGGATCACGAGCGGCGAGCGCGAGGTCGAGCGGTACACGGGGATGTGGAAGGGCACGAGGCGCACGAGCTCCGGCGCGAGCGCGAGCAGTCGCTCGCGCTCCGCGAGCGACTCGCGCACGAGCTTCCACTGGTGACTCTCGAGGTAGCGCAGGCCGCCGTGGATCAGCTTGCTCGAACGGCTGGAGGTGCCGGCGGCGATCGCGTACCGTTCGAGGAGCAGCACCGAGTGCCCCGCCGCCGCCGCGGCTTGCGCGACGCCGACGCCGTGGATCCCTCCGCCCACCACGGCGAGATCGAAGAGCTCTTCCCTGTCCTGCGGCGCGGGCATCATTGCGGCGAGGAGCCTCGCCTCGGGCGCGGCTCGACGCAATGCTCCAGTGGGGGGCTCGCCGCGATCGGACGCCCCCCGAGGAGCGCTCTGGACCTTGCTCAGAGACCGCTTACGGCCCGATCCGAGCCTCGCTTCCCGCCCGCCCGGCCTTCGATTCCAGCTCCACCGGGGAACCGGCCGAAAGGGGCCCCGGCGAGCTGCCGTGCGCGAATGGTGCGTCGCGGCGATCCCCCCTCACTGCCATGATCACCCGCTTCCTCATTGTGTGCTCTCTCATCGTTCTTGGAACCGGCCTCGCCATCGCCTGGATGACGGGGGTGAAAGGCGCATCGGGAACGGGCGCTGCTTCCACGACGAGCTCGGACGAGGACCGCCTGAGCGAGAGCTTGAACGACACCGTCAAGGAGCTCTCCTTCGAGATCGGTGCGCGATCCCTCAACCGCTTCAGCTCGATGCAGAAGGCAGTGGATCGCATCGGGCAGGTGCTCCGCTCGTTCGGCTACACGGTCGAGCCGCAGACCCTGGTGCTGCAGGGCAAGCGCGTCGAGAACCTGGTGGTGCAGGTGCCGGGCTCGACCATGGCGAACGAGATCGTGCTGGTCGGTGCGCACTACGATTCCTACCTCACCACTCCGGGCGCGAATTGCAACGCCTCGGGTGTGGCCGTGCTGATCGAGCTCGCCAAGCGCTTGCGCAGCGCACATCCCACGCGCACGCTCCGCCTGGCATTCTTCGCCAACGGCGAGTCGCCCTGGCAGGGGACCGAGTTCATGGGCAGCCGATGCTACGCCGAGGCGGCCAAGGAGCGCGGCGACGTGATCGTGCTCGCGCTGCTCCTGGATGCAGTGGGCTACTACTCGAAGGAGCCGGACAGCCAGTCGTTCCCCTTCCCGCTGAGCACGTGCTATCCGAAGACGGGTGACTTCATCGCCTTCTTCGGCACTCCGACGGAGAAGGCGGTCGTGCGCAAGCTCCTCGCCAGCTGGCCGGCGCACAGCTCGCTGCCGGCCGAGGGTGGCGCCGTCCCCGCGTGGTTCCCCGGGATCCATGGCGCGGACCACCTGTCCTTCGTCGACCAGGGATATCCGGGCATCCTGGTCACGGACACGGCCGAGAGCCGCTGGAAGGATGCGCGCACGAACTACGACAGTTGCGCCCGCCTCGACTATGCGAGCATGGCCCGCCTGACGATCGGGCTCGAGGGCCTGATTCTCGAAGTGGCAGCCTCCGGCGTGAAGTAACCCGGCCGTTCCCCCGATCGAACCGTGCGCAACCGCTTCGTGTTTGCTTAGCTATCAGCGCCCAGCACGGAACCCGATCGTGATCCGCCGCACTCGCACTCCTCCGGCCCGCGTCGCGCGAGCTGCGGACCCTTGATGAGCGAGGCCGCTCTTTCCCCGGTCGCGTCCGAGGTCGTGCTGCGCGTCGAGCAGCTCACGAAGCGCTACGAGACGCAGCTCGCGGTCGAGGGCCTCTCTTTCGAGCTCCGCCCGGGCGAGATCCTGGGGCTCGTCGGTCCCAACGGTGCGGGCAAGACCACCACGCTGCGCACGATCGCCGGAGTCCTGCCCATCCAGGACGGGCGCGTCACCATCGCCGGACACGATCTCGCGAGCGCGGAGGCGCGCGCCAAGCAGGCGCTCGCGTGGGTGCCCGACGATCCTCAGCCCTTCGACAGCTTGACCGTGTTCGAGCACCTCGAGTTCGTCGCGCGACTGTACGGGGTCAAGGAGTGGCGCGAGAAGGCCGACCAGCTCCTGGAGCGCTTCGAGCTCACGGCCAAGCGCGACGCACTCGGAGGCGAGCTCTCGCGCGGCATGCGTCAGAAGCTCGCGTTCTGCGGCGCGTGGCTTGCCCAGCCGCTTCTGGTGTTACTCGACGAGCCGCTCTCGGGTCTGGATCCGCGCGGCATCCGTGCGGCGCGCGAAGCCATTCGTGAGCTCGCGCGCACCGGCGTCGGCGTGATCCTCTCCTCGCACCTCCTGGATCTCATCGAGGCGCTCGCCGACCGCATCCTGATCATGGACCACGGCCGCGCGGTGTTCACCGGAACGCTCCTGGAAGCGCGCGCCTCGATCGTCGCCGGAGCAGGCTCGAGCCTCGAGGAGATCTTCCTCGCGGCAACCGAAGGCTCTCCCGGCCGTTCGGACGGAACCGCGGGCCGCTGACATGCTGCTCGGCCATCCCGCCTTGCGCCGCCTCGCGGTCCTGAAGCTATGCGCCTGGCTACGCTCCACGCGCCGGCGCCTGGGGACGCCTTCGGGATTCCTGTTCGGACTGATCGGCTTCGGAATCATGGCCCTGTGGGTCGTGTCGTTGTTCTGGCGCACCTCCTGGATGGTGAAGAGCTCGGAGAGCAGCGCGAACCTACTCGACCCCACCAAGGCCGGCATCGCGCTGATGGCGCTACTCGCGGCGGTCTCCGCGCTCAGCCACCGTGGTCTCTACATGCCGAAGGAGGAGATCGAGCGCTTGCTCGCAGCGCCCGTCTCGCGCGCGGATCTGGTCCGCTACCGCCTGTGGGTGACGATCGGGAAGACGCTGGTGTTCTCGCTGATCATGGGCTGGTTCTTCTCGCGGCAGATGCCGCAGCCGCTGCTGGGATTCGTGGGCGCCGTCGTGACCCTGCTCACTCTTCCGCTCGTCGGCCAGGCCGTCGCGCTCCTGGCGGGCGACGCGGAGAATCGCCTGGCGCGCTGGTCGAAGCGCTTGCCACTGACGAGCTTGCGCGTCGCCGTCGGGATTGCCTTCTGGGTCTTCTTGATGCTGTTCCTGTTCGCGGACGAGCTGGGCGAAAAATTCCCGCAATGGTTCGATTCGCAGCACGGTGCCGCGGCGATCGTCTCGCACCCGCTGGTCTCGGCGCTCCTCGCGCCGCTCACGCCCTGGGCGCAAGCGGTGACCGCCCGGGATCTCGCGAGCTTCAGCGTGCCCTTTGCGTCGATCCTCGGAATCTGGGTGATCCTGTTCGAGCTCGTCGCGCGCATGCCCGTGGACTTCCGTGAGCTCTCGCTGGAGACCTCCGCCGACGTCGCGCGCCGCATCAACCGCTTGCGCTCAGGCCGCGTGATGAGCACCCAGGCGCGCCTCGTGAAGGGAAGCTTCGGCTGGCGCGTGCCGTGGCTATTCGGGCACGGTCCTTTCGGTGCGATCGCCTGGCTGCAGCTGTGCGGCATCGCGCGCAAAGCCCGGGGCACGCTCTTCTTCTCGGCGCTGATCACTGCGGTGATCACCTTCATGTCGACCGCCAGCGGAGGAGTCTCGAAGGAGGATCCCGCCGCCAGCGCGGCCTTCGTGGCCGGAATGGCGACGCTCTACCTCGGCTGGGGCCTGCGCTTCGACTTCCGCTCCAACCTCGACACGATGGCCACGATCAAGAGCTGGCCGCTACCCGCCTGGAAAGTCTTCTCGGCCATGATCGTCCCCGAGGTGGGCCTCGTGTCCCTCCTGGCGGGTCTCGCCGTCGCCGCGCAAGCGCTCTTCACGCGCAACTTCTCACCGGTCGTGCTGCTCGTGATCGGCTGCGTGCCCTTCGTGGCGCTCCTGTGGTTCGCGCTCGACAACGCCGTGTTCCTCTTGCTCCCGGTGCGCTACACGCCCGGACAGGGAGGTGCCATGCACAACACGGGCCGGCAGATGGTGATGGTGTTCCTGCGCGCGATCATCCTGGCGCTCGTGGGCGGCGCCGGCCTGGGCTGCGCATCCCTCGCCTTTTACGTAGGCGGCCGCTACGACCTGAACGAGAACCTGCGCACGGGCCTGGCGGTGGGCACCGGAGCGACCTTCTTCATCGCCGTGCTCGGCCTGCTGCTCGCCTTCGGCGGCTGGGCACTGCACCGCTTCGACGTGTCGCGGGCGACTTGACGAGCGGGAGCCTCGCGAGGCGCTCGACACCGCTCTTGCCGCCAGGCGCAGATGGGGTCGGACCGCTCGACTGGCGCTCACGCCGAAGCGTCCGGTCCCGCGGCGAGGATGCCGTCTTCCAGGAGCTCGCTCACGAGGGAATCGATCTCGCCCGCCTCCGCGGAGTGGCGGCGGGCGAAGCGCGCGAGTGCTCGGGCGTCGCGTGGCTCGACGAGGAAGGTGAGCAAGCGGGCGACGGCCGGCTCGAGCGGCTCGACCGTGATCTCGGCGAGACGGTGCGGCGAAGGACGGGGCGCGGCATGCAGGAGCACGGTCTCGCGCTCGCGCGGCTGGAAGGGGAGGTCTGCGAGCACGGAGGGGTGATCTGGCTCGTCGAGCAGCGAGCGTAGTCGACTCGCCAGCGCGTGCGTACCGCGCGGGAGAGTGTGGAGGCGCGCGCGCGGCGAGAGCTGGACGGCGCCGGCAGGCAGCTCGAGACGAGGATTCGCCGCGCGCCGCGCGTGCGCCATGGCGAGCTCGAGCTCGGCGAGTGCGCCGAGCTCCTCGTCGTGCTCCGCTCGCGCGCGGCGGATCACCCAGGCGCCGAAGGCGAGCGGGAGGCGCGCGTCCGTGCGCAAGGCCTGGTGGAGCTCGTCCGAGGCGAGGAAGGCCTCGAGGAAGCTCGCGTCGCGGCCGGCGGCTTCACAGCAGGCGTGCGCGAGGCGGTACTCGGAGAGGATGTTGCCGAGGATCTGCGTGCGTCGGCGGCCGCTTGGGTCGGCGGAGAGCGCGCGCGGGTCGAGGGCGAGGAGCGGGTCGAGCTCGGCGGTGCGTGCACCGGTGGTCGAGCCGGCGGCCGTGTCGCGCGCGAGGATCGCGGCGGTGAAGGTCGGGTCAGCTTGCATCCGGAACAGGGTGCGTTGCAGGGTGCGTACGATCTCGAGAGACGGGGCGGCGGGGGCCGGCGGAAGGACCGTGCCAGGCACGACTCCGCGCGCTTCGGAGGAAATCGGGGAGCGAGAACTGCGACGGGTCGAAGCGTGCGGACTCGAGCCAGGCGCCGCCCTCGCGCCGAGCATGGATGCTAGGCGCTCGAAATGGGGGACCACCGCTTCGATCGAGTTCCGCTCGCATTCGAAGACGAGCGCGCGCACGTTTTTCGCGCGTTCGAGGACTGCCTCCAGGAGCTCCAGCGTCTCGGGGAGGATCGAGGTGCCGTGGTCGTCCTCGACGAAGTGCGCGCCCTGCCACTCGAACGGTCGGCCGCCGGCGACGTGCAGCTCGACGATGCGGTCGAAGGGCAGGTGCTCGAAGCGCTCGAAGGGCGAGCATCCTTGCACGCGCTGGTACACGGCGAGATGCGCGACATCGAGGAGCATGCCGGCGTCGCCTTCCTCGGCGGCGAGCGCGAAGTAGTCGCACAGGTGCATGCGCCCGAGATACACGTGAGCGGGCGGATTCTCGGGCAGGACTTCCAGACCGCTCGCGCGGCGCAGGCGTGCGACGTTGCGGCCGAGCTCGCGCGCCGAGCTCTCCTCCAGGATCGGCGGAGCGAGGACGCCGTGCCCGCGCTCGCGGGGGCCCACGTGCCAGAGCCCCGCGTCACCGCAGATCCAGGCCGCGCCGATCGAACGCGCCAGTGCGCTCGCGTCGCGCACCCAGTCGGGGTCCAGATCGTCACCCTCCTCGAGGTTGACGTCGAGGAAGTGGTAGGTCGTGGGCCAGCCGCGCTCGACCCAGCGGCGCGCATCCTCGTCGATCCCGCGCTCGAGGTCGCAGCCCACCTCGAGGAACTGGACGAGCTCGGGATGCGCTGCCCGCAGCGCGAGGAGATCGAGGCCGGAGTGGCGCGCTCCGAACTCGGTCGAGATGCCGAGCCCCAGGTAGGGCAGGCTCGCGACGCGCACGGCGAAGGATGCTTCCGGCGCACGAGCGCTCACGCTCTCCTGTTCACCGGCCACCGGGGGTTGTGATCGCATCGCCTCGGCCTAGACTATCCGCCCTTCTTCGAGAGCAATATCCCATGAGCGAAGCCCGCGACGTCATCATCATCGGCTCGGGACCGGCCGGCTACACGGCGGCGATCTACGCCGCGCGCGCGAACCTGAAGCCGCTGCTCTTCGAGGGCATGCAGCCCGGCGGCCAGCTCACGATCACGACCGACGTCGAGAACTACCCGGGTTATCCCGACGGCGTCCTCGGGCCCGAAGATGATGGAGGACTTCCAGGCCCAGGCGGCAGCGCTTCGGCACGGACATCCGCTTCGAGCGAGATCGTCGAGGTCGACTTCTCGCAAGCGGCCGTTCACGCTCAAGACGGATTCCGAGGCGTTCCAGACCAAGGCCGTGATCGTGGCGACCGGCGCCAGCGCGAGGCTGCTCGGTCTGGAGGCGAGAAGCGCCTGATGGGCCACGGCGTGTCGGCCTGCGCGACGTGCGACGGCGCGTTCTTCCCGCGGCAAGGACGTCCTCGTCGTCGGCGGCGGCGACACGGCGATGGAGGAGGCCAATTTCCTCACGCGCTTCGCGACGAAGGTCACGATCGTGCACCGCCGCGAAGACTTCCGCGCCTCGAAGATCATGCTCGATCGCGCGCGGAAGAATCCCAAGATCGAGTGGCTGCTGAACAAGGCCGTCGTCGACATCCTGTCCGGGCAAGAACGGCAAGGTGCGAGCAGGTCGCTGCTGGAGGACACGGTCTCCGCCGAGAAGAGCACGAGGTGCAGAGCGACGGCATCTTCATCGCCATCGGCCACAAGCCGAACTCGCAGATCTTCCAGGGCAAGCTCGACATGGACGAGACCGGGTATCTGCGCGTGCAGCGCGGCACGTACACCTCCGTCGAAGGCGTGTTCGCCTGCGGGCGACGTCATGGACAAGGTCTACCGCCAGGCGGTGACGGCCGCGGGCACGGGCTGCATGGCGGCGATCGACGGCGAGCGCTGGCTCGAGTCGCAGGAACACTGAGCACGAGGCGCGTGACATGAACCCGATCCGCGACCGCCACCGCCAGAAGCACGTGATCGTCACCGGAGCCGGCAGCGGCATCGGACGCGCGATCGCGCTGCGCCTCGCCGCGGAGGGCGCGCGGCTTTCGCTTTTCGCCCGCGACCTCGAGCGCTTGCGCGAGACGGCGCGCGCGGCTGGTCAGCCCGAGGCCTTCCTGGCGGCCTGCGACATCCGCGAGCGCGACTCGGTCGACGAGGCCTTCGCCGCGGCGGCGAAGAAGAACGGGCCGGTCCACGCGCTCGTCGCGAACAGCGGCGTCGGCGGGCCGAACGAGAGCGGCGCGGGCGATCGCTTCGACGATCTCGTCGCCACCAATCTCACGGGCACCTATTCGTGCCTTCGCGCGGCCGAGCGCCATCTCGCGCCGGTCGGTGGTGCGCGCCACCTGGTCGCCATCGCCTCGGTCCTCGCGCGCATCGGTGTCGCGGGCTACACCGGCTACTGCGCGTCGAAGGCGGGGATGCTGGGTCTGGTGCGCGCGCTCGCCATGGAGCTCGCTGGCGCAAACGTGCAGGTGAACGCGGTCTGCCCGGGCTGGGTCGAGACGGACATGGCGCTCGAGGGGCTCGATGGCATGGCGGCGGCGATGGGGGTTTCCGTGGAGCAGGCGCGGGAGATCGCGATGTTGCAGGTTCCGCTTGGACGGATGAGCGCGCCGGAGGACGTCGGCGGGGCTCGTGGCGTGGCTGCTGTCGGAAGATGCGCGCGGCGTCACGGGGCAGGCGCTCGATATGAATGGTGGCGCGTTCATGATCTAGGCTCTGGTTCGGAGTACCGCCTTCAGGCGGTCTTCTCTTTCAGAGGGAGTCCCGCCTGAAGGCGGGACGACGAACCGGACGGCCTAAAGGCGGTACTCCGAACCCGAACCCGAACCCGAACCCGAACCCGAACCCGAACCCGAACCGGAATCAGCCGCCGATCGTCATCAGGAACTCGCCGTTGACCCGCGTCTTCTTCATCTTCTGGATCAGCATCTCCATCGCCTCGACGGGATCCATCTCGTTGAGCACCTTGCGCAGCATCCACACGCGCTTGATCTCCTCGGGCGTGAACAGCAGCTCTTCCTTGCGCGTCCCCGAGCGGTTGATGTCGATGGCGGGGAAGATGCGGCGGTCGGAGAGGCGCCGATCGAGCACGAGCTCCATGTTGCCGGTGCCCTTGAACTCCTCGAAGATCACCTCGTCCATCTTCGAGCCGGTCTCGATCAGCGCCGTGCCGAGGATCGTCAGGGAGCCGCCGTCCTCGATGTTGCGCGCGGCGCCGAAGAACTTCTTCGGGAACTGCAGCGCGGTCGCCTCCATGCCGCCCGACAGGAGCTTGCCGTTCGACGGCGCCTCGATGTTGCACGCGCGGGCGAGGCGCGTGATCGAGTCGAGGAGGATGATCACGTCCTCGCCCGCCTCGACCAGGCTGCGCGCCTTCTTGATCACCATGTCGGCCACCTGGATGTGGCGCGCGGCGGGCTCGTCGAAGGTCGAGCTGACGACCTCGCGGTGCCCTCGGGCATCATGCGCTCGAAGTCGGTGACCTCCTCCGGACGCTCGTCGACCAGCAGGATGATCAGGTGCGCGTCCGGCGCGTTCTTCGACGATCGATTTCGCGAGCATCTGCAGCAGGATCGTCTTGCCCGTGCGCGGCGGCGCGACGATCAGGCCGCGCTGGCCGCGGCCGATCGGCGTGATCAGGTCGACGATGCGCATCTCGAGCGGGTTCTCCTCCGTGCCCTCGAGGATGATGCGCTGGTCGGGATAGAGCGGCACGAGCTCCTTGAACGGCGTGCGCCCTGGCGCTTTCTCGGGCTCGTGATGGTCGATGGCCTCGACTTCCCAGAGACACAGGTACTTCTCGTTCTCGGCGGGCGGTCGCAGGCGGCCGTTGACCGTCATTCCCCGCGCCAGACCGAAGCGCTTGATGATCGAGTGCGGCACGAAGACGTCGTCGGTCGCCGGCATGTAGTCGTTGGCGGGATGCCGCAGGAAGGCGTGGCCGTTGAGGCCGGGCTCGAGCGTGCCCTCCACGATCACGGGCAACTGATTCAGCAAGCGATGCCGGGTGATCTCCCAGACGGCGTCCCGCCGGTTGCGGCCGGTGAAATCGGGAACCTTCTCCTCCTCGGCAACCGCATGCATCTCGTTGAGCGAGAGGGCGAGCAGGGAGGAGAGCTGCAGCGGCTTGGGCTTGGTGCGCTTCTTGGGAGCGGGAAGCGCCGCGACGAGCTGCTCGACCTGCTCCGCACTCATGTCCGCCGGCAGCGCCTGGTAGTCGATCGCCACGGGCTCGACCGTGCGCTGCGTCGGCCCGGGATGGTGCGGCTTGTAGGGCTGCTTGAAGTGCTTGCGGAACTGACGCTTCTTCTTGTTCTGACCCATGTTCGACATGCGGTTAGCTCTGGCTGATCTCGGCGAGGATTGGCTGGACGGCGGTGCGCAGCTCTTCGAGGCTGCCTTCGTTCTGGATCACCCAGCGAGCGCGGAGGCGCTTCTCGCCGAGCGGCATCTGAGCCCGCTCGCGCCGCGCGACCTCGCCCGGAGGCCAACCGCGGCTGGATCGTGCGCGCCGCTCCCGCTCCTCGTCGGAGGCCTCGACGAAGACGAGCTCGTCGCAGGCTCGCGCCAGGCCATGCTGGGCGTCGTTCTCCAGGAGCAAGGGGACGTCGAGGACGACACGCTCGATCCCGCGATCGGTGGCCTCCTCGAGGGCGGAGAGGATCTTGGCACGGACGATCGGATGGATCCAGCCCTGGAGGCGCTCCCGTGCGTCGGAATCGTCGAAGACCCGGTCGGCGAGCCAGCGGCGATCCGCGCGCCCGTCCGCTCCGATCGCCGCGGGGCCGAAAGCTTCGCGCAAGCGAGCATGGATCTCGGGGGTGTCGAGCGCCGCCTGGGCCAGCGCGTCCGCCGAGAGGACCATTCCCGCGGGGCCGGCGAGCAAGCGTGCGACCTCGCTCTTCCCGGAAGCGATTCCCCCCAGGATCCCCAGGACGAGCGGGCGATGGGGGAGGGAAGCGCTCACGTGGAAACCACGAGGGATCAGGTAGGTAGGGGCCGTCGATCGAGGCACGTCGACGTGGACGCGCCCGCGCGCATTCCAAAATCCCTTGCCGGACGGAACACCTTCGGGTATCAAGATGCGCCCTTCTGGGCGGGAAGAGAAGGCCCGGGAATTCCTCCCCATCGGCCGTCTTCCTCCTGGAGTCCCGCCCCCCCGACGTCCCGCCGTGGACTCCCCTTGCACCTGGCAAGTTCATCGAGGTTCGATCGCATGAAACAGCGTTCCAAACGCGGAGTCGCGCGTGTCGGCGCCGTGTGGCTGGTCGTGTTCGTGGTCCTGTTCCTGGCGGCCATCTCCGTCGCCTGGAGCCAGGCGGACAAGGCGTCCAAGACGGCCGAAGAGCTGGTCGTGGCTCGTGCTGACCTCGCGACGGCACAAAAGCTGGCGAGCGAGTCGCACCAGACCACCCTCGGCGTCAGCCAGGCCCTGGGCTTCTACGATCCCGCGGTCCAGAACGACTTCGCCGACCCCGCTCTGGCCAAGGCGAGCCTCGACAAGCTCAAGCTCGCCCTCGAGCTGCCCGAGGCGTTGTCGAACTACGAGTCCTCGGTCGAGCCCCTGATCAATCACTACGCCGAGAAGCAGAAGCAGATCGAGACGCTGCAGGGCCAGATCAAGGATCTCCAGGGCCAGAATGCGGCCAATGTCGAGGCCGCGGCGGGCACGGCCCGCACGCAGAAGGCCGAGATCGATCGCCTGACGAAAGAGCTCAGCGACGAGCGCAACGGCCGCACCCAGGACAAGGATGACTCGGAGCGGCGATTCGCGACGGTCACCTCGCAGCGCAACAGCCTCGATGCCGAGCTCAAGGCCCTCCAGGGCCAGCTCGAGGACGAGAAGCGCGCGCGGGAGCGCGACCAGCAGGAACACACGACGCGCATGAACCACGTCATGAGCGCGACGCGTTTCGTGCGTGAGCCCGAGAAGGTCGACGGAGAGATTCTGGCCACGTCGAAGACGCTGGGACTTGCCTGGATCAACCTGGGAGCGGCCGACCGCGTGTCGCGCGGCATGGAGTTCCGCGTCGACTCGGGCAAGCCGAGCGAAGCCGGTCGCAAGAAGGGCATGGCTCGCGTCACCGCCGTCGAGGAAGCACGCTCAGAGGTGGAGGTCTACGACCTCGTCGACCCCTGGGATCCGGTCGCGACGGGCGACAAGATCGCCAACCCGCTCTACGATCCCGAAGGTGGCCGCAACGCGGTGCTGATCGGTCGCTTCAGCGGCATCTACAACGAGAAGGAGCTGAGGATGCTCCTGGACCAGATCGGCATCCACGTGCAGCCCAAGGTGGATCGCGAGACCGATTACCTGATCGTCGGCGCGGAGCAGTACGAGGACGAGAGCGGCGAGCCGCTCGAGGAGCCGATCGAGCCCTCCGATTTGCCCGAGTACAAGCAGGCCGAAGCCGAGGGCGTGCAGATCGTCCCGATCCGCGACATCGTGCGCTACTTCAAGAAGTAAGCGCGCGTTCCACGCGGCACGAGGTAGCACCTCGCCGCAGGCGGCCGGCCTTGCGCCGGAGCGCTCGGACGAGAATCATGGCGGGCGGCCCGAGGTGGCCGCCCGCTGCGTTGGATGCGGGCGGGCCGTGCCCGCGCGGATCCGCTCCGAATGAAGTCCAAGGCCGAGGGTGCTGCTACGAAAGACGAGGAGTCGCTCGAGCACACGCGCATGACGCTCGGGGAGCACCTCGAGGAGCTGCGCTCCCGCCTCGTGCATTCCGTCGTCGCGCTGGTCGTCGTGTTCGTCGCGGCCTGGTTCGCGCGTGAACAGATAGCGGACTGGCTCCTGTGGCCCTATTCCTGGGCGCGCACGCGGCTCGAGGTTCACGTGTACACGCACTTCAAGGAGGAGCTCGCGGCCGATCCGAGCCTCGATTGGAAGGAGTACTTCACGCGCGTCGATCCGGAAGGCCCGCGAGACCTGCGCGACAACCGGCGTGTCCCCGAGACCCCGCGCGGCGACGGCTCAGCGACCGGCTTCCTGTTCTACATGCGCTTCTGCTTCTACTTCTCGCTCTTCATCGCCGGGCCGTACATGCTCTGGCAGATGTGGCTGTTCATCGCAGCCGGCCTGTACAAGCGGGAGCGCAGGATCGTCTACGGTTTCCTTCCCTTGAGCCTGGGTCTGTTCATCGGGGGTGTGCTGTTCGGCTTCCTCGCGATCCTTCCGAACGCGCTCTTCATCCTGGCCAGCATGAGCATCGATCAGATCCAGTACTGGGAGAGCATGGACAACTACAGTGCGTTCCTGACCAGCCTCACGCTCGCCACTGGACTGGTCTTCCAGCTCCCCGTCGTCATGATCGTGCTCGCGAGCGTGGGCCTCGTCCAGCCGAGCGCGTACTCGAAGTACCGGCCCCACGCGGTCGTCGGCGTGGTCATCGTGGCCGGAATCGCGACGCCGCCCGACGTCGTCAGCCAGATTCTGATGGCCGTCCCCATGCTCGTGCTCTACGAGGTCGGGCACCTGCTCGCGCGCTGGACCGTGAAGAAGCAGGCCGCGAAGCGTGCGGCCGCCGCCGTATGAACGAGCGCGCCCGATCGGTCGCCGTCGTGGCCGTGGGCGACGAGCTACTGGAGGGCGATCATCCCGACACGAACTCGCCCGAGATCGCGCGCGCCATGCTCACGGTCGGCCGGGAGGCTCGCCGTTTCCTCGTGCTGCGTGACGACGAGGAGACGCTCGCGCGGGAACTCCGGGCCCTGAGTCTGGACCACGGTGCAGTGATCGTGACCGGCGGCCTGGGGCCCACGCTCGACGACGTGACCCGGCACGCAGCGGCGCGCGCGGCGGGGGTTCCGCTGGTGCAATCCGCGGAGGCGCTCGGGTGGATCCGCGAATGGTTCACGCGCTCGAGCCGACCGATGGCGGCGTCGAACGAACGCCAGGCGCTGATCCCCGAGGGCGCCGCGCTGATCCCCAACCCGCGCGGCACCGCGCCGGGCTTCCGCGTCGAGTTCGGAGGGTGTGCGATCTTCGCCCTGCCCGGACCTCCACGCGAGATGCGCGGCATGCTCGAGGCGGCGGTGCTGCCCTGGCTCGCTGACCATCCGGTCACCGGCTGGGCGCGCAGCGCGCGCTCGTTCTTCCTGTACGACCTCGCCGAGAGCCTCTTCGCGGATCGAGTCGGCGAATGGATGGCGCGCTCCGCGAACCCGTTGATGACCGTCACGGCCAAGCTCGGGGTGCTCTCGGTGCGGGTGGTGGCGCGGGGTGATTCTCCCGCGCAAGCGGAGCTCTTGCTCGCCACGCGAGCGGCGGAGTTCCGCACGCGCTTCGCCGCGCATCTGTTCAGCGAGCAGAGCGGTGAGCTCGCCCTCACCCTCGGCCGTGAGCTCCTCGAGCGCGGGCTCACGGTGACGCTGGCCGAGTCGTGCACGGGCGGGATGGTGGCAGCGGCCCTCACGCGCTGCCCGGGAATCAGCGCGGTGTTTCGCGCGGCCTTCGTCACCTACGCGGACGACGCGAAGCAGGAGATCCTGGGCGTGGAGGAGGGCCTGCTCGCCGCACACGGCGCGGTCTCGCGCGAGGTGGCGGAGGCGATGGCGCGCGGTGCTGCGGTTCGCTCGGGTGCGCGCCTCGCGCTCGCCGTGACGGGGATCGCCGGACCCTCCGGAGGCAGCGCGGAGAAGCCGGTCGGCCTGGTCTACTTCGCCACGTCGCTCGACGGCGCAGTCGAGAGTGTCGAGCGCCGCTTTCCCGACGTGGGACGGGACGCGATCCGCGAGTGGGCCACGAACCTGGGACTCGGTCTGCTCTGGACCCGCGTGGCGGGCGCGCGCTCGCGATCGTAGACCTGGATCACCCCGCCGGGACGCCCGCTCGACTTTGGATCAGGCGCTGGTATCTTGTCCGCCCCGTTCGCCGCTACCCCGTGGTGTAATCGGTAACACATCTGATTTTGGTTCAGACATCCCAGGTTCAAGTCCTGGCGGGGTAACCACGCGGCGGACGATGCAAACAACGCCGCATTCTGCTATCTTGTTCGCGCGTTTCGAGAGCTACCCCGTGGTGTAATGGTAACACGTCTGACTCTGGATCAGACATTTCAGGTTCAAGTCCTGACGGGGTAACCACGCTTGCTCCGGGAGCAACGAGAGCAACGGGAAGAGCCCGATCAAGGGACGAACTGCACGGTCAGCGCGTCGGTGGTGTTGAACCCCGAGCCACCCGTGCCCGGATCGCGGAACCAGGCCTGGAAATGCCACGTGCTCCCGGCGATGAGCCGTCCCGCGAACGGCGGAAGACTGCTGTCGACGTCCGTGTAGAGCACTTCGCCCGTGGCGCGCACGAGAGCAAAGCGCAGCACTGCGCCGCCCACGCACCACCGCCCATCGCCGAACGGAAAGTCTCTCTGCTCGGAGCCGCAAGCGAAGATACCGACCTCGTCGATGGGTACGGGATGAGCGGCGAGGCGCAGATCGTTGCTCGCGACCTTGGCGCTACCGGTTGCCATGAGCTCCGCGCCTGCTCCCCGGGAGTTCACGGTCGACGCGCAGTAGCGATGTCCCAGACCGACCGGGAAGACATAGGCCGCACCCATCCACGGCGCTCCGGCCACCTCCGCGTTCGGAGCTCCCACGACCGCAACGGAGCTCGAGAGCGAGACGTGGTAACCGAACAGGTCGAGAGGCTGACCGTCGGGAGCATCGATCTTCTGCTTGATCCTCCAGCGCGTGCCCACTCGCTCGCACAGCCATGCAGCACCGCTCTGCTGAGTCTCGCCCGGCGCATACGCCGAGCCGATCACCATCAGGTTGCCCCAGAGCGAGATGGAGGATCCGAACTGGGTACCGGGGAGGCCAGTCTTCAGCTCCTGCGTTTCCACCCACTCCGAGCCATGCCGCTCGAAGAGATGTACCGCTCCGGCCAGGCCGTCCTGGTAAGGCGCGCCGATCGCGATCGTTTGCCCGGAGACCGCGACGCTCCTGCCGAACCAGTCCCCGGAGCGCGGTGACTGGTGGCAGAGCCGCTGGGTCGCGACCCACACGCCCTGGACGCGCTCGATCACGAAGGCCTCGCCTGCCGCCGGCACGCAGCCTCCCGTCTCGGGCGCGCCTGCGACGATGACGTTCCCGCTCATCAAGATGCTCGTACCGACGTGGCCTTCGGGAGCCGCCTCGAAGGGGACGATCCGATCGACCTGTCTCCAGTCGCCGCCTACGGTCTCGAAGACATAGACAGCCCCTTCGCTGGCGCGACCGTCTGCAGGTGCGCCGATGGCTGCGAAGCGCCCACTGATGGCGAGGCACTTCCCGAGGTTCGCGTAGTGATTGTCCCCCGCATCTTCCGGGACCAGCTTCTGGGTTTCGCTCCAGTGCCCACCGGCGACCGTGAACGCATAGGCCGAACCCGATGCGGGGCCGATGCTCTCGTCGGCGGACGCGCCGAGCAGGAGCAATCTGCCACGGAGCCCCGGCCGCCCGAAGTTGTCGTCGGCATCGCCGTCGCTCGCCAGGAGCTCCGCCGTCTGTTCCCAGCCCGAGCCGGTGTCCTCGAAGACGTACGCTGCGCCACTCCGCACGCCGCCAGCTCCGTGCTCGTGGAAGATGCCGCCGACCGCGATCCTGTCGCTCCACGCGGCCACGTAAGCTCCGAAGATGTCGCCTGCCATGCCGTCCGCTGCTTGCAGCTTGACGACCTGTGCCTCGCACACGTCGAAGGGATGCAGCAGGAAGGCGGAAAGCAGCCAGAGACCAGCGATGGCCCTGGTCCCGGGGCGTGCCCCCGAGAGTGACGGACCCTCAACCGTGGCGTTCGGCGGAGCAGGGTGCGGCCGAGTCTGGGCTCTCTGGCTGTGCGTCACGATGCAAGCAGTGGAGCGAACCAACCGGGTCCTCCTTCATGGAATGGGGGAGCAGCCGCTTCGGGACACGATCTCGCTGACTGTGCCACTCGGGAGGTGGGGCGCCAGGCTACCACGGATCGCTGAGTGACGGAACCCGGCCGGCAGCGTCCATGCGCGAGCCGGACCGGAGGGAATGCGGGCAGGCGAGACGTCGTCGGTGCATGCATTCAGTACCCCATGGCGCGCAGGCGGCGCGCGGTCTCGGGGTCCTCGTCATGCAGCAGTCGAGCGCGCGCACGCAGCGATTGGTCGAGCCCGGCGAGCGAGCGATCGGCCTGCAAGAAACGTGCGAGCGCCTCGCGCAGATCCGCGAGCGGTGCGAGCGCAGGCGGCGACGCGGAGCAGTCCCGTTCCTCGGCGGCGTCGCCCGCGAGGTCGTAGAGTTCCTCGGAGAGCTGGCGCAGGCCGGCGGGGTGATCCACGGTCGCATCGACGCCGACCCAGCGCTGCACGAGCTTCCAGTCGCCGATGCGCACCGCCTTGGTCTGCACCGCTCGCGCCTGCGTTTCGGCGTCCACTTTCTCGCAGAACACTGGATGGGCATCCTCGTCCTCCTCCCAGAGGAGCGCTGCTCGCGATCGCCCTCGGACCTTCGAGCTCCCCTCAGGGAGGGCATCCAGGCCCAGGATGTCCAGCAGGGTCGGCGCGAGGTCGGCGAGCGCGATGTCACTCGCGCGCACGCCTGGCGCCGGCCGATCGCGCATCGCGAGAGGGGCGAGCACGATCAGTGGCACGCGGCAAGTCGCCTCGTGGGCGTATGCCCCGTGCTCGAACCAGTAGCGCTGCTCGCCCAGGCTCTCGCCGTGATCGGCAACCAGTACGACCCACGTGCGGTCGAGTATGCCCGCATCGCTCAGGCATTCCAGGAGCTGGCCGATCTCGGCGTCGGCGAAGTGGATCTCCCCGTCGTAGCGGTCGACGACCGCCGCAGCGTCGATGCGCCCGTCGGGGAGCCAGGCCTCGGGCGGGACGTTGTACGTCGCCACGCGCAAAGGTCGTTCGCCCGCCGCGGCCTCGTGATCGTCGATCGGCGCGCTCTCGCCCGCGCGGAAGATCGCATGCTTCGCGGGAGGCTCGTACAGCCCGTGGGGATCCATGTACTGCAGCCACAGGAACCACGGGGGCGGAGCGCCGGTCGGCGGCGGCCCGAGAGCGCCTTCCATCTGGCTGATCTGCACGAGGGCTGCGTCGGTGAGCGAATCCGCCGTGCGCTCGGGCACGTCCTCGGGCGGGACGCCGCGGGTCGTCGGGAAGTCCTCGATCCACGAGTCGAACCCGCGGGCCATGCCGGAGAGCTCGTTCTTCAGCACGTAGTTCCCGACGACCGCGGCGGTGCGCCAGCCGCTGTTCTGCAGCACCTCGGCGATCGTCGTCACCTCGGGCGCAAGCGGCGTCGTGACGTCGCGCACACCGTGATCGTGCGGATACAGACCCGTGAGCAGCGTCGCGACGGCCGGTGTCGTCTTGGCACGGGGGGACTGCGCGTGCGTGAACCGGACGCCGCTCTCGGCGAGGACATCGATGTTCGGCGAAGTCTTTCGCGCGTAGCCGTAGCACGAGAGGTGATCGGCGCGCAGCGTGTCGACGACGATCAAGAGCACGTTCTCGCGGCGGGGCACTCGGCCGCAGCCGCAGAGGACGACCAGGCTCGCCAGGCCCATCAGGCGAGCGAGCCAGGCGGTCGAGCCCGCGCCTCGTGCGCAGAGGGTGCCGGCTCTGGCCATGGCGTCAGGAGCGCACCGGATCAGCGCCGATGCAAGAAGGCCGGTTCGACGAAGCGCGCGGCGCGGCGGCGCGCGAGCGCAAGCTCTTCCGCATCGGTCTCCTCGCGCACGAGCTCGATCCCGAGTTCGGAAGTGAAGACCGCGGCCACCCGCGCCGCGAGCTCCTGCGGAGCGATCCGGGCACCGCAATCTGACACCGTCGCGACGCCCTCCTCCAGCGGATCGCGGGCGAGCTTGATCGAGCCATGGTGCAAGATGCGTCCCCCGGCGCGGCGCTGCGCGGATCCCACGCCCTTGCGATCGTTCCACGCAAGATCGAGCGAGGTCGAGGCGTGGAAGCACATGCCGGTCCCGGCGCGATCCGATCGGAGGGCGCGCTCACTGCAGAGCGCGGCACGCAGGCCGAACTGACCGAGCGTCAGGGCGATCAAACCGTGGATGCGCCGGTAGGAATCGGCCACCGGTCCGGCGTAGAGCGCGTGCTCGGCCGGAAGCGCGATCGAGAAGGTGAGCTCCTCGGCGTGATGGATCGCGCCGCCGCCCGTGATGCGCCGAACCACTGCGCGCGCGTCAGCCGCCAGAGCGACGTCGCTCCAGCGCTGGAAATACCCCAGGCTCAGCGCCGGCGGATTCCAGGTGTAGAAACGCAGCACGGGCGTGGGGTCGACTGCTCCGAGCAGGGCTTCGTCGATCCCCATGGCGAGCGCGGGCTCGCAGTCCCAGGTCTCGAGGAGGCGCCAGCGGTGCATGGATGTCGGCGCCTGGCCGAGGAAAGCGGCCACGATGGCTCGCGATCAGTGTGGCGCCGCGATGTGCGCTTCGTAGGCCCGCGCATCCATCAAGTGGTCGAGCGAGCGCGACGTCGGTCGCACACGGATCAGCCAGCCCTTGTTCCAGGGATCCTGCGACAGGATCTCGAGGTGCTCCTCGATGTCGGAATTGATGTCGACCACTTCACCGGCCACCGGCGAGTCGAGATCGGAGACGGCTTTCACCGACTCGATCTCGCCGAAGGTCTCGCCGGCCTTGAGCTGGCGGCCGACCTCGGGCAGATCGCAGTAGACGAGGTCGCCCTCGTTGTTGTTGCACAGCTCGGTGACGGCGAAATCGGTGATGCCGATCAGGACGGTCTCGCCGTCGAGGCGGGCCCATTCGTGCGTTTCGGAATAGCGACGGTCGTCGGGGCGCATGGGATCGGGGCGTTCGGGGTTGCGGTCGACTCCGGGAGTAGTTCTATCGACCCCGGGAGTAGAAGGGGAGGGACACGACCTCGCAGGGCTGCCGCTTGCCGCGCAGGTCCATCTCGACCCGCGTTCCGGGTCGGGCGAGATCGAGCGGCAGATAGGCCGTGCCGATGTTCTTCGAAAGAGTGGGGGAGACGGCGCCCGAGCACACTTCGCCCACGCGCCGCTCGCCCTGGTAGAGCTCGTACCCCTGGCGCGGGACGCGCGGTCCGTCGCTCACGATGCCGACCAGACTGCGGCGCGGACTCTTGCGCACGTTCTCCAGCGCCTCGCGGCCGATCCAGGCGCCCTTCTCGGGCTTGAACGAGACGCCGAAGGACAGCCCGGCCTCGATCGGATTGTGCTCGAGGTCGATCTCGTGACCGTAGAGCGGCATGCCCGCCTCGAGGCGCAGCGTGTCGCGCGCGCCCAGGCCGATCGGGGTCAAACCCTCGGGGGCACCGGCCTCGAGGAGCTCGTTCCATACGCGCTCGGATTGATCCACCGGGAAGTAGATCTCGAAGCCGTCCTCGCCCGTGTAGCCCGTTCGGCTGACCCGCACCCCGCGCATGCCGCAGACCGTGCCGAAGCCGAACTTGTAGTAGCCGAGCTTCGTCAGCTCGAGGTCGGACACGAGCTTTGCGAGGACGGTGGCCGACGCCGGGCCTTGCAGGGCGAGCATCGCAAGCTCGTCCGTCTGGTCCTGGACTTCCACGGCTTGCCCGCGGGCGTGCTCACGCATCCAGGCCAAGTCGACCTCGGTGTTCGAGGCGTTGACCACCACGAACACCTCGTCGGCTCCCCGATAGACGAGCACGTCGTCGATCGGGTTCCCATCCTCGCGGCAAAGGAGTCCGTACCGGATGCCACCCACGGGGATGGCAGCGCAGAAGCAGGTCGCGACTCGATCGACCAGCGCCACGGCATCGGGCCCCACGATTCGCACGCGTCCCATGTGACAGAGATCGAACAAGCCCGTGCGCTCGCGGACCGCCCGCACCTCGTCGAGGATCGGACCGTACTGGACCGGCATGTGCCAGCCGCCGAACTCGACCATTCGCGCTCCCAGCGCGATGTGCCTGTCGTGCAATGCGGTCGCCTTCATCGAAGCGCTGTCGGCCCCAATGCCCCGTTCCACGTTTCCCGCCGGAAATCCTGCGGGTGGTCTGCGAGCTCGCGGCGGATCCCGCGGGCGGTCCAGAGGGTTCGCGACCTCGGTCCCTGGGCCTGAGAGAGGGCGGGGAGTCTAGCGTCCGGCCCCGCGGCGGGCGAGCGAGAAAACTATTCGCGCCTCGGCGTGCCTGGATCGCACGACCTCCGGCTTTCTGCACCAAGGTTGATCTTCAGGTGCCTCGATCCCGCTCCCGATAGGGGTTCGTTGGGAGGGAGAGAGTGCCCGGCTCGCTCTCTTGACTCCCCCACTCCTACCAAAGGCAACCACCCGTGGCGTCCGCCGTCAGCGACAAGAGGCAGCTCGTCGAGGAGATCGTCCTCGCCCTGACCGGCACTTCCGCGACAGGCTCGCAACCTGCGAGTCTCGTCGATCAGATGTCGCGGGCCGCGCAGGAGGTCGACGACCGTACCGCCTCGGCGTTCTGCAAGGCACTCCTCGACAGCCTGTGCGAGGAACCCGGAAACGTGCGGCTCCTGGAAGCCTTGATGATCCTGGGCCTGGCGCACCCCGAGGTCTTGAAGAACCGCGGGATCTCGCTGGCCGTCGAGGGCCGGCGCCTCGCGATCCTCCTGGACCAGCGCGGAGAAGGTGAGCGCGCGCGCTGCCTCCTCGATCTGATCACCGCCCGCCTTCCCGAAGAGCCTCCGGCGCCCGCTGCGGGCGATCTCGCGAACCCGGAAGAGGAGTCGGACGAAGCCGTCAGTGAAGAGACCGCCGAGAGCGTCGCCGAAGAGTACATCAAGCGTGCCCGCAGCTGCGTCAAGGCGGGCCGCATCCCGGAAGCGATCACCTGGCTGCAGGAGGTCCTGCTCGTCGACCGCTCGCGGCGCGACGTCGCGCGCATGATCCGCGACCTGCGCTGCCAGGACTCGGAGGGTCGGAGCCGGCGCAAGACGCTGGCTCGCAACTCCATCATCTTCCTGGTCCTCGCCGGCGGTGTGACCTATTTCGGTCTGCGAGAGCTGCGTCTGAGAGAGCAGTTCCATGCGATCCCCGCTGCACTGGCCAGCGAGCCGCCCGCGCTCCAGGCGCGCCTTGCCGCGCTCGAAGGAATGATCACCGATCACCGCCTGTGGGCGGGCCGCCTCGAGGTCGAGCGCGAGTGCAAGAGCGTGCAATTGGCGCTCGATCGCCTCGCAGCGGCCGAGATCGCCGCCGCCCGTGAGCGCGAGCTCCAGTTGATCCGCAACCTCGAGCTCGCCGAGGGCGCCCGCCTGCGCGGACTGATGCACGTCGAGCTCAGCGACTACCCGACGGCTCTGGAGGACTTCCGCGAGAGCCTGCTCCTGGCCGGCGCCGACTGGGAGCACCGCGAGCGCGTCGAGAGGGATGTCCTGGCGCTGGAAGCCTGGCAGAAAGGCCAGAAATAGTGAGGATCCTACGCAAGCTCATGACGCGCGGCCGGGTCAAGAAGGCCGCCGAGCTCCTCGCAGCCGACCCCAGCGCACGCAATTACGTCGGGCTCGCGCGCGAGTACGCCGGCCTCGGACTGCCCGAGGAAGTGCAGCGCGTGTGCCGGGAAGGCATCGAACTGCATCCCGCAGACAACGAGCTGCAACGGCTCGCCGAGCGCGCGCACCAGCTCATCATCGAAGACAAGATCGAGATGCTGCAGGCGGAGCTCGAGAGCTCGCCGCGCACGGTACCGTACCGACAGCTGTGTCAGCTCCTCCTCGAGGCCGACCTCCTCGATCGCGCCGAGCTCGTGGCGGAGGATTGGTTCGAGCGTGCGAGCGATCCGGAGGCTCTCCTCTGGCAGGCCCGCGTGCTCACGCAGCGATTCTACGCCGACCGCCGAGCGGTCGACGGACGTGAGGCATTCGATCTCGCTTGTCGCGCAGCCGACGAGCTCACCGACGACATCCGGCCGCTGCTCCTGCAAGAAGAGATCGCCGTCCGCGTGGGCGCGTGGCTCGAAGCACGGCGCTGCCTGGCGCGGCTCCTGGAGCTCGTGCCCGGTGCTCCCGATCTCGAGGCGCGCTTCCGCCGCGTCCTCGCGCTCAGCGAGGGCTGCAAGCCGCTCGATCGCGCGCTCACCGACGTCGAGCGCACCGGCCGCTTCGTCAGCGAGGAACCCGAGCATGCGCGCGCCCAGCAAGAAGTCTCCGTGCGGCCAATGCTGCAGGAACTGGGCGCGGAAGCGAACGTGCGGGCAGCGGTGTACCTGAGAGGTGGCACCGCCCTCGTCCAGGGACCGCGCGGAGCGACCGCCGAGCGCACGGCGAGGACCGTGCGCGAGCTGGTCGTCGAGGCGCGCTCCTCGGCTCGCCGCCTGAGGCTCGGACAGCCGACAAGCGTGCTACTCGAAGGCGACTTCGGTTCCTTCCTGCTCTCCCCGGGTGACAATGGCACCTCCGCGGTGTGGTGCGAGGGTTCCGTCACGCACCACCACGAGGAGCTCCTCCGCGACCTCTCGGGCCTGGCCGTTGCGAGCTCCGGTGACGACCAATGAACGAGTACCTCGAACCCCTGGCCCTCGTCCCCGGCGTCCGACTGGCAGCGCTGATCTCCCCCGACGGGGTGCCGATCGCGCTCGTGAAGGGTGCTGCCGCGAAAGCGATGGCGGCCTCGGATCGCTCGCTCCCCGACGCGCCCGAAGACTTCGCCGCCTACGCCGGGCTCGCCGTGGGCTGGCTCGGCCAGGTCGCACGCGCCACGGACCCGCTGACCTGGAACCGTCCTCGTCGCGCCGTGCTCCGCGGGACCCGCGGCACCTTGATCATGAGCCGCGCCGACAACGCGATCCTCATGGTCATCACGGACCCGGGGGTCGGCGCCGAGGAGCTCCGACTTCCCATGGACAGCGCGCTCGCCCGCATGCAACGGCATCTGCGCGGCGCATCCGCACGAAGCGGCCCGGCCATGGATCCGGCTCCGGTAGAGCCGCATGGCGCACTACCGAAGGATCCTGGCGCCCTGCGCTCTTCGAGTAGCGAGACCCAAGACTGCCGCTCCGAGTTATCCGGGGACAACTGAGATGGTTCAGATCAACTTCGCGCAACGGTCCGTCAACGTCAAGATCGTCTACTACGGGCCCGGCATGTCGGGCAAGACGACCAACCTCGAGATCGTGCACCAGCGCGCGCCCGAGGCGAATCGAGGCGAGCTCACGAGCATCTCGACGGATGGCGACCGCACGCTGTTCTTCGACTTCATGCCGCTCGATCTGGGCACCGTCGCGGGGATGCGCACGCTGTTCCAGCTCTACACCGTGCCCGGGCAGGTGTACTACAACTCCACTCGCAAGCTCGTGCTGCAGGGAGTGGATGGCGTCATCTTCGTCGCGGACTCCTCGGCTTCGATGCTGCAGGAGAACATCGATTCGCTGCGCAACCTGCAGGAGAACCTGCTCGAGTACGGCAAGAGCCTCGAAACCACTCCCTGGGTCATCCAGTACAACAAGCGGGACCTGCCCGACGCCCTCTCGGTCGAGGAGCTGCAGCGCGCGCTCAACCCGCTGGGCGTGCCTCACTATGAGGCAGTCGCGAACACTGGCCAGGGCGTGTTCCCCACGCTGAAGGGCCTCGCCGCGCGCGTCCTCGAGGCGGTCCACGCGAGCAGCGGCGCTGCCGGCGCCCGCACCGAAGCCCCCGCGCGCGCAGCACCTCAAGCGCCGGCTCCGCAGCCGGCGGCGACCGCGACCACCGGTTTTCATCCTCAGCCCCCGATGCCTCACGCTGCGCACGAGCCGCATCCGGTAGCCTTCGCTGCTCCATCGATGGTTGCGGCGGCAGCGGGGCAGCAAGCTCCCGGCAGCCACCCCTTCCCTGCGCAGCTTCCCGGCGCGGCGGCGACCGTTCCGCACGGCTTCCCGCAACCCTCGACGGGATTCGGGGCTGTCGCATCGGCTCAAGCTCCCGCTGGCGCTCAGGCAGGCGGGCACGTTCGACCCGCCATCCCGATGCCCGCTCATGCGGCGGCTGCACCGTCTCCCGCTCTCGACTCGACGGCGCTACGCCTGCGTTCGGGAGCATCGCCACGCGGCACGACCGGAACAGCCGCCACGGGATCAGCCGGCACGGCAGCCGCGCCGCGCGCTCCTTCCCCTGCTCCCGCGCCCCGTTCGGCTGCCGGAGCCGCGAGCACGAGCGGCCCGAAGCGACGATCTCCTGCCGCCCCGGCCGCCGCGACCTCGACCGCGCCTGGGCCGGCGACTCGCCTCAAGCCGCGTGCACCTCAACCCACCCCCCGGGGCAGCAACTCGCGCTCCGCGATGGTGGCAACGATCCTTGCCGGCCTGGCGCTCCTCGTCGGGGTGTTGCTCGCCAAGTTCGTCTTCAACCTTTTCTAGGCGACCCATGCATCACGCCATCCCCGACACCAAGCTGCGCATGGACCGCATGGTCTTCTACACCGGCGACGTCGCGCGGCTCGACACCGAGCTCGACGAACTCCTGGAGCTGTCGCGGGCCCGAGCAGCGATGCTGATCGACCGCGAGGGTCACCTCGTGACCCGCCGCGGCGAATCGGTCGTCGGTTCCCTCGATTCCTTCTCGGCCCTCATCGCCGGCTGTTTCGCGGCGACGCACGAGATGGCTCGACTCCTCGGAGAGGACGAGTTCGCCACCCTTTTCCACCAGGGTGACCGCAACAGCATCCAGGTGAGTCAGGTCGGCGCGCGCACCCTGCTCGGCGTCGTGTGGGACGAGCGCACCAACCTGGGGCTGGTACGGTTCTACGCGCAAGAAACGAGCGGCCGGCTGGCCCAGATCTTCCAGGATCTCGATTCGCGCGAGCCCCCGTCAGAAGGGGTCGACCTCGGCAGCGACTACTCCCGAGCCGCGACCGCAGCCCTGGACGAGATGTTCTGATCGGCTCCTCGCGCCGGAGCGGGCGCACTGCACGATCCCGAGGCGGAAAGCGGATCCACCGGTCGAAGGCTTGCCTCCGGTCTCCCTCGCGGATAGGGTTTTTCCCCCTCGACCGCCCAGGCGGTCCCCAGGAGACCAGCCATGGCACGCGTCTGTGAGTTCTGTCAGCGACATACGAGATCCGGCGGCAGCATCGTCCGTCGCGGTCTGGCGAAGAAGAAGGGTGGCGTCGGTCTGAAGACCACCGGCCACTGCAAGCGCAAGTTCAAGCCGAACTTGCAGAGCGTGCGCGCCCAGATCGACGGTGAGGTCCGACGTGTCCGCATCTGCACGCGCTGCCTGAAGGGCGGACGCATCCGCAAGCCGACGCTGGTCGCCTGAGGCGCATGAGCGGGGGGTGAGCGCGCAGGAGCGCCGCTCGAGCTGGAGCGAATCCTCGCTCGCGTTCCCAACTCTGGGCCAATTCTGGGTCGATCTCCATTCGCTGCGCCAGGCGAGCGTCGATCGCCCGCGCGCGCCGACCGTTGCTTGCATCCGCGAGCCTGCGCGACCCGCCGCGCACGACTGTCCGCGCGCATCCGTCACGCAGCACCGCGAACGCACCCGCACGCCGTCGTAACTCGCGTTCGCATCGGGAATTACAGACATCGCGCAGCTGCGCGCCCACCGTGCTCGCAACGCTCGGTCGACGTGCGCGATGAAGCAATCTACATCGCTCGATCGATGCTCTTCGATGTGCATCACAGACATCCAGCGACACGCGGATCTCGATCACGCGAGGTAGCGCGTGTGCCATGCGACCGCTTCGAATCGACAAAAAGTTCGAATTGCAAGGAAAGCATCCCGGCGAGTGCGCCGATGGAGGCAGTGATGTCGTGGCTTCCTCATTGATGCCACCAACCGTGGCAACTTCGGACAACGTGTCCCCAAGGAGACATCACTCATGGCAAAAAAAGGTACTCGTAAGAAGAAGGCCGCCCGTAAGGGCGCTCGCAAGGGCGTCCGCAAAGGCGTCCGCAAGAAGGCTGGACGACGGAAGGCTACTCGCAAAGCTGGTGGTCGCAAGAAGGCCCGCCGGAAGGGTGGTCGCCGGAAGAAAGCCGCCGTCGGCGCCTGATCAGGCGACCGCGGCAAATCCCGGGAAGAGCCGTGAACAAAAGTGATCTCGTGCTCTTCGTGGCTCAGGAGCTGCGAACATCCAGACTCCAGGCCTCCCGGGTCGTCGATACCGTGTTGGGAGGGATCACCAGGGGGCTCCAGACGGAGCAAAGCGTGACTCTAGCGGGCTTCGGCACCTTCGAGGTCAAGCCGAGGAAAGCTCGCGTGGTCCGCAATCCCCAGACCGGCCAGCCCATGGATGTCGAAGCCGGCCTTCGAGTCGGCTTCCGCGTCGGCAAAGGGCTGAAACAGTCGGTCTGATCCGTTCCACCGATCGTCGCATGCGAATGGGCCGGTCCTGCGATCTTCGCGGGGCCGGCCCGGTTGTATGCACACCGGTTCCGCCGTCACTTGCTGAGGGCGTCGGTCTCGCTCTGCACCGTCTCGTCGTCGATGCGAGTGAACAGCGCGCCGACCGCGCCGAGGCGAACCCCCGCAGGCAGGAACCGCCACGCTCCGGCGCGCGGAACTCCGGGCCATTCCGTGTCCGACACACGGCCGGGCTGTCCGAGCATCTCCCAGAGCGCTTGCGACTTCCCGGGCAGGAACGGCGCCATCCAGCGCGCCATCCACGCCAGGTAGTCGCACAGGGTCGCGAGCACGCTCGCCCCGAGCTCCGGATCGCTCTTGCGCAGCGCCCATGGCGCCAGACGATCGACGAACACGTTGGCCACGGTGGCATTGGCGACGAGCTGCTCGGCCGCCGCCCGGAAGCGGAATTCGAGGACGTGTGCGGCAGGATCGCCGATCGCCCCGCATTCCTGCAGCAGCGCGCGATCGAGCTCGGCCTCGTGCGCGGGCGAGAGCGCGGGGACGCGTCCCTCGTAGTTCTTCTCGATGAACTTGAGCACGCGTGTGACCAGGTTCCCGATCGTTCCGACGAGCTGCGTGTTGGAGACGCGCTGGAAGAGCGGCCAGGTGAATTCGGAGTCGGCCGTCTCGGGCATGCTCGCCAGGATCGCGAAGCGCGCCGCCTCGGCGTCATAGGTGGCGAAGAACGTGTCGAGGTCGATGTACCAGCTCCCGGAGGTCGAGAACTTGCGCCCCTGCAGGTTGTAGAACTCGTTCGCCGGCACCTGCCAGGGCAAGACGTAGCCGTCCTTCACGCCGTGCAGCATGGCGGGGAAGAGCAAGCAGTGGTGGGGGATGTTGTCCTTGCCGATGAAGTTGACGAGGCGCGTGCCCTCCCCTTGCCACCACTCGCGCCAGCGCTCCGGTTCGCCCCGTAGCGCGAACAGCTCCTTGGTGAAGGAGATGTACCCGATCGGCGCATCGAACCACACGTAGAGCACCTTGTCCGTCTCGCCGGCGGCCAGGTCCTCGGGCACCGGGACACCCCACTTCATGTCGCGCGTGATCGGCCGCTTGGGCACTTCCTTCAGCATGTTCGTGATGAACGCGCGCACGTTGGGCTTCCATTCGTGCTGCTCGATCCAGCGGCCGATGAACTCGTCCCGCAGGTGCGGCATGTCGAGGTACCAGTGCAGCGTGCTCCTGCGCTCCGGAGTCGTTCCGCACACCTTGCACACCGGATCGCCCAGCTTGAGGACGTCGATCCAGGTCCCGCACTTGCGGGCACTCGTCGCCGCGCGCTTCCTTGGTGCCGCAGACGTAGCAGGTGCCCGATACATAGCGGTCGGCAAGGAACATCTTGTCCCGCGGGCAGTAGAGCTGCTCGGTCGCGTGCTTCTCGAGGTAGCCGTTCGCGTCGAGACGGCGGAAGAACTCCTGCGCCGTGGGCGCGTGGAACTCGCACACGCTCGTCCCGGAGAAGATGTCGAACTCGATCCCGAGGATCGACAGCACCCGGTGGATCTGGGTGTGCCAGTGGGCGACGTACTCGGGGTAAGCCTGGCCGGCCTTCTCCGCGTTGATCGTGATCGCGACGCCGTACTCGTCCGTCCCGCAGATGAAGATCGCCTCCTCGCCCTTCATGCGCAGCGTGCGGACATAGACATCGGCCGGCAGGTACGCGCCGGCGACGTGACCGAAGTGGATCGGTCCATTGGCGTAGGGAAGAGCGCTGGTGACGAGATGGCGGACCAAGCAGGATCTCCGGACGCGCGCAGGGCACGCGCCGCTCCGATTGTGCGCTAGGACCCCGCCTCGAAGAAGGCGCTGCTCAGGCCGATCGCGATGCTTCGCTCGGCTTCGGGGCGGCCGGCAGGGCCGGGATGCGCAGCTCCACCGGGCGCAGGGCGTTCTTGTCGAGACGGCAGAGCAGCCACAGGCCTCCGATCGAGGCCGCCGGAACCATCACGATCTGACCGAAGACCGGGATCAGGTAGACCAGGCTCGCCACCGAGCCGAAAGCGATGAGGGCCAGCCAGTTGACACGCAGGAACTGGATGCGACGGCGGAACGACCACTGGCGGCGCGAGAAGGGGATGTCGAGCAGCGAGAGCGAGACGGTGAAGCCGGCGATCGCGAAGAAGAGCGGCGGGCCGACCCAGGGCACCAGCTTGAGCCAGAGGAAGAACACGAGCACGAAGCCGGCGAGCGCCGCGGCCTGGACGCTGACCCACAGCGCATGGGCTTCGATCCGCAGCACCCAGAAGAGCCAGCGGCCCCACTGCGGTCGCATCAGCGCCAGCCCGATCCATGGCACGGGCGAGAGCGAGAGCGCCCAGGTTGCGGCGGGGCCGCTCGCGAACCACCAGAAGGCGAGCAGCACGAGGCTCGGGACGAGAGCGATGTAGCAATACAGAGCGCAGGTCTGCCGTGCGAGCGTCGTGGGACGCTCGATCGACTTGCGCGGGTCGGTGCCGAACCATTGCTCCTCGATGCGGCCCTGGATCTCGTCGAGGAACGGCCCGGCGAGCGCTTCGTAGAGGATCGAGAAGGTCCACACCGCCACCAGCGCGAGAACCACCAGGAAGAACACCCACTGACCCAGCGCGACGAGCCAGACGAGGACCTTGGTCGCCACGAGCCAGCGGACCCAGCCCGGGTAGCCCTCGACCTGCGCGGGATCGCCGAGGGCGATCGCATCGAACAAGCTCCCCATGCGTTCCCACAACCATGTGGCGAGAAGCCCGAAGAGCAAGGCGGTCAGGGCCACGGGCGGAACGAGGAATCGCTTGATGCCGCGAGTGCGCGCGAGGATCGAGAAGCCCATCGGAACCGCGCGCAGGCCGGTCCACACCGCTCCATACCAGCGCGGCGGAGGCCCCCCGAGCGAGCGCTCGCTCGCCTGCAGATGACAGTGGCGGCATTCGCGTTCCGGCGCGTGATAGCCGCACACGGGGCAGGGAACAGCATCCATCTTCGGGCCCAGACTACGGAGGTATTGGGATCCGCGGCGAGCTCCTTTCGTGGGCCCGGGGCTCCCACGCAGATCCCGGGGTTAGAATCCCGGGCTCGTTCCGGCCATCGCACGATCGGGCGAGAGCGCACGACCGCATCCTCCTCATCCCCATACCCGTCCCCCCATGGCCTTCCAGCAACTCGATTTCTTCGACCTCGACATCCGAGCTCTCCGAAGAGGAGCGCATGGTGCGCGACACCGTGCGCGCTCCTGGGTGAGCGAGCGCTTCCTGCCGATCGTGATGGAGCACTTCGAGGCAGGCACGTTCCCCATGGACCTGGTGCCCGAGCTCGCCGAGCTGGGCCTCTTCGGTCCGACCTTCCCGGAGGAGTACGGCTGTGCCGGGCTCAACAGCGTGGCGTACGGGCTGATCTGCCAGGAGCTCGAGCGCGGCGATTCCGGCCTGCGCTCGTTCGTCTCGGTGCAGGGCTCGCTCGTCATGTACCCGATCTTCGCTTTCGGCAGCGAGGAGCAGCGCCGGACCTACCTCCCCCAGCTCGCCAAGGGCGAGCTGATCGGCTGCTTCGGCCTGACCGAGCCCGACTTCGGCTCCAATCCCGGCGGCATGCTCACGAACGCACGGCGCTCCGGAACGGACTGGATCCTGAACGGGCGCAAGATGTGGATCACCAACGGCACCGTGTCGCAGATCGCGATCGTCTGGGCCCGCACCGACGAGGGCATCCGCGGCTTCATCGTGCCCTGCGACGCGAGCGGCTTCAGCGCACCCGAGCAGAAGCACAAGTTCAGCCTGCGCGCCTCGGTGACCTCCGAGCTCGTCTTGCAAGACGTCCGCGTCCCCGACTCCCTGCGGCTACCCGAAGCCGAGGGCCTCAAAGCCCCCCTCGCCTGCCTGACACAAGCGCGCTACGGAATCGCCTGGGGCGGCCTGGGCGCCGCGCTCGCATGCTTCGACGAAGCCCTGCGCTACTCCAAGGAGCGCATCGTCTTCGACAAGCCCCTCGCGAGCTACCAGATCCCCCAGGTCAAGCTGGCCGAGATCGCAACCGACATCACTCTCGGCCAGCTCCTCGCCCTGCGCCTGGGCCGCCTGAAGGACGATGACCGCGTCACGCCCAACCAGGTCAGCATGGCCAAGCGCAACAACGTGGCCATCGCCCTACGCGCCGCACGCACCTGCCGCGACATGCTCGGCGCCAACGGCATCAGCCTCGAGTACCAGGTCGGCCGCCACCTCTGCAACCTCGAGTCGGTGATCACCTACGAGGGCACGCACGACATCCATACCCTCGCGATCGGCCAGGCCCTGACCGGCATCTCGGCATTTCGCTAAGCGGTCTCCTGACCTGATCCCCACTCTCCCGCGCGTCTGCATGAACGTGTGCAGGACCCGCCGAAACTCCGTCGCCGTAAGCTCTCACCGGCAGGCGCTCCCCGTGCCTCGGAACGCAGTGACGGATGTAGCCGTCTTCATGTGCCATACATGACGCCTCCGCGAGCGTTTGCGCACGGACTCCCGTATATCGATGCGCCGCGAGCACCAGGCCAGCGATCTGGAACAGGCATGCTTCTTGAGGAGCCTGATCTTCTTTCTTCACGGAGACTCCCATGAGTCGCTGGCATTCTTCGTGCGCGACGACAACGGCACTCCCATCGATCGTTGCGACGACGGATGGATCCTGCATACGCACTTGACTCCGACGTACTGCAACTACGGCATCAGGTTCGGCGGTTGCGTGCGGCTCGAGGAGGACCGGCTCGTGATCGGCGCTCAAGGGGAGGAGACTCCGCCGGATGACGTGCGCCGGGGCTCTGTCTACATCTTCGAGCGGGCAGCAGGCTCCTGGACTCAGACAGCGTACCTGACCTTGCCTGACGGCGGTGAAGGCGCCTACTTCGGAGCGGAGTTGGCGCTCGACGGCGAACAGTTGCTCGTTGGCGCGCCCATTCTGTTTTCGCCGTGTTGAGAAAAGAAAAACGAACCGCAAAGGACGCAAAGGAGGAAGAAAAGGAGAAGGCGATCAGAGAATGCAGAAGAGGGAACGGATCCTCGACGGCCGAATCCGTCATGTCTTCTTCCTTTTCTTTCTTATCTTTGCGTCCTTTGCGTCCTTTGCGGTTCGTTTTCCTCTGTCTTTTCCGCACTGCCGAAGCAGGCGACAGAATCACCGAAGACACGAAGGCGGAGCGAGAACGCTCCCCGGGAGTGCCGCAACGAGCCTTGCTCCCCGAGCCTCCGGCATGGCGCGCCCTAGTTGGCGCGCGCCTCAATCGTGCGGTAGTGGTGCTCGAGGTCGGAGATCACCTTGTCGAGGTGGGACGATTCGTCGGGCTCGAGGTTGCTCTCGGTCTTCTCGCGCAGCATGAGGAGGTCGTCGATGAGCATGCGCGCGTTGGGGAGATTCAGGGTGCGCGTCTGCGTGAGGGGATTCTCGAGCATGCCGAGCGAGAGCATGGCCTGCAGGTTCAGGCGGATGATGAAGAGGCGGAAATCACCGCCGGGTAGCGGCAGATCGTCGCCCTCGCGGTCTCTCTCGTTCACACCCGGCTCTCCGTCAGGCGGCTGTGGTTGCCGCCGCGGGAGCGTGTGAGGGCCGCGCCGACGAAGCCCTCGAAGATCGGGTGGGGGCGCAGGGGCGCGCTCTTGAACTCGGGGTGGTATTGCACGCCGATGAAGAACGGGTGGCCGGGGATCTCGACGATCTCGACCAGACCACGCTCGGGGTTGCGGCCGGAGAGGACCATGCGCGAGCTCGCGAAGATCTCCGCGTAATCCTCGTTGAACTCGAAGCGGTGCCGGTGGCGTTCAGAGATCCGCGAGCGGCCGTACAGTCGGCGGGCCAGCGTTCCTTCGCCGATTTCACACGCATAGGTACCCAGCCGCATCGTCCCGCCCTTTTCGTGGATGTTCTCCTGGTCGGGCATCAGGGTGATGACGGGGTGCGGCGTGTGCGGAGAGTGCTCGAGCGTGTGCGCCCCCTCCAGACCGAGGACGTCGCGCGCGTACTCGATCACCGCGCACTGCATCCCGAGGCAGATCCCGAAGAACGGGACCTCGTTCTCGCGCGCCCAGCGAATGGCCTGGATCTTTCCCTCGACGCCGCGCTCGCCGAAGCCGCCCGGCACGAGGATGCCGTGCACGTCACTCAGCAGCGCCTCGGGACCCTGGGCCAGCACGTCCTCGGCGCTCACCTTGCGGACTCGCACCTTGCAGTGATTGGCGATGCCGGCGTGGGAGAAGGCTTCGTAGATCGACTTGTAGGCGTCGTGCAGCTCGATGTACTTGCCCACCAGCGCGATCTCGCAGCTCTCACGCGTCTCGTGGATCTCGTGCAGCATCGCGCGCCAGTCGCGCAGGTCGGTCTGCCCGTCGGCGGGCAGGTGGAGGCGTTCGACGATCAGGCGATCGATGCCGGCGTTGACCAGATCGACGGGCACCTCGTAGATCGAGAATGCGACGTCCCGCTCCTCGATCACGCACTCCGGCCTGACATTGCAGAAGAGGCTGATCTTCTGCGCCATCTCCTTGGACATCGGGACCTCGGTGCGGCAGATCAGGATGTCGGGCTGGATCCCGATCTCGCGCAGCTTGCCCACGGATTGCTGCGTGGGCTTGGTCTTGAGCTCCCCCGAAGCGCGCAGGTAGGGGAGCAACGTCAGGTGCACGAAGAGCACGCTACCCGGGGGCTTCTCGAGCGCGAATTGCCGCGCGGCTTCCAGGAACGGCAGGCTCTCGATGTCGCCTACCGTGCCGCCGATCTCGGTCAGTGCCACGTCGACGTCGGGATCGGACACGCCCTCGTGGATCGCTTCCTTGATCGCGTCCGTGATATGGGGAATCACCTGCACCGTGCGGCCGAGGTAGTCGCCCCGCCGCTCCTTGGCGATCACGGCCGAGTAGATCTTGCCGGTCGTGAAGTTGCTCGCCCGCGTGAGGCGCGCGTGCGTGAAGCGCTCGTAGTGGCCGAGGTCCAGATCGGTCTCGGCGCCGTCGTCGGTGACGTACACCTCGCCGTGCTGGAACGGGCTCATCGTCCCCGGATCCACGTTGATATAGGGGTCGAGCTTCTGCATCGAGACCTTCAACCCGCGGCGCTCGAGGATCATCCCGATCGCCGCCGAGGTCAGTCCCTTGCCCAGACTCGACACGACGCCGCCCGTCACGAAGATGTGCTTGGTCATCGCTTCCCTTGCCTTTGCGTCGCGTGGCGCGCGACGAAACCCTCGTAGTCCTCGAGCGTGTCGACGCCTCGCGAGAGCGAGAGCGCCGTGCATAGCCGCATCCTGCCGCCGTTCTCGAGCCAGCGCAGCTGCTCGAGGCTCTCGCACTCCTCGAGCTCGCTCGGCGGGAGCGCGCAGAAGCTCGCCAGCGCCTGCGGCCGCCATGCGTACACTCCCAGATGCCGCCAGGCGAGGGGCAGGCTGCCGCGCTTGGCGTGGCTCGGCCGAGTGTGGCTGTGCGAGGGGATCGGAGAGCGCGAGAAGTACAGCGCATCCCCTCGCCCGTCGCACACGACCTTGACGACACTCGGGTCGGCGAGCTCCTCGGGCGCCCGGATCGGGTAGCGCAGCGTCGCAGCGAGGACTGCTTCGTCGCCGAAGGCCTCGATCAGCCGCCCGAGATCGGCTGGATCGACCTCCGGCTCGTCGGCCTGCACGTTGACGACGACGTCGTAGCGCTCGCCGAGTGCGCTCGCCGCCTCGTGGACGCGATCCGTTCCGCTGGCGTGTCGCGGGTCGGTCAACACGGCTTCCAGGCCGTGGGTCCGCACGACGCCCAGGATTTCCTCGGCGTCGGTCGCGACGATCACACGCTCGAAGGCAGGACAGGCTCGCACACGCTCTGCCGTGTGAACGACCAGCGGCGTGCCGGTCTCCTCCAGGAGCATCTTCCGTGCGAGGCGCGTCGACCCGAGCCGAGCGGGAAGGACCGCCAGTGCGCGCAGCGCGCCTCGCTGTCCTCCTCGCTCACGATCGGCTGCGGTCATGCGCTAGTCCTTCGAGCCCTTTCCCGTGGAGCTCTTCGCCGGCTCGAAGCGGAACTCTTCCGATTCGTCGACGGACTGCAGCGCGTAGGTCTGGTTGTACGCCTCGGAAAAGGCCAGCACGTACTCGTCGAAACCCTTGGTGTCCGTCATCCCTGGCATGCGCACCACGTGGCGGATCCGATCGCCCTCGCGGATCTCGATCGCCTTGGTGCCCACCTTCTCGACGGCGGGCGCAGGGCCCTCCTCGGCGATCTTCGAGAGGCCTTCATGGTCGAAGAGCTGGAGCATCGCCGCGAACAGATCGGGGTCGGGGACCTTGGTCGCGGCGTTTTCGCGCTTCTCCGAGTAGAACGCGAGCCTCTCCTCTGCGCTTCCGCGAGCGAGCGCGAAGTACATTCCCGACCGGTAGTCGCGCAAGCTGATGCGCGCTGGCGGGGCCGCAGCTTCGGGGGACGCGGCGGCGCTCGCATCGTCACGGTCGGTGGGACCGGCACAGGCCGCGAGCAGCAGCAATTGGAAGGCAATGGAGAAATGGCGCACCATCGGCGAGTTTCCTCGTCCGGGGCATTGCGCACCTGGATCGCGATACGGGCGTTCCAACGCCCCCCTTGACCCCACCTCGGCGCGGCCGACGTCTCCGGACTTGCAGAAGATATCCGTCCCGGCGGTCGCACTCAAGCGGAGCTCGACTTCGCGGCCTGCCCGGCGCACGCCTCCGAGGATCCTCAGGGTGGCACGGGCTGGCCGTTGTCGGGCAAGCGAACGGTCGGGTGCACCGGCAGGAAGAATCGACCGACCCGCACGAGGTCGTCGGGGCTGAAGCACCAGCCGTCGCTGGTGCGGCGCACTCCGGCCTCTGCGTCGCGACGGATCGGTTCGTCCTCGCCCTCCCGGGCAGGCTCCATGCGGCCGGTGATCACCGCGCGCTCGGGATGTTCGGGATCGGGACCGAAGGTGACGAGCTCGATCCACAAGCTCGTGGGCAGGAGATCCCCGCGGCGCCAGTCTCCACCCATCGGCCGGAAGGGCGAGCGCCAATCGTAGGGCTCGGCGGCGGCGACGACCGGCCAGCTCTCGCTCACGATCCAGCCCTCCTGCCATCCGCCTTCGAGGCTCGACTGCGTGCGATGGACTCCGTAGGCAGGGGCATGGTCGTTCTGCCATGCCCAGCGCTCGTCGGGCGTCGTCAGGCGGTCGACCACGCTGTAATTCCCGTACAGCGGCGAGCGGCACGCCCAGTAGTAGGTGATCCAACCCTGGCCGTCGCCGGGCAGCGTCTCGTACCGGAAGCCGAGGAAGTCGACGCGTTCCTGTACCGGGCGAGCTTCGCCCGTCTGCGGATCGGGAAGGATCATCCGCCGAACGAAATGCACGGGCTCACCGAGGCCCAGGTCGGCGCAGAAAGCCTCCGGATCGAGGTCTTCGTGCACCTCGAAGAAGCGCCGCGCGGGCCCCGCAGTGCGACGGCGCTCCAGGACGAAGACCGGACCGATGTCCTCGAAGTCGCGATGGTCCCAGAAGAAGCCCACGACCTTGAACCACGCATTCACCGCGCTCATCAGCTCCGGGTGATTGGTGAGCACCGGTAGATGCACCAGGAACCAGTCTGCCGTCGAGACCGCCAGCAGGTCCTCTGTGCGCTGCTCCTTGTCGTACTTGGCCCAGTCATCGAGCTGCCAGGGAAGCTTGATGAGCTCGAGCTCGCGCGATTCCCGCAGGTAGACCGCCCAGTGGTAGGCGCTGACGACGCGCGCCTTGCGCGGCGCGCCGGCCGCGAGACGGCGGTCTCGCTCCGCCGTGTTCACCATGTTCATGGCGTCCCAGTAACCTGAGAACTTGCGCGTGTTGCGAGCCCAGAGCTGATCGACGCCCAGCCACGCGATCCAGACGCACACGCTCACCGTCGCGAGGCGCCTCGCCCATGCATACCGGCGCTGCCCGGCACCCAGCAACCACGCGAGACCCAGGCCGCACAGCGGGCCGAGCATCGGAAGCAACGGCAGCCAGAGGCGGAAGTCCTTCGAGCCCTTCTGGCTCATCAGGTACACGTTGAGAACGACGATCGCGAGCCACGTGCCCGCGAGCCAGCTCGGCCGTCGCACAACGCGCAGGATCCCCAGGGCCAGACCTGCGAGCAGCGGCCACACGAGCATCTGCGGCAAATGGACGAGATACCAGGTGGGGGGGGTGAGCGAGCGCATGTCTTCCGCGCTCACGTCGGCTCGCGCCACCGTTTCTTTCCCTGCGTTGTAGAGATCGAGTGCGAGCGAGTGGAACCCGAGTGCATCGAGCCACTTCGCCCCCGTGCTGGTGAAGTTGCCGAGGAAGTAGTGCACCAGCGTCGCACCCCACACTCCGTGCACGAGGCGATCGAAGACCACCTGCACCACGAGCGCGAGCACGACGCCACAGGAGATCCCGGCGAACTGCCGCAAGCCTCGCCGTCGATCACGGAGCAGGACCGCGAGGATGGCCGGTACGGCGATGATGATGCACTGGTAGGCGAAGAGGAACGACGCCCCGAGCCACGCGCCGGCAATCAGGCCGCGGCGCGCACCGCCGCGCACGGCCAGCGCCTCGAGTCCCATTCCCACGGCCACTGCCGCAGCCATGCCCGAGACCGGAGAGACCGCGTACTGCAAGAACACCGGGTTGGTCCCCACCGCGAAGCCAGCGAGGAGACCCGCACCGCGACCACCCAGGCGCGCACCCAGCCGCATCGCGATGCGCACCAGCCACAGCCCCAGTCCCATCTGGAGCATGCGCACCAGCCACACGATCGGCCCCCATTCCTCGACACCGACTCGTTCCGCGAGCCAGAAGATCGGCGCGAGCAAAGCCGAGAAGCCGAAGGCGCGGATGGTGTACGAACCGACGACCTCCTCGCCGTGCACCATCGCCCGCGCGTGCTCCATGTATTCGATCTCGTCGGCGAGCTGGTAGCCGTCGAGAAGGCTCCAGGAGAAGAGCTCCAGGAGAAGCACGATCGCCAGCACCAGAAGCGCCGCGCCATCGCGGCGCAGCGGAGGCAGCCCGACCAGCGGGGGGGAGGGTGCAGGCTTCATGGCCGGGAAGAATGCCAGCTTAGGGCCCCTGGCTGCGACGGGCTCCTCTGCGCTCCCGGCCACGGGCTCGACTCCCGCGAGGCCCGCTTCCGGCTGCGTAGAGCGCCGCTCCAGCTACTGCATCTTGTGGCCAGGGATAGAAAACCACCCGCTTTCTCTTTGACTTGACCTCCCACGGTGTCGAGACTCGCTCGACGCCCTGAGGTGACTGCATCGGCGCCATCCTGACGCGGTGCCAATACCGCAAGTACTTGTATAACAAAGACTTAGGTTCAAGGCATGGGAAGGGTAGAGAAGCTGGTCGTGCTCGTCGTGCTGTTCTCCATCACGGCGATCCTGGTGATCTCCATGAACACCGGAGGCCCCTCGCAAGCCTCGGGAGGGGATCAGCTCGCTGACTCCGGCCAGCGCCGCGAGCGGTGGAGCCCGGCAGACGAGATCCTCGGAACGTCGGACGAAAACGCCCGCCTGGACGAGGAAGAGGACTCCCAGGGGAACACCGGGCTGGACGCGACCTCCCCCGGCACACCTCCCACCGCTCCGATTGGTTCGGATGCAAGCACGGAAACCGTCGCTCCCGCCGCGCAACCCGGAGTCCTGCTGTCGAGCGAGATCGATCCTTCCGAAGCATCGACTCCGAAGCCGATTCCTGAAGGATGGGTGCTGCGCACGCTCGAGGGCCTGGGCCAAACGCCCGATCCGGAGATTCTCCTGTACACGTGCCGCGAGGGAGAGACCTTCACGAGCCTGGCGCAGCGCTTCTACGGCGACCCGAAGAAGGTCGATCTCCTGCAGCGCAACAACGAGGGCTTGAAGCAGCTCTCGATCGGCCGCCAGATCTTCGTCCCCGCCCGCGACGACACTCCCGCCGCCGGAGGCAGCGACTACGTCGTGCTGGAAGGCGACAACCTCTGGGGCATCGCGAAGAAGCTCTATGGCAAAGGCAGCCGCTGGGAAGAGATCCTCGACGCCAACGCCACCAGCCTTCCTTCGCCCGACGCCCTCCGACCTGGGATGGTGCTCCGCATCCCCTGAGCACCGCGTCGATCACCCATTCCGCGGCCCGCTTGGTTCGGAGTTCTTTTTTAGTTCGGAGTACCGCCTTTAGGCGGTCCGGTTCGTCGTCCCGCCTTCAGGCGGGACCGGCTCCGCAAGAGAAGACCGCCTGAAGGCGGTACTCCAAACCGGAAAACAAGCGGCCTCCCTCACCGCAAGTGGTACCGGTCCAGCTTCTTGTAGAGATGGCTGCGCATCATGTCGAGCTCCTCCGCAGTACGCTTGATGTTCCCCTCGTACTGGACGAGCTTCTTCTGAAAAAACAGCGCCTCGGATAGATCCTTGAACTCCTCGAAGGTGCGCGCCTCGAACGGATCGCTGCCCGCCGCAGTCCGCGGAGAAGCAGGCGGGGCCAGCGCCGGCCCGCTGCCCAGGATCTCCTCGACGTCGGCGCGTGCAATCGTCTGCCCGCTGGTGAAGACGGAAGCCCCCTCGAGGACATTCTTCAGCTGGCGCACATTCCCCGGCCAGCTCTGCGAGCGCAAGAGATCGATCGCCTCGGCCTCGATCCCTTGAGGGCTGCGGCCGGAACGCTCCGCGATCGCCGCGAGAAAGCGCTCGACGAGGAGCGGCACGTCCTCGGGCCGCTCGCGTAGCGCAGGCACGCGCAGCGGCACGACGTTCAACCGGTAGAAGAGGTCGAGCCGGAAGCTTTTCTCCTCGACCGCGCGCGCGAGGTCGGCGTTGGTGGCCGCGACGACGCGGATGTCGACCGGAATCGACTTCGTGTCGCCGACTCGGTGCACCTCGTGGGACTCGAGCGCGCGCAACACCTTCGCCTGCGCCGCGAGCGGCATGTCGCCGATCTCGTCGAGGAAGAGCGTTCCCCCGCTGGCTGCCTCGAAGTGGCCGGTACGGCGTTCGTGCGCGCCGGTGAAGCTGCCCTTCTCGTGACCGAACAGCTCCGATTCGATCAGCTCGTTCGGAATGGCGGCGCAGTTCACGGTCACGAAGGGTCCCGTCGCGCGCGGACCCATGTAATGCAGATTGCGGGCGACGATCTCCTTGCCCGAGCCGTTCTCGCCCGTGATCAGGACGGAGGCTTCGGAAGAAGCGACCTGCGCGATCTGCGCGCGCAGCTTCTCGATCGCCGCGCTCTGACCGATGAGCTCGAAGCGGCTGGCCAGCCTGGCGCGCAAGCCGGTATTCTCGGTCTGCAAGGCGCGCTCGCGGATCGCCGCGCGCAGCGTCACGATCACGCGGTTCTCGTCGAGCGGCTTCTCGAGGAAGTTTGCCGCGCCGCGCTTGATCGCCTCGACCGCCACGGGAACGTCGCCGTGACCGCTGATCAGCACGACTGGCGGAGGATCGGACAGCGCCCTCACCCGATCCAGGAGCTCGAGCCCGTCGACGCGCGGCATCTTGAGGTCGGTGAGCACGATCGCCGGGGAGCGTCCGGCCGCCCGCTCGTGCGCGAGCCGCTGCAGCGCCTCTTCGCCGTCTTTCGCCGTCCACACCTCGAAGCCCTCGTACGAGAGGCTCATCTCCAGCGCGAGGCGAATGTCGCCGTCGTCGTCGACGACCAGGACGGCCGCGCGCGATTCCTTGGTGGATCGATTGCTCATCTGCGCACCGCGACCGGGAAGGCTTCGCTCGTCCGCGGTCGTAGACTACCCTGTGCCTTCGTATGGATCCCAGCGCCTTCCGGGCCAAGCTCCGCAGCGAAGGAGCGGTCGTCGCAGGGGTTCTCTCGGGAACCTCCGCCGACGGGATCGACGTGGGAATCGCGCGCTTTCGCGCCACGGGGGATGGCGCGAGCGAGCGGCTCGCGCCGCCCGAGCTGCGCGCGTTCATGGTCGTTCCTTTCGCCGGAGAGCTGCACGCGCGTGTCCGCGCGCTCCTCGATGGGGCGAGACCGGCGCTGCGCGAGATCGCGCTCCTGCACCGAGATCTGGGACGCGCCTTCGGTCACGCGGTGCGGGCGGTCGCTTCCCGGTACGCGCTGGTCCCCGACCTGGTCGGCAGCCACGGACAGACGGTCTGGCACCACGATGGCAACGAGCCCAGCGGCGCGGCGAGCTTGCAGCTCGGGGACGGCGACTGCGTCGCCGAGGAGAGCGGCGCGGCGGTGGTCAGCGATTTCCGCCAGCGTGACATCGCGGCCGGCGGTGAGGGCGCGCCGATCTCGGCGCTGGCCGACGATCTCGTCTTCGCGGGCGTCACGCGGCCGGTCGCGATCCTCAACCTCGGCGGGATGGCGAACCTCACCTGGTTGCCGGCGCACGGCGAGACGCTCGCCTTCGACACTGGACCGGCCGGCAGCTTGCTCGACGGTCTCGCGCGCCGTCTCCTCGATCGGCCATTCGATCCCGCAGGCACCTTCGCCGCGCGAGGGGAAGCACGCGACGACCTGGTCAACGAGACGCTCGGTCATGCCTTCTTCGCCCGGCGCCCTCCCCGGAGCACGGGCCGCGACACCTTCGGCGAGGCATGGGTCGACGCCTTCGTCCAGCGGGCGCGAGCGCACGGCCTGCGGCGATCCGAGGATTTCCTCGCGACGGCGGTCGGCGTGGTGGCGGAGTCGGTCGCGCGCGCCGTGCGCGAGTTCCTGCCCGCCCGGCCGAGCGAGCTCGTGCTGACCGGTGGCGGATCCTTCAACGGCGCGCTCTTCCGGGCGCTCGAGCGGCACACCCGGCTGCCCGTGGTGGAGAGCTCACGCCTCGGCGTCGACCCCAAGGCACGCGAGGCGCTCGTTTTCGCCGTTCTCGCCGCGCGCTTCGTCCGGGGTGAGGCGGCCACTCGAACCTCCGTGACCGGAGCTCGCAGCGGACGCCTGCTCGGAAAGCTTTCGCCGGCGCCCTGATCGAGGTCGAGCTCCATCCGAACGCCCTCCTGCACCCCGCCAGCTTGACCTGCCAAGGGCCACCGCTATCATCTCGCAACCGTTCAGCGGACAGGGGGTAGAGTGCCCTCCCCGCGCTTTCCGTCGGCCCTCACCCGTCGAGCCGGCCCCCCCCGAGACGCGTGGTCTCCCGATCCCCCACAGGACCTCGACATGACCCGAATGGCCACCAAGCTCGGCCGCCTGCTCGCTGCCGCACTCCTCGCTCTCCCCGCCCAGGCTCAGGACGTGAAAGAGCTCTTCCGCGAGGGTGTGGATCTGCTCCAGCGTGGGCGCAAGGAAGAAGCGCTGGCCGCCTTCCAGAAAGTGCTCGCCGCCGATCCCAGCCAGGAAGAAGCCTACGAGCTGTGGAAGGAAACGGACTACGACATCTGGCTCGACTTGATGGTCGAACAGGGCGAGTTCCCGCTCGTCGCGCAGCGCATCCAGGAGCTCTCGCGGCTCGCGCGCTCCGAGCGGCGCAACGACGCCGAGGCGATTCGCACCCTCGTCGATCAGCTGCGCGCCGATCCCGACGCGCTCGCGCGCCACAAGATCGTGCGCCAGCTCACCAGCGACCACGGCGAGTACGCGGTGCCCGTCCTCGTGCGCGCGCTGGCCGACGAGAGCGACGACGATTGGCGCGTGATCGCGACGCATGCGCTCGCGCAGATGGGGACCGACGTGGTTCCCCCGTTGATCGAGTCCCTTTCGAGCGAGAACGCCTACCAGCGCCGCAACGTGGCGTACCTCCTCGGCATCATCCGCGATCCGCGCGCAGCCGCGCCGCTCGCGGCCGTGGCGCGCACCGATTCGGACGGCTCGGTCGTGAAGGCGGCAGGCGACGCGGCCGTCCGCTGCGGCTCGACCGGCGACCCGGTGCGGCAGTCCCTGAGGGACGGCGACGACTACCATCACCGTCGCGGGACGGTGCTGCGATCGACGGACTACAGCGACGTCGTGTGGACCTGGGAAGAGGGACAGCTCGTCTCTCATCCCGTACCGCGCGACATCTACAACGACGAGATGGCGAAGAAGTCCTACTGGCGCGCCCTCGCACTCGACCCGGCCTCGCTCGAGGCGCGCGCGGGTCTGGCGCGTGCCGCGATCGACGAACAAACCAAGCTCGACGCGCTGGCCGCGCGCGGCGATGACGTCGCCGAGCTGCAGGCCCAGGCCGCCGACGGAGCGCTCACCGCATACGCATCGGGCGTGGACGCGCTCGATCTCGCGGTGCAATGGTCGGTGCTGACCGACGACAGCGCGGCCGGCGCCATGCTCTGCCGCGCGATCGCCGAAGTCGCGACCGCGCCGACTCCTGGCCTGCGCGAGGCGCTCGCCTCGGGCGATGGCGCGATCCGCGGAGAAGCCGCGGTGGCACTCGGCGAGATCGCCGCGAAGACCCAGACATCCGCCGACCCGGCAGCCGTGAAAGCCCTGGGCGACGCCGCTGGCCGCGAGATCGTCCGCGTGGCAGCGATCATCGACGGGGACACGCAACGCGCGTCCGCACTGCGCGAAGCGCTCTCGGCCAAGGGGATCCTCGTGAATCACCGTGGCGCCGGCGCAGCCGGCGTCGCCATGCTGCACGACGTCCCCGGCCTCGACGTGATCCTGGTCGGCGACCTCTTGCCCGATCTGACCATCGACGCCGTGCTGCAGGACATCCGTTCGAATCCCACGACCGCCGAGGTTCCGACCTTCCTGCTCACCGCCAACGAGGAAACCGCGGGCATCTGGGCCGAACACGTGCAAGGCACGCTCAACGGCGCCACCGAGATCGACAAGCTCGACGAGGTCTTCCAGGCCACCCTGGCCGGCGATCGCGCCGAAGCCGACCTGCTGGGTCAGCGCGCCGCGCGCACCCTCGAGAAGCTCGCCCGCGCAGGCCACACCGACGTCGGCCCCGCGCTCGAGCCCCTCGCCAGCACCCTTGCCGCGCGCCCCGACGAGGTCACCATCCCCGCGATGGGAGCCCTCGCCGCCGCCGGCACGCCCGGCCAAGTCGGTGCGCTGATCGCCGTAGCCGCCGCCGACGACCGTTCGGACCAGGCCCGCATCGCCGCCGCCGGCGCCCTCGCGCAGATCTTCGCCCGCCACCAAGTCGACGCCTCGCAGGCCCAAGGCCTGTCCGATGTCCTCGGCTCCAAGTCCTCCCTCGACGTCCGACGCGCCGTCTCAGTCGCGCTCGGCTCCCTGCAGATGTCGAACGACGAGCGCCGCAAGCTCATCGACGACGTCCGTGGGACCGCTAACAAAGAAGGCGAGTGATCGCGCCAATCCATGGCGAGCGCTCTGCGCTTCCATCCGAAGGAAAAAGGGGCGGCATCGCCCCGCAAGCCAGAGTAGCTCAGCGGTAGAGCTCCGCTTTCGTAAAGCGGGGGCCACGGGTTCGAGTCCCGTCTCTGGCTCCATGTGCGCATGCCTCGTAGGGGTTCTTCGGCCCGTGCTGCGGACCCGATCCGGTCGATCGCGGTCCAACTACCACCGCATCCCACGGCTCATCCGCCGAGCAGGACGCCGAGCGATCGACGCCCATCGTGCCTGTTGCGGCGAGCGCCGGTGTAGTCGTGAAGTCGGGCAGAAGATCGAGCGCGCGCCGATCCTCATCGCCTGCCAGGTGCGAGTAGACCCCGAGCGTCAGCGTCGGCGTCGAGTGCCGTGCGAGGCTCTGCATGACCTTCGCGCCGACGCGCGCGCGGTTGAGCAGGCTCACGAAGGTGTGCCGCAGGCTGTGGAAGTCGAGGACGTCCGTCCCTTCTTCGGCGTCGCGCGTGATCTTCGCCGTCGCGAGGTCGGCGCTGATCATGAGCGCTGAGCGCCACCCCTTCGGGATGTGGAATGCGCTCTCCCATGCCTTCCTGCCGCGCAGGAAGGGCTCCAGCGCGCGCGCAAGCGAAGGCCGGAGCAAGATCACGTCATCCTTGCGGCGCTTGCTGGCGCTGGCGGAGAGCCGCAGGAGAGGCGCGTCGCCCTCCAGTGTGAAGCTCGACACGCGCAGCGACCGCACCTCGTTCCTCCGCAGGCCCGTCTCGATGCACAAGCGGTACAGGAGGGCGCGCTCGTGTCCGGTCATGTCGCGCCACGGCTCCGCGCGCTCCGTGGCCTCCAGCAGCCGGCGAACCTCGTCCTCGTCCAGGGCGTCCCGCACGCGCCGGCGGTCAACCTCCACGTTCCACTTCTCCATCAGCCGGGAGGGATCCTCAGATCCCCAGCCGCGCGCGACAACGAACCGGCAGAACTGGCGCATGGCCCCCACGTAGTGGTTCAGGCTCTTCGCGGACAGGCCGCGCTCGCGCAGCGCATGGAAGGCGAGCTCGATCGACCGCGGGTCGAGTCGGCTCCACGAGTGGGCGCCGGTACTCTCGAGCAGGCGCCTCACGCGCTCGACCGTGAGTCCTACGTGCTGCCCCGTTCGATTCCGGGCAGACAAGCTGTCCCCGAAGTCGCGCAGGATGCACGGCTCGCACGGTTCGCCGGCCTTGTCGGGCTTCGAATGGAAGAGGGGCCGCATCGCCGCGAGGCGCCTCTCGTCGAGGAGCCCGATCGCGGCCAGCCGGTCCCGCACATTCGCCGGCAAGTTCTCCGTCCACCTCGCGAGGGTTGGATCCAGCCGCTCGCTGGAATCGTGGAACTCGATCAGGCGCCCGATCTTCCGGCCGAGCTCCTCACTGAGCGCCTTGTCGGTGAAGCCGACGACGCGGCGAACGCGCTCCGCGTGTGTGAATTCAACCGTCCAGGCTTTCGACGTCTTGCGCTTTCCGGTACGGCGGTCCTTGTACGAATCTCGATAGACCCTCATCCCCTGCTCTTCCTGCGCTTCGCGCGCTCCACCAGCCGAAGGCCCAGGTACTCTGCCACCAGACCCGCGCGATCGAGTCGGAGGGACGTTTGCCCTGTGACGAATCGCATCACGGAGGTGTGGGGGACGCCGGTAGCCTTGCTGATCTCGTAGTAGCTCTTGCCGCTCGACACGATCGCCTTCCTCAGGGTTGCGCTCATCCTATCCTGCTCGGGCATGGGTGCTTTCTAGCACCGACACGACGCGCTGTCAACGGATCGCCTCGACGAGATGGCCATTCTCTGCGGGCTCGGAGACCAGCTGAGAGACGAGAAACGTCCCCGGCCCCAGCTCGTACGTTCCTGCGAGTCCTCCAGGCCGGCCGTTGCGAGCCTTCTCCACCCGGAGCAAGAACGGGTACGGCGCGCCGGGGTACGGCGCGTCGAGCCGACGCAAGGCGACAACGGAGTCGGCTGCATTCTCGACCGCGGAACTGCCTCGGATGTCGCTCATCGTCGGCATCCCCTCCGCCTTCGACCCCACCCGGTTCGGCTGCGCGAGGCCGATTACCGCGCAGCCTTCCGCCATCGCGAGATCCTTCGCGCCGTAGGCGATTCGCTCGAGGCGCTCGTGCTGCTCCCTGCCGTCAGCGACCAGGATTTGCAGGAAGTCGAGCACCACGAGCCGGAAGGGCGCGCCGGCAAGTCGCTCGCGCTGGACCTGCGCTCGGATCGCATCGATGTGCGCCTGATTGTCCTCGAGCACAATCGGGAGCCTCGTGGCCTCCCAGGCGGCATCCTCGAGTCCTGGGTCGCCGGCGGTTAGTTTCCGCCGCAGTTGATTCAACGGCTCGTCCAGCCCGGCCGCGGCGAAGCGGGAGGCCAGCTCCTTCCGGCCCATCTCGCGCGAGACGACGAGCACACGCGCGCCGCCGCGAGCTGCGAGCAGGGCCGCAGTGAGGGCGAGCGAGCTCTTGCCCTCGCCGCTGCGCCCGACAGCGACAGTGAACGTGCCAGGCCCCAGTCCGCCGATCCGCTCGTCGAGATCCAGGACGCCCGTGGAAAGCCGCCAAGCGGCGCCCGGCTCGCGCAGATCCGCGACGTAATCGCGCCAGGCCGAGGACAGGTCCTTTTCCTGCTCGTCGATGTGGATCCCGGAGGACAGCCGCTGGATGGCGGCTCCTACTCCGCCGAGGGCATCGACCGCCTCGCGGCCGTTGAAGGCCGTTCCGCGGAGAGAGTCCTTAGCCTGCTCGCAGACCAGTACGGCACGTCGCAGCGCACTCGCGCAGCGGAATTCCTCGAGGGCCTGTCGCGCGTCGATCGTCGCAGCCTGTAGCGAGAGGATCACCTGCAAGGTCAGTTGGTCGAGCCAGGCGTCCGTTGCCAGTTCGAGCGTGCCGAGCCGCCCTCGTTCGCGGTAGAGATCGCGGCATCGTCCCCAGAACGCGCGAACCGGCAGCGAGGCGAACTCCTCTGGCTCGACCGCTGCGAGGAGGGTTGCCGCATCGCTCGTGAAAACCGCAGCGGCGAGGAGGGCCATCTCTGCGCCCTCGAGCCGGGTGGTGAAGGCGTCAGGCATTGGCGGACTCCTGCCGCGCTTGGGCGTCGTGGCCGAAACCAGGGGCAAGGAAACTCGCGGGATCAGGTCCGCCACGAAGGACGGTCTCGATCCACTTCACGCCGCGGCGTCCTTCGCCGGAGCGGCTTTCAACGTCACAGAGCCACTCGAGCAGCATCGCGGTCGGCTTGGCCTTCCGGCGCGCGTCTGCCGCGAGCTGGCGGTCGTTGTGGTCCATGCGCTCGTCCGGCAGAGGCGCAGGCGGCAGGAGCTGGCGGAGTCCCTGACGAAGCCCGTTGAGCAGGAGGTCGGGAGCGACGCGCGCGATGCGCGGGCAGGAACCCTGCACGAACTCCTCCGCCTGCCGCATCCACGCGGACCACGTCTCGGAGGGTACGTCGGTCGGAACCTCGACAGGGACGCTTGACCACGACGTTTTCGCGTGTCCGTTCGCGGCGGCTGCTTCCTTCCGCCTTCCTTGCTTCTTTCCTTCCCTCTTCCTTCCTGTGTCAGGCTGGACTGACAACTGTTGTAAGGCTGGGCTGACAGGAGTTGTCAGGCTGGGCTGACAGGAGTTGTCAGGCTGGGCTGACAACCCGCCAAGGGCTGGCGAGTCCTGCTCCCGGCACGCCGTGAGCCCGAGCAGCAGTGCTGTTGGCTCGATCCTGCGGGAATGGCCGCGATCGACGTGAGCGATCAAGAGCCGTAGCCGAACGAGATGACGCTCGATGCCGCATGCGGCCTGCCTGGACACTCCCGCCCTGCGAGCAAGCAGCCCCTGGGAGATGACCGTGGAACCCGTCCACGCACCGCGCCTGCGCCAGTGAACCGCAAGCAGCGACAGGTAGGCGAACAGCACCAGGGCGCGATCTGGCCGCGCTCGACGGTTCTCTCGGACCGCCACCACGAGGTATTCGAGGACGCCCAATCCCAGCGAAAGCATTCCCTCAGGTGCCTTCCTGGAGCTCTGGCCCTCAGCTGCCTCCTGGGCCATCACAGAGTCTCCCCGCCAGGGCCGCAGTCGGCGCAGACGAACCCGCCGAACACCTCGACGTGGTGAGGTTGGAACGGGCGGAGGTTGGCCGCGCGATACGCGGATGAGCCGAACGGCGGGATGCAGCTCTTGCAGAGCGCCTCGTCCTCCAGGTGCTTGCGCATCGAGTCGCGATGAGGTCGCCAGTACCAACCGATCTGGCTCGGCACGCGATCGAGTCCCGTTTCGGGCGGCATGCTCGGCGGGCGCTGTGCGTCCCTGAGCGCGCCTCTGGCAATCTCCTCGCAGTCGGCGACCCTGTCAGGCAGCAGCTCGGCGCAGCGCACGAGGCACGCTAGGAACTCATCCAGGCGGGCGCTCCCGGTGCGCGTCAATTCCTGAGTGGTCATCGACCACCTCCGCGGATCGCTCGCTCACGCATCGAAGCCCAGACGGGCTCGAACTTCGAGCGCGGCGGGCAATCGAGCGCCAACCAGGCCAGTAGCTTCTCGCGCTGAAATCTGGGCCTTGCACTCACGCGAACCGGCAACGGCGCCCGTCCGCTGCGTTGCCAGCGGCGCCATTCCTCGGGAGAAACGCCGACGAGCAGGGCGGCTCCCTCGGAGGTTAGGAGCAGCGGCGGCTCGAGCAGACCGAGCCCGTCGCGCTGCGCCCGCGACAGGACCAGCTGGAGCGCCCGGGCGAGCGGGCCTACGATGGAATCGTTCTCTCCGCACTCGACTGGCAGTAGTTCTTCGGTCCGGCCCGTTCGCAGCGGGCCGGCCTCATTTTCGGAGGTCGCCGTCAAGGGCGCACCTCCTTCGATGGCTGGATCCTCGCCTGCGCACGCTCCTTCAGTGCGGCAGCGACCTCCGCAAGATCGAACATTCGCGACCGGCCCACGCGAATGAATGGCAGCCGGCCAGAATCTGCCTCTCGCCTCAACCATGCCGCCGGCAGGCCGGTGTGCTCTGCCAGATCAAGAAGCCTCAGGTGTCTCGCGTCATGCATGCTCCAAGAATCGGCACGAACACGAGGATTGAAGCCGCGTTTCCGTGTGCGTCACTCACGTTCACGCACGGCTCACGCAAACTCACGCAAACTCACGACACCCCAGGCTTCGGCGGCACTTCACCCGGCCACCACTTCCGCGCGTCGCCGCAGTGGTAGAGATGGACACCATCCTCCACCTTCTTGCGCACGTGCATCGTCTTGCGATCTTCGCTAACAGCCCTCCGAAGGCGGTCATGCATCTTGGCGGGAAAGAACGAGGCCGGCGCCCACTCCTCCGCGTTGGTCTCTGATGTGATTTCCATATCGTCGAGCAGGATCTCGGCTACCCCGCGAGGCGTGATCAGCCCACTCCTCTCCTCTTGAGTATCCTTGGGCCACTCCTCCGATTCGGTCGTAGGACGCCCGGCGGTAGGAACGGAGGGCCTGTCGGCGGGTGACATCTCCGCGCAAAGCGCCTCACAGTCCACGATCAGGCGATTGAGGAACCTTCCCGCCGTTCTTGCTTCGCTCGTCGCGTGCAAGTCCTTCACGCCCAGGCTCACCGTGAGAGCTGTCGCCCGATCCATTTGTGACGCGTTCTCGAACCAGAAACGCGTTACCGGCGGAGAACTGTAGAAGAGTCCGTAGGCGTCGTGACGCTGCACTCCGTGCCGATTGGCAAGCACAGCGACCAGCTCAAGGAGTTCATCCTTCCGTTCGGTATTCACGCTCCAGAAGTACGTTCGTGGGCCGCAGCCCGGCGAAACGGGTTTCTTGTCAGCTCCTAAGAACTGGAGGCTTCCTCTTCGAGCCCGCCAGCCCCTGGCATTCTCGACTTCCTCCATCGGATCGGGTCGAAGCACAGTTATCACCGGTTCGCGCCTGGGAGGCCTGACGCTCGGCCTGCCCATCCCACTCGAGTTGCTGCGCTTGCTATTCAGCCTTTCTTGACGTGCCCATTCCTCCGCGTCTTGTCGGCGCCACTCAGCAAGCGCATCCGGATTCTCCACCGCCCACCGCTCCGCGAGCTGCCTGCGATGTGCCAAGACCTGATCATCGCGGATCGCGTCGAATTCAGCGAAGGGAAACCTCTCCGTCAAACCAAACCACGTTCGGTAGTACACAAAGTGAGTTGTCACTAACGCCCTCCGGTCGTTGCCGGCAGGTGCAAGCCGCGCTAGGATGTCCCTCGTCGGACGCGTCGCGGTTCACCTGAATCCATCCTCCGCGTTTCGACCGCTGGAGCCGCCTCTCGATTGCCTCGGAGGGCGGCTCTTCGCGTTCTCGGCGCGTGCCTTCGGAAAAGCCCGGAGGCCGAGGCGGAGAGTGACTCCTCGGCGCGGGGCGATCAAGTTCTCAGGTGGCGGAAAGCAACCCGCACGGTTGCCCCGGGGGGGGCCATCCCGCGCAAAGGCCACCCGCATGGCTCTCAGGCCAGTCCGGCGTCCCAGAGCAGCCCCGCCCCGGTATGCTCCGACGCGTAGGTACACCCAGGAGAGCAGTCATGGCCGCCAAGTTCGCCTCCGCTGTCGCAGTAGTCGTGTCCCTCGGCGTTCCCTGCGCTGCGCAGACCGTCCTGTACGAAATCCCTTCGGTGAATCGGGTCGCCCTCATCGGAGACGTGGACGCAGATGGGATCCGTGACATCGGGGGCTGGCAGACCACGCCTTCCACTGACTTCGTTATCTTTTCCGGGAGAGCAGGGGCGCTTATCTATTCCTTGCCCATCAGCTGCGGTCAGGTCATCGGAATCGACGACATCGATGGCGATGACGCGGAGGAGTACGTGATGCTCAACTGCGAGCCCGGCTATACCGCGATTATCCGTTCTGGACGCACCAGCGATGTTCTCTACCACGTTGATCCACCAGGAAGTGCAACAGGACTCCGGGGATGCAAGGATCTCAACGGCGATGCTCTCTCCGATTTCCTCTTGTTCTGCTCCTCGTCCGTCTATGCTTATTCCGGAATCGATGGCGCACTGCTCTGGAGCAAGACTCTCGGACTTTTCGGGCGGTTGGCAGGAGACGCAGATGCTAACTTCGATGGTGTTTCGGATGTTGTTGCAGGCACTGCTCCATCAGGCACCGATACATTGCGTGTATATTTTCTTTCCGGCATCGATGGATCCACGATAAGCGATTTCTCATCGACCTGGGACCTAGTCTCGGTATCCGAGGTGGAGACGCTAGATGACATTACTGGCGACGGGATCCCAGAAGTCCTAATTGGCTGCGCATCCTGCCCATCGGGAACCCAGAGCGGGCGCGTAATGATCCACTCAGGCGCGGATGGTTCAGTAGTCCGGTCAGGAACCGGCTTCCTTGGTGACCAGTTGGGTCGTGCGGCCACCCAAGCACATGACCTGGCTGGGGACGGGATATCGGAGTATGTCGTCGGTGCGCCAGGAGAGGATTCCGCTTTCGTAAACGCTGGGGCAGTACATGTTCGCGCCATGGACGATGATCACGAGGTCCTCTTCATTTCCTCCCCCGCTCAAACTCCTGGATTCGGAGCAGATGTGTTCGCGACGGATCTAACTGGGGACGGACTGGCCGAGATCATCGTGGCGCACAAAGACGGGGGCATATGGGCGCTATCTGGCCCTTGCCCCTCTGGAGAGCCTGAGAACTATTGCATCGCTGCACCCAACTCGGTGGGAGCTGGGGCAACCATGTCGGGGCTTGGGCCTCGATCTATCGCGACCAACAGCTTCATGCTCGTGGTGCACGGTGCTCCACCCGGGCAGCCGGGGCTCTTCTTCTACGGTGGCGGCCAAACTCAGTATGTGCTTGGCAACGGCTTCTTCTGCGTCGCTGGCGGCGGCATTGGAGTGTTTCGGCTCTCGCCTCAGGTCGTCATGGGATCCGGCTACGCGACCCGGCATCTCGACTTCACGGAGCCGCCGGCTGGATCGGGTGCCGGCCAGGTGAAGGTGGGCTCGAGTTGGAACTTCCAGTTCTGGTATCGCGACCCGCAGGCCGGAGGAGCGGGGTTCAACCTCTCGGATGGGTTGACGGCCACCTTCTGTCCGTAGGGCGGCTGGATCGCGTACCGCGATCGTGCGGATGGAGACCACTACCTCCATGAGTGCCGCCCGGAACCGATTCACGCTGAGGCGGTGTGCTTACTGATCTTCCCAGAGCGATCCGGCTACCCAGTCGTCAGCGCTATATGCATTGCGATTGAATCCGCCTCCAGCAACAGATCGCTCACCGGCAGCATAGTTTGATGTGCCGCCAACGACGACGGACAGCCACCCGAAGGTTTCATTGCCCGTTCCGCCAAGAACGGCGCTGCTGTCGGCCATCAGGTAGTTGCCGTCGCCTGCAACGATGCCCGCGCATGCGTTTACAGACCAGTTGTGCGCGTTGCCGATCACGAAGTTATGCGATCCGCTGCGATCGACCGGATCTAGCCCGGTGTCGTTGTACCCGAGGATCAGATTCCCAGTACCGTTGCCTGGATGGAACGCGGTGTAGCCAGAGCCGTCAACGAGCTGAAGGTTGATCCCTTCGAGCCGAGCCGTGCGGGCGGTGTGCCCAAACGTGTCAATCGGCGCGTCGTACATGGTGAGTCGCCTCGCAAACTCCCTCAGATCCGGATCCATCACCTCCGGCGCCGGCCTGAACAGTGCTGCGAGGGACGTGACGATGGCTGCGATCGGGAGGAGGTGCTTCATGTGGTTTTCTGGGGATCCCGGGACAAGGCAAAGCGAGCGTGGAAGGAGAGGCGGGGACGTACCCGTGCCGCACTCGAGGAAGAGAGCAGTCTATCCAAATCTCGTGTAAGTCGCTCGGAAGGCGGCATCCGCGGTGAGGGCTCCGGTCCCAGCCGGAGAGGGCCGCGGGTACGAGACCCGCTGCCAGACCGCAGGGCGAAAGCGCGAAAGTCCGCATCGTGTCGGTGTTTACGTCGATGCGCACCCTTCCGAGTGGGAGCTGCTCGGCGCTTTGCTCGGCGTTTTGGCGCGGTAATTCTCTCTGTCGAATGCCATTCGGGCATCGCCTCGTCGCGAGTGACTATCAGCTAACCGGGTAACCACCGGAACACCCGCACGCGTCGGGAGTTAGGTTGCTTTTCCGCACAATTCCGAAGCGACACGGCTCGCAATCTGGAGAGAGTTCCGAAAGCTGTTCTCTCGTGCTGGCCCGCCAATGAGAACCACCCTGGCGAGGGCCGGCGCTCTTCGATCTCGATCGACCAACCCATCCGCCTCAAGGAGGTTCCCTGTGCCGCGCATGTCAATCAACCGCCCGCCCAAGTCTCAGTTCCGCGGAGTCTCCGTCGTCTTCTCTGACGGGCGTTGGAAGTACCGCGCTTTTTGCAGAATCGGCGGCTCTCCACGCGTGGGCTCGTACCGGCTCACGCAAGAGGAGGCCGCGGCCGACTACTTGCGATTGGTCGAAACGGCCCCGCCACTCACGCGCTCGACTGCTTCGCTCTCGCTCTATCCCGGCTGTCCCTTCAAGCAAGCGCTGGAGGCAGTCATCACTCAGAGCCAACGGCGGAGCTCGATCCCGGTCATCCTGGGGCGAACCATGCGGACGAGCCTGCGGTTCGTTCTCCGTTTCATCCCTGGCGATCGGGTGACCAAGACTATCTCGGAGCACGAGATTCTCTGCTTCGTGCACTCGGCTCTCGCCGCGGGACGGCACCCGAATACGCTTCTGACGAAGGACTTGCCCCTGGTCTCTCGCGCTTTCAAGTTGGCGCGACTGGCAGACCCCGTGCCCGGCGTGCGGCGGGCGATCCCGAACCTGCGCCGGGTTCGCACGCTCCCTCAGCGATTGAGTCTGGAGGAAGTCCGCGCGATCATCGAGAGGATCCGCGAGAGCGACCCGGAGAAGTACCCTCTGGCACAACGCGACGCGGACATCTTCGAGTTCGCCGCCTATACCGGCATCCGCGCTGGCGAGCTCGCGCGCCTTCGGCAGGAGGACCTTGACGCTGAGAACTGCTCTGCCGCGGTGCTGACCGCCAAGGATCGAACGCATCCGAGAATCATTCCTCTGCCGGAAGGCCAGCGCCCCCTGCTCGAGCGCTTGCGCAGCTACATGAAGCGGGGCACCCTCTTCGCGCCCGGCTACGGCCAGTCCCTGAACAATATCGTCGTGAAGTGGAAGCACCGCCTCGGGGAACCGCTCTTCAACCTGCGAGCGCTGCGCCGATGCTATGCGACTGAGCTCCTCAACCGCGGCGCGGCCTTGCTCGTCGTGCGCGATCTCATGGGGCACAAGCACCTCTCGACGACCGATCTCTACGTCTCCGCCTCTCCCGAAACGTCGAGGAAAGCAGTCGAAGCAATCCTCGGAGGTGCTGCACTGTGAAGAAGAAGCAAACCGACCAGAACGTGGACCTGGGCGAGCTGCCCGGCGACGAGGCATTCGTCGAGATCATGGAGCGGCTCCCGGACGGCTACTTCGACATTCGCGAAGTCGGAGTTGATGCGCCAGCGCTCGACGGCACGCGCATGTTCCTCGTTCGGCGCACCTCCGGCCCGAAGGCCAAACGCAGGCGCTTCTCGCAGTGGGTTTCGATGAAGTGGACCCCCCGCGGTACCTGACCGTCTTACCAGCTCTGCGAGCTCGCGGATTGTCGCCGGCCCGTGCCGCGGGTGGTGGTTGTGCCCTCAGGTCAGCCACCACCCATGTTGAATTGAGCCGCAAGGTTCACCTGTACCCCGGGCGTCAGAAGCCGCCGAACCGCCGCGAGCGAGCGGGCCGACTTCAGAAAGTCCGCGTTCAGCCGGCTCACGTGCCCATCATGAAAGGCGAGCGTTGCGTGAGTTGCGCCAACGGAGAACAGGTCAGCCCTGCAAACATCCGCGGTCGTCACCCCGGCCCAACAGAGCACGAGCCTCTCGACCAGTAGCCGCTCCAAGGGGCCGTCTCCTGGAAGCGTGAGGGCCGCCCGCATGGACTCCATCTCAGCCCGCGCCGTCTCCTCAATCAGAGCGTTTTGACTGCAACCCGCAGCCAAGATGCTCTGCTCGGCGTCTGCTGCCCGCATGCCTGCAAGCTGGAGAAGTTCCGGCTTCCTTGCGAGCAAGTCTCGGACGAGCTCGCGAGAGCCTTCGACGCCCGCGCTTGCGGCGTTGAGAATCGCGACCTCTTCGGGTGAGGTGCCCTCCGGAACCGTGACCTTTCGATAGAGCGTCATCGTCGCCTCCGCCGCCATTCGCCGCGGTGCTCGTGGAAGCCCGCCTTGAGTAGCGCCTGGCCCACCAGGCCATCGACTGCCTGGGAGAGCGCGGCCAGGGCCTTGGGAACGCCTCCAGCCGCCTCCCGTTCTGCACGAGTCCTCGCCCAACGAGCCTCTCGCTCGGCCCTTCCCTGAGCGTCCTGGGCTGCGCGGAGCTCCGCGGCAGGACCGCTGCCGACGTACTCGCGCACGAAGCCGCGCCCGAGCCGGTGCGTCCGGCAGTAGTACGGCCCGAATTGCCCGCATTGCCCCCGTCGTTCCCAGCTCATCGTTGTGTCACCTGGCCCGGCGCTGCCCGGTTCTCCTCGCTCGCGCCTGCCAGGGTGGCGGTGGAGGGTGGGATGCCGGCGATGCGCAAGATCGCTCCGCGGACCTCAGGAGAGAGCTCAGACCAGGCACGCGCAAGTGCCGCGAGCGGGGGGTCGATCGGACCCGAAACGCCGAGCAGGGCGCCGAGCACTTCTTGGTCTGATCCAGCCGCCTGCTCACAATGGCCTGTTTTCTCGGTGATTTCGGCCTCTTTCTGTGGATCGGCAGTTTCTGTGCCACGGGTTCGAGTCCCGTCTCTGGCTCCATCACTGCCGTACGCAAGTCGTTCTGACGAAGAAGGTTGCGAACGGGTCCCGGCAAGCCCCACGGCGGGCCGGCGAACCCTTTCACCGGGGAGCACTCCCCGGAGTGTTGACGGCACTCTGAAAACGGACCCCGCGGCACGCTGAAAAGGGACCCCCCTGGCTCGGCGTGGAAGCGGCCCTCCCGGCGGGGTACCGGAACGGGTGTGTACGACCGTTTCGGAGACCTCGGACCAGGAGGGCCAGGAGGTGATCAGGGTGTCGCAATGGGCTGAGATTCGCCACATGCACCTCGTCGAGGGGGTGCCGAAGAAGGAGATCGCGCGTCGGCTCTCGCTGGACGTGAAGACCGTGCGCGCAGCGATTGGTCGGGAGGTTGCACCGAGCGAGCGGCGCTCACCCAGGCGGCCTCGCAGGCTCGACCCTTGCCGGAAGAAGATCGTCGAGTTGCTCTGCTGCGATTCGCGGCTCAGCGCGAAGAGGATCGGCCGGCTTTTGGGCGAGGAGGCTCGCGGCATTGGAGAGCGAGCGCTGCGCAAGTACGTGCGCGACCTGAAGCGCGAGCTCTTCCCGGTCGAGGCTTTCGTGCACCGAACGCACCGGCCGGGCGACACGCTGGAGGGCGACTTCTTCGAGAGCTTCGCTCGGATCGCCGGCGTGCTCCACAGGACGAAGGTCTTCGTCGCGACGCTGCCTTCGAGCAACGCCTACTTCGCCAAGGCCTACCCGCTCGAGCGACTGGAGTGCCTGCTCGACGGCCTCAACGCGAGCTTCACCTACTTCGGGGGTCTCCCGCGTCGAGCGGTGCTCGACAACACCTCGCTTGCGGTGAAGAGAATCTTGCCTGGTCTTGAGCGCGAGGAGACGAAGGCCTTCCACGGCTGGCGCGGATCTTTTCCGCTCGCGGTCGACTTCTGCGCGCCAGCGAAGGGCAACGAGAAGGGCTCGGTCGAGCGCGGCAACGAGTATGTGCGTGGGATCTTCTTCCGCCCCATCCCCGAGGCACGCTCGTGGGAGGAGCTCAACGCCAATCTCCTCTTGGAGCTCGAGCGCGACCTCGACCTTCGCCAGCTTCCCGAGGGACGCACGGCACGTCAAGCGCTGATCGCGGAGCGCGAGCACTTGCGACCATTGCCGTCGTGGCTACCGGAGACTTGTCGGATCGTGCCGTGCGTGGCCGACAAGTACGCGATCGTCACCGTCGACCGTGCGCGCTACTCCGTTCCGAGCGAATACGCTCGGCGTGCACTCCTAGCGAAGATCTTCTGGGACCGGATTGAGGTCGTGGACGGTGATCGCTCGGTGGCGAGCCACACGCGCTCGTACGTCGAGGGCGCGCACGTCCTCGATGCACGGCACATCCTTCGCCTGCTCGAGAGGAAGCACCGCGCGATCGGCGAGTCGACCGCGATCGCGCAGATGGAGCTCGCCCCGGTCTTCCATCGGCTGCGCGAGGCGCTGCGCGGCAAGGTGCGGAAACCCGACCGCGAGTGGGTGCGCGTCCTTCGTCTGCTCGAAGAGCACTCGATGGAGGAGCTCGAGAGTGCGGTGGATCTCGCGCTGGAACGAGCGAGCCCCAGTCTCGAGACGATCCGCATGCTCTTGCGCCAGAAGTCGAGCGAGATGCCGGTCTTCGTGCCGGCGAGAGTCGCGGACGAGACGCTGGGGGCGATCGAGATCGCTCCAGCGGACCTGGGAGGCTACGACGAACTCGTCGGGGGTGCGGCATGAAGAAGAGCACGCTCGTCGAGCCGGCGCACTTGCTCGCGGACTTGAAGACGCTCGGGCTGCCTGCAGTGGCAGCAAGCTGGGAGCGCCTGGCGCTCGAGGCCGAGCGCAAGCGCCAGGCACATCCCGAGTATCTTGCCGAGCTCGCCCACCTGGAAGTGAACCAGCGGCGCGAGCGGCGGATCGAGCGCCTGATCCGGGAGGCGCGCTTCCCCGTGCTGAAGACGCTCGATGGCTTCGACTTCGCCTCGCAACCGAGCATCGACAAGGACGAGATCCTCGAGCTCGCGCGCTGCGACTTCCTCGCCGAGAAGCGCAACGTCGTGCTCGTCGGCCCAGTCGGGACCGGCAAGACGCACCTTGCGATCGCGCTCTCGATCGCAGCCTGCCAGCGCGAGAAGCGCGTGCGCTTCGTCACGGCGGCTGAGCTCACGAACACTCTGAGCGAAGCGAAGAGCGAGGGCCGACTCTCGCGCAAGCTCGAGTACTTCGCGCGCTTCGACCTGGTGGTCCTCGATGAGCTGGGCTACGTCCCCTTCGACAAGCTCGGCGCGGACCTGCTCTTCGGTTTCATCACCAAGGTCTACGAGAAGCGCAGCCTCATCGTCACGACCAACCTCGCCTTTGCGCGCTGGAGCGAGGTGTTCCTCGATGCCACCGCCGCGGCCGCGGTGATCGATCGAGTGGTACACCACGTCACGATCGTCAAGACCGACGGAGAGAGCTTCCGGCTGAAGGACGCGCGACGATCTTCGAGATCCGCTCGGAAGGTATCGAGCTGAACTCGGCAGCGAGCTTCCGATCCCTCGCCGGTAGGAGTTTCGCGTCGGGAGCCCGGCTCCTCGAGGCAAACGCGACCTCGCGAGAATGCAACTTCGAACCGCGGCCCCCCTCGGGGGGCCGACCCCCTCCGGGGGTCTCCGAGGTACTCACGTCCGCACGCGGACGCGAGCCCGATGACGCGCAGCTCCGCTGCGCCATGCGGGGGCTCCGCCCCCTGCACCCCCGGTCAATCCCTTCAGCCGAAGGGGTCCCTTTTCAGCGTGCCGCAGAGGTCCGTTTTCTGCTTGCCGCCGACACCGGAGCAACCGGAGCGACGATGCAGATACGGAAACGGACCAGGTTTCGCAGCCCTAACTGGTACATGATCGAAGGCGAGCCATTGCGCCTCCACCGCTCCTCGCGGCAAGCCTAGTTCTTGCTCGACGGCAAGCGGCACCACGTAGCCGTGTGGGGCGCGAGCGACGATCACCAGACCCAGGAGGCGATCGCGCGCGAGACCGACTGGCCGCGCAGCTTCCGCGTCCAAGGAGGGGTGCCGAAGGACGAGCTCCCGGAGGGCGGCATCACGATCGGCGACCTCGCGCGGAGGTACCTCGCCGCGATCGAGGCGGAGGAAGCCGGTCGGGAGCGCTCCACGCCAGTGGAGTGGGCCAAGGTGGTCGTGAAGCTCCTGTCGGCGCGATTCGACGACTTGACAGCGGCTTCCTTCGGTCCACTTCGACTGCGCACCCTGCGCTCCGCCATGATCGAGACCGCCAGATGGTGCCGGCGGAGCTTGAACGAGAACGTGCGCCGGATCGTGCAAGTTTTCGAGTGGGGGGTTTCGTTGGAGCTCGTCCCGGAGGGTGTCCATGCGGCACTCAAGACAGTGAAGCCACTTCAGTACGGGAGGAGCTCGGCACGCGAGAGCACGCCCGTGCTGCCCGTTCCGCTCTCGGTGGTCGAGAAAACACCCCCCCTGCTTCCTACGCTTTTGGCGAGCGTCGCACGGCTCATGCTTCATTGCGGTGCTCGTCCGGGCGAGCTTCTCGGGTTGCGACCCCAGGATATCGACCGGAGCGGCGAGGTCTGGATTGCGACCATCCTGGAGCACAAGACCGCCAGCCGTGGACGCTCGAGATTCCTCTACTTCGGACCCAGATCGCAAGAGCTCCTGCGACCCTACTTGCTGCGCGCGGGCGATTCGGATTGCTTCAGTCCACAGGAGAGCGTGGCCGAGCTCCGGTCGAAGCGGCACGCGGCACGAAAAACACCAAATGGAACGGGCAACAGCCCGGGTACGAATCGCAAGAGGCAACCCGCGTCGAAACCGGGGCTGCGATACTCCACGAATGCGTTTGCACGAGCGATCCGGCGAGCGTGTGATCGAGGCGGGATCGAGAGATGGCATCCGCACATGGTTCGGCACCTATTCGCAACGACGATGCGCGAGCGGTTCGACTTCGAGCGGGTTGGAATCTTGCTCGGGCACGCCGATCCCGATGCAACGTCGATCTATATCGAAAAAGACGAGCGCAACCGCCGCCTTGGTATCGCGGCAGCATTGGAGGTCGGATGATCGTTACCAGGTGGGGTTCCGCCTGATCTCGATCAGGCTCCGGGGAGCCAATCTCCCCGGGATCTATTGAGATCTCTCGTGAAAGAATCGCGGTGGATCCAACCCGGGGATCAGATGGGGGGGAGCGGGGAATGTGGTCTCCGCTCCCCCGTCCCATTGGCGAGCTCGATCAGGGCTGACGTTGCTGCTTGTAGAGTTTCAAAAGATCGAGACCCCAGCGGAACACGAGCTCGCAGGGAATCCCTCGGGGATCAATGAAAAAGGTGTAGAGACCCGCGTACCGGAGCTCGTGCTTCGAGTACGGTTCGTTGAGCTGCGCTAGTTCGGCAGCCAGAGCGGGCTCCAGGGGATCCAGCCCGTAAGAAGTCCGGACCACCCCTGCTAGCTTTTCGAGATCGTGTCCTAGGTCGCCTCTCCCCAACCGAGGCTTGAACGTCTTGTAGTCGCGCAGCAAGAGCAACGATTTGAGCGTGACCTCAATACCTTGGCCGAGCAAGTGGAGCGTGACGCTTGCGAATCCCTCGTGGTGGCCATCCTGCTGGCGCAGCAGATCAGCCGCAGCCATGAATCCTGCACCCTCGACGTTCCAGGAGTCCGCGATCATTCGCCTCGTGTGAACCGTCGGATGCCCTGTGCCTTCTAGATTGACAATCGTCATAAAGTCCTATCTCCTCTGGAACCTCACCGTACGGTGAGGGTCTCCTTCATTCGCCAAGGCCGGACTCGCACCGTGCGCGGCCCCATGGCGATTCCAAGAGGCTGGCATCCAGAGAACCGGAATTCAAAAGTCGCACGGGAGGAAAACCGTACTTCGGTCGCGGGGGTCTGGTGCTCGGTCGCACCCGGGGGAGCGAGGGGGTCGGGGTCGGTGGAGGGAAGAGCCGGGCGAGCAGTGACCGCAGGTCATGCGAACCGGTTTCGTCGGGATCATTTGCGACCCCAACCTGGTCCGAATCCGCTCCTCGACCCTACTGACAGAACTGACAGAACCTCAGGAAGGACCCCGAGGAGGAGACGGGACAGCCAACGTCACATCTCTGGCTGAAACACGAATACGACGAGAAGGAACACCAGCCCCGCCAGAAGAAAGAGGGATACGAGAACGGCTCCGCGTAGGGTCAACCATGGTCCAGGCGTGTCTGCATCAACAGTCGCAAGCTTGAGCGAGGAATAGTAATGGCGAACACGGGCCGAGAGCCAGTAACAGAACATCGAGGCATGCACGACGCCATTGCTGATCATGAGCCTGTTTTCGAGTGGCTGCCATCGGGCGAAGTGACGCACAAGTAGAGCGGCTGCAACAATCATGAAGAGACCGTGAGCCAATAAGGCCAACCAGTAGACCCACGTCCACTGCCTAAGTATGCCCGTCGCGAGAAACAAGTTTGCGACCCCGAGGATAGCTAGGAACAAATGAAACCGCCAATCCGGAGGATCCGGGTACGGCATCAGCCCTGACAAGGCCCCAACGAGACTGGCCGCGCCGACGAGCAGGTAGAGGCAGGCGAATACTGTCAGCTCCGGCAAAGGCCGAGTTGGTCTCTGATCCGACGCGAGCACTTCGTCCTTCATGCGCCCGAGGAATCGTAGCCTCACCACCGGGGCCTCGTCGAGATCAGCTCTGCGTCGGGCACTTGATGCAGGGCGCGACCCACCGGATGTAATGCCCCCCTCGCCCCGGCCAAGGACGCGGCGGGGTGGACGACGCGCCGCAAGCTCAATTGATTGTCTCCGCCTCTGTTACGCGACCTGTAAGTGCATCGAGTGCACGCGTTTCGCGTTGCCTGTGAATGAACAGGAAGACGAATACGATCGCGGCGAGAATACTAATGGCACCGTCCATTAACCGCAACCAGGTAAACGAGTCCGAAACTTGGATGCCGGCCATTACACTGCGCGCCAATTGGATGATTGCCATTACAAGGCACCCGACTCCAATCAATCGAACGCGACGGCGGAGGGTGGCAAGCATGGCGATCACCACTTCTGGGCTCCCCTGCCTGAGAATCTCTTTGTGAGCGAAGGTCAGCAGAATACTGGGTACGACTGCCTTGACTGTCTTGTAGCTGAGGACTGGATCGCTCATGAGATCGGGCGCGGGTTACTTCCAGATCGCTCGCCAGAGCTGACGAGCCCCTTCCAGGGCTGACGGTGTTGTCTTGGAGAGAGGACCACCCGCGGCATGATCGAGGGTCCAGTAGCACGCCAGTAACTTCCACAGTCGCTGGCGCAGCGACTTCCACAGGTTGAAGCCCTGGCCAGGAGCGGGAACGAAAATCGGGAAGCCGAAGTCTTTGCCGATCGCCCAGCAATCGGCTTCCGCAATCTGGTGAGCGAGCGCGTAGCTGCGACCCTTCATCAGAGCATCGTGCACGGTACGCTCGAAAAAAAGCTCTCGGTCACACCGGAGCATGTTCTTGTTGAGCCTGAGCTGAGCACGTCCGACCTGCACATGCAGCCACTGGAGAGGATGACGGAAGAAGGTGACTCGTTCTTGTTTCATTCGTGGCGAGTGTTCTCTGCGGGTTCCTGATGCAAACCTAGAAAGTGGCGATGGTGTTGCAAAGGGAGAATTGTTCCCGCACTGTAAAAGTAGACGCCGCTCGTCTCGAACTGGGTGGCAGCTAGTCGTTTGTCACGATCAGCAAGACTTGAAAGACCCCCGCTATCACATTCCCGACGAGGATCCACGTAATCGTCTTGGCCGCAGTTGGAATGCCTCTCGACTGTGAAGAACGACTGAAGCAGAACGAGAGTGCCAGTATCGCACAAGTCGCTAGCACCGCGATAGTCGACATCCAGGTGTGGAACCTACTGTCACCCGTGGGATGCAAACCGAACAGCGGGTGCGAGTCTATGAGCAACGCCAGCCCGCCCCCGAAGAATGCAAACCAGGCGACCGGGAAGAAACTCACTTCACACAGGGGCCTGTCATGCGGGAGCACGGCACCGAGGAGCACAGCGAAAAGCGCTGGGGGTAGCGATACCGCTCCGATCACCCCGAGAGCGCGCAGGAGCGAATCCGCCAGCACGGTTGGGTGTGCAGGCTGTCGAAGTCGCCACATCCCAAACAGCGCGGTACCTGCCAGCAGCCAGCCGAGAACGAGAAGCGCCAACTCCCCTGAACTCATCTCCATCCTCTCCATCCTAGCAGCCTGTGGTGAAAGTCGGGCCGGGGCTTGATCTGGGTGCCTCGTTCCAAATAGGGTGCGCTCTCAGAACAGGAAAGCGACGAATGGCGATCGGCAGACGCAGGCGGGAGCGGCAAGAGGAGCTGTGGATCGCGACGGGAGACCTGACCCGTTCGCCTGGGCATCCCTTCTACGAGCGGGTGAAACAGCTTCTGGCCGAGGCCCACTTCGACGAATACGTGGAGAAGCTCTGCTCGAAGTTCTATGCAGGAACCGTAGGCCGGCCGGGCCTCCCGCCAGGCGTGTACCTCCGGATGCTCCTGATCGGATACTTCGAGGGAATCGACTCGGAACGTGGAATCGCGTGGCGCTGCTTGGACTCGCTGTCTCTGCGGGGTTTCGTTGGACTGCTGCTGTCGCAAGCTCGCCGGATCATTCGACGCTGTCGCGGACGCGGGGCCTGATCGACCTCGAGACGCATGTGGAGATCTTCAGCTTCGTGCTGAAGCTTTTGGCGGAGCGCGGGCATCTCAGTGGCAAGACGATCGGGATCGACGCGACGACCTTGGAGGCGAACGCGGCGATGAAGAGCCGGGTCCGTCGGGAGAATGGTCAGCCCTACCAGGACTTCCTTGCTGAGCTCGCGAAGGCGTCGGGAATCGAGACGCCAACGCGGTCCGACTTGGCCCGAATCGACCGGAAACGCGCCAAGAAGGGCTCGAACGATGACTGGCACAACCCCAACGACCCTGACGCCCAGATCACCAAGATGAAGGATGGGTGCACACACCTCTCTCACAAGGCCGAGCATGCGGTCGACATGGACAGCGGCGCTGTGATGGCAGTCAGGATCCACCCCGGCGCAGCGGGCGATACTGCAACGATCTCCGAGACGCTGATGGCGACGGCGGAGAGTGTGGCGACATTGAGGAGGGATCCCGAAGTGGCGGCGAAGCTCGACGATGCCGCACTCAGCGAGTTGGTTGCAGACAAGGGCTACCACAGCAACGAAGTGCTCGTGGCGATCGAAAGAAGTGGCCTGCGCGCCTACATCTCCGAGCCCGATCGTGGACGACGGAAGTGGAACGGCAAAGAAGAAGCCAGGGGATGTGGTGCATGCGAACCGACGCCGCATCCGCGGTCGACGAGGTCGCCGGCTGCTTCGCTTGCGCGGAGAGCGAATCGAGCGGACATTGCACACTGCCTGGAGACTGGGAGGATGCGGAGAACGCATCTGAGAGGTCGCGAAAACATCGAGAAGCGCTACCTCGTGCACGTCGCCGCGTACAACCTGGGGATCTTGATGCGTGCACTTCTCGGAAAGGGCACTCCGCGGGGCTTTCAGGGCCGGATCGCGGCCTTCTGCGCGGCTTGGTCGGGGGTTATGGACCTCATGAAGGCCAAACTCACGCATCTCGTCAGCTTCTGGGATCCGATCGCCCGTGACTTGGTCACTCGCTCGGCAGCCTGACCGCTCCGTCGGAAAGTGGCGTTTCACCACGGGCTGTTAGGCCTTCCTGCGCGAGAGCGCACGGCGCGTGACCCACTGGCATTTCGCAGACGAGGACGGCCGCGAGCTCGGCTCGTGGGCCGAGTCGATCGTCGTCGAGCGGACGACGGTAGGGATCCGACTGCGCCCCCAGCTCCTCAGCTGCGATGTCCGGCTGGAGGCGCTCGAGCGCGTGCGCGCAGTCGAGCAGTTGCATCTGTCCCGCACGCCCACGGGCGAGGAGTGGGCCGCGCTGACGAGCGCGTGGTCGCTCGTGACGGGTCGCGGTCACAGCTACCGCGGCGAGACGACGTCGATCGTTGGCCGAGACCTGGGCGACCTCGGTGCCCTGCGCGCGGAGAGATTCGGGATCGCCAGGCTGCCCGTCGTGGAGACCGGCGGCGAGACGCTCGTGGTCGAGATCGTGCTTGTGAGGGACGCGCGTCGCCCGAGGCGCAAGGAGCGAGCGCGGTGAGCGCCGGATGAGCGACTGCGCCGAAGCAGCACGATCGCTCGGTGTCACCCGAGCCAGGATCACGCAGCTCATGGGCCTGCTGCTGTTCGCGCCGCGCGGGCTCGTGGCCGTTCGAGCGGCGGTGCTGCATTCGGCCGCGGTGGCAGGCGCCGGCGCTGGCACGCTGCTCGTAATGGGAGGTGTGCTCGTGGGGAAGAAGATCCTCGTCCTCGCATGCGTGCTCGTGGCTTCCATCGCGCTCTGGATCTGGTCTCGGGATCCTGCGCTGCCAGTCACCGGCGATTCGCGCGCACCGCTACCATGCCGCCGCTCGCCGGCAACGTGGTTCCCGGAAGCACCTGGAACATCCAGGCCTGGTTCCGCGACGTGTCGGCCGGCGGAGCCTGCTTCAACACCTCGAGCGCGATCTCGATCGTATTCGAGCCGTAGTCATCCGGAAGAAATGATTCGTCAAGCCACGCACGCCGGTCCCTTGCTATGCTGACTCACCCACGGTTGAGGAAGAACCCAGCGATGGATGAACGTCCGAGGATTGTCCAACTTGGTGTGTTGCGGGAAGTTCTCGCTCGGCGCTCGCCTGCATCCTGGACGGCGCTCTTGGCGGCTCTGCTGGCCACATCGTTCTTCGCGAAGACGGCTCCCTGTCAGTGCACCACCGAGCATGTCAACGTGAGCTCGGAGGAAGCGCCCGGCACCGGCGCTGCGGGTGGGGGAGCCATCACGAGCGATGGTCGATTCGTGGTCTTCAATAGCTCCGCCAGTGACCTCGTCGCTGGAGACACGAACGGCGTGAGTGACGTGTTCGTGCGCGATTTGTGGACCGGCGAAACGATCCTCGTCAGCCGCAACTCGAGCGGTGAGATCGGTGACAACATCTCCACCGACGCGTGCATCTCGAGCGATGGCCGCTACGTCACTTTCCTCACCGCAGCTCACAATTTCGAACCTACTCCCGACGGGAGCCACCTCCAGCTCTATCTACGGGATCTCCAGCTCGGCCTGACAGTTCGCGTCTCGGAAAATGCTGCAGGCGAGCTCGCCGCTGGGCCCTGCTCCGAGGGTGTGGTCTCGGATGATGGAAGCATCGTCTGCTTCGTCTCGGAAGCGCCAAACCTCGTCCCCGGCGACACCAATTCCGTCGCTGACGTTTTCGTCTACGATCTCGTCGCCGCCGCGCCGTCTCGGGTCAGCGTGAGCAGTGCCGGCGAGCAGGCCACCGATGAATGTGTGTCGCACGATATGTCGGAGAACGGCCGCTGGATCGTCTTTCACAGCCGGTCTTCCAACCTAGACACCGACATCACGAATGGGTTCGCCAACATCTTCCTCCATGACCGTCTTGCGAAGACGATGAAGCGCATCGGGCTGAATCAGGGCCACGAGGGCAACGGCAATTCCTTCGACCCGGCGGTCTCTCGTGACGGCGGCACGGTCGTGTTCAAGACTCAGGCAACGGACCTCTTCGAGCCCGATACGAACGAGGGAGACGACGTCCTCGTGTGGCGGAAGAAGTTCGTCGGGCTGCAGCGGGCGAGCCAGAACGTCGGTGGAGAGCAGGCAAACGCAGGATGCGATGCGCCCAGCATTTCTCCCGACGGTCATTTTGTTGCGTACTACTCCGGCGCGACAAACCTGATCTCGGGCGACGTGGAGGGTCGGCGAGACGTGTTCGTGAACGACCTGCGCACCGGGACGATCGTGCGGGTGACGCAGAACGACCTTGGAGAGGGTGCGAACGCGGATGCGCCCGCGGCCGAAGCGGCACTCTCCGGAGGCGCATGCGTGGCAACCTTCCTGAGCGACGCCAGCAATCTCGGGAGCGGTGACGAGTTCGAGGGCTGGCAGGACCTGTTCGCACGGAAGTGCCCTCCGCCACCGGCCCGCTACTGCCTCAGTGAGGTGAATTCTTCCGGGAGTGCCGCGCAAATCGACTATGCCGGCTCGCCGAGCATCACCGGGAACGACTTCACGCTTGTTGCGACAGGGGGACCCCTTTCGAACTTCGCGATCCTCTTCGCAGGCCCGGCGCAGACGCTGCTCTTCTTCGGAGACGGATATCTATGCGTCAGTGCAGGCGGAGGGGTTGGCCTGCACCGTCTCGGACCGCCGATCCTCACCGATGCGACAGGGTACATCGCGCGCCGTCTCGATTTCCTCGACCGACCGGTCTGGGTTCTGCCGGGCTCGGTCTGGAACTTTCAATTCTGGTTCCGGGATCCCAATGGCCCGGGAGGAAGTGGCTTCAACCTGAGCGATGCCCTCAACGTCGTCTTTTTCCGTTGACGGGACGCATCGCTCCATCCAGGAGGCCTCTCGCGTGGCGGCGCGTCGCGAAGGAGCTCTGCCGCGTCTCTTCCGCGAAGGCACCGCGGCCGTCGATTTCCTCGGCCGGTAGCCGGACCGCGTCGCGCTCGAGCGCAGCATCGAGGACGCTTGGCGCTTCCATCGCGAGCATCCGGACGGCTTTCCCGGCTCCGCTCGAGGCCGGTGACCAGAGCGAGCTGGACGGCGATCGCTCCGTACCGAGGATCCTCGCCCATGCTTCGCGGACCACTCATGGACGGGCCCCGAGCAGCGGCCGACCGACATTCACGGACAGAAGATTCTCGACACGCCGGCGGTCAAGTTGAACCCGCTGCCACCCGGTCCGCCCGGATCGCGATACCACATTTGGAAGTTCCAGACTCCGCCGGCGACGATTTGACCCTTTCCCGAGCTCGCGGGAGGGCTCTCGAAGTCGAGCCGTCGCGAGACGAAGCCCGCGCCATCGAACTTCACCACGGGGTTGAGACGCACGATCCCGGTCCCGCCGGGCCTCAAGCAGAGGTAGCCATCTCCGAACGGGACCTGCGTGCGGTCCGCGGAATAGATGAAGAGACCGACGCGATTGGGAACACCGTGCTCGACGGTCAGATGGAAGTCGTTGGCTGCGATGCTGTTGGAGCCTGTCGTATGGATCTCCGCCGCAAGACCCGTGGAGTTCGGATTCGCGATGCAGTAGGGAGTCTCGCCCGAGGTGCAGTCGATCTCATGGATTTGCACCAGTCCGGAGGCACTGGAGTGATTCCAGGCCGTGATCGCGATCGCGGACACGCCGTGCCCGGAAACGTCGCCGAGCAGGGCGACCTGCTCGCCGAACGAGTCTCCCGCGGCCAGGCCATCGAACTCGCACAGCACGACGCCTGACGGACCGTCGACCGCCCGCCCGGCTCCGACGCCCAGTCCGTTGAACGCGGGGCCTCCCGCGAGCCAATCCGGAACGTCGTCTCCGTTCACGTCCTTCCCCCCGGACAAGCCGAGGCCGAAGAGCTCCGCCGACGACCGGCCTTCCACGGCGTACAGCATCGCGGCGTCGGCGCCGCTGAAGACGCGCACGACACCTGCATCGTTGAACATCGTGTCTTCCCGTGCCGCGGCGGCGAGGAAATCGGGCACGCCATCTCCGTTCACGTCACCGAGACCCGAGACCGACTCACCGAAGAGGCCCACCGGCTCCTCGCCGTCGATCTCGAAGAGGATCGACGCATCGGCGCCCGAATAGGCTCGGACCCATCCCAGGCGATCGCCCGTCAGATTCGCTTGCGGCGCGCTGACGATGAAGTCGTCGTGACCATCGCCGTCGAGATCTCCGACTCCATCGAGATCCGTCCCGAATGCATCCTGGAAGGTGTCGCCGAGGATTTCGTGGAGCACGGAACCCGACTGCCCCGAGTACACGCGGACCATGCCGCTCCCGGTCGGACCCGTCCGGCTGCCCGCCAGCAGATCGGGAACTCCGTCCGCATCGACGTCGCCGGCGCCGGCGAGGGACAGTCCGAATTCCCAGTCCTGTTCCCCAGGGAACGTGTGCAGCAGGGAACCGTCCTGGCCGGAGAACAGGAAGACGGCGCCGGCTTTCGTCCCGTTGGTCGAGTCACGGAAAGCAGAGATCGCGAAATCGGGGTACGTGTCTCCATCGGTGTCGCCGATCTCCGCTGCGCGACTGCCGAGGCCAGCGTCCGCTGTGGATCCGGTGTAGGTATAGAAAACCGATCCATCTGCGCCGGAGCGCACGTACGCCATGCCGGCACCCTGCGCAGCTCCAGGGGCGCCGAGGATGAAATCGGCATGACCGTCGAGATCCACGTCGCCCGCGCTCGAGATCCCTTGCCCCAAGGCATCCCCCGGCGCGCCCTCGAATTCGTAGAGCAGCGTCTGCCCGAACGCCGGGACGCACATGAACAGGGGCACGGAACACGAGCACGTCAAGGCGCGAAGGTCGGTCATGTGTTCTCCTCAGAGGGCGCCGCCGCGTCAGGATCGTACATCGGAAGTTGACAGATCGCGCCATACTCGGCTAAGATTGCCATTGGCCATCCTCCGAGGCTCAGCCCGGGAGTTTTCCCAGATGCCCTCCACGTCTGCGCGGTTCGCGCTCGCGTTCCTCACGTTTCTCCTTCCGGCCTCCAGTTTTGGACAGGGGCTCGGGGTCACCTGGACCGGAGAACTCGTCCTCTTCGATCCCGCGACGGGGCTGTCGGCGGTCATTTCCGACACGGGCTACGACAAGTGCCAATCGATGGCGAAGACGGTCGATGGGCGGATATTCATGTTCGCGAATGAATCTCCGTTCCAGCTTCTCGAAATCCATCCGACCACGTTCGAGATCACTGGCTCGATCTCCACTGGATTGAACGACATTCGCGCCCTGGCGGCCGACCCGAACGATCCCCAACGAATCTACGCCGTCAACGTTCCGGCGTCCTCTCAGTTCGACGATCTCTACGTGCTGGATCTGTCCGTCCCCGGCAGCACATTGATCGGGAGACTGCCGTATCAGAAGGTCCAGGGCCTGACCTTCGTGCCGAACGGACCGCTCTATGCCTGGGACGTGAGCGCAGGACTCGTCCAGGTGGACCCGCAGACAGCCGGCGCGTCGGATGTCAACGCGCTGAACGATGGAACCTCGGACATCCAATCGCTCGCGTGGTATGGCGGAACGCTGTACGGAATCAGGGAGCAGATCTATCGTTTCGACCTCTTGACGGGGGACTTCACCGTCGACGTGCCAGGCAACTTCGGCGACATCCGTGGCGCCGAGATCGTGGACGGCCTGTGCGGGAGTCATTCCTACTGTCAGACGAGCCCGAACTCGGTCGGAGCCGGTTCGCTCATCTCCCATGCCGGAAGCATGAGCATCACAGCGAACGACTTCGTGCTCCTCAGCTCTGGTAACCCGGTCGACAAGTTCGGGATCTTCTTCATGGGTCCGACCGAGACTGCCGTGAGTTTCGGCAACGGCATCCTCTGCGTGTCCGGCTCGCTCACGCGCTATCCGGTCGTCGTGACGAACGCTTCCGGCGTCGCGACGTACGCTCTGGACAACTCGGCCGCGCCGGCACTCGGCAAGGTCGTCCCGGGCTCGACGTGGAAGTGGCAGTTCTGGTATCGCGATCCGATGGGGGGAGGAGCGTTCTTCAACCTCTCCGACGCGATGTCCTCCAGCTACTGCCCCTGACGCGGGGCAGGGGTGCGGGCCTCGCCGTCGTACGACCCGCTCGTATCGATCCGGCGGCCTCGTGATAGGCTGGACGCCCTCCGGAGGCGTTCCCCATTCGGACCAACTTGGACACGCGACATGCCATCGATCTACCTGCTCTGCCTCCCCTGCGCGATCTTCACCTCATTTGCTACGGCTCAGTCGCCGATCCGAACGATGGACGGATCGTACGTCTTCTCCGAGTTCGGCCGCGTCGTGCGTTCCGCGGGAGACGTCGACGCCGATGGGTTCGCCGACGTGATCATCGGTGCTCCCCACCACTCGATCGAGGGGAGGGTTTTTGTCTACTCGGGCGCCACGGGTAGCCTTCTTTACTCCATCGGCGGAGTCGACGAGCTCGACCTGTTCGGCACTGCCGTGAGCGGCGCGGGCGATCTCAATCACGACGGCCACGCGGACTTCTTGGTTGGCGCGGAGTTGGACGACCATTCTCCCTCGAACCTCGGGTGCCAGACGGGAATGATTCGGGTGTATTCGGGCCTCGACGGATCGGTGCTCTTCGAGGATTGGGGAGCTACGTGCGGCGAGGAACTGGGCCTGAGCGCGAGTACCCTCGGCGACCTCAACGGCGACGGATACGAGGACTTCGGGGCGGGCACCTTCCCGGGGATCCTACGCGTGTACTCGGGGCAGGACGGGAGCGTGCTCTACACCTACCAGGCCGCCTCCTGGATGGAGCGCTTCGGCAAGGCCCTGGATGGCGCTGGCGACGTCAACGCCGACGGCCATGACGACTTCATCGTGGGCGCGGAAGGCGCCGACTACGCCAAGGTCTTTTCGGGTGCCGACGGCAGCCTGCTGTGGACGCTCACAGGTGGCAGCAAGTTCGGATGCAGCGTGTCCGGAGCCGGCGACGTGAACCAGGACGGCTACGACGACGTGATCGTCGGGAGCTATGCCGAGAACCCCGACAACTCTGGCGTGGCGCGCGTTTTCTCGGGAGCCGACGGGTCCGTCCTCTACGTGTTCCAGGGCGAGACAGGGAGCGAGCACCTGGGGACGTCCGTGGCGGGAGGCCTCGACGTCAGCGGCGACGGCGTCCCCGACCTCGTGGTAGGTGGCCCGAACTACTGGAAGGACGGCTTCTCGGAGACGCTGCACGGACGGATCGCCGTGTTCTCGGGTGCCGACGGCGCGCTGCTGTGGCCATCATTCGGGCTGCAGACGTACGGGAACTACGGGCGGTCCGTGGACCTCGTGGAGGACCTCGACGGCGACGGGCTAGCCGAGGTCCTGCTCGGCGCCCCCGGGGAGGACGCCGCGTCCGTGGGAGGAGGACGAGCGCACCTGATTTCCGGAGGATGTCAGGCCCCGGTCCGCTACTGCACCGCCAAGGTCGACTCGCAGGGCTGCCTACCCGAGATCGGATTCACTGGATCGCCCTCGATCACCGGGCCCGATGACTTCCACGTGACTGCGACGAACCTCCTCAGCCGCAGGGGGGTCGGCGTCCTGATGTGGAGCCTGTTCGAGGACGAGGTTCCCGGCTGGGGGGAGGAACCTGGTGTCTGGGAATCGCCAAGCCGGCGTGGATCGTGTTCTCCTTCGGCAACAATACGGACGATTGCTCCGGCCACTTCGACTACCACTTCTCGCAGGCGTACATGTCCGGGCACACGATCAGCGCCGGGATGACGCTGCACGTGCAGTTCATATACCAAGATCCCCATGCGGTTCCGTACGGCCGCGGTCTGACGGACGCCTTGCGCTTCACGATCTGCCCATAGTGTCCTGTCCCGGAGAGTCGAGTCATCCTCCCCAGCGGGTTTCGCTGCCCTAAGTCCTGAGCTCTACTTGGTCCCACGAGGCCGCCCGTACGCCATCGGAGGATCCAGCCCAACCGGTCATGGACACAGGAGTAGCTTCAGACCATCGCTCAGGTTGAAGCTGCTCCCGCCCCCCATGGGATCGCGGTACCAGAACTGGAAGTACCAGGCCTCGCCAGCATGCACCATGCCGGCTCCTGACCCGAGCGGCGGCACGGTGAAATCGAGATCTCGAGGTGCCACGCCCCCCGCGTCGATTGACAGCGGTGGATTCAGACGAAAGAGTCCGGACGATCCAGCCGAGACGCAAAGGAACCCATTTCCGAAGACGATTTGATTCGGCTGGCCCCCGTAGAAAAATACTCCGAACTGGTGAGCCGGGCAGTTGTCAGCTCGCAGGTACGCCGAGTTCGCCGTGATGGAGAAGGAGCCGCCGAAAGCGATCGAGGCTGGAAAACCCGTCGAATTCGGGTTGACAGCGCAATATGCCTCGGCAGTGCCCGTGTTCAGATCGAATGCAGTCGCAGAGCCGTTCGAGGGTGATGTCCTCGGGCCACCGACGAGGAGGTAGGATCCATCGAGCGCCACGCTCTGTCCGAACAGCTGATCCGGGCCCCCTTGCGGATCGAAGAAAGTGCCGTCAGGCGCCCAGCCGTTTGCGTCTTGACTGTATAGGTACGCGCTTCCCATCCCCTCGTCCAACCGCGCCCCGACGAGCGCTCGATTGCCCTGCAAAGCAACTGAGTAGCCGAACCATTCCCCAGGATCCTTCGTAGGGGGGCGATGCCTGTAGACTTCACTCCAGATTCCACTCGATCTCGTCCAGAAGTAGACCTTGCTGAGCTGACTGCTCGTGCCGGTGGCGCTGATCACCGCCTGATCGTGATCGATTGCGACTGCCGAGCCGAAGAACTCGAGCTGCGCCGGATCGTCGGTCATGAGTACCGTCGAGAGCGACCAGCTACCTGCAACTCGCTCACCCACGTACACCGCACCGCTGTCGACCCAGGCACCGTCGTGGAAGATCGCTCCGACGAGCAGAGTGTCCTGCGAAATGTCGACCGCATAGCCGAAGTTGTGGAAATCGGTGGTGACGAGCGGATCGAATAGCTTCGCAGTCTCGTGCCAGGATCCCCCGTTCGTCTCGAAGACGTATGCAGCTCCCGTGGATGCACCCCCGCCCCCAGTGGCTCCCCAGGCGCCGACCACTGCGGTGTCGTGGTCGAGGGCCACGCAGCGAGCGTAGCCGGAGGATTCGAGTGGATCGGACGCCACCAGTTTGTCTGTCTCGGACCAGGAGCCCGCCACGAAATCGAAGACGTAGACCGCTCCGACCTTCAATCCGCCCTCGTCGTCTCCGGGGGCACCGATCAAGAGCCTGTCATCCAGTACGTCCAGAGAGAATCCGAAGTTCTGGCCAGGATTCGATTCCGAAGAAACGAGAATGGCAATCTCCTGCCATTCGAAGGAGGAGCGCAGGAAAACGTAGACGGCGCCAGAATCTGCAACACCTCCCGAGTCCCGGAATGGCGCGCCGAGGAACGCGAGGTCCCCCTGGAGAGCAACGGCATTACCGAGGAAATCATCGGGCGCACCATCGCCCGCGATCATCTTCTCCAACGCGCACTGGGAGAGCGCCGGAGGAACGAGAAGCATCAGTGCGAGTACCGCTCGGAGGCAGGCGAGGTGGGTCTTGATCACGGAGAATACTCCTGTCGAACGAGTATCACGGCAGAGGTCGCGACTCATGGACAGAAGAGAACCTGAAGTCCATCGGAGAGATTGAAACCGCTCATCCCGGCGAACGGATCGCCGGACCACCACTGAAAGTACCACGTCGAGCCCGGGACGATGTTCCCCAAACCGTCCGAAGCTGGCGGCCCGGTGAACTCCAGGGGGCAGCTGACACTCCCATTCGCGTCGAGCGGGCACGGGGGTTCAGACGGAACAACCCCAAGGGCTCGCGCGCACGATCCGATACCCCTCGTCCAAGGGAACCTGGGTCGTCCGGGGCCCGCAAGAGAACAGCCCCCGACGCACATCCGGACGCGACCTCAAGCCCACGGCGCCGAACTTGTTGGCGACGTGGCCCGGTACGAAGACAAGTACGGGCTTTGCTACATACGAGGCCCTCCGGGCATCATCGTCGCGCTGGCCGAGGAACTCTTCTGAAGCACAGCCCGCGCGAGCTTCAGCTTGGCGCGGGCGTACCCACGATCTGAGCATGAGGCGCTCCGTATGCGCCGACGGCGGACTCGGGTTAGTGGCAGGCGCGAGCCTTCTATCCGTCGCACACGAGGTGGGTGTCTTCGCGAAGCGCTGGACTATCGAGCAACCCTTCAGCGTGGCCAAGAACCAGGAGGAGCGCTTTGGTATGCGTGCAGCAAGGCAGCGAGTCGGTTCGCCGCCCGACGGCTGCTCCAAGTTGTCGTTATCAGTTCGGCGCCCAGGCCGCTCAGCCACCGAGCCCCGGGCAAATGGTTACCTCGAGGGCATCCGTCAATCCGGAACTCGTGCCGTCGGTCTGCAAGTCGTCTTGATACCAGAATTGCAGGTAGATCCGATCGCCAGCCGCAAAGCCGGCTCGCTGCATGAGCGCATGACTGAGATAGAAATCGAATGTACCGCTGCAGTCGGCGGGAGGCGGATTTCCACCGGAATCGAGCAAGGCCACGGGCAGGTGCGGCGGAAGGAGACATAGCGTGCCCCCTTGGAAAGGCTTGTCGGTTGCACCGGCCCGGCTCCACATCAGAACCCCCCAGGTCTGATTCAAGATCGAACTTGCCGTCACGTGGAAGTCGTCCACGCCGCTGAGCCGAGGCGCGCCACTGGAGCCGATCGCGGGCACGCACCCCTGCGAGTTGATCTTCGCCTCGCAATAGATTCCGGGGGGGCCGCAGTAGCTGGCGTCGTAAGAAAGCGCCCCTACATCAATGCGCGATCCGTCTGGGTCTTGCATCCTCGGGTGTCCGGCGTCGATGCAAGGCGAGCCCGAAGTGAGATGGTAGTCCTCGCTGATAGGTCCCCAAAACAACGGATCGGCGTCGAAATTACCCTCGCCCGTGAAGCCATCCTCGACGTCCGACCAGGAGACGATCGGCGAGCTCGCTAGCTGATCGGGTAAGTTGTTTCGGGCAATGCAGTTCAGCACGTAGGCTGCGCCGTAGGCTCCGCCGCCCTTGGCAAATCCCACTCCTTGCTTCGCCCGATTGCCCACGAGTGTACAGTTCACGAGCGAGGCCCCGCCATAAGTCGCGCCACCTCTGCCGGCCTTGTTGAGCGCTTCTATGCCATCGGCGCGATTGGCAAGAAAGATGCACCTCTCGAACAAAGCGGTGGCAGGAGTCGGGAGATACGCGGCCCCGCCGTACCCATCGTTCGTGGCGAACGTACCCGCGACGTTCTCTTGAAACATGCATGCCAAGAAGCTCGTCGAGCTGCTGTATACGTACACTCCTCCGCCGTCCCACGCACGATTCCGCTCGAAGGTGCACTCTTCTACGACGACGGGCAAATTCGCTTGGTGATAAATCCACAGGCCTGCACCCTGGCCGGCCGTTGAAATGTTGTCGGCGAATGAACAGCGCGCCACATGAGCCTCGCACTCGGCGAGCGCGACAGCTCCCCCCGTTGTGTGGGTTTCATTGTCGGAGAAGAGGGAGTCTTCGACCTGAACCCGCGAATCCTCGGCGAAAATGGCTGCCCCCCCCTGATTGGTACGAAGGCCGCTCGCATCGATGCCGCGAACGATCAGGTCTGAGCTGTCGGCGTAGATCGCGGCTCCGACTTCAGGCAGGAACACGGTGCTTTCCCGTCGGAACACGCATGACTCGACGATCGCAGGAGCGAAGAGCACGGCGATGCTTGCTCCGAAGTCGGCGTCGTTCTGCTCGAACTTGCACTCCTGCACGGTGAGAGGGGAGTGGTATGCGCGGATCCCTCCACCCTCCGAGGCCCGAAAGTTGTCCTGAAATCGGCATTGCCGGATCGAGACAAGAGCGTGGTCGGCGTTCAGCCCGCCTTGTCCCTGGCGCAGAGTGAACCCAACCAGCTCCAGCTGAGCGCCAGCGCGAACGTCCAGTACGGGGGCTGTGCCCAGGACGCTCTCGATGATCGCCTGATTGTTCCCTGCATGGCCGATCAGAGAGATCTGACGACCTGGAATGACGACGTCTTCGGTGTAGAGCGCGGGCGCAACCAGGACTATATCGCCGTCGAGCGCCGCATCGACTCCTTCTTGGATTGTGCAGAACGGATCCATTGCAGTTCCCGATCCCGACCCAGTGCAGTTCCTTGCGTCCACATACCAGGTGGTCTGTGCGAACGTACTTCCTCCAATGAGCGTGGCTAGACCGATGCGTAGGAGTGGCGAGGGACGGCTGCGCTGCATGGTGGATCCTTCCGGGCTGGAGCCACTGTAGCAGTTCTCTCTAACGATGCGGGCCATGGCCGAGAAATGAGCTGCGGCCCAATCAGCCAGCGTGTACCCCTCGCGCCACCCGCAGCGCGTGCGGCTCTCCACTGGTCCTTGTCTACATTGGAAGGTCCGGCAGGATCGCCTAGCGCCCCCCCTCGCTACTTGTGATTCTGTCCCCGCTCCGGGCGTGCGACCCGACATCAGGGCGAACGTGGCGGAGTCTGACTGGTTGTACGCTCCCGGCGCAGCCTCGCGCCACCCTGATCGCCGGCAAGCTCCCGACGCCACTCTGCAGGTCCTCGGTGTCCAGCTGCGTGTAGACCTGCGCCGTCAGCTTCGGGTCGGAATGCCCGAGTAGTTTCTGCGGGACGACCAATGACAGGCCGCTCCGTGCCATCCTGCTCGCCGCCGTATGGTTCAGCGCGTGCACATCGAGCCTCTCTCCGCGAGCGTTGACGAGCGAGATGCCCGCGATCTCGGGCACGGCGCGGAACCGCTTGGTCACATAGTTGTGGTTGTGCGTCCACGGCGTTCACGAGGAGCCCTCCCTAGTTTCCCGAGTCGATCTTGACACGGCACGCCATCGACCGAAGATGGTCGTCGTGTCCCTGCCGAGCGTGCTCTCGTTCGTCGTTCCTCTTCTCCTTGCGGCGGGCGGCTGTGTGGCGTGTGAATCGAGAATCGACCGCGACGGATCCGTGTTCGTCATTCGCGATCGCTAAGTCAATCTCGGGATTGTCAAGGACGAATTGGACTGCACGACTGAGCACGGCCGGCTCCGAACGGTCGACGGCCCCGTCTTCCTGAACGGAGTTGATTACGGTCCGATCGCCGCGGACGACACGGGCTGGCATGGTCGGTCAAGACACGACGACCGTGCTCCACAGGAATCTCCACTTTCCTGTGTCAGCTCGGGGCACGGCTCCCATCAGTAGGCTGGAAGGCCGTCGTGAATCCCAAGCTACCGCAGACGCTTGAAGAGCACGGCTCGTTCGTACGTGCGCTCGCGCGGAGCCTCGTCGCGGATCCGCAGGGCGCGGACGATCTCGCACAGGATGCCTGGGTCGTGGCGCTGGAGCATCCGCCACGGCACTCCACCAACCTGCGAGGGTGGTTCGGAACAGTAGTGCATCGCCTCGCCGGCCAAGCTCGAGCGAGTGCAGACCACCGTTTCCGCCGTGAGGCGAAGGCTGCTCGGCGCGAAGCACTGGGGGATGCCTCCGAGCTGGTTGTGCAGCAAGAAACCCTGCGTCGCGTCTTCGATGCAGTCCTGGCACTGGAGCAGCCGTACCAGGAAACAGTGCTACTGCGGTACTACCAGGGACTGACTCCGGGCGAGATCGCAGCTCGTACGGGTGTGTCCATCGCGACGGTGCGGGGCCGCCTTCAGCGAGCGCTTGAACGCCTACGAGAACGTCTCGACCGCGCATCGGGAGGAGACCGTGGGGCCTGGTGTCACGGTCTCGTTCCCTTGCTAGGGATGGGCAAGTTAGGCAAAGGCGGAACCGTCGGCACGCTGGCGGGCGGATGGGGAGTGCTGGCTATGGTCGCGAAGCTGAAGAGCGTGGTGGTCCTGGGGGCATTGGCAATCGGAGCGCTCATCGTCATCGTCGGACGCCTAGCCTGGCCTCCGACCGACCGGCCGGTGGGAGAAGGAATTGCGGCAAGCGACTACTCGGACTCCGAACAGCAGCGGACTTCCGCCGTCCTCGCACAGGATGCGAGTGAATTGATCGAACGGGCTCCGGCTGTTGCAGTTCGCCCGGATGCGACCGAGACCACTGGCGGCATCAAGGTGCTCATCACGTACGCCCGAGATGGGCGGCCGGCAGGAGGTGAGCCCTTCCGCTTGCTTCTCCTGGGACATCCTGCCGGAGACCGAAGGCGGGATGCCATCACCGATACCGACGGCTCTTTCGCACTCGACAGCATTCTGCCAGGAGGCGTGGCTGTTATTGCGGCTCACGGTGCGGACGACTCGAAGCCCGTGGTGGCAGGAGAGACGACCCATTTTGATCTCCAGATTCCTGTCGGCTTTTGCGCGCGTGGCCAAGTCCTCGATCCTGGGGGAAAGCCAGTGCCCCACGCGCGACTGTGGTTGTCGGAGTTCTTCAACTACCACAATGGATTCATTGTCGCTGAAGCAGGGGACGACGGCTCCTTCGAGGTCAAGGACATTCCCCAGGCTCGCTACCTCGGAGCGATCGCAAGGAACTTCGCGCCCTCACATTTGCACTATCTTCCCGATCACCAGCCGTCCGACCAACCCTACGCGGACGCGGAACTGACGCTCAATCTGAACGGTCCAGGCGGACAGCTCGATGTCGAGCTCACAGGGCCGAACGGCGACCCAGTGGCAGCGGCATTCATCCGAGTGACTGGAGCGCGCCCAACTCCACTCCAGATTGAGAGACATCGCTTTCTCCACTCCATCCCGACGTTCGACACGAGGAGCGACGAGCGTGGTCATGCGACTATCGAGGGTCTTCCACTTGGACTGGCACAGGTAAAGGTTTGGGCACCTGGAATGGCGATCACTTCTAGTTCCCAATCGATCGAAGGAGACGTAATCTCGATCCTCCGTATTGCTCTTGAGCAAGAAGGGGTGGTCACGGGGCAGGTACTCACTGCGGCCAACCTTCCCGCTTCAGGGTCTACGGTTGCGTTGGCCGGCGAATTCGACCTGACGATGCCCCGGGTCGAAGCTGATGCTGAGGGACGGTATGAATTGAGATCCCTGCCGGTGGGCTCCGTCCAGCTCCGGGCGGGGAGTGAGGCCATAGGACGTACAGAGATCCAAGTGGTGCTTCGTCCCGGCGTTCCCTACGAATGGAACCCTGTGCTGGAGAGTGGGCGGATTCTCGAGGGCCGAGTTCTCGACGAACGCGAAATGCCCCTATTGGGCTGGTGGGTCGAGGCGAGGATTCTCGCCGAACAGAATCCATTCGCACAAGATCGCACGGATGAAGAAGGTCGCTTCCGCATCGTCAATGCCAAGCCCGAGGAGCTTGAGATGCGGCTCTACCGGGATCCCGGAACGGAGAAGTTTGCGACGCAGCGCCGACTCGTCGCCCCAACGGAGAATGAATTCGTGTTCCGGGTCAGGTCCTCCGAGCTGGCCGAGGCGACGCTTCTCGGCAAAGCGACGGATACCGCTGGAACTGCGATTGCAGACGCATCGGTCTACGTGCGACCGGAGTCGGAGGACAGAACTCTATGCTGGAAGACAGACGCGGACGGCTCCTTCAAGATCGAACACCTCTCGCCGGGAAAGTATGACGTATCCCTTTCCTCTCCGTCGCTCAGTGGACGGCACCTGGGTGTGATCGAAGTCGGCCAAGACGTGGTGGACCTGGGAATCTGCGTGCTCGAACCTCCTGGGCGAGTACGTATCACCGTGTCAGGGCGGCCGGCGGTGGAGGCGACGGCCTTCGAGTCCTACAACTTCCGAGAGATCGTTCCCGGCAGCGCCATGGGCTGGTCCGAATACTTCGACCGAGACAAGCTTGGAGAAGTGGTCACTCTCTCCGCAGGTCGATACTTGTTGCGAACTCGCGGTGCGGTGGGTTTCGCTGATGGGCAAGCCGAGTTTCAGGTTCATCCGGAGGATGAGGTCGCTCTCGACCTCGTTCCCCTTCCTGGCCGTCCGGTGTCGTTGGACATCGCGCTGTCAGACTCAGCCACTCCTTCCGATCCTGTACAGCTCCGCGTGCGAGACGCAGCAGGCGTTGTATGGATGGAAGGCACTCGCCGGCGAGATCAATCGCATCCCTATGGCTGGTCGATGCGGCTCAAACCGGGACAGTACGTCGTGGAGGGACAAGCTCCTGGCGGGTGGAGCTCGAGGTATCCGTTCGAGGTGGAGCTTGGAGACGATCCCACGCGCTCGCTCGAGGTGCTCGCGGTGCTCCGGTAGCGACTGAGCAACCGCTCATGGCCCCGCCCCCGCCGCGCCGGTGAGCAGGGCGTTCCTCCCTCTGTTCCGCGATTGCTATGATCCTGGTCGGAGCACGAAGGATGCGAAGCGCGATCATTGTGCACTTTGCGGTGACCGGCCTCCTCGCACTGGCCGTGATCGCACTCTACTGCCGGCCATGCTCGGTTGGCGACCTTGCGGATCCCCCTACTGCCCTGCCAGTGAGAGATGGTGGGACTGACGGCATCGACCAATTGAGTGCAGACCGCAAGGAACTTGAACATTCTGATGCCCAGATCGCGGCTCTCACCGCTCGCCTCGATGCCATCGCACAAGATATCGCCAGCATGCAGACGGCCAACGAGCGCGTCGCAGTTCAATCTGTTACCCCCGCAGCACAACCCACGGCGGAAGTCTTCCGTAACCTGCACGAGAAGACCATTCTTGCAATCCTCGCTGATGACCGCGCCCGCCTGGCCTCCGAGGCCAAACGCAAGGAGGTTCTCGAATTGGTTGACGCATTCTGGAGGGATCACCAGCTACCAGAGGACGGGCGGGAGCAAGTCGTGTCCCTCCTCATGGAGCAAGGGCGACGCGCAAACGAGATCTTCGAGCGATACTCCTCAGGGAACGGGTGGCCGGCAGAGAACGATCCCCGCAGGCCAGAGTGGGTGGCCGCATGGAATCAGTTCCAGGTGTGGCGTAATTCGCAGATCCTGCCGCCGCTCGATGCATCAACGACCGAAGAGCTCCGCAAGCACATGCTGGCTGTGTGGGAGAGCGTCTTCATCGAGCCCCACGGAAGGAAGCGGTAAGGTGACTCAAAGTGCCGGAGGCATCTCTCGCCCGCCCGCGCGCCACGCCGGGTGGGAGGGGGGAAGCGGAGCTATCATTCGCATGACCAGAAGTGCCATGCCCGTTCCCAGCCAGATCGCCGTGGCAGCGCACTGGTCTGCGCCGGATGGATGAGTGTGCGCGACGGGGAGGCGGCCGAGCAGGTCGTAGCTCCTAGAGTGTAGCCGACCTCTACTTCCGTCCGTCCGCCGCCGGCCGCACGTCATCACATTCATTGCTGGTCACGCTAGACTCACCTCCGCCTATCCCAACGCCACTGCGGGAACTCCGATGACTCGAAATCTCTGGCGCGTTCTGCTCGCTCTCGTGCTCATCGGCTCTGTCGTCTTCCTCGTCATCATGCAGGACCGTTCGAACTCGGAGCGGGTCCTGCCCTCGCCGGGTTCGCTCCCTGCCGTACCGGACGCCGAAGCTGCTCGAGAATCGGAACAGCCACTCCCACCAAGCGCTGAATCCGAGCGCACTGAGCTGGTTGCCGAGGCCAAGGCTTCCCCGACCGTCGAAGTCGCCCCACCAGTATCCAGTCTCGCCACGATTCGGGGCCGCATCCTGTTCGAGGGCGGGGCACCTGCTTCCGGGGCACAACTGCAAGTGCGAGGCTGGCAGTCCAGTTCGGAGCTCGTGCTTGAGTACGGTGAGCCAGAGGACTGGGAGGATCCCAGTGCCCAAAGCGGTCCGGATGGGCAATTCGAGATCGCCTTGGACCCGCCGCTCGCCTATCAATTCACCCTCGAAGCCTCCTACAGTGGCTACGCAGGCGCCAAGTGGCGCTGGTATCACATCGATCCAGGGAGCGTCGTCGATGTCGGCGACGTCGTACTCGTCCGTGGTGGGTCGATCGTGGGAAAGGTCGCCGACCGGGAGGGCCGTCCGCCTCCCGGGCAATGGCAGATTCAATCGGATGCCGCCCCGACGAGTCTCCAGGAAGGCCGCGACGAGACCCGCGAATATGGGATCGTGGACAGAGCGACTGGCGAGTTCCGGATCCTCGACATGCCTCCGGGTCCTGCGCGACTCAGGGCGAGGGATCAGGGCAGCAATCGATCAATCGAGGGTCCGACGGTGGACGTTCGCGCGGGCGAAGAGGTGGAGGCGAATCTCCTCTACGAGGGACCAAGCCTCCATGAGGGATCGACGGGATCGGCAACCATAACAGTGAAGCCCAGGTGCGAGCAGTTCCATCCCTTCAGCTACAGAGTGGACGAAGTCCAGCTCATGCGCAGTGGGGTCGAGATTGCTCGTGTCCAACCCTCGGATCGTTCAGGAATGTCGTTCGTATTCAACGAGGTAGAGGCAGGGGAATATGAGGTTGTTATCGAGGACCAGAAGTTCGAGCGCTGGAGCAAGAGTGGAGTTAGACCTGGGCAGGAGGTTCGTGCTGAGCTAGTGGGAAATTCTGGGATCCAGCTTCGCGTCATAGATGCCCTGACGGGGATGGCCGTTCCACACTATCAGGCCGATCTCGTTTTCGTTTTTCGGGGCAACTACTCATTCAATCCGAGAACCTTTCGTCTTCAAGAGGCTGATACCGAGCCTCCCACAGACGGTGTTTTCTCGGGCTTGATCCCCCATGATTCTGCGCTCGTGATCACTTCCGCGAGTTACGCGCCGGCACGCATACCGGTAGATGCGTTGGCTCCGTTCGAGCGCCGTACCTTGGTCGCCTCCCTGGAAAAGGGAACAACCCTTGCCGTCCAGGTGCTCCATGCCGATGGGCAAGCGGCATCCGCAGTCTCAGTCGAACTCCTGGAGGGCTTGCTTGAGGAGAAGGACCTCAACGACCCGCGCGCTGCAAGGCGCCTACGTGGGGAGGGGAAGCCTCGAATCGAGGATACCGACGAGGCGGGACGATGCGCGTTTGGCGATGTTCTGCGAGGCACCTGGACACTCTTGGCAACATCCGGTCCTGCTCGCGCGGCTGTCACGGTGAGTGTCCCGCCTGCGCCGGCCGGGGAGCTCGAACTTCGGTTTCCGCTGCTCGGGTCGCTCGATGGCGTAGTACATGGACCGAAGAGCATCTTGGGTTCTCTCCGCCTTGTTGTGCGGGAGTCTAGCGATGCTCGTGAGCGACATGGAGATGAGGATGGCCTAGTCTCGAAGCTCGACGAGGATGGTCGCTTTCATGTCGGCCCTTTGACTCCTGGCGAATGGGTGGCAAGCGTTGAGCTGCCGCTTTTCTCGGATGACGCGGAGGACTACGAGGCGGGGGGACATGTAGAACTGGAGCGGCTCCAGATCTTGGGTGGTGAAAGGCTCGAACGAGAGTATCAGCTTGGGGACCACATCCCTGGATCGCTTCGTCTGACTATCAGCACGAATGGATCCCCTGCGATTGGCGTTGTCGCCATGATTCACCGCGTTCAGACAGACGGGAGCGTCGAGCGCGATGCAGAGGCCATGCGCATGGTGGGGTCCGGCTCGGGCCTGCTGGGCCCGGTCTTCCCAGGAACGTGGCGAGCGGTCGTGCACGACATGGGGGAACGCTGGTCCTATGCTCACCCAACTGCCGTAGTGGTCGAGTCGAGTCAGGAGACCTCAATAAGCGTAGCGGTTGAGCTTGTATCGGGAACCCTAGAAATACACGAGACAGGCAGTGGAGAACCGCTCGCGGGAGGCATTACGTGGGAAGCGAAGTCTCAAGGTATGGCACTCAAGGGCCGGCTGGAATCGGACCCCAAGGGCATTGCGCAAGTAATGCTTCCACCGGGCGAATACCTGCTTAGCACCCCTCTCAGTGACCCAGTGGTGTTGAACTGGAGTAGCTCCGGTCCGGTACCCGCTGTAATTGAACTGCCCAAGTTCGTGCCCCCCGGGTCCAAACGCTAGGCAATGCGCGAGCAACTGGGCCGTGTGCTCGCAGAGCAGCACCTGATCGCCTCGCTCCAGCTCAACCCCAGAACCGAGGCGAGACCAGGAGATGATTTGCGTACGGCTCGCGTAGGCAGGGTGAGGACGAGATTACGCAGCGCGCTGGGCGTCCGCAGGCAAGCCCCACGCTGAAGACGTCTTTCCTGATCATCGGCTCGATGGGAAGCACCGACTGGGTCCATTCCACCTACGGTCGCAAGATCGAGGCGGGCGTTCGGCTCCGCGAACAGGGCGCTCCGATCCGCATCGGGTAGGAAGAGCACTGGGTGACGTCGCTGGGCTAGATGGCTTGGGAACTGATTGGTGTGTGGTCATGGGGCGCAAGGAGGAATCTCATTCTCGGGGATGAACCGATGCAATCCGGGACTGCGGCTGAACAGGGCATCCTAGGTCTGATCTCCAGTCCCCCGTGCGATGGTCTCCGTCACGAACTGGGCGTGTACCCAGCGCGATGAATACTGATCGTAAGCGTCCGGCCGTCCCATCTGGTCGAGGCGACGACTGAGCCGCAGGCTCGCGAGGATGAGCAATGCATCGTCCTCGAACCCGTCTGCGATCGACATTCAGGCGCTCCTCGCCGAGTTCGATCACAGTGGCCTGCGCCCCGCCGCGTTCGCTCGGTCGAAGGGCTTCCCACCGTGGAAGATCTACGGCGCGCTGCAGCGCCGCGGTGGTAAGCGCCGCTCACGCCGCGCCGCAGCCGGAGTCCAGAGCAACGCTCTCCTGCCCGTGCGCGTCGTCGTGGACCACGCCGGGAAACCGGCTGTCCCCTTGGAGCTGTTGCTCGCCGGCGGCCACCGCGTGTTGCTCGGACCCGACTTCGACGTGCCGACTCTGCGTCGGCTGCTCCAGGCACTCGCGCCATGCTGAGCTTCCCCCCCTCGCCGTCGGTGCGCATCTTCATCGCGCGCGAGGCGATCGACATGCGCAAGGGACTCGACGGTCTAGCGGGCCTGGTGATCGACGTGATCGACGAGGATCCGCAGTCGGGGCATCTATTCGTCTTCTTCAACCGCCGTCGCGATCGGATGAAGAGTCTGGTGTGGGACGGCTCGGGCTATTGGCTGTTGTGCAAGCGTCTCGAGCACGGACGTTTCACAATCTTCGACCGCGTCGGCGCGTCACGCACGAGCTTCGAGCTGTCGAGCACCGACTTCGCGTTGCTCCTCGATGGCATCGATCTGCGCGGCGCGCGTCGACGAATTTCTCACGACGAAATCACGCGCGCCTCTTGATCGCGACGGAGCGCGCGTTACTTTGCGTGCGTGGTGATCGCGATGGACCTCGAGCACGCATTTGAGCAGATCGTCGCGCTCCAGCGCGAGAACAAGATCCTGCGCGAAGAGCTCGCGATCCTGAAGCAGGGCGTGTTCGGTCGGCGCACGGAAAGGATCGACTCGGGCCAGCTCGATCTGTACAGACAAGGATCCCCGCTCGAGTTTTCCTTGCCCGAGTCTCCAGCTCCTACGAACAGGACCGCCAAACCCACGGTCAACCGCGGTCACGGCCGCACGCAATTCCCCGAGCACCTTCCGCGCGAGACCGTCGAGCTCGACGTGCCCGAAGGAGAGCGCGCCTGCCCCGACTGCGGTAAGGCGATGCGCGCGATTGGCGAGGATGTCACCGAGCGCGGCCACCTAGTGCCCGCCCGCATCGTGGTACGCCGCTACGTGCGCAAGAAGTACGCCTGCCCCGAGGGCCACGCGGTCAAGACCGCGGAGGCACCCGAAGGCGTGATCGATGGCGCGAAGTACGAAGCCTCGGTCTACGCGCACGTTGCGACGGCAAAGTACGCCGACCACCTCCCCCTGCACCGGCTGGAGGGGATCTTCAAGCGCCACGGCGTGCACCTGCCCAAGCAGACGATGTGGGACATGCTCGTGCGAGTCGATGAGCTGCTCGCGCAGCCGTTACTCGCGCAGATGCACAAGGAGCTGCTCGAGGAGAGCGTGCTGCACTCCGACGAAACGCCGGTGACGCTCAGGCTCGAGGACGGGCAGGGCAGCCGGAAGGGATATGCCTGGGGCTGGCGCAATCTGCGAGGAGCTGGTCCCTCGAAGGTGCTGATCGAATTCAAGACCAGTCGCAGTCGGGACGGGCCGCTCGCCTTCCTGCGAAAGTGGACAGGCACCCTGATCACCGACGGGTACTCGGGCTTCCACGAAGTCGTGGAGAAAAACGACATCGTGCGCGCGGGGTGCTGGGCGCATGCGCGGCGCAAATTCAAAGAGGCGTTCGACACGGGGACTGCCAGTGCAGCCTATGTGCTGGCGCCCATACAGCGACTCTTTGCCGTCGAGCGTGCGCTCACTGAGCGCGCGGAGCGCTTGGGCCTGGACCGCGACGCATTCGTCGAGCTTCGAGCTCGCGTGCGCGAGCGGCGCAGCGTGGGGCTCGTGAAGGTGATCTTCGAGCGTGCAGACGAGCTGTCTTTGCAGCGCTCGACACTGCCGGAGAGCAAGCTCGGCAAGGCGCTCTTGTATCTCGCACGACAGCGCAGACCGCTATCGACCTTCCTCGCCGACCCGCGCATCCCGATCCACAACAACGACGAGGAACGCGACCTGCGTCACCTGGCGGTCGGACGCAAGAATTGGCTCGTCTTCGCGAGCCAGCGCGGTGGAGAGGTGGCGTGCCGGCTGTATTCGCTGGTGCTCTCCTGCAAGCAGGCCGGCGTCGATCCCGAGCTCTACATCCAGGACGTGCTCGGGAGACTGTCGACCACCAAGGCGGCCGACATCGCGACGCTCACGCCTTGGGCCTGGGCGGCAGCCCCGGGCTGATCCGCCAGAGCGACAGCAACCGCCGGGGAGTATCGTCCGGGTGGATCCGCCGGACGCGTACTACTGATCGACCTCAGGCGTTCTCGCCCTTCCGTTGAGGCCATCGTCAAGGCCGGCGATAGGAAGGACCCTGAGGCGCGGCCAGGTAGCGTGCCAGCACGATGTCCGTGCTTGCGTTGTTCATATATCCCGTGACCAAGAGCTTCCCGTCCGGCTGTAGGTCTGCGGCGTATCCCTGACTACTGAATCCGCCGAAGCTCGTCGCGACCGCGCCCGAAAGACCGAAGGTGGGATCGAGAATGCCGGACCATTCGTATCGCGCGAGCCCGAACTGAAAGTGCGGATACTGCCCTGTGCGGCCCGCCGCGATCAGCTTCCCGTCCATCTGAATCGTCAGGTCGTAGGCGATGTCGTCGGATCCGCCGAAGAGGTCGCTGACGACCCGCCCGCCGACGCCGAACGTTCCGTCGAGAGCTCCGCTTCTGTCGTAGCGGGCTAGCGCGAAGTCGTGGTCGTGGTGTCCGGCCTGGAACATGCCAGCGAGGACGATCTTGTCGCCCGGCTGAAGCACGATGCTCGTTGCCGGGGAGTCGCCCGCGCCGAAGCTTGTCGTCACCTTGCCCTGGACTCCAAAAGAGAGATCGAGAGCACCATCCTCGAGATACCGCGCCATGGCGAACTCTCGCGGGGTCGCCTCGTTTTTGTAGGCGCCCACGACGATCAGTTTGCCGTCGTACTGAAGTGCAATGTCCGCTGCGCGAGAGCCAGTATTATAGATGCCGCTGAAATGAGTGATCACCTTGCCACCGCTGCCGAAGGTCGGGTCCAGTGATCCAGCCGCGTCGTAGCGGACGAGCGCGAAATCGTTCAGCTCGCTGTAGGAACCGGCGCCGCTGAAGCCCGCCACGACGATCTTCCCATCCGGCTGCAGGATGACCGACTGGGCGGCCGCGGCAGGATCGCCGAACGTGGTCACCACTCGTCCGAAGTCACCAAAGCCTTGATCGAGACTTCCATCGGGATGGAAACGCGCAACGATGAACGCGTTCTGGAAGTTGTCGTGAATACGTGCGCCAGCGGCGACGATCTTGCCATCGGGCTGCTGCGTGACGGCGGTGAGCTGATCTCCCTCGTCATCGAGCACGACCGTCACCTTGCCACCGGTGCCGAATGCATCGTCGAGCTTACCGTTGGAGTCGACGCGAACCATTGCAGAGTGGAACAGCGGGTATTCGCCGGACTGTCCCACGACAATTACCTTGGAGTCCCGCTGGACGGCGACTCCAAAGCCATACTGGTCTTGTCCAGTGAAGTCGACGATCACTGTGCCGAGCCGGCCGAAAGCGAGATCCAGATCTCCGTCCGAGGAGCCGAGGGGCTGGGCGAGGGGATACGCGACGACCGCGAAGTACGGAAGGAGGAGACCAGAGCGAATCAATTCGCGGCGACGCATCGGGAAGCTCCTTGCAGGGGAGGGTGGAATCGAAGAACGAGTCGTGGAGGAACAGGCCGTGGCGCCAGCCGCTGGGGCGGCGCTCATGCGCCATGGTGCGTTCGCGGGGCGCAACTTCCGGGCCAGTCCCTCTCGACGGCGGGGTGCCCGGGCTGGGGCGCAACGAGCTAGAGGGGACTCTTCCAGGACCGTCCGATCTGTAGATCGTGCAGGAGCCTTCCGTCCCTCCTTGTAGAAACGGTTCCTCGTGTCCTCGAAAGGCGCCCCATTCGGGCAGTCGGCGCAATAGGGTCTCCCAGAAATGACTCTCGGGTGAGAGTGATCAGAACTCGTGTCGGCTGCTAAGCGCCTTGGCAATTCCCTCGTGCGCCCGCATCGCGCGGCAGGCAACGAGCATGAAGAAGACGTGTACGAACACGTTGAGGAGGAGGATTGGTTCCATGGCAGTGCGCTTGGTCGCAGCTTCGGAGGCGGAGCCAACGAGTGAAGCGTAGGGGTGGTCAGACGGCCCCCGCAACGGCGGAGCAGCATCGAAACTGTGTGATCTGAGAGCGAAAGGCTCGCGACAGCGCGACCGTGCGCATCGAGAAGTCACCGCTCGGAGGTGCGCGGTTCCACGTCAAGCTCCCCCGGCCGAGTCGCCCCCAGCACCAAGACGTTGCGTGAGCCCACGCGCGCACGGTGTAGGACGCGGAAGCGCGAGCGCACGTCGTCCGGCAGCTCACGATGGTCTCCTTCGCAAATCAACGCCAGGAAGTCGTCGCCCTCCCGCTGGAGAGCAGCGAGGAGATCGTCGTCGCGCACGGCTGGGATGCCGCTGTAGAAGCGGTAACCCTCCGGTTGCAGGCCGACGCAGGGGATGCGCTCGGGTTTCTCCGACCGCGCTGCCACCCACTCGGACACACCCTGCGGTGACTTCACGGGATCGACGAAGGGATACACGAGCCCAATCGCGACGGACGCGCCGAGCGCCCACGTCGAGGAGATCGCGCGCGCCCACGACGCGCTCGCGCGCTTGCGGAGGAGACGCGCACTCACGAACGCGCCGACAAGGAACACGACGCCGGCGGGAAGCGCGCGCCAGGCCAACGCGCCCGGATCCAAGCCGCCGAGGAAGTCCGCGTCGCTCTGCACGATCGCGCGCGCCGCGAGCAGCAACACTGCCGCAGCGGCGAGCACGGCGGTCCCGAACCAACCGACCCAGCGCGGGAAGCGACCGGCGCTCCACGCGGAGACGAGCCAGCGCGTCGCGACGAGTGCCGCGCCGGGATAGGCCGGCAAGAGATAGAGATCGCGCTTTGGCGGGATGACCGAGAAAAACATGAAGAGCACGACGAGCCATAGCGCCGCGCGTTGCAGACCCGTATCGGGTTGCGCGCTCGTGCCGCGCCGGCGCAGGGAACGCGCCGCCTCGATCACGCCGAGCACGACGGGCACTGTCCACGGAAGCAGGAGCAGCGGCATGCGCACGAGATGCTTCCAGATCGGGCCAGCGTGTTGCGTGCCCTCGACTGTGCGCCCCAGGTGTTGCCCGTAGAACAGCTGGCGCCCGAGCTCGGGCTCGCGCCAGGTCGCGAGCAACGCCCAACCGGCGACGGGGACGAGCGTGGGGATCAAGGCGAGCGCGACCGCCCACCGGCTGGGACGCGACCGGGGCGCGCGGCGACCGAGCCACATCCAACCGAGCGTCACGAGCCCGACCACGACGAAGGCGACCGGCCCCTTCGCGAGCGCGGCGAGGCCGCACGCGAGCCCTGCACGCACCGCGTGCATCCGCTCACCTCCGCCGCTGCCGAGCGACGCGTCGACCTCGACAAGGGCCCACGTGCACAGCAGCGCGAGCAGCGGATCGATCTGCAATCGTCCGCCGATGTCTGTGACCATCACGGTGCCGAGGAAGAGTGCCGGCGCGAGTCGCGCTTCCTCCCGTCCCCACCAGCGCCGCGCGAGCACGGCGCACAGCCACGCCGTGGCGCACGCCGAAGCGATGGAGACGAGCCGCATGGCGAGCTCGCTCCAGCCGCTGAGCGCGCCCGCCAGTCCCGCGATCCAGTAGAGGAGCGGCGGCTTGTCGGGATACACCTCGCCACACAGGTGCATCACGAGGAAGTCGCCGCGCTCAACGATCTCGCGCGCGACCTCGGCGTAGCGGGGCTCGTCGGGCGCCCACATCCCGCGCGACGCCGCCGAGGCAACGAGAGGCAGCGCAAGCCATACCCAGTGCGCAGGGATTGCACTACGGAGCGCGCGCATTCCACCGTCTGAGAAACGCGGCTCTACGCAGCAGGCGCCCTGACCCTTCCGGCTACGTTCCAGGGCAATCTCCCTCTTCACCGGCCTGTGATGCACGCCCGGCAAGCGCGCCGTGCAAGTCAGAAAGTACCTGCTGATCAACCGTCGGACATGCACACCAGTACGAAGGTACCGGCCAACACCCGACCCCTGTTCCACGGGATGGACGTGACGCAAATCGAAAAGGGATCGTGATTCGCCGAGCGGCGGGCGGAAATCGGACCGCGACCACCATGTTCCCACCGATCACTCACGCGCATCGCTGCTCTGCAATCTCCGAGCCGCTCCGAGTTCCCGAACGAAGACGCTATCGTTTGCCCCATGTCATCCAGCGGATCCCGGACCAGATGGTGGACAACTCGCGTCGCGACGCCGATCGCCGCTCTCGGCATGCTCGGGATGGTGCTACGACGGTCGAATGCGGATCACGCGTTGCTGGCACCGTTCTTCGACCCTCTCTCCGCCACATTTCCACTGCATCACGATTGGTTCTTCGAGAGCGTGCTTCGCCTTGGTGGCGGGTACTGTGCCCTCGCGGGGACAGTAGCTCTCTTCGTCAGCACGCTTTGGCATCGGCGTTCACGGCGTGGTCAGCAACTAGCGCGTATCGGGGCATACCTGGTCGTCAGTGTGTTGGCAACCTCAGGAATTGCCTGTCTGTGGCAGAGCGTCCCGCAGCAGGACACTCCAGAGGTGACCAACGCCATCGGCGCAGCGTGGAGTGTCATGGGCGCTTCCCATACGCATGTCGCACTGGGATTTGCTTGGGTCTCACTCTTCTTCGTGGGTGCATCGCTCAGTTCTCCGTATCGGTGGTTATGGCTGACGCCGGGTCTACTGCTTGGACTGCTATTCGCATTAGGAGAATACGCACGCGGTGTGATACTGCCTTCGCAGGTGCCGTGGTCCGGAGCAATCGCGTGGGGGGGCGCCTCGGCGGTCGCCATTCTGTTCAGGAGAACGGGTTGGCTCCCATGGACGGAGATCGAGGCGCCGTCCAGGATAGACGCTTCGACGACCGACGCGGCAGCACCATGGCTTGTGGGTGTCAGTGTCGGGCTTATCGGCGTTGCATTCTTCGCAGTCGACATGCTGACGGGGTTTTTTCAGTCTACCCACCCTGGCATCCACTTCGCCTACGAGTGCGTCGAGCTCACTGCCACCGCGCTCGGGTTCGGCGTCGTCGCTTGGTTGCTGACCGACAAGTTCCTGTTCATGCGCGTCCGCGAGACCATTCGTGTCGGCGAGGAACGGGAAAGACGCTTTCAAGTACTCGGTCGCTTGGCCGCGGCAGTTGCGCATGAGGTTCGCAATCCGCTGCAGGTGGTGCGCTTGATCATCGACGAGCAGCGCCACGAAGTCGCCGGTCTGCGCGATCACCCACTCCAGCCAGAGTTTGAAGCAAGCATCGAGCGAATTGATCGCGCTGTCGATCTAGTGTACCGTCTGGCACGCCCCGAGAGTGGTGAGGTTGAGTGCGCGGATCTTGCAGTAGTAGTGCAGGAGTCGATCGCCGCCCTCACGCGGACTGACCGCAATCGGGTTCATTTCGCCTGGGAACGTGAACCCCCGCGAGCGATCGTGGCATCCTCGCGCTCAGCGTTACGGATCGTCGTCGACAACCTCTTACGCAATGCGGCCGAGGCGACCCAGGCGAAGGGCAAAGTGCTGCTGGAACTTCTGCCGGACGGTGGATTCTGTGAGCTTCGGATACGCAACCCTGGCAGCTTGAGCGCATCGACGCCCGTGGGTGAACGAGGGCTGGGCCTCGGCGTGTCCATTTCTCGGCAGCTCGCGACGAACTGCGGCGGTAGCATCGACTTCGGCGAGTCTGGGGGATTCGTGACTTGCATTCTTCGCTGGCCACGCGAAGCAGGGGGGGCGGCGTGAAGCGCGGTCGCGTACTGTTGGTTGACGACCAGGTCACCGTGTGCGACCTTCTCGCGCGCGGACTCAGGCGCGCAGGCTACGACGTCGTTGTCGCGATGAACGGCATTCAGGCGGCGGAGCATCTTGCGGGCCACTTTGATTATGTCGTCACGGATCTCGTCATGCCGATCGCGAGTGGACTGACGGTACTCGCCGAGCTGAACCGACGGAAGCACTCGGCGTTGCGCATCGTGGTAACGAGTTTCGCGGACAAGGATCGTGTCGTTGCAGTTCTGAACCTCGGGGCTGACTACTTGCTCGAGAAACCATTCAGCGTCGAGACACTTTGTTCTCTCCTTGAACGCCTTGCCAACGAAAACGACGACGTCCTCCCGCGCCTTTCGCAATTCTTTAGACGACGTTTGTCCGGCCTGCCTCTGACGCCCCGTGAGCGGGAGATCATCGAGCTAGTGTTGCATGGCGACTCCAACAAGCAGATCGCGCGAAAGCTATCCATCTCTGAGCAAACCGTGAAAAACGCGCTATCCCACGCCTACGAAAGCCTGGGAGTGCAGAGTCGTGGTGAGCTGTTCCACGCCGTGTTTCCGATCTGATGCCCACTCACTCGATGGGGGGCACGCCCCGCCTCGCCGGGATGGCTCGCGATCCGCTGCTGGCTACCACGCCCAGGTGGGAACGTCCATCGTCTTCGCTGCCCAGTCGTCGATCGCGCGCGATCGCGTCGAGGTGCAGACCGCCGACGCACGCAAGCTGCCGTTCGAGGATGCCAGCTTTGACGTCGTGCTCTCCAGCGCGGCGCTGCACAACATCTACAACGCCGGCGAACGCCGGACTGCCGTGCGCGAGATCGCGCGGGTGCTGAAAATCGGCGGGCGCGTGCTGATCGTCGACGTCCGACACATCAGGTACTATGCCCGGACGCTGCGCGAGGCTGGCTTCGACGAGGAGAAAGATGCGGCGCGCAGCGTGCAGGGCATCGTGTCACACCTGCTGACGATCCTCACATTCGGCTTGGTGCAAGTCGGCTACGTGATCGGCAGCAAGGCGCGCTGAGCTTGTGGGGAGGCCACCTGCGACTCGCGTGGCTTCGCGCGACTCGCCTGGAGCCCAGCAGGGGGGCCTTTTTCCGTGCGCGCCACGGCTGCGGGGTACGCCACGAACGCGGCGCGGAGTCGTGTCCACAAGTGGTGAGTCTCCTCCTCCTGGATCTCCTCCTCCTGGATCTCCTCCTCCTGGGGGCGTCGCCCCCGGAACGCCGCGCTGCGCTCGAGCTCCGCAGGGCTCCGCTCCGCGCGGCTCCCCCGACTGGGGAAGGGAGACCCCTTCCCCAGACGCCTTTCCCTTTGACGAACTCCATCCGCTCGCGTCTACTCCGAAGACCTCAACGACGGTGTCCACCGAAGCGAGGGAGGGTCAGTGCGCGCCTCCCCCGACGTCGCGAACGCCCGTGCAGTCAGAGCCGCAACCTACGGAGACCCCCGCTTGAACGCCGCCGTACGACTGACCGGGGTCACGAAGACCTTCGGTGTGCACACTGCCGTGCGCGGGCTCGACCTCGAGGTCCCGCGCGGCTCGCTGTACGGGTTCATCGGGCCCAATGGATCGGGGAAGACGACCACGATTCGCATGATCCTGCACATCCTCGCGCCCGATTCCGGGACGGTCGAGGTGCTCGGGGAGCGGGGCTTGCGGGCGGCGAACGACCGCATCGGCTACCTGCCCGAGGAGCGCGGGCTGTACAAGCGCATGACCGTGCGCGCGGCTGCTCGAGTACTACGCCTCGCTCAAGGGCATGCCGCCCGCGCGCGCGCGTCAGGCGATGAACCGCTGGCTCGAGCGCTTCGAGCTCGCCGACCGGCGCGACTCGAAGATCCAGACGCTCTCGAAGGGCATGAGCCAGAAGGTCCAGTTCATCTCCACGGTGATCGCGGAGCCCGAGCTGATCATCCTGGACGAGCCCTTCTCCGGCCTGGACCCGGTCAACATGGAGGCGATGCGCCAGGCGATCCTCGATCTCTCCAAGCGCGGGAGCGACGGTGATCTTCTCGACCCACGACATGACGGTCGCCGAGCAGATCTGCGACCGCGTGTTCATGATCTTCAAGGGTGACAAGGTGCTCGACGGCACGATGGAGGAGATCCGAGCGCGCTTCGGACAGGACACGATTCGCGTGCGCACCGACGGGGGACGAACTGCGCTGGAGGGGCTGGACGGCGTCGAGCAGGTGCTCGACCTCGGCCACTACCAGGAGCTGCGCGTCTCCGGCGATGCTCAGGAGCTATTGCGGGCGCTGACCCTGCGCACCACCGTGCGTCACTTCGAGCAGACGCAGCCCGTCGCTGCACGACATCTTCATCCGCATCGCGGGCGCCGAGGCCGCCGAGCAAGGAGCCCGAGCGTGAAGAAGGTCGTGGCCATCCTGCGCGCGGAATACCTGCAGGCCGTGCGCTCCAAGGCTTTCCTGATCGGCCTGCTGGTCATGCCCGTGCTGATGGGCGGGGGGATCGCCTTCCAGCTTCTGGTTGGGGATCAGGTCGACCTGCGCGATCGCGCTTGCGCAGTGGTCGACCCGACCGGCGAGCTGTGGCCGGTGCTCGTCGCCGCCGCGGAGCAGCGCAACTCGCAGGGGATCTGGGAAGCGCAACCCGACGGCGAGAAGAAGCAGCTCCGTCCGCGCTTCCTGCTGGAGCGCTACGAGCCCGCCGCGGGTGAGCGCGCCGACATGGTGCTCTCGCAGCGCGTCGAAGCCGGCGAGCTGCAGGGCTTCGTGCTCGTCGAGCCGGAGGTCCTGGGCGAGGAGCCGGGCGAACGCATCGCTCACCTACCACACGGAGGAGCCGACCTTCACCGAGCTCCCGGAGTGGGTCGAGCACGTGGTCAACGACGAGATCCACCGGCGCCGCTTCGAGGGCGCGGGCATGGATAGCGAGCTCGTCGCGAAGCTCAGCCGGCCGCTCTCGCTTTCCACCTGGGGCCTGGTCGAGCTGCGGCCCGACGGCAGCGTGGTCGAGCCCGAGGAGGAGAACAAGCTGCGCAGCTTCGGCATCCCCTTCGCGGGCCTGATGATGCTCTTCATGTTCGTGATGACCGCCGCGCCCCAGCTCATGAATCAGGTGCTCGAGGAGAAGATGCAGCGCATCTCGGAGGTGCTGATCTCGGCGGTCTCGCCCTTCCAGCTGATGCTCGGCAAGCTGCTCGCCGGGGTGGGCGTCTCGCTGACGCTCGCGGTGATCTACCTGGCCGCCGTCGTGTGGGCACTGAACCACTGGGGCGTGGGCCAGTTCGTCCCGGCCAGCGCGTACGTCTGGTTCCTGATGCTCATGGTCTTCGCGATGCTCACCTACGGCGCGATCTTCTCCGCGCTGGGCTCGGCCTGCACAGAGCTGCGCGACGCGCAGAGCCTGATGATGCCGGTCCTGATCATCCTGATGGTGCCCTTGTTCGCCTGGGGTCCGATCCTCGAGAGCCCCAACGGCACCGTCGCCGTCGCACTCACCTATTTCCCGACCGCGACGCCGATGATCTTCCTGGTGCGCGTGCTGTCGTCCCCCGGGCCGCCCGCCTGGGAGTTCGCCGCGGCGAGCGCGATGTGCCTGGCGACCACCGTCGCCTTCGTGTGGGCCTCCGGCCGGATCTTCCGCATCGGCATCCTGGCGCAGAGCCAGGCGCCATCGTTCCGCAAGCTCGTGGGCTGGGTGTTCTCGGGCGCTTAGCAGAAGTCCGCCTGAGGGTACGGGTTGAGGCTCGAGCCACCGGCGCTCGCCTTCCCACGTGACGCGCTTTCCGGATAGCTCGCCCTGACACGCAGGAAGGGATCCTCGCTCATCCGCGGGGGGGACTTCGAGCGATTCCACAGACTGCTGTCCCGTTCCGACCTCGTCGAAGGAACTGCCTTCCGTCTGAAGGAGTGTCACGGCGCTCTGTGTAGGGCCCGAGCACGACACATTCCCGAATTTGAACTACCAGTCCGGGGCCAGGGCCCAGGAAATCACAATGACTATGACATGGATCAATTACGTTCGAAAGCTCTCCTTCGCGGCGGCTCCCTCACTGCGAGTTGCGAGCTGCGCGCTCGCCGCTCTCTCCCCCTTGGCCGCAGCAGTCCCACAGCAACCCTATCAACCAAGCAAGGTATCGGGTAGCTGCTATGGCTGGAAAACAAAGTTTCACGGGAGCACGTCGAACCCGAGTATCCGCACTCTCGGTAGCGACCACTATTACATCGGTGATTTCGATGGAGACGGCCTCGACGAGGTTCTCACCGTCAATGAAACAAGCTCGGGCAGCGAGATGAGCGTGATGCGCTACAATAGTGGCATCTGGACCAAGCCCTGGCACCTCGAGGGTGACCCACAGGACGGAGGCATCTACGACTACCGCGCAAATCTGGTCGTCGGCGACTTCGACGGCGACCAGAAGGACGAAGTGCTCGGCATCGGGCCCGGGACCACGAACGTCTGGATGACCATGTTCCACTTCGAGGGGGACAACTGGGTCTGGGGATGGAGCAACGGCGGAGACGAATCCGCCGGCGGCGGCATCTACCTCTACCGCAACTATCTCACGGCGGGCCATTTTATCGGCAGCGATGACCGAGACCTCCTCCTTGGCGGCGGCGGTTGGGTCACCCTGTTCCGTTTCGACGGGACCGACTTCAACTGGACCTGGAGCAGCGGTCCGGACGATCCCATGCAGCCGTACGCGTTCTCGGAGTGCTACGCCGGCGATCTCGACGCGGACGGCCAGGACGACGTCATTTACGTTTCGTCGGACGGAGGGCCCCTGACGTGGGCGACCTCGTTCTACTGGGGTTGGACGGGAACTAAGTGGAAATACATCTGGGGATGGAGCAATGGCACGACCAGCGGCACCATCGGCGACTGGCCGTACCCCATCGGTAGCGACCGCCTCCTCATCGGGAATATCGACTGGGACAGCAGTGACGAGATGCTGTTCCTCCAGCGCACGGAAAACGCCCAGTGCGCGATGGCGATGCAGTTCCCCGTCGGTGCAGGCTATCTCCCCCCCGTTCACGGCTGGGACAACGATGACTGCTACTGTCCCTTCTTGGGCACTTGGAAACTGGCCGGAGGGGGCGGGACTTTCACCGACTATTTCCTCATGCGCACTAAACTGACCGGCCCATTGTCGCTGCTTGCACGCCGTGAGCACCCGAACAATGGCTACTACGCCATCAGCGTGTTGGATTCCATCGGGGCGAAATAACGTCCCGCCGCATCCTTCCTTCTTGGTCGGCCCGCGCCAGCGAACCTGGCCGGGCCGACGGCTTTGAGATGGGGTCTGGGGACCGGAGCCTCGACCTCGTGGCAGCGCTGCGTGCCCCCGTCTCCGATTCGCGAGACTCTAGGGCGCCCGCGCGGTGATCTTCAGGTCATCGAATGACGTGCGCGCATCGGCCTTGGTCCAGCAGCCGATGCCCCCTTGCTCGGGCAGGCTCGCGTCCTCCGCTTCGAGCAACTTCTCGCCGTCGAGCCAGCAAACGATGTGCGTGCCGGAATGCTCGATGCGCAGAAGGTGCCATTCGCCGGCGCGGTGCGACACCTGGGCGGTTGCGAGCTGGACGCGCTTGCCGTCCTTGACGAAGTAGACCCGGAGGTTGGACTCGAGCGGGTTCATCCGGCAGATGTAGTAGTTGTTGGCGTTCTGGATGCGCCAAGCTAGGCCTCCACCCTGGTCGACCTCGCCAGCATCGGCATGCAGCCTGATCTCCAGCGCGCCCTCCGCGAACCGGGGCTCGGGGGTCCAGCACAGGTTGAAGGTGTCTTGCCCCCCGTGGTTGGTACGCGTGAGGGCGAGCGTGTTCTTGCCGGAAGGCGCGGACTCGACCTGAGATACGGCCCACGTCGCAGCTTTTCCTTCGGGATTCGTCTGATCGACGCGCCAACCCGCCGGCAACGAGCCGGTCGGCATGTCGTCGAAGTCGATCGTGATGGTGTTCGACGCGTCTCCGCCGGACCCGACATTGTGACAGGCGCCCGTGCAAGCGACCGCGATCAGCAACGGAACCAGGAAGCGAGACTTCATGTCATCCTCGTGCGGGACGAAGAACTCCGAGTCCCCCGGAGTTTAGCGCTCGCCGCGAGCGTGCACCATGACGCCAGGGCCTTGCGGCAGACCAGGGTTACCGCGCGGGAGTCGAGAAGGACAGATCGTCGAACTCCGTGACGCTAGCGGCCTTGGTCCAGATCCCGAGGCGGCCGTGCGTGAAGAAGGCGTCCTTGCCGCCGATCGAGACCGTTCCATACCTACGCCGCCCGGCACCTGGACCAGCGCCTCAGGGAGCGCAGCGGGTGAAACCAGACCTCGCGAGCGACGAGGGGCAATTCCGAGAACTTTCGAACTCGGTGCCGACGCATATGGGTCGTGCCCTACGGTTTTCGAGCTCCCTCCTGCCTGCGGGCGGCTGGCCAACCCATTGCAATCACCTCCGAGGTCGTCCTCGAAAAGACACCATGTATTCCACGCGACCCCACTATCTCTGGCTCCTTGCTTGCTTCCTCGGCACCCCCGCCGCCGCTCAGATCGTGACCGGCGACTTCGGAGTCGTGACTACCGACGGCGTCTTCCAGTTCGACGCCGCTTCAGGTGGCCCGGCGACGCTCGTCGCGCCGGCTTCGCTGTTCGGAGGACTGGTGCATCCATCGATCGAGTGGAATTCCGTCACCAACACCTTTGTCGTCGCCTCCGGCAACAAGATCTTCGTTGTCGACGCGAGCGGTGGCGGGGCCACGGTCACGGACCTGCAGCCGGGCATTCCGTCTTCGGCGCGCATCCGCGACATCGACATCAACCCGGCGACGGGAGAGCTCTTCGCCCTCGATGCCGATGCAGGGACTGTGTGGCGCTTCTGGCAGCCCTTCGTGGTCGGGATGGTACCGGTCGGGAGCATCGGCCCTGTCGCCGCCGGCTCCACGGCCATGTGCGTGGACAGCCGAGGCTACCCGCTGGCGGTCATCGTCGCGGAGCCGACACGAATCCGGCGGCACGAGCTGGATGGTTCGGCGTCGATCGTGTTGACCTTTCCAGGTTCCGGGCTCGACATGAACCCCGTCTTCGAGGATGGCTTGCGCCACACCTTCTTCTGCAGAGGGCCGACCTCGAGCATCGGTCGGTCGCTCGCAGGCAATCCCTCCGTGTACATCGACCTGCAGACGACCTGCTTCGCTGGCTCCGAGTATTCCGTGAAGAATCCGCAGGACATCGAGTGGGACGCCTCGCGCAGCGAGTGGTTCTCGCTCGCCCAGAGCGGCATGGACCCCTGTTTCCCGGGACACATCGGGGTGCAGATCGCGCGGCACTACTGGGTCGTGGTCTCACCGGGCGTCCTCGGAAAAGCGATTCAGCCCATGACACAGCAGCTCTCCGGGATCACCGGCCAGGATGGAGACCTCACCGCGGTGGGGGGGATCTTCGCCCTCGTCCACCCCTACGGCGAAGGCTGTCCGACCGGCGCGGGAGAGCCGCTGGCGGACGCTTCACCGCCCTTCATCGGACAGACCAACCACGTCGACCTGGCGAACGCGCCGGTGGGCGCTCAGGCGTACCTCGGAGTGGGCTCGCTCCCGACCCGGACTCCTGCCTTCGGTTGCACCATCCTGACGTCGGGCGACTGGGGAATGCTCGGCCCCGTGACGGTGGATGGGAACGGAGAGGCGTCGGTCTCCTACACGCTTCCCAACGACCCCGCGCTGGTCGGTGCGCAGATCTACGTGCAGTGGTCGATCCTCCAGGGCTCTTCGAACCCGATCTTCTCACACGGGCTGCAGTTGCGCGCAGGGCTCTACTGAAACGAGGAGGGCGGCGGAGCGAGCGCTCCGTAGTCTCACGTCCTTTCGCGCAGGCTCTCCGGCGTGGCGCGGGGAGCCGTTCCTTTCGAGCGCGTTGTCCCGGGCGACGATCGGGAACCGAGCCCTCTGACTACGGCTCGAACACGATCGAGAGCGCGCTCGAGGTGTTGAAGAAAGCTCCACCGGCCGGCACGTCGCGGAACCAGGCCTGGAAGTTCCAGGTGCTTCCTGGGACGACGTTGCCGGCGGACGGCGGAATGCTGAGGTCGACCCTCTGCGAGAGTACGTGGTAGTCCGCGATCACCGGTGCGAGACGCAGGATCGAGCCTCCGACGCAGCGCGTTCCGTTCCCGAAGGACTGGCTCACCTGCGTCGGCCCCAGGAAGAAGATCCCCGGAGCGGTCTTGGGAACCGGAGCGGCGGTGAGCATCAGCTCGTTCTCGGCGACGCTTACGCTGCCCACGGAAGCGAGCAACACGGGAGCTCCTTCGGAGCTCGGCGTGGACTGGCAGTAGGTCCTTCCCACTCCCACGTCGAACACGAACGCCGCCCCTGCGTCATGGCCCAGCTCGGCGTCCCCCTGATCACCGACCAGCGCTCGGTCGCCCGAAAGCGCCACATCACCGCCGAACTCCCAGCCGGTGCCGGAGGATTGGAGCTTGGCCGTCTCGCTCCACGTTCCGCTCGAAGCTCGCTCGAAAAGATAGACCGCGCCCACGTCCGAGTCGGAAGCGTTGGGAGCGCCCGCCAGAGCGCGATCGCCCCATAGCGCCACGGATGCACCGAGACCATCGCCTTGTTCACCGTCTGCCGCCCCGAGCTTGGCGACCTGCATCCATGCTCCGCTCGAGCTTCGCTCGAAGACGTAGACGGAGCCGGAACCCAGACCATCCATCGGGTTTCCTACCAGGGCGCGATTGCCGAAGATCGCGACGGAGGTTCCGAAGACATCGCCGATCTCGGCATCGTCCGGCACGATCTTGGCGACTTCTTCCCACGCACCGTTCGAGGCGCGCTCGAAGACGTAGGCTGCGCCCGAGTCCGCGACGCTTCCGTCGGCTTGCCACGCGCCGATCAGGGCACGCGCGCCGAAGCTCGAGATGTCCTTGCCGAAGCGATCCCCGGAGGCGGCGTCGCTGGCAACGAGCTGGTCGGTCTGCTCCCAGTTGCCGTTCGGAGCCGGCTCGAAGGCGTACACCGCGCCCGTGTCGTCGTCGTGATCGGTGGCGCTCGCAAGAAGTCGATCGTCGTAGAGAGAGAGCTGCACCCCGAGGAGCGCATGCGCCTGCGGATCGGACGCGCGGAGCTTGTCGATCCATCCCCAACTGCCCGGCACGGTCGGCTCGTACAGCCAGACGGATCCTGCTTCGAGAACGCCGCCGATGTCGTCCCTCGGCGCACCGACAGCGAGACGGTCGTTCCAGATGGCGACAGCCGCACCGAATTCGAGCTCCGCGCCGGCTGTGGAATGGAGATCGTCTAGCTGGATCCATGTTCCGTCCTCCAGCCGACCGTACACGTAGGCAGCCCCAGCCTGAGAGCCGTGCGCGTCGTCGCCGAAGGCTCCCACGAGGGCTCGATCGCCGTAGAGAGCGACGCCATGTCCGAACATGTCGAAGGGACTGCCGTCGCTGGCGAGCAGCTTGGCGTCCTCGTAGGTCTGCATGGCGGACGCCGCTGAATGGCTCAGCCAGCCGGCTGCGAGGAAGAAGAGGGCTGTGGCGCGAACTCGCATGATCGACCTCCACTGGGGAGGAAACCATCCTAACCCTGCCGACGCGGTCCGGGGGTCACCGCGAGCACCGGACGCGAAAAGCGCCGCCTCTGTGAGAACGTTGCGTCGCTCGCGCACATGGTGCTCGCGCGCGCGGCGCGACTTGCTCTCCGCCGGCTGACTTGCGGCGCAGCTTGATGCTGCGCCGTGGCACGCGTCGCGGGCGCCGCTATGATGACGGCGTTGCGTCCTCGGCCGCACATGATCCTGATCGTCGCGATCGTCGCGTGCGCGTGGTCCGCGCTGCGCCGATGCGAGCCATTGGCGCTTTCATTCACGCAAGCGGAGCGCGTCGCCCACGCGTCGAGCTCCGGCGCGGAGCCTGAGTGCCGTGCGAGCGGCTGCGAGTGCGATCACGAGAGCACGGTCGTCGATTGCTGCTGTGCGAAGGCCGATCGCCCCGCTCCGAGTCGTTTGGCGCCGGCCGATGCGGGTGAGGCGCGTGCTCGAACGCCCCGTGGCGAGGCGCGCGTCGCGGTAAGCATCGTGGCGAGCGACCGCCGGGAGAGCGCTAGCGCGCCGTCAGGGGTGCGCGTCAGCGCGCCCTCGAAGTGCTCGTGCGTGGACCACGCATCGCTCTCGTCGGTGCCGCCGACGGGAGGCGTGGTGCCGGGCGACGCGCTCACTGAAGTCGCATTCGAGGGGGAACGCTCCTGGATGCCGCGCGCGCCGCGCGGCCCGATCTACGACCTGGGTCGCGAGCCTGCATCGCCGCCACCCAGAGACGAGCGGCGATCGTAACCGTCAGCGCGCGCGGCCTTCGGGCTCGCGGCGCGCACTGTTTCGCTCGCGCTCATCGCGCGAGCGCCGCTCGTCCACCTCCGCTTCGCGGCAATACGCCGCAATGTTCCTTTCCGCAGAGTCCACCCATGCTTTGGCTGACCGTTCTTGCATCTACCGGGATCCTTGCATCCCCCGGAATCTCCATCGGATCCTCTGTTCCGTCGGACCCGCTCGCGTCCGCGGACTTCCTCGCCACCGAATCCGCGTTCGCGGCCAGCTCGCCCGCGCGCCCGCCGCTCAACCATGGCCCGAGCACCTCGGGAGGGGGAACGAGCACGATCTCGGGCGAGACCCTGCGCAAAGGAGCGTGGGACATCGAGCTGCGCACCGACTACACGCGCTTCGAGGACGTGAGCATCGCCGAGGCCGAGGCGAAAGCGGAGGAGATCGGGCACTTCGACGCGCTCGAGAGCGCCTTCGTCGAGACCCTCTCCGTCCAGCACGGACTGACGAGCGAGGTCCAGCTCGGCCTGCAGATCGGCTACTACCGCGGCTCGAACTTCGTGGACGCGCATGTGCACGGCTCCGGTCACGTGGGCACGGCCACCGGAGACCCGAGCGGGTTGACCGACGCGTGGATCACCGGCAAGTGGCGTCTCGTCCGCGGGGCGCCGGGTCATCTCTCCGTCCTCGGAGGGGTGAAGCTCCCGGTGGGCGACGATGACGAGACGCTCTCGGGCGGCCACCCGCTCGATCCTTCCAGCCAGCCCGGCACCGGATCGGTCGACTGGCAGGCAGGGGTGGCGTACTCGCGCTACCTGAACGAGCGCGTGACGCTCGACGCGAGCGCGCTCTACACCTTGCGCACCGAGCACGATGACTTCGAGGTGGGCGATCGCGCGGACCTCGGGCTCGCGCTTGCCTACCGCCTTACCGAGGACGTCCGCGCGCGGCACGCGTGGAGCGTCTTCGGCGAGCTCGCGGGCACCTGGCTCGGCGAGGATGAGGAAGGCGGGGAGCGGAACGAGAACAGCGGCGGGGAGGTCCTCTATCTGGGGCTCGGCGCGCGCGATCGCGTGAACGAGCACTTCTCCTTCGCCATCGCGCCGGCATTCCCCATCTACCAGGCCGAGAACGGCGAGCAGGTCGAAGCCGAGTGGCGTGTCGCGGCGACGCTCTCGTTCGGGTTGTGAGCCGGTTGGCCGACGCTGAGAAACGCGGGAGAGGGGAGTACCGGTAGTTCGGCGGCGAGTGCGCCTGACTCCCGGGAGGGCAGCGTCCCAACTCATTGCCTGACAGACACTTGGCGAGGTGGGTGGCGGTCTCCCCGACCGCTGCCCGGCCGCAGGGTTGCCCGGTGCGTCGGTTTCGAACCAAGCGGCCGAGCCCCGCGCTTGACAATCAATAAGCAACCGCTTATGTTTCATGCATGCAGAGCGCGGCCGTGGTCGAGGACAAGATCTTCCAGGCGCTGGCGGACCCCAGCCGCCGGGCGATCTTCGAGTCGCTCACGCGCGGCGAAGCGGCGGTGAAGGACCTCACGGCGCGCTTCGACATCTCGCAGCCGGCGGTCTCGCAGCACCTCGCCACTTTGAAAGACGCCGGCCTGGTGAACGGCCGGCGCGAGGGGCGCTGTGTCTACTACCGGGTGCGAGCCGCGCGGGATGAAGCCGCTCATCGACTGGATCGCGCACTACCGCGCCTTCTGGACGGAGCACGTCGATCGCCTCGAACGACTGCTGGAGAAAATGGACGAATGAACCTCATCGACAAGACCGCCCCATCGCAAACCGAATCCATTTCGTTCGAGTTCGATTTGCATCATGCGCCGGAGAAGGTGTGGCGCGCGCTCACCGACCCCGCGCTGCTCGCGGAGTGGCTCCTGCCCGTCGTCGATCTCGAGCTCGAGCCGGGGGCCGCGTTCACGTTCAAGACGCAGCCGTACCCCGGGTGGGACGGCACCGTGAATTGCCGGTTCCTCGAGATCGAAGCGCACAGGAAGCTCAGCTACACGTGGGTCGTCGGCGACATGGACACCGTCGTGACCTTCACGCTCACGCCCACGGCGTCGGGCACGCGCCTGTCCCTCGTGCAGTCGGGCTTCAAGCCGGACCAGAAGCAGAACTTCGGCGGCGCGCGCTACGGCTGGAAGATGATGGGCGGGAAGCTCGTCGACCTGCTCGCGAGGATCCCATGAGCCGATCTAGACTCGTGGCCACCTGGCTGACCATCGGCCTGGTCGCGTCGTCCGTCGAATTCACCGCAGTACTGGAGTGAGCACAATGGTTGGCAAGACGACGAAAAAGGCCGCGGCAAAAAGGAAGGTCGCGGCGAAGAAGAAGACCGGAAAGAAGTCCGCGAAGGTCGCCAAGAAGAGCTCCACCAAGCGGCCCGCTGCGAAGCCGACCCTCCTCGCCGGCGGCAACCCTCAGATCGCGAAGGCCGACGGCGAAGCCCCCGTGAAGGCCTACATCGCGGCCATGCCGGGCTGGAAGAGTGACGTCGGGCGCCGCCTCGACGCGCTCATCGTGCGCACCGTTCCCGGCGTACGGAAGGCGATCCGATGGAACTCGCCCTTCTACGGAGTCGAAGGCCAGGGCTGGTTCCTCGAGTTCCATACGTTTACGAAGTACGTCAAGGTGGCTTTCTTCCGCGGCACGTCGCTGCGTCCTCTTCCCCCTGGCGAGTCCAAGCACAAGGAGGTGCGCTACCTCGACATCCGCGAGGACGATCAGCTCGACGAGGCGCAGATGGCGAAGTGGATCCGGCAGGCGGCCGCCTTGCCCGGCTGGGACTTCGGGTCTGACCTCCGCCCGCTCTCGAAAAAGGTCCAAGCAACGGGTCAACCTGCCGTCAACTCGAGGAAACGAACTGTGCCGCAAAAAGAGAACGCCCAAACGTCCGAGTCCGGCTCGCAGAGGATCGACCAGCGCATTCGCGAACTCGGCGATTGGCGAGGTTCGACGCTGAAACGGATGCGCGAGCTCATCCACGAGGCGGATCCCGATGTCGTCGAGGAGTGGAAGTGGAAGAAGGCGTCCTCTCCGGGGACTCCCGTCTGGTCCCACGCTGGGGGCATCTGTACGGGCGAGTCCTACAAGCAGGTCGTGAAGCTGACCTTCTTTCAGGGAGCTGCGCTGAAGGACCCTGCTCATCTCTTCAACTCGAGCCTCGAGGGCAATACACGGCGTGCCATCGACATTCACGAGGACGAGGCGATCCAGGAAGCGGCGTTCAAAGCACTGATTCGCGCTGCTGTCGCATTCAACGTTGCGAAGCGAAAGAAGTGAGGTCCTATCAGTACGGCCGGACGGCGTGCGCTTTCGTCAAGCGAGGCCACGTGTTCGAGTGCCGTCTCTGGCTCCGGTCCTTCTCCGGATGAACAGGTGAAGAGCGTCGCGCCGTGGGGCTCAGCCGGACCTCGCGCGCGCGGCGCGGAGTGTCGCGCGCGCTGCCTCGAGGCGCTGACGGCCGGCGGAGTCGTTCGCCGGCACCTGGCGTAGGCCGCGCTCGACGGTCTCCAGGGCCTGCTCGATCTCACCCGCCGCGGCCTGCGTCTCGGCCAGCGTGGCGTGCGCTGCGGCGTTCTCCGGCTCCAGCGCGACCCAGCGGCGGTAGGCCTCGATTGCCTCGGGCAGGCGCTGCAGCAACGCGCACGCCCGGCCCAGGTTCTGGAAGGCGAGCGCGTAGCCTGGGTCATGGAGGACCGCCGCCTCGAAATGCGGCAGCGCTTCCGCGACGCGGCCGGCGCGGCCGAGCAGGTTGCCGAGGTTGTTGCGCGCGCGCGCGTCACCGGGACCGAGCCGCACCGCGGCCGCGTACGCGTCGAGCGCCGCCCCGGGATCGCCGAGCTTCTCGAGCGCGAGGCCGAGGTCGTAGTGCAGGACCGCGTCGCCGGGGCTCGCCTCGATGGCCGCGCGGTACTCGGGCAGCGCGCGCTCCGCATCGCCGGCGTTCATGTAAGCCAGTCCACGGTCGCGGTGCCACTTGTCCATGAGCGGCTGCTCGCCGCGCGCCGGCCACATGAGAAGCAGCGCGATCCCTGTCCAGGCCGCGACGCCGACCGCGGCGCGCGACCACGCGCGCACTTCGAGGAGCGCGACGAGGCGCGCGAACGCGTACGCCGCGAACAGCATCAGGAAAGGCAGCACGGGCACGCGGTAGCGCGCCGCCTGGAAGAAGGGTAAGACCGAGAAGAAGTAGGCCAGCACGAACGCGAGCGCGAGCACCGCCATCCTCCAGCGCGCGCGATCCGCATCCGCGCCGCGCCGGCGGTCGCGAAAGAGCAACGCGAAGCCGATCGCGGCCAGCGCGAGCAGGGCCCCGAAGTTGCCGGGCAGGAGGCGCAGCACGCGCGAGTGTGCGCGCTCGGCCCGCAGCTCCTTGTTGTGCGGGATCTCGATCGGGCCCCAGAAGTAGCCGGCCTTCTTGGCCGTGAGGGCGAGCGCGTCCCCGGGATTGGCGGCGATCCAGGCGCGCGCCTCGTCGCTGAACCACGCCGAGACCTCCGAGTCCGCGAGCGGCCGGCCGAGCCTCTCCTCGAGCCGCGCCACGATGCGCGGGTAGTCGTAGCAAGTCTCGAAACGGCCGAGCCCTGCGATCTCCTCGGCGACGAAGCCGGTCGCACCTTCGTAATTCCCGATCCACAGGTTGATCCCCGCGTTCGTGGAGATGAGGACGAAGTCGTGCGCGACGATCCAGTTGCGCAGCGTCACGGGCGCGACGGCCAGCGCGCACCCGAGAACGCCCGCGGCGGCCGAGCGCAGGATCTGCGCGCCCGCGCGCCTCCCGCCAGCGACCCAGAAGCCCCAGACGAGCACGACCGGCGCGAAGAGCAGCACGTTCGGCCGCACGAGCGCGGCCATTCCGAGCAGCACCCCCGCGGCCAGAGCCACGCCGGCGCGCGGCCGCTCGGCCCAGCGCCCGAGCTGCGCGTAGAGCGCGAGGCACAGGAACACGAGCAGCGCAGGATCGTGCAGCTCGCCCTCGAAGTAGACGAGCACCCAGTAGAACCCCAGCGCCGCCGCCACACCCGGCCCGGCCCACGGCCCGAAGTAGCGGCGTCCAATCGCGAACGCGAGCAGCGCGCTCGAAAGCCCGAGGAGTGCCTGCACGACGAGTGGGGCGAGGGCGCTGCCACCGCTGAGCGCGTAGACGAGCGCGAGAAAGTAGGGGTAGCCAGGCGGCCGCAGATACGCCCGCGTGCGCAACCCGGGGTCCTCGATCCCGGGCAGCGGTTTCCAGTTCGGGTCCGCGAGGCTGCGCGCCCAGTCATCATGGAAACCAGCGTCGACGATCGGATGCTCGAAGTCCGGCGCCTTCGTGCGCTCGGCGACAAAGAGGCCGCGCGCGAGCGCGGCGAGCACGAGCACGAGAGCGAGCACCCAGCGCTCGCGGGGGGAGGCGTACGCGGCGTGCTCCATGGGTGCGGGTACGGTACCGGATTCCGCATCCGCTGCTCGTCCCACGTGAGAGGAGTCTGCGTTGCCGCCATGCGTGTTGGCGGTCAGCAATCAGGACACTCGGCCCACGCCGAAGGCAGCATCACTTCACGATCGGTCCGCGGGACGAGGCTTCTCGGTAGGGCAGGCCGGCGGAGCCGCGCAGATCGAAGCGCTCGTTGATCGCGCGCAGGTGGTGGTCGAGGCCGATCTCGGCGCCGGGGCGGAAGCCGGGGATCGTGATCACCTGGGCGAGGACGCCGCCGATGGCGCGGTGCATGGTCTCGCGGGGGAACCAGATCAGGTCGCCGAGGGCGAGCGGGTGCTCCTCGACGAGAGCGGGGAGCTCGTCGCGGGCGAGCTGGTCGGGGGCGAGCAGGCGGTCGACGTGGGGGCTCGTGAGCAAGCGCGCGCCGGGGGAGAGGGCCTGCACGAGGTAGAGCTCGTCGAAGCCGCCCTCCAGTGGGTGGTAGTGGGAGAGCGAGTCGACCATGCGCACGCGGTGCGCGTTGAGGTCGTGATGGACGTACGGGCCGTTCGAGGCGAGCCAGGTGAGCAGGATGCGGCGGTAGGCGCCGGATTCCTCGGCGCAGCCGCCGGGCGTGTCGGTCAGGCTGGGATCCCAGTCGGGGCGGACGAAGGTGGGCAGCTCATCGGGGAGCGGGCCAGGTAGCGCGATCGCGAGGAGGTCGAGCGAGCGGTCGAGAGTGAGGCGCTCGCCGGGCCGCAGCAGCACGAGGTCGCCGATCACGAGCGGGGAGAGCGTGGGGATCGGACCGTCGCCTTCGACCACCGCCGCGGCCTCGCCGCCATGCACGAACAGGGCGCGCGCCGACTCTGCAGCAGGCAGGTTTGCGCAGGCCGGCCAGTACTCGAGGCCGTAGCCTGGATTGGCTCGAGCGAAGTCGACGCGCAAGGACTCGAACGCCTCGCGGGAGTCGGGCCAGCGATGCAGGCTGGCGCTGCGCGCTCCCGGCGCAGTGCGGACCGGATTGCTGCCCGGTGAACTGGCCGGCACTGGCTCCGACGTGTGCGGATGTCGCTCTCCCATGATCGCGAGTCATCGTAGCAGGTGTGGCAGAAGGCCCCGCCGAATATGCTCGTGGCGGAGGTCCAGGCTCATGGCTGCACGCTTCACCGCGCTCGTTCTCGCTTCGCTCGCTCTGCCGGCCGCGATCTCGCCGGCGCAAGAGCCAACCGGATCGCCCGCGGCGAAGAGCGCCTTCGTCGCGCGCCCCGTGCAGATCGAGCAGGTGGAAGGAAAGCTCGTCGTGCACTTTGGCGACGAGCTGTTCACCGAGTACCGCTGGGACGACGGTCCGCGGCCGTACCTCTACCCGGTGCTCGGGCCGGGCGGCACCCCGATGACGCGCGGCTATCCGATGGATCCGCATCCCGGCGAGGAGCAGGATCATCCACACCACTGCTCCCTGTGGTTCGCGCACGGCAGCGTCGGCGGCTTCGATTTCTGGGCGGGCAAGGATCACGCCGAGAACATCCATCAAGAGAAGATCCTCGAGATCCGTTCGGGCGCGAGCGTCGGAGTCGCGCGCGTGCAGAACCTCTGGATGGCCGATGGGCGCGTCGTCTGCACCGAGGAACGCACGCTCTCGTTCTTCGAGAGCGAGCACGGGCGCGGCCTCGATTTCGATTCGGTTTTCGCGCCGGTCGGAGACGAGCTCGTCTTCGGCGACACGAAGGAGGGCTCGATGGCGATCCGCACGGTGCCTGCGCTGAACCTGAAAGGGGAGGGTGCGCACGGCCAGGCGCGGAACTCGGCCGGGGATCGCGATGCCGCTTGCTGGGGCAAGCGGGCCGGGTGGATCGACTACTGGGCGCCGATCGGCGAGCGCGTGCTCGGAGTCCTGATCCTCGATCATCCGGAGAACTTCGCCTACCCGACCTGGTGGCACGCGCGCGACTACGGCCTCGTCGCAGCGAACCCTTTTGGCGTGCACGACTTCGAGGGAAAGCCGGCGGGCGCGGGCGACAAGCATGTGTCGCAGGGGGAGACGCTGCGGCTGCGCTACCGCTTCCTCTTCCACGCGGACGAGCTCGACCCCGCGCGGGCTGAGGCGCTCCTCGACGACTTCCGGACTGGACGCTGAGAGCGAGCGCGACTGAACTCAGCCCGCGAATGGCTCCCCAGGCGGCGGCTCGGAAGCACGAGGGGCGTAGACGCGCAGCGCGCGAAAACGCCCCGTGTCGTCGAAGGAGCCGACGCCGATGCGGCCCGCCCGCGGGTCCGGATCGCGCGCCTCGAGGACGAGCTCGCCGTCGAACCACACGCGCAGCGCGGCGCCTTCGCGCTCCAGCCGCACCCGGTGCCACACGCCCTCGCCCCAGCTCACGCCCCGCAGCGGAATCGGAGCGAGCCGCGCGCGCGGTGCTCCTTGCACGGCGAAGAGATTGTGGGCGTTCTCGTCGGGAGCGCTGGCCATGTGTGCGTAGCGCAGCTCGCCGGGCGACTCGAAGCCGAACACGAGGCACAGGTCGCGGTGCGGGTACTCCTTGCAGGTCGAAGAGAGCTCGAGATCGAGCGCGAAGTCGCCGAGCCAGAGATCGGTGAGCAGCGCGATCGAGAATGGAGATCGGTGGGGCGGTACGTAGCTGGAGGATCGGGGGAGCTCGAGCATCCCGCCGTCCGTTCCCTGGCTCCAGATCCAGGCGCTCGGGTCGCTGAACGCGAAATCCTTGGACGACGACGCGCTCTGGAAGTCTTGCGCATGAACGAGCGGCCAACCGCGGCCTCGGCTGTCGCGTACGTCGCCACCGGTGTCCTCGCGCGCGGAGCCGGTCCCGCGGCAGGCGGACACCGACGCGAAAAGCACCCAGGCGAGCAAGACGGACGCGCCCGTGCGGCCGCCGGCGCGCTTCACACGTTCTCCGGCACCACGTACGGCACGCGGTAGGTCCCGCGCGCGAGCCGATCGGCGGCCTCGTTCTGCACGAAGCGCTCGCTCTCCGGATCCACCCGCAACCAGGCTCCCGCGGTCAAGCGCTCGGTCGCGAGATCGACACCGTTGGCTTCCAGGTGCACGGCCATGCGCTCGAAGGCCTCCGTTGCCGCGGGATGCTCCTGGAGCGATCCCAGGATCTCGCCGCGCTCGGCTCTCGTGCCCAGCTGATGGGAAATGTTCCCGGCGTGGCAGAGGGCGCTCGAGACATGGCCCTCCTCGATGTCGGCGCGCAGGTCCTCGGCACGGCGGCTGCGCACGGCGGTGACGAAGTTGGCCATGTGGTCGGAGGCGGCCTTCCAGCGCTGGATCTCCTGGCCCGCCGAGTCGAGCGCCACGGCCTCCTCGTAGCTGGGCACGACGAGCACACCGCCTTCGCAGTGCACGACCACGCCGATGGAAACGCCCTGGTACTGATCCATCCCGGCTCCCCAGCCGGTCGTTTGCGCCGCCTTGTCGTGCGGCAGCCCACGCACTTCGAAGAGCAGTGGAACCTTCGAGTAGGCGTGATACACGAATTGCGTGTTCGGCGTGTTGCCGTCGTCGACGTACCCCATGCGACCGCCGACGCTGACCACCAGCGGGGCGAGCTTGCGCTCGCCGAGCGCCCAGCGCGCGATGTCCATCTGGTGGATGCCCTGGTTGCCGACGTCGCCGTTGCCGGTGGCGAAGTCCCAGTGCCAGTCGTAGTGCAGCCTGTTGCGCATCAGCGGCCGCAGCGGCGCGGGTCCGGTCCAGAGGTCGTACTGCACTTGCGTCGGAACTGGCTGCATTCCCCCGACGCGGCCGATGCTCTGTCGGGGCTTGTAGCACAGGCCGCGCGCGAGCTGGATCGCGCCGAGATTGCCGGCGCGAATCCATTCGATCCCTTGCGCGATCCCCTCGCTCGAGCGGCACTGCGTTCCGGTCTGCACGATGCGACCGTACTTGCGCGCTGCTGCGACGATCTGGCGCCCTTCCCAGATCGTGTGCGAGACGGGCTTCTCGACGTAGACGTCCTTCCCGGCCTGACAGGCCCAGATCGCGAGCAGCGCGTGCCAGTGATTGGGCGTCGCGATGGCGACCGCGTCGATGTCGTCGCGGTCGAAGAGGTAGCGCGCGTCGGCGACTCCCTCGAGCACCAGTCCCGCTTCGGCGAGGCGCGCCACTTCGCCCGCGAGCACAGCTTCGTCGACGTCGCACACGGCGACGAGCTTCACGCCCGGCTGCGCGCGCAGCCCATTGACGAGGTCTCTCCCGCGCCCGTGGACGCCGATCACTGCGCAGCGCAGCTGCTCGCTCGGGGGAGTGCGGCGGCCGCGGGGACCCACCCGCGAGAGCTCCAGCGCAGCGCAGCCGGCAACCGAGCCTTGCAGGAATCGACGTCGAGAGATCTGGGACACGGAGTTCCTCCTGGATCCGGGACTGGCGGGAGCGCGAACCCTCAATCTAACTCCGCCCGAGGCCGATGGCGCTTGGTGCGCGGGAAGCTTCCCGCGGACGTGCTATCGTGCCTCGAAGTTCCACGCCGTGAGCCCCCGCCTCTCCTCCCTCCTCCTGGTCCTCGCGATCGGCTCCTGCGTGAGTCCGCCGCGAGCCTCGGTCGTCTCCGGCCACGGCACCGTGCGCGCTCCGACCACGGAAGAGGCCCAGGCGGTCGCCGGCTTACTGGAAGACCTCATGCCGCGCTTGCGCACGATCCTGCCGTGCACCCGCGATCCCCAGGTCGAGGTCTGGCTGCAGGAGAAGCTCAAGATCTTCTGGATGCTCGAGCCGTCGCAGGAAGTCGTGGCCCTCAATTTCGACGCCTGGGATCGCATCCACCTCAAGCGCGGATCCAGCTCGCTACCCGAGGACCTCGCGCACGAGCTCGTGCACCTCATGCTCGATTCTTCCTGGAGCGCGCTTCCACCGGTGCTCGAGGAAGGGCTCGCCGATCACGTGGGTCTGGCGCTCAATCCCGGGGCGGCCGCCGACTTCCGAGCCGGCCGACTGCTCTCCGTGGTCGCCGACCTCGGCGGCTACAGCGGGCGCATCCGCTTCGCTCACCCCACCTCCAGCGGCGCCGAATGCCTCGTGTTCCGCTTGCTCCAGCCGCCGACCGATCCGGTGGAGCCCCTCGATGCGCTCCAGCCGCACGTCGAGGAGATCCTGCCGCACTCGCGATCCTCCGCCAAGAGCACGCTCTACGGCCTGGGCTTCCTCGTCGTCACGCGCATCGTCGATCGCATCGGCTACGACGGTCTGAACCGTGAATCACGCGCGGCGCGCGAGAACGGGGAGACGCGGATCGCGCCCGAACGCTTGCTCGAGCTCGCGGAGCTCGACGAGCAGGCCGAGAGCTGGGTCCAGGCCGCGCTCGACGCGCTCGGCGAGCCCGAGCTCGCGGCACTGGTCGCGCAGCAGGCCGGCGCTCTCGCCGGGGTTCTCGCGGAGGCCTGCGCTCCACTCTTCCCCGGACAGAGCGGCGAGGACTTCCTCGCCCTCATGAAGCCCGCGCTGGCGCTGCGTCGGGAGGGACCCGAGATCCGGCTCGATGACGTTCCGGCCTTTCACGAGGCTTTTCGCGCAGCCTGGCCGCGCGCCTACCCCACCCCGACGCTCGGCTTGCGCGCCGTGCAGTAGACCCCGAACGCGAGGCGATGGGCGCTCTTCCTCGACACGAGGAAGCGATCCAGGAACTTCGCCGGCCACAGCAGGATCGACGCGCCGAAGAACAGCCCGTTGGAGATCAGTTTTGCCGGCAGGCTCGGTCCCTCGAACCACAGCGAGATCCAGTACGTGAAGAGCGTGATCAGGCACACCGTCGGCCCGATGTGGACGCCGGAGCGGTAGGTTCCGAGGCCGACCCGGGAGAGCTCGCGTTCGAGCCCGCTCACCGTGAAGCGGCGGCAATCGATCGGGTCGTCGTGGTACTGCTGCAGGAAAGGCACCTCGAGGTGCGCGACGCCGCCGGGTTTCAGGACGCGCGCGATCTCGGCCAGCACCAGGCGATCGTCCGTGACGTGCTCCAGGAGACCCGTGCCGAGCACGAAGTCGATCGATCCGTCGAGGAAGGGCAGCGCGTGGACGTCGGCGAGCACGTCGGTGTTCGCGAAGGGCACGAAGTCGAGGCAGATCAGGCGTCGATCGAGCGTGCGTCCGCCGGCACCGAGATCGAGGCCTCGCGAGTTCGCGGGCTGCTCGGCGAGCAGGCGGGGAATCTGCGGTCGAGCCTGCCATGTGAGGCTCGGCACATAGCGCATCCAGCCTTCGCGGAACCAACCCATGCGGAGCTCAACGGCCCGCCGGGAGCGTTGCGTCGTCGAGGAGATCTGCGGCGATCCACGGGACGAGATCGCGCGCCGAATCCGGTCCGAGTTCCCGGAACGCGTCCGCTGGGCCTGCGGCGGCGTAATAGTCGCCAGCCCGGCGCAAGAAGTCGCCCGTTCCGAACAGCACGAGCTCGCCAGGATGGACCAGCGGTGCGAGGTCGTACTTGCCGCGGTACTTCCGGATGCCCGGCAGGAGTCGGGGATCGTCCGCGCTCGTGATTTCCCAGGGATCGCCCGCGCGTTCGACGATCGTGCGCGCGACGACGCCGCCGGCGATCGCGCGCGCGAGCCAGACCCACGAGCCGGCGTCGCCCAGACCGACGAGCACGATGCTGCGGCCGCCCGCGATCGAACGCGCGTACTCGACCGCAGTCAAGATGTCGTGCACGCGCTCCGCGGTGAGCGGCCGGTCGTAAGCAAAACTGTAGCCGGCATAGGTGGCGTGGCGCTCCGCGTCGATGCGCGCTCGGGGCGACGCGCCTTCGGCGAGCCAGGTGCCGGTCTGGTAGGGATCGACCGCGAGGAGCAGCGTGCCCGACTCCGCCAGGCGCTCCGGTGAGAGCCGCGAGCCGTCCGCAAACAGACTCGCGCGACCCTCGCTCGACACCACGACCGCCACGCGGCCGCTCGGGCCGTTCCAGCTTGCGGGAACGAGCATCGTCGCGGGAACCGACTCGTGAGCACCTGCGCGCGAGAGCCGCAGCTCGACGCGCTCACCCGTGGCGGTCATGCGGGCGGCGACGCGCTCGGCTTGGACGGTGCCCGCTTCGGGCAGTGTGCTGCACAGGACCTCGAGTGCGGGCGCGACGAGCTCGACCCAGCCCTGTAAGGCCTTGGGAGCGGGAGGGACCCGCTCGAGTCGATCGAGCGCTGCACGCGAGTCCGCCCGCCAGATGTTCCGCACGCTCTGGAGCACTTCGTGGCCGACCACCGGCCGCGCGAAGCTCTTCCACACCGAGAGCTCGGCGGGAGGGACGGGCACGATCTCGGCCTCGCTCGCGGGCGCGGTGAGATCGAGCCAGCGCGCGAACCAGCGGTAGCAGATCTCGCGTGAGACCTGGTTGTAGTTGTGATCGAACTCGGGATGGCACTCGGCGAAGACGTCGTCGGGATTGCCGAGGAGACCGTAGACGGCGCGCAGCTCGGGGAGGCCCTTCGTCTCGATCTCGATCGTCCAGTCGTGCGCGCCGGTCAGACCCAGCGGTCGGGGAGCCATGAGCGCGGCGATCTCGACGTTGTCCGTGCCGATGCGCAGATACGGGGCATTCTCGCACACGCAGCCGCCTTGCATGGCGCAGGAGACCATCACCGCCGGGAGCGCGACGTGCGGCCGTCCGTCGACGGCACACAGGATGAAGGTCTGCGTCCCGCCACCACTCGCGCCGGTCACGCCGATGCGCTCGGGATCGACCTCCGGGAGCGCAGCCAGGAAATCGAGCGCGCGGATCGAGTTCCACGTCTGCAAGCCGAAATCGCTCTGGAGCTCGAGGAGCGCGTCGGCGTCCTCGAAGCCCGTGTCGTGCCCGAGCTGGATCGAGTCGGCGTGGCCGATCATGTCGTACTGGAAGACGACGCAGCCCATCCGCGCGAGGCTCGCCGAGCGCGCCTGCAGGTGGTAGCGCGCGTTGGCCATGTGCCGCTCGGCGCCCCGCTCGATCTCGCTCTGACCCTCGGCCTCCGTACGCTCACAGAAGCGCCCGTTCGTCCAGTGCCCGTGCGGACAGAGCACGCCGGGCACGGGCGTCGCCGGCATCGGATCGGGACGGTAGAGGTTCCCGGTCACGTAGAAGCCGGGGAAGCTCTCGAAGACGACGTTCTGCACGACGTAGCCGTCGCGCTGGATCGAGCCCTCGATGCGTGCGTTGAGCTCGCGCCGTTCCGGGAGTGGCCAGAGGCCCGCCGCGACGAGGACGCGCGTGCGCAGCTGCTCGGCCCGCCCGCGCCACGCGGCCTGGCTCGCGGGCGGCACGAAGAGATGCTCGTCGTCGAGCGTTCGAACATGCTGCGAGCGAGCGTCGTCCCCGGGGGGGACGAGCTCGCTCTGGTTCGCGGCGCGCGCAGAGAAGGCGAGCGCGACGAGCAGCGGGCCGATCACGGTCCGGTGTAGGTGACCGCGAACTTGAGATTCGCAGCCGGCGTATCGGGCATGCTCCACAGGAGCGCGCCGCCGCCTTGCACGTTCCACAGAGTGATCACCTTCGCGACCACCACGTCGCCGGGCGAGAGGTTCGTCTCGGTCACCTGGACGGTCGTGATTCCGCTACCGGTCGAGGTCGTGCCATTGACCTGCGTCTGGGTGACCACGCCATTCACGAACACCTTCACGCGCAGCTGCATGCCGGGGGCGTTTCCGCCGCCCTTGCGCTGAGCGCGGCCCGAGACCTGGAAGCGCAGCGTCCCGGCCGAGTTGTCGAGGACGGTGACGCTGGCGTCCTGGAAGGTCGTGTCGATGGGGATCGCGACCGGCTTCGATTGGACGCCGGGAACGTTCACGACGCTCTGGTTGCCGGCGACGTCGGTGGCGGTGAGGGTGACCGTCCAGGTGCGATTGGGGATGAGCGTGCGCAGGAGCGCCGTGTGGGTCGTCTCGTCCCTCGTACCGGACGCGCTTCCCGAGACCGATCCGCTCGACCAGGCGATGTCGAAGTGCGCGGGCTCATCGGTCTCGAAGAGGATCTTCGCCACGCGGGTGGTCACGAACATCACACGCACGTTCGAGATCACCGGGGGCGTTCCGTCGCTGCCTTGCAGCGTGTCGTCATCCGGGTCGCCGCCGTGCGCGACCTCGTGTCCATCGGGGTCGCCGTCCCCGTCGCTGTCGGCGAGATAGGGATCGGTTCCCCAGGTGATCTCGTCGAGATTCGGGAGCTCGTCCTCGTCGGAATCGATGGCGAAGCGCTCCGCCATGCCCACCGGGAGTCCGAGGAATGTGAAGCGCCCCATGCCCGCGAGCGCTCGCTCGTAGAAGAACTCGAGCGGCTGCGTGGCGAGGGTCGAATCCTCGGCCCGGAAGCGCTGGATGGAACGATCCCAGGTCCAGCGCAGGTCGCGTACGCCCCGGCCCAGGTCCACCGTGCCGAAGACCGCGATGTCGACATTGCGTGCCTTCGCCTGCGTGAGCAGGTATCCGCGCAGCATTCCGTACGTCGTGTGAGCATCCTCGGTTTCCAGCAGCCAGGCGCGATGCACGGCAGGGGCGAGCCCGCTGTCGACCTGAGCCACGAAGGCGGTCACGTTCGCGCGCTGGGTCGGGTTGATCGTGAACAGCGGGATGTCGATGAACTCCTTCAAGCTGTCGATGAGTCCCGCCGAGGTCAGGGCCGAGCCAATCGTCGGCCGCTCCTCGCTCGAGCCATCGGCGTACACCACGGTCTCGAGGGTCGGCGAGTCCTTGCGCCAGATTCCGTTGAAGGACGCGACTTCCTTGTGATTGCGGTACGCGTCGGCGAGGCCCGGATCATCGAGCACGACGTCGTTGTTCGTTCCCGTGGGCAACGTGTGGCAGAAGTTGCACGATCCGATGACGTCGGAATTGAGGTCGAAGAACACACCCTGGCCCAGGATGGCGTCGGCCGCGTGGTGCACGCCATCGGGAGTGTCGAAGCCCAGTTCCGCGTTCACCAGCCGCCGCGGATCCTCGTTGGGATTGGCGGGCTGCTGGAGCGAGAACACGAAGGCCTGGAACGCTTCGAAGGCCCCACCGGGCGATACGTCGAGCGGCGCGCCACCGAGCAAGCCGTCGAAGGCGGGATTGAAATCGATGAGGTCGCCCCGCTCTCCCCGCCAGTGGTAGGGCAGCAGGTCGGCGATCCCGACGAGGGTCTGGGTGATCAGCGGTCCCTTGTCGTCGAACGGCAGCCCGGAGAGATCCCAGGGCAGCATGTCGGTGGAACCGTCGATGTGACAGGAGGCGCATGACGCGTTCCCGTGCAGCGAATGATCCGCGTCGAAGAACACGCGCCGTCCCTCCGCCACGAGCGGCGGGGTCGGGTCGAAGCCCACGTCGAGAGTCCGCACGAGCGCCGGCACCGGCTGGCCGAGGTCCCACTCTTCGACGGTGTTCGTGCCCCAGCAGAGCACCCACGCGCGCGTTCCCTTGGCGTCGACGGCGATCCCGCGGGGGATCGAACCCACGTCCCATTCGCGCACGAAGCCTCCCGCGGGGGAGAGCTCGGTCAGGTTGTCGGTCAGCATGCCCGTGACGAACCCGTGCCCCGCGTCATCGAAGGCGAGCGCGTAGGGTTGGCCGACGGCAAGCGCCGGGTCGTACTGGATCCCCGCCAATCCGCGGTTCACGTCGTCGAGCACGAAGACGCGCAGCGGCTCGACCACGCCTCCGCCTTGCGGCGGCAGGCTCGCCACCGCGAGCTGGTTGAACACGACCTCGCCGGTGATCGCAGCCTCGCCCATGCGCAGCTGATCCTTGTTGTTCGCCTCGGTGCCGAGCTGCCAGAGCTGCCCGGTCTGCGGGTTGATTCCGAGCGCGAAGAGCACCGCGCCCATGTCTCGCGCCAGCGGCACGGCATCGCTACCGGGGACGATTCCGAATGTGTCCGTGTCGGGCAAATCCTGGCTCGCGACCGTGGGATCCTCGAGGTCGAGCACGCGGCCGTCACCCTGGTCCAGGAGCTCCGGGCCGGTATCGCTCACGCTGTCGTTGCCCGACAGACGCGGCGCGACCAGCACGCGCTCGCCGTCGATCGCGAGGAAGGTCGGCTCCTTCGAGAGGATCGGGTACTCGTGCACGATGGCGCCGAGGACGAGATCCACCTCGACCACGCGATCCGCGCCGGGACACGAGACGAAGGCGTGATTGTTCGTGGGGTGGACCACCACGTCGGCCGGCTCGTTCGGGAGGTCGACGAGGCCCACGATCGCGAGCGTCGTGCGATCCAGGCGCGCGAGCACGTGGCTGCCCCGACACGCGACGAGGAGCGAAGCTCCGAGCTCGCCCTCGCCCGGCCATGCGGCCAGGCTCACCGGTCCCCACGGGAGCGCGGCGCCGCGGCGGACCGCGCCCGTGAGCGCGTCGTACTCGACCAAGCGGCTCTCGTGCGAGTTGAGCGCCCAGAGCGTACCGCTCGTCTCTTCGAGGAGCATCGGCCGCACCGGGCCGAAGACGAGGTCGACGAGCGGACCCTCGACGTTGTCGAGCTCGCGGAAGGCAGCGAGCTTCCGGCCAGGCGCGTCGCTCACGGCGGACACCTGGGCGAGCAGGCTGGGAGCGGCGGCGGCGGGAAGGAGGGCGAGTAAGAACAGGGAACGGGCGACGGAAGAGCTATGCATCGGAACCTCTGTCCCTCAGCCGGGGACCTCGGGGGGCGCTGGCAGGACGCTCGCGGCCAACTGTACGGGGAACGATCTTAACGCAGAAACGTCTCGAACGAGCGCGGATGCGTACGCCGCGCGCGCTTCTTTTCGTTACAGTTCGGCCGCACGGCATGGGAGGCGGGCGCATCGGCCGTGCAGCGCGCTTCCAGGCATCTCTTCCCCCGGCGACACTCTTCCCGTGCGCGAGCTCGGCCTTCCCCGTCCCGCCCTCATCGGCGTCGTCCACCTCCTTCCGACCCCCGGGAGCCCGCGGTATGGCGGGAGCGTGGAGCCGCTGATCGAGCGTGCGGTCGAGGACGCCCGCGCCCTCGCCAAGGGCGGCTGCAGCGCGCTCTTGATCGAGAACTTCGGCGATCTGCCGTTCTTCGCTGGCCGCGTGCCGCCGGAGACCGTGGCAGCCATGGCGCTCGCGGTGGCGGCGGTCCGCCGCGAGGTCGGGGCGTTGCCCGTGGGCGTGAACGTGCTCCGGAACGACGCGCGGGCCGCGCTCGCGCTCTGCGCGACGGCCGGGGCGGCCTTCCTGCGCGTCAACGTCCATACCGGCGTGATGGTCACCGATCAGGGGCTCATCGAAGGCCGCGCCGCCGAGACGCTGCGCGAGCGCGCGCTCCTCGCGCCAGGGGCCGCGATCCTCGCCGACGTGCACGTCAAGCACGGCTCACCGCTCGGAATCCAGCCCATCGGCGAGGCCGCTCGCGATGCGCTCGAGCGCGGCCTCGCCGACGCCGTGATCGTCTCGGGCCGCGGGACCGGGGATCCGCCCGCGCGCGCCGACCTCGCCGCCGTGCGCGAGGCGATCGGCGATCATTCGCTCCTCGTCGGCTCGGGCCTCGACGAGCACAACGCCGCCGAGCTCCTGTCGATCGCCGACGGCGCCATCGTCGGCACCTTCCTCAAGCGCGACGCCCGGGTCGATCAGCCGGTGGAGCTCGACCGGGTGCGCCGCCTGCGGCGTGCGATCACGGGAGTCAGCGCGCCACCAGCTCGGGATCGAAAGCGCGGAGAGGCTGGAAGCGCGTGATGTCCCAGATGAAGGCCGATGGCTCCTCGTGCACGTGAGCGGCCCACGAGTACCCCTCGGTCTCGCGCCAGTCCTCGTAGTGCAGCGTGCTCTGGCGACCGTTCTCTTCGTACATCACGCGCAGCGGCCGGTACTGCTCGTCGAGCTCGAGGATCAGGCCGACCGCTTCCTGGCAGGTGATCACGAGGCGGCGCTCGCCGTCCTGGCGAGCGGTGACTCCGCGACCGACGGCAAGGTGATGGAGGACGTTCCACAGGCTGCGGATGTGGCGCGCGAGGAGCATGTTGACGGTGTCCGCGGGATACTCCGTCACCTCCCCGCCGAAGCGCTCGAAGGCGGTACGACCATCCAGGACGATGTTTCTCGTTCCATTCGTCATCGGCGTCTGGACGCGGAAGCGCGGCTCGTCGAGGTCGAGCCACTGGTGCGTCGGGGCATACTGCCCGACCGCCTGCTGGAACATGATCTCGACTTCGAGGGCCGTCAGGCGAGCCCAGCGGTCGCGCCCGCCGATCGCCGCGAGCAAGGCATCGACCAGCGGCTCGTGGCGCGCGACTCGCCCCAGTTGCGCGAGCGGTCCCATGAGGCGATCGGCTGGACCGACCGCGACGACCAGGAGCCGCGAGGGATCGAGATGACGCGCGACGGCCGCCTGGATGTCGCTCGGGCCGAGCCGGAGCCCGCGGGCGCGCTCCTGATCGGGATGATCCTCGGGATAGCCGTGGAGCGCGAGCCGGACCGCGAGCAGGAGCTCTTCCCCGCTGCTCGCGCGCTCCGAAGCCGCCGAGGCCTCGAGGGTCTCGCGTGCGCGCGCGAGCTCGCCGCTCTCGATCTCTCCCCGCGCACCTTCCAGGAGTGCGAGCATCCACGTGACCGCCTTCGGCACCTGCTCCAGCGGGGCCGCGCCGGCGGCGAGAAAGAGACCCTTGCGCGAAGCGCCGCGTTCGAAGCTCGCCTTCGCTTGCTCGATCGGTGCCTCGCCCGCCTGTGTCGCGGTTGCAATCCGGTTCGCGACGATCGCGGACCACAGCTCGAGGGCGGCCGAATCGGGATCGTTCCAGCGCACGCCGGCGCCGGCGATGCGCAGCTCGACATTGCCTCGAGTGGAGTCGTCGACGATCCAGATCCGCCGTTCCGAAGGCTGCACGAACGAGGGTGGGCTCTGCGGCGGTGCCTTCCCTTCGAGAAGGGCGCCGAGCGCCTTCTGCCAGAGCTCTACCATCGCTTCGGTCTCGACCGGGCCGGTCACGCCGACCACGAGCCGGCTGGCGACGATCTGCTCGAGCTGGAAAGCGACCAGCGCTTCGCCGGAGATCGCGCGCAGCTCGCCCGTACCGGCGCGATCCGCGGCACGCCAGGCCGGGCCGTACGCGAGCGCTTGCAGCGCCGCGTCGGCGCGCGCGGCGGGATCGGCCAGGCGCTGGCGCGAGGCCGCCTCGAGCTTGGCGCGCGCCCGCTCGAGCGCCAGGCCTTCGAAGCTCGGCTTCGCGAGTCGATCTCCAAGGCGCGTGGCCGCCTCGGCGAGCGCGGCGGCCGGCACGCGCAGCTCGATCCGGAACTCGTCGTCGAACGCCCTGGCGTCGAGCATGCCGCTGTGCGAGGCGAGCCAGGCCCCGTAGCTGCCGACGATCGTGGCATCTCCCGCAATCATTGCCGCCGTGAGGCTCGCGACTCCCAGCGCCGACTCGGGCTCGGTGGCGCGCCCGCCGCGGAAGCAAAGCAGGACGGTGACCTTCTCTGCTTCGGGGTCCGGGAGCACGAGGAGCTGCGCTCCGTGCTCGAGCGGGCGACGTTCCACGCTGCCGCGCGTGCTCCCCTGCTCGACGACGTGCGGAGCTGCGCTCGCTCCAGCCGCGGCGAGCAGCGAGACGAGCGCCAGAGCGTGGGTGAAAGGAGAGAAACGCTGCATCGTGTTCACGGGTGGTCCGGGTCGTGGGAACAGAAGGGCGAACATTCTACAGCCTTGGACCGACGCGCCGTGTTGCACGCCGCGTGCGGCGCCGATTAACCTCGATCGGCACCTCCATGAGCCTCGAGACCCATCGCTCCAGCTCGCCAGCGCGGTTGCGCTTCGCGGTCGTGACGGTCAGCGACACCCGCGACCTCGCGACCGACCGGGGCGGCGCATACCTCGTCGAGACGATCGAGGCGGCAGGGCACGCGATCTCACGGCGCGAGATCGTGCGCGACGAGCGCGAGGAGATCACCACGGCCGCACTGGCCGCGGCGAGCGATCCATCGGTCGATCTCGTGCTGTTCACGGGCGGAACGGGGATCGCGCCCCGCGACGTGACTGCGCCCACGCTCGAGGCGCTGTTCGACAGCCCCATTCCGGGTTTCGGCGAGCTCTTCCGCTGGCTCTCCTTCGAGGAGATCGGCGCCGCCACGATCCTCTCGCGGGCCACTGCCGGGTTGATCGGCCGCACGGTCGTGCTCGCGCTCCCCGGCTCGCCCAAGGCCCTGCGGCTCGCGATGGAACGAATCGTCCTTGCGGAAGCAGGGCACCTGGTCTCTCAGGCGCGCGGCTGAGCCGCGCGCGGTTCCGTACGCCCCCTGGGGAGGATCGGCCGCGATCCCTACCATGGGAGCGCCAGCCCTCGTACCACCACGGAGCCTGGCTCCCGCATGACTCAAGTCCCTCTCGAGACCGATTCTCCTCAGCCCGAGCCCCGTCGATCGATGGTGCTCCGGGGGACGACGGTCAATCCGGGGCTCGTCATGGGGCCGGCTCACCGCAAGGACCACGAGCTCACGGGCACTCGCTTGCGCCGCGTCCCGCTGGACCAGGTGGAGCACGAGCTCAATCGCTTCCATCAAGCGCTCTCGGATTCGAAGCGGCAGCTCGGCGAGCTCAAGAAGAAGCTGCGCGGCGTGGTGCCCGAGGAGCATGTGTTGATCCTCGACACGCATCTGGCCTACCTCAAGGATTCGGTGTTCCTCTCCGACGTCGAGAACCTGATCCTCAACGAACAGATGTCGCTCGAAGGCGCAATCACGAAGGTGATCTCCGATTTCGATCGCATCTTCCGCCTGGTGCAGAGCGATGCCCTTCGGGAGCGTGCCGTCGACCTGCGGGACGTGGGGATCCGCGTGCTGCGCAACCTGGAGCGAACGGCGTCCCCGCACGTCGAGCCGGAGACGCGCGTGCGCGAAGCCGATCACGTCCTCGTGGCGCGCGAGCTCTCGATCGTCGACATGTTCGATCTGAACAATCAGCACGTGCGCGGGATCCTGACCGAAGCCGGCAGCCTGACGGGCCACGCGGCGATCCTGGCGCGATCGATGCGTATCCCCACGCTCACCGCCGTCGAGGGCCTCCTCGAGGAAGTCGCGGAGGGAGATTCCCTGATCGTCGACGCGTCCGAGGGTCTGGTGCGCGTGCGGCCCGACGAGATCGTGCTGGCGCAATACCACGCGGCGCGGGCGAGGACCCAGGCCGAGACCGTGGTCGGCGAGCGGCCCGAGTGGGCGAAGCTCCCGGCGCGCACGAGCGATGGCGCGGAGCTCGTCCTGGACGTGACGGCCGGCAGCCTCCCCGAGGTGGAGGAGGGGCTGCGCCTGGGACTCCCCGGCGTCGGTCTCTACCGCACCGAGCTCCTGTACCTGATCGACCGCGAGCAGCCCTCCGTCGACTCCCTCGTGGCGCACTATGGCGCGGTACTGGATGCCGCCGGCCCCGCGGGCGCCACCTTCCGGCTGCTCGACGTCGACTCGAGCCTGCGCATTCCCTATCTGCACGACGACCGCGAGCCCAATCCGGCGCTGGGGCGTCTGGGGGTGCGCGTGCTCCTCGAGCGCGAGTCGGTCTTGCGCCGCCAGCTCCAGGCGATCCTGCGCGCGGCCGGCGATCGTCCCGCGCGCATTGCGCTGCCCAAGGTCCTCGATGTCAGCGAGCTGCGGCGGGTCAAGGAGATCCTCTTCGAGGAGCGGTTCGCGCTCTCCAAAGCCGGTGTCGCGCATCAGGACGAGGTCGAGATCGGCGCCGTGATCGAGCTGCCTGCCGCCGTGCTTGGCGTCTACGATCTCGCCGCCGAAGCGGACTTCCTGGCGCTGAATCTGGCCTCGCTGCAGCAGTATCTCCTGTGCATCGACCGCGCGAACACGCGCCTCGCCGAGAGCCTGTCCGAGCTGCACCCGCTGGTCGTCCGCGCCGTGCGCAGCGCCCTCGATGCGGCCGCCGATCACGATCGCCCGCTCGTCCTCTTCGGCGTGGGACCGCTCACCGCGGACACCCTCTCGCTCCTGGTGGGCATCGGTGCGCGTCACTTCTCGATCGTGCCGAGCGATCTGCGGACCTTCCTCGAGGTCGTCGGATCGATCGAGGCCCGCGAAGCCTCGCGCTACGCCGAACGCGCGCTGCGTTCGCCCTGCCGCGCCGATCTGAATCCAGTCATGCAAGTCTTCGGCGGCGGCCTGGCCCGCTCCTGACTTCTGGTTCGGGTTCGGGTTCGGGTTCGGAGTACCGCCTTCAGGCGGTCTGGTGTCTTCTCTTCTCTTCCCTTTGCGTCCTTTGCGGTTCGTTTTTCTTTTTCTCGACAAGGCGGAAAAAACAGAACAAAACGAACCGCAAAGGACGCAAAGGACGCAAAGACCGGAAAGAAAAGGGAAGAGCCATACCGAAAGAGAAGACCGCCTAAAGGCGGTACTCCGAACCAGAGCCGTCGAAGGTCGACGCTGGCCAGTGTGGGAGGCGCGCCGACCAGCGGTTGACCTCGACGGGGGGGAGGCCGTGGACGAGGGCGGCTTCGCGGAATGCGGAGCGCAAGCCGAAACGGTTCAAGGTCGAGATCATCGCGGTGCGCTCGGCGCCGAAGAGCTCGAATACGTGGGCCAGCACCTCGTCGCGGCGTCGCCAGCAGAAGTCGAGATCGATGTCGGGCCGGTCGCGGCGCGAGGGATTCAGGAAGCGTTCGAAGGGCAGGCGATAGCGGAAGGGATCGGCGTCGGTGAGCTGCAAGCAATAGGCGACCAGGCTGTCGGCGGCCGATCCGCGCCCCACGCAGGGGATGCCGCGCGCGCGCGCGAAATCGGCGATCCCTTTCACGAGCAGGAAGTACGGTGCATAGCCGAGCTGATCGATCGTCGAGAGCTCGTAATCCAGCCGTCGCACGACCTCCGGGCGCAGGGGTCGGAAACGCGTGCGCGCGCCCTCGAAAGCGAGTGCGCACATGCGCGAGTAGGCGGTCTCGCCCTTCTCGAGCGCGATCTCGGGGAAGAGCACGCCGCCCAGGGGCGGCACATGCTTGCAACGCGCGGCGAGGGCGAGCGTGCGGCACACGGCTCCCGGAATCTTCCGCCCGCGAGCGGCTTGCGCTCCGCTCCACTCGGGCGGGAGCGTCTCGTTCTCGTGCGCCTCGCCCGGAACGTCGGGCAGATCGGCATACAGCGCGCACATCTCCGCGGCTCCGAGCAGATGCGCGGGTGATTCGGCGAGCCACTCGCGCGGTAGACCCTCGATGAGCGCGTTGTGCTTGATCGCGACGCGCACGCGGTGGTCGCGCTCGCCCGAGGGCGCGCTGTAGTAGACGTCGGGCACCGCGAGCGTCGCGACGCCCACCGCGCGCGCCGCTTCCACGAGCTCGAGCGCGGGCACGGCGCGTGCGGGCGGCGGCGTCTTCTTCGGATCGAGCGGGTTCTCCTCGCGCACGTCGGGGTCGTAGGGCGTCTCCGCGCGCGCCGCCGGCACGCGGTGGGTATTGCGCGTCGCGAGCACGCGCCCGTGCGCGTCGACGAATCCGCCGGCGCGCTCGCGCGGATCGGCGAGTCCGCCGCTCGAGCGCGCCCGCGCGAGCGAGGCCGGCGAGATCGCCGCGAAGAGACGCTCGCCGGGCACGCGCCCGTACAGGTCCAAGAGGAGCCGCGGATGGTCGGCCAGGAAGAAGAGGCCTCCCTGGTGCTCGACCGCCGCGCGCGCCAGGTCGAAGCCTTCGCTCCCGTGGCGATCCGGATCGGCACCCGGATCGGCACCCAGCTCGCTGCCCAGTTGCCGCGCGCTCACCAGGCGGCACAGATTTCGCCAGCCCTCCTCGGTTTCGACCAGCGCCACCAACCGTCCCGCTTTCCCACCGGGATCGGAGAGCTCTGCCGCGACGATCGGCCGCACGCTCGATGCTCTCGCGGCTTCGAGGAACTCCACCACTCCCGCCAAGCTGTCGACGTCGGCGAGCGCGAGCGCGGGCAGACCGAGTGCCGCCGCGCGCGCACACAGCTCGGCTGGCGAGTCGACGCCGGTGAGCATCGAGTGGTGGCCGTGGACGCGCAGCGGAACATACATGGGAGAGGGCGCCCGCGGAGGGTGAGGGAACCTCTCCGCGGGCGCTGGAGCCAGGGGGAGGGAAGGCTCCGCGCGTACACTAACGGATACCTAACTCCCTGTCCAACCCCGACTCGACCTTCGCCCTGCAAGTAGGCTTCGCGTCTCTGACCCGGCCCTCCCGACGGCAGAAGCCCGGACGGTAGGGTACGCCCCCTCGATGGCAGCCTCCGCCCTCCCGACGCCGCAGCTGGCCGTGCGCCTCAGCCGCAGAAAGAAGCTCGTCTTCTCGATCTGCGTGCAGCTCCTCGCGATCGTGGGGCTCGAGCTCGCCGCGCGCGTCAGCTCCTTCTTCTACTACGGACGCAATCCCTACTACCTCTTCTACGGCTTGCGCTCGTGGACGGACGAGGAGGGCGAAGGGCACTCCGAGAAGCACCGCGGGTACTTCAAGTTCCCGGCCGATGCCACGATCACGTACGGCACGCCGCCGATGTCCTGTCGCATCGGGAACCACGGCTTTCGCGGCGCGGATTTCGCGGCCCAGAAGCCGCCCGGCGTGCAGCGAGTGATCTGCATGGGCGCTTCGAGCACCTTCGGCTATCACGACCAGGAGGACGAGACCTACCCGTACTACCTCGAGCGCGAGCTCGAATCCGAGCTCGGCGCGGACAGCGTGGAGGTGATCAACGCCGGCATCCCTCATTCCACCTCGGCGAACATCGTGGCGATGCTCCGCGAGGAGCTACTGGGCTACGAGCCCGACGTGCTCACGTTCTACGAGGGCTACAACGACGCGAGCCATCCGATGGCGGAGAGCACGCTGCAAGCGCTCTCGCGCTGGCTCGACGAGTACTCGGCCGCCTATGCGGGCCTGCGCAAGCTCGTGACCAGCGTCGCGGGGCCGGTGCTCTTCGGCCGCTGGTCCGAGTACCTGCCGCAGATGGACCGTGCCACGCTCGAGCGCCAGCTCGAGCTGCATGTCGAGGCGTGGCGCGCGAGCCTCGACAGCATGGTCGCCCTGGCTGCCGAGTCGCGCGTTCCGCTCGTCCTGGTGCGCCAGCCGATCACGCTCTGGTTCGACCGCCTGAAACGCGGACAGGTCCAGGAAGGCGACCCGCGGCCAACCTACGAAGAGGAGTGCGCCGCGATCATCGCCAAGCTCGAAACGGACGGCGTTCTTGATGGCCTCGAAGCGCGTCTTTATATTCATCGCATGCTACTGGACGCGATGGATGCGATCGCACGTGAGCACTCGCTCGCGGTCGTCGACAACGTGGCCCTGCTCGCGGAGCAACCCGAGGGCTTCGGCTCGATCGTCCACCTCCATCCGGCCGCGAACCAGCGGCTGGCGAGCGTTCTCGCCCGATCGATCGCGCCGCTCCTCGATCGGTGAGCGCGCCCCGCCTCGACGCCGTCTCGCGGGGCCAGTATCCTCTCGCCCCACCGCTCTCCAGGAGATTCCCTCGCATGAAGATGCCCAAGCCCACCCCCGCGCACAAGAAACTCCACAAGCTCGCCGGCAAATGGAGCGGGATTGAAATGATCTTGCCCTCGCCCTTCGATCCCAAGGGCGGCCCCGCGAAGGGGCGCATCGACAACAAGATCATTCTCGAGGGCTTCGCGGTCGTGCAGACCTACCATCAGAAGCGCGGCGGCAAGGACAGCTTCAGCGGGCATGGCATCTTCCGCTACGACCCGGAGGCGAACGAGTACCAGATGCTCTGGCTCGACAACTTCGGCGGCGCCGCATGCCTGTTTCGTGGGACCTTCGAGAAGAACGTGCTCAGCGTCTCGGCCCAGACGTCGCAAGGCTTCTCGCGGTGCACGTTCGACGTCTCCAAGAAGAGCCGCTACCGCTTCGCGATGGACGTCTCGCAGGACGGCAATCACTGGGCCCCCTTCATGAGCGGGGAGTACTCGAAGAAGGACTGATTCGTCCTGTCGCGGCGCGCCGCGCCGCTGCGGAGCACGGTGTGTCCACGCTCGGTGGGCCACCCCCCGTCCTTGCCCAGCGAGCCCGGGCTCGGACCCGGCTTCGTGATCGCCCTCCTCACGCCCAGAGAGCCGATTTCGTCACGCCTGGGTATCCCCTCCGGCGCAAGAACGAAGAACGGGGTGACCGGATCGGCTTCCATCGCCTAATGAGCCTCCGGCCCCTGCGAGCGTGAGTGCAAGCGGGGCCTCCGGATCCCGGTCCGCCCCGGGGGCACCGGGACGCCACTCCCCTTCGCGCCATGAAGCACGGTATGCGGCTCTCACCGTTCTTCCTGCTGGGCCCGCTCCTCGGCTGCGGCGATTCTTCGTCCGCGGCCGAGGGCCCCACACCCTTCGCCGAGCATCCCACCGGGCTGTGGTACGACACTCGCTTCGCGCCCCGCGCCCCGCTCATGACTCCCGAGGAGCGCGTCGCGATGGAGCGGCTCGGGCACCTCGGCTACACGGATGCCGGCCGTGAGGCGCCCGAAGAATGGGGCGTCACGATCTGGGACCATGAGCGTGCCGAGGACGGACTGAATCTCTACTGCTCCGGTCACGGCGCCGAGGCGTTGCTGATCGACATGTCGGGCACGGTCGTGCATCGCTGGACTCATCCCTACGAGGAGCTACCGGGTGCGCCACCGCTGGACCAGGCCTACCAGGGAGCGTGGCGGCGCTTGCGCCTCTTCGAAGACGGATCCCTGATCGCGATCCACGCGGGATTGGCGATCGTGAAGGTCGACAAGGACTCGAAGCTGCTCTGGTACCGCCTCCTCCCGGTCCATCACGATTTCGACGTCGACGCCAAGGGCCACATCTTCGTTCTCACGGCAGTTGCGCGTGATGCCGCCGAGGCGGGTGGCGACAAGCCAATCCTCGATGACCGCATCGTCGAGCTGGACGAGCAGGGAAACGTGCTGCGCCAGATCTCCCTGGTGGAGGCGCTGCGGAGATCTCACTGGGCTCCGATGCTCGTCGAACCGGCCCGTCGCGGCGGTGACATCCTGCACGCCAACACGCTGGAGCTCCTGAGGGAGCCTCTGCGCGTCCCGCACTCCGCCTTCCGGCCGGGTCGCGTGCTGGTGTGCATGCGGGACCTCGACGCCATCGCGGTCGTGGATCTCGCGCTCGAGAAAGTGTTGTGGCTGCAGCGCGGGCCGTGGGTCCATCCCCACCAGCCCAGCGTCCTCCCCGACGGACGGCTGCTCGTCTTCGACAACATGGGAAACGCCGGCTACTCGCGCGTTCTCGCCTACGATGTCGCCGCGGAGGCGATCGTGTGGCAGTACGGCGGCGATCCGCCGGAGAGCTTCTTCTCCATCTTCAGCGGTTCAGCCCAGCGGCTCCCCGGCGGGAACACTCTCGTGACCGAGTCGTACGCCGGTCGCGCATTCGAGGTCACACCCGCCGGCGAAATCACGTGGGAGTTCCTCAGCCCGCACCGCGCCGGGGCCGAGAACGAGCTCGTCGCTGTCCTGTTCGACGTGGTACGCGTGCCGGCGCGCGAAACGAGCGCGTGGCTGCACTGAAAAAAATAGAACAAAACGAACCGCAAAGGACGCAAAGACCGGAAAAGAAAAGGGAAGAGCCATAAACCACCTCGATCATCAAGGACCCGTTGCTCTTCTGCATTCCCTGATTGTCCTATCTTCTCTTCTCTTATCTTTTCTTCTCTTCCCTTTGCGTCCTTTGCGGTTCGTTTTTCTTCATGCCCCGGGTCGTGAACCCGTGGACGCGAAGCCTTCTTCGTCCTCGGGAAGGGGACGGCCCCTGGTCTCGGGGCTGAAGGGCAGCACGAGCAATCCGAACAGGAACACCGCGCACATCGTGACGCCAGCGTTGCGGATCGGCTCGGGCTGATCCTTGAACACCTCGGTCTTGAGATAGCCGAGCGCTGGGAGACCCGCCGCGGCCACGATGCGGCCGACGTTGTAGCAGAAGGACGTCCCGGTGCTGCGCAGGTGGATGGGGAAGAGCTCGGGAAGATAGATCGCGTAGATGGCGAAGGGCGAGAACTGGAAGAAGCCCATCACGAAGATCATCCAGATGTCCCCGAGATCGCGGAAGAACCAGAACGTCGCCGCCGTGCTGACCATCGCCGTGGGGAACGCCAGGCCCAGCGCCGGGCGGCGACCCAGAGATTGGGCGATCGAGGTGAACGTCATCATCCCGCAGAAGCCACCGACGTTCAGGGTGAGCATCACGTAGCTCGCCCAGCTGTCCACCCTCGGACCGATCGCTTCGGCCGCGACACCCTGCGCCTCGAAGGACTTCTTGAGCACCGAGCGGGTCAATTCAGGCGAGAAGAAGGCGATGCCCCACAGACCGATCACGCCGGTGCACGCGAGCAGGAGACCCACGATCGCGTTGCGACGCCAGCGGGGAGTGCGAAACAGCTCGGCGTAGGTGAAGCGGTCGTGCCGGGCGATCTCGCCAGCGTCCTTGAGGGCCTGCCAGCGAGCGGGTTCCTTCAGACGAGCTCGAACGACCAGGGCTAGCAGCGCAGGCAGCGCGCCGATCAGGAACATCCAGCGCCAGGAGGTTCCCCTCGCCACGAGCCCGCCGGCCTCGAGCTTCGAGAACGACAGGCTGATGAACGCCGCGCCGATGTTTCCCACGGCGGACATCGACTGCAAGAGCCCGAGTGCTCCCGCGCGCGCGCGCTCGGGCATCACCTCGGCGACGAGTGCGACCCCCACGGCGAACTCGCCGCCGACTCCCATGCCGGTGAGGAAGCGATAGAGCGCGAAATCCCAGAAGCTCGAGGAAGTGGCGGAGAGCCCGGTGAAGATCGAGTAGACGAGGATGGTGATCATCATCGTCCTCGCTCGGCCGATGCGATCGCCCAGCATTCCGAAGAGGAGCCCCCCGGTGGCCCACCCCACGAGGAAGATCGAGGTTGCCCAGGCACCCCACTTCAATTGATCCTCGGGCGGGACGAGCGGCAGGAGCGCCGACATCGCGCGCTGGCGCGCGAGAGCGAAGAGCTGCTGATCGAGGCAATCGAACACCCAGCCGAGCGCGGCGACGGTGAGCACGAACCAGTGGTAGCGGTTCAGCAGCCGCCACCAGCGCGTGGGCCGGGCATCGGAGGTGGGCGAGGGGGACATCTCGGGATCAGAAGATGTCGTAGTGGAAGCCCGAGCCCCCGCTCGTGGCGCTCACGACCAGGAAGAGGGCGAAAGCGAGCGCCATCCCGAGCATCGGTAGGAGCCACCACTTCTTCTCGTGGAGCATGAAGTGGCGGAATTCGCGCCTGAGCTGCATGGGTGGGCCAGGAATCCGGCGCGGGATGCTAGCCGAAGCTGGGGGCGATGTCTCCCCGGCCGAGCCGGGCCGGGGCTCAGAGGTGCTTGCCCCACAGCGCGATGATCGGCTCGAGGTTCGCATGCAGCGTGGAGAGCTCGAGCGCGGTCAGCGCCTGATCCTTGTCGCACAGCGCCTCCTCGGGCTTGTAGTGCGCCTCCACGATCAAGCCGTCGGCGCCGGCCGCGGCGGCCGCGAGTGCCAGCGGGACGACCAGCCGGCGCACTCCGGCGGCGTGCGAAGGATCGACGATCACGGGCAGGTGCGTGCGTTCCTTGAGCACGGGCACGGCCGAGACGTCGAGGGTGTTGCGCGTGGCCGTCTCGAAGGTGCGGATGCCGCGCTCGCACAGGATCACGCGCTGGTTGCCCTCCGCCATGATGTACTCGGCGGCGAGCAGGAGCTCCTGGATCGTCGCGCTCATGCCACGCTTCAGGAGCACGGGCCTACTGGTCCGCCCGACCTCGCGCAGGAGCGCGAAGTTCTGCATGTTGCGCGCGCCCACCTGCAGCATGTCGGCTCGCTCGGCGATCGCGGCCACGTCCTCGGGTCGCAGGACCTCGGTCACGATCGGCATCTCGAACGCGCGGCCGGCTTCCGCCAGGAGCTCGAGGCCCTCGAAGCCCAGCCCCTGGAAGTCATAGGGAGAGCTGCGCGGCTTGAACGCGCCGCCGCGCAGCACGCGCGCACCGTGCTCGCGCACGAGCTTGGCCGATTCGTTGATCTGGATGCGCGATTCGACCGCGCACGGGCCGGCGATCAGCACGAAGCGATCGCCGCCGAACTCGACGTTGCCGACCCGCACGGGTCGGTGCTGCTGTCCCTCGCGCCGGCGCACCTGGCGCAGCGCGTCGTTCTTCGCCGCCGGCGCGGCGGGGCAGGCGGCGAGCGTGCCGTTCTTGCCGTTCGTCGCGACGGGGGCCGGTCGCTCCGGCCGCAAGGCCTCGACCTCGCGGGCCTCGAGCTCGCCCGCCTGGTCGACGCGGCGGGGGTACGAGCCCAGCATCTTCAGGGCATTGGTGTGATGGCCGAGCTCCTCGATCGCGGCCTGGACGTTCGGATCGGCGACGTTGCCCTCGAACTCGAGCGTGAACAGGTATTCCCAGGGCACGCCGGGCTCGGGGCGGCTCTCGATCTTGGTGAGGTTGAGCCCGTGCGCATCCAGCACCTTGAGGCATTCGAGGAGCGCGCCACGCCGGTGGCAGAGCGAGAAGAAGAGCGAAGTCTTCGCGGGCCGGCGCAGGTCGACGGGCTCGGTCTCGCGAGCGAGCAGGACGAAGCGGGTCAAGTTGTGCGGCTGATCGGCGATCCCGCGCGCGAGCACGACGAGTCCGTACTGCTCGCCGGCCTCTTCCGAAGCGATCGCGGCCACTTCCGGCCGACCTTCCTCCGCGACGCTGCGGGCGGCGCCCGCGGTGTCGTGGACGCTCTCGCTCGGACAGTGAGTGAGCTCGGAGAGGAAGCGCCGGCACTGCTGCAGGGCCACAGGGTGCGAGCGGATGGCGCGCAGGTCCTCGATCCGGACTCCGGGCAGGGCGAGCAGACAGTGCTCCACGCGCCAGACTTCCTCGCCCACGATTGTCACCTTGCGCCGGGCGAGCAGGTCGTACACCTCGTGGATGCTGCCGACGATCGTGTTCTCGATGGGAAGCAACGCGTAGTCGAGCTCGCCCCGCTCTAGCGCGTCGAATGCGGCGCCGAAGCTCGAGTGACCGGTGCGCGCGAGCCGCTCGGGCCGCGTCGCGAAAAGCTTCGTGATCGCGAGATCGCTGTAGCAGCCGGGGACGCCCTGGTAGCCGATGCGCAGCGTGCGCGCGGGGCTCGAGGTCTCGCCGGGCGCGAGGAAGCGCTCCTGGTCGCGTCGCGACCAGTTCAGTACCTCGCGCAGTACCCGACCGGCGAAATACGGGCTGAGGCCCTCGGCTCGGGCCCGGGTCGCCCAGGTCTCGAAGACCTCGCGCTCGCGGCCCGTGTCCTGCAGCGGCGCTTCGGGATTGCGCTGCTTGAAATCGGCGATCTCGCGCACCGCTTCCATGCGGCGGGCGAGCAGCCGAAGGAGGTCCCGGTCGAGCGAATCGATGGTCTCGCGCGACGTGTCGAGGTCGTGACGGGGAGGGAGCTCAGGTTCTTCGTTCATGGCCGATAGGGGAAAAGCGCATGGCTTCCCCCGCACGGCCTAGGACGACTGCGAGCGACCGGCCGCCTGGGGCGGTCTCGGCATGCTCGGGAATCGGGGCTCGAATGGGGTTCGGCGCATGGCGCGAGGTGAACTGCCAAGAAGACTATCCCACAGCCGCATCTTGTTCCGTTCCGAAGCAAGAAAGTCCGTTCGCGCTCAGGGATCCTGTGCCCGGCGGGGTCGGACGGCGAGGTAGGGCCTCGGCCAGGTCTCCGGAGCCTGCCCGTAGGCGGCCGCGGCACGCAGCGTGAGGTGGGGGTCGAGGAGGTGAGCGCGCGCCAGGGCGCACAGGTCGGCCCGCCCCGCGGCGAGGATCGTGTTCACGTGATCGGCCGACTGGATGCCGCCCACGGCCATGACGGGAGCGCCGGCCGCCTGGCGGATGCGCTCGGCGAAGGGGACCTGGTACATGCGGCCGTACACGGGTTTCGAGCGCGGCGTATTCCCGGCCGAGGAAACGTCGACGAGATCGCAGCCGTGGGCGCGCAGCGTGCGCGCGATCGTGACCGACTCCTCGATGGTCTGACCGCCCTCCTCGTCGAGCCAGTCGCTGGCCGAGATCCGCACGGCGAGCGGGCGCTCTTCCGGCCAGGCCGCGCGCACCGCGTCGAAGACCTCGAGCGGGAAGCGCATGCGGTTCTCGAGGCTGCCGCCGAAGCTGTCACGCCGGTGATTGGAGAGCGGCGAGAAGAAGCTCGACAGCAGGTAGCCGTGCGCCATGTGGATCTCCAGGAGATCGAAGCCGGCCGCGAGGGCGAGGCCGACGGCGCGCACGTACTCTGCGCGAACGCGCTCCATGTCGGAGCGGTCCATCTCGCGCGGCGGGGGCCATCCTTCGTCGAAGGCGAGCGCCGAGGGCCCGATCGTGCGCCACGCTCGCGCGTCGCGCAGCGGGTCGTCGCCCTCCCAGGGAAGGTTGCACGAGCCCTTGCGTCCGGCGTGACCGAGCTGCAAGCCGATCTTGGCGTGCGAATCGGCGTGCACGAAGTCGACGACGCGTTTCCAGGCCAGCGCGTGCTCCTCTTTCCAGATGCCCGTGCAGCCCAGAGTGATGCGCCCCTCGGCGGAGACGTTGGTCATCTCGGCCATGACGAGGCCGGCCCCGCCGACGCCGAGCGCCCCCAGATGGACGAGGTGCCAATCGCCGGCGACTCCATCGATCGCCGAGTACTGGCACATGGGCGAGACGACCACACGGTTCGCGAGCTCCAGGCCGCGCAACCGCAGCGGCGCGAACATCGGCGGGGGAGGGCGCTCGCCGGCCGGGGACGCACGAATCCCCTCCTTCTCGTTCCACCAGCGCGTGACACGCTCGACGAGGGCCGGATCCCGCAGGGCGAGATTGTCGTAGGTGATCCGCTCGCGAGCGCGTCATCAGATTGAACGTGAACTCGAGCGGATGCTGATGCATGTAGCGCGCCGACTCTTCGAACCACTCCAGGCTCGTCTGCGCCGCGTGCTGCGTGCGCTGGCAGACGGGCTTGCGCGCTTCCTCGTAGGCTGCCAGCGCGCGCGGCACATCGTCCGTGCCGTGCGCGCGAAACGCGTCGACGAGCGCGATCGCGTCCTCCATCGCGAGCTTCGTGCCCGAGCCGATCGAGAAGTGCGCGGTGTGCGCCGCGTCCCCGATCAGCACGATGTTCCGGTGGTGCCAGCGCTCGCAGCGCACGGTGGGAAAGGTGCGCCAGATCGAGCGGTTCACCATGAGGCGATGTCCGCCGAGATGGTCGGCGAAGAGCTCCGACACGAAGCGCACCGTCTGCGCCTCGTCCGCATCCGCGAGCCCGGCCTTCTGCCAGACTTCTTCCCGGCACTCGACGATCCAGGTGCTCCGCGGCCGCGCACCGCGCTCGAAGGGATAGGCGTGCACCTGGAAGACGCCGTGGGGCGTCTCGCGGAAGACGAAGGTGAAGGCGTCGAGCGGCTTGTCGGTGCCCAGCCAGCAGAACTTGCAGCGGCGCCATTCGAGCGAGGGCCGGAAGACGTCGGCGTACTTGTTGCGCAGGGCGCTGTTGATCCCATCGGCGGCGAGGATCAGGTCGGCGCCGGCGAAGTGCTCGTCATCCAGGACCTCCGACTGGAAGTGCAGCCGAACGCCGAGCTCGCGGCAGCGCGCGTGGAAGATCTCGAGCAAGGTCTTGCGCGCGAGCCCGCAGAAGCCGTGACCGCTCGAGCGCACGCACGTCCCTCCGAAGAAGGTGTCGATGTCCGTCCAGTAGGCGAAGGCGGCTTCGATCGCACGATAGCTCTCCGGATCGGCCTTCTCGAAGTTCCCCAGCGTGTCGTCGGAAAACACCACGCCCCATCCGAAGGTGTCGTCCGGGCGGTTGCGCTCGTGGATCTCGATCTCCACGTCCGGATGCGCTTTCTTCATCAGGATGGCGAAGTACAGCCCCGCCGGCCCTCCACCGATGCTCACGATCCTCATGCAGGCCGCAGGATACTGTCGGCCGTCGCACGATCACCATCCGGGTGGACGACCGAAGGATTGGCGGATGTGGCGGGGCCTGGTACTTTCCGCACGGAGCCCATGGTGTCTCTTCCCTCCTCCGAAGTGACGTCGCTACTGGTCCAGGTCCAGGAGGGCCAGGACGGAGCTTGGGATCGCTTGATCACCCGTGTGCACGCGGAACTGCGCGGGATGGCGCACAACCAGTTCCGGAAAGGCGGCGACAGCAGCCTGTTGCAGACGACGGCGCTCGTGAACGAGTGCTGGATCCGGCTGGGCGACGGGGAGGCGGCGAGTTTCGAGAATCGTGCGCACTTCTTCTCCGCCGCGGCGACGGCCATGCGCCGAGTCCTCGTGGACGAGGCTCGCCGGCGCCACGCGGCCAAGCGCGGTGAGGGAGGGCTGCGGCTATCGATCACCGAGGCCGAGCCGTTCCTGGCCGACCAGGGGAAGGAGTGGGGCGCGCTCGAGGAGGTGGAGCTCGTCGATCTCGCGCTCGAGCGCTTCGCCTCGCACCCGACGCACGCGAAGCACTCCAAGGTGGTCGAGCTGCGCTACTTCGCGGGCCTCACGATCGAGGAATCGGCGCGGGTCCTCGGCGTTGCGCCGGCGACGGTCAAGCGCGACTGGGACTACGCGCGGGCCTGGCTGCGGCGCGAGATCCTGCGCATGTCGCGCGATCCCGCCTGAGCGCCCTTCACTGCCGTGCGGCCTGCTGCGCGAGCGAGCGGTATTCCTCGGCCGCCGAGGGATCCTGGCGCCGGTCCGCGACGATGGCGAGGGCCGAGAGCGTCTCGGCGAGCTCCGCCCTGGACCAGGAGGTCGAGCTGCCCTCGAGCTTCTCGCGAAGCGCAAGTAGCTCGCTCTGGGCTTCTTCGGGGCGGCCGACTTGCGCCAGACGCAAGCCGTGAAGGCGGACGATCTTCGTCGCCTCCCGACTCTCGGCGGCCGAGGCACGCATCTGCGAGGCGCATTCCCCGAGGAGGCGGCAGGCGGCGTCGAGATCGCCGCCTTCGGCCAGCATGATGCTGTAGTCGAGCACCGTCGGGAGGGCATCGGTCTGTCCGAGGCCGCCGTCCTCGCGGCGCGCGGCGAGCACGCTCTCGTACAGCTCTTGGGCCTCCTCGATGCGGCCCGTCGTGAAGAGATGGCTGGCGAGATCGTGGCGGGTCCGGGCCACATCGCGGTGATCCTCTCCCAGGAGCTCGATCTGCGACTGGAGGAGATCCCGGTAGCGCGCTTCCGCGAGCTCGCTCTCGCCTGCCAGCGAGAGCGCCGTGGCCAGCACCGTCACTGCATTCAAGACCACGCGGTGCTCTCGGCCGAGCAATCCTTCGAGGCTTTCCAGGCATGGTTCCAGTAGGGCAATCGCTTCCACGGGACGGGAAGTTCGCGTGTACACGTCGGCCAGCCGACTGCGTGCCTCCAGCGTCGAAGGATGCTCCTCGCCGAGCACGGCCGCCTGTGCGTCGATCACCGAACGGAGCAGCGCCTCCGCCGCGTGGAACTCGCTTTGACCGATCAGCACCTGCGCGAGGAAAGCCTTGTCCTCGAGCGACTTGAGGTCGTGATCCCCCTTCTGGCGGACGTCCTCTGCCACGACGTGCTCGAGTCGCGCCCGTGCGCGCGCGTAGTCTCCGATCTCCAGGTAATAGAGAGCCGCATTGCGCGAGCCCAGGAGCTCGGCCGGGGAGAGCTCGGGCCCGGGGGCGCTCGAGAGGAGCGGAGCGAGAAGGCGCTCCGCCTCCTTGATCTCGCCGCTGTCGAGGAGCAACCCGGCGAGCGCGTAGCGGACGAGCCTTGCCTCCTCCCCGTCAGGATCGCCGTGCTGCTCGAAGGAGGGGAGCGCAGCGCGCAGCTCGCGCTCGGCGTGCTCGTAGGCACCGAGGCCGTGGTACGTGGATCCGGCCATGCGTCGGATCTCGGCCAGCACGAGGGGTTGATCACCGAGCTCGTCGATCACACGCGGAAGCCCGCTGTCGAGCGCTTCGACGACCGTCGTCTCGCGCCCTCGTGTGCGTCTGAAGGGATCCGGGGACGAGAAGATCTCCACGAAGAGCGCCGCGGTCTTCTCCGCCTGCAGCGTGCGCAGGTCCGCGGACTTGCGGGCCTCCTCCGCGCGCCCGCGACGCTCCTCCGCCAGCGCTTCGGAGCGCTTGGCGCGCCAGTACAGCACGCTCACCCAGATACTCGCTCCGATCAACAAGCACACGATCGCGGAAGCCAGCGCGAAGGGCAGCGTGTGGCGTCCAACGAGCTTCCGGAGGCGATACAGCCGCGTGGTGGGGCGCGCGCGGATCGGGCGGCCGTCGAGGTGGCGTTCGAGGTCCTCGGCGAGCTCCAGAGCCGTGGCGTAGCGGCGCGAAGGATCCTTCTCCAGGGACTTCTGGACGATAGTGTCCAGATCCCCTGCCAGGCGCCGATCGACTTGCGCGAGGGGGATCGGCGGCTCCTCGCAGACCGCTCGCAGCGCATCGAGCGGAGCGCGTCCTTCGAGATCGTGCGGCAAGCGTCCGGTCAGCAGCTCATACAGGAGCGTGCCCAGCGAGTAGACGTCCGTCGCTGCGGTCACGCGCTCGCCGCAGAGCTGCTCGGGACTGGCGTAGGCCGGCGTCAGGCGCGGGCTGGCGACCGTGAGATCTGCAGGCCGGCGCGCATCGCGTTCCTGCAGGAGCCGAGCGATGCCGAAATCCAGTAGCTTCGGCACCGGCTCGCCGCCCTCGCCTTCGCTCACGAGCACGTTGCTCGGCTTGAGGTCACGGTGCGCGACGAACTTGCCGTGGGCGTACTGCACGGCACGGCAGACCTCCAGGAAGAGCTCCTGGCGCTGGCGCGCGCTGAGCGCGCGCTCGTCGCAGTACTCGTCGATCGCGAGTCCCTCGACGAGCTCCATCACGAGATAGGGCGAGCCGTCCGCTGCCGAGCCGCCATCGAGCAGCCGTGCGATATAGGGATGGTCGAGATCCGCAAGGATCTGGCGCTCTTCGAGGAACCGGCGGCGCAGCTCCTCGCGCTCGTCCGCCGTCGCCCCGACGCGCTGGATCAGCTTGATCGCGACCTCCTTGTCGTACGCGCCATCGACACGACGGGCTCGCCACACCGTCCCCATGCCCCCGCTGCCGATCTCCTCCACGAGCTCGTACGGCCCCAGCCGAAGCCCGCGCCCCGACCCGAGCGAACGCCGCTCGTCCGCCGTCTTCTCGAGGAACGAGAGCTCCGCCTCGAGCGCATCGAAGAGCGACCCGACCTCCTGCGAAAGCGCCGGATCTCCCGAGCAAACCCGTGCCAGGAATTCCTCGCGCGCCTCCCGCGGCAACTCGGTCGCCTGCTGGAACAGCTCTTCAGCCCGCCGTGTACGTTCCATGGCCGTTCATCAGGCTATCGCGCACAGTCCGGCTCTGGTTCGGAGTACCGCCTTCAGGCGGTCTTCTCTTGCGGAGCCAGTCCCGCCTGAAGGCGGGACGACGAACCAGACCGCCTGAAGGCGGTACTCCAAACTCGGAGGGACTCCGTGCTCGTAGGGGTGTGGTTTCTCTCTAGAGGAGCGCTCACTGATTCAACGACGGCGTGCGCAATCGAAAGCCATCCCGCTCGAGAGGATGCGTCGCCGCGAGCGGCAAGCTCGTCCCGCGCAAGATGCGTCCGAAGCCCAGCCGCGCACGCAGACGATCGATGGCCCCATCGAGGCGCCGCTCTCGATCGGCAAGACTCCCCCCCGCGCCCCCCAGTGACGAACGATCGGCCTCCGGATCGCTGAACAGATGCCCTTGCCAGCCCGGACTCGAGCGCAGCGCGAGGAGCGTCAACCCCACGCGCTTGACCAGCGCGCGGCGGCGCGGGAGCGCTTGCAGGAGCTCGCGCGCGTGACGCGCGAGCGCCGCGGTCGAATCGGTCGCCTCGGCGAGGGCCGCTCGGTTCGAGAGCCAGGTCTCGCGTCCCGCAGCCGCAGCACGCTGAGCCGCCGTGCGCGTGTCGACGTACTCGATGTGGACTTCGAGCGAGCCGGCGAGCGAGCGGTGCGCGCGCAGGCGCTCGCTCGCGCGCTCGACCAGGTAGGCGAGCATGGCATCGATCTGCTCGCGCCGCCCTTCTTCCGGCTCGAAGGTGCCGTCACGGCGGATCGAGAGCGGAGGACGCTGGTGGAAGGTGCCCTCGGGATCGAGCGCATGCGTCGGCTCGACCGGCTCGGAATCGATGCCGCGCGCGCGCTCGTGCGCCACCAAGCCGGCGCGGCCGAAGCTGGCGAACAGGAGCTCGCGCGAGAGGAGCGCGAGCTCGCCGACGGTGCGGATGGCGAACTCCTCGAGCTTCCCGCCGATCGAGCGCCCGATCCCGGGTAGCGCGCGCACGGGTAGCGGCGCGAGGAACGCGCGCTCGTGACCAGGCAGGATCTCCGCGATGCCGCCGGGCTTGGCGAGCTTGCCCGCGAGGCGCGCGAGCGTCTTGCTCGTCGCGATGCCGATCGTCACCGGCAGCCGTGCTCGCTCGCGAATCGCCGCGCGCAGGCACTCGGCTTCCGCGAAGGCATCGCCGAGCAAGCGCGTCGTCCCGCTCAGGTCGACGAAGAAGTCGTCGATCGAGGCGACCTCGACCTGCGGCGTCGAGGCGAGCAGGATCCGCACGACCTCCTCCCGCTTCCTGTTGGCCGCCTGCGAATCCCCGTGACGGAAGATCGCCCGCGGACAGCGCCGCGCCGCTTCCGCCGCGAGCATCCCCGGCCGCACGCCACAGGCGCGCGCCTCGTACGAGCACGACATCACGAGGTTCCGCGTGTCCGGCATGCCCCCGACGATCACCGGCTTGCCCGCGAGCTCCGGATGCAGCGCCTGCTCGACCGACGCGAGGAATGCGTCGACGTCGAGGTGCAGGATCCGCCGCGTGCGCGGAGGGAGCCGCGCATCGCGGCCGGAGAGCGGGGAGTCTGGCATGACGGCCTCCTAAGCCTAACGGATACCTAACTCACGGGAAGACTCGGGGGGGAGAATCCTCGCCGAGAGCAAAACGGCGACGTTCGGGTGCTCCTGGGTGCAACTCCACACCCACGAGAACGAACGTTGGGCGTCGTGCTCGAACTTACTCGGTGGCACCAAACTCACGAGCTACGCTGCGGGGCCGGGCAAGCACGACCACCGACAGCGAACTGGCCTCACGGCCAATTAGGCACTGGGCTTCCGAAGTTCGGCGACGAACTCGAACAGCTGGGTCTCGGCCTCGTGCAGGGAATTGCCCTTGCCATGCTTCCAGTCACGGAATGCGTAGTAGAACCCGATTCGCCGCGTGCGTGGGAACGTTGGGAAGAGGATTGCCATGGGATTGAAGTTCTCGGAAGGAGACCAGTGCCGGAACACCCAGGCTGCAAACGGATTGGTCTGACGCCACGTGGCGCGGTCGGACCAATTCAACACGACTGCGTGATCCCGAAGGCGCGGCAGCCACGTCGTTTCGATGTAGTGCTGCCACACCGGACTCCGCGAATAGATCAGCAGGATCCGCTGGCCGCGCGCGGCCCACAGGATCTCGACGACGGACCGGAGGAGGAGTCGATAGCACCAGTAGAAGGGAAGGCCGAGCAGGAGCAGGAGCAGCCCCACGAGAAGCAACGGGGAGAAAACCGCGGTGAGAGCCTTCTCGCGAGTTGTCGTTGTTCGTGACACTTTGCAGCCTGTCCGAAGTGCCTAGCTACCTGGAGGGCCGTTCACCTCCAGGTTCTCGCCGAGCTTGGCTGCGAGGCTGGTGAGCTGGCGGCGCAGGGTTGCCACTTCGCCTTCGAGCGCGCTCAGGCGCTCGGCGAGCGGGCTGCTCGCGACGGGGGCGGGAGGGCGAGCGGGAGTGGCGGAGCGCGGGGCGGCCGGCGGCGGCTCGCCGTCCAGGTGCAGCGAGGGGGCGATCGTCTGGACGTAGCGCTCGACGCGCACGCCGCCGCCCGGCGGCAGGCGTTTCACGTAGCCCTTGGTCATCAGGCGATCGAGCGCCTGCTGCAAGGCTTCGGGCGAGGCGATCGTCCACATGCGCGAGGCGCGCGTGCGCAGCTCGCCCGGGGTTTGCGGGCCGCGCAGGAGGAGTTCGGCGAGGACGGCGAGCGCGGGGTCGTCGATGCTGAGGTGCTCGCGGCCGTTGTGGTGCCACTTCTCGACGCGGCTGCCGGCGGGAAAGCTGCCGCCGGCGAACTGCTTCATCTGGAGGCCTTGCAGGGCGACGACGACTTCGGCCTCGGAGAAATCGACCAGGGGATCGCGATTGGAGCGTTGATTGGCCGCGTTGGTCGTGGCGTTCAACGTGAGGGGATAGATGTCGGGCGTCGTGTAGGCCTTCTCGATCAAGACTCCCAGGACGCGCGCTTCGTGGGGGTTGAGCTCGAGCTGCATGGCGCGATGCTAACACCCGGCGCTACCGGTCGGAGGCCGGGGGCTCCTCCTGGTAGCGCACGCGCGTCGGGATCGGGTACCAGGTGAGCGGGTCGACCGTGAACGCGAGCTCGGAGGGGTGCTCGGTATCGATGGAGAGCTCCTCGCCTGCGCGACGATACCGCAGGCGGATGCGACCGTTCTCGGGGAGCTGCCAGGCGCTGCGGATCGCGTCGGTCGTCGAGACGTCCCGGCCGTTCACCGACACGAGCTCGTCCCCGCCTCGTATGCCCAGACGCGCCAGGAGGTCCCCTGAGTCGACCACGAGGACGCGGGTTCCCTCGAAGTTCGCGCGCAGCTCGAGGCTCGCCAGCTCGGGCCGGGCTTGCACCTTCGCACCGGCGGCGGCAAAGAGCGCGACGAGGTCGGGAACGGCCGGAGTGCGGGCGAGCTCGACGAGCTCGGCGGCTTTCTCCTCGCCGACGAAGGTCGCCAGCGTCGCTTCGACCTCGCCGAGACCCGGAGCCGAGACGTGCGGGACCCAGCGCTCGTCGTTCTGCAGCGCGCGCAGGAAATCGATGAGTGAGCGCTCCTTGTTTGCCCGCCGGATCTCGGCGTCCCAGAGTGCCGCGAGCACGGTGCCGCCCGCGTACACGAGGCGCTCCGCGTCGGTGTCCGTGAAGAACGGCGCGCCTCCGGCTTCCACGAGCGAGAGCCGCGTCGCATCCGGGTTGGCGCTCCAGTCGTGGAGCGCGCGCTCGAGCCCTTCGGCGAAGGCCTCCCACCGCGAGTAGCCCGTGAGCACTGGCACGAGGTGCGCGAAGAAGTCCGTGAAACCCTCGTTCACGAAGCGAAGATCGTCGGGCGAGTCGTAGCACGAGGACGCCCACGTGTGGAAGAACTCGTGCGCGACCAGGTGCACGAGCGGCTCGAGCGCGCGCGGGCCGAGCTGGGGGATCTGCACGGAGAGGGTCATCGCCCCGGTTTTGGGGGAACCGGCGAGGCCGTCCATCGCCGATCGGCCGAACAGCACGAGGTAACGCTCGAATGGACGGTGAGCGAACATCTCGAGCTCGAGCGCGAGCACGGGCTTCATCAGCGGCACGACGAGGCGCTCGAGCTCCGTCAGTCCGGGAGCCATGGCGATCACGACCTCGGCGCCATGATCGAGCACGCTCGTCCTCGACCATGCGCCGATGGCGATGAGATTGGAGACCAGGTCACGCTCGCCGCGGGGAAGGAAGCGACCGTCGTCATCCTCGGGCCAGGGCGCCAGGACTTCCCAATCCTCGGGGAGCTCGAAGCGCACCGTCGCGCGCATTCGCGTGGGGTTGGCTGGCACCACGAAGAGCGCGGCGGTCACGAGCATCCCGTGATCCGGCTCGAGATAGGGAAACTCGTAGGCATCGCGCGTCCCCACCTCGGGCTGCTCGCGGTGGTCGAGCCGGATCGACCAGGCGAGATCGAGCCCTCCGCTCGTACCGCTCTCGACCGTCCACCTGTAGGGCCCCGAACGCTGCACCCGGAGCTCCTCGCCTCCCTCGCGCGCTCGCAGCTCGCCTTCCAGGCGCGGCGCGCGCAGGCTCGCGAACGCATATCGCTCGATCATCGAGAGCTCGAGCTCGCGCTGCCCACGCGGCAGGCCGTCGAGGCGAGCTTCCATGTCGACCCGCGGCACGCTCGGATCGGTGATGCGCACGACGTACTCGATGCTCGTGGGGCCATCCTGGGCGCTGGTGGGGCTCGCGGGGAGCAAGATCGCGAGCGCGATCGAGCAGAACAGCAAAAAGGTGCGTGGCCAGGGCGGTCGGCAGGTCGGCATGGCGCCAGCCTACGGGACGGCGGCACAATGGTTGGTCGTGGAGATCCTCGTCGTCCATCCAGAGATCCCGCAGAACACAGGCTGCGCGGCGCGTCTCGCCGCTGCCCTCGGCCTGCGCCTGCACCTCGTGGAGCCGCTGGGCTTCTCGCTGGAGGACCGCTACCTGAAGCGCGCGGGTCTCGACTACTGGCCGCTGGTCGATCTGCGGGTCCACGCCTCCCTCGATCAGGCCCTGGCCGAGCTCGGCTCCGCCGGCCCCGGGGCGCTCGAGGAACGCTTGCACCTCTTCACCGCCCGCGGTGGCCGCTCGCTCTTCCAGACCGACTTCGCCCCCGGGGACTTGCTCGTCTTCGGCCGCGAGAGCGTGGGCCTGCCGCCCGAGCTGCTCGCGCGCTGGCCCGAGCGGCGCGTGTACATTCCGATTCGAGCCGGCGTGCGCAGCCTGAATCTCGCGAACGCGATCTCGGTGGCGGTGTACACGGCCCTCGTCCGCGCCGGCGTCCCCTTGCCCGAGAACGATGGCGCGTACCACGCGCATCCGGAGGCGCAGCGGGACGTGTGGCCGAGCGAGCGCGTCACGACCTCGGATCAGGTGCGAAGCGCAGGCAGCACGGAGCCCGGAACGCTCGCGCGCGATTCGCAGACGGCGCAGGAGCGATGAACGATCCGAGTGGAATCGTGGAAGGCTTGGCCAAGCTCTGTGCACCGGTACAGCGCAAGCCTCGCCCCGGCGACGTCCTCGAGTGCGTCGTGGAGGAAATCGATGCACGCGGGCGCGGCGTCGCGCGCACGGGCGACATGCGCGTCGTGCTGGTGCACGCGATCCCCGGCGCGCGCGTCCGTGCGCAGGTCGTGCGGCGGCGCGGGACGCGCGTCGAGGCGCGGCTCCTCGAGGTGCTCGATCCCGGCCCGGACGCGGTGGAACCGCGCTGCTCGCACTTCGGCACCTGCGGAGGATGCTCCTTCCAGCACCTGGCGTATCCCGCGCAGCTCGACGCCTTGCGCCGCCACGTCCAGCGCTGCCTTGCCCGCGAGGGCCTCGAAGGCGTTCGCGTCGAGGACGTCCTGCCGAGCCCCCGGATCTGGCACTACCGCAACAAGATGGACTTCACCTTCGGCACTCGGCGCTGGATCGAGCCCGAGGAGGCGCAGGGCGTGGACGCGAGCTTCGCGCTCGGGCTACACGTCGCCGAGCGCTGGCAAAAGGTGCTCGATGTGCGCTCGTGCGCGCTCGCCTTCGAGGGCGCGGACGCCATTCTCACGAGCGCGCGCGAGCTCGCTCGCGAGCGCTCGCTCCCGCCGTGGGACGCAGCGCGGCATCACGGCCTGCTGCGCCATCTCGTGCTGCGCAAGGGCTTCCACACCGGAGAGATCCTGCTTGCGCTCGTGACCTCCGAGGAGGCGAGCGATCTCGTCGCGCCCTATCTCGCCGCGCTGTGCCAGCGCCACCCCGAGATCACGACCTGCGTGCAGATGATCCACGCGCGTGCGGCCGCGGTGGCGATGGGGGAGCGGGAGATCGTGCACCTGGGCAGCGGCCTGATCCACGAACGGCTGGGCGAGCTCGTGTTCGCCATCTCGGCCGGCTCCTTCTTCCAGACGAACACCGAGCAAGCCGAGCGGCTGATGGCAATCGTGCGCGAGGAAGCCGCTCTCCCCGAAGGGGGCGTGGTGTGGGACCTCTACTGCGGGGCGGGGACGATCGGGCTCTCGCTCGCGACCGCGGGCGCGCGCGTGCTCGGCATCGAGTCCGTCCCTTCTGCGGTCGCCGACGCCCGCGCGAACGCCGCGCGCAACGGCGTCGACTCGGCCACCTTCTTCCTGGGCGAGGTCGAGAGCGAGCTCCCTGCGCTGGTCACCACCCATGCGCGGCCCGACGTCTGCGTGGTCGATCCCCCGCGGGCCGGCCTGCACGCGCGAGCGCTGGCCACGCTGGCCTCGATCGTGCCGGCGCGCCTCGTCTACGTCTCGTGCAATGTCGAGGCCGCGGCGCGGGACCTCGCGATCCTTTGCGCTCGAGGCTTCGAGCTCGTGCGGGCGCGCCCGCTCGACCTCTTCCCGCACACTCCGCACGTAGAATGCGTGTTCACCCTGTCGACCAGCAGCCCGGGGTCGACCGGAAGTTCGAGTGGCTCTACAGGAGCATGAGTCGGAGATGGGAGCGAGCGGGAGCGGGACGGGTACGAGCGCCGGACGAGGCGAAGGGACACTCTGCGCCAGCTGCGCACACGTGAAGCTCGTGCACTCTCCCCGCGGCTCGATCTTCTACCTGTGCCGGCTGTCCATCACGCACCCGGGTTTCCCGAAGTATCCACCCCAGCCCGTGCGCGCCTGCGCGGGTCACGCGCGCGCGACTCCTGATTCATGACCACCGATAGCGATAGCACCCGGGGGAACATGCTCCTCGCGGTCCCGCAGATGCTCGACCCTAATTTCATGCACACGGTGGTGCTGATGTGCGGGCACTCGGTCGAGGGCGCCTTCGGCTTCGTGGTCAACCAGCGCTCGTCGTTCGTGCTCGGCAAGCTCGTCCCCGATCATCCACTCCTCGGGGGCATCGAGTTTCCGGTCTTCACGGGCGGGCCGGTCGGGCAGGAGGCGATGCAGTTCGTTCATCGCGTGCCCGACTCCATCCCCGGCGGACACGCGATTGCCGAAGGGCTGCTCCTGGGAGGCGAGATCGGCGCGCTGGCGGAAGTCTTGCGGTCGGATTCCCGCGCTCGACAGCAGGTCCGGCTGTTCGTCGGTCATTCTGGATGGTCGGCCGGACAGCTCGACGGCGAGCTCTCCATCGGTTCGTGGGTCAGGGCACCGCTCGACGGCGAGATCGTGTTCTCCGAGGAGCCCGCCGAGGTCGTGTGGCGGCGCGCGATGCGCAACCTCGGCCGCGATGGCGAAGGCCTCTCGCGCCTGCCACCGGACGTGAGCTGGAACTGACGTCGCGAGTGGTGGGCGCTCTCCCGCGCGCGAGTCATTCTGGTCCGGGGGAGTGGGGAGATTCGGGCGGAACTCGCGTACTCTTCCCGGCCACCCGCCTCCCATGAGCACCCTCTCGCCGCTCCGGCTCCCGTCGGGCCCCCCGACTCCCCGCGCGCGACGCAGGAGCTGCTGGGGCTGCCTCCTGACGGGCACTACGGGCTGCGCGGCATTCCTCGTCGGAGCCCTCGCCGCCGGCCTGCTCCTCTCCCCGCGGATCTTCGCACCGTATCTCGCCCACGCGCTCGCCCGCACCCTCGATGAGTACCTCGTGGGCGAGCTCTCGGTCGAAGGCGCGCGGCTCGCCTGGGCGAAGCCGGTTCTCCTGCACGGAGTGCGCTTGCAGGATGCGAGCGGCACGGTGCTCCTCGCGGGCGAGCTCGAGCTCCCCGGCATGCTCGAGCTACTGGGAGAGCCTGGAACACCGACGGTCGTGCGTGCGCATCTGGAACCCACGCGCCTCGCGCTCGACGGAGAGGGCGGATGCGCGCTCCTGCGTGCGCTCGCGCTGGAGCTGCAACAGGGAGACACCCGGCTCGAGCCGGCGCAAGCCGACGGGCGCCTCGATCCGCTGCTCGCGCTGCGGCGGCTGGGCTTGCCCGCGCTCGCCGGAGCGTTGCGGCTCGAGGTGACCTGCGACGAGCTCGTGTGGACCGACGCGCGGGCGGGGGAGGACGAGGAGCGCTGCACCGGAGTGGAGATCTCGCTCACCAGCACGCCGGCGGGGACGAGCGGTCGGGTCGAGCTCACGGCGCGCGGTCTTCTCAGCGCAGGAGCGAGCGAGGAAGAGCCCGTCTCTAACTTCGCGTTCTCGGCCGACGATTTCCTGGCCCCGACCTGGGACTCGATCGAGGTGCATGCCTCACTCCACGGAGCGAGCGCCGCCCGGATCGACGCGCTGCTCGGGACGGACGGTTGGCTCACCTCGATCGCAGGAGCGCGCATCGACCTCGAAGCGCACCTCGAAGGCGATCCGCGCGCCGGGGCCCCCGTCGAGGGCAGCATGAGCGGCGAGGAGTTGCGCGCGAGCTGGAAGGGCCAGTGGCGCGACGGAGTGCTGCGCGTTCCGATCGGCTCGGTAAACGGCACGCTCGCGGGAGTGCCGCGCGCTCTAGCCGAACGGCTGGCCGAGCTCCTGGTGGCGGTTCCGGCGCCGGCTGGAACGCTCGCGACGGCGGTCGATCCGGCCACGGGCCCCTGGACACTGGTCGATTCGGGCTTCGAGATCGACACCGCGATCGGCACGCCGCGGATGAAGGGGCACGAACGGCCCGTCACCTGGACCTGCAAGTTCGCGGCCGACGCGCCCTGCACGATCGCGCTCGTATCCGAGGAGCAACGTCTGGTCGAGCTCCTCGGGACGCACTGGCGACTGGAGCACGCTGCGAACGGTTTCGAGCTCGGGCTCTCCGGTGCGCTGCGCGATCCGGCGGGGACTGCCGAGCCCGGCCAGCTCGCGATCACGCTGCGCCCGGCCGACGGCTCGAACGTGGAGCTCTGCACCTCCGCGAGCATCGAGGCGCAGCGCGTCCCTGCGCGGGCCTTCGATGCGCTGCTTGGCCGGAGTGCGTGGATCGTCGGAGCGCTCGGCACGACGCTCGACGCGAACGTCGAGATCGCCGATCTGCTCGGCGATCAGCACTCGCTCGATGTCGAGCTGCAATCGGACTCCGGCCATCTGAGATTCCGAGGGTCTACGGGCGAGTCGTTTCTCGCATCGGAGCAGGAGGACGGGCTCGCGGCCGAGCTCGCGCTCTCCCCAGCCGTGGAAGAGGGATTCCTCCGCAAGCTCTTTCCCTGGCTCGCCGACTTCCGCGCGCTCTCGCCCTCCGACCGGCTCGAGCTCCGCCTGGGCGCCTTCCACTTGCCGCTCGATGGAAACCTCGTCGAACTGGATGGGACGCTGCGCCTGTCGGCACCGGGCTGGTCCTATCGCTTCTTCGATCAGCTCGAGAGGCTCGTGGCCAGCGAGGGCGAGCCGATGCGATTCGAAGGTTTGAGCCCCTGCGTGCTCACGGTCGAGCACGGCGAGATCGCCTACGACGGCCTCGCACTCGCCATGGGAATCGGCACGGCTGACGGCACCGTGTCGATGGTCGACGAGCGGATCGAGCTCGAGCTCGGCGTCCCCCTGGGGGCGGGTGCGTCGGCCGATCGAGAGGAGAGCGCCGCCCCCGAGACGGCGATCGCCCTCGATCTGCACGGAACCCTGAGCGAGCCGCGCCTCGGGATGGGTTTCAAGGAGCTCGGCAGCTTCCTCTTCAAGGGCCTGGAGAAGAGCGACCTCCTCGAGACCTTCCGCCGCCGCATGAGCGCGCTCCGTCCGGACAAGTGACGCATCACTCCCGCGGCGCGGATTCGAGTACCGCATCCACCAGCGGATTCTCGGGCACATCCTTGCGCCAGGCCGCGAACACCGCGAATTCGCTCGGGTCGCTCTCGAGCGGCTGAACCGAGATCATGCTGCTCTTCGGCCCGCTCGGATCGAGGGAGGGCACGATCGAGTATCCCAGCCCCGCCTCGATGAAACCCAGGATCGACTCGGCGGAGCTCGCCGAGAGGATCCGCGTGGGAGTCACCCCGTGTTCCTTCAGAGCCTGCATCTGCAGATCGTGCGCGTGCAATCCCGGCGTGTACGCGATGAAGGTGTCAGCCGCGAGCTCGGCCAGCGCGAGCCGTTTCTTGCTGGCGAGCGCGTGCTCCCGCGGCAGCACGAGGAAAGGTCGCAGCGTCCCGACGCGAATCGTCTCCACGTCGTCGGGCACGGTCGGCAGGTGATCGACGACCAGATCCACCGCCCCCCGCCGCAGCCCCTCGAGATCGGGTTGCAGCGTCTCGGAGAGATGGATGCGCAAGCTCGGGTGCTTGACGTGCACGCGGTGGATCCAGGTGGGGATCAGGTAACGCAGAAAGATCGTCGCCGTGTGAATGAAGATCTCGCCCCCGTAGTCCCCCTCGCGCAGCGACCGCACCACCCCCGGCAAGAGCTCGTAGAACGGCCGCACGACCTCGTACAGCCGCTGCCCCGCCGCCGTCAGCACCATGCGATCCTTGCTGACACGCTCGAACAGCGTCACCCCGATCTCCTCCTCGAGCTTCTTCACCTGCTGGTGCACGGCCGGCTGCGTGATCGGATACGGAAACGCGCGCGCCGCCCGCGCATAGCCGCCGGTCGCGGCGACCCAGTAGAAGCCCTCGAGACGCTGGAGCTGGATCACACTTGCACCGTACGGCCGAGCATTCCCGAGACGACGTGGAGGGGTTGGAAGGATTCTCTGCGATCCATGCGGTGCCTCGCGCGAAGGTAGTTCCGGAGGGCGTTCAAGCGAGCCCCAGGTCGTCGACGCCCTCTTCGTCGTAGCCCAGGCGGTGGCCGATCTCGTGGAAGAGGGTGATGCGGATCTCGTTGATGAGCTCGGTCTCGTCGCGCGCGTAGCGTTCGAGGTTGCGCTGGAAGAGGTAGATCGCGGGCGGTTCCTCGCCGCTCGCGCCGTCGGCTTCGTCGAGGAGGCTTGGGCCGACGAAGAGACCGAGGGCTTCGGCGGGGACGGAGAGTGGATCGCCTTCGGGCGCGAGCTCGCGGTAGGGGACTTGCTCGACCAGGATCGGGGTGTTGTCCAGCACGGCCTTGTGCTCGGGGCGCAGCTCGGCGAGAGCGCGCTCGATCACGCGGCCGAACTCGTCGGCGCTGAAGCGGCGCGGCTCTGGAACAGCCTCGGGATCGAGGCGGTGCGCTTCCTCCAGTAGGCTGTCGGCGCGCTCGTACTCGCCGGCGAGGTCGGCGCAGAGCGACACGCGTTCGAGCGCGTAGGCCGTGCGCTCGACTCGCACGAGGGCTTCGAATGTGGCGCGGGCATCCGCGATGCGCCAGTCGACCAGCTCGAGCTCGCCGCGGGCCGAGAGGTAATCGGGATCGTCGGTGGCCAGTCCGAGGCGCCGCGCCGCGCCGAGCTCGTCGCGGGCGTCGACGATTTCGCCGAGATCCAGGCAGGCGTGGCAGGCGATCACGTGCCGCGCGGGTTCGTCGGGCGCGCAGCGGTCGAGGAGATCCAGGCAGCGCTCCGGCTCGCCGGCCTCGAGCGCGCGCCAGGCCTCTTCCAGCCGCTCGTCCTCCGCGTCGCGATCGGGATCGGCGCGTTTCATCGCTCGCGCGCGGCGCGCGCATTCCGGGCGCGTCCAGCCGGTTTCTTCACGTCCTTCGCTCGCGCCTTCGTCGTCGGGCGAGCACGCTCCCCCTCCGCTCGGGCGCGCTTCTTCGTCGCGGCCCAGGAGCAGATCGGGCAGGCGGCGAAATCGTGGCGCAGGGCAGGGCAGCGTTCGCGACCGAACAGGATGATCTGGATCGCGAGCCGGCTCCAGCTCTGCGGCGGGAAAAGCGCTTTCAGATCCGCTTCGGTCTTCTCGACGTTCTTGCCGTCGGAGAGGCCCCAGCGCGCGGCGAGGCGGTGGATGTGCGTGTCGACCGGAAAGGCCGGGATCCCGAACGCCTGACCGAGCACACAGCTCGCCGTCTTGTGGCCCACGCCGGGGAGCGCCTCGAGCTCCTCGAAGGTGCGCGGAACCCTTCCGCCATGCTGCTCGACCAGCAGGCGCGAGAGCGCCAGAATGTTCTTTGCCTTGGTGGGCGCGAGGCCGCAGGTCGCGATCGCTCGATGGATCGTTTCCACGGGGAGCTTCGCCATCGCCGCGGGCGTCGAGGCGCGCGCGAAGAGCGCCGGCGTCACCATGTTGACCCGCGCGTCGGTGGTCTGGGCCGAGAGCAGGACTGCGACGAGCAGCGTATAGGGATCGCTGTGCTCCAGAGGGATGGGGGCCTCGGGATAGAGATCGTCGAGGATGCGCTGGATGCCGAGGGCTTTTTCGCGTCGGTTCATCGCACCAGAGCATAGCGTCGCACGGAGGCACTCGGTGTTCGGAGTTCTGCCTTCGGGCATCCTGCGAAGCACGCTACCCTGCATGGCGCCCATGGGAGTCCACGAACGCATCCGCCAGTTCCTCGACGGCAGTCCTTTCGCCGTGGTCGGCGTCTCACGCGACCGCGCCAAGTACGGCAACAAGGTCCTGCGCTGCTACCTGCAGAATGGCCGGCGTGCGATCCCCGTGCACCCGCTCGAGAAAGAGATCGAAGGCCTGGCCGTCTTCGCCAACCTTGCTGCCATTCCCGAGCCGGTGCATGCGGTCTCGATCATCACGCCCTCGTCGGTGACCGAGCGGCTCGTCGAGGAAGCCGCAAAGCTGGGCATCGAGCATGTATGGATGCAGCCGGGGGCGGAGAGTGAGGCGGCGGTCACTCGCGCCGAGGAGCTCGGTCTCTCGGTGATCTCGGGCGGTCCTTGCCTCCTCGTGGCGCTGGGATTCCGCGAAGTGGAGTGAGCGCGCTCCTCAGCTCTTCCCCTCCAGCCCCTCCGCCACCGCGACCGCGGCGGCGATCCCGGCGTCGTGCGTGATCGCGATCCAGATGCGCTCGATCCCGCGCTCGGCGGCGATGCGCGCGCTCGCACCGTGCAGCACTACCCGGGGCGCCTCGCCGCTCGCGCGCACGACCTCGATGTCGACCCAGCGCACGCCCTTGGCCCAGCCGGTGCCGAGCACCTTCATCACGGCTTCCTTGACCGCGAAGCGACCGGAATAGTGCACGAAGCGCTCGCGACGCGCTTCGCAGTAGCGGCGCTCGCCGGCAGTGAACAGCCGCTCGAGGAGCCGCTCACCGTGACGCCCGTGAGCTGCCTCGAGCCGGTCGATCCGCGCGAGATCGATTCCCAGACCGACGACTGCCATGTCAGCGCGAGTAGAAGTCGATCGTGCGCTCGATCGCGCGCTCGCACACGGCGCAGAAGGTCGTGGGATTGCGCGTGAACATGATGCAGTCGACTTCGGGACGGTAGAGGCCCTTGCCCTGGTAGGCCGCGCCCTCGAAGGCGCCGACCCGGCCGAAGCTGGGATCACCGGCGAGCATGGGTCCGGTCTTCGCCTTGACGTCGCGGAAGAGCACTTCCATCTCTGCTTCTCGAGGCCTTGGCGGCGACCTTCTCGGCGCGCAGTTTCTGGTAGGCGAGGTCGACCTCGTCGTAAGCCGCCTTGTTCCACACGGTGGGGAGCGCGGTGTCCTGCTTCACGAGATCGCGCCACTTGAGTCGCGCGGGATCCAGGAGGGCCGTCACGTTCGGCTCCCAGGGCTCGCTGCCCGGCGGCACGAAGTCCTCGTACGCGACCTGCGAGCTGTAGTACTCGTCGGCGAGGCCGGCGAAACTGTGGCCGAACTCGTGCACGAAGACGTAGGGCGCGGGCTCGGTGTCGGCCGCACACGTGGCCCACAGGTTGAAGATCCCGCCGCCGCCGTACTTCTTGCTGTTGAAGAGCAGGATCAGCGCGTCGTAGGGCGCTTGCGCGGCAGCTTCGCGCAAGGCCGCATTCTCGTTCGTGAGCACGTAGCGGTCGCTGTCGAAGGCGTTGAACGAGAGGCCGAAGGCTCGTGCGCGGCCACTCGTTCTTGCGCGGATTCGGGATCCCGGCGTCCGGTGAGGGGACGAACGAGCAGGCGCACGTTGAAATCACCCTTGCGGCGCATGAAGGGCTCGGTGCTGAACATCACCTCGCTCAGGCGCAGCGCATCCTCGTGGAACTTCATCCTTTGCTCCGCCGTGTAACCTTCGGCGACGATCAAAAGATCGACTTGCTCGCTCGGCGGACCCGTGGGCCCGACGTCTTCCACGGTGCCGCGTGCAACGATCGGCGAGCGGTCGACGAAGCGACTCGCCGGATCGAGGACGTCGCTCCAGATCTCGCGGAAGCTGCCGTCATCGGCGCGCTTCTTCAGCACGAGCTGGACCTCCGTTTTCGGCTCCGGGAAGCGCTGCGACTCGTGGAAGGATCGCCAGGCCTTCTTTGCCTCGCCGGTCGTTTCCCATTCGCCGTAGATGCTCGAAAAGCCACGCGAGTACAGGATCTGGTTCGTCTCGCGATCGACGACCTCGAAGAGATACTTGCCGAGATTGGTGGTGTCGATGAGTCGGCGTGGATCGGTCGGCCAATCCTGGAGGGGACCGTGGCGTGGCTCCAGGCGATAGCGGTCGGGGGCGATGTGTTCCTCGCTGGCTGTTCCCGCGTGGTAGTAGTCGAACCGCAGGGTGAGGCCGCTGGCCCAGTGGGCGGGGGTTTCCGCCGGAGTGGGCGTTGGGGGGGAGGAAGTCTGCAGCACGATGGCGAGGACGGAAGCGATCAGCATGCGCAGAGGTTAACCTCCCTCTGGTTCGGAGTACCGCCTTTAGGCGGTCTGGTTCTGGGCGTGGAAGAACCAGAAAGAACTAGAAAGAACCCAAAACAGAAGACCGCCTGAAGGCGGTACTCCGAACCAGACCGAACCAGACCGAACCGGACCGAACCGGACCGAACTGGACTAGGCCGGTTCGAGGTCGCACAAGGGTTGGCCCTCGCTCACGTCGCTCGCGTGCGGCACGAGGTAGCGCAGGAAACGCGCGCGAACTGGAAGCGGGGCGCCAGGTCGGTAGGTGACGTGGGTGAAGGTCTTCATGACTTCGACGAGGCCCACTGGGCGGCCGGCTTCGAGTAGGTCGCCTTCTTGCGCGAAGGCGGGCTCGTTCGGTGCGGGGCGATGGTAGAAGCGGCCGGTCTGCGGGGAGCGCAGCACGAGCGCGCCGCCGCGAGTCTCGGGAGTTGAATCGCTGGCCGCGATCACGCTTTCGCTCGCTCCGCTGAGAGGCACGAGCTCGTAGAGCGTCTCTCCCCAGGCGACCGGCTCGTGGATGCGCTCGGGGCGGGCGTTGGCAATGACGCCGCTCGCGCCCGCGGGCACGACCAGCATGCTCGCGCGACCGAGCTGCACCAGGGAGCCGGCTGTCTGTCCAGCAATCAGCGGCGTGCCACGCTCGAGCGCGCGCGTGAACAGGCCCACCCCGGGAGAGAGCAGGAGCACGCGTCCGGAGTCCTGACGGGCGAGGAGCTCGTAGCGATCGTCCATGCGAGGGCTCAGCCGCGCGGCTCGTCGAGAGCCGCCAGATCGTGCAGCGACCAGATGCGCGGGTTCTTCGTCCGGCGCGTAGCCGATCGACTTGCTAGGCCGTCTCGGCGAAGAGCTCGAGCCAGGCGCGCAGCTCGCCGAGCGCCACGATCTCGTCGGTGTCCATCTGCGCGGCCGCCTTGTAGGGATCCATGTCGCCCTCGATGCGCGCCTCGGTCTCGCGCATGCCCGCCTCGATCTTCGCGCGCTCGGCGGGATCGGTCGACGGCGATCTCGAACTCGTCGTCGAGCTTGGTGTTGATAGGCCGCGATCGCGAGCGTACGGCCTTCCATGACCGAGAGCCGCGCGAGCGGCGTCGAGAGCTGCACGACCGGCTCGTAGGGCATGCCCGCCATCGCGTAGTAGCCGGCGCCCGAGGCCTTGCGCAGCAGCACCGTGAACATCGGCACTGCGATTCGTGCTGTTCGCGTAGATCAAGCTCGATCCGTAGCCGAGCAGCCCCAGGCGCTCGGCCTCGACGCCGATGTCGAAGCCCGAGATGTCCTGCAGCCACACGATCGGGATCCCGTCGTCGTCGCACGCGCGGCTGAACGCGGCGATCTTGGCGATGCCTTCCTTGTAGAGGATTCCCGCCGGCTTCTTCGCGCCGTGGTGCTCGGGGTCGTCGAGCAACGCCCTGGCGATTCGCGACGAAGCCCATGTAGAGACCGCTCGACGCGTCCCGACGCCGACGATCATCTCGCGCCCGCGTTCGGGCAGCAGCTCCCAGAAGAAGCTGCGGTCGACGAGCCGCGCGAGCACTTCCTCAGCGCGGCGATACGTCATGCGGTGATCCGCCGGGAAGATGCCCTCCGATCTCGCTCGGTCGGGTGATGCGGCGCCGCCGCTTCGGCGCCGTGGCGGTAGAAGTCGCCGCCGCGCTCGAGCCGAGCTGCGCGACCTCGGCGCGGATCAGCTCGAGCGCCGTCTCGTCGTCGGGCACGCGCACGTCGGCGCAGCCCGACTGATGCACGTGCACCTCGGGCCCGCCGATGTCGAGGCTCGAGAGGTGCTCGCTCTTCGCGCCTTTGATGAGCGCCGCGCCCGCGATGACCATGTACGCCTGCTCGGTCATGTACACGCGGTCGGAGATGATCGGCATGTAGCCGCCGCCCGCGATGCAGTCGCCGAACACGCCCGCGATCTGCGGCACGCCCGCCGCCGCGAGCAGCTCGCGTTCTTCTTGAAGATGTGGCCCGCGCCCGTGCGCCCCGGGAACGAGCTGCGATTGCTCGGGCAGATACAGGCCCCGAGCAATCGACCAGGTAGATCACCGGCAGGCGCAGAGCCGCAGCGCCATCTCCTGCGCGCGCTCGATCTTCTCCGGCGTCCGCGGCCACCACGAGCCCGAAGCGACCGTGTTGTCGTTCGCGATCACCATCGTCCAGCGCCCAGCGACGCGCGCGAACGCCGTGACCACCCCCGCGGCCGGCGACTCGAGCTTGCCGAAGCTCGCGCCCGTAGTTGACGAAGGTGCCGACCTCGAACACCCGCGTCCCCGAATCCCGCAACCTCTCCAACGCGCTCCCGCGCCGTGAGCTTCCCCTTCCCATGCACCCGCGCCACATACCTCTCCCCCCACCCCCCCTCGACCCTCGCCCGCCGCTCCCCGAGCACCCCTTCCCGCTCGCCGAGCACCCCCAGATTCTTCTCGAAGCTCCCGCCATCGAGAAACGCATCCCGCGGACTGCCAATCGGTATCAGGGGAACCTTCGCCACATTCCTCTCCGCCAGCCGGCCAGCCTATCCCTCCCCCCAACCCCTTGCACCTCACCCCACCTCGAGATTCCAGAACCGACCCCCTCGAACCTTGCTCGCCCTCGACGTCCCACCAACACCCCCCTTACTCCGCCCTCCCCTCGTCGCTCGCCTCCCTCTTCATTCTCCTCTTGGCTTTCCTCTTCGTTTTCCCCCCTTAAAACTTGTCTTCCCTCTCCCACTTTAAAACCCCGCGCGCGCGTAGTCGCAAGCGGCGCCGCGAGCTCCAACTCTTCGTAACAGCCGACTCTCCGGGGCTTGCAATCTCTCGTCTTTTGATCTATGCTCATTCAAGTTCTGCGGCGCCGAGCCGCTCGGTTGTTCAACCTCTCCCTCACTCTCGCTTCTCTTCTTCCCGTGCCGACTTCGCGCCCTCGTTCGATTTCCCGACGCTCTCGCGGCTCCCGTCGCCCGAGCCAGCTCGCACTCGACTTCCGCCCCTGGGGAGGCGCTCGCCGCGGAGCCGGCCGCCGCCCGTCCGGCCCTCGCGCCGGTGTCTCCCACCGCACGCGCGAGAGCCTTCCGCAGCGCTTCCCCGTTCACGTGACGCTACGCCTGCGCGAGAGCCTTCCGAGCTTGCGCAACCCCGCCCTCTTCGCCGACGTGCACCGAGCCCTCCGCTCGGGAAAGGCCCGTTTCGGTTTTCGCCTCAATCACTTCAGCGTGCAGTCGAACCACCTGCATCTGATCGTCGAGGCAACTGGAAGGCCCGCGCTCTCACGCGGCATGCAAGGCCTGGGCGTGCGTCTCGCCAAGGTGATCAACGCACGATTGCGCCGGGCGGGCAAGGTCTTCGCCGACCGTTATCACGATCGGATCCTGACGAGCCCGCGCCAGGTCAGGAACGCGCTCGAGTACGTGCTCAAGAACGCGCGCCGACACGGCCTCTTTCACGACGGCATCGATCCGTACTCGTCGGGGGCGTGGTTCGACGGATGGAGGAATGCGGGCAAGGGCTCGGAGGTCGGAGCTCCCGGCGATGCGGCGCCCGTGGTTCCGCCGAGGACATGGATGCTCGGCACGGGGTGGAGGAGGCTCGGGCTCATTCCGGTGCAGACCTTGCCTCCGCTCAGGAGCGGGGAGGGGTGAGCCTGGAAGAGAAGGCTAAGACAAAGGCAGGGGAGATTTTTTTAAGGGGGGGAAAACCAAGAGGAAAACGAAGAGGGAGGCTCGCGGGCGAGCGGGAGGGTGGCTGTGGGGTTAGCGTGCGCTCGCTAGCGTCCAGCCGGGGATCGAGCGGGTGTCGTAGTCGCCGCGGGTGAACTCGTCGCTGGCGAGGAGGGCGAGGTGGAGGGGGATCGTTGTCGCGACGCCTTCGATGTGGGAGGAGTCGAGGGCGCGGCGCATCGTCTCGAGGGCCTCGGTGCGGTCCTTGCCCCAGGCGATGACTTTGGCGAGCAGGGAGTCGTAGTGAGGGGAGACCTCGTCGCCTGCCTGGAGGTGCGTGTCGACGCGGAGGCGGCCGGGGCCGCGGTCGAGGGGGAGGTCGAAGGTCAGGAGCTTGCCGGGGGTCGGGCGGAAGTCGCGGGAAGGGTCCTCGGCGTTGATTCGACACTCGATGGCGGCACCTTGGGGGGCGATGGCGTCCTGAGCGAGGGCGAGGCGCTCGTTCGCGGCGATGCGCAGCTGCCAGTGCACGATGTCGACGCCGGTCAGCATCTCGCTCACCGAGTGTTCGACTTGGAGGCGCGTGTTCATCTCCATGAACCACAGGCGGCCCTCTGCGTCGCGCAGGAACTCGATCGTGCCGGCGCCGACGTAGCCGATGGAAGCGGCGGCGCGAGCTGCACGGAGGCCGAGCTCGGCGCGTTCCTCCCTCGACAGCGCGGGGGTGGGACTCTCCTCGACGAGCTTCTGGTGGTTGCGCTGGATCGAGCAATCGCGCTCGTAGAGGTGGACGGCGTGGCCGAAGCGGTCGGCGAGGATCTGCACCTCGATGTGACGGCCGCCGGCGAGATAGCGCTCGAGGTACAGGGCGCCGTTCCCGAAGGCCGCCTCGGCCTCGGCCGCAGCCGCGGGGAACCCCTCGCGGAGCTCCGTCTCGTTGCGGCACAGGCGCATCCCACGGCCTCCGCCACCCGCGTCCGCCTTGACGATCACGGGCCAGCCGATCGAGCGCGCGATCTCGATCGCCTCACCGGCGTCCGCGATGAGTCCCTCCGAGCCGGGGATTGGCGCCAATCCCGCGGCACGCATTGCGACCTTCGCCGGCCACTTGAGGCCCATGCGCTCGATGATTGCCGGCGGCGGGCCAACGAAGACGAGCCCGTGCTGCTCGACCAGGGCCGCGAAGCGCGCGTTCTCCGCCAGGAACCCCCATCCGGGATGGACCGCCGCACAGCCGGTCTGCAGCGCCGCCTGCAGCACCGCCTCGGCACGCAGATAGCTCTCCCGCGGCGCGCTCGGCCCGATGCAGACCACCTCGTCCATGCATCGCGTCCACGACGCCTCGCGATCGACCTCCGACACGACGCCTACCGGCACGATCCCGAGTTCGCGCGCCGCCCGCGCCACCCGCACCGCGACCTCCCCTCGGTTGGCAATCATGAGCTTTCGGAACATGCGGCCGGCCAGCGTAGCCCCCGACTCGGCTGCGTGCATCCACGAGACGGCCCCGGTAGCTCGAGGGAATCTCGCAGATCCTGGAACGCTCCCCCCTTGTGAGGAACGCGAAGTGGAGTTGGAATCTCATTTCGCAGAGCTGAGCATTCCTTCCCCCCCCTAGTTCGCGTCTGCCAGCGCGGCTCGAGATTGGGCCGTGAGGCGAGAGGATGAGGTCATGGTCTTCGAGAATTGTGGCTCGTTGGTGTCCAGGATCTGTGTTCCTTCGGTCCGAGCTCGTGACCGGCTGCGTCGGCTGGTGCGCTGCGGAGGATTCTCGCTCGCGGCGGCGCTCGCCTGCGGAATTGCGAGCGCGCAGGTGCGGATCAGCCAGATCTACGGCGGCGGTGGCGACACGGCTGCGCAGTACCTGAGCGACTACATCGAGATCTACAACAGCGGCGCGCCGCAATCGGTCTCCGGTTGGTCGGTGCAGTACGCCGCGGCCTCGGGAACGACCTGGACTGTGACGGCGCTGCCTGCGATGACGCTCGGCACCGGTCAATACTTGCTCGTCAAGGAGGCTGACGGCACGACGATCACGGCCGGCCAAACTCTCGCGCTGCCCTTTGCGGATGCGACGGGCACGATCGCGATGGCGACGACGGCGGGCAAGGTCGCGCTGGTCAACACCACCACCGCCCTGACCGGCGGGACGCCGACCGGCGCGCAGATCATGGACTTCGTGGGCTACGGGACCACCGCGACCTGGAACGAGCCGGGCGCGCCCTTCACTGCGGCCAACAACGCGCCGCCGCCCTCGGCGAACAACGCGATCTTCCGCAACATGTGCGGCGGCCAGGACCTGAACGACAACAACTCGGACTGGTCCGCGGGTGCTCCCAACCCGCGCAACATTTCCACGGCGGTGAACGCCGGCCTCTCGGCGGGCGGCATGTGCAATCCGTACTTCGCCGAGCCGACGCAGACGATCAAGGCGACGGTGTTCCCCTACAACTGCGGGGGGGACCGATCTCGCCGAACCCGATCGTGACGCTCGACGCCTCCCTGATCGGAGCCGGCTCGGCAGTCGCGCTCCTCGATGACGGAACCGGCGGCGACGACATCCTCGGAGACGGGATCTACTCCGCCAACGTGATCGTCGCGATGGGTACGGGCACCGGCACCAAGAGCATGCCGGTCACCTTGACCAATGGCGCCAACAGCGGGGGCACCTACATCGCGGTGGAAGTGAAGGCGGCTACGACTCCCGACAACGACAACTGCTCGAGCGCCACGGCGATCGCCGGGCCGTACACCCCGCCCGTCACCGTGGCGGGAAACTTCACGGGGGCGACGGTCGAGTACAACGAGTTCGTCCAGCTCGCAGGCTCGCCGAGCACGGGCATGTCCACGCGCCGCGGCCTGTGGTACACGGTCACCGGGACCGGCACCACGATGACGGCCTCGCTCTGCGCCACCGCGGCGCTCGACAGCGTGATGATCGTCATGGCCGGTACCTGCGACGGCCTCACCGTCATCACGAGCGCGGACGACAACGGCCCGGCCTGCGCGGGGACGCCGGCTTCGGCGAGCTGGTGCTCGGTGCTAGGGTCGACGTACTGGATATGGGTCGCTCCTTTCACCGCGGGCGCTCAGACCGCGGCCTTCTCGATGGCGGTCAGCGAGAACGGGATCTCCTGCACGGGCGCGGTGCCGACCACCGTGTGTGCGCCGGACCTCTCGCCGACCACATTGGAGAGCGAACCGAGCTACGGCCCGGGCACGGACGACGGCTGCGATTCGAGCCCGCTCTCGTTCCGGGACATCACGGTTTCGGCCTACCCGGCCAACACGATCCTGCGCGGCACATCTCGCGGCTACGCGGGCAACCGGGACACCGACTGGTACCGCTTCCAGGCGCCGATCACGGAGAGCTTGACGGTCACGATGAACGCGCAGTTCAACGGGATCCTCGAGCTGCGCCAGGTGGCGGCGACCGACTGCAGCATCAACACGCTGGTCACGTCCTCGCCGATCAGCGCACGCTGCGCCCCGCTTGTATTGACGTCCGGGGTCACGGCCGGGAACTACTACGCGGTGCGAGTGATCCCGGTCAACTTGACCTCGAGCGCCACCTTCGGGGGGGTCGCCGTCGGCGGCTACAGCTACCACTACCGGCTCGACATCCAGCTCGCCGGTCCGCCGGTGAACGACACTTGCGCGGGCGCCATCACCCTGGCCCTGGGCGCCACGGCGACGGGCAACACCGCCTTTGCCACCAATGACGGCACATCGACCTGCGATGCAAACGGCCGTGACCTCTGGTACACGATCACGACCACGGCAATGGGCACCTTCCACGCCGAGACCTGCGGCTCGGCCATCGACACCGTGCTCACGCTCTACTCGGTATGCGGTGGGGCCGAGATCACCTGCAACGACGATTGCTCCGGCTGCCCGTGCTTCGGTGGCTCCTCGTGCTTGACCGTCACGGGCCTGCCCCCGGGAACGTACAGACTGCGCGTGTCGGACAAGCTCTTCACCGCGGGAGCTTTCGTCGTCCGGGCGTCGCTCGATGCGACGGCGAATGGCAACGACGCGTGCTGCGATGCGATTCCCATCACGTGTGGTTCGGTCACGGTCGGAACGACGGTGGCCGCGTCCGCCGAAACGCCGCTGCCTCCGGCCTGTGCAGGGCCGTTGCCGGGCGGCTCGCAGAGCTTTGCCTACACGAACGGTGTGTGGTACCGCATCTCCTCACCGATCACTCAGACCATCACGGTCGACACGCTCGCCTCGGCCTATGACTCGAAGCTCTGGGTCTTCGACGCCTCGGCCGGCTGCGGGAGCCTCACGTGCGTCACCGCGAACGACGACATCCAGGGCTCGCCCTTCCAGTCGAAGGTCGCGTGGGTGGCTCAGGCAGGCGTCGACTACCGCATCCTCGTCGCTCCGTTCACGACGACCACCGGCTCGTTCACGTTGACGGCCTCCTGCGACCCGACTCCGGTGAACGACCTGTGCATCGCGCCGCAGGTGCTCGCTGGCACGAGCGGCGCAGTCGCCGGAACGACGGTGGGGGCGACCGCCTTCACGAATACCTCGACGACGGCGAACCCCTCGTGCAACGCCTCTTACAGCATGTTCGCGGTGTGGTACCAGTACACCTCGCCGTGCAATACCAACGCGACCTTTGCCACCTGCGGGCCCTACAACACGCAGCTGTCCGTGCACTCGGCGTGTCCGACGCCCACGGTCAGCAATCAGCTCGCGGGCGCATGCAATCTCGATGGTTCAGGGGGCTGTGCTCCGGGCTCGATCGTCACCGTGGCGCTGAGCAGCGGCCAGACGGTCTTGATCCGCGTTGCAGGTGAGCTCGGCGCCCAGCCGGGCAGCCCGTTCACGCTGACCTACAGCATCCCCGACACGGACTTCGACGGGACCCCGGACTGCTTCGACGGCTGTCCGAGCGACCCGAACAAGATCGCACCAGGGGATTGCGGTTGCGGCACTCCCGACACCGACTCGGACCTGGACGGGACGCCGGACTGCTTCGACGACTGTCCGAACGACCCGAACAAGATCGATCCGGGTGACTGCGGCTGCGGCATTCCCGACATCGATTCGGACCTGGACGGGACGCCGGACTGCATCGACGGCTGTCCGGACGATCCGAACAAGATCGCTGCGGGGGATTGCGGCTGCGGAGTACCCGACATCGACTCGGACGGGGACGGCACGGCGGACTGCGTCGACGGCTGCCCGGACGACCCGGACAAGATCGATCCAGGCGACTGCGGCTGCGGAGTACCCGACATCGACTCCGACGGCGATGGCACGGCCGACTGCGTCGACGGCTGCCCGGACGATCCGAACAAGATCGATCCAGGTGACTGCGGCTGCGGAGTGCCCGACCTCGACTCCGACGGTGACGGCACGCTCGACTGCTTCGACGGTTGCCCGGACGATCCGAACAAGATCGATCCAGGCGACTGCGGCTGCGGAGTGCCCGACCTCGACTCCGACGGCGACGGCACGCTCGACTGCTTCGACGGCTGCCCGGACGATCCGAACAAGACCGATGAGGGTCTGTGCGGCTGCGGCATCCCCGATACGGACACGGACAGCGACGGCGTTCCCGATTGCATCGACAACTGCCCGACGGTTGCGAACCTCGGCCAGGAGGACGGGGACCTGGATGGCGTCGGTGACCTGTGCGACAACTGCCCGAGCGTCTTCAATCCCGGTCAGGAGGATTGCGACCGCGACGGCACGGGCGATGCATGCGCGGGCCGGGACGACTGCAACGGGAACGGCATTCCCGACAGTTGCGAGCCGGACTGCAACGACAATGGCGTGCCCGACGATTGCGACATCGCCGATGGCACGAGCATGGACCTCAACTTGAACGGAATCCCGGACGAGTGCGAGGGCATCGGCGGCACGCCGTTCTGCTTCGGTGACGGCACGGGCAATGGATGCCCCTGCGCCAACTTCGGTGGCAGCGGCGAGGGCTGCGCGAATTCCACCGGCAGCGGTGCTCAGCTCTACAACATCGGCGGGACGAGCGTCAGCGCAGACGACGCGCACCTGGTCGCGATCCAGGTGCCCGCCAACGAGTTCGGCATCATGTTCATGGGCCCGAACCAGGTGAATGGCGGCCTGGGCATCGCCTTCGGCGATGGTCACCGCTGCGTCGGCGGTCACGTCCGGCGCTTCCCGATCCAGGACTCGGGGCCGGGTGGAGCGATGGTGCTCGTGAACCCCGTGGCTCAGACCGGAGCCGTGATCACTCCGGGCAGCACGTTCCACTTCCAGGCCTGGCACCGCGACACGCCGATCAGCCCCTGCGGCACGCTCTTCAACCTGTCGAACGGCTTCTCGGTGACCTTCACTCCCTGATCGAGTCACGAACGCGCAGGAGGTGAGGCCGGCTCGACCGGTCTCACCTCCAGCTGGGCGCGGCGCGTGGGACGAGTTTCCCACCGCGCCTTGGCGCGAACACCGTCGCGTGAAACTTGAGGGCGGTCGCCTCAGGTTTGGAGTACCGCCTTCAGGCGGTCTTCTCTTGCAGAGCCAGTCCCGCCTGAAGGCGGGACGACGAACCAGACCGCCTGAAGGCGGTACTCCAAACTCGGAGGGACTCCGTGCTCGTAGGGGGGGTAGTTTCTCTCTAGGGATCGCGGCGGAGGGCGTCCTACCGCTTCAGCCAGCCGAGCTCGCGCGTCAGCTCTTCGATGACCTCCTTGGGGAGGATTTCGGCGGCGCCCTCGAAGGGGCCATTCGCTTGCCACTCCAGGATGCCTTCGATGGTTCGACGAGCGAGGGTCAGCTCGGCTTCGTCGAAACCGGCGTACTTAGCTTCCAGGCCGGCGGTCCACTCGCCGCGCGTCTCGTCGATGCTCGAGGCTGCGCCCGCGTCCGTCGGGATCTCCGGGGACTTGTATTCGGCGGCGGCCAGGCGCGCAGCCGACTTGATCTCCTCCGACACGAGCGGGATCTCGCGCGTCGGATGCACGACAGGGGCCGCGGGGCTCGCCGCGGGAGCGCCGAGGACGGAGGACGCATCGGATCGTTCCGGGGCCTCTTCGGGCGCACTCGTTCCTGTCGAAGGCGGCGTTTGCTCTCGATCCACGGAGGAAACGGAGCGACGGCCGGGCATGACCGCTTCCGAAGGCTCGCTCGCCTCTTCTTGCATGGCCAGCCACGCCGATGCGGTTGCGGCGGCGAGAGTCGCCGCGACGAGTACCCATCCACGGCGGATCATGATTCGATGAGACAGTGTATCCGACGGGGGGGGCCACGAGCCGCGAGGGGATGGCCTCGTGCCGCTGCGCTGGAGCGGATAGCCTGTGCGGATGCTCCTTGCGCTGGCTCTCGCAAGCTGCGGCATCGCGGCCGACGAGACCGCCTCGCAGATCGAGCGTCTGGCGGCGCCGCGGGCGGAGGAGCGGGCGGAGGCGCAGCGCTGGCTCTCGGCGCATCTCTCGGCGGAGGCCTTTCCCCTCGTCGCGGCGGCCTTCGCCGGCGGAGAGGCTGAGGTCCGCGAGCGGCTGATCGAGGCGCTCGCGTCGGACGATCGACACCTCGAGCTCGCGGCGCTGGCGGCGACCGACACGCGCGATGCGGTGCGCACGGGCGGGCGCGCGGCGATCGAGGAGCTCGTGGCGCGCTGGAATCCGGCCACGCTCGGACTTCCGGCGGCGGCGCGCGTTCTGCCCGACGAGTGGCTCGAGGAAGGAACGCGGCCCCTCGCGCTGACACTCGGTGCTCGCTCGCTCGCCGATCACCTCGATCAGCTCGTGCGACTGGGCGGCGGGCCGGCCACCATCGTGCTCGATCCGTCCCTCGATCCCGCGGTCTTTGCGCGGCTGCCCGACGAGCGCGTCGCGCGCAGCCGCTCGATCGGCACCTGGGCCAAGGAGCTGCAGGCGATCGCGGCCGCCTGGCGCGTCTCCTTCGAGGTGCACGGCCGCCGCGCCGATGCGCCGCGTGGCTCGGCCGACGATGATCTCGCCTGGGTGCTCGTCTGCAAGCGCGGCAGCGAGGGGGACACGCGCGGGGCGGCTCACATCGTCGCATGGTGCGAGGGAGTGCTGCGCGAGCTCGATCCGCGCGGGAACGCGGCGTGCGCGCGCGCGCTCGGCGCGCTCGGCTGGCCCGCGGGCTTGCAGTGGCTCGAGCGGCGCTGGTCCGCGCGCGCCGATGCGGCCGCCCTCGAAGGTCTCCTCGTTGCAGCCAGCCGCGGCTGGGTGGTTCCCGGTCTGGCCGATCCGAGCGCGCTGCGCAGCCTGCTCGCCGATCTCGACCGCCGCCTCGCCGTGGCGGAGCCGGGCTCCTTCGCGCGAGCGGAGCGCACGGCCGCGGCGCTCTACGCGCTGGGACCCTCGACGAGCGCGGGCGAGAGCGTTGCCGAGATCCTGCTGGAGGGCTGGGAGGCGCTCGGGCCCGCCTCGCGCTGGGTTCGACTGGTCGGCCTGGAGGGCACTCGCGGTCGAACGGATCGCGGTCGAGACGATTGCGTCGCACTGCTCGCTTCGGCGGCGTCGCCTGCGCTGCGCGCGCAAGCGCTGCGCTCGCTCGCCGCGCTCTCCGGACCTCGCGGCACCGTGCCCGCCATCCCGGACGCGATGGGGCTGCTCGCGTGGGCGCGCGATCGTGGACGCCTCGACGCCGTGATCCGGTCGCTGACCGATCTTCACGCACCGTACTCGGCGGGCGCGGCGGCGGCGGGCGCGTCGTCGACCGAGCTGAGCCTCGCCTGTCTCGACTGGGCGGCCCACGCGGGGAAGCTCGAGGCCGCGCTCTCGCACGCGGAGCGTCTGCTCGGGGACGAGACCGCGCTCGACCTCACCGGCCAGCGCTTGCGGGATTGGGTGGAGCTTGGAGAGGAGGACATCGCCGAGAATCTGCGGGCCGCGATCCGCGCGGCGGCGCCCGGCCGTTTCGAGCCGGGGAGCGTGGAACGCCTGTCGCTGCGGGCCGGCCGATTCGAAGCTGCCGCCGCCGCCGGCGCGCTCGAGCGCTTGGCGGGCCTGCCGCAGCCCTCGGCTGCCGATGCGCGCGACCTGGGCGAGCTCTGCGCACATCCCGATCTGGGCTGGAAAGCGCGCGAGGCTCTCCTCGCCTGGATCCGGCCCGACGTACCCGCCGACGTCCTCGGCGCCGGCCTCGCCCGCGGCCTCCAGGCCCTGCGCCGCGCCCGGGCGGACTTCGAGGCCGAAGCGCTCGAGCGCCGCGCCCGCGAGCTCTCGGTTCGCTCGTCCCATCCGCTGGCCGAGACCCTGCTCGCAGCAGGTTGGCCTCCGCTCCCACCGACCGAGCCCGAGGATCTGGACGTACAGGACCACACCCTGGAGCTCTGAGGCGGGTTTGTGCTCCGGGCCTTTCCTCGGAAGCGCCGATGAGCGAGAGTCCAGGGCTGCCGCCCAGTGCGCATGAAGAACTCGAGCCCCGCCACTGCCGTGCCGTCTCCGCTGGTGCCGGCAGATCCCGACAACGATCGACGCCTCCCGATCCGCCGCGAGGAGATCGTGATGATCGGCGATCCGCGCAGCCACATCGCGGAGCAGTTCCGGGGCCTAAGGAACTCGATCCACGCCCTCAACCCCGACGGGGCGTCTCGCACGATCGTCGTGACGAGCGCGCTCCCGGGCGAGGGCAAGACCGTGGCCGCGCTCAACCTCGGCGTGTGCATGGCCGAGCTCCCCGGCACCCACGTCCTGGTGCTCGACGCCAATCTCCACCGCCCCGCCGTCGAGGAGTACATCGGATTCGGCCGCCGGCAAGGGCTGGCCGAAGTACTTGGCGGTCGGCTCCCGCTCGACCGCGCCATCCGCCCGACCTCGATCTCGAACCTGTTGGTGATGGGGGCAGGTGAGCTACCTTCCAATCCATCCGAGTGGCTGGGATCGGATCGCATGCGCTCGCTGCTGCACCAGCTCAAGCAGCAGTTCTCCTACATTCTCATCGACACGCCCGAAGCGCTGACGATCTCGGACGCGAGCTTACTGGGAGCCATGGCCGACGGCATCTTGCTCGTCGTGCGGCTGGGCAAGACGCCGCGACACTTCGTCGAGCAGACTCACAATCAGCTCGAGGCCCTGGGCGGCAACGTGCTCGGCACCTGCCTCACCTCGGCAACGGTCCGCAACACCTCGGCCTGAGCCGAGTCGCGATACGGCTTGCCCGTGCGCGCGGAGCGGATCATCGATTGCAGGTGCTCGGCTTCCCAGGCGTGGGCGCGGTGGTAATCGGGGTGAGCGCGCTCGCGGTGGCGGAAGGCCGGACCGTGATGGATCCAGCGCCGCTCCGCGCCGCGCACGGGAGGGAGCGCGGCGTGGAGGATCTCGTGGAAGAGCACGAAGCGCACGAACCACTCGGGAATGGCGGGCTGATCGAGTACGGGATGCAAGCGCACCTGGTGCGTCTCCTGTGAGTAGCTCCCCAGACGCAGCGAATGCCGCGGCCGGCTGCTGCCGGCCTTGCCCCAGCTGAGATCGGGTCGGCGCGGTGGGGCGGCGAAATCCGCGGCGAAGTAGCTCTCCCAGAGCGGGCCCGCGAGCACCTCGAGGTCGTGGTGACGCCCGCGTGGGCAAGGGGTCAGGCGCCGCGCGACCGGCGCGGGCAGCTCCGCCAGACGAGCTTCGATCCAGCGATCGAGCCGCGCGCACGCATCCCGCGCACGCCGTCCGCTCCGAATCCAGTGCGCGACCGACTCGCCCACGTCCTCTGGAGCCGAGGCGAACAGGGCGTGCATGCGGACCTGTACGCTCGGCTTCCAGGCGTCGCGCCCGCCCGGTCGCCGCCGCCGCAACTGGAGGGGAGTGCTGCGCGAGCGCCCGTACACGACCTCGACCTGGCACTCCAGGCGCTGTTCGAGGAAGCGCTGCCAATCGGCGGCGCGCTGCAGACCGGAGAGAGGTGCGCTTTCTGGCGCCCTATTTGCCACCGGGGTTCATGCCGAAGTGGATGTCCTTGATGCTCTCCTGGCCGTCGAGGATCTGCAGCTTGTCGCGCGTTTCTTTGATGTCCTCCACGCCGACGAACATGTCGGTGCTGGGATCGGCGCTGCGCACGGCCGTGATCCTGTACGCGCCCGGGTAGATGCCCCGGATCATGTAGTGACCCTGCGCGTCGGTCTTCTCGCGATAGCTGCGCGGCGTGCCATTCGGATCGGCCTCGGCCACGAGCTCGACCACCGCTCCGGGAAGCCGCTCTCCGGAGGGATTCCAGACCGTGCCCTGGACGGTGCCTCCGCGGATGAGTCGGACGTCGCCCGCATCCGTCACCTTGCCTTCGGTGACCTGCAGGGGACCCTGATAGGTGCGCGAGAACTCGGGATGCTGGACGTCCAGCTGGTACTGGCTGGGCGTGAGTGCATCGATCTGGAAGGTACCGTCCTTCTTCGTCTTGATCGTGCGCTCGGTCGCGATCGCCGGCATCTCGTCGGCGAGAGTCTGCGTGAACAGGTCGTCGCTCCATTCATGGTCACGCGTGGTGACGGAAGCGCGCGCGATCGGGTTGCCCGCATCGTCGACGATCCGGCCGCGCAAGCTGCCCCCGGGGTGCATGAGCACGTCCACGTCGAAGAGGTTCTGTCCCTTCGCGATCGTGACGGTGTCCGAGAAGCAGCCGGGGTAGCCCGGGGCGCTCGCTTGCACCTGGTACTGGCCCGGCTGCCGGCAGCTCAGCTCGTACTCGCCGCTGGCGGCCTTGAACTCGCGCTTGGTATCGGGCTCGGGAATCGACATGGGCGGCTCGGCCTGCGGTACGACCTGGCGGAGCAGCGCCGTGAACTGCGTGAGCGGGGCCCCGGTGACTGCGTCGCGGACGTGACCGGAGATCGTGGGCTGCGGATTGAGCCGAACCAGCATGTCCACCGTACCGGTCTCGATGCGCGGTTCGTTCGCGGGGTCGAAGCCCTTCGCCATCACGTGAATCGAGTATGTGCCCTGAGGAATGTCCTCGATCAGGAAGTTCCCCGTGGCGTCGCTCTTCACCTGCGATCGCGATTGCCTGCCCTGCGCCTGGTTCAGCGCATACGCCGCGATCGTGGCTTTCGGAATGGCCTCGCCTGCCACCGAGACGACCTGCCCCTTGATCATCGACGCGACTTCGAGCACGACATCCTGCTGGATCGGCTCGTCGGCGATGCGCACGTTCTGGATCACGACCGTGCCGAAGCCCTCCGCTCCCACGGTGAGGATGGAGACGCCTCGATCGACGTGTTTGAAGCCATAGTGCCCATTCGCATCCGTGATCTCGTGGAGCGTATTGGGATCCTTCTCGTCCTGCGCTCCAAGGGTGAAAGCCCCGAGCGCGAGCTTCGCGTCGCGGATGGGCGAGCCCAGGGCGTCGCGCACGAAGCCCTCGACCAGCACGCCCGGCCCCATGATGATCGGCGGCTGCTGCTGCTCACCGGCGGCGTGCACGTTCACCTGACCGTGCTCGACCAGCTTGTAGTCGGGATGCTTGACGACGAGCGCGTAGTTGAGGAAGGGCTCGACGTTCTTGAAGCGGTACTCGCCCTTCGCGTCCGTGACGGTCAGCTTGTCCTTCTCGCGGTTCGGTTCCATCGGGAAGGGATTCGAACGGCCCGCCTTGGTCAGGGTGACCTCGGCCTTCTCGATCGCCACGCCGGCCTCGTTCTGGACGATCCCGAAGATGGCATTGGTGACCTCGGGGTCGACCGGCTCGACGATCTCACGCTCGTGGTCGGTGGTGTCCTGGGCCACCGTCCGCACCTCTTCCGGGTCGGCCTCGATGGGATCGGGATCCTCCGTGCTCGTCGGGGCGCTCGGGACGGAGCGATCTTCCGGGATCTCCAGGCCAGGGGTCTTCTTGGACCCGCCGAAATCGGCGATCAGGAGGAAGGCCGTCAGACCGGCGATCACGAGGAGCAGAACGAGAAGGGGTCGCATGATTCGTTTCGAGAAAAGTGGATCGAGGCGAGGTGGAAATCATCCGCAGCCAGAACCCGGCGCGCCAGGGGTGGTTGCGTCTGGCTGTGTCTTGCCAGAAGACGATCGAATCACCGACGACCGTCCGGGAGTCGTATTCCGGAAGTCTAGCTAGTGCGGGCTAGGGCTGAGGAGCTCGGGCGGGCTCCTGATCGGCCTCGGGGACGTCGTCCAAGCTGGTGGGGGGTAGGGACTGGTTCAGGGCGATCGCGCCCAGGAAGTAAGCGAAGAGGATGAGCTCGAGCTCGGTCTTGCGGAAGACCCGCACGCTGGCCCGTCGGCGCAGCAGGCCATGCTCGATACGAAGCGACTCGCCGGTCCGTGAGGCAATCAGGCGCCAACCCCGGCCCAGGCCGGTGAGCGGAACCAGGCGATAGGGCTTCCCGCCGGTCCAGAGGTCGAGCCGGCGCTGGAAATAGCGGGAACGATCCGAGGATCCCAGCCACTCGCGCGCCTCGGACCAGACCGAGAACTGGGGGCGCAGGAGCCCTGGCTCGCGGCGGAAGTGCAGCACCTCGCCGCTCTCCGGATTCCACCGGCCTCCGACGACCATTCCGGCCCGGTTGCGCACCATGGAGAGGACCCCGAGGCGCTGCCCGGCTTCGTGGAAGACGTGGCGTGGGCTCCACAGCCCCGAGACCTCGGTCTGGTAGGTGGTGATCGCTTCGGACATCAGCTGGGCGGGCGTGGCTGGCTCCGACCGGAGCCCCGAGCCGAAGTTTAGCTCATTGGGGGGGCGGTGCCAAAACGAGGGGGCCACAACCCGGAGACGCACGGGTGGTCCGGCCTCGTCGGTCGGAGACTCGCCGCGAGCGGCGCGGGTGCGCTCAATACAGCGCGCTGATGAACTCGGGCAGCGAAAGACCCGTGTTCATGCAAGGCTCGCAGTAGTTGTTCTGCGAGGTCGGGCAGTGCTCGCAGGTCCGGCACTCGGTCAGCTTTTCCTTCGCTTCGGCGATCTTCTTCTTCTGATCGTCGAGCGACCTGATGTGCTCGTCGATCAATCGCTCCTGTGCCTGCAGGGCTCGCAGGACGCGATCGCTCGCCGGCGGCCCGCCATCGCAGTCGCCGCGGCTCCCGATCAGGTCGCGGATCTGGTCGAGGGGCAGGCCGAGCTGCTGCAGATTCTGGATCATCTGCACACGGTTCAGGTCGGTGGGCCGGTAGTAGCGAAAGCCGCCCTCGCTGCGCATGGCGGGCTGCAAGAGCCCGATCTCCTCGTAGTAGCGGAGCGTGCGCAGATTGGTTTTCGCGACGAGCGCAAAGTTGCCGATCTTGAGGAGGTTGTTCGTACCGGTCACGGACTGTGCTCCGCGCGCTTGGGAATAGGCGCTCAAGATGGGATGGATCTCCGGTGCACGATCGATCGTTCGATCACCGTCGAGTGCATTAGACTCGCGGGTTCTCGAATCCACAACGCTCGGAGCGGCCGCCGCGACTACCGGACGATGGGCGAGGCCTTCGCTGGGGGCCTGCCAGGGGGGGCTGACCGTAAGTGCCACGTGCGCTTACGACGGAAACACCTGGAGGCGACGGATCGGCCTGCCCCGGTTTGCACTTGAGTCCACCCTCCCCACGACGTATCCAGTGACGAGCTACGATCTCGAACCATGTTCACCCTCTTCGACCCCAAGTACTGGCTGATCGTCGGTCCCACTCTCCTCCTCGCTGCCTGGGCCGCGTGGCGGGTGCGCAGCGCCTTCGCGCGGTACTCGAAGGTGCCCGTGCGCTCGGGCGTGACCGGCGCGCAGGCGGCCGCGGAAGTCGCACGGCTGGGCGGCGCGGACATCACGATCGAACGGGTCGCCGGATTCCTGAGCGACCACTACGACCCGCGCACGCGTACGCTCCGGCTCTCGCCCGACGTCTACGACGGGCGTTCGATCTCGGCCGTTGCCGTCGGGGCTCACGAGGCCGGTCACGCCCTGCAGCACAAGGCCGGCTACGCGGCGCTGCAGATGCGCTCGAGCCTCGTGCCCGTGATGACCATCGGCTCGAACATGTGGATCTGGGTGTTCTTCCTCGGGATGATCATGCACATGCCGGCGCTGATGCTGGCAGGCATCGTGCTCCTCGGCTTGATCGTGCTCTTCCAGATCATCACTTTGCCCGTCGAGTTCAACGCCAGCACGCGGGCCAAGCAGGTGCTCGCGACGAGCGGGCTCATCAGCACGCAGGAGGAGGCCCGCGGCGTCGAGACCGTGCTCTCGGCAGCGGCCTTGACCTACGTCGCAGGGACGCTCACGGCGATCGCGACCCTGATCTACTACCTCTCGATCTTCACGGGCATGCAGCGTCGCGACTGAGCCTCGCTCCGCTCCGGTAGTCCTGCTACGCTCCGCTCCGCTTTCCCCACGGGGGGCCGGAGGAGACCTTGGAGCCGCTCGTTCTCGACTACACGAACGTCCTCGCCGACACCATTGGAAGCGAGCACGGCATCACGGCCGCCGAGATCGGCGCGCTGCGCGAGCCGGCCCGCCGCGCGCTGGCTGCCGTGCAGGGCCGGCGCACGCAGGATCTGCGCTGGCTCGATCTGCCTTACCAGGACGCGGTGCGGGACTCGATCCTCGCGTACGCACGCTCCGTGGCAGGCCGCTTCGAGAACGTGGTCGTGCTCGGGATCGGCGGCTCGGCGCTCGGGAATCGCGCGGTGCGCACCGCGCTCGCGGGTGTGTACGACGACCAGGCACCACTGCCCGGCCGGCCGCGCCTCCTCGTCCTCGACAACATCGATCCCGACTGGATGGCAGAGTTCCTCGAGCGCTTCGATCCGACGACCTGCCTGTTCAACGTGATCTCCAAGTCGGGCTCGACGGCCGAGACGATGTCGCAGTTCCTGATCTTGCGCCGGCTCCTGATCGAGCGCCTGGGCGAGAAGCGAGCGCGCGAGCACATCGTCGTCACCACCGACGCGGACAAGGGCGTCTTGCGGCCGATCGTGCGCGAGGAGGGCTATCGTTTCCTTCGTCGTTCCCGACGGCGTCGGTGGACGCTTCAGCGTGCTCTCGCCGGTCGGTTTGCTCGCGGCCGCGCTCACCGGCGTCGACATCACGGAGCTCCTGGCCGGCGCCGCCGCCATGGACTCGCGCTGTCGTGGGGAGAACCTCGACCGGAACCCGGCGCAAGTCCTCGCCGCGATCCAGTGGCTGATGCAAGCGAAAAAGGGCAAGCCCATCGCCGTGACCTTCGCGTACAGCCACCGGCTGCGCGATCTCGCCGACTGGTACGCGCAACTGCTCGCCGAATCGCTCGGGAAGACCCGTGCGCGCGACGGACGCATCGTGCACGCCGGCCCGACGCCCGTGCGCGCGGTGGGCGTGACCGACCAGCACAGCCAGGTGCAGCTCTACGCCGAGGGTCCTTACGACAAGTGGTTCACCTTCCTCGCCGTCGAGCATCCCGACCGCGATGTGACCGTGCCGGCGGACTTCGCCGACCGCGACGCGCTCGCCTATCTCGGCGGCCGCACGCTGGGCGAGCTCTTCCACGCCGAGCGCGAGGGGACGATCGTGGCCCTCACCGAGGCCGCGCGCCCCAACCTCACCTTGACCTTCCCGCGCATCCGAGCGCACGCGGTCGGCCAGTACTTCCAGCTCATGGAGATCGCCGTGGCGCTGATGGGCGAGCACTATGGCGTGGACGCTTTTGATCAGCCGGGCGTGGAAGCAGGCAAGGTCGCCGCGTACGCGCTGATGGGGCGTGAGGGCTATGCCGAGCAGCGCGCCCGGATCGAGGAACGCCGCAGCGCACCGCGGCGCACGGTCTGATCGAGCCCGCGGACGTGCAAGCGGGTCTTCCGCGGCTTATCCTCTTCGCCCGCTCACGTCCGTTCCCGTCCTGCCATGCCTCATATCGAACGTATTCTCGTGGGTGTCGACCTGCACCCCCTCGAGCAGACCGTGCGCTCGGGGAGCGCCAAGGCCGCCGAGCAAGCGGCGTGGGTGGCGGCGCGCGCGCACGCGAAGCTCGTGCTGCTGCACTCGACCTTCCTGGACGATGCCGCCGAGCTTCCGCCTGGCGGACTGTCGGCAGAAGAAGGACAACCGACCGCCGAGGGATGGGTGGCGCTCGAGACCTTGCGTCAGGCTTGCGAGAGTTCGGGCGTGGAAGCGACGATCCACCTGTCCGCGGAACGTCCCTGGCTCGCGCTCGCGCGCATGGCGATGCGCGGCGGAGCGGACCTGGTGGTGGCCGGGAAGCGCGAGACCGAGGAGCGTGAGCCGCGCAAGCTCGGGACCGTCGCCTCGAAGTTGATGCGCAAGTGCCCGGGCCCCGTGTGGCTGGTGAAGCCCGGCCACGACTTGCAGCACAAGCTCGTGCTCGCGGCGAGCGATCTGACGCCTCTCGGAGACGAGGTGGTCCGCTGGGCGGGCTGGGTCGTCGAGGGCGAGGACTGCTCGGTGCACGTCGTGCACGCCTACCAGCCGCCGCGCGGCAGTCCCGCCATGGACGCGGCCGAGCAGGCCGATCGCCTCGAGGAGCAGCGTACCAGCGCGCTGCGCTCGATCCTCGCCGCGCTCGAGGGCATCGACCTCGATCGCGCGCCGGTCCTCCACGTCGGCCGGAATACTCCATACAACGCCATCCTCGAGGCGATCGAGCACCTCCACCCCGACCTCCTGGTCATGGGGACGATCTCGCGCAGCGAGAAGGGGATGCTCCTCGGCAACACGGCCGAGCGGCTCCTGGATCGCGTCGACTGCTCGCTCCTCACGCTCAAGCCGGCGAACTTCGTCTCACCAGTGGAGCCGGACTGAGCGCTCCGGCGCTCGTCTCACTGCAGGCCGCAGCGATTCTCGAGTACGTTCGTCGTGCGGATCCCGAGTTGCGCGCGCGTCGCGAGCAGCTTCTGCACGCTCTCCTCGGGTAGCGGCTCGATTCCGCCTCGCGCGACGTGCGCGAGCCACAGGATCTTCGCCGTGTGCTCCAGCATGTCGAGCTTCTTGTACGCGTCCATGAGATTGGCACCGACCGTGACGGACCCGTGGTTCTGCATGATGAGCGTGTCCGAGCAGCGCACGGTCGCGCGGATCGACTCGGGGAGCTCGCTCGTCCCGGGCGTTCCGAAGGGCGTGGTCGGGATCCCTCCGATCGTCACGATGATCTCGGGGATGATCGGCATGCGCATGTCGATGCCGGCAATCGTGAGCGCGACGGCGTGCGGGGGATGGGCGTGCACCACGGCCCGCATTTCCGGCCGCTCGAGGTAGCACACGAGGTGGATGCCCACCTCGCTCGAGGGCCGCGGCCCGTCGTCGACCGGCCGCGCGTGCTCGTCGATGTGCGCCAGGTGATGCGGCTCGAGGAAGCCCTTCATCGCCCCGGCGGGCGTGATCAGGATCGTGCCGTCGGAGAGCTTCGCGGAGAGATTCCCGTCGGCTCCGACGATGTAGAAACGCTGGTAGCACAGCGCTCCGAGACGGCAGATCGCCTGGCGCAGGCGGATCTCTTCCTCGGTGACGCTCCCTCGTGCAGTCGATGCGACGGGATCCATGGCGGCCAGTCTACCTCGGCCCGCCCTCGGTTCCGGCAGCGGGCGTCGGCCCCGTCCTGTGGTCGTAGACGACGCGGCCCTCGATCTCGACGGAATCGACGATGCCGACGATGATGGTCTTCACCGCTCCCTTGGGGTCGCCGAAGATCTCGCGGGCCGAGTTGCCCTCGTCGAGGACGAGCACGCGATCCCCGGTGCCGGCTCCCACGCGATCGATGGCGATGCGCGCGCGTGCCGGGGAGTGGCCCGGGAGGGGACGCACCAGGAGCAACTTCTGCCGATCGAGGATCGGGATCTGGATGGGGGAGACGACCGTCCCGATCACATCGGCGAGGAACATCAGTTCGGCTCCCGATCGAGGGTGAGGTCGTGCACGCTCGCCTGCTCGACGTAGCCGATGATCGCCGCGTCGACGGCCACGAAGGCGATGGGGCAGGCGAGCGCCGCCTCGCGGCCATCGACGAAGTGCACGAGGTCGCCCGGCCCCACCGAGATCACGGCACACGCGACGAGCGAGGCGCCCATATCGCTGCCGCGCTCGTCGAGCGGCTGGATGAGCTGCAAGGGGACGCCCTCGAGGCCGGGGGTCCGTTGCGTCGCGACGAGCCTGCCGATGACCCGAGCGAGATACATCTCACTCGGTCCACTTCTCGTAGACGTTCTCGCCGTCGATGTCCCACGAATCGACGATCGCCATGATCACTGCGTCGCAAGGCCGGTTTTCGGTCACCGAGGTCTGCCGCGCGCTCGAGCCCGTGGCGTACAGCACCATTTCTCCGACGCCCGCGCCGACCGCGTCGACCGCGACGACGTACTGCTCCTTGGGCTGATTCTTGTGATCGTGGACCTGGCAGAGGAGCAGCTTCCGATCGGAGAGCTTCTCGTCCTTCTGCGTCGCCACGACGCTACCGACGACCTTTGCGATCAACATGCGGGCCTTCGCTGGGAAGGAGTGCGGTTCATTGCTCGTCTTGCCAGATCTTGACGCGATCGCGCGGCATGCTCTCTTCGAGGAAACGCCGGCGCAGCTCGCGCGCGACCTCGGGAGCCATCTGCTCCCAGGTCGGCGTGGGCCGCCGCGCGCCGAGGCACAGGAGGATGCAAGCGCCCTGGATCCGCCGCGGGCCAAGGATCGTGCCGCTCCGGTCGCCCGGCTGGGAGTCGAGCGCAGCGAAGATCTCGTCGCGGACCTCCGGTGGGAGGAGCGTCGAGTCGCGCGTGAGGATGCCGAGCTGTCCGCCGCGCGCCTTGGACGCGAGGTGCTCGCTCTTCTCCCGCGCGATGCGCTGGAAGTCCTCGATGCCGCCGATCCGGGCGCGCAGGGCGACGAGCTCCTGCTCGGCCTCGTCGAAGGTGCGCGGAACGAGCGCATTCTTGTTCTCGGCGGCGTTGAGGTGGATCATCGCCACCGCCACGCCTTCGCCGAAGCGCCCATCGAAGAACTCGCGCTCGCTCTGGTACGCGCCGCGAAGGTCCTCGTCGCGCAAGCTGCGCGCGGCCCACAACTGCGAGAGCGCGGCGATGTGGATGGCCGGGTCGGTCCGCAAGAGCTCCATGGTGAGACCGCGCGCCGCGATGAGCTGCTCGTAGGGCAGGCCCTTGTAGTCGGGATTCGCCTGCGCCTCGGCACGGCGGCGCTCGAGCTCGTCGGCCACCGCCCGATCGAGCGCCTCGGACGCGAGGTCGGGCATGCGCGCCAGCAACCGCTTCTCCAGCAGCAGCTCGTGGCAGGCCGAGCGGAGCGCCTCCTCGGACACGCGCTCGCGCAGGAGGATCGCGAAGTCCGTGGTGGCGACGACCGCGTCGCCGGAGCGCGCGACCACGCCGTCTTTCCATGGCCTGGGGAGCACCTCGTGGCCGCGCTCGTCGAGCACGCCCTGTAGCCACATCTCCTGCTGCTCCGCGGTGATCGGATCCTTCTCGGGAATCCCCAGCGCGCGCCGTGAGAGGATCTCCTCGACCAGCGAGAGTCGCAGCAGCTCGCGGAAGACCACCGGGTCGACCCTGGTTGAAGCCAGGAGTTCCACGAGGCTGCCACCCCCCTGGTCGCGCGTCGCCTCGTCGAGCTCCTTCCAGCGCTCGTTCAGGCGCGCCTGGCTGACCTCGACCTTCTCGCTCACGGCGAGCTTCTCGAGCACCCGCCGCTCCAGGAGCTCGCGCAAGGCCTCGCGTCCCTCCGGTGCGCCACCATGGCGCGAGAGCAAGAGCTCATCGAGCTCCGCGAACGAGAGCTCGAGGCCGCCACCACGCGCCGCGACGCGCCCGCCAGTCGCAAGTGCGGTGGCCGCCTGCTCCTCTTGCGCCGGCGCCGCAACCGGAACCACGTCCTGGGCCGCGCGTTCGGCGCTCATCGAGAACAGAAACAGCGTCACGACTCGCGCAAGTTCGATCATGGGCCCCCGCAGAGAGAGGGGAGGATATCCTCGCCTTCCCGCTCCCGGAAGCGCAGCGCGAGCCGGCCCGATCCGTGACCGCGTCCGGCCGAAGGGCAGCGTGTCAGGGCACGAACGTCACGCCCACGGCAGGGGTCGTGTTGAAAGCCGTGCCGCAAGGGCTGCCCAGCGGGTCGCGGAAGCGTGCCTGGAAGAAGCGTTGATCGCCGGCGCCGAAGCCCTGGCTCAGCGCGAGTCCGGGTCCGTAGTGCGCTTCGCCGGCGCTGTCCGCCGTCGCGAGGCCGATGATCGCGCGACCACCAGCGACGCACAGCAGTCCGTCGCCGAAGGGCGCACCGCTGCCGCCACTCACGGTCGAGAGGCCTGCGATGAGCATCGACAGTCGTCGGGGCGGAAGCTGGCAGAGGTGCAAGCGGAAGTCGTCCTCGGCGATGCTCGCGCTACCCAGCGGCACCATTCGCGCGCCGAAACCGAGCGAATGCCGGCAGCCTTCGCCGGAGCCGGAATCGCTCGAGTTCCCGCACGGGCAGGCCGTGGCGCTGCCATCGCCTGCACAGATGCTCGTGTAGGGCAGACTCGTCTGCTGCAGCACGTAGAGCGAACCTGCGTTGCCCGCGATCTCGTCGTCCCCGGGCGCTCCGGCAAACAGCGCCTCGCCGTCGACCGCCAGGGCCGCGGCGTCGCCGAGCATGGCGCTCGCGACGGCGTCGCTCGCGAGCAGCTCCGCGCGCGCGAGCCAGTGCTCGCCACAGCGCTCGTACAGGTGCACCGAGCCGGCGTTGGCCGCGGCGGAATCGTCGCGCGGAGTGGCGATTGCCGCCCACCGGCCCGTCATCGCGAGCCGCTTGCCGAAGAAACCGTGCGCGGGCCCCTCGCTCGCCACGAGCTTCTCGACCTGCACCCACTGCGAGCCCGTTCGACGGTACGCGTACGCTGCCCCCGAGCTGCCCCCTGCGCCGGGAGCTCCGAGAATCGCGTGCTCTCCGTCGAATCCAACGGCGTGGCCGAGCTCGTCCCAGGCGATGCCGTCGTCTTGCACGAGCTTCGATTCGAGCGACCAGACCCCGGCCGAGCGTAGGTAGACGTATGCCGAGCCCGAGCTGCTACCGAGGTCGTCGTCGTGGAACGAGCCGATGAGCAGGCGCTCGCCCGCGAGCGCCAGGCTGAACCCGAACTCGTCGAAGGTGGTGGCGTCCGCGGGAGAGATCTTGGCTTCCTCGTGCCAGCCACTCGCGTCGTGCGCGAAGACGTAGACGGCACCGGAGTCCGCCCCGACCACCGGTTCGCGGTGCGCGGCGGCGATCAGACGCTCGCCCTTCAGCGCCACCGCGTTGCCGAACTGGGCATCCGCTACGGGAGGGTTGGCCAGGAGCTTGGTCTCGTAGCTCCAGACGCTGCCGCTGCGCGTGAAGACGTACACCGAACCGGTCTCCGGTCCGGCCCCTTGATCGCCCATCGCGCCCACCACGATGCGCCCGCCGTCGATCGCGACCGAGGTTCCGAAGCGGTCGCCCTGCCCGCCATCGGGTGCCGTGAGCTTGGCTTCCAGGACGAGGGTGCCCGCGCTACGCAGGAAAACGTAGACCGATCCGGATGCCCCGCCCATGTCGTCGTCCCCGATGGCCCCGACGACGACGCGCTCGAGGTCGGCGGCAACGGCGCTCCCGAAAGCATCACCCGCGCTCGCGTCGGGCGCGAAGAGCTCGAAGGATTCGTGGATCGGGAGGTCGCCGGCTCGTCCTTCCGGCTGGAGCGCGCATCCGAGGCCGAGCACCAGGGGGATACGGAGCGTCGAGAGTCGTTTCCCAGTGCTGCGGATCATCGGATTCTCCATGACGGTCAGATGGATTCTACCCCGGGCTCCAATTCGGGCTCGGCGTGCACACCCTGTGCGCGACCGCGGACTTGCTTCACGTCGACCGTGATCGAGGGCAGCGCCAGCACCGATACAAAAGAGCGGGGGGCGCTGCTTGCGCAGCGCCCCCCGCAAGAATGGACCTCAGACGATCAGATCACGGAAGGATCGCGATCGCGATGCCGTTCGAGGTGTTGAATGCCGCACCGCCGCCCATGGGGTCGCGGAACCAGTGCTGGAACCGACGGGTCAGGCCGACTTGTCCGGACAGCGAGTGCTTCGCGTCGGAGTTGTCGTAGGTCCAGCTCGCGCTGTTGCCACTTGCGACGACGACGCCACCGCGGACGAGGCCGCCCGAGGCGCAGAGGAAGCCGTTGCCGAAGGCAACCTGAACCGGGTTGTTGGCATGGAAGAAGATGCCGGGCTGATTCGGGACCGGCGTCGAGGTGAGGGTGAGGTTACCCGCCGCGGAGCTGGCCGAACCGGAGGAGCTGATGTCAGCAGGGCCGCCGGCCGAGTTGGGGTTCGCGATGCAGTACTTGGTGCCGGGGCCGCCGCCACCATTGGGCTTGCCATTGAGGGTGAGCCAGAAGCTCGCGAAGGGGTTGCCGCCAGCGTATCCGAAGAACCAGTAGCACCCGTTGGCGATCGTGGAGGTCGGGTCGCTGAACCAGAACTGGTCACGCGTATCCAAGCCGGTGGCGAGGGTAGCGGTGGGGTTCTGGTAGTACGTGCCGTCGCCGTACGCGAAGTTGTTGGGGTCGCCGTTGAGGAACGGGCCGTTGAAGCCGCCCGAGCCCTGGTCGTCCAGGAGGAGGGTCCAGCCGAAGTTGTCGAGAGCGGTCGTGCCGTCGAACACGCCGGCGTCGGCGTCGAGCTTGAACTCGGCACCAGAGCCAGTGAGGTCGAAGGTCACGAGCCAGCAGTTGACACCGCTCGAGCCGGCGCCGGGAACCGAGAATGCAAGGTTGGCGACGGAGGGCTGACCGATCGGATCGGTGCAGCTGGCGTACGAGTTGTAGAAGATGAAGCCGCCGTTCTGGGTGGTGCCCAGAACGCCGCTGCAATAGGCGAATTCGAGGGACTGAACGACCATCGAACCATCACGCCCACCGGACACGTGTCCGGAGCTCGGGATGTTGCCTTCGTCGGTCCAGATCATGTCCAGGCCCTGGCCGATGACGCCATAGAAGCCCGTGTTGGCCGAGTTGGTGTAATAAACCTCTGAAGGCGTGAGGGTGGTGTGAGTCCGGGTCCAGGTGCCGGTTCCGACGTGATAGACGCCGGCGTTCTGGAGGCGGGCCGGAACGGGCTTCGCCTGAATGCCCGTCTGAGCAAAGCCGGCCGATGCGACGAGGATCAGAGATCCAGAAATAGTCAGTGTTTTGAGCATGGTACTCATCCGAGTTGGTTGATGCCTCTCTTGCTTGCGAGGTTGGAGGAGAGAACTAACCTAGTGATACCACGAGATCCCGCAGTTGGGTAGGTCAGCCGGGGGGAGGCGGAAGAAATGCTCCTGGGCGCGGTCTCGCAAAGTTGCCGTAAGACCTCTTCGAGCAAGAGGTTAGGTCGGAAGCCAACCTATTCTTTGCCCGCGGGGGGAGATTCCCGGAGCCCCCGAAACCTACTCCTCGTCGGTGAGGGCCAGCTCGCCCCGGTCGATGCGCACGCGGAGCAGGCCCTTCGAGCGGGCTGCCGCGGCCAGCACGCGGTCCGCGACGAGCGGCTCGATCTCCCGCTCGATCACGTGCCGGATCTCCCGCGCTCCGTGCTCCGAGGCGTTCGCACGCTCGGCCACCCACCTCGCGACCGCCGGGGTGAACGCCACCCGGAGGCCCCGTTCCCGCGAGCGCTTGGAGAGCGCGGTGAGCTGGGATTGGGCAATGCGCTCGACCGCGCGATCGTCGAGCTCGTCGAACAGCACCATGGCATCCAGCCGACCCAGGAGCTCGGGCGCGAAGCGGCGCTCGAGGGCCTCGCGCGAGATCGCTTCGAGCGCATCCCGTCCGATCCTGCGCGGCTTTCCGAGCGGCTCGTAGCCGATCGGACGCGCCGCGCGCGCGATCTCCTCCGCGCCGGAGTTCGCCGTGAGGATCACGAGCGCGCGCTCGAAGCCGACGCGCCTTCCCCGGCCGTCCGTTAGCTCGCCTTCTTCCAGGATCTGCAGCAGCAGGGAGTGGAGCCTCGGGTGGGCTTTCTCCACTTCGTCGAACAGGACGATGCACTCGGGATCGGCGGCCACCGCCTCGGTGAGCTGTCCGCCCTGTTCGTGTCCGACGTACCCGGGCGGCGAGCCGATCAACTTGGCGTACTCGTGCGCGAGCGCGTACTCGCTGCAGTCGATGCGCACGAGCTCGCGCCCGCCTTCTCGCGCGAAGAGCTCGCGTGCGAGTACCCGAGCGAGCTCGGTCTTGCCCGTACCCGTACGCCCCATGAAGAGCAAGGAGGCCAGCGGTCGCCGCTCGCTTGCCAGCCCGGCGGCCGCACGGCGTACGCAGCGAGTGACCGTCTCGATGGCGCCTGGCTGTCCGATGACTGCGCGCGACAGACGTCGCTCGAGGTCGCGCGAGCGTTCGCGCAGCCGCGCGAGCGAGTCGCTCGGGGCGAGCGCTTCGCGGCGATCGGAGGCCGGCGCATTGCGACTGCGCGTGACGGGGCGCTCCGCGGCCGGCTCATCGTTCGCGCTGAGTCGTACTTGATGGATGTCCAGACCAGGATTGATCTCGACGCAGAGCTGGTACAGCAGGTCCTCGACGAGGAGCGGATCCTCGGGGAAGAGGCTGGCGATCGAGGTTTCGATGTCCTCCCCGAACTCGGGGATGCAGGCCTGGATCACCAGCCGGCGGTAGCTTGTCCGGTTGAGACCTGCCTGCTCCGGTAGCTGCAGGGCGTCCGCTTCGGTCACCCGGACGCGCAAGAACGAGTCTGCGAGATCGAAGTAGCGGTAGACGCTGCGGACTCTGCGGGGATCGGCCACGGGGGGAAGGGGCGCTCCGTTGACCGCGCGACAGGGGTTCACGGAGCGTGCTGGGTCATCGGAACCCGCGAGAAGGGAACTTGATCCGGAGGGGGATTTCGTACGAAAAGCAAGCCTCGGAACGCGTGGGCCGACCCCGACCTCTCCGAGAGTAGAATGCGCCGCCGTTCGTGGCTTCCTCCCCGGCCGGCCGCTCTACGAAGCAAACCATTCTCGCCTCCCGAGAGACCGCCGATGCCGACCACGGAAGACGTCCAGTTCCTCGCCCTACTCGTCCACCGTGGACACATGGAGCGCGCGGACGCCGAGCAACTCCTGCCGCATCTCCGGGCCGGTCGGCCGCTCGATCCGCTCCTCGTTTCGATGCTCGGATGGGACGAGAAGAAGGTGAAGCAGCTGCGCCGCACGCGCGGCGGCGAGCACCCCGAGATCCCTGGCTTCGAGATCGTCGGTCGCATCGGAACGGGGGGCACTGCGGACGTGTTTCGCGCCACCGAGAAGCAGACGGGCCTCGCGATCGCCTTGAAGATCCTTCATCCGCGCATCGCTCGCGACCCCCGCCAGCTGAAGAGCTTCGTGACCGAATCGAAGCGCCTCCAGGAGCTCCAGCATCCCGGGCTCGTCAAGGGCTACGGCGTGGCGAAGTACGGAGACATGTACTTCAGCAAGCTCGAGCTCGTCGAGGGCCGCACCTTGCTCGAGCTCCTCGACGGCGGGCAACCCTTCGAGGAGTCGGTCGCGCTGCGGATCGTGCTGGAAGTCGCCGAGGTGCTCGCGTACATGGCCGACAAGGGCCTCGTCCACCGCGACATCAAGCCCGGGAACATCCTGCTCGACCAGAACGGTCGCGTGAAACTGATCGACCTCGGCTTCTGTGCCACGCGCGACGAACGCGATCCCGACGACAGCTCGTCCGGCACGAAGGAGTACATCTCCCCCGAGCAAGCGGAAGGAGGTGCGGAGGCCGACTTCCGCAGCGACATCTACAGCCTGGGCGTTTCCCTGTTCCAGCTCCTCGTGGGCCGCTTGCCGTTCGAGTCGAGCGACGACACGGAGGTCCTACGCATGCACGTGATGGACTCGCTCCGCTCGCCCGAGCTCAAGGGGCGCGGGCTGTCGCCGCACGTGCATTACTTCATCGAGAAGATGATGGCCAAGGACGCGGACCTGCGCTACCAGTCGTGGAAGGAGCTCGTCGACGACATCCGCGAGCAGATGCAGGGTCGCGAGAGCCTCATCTACGAAAAGGACGCGAAGACCACTTCCGGCCCGCGCTCGCGCGGCCAGCGGCCGCGGCCGCCGACGCGGCGTTGACGTGTTGCATGCAGCACCCGACCCCGGCCGCAACTGAGTCCGCGCTCGACGCTCCGCTCGCAGGCGAGGGCGACAGGGCCAGCACGGGCGTGGTCCCTTTCCGCTTCCACTGCCACCGCTGCGGACATTGCTGCAGCGGCGGCGAGGGCCGCGTGTGGCTCGAGGACGGCGAGATCGAGCCCCTCGCGCGACGGCTCGGCCTCGATGCGGACACCTTCGTGCGCAGCTACGTGCGCTCGGTATTCGACGCCGAGAGCGGCCGCCAGCGGCTGTCGCTGCGCGAGCGTACCGAGGGCGAGGGCGGACCCTGCGTGCTCCTCGAAGGCGCCAATCACTGCAGCGTCTACCTCGATCGCCCGCGCCAGTGCCAGAGCTTCCCGTTCTGGCCGAACATCCTCTCGGACGCGGCGGCTTTCGAGCGCGCGCGCGCGACCTGCCCGGGCATCGCGCCGGTGGTCGCGGCCGAGAAGCGCGCGCTCGCCTTCGCGGCGCTCGAGCGCCTGTACGCGGAATTCGAGGCCCTGCTCGAGCGCGCGCGTCCGGTGTGCATCCTCCGGGGCGTGTGCTGTCGGTTCGAGGAAGCCGGCCACGAGCTCTACGCCACGGGCCTGGAGGCTGACTACGCGGCGGCTCGGCACCCCGATGCGCCGCCTCCGGAAGCGGAAGGACGCTGCCCCTATCACGTGCGCGGGCGCTGCACCGCGCGCGAGGGCCGGCCCCTGGGCTGTCGCAGCTACCACTGCGACACGCACACGGAATCGGTGCTCGCGGAAGCGCACGAGCACTTCCTGAAAGCGATCCGGCGCATCGAGCGCGACACGGGCTACCCGCCTTCGTATGGCCGCTTCCCCGCCCTGCTGCGAGCGCGCGGGATCGGCCTCGAGCGCGAGGCGGAGATCGCCCTTCTTCCCGCGCCAGCATCGGAAGTGGACGCATGAGAGCTGCGCGCATCCTCCTCGCACTGCTGTGCGCTGGCCTGCTCGGCTTCGTCGCGCTGCAGCTGCGCGAGCTCCTGGCGGGAAGCCAGGGCCTGCGCGTGCAGCCGCTCACTCCGCCGATCGATGCTGCGGCATCCGCGACGCAGGAGATCCTGCCGGGCGCGCGACCCTCGCCGGCGCTCCTGGAAGTACCCGATGACCCGGCCGACAACCTCTATGCCGAGAACAACGCGGCGGTCCGGGCCCTCGATCAAGGGGAGCTCGAGCGGGCGGTGGAGATCTTGGAGCGCTGCCATGCGGCGCGACCTGAAGAGGAGACCTTCACGCACAACCTCGCCGAAGCGCTCGCGCGGCTCGCACAGCGCGACGTGGAAGCCGAGGACGTCGAGACGCGCGAAGGCGCGCTGGTGTCCCTGCAGCGCGCGAGCGAGCTCGCGCCCGAGCGCGCGGAATTGAAGCAGCTCCTCGAGCGTTACGAGAAGAACCTCGGCGCCGAGCGCGGCTTCTGGCGCAAGAAGACCCTGCACTTCGAGATCTCCTTCGACGGCGATCGCTCCGAGCTACTCGGAGGCACGGGGCCGCTCGAGAACGAGCTCGAGTGGGCCTACCAGGAGATCGGCGAGCTGTTCAACTTCTTCCCCGTCGAGGCTGGGCATCCGCGCATCCGCGTCGTGATGCTGAAGCGCGAGACCTTCGATGCGGTGACGGGCCTCGGCGACTGGGCGGGCGGTGTCTTCGACGGCACGGTGCGCGTCCCGGTCGAGAACCTCTCGAGCGAGGAGGAACGTCTGAAACGGGCGCTGCGGCACGAGCTCGTGCACGCCTTCGTGCACGAAGCCGGCGGCTCGAGCGTCCCCGGATGGTTGAACGAGGGGCTGGCCCAGTGGCTCGAGGCTCCCTTTCTCGTCGACCGGCCGCGCGACGTCGACGCTGCACGCGAGCGTCTGAAGGACCACGCGCTCTTCCCGCTCGAGCGCATGCGCGGCACGCTGGCCAGCTGGCAGGACGTGGGAGAGATCGGGCTCGCGTACGCGCAGTCGCTCGCCTTCGTCGACTATCTGCGGCGCATGTACGGCGAGCGCTTGCTGTTCGACCTGGTCAGGGGCTGCAAGCAGGGACGAACCCCCGAGGACACCTTTCGCGAGATCATCGGCGTCGACCTGGCTCTCGTGCAGGAAGACTTCGCGGGCGACCTCTGAGCGGTGACCCCGGCCTCCAGCCCTCCATGGAGAGAGCGAGCCTCCCCTACGGGGTTCTCGCGTGACCCTCGATGCGCAGCATGCTCTTGTAGCGCCGCGCGATCACCAGGGCCTCGAAGGTCCAGCAGGCCAGCAGCATCATCACGGTCATCCAGGCGAGGTTCAGCATCGTGCGAGTCAGCCTCCGTCTCTCACCGGGATCCTTCGGCTGATCGCCGCAGGACACACCCATTGAAATCTGGGTCATCGGGAATCGGGATGCCGGCACTCGGGTGGGTGCCAACCCTGGGAAGGCGGATTCTCGGAGCCACATCGCATGGACTTGCAACCTCGCCGACTCCGCGCGGTCGATGGAGAGGGGGTTGCGATGCGAGGAATCGAAGCAAGGGAGGCGCGCGCGACGGCCGCGGCCAAGCCGGAGAACGAGGAAGGTGCGAACGGGACTCAGCATGGCTCGAGCCGGAACGCGGCCGTGCTCCTCTCGACACTCCTCGCGCCGTGGCGATGTCGCGAGGAACGCGTGCAGGCCCTCCTCGCGCAGGGGGATCTGGCGACCCTGGCGCAGACTCCAGCGGAGAGCTTGCAGGCGCTCGCCGGCCTCAGCCCGGTGCAGGCGCAGCGCGTCGCCGCCGCCTTCGCGCTAGGGCGAGAAGTCGAGCGCACGCGCCGCGCTCCGCGCACCTCCTTGCGCAGCGCTGCGCGCGTGTTTCACCTCATGTCGCCCGAGGTGCGCGGGCTGGAGTGCGAGACCTTCCATGTGCTGATCCTCGACGCCAAGCACCGCCTCCGTTCGCGCGAGATCGTCAGCCAGGGCACGCTCACCGCGTCGCTGGTCCACCCGCGCGAGGTCTTCCGCGCCGCGATCCGCCTCTCGGCCGCGGCGCTGGTGGTCGTGCACAACCACCCATCGGGAGACCCGGAGCCGAGCGCCGAGGATCTGGGAGCGACGCGCCGTCTCGTCGAGGCCGGGCGCTTGCTCGGGATCCCGCTCCTCGATCACGTCGTGATCGGTGAAACGGGCTACGTCTCGATTCGCGAGCGGATCGCTTTCTGATTCGCGCTCCACCACGCGTGCAGCGCGATCGCGAGCGCCGCTTCGGCGGCGGTCTCGATGCGCAGGATCGAGGGGCCGAGCGCGGCGTCGAGAGCGCCGGCCGCCCGAGCTTGCGCGAGCTCGCGCTCGTCGAAGCCTCCCTCGGGGCCGACGATCAGCAAGATCCGACCGCGACCGCTGTCGCGCTCGCGCGTGACGAGCTCGGCGAGACCCGTCGGAGCTCCTGGCGCGAGCAGCAAGCACGCGTCGCCAGTGGAACGTGCGAGGAGCTCCTCGAGCGTCGCGAGCGGACCGAGCTCGGGCATCCACGCGCGGGCGGATTGCTTGCACGCCGCACGTGCGAGGCGAGTGAAGCGTTCCGCGGAGAACGCCTGCGCGTGCGGAGGACTGTGCGCCAGCGCGAGCGGAGTCAAGCGTGCGAGGCCGAGCGGGATCGCGCGCTCGACCAGCTCCTCGCTGCGCCGACCGCGCGGGAGCGAGCACGCCAGATGCAGATGGGGCAGCGTCGAGCCGGCGCTTCCGGGCGCCGGCTCGCAGGCTTCTTCCGCGAGCACCTCGAGCGCCAGTCGGCCGAGCTCCACGGACCGGATGGCGAGGAGCCACGCGCGACCGCGCCCATCGAGTCCGACCAGGCGGTCGCCGGCGCCCATCCGAAGCACTTTCCGAACATGGCGCTCCTCGTCGAGCTCGAGCCGAGCCGAGCCTGCGGCGGGCGTCTCGGCGAGGAAGAAACGCTGCAGGCGCGCAGCGCCGGACCGCGGACGCGGCGGGACCACGGCCAGATTCTCGTGTCGGCCCGCTCGAGTCACAAGCCGAGCGCCCGAGAGCCGCGCGCCCGGGGCGATCCGGCGGTGCTCCAAATTGCGACCGCTCTCGGCTGCGGCTACCATCACTCGACCCGCGTTTCGAACGCTGGTTACACCGCGCCTCCCCATGGATATCCCCATGGATAGGCACGGTTGCGTTCGTCTCCCCGGCCTCCTCTCCCGTCGCCCCTGCTCCGGTCGCCTCCGCGCCGGCTGTTCCGGGCGTGCCCCGAACCGCCCATGACCGAGCCCAGATGAGCCCTCGCTACTCCTTGCGCTTCGAGAGCGGAGAGCGCCGCGGAGAGACGATCCCGATCGCTGGCCAGACCTTCACGGTGGGGCGCCGACCGGGCAACTCGCTCCAGATCGGAGAGGCCAGCGTCTCGGGCAGGCATGCCGAGCTGATCCTGGAGGACACGAAGGTGCGCGTCCGCGATCTGGGCAGCACCAATGGCACCAAGGTCGAAGGCGAGCGGGTGACCGAGGCCGATCTCGCCCACGGTACGCGGGTGACCTTCGGCCACGTCGAGATGAGCTTCCTCGACGATTCGATCCAGGGTGGCGCGCCGGGCGGCGCGGCCGCCTCGAGCCCATCTTCGCTCGGCGGCGATCTCGCCGATGCCGGCACCACCGTCTCGGCCGAGCTCGTGGCGCGTTCGCGCAAGGGTTCGCGGCTCGTGCTGGTCGTGGTGCCGCTCGCACTCCTCGCGGTCGCCGGTGCGTGGTGGTTCGGGCGCAGCGGATCCGGCGGAGAAGGCGGCCCGCGCCGATCCGAGCAACCCGTGACCGAGGTGGCCGGCAATCTCCTTGGCGAGAGCTATTCCTTCGAGGGCGAGAGCCTCGCGTGGACGGGTCTCGAGGGCGCTCCCGTGGTCTGGACCCAGCAGGTGTCGGCCAAGAGCTCGGGCGCGCAAGGCCTCGGAACGGACCTCGAGCCGAGCGAGTGGGCCGCGATCGCCTCGCCGTTCGTGCGGGTCACTCCGGGACATGGCCTCGTCGCGCGGGCGCGCATGCGCGCACGCGGCGCGGCGACGGTCATGCTCGGCATCGAGCTCGCACCGGGCGACGCGAAGATCGCCGGCCACCCGGGCGCGTGGGCGGCGAGCTCCGAGCCGAGCGACGCCTTCCAGGACGCCGAGGTCAAGCTGCGCGTTCCCGAGGGCTTCACCTCCGCGCGCGTGATCGTGCAGGCCCGGGCGGCGGCGGACGCGGCGGCTTCGGCCGACACGGACGCCGAGGGCGCGACCGCCGATGTCGATGACGTGAGCTTGGTCGATGTCGAGGCGCCGGCGGTCGAGATCGTCGTCGGTGCCTTTCATTTCGTGCCCCTCGGGGAGCCGGCCACCTGCGCCGTGTTGACCCGCGGAGGGAACGTGCTCGCGAGCGAGATGCTCCTCCAGCGTGTCGATGCTCCCCCCGGCTCGCCGCCCGAGCCGCTGACCTGGACCAGCCAGGAGAAGAACATTCGCATCGAGATCCCGGCCGCCCATGAGCTCGTCGTGCGGCTCGAGCCGCAAGCTCTCGGCGCGGGCTGCGCGACCCTTTCTTCCGAGGGGTACTCGGCGCGCGCCGCCGATTTCCAGGGCGAGAACGTCGACGCCGTACTGGTCGGACGGGACCTCGAGATGTTCGGCCTGCGCTGCGAGCCCGCGCTCGCCATCGTCGGCCGCATGAGCGAGGGCGCGATGGTGCTGCGCATCGGCGCTGGCGCGGCGGGGAGCGTTCTCGTGCAGACGGATTTCCAGGTCGAGCTGGCGCGCGCTCACGAGCTCGCGCGCGCGGCCGAGGAAGCCGAGCGGACCGGGCAGTACGGGGCGTGCCTCGCGGCACTCGGCGAGCTCCTGGACCGCTACCCCGTGCAATCCGACCTCGTCGAGCGCGCCGAAGCGACGCGCGCGCGCCTGACGCGCGAAGGGCTCGAAGAAGTCGCCTCGCTGCGCGCGGACTTCGAGCGCGCGCGCTTCTTCCGGCTCCTCGATCTGTTCCGCTCTCTGGAGGCGCGCAACGCGGCGCTCGCCGCGAAGTACGCCGGGAGCGACGTGATCGACGACATCCAGAACCTCGCCGGCGAGATCGCCGCCGAGGTCGCGCAGCTGCGCATCCGCCAGGATCAGTACGAACGCGAGCGTCTCACGGCGATCCTCGCCGGCTTGCAGAAGCAGAAGGCCGGCGAGCTCTCCAAGGCCGTCGAGAGCTACCTCTCCGAGCATTTCGGAGGCGAGCGCCAAGAGGATCTCGAACCACCCCAGCGCTGAATGGCACGTACCACGACCGGAGTCGACGTCGGCCTGCGCACCACGAAGGTGTTGCGCGGCCACTACAAGGGGAACACCTTCCACGCCACGGGCTTCGCTTGCCACGAGCACGGCACGGGCGACGTGGCGGGCGGCTGGGAGGGGATCGCGCCGCGCTTCAAGCCGACGGCAGCGCGCGTCGGCCTCTCCGGGCGCGACGTGAACATCCGCTACGTGCGCGTCCCGCGCGTTCCGGACTGGCAGCTCAAGAAGCTGATGCGCTTCGAGGTGGCCGAGATCGGCGATCAGTCCGGCGCGGAGGTCGCCTCCGATTTCAATCTGCTGCCCGAGCTCCCCGAGATCGAGGGCGAAGACGTCGTCCTGCTCGCGATGGCGCGCGAGTCGCTTCTCGCGGAGCACCTCGAGGGTCTGCGCGCGGCCGGCGGCACGCTCGACGCGTTCTCGCCCTCCTCGCTTGCCTTGTACAACGCCTGGATCCGCTTCGGCGCGGTGCAGGACGAGACCGTGCTGCTCGCCGACATCGGCCACGACAACATCGACGTGGTGATCGCGCGCGGGCCCGATCTCCTGTTCGCGCGCAACATGTCGGGCGGCTCGCGGCTGTTCGACGACGCGATCGCGGCGCGCTTCAACGTCCCGCCGGAGCAGGCCGAGAAGCTCAAGCGCGAGCTGGCGACCTTGCGTTCCGGCGCAAGCTACGCCACGCCCAATCACGAGCGCGCGAGCCGCGCCATCCTCGGCGCGGCCGGACAGCTCCTCTCGCTGCTCGGCTCGACGCTTCTCTTCTGCAAGAGCCAGGTCAAGGTGAGCGGCCTGAAACTCGACCGCGCGCTCCTGTGCGGTGGCGGCGCGGCGCTCGACGGCCTCACGAGCTACCTCGCGGCGGGCATGAGCGTCCCGGTCGAGCTGTTCCAGCCGCTGCGCGTCGTCGACGTCACGGCGCTGCCCGAGGAGGAAGCCGAGCTGCTCACCGAGTACGACCTGGAATCGGTCGTGGCTCTCGGCCTCGCGACCATGGCGTCCGATCCCGACGCCTACTCGATCGAGATCCTTCCCGAGCGCACCAGGAAGCAGCGCGCGTTCCTGGGCGGCACGCTCTGGATGATCGCGGCGGGCGTCCTCGCGGTCGCTTACCTCGGATACTTCGGTGTGCACTCGAGCAAGAAGCTCGACGAGGTGCGCGCCCAGAGCGCGAGCGTCGCGGCGCAGCTCAAGAGCGCCCAGTCGACGCACACGAAGACCGTGGAGCTCGCCGAGGAGAACGTGCGGCTCTCGAAGCTCGGCGACGAGCTCGAGGCGCTGGCCGGGTCGGGCGAGCAGGTCGCGCGCGTGCTCGGCTTCCTCGATCGCGCGCTCCCCAACGATTTCTGGGTGCAGCGCCTGATCGCCGAGCCGGGCTCGGAGAAGGAGCTCGGCTTGCCGCAGGGAACCGAGCGTCCCGTCGTCGAGCTCAAGGGGAGCACGCGCGCGGGGACCGACTCGCCCGCCGTGCTCTGGCAGGCCTTCATCGGCCAGCTCCAGAAGGAGATGCCCGGCGTGCAGACGCTGCCGTCGTTCTCGCCGACCGGCGATTCGTTCTCGCTGTCGATGACGCTCTACGCGCCGCCTCAGGCTCCGGCCGAGCCGGAGGCTGAGGCGGTCGACGACGGAGCGAAGAAAGGCTCCTGACCATGGAAATGAACGATCTCTGGCAGGAGCACAAGCGCTTCCTCTCGATCGCCGGCGCGGGGCTGGTGGTCTTCCTGATGGCGTATTTCGTGATCGATGGACGCTTCTCCGCTCAGCGCAACGAGCTCTCGCGGAGCCTGACCGGCAACCTGCGCGCGCTCTCGGAACCGCGCTACGGCAAGGCCGAGCTGAAGGCGGCGGAAGCAGAGAACGAGGTCCTCGACGGTGCCGTGAGCGAGCTCGCGCGAGCGGTTGCTTTCGAGACGCGGCCGCGCTTCCAGTACGACCCCGGGGGGACTCGACGCAGTACTACGTGCTGCTCGCGAAGGTCAACCAGGAGCTGGCGACCCTGGCGGGGCGCAATCGCGTGATCCTGCCGCCGGGGCTGGACCTGGAGGCGCTCGAGACCGCTCAGGAGGAGCGCATCGTGCGCTACCTCGAGGCGCTCGATCTCGTCGACCGCGTGCTGCATCTCGCCATCGACTCGCGCGTCAAGCGCGTGAACTCGATCCGCGTGCAGCTCGACCCCGAGCTCAACGCGCGTGCCGGCGTGGGCGAGATCGAGGCCACCCTGGTCGAGTTCGAGTTCCTCTCGCCCGCCGCGGCGGTCGTGCGCCTGCTCGCGCTCACGCAGAGCGACGCCACCGGCAAGCCGCTCACGATCTCCAAGGTCGAGATGACCGGCGCGCGCTCGAAGGAAGCGGAGATCACCGCCACGGTCAGCTTCCTCGTGGTGCGGCTGCACGGCGAAGACCTCGAGAACACTCTCGCGACCGAGACCGTCGCCAAGAACTAGCTCCCATGCAGGTCCGCAAGGAACAAGCCTTCTTCGTGGTGTCGCTCGGAATCCTGGGGCTGATGCTGCGCGCCGACCTGGCCAAGCAGCCTCTGCGCCAGGGAAGCGGCACGAAACCCGCGCTCGAGCTCGAGCGTCACCTCGTACCCGACGTCGGCCTCGCTCTGCCCGAGAAGGCCGAGCCTGCGGGAAGTGCCGAGCGCGGAGTCTTCCATCGCGACCTCTTCTCGCCACCCAAGGACACGCTGCCCTTGCCGCCGCTCGATCTCGCGCTGCCGCCCTTCGAGCCTCTGCCTGCGCTCGCGCCGCCCTCGGCGTGGGGGCCGGCCGTGCGCGAAGCGCAGCACTGGTTGCGGCGCGAGCCCTCGATCCGCGCCGTGCCCGAGCTGTTCCAGGCCGAGGAAGAAGTGGAGGTCGCCGACGAGACGGCGCCCATCACGACCGCGCCGAGCGAGAAGGAGATGAGCCGGGCTGACCTCATCCTGGGCTACAAGCGGCTGTACGACTGGATCCTCGCCCCGACGCTGCACTATGGCCACATCCGCAATCCCGATCGTTTCGGGCTCGCGCAGCGGCCGACCGAGAAGATCCTCTGGGCCGAGGTCGATCCGCAGACCGGCGCCCTGCGTTACGGGGGGCAGGTCGCGCCCATGGAACGCTCGCTCGTGAGCTCGTTCGGCTTCGCCGACACTCCCGCCAACGGCCTCGAGCTCGGACGGCGCGCGCTCGGCGACGAGCTGCGTCCCGGCCAGCTCGAGAGCGCGCTCGCGTTCGCGGAGCAATGTCTGGCCTTGCGCAACGAGGTGCCGCGCGCGCTGGCCCTCGCCGAGGAGGTCTACCGACTCGCCGAGCGCGTCGCCGACGGCGACCCGCGGCCTCAGCTCGGCCTCGCGCGCTGCCTGGAGCTCGGCTTCCATTTCGAGGACGCGTTCCAGCTCTACGAGAAGCTCACGCAGACGGTCACGGCCCAGGAAGTGGTCCTCGTGCACGCGCGCTTCGGCGACCTCCTGGCGCGCTTCCGCATGTTCGATCGCGCCGAAAAGGAGTACGCCCTGGCGCTCCAGCGCACGAATCAGAACTGGGAGGTGCGCTTGCGTTACGGCCGCTTCCTCCTGGGGCAGGGTCGCACCGCCGAGGCACTGGCGAATCTGAGCGTCGCGCACGACCGCGAGCCGGCTTTCCCCGAGGCGAAGCTCGATCGCTCGATCATCCGCACGAGTCTCGGCGCGGCCCAGGTGCAAGGCGGCAAGCTCACCGAGGCGGTGGCGTCCTTCGAGCGCGCGCTGGCCAACGACCGCGAGGATTCGCGCGCCCTGGCCGGGCTCTTCGTGGCGGCTCTGTACTCGCGCGGCACGCTCTCCGCCGAGCGCGAGCAGACGCTCGTCAGCGCCCTGGAACACGGGATGCCGGGGGCCGATTTCGAGCTCTTGCTCGCGCTCGGGCTGGTGGCGATCGAGCGCGGGGAGTGGGCGAGCGCGCTGCAGAACCTGGATCGCGCCGCCGAGGCCGATCCGTTCCGCGCTGGGCTCGCGTGGCGCGCGCGCTCGTGGCTCGCCGAGATCACCGGCCACCAGGACGAGGCGCTGCGCTCGATCCAGCAAGCCTACGAGAGCGATCCGACCGACGCGTGGACCTTGTATCAGCGCGGGCGTCTCCTGTTCGCGACGGACGACGCTCAGGGTGCGCGCGAGAGCCTCGAGGCCGCGCTCGAGCGGGAGGCAGCTTTCGTCGACGTCCTCGTGCTCCTCGGCGAGATCGCACAGCTCGAGGGCCGCCACGACGAGGCGGAGCTCTATTACGAGCGCGCCCTGGTGCTCGATCCGACCCAGACGCGCGTGCACGCCCGGCGCGGCTTCAACGCGCTCGTGCAAGGCAAGATCGAGGCGGCCCGCAAGGAATTCACGCAGGCCGGCGACGTCGCTTCCGCCGCGCTCGGCCTCGCCTGGTGCGCGTACGCGGAGGGCGAGCCGACCGAGGCGACGACGCTGCTCTCGGAGGTCTCGGATTCGCGGCGTGGGATCGCCGGCGAGGACCCCTGGCGCGCCTGGGCCGATGCGCAGATCCTTCGCATCCAGAATCACGAGGCGAAAGAGGTGTGGCTCGATCGCTTCGATCGCCGCGCGGGCGATCCGGCCAACGGCTGGCAGATCGAGCTCGGCACCGGCCTCGAGGTCAGTCTGATCGAGGGCCGCGTGCTGCTCGAGGGCGTGGTCAGCTCCAGTGGGCGGACGCGCATCTGGCGGGCGATCCCTGCCGCGGACTTCGTGAACTGGCAAGGCGAGATCGTGGTGGAGGGCGGGACGGCGGCGCGCGCCGGGGTCTTCCTCGCGCTGGAAAAGACGCGCACGGGTCCCACCGAGGGCAACGAGCGCGCCGCGGCGATGCTCAGCCGGAACAAGGATGGCGCCGTGCAGTCGCGCTTCGTGCAGTCGGGCAACAGCGAGGCACCGCACACGGACGTGGCGGGAGCGAGCTGGCCGGTCGACCGCCCCGTCGCCGTCCGCATCGAGCGCACCGGCGAGGGCAACGAGAGCCGCATCACGATCTACCTGGACGGCGTCCCGGTGGTGCAGGACGTGCGCGTGGCCGCGCTGTACTCGGCCAACGCCGAGCTGCGCTTCGGGGTCTTCGTCGAGGGCGACCTCGGGCGGCGCGCGCGCGTCTCCCTCGACAACGTGGAGGTCGTGCGGCGCAAGGTGCGCTGAGAAAGGTCAGTGCCATGAACCGATTCGGTCGTCTGCGAAGGAGCCGCGCGGCGTTCACCCTGATCGAGATCACGGCCGTCGTCGTCATCCTCGCGATCCTGATCGTGATCCTCGTGCCGAAGCTGCTCGGAGGGGACGTCATGGTCAAGCGCAAGGCCACCAAGGGCTTCCTCGACACGCTCGCCATGAAGATCCGCGAGTACGAGGAGGAGGCCGGTGACTGGCCGCCTTCCTCGGCGCCGGCGGGAATGGACTTGCCGAACAAGCTGAACCTCGGCGCGGAGCTCCTGTTCATCTCGCTCTACGCTCCGAACAGGGCCGACCCGGGAATCCCCGACGATCGCCTGGGCAACACCGATGGCGACAGCGCGCGCAAGTCCTTGACCTCCCTGCCGCTCCCGGTGCTCTACGAGATCGTCGACGAGTGGAAGAACCCGATCGTCTACATCCACCGCAAGGACTACGAGCAGGTCTTCGAATATCAGACTCATGCGGCCGACGATTCGGTGTGGACGCAGAGCGTGCGGGCAAAGAAGAATCCCGCCACCGACGCCTACTACAATCGCACCGAGTTCCAGCTCCTCTCGGCGGGACCCGATGGCGAGTACGGGACGAACGATGACGTCGCCAACTACGAGGGAGAGCAGTGAGGCACCCCCGCGCGGGCATGACGCTGATCGAGCTCATGCTCGTCATGGCCCTCATGGCGCTCATCATGGGAGTGGGCCTGGGGTTGTTCGCCAGCCTGCGCCCCGGCGAGCGCGCGGCCATCGGTCTCCTGCAGAGCACGCTGCGTCAAGCGAGCAACGCGGCGCTGCACCACGCGGCGCCGGCGAGCGTCCATCTCGAACCCGGTGGCTCGCACCTGCACGCGGAGGTGCTGCGCGTCATCGGCACGTGGCACTTCGAGAACGAGGCTCGCGTGGACGGAGCCTTCGACCTCGACGGCAGCCTAGACGAGGGCGGAAAGATCGTGCCGGGAGGCTGGCAGGGGCGCTCGCTCTCCTTTGCCGGCGAGCCGCCCAAGTCCGAGGTCTCGATCCCCGTGCAAGGCGATCCGGCCTGGGATCTCGAGCGCGGTTTCCTGATCGAGCTCGCGCTGCGACGTGAGACCGAGAGCTCGGCGAGCGTGCTCACGATCGGCTCGACCGTGACCCTCGACGTGGGCTCGAAGGGGGAGCTCTCGGCTGCTTTCCTCTCGAAGGTCGTCGACTCGCTCGGGGTCCCGCACTCCGGGGAGAAGATCCGCTTGCGAACCGAGACGGGCGTACTGGGGCTCGAGCGCTGGCACCTGATCCGGCTGGGGTACGACGTCGCGCGCTTCACGCTCCTCGTCGATGGCGTCGAGATCGCCTCGGTCCCCGCCGAGGTGCCCGTGTGGAAGGTCGAATCCCCGCTCGTGCTCGGCGGTGGCGACCGACCCTTCGCCGGCTCGATCGACGCCCTGTCCGTGCGCGTGGTCGAGTCCGGGACCGAGGTGGTGCTCCCCGGCCAGGTGGTGTTCGCGCGCAACACGCCCGGGCGCATCGTGTTCGCCCCGGGCGGCAGCCTCGATCTCGCGGTGCACAAGGAGCCGGTGAACATCGAGCTCGAGTTCGCCGATAGCCGGCGCCAGCTCGTGCGCGTCGAGCTCTACGGGACGGTGCAATGAAGACTGCGAGACGCACGAACGTCGGACGGCGCGGAGGTTTTGCGCTTCTCACGGTGCTCTTCGTGCTCATTGCCTTGCTGGTCCTGTGCGCGCCCTTCCTGTTCACCGCGCGGAACGCGAGCGAGGCCGGCAGCCAGATGGCCGATCAGGCGCAGCTGCGCATCGCGCAGGACGCGGCCGGTCGACACGCGCGAGTGGTGCTCGCGGCCTCGCACCCCGCGCTCGATGCGACGCTCGACTGGGATTCGCCCGCCGAGCTGCACGTCGACACGACTTTCGATCCCAGCTTCCTCGACGTGCACGATCCCGCAGGCGTCATGTGGGACGTCGCGGTCACCGACGAGGCGGGGCGGATCGACCTGAACAGCGCCGGGCCGCACGTGCTGGCCAACGTCATGGGGTTCGCGACCCAGCTCACCGAGGTGCTGACTCCCGCAGCTGTGGAGATCTCCGTCTCGACCACGGCGGGATTCGAAGCGGAAGGCTACCTGTGGATCGAGGGCGAGATCATCCATTACGCCGCCATCGAGGGCAGCCGCTTCGTGCAGTGCATGCGGGGGATGGGTGCCACCTACGACGAGAAGGGGAATCCGCAAGTCGGAGCGCAGTCGCCGGTGGATCACCCCCTCGGCGCTCCCGTGCTCGGGCAGCAAGCTCTGGCGCTGCCCTTGTGGCGCATCAGCGGCGCCGAGAGCGCAGAGCGGGCCCTCGATGCACCGGAGCAGGTCCGCGAGGCCGAGCTCTTCGTGCTCGCCGGAGCGAACCAGGAAACGGGGAGCTTCGCGCCCGGGAAGATCGACCTCGTCCTCGCACAGGGTTCGGTGCACGCCGGCTCGACCGGCGGCCACGTGTGGCAGCACCCGATGCGGCTGACCTCGCCGGTCGAGGGCGGCAATACCCAGGTGATCTCCGTGAGCGAGCCGGGTTGGCTGGCGGTCGGATCGACCATCCGGATCACCGATGAAGACTCGACCGAGCTCGCCATGGTGCAGGTGATGGGCGAGGACGGGCGCTTCATCCTCGATCGCGTACTGGAATACGACCACCTCGCGTTCGATGCGGTCGTCAGCGTGCTCGCCAAGCGGCCCGTGAACCTGAACACCGCATCGCCCGCGGTGCTGCGCGCGATCTTCCAGAACCTCAAGCTGCGCGGCCGCAACGCGCGCATCTTGCCGTCCCAGGCCGCCAAGCTCGCGTCGCTGGTGATCGGGATGCGGCCTTTCGAGGGCATGCAGGACTTCCTCGAGCGCCTGGTCCTGCCCGCGGCCGGCATCGGCGAGCAGAAGTCGGGCGTCGAGGCCATGGAGGTCTTCCTCAAGCCGCCCGACGCGCTCGCGCTCTACGCCAACGGGCTCAATGCCAACGACGTGCAGCTCGAGTTCTCCACCATGCCCTTCTCGTTCGTCTCGCGCGAGGTGTACGGCATGGAGCTGCGCGCGACGGTCGACGCACCGAGCGGTGTCGAGCGCGTCTCGGGCGTGCGCGAGCGCGTCGAGCTCGTGGCGCCCCAGCGTGAGCTCTTCTTCCTGTGGTCGCGCCAGGCCGATTTCGACGAAGCCTTACGCCTGGATCGCGAGGCGCCCTGGTGGATGAGCGGACCCGAGGCAACCTCGCGCTACGACGGCTCGAACGTGCCGCCCTCGCGCCTGACGCCGCACTTCGGCACGGTGGCAGGCACCTCGCTCGTCAGCACGATCTTCGATCCGACCGCCTCGATCGAGGGCCAGGGCACGACTCTCGAGCGCGTCTTCGCATCGAACGAGGACACCGGCTTCTGCCAGCTCTGGCCGGCGCGCCACTCCGAGGATGCGGAAATGTGGGAAGGGCGCATCCTGCACTTCGACCACGAAACGCGCGACCTCGAGGGCCGCTATCTGCCCGACGAGACGGTGCGGCTCTCCGCGGACGACCCCATGGTGCGTTACACCGAGCCGAACGACCCGCTCCTCAAGAGCTTCACCTTCGAGGCCTGGATCAAGCCGCGCACGCTCGACGGCGGCACGATCCTCGATGTGGGTGGCGGCAGCAACGAGACCGATCGCGTCACCCTCGCTATCGAGGAAGAGGATCTCGTGCTCCGCGTGCTCGACGGTTTCGGCGACCACAGGGAGACGCGCGAGCGCGAGGCGGCCGAGCTGCGCTTCACGCTCGCTCCGGGCGCGGGTCCTGGTCTGCCCGTGGACGTGTGGTCGCACGTCGCGGTCGACGTGCGAGGCAATCGCCCGACGCAGGTGAGCATGCTCGTCAACGGCCTGGCGAGCGGCGTGCGCGCGAACGGTCTCACGCGCCTCACCGTAGGGGTTGGCCAGTCCGCCGACGTGCTACCGGTCGAATCCACGGCCGGCTTCCCGGATCACGGCGTGGCGAGCATCGGCAACGAGCTGGTCGAGTTCGTGCTGGAGAGCCAGACCTCGCTGCGCTGCCTGCATCAGGAGACCGGTCCGCTGGCCGGCTTCGGCGGGCGTCTCGCGCGGACGCGCTACAACGCACAGGGCTTGCCAGTCGAACTCGAGGACACCGTGGTCGGCCACCCGGAAGGGACGCCGGTCGAGCTGTACGGCTACAGCCTCCCGCTGATCTCCAACTTGCCCGCCGGCGGCTCGGTGCTGCGCGATTCGATCGGCATCTGGCGCGTCGCGCGCGCGCTGAGCGCGGAAGGCGACGGCATCCCTGCAGGCGGCGACGCCATCTCCATGGGACTCTCCTTCCTCGGCCTCGGCATCGAGGGCAACCAGCGCCGTCCGCCGCCCTTCGACCTCCTGCTCGGCGAGGGCGATGCGCCCGAATCGGAAGACACCACGTTCATGGAGGGCTTCGAGAAGGGCGGCGGGTTTGCCGCCATCGTGGGGACGATGGTCGTCGTGAACGGGACCGACGGGCGCACGTCCTTCGGTGTGCCGGTCGGCGGCATCGAGGTCATCCGCTACTCGGGCTGGACCGACAATCGGCTGCACGTCATCGAGCGCTCGAACACGGTCGCACCCAAGTTCAGGCGCTGGGACACGATCCAGGCCGATTCTCAATCGCGCGGATTGTTCGCCGGTACGGAGGGTCGCGCATTCATCTTGCAGTGGGATCCATCCTGGTACGTCGGCACGAGCGGGACGCCGCTCTTCACGCAGATGACGTATGGATGCTACGTGTTCCCGATCTCGATGCCCGCGTCCGGTGCGGGCACCTTCAGCGGTTTCCTCGATCCGATCGCGGAGAGCAGCGATTTCTCGGAGCACGCGCAGATTACGCACCTCACCGACGCGGAGAACACCGAGTGGTTGCGTTACGACGAGATCGTCGACAGCCAGCTCACCCGCAGCAGCCCTGGCGCTCTGACCGATGCCTTCCTCGCCCTCGTCGCTCCGCCCACGACCCTCGATGTGCCGCCTGGTGGTGGAGGAGGAGGCGGAGGTGGCGGCGGAAGCAGCGGGGGCGGGGGCTCGGGTGGCGGCTCGGGCGGCGGGGGAAGCACTCACGACGACGGCGACACGAGCGATGGGACGATCCACGGGCCGGCGAGCTCCGCTGCGGGCCCGCCACCACAGCCGCCACAATCGGGCTCCCAGTGGATCCCGACCATCGGCGCGATGGAGGACGAAGATTTCCCGCTCACTCGAGCCGCGCGTGAGGCGCTGCGTTTTCGCGGCGTCATGGGAACGTACACCCACGCGCACGAGGCTGGCACGCCGCTCTTGCCGGTGTTCCGCGTGCACGATGCGAGCAGCGTCGCCGTGGTCGAGGGCGAAGAGGGCACGCTCCTGCTCTTGCCGCCCGAATACGCGATGGTGAGCGGCTTGCCGGGCCGCGGCGATGCCGTCTTCGTCTCGGGTGAGGACATCGATCACATCGGCTGGCCGCTGATGGTGCACCGCGCGTACCGTCCCTGGCCCTCGGTCTCGGCCACGAGCTGGCGGCAGGAAGGCACGACCCAGGAGGCGCTACCCGGAACCGGCACCTTCGTGACCTACGATTCCGACGTCATCCTGTTCCAGACGCACGTCGCGCTGCAAACCCCCTGCCCCGAGCCGATCAACGGAGTGAGCTTCACCACCGGCCCCGATTCCACGCTGCCAACCGACTCGCGCGTGTACTCGCGGCTGTCGAAGTTCCCTTCGGGCGAGCGGCCGCGCGCCGTGATCGGTGTCGGTGTCGGCACCGGCTTCGGCCAGGTTTCCGACTCGCGCGTGCCGTCGATGCTCGTCGACGAGCTGGTGTTCGGGGATCCGCTCTACGGCCTGGAGATCGCAGGAGCGATTCCGCCGAGCTCGGCTCAGGGTGCGGCGCTCGGCATCGTCGCGGGCATGTCCGCCGAGGAGCTGAACTTCTTCGTATGGCCGAACAACGTCGAGACGGCCCTCGGACTTCTCACCTCGGAGACATTGGTCCTCGACGCGCTACCCGCTGACGCAGGTCTCTTGCGCATCGGCGAGGAGATCCTCGCCTACTCCATCCGCGATCCTGTCGGCGGCCAGATCACAGTGGCAGCACAAGGACGAGGCCTGCTGGGCACGCGGGCGCAACCGCACCAGCGTGGCGAGTCGGTCACCTACCTCGAAGAGTTTCCCGCCAGCACTCTCGCGGCGGACATCGCTGCTGGCGAAGCCTATCTCCCGATCGTCGACGCGACCTCCTTTCCTCGCGAGGGCACGGTGCTCGTCGGTTCCGAGCTCATTCACTACACCCGCATCGAGGGCGCGGCGCTCGCCATGCCACGGGCTTCTGCCTTGGCCGGCGCCATGGACGGCAAAGGATCGGGCCTCTTCCGCGGGCGATTTGGCACCAGCGCGCAGGGTCACGTCGCAGGCGAGGCCGTGATCCTGTTTCCCTTCCGCTACTGGGATCGCTGGACGCAGCTCGCGGACGCGCCGGAGCTCGCCTATTTCGGCTTGCAGATGAACCAGCCCGGCGCGTGGTGGAAGGACTTCTTCTGGGACTGGGAGCACAGCATCCCCGGGGGATCGCGCATCGGCGTTCTCGCACGTACGGACGCGAGCATTCCCTGGGACGCCGACCCAGAGGAGCAGGAAGGCCTCTGGATCACCTACGAGGGCATGGTCAATGACGAGGAGATCCCGCTCGGAGTGCAGGCCGATCAGATCGAGTGGCGCGTCTTCGTCGAGTACGACCCCGGAGCCTTCGACCCGCTGACGGGTCTCTCGCATGCCTGGAAAGCGAGCCCGCTCTTCCGCCGGCTGGGCGTGGATTTCCTCGCGCCGAACCGGACCCTGCGGAGCCTCGATCGATGAGGCGGCGGCTCGGGATGCCTGCGCGCCGTGCACGGGCGGGCATGACGCTCGTCGAGCTCCTGCTCGCGGTCGCGCTGTCGGCGATCCTGATGCTCGCACTCACGCGTCTCATCGACGTCACGTTCTCGGTATGGAGCCGGACCGAGGTGCGGCGCAATCTCGCCGAGCAGGGGATGGGCGTGGCGGAGCGGCTCGCACGCGATCTGCGCGCGCTGCACGGCGGCGCGCAAGGCGATCTCGTGTTCGACTGGGTGACCTTCGACCTCGACGGCGACGGAGTGCGCGAGCGAGCGTGGCCGCGCTTGCGGTTGGTGCGCCAGGGCTCGCCGAGGGAAGTCGCGCGCCTCTCGAGCGGGGCGACGCCGGACCCCGAGCAAGGGAGCGCGCGGCGAGTGCTCGACGACGGTTTGATCGAGGTGGCCTGGGTCGCACTGCCCGTTTCGCGGGAAGCCGACGCGCGCGCCGAGGCGCGCCTCCTGCGCGGTGAGCGGCTGGTCGGCGGCGACGGGCTTTCCTGCTTTGCCAAGGGGTACTTCGACGCCCTGAACAGCCCGCCGGCGGGTGCCGTCGACGAGGTCAGCGGCGGCATCCTGTGGCTGAACCTCGAATTCGCCACGCAGACCTCGCTGCTCCAGGACGGCTGGAGGGTCGGCCAAGCGCTCGAGGACGTGTCGGCCTGCTGGGACGCGTGGCGCCGCGATCGACCCGACTCCGACCTCTTCCGCTGGAACGAGCTGCCGGCCGGCATGCCCATGGTGGACGGAGTTCCGCTGCTTCCTCGGCGCGTGCGCATCACGCTCGAGCTGGAACGACCCGAGGACCGCCGGCACAGGACGCGGCTCGCGGAAGCACTCGACGCGACCGCGACGAGCGTGCGCGTCGAGAACGGCACGTATCTCCCGCGCGAGGCGGGCTCGCATCTCTTGATCGACCGTGAGTGGATGGACGTACTCGAAGTTCTCGGAGACGTCGCCCGGGTGCGCCGCGGGGTGCGTGCGAGCGACGCCATGACCCACGCCAGGGGCGAGCTCGTGCATCACGGCGCGGGCATCGTGACCGAGGTGGCGATCCCGCTCCACCAGGACGACTGGAACCTGTGAGGACCTTTCACGGAGCGACGCGCCGAGCGACGCGCGGCCTGCGGGCCGCGTGCGCGGGCTTCACCGTCCTCGAGGTGCTCCTCGCCATGGCGATCCTCCTGATCGGCACGACGGCGATCCTCTCGATGCTGACCTTCGGCGCCTCGCTCGCGCGCACCGCGCAGCTCCGCGCGGCCTCCGCCGCGGAGATCGAGGCGGTGTGCGCCGATCTCGAGGAGACCTTCTTCCCCTTGCTGCCGGACGGCACCGTCGGCGAGCCGACCCCGGTCGAGAACCGCCCGGTACCCGGCTCGCCCGAGGTCCTCTACAGTGCCGAGGGTAAGCCCAACCCCGACCGCGACGAGGAATACCGCGTCGATGTCGAGCTCTCCTGGAAGAGCGCTGGCATCCAGCGCACGCACCGTTTCACCACGATCCTGCTACGCGAGATCCCCTTCGGCGAGCGCATGCGGCGGCTGTTCGTCGCACCGCAAGCCTCGACCGGCGGCGTCAGCCGATGACTCCCATGCAAGCCATTCCCTCGATCCTGCTCGCTTCCGCGCTCCTCGCTTCCCTCGCGCGCGCCTCCGCGCCCCAGGACGCCGACGCGCCCCCCGTGGACCCCGAAGCGGCCCCGACCGCGATCGACACAGCCGAAGCGCTCCACTTGCGCGACGGATCGATCCACTGGGGCGCCATCCGCGCGCACGACGCCGACGGCGTCGAGTTCCAGCGCCTCGACACGGGCGGCATCGTGCGCGTGCGCTGGGAGCTCCTCGATCCCGGACAGACCGACGTTCTGAAGCGCCGATTCGGCTACGTGCAGGTCTCGACCGAGGAGCTGCGCATCGACGCCGATCTCCTGGAGCTCGACGGGGGCGATGAGGTGATCGGTCGCATCCTCTCGCGCGAGGGGAACGACTACCTGGTGAAGACGAGCGGCAATCTCCAGCTCGTTCCGAAGAGCCGGGTCACCGGAATCCAAAGCGGGCTCTCCGTGCCGGCCCTGGACGTGTTCAGCCGGGAAGAAATCTATGCGCAGTACCAGGAGCAGGCCGCTCCGGATAGCGCCGCCGATCAGTTCGCGCTGGCGGAGACTTGCGAGAAGATCCTCGACTACGCGCACGCCCTCGAGCACTACCAGAAATCGAAGACGCTCGATCCGGAGTACAAGAAGGAGGAGATCGACGCGCTGATCGAGCGATCGAAGGTCTCCGCGGCTCAGCAGGAGCAGCTCGATTACCTGCGCGACATCGACGCCCTGCGCAAGAAGGGCCGCTACGACGAAGCTGTCGAGCAGGCGACCGCTTTCCCCACGCGCTGGCCCGCGAGCCCGCTGATCCCGCGCGCCAAGCGGATCCAGTCGCAGGTCGAGGAGGCGCGCTCGAGCGCGATCGTCGAGTTCGTCCGCAAGCGCTGGTACGAGCGCATCCTCCAGCTCTCGCACAAGGCCGCCCTGGACAAGACCTACGAGCAAGCCGTCGCGTACGCGCAGGAGGAAATGGGGCAGGAGCTGCGCAAGATGGTCCTCGAGGACGCGCAGAAGATGTTCTCCAAGAAGCTCGAGCTCGCCACCATCGAGGGAGCGTGGAGAGCTCGGCGCAAGGTGCGCTTCTTGTCGGCTTCCTACGGCATGGGCACGTGGCTACTGGGAGAGGACGCGGCGCTCAAGGGACAGGAGGAAGAGAAAGAGGAGGCGCCAGAGTCGGAAAAAGACGCCGAGCGGGCCAAGCTCGAGGAGAAGATCAAGCGCTTCGTCGCCAACCAGGAAGCACAACGCAAGCAGAAGAACCGTGCCGAGGAAGCCGAGGACTTCCAGGCGTTCTGGGCCGGCTTCTCCGTCGGCGGGCGCTCGCAGTGGATCCGCGCCTACTACGCCGAGTTCGGCGGCGACCTCGAGCTGCGCGCCAAACCCTACTTCGCGGCCTGCCGCGATTGCGGGGGCACCGGCGTGCGCGAGGTCATCTACCTCGGAGGCAGTGAGGCGTCGCAGAGCGGCACGATGATCCAGCGTTGCCAGGTGTGCATGGGAATCGGCGTCGTGCGCAAGATCGGCTACCGCTGATGTCGCGAGCGGACGGCAGGTTCTCGCGCGCGCGAGCGAAGGCAGCGCTTGTCCTCGGCCTGGTCGCGCTCGGCGCGTGCCAGGCCACCAAGAACCGCGACGGGAAAGCTTCCTCCGCGCGCGAGCCCGCTCCGCAGAGCGCGGAGGGCGCGATCGAGCCGGCCGGGAGCGAGCGCGGCGGCACGCAGGCGCCGCCCAAGCCCACCGATGCTCCCCCCGACACCCGCGGTGACGTGGTCGCGCGCGTCGCCGGTCAGCCGGTGTACGCGGCCGAGCTGCTCGCGCAGTGGATGCACCGGGATGCCGGCGTCCTGCGCGGGCACCTCGAGAACCTGGTCTTCTCGCGGCTGGTGGTGGCCGAATCGCGGCGCCTCTCGGTCACCCTCGACGCGACCATGGTGGATTCGCGCTACCAGGACGGCCTGGAACGGCTGCGCAGCCAGATCGCCAAGGACGAGCCCGGCCTCACGCTCGACGCCTACATCTCGAACCGCCTCGGCCTCGACCCCGAGCACTACCTCGACGATCTGCGCCGTGATCTCGAGATCGATCTCCTGGCCGAACGCTGCGTGCGCGCCTGGCTGCTCGCGAGCGAGCGCGCGGAAGTGCGCGTAATCGTGCTCGATTCGCGGCCCGCCGTGGAGGAGACGCAGGCGGCACTCGCGAAGGGTACCGATTTCGGGGACATCGCCCGCGACAAGAGCCTGCACGAGTCGAAGGAAGCCGGCGGCCGCGTCCCGCCGGTGGTGCGCTCCGATTCGGGTCTCGCGCGCCTCGCTTTCGCGACGGCCGTGGGTTCGGTGGGCGGACCGATCTTCGAGAACGGCAGCTATCTCCTCATCGAGGTCACCGGCCGGCCGGAGCCCGTCGAGGGCGGCTGGAGCGCCGTCGGTCCAGCCGTCGAAGCGAGCTTGCTCGCTCAGCCGATCGAGGACCCCGAGTACTGGCAGTGGAAGCATGCGATGCAGGAGACCTACGTGGTCGACCTCTCGCCCTTGCGCGAGCTCCTCGAGGCAGAGCACTCGACGCACTGATCGCACGCGGATCGCGCGCGCATCCTTGAACGCGGGTCGCGAGTGCGAGATGCTCAGGCGATGGAGCCACCCCGCCGGAGCGCCGTGGAGGAACCCCTTGCCGAAGAGATCGGCCCCGAGTCATCCGGGCCGGAGCCGGGGAAGAAGTCCAGGGCTCGGTCGAGCGCCCCGGCCCCTGAGCGGGAGACCGAGGCGTCGGCTGATGGCCGCGCGGTCGAGGTGGACGACGAGGAGCTCCTTCGGCGGCTGTCTGCACTCGTGTTCGCCTCGCCCGAGCCGCTCTCGATGGGTCGGCTCGGAGAACTGCTCGATCGACCGGGCGAGCCCCGCTTGCGGGCCGCGATCGAGGAGCTCGGCCGCCGCCTCGCCGCGAGCGGCCTTCCGATCGAGGTGCAGGAGATCGCCGGCGGCTTCTTGTTCCTGACCGCTCCAGCGATGGGCCCGACCATCGCGCGGCTCGCCGAGCGCCGCAGGAGCGAGCGCCTCTCCGGCGCGGCGCTCGAGACGCTCGCGATCGTCGCCTACCGCCAGCCCGTGACGAAGAGCGAGATCGAGGCCATCCGCGGCGTGCAGGCGGGCCCGATCCTGCGGACCCTCGTGGACCGCGGCCTGGTCAAGGTCACCGGGCGTGCGGACCAGCCCGGGCATGCGCTGCAGTACGGGACCACGCGCGATTTCCTCGACCGCTTCGGCCTGGCGAGCCTCGCTGATCTCCCGAGGGACGGCGAGCTGGCCCGCGACTGAGGTTTGGAGTACCGCCTTCAGGCGGTCTTCTCCTTCAGAGCCAGTCCCGCCTGAAGGCGGGACGACGAACCAGACCGCCTAAAGGCGGTACTCCGAACTGGCGGTACTCCGAACCAGAGAGAGCGAACATTGGCGGAAGAAACCGCGCCCGCTAGACTGCATGGCTCGATCCCGCGGCCGGCATCCTCACGGCAGGCCGCTCGCGACTCCAGCGAGGCGTCGAAGACGCGATGGCCCAACACACCAAGCCCCCCGCCGATCCCGATCCGGCTCACGAAGCGCATCACCCCAAGGCCGACGACGATCTGATCGTCGTCCCCCGCGGGCAGAGCCGCTTCCAGTTCTTCGTGATCCTGGGCCTGTTCATCTTCATCCTAATAATCTTCACCGTCGGCCCGTTCTTCCAGGCCGTCGTGGGAGGGTTGTTCAGCGGCGGTGGACCCGACTCTTCGTTCTTCCGCTGGACGCATCCGGTGAGTGGAGTGACGAGCGAGGTGAGCGCGCAGACGTTCATGGAGCGCAAGCGCGCGCTGAACGTGCTGAAGGAGCTCGGGCTGTACGCCCCCGCAGCGGTGCGGGACGGGCTGGATCAAAACGCCGACGTCTCGGACTCGGACACGGCCATGTGGATCATCCTCGATGAGCTCGCCCAGGAGCAGGCCATCGCGATCACCAGCGAGGACCTGCGGGAACGAGTCGAAGGGACGTATGCGTCCCGCATCGGCTACCTGCGCCAGCGAGGCATCGAGACCTTCAGCGATCCCATCGAGTACTTCAAGAACGACGTGCGCCAGGCGGCCCTCTCCGTCGCGACCGTCGAAGCCGACTTGAAGAGCTGGATGCGGGCCGAGCTCTACTCGACGCTCCTGAAATCGACGCTCGCCATCGCGGATCCGGGCGAGATCGAGAAGCTGTGGAAGGAGAACAAGGAGAACACGCTCTACGCCTTCGACTACGTCGAGGTCCCCGCGGCTGATTTCACCGAGGCCGCGCGCGCCGAGCTCCCCGACGACGAGGGTCTGCTCCAGTGGCTGCACTCGCAGTCCGAGCAGATCCAGCAGGGCTTCCGCACCGACGATCGGATCTCGGTGGAGGTGGCGTGGGTTCCGATGGACGGCGGAGCCCTGGGCACCGAATCCTTCGATGCCTCGGCGCTCCTGGAGAAGTATCCCGTGCCCGCGACCTGGGACGAGCTCGCCGAGGCACGCAAGTACTACGACGCCTACTCCAATCTGCGCTTCCGCACGCCGAGCGAGGAAGAGGACGCGGCCAAGGACGAGCCCGCGGACGAAGTGAAGGACGAGGTCCAAGACGAAGCGAAGGACGAGCCTGCGCAGGAAGCAACGGACGAGCCTGCGGACGAGGCTCAGGACGACTCCAAGGCACCGGACGAGACGGAGACCCCGCCGAGTGAGGGCGACCAGGCGACGCCTCCCGAGGTCCCCCCGTCCCAGGAGCCCGAGCCCGAGCCCAAGCTCTACCTGACCTTCGAGGAGTCCGAGGCGAAGGCAAGGCTCGAAGCCGGCTGGAAACGCGCCCTCGACGCCTGGCTCGCCGATCTGCAGAAGCGCTCGCAAGCGGGCGAGACGGTCGATTTCCGCGCCGAGGCCGAGGCCTTCGGCTTGTCCTACGAGCAATCCGGCGAAGCGCTCGCCCGGGAAACGCTCGAGCGCTCTCCCGGATGGGGTGGACCGCTGATCGTCGGCAGCCTGTTCTTCGGGCAGCCCGGTCGTTTCACTCCGCGGCTGATGGTGCAGGAGACCTCGATGGTCATCGGCCGGCAGGTCGCGAAGGTCGGCGGAGTCGAGCGGCCGATCGACGAGATCCGCGATCGCCTGAAGGAAGCGTGGGTCGCCGACCGGGCCGGGAAGCTCGCCCTCGAAAAGGTCGAGGCTCTACGCGGCGAGCTCGGCACGCGCCCGGCCGAAGGGAGCGAGGAAGTGTTCTTGCCGACGGCGGATCGTGACACCTTCGCCAAGGTCGTCGAGGCTGCGGGCTTCAAGGTCGTGCAGCGCCCGCCCTTGCGCCAGTTCTCGCTCCCCGGCGACGACTTCGACGCCGCGACCCCCGCCGACCAGCACATCCGCAGCTCGCGCACCTACTTCGACTTCGAGGTCGGTCAGGTGCCGCCTGCGGAGAAGAACGCGGCCGGCACGCACGCGATCCTCGTCCGACTGGAGTCCAAGGACACGGCACCGCTGGATGAGATGAAGCCGCTCGACCTCCAGGACCTGCGCCAGCAGGCAGCGTCCGCCGCGACGCTGGCTTTCGAGCAGCGCTACCTGCGCGCAGACAGCCCGCAGGCGCACGCGCTGTACAAGATCTACCTGCGCTCGCTCGACGAAGCGAACGAGAAGACGCAGAGCTGATCGCGCCCTCGCGCGAGGGCGCCGTCTCAGGTCTCCGTAATCGGCGGCGTGCGCTGCGGCGCGATCGTGCGCGCGCTCTCGCGCAGCGTGTGGAAGCTGACGCGGAAGTTCGCGCCGCCTCCCTGGCGGGCCAGGGCCTGCACGCGCGCTCCCATGGCTTTCGCCTGCAGCCACACCAGGTGCAGACCCAGACCCGTGCCCGGCCGGGTGCGAGTCTTCTCGTCCCCGATGCGATAGAAGGCCTGGAAGATGCGCGTGCGCTCGGCCTCGGGAATGCCAGGGCCGCGGTCCAGTACTTCGAGGACCACGCTGCGGCCGTGCTGGCGTACGCACACCAGGATCGGCTCGGCTCCGGGCAGCGCGGGATCGACCGGCGCGTACTTGCGCGCGTTCTCGACCAGGTTCGCCAGGATCGCGTGCACGCTCTCGGGGATCAGGCGCACCGGCGGAAGGTTCGGCTGGATCTCGAACGCGACGTCGGTGCCGTAGGTCCCGGCGGTGAGCAAGAGGTCGGGGATGCGCTCGCGGACTGCGGTGGCGAGATCTCCGACCGCGGGCTCCGGCGGTTGCGCGGCGAGGCGGCGTTTCTCGAGGACGCGATCGACCAGCGAATCGAGGCGGTTGGTCTCGCGCAGGATCCGCTCGAGGTAGTCGGCTTGCTTGGCACGATCGCTCACCCAGCCGTCCTGCAGCATCTCACCGTACATCTTCACGGCGGCGATGGGCGTGCGCAGCTCGTGGCTGACTGCGGCGACGAAGTTCTCGGTGCGGCGGGCCTCGGCCAGCGATTGCTGCACGCTGCGCACCAGGAGCCACATGCCGGTCGAGAGCGAGACGATCATCATCGCCGCCACGCCCATGAAGCGGCCGGCCGTGCGCTGGAAGGACTCCATGAGTGCACTGCGGTCGATCGCGACGGCCATCTGCCCGACGGACACGTCCTCGGGGTACTGGGTCTCGATGTCGAAATCCGCCACGAGATCGAGGACTCCTACCTCGTCCCCCGAGCCGCGAGGCAGCAGGCTTCCAGGCAGGACCAGGTGCTCGGATTCGTCGAGCAGGAATCCCGCGGCCGCGTGCGGGACGCTCCGGAAGAACCAATCGGGATCGATGAAGAAGCCCTGCACGAGCGTCGTGTCGAAGCCGTTCTCCGCGAAGCAGTCGGGCAAGCGGTTCGGGTCGAAGTCCGTCTCCGGGAAGATCTTCACCTGGCGGGTGGCGAGCAGCCGCTGCCGACCGTCGTCCTCGCGGAGTAGCCGCAGGTGGAACTTCCAGACGTCGACCACCACCTCGCGCTGGGCGAGCTCGCCGAGCTCCTCGAAACCGGCACGCAAGCACTCCGGATCGCGCTCCACGCTCAGGTTGACCCCCACGACGAGCGAGGGCACCCGCAGCTCGCGCACTCCCCGCAAGCGGGCGAGCTCCTCTTCGGCCGGAGCGTTGTCGTCCTCGCGGATCGTGCGCTTCAGGAGTCGCTCGAGGCGGTCCTGCTGCGCTTGCCACGCCTCACCCTGCGGATTGCTCCCGCCGAAGAACTGGATCTTCGCGTCGGTGCCTTCCTTGAACAGGTACGTGTACCAGGCCTGGATGCCTTCGGGACGCTCGTCCTTCACGAGCGGGGAGGGGACGAAAGGGATGTCCTTCGTCCTTCCCGGCACGTAGTACTCGGAACGGTAGTGGGACCAGTCGCGCAGGTCCTCGACGTCCAGTAGGCCGCGGATCCGCTCGCCGATCACGGCGGACATGTGCAGCGCCAAGGTCTGTGCGCGGATCGGGAGCTCGCGCATGCGCTGGCGATGATCGCTCCACAGCTGGTGGCCGTGCAGGCCGCCGAACACGATCGTCGGCAAGACGACCAGTAGAGCGTAGGAGCCGAGCGCGACGGCCTTCGTCCCGAGGAGGCCGCCGGATCGATCGAGCCGCAACCGGGACCTGAAAATCATCGGAGCCGGTACCCGGAGGTGCCGGTGAGGCTCAACTGTACCAGCGGTACCCCTTGCCCCGCACGGTCTGGATGAGAGTCGGCTCGGCCGGATTGGGCTCGACCTTGCGCCGCAGGCCCACGATGTGGATGTCGACCGTGCGCGTCTCGACGTTCGCGCTCTGGTAGTGCCACACGTCGAGCAGGAGGTCCTCGCGCGTGACGACTCGATCGCGGTGCTGGATCAGGTAGGTGAGGATGTCGCCTTCGCGCGGGGTGAGCGGCACGAGCTTGCCATCGCGGTGCACTTCCAGCCGTGAGAGGTCGACGTGGATCCCTCCGGGCAGGTCCAGGAAGGGCGGCGGCTCGTGCTCCATGGCCCGGCGGCGGAACTGCGCTTCCACGCGCGCGACCAGCTCGCGCGGCGAGAAAGGCTTCTTCATGTAGTCGTCGGCGCCGGCCTGGAAGCCGCGCAGGAGATCGTCCTCGTCGGCGAGCGCGGTCAGGATCAGCACGCGCGTCTGGAGGCGCTCGGAGCGCAAGCTCGCGAGCACGTCGAGGCCGCTCATCCCGGGCAGCATCAGGTCGAGTACGACGAGGTCGGGCCGGTTCTCGCGGATCTTCTTCAGCGCCGACAGTCCATCGAACGCGACCTCGACGCGGAAGCCCGCGTGCTCGAGCGCGTCGCGCACTCCCAGGGCCAGGGATTCCTCGTCCTCGACGACGAGGACGCGACGAGTGGTGATCGTGGGCTCGGTAGGGGACGCGGACGGATTCATGAGAGGAAGGGTGGGTGCTCGGGAAGGCGCTGCCCCGGTGCGCATCGTACGCGCGCGGGCCGCTCACTGGAGTGGCGCGGCCCGGCACGACCCGGCCCCGCGCCCTTTACGCTACGCGGACCCCCATCGGCTACGAAGTCCGGACTGCGCAAGGGCTGTGTTTGGATTCTCCCCACAGCGGGAAGAATCACGCCGCCGGGGGCGGCAGCGGGTCGGAAGGGCTGCCGGCGCGCGCCAGCTTCCCGCGATAGCGCCCGCGCACCCGCCCGAGAACGAGCCAGCCGCGATCGCGGAGCGCGGTCCAGCCCGCCGATCGAGGGCGCAGCATGCGGCGCGCCACAGGGCTCCAGCACACCGGAACGCTGACGCGCGCGAGGCCCAGCGCGCGCACGAGGACCGCGATCTCCGCCTCGCACGCGCGGCCGTCGATCCAGGTGCGAGCCGCGATCTCGCGCGCGGCGCGGCGCCGGTAGGCCTTCATGCCGCCCGTGAACTCGCGCCCGCGCAGGTCGATCCCCAGGCGCGCGAGCCAGGCGAGCACTCGCCCGAGGATCCCTCGCCCGAGCGGCGGAGGGGTGCGCAGGATCGAGTGCGGATGGCGGCGATCTCCGAACACGACCTCGGCGCCCGCATCGAGCTCCTCGAGCACGCGCGGCACGACCTCGAGATCGGTGGCCAGATCGGCGTCCATGACCAGGACGAAGCGGCCGTGCGCGGCGCGCATGCCGGCGCGTACCGCGGCTCCCTTGCCGAAGTTCCTGGTGAGCCACAGGAGTCGCAAGCGGGGGTCGGATTGCGCCGCTTCCAGGACGAGCTCGGGGGTGCGATCGGTCGAGCCGTCGTCGACCACCAGGATCTCGAAGCTGCGGCCGAGCTCGTCGAGGCAGGCGCAGAGCGTCCGGAGCGTCGCGGCGATGCGCTCCTCCTCTTCGAACGTGGGGATGACCACGGAGACCTCGGCCCGCTTGGCCTTGCTGCCAGCGCGCGTTCGAGCACCGGCGCTCGCCGGAGACTGGAAGAGAAGGGAATCCGGGCTGGCCATCGATGGACGTCGCGTACCGCGCGGCCGTATCGGCTCGAGGCTCGCGCGCACTCCAGCCATGAATCCGAAAACTGCTTCGCGCGCGAGCCGCGCGGTCCGAAATGCGTTCCCGGCACACCTGGCCGCGCGCCGAGCGTCGGGTTCCGCCGCATCCTCTATCGTGGGAAGCGGGCCGCGGTTTCGTCGCGATCACTCGAGTTGCAGCAGGCCGCTCGCGCGGAGGGCTGCGGCGGCCCATGCGGGGAGCGCGTCGATCTCGTGCGCCCCTGCTGCTGGCATCCAGGTCCCCAGCTCCTTGCGTGCGCCATCGATGTCTTCGTCGAGCAGGAGCGCCGCCACGTATTCCAGCCAGATGCTCGTCCGGCCATCCTCCTCGTGCGGGGCGGAGAGGCGCAGCGCCTGGCGGTAGCTGCGCACGGCGTCGCCCGGCTTGCCGGCCTCGATGTGGGAGCGCGCCCAGAGCTGATGCGCGCTCACCTCGAGCGCGTCGGCGAGCAGTGCATGGCCTGCGGCCCGCATCCTCAACCCCACGGCCTTGGCCTCCTCGCCGGTACCTGGCGGCTCGATGCCCTCGCCCATGGCGAGTAGCAGCGGCCGTGCGAGCTCGACGCGGCCGTAGAAGAGCACGTTCGCTGCCGCGCGCGCGAGCCAGTCCACCGGGAGGGGGCCGAGGCTCGTCGCGCGCGCGAGCGCGGCCGCGAGATCCCCCGCCTCGCCCGCGTCGAGCGCGAGCTGAACCTGGTTGCGCGCGAGGTTGGGGTCGGCCGCGTCGAGGGCTTCCGCCCGCGCATAGAGCTCGCTCGCCAGCTCGTAGCGCCGCTCCCGCGCGTGCTCGTTCGCGAGCGCGAGCAGCGCCTCGAAGCGATACGGACGGATGGCGAGCACGCGCTCCCAGACCGCGATGCGCTCGGCGCTGGGAGCCATGGTCGAGCGCAGGAGCTGCGCCCGCTTGGAGAGCGCCACCACCGAATCGGGCCGCCGCGCGAGCGCGCGCGCGACGATCGGCTCGATGTCCTCCGCGAGCTGTCGCACGCCACCCTCGATCTCTACCGTGCGTGCATGAGCGAGCTCGGCCAGCGCGCGGCCGTGGCGCGCGAGCGAGAGGGCGGGGAGAGTGAGGAGGAGCGCGAGCCCGAGGACCAGGAGCGCCGCCATGCGCGCGACCAGCGCCGGGCGGGTCACGGTGGATGCGCGCCCGGCCAGCGCGCCGAAGCACGCGAAGGCGAGGACGGAGGACGCGGCGTTCTCGAACAGCGGGCCGTTGAAGCAGGCGTTGGCGAGGACGCCGATCGCGGCGCTGCCTGCCGCGGCGAGGCCGGTCTCGGCGGAGGCGAGGGCGCCGACCGCCAGGACGAGCATCGTGAGCAGGAAGGCGATCCGCAGCCCGCCTCCCAGGAGCCCGTCCTCGGCCAGGATGAGCAGCCACTCGTTGTGCGGGTGCTCGACCTCGATGGGCGAAGGGGTCCGGTGGTGCTGCGTGGAGAGCTCGATCTCGGCCGGATCTCGGTACGGCGGGTAGGCGCGCTCGAATTGACCCGGGCCGACGCCGATCCACGGGTGCGCTGCAAGTAGCGCCGGAACGCGACCCCAGACGAGCCAGCGCACCGAGAAACCTCCCGTGCTGCCGAAGTCGGCGGCGACGGCCTGCGCGGGCGGAACCTCCGGGGTGCTCGCGTCCTCGGGCCGCGGCCGCACCCAGTGACCCAGGGCGAGCAAACCCGAGAGCACGAGCGCCAGCATGAGTCCGATCCGAGCCCGGTAGCGGGCGTGGGGTCGCGCCCGTCCCACGACCAGCCCACAGGCCACGGCCGCCAGCACTCCGGCGGCTCCCGCCCACACGGGCATCAGGCCGGCATAGAGGATCTGCGCCAGCGCAGCGCCAAGGCCGAGCGAACGCCAGCCCACGGTCTCGCCCCGCCGGTCCGCCGCGAGCACGATTCCCGCCAGCGCTCCGGGCAGGCAGGCTTCGGAGGTGTCACCGCTATTGCCGAGCAATCCGGTGAAGCCGCGCGCGGGATCGAGGAGCCCGTCGATCAGCGCGCCGCCGATCCAGGCCAGCGTGGCGAGGACGAGGCCGCGCGCGATCCATCGCCGGCCGGCAACACTCGCCCGGGCCGCACCGAGGAAGGCGACCGCGGACGCGCAGGCGCTGCACAGCGCCCGGTCCGCCTCGAAGCGATCACCGGTGAACGCCCGCGCGGCCATGCCGAACACGAGGCTCGCCAGCAGACAGCTGAGCGCCCGCGCATGAATCGGCCGCGGCGGCCAGCACAGGAGTGCGGCCAGAGGTAGCAGCCCGAGCAGGCACCAACCCGCTCCCTCCGAGACGGGCGTGAGGCTGTCGCGCAGGAGCGGCGAGACGAACAGTGCCGCTGGCAGGAAGAGCGCGGCGAGTCGGGTCGCTTCCGACGCATCGAGCCTCGGCTGCGGCTCGAGGGGAAGCGAGGTGGGCATCAGCCCCGTATCAGGGAAGACCGGCCGCCAGAACTCGCTCTAGAAGGCGAGCACCAGGCGGACGAGCCCGACGAGGACCGACCCGGAGAGCAGGGTGCAGACCCCCAGGGCAGGCAGATTCAGGCATTCCAGCTCGACCACGGGGATCGGCAGAATGCGGGCAGCGGAACTCCTTGTCACGGAGGCACCTCCAGAGTGCGGTACGAATCGGAGGGATGACGTTGGCCGGCGGAGACGCCGACGGATTCCCTCGACTTGCCAGGTCCGAGCGCGATCAGCCATTCTCCCCAGGGGCTTTCCGGGATCAAGGCAGAAACCCGGAGACTTCGGACGGTGACCTGGGACTTTCCCGAATCAGCGCCCGGCGATCGCCCCGCCCGGGGAACCGAGGACCGCATCTGCGAAAGCCTCGGCCTCGAAAGGCTCCAGGAGCGCCAGGGATTCCCCGGTTCCGATGTAGCGCACCGGTAAACCCAGCGCGGCGCGGATGCCGAACACGGCCCCGCCCCGGGCGGTGCCGTCGAGCTTGGCGAGGATCAGGCCGGTGACCTGGATGGCGGCCGTGAAGTCGCGCGCCTGCAGCGATCGCGTTCTGGCCGTTCGTGGCGTCGAGGACGAGCCAGACTTCGTGCGGCGCGCCCGGCAGCCGCTTGTCGATCACGCGGCGCACCTTGTCGAGCTCGCTCATCAGGCTCGGCCTGCGTGTGCAACCGCCCGGCGGTGTCGATCAGCACGACGTCGTGCCCGCGCGCGAGGCGCGGAATCGACGCGCGTCGTAGGCGACGGCTGCCGGGTCCGCGCCGGAGGCCTTCTGCCGCACGATGTCGAAGCCGCTACGCTGGGCCCAGATCTCGAGCTGGTCGGCGGCAGCGGCGCGAAAGGTGTCGCCGGCGCCGACGAGCACCCGCTTGCCGCGTGCCTGGAAGCGATGGGCGAGCTTGGCGATCGTGGTGGTCTTGCCTGAGCCGTTCACGCCGACGACCAGGATCACGGTCGGCCTGTGCGCGAGCACGATCTCCCCGCCGTCGAACCCCAGCCGGGCCACCAGGATGTCGCGCAGCGCGCGCCGCACGTCTTCCTCGCCCTTGAGCTCGCCGCGGCCGTGGGCGCGCGCGAGCTCGGCCGTGACTTCTGCGGCGACCGCGCCCGAGATCGGAGGTGTAGAGCAGCTGCTCGAGCTCGTCGAGGAGCGCGCGTCGATCGGCCGGCCGCCGCGGAAGAGGCCCGAGATGCCATCCGAGAGCGTCGCACGCGTGCGCTGCAGCCGCTCCTTGAGGCGGTCGAAGAGGCCCATCTTCAACCCTCCTCGGTCTCGACCAGCGGCAGCGCTCCGGTTTCCACGGCTGGCACCACCGGCGAGGGCAACCCGGCGATGGGCGCGGCCGCGACGGTCGCATCGGCGCTGGCCGAGTCGACCTCCGGGAGCTCGATCGCCGGCTCGTCGCCGCGCGGGGCCGCGCGGCTCTTGATCTTGTCGAGGATCCCGTTGATGAACGCGCCGGACTTCTCGGTCGAGTAGCGCTTGCCGAGCTCGATCGCCTCGTTGATCGCGACCTTGGGCGGGATGTCCGCGCAGTGCAGGAGCTCGTACGTCGCCATGCGCAGCACGTTGCGGTCGATGACGGCCATGCGCGAGATCTTCCAGTTCTGAGCCACGGCCTGGATCTCCCGATCGAGCTCGGGGCGCTGCTCCCAGGTGCCGACGATCAGGCGCTTGGCGAAGCGGCAGGCCTCCGCGTTCTTTCTCCTCGGCGCGCAAGAACTCGGCCAGGTCGTCCATGACCTCGTCGCCGCATGAGATCGAGCTGATACAGGAACTGCAGCGCGAGCTCGCGCGAGCGTGTGCGCTTCTTCACGGTTCAGGCGCATCCGGGTCCGAGCCTGCGCCGGGTCGGCGGTCGACCTCGCCGCAGGGCCTGGAAGCGGTTCCAGCGCCGCGCGCGCGACCTCGCGACCCTTGTCGATCCGCCCGCCGGCTCCTCGCGGCCAGGGCGCGCGCGCGCGCTTGCTCGACGTCTGCGCAAGTCAGGACGCCGAACAGGATCGGCTTGTCGGTCTCCAGGCTGGCCTGGACGATGCCTTGCACCGCGCCGCGCGCCACGTAGCTGTCGTGGCTCGGTCTCGCCCTGCAGGACGATCCCGAGGCACAGCACTGCGTCGATGTCCCGGCGCCACGCCATGCGTCGCGCGACGATCGGCGAGCTCGAAAGCAGCCGGGCACCCAGACGACGCAGAAATCCTGCTCGCGCATCCGCCGACGCCAGGAGCTCCGCACGCGCCGACTCGAGCATCGCGCCCGTCAGCTCTTCGTGGAAGCGCGAGACCACGGCCGCGATCCGCACTCCGGGGCGAAGAGTTCTCGGGCGTTCCGAGCTCATGCGGTCACGGGCCATGGCGATGGGTGCGAAGGAGCGGGGGGTGGACCTGCGGTCGAGAAGCCCAAACAGTCTAGTCGCCCCTCGCCCAGCGTCCAGCCCGGGCTGCGCCGCTATCGCTTGGCCTCCGGAACGAGGATCCGGTCCACGGGACCGTCGGCGAGCGGACCGCGCTCGAACACGCGCCGCACCAGGCGCACGAGGATGGTCCACAGGTCTTCGAGGAGCGTGTAGGCGAGCGGCACCACCCACAGCGTGAAGAACGTGCTGACGGCGAGCCCGCCCGCCACGCACGTGGCGAGCGCGCGATAGTCGATCCCCTCGCTCGCCGGCTCGGCCGAGCGCCATGGGCAGGAGGCCGAAGACCGTCGTGAGCGCGGTCATCAAGATCGGCCGCACGCGTGCCGCCGCGCCCTCGATCACCGCCTGGTCGCGCGGCAGCCCCTCGACGCGCAGTCGATGGATCTTGTCGATCAGGACGATCCCGTTGTTCACGACGACTCCCACCAGGATGATGATTCCCGATCCACCCGACGGAGTCCATGCTGGTCTGGCTGAGGTAGAGCGTCCACAGCGCGCCGAGCACCGCGAAGGGGATCGTGGACAGCACCGCGAAGGGCAGCAGGATCGACTCGAACAGGATCCCCATGAGCAGGAAAACGAGCACGACCGAGAGGTAGAGCGCTCGCTTCATCTCGAGCATCTCCTCGGCCTGGCGCGCGATGACGCTCTCGTCCCGCCCCAGGCTGAAGCCGCGCGGCATGTCGAGCGCCTCGAGCGCGTCGTAGCCGGCTTCGACGAGCTGCTTCTGACGCGCCGGGTCCTCGACGCGCGCCTGGATGTTGAACGTCGTCTGGCCGTTCCAGCGAAAGATCGGGCGCTGGCCGCGCTCGAAATCGATCTTCGCGAAGGTGGAGAGCGAGACGATGCTCTGCGGCGTGAACACCTCGAGGTCGCGCAGCGTGTCGAGGCCGTCGATCTCCTCGCTCGTCGTACTCGATCAGGAACGGCACCTCGCGACCTTCTTCCTGGAAGCGCGGCAGCATCGCTCCGCGCAGCGCCCAGGCGATGCTCTGGAGCGCCATGTCGCTCGTCACGCCGTACTTGAAGGCATCGTCGTTGTCGAAGGAGAGCTGGACCTGCTCGGGAGCGGCCTCGAGAGGCGAGGACACGTCGAGGAGACCCGCTACGCGCTCGAGGATCGTGATCGCCTGCTCGCCGTAGCGCTCGAGCGATTCGGCATCCGGTCCGCGCAGCTGGAATTGCACGAACTGGCGGCTCTTGGCGTCGACTGCCTGGTCCCCCGAGAACCGCACCTTGTGCCCGGCGCGGCGGGGAGGCTCGCGCGCAGGAGGTCGCGCCGGCGCTCGATCAGCTTGGGATCCAGCCGCTCCTCCCAGCGCAGGTCGAGCTCGCCGCCGCCGGCGTGGAAGGAGGCGACGAGGTGATCGAAGGCGAACTCTTTGCGGTAGCCCTCGAGGAATTCCTCGTAGACCTCCATCTCGCGCCCGGTGTCCTCGAGCGTGAAGTTCTCCTCCAGGTCGACCTCGATCTCGATCTCGGTGGTGTCGCTGTCCTCGCCGAAAGCGCTGATCGTCATGTCCTCCGAGAGGGCACCGCGACCGACGCGAGGAGAAGCATCGCGACGACCGACCGCGAGCCCGCGATGATCGAGGGTCCACGTCGAGCAAGCGCGCGGTTGGCTTCGCTGGATCATCAGACCAGCGACCGAGGAGCCCGCGGGACCCCACCGCGCCGGCGGCGCCGGCGCGAGACGCCGGCCGAGCGCGCCAGCGTCGTAGGCCCGACGAGGAGCAGCAGGCCGCCGAGCACGGCGAGCACCGACTGTAGCCGAGGAAGATCGACGCATCCTCGCGTGCTCGGCAGCTCGCACGCCGGTCGCGGAGCGCACGCGGCCCAGGCTCGAGAGCTCACGATGCGCGGCACGTGCTCGCAGGTCGCGCGAGCCGCGAGGATCACGATCGCGAGCGGCCAGCGCAGCGGTGTCGAGGACCACGAGCGCGCCGCGCACGAGCGCGGAACGCGAGGGTGCTGCGCCCAGCGTGATGCGCCGCAGCAGGCCGATCAGCCAGCCGAGGACGGCGACCGGGCACGGCTCCCGAGGGCGCGAGCGTCCGCGCGAGCCCGCGCATCGGGGCGCGGGCGATCGCCGAGCATCGCGCGCCACGAGCACCGGCAGGAACACGAGCGCCGCGAGCAGGCTCACCAGCACGCGACACGCACAGCGGGATCGCCGAGCGCGCCGAACATGATGCGCAGCATGCGGGTTCTCGCTCATGAAGATCAGCGGCAGGAACACCACCACCGTCGGTCAGCGTCGACAGCAGTCACCGCGCAGGGCCACCTCGCGCGTGCCCTCGACGGCCGCGTCCGTCGGCGACGTGCCGAGCCTGCGCAAGCGCGTGATGTTCTCGACCACGACGATCGCGTTGTCGACGAGCATGCCCATGCGCGAGCGTGATGCCCGTCATCGTGAGCACGTTGAACGTGCCGCCCGTGAAGTACACCCAGGCGATCGCGAGCAGCGCCGACACCGGGATCGACGAGCGCCACGCACAGCGTCAGGCGCACGCGCCACAGGAACAGGAACAGGATCAGGACCGCGAGCAGCCGCCGCCCCAGCGCCGTATTCGCGCAGCTGCGCGAGCGAGTTCTCGATGAACTCGCCCTGGTTGAAGAGCACGATGGAACTCGAACTCGCCGGCGAGGTCGGGATCCGCCTCGAGCTCCTCGATCGCCGCCTTCGAGCGCGTGGCAGGTCTCGACCACGTTCGCCTGGCCGTCCTTCTGCACCTCGCCGTAGTACGCCTAGCTGGCCGTCGATGCGGAACAGCCAGTCGCGCACGCTCTTCACGCGCTCGACGTGCGCCGACGTCGCCGATCACGAGACCCCCGCCGATCGGATAGCGCCGCGATCTCCTCGAGCGAACGGAAGCGCATGTCGGACGCGCAGCAGGATCTGCCGCCCGCCGTCCTCGACTTCGCCCGAGCGGCAGGCGAAGTTGTCCGTCATCAGGCGGCGGATCAGCGCGTCCGATGTCGAGGCCGCGCGGCCTTGACCTCGTCCTCGTCGCAGCAGGATCCGCATGCGAGTCGTCGAGCACGCCCCAGATCTCGACCCGGCCGACGCCGTCGACGACTCGAGTCGGCGCTGGATCACCGTGTCGACCAGCCAGTCGGTGTCGCGGCGATCGCCCGGCTGGAGCAGCGCGAAGAACATCACCGGCAAGTGTCGTCGTCGTGCGCTCCACGACCAGATGCCGATCTCGCGACCGTCGTCGGGCAAGCTGCGGCCGCGCGCGCTCGATGCGGTCGCGCACCTCGGCCTTGGCGAGGTCCATGTCGGTGTCGCGCCGCTGAACGCGACGCCGATGCGGACGAGTCGTCGCCCGAGCTCGACTCAGATGTCCTCGATGCCCGGCAGCGTGCGGAACTGCTCCTCGAGGACGCGCGCGACCTGCTCCTCGTTCTCCTGCGCGCTCGCGCCGGGGTTGCCTCACGAAGAGTCGCGTCCGGCTCGCGATCCCGTCGGGCATCATCTGCATCGGGATGCGCTGGTAGGCGATCACGCCGACCACGATCAGGGTCGCGAGCGCCACGGAGAGCGCGACGGGACGGCGCACGACCATGGCGAAGAACCGCGCCGGGCGAGGGCATCCGCGGCTTGCCTCATGGCGCGAGCGTGCCGGTCATGCTCGGTACTCGCCCGGCCGCCGAGACCGGCGCGGACGGACACCGCGAGACGAGCGAGTACAGCACGGGGATCACGACCAGCGTCAGCAGCGTCGAGCGCGTCAGCCCGGCGATCACCGTGATCGCCATCGGCGCGCGGATCTCGGCGCCGGCGCCCGCGCCGATGCTCCCGATCAGGGCATCCCGCGCAGCCAGCCGGTCATCGGCAAGAGGCCGAGCACGGTCGTCACCGTCGTCATCAGGATCGGCCGCAGGCGCGCGTCGCCCGCCTCGACGATGCGCCGCGCACGAGCTCCACGCCGTCGCGCGCCTGCTGGTTGATGCGGTCGATGAGCACGATCGCGTTGTTGACGACGATGCCCGCGAGCAGGATCAGCGCCGAGGAACACGACGACCGAGAGCGGCATGTCGAGCAGCTCGAGCGCGAAGATCACGCCGACGACCGCGAGCGGCATCGTGAACAGGATGATCGAACGGCTGCACCAGGCACTCGAACTGGCTCGCCATGACCACGTAGACCAGGAAGATCGCGAGCAGGAGCGCGAAGCGCCAGGCTGGCCTGCGCCTCGTCCATCTCGCGCTTCTGGCCGCCGAGCTCGACCGAGACCTCGCCGGGACGTCGCATGTCGGCCAGGCCGCTCTCGATGCGCTGCGAGAGGCCGCCCAGGTCGAGGCCCGTGCTCGACCGCGGTCACGACGACCGCGCGCGTGTTGCCGATGCGGCGGATCTCGGCGGGCCCTCGCACGATCGCGCACTCGGCGACGGCGCGCAGCGGCACCGGGCGCTCCGCCGCCGGGATTGACGGCGAGGTCGAGCACGTCCTCGAGTCGAGCGAGCACCTGCTCGTCGCCGCTGCACGCGGATGTCGATGCGTTCGTCGCCTTCCGCGAAGCGCGTGCTGACGTTGCCCAGCACCTGGTCGCGCACGAGCTTGCGACGCCGCGTCGAGGTCGAGCCCGTACTCGAGCGTCTTGTCGCGGTCGAACGTGACGCGCGCCTCGGGGTGGCCGGGGTCGCACGCGTCGTGCGCACGTCGGCCAGGCCGTCGATCGCCGCAGCCGGCGCTCGACCTCCGCGGCGACCGTCGCGAGCTGCATCGAGGTCGTGTCCCAGGACCTCGACCGCGACCGGCGCCTCGAGCGCGAACGGCGTGGGCGCGTGAACTCGACCGAGCGCACGTCCGGCATGCGCCGCGACGAGCTCGCGCACGCGCGCGAGCAGCGCTTCCTCCGCTCGGGCGCGTCGCGAGTCCGGGCGCCAGCCGCACGGTGAGGCGCGCGGTGTGCTCGCCCCTCGATCTCGCGCGTGAGCGTGTCCGCCTCGACGCCGGTCGACCAGCGCCGTGAGCAGACGCCGGCGAGTCGCGCCGACGTCGCGCTCGAGCTCGGCGCATCACCGCGGTCGGTGTTCTCGAGCGGCGTGCCGACGGCCAGCCCGACGTGCGCCGTGAACTCGCCCTGGTGGATCTCGGGCAGGAGCTCGACGCCGAGGCGGTCGATGCGCCAGTCGGCCGCCCACGTGAGCCCGACGCGCCGAGAAGAACCAGGCAGCGGATGCGCGAGCGAGAACCTGAGCGACGCGCGGATAGATCCGCTCGAGGGCGATCCAGAGGATCTCGAAGAGCTTGTGCGAACGGCCAGAGGAGCAGCGTCGCCAGGCGCACGATCGCGAGCACGGCGAGAGTTGCAATGCGCAGGACCAGGAATCCGACGAGGAGCAGCAGACGACCGACGAGGCGCAGCACGCCGGGCAGGAGCGCGCCGCAGCTCGGGAAGCGGCCTCTCGGGAACCATTCGCGCAGGAAGGCGCCGGCACCTTGCCCTCGCGCGGCCACGCGCGCGCTCTTCCACGTCTCGCCCGCGAGGAAGCGCCGCGAGGCGAACATCGGGATGAAGAGGATGGCCGCGACCAGCGAGACGACCTGCGAGGTCACGACGGTGAGCGCCTGGTCGCCGAAGATCTGGCCCGCGATGCCCTGCACGAACACGATCGGCACGAACACCGCGACCGTGGTGAGCGTCGAAGCAGTGATCGCGCCGGCGACCTCCGGCGTGCCGCGCACGGCGGCTGCGCATCAGGTCGTCGCCCTCGTCGCGACAGCGAGCGATCGACTCCAGCACGCACGATCGCGTTGTCGACCAGCATGCCGACGCCGAGCGCGAGGCCGCCGAGCGACATGATGTTCAGCGAGACGCCGAGGAGGTACATCGGCGCGAACGTCACGACCACCGAGATCGGGATCGAGATGCCGATGATCAGCGTGGCGGCGAGCTTGCGCAGGAAGACGAGCAGGACGAGCACCGCCAGCACACCGCCCACGACCGCAGCCGACTGCACGTCCGCGACGGCGTCGGCGATGAAGGTCGACTGGTCCGAGAGCACCTCGAGCTTGGCCTCATCACGCAGCACCCAGGCGAGGAAGGAGAGCTGCTGGCGCTCCTCCCAGCTCGATCCTCCGCCCGTGGCGGCGGCCTTCGACTGCTCGGCCGATGCCTGCTGCTCGGCCGTGCCGAAGATCGCGTCCTTCACGCGAGCCGCCACGTCCACGATGTTCGCGCCGGCCTCGCGGAAGATCGCGATCTCGACCGCTTCGGCGCCATCCGAGCCGCGTGATCACCTCGCGCTTGGCATGCGTGCGCTTGACCATCGCGACGTCGCGCAAGCGGATCGCGGCGTCGCCGCGGCGCACGATGGCGAGGTCCTCGATCTCCTCGATGGTCTGGAACTCGTTGAGCGTCCGCACCAGGTACTCGGTCGAGCCCTCGCGTATCTGCCCGCCCGACGCGTTGAGGTTCTCCTGCGCCAGGCGCCGCGCGATCTGCGAGGGATCCAGACCCTGCGCCGCCAGCTTGTACGGGTCGACGCTGACGCGGATCTCCTCCTCGAGGCCGCCGCGGACCTGGATCGCGGCCACGCCCTCGACGCCCTCGAGCTCGCGCTTGATGCGCTTCTCGGCGATCCAGCGCAGATGGATCAGCGGCTCGTCGCTCGGTCGCTCTCCCCGGCCGGGCTCACCGCGATGCGCAGGATCGGATCGAGGTTGGGGTCGTAGCGCAGGATCAGCGGACGCTCGGCACCCTGCGGAAGGAACACGCCGTCGAGCGTGTCCCGCACGTCCTGCACGGCGAAGGTCATCTCCGTGCCCCAGTCGAACTCGAGGAGCACGTCGGAGATGCCCGCGCGGCTGATCGAGGTCGAGCGCACGAGTTGCGGCGATCGTCGCGAGCGCTTCCTGGACGCGCTCCGAGATGCGGTCCTCGACGTCCTCGGGCGCCGCCCCCGGGTAGGCCGTGCGCACGGTCAGCGTCGGATAGCTGATCTCCGGCAAGAGATCGATCGGCAGCTTGAAGAAGCGAGACGGCGCCGAAGACGACCAGCGCGATCATGAACATCGTGATCGCGACCGGCCGCGTGGTGACGAAGGCGAGCCCGCCCGTGCTGCGCGCCGCCCCGGTCGCGGCCGGCGGCTCTTCGATCGGCGCCGGCGAGTGCACCGGAGGGTCGTTCGCGCTCTCGTTCAACGCTTTCCCTAGTCCGAGCTGTCGTCGCTCGTCTCGGTCTTGGCGGCGCCGGTCTCGGTCTGGCCGTCCTCGGGCTTCTTGTCGGTCTCGGCCTGCTTTTCCTTGGCCGCCTCAGCGAGCTCTGCCGCTCCCTCGACCGGCTCGGCCCCTGGATCGGGTTGCCAGGGCTCCGCGGTCACCGGCGTGCCCTCCTCGAGGTCGCGGTTTCCCACCACCACGATCTCCTCGCCCGGGACGAGCGTCGCGCCCGGCGCGGCCACGATCTCCAGGTACTCGTCGTCGCTGAAGCCTTCGAGGACCTGGATGCGCCGCGCCGCCCCCGCAGTGACGGCGTACACGTAGTTGTTCTCGCCTTCGCGGAGCAGCGCGCGCTTGGGGATCACGAGCGCGCGCGCATGGCGGTCGGTGACGACCGAGAGACGCACGAGCATTCCCGGCAGCAGCGGGGGCCGTCCGTCCTGCGGTTGCTCGAGATCGACCGTGATCCGAAACGAGCCCGAAGCGACGTCGATGGTAGGGCTCACCATGCGGATGGTGCCCGTGAACTCTGCGCCGGGGAGCGCCTCGGAGGTGACGCGGATCTCGACCGGGATGCTCTCGGCGCCGTCGGCCGCGCTCGTCACGGCCGCACGGAACAGCGGGAGCTCGCGCTGCGGACGGTAGAAGATGGCGCGCAGGTGCTCGGGATCGGTGAGGACGAAGACGGCGGTCGACATGCTGACCGAGTCGCCCACCTTGACGTTGCGGCGCGCGATCACGCCGGCGAAGGGTGCCGTGAGGCGCGTGTAGGACAGGTCGAGCTCGGCGCGCTCGACGGCGAGCTGGGCACGGCCGATGGCGGTCTCGGCGCTCTTCTCCCCCTGGATCGAGACCTCGTGCAGGAGGCGTGCCCCTTCCAGGTCCCGGGCCGCCGTGTCGCGCAGCAGGCGCAGCTTGTCGAGGTCCTGCGCGCTGATCAGGCCGGTCTTCTCGTTGCGAGCATAGTCGCGCGAGGCTTGCTCGTGGGTGAGCTTGGCGCGTTCCCAGCGCTCGGAGGCCTCGAGCTTGACGAGCACGCGCATCGGCAGCGTGTCCCGAGCTTCCTGGAGCGCGACCTTGGCCTCGTCGAGGGCGGCCTGGGCCTCACGCGGATCGAGCAGCGCGAGCTCCGCCAGCTCGCCGACGATGTCGCCTTCCTCGACCAGGATCGCCGTCACGATGCCCCCCGTGCGGGGAAAGAGCGTGATCTCCCGCTCGCTCTCGACCGTGGTCGCCGTCGAGAGCGTCCGCACCATCTCTCGCTCGGCGAGCGGAGTCGTGCGCACCCGCGCCGCCTCGCGCTTGCTCAGCTCGCCCGGCATCGCTGCGTCGGACTGCGAGCTCGCAGCCTGCGAGCAGCCGGCAGCCAGGAGCAGGAGCGCGAGGAGGGGGACGAATCCGGCAGGACGATCCGGTCGGGAGCTCATGGAGGATGAAGATCGGACGGGCTCGACCGGCGCAGGAGGAATCGCGCGAGTCGACGGCGGGAAAGTGGCCTCGGGAGCCGGCGGGTGGAGGGCGAACGCCTGCTCGGTAGACTTCGAACATGCGCAGCCCCGAGGAGGCTATTGGGGAGATTCTCCACCATGCACGGCCCCACGGCGATATCGAGCTCGTAACCCTCGGGCAAGCCGCGGGCCGCGTCCTCGCCCGCGACGTGGCCTCGGACGTGGATCTGCCCCCGTTCCAGAAGAGTGCCATGGATGGGTTCGCGGTGCGGACGGTGGACTTCGAGCACGCCGATCCCGAGCGCGGCGCGGTCCTCGGAGTCATCGGAGAATCCGTCGCCGGGCATCCATTCAAGGAACCCGTTCCATCGGGAAGCGCGGTACTGATCACCACCGGAGCCGAGGTGCCTTCCGATTGCGATGCGGTGGTCGTGGTGGAGAAGAGCCGTCCGAGCGACGAAGGCGCCGGTGGTGACGAGCGGAGCGCGAGCGATCGGATCCGCTTGCTCGACCGCCCGCGCCGCGGACAGAACATTTGCAATCGAGGCGAGGACCTTCTTCGCGGCGCCAGCGTCTTTCGCGCGCCGCGCCGGCTCTCGCCGACCGATGTCTCCGTCCTCGGTGCGGTCGGCTGCGAGCCCGTGACGGTGTTTCGCAGGCCGCGCGTGGCAATCCTCACGACCGGCGATGAGCTCGTCCGCCCCGACCGTGTGCCCGGATCCGGCGAGATTCGCGAAAGCAACACGCTCCATCTCGGCGCGCTCGCGGCGCGCGCCGGCGCAGAGGTGCTCTCGATCGGGCTCGTGCGCGATGACCCGCGCGAGCTCTCGCGCGCCTTCGCCGAGGCGCTCGCAGCCAGCGACGTGGTGCTCACGACCGGTGGCGTGAGCGCGGGGAAATACGACCTCGTCGCCAAGGTCTTCGTCGAGCTCGGCGTGCGCGAGGTCTTCCACGGGGTCGCGATCAAGCCGGGGAAACCATTGTGGTTCGGCACGTGGGGCGAGGCGAGGCGCGTGCTCGTCTTCGCGCTCCCGGGCAACCCGGTCTCGTGCTTGCTCGATCACGAGGTGTTCGTCCGGCCGGCGCTCGCTCGGCTCGAGGGTGCGCCGGACATCGAGAGCGCCGAGCGCTTGCGCATCGGTCGCTGGGAGGGCGATGGCGTGCGCGAGAACCCGCGCCAGCAAAACCTGCCCGTCCGGATCACGCAGGGCGAGGACGGCGTCGAGCGTCTCGCGCCGCTCGAGTGGTCGAGCTCGGCCGACATCGTGGGTCTCGCCGAGGCGGACGGGATGGTCGTCGTCGCCGCCGGCCGCCGCCTGGAGCGCGGCGAGCTCGCGCGCTACCGTCCGCTGCGATGAGCGCGAAGCGCGAGGGGGCGAGTCTCGAGCAGTCGGGAGCACCCGCGGCCGAGCTCGCGCCGCTTGCGCGCCTGGGAGCCTGTGCGCTCACCTGGGCACTGCTGCTGCTGAGCAGTCCCGGCATCCTCCGACCGCAAGGCGTCGGTCTCGTCGCTCTCTTCGCGCTGGCACCCTGGGCGCTCGCGGCGAGCCGTCCGGGCAAGCGGAAAATGCTCGCGGAATGGTTCGCTGCGGCAGTGGGCCTCTCCGCCTTCAGCTACTGGCTCTGGCCGGTCCTCTGGTTCGTCATCCCGATGATCGGGATCGTGACCGCGCTCTACGTGGTGCTCGCCGGCGCGGTCCTCCGGGCGCTTGCCCGACGCTTTCCGCTCGCGCTCGCCACGCCGCTCGCGTGGCTGGCGGGCGAGCTGCCGCGCTTCCTCCTGCCGACGCCGCTTTCCTTTGGCTGGTGGAGGCTCGGGACGATGGCGCACGACACGAGCTGGCTCGCCGGGAGCGCGCGCGTATGGGGCGTCTTCGGGCTCTCGTTCGTGCTCGCGGCTGCGGGCGGGCTGGTAGCGGATCTCTGGCGTCGAGCGCGCCCACCCTCCGAGCGTGCCGGCGCTCCGCTCGCGCCTGCGCTGCTCTCGGGACTGGGAATACTGGCCCTCGCGATCGGCCTCGCCTTCGCGACGCATCCACCCGAGCTCGTCGACGGCCCGCGCGTGCTCCTGGTTCAACCGGGCATCGAGCAGCGGCGCAAGATCTTCACGCGAGATCCATGGCGCGAGCTTTTCGGCGATGCCTGCGCGCTGACGCGCCAGGGTCTCGATGCGCTGCAGGAACAAGGCGAGCCGCCGCCCGATCTGATTGCCTGGGGCGAGACGATGCTGGTAGCAAGCATCGCCGAAAACGGCCTGCTCGAGGCGGTCGAGCGTGGCTTGCGCCCGCTTCCCTGGACCGGCGACCGGCTTTCCGCCGCCGACGCTCGCGCGCTGGCGAGGGAGGAGGAAGCCGTCGTGCGCGGCCTCGTGTTCGGAAAAGCGAGCTCCCGCGGGCTTGTCCCACTCGAGATGCTGCGCGGTCTCGACGCTCCGTGGCTCGAGCGCGTCCTGGCCGGCGAACCGCTGGTCCCGCCCGGAACGAGCTTCTTCGCGGGAGCCGAGTACCTCTATATCCATGAAGGCGCGGTGCGCCGGCAGAACGCAGCCTTTCTCTGGGATGCGCAAGGCGTGCGCCACGGACCCGCCGCCAAGGTCCATCTCGTGCCGGGGGCCGAGGACATGCGCGGGACGCAGCAGCTGCCGTTCTTCCGCTCCATAATGAAGGAGCTCGGCGGCTACGTGCCCGACTTCGTGCCCGCCGAGCGCGCCGCGGTCCTGGAGCTCCCCGTACGCGACGGTCGCCGCTACCGCTTCGGCGTCTCGATCTGCTACGACGGCGCCTTCGACGATCCCTATTCGGTCCCCGCGAGCGATGGCGCGCTCGACTTCCATCTGCTCGCGAGCAACGAGGCCTGGTACCTGGACAGCGCCGAGATGGACCACATGGTCGCTTTCGCGCGCACCATGGCCATCGCGACCGGCCGCTCGATCGTGCGCGCGACGAACTCCGGGATCTCGACCGTGATCGATCCGCGCGGGCGCGAGGTCGCGACTCTGGCGGTGGGGGGGCGGCGCAAGATGGTGCGAGGCACGCTCCTGGCAACGGTGCCGGTGCCGGCGCGCGCCGCAGGGACGGCTCCGGCGCCGACGCTCTATTCCCGTACCCAGGCCTGGCAGCCGGCCGCATGGACCGCGCTCGTCTTGCTGGGCTTGGTCGCGTCGCGCCGGCGTCCGGTTACCAAGGGGACGGTCCTCGCTAGTGCGCTGAACCCCGCTTCGGTCCGTTCCGACCGTGCTTGACCCTTCTCCGGAACACCCCCTATACTCCCCGCCCCCCACCCAGGCACGTTCGAGCGCCGATCCCCGAGTGGGATTCGAGGCACCGCCCCCCACCCCCCGGGGAAGCAATTCCAGGCCTTCCCTCCTGCCCCCCACGAAGCATGAGCACGATCGGTCGCATCTTCACCATCCTGAACGTCTTCCTCGCGGCGGCCTTCCTCGGCTTTGCCGCTACAAACCTCGGTGCTCATCAGAGCTGGAAGAAGAGGCACGACGATCTCGACACGAAGTCGAAGCAGGAGCTGGAGCAGAAAAATGCTCAGCTCAACGACGCCAACGCCAAGCTCGCCACGACGGAGAGCAGCCTGCTGAGCTCGGATCAGAGGGTGACCACGGCGAACGCCGAGATCACCCGGCTGAATGGCCAGCTCACGGACCAGACCAAGCGCGCCAGCGACAACGAAGCCAAGCTGGGCGAGCTCGCGAAGCTCCTCGACACGTACAACGAGAAGCTCACCGAGATGCACACCGCCCGCGAGGCGGCCGACGCGAAGGCCGACGCCGCGACCGAGGCCCAGCATCAGGCCGAGGACGCCCAGGCCGCGGCCCTCGCGGCACAAGGTGAGGCCGAAGGCCAGCGCGACACCGCGAACAAGACGATCGCCGACCTTGAGCGGGACCTCAATACCGAGAAGCAGACCCACCAGGCCACCCAGACGAAGCTCGCTTCGCTGGTCGCCAAGACCGGAGTCACGCTCGAGGAAATCGAGAGCCAGCCGGACGTCCGGGGGGCGGTCACGAACGTCTCCACTCCCTCCGAGGCGGGCGGAATGGTGCTGGTCTCGATCAACAAGGGCCTGACCGATGGCGTCAAGCGCGGGATGACCTTCGAGATCTGGAACGGCAATACCTACAAGGGCACCGTGCGCGTCGATTCCGTGCGCGACACCATGTGCACCGGAATCATCTACCGCGCCGTCCCCGGGACTCCTCCGATCGCGCAGGGCGACTCGGCCGCGACCCGTATCTGACCCCGGACCCGGAGAATCCAGACCATGGCAAAGAGCCGCAAAAAGGTCCGCGTCACCCAGACCAAGGTCACGGGCCCCGGCCGCACCACCCGCACGCAATCCCGGCGAACGACCACCACGACCACGTCCCCCGACGTGGAGATCGTGCAGGAGAAGGCGGGCCTGGGGTACGCGGACGGCGTCGCCATCATGACCACCCTCGTGCTCCTCGCGGCGATCCTGATGCTCGACTACGTGCGCGGCACCGGCTACGGCGCGGGAATGTTCTTCAAGCCGTAGACCTCGCCCCCTGACGACCGATCGTGCGGGTCGTGCCTTCGAGGCGCGGCCCGCAGTCGTTTCTGGCGCCTTGCATCGCCCGTCGGCACCGATAGACTGCGACCGAGCCGCGGAATCCTCCGCGGAAAACGAAGGGGGCTCTGGGAATTCGATGGTCAGCGTGTTCAAGCCGATGGAGTGGGCGTTCGGTCACCTCTCCGTCGACATGGGCATCGACCTGGGGACGGCGAACACCCTGGTGTGCGTTCGCGGCCGCGGGATCATCCTGAACGAGCCGAGCGTCGTCGCAGTCAAGAAGGGCACCAACGACGTGCTGCTCGACGGGATGGCGGTCGGCAACGCGGCCAAGGCCATGCTCGGCAAGACGCCGGGCTCGATCGAGGCCATCCGCCCGCTGCGCCACGGCGTCATCGCCGACTTCGACGTGACGGAGAAGATGCTGCGCTACTTCATCACCAAGGTGCACGAGGGGCGCCACTGGGTGAAGCCGCAGGTCGTGATCGCGGTACCGGTGGGCATCACCGCGGTCGAGCGGCGCGCCGTGATCCACTCGGCCGAGCGCGCCGGGGCGCGGCGCGTGTACCTCATCGACGAGCCCATGGCCGCCGGCATCGGCGTGAACCTGCCGGTCACCGAGGCGCGCGGCTCCTTGATCGTCGACATCGGCGGCGGGACGACCGAGATCGCGGTGCTCTCCCTCGCCGGGGCGGTCGTCTCGACCTCCTTGCGCATCGCCGGCGACGAGATGGACGACGCGATCATCTCGCACATGCGCCGGCAGCACAACCTGCTCATCGGCGAGCAAACCGCCGAGCGCGTCAAGCTCACCATCGGCTCGGCGTGGCCGATGGAGCAGGAGCTCTCGATGGAGGTCAAGGGCCGCGATTCGGTCTCCGGTCTCCCGCGCCGCGCGACTCTCACCTCGATCGAGATCCGTGACGCCCTCTCGCATCCGGTGCGGCTGATCTGCGAGTCGATCCGCGGCATCCTGGAAGAGGCTCCGCCGGAAATCTCGGCCGACCTCTGCGACACCGGCGTCACCATGGTCGGGGGCGGCTCCCTGCTCTACGGAATCCATCACGCCGTCGCCGAGCACCTCGGCATCCCCGTGGTCGTGGCCGACGAGCCGCTGACTGCCGTCGCGCGCGGCACGGGCATCTTCCTCGACAAGCTCGACGTCTTCGCGCGCGTCCTCTCGACCGACGAAGAGAGTTGAGCGCCGCGCGCCGCGAGCGTACGGTGCCGTGACACCGTACGCAGACTCCGCATGGCACCGTCCCGCACGATCGTCACCTACCTGGTGCTTGTGCTAGCGCTGGGCGCGCTCGCGCTCCAGCCGGTGGCGTGGCTCGAGCGGGGGCTCGACTGGTTGCTTCTGCCCGCGCGCGCGTGCGCCGAGCTCGCCGCACCCGTGGGGTGGATCCAGAGCCGGGAGGTGGACGCCAGCGAGAGCGCACGGCGCGAGGCGATGCGCCGCGAGTTGTTCGAGCACCAGGTGCTCGAGGATGCCGTACTGGCTTCGGCGCTCGCGCCACGCTCGGAGCAGCATCCCACGGCAGACCGCGTGCACGCAGAGGTGATCCGCCGTTCCGCCGAAGCGCGCGACACGATCCTCGTTCGAGTCGACGACGCGTCTGGCATCGAGCGCGGCATGCCGGTGGTGACCGGCGACTGGTTCGTCGGGCTAGTGAGCTCGGTTCCCCGCAAGAAGGCGGCGAGCGGGCCTGTCGAGATCTCCGTCGAGCTCGTCACCGGCTCGCGGGCCCGCATCGGCGGCGCCGTGCGGGACGGCGAGGGCGAGATCACCTGTCAGCTCGTGGTCGGCGGGGTGGCACCGCCTCGCGGGCAGGTCTTCCTGGACGTGCACGAGCCGAGCCCGCGCTGGGTCCACGAGGGGCGCGTCGAGGTCTACGAGCCCGAGAGCCTGGGAGAGCGCTTCACCAGTCTGGCCAACGGCTATTCGCTGGGGGATCTCGTCCTCGCGACCATCAACGACGAGAACAAGAGCGTCCGCACGCTCGCGTGCGTGCGACCGGGCCTCGACTACGACGCAGGCCTCTACCAGGTGCTCGTGCTCTGCCCGCGCGAGAGCGCACGCCCGCCTGGCTCGATCGCGCGCGACGACGTGCTGCGTGACGGAAGCTGGGCGCCGGCGCGCCTGTTCCTGCGCTCGGAGCCGTCGGCCTGGCGCGAAGGCCGCAAGCTCGCCCTCGGCTGGTGCGATGGTGTCGCGCCCGGCGCGGCGCTCGTGTCGGGGGCTCGGCTGGTCGGCCGCGTCGAGCACGCGGGCCCGTTTTCCTCGGACGTCCGGATGGTCGGTGATCCCGGGCTCTCGTTCGTCGCGCTCGCGATGGTCGAAGAGGGTGAAGACGTGCGTCCGCACGTGCTCGGCCGCATCGAGGGGCTCGGGCGCGCGAGCGACGGAGTACTCGTGTACGCGTGGACCGCGACGCTGCCGCTCCCAGGCGAAGGCACGCGCAAAGCACGCATCTGGACGGGCTCGGGCGAGAGCGGCGTTCCGCGCGGGCTGCTGCTCGGCGACACCGATCTTCCGGCTGGCGCGGGTCGCCACGTCCTGCGCATCGTGCAGCCCGAGGGAGCGATCGAGCCCAAGGGTCTCTCCGTCCGCCTGACGGACGCGCAGGCCACACATTCCGGCGAGGGAGCACCGTGAGGTCTCCGCGGCCTCTCTCCTGGGCGATGCTCGTCGTCTGGTCGAGCTGGATCGCGGCGCTGCAAGGATTGCTCGTCGCGCGCACCTCGCTCGGTGCGTGGGTCCCAGACGCGGGGCTCGTCCTGGTGCTCGCGTGCTCCGCGAGCTTCGACCGCCGCGAGGCGCCGCGCGTCGCCTTGCTCGGCGCCCTCGGCCGCATCGCTTTCACCGTCGAGCCGGCCCCGGCGGTGCTCGCGGGTTTTCTGCTCGCCGGCTTGATCGTGCGCGCGGTCGCGACCGTGGCGGAGGTCGAGGGCGCACTCGTCCGCACGATCCTCGCCGGCCTCGCCGGTTGGTTCTTCGCCGTCTGGCTCGAGCTCGTCCATCACGTACGCGACGGCAAGGGAGAGGACCTCGTCCAGCTCCTGCCGAAGGTCGCGCGGCTGTGGCCGATCGGCCTCAGCTCCGCCGCCTTCGCGCTCTGCTTTGCGCGCGGGCTCGCGCGCCTTCCCGGACTCTCGCCGCTGAGGAGAGAGCGATGGTGAGCCTGCGGCGCTTCGGACCGTTGATGCTGCTCGCGCTCATCTGCCTGGGGGCGCTCCTCGCGCGATCGTTCCAGGTGCAAGTCCTCGAACACGATCTCTGGGCGCGCGAGGCAGCCAACCTCGGCCGGTCCTGGTCGATCGAGCCCTACCAGCGAGGAACGATCTACGACCGCAAGCACCGGCCGATCGTGCGCGACGAGGAGGTGTACGAGCTCGAGTTCGTGTGGCGCGAGTTCCGCCGGGGCCATCCCCTCGGACAGGTGGCCGAGGCGCGCTCGCTGCTCTGCTTGCTCCCGATCTCCCTCGAGGAGACCCTCCTGAACCTGGAGCCCTGGGCACGCGAGCTCGGGCGGCTCTCGCCTGAGGCGATCGACGATTTCGGGCGCGGGGCGTCGATCTCGACCGGCACGCTCGTCGTTCCCGCGAGCTCGGAGTCCGAGCAGGAGCAACGCCGCGCACGGCGCGCGGATCTGCACTTCTACGTGCGCGCGCTCCTCGGAGTGGATCGGGAATGCGCGCGTGCGCTGCGCGACGCGGTGGGGACGGCGGACTGGAAGCTCTCCTACGTCGAGCTCGTGGCGCACGCGACGGATCGATCGCCAGAGGAGGTCGAGCAGGATCTCGAGCGGCGCGCGGCGGACTCGGTCGCCGACCTGCGCCGGCTCTCGGCACTCTTCGACGCGAGCGCGGGTCCCGGCGGTGCGCTCGGCCTGACCGATCTCATCGGTCGCATCGAGGGTGCGCGCCGCTCGGTCGACGATGCAGCCGCGGACGATCTGTTCGAGCGGGCGACCGGTTTCGAGGCCTGGCGGCTGGACGAGCGCAATCTCGCGCGCATCGATCTCGAGTGGATGCGCCAGAGCCTGTTCTGGGACCGCGCTCGGCTGGCGGAGTGGGTCCATTCCCGCGGCACCGAGTTCGACGACCTGGTGGAGCGCCACCTCGCGGGGCTGACGATCGCGCGCTTCAAGGTCGGGACGGAAGAGCCCGCGACGCGCGTGCTGAACAGCCTCGCCTCGCTCTTTCGCTCGGACGGCAGGCGCGAGGCGGTGCTCGCGTCGGCACCTGCCCGCTGGGACGAGGTCGAAGCGCTCGCCGTCCTCGATGAGATGCCCGATCTCTTCGAGGGGACGGATCTTCCCGGGAGCGCCGCGATCGGCCCCGTCCTCCCGTTCCAGGACGCCGGCCTGCGCGCGGCCGGCCTCGAGGGCGCCGCGCTCGTCGACGCCGTGATCGCGGGGGCCGGCGAGGCAAAGGACTTCGATCTCTTTGCTTTCGACGATCACCGTCGCGTGACACGGGCCGCCGGGATGCTCTACGACGCGGCGTGCTCGGACCACCCGGTATGGAACGCCACTCAGGCGCGCGCGGTGGAGGCCGTCCTGCGCTCCTGGAATTCGCAGCTGCAGGGCGTGATCAGGACGCTACTGGAGGAAGCGCTCGCTCGTTCCACCCGGGCGGCAGCGCCTCCGCGCAGCTTGCGGCTCGCCGAAGGCCGCCTGAAAGCTGCGCTGGAGGAGCGCGACTACGTCGTGCGCGACCGCGGCGCCCGACCCACCGCGCTCTTGCGCGAACCGACCTATGACCTGGTGCGACTCGTCACGCGCTTCCCCGACCGCTTCGCCGGTTTCGGGATCCAGACCGTCGCACGGCGCGTACCGCTCGCGCTCGACGAGGAGGCGGATCCACTCCTGCTCGCGGAGACCCTGATCGGTCAGGTGCACTCGCCCTTCCTCGTCGACGTGCTCTCGCAGGAGCAGCACCGGGAAGAGCTCCAGGACCTCTCGACGCGCGTCGAGCGCAGCGAGGAGGAGGAGCGCTACCTGGTCGAGCTCGCCGGCAAGAGCCTGCGCGTCGGAGAGCTGCAAGGAGGCACGGGAATCGAGGGCTACTTCGACGCCCTGCTCGCGGGTCGCAACGGCTACCGCGAGACGCAAGGTCTGGAGGAGCGCAGCCGCTCGGGCGAGCCGGCACTGTTCGAGCCGGCCGTCGACGGGCTCGATCTGGTCCTGACGCTCGATCTGGATCTGCAACGGAATGCGCAGCGCGTGCTCGAGCACCCGGCGCCGCCCCCCGCGGATGAGAGCTCGCCCGACGAGGAGTGGACGCGCCATCCTGTCGGCGCGATCGTGCTGCTCACCCCGGAGGGCGATGTGCTCGCCGCGGCCTCGGTACCGAGTCGCCCGGGCGCCGAGGTCGGCGAATTCCAGGACGGCGAGCGGGAGAACGTGATCGATCGCACCATGCGCGTGCCGCGCATGCAGCCGCCCGGCTCGGTGTTCAAGCCTTTCGTGGCCGCGTGGGCGATGCAGTTCCTGGGCCTGGATCCCGATCGCGCTCTCGTCAGCTGTCTGCCCGAGAAGCCGGGTGAGCTGCCGTGCTGGGGACACATGCACTGTCACGCGCCGAGCGGGCATTCCGTCCTGCCCTTCGCGCCGCTGGTCGATCTGCGCACGGCGCTGCGGCGCTCGTGCAACGTGTACTTCGCATGCCTCGGCGACCAATGCTTCGAGGGCGACGACTTCCGGCGCATGGTGAGCGCCTTCGGTTTCGGCCAGCCCACGGGTGTACGATCGATGCTCAGCGGACGCGAGGGGCCGGGTCTGCGGGAAGACGGCGACCTGGAGCGGCCGCTCGCGGTTCCGGGCGAGCCGCTGCAGGAGGTGCACCGCCAGCGCCTGGCGAATGGCCTGGTCTACCTGTCCGCCTCGCCCATGCAAGTCGCTCGCGCCTACGCGGCGCTCGCCACGGGAAAGCTTCCCGATCTGCGCATCATCGCAGGGCTCGAGGCGCTCCAGCGCCCGCGCACCAGCGTGCCGCTCCCGATCGACGCGCGCGTGCTCGGTTTCCTGCGCGACACGCTGGTCGAGGTGGTCGAGAAGCCGGGGAGCAGCGCGTACGGCAAGCGCCTCGATCGCGCGAGTCTGGGCTTCTCCGTCGCGCTCAAGACCGGCAGCGCCGACTACCGCGGCGGGATGGTGCCGCACTATCCGCATCCGCCGAGCGATCCCTCGCCGATCGAGTGGGAGAGCGGCACGCGCAAGCACACCTGGATCGCCGGCTGGTGTCCTGCTCGCGATCCCAAGCTCGTCTTCGTCGTCTACGTGCACGACACCGCGACGACCTCGAATCACGGCGCCGTCTACCTCGCCGGACAGCTCTTGCACTCCGACGAGGTGCGCGCCTATCTCGCCGCCCAGGGCGTCACCCTGGAGGAGCCCTCGCGATGACGAGCGGTATCACGGGCCTCTTCTCTCCGCGCCGTCTCTTCTCGGCCCGCCACGTGCGCTGGTTCGACCTCGACTGGCACATCCTCCTCATTGCGCTGGTGCTGCTCGGCTTCGGGATGGCCTTCGTGCACGCGATGGGCTACGCCGATGCGAGCGCGATGCGCGAGGGGGTCGAGTTCGAGACCCACGCGAAGAAGGTCCTCGTGACGCTGCCGATGCTCGTGGCCGGCATGCTGCTGCGCCCGGGCTGGCTCGCCCGACACGCCCGCTGGATCTACGGCGCGACGCTCGCGCTCCTCGTGCTGCTCTTCTTCGTGGGCGACGAGCGCAACGGCGCGAAACGCTGGATCGAGCTCCCGATGTTCGACCTGCAGCCCTCGGAGATCGCCAAGCTCGGCGTGATCCTGGTGCTCGCGCGGCTGCTCCAGCGCAACCGTCTCGAGCGAGCGCGGGACTGGCGCGCGCCGGTGCTCGCCGTCCTCGTCCCGATGGGCCTCGTCGCCTTGCAGCCCGATCTCGGCACTGCGCTGACACTCGTCCCCATGAGCCTGGGGATGCTCTACCTCGCCGGCGCGCGCGGCTGGGTGCTCATCACGATCCTGCTCGCCTTCGGCAGCGCCGGCTTCGTCGCCGTCGAGAGCCACCTGTTCCACGCCTACCAGGTCCAGCGCGTCGAGACCTGGCTGGATTCCTTCGCGGCCGAGGACCTCATCGAGCAGAAGAACCGCGCCGGCTTCCACATCTATCAGGCGCGGACCGTCATCGGGAACGGCCACTGGTTCGGCCGCGGCCTCGGTCACGGCGTGGCCAATGCGACCGCGCACCTACCGGAGCGCGATTCGGATTCGATCTTCGCCGTGATGGCCGAGGAGACCGGCTTCCTCGGCGTCGCGGGTTTGCTCGGGCTGTACGCCTTGATGGTCCTGCTGCTGATGGCGAGCGCCGCCGGCCTGCGCGATCGCTTCGCGCGCCTGGTCGTGGGAGGCGTCGCGCTCTACTTCGCCTCGCACGTGTTCATCCACGCCGGCGTGAACCTGGGTCTGTTGCCGATGACCGGGCTCACTCTGCCGCTCTTCTCGACTGGCGGCTCCTCGCTCCTCGTGACCTTCCTTGCGCTGGGGATCGCGCTCGGTCTCTCCTCGCAGCACGAGATGCACCTCGATCAGGACGCGTTCCGAACGTACTGACGCCAGGGGCGATAGACGATCGCGCCGAGCGCGAGGACGCCGACGCCGAGGAGCGTGCGGCTGGCGGGCGCGCTGAGGATCGAACCCACCACGATCCAGCTCGCGAGCAGTCCGTAAGCGAGGGGGAACAGCGGATAGAGCCAGCTCCTGAACGGGCGTGGCAGCTCCGGCCGCGTGGCGCGCAATCGCAGCAGCGCGAAGGCGACGAGCGCGTGGAAGATCCACTCGGCGAAGACGACGGTGCCCGTGAGGCTGTCGACGCGGTTCTGGCCGCACAGGAAGTAGGCGAGGATCAGAGCGCCCTGACACAGGAGCCCCGCGGTCGGGGCGCCCGTACGTGGGTGGAGCTCGCCGAAGCGCCGGAAGAAGAGTCCTTCTCGGGCCATTGCGACGTACACGCCAGGAGTCGACATCATGATCGCGACGCAGACGCCCAGCGCGGAGATCGACATGGCGACGCGCAGAAAAGTCGCGCCGCCCGAACCGAGCGCGAGGATCGCGACCTCGGAGGCGAAGTCGAGCTCTTCGGGCTTCCGGAACCTCGCCAGGCCCTCGATGCCGATCACGCGCAGGAAGCTCAGGTTGAGCGCGAGGTAGACGACGACGATGCCAGCGACGCCGAGCAAGATCGAGAGCGGCAGGTTGCGCTGCGGTCGCTCGACGTTCGGCGCGATGTAGGTCACGAACTGCCAGCCGCCGCAGGCGAAGAGCACCGAGAGCATCGCGTCGGGAACCTTCGACCAGGAGAAGGGTGCGACCGCTGCCGCTGCGGGCGCAGTCGATGCACTCGGCGTGAAGAGCGCGAGCCCGGCGAACACCAGGACCGCGATCGCCGCGAGCTTCAGCACCATGCACGTGTTCTGCAGCAGCGTGCTCTGGCGGATCCCGGAGAGACAGACCCCGGTGATGCCGGCGATCAGGAGCACTCCGAGGCCATAGTGCACCGCGGGCTCGGCCGGTCGGCCGAGGACGAGCGCCTCGATCCAGCCGAGCAGCATGTGCGTGACGACCGCGACCGCCCCGGTCGAGATCACGAACAGCACGATCCACGCGAACAGGAAGGCCGCGAAGGGCCCGAAGGCCTCGCGCAAGAAGACGAACCAGCCACCCTCTCGCGGAAAGGTCGCCGCGAGCTCGGCGAAGGTCATCGCTCCCGTGAGCGCCATCAAGCCGCCGAGCACCCACATCGAGAGGAAGGGCAGCGTCTGCGGCACGCGTTCGGCCACCTGGTGGGGTGTGAAGAAGATCCCCACGCCGATGATGCCGCCCATGACGAGCATCGTGGCGGAGAAGAGACCCAGTCGGGCCGATCCGGGGGGGGCGTCCATGCTCTTGATCGTCCTCGCAGGAGGGGTCGAATCCGTCACTGGATTGGGCTGCGGTCGGGGCACTCTACTTGGTCCGCGCGGCTCGAGGACGCCTTCCCCGATGGGAGCGCAATGGGCCGAGGTGCGACCCTCGACCGAAATCGAGAGCATTAACTGCACAGAATCGACCTATCAAGTGGTGCTCAAGGGCATCTCTTGCTCCCTTTTCGATCCCTCGCTCATTGTGCCGGCTCGTGGAACGGCATAGACTCCGCCCCACTCGAGCCGGGGGAAAACCCGCCCGGAGCCTGACGCGCGCCGCGTCCACAGGAAACGAAGGGTCCGCATGAAGCAGCCGATGGCACTGGGGATGGTCGAGACGAAGGGCCTCGTCGGCAGCGATCGAAGCCGCCGACGCCATGGTCAAAGCCGCCATGGTCGAGCTGTTGGGCAAAGAGAAGGTCACCGCGGGCCTGGTGACCATGTTCGTGCGCGGGCGAAGTCGGCGCGGTCAAGGCCGCGACCGATGCCGGCGCTGCGGCGGCGCGTCGCGTGGGCGAGCTCGTCAGCGTGCACGTGATCCCGCGGCCGCACGAGCAGCTCGAGCGCATCCTGCCGAAGCCATGAAGCGCACCCGGCAAGGCTCCGGCGTGACTAGGACTGACCCGAGACTCGCCCGATGAAGCGGCCTCGATCCCGACCTGCGCGCGCTCCAGGAAGTGCGCGATCTCGTCGCGCGCGCGAAGCAGGCGTGCGAGGCGGTGCACTCCTACGATCAGGCCGCGATCGATCGCCTGTGCGAGGCGATGGCCGAGGCCGGCGCGGCCGCCGCGGCACGAGCTCGCGCGCGCTCGCGGTCGAGGAGACCGGCATCGGGCGCGTGCACTACAAGATCCTGAAGAACCTGCTCGGCTCGGAGGGCGTGTGGGCTTCGATCCAGGACGAGAAGACGGTCGGCATCGTGCGTCGCGACGAGCGCGCCGGAATCGTCGAGGTCGCGACGCCGGTCGGCGTGATCGCGGGCGATGATCCCGACCACGAACCCCACCTCGACGGCGCTCTACAAGGCGCTCATCGCGGTCAAGGGTCGCAACGCGATCGTGATCAGCCCGCATCCGCGCGCCAAGCGCTGCATCGGCGAGACGGTCGAGGTGATGCGTCGCGCGATCGAGCGCGCCGGCGGGCCGCCCGACCTCGTGCTGCTGCCTCGCCAACCCGACGCATCGAGTCGACCGGCGCCCTGATGAAGCACAAGGACGTCGCGGTGATCCTCGCCACGGGCGGGTCGGGCCTGGTGCGCGCGGCCTACAGCTCGGGCAAGCCCGCCTACGGCGTCGGCCCGGGCAACGTGCCCGGCCTACGTCGACCGCTCGGCAGACATCGAAGCGGCGGCGAAGGCGATCGTCGAGCAGCCAGAGCTTCGACAACGGGACGCTGTGCTGCTCGGAGCAGGCGCTCGTACTCGGACGAGCCGATCGCCGAGCGATTGCTCGCGGCGATGCGCGCTCGCGGCGCGCACCTGTGCAATCCCGAGGAGACGCAGAAGCTCGGCCGCCTGTGCAATCGGGACGGCATCATGAATCCCGACGTCGTCGGCCTCGATCCCGCGCGGATCGCCGAGCTCGCGGGCTTCACGGTGCCCGGACACACGAGCGTGCTCCTCGCGCACCAGGGCGGCGTCGGTCGCGAGTGGCCGCTCTCGATCGAGATCCTCGCACCCGTGCTATCGGTTCACCTCGCGAAGGGGTGGAGAGACGGCTGCACGACGTGCAAGGCGATCCTGCACTACGGGGGCCTCGGCCACACGATGACGGTCTGGGCGAACGACCAGGAAGCACTCGAAGCCTTCTTCCTCGAGAAGCCGGCGAGCCGCATCCTCGTGAACGGGCCCGCCTCGCAAGGCGCCGTCGGATTCAGCACCAACCTCGTGGCCTCGATGAGCCTGGGCTGCGGTCCGCAGGCCGGCAACATCACCTCCGACAACATCACGGCCAAGCACCTGATCAATCTCAAGCGCGTCGCCTATGTCCGCCGCGACTGGCCCGAGCTCGAGCGCCGCTATCACGAGCGGGCCGCCCGGTGGAGCGGCGAGAACGCGCCGCGCGGCTCGGGCCTGCCCGGTGATCCGGCGCTCAGCGGTGGGGGAGGCGGGCGCTCCGCCGGCCCGGCGCCACAGACCGGCGGCTCGAACTGGATGGGGAATCCCACCTTCGTGCCGACCGCCTCGCGGCCTGCGTCGGCGAGCAGCCCCCCGCGCGCCGAGGCTGCTGCCGGATCGAGCGCGACGTCCGCACGTCCGGCCCAGCGTTCGCCGAGCTTCGTCCGGCCGCCGGCCCGGACTCCCGCGCCGACCAACCAGACCTCCGTCGCGGTCGCGACGCTCGCCGCTCCGGCTTTCACGCATTCCACGAGTAGCGCAGATTTCCCGGGTCGATCTGCGGGCAGCCTCGAGGTCGGCCAGCGGCTCTCCGTGAGCGACATCGAGTCGATCCTGACCCACGCCGGTTCCGGCTGCCCGCTCGGTCCTTGCAAGGGCTGCGCGCTCCAGGACGTCCGAACGGGCGCGTGCAACGCGTGACGCGCCCCTGATCCATTCCCCCGAGTCGAGAAGAGCTCCCTCAGCACATGGCGAACGAGTCGAACATCGCACTTGGTTTGATCGAGACACGCGGCCTGGTCGGTGCCGTCGAGGCGGCCGACGCGATGGTCAAGGCAGCGAAAGTCGAGCTCCTGGAAAAGGAGATCTCCGGCGGCGGCCTGGTGACCGTCATGGTCCGCGGCGAGGTCGGCGCGGTGAAAGCGGCGACCGAGGCGGGCGCGGCGGCAGCCAAGCGCGTCGGCGAGCTCCGCTCCGTGCACGTGATCCCGCGTCCGGCGGTCGACGTCGAGAAGTACCTGCCGCGCAACCCCGGGGCGAAGTAGCCCGCGCGTGCAGGGCCGGCAGCCCTCACTTGCCGTGCCCGCCTCGCCCCCTCTCTGATGCGAATGCAAGCGACCCAGATCGAGCTCCGCGGTGCGGTGCACATCGACAAGATGCAGCCGCAGTTCGCGGCCGTGTGCGCCGCCAACTCCGACGGGTACTTCCCCGTCGCGGGGGAGAGCGCGTTCTGGCTCGAGGTGCGGCCGGGGATCGTGGTGAATCGATTGATGGACGTGGCCTTGAAGAGCTGCGACGTCCGTCCGGGCGCGCTCATCACCGAGCGTCACTTCGGCACGCTCGAGGTGCACGGCCCCGATCAGGGCCAGGTGCTCCAGGCGCAGAAGCTGATTCTCGCTGCTGCGGGGGTGAGCGCCGAAGACGGCCTGGCGCCGACGATCCTCACCGATGAGATCATCCGCAAGATCGACGATCACCAGGCGATGCTGATCAACCGCACGCGTGCGGGGATGCTCGTGCTCGGCGGCGACACGCTGTACACGCTCGAGGTGACGCCCGCCGTGCACGTGGTGCTCGCGGCGAACGAGGCGGAGAAGGCGGCGCCGATCCGGATCGTGGGCCTCGGTGCGGACGGCGCGGTGGGGCGCTTGCGCCTGGCGGGGAGCGACGCGGAGATCGAGGCCGCCGTCGCCGCGGTGCAACGCGCGATCGCGCGCCTCCCGGGCAAGCGTCAAGAGGAGGCGCGCTGATGTTCCTCGGTCGCGTCGTCGGTCAGGTGTGGGCGACCCGCAAGGACGCCACTCTCGAGGGCCGGCGGCTCCTGGTGGTCGAGGCGCTCGACGAGCGGCGCGATCCCGCCGCGCCCAAGGTCACGCCCGTCATCGCGGCCGATCCGGTCGGCGCGACCTTGGGCGAGCACGTGATCGTCGCTTTCGGCAAGGCCGCGCGCGTCGCGTGCGGCGGTGACGGTGACTACGCCTTCGAAGCAGCGATCGTGGGCATCGTCGACGACTTCGATTGCCCGGGCGCGCCGGACTCCTGGCGCGAGGGCCGTGGCGAGGCGCCGGAGGCCGTGTCGACCAGCGAGAAGCCCGAGCGCCGCGCGCGCCGGCGCCCGCGCGGGGAGGACGCCTGATGCACGTGTGCACCGTGGTCGGGAACGTCTGGGCGACCAAGAAGGATGGCACCCTCGACGGCCTGCGCCTCCTCGTAGTCCAGCCGATCACCGCCGACGGCGAGCTCTCCGCCGAGACGATGATCGCGGTCGATCCACTCGGTGCGGGAATCGGCGAGCGCGTGCTCGTCGTGCACGGCCGTGCCGCGCGCTACCTGATCGGCCGGGGCCACGACGTCGGCTTCCAGACCGCGGTCGCCGGGATCATCGATCGCATGGAGCTCGAGGGCGGCCGCTCGATCGGCCCCTCCAGTGAATACGACCAATTGCCGCGAGAGGCTGCCAAGCGCGTGCGCGGATCCACGAAGGGATGAGCATCACATGAACAAGAACGACCGCAATCCCGATCTGCGCTCCGACGTCGCGATGGGGCCGGCGATCGCCATGCTCGAGACCGGCTCGATCGCGCGCGGCATCGAGGTCGCCGATGCGATCTTGTGGGAGGCGCGCATCGAGCTGCTCGCCTCGACGAGCGTGCATCCAGGCAAGTACGTGATGCTCTTCACGGGCGGCGTCGAGGACCTGAAGTCGGCGATCCGCCGGGGCGCGGAGATCGCCGGTGAAGATCTCGTCGACCAGCTCCTGATCCCCAGCGTCCATCCCCAGGTGGAAGTCGCGCTGCGCCGGGCCGGCCACATCAACGGCCAGATCGATGCGCTCGGCGTGATCGAGACGACCACCGTCGCGACGGCGATCCTGGCGGCGGATGCGGCTCTCAAGAGCGCGACGGTCGATCTCCTCGAGCTGCGCATCGCGAACGGCCTGGGAGGCAAGAGCTATCTCACTCTCACCGGTGAGGTCAGCGACGTGCGCTCATCGGTGATGGCCGGCGCCGAGGTGGCCGAGGGGCGTGGACACCTGGCCCGTCAGGTCGTGATCCCCCGGCCGCATCCCGAGCTCGTGCGACACCTCTGAGCGCGAAGGAACGCGAGCCAGGCGATGGAAGGCAAGGAACTCGTGACCGAGAGCTGCGTGCGCGCGCTCGCTGCGGGCACCGAGCTCGTGCTCGGCCCCGAGCGCATCGCGACGCCCTCGGCGCTCGACCTCGCGTTCGAGAAAGGGATCCGGGTCGTGTGGAAGCAGGAGGGTGGACGGACGGCGCAGGCCCCGGGAGGCGCCCGGTCGAGCCTGTGGTCGCGCATGCGAGCAGAGCCCGGCACCTATGTCGTCGTGGTGCGCGAGGGACGCGCCGTGGTCACCCGCATCGGCTCCCAAGGGGCCGAGGCTTTCGGAGAGGAGTGAGTCGATGGCTCGTCGCTTCGTGACCGTCGAGGACGTGCGCCGCCTGAGCGGCCGTGAGCTCCTCGTCGAGGAGGACACCATCGTGACGCCGCAAGCGCTCGAGGTGGCGCAGGCGGCGGGCATCGCGATTCGCACGCGCACGGGGCCCTACCAGGAGCCCGCCCCCGACCGCGGGCCGGACGCCGCGCGCGCGGCCTCCTCCCTCCCCGCGCTGCCCGAGCCCGCCGGCTGGGACGAGGAAGCGCACCCCACCGGCGTGGTCGTGACCGCCGTCGGCAAGAATCGTCCCGGTGTCCTCGCCGAGATCACCGCCACGCTCGGCCAGTACGAAGCCAACGTCGAGAACATCAGCCAGCGGATGATCGATCCGTTCTTCCACCTGGTGCTGACGGTCACGCTGCCTGCCGGCTGTACGTTCGGCGATCTCAAGCGCGACCTGCAGTGTCTGGGTGGCGAGGATGACTACGTCGTGCGCGTGATGCACGAGCGCGTGTTCCGGTTCATGCACCGGATCTAGGTTGAACCGCCGTGCCGTTCACCGACCACGAGATCCTCGAAACGCTGCGGATGATCGAGCTCGAGACGCTCGACATCCGCACCACGACGCTCGGGATCAACCTCTTCGATTGCGCCGACCCCGACCTCGAGAGCACCTGCGAGAAGGTGTACACGAAGATCGTGCACCACGGGCGCGATCTCGTGCGCGTCGCGAACGAGATCGTCGAGGAGTACGGCGTCCCGATCGTGAACAAGCGCATCGCCACCACGCCGATATCGCTGGTGGCGGCGGCCTCGGGTGCGAAGGACCTCGTGCCGCTCGCGCGGGCGATGGACGCGGCCGCGAAAGCCGTGGGCATCGATTTCATCGGCGGCTTCTCGGCCTACGTCCACAAGGGCTTCACGCACGCCGACCTAGCGCTCTTCCGCTCGATCCCGCAGGCCCTGGCGGAGACCGACCACGTGTGCTCGTCGGTCTCGCTCGCCACGACCCGCGCGGGGATCAACATGGACGCGACCGCGCGCTTCGCCGAGGTGATCCTCGAGGCGGCGGAGCTCACGCGTGACCGCGGCGCGATCGGCTGCGCCAAGCTCGTGTGCTTCTGCAACCCCGTCGAGGACAACCCCTTCGTCGCCGGCGCGCACCTGGGAATCGGCGAGGGCGAGACCGTGATCAACGTCGGCGTCTCCGGCCCCGGCGTCGTGCGCTCGGCGCTCGAGCGCCTGGGACCGGATGCCGATCTCCTCGCCGTCGCCGAGGTGATCAAGCGCACCGCCTTCAAGGTCACCCGCATGGGCGAGCTCGTCGGTCGCGAGGCTGCCCGGCGCCTCGGCACGTCCTTCGGCATCGTCGACATCTCGCTCGCACCGACGCCGGCAGTGGGAGACTCCGTCGCCGACATCCTCGAGCTCATGGGCGTCGAGCGGACCGGCGCTCCCGGCACGACCGCGCTCGTGGCCCTCCTGACCGACGCCGTGAAGAAGGGCGGCGCGATGGCCTCCTCGAACGTCGGCGGCCTCTCCGGCGCGTTCATCCCCGTCTCCGAGGACGCCGGCATGGTCCGCGCCGTCCAGCTCGGCGCGCTCTCCCTCGCCAAGCTCGAAGCGATGACCGCCGTCTGCTCCGTCGGCCTCGACATGGTCGCCGTCCCCGGCGACACGCCCGCCTCGACGATCTGCGGCATCCTCGCCGACGAGATGGCGATCGGCATGGTCAACCACAAGACCACCGCCGTCCGCATGATCCCCGTTCCCGGCAAACGCGCCGGCGAAACCGTCGAATGGGGCGGCCTCCTCGGCACCGCCATCGTCCAGGACCCCGGCCGCTTCGGCTGCGAAATCCTCTACCGCCGCGGCGGCCGCATCCCCGCGCCGATCCAGTCGTACCGGAATTGAGCCGTCGTGGCGAAGAATGTGGTTCCTCTCGAGGAGTCGAGAGTGCGGCCGCCTCCGGTTCGGAGTACCGCCTTCAGGCGGTCTTCTCTTGGAGAACCAGTCCCGCCTGAAGGCGGGACGACGAACCGGACCGCCTAAAGGCGGTACTCCGAACCCGGAGGTATTCCGAACGATGCGGTGCTCCGAACCAGTTTCCCATCGCGCCCCCGCGACCCCGTCGCGTGCAACATGACTTGGCGTGATCGCGAGTTCGAGTGCATGCCGCCGAAGGAACTGGCGAGTACTTGCGACCGCTCGAGTGCGGGATGCGCGTCGCAACGGCATCCAGCGCGACCATCCCACCCCTGCTATCCGCGCACTCGCGCCGTGAACTCCGCGAAGCCGGCCATGAAGTCTTGGAGCTGCTTGCGTACTTTCTCGTCGACCAGTTTTCCCGAAGCGTCGAAGACCTGGCTCGCGCCGGAGACGAGGATGCGCGCGCCGAGCCATGGCAGCGTCCCGAGTGTGTGCAGCACGGGTAGCCATGCCGTCTGCGCGAGGATCGTGCCGGCCTTGCCGGGTGTCGCGCCGATCATCGCGACGGGTCGTCCCTTGAAGACGCGAGGGATGTCGGAGGGGGGGCGTGAGAGCCAGTCGATGGCGTTCTTGAAGACGCCGGGAACGGAATGGTTGTACTCGGGGGTCGCGAGGATCAGTCCGTCGGCGGCGGCGATCTGATCCTTGAGCTTGCTGACTGCGGCGGGAATGCCGGCGGATTCCTCGACGTCGCCGTCGTAGAGCGGGATGTCGCGGATGCTGCCGAGCTCGAGCTGGCAGCCTTCGGGCGCGAGCTCGGCGGCTGCGCGCAGCAGCGCCGCGTTGAAGGATGCTTTCCGGAGGCTGCCTGCGATTCCGAGGATCGTCGTCATGGGGGCACCGTGCGTGGGAGCTGCGCCAGTGGTCAGTGGGGCGATCTCTCTAGCACAACTCCAGCCGCTCGCGAAACGCGGGGCCGGCGGGGATGCCGGCGAGCTCGAGCGCGGCGAGCAGCGCGCCTCCTAGCGGGGAGAGCGAGGGCTCGCGGCGCTCGGATTGCGGGAGCGCTCGATCGAGCGCGTCGCGGATCGGCGATGGAGTCATGAACAGGCCGCCCGTGCAGGCGATGGCGAGGCGCTCGGGAAGGAGAGCGCGCTCGACGGCCTGGACGCAATCGGCGAGCTCCTTGCCGGCGCGCTCGAGGATCGTTCCGGCGACCACGTCACCGTTGAACCAGGCGTGGAGCACCTCGGTTGCGAGGAGCGCGAGCTGGTCGCGGGAAGCTCTCGCGCGGCGAGCAGCGTGCGCAGCTCGAAGAAGGTCGCGCAGCCGGCCGAGCGAGCGAGATGCGGACCGAGGGTCGTCACCGGCCCGCGGCCGTCCTCGGCACGCGCGGCAGCGGCGAGCGCCTGGCGAGCGATCCACGTCGCGCTGCCTGCATCGTCGACGCGGGGCCCCCAGCCGCCGGCGCGCGCCCCACGGCCGCAGGCATCGCGTCCGTACGCGACCGATCCGGTTCCGGCGACGAGCACGATGCCGGGCTCACCGCAGAACGCACCGCGCCAGGCGATCTCGAGGTCGGGCTGCACGTCGAGCGCGGGCGGAGCGGCGAAATCGAGCTCGGCGAGCAGCGCCTGTGCCTGCACGCGCTCTTCCTCGCTCGCCACTCCGGCGAGGCCGGCGGCCGCGGCCCGCACCGGTTCGGCGTGGCGGCCGAGCGAGCGGAAGGCGCCATCCCGTGCAGCGGCGAGCGCGGCGCGCGCGCCCTGCCAGCCGACGTCGTGCGGATTCGAGGAGCCGGCCTCGCAGCGCGCGACCACGCTGCCGTCGAGACGCGCGAGCGCGATCCGAGTCTTGCTGCCACCGCCATCGATTCCGAGGACTAGCTCCATGCGCTCATCCTCGCGGCGCGGGCAAGCCTTGCGCAACGGAAACGGTAAAGACTTCCGGGTCGGGTTCGCTCGGAGCGGCAATTCCTTCCGGCTTCGACACGGGTCCCGAAAGAAAGTCGTGGGCGGGCTCACGAGCGGAGCAGGGCGGCCGAAACCAGCGCTCAGTGGAGAGCCCTGTACCCCGATCCAGTTCACGATGCTCGAGCCGGCCGGCCGAGGAGATGCGCGATCGTAGCCCGCTCCACGCGCTCGGCCTGAAGATGCTGGCGGCGTGTTCGCCCGCCGAGCTCTGTGATCTCGCCGCCGCGGCTCTCGCCGGCATGCTTCCCGGTCGCGGAGTGCACGTGCAGATCTGGTCGCGCTCGGCGCCCGATGGCGTCTGGGAGGCGAGCGCGGGGCCGGAGATGTCGGCCGAGCTCGCTCGCGGTCCGCTGCTCGGCCTGGCGGGCCCAGTCGGGGAGATCGTCGTCGACTCACGCGACGAATCGGGACGGGCCCTGGACCAGCGCGAGCACTCCTGGATCGCCGCGGTGACCGAGATGGTCACGCAAGCTGCCACGCGCGAGCTCGCGCACGAGGAGCTCGAGCGCAACTGCCGCGAGCTCTCGCTGTGCCTCGCTCGCCTGGCGGCGGAGGAAGAGCCCCTCGAGCGCCTTCTTTCCCAGCGCACGGCGCACGTTCGCAGCACCCTCGAGGGTCTCAACGATCGAGCTCTCGCTCGCATCGCAGGGCCGAGCCGCAACCGCAGCTAGCGACTACGTCTCGTGAAGGGTCGCTAGGGCCTGAAGGTGACGGAGATCCCGCTCGTCAGGTTGAAGCTGGAGACGCACCCCTCGTGGAAGGGGTCGCGGTACCAGCCCTGGAAGTGCACGGTCGTGTCGGCGAGCCAGGGGGAGCTCGCGCCCAGACCGGGACCCCAGATCGCCCGACCTTCCTCGTCGGGGGCCACGACGCTGCGGCGGATCAAGGGACCCCCGACCAGCCTCAGGCCGTTGCCGAACGGCACGCCCGCGCCGCCTTGGAGCGCGACCGGCCCGGAGAAGAGCAGGGCGGGATTGGCCGGCAGGAGATTCCACGCGATCACCACCAGGTCGTCGGCGCTCGCGCGATCGGAGCCGGCGATGGAGAGCTTGCCGCCCCAGCCGGTGGAGTTCTTGCAGCCTTGCTCGAGTCCCGTCGCGCTCTCGTTCGCACACGCGCATGCGGCGCCGGTGCCATCCCCGAAACCGAAGCGCGTGAAGTTGCCGGTCGAGAGCAGGAAGACGGCGGCTGTGCCGGAGTTGGGCAACGAGCTGTCGTCGCGCTGAGCGCCGATGACCGCGATCCCGCCGTCGAGCGCGACGCTGCACCCGAATTCCTCGCCGCCCCCGGCGTCGCAGGCAGTGAGCTTCTCTTGCTGCGTCCAGGTGGTGCCGATGCGTCGGAACAGGTAGGCCGATCCCCCAGAAGTACCCGCGTCATCGTCACCGGGAGCGCCAACGATCGCCAGGTCCCCCTGGAGCGCGAGATCCATCCCGAACTGATCCCCTTCCGACCCATCGCCCGCGGTGAGCTTCTGCTGGAGGGTCCACGCGCCGGAGTCCAGGCAGTAGGCGTACACCGACCCGCGGTCGAGCTGCGGGTCGTCGTCGGTCATCGACGCGGCGAGCACAGTGTCCCCGTCGAGGGCGACCACCCAGCCGAACTGATCGCCGGCCGCGCCATCGTTCGCGACCAGGTGCGCCGACTCGCTCCAGGTTCCTGCCTGGCGCTCGAACACGTACGTCCTGCCTCGATTCGATTCGGGGCAATCCTCGGAGGGGGCTCCTCCCACGATTCGATCGCCTTGCAGAGCGAGGCTCGTTCCGAAAGCCGCCGACTCGCTACTGATCGAAGGGATCAGCTGCGCCGACAGCACCCAGACATCGTCGCAAGGATCCAGCGGGGTGCCGCCATCGTCGCGTTCGTAGACCACGATCGATCCGGCGTCGGTCGCGACCGTATCGTCCCCGGGGCATCCGACGGCGATGGTGTTCCCGTCGAGGCTCACCTCGAAGCCAAACTGATCGCCGATCGCGGGGCTGGGATGCGTCAACCGGCAGCTCTCGATCCACCCTCCTCCGCAGCGCACGTAGATGTACACCGAGCCGGCTGCGTTGACTCCGTACGGATCATCCAGGTGCGACCCCACGACGATCACGTTCTCGCCGATGTCCACGGACTTGCCGACGAGATCGAGCTCGGAGGCCGCGCTACCGACGAGGAGGGCGACCCCCGACCAGCGCGAGCCGCTCCGTTCGAAGACGTAGGCCGCTCCGGCATCCGTTCCCGAGAGATTGTCGTCGAGGGGGGCGCCCACGACTGCGGTCGAGCCGTCGATCGCGACCGCATGCCCGAAGAGGGCCGCGGTGATCGGGATTCCAGCTCGGAGCTTGGCTTCCTGGGCGTCGATCACCCCCTCGGGGATCTGTGCAGACGCCACGGAGGAGAGAGCGAGAGGCAGGGCGAACAACAGGGCAGGCGTAGCTCGAGAGTATTCCACGATTGGCACCTCGGATTGCAAACCACGATGCGGACTCCTCCTTGCATCAGCAGCGACTTCCCGTCGCCGCCGGCTCCGCGCACGAGGCCGAGACGAGCGACAGCATTCGGCAGGGGTCATGTTCGAAATCAATCTTGCCGAAGCCGCCAGAGACACATCTCGCCCTCATGGGGAACCTCACCGCGTGTGCAAAGTTCGCGCCGCGACGCGAATCAGAAGCCCGAAGTAGGGGATTTACAGCTCGCGGGACGTCGCAGTCGCACGCTCTCGCTCTCGTGCGGAGGAGCCTCGCTATCCCTGCTCTATTCGCGGCAAAGTGGCATGAATGTTGTGCCTTCGACGATCATGAACTCGAAGCGCGCGAATTCTGAGCTTTGGACCGCCGCCGCCATTGGAACTTTCTACAAATGGTCGTCGAATTCGCTATCGAGCACGCAGTCTGCGGATAGCGTGCGCGAAGAAGCACTCGAGCACCCGGGCACCTCGCAGACCGCTCGTGAGATGAACGTTGCATCATGGATGACGCGCGACGCGTGCAGCTGTCACCCGGATACCAGCATGGACGAAGCTGCATCCTTGATGTGGGCGAATGAATGCAGCTGTCTTCCGGTCCTCGATGAAGACCGCAAGCTCGTGGGAGTCGTGACCGACCGGGACATCTGCATGGCAGCTTTCACCCTCCGCAAGACGCTGCGCGACATGCGAATCGACGAGTTCATGACCCGCAAGGTCGTCAGATGTTCGCCCGCAGACTCCGTGGAGCAGGTGTTCGAACTGATGGTCAAGCGCGGAGTCCACCGGATTCCGGTCGTCGACCATGATGGCCGGTTGCAAGGGATCCTCTCGCGTGACGAGATAGCTGGGCCGCGCTGGGGTGCAAGCATGACGAGCTCGGTCCAGCTTTCGGACGACATCGCCGAGGCCCGCGCGAGCGGATCAGCGGGCGAGTCCCGTGTTGCCGCCGGGTGAACGAGCCCGGGACCGGGGGATTCCGCTCAGCGCACGGACGGATCGGGCTCAGCTTCCGGAAAGACCCAGCACGCGCGCAGCTCGTCCAGGATCTCGGCCTTGATGCGCTGGGGGTCGAGCGTGCTCGGCGCGAGCACCTCGGCCGCGCGGTCGGAGAACAGCTCGAGGCACGCTCGCCCGAACCACAGCTCCGGTGAGGGGCTGTTGATGGCCTGATGTCGCCAGGCCATCTCGCTCCCGGCGGATGTTCCCTCGAGATCGTCGAGACGCGCGGCGAGACGTGCGAGATCGGGCCGCGGCTGCGTGTGCCGCGAGACGAGGTCGAACCACGAGAGCGTGCTGAAGAGCATGCGGCAACTCGTGCCCCGCGCGGTCGGGCCCAGGACGAGGACGCGATCACTCTGGGTGCCGCCGAAGATCGCGTGGCGACAGGGATCGAAGCCGGAGCCTTCGGCGGACGCGAGCGAGCGCGCGCCCTGGGACGCCGTCCACACCGTGAAATCGAGGTGCACGATCTCGTCGCGCGCGCAGGCGGCGAGCTGGGCGCGATCGGCACGCAGGCGCTCCAGCGGCTCGTTCCAGAGCTCGGCGTAGGCCTCGACCTCGCCATCGAGCCAACCCGAGAGCTCGTCCAGCGCCGCGAGCACGACGATCTCGTGGCGCTCGCGATCGCCCACACCGGCGAAGCGCGCGCGCCATGGCGATCGCTCGGGGTCGGCAAGGTCGGACACGATCGCATCCACGACGAAGGCGGCTTCGGACGGAAGCTGATAGAAGTCACCGGCGGCGGCGGCAGCGAGGAGGCGATCGGCCCGCGGCAGCGCGAGAGTGGGATGCGCGACCGCGAAGAGCGCGCACAGGCCGTCGGTGTCGTAGTGGTTGTTGACGATCGCCGTGCAGCCGCGCGCGAGCGTCTCCTGCTCGGTCACCGGGAGCCGCGAGAAGGCGAGTGCGATGCCCGTCGAGAGATCGTGCTTGAGAGCGGGGGGCGTGCGATTCCCCGGCCAGTGCGAGAGGTTCAGCCCGGGCGCGTCGAACGCGCCGTCGACCGAGATCACGCGCTCGTGCGGACAGGAGTCGAGAATGCGAACCGGGAGCAGCACCGTCGCAGGGTAACGGCCGGGCCCCGAGCGGCTCAACGCGGATCTTCGCCGCCGCCGTCGGGCCAGGCAGCCGCACGAATCGCATCGAGGAGCTCGCGGTCCGCCGTGCGGTTCTCTCGGGTGCTCCACTCGGTGAGCTCGCCGATCCATGCACGGTCGTTCGCGCCGCCTTCCTGGAGCTTGCGCGCGAGCATCGCTGCGTCGGCTTGCCAACCCGCGCGGAGATCCGCCACGGCGCGCGCCGTCTCCTCCGTGCGGCCGAGCGCGCGCGCAGCCCAGTACCAGCCGTCCGAGTAGGTCGCGCGCTTGGCGACCGCGCGCTCGAAGGCCAGGGCCGCCTCCTTCCACGCCTCGTCGGCAAAGCGTGCGCTGCCGATCCACCACCAGAGGACGGCGTCGTCGCCGGCGTCGGATGCAAAGATGGTCGATGCGCGGACGGCCGCCTCCTCGACCATCCGGCGAAAGTCGGGAGCTGCGAAGCGACTCCGCAGGTCCTGGAGATCGGCGCCCTCCGGCCACAGGCCGAGCGCTTCCGCGAAGGCACGAGTGCTCTCTGTGACGTGCTGCTTCTGCTCGTGGGCATAGCCGATCTGGAGCCAGGCGTCGGCCGCGAGCTCGCGCTCGGAGCTCGTCTCGATCGCGCCGATGGTGGCGAGAGTCCGCTCCAGTACGGGGACGATCTCGCTCCAGACGCCGTCGGCGGCCTCGTGCTGCTTTGGATCCGCGGCGAGGTCGAGGTAGCGCTGAAACAGGATCCGGCCGAGCAGGAGCCCGCCGTGCGGATCGGTGGGTGCGACGCGGATGGCCTCTTCTGCGGCATGCCTCCCGATGGTGTACTCGTGCGAGTGCCACGCGCATTCGGCGAGCGGCAAGAAGGCGTCGCGGTACTGCTCGGGATCCGCGCGCAGCGCAGTCCCCAGCCATTCCATGGCGTCGCGGAAGGCCGCGCTCGTGAAGGGCTCACCGACTTCTTGATCGACGTACGTCCGACCGCGGAAGAAGAAGGCCATGCCGCGCAGGTAGTCGAGGTCGGCCTGGGGGAGCTCGCCGCGGGGTTCGATCGCGTCGACCGCATCGAGCGCGTCGTTGATGCGGCCGCCCTGCATCCAGGCGCGCCAGACCCACTTCCGGATGGCGATCGATTTGCCCGAGCGCACCTCGGCCTCGATGAAGAGCGCTTCGGCCTCGGCCGGCTTCTCCTGATCCAATAGCTCGCGGCCGCGACGCACGAGATCCTCGACACCCGCCGTTTCCTGCGCCTCGATCCACTGCTCCGCGCTCGCGATCGGACCCGCGGCTCGCAGAGCTCCGGGGACCAGGGCGAGCACGAACCAGAGGACCGTCGCGGGCATCGAGGCTTTCGGCTCTGCGCCGATCAACGGTCCTGGTGCGACCAGATCTCGTGTCGCACGCCGGCTAGCGGATCGGGATCGCCCGCGAGCATCTTCTCGCAGGCGGGGATCCAGTTCTCCGTGACGTCCACGCGCTCGTGCGGGCCGATGGTGCAGCTCTTCCGGAACCACTCGAGCGCCTGCTCCGGCTTGCGAAGCATCGTCAGGTAGAGCACGCCGAGGTTCTGGCAGGCGTCGCCGTGGGCCAGCGGCAGGTCTTCTCGCACGCGCTCGTCCATCTGTGCCAGCCGGGCTTCGTCGGCGAGCTGGCTCTCGGCGAGGGCAACGGCACGCAAGAAGCAATCCTCGGCGAGCTTGGCGTCCGAGCGCAGGTAGTACGCCATGATCAAGCCGGTGTCGTTCTGGATGCGCGCGTCCTCGGGAGCCAGCGCTGCGGCGCGCTGGTAGGCCACCCAGCTGCGCTCCATCCGCTCGCGGGCGCGCTTGCGCAGACTCTGCGCCTCGCTCAGCGCCGCTTCGCGCTCGCCCGGATCCGGCTTGCTCTGCGCGCGAACGATGCCGCGCTCGGCTTGCTGATCGAGGAGCACGGCGAGGTCGCGATTGAAGAAGCCGGCATCGTTCGCGACGGTGCCATTCTCGGGCTGGTAGGTTTGCAGGAAATCGTAGATCGCCACGGCGTTGGCGACGGCGGCCGCGTCCTCTTCGTGACCCTTGTAGGAATCGTAGGCCAGCGCCTGCAGCCCCTCGATTCCCGAGCGCAGGTAGGGCGGATAGGCCCAGCTCAGGCCTTTCTCGACCACGTCCTCCATCGAGTAGAACGCGACCTCGGCGGCGGTGAGGTTGCCCTGAGCGCGCTCGCTCCAGCCCAGCCCCGCGCGGCAGACCACCTCGTAGCCCCGGCAATCGTTCTCGTAGATCGGCTCGAGCTGGCGGCAGCGCTGGAAGCGCGTCTCTGCCTCGCGGAAATCCGCGCGCGCGTCCGCAGCTTGCGCGTACTGATCGCAGGCGCGCAGGACGAGCTCGACACCGGAGTACCACCAGCCCAGCGCGATCTCGGGACGGCGCTCGACGAAATCGGCATAGAAGGCGAGCACTTGCTCGCGGCCGCCGCTCGCGCGCGCGAGCTCTACCGCGCGCGCGTGCAAGCCGGCGTCTTCCGGGCGCAGCTCCAGACCGAGCTTCGCTTCCGTGAACGCGCTCGCGAGATCGCCCTTCCATTGATAGAGGTTGGTGAGCTGGGTCCACGCCCACGAGTCGACCGGCGCTCGACCGAGCAGCTTGCGCAGGTGATCCTCGGTCAGACGGAACAGCTCGTCGCCGGCATCACCTGCCTGGCGCTGCTCGACGTACTGATCGAAAGCCGCCTCGACGAGCGTGCGCTCCGCTGGCTGGGAGAGGACGGGCGGTTCGTCGAGCGCATCGAGCTCGGCCACCCCCGCGAGGGCAAGCTCCAGCGCCTTCTCGCCTTGACCCGCCATGCGGGCCGCGCGGCTGGCTTCGAGGGTGGCCTCGACGCCGTACCCGTGCTTGCGTGCGTCCTCGAAGTTCGACTGCGCATCCTGATAGAAGAACTGCGCGTTCCCCGGGAAGAGCGTGGCGGCCTCGAAGGAAGCGCGGCCGCGGAGGAAGAGTGCCGCGGCGTTCTTCGGCTCGAGCTCGAGAGCGTGATCGAAGTGCACCAGCGCGTCGCGGGGATCGCCCCCCTTCATCTGCTGCTCACCGAGCTCGAGGTCCCGGCGCACGAGGATCCGTCCGAGGATCTCACGCGCCTCGAGGTACGACCCGGCCCGCACGAGCTCGATCGCGTGCTCGACTTCCTGCTCGCCGCCGTCGGGCGCACGAGTCGCGCCACCCGGCGTGGCGAGGGCGATGGCGGGGAGGAGCAGAGCCAGGGCGGGGAACGGGCAAATCGGAACGTGCATGGTGGTGATGGAGGCAGGTAGACCCTCATGCCGCAGACACGAGGGCCAGCGACCAAGCGGAGGATTGTACCGGGCCGTCGGGTCCCGGCGACGAAGCGCCTAGCAGCCCAAGCTGGCCGAGGTCACTCATTTCGCACGTCCTGGCAGTGCCTTGTATAAGGACGGCGGGAAGAGGTGCGCCGGGACAGCCGTCCAAGCCAGCCCTCTCCGCTTCGACCTCGCATCCCCGGGCGTTCGGCCAGCATGAGTCTTCGATCCACGATCTGCAGCATCCCCGCGCCGCTGCGCGCGTCTCTTCGCCTGGCGACGGTCCTCGTGCCGCTCCTCTCGCTCTCGAGCTGCGACAACTACGCGTGCGTGTTCGGTCCGGGGAACTGCACGGGTTCCGGGGGAGGGGGTGGGGGCACGACCCAGGCCGCGTCCTCTCCCTCCGTCGGGAGCTGGATCGTCGACGGACCCCCCGGCTTCGTCGATTACGCGCCGCGAGGCAGCCGGGCTCATCCCGAGACCGTCGTCACCTTGGAGTTCAACGAGAGCCTGGCCGCGAGCTCCCTGCAGGACTCCTTCGAGCTCTTCGATGCGATCTTCTCCGTCTCGATCCCGTTGATCAACCCGCCGCCCCTCGTGGGCGACGGGCGCGTGGTGGTCCTGGTTCCGCTGATTTCGCTCACTCCCGATCGGAGCTACCTGATCCGCATGCGGGATACAGCGCACGTGACCGATTTGACGGGTCTGTCCCTGGCACGCCCGAGCGACGGAAACTTCGGCAACTTCGTGGTCCCCGAAGAGCCGCCCGAGGATCCGACCGTGATCTCGAGCTGGCCGCCCCCCAACTCCGTCGATCAAAGCGATGTGGGCGAGATCGTGGTCTTCTTCAGTCGCAAGATGACGCCTTCGAGCTTCGGGCCGGCCTCGTGGGTCGTCAACGTCGACGGAGTTCCGCCCGCGAATGATCCCAACCCCGTGCCGCTCTTGATCACTGGCGGTCAGGTGGCGATCACCGTGCCCCAGGTATGGCGCTGGCGCAGCATCGACGCCGCGGGCGAGCCGGTGTCGCTGGGCGCCGGAGGCGAAGTCGAACTCGCGCTCTCTCCGGAGAACGCTCCGCTCACGGCCGACACCGGCGGCACGCTCGAGCCCACGACGATCGCCTACACTCTCGCGCCGATCGCGGTGCCCGTCGCCGTGCGCAAGCACCCGCTGTCCGCGCCCGTGGACGCGATCGGTGAGCCGAATCTCTCCGGCGCGCTGCCCGTACTCGAAGTCGAGCTCGCCGAGGCGGCCGAGGTCGGCGACGTGCTGAGCCTGTGGATCTTCGGGAACGGGCCGGTGCAGGGGGATCCGCTGCAGGCGCTGCTCCGAACGATCAGCACCACGGAAGCGGCCACGCTCATCGAGATCCTGCCGGCGGAGCTCGATCTCTTGTCCTCGAGCCTGCCCGTGACGGGTCGCCTCGCGAATGGCGACCTGTCCATCGCGGTGCGGCACGAGCGCGGCGGGGTCGCCACGGCCGTTCAAGTCGTCGACGGCGACCCCGTGGCGGAGGGACACCAGCTCCTCTTGTTCGACGTGACGGCGCCCGTTCTCGAGGGGCTGGGAGCGGAAGGCAGCGCCCTCGATGTCTATCAGTCGTCGCAGCGAGGCGTGGTTCTCAGCGGCCGCGCGAGCGAATCGATCCGTCGCGCGGAAGTGCGCTTGCCCAACCTTGGCTTCGACAACGGGACGGAGCCCGGAACGGCGTCCTCCGACGCGGATGGCTTCTTCATCGCCCGGCCAGTGGTCGACGCGACGGGGGAACCGCTCGGGATCGTCGAGGGAAACATCGCCTTCTCGATGCAGATCTACGATCAAGCACTCAACCCCGCCGCGATCCCCGCAACGGGGACCTTTCGACAGCTCGGAGCGCTCGGACCGGGAGCGCTCGTCCCAGGCGATCCGATCGCGGTCCACGTCTTCGATGCGGTCACTCTGCAGCCGCTCGCGGGCGCGCTCGTCCTCAGCCAGCGCGAGTCAGGCACCGTGACGACGCTCGGCAGCCAGCACAGCAATGCTGCCGGCGATGCGACCGTACCGAGCCCTCTGAGCGGACGGAGCGTGATCACCGTCGCCCTCGACGGCCACGACATCGTCACGTTCCATGGTGTCCGCGCCCAGCGCATCCAGATCCCGCTGATGACTTCGTTCGCGCCCGCGCGCACCGTCGGTTCGATCCGTGCCAAGCTGCCTGCCGCGGACATCAGCACGTTCACGAATTACCTCGGGGACTCACGCCTCGATCCGGCCGCGAATCACTTGCTCGCGGTCGGAATGTGCACGCCCGATCCGATCACGTTCACCCTCGACTGTCCGTTCGGCCCGCTGATCGTCAGGCCGGGGCTCGTCGGCGCGCAGAGTTTCCTCGGGGCCGACTACGACATCACCTTCGGGACGTTCTCCGCTGCGGGATTCCTCAAGGGGTTCGCTCTGCGACTCCCGCTGCGGCCGCTCGACGGGGGCGAGGTCGACACCGGGCTCTACCAGCTCGAGGACTTGCTCGCCGCCCTGCCCTCGGCCGAGCAAGCCGTGGCCCTCGATCCTCACGTCCTGAACGAGCCCCCGCGAGTCCATCCCGACGGCTTCGGCACGGTGGACGGCGGTCCGATCCTGACGATAGAGGGGATCTCGCCAGGGGTTCCCGGCGCGGTTCCCGTGGGGCTCGGCGCGGCATTCGACCTCGCTCAGGGCTCGTGGTCGATCCTGGGGGCCTACGCAGGCGCGGCGCGCGGCGGGGACGATCCCCTCGTTCACGGCAGCCTGGTCGTGCGCGGAACGCTGGAGCCCGACCTCTTCCTGCGGGCCGAGCTCCTCGACGAAGACGCCAACCGCGCCGGGCGCCGGCCACGCTTCTCGCAGACGACCGGGATCCTCGACGCCCCGGATCTACCCCTCTTGCGCTCGCCGAGTGGAGCGTCGGTCGCGCCACCCTTCGACCTCGTGTTCGACCAGGTGATCCTCGACACGGACTCGGCCTCCACGAGCGGGCTGTACCGCGCCACCCTCACGGATTCGGCGGGCCGTCACTGGTTCCTGTGGAGGACCGATGAGCTCGACGGCGACGACACGCTCACCATGCACGTCCCCGACCTCGGCCCCGACGGCCTGTCGAACGGCCTGATGAGCGGGCAGCTCAGCGCGTGGACCTGGCCGGATTTCGATCCCACGGCCTTCCTCTGGAGCGATATCGAGAGGGAATACGACCTCTTCGCTCACGCGGTGCCGGTGACGTTCACTCAGCTCTGAGCCGGCTTGCCTTTCCGTTTCCTTGCTCCGCGCGGGCCTGCTAGGATCCGACCGTTGCCGAGGGGAGAATCGATCGAGCGCGATGGGCGTGGTGATCCGCTCCTCCGGCGGGGAACCCGGCTACGCTCTCGGAGGTCTGCGATGCGTCCCCTCACCGTTCTGAGTGGCTGTCTGGCCGCAGGGATTGTCTCCCTCGGGTGTCAGCAACTGCCTCCCGAGCCCCCCGGACACGACGTGCAGGTCCTCGCATCGGCAGGACTCGAGCAGGCCAATCCCAACGACATCGCCATCGCCCCGATCCGTCTGGGGGAGCCGACGATCCATGCGCCCGAGCAGCTGCTGCGGGAGGCGTTCCAGAAGGCGCTGCTCAAGCGGCGCTACTCGCCGCTCGCGCTGGAAGCGGTGGATCGGCGGGTCGTGAATGCCTCCTATGACGCCGGGGACCTGCGCGAGGACGCCGTCATGGAGATCACGGTCCAGCGCTGGGCGACGGGCTTCTGGAATGCAACCGACGAGATCGACGCCTCCGTCGAGGTCCGCTTGATCGATGCTCGCGCCGGGGGGGCACGGTGCTCTGGGAGGGCAAGCTCGCGCGCGTGCTGCACGGCACCGAAGTGACCGGACCCCACGGCGCAGGCGAGTCCACCCTGGGTCGGCTGTGTGATCTCCTGGCCGGGGACCTCCTGGCGGCGCTGCCTTCCCGGACGGCGGTCCCCTGACCGACTTTCCCCGACGCTTTCTTCACCTGACTGGGCAGCTCGCTAGACTGAGCGCCGAGCGGTCAGTGGGACATGGCTCGTGACGAGCCCGTCCGCCGCTCCATCCCGGCGCGTTGCCGGGGCACCCCGGTCTGGGATCGTCCTCCTGGATCGAGGGCAAGTCGAAAGAGACCTCTCAGGAACGATTCATGGCCATCCCTTCCGCGCGGAAGCAGGAACTGATCAAGACGTACGCGGTCCAGACTGGCGACACGGGCTCACCCGAGATCCAGATCGCCTTGCTGACGGAAGACATCCGCGGTTTGACGGAGCACCTGAAGATCCATCGCAAGGACTTCACCTCCCGCCGTGGTTTGCTGATGAAAGTCGGCCGTCGCTCCAAGCTCCTGCGCTACCTGCGCAATTCGAGTGCGGAACGCTACAAGGGCATCGTCGACCGACTGGGATTGCGCCGCTGAGGTGTCATTCCCATGTCGCGCCGCGCGCGGTTCGGTCGCAAGGAGTGCCGCCACGGGTGCGGCTCGCACTCCGGCGCCTCGGGGGCGCTTGCTCGCGGCAGAGGATCCAGGAGCCTGCGTCGTCGCGGCCTCCCTCGGAGATCCTCCGGGCACGGCGAGCGCCGAGCGACTCGTTTTCGCGGATGCCGCGCCGGATGAGCTGCCGAGCTTCCTCGGCACCTGACGCCATGCATGGATGAGGCGAAGCAGCGAACGATCTACGACACAAGAAAGAACGGAATCATGAGCAACGGACATGTCCGCGTCGAAGCGGTAATCGGAGGGAAGAAGCTTGTGCTCGAAACGGGCGAAGTCGCCCGACAGGCTGCGGGTGCGGTGGTGGCAAGCCTGGACGAGACCATGGTGTTCGCCGCGGTGGTCGTCGGCCCGGAAAAAGCCGGCACCGACTTCTTCCCGTTGACCTGCGACTACCGCGAGAAGACCGAGGCCGCCGGCAAGATCCCGGGCGGTTTCTTCAAGCGCGAAGGTCGTCCGACGACCAAGGAAATCCTGACCATGCGCCTCATCGACCGGTCGATCCGGCCGATGTTCCCCGAGGGGTATCAAGCAACGAAGTGCAGGTCATGGCACACGCTCTCGCCTACGACGGGAGCAACAACCCCGACGTGCTCGCCATGATCGCCGCCTTCGCCGCGGTGCGCGATCAGCGGCATACCCTTCGAGGCGACGCCTGGGCGCGGTGCGCATCGGGCACCTCGACGGAAAGCTCGTCCGCCTGGCCGATCGACTCGCGCCGTCGCGATGAATCGCGCCTGGACCTGGTGGTCGCCGGCCACCGCGATGGGATCGCCATGGTCGAGGCCTCCGCTCGCGAGCTCTCCGAGGAGGAGATGATCGACGCGCTCGAGCTCGCCCAGAACCACATCCAGGAGATCGTGGAGCTGATCGACGAGTTGCAGGCCCAGCGTCGGCAAGCCGCGTCACGGAATTCGTGCCGCCTGTAGTGGACACGGTCCTGCGCGAGCGCGTGTTCGAGTGCGGGACCTCGGGTCGAGGCGAGCTTGCGAACCCAGGGCAAGCACGAGCGGCACGACGCCGATCGCGGCCGTCCGGGAGCGATTGCCTCGACGACGCTCTGCCGGGGGATCTCCGACGAGGACGAGCTCGCGGCTCACAAGACCGCGATCAAGGAACGTTCTTCGGCGATCTGTCCAAGAAGATCGAGCGCAAGATGATCCTCGCGGGCGAGCGCGCCGACGGCCGCCGATCGGACGAGATCCGCGCAGATCACGATCGTCCCGAATTACATCCCGCGCCAGCACGGCTCCGTGCTCTTCACGCGCGGCGAGACGCAGGCCCTGGTCAGCGTCACGCTGGGCACTCCCGACGACGAGCAGATCATCGATGGCATCGAGCGTCGAGTACCGCAAGGACTTCTACCTGCACTACAACTTCCCCGCCCTACTCCGTGGGCGAAACGCGCCGGATCGCCGGCCCGGGACGGCGCGAGATCGGGCACGGGATGCTCGCCGAGCGCGCGCTCATCTCCGTCGCTGCCGCCGCGAGGAGCGTTTCCCCTACACGATCCGCATCGTCTCCGACATCATGGAGTCGAACGGCAGCTCCTCGATGGCGAGCGTCTGCGGCGGATGTCTCGCGATGATGCTCGCGGGCGTTCCGCTGAGCAGCCCGTCGCGGGCATCGCGATGGGGCTCGTCCAGGAGGGCGACCGCGTCGCGATCCTCTCGGACATCCTCGGCTCGGAGGACCACAACGGCGACATGGACTTCAAGGTCGCCGGCTCGGGTCTCGGCATCACGGCGCTTGCAGATGGACATCAAGATCAAGAGCGTCTCGCGCGACCTCTTGACCCGTGCGCTGCGTCAGGCGCGCGATGGCCGCATCCACGTGCTTCGCAAGATGCTCGAAGCCGTACCGCGGCCGAGCGCCGAGATCTCGCCCTTCGCCCCGCGCATGGAGACGGTCTCACATCCCCGCGGAGAAGATCGGCTTCTTGATCGGGCCCGGCGGACGCAACATCAAGGCGATGCAGGAGCAGTACCAGCGTCGGATCTCCATCCTCGACGACACGGGCAAGGTGCAGGTCTTCGGCATCGACCAGCGCCCAGGTCAAGAAGTGCATCGATGCCATCCAGTCGATGTGCGCGACGCCGAAGATCGGAACGCGCTACCTCGGCACCGTGCAAGCAGCATCCGCGACTTCGGAGCCTTCGTCGAGATCCTCCCGGGCGTGGAAGGCCTGTGCCACATCTCCGAGCTCGCGGAGGGTTACGTGAGCCAGGTGAACGACGTCGTGGACGTCGGCGACCAGATCGAGGTCGTGGTGATCAACGTCGACGACCGCGGCAAGATCAAGCTCTCCCACAAGGCCGCCAAGTCGCCCGAGGGCGGCGCCGCCCCCTACGATCGACCCGCGGACGCGGAGGGCGAGCCGGCCGAAGGTCGTCCGCCCCGCGAGGGGGACGCCGGGGGGTCCGGCGATCGAGGCGGGGATCGTCCGCGCGGAGGGGACCGCGGCGGCAGGGGCGGAGGAGGCGGCGGAGACCGCAACCGCCGAGGCGGTCGGCGGGGCCGCGAGCACACGGGGAGTCGGGACTGACGCAGGGGCGGCCTCTTCCTCCGGTTCGGAGTCCCGCCTGAAGGCGGGACGACGAACCAGACCGCCTGAAGGCGGTACTCCGAACCGGAGTCCGAACCGGAGGGGAGCCGGAGGCGGTGGATTCTCGCCAGGGAGAGGCCCCCGGCGGGGCTCACCCATTCGTGACTGCGGTTTCCGATCCGGACCCATCCAGACGGCGGGAGTGGGTAGTCGAAGACTGCACCGCTCGAGTCCTTGCGCCCGCACGCGCGGGGGCTCGAGTTTCAATAATGCAAGGAATCCCCATTTCGGCCGACTTTTTCCTGTTCGGCGGGGGGTCCCTCGAATGGGTTCCTTACCATGAAAGCGGTTCGTGGCCTCCTTACAGTGGGTCACGGCCGCAGACTCGTGGGGCCGCGTCTGCCTCGCAGACGTTTCGAGGCTGGTGAAATCCGTTGTCCGTCACCCAGCATCAGGAGGCATAGCTGCCGCCATGAGAAGCACTCTGCAGAGCGGGGCCTGGATCGCGGCCTTGGTCGCGGCGATCGGGTTCCCCGTGCTCGCGTCCGCACCAGGTAGCGCCGTGGCTTCCAGCCTGGTCCGCCAGGCCACCGACGACGGCCGCGGCTCGCCGTACATCCTGGAGAAGTCCGACAACATCTGCGGACTGGACGAGGCCAAGCAGCTCAGCAATCCGGCCAAGGTCGACTATGACGCTCTCCTGGAGGTCACCCCGCAGATCAAGCAGATGAAGCGGGACAAGATCGACCCCAATTCGGCGAAGGGGATCCAGCTGCGAACCGAAGCCGAGGCCCTCGTCCGCGACACGTGCGAGAAGATTCGCGCCGACAAGAGCTACTGCAGCGTTTGGAAGAAGATCGATCGCCGGGACGGCGGCAAGATCACCGACATCACGGACAAGGTGAAGAAACAGATCACGGGCGAGAAGTGACCCGCTCGCACGCGGGATGGATTGGTCGTCCGGCCACGAAGAGCTGGTATCTCTTCCGGTGAGGCACATGCGTTGACGCCCCGATCCCAGCGACGAATCGGAGAGCCGCGAGCCCTCCTGCTGGCCCTGCTCGCTGGCCTTTCGTCGTTCGGCTGCGAGACGCCTTACCCGGGCTCGAGCCAGGATCGCGCCGAGGAGACCAACCTCAAGCTGCTGGAGCAGCTGATGGAATCGAACACGCTCGATCCCGTCGACGAAAAGGAGTTCACCACCGGGAAGGACTACGAGGCGCTCGAGAAGGAGTATCGCGACGAGCCGCGTGCTCGCGACCTCGAGGCCGAGGCCGAGGCCGAGGCCGAGCAAGAGCAGCCGAGCGTCCAGGAAAGCAGTCCGACGCCCGAGGTCGAGGAACCACCGCCCTTCAATCCTTACCTCGAGTTCGGCAGCGACATCGTTCCGTACGACGACGACCGCGACGGTGAGTTCGACCGGATCATGAAGCCCTTCGCCTTTCCGCTGGGCGCGGGTCAGCACATCGTCAATCTGCTGCGGATCTACGGAAACTTCGCGATCTTCGCCGAGCTGAAAGAAGGCGCTCCCCGGCCGGAGGGGGACCAGCCGCCGGACAGTGTCGTGCTGGACCTGCACGCAGGCAGCATGATCGAGGTGTGGACTCCGCCCCGGGCCGAGATCCTGAGCGCTGGTACACCGGTTTCCCTCGGCGACGTCCTGTACGTCACCGGCTCTCCCGATGTCCTGCGCGAGGTCGAGCACTTCATCCGCCGCTTCGGCGGCTCGGGAGTGCGCCAGATCGAGATCGAGGCGAAGATCGTCGAGGTCACGACCACCGACGGCCTCGACATCGGGATCTCGCCGATCTCGGCGGCCACGCCGATCTTCGGTCTGCCCGACAACACCTTCGTCGACAGCATCACCTACACCTTCGGCAACACGGTCGCGACAGGTGAGGCGCTGTTCCAGATCAGCTCGGTGCACGACGGCCTCGCTCTCAACGCGATCCTCGAAGCCGTCGCGACCCACGAGAACGTGTCGATCATCTCGCGCCCCAAGGTCGCCGTGCGGGAGGGCGGGCGCGCGGAGATCGTGAACATCAGCCAGATCCCCTTCTACAACATCACGACGCTCACTCCTCAGGGGAGCTACGGGGCGACGCTGACGTACAAGGACGTGGGGATCAAGCTCTACGTGATCCCCCGCGTCGTCGGCACGGACACGATCGACCTCAACATCGACATCGAGGCTTCCCAGCAGAGCGGCACCTCGGTCTCCTTCTCCTCGGGGCCGGGTGGCGCGATCCTCTCCAATCCGGTGATCAACAATCGCTCGGCGAAGACCACCGTGTACCTCGAGCCCGGTCAGGCCGTGATCCTGGGCGGATTGATCTCGGAGCGGGCGGTCGAGCAGGAATCGAAGATCCCTCTGATCGGCGACCTCCCGGTGATCGGCCACCTGTTCAAGAGCCGGTTCACCCGCAAGGAGCAGACCAACGTCCTGTTCTTCATCCGCCCCCGGATCCTGGGCGGCAGCGATCTCCGCCGGCCCTTCGATTGATCTTCCGGGGGACTCTGGAAGAAACCCGGGACCGGGGAGTCCAATGACCTTCGGTCCGTGAATCGGCCTCCATGAAGATCCGCTCCCGCTATTGCTACCGCTCGGCCCGAGCGCCCCGCAGGGGGGTCGCGCTCCTGCTCTCGCTCCTCGTGTTGCTCGTGATCGTCGCGATCGCATTCCAGATCGACATCTCGACCAAGACCGACGCGCGGGTGGCGCAGAACGACATCACCATCACGCGCATGGACGAAGCGATCGACTCGTCCTTGCTGCAGGTCTACGAGATGCTGAAGCAGGACGGGGAAGCCGCCGCAGCCGCGGAGCCGCCGCCGGGATCGGAAGCGGGTGGCCCGGAAGGGGGCGGGGGCCCGACGGAAGGCGGAGGGGCTGCGGGCGGCCAGGCCGCACAGGCGGTCGATTCGCGGATGGACGAATGGGGCCAGCCTCAGTCCGCCTCGATCAACGACATCCCGCTGCGGATCGTGATCCAGGACGAGGACTCCAAGTACAACGTGCTCAACATGCTGTCGCCGGACGAGGACATCGCACGCGCTTCGCTCGACCGCGTGATCCGCATCCTCGACGCGTGTCGCGAAGGCACGGACGCCGACATCGACCCCGGTCAGGCCACGGAGATGGCGCGGGCGATGCTCGAGCACATGGAGGACCGCTCCAATTCCTTTCTGCCGCGGCCCCAGCTCCTGAGCGACGACGAGAAGGACGATCGACTGGGAATGCCGCTCACGTTGAAGGAGTTCTGCGTGCTGGGACCCTTCGACGAATGGCTCTTCCGCGACTACATCGACGAGAGCGGCAATCGCGTGCACTCCATCGGGTCCTTCCTCACCGTCTGGAGCTCTCCGACCCTCGGATCCGCCGAGGACGGCACCGGAGCCGCCGCACCCACGGGCGGCTGGACGGTCAACGTCAACACGGCGCCTCCCGTGGTGCTCAAGAGCCTGGTGGATTCCCGCGACGTCGACGGCCGTCAGTGGGACAACGTCATCGAGTACCGCAACCTGGAGGAGGAGCAGAAAGAGGGCGAAGAAGGGCTGGAGGAGGAGGAGGAGACCGTACCGATCATCAACGAGTTCGGTGAAGAGGACTTCCGCCGCCGCTTCTTCGACGACCTGAAGGAGCTCTCCGAGGTGTACGGCTGGGACGCTCTCCCCGAGGAGCGCAGGGCCGACGTCGAGTCGATGCTCAGCGTGGAGAGCCACGTCTTCTCGATCTTCGTCACCGCACGCGTCGACACCTCGAAGCACGGCGCTCAGGAAATGCGCTTCGACAACCGCGAGGAGAAGGAAGCCTACGAGCGCTCGGGAACGAGCATCGTGCGCACCGTGCGCTCCGTCGTGTGGCGCAGGGCGGACGGCGATGAGGTGAAGCTCGTGCCCCTCGTGCGCTGGGAAGTCCTGGATTACGCTCCGCTCGAGGTCCTGGACTACGCCGAAGAGCGCTGATGGCACGGCGCGCGCGGCGGGTCGACCCCGTTCGGCTGGAGGTCTTCCATCACCTGTTCGCCGCCGCGGCGGAGGAGATGGGAGTCACGCTCATGCGCTCGGCCTTCTCGCCCAACATCAAGGAACGCCGCGACTTCTCGTGCGCGCTCTTCGATCACGACGGCCGCATGATCGCACAGGCCGCGCACGTGCCCGTCCACCTCGGCTCGGCACCGCTCTCGCTCGAGGCCGTGCGGCGCGCCTTCGACCTCGAGCCCGGCGACGTCGCGGTGCTGAACGATCCCTACGAGGGCGGCACGCACTTGCCGGATCTCACCTTCGTCGTACCCGTCCACCTGCGCGGCGCCCGGGAGCCGGACTTCTACTGCCTCGATCGAGCTCACCACGCCGACGTGGGCGGTGCATGGCCCGGGTCCATGGCGCCGGCGCTCGACGTGCACGGCGAGGGGCTGCGCATCCCGCCGGTCAAGCTGGTTCGCCGCGGAGTGATCGACGAGGACATCTTGCGGTTGTTCCTCGCCAACATGCGCGTACCCGACGAGCGGCGCGCGGACCTCTATGCCCAGCAGGCGGCTTGCCGTGTCGGCGAGCGGCGTCTCGCCGCCATGGCCGCCGAGCACGGAGTGGCCGAGATCCGCGCGCGCGCGGCTGATCTCATGGACTGGACCGAGACGCTGATGCGCGACATCGTCGGCCGCCTGCCCGCCGGAGAATGGGGCTTCGAGGACGAGCTCGAGACCGGCGAGGCCACCGAGGGACTCGCGGCGGTGAGCAAGATCCGTCTGCGCCTGCGCGCCGGGAGAGGGAAGCTCGAGTTCGATTTCCGTGCCACGGACGAGCAGGTTCCGGGCCCGGTGAACACCGTGCGCGCAGTCGTCGTCTCGGCGGTCTTCTACGTGCTCCGGCTGCTCTTGCCGCCGGGAGTGCCCACCAATGACGGCATCCTGCGCTGCGCCCGGATCCTGACGCGACCGGGCAGCCTGATCGACGCGCTCTACCCCGCGCCGGTCGCGGCGGGCAACGTCGAAACGAGCCAGCGACTGGTCGACGTGATCTTCGGCGCGCTCGCGCAGGTCATGCCGGAGCGGATCCCTGCTGCCAGCAGCGGGACCATGAGCAATCTCACCTACGGATCGAATGCCGCGCGCGGGTCGGGCGGGGGATTCACCTACTACGAAACGATCGCTGGCGGAGCGGGCGGTGGTCCCGCGGGTCCCGGTGAGCATGCCGTGCAGACGCACATGACGAATACGCGCAACACTCCCGTGGAGGCGATCGAGAACGCGCTGCCCGCGCGCGTGCTCGCCTACGACGTCCGGCGCGGCAGTGGCGGGAGCGGGCGCCATCCGGGCGGAGACGGAGTGCGCAAGCGGCTGCGCTTCCTCAGCGCGGTGCACGCGGGCTGGGTGGCGGAACGCCAGACGCGCGGGCCCTGGGGCCTGGCTGGCGGGCGAGCGGGAAGTCCCGGACGCGCCAGCGTGCGCCGGCCCGACCGATCGAGCGACGAGCCGCTCGCCGCGAAGGCGAGCTTGCACCTGCCCGCGGGCAGTGAGCTCGAGGTGTGGACCCCCGGGGGAGGCGGCTTCGGCGCCGTGCCGCCGGACGAGGCGCAGCGCTGAGCCCTGTCAGCAGGGAAAGCGCTTGTTCGCCTCGGGCTCGAGCGCAAGAATGCCGAGCCGGCCTCGACCGCTACGAGGCGCGCGAACCGCCCGCGTCTCCTGCGAACCGACCGAACGCTGCATGCCTTCACTCGCCGTCTTCGGAGCCCAGTGGGGAGACGAAGGAAAAGGGAAGATCATCGATCTCCTGGCCCGCGACGCCGACTATGTCGTGCGCTACCAGGGCGGGGCCAACGCGGGGCACACGGTCGTCGTCGCCGGCCAGAAGTACGTGCTGCACCTGATCCCCTCGGGCGTCCTGCACCCGGGGAAGGTGAACGCGATCGGCAACGGGGTGGCGGTCGACCCGCTGACGATGCTCGAAGAGGTCGACGGCCTGCGGGCGCGCGGCGTGGTGGTCGACGCTACGAATCTGCGCCTGTCGGCGAGCGCCCACGTGATCTTCGAGCACCACCGGCGCATCGACCAGCTCTCCGAGCGCTGGCGCGGCGCGGGACGCATCGGCACGACCGGGCGCGGCATCGGGCCCTGCTACGCCGACAAGGCCGCGCGTACTGGTCTGCGCGTCTGCGATCTCCTCGACCCGGCCCTGCTGCGCACGCGCTTGAGCGCTGCCCTGGTCGAGAAGAACGCGCTCATCGAGCAAGTGCACGGCGAGTCTCCGCTCGATCTCGACGAGCAGCTCCAGCGCTACCTCCAGGTCGGCGAGCGCCTGCGCCCTTCGTGGGCGACACGGGAGCGGAGCTTCGCGAGGCCTATCGCGAGGGGAAGCAGATCCTGTTCGAGGGCGCTCAGGGCGTGATGCTCGACATCGACGCGGGAACCTATCCCTACGTGACCTCCTCGAACACGGGCGTCGCGGGGATCGCTGCGGGAGCCGGCTTTCCGCCGCGGCAGATCGATCGCGTCATCGGCATCGCCAAGGCGTACTGCACGCGCGTCGGCGAAGGGCCGTTCCCGACCGAGCTCTACGGCCGTGCGGCCGAGGAGCTGCGGGAAGCGGGCAACGAGTACGGCGCGACGACGGGACGGCCCGCGGCGTTGCGGGTGGTTCGACGCGGTCGCGATGCGCTACTCGCTCGACCTCGCCGGCGCGGACGGCTGGGTGATGACCAACCTCGACGTGCTCACCGGCTTCGAGGACATCGGCGTCGGCGTTGCCTACCGGCGCGGATCGCAGCGCTGGGCGGAGTTCCCGGCCCATCTCCCTACCCTCGACGGCATCGAGGTCGAGCTCGTACGTCTCCCGACCTGGACGGAAGACATCACCGGAGTGCGCCAGTACGAGGAGTTGCCCGAGAACGCCCGCCGCTACGTCGAGTGGGTGGAGAACGAGGTCGGCCGTCCCGTGCTCATGCTGTCGGTCGGACCGGATCGCGAGCAGGTGATCTCGCGGGGCCTCTGAGACACCGGCTCATGTCACGGCCACCGATCGTACGTCCAGATCTCGGAGGACCCTTCCCCGAGCACATCGCCGTCATCATGGACGGCAACGGCCGCTGGGCGGAGGAGCGCGGGATGCGGCGCATTGAGGGCCACCGCGAGGGAATCGATTCGGTGCGCGAGATCACGACCGAGTGCGCGCAGCATGGGAGTCAAGAGCCTGACCCTCTATGCGTTCTCGGCCGAGAACTGGAAGCGGCCGCGGGACGAGGTCGCGCTACCTGATGCGGCTCCTGCGCCTGTTCCTCGTGCGGGAACGGCGCACCCTGATGGAGAACGACGTCCGCCTGCGCTGCATCGGCCGGCTCGCAGAGCTGCCGCCCCCGGCGCTGCGCGAACTACGCCGCACCGAGACCCTCACCGAGGGGAACGAGGGAATGCTGCTGCGGCTCGCGCTGTCGTACGGGAGCCGCTCGGAGATCGCGGATGGCCTGCGTTCCTTCGGCGAGGACGTGCAGAGCGGTCGGGTCGATCCCGCCAGCGTCGACGAGGAGACGCTGCGCCGCTACCTGTACGATCCGCTGACGCCCGATCCCGACCTCCTGATCCGGACGGCGGGCGAGATGCGCATCTCCAACTTCCTCCTGTGGCAGATCTCCTACGCCGAGATCGTGGTCACCGACGTGTGCTGGCCCTCCTTCCGGCGGCCCGAGCTCCTGGATGCGCTCTCCGTCTTCGCGCGCCGCAAGCGCAAGTTCGGAGGCCTGCTCCCCGACACGTCCGATCGCTCCTCCGCGGACCCCGCGGGCGGAAAGCGCTGAACCGAACGAAGCGACGGAACGACGCATGGTGTGGGATCAAGCCAAGGTCAGGCGCATCTGGAAGAGGACCTGGATCGGCGCCTCGATGATCTCGACGCTCGCGTTGATCCTGTGGCTCGCGTCGCGACCCGGAGGCGAGCGCGTGATCCTGTGGACCGGGGTGCTGCTCTCGGTCGGCTGCGCGTTCGAGCTCGCGCGCATGCGTGCGACGGTCGAGGGTCGCCTGCCGTTCGGGACGCTGGCGGCGATCCTCGGGACGGCCGTCTTGATCGAGTGCAGGCCACTCGGATCGAGCTCCTCCCTTCGCGCGATGGCTCTCCTCGTGGTCTACACCTTGTTGTGGGCGAGTGCATGCGGGGTCGCCGTCGTGTTCTTGCGCCGCCGCGCCTACGCCGAGCGCTGGGGATCACCGAAAGGCGCGCTGATCGGCCTCGCGTTTTGCCTGTGGGTCGCTCTGCCCCTCCCCTGGACGGCACTCGTGCGCGCCGTCTACGGGATCTCGGCGATGAGCGCGCTCGTCCTGCTCTCGAAGATCGGCGACATGGCCGGCCTCTACGTCGGCAGCGCGATCGGTCGGACCCATCCCTTCCCGAACATCAGTCCGGGCAAGACCGTGGCCGGCTGCGTGGGCTCCTTCGTGGCGGCGGTCGTCACCGGTGGTCTGCTGCAGTGGCTGGAGTGGCTCCCCACGCCGCGGCTGGGAACCGTGACCGGCTTTCTCACCGGCGCTGTGCTGAACGTTGCCGCGCAGGCTGGCGACCTCTTGAAGAGCCTGGTGAAGCGCCGCACGGGGGTCAAGGATTCCGGCCGGGTCTTCGGACCCGCCGGCGGCGTGCTCGACATGGTGGACAGCTTGCTCCTCACCGTGCCCTGCGCGCTCCTCTCCTGGCCGCTGCTCTACGAGTGGCCGGCTTGAGAATGGCGCTCGCGTAATCCAGAGCAGGCATGCGTTGACAGGAACGCCGGGTCGAGGGGATCCTCTCTCTTGGCGGCGAGGACCGAACCCCCCGAGCCCCGCCGCACGCTCGACACGATTCTTCCCTCTTGGCCGAAATCACCATCCCTCTCCGCACTCAGGACGAAGCCATGCTGGTCCTGGGTCCCTATGACCGCTACGCGAAGCTCCTTCGACAAGCCCTCGATGTCGAGCTCACGAACCGCCAGGGGAACCTGAAGATCCAGGGAGGGGAGGAAGAGGTGAGCGAGGCGCGCTCGCGGATCGAGCATCTGCTCGGGAAAGCGCGCAAGGGTCGCGAGCTCGGCGTGCGCGAGATCGAGAGCATCCTGCTCGGCAAGGGAGAAGCGGCGACCACGAGCAATGGCGACAGCCCAGCTCCCGCCCGGCCTTCGCCGCTGCCGTGGCGACGGCCGACCAGTGCACCCGCGCGTGTCCACCTGCGTCCCGTCGAGCCCCGCAACGAGAACCAGCGCCGCTATCTCGAGGAGATCGCCGCCCGGGATCTCGTCTTCGGCAGCGGAGCCGCGGGCACGGGCAAGACCTACATGGCCGTGGCCGCCGCGGTGCGCATGCTGCGTCATGGCGAGGTGCACCGGCTGGTGATCACGCGCCCGGTCGTGGAGGCCGGCGAGCACCTGGGGTTCCTGCCGGGCGACCTGCAGGCCAAGCTCAACCCGTACATGCGGCCGATCTACGACGCGCTCTTCGAGCTGATCGAGCACGACGATCTCGTGAACCTCGAGGAAGCGGGGGTGATCGAGGTCGCGCCGCTGGCCTACATGCGCGGACGCACGCTCTCGCACTCGTTCGTCATCCTGGACGAGGGGCAGAACACGACCATCGCGCAGATGAAGATGTTCCTCACCCGCATGGGTGAGGGCTCGAAGGTCGTCGTCACGGGCGATCCGACGCAGAACGACCTGCCGTCGACGACGCGCAGCGGCTTCAACGACGCGATCGCCCGCTTCCGCGGCTTCGCCAGCATCGGCCTGATCGAGTTCACCCTGGCCGACATCGTCCGGCATCCGCTGGTGGAGCAGATCGTGCGCGCCTATCAGGCGCCCTCGCGCGTCAAGCCCAAGGGCGAGGAAGAGCAGGAGTGACTCCGGTTCACCGCGCCCGGCCGTGAGCATCCACGTCCGCTGGGCGGTCGAGAGCGCGCCCCTCGAGGAACCCGAGGTCGTGCGGGCCGTCGAGGCCGCGCTCGCTCACGCCGGCCGCCCCGGGGTCGAGCTCGACGTCGTCCTGGTGGACGATCCGACCCTCGCCGATCTGCACGAACGCTTCCTCGGCGATCCGACCCCCACGGACGTCATCGCCTTCGACCTGGGGCCGGAAGGCGGCGGGCCGCGCGGCGAGATCTACGCCAGCGTCGAGCGCGCCCGCGCAGTCGCTCGCGAGCGGGGGACCGACCCCTCGCGCGAGCTCGCGCTCTACCTGGTGCACGGGACCTTGCACCTGTGCGGCCACGACGATCACGACGATCTCGATCGCGCGGCGATGCGCGAGGCGGAGGCGCACATCCTCGCGGAGCTCGGGTATCCGGCCGACGGCCGACCCCACGAACTCGACGACGACACACCGCTCGGTTGAGCAGATCCGTGGCGCGAATCGTCGCCACGAAGGGATGCGAGCACCGTCCGAGCGAGCGAAAAGTGCGTTTTTTTTTGGCGTGCTTCCCGCAGGCGGGCCGACAGCGTGTCGAGCAAAACTCAGCGGCATTTCAAGCGATGCGACGCACTTGCACGGATGTCGGTGTGCTGCAACAGCGCCGTTCGGGCGCGTTGCGCGCGGTTCGGGCCTTGCTTGTGTGCTCGAGATTCGTCAGGAAAGACGCAGCGCTTGGACTCGAGCATACGAACCCACTCAGAGCCGAGCAGCGAACGCTGCTCACCAAAGACTCTCGCGAGCCGTGACCTCGTCCGGCTCTGGTCCGCCTACCGCAAGCGGCGTTCCAGGGAGGCGCGCAACCGTCTCGTCGAGGCCTACCAGCCGCTGGTTCGCCAGGTCGTGCGCCGCTTCGCGCAACGGCTGCCGCGCTCGGTGGATCGGGGCGATCTCGAGACCGCCGCCAACGTCGGCCTGATCGCCGCGGTCGAGGGCTTCGATCCCAGCCGGGGGGTGCGCTTCGAGTCCTACTGCGAGCTGCGCGCGAAGGGCGCGTTGCTCGACGAGCTGCGCTCGCAGGACTGGCTGCCGCGCCCCTGGCGCCAGAAGGTGGAGCTCCACAAGCGCACCGTCGAGCGCCTGCGCGCCGACCTGGCGTGCGAGCCCTGCGAGGCCGAGATCGCTCAGGGAATGGGCATGCCGGTCGAGGTCTACCGCAGCATGTTCACCAACGGAACCCCGCTGGCGCCGCGCTGCCCCTCCCAGGCCGACGACGAGCCTGGGGAGCGCTCGTTCCTGGATGGGCTTCCCGATCGCCGTGCCGAGGGTCCGGACGAGCGATTGACGCGCGAGGAGCTCCTGCAGCTCGTCACCGAGCGCCTGACCGAGCAGGAGGCGCGCGTGCTGTACCTGAAGTACTGGGAAGACCTACCGATGCGCGAGATCGGTGACCTCACGGGCCTTTCCGAGTCACGCGTGTGCAAGGTGCACTCCCGCCTGATCGAGCGTCTGCGCGATCGCCTGCGCGTCCATCACGTCGACGCCTGATACGGCGCGACGGCGAAATAAATGGAGGGCACGAGTTGCCTCGTGCCCTCCCTGCCCGGTCGAGCCCGCGCGAAGCGGGCGTTGGTCGCTGTGTATCAGGTTGACTGAGACATTCCCCCTGCGACTTGGTGAGATTCGTGATGAACCTCGAGACCGGGCGCACGATTCCAGGACGTTCCCCATTTCGTCCAGGATTCGCGCAGCTTCTTCGTAACCTTGGATCGCGACACACCGTCCCCACGGTGGGGCGGATCCTTCTCCTCCAGAGGCGCGAGCGCGGGTTCCCCGGCCCGGTCGCCCCTCCCCACCCGCGCAGACCGAAGTCGCGCAGGTGATCCTCGGCGATCCGCCCGTTCCCTCCAGCTCTCTCCGCTGCCGATCGCCGATCGAATCGTGCATCCTGGCGCGAAGAGCACCAGCGCGTGTGGACGCGCCGGCTTCGATGCAGCCACGACCGTCGCGCCAGCGTGGCGCGCGTGCTGCTCTAGCACTCGCACGCCGCCGCTCTCATTGCAGCGATAGGTCGGGAAACGCATCGTCGTGGGGGCGGTCGTTGCCGCTCGCTCCAATCGACGACAGGTCCGTAACACGAACCGACGACGTTCGGTGGCTCGGCTGCCCGCGTGGGGCCCGTGGCTTTGCGTCCCAGCCTCGCGGCTGGTTTGCCCTTGTCGCGTCGTCTTTGGGAGCCACGGAGTGTACCTCCGGAATTGCACTCGGGCAAACCGCCGCGCACCGGAACGCGTTGGAAGAATCTTCGTCCGGCCGTAAGCTCCCCCGCTCCATGGAGTTGAGTCGAGTGAGCGCTTCGAGGTGCACACGGAACATGCGTGATCCTGGCGTCGGAAAACTTTTCGCGAGTGTCTTGCTCGCATCCGGAGTCTTCGCCGCTGTGCCGACGCAGCAGTCGGACACACCCTCGCGGCCGAAGCTCATCGTGCTGATCGCCGTCGATCAGCTGGTGCCCGAGCAGCTCGACCGGCTGGCGCCGTGGTTCGAAGGCGGATTCGCGCGCTTGACCGGTGAGGGTCGTTCCTTCGTGAACGCGGCCCTCGAGTACTCGAACACCGAGACGGGACCAGGGCATGCGACCTTCGCGACCGGCTGCGATCCTTGCACGCACGGCATCGTCGCCAACGAGTACTACGACCGCGCGACACAGCACTCCGCCTACTGCGTGGGCGACGAAAGTGCCAAGGACCTGGGTTCACCCGACGGTCGCGGCAACTCGCCCCGCAACCTGCGCGTTGCAGCGATCGGCGATCACATGCAATCCATCGACGAGCTCTCGCGCGTCGTGGCGATCGCCGGCAAGGATCGCTCGGCCGTTCTCATGGGTGGACAGCATCCTGACTGGGCGTTCTGGTGGAACTTCCAGGCCGGGGGTTTCACGAGCTCGAGCTGGTATGGCGAGCGCTTGCCCGGCTGGGTGGAGAGCTGGAACCCGAGCTGGCGTGCGAAAGCCTCCGGCTGGATATGGGAAGAGCTCCATCCCGAGGGGCTGCCCGGCTCGGGCACAGCGCGCGACGATCGACCCGGCGAGGGCGGCCCGAAACATGTGTTTCCCTACCCCTTCTCGACGCTGAAAGAGGACGCCGAACCGCGCCGCGTGGCTCAGCTCGCCGGGGGCATCTTCTTCTCGCCCTTGATCGACTCCCTGATGGTCGACTTCGCGCTCGAATCGATCTCTGCGCTCGAGCTCGGCGCGGACGAGCACACCGACCTCCTCTGCCTCAGCTTCTCCGCATGCGATGCGGTCGGTCACGTCTACGGCCCCACGAGTCGCGAGGTCACCGATCTCCTGCTGCGGCTGGATCGAGAGCTGGCGCGACTGTTCGCCCGCTTCGACGAGGTCGCCGGGAAGGGCGGCTGGCTCGCTTGCCTCTCCGCGGATCACGGGGTACTCGACCTACCCGAGGCATTGCGCGAGCAGAGCATCGGCGCGGCGCGGCTCCCGACGAGCGACCTCTCGGCCTTCGTCAAGGCGGTCGACGCGCGGATCGAGGAGCAGTTCGGCGCCGACCTCGCCGCGAAGTGGGCGGAGGGGATCACCTTCGACTGGCCGGCCGCGGAAGCCGCGGGCGTTCCCCTCGAGGAAGCGCGAGCAGCCGCCCGCGAAGTGGCGCTCTCTCTCGACTGGATCGCGCGCGCGTACACCTTCGAGGAGCTCGCCGGCGGACGCGAGAGCGAGGATCCCTGGCTGCGCCTCGCCGCCCGCTCCTTCGTCCCCGATCGCTCCCCCGACCTTGCGATCCAGCTCCTCCCGTGGCACATCCTCGCGGGCCCCACGGGAACGACTCACGGCTCCCCGTATCCGTACGACCGCCGCGTCCCGCTCGTCTTCTACGGTCCGGGCGTGCGCGCAGGTAGGTCGTACGAGCGCGCGTCCTCGGCGGACGCCCTGCCGACGATCTTCGCGACGATCGGGCTCACCGTGCCGCCCGACCTGGACGGGGAAGTGCTGGATCTCGACTAGCTTTCGACCGCGCCCTGGCGCGACCCAGTCGCATGGAACTTGGGTGCGGCCGCTTCTGGTTCGGAGTACCGCCTTCAGGCGGTCTTCTCCTGCAGAGCCAGTCCCGCCTGAAGGCGGGACGACGAACCAGACCGCCTGAAGGCGGTACTCCAAACTCGGAGGGACTCCGTGCTCGTAGGGGTGTGGTTTCTCTCTAGTGGCGTGCGAGCGCGGCGTGGATGGCGAGCAACTCGTCCAAGAGGCGCGGGAACTCGTCGAGCGGGATCATGTTCGGACCGTCCGAGGGCGAGCGATCCGGATCGGGGTGCACCTCGAAGAAGAAGCCGTCGACGTCGCCCGTGGCGAGGGCGGCGCGCGCCAGGGCCGGCACGGCTCGCCGGTCGCCGCCCGAACGTTCGCCCAGCGCTCCCGGTTCCTGCACCGAGTGCGTCGCATCGAAGACGACGAGGTGGCCCGTGGATCGCAGGTGGCGGAAGCTCGTCATGTCGACCACGAGTCTCCCGTATCCGAAGCTCGTGCCCCGCTCGGTGAGCAGCACCTTGGTGTTGCCGGTCGAGGTGATCTTCTTCGCCACGTTCCCCATGTCCCATGGCGCGAGGAACTGACCCTTCTTGACGTTGATCACGCGTCCGGTGCGCGCGGCCGCGAGCAAGAGATCGGTCTGCCGGCACAGGAAGGCGGGGATCTGCAGCACGTCGACGGCCTGGGCGGCCTCCGCGCACTGCTCGGCCGTATGGACATCCGTGAGCACCGGGATCGAGAGCTCCGTGCGCAGCTCGGCGAGCCAGCCCAGGCCCTCCTCCATCCCCGGGCCGCGGCCCGAGCCGAGGCTCGATCGGTTCGCCTTGTCGTAGCTCGCCTTGAACACGAACGGGACTTCGCGCGCGGCGAAGATCTCCTTGAGCCGTCCAGCGATCTCGAATGCGAGCTCGCGCGTTTCGAGGACGCAGGGACCGGCGAGAAAGAACGGCCGCTCGCCGGAGAGCTCCGTCTCGCCCGCGCGCACGCTCGGTCGATCGGGACGCACGCTCATGGGATGCACAATCGATTCCGCCGGCCCGTCACGCGCACGGAGACGGGCGTGATTCCACCATAGTCGCCGTCGACCTGGTAGGGCACGGGCTCGCGCGACTCGATCCGCACCTCGCGCGCCCGCACCATCCGGCAATCGCCGCCCGGCAGGTGGCGGAGGACTCCGCGCAGGCCGTAGCCGAGGAGGGCCAGCCGGCTCCCGCGCGGGAACAGGAACACCTCGAACAGGCCGTCGTCGAGCACGCGCTCGGGCGAGAGCTTCATGAACCCGCCATAGCCGATGATGTTGCTCACGAGCACCCAGGCCCACTCGCCGGGGACGCGCGTGCCGTCGAGCGTGACCGTGAGCGGGATCGGGCGCCAGCGCAAGAGCGCTCGCGCGCTCGAGCGCACGTAGGTCCAGCGGGTGATCGGGCCGCGGCGGCCCGCGTCGATGGTCCGGACGATCGCGCCGTCGATCCCCACGCCGGTGACGAGGAAGGAGACGCGTCCATTGACGTCGGCTACGTCGAGCTCGGTCGTGCGTCCCCGCGCGAGCATTGCCACGATGGCGCGGGGATCCCGCGGCAGACCGAGATCGTTCGCCATCACGTTGGCGGTGCCCATCGAATGCACCGCCAGCGGGAGCTCCGCCGGCAGCGCGGCCAGGATGTCGGCCACGGTGCCGTCCCCGCCGATCGCGATCACCAGGTCCGTGCCGGGCGCGCGCTCGCGCACGATGCGCGCGCCGTCGCCTTTTCCGGTGGTCAGACCGAGCGCGCAACGAGCGTGGCTCGCCTCGAGGACGCGCTGCATCTCGCGCGCCGCGTGCTCGCCCCGGCCGCGGCCGGCGATGGGATTGGCGACGAGCAAGATGTCGCGGTAGGGAAGTTCGGGCGCGGAGGCGGGCATCACGGGATCGCAGCGGCGGAGTATGGTAGCGGCCGATGCCGGAGTCCCCGCAGGGAACGACGTTGGTCTTCGGCGCGAGCGGATTCCTCGGCGCGCATCTCGTCGCCGCCGCGGTGGCGCGCTCGCGAGCCTTCGCGACCTTCGCCGAGCCAGCAGGGCCGCCGGTCGTCGGCCTCTGCCGCACGCCGGAGCTCGCGCCGCGCTTCTCTCAGCCGCGCGACCTGGCGCGCTGGGAGTCGCTCGACCTCAGCGTGGAGGGAATGCTCGACGCTGCGCTCGCGCGCCTCGCACCCGCTCAGGTGATCTTCGCCGCCGCGCTGGCTCGCGTCGCGGACTGCGAGCGCGAACCGGCTCGCGCGGAGCTCTTGAACGCGATCGTGCCCGAGCGTCTGGCGCGCGCCTGCCAGGAGCGCGGCACGCGGCTCGTGCACGTCTCGACGGATCTCGTGTTCGGCGGCGAGGACCCGCCGCCCGGTGGCTTCCCCGAGTCGGCCACGCCACGGCCGCTCTCGCGCTACGGGCACACCAAGGCAGATGGCGAGATGCGCGTCCTCGCCGCGCACCCGGGGGCGCTCGTCGTGCGTCTGCCCTTGCTGTACGGAGACTCCGCCGGGCGGGGGATGGGCGCTTCCGATTCCTTGCTCGCCGCGGTCGACCGGGACGAGCGGCCGCCGCTCTTCAACGACGAGTTCCGCACGCCGCTCGAGGTGCAGAACGCCGCGCGCGCGCTCCTCGAGCTCCTGGATGCGCCGGCCAGCGGGATCCTGCACGTCGCCGGACCCGAGCGCGTGTCGCGCTTCACGCTCGGGCTCGCGGTCCTCGACGCGATGGGCCTCTCGCCCGAGCTCGCGCGCGAGTGCGTGCGCGAGGCGCGCTCGGCGGATTTTCCCGGCCCCGCTCCACGGCCGCGCGACGTCTCCCTGGACGCTCGGAGAGCGCGCGCTCTGCTGCGGACCCCGCTCCTTGGCGTACGTGAAGGTCTGGCACGGGCGCTGCGCTGAAAGCGCTCGCTGCTTGACGCTGCGCGCGGCCAGCGTTGAAGTGTCGAGCCTTCACACGATGGACCTCTCCACACGCTACGACCCGGCCGAGCTCGAAGGACCGATCTACGCCGAGTGGGAAAGCAACGGCGAGTTTCGCCCGCGCTCCGACCTCGATCCGGCAGCGCGCGCGCGGACGCCGTTCTCGGTGGTCATCCCGCCGCCCAACGTGACCGGGGTCCTCCACATGGGCCACGCGTTGAACAACACGCTCCAGGACATCGTGATCCGACACCGGCGGAAGCTCGGGTACGACGCGCTCTGGATCCCAGGTACCGATCACGCGGGAATCGGGACGCAGGCCGTGGTCGAGAAGAAGCTCCTCCAGGAGGGGAAGAAGCGCGAGGAGATGGGCCGCGAGGCGTTCCTCGAGACGGTCTGGAAGTGGAAGGAGCAGCACGGGGACATCATCCTCGAGCAGATCCGCAGGCTCGGCTGCTCGTGCGACTGGACGCGCTGCGCGTTCACGATGGACGAGGGTCTCTCGCAGGCCGTCCGCGAGGCTTTCGTCCGTCTGTGGGAGAAGGGTCTCATCTATCGCGGGGCGCGTCTCGTGAACTGGGACTGCGTTCTGAAGACGGCCGTCTCCGACGACGAGATCGACCACGTCACGCAGAAAGGGCAAACTCTGGCACCTGCGTTACCCGCTCGAGGGGAAGCCGGGTCAGTTCGTCGTGGTCGCGACGACGCGGCCGGAGACGATGCTCGGGGACACCGGCGTCGTCGTGCACCCGGAGGATCCGCGCTACCGGGAGCTCATCGGCACGTATGCGCTCTTGCCCTTCCTCGACCGGCGCATTCCGATCCTCGCGGACGAGGGCGTCGATCCCGCCTTCGGATCGGGCGCGGTCAAGGTGACGCCGGGTCACGATCCGGCCGACTACGAGCGCGGGGCGCGCCACCGGTTGCCGATCGTCAACATCTTGGAAAAGGACGGCCGCATCTCGGCCGAGGGCGGTCCGTTCGCCGGTCTCTCGCGCGAGCAGGCCCGCAAGCAGATCGTGGCCGAGCTCGAGGCGCGGGGCTTGCTCGAGAAGATCGAAGACATCGAGCACAACCTGACGATCTCCGACCGCTCGAAGTCGCCCATCGAGCCGCTCGTCAGCGAGCAGTGGTTCGTGCGCATGCGCCCGCTGGCCGAACCGGCCTTGAAGGCGCTGCGTGAGGGTTGCGCTTTCGTTCCGGCCCGAGCGCTGGGGCAAGATCTACCTCGAGCTGGCTCGAGAACGTGCGCGACTGGTGCATCAGCCGCCAGCTCTGGTGGGGACACCAGATTCCGGTGTGGTACGACGAGGACGGTGTGCCGGTGGCCTCGCGCGTCGATCTCGCGCTCGGCTCGCGCGCACCCGGTGAGCGGGAAGCCCATCGTGCGGCGCGATCCGGATGTGCTGGACACCTGGGCGTCCTCGTGGCTGTGGCCGATCGCGACGCATGGGCTGGCCGGACCTCGCGGCTCCCGATCTCGTGCGCTTCTACCCGACCAGCTTCCTCGCGACGGCGCAGCGAGATCCTGTACCTGTGGGTCGCGCGCATGGTGATGGCGGGCTACGCCTTCCTGCCCGAGCGGCCCGAGCCCGAGCGCAATCCCTTCGCGACCTGCTACATCAACGCGACGGTACTGGACGCCCAGGGCCGGCGCATGCAGAAGTCGCTCGGCAACGGCATCGATCCGCTCGAGATGATCGCGAAGTACGGCGCGGACGCCGTGCGCTACAGCCTCATCCTGCTCACCAAGGAGGGGCAAGACGTGCGCCTCTCGCCGGACCGCTTCGAGCAGGGGGCGCGCTTCTGCAACAAGATCTGGAACGCAGCGCGGTTCGTGCTGTCGAAGCTCGCCGGCGAGGGCGGCGCGGCAACCCTCGCGGGCCCCGCCGAGCTCGAGGACCGCTGGATCCTCACGCGCCTGGAGCGGACGCGCCAGCGGGTCAGCGAGGGGCTCGATGCATACGGTTTCAACGAGGCCGCGAACGAGCTCTACCGCTTCGTGTGGAACGACTTCTGCGACTGGTACCTCGAGATCGTCAAGCCACGCCTGAGCGGCGGCGATTCGGCGAGCTCGGCAGCTGCGCGCGGGACCCTTGCGCGCGTTCTCGGAGACGTCCTGGGTCTCTTGCACCCGTTCACGCCCTTCCTCACCGAGAAGCTCTGGCACGCGCTGCACGAGGTCCTGGGCCAGACCTGCGAGCCGCTGATCCGCTCTGCATGGCCGAGCGGTGCCGGCTTGCAGATCGACGCGGATGCCGAGCGCGAGATGGGGATGCTGCAGGAGGTCGTGGTCTCCGTGCGGCGCATCCGCTCACTCGCCATGCTCGGCGAGAGGAAGCCCTTGCGCGCGCTCCTGCGGGCGCCGCGCAGTGAGGAGCGGGGCGTGCTCGAGCGGTATGCGGCGACGTTGCGGGCGCTCGCGTTCCTGGAGCACTCCGAGATTCACGAGAGCGTCGAGCGTCCCGAGCGAAGCGCTGTCGCGGTCGCTGGAGCGATCGAGACGTTCGTCTACCTCGAAGAGGACGTGGACCTCGCCAAGCTGCATGAGGTGCTTGTTTCGCGTGCGAGCAAGGTGCGTAGCGGCATCGAGATGAGCGACAAGAAGCTGTCGAACGCGAGCTTTGTGGAACGCGCGGATCCGGAGGTCGTCAGCGAGGAACGCCGGCGGCGCGGGGAGCTTGCGCTCGAACTCGAGCTCCTCGATCGCAACCTCGCGGGGCTTGCGAGCTAGTTTTTTTTCTGGTTCGGAGTACCGCCTTCAGGCGGTCTTCTCTTGCGTGGTAAGTCCCGCCTGAAGGCGGGACGACGAACCAGACCGCCTAAAGGCGGTACTCCGAACGGGGCGGGACTCCGGATCGGAGTTACTTCCGCCAGGCGGAGGCGGCGTGTTCGGGGGGCAGGCGGAAGGTCATGGCGATGCGGAGCACGCGGGCGCGGAGGCCGGATTCGACTTCGGCTTCGAGGGAGAGGCGGGGCTCTTTCTCGGCGCCGGGGGCGGCGGCGCTTTCGCCCTCGGCCGGGGGGGGCGCGGCGGCGAAGCTCAGGTGGCCGCCGGAGCCGGGCTTGTCGAACTCGCAGCGGAGGACGGGAATCGCGGCGGCGACGGCGCTGGTGCGAGGGTCGAAGAACAGGAAGTTGTCGCGGTCGAGATCGACGCCGGCGGTGCTGAGGGCGCCTCGGAAATCCTCCGCGACGCGTTCTTCGCGCGCGGCGTGGCCGGCAGCGCGGTAGACGAGGAAGTAGGTTCCGGGCGGAAGCGCGGGCTCGAGGAGGGGCTCGCTCGTCGCCAGGAAGCCGAGGTGGATGGGGGACTCGAGCGAGGCGCGGGCGAAGGGCTCGGCTTGCGATTCGGCGAGCTTCGCGACGGGGGTGAACAGGAGGTAGCGGTAGCCGCGGATGACCTGGTAACCCGCCGGCGCGCCGGCGACCGAGGACGGAGCGACCAACCACTGATCCATGCCGATCGTCGCGGCGGTCGAGTAGCCGATCTCCGCGGGCGCATGAGAGGAGCCGCTCACGTCCGATTGCAGGATCGCGTCGGCGATGTCGACGGCGGCGCGCTCGGTCGACGCGCAGCGGAAGCCCAGGCCGAGCGCCGTCTCGTCGCGCGGGGTGCCGCGCCGCACGGCGGCCCGTCCGATGTAGTGGTCCTGACCGTAGCTGCCGCCCACGGCGACGCATTGCTCGGGTTCCCATTGCGCCGCCTCCTTGAGCACGGTGTCCCTGCTGACGCGGTACTCGTTCTCCTGGAAACCCTTCCACGGCATGTACGCCGAGCTCGTCCACTCCCACACGTTGCCGATGAGGTCGAAGATGCCGTCCTGGCTCGCTCCGGCCGGATAGCTGCCCACGCGCGTGGGAGCGTTCACCGTCTCGGAAGTGGCCGCCCGCAGCGCGGGTTTCTCCTTCGCCGCGCGCACGATGCGTTCCTTCGGGAGCCAGTCTTCGCCCCACGGATACGAGTTCTTGGTCTTGCCGCGCACGGCGCGCTGGAACTCGAGCTCGGTGGGGAGGCGCATGCCCGCCCAGCGGCAGTACGCGAGCGCTTCCCCGTGGTCGACGTAGACGACGGGAACGAGGGCCAGCTCCTCGGGCATGGCCCAGGGTCGATCGCTCCAGTTTGCCGACCACCAGCGCGCCTCGTCGAAGCGCTCGCGCTCCGGGGGGGCTCGATTCTCCTGCTTGGCGAGGTCGATCTTCGCCGCCTCGCGCCGCGCGTGCTCCTGGCGCCCATCGATGAGCGCCTGATCGTCGGCCCACAGGAGCGGCGGCCCGAAACCCGTCGCCTGGACGAAGGCCAGGTACTGTTCGTTGGTCACCTCGCTCACCATGAGGTGGACGTCGCCGACCTGCTCCTCGTGCTGGGGAGTCTCCGCGTCGAAGGCGCGCACCATGGGCTGGTAGCTCGGCGCTTCCTTGAGCAGGGCGAGGATCTCCTCGGGCGTCGAGCCGACGACCGTGGTCCCACCTTTCACGAGGACGGTGCTGGGAGGCGTGGTCGAGACCGCGCTCTCGGGTGCTTGCACCGAGAACGAGAGGAGGAGAAGAGCGATGGTCGGAGTCATGGATCGACGTTCCCGGCTGGTTCCCCGGACCATGATGACCGTCGGATCGCAGCGGGTCGACCCGCTCCAGGCGGGGATACCGACGGGGGCAGATCAGACCGTGGCGGCGGCTGCGACCCGCTGGCGGTCGCGTTCGGGTGCGGCGAGCCACTCCTCGCCGTTCTTGTCGAGGAGCGCGAGGAAGATCTCGGCCACGGCCGGTTCGAAGGCACGGCCGGACTGGGCGCGGAAGAAGCTCATCGTCTTCTCCAGATCCCAGGGCTCCTTGTACGAGCGGCGGGTCGAGAGCGAGTCGAACACCTCGACGATGCACAGGATCCTACCGGCGGGCGAGATATCCGCGCCCTTCCTGCGCAGCGGATAACCCGTGCCGTCCCAGCGCTCGTGGTGCTCGGCGACGTAGCGACACACCTCGGCGAGGTGCTGGTTGCGACCGAGCTTCTCGGCGCCGAGCTCGGGGTGGCGCTGCACCGCCTTGTACTCCTGCGGTGTGAGCGGCCCTTGCTTGGTCAGGAAGGTGAGATCGTCCAGGTAGATCTTGCCGTAGTCGTGCGCGATCGCCGCGAGCTCGAGGCGCTCGGTGGTGTGCACGTCGAGCCCGAGCTCGGCCGCGATCATGCGCGAGTAGACCCGCGTGCGCTCACCGTGTCCCGCCGTGTACGGGTCGACACGCTCGATCGTGTGCGCGACCATGTCGGAGAGGATGTCGACCAGGTCCTGGAACTCCAGGCCCTCCGAGCGGAAGCGCCGCTCGCGGAACGAGCGGCGCAGCGTGTTCGCGAGCACCTTGGGGTCGACCGGTTTCTGCAGGTAGTCGATCGCGCCGCCCTTGATTGCCGAGACCGCGCCCTCGATCAGCGGATAGCCGGTCATCAGCATGACGACGGCGTCGGGGCAGAGCTCTCGCGTCGCGGCGAGGACTTCCTCGCCCTCGGCGCGGCCGTCGAAGACGACGTCCGTGACGACGGCGTCGAAGCGGACCGCGCGCAGCAGAGCGACCGCGGCCCGCGGGCTCTTGGCCAGGCTGACGTCGAAGCCGGACCGTTCGAGCCAGGCTCCGATGAGCTCGATCGTTCCGTACTCGTCGTCGACCAGGAGAATCGCGTGCCGCGCCTGGAGCATCCCTCGAGTTGTAGCAGGCAAGGGGGGTGGAGGTGAAGGCGGCGTGCCCCTCCCGCGGCCAGACTTTCCCAGCCGGGGCCCCTCTCGATAGCTTCCCGGGATGGCGCAATCCGAGGAAACCCTGAGTCTCGTCGTCCCGGCCGAGCGAGCGGGGGAGCGGCTCGACCGGTTCCTGGTCGGATGTGTGAAGGGCATCTCGCGCACGCGCTTGCAGCACTGGATCAAGGAAGGCCGCGTCCGCGTGGATCGAGAGGTCTGCTCGCGCCCCGGCGCCGTGCTCGAGGCGGGCTGGCTGGTCGAGCTCGTCCGGCCGCCGGTAGCGGACGTGCAGGACATGCGCGCGCTCGCCGAGGAGCTCGTGGTCCTCTTCGCCGACGAGAGCCTGGTGGTGCTCGACAAGCCGGCCGGCTTGCTCGTCCATCCGGGCGCCGGCCGCGGAAAGCACACGCTCGCGGCGCTCGCCGATCAGCGCTTCGGGCCCCTGCCCGCCGTCGACGATCAAGATCGTCCGGGCGTCGTGCATCGCCTCGATCGACTGACGAGCGGAGTGATCGTGCTGGCGCGCACGCGCCCCGCGCTCGAGTCGGTGCAAGCGCAGTTCCGGGCGCGCAGCGTCGCGAAGACGTACCTCGCGCTCGTGCACGGTGAGCCGCGCTTCGACTCGGAGTGGATCGAGACCTCCATCGGCTCCGACCCGCGCCAGACCGATCGCTTCCGCGTGGTCGGCGACGGAGAGGGCCGCGAGGCGTCCACGTACTACGAGGTGCGCGAGCGCTTCCACGGCTTCACGTGGTTGACGGTGCGTCCGCGGACCGGGCGCACGCACCAGATCCGCGTGCATCTCTCCTCGCTCGGCCTGCCACTGGTAGGCGACCCGCTCTACCGTCCCGCCGGCGCGCTCGCCGTGCCCTATCCAGCGCACGCGCCGCCGCTCTACCGCCAGGCGCTGCACGCCTTCGATCTCGAGCTCGGGCATCCTGCGACGGGCGAGCGCATGCGCTTCGAAGCACCGCTGCCCGAGGATCTCTCGCGCGTGCTCGCGTGGCTGCGCGAGCACATGCCCGCGCGCTGAAGGCTCACTCGAATGCGATCGAGAGACGGGTCTCGGTCCGGCCGTCGGTCGTGATCGAGCGCTGCTCCGCGCGGCTGTCGGAGAGCTTCACGGATACCTGGTACTGTCCCGCCGGCAGCGGCCCGATCCAGTGCCGCGAGAAGTCCAGCCCCTCGAGGAGGAAACGCAGATTCGCGTCCGGAGCTCGCACCGCGGCGCGATCGAAGCCCTTCGAATCGCGTACCTCCACGCGACTCGTGCACAGTGGACCCTCGCCCTGCTTCACCTCGACGACGAGCCATGCAGCGGGCGAGAGGATGATTTCCAGGTTGCCTGCGCGGGCCCCGATGGGGTGCGCCTCGAGGCTCGCGAGATCCGGGGTGCAGGCGATCACGCAGAGCTCCCCGGGCGGCAGCTTCTCGAGCGAGAAGCGTCCGCGTGCGTCGCTCGTAGCGAGCGGCGATGGGTGCACCGCCTTGCCCGAAGGCGAGTAGATCGCGAGCCCGGCTCCCACCACTGGCCGCTGGTTCTCGTCGAGCGTGCGGCCTTCGCGCGAGACCGCGGACGAGAGGACGATGACCACGGGCTCGCCCTCGGGCCCGATCTCGGCGCGGATGCGCGCGTGTCCCACCGCGAGCCCGGGGGATTCGGGGCCGGGGGTGACGAAGAGCTCGTATTCGCCTTCGCGCAGCACCGGAATCCGGAAGGAACCGTCCTCGTCCGACCGGTAGGAGGACTCCTCGCCGGGAAACCCGAAGGTCTCCATGTCCGCCACCGGTGCGACGACGATCTCGCACTCGGATACGGCCTTGCCGCGAGGATCCTGGATCACGCCCGAGAGCTCGAGCAGGGGGAGCGTGAAGTCGTGCTGGAAGCGTTCGACCGGCGGCACGTGCACCGCGATCGGTTGGAGGCGCGTGACGAAGAAGCCGCCGAAAGCGAACAGCCAGTCCCCCGGGCTCTCCAGGACGACGTGGTAGGCGCCCGCCTCGTCGGTGTTCACCATGTGCGTTCCCTCTCCGAATCGAGCGCGGTCACGCAGGACGAGGAAACCGGGGATTGGCTCCCCAGTCGCGAAGGTGGCGCGCCCGAAGACCTCGACGGGCGTGGATGGAGCGGGTCGGAGCTCGACCTCGCTCGTCGCTCCTTGTTCCACGACCACGTTCGCCGTGAGGATGCCCGCGAACATGTCCTCTGAGTCCGCGCCGGTGGGAGGGGGGCACTTGCACGCGACGAGGTAGTGCCCCGGCGGAACGTCGGCGAAGACGAATCGTCCGGCTTCGTCCGCTTTGGTCTCGTAGCGCGAGTTCGTGGCGAAGCCCGCGGGCGTCAAGGCCATGGCCTCCGCACCGATCGAGGGCAACCCCTCTGCATCGAAAACGGAGCCTTCGATCCGGCCGTTGCGGGGCAGCTCGAGCACGAGCTCCTCGGGTACTTCGCGCGGGGTGATCCGGACGCGAGCGCGAGCATGGCGGTTCTCGTAAGCAGCCTCGACCACGCATTCTCCGGGAGGCAGACCGGCGAGCGTGAAGCGGCCCGAGCCATCGGTCCGGACTGGACCGGCTGCACGGTCTGTCCAGACCTGGGCGCCCGGGATCGGCATGCCGCCGGCTTCCACGACGAGGCCAATCAACGCTTCATCGTCGTCCTCGACGCGCAATTCCACGGCGGTCGATGCGTCGAGCCCGGCGGGGGCGCGATCGGAAGTGGGCGTTTCCTCGATCGCGAGGAGCGCAGGTGCCCCGATCGCGCTCGCTCCGGCCTCCACCGGGTCCGCTGTCCGCGTCGCGCTCCGCTCCGTGGCGCCGGTCTCGGACGTCACCTGCGGCGTTCGAGAATCGCCCGAGCCGGCCAGGCGGTGCACGAGGAAACCACCGGCTATCAGGATCGCCGTCAGAGCGAGGATTCGCCTCGTGGGCGGCATCGTGGGAGCTCGTGCGGCGGGGGCTAGTCGCGGATCTTGATGCGGAGGTTGCGCTCGTCCTTGCCGGAGAGATTGACGGGCTTGGAGCTCGTCCGGCCTTCCTTGTCCGTGGCGTACACCTCGTACTTGCCGGCGGGGAGGGGCCCGACGCGCGTCTTCTTCGAGTCGAGGCCCTCCATCATCATCGACTCCATCCCCGTCTGCGAGTACATGGCCGCGACCTCGTGGCCGCGCTCGTCGATGACCTGGATCGAGGCGCGAATGGACTCGCCCTGCTCGTCCTCGACGGTGACGTTGAGCATCGTCGCCGCATCGACTTGCAGCTCGACCTCGCTCACCTCGCCCTTGCGCACGTCGACGACCGGCCCGTCGCAAGCCGCGAGCCCCTGACCGCGCGCGCTCACCGTGAAGCGGCCCGGAGCCACCCCCTTGTAGAGGAAGTGACCGTTGGGCTCGGAAGTCGCGGGGGAGACGCTGGCGAGCAAGAGGCCGCGCTCGTCGCGCACGTAGATTGCAACGCCGCCGACAGGCTTGTCCGAGCGATCCGTCACGGTCCCCTCGATGCTGCCCGAGCTCCGCAGGTGCAGATCGATGCCATCGACGGTGCGGTCTTCCTCGACGCGCACGCCGGTCACGATCTCGACGCCGAACGGGTCGTCCGCGCCACCGCCGAAGCGCGACCCGCCGCCCGCGCGCACCGTGTAGATGCCCGGCCGCAAGTGCGTGGCGACGTAGCGGCCATCCGCATCGGCCGAGCGCCCTTCCGTATCGAGCGACAGGCTGAATCCGCTGTCTTCCCGGGACAGGTGCACCTCCGCGAAGGGGGCGGGGTCGCCATCCGGACCGTACACCCGACCCGCGATCGCTCCGCGGGGGAGCACCAGGTCATGCTCGAAGCTCTCGACCTTCGGCACGTCGACCTGGAACTCGAGGGGCGCGTCCCCTTCGTCGGACTGCACTCCGAAGGTGTAGGCACCCGGACGATCGACCGTGAACTCGTAGTGGCCCTCCTCGATCTTGGACATCTTCATGCCCTGCAGCAGGGCGTGTCCTTCGGTGATGGCGAACACCATTCCCGACTCGACCGGCTCACCGGCCTCGATCACGTCACCGTGCACGTGCACCGGGACCTTCGGCTCGGCGCCCAGGCGCACGAAGGAATCCTGTCCCTCGACGACCGTGACGTTCTCCGTGATCACGTTCGACATCATGTCGATCATGGCGGCCTCGTCTCCGGCGCCGTTCATCCCGTTCACGAGCTTCAGCACATCCTCCTGAGGAGGTGCGAGGGTGACCGCGTAACGCCCTGGATCGACGTGCGTGAAGACGAAATGGCCGGCCGCGTCGGTGGTCTCGCCTTCACTGCCGCCCATGCCCATGGCCCAGAACGCCATGCCGAGGGTCACCTGGCGCCCGACCATGGGCTCGCCGGATTCGTCGAAGACGTCGCCGACGATCCGGCCACCGTTGCGGAGCGCCACGATGACTCCCTCGACCGCCGCTCCCGGAGCGAGCTCGACGGTGACTGCCTCGCTCACCGCCCAGTCCGTGGCGCTGGCTTCCACTGCGAAGACGCCGGGCGGGAGGTTCTCGAGCACGAAGCGGCCGTCCGCATCGCTCACCACGGCTCCGTCCTCGTCTCGGCCGCCGCGGAAGAAGGTCGACTGCTCGGAGCCGCCCTGCGAGGGTCCGACCTGCGCGCCGGGAACAGGGGTTCCTCGAGGATCCTGCACGATGCCGCTCACGCTTGCCGAGCGCTCGAGACGGATCTCGACCACCTGATCCCCCTGCGGCACGAGGACCTGCACGCCGGGGGCCGTCATGTGGTGACCATCGGCGGAGGCGCTGAGCTTCCACTCGCCGGGGTACAGGCCGCCGAGCGCGAATCGTCCATCCGGAGCCTCGAAGGAGTCGGAGGCGTCCGTTTCTTGATTCATCTCGTCCTCGCCGTCCGCGCTGGGCGCGGCGGTCACCGCGAAGGCGGCGATGGGCTGGCCGAGGTCGTCGAGCACCCGGCCCGAAACGGCGAGCGTCTTCTCCAGCTCGATGGCCAGGCTCTCCGTCCCGGCTGCGACGGCCTCCAGCCGCGCGAGGTGAGCCATGGGCGGCGGCGCATCGGCCTCGGCGGCGTCCGAATTGCTGGGCCGCAGCGCGTGCACTTCGATCGAGTAGGACCCCTCCGAGAGGCCCGTGAACGCGAAGGTCCCGTCCTCCGCGGACCTCTCGTTGGTGATCGTGTTGCGCCAGCGGTAGCCGCGCTGGCCCTCGCTCTGGTAGAGCGTCAGCTCTGCATCCGGCGCCGGCGAACCGTCGGGCCAGCTCACCGTGCCGGCGATGCGCGAGCCGGTTTCCAGCGTGATCGCGAGATCGGGGATTTCCTGATCTTCGGCCAGAGGGAGCGCCTCGCTCTGCGTCTCCTTCCAACCATCGGCTTCCGCGTGGATCCGGCACTCTCCGGCCGAGAGGCCCTGCAGCGCGAAGCGGCCTTGATCGTCGGTCGTCTTGCGCTGGCCGCCCGATCGCCGGCCGAACGCGCCGCGGGCGCTCCCTTCCGACCAGACGGTGGCTTTGGCGACCCCGTTGCCGTCGGGATCGACCACCCGACCGCGGATCGAGCCGCCCAGGCGGAACAGCGCCTCGACTTCGCGCAATTCGCCCGCAGCGAGTCGCACCGCCTCGACCTGTTGCTCGCGCAGCAAGTTGTCGATCTTGACTCCGAACGCGAGCGAGATGTTCGCCGGGAGTGCGCGCACGTCGAACTCGCCCGTGGGCGAGAGATCCACCTGGCGATGGAACATGCGCGGCTCGCCTTTCGAGCGACGGGTCGGCTCCAGGCCATACAGCTCCACCTCGCCTTCGACCTTCCGCGGATCGACGTCGCGCCGCTCGACACCTCTGGGCAATACGCACCGGCCGTGGATGCGCGCGCCGAGGACGGGCTCGAGCACGATCGTGTCCGGGGCGCTCGCCGCGTCGAGGACCGTCAGGTCGGTGACGTAGAGGTAGTCGCCATCCAGGAGCACGAAGAGTTGCTGCGCGTCGGAGGGATAGGGCAGCCGGGCCTGGTGGCCCGCGTCGACGGAGCGGCGGGACCAGAAGGTCGCGTGGTCTTCGTCGTCGCCCAGGAAATCCTCGAATTCCTCGGCATCCCCCGTGGACCGCAGCACATCCTGGGGATCCATGTTCTCGAGCATGGCGCGCTCGGTCGGGTCCACCGCGCCTTTCCGAGCGAACAGCCAGACCTTCGGGTTCTCCTCGGCCGGCGTGCCTGCGGGAAAGCGGACCTCGACGTCGAGCTCGCGTGCGCCGGCGAGCGCGAAGTTCTCGTTCCGATCGGCGATCTCGGCCGGCAGCTCGGTCGCGCTCATGCGCGTCGACTCGCCGTCGGGGAGCGCAGCCTCGTCCGCGTCGCCGCTCGCTGCGTCGCCGGTCGTGTCACCGTCCACCACGGACGGCGCGCCCGCGATCTCCAGGCCGGACAACGGGTCTTGCGTACCCCCCGGTGCCGCGAGCAGCCAGTGGATCACGAAGGCCACGAGCGCCAGTCCGACCGCCAGGGAAAGGAACAGGAAGAGGGGGTTGCGGGCTCGCATGGTGATGGATGCAGGGGGGGGATGAACCCCCGGAGTACGCCGGCTCGCGCTGAGGATTTCAGGCCGGAGAGCCTACTCCGCTCCGAGTCGCAGCGTGAAGCGCTGCTCGGTCTCACCCGCCTCGACGACCACGTTCTTCTTGGCGCTCTTCCCGTCGTCGGTCCAGGCGTGGACCTTGTACTTGCCGGGCGCCAGCGGCCCCACGCGGTACTCGGAGGGGGAGAAGCCCCCTTTCGAGTACAGCGACTGGATGTCGGCCATGCCGAGGAGGGCCGTCACGTCGCGGCCGGCGGAGTCGGTGACCTGCACGTGCGCCGGCACCTCTTCGCCCTCGTCGAGCTTGAAACGCACCCACAGGATCGCACCGGCGCCGAGCGAGACCTCGAGGCGCGCGCTCTCCCCCGCGCGCACCGTGACCTGCACGCTCTCGCTGCTGGCATCGCCCCCGAGCCGGGCCAGCGCTGAATAGCTGCCCGGAGCCAGGCCGGAGTACTCGCAGGTACCTGTGCCGTCGGTCTGGTGGAAGGACATCGCCTCGGAGATCCGTCCTTCGCCGTCGCGCACGAAGACCGTCGCTCCGGGCGATGGAGACCCGTTCGCGTCGCGCACCATGACCAGGAGCGTGCCGGGCGCCTCGAGATGGAAGTCGAGGTCCTGTAGCCACTGCTCCTCGCCGAGGCGTACGCCTCCGCGCGTCAGCCGGCCCGTGCTGGGATCCGCGCCGAAACCCATCAGCGAGGCTCCGCCGGCGGACACTCGATACGTGCCCGCGCGCAGGCCGCCGATGTCGTAGCGGCCATCGGCATCCGTCTGCAGATCCGTGTACTGTCCACCGAGCAGACTGTCCGAACGCGCCACCCCATCCGGCGCGAGCGTCACGCGTGCTCCCGCCACCGCCGCGCCATCCGCCCCGAAGACGCGGCCGGAGACCCGTGCGTGGGGAATGGCGAAATCGAGGCGGAAGTCGGGGCCGGAAGGGATGTCGCAGGGGAACTCGACCGTGTTCTGCTGGCCGGGCTCACCAGTGATCTTGGCGACGCTGACCACGTACTCGCCTGCACCCTCGAGCGTGATCTCGTACTCACCCTGCTCGTCGACGGTGCTGAACTCCATCGAGTCGAGCGGACGATCTCCGGCGGCGAAGAACGTGAGCATCGCGCCGCGATAGGGCTCGCCCAGGTGCGTGACTCGCCCGTGCACGTGGATGGGATCCTTGGGCAGGCCGCCGAGAATGACGTGCGTCTCCTCCCCGTCGAGGATCGTGACCTGCGCGAGCTGCATCGATTTCAGCATCGCCCCGGGATCGAAGCCTTCCTCGCCGCCGCCCCAATCCGCGCTTCCATCCATCGAGGCCGTCTGCCAGGTGCCGGGCGGCATGCGCTCGATACGGAAGGTGCCGGCAGAATCGGTCGTGGTCATCTTCTGCTGGAAATCGGCCAGCAACTGTGCGGTGACCATGCGGCCGGGCGCCGGCTTCCCTTCGGCATCGTAGACCTCGCCCGTCAGCGTGCCGCCTTCCAGGAGACGCAGCTCCACGTCGCTGATGGTCTCACCGCCCACGAGATCGAGCGGGACGGTCGGGCTGCGCGCCCAGTCCGCGGCGTCTGCGTACAGGGTCATCGAGCCGGGCAGGAGTCCCTCGTAGCGGAACCGCCCGTGCTCGTCGCTCTTGACGGCCGATGCGTCTCGCCGCTGATTCTCGAAAATCGCATCCATACCGCCCCCGCCGCGAGCCTCGTGCACGGTTGCCCCCGCGACGGCCGCCCCCGTGGGCGACAGCACGATGCCGGTCACCGTCGCGGTGGGTGTCAGCATCACGACCAGCGGCTCGGCCTCGGAGGTCGAGGGCAGCTCGACCGGGACCGGCTCGACCGTCGCGTGCGTGCTGCAGTGGATCTCGAGCTCCCACTGGCCCGGGTCGAGGTCGTCGATGAAGAACCGGCCGTCCTCGTGGGTGATGTGCCGCTCGTGCCGCGTTCCCACCAGGGCCGCGAACATCCCTGAACTCGCCTCGTGCATCTGCGCATCGAACTCGCGCACCGGCGCGCCGCTGGGATCGATCGCTCGACCCCAGAGACCTGCCGGAGGCCGGAGCACGAGGAGGAGATCCTCCGTTCCCGGCGCGACGGCCGTCGCGCGAGCACGATGCACGGGCTCGTCGCTGGAGCTCGCACTGCTCGCGGGCGCCTCGGTGATCGCGGCTTCCGATTCCTCCATGGGAGGGGTGAGGGGAGGAAGGCCCGCGAGATCGCCCTTTGGCAACTCGAGGGTGGAGCCGACGCTGCACTCGACCAGGAATGGACCCTTCCCCAGACCCGTGACCCGGAAGGCGCCTTGCTCGTCCGTCTTCGCGCTCGCCTGGCCGCCGCGTTGCGCATTGAGGAAGCCCATGGCTCCTCCCGCGGAGTAGTCGAAGCGGACCTGGACGGGAACGGAGGCCGAGGGTCTTCCATCGGGCCAGGCGACGCGGCCGGCGATGGAGCCGCCCGTGGTGAGCGTCACGAGCAAGCCCTCGAGGGTTCCCTCGGCAGGAACCGTGACCTTCTTCTTGGCGCTCTCGAGGAACCCGTCGCGACGCGCTTGCACCGAGATCTCGCCGGCGGGCAGGGCCTCGATGCGGAAGGCTCCATTGGTGTCCGTCGTCACGTGGCGTAGCTCGGGCGCGTCGAAGCCGAAGAAGCGGCCGGCCCAGAGCGCGGAGACCTTGGTGTCCGCGAGGGGTTCGCCGCCTTCACCGAGAACGTGTCCGGCAATTGCACCTCCACGCTCGAGGGTCACATCGATCGGCCGCGATTCGCAGGCTTCCAGGGGAAGGACCGAGACTTTGCGCGCCGCGTACTCCTCGGGAAGGATGGTGAGCTGCCAGGCCGTTGCTGGCGGGAGCGCCCGGAACTCGACCGTGCCGTCCTCCTTCGAGTGGGCGACGAAGCGCTGGAAGTCTCCGCCACCCGGATTGCCCGGATCCACCGACGGCGTTTCGCTGGCGCAGGAGATCTCGATCTTTCCGAGCGGCTCGCCATCGCGCGAGCGCAGCGCGACGCTGAGCCAGGCTCCGGCCTCCGGGACCAGGAGGACCGGATCGGCGCTCTCCAATTCGTGAGGCACCGTCTGCGCGAGACGCAAGTAGCGCCCGCGCAGCCCGACGTGGATGCGCGTCCTGCCCTCGGGCCACGGGAGGCGGAAGTGGCCGTTCGCATCGACCGCGGCCCGAGCCAGGATCTGGCTCGAGCTCCCCTCGTCGTCGCGATCGAGGAGGCGGGCGAGCCGTTCCGAACTGGTCTCGCTGGAGAGCGCGAAGACCTCGAGCGTCGAGTCCTCTCCGCAGGCGGCGGACAGGTCGACCGTGCCCTCGACGGCGTGACCTGATCCCTCGGTCGGGACAGCAGACACTGCGCGGCGGTCATCGACCATTCCGCTGGCTGACGAGTCCTCCTCGTCCGAGTCCGACATTGCCTCGCTTGCGGCCGAGGAGGAGTCCGACTCGTTCCCGCTGCTCGCGATCTCGGCCCCGGCTGTCGCGGCGGAGCGATCGCTCTCGCCGCCCTGAAAGAACAGCAACAAGGACAGAATCAGCAGGACGAGGGCGAATCCGGCGAGGACGATGCGGTGCATGCCGGTGATCTCCTTGGGGATCAGTGGTGGACGTTGCTACCGTACAGCAGCGAAGCTATTCAGCGCAGCATGCCCGAAGATTCGCCGCTGAAAAGGGTGGCGCGGCCCGGCCAGCACAGCAGTTACAATCCGGTTTGGGCCTCGCTCGCGAGGCAGGTCGGTCTGGATGGAACCCGAGCACACACCTCAGGGCACCCTCCCCCGGACGGAGGAGGAGAGCACGGCTCGCGCCGCCGCTCGGGCGTGGCGCACGCGCACCTGGCAGCCTTCCATCGCACAGTCGCCCGAGCGTCTGCCGCGCTTCGAGACCCCTTCGGGGATCGCGCTCGAGCCGCTTTACGGTGGCGCTCCCGACGGCGGGTTTCCCGGCGAGTACCCGTTCACGCGCGGCCTCCGGCCCACGATGTATCGGGGGCGCCTCTGGACCATGCGTCAATACGCCGGCTTCTCCAGCGCGAGCGAGACCAACCGGCGCTTCAAGCTGCTGCTCGAGAGCGGCCAGACGGGGCTCTCCACGGCCTTCGATCTGCCGACACAGATCGGCTACGACTCCGATCATCCGCTCGCGATCGACGAGGTCGGGCGCGTCGGCGTGCCCGTCAACAGCCTGGCCGACGTGGAGCGCCTGTTCGCGGGCATTCCCCTCGCCGGCGTCTCGACCTCGATGACGATCAACGCCACGGCGAGCTTCCTGCTCGCGTGCTACGTGGCACTGGCGAAGAAGCAAGGTGTCACCGCTCGAGGGGCTCCGCGGTACGGTCCAGAACGACATCCTCAAGGAGTACGCGGCTCGCGGGAACTACCGCTTCCCCGTGATTCCTTCCATGCGGCTCATGACCGATCTGATGTCGTATTGCCAGCTGCGCCTGCCGCAATGGAACACGGTCTCCATTTCCGGCTACCACATCCGTGAAGCCGGCTCGACGGCGGTGCAAGAGCTCGCGTTCACGCTCGCCAATGCGCGAGCGTACGTGCAAGCCGCGATCGAAGCCGGCCTCGAGATCGATGCGTTCGCGCCGCGGCTCTCCTTCTTTTTCAATGCGCACAATCACCTGTTCGAGGAGGTGGCGAAATTCCGCGCCGCCCGGCGCATGTGGGCGCGCATCATGCGTGAGGAGTTCGGCGCTCTGGACCCCGAGAGCTGGATGCTGCGGTTTCACACGCAGACCGCCGGCTCGATGCTCACCTCGCAGCAGCCCGACAACAATACGGTGCGGGTGACCGTGCAGGCGCTCGCGGCAGTCCTCGGCGGGACCCAATCCTTGCACACGAACGCGCGCGACGAGGCGCTCGGATTGCCGAGCGAGGGATCGGCGCGCCTGGCGCTGCGCACACAACAGATCCTGGCCCACGAATCAGGCGTGGCCGACGTCGTCGACCCGCTCGGTGGCTCGCCCTACGTCGAGGAGCTGACCGACGAGATCGAGCGCCGCGCACTCGAGCTCATGGAGAGCATCGAGGCGATCGGAGGCGCGGTGGCGGCGATCGAGTCGGGTTGGATGCAGCGCGAGATCCACCGGAGCGCGATGCGCTGGCAAAAAGACGTGGAAGGCGGGACCCGCGTGGTGGTGGGCGTCAATCGCTTCCAGGCCGAAACTCCGACGTCCGAGACCTTCCAGCTCAATCGCGCGGCCCGCGAGGAAGTCCTGGACGACCTCGAGCGCGTTCGTTCCTCGCGCGATCCTGCGCGCGTTGCCGCGGCTCTCGACGGGCTGCGTGTGGCGGCGAGCGGGCGCACGAGCCTGATGGACCCGATCCTCGCGGCAGTCGAGGCCTACGCGACGATCGGCGAGGTGTCGGACGTCCTCGAGCAGAGTTTCGGCGCCTACCAGCCTCCCGAGGGATTGTGATTCGCGCGCGGGAGTGCTCGGCCTGCGCTCCTGCCCTCGCTATCCTCTCGGCTCCCCATGCGAGCTCCCGAGCCCCTGCGAGGAATGGTGCGCGGATTGCACCACGTCGCGATCGCCGTGCGCAGCCTCGAGCGCTCTCGATCGGTCTATGAAACCGCGCTCGGGATGACCGGGAGCCAGCCCGAGCACGTCGCCGATCAGCGCGTGAACGTCCTCGTGCTCCACGCCGGCTCCCAGCGGGTCGAGCTCGTCGAGCCGGCCTCCCCCGATTCCCCGATCTCCGGCTTCCTGGAGAAGCGCGGCGAAGGGCTGCATCACCTCGCCTGGCGCGTGGACGATTGCGCGCGCGCGATCACGACGCTGCGCGAGCGCGGTGTGCGACTGATCGACGAGGCCCCGCGGGCGGGCGCCCACGGGACGCGCATCGCCTTCCTGCATCCGAAATCCACCGGCGGGGTCCTCATGGAGCTCGTCGAGGATCCCGCCACCGAACCCGAGGGTGTTGCGCCGCGATGAGCCAGGAAACCCCTCTCCAGCGCTTGCGGCGGATGCGCGAGGAAACGCTCCTCGGCGGCGGTCCCGAGCGCATCGCCGCACAGCACGAGAAAGGCAAGCTGACCGCGCGCGAGCGCATCGACTTCCTCGTCGACGAGGGCTCGTTCGTCGAGCTCGACCGCTTCGTCACGCACCGCTGCACCGACTTCGGCATGGAGGATCAGAAGATCCTCGGCGACGGCGTGGTCACCGGCCACGCGCTCATCGATGGCCGGCCGGTGTACCTGTTCAGCCAGGACTTCACCGTGTTCGGCGGCTCGCTCTCGGAAACGCACGCCGAGAAGATCTGCAAGGTCATGGACATGGCGCTGAAGGTCGGCGTGCCGATCATCGGGCTCAACGACTCGGGCGGCGCGCGCATCCAGGAGGGCGTTTCCAGCCTGGGCGGCTACGCCGAGATCTTCTGGCGCAACACGCGCGCCTCGGGCGTCGTGCCGCAGATCTCCGCCATCATGGGGCCCTGCGCCGGCGGGGCGGTCTACAGCCCGGCCATCACCGACTTCATCGTGATGGTCGAGCGCACATCGCCACATGCACATCACCGGCCCCGACGTGGTCAAGGCGGTGACGCACGAGGACGTCACCTCGGAAGACCTCGGCGGCGCGGAGGTGCACTGCGCGCGCTCGGGCGTGGCGCACTTCTCGACTCCCGACGGCAAGAGCTGCATGACGCTCGTGCGCAAGCTGCTCGCCTACCTGCCGCTGAACAACGCGGAGGACCCGCCCTTCGTCCCCACCGACGATCCGCCCGACCGCTGCGACGAGGCACTCGACGACGATCGTGCCGGACGATCCGCAGAAGCCCTACGACATGCAAGCCGTGATCGCGTCGCGTCGCCGACGAGGGGTCGTGGCTCGAAGTGCAGCAGGCCTGGGCGCAGAACATCCTGATCGGCTTTGCGCGGCTGGGCGGGCGGGTGGTGGGCATCGTCGCCAACCAACCGGCGGTCCTCGCCGGCTGTCTCGACATCGACGCTTCGGTGAAAGGCGCGCGCTTCATCCGCTTCTGCGACGCGTTCAACATCCCGATCGTCACCTTCGAGGACGTGCCGGGCTTCCTGCCCGGAACCGAGCAGGAGTACGGCGGCATCATCCGCCATGGCGCCAAGCTCCTTTATGCCTATTGCGAGGCGACGGTGCCGAAGCTCACCGTGATCACGCGCAAGGCCTACGGCGGCGCCTACGACGTGATGGCCTCCAAGCACATCCGCGCCGACGTCAACCTCGCGTGGCCGGGGGCGAGGATCGCAGTCATGGGGGCGGCGGGCGCGGCCAAGATCATCCACCGGCGCGAGATCCAGGCCGCCGAGGATCCCGCCGTCGGTCGAGGCCTTGCGGACGCGCGAGTACGAGGAGAAGTTCAACGATCCCTACCGCGCGGCCGCGCGCGGCTTCGTCGACGACGTGATCGAGGCGCCGATGACCCGGCCGCTATCTCATCCGCTCGCTCGAGCTCCTGAAGACCAAGCACGAGGAACGGCCGGTGCGCAAGCACGGCAACATCCCGCTGTGACCTTCCAGCGCTTGTTGATCGCCAATCGGGGCGAGATCGCTCTGCGCGTCATCCGCACCGCGCGCGAGATGGGCATCCAGTGCATCGCGGTGTACTCCGAGCTCGACCGCCGGGCGCTCCACACGCGCATGGCGCACCTCGCCGTCCCACTGGGCGGACGTTCCCCGCGCGAGAGCTACCTGTCCATCGAGAAGATCCTCGCCGCGGCGAAGTCGAGCGGGGCCGAGGCGATCCATCCCGGCTATGGCTTCCTCTCGGAGAACGCCGTCTTCGCGCAGGCAGTCCTGGATGCGAAGCTCGCCTGGATCGGTCCGCCGCCGGGCGCGATCGAGGCGATGGGGGACAAGATCGAGAGCCGGCGGGCGATGCGAACGGCGAATGTGCCGGTGGTCCCCGGGCTCGTCGATCCGGTCGCGACTCCCGAGGAGGCCCTCGCGGCGGCCGAGACGGTCGGCTATCCGATCGCGCTCAAGGCCGCGGCGGGCGGCGGCGGCAAGGGCATCCGCGTCGTGCACGCACCTCGGGAAATGGTCGGCGCCTTCCGCACCGCAGCGGGCGAAGCGCAGGCGGCCTTCGGAGACGGCCGCCTGTACATGGAGCGCTACCTCGACGCGGCCGCGGCACATCGAGATCCAGGTGCTCTTCGATCGTCACGGCAACGGCGTGCACCTCGGCGAGCGTGAGTGCTCGATCCAGCGCCGTCACCAGAAGCTGATCGAGGAATCGCCCGTCGGCCGTGATCGACGCCTGCCGTGCGCGAGCGCATGGGCGCGACCGCTCTCGCCGCCGCGCGCGCGGTCGGTTACGAGAACGCGGGCACGGTCGAATTCCTGTGGTCGGAGGGCGAGTTCTACTTCCTCGAGATGAACACGCGCCTGCAGGTGGAGCACCCGGTGACCGAGATGGTGACGGGGATCGATCTGGTGCGCGAGCAGATCCGCATCGCCGCCGGCGAGCAGCTCGGCTACGCGCAGCCCGACGTGAGCTTCCGCGGCCACGCGATCGAGGTGCGCATCAACGCCGAGGATCCGCTGCAACGGCTTCCTGCCCTCGACCGGGACGCTGCACAATCTGCGCGCGCCGGGCGGCCCCTGGGTGCGCCTGGACAGCGCGATGTATCGCGGCCTCGAGGTCGGCCTCGACTACGACCCGATGCTCGGCAAGCTGATCGTGTGGGGCGCCGATCGCGCGCAGGCGATCGCGCGGGCGCGGCGCGCTCTCGAAGAGCTCAACGTGAGCGGCGTTCGCACCGGCGCCCCGGCCGCGCTCGCCGTACTGGAGAGCGACGCTTTCCAGCAAGGGGATTTCGACACCCATTTCCTCGAAGGAATGGAGCTCTCCGCCCCCGAGAAGTGGGAGCCGCTCGTCGCGGCCGCCGCCGCGATCTATCGCCATCACCTCGCGCGGCGCCGAGCGCTCGCGCCCAAGGCCGCTGACCGGGACGGCTGGCTCGCGCGGGCTCGCGACGGGGTGGCTCGCCACGTCTGGCGCGCCGACGATCGCGGAGGCGGCGCTTGAAGTACTACGTCACGATCGGCAAGCGCGCCCACGAGGTCGAGCTCATCGAAGTCCTGGGCGAGCTCCAGGTGCGCGTGAACGGCGAGGCGTTCTCCATCTCCTACGAGGAAGCCGACCGGCTCGGCCAGGTCATCGTCTTGCACGACGGCCTGAGCTACGGCATGTCGATCGAGGGTGACGAGACCAGCGTCGGCATCGGCCTCGCCGGCCATTACTACGCCCTCGAGCTCGAGGACGAGCGCGAACGCGCCGCCCACCTCGCCGAACGTGCGACCTCGCGCGGCGGGGGAGTGGTCAAGAGCATCATGTCCGGCGTCGTCGTCGAGCTCCTCGTACAACCGGGCGACCTCGTCGAAGCGGGCCAACCGCTGCTCATCCTCGAAGCGATGAAGATGCAGAACGAGATCGCTTCTCCCTCCGGCGGCCGCGTCCAGGCAATCCACGTCGAGCGCCGCCAGGCCGTAGGGGCAGGCGAAAAGCTCCTGACGCTCGGGCCCGCTGAGGAACTAGCGCCCCCGGATCGCTGAACGACCTGTCCGGGAAGTTCAAAGAAAACTTCCCGGCAGGCGGTTCGTCCACAGCGCGAGGCTCCGACAGTGTCCTCTCCTGCGGACCTCGTGCGGAAGATCCCCCGCTAGTTCGCGATGAGGATCTGCTGCGCAGCCGGGGCGCTCGTGGTCACACCGGGCTGCAGCTCGACGTGCACTTCCCCGTCCACGGCCGTCACGGTGCGCGGCCCATCGGGCTCGAACACCTTGAACAGGTCGCCGAGCATCATCGTGCCGATCATCGGACCGTCCCGGTTCGAGTGCACGGCGACCTCCTGCGAGTCGTAGCCGGCCATTTCGAAGCGCACGTGCATCACCTTGCCACGTGCCTTGGGTACCACGCAGGGCGTGGTACCGCTCTCGCCCGTATCGGTCGTGAAGCTGGCGCCCTCTGGAAAGGAGTGCACCATCAACGAATCCTGCTTCCGGACGGTATCGAGCCCCGTGCAAGCACAGAGCGCGAGCGCCACCAACGACCACCCACCCCGACAAATCCCCGTCTTCATATGGGCGATATCCCCTTTCCAGACAGTCGGACTTGAAGGGATACCGCAAAACTCGCGCCAAGCGGGCCGGATGCACCCCCGGGGTGGGACCGCGGGGGGAGGGTTAGACTGGGGGGTATGCGATCCCCCCGGCGCCTCCTCGGTCTCTTCCTCTCCCCCGCTCGCTCCCTCGGAATCCTCGTCCTCAGCGCCGCGACAGCCCACGCGACCTGGTCGATCGTGGTGGTCGATCGCAAGACGGGCGAGGTGTGCGTCGCAGGCGCGACCTGCCTGTCGAGCATCGATCTGCGCGCAACCTTGACCGTCATCGTGGTCGGCAAGGGCGGCGGTGCGGCGCAATCGTCCATCGACAGCGGCGGCGGCAATCGCCTGCGCATGTGGAATGGAATCCACGCGGGACTCTCACCCGAGCGCATCCTCGCCGAGCTCCTGGCCAACGACACGGCCGCCGAGTCGCGACAGTACGGCATTTCCACGCTCACCGGCGATCCGATCGGTTTCAGTGGCAAGTTCGCGGGTCACGCCAAGGCCGAGGTGTTCGGTGAGGTGGGGCACCTCGCCTATGCGATCCAGGGCAACGTGCTCGCCGGTCCCGCGGTGTGCTGGCGGGCGGAGGAAGCCTTGCTCAGCACGGAGGGCGATCTCTCGCAGCGCGTCATGGCCGCCATGGAGCAGGCGCGCGCCTACGGCGGCGACGGCCGCTGCTCGTGCAGCGCTGGCCATCCCGATCAATGCGGATCGCCCCCGCCCGACTTCGACAAGTCCGCGCACATCGCGTTCATGGTGCTCGCGCGCCTAGGGGATCAGGACGGGGTGTGCACAGGCGCACAGGGCTGTGCGAATGGCAACTACTACCTCGCTCTCGACGTGATCCAGCCGGGCTCGGGACCCGATCCGGTGCTCGTGCTCGAGGACCTCTACGCCACATGGCGCCAGTCGAAAGCCGGGCTCCCCGATCAGCTCCTGACGGACGTGCTGCCCGGAGCGGACAAGCTGGTCGCCGACGGGCTGACGAGGACGCAGGTGCGAGTCGTCCTGCGCGATGTCGACGGCAATCCCATCGATCACGGCGGACAGACTCTCGCGCTGACCTACACGGGCGACGACCCCCAGGTGGCCTTCGCGGGTCCGCCCGTCGATCAAGGCGACGGGACCCACACTTTCGACGTCACCGCTTCGAGCACTCCGGGCCGAGCGAGCTGGCGGATCGTCGTGCAGCAGGGGAGCGACCTCGTCCAGCTCCAGCCCGAGGTCGAGATCGCGGTCGATCCGCTGGTCGATCTGCACGCCGGATTCGACAAGGTCAGCCTCTCCGAGGTCGAGCTCGTCCCCTTCGTCGTGAATCGCGGCAGCTCCGAGGGCGGGCGCGCCTATCAGATTCTCGGCAGCGCCCGCGGCACGAGCCCGGGGACACCCTGGAAAGGCCTCGTGATCCCGCTGAACCGCGACCGGCTCTTCACGTACACGTGGCTCTTCCCCGATTCCCCGCTGTTCCAGGGGAGCGGTGGTGTACTCGACGCGGGTGGACGCGCCGAGGCCGGCTTCGCCTTGCCCCACGCGGCAGGCCTGGTGTACGTCGGAAGGCACCTCGACTTCTGCGGCCTGCTCTTCGGTACAAGCGAGGACCTGACGAGCCTCACGGGTTTCGATGTCGCTCCCTGACGACCGCTTCGCCATCGTCTCTCCGCTCGCACGCCTCGCATGGAGCGCTTGATCCGGATCCTGCGCGAATTCATCGAGATCCCTTCCATCAGCGGTGAAGAAGGTGATTTCGGCGATCGCGTCGCGCGCGAGCTCTCCTCGCTGGGTCTCGCCGTCGAGCGCCAAGAGGTCTCTCCGGGTCGCTTCAACGTGCTGGCGCGTGCGGGCGAACCGGAGGTCGTCCTGTGCACGCACCTCGATACCGTTCCGCCCTTCTTTCCATCGCGCATCGACGCCGACTTCGTCCACGGCCGCGGAGCATGCGACGCCAAGGGCCAGATCGTGGCGATGCTGGCGGCAGTCGAGCGCTTGCTCTCGACGGGCGAAGAACGCGTCGGCCTGCTCTTCACCGTGGGCGAGGAGCTCGCGAGCGACGGCGCGACGCTCGCCGATCGCCAGCTCGCGCCGCCCTGGCGCCCGCGCTACATCGTCGTGGGCGAGCCGACCAGCGGCCATTTCATCGGGGCCCACAAGGGTGTGTACAAGGCTCGCCTCGTCGCGCACGGCGTCGCCGGCCACAGCTCGCAGCAGGTCGGCCCCTCGGCGATCCACGAGCTGGTGATCTCGATCGCGCGCTTGCTCGAGGAGGAATGGGGCGAGCATCCGCTACTCGGGGCAGGTACGCTGAACATCGGCACCGTGCGCGGCGGTGTCGCTCCGAACGTGGTGGCCGAATCCGCCGAGGCCGAGATCCTGGTGCGCGCGGTCGAGCGACCGGCCGTGATCGAGGCGCGCTTGCGCGCCTGCCTCTCCCCGAGCGTGGAGCTGCAACTGCCGTACAAGACTTACGGCCCGATCGAGTTCCACGTTCCCGCGGGCGAGCGGGGCGATCCGGCCGCCTTCGGCACCGACGCGCCGCACCTCCCGCACTGGGGCCGGCCCTTGCTCTACGGTTGCGGCTCGATCCTCGACGCGCACACCGACCACGAGAAGCTCGGCAAGCAAGAGCTCATGGCGTGCGTCGAGCGCCACGTCGCTCTCGCCGAGGGCCTGCTCGCGAGTGCCGAGGTCGGTCGATGAGCGCGCCTCTCGAGGGCGAGGCGCTCCTCGACGCGCTCGAGTCCGGAAGCGTCCGTGCCGCCGAGCCCGTGGAGGGCCGCCGCTGGGTCGTGAACGCCTGGGTGAAGGAAGCGATCCTGCGTCTCTTCAAGAGCTCACCCGTGATCGGCCATGTGATCGAGGCCGGCGCCGTCGAAGGCCGCACCAGCGAGCTCGCCTGGTACGCCTACCGCGACAAGGCGCCCCTCTCCGTGCGCCGCTTCGGCGAAGCCGACGGCGTGCGCCTCGTCCCCGGCGGCTCGGCCGTGCGCCGTGGCGCGCACCTCGCCCGCGGCGTCGTGTGCATGCCCCCGATGTACGTGAACATCGGCGCCTGGGTCGGCGAGGGCACGATGATCGACAGTCACGCTCTGGTGGGCTCCTGCGCCCAGATCGGCGCCCGCGTCCACCTCTCCGCCGGCGCGCAGATCGGCGGTGTGCTCGAGCCCGCCAATGCCCGCCCCGTGATCGTCGAGGACGACGCCTTCGTCGGCGGCAACACCGGCATCTACGAAGGCGTGCTGGTCCGCGCAGGCGCCGTGATCGCCGCCGGCACGATCCTCACCGCCTCGACGCGCGTCTACGACCTCGTACACGAACGAGAGCTCACCGGCGCGCGAGAAAACCCTCTGGAAATCCCCGCCCACGCCGTCGTCGTCCCCGGCTCACGCCCCGCCAGCAGTGCCTGGTCGCGCGATCACGGCCTGCACCTCGCCTGCGCTCTGATCGTCAAGTACCGCGACGAACGCACCGACGCTGCGACCGCCCTGGAATCGGCATTGCGTTAGCCGGACCGCCTGAAGGCAGTACTCCAAACCAGTCCGGTTCGGATTCTGGTTCGGGTTCGAGTTCGGAGTACCGCGTTCAGGCGGTCTGGTTCGTCGTCCCGCCTTCAGGCGGGACTGGCTCCGCAAGAGAAGACCGCCTGAAGGCCAATGCCGATCACTTAGCGCGGGACCGTGTCTCCTCGGCCGGATGGCCCGTAGGGGGACCGATTCAGGAGGGGTGGGAGGCACGCAGCAGCCGTTCGGTCAGTTTGTAGGAGAGCCGCTCCATCTGACCGACGAGCCTGTCGAGGCGTCGGCCGTTCTCGATCCACTCCGCAAGGAGCTTGGCCTGTGGCTGGCTGACGCGGAGCGTGACGGTCTTCCCATTCACCTTTCGCGTCCACTGGAAGTAGGGACCGTGTAGCTTTGGTCGCGGAGCCTGGCATCGGCAGCCTGGCTTGCCGCACGGCATGAAGCGTCGAACGAGGCTTCCCCGACGGATGAGGTCCACGTCGGCCACGGCGCGCTTGAGGGTCTCGTAGCGTCTCATTTCTGAGTCTGAGCTCTTGGTCATGGCTATGGGTCCTTGACTGGCAGTAGTACTACTGCTAGGTAGCGCGACGGTCAAGCCCTCTTCACCCTTCACTCAGGTCGGCAATGCTTCTACGCAACGCGCTCGAGTGCGTGGCTCAGGTACCCAAACCCCAGACCTTCGACGACTTCCGCCGTCAGATCGATCCGAACTGGATCCAGAAGGCGCTCCAAGCCACCGGAACGGCCACCATGCGCAAGCGGCGGCTTCCCGCCGAGCAGGTGATCTGGTTCGTCGTGGGCATGGCCCTCTTCCGGGACCGATCCATCGTCGATGTGGTGGATTCGCTGGACCTCGCTCTCCCGGGCCCCGGGGGGCTAACCGTCGCGCCCAGCGCAGTGCCCAAGGCGCGCACTCGCCTTGGAGAGGAACCCATGGAATGGCTCTTCAATACCTGCGCCAAGCATTGGGCCCATGCCAGCGCCGATCGTTACCGCTGGAAGGGGCTTGCGCTCTACGGCGTCGACGGAACCAGCCTGAGAGTTCCCGATTCCGAGGAGAACCGAGCGCATTTCGGCTCCCAGGCCAACTCCCGCGGCGAGTCTGCCTACCCTCTCTTGCGGCTGGTTGCCCTCTTCGCGCTGCGCTCGCATCTGATCGCTGCTGCACGTTTCGGTCCCTACTCCACCGGCGAAACGACGTATGCCCGGGAATTGTGGTCCGCTCTCCCCGACGACTCCCTGTGCATCGTCGATCGACTCTACTTCTCGGCCGAGGCGCTCATTCCTCTCGCCCGTGACGGCAACTCTCGTCACTGGCTCACTCGCGCCAAGAAGAATCAAAGCTGGCGCGTGATCGAGGAGCTGGGCAAGGATGACCATCTCGTCGAGATGAAGGTTTCCGCCAGCGCGCGCAAGAAGGACCCCTCGCTGCCGGAGCTCTGGAAGCTGCGAGCCATTCGTTACAAGCGGGCGGGCTACCAGCCGCAATGGCTCTTGACTTCACTACTGGATGCAAAGACTCATCCAGCTCAGGAGGTCGCGGTCCTCTACCACGAACGCTGGGAGATCGAGCTTGGCTACGACGAGATCAAGACCGAGATGCTCGACCGCGAAGAGGCGATCCGGAGCAAGAGCAAGGCCATGGTGCGACAGGAGGTGTGGGGAATCCTCCTGGCGTACAACCTCGTCCGTCTGGAAATGGAACGAGTCGCCGAAGAAGCCGGCGTCCCCCCGACGCGCATCAGCTTCATCGCGTCCCTACACCTGATCTGCGACGAGTGGATCTGGTGCGCCTCGGCCACTCCAGGCGCGATTCCCCGCCACCTGCGGAACTTGCGAGCCAACCTGCGGCGGTACATCCTTCCACCCCGGCGCAGCGATCGGCGCTACCCACGGGAGGTCAAGATCAAGATGACCAAGTTCCCCCGAAACCGGCGGAAGACCCCCCCGAAGGAGGCTAAGTGATCGGCATTGGCCTGAAGGCGGTACTCCGAACCAGACCGAGCACGGCTTGCGCCTCGCCTGCGCTCTGATCGCCAAGTATCGCGACGGACGTACGGACGCCGCGACGGACCTTGCTCCGCAAGAGAAGACCGCCCGAAGGCGGGAGTCCAAACCAGAATCCGAGCTTCAGACCGAGAACGATTCTCCGCAGCCGCAGGTCTTGCTGGCGTTGGGGTTCTTGAACTTGAAGCCGCGGCCCATGAGCGAGTCTTCGAAGTCGACCACGGTCTCGTTGAGGTAGAGGAAGCTCTTGGGGTCGCAGACGACGCGCACGCCGTCGATCTCGTTGATCTGGTCGGTGGGCGTGATCTTGTCGTCGAAGCCGAGCGTGTACGAGAAACCCGAGCACCCTCCGCCTTTCACGCCGACTCGCAGGGCGGTCCCGGAGGGGAGCTTCTGGTCGGTCACGATGCGCTTGAGCTCGCTGATTGCACGTTCGGTCATTCCAACTGCCATGTCTGCCTCGCTTGTTGTTCTCGATTGTAAGCCATTTGAGGTGTTGTTTCGATCGTGGAGCGGTTCACGGGCCGCTCATCGGCGGATCGGGGGGAGCTCGACGCCCTCGCGAGCCAGCTCGTGGTGGGGGGAAAGCTCGCGCAGCCGCCGCACGGTGGCGACGAGCTCTCCGGCGGCGAAGTCTACTTCCTCGCGCGTGGTGAAGCGGCCGAAGCCGAAGCGGATCGAGCCGCTCACGAGCTCGTCGCCGACTTCCATGGCCTGCAGCACGTGGCTCGGCTCCAGGGAGGCCGAAGAGCAGGCCGAGCCCGAGGAGACGGCGAGGTCCTTGATCCCCATGATCAGCGCTTCCGCCTCGACGTAGCGGAACGACAGGCTGGAGCAGTTCGGCAGGCGGTGCAGGGGATCGCCGTTGCGATGGACCTGATCGAGCTCGCCGAGGACACGCGCCTCGAAATGGTCGCGCAGCGCGCGGGTGTGGGCGGCGTCCTGCTCGAGCTCGAGCCTCGCGATCTCGCAGGCCCTGCCCATGCCCACGATTCCGGGCACATTCAGCGTGCCCGAGCGCAGGCCGCGCTCGTGCCCGCCGCCGTCGATCTGGGCCACCAGGCGCACGCGTGGATTCTTGCGGCGCACGTAGAGCGCGCCGGCGCCCTTGGGGCCGTAGAGCTTGTGAGCCGAGAGGCACAGCAAGTCGACGTGATCGGCCTCGACGTCGACGGGGATCTTGCCGACGGCCTGCGTCGCATCGGTGAAGAAGAGCACCTCGCGTGCGTGGCACAGAGCGCCGATCTCGCGGATCGGGGCGAGCGTGCCGACCTCGTTGTTGGCCCAGATGCACGCGACGAGGACCGTGTCGGGCCGCATCGCGGCGGCGACCTGCTCCACGCTGACGCGCGCGTTCCGATCGGGCTTCAGATAGGTGAGCTCGCAGCCGTTTCGCTCCAGGTGCTTGCACGTGTCGAGCACGGCCTTGTGCTCGACCTGCGTGGTGATCACGTGGCGTCCCTTGGTCGAGTACATCTCGACCACACCCTTGAGCGCGAGGTTGACCGCCTCGGTCGATCCCGAGGTGAACACGATCTCCTTGGGGGAAGCGCCGATCAGCCCGGCGACCTCCGCTCGCGCGCGCTCGACCGCCTCTTCCGCTTGCCACCCGAAGGTATGGCTGCGGCTGGAGGGGTTGCCGTAGACCTCGGTGAACGAGGGGAGCATCGCGGCGAGGACGCGCGGATCCAGCGGCGTGGTCGCCTGGTAGTCGAGATAGATCGGGAGCTTCATCGCGTTCCCCTCCCGATGGCGCCGGCTGCTCCCGTTGCGCGGGTCGGCCGCGGGCTCACGAAGAGGCCGCCCCGCTCCACCGGGTGGTGCAGGGCGATCTGGGAGTCCGGGAAACGTGTCGTGGGCTGAATCATCGCGCGAAAGCGCACTCTCTTGGTTCCCTTTCGGGCCCAGGAGAAGGCCCAGAGGGCGTTCTCGACCAGCGGGCAGCACCAAGGATTGTACCGGTCAGGTCGCGGGAGGAGTGCCGCATCGACTGATCCTGCCCTCGAACGTGAGGCGCAGTGTGCCCGGCGCGGCACACGGGTAGGTTCTCTCGTGCCTGTCCTCAAGCTCGGAGCGGGTCAGCAGTCGATGGGAGGCTCGTGACCGAGGACGCTGACATCCTGTGCTTCCAGTGTGGGTACAAGTGGACGGATCCGCCGGAGGTCCCGGAGCTCGAGGACGGCAGCGAGTGTCCGGCATGTCGCGACCGGCTGCTCGATACCTTGCCGCCGCTCTTGCCGCGTCGAAAGCTCACGCCGAAGGTAGCGCTGGAAGGTTCCGAGGAGCTCAGCGCCGAGGCGCTGCCTGCCTCAGATGAGGGGCTCGAGGAGCGCCCGTAAGCGCTCGGGGAGCTCGCGCGGCGGTCGTTCCGCGCGACCCAGATCGATGCACGCGAGCTCGGTGCGCGCTTCGGCGAGGCGCAGAGGATGCGCGACCGCCGCGTCCCCGGACTCACGCTCGATCTCGTACTCGAAGATGACCGACGCGGCTCCGAGCTTGGCCAAGCGCGTGCGCACGAGGATCTGCTCTTCGTAGCGCGCGGGTGCGCGGAAACGAATCTCGAGCCGTCGCACGGCGAGCCCGATTCCATCGCGCTCCAGTCCGGCATAGGAGCAGCCGAGCGCTCCGAGCAGCGTCGTGCGCGCCTCCTCGAGATAGAGGGCGTAGTTCGAGTGGTGGACCACTCCCATCTGGTCGGTCTCGCCGTAGCGGACCACGATCCGGTGCTCGTGGACCTTGCTGAGAGGCTCGCCGGGGCGCGGGAGGGGAGTCGGCACGGCGACCAGGGTTCCCGCAGTCGTCGGCCCGGTCAAGCGGTGGTGGAGAAGAGGCCCCTGCTGAGAAAGCCTGCCGGTCGGCTTCCTCCGGAAGCCCGCGAGCTGGTAGAAGTCTCAGCCCACCGTGCCTGCACCCTCCAATCCCGTCGGCTCCCCGAAGGCAGCCAAGCCGGGCGCGAGCGAGCGCGTCGGCGAGCCGAACATCGCCGTGGTCCTCTCCTGGATCGTTCCGGGAGCGGGGCATCTCTACCTCGGGCGCCTGCGCCTCGGACTGCTCTGCTTCCTCGTCGTCGAGGGGCTGTACTGGCTCGGCGTGAAGCTCTCGCACGGCATGTTCCTCGAGTATCTGCCGCCCGAGATGCGCGGCACCTTCGCCGCCGCGCTCACTCCCGAGGTGGGCAACCTGGGCGCGCTCTTCTTGCACCAGCGCCACTTCAGCTTCGGGCCGGGAATGCCGCGGCCCTGGCCGGCGACGATGGACCTCGGCACGCTGCTCACGGCGACGAGCGGCGTGCTGAACCTGTTCGTGATGGCCAGCGCGAACTTTCAGGCCCGCGCGGGTGGGCGGCTGCGCGGGCGCGCACCGCGACCGGCCCTCGTCGCGCTCTGCGCGTGGCTCTTGCCAGGGCTCGGTCACCTCCTGCAGGGCCGGCGTCGGCGCGCGCTGCTCGCGGGCGTCGCGCTCGTGGGCCTGTTCCTCCTCGGGACGAGCCTCGCCCAGGGGTCCAATCTCGATCGCGAGCGCCACTTCTACTACTGGTCGGGACAGTTCCTGCTCGGTCTGCCCGCCGTGATCGCCGAGCTGTTCCACGGTCACGCGCCGGTCACCTCGAACATCGCCTACGCCGACGGAGGCGTGGTGATCGCGTGTCTCGCCGGCATGCTCAACGTGCTCTGCATGCTCGACGTCTACTCCTGGAGCGAAGATCGGCTGTTCGCCAGCCCCGATGCGGATGCAGCCCCGGCGGAGGTCGGCCTGGGATGAGGGATCTCCCGTTCCACATCCTGCTGTTCGCGGTCGTGGGCGTCGTGATCGTCCTGATCGGCTGCCTGTTCTCCGAGGCGGACGATGGCGCGGCACTGCGCGCCTTGCCGCGCCGGCTGCTCTACTACTTCGTCGGTTGCACGCTGGTCGCGGCGATCATGCTCCTGTGCGAGCACACGCTCGCGCGAGTCAGCTGATCCGGCCGCGCTGCCGCCACAGCCCGCCGGGACTTCGCGCCACGCGCGACGCGAGCTCGAGGCCGATCAGCTCCGCGAGGATGTCCTCGAGCGGCGCACCGGTGCGCACCGCGAGCTCTTCGACCGTGAGCGTCTCGCCGACGAGGGCTCGGAGCAGGGAGCGCGCGAGCTCGCCCTGGGCTTCGCTCGCGGAGTCGATCGTCTCGGCGGACGGATCGTCGGGTGGCTCGCCGAAGAGGTCCTGGTAGAGCTCCTCGGGCGACGCCACCGCGGTCGCGCCCTCGCGCAACAGCCGGACGATGCCGAGCGCCATGGGGTGGTCGATCCGCCCGGGCACGACGAAGATGGGCTTGCCCAGGTCGGCCGCCCAGCGCGCGGTGATCAGCGAGCCGGACGTCCACGCCGCCTCGACGACGAGCACCCCGAGCGAGAGGCCGGCGATCAAGCGATTGCGCAGCGGGAAATGGTGTCGGCGTGGCCCCTCGCCCGGCGCGTGCTCGCTCAGCAGGAGGCCGCGCCTCGCGAGCTCCTGGGCGAGCGCACCGGAGGGCCACGGCCGATCGACGCCGCTCCCGAGCACGGCGATCGTCTTGCCATCGGCCGCCAGAGCGCCCTCGTGCGCGGCCTGGTCGATGCCGCGCGCGAGCCCGCTCACGACCACCAGGCCTGCGCCGGCCAGCGCACGCGCGAACCGGTGGGCCTGGTCGAGGCCGTACGGGCTCGGCGCCCGGCTGCCGACGATCGCGATCCGTCGCTCGAGTTTCAGGATCTCTGGCAGTCCGCGTAGCCAGAGCTCCGAGGGCGGGAGCTCGACGCGATCGAGGCCGACCGGCCAGGATGGCGAGCCGGGGAGGATGCAGAGGCGCTGGTCCATGCTTTCATGGACCGACCGGACGCGGCTAGGGTTGCGAGCTCGATTGCAAGCGCGGGCGCGAAGCCAGATCGAAGCTCTCCGGGGCGCTCCTCGAGGCCGGCCCGAGCACACGCTGCATCTCGGCCAGGAAAGCCGCGAGGTCGAGGCCGCGGTGGGCGGGCAGGAAGGGAGCGAGCAGGCGGCGGTGGCCGGCGTAGAGCTTGCGCGCGCCGGGGACGTTTCCATCGGCGTAGTGGTGCATGCAGATCGCGGCCTGGATCAGGCCCTTGTAGAAGTCCGCGTCGCCTCCTTCGTTCGCCAGCCAGCAGCGCTCGAAGGCTTCGTGCGCCTCGTGGTAGCGCGCCGCGTCGAAGAGCGCCACGCCCTCGCGTAGCGCACGCTCGGCATCCTCCGCCGAGAAGGAGTCGGGATCGAAGTCGGGTTCCTCGGGCGAGATGGGCGTCACTTCCCGCCGTCGCCGCCGCGTTCGCCGCGCTTCTCCTGGCGCTCTGCCTTCGGATAGCGGTCCCAGAAGGAATACCAGCGCCGCGCATCCGCCTTGGCGAGCTGCGGAGGCTCGGGGAGCACCGCGAGCTCTTTCTTGTGCTCGTTCCACCAGCGCATCCACAGCTCTTGCGACGGACCCTGGTCCGCGCCGGTCAGGACGAGGAGCGAAAGGCGGAACTCGCTCATGTACGGCTGCACCTTGCGCTGTCCAGCGAGCTTCATCGTGTCGAAGAGCGCTTCGACCGACGCGCTCGTGCGGATGTTGCCCAGCGCGAGGATCCGGGCCGCGGCGACCTTGTGATCGCCCTGGCCGAACACGTCCTTGGTCAACACGGCGACCGATTCGTTCGAGCCGTGCTCCCCGATGGCCTTGATGACGCTGACGGCGTGGTCGGGACCGAGCTCGAGCTTCTTGTCGCGCTCGAGCTCCTGGTGCAGCGCTTTCAACGCGGCCGGGTGATCCATACCGCGGAAAGCGGTGACGGCCGCGGCGCGCACGTTCTCGTCCTCGTCCCGCAGGCCCTTGTCGATGCCGGCGATCACGTCGGGATCGAGGAGCTCGGAGCCCGCCTCGATCGCATGAATGCGAGCGGCGGCGTCGCCCTTGGAGAAGGCATCCCGGAGCTCCTGCACGGCGGACTTGACGCGCTCGGGGTCCGGCGGCCGGCGCTCCTCGTCCTGACGCGCAACGGGCAGGAGCAGACAGACGGCGAGCAAGTAGGGGCTCAACATCGATCGACTCCTGATGGAACGCTACGGACAGCGGAGCCGCGTGCCGGCTCCGCGTCCGCGATCAACCGTCCTTGGCGGCCTCGACCGGCTGAGCTTCGCTCGCGGTCTTGAAGGTGAGCGCCTCATCGGTGCCCAGGCGATCGACTCGCACGGTGGAGCCGTTGGCGAACTCTCCGCGCAGGAGATGCTCGGCCAGCGGGTCCTCGACGAAGCGCTCGATCGCGCGACGCAGCGGCCGAGCGCCGTAGTCGTCGTTGTAGCCCTTCTTGATCAGGAAGTCGAGCGCCTCTTGCGTCGAGCTCGAGCTCCAGGCCGTGCTCGGAGAGCCGCTTGCGCACCTCGTTCAGCTGCAGGTGCACGATGCGAGTCAGGTCGAGCGTGGGTCAGCGGGTTGAAGATGATCAGCTCGTCGACGCGGTTCATGAACTCCGGCCGGAAGTGCCGCTCGACCTCGATCATCACGTCGGCCTTCAAGCGCTTCCGGCGCTCTTCGAGGCCGCTCGCGTTCGAGTCGAGCCGCCCGAAGCCGAGCTGGGAGCTCGCCTTCATCTGCTGCGAACCCAGGTTGCTCGTCATGATGAGAATCGACGTTCGTGAAGTCGACGTGACGGCCGAAGGAGTCCGTCAGACGCCCTTCCTCCATGATCTGGAGCAGCATGTTGAAGACGTCGGGGTGCGCCTTCTCGATTTCGTCGAGCAGCACCACCGAGTACGGCCGACGGCGCACTTTTTCGGTGAGCTGGCCGCCCTCCTCGTAGCCGACGTAGCCCGGAGGCGCGCCGACCAGCCGGGAGGCATTGTGCTTCTCCATGTACTCGCTCATGTCCATCGTGATGACCGCGTCGTCGTCACCGAACATGAACTTGGCGAGCTGCTTGCAGAGGTAAGTCTTGCCGACCCCCGAGGGGCCCAGGAACAGGAACGAGCCCATCGGACGCCGCGGGTCCTTGAGACCTGAGCGCGAGCGGCGCACCGAGCGCGCGATCGCTTTGATCGCTTCGTCCTGGTTGATCACCATGATGGCGAGCTCGGTCTCCATCTGCAGGAGCCGCTCGGCCTCGGCCTTCTCCAGGCGCGTCAGCGGGATGCCGGTCATCTTCGAGACGGTCTCCTGGATGACCTCGTCCGTGACCTCGCCGACCTGCTCCTTTTCCTGCTGCTCCTTGCGCCAGGTGTTCTGCGTCTCTTCCTTCTTCTTCTTGAGCTGGTACGCCTGGTCGCGCAGCTTGGCGGCCTTCTCGAAGTCCTGGGCCGAGACCGCGCTCGTCCTTCTGCTCGCTCGAGCTTCTCGATCTGCTCGGTGAGCTCGCGCAGGTCCGGCGGCGGCACCATCGACTTGATGCGCACGCGCGCTCCGGCCTCGTCCATCACGTCGATCGCCTTGTCCGGGAGGAAGCGATTGTTGATGTAGCGGTCGGAGAGCTCCACGGCCATGTCGAGCGCCGTCGTCGGTGTAATGCACGCGGTGGTGGGCCTCGTAGCGATCGCGCAGGCCCACGCAGGATCGCGATCGTCTCGTCCGGGGTGGGCGGCTCGACCATGACCGCCTGGAAGCGGCGCTCGAGGGCGCCGTCCTTCTCGATGTGCTTGCGGTACTCGTCGAGCGTGGTCGCGCCGATGCACTGGATCTCGCCGCGCGACAGCGCCGGCTTCAGCACGTTCGATGCGTCGATCGCGCCCTCGGCGCCGCCCGCGCCGACCAGCGTGTGCAGCTCGTCGATGAACAGGATCACGTCGCTTGACGCGGCGCACCTCGGTCATGACCGCCTTGATGCGCTCCTCGAACTGGCCGCGGTACTTCGTGCCGGCGACCATGAGCGCAAGGTCGAGGACCACGATGCGCTTGCCGCGCAGGATCTCGGGAACCGTGTTGTTCGACGATCTGCTGCGCGAGGCCTTCGACGATGGCGGTCTTGCCGACGCCCGGGCTCGCCGAGCAGCACGGGGTTGTTCTTCGTGCGGCGCGAGAGGATCTGGATCACGCGCTCGATCTCGTTCGCGCGGCCGATCACGACGTCGAGCTTGCCCTCGCTGGCGAGCTCGGTCAGATCGCGGCCGAAGGAATCGAGCGCGGGAGTCTTGCTCTTCGACGTGCCGTATGCCCGGGATTCTGCCTCGCTCACGCTCGACTCCTTCCTCCTCCTCGCGAGTTGTCCGCGCCCGAGGAAGTCGAGGACTTCCTCGCGAACGTCCTCGAGCTTGATGCCGAGGTTCATCAGGACCTGCGCGGCGATCCCCTCGTTCTCCTTGATGAGGCCGAGAAGGAGGTGCTCGGTTCCGATGTAGTTGTGGCCGAGGTTCTGAGCCTCCTCCATGGAGAGCTCGAGCACCTTCTTCGCGCGCGGCGTGAAGGGCAGCTGGCCCATCGGCGGCCATGGGCCGGGCCGGTCTTGACGATCTTCTCGACCTCGACCCGGATCTTGTTCAGGTCGACCCCCATGTTCTTGAGGACGTTCGCGGCGACGCCGCTCCCCTCTTGCACGAGCCCGAGCAGGATGTGCTCCGTGCCGAGGTACTCGTGGTTGAACCTCTGCGCCTCCTGGCGGGCGAGGTTCATTACCTTCTTGGCGCGGTCGGTGAAGCGGTCGAACATGTTCTCCTCGGGTGAAGGGCTCGCGGTCGGGGGTGGCCGAGCGCTCGCTCGAGCATCTGCGCTCGCGCGGCGGGGGCGGTGTCCTCGGATGGCACCTCTTTCGGTTGCAGGAGGCCCTCGGGTTTACAACCCCTCGGGAGCCACGACATACCATAATCCACGCACGTGCCCCGGCCAGTGCCCGGATCGTTCTTCCCTGACGGGGGGCTGCCCGGGCCCGGGATGGCCCAAGCCCAGGTGAGCGGCGGGCTTCAGGTTCCCGCTCCCGTCTCGTGTTCCAGCGTGCGCAGCTCGTCCCGGAGGCCCGCCGCGCACTCGTAGTCCTCTTCGCGAACGGCCCGCTCGAGCTGGCTCCTGAGGTCGCCGATGCGCGCCCGGCGCTCCATTTCGTGCTCGCCGACGCCGGGAAGGCGGCCGCAGTGCTCGGTCGCGCCGTGCATGCGCTCGATCAGCTCGCCGAGGTAGTCCGCGAAGACCTCGTAGTCCTTGGCGCAGCCGACCTTCCCACGGCGCCGCAGCTCGTCCAGGGTCATCTTGCAATCGGGACACTGGCGCGCGACTCGCTTGGTGCGGACCTGCATGTTGGCCTGCAAAAACTTCCAGATGTCCTGGATGGTCTTCGCGGGGACGGCAGGCGCGTGGGGCAGATCGAGCGTCTGGGCGCAAGCCTCGCAGAGGTGATGCTCGTGGACCTGGGAGCACTCTGCAGGCCCGCTGGCGTCCTGGATCTCGGTGACGTGCACGCTCGCCAAACTCTTCTGGCACCGCTGGCAGATCATGACCTGGGCTTCCAAGGCTCCCGCTGCATGGTGGAGCCTATAGTTCCTGGCCAGTGTATCGTCAACTCCGCCACCCATCGCAAGCTCGACCCGGGGGGCGCGCGCGCCGGCGGCCCCGCGGGGGCGGGGTCCTCATTCAGGATCGGTGAGCTCCGCGGCGGCGCGCTGGAGGAGCTCGGGAGCGATTTTGTGACGCAGGAGCAGCTCGGAGAGCTCGGGGGTGCTCGCGTGATGGCAGGCCGCCAGGAGCTCGAGGCTGCCGGCGTGGGCGGGCAGCCGAGACAGGAACGCGAGCAGCGTCTCGTCCGCGCCCAGCTCGCGGCTCGGCAGGGGGGAGCGGTCGATGAAGGCGCCCTCCAATACGAGGCGTGCGCGCGCAGCCGTGAGGCCGATCCGAGCCTCGAGCTCCGGGCCGGCTTGCAGGCACGCGTGGAAGATACGCGCCGGACCGATGGCGGGCTCGTTCGCACGGGCGGTCGCCTTGGTCGCCCGCGAGAGCGCGAGCTTCGCCGCTTCGGCGAGGCGCAAGCTGGGAGCGGGACGGGACGGATCGCTCGCGCTCGGCTCGGGTGGCACGACGTCGTGGTAGCCCGCGTCGCGCAGCGCGGCGAGGAGCTCGACGGGCAAGACGCTCGCCGCGGCGGCACCCAAGCTCTCGATCTCGACGCGCTCGCTCCCGCTCGCTGCAGCCCAGCGTCGCGCGCGCTCGAGCGCCTCCACCGCTCGCGGTGAGAAGGGTCGCGTGGCCGCCGAGCCCACCACCATGATCCCCGGCGAGAGCGCGAGGAGCTCCAGGCCCAGGGTCTCCGGATCGGCGAACGCGAACACGATCGTCTGGTTGGCCGCGGAGTCCTCGTCACGCAGGACGGCTCCGATCACGTGCTCGACGCTCAGGAAGTCGGCGTGCACCTCGAGCGCGAGCTGTGCCGCGCGTTCGAGGACGCGCGAGAGATAAGGCGAGAGCCGGCGCCGCTCGGCTTCCAGGCGTGCATCGTTCGCGAGCACGCTCACGAGGTCGCGCCTGCAGCGCTGCGAGCCTGCGACGAGGCCGGATCCTGCGGCGGGAGCAGCGCGCGGAAGTGCTCGGCCCGCGCTCGAAAGTTCGTGTAGGCGTCGAAGCTCGCCGCCGCGGGAGAGAACAGGATGGCGGCCCCCTCGCTGGTCAGCTCGAACGCACGCGCCACCGCGCGGGAGAGGTCGCTCGCTTGCACCGTGCACACACCGGCACGTTCCATGGCGAGTGCGATCGAGGGGGCGGCCGCTCCGAAAGCGACCGACGCACCCGCTGCGCCGCGCGATCTCGCCCGCGAGCTCGTCGAACGGCAGGCCGAGCTTCTCCTTGCCACCGAGGAGCAGCGTGCACGCACCCTCGATCTCGCGGAGCGCACTCCGGGTCGAATCGGGAGTGGTCGAGACGCCGTTGTCGATCACGTGCCGGCCCGCGCGCCAGCCCAGGGATTCCAGTCGGTGCGGCAGGCCCTGCAAGCTGCCGAGGGCGCTGGCCAGGCGGGGGGGATCGGCTCCCATGGTGCGGGCGAGCGCCAGAGCCGCCATGACGTTGTGAGCCTGGAATTCGCCGGGAAGCACGAGGTCGGCGCGGCGGCCGAGCTCCTCGCCGTCGAGGAGGAAGCGCCCGTCGACGTGGGCCAGTCCTTGCGAGCCGCTGCCGGCGTCGATGGGAAGCGCGCGCAGCCGGCGCCCTCGGACGGCGGCAAGGTGTTCGCTTGGCAGCATGACGAGTCCCTCGGGCTGCACGATCTCGAGGATGCGCAGCTTGGCGCGCACGTAGGCTTCACGCGTGCCGTGTCGCTCGAGGTGGTCGGCAAGGACGTTCACGATGGCGGCCGCCTCGACCGGCGAGCTGGCGGGATCCGCGAAGGGCGGATCGGGCAGCGCCTCGAGCTGATAGGAAGAGAGCTCCAGTACGGCGATGTCGCTCGGCTGCATCGACTCGAGGTCTTCCAGGAGCGAGCGGCCGATGTTGCCGCCGAGGTGCACGCGGAATCCAGCGCTGCCGAGGAGCTGCGCCGTGAAGCTCGCCGTGGAGCTCTTGCCCTGCGTGCCGGTGATCGCGACGAGGCGCGCCGGGGCACGCTCGAGGAACAGCGCCATCTCCGAGGTGATCGGTACGCCTGCCTCCTGCGCGGCCCGCAGGTAGGGGCTCGCGGGCGGGACCGCTGGATTGGCGACGACGAGCTCGGCGCGCGTGAAGTCGCTCTCGCGATGCTCACCGAGCACGAGCTCGATCGACAGACCTTCGAGCTCGCGCAGGGTCGGCGCCAGGACGCCGGCGGCGCGCAGATCGGTCACGGTCACGCGCGCTCCTCGAGCGCACAGCCAGCGAGCGACGGCGGCCCCTCCGCCGAACAGCCCCAGCCCCATGACGGTGACGGGGCGGCCGGCGAGCTCGACGGGGCTCTGCGCCGAGCTCATCTCCGAGCTCCTCGATGTGTCCCCTGCCAGGCGCTCACTGGTGCTCTCCGTCGTCGGTTTCCCCTGTTGCCTCCGGGGTTTGCCCGCTCGGTTTCTCCGGCGGCTCCGGAGCGGGGAGGCGCGGCGCGCCTTCCATCGTGGCGCGCAGAGCGCGTGCGCGCGCGAGCACTGCCTGCAGCTGTGGATCGGCGACGACACCCTGCTGCGGCTCGAGCGCGGCGTGCACCTTATGGCGGTCCACCCAGCCGACCGGCAGGAGGATCTCCGACACGATGTCCATTGGGAAACGGCCGTACCAGGGAGCCCTGAGCCGGACGTTCTTCGTCCACGTGGCCCGTCCGGACAGGGAAACCGTGACCTGGCGCACGCCGTAGTGCTGGAACTCGATCTCGACCGGCGTGGTCCCGATCCTCTGCCCGTCGAGCTCGACCGTGGCGCCGGGCGGCTCCGAGGTGACGTTGAGGAGGCGCCGGGCGGCGCAGGAGCTCGCGAGCAGGGCGAGCAGACCGAAGCGGACGATCGGAGGGACTGTCAAGGCTCTGGCCCGGCGGGGCCGGGCGGGCGAGGCCCGTGGATGGCGGAGAGGGCGGGATTCGAACCCGCGGACCCCGAATTGTGGAGTCACCAGATTAGCAATCTAGCGCTATCGGCCGCTCAGCCACCTCTCCGCGGCGGACGGGCGGGGAGGATACTCGCCGGGAATCCACCCGGCAAGCTGGGATCGAGTCGTACGCACATGGGTGCTAAGGGGGCTACCATCTTCCCAGAGAGGGACCTCCCGCCCACCCGCGCTCCATGACCGACACCAGCCTGGAAGTCGAACGACCTTCGCGCTCCGCGATCGGCACGGCCAGCTTCCAGCTCTGGCTGCTGCTCGTCGCGCTCGGCGCCTCCGTAGGATCGCTGTGGCTTCTCGACTGGTCGGGGGAGCCCTCGCTGGGGCTGCGCGCCTACATCGTCCTGGGGCTGCTCTCGAGCGTCGCCATGCTCGCGCTCGCGCCGGGCGCGCTTTTCCTGATCACGCAATGGGTGGTCGCTTCGCCGCGCTGGATCGGCTGGATCGAGGGTTTCCTCGGGGCTTCGTTCCTGGCGATGCTCTACACCGACACGGTGATCTACCGGCTGCTGCGCTACCACGTGAACGGCGCAGTGCTGAACGTGCTGAAGACGAGCGGCTCGGAGGACGCCATCCACCTTGGCCCGCGCGTGTGGGTCCTCGCCGTGGTGGTGGTGAGCGGGCTGACCGTCATGCACCGCTTCTTCTTCTCGCGAGCGCTCGCGCGCGCCTGGCGCAACGAGCGCGCCGGCCACGTCTCTTCGCCGATCCTGCGGCCGCGCGTGCTGTGCGCCCTGATCTTCCTGCCCATCCTGTTCATCGAGAAGAGCGTGTGGGCTGCCGCGCAGATCACCGAGGACGAGGAGGTCATCTCCGCCTGCCGCGACCTTCCGCTGCACCCGCGCATCCGCCTGGCGCGCCTCCTCGGCCGCGAGGAGGACGAGCTCTTCCACACCGACGTCTTGCCCGCCGACGCTCAGCTCGCGTACCCGCGCGCCTGGCCGACGATCGATCCCGCCGGACCTCGGCCGAACATCCTGCTACTCGTCATCGATTCCTGGCGGCGTGACGTCTTCACCAGTGAGAACACGCCCCGTCTCTGGGAGTTCTCGAGCCAGGCGCGCATCTTCGACGACCACCTCTCGAGCGGGAACGGCACCCGCTTCGCCGTGTTTTCCATGATCTACGGCCTGCACGGCTCGTACTGGTTCCCGGTGCTCGAGGCCCAGCGGCCGCCCGTGCTGATCGACGTGCTGCGCTCGCTCGACTACGAGACGCGCGTGCTCTCGGCCGCCTCGATGAACTTTCCCGAGTTCCGCCAGACCGCCTGGATGGGAATGGAGGAGAGCGAGATCGAGGACGAGCACGGCTCGCGCCTCTCGCACGAGTGCGACCGAGCGGTGGCGCGGAAGTTCGACACCTGGATGGACCGGCGCAGCGACCTCGCTGACGAGCGGCCGTTCTTCGGCTTCGTGCTACTCGATTCGCCGCACCAGCCCTACAACAGCCCGCCCGGGGGCCCCTATCAGCCCGCGGCCGAGGAGCTCGACTACCTGGAGCTCGCAGGCACCACCGATCCCGCCTTTCGCGAGCGCGTCTTCAACCGTTACCTGAACGCCCTCGTGCATGCCGACGACGTGGCGGGGGACATCCTCGACAGCCTCGAGCGCCACGGCCAGCTCGAGAACACGATCGTGGTGGTCACCGGCGACCACGGCGAGGAATTCCTCGAGTGCGGCTACTGGGGCCACACGAGCAACTTCTCGCCGCAGCAGACAGAGGTTCCCTTCCTTCTGAGCGGGCCGGGGATCGAGCCAGGCCACGAGCGGCGGCCGACCTCGCACGTCGATCTGCCGGCGACCCTGCTCGAGTTCCTGGGCGCGGATCCGGCGACGCGCTCGGACTGGTGCCTGGGCGAGAATCTGATGAATCCGCCCGAGGAGCGCGCGCGCGTGCTCGCCGGCTGGTCCGACCTCGGCCTCGCGCTCGGCGAGGAGATCGTGCGCATCCCCTTCGATCCGTCCGAAGGCGAGATCGAGGTCTACGATCGCGGCTGGAATCTGCTGCTGGGCACCGAGAAGCGCCTGCAAGCGCAGCGCGAATCGCTCGATACGCTCGCCCGCGAGTGTACGCGCTTCCTCGCCGCGCATCCTTGACGGCGGTTCCCGGAGCACGCTGCGGCTGGATCGCGGCGCTCGCGGTCGCGCTCGTCGCGGGAAGCGCCTCCTTCATCGTGCGCGTGGCGCACGAGGTGCGCGTCGGGATGGGGGAGGGGCGCTGGGCGTCGATGGATCCCGATACGCTCTATCACGCGCGGCGTGTCGTCCGGTCATTGCCCGAGGAGGGCTTGCCACTCATCGCGTGCCGGGATCCGTTCCTCGCCTATCCGTGCGATCTAGAGCAAGGCGGGGCGGCGATCCCGTGGCCGCCGTACTACGACTTCGTGCTCCGGTGCTTTCGTCCGAGTACCTCGTTCGACGCAGTCTTCCCGGTTCTCCTCGGCAAGGAGGGCTTCGATCCGACGGGGTACCAGCTCGCACTGGAAATGGGGTTCGCGAGCCTGGCAGTTCTCTTCTCGGCACTCACGAGTGCACTGCTCGCCCTCGGAGCTGCGCGCATGGGAGGCGCGGCGGCCGGAGCGTGCGCGGGTCTCTTGCACGCGACGACCTTCGGAGCCGTTCGCTACGGAGCGCTCGGGAACGGGGATCACCACGCTTTCGTCTCGCTCCTCGCGACTCTGCTTTTCCTCTTGCTCGGACGTGCCCTCTCGCGCTCTGCGGATGGAGCACGCACAGGAGTCGCCTCCCTCGCCGCGGGCGCGTGCGCCGGAGCTCTGATCGGCACCTGGGTCGCCTCGCTCTTGCACGTCGCGAGCGTCGAGATCGCGCTCCTCGGAGCATGGGCTTCGAGCCGCCCGGAGCGCCGACCGGCGATCGCCCGCCTCGCGCTCGCTTTCCATCTCGGCGCGCTCGTCGTGCTCGCGCCCGCCCTGCGCGGAGACCCGTGGCTCGACGAGCGGCCGTTCGCGCTGGTCGTCCTCTCCTGGTTTCAGCCGGCGCTCCTCGCGTGCGCGGCGGTGCTCTGTCTGCCGTGGGCCTGGCCCGTCAGCCTCTCGTCGAAGGCTCGTGTCGTGGCGAGTCTCGCGTGGATGGGGATTCTCGCCGCGCTCGCGCTGGTTCCCGGGAGCCCGCTGCGCGCGGAGCTCACTGAAGCGATCCAGTGGGCCAGCGCGAGCGGCGAGTTCATGCGCTGGGTCAACGAGTCGCAGCCGCTGCACTCGCTCGGGGAGATCGCCAAGCAACTGGGCGGCGCGATCTTCATCCTGCCGCTGGCGTGCGTATGGGCGGTTCGCGAGCTCGCGCGCGCGCGACGCGTCGAGCTCGCGCCCTGGATAGGAGCGGCGCTCGTGTTCGTTCCGCTCGCCTTCATGCAGAAGCGCTTCGCGGAAGCAGCGAGCCTCCCGTGCGCGCTCCTCGGCGGGCTCTTCCTCGCGCGCGTGGCCGAGAGCACCCCGCGCCTGCGCGTCTCCGGGCTCGCACGCGCGCTCGCTCTCGCGGTGCTTGCAGTGCTCGCCAACCCCATCGTCGGTGCGACCACACTTCGCGCGCTACCGACTCTCGGCGCGATCGCCGAAACGGAAGAGAGGGCGCTGCACCGCGGAGAGCGCGCGCTGTGTAGCTGGCTCGCCGAGCACACGCCGCCGCCGGGCGACCCGCCGGCGTACAGCGTCCTCGCGCAGTGGGACCTCGGCCACTTGATCGAGTGGGCAGCCGTACGCCCGACCGTCGCTTCCAACTTCGGTACGTACCTCGGCCGCGAGAGCTACCTCGCGCCGGCGCGATTCTTTCTCGCGCTCGACGAGGCGGAAGCCGAAGCGATCCTCGACCAGCACCGGGCGCGCTACGTGCTCTTGACGAGCCGCTTCCGCAGCAATCTCGAGGCCATGGTGAGCGTGCTGCATCCCGGCGAGGAGGCGGAGTGGCTGGGACGCGCGGACGGAAGCGCGCGCTGGCTCGATGGCATCGGCGCGAGGCTGCTCGCCTTTGGCGGCGGACCGGCGGAGGTGAGCAATGCGTCGGGCGTGGAGAGCCTGCGGCTCGTGCACGTCTCACCGGCCGGCGATGTCGACGAGCACGCTCCGGGATCGAGCGGCCCCGTGCCGATCGGGTGGATCTATGAGCACGTGAAAGGCGCGCGAGTGGAGGCTCGCGGCGCCCCGGGTGAGCTCTTGAGCGTGGCGCTGCGCCTGCGCTATCCGGGTCTTCCGCACGAGCTCGTGTGGCGTGCCAGCGTTTCCGCCGACGCCGACGGTATGGCGCGCGTGCGCATTCCGTATTGCTCCGATGCAGCGAATGGCGATGGTACGACCGAGGGCGGTCTGCGGTGGAAGATCGGAGAACGCTCGGGCGAGCTCGTTATTCCCGCGCGTGCGGTCGAGACCGGAGTGACGTTGAGCTTTCCCTAGATAGCGAAACGGGCGCGTGATGTAACTGCGCTCTTTCACTCCAGGCCTTTTTTTCCAGGGCCGCCGAAATCGAGTGATGCCTTCGCAGCGCGGGCAAAAAAACTTGTTCGCTTCGTGAAGGAACTCGGCTCTCGACGCGTCAGTTTTCTGCCGTCGGGCGTCCTTCCCCGTCCAGATCGCTCGACCTATCCGCAATTGAGGAGTACGTACCAATGCATTCCATGGCTGCCGTCGTCCTCGCGGGATTCTCCCTCTCCTCCCCGGTGCTCGCATCGCCCGGGGGCCAGGAGATCCCGTACGAACGTCTGGCTCGATCCGTGCTCGCCGACGCGGGCATGCAGGACTCCACACCTGCTTCCTTCCGTATGGAAGAGCTCATGTGCCGCGCTTTTTTGCGCAGCGATCTCGGTCTGTTCGAACTGTATGTCCCGCGTTCGGCCCTGGCCGTCGAGGCACGCGTCCAGGAGTACGAGACGCTCGCCCTCGCTCTCCTCGACGCTCAGGGAACGTGGCTCGACTGGATCGAGCCTTCAGCCGGCGATCTCGGGGAGCTGCGGGCGGACCTCGCAAGCACCCGCGCGTGGGTCGCGTCGTGGGCGAGCGACAAGCTCGCAGCGGTGAACACGGGGGGCGCCGCGACCACCCTCGATCTCCTCGGTGCCGACGACGCAACACGGGATGCCTCCCGTCGATTCGCTGAAGCGATGGGGATCGGCTCGATGCTCGGCCTGTCGCGCGAAGGTGCGCTCTCCGAACCGATCGTCCTGTGTCCGGAGCGTGAGGACTTCGTGGGCATGGCGAGCCTGGGTGGCTGGCTCTACCCGCAGCACCGCGCAGTCTTCTGGCAGCCCGCCATCGCCACGTGGGCGTACTTCTACGTCGATCGCTACAAGTTCCTCGCGCTCGAGCTCGCCGCTCCGGGCCGCTCTCCCGGCGACTGGAGCTCGGGCGTCGGCATGAACGAGCGCAGACCGACCGGCATGGGACAGCAGATCGTGCAGCTGTGCACGAACTCGATGCTCGACAACTACTTCGGCTCGCGCGTGCCGCCGTCCTTCGCCGGTGCGCTGGCCACGAACCTGGTGATCGACGTGTACGGCGAGTGCAGCACGCGCGTCGACGGCGACCTGCGCGAGCGGCGCACGAACGCGATCGAGGTCTTCGTTCCCGGCGGCAATCCGGAGGGAGGCGTGCTCCCCCCGAACTCCGCCGAGAGCCGCTGGCGCGAGGGCGCGGGAGCCGACCACTTCGTCGGAGTGCTGCGCGCCGCGCAGATCGCGGGGGCCAAGCTGCGGGGCGACAAGAAGGACAAGGTCGGCTCGTTCCAGCTGCAGGACGACTCCGGCTCGCAACGCACGGCAGTGCACGGTCCGTTCCTCGGTGGGGCAGCCTCGTCGACGCCGACGTGCGAGGAGCGCTTCCACTGGGACCGCCTCGAGTTCCTGCGCTGCTACCGGACGTGCTTCGTCTGGTGGCTGCAGAACGAAGCCGAGAGCACGCCGAAGAAGTCGCGCGTGCAATTCGCGAGGTTCCTGCGGACGCTTGCGGCGAGCCAGGAGGGCGCGGTCGAGGCGGCCTTCCGCACCGGCTTGGGAGCCGAGCTCTCCAGTGCCGAACCTTCCAGGAAGGATCTCGAGGGACGCTTCCAGACCTGGCTGTCGAAACAGTAGCCGGTCTTGCCGTCCCGCGCGGCCCGCTGTGCTCGAAACGAGCATGGCGGGCCGCCGGTCGTTACGACCGGGTGACCGGACCGCGGATCCGGCCGCCGTACTCTCCGGTGCGAGGTCAGTCGACTTCGCGAGTCACGGAGGTACGGGATGGTGCGAGAGCGGAACGATAGAGGGAACTGGGGGCGTGCTCGAAGCTGTGCGGCGCTGGCGCTCGGGCTGGCGTCGGTCGCGGGCGCGCAGGAGCCGCGGGATCTCTGGCCGCGAGCGGCCTCGCACCTCGTGGTGCCGCAGGCGAGCGGATTCGCGCTCGAGCGCGGCCGCGAGGGCGTGCGGATCGATCTCGTGCGTGCGCAGGTGCGCATCCTCGAGCAGGTCGCCTCGACGACGCTCGAGATCGCACTCTCCAATCCATCCAGCCGTCCCGCGGAAGCCGTGCTGCTCCTGCCGGTCCCGCCCGGCGCGGCGGTGCACTCCTTCGCCTTCGACGGCGAGAGCGCCGAGCCGACTGCTGAGCTCCTTCCGCGCGACGAGGCGCGCCGGATCTACGGCGAGATCGTCTCGCGGCTGAAGGACCCCGCGCTACTGGAGTTCGCCAGCTACGACCTGGTGCGCTCGAGCCTCTTCCCGGTGCCCGCGGGGGGTACGCAGAGGATCCGACTCTCCTATGAGAATGTGCTCGAGCGCGATGGCGAGCGCATCGACTACTTCTTGCCGCGCAGCGAGTCGCTCGACGCGCGCGTGCCCTGGCAGGTCGAGGTGGAGGTCTGCTCGAGCCGGCCGATCGCGACCGTGTACTCGCCCAGCCACGCGCTCGACACGATCGAGCGCGGTTCCGGCCGCGTCCTCGTCCGCACCCGCGCGAGCGCCGCCGCCGACCCTGGCCCGTTCCGGTTGTGCTGCTTGCTCGAACGCGGCGAGGTGAGCGCTTCGCTGCTCACCTACCCGGACTCCGAGAGCAACGGCGGCTGGTTCCTCTTGCTCGCGGGCGTGCCGGTCTCGCGCGCCGAGCTCGACCGCTCGGTGCGGCGCGAAGTCACCATCGTCATCGATCGGTCCGGCAGCATGGCCGGCGAGAAGATCGAGCAGGCGCTCGCCGCCGCGACGCAGGTCCTCGAAGGCCTCGATCCGGGCGAGTCGTTCAACGTCATCGACTACTCGACCGAAGTGGCCTCCTTCGCTCCGCGTCCGGTGGTGAAGGACGAGCGTTCCACCGCCGAGGTCCGGCGCTATCTCGCCGGGCTGCGCGCGATGGGGGGAACGAACATCCACGATGCGCTACTCGAAGCGCTGCTGCCCGCGCCGGCGGCGGGCTCGCTTCCGATCGTGCTGTTCCTCACCGACGGTCTGCCCACGATCGGCCAGACCTCGGAGGTCGCCATCCGCGAGATGCTCGACCAGAAGAACGCGCACCGCCGCCGGGTCTTCACCTTCGGCGTGGGACACGACGTCAACGTTCCGCTCCTCGATCGCCTGGCGGAGACGACGCGGGCCACCAGTACGTTCGTGCTCCCTTCCGAGGACGTCGAGACGAAGGTGGCTTCCGTGTTCGAGCACCTCTACGGTCCCGTGCTCGCCGACCTCGAGCTCGAGACGCTCGACGAGGCGGGCGCGCCGACGACTCGCGCGGTCGCCGATCTGCATCCCGTTCGCCTGCCGGACATCTACGAGAACGACCAGCTCGTGCTGCTCGGTCGCTACCGCGACGCCGGCCCCCTGCGTTTCCGCCTCCGGGGGAACTTCTTCGGCGCGCCCCGCACGTTCTCCTTCGACTTCGCCGCGAGCGCGAGCGCGAGCACGAAGAACTCCTTCGTCCCGCGGCTCTGGGCTTCGCGACGGATCGCCTGGCTGGCCGATCGCATCCGTCAGGAAGGTGCGTTCACCGGAGCCCAGCCGGGCATCGCCGGGACCGATCCCTTCACCGACCCGCGCTTCCGCGAGATCGTGGACGAGATCCTCGCGCTCTCGACGCGCTTCGGGATCCTCTCCGAGTACACGGCATTCCTCGCGCTCGAGGGGACCGATCTCGCCGACTCGAGCGCGCTCGCCAGCGCTTGCGGCCTGAACCTCGATCAGCTCGCCATTCGCGAGCGCGCCGGTGCCGCCGCCGTGAACCAGGGCCTGAACCTGGGCGAGCAGTGCCGCCAGAGCACGCTCAACTACACGAACCGCATGTGGCAGGGCGCGAGCGAGCGCGTCGAGATCGCCGGCGTCCAGCAGATCTGCGACCGCGCGTTCTTCCGCCGCGGCGAGCAGTGGGTCGACTCCGGCCTCGTCGGCGGACCGAGCGAGCTCGCGCCCGACGAGACCATCGACCTGGGGAGCGCGGCGCACACGAGCCTGGTCGAGCGCCTGACGCACGAAGGCCGCGCGGGATTGCTCTCGCTGCAGGGCGAGATCTTGCTGGCTCTCGACGGCCGGCGCCTCTTGATCCGCAACCACGAATGAACCGGCCGCCTCAGCGGTCGGATCGTACTCACGACACCAAGACGAAGGGACATACGACGATGAGCAAGCATGCGATTCAATGGATGGGCTGGACGAGCGTGATCCTGAGCTGCGCCTGGGCGGCGGCGGGGGGTCCGGCAAGCACGGCGCAGATCCCGGTCGAGAGCGCTCCGGTCATCGAAGCGCCGGTCCCGGCCGCGCGCTCGATCGACCTGGCACTCTGCCTCGACACGAGCGGCAGCATGGATGGCCTGATCGAGGCGGCCAAGCACAAGCTCTGGGGGATCGTGAACGAGCTCGCGCGGGTCCGACCCGCCCCTGTGCTGCGCGTGGCACTGTTGACTTACGGCAACGACGGCTACGTGGCCGAGGACGGCTGGGTCCGGATCGACGTCGACCTCAGCGCCGACCTCGATACGGTGTCGCAGCGGCTCTTTGCCCTGACGACCAACGGCGGAACGGAGCTCGTCGGACGCGTCGTCGCACGTGCCGTGCGGTCCCTCGGGTGGTCGAAAGAGCTTGGCGCGCTGAAGCTCGTCATCGTCGCGGGCAACGAGTCCGCCGAGCAAGACACCATGGTCCTCGCGGCTTCGGCTTCTGCCGAGGCGATCCAGCACGGAATCCTGGTCAATGCCATCTACTGCGGGAATCCCGCTGACGAGCTCGCTCCTGGCTGGCAAGCCGTCGCGCGAGCAGCCGACGGGCAGTTCGCCGCCATCGATCAGCAGGCGGGCGCGGTCGTGATCACGACCCCCTTCGATGCGCAGCTCGCCGCTCTCTCCGCCGCCGTCAACCAGACCTATCTCCCGGTCGGTACCGCCGGCCAGACCGCCTGGCTGAATCAATCCGCCCAGGACGCCAACGCGAGGGGCCTCGCTCCCGATGCCGCCGCGGAGCGCTCGATCTGCAAGACCAGCGCCGTCTACGTCTGCTCGTGGGATCTCGTCGATGCGTGCCGAAGTGGAACCATGAAGCTCGAGGAGCTCGCGCCGGCGGAACTGCCCGAGGCCATGCGCACGATGAGCCTCGAGGAGCGCCGTGCCTACGTCGAGCTCCAGGGCAAGAAGCGCACCGAGATCCAGGCCCAGGTAGGCGAGGTCGCCCACGCCCGCGAGGCCTGGATCGGTGACCAGCGCGCGCAAGGCCTGCTCGGCGAGGAAAACTCCCTCGACGGCGTGCTCCTCGAGGCCCTGCGCACCCAGGCGTCCCGCGCCGGCTTCGAAGTCGCTCCCCCCAAGGTCGCCCCCACGGATGGTCGATGACGTAAGCGAACCCGTTCCGTTTCACTACTCCTGCCGTAGGCTCACGGTGCTAGAGGGGCCCGAAGCAGGAGTAGTGAAACGGAACGGGTTCGTTTACGTGCCACGCGCCCCGATCCCGAGATGAGCAACAAGCAACGCACCGTCCTGGTCGTCGAGGACGACTCCGCGATCCGTCGCGGGCTCGCCGACAGCCTCGCTTTCGCAGGCTACTCCGTCCTCGAGTGCGGCGACGGTCGTGAAGCACGTCGCCTCCTGCTCGCGGCCGACCTCGACCTCGTGCTGCTCGACGTGATGATGCCCGGCGCCGACGGCTTCGAGCTCCTGCCCGAGATCAGAAAGACCCGGCCCGCGCTGCCCGTGATCTTCGTCACCGCGCGCGGCGCCGAGGAAGATCGCGTGCGCGGCCTGCGCGGAGGCGCGGACGACTACGTGGTGAAGCCCTTCAGCTCGAGCGAGCTGCTCGCCCGCGTGGAAGCCGTGCTGCGCCGCTCGGCGGAGCGGCCCCGCGACGTGCGCCTGCTGCGCACCAGCGACGGCCGCACGATCGACTTCGAGCGGCGCGAGGTCCAGCTCGTCGACGGCGGGACGCGCCAGCTCTCCGAGCGCGAGCTCGAGATCCTGCGCTACCTCGCCGCCTCCCGCGGGCGCGCCATCGCGCGCGAGGAGCTCCTGGCGCGCGTGTGGGGCCTCGATCCCCGGGGCCTGGAGACGCGCGCGATCGACATGCACATCGCGCGATTGCGGGAAAAGCTCGCTGAACCTGCCGGCGCTGGGCGCATCCTCGTCACGGTGCGCGCCAAGGGCTACATGCTCGGAGAGGACGTCGAGGTGATCGAGCCGTGATCGCGCGCGCCCGCGCATGGTGGACCGTCTACGCAGCCGGCGCACTGCTCGCGATGGCTGCGCTGGGTTGGATCACGCATCTCGTGATCGGACTCGAGCGCGCCGAAGCACGCGCGCGTGGAGAAGCCGACCACCAGGCCAATTCACGGCTCGCTCTGTGGCGCATGGACTCCTTCCTCGGTCCGCTGATCGCGCGCGAGGCCGCGCGCGCGTTCTACGAGTACGCGTCCTTCCACCCGCAGGAGCAGGCGTACACGCGCGTGCTCGCCACGCTCGACCCCGGCTCGATCCTCGCGCCTTCGCCGCTCCTGACCTTCCACTCCGAGCACATCCGGCTGCACTTCCAGATCGACGAGCTCGGCCACTGGAGCTCTCCGCAGGTGCCCGAAGGAAACGAGCTGGATCTCGCGCAGGGCACCTATGGTCTGAACGATCGGATCGTCGAGCGCCAGACCGCGCTGGCCGAGCTCTCCGCCCAAACGGACCGCGCCACGCTCGCGAGCCTGCTCGCCCGCAACGAGGCCGCGCTCGTCTCGCTCACCGACGAGGGCTGGATCGCGCAATGTCAGGTGCTCGGCGAACCGCCGCGAAACGAGCCCGCCGCCGACGAGATCGCTCGCAACTCGATCGAGCTCACGCAGCGCGCACGCCAGGTCGCGGAGTTCACCGCCGGCCAGGAGAGCCAGTCCGACGCTCCCGCAAAATGGGGCACGCCCTCCGTCGCCGTGCGCACCGGTCCCCTCGTTCCCATCTGGCTCGCCCCGGAAGGTGCGCCACCTCGATTGCTGTTCCTGCGCCGAGCAGTCACCGGCCAGGGCGAGCGCCTGCAAGGATTCCTGGTCGACTGGGAGCGCCTCTCCCGCGCATTGCTCGATCAGGTCCGCGATCTCTTCCCCGCCGCAGCGCTCGTTCCGCGCCCCGAGGCAACGGTGGGGGACGCGAGCGGCCTCTTGCTCGCCACCCTTCCCGCGGCGCTCGACACGCCGCTCACCGCCGGTCCGCGCCCGTGGCTCTCCACCGTGGCGCGCCTCACGATCGCTCTGCCCTGGCTCGGCCTCGCCGCCGCGCTCGTCGCCGTCGGCTTCACCTTGCGCGCGAGCATCGACATCGCCGAGCGCCGCAGCCGTTTCGCCTCCAGCGTCACCCACGAGCTGCGCACCCCTCTGACCACCTTTCGCATGTACTCCGAGATGCTCGCCAAGGGCATGGTCCCCGAATCGAAGCGCGCCGAGTACTACCGCACGCTCGAGCGCGAATCCGCGCGCCTCTCGGGCCTGGTCGAGAGCGTGCTCGCTTACTCACGCCTCGAAGAAGGCCGCGCGCGCATGCACCGCGAGCGCATCCACGCCGGCGAGCTCCTCGATCGCTCGCGTTCCGACCTCGAGCACCGCGCGCTCCTCGGAGGCGCCCTGCTCTCGATGGAGACGGCGAGCCTCGACGGCGCGAGCCTGACCACCGATCCCGCCGCCGTGCATCAGATCCTGTTCAACCTCGTCGACAACGCCTGCAAGTACGGCCTCTCCCCCGATCGCCCCGAGATCGAAGTCGTCGCCTCCCTCGCCGACCGCTCCTTGATCTTGACCGTCCGCGACCACGGTCCCGGCATCCCCCAAGGCCTCGAGGAACGCATCTTCGCCCCCTTCGACCGCGGAGCCCGCGACGCCTCCGATCCCCATCCCGGCATCGGCCTCGGCCTGGCTCTCGCCCGCGGCCTCGCCCGCGACCTCGGCGGCGAGCTCCGTCTGGACCGCCCCTCGCCTACCGGAGCATGCTTCTGCCTGACGCTTCCGCTCGACGGCCAGACGAGCGCTCCGATGCGTGAAGCCTGAGCGCATCGAAGGCCGGGAAAGCGAATTTCGCCCCGCCACCTCTCGAATTTCGCCCCGCCACCTCTCGAAGCTCGTCCACGAATTCCCGAGCGCTCGGTCGTGCACTGCGCTCCGGACCCTGAACTACTGCGGTCACCAACCGAGCAACCGCCGACCTCCCGCATCCACGAGCACCCACAGATCCCCCACGAGGACGATCCCCGCGATCCCCCGTCCCACGACCGTCATCCGTCTCCAACACGCCCCGATCAGGACCATCGCTCCACAGGCGCAGGCAATCGCCATCACCAAGATGTTCGTGTAATCGTTGATCGCGAACGTGGTGAGGTCGAGGACCAAAGCCCATAGCGTCAGGACGAAAGCGCCGATGGAGGCGAACCACCACAGACGAGATCGAGCGCGACCCGCCGGCCTGCTCGGCGTTTCGCCCTCGCCCGAGCCCTGGATCGCCCTCGCACTGGCTGGACGGGTCACCGGATCCGCCGGACTTGAGGAATGACTCGATCCACGCGTTGGGATGCTTCTGCCCCGCCTTTCATCCGCGACGTACTGATGAACAGGTGCACCACGGGCGCGGCAAAGATTGGCAACAACAGGAGCTCGATCGGCCCTAGGTCGACGTCGATCGACTCGCCCATCACGAGGGCGATTCCCATTGCCAAGTGAAGAATGCCCAGCGGGATCGCATAGACGAAGAGGAAGAGCCGCGTGGTCGTACGCCAGCTCTGCGCTGCATCCTGGAGGTCCACCGTTTCGCAGAACCAGCGCAGGGCAACGGTAAAGGCGATGATCGCCGCCAGCTCCACGATTCCGAACAGGTACAGCATCAACGAGACGAATGCGGGCAGAGGCGTGATGATGTGCGCGCGAATCGCGTCGAGGACGGCGAACAAGGCAACGCCGTACACCAAGCCCATCCACTGCATGTAGCGCTCGTGAATGTCCACCTTGCACAAGCGGAACGTCGCGAACGCGATCAAAAGCGTTCCCACGACGTCGCTCACGAAATCAAACCTGGTTCCCTCGCCGTTGATCGTCGTGCTCGTCGAGACGTCGACCAGGCACACGAGTCCTCCCCAGAAGATCATTCGGAGCGGCGTGATGGCCGCGCGGACGGCATCCTCTCGCATGACCTTGGTCGGCACCACGTCATGGTACGTCAATCTGCGTGACCCATTCGGAATGGCGGGCGGGATCGGCCTCTCGCGCTCAGCAGGATTATTCTCGGCCTTCAATCCCTTGGGCTAGACGACCGAGGTCACGGCTGGGGACAGGAGGAATTGCACCAGGCGTTTCCCCGAACTCGATGCGCTCGCCGCGCTGGCCGAGGAGCTGGAGCGAGTCGCAGACCTCCTGGATTCCGGCGCCTTGCCGACAGCAGGATGCGTTTCATGCAGCAGGAGGACGCCAACCGCGGAGACATTGTGCTCCTGATCGAGCAGCCGCTCCCAAGCAGGGCCGGTCGCGCTGCTAGTGCAACTCCTGGTAGTCGCCGGGAACTCGATCGGCCGGACCGGGTACTTCGAGGTGAGTCGGACCGCCACTACGCCAACGAGTTCACCGCGCTCCGCGCCCTGCTCGGCGGATCACCAGCCCGAGATCGGCCGCGATCGACCGCAACCGTCCTCGTCTACCCCGCACGCTGCCGCGGAGAACGCACCCATGGCGGAGGCGGGAGGATTCGAACCCCCGAGGGCTTGCGCCCTGGCGGTTTTCAAAACCGCTGCAATCGGCCGCTCTGCCACGCCTCCGAGTGCGGGAGAGCCTATCTGTGCCTTCCCGCTGTCGCCAGAGCCGATCGAGTCGGATGATCGCGGTCCAACTTGGATGCCTTCGGCCGGCTCGGACGCCGAGAAACCCACGGAGCGATTCTCCTTCGCTGAACGGCGGGTGCGGGCGGGCGCGCGACCCAAGCATTGGGATCACTTCCCGTTCGTGAGCGACTCCGTGATCGCCTTGTCGCGGGCAATCCACAGCCGGAAGACGTAGAAGTACTCGTCCTGCATGGCGAAAACCTCGGGGTTCTCGACTTCGGTCAGGTACACGATCTGGTTCGTGCCGTCTCTTTGGGGGCCCCCACGACAGACGGGCCAAACCCGGCCGAGACCCTGTGGCTTGTCGAACCAGGAGGCCTTTTCCATATCCTCGATGCTCATCTGCTCGAGCGGAATGCTCGATGGCGCGTGTTCCACGAAGTGACCCGCCTCGAACCGCAGGTCCGCTACCCTGCGCACTTCCTTGTCCATCATGCTGTTGAGCGGCTCCAGCATGGCGTGGAGCGTCGAAGGATCGACCGCGTCGTACTTCGCTGCGAAGTCCTCGGCGCCAAGGTTGGGAAAGGACAGGAAGCCGAGTTCGACGTGCTTGGGAACTGCCTCCTCCTCGATTCCTTCGTCACTAGTCGAGAGAGACTGCTCCACGGTCCCCCCGGGTACCTCTCGCCGCGCCTCGTTTGAATCGGCGAAGTTGTTCGGATCGGACTGGAGCGACAAGGGATCGGCGTGGAGCTCTACGGCTGCAGAGTCCGGCGCTGCTGCGAGCTGCTCCGGAGCGCCGGGCAGCTCGAGCACCTGCCACCCGGCTGCCCCGATGCAAGCCGTTGCGATAAGCCCGACCGTGACCTTCGCTGTCGTCCCCATGACCGTTGCTCCTCCGCAAGCCGCGAGTCCTCCACCCGACGCAACCGAACTGACCTTGCCCACTCCGGTGAACGGGATGAGTCCTCGGACCCATGCCTCTCGGTCTCCGCCACTCTTCTGGTCGAGGATGAGACGCAGGCGAGTGAGAGCGCGCTGCAACCGATCTCGGACAGTCGAGGCGGGCACTCCCATTCGGACGCCGATGGCCGGCGCGCTCAGGCCCTCGTAGTACCGCAGGAGGATCGTCGATCGCTCCGGCTCCTCCAACGACAGCACGGCAGTGCTGAGCCGACGCAGGGTGTCCTCCCACTCCACTTCCTCGATTCCGCCCCGGTGGGCTTCCCCTCTTGCAGTGGCGGATTCTCGAGTGATGCGGCGTGATGCCGCCAGGCGCTTTCGCCCGGCCAAACGTTCCACCACAGTGCCGAGCCATGCTCGTACGTTGCCGAGGTGTTGGGGTGGATGTTCGAGCGCGACGATCCAGGCGTCCTGAACGAGGTCATCCGCCGCCTGCGCGTCACGGACGAGCCCCCGGGCGAGGGCACGGACGAAGCCAGCGTTCTCTTCGAGCGCCCGGGCAAGCAGCGGAGCGGAGCGTCCCATCCAAGAACAGGATGCACGCCGACCTCGAACCCGACGGTGGAAACTCCGGATTCCGCCGGAGCTGGGTCAGCTCGCTCTCCCTCGCTTCGGCAGTCCTTCCCCGCGAAGGAGAGAACTTCGCTACCAGCCTGGTCGTGCTCGGCGACTCCGGTCCGCTCGCCGTCGTGTCTCCGGCACCCAGGAGAGCCGAGCTGTTCCAGAGCGCGATCCACCGGCCAAAACCGGGCAAGGTTTGCGGAAGCCCGACTTCAGGGAGTGATCGTGAACGAGATCCCGTTGGAGGTGTTGAACAGGGCACCGCCGCCCAGCGGGTCACGGAACCAGTGCTGGAAGTTTCGCGTGACTCCAATGAAGCCCACGAGTGAGTGCTTCGCGTCGGAGCCGTCATACGCGTAGCGCGCCACGTTCCCGGATGCGAGCGTCACGGCGCCGCGCACGATGTTTCCGTTGGCGCACAGGAATCCGTTCCCGAAAGGCGCCTAGATCTGACTGGTCGCGTGGAAGAAGATGCCATTCTGATCCGGGACCGGTTCGGAAATGAGGATCGAGTCGGCCGCGCTCGCGCTGGGCGATCCACCCGCCGACAGACTCGCCGCCGTTCCGGTCGAGTTGGGGTTCGCCGTGCAGTACATCGCGTAGAACGATGGACCACCGAACTCCGCTCCGAACATGTCAACGCCGAGGTCGGGTATGTCGATGACTTGCAGGACGTTGCCGCTCTTGTCGCACTGGATGAGCTGCGAGGGTGAACGGAACGCCCGGGGGATCCAGAGCGTCTGATCCACGGGATCCAGCGCAATGCCGAATCCCCACCCTTGCATGACGACATCGAATTGGCCCCGGAGCGTCCCGCCGGTCGTGTAGTGCCAAACAGTCGTTTCGCCGTCCCCCGGGGAGCAGAGCCAGAGCGTATCGTCGGTCGGATCGTATGCGATGCCGGTGCTGCTCGAATCCGCAAGAAACACCTCCTGCATGTTCCGCCAGTCGGCATCTCCCACGGCGACTCTTCCGCCGCCGAAGATCAGGCCACCCTGCATCGTCCAATTTCGCGTGCCGTCCGTCGCACCGTCGACGCATTCGGCGAACCACTCATTCGGGTATCGTCCAGCCAGCGGAGCGCCGGCGAAGTCGTACTCACGGCCGGGCTCCTCGAGGACGCCGGCCCCGAGCATCTTGACGGTTTCCTGGACGACCAGAGCAGGGCCGTCGTAAGGGGACGAGCGCGCGAATCGACGGATGATCTGTCCGTTCCTCACGACATAGGCATCAGGCGTGCCCCAGCTCGTGAGGTAGAGCTCGCTCGTCTGAGCCGACGCCGCGGACGCCACGAACGAGAACCCCAGGATCAACGAGTAGCGAGTCATGTCCTCAGTCTCCTCTGTGGCACGGGTCGCCACGTCGGGCTCTAGGCGCCAGCTGCCCAGGGGCTACGACAATTCCTCCGCGAATTGGTGGAGACTTCCTGTTCCCTCGATCCGAGGCATCCACGGGGCAGCCGGTACGAACTCCCCCGGCAAATAGCGCCTTTTCGCCGTACGAGGATCAGTTCTCGAAGAGAATCGCAAGTGCGCTTGACGTGTTGAACCCTCCCACGTCGACACTGTCGCGGAACCACGCTTGGATGTACCAGGTGCTGCCAGGCACAACGCTACCGGCAAACGGCGGCGAGGACAGGTCTACGCTCCATTCGAGAATGTTCGACTCGGCCACGGCGGGTGCCGATCGCAGGATGTGGCCGGCGACGCAACGGACTCCGTCGCGGAAGGGGCCGTTCACGGGAATGGTCCCGAAGAGGAAGATCCCGATTGCTTCGGCGGGAATCGGCCACGTTTCCAAGGCGAGCTTGTTCGCGCTCACACTCGGGTTCCCGACGGCGGACAACACCGCCGGTGCTCCCGTCGAGTTGGCTTGTGGCTGGCAGTACGTCCGGCCCAGGCCCGCCTCGAACAGATAGGCTGCGCCGGCGTACCGGTCGCGCTCATCATCGTGGACCGCACCTGCAATCGCGTGCTCGGCTGAAAGAGCGACGGAATAGCCGAGGTACGCACCATCGACCGCGTCACTTGCCTCCAAGCGAGCAAGTCTTTCCCACACACCGTTCGCGTCGCGTTCGAACAAATAGGCTCCGCCGGCCTCATCTTCCGCCCCGACCGGTGTGCCCGGAGCACCGATCATCACGCGGGAACCGGTGAGGGAAACCGAGGCCCCGAAGAAGCTGTGGATTCCGGGGTCCGCTACGAGGCGGGCTTCCTGGAACCACTCCCCGGCCGAGCTCAGCGCGTAAACGTAGACCGCTCCGTTGATCTGGGAGAATCCCTCTTTGCAGGCACCGATCACGACTCGCTCGCCTACGAGGGACACTGCCTCGCCGAACTCCGAATACTGATCACGCTCGTGGAATGTGCCCGTGATCTGCCAGCTACTGCCTCCGCCATGCTCGAAGATGTGAACGATCCCTTCGTTTCGCGAGCCCACGGCAATCCGCGAACCAAAAACCGAAACGGACTGGCCAAACATTCGTAAATAGATCAGTGGTACTGAAAAAAGGATGGCTGTTTCGTGCCATGCGCCCATCAGGTCGCGCTCGAAGACGTACGCCGAGCCTGTTGCGGCGAGCCTCATCGGGGCGCCGATCACCACGCGATCGCCGAAGATGGAGACGCTCGTACCGAATTGTGCTCCGAGGGGACGGTCGCTGGCGATGAACGTCGCTCTGGGGATCCAGGCGCCGCTCGGTTCGCGTTCGAAGAGGTACGCGCAGCCGGTATTCCCACCGGTTCCCGGCGCTCCGACCAACGCGCGATCGCCGAACAACGCAACAGAGGCCCCGAAGCCTTGATTCCCGGACGTGTCGGCTGGAGTGAGCATCGCGACTTCCGCCCATGCGCCACTTGCGTCCTTCTCGTAGATGTGGGCGGCCCCGCCAGGGTCTTGGGGCATGGCACCGACGATCACGCGGTTGCCGAATGCGCTCGCTGCGTAGCCGAAGAGATCGTTCCCATCCACAGACCTTCCGATCCACTTGTCGTCCTCGTGGGTCTGGGCGAGTGCGAACGAGCTACAGAGAGCGACGAGGACTAGATACGCGGCGACTCGGCTCATCTGGGGACCCCCACTCGACGGTTTGATCGGACTTTGCTGACCATAGCCCCTCCGACGTCGGCGGTCACACAAGACTTGTCCGCGGGCGGTTGGGCCGTGGAGCCGAGGCTGGACGCGACGGCTCCATTCCCGGCCTGAACCCGCCCGGGCGTGGTGTGGGGGCCATCCGCGACGTCCGAAGGAAAGACTCCATCAGGAGCGGAAAAGGGGCAGGTAGGGGAAATCGTGGCTGCGTGGCTCACCTGTCAGGCGCGTGGTCGAATGAGGTCACGAAAGCTGCGTAGGTGCTGCTCGATCGAGTGGCCGGATCGCTGAGTCGTGATCGGGCCCGTGGACGCAGGAACCAGGAGTCGGAGCTGGCGGAATGGGACACGATGAGCAAGGCAAGGGGGTGAGCACGGCGCTGGTCGTGGCGGGAGGAATCGGGTGTTTGATCCTGGGGGTGATCGGATTCTTCGGTGTGTATCTCTTGAGGGGCACGGCCGGGGTGCCTCCGCCGAGCGCGACAGTGTCACCGACTCCTACGGTGACGCCGCCAGCTGGTACGGTGACGCCGCCAGGCTGGCAGGGGGTCGAGTGGACGGGGGCGCCGGGGCAGGCGGGGCACGCGATCGTTCGCGAGCCTACGGATGGATCGGTGCGGGAGCTGCACGCGTACTGGAAAGAAGACGGGGCGCTGGACGAGGCTCGTACCGGGGCCTACGCGGGAGCAGCCGGACGCGAGCGCGCCTTGACCGGCGAAGAGGTTGCGATGCTCGGCGGGCTACGGCACTAGAGCTGCACGACCGAGCCTCGCACATCCAGCTCTTCTACGGCTGCTCGGGTACATCGGGCTCATCGGTCTGCTCGGGCGAGTCGGGCAGCGGATCGGGTCCGCTCTCGTCGGTGCGCGCTTGCTCGAGGACGGTCTCGGCGACGCGGATCGGGCAGCCGGCGCGCAGGGCGAGCGCGAGGGCGTCGCTCGGGCGCGCGTCGATGACGGCAGTCATGTCGAGCATCGGCTGGTGCAGCACGATCTGTGCGAAGTAGGTGTTCTCGCGCAGGTCGACGATGTCGACGCGCACCAGACGCGCGCCGAGGGCGTCGACGAGGGAGTACGCGAGCTGATGCGTCAAGGGGCGGCGCGGCTGTTCGCGCGTCACGACGCGCTGGATCTCGGCGGCCTCGGTGGTGCCGATGATGATCGGAAAGCCGCGCTGACCGCTGCGCTCGGTGAGGAAGATCCACTGCTGGTCGACGCCCTCGCGGATCACGATCCGCGAGAGTCGAATGTCGACCATGTTCTGGCCTTCGCTCTGGTCCTTCATCGCAGGGCTTCTTCGCTCGTGGCGGGCAGGGGCGAGGTTCGCACGCGTCCCGCGCCGCGCGAGGCGGCTCGGAGTGCGCGGTCGCGAAGCACCGTGCCTTCGAGCGGGCCCTCGCTCTCCGCGATCAGGAACGCGCTCGCCAGCGGATCCTCGTGACCGCAGCGGCTACAGCGTAGACCACGGGTGGTCTCCGGGTCGAGACGCTCCAGGCCGGGCTCGCCGCAGCTCGGGCACGTGCGGTCCGTGCGCGAAGGAAAAAGAGCGCAGCTCCCATCCACAGGAATGCGGCGCCCACGAGCACGCCGATCACCCAGCCGGTGAGTGCGGCGGGAGCGTGGAAGATGGCCGTGATTCCCCCGAAAACGGCGGCCAGCATCAGCGGGGCGACGAGCCACGCCCAGCGTCGAGCGGCGTGGTGCTCGAACGGCTGACTGCGGAATCGAGGCGGCAGGAGCGATCCGGTCATCTTCGTTGGCTCCTGCCGGCGTGCGATCGCACGGGGCAAGAGTGCGGAATAGGATAGCGGGATCCATGTCGACCCGGACCGTGCCCGCCACCAGCCCCGTTCTCGCATCCCAGACCTCCTACCCCGACAATCCGGTCCTCGTCCGGGTCTGGCGCGGACGCTACGTCGAGTCCCAGCACCGCGGAAGCTGGGTCGTCGTCGACGAGAAGGGCGGGATCGTCGCAGGCGCGGGCGGGTTCCGCGAGCCGATCTTCGCGCGCTCGAGCGTCAAGGCGCTCCAGGCGCTTCCGTTGCTCGAAACGGGCGCGGCCGAGCGCTTCGGTTACGACGATGCCGACCTCGCGCTCGCGCTCGCTTCCCACAACGCCGAGCCGGCGCACACCGAGCGGGTCGCGCGCATCCTCGAACGGCTGGGTCTGTCGGCCGAGGACCTGCAGTGCGGGCCGCAGCCGCCCGGAGATCCTGAAGCACGAGCCGCTCTCGCGCGCGAGGGCCGCGCTCCGAGCGCCCTGCACAACAACTGCTCGGGCAAGCACGCCGGTTTCCTCGCGCTGGCGAAGCACCTCGGCGTCCCTGCGAAGCGCTACATCGATCCGGAGAGTGCGAGCCAGCGACTCGTTCACGCCGCGGTCCTGGAGATGAGCGGACTCACGCCCGGCGAGCTCACGACCGCCATCGACGGATGCAGCGCGCCGACCTTCCGTTTGCCGCTCGCAAGCCTGGCGAGCTCCTTCGCGCGGCTCGCCAATCCCGGCTCGCTTCCCGCCCCGCGTCGCGAGGCTTGCCAGCGCATGCTGCAGGCCGTCGAGCGGCATCCCGAGCTCATCGCGGGCCGCCACCGCCGCATCTGCACGGACCTCGCGCGCGCGACTGGCGGACGGCTGTTCTCCAAGATCGGCGGCGAGGCCGTGTACGCGATCGGCGTGCGCGGCGCCGGCCGGGGCCTTGCGATCAAGGTCGACGATGGCTCGTCGCGCGGACTGCACGTGACGATCCTGGCGCTCCTCGAGCGCTTCGATTTCCTGTCCCCGAGCGAGCTCGGCACTCTCTCGGCCTGGCGCGAGAGCCCGCTCGTCAACTGGGCCGGGCTCGAGACCGGGCACATCGAGGTGGTCCTCTGAGGTCGCGGTGAGCACGCGCGACGCCCCGCCTCGCGCCCCGCCGGCGCTTCCCCGAGACGCTCACAAGGGCGATGCCGGGCGCCTCTTGTGCGTGTGCGGGAGCGAGGAGATGCCAGGTGCCGCGATCCTGTGCGTGCGGGCAGCGGCTCGCGCAGGCGCGGGTCTCGTGACGCTCACGATCTTCGCGCGCGACACGCTCACCGCCGTCGCGGCGGCGGCACCCGAGACGATCTTCCTCGATCTCTCGCGCGCGGGCCGCGACTTGGCCGCCGCGCTTGGCGCGCGTGCCGATGACGCGCGCGTCATCGGCCCGGGTCTGGGTCGCGCGGAGCGCTTGAGGGCGCTCGTGCGCGCCCTCCTCGCCGATTCCTTCGAGGGCCCCCTCGTGCTCGATGCCGACGCGCTCAACTTGATCGCGCCCCACCCGGAGCTCTGCCGCGGGCGCCGGGGGACCACCGTGCTGACGCCTCATCCAGGCGAAGCCGCGCGCCTCCTCGGCCACGCGATCCCCGCTGACGAGCGCGGTCGCATCGAGAGCGCGAGCGCGCTCGCGCAGCGCTCCGGCGCCATCTGCGTGCTCAAGGGACAAGGCAGCGTGATCACCGACGGCGAGCGCGTGCACGTCAACGCGACAGGCAATCCGGGCATGGCGAGCGGGGGCACCGGCGACGTCCTGGCCGGCATCCTGGGCGCCTACCTCGCGCAGGCGAGCGCCCGAGCCACACCCGACTTCGGCCCGTGGGAAGCCGTCCTCGCCGCCGTCCACGTCCACGGCCTCGCGGGCGACCTCGCCGCAAGCGCGCTCGGCGAGCGCGCTCTGATCGCCTCGGACCTGATCGAGCACATGCCCGCGGCGCAACGGCAGCATGCGGCGGAGGGCGCGCACAAGTGAGCAAGCTTCCGGTTCCACGAGCGCGCCGCTTGCTCGCGGGCGCCGGAGATCGGATGCTCTGGACGCCTTGAAGTCGCCCGTGAGCATCGAGCAAGGAGGAATCCCCCCCGGGGCGGTGCCGACGCTCGACGACGGGATCGGGTTCGTCGCGCTCGTCGATCGGATGCAGAACGACCCGGCGCTCAAGGTCGTCAACAGTGCTCGCATCTCGTACGCCAAGCAGAAGGAGCAGTACGACGAGCAGGACAAGAAGCTGTGCGGCTTCCTGTGGCAGCACGGGCACACGTCGCCGTACCGGCACAGCTTCTACACCTTCCACTGGAAGGCGCCGCTGTTCGTGTTTCGCCAGGCGTTCAAGTACCAGGTGGGGAGCGGCTGGCGCGAGTACGAGGCGGGGGGGAGAGCGTGTCGCTGGAGGTCTTCGACGTCTTCTTCGACACGGACAAGGGCTGCTCGTGGAACGAGGTCTCGGGGCGCTACGTGCGCTGGGCGCCGGAGTTCTACGTGCCGCAGCGGATGCGCGCGAATCCGCCGCACGGGAACAAGCAGGCCTCGGTGGAGCTCGCGGGCGATTACGACCATGAGGGCGAGCGGCACCGCATGCTCGAGGAGTGCGAGGAGGCGTACCGCCGCTACGAGGAGCGCATCGCGCGAGGTGTCGCGAAGGAGCTCGCGCGGACGCTCTTGCCGCAGAACCTGTACAGTCAGGCCTACTGGACCGTTTCGCTGCAGGCGGTGATCCACTTCCTGGAGCAGCGCCTCGAGGCGGACGCACAGTACGAGATCCGCCGGTACGCCGAGGCGGTCTTCGGTCTGGTGGAGTCGGACCTCGCGCGTGTCGGGATCGGCCGAGATGCCTTGCATTGATGCGACCGGATGAGGAATCGCATCGACCTCCAGATCCGGCCGCAGCCGACGGACTTCACATGCGGGCCCACGTGCTTGCACGCGGTCTACGGCTACTGGGGCGACCAGGTCTCGCTCGAGCAGGTCGTGCAGGAGGTCGCCAAGCTCGATCCGGGAGGGACGATGGCGGTGCTGCTCGCGCTGCACGCCCTGCGCCGCGGATACCGGGCCAAGATCTACACCTTCAACCTCCAGGTCTTCGACCCGACGTGGTTCCGACCTGGCGCGGGGGAATTGCGCGATCGTCTGAAAGAGCAACTACTCGTGAAGAAGGACCCCAAGCTGGTCCTCGAGAGCGAGGCCTTCCTCGAGTACCTGGAGCTTGGCGGAGAGGTCGAGATGCGCGACCTGACGCGCTCCCTCCTGCGCGAGCACTTGAAGAGCGGGTCGCCGATCCTCACCGGGCTCTCGTCGACCTGGCTCTACCAGGCCATGCGCGAGATCGACGACACGTTGCTCGACGACGACGTGCGCGGTGTGGCACAGGGACACTTCGTGGTCCTGTGTGGCTACGAGAAGAAGCGTCGATCGATCGCGATCGCCGATCCGCTGCAGGTCAATCCGGTCTCGGCCTCACCGTATTACGAGGTCGGGATCGACCGGCTGGTGTCGAGCATCTTGCTCGGCATCCTCACCTACGACGCGAACATGCTCCTGATCCGGCCGCCCGAGCCAGCGAAGAGGTAGGTCCGTGTCGATCCTGATCGTCGTCGATAGTCCGGACCGCTGGCCGCTGGTGATTCCGGGCGTCCAGGAGGTCTCCGCGCGCGCGTACCTGACCGATCCCTCGTTCAGCGAGCTGCGCGGGGCGGTCGTGTTCAACATGTGCCGCTCGTACTCCTACCAGCGCTCGGGGTACTACGTCTCGCTGCTCGCGGAGGCCCGCGGCCATCGGCCCAAGCCGAGCGTCAACGCCATCCAGGATCTGCGCTCGCGCACGATCCTGCGCATCGCCTCGGATGACCTCTCGGAGCTGATCGACTGGAGCCTCGCGCCGATCCGCTCGAGCGAGTTCGAGCTCAGCATCTATTTCGGCCAGGCGCTCGCCAAGCGCTACAAGCGGCTGGCGTCCGCGATCTTCGATCAGTTCCAGGCGCCGCTCCTGCGGGCGCGCTTCACGCGTGACGATAACGAGTGGACGATGCGCCATCTCGGTCCGATCCCGACCAGTGAGATCCCCGAGTCGCACCGGGACTTCGTCGTGGCAGCCGCGCAGGAGCACTTCGCGCACCGCCGCTGGACGCCGCGGCGCAAGAAGAGCCCGCGCGCGACGATGGCGATCCTGCACGGGACTCCGGGCACGCAGTCGGCCTCGACGCAGCGCGCGATCCGCCGCTTCCAGCGCGCCGCCGATTCGCTGGGCATCGCGACGGAGGTCGTGACGAAGGAAGACTACGGCCGGGTCGCCGAGTTCGACGCGCTCTTCATTCGTGAGACGACCGCGGTGAACCATCACACCTTCCGCTTCTCCAGCCGTGCCGCGGCGGAGGGGCTGGTCGTGATCGACGATCCGCGTTCGATCGTGCGGTGCAGCAACAAGGTCTACATGAAGGAGCTCCTCGAACGTCACGAGGTGCCCATCCCGCGCACGCTGGTCGTCCACCAGGGGAACCGCGGCGAAGTCGCGACCACGCTCGGCCTGCCCTGCGTCCTCAAGCAGCCCGACAGCGCGTTCTCGCTCGGCGTGGTGCGCGTCGCCGACCAGGCGGAGCTCGATCGCGAGCTCGATCGCCTGCTGGAGAAGAGCGAGCTCGTGGTCGCGCAGGAATGGCTGCCCACGGAGTTCGATTGGCGCGTCGGAACGCTCGCCGGGAACCCCTTGTACGTGTGCCGCTACTACATGGCGCACCGGCACTGGCAGATCCTGAAGCACGAGGAAGGCGGCGGGACGCAGTTCGGCCGCGTCGAGTGCGTGCCCGTCGAGGCTGCGCCGCGCGCGGTCGTTCGCGCCGCCGTGAACGCCGCCCGGCGGACCGGCGACGGCCTCTACGGCATCGACGTGAAGCAAGTGCGCCGCAAGGTGTACGTGATCGAGGTCAACGACAATCCATCGATCGACGCCGGTTACGAGGATCGCGTGCTCGGCTCCGAGCTCTACCTGCGCATCATGCGTCACTTCCTCGAGCGCATCGAGGAGCGACGCGGAGGGAGGGACTGAGATGGGAGCGAGCGCGGGCTTGCGCCTCTTCGAGGGCTACGGCATCGAGCTCGAGTACGCCATCGTCGATCGCGCGACTCTCGGCGTGCGCCCGCTGGCCGATCGAGTGCTCGCCGCGGTGGCGGGCGAGGTCGTCTCGGATGTCGAGCGCGGGCCGACGGCCTGGTCGAACGAGCTCGTCGCGCATCAGATCGAGATCAAGACCAACGGGCCGGTCGCGCACCTCGCTGGCGTCGCGGAGGCCTTCCAGGCCGCGGTGCGCTCCATCGACGAGATCCTGGCGACGCATGACGCGCGCTTGATGCCCACGGCCATGCATCCCTGGATGAATCCGGTGCGGGAAACCACGCTCTGGCCGCACGAATACCATGCGGTCTACGCGTGCTACGACGGCATCTTCGGCTGCCATTCGCACGGCTGGGCGAACGTGCAGGCGATGCACTTGAACTTGCCTTTCTGGGGCGACCGCGAGTTCGAGCGCTTGAACGCGGCCGTGCGCGTGGCGCTGCCGATCCTGCCTGCGCTCGCCGCGAGTTCGCCCTACGTCGACGGGCGCCTCGGCGGCTGGATGGACGAGCGCCTGCGCGCCTACCGCGGTCATTGCGCGCGCGTGCCCTCGCTCACCGGTCGCGTCATTCCCGAGCCGGTCTGGACCGAAGCGGCCTATCAGCGCGAGATCCTCGAGCCGATCTGGCGCGACCTGGCGGCCTTCGATCCCGATGGCTTGCTGCGCGAGCCATTCGCCGACGCGCGCGGTGCGATCGCGCGCTTCGACCGCCACGCCATCGAGGTGCGCGTGCTCGACGCACAGGAATGCCCGGCGATGGACATGGCCGTCGCGGCGGCGGCGAGCGCGCTGGTGCGCGCGCTGGTCGAGGAGCGCTGGCTCGACCTCGAGCGTCAAAAGGCCTGCGACACCGAGCGCCTGGCCGGCATTCTCTGGACCGTCGCCGAACAGGCCGATCACGCCCTCGTCGTCGATCGGGAGTACCTCGAGTGCCTGGGTGTGCAGGGTCGCTCGAGCGTGCGCGCGGACGAGCTTTGGAGCCTCCTGATCGAGCGCCTGGACTGGGCAAGCGACGCGGGAGCCAGCCCCTGGCGCGGCGAGCTCGAGATCCTCCTCGAGGAAGGTCCGCTCGCCCGCCGCCTGATCGAGGCCCTGGGCGAGCGGCCCACTCCGGCCGAGCTCGCGCGAGTCTACGGGACGCTGTGCGACCGCCTGCGCGAAGGCCGGCCGTTCCGTGCGCACGAGTGATCGACCCGCGCTCGCCGTGCTGCTCTCGTGCGAGCACGCCTCGCGGTCGGTTCCCGCGCGCTACGCGCCGCTCTTCGCCGGACGAGAGGCGCTCCTCGCCAGCCATCGCGCGTGGGATCCCGGGGCGCTCGGCCTGGCGAGAGCGTTCGCGCGGTCCTTTCGCGCGCCGATCTTCTCCGGCCGGGCCACGCGGCTGCTCGTCGATCTCAATCGCTCGCGCGGACATCGCGCGCTCTTCTCCGAGCTCACGCGCGGCTCCGGGCAGCGAGAGCGCGATCGGATGCTCGCCGAGCACTACCTTCCGTATCGCCAGTCCGTGGAGCGCGCCGTGGTCCGCGCCCTCGCGCGCAGCGGACGGGTGCTCCATCTCTCGGTCCACAGCTTCACGCCCGTCCTGCATGGCAGGCGGCGGGAGGTCGACATCGGCCTCCTGTACGACCCCGCACGCGCCCGCGAGCAAGCATTCGCGCGCGCCTGGCAGAGCGCGATCGCCATCCGCGCTCCCCGTTTGCGAGTGCGCCGCAATCAGCCGTATCGAGGCACGAGCGATGGCTTCACCACGGCGCTACGGAAGCGGTACTCCGAGCGGAGCTACCTCGGGCTGGAGCTCGAGCTGTCCCAGGGAATGCTCGATCGGCGCTCGGGTTTCCCGCGCGAGCTGGTGAGGCTGCTCCTGGAGAGCCTCGGCGAGGTCCTGGCACGAGAGACGAAGCCTGTTCAGCGCCGGGTGACGAGTTCGGCGTGAACCGCGCGCTGCACCACCCGTTCAGACCCGATTCGATGCCCATCCCCTCTGGCCAAGCGACCTCCGATGGGCCACAGTGGGGATGGGAGGTGCCCCACGGTCGTTTTGCCCATGAAAACACTCTTCGTCCTCGCAATCCTGCCCTTCCTCGCCGTCCTGGGTCCGCTCCTCTCCGAGGCTCCTCCGGCCGGCCAGTCTCCAGCCACCGATCCGCCGCTGCTGCAGGACGCGCGCGCCAATCTCGGCGAGCTCCTCGCGAAGAGCGGGATCACCTTCGACGACGAGCACGGGCTGTGCGCGATCTCCGCTCGAGTCGACGTCACCAACGACCTACTGGAATACTTGCTCGTCTCGCGCCACGGGGCCATGCACGAGAGCCTGTTCGTGAGCAATGTGGAGGCCGAGAGCTTGAACGCCGCCTTGCTCGCGCTGGGTGTGTCGGCCGGACGGAACGCGAGCTGGTCGCCGAAGTCTCCGGCGCCGAGCGAGGACGAGCTGCGTCAAGGGGTCAGCCCCTACGTCGTCCAGGCACCCTCGGGTGACGGCTTCTACCTGTACGTCGCCTGGCGCGAGGGCGAGGAGCTGTTCTTCCATCGCGTCGAGGACCTGGTGCGCGATCTGTCGACCCATCGATCGATGAAGCGTCATCGCTGGGTGTACCTCGGATCGCGCCTCATCCCCAGCGAGCGCGGCGGTGGAGTGCGCTTCGCTGCAGCGGTCGAGGGCAATCTCATCAACATCGCGTTCTTCGCGGCGGGCAACACGATGCTCACCGCGGGCCTGGAGTCGTGCATCGAGCAGACGATCTGGCTCGCCAATCCCTGGATGCTGCCGCCTTTCGAGAGCCCCGTCCTGTTCATCTTCGCGCGCGAACGCCTCGAAGCGCTTCCTTCCGGGTTGCGCGAGCTCGTCCCGGTGGTCCCCGAGGGCGGTGCGCCGCAACCGCGCTAGGCTGCCCGCCGTGTCCGCACGCGTTCGATCTCCGGCTTCCACCCAGCCACCTCTCGAGCGCGTGGGCGAGCTGGTCCGGAGCGCGCACCGCCGGCTGATGGGTGCGCGAAGCATCGAAGCCGTCCTGCTCGGCCTGGCGGGCTGGCTCGCGCTCGTCGCGACGGCAGTCTGGCAAGGGACACCCGGACCGAGCGCATTCCTCGCCGCACTCCTCGGAGCCGCGGCAGCCGCCGCAGCGTTCTGGCTGGGTGCGCGGATCGAGCGTGCCGAGCTCGCGCGGCGGATCGACGGCCGGCTCGCGTGCCAGGGTGAGCTCCTGACCGCCTACGAGTGCTCGACTCGGAGCGCGCCCCCGGCACTCGCGCCCGTGCTGGCGGCGGGCTTGTGCGAGCGGCTCTCCCCGAGCGAGATCTTGCGCGCGGGCTCGTCGGCCTTCCTGTCCTTCCTCACGCTGCCGCTCCTCGCGCTGGCCTTGCTCGCGCTCGCTCGGGAGCGCTCGACGGGGGAGAGCGAAGCGGATTGGATCGTGCGCCTGTCGCGCGACCTCGAGTACGAGCTGGCTCGAGCTCGCGACGCGGGGGAGCAGGCCCTGGCGCAAGGGGAGCTGGATGCGGGCGAGCTCGCGCAGATCGTCGCTGCCGAGGCGCGAGCGGGCGCGGCAGCGCAGGACCTGAAGCAGGGATCCGCTGGAGCCGAGCAAGTACGAGCGGCGGCGGAGGAAATCGGCAGTTTGCTCAGGGAGCTGGGAACGGAGATCCTGCCTGGCTCGGCGCTCGCGCAAGCGGTCGACCGCGCTCGCGAGTCGGCGGAGGCAGCCGCTCTCGGGCTGGGCGGCAACACCGAGGAGCCCGGGCGAGCCGGCCCAGGATCGGAAGCTGCAGGCTCGGAAGCCTCCGCCGAGCCGACCGAGACCGCCCTCGCAGGGGGTTCCTCCGGAGCCCCCGGCACGGTAGACGCGGGAGAGACCGAACGGAGAGCGGCCGCCGGACTGGAGAATGGGACCTCGAGTGGGACAATGTCTGCTTCCCAGACCGAGAAACCCCATCCACCCGCGGGCTCGTTGCCCGGAGCGGATCCCAGCCACCCAGGCGCCTCAGGAGGCGTCGCCGCTGGCCGCTCCTGGCGGGCCCATCAAGCAGAGATCGTCGAGCGCTGGATCGAAGCGCGCCGCAAGGCCAGCCTCCACGATCGAGATCCAGATCCAACCAGCGAGGGAGAGTGAGTCGAAAGCAACGCAACCGTCGCGTCGGCATGTGGCTGATCGGAGCTCGCGGAGCGATCTCCACCTGTGTCGCCTACGGTCTCTCCGCCCTCAAGCAAGGCTTGATCGATCCGGTCGGGATCCTGACCGCGCGAGCGCCATTCCACGCGCTCGATCTCGTCGCCTTCGAGGACCTCGTGCTCGGTGGGCACGACGTGTGCCTGCGCACGATCTCGGAGTCGGCGGGGGAGTTCGCGCGCAGCGGAATCCTGGCCCCCGATCTGATCGCCGCCTGCGCGCGCGACGCGACGGCCTTCCAGAACTGCATCCAGCCCGGCGTCCTGGACGGTCCCGACGTCGGGCTCGCGGATCTCGATCCGCGCGTGGGGGAGCGCAGCGCGTGCAACGGCGCCGAGCAGGTGCGCGCGATCGTCGCCGACCTCGACGCGTTCCAGGAGCGCGCGGAGGTCGACCGCGTGGTCGTCGTCAACGTGGCGAGCACCGAGGCCGTCCGTGCCCCGCAGGCCGAGTGGGAATCGCGTGCGGCCTACGAGCGCGCCCTGCAGAGCAGCAAGCCGCAGCCGGCGTCGACGGTGTACGCGTACGCCGCGCTCTCCTCGGGCCGGCCGTTCGTCAATTTCACGCCGAGCCTCGCGTCGAGCATCCCCGCGCTGCGCGCCTTCGCTCGCGAGAAGAACGTGCCGCACTGCGGGAGCGACGCGAAAACGGGCGAGACCCTGATCAAGACGGCCCTCGCGCCCACCTTTGCCAAGCGCGCGCTGCGCATGCTGGCGTGGCAGGGCTACAACATGCTCGGCAATCGCGATGGGGAGGTCCTGCGCGACGAGGCGCACCGCCAGGCCAAGGTGCACAACAAGGACGTGGCCCTGCGTTCGCTGTTCCCCGACCAGCCCGACTTCCACACCAAGGTCGGGATCGACTACGTCCCCTCGCTCGCCGACTGGAAGACGGCCTGGGACTTCGTGCACTTCGAGGGTTTCCTCGGGGTGCGCATGAGCCTGCAATTCACCTGGGCAGGCAGCGATTCGGCGCTCGCGGCGCCCCTGGTGCTCGACCTCGTCCGCCTGGCTGATCTGGCCGCCGAGCGGGGGGAGGGCGGGGAGATGGCGCACACCGCCTGCTTCTTCAAGGATCCCATCGCGGGGGGGACGCACGACTTCCATCTCCAGTACCAGGAGCTCCTGCAGTACGCCGAGCGCCAGCTCGCCGGCGGGCCGGCGCGAGACTGAGGCCCCGGAGGCTCCCGGAAGAGCGAGATTCCCGGGAAGCAAATGGCCCCTCGGGCGAATGAGTGGGCCGTGGACACTTCCCTTCGACGGGTGCTTGGCTGGGTTGCGGTGGTGCTTCTGGGCACGGTCTGGACGGTCTCGAGCTACCTGGAGAGCCGCCAACCGCACCGGACGGTGGGTGCGTGGACGGTGGATGCCGAGCGCTCGGCCGGGGGATCGGCCGAGGGCGCGCGGCGCGCGGGCAGGATCGAGCACGTGGCGCAGCCGGCCGCAAGCTCGCCGCGAAGCGCTCGTAGCACCGGGTGATGCGGGGCCCCGCGGATCGCACGCGCTGGTAGGATCCGCGCGCACGATGCGACCCCACGCGAGGGAGCCCGGCGACCCGAAGCTCCAGACGACCACTCTCTGGTACCACCCCTCCGGCCAGTACGGCGCGAAGCCCATGGGCGCGTCCGCATTCGCGGGAGCCACGCCGGCCTGGGTGCTCTGGAACCTCCTGGCCCGCTACACCCACGAGGGAGACCTCGTGATCGATCCCTTCGCGGGGAGCGGGACCACCCTCGACGTGGCCCGCAGCCTCTCCCGCCGCGCGCTCGGCTACGACGTGCGGCCCGTGCGCCCCGACATCTTTCGCGCCGATGCGCGCAAGCTCCCGCTCGAGGACTCCAAGGCGGACTTCGTGTTCCTCGATCCGCCGTACTCGACGCACATCGAGTACGGGGGTTCCAGCGACTGCATCGGCGAGCTCTCGGCTTTCGAGCCGGCGTACTTCGAGGCCATGGAGGGCGTGTTCGCGGAGGTCGAGCGCGTGCTCCGGGATCGGCGCTACATGGCCGTCCTGGTGGGCGACAGCTTCCAGAAGAAGCGCGGCTTCGTGGGGATCGGCGCGACCTTCTACGGCATGCTCGCGCGACGCTTCCGGCCCATCGATCACGTCGCGGTCGTGCGCGGCAACCGCACACTCGAGAAGCCCAACTTCCATCGCGCTGCGGCGGAGGGGAACTTCTTCCTGCGCGGATTCCTGCACCTCTTGCTGTTCAAGAAGGAAGCTCCGAGAGGGGGGGCACGATGAGCACGTCTCGATCGTCGACCTCCGACCGCCTGAGCCTCCCCGGGCGCGAGCTGTTCCTCAGCGACACGCGCAGCGTCGCGCGCCGCTTGCTGGGAGCGCTCCTGGTTCACGATGACCCCACGGGGCGCGTCGCCGGGCGCATCGTCGAGGTCGAGGCCTACCTCTCGCAGGAAGACCCGGCTTCGCACTCCCGCCCGGGCCGCACCGCTCGCAACGCCTCGATGTTCCTCGCGCCCGGGCATGCCTATGTCTATCGGATCTACGGGCTGCATCACTGCTTCAACGTCGTGACGGGCCCGGAAGGCGTGGGTGAGGCGGTACTGGTGCGCGCTCTCGAGCCGATCGAAGGGCTGGAAGCGATGGCGCTGCGCCGCGGAAGGGCGGGGGCGCGGGAGCTGTGCAGCGGGCCGGCCAAGCTCGTGCAAGCGCTGGGGATCGGAGCTCGTCACGACGGGCTCGACCTGCTCGGGGGTCCTCTGCGGATCGAGCTCGCTGCCGATCCCATCGCAGCCGCCCGCATCCTCTCCGGCCCGCGCGTGGGGATCAGCAGGGCAGCCGATCTGCACCTGCGCTACGCGATAGCCGACGATCCCTGGGTGTCGCGGCCCTATCTCAGCGCAGCACGCGCAGCTGCATCTTCGTCACCTTGATCTCGCTGCCCGATGGGACGGCGATGGCGAGCTCGCCCTTGCGGACGTTCTGCCACTTGATGGCTTCGGCGGGGGGGCGTTCGTCGTCGTTCGCCTTCATCCAGATCGTGCGCTTGCTGCCGATCATGCTGATCTCGAGAGCGTAGGTCTCGCCCGCGGTCACGGCGTCCTCTCCCTGCGTGCTGATTTCCAGGGATTCGATGTTCGACTGGATGTTGAGCGGAAGGCGTGAGAACAGCGTCATGCTGCCACGGACCAGGACGAACTCCATCTCGAGGACGAAGTCGCGCCACTGCTCCTCGTAACCGATGCTCAGGATGCCCTGGGCCCTCTCCGCCGGATCGGGCCCGATGAGATGCAGGGTGCCCTTCTCGAGGCGATGCTCGAAGCCCGCGAGCGTGGGGCCACGCCAGTTCTCGACCTGGTTGTCAGCCAGCAAATCCGTCCAGGGGATCTTCTCGATCACCTCCGGAGGGAAGACCTTTTCCAGCGTCGCGTCGGAGAGCTCGATGATCTTGCGGTAGACGCCTTCGAGGTATTCCTTCTTCGTCTTGCGCTCTTCGTTCTGCTTGTCCTCCTCCCAGACCTTGTAGGCCGCGGAGAACAGCTTCAGGATCTCTTCCTCGGCGCTCTGGAGCTGAGCGAGGGACGCGCGCGTGGGCGCCGGCGCGCTGGCCGATGCTTCCGACTCCGCGAGGATCTTCTCGACGTAGACGCGGTCGACGGTCTCGCGCGCCGTGGCTGCGCGCGCCACGAAGTCCGGGCCCATCACTTCCAGCTTCGGCGCGATCTCCTCGAGCCGGCGGCGCTGCTCGGCGAGGCTCTCCGAGGAGATCTCGCTCACTCGGCCGAGCTCCGCCTCGATCGCTTCCAGCTTCTGCAAGAGCTCGCGGCGCTCCTGCATCTTCTGCAGGTTGAGCCTGGCTTGCGAGGAGCGCATCAGGACGTCGGAGGCCATCTCCTCGAGCTGCGCGAGCTCGGGCTTCGCTTCGACGAGAGCGAGGAGACCCTGGGCGCCCTCTTCGGTGGTGGTGTCGAATGCGATGAGTTCGGCCCGGAAGCCGGCTCTCAGTGCCTCGCGCGCTTCCCTGGCCACGCGCTCTTTGTTCTGACGATCGAAGACGATCCAGAGGACGACGGCGCAGATCACCACCACGATGAAGCTGACGACGTAACCGATCAGGATGGGTCGGTTCGCGCGCTTGCGCAGCTGCTCCGTCTCCGCCTTGATGTGCTCGAAGTCGATCTTGGGCTTCTTCGCAGGTTTCTCGGGTGCGCTGGCTTTGCGCGCGCTGGTCGTTTCCTTGGTCGCGGCCGCTTCCTTGGCCACGGCCGCTTCCTTGGCCACGGCCGCTGCCCGTGCCGCCGCGGGACGTGCAGGCACCGGGGGAGCACGGAGATTCTCTTTGCGCGCCACGGGGGGGCTCTCGACCTTGGCTCGACCGTCGGGTTCACCCGCGCGCGACCCTTCGGTCGATCCAGACTTGCCAGGGACTGGAGCGTCTGCGCCCCCCGCGCGCCCCGACTTGGTCGATTTGCGTTGTGCCTGGCACTTGGGGCACAGCACCCGCAGGGATGTGATCTCCACTAGACCCTTGGGCTCGGCAAAGTTGGAGTGGCAGTTCTCGCAGACGGGCATCAGAGTTCGGTGAGCGGGGACTCAGGGATTCCGCCCGGGGGGGGGCTTGGAGGCGGCCTCGGCTCGAGCGCGCGCGGCCTTGTCGCGGATCGGGCCCATGTCGATGGCGGAGTCGCGGCGAGATTGCCGGCGGTTCATCGAGAATAGCACCCGCACCACGATGAAGGCGACCGCGAGGAGCACGACCCAGAGCTCGAAGCCGCCGAAGATGGTCTTGCGCGGAACGCTCGCCGTATCGAATCGACGCATCTGGCGAGCGACGAGGTAGGGGGCCACTCGCATGCGCCCGGTCTTGCTCTCGAAGCGCACGGTCCGGTAGAAAACTCCTTCGACGTCGACCACGTCGCGCTGCAGGTCGAGGTCGCCGGGATGGTCCAGCAGATCGACCATCACGCCCTCCGACGCGTCCGCTTCGGTCAGAGTCGCGCGGTAGATGTCTGTTCTGCCGAGGAGGGGCTCGCGCAAACGGATCGTCTCGATGCCTGCGACGATCCCGCGGAAATGGACGAACACTCCACGCCAGGCGTCCGGATCGGAGAGCGCTTCCCCGAAGGCCAGCTCGGTCTCGGTGCGCGACCGGATGTCTTCCGGCGTGTAGGCCGACACGAGCTGCAGGAGCTGCCTGTACCCCGGCGTCTCCTCGAAGGCCTCGCCGTTTTCCGAATCCGTGAGCGCGCCCTCGAACAGCGTCGAGAGACGCGCCCGCCACTCGGATCCCGGCGCGGGCTCCTCCACTTGAACCGGCACCTGCGTGAGCGGCGCCGGATCTTCGATCTCGTTCGGCTGGCGCTGCTCCTGCGCCAGGAGGAGCACGAGCGCGCCGACGCAGGACGGGATCATTGCGTCACTTCGCGGGCGTCGAGGTTCCGAGGGCGAACTCGATCTTGTCGATCTGGACCTTCTTGCAGAGGTTCATCACGTTGATCACTTCGTTCCAGGGCACACCTGCCTCGGCGTCGATGGTGACGGGAGTCTCAGGCTTGTTCATGTGCACCCAGTCGTCGTGCGCTTCCTTGATGAGTTGCTGGAGCTCGTCGTCGTTCTCGACCTTGCGGTTCCGGAGCTGGCGGATCGTCGTCTGCGTCGGCGCGTCCCAGAACATCGCCACGCGAACTTCCTCGAGGATCGAGGAATCCGCGGCCACGCTGCCGATCCCCTTTCCCTTGGGCAGCCAGGACTCGAACTTGCCTTCGAGCTGCTTGAACTTGAAGGAGATCATGAAGAACACGCACAGGCAGAAGATGATGTCCACGAGCGCGGTGACGTTGATCGCGACCGGGTTCTCTTCTGATTCGCCTACGCTTACGCCAGCCATGTCATTGACTCCTGGATTCGATCAGCCTGCGGGAGGAACAGCGGCCCCGACTTCGATCTTGTAGATCTTCACCAGGCCACAGAACTCGATGATCTTCTGGACGTGGCCGTAGGGCGCGGCCTTGTCGGCTCGGATGATCACCTTCCTCGCGGAGAGGAGTTCACCCGCTTCCGGGTCCACGACCTCCTCCATCGATGCCTGTGCCACTTCCTCGAGCTTGGGCTTCAGCGTTTCGAGCGTGTACTCCGAGCCCTGGATCAAGAACAGCCAGTGATCGTTGTCGCGGCACACTCCGCTGCCCTTGTTGATCGGGCAGCTGAAGGTCTGGCTTTCCGGTCGGTGCTGGATGTTGACGGTGGTCGTCACGTCCTCGCCCTTGACCTTGTCTGCTTCCTTGATCTCGCTCGCGGTGGGCAAGACCAGTTCGGCTTGCTCCCGCTGGCTCATGTCCGCCCCCAGGATGAAGAAGAGGAGGAGGAGGAACATGATGTCCACCATCGGGATCAAGTTGCAGGTGAGGTCCTCCTTCACCTGCATCGGCTTCCTGCGGGCCATGGCTCGTATTCCTTTCCCGGATCAGGCCGCTTCGGCCTTCCGACCTGCGAGGTGCCGGAGCATGTCGACGGCCTGCAGGTTGATGGAGAGGCACATCTTCGAGACCTTGTTCTTGAAGAAGAAATAGATGGTCAAGAAGATGATCGCGACGAAGAGACCCATCGTCGTGTTGACGAGCGACTCGTACACGCCCTTGGCAAGGTCGCCGGGCGTCGGGGCCTTCAGGGTCTCGATGACCTGGAAGGACGAGATCATTCCCGTCACCGTGCCGAGCAGCCCGAGCAGGGGCGCGACGTTTCCGATGAGCGAGAGGTAGGAGATCTTCGTGTTCAGCTTGAACGTCTCTTCGTTCGCCGCCGCCTCGAGACCCGTGATCATTTCCTCGTAGCCCGCGTGGCGCATGCGCAGCGCCGAACCGATCAGGTTGGAGAGGTATCCGCCTTCCTGGTCGGCGAGCTCGATCGCCTCGTCGTACTGCTCTTCGTTGATCAGCGCTTCGAGGTCTCCTGCCAGCATGGCCGGCGCGAGCTTCTCGCGGCGCAGATTCACCATGTGCTCGATCACGAGCGTCGTTCCCGCGACGGAAGCGACGAGCATGAGGTAACCCACGAAGCCGGTCGTCTCGAAGAGCTCGAGCCAGGACTTCTTGGGGCCTTCCTCCTGGGCCGCGGTAGCGGCGGCCGCGCCGCCCGCGAGGAGAATCACCGCCAATGCGGCTGTGCTGGCAAGTTTGGGGATGCGCAGGGTCTTCATCGTCGTTCTCGTGGGTCTCGGGGATGATCCGTCATTTTTCTTGCAGGTAGGTGGAGTTGGGGAACTCCTTCTGGAGCTGATCGAGTTTCTCTCGGGAGCGCTGGGCGTTGAGCTTCTTGCGATCGTTGTTCTGCTCGAGTTCCGAGATGTACTTGAAGCATGTGGCTGCTCCGGCGAGGGCGCGCTCGTATTCCGCGGTCGACTCGCCCAGGAGCGGTTTGTATTGCACGACGGTCCGCAGATAGGCGTACAGGCCCTCCAAGATACGGTCCGAGTCGCGTTTGGCTCTGCCGTCCTCGGCCAGGAGCTCCCCAAGGCCGTTCCACGCGCCCGATTGGACCTGCGGGGGGCCTGCCCCGTTCTTGAGAGCGGTGAAGATCGCCTCGGCCTCGGCCGCCTTCTTCTCGGCGAGGAGGGTGTCGGCGAGGCACAGGCGGGCTTCCTGCCGCACCCCCTCGCTTGCGTCCGCCGTCTTCTCCGCCTCCTCGAAGCGGGCCCGGGCGTCGGCCGTCTTGCCCTCGGCCAGGAGCAGCCGACCGCGCAGGATGGCGACCTCGGCTGCGAATCCGGGCAGATCGGCCGCGCCGGTGGCGACGCCTTCCAGGGCCTTCTGAGCCCCCGCGGCGTCCCCCTTCCGCGCGAGGAGCATGGTCAGGTTGTCCGCCGCCGAACGCAGGAACCGGCCGTGGGGGAAGGCGGCCAAGAGCTTCTGGTAGCCCGCGATCGCCTCGTCGGTGAGACCGGCACGCTGCTGCCCGTAGGCCGAGTAGAAGAGCGCCTGCTGCTGGATCATCGACCGAGGCTTCTCCTCGGCGTCGATGACCATCGCGAAGCGCTCGACCGCATCCTCGTACTGTCCCAGGCCCAGCGCCGTGATGCCGTTCCCCATCTCGACCGGAGCGTCCGGGTACTCGACCGATTGCACCGTGTCCCAGGGGATCGTCTTCTTGGCGCCCTTCTCCGGCTTGAGGACCACGCCGCCCTGGACCTCTTCCAGGACCGTCCCGAGCTCCACGTCGCCGTTCTTCAACTTGACCGTGTCCCCGCCCTCCTGCGCGTGCCCGGGGAGCACGAGCGCCAGAGCGAGGAAGCCCGCGGACATCAGCCCCAGACGGAGCACGCGGCTATGGGTGTGCCTCGCCGCCGGACTTCGGCCGCCTGCAAGGTGCACCACGGCAAAGCCGCTCGGCATCCGTCGTTGCGCGCCGTGGAGCGGAATCATTCGTTCCTGCATGTTCATTTCCGGTCGAAGACCTTCGTCTTGAGCTCTTTTTCCAGTTCGCTGAACTTCTCCTCGAAGCCGAACTTCGCGAGGTTCTCCCGGCTCGTCGTGCGGCGCATGCTCTTCAAGGCGATGTCCGCCTCGGGGTACCGGCCGCGGTCCATGAGCACGCGGATCAGGTAGTACTTGGCCTGCCACCACAGCCGCATCGTCTCGTTGGTGTTCTTGGCGCTCTGGACCCGCTCGAAGATGGCCGTGGCGCGTTCGAGGCGGCCGGCGTCGTTCTCGGCGATTCCCGTCAGGCGCTCCGCGACTCCCCATTCCAGGTAGGCCGACCTGAGCTCAGGGCGCTTCTCGACGAGAGTCGGATCGAAGCGCTCCTTCGCTGGATCGGCCGGATCGAACATGTCGTTCTGATCGAAGAGCCGCGCATAGATTCCGGCGGCTTCCTTGACGCGACCGAGCAGCGCCTGGGTACGAGCGAGCTCGATCTCGCTCAAGTACGTGGGCTTGATGCTCGAGAGCGTCTGGTAGATCCGCACCGCCTCTTCCCAGAGGCTCGTGTCCTTCGGCGTTCCCTGCCAATCGACGAAGGTATCCATCCCTTCCGGGACCGCATTGAAGTGCAAGCCCATCACGTACAGCCGCTGGGCGACTTCCGCGATCTGAATGTCATTCAGGGCCTCGCTCTCGTCGAGCTGCCGCTTGATGCTCACTACGTAGTAGTAGGCCGCCTTGCGCCAGTACTCGGCCGCCTGCTCCGACGCAGGATCGGCGGCGAGCAGGTCGACTCCGGCTTGATCGAGGGCACGTGCCAGGTTGCCCGCGACGACGGAGATTCCCGGGGCATCGGGCGACCTTTGCAGCAGCGACTCGAACAGGGTGACGGCTTCGTCCGTGCGCCCCAGAGCTTGCAGCGTCCGGATGCGCAGGCTCCACATCCCCGTGAGGCGCTCGGGATCGTTCCCGAGCTCCGCTCCGAGCTTCTCCATCTCCTCGAGTAGCGGCGGAACCGCCTCCGGTGTTCCGCTCTCGAGATGCAGCGAGGCGAGATCGGAGTACGCGGAGAAGGACAGCGATGCCAGCCGTTGCCGGATCTCCGCATCGAGGGTGTCTTCCCGCGCCTTCGCCAGGAGGTCCAGGGCTTTGTGGAACCCTGCCTCGGCTTCGCGGAACGTGGCCTGAGCCTCGGCCTTCTTGTCCTTGCTCTGCGAAAGCGCGAGGGACAAGCGGGCGCGAGCCGCACGAGAGACGGCTTCCTCGTAGCTGGGCGAGCCCGGCGCGATCTTGTCGTATGCCACCGCCGCTGCGGCGTAATCCTGCTGAGCTTCCAGGCCCCGGCCGATGATGAGCTCGGCGTTCGAGGCGAAGGGGTGATCGGGATACTTGGTGGCGAGCGACTGCATGCGCTCTTCGTACCGGCGGCTGTAGAAGCGGCGTTTCTCGAGGCCGTGGAGGTCGATGTAGGTGTTGACGGCTCTCCACAGCGCGTCGCCGGCCTTCTGGCTCGCGGGATAGAGCTCCGCGGCGCAGTCGAAAGCGACGGTCGCCTCGTGCAGCCGTCCCTGCCTGCGATAGATGTTGCCGGTGAGGAAGAAGCACTCGGCACCGATGTCGGCGGAGTTGGCGCCCGCCGCGTTCATCTCGCGCGCCAGCCGGCACAGGTCGAGCGCGCGAGAGGACTCCCCGCGTGCCGACGCCGTCTCGGCCACCCGCAGGATCTTGTCGGGAGGCAGACCCTGGACGGGGAGCTGGGCCAAGAGCTCGCGAGCACGCTGGCTCCAGGGGCCGGACGAATCGAAGGACATCAGCTCCTGAGCCGTCTCGGCGGCCTTCACGATGTCCCCAGCTTTGATCTCGGCCTGCGCGCGCGCGAGGAGGACCGCGGCCCCGGACGAGGTCTGGAGCGGCTCGGGGATCGTCGCGAAGAAATCCTCGGCGGCTGCGATCGCGTCGCGAGGCTTGCCGAGCTCGGTGAGCAGCTTCACCTTCCGCATCGTCGCCCCGGAGATCACGTCGGCTTCCTGGGGCGAGACTTCGAAGACTCCTTCGGCGGTTGGTTCGTAGAAGTCACGCAACGAGATGGCGTACTCGTACTCCTCCAGCGCTGATTTCGGCTCCTTCAATCGTTCGGAGCAGAGACCCTGGTAGATGTATCCCTCGTAGTTCGACAGCAGGTTGCTGTACTCCAGGCCGAACAAGAGGAAGGTGTCGCGCGCATCCTTCAGGAGCTTGTTCCCTTCGGGGTCACCCTGCGGGTGCAGCAGCGCGTGGAAGTAGAAGGTGCGCCCGAGGTTGTACCAGGCCTGCTGATACTGGCCGGTTTCGTAGTCCGTGAGGCTCCCCTGGGACGTGAGCCGCTCCTTGAACCTCTCGATGCGCTCGCGCAGCGAATCTTCCGCCTGCGTGTAGCTGCTCCGCCCTTCCTCGCGGATCTGCGCGATCTTCGTCGGATCGGTCTCGCGGTCCTGGAGCGCGGTGAGCGTCTCACCCAGCTGCAGATAGGCCTCGGGAAGCATCTCGCGAACCATGGAGGCCGCGCGGGCGCGCGAGTTCGCCTCGATGAAAGCGCCTGCGTCCGTGAGGATCGCCTGGATGAGCTCCTTGCGCTTGACGAGGTCCTGCTCGTCCTCGGCGGCCGCTAGCCGCAGCTCGAATCGCAGGGCTTGGACCTGCAGATCACCCAGTCCTGCAGGGCTCTCACTCTCGATCACCCTGCACACGCCGTCGGCGAGATCGGGATACCCCGCGACGAAGAGCGCGCGAGCGAACTCGACGTTCTCCTGGCCGAGGATCACGCTGCTCTGGGCGGTGGCGGTCCCTGCCACGAGGACGACGAGCACGGATGCGCCGATGGAGCGAATCATCTTTCTAGGTCGGCAACGAGGGCTCGGCGGCTACTTGCCGCCTTCTTCTGCACCACTATTGACTGCTTGCACGGTCGGTCCCGACCGCTCACGCACGCCCGCACCGAAGGCGTTCTCATACCTGTAGTAGACCTCGAGGGTCAGCACGTTGATCGCAGTGTTGTAGATGGCGTAGCCATGGCGGCTCCACCGGTCGCCGACCAACCATCCGCCCCGCTGGCAGACGTCCCGTTCGTTGGTGTCGACCTGGAGCTCCAGGATGGCGTCCTGCATCGAATCGTTCCACTTGTTCCAGTACTCGCCCGCCGCCTTCCGCGGGCTGTCCGGCCCGTCGAACTGATTCAGGGCCAGCGTGGCGTAGTACCAGTAGTAGTAGTCGATCGAGAGCTTGTCCTTCGAGATCGTCGGCTGGTCCTTGACGATCTGCCTCGCCGCGGCCTCGAAGAACGGGTCTTCCAGGTCGTGCGTGACGAAGGTGCGGACGAGCATCGAGAGCGCGGACATCGTTCCGACGTGGTAGCCGTACTGGTCGCCCGGTCCGCCGACGGGAACGCCCGCTCCGGCCAGGTCCATGTACCCGACCAGGCCGTCGTCCCGACTCACGAACTTGGCATAGCGCAGGCCTCCCTCCATCGCCTCGGGGGGAACGTCGAGCCCGCTGATCCAGGCGGACTTCAGCGCCATGATCACCCAGCCGGTCACGGAGATGTCCACCTGGAAGATCTCGTCGTAGTAGGCGGCGTCGTCGATCTCGCCCGCGGCCTTCTTGGCGTCGAGCTCTGCTCGCGAGCTGTAACGCCAGCCCCACAGCTCGCCCTGCGCCTGCGGATTCATCTTTTGCGCCGCGACGAGGAAGTCGACGCCCTTCTGTGCCGGCCGCTTGAAGTACGGGTTGCGCGAGAGGCCGTACGCTTCGCACAGGGCCATGGTCGCGAGCGCTTCGTTGTACAGGAAGGGGCGGATCTCGGAGAAGGAGCCATCCTCCTTCTGGTGGTTCACGAGCCACATGAGGCCCTTCTTGATGATGTCGCCCGACACGTACTTCTTCCCCATCGCCGTGTCGACGAGCACGATCTTCGAGTCGTGGTTGAGGCCCTGTCCGAGGAACGCGAGGAGCGCGAGCCCGGTCAAGCCCTCGTTCCAGAAGGGCTGCACCTCGACGTCGGCCGGAATGCAGGGGGTCTTCGGATTGCAGCGCGTCCGGCAGATGTCCGGACCCCACGCGCCATCCTCGCCCTGGTGGCGGACGAGCCAGCGCAAGCCTTCGAGTACCGCCTCCTCCGTGCCGACCTTCGCTCCGCCCGGGCGACCCTTCTTCTTTCCCGAGCCCACGCGACGCGAGGAGAAGGGCGAAGTCCCGGCTCCGTAGTGACCGCCGCCCGCCCCGACACCGATTGCAGTACCGCCGGTCTGTCCGGCCTGAGCGTCATCGGTGCCCGTGGGATCTCCGATGTCGAGGTGCAGGTCCTCCTCGACATCCTCGGCGGGGATGAAGGACTCCTCCTCGTAGGACACGAGCTCAGCGTCGGTGTTCTCGGGGACCTTCTTGCGATCGATCCGCTCGGGCGGCTGGATCACCTCGAGGGGAGCGTCCGCTCTCTCCGTCCCCACCGCGATGGACGTCGGTCGTTCGCCCCGCTTCACGAACTCGTGATGGATGTAGATGATGCTCATCATCGCGAAGACCATCACGTGGATGCCGACCGCGATTACGATCCAGGGGGAGTTCCGGAAGGCCCCCGAGAGAAAGCGGATGAAGTTGAATCGGCTCGCCATGTAGCTGGATCGGACGGGACCTGGGGAGACGCGATCGGCCGGTCGGGTCACTCGTCGAGGTGCTTACCTCGCCGATGGGAAGGGGTTTCGGGTGAAAGGGGGAAGAAGAATAGCACAACCTCCACAGGGGTGCACTGCTGCATCCGTGACGGTGCCCGAGTCCCGGGGAGCCCTCGAGTTCCGGGCCTGAGACTCCGAGGCCGTAGCCCTTCCTAGCACACACGCGTGCGACTCCCATCCGACCAAGTCGTGACACCGAGGACAAGGAGACCGGCGGGAACTCGTTCCAGTGGCAGCGATTTCGGCGCAAATCGCGTGCTCCGCGGGGCGCCGGCGCGGAAGCGGAGGTCGAGGAAGTACTGGACCCTGGATTAGGATGCCAGCTTCGCCCGTACCGACCGTGCAGATCTCCGCTCCCCTCGTCGCTCTCGCCTTCCTGCTCGTCGGCATCGCGGGGGCACCGCTGCCGCTGTATCGGCGCTGGACGCACGTGGGTCTGCACCGACTGGTGTCGATCGCCGCAGGCGTCTTCCTCGGCAGCATCTTCCTTCACCTGTTGCCCGAGCTGGCGGGCGGATCCCACGTGCGAGGCGAGGCGGTCGAGCCCAGCCCGGCGGAGGCGGCGTCGATCCTTCCGTGGTGCGCGATGCTCGCCGGCTTCCTGCTCCTGTTCGCGACCGAGCGGGTGTGGTTGCAAGGACGCATCGACTCCCGGCGCGGCGACGCGCACGCGGTCCTGCTGTCGGCGACCTTCGTGGGGCTCGCCTTGCACTCGATCACTTTCGGCCTGGGGCTGGGGGTCATGGTCGAGCGCCTGGGGAGCGACTGGCCGTTGTTCTTGAGCCTTCTCGTGCACAAGGCGGCCGAGACGTTCTCGCTCGGCGTGGTGATGAGTCTGGCGCAGGTCCCGCGGGCGCGCGCGCTGCTCCTCTTGCTGGCCTTCGTCGCGATCGAGCCAGCCGGCATCGTCTTCGGCGCGCAGTTCCCCACGCGCGAGAACGGGCTCGAGCCGATCTTCGCCGGCCTCGCATGCGGCACGTTCCTGTACGTCGCGGTGTGCGATCTCCTGCCCGAGGTGTTCCACGACAGCGAGCACGGCTGGGGCAAGCTCGGGTGGCTGCTGCTCGGCATCTTGATCACGGCGATCTCGCTGCCGGGCACGGAGGGCGTGCCGGCACTGGTTCGTGACATCCTGGAAGCGAGCCTCGACGTGTTCGTGGAGATGGCGCCTTTCCTGCTCCTGGGCTTCGCGATCTCGGGATGGATCAGCCAGGTCCTGAAGCCCGAGACGCTGACTCGATACCTTGCCGGCGACGACCTGGGATCCGTCGTGCGAGCTTCGATCCTCGGCGCGCCCTTGCCGCTCTGCTCGTGCTCGGTCGTGCCGCTCGCGCTCACGCTGCGCAAGAAAGGCGCGAGCAAGGGAGCCACGAGCGCGTTCCTGATCGCCACTCCGGAGACCGGCGTCGATTCGGTCGCCGTCACCTGGGCGCTACTGGGCCCGGTGATGGCGGTCCTGCGGCCGCTCGGAGCGATCCTCTCGGCGATCTGTACCGGAATCGCGGTCAACTTCTTCGTCCGGCGGGAGCGCGCGAGTGCGATCGATGCCGGCTCGCCGACCGCTGAAGAGCACGCCTCCTGCAGCTCCGATCCGGTTCCCGCGACGCCTGCGCGGGGCGGCCTCGTCGTGCGCGCGCTGCGCTACGCATTCGTCGATCTGCTCGACGATCTCGCCGTGCCGCTGCTCGCCGGCATCCTGATCTCGGGGCTGATCGGGACGCTGCTTCCGGCGGACCTACTCGCCAGCAGTCCGTTGCACGGATTCTCCGGCCTGCTCCTGATGCTTCTCGTCGGCATCCCGATCTACGTGTGTGCGTCGGCATCGACGCCGATCGCCGCATCCCTGATGCTCAAGGGCTTGAGCCCCGGCGCGGCTTTCGTGTTCCTGCTCGCCGGACCGGCGACCAATCTCGCGTCGCTCGTGGCAATCGGCAAGACGCTAGGAAAGCGCGTGCTCCTGGTGCACCTCGTCGCACTCTCGCTCGTGACGCTCGCGCTGGGGATGGCCGTCGATGGGCTCGATTCCCTGCTTGGCCTGAACGTGCAGGCGACGATGGGAGAGGCGCACGAGCTCCTGCCCCCCTGGCTCAGCCTCGGAGCGGCGCTCGTCTTCGCGGTCTTGCTCGGCTGGTCGCTCGCCCGCAAACATCTCTTGGCGGGTAGACGACCTGCGCCCGAGCCGGCGCACTGACGCCTACTTCTCTTCCTTGCCGACCCGGATCAGGTCGATGCGGAACACCACCGTCGAATCGGGAGGAATGCCCTGCTGGGGTTGATTGCCCCATGCGAGCCCGGGTGCCACGACCAGGATCGCGCTGCCGCCTTCCTTCATGAGCTGCACGCCCTCGTTCCAGCCCTGCACCATCCTGCCGACCATGAACTCGAAGGGCTTGCCCGTGATGTAAGAGGAATCGAATAGGCTCCCGTCCGTCAGCCAGCCCGCATAGTTGCAGGTCGCATGCTCGTACATCTTCGGGGACGCGCCGGTGCCCTCGACGAGCATCTTGTACTTGAGGCCGCTCGCGGTGGTGGTCAGCTCGGCCTCGGGGGGCATCTCGAAGCGCGGGACATCCACGATGCGCACGAGCTCGAGCTGCCAGATGGTCGTCGCATCCGGTGCCACGGGAGCACCGGGCAGATTGGCGAAGCCGAGCGCCGGCGGCACTTCGAAGAGGAGCTTGCTGCCGACCTTCATCAGCAGCGGCCCCTCCTGCAAGAAGGGGACGCGCATCTTGTTCAGCGGTCCCAGGATGTTGCCGCCGGAAAGCGCCGACGCATCGATGATGGTGCCGTCCGGCTGCCAGAAGGCGTACACCATGTCGACCAGGTCCTCCAGGAGCGCAAGTCGCCCCGTCCCTTCCTGCAAAACCTGGTACTTCAATCCCGATGCCGTGGTCTGCGACTTCTCGGCATCGAGCGGGACGAACGCCGGTGCGTGCGCGATGGACAAGAGCTCGAGCTCGAAGACGAGCGTGCTGTTGGGGGGGATCGACCCCTTGCCCCGGTCGCCATAGCCGAGCTCGGGCGGGATCGTGAGCTTGTACACGTCGCCGGGCGACATGAGCTGCAGACCCTCGTTCCAGCCCTGGATCAGATACTCGTCGAGTCGGCACTCGAGCGGTTCGCCGCCACGCGACGACTCGAAGGACGTGCCGTCGGTCAGCCAGCCGGTGTAGTGCGCGCGAACGCGCTCGCCCATCTTGGGGTGATCGACGACCCCTTCCGCCTTCTTCAGGACCGAGTACTTCAGGCCGGAGGCCGTCGTCACGACCTCGGTGTCGGGCGGAATGGGAGGGTCCTGCGCATTGCCGGTCGTGCCCCAGAACAAGAGCAATCCGGTGACGAGGAGCGTGGTGAGCCCAATGCGCGCGATGCGTGACACGAAGGCCGTTCCTTTCCCAGGACGGGACCGTAGAGCGGGACGATTCGAGAACGAACACGGCACGATAGGCGACCACCCACGGGACGACCAGCCTCGAGCTCGCCGAAACCCATCGTGCCTCCTCGCCCTCGCCTCCTGGCGAGAACCGACACCCCCACGAGCACGCCGCCTGCTTCGGAGTCCCTCCACGTTCGGAATACCTCCGAGTTCGGAGTCCCTCCGGGTTCGGAGTCCCTCCGAGTTCGGAGTACCGCCTTCAGGCGGTCAGGTTCGTCGTCCCGCCTTCAGGCGGGACCGGCTCCGCAAGAGAAGCCCGCCTGAAGGCGGTACTCCGAACCAGAAGATCAAACTCCCATGATGTGGTAGCCCGCGTCGACGAAGATCGTCGTACCTGTGATGCCTCGCGAGTGCGGGCCGACGAGGAACAGACAAGTGTCACCAACCTCTTCAGCGGTCACGTTCCGTCGCAGCGGAGCGCGCTCGGCGATGTGCTCGATGATCGCACTGAAGTCCTTGACGCCTGAGGACGACAGCGTGCGAATGGGCCCGGCGCTGATGGCGTTGACGCGGATGCCGCGGGGACCGAGGTCGGCGGCGAGGTAGCGCACGCTCGCCTCGAGGGCGGCTTTGGCGATGCCCATCACGTTGTAATTGGGCACGACGCGCCCGGCGCCGATGTACGAGAGGGTGACGATCGATCCCTCGCGGCCCTCCATGAGCGGGAGAGCTCGGCGCGTGATCGCGGTCAGCGAATACGCCGACACCTCCTGCGCGATCATGTAGCCTTCCTTCGAGGTGTTGAAGAAGTCGCCTTGCAGCTCCTCGCGCTTGGCGAAGGCGATCGCGTGCACGATCGCGTCGAGCGTGCCGAAAGTGTCCCGGACGCGATCGAAAGCGGCGTCGATGGTCTCGGGCTGAGTCACGTCGCACGGTAGGACCAGCGAGCCGGGAATCTCCGCCGCGAGCTCGGACACTCCCTGCTCGAGCCGCTCGCCGGCATACGTGAAGACGAGCCGCATGCCGGCTCCGGCAAGGCTCTTGGCGCAGCCCCAGGCGATCGAGCGCTTGTTGGCGACGCCGAAGATGATCCCGGTCTTGCCGGCGAGGATCGGATCCAAGATGCAGTGCTCCTGCGGGAAGGGATGGCGGTCGGGCCGAGGGAAGCCGACAGGCTAGCCTTTCGTGCGGGCCGTTCGAAGAGCGTGGAGAGATGTGGCCTGCGTCATTCGCGCGGGCTGTTCGCCGTCGTCGAAAGCGGGGAATTCGGGCTCTCGTGCGCAGGGCTGCTCGCGAGCATGCGGCGTCTGCGGGCCGCCGATCGATACGCAAGAACAACCGGACCGGCCTGTTCCCGAAGGCTGGCTAGGATGGTCTTTCGTGCGCGGCGAGGGCCAGGCATCAGCCGTCGCGCAGTCAGCGCCGCAGGAGACGGAGGAATCATCGTGGACCCAAGCCAGCGGAGCCATCGATCGCCAAAGCACCAGGATCGAGCCGGCGAGCGAGCGGATCGAGCGCGGCCTGCCCCGGTCGAGTCGGCTTCGACGGTCGGAGCGGGAGAGCGAGAGATGGAGCGCTTGCTCCCGGGCGCGGCGAGCCCCGTGGACCCACTTGCCGAGGTCGACCCTTCCAGCGTCCCGACCTTCCTCGTGGAACCAGGACTGGATGCGGCGCCGGGGCGGGATGGCGAGCGCGCCCGCAATAGCCGGCGCGACTGGCGGCGCTGGCTGGCCGGAGGAAGTCCGCGCGAGATCCTCGCGCGAATCTTGCCCGGCGATCCGCTCGCGCTGCGGGCCATCGTGGCGCGCCGCCTGCGCGAGGCGGCCTTGCTCCTGGACGCCGATCGCGTGCACTTGCGCGCGCTCGCGCGCTGCGCACGCTACGCCGCTCGCTACGAGGGACGACCCGCGATCGAAAGCTGGCTCGAAGCGCAGCTCGCGGCGGCGATCGAGGAGCTCTCGCGGGAAGAGCTGCCTCCGGCTGGACCGGGGCGCACGTCGGCGATCGGTGATCTGGCTCGCCCGCTCGGGCTTTCGCCCGACGCCATGCATCGAGCTTGCCGCGCGTTCAACCAGCAACCGGCCGAAGATCGCCAGGCCTTCTTCGCGCTGGTGATCGAGCAGTTCACGCTCGACGACATCGCACACCGGGCCGGCATCTCGGCTGGCGAGGCTGCGCGCCGTGCGCGTCGCGGTCTCGACGCCTTGTTGAGCCATGCCGGCACGTTCGATCGACCCGACACCCACATCGCGACGGCTGATTCCCGCCTCGCAACGGAAGGAGCAGATTCGTGAGTCTCCCTACGCATCTTCGTTTCCAGCGCTGGTCGCGCGTTCTCCGTCGGCTCCTCATTCGACGTCGTTGTCGCATCGAGCAGCTCACGCCCGAGCTCCTCAGGGAGTCCATCGACCGGGCGGGACCCGAACGATTCCACCAGCGTACGCCCACGACGGCCGCGGAGGTCGAGCTGTGGACCGTGCATCGGATCGAGCAAGCCAGGCTCTTCTTCCTCGCCGCACGCATCGCGCTCGATCGGCGGGGAACCGGCGCGGCCCTGCTGGGACCGCTCGAGAGCAGCATCGAGCTCGAACGCTTGCGTTGCTCGGTGTGCGAGGAGCTCCGGCTGTCGGTGCTCGACGGCATCGACGTCCCGCTCGGACTGGTGGTCTGCGCGCTATGGGAACCATCGGCATGGGAGCCGGAGAACCTGGTGCTGGCCGGACTAGGACTCGACCGTTCCTTCGAGGGGCGGCTCCTCCACGTGCACGTGCTCCTGGCTGCCGGTGACATCGAAGGCGCCGGACGCTCGCTCGCCCGCTTGGAGCAAGAGCTCCGGCACGCGACGACTGGTTCGTGCTGGCTGACCCGAGGAGCTTGGCACGCCGCACGCAACGAGTTCGAGCCCGCGCTGGCATGCTTCCTGGTGGGAGCGCATGAACCGAGCGCGAGGGGCGAATGGTCGCACGCGCTGGCGTTCGCGCTCGCTTTCGCGCGCGGCTCCGAGCGCGAGCTCGAACGCATGCTGGCCGTCGCCCGCGCTGAACCGCCCGCAGCTCGCAGCCTCGAGCTCGGCCGTCATGCAGGTGCGCTCGTTCGAGGATGGATGTCCGATTCACCTGCTGCGAGTGCAGCGCGCGATCGTGCGCTCGGGCGTCTGCTCGCCAGTCATGACGTGATGCTCCGGAGCCTGGCCCACGAGCTGCTCGTGCTCGTCACGGACATGGATCGGATGTCGCCATGAGCCCAGCGCAAGATGTCCTCGACCTGCTCCTGCCGGGAGTCGACACGAGCAGGCTCGAGCACGCGCGCAACGTGGTTCGTTTCGCGCGGCTGCTCGCCAGCGACGCGGCGCGCACGACGCCATCACCCGTGGCCGTCGCGCTCGAGCCCGCTGGCATCGAGCTCGAGGAGGCTTCGAGGAGCGGTCTGCTGGCATCGATCGAGGACTTGCTCGGCGAGCTTTGCGCCGCCGCTGCACCAGCCGATTCGTTCGCATGCTTCGGCCGACCTCGCCGGAGCTATGCGAGCGCCTGGGGCTTCCTGGTCGAGCGGCGTGCAGAGCTATCGAAGCAGGCATCGGTGCCCGGACCGTGGGAGACGCCGCTCGAGATCGCAGCACGTCTGCTCGAGGAAGCTTCGCGCTTGGGAATGTCCTCCCACGCGGTTGCGCTCTGGAGGGCTCGAATGCTCTGGCTGGGCGAGGGCGCGCGCGCGGCCGAAGCTTCCTTCGCCGCCCTGCTCGCAGCGATCGATCCGCCACGCGTGGACCTCGACGTCTGGACTTCCGCGCTCGCCAGCGCCGTCGAGGCGCTCCTCGACCAGGGCCGGGTTCGGCGAGCGCGTACCCTCCTGGATGAGGAGGGCAGTGTTTCGCCGGCCTCCGCGAGGCTCCTGCGGCTGCGAGCCTGGTGCGCGCTGCTCTCGGGTGCTGGTCCCGGGTTCGCGCCGAGTCGGCTCGAAGACGAAGGACCTCTGCCGCTCCCGCTGTGCGAGCTGCGCGCGGAGGTCGCGGCTTTCTTGCCGGGCTTGTCTGGACATCCCGCGCCGCGCGCGAACGAGCGAGGACTCGATCGTCGCCCCTTGCCGTCGCGTCGGCTCGACCGCAGCTCCCTCGGCGCCTCCGTGCTGGCCGTCTTCGCCTTCGCTCCGCGCGTCGGAGCGCGGGTCCTTCGCCTGGAGACCGCGCCCGCGCTCGAGCCGGAGGCACGTCGCGCCATCGGAGCGCGCGAGGGCGCGTTCGCCGTGCATGGCGAGCCCGAGCAACGCTTGATCCTGGAGGCGCGCGTCCAGCGCGTTCATGCCGAGAACGCGCGCGGTACCCGCGGGACCCTCTGCGCGAGCAGTCGTTCCCTGGCCCTGGTGCCGATCCTCGATGCCGATCAAGACGTCGCGGGCTGGCTTCACCTCGAGTACGAGCATCACCTCCTGCCCGCGCGGGCCCGCCTCGAGCAGCTCGCCGCAGCGGCTAGCCACGATCTCGAGACCAGCCCCGCTGCGCCCGCGACGCACCGATCTTCCTCGGCCGGCGCCCGGCCGGAGTGGCTCGACCTCGACGAGGCAGGCCGGAACGAGGGAGCGCTGGCGGCCGCGTTCCGCGCCCTGATCGAGGTGACAGGCACCAAGACGGCGCACCGGCACTGGTTCGGCGTCGTCTTCGAGGCCGGCAGCGCGCGCCTCGTCGCCGAGGGCGGAGACATGCCCTGGCAGCGGACGCTGGTGAGCGGCGGCCGCGCGCTCCGTCGGGTCTGGGCGACCGGAGCGGCCTGCTCGTTCGAAGAGCCCGAGCCTGGCCTGGGCCTCGCGCCCGACGCCGCCTCGGGCGCGGTCGTTCCCCTGCGGTGGCGAGGAGAATGCATCGCAGCGCTGGGGATCGAATCGAGCCGGCGGCGGGACTTCCGGGTTGGCGATCGCGAGCGTCTGAAGGACTGCTGCGACGAGCATGGTCTGGCCATGTACCTCGCGCGAGTCAGCGCGTGGCATCGCGCGCGCTTCGGCGAGGAGCTGTTCCTGGATCCGAAGCAGGCGTCGATTCGCGAGCTCGCCGAAGGCATCTCAGCCGCCGGGCGGACCCGCCGACCGGTGCTCGTGAGCGGTCCGGCCGGCTGCGGCAAGCTCGTGCTGGCCCGCTGGCTGCACCACGAGACGCCCCTGCGCGAGCGCGCCATCGCCATGCACGACTGCGCCGGGGATCCGGACCTGCAGTGCCTCGAGGGAGAGCTTCCCGCGACGAGCGTCGTACTGGATGGAATCGAGAGCCTCGGCCCGCGCGGACAGGAGCGCTTGCTGCACTGCTTCGAGAAAGCGGCGCGCGTAGCGCACGATCCGCCGGTCGACGCCCGCGCTCGCATCCTTTGCATCGCGGGCGGCACGGAGGGACGCGAGCCGTGGCGCCGAGCCCTGCGCGCCGACCTCCTCGCGCTCCTCGAGGGCCTGCATTTCGCGCTTCCCGCGCTGGCCGATCGACGAGAGGTCATTCCTGGCCTCGCGAGCTTCCTCATCCGGCGGGCGGCAGCCGAAGACGGCCTTCGCGAGCCTGTCCTGCGCGATGCTGCCCTAGCGCTCCTCTGGCGCCAGAGCTGGGCCGGCAACGTCCGGGAGCTCGAGCAGTTCGTGCACCGTCTGGTCGTGCTCCATCCGGGCGCGGAGCTCGGTGAAGAAGAACTCGTGCGTGCCGCTCAGCGATTCGGCCGCTCGACTCTGGCGCGCCTTCCATCGCGGCACCCGCGACGGGGGGACCTCGAATCGGCGCTGGCGGTGACGCGCACGGCGGGCGGGCGCGCCAACAAGACTCGCGCGGCGCTCTACCTGGGATGGGACCCCGACACCCTGGTGGCGCGGCTCCGTGAGGCCGGCCTCACGAGCGAGCTGTCGGAGCTCGACGCGCCGGCTTCCCCGGCACCGGAATGACGCCCGGGCCAGCCGCCGCGAGGCCCAATAAAGGGGGTCGCCAGCCGTGTCCTCGCCGGCGACCCCTCATCATCCTCGTGAGAGGAAGATCCGACCCCTTAGCCGTGGCCCCCCCGGGCGCGGATCGGGTATCGGTGGACCCTCGCTGGGGTCCATGTCCAATCCATACGGTCATGCTCGACGGTTTCTGAATCCCCTTCTTCGGGATTGTTTTCACGCGACGCGACAGCATGGGACGGCGCGCGTTTTCGGCGCTGTTGCAGCCCAGGAGAGAGTGATCGTTCTCTCACTTGAGACTGCGGGGCCGGCGCTGGCTCGATGCCTTGGAGCAGTACCGGGCGCGACGCGCGCTGCGCCGCTGCGAACCCTAGCCGCGATCCGATGAGGCTCTCCGACTTCGATTACGTGCTGCCGAGCGAGCGCATCGCGCAGGAGCCCGTGGAGCCTCGCGACAGCATCCTCGTGAGAGGAAGATCCGACCCCTTAGCCGTGGCCCCCCCGGGCGCGGATCGGGTATCGGTGGACCCTCGCTGGGGTCCATGTCCAATCCATACGGTCATGCTCGACGGTTTCTGAATCCCCTTCTTCGGGATTGTTTTCACGCGACGCGACAGCATGGGACGGCGCGCGTTTTCGGCGCTGTTGCAGCCCAGGAGAGAGTGATCGTTCTCTCACTTGAGACTGCGGGGCCGGCGCTGGCTCGATGCCTTGGAGCAGTACCGGGCGCGACGCGCGCTGCGCCGCTGCGAACCCTAGCCGCGATCCGATGAGGCTCTCCGACTTCGATTACGTGCTGCCGAGCGAGCGCATCGCGCAGGAGCCCGTGGAGCCTCGCGACAGCGCCCGCATGCTGGTCTTCGAGCGCCAGAGCGGCGCCGTTCGCCATCGGCTGGTGCGTGATCTCGTCGAGGAGCTGGCAGGCGGCGACCTCCTGGTCCGCAACGACACGCGAGTCAGGCCTGCTCGCCTGTTTGCCCGGCGGGCCACGGGCGGCGCCGTGGAGCTGCTCCTGCTCGGCCCGGCTGTCCCATCGGGGCTTCCCTCCAAGGACTCCGCGACCTGGCGTGCGCTCGTGCGGCCCGCCGGAAGGGTGGCTCCGGGTGAGATTCTCACCGTCGAGGGCGGGCTGCTCAGCGCTCGGCTGCGCGAGCGCGAGGCCTCCGATCCCGGCGACCCGCGCGGCTCCCCGATCTGGAGCCTGGACCTGTGGGACCCCCGGGAGCCCGGGCGCGGCGTCGAGGAGCTCCTCGAAGCTCACGGTCACACTCCCCTGCCCCCGTACATCCAGCGCACACGGGACAAGGACCCCCGCGAGCCGCGCGACCGCGAACGCTACCAGACCGTGTACGCGCGAGCATCCGGCGCCATCGCTGCGCCGACGGCCGGGTTGCATTTCACGCCGGAGCTGTTCGAGCGCCTCGCCGTGCGCGGCGTGGAGCACGCCTCGCTCACACTGCACGTGGGTCTGGGCACTTTCCAGCCGCTCGTCGCAGAGGACATCCGCGAGCACCGCATGCATGCCGAGTGGTTCGAGCTCGGGGAGCCGAGCGTCCAGGCGATCCGTCGAGCGCGCGCCCGCGGCGGCCGGGTCGTGGCCGTGGGCACGACGTGCGTGCGCGCTCTCGAGTCCTCGCTCGACGATGCCGGCGAGCTCGTCGCGGGAAGCGGGACCACGCAGATCTTCCTGCAGCCAGGCCATCGGTTCCGCACGATCGATGCCCTGCTCACCAATTTCCACCTGCCTCGCAGCACACTCCTGGTGCTCGTGTGCGCTTTCGCGGGCCGCGAACGCATGCTGGAGCTTTACGCTGACGCCATCGAAGCCGGCTATCGCTTCTACAGCTATGGCGACGCGATGTTGATCCTTCCGTGACCGAAGGGGCGCTCAAGCTCGCTCGAGCAGCGCTCGCAGCTCGCGCGCCGCGCGCCGCGGGTCCGCCGCGCAAAGGATGGCGGAACCCACCGCAATGCGCCCGACCTCGACGAGATCGGCCGCATTGGATCGATCGATCCCGCCGATCGCGAACACCGGCCGCGCGCTCGCATTCGCGGCCACCCATGCGTGCTCTGGCCCGAGCCCGTGCTCGTAACCCTTGGTGGAGCTCGCATACACGGGTCCGAAGCCCAGGTAGTCGACGGCGAGCGCTGCGGCGCCTGCGACCTGGCTCGCTGAGTGTGTCGAGAGGCCGATGAGCGGCGCGGGGCCGAGGACGGCGCGGGCGAGCTCCACTGGCGTGTCCTCCTGTCCGAGGTGCACGCCGGCGATCCCCTCGTCCGCGAGAGCCCGCGCCACGTCGACCCGGTCGTTCACGAGGACCAGGGGCCGGGGCTCGGGCAGCGCGCGCGTGCGGGCGAGGACGCCGCGCGCCAGCTCGAGCACGGCTCGAGCTTT
>CAVXOA010000003.1:0-567880 GCA_963763335.1 uncultured Planctomycetota bacterium | reverse complement strand
CGACGGCGTTTGTCAGAGCATTCCGGATCTGCCCGGGCCGATCGTGACGGTGCCGATCCGTACGCCCACCGCCCAGCCCGCTCGCGTCACGGCGCGACGCTGTTCCGCCGATTGCGACGGCGACGGCGAGGTGGGCATTGCCGAGCTCGTCCGCCTGGTCAGCGCCGCGCTCGGCAACGACGGCGCCCACAGCTGCGGCGCGCTGCCCGCACCGGGAGGCTGCGTCACCATCCGCGACATCGTCGACGCGATACGGCAGAGCCTGGCGGACTGCGCCGCGAGCTAGCCCGACTGGCGCCGCAGGCCGGGTTTGGTGGCGCGCGGCTGCAGCCGCGTGTGCCTGCGAAGCGGAGCGAAGCAAGGCAGAGCGCGCTTCGGCTCCGCTGCGCTGCGCCGGACACGGGGCTGGAGCCCCGCGCCACCAGGACCTCGCCTGCCGCCGAACTCCATGCGCGAAGCCCCCGCGGGAGCCACCGCGGCGGCGGCGGACAATAGTTTTGCGCCGATGTCGAATTCCCTCGGTCTGTCGCGACTATCCAGCGTAACCATCGCAACCGCAGATGAGGAGGACGAAATGGCCAAGATCACCGTCACGGCATTCAAATGGGTTCCGCCCTTCGCCCAGGGCCTGGTGCGCGACCTGCGCGTCCGCTGGGCGCTGGAGGAGGCGGGCCTGCCCTACGAGGCGCGGCTGATCGGCCCCGAGGACCAGGCGTCGGACGCCTATCGCGAAGAGCAGCCCTTCGGCCAGGTGCCGGTCTACGAGGAAGACGGCCTCGAGCTGTTCGAGTCCGGCGCCATCGTGCTGCACATCGCCGAGACATCAGACGCCCTGATGCCCTCCGACGCGGAGGGCCGCGCGCGGGCCCGGACCTGGTTGCTCGCGGCGCTCAACACGATCGAGCCGCACATCCAGCAACTGGTCGCCATCGATCTCTTCCACGAGGGCGAACCCTGGACGATCGAGCGGCGCCCGCAGGTGGAGGCGATGCTCCGCAAGCGGCTGGACGACTCTCCGAGGCGCTGGGCGACAAGGACTACCTCGAAGGCCGCTTCACCGCCGGCGACCTGATGATGACGACCGTGCTGCGCATCCTGCGCCACACCGACCTGGTGGCGCAGACGGCGGTCCTCCTACGCCTACCAGCAACGCTGCGAAGCACGGCCGGCGTTCCAGAAGGCGTTCGCCGACCAGCTGGCGCCTTCGCCGAACAGGACGCGCCGGCGGCGACTGCCTAAGCCGGATGAATCAGGACACGGCCTGAAGGCCAGGAAACTGCCTAACACGGGATGAACACGAGCCCCGCCGCTCCGCCCGCCGATATACACAGAGCCCAGCCGCCCCTCCGTCAATCGGATCTTTTTCTAGAGTTTCTCTGTGTTCATCGGCGCGGGGCGCGGCGGGGCTCTGTGTTCATCTGTGTTGATCACTTTCCGGGTTGAACGTTCGCCGCGCCGGAGCGCCCGCTCAGATCGGCAGGTCGCCGGTGGCGGTGCGGGTGCGTGCCGTGTGTCCTTGTAGGCGGCGATGGTGCGCTGGGCGATGCGCATCTGGTGGATCTCGTCGGCGCCGTCGGCGAAGCGGGCCCAGCGGGCGTGCTGGTACATGTCGGCCAGCGGCGTGTCGGTCGAGTAGCCGAGCGCGCCGTGCACCTGGATCGCGCGGTCGATGATGCGGTCCGAGCGCTGTTGGCGACGAAGTGCTTGGCCATCGACACCTCGGTCGGAAGTCGCAGCTTGCGGTCGATCTTGTAGGCGGCGTGCAGCACCATCAGCTTGGCACTGGTACAGCTCCATCGCCGAGTCGGCGATCATCCACTGGATGCCCTGCTTCTCGGCCAGCAGCGAGCCGTGGCGTAGCGGTTGAGCGAGCGGTCGACCATCATGTCGAGCGCCGTCTCGGCCTGGGCGATCCAGCGCATGCAGTGCGCCAGGCGCGCCGGGCCGAGGCGGTACTGGCCGAGCAGGTGGCCCTGGCCGCGGCCGCCGAGCATCTTGGCGTCGTGCACGCGCAGGTCCTCGATGACGGATCTCGCAGTGGCCGCGTCGCGCCGTGCATCGTCTCGATCTCGCGCACGTCGTTCCAGCCCTCGGCGGGCAGGTCGACGATGAACGCGGTGTTGGCCGCCTGCGGGCAGGTCGGGGTCGTCCTCGGTGCGGGCGATGAGGATGGCGAAGCTGCGCGCCGCTGGGCGCTGGAGATGAACCACTTGTGGCCGTTGATGACCCACTCGTCGCCGTCCTGGTACGGCGTGGGTCTGGATCAGCGTCGGGTCGGAGCCGGCGACCTCGGGCTCGGTCATCGCGAAGCAGCGACGATGCCGTGCCCTCGCACAGCGGCTTGAGGTACTTCTCCTTCTGCTCGTCGGTGCCCCAGTGCAGCAGCGTGTGCATGTTGCCCTCGTCGGGCGCCTGGCAGTTGAGCACCCACGGGCCGAGCCGGCCTTGGCCGCCTCGGCCTGCACCATCGCCAGCTCGACGTGGCCGAGCCCCATGCCGCCCCACTCCTTGCGGCATGTGCGGCAGCCACAGGCCGGCCTCCTGCGCCTTGCTCGCGCATGCTCGATGAGGATGCTCGATGTACGTCGCTCGCGCTCGATCTCGTCGCGGTTGCCGATCTGCGCCTCGCCGGGCTTGACCACGTCGTCGACGAACGTGCGCACCCGGCGCGGATCTCCTCGAGCTCGGGCGTGAGGGTGAAGTCGATGGCCATGGCGTTCTCCTCGTGTGTCCGACGAAAGGCGGAACGAAACCACAGATGAACACACATGACGACAGATGAACACGGAGCGCGCACTGCCCAGACGCGAAGCTTCGGTTGCTCCGAGGTCATCTGTGTTCTCTGTGGAAGGCCGCTCTTTCTGCGGTACGATACGGGCGATGCAGGGACATGACACGAGCTCGCTGGGGCGATTGCTCGGGGCGCTGATCATCGGCGTGCTGGTGCTGGCCGGCACCGGGCTGTTCGCCATCCACTATCACCAGCAGCGCAGCGCCGCGGCGATTGAGCAGCTGGCCGCGGCCGGGGCGGTAGTCGACCAGGCGCGCAACGCCCAGGTGGCGTTCAAGCTGCAGGTGCAGACCTGGAAGAACCTGCTGCTGCGCAGCCGCAGCGCCGAGGCGTTGGCCGAGCAGCGGGCGGCATTCGTGGCGCAGGAGCAGGTGGTGGCGCAGCAGCTCGCCGCGCTGGCCTCCGCGGCCCAGCTGCCCGAGGCTTTGCGCGCCGAGGTGCACGGCATCGCCGCCGAGCACCAACGCGTCGGTGACGCCTATCGGACGGCGCTGGCGGCCGACGCGGCTGGCTACGCGTCGACGATCTTCGCCGTCGACGCGTCGGTGCGCGGCATCGACCGCGGCCTCGACCAGCGCATCGACGCGCTGGCGGCCACCGTCTTCCAGCAAGCGCGCCAGGACGCCGCCGCCCTGCGCCTGCGCGGCCAGCAGGACTACGACACACTGCGCCGCGTCGTCAGCGCGGTTGCCGCCGCCGTCATCCTGCTCTCCGGCGCGCTCGCCTGGCTGGCGATGCGCCGCGCGCCGCAACCGCGACCGGCGTGAGCGAGATCCTCGCCCTCTTCCTCGCCGGCCTCGGGTTGTTCTTCACCGGAGTCGACGCGGTGCGCACCAATCTGCAGCAGCTGAGCTCGCGCCGCTTCCGCCAGCTGCTGACGCGGCTCACCAACCGACCGCTGCTCGCCGCGCTCGCCGGCGCCGGCTTCGGCGCGCTGACGCAGAGCGCCACTGCCGTCGCCTTCATCCTCTCCGGCATGGTGTCGACGGGGCTGATCACGCTGCGCCGCGCCCTGCCGGTGGTGGCGGCGGCCAATGTCGGCACCGCGGTACTGGTCTTCCTCGCCGCCTTCGATTTCCGCCTCGCGGTGCTCTACCTGATCGGCGTCACCGGGCTGCTGCTCAGCTTCCGCGTCCTCACCCGCCACGACGCCGTGCTCGGCGCGCTCTTCGGCATCGGCCTGCTCTTCTTCGGCCTCGACCTGATGAAGCGCGCCGTCGGGCCGCTGCCGTCCTACGACTGGTTCCGCGCCCTGGTCGCGTTCCTCGGCGAATCGGCGCTGGCGCCGCTGCTGCTCGGCATCGCCACCCGCATGCTGATCCAATCGAGCTCGGCAATCGGTGTCATCGCCATCGCGCTTAATCACGCCGGCCTGTTCAGCGCTCAGCAGGCGATGCTGCTGATCTGCGGCGCCGGCCCAGGGCTGGCGCTGTCGGGCTACTTTCTCGGCAACGCTACGCGGCGCGCCGCGCCAGGTGCTGATCTACCAAGGCGTGGTCAACAGTATCGGCGGCATCGGCGTCGCGGCGCTGCTGCTCGCCGACGCGCAGCTCGGCAGCGGCGTGACCTTGCTGGAAGCACGGTCCGCCGTGATCTCGGCGGGCAGCGCGAAGCCGCTCGAGTAGGTCGGCGCGAGATCGGTCTCGGGAGCCGGCAGCTCGCCGAACAGCCGCGGCTGGCTCGAACGCTGCAAGCGCGCATCCAGCGCCGAGCAGCGTCGCGGGCGCCACCTCCAGCAGCGGCGCCAGCACCAGGCGCTGCAGACCGCGGCGCGCTGGCGACCCTGGATGTCGCGTCGGCGAGGAATCCGAGCAAGCGGCCACCTTGCTCGGGCGGCGATTCGCCGTCGCCCAGGATGCGCAGCGCCTGGCCCGGCCGACGGGGACGAGCGCGAAGCTCGATCGCTCGCGCAAGAATCGGAACGCGCCCGCGCAGCTCGCTCTGGAAGGCATCCAGCCGCTCGAGCGCGTCGAGGGCGCGCACCAGGAGCGCACGCAGCTCGATCAGACGTCTTCGCGCCATGGCCCGGCGCGGCGCGCGAGGCGCACGAGATTGAGCGCCACGGCTCCTGGCACGAGCGGGAGCGTTCGCCGCGCGCGCGCACGCAGCCCGGACCGGCGAAGTACTCGTCGGCGCCTTTCCACACCGGGATGAGCCGTCCGCGCTCGACGAGCTCCTGCGCCGGACCCTGGCAGGTCTCGAGCGCCGGCTCGAGCTCGCTTCTAGGTCAGGTCAGGCGCGGCCCAGCGGCCCGCGCGCGCGGCGCGAGCTCGGCCAGCGTGCGCGAGAGCACCTGCGGCGAGCGTCCGAGCGGCGGACCGAGGTCGATCTTGCTGCCGCTCGCTCCGCGAGTCCGCCGAGCGCGTGAGCCCGTCGGCGAGCGCGCCGGTTCGCGCGCCGCGGCCTGCCAGCACGGCGAGCAGGCGCCCGCTCTTCCTCGAGGACCAGCCCGTGCGCCGTGCGGGCGAGCAGGTTCCCGATGCGTCTCCAGTGAGGCAAAGGCCGAGGAAGCGTCCTCCTCGCTCTCGAGCACGAGCTCGATCGGGATGGCGCGGGACAGCGGCAAGTGCGGGCGGCCCAGATCCTCGATCGCGAGATCACCCTTGAGGTGCGCCTCGGCGCTCGACTCGTCCAGGACGTCGTCGATCGCATAACGGCGCAGGATCTCCGCGTCAGCGCGCTCTCCAGGTCGCCGGCTGCGACGAGCGCGGGCTCATCGGCGCGCGGCCCAGCCGGGACGCCGGCCCGCAAGCACCTGCGCAAATCGTGCCGGGAAGAGCGACCGGCTCCTGGCGCGCTCGCGCTTCGCCGAAGCCCATCGCGGCGAGCCTCAGTTGTCACGAGCTCGCGCACGAATCCCGTCGTCAGGCGCCGCCAGCCACCGTCGAGCACCCGACCCTCGACGCGCTCGGCGACATCCTCGGCGATCTCGCGAGGCAGCTCCGCCTCGCGCATCAGGGCCGCGGTGATGCGGCTGGTGTTCCATTCGGTGGCGCCTTCGGCATCGCGCACCACCGGAGTCGGCGTTCGTTCGCCCCGCGCGGCTCCTCTTGCACGATGCTCAGTGCGGCGCGCGCCTGCTCGCGACGGTCGCGCAGCACGATGAAGGCCTTGGCCACGCGCGAGCTGCCCATCTCGATCAGGGCCTGCTCCACCAGGTCGACGAGCGCGTCGAGCTCCCAGACTCCGCGGCCGACCTCGGCAGCTTTCACCGCGCCAGCCGAGCGCGCGACAAGCGCCATGCGGACGACCTCTTCGACCTCCGCGGCGAAGGCCGGTCGGGTCGGCTGCCGCGGCCGGCGCGACGCACCCCCCTCGCGCACTCGCTCGGCATCGTAGGCGACGAGAGCGCCATCGCGCCGGCGCAGCCGGATGCTGCGGTCGCTTCCCCCGCCGGCTCCACCTGAGGAACCACCGGGAAAGCCACCACCGGCCCTACCCTCGCGCGCACCTCCGGCCATCAGGTCACGACTCCGCCCTTCTCTTCGCCCGAGGCAGCCGTTCGCGCCTCGAGGATCGGCTTGAGCTCGTCGAGGAACTGGCTCACGTCGCGGAACTCGCGGTAGACGCTGGCGAACCGGACATAGGCGACCTGGTTCAGCTTCTTCAGCTCCTCCATGACGAGCGTTCCGATCACGGAGCTCGGCACCTCGCGGTCGTAGTCGCTCTGGCAGCGGGCCTCGACCCGCGCGGCCGATTCCTCGATCGCGTGCAGGGGGACCGGCAACTTCTCGCAGGCGCGCAACATGCCGTTCAGGATGCGGTCGCGCTCGAAGCGCACACGCTCGCCGCTCTTCTTGATCACGCGCAGGGGCGTCTCTTCGATCCGCTCGTAGGTGGTGAAGCGCATGTAGCACTTCAGGCATTCACGTCGCCGGCGGATGACGCTCCCGTCCGCCGAGGTCCGCGAATCGACGACGCGATCCTCGTCCTCGCCGCAATGGGGGCACTTCATCCGAGTTTTCGCAGGTGGCTACCCGCAAGGCATACCAAAGCACTCGACATCTTGTGTGTCAACGTCCCAATTCCCTCTTGGTACACCAAGGGTCGCGTAGATGGGTCGGATCGAGCGACCCGGAGCGCGCTCATTTCCCGATACAGAAACGGGCGAAGATCCGGGCCAGGATGTCCTCGGGCGTGGTCCGCCCATCGATCCCGTCCAGCGCCGCATTCGATCGGCGCAAGCCCTCGGCGACGAGGTCGAGCGGGACGCCGGTGACGAGGTCCGCCAGGGCGTGGTCGAGCTCGATCGCGGCGCGGTCCAGCGCAAGGCGATGACTCTCGGCGAGCTCGCGTCCCGCGCCGGTGCTGCTCTCCAGCTGGCCGAGCCTCGAGCTCAACCCTCGCCGCAGCTCGTCGAGCCCCTGGCCGGAGGCCGCGGACACGGCAGCCCAGGCCGGATGGCGTGCCTCCAATTGCCGTGGAGGGCGGACATTCGCAGTGCCGAGGTCGATCTTGTTCCAGACCAGGATCACGCTGGGCGCGTGCTCGCCCTCGAGGTCTGCCTCGTGATCGGGCAGGAAAGGATCGGCCGCGTCGACCACGAGAAGCACGAGGTCGGCGGCCTCCTGCTCACGCCGCGCGCGCTCCTGGGCGCTCGCCTCGAGCCCGCGAGCGAGCGGGTCGGCCCCGGCGGTGTCGCACAGGATCATCTCGTGCTCGCCGACGCGCCAGCGCGCGCGCAAGACGTCGCGAGTCGTCCCCACACGCTCGTCGACGAGAGCGCGCTCGTCACCGAGCAACGCATTGAACAGCCGGCTCTTGCCGGCGTTCGGCCGGCCGCGCAGCACGACGCGTGGAAGACCGAGGCTCCGGGCCCGACCTTCCTCCCAGCGGCGGGCCTCGGCGAGACCGGCCCGGACACGCTCGCCGAACCCCAGGAGCTCCTCTTGCGGCACATGGCCCGTGTCGCTCTCGTCGAAGTCCAGGCTCGCCTCGCATAGCGCGCGCAGATCTTCCATGGCCCCGCGCAGCGCCCGCGTGCGCTCGTCGAGCCCCCCGGAAACGAGCGCGGTCGCGGCGCGGCGCTCCTCGCGCGTCCTCGCCGAGACGAGCGCGAGCACGCCCTGGGCCCGCGAGAGGTCGATGCGGCCGTTCAGGAACGCTCGGCGCGTGAATTCACCAGGAGGTGCGGGGATTGCCCCGCGAGCGAGGACGCGCGCCAGCGCCGCGCGCAGCAAGGGCGGCGCGCCGGGGAGGTGCAGCTCGGCCTGGTCCTCGCGCGTGAACGAGCGCGGAGCCGGCATCCATAGAACGAGCGCGGGTTGCTCCCCCCGCCCATCGTGGAAGCGCGCCACGAACGCTCCACGCCGAGCAAGCGTGAGCGGCTGGCCGTCCATCGCGCACGTCTCGGCCACGATCGCCGCCACGCGCGGACCCGACAGGCGCAGGATCCCCCGCCGGCCTCCACCGGGCGGCGAGGCGATCGCGGCGATCGTCGTGCCCGTGGGATCCATGGCGGTTCAACGGCGCTTCTTGGCGCTGCGCACGAGCTTGTCCCGCGTGGGCCGCTGCCCGCCGCTTCTCTGCATCTCCTGCGCTTGCTTCTGGAGCTCGGCGAAGCGCGCTAGCCAGCCGCGGCGCTTACTCTTTTTTTCCGTCGTGTCGACGGGCCAGAACCGCTTGATCACCGCGAGCTCGAAGATGCCGAGCGCCGATTGCGTGATCATGTACAGCGAGAGGCCGGCCGCGTAGTTGTACAGGAAGAAGCCCATCAGGATGGGCATCCACATCATCATGCGCTGCATGCTCGCCTGCTGGGGATCGGTGGGCTTGGGCATGAAGCGCTGCTGCAGGATCCACAGGCCGACCATCAAGGGCGGCAACACGTTGAGATACGGGATCGATCCGATCAGCGGGAGCGTGAGGTCGATCCGGAACATCCGATCGGGCTCGGAGAGATCGTGGATCCACAGGTGGAATGGCGCCTGGCGCAGGTCGAAGTTCGAGCGCAGGGCGGCGAAGAGCCCGAAGAAGACCGGGATCTGCAGGAACACGGGCAAGCATCCGCCGAGGGGCGGCAGCGCTCCCTCTTCCTGCATGATGCGCGCCTGCTCCTTCTGCAGCTTGGGCCGGTCGTTCTTGTAGCGCTCCTTGGCCTCGTCGAGCTTGGGCTGGACACGCTTCATCTTCGTGGCGTGTCTCGCCATCGCCGTCTGGGAACGGCGGTTCAGGGGGAAGAGCACCAGGCGCACGCTGAACGTGAGCAGGATGATCGCCCAGCCCCAGTTCCCGGTCACCCGATGGAAGAAGCCCAGGATGAGCAACAGGAAACGAGCGATCCCCGAGAAGTAGCCGAGGTCGTGGTCGACGAGCTTGGCATGGTCGGGGTGGTCGGCGACCAGAATGTCGCGGCTCTTGGGCCCGGCGTACACGAGGTAGTGCGTGACGCTCTCGGGCGCTCCCGCCGGGGGCACGACGAGCGCGAGCTCGACGTCGGCGACGATCGAGCGCCATCCATCGCTTTCCTTGCCGGGGTGCTCGCGGACCCAGTCCGCGTCGTACACGCGCCGCCAGCCAGCGCCGAGCATCGAACGGTCGTCGAGACCCGCGGCCCGCATGAGGACGGCGAAGTACTTGCCCTGGGCGCCCACGAAGGAGATGAGATCGTGCGCCTTGAGCGGTCCGGCGATGTCACCGCTCCCGTGGACCCGCGCCTTCTCCTCGAGGTCGGGCTCCCCGCCTCTCTCGGTCCGCCAGACGGCGACGACGCGCGGCTCGGGATAGTAGCTGTCGTCGACGGCGCCGGGCATGCACGCCGCAGGCGTGAAGACGAACTGGAAGGTGTTGGCCTCGAGCGGCTTGGCAAAGGAGAGGTTCTCGATTCCCAGCTCGACCTCGAGGTCGTAGCTGCCGGGCCGGGAGCGGATCGTCTTGCGGAAGCGCACTCCCGTGCCGGGCTCGTGCGTGAAGGTGATCCCGAGCGGCGTCCCGTCGGGCCCCTCGACCAGCGTGTGCTCCCAGAGCACGGTTTCCAGCGGCTTGGGCGCGAGCGCGGCGCTCGACTGCCGCGTCCCCCACAGAAAGGAACCCGTGGTGCCCGAGCCCGTATCCAGTTCATCCAGGAGCTGGACCCAGTTGTCGCGCTCCTCCCGCAGCGGCGGATCGAGCCGGTCGCTGTTCCAGAAACCCTCGATGCGCAGCTCGCGCAGCGTCCCGCCGAGATTGTCGAAGCGCGCCCAGTAGCAGCCCGGCTGTCCGGGCTGGCCGATCAGGACCCAGTCGTTCCAGCGTTCGGCCGCTTCGCTCACCTCGACCGTGGGTACGGCGACGAGCTCCTGGGGCGCCACGGCGGTGCTCGCCGGTTGCGTGGGAAGGACCTCCCGTTGCGGTGGCGCGCTGAGCACGCGCCAGGTGATCAGGATCAGGAACGAAAGGAACAGGGCGAGAGGGAGGCGTTTTTCCAAGCTCTTCTATGCTGCGCGGGGGCTTAGCGGCCGAGCGAGAGACGATCGGCGAGGAAATCGGGGAGTTCGGGAACGGCGCGGATCTCGTTCATCGCCATCTCGACGTCGTACTCGAGCCGGACGAAAGTCAGCTCCTGGCCGGTGAACATCACGTACGAGAGCCTGGAGTCGCCGTCGCGCGGCTGGCCGACCGAGCCGACGTTCACGATCGCGCGGTTCTTCTCCAGCCGGCCGAGGTCATACGGCCCTTCGGTCCCGCGCGGCTGGTAGAAGTTCCCGTTCTCGTAGTAGATCGCAGGCACGTGGCTGTGGCCGACGAAGCAGACCTCGCGAGCCATGCACGCGAAGTTCGCCGCCATCTTGCGCGCATTGTGGATGTCTCGCGGGAGCATGTACTCCCGCACCGGATCACGGGGTGAGCCGTGGGCGTACATGGCGACCGAATCGGACGTCGTGGGCTCGAGCGAGCCGAGGAAGTCCCAGTAGGCCATGCTGCGATCCCCGTCGGTGGCAGCGTGCAGCTGCTCGCGCGTCCACTCGAGCGCGGCGCGGGCCTTGGGATTGAAATCCTCGGCCGAGTGGAGCAGGGCATATTCATGATTGCCGAGCAGGCACAGCCCGTCGGCCAGGACGGAGCCCGCGCCGCCGGCCCCCGCGCGAGCGGAATCGCGCGCACCGGGAACGCACAGCTCCATGACGAGGTCCAGGCACTGGGTGGGTCTCGCCCCGTAGCCGATCACGTCGCCGAGGCACACGAAGCGCTCGGCCCCGCGCCCGCGTGCGTCCTCGAGGGCGACCTCGAGGGCAGGGACGTTGGCGTGCAAGTCGGAGATGATGGCGGTCAGGGGGTAGGTCACACGATCCTGTCTCGGCCGGCGGACACCCGGCGGGCACCCGGCAGCTGCCGAGCAAGACGACGGAGGGGCCGCCGGTGGCCGCGTCCCCTGGTGCCGAGCCGGAGATTATCGACCCCGCATCGCCCTGCGGCAAGGACGGGCTAGCGCCTCAGTCGGGCTCGGAGGGCGTGGCGCGCACCGCGCCAGCGAACAGGAGCGCCGTCCCGAGCACGCCGAGGCCCCACATCCATCCCGATCCCGCGAGGAGCGCGGCCGGCAAGGCGATCCCGATCAAGGCGAGCACCACTACCGGGGGTGAGAGGCCGCGCGCCGCGAGTCGATGAGCGAGATGGCGGCGGTCGCCTTGCCAGGGAGCGCGACCGAGCGAGCGCCGCAGGAGGGCCAGCCGAGCCAGATCGAGGAGCGGCAGGAGGAGCACGGGCCACGCGCGCGGATCAGCCGCCCAGAGGATTCCGATCAGGTGGCTGCCCGCGTCGCCGAGATAGGCCAGCGGCACGCGCTCGCGTCCGCGGCGCACGAGGAGATTGGCGGGCAGGAAGCCGAGCAGCGCGCCGAGTACGGCGGGCTGCGCTCGCAAGCCGAGCGCGGCGAGGCTCGCGAGCGCACCGTCCGCATTGTCGAAGGTGTTGGCCGCGTTCTGCGCCAGGACCCCGATCGCGATCCATCCCGCGCGCTCGTGCCACTCCAGTCCGGGGCCAGTCGCGAGCAGAGCCGCAGCGAGCGTCTGCCCGGCGAGCTTGGCGCGCCAGTCGAGACCCGCGGGCAGGCGATCGTCGAGCGTCCCGACCGCGAAGGCGAGCAGCAGCGCAGGCCAGGGCAAGGCGGTCGCGCGAGCATCGATCGCGTCCCATACGGCCAGCGTCAGCAGCAGAGCCGCGCCCCCGATCAGCGGAACGGGTGCGACCCGCGGCTTGCGCGCCAGCAAGTCGGGATCGCCGCCATCCCGCCGGTCGATCCATGCCCTGCGCATGCCGAGCCGCGCAAGACCCCAGGTGGAGAGCGCCGCGACGAGCGCCGCGAGCGGGGCGATGCACCAGGGCGAGAGCGCGCTCGAGTCGACCTCGACGAGGCTCATGGGGAGCGTCGATAGAGGCCGTGCGCGCCCACGTATTCCCGCACGGCCGCAGGAAGCTCGGGGACATCCATGTCGCCCCGTGACAGGCGCTCGCGCAGATCGGTCGAGCTACCCGGTGCAGGCGGCGTGGGCAGGATGCCGCGCTCGAGACGCAGGCTGAGCTCGGGCCCCAGTGCCGCGCGCAGCTCGGCCCAGGGGATGGGCTCTTCCCCCTCACGCAGGACGACGATCGGCTGCGTCTCGCGGATCACTGCGCGGACGTCGCGCCAGCCGGCGAGCCCGAGCAAATTGTCGCTCCCGAGCACGAGGTAGATCTCGGCATCGTCCGGCTCGTCCAGGGCGGCACGCAGCGCGCGGACGGTGTCGATCGTATAGGAAGGCCCGGGGCGCTCGAGCTCGATTCCGCTCTGCTCGAAGCGCGCCTCGCCCGCGATGGCACGGCGGATCATCTCGGCGCGATGCGCGCCGCTCTCGAGCGCGCGGCCATGTTTATGGGGCGGCCGGGCGGCAGGAACGAACACCACTCGATCGAGGGCGTGGGCGTCGCGCGCCGCGCGCGCGGCGTGCAGGTGCCCGGAGTGGATCGGGTCGAAGGAGCCGCCGAACAGGCCGATCCTGCGCCTCCTTTCGCTCACGGGGTGCCCTCCGATCGATGCCGCGCCGGGGATGCCGGGGCACCGTTACCTCCGAGGCGGCCACGGGTAGCACCTCGCCGATGGGTCGGCGCCGAGCCTCCGACCGCCGCTCTCCTCCATCCGTGCACCGATCGGCCCATCGAGCGGGTCGCAATTCTCGTGAGCCACTGGACGCACGTCCAATGCCCAGCGATGATCTCCCGCTCGACGGCTGGCCCTCCGTTCCTCCACACCGACGGCGCTCCGCTGGTGCACGGAATGGTGGCTCCCCCACCTCTCTCGAGGACCCCCCCAATGAGAGTTCCGCTTCTCGCCCTCGCCCTTGCGCTCCCCATGGCCGTCAGCTGCCGGTCGAACGGGCAGACCCTGAACGATCACTGGAGCCAGCGGTCCGTGGCTCCGCGCGTTTCGCGCTTCTTCCTCGGGTACGACGCCGAGCGGGACGGGGACTACCGCGACTTCCAGTGGAAGCGCAAGCAAGACATCAATCTCACCATTCGGCGCCACCTGCTGAACCACAATCCCGACAACCCCCACCAGCCCCCGGACGAGGGACGCTACCAGCCGCGGCCGCCGCACAGCATCCTTCCCAATCCCATCAACTACATCCACGTGGAAGGCCTCTTGCTGGGCTTTGCACTGATGGGCGCTGGAGGGTTCTTCCCGTTGCCGATCGACTCGATCCTCGGAACGCTCGAGCCCGGTGGCACCGAGGAGTTCACCGACGGCATCTCCCGGACGCTGCACCCGGTGGGCGTCGTCATCACGACTCCGGTGAGAGTCTTCGCAGGCGACGACTGGGGCTCGAACTACGGGGCTCCCGTCACGGTCAAGTGACGGTCGACTCGGTTCCCCAACCGTAGATCTCGAGAACGCGCCCGGCCAACCGGGCGCGTTCTGCTTCACCACGAGGTGCCGCGAGCCAGCTGATCTCGAGCTTGCGGAACCACGTGTGCTGGCGGCGCGCGAACTGGCGCGTGCGGCGCGCGATGCGCTCGAGCGTTTCCTCCTCGCTCGCGCGGCCGTCGATCCACTCGAGCACCTCGGCGTACCCGAGCGCCTGGATCGCCGTGGGTCCCATCGGGCCGCTCTCGCGCAGCCGCAGGACCTCCTCGCGCCATCCCGCGGCGAGCATCGCGCGAGTGCGCTCGCGGATACGCTGATCGAGGTCCGCCGGCTCGAGCCGCAGGCCGACGAGGCGCGCGCGACGCGAGCGCTCGCTCGGCACCGCCCAGCCGGTTTGCCACTCCGAGAGCGGCCGACCGGTCTGCTCCCAGACTTCGAGGGCCCGGACGACGCGCTTCTCGTCGTGCGGGTGCAAGCGGGCCGCGGCGGGCGCATCGACGCGCTCGAGCTCGGCGTGGAAGGCCTCGGGCCCCAGCGTGCGGCGGCGCTCCTCGAGGCGCGCCCGCAAGGCGAGATCGGTTGGCGGACCGTCGAAGAGTCCCCGCAGGAGGGCGGCGAGATAGAAGCCCGTTCCACCGACGAAGAGCGCACGCGCGCCGCGTGCGTGGATCTCGTCGAAGGCCAAGCGCGCACTGGCGAGCCAGCGGACGACGTCGAAACGCTCCGCGGGCTCGACCAGGTCGATCAGGTGGTGGCGGACGCGCGCGCGCTCCTCCGGCGTGGGCTTGGCGGTGCCGACGTCGAGGCCGCGGTACACGAGCATGGAGTCGAGCGACAGGATCTCGGCGCCGGCGAGCGCGGCGATCTCGAGCGCGAGCGCGCTCTTCCCTGAAGCCGTCGGGCCGATCAGGCAGCACAGCGGTTCGCGATCGAGGGGGTCCGCGCTCGGGGATGCGTCCATGGGGGCAGGCTCCCCATCGTTGCACATCCCGGGGTTGCAAAACCTGAGCAGGGATGGGCCAATGCTCGCTGCCACCCGCCTCTCCGTAGCGTATTCACCCGATCGTGATGCACGTCCCTCTCAGGTTCCTCGCGCTCGCCGCAGCGCTCCTCGCGGTGCACTCGGTGAGCAGCGGACGCGTCCCCCTGGCGCAGGACCCGCCCCCGGCACCAACGGTCGCGCCGGGAGGGGCAGCGGTTCCTTCGAAGGGCGATCCGCTGCCCTTGCTCGCGAGCGACGGAGAACCCGTCGTGGCCGGGCGGATCCCGGAGAAGACGAGCGAAGAGGCCCAGAAGCTCTGGCACGCTTTCGGCGCCGCGCAGTCGCCGAGCTCGGGACAGCGCACGCCCATCGCCGGCTTCCGTCTCGGTTTCGACCTGCGCCTGCGCGAGAAAGAGCAGTCCAACGACGGCAAGGCCTACTTCGCCTTCATCGACACGCCCACCTCGCCCGGCTGGATCTCCTGCCAGATGGCGGCGAGCGGCCGCACGCTGCTTCACGGCCCGGACGGTCCCTTCCTGATCGACGGAACCGAGACGGTCAGCCTGAGAGGCCGCGAGGGCAAGGACGATCGCCGGCGCATCGAGGAGTGGATCTCGATCGCGCGCAACTTCCTCGCCCTGGCCCAGCCCGAGCGCGTCCGGCTGGTCGAGCTGCGCGCGCTCCCCGACACCGAGCCCTTCGTCTGGCCGAGCGAGCAGCTCCGAGCCCTCGCGCGCGACCTCGACTGGCTGGAGGTGCGCAGCCCCGATTTCCACCTGTACTCGTCGTCGCAGGAGAACGCCTCGCGCGTCCCGGTGTTCCGCGCCCGCCTGGGATTGCGACGTGAGGATCCGAACACGGAGCCCAAGGAAGCCGGCCAGCTCAGACTGGCGATCCTGCATGAAGAGCGCGAGGGCCGCATCGACCCCGCGTCGCTGCAGGTGATCGAAGTGCGCAAGCAAACCGAGCTCGGCGGCTACCGCCTGCCCTCGGAGCTCGCCGTCTGGCGCGCCAGCGAATCGCCGCCTTTCGGAACCATGGCACCCAGACCCTACGTCGAACTCTGGCTCCAGAAAGACGGCCAGATCGACCCCGTCTTCGGCCCTGACGATTTCCGCCCTCCGCGCCGCTGATTCTGGTTTGGTTTCGGGTTCGGGTTCGGAGTACCGCCTTCAGGCGGTCCGGTTCGTCGTCCCGCCTTCAGGCGGGACTGACTCCAAAGAGAAGACCGCCTGAAGGCGGTACTCCGAACCAGAGAGAGAATCAGCGCCGATGAAACGCTTTCTCGAGATCAGAAAGCGTGAACCGCACGCGCGTCGGTCTTGCATGCGGGCACGTCTGATCACTGTCGAGCTCGCGCGCGCGCCCCAGCAGCGCGCGGATTTCCTCTTCGGCGAGCTCGTCGCCGGCCATGACCGAGGAGCGGCAGGCTGCGCTGTGCAGCACTTCTTCCAGGACTTCCTCGACGCGCGGCGCGCGCCCAGTGCGGCTCAGGAGCTCGCACAGATCGCGCACCAGTCCCGCCACATCCGGTGCACGCAGCCGCGCGGGCAGGCCGTGCACGGCGATGGTCGTCGCGCCGAAGAGCTCCAGCTCGATGCCGATCGCGCGCAGGGATCGCAGGTGATCCGCGAGGCCTTCGACTTCGGCGCGCGAGAGCTCGACCAGCTCGGGCACGAGGAGGCGCTGGACGCCTGGCGTTCCGGCGCGCACGTCACGCAGGAGCAGCTCGTAGGTCAGGCGCTCGTGGAGCGCGTGCTGGTCGATGATCTCGAAGCCATCGGGCACGGCGCGCAGGATGTAGGTCCGTGCCACCTGGAGGAACGGACCGCGCAGATCATCGCCGCCTGTCCACGCTTCCGGAGACCCGACCTGTGCGGAGCCAGATGAAACACCCTCTGCGGAAGGCTTCACCGCGAGATGCGCATGCTCCGACATCCATTCGTGCTGCGGGCCCGACGCCGGAACCTCGCGCACGAGCATGGGCACCTCCGTACGCGGCCTGGAGGGCAGCCAGCCCTGCGCCGGGCCGGAACCCGCGCCCACGCGCCGCTCGAGCGTCTCGACCATGCGCTCACCTGGCGTCGCCATGTCCGTCGTGCGCACGGCCTCGCGCATCGCATGTGCGAGGAAGCCGAACATGCGCTGCTCGTCGCGGAAGCGCACCTCGGCCTTGGTCGGGTGCACGTTGACGTCCACCCGCGCAGGATCGAGCGTGCAGAGCTCAGGAACGCGACCGGCTGGCGGCCATCGGGTAGAAAGCCCCGATAGCCCTTCGCGCAGGACGCGCGCGAGCACGCGATCGCGCAGCGGGCGGCCATTCAGGAACCACATCTGGCGCGCCGTGTCGGCGCGCGCCAGCCGTGGCGGCGCGACGAAGCCCTCGAGGCGCGTCGTCCCGTCGCTCGCCTCGACCGCCACCAGAGCTTCGGCGAGCTCCGCGCCGAACGTACGCCGGATGCGGGCGCGCAAGTCCATCGCCGGCTCGACGTCGAAGCACCGGCGACCGTCATGGGTCGCGACCAGGCCGATTCCCTCGTGGGCGAGCGCGATGCGCTGGAGCACGTCGAGGCAATGCGCGAGCTCGGTCGCGCTGCGCTTGAGGAAGCGCCGGCGCGCCGGCGTGTTGTAGAAGAGATCGCGGACCTCGACGATCGTTCCCTGCGGTCCGCCCGCCTCACGCGTGCTCGAGAGCCGTCCGCCCTCGACCTCGATCCGAGACCCCAGCGGCTCCTCGGCCGTCCGCGAGTACAGGCTGCAGCGCGCGATGGAGCCCATCGAGGCGAGCGCTTCGCCGCGAAAGCCCAGGCTCGCGATGTGCTCGAGATCCTCGGGTGTCGAGAGCTTGCTCGTCGCGTGCGCGACGAAGGCGAGCTCGACGTCCGCGCGAACCATGCCCGAGCCGTCGTCGCTCACGCGGACCAGCTTGGCGCCGCCTTCCTCGAGGTCGACCTGGATGCGCGTCGCGCCGGCGTCGATCGAGTTCTCGACCAGCTCCTTGACCACCGAGGCCGGCCGCTCGATCACCTCGCCGGCCGCGATCTGGTTGCGGACGACTTCGGAGAGGATCGCGATCCGGTGAGAGGGCGCGGGCATGCGCGGGAATTCTACCTGCGCGCGCGGTTGCGCCAGCGCAGCGCGAGGAGCTGGAAATCGTTCACGTCGACCGGGACGCTCTGGTGCGCGCGCCGCTCGAGCGCGGCGACCTCCTCCAGCATCACGCTCCATTCGCGCGACGCTCGCGAGGCCATGCGCGCGCGGAAACCTTCCTGCGCGCGCGGGGAGCCGGGAATCCCGGCGAAGCTCGCGGCATCCTTCTCCGATGCGCCGCTCCCCAGTATGCTCACGGCCGCCAGCGCCTCGCGCACCTTGCCATACAGCGCATTCATCAGCATCTGAGCCAGGCCACTGGGATCGAGCGTGCGTGCCCCGTCGCGGCCCTGGAAGCCCCCGCGGAAGAGCGCTTCGAGGCCTTCTGCCGTCGCCCTCACGTCCCCGCGCACCATGTCGTCGGCAACCGTCCAGGGCGAGGCGCCGGCTTGCCACCCCACGAGCTCGGCGACCGTCTTGCCGCCGCGCTCGCGCAGACGCTCGATCTCGCTCTCCAGCGCCGAGAGGTCGTTGCCGATCGCCAGCGCCACGTGCTGCGCTTCGTCCGGCCGCAGCCTGACGTCGAGAGCCCGCGCCCGCTCGAGCAGCCAGCCCACGAGCTCGATCCGGCTCGGATCGCTCCCGCCCCACGAAGGCATCGTGTCCCACAGCTTGCGGCACTGGACCACCCAGCCGCCGGCTGCTTGCGCTGCTTTCGAGAGTGCCTGCGCGCTCGTCATGCTTTCTGCGGTCAGCACGAGCGTCCCGCCGTCGGGCTGGGCGATGCGGGCGAGCAGCAGCCCGGCGACGGCAGGTGAGTGATCGAGGCTCTTCGCACTGACGAGCGGCCCGACGTTCGCGAGGAGCACGCAGCGCGCCGTCGAGAAGAGCGCGCTGCCCCGCAGGTCGTCGGACAAGCGTGCCAGCGAGAACTCCTGATGCTTCACGTCGTGGCGGCAAGTCTCCAGCCCGCGCTGGGCGGCATGGCGGAGCACGAGCTCGGACATGCGCTCGCGGAAGTAGCGCTCTTCCCCGTGGAACACGTAGGCCGGCGCGAGCTCCCCCGCCGCGAGCGCCCGCTCCAGGCGCAGCAGAGCTTGCTGCGGCGCCTCTTCCTTCTTCTTCTCCTTCGCCCCGCCCGCGCCGCTCATCCCCGGCCTCCTTGTCGCGCCAGATCGATCGCCATGCCGAGGAAGAGTCCCACCCCCACCCAGCCGTTCAACGTGAAGAACGCCATGTCGACGCGCGAGAGGTCGTCGGGCCGAACGATCCCGTGCTCCCATGCAAGCAGGATGGCCGACACCACGATCGACGCTCCGAACACCCAGGAGAGGTCCGCGCGGAAGTCCACGAAGACCAGGGCCGCCACGGTGAGCACGTGGAGCAGGGCCGAGATCCACAACGTGCGCGCGATTCCGAATCGCGCAGGCACCGAGTGCAGACCGCTGCGGCGGTCGAAGTCGACGTCCTGGCAGGCGTAGATGAGATCGAATCCCGCCACCCAGCTCCACACGGCGAAAGCGAGCACGAGGACCGGAACGATGTCCCCGCGCAGGTCCCCGCGCACGCCGAGCCACGCGCCGAGCGGCGCCACGCCGAGCGCGAGCCCGAGCACCGCGTGGGCGAGGAAGCTCCAGCGCTTCACGAAGCTGTAGGAGAGCAGCAGCAGGAGCACCGGGAACGAAAGCATCCCGCACAACCAGCCGAGCTGGAAGGCGGCCAAGACGAACGCGATCGAGCCGAGCACCACCAGCGATAGGACGCTCCCCACCGAGAGCTTCCCCGCCGGCAGCTCGCGGCCGGCCGTGCGCGGATTGGCGGCGTCGAAGCGCCGGTCGACGAGCCGATTGAAGGCCATCGCCGCGGTGCGCGCGGCGACCGCGCAGACGACGATCCACGCGAGCTTTTCCGCCGGCGGAACTCCCCGTGCTGCGAGCCATGCTCCCTGCAGAGCAAATGGCAGGGCGAAGACCGAGTGGCTGAACTTGACCAGCCGCAGGAGATCGGCGGCGCGCTTCATTCGCCGGCCTCGGTGCGCGAGCCGCGCTCGATGCCCGGCTCGTCCACGGGGCCGGCGGCGCCGCTCCAGCGCGCTCCGACGCCGTGCTCGACCCCGAGGCGATCGAGGATCTTGCCGACGAGGTGGCCGACGAGATCGTCGAGCGAGCGCGGCCGGTGGTACCAGCCAGGCATCGCGGGGAGAACGATCGCACCCATGCGTGCGAGGCGCAGGAGGTTCTCGAGATGGATCTCCGAGAGCGGCGTCTCGCGAGGGACGAGCACGAGCGGCCGGCCTTCCTTGAGGGCCACGTCGGCGACACGCTCGACGAGGTTCGAGCTGAAGCCCGCCGCCACGCGCGCCAGGGTTCCCATGCTGCACGGAACGAGGATCACGCCGCCTCCGAGCGCTGTGCCCGAGGCAGGCGGAGCGCCGATCGCGTCGCTCGCGTGGACCCGGATCCGCGCTGCGGTCTCGGCTCCCAGCCAACCGGGCAATGCGCGCTGCAAGCCCTCGCCCCGATCACCCGCGTCGATCCCCAGCTCGTGCCGCAATACCTGCGCGCCTGCAGGTGTCAGCGCAACGTCGACGTCGCAGCCCGCGCGCACGAGCTCGCGCAGCAGGCGCTCGGCGTACACGTGTCCGCTCGCCCCGGTGATACCAACGAAGAAGCGAGTCACAGGAAGACGTCCGGTCCCGCGCCCAGACACAGCGCGAGGTTGAACAATCCGTGGGTCCACGCGGCCACTCCCGGACCGCGCCAGCGGAAGACGATCGCGAGCAGCATGCCGGCCAGGAGCCGATAGGAGAAGATGTCCGGCTCGAAGGTCTCGCCGCCGCGCCCCAGCCACCCCACGAAGGGAGCGAGGTGGAAGGCGGCGAACATGGTTGCCGAGCCGACCAGCGCCACGCCCTCGCCCAGGATGGCGCCGGGCGCGCGAGCGATGCCGAGGAAGTGTCCGATGTGGCGTACGACCAGCTGGAGCGCACTGTAGGCGCCGACGCGGAACACGAGCTCCTCGTAGGCCCCCGCGCCGAGAACGCGCCCGGCCACGGCGAGGCTCGGCGCAGGACTACCCGGACCGGCTCCCAGAGCCGCAGGGGCTGCGAGGCCGAGCACGTGGATCGTGCCGATCAGGAGCGGGCCGGCGGCGAGCGCGAGTCCAGCACCTTCACCCACGATGCGCGCCAGGCGCGGCACCAACCCGAGCTCCTGCCGTACGCAACGGGCGAAAGCGAGCGCCATCAAGAGGCCGAGGACTACCCGCCGGGCGAAGTCCTGGCGTTCGCCGAACAGCCGGAACACCCGGAACAGGAGCAGCTCGGAGGTGTTGCGCGGACCATCGTGCACGGACGCGACGGCGAGCTCGTACGCGAGGAAGAGCGGCGCCATGGCGAGGAAGCCGAGCGAGAGGCTCTGCATGAGGCCCTCGGTGTCCGGCCGCGTCTGCGCTTCGATGTAGCGTTCGAGCTCGGCGATGCGGCTCACCGCGCGGCCTCGCCCGGGACGACTCCCCAGTGCAAGCAGGCGATGCCACGGGTGAGCGAGCGCCAGCCGCAGTCGACGAAGCCAGCCGAAGCCATCTCCTGTCGCAGCTCGGGCGGCTCGACCCAGGCAAGCACGGTCCGCGGCAGGTAGTCGTACGCTTCCCCGTCTCCCGAGATCCAGCGTCCGAGGCGCGGCAGGACGCGCGTGAAGTACTGGCGATAGAGTGCGCCGAACCAGCGGCCGCGCGGCTGCGAGAACTCGAGCACCAGCGCGCGGCCGCCGGGCGCCAGGATGCGGCGCAGCTCGCTGAGCGCCGCGCGGCGGTCGGCTACGTTTCGGAGCCCGAATGCGATCGTCGCCGCCGCGGCCGTCCCGGTACGGATCGGGAGATGCAGCGCGTCCCCTTGCGCGAACAGATGCCGGCCATCCGCCTGCATCGCCTTCGCCCTGGCGCGAGCGAGCATCTCGGCCGTGAAGTCCACGCCGATCACGTGAGCGCCGGCATCCGCGAACGTCAACGCCAGATCACCCGTGCCGGTGCAGACGTCGACCACGAGCTTTCCCCGCATCGGCCCGGCCGCGGCGAGCACGCTCTTGCGCCAGCTCCGATCGATACCCAGCGACAGGGTGTGATTGAGGAGGTCGTAGCGCCCCGCGATGCGGGCGAACATGCTCTGGACCTCGTGCGGGTCGGGCATACGGTGGCGCTGCAGTCTGCCACGACGCGAGCCTCGAAACGACCGTCTCGGAGGACTCGTGTGGCGCCGAGCCCGATCCCTCGACGCCGAGCACCCGTCCAGCCGTCACAGCGCGCCCGGAACGCAAGCGCCCCGCGGGAGGAGTCTCCACCCACGGGGCGTCGCGAATGTGCTCGTCGCGCTATTGACGGTAGTAGTGCGCGAGCACGGTGACGTTGGCCGCCGGGATCGACTGGGTGCCTTGCTGGAACGGGTTCGTGTCGACCCTACGACCACCCGTGGCCGCGATGTCGAGGACATCGATCACGCCGCCTGCCCCGGCCGAGTTCGGTACGGCGATGAAGGCGTATTGCGGCGTGCACGCGTTGCGGAAACCGCCGGGAACGGGCCGGATCAGGTTCTTGCCGTTCTGCGCTGCGGGAGCACCGGCGCTGAAGATGCTGTGGACGTTCGGCTCGCCACCCAGGTTGCGCTGGTCGTCGAAGGCGATGTCGACCGGCACACCCGAGAGGTCGTCGATGCCGAGAGAGGTCTTCACCTCGAGGTGCATGTCGCGGTACTGAGGAATCGTCAACGACACGAAGTTCAGGGGGAGCTGACCCACGATGCCGCTCACGACGGCGAGGTTCGACACTGCGCCGACTCCGAGCTCGCCGGCCGCACCCGTCGCGATGTCGATCGGACCTTCGTGGACGATCCACACCGAGGAGTTGAGGTTGATCAGGTCGGCCTGGATCGTCTTGGGATTGCGGAACTCGAAGCCCGAGACACCGATCACGTCGTCGTAACCCCAGCCGTTGACCGTGTTGGGCCCCGACTCGAACAGCGCGATGTCGCCATTGCGGTTCAGGATGTAGGCGAAGTACACGCCGCGCTGGAAGCCGAAGCCGAACTGGCGGGGCGTGACCGTCACCTCGAAGGGCTGGCTCAAGTGCGACTTCACGGTCTTGCGCACGAGGAGCTGGTGGCAGGAGATGATCGACAGCGTGCTGTCACCCTCGTTGCACACGAGGATGTCCTCGTTGCCCGGATCCCACGCGATCCCGCGCGGCGAGTTGCCCACGGCCACGGTCTTGACGATCTGGTGGAAGGTCGACGAAGAGGGGTCGATGTCGACGAAGGAGACCACGTCGGCGAGCTGATTGGTGACCGCGATGTACTCGAGGTCGGTCGACATCGCGAGCGCGGTCGGGTCCGGCAAGGGGATGCGGTCCACGATCGTCATCCGGTTGCTGTTGAGCACCGTGATCTCGCCCCGCTGGCGATCGCAGACGTACAGGAAGTGACCCACCTGCTGGCGGTACATGAAGGCCGTGCAGTTCTGGATCTGCTGCTGCGGCAGCGAGGGGCCGACGAAGAACTCGTTCTGCTCGGGAGTCATCATGCCCGAGGGCGGCACGCCCACCGTCGGAGCACCGAAGGCGTCACCGGGGCCCAGCAGGTTGCCCACGGTCGTGTCGATCGAGGTCGGCTCCTGGACGTTCAGATAGGGCGCCACGCAGAGCGGCGGGAACACGATCGGTGGCGGGTTGGGCGCGGGGGCCCAGGAGATCAAGTTGCCCGCGCCGGCAGCGACCGTGCCCACGGCCTGGGGCGGTGCCGGCACCAGGCTGTTGATGTTGCGGAACGGCAGGATCAGCTTCAGACCGTCGAGCGCGCAGAGATTCCCGCCGCCCGACTGGCAGCCGAAGGGGAAGGGTCCGTTGTTGAAGCTTCCGTCGAGCGGGTGTCCGATCATGATGTCGTTGACGCCCGTGATGATCGGCGGACGCGCGACGCGGTCGTTCAAGCTGGAGTCTTTGGTCAGCGTGAACGCACCGGCCGAACCGCCGTCAACGGTGCAGGTCCCGGGCTTCAGCGCCGGGCGGAGCTGCGAGCCCTGGAAGCGCACGTTGGGGTTCACCGGGAAGTAGGTGTCGCCTTCCTTGAACGTGAGCAGCGTCTCGTCGTAGGTGGGATTCCCCGTCGACTGCCCCCAGCACGAGAGATCGACCACGGAGAGCCCCGGAGTCGCGCCCTGACGCCCGGCGTAGATCGCATCCGGAGAGACCGGCGCGTTGACCAGGCCCGGACCCTCGCCGGTGGTGAAGAAGGTGCTCGCTCCGAGCAAGTTCATGTTGGGCTGGGGATCGTCCTGACCGGTCACCACGTTGCTCGCGAGGTCGCGGACCTGGCCGGCATTGATCACGATGTCGACCTTGGAGAAGGTCGCGCACTCGGCCGTCGAGGGGCCCGAGCCAGGGAAGAAGAAAGCCGGCACGAGCTCGAAGGTCGAGAAGTCGAACACGCTGATCGGTCGCACCGCGAAAGGAACCGAGGTGCGCGTCGCGTCGGGCCCGAACAGGAGCTGCAGAGAAGCGCTGAGCGTCGGAGGATCGCCGTCGTCGAGATCGCCGAGGGAGAGCGGCTGGATCGGCTCGGTGAACTCGACGCGCACGGTGGTGAGCGGATCGACGTCGGCGTCGCCGCTACCAGGGGTGATCAGCGCCGCATTCAACGGAGGCGGAGTACGGCCCACTTCGGGCGTGAGGAAGTCCTCCCCTACCGTCGTGCAGCCCAGCACCTCGTGCAGGAGGTTCTTGCCGTTGGCAGCCCGGACCGCCGTCGAGATCTTGATGCGGATCTCGCGGCCCGTCGGGAAGGTCTCGTACGTGGAGAGCTTCCCGTCGGAATCGGCCACGAAGACGATGGTGCGCGGGTTGATGAGCTTGTTCGAACCCTCGAAGTTGCCCTCCGTGCCGGGGAAGCCGAGGCCCGGCGTCGTGCCGCCCTCCAGCGCGACCGCGGTCGGCTTCTGCGTGTCGTCGAGCACCACCCACTGCTGCAACGCGAGTGCGGGCGGATCGCCCTGCGGGAGCCCCGCGAAGGTGGCACCATTGACGAACACGCGACCCTTCAGCGGCACCGATTCTCCGGTGACGGGATCGATCGAGATGATCGTGATCGACCCGGTCAGACTCGAGTTCGCCTGCGCTCCGGGCGAGCCGTCGATCACCGAGGGGATGTCGAGGTCCTGCGTGAAGCTCGCATAGACGAAGTGGTTGCCCGCGGCACCGCTGGGAACGATCGGGCGCTCGTCGAACTTCGGGACCGGCAGGATCTCGTTACCCGGGATGAGGTTCTCGAGGAGATCCGCGTCGGTGCGGATGGAGAGAATCTGCGGCGTGGCCTCGCCGTTCTCGTCGAGCTTGAAGATCGTGTAGGGAACGAGCTGGCCGAACCCGTTGGAAACCTCGTCGAGATTCATCGTCGAGGCGCTGCCACCCTCACTCGAGTCGTGCCGATTGCCTGAGCAGGCAGCCAGGAGAGTGGCGGAGGTTGCGAGCAGGGCCAGAGTCGATCTTCGGTTGCTCATGATCGGTGATTGGGATGCGGGGCTCGTGACGGGAAAAAGGCGGCGCCGGTGAAGCGCCGGTCGCAGGGAGACTTGGATCCGGCTGCGATCGATGACGAGAGAGAACAATCTGCGTGCCAGTGAGCGGCGGTCCTCGAAAGGACTGAGGCGATCGCTCCTAGCCCTTGCCACGCAACGACTTAGCGCCTCGACAGGGTACCTTGCCAAACGCTTGCAGACGCGCCCCGGACCCCTGGCGTGCGGCAGGATCGGCCGCGTTGTGCGGTCCCGCACGGGCGCCGGGGGGAAGCGCGAGGGGCCAGTCTAGGGGCCGGGCCTGGGGTGTCAAGGCGAGGCGCGGCCCGCGAAAGCGCGCCGGCCGACAGCTATGCTCGGGCCATGCCCGCCGCCGAGCACGTGTTCGATCCCTCTGCCCTGGGTGGGCTGGACGCCGGCGGACCGGAAGGGTCGGGTGCCCAGGCTTCCGAGCGCGAGGTCGAGCCCAGCCTGCGCCCGCGGACCCTGGCGGAGTTCGTCGGCCAGGAGCGGGTGATCCAGAATCTCCTCGTCGCGCTCTCCGCCGCACGATCGCGGCAGGAGCCGCCCGACCACGTGCTGCTCGCCGGTCCACCTGGCCTGGGGAAGACGAGCCTCGCGCGCGCTCTGGCGAGCGAGCTCGGAACGCACTTGCACTCGACCTCGGGACCGGCCCTCGAGCGGCCGCGCGACCTCGTCGGTTTGCTCACGCAGCTCCAGCGCGGCGACGTGTTCTTCATCGACGAGGTGCACCGCATCCCCCCCGCGGTCGAGGAGTACCTGTACACCGCGATGGAGGACTTCACGATCGATTTCACGCTCGATCAAGGTCCGCACGCTCGCGTGATGACGCTCGCCCTCAAACCCTTCGTGATGGTGGGCGCGACGACGCGCGAAGGCCTGCTCTCCGCGCCCTTCCGCGCGCGCTTCGGTCTGGTCGAGCGCCTCGAACCGTACTCCACCGCCGAGCTCGTCCAGATCCTGACGCGCGCTGCGCGCATCCTCTCGGTCGAGCTCTCGCCGGGAGCGGCCGAGCTCCTGGCAGAACGTGCGCGCGGAACGCCGCGCATCGCCAACCGCTTCTTGCGCTGGGCGCGCGATCTCGCCACGGCGAGCGCGCGCGGGGAGGTCGACGAGGCGCTCACTCGCGAATGCCTGGAACGTCACGGCGTCGATGCGCACGGTCTCGAGGAGATGGATCGGCGCATCCTCGCGTTTCTCGCGCGGCACGGGACTTCACCCGTGGGCATCAAGACGCTCGCGGCGGCGGTGGACGAGTCCGAGGACACGATCGAGCAGGTGTTCGAGCCGCATCTGCTGCGCTCGGGCTTCGTGATGAAGACCGCGCGCGGACGGCAGATCACTCCGCAAGGCCTCGAGGTGCTCGGATTGAGCGTGGAGCGAGGTGCCGGCGATCTGCAACGAAGGCTCTTCTCCTGAGGCCATGAGCCGGCCGCGGGGGAAGCTCGCCCACGCGCTCGTATGCGCTGTCGCGAGCATCGCCTTGCTCGCCATGGCGTGCGCGAGCGTGCGCGCGACCGAAGCGCTGCTTCCGAGCACTCCGCGGGCGAAAAATGCTGCCCTCGTGGTTCCGGCGCGGGCGCGCGTGCGGTTGACCCTGACCGATCCGCGCGCCGTGGTGGTGTCCGCGCCGGGGAAGGAGCCGCTGCGGCTCGACGCGCGCGGCGCGCAGGTGCATGCGTCCGACGGCCGCGTCTTGTCGCGGCTCGAGCTCCCTGCGCTCGAAGGCGCGCTCGGGTGGGAGATCGACGCCCGCATGTATCCCGGTCGGCTGCTCGTCCAGGCACGCGGGGGCGCGCTCGAGGTCGTGAACGAGCTCCCGCTCGAGGAGTACGTCGAGGGCGTGGTAGCGGGTGAGCTCGTGCTCTGGTCCGCGCTCCCCGCCGAGCTCGAGGCGCAGGCGATCGTGGCACGCACCTATGCCGTCCGCGAGCTCGCACTCGACGGCGTGCTCGAGGATTCGACCGCCGACCAGAGTTTCCGCGGCCGATTCCTCCCCGCGCGCAGTCCGGCGGCACAGGTCGTCGCGCAGAGGCTCACCGCCGCCGTGCGCGCGACTCGCGGAATGGTGCTCGCGCTCGACGGGGCGCTCCTCGACGCTCGCTTCCACGCCGCCTGCGGCGGCAGCACGGCCGAGCTCGCCGATGTCTTTCCTACCGGAGGACGCGCCTGCGCCGGCGTGCGCTGCGATCCGTGCACCGAGCGAGCTCACGCGGAGCTCGCCACGGGAGCCAGGGATGCCGATCGACCTCTGTCGTGGAGCTACACGGCGAGCCGCGCCGATCTCACGCGGCTCGCGCGGACGATGGGCCTGGGAGACCGCCTGTCGAGCCTCGCACCTTCGCGCCGCGATTCCAGTGGACGCTGGCTGGAGGTGGAGGTGCGCGGCAACGCAGGCCGTGGGCTGATCTCCTTGCCCGACCTTCGCGAGCGCCTGGGCCAGAAGCTCGTGCTGAGCGGCCGCATCCTGCGCACCTGGCCGGCCGCCGGTCAGACGATCGATGCCGGCATGTACTTCGAGGGCATCGGTCGCGGCCACGGAGTCGGGCTGTGCCAGGAGGGCACGCACGACTACGCGCAGCGCGGCCTCTCCGCCGTGGAGATCCTGGCGCACTACTATCCCGGTGCGCACGCCGAGCGCGCCGCCCTGGCCGGGACATGAGCGCCGCCGGCTTCCCTTTCCGCGTCGAGGCTCGCTGCTCGCGCACGCACGCACGCGCCGGCTCCTTCGAGACACCGCACGGCAGCATCGCCACGCCCGCCTTCATGCCCGTCGGCACGCGCGGCACGGTGAAGGGAGTCTTTCCCCGCGACCTCGCCGAGGCCGGCGCGCGCATGATCCTCGCGAACACCTACCACCTGCACTTGCGACCGGGAGAAGACACGGTCGAACGTCTCGGCGGGCTGCACCGGTTCATGAACTGGGACGGCCCGATCCTCACGGATTCGGGCGGCTACCAGGTGTTCAGCCTCGAAGCGCTGCGCAAGGTCGACGCGGACGGAGTCGACTTCGCCTCGGTGGTCGATGGAGCGCGCGTGCGCTTCACGGCCGAGCGGGTGATCGACATCCAGAGGAAGCTCGGCGCGGACGTGATCATGGCCTTCGATCACTGTCCCTCCGATCCGACCGATCGCACCGGAGTCCAGGAGGCGACCGAGCGCACGCATCGCTGGCTCGATCGTTGCGTCAGGCACTGGCGCGCGAGCGGTGGATGCGACTCGGGGCAAGCGCTCTTCGGCATCGTGCAGGGCGGCTCCTTCGAGGACCTGCGGCGCGCGTCCGTCGATACGGTGTGCGCACACGATCTTCCCGGCTACGCCGTCGGCGGGGTGGGGGTGGGCGAGGCTCGCGACGCGGTGCAGCGCGCGATCGAGGCGAGCCTCCCCCTGCTTCCCGAGGATCGCCCGCGCTACCTGATGGGAGTGGGGACACCGCTCGATTTCTATCAGGCCGTCGGCCAGGGCGCGGACCTGTTCGATTGCGTGACTCCCACGCGCCACGCGCGCAATCACGTCGCGTACACGCGCGCGGGACGCATCAATCTGCGCAATCACGCATGGAAGGAGGACGTGCGCCCGCTGGATCCGGGCTGTGCCTGCCCCGCTTGTACGGGCTGGTCGCGGGGCGTCCTGCGCCATCTGTGCATGTCGAACGAGATGCTCGGCGCCATGCTCCTGACGCTGCACAACCTGTGGACCTTCCACGCACTGCTCGCCGAGATCCGCGCCGCGATCGCCGCCGATCAGCTGGCGGGGCTTTTCTCCACCCGCATCGAGCCAATGTGCGGTCGGCTCGAGGCGTAGCTAGTTTCTCACCGCGCCTGGCGCGACCCCGTCGCATGAAACTAGTGTGCGGCCGCCTCTGGTTCGGAGTACCGCCTTCAGGCGGTCTTCTCTTGCAGAGCCGGTCCCGCCTGAAGGCGGGACGACGAACCAGACCGCCTGAAGGCGGTACTCCAAACTCGGAGGGACTCCACAGCGGATCGAGATCAGCGGCGCTTGTAGTCCGGGCAAGTCTTGGCGTTGGGGCGTTCGGGACGCTTGCACACGTTTCCCCAGTCCCACTTGCACGAGTCGCAGAGATACTGCCCGCGCTCGAGCGCGAACAACCGCCGCAGCCCGAGCATGAGCCTCTGGAACAGGGAACGAAGAAGCCGCATGGCGCGGTGCGTCCGCGCAGGGAGTGATCAGCGCCGAGGGCCTGCGCCCGAGATCACCTCGATGCGGTAGAGGTCCAGTAGCTTGGGCTCGGCCGGTCCGGTGGCACTCGCGGGCATCGCGCCGCGGGAGGTGGTGCCCATGACGCCGATCTCGAAGCCCTCGAAGACTGCCAGGTCGTAGCGTCCGACGGTGCACACGAGCTCGCACACGTCCTGGCCCTTCCAGTTCAGGTAGTAGGCGGGCCCCTCTTCGCTCTGGCGCATCACGACCCAGCCTCGCGCCAGGAAGCGTCCCCACAGGGGATCCTTGGTGCGGGCCTCGAGCTCCTGCTCGCGCTCGTATTCAGCCCGGAGCCGCTCGGTCTCGGCATTGTGCGAATCGACCACCGCGCTCAAGTCGGCGAAGCCGGCCCGGATTTGCGCATCGTGCAGTCCAGCTTTCGCTTGCGTGCCGACCGGGCTGCCCTGGGGAGTGATCTCGAGCGTTTTCTCGTAGGCCGCGATGACGTCGGCGTAGTTCGCACCGGGCGTTGCGATCGCGGACTCGTGGAGCTGGCGAGCCTCCTCGAGCGCCTGCAGGGCTTCGTCGTCCTGCGCGGGGGCGCTCGCGGGCGTCGCGGCGCTGGTCGAATCGCGATCGTTCTCGGTCACAGCCGGAACCGCAGTGGGCATCTTCGCGCGCAAGGCGTCCGAAGTGCGGGTCCACTCTTCACGCGCAGCGGCAACGTCCGTGGCGGCCTCCGTCTCGGTCGCGAGGACCCACGCGCGCGCGTTCTCGGGCGACCAGACTTTCACCCAGTCCTCGGACATCGGCTTCGAGGCGTCGCTGCGCTCGATGAAGCGCACGCGCTCGCCCCCTTTCAATGTCATCGGGTGCGCCATGCTGCTCTGATCACTGGAGGGCTTGGGGCGCATGCGCACGCCGGTCGTGGTCTGCAGCACGCCCTCCACTTCGGTCGGAGCGAGATACTGGCCGAAGACCCACACCGGAAGACCTCCCGGAGCTTCGACCTCGAGGAACACGAGCTTGGGTTGACCGGGCGGCTCGAGCACTTGCTCGCCGGTGACGCGCAGCACGTCCCCCGCCGCCATCGTCCGCCACACGCTCGATTGCACGTCGCGGTAATTGAGGAGCTTGGCTCCGGCGCTGGTGGCGCGGACGTAGGTCTCGCCGCCGTCCGTGCGGGCCGTCCTCGTGCTCGCTCCCCACGCCTGGTCCATGGCGAGCGCCAGGGTCGCGACGAGGGCGACGACTCGACCGTAGGTCCTGAAGCGTGTTTCCATGGCGTCTTCTTTCCCTCTGCCGACGAGCGGCTGTAGCTTGTGCCTCGACCCCTACCCGCCCCTAGCCCTAGTGGGTCGGCTGGCGTCGCGGGTACCATCCTAGCCCCCCCAGCCGACGGGATCCAATCAATCCTCGGCCATGCCCTAGAGGGTTACGTGGATACCCGCCTGCCGTCCCGCTTCCGAGCGGATCCAACCAAAATGGCGAGCCAAGCGTTGCTCTTCCCGTACATGTCCTGGGCCCACCGGGAGTCCTTCCGCTCACCTTATTGCCTGGCCCAATCGGGCGTCCCGCAGGCTGACCCCGCTCTCCTTGGGGTGCTTTCAGGCCAAGACTTACTCGATCACCCCGGGCGCGAAGCCCAACCAGCGCTGGAGGCCCGACTTGCCGCGCTCTTCGCCGTCTCCCCGGAGCGAGTGCTCGTGACCCCCAGCGGCTCCGCGGCGATGCTCGTGTGCGCGATGCGCTGGTTCCGGCCCGGATCCGCGGTGCTGGTCGACCGGCCGTCCTACGAGCCGTTCCGTCGCCTGCCGATCGTCTTCGGTGCCGAGCCGACCGAGCTCTGGCGCGAGCTCCGCGCGGGCTGGCACCTCGACGTCGAGCAAGGCCGAGCGCTCCTCGCGACGGCCTCTCGCCCCGCCCACGTCTTCCTCGCCAATCCGCACAATCCGACGGGTGCGCTCGCGGATGCGAGCACGATGACCCGCATCGCCGATCTCGCCGCCAGCCGCGGCGGAGTGCTCGTTTCGTGCGAGGTCTACATGGAATTCGCTCGGCCCGCCGAGCGCGTGCATGCAGCGCTGCTCGCACCGAATGCAGTCTCGATCGGCAGCTTGACCAAGGCGTACGGCCTGGGCCCGTTGCGCGTCGGATGGATCTTGCTAGGCGAAGAGATCGCAAGAGAGCGCGAGACGCTGGTCGACATGAGCTATCTCGCGTACGTCGATCCGCCCACTGCCAGCTTGGTTGCCGCGCGCCGGGCACTCGATCGGCTGCCCGAGCTCCTGGCGCCGCTGCGCCGCATCGAAGCCGAGTCGCGGCCGCACTGGCTGCGCTGGCTGGTCGAAACCGAGGGCGTCCGATCGACGGTGCCGCCGTTCGGCATCATGGCGTTTCCGCGCATCGAGGGCGTCCCGGATACACGCGCCTTGCAGGTCCATCTCGCCGCCCAGCACGGTGTCGACGTCGTGCCCGGCGAGTTCTTCGGGCTTCCCGGCCACCTGCGCGTGGGATGCGGGGTTCCTGAAGCGACGCTGGTGGAGGGCCTGGAGCGCTTGGCACGCGGCATTCAGTCCTGGCGCGCCCACCCCTTGGCGTGAGCCCGGGGGCTCCGCTACCTTCATGCCCCCGAGAATAAGGATCGACGTCGGGCCCGCCTCGATCTAGGAAGACCGGCCTCTCCCTCCCTCATGCGTGTCTTCCTCCGAGCCAAGATCCACAAAGCGATGGTCACCCAGGCCGACGCCTCCTACGTCGGCTCGATCACGATCGATTCCGAGCTCCTCGAGCGGGTGGGAATCGCCGAGTACGAGAAGGTCCTCGTCGTGAGCAACACCACCGGCGCGCGCCTGGAAACCTATGCGCTGCGCGGAGAGCCCGGTGCGGGCGAGGTGTGCATCAACGGAGGCGCCGCGCACCTCATCGGCAAGGGCGAGGAGGTCATCATCATGGCCTTCGAATCAAGCGACCAGCCGGTGCAACCGCGACAGATCCTGGTCGACCGCGACAACCGCTTCGTGCGCGAACTCGGCGACTGATCCGGTTCGGGTTCGGGTTCGGGTTCGGGTTCGGGTTCGGGTTCGGGTTCGGGTTCGGGTTCGGAGTACCGCCTTCAGGCGGTCTGGTTCGTCGTCCCGCCTTCAGGCGGGACTGGCTCTGCAAGAGAAGACCGCCTGAAGGCGGTACTCCGAACCAGATCACCCCCGCTCCGCAAGCCGTTCCAGCGCCGAGCGCACCACGCGCGCGCTCGCCTCGCGCAGCGAAAGACCGGCACGCTCCGCCGCTCGCACGATGTCGTCGTGCTCGGGTGAGAGATCGCGCTCTCCTGCGGGACTCGCGCCTGGATAGGCGGGGCGCTCGCGGCGCTTGACGCGCACCGCCACACCCGCGAGCTCGACCACGATCTCGCTGCGCGCGCACTCGGTGCGCTCGACCTCGTGCCAGCGCAAACCAAGGGTGCTCGTCCATTCGAACACCTCGGCTTCCACGCTCGCGCGCGCGCTCTCCCGCACGAGGGCCGAGACCAGCGTTCCCGGGCGGTCCTTTTTCATGAACACCGGACTCGTCCACACCTCGAGCGCTCCAGCGGAGCGCAGGCGCTGGACGGCGTGGCCGATCTCCTCGGCGCTCATGTCGTCGAGGTTGACCTCGAGCTGCAGGACCGGCGCCCGCGCCGTGCTTCGCGGCAGCTCGCCGAGCTGCACGCGCACGAGGTTCGGCGGACCCTCGGAAGGATCGCGGTGGCCGGCGCCGTATCCGATGGCCCGGGCGAGGAACTCACGCGGCACCTCGAAGTCCTCCACCCAGGTCGCGAGCACTGCCGCCGCCGTCGGAGTCAAGCGCTCGCATCCTCCGCCGAAACTCACGGGACGTCCGCGCAGGAGCTCGGCCACCGCAGGTGCCGGCACGGGCATCTCGCCGTGCGCACAGCGAACCGTTCCCGAGCCGACCAGCGGCGGCGTCGAGCGGATCGAGTCGACGTCCAGACGCTCGAGCGCGAGGGCCGCGCCAGCGATGTCGACGAGGGTGTCGACCGCCCCGACCTCGTGGAAATGGATCTCCTCGGGTGTGGTGTCGTGCACGCGCGCTTCGGCCTTGGCCAGCGACCACAACGCGCCGAGGGTTCGGTCCCGCACGCGCTCGGAGATCGGCGCGCGGTGCAGCAGCGCCGCGAGGTCCGCGTAGTGCCGGTGCGGCGGGTGCGCGCTCTCCTCGGAGTGGACCGTCAAGAGCAGCCCGGAGAGCGACCCACGCCACGCACGTTCGACGCTCAACCGGCACTCACCGGGTATCAGGCTCTCCGCCAGCGCCGTCAGATCGGAGAGCACGAAGCGCGGATCCGAGAGGTCCAGGAGCGCGGCGAGCAGCATGTCGCCGGCCATCCCGCCGAAGGGCTCGAGCAGGAGCGTAGCCATCAACCCACGGTAGCGTACGCCGCTCCTGCGAGTGCTACTCCCACGCCGGCGGAAGAGCGGCGGAATCCGCCCCGCTCGCCCGCGCCAGAGCGAGCGCGCGGACATTGCGGACCCCGACCTGCCGCAAGGCGCGTGCACACTCGTCCAGGGTCGCGCCCGAGGTGACCACGTCGTCGACCAGCCAGACCGCGCGACCGGCGAGGCCGGCCAGCGCTCGAGGGTCGGCCCGAAAGGCCCCCGCCACGTTGGCCCGTCGCGGCGGTGAGCCCGGCGCCCCCTGCACCGGAGTCGCGCGAGCGCGGACGAGCGCCGGAACCGCGCGCGCTCCACAGCGCAGCGCGAGCTCGCCTGCGAGCAGCCGCGCCTGGTCGTAGCCGCGCTCCAGGCGACGGAGGGAATGCAAGGGCGCCGGGACGAGCGCGAGCTCGCTCGGCCGATCGACGTGCTCGGCCAGGCGTCGCGCGAGAACCGCGGCCAGGGGCCGGGCGAGGTCGGCTCGTCCAGCGTGCTTGAAGGCGAGGATCCATTCCCGCGCCGCCGCGCAGGCGCGGTAGTCGAATGCAACCAGGAGTCGCGCGAAGCGCGGTCGCTTGGCCCGACAGCGCGGACAGCGCTCACCGTCCGTGATCGCTGGCGCCAGGGCGGCTGAGCAGATGCCGCAGCGCGGTCCGGGGAGCTCGAGCGGCAGCCGATGCTCGGCGCACGCGATTCCATCCACGGCGCTCGCTCCGCACAGGAAGCAAGCGCGCGGGTAGACCGCATCGCAGAGCTCGCGCAGAGCGCGGGCGATCACGGCGCGGCCTCGTCTCGACCAGGACATCCGCCCATCCAGACCGCTCACGCGGCATCCGGTGACAGGTCCGAGCTGGCTTCGCGCTGTCCGCGAACGTCGGTGTCGAGATGGGCCGATCAGGTCGGCACGCCGGTCTCGCGACGCAGGGTGCGCGGAGGCGGCACGTGCTCTTCGTCGGGATCGGGGCCGAGCTTGGGAGCCACCGGCGCACGCCGCGCTCCGTGGCGAGGCAGCCCGGCTTTCTCACGCAGGCGCGCCACGTAGGACTCGACCGTGTCCTCCGCGCGCGGCTCGATCCCGAACAGCTCGCCCAGCTCGCGCGCGGTCTGCGGATCGCCTTCCAGGTCCTGCTCCGTCTCGATGAAGTACGTGCGCACGTAGCGCCGGAACGCTCGCAGGGACCACCACCACCCGCCCAGCAGGAGCGCGATCGTGAGGACCACGAACACGCCGACCCATGCGAGCGAGAACGCTGGCCGCCCCTCGGCGAGCGGCCGGAAGCGCCCCACGAGCTCCAGACCGAAGCCTCCCATGAGGAAGCTGAACCCGAGCGTGATCTGCACTCGATTGTAGATGTGCTCGCGGATCGAACGCAGGCGGCCCGAGTCGCGGGGTGCGAAGTGGCGCTCGACCAGCCGCATGGGATGCTCGAACAGGATCGCGTTGGCGATCAGGAAGCAACCCACGATCGCCGAGACCAAGCCCAGGCTCGTCCAGTCGGGTTCAGCGAAAAGCGTTCCCGAAGCCGTGAGGGCGAGCGCAGCGTGCATGCCCTACCAAGCTAGGGAGCGGCGCAAGACGAGGCAAGGAACGCGCCCGCCACTTGGTCGGACGGCCCCCCCCGGACCTAGAATGCTCACCCCCGGGACTTTCGCCGGTGGACACACCGGACGCGGACTTGCGCCCCGAAACCCGACGGATTGCCGAAGGACGGCCCAGCTTGGAAGGAATCGATGCACGGATCGAGCTCGTTCGCCGCGCCGCGGCGCTCTCCAGGCTCGAGCTCGCCGCGGCGGAGGAGGCGGTCCTGGCGGAGGAGTTCGCGCACATCCTCGAGCACTTCCGCGTGCTCGAGGATGTCGACGTCGAGGGGGTCGAGCCGATGACGGGTGCCACCCGAGTGCTGGACGTGACGCGCCCCGACGAGCCGCGCTCGATCGAGGTCGCCTTCCCGCTGGTCGATTCCGCCCCGGCGCAGCGGGATGGCTTCTACGGCGTGCCCAAGACGGTGGGAGGCGAGCGGTGAGCGAGTGGCGCGAGCTCGATGCCACCGCACTCGCCGCCTCGATCCGCTCGGGCGAGCGCGACGCAACGGCGGCGGTCGAGGAAGCGATCGCGGCGATCGAGGCGCAGGAGCCGGCGCTGCACGCGTTCCTGGAGCTCGACCAGGACGGCGCTCGTGCGCGGGCGCAGGAACTCGACCGAGCGCGCACATCCGGTGCGCCCTGCGGCCCGCTGTTCGGCGTACCCGTGGCGCTGAAGGCCAATCTCTGCCGCGCGGGCGCGCACGTCTCGTGCGGCTCGCGCATCCTCGGCGACTGGCGCGCGCCCTATACCGCGACCGCCGTGCAACGCCTACTGGATGCCGGCGCCATTCCGCTCGGCACGACCAACATGGACGAGTTCGCGATGGGTTCCTCCACCGAGAACTCGGCCTTCGGTCCGACGCGCAATCCCTGGGACCCCTCGCGCACGCCCGGCGGCTCGTCGGGCGGCTCCGCGGCCGCCGTGGCGGCCGGCATGGTCCCGATCGCGCTGGGCTCCGACACCGGCGGCTCGGTGCGCCAGCCGGCTGCTCTGTGCGGGATCGTGGGTTTCAAGCCCACGTACGGGCGCGTCTCGCGCTACGGGCTGGTCGCGTTCGGATCCTCGCTCGACCAGGTGAGCCCCTTTGCTCGCTCGGTGCGCGACCTCGAGCTCGTGCTCTCCGTGATCTCGGGTCGCGATCCTTACGACTCGACGTGCATCGATCTGCCGGCCATGGAGGTCGAACGACCCGCCGAGAGCCTCAAGGGATTGAGGATCGGCATGCCGCGCGAGTAGTTCTCGAGCGAGCTCGATGCGCGCGTCAAGACCACCGTGGAGCGCGCCACATCCGCTCTCGCGGAACTCGGTGCGGAACTCCTGCCGGTCGATCTTCCCCACAGTCGCTACGCCATCGCCACCTACTACGTGGTCGCCACCGCGGAAGCTTCGAGCAACCTGGCGCGCTACGACGGCGTACGCTATGGCTCGCGAGCACGCGGCGATGGGACGCTGCGAGGCATGATCGCCGCCACGCGCGAGGCGGGCTTCGGCGCCGAGGTCAAGCGCCGCATTCTCCTCGGGACCTACGTGCTCTCGGCGGGCTATCGCGAGGCCTGGTACGTGCGCGCGCTGCGGGTTCGCCGGCGAATCGCTGAAGATTTCGAGCGCGCCTTCGAGACGGTCGACCTGATCGCCGGCCCGACCTCGCCTTCCCCGGCCTTTCGCCTGGGCGAGCGCGCGGCCGATCCGGTCGCGATGTACCTCGCGGATGTGATGACCGTGCCGGCGAATCTCGCCGGTCTGCCGGCAGTGAGCGTCCCCTGCGGCTTCGTTACGGAAGCCGGGGCCGAGCTTCCGATCGGGCTGCAGCTGGTCGGCCGGCCGCTCGAGGACGCGCGCGTCCTGCGGGTCGCAGAGCTGTACGAGGCGCACACGACGCACCGGCGCCTGCCCGCGCCGTGCACGGTCGGAGGCATCGCGTGAGCGCGCCGCTATCCGCCGCCGGCGAGCTCGAGGGCGCCATCACGAGCGTGCGCACGGGCGCGCGCTGGACGCTCGTGGTCGGACTGGAGGTGCACGTCCAGCTCAAGACGCGCACCAAGCTCTTCTGCGGCTGCGAGGTGCACTTCGGCGCCGAGCCCAATCATCTCACTTGCCCGGTCTGCACCGCACAACCCGGTGCGCTCCCGGTGCTCAATCACGAAGCGCTCGTGCTCGCCGTTCGCGCCGGGCTCGCCGTGGGATCCGAGCTCGCGGCGGTGAGCAAGTTCGATCGGAAGAACTACTTCTATCCCGATCTCCCCAAGGGCTACCAGATCAGCCAGTACGACCAGCCCTTCGCGACCGGCGGCGGGATCCGGCTCGCTTCGGGGCGCTTCATCCGCTTGCGTCGCATCCACATGGAAGAGGACGCCGGCAAGACGATCCACGATCGCGGCACGGAGACGCTGGTCGATTTCAATCGTGCCGGAGTGCCCTTGATCGAATCCGTGACCGAGGCGGACCTGCGCTCGTCGGAGGAAGCCCACGAGTACCTGGTGGCGCTGAAGGAGATCCTCCAGTACGCGGGCGTCTCCGATTGCGACATGGAAAAGGGCAGCCTGCGCTGCGACGTCAACGTCTCGGTGCGGATGCCCGGCGAGCCGCTGCGCACCCGAGTCGAGATCAAGAACCTGAACTCGTTCCGCCACGTCCAGTCCGCGATCGATTACGAGGTCGAGCGCCAGCTCGATGCCTACGAGAGCGGCGATCCTGCGCGCTTCCCCGTGCAGGAGACGCGCCTCTTCGATGCCGAGCGCGGCGTCACGCGCACGATGCGCGGCAAGGAAGACGAAGCGGACTACCGCTACTTCCCCGATCCCGATCTCGTGCCGATCACGCTCGACGCCGTCTTCCTCGATCGGCAGCGCGGCTACCTGCCCGAGCTTCCCGCGCCACGGCGCGAGCGCTACCAGCGCGAGATGGGCCTCTCGGCTTACGACGCCGGCGTCCTGACCGCCGAGCGCGCGGTGGCCGACTTCTTCGAGGCCGTGGCGCGACTCTCGAAGAGTCCCAAGGAGGCCGCGAACTGGGTGCAGAACGAGATCCTGCACGCGCTCGCCGACCCCGAGCTCCCGGCGCGCACGATCGACGAGCTCCTGTTCCGTCCGGCCGATCTCGCCGAGGTGATCGCGCTCGTCCACACCGGCGTCATTCACAAGAGCGCCGCGAGACAGGTCGTGGCCGAGCTCCTGCGATCCGGCGGCAACCCGCGTGACATCGTCGAGGCCAAGGGCTTGCGCCAGGTCCAGGACGACAGCCAGATCACCGAATGGTGCCGCGAGGCGCTCGCGACGCGCGCGAAGATCGTCGCCGACGTGCGCGCCGGAAACGCCAAGGCCCTGGGCGCTCTCATCGGCCCGGTGATGCAGCTCTCGGGAGGCAAGGCGAATCCGCAGCGCGTGCGCGAGCTGCTTGCCCGATTGATCGAGGAAGGTGCCTGAGCGTGCGCGTGCCGGTCGAGGAGCTCGTCGACATGGAGAAGCTCGCGTCCGAGGGCCGGACGCTGAGCGCGCGAACGATCCGTGAAGCGCTTCCGCGCGGCTGGGTGCTCGAGCCCGACGGAAGCACCGCGCGCCGTGACTTGCGAGTGATGGCGCGCGAGGGGTGGATGCTCGTGCTCGCGCTCGTCGTCTTCGGCTCGATCGCCGCCGGCTTGTTCTGGTCGAGCTTCCCGCGCGGGGGAGCGGGCATCCTGAGATTCGTCGTACTGCTCGCCATCGTGATCGTCGCCGGCGGTCTGGTTGCTCCGCTGATCACTCGCGCGCTGACACGCAAGCACTGAGCGCCGGAGGCTTCCGGCACCTCGGTCTCCGAGTTCGGAGTACCGCCTTCAGGCGGTCTGGTTCGTCCTAGTTTGGAGTACCGCCTTCAGGCGGTCTGGTTCGTCCTAGTTTGGAGTACCGCCTTCAGGCGGTCTGGTTCGTCGTCCCGCCTTCAGGCGGGACTTGCTCTTCAAGAGAAGACCGCCTGAAGGCGGTACTCCGAACCGGAGTGGCGCAACGACTCCAGGCCGACGACACTTATGGAATGCGAGAGGGTGGGAGATCCTCCCCTCTCCGTTCGCTCGACCGACGGAGGTTCCTCCCTTGCATCGCATCCCCCACACCCTCGCTTCTCTCACCCTGCTCTCGCTCGCCCTGCATGCCCAGGAGGACCTCTATTCCGTGCCCGCCTCCGAGGTGCTCCACCCCTCGGTCGTGGTCGAGCTGGCCGACCTGGATGGCGATGGCATCTCCGATCTGGCGATCGGGGCGCGGACGATCCAGGGGCTGCACCGCGTGCAAGTGCATTCCGGCGCCACGGGCGAGTTCCTGTTCGACGTCGGCGCGCCGTCGGGCGCAGCCTTCTATGGCCACATGATCTGCGCCCTCGACGACCTCGATGGCGACGGGGCCAACGACTTCGCGATCGTGGGCTCGCAATCGGGCGACTCGCACTCCCCTCCTGGCATCCTCGACGTGATCTCGGGCGCGGACGGGAGCGTGCTCGCGCACTACGATCCGCCGAGCGGAGTGGTCTTCCGCGAATCTCCCCCCGCGGTCGCAACCGGAGACCTCGACGGAGACGGACACACCGACGTCCTGATCGCCACCGCCCACGCGCTCTCGGGCAAGCCGGAGATCCAGGCGTTCTCGAGCGCGACCGGCCTCTCTCCGTACACGGCGAACGACGATCCTGACGTCAGCGCCCAGGCGTTGACCAGCCTGGAGGACGACTTCGACGGAGATGGCGTCGAGGATTTCGTCGTGGCGGCGATCGACTTCGCGCAGTTCGCGATAGGAGTCGAGATTCGTTCGGGTCGCACGGGCGAGCTCTTGTTCACGCACCCGATCACCGACCTCCTCGTCGGCTACGATGGAGCTCCCATCGCATCGGTGCCCGATCTGGACGGCGATGGGATCCGCGATCTGGCGCTGAGCGGACCGATCGAGAGTCGCGTGCGGATGATCTCCTCCGTGACCGGCGCGACCATGCTCGAGCTCCAGGGCGCCGGCCCCGTCTTCAGCTTCGGACGCCCGATCCTCGATGCAGGAGACGTCGACCTGGATGGGTCGCCCGACCTGCTCGTGACGGAGACCGAGGCGGATCTCCTCGGGACGGTGCGCGCGTATTCCCTGGCCGATGGCCACGAGATCTTCGCCGCCCGGAGCCCCGAACCGGAATGCTGCTTCGGTACGTCCCTCGCCCGCCTCACCGGCGCGGATCCCGAGGGCTTCTTCGCCTTTGCGGTCCTGCAGTCATCCTCCGGCGCCTTCGACCCGACCTTCGTCCAGCGCTACGCGCCGCGCGTGGGCGAGCACTACTGCACACCCACGCCGAATTCGACCGGCCTGCCCGCGCTCATGGAAGCCCTGGGGACCACGAGCCTGGCGCGCGATCAGCTCCTCCTGGCGAGCGACCAGTTGCCCCCGCTGCAGTTCGGCATCTTCTTCTATGGTCCCGAACGCAAGGAAGTGCCCTTCGGCAACGGACTGCTCTGCGTCGGTGCGGGCACGACTGGCCTGGGACGCCTGGCCGTCGAACGCGCGGACTCGGCGGGTCGCATCGTCCATCCCCTCGACTACGATCACCCGCCGAGCATGTCGACGCGCATCGACCCCGGCTCGACCTGGCACTTCCAGACCTGGTTCCGTGATCCGATGGGCGGAGGCGCGGCTTTCGACACCTCCGATGGCTTGACGCTCGTGTTCACGCCCTGACCGCGCCGCTCGGTGTCTCGAGTCCGGCCGCGGAACCTGCGGGTGCACGTGCCTGGCTCGGCATCGGGGTGAGCTCGAGATCCGGCTCGGGCACCTCCGCTCTCAAGAGCGCTGCCATCTGCTCGAGAGCGGTATCGGGGATGCCGGCGTACGCGGGCAAGAAGACGACGTGAGCGAGCAGCTCTCGGGCAGCGGAGGGCTCGAGCTCGGCGCGATCCGCGGGCGCCGGTACGGCGATCAAGCTGGATCGTCGGGTGGCGTCGAAGCCCGCCCGACGCAGGGCTCGAACCACGCGCTCGGGATCCGCAACGAGCACGGGAAACACCCAGAAGGAATGGAAGGGTGCGCGCCGCGCCGGAATCACCAGGCCGGCCGGAAGCTCGGAGGCAAGTCGCACTCCGTTCTCGCTCCGCCGGGCACTGGAGTCCGCCCGTCCGCGCGACAGTCGGCGATCCAGCAAGGCAAGCAGCGGAGCGCTGGCGGTGTGGCGCAGCGCAGGCATGAGATGGGGGCCGGGGAAACCCCGCACCGAGCCGTGCAAGATCGAGTCGAGGTCACCCTTGCGGGCCTCGACGCGCCGCACGTAGAGCGCGAAGACCGGGCGCCAGGCGAGCAGGTTGAGCAGCGCGGCCTGGAAAAGCCTGCGAGCCCAGACGCGGCGGGAATGCACCGGCCACGTGGCTTGCTTCTCACGCATGCGCGCGAGCAGCCGCGGGTCGCGCACGATCAGGATCCCACCGCCCAGCGCCGTCGCGGTCTTGATCGTGCCGAAGCTGAACAGCGAGGCCAGCGCGACCTCGCTTCCGCGCCAGCCGTCCCCGGTGAAGGCCTGAGCGCAGTCTTCGATCAGCAAGAGCCCGCGCTCGCGTGCGAAGGCCTCGATGGGTCCCATGTCGATGCGTGCGCCGAACAGGTGCGCGACCAGTAGAGCTCGCGTGCGAGGCCCCACTGCCGCATGGAGCGCCGCAGCCGACGGAGCCATCGTGCTCAGATCGAGGTCGATCGGCACCGCGACCAGGCCGTGGGCCTCGAGGACGCGCAGCATGTCGGGAATCGTGAGCGCGCTGACGAGCACCTCGCTCCCCACCGGGAGCGCCAGCGAATCCAGGAGCAGATCGAGCCCCGAGCGCACCGAGAGGCACGCAAACCCCCGCTCGGGCCCACCGAAGGCGGCTTCGACGCGGGCTCGACGGCGCGTGCGATCGCGCGCGCCGAGGAGAGCGAAGCCTGCCGCGCACAAGTCGCGCCAGGACAGATCAAGCCGCAACCGCACCCACATTAGGGTGCGCATCGTACGCCGCGCAGAGGTTCGGACTCCACCCGCCAGTCGCCTCTGGTTCGGAGTTCCGCCTCTGGTTCGGAGTACCGCCTCTGGTTCGGAGTACCGCCTTCAGGCGGTCTTCTCTTGCAGGGCCAGTCCCGCCTGAAGGCGGGACGACGAACCAGACCGCCTGAAGGCGGTACTCCAAACTCGGAGGGACTCCGTACTCGTAGGGGTGGGGGGTCTCTCCAGGAGAATCCCGGCCTTCGGCGGTGACGATGCGGCCGGTGTGGACAATGGTAGGAGCGATGCGTCCGAAACGACTGGAGCGGCTGTTCGCGCGGTATCAGCGGCGGGGGGACCTGGCGGCGCTCGCCGAGGTTTTCGACCGCACGGCGAACGATCTCCTCCGGCTGGCCCACCACCTCTCGCACGATCCTGCCGACGCCGAGGACCTGCTGCAGGACACCTTCGTGACAGCGATCGAGCGCGCGGCGAGCTGGGACGCGGGACGGCCGCTCTTGCCCTGGCTGACCGGGATCCTGGCGCGCAAGGCGTCGAGCCTGCGCCGGCGGGATGCCCGGGTGATCGATGGGGAGCGCGGGGAGCGGAACCCGGAGGGCGACCCGTGCGAGCTCGCCCTCGCGCGCGAGCTCTCCAGCGAGGTCGGCCGTGCGCTCGCGAGCTTCGAGGCGTCCGAGCGCGCGCTGCTCTTGCCCTACCTGCGCGGCGAGCGCGCGCCGATCGAGATCGCGCGCGAGCTCGGACTCGCGCCGGGTACGGTGCGCATGCGCATCCACCGCGGGCTCGAGCGGTTGCGCCGGCTGCTGCCCGCGGGCGTGAGTGCGGGCGTCCTCGGCATCGCAAGCGCTCCGCGCGGGCTCGCCGCAGTTCGCCGCGCCGTCCTCGCGCACGCCTCACACGTCCCCATCGCCCCCGCCGCCGCATCGCTCTCGACCGGATCCACGATCGCTCTCACTCTTGCCATGACCAAAACGACCACCCTGCTCTCCTCGATCGCGGCCGCGCTTGCGCTCGCCGGCACCTTGTACTGGGCGCACGGCAGTCCCGTGCTCGTCGCGAGCGCCCCGGCGGACGGCCGAGCGACACAGCCCGACGGCACGCCGATGCTTTCCGAGGACCCGCTGGCAGAGAGCTCGGCCGACCGAGCGCAGCCGAGCTCACGGGACGAAGCGTCCGCCGAGCGGCAGGCGATCGTCTCGCGCAGCTTCCTCGTGCAAGGCCGCATTCTCGGCGTCGAGCGCGAATACCTGGAGGGCGTGCGCCTGAGCATGGTCCGCTTCACGGGCGACTGGTCGCAGGTGCTCGCGGCCGGCGGGGAGAGCTGCCAGCGCGAGAATACCGCCGCGAATTGCCAGGCGTGCCATGAACAGAGCTCGCGGGAGTGGCGCCACACGGTCGAGATCCGGCGCAAGATGGAATCGCTCTCGCGAGCCGTACCCAAGGTCACGGACGACGGGAGCGGCGATCCCCAGGGTGAGCCCGAGATCCCGGAGATCCGGGTGCGCAAGGACGGCACCTTCTCGATCGACCTGGCCGAGATCTACCTGGACGGAGGCGCGGCCCTGCCTGCAGCCTTCGAGATCACCGCCGACCACGAGCGCTACTTCGCCGCGCAGGTAGTGCTCCCTGTGCCCGAGTTCGAGCGGCAGCGCTTCGAGGCCCGTGAACCGGTGGTCCTCACGACCGAGCTGACCCTCGCGCCGGCCGCGGTCGTGCGCGGGACGGTGCTCGACCGGGCGAGTGGCCAGCCCATGGCGAGGGAATTCCAGATCCAGAATCTCGGCAGCTCGCTCCTCGTGCTCGGCGAGGATTCCGGGGTGGAATCGGGAACCGAGCTCGTGCTCAACCTGACTTTCGATACGGGCAGCGGCGGAGAGCAGGGTTTCTTCACGATCGATTCGATTCCGCTGCTTCAGGCGCTCTTCCACACGCCGACCACCACCATCGCGCTGTTCCCGCTCGAGAACGGTGAGCCGCTGGCTTCGCCCGTCGCGCAGATCTCCGTGAACAAGGGTGAGCCCTTCGAGATCGAGCTCGCCGAGGGAGGTCCCTTCGCCCTCGTCGCTCTCGAGCCAGGAGGCAGGCCGCGGACGTTCCGGGTCGATATGCGCTTGCTCGAGATCGTCGAGATCGAGCCTTTCGCCCTCGAGCTCGGCGCCTCTCTGGAGGGCGCGCTCGTCTCGGCCGGGGAAGACCCCAGCGACACCCTGGTCATCGCGTGCCGCCGCGAGGTCCCCGGCGATCGCCCGGTCGACATCGCCGGGCACGACGTGGTGTGGTCACGCGGGGCCGTCGAGTGGCGCAGCGCCAACGGCAGCGTCGACGGCGAGGGCAATTTCCGCATCGACGGCCTCGCGCCGGATTTCTACGGCCTCGCGCCCAGCGTGAGCGTCGAGCTCGATCTCGCGCGTGCGAGCGCCGAGGCGGCGGCCGCCACCGCGAGCACGGCGTGCCTCGCGCCGTCGAGTGGCATCGTCCTCGCACCCGAGTACGCCAGGATCGAAGTCCAGCTCGCTCGCCGCGGGACTCCCCTCGACGAGCTCCCCTCCCGCGAGCCCGTCGTGGCCGACGGAGAAGCACCCGTGCCTCCGCCGACCATCCTGCTGCGCATGGGCATAGTCCAGGGCGACATCGCCGGCGAGTTCGCCTTCGAGGACCGCACTCGCGCCATCGTCCTCGTCCAGCCCTCGCGCCGTGTACGCTGCGAGCTGTGGGTGGGCGAGGTCATGCGCGACTCGCGCGAGCTGCTCTCCCCGCCCGCCGGAGCACGCGAGAGCGTGATCCTCGAGGTCGGTGATCTCTAGCAGCCCTTCGCTAGCGCGGCTCGTACATCAGTAGCGGCCGCCAGGGCGCGCCGGTCACGGGAACGAAGGTCGACGTGTCCTGATCGGAAAAGAGCGTCCGGGTGCGTCGATAGTTGGCGAGGAGCGCCGGGAGGTAGGCTTCCCAGGAGGGATCGTCGAGGACGATGAGGCTCCATCGGCGGGATGCGAGCGCTGCTTCGAGGTGCGCGACGAAGCGTGTGGCGACCGTGCGATCGGAGCTGTGCAGGAGATCGATGATCGCCATCGCGTGCACGCTCGCACCCCTGGCGAGGCGGCGGGCGAGGTAGTCGTGGTAGGGAATGAAGACTTCGCCCCGTGCAGTGGAAAGATCGGCGAGGATGCGTTCGCCCGCGGCCTGGTCGGCGGGCGTGGGAAGCTGCTTGCCGGGATCGTAGGCGAGCAGTCCGAGCTGGGCGAGCGCGAGCGCTGCGGCCGAGAGCCCGCGCAGGGAACCGCCCGCCAGGACGAAAACGAGCGCCGGTCCGAGGGCGAGAGCGGCGGCGAGAAGCGCGGGCAGGAACACGTTGTCATAGGCACCCGCGTGCATGCGCTCGATCAGGCTCTGGACGCACAGCCCGACCGCGAAGATTGCAGGGAGTCGAGCTTTCGTGCGTCCGGCGGCAGGTGCGAGCGACCATGCCAGAGCAAGGAGCACGAGCGTTGGCCAGAACCTGCGCGCGAGCTCGATCCCGCCCGCGAGCCCGGCCCTCCACGACCAGTCATGCCCGGCGAGCTGGTCGACCAGCGTCCAGCGGAACCACCCTTCACTCGCTCGATCGATGGCGAAGGCGAAGCCGCCCGCGATCGCGACGAGGACCAGCAGGAAGGCCGCGCCTTCCTTGCGCGAGCGCGCCACGAGGCCCACGCCGAGCGCGAGCAGCGAGACGAGCGCGCTCTGCTTCGTGAGGCAAGCGCAAGCCGCGAGCGCGCCGGCGATGGCCGCGAACCGTGGGCCGCTGCGCAGCTCCAGTACCGCGAGGGTGGCGCACAGGAAGAAGATCTCGAGGGCATCGACGCGGGCGATGTCGAACCATGCGCCGGCGAAGCGGTAGCCCGCCGCGTAGAGACCCGCCGAGAGGAGACCCGCGAGCACGCCGCGAGCCGAGAGCACTCCGAGCAGGAAGAGCAGCAGGAGCGTGGCGATGGTCGCGGCAATCGAGACGGCGCGCAGCGCCGGGAGGCCGACTTCGGCGACTCGCGTCACGTGCGCGGCGAGGGCCACGTACAGCGGCGGATACGGAAAGGCGGCAAAATCGAGCGCCGGCTCCGCATACAGCGGCAGCTCCGCCTCCATGCGCTCCACGTGAGCGAGCATCCCCCCTTCTTGCCATTCGAGCTCGAACGGATGGTGCACGCGGATCGCCGCCAGCACGAGCCACACGAAGATGGCCGCGCAAGCGCAGGTGCCCAGGAGGAATGCCGCGATTCGTGCCATCACCGGCCGGGCCGCGGCCCGAGCTCGAGACGCGCGCGCCTCGTTCCTGCTTCTCCGCTCGAGCTTCGAGCACCTCGTCGACGAAGGTCGTGGCGAGCGTGCGCGGAGGTCGGCCGGCAGGGAGCAGGGCGGAGGCGCGCGGGACGCGGAGCATTGTGGCGCGCACTTCGACTCGCACCAGGGAAAAGCCGGAATGGGGGCGGGCTAGCGCGCTTCGCGGCACTCCATCGCCACCTTCATGTTGCCGCGGAAGGTCAAGGAGTGCTCGTACTCCGGCTCGCCTTCGTCCTTCGTCGTCACGGAGACGCGTTCGAATCTTGCCGCGAGCGAGAGATCGTGCGGCATTCCGGTCGCGAGGTCCCACACGAGTTCGCCATCGAGGTGGTACGTCGTCGTGTCGACCTGCGTCGCCTCACCCTGTGCGACCGGGACGCGCGAGAGGTCGCCTTCGCGCTCGACCACTTCGCGCACCTCGCCTGCGATCGCGATGCGCGCGCGGTGCGACTCCTCCACGGGTTTCTGGGGCGTGTAGGCGGTCGCTTCCTCGATCGATGACAGCGTGAGCTCGATCTCGCCCTCCAGGACCCGCGAGCGAAAATCGGCGGGCCAGTACTCCGCCCCCTCGCCGGTCCGCTCGATCGCGAGATCGCCGCCGGGGTGCAGCAGCGCATCGAGAGCTTCTCCCTCGAGCTTCCAGCTCGCGCCGATCGCGATGTCCTCCTCGGGGAGCCACGAGCGCAGATCGGTCTCCTCCACCAGACCCGCAAGGAGCTCCTCGCTCGTCGCGCCTTCGCCCTCGTGCCTGGCGTAGGCCTCGCTACTGGCGTCCCATTCGAACTCGACCGTCTTTCCCTCGATCGCGCTGTGACCGACGACTGCGCTGTCGTGACTCTCGGGTGAAGTACCCTCGCCCTCCATCAAGAACGAGGACGAGTCCTTGCTGTCGATCGCCTCGAACTTGCGCTGAAGGCTCAGCGGACGGCCGTCCTGGAGCGACCCGTAGCCGTCGACGAAGGCGAATTCCGCCTCCGAGGTGAGAGTCATGTCCATCTGGGGCAGGAACTCCGCGGGCACCTCCTCCCCACCGAAGACGACGCGGAATTGTTCGAGCTCCGTCTCCGTGGCGACCGTGAAGCTCTTGCGCCACCGCGTGCCCTTGCCGGGCTGGAAGCTGAGCTCGGAAGGAGCGAGCACGAAAGGGAGCAGGGACAGCGGCAGCAGGAATCGGGAGATCGAGAAGAGCATGACAGGAACCTCGGGATTGGGGGGTGGGCGGCCTACTCACTTGCAGGACCATCCTCAGTGCTCCGATGGCCGCGAATCCTTCGGAGAATGTGCCGCCCCGGAAGGGTGGTCTCACTCCCACTCGATCGTGCTCGGAGGCTTCGAGCTGATGTCGAGCACGACCCGGTTGATTCCCTTTACCTCGTTGGTGATGCGGCTGGAGATCTTGCGCAGGAGGTCGCGCTCGAGCCAGGCCCAGTCGGCGGTCATGCCGTCGCTCGACTCTCACGACGCGCAGGGCGCAGGCGTTCTCGTAGGTGCGCTCGTCGCCCATCACGCCCACGGACTTCACCGGGAGCAGCACGGCGAAGTACTGCCAGAGGTCACGGTGCGCCCCGGCAGCCTCGATCTCGCTCGTCACGATGGCGTCGGCGCCCGCGCAGGAGCTCCAGGCGCTCGGCGGTCACCTCGCCGAGGATGCGCACGGCGAGGCCCGGGCCGGGGAACGGCTGGCGATCGACGATGCTGCTCGTCGAGGCCGAGGAAGCGGCCGACCGCGCGCACCTCGTCCTTGAAGAGCTCGCGCAAGGGCTCGACCAGCCGCATGTCGAGGTCCTTGGGCAGCCCGCCGACGTTGTGATGGCTCTTGATCACGGCGGTGTTGCCGCCGTGCACGTTCACCGACTCGATGACGTCGGGATAGAGCGTGCCCTGGCCGAGGAACTGCGCGCGCTGGAAGCGCTTCGCCTCGCGTCCGGAAGACCTCGACGAAGTCGCGCCCGATGCGCTTGCGCTTCTCCTCGGGGTCGGTGACGCCCTGCGAGCTGCGTCGAGGAACCGCTCCGACGGCGTCGACCACGGTCAGGTCCAGTGCGAAGTGCTCGCGGAAACGTCGTCTCGACCGTCTCGCGCTCGCCGTTGCGCAGGAGCCCGTTGTCGACGAAGATGCAGTGCAGGCGCGTCGCCGATCGCGCGATGCAGGATCAGCGCGGCGACCGAGGAGTCGACGCCGCCGGAGAGGCCCAGCACGACCTCGCCGTCGCCGCCGACGGTCTCGCGCACCGCGCGCGATCTCGCGCTCGACGATCGAGCCCGGCTGTCCAGTCGCCGGGCAGCACCGCACACGCGCGTAGAGGAAGTTCTCGAGGATCTCGCGGCCGCGCAGCGTGTGCGTGACCTCGGGGTGGAACTGCACGCCGTAGAAGCCGCGGTCGCGCGTCGCCGACGGCCGCGAACGGGCAGTTCGCCGAGCTCGCGTAGCATCGCGGAAGCCCTGCGGGCAGGCGCGCGACGCTGGTCGCCGTGGCTCATCCAGACGACGGTGCGGCCGTCGATGCCGTCGAACAGGCCGGCCGGATCGCGCGATCTCGATCGAGGTGCGGCCGAACTCGCGCTCGTCCGAGCCGGCGCACCGCGCCGCCGAGCGCCTGGACCATCCACTGCATGCCGTAGCAGATCCCGAGCACCGGCACGCCGAGCTCGAGCAGCTCGCGCGGCACGCTCGGCGCGTCGCTCGCGTACACCGAGGCCGGGCCGCCCGAGAGGATCACGCCGGCGAGCTGCATGCGCGCGCGCGACCTCGAGCGCGCGCGCGGGCGGCGCGATCTCGCGACCAGGCGCTCGCCTCGCGCACGCGGCGCGCGATCAGCTGCGCGTACTGCGCGCCGAGGTCGACGACCAGGATGCCGCGCGGTCCGTCTCTCCGGGCGGCGGCGCTCATTCCTGGAAGTAGTTCGGGACTCCTTGGTGATCGTCATGTCGTGCGGGTGGCTCTCGCGCATGCCCGCGCGCGGTGATGCGCACGAAGCGCGCGCTGCTCCCACAGCTCCGCGATCGTCGCGCGCGCCGCAGTAGCCCATGCCGGCGCGCAGGCCGCCGACGAGCTGGTAGACGAACGGCCGAGAGCTTGCCCTTGAACGGCACCATGCCCTCGACGCCCTCGGGCACGAGCTTGTCGGCGTCCGTCGACGTCGCCCTGGCGGTAGCGGTCCTTGCCGCCCTCTGACCATCGCGCCGAGCGAGCCCATGCCGCGCACCGCCTTGAAGCGTGCGGCCCTGGTAGAGGATCGTCTCGCCCGGGCTCTCCTCGAGCCCGGCGAAGAGGCTGCCGAGCATCACGCACGAGGCGCCGGCGGCGAGCGCCTTGACGATGTCGCCTGAGTAGCGGATGCCGCCGTCGGCGATGACCGGCACGCCGGTGTCCGCCGAGCGCCGCGCGACCACGTCCGGACGGCGCGTGAGCTGCGGCACGCCGACGCCCGCGACGATGCGCGTCGTGCAGATCGAGCCCGGGCCGATGCCGACCTTGACGCCGTCGGCGCCGGCGTCGAACGAGCTCGCGCGCGGCCTCGGCCGTCGCGACGTTGCCGGCGACCACGTCGACCGTGTAGCGCTGCTTGAGCTCGCGCACGGTCTCGATCACGTTGGCTCGAGTGCCCGTGGGCCGTGTCGACGACGAGGACGTCGACGCCGGCCTCGACCAGGCCCTCGGCAGCGCTCGAAGTCGTGCACGCCGACCGCCGCGCCGACGCGCAGGCGCCCGCGGTCGTCGGTGGCCGAGCTCGGGAAGGCCTCGAGCATGTCGATGTCCTTCATCGTGATCAGGCCCGCAGAGGCGTCCTTGCGTGTCGACGATGATCAGCTTCTCGACCTTGTGCTTGTAGCAGGAGCTGGCGCGCCTCCTCGAGCGACGTCCCCGGCGGCGCGGTCACGAGGTTCTCGCGCGTCATGATCGCGCGCGACGGGCGTGTCGTCGTCGGTCTGGAAGCGGCAGTCGCGGCGCGTCAGGATGCCGACCACCGGTCTCGCCCTCGACGATCGGGAGGCCCGAGATGTTGTGGCGCGCCATGATCTCGCGCGCCTCGCCGATGCGTGGCGGTGCGGCGGCAGCGTCACCGGGTCGAGGATCACGCCGTTCGCGGAGCGCTTGACCTTGTCGACCTCGCGGATCTGGCCCTCGATCGAGAGGTTGCGGTGGATCACGCCGATGCCGCCCTCCCGCGCGAGCGCCACCGCGAGGCGCCACTCGGTCACGGTGTCCATCGCCGCGGAGGTCAGCGGGATGTTCAGTCGGACGTTGCGCGAGAAGCGCGAGGCGACGATCGACGTCGCGAGGCAGGACGTCCGAGTGCTGCGGCACGAGCAGGACGTCGTCGAAGGTGAGGCCTTCGGGGAAGGCGTCCGGCATGCACATCGCTCCGGGCTTCGATGCGGAGTCCGCCCGGCTCAGCCACCCCTTCCGGAGCGCCCGCCTGGCGCCACGCGGCCGAGGGGCGGCGCCGAGGAAGACGGGCCCGCGCCGAGGGCTCACCGCATGTTTGCAGAGAAAAGGGGAAAGGGCCCGATCTAGCTCGCCTGCGTCGCCGCACAAGCGTCCGCGGTGGCGCGTGGGTCCGAAGCGGGGAAGAGAGGGCCCGACGACCGTGCCGAAGCGCGGTGCCGCGGCCCCAAGAAGGAGGAGATCCTTCCCTTTCGGACACGGTCGGGCTCGGCTGGAGTGGGCAGCCCGAGAATTCCCGACCCGTCCACGGCACGGGACCCCCGGACCCTCCGCGGCGGCACTCACGAGGTGAGCCCCTCTCGCCGGGACCCCTAGGATGGCCGTGGCCCCTGACGAGCTCCTTCCCCTTTGACGTCTTCCCCGTCCCCCATCCGACCCTCCTCCGGCGCGCCCCCGCTTCCGGGTCGACCCGCGTCGCGCTGGTCGGCACCGGCTACATCGCGGACACCCACCTGGAGATTCTGCGCACGGTCCCCGAGGTCGAGCTCGTCGCGCGTCTGCGACGCGATCCGCGAGCGCGCCGAGCGCTGCCGCTCGACGCTACGGTGTGCGCCGAGCCCTCGCTCGCCGTGGCAGAGCTCGCCGGCGCGCGGAGTCGAGCGTCGCGCATCTGTGCATGCCGCCCGACACGCACGCGCGCTCTGACGCGCCAGCTCCTCGAGCTCGGCTATCGGCGTCTTCGTCGAGAAGCCGCTGGCGCTGTCCTCGCGCCGAGGCGCGCCGAGCTCGCGCAGCTCGCGGCCGAGCGCGGCCTGCGGCTCGGCGTCAACCACAACTACATCTTCCATCCCGCCTTCGTGCGGCTGCGTGAACGGCTGGATTCAGGCGCGATCGGCCGGCTGGAGCACGTGCGCGCGACGCTCTGCGTGCCGCTTTGCGACAGCTCGATGCCGCGCGACTTCGCGCATTGGATGTTCCGCGCGCCGAACAACATCGTCTTCGAGCAGGCGACCCACCCGCTGAGCCAGATCCACGCAGCTGGTCGGGACCGTGCGGCGGCTCGAGGCGACGCGTGCTCACCACGCGCGAGCTCGCACCCGGGCAAGTGCTTCCACGAGCGCTGGGTGGCCGCAGGCAGCGGCGAGCGCGGCAGCGTCGAGCTGCATCTCGCCTTCGGCGCGTCCGTTCCCGCGCTGGCACGCTCGAAGTGCTCGGCTCCGACGGCGTACTCGAAGCCGATCTGGACCACGACCTCCTGTGGAGCGAGGCGAAGACGCAGGCGCTCGACGCCTGGAACTCGTTCCTGGCGGGCTTCGGGCGCGGGGTCGCGCTCCAGCGCGATGCCGGGCGCGTGCTCGCCGCGTGGTTCGCGCAGACGCTGCGGCTGCGGTCCCGCCGACGACGCATTCTTCATCGGGATGCGCGACTCGATCCGCTCCTTCCACGCGGCCTATCGATGCCGGGGCCGCCCATCCCGGCGACGTGGAGCTCGCGATCGAGGTCATCGAGTGGTGTGACGCGCTCGCCGCGACGCTCCCGCCCGAACTCCCATGCCCGCGTCCCGACCCGGGGAGCGCCGCGCGCGGGGAGTGTCGTGGTCACGGGCGCGACCGGCTTCCTCGGCCGGCGCGTGGTCACTCGGCTGGTCGAGCGCGGTGTTCCGGTCACGGCGCTCGTGCGGCGCACGCACGCCCTGCCGCGCGAGCTCCACGAGCGCCGCGCTGGCCGGGCAAGCTGCGCCTCGTGGTGGCGCCGGCCTCGGCGATCCGGCCGCGCTCGCGCGAGCTGTTGCGCGGTGCGCGCGCGTGCTCCACCTCGCCACCGGCAACGGCGCTACCTGGGAGGAGATCGAGCGCGCGATGGTCGGAGGCTCGCTGCGCCTGGCGCGAGGCGGCGCGGGCCGAGCGGGTCGCGCGCTTCGTCTACGTTTCCTCGATCGCGGCCTTGTACACCGCGGCCGACCGCCGCGCCGGCCCGGTTCCAGATTCGCCGCCGGCCGATCCGGCAGCCGCGCGGACGCTCGCTCTACGCACGCGGGAAGATTGCGACGGAGCGCGCGCTCGCCGAGCTGCACGCGCGGGAGCCCTCGGCGCTGGTCGATCGTGCGGCCGGGTGTCGTGCTCGGCCCCGGCGGCGCCATGCAGCACTCGGGCACTGGGCCTGTGGGTACGCGACAACCACTGCGTCGGATGGGGCCGCGGCGCGCACCCGCTTGCCGCTCGTGCTCGTCGACGACGTGGCGGACGCCTTGGCCCTCGCGGCGCTCCACACCGGCGACGAGCTCGACGGACGAGCGCTGAATCTCGCGACGCGCTCGAGTCTGCTCGGCGCGCGCAACGGTCGAGGCGCTCGCCCGGGCGAGCGGCCGCGGCTGGTCTTCCATCCGCGCCCGCTGTGGCTCAGCCAGCTCGCGGAGGTCGGCAAGTGGCTGGTGAAGAAGCTCGCCCGGCGGCCCGACGTCGCGTTTCCCTCGATGCGGGATCTGCGCGCGCGCGCTCTCGAAGTGCCTTTCGCTTGCGAGACGGCCCGCGAGCTCCTCGGATGGACACCTCGGGAAGACGCGGCCGAGATCCTGGCCGTCCTCGAGGAGGCCCATGCGCCCCGCTGAGCAAAGCCCGGTTGCAAAGGTGCGAGGCACCTGAAGTGCGCGCGCACCGGCCGCACCTCGTGCACGTGTTCTCCACCTTCGCGGCCGCCGGGCCGCAGATCCGCACCGTGCGCCTGATCGAAGCGCTGGGCCAGCGCTACGCACACACGATCGTGCCGGTCGATGGACGGCGCGATGCGCTCGCGCTGGTGCCGGCAGAGCTCGCCGTCGCCTGCGTCGACCCACCCAGGCCGCGCTCGTCCATGTTTCGCCGGATGCACGCGCTCCTCGGCCAGCTCGCGCCCGATCTCCTGCTGACCTACAACTGGGGCAGCTTCGACGCGGTGCTCGCGGCTTGCCTGCGGCCGGGCTTGCCGTTGCTGCATCACGAGGACGGCTTCAATGCCGACGAGGCGAGTACACAGAAGCGTCGGCGTGTCCTCGCGCGACGAGTGATCCTGCGCCGCGCGACCAAGGTGGTCGTCCCGTCCCACCGGCTGGCGGCGATCGCGAGCGCGAGCTGGAAGATCCCTGCGGAGCGCCTCGAGCTCATACCCAACGGCATCGACCTCGAGCACTACGTACCTACCGGTAGCGCCTCCGCCCTGCGCGGCACGCTCGGGATCCCCGCAGCCGCGCTCGTGGTCGGCTCGGTCGGGCATCTGCGCGCGGTCAAGCACTTCGCGCGTCTGATCGAGGCGTGTGCGAGCGTGCCCCCGGCATCACTCGGGGGCAGGGAGCTGCACTTGCTGCTCGTGGGCGACGGTCCCGAGCGCGCCATGCTGGAGCAGAAAGCGCGCGAGCTTCCGCTCCCGGGAGGACGCGTGCATTTCGCCGGCCACCAGACCGACCTCGTTCCCTGGTACCACGCCATGGACGCATTCGCGCTCTCCTCCGATTCCGAGCAGCACCCCATCGCGCTGATCGAAGCGATGGCCTGCGGCCTGGCAGTCGCAGCGACCGACGTGGGGGACGTTCGAATCGTGCTCCCCGAGGAGCAGCACGCTTTTCTCGTCACGCTCGGCGCAGGGGATGCGCGCGCGCTCGGCCGCGCCCTGGGCGAGCTGTGCTCCGATCCGGGCCGGCGCGCGCGCCTCGGCGCGGCCAACCGCGCGCGCGTCCGCGAACGCTACGGTTTCTCTTCCATGCTGGCCCGCTATCAAGAGCTGTACGCCGAGCTCCTCGAGCACCCTTGAGGCTTCCTCCACGGCAGGAAGCTGGGATCCTGCGCCTTCCGACCCTATTCTAGATGGTTCGCACACCCTTCTTCTTTCCACGATGATCACGGAAACGACTCCCCGGCTAGCGCGCGATCCCGTCCTCGAGCGCATCGCCGCACGCGCCTTCGCCCAGACGGTGCCGATGATCCACCTTGCGAACACGCGCAAGGACAAGCAGCCCGGGGATCCCAAGGTCGGCGGCCACCCGGCCGCCTGCGCGAGCTGCGTGCACATCCTCTCGGCGCTGCACCTGCGTGTCCGCGAGTCCGCAGGACTACGTCTGCTGCAAGCCGCACGCTTCGCCCGTCGACCACTCGCTGCATCACCTGATGCAGCTCTTCCGCGCACCAGGACGGCGAGCTGGTTCGACGACCGAGGAGGCGAAGGCGGCGATGACCCGCCTGCGCAAGTTCCCGAGCCGGGCGCCGAGGCGGTCTTCCAGAGCTACCACGCGCGCACCGACCGCGACTCTTTCCACTTCCTGCCCTCCGGCTCGGTCGGGCATCCCGCCGGTCGTGTCGGTGTACCTGGCGCTCGCGCACCGCTATGCGCGCGACCACGGCTGGGAAGTGCCGGCCGACGCGCACTTCTGGTCGCTGATCGGCGACTCGGAGTTCCGCGAGGGCTCGCTGCTCGAGGCATGCCCGACGCGGCCGAGCGCCAGCTCGGCAACGTCACCTGGATCATCGACTACAACCGCCAGAACCTCGACGGCACGCGCATCCCGAACGAGCGCGGCCTGCAGGCGCCGATTGCGACCGCATCGAGCGCACGGCTGTCGCGAACGGCTGGCGCGTGATCCAGGTGCGCCACGGACGGCTGCCGCGAGGAGCTCTTCGCGCGGCCGGGCGGACGTGCGCTGCGCGAAGCGCTTCGAGGGCGGGCTCTCCGACTACGAGTTCCAGATGCTGCTGCTCAAGCGCGACGCCGGCGCCATCCGCGCAGCTCGCTCAGCGAGAAGCACCCCGGATGCGCCGAGCTCCTGCGCGAGCTTCCCGACGAGATGGTCGTGCGCGTCTTGCTGCGACCTCGGCGGCCACGCATGGAGGAGCTGGTCGACGCCTTGCAGCGCGCGCAAGCATCGACGCCCGAGCTGCCCTGCATGGTGATCGCGCACACGATCAAGGGCTGGGGCCTCGAGTGCATGGCCGACCCGGCCAACCACTCGCGCTGCCGGAGCCCGAGGAGGTCGAGGCGCTCCTCGCTCCGTGACGGGCTCTCGCTCGAGGATCCCTTCGCGCTCTTCGACGAGGCGACGCCGAGGAGGCGTGCGCTACCTCGCCGAGCGCGCGCGACGCGTTCCGCGCCGGGCATCGCGCGCACATGCGAGCTGCGCGAGCGCGAACCGCGCGCGCCTGCGCGAGCGCGATCGCGCAGGACGGCGGCATGCCCGAGACGCTCGACGATCGACCTCTCGCTCTTCCCGCTGGCGCACACGCAGTGGATGTGGGGCCAGCTCGCCGCCAAGCTCGTGCGCATCGGCTCGCGAGGACGAGGGCGGGCCACGGACGCGGCCGCGCGGAAGCGAGCTGACCGACCGAGGAGCGGCGCTGGAAGACAGCGGCCGACTTCGTGCTGACGCTGTCGCCCGACGTCGGCACCTCGCACGAACATCTCGCCGGCGATGGACGAGCCGGATCTACGGTCCCGAGTCGCGAGACCCGGACGCTCGAGGAGCGAGCTGCAGGTCGAGTACGAAGCACCCCGAGCTCGTCGCGCCCACGACGAGCGCGTGGACGCGCCACATCCGCTTCGAGATCGCCGAGGCCAACTGCATGTCGCGCCGTGGGCGCGTTCGGGAAGATGGGCCACTACGCGGGCATGCCGTTCTTCCCGATCATGACCGTCTACGACTTCTTCATCAAACGCGCGCTCGACCAGCTCTACTACAACCTCTACTGGGGCTCCGAGTTCGTGATCATCGGCACGCCGATCGGGCGTCACGCTCTCCCCCGAGGGCGCGCAGCACTCGCTGGAAGTGCGACATCCAGATCCCGAACCTGATCACGTGGGAGCCGCTGCTTCGCGGTCGAGATGGACTGGATCCTCTCCGACGCGATCCGCCGGCACATGATGGACGAGAACGAGGGCCGGCGCGGCGTCCTGATCCGCGGCGTGACGCGCGGCATCGCAGCAGTCGCTGCTGCTCGAGAACCTGCGCCGGCACGCGCGCTACAAGGTCGCTGCTGGAGGGCCGCTCAAGCCCAAGCCGGCCGGACGCGGAGCGGGGCAGGCCCTGGACGAGAGCGACGCTTGCCTCGCTCGCCGACGACGAGCTCCTCGCGCGCGTGCGCAAGGACTGCCTCGCGGGCGCCTACTACCTGGTCGACTGGCGCGGGCTACGCCGGCTACGAGCCGGGCGACAACGTCGTCAACGTCTTCGTCGATGGGCGCGCGTCGACGACCGAGGCGCTCGAGGCCTCGCGCGCTGCTGCTCGAGCGCGGCATCTTCGCCAACGTGATCGTCGTGCACCTCGCCCGAGCTCCTGCTCGGGCATCCTCGGCCACGCGAACGACTACCGCGCACCTGCGCGAGGCCTCGGCGTCAACGGCGACCTGCACGCCGTCGAGGGCGCGGGCGAGAGCGAAGCCGGGCTGGTACGCTCGCCGGCCGCCGCGTGCCGTGCGTCGCGGTGTGCGACGGCGAGGCCGGGCTGCTCGACAACATCGGCTCGATCGTCGGCGTGAGGCAGATCACGCTGGCCGTGCGCAAGTTCTCGCAAGTGCGGCCGGCCCGACCAGGTCTACGCGCTACCAGCACATCGACGCGGACTCGATCGTCGAGGCCTGCGGCAAGGTGCTCTCCGAGACCGCGCTCGAGGATCTGCGTCGTCTCTGCCGCTCTGCTCGAGCGGCTCGCCGGCCGCGGCGGATCGCGATCGCCGGACTGGCGCGAGCTGTGGCCCCAGACCGAGGAGCAGGAGCCGGACCACGTATGAGCGCCGTCGACGGACCATCTGGTGCCGACCAGGGTCTGCCCGACGATCCGCCCGCCTTCCTCCGAGCGAAACCTTCGCGAGCGAGCGCATCTATGCCTCGCCCTGGTGCGGGCTGCGCCGCGACACGCTCGTGCTGCCCGATGGCGGCGCACGCAGGAACACCACGTCGTCGAGATCCCCGAGCCGCGGTCGTCGTCCCGGTGCTCCACGACGGGCGCATCCTGATGATCGGTCAGTACCGCTATCCGCACGGCATCGCACGCACTGGGAGCTCCCCGCCGGCCGCATCGCGCCCGGCGAGCTGCCCCGAGACGGCAGCCATCGCGAGCTCCTCGAGGAGACCGGCTACCGGCCGAGAGCTTGCTCGCGCCCTGCCCGGCTTCTACCCGACCAACGGCATCAGCGCGCACTACGCGCATGCCTTCGTCGCGCACGGGTGCCAGCGGGCCGGCGTGCAGCAGCTCGAACCCAGCGAGCGCATCCTCCTGCGCGCGTTCGAGCGCGGGGAAGTCGAGGCCCTCCTCGATGCCGGCCGGATCCTCGACGCGTTTGCGGCCCTGCCCTTGCTGTACTACTTGCGCTCCCGGCGCTGATCCGCTCCCGGACGAGGAGTTCCCGTACCCCCCCGCTTCTCGCAACACTGGCGCCTGGGATACAATTGAGCTTTCCTATGCAGTGTCCCGGCCGTCTGGATCACCCTCCGTGGGACCGACGAGGAGCGCATCTTGACGTACATCTTTCGTGTCCTGGCGTGGTGCGCCTTCGTGGCCCCACTTTCCGCGCAATCGCTGCGGGCCATCCGAGTCACCAACGGGATCCCGCGACCGACCTTCCTGTGCTCGCCGCCGGGTGAATCCTCCCGGTTGTTCGTCATCAAGGGGCGCCTGGGGGTCCGGATCCTGCGTGACGGCGTGCTGCTCCCGACGCCCTTCCTCGATCTTTCAGCGGAGCTGACCACCAACGAGGGGATGGCCGGGATGGCATTCGACCCCGACTATGCGAGCAACGGCCGCTTCTTCCTCGCGTATCTCGACCAGGCCAGCACCACGCACCTCGTCGAGTACAAGGTGTCGAGCAACCCCGACGTGGCCGACCCCCTCTCGCGAATCGAGCTCCTGACGCCGAGCTTCCACGCGGACGGCGTGCACAACTGGAACTGCGTGCAATTCGGACCGGACGGGATGCTCTACGTCGCGACCGGCGACGGCCAGCCCACGACCGCGAGCTCCGGCGACGTCGCCCAGGATCTGTCGAGTCTGTTCGGAAAGGTGCTGCGCCTGGACGTCGATCTTCCGCCGCCCTACGTCCCGCCGGACAATCCCCTCGTCGGCCGGCCCGGCGTGCGCGAGGAGCTCTGGCTGTGGGGCCTGCGCAATCCGTGGCGGTTCTCCTTCGATGCGGCGACCGGTGACCTCTACCTCGGCGACGTCGGCTGGTCCTCGCGCGAGGAGATCGATTTCCTGCGGGCAGGGAGTGGCGGTGGGTGGAACTTCGGCTGGCCATGCGTCGAGGGCACGCTGTGCCAATCCCACGCCCACTGCTCGCCGTGCAGCTCACCGCGCTACGTCCCGCCGATCCACGAATACGTTCACGGTCAAGGCGAGTGCGCGATCATCCTCGGCCCCGTCTATCGCGGAACCGCGATCCCGGGGACTGCAGGGCACGTGCTTCTACGCCGACTACTGCACGGGCGAGGTATGGAGCATGCGCTATGACGGCCAGACGGTCAGCGAGCTCCAGGAGCGCACAGCGGAGCTCATTCCCTGGGAGACGGGCCTGATCTCGCTGCCGACGTCCTTCGGAGTCGATGGTCAGGGCGAGATGTACCTCCTCGACAACAGCGGTGGCGAGATCTATGCGATCGTCGCCGCAGGCTGCGAGGTCGAGAGCTACTGCGTCTCGGCGCCCAACAGCGTGGGTGCCGGCGCCACCATGGGCTCGACCGGTTCGACGAGCATCACGGTGGATGATTTCGCGCTCACGGTCTCGGGCGCACCCCCGGGTGAATCCGCGCTGTTCTTCTACGGACGCGATCCCAATAGCACGCCCTTCGGCGACGGCTTCCTCTGCGTGCGCGCACCGCTGTATCGCCTGCGACCGCCTGTGCAGCTCGACGCCCAGGGCGAAGCCACCTACGCGATCGACTTCCAGAATCCGCCCTCGCCGGGCGCGACCATCCTTCCGGGCACCGCGTGGTACTTCCAGTGCTGGTACCGCGATCCCGGCTTCGGCGGATCCGGATTCAACTCCACGGACGGCTTGCGCGCGGGTTTCTGCCCCTGACAGTCGGCGGATCGGAACCGAGGCGTCCGAGAGTTCCCGAGTCTCGGGCGTCCGGCACTCAGCGCACCGCGAGCTCGCGACCCGCCAGACCGGGATGATCCTTGGCCAGGCGCGTCGCGCGGAAGAGCGCGGTGCGCGGAGCCTGGCCGGCCTGACTGGGCGAGGGATGATCGCCTCCGTGGGGATTGAGGAATTCCCAAACGATCTCGCCGTCCGGACGGACCTCGAAGACGCGACCGGGAACCCCGGCGCAGATCAATGTGTTGCCGTTCGCCAGCCGCTGTGCGCCGGAGATGTACGGCGAGTAGAACACCTTCGGGTCGACGTAGGTCCATGCGGGGAGCTTGGGCCCGAAGGCCGCCGCGGGCTCGCGCAGGAAACCGCGCTCGGGATCGAAGGGAAGGACGATCTCCTCGACGCGCGAGTCCTGGCTCTCGCGGTGCATCCCGTTGTTGAAGAGGAGCAGCCTGAGCTCGCTCGAGGAGCTCCCCTCGAGCCAGGTCGGATCGTGCTGGTAGTCGAGCCAGCGGTCGCTCTCGAGGCCTGCGCCGTAGGTCTTCGGGTTGCCCCACCGGTACAGGAGATCGCCACCATGGCCCCACCGACCGCCCGAACGGCCGGCGGCCTCCTCGGTCGTCGTCGAATGATCGATGATCCACACCTCGCACAGGTGCGGCGAGCTCAGCACCACGAGATCGTGCCGAGGGTCGTAGTCGACCGCGTTCGTGTGGAGCCAGTCGGCTTCCTTGTCCGGCTCCTCGGCCTGCGCCGCTTCCTCCTCGTCCTCCCCACCGGCGTAGCCGATGGCGCGCATCTCTTGCTCGAGCTCGGCGCGGCGCCGCAGGTCCTCTTCCGACAAGGGGGGCGTGTCGCGGTGGTCGGCATTGACGTCGATGCGCTCGGGGTGATCTCTGACCGAGCCATACCCAGGCATCTCGGGGTCGAAGTCCTGGACGAGGTGGTCCCAGACGTGCCACTCCCAGACGATCTCGCCACCCGAGGGCAGCGTCGGGCGGATTTCCATGAGTGCATCGGGCCAGAATCCCTCCGGCCCGACCCGGCGCGGGTCGCGGCCGAGGCGGATCGCGTCTTCCATGGGCATGTACTCCCAGCAGATGACGAGGAGGTTCCCGCTGGGAAGCAGCTCGAGATCGTGGTGCTGGGTGCGCTCCTCCCCTGCCATCACGTACTCCCAGACGAGCCGGCCTTCCCAGTCGATGCGCTCGATGCGCCCGCCGATTCCTCCACCGTGGAAGCGCGGAGGATTCTCGACGCGCGTGCAGCGCAGGATCGTCCCGTCGTCCAGGAAGTAGCAGCCGCCTGCCGGCGCATGCGTCGTCGTCCACTGGTGAGCGATCTCTCCATCCATGTCGACGAGATAGAGATGGTCCGAGCTGAGCGGTGAGATCAGCGTGTAGCCTTCGAACGCCCCTTCCTTCTTCACGCGCAGGCCGCGTTCGGGCTCCTCGGCACCCGAAGTCTGGGCGCGCGCCGCGGGGCCGAAGAAACCAATCGCCAGGACCGCCAGGGGGACACCGAGGACACTCGAGTTCATGACATGAGTCTCCCCGTGCCGGTGCGCGAGCGCAACCGGTACGTCGAGCGCCCGACGTCCCGCTTTGGTAAGGACTGCGACGTCTCGCGAGCGATCAAGCCGGCGCGTCGAAGGCGCGCTCGAGGATCCACTCCTGCTCGAGCTGATGGCGGCGATAGGAGCCCGTGGCGGGGCTCGACGACTCGGAGCGACCGACGTAACGGATGGGACGGACGAGATCCACGAAGCGCTGCAGGACGAACGACCAGGCGCCCATGTTGCGCGGCTCTTCCTGGACCCACACGACCTCCGCGCGTGGCGCGCGGTCGAGCTCGGCGAGCATGGCCTGGCGCGGGAAGGGATAGAGCTGCTCGACGCGCAGGAGCGCCACGTCCTCGATCTGCCGCTCCTCTCTGCGGCTCGCGAGCTCGTGGTAGATCTTGCCCGTGCACAAGAGGATGCGTCGCGTGCCCTCCGAGATCGGCGTCGTATCCGGCACGAGCTCCTGGAAACCACCCTGCGCGAGATCGTCGATCGGACTGGCAGCGCGGATCTCGCGCAGGAGTGACTTCGGCGTCAGGATCACGAGCGGGCGGCGGCGCTCGCTCGTGCCCTGGCGGCGCAGCAGATGGAAGTACTGCGCGGAAGTGCTGCAGTTGGCGACGATCGCATTGCCTGCCGAGCACGCAGCGAGGAAGCGCTCGGGCCGGGCGCTCGAGTGGTCCGGCCCCTGCCCGTCGTAGGCGTGCGGGAGCAGGAGGACGAGCGAGGAGTCGAGCCTCCACTTGGCCTGCCCCGAGAAGATGAACTGATCGATGGGGACCTGCGCGCTGTTCACGAAATCGCCGAACTGGGCTTCCCACACCACCAGGACGCCCTCGCGCCCGAGCGAGTAGCCATACTCGAACCCGAGGGCCGCCTCCTCCGAGAGCAGCGAGTCGCGCACCTCGAATGTGCTCCCGCGGGCTTGCTCGCGAGCCAGCGCGGCGAGCGGCACGTACTCCTCGTCGCTCGCCTGATGGTGCACGACGGCGTGACGCTGGCTGAAGGTGCCGCGTCCCGTGTCCTGGCCGGCGAGGCGGATCGAGACTCCATCCGAGAGCAAGGTCGCGAAAGCGAGCGCCTCCGCACAGCCCCAGTCGACCGGCCGCTCCCCGCGCGCCATCTGCTCGCGGCGGTGGAGCTGGCGCAGGAGGTTGGGGTGGGCGATGAATCCGGGCGGCATCGTATTGAGCGCGTCGACGAGTTCCACCAGGTTGGCGCGCGGGACGCCCGTCGCCGGAGAAGCCTCGCTGACGTAGTCCAGGGGATCGTCGTAGCTCTGGTCGATCGCCTCGTCGCGCGCGGGAGTCGGCTGCGGCTCGGCGCGAAAGCTCTCCAGCGCTTTCGAGAGCTCGGCATCGAAGCGCGCGCCGACTTCCTCCGCCTCCGCTTCGGTGAGCCACCCGCGGCGGATCGAGAGCTGCATGTAGCTCTCGCGCACGGTGGGGTGGGAACGAATCTTGGCGTAGAGCGTGGGCTGGGTGTAGGCGGGCTCGTCCCCCTCGTTGTGACCCCAGCGACGGTAGCAGACGATGTCGACGACGACGTCGCCACGAAACTCGCGCTGGTAGTCGATGGCGACCCGCGCCGCCCGCAGGACGGACTCGGGGAAATCCCCGTTGGCGTGGAAGATCGGCGCCTGGACGCTCTTGGCGTTGTCGGTGCAGTACTCGCTGCTGAACAGATCGACCGGGCCCGTCGTGAACCCGATCTGGTTGTTCACGATCAAGTGGAGCGTGCCGCCGCAGGAATACGCGCGCAGCCCCGACATGTTGAGCGTCTCGGTCACCACGCCTTGCCCGCTGAAGGCCGCGTCGCCGTGCACCAGGATGGCGAGCACGCGATTGCGCTCGGTGTCCTCGATCGCGTCCTGGTAGGCCCGCGTCATGCCGCACACGACCGCATCGACGGCCTCCAGGTGGCTCGGATTCGCCGAGAGGATCACCTCGACCTCGAGCCCAGTTCGCGTGCGGTAGACGCCGCGCTGGCCCAGGTGGTACTTCACGTCGCCCGATCCCTCTGCGGACAGGGGCAGCAACACCCCCTCGAACTCGCGAAAGATCTGCTCGTGGGACTTCCCCATGATGTTCGCGAGCACGTTGAGCCGTCCGCGGTGGGCCATTCCGAGGACGACGCGCTCGACGCCCCGTTCGGCGGCCCGATCGAGGATCTCGGCCAGCGCGGGGATCAGCGTGTCGCCGCCTTCGAGCGAGAAGCGCTTGTTCCCGACGTACTTGGAATGCAGGAAGCGCTCGAAGTTCTCCGCGCGGTAGAGCAGCTCCAGGATGCGCGAGCGGTGGTCGACGTCGAAGGAGAACTCGTGGGCGGGAGACTCGACCTGCTCGCGGATCCAGTGCTTGCGAGCCTTGTCGGCCATGTGCATCGACTCCACCGTCCAGCGGCGGCAGTAGGCATGGCGCAGCGTGCCGAGGATCTCGCGCAAGCTCATCCGCTGCCGGCCGAGCATGTGGCCGCAGAGGAACACCCGGTCGAGGTCCCAGACCGTGAACCCGTAGCTCGAAGGATCGAGCGAGGGATCGCGGCCAGGTTCGTACTCCAGGGGATCGAGGTCGGCGAGACGACAGCCGCGATGGCGGTAGGCGTTGATAAGCTCCCAGACGCGCGTCTGGACTTCGCCGTCGTCTTCGCGCTCCACGTCGCGCTGATCGGGAGCCGCTCGGTGCGGGACCCAGGGCACGCGGAAAGCGGCGAAGACCTCCTCGTAGAAGTCGTCGCTGCCCTGCAGGAGCTCATCGAGCCGCCGGAGCAGGACTCCGGACTCGGCGCCCTGGATCACGCGATGGTCATACGTGCTGGTGATCGTCAACACCGGCCCGAGGGCGAGCGCCGCGAGCGCAGCGAGCGAGAGTCCGGCGAGCTCGGGCGGCACTCCGATCGAGCCGGTGGCGATGATGAGCCCCTGGCCCTTCATGAGCCGGGGCACCGAGAGCGTCGTGCCGAAACCGCCCGGGTTGGTGAGCGTCACGGTCGTGCCCTGGAAATCCGCGGCCGAGAGCTTGCCCGCGCGGGCGCGGTGCACGAGGTCCTCGTAGGTCGAGTGGAAGCTCGCGAACGAGAGCTCCTCGGCTCGCTGGATGCACGGGACGACGAGGCTGCGGCCTTCGCCCGCCGCGAGATCGATCGCCAGTCCCAGGTTCACGTGCGCGGGAACACGGCGAAAACGCTTCCCGTCGCGCTCTTCGTGGGCCGCCTGGACGCGCGGCATCTCGCGTAGCGCGCGCACCAGCGCGAAGGCGATGAGATGCGTGAACGACGCCTTGGCGTACGCGCGCACCGACAGGTGCTCGTTCAGGATGCGACGGTTCTCGTCGATCAGCTTGGCCGGGATCGTGCGCACCGAGGTCGCGGTCGGAACCTCGAGGCTCTGCTGCATGTTCTCGGCGATGCGGCCGCCGATCCCCGTCAGAGGCTCGAGCTCACCGGCGTCTCCGCTGGCCTGGGTTTCCGCCTTCGGCGGGGCCGCTTTCGGAGGAGCGAGGACCTTCACCCCGCCCGCCCCATCGCCCGAGCGCGCCTCCGCCCGCCCGCGCAGGCGCTCGAACAGCCCTCGCCAGCTCTCCTCCACGCTGGCCGGGTCGCGGTTCCACTCCTCGTAGAGGGACTGGACGTAGCCGGCGTTGACCCCGAAATCGCGCTCGAAATCGATCATGGTTTGCTCGAGCTCTGATCCTACCCCCCGGACGCGCGCGCTCCGAGACGCAAGCCGTCATGGTTCCCCGGCCCGTCGTCCACCGGCCGGCGGTCCCCTGGGCTCCTCCTTACCGTCCGCGAATGAAGATTCCTCGGGCGGGCTCCGATAAACGAAGCCGCGTCCTCTCCGACTTCCGGGCCTGTCCCGGAAAGGCTTCCGCATGCTTTCGCTCCCGAGTCGCCACCCGTCGTCACGTGGCGGCTTCTCGTTCATCGAGCTCGTGGTCATCCTCCTGATCTCGACCATCCTCGCCGGCGTCATCCTCCCGCGATTCGTCGGCCGCCACGCCGCCGCGCGAGACGCTCGGCGCGTGGCCGATGTCGCCCTCGTGCGCGAGGCCATCGAGAAGTACCACTTCGACCTCGGCTACTATCCCCCTCCCATGTCTCGCCTCGCCTTCGGCGGCTGGGACGTTTCTCAGGACGGCGACTTCATCCCCGAGCTCCTCGAGAAGGGCTACCTGCAAGCCGCCGTGAACGACCCGCTCGACAGCGAGATGTACCACTACCGCTATTACGTGTACGACCAGGGAACCAGCGGTTGCGGTGGAAACGGCCCCTTCTACGTCCTCGGTATCACCAGGTTCGAGCTCGCCGACTCCAGGGACAACTACCCCAGCTACTTCCGTTGCCCCGGTCGCAACTGGAGCGCCGAGTTCGACTACGTCTGCGGCGGCGGCCCGGCGTTCCAGTGAGCGTCTTCGACTTCCAGTGGTCCTGACGTGCGTGCGGATCAGCGTTCGAGCGCGAAGAGTTCGAGGCGCGGGCCCGGTCGGTCGACTGTCCACAGGCCCGTGAGCGGGAAGTCCATCTCGGTGGGAAGGAAGGCTTCGCGCGTGCCGCCACCGGAGGAAGGATCGATCGTCCATACGGGCTGGAGGCCGCGGGCGAGCTCGGCCGAGAGCGAGCCGCTTCCGCCGGGACGCCGTGCCACGATCAGCACGTGGGTGATGCCGAGGCTGCGCAGGAGCTCGGGCGCGCTCTGGCCCGGAGCCGCGACGTCGGGCCAGGGTGCGAAGCGCTCGGCGCGCTCGTCGAATTCGAAGACGTCGGCGAGCGGGATGGCGTCGACACCGGCTCCCACGAGATCGGTGCGGCCGGCGGCGAGGATGTCGGCGCGCGTCTGCTCGCGTCGGCTGAGGGTCATGCCGCGGCGCGCGCGCAGCTCTCGCAGTGCGTCCAGCGCGGATGCGGTGAGATCGACCTCCGGACCGTAGCGATCGATGCCGACGCGGCTCCCTGGAGCGAGCTCGGCCAGGCGGGACTCGGCCTCCGCTCGCGTGTCGGGGCGAGCGAGCAGGGCGCTCATTCGCGTCGCCTGGATCAACGTGAGCGTCAGAGCGGCCGCCAGCACGACGCGTCCGGCGCGCCGCGCGAGCAGCCACTCGGCGGCGATCGCGGCGGGGAGCGCGAGACCGAGCACGCTCGGCACGAGATAGCGCGCGTGATCGGCCCAGTAGACGAGGAACCAGCCGGACCACGCGAGCAGCCAGAGCGTGGGTCCGCGAGTCGTGCGCCGACGCAGCGCGGGCCACAGACCGCCGAGGCCGAGCGCGAGTAGCGCGGGCTCGTAGCCGAGGAAGACCACCGAGAGCCGTTCGAAGGTGGCCCAGCGGAAGCGCAGGACGGCGGTCAAGGGGCCGAGGTTGAGGTCGCCGGCCCCGCCTCCGATTTCGACGCTCGCGGGAGTCCTGCCGTGGAGCACCAGGTGGGGATAGCCCACCACCAGCGCGACCGACACGAATACCGCGCCACAGGTAGCGGCGAGGAACAATCGGCGCCGCAGATCCGGGCCGCTCCAGCGGAACGGCGCCTGGATCCAGGCCAGCGCCGGGAGGCCGAACGCGATCAAGCCCGCGGGGTGCGTCGCGAACGCGAAGCTCGCGGCGAGCGACGAAAGAATGAGCGCGCGCGGCGCAGCTTCGGTGGCGGCGCGGATGCTCGCCCACATCGCGAGCGCGATGAAGAAGCTCATCGGCACCCACGGCCGCTCGTGAGTGGAGAGCTGCACGTGCATCACGCTCGCCGCGACCAGGAAACTGGCCACCCACGCCCCGCGGCGAGAGCCTGCGTCGCGCGCGGCCCGCAGGATCACCCACGGAGTCAGCGTGCCGAACAGGAGCACCAGCCAGCGCGCGATCTCGTGCGCGCCCTCGGGATGGAGCTGCACGTGCACGCCGAATTCGCCCGGCCCCTGCCAGCGCCCCGCGACACGGCCTTCGGCGTACCAGGCCACGTACATCGGCAGCAGGCAGTACGGCAGCAAGTTGGGGTAGGCCGAGAACTCGCCGGCGGGCGGGACCAGGTTCTTGGTCGCCGCCATGCCGAGCGCGTTCTTCACGATGTGCGTATCCGGCACATAGTTGCGCGGCAGGCCGTGCTCGACCGCGTGCGCTCGCAAGAAGAACGGCAGCAGCACGAGCAAGACGAAGCCACCGAGGCGTCGCCCCGGGAGGGCGGTGGCTCTCGCGCTCACTTCTTGCTCCCCGCCAGCGCGCGCGCGCGCGCAAGGAAGGGCTCGGCCATCGGTCCGGCGAAGCGCACGAGCCAGGGATCATCCGAACGCCAGGCCAGGCGCGAGGCGTCCGCGGCGGGAGCACCGAGCGAGAGAACGATCGTGCGATCCTCCCCCCCACGAGCTCGATGGTCAGCGCGGCTGCAGGGCGCTCCCCTTCTCGGCCGATCACCGCGTCGAAGAACATGCCGCGCGCGTACTCGAGGACCTCGCGGGCGGGCCCGGTCCAGCCGCGTTCCTGCGCGCGCTCGAGCTCCACTCCCTCGCCGAGCTCGCTGCCGCGCATTCGCAAGACCCGCACGGCGCCAGGATCGAGCTCGAGCCATCGATTGTCGAGCCAGGCGAGCAAGTCGAGGTCGAGCGGCCCGAGCCGCGCGGCGCGGAACACCTGGTCACGGCCGAGCGGGCGGACCCAGGTCGCGTGCGAGAGATCGCCGGGACCGGCAGGCGCCTCTTTTCCCTGCGCCAGCGCGGCCAGCGGGAGGCCGCCCTCACCGAGGATGCGCAGCACGAGCGATCCTTCTCCCACACCGTAGGCGGCGTGGTCTTCCGCGCGATCGGCGACGAGATCGACGTCGGTGAGCGAGGCCACACGATCGAGGAGCAATTGGATCACGCTGGAGCGCGCGGGATGATCGAAGGCCTCGGGTAGCACCCACTCCTCGCCCGCGAGCGCGAGCTCGAGGTGGCGCGCGCCATCCCCCGATTCGATCCGGACGCGAGTCGCGAGCGAAGCCCGCAGATCGGGGAACAGGCGCACGATCTCGCGCTGCTCCTGGCCGCTGCGTGCGATCCAGTGCGTTCCCGCGAGCACCGCAAGGACGCCCGCCAGCACGAGGTTTCGACGCGTGATCCTCAGGACGCACCTCGATGCGCGCGGCGCTCGCGCCAGTTCCACAGCCCGCCGGCGAAGAACACGAGGACGAGCGTGATGCCCATCGGGACGAGCATCGCCTTCCACTGGCGCGCGCGGGCCGCGCGCGCGGCGGCGCCCTCGTCCCGCAGGCGCAGGTCGAGCTCGGCGAGCGACTCGTCGGCGCCCAGAGCGTCGAGGCCGCGCGCGCGCAGCTCCTCGGCGTAGAAATCCCGCAGCGGGCGCGCGCGGGCCGTGCGGGCGCGCAGCGCCAGGAGCTCGTCGTCGAGCACCATCCAATCGACGAGATTCGCGAGCAGGCGCTCGTTGCCCTGCACGTACTCGTCGCGCATCCAGTCCGCGTCGCCAAAGACCACCACCTGCGAGTCGCGCTCGCCCGAGAGCACTCGTTCCGAGGTCGTTCCCCGCTCGTCCGGCTGGACGGGGTCCCAGGGCCTTGGAGCGCCGCCCGCGAACGGTGAAGGGAAGCGGCCCGAGAGCACGACTGCCAGGGAGTAGCGTCGGCCGGGTCCGCGCGCGTAGTTCGTCCGGGTCTGGCTGGCGAGATGCTCCTCGTCCAGATCGACCCGCTCCAGGAGGTCGACGCGGTAGGCGTTCTCCGAGCTGTGCACGAGATCGACGCGAGCGAGGCCCGCCGGCGGTGTGGCCGGCTCGATCGGCTGGACCCACGGAAGCATGCCCGCCTGGAGATCCGCCACGGGCGGCAGGCTCGCATCGAAGCTCGTCCCATCGAGGCGCACGAAGAGCGGATACTCGAGCTGCACGGGCTGCATGACGCCGCGGCGCGTCACGCGCACCACGGCTTTCTGATCGTCCCAGACGTGCTGAGGCGTCACGCGCGCGCCCCAGGCTCCGAGCAGATCTTCCAGGCCCGTGCGATCGCTCCGGTGCACGACCAGCGTCCCCAGGTCGATCGCGACCTGATCGATGCAGACGAGAAGGCGCCCGCCACGCTGCACGTACTGGTCGATCTCGAAGGCCGCTCGCGGATGCAGATCGGCCGGTCCCGCGACCACCAGGAGATCGACGTCCTCCCCCACGGGCTGGCCCGACTCGAGGCCCTGGATCGGTCGGACCTCGTGCCGAGCAGCGAGGATCGTGCGCGCCCGCTCGAAACCGGCCGGCGCGCCGTACCAGCCGACCACGCTGTTTCGCTCGCGCAGCAGATTGTCGAGGTGCTGGCTGAATGCGCTCTCGAGTGTCGCGGGCAACACGAAGGGAATCGCCTGCTCGCGTCCGCGATAGCGCAAGACCAGTCCCAGGTACACGGGCTGGCGCACCTCGCGGATGCCTTGCAGCGTTCGCGACGCATAGGACGTCAGGCCGTACTGCTCGGTCTCGAGCAAGGTCTCGCCGCTGCCTTCGGGATCGACGACGTCGACGCGCATCCGCCCGCGGGCGAGGGCTTCGTACTCGTCCAGCACGCCCTCCAGGCGCGCTTTCGCCAGCGCGAGCTCTCCGCTCTGGATGTCCCCCGTGAAGTACGCCTTGACGTGCAGGTGGTCCGTGACGCGTCCGAGGAGCGCTCGTGTGACGGGCGAGATCGTGTAGAGCTGGTCCTCCGAGAAGTCCGTGCGCGCCAGGAGATGCTCGCGCGCGAGCAGGTTCACCTCGAAGACGATGCCGAGGAGCAGCGCCAGGCCGAGCCAGGCGTTCCAGCGCTCCTCGTTGCGAGTGATCCTGCGCGTCATCTCTCAGCTCCAGCGCCGGCGCTCGACCAGGATCACGTTCGAGACGAGCCCCGCGAACACGATCGATCCGAAATAGATCGGGTCACGCAGATCCAGGACGCCGCGCGCGGAGCTCTCGAGGAAGTGCGCGAGCGGTGAGGCGTAATCGAGGGTCGCGGCGAGCCTGGCAGGAAGCACTCCCACGAGCATCCGCGCCCCCCACAGGAGCACGAGCAGGATCGAGGCGAGCAGGAATGCAACCAGCGGTTCCTGCGTCGTCGCCGAGACGCACAGCGCGAGGGCGACGTATGCTGCCGCGAGGGCGAGCGCTCCGCCGAGACCCACGAGCACGGTGCTCCAGTCGAGATCGCCGAGCTGGTCGACGGTGATCGCAACGGGAAGCACGGCGCACACGGTGAACAGCGCCACCAGGATCCAGGCCGCCAGGAATTTCCCGAGCACGATCTCACTGCTGCGCACCGGATGGGTCAGCAAGAGCTCCTCGGTGCCGCTCCGTTTTTCGTCCGCCCACGCTCCCATGGTCAGGGCCGGCACGAAGAACGAGAACAGCAGCGGCAGCCAGGCGAACAGTCCGAGCACCGTCGCCTGCTCGCCTTCCCACAGGCTCGGCAGCGGCGCCTGCCCGACGGGAAAGCCGAGGAAGAAGAACAGGCCGTCGAGGACGAGCACGAAGAGGGTGATCGTGACGTACGCGATCGGCGACTCGAAGGCCGCGCGCAGCTCGCGGCGCAGGATGGCGAGAGTGCGCCTCACCGGGCGGGCTCGATCGCGTCGTTGCGGGGGGGGCGGGTGCGCGCGAGGAAGATGCGCTCGAGAGAGGGGACCTCGTGCGAGAGCTCGTAGAGCGTCCAGCCGCGCGCGTGTGCGAGCCTTCCCACGCGCTCGGCGACCGCGAAGCGCTCCTCGACCTCGAGATGGTAGCGCACCCAACCGGCGCTCCCGCGAGCGGCCAGGCGAGCGCTTCGCACGCCATCGATCGCGCCGAGGAGCACCTCGACCGGGCCCACGGCGGCGTCCTCGACGGCGAGCACGACCGCGAGGCACTCGCTCTCACCGGCCGAGAGTTCGAGGAGGCTGCCGTCCGCGACGAGGCGCCCGCCGGCCAGGATCAGCACGCGGCGGCAGACCTCCTCGACTTCCGACAGCACGTGCGTCGAGAGCAGCACCGTCTTCGTGCTCGCCAGCGCAGCGATGCGCGCGCGGATGCGCACGATCTCCGCCGGGTCGAGGCCGCTGGTCGGCTCGTCGAGCACGAGGACGTCGGGATCGGAGACGAGGGCCTGGGCGAGCCCGACGCGCTGTCGATACCCCTTGGAGAGCGTGCGGACGCGGCGCGTGGCCCACCCGTCGAGGTCGCAGTCGGCGATCACGCGCTCGACCGCGTTCCGTCGAGCCTTCCCGTACAGCCCGCGCAGCTCGGCGACGAAGGCGAGGTAGCGGTCGACGCGCATGCCCTCGTAGAGCGGCGTGCGCTCGGGCAAGTATCCGATGCGGGCGCGCCCCTCGAGATCGCGCGTCACGTCGAAACCGCCCACCGTCACCTCCCCCTGGTCGGGGTAGAGGTAGCCGGTGAGCATGCGCATCGTCGTGCTCTTCCCTGCGCCATTGGGCCCGAGGAAGCCCACGATCTCCCCGCGCCCGATCTCGAAGCCCACGCCGTCGACGGCAAGGACGGGGCCGAAACTCTTGACCAGACCTTGGGCTCGGATCATCGCGCCAGTGCCACTTCGGTGCCGGGCACCGTGCTGGCTCAGGCCTTGTCGGGATCGATCTCGAAGCGCGCCAGGAAGTCGTCGGTCTTCTCGACGTCGTCGAGCTTGGTGATCAGGAGCTCCATGGCCTCGAGATAGTTCATGCGGGAGAGCACGCGTCGCAGCGTGTGGATGCGCTTGAGGCGCTTCAGGCCGACCAGCTTCTCCTCCTTGCGCGTCCCGGTCCGTTCGATGTCGATCGCGGGGAAGACGCGGCGGTCCGCGAGACGACGCGAGAGCACGAGCTCCATGTTCCCCGTGCCCTTGAACTCCTCGAAGACGAGCTGGTCGAGGCGGCTGCCCGTCTCGATCAAGGTCGTCCCGAGCATCGTGAGGCTTCCGGCCGTCTCCGTGTTGCGCGCCGAGCCGAACATCTTGCGCGGACGCTCCATCGCGTGGCTGTCGAGGCCGCCCGACATCGTCTTGCCGCTGTTGCCGGCCTGATTGTTGAACGCTCGCGCCAGGCGCGTGATCGAATCGAGGAGGATGATCACATCCTCGCCGAGCTCGACCAGGCGCATGGCCCGGATCCAGGCGATCTCGGCCGTCTGGATGTGGTTCTTGGCCGACTCGTCCGCCGTCGAGACGAACACCTGGCCGCGCACCACGCTGCGTTGCCACTCGGTCGCCTCTTCGGGCCGTTCGTCGACCAGTACCACCATCAGGTGCACGTCCGGATAGATCGTCTCGATCCCGTGCGCGAACTGCCGCAGGATGGTCGTCTTGCCGGTGCGAGGAGGAGCCACGATCAGGCCACGCTGGCCGCGTCCGATCGGGGAAAGGATGTCGACGATCCGCATCGAGACCTCGCCCGTACCGTCCCCGATGGCGTAGTGGAAATCGGGGTCGATGCTCGTGAGCAGCTTGAAGGGCGTCAAGTTGCGCACTTCGGCGGGCTTGCGACCATCGACGCTCGCGATGTCCTGCAGCTGGTACTTGTGCTTCTGGCCCCGGGTGATGCGGCCCTCGACGATCGAGCCGTCACGCAGCTTCTCGCGCAGGATCAGGTGCTTCGGGACGAAGATGTCCTCTTTGGACGATCGCCACTGAGCCTTCGTGTCGCGCAACACGCCGAAGCCCGACTTGTCGAGGATGAACATCCCCGATCCGACCTGCGGCTCGTGACGCGGGCGTTCCTCGCGCCGCGAGTCCGCTCGCTCGAGATCGGTATCCGTTTCGGCGAAGCCGACGTCGCCGAGCTCGGCCGTGTCCACCATCGATTCCCCGTCCGACCCATCGCTCGCGTCCGTGGCGACCTCGGCCGGGCGCGGCCCGGCTTGCGGATTCTGGCGACGAGCGTCTCCCCGTTGCTGTCCCTGCTGGGGCGCGCGGTCCGTTCGGTCAGGGCGATCCGGCCGATCCGGTCGATCGGGGCGATCCGTGCGCTCCCCGCGGCCACGCCGACCCCGACGGCGGCGTCCGCGCCGACCTCCGGCCGCGCCGGCTTCACCACGCTGAGCTTCCTCCGCGGTTCCATTCCCGCGCGCCGGAGCGGCCTCATAGGGCGAGCGCGCCTGCTGTGCCGCAGGATGCGCCTGCTGCACGGGACGGCTCTTGACCGGCTCGGGCCGCGCGTTGGGGTCGCGGATCGTGCCGAAAGGTAAAGATTCCTGAATCGGTGAGGAGGCGTCCTTGGATGCCAAAACGAACCTCGGTCTCGGGACCTGCCAGCGGGCGGCGGAACATGGACTCCGTGCTGCCGCGGGCGCCGCTCTGCCAAGCGGAGCGGCGGCTGCCGGACGCTGCGCGAACCGGCGGCGGCGCAGAGCTGATGGGAAGAGGGACACGCGGCATCAGCTGCCAGCACGCTCTCCTCCACGATCCTGCTCGATCCTCACTCGGGTCGCGTCGAGAGTCGTTCGTCGGGACTCACGCGAGGGACCCCGGGATCGGGAGCCGCCGAGGAGCACTTCGCTCCCCGGGTAGATGAAGCATGCCGCAGCCGAGGCCAGAGGTCGAGCCCCCAGTTCGAGGATTCCCGCGCGGCCTTCCCGAAGTAGGCCCCGAGGAGCCCCACGTTCGAGCTCGACCCGCCCGACTGTCGATCGGCACGCTCGGGCCTCAGCCTGGACCCCCAAGCCGGGTACGGGGGACGCCGTCCCAATAAAACCGCCCGAACGGTCGGGGGAGCAGCCGTCCTGGAAGCCGGGGCCACACATCGTCTGGACGAAAGCCCGCGTGGTCACGAGCCGTGCGGCATCGAAGCCGACGAGCAGGGTCGTCGTGAATGCGGCTCCCTTCCGGCGTTCACTCCATCGCTCGCGACGAGCCCCGCAGTCTTGCTAGCAGCCGCGGCACCGATCCAGGCGAATTGCCGTCCTTCGACGCGCTTCGGCGACAGTATCGCCGTTGCCTGCTTCGGTCCGAGATTGGTCGGGGTGATAGGATTTGAACCTACGACCTCTGCGTCCCGAACGCAGCGCTCTACCAAGCTGAGCCACACCCCGAGAAGGGGGAAGACGATAGATCGGGGGATACCCCGGGTCAAGAGCGGCGAGAGGCGGGTGGGTGAAGGCTCGCCATGTGCTTGGCCGAGCCGCTCACTTGCCGAGGTCGACGAAGGTGCCCCCGTTCTCCAGGGCCAAGCGCTCCATGAAGTGCTTGTTGAAGTCGCCGATCGCGATGGTGTGGATCACCACGCGGCGGAGCTGATTGGCGTTCGAGATCTCGCGCAGGATGTCGTCGGGGTCGACGAAGCGGCCGTGCGTGGGCCGGCCGTCCGAGAGGAAGAAGATGGTGTCGACGTCGATCTGGTAGTCCTTCGTACGCGCTCCCTCGCCGGCGGCTCCGAGGGCGGTCATCAGGGCGTCGTAGGAGTTCGTCTTTCCCATGTCGAGGTTCGCGGAACCGACGAGACCGACCTGGGCCAGGTCCTCCTTGGACGCGCCGCCGATCGGCTCGAGCTTCTGGATCCAGCCGACGGCGCTCGACTTGTTGAGGACGTTGGCGGGAACGAGGGTCTTCTTCCACGGCCTGACCTCCGTGGCGAAGGAGAGCACGTTGAACTTCACGTAGGGCTCGAGGCGCTCGACGGTGCGGTAGAGCTCGGTCTTGACGATGTCCATGCGCACGAACGAAGGGTAGTCACCGCCTTCGAAGCGTTCCTTCTCGACCACCAGGTTCTCCATCGAGCCGGAGACGTCGATCACGAAGATGATCGAGCGGCTCGGCGTTTCGATGCCGTGGTAGGTCATCGCGCCGGGCACCTTGTACTGCTCTCCTCGCTCGGCCTGCTTGGCGCGCAGAGTGGCGAGCTCGGCTTCCGTGGGGATCTGGTAGTGATCCTTGTTGGCGTCCCAGAAGCGCTTCCAGAGCTCGAGTCGCGGCCCGAAGTTGCGGCCGGTGAGGCTCTCGAGCGCATGCGCCGCGTCCTCGCGGAGCCGGCCTTCCTCCACTTCGACTCGATGAACGAGCGGTCCGATGGAGTCGCGGTGACGCACCACGCCGAGCGCCGAGATGGCGGCCGAGCGCACTTGCCAGCCTTCGTCCTCGAGCGCGGCCATCGCCGGTGCGCGCACCCTGTCCGAACGCAGCATCGCCAGCGCTTCGAGGACCGCGCAGCGGACCGCGGGCTCCTTGTCCTGGCTCAGCGCCACGATCTCGACGTCCAGGCTGCGATCGCCGCTCGCCCCCAGCGCGAGCACCGCGTGTCGCCGCACGTCCCAGGACTTGTCAGTGAGGCACGCGCGCACGCTCTCCGTGATGTCGGAGTACTTCCCCTCCGCCAGCACGCGCAGGATCCCCAGCCGCCCCGCCTCGCTCTTCTCGGTGGTCAGCGAGACGAGGAGGGCATCGATCGGCGGCCGGCTCTTGAAGCCGGACAGCACTTTCACCGCCGCATCGACCACGAGGGCGTCCTCGTCGGCCAGCACGGGAATCAGGGCCTCCGCCACGGCAGGGCTCTCCGTGCCGTCGAGCGCCATCACGGCCTCGACGCGGGTCGCGCTGTCCTTGTAGGTGCGGAAGTACTTCTTGAATTCCTTGACGAGCTCGTCGTCCTGGCTGCCACACCACAGGCAAAGGAGGAGCCAGCAGAAGGAGGCGAGACGCGTGAAGGGGGAAACGGACATGCGCGGAGCTCTCGGGAGGCTGGTAGTCGAGGTCACCCCGACCGACCATACCCTACCTGCGATCCGCGCGCGGTCACTCCCTGGTCGGGCTCGGAACCGGAACGCGCCCGGAGATCAAGGCCAGCGTGTGCTCGCCGCGAACGGGCTCGACCGAAGTGCTCTCCACCGTGATGCGCCCGCCAGCGGGCATCAACAGGGTGACCCGGCTGCCCTGCTGCTCCAGCAGCATGCCGACCAGGTGCCCGCCCGCCACCGCGACGCGCACCTCGGCGAGCCCGGTGAGATCGTCGGTGGGCGACAGGGACTTGGGCTTCGTTTCCTCCATCAGGCGCTCGATGCGGCGCACGCCCATCGCGTGCAGGGACAGGCTTCCGGCCTCGGCCTCGAGAGAGATCATCCGGTTGCCGACCCAGGCCAGGCGTCCGACGAAGACTTCCCCAGCTTCCGTCGTCACGCGTACCCGGCCGACTGCAGGCGTGAAGACCTGCTGCGACTCGGGAATCAGGTGCTCGGGGATCTCGTGCCCCCACCAGTGGTTGTCGGAGACGCCGCGGGCGCGCCGCAGCATCGAGAATGCCGGCTCGGGCCCGGCACCTGTGTCCGTCCTCGATCCCGATCCGCGCGTTCCAGAGGCGGTCCCCGACATGTTCGCAGAGAAGGCCGCGCGCGATGCCGGTCCCATCAGCAGCCAGCGCGCGAGATCGTCCGCAGTGACCTCGATGGATCCGGACGTGGCGTACAGCTCTACATCGGAGCCCGTGATCGGCTCGGCACCCGAGGGATCGAGCACTCCGGAGGGCGTCAGACGATCGTGGTCGGAGAGCAGATGCCAGCGTTGTCCTGCACCCTGGCGTTCCAGGAGCTCGCTCACGAGCGTCGCCGGCCAGGGGAAGGGCGTCATCGAATCGCCGAGCGCCATGTAGCGCTCGCCATTCCAGGGAGCCGCGTCGAGGGAATCGAGGGCGCTCAGGACCTCACGGGCGCCCGCGCCTTCCCGCGAGTCGCCGCCGGGACCGGTTGCGCTGCCAGTGGAGAGCTCGGACGGCCCAGGCTCCATCGACGACGGTTCGGTCGTGGTGGCGACGTCGCCTCCTGCGAGTTCTTCGATCGTTGATCCTGAACGATCGGCGGCGGGTGCGCCCGTGTCGACCAGCGGTCCTTCGGTTCTCGCTTCAGCGGGATCTCGCGTGCCGACCGGAACCCGCTCTCGGGTTCCGTCCGGTAGCAGCGCCCAGCGTTCGTCCGGCGCCAGCGGCTCATCGGGCCGCGGCGCTGCTTTCGGAACGGGCTTCCAGTTGGCCGCCTCGAGCCCGGTGGTCTCGGGAGGCAGATCCTCGGTGGTCAGCTTCCATGCGGTGAACAGCGCGGCCACTGCGGCGGCTGCGCCGACCACCGGGACGAGCATGCGCCAGGTGCGCTCCTTGTGGCCTTCAGGCTTGACGAAGGATCCATCCAGCGAGGTCGCCCGCGGCAGCTCGCGCTTGTCCTGCGAGCCGGGAACGACCGGATCCGCGCCGGCCGAGTTCGCGCGCTGCTCGTCGAGATCGAGCAGCCAGCTCGACGGGTCGTCTTCGGTCTCATCAAGGGTGGCGCTCCGGCCATCGGGCGCCGGCGCTCGCGAATGGCTCGCCTGGGCGACCGGCTCGGGCGGAAGCGCGAGCAGGTTCTCGACCTCCGCATTCAATCCGAGGAAGTCGGTGGGGTTGTACAGAGAGGTTTCTTCGGGGGCCTCTGCCCCTGCATCGCCCGGCGAGACGACCCGCGCGTTGGACGCGGGCCGATTGGGGGATGCGCCGAAGTAGCGCTGGAGTGCTTCGACTGCACGAAGGTCCTTGCGGAACTCTCCCGTGAGGTCTTTCTCGCTCTCGGACAGGGGCTCGATAGGGTCGGCCATCGTGGGATCCAGACGCGAGAGCCGGCCAGGCGCGTTCGGCCAAATCGACCGAGCACACAGTCCCCCGCCCCGGCTCGCGGCATGGAAACCGCTTCCCTATCGTCCGGCGGCGAGGGCTGCCCGTAGAAGGGCCTGGAGAAAGTCCCGGATTGGAGCAGTCAGGAATTGGCTTCCGGGTCCGCTCAGCGACGCTTCAGCACCCGGTGGCCGGCCTGGCGCAGGGTCACGCCTTGCGCGTCGAAGTATTCGAGCAGAGGGATCAGGAACTTGCGGCTCGTTCCCAGGCGATCGCGGAGCTCGGGAATCTCGAGGTGACCGTGGCGCCCGCAGTTGGCCGCGACCTCCGTGCGGGCCTCGTCGATGCGTTCGCGCGTCAGATAGAGGTCGGCAGCCACCCGCACGATCGATCCCTGGTCGACCAGCATGGCGAGGATCGACCCGAGCTCCGGCGCCGGAATCCTCAGCGCCGCGGCGAGCTCCGCGAGAGTGGGAGGCTGGAAGGCGCCTGCGCGCAGGCGCTCGAGGCACGCCGTGCTCTGGTCGCGGGTGTGCGCGTCGACCGCGAGCTCGCGCCCGACCCGGCGCAATTGACCGGCCGGCGCGAGCTCGATCGTGCCGCGGCTCACGGCGACCTCGCAAAGCATTCCCAGGAAGGCCGCGTCGAAGCCCGTCATCGTGCGCAGCTCGCGCACGTCGGCGAGCTCGCGCAAGGGGTGCGCGGCGAACCAGGTATCGAGCGCTTCCAGGAGCTGCTCGAGAGCGGTTTCGAGTCGCTCGATGTGGATCCAGCGCTCTCCCTGACCGGGCGCCATGGCCCGGCCGGCATCACGGAGCTCTTCCAGGAGCGTGCGCGTCTCGCTCTTCTGTCGCTTGGTCAGCACGGCGAGCGCGTCCACCGCGACCCATGGCTCCTTCGAGGTCTTGAGCTGGGCCTCGAGGAACTCGCGTGGTGAGCCGAGGTGCATGCGCTTGGCCGAGAGATCCTCGAGGACGTAGCCCTTGAAGCGCTTCAACCGGTACCGGCTCTCGTCCAGCACGAGACCTCCGCCGAGCGTGACCGCCGGCGAAGCCAGGCGCAGGATGAAGCGATCGCCCGGCGCGCACACCATCGGTCGCTCGAGGCGGATCTGCACCAGGCCTTCCTCGCCGGGACCGAGCTCGGGCTGGTCGAGGAGCACGACCTCCCCCACGGCCTCGGCGGTTCCGGTGTGCAGGCGAACGTGCATGCGATTGCGGATCGGGCGGTCGAGCTCGTTCAGCGTCGTCAGGTGCGCAGCGATCATCGCCTGCGGCACGAAGTACCCGGGTGTGGCGACGACGTTGCCGCGCTCGATCTGATGGTGGTCGACATCGGAGAGATTGAGAGCGGTCGAATGACCTGCGCGCGCGCGCGTGGCGCTCTCGTGATAGGCCTGGATGCTGCGCACCTTGCCGCGCGCGCCGCCCGGCTGGATTTCCAGGACCTCGCCCAGCTCGACCGCGCCCGAGACGGGGATGCCCGTCACGATGGTCCCGAAGCCGCGGGCGCTGAAGACGCGCTGGATGGGCATCCGGAAGAGCCCCTCGGCCGAGCGGGGCTCGGTCTCCGCCGCCATCCGCACCATCAGCGTCCGCAGATCCTCGAGGCCTTCGCCGGTCGTGGCCGACACGCGCACGATCGGCGCACTCTCGAGGAAGGTGCCGCGCACCATCGCGCGAGCGTCCTCCTCGGCGAGCATCGCCATGTCTTCGTCGACCAGATCGATCTTGTTCAGCGCGAGGAAGCCGCGCCGCACGCCGAGGAGCTGCATGATCGCGAGGTGCTCGCGCGTCTGCGGCATGACGCCGTCGTCCGCCGCGACGACCAGGACGACCATGTCGATCCCGGTCGCGCCGGCCACCATGTTGCGGACGAAGCGCTCGTGTCCCGGTACGTCGATCAGGCCGACGCAGCGCCCATCGGGCAGGTCCAGGCGCGCGAAGCCCAGGTCGATCGTCAGCCCGCGCTCCTTCTCCTCCTTGAGACGGTCGGGATCGGTGCCGGTGAGGGCGCGAACCAGACTCGACTTGCCGTGATCGATGTGGCCGGCCGTGCCGATGACGATGGGCTGGATCTCCACGGGAGCGAACCACCGGCGGCCCGAGGATCCCCGGCCGGCGGGCCGAGCACTCTATAGAATCACCCTCGTGATCGCCGCCCCGCCCTTCCGGATGCTCTCGCCCTGGCTCCATGCGACATTCGGTCGCCCCGTGCACCGGGTCGCGCTCGACGCGGGATCGAGCTGCCCCAATCGCGACGGAACCCGCGGGTGGGGTGGTTGCGTCTACTGCGACGTCGAGGGCTCGGGAACGGGAGCCATGCGCTCGAAGATCGAGCTCGGGGAGCAGCTCGAGCGGGGCATCGAGCGCGTGCGCCGCCGCGATGCCGCCACCGGCGTGATCGCATACTTCCAGTCCTACACCAATACTTATGTCGAGCGCGCGCGCTTCGAGGAGATGCTTGCCGTCGTCGAGCCCCACCTCGGCGAGCCGGTGGTCGCCGTCAGCATCGCCACGCGCCCGGATTGCCTACCGGAGTGGGCGCTCGCGCGCATGTCGGAGCTCTCGCGGCGCGTGCCGGTCTGGGTCGAGCTCGGCCTGGAGGCGGCGAGCGACGAGGTCCTGCACGCGATCCATCGCCTGCACACCGTCGAGGAGTTCCGGGACGCCGTGCGTCGAACGAAGCAGCACGGGCTGCTGACCGTGGGCCACGCGATCCTGGGTCTGCCCGGCGATGGGCGCGCTGGTGCCCGGCGCACGGCGAGCGTGCTCGCCGAAACCGGTGTCGACGGTGTCAAGGTCCACCAGCTCATGGTGCTCGCGCGCACGCAGCTCGCCGTGTCGTGGCGTCGGGGCGAGGTCGAGGTGCTCGAGGAACGGAGCTATGTCGAGTGGCTGGCGGACTTCGTGGAGCGTCTGCGGCCCGATCAGGTGCTCCACCGGTTGAGCGGCGACGCGCTTCCCGGAGAGTGCCTGGCGCCGGACTGGGAACTCACGACGAACGCGGTGCGTGCTCGCCTGACGGAAGAAATGAATCGTCGTGGCACCAGTCAGGGCAGCGCACGCGGAAGTCTCCTCGCAGCGAGTGATCCGACAGGCGATCTAGTGCGAGTACAGGATCCGACCGCAGGAGGGGCACTGGATGAGGTCGATCCCGCGCGCCAGCCGCACGACTAGGTTCTTCGGGATCTCCACGTAGCAACCCTGGCAGAATCGTCCGTCGAGCGCCGCGAGCGCCTCGCCTTCGCGCGTGGCGAGCAAGCCGCGGTAGAGGGAGAGGTGCTCAGGGGGGATGCCCTCCTGCATGCGTTCCCCGAGGGCCGTCCGCAGCTTGTCCATCTTGCGCTCCGCCTCGGCGACCTCCGTCTCGACGTTGACGCGCAGCTCCTCGAAGACCGCGCTGTCCGCGCTCAGCTTGTCTTGCAGCCGCTTCACGTCCGCGGCGGCCGTCTCCGCCTGATCTACGAGGAGCAAGCCTTCCTCCTCGGCCTGCCCGATGTTCCGCTTGAGCGAGCGGATCTCGTGCTCGTAGGCGGCGAGGAGCGCCACGTCCCCCTTGGACTTGAACGCCTCGGACTCGATCTTGCGCAGGCGCTGGCGTTGCTGCGTCGTGATGTTCTCGATCTCGCGCACCGTCGACTGCAGCTCGCGCAAGCTCTTCTTGCGCTCCTCGATGTCGTGAGAGGTGCGCTCCAGCTCCCCCTTGCGGGCCGCCAGCTCCGCGGGCAGACGCTTGAGCTCGGCCCCGACTTTGTAGATCTCTCGGTCGATCTCCTGCAGCGCGAGTAGGGCCTGAACGCTCGTCCGGGTCATCCGGCGGAACAGCTTAGCGATCCGCCTTCGAGGAACAAGCTCCCCGACGCATCGCCAGCGCTGAAGAGACCCCGCCACCCGCGGCAGACCCGGACCGCAGCATGACCGCCTGCTCCCGGCGCGGACTCGAACGGCACGGTCGATGTCTTCGTCCACGACCGCCAGAGCGGCGAAACGACTCGCATGAACGTCGCTCCCTCCGGTGCCGAGGCAAACGACATCAGCTGGGTCGTCTCGATCGCCGCCGGAGGCCGGCAAGTGACCTTCGGCAGCCAGGCGAGCAACCTCGTCCCTGGCGACACGAACCGCGCTCAGGACGTGTTCCTCCACGACCGTGCGAGTGGCACCACGACCCGGGTCTGCGTCGACTCCTCCGGCGCAGAAGCCGGCGCCGGGAGCTTCGGTGGCGAGATCTCGGCCGACGGACGCTACACGGCCTTCGACAGCCACGCGCGTGACCTCGTCGAGGGGGACACGAACGGAGCATCGGACGTCTTCGTCCGAGGCTGCGATGCCGTGGGGATTTCCTACTGCCTCGCGACCACGAACTCTACCGGGGCGCCCGCTGCCATCGGCGCTTCGTGCTCGAGTAGCGCGTCGGCAGGCACGCTCGAGCTCGAGGCGCTCCCCGTCCCCGCCCAGTTCGGCATCTTCTTCCACGGACCGATCCGACCCAGATCGCGTTCGGGAACGGCTATCTGTGCGTCTCCGGTGGCCTGGTGCGCGGCGCGGTGATCCTGCCGTCGGGCATCGTCGCCACGTACAGGTACGACAACTCCGATCGCAAGCACGCCCTGACCCCCTTCGCCGGCACGACGCGTCACTTCCAGTACTGGTTCCACGACCCCGCCGGAGGCGGAGCAGCGTTCAACACCTCGGACGCGATCTCGATCGCGATCCTGCCCTAACTGCTTGTTCGGAGTTCCCTCTTAGTTCGGAGTCCCCTCTTAGTTTGGAGTACCGCCTTCAGGCGGTCTGGTTCGTCGTCCCGCCTTCAGGCGGGACTGACTCCGCAAGAGAAGACCGCCTGAAGGCGGTACTCCGAACCAGAAAAGAGCTCGGCCTCTTCCGCGCCGTGCGGAAGAGGCCGAGCTCGCGATCGTCTCGGAGTCGCGAACCGATCGCTCAGATGTCGCGCAGATCCTTGCCGAAGGCGTCCTGGTCGTCGTCGTCGGGGACGACCACGCCGTCGAGGAAGGAAGCGAGCTGGCGCGCCCGCACGGGGTGCTGCAGCTTGCGGACGGCCTTGGCTTCGATCTGGCGCACGCGTTCGCGCGTCACCTTGAAGATCCGGCCGACCTCTTCGAGCGTGTAGGTGTAGCCGTCGCCGATGCCGTAGCGGAGCTTGATGATCTCGCGCTCGCGGAACGTCAGGGTCTTGAGCACCTCGTCGATCTTGCTCCTTCAGCATCTCCTGCGCCGGCGGCCTGGACCGGGCTCTCGGCCGATCTCGTCCTCGATGAAGTCGCCGAAGTAGCTGTCGTCGGACTCGCCGATCGGGCGGTCGAGGCTGATCGGGTGCTTGGAGATCTTCATCACCCGCTTGGCCTCCTCGACCGAGATGCCGGTCGCCTCGGCGACCTCCTCGATCGTGGGCTCGCGGCCCTTCTGTCTGCACCAGCTTCTTGGTGACGTTGCGCAGCTTGCTCATCGTCTCGATCATGTGCACCGGGATGCGGATCGTCCGCGCCTGGTCGGCGATCGAGCGGGTGATCGCCTGGCGGATCCACCACGTGGCGTAGGTCGAGAACTTGTAGCCGCGGCGGTACTCGTACTTCTCGACCGCCTTCATCAGGCCGGTGTTGCCTTCCTGGATCAGGTCGAGGAAGGACAGGCCGCGGTTGCGGTACTTCTTGGCGATCGAGACGACCAGGCGCAGGTTGCCGCTGGAGAGCTTGCGCTTGGCCTCCTCGTACTCGCCGTAGTGCAGGCGCACCTGGTCGATGCGGCGCTTCAGCCGGCTCGGTGGGCTCCATCGCCGCGAGCTCGAGCTCGGCCAGGCGCTCGTAGAACTCGCGGCCGTTGCCGGTCTTCTTGGTGCCCTTGCGGAACGCCTCGAGCTTGCGCTCGATGGCGCGCATCTCGCGGTAGTGGTCCTCGAGCATGCTCGATGTACGGCCGCACCTTCTTGACCTGGAGGTGGCACTCCTCGATCAGGATCGACGAGCTTGCGGCGCAGCGTCTGCACGCGCGTCGAGGTGATCCGAGCGCTTGGTCTTGGTGAGCTTGGAGTCGAGGAGCGGGCGGTACTCATCGCGGATGCGCGCATGGATCTTCTTGATCGTGGCGACGTTGACCGGCAGGCGCTTGGCGAGGAATTGCTTGCCGAGCGTCTCGACGATCTTGGGGTCGTCGTCGGTCTTGGGATTGGGGTTGACCTTGAGCGTGCGGTCGAAGGCGAGCTCGCCGCGCAGCGACCTCCTCGAGCGTGCGGATGCGATTCGGTCATGCACAGGCCCGAGCCCATGCACTTCTTGCGGAAGCGCTTGCGCGTGATCTCGATCGTCTTCGCCAGGTAGATCTCCTGGTCGCGCGTGAGCAGCGGGATCTCGCCCATCTGCGTCAGGTACATGCGGACGGGGTCGTCGATCTTCTCGGGGAGGACGCCGCGCGCCAGCTCCAGGGTCGGCGGCTCGTCGTCGTCGAAGTCGTCGGGCTCGAGGTCTTCCTCCTTGCCCTCGGCACGACCCTCGATCCCACCGACCGCGTCGTCGACCAGGTCGACGCCCGCGTCCTCCAGGGCCGCGAAGACCTGGTCCATCCGGTCCGGCGGGATGAACTGGTCGTCCATGATCTTGGACATCTCGGTGAAGGTCAGGAAGCCGCGCTTCTTGCCCTCCTCCACGACCAGTTTGATGGTGTCTTCGAACTTCTCCGACATGGGGATCCTTCGTGGAACGGAATCAGGTCTTTTGCAGGGGCGCGCCGGCGCGATGGATCTGGCTCAGCCGCCGCAGGGCCTCGTCGAGGGCGCGCACAGCTTCTTCCTCGCCCACCGCGGCGCGAGGCTCCAGATCCGAGATCGAGGCAGTCAACAAAGCTTTCTCGGCATTGAGCGCGCGCTCGTGCAGGCAGCGCAGCGCTCCGTCGAGGAGCAGGCGGGGCGATTCAGCCGACCGTGCCAGGGCCGCGCAGGGCTCGACGCGCGCGCGGGCAGGATGGTCGGTCAGGGAGGTGAGAATGCTCGCCTCGTCGATCGTCGCTTCGACGTCGGCATAGAGAGCGAGCAGGTGCTCGAACACCGTCGCGAGGGCAGGGTCAGCGCAGCCCGCGAGGTGCGGTCGCGCCAGGGGCAGGAGGCTCGCGTCGACCAGTACCGCGCCAAGGACGCTCTCCCAGGCGCGCACCATGCGAGCGTCGAGCTGGGCTTCGGCGGCCCGGGTCGGCACGGCAGCGACGGGCCGCGGACGGGTACGATCGGACGTGAGCGCCCACTGCTCGCGGACGCGCTCGACCGGCATCTTCAGCCTTTCGGCCAGCTCGGCGAGGCGCGCCTCGCGGTGCACGGGACTCTTGAGCACGCCCAGGAGTGCGAGAATTCGATCGGCCTCGCGCGCGAGATCGGCGCCGCGCAAGCCCGCGAGGCCCGCGCATACGTGGTCGAACCAGCCGCGGGCGTTCTCGAGATGGGCCAGGAATGCCTCGGCACCTTCGCGGATCAGGAGATCGCACGGGTCCTGGTTCCCGGGCAAGCACACGACGTCGAGCTCGACGTCCAGACCGAGGAGCCCGCCGAGCGCGCGCCAGGCCGCCTTGCGACCGGCCTCGTCGCCATCGAACACCAGGCTCACTCGCCGAGCTCCGCTGCGACGCACGAGCGCCGCGTGATCTTCGGTCGTCGCCGTGCCCATGACGGCCGCGACGTACCCGACGCCGACCTGGTGTGCGGCCATCACGTCGGTGTAGCCCTCGACGAGCACCAGCCGCCCGGAACGCCGGACGTGCTCCAGGGCGCGGTCCAGGCCGTAGATCAGCGTGCTCTTCTTGAACCACGGCGTCTCGGCCGTGTTGATGTACTTGGGCCCGCTGGCATTCTCGTCGGACAGCCGCCGAGCGCCGAAGCCCACCGTGCGCCCGCGCAGCTCGCGGATCGGGATCACGAGACGGCCGCGGAAGAAGTCCGCGCGCACACCGGAATCCTGGACGCGCACCAATCCTGTGCGTTCGAAGACCTCGATCGGCCGCCCGAGCGATGCTGCGAGATCGAGCATCAGGCGACCACTCGCGCTCGCCCATCCCAGTGCGAAGGCGTCGATCGTGTTCGCCGAGAGGCCTCTTCCCTCGAGGTACTCGCGCGCGCCGCGGCCTTCGCGGGTGGCGAGCGCCTCGTGGAACGCGCGCTCGGCCTCGCCGAGGATCTCCAGCCCCAGGTCTTCGCCCTCGGCCGCGGCCTTGCGCCGCGACCTGGGCAGCTCGACTCCCGTGCGGGCCGCCAGCATCTCGAGGACCTCGCGGAACTCGAGATTGTCCACGCGCTCGAGGAAGCTGATGACGTCTCCGCCCGCCGAGCAGGATCCATAGCAATGCCAGCTGGCCCGCCGGGGATCGACCTTGAACGAAGGGGTCTTCTCGTCGTGGAAGGGACAGCAGGCGACCCACAGGGAACCCGCCTTGCGCAGGGCGGGAATCCGCTCGCGGACGATCTCCTCGATCGGCGCGCGTAGCTTGATCGTCTCGATCGCTCTTCTCAGGTCGTCGTCGAACACGGGCATTCGATCACGAGAGGAAATCTCGCGATCGGTACTGGGGATGAGGGTTGCGCTGGGGCGCGGGGGACGGGATCGATGGCTTACCGAACACTACTGCACCCTCGCGCCCGGAGTCGGCACGCGGGGTCGATTCCCCTTGGCGGGATCACGATCGGATCGGATGGGTCCGAGGCCTGCGCGCGCGAAGGCGGTGCGTCAGGTTGGGTTCGAGCGCGATCGCGTGGGCGGCGCGGTCTCGAACTCGAGGCCGCACGGGTTTCCACTCGGACAGCCTGGCAATGGGACCAGATCTGCAATTCGAAGCCGAGCTAGTAATGGATGGCGAGGGCCGATCCAAGTCCTAGAACGCACTATAACCAGCGGATCATGGGCCGCCAACCGCCCTCCCCCGCCAGGGGATGCTAGGGCTCGAGCCAGCGGGCGGCCGAGGCGAGCCGAGCGAGGGCCGCGAGGTCCAGGCCCTCGGCGCGGGCGCTCCCCTCCAGGCCGGCTCCGGCGAGCGCGGCCGCGGCGAGGGCCGGGTCCCCGGCGAGACGCGCGAGCACGCGGCCCAGGGTCTGGCGGCGGTACAGGAAGAGGGCGCGGGCAAGGGCGCCCAGCCGGGCCCGCTCGAGCGCCGGGAGGCGTCCGGGGCGTGGCTTCAGGCGGACCAGCGCGCTCAGGATCTTCGGTCTGGGACGAAACAGGCTGGGCCCGAGCTCGCGCAGGATCCGACCCTCGTAGGCCGACTGCACGGCCACGGCGAGCGGACCCCAATCGCTCGTTCCCGGAAGCGCGAGCAGCCGGTCCGCGACTTCGCGCTGCACCAGGATCGTCATGCTCGCGGGAGGATGAGCGTGCAGGGCGAGCAAGGCCAAGAGCGGTCCGGAAATGGAATAGGGCAGATTGCTCACCACGTGCACGGGCGAGGGCTCGGAGAGCACGCTCTCGATCTCGGGTGCCAGCGCGTGCTTGCCGGCCAGCGCATCGGCATGGATCCAGCGCACGCGCGGATCCGCGCCGATCGCGTGGCGCGCATGCTCGAGCAAGCGCGCGTCGATCTCGACCGCCAGGAGCTCCGCGATGCCGCGATCGAGGAGCGGCACGCTGAGAAACCCCAGGCCTACGCCGACCTCGATCACGCGGTCGCCTGGTCCGACCTCCGCGTCGCGCGCGATGGCGCGGGCGGCGTTCACGTCCACGAGGAAGTTCTGGCCCAGGCGGCGGGAAGGTCGGAAGCCCGCGCTGGCGAGCGCGTCGCGGATCTGGGGCCATGGCGCGCGAGCCGTGGAAGGCGAAGGCTCGGGATCGAACGAATCGGCCGGGCGGGCGGCGCTCATCGTTGCGCGCCTTCCATCAACCAGCGCAACGCCATCGGCGCTCCATCGCGCGCGCACAACCGATCGAGGAGCGGCAGAGCACCCCGGCCCCAGCCCGCCGATGCCCCGAGCCGGCGCAGACGTTCCTCGAAGCTCTTCGCGCTCCATTCCGGCGCGTGCCGCCAGAGGTAGTCCTCCGCGTCGACCACCAGGCGCAGGCCGACATCCAAAGAGCGGTGCGCGCTCGTGCGCCCCTGGGCAGCGAAGAAGAGCTCGCCCTCGCGGTCACGACCGTGCAGCGGAATGGCGGGGTACAGGTACGAGCCGCCCATGGCCCAGTTCTCGTCCCGACGCGGCTTCTCGTGGACTGCGGACCAGGAGAGCACGGGCTCGACGCGCTCGACGCTCTCCCAGGTCGGGAAGCGCGGCTCGAGCGTCCACACCTGGTCGAGGCCGAAGGCCCGGCCGAGGTCGACCGGGCTCCAGTCGAAGCTGACGCGCGGTTGCGCCTCCTGACTCCATTCGACGATCTGCGGCAGCGGTGGATCGACCCATTCCCAGACGTTGCCCGACAGGTCGTACACGCCGGAGGGCGTGCGGCCGTTCTCGAAAGTGCCGACGGCGGCGGGCCGGATGAGCCCGAGCTCGGCCGTATTGGCGATCGATTCCTGGGGTCCGGATGCCCACGGCCACTGCGCGGCCCGGGACCCGCAGGCGAGCGCCATCCACTCCCCCGCCGTTGGCAGGCGCATCCCCGCGTCGTGTGCGAAGGCTCGCGCTTCCTCGAGCGTCATGCCCGTGGCGGGCCAGTGCCTGGTCGAGCTGCTCCAGTCCGAGGCAAAGCTCGCGGCGCCGTGGAAGCCGCCGGTGCGCTCGGCCCAGAGCGTCCACTCACCGCGCGTCACCTCGAAGCAGGAGAAGAGCAAAGCGCGCTCGACGGTGCATTCGACCGCTTCGCGCTCCGGCCGCACGACCGTCCGGCCGCTCGGCAGGAACACCATGCGTTCGAGCTCGCGCAGCGCGTCCTCACGCTCGGTTCCGCACCCGAGGAGCGCGAGGGCGAGCGTGAGGGCGCAGGAACAGGAGCCGCGGCGGCCTATCGAGAAAACGTGCCAGGCATCGCTGCGTCCGATTCCGGAGGGTCTGGAAACGCTTCCAGGAGCTCGCCGGAGTCGTGCGGAGGAAAGCCTGGCACCGACGATCACTGGTCCGCGACGAAGATCTCGACGCGGCGGTTCAGCCGCTTGTTCTCGGCGCTGTCGTTGGCTGCGACGGGCTGCCACTCGCCGTAACCGGCGATGACCACGTCCTCGGCCTTGATCTTCGAGTCGATCAGGAAGGCCGCCACCGAGACCGCGCGCTCGGCCGAGAGCTGCAGATTGCCCAGCGGAAAACGCTCCTTGGTGGGCTGCTTGACGACCGGATCGTTGTCGGTGTGGCCGCGCACGACCACGCTCCCGTGCTTGCTCGCGCTGATCTGGTCAGCCAGGGTCTTCAAGGACTTCTTGCCATCCTCGCTGATGTCGCTGGAGCCCGAAGAGAAGAGCACCTTGTCCTGGATCATGAACACGTAGCCGACACCGGGGATGTCGAAGCGCTCGATGTCCTTCAGGGGAGCCTTGCTCTGGCGCTCCTCGAGCATGCTCTGCAAATCGCTCATCTTCTTCTGGATGTCGTCGTTCCAGGAAGCGCTGAGGGCCTTGGCTCGGTCCTGGCTCAGCTCCGATTTGAGCGACTGATTCTCCTGGCGCAGGCGCTCGGTCTCTTTTTGCGCCGCGAACTTCTCGTCCTGCTCGCGCTGGTAGCCGTTGACCGCGTCGTTGTACTGCTGCTCGCTGACGCACGAGCTGGCGGCAATCGCGCAGACGAGTCCAGCGCTCACGATTCCCCAACGCATTCCGATTCGCTTGGTCATGTTCATTCCCCTGCGACTCCCGGGCCGCCGGCGAGGCGAGCCCCTCGAGCCGGTCTGCGCCACAGCGATGCGGCGCGCGCAGTCCGGCTCCCCCCAAGTTGCGACCGGCGGAGTCCAGGTTGGATCCGCTCTTCCGCGCGACGCGCACGCACCGTGCGAGCGGACCGCGGCTCAGTCGCAGTCTAGTGTCCGAGGAGCCAAGATCAACGGCGTCAACCAGGCTCTCCCGAGTCTGGAACGAGCGCTCGAAATGGCGCGGATCCCCGCTCGGCGCGCGCGGCCGGGGAGGACCCGCCGGATTACATACCCTTCAGATCGGCCGAGAAAACGCCGGCGATGCTCTTGGCGATCCCCGACAGGCGGCCGGTGGCGATGGCGAAGACCACGGGTGTGGCGACGATCAGGATGAAGGCCGTCGCAATCAGCGCGACGCGGTCCAGGGCCGTCTCCGCCGCCGGCTCGGGCGCGGCAACGGCCACGGTGCGCCGGACGGGGGCCACTTCTTCCTCGTACTCCTCTTCGACGTCGAGCTCTTCCACGTCCTCGACTTCGTCGACCAGGGTGTCCACGTCGGCGATCGCCTGGGTCGCCATGCCGGACTCCTCGACGTCGGTGTCGTCCTCGAACACGAGCTCCTCGGTCGACTCGCCCAGATCGACGACCTCGCCTCCGGAGAGCTCCGCGCGCAGGTTCTCGACGTCCTGGCGGCGCAGCTTCATCGTGTCGCCATCACGGAAGGCGCGAATCTCGCCCTCGGACACCAGGCGCTTGAGCTCCTCTTCCTTCAGCCTCAGCTCGTCGAGGGCTTCGTCGAAGCTGTAGAATTCCTTTTCTCTCGCCACGGGATCAGATCTCCTTGCTCGCGGGGGGGACGGGTGAGTGGATCGGGCCCTTTGCCGGCATCCTCGGCCGGCGCGCCATCGGGCTGGGCGTTCGATCGGAGGCGGCTACTTCGGCGGCAGGACGCCCTTCTCCTGGAACATGCGTTCGAGGTCGGCGCGCTTGAGCGGCCGGCCATTGTCCTCGGTGCGGTCGTTGAAGCCTTCCAGCTCGAGGTCGAGGTCGATCTGGCGCGCTCCGACGAGCTTGATTCCCATCGTGCCCGACGCCCCGCCGTTCGCCTGGTAGACGGCGAGATGCATGCTCACCGTGTCGACGAGGTAGAGCACGCTCTGCCCGGTGACGTCGACACCCGTGACCGCGATCATCCGGTTGTTCGAATCAGCGGTCCCACTCGCCGGCAGCGGCGGGAGGCTCTGCGTGGTGCCGTCTTGCCACGGGCGAGCTGCGTAGCCAATCGCCGCCACGCAAACTCCCAGGGCCAGGACCCACCCCGGGCGGGTGCGGTTCCCGGCAGGTGTCGCGGGAGAATCCGAGGGGTTCGGGGTCATGCAAGCGGCTCTGCGGATGGTCTGGAGCGCGTCCGACCGATCAGGGAGGGAGCTATCCTAGCGCTCCTCGGAGGTTGCGACCATCGCCGGATTCGAGCTACCAGGTCGCGAGCTCCCCGGAGATCTCCTCGACGAGGTCCTTCAGGGCCACCATTCCGAGCGGCTCGTCGGGTGTGCCGACCAGCGCCAATCGGGCCGCGCTGGCCCGCAGACGCAAGAGCGCCCGGGCCACCGAGAGGTCAGGTGGCAAGGCGAGCAGCGGCCGCAGGTGGGCGAGCACGCCCTTGCCCGCCTCGGCCGTCAGGACCTCGATCTGGTGCACGTACCCGCGCACCTTGCCCTCCCGATCGACGACCGGGAGGCGCGTCCAGGCGCTGTCGCGCACCGTGTGCAAGAGCTCCGCCTCCTCCGTCCCCTCCCGCAGGCCGACCACCGAGTTCCACGGGACCATCACGCGCGAGATGGGGATCGAGCGCAGCTTGAGCGCGTTGTGCGCCAGGGCCTCCGCGTGGGCGGGCAGGATCCCGGCGCGCCGGCCCTCCTCCAGGAACGAGAAGACGAGCTCGCGCCCGTGGTAGCCGGTGACCGCGCGCGGCTCCAGGCCGAAGATGGCCGCGAGCCCGGCCGTCAGCAGGCGCAGGACGAGCACCAGGGGCCAGAGGAGCACGCGTGAGGCCACGATGAAGGGCGCCGTGCGGCTCACCAGCCCGTGGGGACGGCGGCGGAACAAGTCCTTGGGCAGGACCTGGGCGAACAGGAAGAAGATCGGCGAGAGGATCAGCGCGGCCACCAGCTCGCGGCCGCGGGCGGGGAAACGCAGATGCACCAGGAGCTCGTTCCCGAAGTAGGTCGCCAGCTCGAGCGTGATGTTCGCACCGATGAGCAGCGACACGAGCAAGCCAGCGTCGTCGCGGAGCAGCCAGCGCACCATCCGCGCAGATTTCCGACCGCGCCATTCGTCCACGTCCAACCGCTGACGGGAGACCGTGTAGAAACCCGTCTCGGCGCCTTCGTAGATGGCGGCCGCGAGGATGCAGCCGGCGAGAAGGGCGACGGTGAACAGGGGGTTCATCGCGAGCTCCTCGCCAGCCGCCCGCGCTCCGGAACCAGGGAGATGTCGACCGAGACGACGCGCCGGCCGCGCACCTCGTGCACGGAGAGGATCAGCCCGCTCTCCAGCTCGACGCGATCCCCCTGCACGGGGATGCGGCCGAGCATCGCGGTCACGAATCCGCCCACGGTCTCGAACTCGGTCGGCACCACTTCGGATCCGAAGGCATCGTTCCAGTCGCGGATCGAGAGGCTCCCGAGCACGCGGAAGCGGTCCTCCCCGAGGGGGACGACGGGCCGCTCCAGCGCCTCCCCCTCGACGCGCAGATCGCCGACGAGCTCCTCGAAGATGCGCTCGAGGGTCACCACCCCGGCCATGCCCCCCCACTCGTCGATCACGACCGCCTCGCCGACCCGGTCCTCGCGCAGCGACTGGAGCACGGCGAGGACGCGCGCGACTTCGGGAACGAACTTGACCGGCATCACTTGCTCGACCAGCGTGCGCTCCGGGTACGCGACGAGCTTGCGGAGCTCGACGTAGCCCTCGACGTTGTCCGCGCCGCCGCGCACCACGGGCAACCAGTTGTACCGCTTCGCGAGCGCCTCCCGCTGGACGCGCGCTTGCTCCTCGATGTCGGACTCGAGATCCAGCACCAGCACGTCGACGCGCGGAGTCATGATCTCGCGCACACGCAGGCTGGACAGCTCGATGATCTCGGCCAGGAGATCGGCCTCTCCCGGCGCGAGCAAGCCCTGGTTGGCACTGCGCTCGAGCGCTTCCCCCAGCGCCTCCACGCTGATCGGCCGCTCCGGTTGCGCGACGTCGCCGAGCGTGCGCATCGAGACCTCGAGGAAGTACGTCACCCCGCGCGCGACGCCGCCGAGCAGATGGATGATCGGCTCCAGCGGTATCGAGCACAGGCGCGCCACGAGGGTCGGCGCCCGCAGAGCGAGCGTCTTGGGAAAGATCTCACCGCAGAGGACCAGCACGAGGAGTGCGGCAAGCCCGCCGTAGAAAGGATGGTCGTAGCCGACGCCGGCGAGCACGGCCGGCACGCTCGCGAAGAAGAGCAGGTTGACGACGAGGCTCCCGAGGAGCACTCGACCAGTAGATCGCGCGGACGTTCCAGTAGGCGCACCGCGCGCGCTCCCGCTCGCTCGCGCTGGTCGAGCTTCAAGCTGAACAGCGCGGTCTCGGAAGCGCTGAGGAAGCCCGAGCAGCAGATGAGCACGAGCAATCCAAGACCAGGGCAGGACGTCGCTCACTACGCGTCCGCTCCTCCCGCTGGTAGACCGGGAAGTGCACGTCGACGCGGAAGCCCTTGCCCGGCTCGCTCGCGAGCAGCACCCGGCCGCCATGCGAGGTGACCACGTTGTGCACGATCGCGAGGCCGAGGCCCGTTCCCTTGCCGCTCGCCTTGGTGGTGAAGAACGGATCGGCGACGCGCGCCAGATCCTCGGCTGCGATACCAGGTCCGTCGTCCTCGAAAGTGATGTGCAGCTCGCTCCCCTCGACCTCGATGCTGACGCGGATCCGACCCGCTGCGCGGACGCTCGCTCGGCGGGAGCGCCTCGATCGCGTCGAGCGAGTTGGCGAGTAGGTTGAGGGCGATCTGCCCCAGCTCGTTGGCCGATCCGCGCACCGGGGGAAGCCAGGCGAAGACGGCCTGCGGGTCGCTCTCGTTCGCCGAGACCCGGCTGCCTCGAGTGACGAGCTCGAGCACCACGCCGACGCGCGCAATCCGGTGGCGCAAGAGCCCGATCGCGTCGGAGATCGGGCCCGCGAGCGAGATCGGTTCGACGGTCGAGGTGCGCGGCGCGAGCCGCAGCACCCGGCCCACCGTCGAACGGATGCGGTCGAGACCGTTCTCCAGGAGCTCGAGGTACCTGCGCCGCCGCGAGGGCTCGAGCTCCTCCCGCCCGAGGACCTCCACCGCGTTCATCATCCCGCCGAGCGGGTTGTTGATCTCGTGGGCGATGCCCGCAGCGAGCTCGCCGGTGGCGGCGAGACGACGTTGCATCATCGCTGCGGCCTCCGCGCGCCGCGCTTTCTCGGTCGCGATCTCCACCTCGTGCGCGAGCCGCTCCCCCGAACCGCGCACGTCGTCCGCCATGCGATTGAACGCGCGCACGAGCTCGGCGATCTCGTCACCCCGGGCCGGCGCGGGAAGCTGCACGGTCCAGTCCCCGGCGGCGAGCCTGCGCGATCCGCGGGCCAGCAGCTCGACCGGCTCGAGCACCAGCCGCTGGAGCACGACGAAGGTGGCGAGAGTGAGCAGGAGCGTCGACACCAGGAACCACGGCAAGAGCTGCCGCACCAGCGCACCGATCGTCCAGCTCGGGCGCAGCTTGAACCAGCAGCCGCCCCAGGCGTGACCAAGAGGATCGTGGATCGGCACCGCCGATCCTCCGTGAGTGCGGCGCGCCTTGTCCTCGGACACCGAATGCTGGATCTCGTCGAGGATTCCGTTCCAGTCGAAGTCGCTCGAGCGATGCATGCTACCGAGCGGGTGGAGGATCACACCCTGCCGGCGAGCGTCCGCGGCGCGCCCGTCCACTCGAATGAGCGGCCGTGCCTCGGCGGGAGGTGGTGCATCCGCCTCCGTCGCGGCCGCCCCGTTGCGCTCCGCCTCCGTCGAATCACTCGGCGCATCGTCCACCACGCTGGCCGGCTCGTTTCCAGGTGCGACCTGCTCGAGCGGTGGAGCCCCGCTCGCCTCGTTCTCGAGCGAGAGCTCGGTCCAGGGCAGCCGGCCGTAGGGGTTCGGCGACCCGGCGCTGCTTTCCTGGGCGGATGCTACGAGCGGAACCGGTCGCACGAGCTCGCTCGCGGGGGTGCTCGGTGTGGTCTCCGGGAGGTGCACGACGACCGCGTCCTCGAATTGCTCCCAGTACGACCAGCGCAGGATCCCCGAGGCCTGGATGCTGCGGGCATCGATCAGATTCTGCAAGCGTTCGACCAAGAGGCTCGTGAAGTCCTCTTCCTGCGCCCGCCGATGGCGCGAGAGTGAGCCGGTGAGCCAGACGAATCCCGCTCCGAAGACCAGGAGATTCGCGACGGACACGAAGAGGATGACGCTCACGCGCAGCGAGCGGTTCACTCTGGCCCCCTTAACAGGCCAACCCCTTCGGCGTGCCGCGCCGCAGCCTACCCCTGCGGATCGGCCTCATGCCTGGGCTCCGATGGAGCCCATGATCTCGATCAGCGGGAGGAAGAGCGACACCACGATGAAGCCCACGAAGGCCGCCATCACGATGATCAGCAGTGCTGGCTCGATGCAGCTTGAACATCGCCTCGATGCGGCGGTCGACCTGCGTCTCGTAGGCGTCGGCGACGCGCAGCAGCATGCGTCGAGCTCGCCGGTCTGCTCGCCCACGTCGACCATGTTGCACGACGAGGTCGTCGAACAAGCCGCGTCTCCCCCATCGGCCGGCGATCCCCTCGCCCTCGCGCACGGTGCGGCGGATCGTCTCGACGCCTTCCCGAGCACTCGTTGGCGGTCGTGTCGCGCACGATCGCCAGCGCATCGAGGTGCGGCACGCCGGCCTGGATGAGCGTGCCGAAGGTGCGCGCGAAGGCGGCAACCAGCGCCGCGAGAAGAGCGCCGCCGATCACGGGCATGCGCAGCAGGAGCGCGTGCACGCCCTTACGGTACGGCCGAGCGCGCCGCAGCGAGGCAGAGTGTGCAGCGACGAGCATCACGAGCGGCAGGCCGAAGACCACGTACCAGTACGTGACGACGAAGTGCGCTGATGTCGAGCAGGAGCTGCGTGACGCCGGGCAGCTCGACGTCGAAGGACTGGAAGATCTCCTGGAACTTCGGGATGACCAACACGATCACGACGGTGACGACCGCCACGGCGACGACGGACCACGATCAGCGGGATAGATCGTCGCGCCCGCGGACCCGGCGCCGGATCTCGCGGCGCTGTCTCGCGGAACACCGCCAGGCGCTTGAGCACGCGTCGAGCACGCCGCCGGCCTCGCCGGCGCGCACCATGTTCGAGTAGAGCCGGTCGAAGACGCCCGTGCTTGGCCAGCGCCTCGGAGAGCGGCGTGCCCGCCTCGACGTCCTCGACGAGCTCGGCGAGCACGTCCTTGAACGGGCCCGGGCGGGTCTGGCCCTCGAGGATCGCGCAGCGCCTTGACGATCGGGATGCCCGCGCCTCGGACAGCGTCGCGAGCTGCACCGTGAAGTCGGTCACCAGCCGGCCCTTGAGCCGGCCGCCGCGCCGGCGCGCGGGCGCGGGTCGCGGCCGGCCGCGGCGGGCGCTGGTCGCGGCCTGCGGCCGCGGCGCTGCGCTGCGTCTGGATCTCGCTGAGCCATGCGTCGGGAGCGAGACGAAGGCTATCGCGCGTCCGCGGTCCACAGGCCATCGTCTCGCGCAGCACCTCCTCGACGGTCGTGCGCCCGGCGTCACGGCGCCAGCATGCCCGATCTCGCGCAGCGTGCGCATCCCCCGCTGCGGATGGCCTCCTCGCGCAGCTCCCGGATCGAGGCGCCGCGCGAGCACCGAGCGGCGCAGGCTCTCGTCGTCGATGATCATGATCTCGAAGATCCCGATGCGGCCGCGGTAGCCGGTGTGGTGGCAGCGGTCACAGCCCTTGCCCGTACGCGAAGCTCGCGCCCCGCAGACGAGTTCCGCGTCCGAGCCGAGCTCGAGCAGGACCTCCTCGTCGGGCATCGTACGGGGTCCTGCAGTCCGCGCAGATCGTGCGCACCAGCCGCTGCGCGACGACCGCCTCCAGCGTCGCCGTGATCAGGAACGGCTCGACGCCCATGTCGACCAGGCGCGTGACGGCGCTGGGCGCGTCGTTCGTGTGCAGCGTCGAGAAGACGAGGTGGCCGGTCAGGCTGGCCTCGACCGCGATCGGCGCCGTCTCGCAGGTCGCGGATCTCGCCGACCAGGATCTTGTCGGGGTCCTGGCGCAGGATCGTGCGCAGGACGCGCGCGTAGGTCACGCCGATCTCCTCGTTGATCGGCATCTGCACGATGCCCGTCGATGTCGTACTCGACCGGGTCCTCGACCGTGATGATCTTCACCTCGGGGTCGTTGGCCTGCGAGAGCATCGCGTAGAGCGTCGTGGTCTTGCCCGAGCCGGTGGGCCGGTGACGAGCACGATCCCGTGCGGCAGCTGCGTCAGCGCGCGCAGGCTCGAGCCTCTTCCTCGGGCACGAGGCCGAGCGCGCGAGGTCGAGGCTGACGGCGCTGCGGTCGAGCACGCGCAGCACGCAGCCCTCGCCCGCCTGGCCGGGAGCGTCGCGACGCGCAGGTCGACCGGCGCGGCCGTCGATCGAGAGCTCGATGCGGCCGTCCTGCGGCATGCGCGTCTCGGCGATGTCGAGGTCGGCCATGACCTTGATGCGCGCGATCAGCGGCGAGCGCGAGGTGCTCGGGCGGCGCCTCGATCTCGTACAGCGCGCCGTCGACGCGGTAGCGGATCCGGAACTCGTCCTCGAAGAGCTCGAGGTGCACGTCGCTCGCGCGGTCGCGGATCGCCCGGAAGCAGGATCGAGTTCAGGAGCCGCACGACCGGCGCGCTCTGCGCGGCCTGGATCGACGTCGCCGCCCTGTCGCCGAGCGCGCCGCCTCGGCGATCGCGTCGCGCGAGCGAGGTCTCCTCGCCGTAGTGCTCCTCGACGAGCTTGCGCGATGCGCGCAGCGTCGGCGATCGCGCCGCGCACCTCGACGCCGGTCGATGAAGCGCAGATCCTCGAGCACCGCGGTGTTCAGCGGGTCGGCGAGCGCCACGACCAGCGTCTCGCCGTCCACGCGCAGCGGCAGCACGCCGAACGCGTGCGCCGTCGGTCGCGTCGACCAGGGCGAGCGCTCGGGCGTCGGCTCGCACGCGCGTCGAGGTCGACGATCTCGAGCCCGGCCTGCTCGGCGAGCGCGCGCGCGACGTCGGCTGCTGGTGCACGCCGCGCCCTCGATCAGGCACTGCCCGATCAGTCCGCCCTGCTTGCGCTGCAGCGCGAGCGCCTCCTGGACCTGCCCCTCGCGCACGACGCCGCGCGCCTTCAGGATCTGGCCGAGCAGCCGCCGGCCGCTCGCCGCTGCGCTTCGGCCGCGGCTCACAGACGCACTTCCAGGTCGCGCGGGATCCTGCGCGGCGTCCAGCGCCGTCTCGCGCGCGATCATGCGCCGTGCCTTGACCAGGTCGTAGAGGTAGTCGTCGAGCGTGACCATCCCCAGCGCGCCGCGAGGTCTGGATGGTCGACTGGATCTTGTTGGTCTCGTTCTTGCGGATCAGGTTGCCGATCGCGGGCGTCATCGATCATGACCTCGAAGGCCGCCACGCGGCCCTTGCCGTCCGCGCGCGGCATCAGCACCTGCGAGATCACGGCCACGAGCGAGACCGAGAGCTGCGCGCGGATCTGCTCCTGCTGGTTGGCCGGGAACGCGTCGATGATGCGGTCGACCGTGCGCGCGCTGCCGGTCGTGTGCAGCGTGCCGAACACGAGGTGGCCCGTCTCGGCCGCGGTGATCGCCGCGGAGATCGTCTCGAGGTCGCGCATTTCGCCCGAGCAGGATCACGTCGGGGTCCTGGCGCAGCACGCGCCGCATCGCCTCGGCGAAGTCGGGGACGTCGCGTCCCGACCTCGCGCTGGGTCACGATGCCCTTCTTGTGCCGTGGTAGTACTCGATCGGGTCCTCGATCGTCATGATGTGGCGATCGCATGGTTCTGCGTTGATCCAGTCGATCATCGTCGCGAGCGTGGTCGTCTTGCCCGAGCCGGTCGGGCCGGTGACGAGGACCAGACCGCGCGGCCGGCGCAAGAGCGGTCTGCACGGCAGTCGGGCAGCCCGATCTCGCTCGAAGCTGAGCAGCGCGATTGGGGATCAGGCGCAGCACGCCGCTGATGCGGCCGCGCTGGCGCATCACGCTCACGCGGAAGCGGTTGCCGCTCGGGATGCGCGCAGGCCGAAGTCGGTCGTCCCGATGCGCCTCGACCTCCGCCCAGTGCGCTGGCGTCGCAGATCTCTCGGCACAGGGCCTCGCAGGCCGCGTCGTCGAGCGTCCGTCTTGCCGAGCGAGATCGAGCTTGCCGTCGATGCGCGCAACCGGCGGCCGCCCCGGGTTGAGATGGAGGTCGGAGGCCCGCCATACTCGATCGCGGTCGTCATCAGATCCTTGGCGTCCGTCATCTTGCTCAGTTCCTGCCAGCGGCGTGTCACGCGCAGCACCTCGGCGACGCTCGTCGTTCCCCCGAGGACCTTGCGCGCTCCGTCGACGAGGAGCGGTCGCAGGCTGCCCGAGGAGTGCGCACGTCCGCGCACCTCGTCGAGGCTGGCGCCGCGGAAGGTCGCTTCGCGCACGGCGGAGTCCATCTCGAGGAGCTCGAAGATCGCCGACCCGGCCGCGATAGCCGGAGTTCTCGCACGCCCGGCAGCCGACCGGCCGGCGCAGGTCGGGCCTCGGCGTGCGTGGCGGGATCCAGGCCGATCGTCGCGAGCTCCTCCGGCTCGGGGTGGTACTCGGCCGAGCATTCCTTGCACAGGCGGCGCACCAGGCGCTGCGCGATCATCGCCTGCACGGCTGCCGAGACCAGGAACGGCTTGACGCCCATGTCGATCAAGCGCGTGAGCGCGCTCGGCGCATCGTTGGTGTGCAGGGTCGAGAACACCAGGTGCCCGGTGAGCGCGGCCTGGATCGCGATCTCGGCCGTCTCCAGGTCGCGGATCTCGCCCACCAGGATGATGTTGGGCGCGCAGCGCAGCATCGCTCGCAGGATGCGCGCGAAGGTCAGCCCGATCCTCGAGTGGACCTGCACCTGGTTGATGCCGGCGAGGTGGTACTCGACCGGGTCCTCGGCCGTGATGATCTTCACGTCCGGCCGATTGAGCTCGGCGAGCGCGGCGTACAGCGTCGTCGTCTTGCCCGAGCCGGTCGGCCCCGTCACCAGGAAGATCCCGTTTGGGCGCGGATGATGCGCTTGAACCATGCGTGGTCCTCCGCGCCGAAGCCCAGATCGCGCAGCGAGACCAGGCTCGAGGTGCGGTCGAGGAGGCGCATGACGATCGTCTCGCCGTGGTTGGCGGGCAGGATCGACGCAGCGCACGTCGATGTCGCGTCCCTCGATGCGCATGCCGATGCGGCCGTCCTGGGGCTTGCGTTTCTCGGCGATGTCCATCCTCGCCATGATCTTCAAGCGCGAGACCAGCGGCGCGTGCAGGTGCTCGGGGTGCTCGGCCGACGTCGCGCAGCATGCCGTCGACGCGGTAGCGCACGCGCAGGCGGCCGTGGCCGGGCTCGACGTGGATGTCGCTCGCGCGCATCTCCAGCGCATCGGCGAAGATGCGCGTCACGAGGCGGATGATGGGCGCGTCGTCGCCCTCCTCCCCCTCGGCGCCCATCCGGGCCGCCACCTCTTGCTCGCCGCTTCCGCCGTAGTGCTGGGCGAGCACGCGCGCGAACACGCTGGGCGCAGCCAGCGCGCAGGCGACCTCGGTCCCGAGCATGAACGAGAGCTGGTCGGCGAGCGATGCGCTTGAACGGATCGTCGATCGCCACGACGAGCTTGCCCCCCTTGACCATCAGGGGCAGGATCCCCTGCTCGCGCGCCACCTCGGCCGGGATCCGCTGGAGGATCGCCGGCGAGAGGGTTGCCCTTGGCGAGGTCGACGAACGGCAGGCCGTTGCTGCTTGGCGAGGTAGCGCGTCACCGTGGCCTCGTCGGCGTGGCCGAGCTTGACCAGGGCACGCTCGAGGCTCAGGTCTCCATTGCGCTGATAGGCCATCGCCTCGCGCAGCTGGCTCTCGCTGATGACTCCAGCGGAGACGAGAGAGTCACCCAGGCTGGTGCTCACGGACCGACAGGAGAGCGCAAGGGCACGGACATGGAGGGCGGAACACTACCACCCTACCCGTCGATGGTAGCGCTCCGCGATCCCGGAAAACGAACGCTCCAGGCGTTCCGAAGACCGCCTGGAGCGAGGATCGTGGTCGGCAGTCTCAGTTCCCGCCGTTGCCGTCAGCCTTCTTCTCCTCGATCTTCTTCTCCTCGCCGGGGGGCGGGATGATCTTGGTGCCCTTGGGCGGAGGAGTGCCGGCCGTCACCCCGGCGCGCGCGACCCCCGAGAAGTTCACCTCGATGGTGGGCTTGTCGGGATGTCCGGTCTCGATCATCACCTTGCCCTTGAACGTGCCGTCCGATCCCTCCGGAAGACCGTCGAGGCGCAGCTCGATCTCGAGGGAGTTCTCGCCAGGCACCGGCCGGAGCAGCGTCGTGAAGGCGCTCTTCCAGGGGAAGTCCTCGCCGTTGAAGCCCATGATCGTGGCCGTGACCTTGTCGAGGACGAAGGCCGGGTCGTTGCTCGTCAGCTTCACGGTGCGTGCGACGACCTGCCCGGGCCGGACCAGCCCCAGGGAGAAGTACTGCGGCGCGCAGGTGAGCACGCCCAGCACGCGGCCGCTGATGCTGACACTCGCCGTGTACATCTGCTTCTGGCCACTGGGGAGCTCCTTGGCCCCGGGCATCTCGCGATCGGTGACCACGCTCACGCGGTAGCCGACCTGGCCTTCGGTGAGACCGGGCCCGAGGTTGACCTTGAGCTGCCAGAGACTGGCGCGACCGTTGGCATCCGGCTCCACGGGACTCAGCGCGACCTCGAGGCCCTGGGGCTTGGGGAACGGCTGGGACTCGTCAATGGTCAGCTTGACCGGCTCGCCGACCGGAGTTCGCAACGTGACGATGCCTTCCTTCACACTGTCCTCGGACAGGTCGCCGAACATCAGCGCCGTCGGAGAGACGGTGAGTAGCGGCTCGACGTTGGCGGACAGCGCGAGCTGGACCAAGCCCACCGGATCGTTGGTGGAGACGCTGATCCGCACCGACGTGGCGCTGTGCTTGTTGGTCGTGTCGAGCGTGGCTGCGACCTGGACCTTGCGCCCAGGCGCGATCGGATCGCCCATCTTGTAGACCGCGTACTCGCCCTGATCGTTCTCCACGCGCGTTTCGCCAACTGTGCAGCCGCAGCTCGGCTTGGCCTGATAGATGATCAACGGGGAGGTCCCGCCGCTCGCCATCTGGAACACGTGCTCGCGCTTCTCCCCTTGCCGGACCGTGCCCATGTCGAACTTCTCCGCGCCGAACTCGATCGCGAGCTTGGCGTTGGGGTCGACGGCCTGACCTTGACGCCCGACGGCGGGAGGGGTGCCCTCGTGGTCGTGGTCGTGCTTCTCCGGTGCCGGGGCGGGCTGAGGCTTCTCACCCTGGACGGGATCCTGGCGGTTGCGAGCCACACCCGCGGACGGACGGGAGGGCAAGGCCCAGACCGTTCCCGTGGCGAGCGTGCCGATCAGGAGGGTCGAGACGAAGGAACGAATGCGGCGGTGGGCCTGCAGTGTGGAGTGGGTCGTGGCGTACATGGTCGAGACTGGGGTAGGGTCGGAGAGAGGGACATCGTACTCCGACGAATCACATTAGAGGAAGGAAGCCCGAGCGAGCGAAGCTCGCTCCCAACGGGTAGGTCGAAACGGTGAATGAGGTGTACGGACCCGCGCTCATCGTGCGAGGCGGTGCGAGGGCTAGAATCGCGCCATGCAATCAGCCCTTGCGTGGAGGTGCGTCCTTCGATTCCGGGCGAGCCTCCTGGGGTTTGGACTGTGCTGCAGCCTGCTCGGTTGCAGGTCGCTTCCCCCCACTGACGAGTGGGTGCGGGCACTGGACAAGGGTCTGAAAGAACCAGCCGGCACCTTCGCCACTTTCCGGGCGGCGTTCTGTGCCGACGCACTCGAGCTCGAGTTCCGCTGTCTGGACCCGGACTTCCGCAGAGAGCTGTACGGTGGCGATCACCTCTTGTACCGGGAAGCCCGAGACCGTCTGTTGGAAGAACAGCCCTACCTTCGCTACGTGCTCGCCCAGGCAGAAGTCGAGCAGGTCGAGTTCCTGAACCCGAGGGAGGCGCGGCTGGTGGCGCGTGCGGCAGGTCGTACGATCCATGTAAGGCTGGTGAGAGTAGATTATTGGGAAATCCGCGGCGAGAGCGAGGTTGTCGGCGCGACCCAGGTCCTCGATGGAGACTACATCCGCGACACCCGCGAGATCCTGCATCCCGGCACCAGCCAGACGGGTGAGCCGGTCCTCGGCGCGGTCGTTCCCCTGGCGAGCGCCCAGGACGGCCCGGCCGCGAGCACCCTGGAGGTCGGCAGCGAGTGGAAGATCGCTGGTTTCGAGGTCCGCGACGGCGAGGGCAGCCGCTAGTCGACCTGCCGGGGTCGAGCTGCCGCCCCCTCTCCGGGGCTAGTGCGGCCTCCCTCGTTCGCGGATAGTGAGCGGCTTCCGCGCCGCCACCCAGAGCTCGTGGGGCGACCCTCCTCGGCCTCGCTCCGCGGCAAAAGCCTTCCCATTCCAAGCATGACCGCCCCCACGCGCGCCCTCTCCAAGATGAAACGAGCCGGCCCGAGCAACAGCAAGCGCTTCGTCTACCTCTACGTCGACGGCAAGGCCGACGGCGATCGCAGCATGCGCGATCTACTTGGAGGCAAGGGCGCGAACCTGGCCGAGATGTGCAACCTCGGCCTACCCGTGCCGCCCGGATTCACGATCACGACCGAGGCCTGCACGTGGTTCGTCGCGCACGATCAGAGCTTCCCTCCCGGCCTCGATCGCCAGGTCGCCTCGGCGCTGGCGCGCCTGGAGAAGAGCACGGAGAAGCAATTCGGCAGCGCGAGGAACCCACTACTGGTTTCGGTGCGTTCCGGCGCGCGCGTTTCGATGCCCGGAATGATGGACACCGTACTCAACCTCGGGCTCAACGATCGCACGGTCACCGGCCTCGCCGAGCGTTCGGGCAACGCGCGCTTCGCCTGGGACGCCTACCGGCGCTTCGTGCAGATGTACGGCGACGTGGTCCTCGGCATCAAGCCCGATCCCGGCGAGGAGCAGGATCCCTTCGCGCTCGCGATGGACGAAGTGAAGCACGAGCACGGTGCCGTCGAAGACACCGATCTCGACGAGGCAGCGCTGCGCGAGCTCGTCGCGCGCTTCCAGGCCATCGTCCGCTCGCGCACCGGCAAGCCCTTCCCGTCCGATCCGACCGAGCAGCTGTGGGGCGCGATCGCCGCAGTGTTCCGCTCGTGGAACAACGAGCGCGCGATCACCTACCGGCAGATGAACGGCATCCCCGGCGAGTGGGGCACGGGCGTCAACGTGGTGGCGATGGTGTTCGGCAATCTCGGCGAGGACTCGGGCACCGGCGTGGCGTTCACGCGGGATCCGGCCAGCGGCGAGAAGCGCTTTTACGGCGAATACCTGATGAACGCGCAGGGCGAGGACGTCGTCGCCGGCCTGCGCACGCCGCAGCCGATCGAGACTCTCGAGCGAGCTAGCCCCAAGGCATGGCGCGAGCTCCTGCGCATCCAGAAGAAGCTCGAGGACCACTACGGCGACATGCAGGACATCGAGTTCACGATCGAGAACGGCCGCCTGTACATGCTGCAGTGCCGCGCCGGGAAGCGGACCGGTTTCGCCGCCGTTCGCATCGCCGTCGATCTCGTCCGCGAAGGCCGCATCACCAAGGCCGAGGCGCTGTGCAGGGTCGAAGCGGGCTCGCTCGATCAGCTCTTGCAGCCGGTCTTCGGCCTCGAAGAGCTGAGGCGGGCGCGCGCCGCCGGACGCACGCTGTGCAAGGGTCTCGCCGCTGGACCCGGCGCCGCGAGCGGCCGCATCGCGCTGACGCCGGCGCGCGCGCAGGAGTTCGCCGCGAGCGGCGAGTCGACGATCCTCGTGCGCGTCGAGACCTCGCCCGAGGACATCAAGGGCATGCAGGCCGCGGCCGGCATCCTGACCGCGCGCGGCGGGATGACCAGCCACGCGGCGCTGGTTGCGCGCCAGATGGGCAAGGTGTGCGTCGCCGGCGCGGGCGATCTCGAGATCGACTACAAGGCGCGCACCGTGCGCGCGGCCGGCCGCGTGCTCCTCGAAGGCGACTGGATCAGCGTCGACGGCAGCGCCGGGGAGGTCCTCGAAGGCCAGCTCGCGACGCAGCCCTCGGTGGTGATCGCAGCGCTGCTCGGCAAGGGAGCGCGCGCGAAGAAGGCGCGCACGAGCTCCATCTTCGAGGCGTACGAGTCGCTGATGCAGTGGGCCGACGGCGCGCGCAAGATGGGCGTGCGTGCCAACGCCGACCAGCCCGATCAGGCCGCGATCGCGGTGGCGCTCGGCGCGGAAGGCATCGGGTTGTGCCGCACCGAGCACATGTTCTTCGGCGAGGACAAGATCGACGCGGTGCGCGAGATGATCCTGGCCGACACGGGCCCCGAGCGCGAGCGGGCCCTGAAGAAGCTCTTGCCGCTGCAGCGCGCCGACTTCGAGGGCATCTTCAAGGCGATGGAGGATCGTCCGGTCACGATTCGCTCGCTCGACCCGCCGCTGCACGAATTCCTGCCCCACGATCCCCGCCAGATCGAGGCCCTCGCTCAGAAGATGGGCGTGACCGCCGAGCACTTGCGCGCCAAGGTGGCATCGCTGCACGAGCAGAACCCCATGCTCGGCCACCGCGGCTGTCGCCTGGGGATCACGCATCCGGAGATCACGCGCATGCAAGCGCGCGCGATCTTCGAAGCGGCCTGCAACGTGGCACGCAAGGGCAAGACTCCGTGCCCGGAGATCATGATCCCGCTCGTCGGCGTGCCGCGCGAGCTCGAGCTGCAGGCGGCCCTCGTGCGCGAGACGGCCGAGGAAGTCTTCACCCAGAAGAAGCAGCGCGTCCCCTATCTCCTGGGCACGATGATCGAGCTGCCGCGCGCAGCGCTCGTCGCCGAGCAGATCGCGCGAACCGCGGAGTTCTTTTCCTTCGGCACGAACGATCTGACGCAGACGACCTTCGGCATCTCGCGTGACGACGGCGCGCACTTCGTGCCGCAGTACATCGAGGCCGAGATCTTCGCGGACGACCCTTTCGCGCGCCTGGATCGCGAGGGCGTCGGCCGCCTGATGCGCATCGCCGTCGACGAAGGCAAGAAGGGCCGGCCCGACATCAAGCTCGGCATCTGCGGGGAGCATGGCGGCGATCCTGCCTCGATCGAGTTCTGCCAGTCCCTGGGCCTCGCGTACGTCTCCTGCTCGCCCTACCGCGTCCCCATCGCCCGCCTGGCCGCTGCACAGGCAGCTCTGCGCGAGACCCCCACCGCCCGTGTGCCGGCGCGGGTGCCGCGAGGCAAACCCAAGACGCGCCGCTAGCCGGCGGCCGTCGACTCCCCGGGAGCGGCCGGACCGCGCGCTTTGCAGTCCCTTGAGCGGATTCCCTGCAGAAAGCCACGAACGGAATCGCCCGCACCGGCCGATGTTCCCGCACGAGGACCGACCAGTGGACCGATCCATGCACTCCCTCGCCTCCATCGCCGGGCCGGATCCCGGTAGCGGTCCCTCGGTGGCCACGCGCTACCGCACGCTCTGGATCTCGGACTTGCACCTGGGCACGAAGGCTTGCCAGGCCGAACGCCTGTGCCGTTTCCTGGAAGCGCACCGGGCCGATCGCCTGTACCTCGTCGGCGACGTGATCGATGGTTGGCAGCTCCGTCGCGGCTGGCACTGGACGAGCGCGCAGACGAGAGTCGTCGAGCTGATCCTCGCTGCAGCGCGCCGCGGGACGCGCGTGCTCTACTTGCCTGGCAATCACGACGCCGGCCTGCGCGAGTACGACCACATGCTCCCGCCCGAAGTGGAGATTGCCGACGAAACGATCCACGTCACGGCCGACGGCCGGCGCCTGTGGGTCCTGCACGGCGACCAGTTCGACGCCGTCGTGCGCGGCCACCTGTGGCTGTCGCACCTGGGTGACCGGGCCTACGAGGCGAGCCTGATCCTCAATCGCTGGCTCAATCGAGCGCGCGCTCTGCTGGGCCTGCCGTACTGGTCACTCTCCGCCTACCTGAAACGGCGCGTCAAGAAGGCCGTTCGCCTGGTCGGTCGCTTCGAGAGCGCGCTCGCACACGAGGCCGCCCGTCGCGGCGTCGACGGAGTCGTCTGCGGCCACATCCACAAGGCCGACCTGCGCGAGATCGATGGCATCCTCTACGCCAACGACGGCGACTGGGTGGAGAGCTGCACGGCCCTCGCCGAGCACGCGGACGGCACGCTCGAGGTCCTGTACGAGGACCCGCTCGCCGCCGACCTCGCGGATACGGACGGGGCGCGCGTCAGCCGCGCGAATCGGAGCAAAGTAGCCATGGCGACCGGCGCCTGATCTTCGGCGGCCCGGTCCGTCCCGGGCCGAAGCGGCGTCATTCCCCGCGAGACCCTCGCTCGGCCAGGGCGGAATCGATGCGGCTCGAGCTCCGGCGTGCCCAGCGCAGCTTGGCGGAGCGGCTGCGCGGATTGGCGTGGCGCTCTTCCGGTCCGGGCCGGACGATCTCGCCGAGCTCGCCGTAGAGGCCGGCCTGGAAGCCGCTGCGTAGTGCGTTCTTCACCAGGCGATCCTCGCCGCTGTGAAAGCTGAGGATGCCGATGCGGCCGTTCTCGCGCAGGCACGCCGGAGCGACGCGCAGGAGCTCGCGCAGCGCTCCGAGCTCGTCGTTCACGAGCATGCGCAGCGCCTGGAACGTGCGGGCCGCGGGGTGCGGCTCTGAATCGGGCCACGCGGAACGATCGCGGAGCGAGAGCCCCCCCGCTTCGAGGATGGCGAGCACGAGCTCGCGAGTCGTCTCGAGCGGACGTCGCGCTCGCTCGCGGACCAGGTGGGCTGCGATCCGCTCGGCCTCGGGCTCGTCGGCGAGCTCGTGCAGCGCGCGAGCGAGCTCGCCTTCCTCGATCGAGCGCAGCAAGTCGGCCGCGGTGCGCGCGCGCCGGTCGTCCATGCGCATGTCGAGCGGACCGTCGCTGCCGAAGCCGAAGCCGCGGCGCGGGTCGTCGATCTGCATGCTCGACACGCCGAGGTCGGCGAACAGGACGTCGGTGCCTTCCAGGCCGATCCCGGCGAGCACGCCCGCGACCCCCGCGAAGGAGCTGCGGCGCAAGATCACCCGGCCAGCCTCGATCTCGGTGCTGAAGAGCTCGCGCACGCGCTCGAGCTCGTTGCCGTCGACGTCGAGGCCGACGAGCACGCCATCCGGTGCGTTGCGCCGCAGGAGCTCGCGCGCATGACCCGCGTGTCCGATCGTCGCGTCGACGACGGTCTCTCCGGCCCGCGGAGCCAGGCACTCCACGACCTCGCGCAAGAGCACCGGCACGTGGCTCCCCGCCGGCGTGTTGCCGCGCGCACGCACGTGTGCCTGCATGTCCGGAAACCGATCCGGATCGAGCTCCTTGTAGCGTTCCTCGAAGCGGCGCGGGTGCGTTCCGGGATAGCGTTTCCGCCGCCGCCGCGGCAGGCTCCCATCTTCAGCGGGATCGACCATCGCCGTCACCTAGACGCGCGCACCTTCACGGGCCAGGAGAGGCGATCCCTGGCCGGCGGGGCCCCGCAGTCGCAAGAGACCCGTGCCCAGCAAGTACAGGGCAAGGATCAGGAGCACTCCCGCCGCGAGCGCGTTGGCAGCCGGAACATCCAGCCCGTGCGCCGAGCGGGCGTTCGTCCACGCCAGGCTCGTGAGCGCCCAGATCGTCATCGTCGCCACGAAGAGCATGGGCAGGACCACGAAGGCCTTCGGCCGGCCCTCCTGGTGCAACCACACGGCGACCGCGCTCAGGGTCATCGCGGCCAGGAGCTGGTTCGAGGCGCCGAAGAGGGTCCAGAAGAGCAGGTACGAGTTCTCGTCGGCGAGCAGCAGGAAGAAGAGCGGCGGCGCGATCACGAGGAGCGTCCCTGCCGCCGCTCCCGCGAAGCCTTTCCAGCCGAACAGCTCCTGCATGATGTAGCGGCCGAGGCGCGTGGCGACGTCGAGCGTGTCGAACACGAAGGTCGAGAACGCCATGGCGCCGAAAGTGATGGCGAAGTCGCGGTGCTCGCGGCCGATCAGCAGGGTCAGGAACTCGCCGATGCCGTTGCCGTAGATCGTGCCGGCTTTCATCCCCGCGAGCTTCTCCGGCGGGAAGATCAGCACGGTGACGAGGGCGATGACCGCCACGAAAGCCTCCGCGAGCATCGCTCCGTAGCCGACGAGCCGGGTGTGCGACTCGCGCGCCACTTGCTTCGAGGTCGTGCCGGAGCAAACGAGGCCATGGAAGCCCGAGCAGGCGCCGCAGGCGATCGTCACGAACAGGAAGGGAACGAGCGTCCCCCCGACCTTGCCAGTGTCCCAGCCGCGAAAGGCGGGCTGCTCGATCGCGTAGCCGCCGAAGAGCACGCCGATCACGCCGAGCGCGAGCGCGCTGTAGAGCACGAAGCCGCCGAGGTACCCGCGTGGCTGCAGGAGCAGCCACATGGGCTGCACCGACGCGATCGCGCAGTAGGCGAGGATCACCACGACCCACGTGCGTTGCGAGAAGACGAAGTGCTCCGAAACCGTCGTTCCTAGCCACGCCATGCCGAAGGTCGCCGGCACGAACACGAGCGTGAGCAACCAGAGCGGCGGGCGGAAAGCGCGCTGAACGAGGCCCATGACGATCGCGAGCGTGAGGTAGGAGACGCTTGCCGCAGCGACCGCTCCTCCGGGGTGGAAACCGACCTCCCGGCCGGCGAGCTCGTCGGAGCCGTGCACGAAGCTCGCCGCCGTGATGTCGGTGAACGCGACGATCACGTACACGAGCGCGATCCAGATGAAGGCCATCATCGCGCGGCCGGCGCCGGTGCCCATGCGCTCGCGTGCGATCTCGGCGATCGAGCAAGCACCGTGGCGAACCGAGGCGATCAAGCTCGAGAAATCGTGCACGGCTCCGATGAAGACGACGCCCAGTCCGATCCAGGCGAGGCAGGGCAGCCAGCCGAAGGCGAGGCACGCCAGGATCGGTCCGGCGATCGGACCGGCAGCGGCGATGGCGGAGAAATGCTGCGCGAAGAGATAGAAGGGCGGCGTGGGGACGTAGTCGACACCGTCCTCGCGCTCCTTCGCCGGAGTCTGGCGTGCGTCGTCCAGGCCCAGCGCTCGCGCCACCCAGCCGCCATAGAGCCGGTACCCCAGCATCAACAGGGCCAGGAATCCCAGGGCCAGGATCGCCAGGCGCATGTCAGCCGGGCTCGGGCCCCGACGGAATGCAGGCCACGTTGCACGGAGCGTTGGCGATCACGCCGCGCGAGATCGAGCCGTGCCAGAGCCGGCTCAGGCCGCTGCGCTGGTGATCCCCGACCACGATGAGATCGATCGACTCTGCGGCAGCGAACTCGACGAGATGGTTCTCCGGCCGTCCGAGCCCTCCGATGAAGCGCAGATCGAGCTTGCTGCCGCCGGGAACGCCCGCGAGCCAGGCGGAGAACTCGCGCGAGAGCTCGGCGTCGATCTGCGCATTCCGCCCCAGCGGGATCGTGTGCCCGAGTGGTTTGGCGGACGCCTCGGCACGCTGCGCCGCTCCGACGCGGCGCGCCTCGTCGGGCGGCCAGTAGACGTGAACGCCCAGGCACGTGCACGGGCCCAGCCGCGCGAAGGTCTCCGCCCACCCCACCGCCACCTCCGTGGCCGGCGAGCGGTCGAGCGCGACGAGTACTCGGAGCGGTCGCTTCCCGTCCAGCCACTGCTCGAAGGGTTCCGCGTCGCGCACGACGAATACGGGGACCGCCGAAGTCTGCGCCACCCGATCGGCCTTGCTGCCCAGGGACCAGATCGACGCCGGCCGCTGGCCGACGGCCGCGACCACGACGCACTCGGCCTTCAGGCGCGCGGCGCGATCCAGTAGCGCTTCCTCCACGTGGCCCTGGGCCACCTCGCAATGGACCCTCGCGCCCCCGAGCGTGAGCTGCTCCGCTTCCTGCGCGAGGCGCTCCGATGCGCGCTGCTCCTCCACACGCAAGAGCTCCGCGCGCGCCGCTCCCAGGTCCATCTCCAGCTCGCCGATCGGCTGGAGGGCGACCGGCAGATCCAGCACGTGGATCAGCCAGAGATCTTCGTCACGCGCGCGCGCGATGCGCGCGGCAGCCCGCGCTGCCACCGAGGCGGCCTTCGAGAAATCGGTCCCGCACAGGATCGGCATACGTGGCTCCAGTTCATTCTTCCGGCGCGCGCCGCCCACGCAGGAGCGAGGCGAGCACGGAAAGCGCGAGGATCCCGCCGACGGTAGAGAGCGCGTACTGGACGGGAACGGTGTACCAGTGGCTCGCGATCATCTTGAGTCCGATGAAGCACAGGATCGCCGAGAGCCCATAGCGCAGATAGTGGAGGTAGCGCAGCAGGCCGGCGACGGCGAAGAAGAGCGAGCGCAGGCCGAGGATCGCGAAGATGTTGGAGGTGTAGAGGATGAAGGTATCGCGCGAGATCCCCAGGGCCGCGGGCACCGAGTCGACCGCGAAGAGCACGTCGGTCGTCTCGACCACCAGGAGCGCCAGGAAGAGCGGGGTCGCGTACCTGCGCCCGTCGCGAACCACGAAGAATCTCGAACCCTCGTACTCGGTCGTGACCGGCAGGAAGCGGCGGGCGAGGCGCAAGACGAAGTTGCGCTCCGGCTCGAGCTTCTCTTCCTTCTGCACCACGAGCTTGATGCCCGTCAGCAGGAGGATCGCCCCGAGGACATACACCGTCCAGTGGAAGCGCTCGATCAGCGCCACTCCGACGATCAGGAACAGGCCGCGCATCAGCAGCGCGCCGAGGATGCCCCAGAAGAGCACGCGGTGCTGGCTCGCCTCGGGAATCCCGAAGTAGGTGAAGATCACCAGGAAGACGAAGATGTTGTCGATCGAGAGGGCGTACTCGCTGAGCCAGCAGGTCAGGTACTCCGTCCCCTTGGTCGGTCCATCGCGCAGGAAGACCAAGAGGCCGAATCCCAGCGCCAGCGCCACCCACACGGCTGTCCAGACGAGCGCCTCGCCGACGCCCACGGCGTGCGGGCGTCGATGCAGGACTCCCAGGTCGAGCGCCATCATGCCGGCGACGACGATCCCGAAAACGGTCCAGAGCAGCCAGTGGTCCATGATCTCCCGGCGGGGTCCCGCCGCAGCAGGGCGCGCGAGGCCGCGGTAGCAGACACGTACCGGGCCGGCGGCTCAATAGCTAGCTTGCAACTACGTGGTTACGGCAGCCGATCGCGCCACGATTCGCGTCCGATTCGAGGGGGTGCTCCGGGGTTCGCCCGTGGTGAGCGTGGTCAGGGCAGCACGATGTCGGCCGCCGTGCCCTCGCCGCCGCTCGCACCATCGGATCCGAACGATTCGTAGCGCCCCGCATCGCTCGCGGCGGGGAAGACGACCTGATACGGGTGGCCCCATGGATCGGTTGGCAGCGCGTGCTCGGGAAACCACTTGCGAGGGCCACCGTCGAAGGCGGCCAGCTCTCCCGCCGAGGTGGGATACCGCCCGCTCCAGGAGCCGAAGGCCTCGACCGCCGCGCGGATCTGCTCGAGATCGCGCAGCACGGTCCCGGTCCGCTCGCGGGCGACGAACTCGGCCTGCGCAGGGATCGGGCGCTCGTGGAGCCGCAGCTCATCGGTCTGCATGCCGTCGAGCATCCGCAGCACCAGGCGCACGACGCGCCGCATCTTGTCGTAGTCGATCTTGTCCGCGTGGTCGGTCGGCTGGTGGTAGTCCTCGTGGACGTCGGCGAACAAGAACGCCACGGGCAGCCCGAGGTTCTGCGCGAAGTTCGCCTGGTCCGAGCGGTACCAGTACTCGTCGGCGCTTCCGAGCTTGGGGAAGCCTTCGAGCGGCCCGAATTGCTCGGCCAGGCGGGTGAGCCCGTTGTACTCCTTCTCGAGATCGCGCGTGGGAGTGATCAGGAGATGGTCGGGCGCGTTGCGGCCGATCATGTCCATGTTGATGTCGGCGACGGGGTAGTCGTCACCCGGGAGCCAGGGGCGCTCGGTCCAGGCCTGCGAACCGAGCAAGCCCTTCTCCTCGGCGGAGACCCACATGAGCATCACCGAACGGCGCATCGGACCGTAGGTCTTCAGAGCCTCCGCGATCGCGAGCAAGCCGGTCGTGCCCGAGGCGTTGTCATCGGCGCCGTTGAAGATCTCTCCGTTGCGCTGGCCGACGTGGTCGTAGTGCGCGGAAAGGATGATCACCTCGTCGGCGAGCACGGGGTCGCTCCCCGGCCACAGGCCGCACACGTTCTTCAGCAGGGCGCGCCCGCCGGGGCTGCTCAGGTGCCGGTGCTCCGTGAGCACGAGATCGAGCTGGGTGCCCGGCGCCGGCAGGCCCTCGGTTCCGCCCGCCAGCGCGGCGATCCGCAGCCCGGCATCGCGCGTCAAGTAGACCTTGGGAAAGGCCGCCGTCGGTCGGCGCCCATCCAGCTGCGACGCACGCGCACTGAGAAGGGTCTGGGTGGTGCGACCGAAGCGCTCGAGGTACGGCTTGCTCGCCGCTTCGGGCTCGATCATCACCAGGCCGATCGCGCCCGCCTCCTGGAGCTCCTCGGTGATCTTGCGCACGGTGCCGGTATCCTCCACCACCAGGGCCCAGCTTCCGGCCAGGGACTGGCCCGCTTTCGAGAGCGCCGCCTTGACCTCGTCGAACTCGCTCCACGGTCCCACGAACACGGCTTTGCCCGTGACCTGCAGATCGGCGGCCTCGCTCGTTCGTCCGATGAAGTAGTCGCGGCCCAGCACGAGAGCGAGGCTCTTGCCATGCGACTCGGCGACGAGCTTCGTGCGCGCGCCATCGATCTCCACGTGCGAGAGCGCGTACTCGTAGAAGTAGCCGTCGGGCGCCCCGGGTGTCCAGCCGAGCTCCTCCAGGCGCGCGCGGATGAACTGCGCCGTGGCCTCCAGGCCGGCACTCGGCGTATCGCGGCCACCCATTTCATCGGACGCGATCACGAAGAGATCGCGCTTCATCTTCTCCGGACTCACCGTCGTCAGCGCCGTCTCGAGGCTCGAGCCCGGCAGCGCTCTCGGACTGGAGCCACCAGTGAGCGCGAGGCACGCGAGGAGCAGGAGCGCATGAGGAGCTCGGGCGTCGAAACGGATCATGGGATCAGGCTCGGGAGTGTGAAGAAAGGCAAGGCACCGAGCGCCATGCTACCGGTCTGCGCGCATCGTGCGCCAAGGGAGGCGGCGATCGAATCGGTCGGCGCGAAACTCTTACGCGGAGCCGGGAGGAAGGGCGCCGGGCACCGCGCCTCCGGGCGGGTGCGTGCGCGAGCGCAGGTAGCGGGCGGTCGAGGCGTGGACCCGTTCCAGTAGGGGATCGAGTGCGTCCTCGCTCTGGGCGAGGTCGTCGAGGTTCGCCTGGCACCACGCGCAGCGCATCTCGTCGAGGTGGAAGCGCACGAAGGCCGCCGGCTGGCTCTCGAGCGTGCCGGCGAGATCGCGCGCCAGCCAGTGTCGCGCAGGGCAGCTCGCGCGCGCGGCGCGCCAGATGGCGCCGACGTCGATTCCGGTGCGACCCTCCTCCGTGCGGTCGGCGAGCGCTTCGTGGAGCTCGGGCGGCAGACCCTGCCCCGCGGCGAGCTCGCGCAGGCGCTTGAGAGCGCGAAACTTGATCCCCGCCACGGCGGTCTCGTCCCGCAGGCCGAAGCGATCCCAGGTGTCGCGGTTGCGCCACCCTCCTGCGAAGAGCGCCTCGATCACCATCAAGCGCACGAACTCGCCCGCCTGCCAGGTCTCCTCGACCCACTCGCGCAGCATCGTCGCCAGGAGCTCGCGTCCGCGCCTCAAGACGTCTTCGCCTCGCACGATGCGACTGGGTGTCTCGTCGGTGCGCGCGAGCTCTTCCAGTAGCACGCGCTCCTCCTGCTCGTCGTGCGCGACCAGCCGGGCCGCCTTGCGGCGGCGCAGCCAGTCGATCGTCCGGTTGCGGCAGATGCCGAACAGGTATTGCTCGAAGCTGAAGGCCGAGTCGAAGGCCGCGATGCCGCGCACCGCGCCGAGGAAAGTCTCCTGCACGATGTCCTCGCGTGCCTGCACGTCGGCGACGCGCCGGCCCACGTAGGCGACGAGACGGCCGGCGAAGCAGCGCTCGGCCGCCAGCCACTCGGCATCGTCGAAGCGCTGGAGACGCGCGATGTCGGGTGCCCATTCGCTCATGGCATGGCGCTCATTTCGTCGCGCTTGCGCGTCGCCTACTTGGGAGTCGCCGACTCGAGGAAGAACAGCCCGATCGTCATGGCCACCGCGCCGAAGAGTGCCATGCCGACCAGGAAGAGGAGGAAGCGCGCGACCCGCAGCGGCGGACGGGCGGAGGTGCGCGTCAGCCTGTCACCGAGCGCGCGGAAGCCGATCCAGATGCCCCGCGCGAGCCCGGCGACGAGCGAAACCAGTACTTCGAGCGCGATGACCGCCGTCGAGAGCGCCGTTCCGAGGATGCCGCCCTCCACCGGCGGCGGCACCGGAATGGCAGTGGCGAGCGGAGCGAGGGCGAGCTCCGGTAGCGGCACGATCGAATCGGAAGCGAGCCCGATCTCGGTGCTGGGCCGTCTCGATGGCAGCGCGGCGATGACGTCGCGGACTCGCGTGCGCGCATCCTCCCGAACCCCTGAGGAGCTCGAGGCCGCGGGACGAGGACTCGCCGCGTTCTCCTCTTGCACCTCTTCCACGTCCTCGTCGCCCGAGTCGAAGCCGCGGATGCCATCCCACATGCCTCGCGCGACAGCCGCCGCGCCGCGGGCCAGGTCGGAAGCCGTGCTCCGCGGAACCTCGCGTTCCTCGCTCGCGCTCCCTGCGCCGCCGGTCCGACGCTCGAGCGCGATCGGTGGATCGTTCCAGTCGATGCGGACCGAGTCGCCCTGACGGGCCGTCTGTCCCAGGTCTTCCAGGAGCTCGCCCACGCTCAGGTAACGGTCCTCCGGCGCGAGGCGCAGGCTGCGCTCCACGACCGGCCGCATGTGCGCGGGATACTGGGAGGGGAACACCGGCGGTCGATCGTCCTCGCGCAAGACCAGCCCGCCCGCGGAGTCGGTCGCGAAGGGCAGCATCCCCGAGATCGACTCGTAGAGGATCACGCCGAGCGAGTAGATGTCGGCGCGGTGGTCGGCGCGATTCTTCAGGATCTCGGGCGCCATGTACTGCGGCGTCCCGCGCCCAAAGGAGAGCGTCATGCGCCCGTCGGTCAGGAGCTTGGAGAGTCCGTAGTCCCCCACGCGCGCCACGTCTCCCTTGAGGAAGACGTTGCTCGGCTTGAGGTCGAAGTGCACCAGGCGCCGGTCGTGCAGGGCGACCACGCCCCGGCAAACCTGCACGAAGAAGAGCATGGCCGTGTCGCGATCGAGCGCGCCCGCCTTGAGCCGCCGGGCGAGGGTGTCCTCGCCTGCGTACCCCATGATCAGATACGGCACGTCCATCACCGTCCCCAGGTCCTCGATCGTCACCAGGTTGGGGTGGTCGATGGCGGCGAAATGGCGCACGGCCTCGAGCTCGCGCTCGACGGCCTCGCGCTGGCGCTCGTCCTCGATCTTCAGGAACTTGATCGCGTAGGCCTTGCCGATCGACTGCTTGCGCGCCTTGTAGACGTCGCCGAAAGCGCCGCCGCCCAGGCGATTCTGGATCTCGTAGCCAGGGACGAAGCCAGGCTTGCGGAAGCAGCTGTAGAAGCTCTCCCAGTCGGTCATGCGCCCTCCTCGCCGTCGATCGGTCGCACGGTGATGCCGAAGGGAAGGCGCTGAGAGGGACGAGCGTTGACCACCAGCTGGAGACGGGTCGCGAGCGGCTGGGGCACGCGCAGCTCGACCGAGGCCGGCTCGGCGGACTCGAGTATCCGCACGCCGCCGGCGCAGGCGACGGTGAGCCAGTCCGCATCCAGTAGCAGCACGACCTCGTGCTCCAGCCCGGCGATCGGGACGTGGCGATGGAGCTGCGGGCCGATGCGCACGCGGCCTGCCGTACCCGGAGCGAAGCACAGGACGCGCGTGACGCCCTCGCTCTCCAGGCCGTGCAGGAGCTCGAGGATCGCCGTGCTGCTCGCGCGCTCGGGAAGACGGAAGCGCATGCGAGCGTTGCTCGCGAGCTCGATCTCGTCGCCGTCGGCGAGCACCGCGCCCTCCGCGCCGACGGGCGCGCCGCCCACGCGCAGCGTGCGAGCGCCGATCGGGCTGAGGATCCAGCTCGGGCCGGCATGGAACGACTCGCCGAGCGAGAGTCGGGCGTGCTCCGATTCCAGATCTGCCAGCAGCGGCAGATCGGCCTTGCCCGCGCGCGCGTGGCCGATGACGAGCCCCGCCCCGAGGAGCGCCAGGAACTCCCCACCGTCGTCGATGGCGAGATGGAAGCGGCGCACCGTTCCGGCCGCGATGCTCGGCGGAGCAAAGCCGGCCGCGCTGCGCGTCGTCGCCCGAGGCTCCGCAGGCGAGCGAGTGCTCGCGGGCGGTGCGTGCTCCAGGCGGCGCATCTGAGCCAGGAAACCACGCAGGCGGCTGGGCGGCTCTGCCTGCGCTTCGGCCGGTGCAGCGAGCTCAGCGCGAGCCGTGCGCGCGCGCTCGGGGTCCTCACCCGCGATCACGGCGAGGATGCGCGCCACGGAACCGTCGCGACCCTGAGCACGCCGCGCCGCCGCACAGCGGTAGAGCACGTCCAGCGCCCGAGCACGGAGCTGATCCGCCTCCCCCGAGAGCGCGAGCCGCGGATCGCGCAACACTCCCAGCGCGCGCTCGGGCGCGCCGTCGAGAATCGCGCGTCGGGCCTCGAACAGGCGCAGCCAGCGCAGGACGAGCGACGGGAAGGGAAACATGAAAGCGAGACGATTCCAGTTTGCCCCCTGCGCCCCGTCCAGGGGAGGATTTCTCCTCCCCACGTGTTCCGCGGCAATCTCAGCCGGAGCGGACCACGCCCCCGCCGGCGGCGCGCGCATCCTCGAGCGCGGCCCGCGCGCGACCATAGAGCTCCTCGCGGCGCTCGATCTCGCAATGCGGATAGGTGCAGATGCCCACCGAGATCTGGATGGGGTCGCCGACCAGATCCGAGAGCCCCCGTTCCTCGGCGAGCTCGGCCACGCGCTCGGCCATGATGCCGGCACCGTCGGGGCCCGTGTTCGGCAAGAGGAAGAGAAAGGTGTTCTCGTCGAAGCGCCCGAGCACGTCCGTGTCGCGCGACGATTCCAGGAAGATGGCCGCGAGCTCGCGCAGCGTTCCTTCCCGCGCTCGCCCCTCGAAGCCGAGCATCACGCAGGCGAGCGGCTGATCGAAGCGGCGCGCACGTTTGAACTCCTCGTCGAGCTTGTAGTTCAGGAAGGCGTAATCGAACAAGCCGGTCTCGCTGTCGATCAGCGTCGCGATGAGGCTCTCGTTGGGTCGGCCAGTACTGATGTCGACCAGTAACGCCTCGGGGAACGTGAACTCGCCACTCGCTCCCCGCGCTTCGACCGGCAAACTCTTGCCGAGCCGGTCCTGATCCAGGACCCGCCGCAAGGTACTCGTGGAGATCGGCCGCGCGAGAGTGCCGGTCGCGCCGCAGAAGCGCGCGATCGACTCGGCGAGCTCGTTGCCCTGTTCGACGACGAGGAAGGTGCGGCAGCGAGTCCGACCGGTCAGCCGGCGGCAGACCTCGTAGCAATTCCCTCCGCGCATCCAGGCATCGAGGAGCAGGATGTCCCCTGCCGTCGGCGGTGCGGACAGCAATGCGTCCACCGAGGACAGCACCCCCACCTCCCAGCCATCGAGCGGCGCCGCGGCGGCCCGCGTCGAAGCGATCAAGGATTCGTCGGTCGTGACGAGACGGATCGTGCGCAAGCCATCACCCATGCGAGCCTCCGGGAAGGATTCTGCGTGCAGGATAGGTGCGGGCAGCGCCCCGCTCCAGGTTTCCGATGGACCCCTCCCGCAGATGAGCCGTCGCGGAGACCGGCGGGCCGGCCTCGTGGGCTCCAGGGCTGCTAGCTGGAAAGCTCTTCCAGCCAGGCGGGATCCATCTCGTAATTGCTCCACACGCTCTGGACGTCGTCGTTCTCTTCGAGCCACTCGACCAGCTTGAGGACCTTGCGGGCCACGTTCTTGTCCTCGACCTGGATGTAGCTCTTGGGAACGTAGCCCATCTCGCCGGAGAGAATCGTGAGATCCTGTTTCTCCAGGGCCTGCTTGACCCCGAGGAAGTCCGCGGCGAGGGCGTAGATGGTGGTCGCCTCGGCGTCGTATTCGACGTCCTCGGCTCCGGTCTCGAGCGCGATCTCGGTCATCTTGTCTTCGTCGCGGCCGGCCGGATCGACGACCAGGATCGAGCGGAAGTCGAACAGGAAGGAGACCGAGCCGGTCGCGCCGAGGCTGCCCTGGCCGCGCTCGAAGAGGTGCTTGACGTCCGGCGCGGTGCGATTCCGGTTGTCCGTCAGGCAGCGACACGATCAGGGCGATACCGCCCGGTGCGTACCCCTCGTACAGCAGTTCCTCGTAGCCCGTGCCGTCCTTGTCGCCCGCGGCGCGCTTGATCGCCCGCTCGATGTTGTCCTTGGGCATGTTCGCCGCGCGAGCCTTCTCGACGGCGTACTTCAGGCGCAGGTTGTCCTCGATGATCGCCCCGCCTTGCCGCGCGGCGGAGATGATGTGCCGGGCGAGCTTGCTGAAGACCTTGGCGCGCTTGGCATCGACCGCGCCCTTGCGGTGCTTGATGTTCGCTGAGTGAGAGTGGCCGGCCATCGGAATGGGCTCGCGTGGAAGTAGCGGGCGGCGCTCCGCTCAGGAAGCGGCGCCGGACGAAGCGGCTCCCCGAGCATACGCGAGCCCGAAGCAGACGTGCGCGATCAACGCTTGGAGAACTGGAAACCGCGCCGAGCGCCGCGGCGGCCGTACTTCTTGCGCTCTTTCATGCGGGCATCGCGAGTGAGCAGGCCCAGCTGGCGCAGCGGGTGGTCGATGGCGGGATTGATCTGGATGAGGGCCCGCGCGATGCCGAGCGAGATCGCCTCGGCCTGACCGGCGGGACCGCCACCCATCACGCTGCAAAAGATGTCGAGCGCGGCGGCGTTCTCGCTGATCTTCAACGGTGCGACGGCGCGAGTGCGCGTCTGCACGGTCACGAAGTAGTTATCGAGGGGTCGGCCGTTCACGATGAACGCTCCGCCGCCGGGCTTCATGCGAACGCGGGCGACGGCGGTCTTGCGGCGGCCGAGGCCCCAGGTCCAGGGATTGACGAAGGGCATCTCAGACTTTCTCGACCTTGACCGGTCGCTGGGCCGTGTGCGGATGATCCTTGCCCGCGTACACCTTCAGGCGTTTCAGCATCGTCTGGCCAAGGCGATTCTTGGGCAGCATGCGGCGGACGGCGAGCTGCACGACATCCCGCGGTCGCCGCTCGATCACGTGCTGGATCGAGTACGTCTTCATCCCGCCCTGGTAGCCGCTGTAGTGACGGTAGATCTTGGTCTCGCGCTTGCCCGGAGTGGAGAAGTGCGGCTTGTCTCCGTTGATCACCACGACGTGCGCGCCGCAGTTCTCGCTGGCGGTGTACGTCGGCCGGTCCTTGCCCATCAAGGCCATGGCGATGGAGGTGGCCATTCGTCCGAGGACGTGCTCGGAGGCGTCGTAGAGCAGCCAGCGCTCTTCGAGGTCGGCGGCGCGAACGTGGGTGGTCATGAGCTAGGTAGTGCGGAAGCCGGGTGAGGCGCTGGGGAGGGACGGCGGAGTCGGCCGCAGGATTGCGGCTCCCGATCCGGACGATCGGGCGAGGGCGTCGGCTCCCCGGGAAAAAGAGCCACGGAGGTTAGTGTCCGGAGGCCCGCGCGGCAATGGTGAGCCGCTCGAGAACGATCAGAAACCGATCCACCTCACCCACGGAGCCTCCTCGGGAGCGGGCTCCGGTAGACCCCATCCAGCGCGGTCGAAGGCTTCGTGGGAAACGCGACCGATCAGGATGCCGACACCCTGTGGGAGAAGGCTCGCCAGCCACCCGGGTGGGAGCGATCCCGCGCGCGCCGCAGGGAGGCGCTCTCCGCGGCGCCACGAACCTCGATCGGTCCAGGTGCCATCGGCGTCGCGCACCCAGCACGACTCGAGATCGAGGAGCGTGTTGTCCTCGGCTTCGAGCTGTCCTCCCGGTGCGCGCAGCGCATCGATGCGCACGAGCCGTGCGCCCCTCGCCTCGACGAACCAGCGATCGACGCCGCTCTGGCTGTGCTCGACGCGGAAGAGCAGCGGTGCGCGGATCGGATCGACCTCGAGCGCGAGTGGACCGCCGTCCGGAAGCTCGAGCTCCTCGGCGCGCGCTTGTACGCACAGCCAGCCGCCGCTCGGCGCATCCCCCTCGAGGACGCAGGTCACTCGTCCCGAGGTCGTCCCGAGCGGAAGAATCACGAGCGCGGCGGCACCCACGAGACCGATCCCCAGCGCGAGGAACGTTCGCTTGCGCAGGCCGGCAACTCCCACCAACGTGGCCACGAGCAAGCTTCCCGCAGCCAGACCCGGCGTTCGCGCGGCGAGCTCCACGGGAGGCCGAGATCGCAAGCGCAGGCCGGGCACGAGCGCGCTCCACGGGTCGTCCCAGTGCTCCTCCTCGATGCTCCGCAGCTCGACCGTGCCCTCCGCGGGCCGGGTGGTTCCCGTCGCTCGCCGCGAGAGCTCGAGGGAAGCCCACAGGGGAACCGCGAGCAAGAGGTGCGAACCCGAAGCGAGCGCGCATTCGATGCGTGTCGTGGACCCCGATGGCTCGGTCAGGATTGCTTCTTCGAGCGGTCCCACGAGAGCCACCGTTGCACGCCGGAAACCGCGCGGGCTCTCCTGCGGGAGGGCAGCCGCGATCAGCAGCATGCACGCGAGCAAGGCGTTCATGACTCGCGCTCCCGCGCGATCCCACCGAGCCAGACGAGCGCCACGCAGGCAGCCAGCGGCGCCCAGGGGAATCCGGCGGGTCCATGGTCGAGCGTTCGCTCGTGAATCCAGCCGAGCGGGCTCACGCGAGCGAGTCCTGCGAGCCAGGTCCGCGGCTCTCCCCATTCCAGAACGGCGCATGCGAGCGGCAGCGCGAGTACCCCGGCGAACCAAAGGAATCCATGCACCGTGCGCGAGATCCCGGCCCGGCTGGCGAGGCTCGCGCCGAGCGAGAGCAGAGCCACCATCACCGCACCGGTGATCGCGACTTCCATTCCGGCGCTGGTGTCCGCGCCGGTCTTCGAATCGAGCCGCAGCGCCATCACCAGCGTCGGAAGGAGTAGCGCGAGCTCGGGGATCAGCGCGCGCCAGGGCACCTGGACGGGGCTGCGCCGTGGCAGTCCGGCGAGCACGAGCCAGGGGTAGAGCGCCAGCGGAAGACAGCGGCTCTCGATGCCTGGCACCGCGGCCTTCCACAGGCTGAGCACAGCGAGCGAGCAGGCGAGCAAACGTGCGAACGGGCCCACGTCACCGCGGGGCGTCGCCGACCAATCCGAGCGTCGCCAGTGGCGCCAGCGCCGCGCGCCGCATGGCGACCGGATCGTCCCAGCGCACGTCGTAGGTGTCCCACGATTCGCCTTGCGCCAGTAGCTCGAGCGCGCGCGCGACGCTCTTCCACTTGAGCTCGTGCGGCAGCTCCCCGGGGAATGGTCCGCCCGGCGCGCGGCCGAACACGATGCGCCGGCGCATCTCGAGATCGAGCTGCACGCCTCCGGGTAGACCGTCGGGGGCAGTGGCGGACGATGCGTCGATCAGGATGCGGCCGAGCGCTGCCCGCGCAGCGGGCTCGAGCTCGTTCCACATCGAGGTCGCCACGGCGAGCGCATCGAGATGCTGCGGCGAGCCGAGTTGCTCACCAGGAGCTACATGGAGTCCCGACGCGATGGGACCGATCACGGGCAACCAGCCGCCGTACGCCTGGTGCGGCGCGGTCGAGCGACCGGGAAGGATCACTCCGTCCTCCGCCACCGGTAGATACGTTCCCGAGTGCGGGTCGGCGATGCATGCGACCGGTGAGCGCATCCGGATCGGCAAGCGCAGGCAATCGGGCCACACGACCTCGGGCTCCCCGACCTCGGCCACGAACGGCAAGGTCCGGACTTCCTCGGCGAGGGCCGCGACCACGGCATCGTCGCGGGCAGAGAACAAGCCGGCCCGCGCCAGCGTGTCCCCCAGGATCTCCTCCCACTCCGGGAGCATCCACTCCTCGCGCCGCTGCAGCCGGGAGCAGCGCGGATCGATGACCGCGACGCCCCGTTCCTCGGCGGAATGCGTGAGCTCACGCACGATCCAGCTCCCCGCGAGCATCGCCAGGCCCAGCGAGAGCCAAACGGGAATCCGGCCGGTTCGCGATCCCGGTAGCCCTCCCCCTGGCCTGTGGCGCGTGGGGCGCACGAGCTCCACTCAGTTGCGCGCCGGGACGAGCTGGGTGTCGATGACGGCCGTCGTCGTCCCAGGTCCGCCGACCGTGCGAGTCGCCTCCTCTATGAAGAGGTCGATGGTGGTCTGGATTTCCAGGACCTCCTCGCGGGTCAGGCTGAGCGTCTTCGCCGAGCCCTGGGAGTGCAGCTCGTGGCCCAGGAGCCGCGACACGATCTTCAGATTGGCGAGGTGGCGCTGGAGCGGGGCCGCGTAACGTTGCTTGTTGCTCTCCATCGGATCGTCCTCCGGGACGTCTGCTGAGGGACCTCTGTCCCGCGCTGGCCCGACGTCGGCTGCGGAACCTGGGGGGCGAGCGCCCTGTTGCGCGGCCCGGAGGCGGCTTCCGTCCGGCCTCCCGAGGTGCTTAGATACAGCTTGCGGATGGGCGGCTCAAGCGCCGCCGGAGATCTCCTGTCCGAGTCACGCTGTGCCCGAGACAGCCCCCGGCAGCGGTTGGTCCCGATCCGCGAGCCTCGATGGAGCCAAAAAACGGTGAGTTTCGCGCGCCCGATCGCGCGCGCGAGTCGGGCGCGTCCGGACGCGAGCTCTCGCCCGAGGACCACCTTCCGCCTCCGTCGTCCTCTCCGGTCGAGCGCTGGCGCGGTTTCGTCCTGAATCCCTTCCAGCGCCAGGCGATCGAGGCGATCCGCCAGGGTTCCAACGTCCTGGTCGCCGCTCCGACCGGCGCCGGCAAGACGCTGGTCGCCGAGTACGCGATCGAGGATGCCGTCCGCGCAGGGTCGGCGCTGCATCTACACGTCGCCCCGATCAAGGCGCTCTCGAACCAGAAGTACCGCGACTTCCGCGATGATCCGGAGGTCGACGTGGGGATCATGACCGGCGACGTCACGATCCATCCCGGCGCGCAGGTCCTGATCATGACCACGGAGATCCTGCGCAACGCGATGTTCGAGAATCCGGCGCTCCTCGAGAACGTCGAGTACGTGATCTTCGACGAGATCCACTACCTCGACGACCTCGAGCGCGGCTCGGTGTGGGAGGAGAGCCTGATCTTCGCTGCCCCCCGAGGTGCGCTTGATCTGCCTCTCGGCCACGATCTCGAACGTGGACGAGCATCGGCTCGTGGCTGCGCGAGATCCGGCCGCAGGCGATCGAGATCATCCGCTCGACCCGCCGGCCCGTCCCGCTCTCGCACTGGATCCACTCCCGCCGCAACGGGACCTTCGACGCGAGCAAGATCGACGCGCGTGCGTTCGCCGGCTGGCCGCCTCCGCCCCCCTCGACCGCAACCGGGGCCGGCGGAAAGGCCGCAAGGACTCACGCTCCCGCGCGGAAATCGAGGAAGTGCCCGATCCGAACCGGCTCCTCGACGAGCTCTGCGAGCGCAACCTCCTGCCCGCGCTGGTGTTCTCGTTCAGCCGGCAAGCGACTGCGAGCGCCTCGCGCTCTCCAATTCCTCGCCGCGTGCTCCTCGGAGACGACGAGCGCGCGCGCATGGGAGCGCTCCAGCACGAGCTGATCGGCCTGTTCCAGCTCTCTCCCGGCGAGCTCCAGGGCGAGGTCTTGACCATGGCGCGGCGCGGCGTCTGCTACCACCACGCGGGTATGCTCCCGATCCACAAGGAGCTCGTGGAGCGCATGTTCACGGCCGGTCTCCTGAAGCTGCTCTTCACGACCGAGACCTTCGCGCTCGGGATCAACATGCCGGCGCGCTCCGTCGTGTTCCACTCGCTGCGCAAGTTCGACGGCGTCAACTTCGACTGGCTGCGCACGCGCGACTACATGCAGATGGCGGGTCGGGCGGGGCGACAGGGGATCGACGAGAAGGGCTACGTGTTCTCCCTCGTCAGCCAGAAGGAGCTGGTCGAGGCCCCGTTGAAGCGGCTCGTCTCGGGGATGCCCGAGCCGGTCCTCTCGCGCTTCCGTCTCTCCTATTCGACGCTGCTCCACCTGGTCGAGCGCCTCGGCCGCCAGCGCGTGCACGAAGCCTGGCAGAAATCCTTCCACGAGTACCAGGGTCGCGCCCAGAACAAGAAAGCGCGTGACCGTCACCAGCGCGAGCAGAGCCGGCTGGTCGAGGCGTCCTTCGAGCTGCTCTCCGAGCTGGGGTACCTCGATGGCGATCGCCTCACGGCGCGCGGACGCATCGCCCGCCAGCTCAACGGGTACGAGCTGCAGGTGACGGAGCTCCTGTTCCGAGGAACGCTGGAGAACCTGTCGCCCCGAGCGCTCGCCGTCGTGTTCGTGGGCCTCGTCCACGAGGAGCGCCGGCGATTCGACCGGCCGTATGTTCCTGCGGCCATGTTCGGGAACCTGCGCAACGAGGTCTCGCGGCAGATCGGCGAGCTCGCCGCGCGCGAGCTCCGCACAGGGATCGAGCCTCCCATGAAGCGGCCGGAGTGGGGGCTGACGCCGGCCGTGCTGGCCTGGTACGACGGAGCCACCTTCGAAGAGCTCGCCAACGTCACCGATTCGACCTCGGGCGATCTGTGCCGCGTGCTGCGCATGACCATCCAGCTCATGCGCAACGTGCGCCGGGCCATCGACCCGGACTGGGATCTGCACGCCAGCCTGAGGCTGGCGGTCGACGCGCTGAATCGGGACGAAGTCGACGCCCGCCGGCAGCTCGAGCTCGGCTGAGCCGGCCCGAAGGCGAGGAAACGAGCGAAATCGGTGCCCGGAACGCGAATTCCTGGCTGGCGTGGCCGAGATTGGCCCGATGAAGCGGTCAAATGGGAATGCATCTATTTCTCGGAAGTTCCGAAAAACCTTGGTTGCTACTGCCGTGTGGGTAGCTAAGGATCGCTGAGCGTGCGACCGCAGGTACATTCGCGCGCCGAGTTCGCGGGCGGCCCAGCGCCGGCCCGGGTCCCCCCCTCTCCAACTGAGCCGCGCCCCGGGTTGGCTTCCCCCGCCAGCTCGTGGAGCGCCCCTCCCCCAACCGCACGCATGCTCCTGCCCCTGACCCTCGCGGCCATGGCCGCGTTAGGCTTTTCCACGCCCAGCCCGACGCTTCCAAGTTGCTCGACGGGCACCAAGGACGCGATCGAGGCGGTCCAGCTCCACACTTCCGACGAGGTCGCTCTCGCGGCGCTCTACTACGCCCCCACGACCAAGGGCAACGTCAAGGCTCCCGGGGCCGTCATCCTGCACTCTCCCGGCGAGAGCAAGATCCAGGTCGACGAGCTGGCCAAGTACCTGCAGCGGAAGGGCTTCGGCGTCCTCGCGCTCGACCTGCGCGGCCACGGTCAGAGCGCCAGCGAGGGATGTGACTGGAAGACGATGGACGAGAAGGGCCAGGAAACGAGCTGGAACCTGGCGATCCGCGACGTGCAGTCGGCGGCGGAGTTCCTGCGCGGGCGGCACGAGATCCATTCGAACAACCTGAGCCTGGTCGGCGTGGGCGGCGGCGCGAGCCTGGCGGTGCGTCAGGCGCTCGGCGACGACACGATCCGGGCCCTCGTCCTGATCGCCCCCGCCTTCGAGAACTACGGCTTCAGCATCGTCGGAGGCCTGGCCGAGCTCGCCGGACTGCCGACGCTGGTGGTGTCCTCCAAGGACCAGCGGGAAGATGCGACCCGCTTCGTGAACGCCTCCGAGCGGGCGAACTCCGGGCAGTCCTCGATCGAGCTCTCCGTGGTGAAGTCCGCCCCGGACGCCGTGCTCACCGATTCGAGCATGCGTTCGGCCCTGGCGTCCTGGCTGCTCGATCACGTCGCGCCCAAGCGCTGATCGCTCCCCGCACGGGTCGCGGTACGGCCATCCGCCCTCGCCGCCGAGCAGATTTCGCGGCTCGTCCCCGCGATGTCGGTCGCGCCACCGATTCCTGCGCTGGAAGCGGACACCTTGCTTTGCTTGGATGAGTCCAGGAGGCGAGGGTTCGCATGCAGGGAGCAGCAGGCAAGGAGCAGGGGACGGGGCTCACCGCGAGGATCGAGCCCAGCGCAGGAGACCTCGTCGGTCTGTTCGAGCTCGAGGCGCCGGTCGAGCCCGCCCTCGTCCATCACCTGCGTGAGGCGCCCGCCGTCACGTTTGCCGGCGCCCACGGCGGCGATCTCGAGCTCGCCCTCGATCGGGTGCGCGAAGTGGTGCGCCGCACCTTCGGCTTCCCCACCCTGAGGCCCCTGCAGGAGCGCGCCATCCGTGCCGCGCTCGCAGGCCGGGACGGCCTGATCGTCCTGCCCACCGGTGGAGGAAAGAGCCTGTGCTACCAGGCGCCGGCGCTGGTTCGCGAGGGACTGACGCTGGTCGTGAGCCCGCTCATCTCGCTCATGAAGGACCAGATCGACCAGCTCGTGTCGAACGGCGTGGCGGCGGGCATGGTCACCAGCGCCCAGGACGATCGCGAGCGCGCGGCGGTACTGGATGCGCTGGCGCGGCGCGAATTGAAGCTCGTGTTCGCGTCTCCCGAGCGCGTGCTCCTCGACGGCTTCCTTCCGCGGCTGGAGCGCGCCGGGCTGGAAGCGGTCGCGGTCGACGAGGCCCACTGCATCAGCCACTGGGGCCACGACTTCCGGCCCGAATACCGCCAGCTCGCGCTGCTTCGCAAGCGCCGTCCCGACGTTCCGATCATGGCGTTCACCGCGACCGCCACGCCCCGCGTGCGCGAGGACATCGTGCGCACGCTGGGACTGGTCGATCCAGAGCTCCTCGTCGGCGATTTCGACCGGCCCAACCTCTTCTATCGCGTGCGGTCCCGCCGGGATCTCGTGCACGAGGTGCTGGCCGTCATCCACCGCCACGCGGGCCGCGCGGGGATCGTGTACTGCCTGCGCCGCAAGGACGTCGAGGAGCTGGCGCGCGATCTGGCTCGCGAAGGCGTGCGTGCGCTCCCCTATCACGCCGGTCTCGACTCGCGCGAGCGCTCCCGTGCACAGGATGCGTTCCGCCGCGAGGCGATCGATGTCGTCGTGGCGACGGTGGCATTCGGGATGGGAATCGATCGCCCCGATGTGCGCTTCGTCGTGCACGCTTGCCTCCCCAAGGGCATGGAGCAGTACTCCCAGGAGACCGGGCGCGCGGGCCGCGATGGGCTGCCGGCCGAGTGCGTGCTGTTCTTCGGGGGCTCGGATTATCACGGCTGGAAGAGTCTGATCGAGCGCGGAGCACGCGAGGCGGAAGCGGAGGGCAGGCCGGTCGACGCGCAAGAAACCGAGGCCGCGCTCGCACGGCTGTCGGAGATGTGGCGCTTCGCCAACGCCGCGCTGTGCCGCCACCGCGCGCTGGTCGAGCACTTCGGGCAGGTCTGGATGCGCGAGGGTCCGTGCGGCGCGTGCGACCTGTGCTCGGGCGAGCTCGAGTCCGTCGCCGAGGCCAGCGTCGTCGCGCAGAAAGTCCTCTCGTGCATCGTCCGCACCGGCCAGCGCTTCGGCGCGGCACATGTGTGCGACGTCCTGCGCGGCGCGCGCACCGCACGCATCCGCCAGGCGGGACACGACGCGCTCTCGACCTTCGGCCTGCTCGCGAGCCACTCCCAACCAGAGGTCCGTTCCTTCGTCGACCAGCTGCTCGCGCAGGGCCTGCTCGCGACGAGCGGCGTGGAGTACCCGACGCTTTCCTTGACGGAGCTGGGCGTGCAGGCAATGAAGGGCGAGCGCGAAGTGAGCCTGTGGCGTTCGCCCGCGATGCGCGCGAGCGCTCGCAAGTCCCCGCTCGAACGCATCCCGCCGGAGGCCGGCGAGCCCGCGGCCGAACCCGAGCTCTTCGAAGAGCTGCGCGCGCTGCGCCGCACGCTGGCGCGCGAACGTGGCGTTCCGCCCTACATCATCTGGAGCGACCGCACGCTGATCGAGATGGCCGCACGCAAGCCCCGCACGCGCGAGGAATTGCTCGCGATCAAGGGCGTGGGCGAGAAGAAGGCGAGCGACCTCGGCCCGATCTTTCTCGACGCGATCGTGCGCTTCTCCGCTCGCCGCCCGCCCGTGTCCGGCTAGCTCCGGTTCGGAATACCGCCTTCAGGCGGTCTTCCTCCGTTCCGGGAAGAAAGAAAGAGAAGACCGCCTGAAGGCGGCACTCCGAACCAGATAGGACGTCCACCCCTTGTCCGGCCCCGGCGGCGCGACGAAGATGCAGGCATGCGCGTGCTGGATCTGTGGATCAATGGCGATCGAGTGGAGGTCGGAGCTCCGGACCACTGGACCCTCCTCGAGGTCCTGCGCTATCGCCTCGGGCTGACCGGCTCCAAGCAGGGCTGCGACAAGGGCGATTGCGGCGCGTGCACCGTGCTCCTCGACGGGAAGCCGGTCCTCTCCTGCATCACCCTCGCCGCGAGCGCGATGGGACACGAGATCACTGACCATCGAAGGCTTGCGGCCGCTGCACGTGAGCCGCGGCGGCAGCGGCGCCGATCCGGTGCAGGACGCTTTCGACCGCTGCGGCGCATTGCAGTGCGGATTCTGTCAGCGCGGGATGATGCTCTCGGCGCTGGGCGCTGCTCGCGCGAAGCGCCGAGCCGACGCGCGCCGAGATCAACGCTGGCGCTGTCCGGCAATCTCTGCCGTTGCACCGGCTACACGCAGATCTTCGAGGCGGTCGAGCTCGCGCTCGCCGAGCGCCTCGGGCGGCCCGCAAGCGCGAGCGCGCGTGGGAGATCGAGACGCGGCGCGGAGTCGCGCAGCACGGAGCGGAAGCGGCTGATGGCCGCTCGTGACGCGCACGGCCCCGGCCCGCCGTGGGGCGAACGCTTCGAGCTCGATCGGCAAGCCGCATGCGCAAGGTCGACGGGCTCGCCAAGGCGACCGGCGCGGCGATCTACACCGACGACATCCGCTCCCGGGCATGCTGCACGCGAAGATCCTGCGCAGCCCGCACGCGCACGCGCGCATCGCGCCATCGACGCGCTCGCGGCGCTGGCGCTGCCGGGAGTGCACGCGGTGATCACCGGGCAGGGACATGCCGATCCGCTACGGCATCATCCCGTGGACGCAGGACGAGAACGCGCTCGCGCGTCGACAAGGTGCGCTTCGTCGGCGACGAGGTCGCGGCGGTCGCGGCGATCGACGAGGACACGGCCGAACGCGGCGCTCGACGCTGATCGGCGTCGAGTACGAGCTGCTGCCCGCCTACCTCGACCCCGAGGAGTCGCTGGTCGCGCAGCGAGCCGCAGATCCACGAGACGCAAGGAGCGCACGGCAACGTCTCGAAGCACGTGCGCTCTCGAGTTCGGCGACGTCGACGGCGCGCTCGCGCGACGCGGACGTCGTCGTCGAGGACGAGTACTTCTTCGACGGCACGACGCACGCGCCGATCGAGCCGCACTGCGCGGTCGCGCACTTCGTCGGCCGACGGCCTGCTCACGGTGTGGTCGTCGCACGCAGGTCCCGCACTACCTGCACCGCGAGCTCGCGCAGGTGCTCGAGCTCGACCCCGAGCGCATCCGCGTGATCCAGCCGTGCCTGGGCGGCGCGTTCGGCGGCAAGTCCGAGCCGTTCAGCCTCGAGTTCTGCGTCGCCAAGCTCGCCATGATCACCGGCCGGCCGGTGAAGATCCTCTACACGCGCGAGGAGGTCTTCTACGCGCACCGCGGCCGCCACCCGATGCAGATGCAGCTACCGCACCGGCGCGCGGCGCGACGGCCGGATCACGCGGTGTCGACGCGAAGATCCTGATCGACGGCGGCGCGTACTCGTCCTTCGGCCTGGTCACCACGTACTACTCGGGCCAGCTCCTGACCGGGCCGTACGACTTCGCCACCTACCGCTTCGACTCGACGCGCGTGTTCACCAACAAGCCGCCCTGCGGACCCAAGCGCGGCCACGGCAGGGTGCAGCCGCGCTTCGCGTTCGAGGTGCAGCTCGACAAGCTCGCCGAGAAGCTCGGCCTCGATCCGATCGAGCTGCGCCGGCGCAACTTCCTGGGCGAGCACACGCAGCACGGTCAACGGCCAGCGCATCACCTCGAACGGCTTCCTCGAGTGCCTCGACGCAGGTCGAGCAGCGCGTCGCGAGCTGGAAGGAGCGCCGCGGCAAGCTGCCGTACGGGCGCGGCCTCGGCGTCGCGGGCTCGATGTACATCTCCGGCACCAACTACCCCATCTACCCGAACGAGATGCCGCAGGCGGGCGTGCAGCTCAAGCTCGACCGCTCGGGCCTGGTGACGGTGTTCACCGGCGGCAACGACATCGGGCAGGGCTCGAACTCGGTTGTCGCGTACATCGTCGCCGAGGAGCTCGGGCTCGAGCTGCGCGACGTGCGCGTGGTCGCCGCCGACACCGATCTCTGCCCGGTCGACCTCGGCGCGTACTCGTGCGCGTCACCTTCATGGTCGGCAACGCGGCCATCGACGCCTGCCGCAAGCTGCGCGCGCAGATCGTCGACGCGCGTCGCCGAGCACTGGCAGGTCGCACGCCGAGCGCGTGCGCCTCGCGCGCGGGCGCGGCGGTCGATCGCGAGGATCCCGCGCGCAGTCGATCCCGATGCGCGAGGCGTTCCAGCTCGCCGAGGCGCGCTTCGGCACGCTCGGCGAGACCGGCTCGTACAACACGCCCGAAGCTCGGCGGCGACTACCGCGGCGGCACGATCGGCGCCTCGCCGGCCTACTCGTTCACCGCGCACGTGGCCGAGGTCGACGTCGACGTCGAGACCGGCGCGTCACGGTGCGAGAAGATCTGGGTCGCGCACGACTGCGGCCGCGCGCTCAATCCCGATGCTCGTCGAGGGGCAGATCGAGGGCTCGGCCTACATGGGCTTCGCCGAGGCGCTGATGGAGGAGCACGACGTCAACCGCTTCGGGCCTGCACCGCGGGCCCTCGCTGCTCGACTACCGCATCCCGACCTCGCTCGACACGCCCGAGATGCACGCGCTGATCGTCGAGTGCGTCGATCCCGAGGGCCCGTACGGCGCCAAGGAGGCCGGCGAGGGCCCGCTGCACTCCGTCGATCCCCGCGATCGCCAACGCGATCTACGACGCGCGTCGGCATCCGCTTGCGACCACCTGCCGTTCACGCCCGGCAAGGTGCTGCGTGCCCTGCGCGCGCAGCGTGCGAACCAGCCGCACCCGTCGGCACCCGCGCTCGCCGCGAGCCCCGGAGCTCGCGATCGAAGCGCCCCCGATCGACCGACCACCGATCGACAGGTCCGCTGATGCTGCGCTTGCCCGACCTTCGAGCTGCGCGAGCCGCGAGACCGCTCGACGAGGCCGTGGCGCTCCTCGGCCGAGCTCGGCCCCGACGCGATGCTCGATCGCCGGCGGCACCGACCTCCTGCCGAACATGAAGCACGGGCTGTTCGAGCCGCGCGTGCTCGTCTCGCTGGCCCGCATCGCGAGCATGCGCGGGATCGAAGCGCAGGGCGACGGCGCGCTCTCGATCGGCGCGACCACGCCGCTTGCGACCGTGGCCGAGAGCGCGCTCGTGCGCGCGCGCGCCCCCGCGCTCGCGCAGGCGGCCGGCGCTGGTCGCCGGCCCGCAGCTGCGCACCATGGGCACGCTCGGCGGCAACGTGTGCTCGACACGCGCTGCCAGTACTACAACCAGACGTACTTCTGGCGCTCGGCGCTGGGCTTCTGCCTCAAGAAGGACGGCACGCTCTGCCACGTCGTCGAGGGCGGTCAGAAGTGCGTCGCCGCCGCGAGCAACGATTCGGCGCCCGCCCTGATGACGCTCTCGGCCGAGCTCGTCTTCGCGAGCTGCCGCGGCCGGCGAACGATGCCGATCGACGATCTGTGGAAGGGCGACGGCATCTGGAACAAGAACGCCGCGCGCGACGAGCTCTTGGTCGCGATCCGCATTCCTCGTCAGGCCCCCGGGCACCATGGCGCGTACGGCAAGCTGCGCGAGCGCTACTCGATCGATTTCCCGCTGCTCGGAGTGGCTGCACGCGTCGACCTCGCGCCCGACGGCACGATTGCCGACGCCGATCTCGTCGCGGTGGCCCTCGCGGCGCGGCCGATCCGCGTCAAGGGGATCGCCGACGAGCTCGCTGGTGCGTCGCCTGCGGATTCAGGCTTCGCACGCCGGATCGCTCTGGTCGCCGATCGTGCCAGCCGTCAGGTCCACCCGATCGCCAACGTCATCGGCGACCACGAGCACCGCCAGGAGATGGTGCCCGTCTACGTCCGCCGGACGATCGCCGCCGCCCTCGCCGGCGACGGCCCGGTGCACGCGGTTTGATCTGCTTTTGCTCCACGAGCCGAGGCTCGTGAGGCGGCCGGAGAATGCAGATTCTGCACTCTTCGTCGTCGCGATCAGCAGTGGCCAAGCAGGGCGTAGACCAGGATGAAGATCAGGACGGTGGAAATGAGGCCACCGCCCAGCTTCCAGGAGATCAAACCGGCCAGGCAGCCACGAGAAGCGTCTTGCATCCAATCCTCCGGGTCATTCGCGTCACGATGTGCGCGCCGCACCTAGCAAGGATCGGACCACGCGGGTCGCGGCAGCGTTCCGGTTCGGAGTACCGCCTTCAGGCGGTCTTCTCTTGCGAGCCAGTCCCGCCTCAAGGCGGGACGACGAACCAGACCGCCTGAAGGCGGTACTCCGAACTCGGAGGGACGCCGTGCTCGTAGGGTGTAGTTTCGCTCTCGATCGATCCGGGCGGCTACTTCTTGGCTGCCTCGGCGGCGGCCTTGGCGGCTTCCCGGCGTGCGCGCCATTCGGCACGGTGCGGCTCGTCGGGATCGTCGGACCAGTCGAGGACGGTGTCGACGAATTCGGCGCCGCGCTGGAGGCGGATCGTCTTGCGCCCCACGCCTTGCTGCACCAGGCGCACGACGCCGGCCTGGCCCTTGGGCTCCTCGCCGTCGATCGCGACGATCACGTCGCCGGCTTGCCAGCCGGCAGCGCTTGCGCGACCGCCGCCCAGCACGCTTGCGACCTTCGTGCCGTCGAGCTGGACGCCGAGCTTGCGGTCCCCGGGAGGGCGCATGTCGGTGCGATCGACCATGTGATCGAGATCGGCGAAGCCCAGCGCCGAGATCGCGACGACGAGCGCCGAGTGCCGCTGGTCCGCGGCGTCGACCAGCTCGTACGTGTCGTTCTGCGTGTGGTGGATGAACTGGTAGCCGTCGCCGTCCTGGTCCCAGTGGATCGCCGGAACGCCGGCCTGGACGAAGGGCGCGTGATCGCTGGGCCCAGGCTGGAAGCCTTCGACCTCGCGGATCTCGAACGGCCGGGCGGGATCGAGGGCCTTCACCGGCGCAAACACGCGCTCGAAGTCGGCCAGCATCGGCTGCGTCGCGGTGACGCCACGCAGGTAGTTCCCGCCTTCGTCGTGGTTGAGGACGATGCTCGTGCGCGCGAGCTCGTCCTTGTGCGCCTCGACGTAGGCGTTCGATCCGAACAGGCCCTGCTCTTCGCCGCTGTAGAGGACGAAACGGATCGTGCGGCGGGGCTTGACCCCGGCGGCGGTCAGGATCCGCGCGGCCTCGAGCGTCGTGGCGACTCCGGTGCCGTTGTCCTGGGCGCCTTCGGCTCCGTCCCAGCTGTCGAGGTGCGCCTGGACGATCACATACTCATCGGGGTGCTCGCTCCCGCGCAGCTCGGCCACCACGTTGCACAGCCGGACGGGCCCTTCGCGGAACAGATTCTGGATGTCGAACTCGAGCTCGACCGCTTCGTCGCGCGAAAGACGCGCGTAGAGATCGTCGTAATCGTTCGGGTGCAGCGTGACGTTGACGCCGGCCGGAATCGCATCCATTCGGTCGGGCGGATTGCCGAAGGTGATCAGTAGCCCGCTCGCCGTCCCCCGCCGGAGCGTCCCGGCCACGCCCTCCTTCTCGGCGGCTTCGCGGACGGCGTCGCGCACTTCCTTCGGCAAGCGCTCGTCGCCGCGGGCCACCAGAGGTTGCACGAGCCAGGCGCCGGCGAGCAGCGGGCGGACGGCCTCGAGTGCTTCCAGGGTGGCTGGATGCAGGATGGCTCGCGCGCGCAGCGGACCGTTGGTCCCGCGCGTCCAGGCCTGCGTGATGAACGTGTACGCGCGCGCCTCGGGGCTGACCATGCCGCCGCGGGAGGGGCCACGATCGAAACCGACGGCCCAGTCTCCGTACGGCTCGATGCGCGCGTCGAGGCCGAAGCCCGCGAAGCGGGCACGCGCCCACTCGTATGCGCGCTCGAGATTGGACGAGCTCGTCAAGCGCGGGCCGATGTCTTTGGTGACCTCCCACAGATGGTCCTGGACGTGGCTCTCGAAGCGCCCGATGGTCAGGATCTTGCGGAGCTCGCCAGCCTCGACCACCGGTTCCTGCGCGAGAGCGACAGGGCCAGTCAGCAGCAGAGCGAAGAAGGCAGAGCGGAGTGCGGAGGGTTTCATCGCAACCAGCCTGTGGTTCACGGAGGAGCTCGATTCGGAGCAAGCCCACGATATCATTCGTGGACGCGGACCCACGCAAAAGTCTTGCAGGGTCGAAGCGTGAGCGTGGCAGAGCCATCTCCCTCCCCCGGCGCGCCGACGCTCGTCCTGATCCCCACGAAACAGGAAGAGCAGCGATTGCGCGCCGTGCGCCCGCTCCCACCCGGTCTGGGGTTGATCGCGCGCTCGGGATTCGGCCCGCTGGCGGCCGCAGCGCGCACCGCGGAGCTCATCGCTCGACTGGCTCCGCGGCGCGTGCTCCTGCTCGGCATTGCGGGGACCATGGACGAGACGCGCCTGCCCATCGGTGAAGCCTCGCGCTTCGGGCGTGTCTGGCTGGACGGCGTCGGTGCTGGCAGCGGCCCCACGCGCGCGGGAGCGCGAGCGGTCGGGATCCCCCAGTGGCCGGCCACGGGCATGGGTTGGCCCGATGCGCTCTGGGAGGAGCTCGTGTTCGAGGACCCCCTTCACGCGCGCTCCGAGCGGCTGCTCACCGTCTGCTCGGCATCCGGTACGCCCCTCGAAGCGCGCGAGCGCGCCGAACGCTTCGGCGGCGCGCTCGCCGAGGACATGGAAGGCTTCGGAGTCGCGCTCGCTTGCGCCATGCAAGCGACGCCGCTCGCCATCGTGCGCGGGATCTCCAATCGCGCCGGCGAACGCGACGCGCGCGCGTGGAAGATCGACGCCGCGCTCGACGCCGCGAGCCAGCTCGCTCTCGCACTACTGGGTGCGAACGATCCCTGGCCGATCCCACGTCCTGGAGCCTCCGCGTGAGTCGGCCGATCCGGCTGGGGATCTCGACTTGCCCCAACGACACCTATGCCTTCCATGGCTTGCTCTCCGGTGCCGTGCGCGTCGAGGGCTTCGAACTTGCGATCGAGCTCGCCGACATCGAGGAGCTGAATCGTGCGCTCCTCGCCGGCGAGCTCGACGTCGCCAAGGCGAGCTACGCGGCGGCGCTCCCGATCGCCGGCGACGTACTCGTCCTCCCGGCTGGTTCGGCGCTCGGTTTCGGAGTGGGACCGCTCTTGCTCGCCGCCTGCGAGGGGCTGCGGCCCGAGACGGCCGTCCGGGACGAGCGCGGTAGGGAGCGCCCGCCACGCGTGCTGCTTCCGGGCGAGCACACGACGGCGAGCTTCCTCTACCGGCTCTTCCATGGTGTCGCGGGCGAGATCGAGCAGGTCGTCTTCTCGCGCATCCTTCCCCGCCTGGTCGAGCGCAGCGCCGATCTCGGCGTCTGCATCCACGAGGCGCGCTTCACCTGGCGCGACCTCGGCCTCGCGCTGGTCGAGGATCTCGGCACGCGCTGGGAGGATCGCACCCATGCTCCCCTTCCCCTGGGGGGCCTGTTCGCTCGCCGCGAGATCGGGGAGAGCGCCGCGCTCGCGATCGCCGCGGCCATCCGTCGCTCGCTCGAGCACGCGCGAGCCCATCCGGAAGAAGCGCTCGGCACGATGCGTGCTCACGCGCAAGAGCAGGACGACGCGGTGCTGTGGAAGCACGTCGAGCTCTACGTGAACGAATGGACGCTCGACCTGGGACCTACCGGAGCTCGAGCGATCGAGGTGTTCGCGGCCGAGGCCCGGCGAGCAGGCTCGCTCGCGCCTTCGGCGCCAGGTCTGCGGATCGCTGGCGCGCGCGACGGCCCGTGAAACGAGCGCGCCCCGAGACGGGGCGCGCTGGATATCACCGTTCGTCCGGGGAAGCGGCGGTCAGGTCTTCTTTCCCCCCGCGTCACGCAGCTCGAGCATCTCCTTGCGGATCTCTTGAGCGATGTTCTTGATGTCTTGCATCGACTTGCGGACACGGGAGCACGCAGCCTTGTTGCCTTCCTCGGCTTTCTGCACGTCAGCACGGGCCGCCTCGATGGCGGCGAGGAGCTGGTCGAAGTGTTGGCTCATCGGGAGGATTGCTCGTGGGGGACTTGGGAAGCTCCGGAATGGCTCCGGATGGTGGGTCGGGGGCGCGCGTCGCGCCAGGGGGGAGCCCTAGGAAACACGCTCTCCAGAGCCTGGACAAGGTCCCGACCCTCCTTCCGGACGCGCCCAGTGGACCCCGGATTGCCGGCGGCGCCAAGGCCGCGGGTACTGGAGCCGGGCGCAAGGACCTGTCAGAGAAGGACTTGCGACAGCTCGCCCGGGTGCGAACGGCCCTCGGGCCCCCTCCTTCGGCTGGGTCAAAGGAAGGGCCCGATGCGGGCCTCACGCCACCCCACAGGGTCTCCGAGCACCTCGCTCAAGACCATGCCTCGCCGCCAGTCGGCCGTCTCCGCGCGCCGCCCGAGCAGGCGCCGTCCCGCTCGATTGCTGGTGCGGAAGCCATCGACCTTCATGGGTGAGGCCGAGAGCGTCAAGGATTCCGCGGCGGCCGTCTCGTGCTGCGGCAGCACCTCGAGCGGCGGCGCAGCACCGGCTGCTTCGAGGGAAACCGCGTCTTCTCCGGCGACCTCGAGCTCGTCCTCGCCGGGCAGCTCGGCGAGCACCTGGCGCGGCCGGGGATCCGCCCGCGCAGGCGCGGCGGCGGGCGGAACGGGCGCGCGCACGACTTCGCGCTGCGGCAGGCGTCCTTCGAGGAGGTCCCTCCACGAGACCTGGGGCTCGCGCTCGAGAGGAGTGAGCGGTGGACGAGTGCGCGGATCGGCCGGGGGCATCGAGCCCTCGATCGCGCGCTTGATGATCTTCGCCAGGGCGGGCCCTGCGACGAGCAAGAGGATGAACGCGAGCTGGATGTAGCCCCGGAGATCGCGGTCGATGTCCTGAGCCGCGATGGCGGCGAGGATGCTCACGTGCCGCTCTCTTTCACGGGGGGCGCGCCCCCTTCGCTTTCCTCGCCCGCGATCGCCCCGCGCATGCGCGTGTCGGAGTCGATGTTGCGCAGCCGGTAGAGATCCATGACGCCGAGATTCCCCGAGCGCAGCGCCTCGGCCATCGCGAGCGGGACCTGCGCCTCCGCGAGCACGACCTTGGCACGATTCTCCTGCACCTGCGCGCGGAACTCTTGCTCGGCTGCGACGGCCATCGCGCGGCGCTTCTCGGCCTGCGCCTGGGCGACGCGCTTGTCGGCTTCCGCCTGGTCGGCCTGCAGGCGCGCGCCGATGTTGTGTCCGATGTCGACGTCGGCGATGTCGATCGACACGATCTCGAAGGCCGTGCCTGCGTCGAGGCCGCGCGCGAGCACGGTCTTGGAGATCGAGTCGGGATTCTCCAGCACGTCCTTGTGGCTCTCCTTCGAGCCGATGGTCGAGACGATGCCCTCGCCGACGCGCGCGATGATCGTTTCCTCGCCTGCCCCGCCGACGAGCCGGCGGATGTTCGTGCGCACGGTCACGCGCGCCTTGGCGAGCACCTGGATGCCGTTCTTCGCGACCGCCGCGACCTCGCTCTTTCCCGAAGCGGGATTGGGGCAGTCGATCACCTTCGGAGTGACGCTCGCGCGCACGGCCTCGAGGACGTCGCGGCCGGCGAGATCGATCCCGGTCGCGGTGCGGAAATCGAGATCGATCCCGGCACGGTGGGCGGAGATGATCGCTTGCACCACACGCATGACCTTGCCTCCCGCGAGATAGTGCGCCTCGAGGTCGCGGGGAGCGATGTTCTCGATCCGGGCCTGCACGATCATGACGCGCGCGTCGACGATCACCTTGGGATCGACCTTGCGCAACGTCATCGCGAACATGTCGATCAGCCCGATGCCCGCGTGCGTGAAGAGCGAGCGCAGGTAGAGGTGCCCGAACTTCAGGAACATGAAGAGCAGCACCAGGCCGACGATGCCCATCAGGACGTAGAGCACCGTCCAGAGCAGGTCGGGCATGCCGCGCAGTTGCTCTCCCTGGAGCCCGAGGAGGAGCTGCGGGCTGAAGGTCAGGGAACTCGACGCGAGAAGGCCGGTGGACACGCTCATGCTTCACCTCGGGAGGGATTTGCGGGCGGAGGGATGCTGCTCTCGAGCACGCGCGCGACGACCACGCGGTTGCCCTCCATCTCGATCACGCGGATCTTCTCGCCGGCCTGGATCATCTCGCCGCGAGAGACGACGTCGACGCGCCGGCCGTCCAGGCGCGCGACTCCCGAAGGGCGCAGCACGGATTCGGCAACGCCTTCGGCACCGGAGAGCATGCGATCGCGCGCGTCGACGGCTCGGCCGTCGTCGAAGCTGAAACCCTTGGCAACGAAGCGCTTGGCGATCGGACTGTACGGCAGGAGCTTGAACGCGACTGCGATCAGGACCGGCACCAGGATCGCCGCGGCGAGCAGGACCTGCGATCCGAAGGCATTCGAGATCGTGAAGGCCCAGGCGACCGCGCCGATGATGCACAGGCTCGCGGCGAGACCGAGGATGCCCATGCTGGGCACGAAGACCTCGGCGACGATCAAGAGCAAGCCCAGGCCCAGAAGGAGGATGATCTCGGTCATGATCCGCGTGCAGCCCGCAGGGGATCGTCGGCTGCGCGCGGAGCGTCGTCGGCGACGACGAGCCGACCCGCGCCGAGTTCGACCACGCGCACGCGAGCGCCGCGCTCGAGCGCGAGCCCCTCGGCACGCGCTTCGTACTCGACCGCAGGCTCGCCGTCCAGCACGACCTTTCCGACCGGCCGCAGATCGGTGAGCGCCTGACCGAGCGAGCCGATCGCGATCGCAGGCTTCGTCTCGGACACGGCTTCTCCCGGCGGGGCGAGCGAGGCGGGCGCGAGCACGAGCCGGCGCAGGAAGGGCGTGTCGGGCAGCCAGCGCGAGACGAGCCAGGCGATCACGACCGCGCCGGCGAGGCCAAGCACGAGCTCGTCCAGGACGCCGCGCAGCGCCACCTGATCGAGAGCGTTGGAGAAGTGAAAGCCTGGCCCGAGCTGGCCGAACACGATGGCCGCGAGGAGGCACACGAAACCGCCCAGGCCGAGCCAGATCGTCCCCGGAGCGACGAACAGCTCGGCCGCGATCAGTCCCGCACCCAGGGCCGCTGCGACGATGTGCGGGATGTCGGCGAGGCCCACCAGGTAGCGCGCGCTGAAGAGCAGCACGAAGCATGCGGCCGAGAGCGTCCCGGCGAGACCGAAGCCGGGCGTCTTCAGCTCGACGAAGGCCAAGATCAGGCCGGCGACGAGGAAGAGCATCGAGAGCTCGTTCAGCTGCCCGAGAATCTCCTCGGATCGCGATGCGACGACCGTCCGCGGAGCGACGCGCGGATAGCCGATCTTCGCGAGCACATCGTCGAGGGACTCCACGATGCCGTCGATGAATCCGAGCTCGAGGGCTTCGCTACCCGTCAGCGTCAGCGGCCGCCCGCCGGGCGCGACGGTCCGCAGGAGCTGGGGTGGATCCAGACCCAGGCGCATGTCCCTCCACTCTTCACCCGTGATGAGCTTCCTCATCCCGTCGATCTCGACCTCGTAGACCTCGGTCTCCGGATCGACCATCGCCAGCGCGAGCTCGGGAGAGCGCCCGTGATCCTTCGCCCAGCCGCGCACCATCGCGGCGATCGCGGAAGCGCTCTTGGGATCGAGATCGGCGAGGCTCTGCAGCCCCTCCGGACCGAAAGTCACGGGTGTGGCGGCGCCGATCGCAGCGCGGTCGCGCGCGTACACCCGATCGCAGGAGATCGCGACCAGGACGCCCGCGGAGAGCGCGTGCTCGTTCACCCAGCAGACCGTGCGCACGCCTTCGATGTTCGCCTGATCGATCGCCTTGGCGATCTGCCACATCAGGCTGACCTCGCCGCCCGGCGTGTCGAGCTCGACCACCAGGCACGGATCGCTCGACTCGTGCGCGACGCGCAGCGAGCGCTGCAGGAGCGCCAGCGTTCCGAGGGAGAGCTCGTTCTCGAGGCGCACGTGCACGGGAGCCGGCGTGTCCTGCGCCAGCGCACCCGCGCTCGCGAGCAGGACGCCCGCCGCGACCCCGAGCGCCAGACGGGCCGATTCGCGCACCTGCCCTTTTCGATTGCTAGCGATCCTCGCCACCCGCATGTCCTGCTCCACCTGCCGAGATTCTAGGCTTTGGACCATCTGGAGCGCGTACCTGCCTACTCGCGCAGAGCGGCGATCTTCACTCCGGTTCGCTTCGGATAGCGCGAGAGCTGGCGGGAGTGCATGGGAATCGAACCCACCGGCCCCGCTGTCCACGGAGCCCCACCGGCTTTGAAGGCCGGGCGGCACACCAGCACCGATCCACTCCCGTCGAGAGATCGCCATTACACGAGTGGCGGTGACGAGTTGCAATGTGCGGTTGGGGGGGGGCGGTGCGTGCGAGCTTGTGAGGCTCGTGGGCGACGCGGAAACTCTGGCTAGGAGTGCCGTCTAGAGAGAAACAAACCCTCTCAGGCCTTTAGGAAGCGGCTTTCACCTCGACTTGAAGCCCGAGTTGTTCGAGGCGCCGAATGAGTCGCTTGGCGACCTTGGCCTTGTCGCGACGATCGAAGTGATCGGGGCCCAGGTCTTCGAAGAAGACGCCGCGCCGGAGCATGTGGTAGACGGCGGTGAGCATGGAGGCCGCGACCGCGACGACGGCCTTCTTTGGCCCCCTGCGCATGCTGATGCGGTGGAACTGAGCCTTGAAGTAGCTGTTCTTCTTGCGCGTCGCGGCCCAGGCGGCCTGGACCAGAGTGGTCTTGAGCCAGGGAGCGCCAGCCCGAAGGCGCGTGCTGCGCTTTCTGCCCGCGCTCTCGTCGTTGCGCGGACATAGGCCAGCCCAGGAGATCAGATGGCCGGCAGTGGGAAAGCGGCTCATGTCATCGCCGATCTCGGCCAGGATGACGTGGGCTGCGATCTGGCTGACGCCCGGGATGGTCGTCAGGAGCTTGACGGCTCCGCGAAACGGCTTCAGGTGCTCGCCGATGCGCTCGTCGATCCCCGCCACCTCCTCTCCGATCGTGTCGATCAGCCGCAGGTGGGAGCGGATCATGAAGCGATGGTGATCCCGGATACGACCGCGGAGCGCTTCTGCGAGGTCCTCCCTGGAGGCCTTCACGCGCGACGAAGCGAGTGCGGCGAGAGCCTTCGGATCGTCTTCTCCATCGACGATCGCCTCCAAGATATCCCGTCCACTCTGCCCGAGCATGTCGCTCAAAACGCTGGAGAGCTTCACGTTGGCGTCTTCGAGCGTCTTCTGGATCCGCAGCGTGTGCCGGGCCACCTCGCGCACGAGCTGCTTGCGCGTGCGCGTCAGGTCCCGCAGCTCTTGGATGGGCTGCGGGGGCACGAAGCTGGAGCGGATCAACCCGTGGGCCAGCAGGTCGGCGATCCAGGTGGCGTCGTTGACGTCGGTCTTGCGACCGGGGACGTTGCGGATGTGCGCAGCGTTCCCCAGGACAAGCTCGAAGTGACCCTCGAGCACGTGCCAGACCGGCTTCCAGTAGACACCCGTCGCCTCCATGGCCACGTCAGTGCAGTGACACTTCGACAACCAGTCCGATAGAGCCAGCAACTCCGCGCTGGTCGCGCCGAACTTGCGAACTTCCTGCTGAACGCCGGCCGGACCGACCAGGCGCACGCAACACACGATGACGTCCTTGTGGACATCCAGACCTGCGCAACGGGGATGAACGACTTCCATTCGGCCTCCTTGGGACAAGGCCGGCGACGGCGTGGGACTCGCGTCTTCGGATTCTAGAGAGCGTGCTCCGGGAGCCCGAGGGCGCCTTGGCAACAGTACGGTGTGCTCGCGAAGTCCCCGGCCAAACTGGTTCACGGGCTCGCGACACCAAAGAGATTGCCGACCTCCGTGCCGTCGCCGGGCTGCCTCGATTGAGGGAGTTTCATCCCACGGTGTCCAGACCCTGGGTGCGGAACTGGTTAGGAGTACCGTCTGGTTCGGAGTACCGCCTTCAGGCGGTCTTTTCTTGCAGTGCCAGTCCCGCCTGAAGGCGGGACGACAAACCAGACCGCCTGAAGGCGGTACTCCAAACTAAGAGGGACTCCGAACTGCGCTGTTCCGAACTGCGCTGTTCCGAACGGCGCTGTACTCCGAAGTGCGCGGTAGTCCGAACCGGGCGGGGACGCGAAGGCTTCTCACGTCGGCGCTCCCCCGCCGCGCCGGCGGCGGCCCTCGAAGGTCAAGTACAGCGCCGGCAGCACCAGGAGCGTGAGCAGCGTGCTCGAGACGATTCCGCCGATGACGACGGTCGCCAGCGGCTTCTGCACCTCCGCGCCGGTGCCGGTCGCGAGCGCCATCGGCACGAAGCCGAGCGATGCGACCAGCGCGGTCATCAGCACGGGCCGCAGCCGCGTCAGCGAGCCGTGCACGATCGCGTCGCGAAGGTCGCTCATCTGTTGCTCGCAGCTGGTTGATGAAGGTGACCATCACCAGCCCGTTCAGCACCGCGACGCCCGAGAGGGCGATGAAGCCGACCGCGGCCGAGATCGAGAAGGGCATGTCGCGCAGCCAGAGCGCGACGATGCCGCCGGTCAGGGCGAGCGGCACGCCGGTGAAGACCAGCAGCGAGTGGCGCACCGTTCCGAACGTGCAGGTAGAGCAGCAGGAAGATCAGGAAGAAGCAGACCGGCACGACGACCGTCAGCCGCTCTCGCGCGGCGACGAGGTTCTCGAACTGCCCGCCCCAGTCGAGCCAGCTCCCCGCCGGCAGCTTGACTGGAGGCGATCTTCGTCTGCGCCTCGGCGACGAACGAGCCGATGTCGCGGCCGCGCACGTTCGCCTGCACGACGACCCGCCGCTTGCCGTTCTCGCGGCTGATCTGGTTCGGGCCCTCGCCGATGTCGATCGTCGGCGACGGAAGCGAGCGGCACGAAGGCCGCCTCGGGGATGCCCTCGCCGTCCCCGAGCAGGAACGGCCGGGCTCGCGTGCTCCCCGGCCGGGTGCGGGAGCGGGATGGGCAGATCGCCCAGGCGATGCAGGTCCGAGCGGAATTCCTCGGGCAGGCGGACGACGAGATCGAACCGCCGGTCGCCCTCGAACACCTGGCCCGCCTCGCGCCCCCGACCGCGACGGCGACGACGTCCTGCACGTCGGCGACGCTCAGGCCGTAGCGCGACGATCGCCATCGCGGTCGATCTCGATCTCGATCGCGGCAGCCCGTCGGTCTGCTCGACCTTCACGTCGGCCGCGCCGGGGACGCTCGCGCAGTGCTGCGGCGATCTGCTGCGCAGTCGACTCGAGCGCGCGAAATCGTCGCCGTAGACCTTCACCGCCACGTCGCCGCGCACGCCGGCGATCAGCTCGTTGAAGCGCATCTGGATCGGCTGGGTGAACTCGTAGTTGTTGCCCGGGAGCTCCTCGACGGCCCGCTCGATCCGGTTCTCCAGGGACTCCTTCGTCTCCGCAGGATCCGGCCACTCTTCCTTGGGCTTCAGGATGATGAACGTGTCGGAGACGTTCGGCGGCATCGGGTCGGACGCCATCTCGGCGGTGCCGGTCTTCGAGAAGACGAACGCGACCTCGGGGAACGCGGCGACCGTTCGCTCGACCTCCGTTCTGCATCGCGGTCGACTGGGTGATGCCCGTGCTCGGGATGCGCATCGCGTGCATCGCGATGTCCTTCTCGTCGAGCGTCGGGACGAACTCCTGCCCCAGCCGCGTGAAGAGCAGCAGCGAGGCGCGAAGATGCGACGACCGCCGACGCCGACGACGAGCCAGCGGAATCGCAGCACGACGCGCAGAGCCGGCTCGTACAGCGCGCTTCGCCCAGCGGATGAGGAAGTTCTCCTTCTCCTTCACCCTGCCGCGGATCACGATCGCGACCATCGCCGGGACGAACGTCAGCGACAGCACGAACGCCGCGGCCAGGGCGAAGATCACCGTCATCGCCATCGGGTGGAACATCTTTCCCTCGACGCCGGTCAGCGCGAGGATCGGCAGGTAGACGGTGATGATGATCGCCTGCGCCGAACACGGACGGGCTGGATCATCTCCTTGTCGCGGCGACGACGACCTCGTGCAGCCGCTCCGCGGAGCGTCAGCTTCCGCCCGAGCTCGTGCTGGCGCTCGGCGAGCCGCCGCAGGCAGTTCTCGACGATGATGACCGCGCCGTCGACGATCAGGCCGAAGTCGATCGCGCCCAGGCTCATCAGGTTGCCGCTGATCTTGCTCTGCACCATGCCGGTCGCGGTCATCAGCATCGACAGCGGGATCGCCAGCGCGCGTGATCAACGCGGCGCGGATGTTGCCGAGCAGCAGGAACAGCACGACGATCACGAGGATCGCGCCCTCGATCAGGTTCTTGCTCGACCGTGCCGATCGTCGCGTCCACCAGCTTGGTGCGGTTGAGCACCGTCTTGGCGCGGACGTCGGGCGGCAGAGCTCTGGTTGATCTCGCGCGATCTTCGCGTCGACCGCGGCGGCGACCGTGCGGCTGTTCGCGCCGATCAGCATCAGCGCGGTGCCGACGACGACCTCCTCGCCGTTCTCGCTGGCCGAGCCGGTGCGCAGCTCCCGTCCGACGCCGACGCGTCGCGACGTCGCGCATGTGGATCGGCATCGCCGCTCGCGCGTGCCGACCACGATCGCCTCGATCTGCTCGATCGTTCTCGATCCGCCCGGTCGCGCGCACGATGTACGCTTCGCCCTTGTGCTCGATGTAGCCCGCGCCGGTGCTGACGTTGTTCCTCTCCAGCGCCTCGATCACGTCGCGGAACGTCAGGCCGTAGCTGACAAGCTTCATCGGGTCGGGCTGGACGTGGTACTGCTTCACGTACCCGCCGATCGAGTCCACGCCCGGCGACGTCCTTCACGCCCTTGAGCTGCGGGCGGATGATCCAGTCCTGCACCGTGCGCAGGTAGCTCGCGAGCTCGACATCCGTGCGCAGCCGCTCGCCTTCGGGCGTCAGATACGAGCCGTCGCTCTGCCAGCCCGGCTGGCCTTCCTCGGATCGTCGGCGCCCTTCGCCGTGCCGGGTGCTCGTACTCGACCGTGTACATGTACACCTCGCCGAGCCCGGTCGAGATCGGCCCCATCGTCGGCTCGGCGCCGGGCGGGCAGGCTCTCGCGTCGCCTCGATCGAGGCGCTCGTTGACCTGCTGGCGCGCGAAGTAGATGTCGACGTCGTCCTCGAAGACGGCCGTCACCTGCGAGAAGCCGTTGCGCGAGAGCGAGCGCGTGTACTGCAGCCCCGGGATGCCCGCCAGCGCCGTCTCGACGGGAAACGTGACCTGCTTCTCGACCTCGACCGGCGAGAGCGCCGGCGACCAGCGTGTTGATCTGGACCTGGTTGTTCGTGATGTCCGGCACGGCGTCGATCGGCAGACGCGTGAGCGAGAATGCGCCGATCACGGCTGCCACCAGGGTCATGACGACGATCGTTCCGCGGTGCGTGATCGAGAAGCTGAGAATGCGCTCGAGCATGGTTCATCTCGCGGGCCGAGGGCCCGTCCGGAGAAAGTGCGGCGCCTTCACCGAGAAGACGGCGGGCATGCCGCTGTCGCCAGGGGCCGGCGAGCAGGCAGCCTCAGTGCTCATGTTCGGCCGATCCCTTGCCGAGCTCGGCCTTGAGGAGGAAGGTGCCGGAGACGGCGACGATGTCCCCCTCGACCAGCCCCGAGAGGATGGGGATGCCGTCGCCGACCTGCTCGCCGACCTGCACCGCGTGCTTGCAGAACGTCCGGCCCGACTCATCGGTGGGGACGAACACGACTGGCTCGCCCTCGACGGTCTGCACGGCTTCGTCCGGTACGACGAGCGCATCCGGTGCACCCGCGCCTGCGCCCGCGATCCTCGCCAGCGCGTACATCCCGGGCAGGAGCCGGCCGTCGGGATTCTCGACGTCGACGCGAACCTCGGCGGTGCGCGTATCGGCGTCCAGTACGGGCGCGATCGCGGCGACCGCACCCTCGATCTCCTTCCCGCCGAGCGCCGCGATCGAGATTCGCGCCATCGCCCCGATCGAGATCTCCGCCAGGCGGCCTTCGGGCACGTGAGCCAGCACGCACAGGGTCCGCGTGTCGGCGAGCGTGAGCAGCGATTCCTTCTCGGGGCCCACGAGCTCGCCGAGCGCGACCGGCCGCTCGATCACGCGGCCGGCAAATGGCGCGTGAAGCTCCATTCGCGGAGCGATCCGCCCGGCGTCCAGGATCCCCTCGATCGCCGCTTCTTGCATGCCGAGCAGGAGGAGCTGATTGCGCGCCGCAGTGGCCGTCGCGCGGGCGAGCGCGAGCGACTGCTGCGCCGCGCGGAGCTCGATCTCGCGCTTCTGCACCTCGGTCAGCGAGACGCCCTGGACGGAATCGAAGAGCGACTTCGCGCGCTCCCATGCACTACTGGCGATCTCCGCCGAGGGCGCGAGCGCGGTCGCCTGCATCTCCTTCTGCAAGAACTCGGCCTGGGCCTGGCCGAGCTCGGGACTCTCGATCGCAACCAGGAGCGCGCCGGCCTCGACCTCGTCCCCGGCCTGCACCGGGAGCTCGACGATGCGGCCGCGCAGGGGCGATCCGATGCGGGTCACGGAGCTCGCACGCAGCGCAATTCGCGCCGGAGCCTGCACCGAGGCGACGAGCGGCATTCGCTTCGCCGGAGCGACCTCGATCCCGTACCGGATGATGGCCTCGGGCGAGATGGTCACGTCCTCTTCGCATCCTGCCGCGTGCCCGGTCGCATGGTGTAGGTCGTCCGGGTGAGCTGCGTGTCCGTGTTCGTCGTCCTCGCCCTCGGCTTCGCCGTCGTGGTGCTCGTGATCGTCTTCATGAGTCGCGTCCGCCTCGGCGTCCTCGTGTCCCTCCTCGCCCGACTGCCGACAGGCGACTGTCCCTGCGCTGAGCAGTGCGAGCAGAAGGGCCGTGGCCATCGCCGCCCAGTTTCGCGCTCGCGTCCCGTACAAGAGCTCATTCATCGTTGCCACCCTCCTGGACCATCCGACCTGCGATCGCGTCGAGAGCGGCCGGCCCGCCCACCGCTCGTTGCAACCCGTAGAGCGCGAGCGATGCCTGCAGCTCGAGATCGACCAGGCGCGTTCTCGACTCCTGAAGCGCCTGATCGGCGAGCAGGAGAAGGGTGACGTCGACTTCGCGCTCGGCGTGCATGCGCTCGACGTCTGCTCGGCGGCCCGCTTGCATGGGAATCAGCTCACCGCGCAGCATCTCGATGCTCGCAAGGGAAGAGTCGAGTGTCCCGAGCGCCGCCCGGACTTCCTCGACCGCGCTGCGCTGCGCCTCGGTCAACCTGTGGCGACTCTCGGCGAGGAGCGCGAGGGCGTGCTCACGGCGCGTGCGGAAGCGACCCGACCAGACGATCGGGATCGAGATCGATGGCCCGACCGAGGAATCTCCATCGTGCTCGAAAGCGACGCCGGCGGCCGTCCCCTCGAGCGGTGAGCTCGAGGACAGCTCGAGCTCCTCCTCGCGGCTCCGGAGCTCCCACTGCGCTTGCTGGATCTCCGGTCGCTTCACCAGGGCCGCGTCGATCCAGGCCGACTCCGGGGCTGGCCCGAGCACGTAGGGCTGCCAGGGCTCGACGGTCCAGCTCGCGGCGCTCGACGGCTGGCCGATCAAGCGCGCGAGCGCGAGCCGCTCGAGCCGCAGCGTGTTCGCACGCTCAGCCGCCTCGATCTCGACCGACTGCTGCTCGATCTCGAAGGCGATGAGGTCCGCGCGCGTTCCTTCACCGCCCGCCAGGCGTGCTTCCGCGACGTGCCGCAGGCGCGCGACCGTTTCCAGCCGCTCTCGGATCGCAGATCGATGTTCCTCCAGGGCCTGGATGGCGGAGTAGTGCCGCTGGACTTCCGCGAGCACGTCGAGCGCCGTTCCGAGCGCGCTCGCCGCCTCCGCGCGCAGGTGATGCTCTGCCGCGCTCACCCGGCGCGACATTCGCAACAGGCCAATCAACTCTTGTGCGAGCCCGATCTCGGGACGCAGGTCCCCGTCCGGACCAAAGCGCAAGACCACATCCAGGATCGGATCGGGCGGCAAGCCGCTTTCGTCGGCCTCGGCTTGTGCGGCGCGCACGCGGGCCAGGGAAGCCTGGAGCGTGGGATCGGTCTGCAGGGCGAGGCGGATCGCATCCGCGATGGAGAGCGTGTCGACCTCCGGCCGAACCTCGTCGATCGGGCCGCCTTCCTCGCGAAAGGCGACCAGGCCCGCCGCAGGAATCGCTGCCTCGATCGCGATGCTTGGTTCGACGCGCGCGACCTGCGTCGCGCAGCCCGCGAGCGCTGCGAGCAGACCCAGCAGCGCAACGGTCGATGCGGGCGATCGATGAAACGGAGGTGGAACGGTGAATCGAAAGCGAATCTCTGAGCCCATGCGCGCTTCCCTTGCTTGCTCCGCAGGCTCCAGCGAGTGGAGCGCGGATCGAAAGGCGGAAACTGTCGGCCGGGTCCTCGGGGCCGCGGCCAACCCTCAGGAAACGAGGTCGCTCAGATGCGCAGGACGACGCTTCGCGACGCGCGCAACGTGCCGGGCGGTCCGTACGTCGGGCTTCGATCGCGGAATGCTTCGGCCACCAATCGCGGGGTGGGAAGCTCGTATCGACAGCTCGAGATCGCGGGCGCCTTCCACGCGCTCGCCAGCTCCTTGAACACTCGATGAGGTTGTGAGCTGCTCCAGGCCAGGACGACGTCGCTGCAATCGCAGGCCTCGCGAGAGGCCTCTCCTTCGCCGGGCGCGGAGCAGCACCGGTCGAGCAACTCGCTCGCGGGAGGACCGCAATCGAAGCAGGCGCCCTCCGCCGTGGCAGCCTCGATCGAGATGTGTCCCTGGCCGTCGACGCAGAGCACGAGGGCCTGGTAAGGCAAGAGCCCTGCCAGCAGGTAGGCCGCGAAGGCCAGCCAGGCGATCACCCGCGAAGCTCGCACGGGGCACGTCATCGGCAAGAGCCTAGCAACCCGTGAAGGAACTCCCTACTGCGGCTTCCCCTGCCTTCGATCCTCGTCCAATCTCGAGAAGTCGAAGCGCAAAAGGCCCCTCACGCCCGCGCCACGGCATGCAGGCGACCGGGGGAGCCGGCGAAGATCCCCTCGGGGACCCCGCCGGCCCAGCGACGAATGGCGGGCTGGCCCGAGCGAACGCCCTCGATTCCGCAACTGAAAGAAACGCCCTCGACGCGCGTGTCGAAGTCCTCCGGGAGGCGCAGACGCAAGCCCTTGCCTCCGCGCACGACTTCACCGGAGAGGTGCGCAACCATGTGCGCTTCCTCGAGGTCTCCCGAGTGCTCGATCGAGAGCAAGAGGTGGCCGCCGCGGCGGCGCAGCAGGATCGTGGCGGGCGGATCGTCGGCGCTCTCCGCGAGCAGCATCAGGCGCTGCGTGGTCGAGCTCGCCGTGGCGCGGCGTGTGCGCGTGAGCGGACCGTCGAGCAGCAAGCGGCCCTTCGGACGGCCAGGTCCGGCGCGCCACTGGAAATGAGCCAGGAAGAGCGGATCGCTGCCCGGACTCCTCGAGCCACCGACGATGCGGAAAGGAACGCGCGCTTCTTCGCCCGGCTCGAGCGTCGTGGCGACGGGTAGGCCGCCGGTCTCGAATGCCCCGCCTTGCAGATGGATGTCGCAGCCGACGTCCACGGCGAAGCTGAACGGATTGCGCACGCGTGCGACGAGCTCCCATGCGCCGAACCACTCGCCGCGTGCGCGCGTCGCAGCGTCCAGCGTCTCGGGCACGACCTCCAAGCTCGGCGCACGCACGGGATGCGGACCGCGCAGGTCGGGCGCGAGCCCGATCAGCGCGCGCGTGGCGAGCGCGCGGTAGGGCTCGTTCGTGTTGAATCCGAACAGCGGCTCGCGGCAGGCTTCGAGGAGATCCTCCGGCAAGTCGACCGACCAGCCCCAGCGCTCGCAGAAGGACCAGTCGGCGCGGCCGGCTTCGTTGCGCCAGCCGCCGGGGCCGACCCCGTAGGCATGCAGGCGCTCCTCGCGCACGAAGCGGCGGTCGACCTCGCTGGCGTGATCGGCGAGCAGCATCACGGGCATGCCTTGATCGCGCGCCTCGAGCACCACGTCGCGCAGGAAGGAAATGACGCGCACAGAGAGGCGCGGGGCGATCTCGCGCACGCGCTCGGCGACGATCGAGACCAGCCCGCGCTCCTTGAGCTCGACCAGGTGCATCGGCGGCCCGCGGTCGGGATCACCCGCCACCTCGAGCGCCTCGTCGAACAAGGGCAGTGGCTCGCCGCGGAAGCGACGGTCGAACCACGAGCCGGCATCGACTCCGAAGAGCTCGGGAAGCGTGCGCGTGATCAGCAGGCCGCTCGCATCCGTGGTGCGGTCGAGCGTCTCGTCGTGCAGGAGCACCGCTTCACCGCTCGCGCAGGCGTGCAGGTCGTACTCGAAGCCGTCGAGCCCCAGGTCGACGGCGCGCCGCAAGCTCGCCAGTGTGTTCTCGGGCGCCTCGCGCGGCACGCCGCGGTGACCCAGGATCCAGGGCGGCGGGCCGATCTCGCGCCCACAATCGGCCCACTCCGTGCGCTCGGAGCTCATCGTCCCGTCGCCGTCGGCCACGCGACGATCACCTGCCCCGAAGCCCCGGCGCACACCAGTGCGGCCCGCGCATCGCCCACCCATCCCACAGCGAGATCGCGCAGGCCCAGCGTGTCCTGCGCGACCTGCGTCGCGATCCAGCCGGAGCTCGCCCCCGTGTGCACGACGACCATCGCCCCGTCTTCGCGCGCCGTCGCGTACTCGGGTCCGGGCCAGGCTCGAACCAGCTCGGCGATGACCGCGCCGTGGAAGCCGGCGGGCGAGCGGTGCACGATCTCCTCCGTTCCGCCGCGCGTGAGCCGCAGCGTGCCGTCGCTCGTGGAGCACAGGATCTCGCCGCGGCGCGCGGCGATCCCCGCGATCGGACGGTCCGAGACTCCAACCGAGCGGCCACTCCATCCGCCTGCGCCGAGCTCGAAGGCCAGGATCGATCCGTCCGCGCAGCCGACGTACGCGCGCCCGCCGTCGCAGCTCGCGCTGGTTGCGTCAGCCGGCAGGCCGCCGATGCGATCGAACTTCCAGTTCCCCTGATCGAAGGAGAGCAAGTGCACGTCGTGCGCAGCGCAAGCCACCACGAGCTCGTCGCCCGGCTGATCGGGATCGAGATCGCCGACCGCTATCGCCTGGATCGTCGCATCGTCCTCGAGAATCGCCTCGAGCCCCCACTCTTCGGTGCGGGCCGACACGAAGATCACGAAAGGTCCGTCGGGTTCGTCCATGGCCGGAAAGCTGCCTTCGCCCTCCGGCCATCTGCCGGCGAGCACGAGCTCGGCACCCGGATGGCGAGGGTCGAGGTCGCCCACCTCGCACTGGTCCACTTCGCCGCCCGCCTGGAAGATGAGCTCGGAGCCCCATCCACCGCCCTCGGGAAAGAGCATGAGCGCCTCGCCGCTCCGGCACGCGACGGCGATCTCTTCGCCTGCTCGCGCAGGATCGAGATCGCCCACGACGCAAGCGAGCGCAGGCGAAGGTCCCTCGAAAGCGATGTCTTGCTCCCAGTAGACGACCGGCTCCCTGGCCGACATGCACCCGCCAGCGACGACGAGGATCGGAGCCAGGTAGCGGGAAGCTGAGGATCCGGCTCGCATGCGGTGGGAAGTCTCGGCTCGCTGGCCCCGGCGCGCGAGGAGGCGGCGTTTGCGGCAGCGTAGCAAACCCGGCGCCCGCGAGCTCTGCGCGCGTCAGAGGAGCTCGATCAAGTGCTCTTGCTTCGCCAGCACTTCGCCCACCTGGTGGACTGGCACGTCGCGGCGCGCGAGCTCGCGCTCCAGCACGCTCGCGCGCTCGGGCGGAACCGCGATCAAGAGGCCGCCCGAGGTCTCGGCGTCGAAGGTGAGGTCGGCCAGCGCGCGCTCGGCGACGTTCGCCTCGCGCACGCTCGGCCCGAGCGTCGCGCGCCCGCGTCCCATGCCGCCCGAGAACAGCTTCTTCCTCGCGAGCTCGATGGCACCGGGAAAGATCGGGAGCTGCGCGAGCTGGAAGCGCAGCGTCACCCCGCTCGCGCGCGCGATGTTCGAGGCGTGCCCGACGAGACCGAAGCCAGTGATGTCGGTGCAAGCATGCGCGCCAGCCTCCGCCATTGCCTGAGCCGCGGCCGCGTTCAGCGTCGCCATCTGCCGAGCCGCGGGCTCGAGCTCCTCCCAGCTGATCTTCTGCAGCTTGGCCGCCGTCGTCATGACCCCCATGCCGAGCGCCTTGGTGAGGTACAACCGATCGCCCGCTCGCGCGCCACTGTTCGCGGCCACGCGCGCAGGATCGATCGTGCCGGTCACCGCGAAACCGAACAGCGGCTCCTGGCTCTGCACCGTGTGCCCCCCCGCCAGGATCGCCCCGGCCTCGCGGAGCTTCGCGAAACCGCCGCGGAAGATCTCGCGGATCCACTCCTCCGGAAAGTCCTTGGGGAAGCCCGCGACGTTGAGCGCCGAGTGCGGCTTGCCCCCCATCGCGTACACGTCGGAGAGCGCATTGGCCGCCGCGATCGCACCGTAGAAATGCGGATCGTCGACGATCGGCGGAAAGTAGTCGACCGTCTGCACGAGCGCCAGATGCACCCCCACGGGCAGACCTTCAGCCCGTCCCAGCAGAACGACCCCTGCGTCGTCCACGGTGCGGGGACCAACGATCAGCCGATCGTCCGCCGTCTCGGTGAACTCACGCAAGACCTGCGTGAGCTGCCCCATGGGCATCTTGGCCGCTCAGCCGGCGCAGGCTGCGTAGTCTGTGAGTCGCTTGTTCTTTCCTAGTTTCATGATCAACCGCCGAACCCGCGAGCATAGCCGCTCCCTCTAGATAGAAACTACACCCCTACGAGCCCGGAGTCCCTCCGAGTTTGGAGTACCGCCTTCAGGCGGTCTGGTTCGTCGTCCCGCCTTCAGGCGGGACTGGCTCCGCAAGAGAAGACCGCCCGAAGGCGGTACTCCGAACCGGAAAGGCGATCGCGCTCTCTGGTTGGAGGATCGCCTTCAGGCGAGCGTTTGCAGCACATGAACGAGGGCTTCCGCATCGCCCGCGAGCAGGGCGCGCGGGTCGATGAGGAGTGCGTCGTCCTGGATGCGCGCGAAGACGGGGGGCTCGCTTGTGCGCAGGCGTGCGGCGAGCACCTGCACGGGGAGGTCGTGATGGCGGATGCGCACGGCGAAGGTCGGGAGGAAGACACCCGGCGCGCTGCCGCTGCCCGGTTCGGATTCACTGGGGAGGATCTCGACGGCGAGGCGTGAGAGCTTCGCGAGCTCGCTGGCAAGGGCGCGCGCGCTCGACTCTAAGTCCGCCGGGCTGCGCAGGAGCATTGCGCGCACGGGGATCTCGTCGCCCCGACCATCGAGGAGGAGCTCGAGGGTTGCTTCCAGGCCGGCGATCGCGACCTTGTCGAGGCGCAGGGCGCGATACATGGGGTTCGCGCGCAGCAGATCGATCGTCTCGCGCCGGCCGACGAGAAGGCCGGCTTGCGGTCCTCCGAGGAGCTTGTCGCCCGAGAAGGTGACCACGTCCACGCCGCTCGCGACGGCGTCCTTGACGCGGGTCTCTCCTTCGAGGATCGAGAGCGCGCACATGCTCTCGACTTCGATCAGGCCCGAGCCCAGGTCGTAAGCGGTCGTCAAGCCACGCTCGGTTCCCAGGCCCGCGAGCTCGGCGGTGGTCACTTCCTCCACGAAGCCGACCTGCTTGAAATTGCTGCGGTGGACCTTCATCAACAGAGCGGTCTGCGGGCCGATCGCGCGCTCGTAGTCGGCGCAGCGCGTGCGATTGGTGGTGCCGACCTCGACCAGGCGCACGGCGGCCCGCGTCATCACGTCGGGCACGCGGAACGAGCCGCCGATCTCGACCAGCTCGCCGCGCGAGACGATGACCTCGCGGCCGGCGGCGAAGGTCTGCAGGCACAGGAAGACGGCAGCGGCGTTGTTGTTGACGGCGATGGCGGCTTCGGCGCCGGTGAGGCGGTGCAGGAGCTCGGAGAGCCGATCGTCGCGCTGGTTGCGCTCGCCGGTCTCGCGGTCGACTTCGAGGACGCAGTACGCGTGCGCGGCCTCAGCCATGCGCTCGGCGGCGAGCGGGTGCACCGGCGCCCGGCCGAGCCCCGTGTGCAGCACGACGCCCGTCGCGTTGACCGCGCGTCGCACGCCACGACCCTCCTCACGCCGCACGGCCCGGACGACTTCGTCCGCCAGCGTGCCCTCGCTCGCGCGGAGCGCGAGACCGGCCGCATCGAGCGCTCCCGCGCGGATCTCGCCGCGCCAGCCCTCGAGCACCTCGGACACGAAGCGCGCGAGCAGCTCGCGGCTCACGCGCGAGCTCAGGCTGGCGATGCGCTCCGTGCGGAGCGCGTCCTCGACCGAAGGCAGCTCGCGGTAGGGGTTGACAGCCCGCTCGTCTTCCTTGCGGCGCACGGCCATGCGCAGAGTCTCGCCGCCGCGGGGCCCCGCCGACAAGAGCAGGCGCTCAATCGAAGCGCACCAGCGCCTCGCCGCCCTCCGCGATCTCGACCGAGCGCTCCTCGAGCACCGTTGCCCCTTCCATGAGCCTCACGCCCAGCGTGCCAGCCGGTACCAGCAGGCGCTCTTCGATGCCGTTGCGCAGCTCGATCGCCGCGATTCCATGGCCCGAGCAGCGCACCACCGCGCGCTTGACGAGCTTGCCGGAGTGCGCCGAGATGCGCAGCCTGGCTCCGGGGCGGAGCGCGAGATCGATGCCGCGCGCGCTGGCGGCCGGCGCGAGCACGATCTCGCTCGCCAGCGCGATGCGGCCATCGGGCGTGGAAGCGACGAGGTCATAGCTTCCCGGGCGCAGGTCCCGGAACGAGAAGCGACCATCGAGAGCGGATTCGAGCGTGGCCACGCGACCGGCCTGCGCGCTGCACGAGACGAGCGAGAGTTTCGCCTGGAGCGCCTGGCCATCTCGCGCATCGAACGCGCGGCCGGCGAGGATCGTGCCCGAATCGAGCTCCAGGCGCAGATCGCCACTCCCGGTCGCGAAAGGGCCGAAGCTCTGCGTGCCGAAGCGCGCACCGCCGTAGACGACGAGCTCGTGCTCGCCCTCGGAGAGCGCGCTGATGACGAAGCGTCCGTCCGGCGCGCTGGTCCCCGTGACGAGCCCGGCACTGCTCCATGGACGTGCGGAGACCACCAGGCCTTCGAGCGGGAGACCTCGATCATCGAGGATCTGGCCAGCCAGCGAAGGCCCGCGCGCGAGGGCCGCACTGGGAAAACTACTGGTGCGCGGACCGGGTTCGTGGAACGAGACGGGCTGCGTGCCTGCCGAGGAACGCGTCCCCGTGCCGGTCTTCACGGTCGCCTTCGCCTGCAACTCCGGCGCCCGCGCTTGCGGGACGAGGACTGCAGGTGCCTTCGTCGCTCCCTCCGCGACTCGATCTGGCACGCGGTCGATTTGCCACTTCTCTGCGCGCGTCTCGCCTTGGTGCAGCATCAGCGGCCGAGCCACCGAGAGCAGGCAGCCCGCCGGCAACTCGATCCCATCGGTGCTCGCGGCGCGCACGACCAGCGGCGTGTGCACGCCCGGATTCTCGACCTTTGCATCCCACAGCGAGAGCGAGAGCGGGACGCCCGCGGGCAGGCCGTCGATCCGTACCTCGCCTCGAGCGTCGCTCAGTGCTTCCCAGCGCGGGTCGGGAGGATGGATCCGCTGGCGCTGTGCGACCGGGTTGTCGAGCGTGCTCGTCTCCAGGAGCTCGGCGCTGGTCGTGACGATCACGCGCACGCCGCCGTGCAGCACTCCGGATGCGTCGAGCACGCTCCCTTGGAGCTGCGCAGCGCGCTGCAGCTCGATCGTGTGCTCGCCGGCCTCGTCTCGGGCGGCCGCATCGACGAAGGCATAGGCAGGCGCGTAGCCATCGGCCAGGACGGCCACGGCGAAGGCTGCGTGCTCGGGGACTTCCACCACGAAGCGTCCCTCCGCGTCGCTCTGCGCGAGCAGCACTCCCTCGTGCCCGATGCTCACTCCGGCGAGCGGCTCTCCATTCTCCTCCGAAAGCACCTGACCCGCGAAGGTCGCGCGCCCCGCTTCGGTGGTGGCCGCCACGCCGTCCGCGTGGCCGGTCGCAAGCTCTTCCTGGAGGAGCTCGGAGGAAACACCGAGGACGAGCGCACGGCTCGATGCTGGATCGGCAGCGGGCCCCGACGCCGCCTGCTCGTCCTTGCCGTCCATGAGCGTGTGCATCGCGACCGCATCGGTTTTCCCGCGCTCCGCCGAGTCGAACAGGTACTCCTGCAGCGCGCGCGCAGCGTAGCCCAGGACCAGCAGGCCCAGCAGCCCGACCGTGAAACGCATGAACATGTCGATTCTCCTCCGAAGGGACTTCCTCCTCCTCGGCCGGGAGCGCGCGCGATCTTGATCCGGGCACCCGTGCAAGGCGGGTACTTTTTTCCCATCCTGCGCGCGATGCCCGAGCTGCCCGACATCGAGGCCTACCTCGTCGCGCTGCGCGCGCGCGTGCAGAACGAGCGGCTGGCGCAGTTTCGATCGGGCAGCCCGTTCCTGCTGCGCTCGGTCGCGCCTCCCCCGTCGGCGGCGGTCGGCAGGCGCGTCGAGCGGCTCGCGCGTCTGGGCAAGCGCGTGGTCCTCGTGTTCGAGGGCGAGCTCGCCTTCGTGTTCCACCTGATGATCGCCGGCCGTTTCCACTGGCGAAAGCTCGGCGCGGCCTCGACCGGGCGCGGCGCGCTCGCCGCGCTCGACTTCCCTGGCGGCACGCTGGTCTTGACCGAGGCCGGCACCAAGCGACGCGCGTCCTTGCACATCGTCGAGGGACGGCCCGCGCTCGCCGCCCTCGATCCTGGCGGCATCGAGCCTCTCGGCTCTGATCTGGATGCCTTCCGGGAAGCGCTCCGCCGCGAGAGCCACACGCTGAAACGGACCCTCACCGACCCGCATCTCTTTGCCGGGATCGGCAACGCCTACTCCGACGAGATCCTGCATCGCGCCCGACTCTCGCCGTTCCAGCGCTCGCGCGAGCTCGACGAAAAGGATGTGCGCGCACTCCACGCGGCGATGCAAGCCGTGCTCACCGAATGGACCGAGCGCCTCTCGGAGGCGGCCCAGCGCGCGTTTCCGGAGAAGGTCACCGCCTTCCGCGACGGGATGGCCGTGCACGGCCGCTGGCGCCAGCCCTGCCCGGTGTGCGGCACGAGCGTGCAACGCATCGTGCGCGCCGAGAACGAATCGAACTACTGCCCGCGCTGCCAGACGGGCGGAAAGCTCCTCGCCGACCGCGCGCTCTCGCGTCTCCTGCACGAAGATTGGCCGCGCTCGATCGACGAGCTGGAATAGGCGCCCGCTATACTCGGCCGGCTTCCCCATGAGCAGGCTCTCTCGCACCGGTCCGTCGCGCTGGACGCTGAGGCGGCACGATCCCGCGCGCATCGCCGCGGTCGCGCGCGAGTCCGGCGTTCCCGAGATCGTGGCGGCATTCCTGCTCGGAAGAGGCCTCGATGAGGCACAGACCGCGCGCGAGCACCTGGCGCCCGACCTGATGCGGCTGCACGATCCTGGGCTCCTCCCTGGGATGGCGGCGGCGGGCGAGCGCATCGCGCGGGCCATCCGCGATGGGGAGACGGTCCTCGTGCACGGCGACTACGACGTCGACGGGATCACAGGGACCGCTCTACTGGTGCGCCTCCTCGAGCTCCTCGGCGCCAAGGTTGCCTGGCACGTCCCCGATCGCTTCCGCGACGGCTACTCCTTCGGACAGCACTCGATCGAGCGCGCGCAAGCGGTCGGCGCGAAGCTCGTGATCAGCGTCGACAACGGGACGAGCTCGCGCGAGACGATCAGCGCTCTCCTCGACCTCGGCATCGACACCATCGTCACCGACCACCACGAGCCGCCGCAGGGCGAGCTCCCCCCGCCGTCGCGATCATCAATCCCAAGCTCCTCGACTCGACCTACCCTTTCCGCGAGCTGTGCGGGGGCGCGGTCGCCTTCAAGCTCGCCTGGGGCCTGTGTCAGGCAGTCAGCGGGAGCGAGCGGGTGGCGCCGCGGCTGCGCGACTTCCTCCTCGACGCGATGGGCTACGTCGCGATCGCGACCGTGTGCGACGTCGTACCCATGCGGGGCGAGAATCGCATCCTCGCGCGTTTCGGTTTGAAGGCGCTCGAGCGCACGCCGACCGTGGGGCTCGCGGCGCTCCTGCGCGCGGCCGGCCTCGCGGGCCGCAAGCTCGTGGCCGAGGACGTCGGCTTCCAGATCGGCCCGCGCTTGAACGCGGCCGGGCGCCTGGGCAGCGCCGCGACGGCGATCGAGCTCTTGCTGTCGCGCGATCGCGCCCGCGGGGACGAGCTCGCGCGCGAGCTCGACGCGAAGAACGAGCAGCGCAAGGCGATCGAGAAGGCGCTCTTCCTCGAAGTGCATCGCGAGGCCGAACGCTTCGCCGATCGCGAGCGCTGGCCGGTGCTCGTCCTGGCCGGCCAGGGCTGGCACCAGGGCGTGGTCGGGATCGTCGCGGCCCGCATGGTCGAGGAGTACGAGCGGCCGGCGATCGTCATCGGCCTCACCGGGGAGGGAGGGCGCGGGAGCGCGCGCTCGATCGCGGGCTTCAGCGTGCTGGAAGCGATGCACGGAGGAGCCGCGCACTTCCTGCGCTATGGCGGCCACGAGCAAGCCGCGGGGTGCGAGCTCGCAGCAAGCTCCGTCGACGAGCTCCGGGAAGCTGTTTGCACGCGCGCGAGAGCGCTGCTCGACGGGCGCGGCTGGCCCGAGCGCGAGATCGTGATCGATCATGCGCTCGCGCTCGGCGAGATCTCGCACGAGCTCATGAGCCATCTCGACCGCCTCGAGCCATTCGGCGCCGCGAACGAGAAACCCGTGCTGCTGACGACCGACGTGCGCCTCGCCGAGCCGCCGCGCGTGGTCGGCGTCGACAAGTCTCACCTTTTGCTGCACGTACGTCGCGGCACGAGCGTGCTCAAGGCCATGGCCTTCGGCATGGCCGCCCGCCTGCCGGAGCTGGTCATGGGTCGGCCATTGCACCTTGTGCATACCCCGCGCTGGAACACCTTCCGCGGGGAGACGAACCTCGAGCTCCTCCTGCACGACTTCCGGACCGGCGAGCTCTCTGGTTTGGAGTACCGCCTTCAGGCGGTCTTGTCTTGCAAAGCCAGTCCCGCCTGAAGGCGGGACGACGAACCAGACCGCCTGAAGGCGGTACTCCAAACTCGGAGGGACGCCGTGCTCGTCGGTGTGTGGTTTCTCTCTAGGAGGGACTCCGTGCTCGTGGGGGTGTGGTTTCTCTCTAGTTCCCCATCGCGCACTGGCGCGACCCCGTCGGATGAAACATGGCCTGGGGTGCCCGTCGGGTCGTTGTTTCTACCTAGAGCGCGCGCGCTCAAGGCGTGAACGTCACCGCGATCCCGTTCGACAGGTTGAAGGCCGTACCGCAAGGTCCCATCGGGTCGCGATACCAGTTCTGGAAGTTCCACGTCGAGCCGGCGGCGATGCAGCCGGAGCCGGAGAACGTCGAGCAGGAATAGGCGCGGAGCCCCGGTCCACGACTCATGTTCCCGCCCGCGCCGGAGGACTGGACGGGGAAGCGGAAGACCCCCACGCCGCCGGCCGAGACGCAGCGGTCTCCGTCTCCGAAGGGGAGCTGCACCGAACCGCCGCCCATGTAGAAGATGCCGAACTGGGTCGCCGGCAAGCTCGTGGCGAAGAGCATGAGGTCGTCGATCGTCACGCTCGACGAACCGATCGCATCGAGCGAGGCGCCCGAGCCGGTCGAGTTCGCGCAGCCGGCCGTGGCGTCGTTGTTGCCGCAGGGACCGCTCGGGCAGAAGCAGTAGCGGATACCTTCCGGCTCGCACTCGTCGGGGATGCCGTTCAGGTTGTCGTCGCTCGAGTAGCCGACGGCGATGTCCACCGCGTCGTCTCGCCCGTTGCCGTTGCAATCGTGATAAGGATCGCCGGCGGGCTCGATGTCGGCGGCGCCCAGCTCGTCGCCGAAGGATGATCCGTCGGTGCGCGTGGTGGCGAGCCCCATCGCCTCGGCGGGGAAGAAGATGCCCGGAAACGGCGAGACGCCGCCCATGACGGGCGGAACCAGTAAGTCGCCCGGTTCGATCGGCGCTCCGAAGATCGAGTCGGGCCGGCCGATGACCCCCGAACCCACGCGCACGGAGAAGAGCAGCATGTCGCTCTCGGCGCCCGCGAGCCCACCCGGCAGCCAGTCGTAAGGGGTGTGCGAGACCTGGTAGCCAGGCACGCCGTTCTCGACCACGACCAGCGCGTCGAGGTCGTCGCTCCCCATCCCCAGGCGATCCAGGCCGAGCAAGACCGCCTGAGCGTAGACCTGGATCGAGCCGCCCACACTCGTGTCCGTGATCAGCACGTCCGCGCCGCTCTTGTTCTCGAAGGCCGCCGAATTCGAGTTCTGCTGGCCCGTCCGCGGATCGACGAAGCCCGAGTCGAGGGAGAAGTACACGCGCGCCGTGCCCGTCGGCACAGGACCGATGTCGAAGGCGTCGATCGTGTCGCCCGGATGGAGCGGCAGGGTGGTCGGTGGATTGGGTTCGAGCAGGCCGAGGCCGCGGTAGATGTAGCCGCTCGCGCTGCGCAGGCCGTTGCCATCGAGCGCAGCGACGTGGCCCGAGACCACTCCGTTCGGTGGAAGGGGTCCGGGCGGCAGCCCGAGGTCGACCAGCATGTCGGCGGACAGATCGCCGATGGCCCCGCCCTCGGTCCGCACGTTGGGACCTTCGAAGAACGGTTGATGGCCGATCGCAAATGCGTCGGTCGCGAACCAGATGCGGAAGGGAGTGACCGCGTCGAGCTCGTGGTCGAAACCGTACGAGAGCGCGTCGATCTCGACTCCGCACGGCGTGCCCCCCGGATGTCCGAGGCAGGAGGTGTAGCGCTGCAAGTGCAGCTGCCCTCCGGTCAAGAACACACGCGGGCCCGGAAGCGGCCCGAATGCCGCGCCGCCCTGTGCGGGCAGCAGGATGTCGCCCTCGATGATCGGTGGTCCGCCGCCGAAGCCGGGCTGGGAGACCGTGGGATCGTGCCAGGTGACCGAGAACGAGAGTTCTTGCGGTGCGCCCGCGCTGCGCTCCTGAGCCATCGCGCCAGTGACGAGACCGGCGGCGAGCGTGAGAGCCAGGACGCCCCCGACAGCTCGACGCGGGCGGGGGGGCGGGTTCGAGCGCGGGGAAGCGGGCGCGATTCGTCTCTCACTCATCGTGGGGTGAAGCCTCGACGTGGACGTCCATGCGCCCCGAGAGCTCTCCTCCTGCCAAAGCAATGGTAGCCGAGGTCGGAGAATCCCGCCGCGGGTCGATTTCTGCCGCCTCCACCGTATTCCGGGGGCCCTCGCACTCGTCCGGAACCGCGTTCAGGTTGGCGTCGCTGGAAGTTCCCACGGCGATGTCGATGCTGTCCTCGACACCGTTCTCGTTGCAATCGAACAGCGGCGCGGCATCGGCGCCGGCCACACCCGCGAGAGTTCCAGGTGCCTCGATCGGGGCCGCCGCAAGGCTACCGGCGGGCAGCCGATCGAGCTCCGTCTGACCTGAAACGGCCGGCAGGAAGCTGCCGGTCCACAGGATCAGGCAAGAAGACCAATCGAGCGGGAGGCGAAGGGAGAGCATGGCGGTGGGCTCGTGGGGAGGGGGTAGTCGCCGAGGACTCGGTCCAACGTGCGCCCACGTGCGCCGGGTGGACGGAATTCCCTCGGATTCTTTCGGGCGACGAGCTCAGCGAGCGCGCGAGGGCTCGGCCAGTCGCTCTTCCAGCCGCTCCTCCTGCTCGACCTCCCAGCGATCGAGCTTGCGGGGCGCGCGGGCTCGCGCGGCGGGCAATGGGTCGATCGGGAAGACGACTGCGGATCCATCTTCACAGCCTGCGATGACGCGCGTGGGTCCCGGCGCGGGGCTGAAGGCCGCGCAGAGGACGTGGCCGTGGCCGCAGGGGCGCTCGACGATCGGCCGACAGCTCGCCGTCTCCCACACGAAAACGGAGCCGTCACGCGCGGCCGACAGCCACAGGTCTCCGCTCCGGTCGAAGGTCGTGGTGGTGATCGGGCCCACGTGCAAGACGTCGATGTTCGGAATCGTGCCGGTCTCCAGGTCGATCATCCGCACGCTGCCCCAGTTGTCGCCGCTCACCAGGAGATGGGTACCCGTCGAGTCGTATTCCAGGCGCCGCGGCGGGAAGAGGCGGATCGTGCGCGGGTTGCGCGCGTCGGAGGTGGGATGGACGAAATCGATCTCCTGCTGCTCGTTCGCGATCGCAAGCACACCGCTGCCCGGCTGGAATGCAAGCCCACGCGCCAGGATCGGAGCCAGCGCCTCGCGATCGGGAAGCCGCGCGTCCGCCGGCGCGATGCGGAGCTCGCGTCCATCCGCGGAGTCGTGGATCGTGACACAGGTGCCCGAAAGCCCGATGGCGAAGCGTCTTCCGTCCGGATCGAAAGCGATCGCGCCGGTCGCGCCCTCGTAATCCGAGATCCTCGCGCCATCCAGAAGTCGCCACAGCCGGGCATTCCCGGCCGAGTCGACGCCGAGGACGCGATCGGAGGCCTCGCTCCAGGCCAGGGCGACCATTGGTTGCCCCGTGAGCGTGAGCGCTGGGGCGAGCTCGGCACCATCCAGGGAGGAGAACCTTCGGATGGTCCCGTCACCCGATGCCGACAGGATCTCCTTGCCCTCGCGCAGGAATCCCGCGCGCACGATCGGGGCAGAGTGTCCGCGGAACTCGAGCACCGTTCGACCGGGCTCCTCACCGGGGCATGCACCGGAGGGCGTGGCCCAGACGCGCACGGTTCCGTCGCTCGACGCTGTGAGCGCGCGTTCGCCGCTGGAATCGAAGGCCACGTCCACGATGCTCTCCTCGTGACCCTGGAGCGCATAGACGTAGGGCATGTTCCGCATGCTCCAGGAGTGCGCGCGCGCAGAGTTGCTCAGCGTCACCAGCCGCGATCCATCGTCCGTCCAGAGCGACTCGAGCGGCATGAAGAGCGCGCGCAGCACCTCGCGCACGCGCGGCTCAGCGGTGCTCACGTCCCATACTCGGGTGGACAGATCGAGGGAGGCCGTCGCGAGCAGCGCTCCGTCGGGCGAGAAGGCCGCGTGCACGATCGGGCCCTCGTGGCCGGGGAGCTCGTGGGGAATCCGATCGGCGAGCGACCACACCACGGCGCGCGATCGCTCGCCCGCGACGGTCGTCGTCGCGAGCCGCGTTCCCGAGCGGTCGAAGGTCGCGCAGGTCACGACCCCCTCGTGCACCAGCGGCGGGCCCTGCGGCTCGCCGGTGCGCGCGCTCCACAGGCGCACCGTTCCGTCGCGCGAGGCCGTCACGATGCGTTCGCCGACGGGATCGAACTCGGCCCAGGTGATCGCGTCGGAGTGACCGGTGAGCGCGAACTTTCGCGCGCCGCTCTGCGCATCGAAGACCCACCCGGCGGGCGACGAGCCGAGATCGCGCTGTGCATACGAGCTCGCCGCCAGGAGCAACGAGCCGTCCGGGCTGAAACGGAGCATCGTCGCCTGCTCTGCGCGGCCGGCTCCGGCGCTCGCGGGAACCTCGATGCGTGCGAGCACCTCGCCCGTCCGCGCGTCGAGCACCCAGCCCCCCTCGGCCTTGGCGAGGACCGCCAGCCGCTTGCCGGACGGATCGTATTCCAGCCAGAGGAGTGGAATCTTCCCCTCCTTCGACCCGGGGGGCGGGCTCTTCGTCAACACCTTCGACCACAGCAGGCTTCCCGATTCCCACGCGAAGACGCGCAAGATTCCGTTCCCGCTGGCGGTGGCGAGCCATTCGCCCGAAGGGTGCAGCGCGACGCGGCGCACGACCTCGCCGGGATGATCGAGGTCGGCGAGCTGCGTTCCCGCACGGAGGTCCCACACGCGCGCATGACCCTCGTCGCTCGCGGCGGCGAGCAAGAGCCGGCTCTGCGCGTCGCTCACGAGATCCAGATCGAGCATGCGATTGGCGACGGGCGCGACGAAGACCTTCTCGAGCTTGCAGGCATCCAGTACCTGGAAGAGTGCCGAGCGCGTGAGATGGGTCGGCGCTCGATCGGCCGCCTCGATGGCGAGCAGGAGCGCGAAGCCGGGATCACGATCAATCATGTCGAGCGCGCGCTCCGCGAGATGGCGGCCGCGCGCGACCGAGAGTGCGCTTTCGCGACTCCTGAGCAGGACTGCCGTGATCGTGAGCGCCGTCGCGAGCAGGACGATCGTTCCGATCACGGCGGTCGCGAGGGCGGGCTGGCGTTGCGTCCAGCGGCGCAGGCGCAGGCGCGTGCCGGCAGGCCGCGCGTGGATCGGCTCGTACTCGCGGATGCGGCGGAGATCCTCGGCCAGCTCGAGCGCACTCGGGTAGCGGCGCCCGCGGTCCTTTTCGAGCGCGGTCTCCAGGACCACTCGCACGTCCTCGGTCAGCGCGGCGTTCCTCGCGCGAGCATCGGGGAGCGGCGCGCCGACGATCGCGCGCTCGAGCTCGTAGCGCGTGGCGGCATCGAAGGGCCGCTCGCCGGTGAGCGCTTCGTAGAGGGTCACTCCGAGCGACCACACATCGGTGCGCCGATCGAGCTCGTCGCTTCCGCGCAGCTGCTCGGGCGAGGTGTAGCCGGGAGTGCCGAAGGTCTCTCCGGACTGCGTGATGCGCTGGAGCTCCGCCGTCTCGTCGCGCGCGAGACCGAAGTCGAGGATCACCGGCTCGCCTGCGGGCGTGACCATGAGATTCGCGGGCTTGACGTCGCGGTGCACGATGCCCGCTTCATGGGCAGCGTGCAGCGCTCGCGCGGCGCGCTCGAAGAAGCGCAGCACGCGCTCGAGCTCGGCCCGGTCGCGCGGGATCCACGGCAGCGGCTCGCGCAGGCCGTCCAGGCGCGCGCCGTCGAGGGCTCGCGCGAGCACGGCACCCTCGACGTAGCGCATCGCGATGTAGGGCATCTCGCCCTCGACGACCGCCTCGTGGATCGCGCAGATGCCGGGGTGATCGAGCCGCGCGATCACTTCCGCCTCGCGCCGCATCCGCATGCGCCGATCGCTCGAGACCATCCCGGATTCGAAGATCTTCAGCGCGACGCGACGCGCGATGCGCGTGTCCTCGGCCAGCCACACCGAGCCCTGGCCGCCGCGACCGACCTCGAGCACCAGGCGATACGGGCCGACGCGGCGTTCGCCGGCTTCCTCGGACGTCTCGGGCGAGGCGTGTTGTCGCGCGAGCCACTCACGCGCGATCGCTTCCTGATGCGCCGGATGCCGCGCGAGATACTCGGCCAGCGACCGTACCGAGCCACGATCGATATCGTCGAGGTAGTCGTTCAGGAAATCGAAGACCTCGGCCTGCCCTGCGTCGTCCGATTGGACCATCGGGGAATCGGCCTTCGATTCTAGGAGCGCGAGTGGGCTGATAGGATGCCTGGTCGCGATGATCCCTCCCGATCCGGATGCGAGCGCGGGGAACGTGCCGGCCGAGACGCGCCGGCTGGTGCGCGCCGCTCGCGAGGGTGACATCTCGAGCTTCGCGCGGCTCTACGAGCGAATCGCCCCTGCCGTCCACACCTGGGCGGAGCTGCGGCTGCGTCCGACAGTGCGCGCGCGCTGCGAGCCGGCCGACATCGTGCAGGAGGTGTGGTGCCGGGCCTGGCGCGCCCTCGACAAGCTCGATGCGGACACACCCTTCCGCCCGTGGATCTTCCGCATCGCCAAGAACGTCCTCCTCGAGGCGCTGCGGCAGACGCAGGGAGCGGCGGAGGGCCTCGGCTCTCCTGGTCCGACGACGCGCCTGTTCGCGCTGGAGAATCTGCCCGACGACGCGACTGCGATCTCGCGCCGGCTCGTGATCGACGAGGAGCTGAAAGCCTTCGCGGCGCTCGTGCGCACCCTCGACGAGGAAGACCGCGCGCTGGTCGTGCACTGCGGCCTGGAGGGCCTCGGCCATCGCGAGGTCGCCGCGCGCCTCGGCATCACCGCCGATGCCGTGGCCAAGCGCTGGCAACGGCTGAAAGCGCGCCTGTTCGAGCGCGGCCTGCCGCAGGTGCTGTTCCTCGACGAGGCGTCGTAGCTAGCGTGCTGACCAGCCGTAGTCTTCGGGCCGGTACGCGACCTTTCCGGTCGGGAACTTCGCCAGGAGCTCCTCCGCGCGCGCGGTGAGCGTATCGATCCCGGCCGCGAGGTCCTTCACGGCGTACTCGACGATCTCGTTCGGCACGACGCCGATGCCTTCGATCCCGCGGCCGCCGTTGAAGCTCGAGCGATTCGTGCCCACCGAGACGTACAGGTTGAACTTGCCGGAGGGGAGCTCGACGGTCTCCTTCTGCGACGACATCCCCGCGGTCGCGCTCTCGCCGATCATGTAGGCGCGCCCGTCTTCCCCGAACATGCCCGAGGTCGTCTCGCCGGCGCTCACCACCGTGCCGTCGACGATCACGACGATCGGTCCGCCGTAGGGTGATGGACCGGCGCCCGCCAGCGGCTCGCGCGCGAGGCGCGGCATCTCACGGCCGAGCGGGACGAAACGCGCCTCGAAGGCGTCGTGATCGCAGCCGCCACCGGTATTGCCGCGGAAGTCGAGAACCAGGCCCTTCGCGCCGGCGAGCGAGGAAAGCGCCTGATCGAGCTCCTCGATGACCTTGTCCCGGATGCGCCGGACGTGCACGTAGGCGAAACCCTTCGAGGTCCGCCCCCAGCGCACGCTCTCTCCCACCCACTGCGTCCCCTCGGGCAGGAAGGCGGGACCTTCGTTGAACGCCTTGGCGTTCGAGTACGTGATCGTGCGCTCGCGCTTCTTGCCCAATGGCTCCTTCACCTGCAGCTCGAGCCGCGTTCCGCTCGGCGCGAGGAAGCCGTACTGCAAAGCTGCGAAGCGCGCGTGCTGCTCGGTCGAGAAGCTTGCTCGGTCCTCGAGCTCGGCCCGCCGGGCGTCGAACCACTTCGTCGCGGCTTCGCCATCGACCGACAGGAGCTCCATCCCCGCTTCGAGGCCAACCTCGGCAGCGGAGGACCAGGCGCTCTTGATGTAGAGCTTCTTCCCGATGCGGCACAGGAAGAAGCCCGGGCTCACGCGCGCCTCGCGCCATTCCTCGGGCCAAGGCAGCTCTCCACCCTGACTGCCCGGCTGGACCTCGGCGTGTCCGTCGCGCAAGCGCGCGAGCAAGCGCGTCAGCAACACGAGGTGCGCTGCATCGTCCTTCACTCCGCTCGCCAGCGTCCCGAACTCGTCGCGGACGCCCTTCCAGTCGATCTTCTTCAACTCGAAGAAGTGCCCGCAACGACGCTCGAGCTCGTCGAGCGCGAATGCCACGTCCTTCTCGTAGACTTCTTCGCGCGCGCCGAGCGATACGGCGACCGAGCAGAGGATCCCGCTCAAGAATTGCATGAAAGTACGATACCGTCGGTACCGTACCCGCCAATGGGCCCGTCTCCTCGCGCCGCCAATCTCTGGATCGCGCTGCTCTGCCTCATATGGGGAAGCACCTGGTTCGTGATCCGCGGGGGTCTCGACGATCTGCCGCCGCTGACCTCGGCCGCAGCGCGCTTCCTGGTGGCGGGTCTTGCGATGGCGGTGGTGGCGCAGGCCTGGGCCGGACGCGAGGGTGGCGGACGTCCGCCGGCCTGGCTGTGGCTCGTGCTCGGCACGTGCAATTTCGCCATCTCGTACGGGATCGTCTACACGACCGAGACGGTGCTCCCCTCAGGCCTGGTCGCGCTCCTGTGGGGAGTCTTTCCGATGCTCCAGGCGCTGGCTGCGCATCTGTACTTGCCAGGAGAGCGGATGAGGAGAGCGCAATGGTTTGGCATGGCGCTCGGGCTGGCCGGCCTCGCGATGCTCTTCGCCACTGACCTGCGCAGCTTCGGCGCACGAGGGATTCCCGCCGCGCTCGTACTGTTCGTGAGCCCGCTCGTTTCCGTCGTCGGCAACACGCTCGTCAAGCGCCACGGCGGGGGGACGAGCTCGCTCGTGCTGAACCGCAACGCGATGGTGTTCGGAGCCGTGCTGCTGTCGATCGCCGCGGGCGCGTGCGAGAGTCAGGTCGGCGTGACCTGGACCGGCAGCGCGATCGCGACCGTGCTCTACCTCGCTCTGATCGGCACGGTCGTGACCTTCGGGCTGTACTTCTGGTTGATGCGCTACATCGATGCGCAGCGGCTGAGCTTGATCGCGTACGTGACGCCCGCGGTCGCTTTGACGTGCGGATCCCTGTTTCGCGGCGAACCGCTGCGGCCCTCCACGCTGGCGGGCGCCGGGTCCATCCTCGCGGGCGTCGTGCTCGTCGTGCGCGGGCACCGGGGTCCCCGCGCACGCGAGCAAGATGGAGGGACGGCGACTACTTCCGCGCCTTCTTGAAGTCTTCCAGGCGCTTGGCGAGATCCGCCTCGAGCGGCGAGCCCTTGGCGAGCTCGACTGCCTTGGTTTGCACTTCGATTGCCTGAGCGACGTCGCCGGCGCCGAAGTGGGCCACGGCCAGCGTATCGAGGATCGAGGGATCCTTGCCTTCCGTGAGCTCCTTGGCTCGGGAGGCGGCAGCGATCGCGAGCTTGTAGTCTCGCGTCTCGATGCTCGTGTCTTCGGGATCCACGATCGTCCAGGCAATCCGGTTCAAGGCGCCCGGGTCGTCCTTGGAAGCGCCCTGGACGAGCTTCATCCCGTACGCGGAAGCGCCGGCGTGGTCCTTGGACCGCAGCAAGGCCTCGAACTTGAACCAGCCGAGACGCTCCTCGAGCTTGGGCTCGTCGGCGAAGGCCGAGTTGCACTCGGCAAGAATCTTCGCGTAGTCCTTGTTCTCGAGCGCATTGCCGATCGCGACGGAGAGCTTCTCCATCTTGCCCTGCAAGGCCTTCTCCTCGGCGGCCTTCTTCGTTTCGGTCGCGATGTCCCACTTGCCCGCGACGATGCTCTCCAGCGGCTGGTCCATCTCCATCGGATGGCCGATCCAGGCGATCGTCCCGGTCTTGTCGACGATGAACGCCGCCGGGATGCCGTTCTGTCCGGCAGGCTTCATCCAGGTCGTCGACATCGAGCGATCGGTGTCGAAGCCAACGGGATAGGTCATCGTGTCGGCCTTCTCCTTGACGAAGTCGGCGAGCACGGTTCGCGCCTTGGGGAGATCCTTGTCGGCGTCTCGTTCACTTCCCGCGACTCCGATCACGGTGACCTTGTCCGAGTACTTCTTCGAGAGCTCATTCAGGTGCGGGATGCTCGTTCGGCACGGCGGGCACCAGGTCGCCCAGAACTCGACCACGTACACTCGACCGGGCTGGAAGGCGGCAATCGCGTCGCCCTGGATCCACTCGTCGAGTGAGAGCGCGGGAGCCTTGCTGCCCAGACCGAGGTCTTCACCTCGGACCATGGCGCTCGCCGGCAGGGAGAGAAGGAGGAACGTGAAGATCGAAAGAGGCTTCATGGTCATGGAGTGGGTTGGGCGCCTGGGGATCGGACCGCGGCAGCGCAGGAATGCGACTCGCGGAGCAATTCGGAAGACGAGCATAGGTGGCATCGCCCGGGGCCTACCATGATCCATCCTGTAATTTCGGAGTTGGTGGCCACTGGCGCGCCCTGGTGCCTCACTCCAGCTCGACCCACACCGGCGCGTGATCGGCGAGGCCGGCGTCCTTCTCGATCCAGGCGGCGCGCGCGCGCTCGGCGAAGCGGGGATCGCCCAAGACGTAATCGATGCGCCAGCCCAGGTCCTTCTCGCGCGCTCGGCCGCGATTCGACCACCAGGAGTACAGTCCCGGGACGCCTGGATGATGGGCACGCAGCACGTCGATCCAGCCCTGCGCGAGCAAGCGCCCGAACCAGGCGCGTTCCTCGGGCAGGAAGCCCGAGTTCTTCGCGTTGCGCCGGGGCGCGTGAATGTCGAGCTCGGTGTGCGCGATGTTGAAATCGCCGCACAGCGCGATGGGACGCTTCTGGGCGAGCAGCGTCTGCGTGTAGCTCAGGATGTGATCCAGGAACACGTACTTCCGCGCTTGTCGTTCCGCCGAGAAGGAGCCCGAGGGAACGTAGATCGAGACGACGCTCACATCGTGGTAGTCGGCACGCAGCACACGTCCCTCTCCATCGCTCCATCCCAGCCCCGATCCGCAGCGATAGGCATCGGCCGACTCGTGCGAGAAGACCGCCACGCCCGCATAGCCCTTCTTCTCGGCGCACAGCCAGCGCGAGTTGTAGCCGGCGGGCGAGTAGAGCTTCGAGGGGACGTCGGTCCGGCCAGCGCGCAGCTCTTGCATGCAGAGCACGCCGGGCTGACGGCGCGCGAGCCAGCGCGAGAAGCCACGGCGGTCCGCGGAGCGGATGCCATTCGCGTTCAACGTGCAGACGGTCGTGCTCATCGTGTCGCCTCGCGCGCGGCGGCCGTCCCGGATCGCTCGGTCCCTGTGCCGGCGAACGGCACGGATCGTTCCTCGCGAGCGGCCTGGATCGCGAGCCGCGCGAGCAATGCGCGGCGCTCGGCGCGCCCGAAGCTTCCCCGCGTCGCGAGCACGAAGATTCGCACGAGCTCGCGCGCGCTGAGCGGCCGGCCGCGCGGGGCGCGCCGGTACAGGGAAGCCAGCAGCCTCTCGAAAGCGCGCTGCGATGGCCTGGCGAGGATCCGTCCGCCACGCACGCTCGTGACGGATGCCTCCAGCGCGCGCCGGCGCACGAGGCCGGCGAGCGCCGAGACCGCGGGAGGCTCGCTCGCATGGCAGGCCCCCCCGCTCTCCGGGAGGCGCACCTGCTCCCAGCGCAAGCGCGGCAGCACGACGCGCGAGCGATGCACCCGTTGCAGGAGCACGCCGAGCGCGCGCACCGCCACCCGGCGCTCCTCGGCCGAGCGCGGCTTTCCCAGCCACTCCACCACGGAGAGCGTGCGCTCGAGCTCGCGGGTGACGAGCACGGAATGCCGCGCGAAAAAACCTCTGCGCTCCTCCCCCACCGCGAGCGGCTCGGGAGTGGCGATGCCTTCGCTGCGCAACCGGCATAGAAGGTTCCACTCGCGCGCCGCCAGGCTCGCGCTGCGCGGATGCGTGAAACGCGCGACGAAGAAGCTCGGCCAGCGTGCCGCCCGGTAGCGCCGCACGAAGAGGAAGCCAGTCCCCGCCCCGCGCGGCGGAGCCGTGAAACGCGCAAGCCCATCGCCCTCGATCGGCGTTCCCGGGAGCGGGATGCGCAGCAGCACGGACTCCACGCTCTGCGCGATGACCCTCGCGCGGGCCTCCTCGAGGAGCGCGCCCCCCTGACCCGCCAGGTCCGCGAAGCTAGCCGCACCGAGCGCCTCGAGCCCGGGCAGACCCGGAGCCAGCACGATTCGTCCATCCTTCACGTGGAGCGAGGATAGCAAGAGCTCGTGGTTCCGGAGCGGAGCGGGACCCTGCCGATCGATCTCGACGGATTCCCCTCCTCCGACCGAGAATCGGACGGAGTCACGCATGGAGGGCGAAGTGGAGGAGCAACGAATGAGGACCGAGAGCGGGCAAGAAGCCGTGTCGCCGGCCGAGTCCTTGTTCCTGGGCTGGCTCGAGGAGCACGCCCTCGACGACGTCGATGCGTTCCGCGGTCTGTGCCGGGCGCGCCCTGAGCAGGCCGCCGAGCTCGAGCAACTGCGCGAGAACTGGCTGCGGTTGGCCGTGATCCTGCCACGGCTCCCCGCGCGCGGTTCGCTCGCCGCCCGAGTGTCGCCCCACGACCTACCTGCGATGGATCCGTGCGTCGATGCGGAGGCGAGCCAGGAGGGCGCGGGTCGAGCTGCAGACCGCCTGCTCGCCGACCTCTCGCGACGCGAATCCCGAACCAGTTCCGCACCCAGGGTCTGGACACCGTGGGATGAAACTCCCTCAATCGAGGCAGCCCGGCGACGGCACGGAGGTCGGCAATCTCTTTGGTGTCGCGAGCCCGTGAACCAGTTTGGCCGGGGACTTCGCGAGCACACCGTACTGTTGCCAAGGCGCCCTCGGGCTCCCGGAGCACGCTCTCTAGAATCCGAAGACGCGAGTCCCACGCCGTCGCCGGCCTTGTCCCAAGGAGGCCGAATGGAAGTCGTTCATCCCCGTTGCGCAGGTCTGGATGTCCACAAGGACGTCATCGTGTGTTGCGTGCGCCTGGTCGGTCCGGCCGGCGTTCAGCAGGAAGTTCGCAAGTTCGGCGCGACCAGCGCGGAGTTGCTGGCTCTATCGGACTGGTTGTCGAAGTGTCACTGCACTGACGTGGCCATGGAGGCGACGGGTGTCTACTGGAAGCCGGTCTGGCACGTGCTCGAGGGTCACTTCGAGCTTGTCCTGGGGAACGCTGCGCACATCCGCAACGTCCCCGGTCGCAAGACCGACGTCAACGACGCCACCTGGATCGCCGACCTGCTGGCCCACGGGTTGATCCGCTCCAGCTTCGTGCCCCCGCAGCCCATCCAAGAGCTGCGGGACCTGACGCGCACGCGCAAGCAGCTCGTGCGCGAGGTGGCCCGGCACACGCTGCGGATCCAGAAGACGCTCGAAGACGCCAACGTGAAGCTCTCCAGCGTTTTGAGCGACATGCTCGGGCAGAGTGGACGGGATATCTTGGAGGCGATCGTCGATGGAGAAGACGATCCGAAGGCTCTCGCCGCACTCGCTTCGTCGCGCGTGAAGGCCTCCAGGGAGGACCTCGCAGAAGCGCTCCGCGGTCGTATCCGGGATCACCATCGCTTCATGATCCGCTCCCACCTGCGGCTGATCGACACGATCGGAGAGGAGGTGGCGGGGATCGACGAGCGCATCGGCGAGCACCTGAAGCCGTTTCGCGGAGCCGTCAAGCTCCTGACGACCATCCCGGGCGTCAGCCAGATCGCAGCCCACGTCATCCTGGCCGAGATCGGCGATGACATGAGCCGCTTTCCCACTGCCGGCCATCTGATCTCCTGGGCTGGCCTATGTCCGCGCAACGACGAGAGCGCGGGCAGAAAGCGCAGCACGCGCCTTCGGGCTGGCGCTCCCTGGCTCAAGACCACTCTGGTCCAGGCCGCCTGGGCCGCGACGCGCAAGAAGAACAGCTACTTCAAGGCTCAGTTCCACCGCATCAGCATGCGCAGGGGGCCAAAGAAGGCCGTCGTCGCGGTCGCGGCCTCCATGCTCACCGCCGTCTACCACATGCTCCGGCGCGGCGTCTTCTTCGAAGACCTGGGCCCCGATCACTTCGATCGTCGCGACAAGGCCAAGGTCGCCAAGCGACTCATTCGGCGCCTCGAACAACTCGGGCTTCAAGTCGAGGTGAAAGCCGCTTCCTAAAGGCCTGAGAGGGTTTGTTTCTCTCTAGCAGGTACGTGCTGCGCGGCACGATCAGCCAGGGCGGCATGGGAGCGATCGTGCGCGTATGGGACGCGGATTTGCGCCGGCTGCTCGCGATGAAGGTGATGCTGGCAGCCGGCCCGGAAGCCGAGCGCGATTCGCGAACACCGCGTGGCTCGCGACGCGTCGCGCGCTTCATCGAGGAAGCCCAGGTCACAGCGCAACTCGATCATCCCGGCATCGTGCCAGTGCACGAGCTCGGGCTCGACGAGGAAGGGCGTGTCTACTTCACGATGAAGCTCGTCAAGGGTCGTACGTTGAAGGACGTGTTCGACGAGCATGCCCGCGGCGAGGGCGGCTGGACTCTGACGCGCGTGCTCGGCCTCCTGCTCAAGGTCTGCGAAGCGATGGCCTACGCCCACGACAAGGGCGTCCTCCACCGCGACATCAAGCCGTCGAACGTGATGGTTGGACGGTACGGCGAGGTGTTCGTCATGGACTGGGGGTTGTCGAAGGTCATGGGCGCAGTGGAGGAAACGCACGGAGAAGAGCACTCCGGCGAACCCTCGACGCATGCGAATCTCGACACGAGCCGACTCGAGGAGGCCAGCGAGGACCCCAACTCACCCCTGCGGACACTGGATGGGCAAGTCCTCGGCACGCCGGCCTACATGGCCCCCGAGCAGGCATCCGGAGACGCGCAACAGGTCGGGCCGCAAGCCGACGTGTACTCGGTGGGCGCGATGCTCTACCAGCTCCTGAGCGGGCGTATCCCCTACTTCGAGCCGGGGATGCGCTACAACGCCTACGTGACCTGGCTCATGGTGCGCTCGAGCTCGCCAAGGCCTCTGACCGAGATCGTCCCCGAGCGCGAGCCCGAGCTCCTCGCGATCTGCAACAAGGCGATGGCGCGCGACCGGAGCGCTCGCTACGCGAGCATGGCGGCGCTCGCGGAGGATCTGCGCGCGTACCTGGAGGGGAGGGTGGTGCGCGCATTCGAAGCCGGACCGTGGGCCGAGGCGCGCAAGTGGATCTGGCGCAACCGCGGGCTCGCTGGAGCGCTCGCCGCGGTCGTGCTCGCACTGACCGGTGGACTCGTGCTGAGCATGTACCTGGGGGCGCGAGCCGTCGAGCAGCGCACGAGGGTGTACCAGCTCTCCGACGCGCGGCGACTCGACGAGCTGCTCTCGAATGCGGATGGTCTTTGGCCCGTGCGCTCTTCCACCCTCCCGGCGATCGAGGCCTGGAGCGTCGAAGCGGGCAGGCTGCTCGGCGAGCTCGAGGGGTTCCGCGCGAACATGCTCAGCTTGCGGGAGGAGTCTGGAAGCAAGAGCGGCGCGCCATCGCGTCCCGCTTCTCGAATCGTGCTCGCCGGAGGAGCCTCCAGCGCTCCCGTGGCGAACGAGACATTCTCCACCGAGGCTTGGACTTTCGAGGACGAGCGTACGCAGTGGTACCACGACATGCTGGCGCGCCTGGTCGAGCGACTGGAGCGCCTGGGCGATCCCGATCCGCAAGTGAGTGCACTCGCAGACGTCAACGCGCGCCAGCTACTCATCCAGAGCATCCTCGAGGTGTCGCTCCTCGATCCGACCGCCAAGAGAGCATGGAAGGAGGCCATCGCTTCCATCCAAGATCGGAACCAGTGTCCGGCCTATGCCGGCCTCGAGCTCGCTCCCCAGGAGGGTCTGCTCCCCATCGGCCGCGACCCCGATTCCGGGCTGTGGGAGTTCGCACATCTGGCAAGCGGCGAACCGGCGGTGCGCAACGGTGACGGCTCGCTCTTCTTCACCGACCACACCGGAATCGTGCTCGTGCTGGTGCCTGCCAGCCGCTCTCTGCTGGGATCGCAGACGGCCTTTCCGGATCGACCGAACTACGATCGCGTTCGGCCTTCCATCTACCGCACGCACGTTTCGGTGGCAGAAATCGCGCTCGACGCGTTCTTCGTCTCGAAGTACGAGGTCACCCAGGCACAGTGGTTCCGGATGACGAGGAGGAATCCGTCCAGGTTCTCTCCGGAGTCCAACTGGAGGACGGCCGATCTCCTGATCGAGCCATTCACGCTGCTCCATCCCGTCGAGCAGGTGAGCTGGACGGAGTGTGCCCGATGGTTGCAGAACTACGGGCTCGAGCTCCCCACCGAGGCCCAGTGGGAGCATGTCGCCCGCGCGGGAACCAGCACCGTCTTCGCGACGGGCGACGATCCCCAGAGCCTTGTGCACCACGCCAACATTGCCGATTTCTCGGCTCGAGAGGGCGGGAGCGACCCACCGGGCTCCTGGGAGCCCTGGCTCGACGACGGCTGGCGCTTCACTGCGCCGATCGGGAGTTTCGAATCCAATGGCTTCGGGTTAGCCGACATGCACGGAAACGTCTGGGAATGGTGTCTCGACGGAATGGACCCCGTGGCCGGTCCATTCGCTGCCCCGACACCCTCCGAGGAGCGCGGACAGCAACGCGTCCTGCGAGGTGGATGCTTCGGGCTCCCTGCCAGCCAGGCCCGGATCGCGTCTCGCCTGTACGCCGACGCCGGAGCGGTGGACTCGACCTTCGGAGTTCGACCGGTACGCTCGATCGTGCGCTGAGCGGCCTCGTCGACCGCATACCCAGCTCTGTTCACAAGCAGAGCATGTACGCCACCAGGTCCTCCTTCTCCTCGTGGGTGAGCTGGAGCTCGAGGACGAGGTCGAAGAACTCGACCGTGTCGTGCAGGGTCGGGCAACGGCCGTCGTGCAGGTAGGGCGGACTGTCCTTGATGCCGCGCAGCGGGAAGGTCTTGATCGGGCCCTTCCGGCCGGCAGACGTAGAAGCGCTCGACCATGAGGTCGTGCATGTAGTCGTCGGTGAACGCCGGACCATCGTGGCATTGCGAGCACTGCGCCTTGCCGTGGAAGAGCGCTTCGCCGCGCAGCTCGGCGGGAGTGGCCAGCGAACGGATGAGGCGGTCGAGCGGATCGAGCTTGGGGGCCGGGGGGAAGTCGAGGATCGAGTTGAAGTCTCCCATTCGATTGGTGACTTCCTTCTGGACGCCGCGCGGACCGATGTTTTGCATCAATCCCGGGTCGCCGTCGAAGTACTCCTCGACCTCCGCGAAGTGATCCATGCTGCGGATGGAGCGCTTCGAGGAGAATTGCAGCAGGTTGAAGTTGCCGCGCATGGACGGCGTGTCCATGCGCAGGCGCGCCTGGTTCGGCCGGGAGTCCGGAGCGAGCTCGATCGCGCCGTTGGTGTGCCCGTTGACATGGCAGGACATGCAGCCGACGCCCGCGCTGGGCTCTTCGGTCACGCGGTGAGTCGTCTGGTTGAACCAGGTCGTGGGGCTGGGACGCAGGAGCTCCTTCAAGCCTTCCATCTGCTCGCGGAGTGAGCAAGCCGTCGAACATCGCGAAGTAGTTCCCGAGCGTGACCTCGCGACCTTGCGTGACGTCCCCGAGCTCCTTGTGGGTGGTCAGGAACATCGGCGGCGGGAACTCGGGCAGGTAGGCCTCGGGGATGTCGAGGTCCACGTCGAAGCGCTCGTGCTCGGGATGCACTCGCGTCCACGAGGGCGGGAACAGCATGTGCGCTGTGGTTTGCAGCGGGTGAGCCAGCGGCGGGTAGGGAAAGAGGCCGCGCTCGCGAATCGTCTGGGGACCCAGCTTCGAGAGCTCCTCGAAGGAGGCGACTCCTTGCGGCAGCCGCGCCACCGGACCTTGCATGATCGGCTTGCCTCCCGTCATGAAGGCTCCCGGAATCGCCTGGCCGGAGAAGTCGTAGCGCGAGCTCATGTACGCCGTCACGTCCTGCATCAACTTGGGCTTCTGCTCCTTGCAGAAGGCCATCCACTCCTCCCATGGCATCGGCAGGAGTGCCGTCATGAACGAGCTCGCTCCGCGTCCCGTGTACTTCCACAGGTCGAAGGGTGTGCGAACACCTTTCCCACTCGGCGGGTAGGGCGGCAGGTTCTTGTAGTAGCAGGCTCCGAGGCCGTAATCCGATTCGGTGCGGGTGGAGTCGCGCGCCGGACTCTGGCGCAGGTAGCGATCGTCCCGATCGTCATCGCCGGGAGGAACGGCGGGGTTCACTGGATCGTCGGCGTCCATCGCGATGGCCGGCGACTGCTCCTGCACGGGCGGCGACCCGGCGAAGGCGGGGCCGATGACGAGCTCCGCGCCGACCAGCCATCCCCATGTGGCGAGGACTCCCGCAACGAATGCGATCACGAGCTTGGCACTCATCGTTCGGCTCTCCATTCGGCTCTCACGCGACGCTGGCTTCGTTCTCGAGGCGCACCGATTCCCGGACCAGACGGTCGAGGTGCTTGCGAATGTCTTCGGGCCAATCGCCGATGAGCATCTCGAGGCGCTCCTGATCCTTGGCGTACAAGGCGCGCGACGCCTCCTCGAAGTTAGGGAGGTTTCCGGCCATCACCCACATGAATCTGCCCGCGGCCTCCCGGGCGACGCGCGACAGATCCTTCCCCTGGGCACGTTTCCGGGCTTCCTCGACGAGCTTGCGCAAGGCGGCGGAAACTCCTCCGGGCCGTTGCTCCAGCCAGCTCCAGTGGCGCGGCAGGAGCGACACCTCGCGGCACACGACTCCCAGCTTGGGACGTCCCGGCCCGGGTCGGAGCTGAGCTTGCGCCTCGTTCGACCGGAACAGCGGATGGGAGGCAAGCCTCGCCAGCACCTCGTCTGCGCTGCCGCGCCAGTCGAAGTCGACTTGCGTGCCGGTCTGGTCCTCGAAGATGAGGAGCGGCGCGCTCTCGCCGCGGCCGAGGCATTCGCGAGTCCGCAGGACCATCGTCCTGAGACTGCCCGAAGCGATGAGTCGATTGCCGGCGAATGCCGTGTAGGTCCGTTCGTCTTCCACGGGAGAGTCCTCTGCGGGGCCAGTCCGAGTCGGCGACGCCCAAGTCCGCCGAGCGGCCGTATATTACCCGGGTAAAATTGCTGCGCAAGCCCTTCTCTGGCCCGGAAAGGCACTCAGCGGGCCAAGGCGAGACCCCCTTGCTCGTCGAGGGTGAGCTCGGGCGACCAGGCTCCCTTCGGCTCGGAACGCCACCAGTCCCCGCTCTCGGCGCGCTCGGCGAGCGTCGTGAACCGCCAGCTCTCGAAGCGCGAACGCAGATAGCGCGGCGGGTCCGCTGGAAATGGATTGCTGGCGAGCAGCGCCTCGATCGGTGCTTCGCCGCGCAGGAGCCCGCGCTCGAACGAGTGGAACCAGTTCGTGCGCCGCCAGTCCGAGAGCGCCGCGAACCACATCTGCCAGTCCAGGCGCGGCATGTGTCCGATCAGGATGCCCGGAGCACGGTGAACGTCGTCCGGCTTGTACCGGAATCGATACGCCTTCCATTCGACCCGGTCCGCGCTCCCCTCGAGGACGATCTCGCCGCGCTCCCGCGTCATGACGGCGAAGAGCCCGTAGTGATTCACGGAACGGAAGGGTGAAGCGAAGTCGCGGGCCCTCTCGATCCAGTCTGGAATCCTCCTCTGCGGATCCACGCGCGCCACGCCTTCGGCAGCACCGAGCGTCGCGAGGGCGAGCGCGAGGAGCGCGCGCAGCGTACCGCCCGCGAGCGCTGCGACGCGTGCGAGCTCCGTCCGCACGGCCCGGGGCGTTTCTTCCGCAGGTGTCGCTCGCGATCGCAGCCTCTGCGGCACGAGCGCGAGCAGAGCGGCGTCGTCCAGCAACGGAACGCACAGCGCGACGGCCAGCAAGTTGAAGAACCCGTAGTTCCCGGTGAGCGCGATCACGAGCTGCAAGAGCAGCAAGCTCGCCGCGGCGACGTGGCGCAGACGCCGCGGCCCGAACACGAAGAACGGCAGCCCCAGTTCGATGGCGAACATTGCCCCGCAGGCAACCCGTCGCCACTGCGCGGGGAGCTGGTGGGCCCACCAACCGATCCAGGTCGGGAGCGGCTGCGTCCAGAAGTGGTAGTCGAGCGCGCTGAGGTCGAACCAGACCGGGTCCCGGCTCGCGAGCTTGACCAGTCCCGAGAGCAGCATGAGCCGGAACAAGAGCCAGCGCACGAGGAAGAGGCCTGTGAACGGGACTTGTTCGTAGCGCGCGCGCGAGCCCGTCCACGCGCGGGGTGCGAGGAACAGCGCGCACAGCCCGGTCTCCAGGAGCAGTACGTCCCACTGGAACGCGAGGAAGTCGCGGCCGACGCTGCGCAGCGAGAGGTAGAGGAGCCACGCGGCGAGAAGACAGGCGCGCTGCGCCACCCCGAGCACGATCGCGAGCGCGACGGCGATGCCGAGCCCGCAGGCGCCGACGAGCGCGGCGTCGCTCGCATCGAGCCAGAACAGCGTGGGAAGCGCGAGAAAGCGACTCGCGCCGCTGCCCGGCAACCCAGGGCGTACGGCCTCCAGGTACTCGCGCGCGGGAAGAATGCCGTGGCTGCCGAGCAGGCCCTCGATCTGCACGAGCAACGAGGCGAACGCGCAGCCATACACGACTCCCAGGAGTCGCAAGAACAGCGCACGAGAGAGCCGATGCCTGCCGGCGAGCTCGGGCGCAGCCATGTCTAGAGGAGCGCGCGCTCGCGCAGGAAGGCCGCCAGAGCGCGCGCCACCGCAGAGTGACCACGCGAGTTCCAGTGCGGATCGTGGGCAAAGACGACCGCTCCGGCTGCTTGCGCTTCCTGCTCCAGCGCAGGCGAGAGATCGAGGTGCAAGAGGCCGGCACGCTCGAGCGCGTCCCCGAGCCAGGCCTGACCTTCCAGGGCGACCACGAAGACTGCTCCGATCTCGCGCGCTTCGCCCGCCATCTGCACGTAGAGCGCGACCACCAAGGCTCGTGCGCGCTCGACCTCGGCCGGCGAGAGCGGATCCTGGAAGCGCTCGACCGCGTGCCGACGCACGGAGCGGTACAGGTGCGAGACCCGCTCGATCCAGGGGTAGGGCACGGGCACGTTGGCGAGCACGGCCTGCTCGGGCGGACCGAGGAAGCAGGGCTTGGAGTTTCCGTACATGAGCGGGCGAGCGACCTCCTCGACGTCGTTGGGGCAGAACACGGCGAGTACGACGCGGGGCGTCAGCTCGAATGGAAGCCCCGCGGCGAAGCTGCGCTCGCGCAGGAGCAGGAGCTCCTGGTCCGTGCCATAGCCGCTGACGCCGAGGTTCCAGACGCTCAGGCCGAGCTCGCCCTCGAGGAGCGCGGCGAAGGTTTGATCCCCTGCGACGCCCCAGCCGAAGGCCAGCGAATCCCCGAGCACGAGGACCTCCGGCGCGCGCGCGGGCAAGGATGCCTGCTCGCGGAAGCCCAGCGCGCCGATCGAGACCTCGACGTCGAAATCGAGCGTCGCATGGCGCACGCGCGCGCCTTCGCGGTAGCGCCATCCGAGGAGCGAATCATGCAGCACGTAGCGCGGATTCGTCGTCGGGCCGTAACCCGCGGTGCGCCAGAAGCGCCAGAAGGTCTCCGCGAGCAGCGCCGAGCACACGAAGGCGGCCAGCGCGAGCGCGAGACGCGCGGCGAGTCGACGCGCGCGAGGCATGCCACTCACTCCCGTCACAGCCGAGACGATACCTTCCCCTTCCGCTATCCTCGCGCCGCATGCCGCGACTCTTCCTCCTCGACGGGACCGCTCTCGCCTACCGCGCGCACTTCGCGCTCGCGCGCTCCGGCCTCACGACCACCTCGGGCAAGCCGACGGGTGCCGTCTACGGCTTCACCATGACCTTGCGGCGGATCCTCGAGCAGGAGAAGCCCGACCTGGTCGCCGTGGCTCTCGATCCCAAGGGTCCGACCTTCCGGCATCGCCTGTACGAGCCCTACAAGGCCACGCGCGAGAAGGCGCCCGAGGAGATGATCGCCCAGCTCGACGACATCCGCGAGGTGGTGCGCGCGCACGGCATCCCGCTATTCGAGCTGCCAGGCTTCGAAGCCGACGACGTGATCGGCACGCTCGCGACGCAGGCCGAGGCGTGCGGCATGGAGGTGCTGATCGTCACGGGCGACAAGGACCTCATGCAGCTCGTGTCCGACAAGGTGAAGCTCTACAACGTCTTCAAGCCCAAGGTGGACCTCGTGATCGAGGGGCAGGCCGAGGTGCGCGAGAAGTTCGGCACGGATCCCGCGCACATCGTCGACGTCCTCGCGATCATGGGCGACGCCTCCGACAACGTGCCCGGCGTGCACGGCATCGGCGAGAAGGGCGCGATCAAACTCATTGCCGAGTTCGGCTCGGTCGACGGTCTGCTCGCGCGCATCGGTGAGGTCAAGGGCAAGGTGCGCGAGCTCATCGAGCGCGATCGCGAGCAGCTGCTCCTGTCGCGCCACCTGGTGACGATCGACTGCCGTGTCCCGCTCCAGCCCGGCCTCGAGGGGATCCGCCCGCCCGAGCCCGATCTGCACGCGCTCCTCGGACTCTTCCGGCGCCTGGATTTCCAGAACCTGGCCAAGAAGGTCGCCGAGGCGAGCCTCCCGCCTCCGCGAGCCCTCGAGCGCGACTACCACCTCGTGCGCGACCGCGCCGAGCTCGATGCGATGATCGCCGAGCTCTCCGCCGCCGGCGCCTTCGCAGTCGACACCGAGACGACCAGCCTGTTCCCGCTGCAGGCCGAGCTCGTCGGCATCTCCTTCAGCGCGAGCGACGGCCGCGCGTTCTACGTGCCGTTCAACCTCGAGCCACCCCTGCTCCCGGGAGGCCGCAAGGCGCTGATCGAGGCGCTCACGCCCTTCCTCACGGATCCGCGCCATTTCCGCGTCGGCCAGAACACAAGTACGACGCGCTCGCGCTGCACCACGCCGGCATCGACGTGCCGCCGCCCTCTTTCGACACGATGGTGGCGAGCTACTGCGTCGTGGGCTCGACGCGCCGACACAATCTCGACGAGCTCGCGCTCACCTACTTCGATCTGCCCAAGATCCCCACCACGGCGCTGATCGGTACGGGCAAGGCGCAGATCTCGATGGCCGAGGTGCCGATCGAGCGGGTCGCGGAGTACGCCTGCGAGGACGCGGACGTCACCTGGCGGCTCAAGCAAGTACTCGAACGCGAGCTGGAGGAGCGCGGCGCCACGCGCCTCTTCCGCGAGCTCGAGATGCCGCTCGTCCCCGTGCTGACGGCGATGGAGCGCCGCGGGATCCGGCTCGACGTCTCGATCCTGCAGGCGTGCGGCAAGGACCTCCAGCGCGAGATGGATCAAGCGCTCACCCAGATCCACGACCTCGCCGGCGAGGTCTTCAACGTGAACAGCACCAAGGTGCTGGGCGAGATCCTGTTCGAGAAGCTGCGCATCCAGGAGACGGCCGGCGTCAAGCGTCCGCGCAAGACGAAGACCGGCTGGTCCACCGACGCCGCCACGCTCGAGGCCGACTACAGCGGAGTCCCGATCGTCGAGCGCTTGCTCGAGTTCCGCGAGGTGCAAAAGCTCAAGAGCACCTACGTCGACACGCTTCCGGGCTACGTCAATCCCGAGACGGGCCGCATCCACTGCTCGTTCAGCCAGGTGACCGCGGCCACGGGTCGGCTCGCCTCCAGCGACCCCAATCTCCAGAACATCCCTGTGCGCAGCGAGCGCGGCCGCAAGCTGCGCGAGGCCTTCGTCGCCCGCGAGCCCAACGCGCTCGGCGAGTGGGTCCTCCTGTCGGCCGACTACACGCAAGTCGAGCTGCGCGTCATGGCCCACTTCTCGGGCGACCCCAGCATGGCGACCGCCTTCGAAGAGGGCCGCGACATCCACGCCTCGACCGCGGCGGTGATCTTCGACGTGCCCGAGGACCGCGTCGACGCGCGACATGCGCTCGCGTGCGAAGGCGATCAACTTCGGCCTCCTCTACGGCATGGGCCCGGCGCGACTCGCGCGCGACACGGGCCTCTCGATCCCCGAAGCGCGCGCGTTCATCGAGCGCTACTTCGCCTCCTTTCCGCGCGTGCGCGACTGGATCGACCACACGCTTGCCGCCGCGCGCGAGAACGGCTAGGTCGAGACGCTCCTCGGCCGCCGCCGCCCGATCCCCGACATCCGCTCCGAGGACGGCCGCGCCCGCTCGATGGCCGAGAACGCGGCCGTGAACACGCCGGTGCAGGGCTCCGCCGCCGACATCATCAAGAAGGCCATGATCGAGCTCGAGGCACGGCTCTCCGCCTCGAAGCTCTCCGCCGCGCTGCTCTTGCAGGTGCACGACGAGCTCCTGCTGGAAGTTCCGGCGCGCGAGCTCGAAGCGACGACCGAGCTCGTGCGCGACTGCATGGAGCACGCGGTCGAGCTCACCATCCCGCTCCGAGTCGACTTCGGCCACGGCCGCACGTGGCTCGAGGCGCACTGATCAGCGCCGCAGGCCCTGCTCGGCTTGCCGGCGCACGGCGGGCGAGGAGTCGATCGAGCGCGCGAGCGCGAGCGCGTCGCGGGCGAGCGGCCCAGGTTCACCCCGTGCGAGCGCGGCTGCAGCCGCGGAGCGGACACTCGCGTCGCGATCGTCGAGAAGGATGCGCGCGAGCGAGCTCTCCGCGGGCGCGCCTTGGGTCGCGAGCTGGATCACGGCGCGGCGTCGTTCAGCGGCTGGGCGCAGCGGATCCAGCGCGTCGAGAGTCGCACGGGCAAGGGCCTCGCCGTCGCCGCGCGCCACGAAGACGCCGTCCTGCCGCTCGATCCCGCCGATCTCTTCGCCGCGCCAGGCGGCGAGCGCGCGCTCGGCGCGCGAGCGCATTCCCGCGCTCTCGCCTCGTGCCAGGACCTCGAGAGCCCCGCAAGCCGCGTCCCGTGTGCCGGCGGAGAGATCCGCCGTGCCCGCCCGCCCCATACCGTCGAGCAAGGTCACGAGCCTTCTGCCCGCAATGTCGCTTGTGGCGAGCGAGAGCGCACCGATGAGGTCGTCTGCGAGAGCTTCGCCTCGTGCTCCTTGCAGCGCGCGCAATGCGAGCGGGCCAAGAGCAGGGTCGTCGCTCGCGGCAGCCTGGAGCCACAGCTGGCGCACGTACGCGCTCCCCAGGCGGGCGAGAGGTCGCGCCGCGGCGAGCGCCAACCGTGGCTCGACCGCGCGATCCTCGATCGCGCGCAGCAGCCGAGCCTCGACTGGCGGTGCGAGACGGCTCGCGCTCACGACCGTGATCGGCTCGCAGAGCAGGAGGAGCTCACCTGCCGCGACGAGCTCCTCGATCGGAGCATCGGTGCGCGCGAGCCGTGGAGCGAGCGCCTCGCGAGCGTCGACCGCCAGCCGGCGTGCAAGTGAGCGGGCGCGGAGGTCCCAGGTCGGCAGATCGAAGAACTCCGCTCGCAGGTCTGCCGCAAGTTCGCGTACAGCCCGGTCGACGCGCTCGACGTGAGAAGGACTCGCGGGGAGGGGATCGCACGGCTGGCGTGCCGAGGGAGTCTGCGCTTCCGACGGCGGTTCGGGCTCGGCCCATCGCTCCTCGTGCTCGCAGCCTGGCGCACTCGTCCGCGGCCGAGGGATGGAATCGATCGACGTGGCGCTCGTACCGCCCGGCCCCGCGGGCACGAGCCACCACACGCAGCCCAGCAAGGCGGGCATGCACAGCGAGAGGACGAGCGCCGGAATGCGGGCCGTGTTCACGCCCGTCTTCCGTTCACTGGATCACGATGTCGGCGACCGTCACGTTGGCCACGACGATCGGCACGCCGTCGACGCGGCCTTCGAGGTCGTCCTTGCGCGCGAGGAGGTCGTACTCTCCCGCCCCCAGGCCGAGCACCGCATACGATCCTTCCTCGTCGGAGGCAGTGGCAGTGATCGCATTCTCGACGTCGGTCTCCCCGGGCAAGAGCACGTAGACGGTCGCGTTGGCGACGGGCTCTTTCACCCCGCCAGGCTCCACGTAGATTACGCCGCGCAACTCGCCGCTCTCGGAGAGGTTCGCGACATGGATGACGGGATGGAGCTGGTAGCGGCTCGCGGTCAGCGGATCGCTCGCAGGAATCGGGTGGAAGGTCTTGGTCATGTCGAAATCGAGGAGCAACGTGCGCGACAGCTCGCTCACGACCTCGATCGGCGGCTCGACGTCGACCTTGAATCCGCTCGTGTCCTGGCTGGTGAGATGGATCGTCCCCTGTGCGGTCGAGTACTCGTTGCCGTTGATGAGCTTCAGGAACGCGCTCGTCACGTGGAGTCGGATCTGGCCGTAGGTGCCAGCGGGCAGATCGGCATGCAGGAGCACGCGTTTCACGCCGTTGCGGAGCTCGAGGAGATCGAAATCGGCCGGAGGGCCGTCGTAGATCTGGATCCACCCATCGTCGCCTTCCGCGACATCGCCGCCGTCGGGGTGGATCCGCACTCCGTCGATGGAGATGCGCGCCTCCTCGACGATGTCGTACACGAAGGGCTTGTCGGTGAGCTCGATGACGATCTCGCCCGGGCCGCCCTGCTGCCCTGCCCCCCCGCTCCCCGATCCTCCTCCGCCCGAGCAGGCGGCAAGGCAGAGCATCGACGTCATGGCCAGGAAGCGGCCAGAACGCGCAGACCGATGGATGATGGAAAGGTGATTGTTGAAAACAGGGTGCATGCCGAGGAGCCTCCGGTCCGGGATAGCCCAACACAGCCTTTTCCCTAGCTCCGAAGGCTTCCGAGCTTCCCCTGCCCAGCCCTACAGAACGGGGTGGGGTCTTGTCGAATCCGCCTTGGTCGCGAGAATAGGCTGTGCTACAACGCTCGGACGGCCTGGCGGCACGCGCCCGGTCCGATCCTAACTCCTGTCCAGACAAGCATTTCCAAGCACGGGCCGAGGGTCGTCCTCCGGCCGAGCCGCTACTGACCCCCCACCATGGCCGAGACCGCCCTCGAAGAGACCGTCAAAGCAGCGGGAGAGTTCCACGTCGATCCGGTGCTGTGCATCGCCTGCGATGCCTGCTGCCAGGACTTCCCGGAAGTCTTCTACATGGGGGACGACGCGAAGGCCCACGCGCTCTCCGATCAGCAAGCCACCCTCTACAACGCGCGGACGGTCGTCGACGTCTGCCCGACCAACGCGATCCTGTTCTCCGGGGAGCTGCCTCCGCCGGTGCTCGAGATCGAGCTCGAAGAGGTGCCCGGCTGGGAGACCGAGTGGGCGCAGTGGCGTGAAGCTCCCGAGGACACCCGCGAGCGAGATCGCCGGTACGGGCGCGACTTCACGGTGGAGGAGGAATCGGATCGCGTCGTGATCACTCTGCAGCTGCCGACGCGCGTCCCCGCCGTCCGCGACCGCTTCCGCTACGGAGCGCCGGCGGAGATGCCCGAGTACAAGACGCACGTCTACCAGGAAGGCAACACCGTGCATGCCACCGCCTGGGTGCCGCGCCTCGGGGAGGCGGACAAGGCCGACGTCAAGATGCGCAAGGCGAAGATCCTCGCGCTCACGCACACCTCGAGCTCCTTCCCTGGCCGCTTCACGACCTCCTGGGAATTCCCCAACAAGGACATCGTCGGCATCCGCTGGCGGCACGACGCCCACGGCAAGGTCGAGATCCTCGCCTTCACCGACCTCACGGCGATGGAGAGCTGGCAGTGGCAGGCGCACTTCATCACCGAGCGCTGCACCGCCTGTTCGATCTGCGAGCGCGTCTGCCCCACCAACGCCATCACTTCGGGCGAGCGCTACTACATCGACCCGGAGCTCTGCATCAACTGCTCGGTGTGCGGTGTCTACTGCCCCTTCGATGCGATCGACGACAGCCGCGAGGTCGTGGTCCAGAAGATCAAGCCCAAGCAGGTGCCGAAAGCCGTCGTCCACGAGGAGCTCTGCACGGGTTGCGAGTTCTGCGTCGACGTCTGCCCCTTCGAGGCGCTCGCGATGAAGGGCCTCGTCGACGGCCAGGGTTTCTCCCTGCCCCAGACGAGCCAGGTGGCGTACGTCATCGAGAAGAACTGCATCTCCTGCAAGCTCTGCGAGCAGGTCTGCATCAAGGACGCCATCGAAGTCCCCCGAGCTCACCAGTTCGACGACATCGGCATGTCGTTCATGAGCTACGTCACGGACGATCACTGATCGCGCAGGAACCTTGGCCCCCGAGAGAAGTTCGCTGATCCCTGGACGGCCGAGCACGAGGCGCAGAGCGAGCCTCGGAACGGCGATGAGCGCGTCGCGCTGCATGATCGGCGTGCTGGCCTGCTTGCTCTCGGCTTGCACGAGCGGCGGGGACGACGACGAAGAAGAAGGCGGCCTCGATCTCCCCCTGCGCCTCGAGGCCGTGGTGACGAACCTCTCGTTCCCGACCTTCCTGACTGCGCCGCGGGGCGACACGGAGCGCTTGTTCGTGACGGAGAAGGGTGGGACGGTCGTCGTCATCCAGAACGGGAACCTCTTGCCCGTCCCCTTCCTCGACATTTCCGGGCTCGTCTCGGGCGGCGGCGAGCAGGGCTTGCTCGGCCTCGCCTTCGATCCCGAGTACGCCGCGACCGGGCGCTTCTACGTCAGCTACACCGATACCGGGGGCTCGAGCCGCATCGCGCGATACCTCGTGTCCACGGTGGATCCGAACCTGGCCGATGCGACCTCGGCCGAGATCCTCCTGACGATCGCCCAGCCCGCTTCCAACCACAACGGCGGGATGATCGCCTTCGGTCCGGGTGACTACCTGTACATTGGCCTGGGCGACGGGGGTGGCTCGGGCGATCCGAGTGGCAACGGTCAGGATCTCACCGACTTGCTGGGATCGATCCTGCGCATCGACGTGAGCGGCGCCGGCCCCTACACGATTCCGCCGGACAATCCTTTCCTCGGGGTGACTGGCGCCCAGCCGGAGCTCTGGGACCTGGGCCTGCGCAATCCGTGGCGCTTCAGCTTCGATCGCACCCTCGGCGACCTCTACATCGGCGACGTCGGACAGGGCGATCGCGAGGAGATCGACATCGCGCTCGCGCCCGACGCCGGCAAGGCCCAGAACCTGGGCTGGAACATCATGGAGGGAGAGCTCTGCTTCGAACCTCGAACCGGCTGCGATCCCACCGGCCTCACGTTGCCGGTCCTCGTGTACAGCCACTCGGGCAGCGCCTGCAGCGTGACCGGCGGCTACGTGTACCGCGGCTCGGCGATCCCTGCCCTGACGGGCCACTACTTCTACGGCGACTTCTGCGCCGGCTTCGTGAAGAGCTTCCGCTTCGAGGCCGGCCAGGTGCTCGAGCACACGACCTGGGAAACGCTCCAGTCGCAGCAGCTCTCGAGCTTCGGGGAGGACGCCGCGGGCGAGCTTTACGTCCTGTCCGCGAACGGCAGCGTCTCCCGCATCGTCGGAGACTGAAGCCCGGAAGATCGCTGCGCCGACCGCGGCCGAAGCGATCTGCACATGCAGCGGACTTTCCGGCTCGTCCTGAGGTCCCTCGCCTCCGGGCGGTGTCTCTACGATGGAGGTTGCGTCCTCCGTCCGGTCCATGCAGCCAGCCCTCCCTGATCTGAGCATCACCGATCTGTCCCGCCACGCGTCCTCCGTGCGCGGCCTGGCACGAGCGCTCGTCGGAGACGAGCACCTGGCGGAAGACATCGTGCAGGACGCCTGGCTTCGGGCCCTGCGAAGCCCCGGATCCAGCCAGGCATCGGTAGGGCGCTGGTTGCCGACCATCGTGCGCCGCCTGGCCCAGAATCAGCGCCGAGCTGCGGCGCGCCGCGCCGACCACGAGGGGCGATTCCCCGGCGACGTGGCGCAGGAATCGCATGCGCTCGCGCTGGAGCGTCTCGAGGTCCAGCGTGAGGTCCTCGAGCAAGTCGTCGCGCTTCGTGAGCCGTATCGAACCGCGATTTACCTCCGGTACTGGGAAGGTCTCGAGCCGCAGACGATCAGCGAGCGCCTGGGAGTCCCGACGAAGACGGTCAAGACGCGCCTCGCGCGCGCGCTCGTCGAGCTGCGCGAGCGCCTGGATTCCCGGCACGGCGGACAGCGCGAGCGCTGGCTCGGTGCCCTGGTTCCCTTCGCCTTCCCCGATGCGCCGGCGCTCGGCGCCGCAGCCGCAACGGGAGGCATTGCCGCTGGAGTCTTGATCGTGAAGCAGGCTCTCTTCGTGATCGTGGCGCTAGGCCTTGCTCTCCTGGCCTGGCAGTACATCGGCGGCGAGCGCAACGAAACGCTCGCGACGTCGGCCGCTTCGCCGTCCGTCGAGCCGCCGTCCGCGGAGCGTGCGCCAGCGGGTCCGCCGGCCCTCACCGAGGAGGACGCGCCAGCTTCGGAGCGCACACCCGTCGCGAGCCCTCCCCCGCGCGAGTCGGACGCCGTCACGGGCTCCCTGGTGGTCCACCTGGAGTGGGAGGACGGTACGCCGACCTCTGATGTGGCGATCGACGCGGTCTGCGCCGGCGATCCCGCCCCACGCACGGAGTTCTTCCATTCGAGGACCAACGAACACGGCGAGGCGCGCTTCGACGAGCTCTTCGTCGGAACGGTCGAGCTCACCATCGATCGCGGCACCTTCTTTTCCGCCGAGGTGGTGGCCGCCGAAGAGCGCACGATCGCGTTCGTCGTGCCCCGAGGCTGCGCGGTCGAAGGCTTGGTCGTCGACGAGCCCGGGGGAGAGCCGATCGCGGGCGCCGAGATCTGGATCGAGAGCTCGGTCGGTCGCATGCGCTTCGCGCACCGAATCACGCACAGCCGGGCCGACGGTACGTTCCAGGTCAACGGCCTCGGCCAGAATGCCCGCATCGGCGCCCGCGCACGAGGCCATCGACCCTCGCGCACGTTCGGCGTTCTTCGGGATCTCCCCGAGCAGCCGAACGGCGTGCGTCCGGTCACCCTGCAGCTACTGACTGGCGGTGGATCGGTCGGAGGCGTCGTCCTCGATCCCACGGGCAAGCCCGTCGCAGGCGCAGTGGTGAGGATCGGAGAGCGAGTGGTCCTTCTAGGCTCGGACTCGCACTCGTATCGAACTGTCGCCGGCGATTCGGTCCCTGTCCTCTCGAATGTGGATGGCTCGTTCGAGTACCCCGGTGGGCTAAGCGCAGGAACGGCCCTCGTCTACGTCTCGGCGCGCGGCTGGCCGGTGTGGTCGGGCTCGGTGGAGGTGCGCGAAGGCGAGCGAGCGCGGATGGAGATCGTGCTGCAGGAATCCGGGACGATCGAGGGTCGCGTGGTCGATTCCGAGGATCGTCCGATCGAGGGCGCGGAAGTCCATGCGGGCCTGGAGGAGCAATGGTGGAACGAGCCCATTCCGCCCCCCGTCACCGAGAGCGATGCGACGGGAGGATTCGTCCTGCGCTGGGTCGCACCCGGCGATTGCGTGCTCCACGCGAGCGCGCCGCGACGCGAGGAACTCGGCCGGGCACGGGCGACCGTGTCGTGCATCCCAGGCGAGACGAGGACCGTCGAGCTCCGGCTCGATCCGGGTCCCGCGATTCGTGGCCGAGTCGTCGACGAGGAAGGTCAGGCGCTCGCCGGCTGGTACGTGTGGGGAGAACCGATTCCGGACGGCGGAGTGGCGGGAGGCCTCGTCCACAGAACCCACGAGGGTGGCAACTTCGTGCTGCCCAACCTCGATCCTGCTTCTACCTACCGTGTCTGCGTCGGAGCTCCGACCGAAGTCGCTGGAATGCCGCGCGCGAAGAGCGCGGAAGTCTCGGCCGCGACGGACGATCTCGTGATCGTCGTCGAGAGGCAAGATGCACCGGATGCACGCTTGCGCGGCCGATTGCTAGGGGCAGATGGCACGGTTCCAACTGGAATCGAGACATACGTCTGTTCCCTGGAAGGGAGCATGATGTACCCACTCGACGTCGATCCCGAATCCGGAGGCTTCGACCACGGACCCTTGTTCCCCGGTCGCTACAGCCTTGAGGTTCGCCGCGGTCCGGAGAGGCTCCTCATGATCGGGATCGAGATCGTCCCCGGTCGAACGCTCGACGTGGGCGTCTTGCGCCTCGTAGGTCCAGGCCGGCTCGAGCTCGACTTGCAGGAGGCTCCCCACCCGGGGGTCGAGGCCTTCCGCTTCACGCTCGACTGTCGCAGCCATGCGGATGGTGGTCTCGTCGGCGGTTACGAGGGTGACAGCCAACGATTCGAAGTCCGGAGCGGAGGGGTGCACTCGCAAGATCTGCTCGCCGGCGTCTGGATGCTGCGGCTGCGGAACGGTCCCTGGTTCCTGCGCGACCGCGAGATCGAGATTCGCGAAGGGGAGACGACCCGAGTCAGCCTGCGACCCGAGCCCGGCATCGCAGTCACCGTCGGGTTCGCGTTCAGCGATCCCGAAGCGAGCTGGGAGAGTTTCACCTATGAGCTTCGCGACGCCTCGGGGGAGGTGTTGATGCGCGACGAGCCCCTCCCGCGCTCCCGCTTCGAGATGCGCAAAGCACGCCTCCGTAGATTCTCCCTCCCGGCCGGCGAGTACGTCCTCAGCGCCGAGACCGACGGGGGCCAGCGCGTTCTCGAGTCGCTGAGCGTGAGCGAGGCGAGCGCGAGCGAGCCCCCGCGCGTCCTCTATTTGCGCTGAGGCCCGATCTCGAACTGGCAGACCTGATTCGACCCGCGAAGCGGTCTAGAGAGAAACCACACCCCTACGAGCACGGAGTCCCTCCGAGTTCGGAGTACCGCCTTCAGGCGGTCTGGTTCGTCGTCCCGCCTTCAGGCGGGACTGGCTCCGCAAGAGAAGACCGCCTGAAGGCGGTACTCCGAACCAGAGGAGGTCACGAACCGCTTCATGAGCCAGCGGCCGATGCTCGAGCTCACTGCTCCTCGACCTCGACTGCCCGCCCGGCGACGCCGGGTTCACCGTTCGAGCCGTCGCGGCCGAGCCGCGCCTCCTGGCCGAGCAGCGTGGCAGGCATGATCACCCCGCGGCCGTACTTGCGGCGGATCTTGTCGAGGCCGGCGGTCGCGTCGGAGAGCTTCTGGGCCGAATCGAGCCAGCCGGCGCGCGAGCTTTCGCTCGCGGCTCCGGGGGTGCCGTTGAAGAGCTGGCCCTGGGTCGGGGTGCGCACGTCCTCGAGCTTGGTGATCGAGAGGCCGAGCAGGCGCAGCGGGCGGCGCTCGACCTTGGCCAGGAGCTCGCAGGCGATCTTGTAGAAGCGCGGGCCGAGGTTGGTCGGGAAGTCGAGCGTGCGCGTGCGCGTGATGGTGGTGAAGTCGGAGAAGCGCGCTTTCAGCGTGACGGTGCGGCCGCGCAGACCCTTGTCGCGGAGCGCGAAGGCCACCTCCTCGCAGAAGGAGAGCAGGATCGTGCGCAGCTCGTCGCGGCCGGTGATGTCCTCGGCGAAGGTGCGCTCCATGCCGTGCGACTTCTCCTCGCGCCGCGGCGTCACACGGCGCGGGTCGATGCCGTGCGCGAGGTCGTGGATCCACAGGCCCGAGGCGCCGAAGCGCAGGCCGACATCGTCGCGCGCGAGCTCGGCGAGATCGCGCACCGTGCGCACGCCGAGGACCTCGAGGCGCTTGGCGGTGCGCGGCCCCACGCCGTAGATCTTCGACACCGGCAAGGGATCGAGGACGGCGCGCTCTTCGCCGGGCTCGATCACGCGGAATCCGTTGGGCTTGTCGAGATCCGAGGCGAGCTTGGCGAGAAACTTCGTCGGGGCCACTCCCACGGAAGCCGTGAGCCCCGTCTCGCGCAGGACGTCGCGCTTGATCGCGCGGCCGATCTCGATCGCGTCGCCGAAGAGGCGCTCGCTGCCCGTGACGTCGAGGAAGGCCTCGTCGAGGGAGAGCGGCTCGACCAGCGGGGTGTAGCGCTGGAAGATCGCCATGATCTGACGGCTGGCGCCGGTGTAGCGATCGAAGTCCGGCGGGATCAGCACGAGATCGGGACAGAGGCGCCGCGCCTGGGCCGTGGGCATCGCCGAATGGACGCCGAACTCGCGCGCCGCGTAGCTCGCCGCCGCGATCACTCCGCGACTCGCTGCGGGCCCGCCCACGCAGACGGGTAGCCCCTCCAGGGACGGATTGTCTCGGATTTCGACGGAGGCGTAGAACGCGTCCATGTCGACGTGCAGGATCGTCGGACGGGCGGACATGCGGGATGGGGTTCCCACAGAGTGCCGCACGGGTCTCGAGGTCGCAACTCGATCGGCACTGTCGGGGCCGGGAAGCCCGGACTATTCTCTTCGCCCCGTGCGCTTCGCCCACGTCACGATTCCCGCCCTCGGAACAGACCTACCCGAGGAGCGCATCTCTTCCGCGCAGCTGGAGGAGCGCATGAGCGCGCTGTACGCGCGTCTCTCGCTCTCGATCGGGCGGCTGGAGCTGATGAGCGGGATCCGCGAGCGCCGCTTCTTTCCGCCGGGAACGCGGCCGAGCGAGATCGCGGCGCGCGCGGGCGCACGCGCGCTGGAGACGTGCGGCCTGTCGTCCCAGCGCATCGGTCTACTGATCCACGCCTCGGTGTGCCGCGATTTCCTCGAGCCCGCGACGGCTTCGATCGTGCATCACGCGCTCGCGCTGCCCGAGCGCTGCCAGGTCTTCGATCTATCGAATGCGTGCCTGGGGTTCGCCAACGCGATGCTCGTCGCAGCGGCGAGCATCGAGCGGCGCGAGATCGAAGCGGCGCTCGTCGTCGCCGGCGAGGACGGCCGCGCGCTCGTCGAGGAGACGATCCGGATGCTCACCTCCCGGCAGGACATCGGCAAGCGCGAGCTCAAGAGCGCCTTCGCCTCGCTCACCATCGGGTCGGGCGGGGTGGCTGCCGTGCTGGCGCACGATTCCCTCGCAGATCGCGGACCAAGGCTCGCCGGCGCGGTCCTGCGCGCCGACAGCGCGCAGCACGAGCTGTGCTCGGGTGAAGCACGAGGGACGGGAGGCCCTCTCATGGAGACCGACTCGGAAGCTCTACTTGGAGCGGGAACCGCGCTCGCCCGCCGTACGTGGCCCGATTTCCTGGCCGAGCTCGAGTGGAGCGCCGACGCGATCGATCGCGTCGTGACGCATCAGGTCGGCTCGGCGCACCGGCGCGCGCTCTTCGAGGCGATCGGTCTCGACCTGGGCCGTGACTACCCGACCTTCGAATGGCTCGGCAACGTGGGCTCGGTGTCGTTGCCGATCTCCTTCGCGCTCGCGCTGGAACAAGGATCCATCGGCCCCGCCCAGCGCGTCGCGATGCTGGGGATCGGCAGCGGCCTGCACTGTGCCATGCTCGGAGTGACGACATGACGGGCGAGCTTCTTCCCTGTGTCGAGATCGAACCCGATCGGCCCGCGCGGGCAGCCGTGATCTGGTTGCACGGCCTGGGTGCGGATGGCCACGACTTCGAGTCCGTCGTTCCGGCGCTCCGCCTGGCCCCCGAGCTCGCGGTGCGCTTCGTCTTCCCTCACGCGCCATCGATCCCCGTCACGATCAACGGCGGCTTCGTGATGCCGGCCTGGTACGACATCCGCGGCCTCGACCGCAATGCGCGCATCGACAGCGAGGGCATCCTGCGCTCGGCCGACCGCGTGCGCGCCCTGCTCGAGCGCGAGCGCGAGCGGGGGATCTCGACCGAGCGCCTGGTCCTCGCCGGCTTCTCGCAGGGCGGGGCGATCGCCTTGTACCTGGCGCTGGCATTCCAGGAGCCCCTCGCCGGCGTCATGGCCCTCTCGACCTACCTCGCGCTCGAGCCCGGCGGGGCCGAGCGCGGCCCGGCCAGCCCGGCCCTCGAGGTCTTCCAGGCGCACGGCACCGCCGATCCGATGGTCACCCCGGGCCTCGGTATGCTCGCCCGCGAGCGGCTCCAGGAGCTAGGGTGCAAGGTCGAGTGGCACACCTACCCCATGGCGCACCAGGTCTGCGAGGCCGAGCTCGAGCACATCAGCCGCTGGCTCGCGAAGCGGCTGGCAGTTTGACCGCGGCGAGCCGCCGAGGATCGTTGTACGATCACGGCCCCCCGAAGGGGGCGTGACCGAGGTCCGCGCGAGGAATCGGGGACGTCCCGGACGCCGGTGAGGCGCACCGACTTTGCATTCTCTCTCAGCAGGACTCCGAGAATGCATTGCCTCCACCAGAGGCCTGGACGCCCCGATCCTCCCGCGGACCTCAGTCACAGTTTTCTGGATCTAGAACCCTCCGGTCACACCGACGACGAGGGACCGGCCCGGGCCGTCGAAGCCTGAGGCATGTACGCGATACTCCTCGTCGAAGAGGTTCATGAATGCCACCGACCAGCGCACGTCCGGACTGATCGGACCTGTGAAGTGGAGGTCGAAGACATTCCAGGCGTCGGTGCCTTCCGGATCGATGCGCGGGTCGATCATGTCTTCCGGATTCAGGTGGTCCTGCTCGGCCGCCCAGATCCACGCGAGCTCGGCACGATCGAGCCAGGTCCACCGCTGAGCCTCTTCCCACACCAGCGCGAGGTAGCCGTTGAGCGGGGGAATGCGGCGACCCTCGACGCCGTCGAAGGGAGCCTCACCCGTATTGGGATCGATGGTGTCGTCGTACTGGCGCCCGCGCACGTACGCCGCGGCGCCCTCGATGGACCAGGGTGAGCCGTCCTCGAACAACCCGTGCTCGCCCTGGACCTCGACGCCGTAGAACTTCAGCTTGCCTGTGTTGTCGCGCAAGTAGGTCTCGTCACCCGAGACATTGATGTCACCCGGGTCGATCAGGCGCCGGCCGATCGCGTCCTCGATCTCCGTGATGAAGGTGGCCACACCAGCGTTCCAGCGGTCCTTCTCGATCTCGTAGGCGAGCTGCGCGGTCAAGCTGGTCTCGGGATCCAGATCCGGATTGCCGAGCTCCGTCCCTCCGAAGGGGGGATTCTCGGGGTTGGACACGTCTTCGAAGCCGGGCGCCCGGAAGCCTTGCGCCAGCGTCGCGCTCAGGCGCGAATCCTCGGTCAGTTCCCGCGCCGCGGAGGCGCTCGCCGTCACCGCGTCGAAGGCTTCGTCGTGTTCCTCGCCGGTATTCGGATCCTCGAAATCGAATGCGAAGTGTGAGAATCGCAAGCCCACGGTGAACGCGTAGGCTTCGATCGATGTGATCTCATCCTGCACGAACACGCCGAAGGAGTCGTACTTCCCACCGTCGGCGAGCGGCCCGTTGATCGACTCCACATCCCCCGTGTCCACATCGGTTTCACGAGCGAAGGATTCGAGCTCGTCGTGATCGTAGTCGAAGCCGTAGCTCAGCGAGTTGCCTTCGGCGAGCTCCTTGCGCCAGTCGCCTCCCAGGCCGGTCGTCTGGACGTTGTATTCCGTGAAGGTCAGTGTCGACCCTCCGGTTCGGAGCCTTTCCGACTGCTCCGTGTAGTCCCGGAGCGACAAACGGAGCTGCATGGTGTCGGAGAGAGCGTTGCTCTCGCGGTCGTCGTAGCTCACGATGTAGCGCTGTCGATCCTGGATCTTGAAGTTGTAGAGCTCGTATGCGGGCTCGGTCTGACCGAAGCCCGTGACGAGACTGAATGTGCGTTGCACGTCGAAGTCACGGTGCGACATCCCCGTGACGCGAATGGTCTGCTGCGCGCCGACCGCCTGCTCCCAGGAGCCGAAGGCGGCGTTCCCGTGGTAACCGGAAGGCACCTCTTCGCCCCCACCGACCTCGAGATCGTGGAAGTTCCAGGCGCTCAGGATGCCTAGCAGACCGGTATCGTCGGTCGCCCCCGACAAGCTGTCGCTGGCCGACCAGCCCTCGACGGAGGAGTTGTACTCGAGCTCGGCCCCGCCGTGCAGCGAGCGGTCGCCGCTCTTCGTTTGGGACGCCGCGGAGCGACTCTTGGTCCAGATGGCGATCACGCCACCGATTGCGTCCGAGCCATAACGGACCGATGCCGTGCCGTGATAGACCTCGATGCGGTCGACGATCGCCGGATCGATCGTGTTGAGGCTCTGGTTGGGTCCAAGGCGCGTCGTCGAGTCGTTCATACGCACGCCATCGATCACGATCAGGATGCGGTTGCCGTACACGCCGCGGATGATGGGTGCACCCCCGCCCGTGTTCGACTCCTGGATCCAGATGCCCGCGGCACGTCCTAGCGCACGCGGCAGGGAGCGTTCTCCCGTTTTTTCTAGGTCCTCACCGGTGACGACGGTCACCTCGGCCTTGGTGGTGGTTGCAGTGATCGTCGTGCGCGGTGCGGTGACGACGGTCTCGCCCAGAGTCTCCGTCTGGACGAGCGCCAGGAACAGGGGGGGAAGGAACATGATCGTGCTGAGAGAGGGGGGGAGTCGGTCGATCGAAGGCAATGCCCCCCCGCGCCGGCCGCCAGGGGTCCGACAGGCCAGCTACACGGTTTCAGGAGGAGGGGGGGGCACGCCAGTCTGGGACTAGACGCCGCGCGGCCCGCTTCGTGACCGGGAAAACCCCTCGTCTCAGTCCGCCGCCCGCTGGGCCACGTTCGATGCCTCGGCCGGCACCGGAAGCGGACACTCCGACAGGTAGCGCGCCAGCCACGAATGGGGCGCCAGTCGGCGGGCCCGGAACAGGAGCTCCAGGGCGTGCGCCGTCTCGAGCTCGTGGCCAGTCGCGGGGGCGTGCGCGGTCAGGGTCTCCCCGAGGCTGCTCGCGCTCTCGATGTCGTCGGGAGCGACGCAGTGTGCGCGCTCCAGGAGCTCGATCTCCTCCCGCAGGTCGCTCGCGTCTCCCCGCTCGCGAAGGATGCATCCCAGTCGGAACAAGCTGGCGAGGTCGTCGGGATAGCGCTCGATGGCCGCGCGGTACTGCTCCTCGGCCGCCACCCGCTCGCCCTTGCCTTCGAGCGCCAGTCCGAGAATGTTGCGCGCCGTACTGGAACTCGGCCACAGCGCCAGCCCGGCCGTTCCGTGCGCGATCGCTCTGTCCCAGTCCGAGCCGGAGAGCGCGAGGATGCCGCGACGCAGATGGCACCAGACGAGATCGGGGCGGCGCTCGAGCACTCGATCCAGTAGCTTCGCGGCTTCCGTCGGACCGCGCAGGCGCTCGATGACCCAGGCCGAGAAGTACACCTCACCCGGTGAAGCGTCGGGAGGGGGCTCCCCCTCGAGCGCACAACTGGCCCTCGGGTCGACCAGCCACGCGGCGTAGGCGGCCAGCGCGCGAGAGCCGTGCGATCGGGGCACGAGTTCCTCGACCAGGTCCACGAGGAGTGGCCAGGAGACAGGCGCGACGCGCGGCTCCCCGAGTCGCTCGTCGAGCTCCGCTTCCCTGTCCGGGGAGTCCTCCTCCAGCGACGCCCGCGCGATCTCGACGCGGCCGATGTGTTGCGCCAGGAGGAACAGCGTGTCGAGGAGATTCGACTGCACGCGCGCTTCCTCGGCTCGTATGCGATTCGCGAGCGCCGCGGGAGCCACGCTGCCGTCGAGCACGACCCCCCAGTCGGCAAGGAGCTCCTGGATCGAGTGCACGGACTGCTCGTACCTCCGCACTTGCTCGTGCATGTCGAAGGGCGTGCCTTCGATCTCCGAGAGCTGCAGGAGCTGCCGCGAGAGATTGGCCTCCTTCTCGCGCTGGGCGAAGGCGTTCCGCTCCGCGCCCAGCGTTTGCAGCCACCAGGATCCGGTGGCCGTCAACGACAGCACGATCGAGAGCGCGACGACGACGGCAAATGCCGTCGGATGGCGTCGCACGGCTTTCGCGAAGCGGCGCGGCGACGAGTCGGTCCAGGCATCTCCGGGCTTCCCGTAGCGGTAGGCGCGCAGGTCCGCGGCGAGGGCGCGCGCCGATGGGTAGCGCTGGGCGGGATCGAGCGCCATCGCTTTGCGGCAGATGGCTTCGAGCTCCCGGGGAACGAATGCAGCCGGGGCATGGCGCAGGGGCTCGGCCTGCTGAGCGGCGCGCAGCGCGGTGCTGCGATCCTCGCACCGGTAGGGCGCATCCCCGGTGAGAACGTGGAACAAGATCGCGCCCAGGCCGAAGACGTCGGTGCGAGGGTCGATCGCCTCGAGGTTTCCGTGGGCTTGCTCGGGCGACATGTACTCGAGAGTGCCGATCCGGTCGCCGTGCAGGGAGATCTGCTCCTCGTCAGGAGGCGCCTCCGGAGCGCTCTCGCCCACCACTGCCCGGCTATCGACCGGCGCATGCGGTTGCGCGCCCGGGCGCCGCGCTGGTGCGACGACCTTGGCCAGTCCCCAGTCCATCACGTAGACCTCGCCGAAGTCCCCGACCATGATGTTGGCGGGCTTCAGGTCGCGATGCACGACACCGAGCGAGTGCGCGAACGCCATCGCTTCGCACACGCGCTCGACGATGGTCAGCGCCGTCGCGAGGTCGATGCCCCGCGCCGTGGTCGAGCTCCCGATTCGCCTGGCGAGCGACCTGCCCCCCACGAGCTTCATGGTGAAGAACGGCCGTCCGTCGAGGAGGCCCAGGTCGTGCACGGGGACCACTCCGGGGTGCTCGAGGAGTCCCGTGACGCGCGCTTCGTTCAGGAAGCGCGCGATCAAGAGGCGTCCCGCTGCCGCCTGCTCCGCAAGCGATAGGTCCGAGCGAATGGTCTTCAGGGCCACGTGCCTGCGCAGATCGCGGTCGAACGCGCGGTACACCGCCCCCATCCCGCCCCGTCCGATCTGCGACTGGATCTCGTAGCGCTCCACGCTGCAGCTCGACAGCGCCGCGAGCATGGCGTCGGAGGCTTCGGACTCTCCGACGAAACCCGCGCGCGCCAGTCCAGTCAGGCCGGCGCGCAGCAGGGGAGCGTGCGTGGGATGCTCGGCGAGGAACGCCTCGACGTCGAAGGCTGGATCGGCTTCCACCGAGTCGGCGAGGATCCCCATCCACCGGACGAGCTCGTCGAGCGCCGGGCCGCTCAACCCACTCTCGTTCAAAAGCTCTCCTCCCCGAGCAGGACGCCGAGCCGCGCGCGCGCACGACTGAGCCGTTTGCGCGCGATCTCGTTGGACACTTTCAAGGCATCGGCGACCTGATCGTTGCTGAGGCCGCACTCGTAGCGCAGCACCAGGATCTCGCGGTCCTCCTCCGTCAGGAGCAGCATCTTGCTCTCGATCCTCTGCTGCTCCTCGCGCTCGCTCAGGCAGGCGCTCGGGCTCGTCTCGCGCATCGGGGCCCGCGCATCGGAGGACTCGAGCGGCCGCGACTTGCGCACGTCCCGCTTCTCGCGCGTCTCGTGACGCCGCCGGCTGATGAGCTGGCGGCGCAGGATCTGTGCCAGCCACAGGAGGAAGCGGCTCTCGCCGCGGTACTCGTGCAGCTTCGCGCAGGCCGTCGCGAGCGTCTCCTGCACGAGGTCCTCGCTGTCGAAGGCGGGCGAGTACGCCCTCCCGTGGTGGAACCGGCGTGCCATGCGCTCGACGGCGGGCCGGTAGCGCAGGAACAGGGCGTCGCGAGCGCCACGATCCCCCTGCCCCGCGAGGTCGAGGAGCAGGCTCGTCGGCATGCCGGTATCGCTACCGGAGGGATAGTCCATGACTGGCGCGCCCCGTGGAGGCCCGAACCCGTTCCGTTTCACTACTCCTGTTCGGGGGCCCCACAGCTCTGTGAGTCTAAGGCAGGAGGAGTGAAACGGAACGGGTTCGGGCCTCCACCATGCAGGCGGCCTCGCCAGGAGGGCTTCCCCCGCTCGGCCCCCCCGACGAAAAAAGCGGGATTTCAGGTGGACGAAAAAGGCGAATCAGGCCGACAATCCCCCTGTCGATTTCAGGAAAATCTGAAATCCAAAGGAATTCCGGTCGCGCACGCATGAGCACCTCACCCACCGAGCTCACCACCCCTTCCTCGTTCGAGGGCCTGGACGAGCCCCTGCGCTCGCAGCTGCAGACCTTCGAGGTGTTCTTCAAGACGGTAGGCTTCAAGCGCATCCACGGCCGCGTCTGGGGCCTCCTGGTCCTCGCCGGCCAGCCCCTCTCCAGCAAGGAGATCGGGACCGAGCTCTCGATCTCCCTGGGAGCCACGAGCACCACCCTGAACGAGCTCGCCGAGTGGGGCGCGATCACCTCCTCCTTCGATTCGACGCGGCGCTGTCACCTGCACGCTCCGGTCGGCAACACGCTCTCGATCGCCGCGACCGTGCTGCGGCGCCGGGAGCAGGTCATCTTCGGCCAGTTCAAGCAGAACGCGACGCGCACCCTGGACTACGTGCGGGGGCGCTACGGCGAGCGCGATCCGAGAGCCCTCACGCTGCGCTCGATCATCTCCTCCTGCGAGATCGCCGAGACCCTGATCGAGCTCGTGCTCTCCTCCGTGGCGTCGGCGCTCGGCGATTCGGAGAGCTTGCTCTCCAAGGCGATCCATACGGCCTTCAAGGTCGGCATCGGCGTGCCAGCAAAGCTGATGGGAGGCGGAGCGAAGAAGGGCAAGCGCCCGGCCCTCGTCGAGGCCAAGGACGAGGACGAAGACGATGCCTGAGCTGCCCCGCGTGGTCATCACCGGCGTCGGCCTCGCCAGCCCCAACGGCTCGAGCCTGGCGGAGTTCCGCCACGGGCTCCTGCATGGCGTTTCGGGCGTGCAGCACTACGAGATCCGGCACGTGGGCGCGACCCTGGCCGGCGTCTGCGGCTTCGACGCATCGCGCTACCAGGGGAAGAAGGAGCTGCGTCGCGGTACGCGTGCCGGCTCGATCGGCATCTGGTGCGCGAACGAGGCGATCCGCGACGCGGGCCTCGACTGGAGCGGGACCGATCCCTCCCGCGTCGGCGTGTACGTCGGCACGACCGAGCACGGCAACGTCGAGACCGAGAACCAGATCCACGAGGTCTCGCAGTACGGCTTCGACCTCTCGTTCTGGTCGCACCACCACAATCCGCGCACCGTGGCGAACAATCCGGCGGGCGAGATCACCCTGAACCTCGGCATCACCGGCCCGGCGTATGCCCTGGGCGGGGCTTGCGCGGGCGGGAACCTGGGCCTGATCCACGGCGTGCAGATGCTGCAGCTCGGCGAGGTCGACCTCGCCCTCGGCGGCGGCGTCTCGGAGAGCATCCACACCTTCGGCATCTTTGCGAGCTTCCGGGCGCAGAACGCGCTCGCGCACCACGAGGACCCGACCAAGGCCTCGCGGCCTTTCGACAGCAACCGCAATGGCATCGTGGTGAGCGAGGGTGGCTGCCTGTTCACTCTCGAGCGACTGGATGACGCGCGCGCCCGGGGTGCGAAGATCTACGGCGAGGTCGTGGGGCACTGCGTCAACTCCGATGCAAGCGATTTCGTGCTGCCGCTGGCCGAGCGCCAGGACCAGTGCGTGCGGATGGCGCTCTCTCGCGCGCGCATGGAGCCCGGCGAGATCGACGTCGTGAGCACCCACGCGACCGCCACCCCCCAGGGAGACGTCCAGGAGTGCATCGCCCTGCGCGCGGTCTTCGCGGGCTGCGAGCGCGTGCGCTTCAACAACACCAAGAGCTTCATCGGCCACGCCATGGGCGCGGCCGGCGCGCTCGAGCTCGCGGGCAATCTGCCCTCCTTCGATGACGGCGTGGTGCACCCCACGATCAACGTCGAGGATCTCGATCCCGAATGCGAGCTGCGCGGCCTCGTCCTCGACCAACCCGAGCGCGTCGCCGAGGTGCGCTCGATCCTCAATTTGTCTTTCGGAATGCTCGGCATCAACTCGGCGGTCGTCGTCCGGCGCGTCGAGGAGCGTCCCAGAACCAGCCTTTCTCCAATCCGATGACCCACGAAGACATCGCTCTCGCCATCAAGGACATCATCCACACCATCGCGCCGGACGAGGACCTTTCGGGTCTCGCGCCCGACGTCCGGCTGCGCGAGCAGATCGAGCTCGATTCGATGGATTTCCTCGACATCGTCATGGAGTTGCGCAAGCGCTACGGAGTCCACGTGCCCGAGGAGCACTACAAGGAGCTCGCCACCCTCGACGGATGCGTGCGCTATCTCCACCCCATGCTCACCGAGAAAGAGCTGAAGCTCACGGTCTGAAGTGACTGCTCCGTCTCGAATCGCGCACGAGACCTACGACGCCCTCGTCATCGGCGCGGGCATGAGCGGGCTCGCTGCAGGCATCCGTCTCGCCCAGGCGGGGCAGCGCGTGGCCGTGCTGGAGAAGCACTCGCTGTGGGGCGGGCTCAACTCCTGGTACATGCACGGCCGGCGGCGCCTCGACGTCGGCCTGCACGCGCTCACGAATTTCGCCCGAGCGGGCGAACGCGGGAAGCCGTTGACGCGGGTCTTGCGCCAGCTCCGCATCGCGCACGCCGATCTGCACCTCGGGGAGCAGCGCGAGTCGTGGATCGTCTTCCCGGGCGTACGCTTGCGCTTCGCGAACGGGATCGAGCTCCTGCGCGACGAGATCGCCCGCTGTTTTCCCCGTGAATGCATGGGTTTCGATCGGCTGGTGCGCGACCTGGCCGAGTATCCCGATCCGACCCAGGCCGACGGCACGAGGGGAGCTCGCGCAAGGTTGACGGGCTATCTCGGCGATCCGCTCCTGGTGGAGATGCTGCTCGCGCCCATCTGCTGGTACGGAAGCGCGAGGGAGGACGACGTCTCCTGGCCGACCTTCACCGTGCTCTTCAAGAGTGTGTTCGAGGAAGGCTTTGCGCGGCCCGAGGGCGGCATTCGCCGCTTGCTCGATCTCCTGCGCGATCGACTGATCGCCGAGGGCGGCGAGCTGTGCGTGCGCGCGGGCGTCTCGCAGATCCTCTCGGGCGAGGGGACCGTCCGCGGTGTGCGGCTCGAAGACGGCCGCGAGATCGAGGCGCGGTGCGTGCTCTCCTCCGCCGGTTGGGTGGAGACGATGCGCCTGTGCGGGCAGGCCGCCGAGAACGGCGCGTCGAGTGAAGCGGACGTGGGCCGGCTCTCGTTCCTCGAATCGATCTCGATCCTCGATCGGCCGCTGGCCGAGCTCGGGCACTCGGCGACGATCGTCTTCTACAACACGACGGAGCACTTCGCGTGGCGGCGTCCGAGCGAGCTGGTCGACTACACGAGCGGAGTGCTCTGCGCGCCGGACAACTACCTGCCGCCCGGCGCCGCGGACGAGGGCACGCTCCGGCTGACGCTCCTCGCCAACCATGCGCTGTGGACGAAGCTCCCCGAGGCCGAGTACGTGGCGAAGAAAGAAGAGGTCTGGCGCGAAGCTCACGCGCGCATCACCACCTTCGCTCCCGACATCCGCCCGCACGTGGTCGACCGGGACGTGTTCACGCCGCGCACGATCGAGCAGTTCACCGGCCACGCAGGCGGCGCGGTCTACGGCAGCCCGAGAAAGCACCCCGACGGATCGACGCCGATCGAGGGCCTGCACGTATGCGGCACCGATCAGGGGCTACTTGGAGTGGTGGGCGCACTGCTCTCTGGGATCACGATTGCCAATCGCCACGTGCTGGCGGGAGTGAGGGCGCCATGACGATCACCGATCCGCGCCGCTACCACCGCGGCTCGAGCGATGGGAAGCGACCGTCGGAGGCCGATCCCCTGGCGCACGCGCGCGGGCGCTACGACGTCATCGTGATCGGCTCGGGTCTCGGCGGCTTGACGGCCGCCAATGTGCTCGCGCGCGCGGGCCGCCGGGTCGCCGTACTGGAACAGCACTACAACTTCGGCGGGCTCGCCACCTGGTTCAAGCGCCGCGGCGGCCACGTCTTCGACGTCTCGCTGCACGGCTTCCCCGTCGGCATGAAGAAGACGTGCCGGCGCTACTGGAGCGAGAGCATCGCGAGCTCGATCGTGCAGCTCGAGTCGATCCGCTTCGAGAACCCCCAGTTCGCCTTCGAGACACGCTTCGACCGCGCGGATTTCACGGCGAAGCTCGACTACTCAGTTCCGTATCCCTGCTGCGACCGTCGAAGCGTTCTTCGAGCATCTGCGCGGGATGAGCTTCTACGACGACGACGGCCGCACCACGGCCGAGCTCTTCGAGGAGTTCTTTCCCGGCCGCAACGACGTGCACCGCCTCCTCCTGGAGCCCATCTCCTACGCCAACGGATCGACGCTCGACGATCCCGCGATCGCCTACGGGATCGTCTTCTCCAATTTCATGAGCCAGGGTGTGTTCACCTTCTCGGGCGGCACCGATCGGCTGGTGCGCGAGATGCGCTCGGAGCTGGAGCGGAACGGCGCCGAGCTCTTCAACCGCGTGCAGGTCGAGCGCATCCTCGTGGAAGGCGGGCGCGTGCGCGGCGTGATCGCCGAGGGAAGGGAGATCGCCGCCGATGCCGTCGTCTCCAATGCCGGACTGACCAGTACGGTCGAGCGACTGGTCGGCCCCGAGCACTTCTCGGCCGCCTTCCGCGCAGCCGTCGCGCGCATCCGCCTGGCCGACTCCTCCTGCCAGGTGTACCTGGGGGTGCGTGAGGGCGAGACGATCCCCTTCGCTGGCGACCTCCTGTTCCACTCCACGCGACCGACCTTCACGTCCGAGGCGCTGTGCGATCTCTTCGGCGATAGCCGCACGTTCTCCTTCTACTACCCGCGGACGCGGCCGGGCTCGAATCGCTACACGATCGTGAGCTCGACCAACGCTCGCTACCAGGACTGGGCCACGATGGACGAGGCGACCTATCTCGCTTCGAAGGCCCGCTTGATCGAGGACACGCTCGCGTCCCTGGAGCTCTACGTTCCCGGAGTGCGCGAGAAGCTCGACCATCTCGAGGCTGCCACGCCGCGCACCTTCGAGTTCTACACGCAGCACGCGCGCGGCACATCCTTCGGGACGAAGTTCGAGGGCTTGCGCCCGAGTCTCGAGCTCTCCAAGGAGATCGAGGGCCTCCATCACGCCGGAAGCGTCGGCATCATCATGTCGGGCTGGCTCGGGGCCGCGAACTACGGCGTGATCACGGCCAACAAGGTGGACGCATTCCTCGGGGTGCTGCAGGTCGCCGCGCGATGAACTTCGCCGGCCAGACCGTGATCGTGACGGGGGGAACGCGCGGGCTTGGCGCGGCCATGTCGCGCGCGTTCCTCGAAGCTGGCGCGAAAGTGCACGCGATCCATCGCTCGGACGAGAGCGCCGCCGCCACCTTCGCGACGAGCGTGGCGGCCCACGCCGATCGCTTCGTCGCGCACCGCTTCGACATCTCCGATCCCGAGGCCGTCCGATCGTTCTGGGAGGACCTCGACGCGCGCGAGCCCGAGGGCATCCAGGTGCTCGTGAACAACTCCGGCATACGCCGGGACGCCCTGCTCGCCATGATGACGCTCGAGGACTGGCAGAGCGTGCTCGACACGAATCTCACCGGCGGGTTCCTGATGGCGAAGCAAGCCGTGCAGAACATGCTGCGCCGCCGCTACGGTCGCATCCTGTTCATCACCTCACCCTCGGGCCGCATCGGCTTCGAGGGCCAGGGCAACTACGCCGCGTCCAAGGCCGGTCAGGTGGGTCTCGCCCGCTCGCTCGCGCGCGAGGTCGCCCGGCGCGGGATCACCGTGAACTGCATCTCGCCGGGATTCATCGACACCGACCTCATCGCCGATCTCCCCGAAGACGCGCGCAAGGCCTTCCTCGCCAGCGTTCCCATGCGGCGCTTCGGCACCCGCGAAGAGGTCGCATCGGCCGTGCTCTACCTCGCTTCGCGCGAGGCTTCCTACATCACGGGCGCGCTGCTGGAGGTGAGCGGTGGCATCTGAGGTCCAGGCCCTGCTCCCCCACCGCGCCCCCTTCCTGTTCGTCGATCGCGTGCGCGAGCGAACGGAGGGACGCATCGTGACCGAGTGGGACGTACCCGTGGAGCTCGACTGCTTTCGCGGCCACTATCCCGGGCATCCTGTGCTGCCCGGAGTGCTCCTGTGCGAGTTCGCCTTCCAGAGCGGGGCGATCCTGGCAACCGCCGGCGCAGAGATCGATGCCACGGGAATCCCCGTGCTCGCGCGCATCGAGGAAGCGCGCTTCAAGAAGATGGTGCAGCCGGGCGAGCGCTTGCACGCGGAGGTCGAGCTCGTCGAGCGCCTGGCGGGCGCCTCTTTCTTCTCCGCGCGCGTGCGATCGGGCGAGCGGACCGTCCTCGCCGTGCGCTTCGTCCTGGCGCGCGCTTCCGCGGACGGCGCAGAGGAACACTAGCGTGGACTGGCTCGGGCTCTCGGGGAAGACGATCCTGGTGACGGGCGTCGCGAACAAGAAGAGCGTCGCCTGGCACGTCGGCCGGGCGCTCGAGGAGGCCGGCGCGCGAGCGATCTTCGCCGTGCACACGCGCGAGCGCGCCCAGGCGCTCGCCGACGCGCTCGAGGGGAGCGAGGTGCACGTCTGCGACGTCACGAGCCAGGCGGAGATCGACGCGCTCGCGCGCGCGGTCGCCATGCGGCACGAGCGAATCGACGGCCTGGTGCACTCGATCGCGCACGCCGACTACTCCGACGGCTGGAAACCCTTCCACGAGACCCGCCGCGAGGATTTCCTGCGCGCGGTCGACGTCTCCTGCTTTTCACTGGTCGCGCTCGCGCGCGCGTTCCAACCCCTCTTCGCCCCGCGCGCCTCGGTGGTCGCGATCTCGATCTCGACCACCACGATGGCCGCCGAGAACTACGGCTACATGGCGCCGATCAAGGCCGCGCTCGATTCGGCGGTCGTGTTCCTCGCCAAGAGCTTCAAGGAGGGCTCGCAGGTGCGCTTCAACGCCGTGCGCGCCGGCCCCCTGAAGACCGCGTCTTCCGCGGGCATTCCGGGCTATCTCGAGAGCTACCTGTTCGCCGAGCGCGCGACCCTGCGCGGGCGTGGCCTCGCCACGACCGAAGTCGCCGACGCCGTGCTCTACCTGCTCTCGGAGCGCTCCTCGGGCATCGACGCGCACGGCCTCGTCGTCGACGCCGGCATGGGCGTGAACTTCTTCGACCAGCACATCGTCCGCGCCGTGACGCGCGCCAAGGGAACGGAATGAGCGCGATCGAGCGCTTCTTCCCCTGCGTCCTCGCTGCACCGGCGGAAACGCGGGAGCAGTCCACGGGCCAGCGCATCCGGGCCGCGAGCCTTCGCGCGCGCGAAGCTCTCGCGAGGTCGGCGGAGCTCTCGGGGGCCGTCCTCGGCGCGCTCGAGCAAGGCGAAGACGAGGCCCCGCTCCCGAGCAACGGCTGGTGGTGGTCGCTCGCGCACGACCTCGAGCTTGCCGGAGGGCTCGTCTCTCGCTCGAGCGTGGGCTTCGATCTGGAACGCGTGCGGCCCTTGCGCGCCGAGCTCGTGGCGGGCTTCCTGAATGAGCGTGAGCGCGGTCTCCTCGATCCGCTCGATCCGCTCGCTCTCGCGCGAGCCTGGACGGCGAAGGAAGCGGTCCTCAAGCGCGCCGGAGTCGGACTGGCCGAGCTCTCGCAGTGTCGGGTGATCGGGCCGCTCACGCCTGATCGCATCTGGCTCGAGCACCGCGGCGAGCGCTGCCTCGTGATGCAGACGCGCCACCAGGATCACGTTCTCGCCGTGCACTCTCCCGGCGAGCGCTGGGAAGTCGTGTGGCCGTCCGTGCGACCGGCGTACGGCATCGAGGCCCGCGTGTGAAAGAATCGAGCGGGGATCGCCGTGCTGCGGCGCGGGAGCGAGTGCGTCCTTTCGCGGCCCTCCATCCCTGGGAGCCCCACTTCCTCGAGCTCCCCGAAGGCGCGCTGCACTACATCGACGAGGGGCCGCGCGAGGCCGAGCCGGTCCTCTGCGTGCACGGGAACCCGACCTGGTGCTTCTACTGGCGCGGGGTCGTGTCCGCGCTCCACGCAAGGCGGCGCGTACTCGCACCCGATCACCTGGGCTGCGGCCTCTCCGACAAGCCGTCGGGAGCGCGTTACGACCTCGCCGCGCACGTCGAGCGGCTGGAGCGCTTCGTGCTCGCGCTGGATCTCTCGCGCATCACCCTCGTCGTGCACGATTGGGGCGGCGCGATCGGAATGGGGGTCGCCGCGCGCCACCCCGAGCGGATCGCGCGCGTGGTGATCACGAACACGGCGGCCTTTCCGGCCGGGAGGATGCCCTGGCGCATCGCGCTGGCGCGCACCCCCGTGCTCGGACAGATCGCCGTGCAAGGTTTCAACGCCTTCGCGCGCGCCGCCACGCGCATGGCAGTCGAGACTCCGCTCAAGGCCGAGGTGCGTGCCGCCTACCTCGCCCCGTACGCGAGCGTCTCGGAGCGTCTCGCCATCTGGCGTTTCGTGCGCGACATTCCGATGTCGCCGGCTCATCCTTCGTATGCGACGCTGCAGGCGATCGGCTCGAGCCTGCAACGCTTCGCGGGAACACCGGCCTTGATCCTCTGGGGCGAGCGCGACTGGTGCTTCACTCCGCGCTTCCGGGTCATCTGGCAGGAACGCTGGCCGCACGCGGAAGTGCATCGCTTCGACGAGGCGGGGCACTGGCTGTGCGAGGACGCGAGCGAGAGTGTCGTGCGCGCGCTCGCGGACTGGCTCGCGCGGACGCCGATTCGCTCCGAGGTGCGTACGTGAGCCAGCGCTCGAGCGGTCCCCCGCTCCCGGCGATCTCCGAGCGCGTCAACGTCGCGCGCCTCCTCCTCGCTGCCGCCGCGGCGCGCCCCGCCGCGCTCGCGGTCGCCGCCGCGGACCGTGGCCGCTGGCGCGAGATCCGCTTCCAGGAGCTCGAAACGCGCGTTCGACGCCTCGCCTCGGGTCTCGCCGCGAAGGGGGTCCGCCAGGGAGATCGCGCCTGTCTCTTCGTACGACCCGGCATCGAGCTCGTGGTACTCACGTACGCGCTGTTCCTGCTCGGCGCGGTACCCGTCGTGGCCGATCCGGGGATGGGTCGCACGCAGCTCCTCGCGTGCATGGCGCGCGTGAAGCCGAGCGTGTTCCTCGGAGTTCCGGCCGCGCAGCTCGCGCGGCTGCGCTGGCGCGCGCCCTTCGCGAGCGTGCGCCTGTTCGTCACCGTCGGCAGGAAGTTCCTCTGGAGCGGCCCGACGCTCGCGAGCATCGAGCGGGCGGGCGGACCTGCCTTCGCGCCGGCGGATACGGCCGCCGGCGATCTCGCCGCGATCCTGTTCACCTCGGGCAGCACCGGTCCGCCCAAGGGCGTGCTCTACACGCACGCGAACTTCGCCGCGCAGGTCGAGGCGTTGCGCGCGCTCTACGCCCTGGAGCCTGGGGACGTCGACCTCGCCTGCTTCCCGCTCTTCGCACTCTTCGACTGCGCTCTGGGAATGACCAGCATCTTCCCCGAGATCGATCCGGCACACCCCGCGCGCTGCGATCCCACGAAGATCGTCGCCGCGATCGAGCGCTACCGCCCGACGCTCGCCTTCGGGTCGCCCGCGATCTGGCGGCGCACGGTGCCCCATTGCATCCAGTACGGCCTGAAACTCGAGAGCCTGCGGCGTGTCATGGTCGCGGGCGCGCCAGTGCCGCCGGGCCTGATCGCGGACTTTCGACGTATTCTCGCGAGCGGTGCGGACGTGCACACGCCTTACGGCGCGACCGAAGCGCTGCCCGTGACGAGCCTCTCCGGCACCGAGCTCTTCCCCGAGCGCGTCGAGCGCGCCCACGCTGGCGCAGGCACGTGCGTGGGCCGCGCCGCGCCGGGCATGGAGCTCGCGCTGATCCGCATCACGGACGAGCCGATCGAGCGCTGGTCGGACGATCTCGTGCAGCCGCTCGGCCGCACCGGTGAGATCTGCGTGCGCGGCCCGGTCGTGACCGCCGGTTACGCCGAGGACGAGGCGGCGACGCGTCGCGCGAGGATTCGCGCCAGCGACGGCGGATCGGACTGGCATCGCATGGGCGACGCCGGCCGCCTCGACGACGAGGGCTACCTGTGGTTCCACGGCCGCGTGGCGCAACGCCTGGAGACGAAGAAGAGCACGCGCCTGCCCGTCCCCCCCGAAAACGTCTTCAACCGCCATCCCCGCGTCGAGCGCAGCGCGCTGGTCGGAATCGGCGCGCGCGGCAGCGAGGTCCCGCTCCTCGTCGTCCAGCCCATCGCGGGAGCGATGCCGCGCACCGACGCAGAGACGCAGAGCTTCCTGTTCGAGCTGCGCGAGCTCGGCCGCGGCGCGCATGTCGCCAGCGACGTCGAGCTGTTCCTCTTCCGCCCGGACTTCCCGATGGACGTGCGCCACAACTCCAAGATCGACCGCGAGGCGCTCAAGCGCTGGGCGGAGAAGGAGCTCGCGTGAGAGCCCTCGTCACCGGTGGCGGCGGTTTCCTCGGCCGCGCGATCGTCGAGCGCCTGCTCGCCACGGGCCACGCCGTGCGCTCGCTCGCCCGCGGCGACTATCCCGAGCTCGCCGCGATGGGCGTCGATTGCGTGCGCGGCGACGTCGCCGATCCGGCGGCAGCGCGCGCCGCCGTGCGCGGCATCGAGCTCGTCTTCCACACCGCCGCCAAGGCTGGCGTATGGGGAGAGCGCGCCGACTACTGGCGCACGAACGTGGAAGGCACGCGCGCGCTCCTCGACGCCTGCCAGGCGGAGGCCGTCCCGCGCCTCGTCTTCACCTCTTCCCCGAGCGTCTGCTTCGACGGCCGCGATCACGTGCGCGCGCGCAACGATCTCCCTTACGCGCAGCGTTTTCTCGCCCACTATCCCGCGAGCAAAGCCGAAGCCGAACGCGCCGTCCTCGCCGCCCATGGCACCCGCGGTCTCGCCACCTGCGCCCTCCGCCCCCACCTGATCTTCGGCCCGCGCGACCCCCATCTCCTGCCGCGCCTGATCGAGCGCGCGCGCGCCCGCCGCCTGTTCGTGATCGGCGACGGCACGAACGAAGTGAGCCTCACCTGCATCGACAACGCCGCCGAAGCGCACCTGCAAGCCGGCCTGCGCCTGTCGCCGTCCGCCGCCCACGCCGGCCGTGCGTACTTCATCACTCAAGAAGAGCCGGTACGCCTGTGGGAATGGATCAGCACCTTCCTCGCCGCCATCGGATCCCCCCACCCCGCGGCCCGATCGCCGCGCGCACCGCCTACGTAGCCGGCGCCGCCTGCGAGCTCCTGTGGCGCGCGCTGCGCAAGCCTGGAGAACCCCCGATCACCCGCTTCCTCGCCCGCCAGCTCTCGACCTCGCACTCCTACGACATGGCCCCCGCCCGCGAAGACTTCGGCTACCGCGAGCTCGTCTCGATGCCAGCGGCAACCGAGCTCCTGATCGCCTACTGGAGAGAGCGCGCAACGCCCTCGAGTCAGCGCACGGTCGCGAGAACGCGCGCGTAGTCCGCGGAATCGTGACGGACTTCAACATTGGCGCCGGAGAGTCCAATGTCCACAGTTCCTGTAGCCGGCCGCACCTCTTCGGACTGGCCGCTGCGCGAGGAATCGCCCGGATCGCTCAACTCGAAGCCCACTTCGAAGCGTCCTTCGAAGGGCACGTGGAGTGTCGCCTGGAGATCTGATCCGAACTGCGCATGCGAGTCCACGCGCCTCGCGCTCCAGTACAGCTCCCGCGCCGAGTCCCTCGTGTACTCCTTGCGAGATTGCTGCGGTCGGTTTCCAGATGGATGGAGGACGACTTCGAGCACCCATGGCGAGGGCGGGAGCTCGACGTCGGGGGGAAGGCGCAGCGTGACCGGAATCCCCTTCTCGAGAGCCACCCTTCGCGAGCCCGAGACGCCGAGTACGCTCGCGTCCCGGTAACCGGGGGCGCGCACGTGCACGTCAACTGCTCGTGTGTCGCCGATCCACGCGGCTCGACCCTCCTCGAGGACGTAAGTGCGCGACTCCTCCCCCGAGTCGCCTGGACGAATAGTCGCGCAGCCCGCGGCAACCGGGTTTCCTAAATCATCGACGAACTCGATCTCGTGAGCGTGCAAGCGGCCGCGCACATCGATCGTTCGCACGCGCGCATCCGCGCACTCGCCCGCGACCAGCTCGACGTCGTTCACGACCCAGAGCGCTCCCGAGTAGCGACCGCTTTGCACCAGAAGGCGAACTCTCCCTGGCCGCAGGCCCTCGATTCGAAAGGCGCCTGAGGACTGCACTTGCGAGCGCGTATCGACGAACCACTCGCGAACGGGGTCGTGGGTCGGGTCTTCGATCACGACCGAGAGCCGCTCCAGCGCAAACCCTCCGTCCGCGAGCACGGTCCCCGCGACGACGCACTCGCGCGGCAGCACGATCTCGACGTCTTGGGCGCCGATCGCGAAGGGAGTCCAACCCATGCTCGTGTAGCTGGTCTTGCTTGGCCACAGCGCGTACTCGCCGGGATCGACCTCGCCCCAGATCTCGAACACGCCGTTCTGGTCGGTGTAGACCCCCTCGAGATCGACCCCGAATTCCCAGCGGAACTCGTCGTCCGGGGGCTGGGTGAAGAGCTTTCGACCTGCCGAGAGCCCCACCCAGCTAACCGGCGCGCCGCGCTCGTCCAGCACTCGCCCGCGCACGGCGAGCGGCGCCGATCGCAGCACGATATCCCCGCATTCGACCACTTCTCCTGGCGCCGGCGTCAGAGCTTCGAGCTCGCCGCGCAGGACCGGACCGGCCTGCGCGGGAGTCTGGAACGAGAGCGTGCACGGGAGGCCGCCTGGCGTCGAGTCGTCGACGGGCATCTGGAATCCGCCCTTGCCGTCGAGCTCGGCGCGGCCGTCGGTGACTTGCTCTTCGCCTCGCTGGTCCCGGTAGGTGACCCGGCTGGAGCCGAGGTACCCGAGCGCGAGCGGGTTGCCCCCCGTGTCGATGAGACGGCCGGAGAAGAACGCGTACGTGGCGCCGACGCCGAGCTTCACCACCACGTGTTCGCCCGGCCCAGTCGGACCTCTCGCGAGCACGCTCGCCGCCTTCGTGATTCCGGAGGCCGGCGTGGAGGTCTGGAGCTCGAGCCCCAGGCCCACGTGCGGAAACACCGCGCGGCTTTCGTGATCGAGCCACTCGCCAAAGCGCCTGCCGGACTCGGCGCGTTCCGGCACAGTGGGAGACTTCGCGAGTGGCTGGAGATGCACCCAGGTGCGCATGGGCGCAGGCGCTCCACCAGCATCAACGAGCTCGACGCTCGCGCTCCCCGTCGCCGGAAGCGTCAACTCCACCGGCTCGACCGGAAAAGCCTCCGGATCCACCATGACCTCCACCGGCTCGGCCAGCGGAAAGGAGAGCGCGGCGTAGTAGTGTGCTCCGGGATCGAGGAGGTCATACCACTCGATCCCCACGTGACGCATCAGCGCGATGCCCCGCTCGTCGGTGAGTTTCGTCCAGTAGACGTCCGGGCTACGCCCGGTTCCGCTCTGAAGCGCCACGGGAACGCCGGGCACTGGTTGGCCGGATGGATCCACCACCTTGATGGTGAGTGTGCGGTCCTTCCAGAGACGGATCACGGGACCCTCTCCGCCTTCGAGGATGCGAACTCCGAAGAGGTCGCCCTGCCGTGCGATCGCGAGCTGCGTCTCCTCGAACGCCGGCAGTTCGACAAGACCAGCGGATCGCGATTCCATGCGCCGCCCGAGCTCGAGCATCACCGGCTCGGGGTCGTCCCGATCTTTGCTGGTCGTGGGTCGGCTGCGCTCGACGACCTTGGAGTAGGCGAGGATCCACACCGCGGCCCCCTCGAGGGGCGCGCCAGATCGTCCGTCGACGACTGTAAGCGTTGGCCCGCCGTCGGCTGGAAGCTCGACCTCCCGCCCGAGTGCCAGCTCACCGGCTCCCGCCGAGCTCGCATCTCCCTCATCGCTTGCAACGACCACGTCGGCCGGTGCCATCGCGTCCGATCGCGGAGTGAGCGAGCCAACGGAAACTGGAGCGGGCTCTGGCCGCAACATCAGGATCGCGCCCAGGATCGAGAGCACGAGAAGGATCGACGCGGCGATCGACGTCTGCTTGGCCACGAGGAGACCTCCGATCGTGATCCATTCGATGCGTGGCGCGCCGAGCACGGCGAGCGCGGGGAACCAGTTGCGGCCTTCCGTGGCGTACTCGCGGGCGAGTTGCTCGCGCAGCTCTGCGAGAGCGCGGCGCAGGCGCGTCTTCACCGTGGCAAGCGGGACGCCCTCTTGCGCTGCAATCGCAGCCGGGGAGAGCTCCCGCCAATAGCGCAGGATCACGGCGCGCCGGTAGGGTTCATCCAGCGCCATGACGCAGGCGGCGAGCCTGCGCTGCGCGTCGACTCCCGACTGGAGCTCGGCGTCACTCGGCGACTCCGTGGCGGCGGCGACGCGCCACTCGCGCGCGGAACGCGCGGATTCCCGGCGGCGCAGTTGCAAGGCCTGGTTGTGCAGCACGCGGCCGAGCCAGGCGCGCGGCTCGCTATCCAATCGCGGGGGGTGGCGCGCCGCGGCAAGCCAAGCCTCCTGAGCTACGTCCTCGGCGTCGTGCGCATCCGTCACCAGGCGCCGCGCCAGACGCCGCGCCCACTCCATGTGGGCGAGCAAGGCTTGCGGATCCTGGGGATGTGCATCGCGGGAGGTCATGCTGGCCAGTTCAATGCAGCCCGGGCGAGGCGGGATTCGCAATTCCTGGGAATCCGTGGGCGGCCGGGAGGTCGAGCTACGTGATCTCGGGACGGGAGACAATCCGGGTTCCGCGATCGACTGGCACTCCGAGCTAGAGCCGGACCGCCTGAAGGCGGTACTCCAAACCAGAAGCGATCCTGGCATCGCCCGTCTCCTGGATCGGTCTGGCTCTGGTTCGGAGTACCGCCTTCAGGCGGTCTGGTTCTCGTCCCGCCTTCAGGCGGGACTGGCGCTCCGAGAGAAGCCCGCCTGAAGGCGGACTCCGAACCAGTTCACCACCGCGCCTTGGCGCGACACGTCGCATGAAACATGAGGGCGACCGCCTCTGGTTTGGAGTACCGCCTTCAGGCGGTCTTCTCCTCAGAGCCAGTCCCGCCTGAAGGCGGGACGACGAACCAGACCGCCTGAAGGCGGTACTCCAAACTCGGAGGGATTCCGTGCTCGTCGGTGTGTGGTTTCTCTCTAGATTCAGACGTTGCGCGGCACCGGGTCGCACAAGCGCCACATGTACCAGCTCGCCACCGTGCGCAGCGGCTTCCACACCTCAGAGCGAGCCAGCACTTCCTTCGGTCTTGGCCGCTCAGCAAGACCGTCGAGGCGCCGCAGGCCTTCCTGAATGCCGAGATCTGCGATCGGCATGACGTCGAGGCGGCCGAGGCGGAAGATCAGGAACATCTGCGCGCTCCACTCGCCGATGCCGCGGACCTCGACGAGGCTCTCGATGATGCGCTCGTCGGAGAGGCGAGCGATGCGGGCGAGGGGGACGATGCCGCGGCTCGTCTTCTCGGCGAGGTCGCGCAGCGCGAGGACCTTGGCGGCGGAGAGGCCGGCTCCGCGCAGGGCGGAGACCTCGAGGGCGAGCAGATCTTCGGGAGTGGGGAAGCGTCCGGACGCCATCAAGGCGCAGACGCGGTCGTGGATCGTCTTGGCGGCTTTGCCCGAGAGCTGCTGGTAGATGATCGCGCGCGCCAGCGCATGGAAGTGCGAGCGGTACGCGTGCGTCTTCCGATCGGGGAAGCCTGGGTAGGGCACCAGTCGCTTCATCGCGGTCCCGAGGAGCGGGTCACGTTTCGCGAGTGCGGCGAGCTCGGCGCGAGTGGGCTTCATCGGGTGGCTCCCAGGAGTTCCTCGAGAGCGGCGCGGACCCTGGGTGAGGTCTCGCTCGTCAGGCGCGCTTGCAATCGCTGATGCAGCTCCGGCGAAGCTGGCAGCGCGGCGAGGGCGATCACCGCGGAATGTCGGACTCCCGGAGCCGGATCGCCTTCGAGGACTTCCAGGAGATGGCCGAGCGCGGCGGGGAAATCGCAGGCCGCCACGGCGCGCGCTCGCAGGAGCGGCCATCGAGAGCGCCGCGCGAGGGTCAAGAGCGCGGCCTCCGCCTCGCCAGTCGCATCGCCGTCGAGCGCCGCGCGCAAGGGATCGATGGCGCGCCATTGCAGCGCCGGCTCCGCCTCCAGTTTCGCTTGCCGCGCCCACATTCCGGCGCTCTTTTCCAGCCGGATCTCGCACAGGATGCTGGCACTCGCGTCGAAGACCACGTCCGCGAGCGTCCCCGTCAGCGGCAGCAGGAAGTCCTCGCTGCGCTCGTGAACGCGCAACACCTGGCGCTCGCGCCGACCCTCGTCGTAGCACAGATCGACCTCCACCTGGAGATCGTAGAGCGGCACGAGCGGCTCGAGCGGCTGCGCTTGCGTCACGTGCAGCAGGAGTGCCCGGGCGCCCGCCTCGGTCAGGCTCTCCTCGAAGCGCACCTCGAAGACCGGGTGGCCCGCGCACTCGACCCACTGCTCGGCCCAGCTTTCCACGGAGCGGCCGGTCGCATCGAAGATCGCACGCGTGAAGTCGTGCGTCCCGACGAGGTTCCACGCGTGCTCGCGCAGGTAGTGCCGCACGCCCTGCCAGAAGGCGTCGGCGCCGAGCTGGTGCTCGAGCATGTACAGCACCCACGGGCCCTTGTCGTACAGGTAGCTGGCGCGCTCCCCGGCAGAAACGCGGCTCCCATCCTTGGTCGGAAGCTGCGACCAGAAATCACGCGCCATCGGGGAGCGGCCGTCGTCCGCGCCGATGTAGCCCTCGCGGTAGCGCTCGAGCCACAGCTGCATACTCTCCGGTCCTCCGACGTGGCCCTCGTAGCACAGCTCGAGGTAGGAAGCCCAGGCCTCGTTGAGCCACAGGTGGCTCCAGGAGATGCACGTGACCAGGTCGCCGAACCAGTGGTGCGCGAGCTCGTGCGCGACGAGCAGACGATCGTTGCCCTCGCGATCGGCGATGGTCAGCGGATCGTCGAGGACGTAGTCGTTCAGGATCGTGAGCGTCGCGTTCTCCATCCCGCCCCACTCGAAGCCGTGCACGGCCAGTTGCGCATAGCGCGGAAACGGATACGGGTAGTCGAGGAGCTGGGAGAAGTACTCGAGCATGTCGGGCGTCTCCCCGAACGCGCGGCGCGCGCGCTCCTCGCCCGTTCCCTCGGCCACCCAGTACTCGACCGGGATGCCGCGCCAATCGTCCACGTAGTGCTCGAAACGCCCGGCGGCGACCGCGATGAGATACGTGGGGATCTCCTGCTCGAGGCGCCAGTGGAAGGTGTGCTCGCCCCCGCCGTGGTCGTCGACGCTCGAGAGCAAGCCATTGGAGAGCGCAGTCCAATCGTGCCCCACCCGCAGATGAGCGGCGAAGCTCGCGCGCTCATTGGGGTAATCCCAGGTCGGGAACCAGTGATGGTGCTCCTCGGGCTCGCCCTGCGACCAGAGCAGAGCGGCATTCTCGCCGTCCCCTGGTGGACTGAAGAAGTGCAATCCTCGCTGCGGTCGAGCGCTGTAGGAGACGCTGAGCTCGATCTCTTCTCCACGCGCCAGCGGACGCTCCAGTACGACCGCGAGCCAGGGCTCGGCGAGCTCGAAGCCGAGCTCGTGTCCTTCGCCATCCTGGACGGAGAGGATCTCCAGGCCTTCGGCGTGGAGGCGGATGCGCCTCGTCCCTTCCATCAAAGCAGCGAAGCGATGGCGGACGCGGCCGACGACCGATCGGCCGGCCGGATCCAGCGTGAGCTCGAGCTCGACGTGCAAGAGGTCGGCGTCGCGGCTCCAGCCATTGTCGGCCTCGGCGTCGGGCCGCAGCGGACTCGCAGCGGGAGCAGCGGGGATGGCTTCGGGAGCAGCGGCCGTCGCGCAAGCTGCCGCGAGGGCGGCCGCCTGCAGGAAGAGGCATCGGAGGAATCCCGAAGCGACGCCCGCGTCCTCGAGACAGGTGCACGGGCGACCGTCTGGGATGTCTCCGTCCGCCTTCACTCCTCGTCGACGTCCGCGGGCAACTCTTCGAGGTCGTCGTCCTCCTCGAGATCGTCGTCATCGTCCTCGAGGTCGTCGTCGTCCTCGGCCTCGTACTCTTCGTCCTCGTCGTCGAGATCGAAATCGAAGTCGTAGCTGCCGCCAGCGACGGCTGAAGGACCGTCCGAGGGCAGGTGGTCCTGAGCGGAGTCGCCGTCCCACCAGGAGTCAGGGTTTTCGGGACGCAGCATCACGGGTTCCTCCACAGCGAACACTGATCCGAATGCGGCCGCCGCAACCGTCGACCGGCACGGAACGGCGGTCGGGATCGTTGTGCTGCGCGTTCGCGATTTGCGCAAGGAAAAAAGTGCCGGCTCTCGCGGGGCACCGGCTCGACCGTCGGCGCGCTGCGTGCGAGGCGACTCGACGAGGGATGCGGCCTGCGGGACTTCATTTCGTGACCGGCGAGAGCTACTTTGTTGGGCCATTCCCACCCGCCCCGGGTCCAGGGCAGCTCCCCGGGCGGTCCAAGGCTGCCGTACGCCCCCAAGGAGCGCACATCTCGATGATGGCCAGCACGCGCCAGGAAGCCGTCCGCAAGATCGCGAGCGAGGTCCCGACCCCCGCCCGGACGAGCCAGATCAAGTCCCAGGAGTCCAACCTTCCCGAGCTCTTCGGGAGCCTGGTGTTCAACGATCAGGTCCAGAGGCAACGCCTCTCCCGGCAGGCGTACCAGGCGCTGCGCAGCACCATCGAGTCGGGCGCCGAGCTCGATCCGGCCATCGCGGACGCCGTCGCGGGAGCGATGAAGGACTGGGCGCTCGAGCACGGGGCCACGCACTACACGCACTGGTTCCAGCCGATGACCGGCTTCACGGCCGAGAAGCACGACTCCTTCCTCACGCCGACGGCCGACGGCCGCGCGATCCTCGAGTTCTCGGGCAAGCAGCTCGTCAAGGGTGAGCCCGACGCCTCGTCGTTTCCCTCCGGCGGCTTGCGAGCGACCTTCGAGGCGCGCGGCTACACCGCCTGGGATCCCACCTCGCCGGCCTTCATCCGCAAGACGCCGAACGGCTCGACGCTGACGATCCCGACTGCGTTCTGCTCCTGGACCGGCGAAGCGCTCGACAAGAAGACCCCGCTCTTGCGCTCCGGTGAAGCCGTGTCCAAGGCCGCGGTGCGACTGCTCAACCTGATCGGCGAGTCGCGCGTGACGCGCGTCTATCCGACCGCCGGGAACGAGCAGGAGTACTTCCTGATCGATCGCAACTTCTACCTCTTGCGCCCGGACCTGGTGAGCTCCGGCCGCACGCTCTTCGGCGCTCGTCCGCACAAGGGACAGGAGTGCGAGGACCACTACTTCGGATGCATCAGCCCGCGCATCCTGGCGTTCATGATGGACCTGGAGCGCGAGCTGTGGAAGCTCGGGGTCCCCATCAAGACGCGCCACAACGAAGTCGCGCCCTCGCAGTTCGAGCTCGCGCCGGTCTACCAGTCGATCTCCGTCGCATGCGACCAGAACATGCTCGTGATGGACGTGATCGAGGAGGTCGCGAACCGCCACAACTTGCAGGCCCTCCTGCACGAGAAGCCCTTCGCCGGGCTCAACGGCAGCGGCAAGCACCTCAATTGGTCGCTGGCCGACAACCTCGGCAACAACCTGCTGGAGCCGGGCAGCACGCCCCACGAGAACCTCAAGTTCACGCTGATGCTCACGGCCATCGTGATGGGAGTGGACCGGCACCAGGACCTCCTGCGTGCAGCCATCGCCTCGGCCGGCAACGATCATCGCCTCGGCGCCAACGAGGCGCCGCCCGCGATCATCTCGATCTTCGTGGGGTCGCTCCTCGAGGAGGTCATCGACTCGATCATCGAAGGACGCCCGCCGCGCACCGACCGCGGATCCAAGAACACGCTGCGGCTGGGAGTGAGCTCGCTCCCGGACCTGCCACGCGATTTCTCCGATCGCAACCGGACCTCTCCCTTTGCTTTCACGGGCAACAAGTTCGAGTTCCGGGCGGTTTCCTCCAATCAGTCGGTCGCCTACCCCGCCGCCATGCTGAACCTGATCGTCGCCGAGGGCATCGACGACATCTCCGATGCCATCGAGAAGCGCGGCGGGCCCTCGACGGAAAACATCCAGGGAGCGGTGCGCGATGCCCTGAAGAAGCACCGGCGCATCTTGTTCGACGGCGACAACTACTCGGAGGCCTGGAAGAAGGAGGCCGCCCGCCGGGGCCTCCTGAATCGCACGGCGACGCCCGAGGCGCTCGCCGACTTCGCCTCGGATGCCAACATCAAGCTGTACGAGCACTACGGCGTGTTCACGCGCGGCGAAGCCGAATCGCGCTACCGCGTGATGAACGAGATGTTCGTCAAGAAGGTGAACATCGAGGCCATCGCGACGCGCGACATCGCGATGACGATGCTCCTGCCCGCGGCCATGACCCATCAGCGGCGGCTCGCCGAAACCATCCATGCGGTGCTCTCGGTCGAACCGAAGGCCGACGTCGGCCCGCAGCGCGAGCTCTTGACGCTCGTCACCTCGACGGTCGGCAAGTTCAAGCGTGCGATCGACAACCTCCTGCACGTGCACGAGGAGATCGAGAACGCCGCGATGGACATCGCGGCGCACTCACGCGCGTACCACGACCGGATCCGTCCGGCGATGGACGCCGTCCGCGTCGAAGCGGATCTCCTGGAACGGCTGGTCGACGACGACCTCTGGCCGCTTCCGAAGTATCGCGAGATGCTCTGGATCCACTGATCCGCTCGCGTCCGATGCGCGCTCCTCCCTCTCCTGTCGCGGGCCGCCCCGCCACGCGAACCGGAAGAAGGAGGAGCGCGATGCTAGCTGCGCTCGCCCTCGCGCTCGCAAGCACCGCCTGCGGCCGCTCGGCCGCGGCCACCTGGCCCACCGGGATCCTGCGCCACGAGGGAGAGGGGCGAGTGGGCGCCGAGGACGGCGAGTGGGTCTACTACTACCCCGACGGCCAGATCAGGGAGCGCGGCCAGTGGGAGGACGGACGGCGAGCGGGGCGCTGGACGCAGTGGTGGCCCAACGGCCAGCGCGCGAGCGAGGGTGAGCGCGTCTATCGACCGCAAACGCATGCCTCGGAGCGCGAGGGAGCGTGGGTCTTCTGGCACACGAATGGCCAGCAGCGCGCCGCGGGCAGCTACCGGGAGGGTCTGCGCGAAGGTCCGTGGAACTTCTGGAAGGAAGACGGCGCCCTCGACGAGCAGAGCGGCGCGTACGAGCACGGACTCCCGGTTCGTTGACCGCAACGGATTCCCGGACCATGCACGCATCGCCGCAACCGGCTTCCCTCGGCGTCTTGCTCGTCCAGCTCGGCACACCGAGCTCGCCTACACCTGTTGCGGTGAAGCGCTACCTGCGTGCCTTTCTCGGCGATCCACGCGTGGTCGAGGGAAACCGGCTCCTGTGGTGGCTCGTGCGGGAAGCGATCGTCTTGCCGCGCCGCGCTAGCAGGAGCGCAGCGGCCTACGCGCAGATCTGGACGGAGGAGGGCTCGCCGATCTTCGTGCACACGCGCGCCCTCGCGCGCGGCCTCGCCGAACGCCTCGGCGAGCGGGCGCAAGTCGCGTTCGCGATGCCCTACGGCGAGCCCGAGCTCGAGGGGGCCCTGGAGGAATTGCGCGCGCGCGGTTGCCGGCGGATACGCGTGCTCCCGCTTTTCCCGCAGTACTCGAACACGACCACCGGCTCCGTGTACGCCGCAGTCGCCCGCTGGATCAGCGCGACCCGCAATGTGCCCTCCGTCGACCTCCTGCCTTCCTTCCCCACCGACGCGGGTTACCTGCGAGCCACCGAAGAGCGCATCCTTACGGCGATCGGCGAGCGCAACGGTCGGGAGCACTTCGTCTTCAGCTTCCATGGACTGCCCGTTTCCTACGTAGAACGAGGCGATCCCTATCCGGCCGAGTGCACCGCGACGGCGCGCGCGCTGGCCCGGCGGCTCGCGCTGCGCGACGAGGAGTGGTCGCTCGTCTGGCAGTCGCGCTTCGGACGCGAGCCCTGGCTCGCTCCATCCGCGGAGGAACGCGTTCCCGCTCTGGTCGCGGCGCACGAGCGTGTCGTTCTCGTCGCGCCGGGCTTCGTCGCCAGTTGCCTCGAGACGCTGGAAGAGCTCGGCATTCGCTTGCGCACGGCCTGCCGCGCGGGCAGCGAGAATCTCGTCCTCGTGCCCGCACTCGATTCCTCGCCGAGCTGGATCGACGCAGTGGCCGAGTTGACTCGTTGAGCGTATCGACTGCCGCAATTGCGCGACGCACGTGCTCACCGCGGTGTCGAATTCACTTGACCACGCAGTGGCGAACGGCCAAAGTTTGCCTCTCTCCAACCTTCTTGCGCGGCCACTCTGTGTGCGCCGCGCTGCTCTTGCATACCCCTAGAAATGGCCAAGAAACGCTCCCAGAAGATCGTCAACCGAGACCCCCTGCCCGGAAAGAAGCGCTACCGACGAACCGACGAGGAATTGATCGCCGATCTGAAACGCAAGCTCGACGACCTGAAGGATCGTCAGGAATCGCGCCAGCTCAAACAGTCGCCCGCGATGCGTTCTGCGATCCGGGTCGTACGCACCATCGACCGCGCATCGAAGGATGCCGCCGAGCAGAACGAGACCGCCCTGCGCCACGTCCTGGCGGATTGCCGCAAACCCCTGGCCGAATACCTGGAGTCGAGCGGCCTGCGCTTGCCGCGGGCGCAACTCCCTCGGGGCCGACGCCCGAAGGGCGCGCCATCCGCCTGATCAGTCACCTGCAATGAGGTGCAATTCCCGATTCGCGTCGATCTTCGCTTGCACACAGATTGGCGGAGCGCTTCCGGGGGATTGCACCCGGATCGTGTACTCGCCGGCAGGTACCGCGGCCTCATAACCCCCGTCGGTTCCGCTCTGGACGGTGCCGACCAGATCGAACTCCGGCTCGCGGAAGAAATCGACGAGCCTCCCCGCGCAAGCTTCCCCATCCGCGTCGGCCACGCTCCCGCGTACCTGGAAGCGGGGCAGCGAGCGCTCGATCGCGAGATCGTAGATGCCACCTTCACCGACTGCCTGTGAGCGCACACGGACCTCCACGCGTCCGTCGCGCGGCGCGACGAAGGCGAGATAGTGGCCCGCCGGACCGACGGGCTCGCCGTCGAGGAAGGCCTCGAGCTCCGGCAACCAGGGTGTATCGCCACCGCGGCGCATGCCGTCCATGCGCATGGCGCCTCCGCCCGTGCTCATGCGTCCACCGCTCGCCATCGCCCCCGCTTCTTGTCCCTGGATCGAGGTCCTGCGCTCGAGCCGGCCGGCGCGGCGCGAAGCATCGGACGAGGGAAGGACGCGCAGACCGATGGTCTCGCCCTGCGTCACCTCGAGCTCGTAACGGACCGTCTCGCCGCTGTCCGCGAGGTAATCGAAGAGCCTCGCTCGGCCCTCCAGCGCATAGAGCGCGTCCGGCACATGAGCGGTGAAACGCGAGTGGCGCACGAGGATGTAGCGGAAGTACTGCTGACTCGCGACGAGCTCCAGATGGAAGGCTCCATCCGCCGGAGCCGTGAACGCGAGGAACACCCGAAAGACGGTGCCGCCGAGGACCGTGTGCGCCGCGAGGATCTTGCCGTCGGGGCCGAGGACCGAGAGCTCGGCCTGCGCTTGCCAGCCGCGCTCGTAGCCGCAGGTCGTGAGCTCGAACAGCGCGAGCTCGCCCGCCCGCGCATCGAAGTCGTAGACCACCCGCTGCCCCTCGGCGAGGAAGCGATCCGCGACGTGGGAATCGCGCTCGATGCGACCCGCTGGCGGGGCGACCGGCTCGCCCGAGCGATCGGGGCCCGGCGTGCGCGGATCGGTCTCGTATGCCGGCGCAGGATCGCCGGCTATCGGGATCGCCGCTCGGGGCTCTTGAGCTCGACCGAAGGCGGCGAGCGCGCCGAGCGTCGTCAGTGCGAGCAGTCTGCCGGGGAACAAGGAAGCGTGCTGCATCAGGTAGTGAAAAGATCGAGACATGAATACGTGCCACCCAGAGATTCCAGCGCATCCCCACCCAGCCAACCCTCGATGACCGAGGCGTACACCTGCCGGAAATCGATGCGCTGAACGAGGTTCCCGTTCGAGTCGAGTGCGGCGAGATCCGGCTGTCCGCCGGTGATGCCGCCGCGCACCCGCCCGCCACACAGCATCTGGACCGAGGCAGCGCCATGATCCGTGCCGGCCGTAGAGCCGATGCCGTTCTCCTTCGCGCGCCGCCCGAAATCGCTGACCGTCATGACCAGCGTCTCGTCGAGCCGCTCTTGTCGTTCCATCTCCTCGAGGAACGCCCCCAGCGCGCCGTCGAGCGCGGCCAGCAATGCAGCGTGATCGCCGAGCTGGCTCGTATGCGTGTCGTAGCCCGATTGCACGACATGGAAGAAGCGCGTGGGAAGCCCGGCACCGAGGATGCGCGCGACCGCTTCGAGATCGCGGCCAAGACCCGAGCCAGGAAAGCGCGTCCCGAGGGCGAAGGCCTCCACGCGCCCGAGCTCCTGGATCGAGGATCGCGCCACGTCGAAGGCCTCCCGCACGATCGCCTCGGGGCCGCTCTGCATGTCGGCGTGGAGCTCCGCGATCGCCCGCTCGCGCGAGCGCGCATCGCCCCTCGGCGCCGCTCGCCCAGCAGTGCGGATCCTGTACTCACCGAGGCTCGGCACGGCGCAGGACGCGCTCTTCCCGGATCGAAAAGCCAGCGGCACGCACTCCGAGCCCAGTGCCATCCGATCGATCGGTGAGCCGGACCTGGCCGAGCGACCCGCGAGCCTCCCGATCCAGCCTGTGGCCGGCAACGGATCGTCGACCGCGGCCGTGTCCCACATGTCCTTGCTGCGGAAGTGCGAAAGACTCGGCCGCGGAGAGCCGACGTTCTGCAGGAACGAGACCTGGCCCTTCTCGAAGCGCGCTGCGATGCGCTCGAGGGCGGGGTGAAGCGCGTTCCATTCATCCAGCCGCAAGAGTGAGCGAGGCGCGAGCCCGATCGTCGGACGCAAGCTCGCGTAGCGCTCGTCGCGCCAGGGGACCAGCGTATTGAGCCCGTCGTTCCCGCCCTCGAGCTGGACGAGCACGAGTACCCGTCCATTCGGCGCCGTCCTCGTCCCACCGGCGGAGAGCCAGCCCGGAACGTGCATCAAGCCCGCTCCAGCCAGCGTCGTGGTCAGCATCTCTCGGCGCGTCAACATGATCGATCTCTCTACGCTACGGCGAAACGGGGGGAGGCGAGCACGAGATGGACGAGCGCGCGCACTTGCGCGTGCCGGCGCTTCTTCCCTTCGAGCTCGGGAGGCAGTGCACGCTCGAGCTCGGCAAGATACCCGTAGAGGGCGGCGCGCTCGGGAGCGGAAACGCTGCGCTGCAAGAGGCGCGACACCAGCGCATCGACGAGCGCTTGTCCGCGCGCCTCCGCGGGCGCCAATCGATCGAGATCGATCGCGCTCGCACCGACCACCTCGTGCGCGGAATGCGGCAGCTCCGAGAGCTCGAGCGCGAGGTCGAGACGCTGGATGGTCGTCCCCGAACCGATCCACGCCGCACCCTGCACCCAGCCCGCGACCGAGGGCGGCTCGAAGAGCTGCATGCCCATGGCCCGCAGGTTGCGGCTGAAACCGCCGCGATGGACGTTCTGGACACCCAGTAGCCGCGCGGCGCTCACGAGGTGCTCGACCGGATTGCGGTACATCGCGAAGCGGTGCTCCGGCGCGTGGAACCAGCGCGAGAGGAAGAGGACGCGCAAGGTTTCGCGCACCGACCAGCCGCTCGCCACGAGGACTTCCGCGAGCTCCGCCACCGCGCGCGGATCGGGCTCGTGACACACGAACCAGGTGCACAGCTCGCGGGCCAGGAAGGTCGCCGCGGCCGGCTGGGAAAGGATGTGATCGATCGCCTCCACGCCCTCGTCCTGACCGGCGGCCCCGCTGCGGCCGACGATGCGCGCACCCAGGAAGCGCTTCTCGCCCTCGTCGTGCTGCTCGGAGTCGAAGCGAAACTCGGTCGAGTGCTCGTCGGGCGTGGTCCAACCCGTGAAGATGCGCGCGAGCGCGACGACGTCTTCCTGGGTGTAGTGATCGATCCCCAGCGCGAAGAGCTCCAGGAGCTCGCGCGCCCAGTTCTCGTTCGGGTTGGCGCGCTCGCTCAGCCGATTGTCGAGGAACACGAGCATTGCCGCGTCCCGCGCGACCGCCACGAGGATCTCGCGAAACGAGCCCGCCGCCAGGCGCCGAAAGAGCTCGTTCTGCTGCAGGAGCAGCGGGTCACGAATGATCTTGCTCTCCTGGCAGGCGAAGCGGTCGTGCCAGAACAGGGCGAGCTTCTCCTGCAATGGATGACGTGTCTCGACCATGCGGAAGAGCCACCACGCGCGCAGCCGGTCCGTCATCTCGTAGGTCGAGACTCCGGTGTCCCCGCGCACGGCGAGCTCGCCGCCGAGCGAGGCGATGCGTGCTTCCAGGGCCTCGTCCCGCTCGGGGAAATCGACGAAGCGCGCCACCGCGCCCGCCGGTCCGAGGGCCGCGAGCTCCTCGAGCTCCGCGAGGCGCGCCCCGAAACCGGCGCGTCGCGCCAGGTGGGCTGCCTCTCCGGGTCCCCAGTCCCGCTCGTCGATTGCCCGCAGGAGATCCTGCTTCATTCGCTCGCCGACCATTTTCGTTGCGCCCATGCTGCCAGAGTCCTCGCACCCGTGCCTCCCTGCAACCCTGCGGCGAGAGGGAGGTTCCGGTCGCATCCGCCCGGGCCGCGGCCAGGCTTCTGAGCCGGTCCTCGACCCGGACCTCTGGGTGGAAGCCCGGCGACTGGTAGCTTGTCGTTACACATGGCCGTCGACGACGCTCGAAGAAGGAAGACGCTCGCGCGGCTCGTGGTGCTCTTCGGGAGCGCAACGGTCGCGCTCTCGCTCGCGCTCGCCGCCTTGCTCTTGCGCAGCACGCCGATCCTCGCGGCTGCTCCGACCCCCGCGATCGGAAAGCTGCGCCTCGACTACGACCCCAGCTACGACATCTTCTCTCCGGTCCCTGATCCCGGAGTCGGCCTGGTCTACTTTCCCGGGCTCGTGGACGTCCCGGCCTGGTCCACGCGCGTCCCGTTGACGACGAACCTGGCCGGCCTGCGCTATCCCGAAGAGATCCGAGCGAAGCCAGCGGGCACCTACCGGGTCCTCGTCATGGGTGACAGCTTCGTCGCTGCGCACGCGGCGCGGTACGAAGAGGGCGTGGCTCCCCAGCTGCAGGCGTTGCTCGAGCGCGTGGCGAAGAAACCCGCCGGCGTCACACGCTTCGAGGTCATTCCCGTCGCCGTGAGCGGCTGGAACGTGTTTGCCGAGATCCGGTTCACGCTGCACAACCTGCACCTCCTGCAACCGGACCTCGTGATCCACGCGCTGAACCACAACGACGTCGACGGCAGCTCGGGCTTCGTCACGGGCAATCGACGCAGCTCGTTCTACGACGGCCAGGGTTTGTTCGGCCGAAGTCAGTCCACGGTCGCCAGCGCGCAGATCGTGCTGCGCACCGATTCCTCGATCCGCAGCCTGCTCGCGAGCTACCTCATCACCGAGTCCGTCCGCCGCTGGGACCAGGCCGCCGCGGAGGCGGAGTGGCTCGCCAAGCGCCTCGACGAGGACTGGCACGCGCCCTACGTCATTCACTGCATCGACCCCAAGGCGTTCTTCCCCGTGGCGCGCGCGTTCCTGCGCTTCGAGCCCGCCGATCGGATCGTGGCCGGCGCAGCCTGGACCAGAGCGGACACCTTGCAACCCCTGGATGGCCACCCGAATGGAAACGGCTACCGCCTCTGGGCGTTGACGATTGCAGATCACCTCGATCGGATCGGAATCCTCCCGCTCGATCGCGAGGAGCTCGAGCGGGCCGGCCCGCCCCGAGCCTGGTCCACGCTCGCCGACACGGAAGTCACCGAGGCAGCCAATCGCAAGATCTGGGAGGTCGATCGCATTCCCGCGGGTTTCCGCATGGAAGAGAACGATTTTCTCCCTCCCGATGGCGTGCGCTGCATCGTCGCGGGGGTGTACACCCGCTGCGTGCTCTCGACGCGCAGCCTGTTCGTCCTGCGCCGCGCCATGGATGAGAATGCGCTCGTGCTCGAGCTCTCTTTTCCTGCTGTCTCCGCGCTCGTCGATCGCGAACTCACCGTGTTCGTCGACGGGACGCGCGTGCAAGCGATCCCGATGACCGGCGCTCCGCGAATCCGACTCGCCCTCCCCGATGCGTCGCGCACGAGAGACCTGATCGAAGTCGCGCTCGAGGCGGATGGCTTCTATACCGACCTCGCGAACGTGAGCATCAACGGCCTCTTCGCCGCGGCCCCTCAGGCTGGCCAGCTCCTGTCGATCGGCCTGGAGACGGAATGAGGCACCAATGACGACCAGCGTCCTGTCACGACGGGGCATCGTGCTCGGCGCGCTCGGCGCCGCGATCGCATGCGCGCTCGTCCTGTTCGTGTGGAGAAGCGAGCGCGACAGCGGATCCTTGGCACAGGTCCCCGCGGGCGCGACGCCTGCACCCGTTTCGCTCGCCGAGGAAACTTCGAGCATCGAGAGCGCGGAAGGCTCGCGCGAGCCCCTGAGCGCCGACTCTGGTGCAGCGTCCGACGCCGCGCCCGAGGCGACGCCCGGCGCTCCTCCCGAAGCGCGCCCGGTCGAGGCCTCCCACGTCTCGATCCGCGGCCGAGTGCTCGACGAGCGCGGTGAGCGGCCGGACGCCCCGCACGTCTCCGTCGAGGCTCGCGACGAGCACGGCACGAGGTTCTGCGCCCCCGATCGCGAAGACGGTGCATACGAGATCCGCGACTTAGCGGCCGGCACCTACTGGGTCTCCGCTCAGGCGCCTGGCTGGAGGAGCGAAGCGCAACGCGCAGACCTCTCCAACGAGGCCCAGACGGCCGAGGTCGACCTCGTACTGACGCGATCACCGAACGTACTGGTTCGCGCGCGCACACCCTCCGGCGGGAGCTTCGCCGCCGCGCTCGCGGAGCAGGACGCCGGCCTGCCCTGGCCGCAAATCGTCGCGAGCCGGGAGCCTCCGTCCGGGGATGCGCTCGACCCGACCACTGCGGATTCAGCCACCTTTCACAACGCCGATCGGAGCTCCGCCATCGAGTCCGGCCTCCTCGGCGAGCTCGAGCTCCTCGAGGAGCCCCCGCTCTTCGCCAGCCTCATGCTCGGCCATCGCCGTCTCGCCACCGAGCGCCTCGACCCGTTCGCTCCGGAGATCGTGTTCGTGCTCGATCCCGAGCAGTACGCCCACGAGCTCTCGAGCCTGCGCTTCCGCGTGGTCGACGGCGAAACGGGAGAGCCGATCGCAGGAGTGCTCGCCAGCCTCTCCACGAACGGAGTCCACAGCAGCCAGATGGTTCCGGTGCGCGACGGAGGCCTGGCCGAGTTCGAATATCTGATGCCCGGTCCCGCGCTCCTCACCGTGGTCGAGTTCGGCTTCCAGGAGCTGCGCCGCGAGCTCGTGCTCCTTCCGGGAGACGCCCTCGATCTCGGCGACGTCGAGCTCGAACCCGCGATCCGTCTGTCCGGCCGCGTCAACTGCCCCCAGAATGCAAAGGAGCTCCAGATCCGCTATCGCTCCAAGGAAGGCCTCGGACGCTCCCCGCACCAGTCCGTCCAGTTCGGCTTCTACCTCGAGGAACCCGGCACCTTCTCCCTCCAGCTCGGTTCCGGCGAATCCATCATATGGGCCGACGCAGTCGTCGTGGGCGTTCCCTGGCGCGCACGAGCAAAGATCGTCGATCCCGCCGCCTTCTCCGGTGAACTGCTCCTCGAGCTCGAGCCCACCGTCCCCTTCCTCGTCCGCAGTTCACGAGCCGCCGAAGACCGCCACGCCATCGTGATCGACGAAACCGGCCGCGAACTCGAACAACAAGGCCAGCTCTCCGGCGGCCCCGTCCGCTTCGACGTCCTCCCCGGCCCACAGCGCCTCGTGCTCGTGGAATCCTCCGGCGCCCGCCAGGAACGCTCCGTCAAAGTCGGCCCCGGCGGCCTCGAGCTCGATCTCGATTGAACCAGCTCGCCGAGCGCTGTTCGAGGGGACCGTGTCGCGCGGCGATAACCGAACGGAACCAGCTGCCGTGGCCTTGATTGCACTCACTTGGATCTACCGGAATACCCGCATGAGGGAATAGTCTTTGCCGGAGTAGACCAATACTTCTCCTGGCCGGACTTCGTCCTCCACAGGATCGGCGCAACCGACAACGATGTCATCGCATCCGTCTCGATCGAAGTCCCCTGCGGCAATACAAGACCCCAGGTACTGAAAGGGAGCGCCCCGTAGTTGGTGCGTTGATTCCACAAGGGGCAACGCAAAAAGGAGTACACGGCCAGCCCGGTTAGCGCCAACCGCAACGCTGGCTCCCTCGATCCAGCATGAGGGGCGCTTCTCAGACACAAAAATGGAGCTACCGAATCCATCGTCCTGATAGAGACCATCCAGCCTGGTAATCACATCGCCATCTCTACCGGACACGACAAGGACGTAGCCCCGCCGGCTTTCGCCATTTCCATCGGCATTCCCCCATGGCACACCCACCATGATATCGCGTACACCATCAACGTTCCAATCAGATCCCTGACAGAGACTCATGCCAAAGGAGTGCCGACGACTTGGATAATAGCTACTTTGATAGATGAGCTGGCCTGTCTTCCCCGAAACGACGACCAAGCTATCACTGACGTGGTCCGCCTCACCCTCCGTCGCGATGGCGACAACAATGTCACCAGAACGATCACCGTCGATGTCGTCCACAAAGCATAGCCCTCGTGAGCATACGCGGCAATGAGATGCCTTGTATGGAGCGATATCAATGGATCGGGCCGTCTCGCCATCTTGGCCAGATATCAATAGTAGGCTATTGCTCGCGCTCACATGGCCGATGACGTAGTCGCCGATGCCGTCCCCTGTGAGGTCGGCAGTGGCAGCAATCGGCTCGCCACGCGCGGAAGGGTGCTTGCGGATCACGGCTCCGGTTTTGCCTGACAGGACGAGCGCAATATCGCCATCGACGAGAAGGTCGCGGACTCCATCCGAGTCAATGTCGCCAAGAATGCAAACGTTAGACCCGGAGAAGCCCAGTCCGCACGCCGTCCAGATGGGATCTCCTGTACGGCCAGAAAACAACGAAACTTGGCCATCATCGTCGAGTTCGTCCGCGCCGCAATCCGCTTGAGTTGCGCCTATTATGAGGTCCACGAAGCCGTCGCCATCGACGTCCTCCACAGTTCGCACGCAATCGCCGAAGCCGTCAACGCCCCCGCTTGAATAGGAGACTCGGAGGCCCGTCTGCTGAGTCTCTGGAATCGGCGGACCACTCGGCTCGGGAGACCTTGCACATGCACAAACCGACAACATTGCAGGCCAACCGGTACGCACAGCCCTCTCCCATGTGGCTCCGTCAGAACGCTCGAGCAATTGCCCTCCTCGCTTGGGAGAGGAGGGCCATGATTGAACTGCGGCCGTCGATCCCTGCTTCATGGCGATTAGAGTAGTCCCGGAGCCCAATCGCGGCCATCCAGGTGGTTCCCCTGCGGCTGGGCACCGATAGCTTCCCTGACCCGCTCGACCAAAGAGGCATCCCATGATCCCGTCTCGGCAGATCCTGCTTCTCATCGCGGCGTCATGCTCGATCGCGGTCGCCGTTCTCGCGCAAGGCTCGCGCGTACCGACGGGGACCCTCGTCGTCCCGGGCGCGTCCGGAGCTCGAGTTCGCCTGCGCTTGCACGGTCCCTCGGCGGAGGACGGTCTGCCGGCCCTAACTTGGTCCTCACGAGAGGGGCGCGCATCATCGCGAGCGGGAGTATGGGATCGTATACGTACGACAACTCCGACGCGCAGCACAGCCTCGCCACCTTCGTCGGCAGCACACGCCAGTTCCAGTACTGGTTCCGAGACCTCGACCACTACCCCGACTCGTCGAATAACTCGACGGCGATCGCCATCCTGATTCTGCCGTAGGCGCTCGGCGGCCGCGCGCCACCATCGTTAACCGCGACCCCGCCAACCGCCCCACCACATCGGGGCGGTACGCAGGCTCCGCGTTTGGAACGGGGCCGGGGGCGGTTGCCGCCACGAGGGCACCGTGGGTGACCGGCGAGGCGCGGCGGAAGAGAGTGCCCGAGGCGGGCTCAGGACCCGAGACTACCAGCGACAGCGCTCGACTTGGGACCTACCATTCTGCCGACGGAGTTGACCGTCCAATCGAAGACGGACGACGGCTTCTATTTGAGCGCGTCGCACTTTGTCCTCCAGGGGGTTTCCAGGTCCCCCCGCCGTACTTTCAGTAGCGCCGCAGGGCGTATCCTAGTTTCTGACAAAACACTGGAACCTCGCCGCGCCGCGCGGGTTCGACGAGGGCTCGAGAACCTCGAATGCTCGCGTGCGCGCTTCATGCTTTCTCTGTACTCGCCGTAGCGGCGCAGGATCCGAGCTGGATCGAGCCGTTTCTGATTGGAAGCCGCGCGCTGGAGGCAGGCGACGTCGATTCCGCACGCGCAGCCCTCGAAGACGCCCTCCGCCGCTTTCCTGGCCACCCGACGATCGCCTGGCAGCTCGCCGGCGCATGCGCGCGCGCAGGTGAGTCAGATGTGGCTTTCGGCTGGCTCGAGCGCGCGGTCGACCGCGGAGGGGGCGAAGCGGCGCTGCTCGGATGGGATCCCGACCTCGCTTCTCTACGTGAGGACCCGCGTTTCGTGGCGCTGGATCGGCGCTTGCGCGATCGAGCCGAAGAGCCGCAGAGCGAACCCTTCACTGCCGTCCTCGCGACGAGGCGATGGAGCGTGCTGCCGTCGGCGTCAGGCAACGGCGAGCTCGTGGTTGCGAAGGGCAACACGGGGCTCTTCCTCCACGATCTTCGCGCCCGAGAGACGATCGCAGTCGTCGGTGCCCCTGGCGAAGAGGTCGGCTCGGCGGAGCTCACGGAGGACGGCCGCTGGCTTGCGACGACCTTCCGCGGCGAGCGCACGGGCTCGTACGCGAGCACGCTGCGCGTGTACGACGCTGGAACGGGCGACCAGGTGCGGGAGATCGCCAACGTCGCGTGGCTCGGCGAGATCCAGTTCAGTCGGGATGGCGAGCACCTTCTCACGCTCGAGCCCCAGGATCGCGGCGGCGGCGCCCTGTGGCGGACGCGCGACTGGACAAAGATCGTGGAGTACCCCTTGTCCGGAATCTCGGGGCCGTTCGACGAACACCTGATCCTCTCCCCGGCCGGTGACAGGATCATGCAGCTCTCGATCGTTCGCACGGAGACCGACCACGGCGCGAATCGCACGCAGCTCACGCTTCATGACGCCGATGGCCGAGAGCTGGCGCGCCACGGCGAGCTGGAGGAGATTCGTCGGCACGACCTCGCTTTCTCCCCCGACGGCGCGCTGTGCTTGGCGCTCGAGTCCGGCAAGCGGCGATTCTTGCACGTGCTCGACGGGCGCACGGGCGCGCGCATCCGAACGATCGAGCCAGGCGATTCCGCTTTCACCTCCGCTTGCTTCCTGGGCGCGTCCGGCAAGATCGCGACCCTCGATGCGTCCTTTCACGTCCGAATCTGGGATGCACCGCAGGGGGCGCTGCTCCAGAGCTTCATGATCACCGAGGATCACGGCACGTGGATGCACGCCGCGAGCACCGGGGAGATCCTCCTCGTGGGTCGATCCAGCTTCCGCTACGAACTGTACGACGCACGCAGCGGCGAGCTCCTGTGGTCGTGCACGCATGAGTCGGACGGCGTCATGGAAATGAGCTTCACGCGGGACGGCCGGCGGGTGCTCGCGGACGACTGGTCCAACCACGCGACGGTGCGCGACGCGAGGACCGGAGCCGTGCTCGCGATGATCGAGACCGGAAACCTCGGCACAGAGGTCGCTGTCCATCCGCTGCGCGACGAGCTCTGGGTGGCCGCGGAAGACGAGAGCTTGCGGCGGATCGACGCGCGGACCGGCCGTGCGCTCGCGCTCTGGGAAGGGGACCGCCGCGCCGATCGTGGGCTTCACTTCTCCCCGGACGGAAGGATCCTCGCCGCGCTCGCAAGAGACCGCACGCTCCGGCTCATCGAGGCGGAGAGCGGTGCGGTACTCGCGACGATTTCCGAGGCCTGGCCGGAAGGATCCGGCTCCTACATCTCGGAGTTCGAGTTCGCACCAGATGGATCGAGCCTCGCCGTGACGGGCTACCACACGAGCGTCCACGTCTACGGCGTGCCGGACGGCAAGCTCTGGAGCATGCTCGATCCCGGTACCGGGCGCGGCTCGATCGCGTATCGTCCTGACGGCAAGGAGATCGCTGTCGCTGCGTCGGGGGGCCGGGTGCTCGGTTACGAAGTCACGACTGGCGCCTCGACCGATTTCGCCGTTCGGATCGAAGGCGAGGTCGAGACACTCGCCTTCGAGCCGGACGGCGAGCGGCTATGGATCGGGAGCGATCACTCGAAGGTGCACGTCTTCGACGTCGCGAGCGGCGCGCTCGTCCGCTCGCTCGACTTGCAGGATCTCGATGCTTTCGACACGGTCGAGCTCGGCAATATCGTCTTCGGTCACGAGATCGCGATCACCACGTCGAGCGGCTATGGAGTCGTCGCGGCTTGGCGAGCGGCGACGGGCGAACGTCTCTGGGATTACCAGTACTCGGGCGGAAACCCCGGTTCGCTCGTCTGCGCTCTCGCCAAGAGCGGCGAGCGAGCCTACGTGTGGGGTCAAGGCGAGTGGTCACCACGCATCGTCGACGCGCAGAGCGGGCGCAGCCTGCTCGATCTCGGCAATGGCGGCAAGTGGTCGCTCCATCCGCTTCTCGACGAGCGCAGGATCGGAGTCGACTGCGACGAGGGTCTCGAGGTCCTCGACGCCGAAACCGGCGCGCGACGCTGGAACCGCGTCGAGCTCTCGCGCGGCGGCTGGCTCCTCTGCGCCTCGACGCGGCACGTGGACGGTACGCTCGAAGCGCTCGAAGCGTTGCACCTGGTTCTTACCGACCGCTCGTATCCACTCGACGCCCTGGCGGCGGCTCTCCTCGATCCGAAGAGAGTGCGCGCGGCCGCCGAGGGCGTCGTGCTCGCGCCGGCCGAGCTCGCGGCGATCCCGACGCTCGAGTGGTCGACGCCGCCGCCGCGCGTTCTCGAGCTTCCGCCGGATGCCGCCGGAGCGGAAGTCGTGGTCGAAGCGAGTTGCGCCGATGGAATCGCCGGCTTCGAGCTCCTCCGCGACGGCGAACGCTCGCGCCTCGAGGGTGAGGCGATCGACTCAAAGAAGCGACGTCTAACGCTCGCGCTAGGTCTCCCGGCTTCAGGGCACACCGCCGAGTTCCGCTTTCGCGCGGTCAGCGCGCGCGGGATGCTCAGCCGAGCGCTCCATCTGACCGTCAAACGCGCGCCCTGAGGCGCATGCTGATCTCTGCGGTCGAGCTCCACGGCCTGCGCCAGAGCTTCGTCTCCATTCGCGCGAGCGACGGGGACGCTCGGGAAGCCTTACGATCCGACCAACGGTAAAACCATGGTGATGGACGATCGCGCGCCCGCGGGGCTTGCTCCTGGACCATCGTCCCCGCGTTCGGATGCACGCCAGTGCAATGCAGACGCGCGGACGAGCTCAAGATGGCGGGTGCTGGTAGCGGTGGAGGGATTCGAACCCCCGACATGCGGATTATGATTCGATCCGTATCCCTCGCGTGGAGGCTCAGATGGCGGTGGCGATAGCGCCGGTGGCACTAAGCGACCCCCCGCGTCCCCCGAAATCTCTGGTTGCGTACGATCCGACCCTAAGGATTCCCCCAAGGTCGGAAGCATCGCGAGGGCTCGTCGATCGTCATCGGCGCGAATGTGTGTGTAGCGATCAAGCGTTAGCTGGATCGTCGAGTGCCGCGCAAGCGCCTGCGCGACCTTCGGCGCTACTCCGCTCTCGGCGAGTGTCGAGATGAAGCTGTGCCGCAGGCTGTGGAAATCAAGGATCCTCCCCTTCTCGTCCGGTACGACGCATCCTCGCTCATCGACCGTGGCGATCTCCGCCGCGGCGAGGTCCTCGCCGAGCATCAGGGCGGCTCGCCAAGTGTGTGGGATCGAGAATGCTGGCGCCGACCTCGGCCGGCCTCGCAGGAAGCTCTCCAGCGCGCGCGCGGTCTCCCGCCTGAGCGGAAGGACGTCCTCGCGCCGGTGCTTGCTGTAGGCCGCCTGGAGCGTCACGGAGGGTTGATCGCCAACGAGGGAGAAGGACGAGACTAGAAGGCTGCGCAGTTCGCTCGATCGTAGACCGGTTTCCAATACGACACGGTAGACCCAAGCCCGCTCCGCGCCGCTCATTCCATGCCGCTCAGGAGCCGCGGCCGTCTTCACAAGCAGCAGCCGCTGCTCCTCGATCGACAGCGCACGCCGTGCACGCCTCACGTCCGCGCGCGCGTCCTTCGCCGGCTTGGCAGTGCGCAACGGGTCCGCTGTCGCGCGACCGTTCTCGACCATCCATTTCGTGAACGCGCGCAGAGACGCCAAGTAGTAGCGCGACGTCTGCCGACCCATGCCTCGCTCGTCGGGCCTGTCCTCGCGCACGCTCGCGAGAAACTTCTCGACAGGGAGGGCCTCAAGATCCGCCCAGTTTGAGACATGGCAGCCCTCGAGTATGCGCGTGATTTGCGCGAGAGTCTGACGCGTGTGACGCGCCGTGTTCCCGCGGGCGGCTAGCGCCGAGCGGAAGTCCTCCAGGTGCTCGAGCAGAGGGCGCGCGGTGTCGTGCGCGTCATCGTCGACCAAGCCCCACGAGACGAGCCGGGACCGCATCGGCCGCGGCAAGCCTTTGGCCCAAAGCGCAAGATCGCCGAGGGGCGCGCGTGCGCGTCGCAGTTCCGCGATCCGCTCGACGTTCCGCGCGAGGTCCTCGGTCGATCGCTTGTCGCGATAGCCGGGGAGCCGGCGCCGGACCTTGTGATGGTCGCGGAACTCCGCGTACCAGGTCTTCGTCTTCCCACCCGTGTACGCCTGTTTGAAGACGCTGGCCATTTACGCGGCCCCCTTCGTATCGCCCCGCGGCGGACAGCCGGACTCGGTCCACCGGCGTAGCTCGATCCTGGACCACCGACGAACCGAACCTATCCGAAGCGGTTCGGGTACCGCCCCGGTAGCGCAGCAGCGATAGAAACTCGATCGCGACAGCCCCAGGTAGGCGGCGGCATCGCGCGCGCCCAGGAGCAGCGGGAATCGTTGGGACGGGGAGAGAGGCTCGGGGTCGCTTTGGTCCTGCATAGGTGCTTGCGAATCGGCTCCGGCGGGAAGGCAGCCCGGGGCCGATGCGAAGTCCTACCCGAAGTCCGGGCGGTTTGCACGCCCTCTTGTCAAGAGCCGGGTGGGGCCCTACCTGCCAGAAGTGCCAGATATGGGGCCGCGGATCCCGTTGCCGCCATCTAGGCAGGTGCCGCCGCCTGGGGAACTCACCGGCCATTCATAAAGCCTGGATAAACCTTGCATCTATCCAGGGAAACCAATTCCGCCTGAAGTCCGCGGCTCGCCCCTCGTGGCGGCACGGGGGTTGCCTTGGGCTCAGCGCCTCGCGCGAGTACTCCCGATTATCTCGCGTCGCCCCTACCTCACGAGAAACCATATGCCCGAACAACTGCTCAAAGCAAAAGACGTAGCCGAGCGCCTGAGCCTCGGCGAATCCACCATCCGCAAGTACGGAGATGCCGGCATTCTGCCGCCCGTGCGCATCGGGAGATTGGTCAGATTCAAGGCCCAAGACGTACAGGCGCTTATCGAGCTGCGCGTGGCACAGACTGCCGCCCGTGGCTAACCGCCTCGCCGACCTAGCCGCGGCAAACCCAGCAGCTCGAGAATGGCTCGAGTACGGCTCGCGCTCGCCGGACCACGCGCGGCGCCTGTGCGTCGCTGTCGTCCTGAACAAGATGCGCGAGGGCGAGCTGTCCTTTTTAGAGGGGCTCGACGCGCTGGCACCGCTACCGATCCGATGCGCCAGCACCGTGCCGGCCCAAGCCTAAGTACACCCGCGTCGTTCATTCCGGACGGCGGGGACCAGGGTCTCTTTTACAGGAAGGAACAGTCTGAAAAGTATCACACCGAAGGAACTACGCACGCTCGCAGACTTTACCGGCATCCGTCTCGACGACACTGAGAAGTGGAGCGACTGCGGCCTATGCTTGTTCAACTTCGATATGATGTGCGACTCGCTCACGCCAGCCGATTGCTGCAAGATTCAACGGGCGGCATTGAAGCTCGCGAGTTTCATGGACGGACTAGTCCAGGAAAAACGCGATGGCAGGACTCGGCTACCGGCCGAGTGGTATGAGGAGCGCGAGCAGAAGACGTTGTTTGAGTCACACCCGAACACGGCGCCGGCTGTCGGTGCCAGATAGGAAGGAAGGATAGATGCAATCAACTGTGAACGAGAAACAATCCGTAACCGAACGCGGCACTAGGGGCGTCCGCTCGCTTCGTGACATGATCCGCGAGGACGCTGCCAGGATCCGCACAGAGAAACCGCCGACACTGGATGCAGTCCTCGCCTGTATCGATGAGCTTTGGACTGAACACCAACGCGGGATCGAGCAATCCGACCAGCATCCAGTCAACGTCGCCATGGGGGAGTGTAGGGACGCGAGACTCAACCTGAACGGCGACATCAGCAAGCGCGCTGCCTATGCCCTTGCTCTCCTCTGCGCCATTTAGGGTCGCATGATGCCGCATCAATAAACATCGAGCCAGGCGCTACCACAACGCCTGGCTCGATTTCAGCACTCCGCCATTGGGGCCGTTTATCTTCGTTCTAAGTCATCACTAACAGTCCGTCGAATGGACCATAGCTATGTCAGAATATGAATCGGATCCTGAGCGGATCAAGCGTCTTTCTCAGATTCCGGGAACTATCTCCGCCTCGCCTTCAAGCTTTGTCTGCCTCACGGCCAGCGGCCGGCGACCGGGTAAGCAGTCCAAGCCGAAGGACAGCGTGAGACCCAAGGTGTGCGAGGTCGAGGTTTCGGCATCAGACCTCGAGCGTGCGCGTGCTGCGATCCCCTATCTCGACCACAACCCAGCCATATCCCATAACCTCTCGGACGCTGGTAACGCCGAGCGGTTCCATACAGCCTTTGGCTGCGACGTCGCTTACGATCCGTGGACCGATCAACCGTATCTCTGGGACGGAATGCGCTGGCGCTCGATCGCTAAGGAAGCACTGTTCGGGAAGGCGATCGCTGCGGTTCGAGCAACTCGCGACGCGGCCTACCAGATCGCCGACGAAGAGGCCCGCAAGGCATTCGTGAAATGGACTATCAAGAGCGAAAATGCCAAACAGCTCCGCGACATGGTCTCTGTCTACCTTCACCCTCTGGCCACCAAGGTCCGCTCGAGCGTCGTAGGTCCAGGCTCGCCCGTGGAGTTTCCCGAGCTTGACGGCGACCCCTGGCTACTCAACGTCCAAAACGGGACGCTAAACCTCAGGACCTGCGAGCTGCAGCCGCATCGCCGCGAGGACTGGCTAACCAAGATCGCGCCGGTTTCGTATGAGGAGGCCCCGCCGCCTGGCGAGTGGGCCAAGTTTACCGCGTGGGCGCTACCCGACCCGGACGTGCGCACGTTCTTGCAGCGCTCCGTGGGCCGCTCGCTCGTTGGTGATTCAGCGCACCACCGCGCGCATGTCCTGATTGGCACTACGCGTAACGGAAAGACTGTTTTTCTAGACGTTGTCTTGGAGACGCTCGGCGAGTACGGTTCGCGCCTGCCCGACAAGATTTTGTCTCAAGTCGGTAACGGAGCGTCGCGGCAGCCGTTCGACCTGTTCAAGTTGAAGGGCTCTCGATTCTCGACGCTGTCCGATGCGTTCCAGCTCGGCGAGGAGCTGGACCTACAGCGCCTCAAGGCCATAACGGGCGAGGGCAGCATTTCCGCGGCCCCGAAGTACGGCCAGTACGAGACGCTCCGCAATAGCTGGAGTCTGTGGATCAGCACGAACAATCTGCCGCGGATCCTGAATCCAGGGCCGGCCGAGTGGACGAGACTCTCTATCGTCCGCTTTCCGGTCACCTGCCAGGAACGCGAACGTGACCCCGGCCTCACTCGGCGACTGGTCGAAAAGGCCGGACCCGAGATGCTCGCGTGGGCCGTCCAGGGACTGCGGGACGTGAACGCCACAAAGGATGCGCCTATCGTGGAGCCGGTCGCTGTCCGGCACGAGCGCATGGAGGCGCGAAAGGTTATAGACCCGGTTGGGGCCTTCCTGGACTCGCCATGGATCGCGCGCGAACCTGGGGCCCGCGTTGCTCCCACCAAGCTCTACGAGACGTTCCTTAGCTGGCTCGACGGCCAGGGGCTCCCGCGGGAGCGGTGGAACCCCAAGCGCTTCGCATCGACCCTGGACGGGCTTGCAGTCGAGCGGGATAAGGATCGCGAGGGCAGGTACTACCTAGGCGTCCAGATCCAGCCGCACGCAACGCCACCCGCGCCGGGAACACAGCTTGAGATGGCCGTGTGACGCATCAGGACGCATAAGACGCTTATCCCGGGAACTCTCTCTACATGCGCGCGCGTAGGGACTTTCATAGGGGATGCGTCTTATGCGTCTCCACGCGTCACAGATGGGGCGGCCCTGCTGGGCATGGCCATCTCTAGAGGTCCCGCAACGCGACCGTGCCACCGACGTCCTGCAGGATCCCGCGTAGATCCGTGTGCTGCTGGGTCGCCACCTCGTAGAATGTCTCTTTGTTCATGCCGGCGATCACATACGCGCCGAATGGATCCCTCTTCCTCAGAGCGTCCACCCGATCAACTAGCTCGCGCTTGGGCTCTTTTAGGCTCAGCAGGTAAAAGGCTATGCGTTCTCTGATGGCCACCCGGAGCATCTCGTCGGTGGGTATCGAGCCATCGAACTCCGGATCGCTCGTTTCGTTCGAGTCGGTGTGGATGAAATCAATATGCTGTGTCTCAGCCAGGCACTTGGCCTCGAACGCATCAAGCCAATGAGCGTACGCATCGCGAAGAAGCTCGCGCCTTCGCTCACGCCGCTCCAGCGCGGCACTGCGCGTCGTCAGCCACCCGCCAGCCAGCGCGCCACCAAGACCAGAGGCCGCCGTAATGAGCGCCACCGAAACGGTTAGATCCATCGTCACCCCTACGCTTCACCGCGAAGTCTCTTCACGATCACATGGACGCTCCCCGCCTTCCACTGCCGGTCTACCTCAGCTCCTGATTCTCCCTCCCGCAGACCGTGCAGTGGGACGGCGCGTAGTGTCGCCACCACGCCTCGATAATCCAGACAGGTATCCAGAGCCCGACGGTCAGCGCGGCTAGGGCCACGTGTAGGACGTGGTTAGCGCGCTCGCCCAGGTGGGTGGTGTCGCACCCGCACCCGTCGCACCACTGCATCCGGGGGGCGTCCACGCCTGGAGAGCTTACCTCTTCGCGTCATCCTCCACCCTCGCCAACGCCGCGGCCAGCTCGGCGGGACTCGACCGTGAGAGATACCGCGACGTCGTAGCGATCGAAACGTGCCCGAGCTGGTCGCGAACCTGTCCGATATCGAGCCCCGCCCGCAGTCCCGTACGGGCCGCACCGTGCCGTAGCCCGTGCGCGTGTACGCGCTCCTGGATACCGGCCTTCTTGCCTAGCCGCGTGAGCAGGGCTCGCACGTAGCTATCCCACAAGGGGCGCCCGTCGAGAGTCACGAACAGCGGTGCACGCTTTCGGCCGAGCAACTCAGCACGTGTCGCGATCCATCGCTCGATCCACGGGACCGCCCAAGGCGCCAGTCCTACGGTGCGCGCCACGTTGCCCTTCCCGTTGGCCACGCGCACGGTGCACGCCTCTAGGTCGACGTCTGAGACCTCGAGCGCCAGGGCCTCGCCTACGCGCAGCCAGGAGCCCGAGAGCAGCGCTATGAGCCCGGCATTGCGCTTTCCAGTTGGGGCGCGACGTCCGCACGCGCTGATGAGCTTCTCCGCCACGTCCCGGCCTAGCGAACTGGGGGGGCGGTTGCGGGCGGGCTTGCGGATACGTGCGGCCATGGTGCGTTCCTGTCATTCCAGTGTCGGAATGGCATGGAAACGACACTACATAGCACGCCCGGCAAGGGGTCAATGCAGAAACGACACTCTATCCACCGCGACGGCCGGTAACTCTAGGCTCGGTCCAAGGGGGTCCCCGGATCCGCCGCAGCGCGTAAGGTGGCTTCGAGGAGGGCCGTGCTCTGGCCTGCATCCTCCATAGTGACCCGCAGCCTCGAAATGAACTCGCCGAACTCTGCGGAGCGCCCCTTGGTGATCTCTGCTTCGCCCCGAATCAAGTCGGCTGTTGACGGCACTCTGAAAACGGACCCCGCGGCACGCTGAAAAGGGACCCCCCTGGCTCGGCGTGGAAGCGGCCCTCCCGGCGGGGTACCGGAACGGGTGTGTACGACCGTTTCGGAGACCTCGGACCAGGAGGGCCAGGAGGTGATCAGGGTGTCGCAATGGGCTGAGATTCGCCACATGCACCTCGTCGAGGGGGTGCCGAAGAAGGAGATCGCGCGTCGGCTCTCGCTGGACGTGAAGACCGTGCGCGCAGCGATTGGTCGGGAGGTTGCACCGAGCGAGCGGCGCTCACCCAGGCGGCCTCGCAGGCTCGACCCTTGCCGGAAGAAGATCGTCGAGTTGCTCTGCTGCGATTCGCGGCTCAGCGCGAAGAGGATCGGCCGGCTTTTGGGCGAGGAGGCTCGCGGCATTGGAGAGCGAGCGCTGCGCAAGTACGTGCGCGACCTGAAGCGCGAGCTCTTCCCGGTCGAGGCTTTCGTGCACCGAACGCACCGGCCGGGCGACACGCTGGAGGGCGACTTCTTCGAGAGCTTCGCTCGGATCGCCGGCGTGCTCCACAGGACGAAGGTCTTCGTCGCGACGCTGCCTTCGAGCAACGCCTACTTCGCCAAGGCCTACCCGCTCGAGCGACTGGAGTGCCTGCTCGACGGCCTCAACGCGAGCTTCACCTACTTCGGGGGTCTCCCGCGTCGAGCGGTGCTCGACAACACCTCGCTTGCGGTGAAGAGAATCTTGCCTGGTCTTGAGCGCGAGGAGACGAAGGCCTTCCACGGCTGGCGCGGATCTTTTCCGCTCGCGGTCGACTTCTGCGCGCCAGCGAAGGGCAACGAGAAGGGCTCGGTCGAGCGCGGCAACGAGTATGTGCGTGGGATCTTCTTCCGCCCCATCCCCGAGGCACGCTCGTGGGAGGAGCTCAACGCCAATCTCCTCTTGGAGCTCGAGCGCGACCTCGACCTTCGCCAGCTTCCCGAGGGACGCACGGCACGTCAAGCGCTGATCGCGGAGCGCGAGCACTTGCGACCATTGCCGTCGTGGCTACCGGAGACTTGTCGGATCGTGCCGTGCGTGGCCGACAAGTACGCGATCGTCACCGTCGACCGTGCGCGCTACTCCGTTCCGAGCGAATACGCTCGGCGTGCACTCCTAGCGAAGATCTTCTGGGACCGGATTGAGGTCGTGGACGGTGATCGCTCGGTGGCGAGCCACACGCGCTCGTACGTCGAGGGCGCGCACGTCCTCGATGCACGGCACATCCTTCGCCTGCTCGAGAGGAAGCACCGCGCGATCGGCGAGTCGACCGCGATCGCGCAGATGGAGCTCGCCCCGGTCTTCCATCGGCTGCGCGAGGCGCTGCGCGGCAAGGTGCGGAAACCCGACCGCGAGTGGGTGCGCGTCCTTCGTCTGCTCGAAGAGCACTCGATGGAGGAGCTCGAGAGTGCGGTGGATCTCGCGCTGGAACGAGCGAGCCCCAGTCTCGAGACGATCCGCATGCTCTTGCGCCAGAAGTCGAGCGAGATGCCGGTCTTCGTGCCGGCGAGAGTCGCGGACGAGACGCTGGGGGCGATCGAGATCGCTCCAGCGGACCTGGGAGGCTACGACGAACTCGTCGGGGGTGCGGCATGAAGAAGAGCACGCTCGTCGAGCCGGCGCACTTGCTCGCGGACTTGAAGACGCTCGGGCTGCCTGCAGTGGCAGCAAGCTGGGAGCGCCTGGCGCTCGAGGCCGAGCGCAAGCGCCAGGCACATCCCGAGTATCTTGCCGAGCTCGCCCACCTGGAAGTGAACCAGCGGCGCGAGCGGCGGATCGAGCGCCTGATCCGGGAGGCGCGCTTCCCCGTGCTGAAGACGCTCGATGGCTTCGACTTCGCCTCGCAACCGAGCATCGACAAGGACGAGATCCTCGAGCTCGCGCGCTGCGACTTCCTCGCCGAGAAGCGCAACGTCGTGCTCGTCGGCCCAGTCGGGACCGGCAAGACGCACCTTGCGATCGCGCTCTCGATCGCAGCCTGCCAGCGCGAGAAGCGCGTGCGCTTCGTCACGGCGGCTGAGCTCACGAACACTCTGAGCGAAGCGAAGAGCGAGGGCCGACTCTCGCGCAAGCTCGAGTACTTCGCGCGCTTCGACCTGGTGGTCCTCGATGAGCTGGGCTACGTCCCCTTCGACAAGCTCGGCGCGGACCTGCTCTTCGGTTTCATCACCAAGGTCTACGAGAAGCGCAGCCTCATCGTCACGACCAACCTCGCCTTTGCGCGCTGGAGCGAGGTGTTCCTCGATGCCACCGCCGCGGCCGCGGTGATCGATCGAGTGGTACACCACGTCACGATCGTCAAGACCGACGGAGAGAGCTTCCGGCTGAAGGACGCGCGACGATCTTCGAGATCCGCTCGGAAGGTATCGAGCTGAACTCGGCAGCGAGCTTCCGATCCCTCGCCGGTAGGAGTTTCGCGTCGGGAGCCCGGCTCCTCGAGGCAAACGCGACCTCGCGAGAATGCAACTTCGAACCGCGGCCCCCCTCGGGGGGCCGACCCCCTCCGGGGGTCTCCGAGGTACTCACGTCCGCACGCGGACGCGAGCCCGATGACGCGCAGCTCCGCTGCGCCATGCGGGGGCTCCGCCCCCTGCACCCCCGGTCAATCCCTTCAGCCGAAGGGGTCCCTTTTCAGCGTGCCGCAGAGGTCCGTTTTCTGCTTGCCGCCGACAAGTCGGCAGCAGCGCGGACCTCGGTAGGTAGTGCGACCCCATCCGCGATGCGGTCGGCGACGTGGGCGCAATAGGCGATGCGCAGTCCACGCATGGCCTGGACGCAATCACGAGCGGCGAGAACGGCCTCGATTCCCCCGGAAAGCTCGGCATCTCGAATACCGCGGCGTGTGAGTGCGCCTTGTGCGGCCTCGCGCTGGACTGCCCATCCACGTCGATCGCGATGCCCACCGATGGCCTTGTGGTCGCAGCCGAGTCTACGGGCGATTTCGGCGATCCCGAGACCGTCGAGGACGAACCACTTTCGGGCATCCTCGATCTGCTCATCGCTCAGGCGGCGCGGTTGGTCGGGCGGGACTTCCATGGGAGATAGAACAGCCGACGCGATGGCCAAGCTACCGCGCCGGCCGGAGCTAGAGGCTCTAACCCGCAGCAGGAGGCGAAGCGGGTGTACTTGCGGGGCGCCTCAGGACATCTTCGGCTGCATCGAGAATTGCGGCGCGGATGAAATCGGCTCGTGTTACGCCCATTTCACAGGCTGCACTGTCGACTGTCTCGACGTCCTCAAGGGTGACGCGGCAGCCCACTGTGGTTTTCGCCATGCCTTGTAATCGGGTGCGTTTATGCCTTTAGCAGGGTTGCTCGGTGACAAAGTTAGAGGGCTGCTCAGGAGTTCCCATCGATTGAGTTACGAGCCCTGGGGTCTTTTCTTATGTCGTAGGATTCTCGTTTGTAGGGCGGCTTGACCCCAAGCTCCCATCCTTCCACGAGGAGTGCCGTAATTGGAGGGTAACCTCGGACGTTCGAGGACGCCTTGATTCCTCTGCCAATTATGCTCGAGATAATCCACTCGATCGGCCATATCAGAATACTTCCAAAAATGAATGCTATGATCGAACCTGTGACCTTAGGGGTTGTGGTAAGCGTGGTATTGGTCCAGATAAAGTGCCAGCAGAGCACGACATAAATGATCGAGTACACGAGGAATCCCCAACCAGCAGTCCGACTATGACGCGAACGGCAGGAGGCACATCGAGGAACGTTGACCGTGCCTGGAATGTACTCGGACTTGTGATGCATGCCAAAGACAACAAAAGTCTGTTTGTGCCTGAGGAGCCTATATACTTGCTGGCACAGCACAGCGTCGGCTGAGCCCGGAGCGAGACCACAAAACCAACACTTAGTGGCATCCCAATCGGATGCCGCCCGGGTCCCGGTGAGAATTTCTGGGTGCACCGCTTTGAGCGTTGTAAGTGTAGTCGCTACTTCGCCAGCCGTGGCGATATCCGTATCCTGGGAATTGCCGGCAGGCGCGGAGCTTGGACGTCCGCAATGGGGACAGGCTTCGGCAAGGTCGCTGACCTTTCCACCACAATCATCACAGACCCTTAGTCCCAAGCGCTAGTGCCCTTCACCGGCCAATCTCAGCCGCCAAGTTGCTCCGAGGATTGTGCGCGCGCACATACACTACGCCAAAAAGCCGCTCGTACGCAGCAGATACACGCTCCACACAGCTCCCCTCGAATTCGCGTAGCGCCGACGAAACTGTTTCGTCGTCTCCGCTCCCACGATCGATCACCTGGGCACACTCATCAAGCTGTTCCTGCGCCGCCTCAATTGCAAGTGTAAAGTCTTTAGGGACTTCAAACGGAAGTGAGTCGAGGCTTTGGAGGAACGAGGCCTCAAATCCCTTGCTAGCTGCACTAATGTGAAGTTTGAAAGTGTTGTCGAGGAGTGCGCTCGCGGAATCAGAGTAGAGGCTCAGCGACCAATCCAAGTACCTGGCGAGCAGTCCCTGAATGCACTTCCGTGCAATATCCGGATACCCATGCAGCTTCTGCCGTATCAGTTCCTCATTTCCAGGAATCGGCTGAGCACTGTCCTGCATCGCAAGTTGGAGTGCCTCCACACAGGACCCCAATACGACGGGATCAATCGCCTCTAGGCCCGCACGGCCCTCAACGTGAGCTAATCCCGCGGGCAAGCTAGCCCGCGGAGACTCGTTATGAAAGAAGAACTCGACGGCCCGGTACCATGCGATTGGGGGGACAATCAGGGCAATCAATCCTGCACCATTGCCGTGCTTGGTGAATGCGTGGTATGCGCCACCAAACTCCAACCAGAGCCCACCAGCCCACATCGCCACTACCATCGACATACCGAGCACTCCATGGGCGGCAGTGACCTTCCCCCGATTCGGTGGACACGGGGTTAGGTAACAGAGCGAAGTAGACGGAGAGAGATCAGAGGGCGTCAAGGGGATGGGGTCTGGGGAAGGGATCACCCTTCCCCAGCAGGGGAGCCGCGCGAAGCCAGCCCTCGAGCTGGCTGAGGCGCAGCGCGGCGTTCCGGGGGCAGAGCCCCCGGAGGTGGGGGTCCGGGGGAGGAGACTCATAACTTGTGGAGAATTGTTGACGGCACTCTGAAAACGGACCCCGCGGCACGCTGAAAAGGGACCCCCCTGGCTCGGCGTGGAAGCGGCCCTCCCGGCGGGGTACCGGAACGGGTGTGTACGACCGTTTCGGAGACCTCGGACCAGGAGGGCCAGGAGGTGATCAGGGTGTCGCAATGGGCTGAGATTCGCCACATGCACCTCGTCGAGGGGGTGCCGAAGAAGGAGATCGCGCGGCGGCTTGGGTTGGACGTGAAGACTGTGCGCGCGGCGATCGGTCGGGAGGTTCCGCCGAACGAGCGATCCTCACCGAGACGCCGGCGCAGGCTCGATCCCTGCCGGGAGAAGATCGTCGAGCTGCTCGCTTGCGATCCACGGCTCTCCGCGAAGCGGATCGGCCGGCTCTTGGGCGAAGAGGCTCGCGGCATCGGAGAGCGAGCGTTGCGCAAGTACGTGCGCGACCTCAAGCGCGAGCTCTTCCCGGTCGAAGCCTTCGTGCACCGAACGCACCGGCCGGGCGACTCGCTGGAGGGCGACTTCTTCGAGAGCTTCGCTCGGATCGCCGGCGTGCTCCACAGGACGAAGGTCTTCGTTTCGACGCTGCCTTCGTGTAACGCCTACTTCGCCAAGGCCTACCCGCTCGAGCGGCTGGAGTGCCTGCTCGACGGGCTCAATGCGAGCTTCGAGTACTTCGGAGGTCTCCCGCGTCGAGCGGTCCTCGACAACACCTCGCTCGCTGTGAAGAAGATCCTGCCGGGGCCTGAGCGCGAGGAGACGAAAGCCTTCCACGGCTGGCGCGGGTGCTTTCCGCTCGCGGTCGACTTCTGCGCGCCAGCGAAGGGCAACGAGAAGGGCTCGGTTGAGCGCGGCAACGAGTATGTGCGTGGGATCTTCTTCCGCCCCATCCCCGAGGCACGCTCGTGGGAGGAGCTCAACGCCAATCTCCTCTTGGAGCTCGAGCGCGACCTCGACCTTCGCCAGCTTCCCGATGGACGCACGGCACGTCAAGCGCTGATCGCCGAGCGCGAGCACTTGCGACCATTGCCGCCGCGGCTACCGGAGACTTGTCGGATCGTGCCGTGCGTGGCCGACAAGTACGCGATCGTCACCGTCGACCGTGCGCGCTACTCCGTTCCGAGCGAATTCGCTCGGCGTGCACTCCTTGCGAAGATCTTCTGGGACCGGATTGAGGTCGTGGACGGTGATCGCTCGGTGGCGAGCCACACGCGCTCGTACGTCGAGGGCGCGCACGTCCTCGATGCGCGGCACGTCCTGCGCCTGCTCGAGAGGAAGCACCGCGCGATCGGCGAGTCGACCGCGATCGCGCAGATGGAGCTCGCCCCGGTCTTCCATCGGCTGCGCGAGGCGCTGCGCGGCAAGGTGCGCAAGCCCGATCGCGAGTGGGTGCGCGTCCTTCGTCTGCTCGAGGAGTACTCGATGGAGGAGCTCGAGAGTGCGGTGGATCTCGCGCTGGAACGAGCGAGCCCCAGTCTCGAGACGATCCGCATGCTCTTGCGCCAGAAGTCGAGCGAGATGCCGGTCTTCGTGCCGGCGAGGGTCGCAGACGAGACGCTGGGGGCGATCGAGATCGCTCCCCCGGACCTGGGAGGCTACGACGAACTCGTCGGGGGTGCGGCATGAAGAAGAGCACGCTCGTCGAGCCGGCGCACTTGCTCGCGGACTTGAAGACGCTCGGGCTGCCTGCAGTGGCAGCGAGCTGGGAGCGCCTGGCGCTCGAGGCCGAGCGCAAGCGCCAGGCACATCCCGAGTATCTTGCCGAGCTCGCCCACCTGGAAGTGAACCAGCGGCGCGAGCGGCGGATCGAGCGCCTGATCCGGGAGGCACGTTTCCCGGTACTCAAGACACTCGATGGCTTCGACTTCGCCTCCCAGCCTGGTATCGACAAGGACGAGGTCCTCGAGCTCGCGCGCTGCGACTTCCTCGCCGAGAAGCGTAACGTCGTGCTCGTCGGTCCAGTCGGGACCGGCAAGACGCACCTTGCGATCGCGCTCTCGATCGCAGCCTGCCAGCGCGAGAAGCGCGTGCGCTTCGTCACTGCGGCGGAGCTCACGAACACTCTGAGCGAAGCGAAGAGCGAGGGCCGACTCTCGCGCAAGCTCGAGTACTTCGCGCGCTTCGACCTGGTGGTCCTCGATGAGCTGGGCTACGTCCCCTTCGACAAGCTCGGCGCGGACCTGCTCTTCGGTTTCATCACCAAGGTCTACGAGAAGCGCAGCCTGATCGTCACGACCAACCTCGCCTTCGCGCGCTGGAGCGAGGTGTTCCTCGATGCCACCGCCGCGGCCGCGGTGATCGATCGAGTGGTACACCACGTCACGATCGTCAAGACCGACGGAGAGAGCTTCCGGCTGAAGGACGCACGACGATCTTCGAGATCCGCTCGGAAGGCATCCAGCTGAGCTGGGGAGCGAGCTTGCGATCCCTCGCAGGTAGGAGTTTCGCGTCGGGAGCCCGGCTCCTCGAGGCAAACGCGACCTCGCGAGAATGCAACTTCGAACCGCGGCCCCCCTCGGGGGGCCGACCCCCTCCGGGAGTCTCCGAGGTGCTCACGTCCGCACGCGGACGCGAGCCCGATGACGCGCAGCTCCGCTGCGCCATGCGGGGGCTCCGCCCCCTGCACCCCCGGTCAATCCCTTCAGCCGAAGGGGTCCCTTTTCAGCGTGCCGCAGAGGTCCGTTTTCTGCTTGCCGCTGACAAGAATCGCTTCGGGCCCTTCGTCGTCGCGATCGACCCTCGTTCGCTGGCCTCTGGGCGGATCTGCTGATCCCTCGCGAGCCCACGTTCGTGCTCGCGAGGCCGGGGTCTTGCGAACGATCGAGGATCTCAGCCGGCGATCCGCTTCGCTTCGAATTCGAGCGGCGAGAGATAGCCGATCGTGGAGTGCAGCCGCTCTCTGTTGTAGAAGACCTCGATGTACTCGAAGACGCTCGCTCTCGCTTCCTCGCGCGTTCGGTACCGCTCGTGATCGCAGAGCTCCGTCTTGAGCGTGTGGAAGAAGCTCTCCTTGACGGCGTTGTCGTAGCAGTTGCCCTTGCGACTCATGCTGCACACAACACCGTGCTGCTCGAGCAGTCCCTGGAAGGCCCCTGCTGCGTACTGCACGCCGCGGTCGGAGTGATGGATCATGCCCGGAGGCGGAGAGCGGCGGTCGATGGCCATCTTCAGCGCATCCTCCACGAGCAACGCCGACATGCAGGCACTCATCGACCAGCCGACGACCATGCGCGAGTACAGATCCAGCGTCGAAGCGAGGTAGAGCCATCCCTCGTCGGTCCAGATGTAGGTGATGTCGGAGACCCAGACCTCGTTCGGAGCGCTGACCCAAAAGTCCTGACCGAGGAGGTTGGGCGCGACGGGGTGAGCGTGCTTGGAGTCCGTCGTCTTCTTGAATTTGCGCTTCACCTTCGAGCGAATTCCCGCTTCCCGCATCAGACGATCGACCCGGTTCAGGCTGCAGGTTTCTCCTCGCTTCTTCAGCGCAGCATGCATCCGAGGTGATCCGTAGGTGCCACGACTGCGCTCGTACTCCTCGCGGATGAGGACGACGAGCCGGCGATTCTCTTTGCTGCGTCTGGACTCGCCACGTCCGAGCCAGACATAGAAACCACCACGGGAGACCTTCAAGGTCGAACACATCAGACCCACCTCGAAGATCTCCCGATGGTCGCGGATGAATCGAAACCTCAGCTCCGTTCCTTCGCGAAGTAGCCCAGCGCTTTTTTTAAAATATCGCGCTCCTGCTGAGTCCGCGCGAGCTCCTTGCGCAGCCGCTGCAGTTCTTCATCGGACGCTTTCGGTCGGCCGTTCCCGGGGAACGCATCCGCACCGTCGGTCTTCAGCTTCGATCTCCACCGCTGAAGCAGACCGGCCGCAATGCCCAGGTTGGCGGCCACCTCGGACACCGTCCGGCCCGGCTCGAGAGTCATCTTCACCGCCTCGCGCTTGAACTCAGCGCTGTGCTTCCTTCGTGATCTTCCCATGGACTGGTCCTTCGAGGAGCATCACAGCTCCCTCTCTGGGTGTCCACTTTCTCGGGGGAAGATCAGCAGAGCCTAAAGTCGATGTAGCGGACCGCGTCTCATGGTTGATCGTCATGACAGTCCTGTGAATGGAGACGTACTTGCCAAGACGCGGCGACTAGGGGTCAAGCCGGCCAGCCCGTTGATTCGCAGGAAGTCGTAGAGGATTTGCTGGGCGATGTAAGGGTCAGCCAGGGCGAGCAAGATCATGGAGACGGCGCTTACGGAGGGGGGACGAGCAAGGAACTGGCTGCCGATCATAGCGCCATTGCTCGAAGTCGGAGGCGGCGAGTGCGTGGAGAACTGCCCTCCCCTAGGCGCAAGCAGGGCACACGGAAGGGGTTAGGCGGACGGTGGCACCCGCAAAGGAAGTGAGAGGACGGGGGTCGGCGTGGGCCGGCCGCCTCTTTCTACGGGAACGCAGTACGATCGCGAGGAACCAAGGAGACCTTTTCACATGCGCTCGCTCGTGTCCGCTCTGCTCGCGTCCGTTACCACCGCAGCCATCACCTACCATCCCGCGCCCCAACTCATCCGCGCCGACGTGCTGGAGTTCCTCTCCCATATCGAGATGGTCGACACACCCACGGACGACTACGGCGGCATCGCGCGTACCGTGCGCATCTCGGGCATAAATGTCCAGGTCGTGAATGGACTTGGATCGACGGACACCATCAACGGAACGGGAAACCTGATCGTCGGGTACGACGAGATGGAACCGGACGCCAATCACCGCGAGGGGTCGCATAATATCGTCGGTGGAGGCAGCAGCCATTACCAGTCCTACGGTGGCCTTGTGGTGGGAGTCTCTAACGGAGTCATGGGCCCGTGTTCGTCGGTAACTGGCGGGATCAATAGCCGCGCGTGGGGCAATGCGAACTCCATTAGCGGGGGATTTCAGAATGCGACGTACGGGGTCGCGGCCACGGTTTCGGGCGGTAGCGAGAACGTCGCTAACGAGTGGGCCGCGACGGTGAGCGGGGGTGGTCTCAATCACGCGTCCGGGCGAGAGAGCTGGGTGGGCGGCGGGTACCATAACGAGTCGTCTGGCCCGAACGCGTCGGCAAGCGGCGGATACAACAACGAAGCGACGGGGGACAGGTCGTCCGTCTGCTCCGGAATGGAGAATACCGCAAGCGCCTTCGTTTCGTGCGTAGCCGGGGGGGCCTATCGTTCCGCTACCGGCGTTTCGGACTGGGTAGCTGGCACTCTCTTCGAAGACAACTAACCGAACGGCCACGCGGCGCCGAGATAGAGTCGGCCAGTGCGCACGGCGTTCCCGCTTTATAGACTCTCCAGCACACATGGCCGGTAACCCCGACATACTGGTCTCTACGCCCCGTACGCAATCCGGCAACCCACTTTGGATGTACGTGGATGAGTCGCACGAGGGACTCGACTACACGATCCTTGGAACGGTCGCGTTCTACGGGGATGATGCCCACGAGGGTGCCAAGTTGGAATGGAAGGCCCTATCCCTGCCAAAGGAAGGGCGTAAGTGGGAGCCCGTCCATTTCGAGACGTGGCTTGATTTTCTAGCGCGACACGATGCGCGCATCCTCGGGTGCTACGCGCAGCTTACTCCACGACTGCGTGATGTCATCAAAGCCCACATTGAGGACCGAGAAGCCGAGCAGGAACCCAGCTCGTATTGGTGGATCTACCGCCAGCTTATTGCCCGGCTCATGCCTACTGGATTTGTGCATCTACTATCTTCTCTTGGCAAGATAGACTCCGTCTGTATAATTCCGGACCCCGAAATCCCTCCAGCAGACCGCGAAAGACTCTGCAAATCCTTTTCCATGCTCGACGAGGTCTTCATTCGTGCCTTCATCTCGAAATACGGAGAGAGGAACGCGCGCCCGCTTAGTGCTGCTGAAGTCCTAATGATAGCGACACTAGCGGATCGATGCGCTTGGGGTCAGCCACGTTTTGTTACTGGCGAAAAGATCTCGACGGTCAAGGGGACGGCGGACGCATATTGTTCGCTATGTCTACATGAAATCCGCGGAACTCCATCGATGAAACAGGCGATTAGGCGGCTTCGCGATCAGTTCCCAAATAGTGCCGACGTCCTTCTAGCGGACATGACCGAAGCGCTCCTTGCGATGGCGGAGAAGCCGATGGAAGAGAACGAGAAAAAGGGGAAGGCCATGTATTGGGAAACCCTGGGAGGTCCACCCGAACACGGGGGTTTCTAGCCGAGCGGCCCGAGGTCGCCTAGAGATCGGCAAGCCGGTCAATCGGTCGGCTCTTCACTACGCTCGCTCTCTTAGGCTGAGAAACTTATCCGGGCGATGGCGTCCAACGTCGCGTCCATTCGCTCCTGGCTTGGGATGATACTCACGTGTCTCTCGGTCATGCGCTCCATGAAGTCCCCAATACCGTTTCTAAGTGCGGATATCGCCTTTTCGATACCCGGGGAATACGGGCCTGCCGCGTCAATTATTTCTCGCCACTCATTCTGCCCGCGTGCGGAAAGCACCATTCCACCGCATTCCATGGCGGTCTCTAATAAATCCGAGTACGCACGTGGAGACAGCCCAGCTCCCCTATTATCTATCACGATTATCTTCGCCTGCAACCTGTTGATAACTCTCGCGGCTTCCGCCATGTTCATTTCTACCCGCTCGTGCGTTCCTGACTTGAATTCGGCAAGCTCATTCTCCAGTAACGCTATCCTCTCCAGTAGGTCCGTTCTCTTCCGCTCCCACTCTTCCGCCCCCGAATCATATTTGTCCACGCGGTCAACTTCTCTCTTAGTAGTAATCTCATATTCCTCAACCCGCTTCTTGAGCTGCGCCATCGTCGCCTCATGACCAGATATGATCGCATTCGCAACCATAAACTTACTACGCAACTCGTCACGTTGCCTAGCCGCAGCGGTAATCCAGTAGTAACCCAGCGTAAGAAGCTCTACGCCGAGTCCGGCAATCAGGGCGACAACGACTCGGCTTCCGACGTGCTCAGCTTGCACCTGCGATACGTATGGCGATACGACGTAGGTTATGCCGGCGGCCATCAGCAGCCGGGCGGCGCGCGCGTAACCGTTCCCCCTCCATAGATGAAAGCCATACGATAGCGCATTCCGAGTGTAGGTAGCGGGGCTTTGGTCTCCATGCCACCCCAATCCTACGCTTCTGGCTATCTAAAGATCCAGCTTCCTCTACCGTCTAGCCAAACGGCCCGGAGTCGCGCTTGGTCGGGGTCCATGCAGGGGCCCTACTAAAGTCCTGCCCAGGCGTCTCGTCTGCGCCGTGCACGGGGGCGAGCGTGCCGTCGCGGTTTAGCCACCGGAAGGCCACGGGACCAGCGCTGCGGCATAGCGCGAGGGCGAGAGCATCCGCGGTATCTGGGGAGGCTGAGTGTCGGCTACGTATTTCACGTTTGCTTTCCAAGATTACGCAGGACTCGCCCGCTCGATCCTGAATTCCCCACTTCGCCCAGGTCAATTCTTTCCAGGCTTGTTTGAACTCCCTGGGAACACACAACTTTCTCTCGGAAAGCAAACGCCTAAGTACCCAATACTGCTCGGCTCGTTTGTTGAACACATGGTATTCACCGACCTCCGCCGTCCACCCATTCTCGGGCGCACTTCCAAAGTCCACCGAGTCAACACGCGCGCCTAATTGGCCCAGCCTTTCGCAGACGCCACGGCCTAACCCGCCGACGTCGCAGTGAACATTTCTCCAGGGAATATCCCCGTACAGCGTGCGCCACTTCGGAATTAGCGCTTGGATCTCGTCAACAGACCGCAGCAACGGAGCCTCGTCATTCGCAGGTGCGCGCCAGCTATGAATATCGCGAACGACACTACCGCAAACGAGTACGGCAACAGACTTATCCCCAGTAGCAGCAAGGTCAACTCCAACGTGATTGCCCCATGGCATGTTTAGGTCGGTGAGATTGGCGCACGCCTCGAGCATGCTGTAGGAAACCACTTGGTCAGCCGCTGCAGCGTCGGCGAACTGGCCGAGGATATACGCGCGTACGAAGGGTGAATCAATACCCTACTGCTCGATACAGTCATTCACCCACTGCTCATCTCGAATCCAGTTAGGGAGTCCCCACCTACCGCCTTCGCCATATCCCTTATGGTACGCGACGTCGGCCGCGACGGGGTCTGGAAATTCGTCCTGAGTTAGGTGGCTAACTGAAATTCTATGGAACCTTGAACCTGGCAAACCCAGGCGGGCGAAGAAGTGCTCGGACTGCGCGTCGATGGTCGGGTTCCCCGATAGGAATACACGGGTATTCCCCGAGAACGATCCCTGCAACGCCTCGAATACACGGTTATCAATTCCAGGGCTCTCATCACAGAGAATTGCCAACTCGCTCGCGCGCCCGTCCTCGATCGCTCTCTCGAGCAGCTTGCGTAGATCATCCTCGCTGTAGTCCTGGTCAGGATCGTCGGGACACGCGACCCCAGAATGCGCGCCTTGCGCCCTGTCGGGTGTTTGCCAGGAGGCCCCTACGGCGTAGTGCCGAGGGCCCAGAGTCAGTCGGCTAATACCAAGCTCTCCAGCAAGAGGTTGCGCGCTGTCCTGGAACGCCTTGCGTAGATTGCCGAAGAGGCCGTCTCGCACCTGCCCCCATGATGCGCTTATCAGAATCACGACCGAGGGCCGCGTGTAGAGCTGGGCTAAAGCTAGGTCGGCCAGTACGTGCGATTTACCGCACTTGCGGCCCGACCTGGTGTGGGTCCTGCCATCTTGAAAGAACGAGCGAATCATCTCGCGCTGCGGCGCTGTGTAGCCGAGTTTGCCCGTGGCCGTACGACGCCCGAGCACTTCTTTTAGGAAGGCGGCTTCGTTTCCGCGGTACTGCGGATAGAAATCCACCGCGGCATTCTTGCGCCTGGGCTTCGCCTTATTGGACTTGCCGAGTTGTGCCAGCCCAGCGCGCGCGAGTTCAGGATCAAGCATGGTAAATCAAAAAGGGCCGGACTCGGCGCTAAGTAAGCTGAGCCCGGCCCCGAAGAGCGACGAAACTGTGCGTAGAAGGAATCGGCTCAGGCCGCGACAGCGTAGGAAACCGAACAGGCGGCTTCCGAGCCGACGGCAGCACGCGTCATGTCGGCGACGCCTTGGCTGGGGCCCATGAGTACAGCGCTAACGCCGTAGTCCGAGGTGGCAACGGCCACGACGCCCACAACGCGGATGTACCGCTTGCGACCGAGGAGGTTGAGGTCCATGGCCTTCACGGTATTGGAATAATCAGTGCCAGCCTGGGTATAGGTTGGAAAGGCTGCTCCAGAAATATCGACGTAGCCTGACCCGATCGCATCGCTCTCTTGCAGTTTTACTGCTAGCGTAGCGCTCGTGCCGAGGTCGCCCATATTGAGCATAACAAGGAGCGATCGGAAACCGATCGTATCAATTCCAGCCGAGCTAACGGTAGCAGCCGTGTAGGCATCCGGCTCGATCGGTTGATAGGGCCTTAGTGAATTGGATGGAGTTCGTCGTGCCATAGTTTATTTACCTATCAAGTCGCCACAACGAACGCGGCCGGGACTCTGACGCCAACGTCTGCAAACACGAGGGCCCGGATCTTGACCGAAGCCGTCGTAAAAGCGGCGTCTGCCGATACTTCGATTCTGACGCCGTTCGACCAGAATCCAAGCAACAGTTGCGACCAGTCCCCAAAGATAATGGAGTTGGCTGCGCCAACGGTACTAGGCAGGGCCGTGCTCGTTATCACTGGAAATCCGAGGAGCATCGGGTTAGGACCGTCCGCCAGGTTGCGACGGTTTAGTTGCAGGTCAACGAGTTCGGTTCCGCTATGCGAGGAAGACGAGTCACGAAGTTGCTGGAGCTGCCAATAGGTACTCGGATTCATGGCCCATCCGAGCCTCCCGTTCAGGGCATTAGCTGAATCAAGCTTCTGCGGAAACGCGATCAACTCGGCGTATGTCGGCGTGGAGCTAACTGCGGAGGTTTGAATTCCCGCGGTGTTCACAATCCCGGTGGGGCTTCCACCGGCGCCGGTTCCAAGCATAGCCGCGGCGTCGATGCCGAGCTGAATCACTTTCGTGAAGTCGTCTCGTACCAGTTGCTCTGCAGCGTCGTCCGCCATGATCGCAAGTTCGAGCGACATGGTCGTCATCGCCGCGAAGCTGTGCGGAGACAGCGACACGGTATCTACCGTCAAATCGCTTTCAGTGATTGCAGCGCCCTCCGCCCGCCAATTTCCCGTCGACGCCGTCAGTTGACGCGGCAGGATATACGGGGTGCGGTTGAGGCCGGACAGTGTGCGAGCGCCGAGTTTAGAGACGATGGCGTTTGCACGCAGGAGCTGGATAATTTCGGAGCTTTGCTGATCCGGGACAATATCTCCGGCGCTTGCGGATGACCCCAGGCTGAGCGATTTACGTTTAGCCTCGGATCGGTTGGAGAATACCGCGTGCTCGTGTTCGGCGCCGTTCCAGTCGGAACTGACGCAGCCGGCGGCATAACGGAGGATGGAGAACGGTTTAGGCGTTTCACCGCCGGTCCCCGGCATGGCAATCTTAGGGTGCTGTCCCCGCTTTAGTTCAGCGATCTCTGCCTCAAGGTCGGCCCTGAGTTCGCCTACTGATTTATCGAGATGCCGCTTAGTTTCGCGTAGAGCATCTTCCGCAGTCAAAACAGACAATGTGCAATCCACCTGGGCCAATGGCCCGGACGCGATCAAAGGTCGCGGCTCTTGGTGGGTTACCCGTTCGGCCGGCCACGCGCCCGAAGGCGGCTTACCCGATCGATCAGCCCCGCACGTCGTGCGCGCAGCGGTCAGGTACCGCTGTCTTGAGAATCGTCTGCGATGATCTTCTTGGCCAGCTTGATGCGGCGCTGCACCTGAGCTGGCGTGATCCCCAACGCCCTCGCCGCCCCGCGCTGAGTCATACGATCAAGTAGGCACAACTTGACCACGCCGCGTAGCTCGTGCGGGAAGTGCTCGAGGACTCGGCGCCGGGATTCGGCGGCGTCGTGTTCCGCCTGTGCCGGCGGGGTCTCACGCTGGAAGGTGTCGAGAAAGTCCTTCTCGGTGTACTGCTCGAAGACGGTTCTAGTTGGGATGTGCCCGCCCTTGCGCCGTACGATCTTTTCGCTTCGAAGCGCATCGGCCAGGGCCCAGTGCATTCTCTGAACCAGGTAGGCCTTGATGTTCCCCCCGACTTTCTTCGGGTCGTACTGTGGCCACGCCTTCGCCACGGCAGCCATCGCGTACCCGACGCAGTCCTCCATCGGGATCATCTTCGCGTAGCCGCACGAGGCAGCCATGATCTTCGCGACGCGTGCGTAGTGGGCGAACTCCTCCGCCCCAAACTCTAGCCGTGGCACCTACTCGAATCGGCCTACTTGCCATGCAGGCCGGCGTCGACGATCGCGACGATGGCGAGGCGGAGACTCTCGGGCAGCGCGGGCCAGCTCTCGACAACGGCGGCGAGGCGAGGGTCCCGCGTCGCTTCCCCAAGGTTTGCCCCAAGGTCGGACCCGGAACCCCCGTGGGTGGTAGCGGTGGAGGGATTCGAACCCCCGACATGCGGATTATGATTCCGCTGCTCTAACCAGCTGAGCTACACCGCCAGGATTGGGAGAGGACTGTAGCGGTGGCTGCTCGGGGGGGTCAAGCAGGGGACGGGGAGGGGTGGGGCGAAAAAAAGATCGGGAATCCTGAGTGGCCTGGGCGGGCGGTGCGCTTGTCCCTGTCGAGGAGAGCGGCAATCTTCCTCGTGAGCAGAGGGCAACTCTGCGGTGGGGAACTTCCGCCTCACCGAGGAGGATGATGCTGGCCCTAGGGGGACCCGCAGAGAGAGTCCGGACGCGTCGACTGCGAGTCGATGCGTCCGTTTTTTTGGGTCGGGGAGCGGCTCAGCGGGGGCGGGGCCAGGCGGCACGGATGTCGGCGGGGCTGGCGCTGCAGCGCTCGCCGCGGACGGAGTAGTAGCCGAGCTCGATACGGGTGGACTCGCCGCTGGTGGGGTCGTAGACGCCACAGGTGTCGATGGGGCGCGAATAGAGATGCAGGGAGATGCCCCGGCCACCCTTGAGGGGGCGGATGCGGTGCAGGGCGATGCCGTCCTGGATGAAGGCGACCTCGCCTTGTGCGACGGTCGAACGGCGGCCGGTGCGGAGGTGAGCGCGTTCGCCGCCCTGCGGGGTGAGGTAGTGCTGCTCCTCGAGCTCGCCCTCGAGGACGGCCATCCAGCAGTCTTGCTGGGCGTGATCGTGGATCGGGCTCTCCTGCTCGGAGTCCCAGCACAGGAGCAGGAGCTCGAACGAAGGGCAGCGGTGCAGGAGGTTGCGCGTGTAGCGCGCGGGATCGAAGACCTCGAAGCACTTCCAGTCGTGGTGGCCGCGGGCGTACTCGGCGAGCAGGCGAGCTGCGGCCCGGCCGCGCGGGTCACGGTCGAATTCCTGCTCCAGTACGGTCGACAGGCGATCGAGAGCGGGGGTGCTCACGAGCGAATCTCCGAGATCGGGGTTGCGACGAGGATCTCCTCCAGGGCCGCGAGGAGGCGGTCGATGGTTTCCGCGTTCGCGTCGGCGCAGAGGCTGAAGCGGAGGCTGGTGCGCGCGCGCTCGCGCGAGCAGCCCATCGCGGTGAGCACGTGAGAGGGCTCGCCCGAGGATGCGGAGGCGCCCGTCCCCACGCTGATCGCGCGCGCGCCGAGGAGCTCCTGCAGGCGGCTCGCGTTCCAGCCGGGGAGTGACACGTTGAGCGTGTTCGCGAGCAGCGTTCCCGAGCCGTTGCGCTCGACCTCCGGAAAACGGGCGCGCAGTCCATCCCAGAGCTGCTCGCGCAGCGAGACGAGCGCGCTCGGATCGACCAGCTCGCCCCGACGCCAGAGCTGCATGGCGCGACCGAAGGCCGCGGCGCCGGCGGTGTTCTCCGTGCCGCTGCGGCGGCCGCCTTGCTGGCCGCAGCCCAGCACCCACGCTTTCAGGGCGCTTCCCGAGCGCGTGTACAGGACGCCCGTTCCCTTCGGCGCATACATCTTGTGGGCCGAGAGGGAGAGGCTGTCGCAGCCGAGCGCGTTCACGTCGAGGGGCATCTTTCCGAGGGCCGCTACCGCGTCGGTGTGAAAACGCACTCCGCGCTCGCGGCACATGGCTGCGATCTCGCGCACGGGCTGCACGACACCGGTCTCGTTGTTCGCCAGCATGATCGAGACGAGCACCGTCTCGGGACGCAGGCTGGCCCCCAGGGCAGCGAGCGAGACGGCGCCGTTCGGCTCGGGCGCGACGAAGTCGACCTCGAAGCCGCGCGCGGCAAGCGCCCGCGCAGGCGCGAGCACGGACTTGTGCTCGATTGCGCTGACGACGATGTGGCCGCGGCGAAACTCCTCGGCGGCGCCGAAGAGCGCCCAGTTGTTCGACTCGGTGCCGCCCGAGGTGAACGTGATCTCCGCAGGCTCTGCACCCAGAGCAGCCGCAACTTCCCCGCGCGCGCGCTCGACCAGGGCTTGTGCACGACGGCCTTCGGGATGGGATGCCGCCGCGTTTCCGGGCGCTTCTCGCAGCGCTTCGACGTAGGCCGCGAGCACTTCCGGATGGACCGGGGTGGACCCGTTGGCGTCGAAGTAGAGCTTCGCGCTCATGGCCGCCCCGGGCCTCGATCGATGGCGAGCTCGCGGGTGGCGGGATCGGGTTCGACGACCTCGATCCCACGGCGCGCGATCGCGAACAGCACGCAGGCGGGATTCTCGTCGGAGGCTGGTCGGCGCGGATCCCCCAGCGCGATCGGCGCGTGCAGCGAGCCCGCCTCGTAGCGGACATAGCTGCCCGAGTGGTGCTCGCCCTGCGCGTCGCGGTAGCCGCCGGCGAGTACCAGGACCTCCTCGACATCCACGTGGCGGTGCGGCGGGTAGCCCGTACCGGGCTCCATGCGGATCAGGACCGCGGCTTCGCGCTCCCGATGTTCCCCGGATCCATGCTCGGGGCCGAGGAGCAACCAGCAGACTCCCGGCGTGGCGGTCGAGCGCCACGGGACGTCCTCGGTGCGCGCCGAGAGAATCAAACCAGGCACGAGCACTGGGAGATTGTACTCCTGCGTCCCGCGGCGACGAGGTCGGCTGCCTGGACGCGCTGAGCGGCGCTCGCCACGCGCGGCAGCACATGAAAAGGGTGGACCGAAGGGGTGCGCTGAACCACATGTGGGAACGTGGAAGCGGCGGTTGTAAGACAGCCGTAACGTGGACGGCATTCGCGAGTTTTCCTTCAAGAGGCTTCACAGATTTCGCGGCGTGAGCTAAGCTCCCTCGCGAACGGTGTCGCGCGGGATATTTCCAACGCCTCATCGTTCGCGCATGTGAGTTCCATCAAGAGGTGATGCACTATGCGAGCAGCGCATCACCCGGGAAGCTTGGTGGAGACTCCTCTCTCCCTCGGGCCGGTGATGCTAGCGTCACCGGCCCCCTTCATTTTCGCAGCGGACCGTTGCTCGACGCCCCGACGCCGCTGCGTGAGCCCGCTCAGCGCGCCGTGACGGGAAGCTCGACCGCGAGATTCACCACCGGATCGTCGATGCGGACCAGTTCGCGGTGGATGCTCCTCGAACCGCGCGAGACGTCCAGGGTCCACGCGTAGCGCGGAACGGTGCGGGCCTCCCAGGTACCGTCACCGGTCGGCTCCAGTCGCATGCGAGACCATCCGCCCGGCCATCCGCCGTGCTCAGGCGACACGGCGCGCAGCTCGACGCGCAGGCCGCGGACCGACTCGCCGGAAGGATCCTCGATTCGGACGCGCAGCACGGAGGCGTGACGCATCTCGAGCCGGCCCAGATCGACCCGCTCGCCGGGCTGGATGCCCTTGGGGCGGGCGAAGAGCGGCTCCATGCTCTCGGCCTGGAACGTGAGGGAGAGATCCTGGGCGTCGAGCCCCTGAACGGTGACCCGCGTGCCCTCGATCCCGAGAAACGCGCCGCGCGAACCGTTGACGCTGAGGCCTGCGACCGCGCCGCCCGTGGCAGCATCCACGATCTCGGCCACGACCGTCGCGCGGGCGGGCCGCGGTCGGGGGTGAAAGAGGAGCTGCACGTAGGTCTGGTCGGGCACCGCGACGATGCGGCGTTCGGGATCGCGCACGCCGGCGCTGGAGGCCTCGAGCTGCCAGCTTCCGGGCACCAGCGAATCGAAGCGGAAGCGGCCGAAGTCGTCCGCGGTCTCCGACTCGTTGGGCGGTCGCTGCCCGCCATTGAGAAGGGATGCACGGATCCCGGCGCCCGGAACTGCCCAACCGTCAGGATCGAGCACGCAGCCATCCAGGAGGCAGGCCGACTCGAGCACGATCAGGAGGGGAACGGTCGCACTCGCGACATCGTCGAGCCCCACTCGTCGCGTGCGAAACCCCTCGCATTCCACGAGCAGGCGCGAGCGCATTCCATGCTTGCGCGAGAGCCCGAAGCGCCCTTCCGCGTCGGTGCGCGTCCGGGCGACGGAGCACCAGCTCGATTCGAGAATGACGTCGAGCACGACCTCGGCATCCGCGACGGGGCCGCCGCTCTGGTCGACGACCTGGCCATCGATGCGTTCGCCCTGCTCGAGCTGGAGCTCGAGGTCGCCGCGAGCCTCGGCAGGAGCGAGGATCACGGAGCGCGCAGGCGACACGACCATTCCGATGTCCTCGCGCTCGAGAACAGCCAGAACCAGTAGCGGCACCTCGGCAGCAACCGCCTCGATCCGGTAGCGACCATCCGCATCGCAGGGAGCGACGGCGTCGATTGCTTCGCCGTCGGCGGAGGCCTCCAGCAGCTCGAAGTCATCCGCTTCGTCTGCACGCATCACGTGGACGATGGCTCCCGCCGCGGGCGCACCGTCCGACCAGCGCACCGATCCGGCCAGGCTCGCGGGTGCAGGGAAAACGATCTCGACATCCATGGCGAGCTCGCCCGCCGCATCCATCCACAGCCGACGCTCGTGAGTCGCGCCCCAGGTAGTTCGCGTCACGAGATTCCATGCACCCTGGCACAGACCGGTGAAGACGAACTCGCCCGCAGCATCGGACTCGGCCAGCCGTTCGACTTGCTCGGCAAGATCGTCCTCCACTCCGCCGACAGGACGCATGCGCAGGCGCGCACCCTGGATCGGTGCACGTGAGCCGGCCGTGAGAACTCTCCCGCGCAAGCTCCGGACAGGCGGCAGGGTCAGCACGCGCTCGACGCGCTCGCCAGTCGCGAGCACGAGGCCCGGCACGAAGACGAACGGATGTGGACCGGGGAGCACCCCCAGCCCGTACTCGCCGGGATCGATGTCGAGGAACGCGAAGCTGCCGTCGACCACGCTGGTCACGCGAGCTACGGGCTCGTCGCGGTAGCCAGAGCCCGAGTATCTCCACAAGCCGAGCTCGACGCCGCTCGCGGGTCCGCCTCGCGCGTCCTGCACCCGACCGATGAGCGCGGCGCTGGGCTCGAGTGCGATGCGCAAGTACTCGGAAGGATCCACGCGCGGGGCCCGCACGTCGCGGAACTGTCCGCTGTGGACCTCGAGATCGCCGGCGGCGGTTGCGTACAAGCCGAGCCGGAACTCTCCCTTCGCATCGCTCTCGCCTTCGACGCGGCTCTCCCCTTGCGCGAACGCGATGTGCGCGCCGGCGATCGGCTCGCCGCCGTCCGCGCGCACGACCTGGCCGGCAAAATAGGTCGAAGCCACGACGGCTTCGACGATCTCTTCGGCCTGCGCCACTCGACCCCCTTCTTCGAAGCGCAACGGATCCGCGCTGGTACCTGCGAGCAACGCGGATGGTGCCGCGCTCTCCGCGGGGCTCGCGGCCGACCAGTCCGATTCGTGCACGGGCATCCCTCGAACGTCGTGGCTCGGATCGCTGAGCCAGGCGAGCATGCCAAGTCCCGCGACGAGAGCAGAGGCGAGGAACACCGCCTGCCGAGCGCGAGGGTGTCGGAGCATCCCCTGCATTCTCGCTCGAAGCCTGGGTCGGGGCGAGGGCTACGACGGCTCGGCGAAGGAGCCGTAGCACCGGCCCTCGAGGTTGAAGAGCTGGATGCGGTCTCCGCCCCGATCGAGGACGGCGACTCGCGCGCGCCGATCCGTGGTTCCGCGCTCGAGTACCACCGCGCAAGGTTCGAACACCTTTCCGCCCTCCTCCCCGCCCTCGGCCAGGACGTCCAGCACCCGCCCGGACCGGTCGACGAGCAGCACGCCGCTCGTCTCGCCGCAGACGGCGACCGCCACGCGTCCGTCTTCGAGGGGCGCCAGCCCCGCGGGCTCGGCGAAGCCACCGCGAGCGAGTGGGATGCGGAACGCGTAGTGAAACTCGCCCCCCCGGAAGACCTGGATGCGGCGAGCGCGGCGTTCGCAGATCCACAGGTAAGGGTCGTGAAATGCGAGGCGCACGACTCCCTGGAAGCTCTCGTCGGGATCCCCCAGCGGGCGCAGCGATCTCGAGCGGCCGTGTTCGACGTTCAGGTACTGCACGGCGTGACGTCGTTCGCCGGCCGAGGCGACCACGATCTCGAGGTCCTCGTCCCGCCCGAGCGTGAGCACGTCGACCGGGGTCCCGATCGAGCCGGCGCGATCTTCCCCATCGAGTGAATCGCCTCCCAGCGTGACGATCTCGCGCCCGAAGAGGGTGAACGATCGCAGCCGCTCGGCCGCGGAATCGGCGACCCAGATCCGGTGGTCCGCATCGACGGCGAGGCCTGCGGCGCTCGAACGCCCGGTCCGGGGATCGCGGAAACGAAAGTGCAGCTTCAGCAGGCGTCCGTCCAGATCGTAGGACGTCACCCAGGCGGTCTTCGCCTGGCGACCGACGTAGAGGACGTTTCCCGCCAGGCAGAGGCTCCCGCCGCTCATCGCGCGCTCCTGCACAGACGGATCAGCACGATCTCGGCCGGTGCTCGAAATCGCAGGGGCATGCTCGTGACGCCGATCCCGCGGTTGACGATCAAGGTCGTCGCGCCGAAGTCGACCCGCAGCCCCGGATGCTGCGGACCCAGTCGCCGCAGGATCGGCAGATCGATCTGCGTTCCATGCGTGTGGCCCGAGAGCACGGCGCGCGCCCCGAGGCGCGCGAACACTGGCGCGCTGATCGGATTGTGGCACAGCACGATCTCGAGGTCCCCCTCGCGCAATCCGGCCCGCGCGAGCTCCACGTCGACCACCCGACCCTCCTCGACGTCCTCGAGGCCCACCAGCGCGAGGTGCGCGTCGCCCTCCGGAAGGCGGGCACATTCGTTGCGCAGGAACCGGATTCCGCGAGCGCCGTACGCTCGCGCGATCTCGCCCTCCAGGCGGCCCCTGTAATCGTGGTTGCCGAAAACGGCGAAGGTCCCGTGCCGCGAGCGCAGGCTCGCGAGCTCCTCCAGCACGCTGAGCGCATCGGTCCAGCGGTGGGCGATCAGATCGCCGGTGATCACGACGACACCGGGCGCGCTCTCGTTCACGCGGGCGATCACGTGCTCCAGGTCTCCCTGGCCGAGGAAGGGTCCGGCGTGCAGGTCGGAGAGGTGGGCGAGGGTGAAGCCCTCCAGGGCGCCGGGTAGATCGGGGATCACGACCTCCTCCGTGCGCACCACCAGGCCGGCGCGCGAGAGGCGCCTGGCGCGGTACAGCGCCCGACCCCCGCACAGCCGGAAGGTACGCTCGACCATGGCCTGGGCGAGGGTGCGCGCGCGGCCGAAGCGGCGCGGGCTCGCGCGGGCCCCGTCGGGCTTGTCCTGCGAGTAGGGCCTCACCGCATCCTTCTCCGCGAGAGCGTGGCCGCCGTCAAGGTCGCGGGGTGGACAGGCGCGGGGCTCCGATGCATATTCATGCGGTGGCACCGAATACTTCCCAGAGCCGCCGCCAGGTGATCCGCGCGATCCTGGAAGGGAACGCGATTGCCAGCCAGGAGGAGCTCCTGGATGCCCTGTCCGAGCAGGGCGTGAAGACCACCCAGCCCGTGCTGTCGCGCGATCTGCGGGCCCTGGGGGTCGCCAAGCGCGGGGGCCTCTACCAGCTCTTGCAGGAGGATCGCGTCACGCCGCTCGGCGCGCTTCAGAGCATGCTGCGCGGGACCGCCCAGGCGGGGGCCAACCTGATCGTGGTCCTGTGCGAGCCGGGAGCGGCCAGCGCCGTCGCGAGGGCCCTGGAAGCCGAGGAGATCGAGGGTCTGCTCGGAACGGTGGCGGGCGACGACACGGTCTTCGTCGCGGTCTCGAACGCCTCCGCCGGGGCTCGCGTGCGGGAGAGCGTGGAGGCTCTCCTGTGACTGGACCGGAATAGGGAACAAGTCTGCCCCTTCGAGAGTCCTATCTCCGGAGAACACTTCTGGAGGAATGCCGCATTCCGTCGACCCGTCGCCCCTGACGCGGTCGCATGGAGGTAGAGGAGAGACCGCGCCGACCGAACCCCAGTCGTCAGGATTTCTCCACCCCTCGCGAGCGAACGAGCCACGCGCGCGGGGCGGTGCCTGGGACCATGGGGCCGACCGCGTCGGCGCCGGAGGCGGAATGCGGCGCCTCCCTTGCAAGCGATTCCTCAAGGCAAGCGTCGGACCGCGGCCTGGATGCGCGCGAGCGCACGCTCCCGGCCGAGGATACGCATGATCTCGAACAGGTCGGCGCCTCCCCCCATGCCGGTGAGAGCCAGTCGAAGCGGCTGGAAGAGCGCGGGGATCTTGAGACTGCGCCCGGCGAGCCATGCCTTGGTGGCGGCGCGCAGAGCGACGGCGGCTCTTCCGTGTCGCGCCTCGCGGACGCAGCCACTCGCGTAGCTCGGCGAGGACGCCGACTCGGTCCTCGCGTTTTCGCACGGCGGCCTCCACTTCCGGCTCGTAGCGCACGTCCTCGTCGGAGGCGAAGAGTACGCGATGCGGGCCGGGAGCTCGGAGTACAGCCGGATGCGCTCCTTCTCCTGGGCCACGACCGCGCAGGTACCAGTCCTGGCGGCGCTCGAGCTCTTCCGCGCTCACAGCCCGGCCTCGATCACGAACGGCGCGCAGCGCTCGGCGACGCGCTCGACGCGAGTCGCTGCGGATGTACTCGCCCGCCATCCACAGGAACTTCTCGGGATCGAAGATCGCGCCCGCCTTGCTGACGTCGCTGGATGTCGAAGCGCGCGACCAGCTCGTCGACGCGAGAAGATCTCGTGTCGTGCCGTCGAGCGCCCAGCCCTGCAGGCACAGGAAGTTGACGATCGCCTCCTTGGCGGTAGCCCTTGTCGCGGTAGTCCTCGAGCGAGGTGTCGCCCGTGCGCTTGGAGAGCTTCTTCTTGTCCTTGCCGAGCATCAGCGGCAGGTGGCCGAACTCCGGCAGCGGCTCGCCGAAGGCCTGGTAGAGCAGCACCTGCTTCGGCGTGTTCACCAGGTGCTCCTCACCGCGAAACACGTGCGTGATGCGCATGTCGATGTCGTCGACACGACGCACGAAGTTGTAGGTCGGGTCGCCGTCCTGCGCGCACCATGATCCAGTCCTCGACCTCGCGCGTTGCTCGAACGACCACTTCGCCGCGCACGAGGTCCTCGAAGCGCGTCTCGCCCTCCGGGCACGCGGAAGCGCACGACGTGGCTTCTCCGCCGGCGCTTGCGCGCGCGCGCGCCTCAGCCGGATCCAGCTCGCGGCAGCGGCCGTCGTAGGCCGGATTCTCGCTTGGCCCGCGGACTGCTCCTCGCGCAGGGCTTCGAGCCGCTCGTGCGTGCAGAAGCAGCGGTAAGCGTGGCCGCTCTCGAGCAGCTCTCGCCGCCGCTCGCGGTGGCGCTCGACGCGCTCCGACTGGCGATAGGGCGCGTGCGGGCCGCCGACGTCGGGGCCCTCGTCCCAGTCGAGGCCGAGCCAGCGCAGGCCCTCCAGGATCGCGCGCTCGGACTCGCGGAGGTCGAGCGCTCCGCGATCGGTGTCCTCGATGCGCAGGAGGAACTGCCGCCCTGCGCCGCGAGCGTACGCCCAGTTGAACAGCGCCGTGCGCGCGCCGACCCATGTGCAGTCGCGCCGGTGGGGCTTGGGGCGAAGCGGACGCGAATGGGCGCGCTCACGGGGCCGAGGGGAAACGATCGATCGGGTCGCGGGAATCGGGGGCAAGAGGATACGCGGCCTTCGCAGGCGGCGACAACGCTCGCGCGTGGAACCGGTGCGGCGATCGGAAGTACAGTGCTGGCATGACCAATCGCAGCGGCGTGCTCGATCGTGCGCTCCTCGCTCGCGCGCCGAAGGTCCTCCTCCACGAGCACCTCGACGGAAGCCTGCGGCCCGGGACCATCCTGGACCTCGCTCGCGACGTGGGCTACGACGGCCTGCCCGAGAGCACGCCAGAGCCGCTCTCCGCGTGGTTCTACGAAGGCGCGGCGAAAGGGAACCTGCCGCTATACCTCGAAGGATTTCGCCACACGATCGCGGTGATGCAGACGGCGGAGGCGCTCGAGCGCGTGGCCTACGAGTTCCTCGAGGACATGGCGCGCGACAACGTCGTGTACGCCGAGGTGCGTTTCGCGCCGCACTTCCACACCCAGAAGGGCCTGGGCCTCGATGCGGTGATGGAGGCAGTCCTCGCGGGCTTGTCGAAGGGTCGCGAGCGCTTCGGCGTGGAGAACGGTCTCCTCGTGTGCGCGATGCGCAACGAGAGCGCGAGCTCCTCCCTGCAGCATGGCCGAGCTCGCCGCTGCGTGGATCGGCCGGGGTTGCGTGGGTTTCGATCTCGCGGGCGAGGAAGCCGGTCATCCCGCCAAGCACCACATCGCCGCCTTCCAGCTCGTCAAGCGGATGAACTTGTCGATCACGATCCATGCCGGCGAGAGCTTCGGGCCGGAGAGCATCTGGCAAGCGCTGCAATACTGCGGCGCCCACCGCATCGGGCACGGCACGCGCCTGATCGAGGACATGGCGATCTACGAGGGCAAGATCGTGCACGTGGGCCCGCTCGCGCAGCTACGTCCTCGATCACCGGATCCCGCTCGAGATGTGCCTCTCGAGCAACGTGCACACGGGCGCGACGGCTTCGCTCGCCGATCACCCCTTCCCGCACTTCCTGCGACTCGGCTACCGGGTCACGCTCAATACCGACAATCGCCTGATGAGTCGCACGACACTGACGGACGAGTACGCGCTCGCGGTCGAGCACTTCGGCTGCAGCCTGGAGGAGCTCGAGCGCATCGCGCTCAACAGCATGCGTTCGGCATTCTCTCCGTACTTCGACCGCATCCGGATCATCGAAGAGCGCGTCCGGCCCGGATATGCGGCCCTCGGCAGCGGACTCGGCGGGCACGAGTGGCCCTCCTTCCGCCGCCCGAAATGAACACGACCCCCCCCTAGGCAAGTCCTCCGAAGGATCCGAGATGGCGAAGCGGAAACCCCGGCTACCGAAGCCCGCTCCGAAGCGCAAGACGGCGAAGTTCGACCCGAGGAACCTCGACAAGACCATCATCGCCCTCCCCTTGCTGCAGGCGATCGCCACGGAGAAGGCGAAGACGAAGCACGAGGTGATCATCGACCTCAACCTCGACTACCACGGCGGCCGCGCGGCTGCCAAGAAGAGGGTCATCAGCCTGATCGCGGAAATCACGCATGCAGGCAAGGCTGGGCGGGAGGCCGTCCATGTCGCGAAGAGCAAGTTCACCCCCCAGTACGTTTTCGCGTCACTGTACGGCGATGAGATCCTCGAGCTCGTGCATCGGGACTCGGTCGAGGCGGACTCGGCCGCCCTCGCCGGACGCAAGGCCTTTTCGCTCCGGGCGATCTTCCGGGTCTGGCCGGACTTCCCCCTGGAGACGCTCGCGAACAAGTCGATCGCCACCGTCAAGGCCGACGCGGCACACCGATCGTTCGACGCGCTGGGTGCGGGCATCGTCTGGGCCGTGATCGATTCGGGGATCGATGGCACCCATCCGCACTTCGCGCTCCGCGAGACGCTGGTCAAGCTGCCCGAGCCGCTCGATCACCTGAACTTCTCGTCCGGAGAAGGAGAGGACGCAAAGCCGCTCGTCGACAATCTCGGCCACGGGACGCATGTCGCCGGCATCATTGCCGGCGAATGTGACCCGAAGCACTTGCGGGCTGTCTTGCGCCGGCGCCAGAAAGACAAGAGCGTCACCTACGACAGCGTGCCGCTCGAGCGCATCTCGGGGATGGCTCCCCGGTCCAAGCTGATCAGCTTGAAGGTGCTGGACGGCGAAGGCCGCGGCAACGTCAGCAACATCATCGCCGCCCTCGCGCAGATCCAGGAATGGAACTCGCACGGACGCCGCGTCATGGTGCACGGCGTGAACCTGAGCGTCGGGTACGGCTTCGACGCGGAGTGGTTCGCCTGCGGGCAGAGCCCGCTCTGCGTGGAGGTCGACCGCCTGGTGAAGTCCGGCGTCGTGGTCGTCGTCGCTGCGGGCAACACTGGCTACGGCACCGTGACGAGTGACGACCGCGGCGACGTCAAGGCCGGGATGGGCCTCTCCATCAATGACCCGGGCAATGCCGACCTCGCCATCACGGTCGGCGCCACGCATCGCGAGATGCCGCATCTCTACGGCGTCTCGTATTTCTCGTCCAAGGGACCCACGGGCGACGGGCGCATCAAGCCGGATCTGGTCGCACCGGGGGAGAAGATCCTCTCCTGCGCTGCAGGCAGGAACCTCCTCGATGCCAGGGCAGAGCTCGGAGACGAGGAGCGCATCGACTACATCGAGGAGAGCGGCACCAGCATGGCTGCCCCGCACGTGTCGGGAGTGATCGCCGCCTTCCTGTCCCTCCGTCAGGAGTTCATCAGTCGGCCGGAAGTGGTCAAGCAGATCTTCCTCTCGACTGCGACCGACCTGAAACGCGAGCGCTACTTCCAGGGCCACGGACTCGTCGACTTGATGCGCGCCATCCAATCCGTCTGACGCCGGCGCGCATCCCAACCAAGGAAGAAGAACATGCCCAAGAACATCGCAGGCTTCGAGTATTTCGAGGTGGAGTTCAACCGTCAGGGCGAGATGAACAGCGACACGCAAGTGAGCGCGCTTTCCGAGTTCGTCTCCGCGAACGATGTCACCGACCTCTTCGTGATCTCACACGGCTGGAACAACGACATGGCGGAGGCGCGCCAGCTCTACGAAGACTGGCTGAAGAGCGCGCGGGCCGTCCTCGACGATCCGCACCAGGCACTCGCAGGCCTGAAGAACCGCCGCTTCGCCGTGATGGCCGTGCTCTGGCCGTCGAAGCGCTTCACCGACAAGGAGCTGATTCCCGGTGGCGCCGCCGGGCTCGGCGGCAAGATCGACGAGCGCCAGCTCGCCAAGGAGCTCGACGAGCTGAAAGCGCTGTTCACCGAGAAGGAGGAGAAAGCAGCGATCGACAAGGCGAAGAAGCTCCTGCCCAAGCTCGGCGAGCAGGCGCAGGCGCGCAAGGACTTCGTCGAGCAGATCCGTTCGCTCGTCACGAAGAAAGCTGCCGACGCTGAGGACGGCTCGGATCAGCTGCTCGAGCAGACGCCGGAGGAGCTCCTCGCGAACCTGGCCGGGCCGGTGAAGAAGCCGCGCGCGACCGTCGATCCGGAGGCTGGCGGTGCCGCCGGGGTCCGCACCCGGGCTCCGCACGGGGCCGCAGACGAGGGCGGCGCGGCGGGCCTGGGCGACTTCTTCGGGGACATCTTCGGCGGCGTGCACAACCTGCTGAACTTCACGACCTACTACGAGATGAAGGCGCGCGCAGGCCTGGTCGGCGCGCACGGGGTCAACACCGTGCTGCGGCGCCTGCGATCGAAGCGACCGGCACTGAAGCTGCACCTGATCGGCCACAGCTTCGGCGGAAGATTGATGGCCGCAGTGGCGGATGGACCAGACCACCTCTCTCCGCTCGCCATCGACAGCATGTCGCTCCTGCAGGCGGCGTTCTCGCACAACGGCTTCGCGAAGAAGTACCACGAGGGAAAGGACGGGTTCTTCCGCCGCGTGATCGAGGAAAAGCGCATCCGCGGCCCCTTGATCATCACGCACACGAAGAACGACAGCGCGGTAGGAACCGCCTACCCGCTGGCCTCGCGGTTGAACCGGGTCGATGCTGCCGGCCTCGGCGACGCGAACGACCGTTTCGGCGGGATCGGGCGTAATGGCGCCCAGAAAACACCCGGCGCAGACTTCGGGAAGCTGCTTCCGGTGGGCGAGGCGTACTCGTTCAAGCTGTCCTCGATCTACAACCTGAACGGCGACAAGTTCATCCAGAGCCACGGCGACATCGCGGGCAAGGAGGTCGCCCAGGCGACGCTGTTCGCCGTGGCGGCGACCTGAGCTGAGACCAACTTGGCGTGCTCCTCTCTGGTTTGGAGTACCGCCTTCAGGCGGTCTTCTCTTGCGGAGCCAGTCCCGCCTGAAGGCGGGACCACGAACCAGACCGCCTGAAGGCGGTACTCCAAACTCGGAGGTAGGGGGTGTGGTTTCTCTCTAGATCCACACCGCGCCTTGGCGCGACACCGTCGCATGAAACATGAGGGCGGCCGCCTCTGGTTTGGAGTACCGCCTTCAGGCGGGCTTCTCTTGCAGGGCCAGTCCCGCCTGAAGGCGGGACGACGAACCAGACCGCCTGAAGGCGGTACTCCAAACTCGGAGGGACTCCGTGCTCGTAGGGGTGGGGTTTCTCTCTAGGCCCAAAGCTTCCGTCCCCGGCGAGCGTGGCTCGCCGGGGACGGAAGAATCGATCATTGCTCGCTCGCGGAGCCAGGAGCAGGTGACCCTGCTCAGGCAGGCCGCGAGATCTGGAGCGGCGGGATCAGCGGGATCACTTCGTTCCCGCGTGGCTCGCCCAGTCGTTCCAGATCACGTCTTCGAGCTTGTAGGTGGCTCCAGCCTTCGCGAGGGCTTCGTCCACCTTGGCGCGGGTCGGCGGAGTCGCGCCCGCGACCACCTCGACGGTGGTCTTCTTCGAGGTCTCGTCGACCTTCGCGTGCACGCGCTGGAAGAGCTTGGATTCCTCCAGCGCCTTCTGGACGGCGGTCGCTTGCTCCGCGGTCGTGGCGGTGCCGACCACGAAGGTGGCCGTACCGGGAATGGTCATCTTCTGGGCGTCGAGCTTCACGGCGCTCGCTGTCAGAGCGCGCTCGATCTCCGAGAGCTTGAGTTGCATGCCTTCATGCGTCTGGATCGAGATCTTGCTCAGATCCGCGGCAGGAGACACTCGTCCGAAAAGCGGTAGCTTAGTGGGTTGTAGCGGGGTCTTGCACGCGGTGCAGGTCCCTGTCTTGTCGGACTGGGCTTTGCAGCCCGAGCAGATGAAGACGCTGGCTTGCAAGCCTTCGAGCGTGGACTTCACCTTGGGCGCGTTTTCTTGGGTCAATCCCTGGACCGGGAGGTCGAGGTCCACCTTGGCGCTCGGTTTGGCCGTCGGCGCCGCGGCGGGAACGGGCTTGGCCTCTTGCTTCGGAGTTTCCCCTTGCTTGGGGGGAGTACCGGTCTGTGCAGCAGCGAGCGTGTACGAGGAGGCCAAGATCACGGCAACACTCATGAATCTTCCAAACTTCATCGATCAAGACTCCTTCGATCGAGTTTCGAATGACCGCCACGCGCGAAACACGGATGCACGGCGCGGCGGAACGAACCCTCCTGCGGGATAAATGTTGCTTCCACGGGCGAGGGCAAAACCCGGAACATCTTTGGTCGCAATACGAAGCGACTCACCCCGTTGCGGCCAGAACCTCGGCGCTTCAGAGCGAGCGTGCACAAGTGACGAAATTCCAAGCACTTGCGAACGTCCTCCGGCCGAGAACCGCTTCTTTCTTTACTGCCGAATTGGCAAAAGCGCGTGCCACATGCGCAGGAATTCCCATTCGCTTACGAGTCAGCGACGGTCGTCGGGAAAGCTGAGCCCCAGCGGCGCGCCGCGCGCGTGCGCGTGCAGCTCGAGCAAGGCCATCCCCACTCCCGCGGCGCCCTGCATGTAGCCGGTTTGCGCGGCGATCGCGTCGGGTTGCACGCGATGCTCGGCCTGCGGCCAGGCGAGGCCGCTCTCGCTGCGGCGCGCGCGCGTGAGCAAGTCTTCACCGAGCGCAGTCGCCAGTGCTTCGCGTCGATCCGCGGGCTCCGCGAGGAGCACGTGCACGATACCGGCTGCTCCACAGCACTGACCGACGTTGTTCCAGTACCCATCCGGACGCGCTGCCGGGAGCCCGCTCTCGAGCAGCGTGAGGACGAACTGCTCTCGAGAGTCGCTCCAGCGCTCGTCCTTCGATGCACGGAAGAGCGAGCCGAACAGGCGCTCCGTCCCGGCCGGGCCATGGCACCACCCGAGGTAGTACAGCTCCTCTCCGCCCGGGAAGTGGTGCGCGACGGCGAGCGCTCCTTCGCTCGATCGAGCCCGCGCGAGCAGCTCGCGCGCGCCCGCGCTCGCAGCATCGAGGAACACGCTCTGGCCGCTCGCGCGTGAGAGCTCGCACAGGAAGGTGGCGATCCCGGCGGTGCCGTGCGAGAAGCCGGGCATGTGCCGCTCTTCACCAGGCTGCATGGGCCAGTCGAGTCCCGCTTCGGTGGGCTCGGCCACCGCGAGGAGCCGCCGGCCCAGGCGCGTCGCGAGCTCGAGGTCTTCCGGCCGCTCCAGTGCGCGCGCGGTATGGAGGAGCAGGAAGCCGATGCCCGCGTCGCCGGCGATGACGTCGGTGAGCGGTCCGAAGCTCGCCTCCTCCTCGACCGACTTCGCGGCGTCGTGCAAGGCTGCCAGGCCGCCGAGGACTCCGGCGTGGAAGCGCTCCTCTCCGTTCGCTCGCCAGAGGCGCTCGAGCGCGAAGATCTCGCCCGCAAGACCCGTCCACAAGCCCATTTCTTGCTGCGTGGGTCGCTCGAGGAGCTCGTCGCCCGCGCGCCCGGCGAGCGCGAGCCAGCCATCGTCTTCGCTCACGCGTGCGAGCTCGATGAGGAAGCACACGATGCCCGCCGAGCCCGCGTACAGGTTGCGCGCCAGACTGCCCTCCTGCGCAGGATCCGCTCGCCATCCGACGCCGGCCTCGGTCTCGATCGCGACCGAGCGCAACCAGCGGCCGGCCTCGAGCGCAGCGTCGAGCCAGCGGTCGGGGACCTTGCTCGCCTGAGCGCTGGCGCCACACACCAAGACGGCGCCCGCCGCGATCGAGAGCAGGATCGACCGCCCGCTCATGGATGGCTCGCTTCCACCACCGTGTGGATGCCGCCGCGCACGCGGAAGTCGCCCACGACGGTCATGCGACGCGGCGCCAGCGCGCTCAGGAGGTCATCGAGGATGCGATTGGTCACCGCCTCGTGGAAATGCCCTTCGTCGCGAAAGGACCACAGGTACAGCTTGAGGCTCTTCAGTTCCACGCAGGTGCGATCCGGAACGTAGCGGATGAGGATGGTCGCGAAGTCCGGCTGTCCCGTGCGGGGGCAGACGCAGGTGAACTCGGGACACTCGAAGCGGATCTCGTAGTCGCGCTCCGGCTGCGGATTGGGGAAGGTCTCGAGTTGCTTGGAGGGGCGTGTGGACATGGTCTCAACGGCTCGGGGCGGGAGGATCGGAGAGCTCGGTACGGCCGCTGGCGCGGGCGAGCGTCACGCCGGCGACCCGCCATTCGAGAGTCCATGCAATGCGAGCCGGAGACTCGCGCGCAAGCTCGTCCATCGTCGCGGCAGCATCGGGTACGACGATCGAATCAGGCGCCTGCACGCGCGCGGGGAGTTCGGTGGTGCGCCAGGTATCGAGATCCAGGACTCCGAAGATCCAGTAGCCCTCACCTCCCAGGGCGCGCGGTCGCGTCCAGCCGTGCAGGTCGAAGACCCACGCGCCATCCTCGGTGCGCGGCGCGCCGGTGACCCCGACCTGCGGCGGCTCCGCCATCACCTCGGCGCTCGTGATCGAGACGAGCGCACCGGGGAACCACAGGCTGCTCACGCGTTCTCCGAGCAGCCAGCCGAGATCGCGTCCGAGATCGAAGCAAGCGATGGGACCGTCTTCGCCCTCGATCCAGGTTCCCGCTCGCTCGCCGGCCGAGAACCGCGACGAGCGGGCGATCCAGCGCACGAGCGGCTCGCGCGCCGGCTCGGTTCCGGGGACCGACTTGACGCGCACCGTGCGCGAGCCGAGCGGGTCCAGCAGGACGCCGGCCGGAGAGGTGTTCTCCTTGCGCCAGAACGCACGCCCGTCGCCGCCCTCGGGCAGGGAGAGCTTCAGCCACACGTGTCCCTCGTCTCCCGCGCTGCCCACCAGCCGCGCGGGCAGCAGCAGAACGAGTCCTTGCGTGCGCAGCTGGTTCGTCTCTTCCTGCCGCAGGAGCACGAACAGCCCGTCGAGCCCGATCGAGCGCACGGCGATCGGTTTCTCGACTGCGTCCAGCGCTCCGTGCACGTAGATCGGGGCGAGCAGCCAGTCGAGCGCCGGCGCGTACGCGTCGAGCCCGCGCACGGTCGGCGGGAGGTCGACGATTGCGATCGTCGAGGCCGGATACTCTCGGGCGGCTTCCACCAGATCGCGCTGCAGCTCGTGCGCGCGCTCTCCCGCCTCGACCCAGGGCAGAGCGTTGGCCCGCGCGAGAACTGCGTAAGGCAAGGCGAGCAGTGCCGGCACGAGGATGCGACGGATCCCCGAGAGCGCGGTGCTCGCGATCCCCAGACCGATGGCGCAGAGTAACGCAGGAACCAGGAGGAGGTGGGCGCGCGCGAGCTCGGCGGGCGCGACTCGAGCGGCGGCGCTGGGGATCTGGCAAACCAGTACCGACACGAGCCAGCCGAGCAAGATGCGCCCCCAGAGTCGTGGCGCCGAGCGCGCGGCGACGAAAGCCGGATGGAGCGCAAGGGCCAGGAATCCGGCTGCGAGCGCATAGCCGAGCGCGCCGACGATGCCCTCGGTGTTCACCGGTAAGAGCAGGACGCCGAGTCTCTCGGCGTAGGACGCGGCCATCGCAGCCCAGTCGTACCCGGGATCGAGCACGAAGGCACGACTCGAGCTCGCGATTGCCGCTGGGCTCGCCCCCGAGAGCAACGCATGGGTGACGCGCTCGAGCGGCACCAGAGCACCGAACAGGACGAAGGTCGTCACGCTGGTTCGCACGCGCTGCATGCGCGGGCGGTGCCGTCGTGCCGAGGAGTACTCCAGCCCTGTCAGCACGAAAGGCAGGAACCAGGCGCCCGGCGAGGAGGCCACTGCAATTCCCGCGAGCAGGAGTGCGAGCACCACGCGCCAATGCTGGCGCAGCTGTCGCCCCCTGAGGAAGGCCGCGCACGACCAGGCCGCGGCCGCGAGGGCGAGGAGGTCTCCGCGCGACGCGATGCGAGCGACGGCCGAGACTGCGAGCGGATGGACGGCGAACAGGAGTGCGGCGGCGCGACCCGCCGCGTTGGCTTGCTCCGCTCCGGTCCAGGGTTGCAGTCCGCGGCGTACGAAGCGGTGGACTCCGAGGCCTGCGATCAGGAGCAAGCACAGATTCTCGGCGCGCAGACGCCACGCCTCCCCGCTCGACCAACCGCCGGCGGGCGCAAGGACGCGCGCCGAGAGCTGGAGCGAGAGGGTGGCGAGCGGGCGATCGACGGCAGCGCGCGACGCGTCGGCGGATGCGGACAGCAGAGGCGCCTCGGATCCGGGCACGGGAGCGATCCGAGCCAGTACGGCCCAGTCCTCTCCGACCAGCCGCGCCGCCGCGAGCGGCGCATAGGCCGCCAGGACGAGGAGCAATCCATAGAGGAGAAACGGGATCTGCCGCGTTCCCTCTGCCACGCTCGCGCTGGCGGCCGTCCTCTCCTCCGGGCTCATCGAGGCGGATTCTATGCGCCATCGCTGGGTGGACCGAGCCCGAAGGGCAGTCCCGAGCGGGGGATGCGCGTCTGGGACGGAGCTCTCCCCGACGCTAACCTCTGCCAGCCTGGGCTGCGCCGCGAGCGCGCCACATGGCACGCGACGATTGAACCGCCCGCCGATCGCATCACGGAGCGCGCTCCTTGTCGCCCTCGCCATCGCCCTCCCGCTGTACGCGGCGCTGGCGTGGAAGTTCGACTTCGTTTGCGACGACGCCTACATCTCGTTTCGCTACGCCAAGCACATGGCGCAGGGCGAGGGTTTGACCTTCAACCTGGGGCAGCGCCCGCCGGTCGAGGGCTACTCGAACTTCCTGTGGGTGATCGTGTGCGCGCTCTTCGAAGCCCTCGGGTGGGACGTGGCGCTCTGGTCGCGCATTCTCTCCGCGGCCTGCGGCGCGCTGCTCCTCGGGCTCGTCCTCGGGGTGGTGCGCCGCTCCCTCGCTCTCTCGCGGGAGGGCCTGATCGCGACCGGTCTGTTCCTCGTGAGCATGCCGCCCTTCGCGATGTGGACGACGAGCGGGCTCGAAACGATGCCCACCGCCCTGGCGCTCTTTCTCGGCTGGGAGCGGTTGCTCGGCGACCCGGAGCGGCCGCGCGGCTTCGCCGCAGGGCTCGCGCTCCTGTGCGCTGCGCTCCTGCGCGCCGACGGCGCCGTCTTCGCGGGCATGGTCCTCTGCGGGGGCGCGCTCGCCTGGAATCTCTCCGGCCGACCGCCGCGGCTGTTGCGCGCCGGACTGATCGCGGCAGGAGTCCTCGTCGTGGGCGTCGGCGCGCACGTCGCATGGCGGTGGTCGTACTACGGCGACTGGCTGCCCAATACCGCGCGCGTGAAGGCGGGCTTCTCGCTCTTCCGCCTCGATCGTGGATGGCGCTACCTCGTCTCCTTCCTGCTCGCGGTGCCCTCCGTGCTGCTCCTGCTGGCGCTCTCGCTGCGCCGCGCCCCGCGCGGATCGGCCCACATGTGGGCCCCCATCGCCGTCGTGACGATCGCGACCTCCGCCTACGCAGTGTGGGTCGGGGGCGATTTCATGCCGTTCGGACGCTTCCTGTTTCCGGCCGTTCCTTTCGTCGCGCTGCAATTCGCGTCGGTGTGGGCCGCGAGCGAGCTCACCGCCCCCGCCGCGAGGATCTTCCGGCTCACGCTGCTGCGGATCTGCCCGATCCTCTCGCTGCTCGCTTGCTGCGACATCGTGCCCTTTCCCGACAGCTTCTTGCGCCGCTTCCATTTCCGTCTCGACCGCCAGTGGGCCTCGGAAACCGCGCGCTGGGAGGAGATGGACCTGAACGCGAGGCGCTGGCTCATGCTCGGCCGGGCGTTCGCGCTGCACACGAGGCTCGGGGAATCGATGATCATCGGCGGCATCGGAGCGGAGAGCTACTGCACGGAGCTCTACGTGTACGACACCTACGGCATCGTCACGCCCGAGGTCGTCGCGAACGGGGTGATCCGGCCCGACCGGAGCCCCGGACACGACATGGCCGTGAACGAGAGCTTCTTCTTCCCGCCTCCGCACGGCACCTTCCACGACAAGCCCACGTACCTGGGCGGCACGATGGTCGGTGATCCCGCGGTGTACGGGGGGAAGGAGGCTCCATGGTGGGAGGAAAACCTCCCGGAAAACTGGCCGGCGCACCCCTGGTCCGCGCTCGTCGACACGGAAAGCTATCCCCTGCCCGAGGAGCGCGGATTCCCGCCCGGCGCCGTGCTCCTCTTGCTCCGCTTTCGGTGGGCTTCACGATGATCCGGGATTCCCGATCGACGAGCCGGGATCGACGACCCCCGAGGTGACAGGAATGATCGAGACCTTTGCTCCGCTACTGGACGCTGCACGCGGGCTGGACCTCAACGATCCCGAGAGCGCACGCGCCGAGCTCGTGCGCCGCTTCGACCCGACCGCTGCGGCGGCCCGCGCGCTGAACGCCGAGCTCGTGCGCCTCGACCAGGAAGGGAAGATCGCCGAGCGCGGCGCGCCGCCGGTGCGCTACGGGCGCGTCGCGAAGGCGAGCGCGGCCACGGGCGGCTTCTCGATCGACGTCGTGCACATGAGCGGGCCGGGCCCGCGCCACCGCCATCCGAATGGAGAGGTGAACTACTGCGTCGCGCTCGAGGGCTCTCCCACCTTCGTCGGACAACCGAGCGGCTGGGTGGTCGTGCCGCCCGCCTCCGAACACGTGCCGAGCGTCGAGGGCGGCACCATGCTGATCGTGTACCTCTTGCCCGGAGGCGCGATCGAGTTCCTCGGGTAGTCCCGGGGAAGCGCTGCTACTCGCGCAGCTCCTCTTCCAGGAGCTTGGTCGCGATGGCGATGAAGTCGTACTCGGTCAGGATGCCGACGAGCTTGCCGTCCTCGACCACCGGAAGGCAGCCGACCCTGTACTTGCGCATCATCTCGATCGCCGCGAGCGTGGTGGTCTCCGGCGTCACCGTGACGGGGTTCGGCTTCATGACCTCGCGGACCGCGACCGAGCGGCCTTCCTTGCGCGCCCCGGGCGCGACCAGGCGCAGCAGGTCGCGCTGCGAGAGCAGACCGACGAGGTGTCCCTGGTCGTCCTCGACGGGCACCTGGCGGATGTGCTCCCACTCCATGAGGCTCGCGGCGAGGTCGACCACGTCCTCGGGATGAACGGTGAAGACATCGCGTCGTCATCACCTGGTCGACCGTGCGGTAAGCTGTGCCGCCAATCGCTCGTCCGCGCCGAGGTGGGCGAGCGACCAGGTGTGCACCGGTCCGGCGGAGAACTGGCGCCGCGAGATCCCGGCAGCGAGCGCGCGGTGGCGCTCGTCGGGGCCTGGTCGAGCGCGACATCGCGGAGAGCGAATCGAACAGCCCACTGCGCGCCCGTGCGCCCGCTCTTCACGCGCTCTTCGATCGTGCCCATGTAGCGCTCGATGTCGGCCGCGTCGATCTCGCGGCGGAGCAGCCCCTCGCGCGCGAGCGGCAGCAAGTGCTCGAGGACCAGGACGCGCGCGGAGACGGCGCGGCCGTGCGATCCAGCGGAACTGCGCATGCAGGCCGTAGCGCGCCGCGGCCACGAAGTTCGCCGCGCGCGTCGTCGAAGTCCATCACCTTCGAGATGTCGCCGAGCTCGGCGTCCAGCGCAGCCATCAAGCCGACGTAAAACGCCGCGTTCGCCACCTCGTCCAGCACCGTCGGGCCGGCCGGCAGCACGCGGTTCTCGATGCGCAGGTGAGCCTTGCCGTCCTTGATGCCGTAGCACGGCCGGTTCCAGCGGTAGACGGTGCCGTTGTGCAGGCACAGCGCACGCAGGCGCCGGCACGCCCCCGCGATCGAGCACCTCCATCGGCGATTCGGGCGTTGCCCGTCGCCAAGCAGGACCCGAAGCGCGCGATGTCCTCGCGGAAGATCTCGAGCACCGAGCGCTCGACCCAGTGGTCACCGAAGTTGACCCGCTGGCGCTTCCCGCGCTGCAGGAACGCGCGCGAGCGCACGTCGAGCGACTGCTGGAACAGCGCCACGCGCGTCTCGTGCCACAGCCGGTGTTGCAGGAGCACGGGCGAGTTGGTGCCGACCGCGAGCACCGGACGCCGTGATCGCCTGCGCCAGGTTGTAGAGCCGCGCGAACTCCTCCGCGCCGGCCTGGAAGTGCACCTGGAAGCTCGTGGTGCACGCCTCGAGCATCACGTTGTCGTGCAGGATCTGCAGCTCGTCCAGACCCTTGATCAGCGTGTGAAAGTCGCCGCCGCGCAGCTCCCGCATGACCTTGTTCAGGATGTGGAAGCGCGCGCGATCGGCACCATGTTCTCGAGCGCCGAGGTCCGAGAGCGTGCAGCGTCGGCAGGATCCCGCACAGGATCACTTTCGCGCCGAGCTTCTCGGCCGCTGACCGGGCTCCGGCGAGGAGCTCGTCGAGCTCCTTCTCGAGCTGCGCCAGCGCGTCCCCCCGGAACTCCTGCGGCGTGAGGTTGGCTTCGAAGTTGAAGCGCGCGAGCTCGAGCGTGTATTCCGGCCGGCCGAGTGCCTCGAGGAGCTGCGTCGCCACTGGCGCGGGCTCGAAAGCCTCGTCGACGAGGAACATCTCCTGCTCCGCCCCGATCCGGCGGATGCCGGACTCGATCCGCCCCTCCGCGATCATGCGCTCGAGGGCACGCACGTCCTCGAGCAACGCCCGCATGAACTGGCGGAGCTCTTCCTTGTCCGTGCTGGTGACGTTTTGTTCGCCCATGGGCTCTGCCTCAAGATACGGCGTCCGAGACTTTCCACCAACCTCAGGGCCGCTTGCGTGCCAGGTAGAACGCGACGGTGAGAGGTGCTGCAGGAGGGCGCGTGAACACGAGATCGGCGATGCGAGTCGCGCCCCAGCGCCCGCTCTCGACCAGAGCGGTCTGGTGTGCCCGCAGCCACTCGCGTCCGGCGCGGGCCTTGAGATCCGGCGGATCGCCGAGAATCAGGACGTCGAACTCCTCGGCCCAGCGGGCGACGGCCTCCGGCGCGAGCCCCTCGTCGGTCTGCGCGATCGACAGGTACATCGGCCGGTGCGCGTCGGCACGGAATCGCTCGCGCGAGCCCTCGCGATCCAGTAGACCCAGGTGCAGCACCGCGGGTGACACCTCCGAGGGGATCGCCGGCCAGCCGACGCGCTCCACGGGGCCGATCGCGCGTCCCAGTTCATCGAGTAGCCGATCGAGCTCGGTCCGCAGGAGCCCCGCCGTGGGCACGTTGCGCCGTCGAGGATCCGGATGCGCCCAGCCGGCGAAGACCTCGCGAGCCCAATCGCGATTCTCCTCCGCCGCGGGCCACAGGCCGAGCAGAGAGGCCAGGCGCCCGAGCTGCCAGGGCGCCGAGAGCCATCCCAGCACGCAGGCCGCGAGCAGGGGGACGAGGAGCACGCGCGCTCGTCCGACGATGGCGCTCCAGCCGAGCGCCGCGAGCATCCACAGGATCGGTGCGCCCGGGATCAAGAATCGATCGAGATGGTAGGGATGCAGGATCGCCGGCGCCTCGAGCACGAGGAGCAGGATCCAGGCCGTGCGCATCGCGCTGGCCGAGAGGAGCGGCAGCGTGGCGAGGAGTCCGATGAGCAGAACCCCCGCCCCGAGCGGCGAGCCGGGCAGGTAGCCGAGGAAGTGGAGCGTTCGCATCGGCCACGACGTGCTCGCCATCGCGAGATTGCCGCCGAGGAACTCGAGGTAAGCGCTACGGTGGATCTGCCCCATGTCCGCGCCGAACGGCAAGGGCAACAGGAACCACCACGCCAGCACCATCGCGGGCACGGGAACGAGCCACAGCGCGCTTCGCGCTCGAGCGCCGCGCGAAGCTTTGTCCGCACTGACGATCCACAGCGCGAGGTCGAGCCCCAGAGCGAGCCAGAGGAGCGAGCCGTAGTTGAACTTCGTGAAGAACGCGAGCGTCGCGAGGGCGCTCGCGAGCACGGCGCGGGGCGCGGCGCGGCCGCGCTCCTCTGCACGTCGCCAGCGGAGCCACGCGAGCAGCGTGGCGGAGATCGCCAGCGCGGAAGGCACTTCCAGGAAGAGCGTGGGAACGTACGCGAGGAAGAGCGGCGAGAGGAGCGCGAAGAGCGGCGCGAGCCAGCGCGCAAGCGGGCACTCCTTGCCTTTCGAGAGCTCGCGCCCGAGCTCGCGCGTGCACGCGTACAGCACGGCCAGGACGAGCGCGAAGGCCGCCCATCCAGCGCCGCGCGCCACGGCCTCGCCCACGCCGAAGACCGCCTGCGCGAGCGCGAGGACGAGCGGCCACACGAAGGGGTACTGCCCGCAGGAATGGAGCGCCTCGAAGAACGCGCGCGCTTCGCCGTCCTGGAGCGCGAAGAGCATGCGCACGGCCGGCAGCTCCGCGTGCATCGACTCGTCCCACCCCCAGGCGTGCGCCACGGGCACGAGAAAAGCGAGGCCGAGCGCTGCCGCGAGCGGAAGGACGACCAGGAACGCGAGCTCTGCCTGCCTCGTCCGGGCCACAGGCGGGTCCACGCGATCCTCCCCGCTCGACATGCGGGCGGGATTCTAGAAGGCTACGCTCCGCGCGCCTACACTCGCTCGACGAGGAGATCGCCCCGATGACTGGACCCAGGAACGCTCAAGGCCGATTCGAGACCCGCGCCATCCACGCCGGCCAGAGCTCCGACCCCGCGAACGGTGCGGTGATGACGCCGGTCTACTTCACGAGCACCTTTCAACAGGATGCGCCGGCGAAGCCACGCGGGGGCTACGAGTACTCGCGCACGATGAATCCGACGCGCACGGCCTTGCAGGAGAACCTGGCCGCGCTCGAGAACGCGCAATGGGGGCTCGCCTTCGCGTCGGGCCTGGCGGCGACCAACGCGCTCCTCGATCGGCTCGTGCCCGGCGACCACGTGGTGGCAGGGAACGACCTCTATGGCGGAACGTGGCGCATGTTCCAGCGCATCTTCGCGCGCTACGGCATCGAGTTCACCTACGTCGACACGACCGACGTCGCGGCCGTCGAAGGCGCCATTCGCGACGGCACTCGCTACGTGTACATCGAGACCCCGTCCAATCCGCTGTTGCGCCTGACGGATCTCGAAGCCGTCGTCCGCGTGGCACACGCCAAGAAGAAGCTCGTCGTCGTCGACAACACCTTCGCGACCCCTTACTTGCAACGCCCGCTCGATCTCGGCGCGGACATCGTGCTGCACTCGCTCACCAAGTACCTCGGCGGCCATTCCGACGTCGTCGCCGGCGCCCTGTGCGGCAACGACGAGAAGCTCCGCGAAGAGCTCGCCTTCTTCCAGAACGCCGCCGGCGGCCAGCTCGGCCCGATGGACGCCTTCCTCGTCCTGCGCGGAACGAAGACGCTCGCCTTGCGCATGGAGCGTCACAGCGAGAACGCGCTCTCCCTGGCGAAGGTCCTCGCCGCACACGAGCTCGTCGAGCGCGTGCACTACCCCGGTCTACCCTCCCATCCCCAGCACGCGCTCGGCCGCCGCCAGATGAAGCTCCCCGGCGGCATGGTCTCCTTCGAGCTCAAAGGCGGCGTCGCCGCCGGCGAAACCTTCGCGAAAACGACGCGCCTCTTCACGCTCGCCGAATCCCTCGGCGGCGTCGAATCCCTCGTCGAGACCCCCCCGACGATGACCCACGCGAGCATCCCCCCCGACATCCGCCGCGCCGCCGGCCTCGCCGACGGCCTCGTGCGCCTCTCGGTCGGAATCGAGCACATCGACGATCTGAAAGAAGATGTCCTGCAGGCCTTGGAAGCTACGCGCAAACCCGCGCGTGTTCCGGCAAAGACCTGAGGAATCTCATCTGGTTCGGAGTACCGCCTTCAGGCGGTCTTCTCTTGCGGAGCCAGTCCCGCCTGAAGGCGGGACGACGAACCAGACCGCCTGAAGGCGGTATGACCTTCCCCCGATTCGGTGGACACGGGGTTAGGTAACAGAGCGAAGTAGACGGAGAGAGATCAGAGGGCGTCAAGGGGATGGGGTCTGGGGAAGGGATCACCCTTCCCCAGCAGGGAAGCCGCGCGAAGCCAGCCCTCGAGCTGGCTGAGGCGCAGCGCGGCGTTCCGGGGGCAGAGCCCCCGGAGGTGGGGGTCCGGGGGAGGAGACTCATAACTTGTGGAGAATCGCTTCGGGCCCTTCGTCGTCGCGATCGACCCTCGTTCGCTGGCCTCTGGGCGGATCTGCTGATCCCTCGCGAGCCCACGTTCGTGCTCGCGAGGCCGGGGTCTTGCGAACGATCGAGGATCTCAGCCGGCGATCCGCTTCGCTTCGAATTCGAGCGGCGAGAGATAGCCGATCGTGGAGTGCAGCCGCTCTCTGTTGTAGAAGACCTCGATGTACTCGAAGACGCTCGCTCTCGCTTCCTCGCGCGTTCGGTACCGCTCGTGATCGCAGAGCTCCGTCTTGAGCGTGTGGAAGAAGCTCTCCTTGACGGCGTTGTCGTAGCAGTTGCCCTTGCGACTCATGCTGCACACAACACCGTGCTGCTCGAGCAGTCCCTGAAAGGCCCCTGCTGCGTACTGCACGCCTCGGTCGGAGTGATGGATCACGCCCGCGGGCGGCGAGCGACGGTCGATGGCCATCTTCAGCGCGTCCTCCACGAGCGACGAGGACATGCCGGCACTCATCGACCAGCCGACGACCATGCGCGAGTACAGATCCAGCGTCGAAGCGAGGTATAGCCATCCCTCGTCGGTCCAGATGTAGGTGATGTCCGAGACCCAGACCTCGTTCGGAGCGCTGACCCAAAAGTCCTGACCGAGGAGGTTGGGCGCGACGGGATGAGCGTGCTTGGAGTCCGTCGTTTTCTTGAATTTGCGCTTCACCTTCGAGCGAATCCCCGCTTCCCGCATCAGACGATCGACCCGGTTCAGGCTGCAGGTTTCTCCTCGCTTCTTCAGCGCAGCATGCATCCGAGGTGATCCGTAGGTGCCCCGGCTGCGCTCGTACTCCTCGCGGATCAGGACGACGAGCCGGCGATTCTCCTTGCTGCGTCTGGACTCGCCACGGCCGAGCCAGACATAGAAACCACCACGGGAGACCTTCAAGGTCGAACACATCAGACCCACCTCGAAGATCTCCCGATGGTCGCGGATGAATCGAAACCTCAGTTCCGTTCCTTCGCGAAGTAGCCCAGCGCTTTTTTTAAAATATCGCGCTCCTGTTGAGTCCGCGCGAGCTCCTTGCGCAGCCGCTGCAGTTCTTCATCGGACGCTTTCGGTCGGCCGTTCCCGGGGAACGCGTCCGCACCGTCGGTCTTCAGCTTCGATCTCCACCGCTGAAGCAGACCGGCCGCAATGCCCAGGTTGGCGGCCACCTCGGACACCGTCCGGCCCGGCTCGAGAGTCATCTTCACCGCCTCGCGCTTGAACTCAGCGCTGTGCTTCCTTCGTGATCTTCCCATGGACTGGTCCTTCGAGGAGCATCACAGCTCCCTCTCTGGGTGTCCACTTTCTCGGGGGAAGATCAGTACTCCAAACTAAGAAGGCGGGACTCCGAACCAAGAGGTCGGGCGTGCGCGGTGTGGATGCTCAACAGAGCGCGGGCGCCGCTTACGTGCTCTCGTTCCGCGGCGATTGATCGCTGGTGCGCGACCTAGAACGGCGAGTTCGAGGGCGGTGGGCCCGGGCGGGGCGGAGTGGTGGGTGCCGGGGGCGGGGGGCGGGCGGGGGTGATCGGGCGCGGGGGGTCGATGCCGAGGAGCGGGGAGAGCTCTTCTTCTTCGTCGTCGTCGCAGGCTTCTCCGCCGCAGACGCGCTGGCGCATGAGGCGGCCGATCTTGAACTTGACCACGCGGCGCGCGGGGACCTGGACCTTCTGCAGAGTGCGCGGATTCTGGGCGCGGCGCGCGGCGCGATCGCGCACTTCGAAGACACCGAACTCGCGGAACTCGATCCGGTTGCCTTGCGCGAGCTCGGCGATGATCTCGTCCATGAAGTGCTGGAGGACTTCCTTGACGATCACCTTGGTCTGGCCGGTGCGCTCGGCGATGCGCTGGACGAGCTCACGCTTGGTGATGGTCTTGGGCTCGGAGTCGCTCATGTCCGCTGCGAACGGGCCACCGGGGCGGCGCTCATCGACGACCAGAGGGCGGCCAAGGCGTGGAAGTGCCAGGGGGGGCTGGCCGCCCACCGGGACCTTCCGAGGGAAGGGATCGGGGGGTCTCGCCAGGTCAGTTTTGCGATTGTCAAACGGTGGTATCCCCGCGTCAAGCAAGAACTTGTGACGATCGGGGAGGGCACGTCCGGGAGCTTCGAGCGGTCAATCGGGCGGCCCTGCCGGGACCTCGGAGGCTTCCTCCAGCACGAAGGTCACCGGACCTTCGTTCGAGATCTCGACCTGCATGCGAGCCCCGAACTGCCCCGTCGCAACCTCCAGGCCGAGCCCAGCGATGCTGCGAACGAAGCTCTCGTACAGCGGCTCGGCAAGCTCGGGAGGAGCGGCGCGATCGAAAGACGGCCGGCGGCCCTTGCGACCATCGGCGGCGAGCGTGAACTGGCTGACCACGAGTACGGCGCGGGAGAGCTCGAGCGCGGAGCGATTCATGCGTCCGTTCTCGTCCTCGAACAAGCGGAAGTGTGCGATCTTCTCCGCGAGGCGCTGGACCTGGGTCTCGCCGTCGCCGCGCAGCACACCGAGGAACACGACCATGCCCGGCCTGATCGAGCCCAGCAGCTCGCCGCCCGAGCGCACGCTGGCAGATGTGACGCGTTGCACCACCGCGATCAACGCTCATCACCCCCGGCCGATCCTTCGCCAGCTTCCCGCTCGAGCAGGAGCTTGGCGCGCATCCCTTGCAAGAGCGTTCGGATGTCAGGAGTTCCTGCCGAGTGGGCGATCACCTCGGCCCAGAGGTCTTTCGCGGCCTGCTCGTCTCCCAGCCAGTACTGCTGCAAGAGCGCTTGCTGCACCAGCGGCAGAACTTCCTCCGGAGCGGCGCCCGCGGCGTTGTGGGCCGCTTCCATCGCGGCATCGAGGTCTCCCATTTCCGCGGCGGCCACAGCCAGGACCGTCAGCCGCCGATCACGTTCGACCGCGCTCCCCTCGAGGTGCTCCAGGAGCTCACGTGCGTGCTGCGGATCGCCGTCCAGGACGCGCAGGAGCGCGAGATCGACCTCGGCCTCCTCGCGTTCGCGGGAGCCGACGCGCACGTCCGTCTGCGTCCGCTGGAGCCACATCTCGAGAGCGGCCCGCGCCTCGCGCACCGTGCCCTCTTGCGCGAGCATCCAGGCCTCCAGGCGCCGCGCGCCGATCAGGCCGGGATCGCGAACGAGCGCGCGCTGCAAGGCTTCCCGGGCGAGCTGCCAGCGCTTGACGACCGTCTTGTTCTGCAGCAGCGCGTGCGCTTTTCCGTAGTTCGCCCAGGTGAAATCCGGCTCGAGCTCGAGGGCTCGGTCCAGCAGGCTGATCGAAGCGATCGCGTCGCTCTCGACTCGCGCGGCAAGGACGAGGGCGGCCGGCGACTCGTGCTCGCGAGCCAGCGTGGCGTACAGCTTGCGAATCCTTTCTTCGGGCCCGTCCGTCTCGGGCTCGAGCGCGAGCACGGGGTCGAGCTGCGAGTCCCCTTCGGCGAGCTCCAGCCGCAAGTCCTGCAGCCAGACGGCGAGGTCGAGATCGGACGGATCGGCCGCGGCGAGCGGCGCCACCACCGCCCAGGCTTCCTCGATCCGTCCCGCGTCGGTCGCGGCGCGAGCCGCGGCGAGCTCCGATCGCGCGCGCTCGCTCCAGGGCGGCTCGCTCGCGCGCCAGCCGCGGACCGTCGTGCGGCAGCCAAGTGCAAGCATGCACGCCGCTGCGACCCGCCAGCGACCCGACCGCGCCGGCTTCAGTGCTCGATCGCGCCCGTCCGCTCCCACGTGTCCCCGCGTTCCTCGCTGCCGTCGAGGTTCCGCCACCATGCCTCTCCCGTTGCGGTGACGCGCACGTCGCAAGGCGTAACGCGTTCCATCACCACGAGCTGGTGAAAGGCTTCGATCCGCAGTCCGTCGAGATCAGCTCGGATGCGATCTCCCGATCCCGGCCGCACCTGGATGGTCTGCTCGTAGCCTTCGGGTAGCGCGCGCTGGTTCATCACGTACTTCTCGCTCGAGCCGCAGTACAAGTGATCCAGTAGGCCCTCGGGGCCTTCGATGCGCACGTCGTTGGCCAAGAGGACCGAGCTCGCCAGGAATGCGCTGGTCCAGGGCTTGGGCGCGAGCGGATCCTTCGCGCCAGCGAGGGGATCGGCGGGCTCGACGGGCGTCGACGGAGCGACCTGTAGAGCGTTCTGCGCTCGGTCCGCTGGAGGCGCGGCGCATGAAGCCACGAGGATCATGAGCGTCGCTGCATGGCGCAGCACTCCGGTGCCCGGGTGAATGGCGTGCAGCATGGCTCTTCCTCCTGGCGTGGGATGCGCGAGGAATGCAGAGCCTGCCACGTGCCCCTAGCGCAGTCCACAGGCGGCGAGCGCTCGATCACGGGTGCGAGTGGCGCGCTCCCGTGCGCGCCCTGCGCCCCGCGCGAGGATCCGGTCGAGCTCGGCCGGATCGGCGAGCAGCTCCTCGCGGCGCGCCCGCGCGCCACGAAAGCGCTCCTCGATGGCCTCGATCAGGCGCGCCTTGAGGTGCCCATAGCCCGGCGCACCGGTGCCCCCGCGGCGCACGCGCTCCTTCCAGTCGGCGAGCTCGGGCGCTTCGAGGAAGAGCTCCAGGAAATCGAACAAGAGGAAGCCGTCGGGCTCCTTCGGCTCTTCCGGTGCTCGGCTGTCGGTCGCGATCGAGCCGATGGCTTTCTTCAGAGCCTTTCCAGTCTCGAAGATCCACAGGGTGTTGCCATAGCTCTTGCTCATCTTCTGGCCGTCGAGCCCGGGAACCTTGGCGAACTTCTCGCTGGAGGGGATGCTGGCCTCGGGCCGCACGAACACTTCGCCGTAGGCCGCGTTGAAGTATCCGGCCATGTCCTGCGCCATCTCGACGTGCTGCACCTGATCCTTGCCAACCGGCACGAAGTTCGAGTCGTAGGCGAGGATGTCCGCCGCCATCAGGATCGGATAGGTGAACAGCCCCACGGAGGGCTTGATGCCGTGCGCGATCTTGTCCTTGTAGGAGTGCGCGCGTTCCAGTAACCCCATCGTGGTCACGGTGGAGAGCAGCCAGGTGAGCTCGGCGACCTCGGGAACGTCGCTCTGGCGGAAGAGGGTGGAGCGCTCGGGATCGAGTCCGAGGGCGAGATAGGTGACGGCCGTCTCGCGTACGTACTCGCGCAGCTTTTCCGGCTCGCGAACCGACGTCAGGGCGTGGTAGTCCGCGATGAAATAGAAGTGCTCGCCGGCTCCCGCCTGGCCCTCGACGTGCTGGCGGATCGCCCCGAAGTAATTCCCCAGATGTTGCCTACCCGTGGGCTGGATGCCGGAGAGGAAGGTGGTCATGGCGGAAGCAGGGCTTTCCGAGCTGGAAGGCGCGACTTTCGAGGGCCGCGGACGGTACCAGGGGTGCACGAAACGGACAAGCCGAGTGCATCCAGCCTTGCATCGGAGCGTGCGGGACCGAATATTCGCCCGTTCTGATGGCCCGAGCGCTCCTGCTCTTGTGCGCCCTTGCCGCCGCCGCGTGTGCGAACCTGGACCAGGAGCGCAACCTCGCGCCGCTCTTCGCCGAGTACTCTCCCGGCGGGGGCGGCAAGGAGATCGAGGCGCTGGCGGGCGCAGTGGTCGTGCACCGACCGACGCTGCAGAGCGCGGTCGACGCCTGGTACACCAAGCCTCTCGCGTCCTGGCGGCGGCAGCCGGATGGAGTCGAGTTCACCTGGATCCTCCCGCCCTTCGGCTACCACAAGCGCACCGCCACCACCGACTCGTGGGTGTTCCGGCCGCTGTACCGCTTCGATCAGCGCTTCCAGGAGGACGGCAGCACCACATGGACGTGGATCTCGCTGCCCGGCATCTACTGGGCGAAGACCGCCGATGGCCGCATCGTTCGCGCCTGGTTCCCCTTCGGGGGGGTCGTCGAGCACTTCCTCTCCTTCGATCGCGCGGAGTTCGTCCTCTTCCCGCTGTACTCACGCTTCCAGCGCCACGGCCGCACCACGTACAACGTGCTCTGGCCGTTCTTCACCTGGAGCACGGGCGCCGGTGGACCCTCGTGGCACGTCTGGCCACTCATCGGGCACAAGAAATGGGAGGGCCGCTATGACCGCTGGTATTTCCTCTGGCCGATCTTCCAGTTCCAGAAGAACGAGCTCAAGGCCGCGCCGGAGAACCAGGGCAGGGCCTGGGCCGTGTTCCCTCTCTACCAGGAACGCCATCAAGCCAGCCTGCACTCGATCTCCGTCCTGTGGCCCTTCTTCGGCTACGCGTGGGATGAGAAGAGCGGCTTCTGGGCGTGGGACGGGCCCTGGCCGCTCGTCCGCTTCATGGAACCCGGAAGCTCGAATTCCGCTACGCGCTGGCGCATGTGGCCGTTCTACTCCTATTACGAAGGCGACGGGCTGACGTCGCGCTACTACCTCTGGCCGTTCATCTGTTTCCGCCGCGAGCAGTACCGCGACAGCTACCGGAACAGCGCCTACGTCATTCCGTTCTGGCAGTCCTCGGATCGCTTGCACCAGGAAGAGGGCCACAGTACCTACCGCAAGCTCTGGCCGGCGTACCGCTCGGAGAGCAAAGAGGGGTGGAGCTTCTTCGCGTTCCCGGCGCTCAATCCGTTGTGGCGCACGCTCGTGATCGACGAGCACTGGGCCTGGATCTGGGAACTCTACACGCGTGAAGAGCGCGACGACGCGCTGCGCGAGCGAAGCTGGCTTGGGTTGTGGCGTCACGAGCACGATCGTGACGAGGATCGGGTTGCGCTCTCGGGGCTATGGGGTCGCAGGCGCTACAGTCTGGCGGGCAAGCGCGTGACGGAGTCTTCCTGGCTGTTCGGGCTGTTGCGCTTCCGATCGACGGAGGGCGAAGGCATGGATTGGCTGCGTCCTGCGATGCCCGGACCGGGCTGGCCGCTGGAGCGTGTGCCGAACTCGATACTCCCCGCGGAGGAAGAGTAGGGAATGGCGCTCTTCGACACCTTCCGCGGCCTGCTCCTCGAGATCGGCCTCAGGATCGACCTGTTCCTGCAGGTGCTCGTTCGCCTTCCGCACTTGCCGAAGCGCCGGCGCTGGCTCTTCGATCAGCTCTACCTCGGTGGTGTCGGCAACCTGCACGTGGTGCTCCTCGTGGGCCTCTTCGTCGGGATGATCGTGAGCCTCCAGACCGGCCTCGAGCTCGCTTCCTTCGGCCAGCAGGACCAGATCGGAACGATCGTCGCGGTGAGCATGGCGCGCGAGATGGGGCCGTTCATCACCGCGGTCATCCTCGCCGCCACGGTCGGCAGCGCGATGGCGGCGGAGCTCGGCACCATGTCGGTCTCCGAGGAGCTCTCCGCGCTCGAGGTCATGTCGATCGATCGGGTGTCCCTACTGGTCCTGCCGCGGGTGGTCGCCCTCGCGTGCATCTGCCCCGCGCTCTCGGTGATCTGCGACGCGATCGGGATCGTCGGGGGCGGCTTCGTGGCGAACTCCCAGCTCCACGTGAGCTGGCATCTGTACCTCGACACGGCGAAGGATGCGCTGCAGGCACCGGGCAGGCTCGTTCCGCTGCCGAAAGACGTGTACTCGGGCCTGTTCAAGGCCTTCTGCTTCGGAGTGATCGTGTCGGTCATCTCCTGCGGCTGCGGCCTCCAGGCGCGCGGTGGAGCGCTCGGAGTCGGCAGCGCGACGCGCGCGGCGGTGCGCGACTCGATCATCGCGATCATCGTCTCCAACTACTTCTTGACGTGGTTCATGTACCAGGGGCAGTGAAGTGGAGCAGGACGACGTCGTGATCCGGTTCGTGGACGTCCACAAGCGCTTCGGCACTCAGGACGTCCTGCGTGGCGTGACCTTCGATCTCTCGCGGGGCCGGACCCTGGGAATCATGGGCGGCTCGGGGACGGGGAAGTCCGTGACCCTGCGCCACGTGATCGGCCTACTGGTCCCGGATTCCGGTCTCGTGGAGGTCGAGGGACACGACATGGCCTCGGTTTCCGCGAAGGAGCTGGCCGAACTGCGGAGGAACATGGGCTACGTCTTCCAGGAGGGCGCGCTCATCAACTGGCTCACCGTGGCGGAGAACCTGGCGCTGCCCTTGCACGAGAACACTTCCCTTTCCGACGAAGAGATCGACCAGCGCGTGCAAGAAAAGCTCGAGATGGTCCAGATCCCCGAGGCGGCGGAAAAGTTTCCCTCGCAGATCTCGGGCGGGATGAAGAAGCGGGTCGGGCTCGCGCGTGCCCTGATCACGGATCCGCGGATCATTCTCTACGACGAGCCCAATGCAGGTCTGGATCCGGAGATCTCTGCCGCGATCAACAAGCTCATCCGCGAGCTCTCCCAGCGCCTGAACGTCACCGCCCTCGTGGTCGAGCACCGCGTCGGCTGCCTGAAAACGATCGCGGACGAAGTGCTCTTCCTGCACGAGGGTCGCGTCCTCGTGCACGAGCCCACCGAGAAGTTCTTCCACCCCACCCACCCACGCCTGATCCAGTTCCTGGGCGACGAGCTGCCCGGGGCATAGCGAGAGGATTCGAGACCATGGCGACCCGACGTCACCTGTTACTGGGGCTGCTCTTCCTCGTCGTCATCGTGGTACTCGGAGGCTACACGCTCTTCTTCACGCGCTTCACGCTGTTCTCGAAGAAGGAGATGATGTCGATCTACTTCACCAACACGAGCGGTCTGCGCGAGGGCGACGCCGTGCAGGTCGCGGGCATGCGCTGGGGCACCGTCGAGAGCCTCGCGTACGACTCCACCGCCGAGCTGGAGCAGCGCATCACGGTGCGGATCTCGCTCGACGAGCCCATCACGCTGCACGAGGACGCCGCGATCGTGATCAAGGACGCAACGGTGCTCGGGGGCAAGGTGCTCGCCATCGAGCCGGGCCTGCCCTCCAGCCCCATGTGGCCGGTGGATCGCCCGTACAGCGGCCTGGCAAAGACCAATGTGCTGGATTCCCTGGGCGATTCGGTCGGCGAGCTGCGCGAACCGCTGCTCGGAGCGGCGAAAGACATCCAGACGATCGTCGCGGATGCCAAGAATGGCGGCGGCTTGATCCACAAGCTCGTCTACGACGAGAAGCTGTCGAACGACCTGACCATCGCCGCGGAGAAGATCACCCAGACCTTCGACAATGCCGGGAAGCTCACGCAGGACCTCCGCGAGGGAAAGGGCACACTCGGCAGGCTGTTCACCGAGGACAAGCTCTACACGGACATCGAGTCGCTTTCGCAGAGCTTCCAGTCCTTCCTCGCAGATGGTCAAGGCTTGATCCTCGACGCACGCGAGGGCGAAGGCCTGCTTCCCAGGCTGCTCACCGACCCAGCGCTCGCGGAAGACGGCCGCCAGTTCCTTGCCAATGTCCGCACGCTGACGGACGGTCTGGCGGCGGGCGAGGGCACTCTCGGCCGGCTGTTCCAGGATCCCAAGATCGCCGAAGACGTGGCGGCGATCGCCGATCGTCTCGCCAAGGGCGAGGGCACGCTGGGCCGACTCATGGCCGACGACGAGATCTACGCCGGAGCGAAACAGATCACCGAGGACCTCGGAGTCACCGCCGCCAACTTGCGTGAAGGCAAGGGGACGATGGGCAAGCTGATCAACGACGACGAGCTCTACGTCGAGGCGCGCCGCGCATTGAAGACGCTGACGGGCAGCCTCGAGGAAGCGCGCGAGGCCGCGCCGATCACCACCTTGCTCAACACGCTGTTCCTCGGCTTCTAGCGAGAGACCCCACCCCTACGAGCACGGAGTCCCTCCTGGAGAGAAACTCCACCCCCTACGAGCACGGAGTCCCTCCGAGTTTGGAGTACCGCCTTCAGGCGGTCTGGTTCGTCGTCCCGCCTTCAGGCGGGACTGGCTCCGCAAGAGAAGACCGCCTGAAGGCGGTACTCCAAACCAGAGGGTGCCGCGCTCGGGCGCAGTGGGAATCAGTTAGCGATCCGCGCGGTGGCCGCCCACCAGGTGGTCCACCCACTTGCCGATCAGATCCACCTCCACGTCGACGCGCTGACCCTCGCGCGCGCTGCCGAGGTTCGTCCCCGCGAGCGTGTGGGGAATCACCGCGACGTCAAAGCGTCGCCCGCGGGGCTCGATCACGGTCAAGCTCACTCCGTCGAGGGTGACGCTGCCCTTGTCGGCGAGATAGCGCTCGAGCCCTGAGGGGACCTCGAAGGTGAACCGCATTCCCCCATCCCCCGAATCCACCATCGCCTGGATGGTCCCGACGCCGTCGACGTGACCCGCGACGAGGTGGCCCCCCAATCGATCGGAGAACCGCAGCGCGCGCTCGAGGTTCACGAGCCGTCCGGCCTCGGCATCTCCGAGCCAGGTCCGCTCGAGAGTCTCCGCCGAGAGATCGAAACCCATTCCTGCACCCGGGGTCCGATCGGCAGGTCCTGAGCCGTTTTTCGCGCCGAGCTCCGTCACGGTGAGGCAGACGCCACAGACCGCGATGCTCTCCCCCATCGCGACCCGCCAGTCCGGCAGCTCCGGAGCCTGGACCCGGAGACGCGCCCCGGCTCCCCGGATGTCGAGGCGGAGCACGGGGACGCAGGCTTCTACGATGCCGGTGAACACGATCTCGGACCCCCGTGGGAGCTCGTCGGGACTCTAGACAACTTGACTGTCCAGGACCACCGATCTACCGTGCTGGGCCTTTTGCAAGGAGCTGCCTTGCCGCTCTTTACCATCCTCACCCTCTTTCCCGAGGCGGCGCAGGCCTACCTGTCGACCGGCCTGCTGGGCGCGGCACGTGAACGCGGGCTCTTCGAGGCGCGGCTGGTCGACTATCGCGACTTCGCGCGAGATCGACACCGTACCGTCGATGACCGACCGTTCGGCGGCGGGCCGGGCATGGTCCTCAAGCCCGAGCCGATCGTCGAGTGCGTCGAATGGGTGGAGGCGAGCTGGGGTCGGCATCGAAAGCTCGCCCTCTGTCCCGCCGGCATTCCCTTCGACCAGCGCATGGCCGAGGCCCTCGTCCGGGAGGACAAGGTGCTCCTGCTCTGCGGGCGCTACGAAGGCTTCGACCAGCGCATCTTCGACCTGCTCCCGTTCGAGTCGATCTCCGTGGGCGATTTCGTCCTCAACGGCGGAGAGCTCGCCGCCCTGTGCGTGGTGGAAGCTTGCGCGCGGCTCCTTCCCGGAGCACTCGGCGACGAGCGCTCGGCGCTCGAGGACTCCTTCCGCGAGGGAGGTGGCCTCGATCATCCGCACTACACGCGGCCGCGCATCTGGCGCGGCCTCGAGGTGCCCGAGGTCCTGCTGGGTGGGGACCACGCCAGGGTCCAGGCCTGGCGCGCGGAAGAGGCGAGGAAGAGGACCTTGGAACGACGCCCTGACCTGGCGCGGGGACGAGTGGGCCGGGAGCAGGCTGGCGACTGACCCCGATCGACATCAGCCTTTGCGGAACGCCCCGGACGGAAGGATCGAAAGCACATGCATATCATCGAACAGATCGAACGCGAGCTCGGGAAGCAGAGCCTTCCCAGCGTGCACGTCGGCGACGAAGTCGAAGTGCACTACCTGATCAAGGAAGGCGAGAAGGAGCGCCCGCAGAAGTTCATCGGGCAGGTGATCGCCTTCCAGGGCCGCGGCATCCGCCGGTCGATCACCGTGCGACGCATCGTCGCAGGCGAGGGCGTCGAGCGCGTTTTCCCGGTCCACAGCCCGCGCGTGAAAGACATCGTCGTGCGCCGCCGCGGCGACGTTCGCAGGGCGAAACTCTTCTACCTGCGCGAGCGGACCGGCAAGCAAGCCCGCATCCGCGAGCTCCTGGGAGGGAAGACCGAGAGCGAAGCCGTCGTGGAAGAAGCCGGAACGAACGATGATTGACAACGTCGGTCGCAAGGTAGCGTTGATCGTCACGGTCCTCCTCGTGGCGATCTTCGCCATTTTCTACCCCGGTCTGCGGCCCCGACTCGGTCTGGACTTGCGGGGTGGGACTCGAGTGGTTCTGCGCATCCCCTTCGCCGATGCCGTCGCGCAGAAGCAGATCACCGAGGAGGAGGTGTCGAATAAGCAGCTGCTCATCGAGCAGATGATCCAGATCTATCGGGAGCGCATCGACCCGAGCGGCGTCAAGGATCCGTTGATCACCGCGCAAGGCGAAGATCGCATCGTGATCGAGCTGCCGTCGCTCGAAGCGACGGTCGCGCGTCAGGCCACTGGCAAGCTCGCCAAGGCGATCACCCCCGAGGATGGGGTCCTCGAGCTCGCGGCCGAGAGCGAGGACGCGCTCAAGGACTTCCCGGCCGCCGGCGGCACGATCGAGATCGAGCGGGAAGTCATCCTCTATGAACAGCGCACGGGCAAGGAGCTCGTGGGCCTGACCCGTGGAGCCGTCGACAAGGCGATGGCCCACGCACAGGATGCGCTGGTTGTCCTCAAGGAGACCGACGAGCTCCAGAAGCTCGTCACCAGTACGGGCGATCTGCACTTCTACATCGAGGCGCTCCCGGCGGACTTCAGCGCGGCCGGCACCGATCAGGCGACGGAGCTCGCCAAGGTGCAGACATGGATGAAGAGCAACCCGCAGGCAGCGACGCTCGAGGCGTACAACGCGCTGCCTCGTGACCTCGGCGGGCCGCCCACGAAGCCGAGGGTCCTGTGGTTCACCATGGCCGCGGATTCCAAGCTGGAGACGCCCTTCGTCGATCGCAGGCCCGTTCCCGTCGTCGAGGACGAAAACGAAGCGTGGCGCTTCAGCGGCGCCGACCTCGCGAGCGAGGGGATCGGTCCGACGGCGGACGACACGGGTCTGCCCGCGGTCGGCTTCAAGATCGTGGATGCCAAGGCCGAGCACTTCGGTGACTTCACCGAGGAGCACAAGGACCTGGCGATGGCGGTCGTGATCAACGGCGAGATCGCGACCATGCCGAAGATCAAGTCGCGACTGGCCGGAGGCGGCCGCATCGAGGGCGGCGGGCTCGCGGGATTCTCCGAGGAGGAGGTCAAGGGCCTCGTCACCGTGCTGCGCTCCGGCTCGCTCCGGATCCGACCCGTGATCGAGAGCAAGGAGCGCGTGGGTGCCACTCTGGGCGCGAGCTCCATTCGCCGGGGATCGTGGGCCACGCTCGCCAGCCTCGTCCTCGTGATGGGCTTCATGATCGCCTACTACCGCAAACTGGGAGTGATCGCGTCGATCAGCCTGGTGGCGAACCTTGTGCTCCTGATGGGCGTGATGGCCTTCTGGCAAGCGACCCTGACGCTTCCAGGAATAGGCGGGATGATCCTGACGATCGGCATGTCGGTCGACTCGAACATCCTGATCTACGAGCGCATGCGCGAGGAGCAGCTCCGCGGCCGCAAACCCCTCCAGGCAGCCAAGGACGGTTTCGCGCACGCCAACGCCACGATCATCGACGCCAACCTCACGACCCTGGTCTCGGGCATCGTGCTCTACGTGCTCGGTTCAGGGCCGGTGCGAGGCTTTGCGACCACGCTGTGCGTCGGAATCCTCACCACGATGTTCGCGGCCCTGGTCATCACTCGCGTGCTCGTCCACTTCGCGCTCGTGCGCGGAGTCGACTCGTGGAACATGGCCCGCTGGATCACCGAACCGAACGTCAAGTTCATGTCCAAGGCGAAGCCTGCGATCGCAGCCTCGCTGATCGTGATCGTCGCCGGCCTGATCGCCTTCGCCGTCACTCCGGACAGGCAGAAGCTCGGCATCGAGTTCATGGGCGGGGTCACGATGACCGTCCGGACCGAGAAGCCGCACTCGGTCCAGGAGGTGCGCGAGCGCGTGGCCTCGATCCCGGGAACGATCGGGGAGACTTCCGAGGTCAAGGCGCTACTCGCCTCCGGCTCGGAAGGCGAGGGCTACAACCAGTTCCGGATCACCTTCAAGTCCGAGGAGAATTCGAAGGTTTCCGCGGAGATCACCGACGCCCTCAAGGACGTCGTCGCAGGCGACATCCGCAATGCGCTCTCGGACTTCCTGGAGCGCGGCCCCTACGAGCTCACGGTGGCAGCGGGTGTGCCCAAGAGTACGGTCGACGGCCGCCTGTACTTCGACGCCCCGCACCCGACCGAGGACGTGAGCGCCGCTCTCGCCGAGATTCCCATCGAGGCCGTGCAGGTCGAAAAGCTGCCCGGCACGCTGGCGGGTTACAGCTTCCAGGGCCAGGTGACCCCGGACCGCACCGAAGTCGCGCTCAGAGAAGGGCTCGAGAAGCAGTTCGCGGCTCCTCGCAAGGACTCCCAGCAGCAAGCCTACGGATGGGCCGAGCCCATCGCCGACATCACGAGCGTCGGAGCCGCAGTCGTGTCCGAGATGCGCGACAAGGCGATCGTGGCGCTCATCGTGAGCATGTTCGCGATCGTGATGTACATCCGTGTCCGATTTGCCGAGTACTCGTACGGGATCGCCGCGGTCGTCGCGTTGATCCACGACGTGCTGGTCACCTTCGCCGTGATGTCGTTCGTCGTCCTGATCGAGAGCCGCACGGGGATCACCCTCGTCGATGCGGAGATCACCCTCGCGACGATCGCTGCCTTCCTCACGCTCATCGGGTACTCGGTCAACGACACGGTCGTCACCTTCGACCGCGTGCGCGAGAACATCCCGCGCATGAACGCGAGCCTCTACGACATCCTCGACCTCTCGGTCAACCAGACCCTGGGCCGGACGATTCTCACGGCCGGGACGGTCTTCCTGACCGTCGTGATCCTGCTCGCCTTCAACATCGGCAGCCGGAACGTCCTCGAGGGCTTCGCCTTCGCCATGCTGATCGGGACCATCGCCGGGACCTACTCCACGGTCTTCATCGCCTCGCCGGTGCTCCTGTGGCTGGAGAACCGCCGCGAGGCCAAGGAGAAGCGGGAGAACGAAGGCACTGCAAGCGCTGGATTGCGCCCCCATCCCAAGGCAAGCTGAGAGGCGCATGAGAGCGCTCCTCCTCGCGCTCGTCCTCGCTGGGCTGTTCCTGTGCGCGGTCATCGGGCAGCAGCGGTGGACGCAGCAGTTGCTTCGCACCCGTGATCTCGCCCTCGGACATCCGGGGGAAACCGCTCCGGTCCCCCCCGGCGAGGACTGGAGCCTCTTGATCGTGGGCCGTCCGAGCGGGACCGATCCCCTGCCCTATCCCGAACGCGGCTGGGCGAGCCCCGCGGTCCTCGAGGAGGAGAGCGCACCGGGAAATCCGCTCGCCGGGGAAGCCGATCCGGATCCGTTCTCGCAGGCCGAGACCGGGGTAGCCCCGGATTTCGTCTACCGCATCCAGCACGGGGACACCCTGGGAGCGATTTGTCAGGGCCACTACGGGAGCGCACGCTCGGCCCTGCTCGAGTCGGTGGCGAAGCACAACGGGCTCTCCAGCCGCGACGCCATCCGCGAAGGCTCGCTGCTCTATCTCCCGGATCCCGCCGGCCTCTGATCGTCAGGCACGCCTCTGCTGGCCTCCGGGCAAGTCGTGCAGCGCCAGGATTCCCTGCTCGAGCTCCACGCGAACGCGCAGCAACGCACTGTCGAGGACAGCCGCGACTCGGTCCTTGCATGCAGCTTCGAGCGTGCGCAACGACGCGACGAGCTGGTGGGCGCCGACGTTGCCGGCGGTCGACACGAAACGGTGCGCGAGCTCCGCAGTCCGGGCGTGGTCCGCGCGCGCGACTGCATGCTCGAGCTCGCCGAGCAAGCGGGGCGCGCGCTCCAGGAAGTCTGCGACAAGGCTCAGCGCGAGCTCGCGTCCACCTTCGTCCGCGCTCTCCAGCATCGCTGGCAGATCGGACCGAGCGAGCGCGCCTGGACCGCTCGCGCGCGGAGGGGTGGGCACGATCATGTCCCGCAGCAGCTCCGGCTGTTCCTTGAGTCGCGACCACAGCCAGCTGTCGACGCGCTCCTGGAGGTCGGAGGGGCGGAAGGGCTTGGTGATGAAGTCGTCCATTCCCGCGGCCTGGCAGTGCTCGCGGTCCTCGAGCAGGGCACTGGCAGTGAGCGCGAGGATGGGGGCGCGCGAGCCGAGCGGTCCCTCGAGCTGGCGAATGGCACGCGTAGCCTCGAGCCCGTCCAGGCCGGGCATGCGCACGTCCATGAGCACGAGATCGGGTGGCCGCGAGCGGAAAGCATCGATGGCGTCGACACCGTTGGAGACGATCTCGAGCTGGTAGGAACGCCTGTTCAGGAGCCAGCGGAGGATCTCCTGGTTGGAAGGCTCGTCTTCGGCCACGAGGATCCGGATGCGGCGCCGGATGCGCGTCTCCAGCAACTCGACTCGCGGTTGCTCCACGGACCGTGCGGCCAGGCGTCGAGCGGGCGGCAGACCGCGCGCATGCGTCAGCGCGTCGATGAGCTCGAGCACCTTCACGGGCTTTCCGATTTCCGCGATGGCCGGCGAGGGGCCGCCGGCTGCGCTCTCGGGCCCGAAGAAGTCGACCAGCCTCACCAGCTTTCCGGCCGCCAGCGCGCTGCGATCGCCCTGGAGCGCGGAGAGCTCTCCGCCCCCGGGGATGGCCGCGTCGAAGAGCGTGAAGTCGTGAGCCTCGCCGGCATGCAGGCTGGCGAGCGCCGCGCGCACCGAGCGCTCGTGCTGCACGCGGCAGCCAAATCCCTCGAGCTGGCGGATCAGGATGCGCGCGCTCGGAACGTCGGCGTGGACGAGGAGCGCGCGCGTGCCCCGCAGGGCATCGGAGAAGTGCTCGCCGCACCGGACAGTCCCGGCAGTGGGCTCGAACGAAAGCGCGAGGGTGAAGGTGGATCCCTGGTCCGGATGGCTCGTGACGGTGATGTCACCTCCCATGAGATCGCACAGGTTCTTCGAGATCGCCAGCCCCAGGCCGCAGCCACCGAACTTGCGCGCCATGGAAGCGTCGGCCTGTACGTAGGGTTGGAAGAGCGTGACGAGCTTCTCCTCGGGGATCCCGATGCCGCTGTCCCGCACCCGGAACTCCATCCGCGCGGCGTTGCCCGGCGTGGGAGAGCTGATGAGCTCCACGGAGATCCATCCCCGCTGCGTGAACTTGACGGCGTTGCTGATCAGGTTCACCAGGATCTGGCGCAGGCGACCGGGGTCACCGATCACGCTCTCGGGGACCTGGGGGTCCACCCACATCCCCAGGTCGAGGCCCTTCGATTGCGCCGTCTGGGTGAGCAGGTCGAGGCACTCCTCGAGCACCTCGCGCGGAGAGAATTCGATCCGCTCGAGCTCGATCTTGCCGGATTCGATGCGGGAGAAGTCGAGGAAGTCGTTCAGTAGGTGGAGCAAGCTCTCGCTCGACCTCAGGATTCGATCCGCGAGCGCCCGCTGCTTCGACGAGAGGTCCGTGGACAGCAACACGTTGGCCATGCCGATCACCGCGTTCATCGGCGTGCGGATCTCGTGGCTCAGGCCGGCCAGGGAATCGGAGCGCGCGCGCAAGACCTCGTCCGCACGCTCCTTCGACTCTGCCAGATCGGCGTTCGCGCGCAGGAGCTCGGCCGTCCGTGCGGCGACGAGACGATCGACCTCGGCTCGCACCTCGGGCGCGAGCCGGGGGGTCGGTACGGTGGGATCGAGCGATGCGCCGGCGGATGCACTCCTGCCGGGCGATCGGACCGAGCGCCAGGCTGTGAAGGGGAGCAGACACGCGCGCAGGAGTCGCCTGATCCGGCGCTCCATCGAGTCAGAAACGCGAAGGGACATCGGGGAGGGTGCGTTCCCGTGTGGGGGGGGAAAGGAGTCGCCTTGCACGGGGGGTCCTGGGGCCCTCCCTCATGAGGCGTGCAACCAGCCGGGCCATCGTGGCGCCAGCGCTCGTCGCGGAAACGGGTAAACGCGCCGGACCTATCGGCCGGACTCGCCCGTTTCCATGAGCGACCCGCTGCCAGAAACCGGCGGATTCGCGGCGTGCATCCTGATGCGGGGAACCTCGACGACGTGGAGCGCGATCCGGTCCCCGAGCTCGCGCTGCAGGTTCCCCAGCGCGCTCTCGGTCATGCGCACCTGCAGGACGATGCTGCCGTCCTCGTGCAGCTGCTCCTCGACGATTCCCCCCGAGCTCCGCACCCGCGCCAGTGCCCGACCCTCGCTCGGCGGCAGGTGCAGCTCCACCAGGGCCGTGCGCTCGTCCACGCGCCTCAGGACGGCCCGCTCGAGGCGATCGATCCCCTCGCCGGTCTTGGCCGACAGGTACACGACGTCGACGCGCTCGTCCTCGACCAGGAGTTGCAGGGTCACCGGGTCGGAGACCCGGTCGATCTTGTTGAAGACCAGGACCTCGGGGCCCAGGTTGGCCGAGATCGTCGCGAGAACACCTCGCACGGCATCCATCTGTCGCTTCGCCTCGGGGTGCGAGGCGTCGACCACGTGCAGGAGGAGGTCCGCCTGCACGGTCTCCTCGAGCGTGGCATGGAAGGAGGCGACCAGGTGGTGGGGCAAGCGCTGGATGAAACCGACCGTGTCGGACAGCAGGACGACCCGTCCATCGGGCATGCGCCACTGGCGTGTGCGGGTGTCGAGGGTCGCGAACGGCATGTCCGCGACGAACACGTCCGCTCCGGTCACCCGGTTCATCAGGGTCGATTTCCCGGCGTTGGTGTAGCCGACCAGCCCGATGGTGAACTGCTCGCGGCGGGAGCGCACTTCGCGCTGCTTGCGATCGGCGATGACGGCGAGCTCTTCGCGCAGGTCCTGGATGCGCTTGCGCAGGAGGCGCTGGTCGGTCTCCAGCTGCGTTTCGCCGGGGCCGCGCGTGCCGATCGCGCCCTCCAGGCGCTCCCGCTCCAGGTGAGTCCACATCCGCCGCAGCCTGGGAAAGAGGTACTGGGTCTGCGCGAGCTCGACCTGCAAGCGGGCTTGGCGGGTCATCGCGCGCCGCGCAAAGATGTCGAGGATCAGCTCCGAGCGGTCGATCACACGCTTGCCCCAGGCCTTCTCCAGGTTGCGGACCTGGGCGGGAGTCAGATCGTTGTCGACCACGACCCCCGAGGGCGCGTACTGCTCGACCTGCTCCAGTACTTCCAGGACTTTTCCGCGGCCGAAGAGCGTGGAGGGATCGGCACCTCGACGGTGCTGGAGGATCCCCTCCCCCACGACCTCTCCGTGCGCGGCCTCGATCAGCGCACGTGCCTCGCTCAGATCGGCCTCGGGGTCCGCGGGAAAGCGCACGCCGCACAGGAGCAAGCGCTCGCGCGGGGTGCGCGTGGAGCGGAGTTCCCGACTCATGGCACGGGCAGCGCGTCGGGGAGCGGCTCCGATCGCAGGAGCCCGGCGCGCACGCGATCTCCATCGACCAGGGGGGTGAAGGTCGTGTGCGCTTGCCACTCGCCTTTCGCCGCAGGATGGTCGCTGCGCCAGTGCACGCCGCGGGACTCCTCCCGCGCCAGGGCGGAGAGGGCCGCCAGACGTGCGACCAGTAGCATGTTGCGCAGCTCCCATGCCCGCGGCTGGTCGGGCGCCAGGGAGCTGACGGCCCGCGTCCAGAACTCGAGCTTCGCCGCCGCGTCCTCGAGCCCGGCCCGATCGCGTTCCACCCCCATCTGGCGCCACATCATCGACTTCAGGGAGTAGGTGAGGTCCTCGATGTTGAGCTGCAATGGCGCGGGGGCTTTGCCGTGATCGCTGCCGAGCACCTGTCCGTGCGTCGGCGAGGGCCCCTCGGTCGCGGCGAGCGCGGCGCGCGCGCCCGTGCGGAGACCCAGCACGACGGCTTCGAGAAGCGAGTTGGAACCCATGCGATTGGCGCCGTGCAAGCCGGAGCTCGCGCACTCCCCCACCGCCCACAGGCCTGGAACGCTCGTGCGACCGTCGAGATCGACCGCGAGACCTCCCACCATGTAGTGAGCACCGGGCCGCACCGGGATCGGGTCCTTGGCGATGTCGATGCCGAAGAACCGGCAGATGCGGCTGATGCCGGGAAAGAGCACGTGCGGATCGTGGCCGATCTGTGACAGGTCCAGGTTGACGCTCGTGTCCGCCGTGGCGACCATGCGCGCGAAAACAGCGCGGCTGACCACGTCGCGCGGCGCGAGCTCGCCGTCGGGGTGGTACTTGGGCATGAAGCGAACGCCGTGACGGTCGCGCAGGATTCCGCCCGCACCGCGAACGACCTCGCTGATCAGCACGCGTGCCGCGCCCGCGATGTACAGGCAAGTCGGGTGGAACTGCACGAACTCGAGGTCGCGGACGGTCGCCCCGGCCCGGAAGCCCATCGCGATTCCGTCTCCGGTCGCGATGTCGGGGTTGGTCGTCTCGCGATAGATCTGTCCGGCGCCGCCGGTGGCGAGCACGACCGCCCGCGCGGAGAAGCCGACCAGGTCACCGCGCTCCGTCCGGCACAGCACTCCCGCGACGGTGCCGTCCGGTCCCGAGAGCAGGTCGACAGCGAAGGTGTTCGCGAAGACGGTGATGCCTGCGTGTGCCTTGAGGGCTCGCGCCACGCTGCGCTGGATCTCGAGGCCTGTGGCATCTCCCTGCGCGTGAATGATCCTCGGGTGGGTGTGGCCTCCTTCTCGCGACAGCGCGAGGGCGCCGTCTGATCCACGATCGAAGGCGGCACCCAAGCTGCGAAGGTGCTCGACGGCGGCGGGCCCACCGTGCACGACCTCCTGCACCACCGCCTGCTCCGAGAGACCACAGCCCACCCGGATCGTGTCCGCCACGTGCGATTCGAAGGAGTCGTCCGGGGAGAGAACGGCCGCCATGCCGCCCTGGGCGTACTGGGTGTTGGTCTCGTGCAGCCCCGCCTTCGCGATCAGCGCGACCGAGGCGCCCCGGGAGGCTGCGCTCAGCGCTGCCACGCCACCTGCGGCACCACTCCCCACCACCACCACGTCGAAGCGGTAGTGCGGCACGTGGTGGTCGTCGAAGGCAACCAGGTGCCGGTCGAACTCGAGCGCGTGGACCGTCTCCAAGCAGTGCCAGTGGGCGTCGGGCATTCTAGTCGCGCCAGGGGCCAGAGTCCCTGCGAAGCAGCCGGCGAGCGCCTGCTGGGAGCCTCGTGACAGGACTCAAATCGAGGTCCATCACGGACTTAGGGAAGAAGCAGAGCCACGGATCCCGGTTTTCCGAGTTCGGGACTTGTTCGGGTCCGGCCAGGCGGTAGATTAGGCTTTCGTTAGGCCTTCCTCTCCGGGGTCCGCGTTGGCGGCCCCGGAGCTTTCGACCCTCCCCTTGCTGGAATCGTCCCATGTCGGAAGTCATCCTGCAGCTCCGCACCGACGTAGCCTCCATCCTCTTCTTCGCCGTGGTCCTCGCCCTGACGTTCTGCCTCTAGCCCACCCATGATCCCCATCACGCGCCGGCAGCGAGAGATCCTGGACTACTTTCGCAGCTACCAGCACGAGCGGGGGATCAGTCCCACCCTGGAGGAGATCGCCTCGCATCTCGGGGTGAACAAGGTGACGGTCTTCGGCCATGTCTCCGAGCTCGAGCGCAAGGGCGTGCTGAAGAAGGCCGCTCGCGGCGTCAGCCGCGCCCTCCAGCTCGTCGATGACGGTGCGCGACCGACCGTGCTGCCCATCCTGGGCCGGATTGCGGCAGGCAATCCGATCGAGGCGGTGGAGACCCCGGAATGGCTCGATCTGGGTGAGCTCCTGCCTCCCGGCCGCGAGGTGTACGCGCTGCGCGTGCAAGGCGATTCGATGATCGAGGACGCCATTCGCGAAGGCGACATCGTCCTCGTCGAGCGCCGAAGCACGGCCCACAACGGCGAGACCGTGGTCGCGGTCCTCCCCGAGGGTGAAGCCACATTGAAGCGCTTCTACCGCGAGGAAGACGGACAGATTCGGCTGCAGCCGGCCAACGCCCTGCTCGCGCCCTTGCGCGTACGCGAGGTCGAAATCCGCGGAGTGGTGATCGGCGTGGTCCGTCGCTTCTGACTAGAGAGAAGCCACACACCGACGAGCACGGAGTCCCTCCGAGTTTGGAGTACCGCCTTCAGGCGGTCTGGTTCGTCGTCCCGCCTTCAGGCGGGACTGGCTCCGTAAGAGAAGACCGCCTGAAGGCGGTACTCCGAACCAGAAAAAAAAGAAGCCCGCAGGCCTGAGCCTGCGGGCTTTGAAGAACCCGGCGATGACCTACTTTCGCGCGTAAGCACTATCATCGGCGACACCTGCTTGACGACCGTGTTCGGGATGGGAACGGGTATGGCCAGATGCCTATCCTCACCGGGAGTACGCGCGGTCTGACGGTCCGAGGAGAAGAACGAGCGCGAACGCATCGTCAGATCTCCAGGGACCGGACCGCTGCTTGGAAGAAAGGTGGGTAGTGACGTGGAAGCAAGCGACAGGAAGAGTTGACCTTTTCCCGTCTCAACGATTCGAGACGATCTCGAATGCGTTGGGATGGAGAAAGGTGGTTAAGCCGATCGTCCGATTAGTACCGGTTGGCTCAACGCATTGCTGCGCTTACACCGCCGGCCTATCAACCTGGTAGTCTTCCAGGGGACTGATAGGGATGACTCGTCTTGGAGAGGGCTTCGCGCTTAGATGCATTCAGCGCTTATCCTTTCCGACCATAGCTACCCAGCGCTGCCACTAGCGTGACAACTGGCACACCAGAGGTCGTCCTCCCCAATCCTCTCGTACTAGGGGAAAACCTCCTCAATCATCCTACGCCCACGCCAGATAGGGACCGACCTGTCTCACGACGGTCTAAACCCAGCTCGCGTACCGCTTTAATTGGCGAACAGCCAAACCCTTGGGACCTCCTTCAGCCCCAGGATGCGATGAGCCGACATCGAGGTGCCAAACCTCCCCGTCGATATGGACTCTTGGGGGAGATCAGCCTGTTATCCCCGGAGTACCTTTTATCTGATGAGCGACGGCCCTTCCACTCGGAATCCGCCGGATCACTAGGACCTACTTTCGTATCTGCTCGAGCTATATCGTCTCGCAGTCAGGCGCACTTGTACCCTTACGCTCTACGCGCGATTGCCAACCGCGCTGAGTGCACCATCGTGCTCCTCCGTTACTCTTTTGGAGGAGACCGCCCCAGCCAAACTACCCACCTGACACTGTCCACGGCCCGGATTCACGGAACCGCGTTAGAGATCCTAATACGCAGAGAGTGGTATTTCACCGATGGCTCCACGGGACCCGAGAGCCCGCGTTTCAACGTCTCCCACCTATCCTACGCACTACGCATCAAGCCTCAATGCCAGGCTATAGTAAAGGTTCACGGGGTCTTTCCGTCTTGGCTGCGGGAACGTGGCATCTTCACCACGACTACAGTTTCGCCGAGTCCTGCTGTTGAGACAGTGCCCAAGTCGTTACGCCATTCATGCGGGTCGGAACTTACCCGACAAGGAATTTCGCTACCTTAGGACCGTCATAGTTACGGCCGCCATTCACCGGGGCTTCAATTCGGAGCTTCGCCTTGCGCTAACCCCTCCTCTTGACCTTCCGGCATTGGGCAGGCGTCAGTCTGTATACGTCGTCTTTAGGACTTAGCACAGACCTGTGTTTTTAGTAAACAGTCGCTTGAGCCGTTTCATCTGCGGCCCCCCGGAGCTTCGATCGAGAAGACCTACACTCCAAAGGGCACCCCTTATCCCGAAGTTACGGGGTTAATTTGCCGAGTTCCTTAACAGCAGTTCTCTCGAGCGCCTTAGGATTACTCACCTCACCCACCTGTGTCGGTTTTGGTACGGACACCAGATCAACTCCCTAGAGGATTTTCTCGGACGGTCGGTCCTGTGACTTCGCCTTGAAGGCTCGCCATCACCTCTGAGCTTATGCACGCGGATTTTCCTACGTGCCACCCTCGGGCTTGGACGCACACTTCTGTCCGTGCGATCACATTTCCTTCCGTGTCACCCCATCGGTGATAACGCGAACCTGGTGGTACAGGAATATTAACCTGTCTTCCATCGACTACGCCTTTCGGCCTCGCCTTAGGGTCCGACTAACCCTGGGCGGATTTACCGTGCCCAGGAAACCTTGGGTTTTCGGCGAGCAGGATTCTCACCTGCTTTATCGCTACTCGTTCCGGCATAATCACTTCCAGATCGTCCAGGTGTCGTTACCGTCACCCTTCACCCGATTGGAACGCTCCCCTACCCCTGCACGAGATCAACGATCTCGAGCAAGCCGCAGCTTCGGTTGCATGCTTGAGCCCCGTTCATTTTCGGCGCAGAGCCTCTCGACCAGTGAGCTATTACGCACTCTTTAAATGATGGCTGCTTCTAAGCCAACATCCTGGCTGTCTTAGAGATCCCACTTCCTTCACTGCACTTAGCATGCATTGGGGACCTTAGCTGGCGGTCTGGGCTGTTTCCCTCTCGACCACGGACCTTATCGCCCGTAGTCTGACTCCCTGGATACGGCGTCCGGTATTCGGAGTTTGGTTGGGCAGGGTACCCGGAGGGGCCCCTATCCCATTCAGTAGCTCTACCCCCGGACGCTATTACCAGAGGCTAGCCCGAAAGCTATTTCGGGGAGAACCAGCTATCTGCGAGTTTGATTAGCCTTTCACTCCTATCCACAGGTCATCCGAGCGGTTTTCAACCCACACCAGTTCGGGCCTCCACGGACTGTTACATCCGCTTCACCCTGCCCATGGATAGATCACTCGCTTTCGGGTCTACGCCGTATGACTTGTGTCGCGCTATTCACACTCGGTTTCCCTTCGGCTCCGGGCCTGAGGCCCTTAACCTTGCCATACAGAGTAACTCGCCGGATCATTATGCAAAAGGCACGCCGTCAGCCATTGCCCCGAAGGGCCATAGGCCTCCGACAGGTTGTAGGTACACGGTTTCAGGTTCTATTTCACTCCCCTAACCGGGGTTCTTTTCACCTTTCGCTCGCGCTACTATTCCACTATCGGTCGTCCAGTAGTACTTAGCCTTAGGGGGTGGTCCCCCCAGATTCACACCAGGTTTCACGTGTCTGGTGATACTTGGGATCCCCACGAGAGGTTCATGGCTTTCGACTACGGGGCTGTCACCCTCTGCGGCTGGCCTTCCCATGCCATTCTTCTAGCCATGCACTTTGTAACTCTCTGAGTCGCTTACGGCTGACTCAGTGGGTCCCACTACCCCGACGCAGCAACGGCCGTAACCTTGACACTGCATCGGTTTGGGCTGTTCCCCGTTCGCTCGCCGCTACTTGGGGAGTCGAGGTTTCTTTCTTTTCCTGCAGGTACTGAGATGTTTCAGTTCCCTGCGTTGCCTCCGCTTGCGCGGTACCGAGAGATGAGTCTCGGTCGGTTTCCCGATCTCGGAGATCTCCGGATCTCAGCCTGCTTAGCGACTTCCCGGAGCTTTTCGCAGCTATGCCACGTCCTTCATCGGCTCTGGACGCCAAGGCATCCACCATATACCCTTACTAGCTTAACCACGCTCTTTCTTATTCGTGATGCTTTTACCACGTACTACCCACCTTGTTTTCAAAGATCACCGGCTCTCGTGAGCCGGTTGTATCGTCTTTCACGTCCCTCGCTGGGAGCTCGCGACGTCGACTGGTGGAGGCGATCGGATTCGAACCGACGACCCCCTGGTTGCAAACCAGGTGCTCTACCAGCTGAGCTACGCCCCCAGCGTGGAGGGCAGGGACCGCACTCTCGAGCGTCGCCTGCCAGACGCGCACTAGCCGCAGCTGGTGGACCTGAGAGGATTCGAACCTCTGACCTCCCGCTTATCAGGCGGACGCTCTAACCAACTGAGCTACAGGTCCGGGTACCCGTGCTCCGCCGGAGTCGATCGCACCCGTACGCCTGGTGCGCACCGATTCCTCGGCACGCACGCAGCGCCCGATTGCTGATCGCGTCGAAGACACGTCAGGGAATCGGCGCGCCAGAGACGCGCCGGGGCGTGAAAGAGAAGGGTGACCCTCGTTGACCTAGCAAACAGCCTATGCAACCACCACGCGTCGACCCGGTGTTACCCGGTGCGGGCGCGGCGTCTAAGTTATCCCTTAGAAAGGAGGTGATCCAGCCGCAGGTTCCCCTACGGCTACCTTGTTACGACTTAGTCCCAGTCACCGAGCTCTTTCGGCGCCGTTCCCCCTTGAGGTTGGACAAGCGACTTCGGGCGCTCCCCGCTCCCATGGCTTGACGGGCGGTGTGTACAAGGCTCAGGAACATATTCACCGCGGCGTAGCTGATCCGCGATTACTAGCGATTCCAACTTCATGGAGGCGAATTGCAGCCTCCAATCCGAACTGGGGCCTGCTTTTTGCGATTTGCCTCCACCTTGCGGTCTCGGTTCCCTTTGTACAGGCCATTGTAGCACGTGTGTGGCCCTGGGCATAAAGGCCATGAGGACTTGACGTCATCCCCACCTTCCTCCGGTTTGACACCGGCAGTCTCGCTAGAGTCCCCGGCATGACCCGCTGGCAACTAACGACAAGGGTTTCGCTCGTTAAGGGACTTAACCCGACATCTCACGACACGAGCTGACGACAGCCATGCAGCACCTGTGCTCGTTCCGACCCCGAAGGGCCGTCATCCCACTTTCATGGGACTAATCCTTGCATGTCAAGCCCAGGTAAGGTTCTTCGCGTTGCTTCGAATTGAACCACATGCTCCACCGCTTGTGTGAGCCCCCGTCAATTCCTTTGAGTTTTAGCCTTGCGACCGTACTCCCCAGGCGGTGCACTTAGCACTTTTGCTTCGACAGAGAGAGTCAGAGGAATCTCCACTACCTAGTGCACATCGTTTACGGCCAGGACTACCGGGGTATCTAATCCCGTTTGCTCCCCTGGCTTTCGCGCCTCAGCGTCAGATACGGTCCAGTGAGCCGCTTTCACCATCGGCGTTCCTCCCGATATCTACGCATTTCACCGCTCCACCTTTAGTTCCACTCGCCCCTACCGTCCTCAAGACTGCCAGTATCCGAAGCAGTTCCACGGTTGAGCCGTGGGATTTCACAAGGGACTTAACAAGCCGCCTACGCACGCTTTAAGCCCAGTGATTCCGACTAACGCTTGAGCCCTCTGTCTTACCGCGGCTGCTGGCACAGAGTTAGCCGCGCTTCCTCTCGTTTGGTCAACTCGAGCGCTGTTAACCATCGAGCGTTCCTAACCCCTGACAGTAGTTTACACCCCGAAGGCCTTCATCCTGCACGCGGCGTCGCTCCGTCACGCTTTCGCGCATTGCGGAAGATTCGCTACTGCAGCCCCCCGTAGGAGTCTGGGCAGTGTCTCAGTCCCAATGTGGCCGGCCATCCTCTCAGTCCGGCTACCCGTCGTCGCCTTGGTGAGCCGTTACCTCACCAACTAGCTGATAGGCCGCAACCCCCTCCTCGAGCAGCAGCTTGCGCCACCGTTTACCGCACAGAGGATGCCTCCCGTTCGGACCATCCGGCATTACCCGCCGTTTCCAGCGGTTATCCCGGTCTCAAGGGTACGTTGGTTACGTGTTACTCACCCTTTCGCCACTCTACTCGGCCTTGCGGCCTTTCGCGCTCGACTTGCATGCCTAATCCACGCCGCCAACGTTCGTTCTGAGCCAGGATCAAACCCTTCACTTGAAGTTCTTGATCGTAGTTATCGAGTACGGACGCCGCCGAAGCGGCATCCCTGCTCGCTAGGCTTCTCAAGGGTCACCCTTGTTTTCAAAGAACGCGCCCAGACGACCTCGGGAGGGCTCGCCACGGACGATTGCGCGCCCGCCGCCCCCTCCCGCCGGTTACGCCCGCGCGTCAGGGAGGGGGGATGATAGGGTTTTTGAGCGCTCGGTCAAGCGCGCCCCAAGGATTTCGCGGGACCTCGTCGGTCTGACGCACAACCCCCTGATTGGCAGGGGTTTACGAGCGTCCCGGCTGAGGTCCACCGAGCCTCGGAGGAGCCGGTGCAGCGCGGCACCATGGGGAGTCCCCCCTCCGTTCCGGGCTTGCTCCTCGGATGAACTCCAGTCGAGGCGATCGGTTCACTTTTCAGGGCTGAACCACCACCTGGGCACCGATCGGGAGGACGTCGAAGAGCGCCTCCACCTCCGGGTTGCGCATTCGGACGCAGCCCTTGCTGACCCTCGCCCCCACTCCCGAGGGGTCGTTCGTGCCGTGGAAGCCGTACCCCGTGCGCTCTTCCCCCCGGTACCAGGCAATCCACCGGGTGCCCAGCGGGTTGTCGGGGTGCCCGAAGGGCACGTTCGGCCCTCCGATGGGCATGTAGCTGGGGTTTTCCTGCTTCAGGCCAACGGTGAAGGTCCCCGTGGGGGTCTCCTGACCCTCGACCCCGATTCCGACCTCCCAGGCCTGGGCCACCTCGTCGCCTTGCAGGAACAGGAGCACCTGCGAATCGAGGTCGACCAGTACGTGCGGTGGATCCGTCGGGATCCGCAGGGCCTGGCCCGGCTGGAGCGGTCGATCCTCCAGTTGGTTGGCGCGGCGGATCAACCCCACGCAAAGGAGGAGCTCGGGATGCGCCTCGACGAGCTGCTTGCGGATGGAGACCAGATTGTCGCCCTGCACGACCTCGTAGGTGAGGGAGGGCCAGGTGCCACGGGGGTCCCAGCGCCCATGCTCCTGGGCCTGGTTCAGGGCCAGCATCCAGCGTCTCAGGTCCTCGCGTTCAGGGTCCCACGGGGCCGAGACCTCGACCTGCAGGAGCTCGGAGTAGGCCTCGGCTGCAGCCTCGTGCTCGCCCTTGCGGGCTGATCCCGCCGCGAGGCGGTCGAGGAGGGCCATGCGCATGCCGAGCGCGAGGACATCGACCCGCGCACCGCTGGCAGGCCGCGCCCGCGTGTGCTCGCCTTCGATCGCCGCGCGCAGCGCGCTCACCTGATCGCTCGTCACACCCTCGGACCCGTCGAGGTCGCTGGCCAGCCGCTCGGCCTCGGCGGGCTGTCCATTGAGCGCCAGCCAGAATGCCGAGACGAGCTTCCGGGCGGCTTCGGGGAGCTTGCGACCCTCGCCCTCGTTCAGGTAGCTCTCGAGAACCTGGTAGCGCTCCTCGTGAGCGATCAGCCGCCCGATCGCCCGGCGGTCGACGCTCTCGAGATCCGCGCGGAACACCTCCGGGTCCAGCGCCGGAGCGAGAACGTCATCGGGACGGGGAGCGCTCGCCAGGACGGGATGCTCCTCCACCGCGGCTGGCTGAGATCCCGTCTCGCGCTCGCCGGGCGTCCCCGCAGCCTGCTCCGGGGAAGGAGCACCCGACCGTTCCTCATTTCCTTCCGGGCGCGCCAGAAAATCGGCGCTCTCACCAGTCGGCTGACCGCTCCACCACGTTTGCAGGGGCGGCAGGAACACCATGGCTCCGAGGCCAAGCAAAAGGCCGACGAGAACGATCAGCAGGATTCCCCTCATGCGCGTCTCCGGATCCCTCGTGCAGCCCGAGGCGCAACCCGCGCGCTCGCCTGCGGCGGCGATCCTAGCAGTCCGTGGTGGAAGTCCCTACTGCGGCTTCGGCGGCTCGAAGTGCGCCAGCCGAGTGCGCACGCGTGCGCGTCTTCGCGAGGAAGAAGACAGGGGGTCCCAGCGGCGCCGTGCTCTCAAGAACCCGGAACCAGTTGGTTCCAGGTGGGCCGGACAAGGCGAGATTCTGTCTCGCCGACGTCGGTGGCCCAGGATCAATTCATTCGGCTCCGGGGGTACTGGAGAGATCACCTGCGTTGCCAGGGTGGCCCCCTACCAAGAAGCTAGCACGGAGCCACCGGCTTGCAATGCTCTCGCGCGATATGGGGAGGGTGGAAGTTTCTTCCCTCCCATCTTGCGGGCTCGTTGCGGCGTGCTAGCCCGGCGCACGATCGATCGACAGGCGCATATGCTGGCCGTCGATCTCCAGCTCGACCCCGTCCGCGACCGGTTCGGAGGGATCGATCTGCTCGTTCCGAGCGAGGACCTCGCCGCGGATCAGGTCCCAGTGGAGCACGATCGCGCGGGCGAGCTCGCCCTCTGCCTGGATCCGGACCAGGATGCGGTCGTCGAGCGCGAGAGCGAGCTCCTTGCGGAGGTTCTGGATGCGGTTCACCACCTCGCGCGCCAGCCCCTCGCGGACGAGCTCCTCGGTGAGGCGCAGATCGAGGCCCACGGTGACACCCTGATCCGTACCCACGACGATTCCCTCGCGCGGGACGCGATCGACGAGCAGCGACTCGGCGTCGTAGCGCAGCCCCTCCACCGCCGCGCTCGAAAGCGCGCTACCCGCGACCACACCCGCGAGGCTCGCGCTCGCGAGCTCGCTCACCTCCGCGCGGATCGCGGCGATCTGCTTCCCATAGCGGGGGCCGAGCACCTTGAGGTTGGGACGGGCGGAGTAGGTGACGAGCTCACCCTCGTCCGCGCTCACGTGCACGGCCTTCACGTTGAGCTCCTCGGCGACGATCGCGGCCACGGCCTCGAAGGCTGAGCGGTCGGCCGCGTCGGCGATCGCCACCGTCATCGAGGCCAGGGGCTGGCGCACCCTGACCTCGTGCTTGGCGCGCAGCGCGCGGCCGATCCGGGCGGCGAGGATCGCGAGGCGCATGCGCCGCTCGAGGGCCGGGTCGATCCATTCGCGCCGGACCTCGGGATAGCGGTCGAGGTGCACGCTGTCCTCGCCTCGCCCCCCCGAGAGGTTCCCGTAGATCTCCTCCGCGATGAAGGGCAGGAAGGGCGCGAGGATCTTCGACAGCTCCAGTAGCACGTGATGCAACGTGCGGAACGCATTGAGCGTGTCGTGGCCGGCGTCCCCGGCGCTGCCTTCGCTCCAGAATCTGCGCCGGCTGCGGCGGATGTACCAGTTCGTGAGCTCGTCCACGAGGTCGACCAGCCCGGGAACGACGCGATAGATCTCGTAGCGATCCATGCGCTCGCGCACCTCGGCCACGAGCGACTGCAGCCGCGACAGGATCCATCCGTCGAGCTCGTTGGCGCGCGGATCGGGCTCGATGCCGTCGGGCTCCCAGTCGTCGACCTGGGCGTACTTCGTCAGGAACGAGTAGGCGTTCCACAGCGGCAGCAGCACGGCACGCACGTGCTCCTCGATCCCGCTCTTGCTGAAGCGCAGGTCTTTCGCCTGCATCACCGGCGAATCCATCAGGTAGATGCGCAGCGCGTCGGCGCCGTACTCGCCCAGGATCTCGGTGGGATCGGGGTAGTTCTTCTTGCGCTTCGACATCTTCTCGCCGTCTTCCGCGAGCACGATGCCGTTGACGATCACATTGCGGAAAGCGGGTTTCTGGAACAGCGCGGCAGCGAGAACGGTGAGCGTGTAGAACCACCCGCGCGTCTGGTCGAGACCCTCGGCGATGAAGTCAGCCGGAAAGCAGCGCTCGAATTCTTCCTTGTTCTCGAACGGATAGTGCGCCTGCCCGTAAGGCATCGAGCCCGATTCGAACCAGCAGTCGAAGATCTCCGGGATCCGCCGCATCTCTCCGGCGCAGGCCGGGCAGCGCCACGTGAGCTCGTCCACGAAGTGCTTGTGCAGATCGGGGACGGCGCGGCCGACATGGGCCTCGAGCTCGGCACCGGAGCCCAGGCATTCGTACCTGCCACATGCGTCGCAGATCCAGATCGGGATCGGCGTGCCCCAGTAGCGATTGCGCGAGAAGTTCCAGTCGCGCGCACCCTCCAGCCAGTTGCCGAAGCGGCTCTCGCCGATCGCTTCGGGCACCCAGTGGATGGTGCGATTGGCGGCCAGCATGGCCTGCTTCACGGGCTCGATCTTCATGAACCAGGTGTCGAGCGCCATGTAGATCAGCGGCGTGTCACAGCGCCAGCAGTGCGGATAGCTGTGGACGAGCGTGCTTTGACGCACGAGTAGGCCGCGCGCCTTGAGATCGCGGGCGATGTCCTTGTCCGCTTCCTTGACGTGCTTCCCCGCGTACGTCGGGACTGCGTCCGTGAAGCGACCGTCGGGACCGACGGGGCGAAAGATCGGCAGGTCCAGGCGCCGGCCGATCTCGAAGTCGTCCTCCCCGAATGCGGGCGCGAGATGGACGATGCCGGTGCCGTCCTCGGTCGAGACGTAGTCGCCGAGAACGGCGGTGTACTGACGGCCCCCCACGCCGGGCTGGAATTCGAACAGCGGCGTGTACGCCTGTCCGTCGAGCTCCCGCCCTTTGAAACGCGCGAGGACATCGTCGCCTGCAAGCTCGGGGAAGTACGCCTTCGCGCGCGATTCGGCGAGGATCGCGCTGCGGCCACCCTCCTGGCGCACCTCGATGTAGTCGATGTCCGGACCGACGGCGACCGCTGTGTTCGACGGGAGGGTCCAGGGCGTCGTGGTCCACACCCACAGCTCCGCTTCCGGCCGATCCACGAGCGCCAGCCGCACCGTGATGCTCGGATCCTGGCGGTCGGCGTAGGCACCCGGCTGGTTGAGCTCGAAATTGGAGAGCGGCGTTCCGCAGCGCGTGCAGTACGGCTGGATGCGGAAGCCCGGGTAGATCAGGTCCTGCTCCCAGAGCTGGTGGAACACCCACCAGACCGACTCCATGAAGTCGCGATCCATGGTGCGATAGCCGCCATCGAAGTCGGCCCACCGACCCAGGCGGCGGATGGTCGACTTCCACTCGCGCGAATAGCGCAGGACGATCGCGCGGCAAGCCTCGTTGAAGGCGTGGATGCCGAAGCGCTCGATGTCGCGCTTCTCCTTCAGGCCATGCTCCTTCTCGGTCTCGTTCTCGATCGGGAGGCCGTGGCAGTCCCAGCCCCAGCGCCGTTCGACGCGCATGCCCTGCATCGTCCAGTAGCGCGGGACGATGTCCTTCAGGATGCTCGCGACGAGATGCCCGTAGTGCGGGAGACCCGTCGCGAAAGGCGGCCCGTCGTAGAACACGTAGCGCCGGGCGGGATCGCGCTCCTCGACGCTGCGCTCGAAGATGCGTCCTTGCTCCCACTGCAGGAGGACGCGCTCCTCGAGCTTCGGGAACGAGACTTCGGGATCGACGGGGCGCAGCTTCATTGGACTTCCATCACCACAGGCTCTCTTGCGAGCGGATCGCGCTGGCGATGCGCTCGGCGAGCGCCAGCGCGCGCAGCCCATCCTCACCCGACACCTCGGGCGCCAGGTCCTCGCGCACGGAGCGCAGGAACGAGTCGATCTCCGCTTGCAGCGGCCGGCGTTCACCGCCGAGATCGAGCTGCTCGACCTCGAGGATGCCCGATTTCATCCAGTCCCCTGCCGTCGCCCCGAGCGTGGCGGGATCGAGGCGCGCCAGGGCCGCTCGGCCTGCTTCCCAGTGCGCTCCCTTCTTCACCAGTAGGCCGTAGTTCTCCGAGAAATCGAGGCTGACGTAGCCCTCGCTCGAGAACAGGCGCAGCCGGCGCATGGGCTTCAGGGAGGCGCGGCTGGCGGTGACGTTGGCGCGCGCGCCATTGGCGAAGATCAAGCGGGCGCTCGCGACGTCCTCGCGCTGGGTCAGGATGGCGCCGCCGGCGGCATCGATCGCCTCGACTTCCGAGCCGACGAGATCCAGTACCAGGTCGAGGTCGTGGATCATCAGGTCGTGCACCACGCCCACGTCGAGGCTGCGGAAGCCGAAGGGGGCGAGACGGTGGCACTCGACGAAGCGTGCTCGCATGCCGAGCTCACGCACCTTGCGCACGCCTGGCTGGAAGCGCTCCACGTGGCCGACCATGAGCAGAGCTTTGCCGCGCTGCGCGGCCGCCAGGATCGATTCGCCTTCGCGGGTGCTCGCCGCGAGCGGCTTCTCCACCAGTACCGCCACGCCGCGCTCGAGTAGCGGAACGGCGACCTCGGCGTGCAGCACGGTAGGCACGGCGACGACGGCCGCCTCCAGATCCTCGGGAAGCTCCCCGAGATCGGAGAACCCGCGACAGCCGTGCTCGCCCGCGACGCTCGCTGCGCGCTCGGGGTCGGAATCGACCACGCAGGCGAGCTCGGCGAGCGGGTTCTCCGCCAGGATGCGGGCATGGATCCTGCCCAGATGCCCCACCCCGACGACGGCGACCCTGGTGGCGCCGCTAGGCATCGACCTCGCCTTCGAGGATGCGCTGCACACCCAGTCGCTGGAAGTCCGAGCGCAAGCTCTCGCGGTAGCGGCCCTTGAACCCGAGCTCGGTGTTGCTGAGCGAAGCGATCAGGTGCTTCACGAAGCCGCTCTGGTAGTTCTCCAGCCGCAGCTCCTCGAGGACGGGCTGCATGGCGGCGCCGGATCGGAACAGGCGTCGGTAGACCGAGCGCAGCTCCTCGAGGTCGTCCTCCTCGTATCCGGCTCGCTGCAAGCCGATGACGTTCACACCGCGGACGCGCGCGTTGTGTCCCTCGGCGATCATGTAGGGGGGAATGTCGCGCACCATGCGCGTCATGCCGCCGACGTAGGCAAACGCGCCGATGGTCACGAAGTGGTGCGCGCCGGCGGCGCCGGCGATGTTGGCGTACTGGTCCACCAGGACGTGACCGGCGAGCATCACGTTGTTGCCGAGGATCACGTGATCGCGGATGTCGCAGTCGTGCGCGATGTGGCAGCAGGCCATGAAGAGGCAGTCGTCGCCGACGCGGGTGATGCCGCCGCCCTTCACGGTCCCGCGGTTGATCGTCACGAACTCGCGGATGGTGTTGCGATCGCCCACCTCCAGCCGCGTCGGCTCGCCCTTGTAGGTGAGGTCCTGGGGGGGGCCGCCCAGGCTGGCCTGACCCACGATGACGTTGTCGTGACCCACCGTCGTCACACCGTCGATCACGACGTGGGCACCGATCACCGTCCCGTCACCGATCTTGACGCGGGGACCGACGACCGAATACGGGCCGATCTTGACTCCGTGGCCGATCTCGGCGCCCTGAGCGAGAACCGCGGTCGGATGGATCACTGTCGTCATCTGCATGGACCTCAGGCATCGATCATGGTGAACATGAGCAGCGCTTCGCAGACCACACGGCCTGCGACACTGCCGGCTCCGCGGACCTGTGCGGTCTCGCCTTTCAGGCGCTTGGTCTCGACCTCGAGGCGGAGCTGGTCACCGGGAGTGACGGCCCCGCGCAGTTTCACTTTGTCGATCGACCACAGGACGGCGAGCTTGCCGGTGTACTCGAGCTTGCGCAGGAGGAGCATCCCGGCGAGCTGCGCCATCGCTTCGAGCTGCAGGACGCCTGGCATGAGCGGCATCCCAGGGAAGTGGCCCTGGAAGTAGGGCTCGTTGATCGAGACGTTCTTGATCCCGACCGCGCGCTGGTACCCCTCGATCTCGATCACGCGGTCGATCATCAGGAAGGGATAGCGGTGCGGGAGCATGCGCAAGATCTCGCGCACGTCCATGCCCGACTCGCGCTGGACGAGGCCGCCCATCTCTTGCGCCTGCATCCGGTCCATAAGGCGCTGCACGAGCATCGCGTTGGTGCGATGCCCCGAGCGGGTCGCGATCACGTGCGCGCACAGATCCGCGCCGAGGAGCCGCAGGTCGCCGAGCAAGTCGAGCACCTTGTGCCGCACCGGCTCGTCGGGGATGCGGTAGCGCGTCTGGGGGTCGCCCAGGACGAGGGTGTTCTCGCGCGTCGCGCCCTTGCCGAGCCCGGCGGCGATCAGCGCGTCGACCTCCGAGGCGAGCGCGAAGGTGCGCGCAGGGGCGATCTCGCGCTCGAAGGACTCGGCAGTGATGTCGGTCTGGAAGGTGCCGCTGGCCACCCCGGGCTCCTCGAAGGTCGCGACGTACTGCAAGGTCAGCACCTCGCGATCGGAGGGCAGCGCGATGAGCGTGGCCGCGCCTTCCCTGACGTACACCGGCTGATCGAGCTTGAATACCTTGGCGTCCTCGCGCTGCTCGACCAGGCCGGCCTGCTTGAACAGCTCCACGTAGGAGGTCGCGCTCCCGTCCATCCCAGGGAGCTCCGGCCCGGAAACCTCCACCTTCAGGTTGTCGACGCCGAGCGCCGAGCAGGCGGCGAGGAAGTGCTCGACCGTCTCGATCGAGGCGTCGCCGCGCGACAGCCGCGTGCGGCGGTCCTTGGGCGAGTGGTAGGAAATGAGGGCAGGGACGCTGGGCGCGTCGGGCAAGTCCGTGCGCACGAACTCGATGCCCATCCCGATCGGCGCGGGAACCAGCCGCACGCGGATCACGTCGCCGGAGTGCAACCCGATCCCCGAGAACTCGAGCGGCGTCCGGATCGTCTTCTGGCGCCGAGTCACCCGCGCTCCTCCAGACGGCGGATTCTCTCGCGCAGCTCGGCGACCTCGTCCCGGTAGCGCGCGAGGCGCTTGGAAAGCGCGGCCTGCTTCAAGGTCTCGATCTTCGGCCCGGCGGGAATGCCGAAGACGTCCTCGCCCGCGGGTACGTCCTTGAACACCGCGCTGCCGCCACCGATGCGCGCTCCAGCCCCGATCGTCAGGTGACCGGAGACGCCGGCTTGACCGGCGAGGATGGCACGCTCACCGATCGTGGTGGATCCGGCGACGCCGACTTGCGCGACCAGGAGCGCGCCAGCGCCGATCTGCACGTTGTGTCCGACGTGCACGAGATTGTCGATCTTCACCGCGCGGCCGATTCGCGTGGCACCGAAGCGCCCGCGATCGATCGTCACGTTGGCCCCGATCTCGACGTCGTCGTCGATGATCACGTTTCCGCACTGAGGGATCTTCTCCCAGCCCTCGTGGGTCGGCTCGAACCCGAACCCATCCGAGCCCAGCACGGTCCCGGCGTGCACGAGACAGCGCGCGCCGATCTCGACGTCCGGATACGCGATCACGCCTGGATGCAGGACGCTCTCCTCTCCGATGTGCGCGCGCTCGGCGATGACGACGTGCGCGTGCAAGACGGCGAGCGCGTCCACGCGCGCACCTGCGCCGATCACCACGTGAGCGCCGATGCTCGCACTGGGCGCCACGTCTGCGGTGGGATCGACCACCGCGGTGGGATGGATTCCCCGCTGGGGCACCTGGAGTGCCGGCGCGAACGCCAGCACCACGAGGGAGAAGGCCCGCCCGGGATCCCGGCACCGCAGCAGCGCGATGTCCGCCCGCTCCGTCCGGATGTCCTCGCCGATCAGGACCGCGCCCGCCTGCGTGGTCTCGAGCTGGTCGCTATACCGCGGATGCGAGAGGAAACTGATGTGGTCGGACGTCGCCTCGGACAGCGAGGCCGGGCCGACGATCTCACGCTCGCCATCGCCGATGAGGCGAGCGTTACAGAGCGCGGCGAGCTCGGAAAGGGTGCGTCCGACCATCCATGCGACCCGAAAAATCGGGTCCTCGAGCCCCCTACGGTGCGAGGGCTGGGCAAGGTCTAGCCCGTTCGCCCTGCCGATGTCAACCGGATCCTGGCGCCGGCGGCTACCGGAACTGCAATCGGAACGAGAAGACCTCGGTCTGGTCTCCAGGTCCATCGAGCAACGGCCAGCCGAAGTTGAAGGTCAGCGGGATGGGATAGGCCAGTCCGAAAGCGAATCCGGCCGAGACACGCAACTCATCGATGGCCAGATGGAAGGCTTCCGGTCCGAGCACCCCCCAGTCGAGGAAGAAGATCCCCCGGAACATCTCGCGGCGACGCGTCGTCCCGGGCAGGGGCACGGTGTACAGCGGGAAGCGGAGCTCGGCCGAGCCGCGCAGATAGGTCTCCCCGCCGATCGCGAACTCCGAGAACTTGCCGTTCTCGTCGACGAAAGGCCCCACTCCGCGGAAATCGAAACCGCGCATGGTGAGCGAGCCGCCCAGGAAGAAGCGCTCGGCGTAGTTCACGGAATCGGTGTCGCCATAGGGCGCCGCGACACCGGCCGCGGCTCCCAGGTACACCGCCGGCCCCACCGTGCCGAGCTCCTCCTCGCCCACACGGTCATACCAGTCGAAGATCAGCTCGCTCTTGACGAAGTCCTCGTCCCCTCCGAGGACTCCGCCGTACGCCGTGCTCGCGGCGTGGAAGTACACCCCGTCGCTGGGACTGATGCGGTTGTCGAGGTCGTAGAACGTGTAGCCCGCGCTCAGGCCGTGGAAGGAACTCTTGCCCTCCGAGGCGATCAATGTGTCGGGGAGGACGTCGTCCTCGCTGAGATTGTCCAGGTCGACCTTCTGATACACGAGACCCACGTCGAACTTGTGATCGAAGTCGAAGATCCTCCCGAGTTCGAACTCGATGCGCGCTCGATCCTCGTCGTGAGAGTCGTAAGCCCGGTCCTGGAGCCGCGCGTCGAAATTTGCAGTCCAGCGATCGAAGTGCGTCCCGAAGAGATCCGGGAAGGTGTAGCGCAGGCGCGCCGAATTGACTTCCGTCCCCGGTGAGACGTCGATCATCAGGAGCTCCCCGTTGCCGTGGAAGGCTTCCTTGCGGTAGATGTCTCCGAAGGTGGACCAGAGCGAATCGGGCGGGCTCGATGCGTCGAAGTTGCGCATGCCGAGGGACAGGAGGCCTACCAGGCCGTTGTCGCTCGTCACGCCGCCCGAGATCTGGAAGTCGACGACGCGCCCCTCCGTGACCAGGTACTCGACGTCGATCTGGTCGGGATCATCCGTTTCGTGCAGGACGAAGATCGCATCACGGTGCTCGGGATCCATCTGATCGCTGAAGTAGCCCGTCCCCATGATCCGGCCGAGGGAGCGCTTGATCTCGCGCAAGTTGGCCGTTTGCCCCGGCAAGACGTTGACCTCCCGGCGCAAGACCTTGTCGCGCGTGTGCTCGTTCCCCCGGACCAGGACTTCGCGTACCAGTCGCGGCCGACCCTGGTGCATGCGATACGTCAGGTGCACCTCCTTGCGCTCGTAGTCGACCACCTGGGCCGGAGCGAGCCACATCCAGCCTTCCGGATGGATCCACTGGCCGCCCGCGTCGCGCCGCCGCTCGAAGAGATTGGCATCGATGTATCCGCGCTCTCCGTAGTACTCCTGCATGGCGCGCTGGTCGGACGCGAGGCGTTCGGCTTCGAAGGGGGATCCCGGCACCAGCTTGCACGCCGCGAGCAGGTCCGCCTCGGGGAAGACGAGCTCTTCGGGCTCGAGGGACGCCACATCCTCGTCCACCTCGTTCGTGGGAGCCGCGAACGCGCGCACCCCGAGCGAAGCGACGCGGTACAGGGGTCCCTCGTCGATCGTGAGATGCACCACGACCTCGTCCCGCGCGTCGTTGAACTCCAGTCGCTCGTCCGCCTCGACGTCGAGCCAGCCGCGGTCGCGATAGACGTTCTTCAGTGCGACGAGGTCGGCCGCCAGCACCTCCTCGTCGAAGATCTTCCCCCACCAGGAGAACGGTCCCCGTCCCTTGGTCTCCATCTTGCCGAGCTCTCGCAGGCCGCCGCGCCAGAAACCCCAGCCCGTGTCGGGGATCGCGTCGTTGCCGTTCACGAGCACCCGGGTGCAACGCACCTCGGGTCCCTCGAGGATCTCGAAGATCACGTCAGGCGGATCCTCGTGCGTCACCAGGTTCACCTCCACGAAGTGGAAACCGTGGCGCTTGTACGCCTCGACGATCCGCTGGCGGAGGCGCTCGCTCTGCGCAAGGTAGGCGACCGGCTCCTCGGGGAGGCCGATCCATTCGAGGAGCTTCTTCTTGCTGATCTCCGCGTTGCCCACGAAGCGCGGCTCGAAGTCGACCGGCGATTCGGTCGCCTCCATCACGATCTCGATGCCGCCATCGACCTTGCGGACGCCCCACTGGACGATCAGGCGATAGGACTCGTAGAGCCGCGTCATGCTGCGCCGCATGGCCTCGAAATCGAGCGGTTCGCCGACCTTCTGCTCGAGCGCGTCGAGGATGGTCGTCTCGCTGTAGAACTCGAGCCCCTCGATATGGATGGAGCGCACGATCTCCTGCGGCGGCATCGGCGGCGGCGCTTCCGGCGTGTCCTGCTGGCCGATGGCCGAGCGGGGGAGAGCCAGGGGTGCCAGGAGCAGGAGCAGGAGCCAGATGCTCTCGAAGACGCGCGAGGTAGATCCTCGGCGCCGGCTGCGATCCCCACCCGCCGCCATCAGAGGATCGGCTCCGCCATCGAGGGCTCGGGATTCTCGAAGCGCAGGATGCTCCCGAAGAACTGCAGGGTCACCGCGCCGGTCGGACCGTTGCGCTGCTTGGCGCAGATGATCTCGGCCTTGCCACGGTTCTCGTCGCTGCGCTTGTAGTACTCCTCACGGTAGAGCATCAGCACGACGTCGGCATCTTGCTCGATCGAGCCGGATTCGCGCAGGTCGGAGAGCTGCGGCCGCTTGTCCTCGCGTGATTCCACGGCGCGCGAGAGCTGCGAGATCGCGATCACCGGGATCTCGAGCTCGCGTGCGAGCTCCTTCAGCGCGCGCGAGATCACGCTGATCTCCTGCTGGCGGCTCTCGGCCTTGGCGCTCATGAGCTGGAGGTAGTCGAGGACCACCATGTCCAGACCGTGGTTGTGCTTGACGCGGCGCGCGCGGCTGCGGATCGACATGATCGACATGCCCGGCGTGTCGTCGATGAAGATCCGCGCGCCCTGCAGCTCTCCCGCCGCCCGCGCGAGCTCGGCGTAGTCCTCGCGGGGAATGCGTCCCGTCCGGAGTTTGTGCGCGTCCACTCGCGCGCGCGCGCAGAGCATTCGCTGGACGATCGAGAGCTTGCCCATCTCCAGGCTGAAGAAGAGGACGTTCGGGTCGTGCTCCATCCACTCCGGACGATGCGTCGCGGCGTAGTCCATCAGGTTGAGCACGAAGGCCGTCTTGCCCATCGACGGGCGTGCCGCGATCACCGAGAGCTCGCCCGCGTTGAAGCCGCACAGCATGTCGTCGAGCTCGTGGAAGCCGCTCGGGAGCCCGGTCAAGCCTCGCCGTCCCGAGGCGGCGTCGATGCGCCGGAATGCCTCGTCGAGGGCTTCCCCGATCGGCATGGCGCCGCTCGAGCGCTTCTCTTCGCCGATCTGGAACACGCGATGCTCGGAACGGTCGAGGAGCTGCTCGACGACCTCGGCCTCGGGCGGCGTCCCGTAGGCCTCGTCGATGATCTCCTGCGCGGCCTGGATCAGGCGCCGGAGCGCCGCCGTGTACGACACGAGCCGGGCGTGATGCATCAAGTGGGCCGCTGACGACACGCCGTTCGTCAGCTCGGCCAGGAAGAGGTTCCCGCCCACCTCGGCGAGCCGCTCGGCCGCGCGCAGGTACTCGGCCACCGAGAGGAGGTCGACCACCGAGGCGCGCTCCGAGATCGCCGTGCAAGCCTCGAACACCAGGCGGTTCTTGCGGGCGAAGAAATCCTCCGCGCGCACGATCTCGCACACATCGGGGATCCGCTCGGGATCGAGCAACAGAGCGCCGAGCACCGCGCGCTCGGCTTCCTCGTTGTGGGGTGGAACACGTCCCCGCAGGGCTGCGTCGAGCTCGCTCACCATCTCCTCTCGAGCGGGGCGGAGCATAGCGCTCGTCGCGGCTGCCGAGTAGGGGCGCGTCCGCGCAATCTCGGCAGCAACGCCGGCGCGACGGACGCCTGCGATGGCTGTGCAAACCTGCGGAGCCCGCTGCGCGGGCTCCGCCTCGGCCGAGAATGCGAGCGCTCTCGCGACGCAGCACGCCGCGAGAGGGGTGTCACTCGGCCTGGACCTCGATGGTCACGGGCGCGTATTCGTCTCCGTGCACGTGCACGCGGAACGCGTGAGTCCCCGTGGTCTTGATCGGCGTATCCAGGCGGATGTCGCGCTCCTCGATCGCGTGTCCGAGCTTGGCCAGGAGCTCCACGACGAGCGTCGAGCTCACCGAGCCGTACAGATGTCCCTGAGCATCGGATCGCTGTCGAGTGCGCAGCACCAATCCGGTGAGCGCCGCCACGGTGGCGGAGACCTTCTTGGCGGACTCGAGATCCTCGACCGCGAGTCGCTGCACGCGGCGGACCATCATGCGCTTGTTCTCCGCCGACGCCTCGACGGCGAGATTGCGGGGGAACAGGTAATTGCGAGCGAACCCGGGCCGGACGCGAACCACGTCGCCGCAGCGTCCCAGGCTCTTCACGTGCTCGCGCAAGAGGACTTCGGTCGATTTCATGACGAGAGCCTCCGGCTCAGCCGACGAACGGCAGGAGCGCCAGGTGACGGGAACGCTTGATCGATTGCTTGAGCTGCTTCTGACACTGCGAGCAGAAACCCGTGCGCTTGCGCGAGAGGATCTGCCCGTGCGGAGTGAGGAACTTGCCGAGGTAGGTGATGTCCTTGTAGTTGATGACGGGGTCGTCGCAATTCTTCGTCGCGATGATGATGATCGGGCGCTTTCCCATGGCCTATTCCTCCTCTTCCGCGGCTGCCACGTCTTCTTCGAGGCCGACATCTTCGATGGGCTCGGGGCCCGCCTCGGGTCGGATGTCCGCCGGCTCCTCGACCGTGTCGTCCGCAGGCGGCGCCGGGATCGTGAAGTCCGCCGCGTTCTCGGCCTCGGCGAGCTCGCGCTCGCCATCGGGTACGCCTTCACTGGAGAGGATCATGTACCGCAGGACCTTCTCGGAGAGGTCGAACTCCCGCCGCACGGCAGCCGTGGCGTCGTGGTCCATCGAGTACCACACGAGAAAATAGGTGCCGCGGTGCTTGCCGCGGATCGGGTAAGCGAGCTTGCGCTCGTCCCAGCGCCGGGCCGTGAGCACCGTGGCGCCATGCTTGCCCAGCGCATCGGTGACCACCTTCTTGGCGGCCCTCCAATCCTCGCGCACCACCTGGTTGTCCAGGACGAACATGCTCTCGTACGTCTTGCTCACGACTCGTTCCTCGCTTCGTCCCCGGGTAGTGCTCAGGGTTCTTGGTTCCAGCGGCTGTGGTACCGCGTCATGCAGCCTTCGAGATCACCCGTGCGGAGCCAGTCGAGGATCGCCTCGGCCGCCTCCACGCACGAGATCGCGATCTCCTCGGCTTCCTCGGGGAGGAAGCGCGAGAGCACGTGACGCGCCGCGTCGGTTCCCCGGCGGCCGACGCCTACCCGCAGGCGGGGAAAGCGATCGGTGCCGAGGTGTTGGATGATCGAGCGCATGCCGTTGTGGCCCCCGGCGCCTCCGTGCGGACGGATGCGCAGCTTGCCGAGCGGCAGATCGATGTCGTCGTTCACGACCATGAGATCTTTGCCGTCGAAGCCGCCGTCTCCGCCGAGGAAGGCCGCCACCGGCGCCACCACGGTGCCCGAGAGATTCATGTAGGTCTCGGGCTCGAGGAGGAACGCATCGACGTTGGTCAGCCTCGCCCAGGCGAAGCCCCTCGGTCCACGGTATCCCTCCAGCCTGCGTGCACTCGCAAAGAGCACCTTCGCGTCCAGCGCCAGGCGGTCCAGGACCGCGAAGCCGACGTTGTGCCGTGTGCCCTCGTGTTCCGGGCCCGGATTTCCCAAGCCGACCACGAGACGAGTCACACGGGCGCACCTCGGAGCGCCGGATGAAGGCCTTCCGCGAGAGGGTCACCCCGCCCGCGGAAGGGCAAGGATTCTAGCCGCGATCGCGCGGCGGGCAAGAGCGCACGGGAACTCACTCCTCCTCGGCAGGTGCCGGGGCGGCCGCCTCGGGCGCCGCAGCGGCCTCGGCCGTGGGAGCGACGACTTCGATGCGGATCGCGGACACCACCACGATTTCGGTCTCGGGCGGAACGGCGAGCTTCACCCCCTCGGGCATGACCAGGTCGCCCGCACGGATGCGAGCACCCTCCTCCAGACCCTCCAGCTTCACCTCGAACGAGTCGGGAATGAGTGCGGGAAGAGTGCGGACCGCGATGTGCGTGACCAGGTGGTTGGCCTGACCGGTCTTCGGCTGACCCACGAACTCGAGCTCGACCTCGGCTTCGGTCTCCACGTCGCGCGCGACGCGCTTGAAATCGACGTGCAGGATGCGATCACCGAACAGGTCCCACTGCAGCTCGCGCACTACGGCCGACTCGGTCTTGCCGTCGACGTCGATGTCGAACAGGTGGACGTGGCCGCGCCGGGCGGTCATGAACTCGACCTGGTCGATCGAGAGGTTCACGTTGGCCTTCCCGTCGGACGCGAGGAGGTTGACGGGGATCCGACCCACGCGTCGCAGGTTGCGGGCGGATCGACTGCCCAGGCTCTCGCGCTGAGCGGCTTTGAGGGTCGCACTCTTGGCCATGGTGTTCTCCTGGATGGTTCGCCGCTCGGCCGGCCCGGCCGAGCGCACAGGGTCATTCGAAAAGGGAACTCACCGATTCGGATCGGTGGATGGAGAGGATCGTACGCGCGAGCAGCGGCGCCACGCTCACGACCTGGAGTTTCTTGGGCCGGCGATCGCGCAGGGGAATCGTGTCGGTGGCGAGCAGGGCGTCGATCGGGGCGGCGTCGAGGCGCTCGACCGCGGGACCGCAGAAGACGGCGTGAGATACGGCGATGACGATCTCTCGCGCCCCGGCCGCCTTGAGGATGCGAGCGGCCTCCGAGATCGAGCCGCCGGTGGAGATCATGTCGTCGACGATGAGGACGTTGCGGCCTCCGACCTCGCCGATGACGTGCTCCACGACGATCTCGGAGCCCGAGATCCGGCGCTTGTCCACGATGGCGAGCTCCGCGCCGAGACGCTTGGCGTAGGCGCGCGCCATCCGGATTCCGCCCACGTCCGGCGTCACGACGACGGGCTTCTCGATTCCGATCTTGTGCACGGCTTCGAGGAGCACCGGGCGCGCGTACAGGTGGTCGACCGGGATGTCGAAGAAGCCCTGGATCTGGGCGGCGTGCAAATCGATCGTCAGCACGCGATCGGCGCCCGCAGGTGACGAGCGTGTTCGCCACCACCTTGGCGCTGATCGGAACGCGACCCTCGTCCTTGCGATCCTTGCGGGCGTAGCCGTAGTAGGGCATCACGGCCGTGATGCGGCCGGCGCTCGCGCGGCGCAGCGTGTCGAGCAAGAGCAGGAGCTCGACCCAGTGCTGGTTGACCGGCGGGCAGGTCGGCTGGATCACGAAGACGTCGCGGCCGCGAAGGTCTTCGTTGATCTTGATGTCGATCTCGCCGTCGGGGAACCTCCCCACCACCGCATCGGCGATCGAGAGCCCGAGCTCGACGGCAATGTCTGCAGCCAGCGCAGAGTTGGCGTTCCCGGAGATCAGGATGATCTCGTCGCTGTAATTCGTCACGGGGCGCCTCGCTGTCTCTCGCTCGTCTCGTTCTTGTCGCGCTTGGCGGCGGCCGCGGCCTGGTCGAGCCGATGCGCGGGCACGCCCACCCACGTCTCGCCCGCGCCGATCCGGGCGCCGCGCGTGACGACCGCACCCGCGCCGGTCACCGACCGCGGACCGATCTCGTTCGGCGCGACGACGATCGTGCCGCTGCCGATGAATGCACGCTCCCCGACCACGGTCCGGTGCTTCGCCTTGCCGTCGTAGTTGGCGAAGATCGTCCCCGCGCCGATGTTGACGTCCGCGCCGACCTCGGTGTCGCCGAGGTACGCGAGGTGCTTCGCCTTGGCCCGCCGGCCGAGGCGCGTCTTCTTGCACTCGGTGAAGTTCCCGACCTCGGCCTCCGGCTCCAGTACCGTCCCCTCGCGAAGCTGCACGAAGGGCCCCACCTCGCAGTCCTCGCCGATGACCACACCGGAATGGATGTAGGTGCAGGGCAGGATGTGCGTGCCCGCGCCGATCTTGACGCCGTGGGCGACGAAGGTCGTGGCCGGATCCTCGATCAGGACGCCGTTCGCCATGTGCGCTTCGAGGATGCGCACCTGCATCTCCCAGCGCGCCTCGGCAAGCTGCGCGAGAGTGTTCACGCCCACGGCTTCGGCCTCGTCCTCGAGCTCGACGATCTCGACGCTCCGGCCCTCCCGCACGAACAGCCCCGCGACGTCGGTCAAGTAGAGCTCCCCCTGCGCGTTGTCGCGCGCCAGCCGCGGCAGGAGCTCGTACAGCTCGCGCGCGGGGAAGCAGTAGACCCCCAGGTTCGTCTCCTGGATCTCGCGCTCTTCCTCGCTCGCGTCGCGTTCCTCGACGATGGAACGGAACACTCCGCGATCGTCGCGCACGATCCGTCCGAATCCGCGCGGGTCGGAGAGCAGGACCGTCATCAAGGAGCAGCCGCCCTTCTTCGCGCGAGCCTGGCTGTCGAGGAGCGCCTGGATGCTCGCCCGTCGCAAGAGCGGCATGTCGCCGTACAGGACCAGGATCCTGCCGCGGGGTGCGCCGAGGGCTTCCGCCGCGACTTGCACCGCGTGCCCGGTTCCGAGCTGGGGCGACTGGACGACGGAGACCAGCGGAACTGCGCCGGCAGCCGCGCGCGCGGCACGTTCCACCTCCGCCCCGTCCTCCCCGACGACCAGCGCGATGCGCTCGGGGCCGAGCGAGGCCGCCAGATCGACCACCCAGGCGATCAGAGATCTCCCGCACAGCGGATGGAGCACTTTGGGCCGCGGACTCTTCATCCGCGTGCCCTTGCCCGCCGCGAGGATCACCACGCTGAGGTCGGAGGCCATTGACTGGACCGTGCTCGTTTCCGGGACCGAGGTCCCTCGCCTGCGCCGCGAACGACCGCAGAGCGTGCTCAAAAAATGGGCAGAGAGCCTAGCCCGTGTGTTGCGCGCGTGTCAATCGCCCGCGCGTCGCGCGGCAGTCGCGCCGGCGGGATCCTCGGGGAACATGCGCGCGAGGCACGCGCGCGCCGCCGCGAGATGGCGGCCCGCGACGAACAAGTGGTCGCGGCTGTAGCCGCACACGGCGCCCAGCGGAACGCCCGCGCGCGCGAGCTCGCCGGTGACGCGGGCGAGGAATCCGACCAGCTCCCAGCCCATCGGGGCTTCGAAGCGGATCCAGGCCAGGTCGCGCTCGATGCGCGCACGCGGATGCCGGGCGAGTAGCGGCGCGAGGAACTCTTCGCGGACCAGGAGGCTCGTCTCCCCCGCCTCGAGGACGAGCTGCGCCGGGGGCTCGAGCACGCCGAGATCGGCTGCCAGAGGCGCCTCCTCGAAGCCCAGCAGGACGAAGCGGCCCGGCTCCACGCGAAAGCGCATGCGCGCGAGCGCCTCATCCAGGCGATCGATCAAGGGATCCGGAACCATGCTTGGCTTCCTCGGTTGATGTCCCAGGATGCAAGACATCCCGGCCCCCGAACAAGCCGGCCCATGCGTCCTCTCAACGTGAAGCACACCTCGGTTTCGACGATTCTCCTGGGCGCCCTTGCCCTCGCCGCGATCTTCCTCCTGTGGCAGGGCTGGAAGCCCTCGACGGCCCCGCCCGCGCCGCTCGGCGGCACCATCGACGCTCGCCCGGATCCCGGCATCCGAAGTCAGGCGATGGCGCAGGCACGCGAACGCAAGCAGCTGGCACGTTCCGGTGCCGTGGAAGAACTGCGGCGCCGCCCGCGCCCGACCGCGAGTCCCGCCGGGGCCGAAGCGCAACCGGCCGCCGCCGCGGCCGAACAGGACCTCTGAGCCCCGGCGAGCCGGGCGTTGAGAGATCGTACGTAGCCGCTAGGCTTGCGCGCGCATGAGTCCGCTCGTCGACGCGCTGGCGCGCTCCTTTCACGCCCTCGACGAACGCGCCTCGCGCGTCATCGGCGCGCTGGCCGACGTGAAGATTCCCGGCCCTCTGCGCCGCCCGATCTTCGGTGGCTTCGCGCGCGCCGTGGGAGCCGATCTCTCCGAGTGCCTCCTGCCGCTCGAAGCGCACCCGAGCCTCGGAGCCTTCTTCGTGCGGCGCCTGGTTCCCGGTGCGCGACCGATCGCGACCGACGCCGACGCCGTGGTGTCACCCTGCGACGGCCGAGTCCACGAGGTAGGCGCCGTCGAACGTGGCGCCCTCCTGCAGGCCAAAGGCCATTCCTATTCCATCTCCGAGCTCACCGACGGCATGGCGAAGGAACAGGAATGGGAGGGCGCCACCGCCTGGACTCTCTATCTTTCGCCCAAGGACTACCATCGCGTCCACACCCCCGAGGCCGCGCGCCTGGTCGCCGTTCGCTGGATCCCCGGCACACATCATTCGGTCGCCCCCGCCGTGCTCGCGCGGCGCATGGTGATCCCGCGGAACGAGCGCTGCGTCTTGCAGATGGAGAGCGCGCGCGGTCCGCTCCTGCTCGTCATGGTCGGCGCCCGCAACGTCTCCCGCATCCGCGTGGTCGGCGTCGAGCCGACGACGCAGGGCCGCCTGGAGCATCCCCGATCGCTCGCGCGCGGAGAGGAGCTCGCGCGCTTCGAACTCGGCTCGACCGTCGTACTCCTGGCTCCCCCCGGCCAGACCCGCCCCGCCCCGACGCTCGTGCCCGGCCACGCCGTCCGTCTCGGCGAGCCAATCGGCCGCTGGATCGCCGCACGACCCTGATGACCCTCGCGCCAAGAGAGGAGCGCCTGGCCCGCGTCTCCGCCGCCATCGTCCTCGGCGATTGGAACGCCCTCGCCCGCCTACGCGCCGATGCCCCCCCCGGCGAACCCGACCGCGCCTGGCGCGAGGCCATCCTCCAGAGCCACCTCTTCGCCGGCTTCCCCCGCCTCGTCGAAGCCTACGAAGTACTCGCCCGCGCCGGCGGCCTCGGTTCCCCCGAACCCGACGAGCTCCGCGCCGAACCCGACCTCCCCGACCGCGGCCGCCCCCTCTTCGACCGCATCTACGCCGAAAACGCCCCCGCCGTCCGCGCCCTCCTCACCTCCTACCACCCCGACTTCGCCGCCTGGATCGCCGGCCACGCCTACGGCCGCGTCCTGACCCGCCCCGGCCTCGACCCCCGCACCCGCGAACTCCTCGCCGTCGCCTCCCTCACCGCCCTGGGCCAAGACCGCCAACTCACCAGCCACGCCCGCGGCGCCCTCCACTGCGGCGCCACCCCCGAAGACCTCACCGCAATCCTCTCCGCAATCGCCCCCCTCGTCGACTCCACACGCCTCGAGTCCGCCCGCACAGTCATTCAGCGCCTCCTGCGCTGAAACGACCCCAATTCCCGCGTCCGGTTCATCTCTCTTCGTTCTCCTCTTCGTTTTCCCCCTTTAAATTAATTGTCTTCCCCTCCCCCATTTTTGAAACCCCGCGCGCGCGTAGTCGCAAGCGGCGCCGCGAGCTCCAACTCTCCGTAACAGATGACTCTCCGGGGCTTGCAATCTCTCGTCTTTTGATCTATGCTCATTCAAGTTCAGCGGCGACGAGCCGCTCGGTTGTTCAACCTCTCCCTGACTCTCTCTTCTCTTCTTCCCGTGCCGACTTCGCGCCCTCCTTCGATCCCGCGACGCTCTCGCGGCTCACGTCGCCCGAGCCAGCTCGCACTCGACTTCCGCCCCTGGGGCGGCGCCCGCCGCGGAGCCGGCCGCCGCCCATCCGGCGCGCGCGCCGGTGTCTCTCACCGCACGCGCGAAAGCCTTCCGCAGCGCTTCCCCGTTCACGTGACGCTACGCCTGCGCGAGAACGTCCCGAGCCTGCGCAACCCCGCCCTCTTCGCTGACGTGCGACGTGCCCTGCGCTCAGGGAAAGCCCGTTTCGGCTTCCGCTTGAATCACTTCAGCGTGCAGTCGAACCACCTGCATCTGATCGTCGAGGCAACTGGAAGGCCCGCGCTCTCACGCGGAATGCAGGGCTTGGGCGTGCGTCTCGCCAAGGCGATCAACGCTCGTTTGCGCCGGGCTGGCAAAGTCTTCTCCGACCGCTATCACGACCGCATCCTGACGAGCCCGCGCCAGGTCAGGAACGCGCTCGAGTACGTGCTCAAGAACGCGCGCCGGCATGGTCTCTTCCACGATGGCTTCGATCCCTGCTCATCGGGCGCATGGTTCGACGGGTGGAAGAATGCGGGGAAGGGATCGGAAGTCGGAGCTCCCGCAGATTTGGCGCCCGTGGTTCCGCCGAGGACGTGGATGCTCGGCACGGGGTGGAGGAGGCTCGGGCTCATTCCGGTGCAGACGTTGCCTCCGCTCAGAAGCGGGGGCGGGTGAGTCGGAAAGAGAAGACTAAGACAAAGGCAGGGGAAATTTTTTTTAGGGGGGAAAACGAAGAGGAAAACGATGAGTTGGGAGGCGCGTGGCTCAGCGTTCCAGCTCTTTGCCGGCGAGTTCGGCTTGCAGGAGGAGGATGCGTTCGCGGGCGCGGACCTCGATGCGGCGGTCGTCGGATGGGCGGCGGGCGAAGGTGGGTGGCGAGAGGCGAAGGCCTCCGATTTCGAGGCCTCGGACTTCGCCGAGCTTGGGATTGACGGAGAGCTCGAGCGGGAAGGCGGTGTGGGGAGGGGGCGGTGTGAAGCTGCCGGCCTTCGCCGGAGCGGCGCGCAGGCGATCGAGGACGTCTTCTGGATTGGTGATGTCGAGCAGCCAGTTGCCGCGCGTGCCGTCGACGAGGAGGGCGAGGTGGAAGCCGGCACAGGAGAGGACGATCGTCTGGGTCTGGACCTCGGCGTCGAGGCGTTCGAGCACCAGGTGCAGGCGCAGATCCTCCGTGAGATCGATCGGCGCGACGAGCAAGAGCTCGGGCGCGCTGTCGACATCGAACAGCTCGTCGTCGCTGCCGAGCAGGCGTGGCGAGCACCAGCCCTGGCCGTCGAACTTCCACAGGCCGCGCTTCCAGGCGAACTCCTCCTCGGCGTCGAAGTTCCAGAGCATGAGGAACGCGCGCGGCTTGCCTGGGGGGTGCGAGAGCTCGTCGGGCGCGTACGCCCGCTGCAGCGTCAGCGGCGCGCCCCGGTGCAGCAAGATCTCCTCCTGCGCCCGCAACCACTTGGCCTCGTCCTCGGCGAGCAGATCCTGGAAGCGACCGAGCGTGCGGTTGATCTCCTTCAGGGCGTCGCGGTCCTGGCCCTTTTCGCTGAATCGCTTGATCTGGCGCATCTGGAAGTCGAGCTGGTCGCGACGTTCGGCCACTTGCATGCTCTCGGCTCGACTGGCGCTATCGATGCGCGCGCCCAGGTCGGCATAGAGGGGATCGTCGGAGGCATGTGCGGCGGGGAAGGCTTCTTCTGCGGCCTTGTACTCGCCCTCGTGGAAGCGCAGGAGGGCCAGCAAGAGATGTCCCTTCAGGTCCGTGCGGGGCGGCAGATTCGCGAGCACTTCCAGGTCGCTACCGGAAAGCGTCGTCTCCTCGGAGCTCGGCACCGCGGGACGATCGAGGCGATAGCGATGCCGGCGCCCGCTCACCTGCTCGATGTGCTCGAAACCGCGAACCAGGGGATCGGGCCCCGCGTCGATCGTGCCTTCCTCGGAGATCGTGCTCGAGCGATACAGGTCCAAGGGCCGGCCGTCGAGCTCGCGCACCCGGGTCGCGACCGACTCGAGCAGCGATTGCAGGATCTCGCACTCGCGCACCCGTAGCTCGATCCGCGCGCGTTCCGGTTCGAGGAAGGCCTGCTCGAGCTTGGAGCGCCATAGCGCTGCGGCGTCGGCGTAATGGCGAGCGCGCATCAGCTCGGCAGCTTCGCCCTCGGCCTCCTCGAAGCCCAGCCTCGCGTCCTGGACGACTTGCGCCCGTTCGGCCGCCCGCAGCTCGGCCACGGCGGCCTCGAAGTGCTCTCGCGCGGGAAACGCCATCCCTTCGGGGACCTGCTCGAGATCGAGACCGCGCCGCTCGAGGGAGGCTCGAAACGCGTCGGTGAGGAGAGCGCCGACATCCCGCCCGCCCGCACGCAGATCGTCGCGCAAGTCGTCCACCAGGAGGGGCAGCTCGGCCTCGAGCGCAGCGTTCGCGCGCTCGACCTCTTCTCGGATGCGCGCCCGCTCCAGCTCGATTCGCGGCGCGACGCTCTTGGCCAACTCCTTGAGCTCGGGCTCGTTCAAGCCGGTCACGTGCTCGGGATGCTCGTCCAGCCAGCCGGTGACGGCGCGGTCGAGGACCGCGCTCGCCGCGAGCCAGCGCGCGCCCTCGCGCTCCTTCTCGAGCTCGGGCAGCACGGAGTTGTTCACGTGCTCGGCCAAGCGCTGGCGCGCATTCTCCAGGGCGGCCTGCCGCCGCTCGCCGATCTGTAGCTCGAAGCCCTCGAGCGCGCGCGTATCCCGGAGCATGCGCGTGGAAGGCAGGTCCTTAGGAGTCGCGTAACCCGTGCGGCGCTCGAGCTCGGCCGGAATCCCGCTCTTCACCCACTCCGCGGCACGCTCGTAATCGGAGCGCCCCAGGTGCTCCTCGAGCGTCGTGCGCGCCTCGAGCCAGAACTCGTCCAGCACTCCCTCCAGGCGCTTCTTCGCGCCGGTGAGGACCGCGTTCTGCCGCTGCTTGAGGTCGAGCTCGGCAGGGATCTGCATCGCCTCCAGGCGCGCGATCGCCGCCGCGAGGGAGATGTCACCATGCTCGAGACTCGCTTCGATCTCGGTGAGCTCGGGCCACTCCGGAACCACCGCCGTCTCTTGCCCCGCGTTCTTCTCCGTCTCGGAATCCGAAGCCCGCACGACGAGCCAGACGAGCACGGCGAGCACCAGCGCGCCGGCGCCCCAGCCGAGCGGAGCGACCCAGGCCGGCGCCAGGCTCGCGAGCGGGTCGAGGCTGCGCGCGCGCACGCGCGGCGCACGATTCGCTCGCAGGCGCTCGAGATCCGCCGCGAGCTCGGCGGGCTTCTGGTAGCGGCGCTCGGGAGCGCGCGAGAGGCACTTGCGCAGCACCAGGCCCATTCCCTTGGAGAGCTCTGGCGCGAGCGAGCGCGGATCGACGACCGGCCGGTAGAGCACCGAGGAGAGGATCTCGGCCACGCTCTCCCCCTCGAAGGGCGGCTGACCGGTGAGCGCATGGAAGATCGTCGCGCCGAGCGACCAGATGTCGCTCCTTGCGTCGGCATTGGCTGGATCGCGCGCTTGCTCGGGACTGATGTAGTGCGGCGTGCCGAGGGTCCCTCCGCCGCTCGTCAGCATCGGATCGCTCTCCGCGAACGCCAGCCCGAGATCGACCAGGCGCGCGCGGCCCTTCGTGTCGATCAATATGTTGGCGGGCTTGATGTCGCGGTGCACCACGCTCTGCTCGTAGGCGTGCTGGAGGCCATCGCACAGCGGGAGGAACAGGCGCAAGGCCTCGCGCTCGGTGAGCGGGCCCTTGTCGCGCAGGCGCTGCGCGAGCGAGATGCCCTCGACCAGCTCCATCGCGAACCACCACTGGCCCCCCACCTCGCCCATGTCGATGGCGGAGATGATCGCGGCGTGCGAGAGCCGCGCGGCGGTACGCGCCTCGCGCTGCAGGCGGCGCACCGCGCGCTTGGTGCCCACGAGCTCCTTGTGCAGGATCTTCAAGGCGACCGGCCGATCGACGGCGAGCTGGACGGCGCGGTACACGACTCCGGTCGCCCCGCGGCCGATCACTTTCTCCAGGCGGTAGCCCGGGACTTTCGGCAGCTCGGGCTCGTGCCGCGCGGTTACTTCCGGTTCCGGAACCATTCCCTCCACGCCTGGTCGGCGCCTCGCATGGAAAGCTGGACAGCCGCGCCGAACGCGCGGTCGTAGACGGCCCGCCGATCGTTGCCATTCAGGATCACGCGCAGCGGGGGCAGGGGCGCCGTCTCGCGCAGCACGGCGTGGAAACGCGCCATCGCCCCGTCCGTGGTGAGCAGCCACTCGAGGATCGCCATCGAGGTCGCGATGTCGATGCGCGTCAGCTCACCGTATTCCTTCTTGGACAGCTCGTCGAAGGTCGGGACCTCGTTGTTTTCCAGGGCCTCGAGGAGCTTCTTCTTCCAGGACCCGCCGCGGAACTCCATGGTCTCGAACTGGAACTCGATCTTCTTCTCGGCCGTCCCGCCGCCCGTCACCACCGGCGCGGCGTGCGCGATGCAGAACACCGCGTTGCGGTCGTGCGTGTGGTACTCCATCACGGCCGCGAAACCCTCGTCGTACCAGGGCGACAGGAGGCGGCCGTCGTAGCCGAGGCGATTCAGCAGGAGATGGCCGGAATGGTGGTAGCAATGACCCGCGATGTCGTCCTCGGGGCGGTTCCACAGGCGCGCCGAAGACACGCAGTAGGGGTCCCACCACACGAAGCCGTGGATCCGCTTGACTCCATCGGCCCAGCCGGGCGGCACGGTCTTCGTCGAGACTTGCGAACCATTCGCAAGTCTCGACGTAGGGAGTCGAGTCTCGATTCCACACGTAGAACTGGGGCAGCCGGTCGCCGGCGAATGGGCTCTGCGGATCGATCGCAAAGACCTCGTGGAACCAGCGACGCCCGACGTCGATCTGCAAGGCAATCGAGCGCAGGAACTCGGCGGGGAACGCTCCGGCGACGATCGCGTACTCGCTCTTCGCGCGCGCGAGCTTCAGAGCAGCTTTCTCCTCGGCGCGGTCGACGTCGGCTTGCGAGCGCGCCTCGGCGGCGGGCAGCCATTCCCCGCGCCATTCCTCGAGGCCGCGGATGCGCATGCCCTCCTCGGGAGTCATCCATTTCCCGCCCACGTTCACCAGGCCCTGATCGAACTTCGCCTTGTCTTCGAGGGTGACCCATCGATCGCCGTGGCGCACCATGCCCTGGGCGACCATGTCGGCCTCTTCCTTGGCGCGGACGCGCACGTCGCGCTCCTCGGGCGTCATCCACTCGCCCTCGTGACGGACGAAGCCGAGATAGGTCCGCGCCCCCTCGTGATCGGGGTCGAGCTCGATCACGCGCTTCATGCAGCGCTTGGCCTCGTTCTTGAGCTTCTTCTCCTGACACCACTCCCCGAGCTCGTAGTAGTCCGCCACGGCCCTGGCTGCCTGCCAACGCTCCTCGAATACCTCGGAAGTGGTCTTGCCGCGCTTGATCTCCGCGATCTCGGCCCGGGTGAACTGCATCTTTCCGAAGCGAGTCTGGATCGAGACCTCGTCCTTGGTCTCCTTCTCGATCTTGCCCTCGAAGCTGCGGCCGTCCTTGAGCAGCACCTCGTCCGCGTGGGCGCGCGCGCCCGCCAGTGCGAGGATCGCCGCGGCGAGAAGGGAGAGAATGCCAGGTCGGGACATGCAGGGAGGAGCTCGCTCGGGCGAACCGGACCAGCTTCCTAGACTACCGGAGGGCGCTTGTCACCGACCTCGGGATCGGGGGGGCCTCGGCGATCTCTTCCTCCTCGCCGCCCGTCGCCGCCCACTTCTTCGCCAGGCCGTACTTCTCGAGCTTGCGCTGCAGCGCGAAGCGGCTGATCGAGAGCGGCCGAGGCCGCGCGGCTCTTGTTGCCGCCGTACTGCGCCAGGGCCGCCTCGATCGAGCGCTCGCTCGAGGTCCGCGACCGCCTCGCGGATATCGCCCGACTGCATCGCCATCGCGCTCCCGGAGACCTCGCCCGAGAGGCTGCGGCCCTCGCGCACGGCGACCGAGAGGTGCTCGAGGCGCACCATGCCCTGGGCCAGCACGACGATCCGCCGCATCTCGTTCTCGAGCTCGCGCACGTTGCCCGGCCAGTCGTAGGCCACCAGGGCGGCCATCACCTCGTGCGGGCAGGCACAGGCACCGGGCGAGCCGCCTCGCGCGCCGCGCGCGCGAGCAAGTGCTCGGCCAGGAGCGGGATGTCCTCGCGGCGATCGCGCAGCGCCGGCAGTCGCACGCGCGAGCACCGCGATGCGGTAGTAGAGGTCCTCGCGGAATCCCGCCCTCGCGAACGAGCTGCTCGAGGTCGCGATGGCTCGCCGCGATCACGCGCACGTCGACCTTCACGTGCCGGTCCGAGCCCACGGCCCGGAACTCGCCCTCCTGCAGCACGCGCAGAAGCTTCTTCTGCATCTCGGTGCTCATGTCCCCGATCTCGTCGAGGAAGAGCGTGCCGCCGTCGGCCTGCTCGAGCAGGCCTTTCTTCGACTTGTACGCGCCCGTGAACGCCCCGCGCGCGTGCCCGAAGAGCTCGGACTCGAGCAGCGTGTCCGGCAAGGCCGCGCAGTTCTCGCTCACGAGCGCCTTGTCCTTGCGCGGCGCCGTTGTAGTGGATCGCGCGCGCGATCAGCTCCTTGCCCGTGCCGCTCTCGCCGTGGATCAGGACCGGCAGGTCGGATCTCGATGATGCGGTCGAGCTGCTGGAAGATCGTGCGCATCGCATCCGAGGCGCCGACGATCGCGGTGTAGTCGTAGCGCCCGCGCTCGCGGCCGAGCTCCGCGCGCACGACCGCGAGCTCGGTGTCGCGATCGCGCACCTTGCGGCCGAGCTGCTCGTTCAGGCGCTCGATCTGCTTGCGCGAAGCCTCCAGGCGGTGGTTGCGCTCGCGCAGCTCGGCGACCAGGCGCGCGTTCTTGATCGCGATCGAGGCCTGGCCGGCGAAGAGCTCGACGAGCTCGAGGTCCTCCTGGCGTGAAGGCGCCGAGCTGCAGGCGGTTGTCGACGTACAGCACGCCTTCGGGACGCTCCTCGATGCGCGATCGGGCAGGCACATGACCGAGCGCAGGCGCAGATCCTCGACGCTCGCCATGCCCTCGAAGCGCTCGTCGCGAGCCGGCGTCGACCGAGAGGAGCGCTTGCCGCTCCTCCACCACCTTGCGGGCGATGCCCATCGAGAGGCGCGAACGCGGGCACCGACGATGTCGGAGTGGTCGAAGCTGCGCGCGACGCTGACGGTCATCTTGGCGCACGTCGAAGACCCCGTTCGCGGGCGAGCTCGTCGCGGCTGCGATCGGCGAGGAGCAGGAAGCCGCGCTCCCCGCCGACCAGCGCCACGGCCGAGTCGACGATCAGGCGCAGCAGCGGGAGGAGCTCGGTCTCGCGCACCAGCTCGCGCGTGATCTTGGCGAAGACGCGCAGGTTCTCCCGCTCGCGCCGCGCGTCGCCGGAGAGCGTCGCCTGTCCGACCTCGAAGAGCTTTTCCGTGTGCGTCGGTTCGCGCACCGGTGTGTCGGCCTCGACCTGGATGCGCGTCCCGGAAAACCTCGATCGAGATCGCCCGCCGCGAGCAGGACGCGCGCGACCTTCTCGCCGTTGACGGAGGAACCGTTCTGCGAGCCCAGGTCGATCAGCCACGCCTGCTCGCCGCTCCGCTCGATGCGGGCGTGATGGCGCGAGATCTTCGTGTTCGCCAGCCGGATGTCGTTGTCCAGCGAGCGGCCGATGGTGATCACGGTCCGGTCGAGCTCGAGCTCGGTCTGGATCCCGTCCTCGGTAACAGTCAGTCGCATGCGCTATCCTGTGGCTCTCCGTGGGAGCGTGCCGGGTCGGGCCAGGACCGGATGTGTGAAAGCGCACACACTCGTAGCCCTTTAACCACGGCTCTGAGTTCGGTAACCGCACACTCCCGCCGGATCGCGTCGTATGGCACTCCCCGAAACACCATCTAAGCCCTGGTACCACAAAGGTTTACGCTTCGAGTGCCAGCGTTGCGGAGCCTGCTGCACCAGTCACGATGCCTACGCCTTCGTGTACCTGGTCGAGGCCGAAGCCCAGGCCATCGCCGCGCACCTGGGCCTCCCCTGGGCCGACTTCGAGGCACGGCACCTGGTGCGCGAGGATGGCTGGCTGCGGCTGGCCATGGAGGGGCCGAGCTGCCCCTTTCTCAGCTCGGAAGGCCTGTGCCGGGTCTACCCGGTACGGCCGGTGCAGTGCCGCACGTGGCCATTCTGGAAAGAAAACCTTGCCCGCGCGGTCTGGGAGGGCGAGGTTCGCAAGATCTGCCCGGGCATCGGCCGGGGCCCGCTCGTCTCGGCCGAGGAGATCGATCGGACCGCGGCGGCGAACGAAGCCTGGTACGAGCAGGGATCCGGTTCATCCTCGTGATGCATGCGTGACACAATGCAGGCCGAGGAGGCTCATGAAGATCGCCAAGAACAAAGTCGCCACCTTCGACTACGAGCTGCGTGACGAGCTCGGCACGCTGCTCGATTCCTCGGAGGAAGAGCCGCTCGCTTACATCCACGGCATCGGCCAGATCGTTCCCGGTCTCGAGCGCGCCCTCGAAGGCAAGACCGAGGGCGAGGCCGTCTCCGTGACCCTATCGCCCGATGACGGCTACGGAGAGCGCGACGAGGAGCTGATCCTGGTCGTTCCGCGCTCGCAGTTCGAACGCCCGACAGAAGTGACGGTGGGGTTGCAGGTTCATGTAACCGGCCCCGATGGCGATTCTGTTGCGCGCGTGACGGCCATCGAAGGGAACGAGGTCACGGTGGACGCGAACCATCCGTTGGCGGGGATGATTCTTGCGTTTTCGCTTACGGTGCGCGATGTGCGTGAGGCGACTGCGGAGGAGCTCCGGCACGGGCATGTGCATGGGGAGGGGGGGCATCACCACCATTAGTCCTTCTGGTTCGGAGTACCGCCTTCAGGCGGTCTTCTCCTCCGGAGCCAGTCCCGCCTGAAAGCGGGACGACGAACCAGACCGCCTGAAGGCGGTACTCCAAACTAGGAGGGACTCCGAACCGGGCGCCGCGCTCAGGGTTTTGGATCCGAGAGCACCGGGCGCTTCCACGAGCGCATCGCCTCGAGGATCCAGCCGCGGACTTCGCCGGTCTTGACGCGCACTTGTTCCATCGAGTCGCGTTCGCGGATGGTGACGACGTCGCCGGTCATCGTGTCGCCGTCGATCGTGACGCAATACGGCGTGCCGACCTCGTCCTGGCGGCGGTAGCGGCGGCCGATGGCGCCCTTCTCGTCGTAGAAGGTGGACAGGCGCGAGAGGCGCAGCTCGCGCTCGAGCTCGTGCGCCTTGTCGGGCATGCCGTCCTTCTTGACGAGCGGGAAGACGCCCACGGTGATCGGGGCGATCTCGGGGTGGAAGTGCAGCACCGTGCGCGTGTCGGCCTCGAGCGCCTGCTCCTCGTAGGCGTCGATCAGGAAGGTGAGCGCCATGCGGTTGATGCCGCCGGCGGGCTCGATCACGAAGGGGCGGTAGTGCTCCTTCGCCTCGGCGTCGAAGTAGCGTCAGGTCGCACGCCCGAGGCTTCGGAGTGACGGCGCAAGTCGAAGTCCGTGCGGCAGGCGATGCCCTCGAGCTCGCCCCAGCCGAAGGGGTACTCGTACTCGATGTCGCGAGCAGCCGGTCGAGTAGTGCGCGAGCTCGTCCTGCGGCGTGGTCGCGCATGCGCAGCTTCGCGGGATCGATGCCGAGCTCGACGTACCACGCGAAGCGCTCCTTGCGCCAGTAGTCGAACCACTTGTCGTTCTCGGCGGGCGGGACGAAGAACTCCATCTCGGCCTGCTCGAACTCGCGCGTGCGGAACACGAAGTTTCCGGGCGTGATCTCGTTGCGGAACGACTTGCCGATCTGCGCGATGCCGAAGGGCGGCTCGATGCGCGTCGAGTCTCAGCACGTTCTTGAAAATTGAGGAAGATCCCCTGCGCCGTCTCCGGCCGCAGGTAGGCGACCGATGAGCGAGTCCTCGACCGCCCCGACGTTCGTCTTGAACATCAGGTTGAACGCGCGCGGCTCGGTGAGGTCGCAATCCGGACCCTCGCCCGGGAGTCTGGAGGGCTTCTTCGGGCAGGCCGAATCGGCGAGCTTGTCGGCCCGGAAGCGCGACTTGCAGGTCTTGCAGTCGACCAAGCGGATCGCTGAATCCCGAGACGTGCCCCGAGGTCTCCCAGACCTTGGGATTCTGGATGATCGCCGAATCGAGGCCCACCACGTCCTCGCGGGCGGTCACGACCGCGCGTCCACCAGGCGTCCTTCACGCGCCGCAGGAGCTCGATCCCCGAGCGGCCCGTAGTCGTAAGTGTTGCCGATTCCGCCGTAGATCTCCGAGGCAGGGAACACGAAGCCCCTGCGCTTGCACAGGGAAACGATCGCTTCCATGACGCCTTGCTTGGACTGGGACATGCACGCTCCTGGTTGCCCTCGCCTCGTTGGCTTCGAAGGTGGCGGGAGTGTACTAGAATGCTTCGCCATGATCGCGCCCACGCGCTCCTCCTCCGCCCTCCCCGAATGGGTCGCGCCGCTCGCCTCGCGGGCGCACGAACGCCCCGTGCGCGACGAGCTCGTGCGCATCGAGCAGGGCGTCGCGGCGGGTGAACGGCTCGCGCCCGAGGATGCGCTCTTCCTGCACGAGCGCGCCGATCTGCCGACCCTCGGTCGGCTCGCGGACATCGTGAGGCGCCGCAAGCACGCCGAGGCGATCGTCACCTACATCGTCGACCGGAACATCAACCCGACCAACGCCTGCGTCACCGACTGCGGGTTCTGTGCCTTCTACCGCCGGCCGGGCGACCCCGAGGCCTACGTGCTCTCCCGCGAGGAGATCTTCCGGAAGATCGAGGAGACTGTGGCACAGGGCGGGCAACAGCTCCTGATGCAAGGCGGGCACCATCCGTTCATCAAGAGCGACTGGTGGTGCGAGCTACTGTCCGACATCCGCGAGCGTTTCGACATCAACTGTCACGCGCTCTCCGCGCCCGAGATCGATCACCTGGCAAAGATCGAGAAGCGGCCGGTCGAGGAGGTCATCCGCGATCTCGTGCGGGCCGGTCTCGGAAGCTTGCCCGGTGCGGGAGCGGAGATCCTGGTCGAGCGCGTGCGGCGGATCATCGCGCCGAAGAAGACCACCACCGATGAATGGCTGGATATCCACAGGATGGCCCACGAGGCGGGCCTGCGCTCGTCGGCAACCATGATGTTCGGCCACGTCGAGACCGCGGCCGAGCGCGTCGAGCACCTCCTGCGTCTGCGCGAGCTCCAGGACGAGACCGGCGGCTTCACGGCCTTCGCGTGCTGGACCATGCAGCCGGAAGGCGTGCCGGAGGCATCGATCTACCCCGCGAAGGCGACGCCGGCCGTGTATCTGCGCGTGCAAGCGCTCTCGCGGATCGTGCTCGACAACTTCGACAACATCCAGACGAGCTACGTGACCCAGGGCACGAAGACCGCGCAGGTGACTCTGCACTACGGCTGCAACGATTTCGGCGGCACGATGCTGGAAGAGAACGTCGTCTCGGCCGCGGGCTGCTTCCATCTCGAATCGATCCAGTCGATCGAGCGGGCGATCACCGCTGCGGGCTTCCAGCCGCGCCAGCGCAACTCCTGGTACGGGATCGTCGACGCGCGCCACGAAGGATCGCGCTCGCCGAGAAACCGCGAGGAAGCCGCGACGCACCGAGGCGCCAGGGCTCCGGCGTGGGAGCCGCGCTCGTGAGCGGTGTACTCGCTCTCGATCCGAGCGCGGAAGACCTGCTGCGCCGTGCGCATGGCTCCGGTCTCGAGGCAATCGCTCGAAAAGTCCTGCACGGCGAGCGATTGAGCTTCGAGGACGGCCTCGCGCTCTACCGGCACCCGGCCCTCCCCCTCGTCGGTGCCCTCGCCGACCACGTGCGCGAGCGGCTGCACGGCGACCATGCCTACTTCAACGTCAACCAGCACGTCAACTACACGAACATCTGCAACAAGCTCTGCCGCTTCTGCGCTTTCCAGCGCCTGCCCGGGCAGAGCGGCGCGTACGTGATGTCACCCGAGGAAGTGGCCACGAAGATCCGCGAGCACCTCGACGAGCCGGTGACCGAGGTGCACATGGTGGCGGGTATCTATCCCAAGCTCGGATACTCCTACTACCTCGACATCCTGCGCGCCGTGAAGGCCGTGCGCCCGGCCATCCACATCAAGGCCTTCACGATGATCGAGCTGATGCAGATCGCGAAGGTCGCGCGCAAGAGCGTCGCGGAAGTGCTGCCCGAGCTCATCGAGGCGGGCCTCGGTTCCTGCCCTGGCGGAGGCGCCGAGGTCTTCGCGGATCGCGTGCATCGCGAGGGTTACCACCTGAAGAACACCGGCGAGCAGTGGCTCGAGGTCACGCGCACCGTGCACCGCGCCGGTTTGCGCTCGAACTGCACCATGCTGCACGGCCACATCGAGACGATCGAGGAGAAGGTCGACCACCTCGTGCGCCTGCGCGCCCTGCAGGACGAGACCGGCGGCTTCCAGACCTACATCCCGCTCTCGTTCCACCCGGAGAACACCGAGTGGGCCCACCTCCCCGGCCCTACTGCCGTCGACGAGCTGCGCGAGATCGCCGTCGCGCGCCTCTTGCTCGACAACATCCCGCACATCAAGGCCTACTGGATCCTGCTCACGATCCCCATCGCTCAGATTGCTCTCTCCTATGGTGCCGACGACGTCGACGGCACGGTGGTCGAGGAGAAGATCTACCACGAAGCCGGGGCAACCACTCCGCAGGGCGTCATGCGCGAAGAGCTCGTCCGCTGGATCCAGGACGCGGGCCGTATTCCCGTCGAGCGTGACACGCTGTACCGCGTGCTGTGGTCGGCGGAAGCGAACCTGACCACCGTCGAGGCATAGAGCGATGCTCGTAACGGCGTGCGGGGCCGCACGCGGCCCCGCACTAGCGTCACGACGCTTCGAGCTCGGGCATGCCTCCATCCCGATGCCACGCCTGACCGGCGGAGGGGCGTCAGCGCAGCGGCCAGCCTCTTTCTGGATCCCAGAAGCGCTGCAGGCCGAGAGGGACTTCGGCTCCCAGGACCTGCGGACTCGGGCTGACGTTTCCGTTGGGGAAGAAGACGCGCAGCTCGTAGAGCTCGCCTGGACGAGAAATCTCGAAGGTGACCGCTTCGTCTCCGAAGGGGAACAGGCCATCGAGGCAGCTGGCGAGCAACGGGACGCTGTACGCTCCCAGGAGGTCTTCGAGATCGTCGTGCAAGCATGCGCGGACCGCCTGTCGTTCTTCGGCGAAGGCGGCGACCTCGACTCGGCGGCTGTCGACGAAGTCCCTGCGGTCCATGCGGATGGTGGTCGCCTCGGTTTCGGCCAGCAGGTATTCCAGGTGCCGCCGCTCGATGACTCGCAGGACGAGCTCGCGCAACTGCACTGGAACGGGCGGTTCGGCCTGATCGAGCGCGTGCTCGACGGAGGTGAGGTCCTGGTGGGTCGCGTCCCAGTGCGACCAGGGGGTCGAGATCGTTGCGCCCGGCTCCCCGGTTTCCATCCGTGCGCGATAAGCCTGCTCTTCCATGCGCCGAGCGGATACCTCGGCCGTCCGCGCGCGGGCCCAGAAAACCGTGAAGAGGATGAGAACGGAGAGGATCGCGAAGGCGATCAGGCAACCCACGGCTCCCATCCGGACGACTTTCCCGCGGCCGTTGCGGCCGATTTCGGCAACTAGACCGACCCCCTCGAAGTCCAGAGGTCGATCGTCGCGGCTCGAGATCGCATCGAGGTCGGTCTTCACCTCGCCGGCGTGCTGATAGCGGCGCGCGGGCTCCTTCTCCAGCGTCTTGAGCACGACCTCGTCGAGGCGCACGTCGATCTCGACCTTCTTCGAGGGCGGCGCGAAGCGGCCGAGCGGCAGCTCGCCGGTCAGCAGCTCGTAGAACACCACGCCGAGCGAGTAGATGTCGGCGCGATGATCGACCGTCAGCGGATGCTCGATCTGCTCGGGCGCCATGTAGTGCGGCGTGCCCATCGCCTGCGCGCTCTGCGTGAGGCGTTCGGGCGCCGGTGCGTCGGGCGGAGGATCTTCGCGAGGCCGAAGTCGGCGATCTTCACGCGGCCGCGCGTGGTCGACGCAGGATGTTCTCGGGCTTGATGTCGCGGTGCACGACGCCCTGCGTCGTGCGCGTAACTGCAGCGCCGCGCAGAGCTCGCGAGACGATCGCGAGCGCTTCGCGCGGCACGAGCTCGCCGCCCTGGATGACCTGGCGCAGGTTCGCGCCCTCGACGAACTCCATCACGAGGTAGAGGAGCACGCCCGCGCGGCCGAAGTCGTGGACGGCGACGATGTTCGGGTGGTCGAGCGGCGCCAGCGCGCGCGCTTCGCGCACGAAGCGCTCGGCGACGGCGGGCTCGCGGTCAGGATCGACCGACAGGATCTTGAGCGCGACCAGTCGGTCGAGCCCGCGATGGCGCGCCTTGTACACCACGCCCATTCCGCCCGCGACCGACGATCTCGAGGATCTCGAGGCGCGGGAACAGCGGCCCGAGGCTGGCGGGGGAAGGCGGTTCGGGAGCCGGCTGTCCATGGACGGTGCGAATCACTTCGTCCTCGCCCATGGCGACCGAGAGGAGACACTTGGGGCACAGGCCACGCGGGCTCTCGCTCTCGCGGAGCGGGGCGCGGCAACGGGGACAGCTTCGGGTGGTGCTCATGGTCGGAGGCGAATCTCGCAGGCCGACCCTTCATGAAGCTCCGCGCCGCCGGGGTTACAGGCGCGCGCGGAAATCACGTCGAGAACGTCCGCCGCAAGGCCGCCAGCTCCTCGTCCACCTCGGCCGGATCGGCGAGCGTGCCGGCGACCTCGGCGCGCAGGATCTGGCGGTAGCGCGCGCGCAAGCGGTGGGCGGCGACCTTGATCGCCCCTTCGCTGCTCTGGAGACGGGCGGCGATCGCGGCGTAGCTCTCGGACGAATCTCCGGCGGTGAGCGTTGCGGCGAGCGCGTGGAACAGCTCGGCCTGCTCACGAGCGGCGTACTCGGCCTGCACGATCGCCAGGCTCTTCTCCAGGAGCTCGAGCGTCCAGACGCGATCGAAATGCTCCTCGGGAGTGAGCTCGCGGCAGTCCTCGAGCGCGTAACGCTCCTCGGCACCCTCGAGATCGAGCGGCAAGGGCGCGGCTCCCCCGCCGCGCTTGTCGGCTCGCTCGCGATCCCGTTCGTTGGCCAGGAAGTGGCGCAAGGACGCGAGCAAGAAAGCGCGAAAACGACCGCGCTGGGGGTCGGCGCGGGCGCAGTCGTTCTGCTCGAGGAGCCGTGCGAAAAAGCCCTGGGTGAGGTCGCGTGCGTCCTCGGCGAGAATGCCGCGGCGGCGCACGTAGGCGTACAGCGGATACCAGTACGCCGAGCACAACGTCTCGAGCGCGGCGCGCGCTGCGGGTCCGTCACGAAGGCCGGCAGTGAGCACCACGCTCCAGCGCGTCGTGTGGAAGGCGGCAGCGGCTCCGACCGGCGTGAGCTCGCTCGACACAGCCTCATCTTATGCGAGCCGCTCGTCGCGCAGCGTCCCTATACTGAACGTCCCCTTCGCGCCGGCAACGCCTTCCACCAGGCCCCATCGATGCCCCTTCGACCTTCGCTTCCGTACTGGTTCCTGGCCGCGTGCGCCGTTTTCTGCGCCTTGCTCTTCGCGAGCGGATGCGGCCAGAGCGGGTCGGGAGAAGGAGCGGGAGAGGGAGCCGACGCGGAAGTTCCGGGCTCGGAGCCGGTCGGGGCACGTGAATGGTTGTTCGAACCGTCTCCCGCCCCACCGCCCGCATTCGTCGCGCCGATCCAGGCCGAGCTCGATCCCGCTCTCGGACGATGGACGGGAGAAGTCCTGGTCGAGCAGGTGACGCCGCGGCTGCGCGAGCTCCTCGATCTCGTGATCCTTGCGCCTGCGCTCGACCCCGAGCGCCTCGACAGCCTCCTCTCTGCGGAGCTGCAGGCGAGCGGCCTGGTGCCCGACGATCTCGAGACCCGGCTCGACGACGGCCGGACGAAGGTCGTCGGGGGCTCGACGAGCGCTCCGGCTCCGATCGAACGCGCGGCCTTCCTCGAGAGCGCCCGCACGCTCGCGGCCAAGCTCGGCAGCGGCACGAACACGCGCGTGGATTTCGAAACGATCGCCGTCCGTGAGAACTCACCAGAGTCGTTCGAAGTCGACCTCTCGATCCGCGCGCGAGGCACGCAGCCTGGCGGCGAACTGCAGCTCAACCTCGAATGGACGGTGGGCCTGGGGCTCGCTGCCAGCGAGACCTGGCCTCGTGTGCGGTCGATCAACGTCCGGCGCTACGAAGAGATCCACGCCGCGGGAATGCTCTTCGCCGACCTCACGAAAGCCGTCTTCGGACGCGCGGAAGCCTTCGAACGCGAGCTCCTCCTCGGCACCGACGACTACTTCAAGAACGTCGACCGCCACACCGCCGTGGACTTCCTGGGCAGCTACGGCCTCGCGCTCGGCGACGCCGACGGCGACGGCCTCGACGATCTGTACGTCTGCCAGCAGGGCGGATTGCCCAATCGTCTGTTCCTGCACCAGGCCGACGGGACGGTCGTCGACGGCACGATCGCGGCACGGGCCAACTGGCTCGACCGCTCGCTGAGCGCCCTCTTCCTCGACATCGACAACGATGGCGATCAGGACCTCGCGGTCGCGCTGAACGCGGACATCGGCCTCGGAATCAATGACGGCACGGGGGTCTTCACGTCCTGGGGAAAGCTCGAAGGCACGGGCGAGGAGGAGATCTTCTCGCTGAGCGCGGCTGATCCCGATCTGGATGGCGATCTGGACCTGTACGCTTGCCGCTACGTCGCGGCCGGTCTGATGGGCGGCGTTCCCACGCCCTATTTCGACGCGTACGGGGGCGCCGGGAACTTCTACTGGCGCAACGATGGCGGTGGGATCTTCACCAACGCGACCAAGGAAGTGGGCCTGGGGTTCAACAACGAGAAGTACAGCCTCGCTTCGACCTGGGAGGACTTCGATCGCGACGGCGACCCGGACCTCTACGTGTCGAACGACTTCGGCCGCAATACCTACTATCGCAATGACCGGGGGTACTTCCGCGAGCTGGCGGTCGAGCTCGGCGTGGACGACATGGCAGCGAGCATGGGTATCTCCTGCGCCGACGTCGAGCTCGACGGCGATGTCGACATCTACGTGAGCAACATCTATTCGCCCGAGGGCTTGCGCGTCACCGCCGAGGCGCCCTTCCTCGGCCGGCAACCCCCCGAGCTCGTGCCCAACTACCGGCGCTGCGCGCGCGGCAACACGCTCTTGCTTGCCCGGGGCGACGGGACATTCGAAGACGCTTCCGAGCAAGCGGGCGTGAACGCTGCGGGCTGGTCCTGGGGCGGCATCTTCGTCGACTTCGAGGACGACGGTCTGGAGGACCTCTACGTCCCCAACGGTTTCATCTCGAGCAGGAACGAGAAGCCCGACGTGTCGAGCTTCTATTGGCGGGCGGTCCTGGCCCTCTCGCCGCCCGATTCGGACGCACGCGAGGAGTACACCAACGCCTGGCGCGCGATCGAGCACATGTCGATGCACCAGGGCAACTCGTGGGCGGGGAACGAGCGCAACGTGAGCTTCCGGAACCTGGGCGGCGCGCGCTTCGCCGATGTCTCGGGAGTGAGCGGCGCGGATCCGCTCGACGATGCGCGCTCCGTGGCGGTCGGCGACTGGGACGGGGACGGAAAGCTCGACCTCGTGGTGAAGAATCGCACCGCGCCGCGGCTGCGCTTCTTCCACAATCGTGACGCGGGCGGGTCGCACTGGCTCGAGATCTCGCTGGTCGGGACGCGCTGCAACCGTGACGCGATCGGGGCCGAGGTGGTCGTCGAGCTCGAGGGGCGCACGCTCCGAAAAACCCTGTACGCCCAGAGCGGCTTCCTCGCGCAATCGTCCAAGCGCCTGCACTTCGGCCTGGGCCGCGATTCGCGCGCAAAGACCGTCACGGTCGCCTGGCCAGGCGGCGGCAAGAGCCGCTTCGAGGACCTCGCGGGAGATGCGAACTGGCGCATCACCCAGGGAGGAACGACCCCCGAGCCGATCACGCGATCGACCGCACCGCTCGCCGCTCTCCCCGCCGACCCGTTCCCCCGGCCCGCGCGCACCGTTCATCGCATCCCTCTCGTCGGGAAGCTGCCGCTGAACGAGATCACGATCCCCTCCTATGCGGGTGCCCGTCGCAAGGTGGCGGAGCTCGCCGGACGGCCGATGCTCCTCGTGCTCTGGTCACAGGGATCCGAGCCCTCGCTGCGGAGCCTGCGGCAGATCTCGGAGGGGCAATCGTCACTCGCCAAGGCGGGGGTGCGCATCGTTCCGCTGTGCGTCGATGCAACACGCAGCCAGGCCGGAGCGAGAACCCGGGTCACCGAGCTCGGCCTCGATGCCGAGGCCGGGCCCGCCGATCAAGAGCTCCTCCAGGTGCTGGACCTGGTGGTCCTCGAGATCCGGGGGAATCGCATGGGTGTCCAGTTGCCCGCCGGGCTGCTCGTCGATGGTGGTGGTCAGCTCCTCGTTCTCTATCAGGGAGCGATCGAGCCGGGGGACCTCGTCCGCGACCTGCGGTCCATGGCCCAATCCCCCCCGGGAAAGCTCTCCAATGCCGGCCTGATGGGAGGGCTGTGGCTCGAGCATCCACGCCGCGACTGGGCGGAGTTCGCCAGCCAGTTCGCCAGCCTGGGACGAACCGAGCTCGCGACCTTCTATCAGAGTTTCGCGGCGCGTTGAGTGGACTCCTCCGGCGAGCGCGGCCATCCGTGCAAGCTCGCTCACGCCAACACTTCCCCTCCCCGAGGCGTAACTTTCCTGTGAGGGGACTTGGAGTGGCTGCCTGCATGCCATCATCTTCAGGAAGCCCTTTCGAGGAACAGAGCGAGTTCTCGTCCGGGGCGACTCCCGGCTCTCATCTACCATGCTCCATTCGGTACTCGTCGCCTTCGTCTTCCTGGCGCAGGAAGCCCCGCGAGGCGAGCCGGCCGCCGAGCTCGATCCGCGGAGTCGATACGACGTGCAGAGCTACGACCTCGCGCTCGTCGTCGATCCGAGCACGCGCGAAGTCTCTGGCACGGTCACGATGCAGGTCAGGGTGGCGTGCGACGCGCTGGATGCGCTCGTGCTCGACCTGACCTCAGGAGCAGAGGTCGACGGCACGCGGCTCGCCTGGAGCGCGCTCCCCGCGAACGCGCGAGGCGAAGGTCGCCCGGTGCGCTTCGTTCACGAGAAGGACAGCCTGAGCTGCCACATCGAACCGCGGCCGGCTCCGCGGGAGGAGATCCTCACCCTCGCGATCACCTACCGCGTGCAGCCGGGTGTGTCCGATGGTCAGTTCGGCTTCCACTGGGAGAAGACGAGCGATGGCCGCCCCTGGATGAGCACCTTTTCCGCGCCCATAGGCTGTCATCTGTGGTGGCCGTGCAAGGCGGCCTTCTTCCATCCCGAAGACAAGGCCGACCGCATCGCGCTCGAGGTGACCGTTCCCGACGGGTTGACCGCGGTCTCCAACGGGCGCTTGCTCGCGGCAGGCGGAGTCCAGGCCATCCGCCCCCCAAGCGCTCCCGATCCCTCGCAGCGCTGGCGCACCTTCCACTGGAGCTTCGACTACCCGATCTCGACGTTTGCCGTGGCCCTGTGCATCGGGCCCTACGTCGAGGTTTCGCGAGAGATCGAGATCCCGGAGATCCCTGAGAAAGTGCCGTTCCAGTACTGGGTCTTGCCCCAGAGCGAAGCCGCCGCCGCGGTGCAATTCGCCCAGGTCCCCGAGATCCTGGCGGTCTACACGCATGCATTCGGGCCCTTCCCCTTCCCCCGCGCCAAGGTCGGCCTGGCTCAGGTGAGCTTTCTCGGGATGGGCCACGCGAGCCTCATCTCGTACGGCTCGACCTTCCCTGCCTGGTGCCAGCAGACCGGCAAGGAAGACCCTCGCCGCTCGCACCACCGCGACTACGATCGCACGCTCGTGCACGAGCTCGCCCACGAATGGTGGGGCAACGCGGTGAGCGCGCGTGACTGGGGCGAGATGTGGTTGCACGAAGGATTCGCGAGCTATGCCGAGGGTGTGTGGGTCGAGGCCACACAGGGACGGGAAGAAGCCGACCGTTTCTTCGAGCATCTGGCGCGCAACATGCGCAAGGGGGCTCGCCTCCTGCGCGGCACCGGATTGAATGCGCGCGAGGGCTATTCGCTCTCCTTGTACGACAAGGGCCCGGTGGTGCTCCACACGCTGCGTCACGTCCTCGACGACGACGCGGCCTGGTGGACCAGCCTGCGAACCTACCAGGAGCGCTTCCGCTACCGGTGTGCGACGAGCGAGGACTTCCGCCTGGTCGTCGAGGAGTGCAGCGGTCGCGACCTCGCGAGCTTCTTCGAGGAATGGGTGCAGGGCGTGGGTACGCCGTCCCTCACGGGGAGCATCCGTGCGCAACCGGGCGGAATCGCGATCGAGGTCGATTGCGGCAGCGACAGCGGCCAGGCGTTCCACGCACCGCTCGACCTGAAGTGGAGCGACGATGCAGGCGAGCACCTGGAGCGCGTCGAGCTGGCTCCGGGAGAGAACCACTCGGTGCTGCCGGCTGTCGGAACGGTCGCCGATCTCGGGACGGTGAATCTCTCCCGCCTCCCCGGGCGACACAAGATCCGCATCGAGTAGAGTGGCCGGGCGCCATCTCTGCGGCGCGCCACGATGGAGATCGGCCCCGACGTCGAGCGCTCGCACTACGCCGCCCAGGGTCGCCTGGCGCGGATGCAGAATTACTACCTCTGGATCCTGCGCCAGTTCGACGGGGCGCTCGGCCGGCGGATCTGGGACGCGGGCGCGGGCATCGGCACGGTCAGCGAGCTGCTCCTCTTGCGCGCCGACTTCGTGCTCGCGAGCGAGTACACCGAGCAGAACCTGGTGGCGCTGCGCGAACGATTCGCCGGCCGGGAGCGCGTGCGCGTCGAGCGCTGCGACCTCGCGAGCGAGGACGCGATTGCTTTCACTGCAGACCGCCTGGACACGATCGTTTCCCTGGACGTACTGGAACACCTCGAGGACGACCGGCGCGCCCTGAGCCTGTTCCACCGAGTGCTCCAGCCGCAGGGCCGGCTCTGCATCAAGGTGCCTGCGCACCCGTTCCTGTACGGGACGCTCGATCGCGCCTCCCTGCACCACCGCCGCTACAGCCGCCGCGACCTCCGGGAGAAGCTGCGCGCGGCCGGTTTCGCCGTCGAGCGGCTGCACGCCATGAACTTCGCGGCCACCATCCCCTACTTCCTCAAGGGCCGCATCCTGAAGAAGCAGCAGAACTTCTCGAACACGATCGATGGCTCCAAGCTGGGTTTCTACAACCGCCTCGTCCCCTGGCTCGAGCGTGTCGAGCGCTTGCTACCCGTGCCCGTGGGCCTGAGCCTCGTGGCGGTCGCTCGCAAGGACTGATCGGCGGCGCTCCGTCGCCACCAGGACGTAGGCCGCCGGCAAGAGCAGCAGATCCGCCCACAACAGGAAGCCAAGGCGACCGTACTGCTCGGGGTCACCGATCGCTCGGAAGAAGGGCAGGCTCGCGAGCACGATCGAGAGAGCGATGGCGATCGCGTAGCCGAGGAGTCCTCGCGGGCGCTCTCGCACGAGCTCGCGGGCGAGGAAGAGCTGGCAGACGGGGAGGAATGCGAAGTAGTGCGGCCACGACGGAGGGACGACCAGCGGCGTCGAGAGCCACATGAGCACGAAGGCCAGCGCAAGTGCGCGCGCCGAGCGTCGCTCGAGGCCGGCCGCGAGCCACAGGTGCAGCGCCACGAGCGCGAAACCGAGGCCGGTCGCGATCGCCCGCACGAGATCCGCGGAGGGCGGAATAACCATGCGTGCGACGACGGCCGGCAGGTGCTGCTGGTTCGGTGCGCCGGCCCAGACGCCGGCGGGCGAGTCGACGATCGCCATGCTCTTCGCGAGCGCTCGATAGAAGCCGAGAGCGCGCTCCGGCCCGAGCACCAGCGCGGGGATCACGACGAGCAGGAGGAGCAGGAAGAGGATTCCCCAGCCGAGGCTCCGACGATCGCGCCAGCCGAGGAATGGCAGGAAGAAGAGCGCGGGATGAAACTTGATCGCGGCGGCGAGGGCGAGCAGCGCAGCACCGAGCACGACACGGTCGCGTTGCCACGCGCCAAGGGCGGCGAGCTCGAGTCCGATGAGGAGTGCGCTCACCTGCCCCCAGTGGAAATTGTGCACGAGCGGGAAGGACGTCAGCACGAGCACGCAGCCGGCTGCGGCTGCCGCCGCAGTCTCCAGGCGGGCCAGGCGCAGCGACATCCACGCCAGCGCGAGCGCGCCTGCGAGCTCGACCCCGAGCCAGGTCCACGCCGAGGCGGCGCCTTGGGCGTGCACCAGGATCCCGAGCACGATCGCGAAGAGCGGCGAGTAGTAGAAGCCAGGAGCCGGCTCGCCGCGCTCGAACACGAGCTCGCCGGTCGCGTAGTACGGTCCGCTGAAGTCCTCGAAGGAGGCCTGGTTGAAATCGATCGAGCGTCCGAAGGTGCTCCAGCTCCCGTAGCTCCAGGCGAGGTAGAGCGCCACGACCGCGACCGCCGCCGCGAATGCGAGCGCTCGAGCCCGAGCACCTTGCAGCCGCCTCTCCCGCACGGACTCGGCCACGCGTCGACGGTACCGCGATGGCACCCCTTCAGCGAGTTCCGGTTCGGTCCGGTTCGGTCCGGTTCGGTCCGGTTCGGTCCGGTTCGGAGTACCGCCTTCAGGCGGTCTTCTCTTGCGTAGCCAGTCCCGCCTGAAGGCGGGACGACGAACCAGACCGCCTGAAGGCGGTACTCCGAACCCGGAGGAACCCGAACACGGAGGTACTCCGAACCAGGCGGCGTGCTCGTGGGGGTGCGGTTTCTCTCCGGAGCGGTACTCCGAACCAGAGGGTTTGTTTTTCTCCGCACGAAGAAGGCCGGCGAGGGTTCGCCGGCCTTCTGCAGCGGAGAAAAAGAGGAGCCCTGGCGGGCTCCCCGCGGTTGTCACTCGAACATCTTCCAGCGCAGTCGGAACGTCCCGACGCGCGGTTTCTCTTTCAATCCCGGCACGATGGCGTCGGCGTCACCTGCATCGCTCGCGCCGTCATGAGTCAGCTTCTTCTGGGGGCCGATGGAGTCGACCTCGTCCAGGTCGCCCACGTCCTGATGAGTCTGCTTCTTGTGCGGGACGATGGAGTCGGCGTCACCGGCGTCGATCACTTGCTGGGTGGGCTTCTTGTAGAAGCCGACCGATTGCAGCTCGACGAGGTCGACGATCTGGTCCACCTGGATCTGGGTGAGGATCCGGATCGGCGGGCCGCCGGCCCATGGATCCTGCTCGAGTTCTCCCATGCCTGCGGCATCGAAGTCGTCGCGAAGGTCGACGAGCGCGTCGTACATCAGGCACGACAGGTCCACGGGGGGACCACCGGCCCACCTGTCGTCCAGGATCCCGATCTCGTTCGGGAGGTCGTCCACTTCGTCGAGGCCGATCCCGTCGACGCCGTCGAGACCGAAGAAGTCGATGCCCGGTCCCCCCTCGAGGATGAAGTTGCCCGCCATCACTCCGGCGAGCTCTCCGCCTTGACCCACCATCGTGAGCGAACGGTAGAGCGTGGCCCAGAAGTCACCGAGACCCGGCACTTCCTCTCTCCACACACCGAGGAAGTACGCCACGGGAGCGCGAATGAATCCGAAATTGGCATAGACCGCGCCGTAAGCGGTACCGCTCGGAACCGTCTCGACGATGTAGTGATTCTCCACGAGAACGCCGTCGATCTCGAGCAAGTAGCCGCCGTGACCGTCCATGAGACCGCCGTGCAAGCGGCCGTTCTGAGCAGTGGCCGGCGCAATCCACGCGCCCAGGGCAACGCCGGCAGCACCCGGCGTGAAAGCGATGAAGTCCTTGCGTTTCTCGCTCAAGCTGACTTGCCCGTGCGCCGGAGCAGCCACCAGTGCCGCCGTGCCGAGAGCAATGAGCAACGTATTCCGACCGATCGATTGAATAGGCAACATGAAAAACATCTCCTTCTTTTCCCCTCTGCAGCGCAGATCAGGAACACTTCCTGCTCTCGCGCTCACCATTGGTTCCGCACTACCGAATCTCTCTCGCGGATCCCTGCAAGTCAGAAGAGCCAGACAGGAAACGGATTCGATCGCATCACGTAGGCGAAGATTTCCTCGCGCGCGTGATTCCCGCGCCTGAACGGGTTTGCGCACGCCCGATTCACGTTCCTCGGGAAGAGATCGGAATTCGCCGTGGGGAGCGGAACTCGCTCGCGTTGCCGGCCATCCAATGCCCTTCAGAGGCCACGGGCTGCGGCCCGCACCGCACCGAAGTCGAGCCAGGGCTCACTCACGGGAGGAGGAGCCTGGAGATGCACTTGTTCCACGCGCGTCGGGTGCGGGAGTGCAAGAGAGCGTGCGTGCAGCGCGATGCTCCGGTCGGAGAGCGGGTCCCGGGCGCCGTACTTCAGGTCACCGACCAGCGTCAGTCCGATGCTCCGGACGGCGACGCGCAGCTGATGCGGACGGCCGGTCAAGGGCTCGAGCTCGAGCAGGGCCCGACCGCTCCCGCGCTCCAGTACGCGCCAGCGCGTACGGGCGAGCTTGGCCCCGGGCCGGGGTCCGGAGCAGGCGCGCACGGTATTGATCGAGCCATCCTTCAGCAGCCACTGCTCGATCTCCCCCCCGCTCCAGGAACTTCGCCCTCGACGATGCCCCAGTAGAGCTTCTCGCTCGCTCCGCTGCGGAAGCTCTCGGACACTCGTGCGGCGGCCTTGCTGGTGCGCGCGAAGAGCACGACGCCCGAGACGGGCCGGTCCAATCGGTGCACGACTCCGAGGAAGGCCCGCCCGGGCTTCGCGAACTCGACCCGCAGCCACTCGCGGGCGCTGTCGAGCAAGCTCTCGTCGCCGCTCGCGTCCGGGACGGTCGCCACGCCCGCCGGCTTGTTCAGCGCCAGCAGGTGATTGTCACAGTGCAGGATCGCGAGCGCTCTCATCGCGCGCCAGCAAGAGGCTCCAGGCCGCGCCAGGCCCGGGCGCAGAATCCCGCCGGGAGGAGGCGTCCCCCCTCTTTCGTGGCGGCCCCGGTCTCGGCAAGCACGAGCTCGCCGTGCTCCAGCGAGGATTCGCCGAGCTCCGCGAGCAAGTTGGCGAGCGAGGTCGACGTGAACCCGACGGCGTAGGTCGAGAGCACCACCAGCGCGCGCGACTCGATGGTCTGCCCGAGCGCGTGCACGAGCTCGGGCAAGCTCGTCTCGAGCTGCCACTTTTCGCCCTTGGGGCCGCGGCCATAGTGCGGCGGATCCAGGAACACGACGTGGTAGCGCGCCCCGCGCCGGGCTTCGCGGCGCACGAAGGCGAGCGCGTCGTCGAGCACGAGCCGCAGCGAATCACGCGCCAGGCCGGAGGCCTCGACATTCTCCAGCGTCCAGTCGATCGCGGCCTTGGATGCGTCGACGTGCGTGACGTGGAATCCGGCCTGCCGCGCGAGAACGCTCGCCACGCCGGTGTAGGCGAAGAGGCAGAGACAGCGCGGCTGCTCCGCGCCGAGCGCCTGGTGCAAGCTCGGCAAGAGGTCCCAGTTCGCCGCCTGCTCGGGGAAGATGCCGACATGTTTGAACGGCGTGGGACGTACGAGGAAGCTCGCGCTTCCGTACTGCACGGGCCACGACGGCCGCCGCGAGCGCGCGAGGGCGTGGCATCCTTCCCGGGCGATCCATCGCCCGCCCCGGTCCGACTCGCGCTCGAAGGCGAGATCCGCTCGCCCCCACTCCTCACTCGAGAGCCGCGGCTGCCACAGCGCCTGCGGATCTGGCCGGCGCAGGACGAGCCCTCCGAATCGCTCGAGCTTCTCCCCGCTCCCCGAATCGACGAGCTCGTAGTCGGAGAACGCGGGCGGTGGAAACGTCCTGGGCCACACGGTCGCGCACGAGCCGCTCATGGCTCGACCGGTAGGCTAGCAGCCCGAAGCAGAAGCCCCTACTGCGCCTTGCCGCCGCTTCGATGGCCGAAGCGCGGGCCCGAGCGTCGCGCGGAGAGGCCCCGTTCCGATGGCCCGCGACGTCGAGTAAGCTCTTCGCCCCGATGGTCCGCCCTCTGCTTCGCGTCGGCACGGTTCCGTATGTCGTCGGCCGACCGCTCGATCTTGGCCTCGAGGCGGAGAGCGGGATCACCCTCGTGCGGGAGGTGCCCGCGCAGCTGGTCGAGGGTTTGCGCTCGGAGCGGCTCGACGTCGCGCTGGTGAGCTCGATCGAGCTCTTCCGGCGCCCCGGGTATCGCTATCTCGATCGCTGGGTCGTCGGGGGTCGCGGCTTCGTCTCGAGCGTGCAGCTCTTCCTGCGAGCTCCGATCGAGGCGGTGAGCACCATCGCGCTCGACCCGGCCAGCCGGACCTCGGCGGCGCTCCTCGCGGCGCTGCTCACGGATCGTCCTGCTGGCCCGCCGTTCTTCCTCGAGGTGACCGAAGGGGACGACCCGCGCGCCGTGGTGGCCGACGCCTGGCTGCGCATCGGCGATCGAGCGCTCGAGGAGTACTTCGCCCCCTCGCCGCCGGCAGTCTTCAATCCCTCGCAAGCCTGGTTCGAGCGCACGGGCTTGCCATTCGTCTTCGCGGCCTGGATCGTCCGGCCCGGAGTCGAGGTCGAGCCGTTCCTCCCCGCCTTCGAGCGCGCGCGCGAGCGCGGCGCGGCGGCGATCGAGGAGCTCGCCCAGACGCTCTCGCGCGAGCGCGGCTTCCCGCTCGCAAGCGCGCAGCGCTACCTCGGCAGCGAGTGCGTCTACGAGCTCGGTCCCGAGCTCGGCGGGGCGCTCGAGGCGTTCCGCGACGCGGCGAGCGTGGTTGGCGCTTGCGAACGCGACCTTCCTGCGGTACCGATTCCCGTCCCCGACCCCCATGCCGCGGCTGATTCACGCTAAGACCTGTCCGCACTGCGGTCACGAGCTCCCCGAGCCCAAGCCGAGGTACTGCCCGCGATGCATGGGATCGCTGCAGCAGCGATTCTTGCGCCTGGGCTGCCTCTCCTCGGCGCCGCCCGTGATCGCGTTGGCCGTGGGTGGGTGGATGTGCGCGCGCGAGCTGCTCGCGCTGTGGCGCTGAGCACGGTTGCAAACGGGCCGGCTTCCCCCTAGAACGCGCCAGCGTGCCGCGCAGGCTGCACGCAGAGAGCGCCCGTGATCCGGAAGAAGCAGCCCGAAGGAGAAGCGACCCTGTTCGACGAGCCGCAGCAGGCGGCTCCGCGGAACGCGCGCGCTTCCAGGAAAGCCCCCCCGGCAGCCGAGCCGGCGGAAGGCGCGGGCGAAGGGGCGAAGAACGGCGCGCCGCGCAAGCCCGTCAAGGGCGCCCCGCGGGAGCACGAGACGGCTCAGACGCTCGCCACGAAGCAGCGCGACATCTCGGTCTCGGAGTTCTTCACCAAGAACCGCCACCTCCTCGGCTTCGACTCGCCCCTCAAGGCCCTCCTGACGGCGCGTCAAGGAGGCGGTCGACAACTCGCTCGACGCCTGCGAGGAAGCCGGGATCCTGCCCGAGATCCGGGTCGAGCTGTACCAGACGAGCGAGCGACCGCGATGCGCATGGTCGTCGAGGACAACGGGCCGGGCATCGTCGAGGCGCAGATCGGCAAGGTGTTCGGGAAGCTGCTCTACGGCTCGAAGTTCCACAAGCTCAGCCAGAGCCGCGGCCAGCAGGGCATCGGCATCAGCGCCGCCGGCATGTACGGCCAGCTCACGACCGGCAAGCCCATGCGCATCGTGTCCCGCGCCGGGCAAGAAGAAGGACGCGCACGAGTTCGTGCTCACCATCGACACGCTGCGCGAACCGGCCCGACATCCACTCCTCGAAGGTGATCGAGTGGGACGCTAGCCAGGGGACGCGCGTCGAGATCGAGATGGAGGCCCGCTACCAGAAGGGCCAGCGCTCGGTCGACATGTACCTGAAGCAGACGGCCATCGCCAATCCCGCATCTCACGCTGCGCTACAAGGACCCGGAGGGCGACCGAGGTCGTGTACGAGCGCTCGACCAAGCAGCTCCCCAAGGCCACGATCGAGATCAAGCCGCATCCCCACGGAGTCGAGCTCGGCCGCCTGATCGGGATGCTGCAGGCGACGAGCTCGCGCACGCTCTCGGGCTTCCTGCAAGAAGAGTTCTCGCGCGTCGGCTCGAAGGTCGCGAAAGACGTCATCGCCGCGGCGGGCAAGGGGCTGACGGAGAAGTCCTATCCCTCGCGGATCGCGCGCGAGGAGGCGGCGGCGCTCTACGAAGCGATCCAGGCGACGAAGATCTCCTCGCCGTCCACCGATTGCATCGCGCCGATCGGCGAGGAGCTCCTGCTCTCGGGCTTGAAGAAGGAGATCGAGGCCGACTTCTACGCCGCGACGACGCGCCCGCCGGCGGTCTATCGCGGCAACCCGTTCCAGATCGAGGTCGGCTCGCCTACGGCAAGCCCGGCGGCGTGGGCCTCGAGGTGACCGACGAGGGCCGCATCCGAAGAAGGGACGGGAGGAGCCGCGTCACCGAGGACCTCGTCGGTGCCGCCGACGAGCCCATTCGCGTCCTGCGCTTCGCGAACCGCGTCCCGCTTGCTCTACCAGCAGGCCGCCTGCGTCGATCACGAAGGGCGTGATCCAGACCAACTGGAAGGGCTACGGTCTCCAGCAGCCGAAGGGCGCCTTCCGATCGGCCCGATGGCCGTGGCTGGTCCACATCGCGTCAGCGTCTGGGTGCCCTTCACCTCCGAGTCGAAGGAGGCGATCGCCGCGCTATCCCGAGATCCTGAAGGAGATCAAGCTCGGCCTGCAGGAGGTCGGCCGCAAGCTCGGGCACCTACATCCGCAAGGGCAAGCGCCTGAAGAGCGAGTTCGACAAGCGCTCCTACATCGAGAAGTACATCCCCCACATCGGGATCGCGCTGCAAGAGATCCTCGACCTTTCCGATCAAAGCAAGAACGAGGTCGTTTCGACCCTCGAAGACGTGTTGCACAAGAGCCGGAAGGTCTAGGAGACGGGATCATGACGAACGGACAAGGATCGGCTGGAAATGTCATCGCCGCGGTCTGCAGCTTCTTCATTCCGGGGCTGGGGCAGCTCGTGCAGGGAAAGATCCTGCTCGGGTTGTTCTTCCTGGTGAGCGTTCCGGTCCTCTACTGGTTCTGGTGGTTCTTCATTTTCCCCGCGATCATCGGAGGGATCTTCCACCTGTGGTCGATCCTCGACGCCGCGTTCTACCGCCGGACCTGATTCCCTTCCCCCATGGCCAAGAAGAAGGCAGCGCAGAAGGTCCCCGCCGCGGCTCCCCGCCCCAAGCGCGCTCCCCTCACCGATCTCGACAAGAAGACGCTCACGCTCATCGACCACACGGCCGAGCGCGTGCACGCCTCGATCCTCAAGCGCGCCCTGCCGGAGCTCAAGTTCCCCGTGCGCGCGCTCTCGAACGTCCACTACGACGCCAAGGTCGGCTACTTCGAGATCGGCCGCGGGCGCAAGGCGCGCGCGCTCACGGTGAACACGGTCAAGAGCTTCGCGCAGACGCTGCGCCTGATGTCGCTCTCGAAGGAGATGGTCGAGAACGACGACCTCGCGACGAAGCGAGAGGCCTACTACGTCAGCAAGAACTGGGACGACTGCAAGTTCAACGAGCAGCCCGAGTCGGACACGGTCATGGACGACATCGAGGCGCTCGCGAGCCTGGAAGGGATCACGCGCGAGCAGCTGCGCTTCTACCCGGAGGAGCACGGCGGCGCGGTCGCCGGCGAGCTGGTCGTGATCGACCGCGACAAGACCAGCGGCGAGGAGCTGCGCATCGACTGCACGCGCATGGGCTCGGGCGCCTACACGATCCCGAGCTCGGTCGAGCACCTGCGCTTCGAGACCAAGGCCAAGTTCGTGCTCGCCATCGAGACCGGCGGCATGTTCCAGCGCCTGAACGAGCACAAGTTCTGGCAGAGCGCCAACTGCATCCTGGTCGCCATGGGCGGCGTCCCCTCGCGCGCGCACGCGCCGCTTCATCCGCCGCCTCGCCGACGAGAAGAAGCTCCCCGTCTACGCCTTCGTCGACTGCGATCCCTACGGCATCGCCAACATCTATCGCACGCTCAAGGTCGGCTCGGGCAACGCCGCGCACATCAATCGTTTCTTCTGCGTCCCGCACGCGCAGTACCTCGGCGTGACCCCGCAGGACATCCTCGACTACGAGCTGCCCACGCACCCGCTGCAGGAAGTCGACGTCAAGCGCGCCAAGGACGCGCTGAAGAACGACCCCTTCTTCAAGGCCCACAAGCCCTGGATCAAAGCCATCGACCAGCTCGTCTCGATGGGCGTCCGCGCCGAGCAGCAGGCGCTCGCCAAGTGGGGCCTCAACTTCGTGATCGAGCGAGTACCTGCCCGAGAAGCTCGCGAACCGGAAGAGCTTCTTGCCATAGTTCGGTGTCGACTTGCGGTGCATGGCGGCCACGTGAGTAGCCGGGCGAGGGCACGTCCCCCCTGTTTGCGAAAGATGGCCTTCCCGCTAATAATGGCGTCCGGCTGTTTTCGCAGCCGCAAACAAGTTCCCACCGCGCCTTGGCGCGACACCGTCGCATGAAACTTGAGTGCGGCCGCCTCTGGTTCGGAGTACCGCCTTCAGGCGGTCTTCTCTTGCAGGGCCAGTCCCGCCAGAAGGCGGGACGACGAACCAGACCGCCTGAAGGCGGTACTCCGAACTCGGAGGTAGGGGTGTGGTTTCTCTCTAGGGAGCCGATGACAGTTCACACCCGGCGCCAGCCGCACGGCCGCCGAATCCGCTGCTCCGGCGGATACCAGGCAGCCGTATCCAGAGGATCGACACGCTACTCGTTGGTTGGCGCACGCAGCTTGCTTTGGCGCCCTCCCGGCTGCCAGAGCGGGCGCTGGATCTCTTTGTCGAGAACCCTTTCTGGACGGTGAACAAGCTGGCCGAACGGCTCGACGTGGCCTTCACGACGGCTCAGCGTGCGATCAACCGGTTGGAGTCAGCGGATATCGTCGCGCTCGCGACGGAGACCAAGCGCAACCGTGTGTACTGCGCGCGGGCCATCCTCGAGATCCTCGAGGAGCCGCCCCATCTGACCGGCACCCAAAGTGCTCGTCGGCGCGGGCGGCGGACATGAGCCTCGGGAAGTAGCTGTGACGAGCTGTGACGTCCAGCTGTGACACCGATGGTGCCCACGGCCGGAAGGAACCGGCGCAAGCTTGCGCGAGGACTCACGCCATGGGCCCCGAGATGTCTCACAGAGCTCGCTTCGCGGACCGGATGTCAGGCGAGACCGGTCGCGTAGCCGAGCACCTTCACGCCAAGGACTTCCTTCACCTTGACGCCGGCCGCCTTGCGCGCGGCGTGCGCGGTCTCGAAGGCGACGCGGGCGGTCTCGCGGGCCGCGCGTTGCACGTCGAGGCCGAGCTCCTCGCAGGCTTGAATCGCGCCTTGCACGGCGCCCTTGGCGGCGGCGGCGAAGTCGCCTTCGAGTTCCAGTTGCTCGGTGACCAGGACGCGCGTCGCTTCGCGTAGCGCCTCGAGGGGGTCGCAGCTCGCGGCCACGGCGGCATGGATCGTTCCCTCGAGGGCGCCGCGTGCGGCGTGCCACACCGAATCACCGGCCTTCTTCACTGCGAGCGTGAGGCCGTGCAGGACCTCGCCGATCTGTGCGGCGCGCGCGTTCGCGTCGCCGGAGGCAGTGCGCAGGGCTGGAGCCAGGATCCTGAGCACGGCGTCGCGCGCGGCATCCGGGACCTCGTTCACCTCGGGCTTGGCCTGGGTGTAGAGCTCCTGGACTTCGTCCGCGCGGGTCTTCTCGGCGGGGGTCTTGGCGGGCACCTGCGGCATGGTCGGGGCGGGATCCTAGCGGCAAGACGCGCGCTTGGGAACGGGCACGGCTGTTCACCCTGGCTGGACGGCTTAGGATCGCAGTGTGGGATTCGACGCCGCAACCGTGCGCGAGCTCTGCGAGAGGGGCGAGGGGCGCGACGTCGAGTTCAAGCGCGGGCTGCCCCGGGACGAGAAGATCGCACGCACGCTCGGCGCCTTCGCGAACACCCGCGGCGGAGTGCTCCTCGTTGGCGTCGACGACCGGGGGCGCGTGCTCGGAGCAGGCAAGGCGCGCGAAGTCGTGGAGGAGTTGCGGCGGGTCGCGGCGGAGCTCCTGGAGCCGGCTCTCGCCATCCAGGTGGGAATCGCGAGGCTCGAGGAAGGGCCGGTCGTGTGCTGCTCGGTGCCGCTCTCCCGTGCCCGCCCGCACGCGGTGCGGCGCGCGGATCTCTCCAGTGAAATCGTCGTTCGGGTCGGCTCGAGCAACCGCCGGGCCGAGGGCGCGACGCTGCGCGCGCTGCGTGCGCCACCCGGCGCGAAGCGCAGCGTCGACCCGCTCGGGCGGCGCGTGCTCGCCTGGGTGACGCAGCGCACCAAGCGCAACGGCCAGCCCGGCGGCGACGCGACCGTGCAGGCCTTCGCTCGCGCGCAGAACATCGGGATGCAGCGTGCCCGTCGCGCGTTCCTGGAGCTCGAGCGTGGCGGCTTCCTGGTCGGTCACGGCCTCGGTCCCCGGCGGGTGTTCAACCTTCCTTGAGCCCGACGTCGAGGTCGACGACCCACGCTGCGGGGATCTTTGCCAGCACGATCTCCCGGGCGAGCGAGGACCAGCGCTCCAGGCGGTCGAGCACGCCGCGATCCGAGCTCGCCACCAGCGCGCCGCTCTCGACGAGTGCACGGTCGGCCGCGCGCTCGACGCGCACGCGAAACGGCCAGCCCTGCGCCGCTGCGAGGTCCTGGAGCATCGTCTTCAAGCGACCGCTATTGGACACCGGCGCATCGAGGATCCATTCTGCCGAGCGCACCCCCGCGCCGGCGAGGAACTCACCGGCGCACAGGATCGCAGGCCGGCTCTCGTCGACCCGACGCCACGATCCGTGCAGGCCCGCGACATCGCGCGCGCAGCCATCGCAAGTGAAGAGCACCACTCCCCCGCCGAGCGCGACCTCGATCGTCGTCAGCAGGTTGAAGCCGTCGATGGCGAGATGCTCGCCGGCGAGGGCTGCCGCCGGCGTTCGCTTCGAACGCCGGGACGGCGCATGTGTGTCGGCGCAGGCCGCGCGGGCGAGGGCGTGCCGCTGGCGCGCGCTGGCCTGGAAACGGTTGCCGACCAGCGCGAGGGACGCGCTCTCGGGATAGCCCCGCGCAGCGAGCCAGGCGAGGTCGGTGGCCGCCGCGCGCAAGCGCTCGATGGCCTCGGGGCCGAAATCCTCGGGATCCGCCGGGGCGGCCGAACGGTGGCGGCGCGAATCGGGCACGCGTCCGAGTCTAGGGTCGACGGGGGGTCCCGGCCGGACCCAGTTCCACTCTCAGGAAGTGGACTCGGCTCACTCTTCCCTCTCCCCGGCGTGCCGCTCCAGGATTGGTTCTCCCAGCGGCACCCGCGCTCCGCGCAGATGCATCCTTGAGTCTTTCAGCCGGCGGGGAAAACCTTTCCCACGGCGAGCTTGGGGCGAAGCGCCTGTCCTTCCGACAAGGCAGAGACCTGTTCGTGGGAGGTCAAACATGCCCTTTGACTGGTGGGGGCGCATCAGAAAAAAAAGCCTAGGCAAGGAAGCGCGCCGTCACTTGCGGACTGCGGTCACCTTGCACTGTCAGATCGAGCTGGAGAACGGCGATCGCGGCAAGGGCGATGTCCTGGACCTGACCGTCCAGGGGGCTCAGATCCGCATGGCGTTCGAGCATCTCGACGCGATCGCCCTCGATCAGAAGGTCTCGCTGACGATCGAGGGACCGAAGCAGGGCTGGAGCGTGCAGACGCGGGCGCTCGTGCGGCACCTGCGCAGCGATCGCGGCGTGTGGTCGTACGTGGGCCTCGAGTTCATGGATGTCGGGACGCTCTACAGCCAGCTCGAGAACGCGCTCTCGACCTACTTCAACCGCCGCGCGTCCAAGCGCGTGTCCATGCTCAAGGAGTCGGGCTTCTCGGCCAAGATCAAGCACGGGCGCGCCATCGAGACGGCGCGGATCAGCGATCTCTCCCTGGGCGGGGTCTCGGTCCTCATGAACACCTTCCAATCCGTTGCTTTCACGACGGGGAGCACGGCCGAGCTGCGTCTCATCCTGCCGGGCACGAAGGATGAGCTTGCCGGCCGCGTGATCGTGCGCCATCGACAGAGCGAGCGCGGAGTCGAGAGGCTCGGTCTGGAGTTCGATCACGAGAGCCCGATGGGCTTCGCCCGGCATTCGGCTGCGATCGAGCGCTACTTCAAGCGCCTGCAACGCCTCCTGGACAAGGCGAAGCGCGCGCGCATCGCCTGAGATCAGGTCGTTCCCCGCACGAGATCCGCGAGCTCGCGGATCGTCGCCGGACCGTGGCCCGCATAATGGTTGTTGGCGTAGGCGAAGGTTTCGGGCACACGGCCCAGGCTCTCGCGCAGGAGCGCCGCCCAGCGCTCGAGGCGCGCGCTCTGATCGATCACGATGTGATCGAAGAGCCCGCCCGACGCGGCCTCGACCTTCTCCCGATCGCCGATCAGCCGCAGGTACACGAAATCGGCCGTGAAGAGGTCGTGCGAGCGCGCGAGATCCGCGCCGTGCGGCATGTAGGCGAGATCGACCCACACGAGGGCCACCTTGCGGGCCGCCAGGAGCTCGAGCAGCGGCCGGTCGATCCAGCTCTTGTTGCGGATCTCGACCGCGTAACGGAAATCAGGGGGTAGAGCGCCCAGGAATGCGTCGAGTCGCTCGAGGAACGGACCGGGGCCGGCGAAGACCTGCTTGTTGAAGTACGGGAACTGCAGCACGAGCGGCCCGCACTTCTCTCCCAGACAGGCCATCGTGCGGAGGAATCGGTCGGCCTCGTTCCGTGCCTCCCCTCCCGGGAGCAGGACATCGGGATGGGGCCGCGCAGCATCGCCGCCGTGCACGATCGAGCGCGGGAACTTGGCCGAGAGCACGAAACCCTCCGGAGAGCGCTCGGCCCAGCCCCGGACCATCCGCTCGTCGGGAATCCGGTAGTACGTGACGTCGGCCTCGACCGTATCGAACTGGGTCGCGTAGCGGGAGAGGAAGTCCGCCGGCTTCGTCCCTGCGGGATAGAAGTTGCCGACCCAGCTCGCCTCCGACCAGCTCGAGGTCCCGTAGCGCAGCCTTCCCACGGGGCGAGTATCTCACCTCACCGCCCGGAGAGCAGCGTTGTCCGGAGCCAGCGCGCCTGGAACAATCGCGCGCCCCGCGGACCCCGACCGATGCGAACCAGACTCCTTGGACCCTGGATCCTTTCCGTGCTCGCCGCCGCCTGCGCGGCGCCGGCTCCCCCGCCCCAGCCCGAGGAATCCGTCCGGCCCGACGTCAACGCGCGCTTTCTCGATCCGGCCCTCGACGTCGCGGAGTTCGTGGGCACCTTCGAGGGGGAATCGCGCGAGATCGCCCGCGAGCGCGAGGCAGTCGTGGCGGCCCTCGGCTTGCAGCCCGGGATGAGCATCGCCGACGTGGGCGCGGGAACAGGCCTCTTCCTCGAGCCCTTCGCGCGCGCCGTCCAGGAAAGTGGGCGCGTCTTCGAGGTCGAGCTGAGCCCGGCCTTCCTCGCGCACCTGCGCAACCGGGCGCAGGAGGCAGGCTTGCGTCAGGTCGAGGTCGTGCAATCCACCGAGCGCTCGGTCGAGCTCGCGCCCGCCTCGGTGGACCTCGCCTTCGTCTGCGACACCTACCACCATTTCGAGTACCCCCAGAGCATGCTCGCGAGCATGTGGAAGGCGCTCCGACCCGGCGGGGCGCTGCTGATCCTGGATTTCGAGCGCATCGAGGGCCAGAGCCGCCAGTGGGTGCTCGACCACGTGCGCGCGGGCAAGGCGGCCGCGCGGGCAGAGATCGAGGCGGCGGGCTTCGTCTTCGACCGCGAGATCGAGGTCGCGGGTCTGGCGGAGAACTACCTCGTGCGTTTCCTGCGGCCTCGAGAGCCCCGGTAGCGGCACGAGGCAGCACCGAGCGCGCGTTCGATCGATCAGCGCGCTATCCTGGTTGCCCCTCTCCCTTCGGGAACCCTACCGCCTCACACGATCGACGCCAGCCCGATGGATCGCCGCCAGACCTGGTTCCTGACGGGACTGTTCTTCACCACGCTCGCCACGCTGTGCCTGGAGGTGCTCGACACCAGGCTCCTGTCGGTGATGTCCTGGTACCACCTCTCGTTCTTCGCCGTCTCGACGGCCATGTTCGGGATGTCGGCGGGCGCGCTGCGGGTGTACCTGGGGGGCGAGGACTTCGTGGGCGAGCGGGCCGGTCGCGCGCTCTCGCGCTACGCCCTGCTGCTCGCGGTCTCGATTCCGGTCTCGCACGCGGCGAACCTCGTGATCTTGCTCCCGGAGGGATCGAGTACCGCGACGCTCACCGCCTTCGCGGTGACGACGATCGCGCTCGCGTTTCCGTTCTACATGTCGGGCGTCGTCGTGACGCTCGCGCTCACGCGCATTCCCGGGCGGATCGGCCTCGCCTACGCGGTCGATCTACTGGGAGCATCGCTCGGCGCGCTCCTCGTCCTGCCCGCCCTCGCGTGGACGAACCTCTCGGCCGCGACCCTCCTGTGCGCGGCGCTCGCAGCCTTCGCGGCGCTCTGCTTCCAGCTCCAGGCGGGCCACCGCCCGTCGCTCGGCATCCTCGCCTTGGTCGTGCTGCTGCTCGCAGGCATGGTTGCGAACGTGGTGGCCAAGCCCGCGGACCGTTTGATGCCGTGGTCGTCGAAAGGCAAGACCGCTCTCGAGGGCAAGATCGAGATCCTGGACGAGCGCTGGAACATCCACTCGCAAGTGATTCTGATCGGGCCGCCGTGGAAGAAGCCGGCCTACTGGGGTCCGGGCAAGGGCACGGAAGCCTACAACGATGGCAAGGTCGAGACGCTCCGCATGGTCATCGACGGCAACGCGGCGACGTGGATGACGAGCTGGGACGGTGATCCCGCCTCGCTCGAATGGGTCAAGCTCGACGTCACCTCCCTTCCCTATCACCTGCGCAAGGACGGCGACGCGGCGATCATCGGCGTGGGTGGCGGTCGCGATCTCCTGACGGCGCTCTGGGCCCGCAGCCGCTCGGTGAAGGGCATCGAGATCAACGCGATCTTCCTCGACATCCTCGAGACGCCGCTCGCCGAAGGAGGCCAGCGCGAGTTCACCAAGGTCGCCGATCAGCCGGAGGTCGAGCTCGTCCACGACGAGGCGCGCTCGTATCTGACGCGCACCGCCGACCGCTACGACGTGCTGCAGATGTCGCTCATCGACACGTGGGCGGCGACGGGAGCGGGTGCGTTCACGCTGACCGAGAATGGCCTGTACACCCTGGAGGGATGGGACGTCTTCCTGCGCGTCCTGAAACCCACGGGAGTGTTCAGCGTGTCGCGCTGGTACGACCCGGCCAACGCCTCGGAGACGAGCCGGCTCCTCGCGCTCGGAACGGCTGCACTACTGGATCACGGCATCGCCGAGCCTGCGAAGCACATGATCCTCGTCGCGGTCGACAAGGTCGCGACGCTCTTGGTCTCGCTCACGCCCTTCCCCGCCGAGGACCTCGCGAAGATCGACGCGGCCTGCGAGACCTACGGCTTCAAGACCCTCGTGGCTCCCGGTCGGCCAGGCATCCCCGAGCTCGAGCGCATCGTCGCCTCGAACTCGCGGCCCGCGCTCGATCTCGCCATCGCAAACAAGGACTACGACTACAGCCCCCCCACCGACGAGCGGCCCTTCTTTTTCAACATCTTGCGTCCGCAGAGCTACCTCGAGTCCTTGACGAGCGGGGACGCAGCCGGGGGCGAAGCTCGGGCGCAGGGCGTGCTGACGGGCAATCTCAAGGCGACCGGCACGCTGCTCGCGCTGTTCGTACTCTCGCTCGTCCTCGTGGTCCTCGTGATCGTCGTGCCGCTCGTCCGCTCGGGGCTGCCGCGGATGTCGGGGGGCAGCTTCTTCTGCTCGATCCTCTACTTCGCCTGCATCGGCTTCGGGTTCATGCTCGTGCAGGTCCCGCTCATGCAGCGCTTCTCGGTGTACCTGGGGCATCCGACCTACGCGGTCGTGGTGATCCTGTTCTCGATGATCCTCTCGGCCGGGATCGGAAGCTTCGTCTCGGATCGCGTGCCAGCCGAGCGCAGCACGCTCGCAGTCCTGCTCTTCCCGCTCGCGATCGCCGCCGTGCTCTTCGGCGTCACGCGGGCGATCCAGCCCGTGATCGACCGCACGATCGAGTCCGGCTTCGCCCTGCGCACGCTGCTGGTGATCGCATTGGTCGCGCCGGCCTCGCTCCTGCTCGGATTCTGCTTCCCGATCGGGATGCGGCTCGTACGCCGGATCTCGGTCGAGGCGACGGCCTGGATGTGGGGCGTGAACGGCGCCTGCGGCGTGCTCGGAGCGGTGATCGCGGTGGGGATCTCGATGTGGGGCGGCATCCAGCTCAACCTCCTGGTCGCCACGGGCCTGTACGCCTTGCTCGTCGTCGTCACGCCGATTCTGCGAGCGATGGGGGCGCGGAACGACGACGTCGAGCAGGCGCGAGCGATCGTCGCGGCGCGAGTCGGCGGTACGCCGAGCGTTCCGGCCTGACACGGCTCGAACCGTTGCCCAAGCCATACAGCGGAATGGTTCCGCAATCCCCGCTTCCTGGATAGGGTGGGATCGAAAGCCACCGCAACCGCGGCCTCGAGTCCTCACCATGCGCGACCAAGTCTGCTCCTCGATCCTCCTGTCCTCCGCGCTCGTCTGCCTCGGATCGGGCTTCGCCCGCGCGGGCGACGAGCGACCCGATGCGCTCATGCTGCGCAATCCAGACGTCTCCCAGCACGAGATCGTGTTCCGCTACTCAGGGGATCTCTGGCTGATCGACAAGGCAGGCGGCAAGGCGCAGCGGCTCACATCCGCTCCCGGCCCGGAGGGCTTCGCCAAGTTCAGCCCCGATGGAACGAAGATCGCGTTCCAGGCCGGCTACGAGGGCGGCACCGACATCTACGTGATTCCCATCACGGGCGGCATCCCCCGTCGCGTGACGCACCACCCCGCCCCGGAGCAGCTCTGCGATTGGCACCCCGACGGTGAGCGGTTGATCTTCTCTTCGTCGCAGCAGAGCGGGCAGCAGCGCGCGCCGAAGATGTTCCTCGTGAAGGCAACGGGCGGACAGCCCGAAGCCATGCCGATCCCCTACGGCGTCTTCGGCGCGATCGATCCGACCGGGACCTGGCTCGCGTACACGCCGCTCGCGAGCGAGCTGCGCACGTGGAAGCGCTACCGCGGCGGCATGTCGACGGACATCTGGATCTTCAATCTCGCCAACGCTCAAGCCCGCCAGCTCACCAACGAGCCCGGCTACGACAGCCAGCCGATGTGGCGCGGACGGACCCTCATCTTCCTTTCCGATCGCGACGAGCTCGGCGTGATGAATCTCTACGCCCACGACCTCGACCGGGGGACGGTCGAGAGGCTGACCGAGTTCCCGGAGTTCGACGTCCGGTTCCCCTCGATCGGCCCCGAGGACGTGGTGTTCGAGAATGGCGGGAGGCTCTGGCGCTACGAGCTCGCCACCAAGGCGCTCGCGCTGGTGGAGGTCCAGCTTCCGAGCGACCTCCTCGCAGCCCGGCCGCAGGTGCGCGAGGTCTCGGATCTGGCGCGCAACATCGACGTCTCACCCTCCGCCAAGCGCATCGTCGTCGAAGCGCGCGGGGAAATCTTCACGCTCCCCGTGGAGGAAGGCTTCGCGCGCGATCTCACGCGCACGAGCGGCGTTGCCGAGCGCTACCCCGCCTGGAGTCCGGACGGAAAGTGGATCGCCTATTTCTCGGATCGCACGGGCGAGTACGAGCTCACCTTGCGGCGCGCCGACGGCTCGACTTTCGAGGGCTGCGACGTGAACGGCGAGCAGGTGCTCACGAGCATCGGGCCCGGCTGGAAGTGGCCGCCCGAATTCTCGCCTGATTCCAAGCGCATCACCTTCTCCGACGGCGCGGGCCTGCTCTGGATGGTCACGATCGACACCCGCGAGCTCGAGCAGCTCGACATCCATCCCCTCGGGCAGCCGATCGGGGTCGACTGGTCGGCGGACTCGGGCTGGATCGCGTGGAACCGCGCGAGCGACGACAGCCGGGTCGACGCGATCTATCTCTACGAGCTCGCCACCAAGACGCGCCACCAGGTGACATCCGGAACCTTTGCCGATACGGAGCCGGTCTTCGATCGCAAGGGCGAGTGGCTGTTCTTCCAGTCCTCGCGCACCTTCACGCCGATCTACTCGGACTTCGACCAGACCTGGGTCTACACGAACTCCGGCAACCTGATGGCCGTGCCGCTGCGTGCGGACGTGAAGAACCCGTGGGCGCCGAAGAACGACGAGGAGGGGGACGAGGAGGCCAAGAAGGAAGACTCGAAGGCAGACGAAACCGCCAAGGAAGAGGAGAAGAAGAAGGAGGAGGACAAGGAAGGCGAGGCCGACGCCCTGGCGAAGGCGGACGAGAAGAAGGAAGAAGCCGAGAAACCACCCGAACCCGTGCGCATCGAGATCGAGGGCTTCGAGTCGCGCGTCCTCCCTTTGCCAGTGGATCCCGGGCCGATCGGTAACCTGTCGGGACTCGCGGGCAAGCTCCTGTACGTGCGGTCACCGCGCAGCGGCGAGTCGGGAAGCCAGCCGCGCATCCAGATCTACGACCTGGAGAAGAAGGAAGAGAAGACCGTGCTCGCGGACGCGGGGAATTACGTCCTCGCCGCCAAGGGCGAGAAGCTGTTCGTGCGCGCGGGCGACAAGTGGGGCGTGGTCGAACCCAAGCCCGACCAGAAGATCGAGAAGCCGATCGACCGCTCGGGCCTCGTCGCGCAGATCGATCCGCGCGAGGAATGGCGCCAGATGCTCGTCGACTGCTGGCGACTCTTCCGCGACTTCTTCTACGACGAGCGGATGCACGGCCTGGACTGGCCTGCGATTCGCGACCGCTATCTCGGAGCGCTCGTCTTCGCCACCTCGCGCGAGGATCTGCACTTCCTGCTCAGCGAGATGATGTCCGAGCTCAACGTGGGTCACGCCTACAACCCGCCGCCGCCGAAGGGCCTCGAGCTGCCGCCCCCCGGGCCCACAGCGGGCCTGCTCGGGTGCGACTGGAAGCTCGACAGCGGCCAGTACCACATCGTGCGCATCCTCGGCGGCGGCGCGTACGACGCGGACGCGCGCTCGCCGCTCGCGCTCCCCGGAGCCGGCGTGCGCGCGGGAGACTTCCTGCTGGCCGTGAACGGCATCCCGGTCGACCCGAGCCAGGACGTGTACGCGGCCTTCCTCGGAACGGCCGACAAACCCACTCAGATCACCGTGAACGAGAACCCGCTGTTCGACGGCAAGGAACGCGTCGCGCTCGTGAAGCCGCTGGCGAACGAATCGGAGCTGCGCTACCGCACCTGGGTCGCCGACGAGCGAGCGCTGGTCGACCAGCGCTCGGGCGGCCGCATCGGCTACGTGCACGTGCCCGACACCGGCATCCACGGTCAGAACGAGCTCGTGCGTCAGTTCATGAGCCAGATGCGCAAGGAGGCCTTGATCGTCGACGAACGCTGGAACAGCGGCGGGCAGATCCCCTCGCGCTTCATCGAGCTCCTCGATCGCCCGATCACCAATTACTGGGCGGTGCGCCACGGGGCGACCTGGGAATGGCCGCCGGTCGGCCATCGCGGACCGAAAGCGATGCTGATCAATCACTCTTCCGGATCAGGCGGCGACTGCTTCCCCTACTACTTCCGCCAGCAAGGTCTCGGGAAGCTGATCGGCACGCGCACCTGGGGCGGCCTCGTCGGCCTGAGCGGCAATCCCGGCCTGATCGACGGCGCTCAACCCACCGTCCCCACCTTCGGCTTCTTCGAGCTCGACGGCACCTGGGGCGTCGAGGGCTACGGCGTGGCTCCCGACATCGAGGTCGTCGACGATCCCTCGAAGATGCAGAACGGCGAAGATCCGCAGCTCGAGACCGCCATCGGCAGCCTGCTCGCCGAGCTCGCCGCCAACCCCTCCAAGGAGGTCGCCCGCCCGGCAAGCCCCGACCGCCACCGCCCGGGTTTGCGCGCGGAGGATCACTGAAAGTCACTTCGAACGGAAGTGCAGCCGCGCGCGCTCGGCTTCGTCGACCTGGTTGCAGAAGGCGCGGAAGGTCGCGAATTCCTTGGCAGGGAGATCGAAGGCGTCGATCGTGACGTGGCGCTCGACGATCCAGGTGTGGGCGTTCTCGCGGCGCACGTCGAGGAGATAGGTCCCACCGGGGCAGGTGAGCAGGGCTTGCTCGGGCGGGTCGACGAGGTCGAGGCTCGCGGGCAGCTCGAGCCGCACGAGCGCTCGCATCACGATCGGGCCGGGAAAGCGGAAGGGCAGGCGGCGCTCGCCCTGGCCGGCGAAGACGGCGGAGAGTCCGAGCGGCGGGATGGGGAGGCGCGCGACCCAGCCGCCTTGCTCGCGGTCGAGGAAGCTCTTGACCGTGCCTTCGCCCTCGAGCGTGATCGGTACGCCGTCCTCGGCGAGGCCGGGGAAACGGAAATCCTGCAAGGTGAAGCCGCGCACGAGCTGGGAAGCGAGGCCGCGCACGTTGGCCTTGACCTCCTTCTCGGGCATGTTCTTCGCCTGCTCCTTCAGCAGGAATCCCCAGCCCGCTCTGGGCACCACCCGTCCCTCCACGGTCGCGGCCCCGCCGGAATCGATGTGGAAGGTGCCTTCGAATGCGAAGCTCGGACCGTCTTCGAGGGCCACGGCTGGCGTGACGAGCTGTTCCTGCTGGAGCGTCGCGAAGGCCTGCGCCTCGGAGACTTTCCCGAACAGCACGCCGTAGGGAAGGAGCCGCGTCGACTGCATCTCGCACCAGGCCTGCTCGCCGTCGCGCGGCCGCACCAGGACGAGCGGCTGACGCCGCCAGCGGTTCGCGTCGAAGAAGCGAGGCTTGGCTTCCTCGTCGGCGCGAGGCGTGACGCCGCGCGACCACACGAGCTCGGCGTCGATGCCTCGCGCGCGCAGGAGCGCGAGGTACAGGAAGGTGGCGTTGCCGCGGCGCAGCAGCAAGGCCTGAGTGGCCGCCGCAGGAGCCCAGGCGCGCTCATCGAGCGTGTCGTTCACGAAGCGATGCAGCGCGCGAGCCTGAGCCTCCTCGCCCTGGATGCCGCTCGTCACCTGCTCCGCGGCGGCGGCGATCTCGGGCATGGGCCGGCTGTTCCAGAGCGCCTCCGCGCGGAAGATATGGCCGATGCGCGCAGGATCGTCGTCGCAGCCGACTTCCACCCACGGCAGGAACGTGGCGAGCGGCGGCAGTCCCGGCTCGGGGGCGACTCGCGCCCGCGCACGCGCCTCGAAGCTGTGCACGATCCGATCGCCCTCCTCGCTCGTCGCTTGCTCCACGCCTTCGAGGTTTCCTTTCTCGATCCGCAGATCGAGCGGGGGGTGGAGCGGCCGCGAACCACTGGGGAGCGAGATCACGTAGCGCGAGCGTTCGAAGGTCTGATCGAGCGAGGCGAAGAACCAGCCGCCGGGTCGTATCAGACCGTCCTCGGGCGCGGGATCGAGGGTGCGGTAGGTCAGCTCGACGAAATCGCCGGGCTCGAGGGCCGGCATCACGTACTTTCCGTCGACGAGCACGGGCTCCGATCGCTCGTGGGTCTTCCCGTCGATCGATGCGATCGCGAGCGTCTCGCCCTGCGCCTCGATCTCCTTCATCTTCTCGCAAGCTTCGAGGTCGCGGACCTGGTGGACGTTCTGCGTCAGGGTCTCGACGGCACCATCTTCGAAGACCCACGTGACGGCGTGATCGAGTACCGCGACGAGCGAGTCCTGGCGGCCCTCGCCCGAGTAGCTCGCGAGCACCGCGTCGACGTCCAGCCGCTGGGAGGCGAGGAAATCGCGCGCCGGCTCGATTCCCGTCAGCTCGCGCAGGCGCTCGCGAGTCGAGCGGCGTGACGGCTGGAGATCCAGCGCGCGCAGCAAGTGCTCGCGTTCCGTGTCCGGCTCGCCCCTGAGCTGGGCGATGGCCGCGCGCTGGCGCCAGATGCCCTCGTCCGCCTGCGCGTGCCAGGTCGTGGTGCGCAGGCGCTCCTCGGCCTCGTCGAGCCGCCGCGCCTGGATCAGCAAGGCGACGAAGCGCGGATCGAGCGCGGGATCGCGCGAGCTCGCGATCCGCATGAGCTCGATCGCGCGCTCGACCTCTCCGGCGTTAGCCCACTGCTCGGCCGCGTCGGCGACGAGCTCCGCCACGCCGCCCGAAACTCGCGCCGCCTTCTCGCGCGTCTCGGCGGCTTCGCGCGCGCGGCCGACGGAAACCAGGTGATCGGCCAGCGCGTCGAGCGTGCGCATCTTGTTCGGTGCGCGCAGCAGCGACTCGTCGAGCAAGGCCTCCGCCCGCACGTCGAGGGAGATCTTTTGCAGGATCGTGGAGAGCGCGAAGGGAGCCTGAGGCGAACGACCGTGCACCTCGGTGAGCCGTTCGAGGCGCAGGATCGATTCCTCCTCGTGATCCTCCGCGGCCTGGATGCTGGCGACGAAGAGGCCCATCGCGTGGTGATCGGGGACGGCAGCTAGGACTCGCTCGGCGATCTCTCGCGCACGGCCCTGGCGCCAGGCATCGGGCAGGTGCGCGGCGGAGAGCGTCGCGAGCGCGAGGTGCGTGGCGAGCCATGGCTCGTCGCTCGCGCGCTCGAAAGCCGCCCGCAGGTGCGTGAGCCCGATGGCGCGCCGCCCGTCGCGCGCGAGGAGCAGGCCGAGCAGCGCGTCGGCCTCCGGCCCGCGCTCGGGCAGCGCCTGGAGGTACTCGATGGAGCCGACGAGGGGAGCCGAGGGTGGCTTGGCCGCGACTGCAGTGCCAAGCGCACTGCGCACCCCCTCGTCCTTCCACTCGTTCACGACGCCGGGATAGGGAGTGCCGTCCGGAGCGAGCACGCGGATGGCGAAGCGCGGCTCGACACCGCCGGTGAGCGAAGTCTGGATCTCGATGTGATTCCGGCCGGTGCGCAGGACCGTGCCGTAGGCAATCACCTCCGGCTGCTCGCCCTCGAGCTGGGTCGAGACCTGCGCCTCGCCGTCGTCGATGCGCACGGCGTAACCTGGCACCGAGCCGGCGAAGTCGCGGCCGACGAGGTCGCCGAACCCGATGGTCTCGACCTCGATCCATGCGGGCCCGCCCTGAGCCACGTCGAACAGACTCGCCAGCCACAGCTGTCCGCGCGCATCCGCGGGCAGGGCATCCAGGGGATGCACGTCCCGCCGCCAGGGGCTGCGCTCGACGACCTTCCACGAAGGAGTGCCGTGGCCCGGGTCAGCAGGCTTTCGATCGTCCTCGACGTCGAGGGGAATCCAGGACGGCTCGAGGTACGCGATGGGATCGATCGCGCGCCGCCAGAAGCTGCCGCTTTCGCTCGCGGGGATGTCCGAACCCTCGAGGGCCATCCATCCGAGCAGATCCATGACGAGGAAGCGGTGCAGGAACTGCGGATGCAGGTCCTGCGGATCCGCACCGAGCGGCGCGAGCACCATGCTCGCACGTCCGCGCAGCACGCCGAGCCTCCGCGCGGCGACGGACCCCCACGGTGCCGCCGGATCGAGGTCGAGCACGCGCTCCGCCAGGAAGGCGGCGTCGTCGGGCTCCTCACCGAGACTCTCCAGCATCCCGAGCCCCGCGTCGGCGAGCGGATGATCGGCATGCTCGCGCAGCCAGCCGGCGAGGCCCTCGACGCTCGCGAACCAGTCTCCGGAGGAGTAGATCGGCGTGTCGAGCAGGAAGCGGGCGACCTTCTCGACGTCGTCGGTCTGCGCCTGGCCGGCACGGACCGGAGCGACGCAGGACAGGATCGCCAGGAGCCCCCACTTGCTGGCTCGGAGAGTCGCGCGACTCATCGTCCCCCTCCCTCGACGAAGAGCGTGCGCTGTTCGGCGACCCGGATCTCCTCGAGGGCAGCGTGGAAGCTCGCGTAGTCCGCGAGCGGAATGCGCCGCTCGTAGAGATCGAAGGTGCGTTCGACTCGGATGCCGTCGGCGCCCTCGTCCACCACTCGCACCTCGTAGCGCAGCATGCCGGGAACCTCGACCGTCGCCGCCTCGGGACGCTTCGCGACGCGCATCCCCGCTCCGAGGTGCCAGCGCACGGTGCTCGCGACGCGGTAGGGCCGGTCGAGAACGACGTCGTACACGCGATCGGCCGGCGCCTCGACGGCGACACCATCGAGCCCCAGGTCATCGAAAGCGAGCGGCAGATGCCGGCCACCGCCCTGCGCTGCCCCGAGATTCGGGCAGGTGAAGCGTGCCGTCAAGTGCGCGGGCTGGCTGATGTCCTCGAGATCGGAGGTCTGGACGTCTTCGAAGTCCACCTTGCCGAAGGAGTCGTTCAGCTCGCCAGCGAGCTGGTCCTCGATCGTTTCCTTCTGTCCGCCGTACATGTAGCGCAGGATCACGCCGGGCTGGCCGTTGCTGTCGTCCTGCAGCGTGACGCGCGCCGAGCCGTCCGCCGCGAGGTCCACGTCGAAGCTGCGGCGCGCGGCGTTCTCCTCGGGCGGCGCGTACGGGATCTCGTGGACCTCCGCGCCCTGCGGTCCGACGTGCAGCACGCGCGCTCCCTGGTCGTCCGCGCGCAGGTACTCGAGCGGATCGAGATCGGCCGTCGCGTCGAGGTAGTACCCCGGCCGTTCAGCCGTCGGCGTCACGTACGCGATGCAGTGATTGAAGTGATCGACCAGGGCCAAGTCGAGCGGCTCCTCCGCGCGCACGAACTGCGCCAGCAAGAGCACCGGCACGGCTTCGACGCCGATCTCGCCGAGCATCTGCCGCAGCAGGATCGACTTGTCCTTGCAGTCGCCGAAACGGCGCTCGAAGATCGTGCTGGCGCGGAAAGGCTCGTAGCCGTGCGTGCCGAAGGGCCAGGAGTTGTAGTGCATCTCCTGCGCCACGAAGCGCTGGATCGCGCCGATCTTCTCGCGCTCGGTGGCGAGGCCGGCCGTCAGCTCGGCAACCTTCGCCTTGCATCGCCGGGCTCATGTCGAATTCCTTCTGGATGAAGCTCCACCACCAGCGGCCGAAGGCTTGCCAGTCGCGGTAGGTCGTCACCTCGACCTGGGGCACGAATTCCTCGCGGCGCGGCATGGCGCTCTCGATCGGCGGCCGCCGCAGATCCTTCGCCACCCAGGAAAGAATGGTGTTGCCCGCTGGATCGGTCGTCTTCGCGCGCTCCAGGCCGTCGGCGTTGTGCTCGCTGGCGTAGAGCTGGATCGTGCTCGGCGCGATCACGACGAGCTCGGAACGGCGCGTCGGCGCGAGCGCGTCGACGGCGTCGGGATAGAAGAGGTGCTGCTCACCGAAGTACTGGCCGAAGACGCCGGGATCCGTTTCGTCCACGCGATACTCGGCCTCGACCACGTCGCCGGGCGAAACGGGGGGGAGGTCGAAGACCCGGTACGCGGTCTCCCCGCGCAGCACATCGCCCTGGCGGGGCGGCGGAGCCCGCTCGATCGTGCCATCGCGACGCAGCACACGAACCGTCATCACGTTCAGGCGCGCATCCGCGGGGTACCCGAGCGCATGGCGATCGAGCGCCTGCACGCCGGCGAGGTTCAGGACGCGCATCACGAGGTGCTCGTAGCGACTCTCCGCGCCGTCGGGATGGAGCCGCCACACCGTGATGCGATCGAGCACCTCGACGGGATCGTTCGCCCCGCCCTCGGGCATGGGGAGATGGACGAGCTCGGCCGGGTCGCGCCGCCAGGGCGTTTCGAAGCGCTCCTCGGCGCCGGCCTCACGCACGAGTACGAGCCGCTTGCGCCGGATGCGGTCGTTGCCCGGATCGACGGCCAGGACTTCCGCGAGCAGCGCACTCGCACTCTCGAGCTCACCGGCGCGCTCCTCCAGACGTGCGAGCTGCTCCAGCACCTGGGGACTCTCCGGCGCGATCTCGCGCGCGCGCAAGACGAGCGAGCGCGCCACGTCCTCGCGGCCGGAATACTCGAACAGCCGTGCCGTACGCAGCCGCAAGTTCACGGCGAAGGGAACTGCGACGAGCACGCGATCCAGTAGTGCGATCGCTTCCTCGGCGCGGCCGAGATCGACCAGCCGCGCGATGACCGGCTCGGCAAGCTCGGGGATCGCCAGCCGTTCTCCCGCCGCATGCGAGAGCTCGGCGAGGGAAGCCTCCACCTCGCCTTGCTCCGCGAGCACCCGCGCGCGCAGCATCATCGCGTCCGAGCGCCGCTGCGCCTCGGGAAGCGCGGCCCCGCGCTCGAGGCTGGCGCGTCCCTCGGCGTCGCGATTGCGGCCCACCAGGTAGCGCGCCCGAAAGGTCGCCGCGCGCCAGGACCCTGGCGCGAGCTCCACCGCCCGCCGGGTCAGCTCGCCGGCGCGATCGGGCAAGGGGTTCCATTCGCTGGAGACGTTCGCGAGGTCGAGCATCGCCGACACGTGCTCGGGGTCACGCGAGAGCACGTCTTCGAGTGCCGCCACGTAGGGAGCCAGGGCCATCTCCGAGCGGCTCTCGAACTCGGGCTCGAGAGCGCGGGCGAGCAAGTAGCGCCCCAGTACGTCCTCCGGTTCGAGCTCCACCGCGCGTCGGGCCGCCTTCGCATCGCTGTCCGCCACGTGGTCGTCGGGATGGACGATCGCGTGGTAGAGGGCGAGCTCCCGACTCGCCGCCGCATCCGCTCCCGCGGCCGCGAGGATCTCGCGCGCCTGTGGCGCAGCTTGTCCGGTCGTCGTGCGCGGATCGGTGCGCGGCGGACCGCAGCGGCTGGAATCGACCGCCCATCCCACGGCCGGTTCGCCCGAGAGCTCGGTCAGCCGCGACTCGAGCGTCCATTGCCCGGTCTCGACGGCGAGCTCGATGAGCAGCTGGTTCCATCCCGCGCGCAGCGGCAGCACCACCCGATCTTGATCGGGAAAGTGCGGGCGCTCGACGTTGTGCGAGAGGAGCGCGACCCCGTCGAGAAAGACCTTGCACGGACCGGAAGTCCCCAGGCGCAGCTCGAGGTCACGATCGCTCTCGCAGTGGATCGCGGTGGCGACGAAGGCGAGCACTTGCTCGGAGGGACGGAACAGCTCCTCGAGCGAGAGTCGCATCAGCGGATGCTCGGGACAGGGATTGGGGCGCCAGTGCACCTCGCGCTCCTTCCCTTGCAGCGGTCTGGAACGCTCGACGCCCAGGCTCTCGACCTCGTGCGACTGCCCGAAGCCCCCGCCCCGCTCGTTGTCGAAGGGGCCGACGATCAGGAAGTCGTTGAACGTGCCGAGCGCCGCACTGATCACGCGCGCCTCGTCGAAGCGCCCCAGACCGCGCAGCGATTCCGCCCGCGTGTACTGGACGAGGAAGCTCGCCTCGTGAGACGCCGTGTCGAGTCGCTCGGCGAGGGGAGTCAGGCGTTCGAAGACTTCGGTCCAGGACTCGGTCTCCCGCACCAGCCACAGCAGCACCAGGGCATCGACCTCCGCGCGGGCTGCGCCCTGCTCGCCGACGTAGCCCGCCCTCGCGAGCTCCTTCCCCATGCCGTCGATCAGGAGATCAATGGCCTCGAGCGATCGTCCGTGATCGCGGAGCACGACCGCCTGCTCGCACAGCGGGCGTTCGGCGGAGAACGGCAGAGCGAGGAGGCAGGAAACGAAGATCGAGTGCATGCAATGTCCCCTGGAAAGCGCGGAGTGTAGCGTTCCCCGGAGGGCCTCGAAGATCACGGGCGGAGCTTCGTGCCCTGGCCTGCCTCCGTCGCAGTAGAACTCGCGTCCCGTGCATCGAACGGCTGGTACGGGCAGTCCCATGGAGCTATGTTCGCGGCCCACGTCCATGCAGTTCCAGGATTACTATCAGACGCTCGGCGTCGCGCGCGGCGCGTCGTCCGAGGAAATCAAGAAGGCTTACCGCAAGCTGGCCCTCCAGTGGCATCCCGACCGCCATGCGGGCGAGGAACGCAAGCCGGCCGAGGAGCGCTTCAAGCGCATCTCCGAGGCGTACGAGGTGCTCTCCGACCCCGAGAAACGCAAGCTCTACGACCGCTTCGGCGAGAACTGGCAGCACGGCCAGGAATTCACCCCGCCTTCCGGCGCTCGCACGATGCGCCCGGAAGAATTCGAGGAGATGTTCGGAGGAGCGGGCGGGTTCTCCGACTTCTTCCGCTCGATGTTCGGCCAGCAGTTTCGCGACGAGTTCCGCGGCAGTCGCTCGCGCCATCCCCGCTTCGCCGAGCGCGGCGCGGACATCTCGGCCGAGCTCGCGGTCCCGATCAGCCTCGCGGTCGCCGGCGGCAAGAGCACCTTCACGATCCCCGCCGAAGCGCCCTGTCCCATGTGCGGTGGCGTGGGATTCGTGGAGCAGCACGTGTGTCCCACCTGCGGCGGAGTCGGTCGGGTTCACCGCGAACGCAAGATCGAGCTCAGCATTCCGAAGAACGCGCGCAACGGGCTCGTGCTGCGTCTCAAAGCAATGGGTGAGGCGGGCGAGGGCGGAGCGGAGAGTGGCGACCTCCTGCTGACGCTGCGGCTGCGCTCCGACGAGCGCTGGAAGGTCGATGCTCTGGACGTGGAGGGCGAGATCGCCGTCGCGCCCTGGGATGCCTATCTCGGCTGCAAGACCGAGGCGGAAACGCCCGGCGGGCGCGTCACGGTGACCATTCCGCCGAACACGAAGTCGGGCAAGCGGCTGCGCCTGCGCGGGATGGGACTCCTCGGCGAGGACGAGCAGCGCGGCGACTACCAGGGGATCGTGCGCCTGGCTCTGCCCGAGCGAATGAGCGCCCGGCAGCTCGAGCTGCTGCGTGCCCTGCGCGACGAGAGCACCGTCGAGCCAGGTGCGAGCGCGCGCGGAGGAGATGTTCGGTGACCACGACCTGGATCGTGCTGGGCGGCGTCCGCTGGATGCGGCTGGAGCTCGCCGCGGAGATCTACGAGCTGAACGCGGGCTTCGTGCGCGACCTGCTCTCCAGCGGCCTCCTCGACGAGAGCCGCACCATCGAGGGAGAGCTATGGCTGGCAGAGGCGATGCTCGACCGCCTCGCGCACATCCGCCGGCTCCATCACCACCTCGGGCTGGAGCTCGACCTGGTGTCGTCCTGGATCGCCTGGCGCTAGATCAGTCGTCGGCGACGGTGATGTCCACGGACCTGCGAGCGAAGGTTCCGGTCGAGCCGGTGACCGCGAGCGTGAGCGTCAGCTTGCCCGGCCCCGTCGTGTGGAGCACGAACGAGCCGTTCGGGGCCGCCTCGACGTAGCCCTGGCCTGGCCCACCGACGATCCACTCGAGGTGAGCTCGGCCGCCATCCGGATCGTTCGTGGCGACGTCGAGACGGATGCGCTCGCCGGCGACCACCGAGGTCTTGGCAGGCGTGAACCTCGTGATCACGGGCCGTCCGGGGAGGGCGCCGGCGGGCAGCGGCCGGCGGGCCAGGATCGCCGCGTCGAGCGAGCGGGCGATGCTTCCCATGTCGAGCTCTGGATCGCTCTGCGGATCGACGGCCAGGACGCGGATGGCCACGTTGCCGCGCACGAATGCGATCCACGAGATCGCCCGCGGCCCGGCTCCCGCCGGCCCCAGGAACCCGACCTCCCCGGCCGGGACATTCCATTCGCGGACCTCGGGCATCTTTCGATCCGTGCTGAGACCTGCGAGCCAGCCGAGCAAGGTGCCGTGCGTTTCGTCCACGGTATCCGCGACGCGTGCCTCGACGACGAAGGACGGGCTCTGCGACTCGTTGCCTGCGCGAAAGTACGGCCGCGAGAGCAGACCGGCGTCGCTCTGCAGCTCGCCTCCGATCCATCCGTCGAGCGCGAGGGCTGCGAGCGGGATGCCGTCGCGTAGCTCTCCGCGAGGCCAGCTCCGGTTCCGGTACAGCTCGCCGACCACGCGGGAGTGCTCGCGATCCAGATCGGGTTGCTGCGCGTCCGATTGCGAAGCTGCAGATGCGGCGAGGAACACGAAGACCAGGGGGGACAGGCGGCGAATGTAGGTGCTCATGTGTCGTTCCTCGATTCTTCTCTACCTGAGTCCCGGAAGGCTCTGGAGCTGCCTGCTGACCGGGTTGGACGCCGCGAGATCCTCGTATCCCCCCGCTCCTTCCCAGAGACGGTGGTGGTTCCAGCCAGGGATGCCCGGAACGTGGCCGGGGTCGCCGTCCTCGTCGAGCTGCATGCAGCTGTCCGACACGGTGACGGCGTCGTCGTCGGTCACGATGTGGTGGTAGCTGAAGGAGTGACCAAAACCCCAGAGATTGGTCGTGTAGGCGGGCGCTCCGATGCCCCAGATGGCCCGCAGGTTCATCGAACCGAGTCGCACGGGGCGCATTCCGTCCGCGCCCATCATGGCGAGCATCGTGGTGGTCGCTCCCATGTTGTCGGTGCAGTTGACGTAGATCCCTCTGGCGTGCTGGTTCAGGAGCGCCGAGAGATCCATGCTCCAGGAGCCGGAGAAGAAGTAGTGCGTCGCGCCGCCGTCACCCCCCAGCGGGTAGGCGTCGTAGATGACACCCTCGATCGCCGTCGGGATCCCGCCGTTCTGGCCGAAGAAGCCCTTGATGTGCAGCTCCGTGAGCTCGAGCTGGTTGCTCGAAGGCAATCCGAGCACATCCTTCCAGCTCGCAAGGTACTCGCACACCTCGACCCACGGGCCGCTGTACTGCGTCCCCGCAGCACCGGCCTGGAAGTTCGGGGCGCCGAGGAGCGTGTAGAAGCGATGCGTGGTCGTCGTCGCGCCCGGGATGTCGGACCACGCCGAGCCGCCTTCGACCGCGTACTGCCAGTGCCACTCGATGGCCATGTCCTGCCGGCCCACCTCGGCCATCAACGGGACGAGATCGAGGACGGCCGTACCGCCGGGCTGGATCGCTGCGCTCGAGGCGACGGGCGTTCCACCGATCCAGGCCTGCGCGCGGATGTCCTTGGTGGCCACGGGATACCCGGCACCGATCTGCGTCCCGGAGACCGAGCACGCCGTCGCGCCGAAGGTCAGCTCGACGCGCGGGGCGGCGCCCATGACGTAGGCGACGGGGAAGTTGTACTGATCGTCCTCGTAGATCGATCCCTCGAGAGGCGGCGAATCGGTCTGCGTGTGCAGGGTCGCGACCGGTCGCGGGCTGCCGTCGTTCAGGTCGAGGTCGGCCACCTCGCCCGTGTCCGCGACGTCGAGATACTCGTGGATCGCAGGTGTGGCGTAGAAGGCGTACGAGCCACCCTTCTTGAAGTACACCATCTGGTACTCGTCGATCGCCGACCGGCTGTTCTGGAATTCGATCTCCGTGATGCCGAGACGGACCAGGTCCAGCGGCAACTCGAGCGGGGTGAGCCCCGGAGCGCTCACGCGGATCGTGTACGGCCCGGTATCGAGCCAGTTTCCGGCGTCGTCCTTGCCGTCCCAGAAGATCGTCGTGGCGGACGCTCCGCCCATCAGCGACCCGCTCCACACCGACGCGACGACGCTCGAGCCGACCAGGACCTCGACCGTCGCGTTGGCGCTCGCACCCGATGGCGCGAGGTGGAAAGCAACCTCCACGCCTCCGCCGGTGAGCTTGGGATCAGCGATGCGCGTCGAACCGTCCAGCACGAGAGTGTCTCGCACGTCCGGTGTCTTGGGCGAGACTTGCGCGATGCCGGGCGCGACGAGAGCCACGATCGCGAGCGCCGACCAGGTGAAGCACACGGGACCAGACCTTCTCTCCAACATCGCGGATCTCCTCAGCACCGGCCGACTTCGCGCGGCGTCTTCTGTCCACGTAGCGTACCAACAATCCGCCCTCTCGACGCTCCAGATCGATATGGCCCGGAATCATCGGACCAGCCTGGACGATCGATGGGACTGGCGCATGCGCGGAGCTACCCGGCGCGTCGCTGTCGTTCCGATCGTGGGACGAGCGTCACATGGATACGGCTCGAGAGGTCGAGGCAAGCGACGCCACCTGCCTGACCGCGGAACCAAAACAAGGAAGCGGCCCCGACCAGGAGGTCGGGGCCGCTTCTTTCATGAATCTAGCGATCGTGTCGTTGTCGTTCCGGTCAGGGAACGAACGTCACGGCGAGACCGTCCGACGTGTTGAAGAACGCGCCGCCGGCCGGGGGATCGCGGAACCAGCACTGGAAGTTCTGGACGCCAGGCGCGAAGCCGGAGATGTTCACGAGACGGCTAGCAAGGCCGCCGGCCGTGGACAGCTGCGGGGGATTGAGACGCGTCTGGGGAGCGCCGACGCAGAGCCGGCCGTTGCCGAAGGGGATGTCCTGCTGATTCGGCCCGTGGAAGAAGATGTAGAACTGGCTCGGGGGCAGCTGGATCGCTTCGATGGTGAAGTTGTTGTTGCTGATGTCGGCGCTTCCGCTAGCCGCCATGAGGGCGGGGAAGCCAGTCGAGTTGTTGTTGACGGTGCAGTAGTGCGTGCCGAGTCCGCCGCCGCAATCGTTGCAATCGCCGACGCGAAGTTCGCCGATGGCCCAGTCGACCTGACCGGTGACGGTGACGGAGGTGAGGCAGCAGCCGCCGGTGGTGTAGAAGCCGAAGTGGTTCGCGCCGCCCGAACCATCAGCCGACACGGTGACGCTGGCGGTGGAGGCGTCCGATGCCGTGCCCGTAGCCGTGAACGAGTTCACGGAGAAGGGGTTCGGCTCGATGTAGAGGTCGAACGCGCCGACGCCGGCGGGCATGGTGTAGGTCGCGGTGGTCGCGCCGTTGGTCCAGAAGACTTCGCCGGTGTAGCCGTGGCTCCAGGTGGCCCAGCCCGAACCGATGGTGAGCTTCAAGTGGCCGGGAGCAAGGGTGACGCCGCCGAAGCTCGAGGGAATCGAGGTGACGGTGGAGAAGTCGGCGGCGCCGCTGCTGAGGACTTCCATGTTGCGGCAGGACGCGGTTTCGAAAGCGTCCCAGCCACCGGCGAGGGTCGTATCACCGACGAAGCCGGTGACACAGGAGCCGGCCACGGTGGGCGGCTGCACGGGGACCGTCGGATTGAAGGTCGGCGTCGTGCCGGAGTTGCCAGGGACCTGCGCAAGCAGGGAGGAAGCGAGACAGGCGGAAGCGAATGCTCCGCGGAAAAGAGACACTGCGAGGTTCGTTCTCATGAGTTTGCGTTTTCTTCGTTGTCTTCCCGGGTGGAGAAATTGACTGGACGAGCAGGGGCCCGCATGCGGACGGAGCTGACCGTCGCGTGTGCTGGTTTCACTTTGCCCCTCGCGTCCGTTATCAGCATATACGACCCCCCCTCATCCACGCGACGGGCTTCGCCACCCTACTGGAGTTTTTCAAGCCAGCCCCGGCCGCCCGAGGGTCCCACGGAACGCGGCCCCGCGGGGGGCGGAGCAGGCCCGGAGGGTGCCCACGGACTCTCCCGGGGCCTTCCGCGCGGCCTCGCCGTCACGACCCGACCAGGGATCCCTGCCAGGCTGACAGAGGGGCGGCCGGCCGCGATCGACCCCCTCTTATTGTGGCGACGCAGCGCGGGACGGGCGAGCCCGGTGTTCCTGGCGACCCCGATGGGTCGCTCACGCGAAGAAGGTCTTCAGCTGATCGAAGGCGGCCTGGAACACGTCGCGGCCGACCGTCACGACCAGCTCCTGCTCGGCCTCGGCCGGGCAATCGAACTCGGCCGTCCACTCGGCATAGGTGCGGTTCCCGTCGGTGATCGGAAGCAGGCGCAGGGTCGCGACATAGCCGCGCACCGGGAGGTGCGACTCGAGGATCGAGTAGGTGCAGGAGTGCTCGCAATCGGAGAGAGCGAGCAGGCGCTCGCGCAGCTTCTGACCGTCCTGAGTGCTGAAGCTGCGCACGCAGCCCACTCGATCGCTCGGGAGGCCACCCTCGATGGTCGAGCTCTTGATGAGCGGAACCCACGCGGGCAGCGCATTGAAATCGCGGATGCGCGCCCAGACCTTCTCGATCGGCGCAGAGAGGACGGAACTCGTGAACACCTTGGCCATCAGGATCTCCTCGTCTCGCCCACCAGGGCGAGGAACTCTCGGACGAGCTCGTCGGCAAAGCCCGGATCGTTGACGTGCAACGGGAGCCGGCGGAGCTTGCGGTCGGGTCCCGGACGGAAGCTGCGCTCCAGGGCTTCGAAGAGCGCGCGATCCGCCGCCGGATCCCAGAAGGGCTTGCCAGGAGCGTCGATCGCCGAAACGCCTTTCTCCGGGATCAGGAAGCGCACCGGCCCTGCGCAGCGATTGAGCCTCTCGGCGATCCAGTGCCCCATGCGCGAGCATTCCTCCGGAGTCGTGCGCATCAGGGTCACCTGCGGATTGTGCACGTACAGGTTGCGCTCGCGATAGGCGGCGGGAACGGTGTCGAGGGCGCCGAAGTTGACCATGTCGAGCGCGCCGGCCGAGCCGACCCAGGGAACGCGCGTGCGCTCGAAAGCGCCCAGGCGATCCTCGCCGGCGGAGAGCACCCCACCCATCAAGTGGTCGCAGATCTCGGTCGTGGTCACGTCGAGCGCTCCCACGACGAGGCCGGAATCGACGAGCTTCTCCATCGTGCGGCCGCCCGTACCGGTGGCGTGGAAGACCAGGCAGTCGTACCTCGACTCGAGCGCGCGCTTCACCCGCTCGACGCAGGGCGTCGTGACGCCGAACATCGTGAGCGCGATGGCGGGCCTGGCCGAGGCCGGCGCAGGAGGCGGGCGGCGGAGCATCATCCCGGCCAGAGCGTGCGCCGCATTGGCGAGCACCGCGCGCGAGATGCGGTTCAGGCCCGCGACATCGGTCACCGAGTACATGAGCAGCATGTCGCTCTCACCGACGTAGGGCGCGACGTTCCCCGACGCGAGCGTCGAGACCATCACCTTGGGCGTGCCGATCGGGAGGGCGCGCATGCCCGGCGTGACGAGCGCCGTTCCCCCGCTTCCTCCCAGACCGATCATGCCGCCGATGTCCGTCCGGGTACCGACGAAGCGCACGAAAGCCTCGATCATCGCCGCGATCGCCTGGCCTCGATCCTCCAGACCGAGCACCGCGGCAGCGCCGCGCGGATGATGGGCGGCGACTTCCAGTGCCGTCACGTCCACGCGCGTCTCGCGGCTCTTCGTGCCCAGGTCAACCAGTACGGTCGGTATCTCCGCGGCAGCGATCCGATCGCGCACGTACCCGAGCTCCTCGAGCTTCGTGTCGCAGGTCCCGACGACGTAGGCCTTGCCGCTGTGCGCATCCATGGTGGTGCCGCGATCCTAGATTGATCCCCCCTCGGCCGGCCAGAGGACGATGCGCTCGGGTGGAAAGCGCGGCTGGACCGCATCGCCGGGCGCGAGGGCGAGCTCGGGCGGGACCAGTACGTGCCACGCGCGATTCGCCCAGTCGACCAGCGCGATCTTCTGCGCGCCGAGGTCCTCCACCACGCGCACTCGCCCTTGCCCGCCAGCAAGTTCGAGCTCGATCGCCTCGGGCCGGATGCCGAGCGTCACGCGCTCCGGACCCCCGCTCGCGAGGGCGAGGTGCTCGCCGCTCTCGAGCACCCAGGCGCCCCGGACCAGGCGCGCGGGAACGAGGTTGATCGGCGGACTCCCAAGTGCGCGCGCGACGCGCGGGGAAGACGGCTGCCAGTACACCTCCTCGGGCGGGCCGCACTGCAAGATCGATCCCTCCGCGAGGACGGCGATGCGATCGGCCATCGAGAGCGCCTCGGCCTGGTCGTGCGTGACGTAGAGAGTCGGCGTAGCGAGCTCACGCTGCATCGCGACGAGCTCGACCCGCAAGCTCTCGCGGAGCTTCGCGTCGAGGTTGGTGAGCGGCTCGTCGAACAGGAACAGGCGCGGCCTGCGGACGATCGCTCGACCGATCGCGACGCGCTGCATCTCGCCGCCGGAGAGTCGCGCCGCAGGACGTTCCAGTAGGGCCTCGATGCGCAGCATGCGTGCGGCCCACGCGACGCGCTCGCGGATCGTTTCCTCGCTCTGGCGCCGCCCGGGCGCGCGCAACGGGAACTCGAGGTTCGCGCGCACCGTGCGGTCGGGATACAGCGAGAAGTTCTGGAACACCAGCGCCACGTCGCGCTCGGCCGGCGCCAGTCCGCTCACGTCCTTTCCATCCAGCACGATCCGCCCGGCATCGGGCGACTCGAGCCCGGCGATCGTGCGCAGGAGGGTCGTCTTCCCCGCGCCCGTCGGCCCCAGCACCACGCAGAGCTCGCGCTCTCCGAGCACGAGGTCGACGCCGGCGAGCGCGGACCGCTTGCCGTAGCGTTTGTGCACGCCCTCGATGGCGAGTGCGGCCGTGCTCATTGGCGGCGCTCCTCCGTCGCAGGGTCGAACCACTGGATGTGAGCCTCGTCGAGCGCGAGGCGCACCTCCGAATCGCGCTCCGGCCGCAGGCCCGGGCCGGTGCGGGCGACGATCGTGCCGCACGAGGTCCGCGCATGCAGGCAGCGGGAATCGCCGAGGAACTCGGACAGGATGACTTGCCCACGCAGCGGTCCGGCGGGATCGGGCCGCACGAACTCCGGCCGGATCCCGAGCACGACCGGACCAGGGCTTGGTCGGACGCGCAGAGGGATGCGTTCGTCACCGTTGTCGGGGAGGAAGAGCCCCCCTCCCACGTGGCCTCGAGGCGGCCCGGCAAAAGGTTCATCCCGGGGCTGCCGACGAAGCGCGCGACGAAGAGCGAGCGCGGGTGCTGGTACACCTCGCGCGGGCTGCCGACCTGCAGGATCCGGCCCTCGTGCATGACGACGATGCGGTCGGCAAGACTCATCGCCTCCTCCTGGTCGTGCGTCACGTAGACCGTCGCCACACCGAGCTCGAGCTGCTGCGCACGCACGAGCTCGCGCAGCTCGAGGCGCTTCTCGGCGTCGAGCGTGCCGAGCGGCTCATCCATGAGATAGACCGAGGGCGTGCGCACGATCGCGCGCGCGAGGGCCACTCGCTGCTGATCGCCGCCGGAAAGCTCGCGCGGGTGCCGGCGGAGGAGCGCCGCGATTCCCAGCCGCTCGGCCACGCGCGTCACCGCGGCGTGCCGCTCGCGCGCCCCGAGCCCCGCGCTCCGCAGCGGAAAGGCGATGTTCTCGGCCACCGAGAGATGCGGATAGAGAGCGTAGAACTGGAACACGAAGCCGATGTCGCGCGCGGAGGGGCGCGCGCGCGTCACGTCCCGGCCGCCGAGCAGGATGCGGCCCTCGCTCGGCTGCTCCAGGCCGGCGATCATGCGCAGGGTGGTCGTCTTCCCGCAGCCCGAGGGACCCAGTAGCACGACGAGCTCGCTCGCCTCGATAGCGAGACTCACGCCCCGCACGGCCCGCGTTCCGTCAGGGTAGGTCTTGGCCAGGCCCTCCAGCTCGAGGAAGCTCACCCCTCCTCCTCCGCCGTGAAGTGCGAGACGGTGATCTGCACGAGCGTGAACGCCGCGGTGAGGAAGAATCCCACGCGCAAGCCATGCGTCCACCAGGGCTGCAGCATCAGGCCGACGGCGGCCGCCATGGCGAGCAGCGATGCACGATCGAGCACGCCGAGCACGCCACGCGGGTGCGCGCCCTCGCCGACCTTCTCCGAGGGGACGCTCATTGCTTGATCGTCCCGAAGGTCATGCCCCGCAGCAGATGGCGCCGCACCAGGATCGTGAAGCCCACGATCGGCGCGACGAAGAAGAGCGCGCCCGCCGCGACCTCCGGCCAGGGAATACCGCTGATCTGACCCTGGAGGCCCGCGAAGTACACCGGCACGGTCACCGCCCGTGTACTGGTGAGCGTCATCGCGAAGCCGTACTCGTTCCAGGCCGAGATCAGGCAGAACACGCCGGTCACGGCCATGCCCGCACGCGCCTGCGGCACGATGACCCGGAAGAAGGCCTGCATGCGCGTGTACCCGTCGACCAGGGCGGCTTCCTCGAATGCCGCGGGGATCTCGTCGATGAAGCCCTTCATCAGCCAGACGGAGAGCGAGAGATTGAAGGCCGTGTAGAGGATCGCGAGTCCGAGCCGCGTGTCGACGAGGTCGAGCTGCCGATACATGAGCACGATCGGCACCACCACTGCGAGCGGCGGCAGGAAGCGCGTCGAAAGGACGAAGAAGAGCCAGTCCTTCGCGCCCGGGATCCGGAAGCGGCTGAATCCGTAGGCGCAGGCCGTGCCCATGAGCACCGAGGCGATCGTGCTCGCCAGACCCACGATGAGGCTGTTCGCGAGGTAGTACAGGAAGCTTCGATCGGAGCCGGCGCCAGGGCGCACGAGGTTCGCGTAGGCATCCAGCGTCACGGGAAAAGCCGAGCTCTCCGGGCCCGGTTGCGCGTTGCTGGCCACCGGCACGAAACGCGCCCTGAGGCTGGTGGTGTCCTCGCGATGCTTGAGCGAGGTCACGACCATCCACCCGATCGGGGCGACGGTGAAGGCGAGGTAGAGGAGGACGAGTAGGACGCGCAGGGGTCGCATGCTCACCGCTTCCTCAGCGACTGGACGTAGCGCACGAAAACCGTGGCGAGCGCGATCACCACGACCAGGATGACGCAAGCATAGGCGCTCCCCAGCCCGACGCGTCGGCTGCGGAAGACCTGGTCGTACAGCAGCGCACTGACCGTCTGGGTGGTCGAATCCGTCGGGCCGGTGATCGCCATGACGAGGTCGAACTGCTTCAGAGCATCGGTGGCGCGGAAGAGCACCGCGAGCCCGAGCAACGGCGAACACATCGGCAAGGTGATGCGCGTGAAGACCGTCCAGGCGCTCGCGCGGTCGACCTCCGCGGCCTCGTAGATGTAGGCCGGAATCGCGTTCAGGCCGGCGAGCGCGATCAGCATCATGAATGGCGTCCACATCCACGTGTCGATCAGGAGCACCGAGACCATCTTGAGATCGTCGTCGGTGAGCCACTGCGGCTGCGGGAGACCGATCGCGTGCAGCGTCTGGTTCAGGATGCCGTAGTCGCCGTTGAGCAGGAGGTTCCAGTACAGGCCCATGACGGCGGGCGAGAGCATCATCGGGATCAGCAGAACGGTCGTGACCAGGCCCTTTCCCGCGAAGGCCGGCCGCAGCGCGAGGGCGAGCACGAAGCCGAGCACGAGCTCGATGGAGACCGCGGCGAGCACGAAGAAGGCCGTCGTGCGCAGGGCCGCGGCGTACTTCGGATCGCTGAAGACGCGCGCGTAGTTGGCCCCGCCGGCCCACTCCCACTTCGCCCCGGAGAGACTGGCGTCTCGAAAGGAGAGCACCAGGTCGTACACCAGCGGGAAGACATCGATCGCAATGAGGAAGAGCAGCGTGGGAGCGACGAAACCCCAGGCGAGAGCCGGGGTGCGACGCGAGCCCATGGGCGTCCTGCGAGCCACGGTGCCAGGCACCGGGTCTCAGCCCCGGATCATGCCGGCGTCGCGGAGGACCTGCTCTTGCTCGGCCGCCATCTTCGCCAGAGCTTCCTTGGGCGTGAGCTTCCCGTCGACCGCCTCGGTGAGATAGCGCTGCGAGATGGAGAGCAGGTCCCCGAATTCGGGGATGTTCCAGAAGTCGCGCATGTCGTCCAGCGATTCGACGAAGGGAGCGTTGAAGGGCGTGGCACGTGCGAATTCCTCGCTCTTCAAGATCGCCGTATCGGCGGTGAAGCAGCCGTCCATCTTGATCCAGGCCTGCTGGATCTCGGGCCCGAGGAACCACTCGATGAATTGCTTGGCCAGCTCCTGCTTCTCCTCGGGAGTCTTGGTCGAGATGCTCATGCCCTGACCGCCCAGGCTCACCCCGCGCGTTCCGTCCTGCGTCGGCATGGCGAAGAAGCCGGTCTTCTGGCCGACGATCGGGCTCTTCAGCACGTCCGGAAAGAAAGCGAAGTAGTTCATCACCATCGCGCACGAGCCGTTGGTGTAGTTCGTGACGGTCTGGCCGTAGTCGGAGTTCGCCGCACCCTTGGGTCCGAGGCGAATCAGCTCGATCAAGAACTCGAGCGCCTTGGCCGAGCTCTCCGAGTCGAGCACGCCCCGCGGATTGCCTTTCTCGTCCGCCCAGGCGCCTCCGAACGCCCACATGAGCTGCTGGTATCCCATCGTCATGCCGTCGTAGTCGCGACCGGTGACGTAGGCGATCCCGTAGCGCTGCTCGGCCGGACGGTGGAAGAACTCGGCCACGTCGCGCAGCTCCTTCCATGTCTTCGGCACGGCGAGCTCGTAGCCGAAGCGCGCGCGAAAGGCCTCTTTCTCCGCCGCGTCCTCGAACCAGTCCGTGCGGTAGGCGCAACCCATCGAATCCGTCTCGCAAGGCGCGGCAAAGAACCGGCCGCTGCCCTGGGGGTACTCGCACAGGTACTTCGCCGCGCGCTGATGGATCTTCGAGAGGTCGATGCGCTCCGTGAGCCAGCTGGTCAGATCGAGGTAGAAGCCCTCGGTCACGGCGCTGCCGATCCACTGGCTGTCCCCCACGACCACGTCGAAGGCCGTGCGATCGGCGCCGAATTCCTGGAACACCTTGCGCTGGTAGTCCGACCAGGGAGTCTGCTGCACGCTGACCCGCACACCGGTCTCTTTCTCGTAGCGCCGGCCGAGCTCCTGCAGACCGTCGGCCGGGGCCCATTTCGCCCACCAGATCACGAGCTCCTTCGATCCCGCCCCGGAGGATTCCGTTCCCGTCCCTCCCCCACAACCGGCACCCAGGAGCGAAGCGCAAGCGAGGAGAGCGAGCAGGCGTGAAGTTCGAAGCATTGCGGAGAGCTCCTCCGTGTGCCGATCGCTCGTGGCGAGCCGAGCACGCGCGCCGGGGGGGACGGGGCCGGCCATGAGAGGCGAGGGCGCGAGCGCTGTCAAGCGCCGACGAAGCGTGCACTCACCAGCGATGGAACGCTGGATGGCCTTCCTTCACCGCGACGAAGGTTCCGCGACAGGTCGCGGTCACGACGCCCGCGGCGGACAGGCTCGCCTCGACCACGGCACGGTCGGCGGTCGACTCGACGACGCGCGCGACCATCGCGATCTCGACATCCGTGGGAGTCGGCCGGCGCAGCTTCACGTGGTACTCCGCGGTCACCGTGCACGGCGGCGCGTCGAGGCCGTTCTTCTGCATCAAGTGCCAGGCCGCGGTCCAGTTGCTGTGGCAATCGAGGAGCGCGCCGCAGATCCCGCCGTTCAGCATCCCCGCGAATGCTTCGTGGTGCTTCTCTGCCCTCCACGTGCAGACGACCTCTTCGCCACGCGGATGGCTCTTGATGCGCAAGCCCCGGGTGTTCGCCGGACCGCATCCGAAGCAGGCGTTCGTCGGTGCGTAGCGATCCTGGAGGCTGGGGTCGGCGTCAGCCATGACGGCGCGGAGTCTATCCCCTGGACCCGTCCCGCTGCGCTCGCATTCGCGCCCGTAGGGATCTAGCATCCCGAGCGAGGGCCGCACCGCATGCAGAGACTGGAGGTCCGTGCTCTCGAGAAGCGTTTCCCGCGCCAGCTCGAGCTCAGGAAACTCCTGCGCCATCCGCTGCACCGCGAGTCCGTGGAGGCGCTCTCCGGAATCGACCTCGTCCTCGAAGCGGGCCGCGTCTACGGGCTGGTCGGCCCGAACGGGGCGGGCAAGACCACCTTGCTGAAGCTCCTCGGGGGCCTGGTCCTGCCCACCAGCGGTTCGATCCTACTGGATGGCAAGGAGCACGCCGGACATCCCGCGCTCCTGCGCCAGCGCATCCGCATGGTCGTCGCCGACGAGCGCTCGTTCTTCTGGCGCCTGTCGGTCCGCGAGAACCTGCGCTTCTTCGCGACCCTCGAAGGCCGTTCCGGGAAGGAGCGCGACCGACTGGTCGAGCGCTGTCTCGACGAGGTCTCCCTCGCCGATCGCGCGCGCGATCCTTTCCGCGATCTCTCGACTGGCTTGCGTCAAAGGCTCGCAATCGCGCGCGGCCTACTCGGCGAGCCCGAGATCCTCCTGCTCGACGAGGCCACTCGATCGCTCGATCCTGGCTCGGCGGCGGAGGTGTGCGCGCTCTTGCGCGGCCTGTGCGCCGCCAGTGTCGGGCGCACCTTGGTGTGGTCGTCGCACGACCTGTCCGAGGTCGAGGACCTCTGCACGGACGTCATCGCGCTCGGGAGCGGGGCCGTGCGCCTGCAGCGGCCCATCGAGCCGGCCGCGAGCGCGCGGCTCTGGCGCCTGCGAACGCGGACTCCGCCTCCGCCAGAGGTGTGGACCGCGGTGCCCGGCCTCGCGGTCCACGCGACGGACACGGATGAGGTCCTGATCGAAGTCCCCTCGCAGCAGGCGCTCGACGCTCTCCTCGAGCATGTGCGCGCGAGCGGCGCGGGGCTCGTCTTGCTCGCGCCGACCCGACTGGATCCTCGCGAGCTCTTCGCGAGCGAGCCGGAGCCGAGCACGTGAGCTTCCTGCGCGTCGCTCTCGCGTTCCTGCGCAAGGATCTCCTCGAGGAGCTCTCCTATCGCTTCGCCCTGATCCTCGGAGTGGTCGGGCTGTTCGTTTCGCTGTTCTTCACCTCGGTCTTCTCGGACTTCGTCGGGGTGCTCGTGGCCGGCCGGCTGGCCGCCTACGGCGGCAACTACTTCGCCTTCGTCGTGCTCGGCATCGGCGTCTACTCCTTCCTCCAAGCGACGCTCTACGAGCTCTCGCGCCGCATCCGTCAGGCCCAGGTCGTCGGGACGCTCGAAGCCTTGCTCGGCACGCGGACCTCGCTCTCGACGACGATCCTGTGCATGCCGCTGTATCCACTGCTCGAGACCTCGCTGAACGTCCTCGGCATCATGGTGATCGGCACGCTGTTCTTCGATCTCGACCTTGAACTGCGCGGTCTGCCGGCAGCCATGCTCGTCATGGTCCTCGCTGCAGCCGCCTTCGCGGGCCTGGGGTTGTGCGCCGCCGGTCTCACGATCGCCTTCAAGCGCGCCGAGGCCGTCCCCGCCTTCCTCGCCAACGTGTCCCTCTTCCTGGGCGGCGTGTGGTACCCGGTGGATGCGTTGCCCAGCTGGCTGCGCACGCTCTCCCAGGCCTTGCCCCTGACGCACGCGCTCGAGGCGATGCGACGCGCCCTCCTCGCTGGAGCGGGCGTCTTCGACATCCTGCCCTCGCTCGCCGCGCTGGCTGCCACGGGCGCGGTACTGGTGCCGCTCGGTCTGATCGTCTTCCGGTGGTCGGCGGCCCGCGCGATGCGCGATGGCACGCTCACTCAGTACTGAGCGACCCGATCCGGCGCAGGATCCCCAGGCCATGCCGTGCGAGGATCCGCGCCGGCCGCAAACCCCAGTGCAGGAAGTCGAGCCCGGGGGGCAGCGCGAGGGCCTCGCGGTCCTGGAAGTCCGGCTCGAGCGCGGCGCCGAGATAGCGCGCCAGCCCGAGAGGCGCGGGGGACTCGATGCCGGCGCGCCGTAGGTGCTCGGCTTGCTCGACGGCAGCGACCGACCAGGCGCGAAAGCTCGGCATCTTCAATCCGAGATCGAACGGACGGCCGCGCAAGAGCGCGGCGCGAGCGAGCACCACCGGATCCGCGGCGATCTGCGCGAGCACGGAGTGCGCGAGCGGCGCATCCAGTAGGTCCCAGGCCAGGAAAGCGCCGAGCTGCACGGTGCGCGCGTGGTCGAGCCGCCGCGCCGTCGAGAACACGCGCTCCCAGTCGAGCTCCGGATGCCGCGCCAGCACCTGAGCCACGTCGAGGACCATCTGCAGTCGCGTCCAGCGGTGCTTGACACCGCCATGGACGCACAAGAGGACCATCCAGTCCTCGCGCGTGAAGGTCCGGATGGGCACACCGGCGAGGCTCGCCGGCACGAGGCGTTCCCACAGCGCATCCACGGGCAGCCGGTGGGCGTGCGCGCGCGGCAGCACGTGCCAGTGCAGCTCGAGGGCTCGGTCCCCTTCGTGATCGAAGTGCAGCTCGCAGTCACGCGCAAGCCAGGCGCGCTCGGCTCGCGCGTCGAGCGACTCACGCGCGCTCCAGCCCTGCGCGCACAAGAGGTCCCGGGCGCGCCCCACGTCGCGCTCGTGGACGAGGAGGTCGATGTCGCGGTACTGGCGGTCAGCGAGATCGTCGTAGAAGAGCGCGGCGAGGACGGCCCCTTTGTAGGGGATCGCCTCGATGTGCTCGGCCTCGCAGACCTCGATCAGGGTGAGCACATCGCGAGCGAGCCCGAGCAAGTGGGCGCCCAGGGCCCGCGCCTGGACGTCCAGCTCGGCCACGAGCTCCGCGAGCGCCGCGCTCCCCCACCAGGGCGCCAGGCCGCGCCGCACGCGCGGGATCACCCGGTTGTTCCGGACCAGGGTCGCGAAGAGTCCCCAATCGATGCGAGTCGCGAGGGCCGCCTCGACCACGACGGGGTCGGCCTGCTCGGGCCGGCACAGGGCGCGCAGCAGGCGCTCCTCGGCCCGCGATGCGCCCTCGCTGCGCCTGGGTTCGAGCCCCTTCCCGATTTCTTGCAAGGTATTCAACGGGGCAGCACCTCTAGAGAAGCCACACTCCGACGAGCACGGAGTCCCTCCGAGTTTGGAGTACCGCCTTCAGGCGGTCTGGTTCGTCGTCCCGCCTTCAGGCGGGACTGGCTCCGCAAGAGAAGACCGCCTGAAGGCGGTACTCCGAACCAGAAGCGGCCGCACCCAAGTTTCATGCGACGGGGTCGCGCCAGGCGCGGCGGGAAACTTGTTCGATCCGCATCGCGAGCTCGTAGAGAGAAACCACACTCCGACGAGCACGGAGTCCCTCCGAGTTTGGAGTACCGCCTTCAGTTGCGCCAGGCAAAGCTTGGGAGGTGAGGATGGAGTGACCTGAAACACCTCGAAAGGACCCGGTGGGTGGAAACCCCACCCGGTAACGGTTGGCCACCAGCCGGAAGCGAGTCTTGCGTGCGACGGGGTGACCCGGCGCGCGAAGCGTAGACAGCGAGTGTGTGGGCCGTGCGACCGAGCCCCGAAAGGGTACGTATCGCGGGAGCCGAGGGAGTCTGAAGAGCCGAGGCAACACGGAGATGCCGCAATGGCCTGGCATCGAAGTCCCGCCGGGGTCTGAGAACAGGGCGCGCACGCACGGGGGTCCTCCAGGAACCTGGGAGACCCCCTCGTTTCCACGTAACAAAAGCGGCCGACGAGGGAGGCCGAAGACAAAGATCCCTGGCCGAGTGCCGGAGCGTCAGCCGGCACGAGGAGCGAATCCTGCGGACGCACCGTGGTAGCTGCGAACGAGTCCAACGAGCGAGCGGCGAGGAACGAGGGGGAGTCGGAGCGCTGCACAGTACCGCGGAAGCGGGGGAACCGACCCGAGGGACCCCGTGGAGGGAAGGCGGCGCCGGGACAAGGAACCGTTTTGGAGACAGATGAACGAGATGCAGAGCTCGAATCCCATCTCAACGAAACTGGAACGGATAGCGAAGCTGGCGAAGGAGATGCCGGGGACGGCGATCACCAGTCTCTCTCATCACATCGACGTCGACTGGCTGCGCGAAGCGTGGCGGAGGACGCGTAAGGACGGGGCGGCGGGAGTGGACGGCACGACTGCGAGCGCCTACGAGGTCGAGCTGGAGGCAAACCTCCGCTCGCTCCTCGACCGCGCGAAAAGCGGCCGCTACTTCGCTCCGCCGGTCAGGCGAGTCCACATTCCCAAAGGCAGCGGGAACGAAACGCGGCCGATCGGGATCCCCACCCTGGAGGACAAGATCCTCCAGCGCGCGGTGGCGATGTGTCTGGAGGCGGTGTACGAGCAGGACTTCCTGGACTGCTCATACGGCTTCCGGCCAGGGCGCTCGGCGCATCAGGCGCTGGAAGCGCTCTGGAAAGGGACGATGGACCTGGGAGCGGTGTGGGTGATCGAGGTGGACATCCGAAAGTTTTTCGACACCTTGGACCACCGCCATCTGCGGGAGATCCTGAGCCAGAGGGTACGAGACGGCGTGATCCTGCGCCTGATCGGAAAGTGGTTGAACGCAGGAGTCCTCGAGGGGGGGAACGTGAGTTTCCCCGACGCGGGGACTCCACAGGGGGGCGTGATCTCCCCGCTGCTTGCCAATGTCTATCTGCACGAGGTGCTGGACAAGTGGATCGCAATGACGGTCGCACCGAAGCTGCGTGGCCCGGTGCGACTGATCCGCTACGCCGACGACTTCGTGCTCTTGCTACGCGACGAACAGGACACCCGGCGGATCTTCGCCGCGTTGCCTGGGCGTTTCCAGCAATATGGACTGACGATCCACCCGACGAAGAGCCGCCTGATCGACTTTCGCCGCCCTCCGCGAGAGGGCGGGGAACAGTCGCCGACGCCCTTCGATTTCTTGGGATTCACCCACTACTGGGGACGATCCCGCAACGGCAGATGGGTCGTCCAGCGCAAGACGGCGAAGGAGCGGCTGAGCCGCGGCCTGCATTCGATCCACAGGTGGTGTCGGGCGAACCGACACCGTCCCATCCCCGAGCAGCATCGGCGCTTGTGCGCCAAGATGCGTGGGCACTACGCGTACTTCGGCATCAGCGGGAACGCGCGGCGCATCCGGGCCTTTCACGAGGCCGTACGGCGCATCTGGCCGAAGTGGCTGAGCCGCCGCTCGTGGCGGGGATACCTGAACTGGGATCAAATCGCCGCGATCCTCCAGCGCCACCCGCTACCACCGCCCCGACTGGTGCACGGCCTACAGAATCCGTAGCCAACCCTTGTCCTGACGAGCCGGATGCGTGAGTTGCGCACGTCCGGATCTGTGGGAGGCCCGAGTGAGCAATCACTCGGGCCTACCCGGCGCGGTCTGGTTCGTCGTCCCGCCTTCAGGCGGGACTGGCTCCGCAAGAGAAGACCGCCTGAAGGCGGTACTCCGAACCAGAAGCGGCCGCACCCAAGTCTCATGCGAGGGGGTCGCTCCATGCGCGGTGGGAAACTTGTTCGATCCGCAGCGCGAGCTCGTAGAGAGAAACCACACTCCGACGAGCACGGAGTCCCTCCGAGTTTGGAGTACCGCCTTCAGGCGGTCTGGTTCGTCGTCCCGCCTTCAGGCGGGACTGGCTCCGCAAGAGAAGACCGCCTGAAGGCGGTACTCCGAACCAGTTCCGCACCCAGGGTCTGGACACCGTGGGATGAAACTCCCTCAATCGAGGCAGCCCGGCGACGGCACGGAGGTCGGCAATCTCTTTGGTGTCGCGAGCCCGTGAACCAGTTTGGCCGGGGACTTCGCGAGCACACCGTACTGTTGCCAAGGCGCCCTCGGGCTCCCGGAGCACGCTCTCTAGAATCCGAAGACGCGAGTCCCACGCCGTCGCCGGCCTTGTCCCAAGGAGGCCGAATGGAAGTCGTTCATCCCCGTTGCGCAGGTCTGGATGTCCACAAGGACGTCATCGTGTGTTGCGTGCGCCTGGTCGGTCCGGCCGGCGTTCAGCAGGAAGTTCGCAAGTTCGGCGCGACCAGCGCGGAGTTGCTGGCTCTATCGGACTGGTTGTCGAAGTGTCACTGCACTGACGTGGCCATGGAGGCGACGGGTGTCTACTGGAAGCCGGTCTGGCACGTGCTCGAGGGTCACTTCGAGCTTGTCCTGGGGAACGCTGCGCACATCCGCAACGTCCCCGGTCGCAAGACCGACGTCAACGACGCCACCTGGATCGCCGACCTGCTGGCCCACGGGTTGATCCGCTCCAGCTTCGTGCCCCCGCAGCCCATCCAAGAGCTGCGGGACCTGACGCGCACGCGCAAGCAGCTCGTGCGCGAGGTGGCCCGGCACACGCTGCGGATCCAGAAGACGCTCGAAGACGCCAACGTGAAGCTCTCCAGCGTTTTGAGCGACATGCTCGGGCAGAGTGGACGGGATATCTTGGAGGCGATCGTCGATGGAGAAGACGATCCGAAGGCTCTCGCCGCACTCGCTTCGTCGCGCGTGAAGGCCTCCAGGGAGGACCTCGCAGAAGCGCTCCGCGGTCGTATCCGGGATCACCATCGCTTCATGATCCGCTCCCACCTGCGGCTGATCGACACGATCGGAGAGGAGGTGGCGGGGATCGACGAGCGCATCGGCGAGCACCTGAAGCCGTTTCGCGGAGCCGTCAAGCTCCTGACGACCATCCCGGGCGTCAGCCAGATCGCAGCCCACGTCATCCTGGCCGAGATCGGCGATGACATGAGCCGCTTTCCCACTGCCGGCCATCTGATCTCCTGGGCTGGCCTATGTCCGCGCAACGACGAGAGCGCGGGCAGAAAGCGCAGCACGCGCCTTCGGGCTGGCGCTCCCTGGCTCAAGACCACTCTGGTCCAGGCCGCCTGGGCCGCGACGCGCAAGAAGAACAGCTACTTCAAGGCTCAGTTCCACCGCATCAGCATGCGCAGGGGGCCAAAGAAGGCCGTCGTCGCGGTCGCGGCCTCCATGCTCACCGCCGTCTACCACATGCTCCGGCGCGGCGTCTTCTTCGAAGACCTGGGCCCCGATCACTTCGATCGTCGCGACAAGGCCAAGGTCGCCAAGCGACTCATTCGGCGCCTCGAACAACTCGGGCTTCAAGTCGAGGTGAAAGCCGCTTCCTAAAGGCCTGAGAGGGTTTGTTTCTCTCTAGAAGCGGCCGCACCCAAGTTTCATGCGACGGGGTCGCTCCATGCGCGGTGGAAGACTTGTTCGATCCGCATCGCGAGCCCGTAAAGAGAAAACACACTCCGACGAGCACGGAGTCTCTCCGAGTTTGGAGTACCGCCTTCAGGCGGTCTGGTTCGTCGTCCCGCCTTCAGGCGGGACTGGCTCCGCAAGAGAAGACCGCCTGAAGGCGGTACTCCGAACCAGAAGCGGCCCCACCCAAGTCTCATGCGACGGGGTCGCGCCACGCGCGGTGGGAAACTTGTTCGATCCGCAGCGCGAGCTCGCTCAACCGCTCCAGGCGGCGCGGGCGTTCGAGCCTCAGGACCGGCACCGACTCCACCAGGCGGGCGATGGCCTGCATGTGTGCCACCCGACCCAGGACGTCCTGCACCATCTCGAGCCGATAGGTGTTCCGCACGAGCTCCAGGAATGCAGCCTGCGGGCCCAACCGCTGTAGCGATTCGGAATCGGCATCCGCCAGCACGATCAGCGCGCGGAATGGCCGGCGCTCGCGGGTGAATCGTCCACCGACGGGCCGCAGGCGCTTGCTTTCACGTGAATGGACCGGCGCCAGGTGTTCGGCCGATCGACCGAGGGCAGCGAGGCTCTCGGGCTCGAGCTTCTGCTGCGGGAAGGCTGGCAGGATCGATGGACCGTCGTCGTCCCAGACGATCGCGGATATGTCATCCGAGATCAGGGAGTGCCCGCGCTCGAGGAGGGCCGCAGCCATCGTCGACTTCCCCTGACCGGAAGCTCCGGCGAACGCGACACCCTCACCGGCGATGTCCACCGAGCTGGCGTGCAGCGGGAGGATCCCTCGCTGAGCCAGGAGGATGCCCCAGACCGGGCCGAGGAGCGCAGCGCGCAAGGCCTCGATCTCCACCCCCTCGCGAGCGTCCACCCGGATGCGGCGACCCGCAGTCACACGGACTCGTGCGTCGCCGACCCAGATGATGTCACAGCCGTCCGCATGCATCTCGATGCGCTGCGCGAGCGGATCGCTGTCCTCTGGATCCGGGGCGAACGTCCCCAGTAGGCCCGGCTCCGTGAGCTCGAGCTCGACATCGATCGACCCGCCGGCAGGGGGAGAGGCGACCGGGAGCTCGGGAAGCTCCAGCACGGACCGGAGGCTGAAGCCGTAGAGCTCGTACAGGAAGGACATCGAGGAGGGGGTGCGTTGCCCTGATCGACCAGCCGGGTTCGTACCTGTACGGCCCAAGGATCCCTTGCGGGGGGAACCCCGGTGTGAGGGGAACCAGAGGTCGCCTCGGTCCCCTTCCAGTGTTCCGCGTCTCAGCTGTGCGAGTACAAGCCACCCACCGGGGTGCGGGGGCGGCCTCTCACACCGACGAAGCCCGTGATGCGGGAGACATCCCCGTGCACGACGAGAGACGGCTTTCGGTAGGGACGCTTGGCAGGGGCCACGGGTGCGTTCGCGCGGTTGTCTTGATTGGATTGCTTCACGATTTCTCCTGCCCGAGCACAGCCACCGGCTTGCTGTCGTAGCAATCCCAGGCAGGCCAACGCGGGCGATTCACTTGAAGACTACCCCCTCCCGAGGGTCGGTCAAGGCGACCGGTGCTCTCCAGGAGGGGTAGACGGTGCGGCCGCACTGCTCACGATCGGGGTGAACAGCTCGGGGTACGCGTTCCCGTAGACTACCTGCCCGCCGCTTTCCAGCCAGGCGTGTGCGTCGAAGGTTCCGTCCGGTTTTTTTCGTCCTCCGAAGCGGACCATCGAGGACAGGCCGTGACGGGCGAACAGGTGGTGCGCCGCCAGAGACTGCGCGAGGCAGCGCGCGCCCGGAACTCGTCGGCCGGCTACTCCCATCGCCCAGCCGAGCTCGGCCCTCAGGGCTGCGACGGTGCTCGCCGCCAGGGGTAGCTCGCGCACGGTGCTCTCGCCGCGTCGGAGCATGAGCGCCGAGGGGAGACAGGCGAGGCCCACCCGGTAGGCCAGCACGAGGAGCCCCGCTTCGACCAGCAACCCGCGCCTCCGGGAAGAGAGGCGCATGAACTCATGCAGCCGGCTCATCTCGCACTTCGATCAGGCCCGCCCGTTCGAGGCTTCCCAGGAGCTCCAGGAGGTCCTGCTCGCAGGTACTCGAGTCGACCTCGAAGGCGTCCAGGATGGCGTCGCGCAGGTCCTGCGTGGAGGGAGTCTCCCCCCTCCTGCAAATGCGCTCCCAGATCACTGCGCCCACCTCGTCGAGCCCGTAGTAGAGGCCCGAGTCCAGATGCAGCACGACCGCTTCCCCCGAGAGCTGGCAGGCAGCCTGGCGTGGCGTGGCTGCGATGCGCCGGCGCGACCAGTCGACCCAGACCGGATCCGGCCCAGCCGGACTTCGTCCCGCGTCCATTCCATCCATACTTGGCGGCTCCCGGCGAAGCCTAGCCCCTCCACGGGGCACTGCCAACCCGAGCCGTGCGCACTTCTTTCTTCCGCCTCCGAGCCTGGCGTCGGACCGGCTCCGCGTCCCCCCGGCAGCCCTGTCCGTCCGCGAGCGGGGCAAAAAGCAGGTTTCTTCGTGGGAATCCCTTGGAAGGTGCGCAGTTCAGACGGAGAATGAAGATGCCGCCAACTTCGTCCGACACGGAGAGCACGGCAGGGGCCTCCAGCAACCCGGAAGCTCGTCACCTCGCCAGGACCCACCTCGGAATCGCACCCTCGCCCTGAGCTCAGCCGCAACCCTCGGCCCAGGTCGTATCTGCTCGAATGTTCCAAGCCATCGTGACCGAAACCATGTTAAGGATCCGGGAGGCTTTTGCTCGCCGCCCACTCGCCGGCGTCGCCACTGCTTCCGAGCTCGATCGTGCTTTCCAGCTCGAGCGTGCGCGATCGCACCGCAACGGCAATCAGTTCTCGCTCGTGGCGTTCGAATCCGCCCGAGGGAAGCGGGACGACATCCGCAGCCTGGTGCGCATCTTGCGCAACCGCGTTCGCTCGACGGATGTGATCGGCACGCTCGATCCGAGTCGCATCGGCGTGCTCCTGCCCGAGACCCCGAGCAAGGGAGCATGGACCTTCGCGGACGACGTCGTCGCCCGGCTCGCCCGCACCGAGCTGGCGTTCGACTGCAAGGTGTTCACGTACCCCATCGATTGGCCGAAAGAGAAAGAGGAGGACAACGTCGATCGGGATGGTCGTCGCGCCGTGGGAGATGGTCTCGGCGGACTCGAGCTCCTCGGCTCGAGCACGGGCCACCAGGGTCCGCACGGCCTCGGCAATGGCGGGGTCACCAATGGCGCCGCTCACTTCCAGGCCAGCCACGAGGTTGCGGATGATGACGGGCTCGCACACGTTCGACACACCCTGGGCCGACGCCCGGTGGCGGACCTGAGCACCCTGTTCGCTCGCGGATTGCCTGCGTGGAAGCGCGTGATGGACATCCTCACGGCTTCCATCCTGCTGATCCTCTTGTCCCCGTTGATGCTCGCGGTCGCCGTGGCGATCCGGCTGACGTCTCCGGGACCGATCATCTTCCGCCAGAAGCGTGCCGGCCTCAGTGGCCGCCCCTTCCTCTTCCTGAAGTTCCGCTCCATGTACATCAATGCGGAGCAGGAGAAGAAGGCCCTGGAGGGCTTCAACGAGGTCACCGGGCCGGTGTTCAAGATGCGCCAGGATCCGCGCATCACACCCGTCGGGCGCTTCATCCGGCGGCTCTCGATCGACGAGATCCCGCAGTTGTTGAACGTATTGCGCGGGGAAATGACCCTCGTCGGACCGCGCCCGCCGATCCTCTCGGAGGTCGAGCGCTACGAGGCATGGCAGCGTCATCGCCTGAACACGACTGGCGGCCTGACCTGCATCTGGCAGGTCAGCGGACGAAGCAACGTCGCATTCATCGATTGGATGCGGATGGACCTGCAATACATCGCCAAGCGCTCGCTCTTGTTCGACCTCAGCCTGCTGGCCAAGACCGCCGGCGCTGTCCTTTCTCGACGCGGCGCGTACTGATCGGTACCGGGGCCGAGCCCTGACACGGTCATTCTTTCGTGGTCGCATCGACCACCCCGCTGCGGGCGCTCCGGCCGCGGCCCAGGGGCCATCGCCCCGTCGCCGACATGAGTTTTCTCAAGATCGGCCGAGCCGCCCCCCGATAGTGGCCGCAGCAGTGTGGAGGTCCGAGTAGCAGCGAACTGCGCTCGAACCTCGAAACAGGGAAGGAACTTCTTCCCGGGGGATCGGAGGAGCGGGACGAGGGGGCACAGGGGTGCCCTATCGGATCTGGCCCGAAGAGGGCCGGCGCAGCGGAGCAGAAGCAGCGCCTACCGCACCTGCGCTCGGTACCCGACACGCGAACGTGAGGAAAAGAATCCCAACCTGACCGGGGCAGCCCTTGAACAGGAATACGGGGTGAAAATCCTCACATAGTGTTCCCGTGGCGGATACCTCGCGTCTTTGGAGGCTAGCATCTCGCCTCAACGACGACGGGCCTCCGGAGGGGGGCCCGTTCCACATGTCGGGGTCTGGAGCCCCCACACGGCTACGAGTGGTCTTGGAAATTCACAACGAGAGGGGACACCAGCGATGGGTAGATCGAGCCAATCCGGATTCGGATGGTCGAGGGAGAAGGCATGGGCCTGCGTAGGCGCCGCCTTATTGAGCTCTTCCTTGGGCGCGTGCTCCAGTGGCACGCGGCAGGTGGAGAGCGACGCCTCTTCAACTACGCAGGACACGACGAGGTTGGCAACGGACGACTCCACGACGTTTTTCGTCGAGGGGCCAGTCGGGGGGCCATTTCCGAACTCCCAGAGACCCGTCGTACTGGAGAATAGAAGCTCTCAGCCCCTGCGCTGGCGGGCCGAGGCGACTCTCCCCTGGCTCCACTTTTCCAAGGACGAGGGCCACCTCGGCGGAGGGGCAGGGAACGCATCGTCGTCTCGATCGATCAGACCTTCGCGGCGAGGCTCCCCACTGGCGAGTACCGCGCGGAAATCAGCTTCCAGGATCAGGACGACGCTTTCGACGCGGTGGCGTTTCAGTTCATCCTCACGGTGTACGAGGCGACCGATGGCGGCACGCTGCTCGTGACACCCGACGAGAGCTTCGAGACATCAGGGGACCTTGGCGGAGAGATCGAAACACCCACCAAGGACTACCGGATCTCGAACGTCGGCGGCGAAAGCTTCCGTTATTCGATCTCGACCACCGAACCGTGGGTCAAGTTCAACGGTGAGGCCTACGGCACCTTGAATCCAGGCGCCGTGATCATCGTCACGGTCGGATTCGAGGATTCTCTCGTGGAGCTTCTCGGCGAGGGTCGCCACCAGGCCTCGATCGAGTTCGCCAACATCACCAACGGCAGGGGCACGGCGACACGCAACGTGGAGCTGACGCTCGGCGGACGGAGCCGCGTGACCGAGGGCCTGAAGGCCCTGTACACCTTCGACGAAGGCGCAGGCAATGTCGTCGGTGAGGTCTCCGGACCCGGCAACGACCTCGATCTGCGGATCGCGGACATGAGCCGCGTTCAGTGGCTGCCGGGAGCTCTGGCAATCGTGTCGTCGACGAGCATCGCGAGCATGGGGGCGGCCGCCAAGATCACGCAGGCTTGCAGGGCCAACAACGAGATCACCGTGGAGGCCTGGATCCAACCGGCCAACACCACTCAAGATGGCCCCGCTCGCATCGTGACCGTTTCGGGCGCACCCTTCGAGCGAGACTTCTCGCTCTCGCAGGGGCAATCCGGCAGTCTTCCCTCCGACGTGTTCGACGTCCGAGTCCGGACGACCGCGACGGATGACAATGGCATTCCGTCTCAGCAGACGCCCGAGGGTTCCGTCAGCACGAACCTGACGCACGTCGCGTTCACGCGGAAGGCTTCGGGAGTCGAGCGCATCTACGTGAACGGCGAACTCGTGCATACCGCCACCGTGGCGGGCGACTTCTCGAACTGGAGCCTGAGCTACCCCCTGACGCTGGGCAACGAGGTGGGAGTCGACCGCCCGTGGCTCGGCCGCTACCACCTTCTCGCGATCTACGAGCGTGCGCTCAGCGGCGACGAGGTGGCCAACAACTTCAGCCAGGGAACCCAGGATCCGGGCATCGGCAACCTGAGCGTGACGCCGGCCGCCGATTACAACATCCGAGGCACCGTGGGAGAGCAATTCGACCCTCCCAACAAGACCTACACCCTGACCAATACCGGCACGGCGCCCCTCGATTGGGAGGCATCGGTCGATGCGAACTGGATCCATATCGCGGGTGACCACACGCACGGCCACCTCGATCCCACTCGATCCACGGAAGTGACGCTGCGGGTCGACCAGGCCCTGGTCGGGAGTTTCACGCCCGGCACCTACCAGGCGGTCGCAGCATTCGACAACTCCACCACCGACTCCGGTTCGACCGAACGCGACATCCGCCTCCAGGTGGATTCCGACGGTGGCGGCGGCGGCGGCGGTGGGGACAAGCCCGGTCCCAACAATACTGGCCCGTACGACGAGTCCATCCTCGTTCCGATGGCCGGCTTCACGATCACTCAGAACGGCTATGTCCTCGAGAACGCGGACATCTCCGGTGGGATGGTCATCCGGGCGAAGAACGTGACCCTGCGCAACTTCCGCATCGATTCGCACGGCTACTACGGCATCCAGTGCACCGAAGCGATCAACGAGGGCATCGTGATCGAGGATGGCGAGATCCTGCACAACACGAGCTGTGGCGTGTACGGCATCGGATTCACGGCGCGCCGTCTGGACGTCCACGAGTGTGGCGGCGACGCATTCAAGGCTCACGGCAACGCCGTGATCGAGGATTGCTGGATACACAACCTGGGGATGGAGCCCGGAGCGCATGCCGACGGAGACCAGAGCCTGGTTGGCATGAATATCACGATCCGGCACAACAACATGGACATGCCCGTCGGTCTGTCAGGTTACGAATCCAACTCGGCCCTCTCGATGTCCGCATTCTATGGGCCGGCCGGGAACATCTTGATCGAAGAGAACTGGTTCAACGGCGGCACGTACACCATCTACCTGACCGATGACTCGCACGGTCCGATGACGAATGTCCGCGTGCTCAACAACCGCTTCGGCCGCGACTATCACTACGGGGTGCTCTACAACGACACCTCGGCGGTCATATCCGGCAACGTGTGGGACGACACTGGCGAGTTGATGGACATCAACAACGACTGAGCAAGTCCGAAGCGCTGCATGAAAAACGTGGGGGCGGCAGTGCCGCCCCCACTTGTTTTTGCGCTGCTAGAGACCCGGTGCGCCGTCAGGGCGTTCGGGGAGCCGGCGTTTCCCCCGGTTTTGCAGCCTCGCTTCGATACACATAGAGCGAGTCGCCGGAGCGCTGAAGTCGACCCAGGCACGCCATCCGCAGCGCGGCAACGGACATCCTGTGCTTCCGCGGGTTCCAGATCCGGACGATCAACTCTCCCCCGGGATTCAAGCAGCGCTTCATCTCGAGGAGGAGCCTGAAGGCCGACGGGGGCGTCAGGTAATAGATGGATTCCACGAAGACGATCGCGTCATAGCGGTGCCCGGGAGAATAACCCGCCAGGTCGCTGCATACCCACGAGGAGTTCGCGTGCCCGCTGTCGCTCCTGGCTCGTTCGATTGCGGCGCCCGATATATCGACCCCTGTATAGGAACCCTGCCAGCCCATCGATCTCAGCGACTGCTCCAGCAGGCCGGGACCGCAACCCATGTCGAGGAGCTCGCCGCCCCCCGCGAGACGCGCCATGAGAAACGACACCACGTCGGCCGGGACCTTCAATCCATCCCATTTCCCGGAATTGAATTCCTGGTCCCAGATGTTCCCGCGCCTCCGGCGCGTGCCAATTCTCTTGTAGACCGCCCGAAGGATCCCCGAGATCGACACCATTCACGAAGGTTGCTTCCACGCCAGGCGACTGTCAAGCGCTGCATGTCCGAGGCCCTCCTCTGGACGAGCCGCGGCCTCGGATTCGACGTTGCCGGCGGTCACGACGGTTCCCTAGAATCCCCGCACGGGTCGGCCACCGCAACGCATGCAGCTCTCGATTCTCGTCGTCAGCTACAACACCCGGGAGCTGACACTCGCGTGCATCGAGTCGGTCTTGCGGTCGGCGCGATCGAATGATTTCGAGATCATCGTGGTCGACAACTATTCGCATGATGGATCCGCGGATGCCATTGCGACGAGATTCCCTCGTGTGCACTTGATTCGCGTCGACAGCAATCTCGGGTTTGGCGGAGCGGTGAATCTTGCATCCCAGCGCGCACTAGGGACGCTATTCCTGCTGCTCAACCCGGACACCATCGTCGCGGAGGGGGCGATCGATGAGGTCGTGAGATTCGCGGCTGAACACCCTTCGGCCGGTATCTGGGGGGCAGGACGTTACGCTTCGACGGTTCCCTCAATCCCGAATCCTGCTGGGGAAGACCGTCCATGTGGGGCTTGATCTGTCAGGCCTCGGGCTTGACGGGCCGACTACCGAGCAGCGCTCTCTTCAATTCCGAGGGCCTCGGCGGCTGGGAACGCGACTCTGTCCGTCACGTGCCCGTCGTGTCGGGCTGCTTCTTGCTCATTCATCGCGAGATCTGGCAGACGCTGGGAGGCTTCGATCCGGACTTCTTCATGTACGGCGAGGACGTGGACCTCTGTCTCCGCGCTGCCGCGATCGGGGCGAGGCCCCTGATCGATCCCGCTGCCACGATCATGCACCATGGGGGCGCATCCGAAACGATACGGCACGAAAAGACGATCCGCCTTTTCACGGCCAAGGCGCGCCTTTTCAGGAAACATTGGAACCGGCCGAGCGCCCGGATCGGCGCCTATTGCCTCGATATCTGGGCTCTCTCCAGAGTTGCCGCTTTCGGTATCTCGCGCCTGCTGCGACCGTCACATTCCGAGGCATTCTCGCAGTGGCGCAGGGTTTTCGAGAACCGCGGTGCATGGCACGTCCCGCCGAAGGCCCCGCTCCCTGCCCCCTCGCGTGACGGCGCCTCAGATCCGCGGGCTCGCTGATCGCAAGCTGAACGGTGAGGGTCCTGGCGAGTGGGACGTTTTGCACACCGCGAGCCGGACAGCCGGCCTGCAACGCCCCCTTTCCCGGCCACCCTCAGGGCGCCACGTCCATCGCCTGGGGTGCCCCGGATCGCGCTGCACACCGCTCGATCAGCGCCTCCCTCCGTCTGGCCCCCACGCGCTCCCAGGTGAACTCCTGGGCGCGTTCCGTACAGGCCTGGCTCATCGCCAGTCTGCGGTCCGGGTCTTCCGCCAGAGATCGAAACGCTTCGATCCAGCCGGGAGTGTCCCGGGGATCCAGAACGTAGCCATCCACGCCGTCCCTTGCGATCGGCCCCGCCCCCATCGGAGACACGATGACCGGCACGCCGTGCGCCATGGCCTCGTACGTCACGAGCGGGCTTCCCTCCTCCAGCGACGGGAATGCAAACACGTCCGCCCGCTGAAAGACGCTGCCAACGTCCGTCACGAACCCCAGGATCTCGACGTCGTCGCGCGCCAGGTGCCGGGCGCAGTACTCGGATACATCCGGTGCAATCGGCCCTGCCAGGAGCAGCCTGCCTCGCACTCCGGCACGACTCCAGGCATCCAGGAGCAAGTGGATCCCCTTCCGCACGATCCCCGAGCCGACGAAGGCGACGGTCAATTCGCCTTGTTTCCCCCGAGGGCGAGCATGGGTACGGAACCTCTTCGGATCCCATCCATAGCTGCTGTCGATGATGCGCTCGGCTCGAACGCCCTCTGCGATGAGCGAGATGCGCACCATGGGGCTTGGCGAGAAGACATGGTCGGCCAGTCCAAGTTCCTCCCGCTCCTTGTCGATCGCCGCTTGCGTGATCGAGTGCCCCCGAGGCAACCCCAGCGACGCGTACTCATCGTCCAGAATGCGCTTGCCGTAGGCCTTGTGGCAGTTGAACTTCTCCCGGACCACCATCTTGCCCATTGCTCGCAGGGCCCTGGCAACGTGCAGTGGAATCTCGCTCCAGAGGTAGGCGACATCGCAGCTCTCCGCCTCCTTCAGGAAGCGGCTCACGGTCCGTCGATCCAGGAACGACTGCAACCGCCGGTACGGGAGCCAGCAGAGCAGGCGAGGAACGGCAGGAACGACGAAGGGACGATCTCCCCCTCGCCTGACCATCGGTGTGACGACGGAAACGCGAAAGGACTCGGCGTCCATGGCCTCGTGGAGGGCCAGACAGATGTGGCTGATCCCTACATCGTCACTGGGAAGAGGGTACAGAGAGCAAAGCCTCCAACCCGACGGCTGCCTGTTGCTCATGCCAGCTCCACCCCACCACGAGTTCTCACGGCCGGAGATGTCCCACGGGCTGCTAGGCCTTGACGAGAGTGCCGTCGGGAGTGATCCCTCTGCGCTTCATTGCATTCCGCGTATCGACGATGATGCGTGCATGCTTTCCGATCAAACCATAATCCACTGAACTGTGGTCGGTTGCGATGATGACGACATCGAAGCCGGCAACGGATTCCGAGCTCAGGCCGACACTCTTCAGGAGCAAAGTGTGCCGCCGAACGGGCTTGGCTTCCGGAACGAAGGGGTCCGAGTAGTCCACCAGCGCCCCTTGATGCACGAGCTCTTCGATGATCTCGAAGGATGGAGACTCTCGCGTATCGTCGATGTCGGGCTTGTACGCCAGTCCGAGCACCAGGATCTTGGCCCCCTTCATCGGCTTTCCCACCTGGTTCAAGGCCGTCGATGTCTTCTCCACGACGTACTTCGGCATGGCCGTGTTGATCGCGCCGGCAAGCTCGATGAAGCGGGTCGTGTGCCCCACTTCCTTGGCTTTCCATGAAAGATAGAATGGATCGATGGGGATACAGTGACCGCCTAACCCGGGTCCGGGATAGAACGTCATGAATCCGAAGGGTTTCGTGGAGGCGGCCTCGACGACTTCCCAGATATCCGTTCCCATCGCGCCGAGGATGATCTTCATCTCGTTCACGAGTGCGATGTTGACGGCGCGAAAGATGTTCTCGAGGAGCTTGGCCGATTCGGCCACCTCCGCGGAGGAGACCTCGATGACGTTTTGCACGCCATAGCGATACACCATTGCCGCGAGCTCCGTCGACTGTGGATCCAACCCTCCCACGAGCTTCGGGATGGTCTTGGTGGAATGCGACGCTCTTCCGGGATCTTCCCGCTCCGGTGAGAAGGCAACGAAGAATTCCTCACCCGACCTGAGGGGAACGGCACCGGAGTATCCGGCGAGCAAGGCATTCAAGAACTCGTTGCGCGTCGTACCCGGATAGGTCGTCGACTCCAGGATGATCAAGTGCCCGGGCCGCAGCGTCTTTCCGATCTGGGTACCTGAATTGACCACATAGGAAAGGTCGGGTTCCTGATGAGGTCCAAGAGGCGTCGGCACGCACACGATGACCACGTCGCATGCACCGAGTCGTGACAGATCCGCCGAGGCTGAAAAGCGGCCGCTGCGCGTGAGATCCTCGGTTCGCGTTTGACCAAAATGCTTGAGGTAGCACTTTCCCTGGTTGAGGGCCGAGATCTTCGCCATGTCGACGTCGAATCCCTCGACCAGCAGACCCGCAGAGACCATCGCGTGGCAAAGAGGCAGACCGACGTATCCGAGGCCGATGACTCCGACTCGGATCGATCGGCTCGCAATCTTGTCTTTCAGCTCCAGGTAGGCCCTGCTCTGCGTCTTAATGGAGGGCATGAACATCTCCGAGGATGAAGTTGCGAATTGCCGTGATGAGCTCATTGGATGCGACACTGCCGATCCGTTTCTGCGAAGTCAAGTCATCGATCCTCTCGAGCTGGGCGGCCAGCTCCTGCTCATCGCGAGCCGCGTGCACCATGCCCTGCGAGGCGAACTCTCTGGCGGTGGCGATCTGATGATCGTTGCGAGTCTCATCGAGGCTTCCCAGGCGCGGCATGACGAGTAGCGGCTTTCCATGCTCGAGCGCCGTCAAGATGGTTCCCATGCCGGCGTGGCTGATGATGATCGTCGCCTGCTCCACGCGCCTGGAGTATTCCGCGGTCGAGAGAACCGATACGTACGGAAAGTTGCAGGGCAGGTACTCCGCGGTCCCGATCTGGCCAAATACGTCGGCCCGCGCATGTTCTCCAGCCCAGGTGTCGACCGCCCGCACGAGCCGATCGAACGGCATCTGGGACCCCACCGTCAGGAAGATCATAACACCTTTCCAAGGTACTGCGGTCCGCTCTCACGAGCGAGGTGCGGCCACTGGGTCAACCAGAGGTCCGCGTAGGAGCGCACTCGCTGTCCTGCCATGGAAATACTTTCGACGTTCGCGATGCTGTCGAGCCAGATCGTGCGCGCGCGCAGCCATTTGCCGAATCTCAGGCCAAAATAGCCCGGCGCAGCGCCGGTCGAGATGACGCAATCAGGTCGTTCGCGGATCAGGATCCAGAGCATGCGAAGCGCGAGATGGACGAGCGCCAGCCGATCCCACCTGGTGGCGTCCGGGATCCGGTAGCAACGCCAGGCTCCAGATGCCGCGGCGGGAGCGATGTCCACGGTGGCGATGGCGACATCGCATCCCTCGAGAGCGGGCAGGATCCGGCTCAGCTGCACCCAGTGTCCTCCCGCCGAGCAGACCGCGAGCACGCGTCGCGCCTTCCGTGTCCTTGTCATGAGCCGTTCGTCCTGCTTGCGGCAAGCCTTGCCGCGCTCCGCGCAGCCAAACTCCTGGACGGACCGGACGCGGGGCGCATCGGACCTGCCGGCCAGGACATCATGCAGCTGTCCCTCGTGCTTCGCTGTCCATGCTGAGGGTCAACTGCTGCCGCTTCGTCTCCATCTCCGCGAGCGAGCCGATGGCCGCGATCACGAGGAGCCAGACGAGCAGGCTTTGCTGGGAATAGCTGATGCTCACGGCAACGAACATCACACATTCCGCAAAAAGGCTCGTTCCGAGCGCCCAGGTGATGCGCACGCAGTCCTTGTTGTTCTGCTGCATGCGCCAGGTCCGGCCAACGTACTGAAAGCTCACTCCGAGCAGGATCACGAACAGGATCATCGTCACGATCCCTCCCCGCACCGCCTCGGCCACGTACTGGTTGGTGACGTCGAAGAGGAAGTAGCCCCAGTGGGCCGTCGAGTTCGTTCCCAGCAGGAACCACTCTTGCCACCTTTCGATGGCAGCGTCGATCAAACGATAGCGATGGTAGCCCGTCGATCCACCGAGTATGTCGATCCGTGAGATCAGGTGCCACACCGGCTTCTCTCTCACGACGTGCAAGAGCAGCAGGGTGGCGACACCCGTCCATCGGATGGCCCGCATGTATCCTCGAAATGGCATCATTCGAAAGCCAAGGATGACGCAGCCGACGGTCAGGATCGGAGTGCTCGACCCGCTGAAGAAGACGATCCCCAGGATCGAAACGATTCCCAGCGCAGCCAGGATCTTTCGACGCGGCACCCGCCGCCAGGAAAGTATCGCGTGCGGAAGAAGCACGCCCCAGAACGTCCCCGCCAGGATCGGATGGGGGAATGGCCCCTGGCACCTAAGCTTTCCTTCACGAATCGCCGTGAACTCGTTCACTCCTCCGAAGACTGCGAAGAGATTCCGCTGTGTCAGGTATTCGATGCCAAAGAAAACGACGGACGCAGCAGCGAGCAAGCAGATCGCATCTGCCATCCGGATGATGTCGGCCCAGTCTCGAGTGGTCAGCCTGAGAAAGAAGTACATTCCAAACAGATCGAAGGTCAATCCTGCTTGGTAGATGAAGGCCTCCACCGTGCCGATTCGAATCGTATAGACAGCCATCCCCACGATGGACCAGACGACGATCGCCCGATCGATGGCATTGATCCGGAACCCCGCATACTCTCCCCGGATGAGTACACGTGCCGCTCCAGCGAGGACGAGGAGACGGATGAGGCTGAAATCAAGGGTCGCGATGACCAGTCGTTGTGCCGGCGAGAAGAAGCACGCGAGGATCACGATCGGGACCGCCGCCCACCGACGCGGCAAGAGCACCGTGGCGATTCCAAGGACGATCGTCGCGAGGAGAGCGAGCGGGTGGAGGGTGGTTACGTTGTCGTAGGCCCGCTGCCCGAACCCCTCAGGTACCGGCGCCTCCTGGAAGGCAAGAGAAGTGAGTAGGCACATGAGCAACTTCTGGACGTTCGGCTCTGGTCTGGACCGCTGTGTTCAGCTGGCGGTCAAGCTGCAAGCCACTTCGAGGCCCATCGCGGAGACTGCTTCCGATCGTCCTGCATTCCCCTCCGAGGGCGATCCTCCCTCGGTCCGCTCCGGCCTCGATACCAGCGGCGCAGACCGGGACAGGAGTTGACGAAGGCTCTGCACAAGGTGCTCAGACTGGACCCTCGAGTCTCGGCCGGCTTCCGTGGGTCATTTCATTGTTCCTCCGCCAGCGTCTCCCTTCGACGTGATATCACTGGGCGTTGATGCTGGAGTTCGTGAACGGTCTGGTGCCTGCAGCTTCCGGGACGATTGCGATCGTCGCCGGCTATATGGGGGCGCCCTTGCTCTCGCGGGTGCTCGAGGTTCGCAGGCTCGAGCGAGCCTGCCGTCGTTTGCGAGCGGTCGTGCTGACCTACGACGATGGGCCGAGTTCGGAACTGACTCCCGCCATCCTCGAGTTGCTCGCCGGCTACGAGGCCAGGGCAACTTTTTTCGTGCTCGGCAGTCGCGTGGCCGGACGAGAGCAGGTCCTGGACCGGGTCGTTGCCGCGGGACACGAAATCGGGTGCCACGGGCAATCGCACTACAATGCGTGGAAGAGCATGCCCTGGACCGCCTTGCGGGACATAGAGGCCGGCTTCGACACTCTTTCCCGTTGGGTGGGGAAGCGGAGCGTCTTTCGCCCCCCCCATGGCAAGCTCACCTTGATCACGTGGCTGGTCCTCGCCAGCCGGCGGATCCCCATCGGATGGTGGACCGTGGACTCGGGAGACACGCACCCCGAGCTGCCCGATCCGCAGGAGGTCACGGATCGGATCGTGCGTGAGTCGGGAGGAGTCGTGCTGCTCCACGACTTCGATCGAGACCGAGGCCGCGACCGCATGGACTACGTCCTCGGGACGACCCGAAAGCTCCTCGAGGCGTCGAGACGTGAGGGTCTGCAGATCCTGCGTCTGGGGGATCTCTCGATCGATCCTGCGCACCCTGCTTGATGCTCTCACATCACCTCGATTCGGTTGGCCGGCCAGCCGTCTCGTGCGTCGCCATGGATGGCTCGAAGATCTTCATCCGAGCGCGCGCATAGAGTCTCTTCTTCCACACCCGCTTGATCGTCCCGAGCAAGGACCTCAGCTTCGCGTCGAACGTCAGGTGCCGGAGCCAGATCGGGAAAGCGGCCATGTTGCGGTAGCGCGGGGACCCTTGTGCCAGGAGCCGGCAGATCAGCGAGCGCCCCCAGACTGCGCCGCGAGTCTCGAGGAGGTTCGGCTGGGAGGCTCCCACGACGCTTCCATCCACCCGCTCCAGCGTCACGGAGCCTTGCTCCATGGCACGCCGGAGGATCTCTCGTCCGCGCTCGGTGCGAACCAGCACGAGCGAACGACCAGCTTCTCCTTCGGCGATCGGGCGGTACCAGGGATCCCCGACCGAGATGTCGGCGAACTCACCGGTGTGATCGAGGCAGACGTAGCACCGCCACTGGCGATGCTTCTGCAGAACGTCGTCCCACGCTTCTCGGTAAGTGAGCGAGCGCTCGACACGCCCTTCGGGGAGATCGGCCACGGCTTCTGCGTTTCCGGGCCAACCCTTGCCCCGGTAGCGGACGCTTCTGACGCGGCTCGGATCGTCGATCTGCATCAGCTTCAACATCTCCAGCGTACCGCGCGTGGAGGGGGTGCCCGCACAGAAGATTCCGATCGTGAGGCCGAGGTTGCGGTCGAGCGCCGGACGCAGACGCCGGGCCCGTTTGGTCGCGCCGACATCGCAAGGCTTCCCGATGAATACGCACGGCCCCCCGGCATTCTCGATCTCGGCCAGGCTGTCGCAGGGACTGGCCGGAGCGTACCGAGAGCCCGCCGCCTTGAGCAGCTCTTCTCTACTTCGGGAGAAGACCGTGTGATTGAGATAGGGAACGTCCGGTCGGGCCGCGATGTGCAGCGCCCCCCGCATTCCTCCGTGCTCGATGCAGTGCACGGCCAGGGCAGTCCCCACTCCGCCACTCGAGCCGAAGAAACGAACCTCCTGGTCGGTGGCATAGCCTTCCCAGACTTCGAGAATCGGCCCCCAAGCTTCGAGTAGCTCGGGCATGATTCCAGGCGGGAATGTCTCCGGGTCGTGCTCGAGACGCCAACCGGGACAAACTTCCAGGGCGGCGGCGGTTTCCTCGCGGTCGCCGTGGACGAGCGGACGGCGCCCCTGGTCCAGTACGTCCACCATGCGAATGTTCTTGGGATCGAACCAGGCACATGCGCCACAGCCCGTGCAAAGGTGCTTCTCTGCGACGTCCTGGATGTCCCTTACCTTGCTCATGACCCGGTGGGCCGCCCCTTGATCGCGACCGCATGCCCGTTCGACCGATGGCAGGCGCCGAGAATCGTGTCCCACGATTCCGCCAGCGTGCGGCGAACCGCGGGCAAGTGCTCCAGGAGGCTCACCTTGGCGCGCTCGCGGTTCTGCAGAGAATCCCAGAGTCGCTCCACCAGGTCCTCGGTCGACAGGGTACGCGCGTCGTGCACGTGCATCTCCTGACCGCACACCGCGAATACGCCTCTGGTCTTCAGACTGTAGGCGATCGCAGCGCTCGGCACGCCCGAAGAGAGCGCAGCGATCGTCGAGTGCATGCGCGTTCCGCAGAACCAATCCAGGTGAGAGATGACCCACTTGATCTCGAGCGGACCCAGATCGTCCGGGAGGATCTCGATGCGGCTGCGATCAGCAGGCGCGAGTCGCTTGACGAGCTCGGTGCAGGCCCCCGGATCCGACTCCACATGTCCGGGCTGGCCCATCACGTGCGGAACGAGGATGACGTGGGCGTCCGTCTGGCTCAGGATGCGCGCCAGAAACGCCTCGATCGCCTGCACGTAGTCGGCCGAGAGGCCGTAGGTCCGCGCCGCGCGGGGGTCGTTGTAGACCAGGCCGCTGACGTTGAGTCCGAGCAACGGTCCAGTGCGTTCCCCGCGGAGCCACTCCTGCGTCCGCTGCGCGAGCGGCGTCGACGGCTCGTGCGAGGGCAAGCCGAACGCGACGTCGACCCCCTGACAGTGATGGTCGGCCCGGTAGCTGGTCCCGAGGAGCTCCTGCATGGCACGGAAGCTGTCCGGGCAACGCGCCCAGGACATGCTCACCTGTTTCAGGATTTCCTCGGCGACCCTTCTCGATCGGTCGGTCACGAACGGCCCGTAGGTCTGCGGAAGGAGGATCAACGGCCGTCCGAGCGCCAGCGCGAGATGCTTGGGAGCAACGATCGCCTTGAAGCGCCGTTCGCCGTACAGGCCTCCGAAGCTGTCTCCGGCACTCAGGTCCAGGACCGCGTCAGCCTCGGCGACCAGCCCTGTCCCGCTGTTCCAGGTTCCCCCGAAGCGGGCGGCCAGCCGCATGTTCCAGAAGCTCTCCGGGCGATGCAGGCGGCGCGACTCGCGGGCGCCGCAGAAGCGGATCGGCACGTCGCGATGCCCGGTGGGGATCGAGCTCTCGCGCACCCCCCAGCCGTTGTCGAAGACCGTGATCCGTACACCCGGTTCGCGCTCGGCGAGGGCGGCAACGGTCGAATACAGGAGCGCCGAAACGCCCAGATTCGCGGTGTCTCCCGCGGCTCCGAACAAACAGAGATTCAGGGTGCTCGTCAAATCAGCGTCCTTGCGGGACGATCACGGCCCGTAAATCACCCAGCGCTGCCGGGTTCAAGGCCTTCAGGACCACGCCGTAGAGTACTACGCCGGCAAATACGCAACAGGAGACCACGAGCCACGGGGCAAGGTGCTGCCGTTCCATCAGGACGCGCAACGTGAGCGTGCCTGCGCCCATGAGAGCGGAGGCGGCCACGAAAGGCTTCATCGCCGCCGCAAACCGGCTCATCCGCAGTCCGATCAGCCGGAACGGAATGGCAAAGATCGGATAGGCGAGGACGAGCATCACCACCGAGTAGGCCGCCGAGAGGCCCGTCGCCTGCCAGTGAGCGCCGATCCAGAGGCCGAGCAACGTCACGGCGCCGAAGCACAGAGTCGTCCAGAAGAGCAAGTCGGCCCGGCCCTTGGCGATATAGATCGAGCCGGTCGTATTCGCGACGGAGCTCACCAGTCCGACCGGTATCAGCAGGAGGATCAGGGGGATCGCAGGAACCCACTGACTCTTCCATATGAGAGGGATCAATGGATCGGCGACGACGGCCAGACCCACCAGCATGGGAAACGTCACGAGGGCGACACCGCTCGCGGCACGCAGATAGCCCGAAACGAGTCTCGACGAGTCATCCTGCAACCGCGACAGCGCCGGCATGAGGACTCCCAGCACGATCGAGGTGAACGTGCGGGTCGGAAACATCGTCATGTACAGCGCGAAGCCATAGAAGCCGAGCGCCTCGCGTCCCATCATGCGGCCGATGATCACTCGGTCCAGGTTGGAGAGCACGTAGTTCACGAGGTTGAAGCCCATCAGGTTCGTGCAGAACGAACGAACCGAGCGCAGGTGCTCGCGGTGCCACTCGAGGTGCGGCCGCCAGCCGGAATACGCGCACAGGAGGATCGTGGAGACGACGGAGCTCGCGAGCAGCCCGCCAACCAGGGCCCAGACCCCATAGCCGAATGCGGCGAGTCCGATCGCCACGCCTCCATAGGTCAGCGCGTTCGCGATGTCGGCAGCGGCCAGTCGGTCGAAGCGCAGATCGCGCGTGAGCAAGGCACGGTGGACGAGGCCCAGGCACGTGATCAAGAACAGCGGCCCCACGGCGCGCAGCACCGGGATCAGGCCCTCATCGTCGAACAATAAAGAAATGGGCCCCGCCAGGAGCACCAGGCCCAGAGTGGCGACCGAGCCGAGCACGATGTTGATCGCGAACACCGTGTTCAGGAACGATGCGTCCATGTCCCGGCGCTGGATCACCGCTTGGCCGGTGCCGAAGTCCTTGAACTGATCGAGGAATCCAGTGACCACCAGCGCCATGTTCATGAGGCCGGTTTGCTCGGGGCCGAGCATCTTGAAGAGAGCGAGAGAAGCAAGGAAGCGAACCCCTTGCGTTCCGCCTCGGCCGATGGAGTTCCAGCGCGCGCTGCGATGCACGGCGCTGCCTCCAACGATCGCTGGGCCCCGGTCCTCCGACATCACGAGGAGGACCTCCAGGAAGCGAGCAGCCGACCGACCCTGTCACGGGCGTTGTTGACGCGCCGACGCCACCCGCGGAACTGCTTGGGATCGATCGATACTTGCTGGAGAGTGCGCGCGGATTGCCGGAGCTGTTGCTGCCATTCCGCGAGGGTGCGCACGCCGCTCGACTGCGCCGACAGCGGCAAGTAGCGCATGAGATCCTCGTCCGACTTGAGGAGCGTATGGGCCGAACGAGGGTCGTCCATGTGCTCCTGGTAGAGGAACGGGTACATCCAGCCATTGACCCAGCCTCGCGCGGCGACTTCGACGCACCAGTCGGAGAAGGACTGCTCGCTTCCCAGCGTCCCCACCGCATCCAGGCACTCGCGCTTCATCAGGTAGCCGCTGCCCTCCACCCACAGGTTGACCATCAACTGATGGCCACCCGGGAAGGCACGGATCTTCCACTGCGCGAGCTCGGGGACGAAATCTTCCTCGGGGAAGCGCCAGCAACCGAGCACGCCGAAGGCGGGCACGTCCCGGTGCGCGCGGCGCAAGCTCTCGGCCCAGCGCTCGGGAATGAGGCAGTCGTCGTCCACCTTGGAGAGCAGGTCGCCCTCGGCGTGCGACCACAGCCAGTTCGTCGGCTCGCGCAGCTTCTTGTTCTCGGGGCTGTGATGGAAGCGATGCAGCCGCGGATGCTCACGAAAGGAATTCACGACCTCCAGGGTCGGCGCGTGAGTCCCGTTGTGCCACACCCAGACGCGCATGTCCTGGTCGCAGTTCTGCAGCAAATGCCCCAGCGCCAGGCGGGTGTACTCCGGCCTGTTGTATGTGATCATCAGGACGTCGATCGTCTGCAGGACCACGTTCGCGCGCTCAGCTTCCTTGTCCCACTTGTTTTTCCTGCGGTCGGGCGGGGATGCGGCCGATCCTGCGGCGGAGATCGATCTTGAACTCCCCGCCGATGACGCGGCAATACATGGGGCCCCAGATCGCCAGCACGGTGGCACAGCACCGCGCGCGATCGAGCATGCCCAGTGGCAGTCGAGCGATCGATACGAAGTGCTGAGCAAAGAGGGTGGTGCGCACGAAAGGGCTTGCCCGCGTCACGCGCGGATCGAACCAGGCTACCTGCTGATCGGGATTCAGGAGCGCGGTGCCGCAGGTCTTGAAGTCCCGCCGTCTCCAGAAGAGATACTCGGGGATCTCGACGATCGGCCCGAGCATGGCGAGCTCGGAGAGCAGCACGACGTCGGAGGAGCGAAAGCGATCGATTCCGCGGGTCTTGCGCAAGGCCTCCAGGCGGATCAGACCCATCTGAGCGTGACAGAGCCGCAGCTTGCGCAGCATCACCGCCAGGCGCTCGTGAGGACGACTCGCCAGACACTCGACCCCGTCGTCGTAGTGCTCGGTCACCTGGTCGTCCGCGTCGATGATGAGGCTGCGGGGGTAGCAGAGCACCGTGTCCGCCGGCCCGGTACGGAAGCCTTCCAGGCAACGCGAGAGGTGGGTGGGCGCGCACATGTCGTCGTGGGCCGCCCAGCGAAAGAATGTTCCGCTGGCGAGCTCGACGACACGATTGAAATTCGCGGCAGCGCCCACGTTGGTCTCGTTGCGCCAGTATCGAATGCGCGAGTCGTGGCGGAGGTAGCCCTCGCAGATCTCGCGCGTCGCGTCGGAGGAAGCGTTGTCCGAGATCAAGAGCTCGAAGTCGCCGAAGTCCTGCTCGAGGAGGCTGTCGATGGCGCGGGAGAGCGTCGCCCCGCCGTCGTAGACGGGCATGCCGATCGAGATCGAAGGCGGACGCGTGCTCATCCGCGTGCGTCTCCGGTCGGCTTGCGGGCGCCGAGCCAGCGCAGCGACTCGTCGAGCTCGCCCGCCTTGCGCCGATCCAGGATCGTCCCGATGCGCAGGTACCGCGAGCTCAGGAACTCGTCCTTGGTCAAGCCGTGCGCACGGTAGGCCGCGTAGAGCTCTTCGACGCCCTTGCGCACGGTCCACACCGGCTGGAACGCGGGCAGGGTGCGTTGAATCTTGGAGAAATCGACGCGGTAGTTCCGCAGATCGGCGCTGGCCCCGGGTGCGTACTGCACGCGGCTGCCGGGCACGACCTCGCGCACGATCTCCGCCACGTCCTTGATGCGGTAGTTCTCGCTGGTCACGCCGACGTTGAAGGCCTGATCGTGGATGGCGGCTCGTGGTGCCTCGAGAATGGCCAGGAACGCACGGCTGATGTCCTCGATGTGCACCAGGGGCCGCCAGGGCATGCCGTCGCTCTTGATCAGCACTTCTCCGGTCGTGTACGCGTACGCGGTGAGGTTGTTGACGACCAGATCCCCGCGCAGGCTGGGAGAAACGCCGTACGCGGTCGCGTTGCGCAGGTACGTCGGACTGAAGCCATCGGAGGCGAGGCGAGCGAGCCCTTGCTCGACGCGAATCTTCGATTCGCCGTAGGGCGTGACGGGATGGAAGGCTGCCTCCTCGGTGAGGAACTCGTCTCCGGCCGCACCGTAGAGGCTGCACGAGGACGAGAAGAGGAAACGGGGGACTCCCGCTTCCTTGGCGTGCGTGGCCACGCGCACGGTGGCCTCGAGGTTGATGTCGTAGGTGAGCTCGGGATCGAGGTTGCCCAGCGCGTCGTTCGAGAGGGCTGCCAGGAAGATCACGGCGTCGAAGCCTTCGAGGTCGGCTGCGCGCACGTCGCGGATGTCCACGTCGAGGGACGGAACTCGATCGGGAAACGCGCCGAAGTCACAGCCGCCGTAGTAGCGGGTGTCGAGCCCGACGACCTCGTGGCCCGCGCGGAGCGCCATCGGGACGAGGACGGCGCCGATGTAGCCGCGATGTCCGGTGATCAGGACCTTCATCGGAGGCGCTCTCCCCGGGAGCTCGTCGTTCCCACGAGGACCTTCCTGCAGTGGAACGCCTCCGCGTACCGCGTCGGGGAGTTCGATTCCACTCCGCGCAGGCGCAGGATGGCGCGGAAGGTCTCCTCGTCGAACCAGCTCTTGGTCCGCTGAGAGGGAAACGACTCCATCAAGATCGCGATCTTCCGGTCGACGACCTCGGGCGCGAGAGCGACGAACAGATTGGGCTGGGCGAGATCCCCGTCGTATTTCGGAATCTCGTACTCGAGGATCAGGTGGCTGCGAAACGTGTTCCAGGTCAGCTCCGAGACGAGACGGTGATCCTGGTGCAAGTCGTGGCGGAAATGCGTCAGGACGACGTCGGGCTCGATGAGGCTCTTGAGATGCTCGAACTCGTCCTTGATCTGATCTGCGACGTAGGGAAAGTAGCTCTCACGAAAGGTGCGGATCCCGACCCGCTGCGCGTGCGCGTGCTCGAGGAAACGCTCGGCGGAGCCGAGCGCTTCGGGCAAGCGCACCTCGTTGGAGGCGAAGACCACCCAGTCGACCTCCACCGGCCGGGGCATGCGCGTCCAGCTGAGCAGCGTGCCGCCGCAGCCGATCTCGATGTCGTCGCAATGAGCGCCGAGCGCCAGCACGCGCAGCGGTTCACCCCTCGGATCGTCCAGGTGCAGGGGGAGCATGCGGTCAGACCTTCTTGTCCCAGAGCATCCACCTCGCCTCGCCGGTGTGGATCATGTCCTCGAGGCGCTGGCGGTCCTTGAAGGTGTCGACCCCTGCCCAGAAACCCTCGTAGCGATTCGCCACGAGCTCGCCCGCCTCGATCAAGCGCTGGAAAGGCTGGAAGACGAGCTCCTCGCCCGCCCGCATGTACTCGAAGATCGAGGTCTTGAACACGAAGAAGCCCGCGTTGATCCACAGGCCTGCGCTCGAAGCCTCGCGCAAGGCGGTCACGTGCTCGTTCTTCTCGACGTCCACCACGTGGAATGTCTGGCTGGGCTTGGTGCACAGGAAGGAGGCGATCTTCCCGTGGCGTCGGAAGTGCTCGATGTGGCGATCGAGCGGCAAGTCGGTCAGACCGTCCGAGTAATTGGCGAGGAAGACCTCCTCGCCCTCGAGCTGCTCGCGCACGGCCATCAGACGCTCGCCGATGTTGGCGTGGATCCCCGTCTGGACGAACGTGATGCGCCAATCCTCGATGTCGCGATTCATCAGGTCGAGTTGCTTGCCTCCCTGCGAGAGGACGAAGTCGTTCGACACCCACTCCTTGTACTCGAGGAAGTACTCCTTGAAGGCTTCGCCCCGATACCCGAGGCAGAGGATGAAGTCCTTGTGGCCGTAATGGGCGTAGTACTTCATCAGGTGCCAGATGATCGGTCGCGATCCGATCGGCACCAGGGGCTTGGGGATCGTGTCGGAGTACTCGCGCATCCGCATCCCCATCCCACCGCAGAACAGCACCACCTTCATGGGTCGAAACGGCCTCGCTCAGTCGAGGACGCGCACCTCGGGGATCGGAACGACGAGCTTTCCGCCCCAGGTGGAGATGTGAGCCAACTGCTTGGCGATCTCCTCCTTGAGGTTCCACGGCAGGATCAGCACGTAGTCAGGCCGCTCCGCGTCGATCTTCTCGGGCGGGAAGATCGGGATGTGCGTGCCGGGTGTGAAGCGGCCGTGCTTGTAGGGATTGCGATCGACGGTGAAGTCGAGGAAGTCGGTGCGGATGCCGCAGTAGTTGAGCAGCGTGTTGCCCTTCCCGGGAGCGCCGTAGCCCGAGATCCGCTTGCCCTCGCGCTTGGCGCGGATCAGGAACTCGAGGAGCTTGCGCTTGGTCTCGCGCACGCGTTCCTCGAAGCGGGCATAGCAGCCGACGTCGCGCAGTCCATAGGCCTCTTCACGTTGTCGCAGGTCGAGCAAGCGCCTGGAAGCCGGGCGGTCGGACTCGCTCGCGTGGCGAGCCCAGATCCGCAGCGACCCGCCGTGCGTCCAGAGCTCGTCGACATCGAACAGAGCGAGCCCGTGCGCGCCGAAGATGCGCTCGACGGAGAGCAGCGAGAAATACGAGAAGTGCTCGTGGTAGATCGTGTCGAACTGATTCTCCTCCATCAGTCGCACGAGGTGCGGGAACTCCATCGTGATCGTCCCGCCGGGCGCGAGCAGGATCTTCATCCCGCCGACGAAGTCGTTGAGATCGGGAACCTGCGCGAGGACATTGTTGCCCAGGAGCAGGTTCGCGCGCTTCCCATCCTTCACGAGCTTCCGGGCGAGCTCGACTCCGAAGAACTCGGCGAGGCTCGGCACGCCCTTCTCGGACGCGACACGAGCCACGTTGACCGCCGGCTCGATGCCGAGGCACGGGATGCCCTTGCGCACGAAGTTCTGGAGCAGGTAGCCGTCGTTGGATGCGAGCTCGACGACGAAGCTCGCCTCCGAGAGCGCGAGCCGCGGAACGACCATGTCGCAGTACTCGCTCGCGTGCTTCAGCCAGGCCGTCGAGTAGGAGGAGAAGTAGGCGTACTCGCGGAAGATCTCCTCGCGGCTGACGTACTCCTGCAACTGCACGAGCCAGCACTCGCGGCACACCCAGGCGTGCAACGGCAAGAACGTCTCGGCGCGGTCGAGCTCGGATCGATCCAGCAGGGTCTCACACAGCGGCGACATCCCGAGGTCGACGAAGGAAGTGTCGAGCTCGGTGCCGCAGGAGCGGCACGGACCCCCGCTCAGGGCGGCCGGAACCGCTGCGGCGACTTCAGTGCGAGGAGAGCTCGGTTTCATCGAAGGTCACGGGTTCGGGGAAGCCACCCGGGGCGGACTGTCCTATCGGCCAGCCGGCGAGAGATTCAGGAGACCGGCGGAGACGGGAACGGCGGAACCAGCCCCTTGCTAGTACTTCTCCCCGATGCCGAAAGGCATGTCGGACTTGAAGCGGTTGAGCACCGAGCCGAGCACGTTCACCCCGCTCTCCTCGAGCATCCTCACGGTGGCTTCGGCCGGAGCGATCCGGGTGGAGCGAGCGCGCACCACCACCACCACGCCGCTGGCGCGCGCCAGGAGGGGCTGCGCGTAGGAATGGCCGAGCAGCGGCGGTGCATCGATCAAGGTGAACGGCCCCCGCGAGCACAGCTCGTCGAGGATCCTGGCTCCGCTCTCGCTGGCGAGCTCGCCTTGCACGCTGGGCCGCGCCCGGCCGCCGGAGATGACGGAGAGGCCCTTGATGGAATGGACCTCCTGCCAGCAATCCTTGATCGCACAGTGCCCGTCGAGCAGATCGCTGAGACCGGGTGCAGTACGCAGATCCAGGTAGCCCGCCAGGCCCGGACGCTCGACGCTGGTCTCGATGACTTGCACGGGTACGCGCAAGGTCCGCACGAGGGCCATCGCCGTCGTCGCCGTGATCACGGTGGTCCCGGACCCCGGCTCCGCAGCGGTGAACAGGATGCAGGCGCGCCCCGTGGTCTCGCGCAGGTGCGTGAGCTTCACCCAGAGGGCGTCGGCGATGCTCTGGAACTTGCCAAGGGCACCATCCAGTGGTGTCCGGGGAGTGGACTTGCGCTCCATCGTCATGCGACGCGCTGCCGCCGGAGCATTCCGTGCAGCGCAGGCACCTCCGGGACGACGCCGATGAGCGGCACCCTGAGCTCGCGCTCGACCGTTCCCGGGTAGCGCAACCTGCGATCGAGGAACTGCACGAGGAGAGCGATCGACACGCCGGCAGCCAAACCTCCGAAGATTCCCAGACCGACGAACTTGGAGCGCTGCGGGCCATCCTTGCTGGTCGGCAGCGTCGGCTGTTGAAAGACCCTGAGGTTGGCCTCGGGTTGCATTTCGAGCTGGCTCATGACCTCCAACTCGGCATTCTTCTGGGAGAGCTTCTGGTAGGCCTCCTCCTTCTCCTTGATCTCGCCGTCCCACTTGTCGTGCAGCCGCTCGCACATCAAGAGCCTGTCGAGCTGCTGCTTCGTTGCGGCCAGCGAGTCCGTATTGGAAGCGATCAGGGCGGTGAGCCGACTCTCCTCCGCCTCATCCAGAAGGATCCGACTCACCAAGTCGTAGTAGGAGTCGTTTGGGATCTCGGCACTTTGCTCGGGGACGGTCTCGATCCAGCGGTTGTCTTCGAAGGACTTGAATCGCGTCTCTGCTTCCATGATCGCAGGACCCAGGACCTTTTTCTTCTCCTCGCGTATTTCCTTGCTCTTCTCGATCTGTAGATCGACGTCCCGCAGCTGCGTTTTCAAATCGTTGACGCGTTGCTCCCAGCGCATCCAGTCCGGATTCGAACCCATCTGCTTGTAGACCGAGATTTTCTTGACGGTCAGAGGGGTCACGTCGCGTTGCCCGTTCAATGTCACGAGCCGAGTCTTCACCCCCACCAGCTCGGCCTGGCTGCTCTGCAGATCGAGGTCGATCTTTTGCGCTCGGGCGAGCAGGTTGTCCTGCTGAACGGCAATGTCGATGAAGCCGCACTTCTGCCGGTGCTCCTCGTACGCGATCTTGGCGTCCTCCAAGGACTTGTACGTCGACTCGATCGCCTCCTTGTTCGTCCCCGTATACTGGCTGACCGCGAATTCCTTCCGGTGGCGGGCCACGGAGGCGTCAACTAGCAAATGGGCGGTTTTCTCGGCCAGCTCCGGCGAGAACGAGAGGTGCACCAGGGAGATCACGCTCGAACTCTTCTCTGGCACCAAAGTCGTGCGCGCCTGCAGCACCGCTGCAGCCTGTTGCCTGCATTCCGCGCAGTGCTTGTCCGTGCAATGCGCCCTGAAGACCGTGTCGAACAGCGCCTTCTGGATGCGGTGCAGGAGCGCGATGTGCAGAGGGGTCTCGGTGGTGTCGTGCTCGGTCGGATCAGGTGGCACCAGGATCGCCTGCGGCCCACCCACCCCGTCGATGACGTTCTCGTAGATCACGGGGTCTTCCAGCAGGAAGATCTCGTCGATGGTGGACATCGCCGTCGGCCGATCGCTGCCCATCCCCAGGAGCTCATCGAGGGAGAAGGTCTCGACCTTTCCTGCGCGCAAGCGCAGGCGCGCCACCGAGGTGTAGGTGTTGGGCGAGGCCGCCGCGGCGATCAGCCCGCCGATTCCACCGATCAGGAGGAAAACGGCCACGATCCAGCGCGAGCGCCAGATGCCGTAGACGACTTTCTCCTTGATGTCGAAGGTCGTCTGAGACTCGAGCTCGACCCCGGCCGGTAGCCGGAACTCTTGCGACGCGGGAAAGGACGAGGGAACGGAGCGCTCGGACATGGTCAGGCGTAGGAAACGGAACTCACTGAGGGAAGGGAAGCAAATAGGGGAAGGGGATCATGCGGCGGATGTACATGTCGATCCAGATCCCCACCTCGTCGATCGGCGTGTTCGGAATGAACACCAGGTCATAGGGCTGCAAGAAGATCGGCTCGCCCATGGCCCAGAACTGGGGACGGGCATCGATCTTCCAGCCGATCTGGCGCTGATCTTTCGCATCCCAGCGCACCAGCAGGGTGTTCGAGAGATGCGCGGAGTACTTGTCGAATCCGCCGGCCTGCCCGATCGCTTCGACCAGCGTCAGCCTGCCGTCCGCTTCGATCGTCAGCTCGCCCGGATCCGCGACCTCTCCGAGCACCGTCACGGTCTTGCGTCCCGGAGTGACGAGCTGGAGCGTCACGTTTCCCGCGCTGAAGTCCTTCGAGTAGACATCCGTCAAGCGCACGTCGAGCTGCTCGAGGGTGAGCCCCGCGACCTGCATCTCGTCGACCCCGGTGAAGGACGCCCAGCCGTCGGCCCGGACGGTCACCAGGTGATTGCGTTCCAGCGCGTCCCGGAAGTTCACCTGGAGCTGGTCACCCGGGCCGATCACGAACTTCCCGAGAGTCCGAGTTGCGTTGATCTCCGGCGCGATGTCGGAGATCGGCGGGCCGCCCGGCAGCGTGCACGAGGGCAGCGTCAGGACGAGGGCGAACAGGATCCGCTGCAGTGAGCGAATGGTCTCGCGGGTGCGAGGTTCGAGCATGGGATGTTGACCTTGGGGACGGGATACGAGGTCGCTCAGGCGAGACAAGTCTCCACAGGAGCATAGCCCTGCCAGGGGTGCGGTCCAAATGGGTGGAGGAGCCTTCTCGGCGCACCTTTCGGCCGATTCGGGCACAGAGCAGCAGAAGAGACCCCGCGCGGCCTCCGGAGCCGCGGCAACCATGGTCCAGCCGGGAACGGCTCAGAACAGCGCCAGCACCCCGACCTGCAGCAGACCCACGAGAAACCCCAGCACCCCGCCGAGGACCTCGATCGCGCGCAGCTCGCGCCGCGCGACCTCCATGACCAGCGCTTCGAGCTGCTCGACGGGGAAGGCGGAAACCTTTTCCGCCACGATCGCGTTCACGTCCAGGCCTTGATCGAGCGCCCGCTCGAGCTCCGCGTAGATCTGGTCCTTGTGCTCCAGGAACGCGTGCAGGATCAGCGCGCGCAGGTCGGCGACGCGCTGGGGAGTCAGGAGACCTCCGATCAGCGGCAGCCGCCTGAGATCGGCCACCTTCGCGGCGAGTCCGCGCTCGATCGCCTGGTCGGTGATCCTTTCGAGGTCGATCGCCGCGAAGACCTTCACGATGTCCTCGTGGCGCACGAGGTGATCCCCCACCACGCGTCCGATGCTCGCTGCGAGCTCCTTCTGGCGCCGCCCGATCAAGCCTTGCCAGCGCAGGCCGAGGAACCGGCGCGGCCGCACCGGCCGGAAGATCATCTTCACCGCGACCGCATTCGTGACGTAGCCGATCACCCCTCCGAGGACCGGAACAGAGATCCAGACTTCGGGGGTCAGGGCCATGAGCAGGGATCGTAAGGAGCGCGACGGTGGCGGAGCTAGGATGCGCAGGTGAACGCCGTTCCTTCGCTGCGATTCTTCGTCGCCGGGGCGACCGGCTACGTGGGGAACGCGGTCGTGCGCGAAGGCCTCGCGCGCGGCGTGCAAGTGTGCGCGCACGTTCGGCCGGATTCACCGGCGCTCGATGCGTGGTACGAGCGCTTCCTCGAGTCCGGGGCAACGGTCGACTGCTCGGCCTGGTCGGCCGCGGCGCTCTCGGCGGCTTTCGAGGAGCGCCTCCCCACCCACGTCTTCTTCCTCGTCGGCACGACGCGCGCCCGCATGCGGTCGAAGCCCGCGCTCGCCGAAAGCTACGCCAGCGTCGACCTCGCCCTCCTCGAGCGCCTGCTCGCCGCAGCGCGATCCCTACTGCACGCCCCGCGCTTCGTCTACCTGTCCTCGCTCGGCGCCGGCCCGGGTGCCCGCGGCGACTATCTGCGCACGCGGACGCAGGCGGAGGAGGCCGTGCGGACGAGCGGCCTTCCCTGGACGATCGCCCGGCCCTCGGTGATCACGGGGCCCGATCGGGCCGACTCGCGGCCCCTGGAACGGCTGGCCGGCTCCCTCTTCGCAGGGGCCGCCCGGGCGGGGGGACTGCTCCTCGGCGGGGCCTTCCGCGACCGGTGGCGCCCCACGGATGCGAGCGAGCTGGCCCATGGCCTGGTGCGCGCTGCCCTCGCGCATACTACGATCGACCGTGTGCTCCTCCCGGAGGAGCTGCGCTGGCGCACGGCGGCCCATCGGTCCGACTGGGCGCCCCGTTCCCGACGCGACTGGGGTCGTCACTGAGACGAGGAGCCGCCCGACCATGAGCGAGCGAGTACCCCGTTCCCTCCCTCTTCCTCTGCCCGAACACGGCCCTCACACGCTGCGGCCCTGGAGCGGCGTGATCGTCGGCATCCACGGTGAGGACGTCTTCGTGGAGCTCGGTCCCCGCATGCAAGGGGTGATCACGCGGAGGGCGCTCGGCATCGAGCCGCGCGTGGGCGACGTGCACCGCTTCACACTGCGCGGGCAGGAGGACACGCTCTGGGTGCTCGCCCGTGAGGAGGCGCCGCTGCTCGCGAGCTGGCGCGACATGGCGCAGGGCAGCCTGGTGCAGGCGCGCGTCATGCGCAAGGTGCCCGGGGGGCTCCAGCTCAAGGTCGGCCCGCTGCACGCCTTCATGCCGCGCTCGCACACGGGGCTCCCCCGCGGGCAGGATGTCAAAATACTGGTTGGCAAGACGCTGACCTGCGACGTCATCGAGATCGATCCCGAGCGCCAGCGCGTGCTCGTCTCTCGCCGCGTCGCCGCACAGAACGAGAAGGCCAGCCGCCGCCAGCGCGAGGCCTCCAAGCTCGAAGTCGGCGCGGTCGTCAACGGCCGCGTGACGCGCGTCGAGGACTTCGGCGCCTTCGTGAGCTTCGGCCCGGGCCTCGAGGGATTGATCCACGTCTCCAACCTCTCCCTCGAGCGCGTCCGTCACCCCTCCGAGGTGGTGCACGTGGGCCAGAGCGTCCAGGTGAAGGTCCTGGCCATCCGGGAGCACGGCAAGCGCATCGCCCTCGGCCTCAAGCAGATGGAAGCGAACCCCTGGACCGAGCTCGAGCGCTCCCACTACGAGGGCGAGATCGTCGAAGGCGTGGTCGTGCGGCTCCTCGCGCACGGGGCCCTGGTGACGATCCGCCGAGGGATCGAGGGCCTGCTCCCCGAGAGCGCCATGGGCCTCGGGCCCTCGCGGGGCGCGCGACAAGCCTTGCGCGAGGGCTCGACGCTCTCGCTGCGCATCGTCGAGCTCGATTGCGCTGCCGAGCGCCTGCTGCTCTCGCTGCTGCACCGGGACGGCTCGCGCATCGCGAGCGAGGAAGCAACCTGGGCGCGGGACTTCGCCGAATGGGGGCGCGGCGGGAGCGCCGAGAGCAGCGGAACCCAGCTCGGCAAGCTGCTGGCCGGGCTGCGCCGGGCGAGCGCAAAACCAGGGGACGACGGCCGCGAGCGCGTCCAGGAATAGCGCGCCGCTCCAGTCCGAAATGGAATCGTTCACCGCGCGGCACGGCCGCGCTACGCTTGCACGCATGGACGAATCGACCTCGATCATCGTCAGCGGCCCCCTCGAGGCAATCCGCGAGCTCGAACAGGTGCTCGCGCAGGCCGGCCTCGCCCCTCGCATCGTGCCCGCTGAAGCCGCGCCCGAGGGCGCGACCGGGGCGCACGTCGGACTCGCCGTCGCGAACGAGGAAGCTCCCCGCGCCATCGAGGTCATCCAGGCGCACATGAACGAGGGCCTCGACGAAGCCGCCATTCGCGCGACCCGAGCGGTCGTCGACCTCGACGCGGAGGAATCGACCTGCCCGGCATGCGAGGCCACGATCCCGCAAGGCACGCCGCGCTGTCCTGGCTGCGGGCTGCGGCTGTTCTAGACGAGCCCGAGCGGCCTCTAGCGAGAAACCACACCCCTACGAGCCCGGAGTCCCTCCGAGTTTGGAGTACCGCCTTCAGGCGGTCTGGTTCGTCGTCCCGCCTTCAGGCGGGACTGGCTGCGCAAGAGAAGACCGCCTGAAGGCGGTACTCCGAACCAGAGCGACGGAATCGCGCCAGGCCGCAGTGGAAAACTAGTGGAGGGTGACCTTCACTTGCTGCACGCCGGCCGTCGGCGAGACGGGCACGCGCTGCGTCGCGAGCGTCTGGAGCTTGCGCCCAGCAGAGCGCCCGCCGCGAGCCACGACCACCCTTGCCTCGACGCCCGGAGTCGAGCGAATCGTCGCTCTTCGTTCCTCGCTCCGGAGCTTCACGAGGGAGACGTCCTCCGGAAAGATCGCCTCGATCGAGATCGTTGACTCGACGACTGCGACCCAAAGTACCTTGGCGCGCGCGTCTTGCTTCACCTCCACCTCGATGGCCAGTAGGCACGCATCGAGGATGAGAACGAGTTCCCCGCCATCCGCCGCGTAGGCAGATCCGGGAGCATCTCCGCTCGCTGCGAGCGGTGCTTCAGCGAGGTCCGTCATCATGTGAAACTCGCGTCCGGGAACAGCCCCCGGCCTGCGTCTCGAACCAAAACTGCATTTCGCGACGAGCGAATAGCTGCCCGGGAGCAGTCCGCCGATCTCGAAATGACCCTGTTGATCGGTGGATGCGTGTGCGGATACGAGCCCCGCTGGCGCGAGCGCGGGATCGCGCGTCGCTTCGGCCGCGTTCTCGCTGACGAGCTCCGCTCGGATCTGTACGCCCGGCAGCGGGACGCCGCCCGAAGTCGTGAGCACGCCCGCGAGTGAAGCCTGCGACACCAGCACCACTCCGGGAACCGTGAACGAGCTCGCATCCTCGGGCACCACGAACTCGACCCTGACCTGCCCCACGCCGTTCTTCTCGGCAATCAGCGCGTAGTGTCCCGCGCCCAGTACCCCCAGCGCGAAACGTCCCTCATCGTCCGTTCGGCCGTGATTCGCTTCCCAAGAAGTCGTCTGCACGTCCGAGTCCGCTGCGGCCTCGGAGGAGCGAAGTCGGTCGATCTCGACGATGGCGCGGACCATTGGTTTCCCGGATGGATCGACCACGAGTCCCTGAACCATGATCCCCGGAGCGAGCTCGACTCGTGCGCTCCATTCTCCCGTCGACAACGCACAGCGCTTCTCTGATGGCAGGCAGCCGTCGGCGCTTGCGCGCACGAAGATTCGCTTCGTGTGCCGCCTGACTCGGCCTGGCAGGAGACCGCCCAGCCGGTCGGACTCGCACACGAAGGAGCCGTCCTCGGCCGAGATGGCGCGAGCAAGCTCCTCGTCGCGCCGGCGATCGTGCCGTGCGAAGAGGACGACCTGTGCTCCGCCGATGGGCGCAGCCTCGCCCATGGCATCTGCCTCAGCCAGCACCTGACCGCGCACGACGCCCGGCCCGCTCGCCCGCTCTTCCGTCCGCTTCTGGCGCTTGCCTTCCCCGGCGCCCCCGGGCAGCGGATCTTGCTCGAGAGGGCTGCATCGGGCCGTTCGTGGGTGGATTGGCGGCTGAGCGGCTGCCCCGACCGCTCGAACCTCCGCCGAGCCGGCGGCAAGCATGGCGAGCAGAAGCACGGAGCGAGGCAGGCGGGAAGCGAGTCGCATTGCAGGTCTCCCAGGGGCCGGTTCTGTCCTTCCAGGCTTCGCAGCCGCTGTCTTCTGCCACATGCGGACTGGAGGCCTGAGAAGGTTCGGGCTAGCAAACCAGCCCCCCGGACCGAGGTGACGTCAAAAAGCGAATTCCACGGCCCACCGAGTCCCACGTGCCCTCCGCCCCTGCGCGGAATGCGCAGCGCCGACGCGGCCCACTTCGGTCAGTTTTCGACGTCAACCACCCTCAAAGCCTCCCATGCTCCACTCTATGCTCAGCTCCCCGACGAGGACCGTGGAACCGCTGCCGTGGGATTGGGTCGAGATCTTCCGCTCGCCGACACAGAAGGCGACGAACGAGCACGCGCTCGTGCTCCAGGCGTGCGAGCTGCCCCACCAGGTGCTCTTCACCGAGGGAAGCTTCCGGCTGATCGTGCCCGCAGCGCAGGCCACGCGAGCGCGCGCAGAGCTCTTCCATTACGACACCGAGAACGTCGGCTGGCCGCCGCGCGAGGAGACTCCGGCCATCCGCTCGCGCGGCTGGATCGCGGCGGCGATCTACTCGTGCGTGTTGCTCGCCATCTTCCCGATGGGGCGCCTGGGTTTCCTCGGCCGCGACCTGTTCGCGGCGGGAGCGCTCGACGCAGCGCGCGTGCGTTCCGGCGAGGTGTGGCGCGCGATGACCGCGCTCACCTTGCACGCTGACCTCTCGCACCTCGCAGGCAACATCGTGTTCGGCTCGGCCTTCGCGATCCTCGCCGGACATCAGCTCGGTGCCGGCGTGGCGTGGCTCTCGATCCTGGTGGCCGGCTCGCTCGGGAACCTCGTCAATGCCTGGCTCCAGGAGGACGGCTTCGTCTCCATCGGCGCCTCGACCGCGAACTTCGCCGCTCTCGGCTTGTTCGCCGCCTACGAATGGATTCGCCGCCGCAGCCTGCGGTTCAAACCCTTGCGCCGCCTCGCCCCCTTGTTCGGCGCGGCCGCCCTCCTCGGCTGGCTGGGTGTGCCGAGCGCAGGTCCCTCCCACGTCGATGTGATCGCCCACATTGCCGGCTTCGTCGTCGGGGTGCTGCTCGGGATCCTTCTCGGCCGCTCACGCCTACCGGAGGCCGTGACGCCGGCGGCGCAGCGGATGATGGGCGTCGCGTGCCTGGCACTACTCACCCTGGCGTGGCTGGCAGCGCTGTCGGTCTGACTGGCCGTTCGTCCAGTCTCTGCGCGCCGGCCCGCGCTCACTGCAGACGCTTGATCACGTGCCACCCGTGGGGCGCGAGCGCCGCGTCCCACGGAACCAGGGTGATCTCACCAGGCTGGAGCGCGAAAGCTGCATCTGCAAAGCCAGCCGCCATGGCGGAACGCGGCTGATAGCAGGCCGTTACCAGTCGGGCCTCGATCTCCTTGCGCAGGGACTCGGACTCGGTCCCCATGGTTTCGCCGTCTATCTCGCCCTTGGAGAAGCGCTCCTCGAGCACCCTGCTGCGTCGCTCGCGCTCGGCCGCGAGCTCCATGCGTGTGCGCTCCGACGCCACGTCGAATGCCCCGCGGTTGAGCAGCCGGTACCTTCCCGGCGGAGTGGCGAGCGGGTGCGAGGGTGCATCGGAAGAGGACTGCACGAGGGCGTCGAAGTCTTCGCCGGCACGCGCGCGCTCGAGGAGCTGCTTGGCGAAAGTTTCGGCCTCGGCCTTCGTGCGTGTCGCACGCGATGCCGCAGCGCCGGCGAAGCTCACCAGGATCTGCTGCACGTCCACCTTCAGCGGCTCTGCGCCGCAATCGGGCTGGGGCCGCTCGATCGTCTCGCGCGTCGCGGGCGGGCCGCGCACGACGCAGGCCTTCACGATCGTGACCTTCTTCGAAGGCCGCGAGAGCTTGCCGCCCGCATCGCGCTCGGTGGGCGTGCTGGCGATGGCCTCGAGTAGCGCCACTCCCGAGACCAGCCTGCCGAAGGCAGCGTACTTGCCATCGAGCTGGAAGACGCTCGCCGTGTCGGCGGTGCAGACGAAGAACTGGCAGGAGGCCGAGTTCCTGGGACCGGAATGCGCCATCGAGAGCACGCCGTAGCCGTGTCCCCAGCGCGGGTCCTTCGAGAACTCGTCCTGGATCGTGCCGTACGCCCCCTTGCCCGTTCCGTTCCCGAGCGGATCGCCACCCTGCACCATGAACTCGCGCAGCACGCGGTGGAACGTGAGCCCGTCATAGAGGCCATCGGCGCTGTAGCGCAGGAAGTTGCGGACCGTGAGGGGGGCCGCTTCGGGCCAGAATTCGAACGCCAGGGTGCCGCTCGGACCCTCCTCGATCGCGCATTCGAGCGCGACATGGAAGTCGCCGAGCTCCGCGTCCGGGATCGGCCCTCCCGGGCTGAAGTCGAGCTGCGCCGGAGCGCTCGGGGGCTCTTGTGCGGCTGCGCCTCCGGAAGTGGCGCCGGGGCACAGCCCGGCAAGGGAAACGGGGATCAGTGCGAGGAGCGAGATCGGCATGGCGTTGGTCGGGTCCATCGAGAGGGCGCTGGCCGCTGTGGGAGGCAGAGCATAGGCCCAAGAAGGCCCCTCCCGGAACCGAGAAGATCATGCTCCATCCTCCAGACCGCCCGCACGCCGGCCGATAGGGCGAGTCATGTCGTCTCGCGAGAAGTCGCCCGCCGAGGTCGCCGAGCTCGACCGCCTCGTCCGCTCGCTCGGCGAGCGCGTCGAGACCCTGATGCTGGGTATGCGCTACCGCGGTGACGAAGGCCGCGACGCCTTCCTGATCACGCTGCGGCGTGCGTGCGACTACGCGCGGCTGGCGCTCGGGGCCCTCGAGCCGCGCGCCGTCGAGCAGGCCGAGGCGCGCGAGTCGAGCTGGCTCCGCGAGCGCCTCGGTCATCTCTCGAGCATCCTCGCGCGCAGCGCCTTCGGCTCTCCCGCAGGCCCACCGTCGCCGGCCCCTCGATCAGTGGAAGGCCCCGGATTCCACGGCGACACCAGCTCGATCAGCACGCCCGACGTCCTGACCATGCTTTCGATGCAGCGACAGACGGGCACGCTCACCCTGTCGCTCGCGGACGAGGACGTGTGCCTGGAGTTCTCGACCGGCGAGATGACTCACGCGTTCAGTCGCAGCACGCCTTCGGGCCAGCGACTGGGTGAGATCCTCGTGCGTCGAGGGCTGTTGACCACCAAGCAGCTCGAGAACGCGCTGCGCGGAGCGAGCGACCAGAAGAGCCGCATCGGCGACGCCTTGCGTACGCTTGGCCTGGTGAAGGAAGCGGACCTGCGCGCGGCGCTCGACGAGCAGATCCAGGGACTCTTCTACCGGCTGCTCGCCGCCCCGCACGTGAGCTACCTCTTCCGCGAAGGCGGCGAGAACCATTCTCCCGATCGCGCGCGCCTCAACCTGATGCAGCTCTTGCTGGAGAGCGCGAAGAAGCACGACGAGTCGCGCTCTTCCGCGGTCTGATCAGCGCGCCGGCAGCGAATCGCCTGCGGGCGAAAGATGCTCCGGAGTGGGCAGACCAAGTCCCTCGAGCTGCGGCTCGATCTTCGCCTGGTCGCCTACCAGGACGAGGACGCCGTGTTCCCAGGGTGCATACGCGCTGGCCGAGAGATTCAGATCGGTCTCTCCGAGCTTCGCCATGCGAGCTTGCTCCTCCTGGAGCGCTTGCATCGGAAGCCCGCGGCGATGCAGATCGGCCGCCAGATCGAGGAGCGAACTGGTGCGCGAGACGTCCTCGATCTTCTTGCGCCGCCAGGCCGCGCGCGCTTTCTGCGCTTCGGATGCCGTGACGTTGCCGCCTCGGAGCGCGCGGAACTCGGCCAGGAACTCCGCCAGCGCGGCGCCCGTGACATCGGTGCGCACCGAGGCGCTCGCCCACAGGGACGCGACTTCTTGCCCGCTGGCATAGCGCGCTCGCGCGCCGTAGCTGTAGCCGTGTTGCTCGCGCAGGTTCTGGTTCAGGCGGCTGGTGAAGGTCCCCCCCAGGATCGTCGACAGGAGCTCCCAGGCCGGCCGCTGGTCCGCCAGCCAGACGGGCGCGGGCATCAAGAAGCCCACCACGGTCTGGACCGCGCCGGGACGATCGACCATCACGACCTGCAGCTCGCTCGTTGCCGGGGCGCCGGCAAGGAGCGGCACAGGGAAAGGGATGCTCTCACCCGGCCAGCGACCGAAGCTGTCCTCGAGCTCCACGCGCAGCTCGTCGAGTGGGATGGCGCCGGCGGCGAGGAGCACCGTGCCCGAAGGCTGCCAAGCCGCGCGATGGAATGCGCGGGCCTCCACCACGGAAACCGAGCTCGACTTCTTCCGGCCGGCCATCGACCGCGCGCCCGAAGGGATGCGAAGCGCCGTAGAAGACCTGGCTCGCCACGCGCGACGCGACCGTCGCGGGTGAGTCGAGATCCGCCTCGAGCGCCAGGCGGTGCAGCTCGTGCACGCGCTTCCATTCGCGTTCGTCGAAGGTCGGCCGAACGACCGCGTCGGTGGCGAGCAGCAGTGCCTCGTGGAACGTACGGCGCAAGGTCGAGAGGTGCACGCGCGTGCTCTCGTGATCCACGCGGATCGATAGGCTCGCGCCCAGAGCGCGCAGCGCCTCGGCGAAGGCTTGCGCGTCGCGCCCACCGGCGCCTTCGTCGATCATGTCGCCCGCGAGCTGGGCGAGGCCCGAGCGGCCGAGCGGGTCGCAGGCAGCGCCGAACGGCGCCAGCGCGTCGAGCTCCACGAAGGGCGCGCCCGCTCGCGGCCAGAAAAGCACCTGGATCCCGTTCCTGAGCGAAAAGCTCTCCGGTAGCGGCGGCACGAAGGGGGCGCCGGCGCCGATGGTGGGTCGTTCGTCGCGCGGATCCTGGTCGGGGGGCGGAGTGCTCGGCAGGACGCGCAGCACCAGTCGGCCGCGCTGGGCGAGCACGCGCTCCGTCCATTCGCGCACACCCTCGCGCGTCGCATCCAGGGTGCGAGCGAGATCGCGCTCGAAGGAATCCGGCTCCCCGAACTGGATCTCGTAGCGGTTGAGAGCGGCGGCGCGTTCCTGGATCGTCTCCAGGCGCGCGCGCATGCGTGCCTCGCGTCCGGTCTTGGCGCGGGCGAGCTCCTCCTCGCTCGGCCCGTCGCGCGCCAGATCCGCCAGCACCTGATCGATCGCGCTCTCCAGCGTCTCCAGCGCCGTGCCGGGCCGCGCGGTCGCTTCGATCTCGAAGGTCGAGCCGAGCATGGCCGACGCCTGCAGCGCCTCGACTTCCTGGGCGAGCTGCTGCTCCACGACCAGCGCGCGCACCAGGCGGCTCGAGACGCCCTCGGCGAGGATCGTCGCCAGCAATCCCAGCTCCGCGTCGCCTGCCTCGAAGGACTTCGGGCTGTGCCACATCAAGCTCGTGCGCGCGAACTGCACGTCGTCCACCATGGTGTGCTCGATCTCCTGATCCAGTACGACCGGCGGCGCGGTGCGGTGGATCGCGTCGGCGCCGCGCGGGAGCGTGCCGAAGAGATCCTCGACCAGCTTGCGGGTCGCCTCGAGATCGAAGTCTCCCGCCACGACGAGCGACAGGTTGCTCGGCACGTAGTAGGCGCCGAAGAACTCCTGCACGTCCGCGAGCGTCGCCGCCTCGAGGTCGGCATGCGAGCCGATGACCGGGTGATGGTAGGGATGACCCTCGGGGTAGAGCAGCTCGACCGACACGAGCGCGGCCTTGCCGTAGGGCTCGTTCTCGCTCGTCTGGCGGCGCTCGTTGCGCACGATGGCGCGCTGGGCCTCGAGCTTTTCCGGCGTCATCACTCGCCCCAGGTCCTCGAGGCGATCGGCCTCGAGCCAGAGCAAGGTCGGCAGGAGCTCGGCCGGTCCGCTCGAGTAGTAACTGGTCCGATCTTCGCTCGTGCTGGCGTTGTTCCAGCCGCCGCCCGCTTCCATCAGCAGGTCGAATTCCGCACCGGGCACGCGTTCGGTGCCCATGAACATGAGGTGCTCGAACAGGTGAGCGAAGCCGGAGCGGCCGTCCGCCTCGTCCTTGGACCCGACCCGTACCCAGAGGTTGATGCAGGCCTGTGGCAACGAGTGATCCTCGTGAAAGATCACCGTCATGCCGTTCGGGAGCTGGAACTTCTGATAGGCGAGTGACTGCGTGAACCCGTGTGCGGCCAGAAGCGCAAGGCCGAATAAAGGAAGAACCACCTTCATGTGCGTCTCGTACCAGTAATGTTTGCGGGCAAGCAGCGATCGCGGAGCGCGCGGGAAGGCGCCAGAAGAAGCCGGGACAACGTAGTCCGGACACCTGGAGGCGGATAGAGCGCGGGTAATCGCTATTCTCACCTTGCCGTATGGCGCGGCTCGGGCAGAATGTTCGTGGACCCCACAGCCGACGCCCCGCCTCGGCATGACCCCCAACACCACTCTCCATGCGCGCACTCCACTCGATATTGTTGTTGACAGCTCTCCTACCGACCTCGATCGCCTCCGCACAAGTGGGTCAGAGCTACTGCTTCGGCACCTCCTGTCCCTGTGGGAACGACGACCCCTTTGCCGGCTGCGGCAACAAGGGCGCGGACGGCATCACCGTGACGGGCGGCTATCTCGAGGTCCTCTCGGGATCGTCGTACGTCTGCTCCGATGACCTGGTCCTGCGGGCCGTCGATCTCGCGGCCACCAATAGCGCCGTGCTCTTCATGGGCGCCGGCCAGAACAACATCCCCTTCGGCGACGGCAAGCTGTGCGTCAGCGCCGCCGGGGTTGGGCTGTTCCGGTTCCACGTCGCGACCACCGACGCGGCCGGCACCCTCGTCGAAGCGAACATCGTGTCGCGATCGCAGTCCTTCGCCCCCGCCGGGCGCATCGTGGGAGGATCCACCTGGAACTTCCAGGTGTGGTACCGCGATCCGGGCGGACCTTGCGGCAGCAACTTCAACACGACCAATGCGATCGAGATCTCCTTCCTGCCGGCCGCCGGCGGAGATGGCGAAGGGACGCCCCTCGCGGGCAACCCGCTCGCGGTCTACCCCTTCTTCGAGTACATCGCCAGCATCAATCAGGGATCGCCCCTGCGTCTGGCCGTGGATCCCCTGCTGCATCCTGAAGTCTCGGGTGTGACGGCCGACGTCTACGTCGTCGCCGACCGCGACCAGGCGACCTGGGACTCGAATCCGAACCTCACGGACGTGCGCGGATCGCCCACGACGATCACCTTCACCGGCTTCGACGTGCAGTCGAACACCTACCAGATCGATCCGGGCACGCTCAACGGAACGAGCGGCACCAACGTCGGCGTCCCCTACGACCTCGTGGTCGACCTCGACCAGAACGGCCTCCTCGATTCGACCGACCTGATCGACGGATACCCCGAGGACGCGGGCTTCTGGATCGTGCGTGACACGCAGTCTCCTGGTCCCTACACCGTCATCGAGGGCATCTACTCGGGCGGCTCGTTCCTCGGACAGGACACCTACTATCCCGCCAACATCGCCTCGCTCGGCCAGCTTCCGATCATCGTGGTCAGCCACGGCAACGGCCACAACTACCAGTGGTACGACCACATCGGGGAGCACATGGCCTCCTTCGGTTACGTCGTGATGAGCCACACGAACAACACCGGGCCCGGTATCGAAACGGCTTCGACCACGACGCTGACGAACACCGACTATCTGCTCGGCAACCAGGCCACGATCCTCGGCGGCGTGCTCAACGGGCACCTCGACGGGCACAAGATCATGTGGATCGGCCACAGCCGCGGCGGCGAAGGCGTGACGCGGGCCTACGACCGCATCTTCGACGGCTCGTACACGCCGACCAACTTCGTCCTCGACGACATCCGCTTCGTCAGCAGCATCGCTCCGACGGACTTCCTCGGAACGTCCTCGGCCAACCCGCACGGAGTCGACTACCACCTGTGGACGGGCAGCGCGGACGCTGACGTCAACGGCGGAGCCGATTGCGACATCTGCCAGACCTACCACCTGCTCGAGCGAGCAACCGGACGACGCGCGAGCATCACGCTGCAAGGCGCCGGACACGGTGTCTTCCACGACGGTGGCGGCAGCTTCGTGGCGACCGGACCTTGCCAGATCGACCGCCTGGCGACCCACTCGATCATGAGGGGTTACATCCTGCCGCTCGTGCGCTGGTTCGAAGACGGTGACGGCGCTTCGCGTGACTTCCTGTATCGCCAGTACGAGGTGTTCCATCCGATCGGTGCGCCGATCGGGAACCCCTGCGTGGTCGTGAACATGGAGCTGCGGGAAAGCCCCGGGCAAGACGATTTCGTCATCCACGACTGGGAATCCGGTGGGGGTTCCGTTTCGAGCTCCGGAGGTCCGGTGAGCTCGAGCGTCACCAACCTCTTCGAAGGCCAGCTCGACGACAACAACGGAACGTTCTCCTGGACGACTACCGATCCGATGAACGGGATGACGCGCGCGCGCACCACCGACTCGACGCACGGCGTCGTGTTCGACTGGACGTCCGCCTCCTTCCTCGAGCTGGGCATCGTCAGCTGCGAGCAAGACCTCAGCGACAACGGCTGGCTCTCCTTCCGCGCCTGTCAGGGCACGCGTCACCCCAACACGACGGCTGTCCTCGGGGACCTGACCTTCGCCGTGACTCTGCGTGACGGCAACGGCACGCCGAGCACCATTTCCATCGGCGCGTACGGCGCCGGCATCGAAGAACCGTATCAGCGCACCGGCATCGGCACGGGCGCTGGCTGGCACAACGAGTTCGAGACCATTCAGATCCGCTTGGCCGATTTCCTGGCCAACGGTTCTGGCATCGACCTCACCGACATCGAAGCCATCCGCTTCGAGTTCGGTCTCCCCGGATACTCGTCCGTCGGACGGCTGGGTCTCGACGACGTGGAACTCTCGCTGCGCTAAGCCGCAAGGAACACGAACATGAAGCACATTCGAATCGCAGTCTTCTCACTCGCCATTGCCCTCGCTGCCGGGGGCACCCTGTACGCCGTTCGCCGTGATCATCAAGACGTGGAGCTTCGCAAGCTCTCCGCCGAGGCGGCCGGCATCGACGCGCTCCTGTATGCACGGCCGTTCGTGCTTGCCGAGAGCTACACGCACTACTACCGGAGCGAGCAGCCGGAAGTGCGCGCTGGCATGATCCTGGTTCTCGCGGTCGATCCCGAGCTGGCTCGCCCGCGTGACGCCTGGAACAAGGTCCTGTACGCCGGAGCTCAGACGGTCGAGCGCATCAATGCCGGCTCGGACTCGGGCCGCATCGTCGTCCTGGTTCCGACCGACCTCGATGCAGCGGGCGAACCGCGCATCGATCTCGCTGCGACGCCGATCTTCTTCGGCGGTCTCGAGCTTCCCGAGCGCGTCGATCAGGGAATGATCGACGGTCAGCTCGCGGCCGCGCGGGCCCGTGGCGTCATGCCGGTTGCCAACACCGAGATCCAGACGGCTCGCGCCGCAGGTGGTGCAACCTTGCGCCTCCAGGATCGCGTCGCGCTCGACCTCGAGCTCGCCCGCCTGATCGAGCGCTACTCTCCGGCTCCGGCCGGGGCGGACGCGGAACACCCCGGAATCGACGCCGACATCGCGCGTCAGCTTTCCGTCCCGGTCGACCGCTGATCCGCGCCTCGATCGCCTAGTTGCTCTTGCGGTGTCCCCCGTGATCCTTCACGGGGGACACCGCTGTTTCTAGAGAGAAGCTCCACCCCTCCCTCCGAGTTCGGAGTACCGCCTTCAGGCGGTCTGGTTCGTCGTCCCGCCTTCAGGCGGGACTGGCTCTGCAAGAGAAGACCGCCTGAAGGCGGTACTCCAAACCAGAGGCGGCCGCACTCGTATTTCATGAGTACGGTGTCGCGCCAAGGCGCGGTGGGGAACTCGCCGAGGTTTCGCCCGGCAGCAGGGACGCTCGAGGCGTCAGGCATGCAAAGCTGCGCCCGCTCAGGCCCAGAGCCGCAGCGAGAGGCAGCTCGGACCACCTTCGGCCTTCTCGAATTCCGAGATGTCGACCAGCCGAACGTCGAATCCGCGAGCGCTCAAGCGCTCGGCGGTGCGCGGGTGGCTCGCGGACAGGACGACCGTCGCGCCGATCTTGACCCCGCTCGCGCCGAAGGGCTCGCGCGGATCGACGCGGATGCAGTCGAAGCGCGGCAAGCGCTCGAGGTCGATCCAGTCGGGATTGGCGAGCAAGGTATCTCGGCCGAGCCATGTCAGCCCCGTGCGCAGGTGCAGGCAGCCGTGCACTCCCACCGCTTTCACGCGCAAGCCCTGATCGAGGCAGAGGTGCGCCAGCGCTTTCAAGCCGGCGTGATTCGTGCGCCCCGACTGGCCGACCCACAGGACGTCGTCTACCGGAAGCACGTCGCCGCCCTCGAGCGTCGCTGGCGCCTCGATGCGTCCGAGAATGGCGTCGCGCTCGAGAAAGCGCGCCAGCGCGTCGATCTCTCCGCGGCGTGACTCGACTCCCGGGCGCGCGAGCACGCATCCCCCACCCGCGAAGACGGCCAGGTCTTCCACGAAGACGGCGTCGGGATGGCCCTGGAGGGCGGGCAAGACCGTCAGCGTGCACCCGAGCTCCGCGAGGAGCTCGCGATAGGCGGCGTGCTGCTCGAGCGCGCGGCCGATGTCGATCGGCGCGCGCTCGCGAAAGCTGAGCTCGGCACGCTCGAGCTCGGGGCCGGGGAGCCGCAGCCACGCCAGCATGCGTTCAGACACCGAGGATCTTGTCGATCGTGCCGCGTGTGAGGGCGTGGTAGTGCGGGCGCGCCCGCTGGTAGATCGCGAGCGCGCGCAGCTTGTCCGGCTCGGTCTTGACGAGCTCCTCGTAGATCGGCTGCAGGAGCTTCCGGCGTCCCACGCCGAGCAGGAACTCCTCCAGGCGCGCGTCGGCCGGGTGATAGCCCGCCTTCACCGCGAGCACGAGCCAGAGCGAGAGGATCTCCGCGTTGCCCGAACGAGTCAGGTTCCAGGCCTGGTCCAGATCGGCCAGACGTTCGCTCGTAGCCTCCGGCCGCACGCGCTCCAGTAGCCGCAGCCACTGCTGGGGCACCCAGTCGCGCGTGTCCAGCGAACCCGCGTCCGCTCCGGCGAGCAAGCGGTCGAACTCGCGATCGACGAGCGCGAGCGTCGCCGAATGCGGCCGCGGCGCGTCCGCCGGCAGACCGGGCTCCTCGATCCAGGCGTGCAGATCGATCGCGGCCGCACGCTTCCGGTCGCGCGAGAAGAGCCGCTGCTCGAGGAAGGCCACGAAGTCCTCGGTCGTCACGCTCTGGAATCGATGCTCGTCGAACCAGGCGCGCAGGAACGCGTCGAAGGCCTCGCGACCGAAAACTTCCTCGATGCGGCGCAGGAACAGTGCGCCCTTCTCGTACGGAACATTGGAGAACGACTCCTCGGGGTGCCGGCCCGTGAGATCCGGCCGCAGCACCGTCCTCCAAGGCTCGAAGCGCGCGATGCTCTGCTCGAGCGACAGGATGTCGAGCTCGATCTCCATGCGGGCGCGTTCGGCGCCGTACAGCCGCTCCATGATCCGCTTCTCGAAGTAGACCGTGAACCCCTCGTTGAGCCAGAAGTCGCTCCAGGTCGCGTTGGTCACCAGGTTGCCCGACCAGGAGTGCGCGAGCTCGTGCGCGATGAGCGCAACGAGCGATCGATCGCCGGCGATCACCGTGGGTGTCACGAAAGTCAGGAGCGGGTTCTCCATCCCGCCGAACGGGAACGCCGGCGGCAGGATGAGCAAGTCGTAGCGACCCCAGAGGTAGGGACCGTAGAGCTCCTCCGCGCAGCGGATCATCGCCTCGGTGTCGGCGAACTCCCAGGCCGCGGCGTCGATCGTCGCGGGCTCCGCCCACACCGCCGCGCGCGGCGAGAGGTCGCGCGAGACGAGCTCCCCGCAGGCGATGGCGATCAGGTAGCAGGGAATCGGTCGATCGAGGTGGAAGAGGAAGGCGCCCGACTCGTCGCGGCCGTCGCGCATGGCGCTCATCACGACGGTCAGAGGCTCGGGACATCGAACGCGCGCCGTGTACGTGACGCGCACGGCCGGCGTGTCCTGCATCGGGAGCCAGGTGCGCGTGAGGATCGATTCGCCCTGGCTGAACAGGAATGGCGAGCGTCCGCCGGCGGTCTGCTCGGGCGCGAGCCACTGCAGCGCCTCGGCGCCGGGAGCGGTGTGGTAGTCGACCGTCACGTCGTGGTCGCCGCTCGCGAGCTCGATCGTGAGCGGCCCGCCGAGGCCGTCGTGCTCCGCGCCGAGCGTGTAGCGCCGCGCACTGCCGTCGGTGCCACGCACGGCTTCGAGGACTAGCCCCTGCGTATCCAGTACCAGCGGCGCGTCCCCGTCCCGACGATCGAAGGTCAGCCGCACGCGGCCGGTGACCTGCTCGCTCTCGAAGTCGAGCGCGAGGTCGAGATCGGCATGCGTCACGCGCACGCGAGCGGGCTCGGCATGGCTGTGGGGATCGCGGCGGCGCGGCGGATCAGAAGCGGGAACCATCGTGGCGCAGGCGCAGCAAAGGACGAGGGGCAGGAAGCATGCAGCGAGGCGAATCACCCCGATAGAGTCGGCTCCCGGCCTCGCGAAGACCAGTGCGCATCCTGTACGTCTCGTCGCGGGCGCACCCGGGAACTCTCTCCGGGCGCTGCGCGGACGGCGATCCGGCCGAGCACGCGCCCGGCTCACGCGCTGCGCCTGCGCGCACTCGACTCCGCCGGCCCCGCATCGGCGAGCGGGGGTTCCCCAATCCGTTCCAGGGCTCGTACGATGGGAGCGCACCTGCCCCCTCTCCTCCAGCTCGGATCGGCACCTCGATGCAGCGCGCCTCCCTCGCCTCCCGGCTCGACGCACGGACTCTCGCTCTGGCTCTGCTCCTCGCTCCGACCGCCATGGCCGGGGGTTCGGGCGAGAACGTCTACCTGATCGTCGACCCGACCAATCCCGAGTCGATGTACGTCGCGAACTACTACAAGACGAAGCGCGACATCCCCGACGTGAACGTGCTGTACATGGCGCCGCTCGCCGCCACCTACGGCACCTTCGCGCAGTCGAACCTGCCGGGATTCCTCGGCTCCCTCGCCAACAAGCACATCGAAGACCACGTCGATTTCGTGGTGCTGCCTTCGGGAGGCAGCTTCTACACGAGCGCTCCGGGCTACGTGAACGACGGCTGCTGGCCCGTGTCGCGCTTCGCGGCCGGGGCCGGCTACACGCTCGCGTACCGCGCGGCCGACATCCTCGACGGCATCAGCTCCAGTAGCGCGAATCGCTTCTCGAAACTCAGCTACGAGCCGCACTACTTCGACAGCAGCCTGAGCTGGCTGAACGGCGATCCGAGCGATTCCTCGGCGGCCAGGCGCTACTACATCGGCGCGATGCTGGGCTACACGGGAGGCCTGGGGAACACGCTCGCGGAAGTGCTGGCGATGATCGATCGCAGCGTCGCCGTCGACGCGACGCACCCTGGAGGCACGTTCTATTTCATGCAAACGACCGACGGGGCGCGCTCGGGGCCGCGCCACGGAGCCTATCCCGAGGCGGTGAACCAGATCGTCACTGCGGGCGGTGCCGCGCAGCACCTGTTCGACTGGCTGCCGCTCGGCCAGCAGGATTGCCTCGGGATCATGACCGGACTCGCCGTCGCGGACATCGATGGAGCGAACTTGACGCTCCTGCCCGGCGCCTTCGCCGATCACCTGACGAGCTATGCCGCGACCTTCGACGAAGGCTCGCAGACGAAGATGTCGCGCTGGATCGCCAAGGGAGCTTCGGGCACGGCGGGGACCGTCGAGGAACCCTGCAACTACCCCGGCAAGTTCCCTCACGCGCGCACCCACGTCGTCTACTACAAGGGTCTCAGCCTGGGTGAATCCTGGTTGCGCAGCGTGGGCTTCGAGCCCTTCCAGAACCTCTTCCTCGGCGACCCGCTCACGCGCCCCTTCGCCTGGCCGCCGGTCGTGGACGTCATCGACGCGCCCGGAGGGTCGGTGAGCGGCACGATCACGCTGACGCCGGTCGCGGGAGCGACGGCTCCGGGGGCCCAGATCGACTACCTGGAGCTGCACGCCGACGGCGTCCTGCAACAGACCATCGAGACGGGCGCGGCCTTCACGCTCGATACCACCTTCCTGGACGACGGCTGGCACGAGCTGCGCGTGATGGCTTTCGACGACACGCTGGTGCGCAATAGCGCGAGCTGGGTGGGGACGCTCGCGGTCGACAACGACGCTCGGTCGGTCACGCTCTCGGTCGGCCCGGGCTCGGGTGACCTCGGGCAGCGCTTCGACTTCCTCGTCTCGGCCTCCGGCGGCCCCGTGAGCGAGGTGCTGCTGATGCACAACGACCGCGTGGTGGCGAGCACCGCGAGCGCCTTCGACACCCTCGGCGTACACGGACAGATCCTCGGAGCGGGCGACGTCCGGCTCCAGGCGGTCGCGGTGTATGCCGATGGCGTGCGCGCGCGCAGCGCACCGGTCGCGCTCTCCATCAGCTACTCCGGCCGCGCCTCCGGCACGCCGCCGCTCGCGTTCGGCTTCACCAGGCGCGTGCGCTTCGACGACGCCTTCGTGCTCGAGTTGCCGGCGACCTTCGACGATCCTCTCGCGAGCGCCGTCTACACGGTGGTGACGCCGCCCGCGCAGGCGACGATCCTGTCCAGCGACACGGGCCCCTGGCGCGTGATCCGCCCCAACCTCGACGCGGCCGGCACGGACACGCTCGTCTTCCACGTGACGACACCCGCGGGAACCTCGAGCGACGCGACGATCGTCCTCGTCTACGACTGCACTACCGTGCGCTACTGCTTGACCTCACCGAACTCGGTCGGCCCCGGCGCGCTCATCGATCACACCGGCACGACCAGCATCGCGGCGAACGACTTCGGCGTGTCTTCCTCCGGTCTGCCCGGAGGCCAGTTCGGCCTCTTCTACTACGGCAAGAACCCGGTCGAGATCCCCTTCGGCAATGGCTATCGCTGCGTTGGTGGCGCGATCGGTCGCTTCCCGGTCCTCGTGACCGACACCTTCGGATTCGCCGAGCAGGCCGTCGACAACCAGGATCCCCCGTCGGTCAGCCTGCCCATCGTGGCCGGCGCCACGCTGTGCTTCCAGTTCTGGTACCGCGATCCGCAGGGTGGCGGTGCAGCCTTCAACTTGAGCGATGCACTGCGTGTGACCTTCTGTCCTTGATCCCCGCAGTCGAGCGAGCGAGAGGGCGCGGTCTTCGCGCCCTGTGCTTCACGATCCTCGCGAGCGCCGGCTTCGCGCAAGGAAAGGCCGCGCCCCCGCACCCACCGGTCCTGCTCGTCCGCTGCGGCTGGCTCCTGGCGCGGCCTGCCGAGGCGCCCCGCGAGCACGTGACGCTGGTGGTCGAGGGCGCGCACGTCCGCGAGATCGTGGACGGCTTCCGCGAACCCGCCCCCGGCGAGAAGGTGGTCGATCTCACCGGCGCGTTCGTGCTTCCGGGCCTGATCGATTGCCACGTGCACCTCTCGCATCAGTACTCCGCCGACGCGCGCCTCCGGGCCGTCGAGGAGAGCGATGCCGATGCGGCGGTCGAGGCGACCGTGTTCGCCGAGCGGACGCTCCGTGCAGGTTTCACGACCGTGCGCGACCTGGGCTCCGGCGGCCGGGCCGTCTTCGCCGTGCGCGACGCGATCCTCGAGGGCCGGATTCCCGGCCCCCGGATCCTGTGCGCGGGGCAAGCGATCACGCCCTCGGGAGGCCACGGTGACGACACGCCCGGCTATCGCGAGGATCTCTTCGAGCTTCCCGGCGCGATGCAAGGCGTCGCCGACGGGGTGAGCGAGTGCCGGAAGGCCGTCCGCTTGCAAGTCAAGCGCGGGGCGGACGTCATCAAGTTCACCGCCACGGGTGGGGTGATGAGCCTCACCAACGCCGGCACGGGACAGCAATTCTTCGGCGACGAGCTCGAGGCGATCGTTTCCACCGCGCACATGCTGGGCCGGCGTGTCGCGGCTCACGCGCACGGCGCGGACGGGATCGCGGGCGCCCTGCGGGCGGGCGTCGATTCGATCGAGCACGGCAGCTTCCTCGATGATGCGTGCATCGCGCTCTTCCTCCAGACGAAGGCCTTCCTCGTCCCCACGCTGATGGCCGGGGAATCGGTCTCCCAGTGGGCCGAGATCCAGGGCTACTTGCCCGAGCCCGTGCGCGAGAAAGCCCGCCAGGTCGGCCCCGTGATGCGCGGCTCCCTCGGCCGGGCGGCGCGCGCGGGAGTGCGCATCGCCTTCGGCACCGACTGCGGCGTCAGCCCCCACGGGACGAACGCGCACGAATTCGAGCTGATGGTGGAGGCCGGCATGTCGCCCGCCGACGCCCTCGTCGCCGCGACGACGAGCGCTGCGGAGCTGTGCGGGTTGTCCGGGGAGATCGGATCCCTGGAGCCGGGCAAGGCTGCCGATCTGGTGGCCGTGCACGGAGATCCGCTGGCCAATGTGTCGGCGATGCGCGAAGTCGTGCTGGTGATGCGAAGCGGCCTGGTCCACACGATCCGCTAGCCGCGCTACGGGAGGACTCGGATCGCGATCGCGTTCGACGTGTTGAAGAACGCGCCTCCGCCGGCTGGATCGCGGAACCAGTGCTGGAAGTTGCGCGTGCTTCCCACGAAGGCGGCCAGGCTGTGCCTGGCATCGGAGTTGTCATAGATGTGCGTCGCGACGCTTCCGACGCCCATCACGACCGCAGCTCGCACGATCCCTCCGCTCGTGCACAGGAACCCGTTCCCGAAGGGATTCTGCGACCGGTGCACTCCGTGGAAGAAAACGCCGTTCTGATCGGGCACGGGCGAGGAAGTGAGCATCAGGTAGCCCGCGCCGGAGCTCGCCGAGCCGGAGGCCGAGAGATCGGCCGGAGCACCGGTCGAGTTCGCGTTCGCGGGGCAGTACTTCGTGCCGATTCCGGCGCCGCGGTCGCGGACGAAGACGTCCGAGACACCGTTCGTGTCCCCGCCAACGAGGTTCGTGGCGAGGCCATGGAAGGCCACGTAGCGGCCGTCGGCAGAGATCGAGGGTTCGTAGCTGCCGCTGTTTCCCTGCGCCCCGTCCGAGTCGACGCTCACGCGCTCGGTCGCACCACTCTGGCGGTCGTGGACGAAGACGTCCGGGGCACCGTTCGTGTCCCCACCGACGAGGTTCGTGGTGTAGCTAGGAAAGGCCACGTGGCGGCCGTCGGCGGAGATCACGGGGTAGAAGCTGTCGAAGTCCCCCTGCGCCCCGCTCGAGTCGACGCTCACGCGCTCGGTCGTACCGCTCTGGCGATCGTGGACGAAGGCGTCATAGGAAGCATTCGTGTCCCCGCCGACGAGGTTGGAAGCGATGCTGGCGAAGGCCACGTGACGGCCGTCGGCGGAAATCGAGGGGTAGAAGCTGAGGCCGTTGCCCTCTGCTCCAGCCGAGTCGACGCTCACGCGCTCGGTGACACCGATCTGGCGGTCGTGGACGAAGAGGTCGAAGAGTCCGTTCGTGTCCCCGCCGACGAGGTTCGTGGCGTAGCTACCGAAGACCACGTAGCGGCCGTCGGCCGAGATCGAGAGGAAGCCGCCGCTGCCGTCATTCCCCTCTGCTCCACCCGAGTCGACGCTCACGCGCTCGGTCGCGCCACTCTGGCGGTCATGGACAAAGACGTCCGTGAAAGCGTTCGTGTCCCCGGCGACGAGGTTGGTGGCGGAGCTATCGAAGGCCACGTAGCGGCCGTCAACGGAGATCGCGGCGTAGTAGCTGAGACCGTTCCCCTCTGCTCCACCCGAGTCGACGCTCACTCGCTCGGTGGTACCGCTCCGTCGGTCGTGGACGAAGATGTCAGACGTAGCATTCATGTCCCCGACGACGAGAGTGCTGGCGTCGCTCTGGAAGGCCACATAGCGGCCGTCGGCCGAGATCGCGGGATACAGGCTCTTGGCGCCCCCCTGCACCCCGCCCGAGTCGACACTCACCCGCTCGGTCGTGCCGCTCTGGCGGTCGTGGACGAAGACGTCCGCAACATTGTTCGTATCCCCACCGACGAGGTTCGTGGCCCGGCTCCAGAAGGCCACGTAGCGGCCGTCGGCCGATATCGCGCAGCCGTACCACCCACTGGCGAGATTCCCCTGCATCCCGCCCGAGTCGACGCTCACCCGGCTCGTCCCTTGCCCCGCGGCAGCCCCCGTCAGCACCGCGACGAGCAACGCCCCCGCGCTCACGAACCTCACGGCTCCGCACTCGCTCCTCGCTCGCATCGCCTTGCCTCCTCCCGCACGCTCGCGCTCCCGACCGCCGCAGCGTTCGCGCGCGCTCACGCCCCCGACGTGCCGCCGGGGGAGAGCCCGCGAACCAAGCCGACGCAATCGAGCGTACTCCGCCCTCTCACCTGCACAAGTCCGACGAGCGAGGGGCGCTCCCGCACCGGTACGGGCGACCGCGAAACGAACGCTTACAGCGCGTCGAGGATCCCAAGCCCCCAGGGATCGGAGAGCGTCTGGGTCGCGGCGGGATAGTTGAGGCCGGAGCTCAGGCGCGAGGACCAGCTCACGCGCTCCTTGTCGGCGATGCGACCCAGAGCGTCGAGGACGAACGAGCGTTCTGCGTCGGTGCGGCCTTCGGCGTGCAAGGCGGAGAGCAAGGGCGCGAGGGCACGGCCGTCGCCGGTCCAGGCGAGCGCGCGCGAGAGGCTCTGGAGCTCGGTCCACGAGCGGGCTCCGGGGAGACGCTCGACGAGCATCGGCACGAGCTCGCGATCTCCGAGCAAGGCGCGCGCGATCGCGATCGACTCGAACAGCTCCGGCCTGAGGGTCGACTCGCCGGACAGGCGCGCCAGCGCCGGCAGGGCGGCCGTGTCGCCGAGGAGGCCGAGCGCGACGGCGAGGTGTGCGCGCCAGTGCTCGTCGCGGAAGCGTTCCAGGCCCGCCTCGATCGCGGGACGCGCTCGCACGTCTCCCAGTAAGCCGGCTGCGATGGCGTAGGCGGCGGCGTCCTCCGGTACGTTCGTGTCGGCGATGCGCGCACCGAGCGCCTGAGCGAATCCCGTGGGAGTGCCGATCTCGCGGCTGCGCAGGCCGTGGCCGAGCAAGCCCATTCCGAGCGCGGCCCAGGGCTGCGTGCGGCTCTTGCCTTCCTTCAGCGACTCGAGCAGGAAGCTCGACGCGTCGGCCATGCCCGCGAAGGCCGTACCGGGCGAACCTCCCGGACGCGCGGCGACCTGTCCGAGCGCAAGGATCGCGAAGTCGCGTTCCATCGCGTCGTGACTCGACGCGGCCGCAATCAACGCTCCACGCGCCTTGACGTCGAGGAAGCTCGCGTCGCAATCCGCGATCGCGCCCAGCGCGAGCATGCATCCGGTGCGCACTTCCGACGACTCGTCGGCGTCGGGGTCGAGCGCATCCAGTAGGGCGCTGAGCACGCGCTCGCGCGCCTGGGGGTCGGCGCCCAGGGTCAGTCGCGCCAGCGCCGCGGGAACGTGCGCGCGCAGCAGGCTCGGCGAATCAGGATCGCGGAACAGGCCGAGCAAGTAGTCGATCTCGCCCGCACGCGAGCGGCCCAGCCGGTCCTCGTCGGCGGCGACCGAGCTCGACGTCCGGTCCGGCAGTGGAGCGAGGCCAAGAGCGAGAACGCAGGCCGCCTGCAAGTCGGGATGATCGAGGCCGTCGTCGCAGAGCAACGCGCAGAGGTGCCAGACGGCGAAATGACTCACCTCCTGGCGGGAGAGGAAGCTCGCCGAGATCCCGATTCCATAGGTCGCGAGCGCGCGCATGCGCAGCGGCACGCGCGGCTCTCCGCACAGGACGCGCCCCGGGGCCGTGTCGCACGCGATCTCGACGAGATCGCGAACGCCATCGCTCGAGCCGAGCACGCCGAGTGCGATCACGGCCGTCTCCGCGACGGCTCGATCGGCGCTCACGAGGTGACGCGCGATCGTCGAGCGCAGATCGCTCGCGATCCCGGCTTCGAGCGGGCCGGGCGCTTCCCCGATGCGCGCGAGGGCGAGCAAGGTCGTCCGGATCACGCGCTCGTCGCGCGAGTGCTCGAGCTCGTGGAGCATCGCCGGAACGACGACGCCGTAGAGCTCCTCGCGGGAGATGCCGGAGCGGCGGCCTTCCAGGAGGTCGTGTTCCTCCTCGGATGGCGTGCGGGGATGGATGCGGTCGAGGGCCGCGGACAGGGCGAGATAGGGATCGCGATTGTGCTCCCACCAGCGGTCCCAGCTCGTCGGATCGAGCGCGGCCAGCATCTCGCGTGCGGTCGCGACCCCGCGCGGCTGCGTCGGAGCGGAGCTCGGCGAGGACGGTGCTGCGGACCGCGGGGTGGTGGTGCTCGCAGCACCACCGGCGATCGGGCTACCCGAACCGGGCACGCTGTCGCCGGGTCCCTTGTTGTCGCCGCTCCCGGTGGTCGACTTCTTCGTCGCATCGGCGCCGCCGGCCGTCTGGGCCATGAGAGTCGAGGCGGGGCCGAGCAGGGCGAGTAAAACCGCCCAGAGAATGTGCGTCCGCATGGTGTCGTTCGTGTGGCGAGGGTCTGCTGGTCCAGGAATAGACCGCTCTCCTCGGCCAGCGGATCGGCGCGCCTGGAACCAGATGCGATTTCCTTGGCGATCCCCGCAGGCTCACTCGCCTGCGCGGCGCAACACCAGCGCCCGCGACGAATCGAGATCCGTCGAACCCAGCGCGTCGACGGTGATCTCGGCCCTCTCGAAGCCCTCCGCGCGCGCCTCGAGCCGGAAACCTTTTCGCGGCAAATCGATTTGCATCACCGGTAGCTGCGCTTCGCTGACGATTGCGTCCGCGAAGTGCGCGAGCCGGAAGGTCGAGCGCCAGCCGCCACCCGGGACGGGCTCGAGGACAGCGCGTCCGACGAGCGCGCCGTGGCGATCGCGAACGCTGAGCTCGAGCCGTCCGCCGTCGTAGAGCGCAAGCGCGTGGCCCGCCGCCAGCTGCTCGCGCTGTCCGCGGGAGAGCGAGCGCACCCAGCCCGTCTCGATGTCCGGCGCACCCTGGCGGGCCGCGCACACGAGCACGTGCGCGCTCTCCCGCGAGGTGTGCGCGTCGAGATCGACGACGAAGATCTCGGGCGCGCCCTGCGCTGCGCTCACGTCCAGGAGATAGGAGAGCCTTTCGTTCCCGGGCAGCGCGAGCTCGAGCTCCAGGAGCTCGGCCGGCAGCACGGTCCGCACGCGTCCCTGGTCGACGAGGCGTGCTGCCGCGCCGGCGCCGGCCGGCCCACCGGGTGGCCGATCGAGCGCCTCCGGATCGAGCGGTCCCAGCTCCGTGCCGTCGAGACGACGGATCGTCAGCGCGCCGGTCGAGAGCGGGATGCCCTCGGGATCCTGGAACGCGAGCTCGACTTCGCGCAGCGGGACGAGCTCGATCGCGCTCGCGTGCTCGCCCTCGGCGAGCTCTCCGAGGTCTTGCTCACCGGCGAGGTAGCCCGGAGCGTCGACGCGCAGGCGATACGCACCTGGCGGCAGCGCGGCGATCTGGAAGCGTCCGGCCGCATCGTGAAACGAGCGCAGCCGGCCCTCCTGAGACTCTGGCTCCTCCGTGGGTCGCAGTGCCGCGACCTGGAACTCGTCGATGGCCGCACCACTCTGCGCGTCGCGCACTTCGCCCGCGATCACGACTCGCCGCAACCGCGGCCGATCCCACGCGAGCTCCAGCGGCGCACCCCCGCTCTCCGACTCGGCGTGCAGCGAGAGATCCGGCTCGTCGGGATGACTCACCTCGAGCGCGAATCGCCCGGGCCAGAGCTTGTCGAAGGCGAAGCGGCCCTCGGCGTCGGTTGCCCCGCGCTCGCTCGAGAGCAGGCCCAGGCAAGTGAGGCTTTCCTCCCCCTCGCGCGCAAGCTCGCGATCGCCGCGCAGCGAGACGAGCGCGCCTTCCACCGGCGCGCCGGTCTCGTCCACGACTCGGCCGGCGAGCGAGCGGCGCGGCTCGAGGCGCACGATCCGTTCCTCCTCGCCACCGAGCGTGGAGTCGATCTGCGCGAGCCAGGCGCTGCCGCCTTCGCCTGCATCGACGAAGAGCGCCCCCTCTCCCCCACTGAGATCGGCAACGACGAATCTTCCGTCTTCGTAACTCTCCGTCGGCTCGCCACCGGCTCCGATGACCTGAATCCTTGCGCCAGCGACTGGCGCGCCGGCCTGATCCACCACCACACCCAGGATCCAGCGGCCGCCCGGCAGCAACATCACGCCACCGAAATCCGCGCGCTCGGCATCCGCGCCGACGTGCATCGTCGAATGCGCGCCGTCGGGACCGTACACCTCGAGCTCGAGCGGCGTCCTGGGCAGCGGATCGAGCACGAAGCAGCCGAAGGAATTGGTCCGAGTTGTAATTCGCGGCCAGGGCTCGATACCGGCCACGGGCGAGGACACACACCGCGCCGAGACCTGTGCACCCCGCATGGGAAGAAGGTCCTCGCCCATCACGAGGCCGGGAAGACTCCTCGACGGCACGAGCACGAGGTCGGAGAGCTCGATCGTTTCGGGCCCGTTCACCGCTCCGAGCAGGATCCCGGCCGAGATCGCTCCAGTGTCGCTCGCCGAGACGACGTAGGCCGGTCCGACGGCATCGAAGGCAAAGCGACCCTCGGCATCGGAGAGCGCGATGCGATCGAGGCTCCGGCCTTCCCGCTCGTAGTGCTCGAGGTCGCAGCACGCGAGCGCGATGCGCGCGCCCGCGACTCCACGGCCCGCGCCATCGACCACGCGCCCCTCGAGCCGCGCGCCGGGGCCGACCAGGACGCTCGTGCCGAAGAGGCGCCCTGCGACGAGCTCGTGCGAGAGCGCGCGCCAGGCCGCCGGGCGTTCCTCCGCCGCGGGAACGAACACCTCGCGCACGCGCTCGCCCGGTTCGCAGCCGAAGCCCGCGACGCCGCTCGCGTCCGTGATCGCGTCGCGGGTGACGGGGACACCCGCGCTGGTGTCCGAGACGAGCGAGACCTGCGCGCCGCGGAGGGCCTCGCCGAGCGGGGCGCGGCCCACGCGGACGATGACCGTGGCGAGGCCGTCCGGTTGCTCCTCCTCCCATTCGTACGCGTCCTCCAGAGCCCTGGGCGGAAGGGAGGTCCTGACCGGTAGGACATCGGATTCCGTATGGAGCGCCTCGGCGGCCGCCATCATCTGCAGCCGCGCTTCCGTGGCAGCGATCTCGAAGCGCCGGGCGCGTTCGCGCATGAGCCAGCCCAGGAAGACGGCCAGGAGCAGCAGGGCGCAGACACACAGTCCGATCAGGACTGGTCCGAGCGACCTGGAGGAATCCCGCGTGTCGTCCATGCCCGAGAAGGTGGCTGAAGCCGAATGCTCCACGCCCGGACGGATGCTAGCATTCCCTGCCCTCGTGATCCGAGGCACCTCGGCGAAGCGATGGAAACGGCGACCAAGCGCACCAACTGCCCCAACTGCGGAGCACGCCTCCCCGAGCAGCCGCTGTCGATCTGCTCGTATTGCGCGATGCCGCTGGATCTCGCGCCGAGCAAGGAGCGGCCGGCGCAGAGCCCGAACGCGGCCAAGATCCAGCGCATCGCCGAGCAGGCCGATTTCGCCATCGCGATGCAGCGGACGCCGCCGGAGGGACCGGAGTACCACGACGCCCGTCACCTTGCGGCGCGCGGCCGGGGTGTGCTCGCCGCCGGCATCGTCCTTGCCGTCGCCGCGGGTTTCCTGCGCGGGCAGCAGTCCTTGCTGATCCATCCGATGTTCCTGCTCGGCCTGCTCGCCGTCGCGCTCGGCGCGCGATCCTGGTGGCGCGGGGCCGACACCATGCGCCGGGCGACGGCACCCCCGCTCGTGCGGCGCGCGGCCCTGATCCTCGATCGGCGCAGCGACACCGCGCTCGAAGGCTGGTGGGGCCACACGACGTACTACTTCTCGCTGGAGTTCCCGGATGGAACCACGGCCGAGTACGCCTACATCGGACGCGGCGCGAGCGAGGATCTCTACGTCAACGGCATGACCGGCGTCGCCTACACGCGCGGCGAGCGCCTCCTCGACTTCTACCACATCAGGCTGTGAGCGAGCCCCCGATGACCGTCGAGCAATTGGCTCTCGATCCCGACCCGGTAAAGGCTCTCGAGGCGCTGCGCCGCGCCTCGCGCACGCGGCCCGTGGTGGTCTTGAAGCGCAGCCCGATCTGCCCGATCAGCCACGCGGCGGAGGCCGAGTTCCGGGCCTGGATCGACTCCTTGGGCAAGAACGACTCGCTCGCGTGGGCCGAGGTCGACGTCATCGCCGAGCGCGCGCTCGCCCGTGGCCTGACGGCCGCACTCGGCGTGCAGCACCAGTCGCCGCAAGCGCTGTGGTTCGAGCAGGGCGAGCTCGTCTGGCACGACAGCCACCAGGCTCTGACGCGCGAGCGATTTGCGCGCCGGTAGCCCTCGCACTCAGGTGGCGTAGACCGCCGCGGCCGCTTCCAGGGGATCACCCTGCGCGCGAAAGCCCTGCTCGCGCAGCGCGCCGGCGAGTCCGGCGAGACACAGGCTCACGTTGCGTCGGCTCGAGCCCGACCCCATGAGACCCACTCGCCAGGTGTTGCCCTTCATCGGCCCGAGCCCCCCGCCGATCTCGACGCCGAAGCGCTCGAGCAGGTACTTCCGAGCTCGACCATCGTCGATCCCGGCGGGAATGCGCACGGCGGTGAGCTGCGGCAAGCGCTCGGCCTCGGGAACGCGCGGCTCGAGTCCCAGCGCCTGCACGCCCGCGACGAAGGCTCGGCCGTTCAGCCGGTGCCGCGCTTCGCGGGCGGGCAAGCCCTCCGCGAGGACCAGCCGCAAGCCCTCGTGCAGCGCGTACACCATGTTGATCGGTGCCGTGTGGTGGTAGGCGCGCTCGGCACCCCAGTACGTCTGGATGAGCGAGAGGTCGAAGTACCAGCTCTGCACGGGCGTCTTGCGCGCGGCGAGCGCCTCTTTCGCGCGGGCGCTCAGCGCGACGGGAGAGAGACCGGGTGGACAGGAGATGCACTTCTGCGTGCCCGAGTAGGCCGCGTCGATCCCCCACTCGTCGAAGCGCAGATCCAGGCCGCCGAGCGAGGTCACGCAATCGATCAAGAGCAGCGCACCGAGCTCGTCGGCAAGCGCGCGCAGCGGCTCGATCGGCTGCAGGACGCCAGTCGAGGTCTCGGCATGCACCGCGCAGAGGACCTTGTAGCGCTTGCCCGCCGCCGCCTTGCGCAGCGTGTCGACGTCCAGGGCACGCCCCCACTCGCCTTCGACGACCGTCACCTCGCCGCCAGCACGCCGCGCCATCTCCGCGATGCGGCCGCCGAAATAGCCGATCACCGCCACCAGGACGCGGTCCCCGGGCTCGACCAGGTTGTCGACGCAGGTCTGCATCCCCCCCGAGCCCGTGCCCGACATCGGCATGCAGAGCTCCGCCTTCGTCTGGAACACGCGGCGCAGCATGGTGCGCACCTCGTCCATGATCTTCAGGAAATCGGGATCGAGGTGCCCCAGCGTCGGTTTGGCGAGCGCGAGCATCACCGAGGGCGCGACATCGGAGGGTCCGGGGCCGCATAGCACACGGTACGGGGGTGCGAGGGGGGGAATGTCGTTCTGCATCGCGGAGCTCGGAGGACGAGCCGAGCATCCTCCGCCCACGCAAAGCTTGGGTCAAGCACGACGCGCGGCGAAGTTGCGAGTGGATCGCTGGCGCGAGCCCATCGATCATGGACCCGACTCCTCACCCAGGATCCCCCCCATGAAAAACGCGCGCGTCGGGCCCGGCCTCGTGCTTCTCGCTCTCGGCTTGGCAGCTTGCAGCAGCTCGCCATCGAAGGAGCCGGCACCGAAGGAAGAACCGGAATCGAAGTCTCCCGAGCCGAGCGCGGCAACTCCGTCCGAGAGCGACGCTCTGCCGCCGAAACCCGAGCCGACCCAGGCCGGAGCGCCTTCCACCGAGCCGCCGAAGTGGGATGTGGAGCATCCCGGTGCGTCGACCTTCGAAGCGACGCTCGACACGCGCGAAGGCACGTGGATGAGCCTCGATGTCGCGCCCGACGGCAGCGAGATCGCGTTCGACATGCTCGGGGATCTCTACTTGCTCCCGATCGATGGCGGCGAAGCGCGGCCGCTGACCAGCGGACTCGCGTGGGACATGCAACCGCGCTTCAGTCCGGACGGCCAGTGGATCGCGTTCACGAGCGACCGCGGCGGCGGCGACAACGTGTGGATCGTGCGGCGCGACGGGAGCGACGCACGGGCGGTGACCAAGGAGACCTTTCGTCTCCTGAACAGTCCGGTGTGGTCGCCGGATGGAGAGTTCCTCGCCGCGCGCAAGCATTTCACCTCGCGCCGGAGCCTGGGCGCCGGCGAGATCTGGCTCTACCACAAGAGCGGCGGAACCGGCCTCGCGATGACGGAGAAGCAGAACGAGCAGAAGGACGTCGGCGAGCCGGCCTTCTCGCCCGACGGGAAGTATCTCTACTACAGCCGCGACATCACTGACGGGCCGACCTTCGAGTACAGCCGCGACCCGCACTCCGAGATCTACGCCATCGATCGTCTCGATCGCGCGAGCGGGCGCATCGAGCGCTTCGTCTCCGGTGCCGGCGGGTCGATCCGGCCGACGCCGGCGCCGGACGGCAAGCGGCTCGCTTTCGTGCGGCGCGTGCGAGCCAAGACCGCGCTCCACGTGATGGATCTCGATTCGGGCGCGGTGACGCTCGTGTGGGATGGTCTCGATCGCGATCTCCAGGAGACATGGGCCATCCACGGCGTCTATCCGGCGATGGCGTGGACGAGCGACGGGCGCTCGATCGTCCTCTGGGCGCAAGGCAAGATCTGGCGGGTCGAGGTCGAGGCGAAGCGCGCGGCGGAGATCCCTTTCCACGTGCGCGATCGCCGCACGCTCTGCGAGGCGCTGCACCAGCCGCTCGAGGTGGCGCCCGAGACCTTCCCCGTGCGCATGGTCCGCTGGGCGGAGGTGGCGCCCGACGGGAACGCCGTCGTCTTCCAGGCCCTCGGCAAGCTCTGGATCCGCGATCTGCCGCAGGGCGAGGCGCGGCGGCTCACCAGCGACGAGGAGCACCTGGAGTACTTCCCGAGCTTCTCGCGCGACGGGCGCTCGATCGTGTACGTCGCCTGGGACGACGCGGAGCTCGCCTCGGTGCACGTCGTGACCCGCGAGGGTGGCGCGTCCACGCAGGTCACGCTCCGCCCCGGACACTTCGCGCGCCCCGCGTTCAGCCCCGATGGAGGGACGATCGTCTACGAGCGCACTTCTGGCGGCAGCCTCTTCGATCCGCGCTGGACGCACGAGACCGGTCTCTTCTCCGTTCCCGCGGCGGGCGGAGAGGAGCGCCGCTTGACGTACGAAGGCAGCGATCCCCACTTCGGCGCCGATCCCGCCCGCGTGTACTACTTGGCGCAGGGCGGGCCCGATCAGCACTTGCTGAAGAGCATCGGTCTCGACGCTCGCGAGGAGCGCACGCACCTCACGAGCGAGGCCGCGACCGAGCTGCGCGTCTCACCCGACGGTCGCTGGATCGCCTTTGCCGAGCGCTTCCGGGCGCACGTGAGTCCCTTCCCGCCGACCGGTCGGCTGGTGAGCATCGGCCCCAAAGCGGACGCACTGCCGCTCACGCGCGTCTCGTCGGGCTCGGCCGACTTCCCGCGCTGGTCGGGGGACTCCAGGCGTCTGCACTGGACGGCCGGCGACGAGCTCTTCACGCGCGAGCTCACCGATGCCTTCGCATTCCTCGAAGGCGCGCCGGAGAAGCTCCCGCCGCCGCCCGAGCACGGCGTGCGCATCGGCTTCGACGCGCCCACGGACGTCCCCGAAGGGAGCTACATCCTGGAGCACGCCAAGCTCGTCACCATGCGCGCCGACGAGGTGATCGAGGACGGGGCCATCGCGATCGTGAAGAACCGCATCGTCGCCGTCGGTCGCGCCGGCGCGATCCAGGCTCCGGAGGGTGCTCGACGCATCGACCTCGGAGGGCGGACGATCCTCCCCGGCCTGATCGACGTGCACGCGCACGGCCCACAGGGCGCGAACGGCGTGCAGCCCGAATCGAGCTGGCTTGCTTTGTGCGAGCTCGCGTTCGGCGTCACGACCGTCCACGACCCCTCCCACGATACGCAGGAGATCTTCGCCGCGAGCGAGCTCGCGCGCGCGGGCTCCGTCGTCGCACCGCGGACGTACTCGACCGGCACGATCCTCTACGGAGCCGCGGGCGAGTTCAAGGCCGAGATCGAGAGCCTCGACGACGCGCGTTTCCACCTCTCGCGCACGAAGGCCGCCGGTGCCTTCAGCGTGAAGAGCTACAACCAGCCGCGTCGCGATCAGCGCCAGATGGTGCTCGCCGCAGCCCGCGAGCTCGGCATGGAGGTCGTGCCCGAGGGCGGCTCGCTCTTCCAGCACAACATGACGCAGGTGATCGACGGCCATACGGGCATCGAGCACGCGCTGCCCCTGGCGAGCGTCTACCGGGATGTCCTGCAGATCTGGGGCGCGACGAAGGTCGGCTACACACCGACGCTCGTGGTCGCCTACGGAGGCATCTGGGGCGAGCACTACTGGTACACCCACACGCGCGTGTTCGAGAACGAGCGCCTGAACCGCTTCGTCCCCCGCGAGATCCTCGATCGGCGCTCGGTACGCGACACGCTCATGGCGCCGGACGGCGAGTGGAACCACCTCCGCGCTGCCGAGGTCGCGCGCAGGCTCTACGACGTCGGCGTCGAGGTCCACATCGGTGGCCACGGCCAGCGCGAGGGTCTCGCCGCCCACTGGGAGATCTGGATGCTCGGCCAGGGCGGGCTCACGCCGCACCAGGCGCTGCGCTGCGCGACTTTTTATGGGGCGCGTTACATTGGCGCGGAGAAGGACATCGGTTCGCTCGAGCCGGGCAAGCTCGCTGATCTCATCGTTCTGGATGAGGATCCGCTGCTCGATCTTTCGAACTCGGAAACCGTTGCACTCACCATGCTGAATGGGCGGTTGTATGACGCGCACACCATGGATGAGATTGGAAATCATCCGCGGCAGCGTGCGCGGTTGTGGTTCGAGCGCTGACTGGTTCGGAGTACCGCCTCTAGAGAGAAACAAACCCTCTCAGGCCTTTAGGAAGCGGCTTTCACCTCGACTTGAAGCCCGAGTTGTTCGAGGCGCCGAATGAGTCGCTTGGCGACCTTGGCCTTGTCGCGACGATCGAAGTGATCGGGGCCCAGGTCTTCGAAGAAGACGCCGCGCCGGAGCATGTGGTAGACGGCGGTGAGCATGGAGGCCGCGACCGCGACGACGGCCTTCTTTGGCCCCCTGCGCATGCTGATGCGGTGGAACTGAGCCTTGAAGTAGCTGTTCTTCTTGCGCGTCGCGGCCCAGGCGGCCTGGACCAGAGTGGTCTTGAGCCAGGGAGCGCCAGCCCGAAGGCGCGTGCTGCGCTTTCTGCCCGCGCTCTCGTCGTTGCGCGGACATAGGCCAGCCCAGGAGATCAGATGGCCGGCAGTGGGAAAGCGGCTCATGTCATCGCCGATCTCGGCCAGGATGACGTGGGCTGCGATCTGGCTGACGCCCGGGATGGTCGTCAGGAGCTTGACGGCTCCGCGAAACGGCTTCAGGTGCTCGCCGATGCGCTCGTCGATCCCCGCCACCTCCTCTCCGATCGTGTCGATCAGCCGCAGGTGGGAGCGGATCATGAAGCGATGGTGATCCCGGATACGACCGCGGAGCGCTTCTGCGAGGTCCTCCCTGGAGGCCTTCACGCGCGACGAAGCGAGTGCGGCGAGAGCCTTCGGATCGTCTTCTCCATCGACGATCGCCTCCAAGATATCCCGTCCACTCTGCCCGAGCATGTCGCTCAAAACGCTGGAGAGCTTCACGTTGGCGTCTTCGAGCGTCTTCTGGATCCGCAGCGTGTGCCGGGCCACCTCGCGCACGAGCTGCTTGCGCGTGCGCGTCAGGTCCCGCAGCTCTTGGATGGGCTGCGGGGGCACGAAGCTGGAGCGGATCAACCCGTGGGCCAGCAGGTCGGCGATCCAGGTGGCGTCGTTGACGTCGGTCTTGCGACCGGGGACGTTGCGGATGTGCGCAGCGTTCCCCAGGACAAGCTCGAAGTGACCCTCGAGCACGTGCCAGACCGGCTTCCAGTAGACACCCGTCGCCTCCATGGCCACGTCAGTGCAGTGACACTTCGACAACCAGTCCGATAGAGCCAGCAACTCCGCGCTGGTCGCGCCGAACTTGCGAACTTCCTGCTGAACGCCGGCCGGACCGACCAGGCGCACGCAACACACGATGACGTCCTTGTGGACATCCAGACCTGCGCAACGGGGATGAACGACTTCCATTCGGCCTCCTTGGGACAAGGCCGGCGACGGCGTGGGACTCGCGTCTTCGGATTCTAGAGAGCGTGCTCCGGGAGCCCGAGGGCGCCTTGGCAACAGTACGGTGTGCTCGCGAAGTCCCCGGCCAAACTGGTTCACGGGCTCGCGACACCAAAGAGATTGCCGACCTCCGTGCCGTCGCCGGGCTGCCTCGATTGAGGGAGTTTCATCCCACGGTGTCCAGACCCTGGGTGCGGAACTGGTTCGGAGTACCGCCTTCAGGCGGTCTTCTCTTGCGGAGTCAGTCCCGCCTGAAGGCGGGACGACGAACCAGACCGCCTGAAGGCGGTACTCCAAACTCGGAGGGACTCCGTGCTCGTAGGGGTGTGGTTTCTCTCCAGAGGGTCAGCGCGCTTCGGAGTCCACGCTGACGTGGAAGCGGGCGTGGACGGGCTTGCCGTCGAGGGAGGGCCGAGGGGCGTTGACCTGGAGGTGCAGGAATCGCGTGCCGTTCCAGGATTCGAGCTCGACGTGTCGCAGGATCGAGTTCGAGACGGGTGTGCCGGTCTCGTCCGTGAGCTCGACGCTTGCGCTCAGCGTCGCGGCATCCTCGGGCAGGAGGGCGTCAATCGGGACGCGGGCGGTGACGCGGAAGTCGCGGGTGAGGTCGGTTCCGTAGAGGTCCCAGGCCTGCGGGTGGAAGCCGGTTTTCCATGCCACGACGACGTCGAAGCCTGTGGGGCCGGCGTTCTCGATCAGGACGGTCTCGCTGGGAGAGGTCACGGCTTCGAAGGGGCGCAGGGTGGGATCGCCGAGCAGCGCGCGATTGGCGCCGCCTCCTTGCATGATCGGCTCGGCTCCCTGGTCGTGGGGATCGCCGGGGCTGGGGAACTGGAGGTGCAGGTCGCCGTCGGCCTGCAGGAAGACGTCGTCCCAGGTCGACTTGATCGTCTCGCCGAGGGTTGCGCCGTTTCCGAGCGCGAAGGCGACCTCGTTCTCGACCGAGTAGCCGTGGTTCGCGCCGATCGCAGCGAGCAGCGCCACGGCGCCGCCGCTCAGGATGGCGAGGCCCAGGCTCTCACCGGGGCGGAGCTCGTGCACCGTGGTCTTCTCGGTGACGCCGAAGGTCGAGACGATGTCGCCCTCGACGAACACGCGCCGTGTCGAGGCGCTGTGACAGGTCCCGCTCCACACGACGGGCCGCGCGAGCTCGAGCTTCGCGAAGTCTGCCGCGAGGAGCCGCGGCATCTCACCGGAAGGATCTTGGCCGACCCGCTCGGGGCTGTACGGCCAGTGCTTGGAGGCGTCGATGTTGCGATGGTCGTCGAACAGCCAGATGCCCTCGGGATCGCCATTGCCGGTGATCGTCAGGACGCCGGCGCCGGCGAGGCGCGGCAGGACGTCGGCGGCATACTCGAGGCACTTCGCGTCCTTCTCGTGCACGGCGATGCCGTAGCCCTCGCCCTCGAAACCGCCCGCGATGGCAAGCTCGGGGATGTAGCTGGGATAGGTCATCGACGCGTCCGAGCCGGTGACGAAGAGCGAGCGCCACTGGCGAGAAGAAAGACCATGCTCGTGCGCGGCGCGGGTGCGCTCCCAGAGGCGCGCCAGCTCCTCGCCGTTCGCCGCCGTGAGGTAGCCGAAAACGAAGTCGGGGAAGACGTCTTCGTCGAGATGCTCCGAGAGCAAGAGCAAATGGCGGTGCAGCTGCACGTCGAGCGACTCGGGCCGGAGGACGAAGATCACGGCTTGCGGCCGGCGCTCGCGCAGCGCTGCTTCCATGCCCGGGAGATCGGCGGACGCGAAATCGAGCCGGTCCGCGTGATGGAAGCGCGCGATTTCCCCCGCCACCTCGAGGAAACGGCGGCCCTCGGAATCCGGGGCGAGCAGGTCGAGGCTGACGACGAGCGTCTTGCCGGTGCTCACGGAAGGCGCGGGAATCGGGCGGGAACGGCCCGTCATGTCGACCGCCGCGCGCGACGAATGCGGGCTCGAAATCGGCGCCGACAGGTAGAAGCGCGCTTGCTTGGCGAGATCGGAATCGGGATCGCGCTCGATCACGGCCTCCCATGCGGCGCGCGCGTCCTCGGCGCGGCCCAGGCGCGAAGAGTAGACGCCCTGGAAGAAGAGCACGTAGGTCGCCGACTCGTCCTCGGGATAGAGCTCGAGATAGGCCTCGCCCAGCGCGAGCGCGTCCTCGTAGCGCTCCTGACGTCCGACGGCCGCGAGCTGGTAGAAGAACGCTTGCCGGCGCTCCTCCGCGCTCGCGGCGGCATGCAGGCGGGCAGCGAGATACGAGGCCTCGGCGGCGACGAAGTCCTCGACCTGAAAGAACAGGCGGTGTCCTTCGGCCAGGAGCTCGCTCGGAGCTGCCTGCTCCTCCTGTGATCCGCCCTGGTCCTCGGATGCCCGGAACCAGCCGGCATCCAGGCGCGCCACGTGCCGGCCCGCGCCGAGCTGGCGGACGCCGTGCACCGAGGTCACTTCGAGGTGCGCGCTCGCGAGGAGCTCGATCTCGGCCTGTCCGCGCAGGAGCACGAGCTTCCAGCCCTCCTCGGTCCGATCGAGGTCGACGACCGCGGGACCGACGATGCGCAGCGTCCCCTCGTCCTGGATCTGGATGGTCTGCACCTCCTGCGTGGGGACCACGATGTGGCTGTGCGCGCGCAAGGGAACGGAGGCCCCGCTCTCGAGCTCGAGCGAAGGCAAGTACCGCATCGGCGCGATCGAGCCGTAAGCCGCCGGTGCCTGGAGCAACCATGCGAGCGTGATCACGACGCTCACGAGGGCCGTGACGGGCACGAGGCGCATCGCCGCGGCCGCGAGGCGGCTCTGCGTGCTCCGGCGCGTGGATCGCGGATCCAGGAGCGCGCTCAGCACGCGTTCGCGCTCCATCTCGCGCCGGCAGGCGCTGCACGTTCGCAGATGCGCCTCGACCTCGCGTCGCTCGCCGCGGTCCGCTTCGCCTTCCAGGACCACATGCAGCAGTCGCCGTGTGCGCTCGCAGATCTCACTCGTCGGTTGGATTTCGTTCATGCGTTCCTTTCGGGTCGGCGTCGAGCTCCAGGCGCTGGCGCAGAGCACGACGAGCCTCGTAGATCCGTCCGCGAACCGTCGACACGGGCAACGCGAGGCGGTCGGCGATCTCGCGATACGAGCAGCGAGCGCGATAGCGCAGGACGAGGACCTCGGAGAGCGCGCGCGAGAGCTGCTGCACTTCCTCCCAGATCCACTCCTCGGCTTCGTTCGGCTGCGCCAGAGCTTCGCTCTCCTCCAGCGGCTGCTCGCGTTGCGCACGGCCGGCCCGCTCGCGTCGATGGTCCGTGGAGCAGCGCGTCGCGATGCGCACGAGCCAGGCCTCGAAGCGCTCGGGCTCCTCGAGCTGCCCGAGGTTCCGGAACGCCAGATAGAAGGTCTGGTGCACGAGCTCCTCGCGCGCCCCCGGACCGCGCACGCGCTCCCCCACCACCGCCCGCACCCGCCGGTCGTAACGCCGCACGAGCTCCCCGAAGCGCTCGGTCGCGCCTCCGAGCACCGCCGTCACCAGCTCGCCGTCGCTCTCCCGCATGCCATGAGAGGACGGGCGACGGCCCCGAAACGTCAAAGAAGATCGGGCAGAAGCACGTGCACGTGGGCCTCTAGGGCCGAAACAGGACCGTGAGCGCGCTCGAGGTGTTGAAACCCCCGGCCGGGCCGTCGCGGAACACGGCCTGGAGATTCCACCGGCTGCCCCCGAAGACGCTGCCTGCGAGAGGTGGAGTGGAGAGATCGAGCTGCTGCTCGAGCGTGTAGCTCTCCGTGCCGAGCGGCCCCAGGCGCAGGTGGGGGCCGCCCGCACACAGCACGCCGTTGCCGAAGGGACGATGCACGCGCGTCCCACCGAAGCAGAAGTAGCCGACGCCCGGCGGGACGGGCAAGGCGAAGAGGGCGAGCTCGTTCGCGGACACGCTGTCGCTGCCCGTCACGGCGAGGACCGCCGGCGCCCCGGTCGAGTTCAGCGTGGACTGGCAATACGTCTCCGCGACCCCGAGCGGGTACACGTAGGCCGCGCCTTGGTCTCCGTACAAGCCGTGGTCTTCGTAGTGGGCGCCCACGAGGGCGCGATCGCCAAGGACCGAGACCGAGATGCCGAAGTAGTCGTTCGCGGCTCCATCGCTCGCATGCAGAGCGGCGACCTCGAGCCAACCTCGGTCGGGATGCGACTCGAATACGTATGCCGCCCCTGTGGTCACTCCCATGGTCACGGCCTTGGAAGCTCCGAGGAGTGCCCGGCCGCCCGAGATCGAGACCGCACCGAGCAGGGCCCCGGCCGTGCCGTCGCTCGCCGTGAGCTTGGCGACCTCGGTCCACGTCCCGCTCGAGTCCTGCTCGAAGACGTAGGCGGCTCCCGATTCCTCGCCCATGTCGTCGTCTCGAAAAGCGCCGACCAGCGCCCGTTTGCCGGAGAGCGAGACCGCTGCGCCGAACACGTCGATGGCTGCCCCGTCGCTTGCCAGGAGTTTCTGGACCTGAACCCAGGCCCCACGGCCGTTGCGTTCGAGCACGTAGGCAGCTCCCGCCCCCATGCCTCGATCCTCGTCTCCCGAGGCTCCCACGAGAGCCCGCTCCCCGAATAGCGCGACGGCGGTACCGAAACCATCGTTGCTGTCGCCGTCGTCGGCGTAGAGCTTGGCGGTCTGGTTCCAGACGCCGCTCGCGTCCCGCTCGAAGACGTAGGCCGAGCCCGAGGTGAAGCCCATGTCGTCGTCGGCAAAAACACCGATCAGCGCCCGATCGCCGAAGAGGGCGACCGCGCGGCCGAAATAATCCTGGGCGTGCATGTCGTTTGCCGTGAGCTTGGCGACCTGCATCCAGGCGCCCGCGTCATCGCGCTCGAACACGTAGGCCGCGCCGGTGAATAGGCCCGCGTCTTGGACGCCGGCCGCGCCGATGAGCGCACGATTCCCGAACAGCGCGACGGATTCGCCGAAATTGTGCTCCGGTCCTGCGTCGCTCGACGTAGAGCCGGGCTTCCTCGACCCAGGCTCCGCTCCCGTCGCGACCGTACACATAGGCCGCACCGTAGTTCGGGCCCCCGTCGCCGTCCCCCGGCGCGCCGATCAGGGCCCGGTCGCCAGAGATCGAGACCGACGTGCCAAAGTTGCCGATCGGGGGGCCGCCGCTGGCGGTCGAGCTTCGTTTCCTCTTGGCCCTGCACCGCCGGAGCCGTCACGACCAAGGACCAAGCAACAAGGCGGATTGCAAAGGGGTTCATGTCTCGCGCCGACCTCTCGAGATCCTGGCTGGGGTTGCGGCGAGGGTCATCCGCTCGCTTCCGTGCCAAAGTACCAGTTCCTCACGGCGCCTTGGCGCGACACCGTCGCATGCAACTTGAGGGCGGCCTCCTCTGGTTCGGAGTACCGCCTTCAGGCGGTCTTCTCTCGCAGGACCAGTCCCGCCTGAAGGCGGGACGACGAACCAGACCGCCTAAAGGCGGTACTCCGAACTCGGAGGTAGGGGGTGGGGGTTCTCTCTAGTGAGCACGGAAAACGACACTGTCGACAGCCTCGCCGGGCAGGAGGCGCCGTCCACGAAAGGAGACGAACTCTGACCCCGGCGCTCGGGGGTGCCGAGTAGCAGCCTGCGCGGTCCGCCTTGGAAGTGCAGACGGAAAAGTCGGGCGTTCAGCGTCCCGGGACCGGTGTCACCGGTGCGAGACGCGGTTGCGTGGCCGCGAGCTCCGCGCTGCGCCACTCCGCTCCGTGCTCACGCCACCAGGACTGCCAATCGGCAGGTGTCGCCAGGTCCGCGCGCAGGGTGATCTTCTGCAGAGTACGGACCGTCACCTGGAGCTCGATCTCGCGCGAGATCTGCACGACCGAGCGCGCGTCGAGGACCACGCCCGAGGACTGCACCGCGACGATCGGGTCGGCGATCGAGGCGCCTTGCGCGATCTCGACGTCGTAGTCCATCACGTAGGCCGTCTGGAAGCCGAGGAAGATGTTGGCGCGCGTTCCCGATGGCGCGCCGCTGCCGGCGGCCACGTGCGCGAGGTGCGCGACCAGTGGCTCGACCGCCGCGGGATGAGCGAGCACGCCGAGAGCCTCGACGGCATGCGTGCGGACGGCTGCATTCGTGCTCGCGAGCGCGTCGATCGGCGGCGCGAGCACGGCCACGTCGTCGGCAGCTCGCAGGGCCTGGGCCGCGCCCAGGCGAACGCTCCCCATCCCGTCGAGCATCGCTCGGCGCGCGAGCTCGTTCACGAGGGCCCTGGGAAACAGGCGTCGCGCGAGGAGCGTCGCGAACTCGCGGCGCTGCGGCTGCGGAGTCGTGAGCTCGGCGCGCGCGAGCGCCTCGAGGTCGACCCGCGGCTCGAAGCTCGCGATGCGGGCGACCGCCGCCTCGGCGCGCGCGGGGCTGGCTCCGGCGCCGAAAGCGATCCAGGCGGCGAGCTCGGCGGCGCCGCCACGCTCGAGACCCGGATCCGGCTCGAGCTCGATCGGCGCCTCCCGCAGGAGCTCGATCACGGCGTTCGAATCAGGATCGCGCCGTAGCTCGCGGTCGAGGTGCGCGAAGGCCTCCTGCTGGAGACCCTCCTCGAGCATCCAGCGCGCGAGCTCGACGCGCGCGTTCGGCGAGCTCCTGTCGAGCTCGCCCTCTCGGCGCCGCGACTCGGCGAGGAGCTCGCGCTCCCCCCGCGCCCGCACGACGACTCCGTCGAGGGCTACCCAGGCCGGCCCCTCGCGAATCTCCCAGACGTCGCCCGCGCGACGGGATCGCACGCGCAGAATGCTGCCGTCGTCGAGGTGCAGGACGCGCCGCAGGTCGGCGCCCTCGTCCACGGTGGGAGCGCTGGACTCCTCTTGCTCGGGGCGAGCGCTCTCCTGCGCGGCCGACCGAGCGCTGCTCGCGAAAGGGAAAGCGAGGATCGTGAGCGGGAGCAGGGCCCGGGCGAAGCTGGGCATGGCGTCGAAATCCTTCGCGGTGTCGGAGGTTGGAAGTGGCTAGCGGTGAGGCAAGAGTGGTCGCGGGCGAGCGGCTTGCCGCACTTCGAAGCGAAAAGCCTGCCAGACCTCCTGGCACACGCGCGAGGGGATCCGGCCTTGCGGAAGCGCTCGCCCGCGTGCGCAAGCGCACGCACCGACACGTTCAGCGAGAACCCTCCGGAGTGGCAGTCCGCTCGATCGGCGCGGTCACCGGCCAGTCGGCGTCGCCCCGCCCTTCGATCAGGTGCTCGTGGATCGCGCGCCACTCCATCTGGCGCGCGAACCACGACTGGTCGCGATCGCCGATGCCGTGGCGGCTCGAGGGATAGAGCATCAGCTCGAATCGGCTTGCCCGGCCTTCTGCAGCGCGAGGGCGAGCTGCATCACGTTCTGCATGTGGACGTTGTCGTCCATCGTGCCGTGGTGCAGCACCAGGTGGCCCTTCAGGTTCGCAGCAGCCTTCAGGACGGAGGTCTCGTCGTACCCCTCGGCGTTCTTCTGCGGGGATGCTCATGTAGCGCTCGGTGTAGATCGTGTCGTACATGCGCCAGTCGTAGACGCCGCCGCCGGCGATGCCGAGCGCGAACTTGTCGCTGTGCGTCAGCGCGAAGGCGGTCATGAAGCCCCCATAGCTGTAGCCGGTGATCCCCACGCGAGCGGGGTCGGCCCAGGGGTTTGCGCACAGCCAATCGATCGTGTCCTCGAGGTCGCGCAGCTCGACCACACCCATCTGCTGGTAGCCCTGCTCGGTCGTCCAGTGACCCTTCCCGCTCGCCGTGCGCACGTTGACCTGGAGGACGATCACGCCTTGCTGGGCCAGGAACTGGAACCACGGGCTCGCATTCCAGCGATTGCGCACCGACGGCGAGTCCGGGCCGGAGTAGGTCGAGATCCATACCGGGTAGCGCTCGGCGGGATCGAAAGGCACGGGTTTCAGGACTGCTGCGTCCAGCGGGAAGCCGTCCCGGGCCCGGACCTCGTGCAGCTCCCAGTCGCTGCACAGGTATTGCTCGCGGTCGGGAATCTCGGCGTGGGCGAGCACGTGCAGCACCTCGCCATCGCCCGAGCAGACACGCACCTCGGTCGGAGCTGCAAGGCTCGACACTCGATCGAGGAACATGCTCTTGTCGGAATTGAAGGTGATGGAGTGCGAGCCCGGACCCTGCGTCAGGCGCACGAGGCCTCGGCCGTCGAGCCCGCTGCGATAGACGTTGGTGTCGACGGCACCATCCCTGGTGGCCGTGAACCAGATGCGTCCCGCGGCCTCGTCGACCTCCAGGACGTCGGCGACCGCCCAGTCCCCACCCGTCACTGCGCCGAGGAGCTTGCCGTCCAGCCGGTAACGGTAGAGGTGCTTGCAGCCCGTGCGATGGCTCTGCCACAGGAAGCTCTCGTCTGCGAGCCAGGCCGGCCCCTCGGGCCGATCGACCCACGAGGTCGAGCTCTCGTGCAGCACCGGGCGCACGCTACCGTCCTTCGGATCGGCCACTGCGAGATCGAGCCAGGTCTGCAGCCGGTCCTGCACCTGGAACAGGAGCGCGCTGCCTTTCGGAGACCAACCCACGCGCACCACCAGCGGCTCGTCGGCGCGATACTTCGAGAGGTCGACCCAGGTGATCGAGCCGCTCGCCACGTCCGCGATGCCGAGGGCCACGGTCGGATTGGGGTCGCCCACCTTGGGGTAGTTCGAGACCTCTGGTCGGACGCGAAAGGTGTCGGGCACGATGAAGTCGACCAGCGTGAATTCGTACACCTGTGACTCGTCGAGCCGCAGGAATGCGATGTAGCGCGAGTCGGGGCTCCACCAGAACGCCTTGAAGTCGCCGCGGCCGTAGATCTCTTCCTGGTACACCCAGTCGAGCTTGCCGTTGAAGACCTCCTCGCCGCCGTCGCTCGTGATCGGCCGTAGCCAGCCGGTCCGGGTGTCGATCAGCACCAGGTCGTTGCCCTGCACGAGAGCGACCGCCTCTCCGTCGGGTGAGAGCTCGGCGAGCTCGGGCTCCGGCGAGCTGTTGCGGGTGAGGACGCGTGCTCCACGCTCCTCGTGCTGGAAATAGAGCTCGCCCTCCGACTCGACCAGCACGCCTCGGCCGTCGGCGCTCGCTTGCCTGGATCCGCGTGCGACGCGGCGGGCCGACTCTTCGTCGAAACCCGGGAGCGCGAGAAAGGCCGTGGCGAGCGGATCGAGGGGCGGCTTCGCCTCGGTGGCCGGCTTCTCACTCGCCTTCTCGCCACTCGCAGGCGGAGCGCTTTCGGTGAGCGTGCGCGGATCGACCCACTTGGCGTCGTCACCGCGGCCGCGCACCAGATGCGTGCCGTCTTCCGTCCAGCTCCAGGACGCGGTGCTGCCCGAGAAATCGACCCGTTCCCCTCGGCCGGCAGTCTGCTCGAGAGTCAGGACCTTCTTCTGGGCGAGAGCGGTGGAGACGAGGAGAGCGGTGGCGAGGATGGCCAGAGGGGAGCGAAGGCAGCGCATGGGCATTTCGATCCTGGAGGTCTCGGGGAGCCCACGATCATAAGGAGCGCGAGTCGAAGCGGACTCGCTCCTCTCCGTACGAGCCTCGTTGGGGCGCTCGGCGGCCGCCAAGCACCGGGATCCCGGCCTGACGCACCGTGATCGAAGCGGCCCGACCCGAGGATGGGCCCCGAGACGACCACGGCCGACCTCGCGGTCGGCCGTGTCGCGGTGGAATGGAGGTCCTGGAGCTATTCCCACTGCACGGTGACGGCGCTCGACACGTTGAAGCCTGTCCCGCACGGGCCGAGCGGGTCCCGATACCAGCCCTGGTAATTGTGGGTGACTCCCACCGTGGCGCCGTCGAGACCCACGATCTCGCCGGGACCGTAGGAGATGATTCCCGAGGCATTCGCCTGGCGCGGGGGGAACCGGTGCAAGGCCCCGGTCAAGCAGCGCTTGCCATCCCCGAAAGGCAGGCTGCCCGAAACCGTCGAGCGGAACACGAGCCCGAAGAGATTCGCCTTCACGCCGTCGAAGGCGAGTACCAGGTCGTCCGCGGCAACCGAGTTGGTTCCCTGCGCGTGCAGGCGTGATCCGGTCGCCGTCGACGAATCGATGCCCAGGTTTCCACAGCCCGCGTCGGGGTCGTCGTTGCCGCACGGGCAGCCGATGCCGAAGCAGTACTCCGTCGCAGGCCCGTCCCGGATCACGTGGGTGAAGAGGTCGGCATTGCCGTTGGCGGTATCCATGTACAGCGGCAGCGTCCGGCGCCCGGCCGTGGAGAGCCCCAGGTAATCGCCGATGAAGCTCCCGCCCGGGAAGGCCTGATCGGTGCGCATCGGGGTGGGAGTCAGCTCGATCTCCGTCCAGCTCGCTCCTGCATCGTCGCTATAGGAATAGTAGGCGTCGAAGAACCCGACGGGATTCGTGTCGTTCTGAACGACCCCGCGCGAGTCGTAGAAGAGCATGTGGATGCGACCTTGCTGATCGACCTCGATCCAGGGGAAGACCTGATCCCCGGGCACGGTGGCGTCCGTGTTGATCACCACCGGAGTCGTCCACGAAGCCCCCTGATTGGTCGACTTCGAAAAGTAGATGTCGAGGTTGTAGCCGTTGGCGACGATCGCCGTCGTGTCGGGGTAGACGTAGTACAGATTGCCGTTGACCTGGTCGACGGCCAGGCCCGCGAGCGAGACGACGCGAGCCTCGCCCGGTACGCGAGTCGCGTCGACACCCCACACGTCCAAACGCGTCGCGACCAGGATGGGAGCGCTGATGGTCGCTCCGCCGTCGAAGCTGCGGCGCAGGTACATGTGGGTCCCGGCATCCCAGTACGCGACGTACAGCTCGCCGCCGGGACCGGTCTTCGGATTGAATCCCAGACCTCCGCCCAGGCTGAGCGGCGCCGTCCAGTTGTCGCCCATGTTCACCGAGCGGATCAGCCCCTGGTTGTACGCGCAGTAGACGATCGACTTGGTGGGATCGTTGGGATCGACGCCGGCGCACATCCAGCCCTTGTCCACCGAGCTCGAGATGCGCGCCATCGTGACCGTCCCGAAGGTGGCGCTGCCCGGATCCTTGCGCGCGACGAAGATGCCCCCCTGTGCCACGCCGAAGGACATCCCGCCCGCCCATAACGTACCGGTGCGATGGTCGAAGCAGGTCATCGGGTCGCCCTCGACCGTGCTCTGGTTCGGCGGCGCGGGCCGCATCAGGAAATCGGTCCAGGTGACGCCTCCATCGAGGGAGAGACCGATGCCGGTACGCCACAAACCTTCGCGCATGTCGTTCCAGCCGGCCACGACCTCGAGGGGATTCGAGTACGACGCGCTCATCGTCGTTTCGTTGCACGCGCCGCTGAAGCGGCCGGTGTCGACGCGCGTCTTGGGACCCACGTCGACCTGGGCGCCCGCACTCGCCCCCAGTAGGAATGCGGCGGCAGCCGTGCACACGACGGGCGCCAGCGGGTGAAGCTCGAGCACTGTTTTCATCGTCAGAGACCTCGGCCGGCTCGGCCGGCCCGGTTCGAATTCGTCAGACCACTAGTGAGTACAAGAAAGCGAGCGGCGGCGGGACCGAGGTCGCGCCTGCCAGCCAGCACATGTCCGCGCAGGGTTTGCGCTTACTTCGCCGGCTCGGGCGAGCGCACGGTGAGCGTCTCGCGCATCTGAGGCGGAACGCTTCCGCCGCGCGACTCGGCCGCGTGGACGTATTCCCAGGCGAGCGCGTCCTCGCCCTTCAGGAAGGCGACGCCGGCCAGGCGCTGGTATGCCTCGGCTCGATCGGGATCGAGCTCCGCCAGGCGCTTCCATGCGGCCACTGCGCCGTCGATGTCTCCGGTGCGCCAGATCGCGTCGGCATACCGCGCCGACAGCGAGACGGAGGCGGGCTCGAGGTCGAGACCGGTACGGTACGCCGCGGCCGCTCTGGGCTCCCAGCCCCCCTGCCGGATCAGGGCGTCTCCCAGTCCTTCGTACATCTGCGCCACATCGGGCGCGAGGAGCACTGCATCCGAGTGCGCGCGGATGGCGGCGAGGGTCTCGTTGCTCTCGCGGTGGGCGAGACCCTCTGCATAGGCAAGATCGGCGGCGGCGCGATCGGGACCCGCGACGCGCGATTTGGCTTCCTCGGCCACGATCATGGCGCGCCCACCCTCGAATGCGAGGCCAGACACGGCCTCGCGCTTGCGCCTCTCCTTGAACTCGGAAACGGGCTCCGCGCCCGGTGAGGTGGCGCTCTCGATCGGCTCCGCCACGCTGGTGTGGGATGGAGCGGTCTGGAATGAAACGTCGCTCGGGGGTCCCGTGCAGCAGTCGCTACACCCGGGAATCACGAGCCCCATCGAGAGTATCGAGGCGAAGGAACGGAAAGGCATCGACTAGCCTCCTGCGTGAGAGGGGAAACCTGCGCCGGTTGCGGTGCGCCCGGCCTCTCGCCCTAGTCTGTCGGAGAAAGGGGGTTTCGCGAAGTCTCTGGGCAGGAGCCATCCGGGGAGATCGGCGTGCCTCGCGAAGTCCCCGCGTCCGGAACGCTCCGGAGCTACGTGAAGCGCGGCTCAGGTACGCCGGGTGCTCTTGTAGGCATGGAACGGGTCGGTATAGCCCGGTCCACTCACTGGCGGCGTGCGCGGTGTGCCTGCAGGCGCGGTGGCCTGGGGCAGGGGCGCGCTCGGATCAGGAGCCCCCTCGGCGTGGCGCTCGCCGACGTCGAACCGGACCCCCATCGACAGGAAGCGGCTCTTGATGCCTTCCTTGTCGACGGCCTTCATGTATGCCTCGCGCGCATCGATCACGCCGCTCCCGACGAGCTCGGCGAGCGAGTCGTTGAGCAGGCGCATCCCTTCCTTGCCCCCGGTCTGCATGGCATTGGGGATCATGTGCGTCTTGCCCTCGCGGATCTGCGAGGAGATCGCGCTGTTCACGATGAGGATCTCGAGCGCGGCGACGCGTCCCTTGGGGATCTTCTTGCACAAGACCTGCGCCACGACACCCTTCATCGAGGTCGAGAGCATGGTGCGGATCTGCGCCTGGCGTTCGGCCGGAAACGAGTCGATGATGCGGTCGACGGTCGAGGCGGCGGTCGTCGTGTGCAGCGTGCCGAACACGAGGTGACCCGTCTCGGCCGTCTCGATGGCGATCTCGATCGTCTCCAGGTCGCGCATCTCGCCGACCAGAACGATGTCGGGATCCTCGCGCAGCGCCGCGCGGAGGGCGCGCTTGAAGCTGTCGGTGTGGCGGCCGACCTCGCGCTGGTTGATCATGCACTTCTTGTCGGCGTGCACGAACTCGATGGGGTCCTCGATCGTGATGATGTGGTCGGCGCGGTTCTGGTTGATGTGATCGACGAGCGCCGAGAGCGTGGTCGACTTGCCGGAGCCCGTGGGCCCGGTGACGACGACAAGACCCTTGGTCAGAAAGCACAGGTCGATGACCGACTTGGGGAGCCCGAGCTTCTCGACGGTGAGGATGTCGTTCGGGATCAGGCGGAAGACGGCGCCGGGACCCTTGCGGTCGACGAAGAAGTTGGCCCGAAAGCGCGCGACGCCGGGGAGCTCGTACGCGAAGTCCGTGTCGTGATCGCTCTCGAACTCCGTCTGGTTGCGCTTGGGCGCGATCTCGTAGATGACCTGCTTGAGCTGTTCCGGCGAGAGCTCCGGGCACTCGTCGATGGGCAGCATGTCGCCGTCGATGCGTAGCCGCGGCTTGACGGTGGACGTCATGTGCAGGTCCGAGGCGCCGAGCTCGAACATGCGGCGGAAGAGGGAGTCGATCCAGGCCACCGCTGATACCTCGCTTGAAACTCGAATCGGGGAAGGGTCTGGTTCATCGACGCGAGCGGCGAGTCGACTCAAGGGCACGGCAGGTAAAGCGCCGGGAACCCGCTGGAGGGCCCCCGGGCGCTGGAATCGCAGGGGCTCAGGCCCCGTGCGCCTCAACTGCCGACGACCACGCCGTTGACGACCACGGGCGGACCCTCGACCACGGGCATCTCGCCGATGCCGGGCGCGGTGTAGAGCGATGCGTCGGGCAGCACGAGGGCGGCGGCGCCCGAGAGGTCCAGGCCCGCACTTCCGGCCGGGTCCTCGAGGAGCGACTGCTCGATCTCCATCGGACGCACGAGGTACTCCGTGCCCGTCGGGCCGGCGAGCGTCCCGCCGCGGATCGAGAACAGCGGGTACCAGCGGTCCTCCTGTCCGTCGTCGTCGAAGTCCGTCCCCTCGCTCGGGATGCCCCAGAGGTCGCCGGGGCCGCCGTAGTTCAGGAAGTACTTCTGTCCATCGTAGGTCGCATCGTCATTGAGATCGTTCGCCTGGGAGTGCGTGTAGAGGAATTGCAGCGGAGCATCGAAGACCACGTAGTCGCCGAAGGCGTCCACGACCGCGGCGTAGCCGTTCCAGGTGTTGTGACCGGTCTCGTAGGTGAAGAACTCTTCCTGACCCCAGAGATCCCAGACACCGCTCAAGCCGCTCGTGTCCAGGACGAGCGGACCGCTCGACATGCCCCAGATGTTGGGCCCGTGCGTCGGTTTTTCGCCCTCGGCCAGGCCGACCTGCTCGAGCGTGACACCATGGCCGTTGACGTCCCAGTAGAGCGTCAGGTCCTCGCGATCGAAGCGGAACGAGTAGGGCGCCCCCACCTCGAAGGATTCGGGCAGGTACACGTCGCCCGCATTGGCCTCGGCGCCGGTGATCTCGGAGTCGAGGCACTGGATGTAGCCGTAGAGCGTGACGAAGTCGTCCAGGACTCCGTCGAACAGCGGGCTCGAACCGTTCACGAACTCCTGCGAGTAGTACGTGACGACCGATTCGCCTTCGAGGTAGGAGACCGAGCCGCCGAGCGTCTGCGACCACATTTGCAGGAAGCCGCCCTGCGCCCTCACGTCGACCACTTCGGGCGGATCGATCGCCACCCATTCTCCGCCGTCGAAGTAGGCGATCATGTTGAAGAATCCGGCCGCGTAATCGAGCAAGAAGTTCGTCGCTCTGCCGTTGTCCCACCAGTTGAAGGTCTGCCCCGCGAGCTCGGCGAGATCCAGCGTCTCGCGAGCGTGGCGGATGAGCTTTCCTGGCGCCCGCACGACTTTGTAGGTGGCGCCGACACCGCCGTCGAAGGTGGTCTCGGTGATCGTGTCGCCGTCCTCGACGCTGACGCCCTCCGGCACCCAGAGACCGTAGTAGCCGACCCACCCGTAGTCCCCGCTCTCGGTCTGGAAACCGAAACCCGATTCGAGCTCGACGCGGCTGCCCGCGGCCTCGCCCCCGGCATGATAGAGGTTGTAGCGCCACGCGCTGTTCTGGAACTGGGTGCGGCTGAAGGTGACCTCCTCGCCGTCGTCGAGCTGGCGTTTGAAGTAGCCGGCGTCGTACGCGATCTTCCACTCGTGCGTCAGGATGCCCGTGTCGCCCGTGAAGTCGTGGAAGCGTGAGCGGTCCAGGATGTGAGCGAGACCGCTCTCGCTGTCGGGCTCGGTGGATAGCGCCACGGCGGTGCGTTTCGAGAAGCTGCGCGAGTCGAGATGAGGCTGATCGATGTCGCCCTCGTTCTCGTAGAGCCGGAAGCCGCTCGTGCCTTCCTGATCGATCGTTCCGAGAGCGCCGAACATCTGCGCGTCGGCTTCGGTGCCGCCTTCGGGGACGCCGGCGTAATCCATGAGGAAGGCGCCGAATGGATCGGCTTCGCTCGCGCCCTCGCTGATCGCCACTCTCGCGTGGATCGTCCCGCCCTCGCCTTCCGGAACCCAGAACTTCACGATCTGGTCACTCTCGCTCGTCTCGCGCGAGCTGTTCACCGTGAAGAGCATGAACTCGGCCGCCTGCGCGCCAGAGGACGCCCCGCTGTCCCCGCCCTGGTCCCCGCTGTCCTCGCCGGACTCGCACAGCCCGATGTCGGTCTGGGCCTTGTAGTTGCCCTCGTTCAGCTTCTCCGCGTAGGCCGTGTGAGCGACGTAGCACAGGATCATGTTGATGAGCGAGAGCGGCTTCATCGATGGATCGAAGACGTGGACGCTCGTCACGTCCAGGTTGTAGTCGCTGTCGACAGGGAGTTCGCCGGCGCCCGGAGCCGTCGAATCACCGGAGGATGCGCCGCTTCCCAGTCCGCTCTCGTCGGCTTCGAGAAGGGAGATCTGCTCGGGAGCAGAGAGGGGGTCGACCACGTCGTTGCTGCCACCGCCGCCGCCGCCGCCTCCTCCACAGGCCGACAGACCGCTCAGGGCGAATGCGGAGCAAAACAGTGCTGAGTGAACAAAGGACCGCATGAGGACTCCTCGGGGATTCGTCTCGAAGGGGATCGGACACCCGGAGAGGGCCGATCAAGAAAGGCACGGATCGAGAGAGCTCGGAGGAACCTTGAGAGAGCAGGGTCCAGGTCGCAGAGGAATGCGCCGTCAAGGCGGCGGCGGTCCCGAAGGGAAGATTCGCAACGCCGTCGAGAGGGTCTCGGGGCCGGGGAACAGGGGCACGAGCTTCTTGTAGCTCGCCGGCGGATGGACGACCCGGCCCTCTGCGGCCTCGCTCACGATCCGACGCGCGATCTCGCCCCCCTCGCGCCAGTAGCGGCATTCGTCGAAGGTCGCGACGCCCAGGACGATCACATAGGCAACGAGCGCCGGGCGCCGACGATCGAGGAGCGAGGCCACCGAGATGGCCAGGAAAGCCGAGGCGAGGGTCGACGTGCGCGGCGAGAAGTGGCCGTAGGCGAGCGCAGGAAGCAGCGCGATCCCGAAGGCAGCGAGCAGCCTTCGCTGCGCGGGGGGCAAACGCCTTCGCACCAGCAGCAGGCCGAAGAGCAGGATCCCGACGAGCCCCACCGCGGCGAGCGGAGCGCAGACGCCGATGTGGGCCTTCACGAAGTCCTTGGCCGCCACGTTGTAGAACTCGAAGCGCGGGGAATCGAAGAATGGCCAGATGAGCTGGAAGACGTGACGCAGAGCATGGATCGAGCTCGCACTCGTCCACCCGATGCGCTGGACCTCGGAGAGGAAGAACACCTGCAGGACGCAGAAGGCGAGATCGGCGGCCACGAGGCCGAGGAGCAGCGGATCGCGCCGTCCCGCTCTCGCGCCGAAGAGCAGGGCCAGCACGGGGAAGACCACCGCCAGCTCGTAGACGCCGAGCCCGATCAAGAAGGCGAGGGTGGCCAGCGCGCGCGCCCCCCGCAGCCAGAGGAGGAGCGCCGCCAGCACGAGCGCCGTCGAGAGCGGCGCGCCGCGTCCGGCGATCCATGCGACTCCGTCCACGTGCTCGGGGTGCAGCACGAACAGGGCCGCGGCGAGGAACGCGCACGCTGCCGACAGACCGAGGTGCGCTCGTGCGAGCTTCCACACGCAGAAGCCCGACACCGCCAGCGCGAGGACGTTGACCATTCGCAGCGCGAGTGGCTCGAGCCCGAAGAGCGCCTGCCCCACCGCGTAGCTCGCGAGCAGGAACGGGCGTCCGTGCATCTGCACCGCCTCGAAGCGCTCGTCGAAGAACAGGTACTGCGGCAACACGAATCGCCGCCAGGGCGGCTCGGGCCGAGTGATCTCGAGCACGAAGAAGTCATCGCCCACGAACCACGCGGAGAGCGCGGGGGCATAGGCAAGGCAAGCGAGCGCGACGAGCGCGCAGGCGGCAGCCATCGAGCCGGTCCAGCGATGCGAAGCACGCGACACGCCAGTGGGTATACCACTCCCGGGTATGCTCCCCTCCGTGGACCGGATCCGCGCACCGACGGATGCACGTGCCTGGCGAGGGGCGCGCACCTTTGCCGATCTGTGTGCGCTCGGCGCGCGCTTCGCGACAGGCGAGATCCAGGCCTTCCCCGGCTGGGGAAGCAGCGGTCTGGACGAGGAGTCGATGCCGCTCGTTCCCGTGCTCGAGCTGTGCAACCGCGCCGGCTTCCTCACCGTGGCCTCGCAGCCCGGACGCGCTCCGCGCTCGGATGCCAGCGGTCGTGTGCGCGCGCAACGCGCCTTCGTGGCGGGCTTCGCGGACGAGGCGGCGCAAATCGCGCTCTCCACCCTGGCCTGCGCAGACTGGACCGTCCTCGTTCACGCGCCGCGTACGCGCGGCGGGCCCGCGATCGAGGTCGGACGGAGCGGCGAGGAATCATGCCTCTGGGCCGGTCATGCCGCCGGCCAGGAAGAGCTGCGCCTGTTTCGTCCTTCCGTCTCGCGTGCAGCGCTCCTCGCGCTCGAGGCCCGAGCCTTCGTATGGGTGATCGACCTCGCGTGGGAGGATCGCGAGGATTTCTGGCGCGCCCTGCGCGGCGCGCTGGCCGACATCCCCGCCATACAGAATCCTGACCCGAACCCTCACACGTCCCACGAGCTACCGTAGTTGCCCCGCATGTCTGCTCGATCCGCTTCCCCCGCCCGCGAGAGGATCGCGACCATTGCCGTCTACCTCGCCGCGGCCTGGGTCGCCGCGGGTGCGCTGTTCAAGCTGTTCTCCGGCTCCCCGAACGACCTGCCGCCACAGGTTCGTGATGCACTGGGCGACTGGGGAACGACCTTTCGCGTGGCGATCGCTGTCGAATCGTGCGTGGTGATCTTCGCTCTGCTGCGTCCACGCTGGGGGTGGCTGCCGCTCGCGGCGCTCTTCGTCGTCTTCGACGCCGTACTCGTGCCACTGGTTCGCGCGGGAGCGGCGTCCTGCGGGTGCTTCGGATCGCGCGTGCCGATCACTCCCCTGCAGATGCTCGCGATCGACAGCGCGCTCCTGGTCCTGGTCCTCGCGACGCGACCGTGGAAGACGATCGCTCCCCGCCCGATGCGTCCGCTGCTGCTGCTGGCGCCCTTGTTCGCGATCGCGATGGCGGCACCCTGGTACGTCTTCCGGACCGCTGCGCCGGTACTGCCGCCTGACCGGACCACGAAGCCCGCCGGCCCGCAGGAGACTTCCCCGACTCCCGACCCGCTCGAGACCGCGGAGAGCGACGCCGCGCAGGCCGGGCCGGAGATCGAGTGGCCGGATTTCATGGAGCTCCACCCGTCCGGATGGGAAGGGCAACTGATCCAGGACACCGAGCTCCAGACCTACTTGCAGGACGGTGCGATCGATCAGCTCAGTCCCGATTGCCAGATCGTCTTCTTCCGCCAGACGTGCGAGCACTGCCAGGCACACCTCGAGGCGCTCAAGCTGGATCCCCCGCCCGGGGATCTCGTTCTCGTGCGAATCCCCGATCCGGGTGACACTCCGGAGAACGAGGTCACCAAGGTCAAGCCCGACGCCCTGGCGAACCTGGAGCTGCGGCCGCTGGAGCGCGGCTACGGCGGCTTCACTCCGCCGGCTGAGATGACCCTTCAGGGATTCATCGTCGGCGGTTTTCACGAGGTCGAGCACGAGGGGCAGTAGCCCGTCCTCGGGCGTCTCCTCCCGTCAACGGCTGCAGATCACGTAGCCGATCCACGCCTCGCAGTTCTCGCCCTTGTCGTCGCGCAGGAAGATGCCGTTGCCCTGATCGGGGTCGTCGTCGTCCTCGCCCTCGAAGTAGGTTTCGATGGTGCGGAAACCGGCCTCGGCGAGGATGTCCTTCATCTCGGTCAAGTGCCAAAAGCGCCAGCGGTACTGGAAGGCGTTCTTCATGCGCGAGCCGTCCTTGAACTCGAAATGGATCGCGCAGTGGTACTCGCCGGTGCCCGGCCAGTACTGCTTCTGGTCCCAGACGTAGGTGACCCCGCGGCCGATCTTGCGGCGCTCCTGCATCTCGCACAGCGCCTCGGGACCACCGTACAGATCGACGAAGAAGATCCCGCCCGGCGCCAGGTCGGCGCGGGCGGCGCGGAAGTAGCCCAGCATCTCGCGGCGCGTCTCGAACAGCCAGTAGGAGAAATTCGCGCCCACGCGAATGTCCGGGCGGCGTCGCGAGGGCTCGCGAACGTCCTTCTGGCAGAAGAGCATGCGTTTCGCAGCTTCACCGAGCGGGGCGAAATTGTGCTCCTTCCCCCACGCGATCGGTTCGGGGTCGATGTCGTAGCCCTCGGCGGTCCAATCGCGGCCCTTGCCGATCCACTGGGAGCACAGAAGTCCCGTTCCGCAGAAGTCCTCGCGCAGGTGGCGCGGCTTCTTGCCGCGCATGCGCTGGTACGTCTCGACGAGGAAGTCGACGTCCGCCTCGGGGGAATTCACCGCCTTCTGGTAGAGGTCGTACTTGTCGGCGGTGCGGGCCGTCAGCGAGCGGTGCGTGGTGGAACGCGCAGTCTTCTTGCGAGGAGAACTCTTGGGCATGCGGAATCCTTGAGTCGGGGCCGGTGGCTCGAGGCCATCCGGGGGAAGACGGCTCAGCGCCGCCGGAGATCGGGCTCGCCATCGGCCCAGCTCGGTACGAATCCCGCCGCAGCCACCAGGCGTACGACCTGGAGAGCGGTGCGCGTGCAGCTCTCCATGTGCTCGTAGTCGAGGCGATCGGCCTCGTCGCTGGTGTGGTGGTAGTCGGTGTGCATGTTGAACGACGACAGCGTCTGCCCGACGATGCCGCGCTGCACGAAGGCGATGTTGTCCGAGCGCTCGAAGAAGTGCTGATCGGGGCGGGGATCGATCTGGATCGCGAGGCCGCTCTCGCGCAGGGCCGGCCCGAGGTTCGAGCGCTCGAATCCCGTCAGCCAGAGAAAGCCCGAGCCTCCCACGAGGGGATCGGGACGGCCGAGCATCTCGAAGTTCAGGTTGAGCACCGTGCGCTCGAGCGGAATCACGGGATGCTTCAGGTAGTAGCTGGTCCCCCACAAGCCGACCTCCTCGCCCGTGGCGAAGAGGAACACGAGCGTCTGCGCAGGTCGCGGCTCCGCGGCGAGAGCTGCGGCGAGCTCGAGGAGGCACGCGACCCCGGACGCGTCGTCGTCCGCACCGTTGAAGACTCGATCGCCGTCGGAGGCAGCGGCGTCGGCGCCGTCGGAGACCTCGCCGAGGTGATCGATGTGCGCGCTGAGCACGATGGCTTGCTCACGGACCGGCGAATCGGCGGCGCCAGGGATCATTCCCAGCACGTTCGGGTCGTCGATGCGGCGCGTGTCGAGGTGGTATTCGAGCTCCACGCTCGCGCGCTCCCCCGCGAAGAGCGCACTTTTGAGCGCGCCGTGCACCGTGACCCAGTCGGGCGGGTCCCCCTCCCCCGTCGCCGGCCGCAAGCGGTACGGGCGCGGCGGCTTCGGCTCACGATCCCGCTCCGCATCGTTTCCCGGGAGAACGACGAGGCCCCAGCCCCGGCCCTCCTCCATTCCTCGAGCGCGCAGCCAGTCGCGCGCCTCGGACGAGGAGCCTTCCACCAGGAGCGCGCGGTCGCTCGCAGCTTCTTCGGGGATCTCCTCTCCCGAGCGCGCGATCACGATTCCCAGCGGACCGGTCGAGCGTGGCTCGCCCTGGATCGAGAGCTCGAACTGCGGGCCGAAACGAGCGTCCTCGGCCGCGCCACCTTCACTCGCCGCCGCAAAACGGGGCAGCTCGAGGTGCTCGAAGGAAACGAGCGGCACCTCCTGGAGGAAACCACCGCCGTCGCCCGCCGGCTCGATACCCGCACTCTCGAGGACCGCGGCGATGTACTCGGCGGCGCGCCGCAGCTCGGGAGTGCCGGTTCGCCGCCCGCGCAGCTCGTCCGAAGCGAGGAAGCCCACGTGCTCCGTGAGATCGCTCGCGCGAATCTCGGCCGCGAGCTCGGGCACGACCACCGCCGGGAGATCCGCCACCGCGGACTGCTCCGCGGGCGTTCCCGATTCTTGCGGCGTGATCCCGAAGACGAAGCAGGCGAGCGCGGAAGTGAAGCTCGGCATGTGGTGCGGGTAGAGAGCGCGGCGAGAGCCTTGCTCTCACTGCGCGCGTATCTCTACTAGCGTGACGCCCTGGTTCGACCCGCGCAAGTCGCCGTCGAGCGCGTCAGGCCACGAGCTCGCGAATCGTGCGCAGCAACACTTCGTTGTCCTTGGGATCACCGACGTGAATCCGCACGGCTCTCCCCATGCCGCGCGGAACGCTCATCACTCCTGGTGCCAGCTTGCGATTGACGCGTCGCGCGAGTTCAGAAGGATCCTCGACTTGCAGCAGAATCCAGTCCCCGATCGACGGCAGCGGCCGGACGCCGGGGATGGTAGACAGGCGGGAGAAGAATCGATCCTTCTCTTCCGGGTAATAACTCGTCATCTGAGTCTTCCCTCCTTCCAGGCCTCCGAGGGCCGGGAACCCGACACTTGCCTCGCCGGGGAAGGCCGTGGTTGAGGCCACTCGAGCCGTCCCAGCGAGCCGGGCCCCACTGTATCTGGTAGCTACACACTCTACAAGCACTAGTTATCGAAAGGCTGGCGCTGGCGGGAAACCTGGGAGGAGGACCCGCCGAGGCGGCGCGACTCGACCCTGCGCGACCCACGCTCCAGAATCGCCGCCCTCCATGACCCCCGGATCCTTGCCCCGACTTTCGATTCGCGTGCCCGCGTCGACTTCGAATCTCGGTCCGGGTTTCGATCTCCTCGGCCTGTGCCTGTCGATGTACCTCGACGTCGAAGTCGAAGCACTCCGTCCGGATCGCGCGCACGAGCGCAGCAGCGTGGAAGGGGAAGCCCTCGAATGGCCCGAGCCTTCGGAATGCATGTTCTTCCGGGCCTTCGATCACGCACGACGCATGCAGGACGATCCGCCGCTCGGCCTCGTCGTACGGGTGCGCTCGCAGATCCCGATCGGCCGCGGATTCGGCTCGAGCGGCGCCGCCGCCGCGGCGGGCTTGCTGCTCGCGAACGCTCTTTCGCGCGCGCCCGCGGCACGAGCGACGCTGATCGAGTGGGGGCTGGAGCTCGAAGGTCATCCGGACAATTCGACTGCCTCGCTCTGCGGCGGTTGCACTCTCGCGCTGCCCCACGCTCGCGGAGTACGCGTCGTGGGCGTCGAGGTCCATCGATCGATCGGCTTCGCTCTCGCCTGGCCGGCATCCCTGCTGCCGACGAGCGAAGCCCGTAAGGTCTTGCCTCCCGAGGTCCCCTTCCGCGACGCCGTCGAGAATCCGCGGCGCCTCGCCATGCTCATCGCCGGCCTCGAGTGCGGCGACCCCGAGCTCCTTCGGCTCGGCGAGGAAGATCGCCTGCACGTGCCTTTTCGGCTGCCGCGGATCGCGGGCGGCGAGCGCGCGCTCGCCGCCGCCCGCGAGGCCGGCGCCTGGCTCGCCACGATCAGCGGCAGCGGATCCGGCCTGCTCGCGCTCGGCCCTCACGCCAAGATGGCCCGCATCGCCGCAGCCATGCGCGAGGTCCTCGAGGCCGCCGACGGCCCTGCAGGCGCTCGCGTCGTCGATCACGTCCGCGAGCCGCCCGCCGTCGGATCGTGAAAGAGTGGCCAAGCGGGGGGGAAGATGCCAGAATGAACCCTAACGGATACCGAACTGAATGTCTGGCATCGACCGCCTTCCCTCGCGCCTGGCGCGCAATCCGCTGGCCCTGGCGCTCTGGGCGGCGCCGGAAGCCCGGGAGTTTCCATTCGAGGACGAGCGCTGGATGGCGGTACTGGAAACCGGCGCGCGCTTGCTCGATGCGCCGCGCCACTTCGGGCTGCATCCGGGGGGAGTGGTGGTGGCGCCGGGGAAGATCAGCGATCACGTGGCCTGCCAGCGCTCGACCAAGGGGCCGGTGGTGACGCAGCTCGACAAGGACGGAGTCGAAGCCATCGGCCTGGTGAAGATGGATCTACTAGGCAACCGCGCGCTCACGACGATCGCCGATTGCACGGCGATGCTCGCGCGCCGTGGGATCGTGGTCGATCTGGAGGCGATCGGGGAGGACGATCCGGCGACGGCGCGAACGCTACGGGAAGGGCGAACGCTGGGCTGCTTCCAGATCGAATCGCCGGGGATGCGCAATCTCCTGAAGCAGACCGGCGCTTCGACGATGGACGACGTGATCCAGGCGATCGCGCTGATCCGGCCGGGGCCGGCGGGATCGGGGATGAAGGACGCGTACGTGCGCCGCTTCCGCGGACTCGAGGATCCGCGGCCTCCGCATCCGCGCCTCACCGACGTGCTCTGGGACACGCACGGCGTGATGCTCTATCAGGAAGACGTGATGCAGGTGGCGGCCTGCGTGGCCGGTATGGAGCTCGCGGAGGCGGACGAGCTGCGCCGGGCCCTGCAGAAGCGCCGCCCCGAGGAGATCGAGCGTCTCGCCGCACGCTTCCTCGAGGGCGCAGCGCGCGAGGAGATCGCGCGCGAGGACGCGCTACGCACCTGGGACCTCATCACGAACTTCGCTTCCTTCGCGTTCTGCAAGGCGCACGCGGTCACCTACGGGCGCATCGCGTACCGCGCGGCATGGCTCAAGACGCACCATGCGGCGATCTACCTCGTCGCTTTCCTGTGCAGCGAGACCGGCTACTATCCCGCGCGCGTGTACGTCGAGGAAGCGCGACGGCTGGGCGTGCCCATCCTCGCGCCCGACGTGAACAAGAGCGAGCCGACCTTCGCCGTCGAGTGGATCGGCGACGCTGCGGCGCTGCGCGTGGGGCTTTCGCAGGTGAAAGGCCTCTCGCAGGCGACGCTGGAGCGCACGCTTGCCTCGCGCGCCGAAGGCGGCCCCTTCCTCTCGCTCCCCGAGTTCCTGGAGCGCAGCAGCGCGCACGTCGACGAAGCGCGCCATCTGATCCAGTGCGGCGCCTTCGATGCCTTCGACCGGACTCGGCCCGAGCTCCTGTGGCGCCTGCACCTCTTGCGCACGGCGCCGCAGCGACTGCCGCGGGGCGAGCGCGAGCTCGATCACGTGCGCCTCGCCGCCCTGCGCGCGACGCCGAAGAGCCAGGAAAACGACACGTTGCGCGCAGCGCGCGCGCGCGCCCTGCTGGACCCGGCCCGCTCGGACACGGGCACGTCCGGCTGGAGCGGGCGCGGGCTCGGCATCGCGAACGCCAAGCTCGCCCCGGGCGAGAGCGCCGCGCTCTTCCCCGAGCCCGAGCTCCCTTCTCCCGCGCTGCCATTGCTGCCCGACACCGACCCGCTCGCGCGCGCGCGCGCAGAATTCGAGCTGCTCGGCTTCGCGATCCACGCCCACCCCATACGCATCTTCGGCTGCACGGCCGACGAGCGCATCGCGCGCCGTTTCGGCCGTGCGAGCGGACCCTCGCACGGCAGCTTCCATTCCAGCGTGGGCGAAGGCAGTGGCGGCATCCGCCCCGTCAATCCGATTCCTTGTGCCGAGCTCGATCGCCATCGCGCCGCCCGCGTCAGCCTGCGCGGCTGGCCCGCAGCCTCGCGGCGCGTTCGCACCGCCGACGGCCGCCTGATGCGCTTCCTCACCCTGGAAGACGAGAGCGGAATCGCCGAGGCCGTGCTCTTCCCCGACACCTACGAACGCGACGGCCACCACCTGGCCGACGGCGGAACGATCTGCGTCACCGGCATCGTCGAGGACCAGCTGGGCGCGTGCACGCTGCATGCCGAGCGTATCTGGTGAACGTCCGAACCCGTTCCGTTTCACTACCCGCTCCGGGGAGCTTCAACCCTCCGAAGGTTGGTAGTGAAACGGAACGGGTTCGGACGTTCACTCCTCGGCGGTGCGGTCGTAGCGGAGCTTGACGTTCTCGCGGCCCATCTCGCGCAGGCGCAGCGAGGTCTTCTTGAGGCCCATGTGGTAGGCCTTGGAGACGACGCTCTTCACGGAACGCTTGAGCTTCTGCGCGATCTCGAGATTGGAGTGGGTCGGGTAGAGACGCTCGAGGGTGTTGAGCTCCTCTTTTTGCCAGCGCGGCATCGCGGTGGCTTGCTCGACGCCGTGCACGCGGCGCAGGAACGACTTGTCCTTGGCGAGGCACAGCCGGCGCGCGAGGGCTTGAACGGACTCGACGGAGCGCGCGAGGATCTTCGCCAGGTCCTCGTCGGTCCGCGTGCCATACAGGCGCTTGAGATCGAGGATCTCGGCGGGCGACCAGGCTCCACTGCGGACCTGCCTGGAGAGCTCGGTGAGCTTGCGATCGACATCGGCGTGCGTTCGGCGAAAGATTCGTGCGATCACGCCGGTCTTCGCCACGCCGATGTAGCGCTTGAGACGCTCGACCTCCGCTTCGGTCCAGGGGCCGGTCCGTGCGGCGCCCGAGAAGATCTCGGCCACCATGCGGCGAACGCTCGCCACGGTGCGATTCAGCTCGCGCGCGATCGACTGCTCATCGCGCAAGCCATACAGCTCCCCGAGACGCTCGATCTCTTCTTCCGACCACCTTCCGCGGCGCGGAGCCGAGGAATGCTCTCCCCCACTCGCCTTCTGCAAGAACAGTCTCCTCCCGCGGCAAAGTCTAGCAGGAAGCGCGATTGCAAAGGTCGCGGCAGCACGGCGGCTCACGTTCCATTTCGGGGAATTCGTCGGCAAGGAATTCGCCGCATCGTCTCGGAAACGATCACGACCACAGCCAGATCTTCGCCGAATCCAGCCATGATCGAGCTCCGGTCACGATCTCGCGCACGGGCGCGAGAAGCATGCCAGCGCGCTCACCTCTGATCGACGAGACGAGCGTGGAGCAGGTCGCGTGTCCCCGCGAGCTGGGTTCGAACCTCTTCCGCCGTGCGAGCGGTCTGCAACCGCGCGACGAGCTCGCGCGCCTCCTGGTGAGTCGAGCTTCGAACGGCGTAGCGGATCTCGGGCAGGAAGTTCGGGGCCGCGCTCAAAGCGTCGTATCCCATTCCCAGGAGCATCAGCGCGAAGGCGTGGTCGCCCGCGATCTCGCCGCACACGCTGCACGGGCGGCCGGCGGCATTGCAGATCTCGGCGATGCGCTGCAGGGCGCGCACGACGGCAGGATGGTTGGGATCGTAGAAACGGCTGACGAAGGGGTTGTCGCGGTCGACCGCCAGCAAGTACTGGACGAGATCGTTGGTACCCACGCTCACGAAGTCGACGACCTCGGCAATCTCCTCCAGGATCCAGATGCACGAGGGCACCTCGACCATCACGCCCAGGGGCAGATCGCGGGCGATCTCGTAGCCCTGCTCGGTGAGCTGCGTATGCAGGCGTCCGAAGATCTCGCGCACCGTCCGCACTTCTTCGAAGGAAGTGACCATCGGGAGCATGATGCGCACCGGGCCGAGGGCGCTGGCCCGCATCGCCGCCCGCAGCTGCACGCGCAGCAGATCCTGCCATTCGAGAGTGATGCGCAACCCCCGCCACCCCAGCGCGGGATTCTGCTCGACGGGGGTCTTCAGGTAGGGCAGGCGCTTGTCGTTCCCCACATCGAGAGTGCGAAGCGTCAGCGGGCGGCCGCCGAGGTGCTCGATGATGCGCCGGTAGAGCCGGAACTGTTCCTCCTCGGAGGGGAACTCGTTGCGCTCCATGTACAGGAACTCCGTGCGCAGGAGACCGATCCCGTCGCATTGCTCGACCGGGAAAGTGGTCAGATCCAGTAGGCTCGAGATGTTCGCTCCGACCATGATGCGGTGGCCGTCCGCGGTGACCGCCGGGAGCTGGGCGTAGGCGGCAAGCACCTCGCGGCGCTGCTCGAGCCGGTGGCGGCGCTCGAGGAACTCGTCGATCGCCGCCGCGTCGGGTCGAAGCTGCACCGTGCCCGCATCACCGTCCACCAGGACTTGCATGCCCTGCTCGAGGCGCGCGAGCAAGTTGGGAACGCCGACGACGCAGGGGATCCCGAGCGACCGCACGAGGACGGCACCGTGCGAGAAGCGTCCGCCGGATTCTGCGACGACGGCGAGCAGCCGCACGCGCGGCAAGAACGTCGCGACCTGAGGGGTGAGCTCCGCGGCGGCGAGAACGACCTTCTCCTCCCCCGCCACGATCATCTGGGTCTCGCGCTGCATCAGCACGTCGATGACGACGCGCCATGGCTCGCTCCAGTCCTCGGCCTGGCGCCGGACGTTGTGTCCCTCCAGGTTGGTCAATGCTTTCTGGTAGCGCTGGATCAGTGAGGAGACCGCGCTCTCCGCGTTCACGCGCTGATCGCGGATGACATCCTCGACGGTCCGGATTGCCTTGGGATCCTGGAGGTACATCCGGTGCACCGCGAGGATTCCGGCATCGCTCTCCCCCGCCACCGCCAGCAAGACCTTGCGCTGGCGCTCGATCTGCTCACCCGCGCTCGCGAGGGCCTCCTGGAAGCGCGCGACCTCCTGCTCGAGGTCCTCGCCACGGATGCTCCATTCCGGCGGGGCGTCGGGGCGGGCTTGCACGACGTGCACGGGGCCGAGGGCCAGACCTGGTGCGACGATGGTTCCCTTGATGGTGGGCATGGGTCGTGACGTCGGCGGTGGGACCAGAGTGTATGAATCTGGCCCTCCCAGAAGGAGATGGCCGCATGCGGGCGTTTGCGGCTCAAGGCCGGAGGCCACTCTGCTCGAACATCCCCGGGTCCACCCTTCCGGGGAAGGGGAGGATCCGTCCGCGGAAGCCTGGGTGTGCACCGGGCAGTTCCCCCTTCACCACCCAGCCCGCCGCCCCGCGAGGATCCGCATCCGGCATGAGCTCCGCACCCAATACCGCCACGTCCGCTCCTAGCGAACGTTCTTCTTTCGGCCCCGCCGTCGCGTGGGCCCTCCTCGGCATCGTCGGTGCAGGCCTGGTCCTGGCCGCGATCGCGCTCCAGACCGGCCACCTCCCGGCGAACGCGTGGCCGATGCGCGGACTGATCGCCGCGGGTTTCGACGCTGGCGCGCTGGGCAGCACGGGCCTGGTCCTGTGCGGGCTCGCGCTGCTCGCGCGCAGCCTGCGCTCCCACGCGCTCGCCCTGGCACGCGGCAACGATCTGGCGCCGCTCGAGCGTGTGCTCGACGAGCGCATGGACATGTGGAATGGTTCGGCGCAGGCGCTGCAGGCTCAGCAGCTGGCGCTTCAGGGCGCGCTCGCCGGGCTCGAGCAGAAGATCGAGACCATGCGGCAGGAATCGCGCGCCGCTTCGGCGAAGGACGCGATCTACCGCATGGCGGCAAGTCTCGACCAGCTCGGAGCGCGCGTCGAGACGCGGCTGGCCGATGCTCGCGGGACGCTCGAGCATTCCATCCAGGGCGTGGGCGACCGCGTCGAGCAGGCGCGAGAGCAGCTGAGCCGGCGCTTCCAGGAGACCATCCGGTCGATCGGCACGCTCTCGGCCGAGGAGACCCTCGCAGGCACCTACGACGAGCGCTTCCCTTTCACGGATCCATCGGCCGGAGTGCTCGGTGAGCGTTCATTCCGGGAGACGAATCCGAGCGAGGTGCTCGCTGAGCGTTCGCTACCGCAGGAGACTCCGCGCACCGGAGAGCTGAGCATCGAGATCGAGCGCGAGCACGCGCCCGACATGGACCTGGGCGTGCTCGGTTCGATCGCCGACGAGCCCGGATCCCGCGCGGTGCCGGCGACTCCCGTCCACGTCGAGCACGCCGCTGCATCGATCGAGGCACTCGTCGCCCCGCGCACCGTGCAGCGCGATCCACCCATCCCGCCGAGCCCCTTGCCGGTTCCCCCCCGCAAGGAGACTCCGGCTCGCATTCCGCTGGTGCCTCGCCCTGCGAGCACCATACCGCTGCCGCGCCTCGACGAGACCTGGGGACATCCCAAGAGTCCCGAGCGCGGGAGCTGATCCCCGCGGGTTACTCGGGAGCCTCGTCCTTGACGTCTTCCTGGCGGTTCTTGAAGAAGGCTGCGAAGGGACTGTAGCTGGGCGCCTTCTGGGTGCCGAGCTGCTCGAGATCGACGCGCTCGTCGACCTCCACGCGTCCCTTGTCCCGCCCGCCGCGAGCACCGGGACCGCCCGGTCCACCGCTGCGTCCACGCCGCCCGCCGGACTTGCCGGCCAGGCCGTCGCGCCGCGATTGCGCCGCGCGGACGTTCTTCACCTGCTCCGGCTCCGGGGGAGCCGAACGCTCCTGGTCGCGACGCCGGCCGCCGCGGGGAGGGCGAGGCGCTCGCTCCTCCATCGGAACGTTCTTCAAGGAAAGGGCGAGCCGCGGTCCGCTCGAGTCGGCGATCCGTGCGCGCACGACCTGACCGATGCTGAGCAGCTCGCGCGCGTCGCGAACGTAGCGGGCCGAGATCTCGCTGATGTGGATCATCGCGTCGTGTGCGAGCCCGACATCGACGAACACGCCGAAACTGGCCACGTTCGTCACCCAGCCCCAGACCACTCGATCCTTCACCAGGCGGGAGGGATCGGTGTCCCCCTCCAGGAGCTCCGGCGGCGTCGTGTAGCCACGCGGATCCCGTCCGGGCTGCGCGAGCTCGCGCATCAGATCGCGCCAGGTGAGCTCGTCGACGTCGAAGTTCTCCCGCCGGAGCCCGCGGGTGATACCCGGGCGCGCCAGGCTGTCCTCGGTGGTTCCGCCCACGCTGTCGAGCACGCGCCGCGCGAGATCGTAGAGCTCGGGGTGGAGACTGGTGCGATCGAGCGGCTCGCTGGACTGCGGGAACCGCAGGAACGCGATCGCGCTGGTCCACTGGGCCTCGCTCAGCAATCCCTCGGCGCGGAGTTGCTCGCGGTTCTCGAAGGGCGCGATCTTGCGCCGCTCGATCAGGCGCTCCGCCGTCGCGGCGTCGAGGCCGGGAACGTGCTGCAGGATGGTCAGCGGGGCGCGCGAGACATCGCAACCCACGTGCGCGACGCACGACTCGACCGTTTCGTCGAAGATGCGCCTCGCGTTGGCCTTGCTCACCAGCCCTTGCTCTGCGCCCATGCCGAGGTGCCGCGGATCGATCTTCAGGATCTCCGCCATCGGATCCTGGAAGCGACGACCCAGGCTGATCGCCATCCTCTGCGGCACGGTCGTCTCGGGCAGCTCGCGACGCGCGACTTCCGAGTTGGCGTAGCTCGAGAGGCCGGCCTCGTTGATGACCGCCACCGACACGGGGATCTGTGCCTGGCGCAGAGCCTCGCGCAGGCGCATCGCCATCGCGCGCGAGCCCTTGCCGTTGCCGACGACGAGGGCACGCGGGCGATGCTCTTCCAGGACGTCGTGCAGCTCCTTGCCGAGCGTCGCAGCGTCCTTGCCGGGCGCCTCGATGCGAGCAATCTTGCGGGGCTCGCCCGCGCCGTCCAGTACGGCGATCGTGAGGTCCTCACGGGCGCTGACGTCGACGCCGGCAACGGTGTACGGTCCGTACGGCGGCGTCAGCAGGATCTGGCGCAGGTGCTGCGACAAGAAGCGCAACGCCTCGGCGTCGCCGCGCTCCTTCAGCTCGAGGCGCACGTCGGCCTCGATGACGGGCGCGAGGCGCACCTGGAAGGACTTGCGGGCGACCTCGTCCAGCAGGGCCGCGAATCCCGGCTCGTTGTGCCTTCCGAGGAGCGCGCGGACCTTGGGGAACACGAGGCCTTCCTCGAGCGTGATCACGGTATTGAGCACGCGTTCCTTCTGGGCCTGGCGCAGGGAGAGCAGGCGATGACCCTGCACCTGACGCAAGGGCTGTCTCAGCTTGAGCAGCGGCCGGTGGCGGCCAGCCTTGCCCTCGTCGACCATGGTCCGGACCGTGAGCACGCCGCGCTTGCGGAAGAACTGTCTCACCACTCCGCGCAGGTAGCTGTTGCGGCCGATGCGATCCGAAAGGATCCGCACCGCACCCGCGAGGGCTTCGCTCTCGGTGTGGACGCCTCGATCGGGGTTGACGTAGGCCGGGCACACCCGAGCGATCTCGGGCGTGATCTCGATCTTGACCGGTAGTCCGGCGATGCCCGACAGGTCTTCCTTGATCACCGGCGTCGTTGCAACGGCAACTGCTACGGTCGATCCGGAAGCCGAATCCCCCGCCGCTTCCTCGAGATCCGCACTCGCGGAGCCGTCACCCTGCTCGCTCCCCGTGTCCATGGGGTCCATGGCATCCATGGAGTCCATGGGTTCCAGGGTGTCCACCGCGTCCATCGATTCCGCCGGGTCGAGCTGGCCCATCTGCGCGCTGAAGTCGTCGAGCCTGGCAGCCGGTTCGTGCGAGTCCTCGTCCGACACTTCCGGATCACCCTCGATGGCTGAGTCGGTCGGATCGGCATCCCTCTGCTCGTCTTCGGTCGTGTCGACGGCAGGCTCGGGCTCGCCCTGTCGCGGCGGACGCGGTACCGAGCGCACGAGCTCGTCCGCGAGACCTTGCAAGCCGCGGTCGATCGCCAGTTGCACTTCCGGTTCGGGCCGGCGGTGCGGTACGAAGAGATCCTCGAGCTCGAAGCGATCCATGCACGTGCGGATCGCCGCCTGGTCGGATTCGGAAACGCTGGGCTCTTTTTCCAGCAGGCGCTGGATGGTGCCCCGTCGGCGATCGAGCTCCTCCAGCTCGAGACGCCGATTCTGCAGCTTGCGAACCACGCTCTCGGAGAGGCCGCCTGACTGGGAACGCCGGAAGCGGCCGACGAATGGAGCGCTGAGGCCCGCGTCGAGCATCTCGAAGACACTCTGAGCCTCTCCGAACTGGATCGAGAATTCCCTCGCGAGGGTCTCGAGGATTGCGATGGCTGTCACGTGTGGGGACCAGCGTTGGGTTTGGCGCGAACGGGGGATCCGCGTTGCGCCGTCAGGTACCCGGAGGCCGGGTCTAGGGCGGATCGCTCCCTCACAGAATACACAGTTGCCGGCTCTTTTTGGGGCCCGGCGGGCGGGCGGCGCTGCGGAACCTATCGTCAGATCCGGACGATCTCCGCCAGTGCCCTCCCGAATCGCATTCCCGCGCTCTCGTCTCGGGCGGTCACCACGTGGCGGGAGACCTCGTACTCACGTCCGGTGTACCTGGCGCCAGCCTTCTCGAGCGTCTCGCGCAGCTCGGCCGCACCCGTCACCCGGTGGCCGGCGATCACGCCGGCCCGCGCGAGGACTTCGACGGCGTTGCCCCAGGCCGCAATCAGCTTCTCGTCGCGCCCGGCCTCGCGCACGAGGTCCAGGACGCGCGCATCGGTGGCGAGCGAGGACCCTTCCTCGCCGCCGGCAAGGAGGATGCCCGCGTACTCCTCCATCCGAGCATCCGCCAGCGAGCCGTCGACGAGGAATTCGTCCTGCAGCCGGCCCTTGACGAACTCCTCGGTCATGCTCGACACCGAGCGTGTGCCGACATGAACGTTGTACAGGGCCGAGCGCGCGTAGCGCAGGATCTGCTCGCCGAAGCCTCGGGGCGGCAGCACGACGAGCACGACGCTCTGGTACTTCTGGACGAGCAGACCGTCCGCGTCGAGCTCGGCGTCTTTCTCTTGATGGGCCATGGCGGAAGGATTGTCGGCAGGCGAGGCGATCCGTCAAGCCGGCCAGGATCAGGCGGGCAGCTCGAAGATCGACAGCCGCGTCTCTTCGGCCAGCAATCCGGCCCCGTCGACCACTCTCCAGTCCAGCCGCTCGTCGAGACCAGGAACGGTCCACTCGCCGAGGGGCCGGCCGGTGAGAGCGTCGAGCGCCTCGAGAAGCGTTCCGCGCTCGACGTAGAGCTTGCCACTGTCGACCAGGATCGAGGCCTCGGGCAGCTCGTCGAGCTCCTCGGTCTCCAGGACCCGGAACCAGCAAGGCTCGTCGCCCGGCTCGCTGTCGGCGCGCAGCGCCAGGAGCGAGAGCGTGTCGGAGAGCCCGCCGCCGGGGTGCTCGGCCAGGACCGCCTCGAGCTGCTCGCTCGACGTCTCGGCCAGGACCCGTCGCAGATCCGAAGTCAGGGCGACCAGGAGATCGTCACCTCCCGCGATGCAATGGATGATCGGCTGCTCGGGCGAGAGCAGTCGGCCCTCGTACTCGCCAGTCTCCGCGTCGAGCCGCAAGATTCCTTGCCCGCCGCGCGTCGAGAACACCGCGAGGATCCGATCGCCGATTCGTTCCACGTGGTGGAAGCGCTCTCCCTCGCCGTAGCTCCACGCTTCCGTCATTTCATTGGTGTCGACCGCGAAGATGCGGCTGTGCGAGAGGCAGATGCAGAGGTCGGGGAACACGAGCGCTTCGTCGAAGGCGTCGATCGGCGCCGCCCCGAGGAGCTCGCCGTTGGAGATCGACATGTGCGCGATCTTGTGGCCGACGAGCCCCGGACCGAGCACGACGACGCGCTCGCTTCCGAGTAGACCCGCGCCGAATCCCCGGCCGTAGCCGACCTCGCACGGAACGCGCCAGAGCATCTCACCGCTGGTGCGCTCGAACGCGCAGAGTCTCCCGGGGATGACGCTGTCCATCCACTTGTCGCCGGCCGGCGGTTCGTAGCCGTGCACGATGACGGGGCCCGTCGAACCGACAGCCACCCCGTCGATCTGCGTGTCGAGCTCGCGACTCCAACGGCGCCTGGCCGTGCTGGGCATGGCGAGTACAGTACTGATGCGGGCACCAATCCACCAGCCTCACGCCGGGACTTCCCGGCCCTCGGCTCGGTCGTGGAAAAGGCCGCTCAGTCGCCGCTCTCGGCCACCTTGGATGCAATCCCGGCGGGCACGTCGCGGTACTCGGCGAGCTCCATCGCGTAGTTGCCGCGCCCCTGGGTGGCTCCGCGCAGGGCGGTCGAGTAGGCGAACATCTCCGCGATCGGCACCATCCCGCGAACGATGCGCAGGTTGCCCAGCGAATCGACCTCGGAGACTTCGCCGCGGCGAGAGTTGAGATCGCCCACGACTGCGCCGAGGTACTCCTCGGGAACGCGTACCTCCACCTTCATGAACGGCTCCAGTAGCACAGTGTTGTTCTCGATCGCCTGACGGAAGGCCAGCACGCCGGCTGCATGGAACGCGAACTCGTTCGAGTCCACTTCGTGGTACTTGCCGTCGACGAGCGTGGCTCGCATGTTCACGAACGGATAGCCGGTGTTGCCGCCTGCATCGTGGAACTCACGCAGGCCGGCCGCGACCTTGGGGATGTATTCGCGCGGAACCGTTCCGCCCTTGATCTTGTCGACGAACTCCATCTCGCCACCCGGAGTGGGTGTCGGCTCGAACGACACGACGATGACCGCGTACTGGCCCCGGCCGCCGGTCTGGCGGATGAAGCGCGCCTCGGTCTTGATGGCCTTCTTGAGGCGCTGCTTGTAAGCGACCTTGGGCTTGCCCGTGACGACCTCGCACTTGTAGTCGTTCTTGATGCGGTTGACGACGATCTCGAGGTGCAGCTCGCCCATTCCCGAGATGATGAGCTGGCCGGTCGCCTCGTTGGTCTGGCCCGGAAAGTGGGGTCCTCGCGGGTCAGGCGTCCGATGACCTCGGAGAGCTTGTCACGGTCCTGGGAGCTTCTTGGGCTCGAGCGACATCGAGATCACGGACTCGGGGAAGCTCGATCTTCTCGAGCGACGATCGGATGGTCCTCGTCGCACAGCGTGTCGCCCGTGATCGTGTTCTTCAGGCCGATGACCGCGCCGATGTCCCCCGCGTGCATCTGTCGACGGGCTCGCGCTTGTTGGCGTGGATGCGCACCAGCCGGCCGATCCGCTCGCTCTTGCGCGTGCGCGGATTGATGAGCTTGGAGCCCTTTTCCAGGATGCCCGAGTAGATGCGCACGAACGTCAGGTCACCGGTGGTCTCGGCGATCGTCTTGAACGCGAGCAGCGCCAGGTGTTCCTCGGGCACGAGCCGGCGCAGGATGCGCTCGCCGCTCGAGGGATCGCTCCCCTCGATCGGCGGCAGCTCGATGGGCGAGGGCAGGTAGTCGACGACGGCGTCGAGGATGAAGCGCACGCCCTTGTGCTTGAGCGCGGAGCCGCAGAGGACGGGAGTCGCCTCCAGGGTGAGCGTCGCCCGACGCAGCGCGCGCATCACCATCGCCTCGGGGATCTCCGCGTCGTCGACGAAGAGATCCAGGAGCTCCTCGTCGTTCTCCGCCGCGATCTCGAGCATCTCGCGCCGCCGCTTCTGCGCCTCGGCCAGGATCTCGGCAGGGACCTCCGCCTCGTAGTACTCCTTGCCCTCGCTGTCCTCGGGGAAGGTGATGAGCTTCATGCGGATCAGATCGACGAAGCCGGCGAAGTCCTTCTCGGCTCCATAGGGCATCTGCACGCACACGGTCCGCGCGCTCAGGCGGTCGCGGATCGACTGCACCGATGCGTCGAAGGAAGCGCCCACGCGGTCCATCTTGTTGATGAAGCAGACGCGCGGTACCCGGTAGCGGTCGGCCTGGCGCCAGACGGTCTCCGACTGTGCCTCGACGCCGCTCACCGCGTCGAAGACGGCGACCGCACCATCGAGGACTCGCAGCGAGCGCTCGACCTCGGCCGTGAAGTCGACGTGGCCGGGCGTGTCGATGATGTTGATCGTGTGGCCGTTCCACTGGCAGGTCGTGGAGGCCGACTGGATCGTGATCCCGCGCTTCTGCTCCTCCTCCAGGAAGTCCATGGTCGCCTCACCGTCGTGGACCTCGCCCATGGCGTGGATCTTCTGAGTGAGGAAGAGGATCCGCTCCGTGACGGTCGTCTTGCCCGCATCGATGTGGGCCATGATCCCGATGTTGCGGTGCATCTCCGGCCCCTTGGAGCGGGGCGAGGCGGGCCGGGGGGATTCAGTCTTGAGGACGGCGGTCGGGACGGCGGTCATGGGAGGATCCTCCGGGGGCCGGAGTGGTCCGGGAGGGAGCGGGTGGAAGGTTTGGGGCAGGCAGACGGGGTCTCGCGAGGCCTACTCGAACGAGTCCTTCCGTCCAGAGGAAAGCGAATCAGGTTACAGGAATCGAGCAGGACGTCAAGTGCGTGCGCGCTCAGCGCGCCTCCGCAGCGGGCAAGGGAGCCTGGCACACACGCTCCCCGCTGAGGCGACCATCGATTCCGATGCCGCCTCTCGGCAGCTTCTCCTCGATGTATCGATCGTCGACCAAGAGCGCGTGAAACGACCATGGAATCGGTTCTCCCGCGCCCTCTTCGGCCGAATCCTGGAGGAACGTCAAGAGATGCGGCTCCGGGGCGAGCCGGGAGAGCCCCGAGCTGCCCACCCGCGCGAGGATCGTCCCGGATTCGACCTGCTCGCCCGCTCCGATCTGGATCGATCCCTGCTCGAGATGGCAAAGGAAGACGAATTCGTGCGCGCCGACCTCGAGGACGATCGTGTTCCCCAGAGGTGGAATGTCCCGCGCATACGTGACCAGATCTCCATCTGGCAATCCGTCCCGCGTCCACACGACCGTTCCAGCCGCGGGCGCGACAACGGGCTCGCCGAAGGCCAGGAAGTCGGCGGGACGCCGCGCCACGCCCGGGAGAGCGTCCTCCCGCGTGCGCCGGCCGTCCTGTTCGCGAACCAGGGCCAGCGCCCAGCGCTGCTCGGCGAAGAAGCCCGCCAGGCGATTGGATTGCTTCTCCGAGCCGCCCCAGAGGACGCGCCACTCCCCCTCGACCGGTAGGCGGAACGGGACTGCGCTCGGCCGATCCTCGTGCGAGGAGGGAAACGGAAGCTGGAAGGGCGTCACGCCGATCACGAGCACGAGCGCGAGCAGCGCGATCACGCGCGAGCGGCGCAGGAACGGCCGGTGGAACGAGCTCCAGGCGATCATGCAAAGGAGCGTCAGGAGCGCGGCGAGGAAGCACAGGTCGCGCCCCGACCGCCACACCCACAGCGGCCCGCGACCACCCGGCCGCAGGGCGAGATAGGCGAAGAGCGCGCCCAGGATCAGGAGCAGCGCGTACGCGATCGGGGCCCAGGGCTCGGCGCGTGCACGCGGCACGTCGATCGATGCGCTCGGCTCAGGAATGGTCGTTCGCGCATCGGGGGCCCGCCGAGGCGGTCGCTTGCGGCGGGCTCCGCGGCTCATCGCGCCTCTCCCTCGCTCTCGTGGGGGCGATTCCTCCCCAACCGCTCGTGCGCTGCCACGAACTCGTGCGTGCAGAAGGCGGCGAGCAGCGAGAGATCGCCCGCGAGAACCGTCGCGGCCAGGATCTCCGCGAAGCGGCGCGCCTTGCCGGAACCTTCGCAACCGAGGATCGCCAGACACTCACGCGCCGTTCCTTGACCGCTCCCGCCACCGACCGTTCCAACCAGGAGGGAAGGCAAGGTGACCGCGGCGTGCAGGGCGCCGTCGGCCGTGCACTCGACATCGAGGAATCCCGTCGCGCACTCGACGAGATAGGCGACGTCCTGGCCGCACGCGAGCAGGACTGCGGCGAGGCCATTGGCGGATTGGATCGTCCAGTTGACGGTCCCGAGCTGCGCGTAACCGACCTGGTAGGTCTTCTGGATCGCGACGAGAGCCTCGGGCGTCACGCGCAAGTGAGTCTGCAATAGCGCGCGCTCGATCCGCGCCTCGGCCACCACGCTCCGGCCTCGCCCTTCGACGAGGGCGCGCGCGTTGGCGCGCTTCTCCACGTCCTGGCCGTGGACGTAGCGCTCCTCGGCACCGGTCCTCTCGGCGATGGCCTTCGAGCACAGGTCGGCTGCCTGAGCGGCCATGTTGATGCCGATCGCATCGCCGGTGGTGAACACGAGGCGCAGCAGGAGCCGCCGACCGATCACCTGCGGCTCGACTCGCGCCAGCGCGCCGTGGCGCGTGATCTTGGCCGTGAGCGCGGCAAGCTCCGCGTGGCTCTCGCGCGCGACGCGCTCGGCGGCCAGCGCGCGCTCGACGGTCTCGTACACGAGCACTGGGTGCTGCGAGAGCCCTTCCCGGACGACGCGCGCGCGCGCTCCGCCGGCCTCGCGCAAGAGGCGCATGCCGCGCGAGTAGGACGCGACCATCGCGCCCTCGGTCGTCGCCATCGGGACGTACACCTCGATCTGCCCCTCGCTCGTGTCGGCGAGCAGCGGCCCCGCGATCCCCAGCGGGACCTGCACGAAGCCGATCATGTTCTCGATCTTGCCGCGCGCGTCCTCGAGCCCGACCGGCTGGCCGGCCAGGTGCGGGAGCGCCTGCCCCGCTGCGCGCTCGCAGAGTTCCCTGCGCGCCGCGAGCGCAGCGGGCTGGTGATCGTCCTCTGGATCGCGCGGGATCCGCGGCAGCTCGTGGTGGGATCGGGGCTCGTCCATGGGTGAGCACGCCAGCGCGGCGCTCGCGGCGGATGCTAGCAGCCCGTGGCGAAACCCGGCTGGATTCGCCCGGCTGCGAAGGCCAGCCGCTGTGTCGCTCGTCGTCGGCAACCTACAGAGAGGTTGCCTCCTCCTCGCTCCTTGCCGCTGACCTTCTCGCTCGGGCTCGGTCCGACGCCGGGTCTCACCACGGACTGCTAGCCGAGGTTTCGCCTCGGACCTACGAGAGACCGAGGAGTGGGTTCGCTCGCGGCCGGGTATTTGTTCTAGTGTCGCGCTCCGCGCCCCTTCCCGCCCCAGATCCTGCATGTCTCTCGACCTCCTCGGTGCCGTCACCGGCCTGTTCGTCATCGTCTACGACGGCCAGCACGCTCTGCGCTTCACGCTCGGCCGCGCCCGCGCCGTGGTGGGGCCGGGGCTGCACTTCAAGGTGCCGCTGCTGCAGAAGTTCCGCGTCGAGGAGACCAAGCACACCACGCTCGACCTCGAGCCGCAGGTGATCCAGCTCAAGGACAACCTGGTCTACGAGATCGACTGCAAGGTCGTCTACCAGATCGTCAATCTGCGCAAGGCCCTGATCGAGATCGACGACCTGGTCACGGGCTTGCAGAATCGCGTGGTGATGGCCGTCCAGAAGGTCGTCTCGCACCAGGACCGCACTTCGGTCACCGATGTCGATCGACTGGCCGCCGATGTGCGCGAGGAGCTCAGGCCCATCGAGGACCAGTGGGGTGTGCGCATCCTGCAGTTCGGCTTCTCGAACATCTCGCCTTCGCCGACCACCCTCGAGATCACGCAGCTCGACCTGCTCGCCAACGAGAAGCTGAAGCTGTACCAGCTCTTGCGAGCGGACGGGCTGTCCGAGGTGGCAGCGGTCGCGCTCATCGCCGGCGCGGTGGTCTCCGTCGGGCCGGAGGAGCACGAGGAAACGCGGCGCAAGGCCGAGCGCGCGGACAAGGCGGTGATCCAGATCTACGAGCAAGAGCTGGAGCGCGCGAAGAAGGGCAAGGAGAGCAAGGAAGCCGAGGAGAAGAGCGAGACCAGCAAGGAGCCCGAGGACGACGATGAGACGGAGAGCCCGCAGCAAGGGCCGCCGTGACCCACGCGCTCGGCGAACTGTGGAGCTGGCTGCTCGAGCTCCTGCGACGCAACCTCGATGACCTCGCGGTGGTGGCCTTCACGGCGATCGTGGCGTTCGTGCGGGCGATGGGAGTCACGGTGGACGAGGGCCAAACGGGTCTGAAGTTCAGCTTCGGCCGCGCGACGCGCGTCCTGACGCCGGGCTTCTATCCACTGCTGCCCTTCTTGCAGAGCGCCCGAGTCCTGCCCACGCGCTCGCGCACGCTCGATCTGCCCGCCCAGCGCGTCGAGACTCGCCAGGGCCTGGTGTTCTTCGCTGACGCGAACCTGGTCTACAAGGTCGTCGACGTGAGGAAGGCCCTGATCGAGATCGACGATCTCTCGAAGGGCATGCTGCAGGTGCTCGGGATCAGCGTGCAGGCCGTCCTGCGGCACGCGGCGCGAGCGGAGATCGCGAGATCCGGAGCTCTCGACACGGAGCTTTCCGAGGTCCTTGCACGCCGACTGGAACCCTGGGGCGTCGCCGTCGAGCGCGCCGGCTTCAAGAGCATCACGCCCGATCGAGCGACGCTGCGCATCACCCAGCTCGCGAGCATCTGCCAGGAACGCCGCTCGATCGCCGAGTACCTGGCAGGCGCCGGTCACCCGAGCTGGCGCGCCATCGCGCTCGCGGGAGTGCGCACCCGTCTGGAGCCGCGCACGAAGTCGCTCCGCGCCGCTGCCCGACGATCGGGCCGCACGCGCCGCCTGCGCGCGGCCCTGCTCAAGCGCGGCTGGACCACGATCCAGCTCAAGCAATCCGGCCTGCGCCTGCGCTCGCGGATCACGACGGGAGGATTCCTCGCGCAGGCCAGTGAGTCTCCCGCGCCCCGCGAGACAAGCCCGAAGGCACAGAAGGCGTAGCGAGCTTCCATGCCCGATCCGCGCGTCGCATGGATGCGAGAAGCGATCGCGCTCGCGCTCGAAGCCGTGCAGACGGGCAGCGGAGGTCCTTTCGGTGCGCTGGTCGTGCGCGGCAGCGAGGTGCTCGGCCGCGGCCGCAATCGCGTCCTCGAGCGCCACGACCCCACGGCGCACGCCGAGATCGAGGCCATTCGCGCAGCCTGCGCGAAGGTCGGATCGCACGAGCTCACGGGTTGCGAGATCTACACGAGCTGCGAGCCCTGTCCGATGTGCCTCGGCGCGATGCTCTGGGCGCGGGTGGAGCGCTGCGTCTTCGCCGGGACGCGCGCGGACGCGGCCGCGGCAGGCTTCGACGACGCGCGCTTCCACGTCGAGCTCGCGCGCCCGCTCGCCGAGCGCAGCCTGCCGAGCGTGCCGTTCCTGCGCGAGGAAGCCCTCGCGGCCTTCGACGTGTGGCTCGCGAGGCAGGATCGCCGCACTTATTGACCCGGATCGTGCAGCTCCCAGTCGCCTGGAACGCGACGGTCGAGGTGCATCGTGCCGCGTGCCACGAGCACCCCGTTCTCCGCCCAGTAGCTCCACCGGCCCTCGCGGCGGCCGGCGACGAACTCGCCCTGGCTCTCGAGCTGGCCGTTGGGGTGCCTGTACGACCAGCCTCCGACCTTGATGCCGTCGATCGCCGGGCCTTCGGCGTCCAGCTGCCCGTCGGGGTGGAAGAAGCGCATGGTCGTGCGTTCGCCGCTCGCGCCGAAGGTGTAGTCGGACCGCAGGACGCCGCTCGCGTACCAGGTACGCCAGCGCCCCTTCCCGTGGCCGTGGTCGAACTCGCGCTCGGAGCGTCGCGAGCCGTCGGGATACCACTCCTGCTCCAGCCCGTGCTTCTCTGCGTGACCGTCCGCGTCGACGAGCTCGCTCCACGAACGCACGACCGTGTTCGTGTCGGGGTCCCTCACCTGACGCGCATGCAGGCCCGGCTCGAGCGTCCGCGACGGCTTCGCCGTGAGGGCGCTGGACGGCGGCAAGGGGCTGCTGCACGTTGCGCAGACCAAGCAGACGAGGAGGAGCGCACGCATGTTCGTCACGGCTGCGGGGCGTCGAGCAGCAGGGCTCGCACGAAGAGCGGGAAGCTCGCTTGCGTCCAGCCCCGGAATTGCGGGCGGAATCCGAACAGGTGGACGCGGCCCTTGCCGTGCTTCACGCGCACCCACGCGGCGTCGCCCTCGATCCGCTCGCTGCCGCGGATCCAGCCCGAGAGCAGGAGCCTGGTCGGGGCATAGCGCGCGAGGACCTCGATATGGGCGGGATCGGCGCGCGATTCTTTCTTCGCGTCCTCGCTCGAGAGGACGCGCCACGCGCTCGAGTCGGAAAAGAAGACGCCGATCGAGCCGGGCAAGTCGGCACACAGTGCGTGCGGCTCGGGGAGGACGCGCAGGACGCTTCCCGGACAGGCGAAGTCCGCGGCGCTCTCGCTCGCCGTCCCGGGCGCGCCTTCCGGGCGAGTTTCATCCGCGAGGGGCAGCGCGAGGAGCTCGATCGCCCAGGTCCCGGATGTGCCCAGGGTCACCAGCGTTCCGCCGCTGCGCACGAACTCCTCGATCGCGATGGCGCCTTCCGGGTCGAGCCCGCCCTCGTACGCCGGCGGGACGCTGCCCTCGGCACGGCCGGCGTCGAGTACGGAGGAATCGAGGCTCGGCAGCACCAGGACGTCGACGAAGCGCGCGAGCGCGCCGGCGCGCAGCATCTCGTTCTTCACGGTCGTGAAGGGGAGCTCGCTCGCATCGAGCATCCAGCGCGTCCAGCCCTCGTCGACGCTCCCTTGCCAGGGCGAGTAGACGCCGATACGGGGGAACGAGAGGACGAGTGGAGCGTCGTTCTCCTGTGCTTGCGCGCGGGGCAACACGAGACCGGCGCGCTCGCCGCCGCCGGCAAAGCTCCACTGGCGATCGGGGGATTCGCGCCAGGCACGCGCGAGCTTCCTCCATGCGCCGCCATCACGCGTCGAAAGGCTGCCCTCGGGCGCCGTCGCGAGCCGCGGATCGGGCGCGAAGGGCGCGACAGCCCCCGTCGTGTCGCTCACGCGTTCGAGCTGTGCATCGAAGGACTGGACGACCTCGACGCGATGCACACCAAGGAGATAGGAAAGCGTCCAGCCTGCCACGTCGTAGGGCGGATCGCCGTCGGGGTAGCGTTGCACGTCGAGAAGGTCCTTGGCGTGCGCTCCGTACGGCTGGTCGCGGCGCACGACCAGGCTCCCCGCCGGCCACTCGCGCTCGTCGGCCCGGAATGCGCCCGCGCTCTGGTGCACCTCGACGCCCGAGCGCAGGAGCGCATCGACGAGGCGCTCGACGGCATACGGATCGCGGTTGTCGCTCGGCAGGATCCAGGCGCGCGGCGAATCCTCCTCCCCGGCGCGAATCGCGCGCTCGGCGGCCTGGAGCGCGCCGGCAAGCCAGAGGCGCCGCTCGCGTGCGAGGCTCGCGAGCAGAGAGCGCGCGAAACCGAGCTCGTAGTCGATGACGTCCCGGATGCGCCACCAACCGCCGGGCCAGGGCGCGAGGAAGCGGTGCGAGGGCGCGTACTCCGTGAGGCCGCGCGGCGCGCCGAGCTCTTCGCGCGGCAGGAACACCGGTGTCGCAAGGCGGGCGGATGCGGCCTCCGTCAGCAGGCCGACGATGTTGTGGCGCACCGGCACGTTACGGTTCCCGCCGTTCCACCACATGTCGTACGAGACGCCGGTCGAGATGCCCGTGAAACCCTGGCGCGTGAGGTCGTAGAGCGCGCGCGTACCGAGCAGGTCGATCCCGGCCATCACCGCTGGATCGAGATTGGGGTTCAACGGATCGCGGAAGGGCGGCACGAACATGCGCTCGGCGCGCGTTCCCTGCTGGTGCACGTCCCAGTACACCTGCGGGAACCACTCCCCGTAGAGCAGCTGGGTCACGAGCTTCGTCTCGGCCTGCGTGAGCATGAACCAGTCGCGATTGTTGTCGTGACCGGAGTAGAACTGGTAGAGCTCGAGGAGATCGCTCGCTTCGTAGGGAGTCCCGACGGTGCGCCGATACCAGTCGACGACGTGGTCGAGACCATCCGGGTTGAGGCTGGGCGCGAGCAGGAGCACGACTTCCTCGCGGGCGCTCCGCCACGGTTCTTCGTCGGAGGCCACGAGATTCCACGCGAGCTCCATCGCCATCTGCGGCGCCGCACACTCCGTCGCGTGCATCGCGCAGGACACGAACAGGATCACGCGGCCGTCCTCGAGCGCGGCCTCGCGAATCCCGTGGTCGGAGCCGCGCGGATCCGCGAGCGTTCGCGCGGCCGCACGGATCTCGTCCAGGCGAGCGAGATTGGCCTCGCTCGAGATCACGGCGACCAGGAAATCCCGCCCTTCCGTCGTGGTGCCCGGATGCAAGAGCTCGACCCGCGCACTCTCGCGATCGAGCTGCTCGAAGTAGCTCGAGACCTCCTTCCAGTCGGCCAGCTCGAAGTCGCGCCCGACCGGCCGACCCAGGTGCGCCGCCGGTGTGGTGAGCTCCTGGGCGCGCGCGATCGGCAGGGCAAGCGGCGGGAGGAGCGCGAGGCAGATGGAGGATCGAAAGCGCATGGGGGGATTCCTGGGCGCGCCTATCGTGCCAGGCACGGGCGTCATCGGACACCACGGGCGTCGAGCGCGCCGGCGAGGGCGGCCGGAGCTCGACCGGCCGATGCGCCCGCGTCCTTCGCAGCCTCGCCTTCCTCGGGCGAGGCGCTTTCGTTCGGTGCGCAGGCGCGCCACACTGCCGCGGATGAGCCTCGTCCCTCCTTCTCCCGGGAAAGCCGAGGGCCTGCCCGCAGGCGGGGAGAGGGGCGGGATCCCCGACGAACCCGAGGGCTCGCCGCTGGTTTCCGATTCGAGCGCGGACCTCGGCGAATCGCGGCCGCTCTCCGAGCTGCCGCGCATGGACTTCTGGGAGGCGCTCTACTCGCGCCGATCGGTCCGCAAGTTCAAGGCCGATCCGGTGCCGCGCGCGCTCGTCGATCAGGTGATGCACGCGGGCATCTGGGCGCCGAGCTCGTGCAACTACCAGATGTGGGATCTGGTCGCGGTCGACGACCCCCTCATCAACGGGGAGCTCGCTCGGCTCTCGCTGCAGATGTCGAACGCTCCGGTGAACATCGTCGTCGCCTACGGCCGCGATTTCTCCGAGGAGAACCACGCCAACATCCAATCGGCGAGCGCGCTGATCGAGAACATGAGCCTCGCGGCCCACGTGCTGGGGCTTGGCACGTTCTGGATCACGCAGACCGGCGATGCGGAGAAGGTGCGCGAGATCGTCGGGTTGCCGCCCGATCGCATGGTGGTCGCGGTCCTCGCCCTCGGCTATCCGAAGGCCCCCTCGAAGAAGGGTCCCAAGCGCCGGCCGCTCGGCCAGGTCTCGCACTACAACCACTACGCCGGCCGACCGATTCCCTCCTCGATCGATCCCGAGGCCTGGGAGCCCGAGCTGCTCGCGATCTACCAGCGCGCCCGCGTCCTGAACGGATTGCGGCACAACAAGCCGCGGGCCTGGGAAGTGCGCGCGATCGAGGAGTGCCTCGATCGCTTCGTACCTCGCGACGGAAAGACGACCTCCTCGGGTCGATGGCTCGACGTGCTGCCGTGCACGGGGATCGTGACCGAGCTCCTCTCCCGAAAGCGGCCGGAATGGCGTTTCGAGGTCGTGGAGCGCACGCCCGAGGTGGCGCGCTTCGTGGCCGATCGCACGCGGCCGCGCGCCGCCGCCTTCGCCTGGCCCGAGTCCTCCGAGGGTCTCGTGGCGCCGCCGGATTCGAGCTACGAGCTCGTCTCCTGCTTCTTCCGCCTCGAAGATCTGCGCGCAGCGGACCGCGCCCGGCTCCTGGCCGCGATGGCGCGCTGGATCACGCCGCAGGGACGAGTCCTCCTCGCGTACGTCAGCCGTCGCTCGTTCCACGATCTGACCGAACGTGCGCGGGCCCGGCGCGGCGGACCGCGCGGCGTGGAGTACGTGCTCTCTCCCGACCCGAACATCGGGCCGTTTCGCGCGCTCGCTCCCCACGAGGTCGAAGCGCTGTGTGCGGCTGCCGGCATGCGCGTGGTCGATCATCTTGGCTTGCAAGCGATGCCCTCGCCCGAGGAGCTCGTGTTCCGTACGCGCAATTTCTCGGAGCGGATGCGGCGGCTCGTGGATGGAGCGGGGAGGCTTGCGCGCTCGATCGAGCGCGTCCCGGGCTTCGAGAGCCGGTATGGTCGGTTTCAGTTCCTGCTGCTGGAACGCGCGGGTTGCTAGTGGCCGGAGCGGCCTTCTCCGGTTCGGAGTACCGCCTTCAGGCGGTCTTCTCTTGCAGAGCCAGTCCCGCCTGAAGGCGGGACGACGAACCAGACCGCCTGAAGGCGGTACTCCAAACTCGGAGGGACTCCAAACTCGGAGGGACTCCAAACTCGGAGGGGACTCCGAACTTGGAGGGAGGGGTGGGGGTTCTCTCTAGGAGGTACTCCGAACCCAAAGCAGGCGGGGCTCCGCACCAGGCGGTGACTGCAGGCCATCAGTCCATCGCGACCGCGATCGAGCGGCCACCCGTGCGTTCCGAGAAGTCGAGCCACTTGCGTGCCACACCTTTGGGGCAGTCGACCACGATCGAGTCGAAGGTGACGCAACGACCGCGGTTCTCCTCCAGGAGCGCCTCGAAGAGGAGGTCGAGCTGGAAGCGATGGCCGCCCGTCGGCGCGCCGTCGGTGAGCACGACGATCGTGTCGACTTCCGGATCGGCGAGGGCGAGGAGCGCCGCGTCGAAGAAGTTGCCTTTGCCGCGCTCCTGGCAGGTCTCGAAGTCGCGCGCGGCGTGCTCGATGTTCGCCCGCGTGGCCGGAACGAGCGACTCGCGCCAGGGATGCGGCTCGCTCGTGTAGGGGATCACGTTGAAGCGGGCCGTCTCGGGCAGCGCCTCGAGCGCGGCGCGCATCTTCACGTCGACGATCGCCTTGCGCGAACGGCCGTCCTCGTGCACGCGCCACAGCGAGCCCGAGAAGTCGATCAGGAACACGACGCGATCGGAGAGGATCGGAAGCCCGGCCAGCGCGAAGGTGCTGCTGCCGGCCTCCGAGGTCACTCCGAGCGCAGATGGCCGCCAGTCCTCGGCCAGCGTGGCCGCGAAGACGCGCCAGGGACGCGGGTCGAGCCGTTCCTTGCGCCCGGTCATGCGCTGCAACGCCCGCACGGCTCGCCAGCGCAGCGCCGGACGCTCCTCGCGCTCGAGCCGATCGATGAGCGCCAAGACGCTCGCCTTGCTCGCGAAACGCTCGAGCAGATCGATGGCGAGGGCACGCACTCCGCTCGAGGGATCTCCCGTGAGCGCCCGGACGCGCTCGCCGCAGGCTTCCCCGCGCGTCTGCGCGCACGCCTGCAAGGCTGCGCAGCGCACCTCGCTCGAGCGGTCCTTGCAGGCGTCCTCGATGACCTCGATCGACTCCTCCGGCGCGAGCACCGCCAGGGCCCCGAGGGCTGCGCCGCGCAGCAGCGGATCGAGCCCCTGCCGCAGGCACGCCTCGATCTCCCCCACCACGCGGCCGGATTCGGCCACGCGCTTCTCGCGCGCACGCCGCTCGAGTGAGCCCACCAGCGCCCGCGCCACCAGGGCGTCGCGCACGTCGATCGCCCGTGCGAGGTCGCGCGCGTCGACCTCCCCCATCGAACGTCCGAGCGTCTCCGCAGCCCGCACGCGCACCCATTCGTCACGGCTCTTCAGCCCCGCCTCCCCCATGAGGGCTTGCACGATGGATGGCTCGCGGCTCGCCGCCAGTTGCACGCGCGCTTCGTCCGCGACCTCCGGCGCCGCATCAGCGAGGCCGCGGAGGACGAGCTCCCAGGCTTCCTTCGTTCCGAGTGCGGCGAGCTTCTTGACCGCGCGCTGGCGCCGATCGGGATAGCGTTCGCGAAACTCGCGAGCGAGCTCCGCGAAGCCATCCTCCTCGTCGCGCCGCTGGCTCTGGCCCGTGTTCGCGCAGGCCTCCCCAAGCGGCGCGAGAACGGGCAGCAACCACGCGGACGCGCACGCCAGAGCGATCAAGCGATCGCCGCACCATCGAACTCTCCCTCTTCCTCGGAGCATCGTCCCCCGCGCATCCTCGACCAAGAGGACCGGGTGGAGTGCGCATGGTTGCAGCTCTCTCGCGCCAATTCCCTGGGCTCGCCGGTCGCGTCGTCGCCGACGTCTCGGGTTCGGCGCGAGCGAGAAGGGCAGGGGACGAGGGCACCGCGGCGAAGCGCCCGTGTTTCCTGGGGGAGAACGCGAGACACGCGCCGCCTTCGAGACCTATCCTGCGTCCGCGCCATGGCGCATGCTTCGCCCTTTCGCCGATGTCGCTCCTATCGATCGAGAACGTGACCAAGGGCTTCAACGAGCGCGTGCTGCTCCGCGGCGTGTCGCTCATGATCGGGCCGGGGGAGCGTGTGGGGCTGCTCGGCCCGAATGGAGGCGGCAAGACCACGTTGCTGCGGATCCTCGCCGGCGTCGAGGGCTTCGAGTCCGGGCTGCGCACGCAGCGGCGGGACGTGCGGCTGGGATACCTCGAGCAGGAGCCGGCGCTGGAGCCGGAGAAGACAGCACGCGAGCTCGTACGCGCGGGCATTCCTGGGCGTGCGACGGTACTGGAGCAGATCGAGCGGCTGCACGCGGAGCTAGCGACGGCCCAGGGGGTGATCCTCGAGCGCCTGCTCACCCGCCAGGCACGGCTGGAGGGCGAGCTCGACCAGCTCGGCGGACACGACGTCGAGCACGTGATCGACTCGACGATCCACGCGCTCGGTTTGTTGAGTCCCGACGCTCCCTGCGGCGAGCTCTCCGGCGGCGAGCGCAGGCGCGTCGCGCTCGCGCGCCTGCTCGTGTCGACACCCGATCTCCTGCTCCTCGACGAACCCACCAATCACCTCGATGCATTCGTCACCGATTGGCTCGAGGACTGGTTCCTGGAGACGCAGACGCCGCTGCTCCTGGTCACTCACGACCGCTACTTCCTCGACCGTGTGGTCGATCGCATCGTCGAGCTCGATCGGGGCGATGTCCACGGGTATGCCGGCGGCTACAGCGATTACCTCGAAGCGCGCGCGGCGAGGTTGGATTCGGAGCGCAAGCAGGAGAGCACCCGAGCGTTGCTCCTGCGGCGCGAGACCGCCTGGATGCGCCGCGGTCCGCCGGCGCGGACGACCAAGGCGAAGGCGCGCATCCACAGCTACGAAGCGCTCGTCGACGCGGCGCCGGTCGCTCTCCCGGAGGATCTCGAGCTCGAGCTCCCTCCCGGGCCGCGCCTGGGCTCGCGCGTGGTGGTGCTGCGCGGCGTCTCCAAGCGCTTCGGCGAGCGCGTCATCGTCCGCGACCTCGATTTCGAAGTGAGGCCGGGAATGCGGCTGGGCATCGTCGGTCCCAATGGCGCGGGGAAGACCACCTTGCTCCGGCTCATCCAGGGCGAGCTCGCGCCCGACTCGGGCACGGTCGAGATCGGTGAGACCGTACGCTTCGCGCGCATCGATCAGATGCGTACCGAGCTCGATCCCGCGAACAGCGTGATCGCGGAAGTCGCCGGGAAGAGCGGGGTGGTCCTGGTCGGCGACCGGACGGTGCGCGTCGAGAGCTTCCTCGATCGCTTTCTCTTCCCGGGTCCGATGAAGTTCGCGAGCATCGCGCAGCTCTCGGGCGGCGAGAGGAACCGCGTGCTGCTCGCCAAGCTCGTGTGCGCCGGCGGGAACGTGCTCCTCCTGGACGAGCCGACCAACGATCTCGACTTGACCACGCTGCGCGCGCTGGAAGAGGCGCTGATCGCATTCCCTGGCGTGGTCGTCGTCGTCAGCCACGACCGCTGGTTCCTCGACCGCGTCGCGACCAAGATCCTCTATCTCGACGGGAGCGGCGCCGCGCGCGCGCACGATGGCGATCTCAGCGGGCTACTCCAGAAGCTCGCCGCCGAGCGCGCGGCTCGGGCACAGCCGACCAAGGCTCCGGCCACGCTGCTGCCGGCTGGTTCCGACGCCAGCCGGCCCGCGCGAAAGAAGCGCATCACTCCCTGGCAGCAACGCGAGCTCGACGAGCTGCCCGACCAGATCGGCACCCTCGAGCACGAGCTCGCGGCGCTCGATGCGAAGCTTTCCGAGCCCACCCTCTACACCGGCCCACGCACCGAGCTCGAGCGCGTGCGCGCGCGCCGTGCCGAAGTCGACGCCGGGATCCGGACCCTGTACGCGCGCTGGGAGGAGCTCGAGGCGCTCGCGACCTAGCTGCCGGAGCCCGCCGCGAGCTCGGCCACGGGCGCGGCATCCGACCGGGTCACCGAGCGCCGCGCCATCCCGAGCGAGCACAGGCCGGCGATCAGGTACGTCGCCGCCGAGATGAAGAACAGCATCCGGTAGCCGAAGATCTGGATGCCGATCCCGATCGAGGCAGTTGCGACGACCGACGCGTAGCCGTTCAGCGCCCAGGCCCAGGCGACGCGACCCTCGCCGAAGCGAGTCACCTGCCGCAGGCCGGAGGGGAAGGGAAGGCCCATCAGCAGGCCGAGAGGGAGCAGGATCACGACGCCCGCCGCGTAGCGCACCATTGCGCTCGACCCTTGCAGCGGAGCGAAGAGCGAGTCGAGGCCGTAGGCGTAGAAGACGAGTAGCGCGACGAGCGCGAAGATCACACCCGCGGCTCCGTGGCGGCGCCCCGACACGAGCGGCGAGAGCAGCGCGCTGCCCAGTCCTGCAAAGGTCAAGAGACCTCCGAGCACGACCGCCAGGGCCACGGTCGGCGAGCCGAAGAAGAGCACGTACCGGCGCGCCAGCACGACCTCGACCGCGATGAACCCCAGGCCCACGCAGACGAAGTAGATGCACTCGAACCACAATCCGCGCGGCCGCTGTTCCCCGGCCAGTTTGCGCCTGCGCCGCAGGGTGGCCCAGGGCAGGAAAATCACCGGCAGCATCAAGAGCGCCGCTTCCAGCAGGATCACCACCGGGGGCACGTCGCTGATCGGAACGGGGCCGTACGTGCGCCCCGCATCCGCCATCTTCCGGATCTCGCGCGGCAGTCCGTCCTTCGCGCCGGTCACGGGGAAGCGCGCGAGGAAACCGAAGTAGCGATTGTAGAAGGGCATGTCGTCCGTCGACGGCAGCGCGTCATACGGCAGCGTCTCCAGGAACGCGGTCCGCTCCTCCCCGCTGCGCGCGTAGATCTTGTTCACCACGGCGCGCAGGTTGGGGTCGGGTTCCATGCCCTTCCACTTGGAGCCCAGGCGATCCCAGAGCCCCTTCGGCGCAAAGTGAAACGTGATGTCGCTCTGCCGCACGTGCTGCTCGAGGACGTCCAGCTCCTCCGCGGGGAACGGCGTCTTGCGCAGGACGAGGACGTAGCCGCCGAGGCTCAGGTGACCGCGCTCGTAGTAGATCCGGCCCTCGGGATCCACGCCCAGCGAATCGAGGGCGTCCAGCACCTGCGTGAACAGCCGCACCGAGTGCGCCTGGCCGAGCCAGAGGACACCGTCGTCGGTCAGGTGGTTCCAGTACTCCTTGATCGCCTCGGTCGTCAGGAGGAACGTGTTGTACGCGCCCGCGGCGCCCGTGAAGAGCATCGCGTCGCTGTAGGCGCTCTCGATCTGGATGACGTCGTACTTCTCCGGGGAGTGACTGACGTAGCTGCGTCCCTCGGAGTTGATCAGCGTGACCTTGGTTCCGGTGAACAACCCCTCCAGCCAACCGTCGTAGGTCGTCTTGAGCAGCTTGCACACCGAGGGGTCGATCTCGACCGCCGTGACGTGCTCGGCGCCGAAGTGCAGCGCACCGCGAACCTGGTTGCCCCCCGAGGAAGCGAGCACCATGACGTTCTTGCGTGGACGCAGCCGGTAGGCGAGCGTCGTGCTCGATGCCTTGAAGCCCTCGAGCTGGACCTCTGTCAGCGCGCTCTCCGGCGGCAACATGCGCGATTGCTGCGAGCCGCCGTCGAACCAGATCATGTACATGTCCCGGTGCTTGGCGAAGTCGACGCGCGAGACGGCGCTCCAGGCGGTCCGCTCGATCCGGCCCTCGGCCTCGTCCCGGAGGAATTCCCGCTTCGGCTCGTGGACGCGGATCCCGATCCTCTCCGCCACGAGGAACGAGCCCACGCCGATGGCGATGGCCGCGCCGAGGATGCCCAGGGCAAGCCGTCGCGACGTGCGGTACGCGAAGAACACGCCGCCCAGGGCGCACAGGAAGCCGGCGAACCAGAGGATTCCAGCTCCACCGAGGAGCGCGATCCCCTTGATCCCGAAGATCGCGCCGCAGCCCGCGCCGACCAGGTCCGATCCGTACAGCCGGCCCACGCGGCGCCCGCTCGCGCTCGCTCCCGAGAGGAGCGAGACGATGGCGAGCGAGGAGGTGAAGAACGGCAGGGCCAGGGCCAGGTACCAGATGGCGGTGGCGCCGAGCGTCTGGAGCGGATCGGTGAAGAACTTGGTGAACGCAAGCGGGACCCAGGTCGTCGTGAGGTGCGCGGCGGGCATCGCGAGCCCGGTCGCGAGGCAGGCCCACGGTGCGATCACGTCGCTGGGGATGCGCCGCAGGCGCTCCGAGGTCACGAAGAGGACGCCGGCGAGCGCATAGCCGAACAGGGCCGTGCCGATCGCGATGTCGCCGAGGCGCCCGTAGCCCTGGACGCCCACGATCTTGTTGAAGGCGAGCTCGAAGACGAGCGCGCCCCCGCACAATAGAAACATGCCCGCCAGCACGTGGACGGGCACGGAGTCTCGTTCTTGACCTGTAGGCACCATCACGGAGGGTGGGAAACGATATCCCGCTCTGCGCGAGGTCTCCATTCAAAACCCCGCTCACGGATCGCGCATCGGAGGTCCGAACGCGTGCGCCCCGAAGGCGGGATTCCGCGCCATCTCAGCGCCCGTTCTCCACTGCTCGCTCCGGCTCCAGTGCTCGATCCAGGTGCTCCTTGATGGTTCCCAGGAGAGTCTGGGCGATCACGGCGTGCCCTTCGGGGGGCGGGTGGATCGAATCCTTGCTCGGGTGGGTCGCGAGCGATGCAGCCAGAGGGCCGCGGATGTCGACGAGCGCGAATCCCAGGTCCGTGGTGGCGCGCTCCACCAGGGCGTACACGGCCGACCAACCCGCTTGCCAGCTCTTCGCGCGGCCCTCCTCCAGGTAAGGCACGACGAAGAAGACGACGGTGAAGGATCGTTCCGTGGCGAGCACCGACAGGCGACGCAGCGCGCCACGCAGGCTCGCCAGGCGTCCCGCGCTCGCGTACCAGGCGAGATGCGCTCGCCGTTCCAGTACGTCGTGCTTTTCCCCGGCCTTCTCGGGCATGGCGGCCAGGGTTTGCTCGATTCGCTTGCGCAAGCTCTGGCAGAGAGCGTCCTCGACCACGAAGGGATCCCCGGTCGCTCCTTCGGCGAGCGCCTGCTCCCGCTTCTGCCACCACGATCGGCTCTCGATTCGACCCAGGCTGCGAGCACCCCACTGGACGACGCGCGAGCCCAGGAGTCCCGGCGGGATGAGCTTCGCCACCGTGGCGAGGGTCAAGTCGTTGGAGACGGTGGCAACGTCGTTGACGCAATAGGCGAGCACGACGATGTCGGGATCCAGGTCCAGCCCCCGGTACTCGAGGAAGGCGACCTCCTGTCCCGTGTCGTAGCCGCTCACGCCGAGGTTGAGGACCTCGACCTTCCGGCCGCTCTCCCCGAGCTTCACCTCGAGCACCTTGGGCCAGACTTCGTCGAAGTCGAGCCCCAGGCCAAAAGTGATCGAGTCCCCCAGGGCCACGATGCGCTGCACGCCCTCGGGCTTGGCGAGCTCGTACTCGCGATCCCGGAAGCCGAGCGAGTTGATCGTGATCGGATGCTCCAGGCCGTGGTCCTGCGCGCCCGGATTCAGCACGTAGCGCAAGGAATCGTTCGGGCTCGCGCTGACCACGCCCGCTCGCTCGCCGAATCGATCCGGTAGCGGCTTGTAGCCCGCGATCCGCATCCCGAGCTCGCCCAGGACACCCAGGCCGCAGAACGCCCCCAGGGAAATCGCCAGCCCACGCCAGAAGCGCGGCCATCGCAGCGCGGGGCCCAGAGTCATCCTTCCTTCTCGTTGTTCGATGCGCGCCATCGTGCGCAGCGAAGGGCGGCGATTCTAGGCCCCGAACGGCGCCTGTGGGCAATCGCAGAAGGTACCGGCCCGCTAGTCACCAGTCCTCCCCACTCAGGAGATCCCCCAACGTAAGGCCACGGATCCGATCGGCCTCGAACCTCTTGCTCGCGATGACGAGAAGCTCGGCCCGCGGAAACGTCCGGGCGAACCACGCGAACTCGAAAGGGCTCGCTCCACCGCGCTTCACCTCGATCAGAAGCTCGGGCCGCACGACGTAGTCGATCTGGTGATCGCCACCCTGCCAGTAGTGGAGGATCTCGGGCGTTTCGTCTCCGCGGTGCGCGGCGCGGCGCGCGAGCTCCTGGGCCACCAACCACTCCAGCCGGCGGCCTTGTGCCTGTGGCTCGAGCGAGCGGAAGTCGCGACCGTGCGGAGACGATAGCAGCCCCGGTTCCCGGGCTGCTGCCACATTCCGGTTCGGCTTGCGGTGTTCTTCGAACTCATGGTCTCGAGCAGCGCTCGGCCGAGAGGTCAGCCTGAGGGGTGACGAGCGCAACCCGGATCTTTCCGGCCTAGTCCGGGGAATGTGCCGGAGATCAGCCGCTTCCTGGGGATCGTGGTGAAGATGTACCACCGTGAGCACGGTCCGCCCACTTCCACGCTCGGTATGGCGAGTACGAAGTCTGCGTGCTGATCTGGAATGGAGAAGTGCGCGGGCGGTTTTCGCCGCGGGCGCTCCGCCACGTCATCGAGTAGTACGATCAGCACCGCGTCGAACTCCTTCGCAACTGGGAGCTCGCACTGAATGAAGAACCCCTCGAGCGGATCGACCCTCTGGAATGATCCCATGTCGTCCACGTCGTCGAGGCTCGCCACCTGGGCGGGTATCGAGTCTGGCTTCGATTCGATGACGGCCTCGAAGGCGAGCTCGATCTCGGGCCGGAGCTGTACGGGAAGGTGTTCGAGCCCCTCAAGGACCCGAAGTACTTTGCAACCTTCATCGTCGAAGAGACGCTGACCTGGGCCAACGGAGCCGACTTCGCGCCGGAGTTCTTGCACGAGCGCTTGGCCGCGGAACGACCCGGGTGCTCGCGCGGCGGCGATCAGTAGGACGATCGGGCCTACCCGCTCAGGCCTTCGTCGCGGGGGTGGGACGAGAGCCAGCTCAGGGCTTCGCGCCGACAGGCTTGGCGTCCGCGTCGATGACGACGACTTCGCCGATGTTGGCGTCGCGCACGCCTTGCTCGATCTTGGCTCGGTCGCCGACGACGATCCAGACGGCGCGCTCGGGAGCAACGATCGTCTTCGCCGCGGCGCCGACGTCGGCCGTGCTGAGCGCGCGCACCTTCTCGGCGTAGGTGGTCCAGTAGTCCTCGGGCAGGCCGTAGCGCGCGATGTCGGCGAGGCTGCCGAGCACGGCATTGTTGGTCTCCCAGCGGCCCGAGAGCGTCAACGTCGCCTCCGCCTTGGCCTGGTCCAGCTCCGCCTGGGTAGGCGGCCGGGTACCGAGGATGTCGTCGAGCTCCTTCTTCACTTCGAGGAGCGACTCCATGGTCTTGTCGGTCTGGACCGGGGCGTTGACGACGAAAGCGCGCGGACCGATCGCGTCGCCGATCCGGGTGCGGGCACCGTACGACCAGTGCTTGTCCTCGCGCAGATTCATGTTCACGCGCGAGCTGAACGAGCCTCCGAAGAAGGTGTTCATGGTCTCGATCGCGATCTCGGCGGGGTTGTTGGTCGGAGGCGCTGCGATGGCGACATTGATCACCGACTGCGATGCCTGCGGGCGATCGAGCAGGTAGACGACCGGCTTGGCGACTGGTTGCGCCGGACCGATCGTCTTCTTCGGCACCTCGCCCGCTTTCCAGGCCGAGAGCTTCTGCTCGAGCAAGGGCTGCAGCTCGGCCAGCGTGGTGTCACCGACGACGAGCAGCTTCGAGTTGTTGGGCTTGAACCACCTGGACCAGTACTCGCTGAGTGCGCCGGTCGTGAACGCGGCGATCGAGTCCTCGGTGCCCGAGCCGCCGCCGAGCGATCCATACGGATGGTCCTCGCCGTACAGCAACGGCGGCAGGACGCGCGACGCCATCGAGTTGGGCTCGAGCTTGCTCGACTGCAGGCGCACGAGCGTCTCCTTGCGGATGCGCTCGAAGTCCTCCTTCGGGAAGGAGGGGTGCAGCAATACGTCGGCGAAGAGCTCGACGCTCGGCTCGAGGTTCGCCTTCAGTGCCGAGAGCGAGAGCGTGGCGCTGTCGTCGCTGGCCCCCGCGCTGAGCCGCGCTCCGAGGCGCTCCTGGACCTGACCGATCTGCACGGCCGTCTTCGTCGTGGTGCCCTCGTCCATCAGGTTGAGGGCCATCGACGCCAGCCCGGAGAGATGCTTCGGATCGGCCGCCGAGCCGCAGTCGACCATGAGCAGCATCTCGACCGTCGGCACCGCGTGACGCGGGACGAAATAGACCTCGAGGCCATTGCTGAGCTTGGTGCGCTCGAACTTCGGAAAGGCCGCCTCGGCGGTGGTGCCCGTATCGGGCAGCTTGCTGCGGTCGGCGCCCTCGGCGAGCACCTCGTACTTGGGGAACGGGACGGCAGTCAGGATGAAGCGGCCGCCATCGGCGATCGAAGCGCGGGCGGCCTTCTGCAGGTCGGCGATGGTCGCCTTCTCGATCATGGCGATGCGCTTCTTGTAGAAGCCCGGATCGCCGCCGTAGACCGAGCCCTCGGCGAGGGTGTCGGTCTTGGCGCCGAAGCCGCCGCCCACGCGCTCGACGCCGCGAATGAACTGCGCGAGCTGCTGCGAACGCACTCGATCGAGCTCGTCGGTGGTCGGCCCCTCGTTACAGAGCTTGCGCGAGCTCCTCGTCGATGATGGCCTCGATCTTCGTCGAGGTCGGCTTCGGGCTTGGCGCTCACGCTCAGGGTGAACTGGCTGCCGAGCTCGCGACGATTCACGCCTGCGCGGCAGTCCGTGGCGAGCTGCTCCTTCACGACGAGGCGCTGATACAGGCGCGAGGTCTTGCCGCCCGGCGAGGATGTTGCCGAGCAGGCTCAGGTGCTCGAGCGATGGATCGCCCCAGGGGGCGACGTTCCAGACCTGCGTGATGCGCGGCTGCCCGCACGCGGTCCTCCATGATCTGTCGCTTGCGTGCCGGTCATCGGCGCGACCCACGCCTTGGGTCGCGTGATCGGCGGGCCGGACGGGATGTCGCCGAAGTACTTCTCGACCTTGCGCCTTCACCTCGTTCGTCGTCGATGTCGCCCGCCACGACGAGCGTGGCGTTGGCCGGGCCGTAGTAGCTGCGGAACCACTCCTTCACGTCCTCGAGGCTCGCGGCGTTCAGGTCGTCCATCGAGCCGATGACGTTCCACGAATACGGATGTCCGGCCGGCACCGTCGCGGCCGCGAGGATGTCTGCCGGTCTGGCCGTAGGGCTGGTTCTCGCCCTGGCGCTTCTCGTTCTGCACGACGCCGCGCTGCTCATCGAGCTTGGCCTGGTCGATCGCCCCGAGGAGGTGCCCCATGCGGTCGGACTCGAGCCACAGCGCGAGATCGATCGGCGTTCTTCGGCACGGTCTGGAAGTAGTTGGTGCGATCGTCGTTGGTCGTGCCGTTCATGCCGGTGGCGCCGACCTTCTCGAGCGGCTCGAAGAACTCGTCGTTGCAGGTTCTCCGAGCCCTGGAACATCAGGTGCTCGAACAGGTGCGCGAAGCCGGTCTTGCCGGGCTTCTCGTTCTTCGAGCCGACGTGGTACCACACGTTCACGGCGACGATGGGCGCCTTGTGGTCCTCGTGCACGATGAGCGTGAGTCCGTTCTCGAGCACGAACTTCGTGAACGGGATGTCGACTTGCGTGGCGATCGCTTGCTCCATCGCCCTCGCGCCGGGGACCCGCACCGAGGCCTCGACCGCTGTTCCCTGGTTCTCGGCGTTCGTGCTCGCGCAGGCGGCGAGCAGCATGGACAGCGGCACTCCGGCCGCGACGATCGACATGCTTTGCATGGTCATCCCCTCGTTGAAGGCTTCGTGAAGCGCACCGATGATGACGATGGGGCGACGGTTCGTCGATGCGCTTGCGAATTTCGGGCTTCGAGGGGCCAACCTGGACTCGAGGGGCCGAGCGGCACGCAGTCCCGAAGCTGGCTCAGGTGAGCGCGACGGCCGCGGGCGGGGCCGCGGCCGAGCCCTCCGGGCTGCCCCGGAAGAACGCCCGGTGCCAGACTTCCAGGCCGAGCAGCGTCCAGATCCGGATCTCCTCGTTGCGCCGTGAGCGCGCGTGGTCGGCGAGCAGGCGCTCGATCGGCCCTCGGTCGAAGTACTGGCGCACGAAGGAGTCGGAGCCGCACAGGAGGTCGTGCGCGAGATCCTTCAAGCCGCCGCGGAACCACTCGTCGAGGGGAACCCGGAATCCGACCTTCTTGCGGTCGACGATGCTCGCAGGCAAGCGACTGCGTGCGATCTCCTTGACGATCCACTTCCCGCTCCGGCCGCGGACCTTCAGCGAGGAATCGACGCGGAAGGCGAGCTCGACGAGCTCGTGGTCGAGGAAGGGCGGCCGGCTCTCGACGCTCGCCGCCATCGCCATGCGGTCGCCGCGCTCGAGCAGATTGTCGGAGAGCCACGTGTGGCAATCGACGTACAGCATTCGCCGCAGCCCATCGCCCTCGCAGCGACCCCATTGCGGCGGATCGTGCCGTGCTCCGTAGCCCGGGCGCAGCTCACGGCGCTCGTACCAGGTGAAGGGCGCGAACCAGGACTGCATGCGTTCCGCTGCACTGCGCGAAGCCAGCGCGCGCAGCGCGATGCGCGCCCGCTGCTTCGACTCGGGCAGCCAGCGCTCGAGAAGCCGCACCGCGGGGATGCGCAGCGGTGCCGGCACGCCAGTGAGCGGCGCGAGCAAGCGATCGTAGGTGTACTTGGGATAGCCCGCGAAGATCTCGTCGCTGCCTTCACCCGAGAGCAGCACTTTCACCGAGGCGCGGGCCTGCTTCGCGATCTGGTAGATGGCCACGTCGGCGGGCTCGCTGATCGGCCCGTCGCGATGCCAGCTCAGGTGTTGCCAGAGCGCCTGGAAGTCTTCTGCGCTCACCATGATCTCGTGATGCACGGTGCCGAGCGCCTGGCTCACTTGCCGCGCGTAGGGCAGCTCGTCGAAACGTGGATCGGCGAAGCCGGCGGAGAACGTCTCGACCGATCCGCCGTGCCGCAGCTCCTTCATCATGGCCACGGTCAAGCTGCTGTCGAGCCCGCCACTCAGGTAGGCTCCCACGGGAACGTCCGCGACGAGCCTGAGCTCGATTGCGCGCAGTAATGCCGCCTCGACCGCCCGGATCGCCGCCTCGCCTTCGAGGGGCTCGCCGGAGAGACGCGCGGGGAGCGACCAGTACACTTCCTCGCGCAGCGAGCCGTCCGCGCCGACGTGCAGCACGGTTCCCGGTGTCAGCTTCCGGACGCCCCGGAGCAGGGTGCGCGGCGGCGGAACCGATCGATAGGTCAGGTATTCCTCGACGGCTTCGTCGTCGAGCTCGGGGCTCCCGAGAGCGGGGAGCAGCGCCTTGATCTCGCTGGCGAACGCGAGAAAGCCCGGACCGATCGCGTAGTACAGCGGCAGGATGCCCAGCCGATCTCGCGCCAGGAAGAGCTCTCCGCTCGCCTGATCGAAGTACCCGAAGGCGAACTGACCGTTGAGTCGCGCGAGCCCTCGGACACCCTCGAGCCTGCAGATCTCGAGGAGCACCTCGGTGTCGCCCTGGGTCGCGAGTTCCACGCCACGCGCGAGGAGGTCTCGGCGGAGCTCCTGGTAATTGAAGATCTCGCCATTGAACGTGATGTGGAACGGGCCGCTCCTCGAGCTCATGGGCTGCGGGGAACCGGCGACGTCAATGATCGAGAGGCGCCGATGTCCCAGGCCCACGTCGCCGAAGATCCGGAGGCCGTCCCCGTCGGGACCGCGATGGCGCAGGCGTTCGGTCATCGCGCGCAGCAGCGGCTCGTCCACGGGCCGCCCGTCGAAGCGCCGGATTCCGACGATGCCGCACATCAGCGTCTCGACCGATCCCGCTCCCAGCGGTAAGCGGGCAGATCACTCGCGCGCAGCCTGACGCGCACGGCGACCCAGCCCTGGATCACGACGTAGATCGGCAGCAGGGGCCACAGCCGCAGCGGCAGCGCCTTCAGCTTCGAGGCGAGGCTCGCTCCTCTCGCCCGCTTGCCGTCCCACAGCTCGGGAAAGCGACTGGCGAGCTCGACGACACCGAGCTTCGAACGCGTCATCACACGCACGAGATCCCCGAGCGTGCGCGCCACCCGCACCATGGCCTCGGCATCGGCCACGAGCTCGATCTCGCCGGGCGCGAAGTGAGCGCGCACGTAGCCGTCGTCGGCGATCACCGGCGGGAAGGGGCCGAAGCGTGCGCGGCCGGCGGCGGAGAGCGCGTACAGCCCGCAGCCCACGTCGCCGGGCTCGGTCCCGTGAAGGCCGAGCCAGACGGCGTAGTACGCGCGCACGAGGAAGTGCACGCGGGTGAAGTCGAAGCGCGCACGCGGCTCGGCGGCGAGCGCTCCGGGCCGCCCGACTGCCGCGATCACGCGCGCGAGGTCCGCGCCCGAGATCGGGATGTCCGCGTCGAGGTAGACGCGCGGGAACGCTCGCGCGCGAGCATCTCCCTCGTTGAGGGCCGCCACCTTGGAGGCGGTGGCGATCTCGATCACCGCCACGCGAGGCGCGAAGCTCATGGCCACTGCTGCCGTGCGGTCCGTGCACCCATTGCAGACAACCAGTACCTCGACGTCCGCGCCGAGACCTTCCAGAGCCCGCTCGAGCGTTTCGGCGAGGACGCGCTCCTCGTCGTGCGCGGGAATGACGATGGAAGGCATGCTGGCGAATCTATCGCCGCCGGCACGCGATTTCTTGCACGGTGAACGACCGAACCCGTTCCGTTCCACCACCGGCCTCGGGTGGCTCGAGGCGCGTGAACGACCGAACCCGTTCCGTTTCACCCCCGGCCGCCGAAGGCTCGAGGCCCGCAGGGGCGGGTGGTGAAACGGAACGGGTTCGGTCGTTCACCCAGGCGTCAAGCGTCGCCCTTGGTCGTCCCGGTCATGGCCTCGCTGGAGCGACTGTTCACATTTCCGCTCGTCCCGGTCTTGTGGCCGGGATCGATGAAGGAGCGGATGGTCTCCAGGCCGCCGCCGAAAAGCTTGCGCGAAACGCGGTTGTAGACGTCGAAAGCGCGCGCCTCCATGCTCCCCACGGAGCCGAGGAAGCTCCCGTCCTCGAGACGCTTCTGCGCCCGCCGTTCCCACCAGCCGACTCTCCCACGCGCGAGACCGTAGGAGAGCGTCACGTAGTGCTGGTACATCTTGCGCGCCTCGGCGATCCGCGGGGAGATGTTCCCTCTCCACGTTTCTTCGAGGTGGTACTCGCCGAGCGAACCCCAGTCCCGCAGGCTCGTCGGTCCCTGGTATCCCAGCTCGATCGCCTGGTCCCACATCGCGGTGCCCGGGATCGGCCGGAACGGCCAAACCGTGGGCCGCGCGTTCGGGCAAGCGTTGTGCAGCCGGCGGCATTGATCGATCGTGGCGAGCATCGATTCCTCGCCTTCGCCCGGATAGCCGATGATGTAGGTGACGGAGGCCTGGATCCCGCGGCGGTCCATCTCGATCGAAGCCTGGATGTTGTCGTCGCCCACGATCGGCTTGCCGATCTTCTTCATCATCTCGTCGGAGCCCGCCTCGGCGCCGATCTCGGCGACGTACATGCCCGAGGCTGCCAGGAGGTCGAGCGTCTCCTTCTGGTAGTGCAGGATCGAGTGCGTCTCGATGAACCCGTTCCACGCGAACTTGAGACCGCGATCGACGACGCCCTGGCAGAACTCGCGGGCACGCTTCTCCATGACGCCCCAGTTGGCATCGTGGAAGCGCACCACTTCGAAGCCCCAGCGCGCCTGGAGCTCCTGGAGATCGTCGAGCATGCGCTCGGCGGGCATGGCCTTCCAGCGCCGAGTCGTGACGACCGGCGAGCAGCAGAACGTGCACGGCTCGGGGCAACCGTAGCTCGAGTAGTACGTGATGCCGAAGTAGGGCTTGCCGTAGCCGATCCCGGGTGGAGTCGGCATGCGCAGCACGTCACGCGCGCTCTTCGGTCGGAGCTGCGCGCGCTTGTAGGGCTCGATGTCGAGCATGTGCCAGGGCATGTCGGCCACCTTGTCCCAGCCCACCACGGCTCGCGCCGGAGTGCGCACGATCTCACCGTCGCGCAGGAGCGAGAGACCGGGAACGGCGTCGAGCGGCTCGCCCGCGTCGATCGCGTGCACGACGTCGAGGAACGTGAGCTCGCCCTGGCCGTGCGCGACCGCGTCGTACAGTCCCGTCCGCAGCTGCAGGTCGGGGCGCACGGAAGCGAACCACCCGCCGATGATCGCGGGCAGCTTCGGATGGCGCGCCTTGACCTTCTGCGTCGCCAGCCACCCGTCGACCACCATGAACCCGAGGATCCCGGTGGTGGCGTAGAGCATCGCGCCCTCGCACGCCTCCACGAGCCGCTCGTGGCCGGTCTCACCGTCAAAGAGGCTGCCGTCGATGATCACGATCTCGTAACCCTCCTTGAGAGGGAAGGCGGCGATCGAGAGCATCTCGAGCGGGAGCATGTCCTTGCTCGAGGCAAGGCCCAAGGTCTCGTCCACTTGCTTGGGTTGGTAGAGGACGATCTTCTTCCGGCGCTGGATCATGGTGCGGACCCGCCTCTAGCAGGCTGGAACGAGACGGCAGGTAGGCCCAACGGGGGGCCAGGGGGGAGAGAGAGAGGACCAGTAGGCAAGTCTAGCAGGCTGCACACACGTGCGGCGTGGCTCTTTTCGGCGCGGAGACCGCGCGGGCCGTAGCCGGACGGCGACTCAATGTCCGGCGCGGGCGGTCTGCCCCGTGGCAACCCACTTGGCTGCGGTGAGGAGCACCTGGACCAGGTTCTCGGCCGAGGCGATCCCGCGCCCCGCCAGATCGAAGGCCGTTCCGTGCACCGGGGAGAGCCGGAGATACGGGAGACCTGCGACGAGCGTCAGACCCTGATCCCCGGAAATGAGCTTCAGAGGGATGAAGGCCTGGTCGTGGTAGAGGGCGAGGACGCCATCGAACTCCCCGCGGCTGGCGCGCAGGAACACCGAATCGGGCGAGAGCGGACCCGCGACCGACAGGCCGCGGGCGCGCAGCGAGGCAATCGCGGGCTCGAGGATCGCCTGCTCCTCGCTACCGAGGAGCCCCTTCTCCCCGGCGTGAGGGTTCAAGCCGGCGAGAGCCAGGCGCGGCGCCTCGATGCCGAGCGAGCGCAAGCAGCGATCGAAGAGCTCGAGCCGCCAAACGATTCCCTCGGTGTGCAAGCTCGCGATCGCGCGCGCCAGCGGAAGGTGCCTCGTTGCGAGCATCACCCGCAGCGGACCCGCGATCGCGACCATCTCGTAGCGTTCGACGCCGGCCCAGCGCGCCAAGAGCTCGGTCTGACCCTCGACCCGTTCCCCGGCCAGGTGCAACGCTTCCTTGGACACGGGCCCGGTGACCAGCGCGTCGACGGAACCGCTTACCGCAAGGTCGACTCCCGTGCGCAAGGCCGCCAACGCGGCCCAGCCGCTCGCCCGCTGGGCGCGTCCTGGCGTCCATGAGCCATCGACCTCGCTCGCGATCCAGCGCGCGTCTTCCCCGACCATCGTCGCGGGACACAGCTCGGCCGGTCCCACCACGGTGAGTCGCAGCTCCGCGCGCACGCGCTCATCGCGCAGCGCCGCGACTGCGATCTCGGGGCCGATGCCCGCGGGATCGCCGACTGTCAGCGCGACGTGTGCTCGAGGCCCAGGTTGCATTGCAACCCAAGCATAGCGGGTAGACCTTCGTCTGCGGTCGAGGCCCCGCGGTGCTCTCGCGAGCGCGAGCTCACTTCTCTCGCAGCAGCCGAGTCTCGATCGCGGATCCCAGCGCGGGCTAGGCGCTAGCGCGGCCGCGCCCCGCCACGAGCATGACGCCTCCCAGGACTGCCGACGCGAGGCCACCGATGATGTACCACATCGTCTCGTCGGTGAACTTCCCGGTGACGCCCTCGCTCACCTGGTCGACGACCGAGTCCGAGGCGTTCAATCCGAAAATGAGCAGTACGACTCCCACGACCAGGAGGATCACGCCAAAGATTCGTTGCGGACTCATGGAACCTACCTCGGGACTCCTCGAAGCCGAGGAGGGACAATTCGTCTGGGAAACTGGGACGTTGGACATAAGCAGATTCCATGCCAGGATGCACGCGACTCCGTTCGAGGATGCAGGCATGCGACTTGCCGCGCCCCCCGCGGTTCCCATTCCCGAGAGGCAGAGCATGACCCGCGCGCATCGATCCGCATCCTCCGAGAACGAGTTCGAGAGTCTGCAGCCGAGCACCGCCATCAGCGAGGCTCGGCTTCTACGGCCGCGCCTGGATTCTCGAGCGGATGAGCCCTTCGATGACGGTGAGGCGGATCTTGGGCCCGAAACCTCCGCGGACGAGGGGTCCATGTGCGGCGGACAGGATCTGATCTGGTACTTGCTCTCCAAGTGACGGAGGGACAGGGGCTGCGATCGCGCCCCTGAAGTGATTCGCGACCGAGGTGCAAGCGCGTTCCCCTTCAAGCCGAAGGCCGCGCGCGGTTTGTACAACGTACAGCCCAAACCGCGCACGGAATGAGGCTCGGGGCAGGCCTGCGCGTCGGGCGGACCGCCCGCCCTGGCATGTCGGTTGCCCTCGCCGCATGGAGGCAGACATGCGCATCGTGGTCGTATCGAATCGTCTGCCGGTGGTGGTCGATCAGGAGGAAGCCGGCTGGCGAACGCGACCGGGCTCCGGTGGACTGGTCACGGCGTTGCAGCCGATCCTGCGCCGCTTCGGAGGGCTCTGGATCGGTTGGTCAGGTGACGTCAGCACGGACGGGGACGCGCTCCAGAGCACGCTCGACGCGTACTCCCTCGAAGTTGGATACGAGCTGCGGCCCGTGCGACTCACCAAGGAAGAGGTGGACGGCTTCTACCGTGGATTCTCCAACGAGATCATCTGGCCGCTCTTCCATGACCTCCAGTCCCACTGCAATTTCGTGCCGGAGTACTGGGCCTACTACTCGGCGGTGGGGAAAAAGTTCGCGGACGTGGTCCTGGAAAGCGTCCGCTCCTCGGACTTCGTGTGGGTCCAGGACTACCACTTGATCGGACTGGGAAGACGTCTGCGCGAACGTGGCTCGCGCAACCAGATCGGCTTCTTCCTGCACATTCCCTTTCCACCTCCGGACATCTTCCTGAAGCTCCCGCAACGGGAAGACATCCTGCGGAGCCTGCTCTACTACGACATCGTCGGATTCCAGACTCCACGCGACCAGAAGAACTTCCTGGACTGCGTGAGCGAGCTGCTCCCGGATACCACGCGCCAGCGCAAGCAAGGCGTGGTTGTCGTGCGCTCCGGGAACCACGAGGCCTACATCGGTAGCTTCCCGATCGGCATCGATTACGCCCTCTTCGCCCATGGTGCGGCCAGCCCCGAGATCACCGCGCGCGTCGCCACGCTCCGCGCCGAGATGCCCAATCAGCAAGTGATCCTGGGTCTCGACCGGCTGGACTACACCAAGGGGATTCCTTACCGGCTGCGGGCATTTCAGCTCGCCTTGCAACGCCATCCCGAGCTGCATCGAAGAGTGACGCTGCTGCAGGTCGTGGTGCCGAGCCGAGAAAGCGTGCCGGAGTACCAGGATCTCAAAGCGCAGATCGAGCAGCTGGTCACGCACGTGAACGGAGAATTCACGACGCCCGGATGGGTGCCGATCCATCACGTGTTCCGCAGCCTCGAGTGGGAAGAGCTCCTGTCCTACTATCGCGTCGCGGACGTCGGGCTGGTCACGCCGCTCAAGGATGGAATGAACCTGGTGGCCAAGGAGTACTGCGCTTGCCAGGAGGAGGGCAACGGCGTCCTGATCCTGAGCGAATTCGCTGGCGCCGCGGTGCAGCTCCGCCGCGATGCGATCCTGATCAATCCCTACGATCTCGACCAGGTCGCTGCCGCGATCCATCGTGCGGTCTTGCTGAGCCCCGAAGAGCGCAAGCCCGCGATGCGCCGGCTCCGCAGCATCATCCGCCGCCAGGACGTCTGCTGGTGGGTCGACCGCTTTCTGGGCGCGTGCGGGATCACCTTCGGCGAAGCGAAGCTCGCATCCCTCGCCATGCAACGACCACCCAGGTCGAGCCTCTCGTCCCGCCCGCTCCCCTCGAGTGTGCGATCCGCGACCGCGGATCGGACGTCGCCATGACGCAGCTCGAAGAGCGACTCGACGAGATCGCGCGCTCGCCCGTCCTCCTCGTCGCCAGCGACTACGACGGCACCATCGCGCCGATCGTCTCCGACCCCAGCGCCGCGGAGGCGGATCGGGAAGCGCTGGTCGCCTTGCGAGTGCTGACGGAGATGCCGCAGACGCACGTGGCGATCATCTCCGGTCGAGCGCTACAGGATCTCGCGCAGCGCACGAAGGAAGCCGAGAACGTGCACCTGGTCGGCAGCCACGGGAGCGAGTTCGAGGCCGGATTCCCCGCTCCACTGCCCGAGGAATCGCAAGCGCTCCTCCTTCGCCTGAAGACTGCGTTGTCCTCCGTGGCGAGCGCGACGCCGGGCCTGCTGCTCGAAGAGAAGCCGGCTTCCTTCGCCCTCCACTATCGCAATGCCGGCGAAGCCGCGGGCGCTGCGGCGGTGGACGCGGTGCTGCGCGGACCGGCGGCGTGGCCGGGAGTGCAACTTCGCCCCGGCAAGATGGTCATCGAGCTCGGCGTCGTCCACACCAACAAGGGCTTGGCGCTGGAGAAGCTGCGCCAGCGCCTCGGCGCGACCGCGGTCATCTACCTCGGCGACGACCTGACCGACGAGGACGCTTTTGCCACGCTCAAGGGCCCCGACGTCGGCATCAAGGTGGGACCGGGTGAGACGCGCGCGCGCGACCGGGCCGGCGATCGAGTGATCGTGGCGCGCATGCTCGCGCGCCTCGCCGAGCGCCGCGCGGAATGGCTGGCGGGTTCGGAAGCGACTCCGATCCAGGAGCACGCCCTCCTCTCGGACCAGCGCACGGTCGCGCTGGTCGATCCCTGCGGCCGCGTGGTCTGGATGTGCTTGCCGCGCATCGATTCCGCGGCGGTGTTCGCCGAGCTCCTGGGCGGCCCGCGAGCCGGGTATTTCGAGATCCGGCCGCCAGAGGAAGTCCGGCCGGTGGAGCAAGCGTACGTCGGAGACACCTTCCTCCTGCGCACGCGCTGGCGCTCGCTCACCGTCACGGACTACCTCGACTGCAGCGGAGCGCGCGCCTTCCAGCGCGCCGGGCGCACCGATTTCATCCGCGTGATCGAAGGGCGCGGCCGCGTCCGCATCGCCTTCGCGCCGCGCCTGGACTTCGGGCGCATGGAAACACGCCTGCGGGTCAGCGATCTCGGCGTGGAGGTCGAGGGATCGATCGATCCGCTCGTGCTGCGCGCTCCCAGCTTGAAGTGGGAGATCGTCTCGGACGGCCAGAATCAAACCGCCGTCTGCGAGGTCGAGGTCGGGGATCAGCCGATCGTGCTCGAGATGCGTTTCGGGACAGCCAGCCTGTCTCCGGAGGGCCTGCCCGAACCCGAACGGCGCAGGCGCGTCGAGCACTTCTGGAGCGCCTGGTCCGCGACGCTCTCGATCCCGAAGGTCGCGAGCGGCCTCGTGCGGCGCAGCGCGCTGGTGCTGAAGGCGCTCTGCTACGGCCCCACCGGCGCCTTCGCTGCCGCCGCTACATCGAGCTTGCCCGAGCACGCGGGCGGCGTGCGCAACTGGGACTACCGCTTCTGCTGGCCGCGTGACGCAGCGCTCTCCGCGGCCGCCCTCTTGCGCCTGGGAGCGAGCGGACCGGCGATCCGCTTCCTCGACTGGGTCCTGGGCATCCTCGACCAGTCTCCACCGGCTTCCCTGCTCGCGCCGGTGTACACCATGACCGGTGGCCATCTGGGCGCCGAGGCGGAGATCGCCGAGCTGTGTGGATACCGCGGCAGCCGGCCGGTGCGGATCGGAAACGCTGCAGCGCAGCAAGTGCAGCTCGACGTCTTCGGTCCGATCGCCGATCTCGTCGCCCTGCTCGCGAGCCACGGCGCAGCCCTCTCCTCCGAGCACTGGCGGCTAGTGGCCAGCATGGTGAACGCCGTGGAGAAGCGCTGGGAAGAGCCCGATCACGGAATATGGGAAGTGCGCCGTCCTCGCCAGCACCATGTCCATTCCAAGATCATGTGCTGGCAGACGGTTGATCGGGCGCTCGCCGTCGCCGCATACATGGGACGCAGCCGGCCCGACTGGGTGGAGCTGCGGAACCGCATCGCGGAGAACATCTTCACCCACGCGTGGCAGGCCCAGTACGGCTCGCTGTGCGCCACCTACGACGCTTGCGAAGCGGATGCAGCGGCCCTCACGGCCGGTCTGAGCGGCTTGCTCGCGGCCGGCGATCCCCGGCTCGCCAGCACGGTCGAGTTCGTCGAGCGCCAGCTACGCGTCGGCCCCACCGTGTACCGCTATCGCTACGACGACGGCCTTCCCGGCATCGAGGGCGGCTTCCATCTCTGCACGTGCTGGCTGATCGAGGCCTACGCGATGGTGGGCCGACGCGACGCGGCCGCGGAGCTCTTCGAGCGTTTCGTCTCGCTCGCCGGCCCGACCGGCCTCTTCTCCGAGCAATTCGATCCCGAGGCCGGCCAAGCACTGGGCAACTTCCCGCAGGCTTTTTCGCACCTCGGCCTCGTGAACGCGGCTTTGCGGCTATCGGACGGAGGATGAGCACCCCGACGATCTCCGTCACTGGAACTCTGATAGTCTTGATCGAGCTCAAGAACGACAAGTGATGCCATTGCAAGCTCGAGAACGGACCGTGATGCCATTGACAAAGATTCCCGCCCAGGCCCTTCGATTCCGCACGAACCCAGCGAGTCGGTCGCAACCTGGAATGGCAAAGACAGGGTTCGCGCTCTTCACGTCCTCCCTCATGGTCGTCACTCTCTGCGCGCCCGACGGCCGCGCCCAGTGCACGACGCGCCTCGTCAACGTGAGTTCAACGGGAGAACCCGGAAACGCAGCCGCGGGTGGAGGCTCCATCTCGAACGATGGTCGCTTCGTGGCTTTCAACTCGGGCGCGACGAACCTCGTTCCAGGAGACTCGAACGGTTTCCACGATGTGTTCGTGCGAGATCTGTGGACCGGTGAAACGATCCTTGCGAGTCGCAGCTCCAGCGGGGAACTCGGGGACGGCACCTCGACCGACGGGGTCATTTCAGGCGATGGTCGATGGGTCGCCTTCCAGAGCGCAGCGCGCAATTTCGAATCCACCCCGGAAACCTCCTACATGGGCGTCTTCTTGCGCGATCTCGTGCTGGGAACGACGGTCCGCGTCTCGGAGAATGCCGCCGGTGAGCTCGCGAACGGGGCCGCAGTGGCGGTCGCCGTCTCGGACGGCGGCCGCTTCGTCTGCTTCGGCTCCGAGGCATCCAACCTCGTGCCCGGCGACACGAATGGCGTCCCCGACGTGTTCGTATACGACGTGGCGGCCGCTGCCCCCACGCGGGTCAGCGTGAGCAGCTCAGGGGAGCAGGCGACGGACCAGTGCCAAGTGAGTGACATGTCGGAAGACGGGCGCTGGATCGTCTTTGACAGTCGTTCCTCGAATCTGGACGAAGGCATCAGCAATGGCTTCGCGAACATCTTCGTGCATGATTCTCTCGATCACACGACCGAGCGGATCGGCCAGCGGATGGAGCTGGGCCTGTGGTTAGAGGGCAACGGCAATTCCTTCGAGCCGCAGATCTCGCGCGATGGCTCGATCGTGGCCTTCAAGACCCAGGCAACGAATCTCGTGGAGCCCGACACGAACGATGCCGAGGACGTCCTGGTCTGGCGGCGCCAGAGCGCTCAACTCTCGCGCGCGAGCCAGAACGCCCAGGGAGAGCAAGCCAACGCCAAGTGTGGTGCACCGACCATCTCTTCTGATGGACTGTTCGTCGCGTTCCCTTCTGGAGCGACGAACCTCGTGGCAGGCGACATCGAGGGCCAGACGGATACCTTCGTGGTCGACATGCGCACGGGGGTGCCCAGGCGTGCAACGGAGAACGATCAGGGGGAGGGAGCGGACGCGCACGCCTCGGCGGGGGTTTCCCTCGCAGGAGGTGCCTACGTCACGACATTCTTGACCAATGCCAGCAACCTCGGCGCCGGGGACGAGAAGGCCGGGTGGCAGGACCTCTATGCACGCACCTGTCCCGTCCCGCCCGTGCCCTATTGCATCAGCGAGATCAATTCTTCCGGCAATGCGGCCCTGATCGGCTTCGAGGGCTCCCCGAGCATCCTCGCGAACGACTTGACTCTGACCGTCTCGGGGGTCCCACGCCGTCAGTTCGCCCTGCTGCTGGCTGGTTCCACTCAGAGGCTCCAGTTCTTCGGAGACGGCTTCCTGTGCGTCGGCGGCGGCGCGACGGGCGTGCACCGTCTCCTCCCGCCGGTGCTCACCGACGACGCAGGATACTTCGAGCGGCGTGTCGATCTGGTTGGTGAAGGGACGTGGATCGCGCCCGGAGCGGTCTGGAACTTCCAGTTCTGGTTCCGTGATCCCCACGGCCCGGGCGGAACCGGCTTCAACCTGAGCGATGCGTTGAACGTCATCTTCCACCCGTGATCTCGGGGGCTCGCTTCCACCGCGCCTTGGCGCGACACCGTCGCATGAAACATGAGGGGGGCCGCCTCTGGTTCGGAGTACCGCCTTTAGGCCAATGCCGATCACTTAGCCTCCTTCGGGGGGGTCTTCCGCCGGTTTCGGGGGAACTTGGTCATCTTGATCTTGACCTCCCGTGGGTAGCGCCGATCGCTGCGCCGGGGTGGAAGGATGTACCGCCGCAGGTTGGCTCGCAAGTTCCGCAGGTGGCGGGGAATCGCGCCTGGAGTGGCCGAGGCGCACCAGATCCACTCGTCGCAGATCAGGTGTAGGGACGCGATGAAGCTGATGCGCGTCGGGGGGACGCCGGCTTCTTCGGCGACTCGTTCCATTTCCAGACGGACGAGGTTGTACGCCAGGAGGATTCCCCACACCTCCTGTCGCACCATGGCCTTGCTCTTGCTCCGGATCGCCTCTTCGCGGTCGAGCATCTCGGTCTTGATCTCGTCGTAGCCAAGCTCGATCTCCCAGCGTTCGTGGTAGAGGACCGCGACCTCCTGAGCTGGATGAGTCTTTGCATCCAGTAGTGAAGTCAAGAGCCATTGCGGCTGGTAGCCCGCCCGCTTGTAACGAATGGCTCGCAGCTTCCAGAGCTCCGGCAGCGAGGGGTCCTTCTTGCGCGCGCTGGCGGAAACCTTCATCTCGACGAGATGGTCATCCTTGCCCAGCTCCTCGATCACGCGCCAGCTTTGATTCTTCTTGGCGCGAGTGAGCCAGTGACGAGAGTTGCCGTCACGGGCGAGAGGAATGAGCGCCTCGGCCGAGAAGTAGAGTCGATCGACGATGCACAGGGAGTCGTCGGGGAGAGCGGACCACAATTCCCGGGCATACGTCGTTTCGCCGGTGGAGTAGGGACCGAAACGTGCAGCAGCGATCAGATGCGAGCGCAGCGCGAAGAGGGCAACCAGCCGCAAGAGAGGGTAGGCAGACTCGCCGCGGGAGTTGGCCTGGGAGCCGAAATGCGCTCGGTTCTCCTCGGAATCGGGAACTCTCAGGCTGGTTCCGTCGACGCCGTAGAGCGCAAGCCCCTTCCAGCGGTAACGATCGGCGCTGGCATGGGCCCAATGCTTGGCGCAGGTATTGAAGAGCCATTCCATGGGTTCCTCTCCAAGGCGAGTGCGCGCCTTGGGCACTGCGCTGGGCGCGACGGTTAGCCCCCCGGGGCCCGGGAGAGCGAGGTCCAGCGAATCCACCACATCGACGATGGATCGGTCCCGGAAGAGGGCCATGCCCACGACGAACCAGATCACCTGCTCGGCGGGAAGCCGCCGCTTGCGCATGGTGGCCGTTCCGGTGGCTTGGAGCGCCTTCTGGATCCAGTTCGGATCGATCTGACGGCGGAAGTCGTCGAAGGTCTGGGGTTTGGGTACCTGAGCCACGCACTCGAGCGCGTTGCGTAGAAGCATTGCCGACCTGAGTGAAGGGTGAAGAGGGCTTGACCGTCGCGCTACCTAGCAGTAGTACTACTGCCAGTCAAGGACCCATAGCCATGACCAAGAGCTCAGACTCAGAAATGAGACGCTACGAGACCCTCAAGCGCGCCGTGGCCGACGTGGACCTCATCCGTCGGGGAAGCCTCGTTCGACGCTTCATGCCGTGCGGCAAGCCAGGCTGCCGATGCCAGGCTCCGCGACCAAAGCTACACGGTCCCTACTTCCAGTGGACGCGAAAGGTGAATGGGAAGACCGTCACGCTCCGCGTCAGCCAGCCACAGGCCAAGCTCCTTGCGGAGTGGATCGAGAACGGCCGACGCCTCGACAGGCTCGTCGGTCAGATGGAGCGGCTCTCCTACAAACTGACCGAACGGCTGCTGCGTGCCTCCCACCCCTCCTGAATCGGTCCCCCTACGGGCCATCCGGCCGAGGAGACACGGTCCCGCGCTAAGTGATCGGCATTGGCCTTTAGGCGGTCTTCTCATGCGAAGCCAGTCCCGCCTGAAGGCGGGACGACGAACCAAACCGCCTGAAGGCGGTACTCCGAACTCGGAGGGACTCCGTGCTCGTAGGGGTGTGGTTTCTCTCTAGGCTCGTGGCAACCGCCGTGGTGACCGCGGTGGGAATCTCCTGGTGAACGCGGCGCTGCGACCAGCGCAGCGCCGTTGACTCAACTCTGTCGCGCCAGGCCGTATAGCCACGCGAGCACGCGCGCGACTGCTTCATAGACATCGGTAGGGATTTCTTCACCGATCTCGCTCGCGCCGAGCAAGGCCACGAGATCGGGATCGGAGTGGATCGGCACGTCGCTCGCTCGGGCGATCTCCAGGATCCGCTCGGCCAGCTCGCCCGAGCCCTTGGCGACGACCCGCGGCGCGCCTGGACCGTTGCGCTCGTGGGAGAGCGCCACGGCTTCGAGCCGTCTTCCTTCGCCGCTCATCCGCGCACGTCCATCAGGTGGTGCTCGCGCAGGAACCGGATCTGGTGGGCCGCTTCCTCGAGCGAAGCCTCGCCCTCCGCGGCCTGCAGGATGCGGATCTCCGCGCGGCGACCGAGCGACTGGAGCGCTTGCTCCAGGGCCGGCAGAGCGAGCTGCAACCTGGCGACCGTCGCGGGGCGCTCGGCGGCGATGCGCAGGATCATGTCGTCCCGCCGGAGCAGGAGGTCGGCGCGGACGGGGCCGAGAGCGCGGAAGTCGACGCCCAGCGCGAGCCGCCAGGAATCGCCGTGCTCCGGCTCCTCGGGGTTCTCGGGCGGACGACGTTCGAGGAGCAGGTCGACGCGAGCGCGTCCTCCATCGTCAGGGACGAGGAACCATTGATGAGTCGGCTCGCCGCCCTCGTGACGGGCGTGCTGCAGCACGCGCTCGAGCTCGAGCGAGTGCAGCGTGCGGAGGGCGGCTTCGCGCACCTCGCCGGCAGGGAGGTCGGGGAGCAGCGCGAGCAAGCTGCCTGCCAGGTCGCTCTCGAGTTGCCGCAGGCCGACCTCGCGCAGCCCCTTTCCCCAGGATGAGCCGCGTTCCTGGAACAGGAGGCGCAGGAGAGCGAGCTCACCGCGTTCGAGGAGCATTCCCGGACCACCTTCGTCCAGCATGCGTGCGAGCAGCTCGCCTTGCGATCGAGGGCCATGCTCCCTGAGCTTCCGCACGAGCGCACGCTGCAGGACCAGCGCGAGCTCCTGCACCTGCTGACGTCCGAGAGTCTCGACCTCCGGCAACGCGAGCTGTGCCAGAACCTGCTCGAGCGCCTGCTCCACCACCTGGAGGATGGAGGATCCGTCGACTGCGGGTGCCTGCAGACCGACTCGCCGCAGCGCGCGATCGAGCGCGCCCGCGAGTGCGGTGGCGAAAGCGTGCAGCACCGGTTCGTTTGCATCGGCACCGCCTTCGACGAGCGCGGCCAGCAGCGCCACCGCGCTGCCCGGGCCGTTCGGAACGAGGAGCGCGCGCAAGCCGGCCTCCCCGCTCGCGGGATCGAAGATGCGTCGCGCGATCGTCGCGAGGAGCTCTGCGAGCCGCGCGCCACCATCGGAGCTCGAGGTCGTCATGGCCGCGAGCAAGACCTCGAGCGTCTCGAGCGGCCCTTGCAGCGAGGGCTCGGCACCCGAGAGCACGCGCAGCGCGCGCAGGAGCGGAGCCTCATTCCCACTCGGCGCCGCTTCCACCGGACGCAGCACGAGCTCCCCGGAGACGCGCACGACCTCGAAGCGCTGCGTGCTGCCGACTTCCAGCTCGACCCGCGACTCGGCCGACACCCGGTGCCCGGCGAGCGAGAGCACGTACGTCCCCCCGTCCAGGCGCCCGAGCACTTCCCCTGCCAGCGTGCGCCCCTCGCGCATGAGCGCTCCCACGTCCGCCTGGAGCGTGAGAATGGGCCGGAGGAGCGGCGAGAGCGCAGAGCTCGGTGCGAGGTTCTCCATGCGGGGGCGCCGGGGAGGGCGAACAGGTCGTTCTCGGCCGCGCCAGGTAAAAGGTGAGGGCTTCCTGCTAGCGTTGGCGACCGATGCAGAGCCGAACTGCTGCGGCCCGGGTCCTCCTCGCCTGCCTCCTCGCCTGCCCCGGTTGCGGGGGTGGCGCTGCGGTCCGGCCCAACGTGCTGCTCATCAGCATCGACACCCTGCGCGCCGATCACCTCTCGTGCTACGGCTACGAGCGCGCCACGAGCCCGCGCATCGACGCGCTCGCCGAGCAGGGTGTGCTCTTCGAGCGCGCGGTGTCGACCACCTCGTGGACGTTGCCGGCGCACCTCTCGATGCTGACCGGCCTTCCGATCAGTGCCCACGGCGTGTGCGACGACCGGCTGTGGGATCGCAAGGACGCTCGCGGCAAGCCCATCCCACCGCCCTTGCGCGGCACCTTCGTCTCCGAGAGCCTGCAGGCCGAGGGCTACGCGACGGCCGGCTTCTACACCTGGAAGTATCTCGACGACCAGTTCGGTTTCGGGCCGGGCTTCGACCACTGGGAGCGGCTGGGCTGGGACTTCTTCTCGCACCCCGAGGTCGGTGCGCGCTACCTCGAGCTTCGACAGGCGGACGACACCGAGGGATTGAAAGCCCTCGCTGCCGCGCATCCCGAATTACTGGACCCCGCGCGCCGCACTTCGCCGGAGGCGATCGACCGCGCCATGGCGTGGCTCGACGAGGAGCGCGCTGCGGAGCAGTCACGGCCGTTCTTCCTGTTCGTGCATCTCTTCGACGTGCACGATCCGTATCAGCCGCCGCCCGAGTTCGACCGCTTCGGAGATCCGGCTTACGCCGGCTCGATCGACGGCGCGCGCGTGACCTCGCCCGATTCGCCCGTGCGGGGGGACATGCCGCCCGCAGACCTCGAGCGCCTGGTCTCGCTCTACGACGGCGGCATCGCCTTCGTCGACGCGCAGGTCGGACGCTTGCTGGATCACCTCGAAGAGCGCGGCCTCGCGCGGGACACGCTCGTGATCCTGACCTCCGATCACGGCGAGGAGTTCTTCGAGCACGGTCAGAAGACGCATCGCCGGCAGCTCTACGTCGAGAGCGTCGAGGTCCCCTTGATCCTGCGCTGGCCGGCGCGGCTGCCCCGGGGCGAGCGCGTCGGAGGAACGGTCGGGCTGATCGATCTCGTGCCCACGATCCTCGCGGCCACAGAGGTGCCCGCGAAGCTCGCGTTGCCCGGCACCGATCTCCTCGGATTCGCGCGGGGTCAGAGCTCGAACGAGGCGCGCACCTACTCGTCGCTCCTGTTCCGCTTCGAAGGGGGCAAGGCGATCGAGCGACAGATGGGCCTGTTCTTCGGTGACGAGCATGCGCTGCTCTCGTGCTCCGACGGCGGCCCGTGCAAGGTCCGGCTGTACGACCTCTCGCGCGATCCGCGCGAGCGAGGCGACCCCTCCGCAGTGGAGCTCGCCGATCCCGCGGCGCGCTCGATCGACGAGCGCATCGCTCGCTTGCGCAGCTCGCTCGGCGCCCTGCGGGCGCGGCTCCCCGACCGCGGAGCCGAGCTCCCGGCGCTGTCCGATCTCGACAAGAGCCAGCTCGCCGCGCTGGGCTACACGGGTGTCTCCGAGGAGAGCGAGAGCGAAACAGCGAGCGAGCGGCTGTGCCTCGACGGTTGCGTCTGGGAAACGGGCCTCGAGCTGCCCGTCAACGGGCCGCCGGAGAAGCGCTGAGCGCGCGATCGCTCGCGATCACGCGGCGAACGGCCGCGTGCCAGGCACCCATCCGCTCGGCGCGCTCGGCCGCCCCGAGCGCGGGCTGGAAGCGCACCGTGCCGTCCTGCCAGCCGCTCGCTTCGGCCGGATCCTTCCACACTCCCGCGCCGACTCCCGCGATTGCCGCCGCTCCGCGCGCCGTGCTCTCGAGCGCGGGCGGCCGCACGATCTCGACGCCCGCGAGATCGGCCTGCTCCTGCATGAGGAGATCATTCGACGCCGCCCCCCCGTCGACGCGCAGCGAATCGACCGCGAGCCCCGTCTCCTCGCGCAGGAGCTCGACCAGGTCCGCGCACTGGTACGCGATCGCCTCGAGCGCAGCACGCGTGATATGCGCGCGCGTCGTCCCGCGGGTCATTCCGAGAAGAGCGGCTCGCGCGTTGGGGTCCCACCACGGCGCACCGAGGCCCGAGAAGGCCGGCACGAGGAACACCCCGCCCGCATCGGGCACCGAACGCGCGAGCGCTTCCGAGTCTGCGGCCCGATCGAGGATCCCCAGCCCGTCGCGCAGCCACTGCACGATCGAACCTCCGGCGAAGACGCTGCCTTCGAGCGCGTGCACCGAGCCTCCGTCACGACCCACGGCGAGCGTGCTCAGCAGGCCGCGCGTCGACTCGACCCGCCGGGAGCCGGTATGGAGGAGCAAGAAGCAGCCCGTGCCGTAGGTGTTCTTGAAACTGCCTTCGTCGAAGCAGGCTTGACCGAAGAGCGCGGCCTGCTGATCCCCCGCCACGCCACGGATCGGGACGCGCGAGCCGCCGGGGAGCTCTGCTGCACCGAATTCGCCCGCCGAAGGGATGACGGTAGGCAGCCAGGCCGGATCGATCCCGAACAGCTCGCCGAGCTCGGCCGACCAGGCGCCCGCGCGGATGTCGAAGAGCATGGTGCGTGAGGCGTTGGTGGGATCCGTCGCCACGCTCGCCCCGCGCGTGAGGTGTCGCACGATCAGGGAGTCCACCGTGCAGAAGAGGACCCCGCCCGTGCGCGCTGCCGCCGCCACCTCGGGACGATTCGCGAGCAGCCACTCGATCTTCGTCGCGCTGAAATAAGGATCGAGCACCAGGCCCGTGCGCTCGCGGACCCACTCCGCGCGACCTTCGGCCGCCAGCGCGGCGCAGCGCTCCGCGGTGCGCCGGTCTTGCCACACGATGCCCGGACCGAGTGGACGGCCGCTGGCCCGCTCGAGCGCGAAGATCGTCTCGCGCTGGTTGGTGATGCCCAGCGCCTGGATCGATCCCCTCGGTCTCCGCGCGAGGATTTCCGCGAGGGTCGCGTCGACCGCCCCGAGGATCGCTGCGGCTTCGTGCTCGACCCAGCCCGGCCGGGGGAAGCTCTGGGGGAACTCGCGGTAGGCTTTCGCCACGATGCGCAGGTCGAGATCGAAGAGCGCGCACGTCACCCCCGTCGTTCCCGCATCGATGGCGAGCAGGTGGCTCATGACGAGGATGGTAGGTGCCGCGGCAGCGGCTGGAAAACGCGACCTCCCTTCGACCCGCGAGGATGGAAGGGAGGTCGGCCGACCCGAGGGCCCCGATCGGGCCCGCAGAGCCCGGGACGAGGCCGCTCGATCTAATGGTGAATCGTGACGCGGATCTGCCCGGACAGGCGCTGCATCGCGAAGGTGGTGCGCCCGTACCGGGAGGTCCAGGCGGCCAGCACGGCGGGCTCGTCGAGCATTCCACTGGCCCGGATGCGACCAAAGGGCAGGTCGATCACGGATCCTTCGGGCACCGAGAGGACCGGCGTCTGAGCGCCGTCCCAGGTGATCGCGTACTTGGTGGGACCGGCAATGATCGAGGTGAGTATGCCGACCTTCACGTTCGTGGTGTGCAGGACGTACTCGTCGAGCACGAGTTCGTAGTTGCCGTGGAAGTGCTTGCGCACCATTCCACCGCCGAGGGGCTCGAGGTCCGGCGCGATCTCGCCATGCGCCTGGACGACGACCGTATCGACCTCGGTGTACGTCCCCTGGACGAAGAAGGAGGATCGCCGGTCGATGCTGGCGGGGAATCCGTCGTCGCCCCAATCGTTGGGTAGTCCTCCGAGAGTCTCGTCGATCCCGGCGAGACCTGGTCCGACACAGATCGCTGCGAGTGCGATCACTTTCAGTAGGCGCCGGAGCGCAGGGTATCGATTCGTTTTGGACTCACATGCGTTCATGACTGAACCTCTGCCTAGCGCCCGTCTGCCTGGGCGGTTGCTGCTCGATCGAAGAGCTCTGGGCACGTCCGAAGCAACTTCTGGGCGAACCCCTCCTGCGAGTCGATCGTCTCGCGGAGATTGGGAGACCGAGCGAAGGCTTCTGCCACTTCACCTACTCGCCCGGGATGCTTGTCGAGGAGCTCGCGGAAGTAGGCCAGCGAGCGTTCGGGTTGTTTCTTGCGCGCGTAGACCTGGCCGAGGTTGAAGCGTGCGAACCAGAAGCGATCGTCGCGGTCTGCGAGCCCGGTGATGGTCACCCAGCGGAAGCACACGATGGCCCTGGGGAAGTTGTCTTCCGAGGAATAGAGGCGGCCGAGCTGGATCGCCGCCAGCCCCTTGTTGACGTCCGTGAGGGCGGTGTCGAAGACCTCGCGATACTCCTCGGCCGCGCGCAACGTCCGCCCCTCGTGAGCGTGGATGAACGCGAGGTACAGCTTGGCTTCCTCGTGCGTCGGATCGGTGCCGACCGCTTCTTCGAGCAGCTTGCGGCCCTTCTCGAGCGGATCGGTGATGCGCTCGAGCCGGCCGTTGAACAGGTGCCGAGCTTCCTCCCAGTCCGCTTCTCGCGTGCCGGCCTTGCCACCGGCGAGAATGCCGTCCACGAAACCGCGGCCACGGCTGCGCACCTCTTCGATCGGGACGACCTTTTCGAAGACCCGCTCCCGGAATCCGGGATCGATCGCCGCGAGCGTGTAAGCCTTGCCGAGCTGATAGAAGATGGTCGCGAGCCGGTGAGAGAGGTCGGCGCTCTCGGCCTCCGCGAACGAATCCGAGCCGGTGAGCGAGGCCACGCGGGCGAGCAGCCGCTCGGGATCAGCCATGTCGCGGTGAAGTCGCGCGCACAGGCGCGTATCCTCGAAGAAGCCGCGGCAAGAGGGACACTCTTCGAGGTGCAGCATCGCTCGCGCGGCGGCCGCGTCCTCGAGCTCGCCGTCGGAGAGGCAGGAGAGGTCGACCTGGAAGGTCGTGCAGAGGTCGGCGAGATCACCGTCCGAGCCAGGGTTCCAAGAATCGTGCTTCATTCGTGTCCCTCTGGTTCCACGGGCAAAGCATCGGCGGGTCGAGGGGCGCCCGTCGCTGTTTCATCTGAGTCGAGCTCCGAGGCCAACATGAGGTCCGGGGTCGAGCGAGGCTCGCGCGCGGGACGACAGTCATGGGGTAGACCGTCGAAGACCCTGCGCATCGCGCGGTGAATCTTCCGGCGTGCGCGGAAGATCACCATCTTCAGGTTCTCCAGCTTGATCATCAGGTCGTCTGCGGCGACGCGATAGCTCACCCCCGCGACCTCCACGAGGTGCAGGGCACGCCGCTCGCGCTCGGAGAGCATCACGTAGAACCTGAGGAAGCTCATCGGCCCCTACGGCTACGGCTATTACGATGCAGTCGACGCGCCCTTCGGCAACCGCTTCCATCCCGTGGCCCCGAACTACCTGCTGTACCGGATCGGCTTCCAGGAGAACACCGAGGTCAACACCTTCACGATCGACAACCGCGTCGACGGCAAGTTCGACACCGGCCCGCTCAAGCACTCGCTGCTTCTTCGGCCTCGACTACAAATACTTCAACATCGACCACGTCCAGGCCTCGGGCGGCGCGACCCCGATCAGCGTCACCAATCCCGATCTACGGCGCGCCGCAGGGCCCGACCGAGCGTCTATCTCGACCAGGACCTGAAGCAGCATCAGATCGGCTGTCTATGCGCAGGACCAGATCCGCTTCGGCGACGGCTGGCTGCTGACGCTCAACGGCCGCTACGACTATGTCGACAGAAGTCGGTCAGCCCGCCGGCCTGCTGTTCTCGCCGACCTACGAGCACAACGAGGCCGCCTGTGAGCGGCCGCGCCGGCCTGGCCTACGAGTTCGCCAACGGCCTGACGCCCTATGTCAGCGCCGCGACCTTCTTCAACCCGGTCTTCGACGCCAATCCCGCAACCTGCTCGGCGGCCTCGGCAGCCCTTCAAGCCCGAAGAAGGCCATCAGTTCGAGGCCGGCCTCAAATACAAGCCAACCTTCATGGACGCGCTGTTCACCGCCTCGGTCTTCCACATCGTCAAGCAGAACGTGCTCAACCCGGCCCCGACCGTCGGTCAATCCGTTCGCGCAGCAGCAGCTCGGCGAGGTCACCTCGCGCGGCTTCGAGTTCGAGGGCAAGGCCAACATCACCGAGAACCTGAAGGTTCTCGCCTCCTTCACCGCTTTCGACCTCGAGACCACGAAGGACACGCGCCCGGCCTATGTCGGCAAGACGCCGATCATCGTGCCCGAGGTCACCGCCTCCCTCTGGCTCGACTACACCGTCACCGAGGGCTGTTCAAGGCGTCAGGCTTCGGCGGCGGCGTGCGCTATGTCGGCCGTCCTGGGCCGACAACGAGAATACGCTGAAGGTTCCGGCCGCGACCGCTCGTCGATGCCGCGATCCGCTACCAGAGCGACAATTGGGGCGTCGCGCTCAACGTCACCAACCTCTTCGACAAGGAATACGTCAAGGCTGCCAGGGCTTCTCCGGCTGCGGCTATGGCGATGCCCGCACCGTCACGTTGTCCGCCCACTATGAAGTGGTAGCTCGGGCGACGCGTCAGCAAAATGTGGCGCAGGCTTGCGGGCCTGCGCTTCCTCGTTTTCGGCATCAACCGAGTGACATGCACCTCGTCTACGAACTCGACGGGCTCCGCTTTTCGATGCCGCGGGCCGAACGATCCTCAGCTGGCGTCGACCTCATGCTCCAGCCGGGCCGCATCTATGGCCTCATCGGCCCGAACGGCTCGGGCAAAAGCACGCTCGTCAAGATCCTGGCCCGGCAGGTCGCGTCCTAGCGGCGGCTCCATCCGCTTCGACGGGCACGCCGCTGGCGGACTGGGGCGACCGCGATGCTTCGCCCGCCAGCGTCGCCTACATGCCGCAATTCACGCCGCCGACCGACGGCATGACGGTGCGGGAACTCGTCGCGCTCGGCCGTTTTCCATGGCACGGCACCCTCGGTCGCTTCAGCGACCGACGGACGCGAGCGAAGGTCGAGCGCCGCGATCGACCGCACGGAGCATCGCACGATTTCGCCGATCGCGTCGTCGACAGCCTGTCCGGCGGCGAGCGCCAGCGCGCCTGGCTCGCCATGATGCTTGCCCAGGATACGCGCTGCCTGCTGCTCGACGAGCCGACCTCGGCGCTCGACGTCGCGCATCGAGGTCGACGATGCTCGCGCTGGTGCGAGGAGCATCAGCCGGGAGCGCGGCGTCGCCGTCGTCGTGGTGCTGCACGACGTCAACCTGGCGGCGCGCTATCTGCGACGACGATCATCGCGCTGCGAGCCGGCGGCATGGTCGCGCCAGGGACCGCCCGGGCGAGATCATGCGAGCCGGATGTCTCGGTCGCATCTACGGCGTGCCGCATGGGCGTCCTGCCCGCATCCGGTCGAGCGGCGCGCCGATCAGCTACGTGCTTATGAGCCGCATCGGCCTGCCGTCTCCGGCGCCGGCAGTGTCATGGCGCTCCTGGCGGCCCTGCTCGGCCGCTCGGCTCGATCGCGGCGGGCGGCAGCAGCCTGCGCGTCGCGACGCATCGACTGGGCGCATGCTCGAAACCCTGCTGGCGCTCGGCGTCAGCGCCGGTCGCCGCGACGGAACTCCTGCAGTTCCGCGAGGTCGCGGTCGAGCCGCAGGTGCCGGCAGCGGTGCCGATCTCGGCCTGCGCGGCACGCTCGAATTTCGAGCTGCTGCTGCTTGCCCGGCCGGATCTGATCCTCATCTCGAGCTTCTATGCCTAGTCGCGAGCCTCGCTTGCGGCGGATCGCGCCGGTCGAGACGCTTCCCGATCTATGCGCCGGGCGAGCCGCCCTTCGCCGCCGGCCGGCGCGATGACTGCGCAGCATCGGCGAGCGTCTCGGCATCGCCGGCGTGCCGAGCGCTATGTCGCCGAGACCGCGGCCGAGCTCGCGCCGCCTGCGCGACACGCCTGAAGCCGCATGCACGGGCGCCCGGTGATCCCGATCAATCTCGGCGATGCCCGGCATTTTCGCGTCTTCGGCGCCGACAGCATGTTCGGCGAGGTGCTGAGCGCGCTCGGCCTCGCCAATGCCTGGACCGAGGAGACCAGCTACTCCGCCATGGCGCCGGTCGGCCTCGAGGCGCTGGCGCGCGTGCCGGACGCCTGGATCGTCATGATCCCGCCGCTGCCGCCCGAGCGCATCGCGAGCTGCTCGGACCAGCGCCTTCTGGAACGCGCTGCCCGCCGTGCGCGAGGGCCGCGTGCTGATGCTCGGCTCGATCAACCCTTTGGCGCCCTGCCGGCGGCGCGGCGGTTCGCGCGGCTGCTGGCCGAAGCGTTGCCGATGCAGCGGAATGGCTGAGCCGTGGCTCACATGCTGCCGCTGCGACGGCGCGCATCGCGACTCTGGCTCTGGCCGCGCTGGTGCTGCGCGTGCTCTGCTCGCGGCCGTCGTGGCCACACGGCCGCGCTGCCGGCTTCCGGCGAGCGTCGCCCGAGCGCTCGAATGCCATCCTGCTCTGGCACAGCCTTTGCCGCGCGCCGTCATCGCGCTGATCTGCGGCGCGGCGCTCGGCCTTTCCGGCGTCGCTGCTGCAGCGCGTCCTGCGCAATCCGCTCGCCGATCCCTCGACGCTCGGCATCGCCTCCGGCGCGCAGCTCGCCATGACCGCCGCCACCGCCTACGCGCCCGCTGCTGATCGCCTTTTCGCGCGAAGGCTGGTCGCCTTCGGCGGCGGCATCGCGGCGGTCGCGCTGATCCTGTCGCTGAGCTGGCGGCGCGGGCTCGATCCGGTATCCGTCGTGCTCTCCGGCATGGTGGTCGCGCTGATCGCGGCGGCGGCTAGCGCGACCGCTGATCCTCGCCAAGGGCGAATATGTGCTTTCGCTGTTCATCTGGGGCGGCGGCTCGCTGGTCCAGCAGAGCTGGGATGCGGCGATCGCGCTCGGCCCGCGCCTCGTCGCTCGGCTGCGCCGCCGCGGCTGCTGCTGCTGCGGCCGCTCGCCATTCTGGGCCTCGACGACAGCGGCGCCCGCAGCCTCGGCCTTGCCCTGCATGCCACCCGCTTCGCCGTCCTCGCGCTCGCGGTCTGGCTCGCGGCGACAGTCACCGCCGAGGTCGGCGTCATCGGCTTCGTCGGGCTCGCCGCGCCGGCGCTGGCGCGACTCTGCCGGCGCGCGCACGCTCGCGCAGAAGCTGATCGCCGCGCCGCTGCATCGGCGCGATCCTGCTTGTCGCTGACCGACAGCGCTGGTGCAACTGCTCGGCTCCGGCTCGGCGGCGATCTCGCCCCGACCGGCGCCGCGACCGCGCTGCTCGGCGGGCCGCTGCTGCTGTGGCTGCTGCCGCGGCTGCGCATGTCCGCGCATGGCCGTCGATCGCCGCTGTGCCGCAGCCGCGCCGCGCCGCATCGCGCGTCCGTGGCGGCGCTGGCCTGCTTGCCGGCGCCGCGTGCGCTGTTCGCCGCGCTCGGCGCTTGTCGCTCGGCGCGGGCCCGACGGCTGGACCTCGCCACCGGCGACGCTCTTCACGGACCTCTGCCCTTCCGCGCGCCGCGCATCGGTCGCGGCCGGCGCGGCCGGCGCGCATGCTCGGCGCGGCCGGCGTCGTCATCCAGCGCGTTACCGCCAATCCGCTGGCGAGCCCGGAAGTGCTCGGCGTCAGCGCCGGCGCCGGGGTCGGGCTCGCGCCTTCGTGCTCATCGTCGCGGCCGCCGAGCCTTCGCTGGCATGCTCGCTCGGCATCGCGCGGCGGCTCGCTCGCGGTGCTCGCTCGTCATGCTTGCTGATCGGCGCGCGCGGCCATCTTCGGCCCGGAGCGGCTGCTGCTCGCCGGCATCGCGCATGAGCGCGCTCTGCATGCGCCGTGCTCGACCGCGTGATCGCGCTCGGCAACATGCAGTCCTACGTCGCTGCTGCGCTGGCTGTCGCGGCTCGACCAGCCGCGCCGGCGAGTTCGAAGCCTGGACGGCACTCGTCGCGCTGCATCGTGCTGATCGCGCCGCTCTTGCCTCGTCCGCGCGCTGGCTGGACATCCTGCCGCTCGGCGACGCCACAGCGCGCGGCGCTCGGCGTACCGGTCGGCGCGAGCCGGCTGGCGCTTCATCCTTGGCCGCCGTGCTGACCGGCGCTCGCATCGCTGTTCGTCGGGCCGCTGAGCTTCATCGGGCTGATCGCGCCGCATCTGGCCCGCCTGCTCGGCTTCGCGCGCGCCGCGCCACCAGCTTGTCGGCGCGATCCTGATCGGCGTGCGTGCTGATGATCGTGGCCGACTGGCTGTCGCGCATGGCGGCCTTTCCCTATCAGCTCCCGGTCGGCCTTTTCGCCTCGCTGATCGGCGGGCCCTATCTGATCTGGCTGCTTGGCAGAGGAGTTCAGCGCCATGGTCTGAGATGCCGCGAAATGTCTGACGCTCGCGGCCGAGATCGACGCCGCGCCTGCGTCCCGAGGAGATCATGCATGCGGCTGTGCGAGCATTTCGCGCGAGCACGGCGAGGTGACGGTCGACGGCAAATGCGGCCGCATCGAAACCGGTTTCGGCGCCGCGGGGCTTGGAAGGCCTGCGAGCGCTGCCTGAAAGTTTTCGCAGAGGGCAAGGACGAGACCGCTCTGGCCTACGTCAAGCTCGCCGTCGCCGAGCACCTGCTGCACTTTGCGGAGACCGACAAGCCGACATCGTCTGGCGCGGCGACGGCGCCGCCGGTCAGCCCGCTGCCCTATTTCCGCGAGATGCGCGTGGTCGCGCGCCGTGGACGTGACGCCGCGCATGCGCCGCATCACGCTCGCCGGCGAGGACCTCGCCCGCTTTGCGGCCGGCGGTCTGCATGTGCGCCTGCTGATCCCGACGACCGCACGGCTCGACCGGTCTGGCCGATGACCGGCGAGGACGGCCGTCCAAGCTGGCCGGACGGCGACGACGGCCCGACGTCCGCATCTATACGATCCGCCGCGTCGACGTGGCCAAGGCGAAGTCGACATCGACTTCGTCCTGCACGAGGCGACCGCATGCCCGGCGCGCGCTTTGCAGCCGGCGCCAAGCCAGGCGACATCGGTCGGCATGACCGGGCCGGGCGGCGGCGGTGTCGGCGCCGCCGACTGGTATCTGCTTGCCGGCGACGAGACGGCGCTCCCGGCCATCGCGCGCATCCTGGAGCGTCTGCCCGCGGCCGCACAGCGCCGTGGTGCGCATCGAGGTCGCCGACGCCGGCGAAGAACAGCCGCTCCGTCCCGAGCCGGCTCGACGTCCGCTGGCTGCACCGCAACGGCCCGGAGCCGGCTGCGCCGACCTGCTTGCCGAAGCCGTGCGGCGGTCGCCTGGCCGCATGACGGCCGCGCGCGTCTTCGCCTGGGCGGGCTGCGAGCACCGCGACTTTCGCGCCATCCGCAGCTATTTGCGGCGAGGAGCGCAGTCTGGCCCGCGAGCAGCATCTCGCCGTCGCCTATTGGCGGCGCGGCTTCGACGGCGACAACGCGCGCCAGGACGGGTTGACGCCAGATCGCAGCCGTGACGCCTCATCGCCACACCGGCCATCGATCCGCCGCTTTCTTCGCCTACTACCGGCCCTGGAAGGGGCTGTTCCTTCTCGACTTCTCCTGCGCCGTGCTGTCCGGCCTGCTGGAACTCGGCTTCCCGATGGCGGTCAAGGCCTTCGTCGACGAGCTGCTGCCCGACGCAGCACTGGACGATGATCGTGCTCGCCGCGGTCGGCCTGCTGGCGATCTACCTGCGTCAACACCGGCCTGATGGTCGATCGTCGACCTACTGGGGCCACATGCTCGGCATCAACATCGAGACCGAGATGCGCCGCAAGAGCTTCGACCACCTGCAGAAGCTCTCCTTCCGCTTCTACGACAACCACAAGACCGGCCATCTGGTCGGCGCGCGTCACCAAGGACCTGGAGGAGATCGGCGAGGTCGCCCACCACGGGCCGGAAGATCTCTTCATCGCCGTGATGACCTTCATCGGCGCGTTCGTGCTGATGTTCTGCGGTCAACCCGCAGCTGGCGCTGATCACCGCCGCTGATCGTGCCGATCATCGCCTGGATCACCAGCCGCTACGGCGGCGCGCATGACGCGCACCTGGCAGTCGCTCTTCGGCCGCGTCGGCGAGTTCAACGCGCGCATCGAGGAAAACGTCGGCGGCATGCGCGTCGTGCAGGCCTTCGCCAACGAGGACCACGAGCGCGGCCTGTTCGCCAGCGACAACGCGCAGCTACCGCGACCACCAAGCTCGACGCCTACCGCATCATGGCCGCCAGCATGTCGCTGAGCTACATCAGCATGCGCCTGATCCAGCTGGTCGTGATGATCGCCGGCGCCTATTTCGTGCTGCACGGCGAGCTGACCGAACGGCGGGTTCGTCGGCTTCCTGCTGCTGGTCGACGTCTTCTTCCGGCCGATCGAGAAGATCAACGCGGTGATCGAGACCTATCCCGAAGGGCATCGCCGGCTTCCAGCGCTACCCCGAGCTGCTCGACACCGAGCCGGACATCGCCGACGCGCCCGGACGCGATCGCGGTCGAGCGACCTGCGCGGCGACATCCGCTATCGAGAACGTGACCTTCGGCTACGCGCCGAGCACGCCCGGTGCTGCAGCGATATCGACCTCGACATCCGCGCCGGCGAGACGGTCGCGTTCGTCGGGCCGTCGGGCGCCGGCAAGACGACGCTCTGCTCGCTGCTGCCGCGCTTCTACGAAGTCGACGCCGGCCGCATCACGATCGACGGCATCGACATCCGCGACATGACGCTGGCCTCGCTGCGCCGCGCAGATCGGCATCGTGCAGCAGGACGTCTTCCTGTTCGCCGGCACGATCCGCGAGAACATCGCCTACGGCCGCCTCGACGCCACGCGAGGAGGAGATCGAGGAGGCGGCGCGGCGGGCCCGCCTCGACGACCGTGATCGCCGACCTGCCGGACGGGCTCGACACGGTCATCGGCGAGCGCGGCGTCAAGCTCTCCGGCGGCCAGAAGCAGCGCCTGGCGATCGCGCGCATGTTCCTGAAGAACCCGCCGATCCTGATCCTGGACGAAGCCACCTCGGCGCTCGATACCGAGACCGAGCGCGCGATCCAGTCGCCTGGCCGAGCTGTCGGAGGGCCGCACCACGCTGGTCATCGCCCACCGGCTGGCGACGATCCAGCATGCCGACCGCATCGTCGTGGTGCGACCGAGTCGGTCGTCGCGGAGCAGGGCCGCACGACGAGCTGCTCGCGGCGGCGGCTTTATGGCCAGCTGCATGCGGCCGGTGCGCGCGGCGATAGTGCGTCGCTGCCATCCTGTGACGTTCGAGCGCGTGCGAGCGCTTGCGCTGGGGAGCGCTGGGCGCACGGTCATTTGCGACGGTCGCATCGGCGCGGATCACGCGCGGGTACCTGAAACAACCGCTTACAAAGCTTAGCCTTTCCCCGCTTTCTGTGCGCACCGTGCACTTTTTTAGTCTAGAGCACCTCAAAGCTGGCAGATAGCTCATATCGATCAACGTCGTAGGGACGAGATTGGAAGAGTTCTGATCTTTAAGCCTCTCCTTGCATTCCCGTTTTGCTCTCCGCTACTTCTAAATCGGCATCGACGGGGTCGTCCGTCGGACCAAGACTTGGCCTTGAACCACGTTGCTTGGAGCTGTCCATGAATCATGATCACCTCACCGGCGCCGTCCGGGCGATGCGGCTGCGTTGCGCCCAGCCGTCGCATCAACCGGCACCCGGGCATCGCTCGCTGCGGACTTCGAGCAAACCCAGAAGCCAGGCCACTAAGCCGCGCATTTTCACGCTGTATCGGCGCTTGTCGCGCAGTGCCGGCTCCTGCCGCGTCCGTACGAGGATATTCATGAAGTCCGTCAAGGCACACACTGCCCGCGCCGATCGTCCACCGTCCCATTCCTGGCGCCGCCTGGGCGCACTCGCATTTCTGGCGGTGTCGGCGACGGCCGGGTCGGCCCATGCTGCCGATCCTGGGGTCAGGCTGGAGCTCAACCGGCTGGAGCCGCAGGGCGAGAGCTGCCGCACCTACCTCCTGATCGACAATGCCAAGGGGGATGCCTTCACCTCCCTGAAGCTCGACCTCTTCGCCTTCGACACCGACGGCGTCATCGCCAAGCGCCTCGCCCTCGAGAGCGGGCCGGTGCCGGCGAGCAAGACGGCGTCAGGCTGTTCGATTTCGCCGGCCTCCCCTGCGGGCGTCTCGCGCGTTCTGCTGAACGACGTGTCGCCTGCGAGACCGCGGCCGGCGCAAGGCCGACTGCTCGGCCGCGTCGAGACCGCCTCGAAGCATCGGCCAAGGTGCGCTTCGACAAGTGAGGCGCGCGCATGGAGACCGATCACTCGAGGCGGCCGGCGCCGGCCCACGACTTTTCGTTCCTCGGCCTGTTCCTGCAGGCCGATCCGATCGTCAAGGGCGTGATGATCTTGCTCTTCTCGCCTCCCTCGCCTGCTGGACCATCATCTTCGAGAAGCTCTGCGCCTCCGCGCGCCGGCGGCAGGCGCGCGCCTTCGAGCGCGGCGCCGCGGGGCGGCGCCTGACGCGCCGAACGGGCGCGCGCGCACGGGCAGATCGTGGCCGCCGCCGCCACGCGGCCTGGCGCGACCAGGATCCGAGCGAGAGCCGGGCCGAGCGGCGCGAGCGCATCGAGCGCGCCATGCGCGGCGCGTCCGCTCGAGATGAGGCGGCTCCAGCCCGGCCTGCCGTTCCTGGCCACCACGGGCTCGGCCGCGCCCTTCATCGGCCTGTTCGGCACGGTCTGGGGCATCATGAACTCTTTCTCGGCCATCGCCGCGAGCCAGGACACCAGCCTCGCCGTGGTGGCGCCGGGCATCGCCGAGGCGCTGTTCGCCACCGCGATCGGCCTCGTCGCCGCGATCCCGGCGGTGATCGCCTACAACAAGCTGACCACCGACCTCGGCCGCTGCAGCAGACCTTCGCCGCCGGCATCGCTCCGCGGCGACGGCTCGCCCGGCGCGCGAGCCGCGTCGCGCGGCGCGAGGCGGCGAGTGATGGGCCGGCGCTCCGCCGGCCACGGCGGCGAGCCGACGACGACGTTCGGCCGCGCCGCTCGTCCGAGATCAACGTCACGCCGCTCGTCGACGTGATGCTGGTGCTGCTCATCATCTTCATGGTGGCGGCGCCGCTGATGACCGTCGGCGTGCCGGTGCAACTGCCGAAGACCGCGGCCGCGAAGGTCGCGCAGCCGAAGACAGCCGCTCGTCGTCTCCATCGACGCGACGGCCGCCCTTCTCGACAAGGAGCCGCTCGACCGCGCGGACCTGATCGCGCGCGCTCGGAGGCCTCGCGGCGCAGGATCCCGGCCAGGTCGTGCTGGTGCGCGGCGACCGGGCGGTGCCCTACGGGCGCGTCATGGAGGTGATGGGCCAGGTCGGCGCGGCCGGCTTCGCCAAGGTTTCGCTGGTCGCCGAGGCGCCCAGCGGCGGTCAGCCCTGAGCCTCGCATGTCGCATTCGGGGAAGACCGCTCTCGGCCCGCCGGAACCCGGCGGACGCCTCCGCTCTCGCATTCCTGATCGCCCTCGCGCTCCACGCGTCGGCGCTTTTTTCGCTGGCCTGGTGGCGCTCCGAGCCTACCAAGCCGCCCGGCGAGCAGGAGATCACCATCGATCTCGCCCCGGCCATGACGGAAGCGCCCTCGGTGAGCGCCGCCGAGGTGGCCGATTCCCCTGCAGCCGGACGCCGAGGTCGTCGAGACGCAACTGTCGGAGGTCACCCCGGACCTGCCGCCGCCGGACGTCGTTCCGGATACGCCGCCTCCCGAAGTGACTGCGGTAGAGCCCACGACGGCCGAGGCCGTTCCGGCGGAGCCGGTGGAGGTTGTCCCCGCTGAACCCGTCGAGGCGGTGGCCGCGCCGACCGTGGAAGCGCTTCCCGCCGAGATGGTGGAAGCCTTGCCCCGGACGACGCGCCCATCTCCGACGAGATCAGTGACAGCGGAGGCGATCGAGCCTGAGGCGGTGTCTGAGGTGCCGCCGGAGGAAACGGTGACGGATGGCCGAGACGCCGCCCGATCCGTGACGCGGCCGCCGCCCCCGCGTCCCCGTGTGGAGGACGAAGCCCACGCCGGCCCGGCCGGAGCCGCCCCGTCGGCAGGCACGCACCCCGCCCTCGTCGCCGCAGCAGGGGGTGGCATCCTCATCGCGGGAGAAATCCGCGGCCTCTGCCGCCGCGGCGGATCCCAACGCCCAGAACCGCTATTTCGCCCGGTGAGCGCCGCGGTTCGCGAGCGCCTGCGCTACCCCACTGCGGCCCGCACGCAAGAGGATGTACGGCACGGCCTTCGGTGCGGTTCACCTTGCATCGCTCGGGACGGGTGATCGGCGCGACGCTCGTGCGCAGTTCCGGACATGCGGCTCTCGACGATGCCGCCCTTTAGAGACGGTCGCGCCCGGTTCGTCCCTGCCGCCCGCACCGGACGCAAATGCCCCGAGCAGCAAATCACCTTCGTAGTGCCGTTGCGGTTCAACCTGCAATGATCGGGTCGAACAACTCGGCTAGGTCTGCGACGGGGAAGACCCAGCGCGCGCGACAGTTGGGCCGGCGTGTCAGCCGCCCCATACCAGGGTGCGCGTGACGTTGAAGGTAAAGGTTGTGCTGCCCGCACCGCTACCTTCGACCTGCGTGGCGGAGACGGCGGTGATGGCCAGGCTGGCGGTGTCGTTGTCGGTGTTGGTCACGGAGATTTAGACGGTATTGAGCCGGCTGTAGTTCGTGTCGCTGCTGGTCCTGCGGCCGTGACGATGGTGCAGGCTATGCTCCTCGACGCCCGTTCGTTCACGCCCGTTACGGTGACCGTTTGCGCGTGTTCCAGTTGCCGTTGGTGAAGGTGAGGCTGGTTGACAGCCCGTCCCTTCGGTCGTGTCATTGCTCGAAGTCCGGATGGTGACATTTCCGTCGGCTGGCTCGTTGAGGACGATGGTGAACGTCGCCGTGCCTCCCGCCTCAGTCGTGATCAAGCCGGAGTGTGGGCGCGACGACGATGCCCGCCGTGTCGTTATCGCTGTTGGTGACATGACATCGGACGGGTTAATACCGTTGTATAGTCCGCGTCCGTGCTGGTCGCCGGCCGCGGTGACGACGGTGTAGGCGATGTGCCGTCCACAAGCGGGCATCATTCGACCCCCGTGCCGTGTCACCGTCTGGGGACGTTCCAGTTCGCCGCTGGTGAAGGTCAGGCTCGTCGGCAGAGACCGTGCCTTCGGTCGTGTCATTGCTGGACGAGCCGACCGTGACGTTGGCGGTCGGCTGCGTGTTGAGCACGATGGTGAAGGTGGCCGTGCCGCCCGCTTCGGTCGTGACCAAGACCGCTGGTCGGCGTGACGTGATACGCCGGCGGCGTCATTGTCGGTGTTGGCGACGGAGACGTCCGCCGCATTGAGGCCGCTGTAACCGGCGTCCGTGCTGGTCGCTGGCCCGGTGACGATCTGTAGGCGATGTGCCATCGGATGCGTCGTTCACGCCGGTGACGGTGACCGTCTGCGGCGCGTTCCAGTTGGCCGTGGTGAAGGTGACACTCGCTGGGGAAACGGTTCCTTCGGTCATGTCGCTGCTGAGCGGAACCACGCTTGGCCGTCGGCTGCGAGTTGAGCACGAGTGAAGTCGGCATGACGCCCGCTTCCGACGTGACGAGGCCGGCGGTGGGAGTGACCGTGATGCCGGCGGTGTCGTTGTCGGTATTGGTAAAGCGCGATGTCGGCCGGGTCGCGACCGGATAGTCGCCGCCGGTGGCTGGGCCGATGTTGATCGTATAGGCCGATCGCTATCGTCCAGGAAGTCGTCCTGACCACTCACCGTGACGGTTTGGGCGTATTCCAGTGGCCGTGGTGAAGGTGAGGCTCGTCGGCGATACGGCACCCTCTCCGTTTTGGTGGTCGACAGCGGAATGGTGACGTTGGCGGTCGGCTGCGAGGTGAGCACGATGGTAAAGGTCACCGTGCCGCCCGCTTCGTCGTGGTTGTGCCTGTCGGGGGGGGTGACGGTGATGCCCGCCGTATCGTTGTCGATGTTCGTCAGGGCCACATCGCGGCGTTCAGGCCGTTGTAGCTGGCGTCGGTGCTGGCGGCCGCCCCTGTAGTAATAGTGTAGCCAGGTCGCCATCATCTACCGCGTCATCGACGCCAGTGACGGTGACCGTTTGCGGCACGTTCCAATTCGGGGTGTGAACTGCACCGACGCCGCGGACAGAATCCCTTCGGTCGGACTGGTTGACGTGAGCGGGATCGTGACGTTGGCAGTCGGCTGCGTGGTCAGCACGACGGTAAACGTCGCCGTGTGCTCGCGCCGCTGGCTTCCGTCGTGGTCAAGCCGGTGGTCGGCGTGACGGTGATTCCCGGCACATCGTTGTCGGTATTCGTTACCGAGACATCGGCGACGTTGAAGTTGTTGTAGGCGGGATCGCTGCTTTGGGCCGCCGTGACGATGGTGTAAGCGCTCGTTGCCATCGGCGATCGCATCATTGACGCCTGTGACCGTCACCGTCTGCGGCGTGTTCCAGTTGGCCGTCGTGAAGGTCACGCTCGCCGGCGAGACCGTCCCTTCGGTGGTGTCGCTGCTGGAGAGCGGAATCGTCACATCCGCCGTCGGCTGCGAGTTGAGCACGATGGTGAACGTCGCCGTGCCGCCTGCTTCCGTCGTGATCAAACCTGTGGTCGGCGTCACCGTGATGCCTGACCGTGTCGTTGTCGGTGTTGGTCACCGCCGACGTCGCGCGGCATTGCAGGCCGCTGTAGTTTGCGTCGGCTGCTCGTGGCAGCGCCGGTGACGATCGTGTAAGCGATCGTGCCGTCGTCAATCACAGTCGTCCACGCCGGTGACGGTCACCGTTTGCGGCGTGTTCCAGTTGGCCGCTGGTGAACGTCACGCTCGCGGGCGACCGTGCCCTCGGTCGTGTCGCTGCTGGAGAAGCGGAATGGTCACATTCGCCGTCGGCTGCGAGTTGAGCACGATGGTGAACGTGGCGGTGCCCCCGGCCCGCTTCCGGTCGTCGTCAAATCCGTCGTCGGGTGTGACCCTGATGCCGGCCGCGTCGTTGTCGGTGTTCGTTACCGCGACATCCGCGGCATTGAAGCCGTTGTAGAGCGTCGCTGCTGGTCGCCGCGTCCGGTGACGATCGTGTAGGCGATCGTGCCGTCGTCCATCGCGTCGTTCACGCCGGTGACGGTCACCGTCTGCGGCGTGTTCCAGTTGGCCGGGTGAAGGTCACGCTGGCGGGCGAACGGTCCCTTCGGTCGTGTCACTGCTGGACGAGGAATCGTCACATCCGCCGTCGGCTGCGAGTTGAGCACGATGTGAACGTCGCCGTGCCGCCCGCTTCCGTCGTGGTCAAACCCGCAGTCGGGTTGACCGTGATTCCCGGCACATCGTTGTCCTGTTCGTTAGCGAAACATCCGCGGCGTTGAAGCCGCCGTATTTGACGTCCCCGCTCGTGGCAGCCCGGTGACGATCGGTAGCGACGTGCCATCGATAAGCGCATCGCGCCGGTGATGGTCACGGTTGGCGTGTTCCAGTTGGCCGGCGTGAAGGTCACGCTCGCCGCGCGTGCCTTCGGTCGTATCGCTGGTGGACAGTGGGATCATTCGCTGTCGGCTGCGAGTCGAGCCCGACGTGAACGTCGCCGTTGCCCCTGCGCCGGCGGCCTCCGTTGTTGTCAGGCCCGAAGTGGGATTGACGGTGATGCCGGCCGTATCGTCGTCAATCGTCGTTAGTCCGACGGTCGCTGTCTTCCCATTAAACGTCGCATCGCCGCTCGTCGCGGTGACGTTGATGCTATAGGCCACATCGCCATCGTCCACGTTATCGTTCACGCCGGTGACGGTAATCGTGCGCGGCTGGTTCCAATCGCTGGGGGTGAATACCACGCTCGCGGTCCCCACCGTTCCTTCAGCGGTGTTGCTCAATGCCGGGCCACCGTGACGTTCTGCGTCGGCTGTTGGGTGAGCTGCACCTGAAACGTCTCAGTGCCGCTGGCTTCCGCCGTGGTCAGCCCGGTGCTCGGCGTGACTTGAATGCCACCGCCGGCAATCTCAATCGTCCCGCCGATGAATTCGATGTTGGCCGAGAGGAACGGCCGTCGGCTGATCAAAGAAACGCACGATCTTGGCGATATCGTCGGCGAAGTCGGCGGAGACTATAAAAGTGCCGGCAACGTCGGCCGGCAAACGGGACGAAAACAGCAGCTTCACACACCGCTCGGCCGCATCCCCGGCAAAAAAGTCAGAGTCGGTGCCGCCCGCCTCGTCGATCAATCCATCGGCCGCGATGGAGCCTGCGGCATCGATCGTGAAATCGATTCCGTTGGTGAACGCCAGGCACCGTCGCCATGGGCTATCAATGATGCACATCGAAATAGGCCTTGAGAATGCCGCCTGGAGACAGGCGGACGTCTTCCACAAAAACCTTGAGCAGAAACTCAAGCCGAGAGGAATCGAATTGAGAGTCGTTCCGCCCACGTCGGTGAACTCAAAACTCGTTTGCAAATCGATGGCCAGCAGTGTGCGGGCTTCGAGCTGCTCGCACGTCATCCGCCGGGCGGGTGGGGAGCTTCTTTGGTAAACGGCGACGTCTGGTGGCATTCCACTGGCTTAGCGCGGGAAATCAGCGGCGGCAAAAGCGGCCGCACGTTCCAAGCTAATCGAGGGTTGTGGAAACCTCCACGATTTGGCAACGTTCCTCCGGAATAACGACCGGATAAGCGGCGAATGCCGATTATCCGGACCCCAGATAGACGCCCTGCGACGGCTTGCGGCTGCCCGGGCAACCGCAAGCCCGATTGAGCGAACTTCAGAGCACTAGGAAATGAACTCGAAGTTAAGTATGGTCGTGGCCAGACCATTCAGCTTCAACGTGTCGGCGCCGATTCCGCCATCGACGAGAATCGTGCCCAACAGAGCATGGGCCATTCGGTCGCATCGACACCGGTGATGTTCAGGTCATCAGTGCCGGAGCCCAGACTGAGCGAAACGAACAGCAGAATCGCCAAGTCGTTGATCATCGTCACCTTGTCGGCATCGTTGCCGCCCACCAGCACCAGGCCGGCGATGGAAGTCTTGGTGGTGATGCTGACTTCGTTGATGCCGTTGCCCAATCGGTTGAGGTTAACAGCGCCACCACGCCTCCTCCGCCGCCGCTAAACGTGCTGTCAATCAGGTTCACCTTGTCGGGACCGTTGTCATGCAGCATCGTCAGTCCGAACGGAGTGCCGGGGATGGTTTCCAGCCGGCTCTTGTTCTTGATGTCGGTGACGCTGCCCGAGTTACCGCGAAGAATAGCCGCCACATTGTCGTTGTCCACCGCGATACCGGAAGGCAACATGAGAGTGTCGATCGACAGCGTATCGAAGCCGCCCAGGTTGTTTAGCACGACCGCCCCGATATTACCCGCTGGCACGCCGACATTGCTGCTGCCGAGCGTGCTGTTGGTCATCGTCGTCACGGTGTCGCCGGCCCCATTGGTCATTGTCACAATGCCTAGAATGTTGACATTGTTGAAGCCAGTGTTGTCGAACGTGGCGGGTCCGTTCCTGCAGACCGTTGGTAATCGTCACGTCACCGTAAACGGTCGTAGACGTGGGACCAGGCGTGCCGTTGAACCCGAAGAAGAATACGTCGGCGGGGCCGGTGTTGTTGTTGATATTGATGACCGGCTGGTTAAGCAGGAGCGGGAAAGGCGCCACTACCAACTGGGACGTGCCATTGGTATAGCCCAGGTAAGTGCGGTCGAACCCGTTGCCATTCGTCAAGTGGAAGGCCCGCAGTTGGGGTCCATTGCCTTCCAGCTTGCTGTCTTTGATAGTGGTCGTAGTGTCGCCACCGGTGAAGCCGGCGCCACCGTGTTGTTAACGACGGTATCGCCGTTAATGGTCGACCTGTCGATCGTTAACTCGCTGTTTGCGTTCGTAACGTTCTTGGTGACTGTGAAATTGTTGTTGACAATCGTGCTGACGAGGAAGTTCTTGTCGCTGCCGTCGCCATTGTTGATGATCAGGCTGGCTGGGGCATTGGGAATCATGCTGGCTGGGGCGAGGAAGCTGAAAGTGTCGTCGCCGTTGCCCAGGTTGGCGGTGATATCGCCGTTAATGCCCGGAATGGTGAGGCTGGCAAAGGGCACGCCGCCTAACTGGAGTTGCGTGGTGTTCTTGCCTTCGATGAAGTACTCGCCGACATTGACGGTCTGACGAATCTCAACTTCATTGTTGGAGAGATCGCCGTTCAATGTCAGGGTGCCGCCAGCAACCACCACGTTTACAATGCCCGCAAACACCTCGCGGCGTTCGAGGCCTTCCATCGTCAAGCGACGGGGGGCGAGAGTTTTGGGAGACTTACGCTTAGCCGGTTTGGCTCGCAAAAAACGAAACATGCTCGGACCTCGCGGAAAAATGAAATGGGGCCCCATTCCTTAACGAAACAGCCAGACTCCCATCCCTGCGAGTTGGAATCACTCGACGTGCTGCACGCATCTGCCTCGTCGGATAATTCCGATCAAAAGCAACCTGTCGCCAACAGCGGTTGTCCCACCTGCCGCGATAATGCGGAATGTGAGGCCACCTACCCCTCTATACACCCATGCAGCGGGTGTCAACGCGCGGGTCATCTTCTTCGGGTTGCAAAATCAAAATATCCCGCACGGCCCGCTGAATTATCCGCAAAACCGTCACAGCTTGACGATTTGGGTTCGTGTATACGCCTCCAGCCGCTTCAATCCAACTACTAACTGTCCCCGTGCTGGCGTCGATTTCATCCGTGGGACGGCCTTCCTACAAGTTGCGGCCTACCAGCACCGCGCAGCTTGTGAACCATCTCAGCCACGTGCTCGCCGTGTAATCGATCTCCTCGAGTATTAAATCGGCCGATCCCAAAGCGCAGGCTGGCCGGGTTTGATCGGTCGTCAGGCCGAGGGCGAAGCACGTGGCTGGTTCCCGGATTGGCGGAAGTGCAGGCGCTGCCGCTGGAAACCGCCATATCCTTGACGTTGATCATCAGCGCTTTGCCATCGACGTCTGGAAACGAGCAATTGAGATTGCCAGGCAGACGCAACTCACTCCAGCGAGCGGCGGGGCTTGTCCCCGTCGTCGTATCCGGCGGGGTAAACCCGGCAGCTTGCGGCTCCGGTCCGTTCAAAACGACATCCGGTACGCGGCTCTTTAAACCATCCCACAACCGCTCCGCAACGCGGCTAGGCGCACCGACTCCGCCGGCATGTCCCCAGGCATAGTTCAGGCGCCTTCGCCAGGCCTACGATGCCGGGCACGTTAGATGTCCCACTGCGCAGACCTTGTCCCTGCCCGCCGCCTTAAAAGCGCCCTTCCAATCGCACGCTCCGGCCTTGTCGGCGAGGCGTACAACCGCGAACACCCCTTGGGTCCGTAAATCTTGTGCGCTGGAGGGCAGATAATCAACATTCAGCGCCTCTACATCCACCGGGATTTTGCCAACCGCCTGCGTCGCATCGCAGTGCAGCGGCGCCCCACGGTCACGGCAAATTGCGCCGATGTCTGAAACAGGTTGAATGCTGCCAATTTCATTATTCGCCAACATCACAGACACCAGCAGCGTATCGTCGCGGAGTGCCGCAGACACCTTCGTCGGATCGAGC
>CAVXOA010000002.1:0-1476441 GCA_963763335.1 uncultured Planctomycetota bacterium | reverse complement strand
GGTGCTGCCGCGTCCGCCGCCGTTCGGTCTTGCTTGGAACACCAGCCGCATCACCGCGGCCCTGATGCGCGAGGCGGAGCTGCCTCGCGGAGATCGCCGAGGATGTCGCCGAGCGCGTCGAGGTCGGGTGCTCGACGGTCGGCTGGCGGCGCCTGACGACGGGATTCGTGCGCGAGCTCGTGAGCAACGAGCTCGCCGCGATGGGCTTCTGGCGAAGCGCGAGCGCGCCAGGAGCCGGTCGCTCTTCCCCGGCACGATTTGCGCAGGTGCTTGCGGGCCGGCGTCCCGGCTGGGCCGCGCGCCGATGAGCCCGCGCTCGTCGCAGCCGGCGACCTGGAGAGCGCGCTGACGGCGGAGATCCTGCGCCGTTATGCGATCGACGACGTCCTGGACGAGTCGAGCGCCGAGGCGCACCTCAAGGGTGATCTCGCGATCGAGGATCTGGGCCGCCCGCACTTGCCGCTGTCCCGCGCCATCCCGATCGAGCTCGTGCTCGAGAGCGAGGAGGACGCTTCCTCGGCCTTTGCCTCACTGGAACGCATCGGGAACCTGCTCGCCCGCACGGCGCACGGGCTGGTCCTCGAGGAGAGCGGGCGCCTGCTCGCCGTGCTGGCAGGCCGCGGCGCGCGGACGCCGGGCTCGCCGACTGGCTCACCGCGCTCGGCGGACTCGCGGCAGCGAGCGGCCGCCAGTCGTCCTCGGTCCGCCGCTCGCACGCTCCGCAGGTGCTCTCGCGCACGCTGGCCGAGCTCGCCGCGCTCGCGCGCGCCGGCCGCTGTGGGCCGCGCCTCTACCTCACCTGGAGCGAGCTCGAGCCGGCGCTCGAGACCTGCCGAGGTCCGGCGCAGGAGCTCGTCGAGCGCGGACGGCTCATCCCGGTGTGGAACGGCGCCGACGAGCACTTCGCCGGTCCGGGCTGCGTGCGCGCGCGCGGCGAACGCTCGCCGCTCGCCTGCCAGGGAGCCGTGGCGCTCAATCTCGGCGCCTCGCGCGCCGCGCCGGGCCATCGCGCGAGACCTCTGATGAGGAGCTGCGTGCGCTCCTGGTGCGCGCCCTCGACGCGCTCGAGCGGCTGGATGCCTTCCAGAGCGAGCTGCGCGGCGCGCGTTCCGATCTCTTGCGCGAGCCATCGAGCTTCGCGCTCGTCCCCGTCGGCCTGGCCGAGGCGCTGCGCATCCTGGGCGACGGCGAATGCCGCCCCGAGCAAGGTGGCCGCTTGCTCGGATTCCTCGCCGACGCGCATCCAGGTTGGCCGACCGCCGCGGTCTCAGCGTGGTGCTCACGCCCTTCTTCGGAGGTCGCGCGCGGACGCGCTTCTCGGCGCTGGATGCGCGCTTGCAGCGTTCGAGCCAGCCGCGGCTGTTCGGCGAGCTGCCGGCTCCCGAGACCGATCTCGCGCCGACCTACTCGAGCGGCTTCGCGCTGCCCGCCGAGATCACGGCGGACCGTGCTTCCAGCAAGGACGGGCTCAACGAGGGCGAGCGCCGTGCGCAGCTGCTCGCGGGGGTTGCGACCGGCGCGCTCCTCCCGCTCGAGATGGGGCGCGAGGCGCGCGGCCGCGGACCGAGCCTCATGGAACTCTGGCGGCGCTTCGCTCTGGCGCGAGACTCTCGTCGCCGCCGGCACGCGCACGCGCTCCCGGTCGCGGACCGCCTCGCCCGGGCCGTTGTTCGAGGTCCCGACCGCGGATCCCTCCGCCGATCCTCGTCCCCTCCCCGGAGCACGGGGTTGAGCGTCGTGGGTCGGCCGAGGGGAGCGGGCTCCATGAATACGTCTGCAGCCGGTCGACTCACCAAGAAACTCGCACTCCTCGATCCCGCATGCGCCTGAAACGCCTCGAGCTGTTCGGATTCAAGTCCTTCGCCGACCGCGTGGTCCTGGATTTCGCCGACCACACGCTGACGGGAATCGTCGGCCCCAATGGCTGCGGCAAGAGCAACGTCGTCGATTCCGTGCGCTGGGTCCTGGGCGAGATGCGGCCGACCTCGATGCGCGGGGAAGGCATGACCGACGTGATCTTCAAGGGCTCGGCCAGCCGGCCGCCGCTGGGGATGGCGGAAGTCACGATCGTCCTCGACAACGAGGGGGCGGCGATCGAGGAACGCGGTGCGGAAGTCGCGATCCAGCGACGGCTGTATCGCAGCGGCGAGAGCGAGTACCGCATCGACGGCGAGAAGGTTCGCCTGAAGGACGTGCGGGACATGCTCTACGACACGGGCCTGGGGAGCCGCGGGTACTCCGTGCTGGAACAGGGCCGGATCGACGCCGTGCTGTCGGCGAACCCGCTGCAACGCCGGGCGATCTTCGAGGAGGCGGCCGGAATCAGCCGTTACCGCCAGCGGCGCCACGAGACGGAGCTGCGCCTGAAGCGTGTCGAGCAGGACGTCGTGCGCCTGGAGGACGTGATGGGGGAGCTGCGCACGCGCGTGCGCTCGCTCAAGATCCAGGCCGGCAAGGCCGAGCGATGGGTGGAGCTGAAGGGCGAGTGGTCGCGCGAGCGCACGCGGCTCTTGCGGCATCGTTTCGATCGTCTGGGCCGTGAGCACGGCGACCTGGGTCCGCGCGCCGCCGAGCTCGAGGCCGCGCTGGAGGAGCTGCGCGGCGAGCGTGCGCGCTGCGAGGAGGAGATGCGCGCGCGCGAGGAAGAGCGCGCACGACTGGTGGGAGAGCTCGATCGTCTGTCCGGAGCTGCAGCGCGCATCGCGGGCGAGGTCCGCGCCATCGAGGAGCGGCGCACCCAGCTCGCGCTACGCGTGGAGACCTGGGAGCAGTCGGCCCAGGAGGAGAGCGAGCGCGGGCGCGACCTCTCGACCCAGCTCGTCGCGACCAGTGCCGAGGCGGGAGTGCTGGCGGGCGAGATCGTCGACCTGCGCGCCGCCCTGGAAGCGGCGGAGAGCTCCGCGGCGCGACTGGCCGGCGAGCTGCGCGAGCTCAATCGCCGCTACCGCGAGGTCCGCGCGGCGGTGCAGCAGCAGAACGAAACCGTGCTCGGCTGCCTCCACCGTCGAACGGCGGCCCAGAATCGCGAGCGCCACCTGCTCGATTCTCGAGCGCCCGCTACCGAGCGGGAAGAGCGCGCGCGCTCGCGCCTCGCCGATCTGGATCAGAGCCTGGAGAGCGTGCGAGCCGAGGTCGGTGATGCAGAGATCGAGCGCGAGCGCTCGCGCGCTCTCCTCGCCGAGATCGAGGACCGCCGCGGCCGGTCGAGCTCGGAGCTGGCCGAGGTGGAGCACGTCCTGGACGTCGCGCGCGACGATCGCTCGGAGCTCGAGCTCGAGCAGGCGCGATTGCTCTCGCGCGCCGAGGCGCTCATGGATCGCGAGGCCGAGCAGGCCGACCTCTCCGCTGGAACGCGCGCGGTCCTCGAAGCGATCGAAGCCGGTGCGGGCCCGTGCGGAGCCGAACAGCTCCAGGGCCTCGTCGCCGATGCGCTCGGCACGGACTTGCACCTGGCGCGCGCCCTGGACGTCGTGCTCGCCGAGCGCGCGACGGCTCTGGTTGCGCGCGACCGGGCGAGCGTGCGCGCGATCGTCGATTGGCTGGTCGCACGCCGCGAGGGTCAGGTGGGAGTGGTGCTGCCGACCGCGCTCACGCAGCGCGAGATGCGGCCGGTCCCCGAGGACGCGCCGGGCATGCTCGGTCGACTGATCGAGTCCGTGCGCTGCGCCGAAGGCTGCGAGCCGCTGGCCGCCGCGCTACTCGGAGACGTGCTCGTGGTCGAGAGCTTCGAGCGCGCCCTCGAGCTCGTGGAGCTCCATCCTGCGTGGCGCTTCGTCACCCCCTCCGGGGAGCTGGTCGATGCCGCGGGAGTCGTCGGCGGGCATCGCGAGGTGACGCAAGGACCGATCGGCCGGAGGTCAACGGCTGCCGACCTCGCTCAGGAAGCCGATCGAAAGGCTCTCGGCATCGCCGCTCTCGACGATTCGATGCTGGAGATCGTCGCGCGCCGGGATTCTCTGCGCGGCGAGCTCGTCGAGATCGCCGCCGCGCGGGACGCGAGCGCGCGCGAGCTCTCGGCCGCGGAAGCGCGGCTGGCGACGGCGCGCGCGCGCGTCACCGACCTCGAGCTCTCGCGGCGTCTCTCCGCGGTCGAGTGCGAGCAGGCGCGCGGCGAGGTCGAGGCGCTCCTGCACGAGCTCGCGGCGGTCCAGGGCGAGCGCACCGCCGCCGAGGAGGCTTTTCGCGAGGAGAACGAAGAGCTGGCCGAGATGGAGGTTTGCCGCCGGGGCCTCGAGGAAGAGCGCGAGCGGCTGGCGCGCGAGGAAGGGCGGGCGCAGGTCGAGACCACGCGGCTGCGCAGCGAGCTCTCGGCCCACGAACGCCGCGCGCAGGACCTGGCCCGGCGCATCGGGGAGCAAACCACGGAGATCGAGCGCGCGACTCGTCGCGCGCAGGAGCACTCCGAGAGCGCGGAGCGCGGCCGCGCGGAGTCGCTGGCGCTCGCGGGAGCGGGCGAGGAGATGGCGATCGAACGCACGAGCGTCGAGGCCGCGCTCGAGGCGCTGCGCGAGAGCGAGCGCGCCGGGCGCGAGCACCTCGAGGGGGTGCGCGTGCGCATGGAGAGCGTGCAGCGCCGCTGCGACCAGCGGGCGAGCGAGCTCGCGGACGCGCGCATGGAGTTGCAGCGGCTCGGGCTCGCGCTCGAAGAGCTCGTGCGGCGCGCGCAGGAAGAGCTCGCGATGGACCGCGAGGCGCTCTCGGCCGCCTTCGACGCGGAACCGGAGCTCGCGCTCGAGGGCGCACTCGACGCGCTCGAGGCCCACACGAGCGAGCTGCGCAGCCAGCTCGAGAAGACCGGGCCGGTGAACATGGAGGCCGTCGACGAGCTCGCGGAAGTCTCCGTGCGGCTCGAGCATCTCGAGACGCAGGCCGCCGACCTCGTGCAAGCGCGCGCGAGCCTCGCGGGCACCATCGAGAAGATCGACGAGGAGAGCCGCCGGCTGTTCCTCGAGACCTTCAACGAGGTCGGCGAGCACTTCCAGCGCATCTTCCGCCAGCTCTTCGGGGGCGGGAAAGCCGAGATCACTCTCGAACAGGGCGTCGACGTCCTCGAGGCGGGCATCGAGATCAGCGCGCGTCCTCCCGGCCGCGAGATGCTGCCGATCAGTCTGCTTTCCGGCGGCCAGCGCACGATGACCGCGCTCGCACTGCTCTTCGCCGTGTTCCAGGCGCGGCCGAGCCCCTTCTGCGTGCTGGACGAGGTCGATGCCGCGCTCGACGACGCCAACATCGATCGCTTCCTTGCCATGCTCGAGGGGTTCCGCACCGGGACGCAGTTCATCGTCGTCACGCACAACAAGGGCACGATGGGAGCCTGCCAGGCGCTGTACGGCGTCACCATGGAGATCAAGGGGGTCTCGCGCTTCGTCGCCGTCGAGCTCTCCGAGGTCGACGGGATCGCCCCCGGGGCGCGCGAGCCCGCCGGCGAGCAGGAGAACGGCGAGGGTCCAGCCCGCAAGACGCGCGTCGACGCCGAATCCGGAGAGCGATTGGTGGAGCTCGTCCCGCCTCGCGGCACCGCGTCGCGTGAGCCATCCTTCGGGGCGCAGGAGCTCTTCCTGCGGCCACTCGGCACGAGCCAGCAAGATCCGCGACCGGCGCTATCCTGACTGACGGCCGATCGTTCCGACGAGGGTCCGGGTTTCGTGGGCGGTTTCCGCTACGCCGCGAGCCTCGCCGACGATCACAGGGATTCGAAGGAGGCACCCCCCCATGCGTCCGACCTCTCTCCTTCTCACGGTCGCACTGTTCGCTGCGCTGTCCACACGACCTTTCGCACAGGGCGCCGACAACTGCGGCAATGCCCAGGCGATCTCCGGCCTGGGAACATTCGCGATCAACAACACGAGCGCCACCCTCGACGGACCGGCGGACTGCAACGGCAATCCGACCTACCGCGACGTCTGGTATCGCTGGACGGCGCCCTCGACGGGCAGCTTCAAGGTGTCGCTGTGCGGCACGATCTCCATCTCCACCCGCATGGTCGCCTACAACGGGACGAGCTGCTCCGCGCTCGTCCCGATCACGTGTGCGGCGGGCAACTGCACGCTGCAGTCCTTCATCGCCTTCGCAGCGGTCTCCGGACAGCAGTACCTCCTGCGCATGGGCAATCGCCAGAGCGGGGCGGGCGGCGGGAGCGGGACCTTCGCGATCACCTCCGATCCCTGCCCCGGGTATCAGGACGACGCCTTCGAAGACAACGACTCGTGCCCCACCTCGGTGGTGGTGGGCAATGGAACCTACGTGGGCCTGCTGGTCCGCAAGGTCGACGAGGACTGGTACGAGATTCCCGTCCCGGACACCAACACGCTACAGATCGACATCCTGTTCACGCACTCGACCGGAGACATCGACATCTTCCTGTACGATCTGTGCAGCGGGACGACGGTGGCTTCGAGCGGTTCGGCGGACGACGACGAGCAGATCATCTACCAGAACACCTCGGGCTGCCTGCAGAACTATCAGCTCCTGGTCCAGCACTACCCGCCCGACTCGGCTGCCGAGTGCAACCACTACGACATGATCATCGCGGGCTCCGGCACCGGAGGTCCCACCTGCCACATCGGGTCGAACTTCTGCAGCTCGTTCCCGAACTCCACTGGCCAGGCCGCCGTCATGTCGGCATCGGGCAGCGCGAGCGTCGCCACGAACAACCTCGTCCTCCTGGGAGGTCCGACGCCCAACCAGCCGGGGCTGTTCTTCTATTCGGCCGGCCAGGCGGGCGGGGGCAGCGGCCTGCCCTTCGGCAACGGCCTGCGCTGCGTGGGCTCTCCGGGGAATCCGCTCTTCCGCCTGCCCGTCATCCCCGGCGTTGGCAATCAGCACCAGTACGCGGTCGACTACGGCAGCCTGCCCGCCGGCGGGGACATCGTTCCCGGATCGACCTTCCACTTCCAGCTGTGGTTCCGTGATCCTGCGGGCGGGGGCGCGTTCTTCGACCTGTCCGACGGGTACACGATCCAGTTCGTGCCTTGACGGGCCCGTCGCGCGCGCGGCTCGATCCGGACTCGCTCGTCCGGCCAACGCTCCGCGCGCTCGACGTGGTCACGACGCTCGCCGACTTCGCCATCGTCACGTGGGCGGTCGATCCCGAGCGCGTCGCGCGCCATCTCGCGCCCGGCTTCGAGCCCGATGTGCGGGCCCTCGACGACGGGCGTGAGGTGGCGCTCGTCTCGGCCGTTCCCTTCCGCGACCTCGATTTCCGGTTCGCCGCCTTTCCGTGGCTGCGCTTCCGGATGGGACAGACGAACTACCGCGCGTACGTGATCCGGCGCGCGACGGGTGAGCGGTGCGCCTGGTTCTTCGGCACCGCGCTCACCCGTCCCTTCGTCCACGTTCCGCGCGTGCTCTGGCGCCTGCCATGGCATCCGGCGCGCATGCGCTTCCGCGTGAGCTGGGAGGCCGAGCTGTGCACCCGCTACTCCCTCCGGACGCGTTCGTCCTGGGGCGCCTGCGAGCTCGAGGCTGCCGGTAGTCAGGCGCCGATGGGCCGTCTCGACGGCTTCGCGGACGAAGAGGAGACGCTCGTCGTGCTCACCCATCCCCTGCAGGGCTACTACTACCGCACCGATGGACGCGTCGGCACGTACTCGGTCTGGCACGAGCGCTCGAATCTCCGGCGCGCACGAGCGGAACGCTCGCGCTTCACGGTGCTCGAGCGCCTGGGTCTGATCCAGGCGGAGCAACCGCCGCACTCCGTGCTCGTGCAGCGGGAGACCGAGTTCGTGATCCGTTTACCGCCGCGGCTGCTCCGGGGCGACGGAGCCGGCTGAGGCGGCTCTCGTCGTCGCTTCGTGATCCGGAAGCAGCGCCTGGAGGCGCCAGAGGACCGCGAGGAGGCCGAGGTCGCCCAGGCCGACGACTCCCAGGCTGTCGAGAATGCGAACGGCGCTCTCGCCGACGATCTCCTCGCTCGCGAGCACGCAGATCGCGTAGTAGGCACAGACGAACGGGATCAGCCAGCGCGGACGCCGCAGCGGATCCGCAGCCCGGGTGACGAGCGCGAAGTAGAGCGGGATCAGCACCACGTGATGCGCTTTCCACGTGATGGGGGAAGCGAGGAGCGCGACGGGGAGGAAGGCGAGCAGAGCGAGCCATCGACTCTCGTTCCCGCGCGCGCGCGCGGTGCGCCAGCAGGCGAGGGCGAGCAGCGCGAGCGCGCCCGCCCGTGCGACCCAGGCTGCGGCGCGCGGAGAGAGCGCGAGAAGGTGGACATCCGCCGCGCCGGGCTCGGGAGCGGCGACGCACAGGCGGCGCACGATCTCGCGGAGCGACTGACCGCCAGCTTCCTCCGAGATGGGTAGTCCCTCGGGCACCGTGTCGGCCCGCGTGGGGTCCTCGAGCGCGGCGAACTCGGCCGTGGTCGCGAGCCACTGGCCGACCAGGTCGACGTAGCGCGTCCATCCGAAGCTCACGGCCGGCAAGAGGAACAGGAACGCGCCCATGACCAGCGTGGCGCCGAGGGCGCGCCAGCGCCTCAGCGCAGCGAGGGCGAGGAGCAGGGGCGCCAGGTTCGGTTTGAGGACGAGTGACAGCGCGAGGGGTGCGGCGGCCGAGAGGTTCGCGCCCGCGAGCGCGCCCTCGATCCCTGCCCACGCCAGCGCGCCGAAGATGAGATTCCCGCCCCCTCCCGCCGTGTCACGCAGGAGGAAGCGGCTGGCGAGCAGCAGGGCGAGCGCGAAGCAAACCCCCGCGTGGCGCGCTGCCGTTCCGCCGAGCTCACGGGCCCGCGCGCGGCACAGCCGCCAGAGCAGCACGAGCGCGCCCCCCTGGATGCACGCCCAGCCGATGCGCGCCGCACGCTCCGGAAGCAGCGCGAGCGGCACCGCAGCGAGCGCGAAGGAAGGCGGATAAGGCCCGTGGATGCGCCGGCCGCGCACCGGATCGAAGTACGGATCCTCGCCGGCGAGAAAGCGTTCGCCAAAGGCGCGATTGCGCTCGAGCACGCCGCCGTCCTTGCGTGCTGCGCGCGCGACGAGCGCAACGAGGAGCGCCGCGACGAGTAGTGAAACGAACCCGTTCCGATTCCCTACTCGGCTACGGAGGCTCTCAGGCAATCCGATGGGCTTCAGAGTAGTGAATCGGAACGGGTTCGTTTCACTACCAGCTATCCGTCCTCGGAGAAGCGCGCGTGGCCGTCTTCCTCCATTTGCTTGAGCTTCTTGTAGCTCTCCTTCGCGGCGGGGAGGTCGGAGTCGAGGATCGCGCGCTCGAGGTGCAGGAGCTCCTCCTCGACGAGGATCATCTCCTTGCGGTAGGCGAGGACGAAGCCGGCGCGCTCGCCCTCGGGTTGTTCCTCGGCAAGGGGGAACGGCATGGTCTTCGACGCTTTGGCGGCGGATTGCATGCGGACGACGAGCTCGAGGCGCTCGCTGAGCCGGGTCGCATCCGAGAGGTCGCGGCGAATGTCCTGCAGGCCGTCGCGCAGGAGCTCCATGTTCAGGAGCAGCGGCGTCTTCTCCTCCGTGACGGCGCTCTGCACTTCTTCCTGGAAGCGGGGACGCTCACGTGCACTGGAGACGAAGAGGGCGAGTCCCAGTACGGTGGGAGTGAGCATGGCGCACGCGCCCCATGTAGCGTGGTTCATCCCGTCTTCCGTGCTCAGAGAGCTCGCGTCGAGCCCGGGATCGCGATCGGATAGAAACCATTCGCGTCCGGTAGAGTCGGGGGACTGGCGTCCCACGCGTAGGCCTTGGGCAGGAGCGCGAGCTCGCTCGAGAGCGCTTCGTCCCATGTGATCTCGTGGCCGGAATAGGTCGCCATGCGGCCGAGGATCGCCGTCATCGTGCTCTTCGCGCCGTTCTCGGCCTCGTTGTGCGGCTTGTCGTTGCGGATGGCGGCGAACAGGTCGTCGTGCTCGACCTGGTACGGGTCCGCGGCCTCGCCTTCGTAGCGCCAGCGCACGGCTGCCCTCAACGGTCGAGGCGGCCGCCGAGACGTCGGCGGTGCCCTTGGTGCCGTGGGCGTGCTCGGAGACGCTCTCCAGCAGTTCCGGGGATGTGGCGGCACTGGCTGAACATCGCTCGGTGCCGTCGGCGTAGGCGAACTCGACGACGTGGTGGTCGTAGATTTCGCCGTAGTCGTTGCCGGTGCGCACCTGGCGGCCGCCCTTGCCCTGGGCACGGACCGGGTAGCCGTTCTTGAGCCAGTTGACGACGTCGAGGTTGTGGATGTGCTGCTCGACGATGTGGTCGCCGCACAGCCAGTTGAAGTAGTACCAGTTGCGCATCTGGTACTCCATTTCGGTCTGGCCGTGCTTTGCGCGGGCGTGACCCACACGCCGGCGCCGTTCCAGTAGACGCGGAGCGAGCTGGATGTCGCCGATCGCGCCGTCCTGCAGGCGCTTGATGGTCTCGATGTAGCTGCGCCTCGTGGTGGCGCTGCAGGCCGACGCCGACCTTGAGGTTCTTCTCCTTGGCCGCTTCGGCCGCCGCGAGCACCTGGCGCACGCCCGGGCGCGTCGACGGCGACCGGCTTCTCCATGAAGACGTGCTTGCCGGCCTTCGACCGCCGCCTCGAAGTGCATGCGGCCGGAAGCCGGGCGGCGTGGCGAGGATCACCAGGTCGGCGCCGGCTGTCGATCGCCTTCTGGTAGGCGTCGAAGCCGACGAACTGGTGCGCGGCGTCGACCTTGACGCGATCGGGCACCTGCTTCTGGATCTCTTTCAGCGCGCCCGCGACGCGATCCTCGAAGGCGTCGGCGACGGCGACGAGCTCGACCGGGCCGCTGGTCGAGAGGGCCTGCACCGCGGCGCCGGTCCCCCGACCGCCGCAGCCGATCAGCGCCACCCTGATCGTCGCGTCGCCCAGCGGACCGGCGCGTGCCGCGGCAGGCGCGGCGCGCGTGGTCTCGCCGAGCACCGATCCGAGCGCGAGAGCGGCGCCGGACTGCTTGAGGAACGTGCGGCGAGTCGTCGAAGGCAGGCGGGGGTCGGGCGGCAGCATGCGGGCCTCTGCGCGAGAAACGGGTGGGGGGAACGGGCCGGCGGTGAGTGGTTCTCTCGGCGGAAGACGCGGCCGCTATCGCCCGCCGTGGCGCTGCTTGTCCAGCACCTCGCGGATGCCGTCCACGTCGGGCTCCCAGTAGCGCGCCTTGTCTTGCTCGCTCGGCTCGACGAGCGGGCGCACCACGCGGAAGCCGACCCAGCGCGCATCGGTATGGTACCAGATCGATTTCGGGAGCTGCGGATCCTGGACCTTCCAGGACTTGTTCGAGGCGCGCCGCGCCGCGCTGCGCAGGCGATCGGGGTCGTCGTCCCACGAGCCGCCGCGCACGACGTGCGGGTAGAGCTCGGTCGACCAGTTCAGCGGCTGCTCGGCCAGCGCCTCCGCCGAGGCGGCGTAGAACTTCTCGTCGTAGGCGTCGATCACCCATTCCCACACGTTGCCGTGCATGTCGTGGAGGCCCCAGGGGTTGGGCTTCTTCTGGCCAACCTTCTGGTACTTGCCATCCGAGTTGTCGAAGCACCAAGCGTAGTCGGCGATGGTGGCCGGATCCTCGCCGAACGAATATGCGGTGGTCGTTCCTGCGCGGCAGGCGTACTCCCACTCGGCCTCGCTGGGCAAGCGGTAGAAGCGGCCCGTCTTCATGCTGAGCCACTTGGTGTAGTGCTTCGCCGCGAACTGCGTCATGCAGATCGCAGGATAGCCCTCGACACCCATCTCGAAATCCATCGGCATGTACGGTGGAGTTGGCCGGCTCACGGCATCGGCCCACGCGTCCTGCGGCTGCACCACCGCCCCGCCCTGCTTGCGGCGCTCGAGGTCGAGCTTGTACATGAACGCATGGAACTCCTGCCAGGTGGACTCGTGCTCCTCCATCCAGAAGGGAGCGATCTCGACCTCGTGAGGCGGACCTTCGTCGGCCTTGCGGCCTGGCTCAGCCGCCGGGCTTCCCATGCTGAAGCGACCGCCTGGAATCGGCAGCATGCGAAAGTGCACGTCGGTGCCGGAGACTTGCTCCACGTACGCGCGCATGTCCTCGGGCTTGGTTGCCGCGGTGCCCTCGATCTCCACGGGCGGCGGAGAGCCCTCGGGCATGCGGGGATAGATCGAGCCTTCGTCCTGCGCCGCGGCGAGGGCAGCGCAGGCGAGGCCCGACGCGAGGAAACGCGCGGCGGATCGACCAGACGAGTAGCGGGAACGCATGAAGCAGCACGACTCTAACGTTCGGGCGCGCGATCGGCGCCGCGGCGGCGCTGTTTTCGCGCTCGGTCTCCTGTCGGCGAGCTGCTCCGCGCCTTCGCTGGAGCGACACTCGTTCGAGGAGCCGGCGATGGGCACGCTCTTCCGGGTGGTGCTCTATGCACCCGATGCGCCGAGCGCGGAACGCGCGGCCGCGGCGGCCTTCGCGCGGATCCACCAGCTCGACTCGATGCTCTCCGATTACGATCCCGTGAGCGAGCTCTCCCTGCTCTCGGCGCGCTCGCGCGAGAGCGCGCCGACGGCGCCGATTCCGCTCGGTCCCGAGCTGTACGAGGTGCTCGCTTGCGCCGCATCCGTCGCGCGCGACTCGAACGGCGCCTTCGACGTCACGGTGGGCCCGTTCGTCGATCTATGGCGGCGTGCCGTGCGTCAGGAGGAGTTGCCCTCCGTCGAGCGTCTGGCGCAGGCGCGCCGCGCGGTCGGCTGGGAGAAGCTCGAGCTCGACCGGGGGGCGCGCACGGCGCGGCTGCTCGCGCGGGACATGCGTCTGGACCTGGGTGGGATCGCCAAGGGTTATGCGTGCGATGAGGCGCTCGAGGTCCTCGAGCGCGAGGGCTGTCCGCGCGCCCTCGTCGTCGGGGGAGGCGACGTCGTGCTGGGGGACGCGCCGCCCGACCAGGGGGCGTGGCACGTGGCCATCCAGCCGCTCGAAGAGGGCGTGGGAGCGTGCACGCTCGAGCTGGTCCACGCCGCAGTTTCCACCTCGGGCGATCGCTACCAGTTCCTCGAGACCGACGGACTGCGCTACTCGCACATCGTCGACCCGTCGACGGGTCTGGGGCTCACCGGCCGCGTAGCCGCCACGGTCGTCGCACCCGACGGAGCGAGCGCCGACGCGCTGGCGACCGCGCTGTGCGTCATGGGAGCCCAGCGCGGCCTCGAGCTCGCCCGGCGGCGGGGCGTGGAAGCGCGAATCCTCGAACTGGAATCAGACGGCTGGCGCTCTTGCGAGACCACCGCATGGGGGCGGATCATGGCTCCAGCCAGCGCGAGCGCCGAGACGCTCGTTCGCCGTCCCTGACGCACCGCACGATCCTTGCGAGCTCCGATGAACGCACCCGCACCGCTCGATCCTTCCCATTCCTCCTCTCGCGGGCCCACGCGACGCCGGGTGCTGCAGGCCAGCGGCGCGGCTCTCGCCGGCGGCGCACTCGCGCCGTACGCAGCGGGCCTGGGCTTCCATGCCGCCGGCCGCGACACGCTGCGCGTCGGCCTGATCGGTTGCGGCGGCCGTGGGAGGGGAGCGGCGGAGAATGCGCTGCGTGCCGACCCCGGCGTCGAGATCGTCGCGCTCGGTGACGCCTTCGGCGACGTCGTGAAGGACGCACTCGACATCTTGCAGAAGCTCCCCGAGGTCGGCGCGCGCGCCAAGGTCGACGCCGCGCACTCCTTCGTGGGCTTCGATGCCTACCGCGGCGTGATCGAGAGCTCGGACGTCGTGCTGCTCGCGACGCCGCCGCATTTCCGCCCCCTCCACGTGCGCGCCGCGGTCGAAGCGAACAAGCACCTGTTCGTCGAAAAACCGGTCGCGGTCGACGCGCCGGGCCTTCGCTCGATCCAGGAGTCGTGCAAGCTGGCCGCGGAGAAGGGACTCTCGCTCGTCTCCGGGCTCTGCTACCGCTACGAGAACAAGAAGCGCGAGACGATCGCGCGCATCCACGATGGCGCGATCGGCGAGATCCGGGCCATGCAGACGAGCTACAACACCAATGGTCTCTGGCATCGTGGCACGCGCGAGCAGCATCCCGAGTGGAGCGAGATGGAGTACCAGGTCCGCAACTGGCTCTATTTTGCGTGGCTCTCGGGCGATCACGTGGCCGAGCAGCACATCCACAGCCTCGACAAGCTGCTGTGGGCGATGAAGGACGAGCCGCCCGCTCGCTGCACTTCGAGTGGAGGTCGTACCGTCCGGACCGAGGCCATGTACGGCAACGTCTACGACCACTTCCAGTCGGTCTTCGAGTGGGCGAGCGGCGTGAAAGGGTTCAGCTCGTGCCGTCAATGGGTGAACTGCGCTCCCGATGTCTCCGACCACTGCTTCGGAACCAAGGGCACCGCGCACATCCAGACGCATCACATCGAGGGCGAGAAGCCCTGGCGTCACAGGGGGGACGACCCCGACGACATGTACCAGAACGAGCACGATGCGCTCTTCGCCTCGATCCGCAACGACAAGCCGATCGCCAACGGCGACTACATGTGCAAGGCGACCTTGATGGCGATCATGGCCCGCATGTCGGCCTACACCGGCCAGACGATCACCTGGGAGCAAGCGCTCGCTTCGCAGGAGGATCTCTCGCCGCGTGCCTACGAGTGGGGAGACCTCGAGACCGCCCCGATCGCGCGGCCAGGGGTCAACAAGTTCGTGTGAGCCGGAGTCCGAGATGCGAGCGGAAGCCATCCGTACCGTTGTCCTGGGATTCGTGCTCTCCACCATCGTCGGCGCATGCGGTCCGGCCACCCGCGAGGTCCGTGCCGCCTACGCGAGCGGTGCGCCGAAGTCCTGGCAGACCGAAGTCCAGAAGGAGAACGGCGAGTGGGTGGAGCACGGCACCATTCGCGCATGGAGCGAGACGGGCCTGACCCTCGTCGAGGGTGGTTTCGACCACGGCTTGCAGGACGGCCACTGGGTGCAGCGCCACGAGAACGGCAAGCTCGGGAGCGAGGGTGACTACCACGCGGGCAGACGCGAGGGCCCGTGGGTGTTCTGCGACGCGAACGGCACCGTGCTCGCGGAAGGGAGCTTCGCCGCCAATCGGAAGGAAGGAGCATGGAGCTACCGCCACGCGAACGGAAAGGCGCAGGCGCACGGCTCCTATCTCGCGGGTCTGCGCGATGGCGTGTGGATCGAGTGGGACGAGAGCGGGGCGGTCGACGTGGAAAAGAGCGGCCTCTACGAGAGCGATGTTCGGCTGGAAAGCTGGATGGCCGCGGGCAAGCGCACGACCTGGTATGACGAGGCCAAGGGCCTGAAGAAGAGCGAAGAAATGGTCGAAGACGGCGTGCGTCACGGGCCTGCCGCGACCTGGTATCCCAGCGGCGCGCGAGAATCGGAGGGCGCGTACTACCTCGGCCAGATGCACGGCGTCTGGCAGTTCTGGCACGAGGACGGCAGCCTCGACGTGGAGAAGAGCGGCGGCTACGAGCGCTTCGTGAAGGTGGGCGCGCTCGAGTCCCCGGCGGGAACAGGAGCAGCGCGATGAAAGCCACGCCAGCCCGGATCGATCGACGCGTCTTCCTGCTCGGGGGTGCCGCGGGCACTGCTCTCGGCGCTCTCATGGCGTCGTCCTGCCGCGAGCGCGTGCTCGCGAGCGGGCGCCTCGCCCCGCCGCGCGGCCTCGTGCTCGGCCCGGGATCGGTCAGCGCCGAGGGCGCGCAACGCTTTCATCTCTCGATCCTCGATCTCCATGCATCCGCGGAGAAGATCCGCCAGATCCCGCTCGATTTCATGGCCCACGGAGTCGTATGCGATCCGCTCGATCCTGCGCGCGCCATCCTGTTCGAGAAGCGCGGCAAGGGCGCCTGCGAGGTCGATCTGCGGGCAGGAAGAGTCGTGCGTCCGCTCGCCACCGCAGGCGAGCGCGAGTTCTACGGCCACGGCGCCTTCTCCCTCGACGGGAAGATCCTCTACGCGACCGAGACGGACGTGCAGAACGGATACCGTGGCCTGATCGTGTTGCGCGACGGAGCGTCGCTCGCCGAGCTCGGTGAGTTCCCTTCCTTCGGCGAGTCCCCGCACGACTGCGTGCTGCGCGACGAAGGACGGACGCTATGGGTCACCCACGGCGGCGGCCGCGAGCCGGGCGGAGCGCTGCCGTGCGTGACCGCCATCGACGTGCGCACTCGTGAATTGAAGGAGAAGCTCGAGTTCCAGAGCCCCGCACTCACCGCCGGTCATCTCGCGCTCTCGCGGCGCGGCGACCTCGCAGTGCTCTCCTCGATGCGGGAATGGATGGGGCGCGACTGCGGCGGAGCCCTGAGCCTGCGACCGGCCGGGAGCACCTTCCGCACCATGATCGATCCGCCGGAGGTCACCGCGCGCATGCTCGGCGAATCGCTGTCGGTCGCGATCCACGAACCCACGCTCACCGTCGCCGTCACCAATCCTCGCGGTCACCTCGTCACGTTCTGGGACCTCGAGCGGGGAGCCTTCCTGAAGAAGCTCGAGCTCGCCTGGCCGCGCGGTGTGGGGGTGACGCGCGACGACTCCCGGTTCCTGATCAGCCACGGCGTCTCCGGCAAGCTCCTTCCGCTCGACGCAGCGAGCCTCGAGCCCTTGGTCGAGGAGGACGAGCCGGCCAGCATGATGAACGGCTCGCACCTCTTCGTGCACGAGCCGCTACCCGCGGGCGCCGCGTAGCACGCTCTAGTGGCCGGTCTCCGCGAGAGGCGCGTAGCGCTCCTCGAGCCGCGGAAGGAGGCACAGGACGAGCTTGCCGATCGCGGCGAGGCTCTCCTTGGAGCACTTGTCGAGGGTGTCCTCGTCCTTGTGCCACCACCTGTAGTCCATGTCGATCAAGTCGACGGCGTCGATGCCGTGGGCCCGGAACGAGAGGTGGTCGTCCTTGATCTCCGTCTCTCGGCCACCGACGTGCTTGCCCAGGCCGTTCGCTTCGGCAACGGCAAGGACGAGCTGGCGCAGGCTCAGCGTCGAGAACGTGTCGGTGGTGAGCCGGAAGTCCCGGCCACCCACCATGTCGAGCAGGACGCAGGCCTTCACGCGCGGGAACAGCACGGCGTCCTGTCGGAGCGCGTCCGCGTGGTAGCGCGAGCCGTAAGTGTTGTCCTTGCCCTCCCAGTGCTCACCGAAAGCCTCCTCCCCGTCGACGAAGAGGAAGCGCAAGGTCAGCCGTTCGGCCGGGGCTGCGGCGAAGACGCGGGCGAGCTCGAGGAGCGCCGCCGTCGAAGAGGCTCCGTCGTTCGCGCCGACGAACTTCGGGCCGAGCCTCTTCGTGTCGTAGTGCGACACGAGGAGCACGATCGGTGCGTCCGCGGCCCCGCTCTTTGGCGCCAGGTCGGCGTACACGTTGCACATCGCGACGTCCCCGGCCGGCGTTCCCTTGGCGGTGAACTCCTCGCGCACCGGCGTGAGACCGGCTTCGCCGAGCCGGCTCTCGATGTAGACGCGCGCTTTCTCGATCGCCTCGGAGGCACAGTGGCGGGGGCCGAGCGCGACCTGCGCTTCCATGTGCGCCCAGGCGCGATCGGCGTCGAAAGCGCGCCCGGGAAGCCCGGCTGCGCCGGCGCTGCACGCTGCCAGAACGACGGCGCTGATCCCGAGGGTGCGAACCAGGGCCAGCACGAGGAATCGTTCCGGAATGATCGAGGGGAGCGCGGACATGGATGCAAGGATAGCCCTCGCCCCTCGGACCGCTCAATGCAGGAGCGCTGGGGAGAGGAAACCCGCCGGGGATGGAACTTCCAAAGGCCGAGATTCGTCTTGGGAACGCCCTCGCCGAGGGCCTATGAGTGGGCAGACGGCAGGCGTCGAGTCCCCCTTTCCTCGGTCGTCCACGGCGGTCCGACGAGTCTCCCTAAGGCTCCTCGGGGAATCGGACCGATGCACTCTACGGTCGCGCGCCCCGCGCCCGTTCCCGCGGACGAAGGGGGGGCAGACGCTGGCAGGGATCTCGACCTCATGACCGATACGCACCTCGATCTGTTCGGGCTCGTCAATCAAGAACTGGAGAAGGCGCGCCACGGCGCCCTCAACTGGGAGGGGAGCTTCCGCGACCATCTCAACTTGGTCGAGAAGGACCCGCGGCTGGCTCGCAACTCCTGGCAGCGCACGCTCGACATGGTGGAGTCCCACGGCTTCGAGGACTCGCGCACCCGCCGGCACCGCCGCTGGAAGATCTTCGACGATCCGTTCTCCGACGGGCAGGATGCGGTGTACGGGCTGGACGAGCCGCTGTCGCGGCTGGTGCAGGTGCTCCGCGCCGGTGCCCGCTCGCTCGGGCCGGAACGCCGCATTCTCATGCTGCACGGTCCGGTGGGCTCTTCGAAGAGCACCATCGTGCGCATCCTGAAGCACGGCCTCGAGGCCTACACGAAGATCGACGAAGGCGCGATCCACACGTTTTCCTGGGACGTCGACGGCGAGATCATCCCCTCGCCGATGAACCAGGATCCGCTGCTCCTGATCCCCGAGAGCTCGCGCCGCCGGATCGAGCAGAACATCTCGCGCAAGCTCCGCCGCGAGTACGCGATCAAGATCGACGGCGAGCTCGATCCGGTCAGCCGGTACTACTACCAGCTCCTGATGCGCCGCTACGGCGGCGACTGGGGCCAGGTCATGGAGCACGTGCGCGTCCGACGCTTCGTGTTCTCCGAGAAGGACCGCGTCGGCATCGGCACCTTCCAGCCGAAGGACGAGAAGAACCAGGATTCGACCGAGCTCACCGGCGACCTGAACTACCGCAAGATCGCGCAGTTCGGTTCGGACTCCGATCCGCGCGCATTCAACTTCGACGGCGAGTTCAACATCTCCAATCGAGGGCTCCTCGAGTTCGTCGAGGTCCTGAAGCTCGACGTCGCTTTCCTGTACGACTTGCTCGGCGCGACGCAGGAACACTCGATCAAGCCCAAGAAGTTCCAGCAGACCTCCATCGACGAGGTCATCATCGGCCACACCAACGAGCCCGAGTACAAGAAGCTCCAGAACAACGAGCTGATGGAGGCCTTCCGGGATCGCACGATCAAGATCGACATCCCGTACAACCTGTCCGTCTCCGACGAGGTGGAGATCTATCGCCGTCGTTACGGCGACCGCAGCACGCCCGGCCGGGGGCTCGCGCCCCACACGCTCGAGATCGCAGCCCTGTGGGCGGTGCTCACGCGGCTCGAGGATCCGACGCACCCGAACCTGTCGCTCTTGCAGAAGGCGCGCCTGTACGACGACGTGGAGGTCGCCGGCTTCACCAAGGAACAGGTGAAGGAGATGCGGGAGCGCGCGGGCCGCGAGGGAATGCTCGGGATCAGCCCGCGCTTCGTGCAGGACGCGATCGCGGCCTGCATCGTCTCGGGCCGGCCCATGACCACGCCGAAGCACGTCCTGGAATCGATCGAGTTCGGCCTCTCGCACCACTCGATGGTCTCGAGCGAGGAGGTCCGTCGGCACTACCTCGAGCTCGTCGCGACCGTGCGCGAGGAGTACGAGGAGATCATCAAGCACGAGGTGCAGGTCTCCATCGCCGCGGATCGGGAGGCGATCGACCGGCTGTGCTCGAAGTATCTGGACAACGTCCGGGCGTACACGACGCGCGAGAAAGTCGTCGATCCGAACGGTCAGGCCCACGACCCCGACGAGCGTCTGATGCGTTCGATCGAGGAGAAGATCGAGATCCCCGAATCGCGGAAGGACGACTTCCGCCACGAGCTGATGAACTACATCGCGGCGATGCACATCGAGGGCAAGACCTTCGACTACCGCCAGAACAAGCGGCTCACGCGGGCGCTCGAGCTCAAGATGTTCGAGGACCGCCGTGACTCGATCCAGCTCACGAGCCTCGTGTCCTCCGTGGTCGACCCGGACACGCAGGCCAAGATCGGCGTGATCCGCGACCGTCTCATGCGCCAGTTCGGGTACGACGAGGTGACAGCCGACGAGGTGCTGAACGACGTCGCGCACCTGTTCGCGCGCGGGGAAGTGCGACCCCGCAAGGACAAGGAAGCCGCGTAGCGCCGGGCGCGCGCGGCGGCCATGGGCTTCCAGATCTTTCGGATGGAGCGCGATCGCGCGCGCTTCCGCGAGATCGTGCGCGGCAAGCTGCGGGAGGACCTGCGCAAGTACCTCTCGACGAGCGAGCTCCTCGGACGTCAGGGCAAGACCACCATCTCGATCCCCGTTCCGCAGATCGAGCTGCCGCGCTTCCGCTTCGGCGAGAATCGCGGCCGCGGCGTCGGACAGGGCCCGGGCCAGAAAGGCGAGCCGCTGGAGGGCAACGCGCAAGACGGCGAGGGACAGGGGACCGCGGGCGACCAGGAAGGCCAGCACATCCTCGAAGTCGAGGTCGAGCTCGCCGAGCTCGCCGAGATGCTCGGGCGCGAGCTCGAGCTCCCGAACATCCAGCCGCGAGGCAATTGCCAGATCAGCTCCGATGGCGGCCGCTACACGGGGATCCGGGCCGCCGGTCCGCAGTCGCTGCGTCACTTCCGGCGCACCTGGCGGCGAGCCTTGAAACGCACCGTCGCCGCGGGGGAATGGGACGACAAGAACCCGGTCGTCACGCCCATTCGAGAGGACGAGCGCTTCCGCGCGCGCCGCACCTCGCCTCGGCCGGAGTCCTCGGCCGTCATCTTCCACATGATGGACGTCTCCGGCTCGATGGGCCGCGAGCAGAAGGACATCGTCCGCATCAAGGCGTTCTGGATCGATACGTGGCTGCGCAGCCAGTACCAGAACATCGAGATCGTCTACGTGGTGCACGACGCGGTGGCCAAGGTCGTCGACCAGGAATCGTTCTTCCACCTGCGTGAATCGGGTGGAACCAAGATCTCCTCGGCTTACGAGCTATGCCTGAAGCTGATCCAGGAGCGTTACCGTCCCGAGCGCTGGAACATCTATCCCTTCCACTACTCCGACGGCGACAACTGGTCCGCGCGCGACACGGAACGCTGCGTCTCGCTGCTGCGCGACGAGATCCTGCCGCGCGTCAACCAGTTCTGCTACGGCCAGGTCAAGAGCGCCTACGGCTCGGGGCAATTCAAGAAAGACCTCGACGCCACGCTCTCCGAAGACGACCGGCTCGTCACGACCAACATCAACAGCCGCGAGGAGATCCCCGACTCGATCCGCTCGTTCCTCGGAAAGGGGCGCTGAGGATGGTCGCTGGAGGGTCGCTGGGAACCGAGCTCCTCGCGCTCGCGCGTCAGATCGAGGGGGATGCCCGGACGGCGGGCCTCGATTTCTACGAGGTCATCTTCGAGATGCTCGACGCCAAGGACGTGAACGCAGTGGCGGCCTACGGCGGCTTTCCCCTGCGCTTTCCCTCCTGGCGCTTCGGGATGGAGTTCGAGCGGCTCCAGAAGGGCTATCAGTACGGGCTGTCGAAGATCTACGAGCTCGTGATCAACAACGATCCGACGATCGCCTACCTGGTGCGCTCCAATTCCCTCATGGAGCAGAAGCTCGTCATGGCCCACGTCTTCGGGCACGCCGACTTCTTCAAGCACAACGTGTGGTTCGCGCCGACCGATCGGGTGATGGTCGACGTCATGGGGCGCCACGCCTCGCGCATCCGCGACCTGATCGACGCGCACGGGCAGGACAGGGTCGAGCGCTTCCTCGACGTCGCGCTCTCGCTCGATACCCTGATCGACCCTTATCTGCCGCATCGCGAGCGCCTGAGCAAGGGCCGCGCCAGGGCGGCTCCGATGGCGCCCTCGGAGCGCGCGAGGCTCTCGTTCGAAGCCGTCGTCGAGGGTTCCACGGCGCGCCTCCCGCCCGAGCAGGCGGCGAGCACCGTGGCCCTGCCGACCTATGACGTCCTGGGCTACCTCGCCGGCGCCGCGCCGCTCGAGCCCTGGGAGGCCGACCTCCTGCGCATGGTGCGGACCGAGGCCTACTACTTCGCTCCGCAGCGCATGACGAAGATCATGAACGAGGGCTGGGCGTCCTACTGGCACAGCCGCCTGCTCACGGCGGGCATCCTCGAGCCTTCCGAGATCGTCGAGTTCGCTGACTGCCACTCGGGCGCGACGCTCACCGCTCCAGGTCAGATCAATCCCTACAAGCTCGGCATCGAGCTCTTCCGCCACGCCGTCCAGAACGGACGCGACATCTTCTTCCTGCGCCGCGTCCACAACGACGTCAGCTTCATCGACGACCTCGTCGACGAGGAATTCGCGGTGCGCCATCAGCTCTTCGTCTACCAGAAGAACTCGCGCACCGGCCGCAACGAGGTCGCCGACCGCGACTGGCACCGCATCAAGGAGGAGCTGCTGCGCTCGCTGACGTGGGCTGGCATCCCGCAGATCGAGCTCGTCGCGGTCGAGAAGGGCGAAGAGCTGCTGCTCGTCCACCACCACGACGGGCGCGACATCAAGCTCGACGAAGCCGGCGAGCTCCTGCGCCAGATCGCGCTCCTCTGGAAACGCCCGGTGAACCTGTTGACCCTCGAGGAGGACCAGGGCCGCCGCATCTCCAGCGACGGCGTGGAAGTCCGGGTCCTCGAATCCTCGGAAGCGGAAGCGCGCTGCAAGTCCCCGCGCTCGGTCCCGTAGACCCCGCCCGGCTCAGCGGGGCGTCCCACCCGTGCGCGCGGCCCAGTCCTTCCAGAAACGCTTGCGGTCCGTGGGCTTGTAACCGCGCTCGCCCGCGGCCGGGCGCTCGAAGTACGGCTCGAAGGGCGGGTCGACGCGCTCGCGCAGGTGGTCGATCGAGCCCTCGTAGAGCTCGCGCGGGGGAGTGCGCGGCCCGTAACGGGTCTGCGGCAAGAGCATCTGCTTGTAGTTCTGGCCGAGCACGAAGAGCGTCTGGTGCTGGCGCTCGATCGGCCGCGCACGCAAGCGATCGACGACTCGATCGAGCCGCGCGAAGTCGCCGGGGAACTTGGCGAAGATCGTGCGTGCGAGCACCGTGTCGGAAGTCCCGGGATTCGACCAGCTGGCCCGGGCGTTCGTGAAATCGCAGCGTGCGAGCGTCCCGACGGCGAAGACGCCCGCCAGCAGGACGACCGCTGCTTCACCCGCTCGCCGTAGCGCGCGCGCGCGAAAACCCTCGACGGCGGTCGCGACCAGCACCACGAGCCAGGGATAGACCGGCATCGCGTAGCGGTAATCCTGGATCGCCGGGGGCTTGATGCGGAAATCGCTCGCGACGTAGGCGAGCAAGAAGAGCGGCAGGTACACGAGCGCGATCGCGGCCGGATGCGGCATGCGCTGCGCGGGCGAGGTCGTGCGCGAGCGGCGGACGAGCTGCCACGCTCCGGCGAGAGCGAAGCCGATCAGGATCGCGTAGAGGGCGACCTCGATGGAGTCTCCCGCGAGGCCCGCGAGATCCGGAACATACAGGGCCGCAGCCTGGTCCCGGCCGAGGAAGGCGAGGCCCGCGCGCGCTTCGACTTCCCAGCCCTCGCGGCCCGCGACGTGCTCGGCGAGGCCGTGGTTGTAGGGCGTGAGCCCGCCGAAGGCATGCGTGAGGTTGTAGGCGATCCAGGGCGAGAAGCCGACGAGGAAGCCCGCCAGCCGCGCGAGGTAGGCGCGGCGCAGGAGCGCGCGAGGATCGCGGCCGAGCTCCAGTAGCGTGAGCGCCGCGAGCAGGACCAGCGCCAGATACCCGAAGTAGAGCGCGAAGCCGCCGGCCAGTCCGAGCAGGAAGGCGCGCTTCGGATCGCGCGCTCCATCCTCGCGATGGAGCACGAACAGCCACGTGATCAGGAGTCCGAGCGCGATCCCTTCCATGTGCGTGCCCCAGGCCGTCGCGGACACGATCGCGTACCCAGGCGGTGGCAGCGCGAGCAAGAGGCCGCCTGTCCAGGCCGCGCGGCGACCGAGCCTGCGGTCCAGGATCCAGTACAGGCACGCGACGGCGAGCAGGTGGAAGGGAATCGTCGCCAGCCGCATGACCGCGACCGTCGGGCCGAAGACCAGAAAGAGCGGCACGTCGAGGAACGCCATGACGAGCGAGCCGCCGGAGAAGTCGTTGACCTGATGATCCAGTACATGGAGCAGCGGCCCGTCGAGCAGCTCCTGCGCGCTCGTTCCGCGCCAAAGCTCCTCGTCGCAGCCCTTTCCGTCCGGCCACAGGTCACGCGGCGGGGCGAGGATCACGCACAGCTTCATCACGAGCGTCAGGACCAGTAGCACGCCCAGGGCTTTGCCTGAGCCCGCGTGGGTCCGCGATCGATCGCGCTCGTCTCGCTCGGTCATGCCGGGTGTCACAGTGTTTCGATGACCGTCTTCGCGAGCAAGCTGGCTCGCTGCGCGCCGTTCATCCGTCCTCACCGTCCGCCGGGGGCGCGGCCGGCAGCGAACGGTGCCATTTCCAGAAACCCGCCCGTTCGTCCCGGCCCATGCGGCCGAAGGGCGGCTCGCCCTCGCGCAAGGCCTCGAAGTAGGGCTGAAAACGCGCCAGTACGTGCTCGTGGATGCGCACGCGCAGGCCCTCGCTGCGTTCCCGGAACTCGCGCAGGCGCGCCCCGGCCTGGGGCATCGGTCGCGACCCTTCCTTGAGCTGCATGCCCATGCCGAAGAGCATCGCATCGAGCTCGTCCGCGCTTCGCAGCTCCACCGCGCGGTCGATGGCCGCGAGGATCCGCTCCGGCGCGCGATCGAAGCTCAGCACGACGAAGCGGCCGAAGGCAGGGTAGGAGTACCCCGGCGTCGAGAGATCGCTCCATCGATTGGCGGGACTGACGAGAAGGAGGGTGCCCACGAGGCTCAGCGCCACCAGTCCGACCTTTGCCGCGCGTGCGAGCGCGGCTCGCCCGCCTCCGGCGCGCATGAGCGCGTCGAGGGTGATCGCCGCGGCCGCGAAGAGCCAGGGCCAGACGACGTGTACATAGCGGTAGGCGACCACGGATTCGGCCGGCTCGCCTACTTTGAAATCGGTCGCGACGTAAGCCGCGACGAACAAGAGGGGCGGAAGCAAGAGCAGCGGGGAGAAGGGCACCAGAGCGGAATCGGTGCGCGGGCGCGACACGGCGCGCACGATGGGGGCGAGACGCGCTCGCAAGGGGAAGAGCACGCCGAGCGCGAGGAGCGCGATTCCCGCGGCGTACACGAGGCCTTGCGCGTGCCCGCTGATCGGTCCGAGGTCGCGAAAGAAGGGCGAGTCGGGAAACCCGTGCTGCAAGAGATCGAGCGCCCGCTCCCCCGCGCCCTTGGATTCCGCGCGGGTGATCGTGCTGCCGCCGAGCGGGCGCCCGTAGATCGAGAGTCCCGCGAAGTCGCGCGGCACGTTGTAGGCGAACCATGGCACCAGGCCCACGAGCATGCCGCAGAGCGCGACGAGCGCGTCGCGGCGCATGAAGAAGAGCTTGTCGCACAGGAAACGCGCCAGCGCGAGCGCTGCGAGCGTGAGCAGGACGATGTACCCGAAGTAGATCGCGAAGCCGGCGAGGACGCCCCAGAGGAACGCCAGCCGGAGCGGCGGGCTCTTTCCATCCGCGCGCCACCACGTGGCGAGGAAGAGGGCCAGCAGCGCCATCGAGAGAGCGTTCGATTCGACGTGCGTCCCGAAGGCCGTCAGCGTGTGGACGGCGTAGCCCGGTGGCGCAGCCGCGAGCAGGAGCCCGCCGAGGAGGGCCGCGCGCGGCCCGGCGAGTCGGCGCAGCGCGTGGTAGAGCGCCACGACGGAGAGCAGGTGGAAGAGCAGCGGCACGAGTTTCAGCACCACCACGCTCGTGCCGAGGAGCGCGTACAGCGGCACCGCGATCAGGCTGACCACCAGCGAGCCGCCGAAGAAGGGCGCGTAGTGGTAGTCGAGGAGCGGGAGGATCGGCCCGTGCAGGAGCTCGAGCGCCGTCGTCCCGCGATGGATCTCCTCCCCGTTCCAGGTCTGGGGAATCCCGCGCGAGCCCGCCAGGTACAGGTCCGGCCGCGGGGCGAGCAGGATCGCGATCTTCGGCAGCGCGGCGATCACGAGCAGCACGAGGATCGCTCTCCACGATCCTCGAGCGTGTGCGGGGGCGGCGAGCTCGGCCATCGCGTCCCAGGATGACCGCTCGAGCTGCGGAAGTCGCCCGCCTTCCTGTCCGCGACGGCCTTGCATTCCACGCGTCGGACGTCGAGGCTGGGCCGATCCATGGCCGTCCGGCACGAGCTCTCCTGGTCGACGACCCGCGCCGCCTCCTGGCAGGCTTGCCCGCGCCGCTACTACTACGACTACTACCTTTCCTGGGGCGGCTGGGACGAGCGCGCGAAGGAAGCCCGCCGCCGTGCATGGCTGCTCAAGAAGATGACGCGCCTCCCGATGCTCGCCGGCGACGCCCTCCATCGCGCGCTCGCCCGCTGGTTCGAAGGCAAGCAGCAAGGCCACCTCGCGGGCGAGCAGGAGATCATCGACCACGCGCTCGCCCTGCTGCGGACCGGCTACAAGGACTCGCGCGACGGGAAATGGAAGCTGCGCCCGGCCAAGCTCACGCGCCTCGCCGAGCACCACTATCGCGAGAGCGTGATCGACGAGACGACCACCGCCGCCGCCGACTACGGCAAGCGCTTCGTCGAGCGCATTCGCTCCGCCGTGACCGCCTTCTTCTCCGATCCCCGCCTCGCTGGCGTGCGCACCGCCGAGCCCAGGGACTGGCTCGCCTGCGAGGAGATGGGCACCTTCGACCTCGAAGGCACCAAGGTCTACGCCGTTCCAGATTTCGCCCACCAGGCCGCCGACCGCAGCGTCCACATCTGGGACTGGAAGACCGGCCGCCCCCGCCCCGAGGACCGCCTCCAGCTCGCCGTCTACACGCTCTACGCCGAGGCCGTATGGGGCGTCGATCCCGACTCGGTCACCTGTGTCGATGCCTACCTCGGCGAAGGCGAGCTCGCCTTCGAGCACTTCCCCCGCTCCGAACTCGAAACGATCCGCGGCACGATCGTCGATTCCCTTGCCGCCATGCGCACCCTGCACTTCGACGCTTCGCTCGAGGAGGGCGACCCCGAGCGGTTCCCCATGCTCACGCCCGGCGAGAGCGCCACACGCGAATGCGGGTCGTGCAACTACCGCGAGCTCTGCGGCCGCTGATGCCTGCCCGGACCGCCTGAAGGCGGTACTCCAAACCGGAAAGCCTCGCGTTTCCCTCTGAGTTCGGAGTACCGCCTTCAGTTGCGCCAGGCAAAGCTTGGGAGGTGAGGATGGAGTGACCTGAAACACCTCGAAAGGACCCGGTGGGTGGAAACCCCACCCGGTAACGGTTGGCCACCAGCCGGAAGCGAGTCTTGCGTGCGACGGGGTGACCCGGCGCGCGAAGCGTAGACAGCGAGTGTGTGGGCCGTGCGACCGAGCCCCGAAAGGGTACGTATCGCGGGAGCCGAGGGAGTCTGAAGAGCCGAGGCAACACGGAGATGCCGCAATGGCCTGGCATCGAAGTCCCGCCGGGGTCTGAGAACAGGGCGCGCACGCACGGGGGTCCTCCAGGAACCTGGGAGACCCCCTCGTTTCCACGTAACAAAAGCGGCCGACGAGGGAGGCCGAAGACAAAGATCCCTGGCCGAGTGCCGGAGCGTCAGCCGGCACGAGGAGCGAATCCTGCGGACGCACCGTGGTAGCTGCGAACGAGTCCAACGAGCGAGCGGCGAGGAACGAGGGGGAGTCGGAGCGCTGCACAGTACCGCGGAAGCGGGGGAACCGACCCGAGGGACCCCGTGGAGGGAAGGCGGCGCCGGGACAAGGAACCGTTTTGGAGACAGATGAACGAGATGCAGAGCTCGAATCCCATCTCAACGAAACTGGAACGGATAGCGAAGCTGGCGAAGGAGATGCCGGGGACGGCGATCACCAGTCTCTCTCATCACATCGACGTCGACTGGCTGCGCGAAGCGTGGCGGAGGACGCGTAAGGACGGGGCGGCGGGAGTGGACGGCACGACTGCGAGCGCCTACGAGGTCGAGCTGGAGGCAAACCTCCGCTCGCTCCTCGACCGCGCGAAAAGCGGCCGCTACTTCGCTCCGCCGGTCAGGCGAGTCCACATTCCCAAAGGCAGCGGGAACGAAACGCGGCCGATCGGGATCCCCACCCTGGAGGACAAGATCCTCCAGCGCGCGGTGGCGATGTGTCTGGAGGCGGTGTACGAGCAGGACTTCCTGGACTGCTCATACGGCTTCCGGCCAGGGCGCTCGGCGCATCAGGCGCTGGAAGCGCTCTGGAAAGGGACGATGGACCTGGGAGCGGTGTGGGTGATCGAGGTGGACATCCGAAAGTTTTTCGACACCTTGGACCACCGCCATCTGCGGGAGATCCTGAGCCAGAGGGTACGAGACGGCGTGATCCTGCGCCTGATCGGAAAGTGGTTGAACGCAGGAGTCCTCGAGGGGGGGAACGTGAGTTTCCCCGACGCGGGGACTCCACAGGGGGGCGTGATCTCCCCGCTGCTTGCCAATGTCTATCTGCACGAGGTGCTGGACAAGTGGATCGCAATGACGGTCGCACCGAAGCTGCGTGGCCCGGTGCGACTGATCCGCTACGCCGACGACTTCGTGCTCTTGCTACGCGACGAACAGGACACCCGGCGGATCTTCGCCGCGTTGCCTGGGCGTTTCCAGCAATATGGACTGACGATCCACCCGACGAAGAGCCGCCTGATCGACTTTCGCCGCCCTCCGCGAGAGGGCGGGGAACAGTCGCCGACGCCCTTCGATTTCTTGGGATTCACCCACTACTGGGGACGATCCCGCAACGGCAGATGGGTCGTCCAGCGCAAGACGGCGAAGGAGCGGCTGAGCCGCGGCCTGCATTCGATCCACAGGTGGTGTCGGGCGAACCGACACCGTCCCATCCCCGAGCAGCATCGGCGCTTGTGCGCCAAGATGCGTGGGCACTACGCGTACTTCGGCATCAGCGGGAACGCGCGGCGCATCCGGGCCTTTCACGAGGCCGTACGGCGCATCTGGCAGAAGTGGCTGAGCCGCCGCTCGTGGCGGGGATACCTGAACTGGGATCAAATCGCCGCGATCCTCCAGCGCCACCCGCTACCACCGCCCCGACTGGTGCACGGCCTACAGAATCCGTAGCCAACCCTTGTCCTGACGAGCCGGATGCGTGAGTTGCGCACGTCCGGATCTGTGGGAGGCCCGAGTGAGCAATCACTCGGGCCTACCCGGCGCGGTCTGGTTTCCCCGACCGCCTTCAGGCGGTCGCCCCATTCCTCTCCGCCCGCTCCCCGTTTTCGATGCATGAGCCGGTGATCCGCGAACGCGCCCACTCTCGCGAGGACGACCACCGCGACTGCTAGACTTGCGCGCACCACCCATGCGCGCCCCCCGTATCTCCATTCTGGTTCCCACGCTCGACGCGGAGCCGGATCTCGCGCGCCTCTTGCCCGCCCTGCGTGCGCAGTCGCTGTGGGGAGAGTCGGAGATGATCGTCGTGGACTCGGACTCGAGCGATTGCACGCGGCAGGTCCTGAGGTGCGAGGGGATCGAGGTGACGCGCATCGAGAAGAGCCAGTTCCGGCACGGCGCGACGCGCAACCTGCTGGCGAGCCAGGCGCGCGGGGAGCTGTGCGTGTACTTGACGCAGGACGCGCTTCCCGACGGGGCGGAGTTCCTGGCCGAGCTGGTGCGGCCGCTCGAGGATCCGCGTGTCGCGGGCAGCACGGCGCGCGTCCTGCCGCACGAGGGGGACGATGCGCTGACGGCGCGCACGGTCCTCGATGCGCCGGAGGCGTCGGAGGAAGCCTGGGTGCGCGAGCTGAACGGCACTGCCCAGGCCTGGCCGGGCTCTGCCGAGCAGCGCGTGGAGCTCCTGCGCTTCAACAATGTCGCGAGCTGCATCCGCCGGAGCATGCTCGCCGAGATCCCTTTCCCGGACGTCCCCTTCGGGGAGGACCTCGCGTGGGCGGCGCGCGCTCTGACTGCCGGCTGGCGCATCGCCTTCGCCCCCCTCGCGGTCGTGCGCCATGCCCACCGGTACGGGCCGGCGCAGGCCTTCGAGCGCTACCGCATCGACGCGGCCTTCCACCGCCGGGTGCACGGGCATCGGGTCCGGCCCTCGCTCGGCTCGGTCCTGCGCGGCTTCGCGTACGAGGTTCGCGCCGACCTGCGCTTCGTGGGTGCGCGCCGCCGGGGTTTCCATGAGCTGCTGCGCTCGCCGGCGCTGCGGGGGGCGCAGGTCCTGGGCCAGTACTTCGGCAGCCGGGGGTGGTCGCTCGGGCTGCACGGGAGGCATGCGACGAGCGAGCTCATCTAACTTCGGCCGGCGCGACTTCCGATAGAGCCGGTGAAAGGTTGGCCCGGGAGCTCATCCCGTGTCCAATGAGCCCCCGACCATCCCATGCGTCCGATCCGCTCGGTCTCCGTTCTCATGCCCACATGGCAAGGCATGGAGTTTCTCGAGCGCGCGCTCGGGGCGCTCGCCGCGCAGCGCCTGGACCTGCCGTGGGACTTCACGGTGGTCGACTCGGGCTCGACCGATGGGACGTGGGAGCTCCTCGAGCGCACTGTGGCGAGCTTTCCGGTCCGCATGAGTCTCGCGCGCATCCACAAGGTCGAGTTCGACCATGGCGACACGCGCAACTTGCTCGCCGCGCGCTCCAACGGCGATCTCCTGGTCTACCTGACGCAGGACGCGATTCCCGCGCACCCGGACTGGCTCGCGCGCGTGGTCGCGAACTTCGAGGACGAGCGAGTGGGGGCAGTCACCTGCCGCAACATCCCGCGACCCGATGCCGCCCTCGCCACGCGCTTCTTCAGTCGCGACGACCCGGGCTACTCGGCAAGACGGCGCGAGACGCGCCTGCCGCCGCGCGAGGTCTACGAGCACCTCTCCCCCGACGAGCGCCGGCTGCTCTACTGCTTCAACGACGTCGCCTCGGCGCTGCGCCGCGAGATCTGGGAGCGCCATCCCTTTCCGCGCACGGATTTCGGCGAGGACGTGCTGCTCGCTCGCGCGCTCCTCGAAGCGGGCTGGACGGTGGTCTACGACGCGGACGCGACCGTCGAGCACAGCCACGACTACGACGCCAGGGAGACCTACGCGCGCGGCGCGATCGACGGGCGGTTCAACGCGGAGTGGCTCGGGCGAGTGTGCATCACCGAGGAGCGCGACGTGGAGCTCCTGACGGCACGCCTGGTGGGAGAAGACGCGGCCGCGATGGCTGCGGCAGGTGTCGAGCCGGCCGCTCGAGCGGCGCTGGTGGCCGAGGCGCGGACGCTGCGCCGGGCTGCGATCCAGGGCCTCCACGACGGCGGCCGGAGCGCGCGCCGGCGGCCGCGGACGCGCGTTCTCGCGAGCCGCACACTCTCGATCCTCTACGTCGTACACGGCTTCCCGCCCGACACTTGGGCCGGCACGGAGGTCTACACGCTGAACCTCGCGCGCGAGATGGCGCGCCGCGGCCATCGCGTGACGATCTTCGCTCGGGCACCCGGCGATGCGCGGGAGCTGCCCGACTTCCACGTCGAGGACACGAGCTTCGAGGGCCTGCGCGTGCTGCGCATGACGCACCGGCTCGCGCACGAGAGCATCCGCGCGAGCTACCTGCAGCCGCGCGCCGAGGCGGCCTTCTCCCGGGTACTGGATGAGCTCGCGCCGGACGTGGTGCATTTCCAGCATCTGATCCATCTTTCGGCCGGGCTCGTGGAGCTCGCGCGCTCGCGCGGCATCGCCACCGTGATCACCTGTCACGACTACTGGGCGCTGTGCGCGCGCGTGCAGCTCATCCGACCCGACGGAGTGATCTGCGCAACCAACCGGAAGAGCGGCTGCTACTTCTGCGTCAAGGAGCGCGGGCTCGAATGGATCGAGGCCGCCGAGGTCGCGAGCCATGGATCGGCCGGGGAGCTCGTGCTCGGCTTCGCACGCGAGGTGTCGGCCAGTCCCTGGGCCGGCGCTGGCCTCGCGCGTCGTGCGCGGGAGTACGTCGACTTGCGCGAGCGCGAGGCGATCGTCCCGGCCGCCTATGCCGCCGCCGACCTGCAGATCAGCCCCAGCCGCTTCCTGCGCGAGAAGCTGCTCGCGACCGGACGCTTCGACCCGCACTCCTTCGTGTTCTCCGACAACGGGATGCGCACGGAACACGTGCGCGCGCTCACCAAGGTGCCCGACCCGGGCGGCCGCATCCGCTTCGGCCTCGTGGGCTCGCTCGTCTGGTACAAGGGAGACGAGCTACTGGTCGGCGCCATGCGGCGCCTGGTGGGCACGGGCGCGGTGCTCCACATCCACGGGGATTTCCGCCCGCAAGAGGACCCGCACCACGCGCGCCTGGCGGAGCTCGCCAAGGGTGCGCCGATCGTTTTCCACGGCCGCTTCGACAACGCACGCCTGTCGGAAGTCTACGCCCGCATCGACGTGCTGATCGTGCCCTCCTTGTGGTACGAGAACTCGCCCATCACGATCCACGAGGCCTTCCTGACGCGGACTCCGGTGATCACGGCCGGCATCGGCGGAATGTCCGAGTACGTGCGCGACGGCATCGACGGCTTGCACTTCCGGGTCGGCGACGAGGAGGATCTGGCGAGCACCATGCGCCGCTTCCTCGACGAGCCCGACCTCCTCGCGCGGCTCTCGCGCGACTTTCCGCGCGTCAAGACGATCGAGGAGAACGCGGCGGAGATGGAGTTCCGCTACCGCGGCGTGGCTGCGATCGTGCACGAGGGGACATCCGAGGGTGTGCGTGCGCACGAGAGCCGGGGCGAGCCGGCGGCCCGCTTCGGCGGTCCGATCGAGGTTGGCGCCGGACTGGGGCACGCATGAGCCCGAAGAAGAAGACCGCGCGGCCGCCTCCCGCGGCGAGTGCGCGGGCCGTCGGCTCATCGCTCGCGCTCGCGCCGCTCGAGGCGCTCGCCGAGCGGGAGCTGCCGCGCGTCGCGATCGTGATCCTCAACTGGAACGGCCGCCATCATCTCGCGGGCTGCTTCGAGAGCCTCGCCCGGCTCGACTACCCGGTCGAGCGGGTCGAGACGATCCTGATCGACAACGGCTCGAAGGACGGCAGCCAGGCCGAGATCCGCGCCGGAAAGTGCGCCGTTCGCCTGATCGAGAACCCGCGCAACGTCGGCTTCAGCGCCGGCTGCAACCAGGGCGCTCGCGAGGCCAGCACGCCCGAGGTCCTCGTCTTCCTGAACAACGACATGCGGGTCGAGCCCGCTTTCCTGCGCGAGCTCGTCACGCCCATCGTGCGCGGCCGCGCCGCCGCGACGAGCGCGCGCATGTTCTCCTGGGACGGCCAGCGCATGAACTCGGCCGGGGGCGGCATGAACTTCCACGGCATCGGCATCCAGCGCGGCTACGAGGCCGAGCCCGGGCCGGAGTACGACGTGCCCTGCGCGACGCTGTTCGCTTGCGGGGGAGCGATGGCGATGGACGCCAAGGTCTTCCACGAGATCGGCGGTTTCGACGAGGAGTTCTTTGCCTACTACGAGGACGTCGATCTCGGCTGGCGAACCTGGGTGGTCGGGCACTCGATCGAGTACGTGCCGGGCGCCGTCTGCTACCACCACCACTCGAGCACCAGCCGGCGCGTTCCGATCGAGCGCTTGCGCCTGCTGCAGGTGCGCAATCCCTTGCTCTCCTGCTTCAAGAACTACTCGGACGAGAACCTGCGCGCTCTGCTCGGCCCGACGCTCGCCCTCGCCATTCGCCGCGCCTTCCTGCACACGGGCCTCGGCGATCTCGCGGGCTACCGCATCGAGGGCGTGGAAGAGCTTGGCTCCGGACGGGGCCTTTCCTTGCTCCTGGAACGTCTCACCCGCAAGTCGGGCGGCCGAGACCGCGTCCGCCGCGTCGGGATCGCCGACCTCGTGGCGATCAACGATCTACTGGGGAACTGGAAGCACTGGATCGCCCGTCGCGCCGAGGTGCAGCGCCGTCGCCGCCGCTCGGACGAGGAGATCTTCCGCTTGTTCCTGCGCCCGCTGTGGTGCATCGAGCCCGACCCTGGTTACAAAGAGCTCCACGACGGCCTGGTCGACTTCTTCGGCATCGACCGCCTCTTCGAGGGGCTGACGAGCCTCCACGAGGACCCGCGCCGCTGAGTCTGATTCGCAGCACCGCCCCCGGGCGGTCTTCCCGGGATCCCCCTCCACGCCATGAAGCTCTCGGTCGTCATGCCCGTCTACAACGAGGAGCGCACGCTCACGGAAATCGTGGGCCGCGTCCTCGCCACGCCTTACGAGAAGGAACTGATCCTGGTCGACGACGGCTCGCGCGACCGCTCGCGCGAGATCATGACCGAGCTCGCGAAGCAGCACCCCGAGCTGCGCTGCTTCTTCCACGAGAAGAACCAGGGCAAGGGCGCCGCACTCTCCACCGGTTTCGCCCAGACGACCGGCGACATCGTCCTGATCCAGGACGCCGACCTCGAGTACGACCCCAAGGACTACGGCACCCTGTTGCGCCCCCTGATCGAAGGCAAGGCCGACGTCGTCTACGGCAGCCGCTTCCGGGGCGGCTCCTACGCACGCGTGCACCTGTTCTGGCACTACGTCGGCAATCGCTTCCTGACTCTCGTCAGCAACATGTTCTCGAACCTGAACCTCAGCGACATGGAGACCTGCTACAAGGCCTTCCGCTCCGAGGTCGCGAAGAAGCTCGACATCCAGTCCCGCAGCTTCGCCGTCGAGCCCGAGCTCACCGCCAAGGTGGGCCGCATGCACCTGCGCGTCTACGAGGTCTCGATCTCCTACTCCGGCCGCGACTACTCCGAGGGCAAGAAGATCGGCCTGAAGGACGCTTTCATTGCCATCTGGGCGATCGTTCGCTGGTCGCTCTTCAGGTGAGGGGAGCGATCCTCCCAGCGGCCCGGCGCTGCTCGCCGCCCGGTGCGAGAGACTCCCCGAGGCGCGGCGGGAGGATCATTCCAAGCTCGCGCGCGTCGAGAGGTCGACGTGGAAGCGCTCGCGCGTGGAGAGGTGCGAGGACTCCTCGGCGTGAGTGAGGGTCGCTTGCCAGGCGCGCGTGAGATCTATGGCGAACGCCAGCTCGAACGAATGGAAGTGGCCGGCGCCGAGGTCCCAGACGAGCTCGCCGTGCGCGGCGAGCTCGAGGTCGTGCGTGAAGCTCTGGATGTCGAAGCTCGCGCCTCCGCCGATCTGGCGCCCGAGCGCTTCGCGTGCGGCGGGCGTGGGGGTCAATGGAGCGTGGAAGGCGAGCGCGAGCGTGATCGTGGCGAGCCCGCGCTCGCCGTCGCGATCCACCGAGGCGAGGGTGCAGCGCAGCACGGGCGGGAGCGCGTCGGCGGACAGCTCGCCGAGCGAGGCGAGGAGCGAGGGTGCATCGAGGCCGAGCACGCGGCGCAGCTCGAGACCGGGGGCGACGAGGTTCTCCACGCGCAACACGGGAACGTCCCAGCTCGAACCGATCGAGACTTCCGCCGCCGGGAGCAGGGCAACGAAATCGAGCTCGGCGGCCAGTTTTTCGAGCGCGCCCGGCTCGTCGCGGGCCGGATCGGAGAGCGTGAGCGCCTCGCGCCGCCAGCTTTCATCGGGGAGGCGCGTGAAGCGCACGGTGCAGTCGGTGAGCAGCGTTCCCACGCCCTCGGGTCCGGCGATGTCTCCGCTCGAATCTCCGAGCTTCCATTCGAGGTAGCTGCGCTCGATCGCGAGCGGTCCGGCGGGAGCGCACTCGAGATAGCGATCGGTGACGCGCAGGAGCTCCTTCGTCGTGACGTCGGTTTCCTGCGGATACGTGGGGCGGTCAGCTTCACCGGGTAGCTCCGCGCTCGAAGCTTCGGGGTCGAGGATGCGCAGATGGAAGCTCGTCTCGAAACGCTTGGTGAGGGACGATCCGGGTGCGACCGCGAATTGCAGGCGCTCGCCCGCGGGTGCAGCGTTCGGCTGCCCGAGGCCAGCGATCCACGCAGCGGCGAGCGTCGCGAGACAGACGGCCGGCTGCGTGGCTCCGCCGCCCGCGCGAGCGGCGTTTCCTGAATCCGGCCCGCGCTCGGGCCGGAACGTGCGGCTCGCGCGCAAGCTAGCCTGCGGGTGGAGGACCTTCTTCATCCGGGGCAGAGGTCTAGACCTTGATGTTCTCGCCGATCAGGTGCTGGCTCGCGACGAGCACGCGCACGTGCGCGAGGCCGAGCCGCTCGAGGGTCGCGCGTGCGCTGGCGAGAGCGTGCTCGGGCGTGTTGTTGGTTTCCGAGAGGTGCGCCAGCACGAGCGTGTGCAGCTCCGGTCCGGCGAGGAGCTCGAGCATCCGGGACGCCTGCTCGTTGGAGAGGTGTCCACGCCCGCCGCCCACGCGGCGCTTGAGGGCGTCGGGATAGGGGCCTCCCAGGAGCATCTCGCGGTCGTGGTTGAACTCGAGGACCAGGACGTGGGCTCGAGAGAGCTCGCGGGCGACGTTTTCGTTCGCCGCCCCCATGTCGGTCAGGATCACCATGCGCCGCCCGGCGTGCTCCAGCGCGAAAGCGACCGTCGGATCGCAGTCGTGCGGCAGGAGCACGGGCAGGTAGGCGATCACGTCCCCGCGCTCGGAGAGGATCTCGGTGTGGTTTCCGATGCGCAGTGCGCTCATCCGTGGTGCGCGCCGCAGCGAGGGATGCCGCAGGATCGCTTCGGGCGCGTGCACGGTGGCGTCGTGCTTCTTCGCGAGCGCGCCGGCGCTGCGCGCGTGGTCGAGGTGGCCGTGCGTGATCAGCACGTGATCGATGCTGAGGTGGGGGAGGCGCGCGGCGTCCAGGCGCTCGCGCATCGCGTGTACCGGGAGACCCGCATCCACCAGGACGTGCAGCTCGCCGGCACGCACGAGGAGGCTGTTGCCCGCGCTGCCGCTCGAGAGGACCTGACAGTGCACGGGGAGAGCGTACTCACCGCCTCGGGTTCGGAGTACCGCCTTCGGGCGGTCTTCTCTTGCGGAGCCAGTCCCGCCTGAAGGCGGGACGACGAACCAGACCGCCTGAAGGCGGTACTCCAAACTAAGAGGGACGCGTGCAAGGCGAGCCCGGCGTTGGATCGACGGAGGCCGGCTCTGGTTCGGAGTACCGCCTTCAGGCGGTCCGGGGTTCGCGCTCGCGCCGGACCCACCACGCGAGGACCAGGAGCGCGCCGATCGTGAGGGTCGCGCCGGCGCGCAGCGAAGTGGGCTCGTACTTGGTGCGCACGATGGAATCGCCCGGGGGGATGGCGATCGCGCGCAGGAGCCCGTAGGCGCGCTCGATCTCGGCGTCGGCGCCATTCACGGTCGCTTTCCAGCCGGGGAGGTGCTGCTCGGAGAAGAGGAGCCAGCCGCCGGAGGTACCGCGAACCCCGACGTCGAGGCGATCCATGGCTGGGCGCTGCACCAGGATCTCGCCGGGCCGCCAGGCAGTTCCCTCGGCGCTCTGCGCGGGCATGCGCGCGGGGTCGCCCTCGATCCAGGGATCGGCTCGCTCGTACGCGCCCCGTTCGCGCAGCGCGCGCGCATCCGTGCTGCCGACGACTCGCACCCGGGGCGCCATCCAGGCCAGCGGCTGCTTCTCAGCCCCGCCCGCACGACGGTAGACGTGGAAGCCCTCGGGCTCGTAGATGGGGACCAGTAGCGGATGCTCGAGCGCGTGCACCGAGAGGATCGCGGTCACGCGCAGGAGATCGAGGAGAGGGTGTCCGAGGCGCGTGAGATCCGAGAGCCGGCTCGCGCTGGCCGCGTCTCGCGCAGCGGGATCAATGGCCCGGAAGGCCAGTGCGAGCGACCGCGGCGGGAAGATCGCGCGGGGCGTGAGATCGGCGATGCCGTAGGCTCCGAGGAGATTCGGTCGCGCGAGCGCGAGAACGTCCCCGATCCCCGCCGCGCTCGCGTCGTAGCGCAGCACGCGGCCGTCGCCGGCGGCCTCGCGCACGGCCTCGATCGCAGCCGAGCTGGGGCACAGCGGGCCAGCCGCGCGCGGGACCAGTTGCTCGCTCGCGAGTCGCGCCCCCTCCACGAGGGCGAGCGCACTCCACGCGAGAGCGGTGAGCACCCCGTGGCCAGCGTTCCTTCGGAGGCGGCTGAACAGCCAGGGCACGATTCCACACGCGACCGCGAGGCCTCCCAGCCGCGCGAGCCAGAGGGCCTCGAACTTCCATCGCTCCACCGCGCGCACACCGTCTTCCGGTCGGACGACAGCGCGCACTTCCTCGATGCTCTTCCCGTAGCGCTGCGCAAGGTCGCTCTCCATGCGGGCTGCGGTCTCCACGGGATCGATCGAGCGGCTCATCGATTCGCCGAGCACCGCTGCTGCGCCGCCGAGGACGAGGACGGCCACGATCGCCCGCGCTCGCCCCGCGAGCAACGCATCGACGCCGATGGCGGCCAGGATGGGCCAGCAGGTCCAGGCGACGGCGGTGGCGCGCAAAGGCGCGCCGAGATCGAGGCCGGGAACGTGATACAGGAGCCGCACGAGCGGCCAGCCGAAAGCGAAGCCGAGCGCTCCAAGGAGCGCGATCGCAGGCCAGAGCGCGCGTCGCGGCGCAGCGACGAGTCCCGCCACGGCGAGCACGAGTACGCCCACTCCCGCCGAGAGATTCCACTCCAGGGCGCTGGCGAGCGACGCGCGCTCGCTCGCGCCCGGACCGCACAGCCACCATGCGAGCGGATCGTGCGGGGCGAAGTAACCATCGCCCGGGCCGCCCAGCAGGTTGGGCAGGAACAAGGTGCTGATCGCCGCGGCGGGCAGCCGCTCGGCGAAGAGCTCGGCGGCGTTGCGCGGCCCGCGCAGCGCCAGCGCGCTCGCCTCGGCCATCGGGACGAGCGCGACCGCGCCGAGCGCGAGTGCGACGAGTAGCGGTGGCGCGAACCGACCGAATGCCTGAGCGGCGGAGAGCTCGCCCGCGTGAACGTCTCCGATCGCGCGCGTGAGCGCATAAGTCGCCGTCGCAGCCAGCACGAAGAACGCGATGGGCGGGAAGCCAGCCAGGAAGGCCGTGCCGAGCGCGAGCGCGAGCGCGACGCGCGCGTACCGCCGCCGCGCGCGTACGCCCTCGACCGCCCAGAGCGCCCAGGGCAAGGCGAGCGCCGCGTCGACCCGCATGCCGTAGTGCAGGTTCGTGATCGCAAACCCGCCGCACTGGTAGGCGATCGCGCCGACGAGCACCGCGGTGCTCGAGTGTCGACGCGCGCGCAGGAAGAGCGCCATGCCGAGGCCGGCGAGCGCGAGGCTCGCCAGTGCGTGCCACGCGAGCATGCGCTCGCCCCACACGAGCTCCGGCCAGCGCAGCGGGTACCAGGGCGAGATCGGGCTCTGCGCCGCGAGCGGCATGCCGAGCCCCGCCAGGGGATCCTAGGTCGGTAGCGTGCCGCCGGCGAGCGCGCGCCGCATCGCGATCCGATCGCTGGTGGCCGGGAAGAGCGCGTCGGACGCGGCGAGGTTCGCGCCCTCCGAGGCCAGGACCGCGCGCGCGGGATCCTCGCTCGCGAGTGGTTCGAAGGCTGCCGGGTGCTGCGGCAGGAACAGGCGTCCGGCGAGGAGCGCGGGCCCCACGCAGACGAGCGGCATCACGAGTACCGCAAGGATCGCCATTGCGCGCCGAGGAGCGCTCTGCATGCTCGCCAGTCCTACCTTTCACGTGCACCCGGAACCAGGCGCGCTACCATTCGCCGCCATGAATTCTCTCGCGCTGCTCCCGCTCGTCCTCGCTCTCCTCCCGCGTCCCGCTCAGGGCCCGGCGCCTTCGGCCGATGTGGCGCGACGTCTGACGGCCGACGTCGCCTGGCTCGCCGACGACGAGTACATGGGCCGGCGCGCCGGCACGGCCGGCGAGAAGATGGCGGCAGAGCGACTCGTGAAGCGCTACCAGGAGCTCGGTCTGGAGCCGGCTGGCGAGGAGGGCTACTTGCAGTCCTTCGAGGTGCCGCTCGATGCACGGGACGGTGGGGGATCGACGTTGAAGCTGTCCACCGGCTTCGGGGACCTCTCGGTGATGGGCTCGAAGTCGGGAGCGCTGGCACCGCTGACGGCCTCCGAGCGTGGGGATGCGCACGGCCGGCTCGTGTTCCGCGGGTTCGGGATCGTCGATACGGATCGCGAGTGGGACGACTATGGCGAAGCCCAGCTCGAGGGCGCCGTGGTGCTCGTGATCGATGGCGAGCCCGCGGGCGGAAAGGCTCCCGCTGCGCCGCCGCCGACGGACAATCCGCACGGTCCCACCGTCGTCTCCGGAGGGGGCTGGGGGCCGAGCGCGGGTGCTTTCCACAAGATCATGAATGCGCGCCGGCGCGGCGCGGTGGCCGTGCTCCTCGCGCCGCATCCCGATCGCCTGAGCGAGCCGATCGCGCGCTTCGATCCCGCTCGCGAGGCGCACGGGGGATTGCCGGCGCTCGCGATCTCGGCCGAGGTCGCCGCCGAGCTCGTTCCCGAGTATGCCGCACTCGCAGCCAAGCTCGCGGCCGCGGACGTGACGGATCAGCCCGAGGCGCTTGCCGCCTCACCGGCGCGCGAGGTCCAGGTCTTCGCGGACGTCGTGCGCGAGATCGGCACCGCCACGAACGTGATCGGACGCCTGCGCGGCAAGGACGGTCCGACCATCGTCGTCGGTGCGCATTTCGACCACCTGGGATTCGGCGGATCGGGCTCGCTCGCGCCGCAGTCCTACGGCCAGATCCACAACGGCGCCGACGACAATGCGAGCGGCACGGCCGCGGTCCTCGAGATCGCGCGTGATCTGCGCGCCGGCGAGCTGCCCGAGGGTGACGTGATCTTCGCGCTCTGGTCGGGCGAGGAGCTGGGACTGCTCGGATCGGCCTGGTGGATCGAGCATCCGACGGTTCCGCTGGAGCGCGTGCGAGCGAACCTCAACCTCGACATGGTGGGTCGCGCGGGCAACGGCAAGCTCGCGATCCTCGGCGCAGGCACCTCGCCCGCCTTCGCGGGGTGGATGGAGGAAGTCGGCCAGCGCGCAGGCCTGACGCTCGACGTTTCGCTCGGCGGTTCCGCGCTGGGCGGGAGCGACCACATGAGCTTCCTCAAGCAGGAGATCCCCGCGCTGCACCTGTTCACCGGCCTGCACGGGGATTACCACAAGCCTTCGGACGACGTCGAGCGCTTCGAGGCCGAGGGCACCGCGCGCGTCGTCACGCTCTCGCTCGCCTTGATCGAACGCATGCAGGCCGAGCCCGAGCTTCCCTACGTGCGCCCCAAGGAGGACGAAGCCGCCACCCAACGCCAGCGCGGCCGCTGGTCGGTGCGCTTCGGCTCGATGCCCGACTACGCGTGGAGTGGCAAGGGCCTCAAGCTCGCCGGGACGTCGCCTGGCGGCCCCGCAGAACGTGCGGGGCTGCTCGCAGGCGACGTCTTGCTGCAGGTCGGCGACGTCGAGATCGGTCGAATCGACGACTTCATGTACGCCCTCCAGATCTACAAACCCGGGGACGTGGTCCTGACCCGCTTCTCGCGCGACGAGAAGGAGCAGAGCGTGCGCGTTACGCTCGAAGCGGCGGGGAACTGAGCGGCGGCTGGCCGCCGTTCCTCAGGGCAGGACGAGGATGGAGATGGCGTTCGACGTGTTGAACGTCGCACCCCCCGTGCACGTTCCCGCACCCATCGGATCGCGGAACCAGTACTGGAAGTTGCGCGTCTGCATCGTGAAGGTCGCCAGGCTGTGCTTGGTGTCGGAGTTGTCGTATGTGTACGTCGCGACGCCGCCGGCCGCACTCACCACGGCGCCTCGCTGGAGGCCCCCCGTTGCGCACAGGTAGCTGCACCCGAAGGGAACTTGCGTTTGCGAGGATGCGTGGAAGAAGATCCCCGGCTGATTGGGCACCGGCGCGCCGGTGAGGGTCAGGTTGCCGACGGAAGAGCTCGCCGAGCCCGAGGCGGAGATGTCGGCCGGCGCTCCGGTCGAAGTCGGGTTGGACGTGCAGTACTTCGTTCCGGGCGAATCATCGCCCACGATCCGCAGGAAGAGTGCCAGGCCGCTCGCACCCAGGATCGGAAACTGGCCGAGCAAGGTGCCCGCCGAATCGTAGTGGTAGATCTCGGTCGAGTTCCCGCTGCTCACGTACAGCGTGCCGTCGGAGGCGAGGGCGATGCCGTCGAACTCGGGGGGGATGATCGCGGTCAGAAAGCTCGAAAGCACGGCTCCCGTGGAGCTCAGGTGGTACACGAGACCGTGGTTGCGATCCGCGCACCAGATCGTTCCATTGGGAGCGACGACCAGATCCCCGATCTCGAAAGTCGTCGCGAACTGGCCCAGAAACGTCCCATTCCGCGCGAAGTGGAACACGTTCCCAACATCGACGCCCAGTGCGGGGATGTCACCGATCCAGAGGTCGTCGTTGGAGGCGACGTGAATGCCGAACGTACGGGTGATGCCGGGGTGGGTGATCGTGCCCATGTGCACTCCGGCCTCCGTGTACAGCTCGACCTCGCCGTCCTGGTCGCCGATCACCAGCGTACCGTCAGCGAAGACGTCCACGTCGGAGGGCACGAAGGTGATCGTGCTCGTGTCGTGGGTCGCGACCTCCAGACCGGTGCTCGGATCAAACAAGTTGAAGCCATTGGGTGAGCGACGGCTGGTCGCGAAGAGCCCGCTGTCAGTCAAGACCGCCCCCTCGAAGAGGTCACCCGTGCCGCCGGTGGTCGTGATGACCTGCGTCCCGTTCGGCCGGTAGTGCTGAATTCCGCTCACGCCGCCGCCAAAGACGTTGAGCAGGATGTCCCCCGCCTGGACCTGAGCCAGAGAGAGGGAGGAGAGAACGATCGACGCGCCGGCGATGTGGAAGATCTGTTTCATCGTTGAACACACTTTCCCGGTTGGTCTGGAATGGCCACCGATGGGTGATCGGGGCGTGACGACTCGGCGCGCTTCGCGCCGCATCGGCGTCCAGGATAGCAGGGCATTAAAGGCTCGGCGGTCTGGTTCGGAGTACCGCCTTCAGGCGGTCTTCTCGTGCGGAGCCAGTCCCGCCTGAAGGCGGGACGACGAACCAGACCGCCTGAAGGCGGTACTCCGAACTAGGACGAACCAGACCGCCTGAAGGCGGTGCTCCGAACTCGGAGTTTCCACGAGCTTCCCCGCGGCTTTCTTGCGCATGAATCTCACGAGGCGCGAGCGCCGATCCTCGCCGCATTCACCACGCTCCCGGCGCACGAACCCCCGCGCTCGGGCGCCCAGGTAACAAGGACAGTGCCATGCTGATTACGAGGTCCATCCTGCTTTCGGGAACCGTGTGCTGGGCTCTATTCACAGCCGTCGGCAACGCTCCGGCCCAATCGGCCCGGCCCGTGCGTCTCCTTCCCCTGCCGGGGGCGGTGCGGGACGGGGGTGTCCTCCACCTGGCAAGCGGGACCTGGAGCCGAGGTCGATCCGGACAGTCGGATCTCGGGAGCCGAACGATTCTCTACCGCAACGACGCCTTCACCGGAGTCTTTGGCTCGAGCGGGGTTGCGGCTGACCTCTACTGGATCGACGAGGGGCGGGTCCCGAGCACCAGCGGACATCCCAACGCGACGGCTGACAGCTATCTCGTGCAGGGCATCCAGTTCGCGTATTGCTCCTCCGAGGGCCCGGCGGGGCAGGTTGCGGCCCTCGAGTTCTATGACTCCTATCGCAGCTGCACGGATCCCAGCAGCCTCATCCCGGTCGGGACGATCGGCCCGCTCACTCTTCCGGGCTCAGCGGCGATAGGCGTCGGGGCGTGCTGGATCGTGGCCTTCGACCTGCAGGGCACATCGCTCGAGTTCATGCTCAGTGGGGACGCGGACGGAATGTTCGACGGCACCACGGCGCTCGACAACTTCGGCTGGCAGATCTACCTGCAGGACGTCCATTCCGGCGGGAGCAATGGCCCCATCCTTGCCGGGGATCCGGAAGGCCACGTCGACTGCGTTGCGAACCCCTACGGGGACGGCACGTACTACCAGAATCCTTCTGCCGCCGCCGGAACGGGCCTCGGCACCCTGGATCAGTTCTGGCTCGATGACCCATCCAGCCAGATCGCGAGCGGCTGCTACTGGTTCGGGGGCGATCCTCCATTCAGCAGCTTCTGGCTGCGGTTGCTCGGAGAGGCTGCAGCCGCGGCTCCGGCGGCTCCGAAGCAGGTGGTCTACCTGAACTTTGGCTGTCTGAACAAGAACTCGGAGAAGAGCGATTCCAAGCTGTACTCCAAGGGAGGCGTTCACACCGAGACCATGGACAAGGGCAACCGCAAGGGGTTCGCGCCCACTTTTCTCCGCTATCCCAATGACGACGATCGCGCAGCGGTCATCGACGCCATCGTCGATCAGGTGAAGACCACCTACGGAGACTTCGACATCTCCTTCACTGTCGAAAAACCGACCGATGGGGAATTCAGCACGATAAGCATCCTTTCCGGGACGGTTCCGGAACTGTCAGACGTTTACAACTCGGATGGCGTGAAATACGGGACCGCCAAGAAGTCTGCCAAGCGAATCGACGTCAAGCTCGAGGGACTGGACGGATACTACATCGACCTGACGGATGGCAAGCTCCATAGACCAGACGGCTCCTACACCGGAAGACAGCTCCCCCTCGACCAGGTCCCGCACCCCATTCACGAGACGTGTGGCTTGGCGATTCCGACCAGCATGGAACCTCGGACACGGGCCGCTTCACGGGAAACCCGGATGAAGACGCCGCGACGGTCGTCCGGCGAATGCGATTCGTGCTCGATGGGCAGATGAATCCCAGGCCTTGGCTCTATTCGCTCCTGGAAGTCCATGCGGCCGAGCCCGAAGTCGATGGACCGCACACGGATACGTTTCTTTCCAACGGCACGGTGGTTCCCTACTCGCTGGATCTTGGAAGCGCCGGGATTCTTCCCGAACTGATCGACGCCCACATGATGCTGGCCATCGCCGGCGTCGCGGACACCCTCGGTGGCGCGCAGGACTTCCGGGTCTTCGTCGATGGTTTCGAGCTCCACGGTGCCCTGGACGGGATCGATCAGCGCACGAGCGGTGAGCCGGATCTGGATGGGTACGCATTCGGAGAGGAGATCAGCCTGTTCCTGCCCGAGTTCTTGACGCTGGCGCAGATCGACGCCGCCATGGGCGATGGGGTCCTCACGCTCGAGCTCCACGTGAATGGCGCATCGGCCGGCGTATCCGTGGACTGGATCTACGCTGCCATCGCCGATGGCGGATCGGAATCGCTCGACATCGGCTCGAGCTACTGCCAGGCCAATCCGAACTCCACCGGCCAGCCCGCGTACATCACGGCGTTGGGCAGTACGAGCCTCGGTGACAACGACCTCACGCTGCGCGCGGAGCCGGTTCCCAACGAGCTCTTCCGGTTTCTCTTCGGGCCGAAGGCGATCCAGGTTCCCTTCGGTGGAGGCTACCTGTGCGTGCGGAATGGCATCCGGCCCGATCTCGTCCCCGTTCCCGGTGAAGTTGCGGCGGGAAACCTCGCCCTGAGCGAGTTCGACCTGACGGGTGCTGGCATCGTCGGGGGGACGCAGAACTTCCAGTGCTGGTATCGGGACTCCGCCGCCGGCGGATCAGGCTTCAACACCTCGGATGGAATCGCGATCCTGTTCGTTCCTTGATGGGGGGGATCGTCACTGCCACTGCGCCAGGAACAGATTGGTCTCGCCCCGTTGCGCTCCGCCGCGGTTCGAGGCGAACACGAGGAAGCGGCCATCCGGACTGAAGAGGGGGAAGCTGTCGAAGGTCTCCTCGTGCGTGATCTGCTCGAGGTTTCCGCCATCGAGGTCGACGGCAAAGAGGTCGAAGTTCCGGCCGCGGCCACCGTCCACGTGATGATTGGAGGCGAACAGGATGCGTCGGTCGTCCGGGAAGAAGCAGGGCGCGAAGTTCGCGCCGCCGAGGTTCGTGATCTGGCGACGATCGCTGCCGTCCGCGGCAGAGAGCGTGAGCTCGAGCCGGGTGGGGCGGATCGTGCCCTCGGCGAGGAGCGCACGGTAGTCGGCGATCTCCTCGGCCTCCTTCCCGGGCGTGAAGATCGTGCTGCGGAAGACGAGCTTCTTCCCGTCGTGGCTGAAGAAAGCGCCGCCGTCGTAGCCGGGCGTGTCCGTGACCTGGTGCAGGTCCTGGCCTGCGAGATCGCAGGTCCACAGCTCCAGGTCTCCCGAGCGCGAGGAGGTGAACACGATGCGGTCGCCGAGCGGCGACACGGTCGCTTCGGCGTCATAGCCCGGGCTGCCGATCAGGACGCGCTCCGCTCCGGTGGCCAGATCGTGCAGCCACACGTCGAACTCCGGACGCAGCGCCCAGACGTAGCCCTTGCTGTAGTCGGGCGGCGGCGGGCAGGCCTCCTGCGATCCCTGAGTCGACGCGAACAGGAGCTGCTTCCCATCGGGAAGGAAGTAGGAGCAGGTGGTCGCGCCGCGGCCGCTCGAGACCTGTCGCAGCCCTCCACCATCGAGCTCGGTCACGTAGATCCGATCGCACAGGACGCCGCCATCGGGGTGGCGCGACTGGTAGCACAGCCGCCGGCCATCGAAGCTCCAGTATCCCTCGGCGTTCTCGCCCCCCGAGGTCAGCTTCCACAGGTGTGCGAAGTGAGTCTCGTCGGTCCGGATGAGGGCGTCGGCCGGCTCGGCCCCGACGATCGGACACGGCGGCGTCGGATCGAGGGCGCGGCAGGCCACCACGGGGAACAGGCAGGCGAGGAGCAGGGTGCGGGTTCCGAGCATGATCGTCTCGAGGGATCGAAGGGCGCGAGTGTGCACGGCACAGAGTGGCGGAGTGGGCCGCGGCCTGCAAGCCGCGCGTTCCGATGCATTCCGTCGCGCTCCTCGGCCCTCGGTGTGGAAGCGGCCCGTGGCCTCCTCACCGCTGGGAGCGCTCGGCCCGCGGTAAGATCCTCGCGTGCCGCGGCAGTGCCTTCCCCGCATCCTCGGCCTCATCGGCATGGGGGCGATGCTCGACGCGTGCAGCGATGCGCGCGCACCCTCCATCGAGGCCTCCTCCGCGACTCCCGTGGTCGTGATCGTGATCGACACGCTGCGCGCCGACCACCTGTCCTGCTACGGCTACGGCTTCCAGACCTCGCCCGTGCTCGACGCCTTCGCGGCGCAGGCCACCCTGTTCGAGCGCAACACGACCCAGTGCAACGCGACCTTTCCTTCGATCACCTCGATCCTGACGGGCCTCTATCCGAAGACGCATCGGAACTACCTGGCGGTACCCGTCGAAGGCATGGCCGAAGCCGCGAGCGAGGCGGCTTGCCTCGCCGAACGCTTCCATTCCGCCGGCTACCAGACGCTCGCCGTCATCGCCCATCCGAGCTGGTTCGCGATCGGCGCGAACTCGGTCGTGCGGCACGGCTGGGACGAGATCTCCATTCTCGACGACAAGGTTCCCGTGCTCGAGCGAGTGCGGCTCGCCGATGCCGCACACACCAATGCACGGCTCTTCCCGCTCCTCGACCGCCTCCCCGCGCAGTCGGATGGAAAGCCGCTGTTCCTGTGGGTGCACTACTTCGATCCCCACACCGACTTGCCGAATGTCTACGACGCGCCGGAATCGACGCGCAACATGTGGCTCGCCGAGCATCTCGAAGCGGTCGGGGCCGGAGCTTACCGAGAAGCACTCGCCGCCCTCCCGCCTGCGGATCGGCGGACATGGATCGAGGCCAACGTGCCCGTCGAGCGCCAGAACGACGTCGCGCTCGCCAACGGGTGCTCGCTCTACGATGCCGAGATCCGCTCCTGTGACGCGGAGATCGGCAAGCTCTTCGAGCGCCTCGAGCGCATGGGTCTGTGGGACCCGGCGCTGATCGTCGTGATGGCCGACCACGGCGAGAACCTCGAGAGTGCCGCGCTGGGCCACGGTCCGCTCGCGTTCACGCACAAGAAGATCTACGAGAGCGTCGCGCACACGCCGCTCATCGTGAAGCTCCCCGGCCAGCGGGTTGGTCGGCGCATCGATGTGCTGACCCAGAACATCGACCTGGTTCCCACGCTGGTCGACCTGCTGAGTTTCCCGGCCGATCCGCGCGTCGAGGGCAAGAGCCTCGCCCCCCTGCTGGAAGGCGGAAACGAGGCCATTCATGAGACGGTGTTCATCGAATCCTCGGACTGCGTGGATCGAGCGGTGAAGACATCCAGCCTGAAGTACATCGATCGCGGGGAGGACCAGGATCCGCTGGTCTTCGACTGGCGCGCCGATCCCGAGGAGCGCGTGAACCTTCTGCAGGAGCTGGACGGAGCGCGAATCGAGGAGCTGCAGGCGGCCATGGCGGAATTCCGCCCGATCGAGGTGCTGCACGTCGACCTCGCGCCCGGAGAGCGCCCCTGGACGGTCGAGATCGAGCTCGAGCTCTCGAGGAGCGTCGTCGATCGCGTGAACGGCGTCGCCCCCGAGACGCTCGTTCCCGAGGGCCATCGCTGGGTGTGGAAGGGAACCGTCGGCGAGGGGGGAGTGCAGGCCGCGCTCACGCTGCGCCGCCGCAACACCGAGATGCACTGGCGCATCCGCCGAGCCGATGGCCGGGCCCCCGCCGAGACGGTGTTCCTCGGGCGTACGCCGCTGCCGCGAACGACCGCCATTCCGCTGTGGCGTCCGGGTGTGGGTGATGCGCCGGCCTTGCCGAGCTTCGAGCTCTGGTACGACCCGGATGGGAAGGAGCTCGCGCTCGCCATGACTTCCCCCTGCGAAGCGAGCTTCGAGGTCGAGCTGCGCTTCGCGAGCCCCGATTACCTGAAAAACGTGCGCGTGCTCGAATCGAGCGGTCTGGGCCCGCTCGAGGAGCGGCGCTCCCGCGTCTTCCAGCTCGAAGGGAAGGGCCAGCACGTCTCTGCGCGCTTCGAGCGCACCGCCACTGCCGATGCACTCTACGTGCAGGCGCGCATCGACGGCGCCTGGCCCGAGCTCGCGAGCGTCTGCGTCGACGGCGCACCGCTCCGGACGGACGAGCTCGCGTTCGTCCTTCCCTACCCGCTGGACGGGCGAATCACGACCGATCTCCTGAGCGGCGCCGCCGAACCCGCTCCTCCCGGCACGATCAGCATCTGGCTGGAATCCGCGAGCGCCGCAGGTCGCATCGACGCCTCGCGCCTCCATCCCGAGCACGCGCGCCTGATCGAGCAGATGGGATACCTCGAGGACGGCACGGAGCGAGCTCGCTAGGGACTGCTCAGCGTGCACGGGCGCGAAGGCGCACGCCACCCGGATCGGAGCGCGTCTCCCAGAAGACGAGGCTCCCGTCCTGCCCCGCGGTTGCCACGCGCTCGCCGTTGGCGCTGACGGCCAGGGCGATCCATGGACTGGGTCCATGGAAGCTCGCCAGGGAAGCGCCGATCTGCGTGTCGAGGACCACGAGCGCCCCGCTCGCGCCGACCAGCCAAGCGCGCTCGCCGCCTGGATGGAATGCGAGGGCCGTGGCGCGCTGGTCCGCCTCCCAGCGAGCGAGCTCGCTCCCCGTCGACGCATCCACCAGCACGCAAGCTCCGGAGGCAGACTCGAGGAGGGCCTGCGAGCCATCGGGCACCAGGGCCGCGGCGCGGATCCGCTCGGCGAAGCGGGCGCGCAGCGCGAGCTCACCCGTGGTGGGGTCGAGGTGCCAGGATCCACCCTCTTCCGTGAGCGCGCACGCTTCGCTCTCGCTCTGCCAGGCGAGCGCGATCGGGTGCTCCCCGCCGAGCTCGCGCGTGTACAGCCATGCGCTCTCCGAGGGTGATCCGACCAGGACGCGGGTCCCCGTCGCGCACAGCAGCCGATCGCTCCCCGCCAGCCAGGCCAGCGCTCGCGCGCCGCTGCCACCGTCGATCTCGCGCTCGCTGCGCGCGCGCTCCACGCTCCACAGGACGAGCTTGCCGTCCGTCTGGCTCGCGGCGAGCCACTCTCCATCCGGGGAGAAAGCGAGAGCGCTGATCGGTGCACCGCTCGCACGCAAGGTCAGGAGCCCCGGCGGATCCTGCGAGGAGGTCGGCGCCAGGGAATCGCCGCGGGCCGTCCATGCGAGCGCGCGCACAGGGTCGACGGCGAAGGGGAAACCCGCTTCGGCGCGCCGGGAGACGCCTCGCAGCTCGGCGCAGCGCGCCTCGAGCCAGCAGAGCTCGCCGGTCGTCGTGCCGGCAAGGAGGCGCCCGCCTCGGGCATCGTACGAGAGCGCCGCGATGCCGCCGGCGAGCAAGCGCGAGCAGGCCAGCTCGCGGCCGTCGTGGGCGTCGAGCACGCGCACGATGCCCTCGCCGCTGCCGACGGCAAGGCGTGTGCTGTCCGGAGCGAAGCTGAGCGCGGGCAGCGGGAAGGCTCGCACTCGCGTGGACGATGCAAACAGGATCTCGCGTTCGCGTGTCAGCCCGGCGCCCTCGTAGAGCACGAGCCAACCTTCGCTCGTGGTCAAGCCCAGGCGCGCGCCGTCTGGCGAGTACTTCAGGTCGAGAATGGGCCCCCGTTCCGGGCGCAGCGTGGCGAGCTCCTGACCACTCTCGGTTCCGAGGACCGTGGCCGTCCCCGCGGCTCCGCCCGCGACGAGGAACAGGGCTCGCGGATCGAACGCGAGCGCGCCCACACCTGCTCCGTGGTCACCGGGATCCGCGTGCAGCGTGCGCGACCACTGGACACCTAGATCGTGGGCGTGCAGCAAGAGGAGGGAGCTCGCTCCGGCCGCCACGGCGACGAGCTCACCATCGAGCGAGAGCGCGAGCGCGATGGCTCCCGGGACGGCCTCGCTCGTCGCGAGGATCGCGCCGTCGCCAGTCGACCACCTGCGGATGCGCTCGTCCTGTGCGAGCGAAACGCCCCAGTTCCCGTCAGGACCCAGCGCCAGACCGCGGATCGTTCCACCCGGGAGCGCGAAGGCCGGCTCGGCGAGCGAGCCGGAGCGCAGGCGCAGGTGCTCCCATTCCCAGCCGCGCAGCTCGGGCGGGGTGGCCGCGAGCGCATCCTCGAAAACCGCTGGAGCTCCTGCGTCGACAGCGCTCGCGAAGGCCTGCGTGCGCGCGGCGTAGCGCAAGCGATCCTCGCGAGCTCGTGCCCGCGCAAGATCTTCCGTCGCGCTGCCGAGCTCGGCAGCGCCGGCGCCGGCCGCCGCACGCGCCTCGTAGGCATCCCGCGCGAAGAGGGCGGCCAGCACGCTCGCGAGGACCACCAGCGCGCACGCCGCTGACGGAAGCAGCGAGCGGGTGAGGGTGGGATGCGACGGCTCGACGTGCGGCGGCGCGACGAGCTTTCCCTTCCTCGACGACGGAATCGCGCGCCTCGTCTCCGTCACCTCGGCCACGGAGCTCTCCGACGCGAGCGAGTCGTCCCGCCGCACGCACCGGATCAGACCATCCAGCTCACGAATGGCGTCCCACCGCGCTCGCAATTCCTCGGCGAGCGCGGGATGCGCGCGGCAGAGCTCCTCCAGGCTCGCCGCCTCGTTCGACGCCGCGCGCTCGAGAAATGCGCCGAAGACGATGCCCGCCTCGAGGCTGGACCGCTCCCCTGCATCACGCTGCTCCGTCTCGCCGTCCACGGTCTCGAACGCCATGCGCGCCGAGCGCCAGCGTTTGAGTCATCCTAGCGGACTCGGCGGTCGCGGATGCTCTCCCGCTCCCGCGGCACGGGTCGCGCTCAGCGTCCGGAGGGCTGGCGCCGCCGCGGGGGAACCGGATCGAAGCCGCCGCTGGCGAAGGGGTGGCAGCGCAGGATGCGCCAGATCGCGAGGAGCGCGCCCTTGATCACGCCGTGCGCGTGGACTGCTTCGATCGCGTACTGGCTGCACGTCGGGCTGTAGCGGCAGGTGGGGGGGAGAAGGGGGGAGATGGCGCGCTGCCAGATGCGGATCGGGAACACGAAGAGCTTGCGCAGGAACCGGATCATCGAGCCGACTCCCCGGTGCGCGGTTCCGGCACGCTTCCCGGCGCCGGCTCGCGGGCGCGCTCTTTGTCGCGCCAGCGGCGCTCGGCCTTGCGTGCGAGGAGCACGAGCTCGGCGCGGGTGGCCTGGAGCTCGAACTGGATCTTCGGCTCGGCCGCCATGACGAGGATGTCCAGGCCGCGTGGCAGCTCCGCATACGAGAGCCGGAAGGCTTCGCGCACCATCCGGCGCAAGCGATTGCGGCGCACGGCGCTCTTCTCGATGCGCTTGCCGATGGAGATGCCGAGCCGGGAATGCTCGAGGCCGTTGGGGGCGACGGCGACCAGGAGGTTCGTGGAACGGGCCCGACTCCCGGTGCGCAAGACATGCTGGAAGTCGCGCTCGCGTACGAGGCGCATCGCGCGCGAGAATCCGTAGCGGGAGCGCAGCTGCATCGTCTCGCGGGGTTGGCCTGGGCGGAAAGGCTCGCCTACGATAGACCGCTTGCCGGGCGAGACAGGGTCGCATTCCGGAGACTTCGAAGTTGGAGCGCATCCAGGAACGATTCTCGAACTCGTCCGCGGAGAGGGAATCCCGGGCCGGCCCGCACTTCGAGCTGCGCTCGCCCGTCCCGCCTCACGAGTCCCTGGGCCGCTGGCCGCGTGCGGAAATCGAGGACCTGGAGCGCGCGCTCGAGCGCGCACGGGACGTCCTGGATCGGGGCCGGGCGGCGGAGATCTCGCGCGCGGCGCGCGCGGCGATCACGCGCCTGGCGCGCGAGCAGCCGCAGCCGGACGGGCGCGACCTGGAATTCGCCGCGGCGCTCGGCCTCGAGGCTTCCGAGGCCCAGCGGCACCAGCCCTACGATCCGCTCGCGCTCTCCGCGTGGAGCGAGCCGGCGACCGCGCCCCACGTGCACGAAGACGCCGCGGTCGTGCTCCTCGTCTCGCACTGGAGCGAGCTGCACGTCTCCTTCCGACGCCGGCTCGCGCGGCTCCTGGTCGCCGGTCATGCGGTGGTCGTCTTGGCGCCCGCCCGCGTGCCGATGATCGCCGAGCGCTTCGCGCGCGAGCTCGCCGGTGCCGGACTTCCATCGGGCGCGCTCGAAGTGCTCTTCATGGAAGGCCAGGAGATCCTCTGGCAAGCGCTCGAACGCGGCGGCTTCGATCGGCTCGCCGCTGCCGGCCATCGGGAGCTCGAGCAAGTGCTCGCGCAGCGCCTCGGATCCGGTGCGCCAACGCGCGCTGCCTTCACGGGCTTCGGCGCGGGAGTCGTGGAGCCGGCGGCGGGAGTGCGGCTCGCCTTCGAGCTCCTCGGGCGCTCGGATTTCCACGTGCACGCCGACGACGATCCGCTCGAGCGCGCCGGCGCCGCAGCGGCTCTGGCTCTCGGTCGCAGCGAGGCGCTCTCGGGCCAGCTCCCCGGGCAAGTCGGACGCATCTCCTGCCATCCCCGCCGCTTCTCCGCCTTCACTGCCGCCCTGCTCGCGATCCTGGAGAACTCGCCCGCCTTCGCCGATCCCTTGCCGCCCTTCGATCCCGACCTCTCCCGTGAGCTCGAGCGCGTGCGTGAGCTCGGCTTGGACGAGGGCGCGACCTTGATCGTGGAGGGCGGTCCAGCCTCGCGGGAGGACCGAGGGTGGGGTAGGCTCTTCCCCCTGGTCTTCACCAACGTGGAGCCGGGGATGCGCCTGGCGCGGTTGGAACGGCCCATGCCCGTGCTGCTCCTTCAACGCGAGCTTCCCGCGGGACCCCCTCCGGGTGGGATCGTTCTCCCGCTGGCGAGGGTGGAGGAGTCCGGGACCTGAATCCGAAAGGCCGTTCGAGCCGACGAGGGAACCGTCGACCACCGTCGCTCTCCCCGCCTCCCGCCCTGCGGCCCGGCCAGCCGCACCACCCGCCATGATCGACCCTCGCGCCGTGCACGACACCCTGCGCCGCCACCAGATGGTGGATGGCTTCCCGTTCGTACTGGACCTCGAGGCATCTCACGGCTCGTGGATCCACGACTCGGTGAGCGGGGCGGAGTACCTCGACTTCTTCACCTGCTTCGCGAGCTGGCCGGTCGGCTACAACCACCCACGCCTGGCCGAGCGCGCGTTCCTGGACGAGCTCGACCTGGTCGCGCGGCACAATCCGTCGAACGCCGACCTGTACACCCGAGAGATGGCGGAGTTCGTGGCGACCTTCGCCCGCGACGTGACGCCGAGCGGCTTCCCGCACCACTTCTGGATCTCCGGCGGCGCCCTCGCGGTCGAGAACGCCTTGAAGGTCGCCTTCGACTGGAAAGCCCGCCGCGTGGGCATCGAGCGCGCGGACGACGGCGCGGAGCTCGCCATCCTGCATTTTCGCCAGGCCTTCCACGGGCGCTCGGGGTACACGCTCTCGCTCACCAACACCGATTCGAAGAAGATCGCGCTCTTCCCCAAGTTTCGCTGGCCGCGGGTGAGCAATCCGAAGCTCGTGTTCGATCTGGATGGGGGCATCGCCAACGACGTCGAGGCCGACGAGAAGACGGCATGCGACGAGATCGAGGCCGCCTTCCGTGAGTTCGGCTGGCGCATCGCGGCGATCCTGATCGAACCGATGCAGGGCGAAGGCGGGGACAACCACTTCCGGCCGCAGTTCCTGGCGAAGCTGCGCCAGTACGCGGAGGAGCAGGATTGCCTGCTCCTGTTCGACGAGGTGCAGACAGGCTTCTTCGGCTCCGGAAAGCCCTGGATGTGGCAGCAGCACGGCGTCGCGCCGGACGTCGTGGCCTTCGGCAAGAAGACGCAGGTCTGCGGCCTGTATGCCGGAGCGCGCGTCGACCTGGTGGCGGACAACGTGTTCCGGGTCCCCAGCCGCATCAACTCGACCTGGGGCGGGAACTTGACCGACATGGTGCGCTCGCGGCGCCTGATCGAGATCATCACCACCGAGAACCTGGCGGCCAACGTGGTCGCGCGCGGGCGAGAGCTCGTGGATGGCCTGCGTGCTCTGGCGCGCGAGCGCGGCGGGATCTCGAACGTGCGCGGCATCGGCTCGCTCGTTGCCTTCGACCTCGAGAGCAGCGAGGAGCGCGACCGCATGAAGAAGCGCCTACTCGAAAAGCGCCTCGTCGCCCTGGCCTCCGGAGAACTCGCGATCCGCTTTCGCACTCCTTTCGTGCTCACGCGCGAGGAGGTCGAGATCGCGCTCACTCGCGTCGCTGACTGCTTGCCGGCGCGCATCCAGGCCTGAGATCGGCGGGAGAAGAGAGAGCCCGTTCCGTGTTCGGCGTCCTCGCGCGCAATCCTCCCTTTCGGCGCCTGTGGCTCTCGCAGGTGGTGAGCCAGGCGGGCGATTGGCTCACGCGCATGGCGCTCCTCACGCTCATCGGGCGGCTCGGGGGGGAGCGCGCGCAACTGGGGCTCGGCCTGCTCTACGGCGTCGATCTCCTCCTGCACATGCTGCCCGCGGCGCTGTTCTCGCCCCTGGCAGGTCCCCTGGCCGATCGCTGGCCGAGGCGCGCGATGATGATCGGGGCCGATCTCGCGCGGGCGCTCGTGGTGCTCGGCTTCATGTTCGTCGACCAGCCCGGCGACCTGCCGCTGCTCTTCGGTCTGATGCTCGTCCAGATGAGCATCGGAATCTTCTTTGAATCCGCGCGCTCGGCGGCGCTCCCGAACACGGTGCGGCACGAGGATCTCTACGATGCCTACGCCCTTTCGGCGGCGACCTGGAGCACGATGCTCGCGCTGGGAGCCTGCGCCGGGGGGCTCGCGCTGGCGTGGCTAGGGCCCGCCGGAGTGTTCGTGCTCGACGCGGCGAGCTACGTGGCGAGCGCTCTCTGCCTCTACCGGTTGCGCCTGCCGCCGACGCCGGTGCCCTCGAGCGCGTTCTCCTGGCGCGACGTGCTCTCGTTCGAGGAGATGCGCCGCACGTGGAGCTACCTGCGCGGCCTGCGGCTCCTGCCCGACGTCTGCGCGAAGATCTTCTGGGGCGTGGGCGGGGGGTATCTCGTGCTGCTCTCGATCGCGGGCACGGTGCGCTTCGGCGAAGCGGGGCCGATGCCTGCAGCGAGCGCGGATCCGCTCGACCACGAGGCCCTGGCGCGCACCGGGCTCGCCGTCTCGGCGCTCTATTGCGCGCGTGGCGTCGGCACCGGCCTCGGGCCGATCCTCGCGCGCCTCTGGCGCGGCAGCAGCGACGGCGCGCTGCGTCAGCACATCAGCGCCGGCTTCGTCTTCGCGGCCACGGGGTATTCGCTGTTCGCTTTCACGCGAAACCTGGTCCCGGCCTTCTTCGCCATCGCTCTCGCGCACACCGGCGGCAGCGCGCTCTGGGTGGCCTCGACCACTCTCTGGCAGCGCCGCGTCGACGACCGCTGGCGCGGCCGGGTCCACGCGCTCGACTTCTTCGGCATGACGACCGCCTTCAGCGCCGTCGGTCTCACGATAGGCTGGCTCTACGATCGCCTCGGCTCGATCGACTACGCGCTGTGGCTGCTCTCGGCCGTCACGCTCGCCGCCGGGCTGACCTGGACTCTCTGGTCACGGCGTGCGCAGCGAAAGAACGCTTCCGGCTGACCGCGGGCACGGAGATCGAGACTTTTCTTCCGGTACGAGCGAATCGCCAGCGCCGGCGAGGTCGGTCCCGCTATTTGCCCTGGCCGTCCAGCAGGCTGAGCAGGTCTTCAGCGTGCTCTTCCTCGGCTGCGAGGATCCCCTCGAGCATTCGCCGGGTCGTCGAGTCGTCGTTCCCGAGGTAGCGGATCATCTCCGCGTAGCTGTCGATGGCGATGCGCTCGGCCACGAGGTCCTCCTTGATCATGTCGACGAGATCCTTCCCCTCGACGTATTGCGAGTGGCTGCGGCCGCTGAGCTGGTCGGGATTCAGGTTCGGCTCTCCCCCCAGCTGCACGATGCGCTCCGCGAGCAGGTCGGCGTGCGCCTGCTCCTCCACTGCGTGCTCCAGGAACTCCGCGGCGACGGTCTGGGAGTGGATTCCCATGGCCATGTAGTAGTGGCGCTTGTAGCGCAGCACGCACACGATCTCCGTCGCCATCGCGTCGTTGAGCAAACGCAGGACCGTCTCGCGATCCGCCTTGTAGCCCTCCGTGACGGCGCCCTGCTCGATGTGCTTGCGCGCACGCTCCCGGAGCGCCTTGACGTCCGACAGGAAACTGTCCTTGCCCTTGACCTTCGGATCGATGTTCTGAGGAATGGCCTGCACCTTGTTTTCTTGTGGTTGAGTCCGGACCTGCGCAGGCCGCACAGTCTAGTGCTGCGGCCCACGCACGTCGCGGGATTCACACGGGGCCGGAGGAGTCCGAGGCTCGGCGACCCGTGCCCCTGCGGTATCCTGCTCGCCGCGCCGGGCTCGCGGCCTTGCATGCCAGGAGCCGACGGGCGCATCACATTCAATCCGGGCCAAGGGAAGAACCCCCGTGAAGACGATCGCACTCCTCGCAATTCTCGTCGCCAGCGCCGCCGCTCTCCAGGAGGTGCCCAAGGCGCCCGCACCCCTGACGGAGCATCAGTGGCTCCAGCAGCTCGTCGGTGACTGGACCGCCTCGGCCGAGGCCACGATGGTGCCGGGGGCGGAGCCCATGAAGCTGGAGAGCACCGAGAGCATCCGCGCGATCGGCGGCCTCTGGATCCTGGCCGAGGGAAGCGCTTCCTTCGGCGGATCGCCATTCACGTCGATCATGACCCTGGGATACGACCCCACGAAGAAATCCTTCGTGGGCACCTGGATCGACTCGGAGCAGACCTTCTTGTGGACCTACGCCGGGAAGCTCGACGACTCGAAGAAGATCCTGACGCTCGAGGCCCAGGGACCCTCGTTCGACGATCCCACCAAGATGGCGAACTACCGTGACGTGATCGAGGTGCAGAGCCCGGACCAGAAGACCCTGACTTCGTCGGTGCAGTCCGAAGACGGCAGCTGGACGAAGTTCATGCGAGCCGAGTACCGGCGCAAGAAGTGAACTTCATCCTCTGGCGACCTGGTCGCTTCCGCACGAGCGATCGCTCGGCGCCGCTCTGACCCAGCAGAAGCACGAGCACTCGGCGTCGCCCTCAGTCCGTGCTCGGGAGGATGAGCGTCCCATTCGAGCCAGGAGGCTTCGGATACGCGCGCTGGTGCAGCCACAGGAAGGCGGAGCCGACGACGAGACCGCAGGCGCCGCACCCGATCCAGAGCGCTGTGGGCCCGAAACGCTCGTAGACCTCCGAGCCGAGGAGCGGCGCGAGGAGCAAGGGCAGCGCGGCGGTCAGTCCGTAGGCGCTCATGTACCGGCCGACCGCCCCACTTGGTGCGCGGTTGGAGGCGTACGCGGCGCCGAGCGGGAAGTAGAGCATCTCGCCCGCGGTCCAGACGACGATCGAGAGAACGGCAAGCGCTGCGCCGCTAGCCAGCGCGTTGATGCCGAAGCCGGCGCAGATGAGCAGGGAGCCCAGCCCGATCCACGGCAGGGGAGCGCGATGCTCGAAACGATGAATGATGGGCATCTGGAGGAGGGCGACCAGAGCCGTGTTCACCGCCAGCGCTCCGCCGACCTGGCTCTTGCTGAAGCCCAGGTCCTGCTTCAAGAAGAGGGGCAGCGCGCCGAAGAACTGGAACAGCACCGTCGCGGTCGCGCACAGGAGGAGGAGCACCAGGAGGAGCTCGCGATCCCGCCAGATCGTCCCGGCTGGCACCGGCAGGCGATCCCGGATCTCGGGAGCTCGATCGGTGCGCTCGCCGAGTCGCCACAGGAGAAGCGCCGCCAGGAGCGCCGTCACTCCGTCGACGCGGAAGAGCCATGCGAAATCGATCTCGGCGAGCCAGCCGCCGAGGGGAAGTCCGAAGGTCAAGCCGACGCAGACCGCCAGGCTCATGAGCGAGAACGAGCGCGCGCGCCCTTCGGGTCCCACCGCGGCTGAGATCGCGGCGCCGTTCGCGGGCCGGAACGATTCTCCGGCGAGGCTCGCAGCGATCCATAACGCCGAGATCGAGAGCGGGGTGCGCGCATGCCCGAGGAGCAACAAGCAGCAGCCGTTCCCGACGAGGCTCGTGAGCTGGACTCGCCGAGGCCCGAAGCGATCGGTCAGCCACCCGCCCGACAGGATGCCAAGGATCGAGCCCAACCCGTACAGCGAGACGATCCTCCCCGCGTTGCCGACCGTGAGTCCCCGCTCCTCGGTCAGGTAGAGCTCGAAGAAAGGGAGCACCATCATGCCCAGGCGATTCACGAACAGACACAGCGCCAGGATCCACACCCGGCGTGGGAGCCCGCTGAAGGCGCGCCGGTAGTTCCGAACGAGGATGCGCATGACCTCGAGAGCGCGAAGTCTAGCCCCGGGGAGCCCGCGATCCGCGTCTCGCGCGCGCCGCCCGAGGTGAAGCCGCGCTCCAAGGACACTAGGATCAGCTCACCTGAACCCGCGTCGGCACCTGCAGCGGGATGGCGCGATCGAGTGAGGCGAGAATGAGCGAGCTCCGAGTCGGCATCGTGGGCCTGGGCTGGGTGGCCGGGGCGCACATCGAGACTTTCCGCAAGGTGCGAGGCGCGCGCGTGACGGCGGTGTGCTCGCGGCAAGAGCACGATCCCGCGGTCCTGGAAGCCCGATTCGGCGTACCGCTGAAGGTCTACCAGGACTACGGGAAGATGCTCGCCGACGGAGAGATCGACGTGATCGACATCTGCACGCCGCATCCCATGCACGCCGACCAGGCGGTGGCGGCGGCACGGGCGGGGAAGCACCTCTTGATCGAGAAGCCCATCGCGCTCTCGCTCGCCGACTGCGATCGCGTGCGCGCGGCGATCCACGAGAACGGTGTGCAGGCGGCCGTGTGCTTCGAGTGCCGTTTCAGCGCGCATTTCACGCTGGTCCGCTCGCTGATCGATCAAGGGCTACTGGGAGCGCTGCACTACGCCGAGGTCGACTACTACCACGGCATCGGGCCCTGGTACGGACAGTTCGGGTGGAACGTGAAGAAGGACATGGGCGGCTCGAGCCTGCTGACGGCCGGGTGTCACGCCCTCGATGCGCTGCTCTGGTTCATGGGCTCGGAGGTGAGCGAGGTGACCTGCTACCAGACCCGCTCGACGAGCCCGATCTTCGCGCCCTACGAGTACGACACCACGAGCGTCACGCTCTTGCGCTTCGCCGACGGCCGGGTCGCCAAGTGCGCGTCGGTGGTCGACTGCCTGCAGCCGTACTACTTCCACGTGCATCTGGTCGGCAGCGAAGGCAGCCTGCTCGACAATCGCATCTACTCTCACAAGCTCCAGGGCTTGAGCAAGGCGCGCTGGAGCAAGCTCGAGACCGCCCTGATCGATTCGGGAGACGTCTCGGATCACCCGTATCTGCCGCAGTTCCAAGCCTTCGTCGACGCGACGCGGGAAGGGCGCGCGATGCCCCTGACGGATTACGAGACGGCCTACCGCACGCACGAGGTCCTCTTCGCAGCCGAGCGCTCTGCGGCGGAGGGCCGCTCGATCCAGCTGGGGTGACCGTATGGTTCGGAGTACCGCCTTCAGGCGGTCTGGAGAGAAACCACACCCCTACGAGCACGGAGTCCCTCCGAGTTTGGAGTACCGCCTTCAGGCGGTCTGGTTCGTCGTCCCGCCTTCAGGCGGGACTGACTCCGCAAGAGAAGACCGCCTGAAGGCGGTACTCCGAACCAGTTCCGCACCCAGGGTCTGGACACCGTGGGATGAAACTCCCTCAATCGAGGCAGCCCGGCGACGGCACGGAGGTCGGCAATCTCTTTGGTGTCGCGAGCCCGTGAACCAGTTTGGCCGGGGACTTCGCGAGCACACCGTACTGTTGCCAAGGCGCCCTCGGGCTCCCGGAGCACGCTCTCTAGAATCCGAAGACGCGAGTCCCACGCCGTCGCCGGCCTTGTCCCAAGGAGGCCGAATGGAAGTCGTTCATCCCCGTTGCGCAGGTCTGGATGTCCACAAGGACGTCATCGTGTGTTGCGTGCGCCTGGTCGGTCCGGCCGGCGTTCAGCAGGAAGTTCGCAAGTTCGGCGCGACCAGCGCGGAGTTGCTGGCTCTATCGGACTGGTTGTCGAAGTGTCACTGCACTGACGTGGCCATGGAGGCGACGGGTGTCTACTGGAAGCCGGTCTGGCACGTGCTCGAGGGTCACTTCGAGCTTGTCCTGGGGAACGCTGCGCACATCCGCAACGTCCCCGGTCGCAAGACCGACGTCAACGACGCCACCTGGATCGCCGACCTGCTGGCCCACGGGTTGATCCGCTCCAGCTTCGTGCCCCCGCAGCCCATCCAAGAGCTGCGGGACCTGACGCGCACGCGCAAGCAGCTCGTGCGCGAGGTGGCCCGGCACACGCTGCGGATCCAGAAGACGCTCGAAGACGCCAACGTGAAGCTCTCCAGCGTTTTGAGCGACATGCTCGGGCAGAGTGGACGGGATATCTTGGAGGCGATCGTCGATGGAGAAGACGATCCGAAGGCTCTCGCCGCACTCGCTTCGTCGCGCGTGAAGGCCTCCAGGGAGGACCTCGCAGAAGCGCTCCGCGGTCGTATCCGGGATCACCATCGCTTCATGATCCGCTCCCACCTGCGGCTGATCGACACGATCGGAGAGGAGGTGGCGGGGATCGACGAGCGCATCGGCGAGCACCTGAAGCCGTTTCGCGGAGCCGTCAAGCTCCTGACGACCATCCCGGGCGTCAGCCAGATCGCAGCCCACGTCATCCTGGCCGAGATCGGCGATGACATGAGCCGCTTTCCCACTGCCGGCCATCTGATCTCCTGGGCTGGCCTATGTCCGCGCAACGACGAGAGCGCGGGCAGAAAGCGCAGCACGCGCCTTCGGGCTGGCGCTCCCTGGCTCAAGACCACTCTGGTCCAGGCCGCCTGGGCCGCGACGCGCAAGAAGAACAGCTACTTCAAGGCTCAGTTCCACCGCATCAGCATGCGCAGGGGGCCAAAGAAGGCCGTCGTCGCGGTCGCGGCCTCCATGCTCACCGCCGTCTACCACATGCTCCGGCGCGGCGTCTTCTTCGAAGACCTGGGCCCCGATCACTTCGATCGTCGCGACAAGGCCAAGGTCGCCAAGCGACTCATTCGGCGCCTCGAACAACTCGGGCTTCAAGTCGAGGTGAAAGCCGCTTCCTAAAGGCCTGAGAGGGTTTGTTTCTCTCTAGAACCGGAACTACTGGAGCGTGATCGTGGAATCGGACCCCGCGCACAGTTCGACGCGCGAGATCTCTTCTCCGCCATGCAGGATGCGCACGATCCCTTCGCGCTGATTGCCGGTGAACAGTCGGAAGGAGCCGTCCATGCCGCTCGTGACGGACGACCAGGCGCGTACGATGTTGCGTGGCCAGTAGGGGTGGAGGAGCTCGACTTCGCGGTTGGGGAGGGGGTTGCCGGAGGCGTCGACGAGCCGACCCGTGAAGAAGGAGGAGGGTGCGAGCTCGGCGTCCAGGGTCACGGATGCCCGCAGCGGGACGCTCACGTGTCCTTCGGCGTACGAGGCCTGGCCGTGGGCCATCAGGAAGACGTCGTACTCGCCGGCGACGATCCCGTCGATGCGCCACGGGCAGCCATTGGAGTAGCCCGACTCGATGCGTTCCCCGCCCCGTTCGACGAGGAAGTACTGCATCGGTCCGGAGCTGATCGGGGATTCCGCGAGCGTGCTCGCCGGCCGGACCTCGATCGAGCCGAGGGGCTGGAAGACGATGCGGACGGTTGCGTCGCCCGGCACCGTGGGCTCGAGGGCGACGGCGCCGTGGTCGGGATGCTCGGCCGAGAAGACCAGCAGGCGATCGGTGGCGGCGGCGAGCCGGAAGAGCCCGGCTGCATCGGTGCGCGTCTGGACCGCACCGGGCTGCGCCAGCTCGGCGTGCACCGTGGACGGCCGCGCGGTCACGAGCGCGCCCTCGACGGGGCTGCCGTCCTGGGCGAGCACCTCACCGCTGACCACGTCGCTCTCTTGCAAGGGCTCGAGCACGAGATCGATCCCGCGCGGCTGGGCTTGAGCCGTGAGCTCGAACACCTCGACGCCGGGCCGGAAGCCCTCCCGGCCGGCGCACAGCTCGTAGCCGCCGGTCTGCAGGTGCAGCTGCGCTTTCCCGGCCGCATCGGTGGTCAGGATGTTCCAGCGAATCTCGCCCGACTCTCCGCTGGGGAAGATGCGTACCTGAGTCCCTTCCAGAGCCTGGCCGTCGCTCGTGCGCACGGCGATCTCCACGTCGACGAGCTCGCGCACGATCTTCGGTTCGAGCCCGGCCTCGATCATCATGCGCGGGATGGACGCGTCGGCGAACCCACCGGATCGATCGGAGAAGACCAGGAGCAACTCGTCGCTGGGCACCGGCTCGTCGATCGGCAGCGAGAAGCCGCCATCCGCCGAGAGGCGCACCTCACCGCACAGGAGCTGGGTTGCGAGCGCCTGCGCCGGCGGCGTCCACACGCGCAGGAGCACGCCCGGATAATCGATCGGCGGGTTCGTTTTCAGGCGACCGGCGAGGACGGGTCGAGGCTCGACCTCGAGGGAGACCTCGCTCTGCAGCAGGATCAGCCCGCGGAAGAGATCGCGACCCTGGGTGTCGAGCACCTGAGCGCCGTAGTAGCTGCCCGTCTTCCAGTGCTCGCCAGCGAGCTCGAAGGCGAACTCTCCATTGGGACCGGTGATCGTGGTGGCCTTGAGTGGCGGATCGTCGGTGGGATGCCAGGCGAGAATCACGGTATGGCCGGCCAGCGGAAGACCGCTGCGGGCATCGGCGAGCAAGCCGCTCACGCGCAGGGGCTGCGCGTCGGGCTCGCGAGGCTCGGGTGTTCCCGCGATCGCATGGCGTTCATTGTCCGGTGCCTGCTCCGCGGCGCGCGCCGCGAGCGCGGGGACGACGGGCTCGCTCGGATCGACGGCCAGCTTCCCGAGCAGGGCCTGGAGTGCGGGCGGCGGACTGCACAGCACGTACGCCCCCGCGGAGGTCGCCGCGAGCAAGGCCAAGAGGAGGGCGGTACGCCCGAAGCGGAATGGATGGATCATGACGTTCCGGCAACCGGCCGCCGGGAGTCGCCAGCGAGAGAACAGCCTACTCTTCGGCCGGCGGCGGTCCCAGGCCTGCCCCCGGAGCGGAGGATCGGGCGCCAGCCGGGGCGAGGGCACGCCAGCGGAGCTGGCCGCAGGCCGCCGAACCCTCGAGTCCGCGCGACCAGCGCACGGTAGCGACGATCCCCTCGCGCTCGAGCCGCGCACGGAACGCCTCGACGGCCGAGGGGTCGGGTCGCTCGAAGGGCAATCCCTCGGTCGGGTTGTAAGGAATCAGGTTCACCGTGCAGCGCCGCCGCGCGAGCCGGCCGGCCAGGCGGTCCGCGTGACCGGAACCGTCGTTGGTTCCCCCGAGCAGGACGTACTCGAAGGTCGGCTCGCGTCCCGTGATCGTGAACCAAGCGTCCGCTGCGGCGAGCACCTCCTCGATCGGCGTCCCGCGCATGGCCGGCACGAGGAGATCGCGCTGCTCGTCGTCGGGAGTGTGCAAGGAGATCGCGAGCTGGAAGGGAGGGCGGTCCTCCGCGGCGCGCCGAACGCGCTCGGGGAAGCCGACGGTCGAGACGGTGATCCGGCGCGTGCCCATGCCCATCTCGCGTGTCACCACCTGGAGCGCGCGGACGAGGTTCTTGTAGTTGAGCAACGGCTCGCCGATGCCCATCACGACGCTGCGCGAGAGCGCTCCCAGGGCGCGTCCGAGCACGTACTGCTCGACGATCTCGTGGGCAGCGAGGTTGCGCACGAGCCCGCCGAGCCCCGATGCGCAGAACGGGCAGCCGACCGGACAGCCCACCTGGCTCGACACGCACAGCGTCGCGCCCTTCGGGCTGTGGGGATCGCGCGGTGGGATGTGCACGCACTCGACCGTGGATTCGCGCTCGGCCGTCCCCGGGAAGGCGAGCAAGAGCTTCGAGGTGCGATCGGCAGAGCGTGTCCGACCGATTTCGTGGGCCGAGAGCAGCGGGATCTCGGCGGCGAGCGCCTCGCGCAAGCGCGCGGGCAGCGCGGTCATCCCGGAGTAGTCGAGCACGCCGCGCCCGACGAGCTCGCGCCGGGCGATGCGGGCGTGGAAGCGCTGGCCCCCGAGCGCCACGATGCGCTCCTCGAGCTCGGCGGGCTCGTGCGCGAGCAGGCTCGGGGACTCACCCGGAGCGTTCACGACTCCCGCACGCGCGAGTCCGCCAGCGCGACGACCAGCTTCTCCGCCACCTCGGCCGCGACGGTCCGGGCCGCCTGCAGGCCGTCGGGGTTGGCGCCGCCGACCGCGCGGTGCCCGCCGCCGCCGTAGAGCTCCATGAGCTCGCCCAGGTGAACGTGGCTCAGCGGGGGATTCCACGGGTTCTCACCGCAGGTGACATGGAAGCCCGAGCGGGTGGGGATCACGCCCACGGCGTAGAAGAGGTCCGGATGGTGGTAGAAGACGGCGAAACGCTCGCGCCGGATGTGGCTGGACGACGCGTCGAAGAAGAGCACTCCGCCGCGCTTCCACTCCACGGTCGGCGGGAACTGCTCGAGGGCGCGGTCGCGGTTGCGCGAAGCGCGCTGGTACGCGCGCTCGACGTCGGGGCGCGCGGCGATCTCCTCCAGGGAAGCTTCGGTCATCCCTTCGCAGAGGTCGTCGATCCAGTCCGGCGTGGGCGCGACGGTCAACGAGCGCGCGATGCGCAGGGCGGGCGCATCGCCGAAGACGGCCTGCTCGACATTCTCGTAGCGCGCCGCGTCGATGATGTCGGACCAGCGCGCCATCTCCCGGAACCGTTCGGGCGGCTCGTAGCCCCAGTGTCTTGCGGCGTGCTCCAGGATGAGCGGTGGGCAGGAGGGCGACGCCTCGTCCCAGCACCAGCGCTCGCTGGGTGCATAGGTTTCACGCAGCTCGGGCGTGAGGAAAGTGGTCGGGTGGTGATCGAACCAGTACTCGGCCCGCGGGTGGAAGTGGAAGTCGACGATGGCGAATCGCTCGCCCGTGCTGAAGGAGAGCCAATCGTCGCGCTGGTCGTAGTTGACGCTGCGCACACGTACGCGCTCTCCCCGCTGATCGCGAAGGATGCGCGCCAGCACCGCCCCCGACACCATGCCGTCGAAGTCGCGGTGATAGTAGATCGTGATGGCCCCAGGATCCTCCATGCTCGCTCCAGAGTACTACGCGCAACGAGCATCATGGGCGCCGGCGGGCCGCCATCCAATAGCGAGCCGCTGTGGCGGGTCAGATTCTCGGTCGGGAGCGGCGGCGAGGGTTACGCCGTTCGCGCTCCGAACCGCCGAGCATGGCTACGCGCTCTCGCGCTCGGCGCTCTGGTCCTCGTCCTCCAGCGCAGCCGGCAAGCTGTCCTCGGCGCTGTCCGGATCGAAGTCGCTGGCACGCAGGCCGTGGGTCAGGCTCTTCTTGCCGGAGATGACCTCGGCGTCGATGACGAAGACGTTGGTGTCCTTGCGGCTGGGGATCTCGTACAGGAGGTCGAGCAGGAGCTCCTCGAGGATCGAGCGCAGCGCGCGCACGCCCGTCTCGCGCTCCATCGCGAGGTCGGCGATCGCCTCGAGCGCGTCCGGGGCGAAGACGAGCTCCTTGCCGCTCAGCTCGAACAGGCGCTGGAACTGGCGCACGAGCGCGTTCTTCGGCTCCGTCAGGATGCGGACGAGTGTCCTCGCGACCCAGCGTGTCGAGCGTCGCGACCACGGGCAGGCGGCCGACGAACTCCGGGATCATCCCGAACTCGATCAGGTCCTGCGGCGCGAGGTGACGCATGTACACGTCGCGCGCGCCCGGCTGGTTGAGCGGGGGGAGCGGGCCGAGCGACCTGTCGCCCGAACCCGGACGCCGGGACAGCTTCCTGAGCTGATCCGGCGTCAGCGCATCGCGCCCGAAGCCGATCACGTCTTGGCCGACGCGGCGCGCGATGATCTCCTCGATGCCGCTGAACGTCCCGCCGCAGATGAACAGGATGTTGGTCGTGTCGACCTGGATGTAGGCCTGCTCGGGATGCTTGCGCCCGCCCTGCGGCGGGACGTTCGCGACGGTGCCCTCGAGGATCTTCAGCAGCGCCTGCTGCACGCCCTCGCCGGACACGTCGCGCGTGATCGAGACGTTGCCCGTCGTGCGGCCGATCTTGTCGATCTCGTCGATGTAGACGATGCCCTGCTGCGCGCGCTCGACGTCGAAGTCGCAGTTCTGCAGCAGCTTCAGCAGGATGTTCTCGACGTCCTCGCCGACGTAGCCGGCCTCGGTCAGCGTCGTCGCGTCCGCGATCGCGAAGGGCACGTCGAGCATGCGCGCGAGCGTGCGCGCGAGCAGCGTCTTGCCCGAGCCGGTCGGCCCGACGAGCAGGATGTTCGTCTTCTCGATCTCGACGTCGTCGCTGGTCGGCGCCGGCTTGCGTGACGTGTGCGCAGGCGGTTGTAGTGGTTGTAGACCGCGACCGAGAGCACCTTCTTGGCGCGCTCCTGGCCGATGACGTACTCGTCGAGATGGCGCGGCGATCTCGATCGGCGTCGGGCAGGCGCTCGACCTTCGGCCGTCCGAGAGTCTGCCGAGCGCAGGCCGCGGTGCCGAGCGGCGGGCAGCGAGCGCTGCGCCTCAGGTGCAGCGGCGCTGCTCCTCCTGGAGGATCGAGTTGCAGATCTCGATGCACTCGTTGCAGATGTAGACCCCCGGGCGGGCCGGCGATCAGCGACGCGACGTGGTGCCGCCGCTTCTCGCAGAACGTGCAGCGCTCGACGTGACGTCCGCGGCCTCCGGTGGAGGACGTCATGCACATGGATTCTAGGCTCCGCGCGGGGATCCGTCAGCCGGCGTGGCTGGAATCGACCCCGGGGCGCGAGACGATGTGGTCGATCAGGCCGAAGGCCTTCGCTTCCTCCGGGGACATGAAGTTGTCGCGCTCGCAGGCCTTGGCGATCTCCTCGGCCGATTTGCCCGTGTGCGTGGCCAGGATCTCCTCCAGGCGTCTTCTTCAGTCTTCAGGATCTCCTTGACCTGGATCTCCATGTCGGCGGCGGTCCCCTGCGCGCCGCCCCAGGGCTGGTGGATCATGACGCGGGAGTGCGGGAAGCGCGTAGCGCTTGCCCACCGTTCCGCCGGCCAGGAGCACGGCGCCCATCGACGCCGCCTGGCCGAGGCAGTACGTCGCGATGTCCGGCTCCACGAGCTGCATCGTGTCGTAGATCGCCAGTCCCGCCGTCACCGAACCGCCCGGCGAGTTGATGTACATCTTGATGTCCTGGTTGCGGCCCGTCTTGTCCAGGAACAGGAGCTGCGCCATCACCGCAGTTGGCGACGTTGTCGTCGATCTGCGTGCCGATGAAGATGATCCGGTCCTCGAGCAGTCGCGAGTAGATGTCGTAGGTGCGCTCGCCGCGGCCCGTCTTCTCGATGACGTAGGGGATCGGGTAGTAGCTTTCCATGACGGGTGCTTCTATAGACGGTGGTGAGGGAATTCAAGCCGGCCGCCCGCGTGAACGCGGACTCTCCGGCCATCTAGGAGGTCAAGAAGGGACCTTTACCTTTGCGTTCTCCCGAAGGAAACGACGGACCTTGCGCTCCAAGATCTCCACGACGAGCTGCTGGCCCATCTCGCTCTTCGAGTAGTACTGTCGAACCTCCTCGATGGTGGCATTGTTGCGCTCGGCGATCACGCCGAACTCCTGGTCCATGTCCTCGCGGCTCACCAGCAGACTTTCCTTCTCCCCGATCGTCTCGATGATCAGGAGCGCCTTGAGAGCTTTTTCGGCTTCTTCCCGCGCCGTGCCTCCCTGCTCCGCCACGGCCTCCTCGATCTTCTCCGGACTCACGCCTTCCTGCTCCAGGCGCCGGCGCAGCTTCTCGACACGGGCGAGCGCCTGCTCCTCGATCAGCGGCTCGGGCACCTCGATCGGCGTGCCCGCGATCAGGCGATCGATGAGCACACTCTCGATGCGCGAGCTCTCGCGTTGTTCCTTCGCCTCGGCCAGCTTTTCGCGGACTTTCTCCAGGAGCTCGGGCTCGGACGTGACGCCGAGCGCAGCGAAGATCTGGGAATCCTCCGGCGGAATCATCCTGTAGACGTCGCCGACCTCGATCCGGCACTGGCCGTCCTTGCCGCGCGCGGCCACGTCCTCGACGTAGGGCGGGATCTTGGTCGCCATCTCGATCGTCTCGCCCTTCTTCTTTCCGAGAACGGCCGCATGGAACACGTCGGGGTCGACGCCGGGCGGAGTCGTCATCGGAGAGAGGCGCAGGTTCTCGCGCCGGAAGCAGCTCTGGCCATCCAGTAGGAACTCGACCGTGCACAGGAACACGCCCTGCTCCTCGATTCCCGAGTCCTCGGCTGGTTCGGGTCGCGATTGCTGGCGGCGGATCTCGACCAGCGCGTCCTGGACTTCCTGGTCCATCACGGCCTCGAGCTCGCTCTCGACCACGGTCCCCTTGTACGCCGGCAGCTCGATCTCCGGCCGCAGGCTGATCTCGAAATCCAGCTCGAAGCCGGCATCCGCCGTGAGCTTCGATTTCAAGTCCTCCTTGTCGAGCCGCGGATGCGCGAGCGGACGAAGGCTCTGCTCCTCGACCGCGCGCTGGTAGGCCTTGCGCACGAAGAACTGCTGGACCTCGAAGCGCACTTGTTCGCCGTAGGCTTTCTCGACCACCGACAGGGGTGCCTTCCCCGGACGGAAGCCCTTCATGCGCACGCGCTCGCGAGCTTGCTGGAGACCACGGCGGACTTCCTTCTCGAACTCGTCTCCGGGGACGGAGAAGGAGACCTTGGCCAAGGACGAGCCTTGCTTGACGACGTTGAGTTCCACGGCGAGGGGCGCGCCGCCGGATTCCCGGCAGCAGGAAAAGGGAGTGGGGCAACCGGGAGCTACTTCGGATGGCCGCCGGCGCAGGATGAGCCCGACGATTCAACCTTCTTCGGGCAGCGAGGTCTAGCGGGAGCGGAGCTTCGGCACGCATTGGCCCTCGTGCCACTCAGCCTGCCGAGCGCCTTCGTGGCCGGAAGAAGGCCGGCGATCTTCGGGATTGCTATCGTTCTGGCCCGGAGTTGCGACCAGCTTGAATCTTTCGATTCGGATCGCGGAGAACCGTGAGGAGGCGCTCGAGTGGGCGGTCGCCCTGGAGCGCTGGGCCGCGGAGATCGCGCCGGAGTTCCTGGGGGGACCGCTGGAGGCGGGTTCGGTCGCGCGGATGATCGAGCGCCACTTCGACGTGCCGGAGACGGTTCTCGCGAGCGCGCGCTCGAGCGACGGCGAGTGGTGGGGGGCGGTGGTCACGGCGCCGCTCGAGGATCCGCTCACCGCCCGGCGCTATCCGTTGATCGTCGTCTTGCACGTCGATCCCAGGTACCGCCACCGGGGCCTGGCCAGTCAGCTGGTCGAAGCCGCCGCGGACGAGCTCGCGCGGCGCGGGATTCCGCGCATCGCCGCCCGAGCGGCTCACAACGACGATGCGCTGATATCGATGTCCGAGCGCTGGGGCTTCGTGCGTCACTTCGAGCTCATGCTGCGCGAGTGATCCGCACGTGACCGCGTCGCCCGGACGTTGCCGTCACGATCCGATGCCGTATTCCTTGATCTTGCGATAGATCGTGCTCTTGCCCAGGTGCAGCAGCCGAGCCGCTTTCAGCTTGTCGCCCTGACAGACTTCGAGCGCGCGCAGCAGCGCTTTCTTCTCGTAGAGCTCGAGCGAGACCGGATCGTCGTCGGAGATGTCGAACGGGCGCGGCTCGCGGCGAGCCGCCGGCGCGCGCGCCACGGCCGGCGCGAGCGGTTGTGGCCGTACCCCGTTGTGCACCAGACGTGCGAGAGCCTGGCCGTCATCCAGAGCCGCATCGGGGAGCTCGTCACGGAACGCGCGCAGGGGCCGGGTCAAGTGCTGCGTCTCGATGAGGCCGCCAGTGGCCTGCTCGCACGCACGCTCGATGCAATCCCCGAGCTCGGCCACGTTTCCGGGCCAGTCGTACAGACGCAGCAAGGCCTCGGTCCGCGGCTCGATCCCGTGCACGGCGCGCGGCGTCCCGAACCGCTCGAGGAAGCATGCGGTGAGATCGTCGATGTCCTCGCGATGCTCGCGCAGCGGCAGGAGCTGGATGGATTCGCATCCCAGCCAGCGGGCGAGGCCGGGATGGAACTGGCCGTTGCGCTCGAGCTCCGCGAGGTCCACGTGCGTCGAGCAGAGCACTCGCGTGACGCAGCGCTCCTTGCGCCGCGAGCTGCCCATGCGGTAGGTGCTGCCGTTCTCGAAGGCCTCGTGGAGGCGTGCTTGCAAGGGCAGCGGCAACGCTTCCACGCCTTCCAGGAAAAGCGTCCCTTCCGCCGCGAGCTGCAGCAATCCGGGCGCTTCGGCCTCCGCGTCGCTGGATGCTCCGCGTGACCACCCGAACAGCTCCCGCTCCAGGTTCGCCGGACTCAGGCTCGCGCACCTCAGGTAGAGGAACGGGCCGGGAAGATGGCCGGCATAGTGGAGGATTCGCGCGCACAAGCGCAGGCCGGTGCCGGGTTCGCCCGTGAGCAGGACGCCGCCGATCGGCCGGAGAGCGAGCTCGGGAAGGCGCGCGCGCACGGCCGACGCCGCTGCGCTGGAGCCGATGAACGCTCGCGGAGAGTACGCGGTTCGCGCGGCCTCCAGTAGATCGTAGTACTGATCGCGGGGCAGGCTGGCCGGCGATCGCAGCGTGAGCTCGGCCGCCATGCGCCGCTTGCCGACGTCCACGAACAACACGGCCTTGGCGCCGGGGAGATCGTCGCCGATCAGGGGCAGGACCGAGGCCAGCACCGAGCGGACCGGCGCGCCGCGGCGAGTCGAATGATCGAAGCGGAAGCCCTCGAGGGGCTCGGTGTGTGCATTGGAGACGAAGGCCGTCAAGCCACTCGAAGGAGCGATGCTCGCGAGGCTCTTGCCCACCAGCCCCGGTCCGAACAGCTCGTCCGCCGCGACATCGGAGCGGCGGATGATCGAGTCGGCGTCGACCACGAGGATTCCATCGGGACGGCCGGCGGCGAGCTCGCGCTGGATCAGGAGGCTCGCGCCCTCGTCGGTCGGTGTCGCCGTGGCGTCATGGCTGCGCTGCTGGATCTGCGCGATGCGCCGCCGCTCGACGTCGAGCTCGTTGATCTTCGCGCGAAGCTCGTCGGCGCGCTCCTTGTGCCGCAGGAGGGCCCGCACGATCCGGGCGATGTGCTGCACCTGAGACGAGTCGACGAAAGCCTCGGAGCCCGCTTCGAACGCCCGCTGCACCTCTTCTTGCTGGGCCGGTCGAAGCGAATACATGACGACTGGAACGTGCGACAGGGTCGGCACGGCTTTCAGCCGCCGACAGACCTCGCCAGCTTCCAGACCATTGGTGAGCGCACTGGAGACGAGCACGAGATCGCTCGCGCCGGTTCGAGCCTCGGCAAGGCCGCGCGCGGAATTCTCCATCGCGAGCAGCTGCCACTCCCATTCAGCGAGCCGGCTTCGCACCACGGCTTCCTCACGGGAATCGCAAGGCAGGATCAGGATCTGGGGCACAGGCACCTTTCCCATCCGACCGCAAACGGCAGTGAACGGCTCGCAGCGGCATCTGTTGTGTTTTGAAGGCCACTCGCGCGCGGACTGCTGCGCGACCAGCGCTTCCCTCACATGAGATGGTCGGCTTCTCGGCCCATCAGAGGGATTTACATGGCTGTAATCCCTTCCGATATCTGGGAACTACACGGACTTTCGCGTCGCCGCGAAGTTCAGCGCGACTCGCTCGGGCTCGCGATCCGGTACCCCACTCCGACCACGGTCTGGATCAAAGGTGGGCCGTCACGATCGATCTTCCTACGCAGGCGCGCGATCTGGACTTCCACGACCTTGGTGCCGGGATCGAACTCGATCCCCCAGACCCGCGCCAGGAGCTCGGCACGCGAAACCGGCGCACCCCGCGCCTCCATCAAGGTTCGAAGCAGGTCGAACTCGCCCGGGCTGACATCGATGCGTTGACCACGCCGTCTCACGATGCGCCGGCCGAGGTCCATCCACACGTCACCCACTTCGAGGATGGGCATGGCGCGCCGCCGGCGCACGACGGCCTCGATGCGGGCGAGGAGCTCCGCCATCTCGAAAGGCTTCACGATGTAGTCGTCGGCTCCCAGACGCAGACCCTTCACACGCTCCTCGGTCGTGTCGCGGCCGGTCAGGAAGATCACCGCGGTGTCGTTGCCCTCCGCCCGCAGCTCGGCGAGGAACTCCCATCCCGTCACCCCAGGCATGACGACGTCCAGCAAGATGAGGTCGAAGTGCTGCGCTTCGGGCCCGAGCAGGACCGCCCTGGCGTCGAGGGAATCGGAAGCGCAGGTGCACTCCATGCCGCTCGCCGCAAGGATTCGAGAGATGGAGCCTCTCACATCCCGGTCGTCATCGACTGCCAGGATCCTCAACGCAGTGGAAGCTCCATTCCCGAAGGACGATCCCACGGGACCAGCAGGCCGTTCTTCCGGCTGCCCATCTCGACTCGTCATACAGCTCGCGTCATCAACGGAACGTTCCGATCCTACCAGACGCCGGCACTCGGTCGAGACCCGACGCGTGCGTCCGAGTACAATTGCCGTCCAGCGCGCGGCATGGAGCGAACACTGGCCGCGTCGATCCTATGGACGGCAACTTGCGACCATGGTGTGTGCTGTGGGTGGGGTCCGACGGACCTCGCGTGGACCTGCTGCGGAGTGCGCTCGTGCGCGCCGGTCCGGCCTGGAGCCTGGAGCTCGGCTCGGCCGAGGCGGCGATCCGAGCGGATCTCGTGGTTTTCGATCTCGATACTCAGGCAACGGAGCCGCGCACGATGTATGGGGGGGCGGGCCTGCGCATCGCGGCCTGCGCGCGCGGGGGCGAGCTTGCCCGTGAGCGGGCCCGTGAGCTCGGCGCGGATGGCCTGATCGAGTGGGGGGAGCTCGCACGAGCCGACGTGCGTGACCTGTATGCCGAGGCGAGCCGAGCGCGGCTGGCGCGCCTGGCCGACGATCGAGCGCGGGAACTTTCGCTCCGGGGTCTGGCTGCTGCGGGCCGGCTCGCCCAGGGGCTGGAGCACCCGTTTGCGAATCTTCTGCAAACGATCCTCGGCCATCTGCAGCTCGCCTCCGGGATCGACGCTCGTTCCGACCGCGATCTCCAGGTGTCGCTGGCGGCCGCCCAGCGGGCGCGTGAGCTCGTGCGGGGGCTCGCCGGGCTGTATCGCTCGATGGCCGAGCCTCGCTGCGGGTTCGCGCCGGCACACGTCGATGTCCTCGTGCTGCTCGTCCGGGCCATGCTGCAGCGGCGGATCACCCTGGACGTCTCGGGCGGACAGCTCCTCGGAGTCGTGGACCTCGACGCGGCGGCCATCACTTGGCTGTTCGTGGAGCTGGTCGAGGTGGCGCAGCGCTGGCTGCCTCAGGGTGGTGGGATCGAGCTCGCGCTCGACCAGCCGGCCGCGAAGGAGACCGTTCGCCTCGCGCTCGCGGCGCGCGCCGCCCAGCCGCTGGCAAGCCCGCAAGGAGGCCCCGACGGAGAGCGAGATCTGGCGCGGCTCCGCTCGCTCGCGGCAGAGCACGGCGCGAGCTTCGAGGTCGCAGGAGCCACGCGAGAAAGACTCGACCTGTGCCTCCGCCTGCCGGCGCGATTGCAGAGCGAGGGGCCACGCGTTCGGGGCCGGGTGCTGCACGTGGAGTCCCGCGAAGCCGTCGTGAGCGAGGTGAGCTCGCTGCTCTCCGAGCTCGGTTTCGCGACCACGCGCGTGAACGGTGCGGCCGAGGCGCTCGAGCTCTTGCGCGCACGCCGCGAAGCCTTCGATGTCGTCCTCGGCGACGAGAGCACGATGGATCTGCCCGCGCGCGTGTTCGCGCGCGAGGCTCTCGTGCTCGAGCCCGGGATCCCGATCGTCCTCGCTTCGGGTTTCCCCGCCCCCGAGGATCCCGAGCTCGGACGAGCCTTGAGCTTCGTGCCGAAGCCGTATGCGGCGCAGACGCTGGATGCAGCGTTGCGCGCAGCCATGCAAAGCCCTCTGGTTCGGGGTACCGCCTTCAGGCGGTCCGGTTCCGACTCTGATCTCGACGCGAAGGCCCGAGAAAACCCCGGACCGCCTGAAGGCGGTACTCCGAACCAGAAAAGCCCCTGAACGCGCTCCTCCTCAGGTCCGGTTCGGAGTACCGCCTTCAGGCGGTCTGGTTCGTCGTCCCGCCTTCAGGCGGGACTGGCTCTGCAGGAGAAGACCGCCTGAAGGCGGTACTCCGAACCAGACGGATCAGTCGGAGGCGCGCAAGCACGCAAGCTCGCTCGCGCACAGCTCTTCGAGCGTCTGGCGTGGGCGGGCCAGGCGGGGACCGCGCTCGTCGACGACGATCTCGGCGGGCAAGGGGTGCGAGTTGTAGTTCGAGGCCATGCTCGCTCCGTAGGCTCCGGCGTCGAGGATCGCGAGCAGGTCGCCAGGCTCGAGGGCCGGCAAGGGGCGCGGGGCGAAGGCGCCGCGATCCAGCGTGAACACGTCGCCGGGTTCGCACAGCGGGCCGGCCACGACTCGCGGAGCACGCGGCTCGCCCGCGTGACCGAGCGCGCGGATCTCGTGCCATGCTCCGTAGAAGGCGGGTCGCAGCAGGGTGTGGAATCCGGCGTCGACGAGCACGATCTCGTGCTCTGCGACGCGCTTGATCGCGCGCACGCTCGTCAGCAGGACTCCTGATTCGGCGACCAGCCAGCGGCCTGGCTCGGTCTCGAGCACGAGCGCGCGACCGAGCTCGTGTTCGAGCTCGCGGCGCATGCGATTCCATTCCGCCACATAGGCTGCGACGTCCGGGCGCGCTTCACCGGCGCGATAGGGGATCGGCAAGCCGCCGCCGGCGGAGAGGACGCGGATCGTCGAGCTGGTGCGACGGACGAAGGTCGCGAGAGAGCGCGTGGTGTGCGCGAGCACCTCGGCGAGATCGATGCCCGAGCCCACGTGGACGTGCAGCCCGTCGACATGCAGGCCCAACGCGTGCGCTTCGGCCAGGGTCTCCTCGAGCTCGGCGTGCCAGATGCCGTGCTTGGAGCGCTCCCCTCCCGCCTTCACTGCGGGACCGAAACCGGATCCGAAACCCGGATTGAGTCGCAGGGTGAGCTCTGCTCCCGGCCGCGCACGTGCGAGCTCGGCGAGCATCCCGCGCGTTCCCGCGTTCACGCGCAGGCCATGGCGTGCGACGAGCTCGAGCGCGGCGGGCTCGAAGAGATCCGCGCTGAAGACGATCTCGCGCGCATCGAAGCCGGCCGCCAGGGCCCGCACGATCTCGCCCGCCGAGACCGCGTCGGTTTGCGCCCCGGCCGCCCGCAGCGCAGCCAGTACGGAAAGGTTGGAGTTCGCCTTGATCGCGTAGCGCACGACGTCGAAGCCCCCGAGCTCGGCCAGTCGAGAGCGCATCGTCGCGAGGTCGTACACGTAGAGCGGCGTGCCGTGCACGCGCGCGAGCTCGGCCAGGAGCTCCTCGGAGAGCGGGAGCTCCTTGTCGGCGCGCTCGACCGCGATGCTCATGAACGCTGGGCCCCGAGCGCGGCCGCGACCGAGCGCGCCGGTCGCACGCTCGCCATCGTGTGCAAGCCGGGCCGGGCTTCCATCAACGCTGGCAACGCGTTGAGCAGGAGCGCCGAGGTCGCCACGTCCCCGTGCACTCCACCTCGCAGCACGAGATCGAGCGGCGGATCGCCGTCGACCTGGACGCGATCGTGCGGCTCGGGCTGGCCGATGGCGGCCTGGAACACCAGGCGCAGGACGGCGGTGCCGCGCACCCATCCTTCGGCGACCTGCCGCACTCCGCTGGCATGTCCCGCGGGGATCGGCCCGAGCGCGCAGGCGAGCGCTTCGCTCGCCACCACCGGCTCGAGCGTCTCGTTCCAGCGTTCGAGCGGGAAGCCCAGATGGTGGGCCAGGAAATGCAGCGACTCGCCGAGCCCGACGTGCCGCAGGCGCCCGGCGGCGACCTCGCGCTCGAAGGCGGCCAGGTCGAGGCCGGCGCCGATCTTCTTCTGGAAGGGGATGCGGCGCGTGGCGGCGTCCTGGATGCGCTCGACCTGGAGCGCGCGCACGACCAGGCAGGCGCCGCTCGCGACGAGGGGCAGCGTGTCCATGACGAAACCTGGATTGACGCCGGTTCCGAGCAGCCTCGCGCCCTTGTCGCGCGCCGCGCGATCGAGGTCATCGGCGAGTGCGCGATGATGGAGCCACGGCCAGGCGAGCTCCTCGCACGAGCTGACCACGGCGAGGCCGTGACCGAGGAGGGCGCGAAAGGTGGGCGCGCAGCGCTCGAGCTCCGAGCTCGTGGTGACCAGCGCGGCGTCGATGCCGCGCCAATCTGTGATCGAATCGAGGGAAGGAAGGACGCGCAAGTCGGCGTGCGCCCCCGGAACGAGCTCGGCGACCGGACGTCCGTGGAGCGCAGGATCGACGTCGATGACCGCGCTGACCTCGTTGTCGCCGCGTGCGAACAGGTCGGTGAGCACGAGCCGTCCGAGCGGACCCAGGCCGACGAAGAGCAAGCGGGACATGGAGGGAGGCGAACCAGCTCTCAGGATAGAGAGCGTCGCGGGGGCGCGACCAGCAGGAAGCGCGCGGGATACGCGCGCCTCGGTTCCGGAGTAGGATCGATGGCAGGAGTTCCCCGCAGCTCCCTGCGCGACCTCGCGCGCGACCCGAGCCGCGATCATGAGCGTGTCGACTCTGTCTCCCGGTTCACGCCCGGCGGTCGCGCTCTTGCGCGCGCTCGCCATCGCTCTCGTCGGGGTACCGGCGTGGATCGCTCGGGACCCGGTCCATGCGCTCGCCTGGCTCGCCATCGCCGCGCCCGCTGCCGGCACTCTGGCTGTCGGGTGCGCGCTCGGGGCGTTCGGCTTCTCGCTGGCGATTCCAGGGAGCTGGATGGTGCTACTGGTCCTCGCCGACGCCCGTTCCCCCGCCGATCTTCCCGGCCCGATGTGGGCCGGCTTCGTCCTGCTCGGCCTGCACTGGATCGGATGGGCGCTCGGCCGGCGGTTGGGCGGCACGCTCTGGCGCCGCGGGGGGCTGGTGATCATCGCCTCCGCGACCCTTGCGGCTCTGCCTGCGCTTGGCGGCCTCGCGCGCGCGCCGTGGCCGCCGGCGATCGCCGCCCGCTGCCTCGATCTCTCGCCCGTGGTGCTCGCCGAAGAGTGCGCGGGCGTCGATTGGATGCGGCACGCCGCGGTCTACGATCCGGTCGGCACGCACACGATCGGCCCCGAGCTGCGACTTCCGTGGCGCGGGCGGCTTGCGGGACCCGCGATCCTTTTGGTGGGATTCCTCGCGGCCGTGGTCGCTCGTCGTTCTCGCGCGCGCTCAGGGTCCGACTCGGAGCCCCATCGGGAGGATCGAACATGGCACTACGCAAGTTCTTCTGCACCTTCCCGCAAGACCTGATCTCCCAGCCGATCCTGCACACGATCGGGGAGAAGTTCCGCGTCGTGCCGAACATCCGGGCCGCCAGCATCACCGACGCCCTCGCCCTGGTCGCCGTGGAGATCGAGGGGACCGAGCAGCAGATCGGCGATTCGGTCGGCTACCTCAAAGAGCGCGGCGTGAAGGTCGAAGAGCTGACCGACGACGAGATCCGGTAGCTCGAGCGTGCGTACGACGCTCCTCGCCGCGCTCTTACTCTGCGCCTGCAGCGCTCCACCCTTCCGCGAGCAGGTCGATTGGCCGCCGCCCAGACGGGGAATGGTGGTGAGCGAGCATCCGCTCGCCACTCGCGCGGGAGTGCGCATCCTGGAAGCGGGCGGCAACGCCGCCGATGCCGCGGTCGCGACCGCGCTCGTCCTCGCGGTGGTGTATCCGCAGGCCGGCAACCTCGGCGGCGGCGGCTTCGCGCTGTGGGTCCCGCACGGCGACGCACCGGCTTCGCTCGACTTCCGCGAAACTGCGCCCGAGGGCATGCGGGCCGACTACTTCCTCGATGCTGCCGGGGTGCCCATAGCGAGCCGCTCGCTGGCTGGTCCGCTCGCGGTCGGTACTCCGGGCAGCCCGGCCGGTCTGCACGAGCTGTTCCGGCGCTTCGGTTCGGGACGCTTCGCCTGGGGCGATCTCTTCCGCGACGCGATCGAGCTGGCGGAGAAGGGTTTCCAGGTCGACGCCTGGCTCGAACATGACCTGCGCGATCCCGGGCCGCGAGCGCGGCTGGAAGCGGATCCCGCGGCGCGCGCGCTGTTCTATCCGGATGGCGAGCCGCTGAAGGAAGGCACCCTCCTGCGCCAGCCCGAGCTCGCGGAGACGCTGCGCACGTTCGCCACGCACGGCCCCCTGGGTTTCTACCGCGGCGAACTCGCGGCTGCGATCGTGGCGGCCATCGATTCGGCGGCGCAGCGGGCGGGGGACGTTCCGAGCGGCGCGACCCTCGCGCTCGTCGATCTCGAGGGCTACCAGGTGCGCGAGCGCGAGCCGCTGATCGGCTGGTTCCGTGGCTCGCAGGTGATCAGCATGGGGCCGCCGAGCTCGGGCGGCATCGCTCTCTTGCAGGTGCTCGCGATCCTCGAGGGTTTCCCGCTCGACGCGGCGCGCAGCGCGGCGAGCGAGGACTCCGCTTCGCCCGTGGCTGCGGCGCGAGACTCTGCCGCCCTCTCGCCGCTCGCGCTGCACTGGTGGATCGAGGCGATGCGACGTGCCTTCGCGGATCGCGCGGAGCACCTCGGCGACGAGGACTTCGTTGCGGTACCGACGAGCGCGCTGCTCGCGCCGGATTGGATCGCACGGCGGCGAGTCTCGATCGGCACGCATGCCGACCTCCACGTGGGACCGTGGACGCCGGAGCCGCCGAAGGAGAGCGACGCGACCACCCACTTCTCCGTGATCGACCGGCGCGGCAACGCGGTCAGCCTCACGACGACGCTCAACGCGACCTTCGGCAGCGGCATCCTCGTTCCCGGCGCAGGCTTCCTCCTGAACGACGAGATCGACGACTTCTCCATCGCGCCGGGCCAGCCGAACCTCTACGGCCTCGTGGGGAGCACGGCCAACGCGCTCGAGCCGAAGAAGCGCCCGCTCTCCTCGATGACGCCGACCATCGTTCGCGAGGGCGGCCGGCGCGTCACCCTCGTGATCGGATCGCCCGGCGGTCCCCGGATCATCACGGCCGTCACGCAGGTGCTCCTGCGCTTGATCGTTTACGGCCAGTCACTCGAGGACGCCATGCGAGCTCCGCGCTTGCACCAGCAATGGCGCCCGGAGGAGACGCTCTTCGAGGACGGCTGGGATCCCGCGCTCCTCGATGCGCTGGTGCGCGACCACGCGCAGCCGATCGAGGTGCGCCACGGCGACACCTTCGCGAGCGTGCAGGCGATCTGGATCGGGCCCGAGGGCGAGCCGGAGGGCTTGAGCGATCCGCGCTGTGGCGGGACCGCGCAGGCCGAGAAGCGCGCGCCCTCGTTGCCTGCGCACCCCAACGATCCAGTCCGGCCCCAGCTCGAAGACCCGGTGTTCGGAAAGCGCTGAGGAACGCGTCTCCCGGTATGAGCGCTTCCACCTTCGAGCTCGTCTGCCCGTACCAGCCCACGGGCGATCAGCCCCGAGCGATCGAAGGATTGCTGCAGGGCCTGGAGCGCGGCGCGCGCCATCAGTGCCTGCTCGGGATCACGGGCTCGGGAAAGACCTTCACCATGGCTTCGGTCATCGCGGGGCTCGATCGTCCGGCGCTGGTGCTCTCGCCCAACAAGACGCTAGCGGCGCAGCTCTACTCGGAGTTCAAGGAGCTCTTCCCGGGCAACGCGGTCGAGTACTTCGTCAGCTACTACGACTACTACCAGCCCGAGGCTTACGTCCCTTCCTCGGACACCTACATCGAGAAGGACGCCAGCCGCAACGAGAACATCGAGCGGCTGCGCAACAGCGCGACGCGCTCGCTCCTCGATCGCCGGGACGTGATCATCGTCGCTTCGGTCTCCTGCATCTACGGCCTGGGCTCGCCGGACAATTACGCGCGCATGGCCCTGCCGCTCGAGGTCGGCCAGGAGCTCCGCCGGGAGGACCTCTTGCGCCAGCTCACGCAGATGCAGTACGCGCGCAACAACATCGATTTCCGCCGCGGCACCTTCCGCGCGCGCGGGGACGTGATCGAGATCTTCCCGGCCTACGAGCACGAGGAGGTCATCCGCGTCGAGCTCTTCGGCGACGAGATCGAGGCCCTCGTGCGCGTCAATCCGATCGTGGGCGAGGTGCTCGGCGACGAGAAGCGCGTCGTGATCTACCCGTCGACGCACTACGTGACGCCGCAAGAGCGCTTGACCCGAGCCATCCCGCTGATCGAGGCCGAGCTCGCCGAGCGGCTCGAGGATCTGCGCCGCAACGACAAGCTCCTGGAGGCGCAGCGCCTCGAGCAGCGCACCCGCTACGACCTGGAAATGATGCGCACGACGGGAGTCTGCAACGGCATCGAGAACTACTCGCGCTACATGGACGGCCGCGAGGCCGGTCAGGCGCCGTTCACGCTGCTCAATTACTTTCCCGAGGACTGGGTGCTCTTCGTCGACGAGAGCCACGTCTCGATGCCGCAAGTGGGAGGCATGTGGCGCGGCGACCGCTCGCGCAAGTCGACCCTGGTCGAGTTCGGCTTTCGCCTGCCGAGCGCGCTCGACAACCGCCCGCTGCGCCCCGAGGAATTCGAGGGTCTGGTGCGCCAGACGATCTACGTGTCCGCCACGCCTGCAGCCCTCGAGCTCGAGCGCTCGCGCGGCGCCATCGTGGAGCAGATCGTGCGGCCGACGGGCCTCCTCGATCCGGAGATCGAGGTGCGCCCGGCGCGCACCCAGGTCGACGACCTCCTGCACGAGATCCGCAAGGTCGCGGCGCGCGGCTGGCGCGTCCTCGTGACCACGCTCACGAAGCGGTCCGCCGAGGAGCTCACCACGTACTTCGGCGAGCTCGGCGTCAAGGTGCGCTACCTGCACTCGGAGATCGACGCCATCGAGCGCTCCGCGATCCTGCGCGACCTGCGGGTCGGCCTGTTCGACGTGCTCGTCGGTATCAACCTGCTGCGCGAAGGCCTCGATCTCCCCGAAGTGGCGCTCGTCGCGGTACTCGATGCCGACAAGGAAGGCTTCCTGCGCTCGGCGACGTCCCTGATCCAGACTTGCGGCCGCACTGCGCGCAACGTCGAGGGCCGCGTGATCTTCTATGCCGACCGCGTGACCGACTCGATGCGCGCCACGATGGAGGAGGTCAAGCGCCGCCGCGTGATCCAGACCGCCTACAACCTCGAGCACGGCATCGAACCCAAGACGATCCTGAAGCCCGTGCGCGACGGCATCGAGAAGCTGTACGAGATGGACTACGTGGATGTCGCGGCGCCCATCGAGGAGGAGAGCCGCGTCGCGGAGGAGGCGCGCCAGTGGGCGCCCGAGCGCCTGGCAGGCGAGATTGCGCGCACGCGCGCCGACATGCTCCTCGCCGCCGGCGAGCTGCGGTTCGAGGACGCCGCCAACATGCGCGATCGATTGAAGGAGCTCGAGACGCTCGAGCTGCGGCGGTAGGGACGGGCGTGTGAACGGTCGAAGACCGGACCGCCTGAAGGCGGTCCATAAAACCAGACCGCCTGAAGGCGGTACTCCGAACCAGACCGGACCGCCTAAAGGCGGTACTCCGAACCGGAAAGAGCCCGCGCTCCGCCCTCTAGGTAGAAAACGCCCCGACGGACACCCCAGGGCATGTTTCATGCGACGGGGTCGCACAAGGGCGCGATGGGGAACTAGAGAGAAACCACACGCCTACGAGCACGGAGTCCCTCCGAGTTTGGAGTACCGCCTTCAGGCGGTCTGGTTTGTCGTCCCGCCTTCAGGCGGGACTGGCTCTGCCGGAGAAGACCGCCTGAAGGCGGTACTCCGAACCAGACGATTCTTCGTCTTCGATCGGCCTTTCTCACCACGCCCAGCGCACTGACCTATTCTGGGTTCGTGACCCTCTCGAAAGCATCCGCCCAACCGTCCGAGCGCTCCATGCGCTGGGTGCTCTACAGCTTGCGGTGGTTCACGATCCTCGCTGCTCTCCTCGCGGGTTTCGGGTTCCTGGTGTGGAAGCTCGCGCCACGACCGATCGATGTGGAATTGGCCATCGAGCTGCCCGCCGATGGCCGCTACGAGTTGTTCGTCAACGGGAGCTCACTCGGACGTGCGAGCACTGTGCTCGACGAGGAGCGGATGAGAATGCTCAGCGATTCCGACCTGGAATCCATCGACTGGCCTCGCGAGGGCCGCGAGCGGATGAGCTGGCAGGAGCTCTCGTTCGCCTGGGGCTACGTTGCCCGGCCCGAAGGGGGACAAGTCCTTCACCTCCGACTCAAGCACCGCGACTGGACGGTCCGTCGCGCACTGTGCTTCCAGATCCTCGATCGCACCGGTCGGCAGGTGACCACCGAGAATTCAAACTGGGTCGACGGCTGGGGTACGCTTCGTGGCCCGGTGAGGCTCAATCTCCGCTTCGAGTGAGTGTCGAGTATCGACGAGGCGGCTCAGCCCCGCCGTAAATGCTCGAGCACGCTTCGCGCGAGCTCCTCGCCGATCCCCTCTACCGCGGCGATCTCCTCGACGCTGGCCCGCTCGAGGCCCGCGACGCTGCCGAAGCGGCGCAAGAGCGCCTTGCGTCGCACCGGGCCAATGCCAGGGATCGCGTCGAGGCGGCTCTGGATGCGGCCGCGTTCCTTGCGGTGGTAGGTGATCGCGAAGCGGTGCGCTTCGTCGCGAATGCGCTCCAGGAGGGCGCGCGCGCTGGAATTGCGGGCGAGCTCGATCGGCTCCGGGATGCCGGGGAGGAAGACGCGCTCCTCGCTGGCGGCTTTGCGGCGGCCGGCGACGGAGCGCTCGGAGCGCGCCTTCGCGAGCGCCGACGATCGAGACATCCCACGCGCCTGCGTCGGCGCGCGCCTCGAGGGCCTTGTCGAGCTGTGCCGGGCCGCCGTCGATCACGACGAGATCCGGTAGGTCGTCCTCGCGCACGCCGCGCTTCAAGCTGCGCAGCACGATCTCGTGCATGGCGGCGAAGTCGTCCTGGCCCTCCACACCGCGGACCTTGAAGCGCCGGTAGCCGGCGTGGTCGGCGTGGCCGCCGCGGAAGCGCACGCGGCTGGCGACCACGTTCGTGCCCTGGAAGTTCGAGACGTCGAAGCAGTCGATCACCTCGGGTTCGGGCTCGAGATCGAGGAGGCGGGCGAGCTCGGCCACCGCGAGGGCCTCGCTCTCCTCGACGCGCGCGGCCTGCGCGAGCGCGTTGCGTGCGTTCTCGCCGGCAATCTCGAGCATGCGCCGGCGCTCGCCGGAGGTCGGCACGATGAGGCTCGTGCCACCGCCGAGCGTGCTCGCGAGGAGCTCGGCTTCGGCGGGCTCGCACGGCAGGACGATCTCGGCAGGCGCGTCGCGGCGACCGCCGCCATAGAGCGCGGTGAGCACGCCGTGCAGGAGCTCCTCGTCGGGGAGCTCGGAGCGGAAGTGGTGCGAGCGGCTCTCGCTGAGTCGTCCCTCGCGGAAGGCGAGCCGGTGCACGATCGCCTCGGCTCCGCGGCGCGCGAGGGCCAGCACGTCGCGATCGACGGCGTCGCGCGGCCGCACGCCTTGACCCTCGACGGTGCGCCGCAGCGCCGCGAGACGATCGCGCCATTGCGCCGCGCGCTCGTATTCCAGGGCGGCCGAGGCCTCCGTCATGCGCCGCTCGAGCTCCGTCTCGAGCTCGGCGGTCTCGCCCGAAAGGATGCGCGAGGCGCGCGCGAGGAGCTCGGCGTAGCCCGCTTCGTCGATTCCACCCACGCAAGGCGCCGCGCACAGGCCGATCTGGTGCTTGAGACAGGGACGCGAGCGGTGGTTCATCACCGAGTCGGGGCAGTCGCGCAGCGGCACCACGCGGTGCAGATCGGAGAGCGTGCGGCGAATCGAGCTCGCCGAAGGGAACGGTCCGAACAAGCGCGAGCGGCCGGCGGGCTGGTTGGCGCGCGGATCGTGCGCGCGCACGAGCTTGAGCCGCGGGAAGCGCTCGGCGTGGTCGATGCGCAGCATCAAGAAGGACTTGTCGTCCTTCAGGCGCACGTTGTGCGGCGGCTTGTGCTGCTTGATCAGCGTGTCCTCGAGCAGCAGGGCTTCGCCCTCGGTGCGCGTCACGATCGTCTCGACCGAGCGCGCCTCGGCCTCGAGGAAGCGCAGCCACGGGCGCCCGTCGCCCCCCGGCCGGCGGTAGCTCGAGAGGCGGGCCCGCAAGCTGCGCGCCTTGCCGACGTAGAGCACCTTTCCGCTCTCGTCGCGGAACAGGTAGACGCCCGGCCTCGTAGGCACGCCCTCGAGGCTCCAGGTGGGTTCTGCACTCATCTCCGGGCAGGGTAGCGCCCCGACGCTGCCCCCGCGGTCGGCCGGTCCGGCTCGGGGCGTGGAATGGCGGATTGCAATCGCACGGTTGCGGTCGTATTCTTGCAATTGAAATGAGCCCTGCCCGCCCGCTCCACCGGCTGCTTCCCGACCCGCACGGCGCGGAGGGGGCGCGCGTCCTGAGCCGTGCCTTCGAGCGCGCGGCCGGGGTGCATGGCCTCGCCCGGGCCGCGCAGGCGAGCTTGCTCGGCGTGAGCGAAGCGAGCCTCTCGCGGCTGGCGCACGGAGCTCGCACGATCGACCCCGAGAGCAAGGAAGGCGAGCTCGCGCTGCTCTACCTGCGTGCCTGGCGCAGCCTCGACGCCCTCTGCGGCGGCGATGGCCCGAAGAGCCGCGCCTGGATGCACGCCGAGAACGACCACCTCGGCGGGAAGCCGGCGGAACTGGTCCAGAGCGTGACGGGGCTGGTGCATGTCCTCGAGTATTTGGACGCGATGCGCGGGAAGCTCTAGCCTCCGTCAGCTCACGGCCAAGCCGTGGCGCGCCGTCGAGGCTCAGCACATCGTCGGGATGCGCGAGCTGGTCGACGACGAGCGCGAGCACGCGCTCCTCGAGGCGCTCCTGGAGGAATCGAAGCCCGCCGTGCCCGCCGACTGCCGCGGTCTGCACTACTTGCTCGCGACACCGTTCCGCTACCCGCCGCTCGCGTACGGCTCGCGCTTCGGCCGCCGCGACGAGCCGAGCCTGTGGTACGGATCCGAGGACCTCGAGACCTGCTTCGCCGAGGTCGCCTACTACCGGCTGCTCTTCCTGGAAGGGAGTCGCGCGAAGCTCGAGCCCCTCGCGGTCGAGCTCTCGCTCTTCCAGGCGAGCGTCTCGTCCACTCGCGCGGTCGACCTCGTCGCAGCACCCTTCGATCGTCACCGGGCGCGCATCGCATCTCCTGTCGCGTACAGGGCCTCGCAGCGACTGGGTTCCGAGATGCGCAAGGCGGGCGTCGAGTTCTTCCGCCATCCCTCCGCGCGCTGGCGAGAGGGCGCGAACTTCGGCCTGTTCACCCCCCGCGCCTTCGCGCGCAAGACACCCACCCAGCCGCAGTCCTGGCACTGCATCGCCACGCGCGGAGCGGTCGAGCTGGTGCGCAAGAGCCACTCCGAGCGGCCGCACCATCGCTACGAGCGCGCGCTGTTCGAGGTGGACGGCGCTCTGCCGCTCCCGGCGCCCTGAGAGACGCGCGAGGCGGATCAGGCCGTGGAAGGCGCGCCGGTTGCGGCCTATTCCATCGCGCGAATCGCCTCGACCACGGCCGCGGCCATGGCACGATTCGCCGGCGACGTGTAGTGGCCGTCGAAGGGAATGGCGAGCTCGACATCCCCTGCGCGTGCGAGCTCCACGAGGGGCGGCGAGAGATCGATCACGCTGAGACCCGCGGCGCGTGCGAGCTCCATCGCGCGCGCGGCGAGCGCTCGACTGGGATGCGAGCCCTGTACGGATCCGTGATCGGGGATCACGGCGACGATCGGTCGCGCGCCCAGGGCCTCGCAGCGCGAGCGGAACCTGGGCAGCGCTTGCTCGAGGTGGGTCAGTCCCGCGCTCACGACGTCGGGCGTGTAGAAGGAGCTGCGCCGCAAGCGGATCTGGTCCCAGGAGTACATCACCAGGGCACTGCGTCGCGCGAGCTGCAGGGCCCGCCACTTCCAGAGCGCCCGGCCCTCCATCGCCTCGCTCGTGTCGAAGGCGACCGGACCGGAGGCCTCGTAGCGCGCGAAGGTCTCCGGAATGGGTCGCTCGACGATGTCGTTCCAGAACCAGAACAGGATCACGAAGTCGGGAGCGATGCGCGCCCCGAGCTCGTCGAGCAAGCCGAGCTCCTGGCTCGTGCCGTACGCGCGCAAGCCGCCATTGATCGCCCGCCAGCTCGCTCCGTCCTCGGCTCGCGACTGCAAGAGCGCCTCGAGCTGCGCGGAGAGCGTCTGGTCGTCGGCCACACCCTGCCCGTAGACGAGGCTGTCGCCCAGGCAGAGGATGCGCCGCTCGCCGCCTTGCTTCGGGCCGATCTCCGGCCCGCGCAGACCGAGCGCGTTCACGTGCACCCGATGCTGGTAGGTGTAGTGGTCCTCGCCGGGCAGCATCTCCCATCCGCGATATCGATTGGCTTGCACGCGCAGGATCGGCAGCCGCTCGACCAGCGGAGCGCCGACCATCGCGCGCACCGCGAGCTCGGCCAGCAGGAACGAGAGGCCGACCGAAAGCACGAGGGCGAGGACCCGCCTGCGCCACCTTCGACGCCGCGGCTGCACCGGAGCTCCTTCGCGCGCGTCCACCATGTTCATGCGCGGGGATGGTAGAGCCGGTGCAGGCCACGCAGCTCTTCGACGTCCAGGTGCGTGTAGATCTCGGTGGTGGAGATCGAAGCGTGGCCGAGCATCTCCTGCACGGCGCGCAGGTCGGCGCCACCGGCAAGCAGGTGCGTCGCGAAGGAGTGGCGCAGCGTGTGCGGGCTGGTCGGGACGGCGAGGCCGGCTTGCCGCGCGAGTGCCTGAACGCGCCGCCAGGCGTCGATCCGGCTCAGCGGGCGACCGCTGCGCGTCAGGAAGATCTCCGCTCGATGCGAGGTGCCGGCCACCCGCGGCCGGCCGTCGCGCAGCCAGCCTTCGATCGCTTCGCGCGCGCGCGCTCCCAGCGGGACGATCCGCATCTTGTCTCCCTTGCCGTGCAGGCGCAGCACGCGCAGCTCGGGCTCGAGGTCATCGGTGCGCAATGCGACGGCCTCGCTCACGCGCGCGCCCGTCGCGTAGAGCACTTCGATCAGGGCGCGGTCGCGCAGCGCGCGCCAGGAATCGCCCGCGCAGGCGTCCAGTAGGGCCTCGACTTCCTCGACGGCGAGCACGCCCGGGAGCAGCCGGCGCAGACGCGGTGCCGGGAGCAGGGCGGTCACGTCGCGCGCGAGCGTCCCCTCCGTCACGAGAAAGCGGATCAGCATGCGGATCGCGACCAGGGCGCGCGCCACGCTCGCCTCCGCGGCGCCTGCGGCGCGGCGGACTTCCAGGTAGTCGAGCACGAGCTCGACGTCGAGGTCCTCCCAGCGCACTCGATCGTGGCGCGCGGTCCAGCCGAGGAAACTCTCGAGGTCCCGGCGGTAGGCATCCAGGGTATTGCGCGCGAGACCCGCCTCGAGGCGCAGGCTGTCCAGGAAGCCCTCCACACCCGCGCGGAGGGCGGGAGCGAGTTCGATCGGTGTCGAGGGAGACAAGCGCCGCGGCTGCATCGCAGGGGAGACTGGCGGCCCGGCGGTTCCACCGCAAGATCGCTTTTCCCCGCTCGATGGCCGGTTGTGAGTTCGGGCCACCGCACCTATACTCCTCGCCCTCTCATTCCGGGGAACAGGGGGCGGTCGAGCCTCCCGCGCTCCGGCTGGGGCCCTCCGCCAACCGATCGACGCAGGCTCGCTGGGACCGCATCCGGGAATCACGATCTCGCACCCAATGACGACCAAGAAGCTGACTCCGCAGGAGGTGAAGCAATTCGAGAAGGTGCTGCGCACGATGCTCGCCGTGCTGAGCGGCGACATACAGAGTCTCGAAAAGGACGCCCTGGGCGACGAGATCGCGACGCCGACCTACAAGGGTGAGGACGGTGGGGACGCCTTCTCCCAGGAGCTCTCCCTGGAGCTCCTCGAACGCGACGAGACGACGGTCCGCGAGGTCATGGGCGCGCTCGATCGCATCGTCGATGGAACCTTCGGTCGATGCGAGACCTGCGACAAGGGAATCGGGAAGCTGCGCCTGAACGCGGTGCCCTTCGCCCGCAACTGCATCGAGTGCCAGCGCCAGCAGGAGCACGGGCTCTTCTAAAGCATGCCGTCCGAGGTGCAGGACGCGCGTGCGATCGAGGAGCCGAGCGTCCCTCACGACCTTCCGAAAGCACGCCCGGCGTACCGCTGGGGCAGGTTCGGAGGTTGCCTGGCTGCGGCGGGCGTACTGGTGCTCCTCGACCTCTGGAGCAAGTCGACCGTCTTCGCGTGGCTCGGCGATCCGGCGACGCACGCCTCGCTCCCGATCGACGCGCACGGGCACTCGCGCGAGCTGCTGGCCGGGACCTGGCTCGCGCTGATGCTCAACCTGAACTACGGTGCCGCCTTCGGTCGTCTGGCGGGGATACCGCACGCGCTCGTCCTGGGCCGGCTGCTCGCGATCGGGCTGCTCGGCTGGCTGATCTTGCGCGCGCCCACCGGGCATCGCGTCTACCTCGTGGCGCTGGTCCTAATCCTGGCCGGTGCGACGGGGAACCTGTACGACAACTTCTTCTACAACCCCGACGCCGGGGATATCCCCCGTCCGACGAGCGGCAAGCCATTCGGTCCGGTGCGGGATTTCATCGACGTCTATTTCCCGACCTTCGACTGGCATTTCCCGACCTTCAACGTCGCCGATTCCTGCATCACCATGGGAGCGGCCATGCTGCTGCTCTCGGGGTTGACGCCCCACGGCAAGGCGGCGCCCGCGGCCGACTGAGCCGCGCGCGTTGCCTGCGGCCGAGGGGTGGATTAGATTCGCCCGGAATGGCGGACCTCGCGGTGGTTCTCGCGGGCATCGAGCTGCGCAACCCGATCCTCTCGGCTTCGGGTACGTTCGGCCACGGGCTCGAGATGCAGCAGTTCGTGTCGCCTGCGCTGCTCGGAGGGCTCGTCAGCAAGACCGTCACGCGCCGCCCACGGCCCGGCAATCCCATGCCTCGCCTGTGCGAGACCGAGGCGGGTCTCCTCAACTCGATCGGCCTCGAGAACCGCGGCATCTCGGCGTATCTCGGGCGCACGCTCGCGGAGATGGCCGAGGCTGACACGCTCGTCGTGACGAACATCGGCGGTGAGAGCCCGGCGGAGTTCGCCGAGCTCGCCGGCCTGCTTGAGGTTCGCCCCGAAGTCGATGCGATCGAGATCAACCTCTCCTGCCCGAACGTCGATGGCGGCCGGCTGCCGTTCAGCACCGACCCCCACGTGGCCGAGCAGGTCGTCCGGCTGGTGCGCGCCGCCACGAAGAAGCCGCTCTTCGCCAAGCTCTCGCCCAACGTGACGCGCATCGGGGAGATCGCCCGCGCAGTCGAAGCCGGCGGGGCCGACGCGATCACGGCCGTCAACACCTTCCTCGGCATGGCGATCGACTGGCGCCGCGGTCGGCCGCGCTTGGCGACCGTCCAGGGCGGCTACTCGGGCAAGGGAATCAAGCCGATCGCGCTGCGCTGCGCGTGGGAGTGCGCGCGCTCCGTCACGATCCCGGTGATCGGTTGCGGCGGGATCTCGAGCGCCGACGACGTGCTGGAATTCCTGGTCGCAGGTTGCACCGCCGTCCAGGTGGGCACCGCGAGCTTTTCGGATCCCGCGCTGATCGGCCGGCTGCCGGCCGAGGTCGAGCGGCTGCTCGATGCGGCAGGCATCGCGTCGGCTCGTGAACTGATTGGAACGCTGCAAGCCCACGCTCAGCCGCTCGAGGCCGCCGCGGGAGCGGCCACCTGAGCTGCGGGGCGACGCAAGCTCGCTGCACGTCATGCGTTTGGATCGTCTCACGCCCGCGCACGTCCGCCGTGCCATTCACCTGTACCTCGAGCAGGCCTGGCCTGCCGAGCGGCCGGAGCGGCCGATCGTCGACTTGCGCAAGCTCGAGGGGTCGACGACCACCGAGGAGATGCTGGCGGTCTTCGAGAAACCGCGCGGTCAGGGGCCCGCCTGTGAGCACTACAGCCTGCGCCTGGGAAACTGGCGCTACCCGTTCATGAAGCTCGCTCTGCAGGAGTACCTCGTGCGCGGCGAGTACTTCTTCTCGGTGGACACTCACGACGACCTGAAGATCTCGCCCGACATGCCCGACTTCGAGGGCTGGCAGGAGATCCGCCGCTTCAACCGCGGCCTGAAGCTCTCGATCGAGGGTGCCTGGGAGCACGCCGATCTGCCGACGTACGAAAAGCTGCGCGAGCTCATGGAAGGCCTGGCCGAGCTCGAGCGCGAAGGGACCAAGCGCGCCCGGCTGTTGCTGGTCGACGACGAGCGCAGCGTGGTGCGCGGACTGGCCGCCGCCCTGCACGCCCGCGGATACGAGGTCGAGGTCGCCTACGACGGCGAGCAAGTCCTCGAGCGCCTCGCCCGCGACCCGCTGCCCGACCTGCTCCTGCTGGATTACGCGATGCCCGGGGTCGACGGCGAGGCCGTCCTGGCGCACGTGCGGGCGGACGCGCGCTCCCGCGACCTGCCCGTCCTGCTCGCGACCGCCTCCACCATCGATCTGGGCGCGATCCAGCGCTCCTGCGGCCTCCTGCTCAAGCCCTACCCGCGCGAAGTGCTGTTCACCATGATCGCCGAGCTGCTCGCGCGCAGCCGCGCCAGCTGACTCTGGCTCGGAGTACCTCCGGGTTCGGAGTACCGCCTTCAGGCGGTCCGGTTCGTCGTCCCGCCTTCAGGCGGGACTGGCTCCGCAAGAGAAGACCGCCTGAAGGCGGTACTCCGAACCAGAGTTTCTCCTTCCCGCCTTGGCATGACCGGAGCGTGGGCCTTTAATGACGCGCTTCCACCGACTCGCGCAACGCCGGCCGGACACCGTTCCGGGACGAGGGCTGGGATTCGACATGGACTGGGACAGTTTCAGCGACAAGAGCAAGACCGCCCTCGAGGGCGTCGGCCGGGGGATGATGCGTCTCTTCGGCTCGCGCAACGAGCGCATCATTCGCCGGCTGGTGCCGACCATCCAGCGCATCGGCGCGCTGGAGAAATGGACCAGTGGACTGGACCAGGAGGGAATGCGAAGCAAGGTGCGCGAGCTCCGCGAGGGGATCCGCGACGGGAAGACGACTCTCGACGGGGCGCTTCCCGAGGTCTTCGCGCTGGTGCGCGAGGCATCCCGTGCGCACGCTCGGCTTGCGGCACTACGACGTCCAGCTCGTCGGCGGGTACGTGCTGCACTGGCAGCCCGAAGGCGCCAAGGGCTGCGTCGCCGAGATGATGACGGGCGAGGGCAAGACCCTCGTCGCGACTCTGCCGCTGTCCCTCAACGCGCTCTCCGGTCGCAAGGCTGTCTACCTCGTCACGGTCAACGACTACCTGGCGCGGCGCGACGCGAGCTGGATGCGGCCGATCTACGACTACCTGGGCCTCACCGTCGGGCGCGATCCAGTCGGCGATGAAGCCGTGGGAGCGCAAGCCCGTCTACGCCTGCGACATCGTCTACGGCACGAACAACGAGTTCGGCTTCGACTACCTGCGCGACAACATGAAGACGCGGCTGGAGGACCAGGTCCAGAGCGACCTCTACTACGCGATCGTCGACGAGGTCGACTCGACCCTGATCGACGAGGCGCGCACGCCGCTGATCATCTCGGGGCCCGGCCGAGGAGCACATCGGCAAGTACCGCCAGGCGGACGAGATCGCGCGCAGCTCGAGCCCGAGGTGCACTACGAGGTCAAGGAGAAGGAGCAGTCGGCCAGCGCTCCTGGAGGACGGCATCGTGCGGGCGCAGAAGCTCGTCGGCGTCGAGTCGTTCTACGTGCCCGGATACGAGGACTGGCCGCACTATCATCGAGAACGCGCTGCGGGCGAAGGAGCTCTACCACCGCGACAAGGAGTACGTCGTCGAAGAAGGCGAGGTGGTCATCGTCGACGAGTTCACCGGCCGGAAGATGAACGGCCGCCGCTGGTCGGATGGCCTGCACCAGGCGGTCGAGACGAAGGAAGGGCTCGAGCCGCAGCAGGAGAACGCAGACGCTCGCGACGATCACGTTCCAGAACTACTTCCGCATGTACGAGCAAGCTCGCCGGCATGACCGGCACCGCGCTCACCGAGGCGGCCGAGTTCCACAAGATCTACGGGCTCGACGTCGTCACCGTTCCCGACCAACCTGCCGATCGATCGCGCGGACCGGAACGACATCGTCTACCGCACCCAGCCCGAGAAGTGGAAGGCGATCGTCGAGGAGATCGAACGCGTCCACAAGAAGGGCCAGCCCGTACTGGTCGGCACGACCTCGGTCGAGAAGTCCGAGCACCTCGCCAAGCTCCTCGAGCAGCGCGGGATTCCGCACGAGGTGCTCAACGCGCAAGAAGCCAGTGGGAGCGCGAGGCCAAGATCATCGCGCGCGCCGGCGAGGTGGGCGCCGTGACCGTGGCGACGAACATGGCCGGCCGCGGCACCGACATCAAGCTCGGCGGGAACTTCGAGTACCGGCTAGGGCTCGGCTCTCGAGGCGGCGGGGCTGCGCGAGGGCGATCTCGAGCACCTGGCCGAGATCGACGTGATCCGCACGAGTGTGCGCGCGCAGTGCGACCGCGACGAGGCCGCCGTGCTCGCGCTGGGCGGCCTGTACGTGCTCGGCACCGAGCGCCACGAGGCGCGTCGCATCGACAACCAGCTGCGCGGCCGCTCGCGGTCGCCAGGGCGACGTCGGGCAGAGTCGCGCTTCTACCTCTCCTTGCAAGACGACCTGATGCGGATCTTCTATCGCGACTGGGTCACCAACGCGATGAAGCGCCTGGGCATGGGGGAGGACGTGCCCATCGAGTCGGGCATGGTCACGCGCGCGATCGAGCGCGCGCAGAAGAAGGTCGAGGAGCGCAACTTCGAGATCCGCAAGTCGCTCCTCGAGTACGACGAGGTGATGAACCAGCAGCGCAAGGTCATCTACGGCGTGCGCCAGGACGTGCTCGAGTCGGCAAGAGCGTCAAGCCGCGCGTGCTCGAGATGATCGACAACGTCGTGCAGCGCATGGCGGACGGTCTTCGTCGAGGACGAGCGCGGGTTCCGCGAGTGGTGCCACCGCAGCTTCGGCTTCGAGATCGTCGAGGAAGAGCCGATCGCGAGCGCCGTCGCCAAGCAGGGCGACTGCGGCAAGGTGATCGATCTCGTTCACGCGCGCTACGAGGAGCGCGAGAAGGGGTTCGGCGACGGAGCTGATGCGCCGCGTCGAGCGCTACCTCCTGCTGAACGCGATCGACTCCAAGTGGAAGGACCACCTGTACGCGATCGACTCGCTGAAAGCGGGGATCGGCCTGCGGGGCTACGGCCAGGAAGACCCGAAGACCGAGTACAAGCAGCGAGGGCTACCGAGCTCTTCGAGGAGAAGCTCCTGCCCGCCATCGAGGACGAGGTCTCGAGCCTGATCCTGCGCATCCAGATCGGGCGGCCCCAGGCTGCCGGCGATGCGGCGCAGGCGCCTGCTGCGAGCCCGCAGGAGGGCGGCGCGCCCGCGCTGACTCCGCGCGGCATGGTGCAGGGAACAGGAGCGGCCGCACCGACTCCCACTCCCGAGCAGGTGGACGCGTACCGCCGCGAGATGCGGCGACGTCAGGCCCAGCAGCTCATGCGCAGCTCGGTGCCGGCGACCAGCGCCTTCGACGTCATGCGCCGTCGCCAGACCCTGGCTGCCGCACGCGAGGCGAGCGAGGCCGCGACCAAGGAAGCCGCCTCGAGCGCGGAGCCGGGAGCCGCCCCGCGTGAGGGGGCAGCGAAGCCGCAGCCGCAGCCTCAGCCTCAGCCGGCCCGGGCAGAGCCGCCCGTGCCTGCCGCCGGCCGCAATGATCTCTGCCCGTGCGGGAGCGGCAAGAAGTTCAAGAAGTGCCACGGCAAGGCCTGAGCTTTGGCCGAGTGCGCCAGCGTCGCGAACGGTGGGCCTCCCCCGGCTCCCGTCGAGCGCGATCCCAATCCGGGTTTTCTCCGCGCCGCGCTGCACGGGACCTATGACCTATTGTGGTTCACGGCGATGCTGGTCGCCTCGCCGTGGTGGCTCACGCGCTCGCTCTTGCGGCCCGACTTCGGGGCGATGGTGTACGAGCGGCTCACGTTCCGGCTGCCGAAGCTCGGCCAGCGGACCGGGGGCGAGCGCCTCCTGATCCACGGTGTCTCGGTGGGGGAGGTGAAGGCGGCGCACTCGCTGGTGCGCGCCCTCGCCGACGAGCACCCCGACTGGGAGATCGTGATCAGCTCGACCACGCACACCGGGATGCAGGTCGCACGCAAGCTCTATCCCGGCCGCACGGTGGTGCGTTTTCCCATCGACGTCTCGCCCCTCGTCACGCGATTCCTGTCCCGGCTACGGCCGACCTGCGTGGTCCTCGTGGAGCTCGAGATCTGGCCGAACTTCCTGCGTGCGGCGAACCGCGCCGGTATCCCCGTGGCCGTCGTCAACGGCCGCATCACCGAAGAGAGCTTCCGGCGCTACCGCTTGTTCCGGCACACCTTGCCGCAATTCAACCGCATGAGCCTCTTCTGTGCACAGGACGAGCGCTACGCCCAGCGCTTTCGCGCGCTCATCGGCGGTGCTGCGCGGGTCGTGATCACGGGCAACGTGAAGGTCGACGCGCTCGAGGTTTCCTCCCTACCGCTCGAACCGGAGCTCGTGCGCCTCGCCGGGGCGGGCTCCCGGGCAGATGGTCGTGGTGGCCGGGAGCACGCACGAGCCGGAAGAGCTCTGGTTCGTCGAGGCTTGCGAGCGCGCGCTTCCCGGAGCGCGCATCATCCTCGTGCCGCGGCACCCAGCTCGCGCGGTGCAGGTCGCGCGCCTCCTGGAGGCACGCGGCTGCCGGCCTGCAAATGCTGACGGCGCTGCGCGCGGGGGAAACGCCCGATCCGGCTCGGCCGCTCCTGGTCGACACGATCGGAGAGCTCGACCGCGTCTACTTGCTCGCCGACCTCGTGTTCGTGGGTGGCAGCCTCGTCCCGCACGGGGGCCAGAACGTCCTCGAGCCAGCCGCCCGCGCTCGGCCGGTGCTGCACGGCCCCTACGTCGAGAACTTCGCCGCAGAGGTACTCTTGCTGGCCGAAGCCCGGGCTAGCCGCAGCGTGCGCGACGCGGACGAGCTGGCCGTCGCTCTGGCCGAGCTCGGTGCAGACCCAGGCGAGCGCGCCCGCATGGCAGAGGCAGGCGCCCGCGCGGTCGCGGCGCAAAAAGGAGCCACCCGCCTCACGCTGGACGCCCTGATCGCACGATGTGGGCTAGGGAGCCACGGCGTGAGCGTCGGTGGACGCGACCGACCCATCATGGTATGCTAAAGTCATGATGGGTCGCCTGGCATGCTGCTGGGCACTCGCGAGCGGGGGAATGGGCCTCTGCGAGCGATTCCTCCGGCCTCCCGCAGGGTAGACCGAGTCGCGGGACCTCCTTTCGACCACCGCCAACCACACGACGAACACTGCATGTCTCGCTCCTTGTTCACTTCCGAGTCGGTTTCCAAAGGGCATCCCGACAAGGTCGCCGACCAGATCTCCGACTCGATCCTCGACGCGTGCCTCGCGGCGGATCCCGAGAGCCGCGTCGCCTGTGAGACCCTGGTGACGACCGGCCTGTGCGTCGTCGCGGGGGAGATCACGACCAAGGCCGTGCTGAACTACTCCGACATCGCTCGGGAGACCATCAACAGCATCGGCTACACCAACGATTGCTTCGGGATCAACGGGAGCACCTGCGCCGTCCTGGTCGCCCTCGATCGCCAGTCACCCGACATCAGCCAGGGCGTGACCGAGGGTCAGGGCCTGCACAAGGAACAAGGGGCCGGCGACCAGGGCCTGATGTTCGGCTACGCGTGCAAGGAGACCGACGTGCTGATGCCCTTCCCCATCCACTACGCGCACCGGATCGTCGAGCGCCTGGCCGAGATGCGCGAGAAGAAGACCATCGGCTGGCTGCGCCCCGACGCCAAGAGCCAGCTCACCGTCGAGTACGAGGGTGACGAGCCGGTCCGCGTCCACACGGTGGTCGTCTCCACCCAGCACGATCCCGACGTCGAGTGGCAGACCATCCACGACGAGATCATCGAGAAGGTCGTGAAGCCGGTGATCCCGGCGGGCTTCCTCGACGCAGAGACCATCTATCACGTCAACCCGACCGGACGCTTCGTGCTCGGAGGCCCTCACGGCGACTGCGGCCTGACCGGACGCAAGATCATCGTCGACACCTACGGCGGCATGGGCCGTCACGGCGGCGGCGCCTTCTCGGGCAAGGACCCGAGCAAGGTCGACCGCTCGGCAGCCTATGCGGCCCGCTGGGTGGCGAAGAACGTCGTGGCGGCAGACCTCGCGCGCCGCTGCGAAGTGCAGCTTTCCTATGCGATCGGAGTCGCCCGGCCGCTGGCCGTGCGCGTCGACACCTTCGGAACCGGCAAGGTGGACGACGAGGCGATCGCGCGGGCCATCGAGAAGGTGTTCGACCTTCGCCCGGCGAAGATCATCGAGGCCCTCGGCCTGAAGCGGCCGATCTTCCGCCAGACCTCGTTCCACGGACACTTCGGCCGCCCGGGCTTCGCCTGGGAAGCGACCAACAAGGTCGCGGAGCTGACCGAAGCCGTTTCCGCCAGCGTGCGCTGAGTCGGCAGGGGGCCGAGGATGGCGGGCCCGGCGTGACCGCCCCGGGGTGGTCGGGTACAACGGTGCGACCGATCCTCCGGGATCGGGCAGCGCCGCGCCCTCTGGCATCCCTGTCCTCGAGCTCCTTCCTCATGCGCATGAGCCTCCTTCCGAGCCGCAAGCACCTCTCGCGAGCCGGCTTCACCTTGATCGAGCTGATGGCCGTCGTGGTGATCATCGGGATCCTGATGATCTACCTCTTGCCGAAGATTCCCGCCGCCTTCGACGCCGCGAAGGTGACGGCCTGCAAGAACAACATGAAGAACATCTACTCGGGGCTGACCACGTACTACGGCAAGTACAACCGGCTGCCCAAGGAAGGCGGCGTGCGTTTCTTCGCCGCTCTGATCACCGACGAGGTGTGGGAGAACTCGGCCTCGAACGCGAAGACGCTGACCTGCCCGGGAGTCGAGTCGGGGGCCCTGCCTGGCCTTCAGGACCTCGAGCCCAAGGAATGGTTTGCGGACGCCGCGATCCTCGACAGCACCTTCTCCGCGTATGCGGGACGCAACGTGAAGGAGCACGGCCTGCGCCGCTGGCCGCCCGAGAATCCGAGCACGGTGTGCCTCGTGGCGGACGACAACGAGGGTGGCGAGAATCACGACACCGCGACGGTGGCGCTGTTCGCGGACGGCAGCATCTCGGCCTACGAGATCGTCGAAGAGCGCGCCAAGGGGCGCGTCGGACCCGAGGAGACTTTCATCGTCGTGGGCCCCGAGTCCCCGATCGAAGAGCTCTCCCAGCTCAGTCTCGACTGAGAGCCGGTCCGCAGGCTGGCCTGGCTTCGGCGGGCGGCGACGGCACTTCGCGGCGTCGATCCGGCGCGCGTGATGCCTTCGCCCAAGAGCCTGGCGCCAGCGCCAAGTGCCCCGCCTGGCCTCCAGCCCTCCGCCTGAGAGGCTGGGAAAGGGAACCCGGTTCCGGATAGGTTGCCGGCCCCCCGGACCCCTCCAGTCACGCCAGCCCGCGCGTCGATCGGGTCGCGTCAGGGTCTCCCCCTCCCGAGCCGATGCATCCTCTCGCCCTGTTGCGTGCCCTGCGTCCCCCCCAGTGGGTGAAGAACATCTTCGTGCTCGCGGCGCTGTTCTTCTCGTGGGGCGAGCAGGGCAGCATCCTGTTCGGCGACCCGCTCTGGCGCGCATTGCTCGCGCTGTTCGCCTTCTGCCTCGGAGCGAGCGCGGTCTACCTCGTCAACGACGTGCTCGACGTCGAGTCCGACCGCCGCCACCCCGAGAAACGCTTGCGTCCAATCGCGGCGGGCGAGGTGAGCGTCCCGCTGGCGCTCGCCACGGCCGCGGCCTGCGTGATCGCGTCCTTCGCGCTCGCCTGGTCAGCCGGCGGCGGGGAGCTCACCGTGCTCGCCATCGTCGCGTGCTACGTGCTCCTGAACTTCCTCTACAGCCTGAAGCTGAAGCACCTCGTGCTCGTCGACGTCTTCAGCATCGCGACGGGCTTCGTGCTCCGGGTCCTCGGCGGAGCGGCGGCGGCAAGAGTGTTCGTCTCGCACTGGCTGCTCCTGTGCACGATCTTCCTTTCGCTCTTCCTCGCCCTGTGCAAGCGTCAGGCCGAGATCAGCCTCCTCGGAGAGGATCGCGGGAGCCACAGGAAGATCCTCCTCGAGTACTCGCCAGCCTTCCTCGACCAGGCGGTCACGATCGTCGCGGCCTGCACGATCGTCTGCTACACGATGTACACCGTGGCCACGGACACGGTGCTGAAATTCGGCAGCGATCGCCTCGTGTGGACGATCCCCTTCGTCGTGTTCGGCCTGTTCCGCTATCTGCTGCTGGTCCAGACCAAGGGCGGCGGGGGCAGCCCGACGAGACTCTTGCTCGGCGGCGACACGACCTTCGTGCTCAACTGCTTCGCCTGGCTCGGGCTCGTGTCGGCGATCGTGTTCCGCTGGATCTGACCGCTCGGATCCGCGACTCAGTAGTCGAGGCTCGTGCGCTGCTCCACGTCTTCGCCCCGGGCGTGCGTGGCCTGACCGGGGGGTGCCTCGATCTCCTGGATGGCGAGGACGAAGCGGCCCGTTCCGGGCCGGATGCTCGCCGGGACGTCGACCAGGAACACCACCGTTCCATCGGAACGGACGAGCGTCGTCTGGAGCTGCTCCACGAGTGAAGGCCCGAGCTCGAGCGATTCGAAGTAGAGCGAGGCGCGCACGTCGTAGCCCGGCTCCGGCGGCGCGTCGCCCTGACGCAACCGGACTCGCGCGCGCAGCCTGTCGGTGGCGGTCAAGTGCAGGACCTGGAGCTCGAGGTCCTCGACGTGCACCGGAACCGGCAGAACGCGATCGAGAGTGCGCACGGGGACCGCGACGTCGCGCGCGTTCCCGGCCGGGTCGATGAGCTGGATCCCCACACTGGTCTCCCGCCCCGGCTCGAGCTCGTTCATGACGAGGGAGAAGTGATCCTCGAAGGAGTGGTTGAGGGGCCAGCGCAGGAAGGGGGCGCCGCCGTCGTAGGAGAACACCGCGCGCACCGGTTCGTTCGACACGAACTCGATCTTGGCGGCGCGAGCAGTCGTCCAGACGATGCGTGCCTGGCCAACCAGCTCGGGTAGATCCGAGTCCGGTGAGACGTGGTCTTCGTGCAGGGGATTCATCCCCCAGACGAGCTCGTAGCCATCCGGGAAACCGTCGGCGTCGCTGTCCTCCCCTTCCCAGTTCGTTCCAGCGAGATGCTCGTCCAGGTCGAGGAGGCCGTCGTTGTCGCGATCGAGGCCCATCGGCTGGCCGGAGAAGATCGGCACGCCGAGGAAGGTGACGGGAGTTCCGTTCGCCGCGAGATTCACGAGCTCGCCCGCCGTGACGTCAGGGAGCGTCCTCGAGGCCTGGTGGAAGCGACCCGTGACCGGATCGTACTGCCCGGTGAAATAGATCGACCGTCCGTTCCAGTCCCTGGGGCCGTAGCTGTACACGAGCTCGCAGTTGCCTGACTGCACCTGGGTGAGCGCGGGGGTGAGCTCGTCCGCGAGGAAGGTCGCAGCATTCTGGACGTTGGCCGTCGCCTGCCACACGGCTGCCGGCGCGATACCGGTGTCGAGGCCGCGCAGGAAGGTCGAGATCACCGCAGCTTCCATCCAGTCGAGGTCGAAGAGCCTCCCCGATTCCGGCGGTGCCACGCGGGAAAGCAGCAGATCGGGCAGCGAGCTCGCGTTGCCCGCATGACCGAGGCCCGCACCGAGCTCCGTGCGATCGCCGAAACTCGAGCCGATGTCGAAGACGGGCGTGAGCTTGTCGGCCACGCCGCGCAGCGCCGGGATCTTCGTGTCGGGAGAGAAGCCACCGAGGTGGTTGATCGTCATCTCGCCGCTCGTTCCGAGCGGCAGCGCGTGGCAATCCACGCACCGCAGTGTTCCGAGCACGGGCTTGTTCAGGAACAGATTCGCGCCTGCGAGCTCGTCCGGCGTGTAGAGGCGATCCGCCGGCTGCTCCGGATTCGCGCGCGGCGCGAGGAAGTCCATGTACTGCGCGATGTAGGTCATGCGGCCGCCCAGGTCCCCCAGCTCGCGGTCCTCGTGCCGCTCCAGGAGATCGGTGAACACGGAGTTGAAATCGAGCAGGCCCTCGACCTCGCCGCGCCAGTGGTAAGGGCCGATCTCACGCAAGGACCGCACGCTCTGCGTCACCATGGGTCCCTTGTGGTCGAGCGGGAACATGAGCTCCCCTCGTGGCGTGCCCTCGGGATCGAGGAAGGCCGAGAGATCCCAGGCCAGGCCATCGGTGTGGCCGTCGACGTGGCAGGAGCCGCAGGAGGAGGTGCCCGAGAGGGAGTTCTGCGCGCGATTGAAATGGATCCTGCCTTGCTTGAGATTCAGCGGCGTGGGGTCCCAGCCGAGCGTGACCGCCCGCGGAAGCACCAGGTCATAGCCCGGTGATCCCGGGAGATTTCCGAGATCGAACCAGGAGAGCGTGTTGTCGCCCTTGTTGGAGATGACGAGCCATCCGTCGCCCGGTGTGACGAGCGCCGCACGCGGCCCGGCGCCGTCGGGGTAGGCCTGCTCGGGCATCACGCGCAAGAGTCCGTCGAGCTGCGGGCTCGCCCCTCTGAGGTCGAGTACCGCGATCGTGTCGGAGCCGTAGCCGGTCACGAAGGCCCGCGAGCCATCGGAGGTGAAGGCAACGGAGGTGGGCGTGGCGCAGCGCCGCTCGGGGCTCGCCGTGAGCGCGTCGAGATCGATGAAGCTCGTGCCCGCCGCACCGACGATCGCGACGCGGTTGCGCACGACCTTCCCGGCGGGAAAGTTGCGGTCGCCGACGAAGTCCGCGTTGAGCGCGTCGGTGTGGGGGATCCACAGCTCGCTCTTGCCGGGCCTGCGGTGCAGGTTGTAGAGGGTCGTGCCGAGTGTCGGCACGGTGCGGGAAGCATCCAGTACGTCCGAGCCAGGAACGCTGCCCACGACGATGTGGAAGAGGTCGCGATCGGGCAGCGCCCGGGCGCCGGCGATCTCCTCGACGTGGCGAACCTCGACGACGTCGTCCGTCCAGCCGCTGGCCGGGTTTCCCAGCGGCGCGGTCCCGTTGCCGGAGCGCATGGCGACGACCAGTACCGCGGAGCCGATGCAAACGATCCCGCGCGGCTCGCGCGCGGGGATCGCGATCGACTGCACCACCGCGTGATCCTGGGTGCGCACGACGTCGACTCGATTCACGCTCGAGCAGGAGACGTACGCGCGATCTCCACCGGGGGTGAAAGCGATGCCGTGCGGCCCGGCGCCCACCCCGATCGTGTGCGTGATCGTGCCCCTGAGCGTGTCGATCACCGCGACCGAAGCAGTGATGCTGTCGACGGCCCACAGCTCATTGGAGCCGGGCCGGAACGCGATCGAGACGATCCCAGGCCCTACGGGGATCTCGCGCAGCCGTGCTCGGGTAGCCACCTCGAACACGACGATGCGCGAGCCAGGCTGGTTGACGGTATAGAGAAGCCGCCCGTCGGGCGAGACCGCGAGGGGAGCGATCGGCGCCGTCTCCCAGTGGGTCCAGCGGCCCTTTTGATCGTCGTGCGGGATGAGGGGGTCATCGATCGCGGCCGTGGATGGAGCGCACAGCGCGAGAAGCAGCAGGACGCCAATGGGCGCACGCTGCTCGGAGGATGGGAGCAGATTCATAGCCGGGGGATACTGAAGAAAAGCCGAGGGTGCGAATCAGCCGGCGCCGGGGGGAGGCCCGACCGTGAAAAGCCCGCCGCGACGATTCTAGCCCACGATGCGCATGATGACAGACGTGCAGATCACTCGGCTTGACGCTCCGGGAAGCGCCCCCTTAGCTTGTGCTCCTTGGTGCACGGGGGCTCGATGCTCCGCTGCAAGCGTCGACCCTGCGACGCTCGGGAGCTTCTGGTGTTAGGAGACGTTTAACGTGAAACTCGCCGCGCGGATGCAGCAGCTCGGGACCGAAACGGCCTTCGAGGTGCTGAACAAGGCCAAGGCCCTGGAAGCCCAGGGCCGATCGATCGTGCACCTCCACATCGGGGCGCCCGACTTTCCGACACCGGCGCACATCGTCGAGGCCGGCATCCGCGCGCTTCGCGACGGCTGGCACCGCTACACGCCCGCCAAGGGAATCCCCGAGCTGCGCGAAGCGGTCTGCGAAGACGTCCTGCGCCACAAGCATGCCACCGTGCACCCCGATCAGGTGCTCATCGTTCCGGGCGGCAAGCCGACGATGTTCTACGCGCTCCTGATGTTCGGCGAGCCGGGCGTCGAGATCCTCTATCCGAATCCGGGCTTTCCGATCTACGAGTCGCTGATCAAGTGGTCGGGCGCCACTCCCGTGCCGATCGAGCTGCGCGAGGAGAGCGGCTTCTCCTTCCGTGCCGATCAGGTCCTGAAGAAGATCACCTCGAAGACGCGCATGATCGTGCTCAACTCACCCGCCAACCCGACCGGCGGAGTGGTGCCGCGGGCCGAGATGGACCGGCTGGCGCACGGCCTGGAGAGTTTCCCCGACGTCGTGGTGCTCTCCGACGAGATCTATTCACGGCTGATCTACGACGGCGAGGAGCACGTGAGCTTGCTCGCGTACGAAGCGCTGCGGGAGCGCGCGATCATCCTGGACGGCTGGAGCAAGACCTATGCGATGACCGGCTGGCGCCTGGGCTACGGGATCTGGCCGCGCGCGCTGGTCGATCACGCCGAGCGCCTGCAGATCAACTCGGTCTCGTGCGCGAACGCCGCCACCCAGGTCGCCGCGATCGCTGCCCTGCGCGGGCCCCAGGACGAGGTCGAGCGCATGCGCCGCGCCTTCGACGAGCGCCGCAAGATCATGCATCACGAGCTAAACGAGATCCCCGGTTTCCGCTGCGTCCTTCCGAAGGGAGCGTTCTACGCCTTCCCGAACACGAGCGGCACCGGCCTCCCCTCGCGCGAGCTCGAGCGGCGCTTCCTGAACGACGCGGGAGTCGCGTGCCTCTCGGGCACGAGCTTCGGCGCGCTCGGCGAAGGCTACCTGCGGTTCAGCTACGCCAACTCGGTCGAGAACATCCGCGAAGGCCTGCGCCGCGTGCGTGAGTGCTTGCAGCCCGCGTGAAACCGAGCGATTTGCCCCGACCAGCCACCCCGAGCGACTTCCGTAGCGACACCGTCACGCGGCCCTCGCCCGCGATGCGCGCGGCGATGGCCGCGGCCGAGGTGGGGGACGATGTCCTCGACGGCGATCCGACCGTTCGAGCACTCGAGCAGCGCACCGCCGCGATCCTCGGCAAGGAAGGCGCGCTCTTCGTGCCCTCGGGCACCATGGCGAACCAGGTTGCGCTGGGCGCCTGGACCCGGCCCGGCGACGAGATCATCGTGCAGCGCTGGGCGCACGTCACCACCTACGAGTCGGGAGCCGCCGGTTTCCTGCACGGCCTGCAGTCGATCACCCTCGGCGACCGCTCGGGCCGCATGGAGCCCGCCGAGGTCGCTGCTGCGATCCGCCCGATCTACATCCACTGTCCGCGCACGGCACTTCTGTGCGTCGAACAGACGCACAACGTCGGCGGCGGCCGCGTCCTCCCCATGACGGAGCTCGAGGCGATCGCCGCCATCGCCCACGACGCGAAGATCCCCGTGCACATGGACGGCGCGCGCCTGTTCAACGCCGTCACCGCCAGCGGGATCCCGGCCAACCTCTGGGCCGCCCACGCCGACTCGGTCTCGATCTGCCTCTCGAAAGGCCTCGGCGCGCCGGTCGGCTCCCTCATCGCCGGCGATCAGGCCTTCCTCGAGCGAGCCCTCCTCGTGCGCAAGCGCCTGGGCGGCTGGATGCGCCAAGCCGGCTTCCTCGCCGCCGCCGGCCTGCATGCGCTGGATCACAACGTCGAGCGCCTGGCCGAGGACCACGCCCTCGCGCGCGAGCTCGCCACTCGCCTCGCACGCGTTCCCGGTCTCTCCGTCGACGTGGAGGCCGTCACGACCAACATCGTGATGGTCGACATCGAACGCCCCGACCTCGACGCCGCCGCGCTGTCCCGCTTGCTCGCCGAGCACGGAATCCTGGTCCTCCCCATGGGCCCGCGGACCCTGCGCTTCGTCACGCACCTGGACGTCGGGACGGCGGACGTCCTGCGACTCGAAAACGCGTGCAGCTCGGTTCTCGCCGGTTGAAGATCGTGCTCGTCGCGTGCCTTCCTGTGCTCCGCGGCGGAGAATGTGCGCGCTCTCCCTTCTCCGATAGGAACACGATGAGCATCTTCAAAGCCTACGACATCCGCGGCATCGTTCCGACCGAGCTCGACGCCGCGCTCGCGTACAAGATCGGGCATGCGTTCGCTCGCCTGTTGAAGGCGCGAAAGCTCCTGGTGGGGCGTGACATGCGGGTGCATTCGCCGGAGATTGCCGGGGCGGTGATCGAGGGGATGAGGGATGCGGGGGCGGACGTGGTGTCGATCGGGCTCGCGGAGACGCCGATGGCGTACTGGGCGATCGGCTCGTCGGAGGTGGACGGGGGGTTGTGTGTCACGGCGAGCCACAATCCGGGACAGTACAACGGGATGAAGCTGTGCCGGCAGGGAGCGCGGCCGGTGTCGGCGGCGAATGGGATCCTCGATCTCGAGCGCATGTGCAAGGAGGCGGTGCCGGGGCCGACGAAGGTGCGCGGGAAGCTCGAGGAGCAGGACGTGCTGCAGGGGTATGCGCGGCACGTCGCGTCCTTCGGGCACATGGAGCGCGAGGTCGCCATCGCGATCGACGCGGCGAATGGGATGGCGGGATTCACGCTGCCGGTGATCCTTCCGCTCCTTCCCAGGGTGCGGGCGACCACGATGCTCATGGAGCTCGACGGCACCTTTCCGAACCATGAGCCGAATCCGATCAAGGAAGAGAACCTGGACCCGGTGCGCGAGCTCGTGAAGCAATCGGGCGCGAACCTCGGCGTGAGCTTCGACGGGGACGCGGATCGTTGCTGCTTCGTCGACGAGACGGGACGCACCGTGCCTGCGGATCTGATGACGGGGCTCTTGGCTCGCGATCTGCTCAGTCGCGCGCCGGGTTCGGCGGTCGTGTACGACCTGCGCTCGTCCTGGGCGGTGAAGGAAGTGATTCGCGAGGCAGGCGGCGTGCCGATCCGGGAGCGGGTCGGCCATTCCTTCATCAAGGCGACGATGCGCGAGAAGGACGCGATCTTCGGCGGCGAGCTGTCGGGACACTTCTACTTCAAGGCGAACTACACCTGCGACTCGGGAGTGATCGCGATGGTCTCGGCGCTCGATCTGCTCGCGCGGGAGCGGGCCGGGGGACGCAAGTTCTCGGCCCTCGTCGCCGACCTCCGCCGCTACCACGGAACGGGAGAGATCGACTTCCACGTCGAGGACAAGGCGGCCGTCCTCGCCGAGCTCGGGCGGCGCTACGCCGACGGCCGCCAGGACCAGCTCGACGGCGTGACCGTCGAGTACGGCGAGCTCGGCGATCCGGAATGGTGGTGGTTCAACGTCCGACCCTCCAACACCGAGCCCTTTCTGCGGCTGAACCTGGAGGCTTCCAGCGTGCGCCTGCGTGACGCCAAGCGGACCGAGCTCGTGGAGCTGATCGGCGAGCCCGAACGGTAGTCGCGGGGTTCCAGATCCCTGGCCCCTGGAAAGGGGAGGGCCACGGGAGGACACTGCGGGGCGGGGCTCCTTGAGGAGGCGGCGGCACCTGACGATAGGTCAGGGCGGATCGCTGCCGGCCGGTGGTTCAGGCGCGTGATGCTCGATCGATCCATGGATTCTCTTCGTCTCGTCGTGATGGGCCTGTTCCTGGCGGGCGGTCCGCGGGGCGTGGCGCTCTCGCAGGATCCGGTCGAGACGCCGGAACCGGTTCAGGATGACGGCACGCAGGAGCCCGGACCCGACGAGGAGGAGACCGTCTCCTTCCCTCCGCCGCCCGTGGCACCGGCGCTCGCTCCCTGGGTCGCTCCCACCGTGGAGGAGTGGCAGACGCGGATCGTGCGGGATGCGCGGATCGGCTTCACCGCGCGTTCGGCGGTCGCGGCTCAGCGCGAGATCGATCGGCCCCTCAGTACGCCGGACCGCCGGGCGATCGCGCTCTTCGCGCTCGGCGCGAGCGGCGACCCCGCGTATCGCCAGCGGCTCGCCTCCTGGGTCCAGGACGGCACGCCCGAGGAGCGCGCCGCCGCCATCCTCGGTCTGGGAGAGCTCGGCGCTGCGGGCAGGGATCGGATCGGAAGCACGGAAGAGCAGCTGCTCGTGCGTACCGTGGACGATCCGAACACGAGCCTCGCCGCCTGTTCCCTGCTCGCGCTCCTGCGCACCGGTCGCGCTCCGGGCCAGCCCCTCGCCGAACGCATCAGCGCCGAAGCAGGTCATCGTCTGTCCGCCGAAGCCCCCGCTCTGCTCGGCTTCGAGCTCGATCCCCGCGAGAGCCGACCGACGGAGAGCGCGGATCGCTTGCTCGGCCTGCGCTGGGAAGCGGCCAAGCGCTTCGGCACGGTCGATGGCCAGGCCTGGTCGGTCACGCTCCTCGGAGAGCTCTCCACGGACGAGCGATTCGTCGACCAGGTGGTGCTGCTCTCGGCCGCCGAGCTGGACCATCCCGCGGTCGAGGACCACCTCCTGGAGATCTTGCTGGCGGATCCCTCGCCGGCGAGCCTGCGCGCAGCCGTCCGCCGCATGCCGACCAAGCTCGACGCGATGATCGGTTCGGGATTGTGGTCCCCGTCCAACAACGCCGGCTGGAAGATCGTGGTAGACGAGGCCGTCGAAGCGGGCACGGCCGCCTTGATGCCCATGACTTTCCAGCGCGCGCTGGTCGATCCTTCCCTCGCCGCGACTGCTGCTGGCGAGCTGGTGTCCCTGGATCCGCAGTACGGCAATACGATCCTCGCCTCGCTGCGCTCCCGGGATCCGGACGTGCGGATCCGCGCGTGCGTGGCCGCCGCGCGCGCGGAGCTCGAGGAAGCTCGCAGCCCATTGACCGCGCTGGAAAACGACCCGGACATCGACGTGCGCGTCGCCGCCCTGGTGGCCCGCCACGCACTGCGCGAGGAACGCGCGACCTACTTCATCCAGAAGATCCTCGAGGACTCCACGCACGAGTGGCGCCCGCTGGTGTTCGACCGGCTCGTGCGTTCGTATCAGCTTCCCAACGTGATCACGCTGCTGGATCAGCTGCGCTTGCGCGCGAGCGGCGGCGAGCGCGCGATCCTCACGGCTTGCTTGTTCCTGCGCGGCCGAGCCTCGGGGCTCTCGGAGCTGCGCGGAGCGTTTCCACTCATCGATCCGGAGAGCTTCGGCGGCGTCCTCGTGATCCGCGCTCTGGGGTACTACCCGACCGGCGAGGATCTGGAATTCCTGGCCCGCCAGTTCCCGCTCGAGGGCCATTTCACGGCCAATGTCGAGATCGGCGTGGCGCTGGCTCGCGGGGAGCACTACGCCGTTCGAGCCCTGTTCCAGGAAGCCATCTGGCGCGGACCCATGAACCGGAGCGTGCTGGCGGCCGGAGTCGTGCACTCGCGGGCGGGCGTGCGCCTTCTAGAAATGTGGATCGAGCAGCCACCTTCCCGGGCCACGACCGAGGACATCCGACGCCTGGGTTTCGCCGTTGGCCAGTGGGGCGGCTACAAGGGCCTGGAGGCCCTGGTCCAGGGCCTGGGCGGCAGGACCGATCATCCGGCCCTGCAGGGCGCCCTGCTCGGCGCTCTCCTCTCGCAGACCTACTGAGCGCGGTGGGCGGGGAAGCCCGGTTGCTCCCCGCCTCCTTGGTGAATGCCGGGGCTGGGAAGTAGATTCGATCCTTCCGCCGCGGCGGCGCTCCGGCGCAGTGCTGTGTCCCGGGGAGCCGATGAAGGGAATCGCGTGAGCAGCTTGAAGCGAGTGGCGCTGGTGGGCGTGCCGATGGACCTCGGCGGCGGCCGGCGCGGTGTCGACATGGGTCCGAGCGCGATCCGCATCGCGGAGCTGGAGAAGCAGGTCCTCGGAATGGGGCTCGAGTTCGTGGACACGGGCAACGTCTCCGTACGTGAGCCGGAGTCGATGCATCCCCACGACCCGCGCGCGCGCTTCCTCGACGAGATCTCCGACTGCTGCCGCCGCCTGCGCGAGCGGGTGGAATCGATCCTGGTCGAGGGCGGCTTTCCGCTGGTCGTCGGAGGCGATCACTCGATCGCCTGCGGGACCGTGGCGGGCCTCTCCTCGCACTACCACAAGCGCGGCGGACGCATCGGGCTCATCTGGTTCGACGCCCACGGCGACATGAACACTCCCGAGACCACCGAATCGGGCAACATCCACGGCATGCCGCTGGCCGCGTGCCTGGGGCACGGCCCCGATGGACTGACGCGGCTCGGCGATCGCCATCCTTACGTCGACGTGCAGAGCGCGGTCCTCGTGGGAGTGCGCTCGCTCGATCGGGCCGAGCGCCGGCTCGTCCACGACTCGGGCATCACCTGCTTCACGATGCGCGAGATCGACATCCTCGGAATCCACCGCGTGATGGAGCGCGCGCTGGAGGTCGCCACGAGCGGCACGGTTGGTTTCCACCTGTCCTTCGACCTCGACGGCACCGATCCCTCGGTGGCCGCGGGAGTGGGCACGCCCGTCCGCGGCGGGACGACTTACCGCGAATCGCATTCGGTCATGGAGCATGTGGCCGAGAGCGGCCGGCTGCTCGGCCTGGAGCTGACCGAGATCAATCCCATCCTCGACAATCAGAACGCGACCGCCCTGACGGCGGTCGAGCTGATCCTGTCCGCGCTGGGCAAATCCATCCTCTGAGGTCGAGCCCCCGTCCGGCCCCCCCTTGTTCTCGCTATTCGGATCCCTGCGACGCAACCGCCGACTCGTGCGGGACTTCGTCGTGCGCGACCTCAAAGCGCGCTACGTCGGCTCGAGCATGGGCTTCTTCTGGTCGGTGATCTTTCCGGTCGTCAACCTGATCGTCTACATGTTCGTGTTCCGCCAGGTGCTGAACGCGCGCTGGAGCGATCATCAGGGTCCGCTGGAAGTCGCGCTGATCATGCTGGCGGGGATCGTGGTGTGGAGTGCCTTCGCGGAGACGATCTCGCGCAGCACGAACTGCCTGGTCGAGAACGCGAACCTGATCCAGAAGGTGGTGTTTCCCTCGGAGATCCTGCCCGTCTATCTGGCGATCTCCTCGCTGATCAACATGTGCGTCGGCCTACCCGTGGTGGTGGCCTGCGTGATCTGGTTCACGCTCGTCTCGCCTCCGGAGGTCGAGTTCGTGCGGGCGGAGCAGGTCCTCGGAGAGCAAGGCGGAGCGGGCTTCGTCACGGTGCACTTGACCCGCGGCGCGAGCGAGGACGTGCGCGTTCCCTTCCACCTGTCCGGCTCCGCCACGCCGGGCGAGGACTGCGTGATCGAAGCGGGCGAGATCCTGATCCCCAAGGGCCGGCTCACGTACACGATCCCGATCGACGCGAAAGCGGACGACCTGACCGAAGGCGAGGAGCTCCTCGTGCTCACTCTCGGGGCGCCGGCGGGCGTGCCGCTCGGTCAGCAGAGCACGCACACGATCCGGCTCAGCGAGAGCGAGCCGATCGCTCGCGGCGAGGCCGCGGGCTTCGATGCCGCGCAGGTGAAGGCCCGTCGAGGACCGGGCAGGGACGATCCGAGCTATCATCCCCTCGGCGTCGGCCTGCCGATCGTCGTGCTGCCGCTGCTCTTCCTGCTGCAAATCGTGTTCACGACGGGCCTCGGCTACTTCCTCACCACACTGAACCTGTTCCTGCGCGACACCTACCACCTAGTGGGCGTGTTCGTGACGGTGTGGATGTTCGCCACCCCGATCTTCTATCCGGCGGCCCTGGTGGAGAAGGCGGGCTACGGCTGGATCCTCGCCGTCAATCCGATGCACTGGCTGATCTCCTCCTACCGGGCGGTGCTGCTGTACGGAGAGTGGCCGGACGGATGGCTGATCCTGCGTCTCGCCGCGGCTGGGCTCCTGGTCTTCGCCCTCGGCGGCGCGTTCTTCTCGCGCCACAAGCGGACGATCCCCGATCTCCTATGAGCACCGTGCAGGATCGGAGCCGGCCGGTCGCTTCGCCGGCGCTGGATGTGACGGCGGCGGTCTGGGCGAGAGACCTCGGCAAGGTCTACCGGATGTATCGCAAGCCCATCCATCGTCTGTGGGACCTGTTCCTGCCGGGCGGTCCGCGTCACCGCGAGTTCTGGGCCGTGCGCAACGTCTACCTCGACATCCCGCACGGCTCGACCGTCGGGATCATCGGGCAGAACGGCGCCGGCAAGAGCACGTTATTGAAGCTGCTCACGGGCATCACGGCCCCCTCGACCGGCGAGGTGCGCGTGCACGGCCGCATCGCCTCGCTCCTCGAGCTCGGCGCGGGCTTCCATCCCGAGTTCAGCGGGCGCGAGAACATCCATCTCAATTGCTCGATCCTCGGCATGACCGACGCCGAGATCGCCGAACGTTTCGCCTCGATCGTCGAGTTCAGCGAGCTGGGTGAGTTCATCGAGCGCCCGGTCAAGACCTACAGCTCGGGAATGTACGTGCGCCTGGGGTTCTCGGTCGCGGCGAGCGTCGATCCCGACATCCTGCTGATCGACGAGGCGCTCTCGGTGGGGGACGAGCACTTCAAGGGCAAGTGCATCAACCGTCTCAACGAGTTCCGCGAGCAAGGCAAGACCACGATCTTCGTCTCCCACGACATGGGCGCGGTGAAGTCGATGTGCCAGTGGGTGATCCTGATGGACCAGGGCGAGGTGGTGGAGCAGGGCAGCGCCGAGACTGTCTCCGACGAGTACCTGAAGCGCGTGCACGCGCGCGGCAACCAGCGCCTCTCGGAGCTCAATCGCGGCACGAACCAGTATCCGCGCTGGGGCACGGGCGAGATCGAGACGCTCGCGATCGAGCTGTGCGGCGAGGGCGGCCGGCCGACGCACGTGTTCCGCCCGGGCGAGCCGTTCCTCGTGCGAGTCGCGTTCCGGGCCGTTCGCCCGGCTCGCGAGCCGGTGTTCGGGCTGGGGATCTTTCGCTCGGACGGGACGTACATCAACGGCTCGAATCACCTGTGGCGCGAACAACCGATCCACGTGCGCGACCTCGCCGCGGGCGAGGAGGGCAGCGTCGAGATGGAGTTCGAGGCCCTGCCCCTGCTGCAAGGACAGTACTACTTGACGATCTACGTGTACGACCACGCCAAGGCCGCACCCACCGCGATCGATCACCGCGAGCACGCCGCCATCTTCGAGGTCGTCGATGCACGTCAGCGCCAGCACGGTATTCTGAGTCTGCCGATGCAATGGTCCGTCCGCCGCCATCCTCCGGGTACGTCGGAGTTGCGCATCGACCGGTCGCCCTCGTGACGGATCCCTCGCAGCTCCCCTTCGATCTCTATCAGCGCTGCCGTCTGGTCGCCGACCTGATCGATGGCCAGCGCGGAGACCGCGCGCTCGAGATCCTGGACGTGGGCGGTCGCACGGGGCTCTTGCGCCAGTTCCTGCCCTCGGATCGGATCGTGCTGGTGGACCTGGAGGTCTCCGGCGAGCCGGAGCTGGTGCTCGGAGACGGCTCGGCGCTGCCGTTCCGCTCGGGCTCGTTCGACGTGGTCGCGGCTTTCGACACGCTGGAGCACGTTCCGGTCGAGCGGCGCGCGGCCTTCGTGTCGGAGTGCGCGCGGGTGAGCAAGAGCTGGGTGTACCTGGCGGGTCCCTACCGCGCGCCGGAGGTGGACGAGGCGGAGGAGCTCTTGCGCGCGTTCCTGGCGCAGAAGCTCGGCATGACGCACCGCTTCCTGGAGGAGCACCGCCGCGAGGGGCTCCCGGACCGCGGGGAAGTCGAGGAGGCGTTGCGCGGGGCGGGCATGCGGGTGGCGAGCATCGGGCACGGCAACCTGGAGCGGTGGCTCGCCTTGATGTGCATGGAGATGGTCCTGGACTCCGATGCGCTGCTGCGTCCCATCGCGACGCGCTTCTTTCGCTTCTACAACCAGACGCTGTATGCATCCGATCACGCCGCGCCGGTCTATCGCCACGTGGTGTGCGGAGCGCGCGGGGAGGCCGCGCTCCCGGAGCCTGCGCCGCCGGCCGCGACCGGCGGCTCCGGAGCCACGACGCTTATCGACCCTCTCGTGGCGGACTTGCGTGGCCTCGACCGCGAGAGGGATCTCTGGCGCCCCGAGATCGCGCGACTCGAGGGCATCGTCTCGGACCTGCACGCGGACCTCGCCGGCCACGGCGCGAGCATGGTCGATCACGAGCGCGGCCTCGAAGAGGAACGTGCCGATCGCGCCATCGAACGGGAAGCCGCGGCGCGCATGGAGAGCGAGCTCCGCACGCTCCTCGAGGAATCCCGGCGCGCGCAACAGTCGGCCAGCGAATACCTGCGCGCGCGCGAGGCCGAGCTCGTTCAGCTCCGCAACGAGCTGAGCTCGCGCTGGCGCAACATCAAGCGCGCGCTCGCCTTGAAAATGCACACGCGCTGAGCCCGCCTGGAGAGAAACCACACACCGACGAGCACGGAGTCCCTCCGAGTTTGGAGTACCGCCTTCAGGCGGTCTGGTTCGTCGTCCCGCCTTCAGGCGGGACTCGCTCCGCAAGAGAAGACCGCCTGAAGGCGGTACTCCGAACCGGAGAGGTGCCGCTACGCTATCCTGATGGTCTTGCCAGGCCGACCCGCACCGTGTTGGACCCCACCAGTCTCCCTTTCGATCAGTACCAGCGTTACCGACTCGTTTCCGACCTGGTCGATCGGTTTCGCGGCGAGCGCGGCTCCGGCGCTCTCGACATCCTCGATGTCGGTGGACGGACGGCGCTCGTGCGCCAGTTCCTGCCACAGGACCGGGTGGTGCTGGTGGACATGGAGCGATCCGACGAGCCGGGCCTGATCCTCGGGGACGGCTCGGCCCTGCCGTTCCGCTCGCGCTCGTTCGACGTGGTGGCCGCCTTCGACACGCTGGAGCACGTGCCGCCCGCGCGGCGCACGGCTTTCGTGGCCGAGTGCGCGCGGGTGAGCAAGGGCTGGATCTTCCTTGCCGGCCCTTACCGGGCGCCGGAGGTGGACGAGGCCGAGGAGCTCTTGCAGGGCTTCCTCGCGCAGAAGCTCGGGCTCGAGCACCGCTACCTGGAAGAGCATCGCACGAACGGGTTGCCCGAGCGTTCCACGGTGGAGGAGGAGCTGCGTGCGGCGGGCTGGCGCGTGGCGAGCATCGGCCACGGGAACCTGGAACGCTGGCTGGCGTTGATGTGCATGGAGATGTACATGGACGCCGATCCCCTGTTGCGTCCCATCGCGGCGCGCTTCTTCCGCTTCTACAACCGGACGCTGTACGCCTCGGATCACGCCGCGCCGGTCTATCGCCACGTGGTGTGCGCCGCTCTGGGCGACGCACCGCTGCCCAGCGTGGAGACCCTGGCCGAGGAGCTGCTCGCTCCCGGCGTGGCTCCTCGCGGAGCGACCCGGGCCATCGCGGAGCTGGCGGCAGAGCTGTGCGCCTTCGATCGCGAGCAGAACGTCTGGCGCCAGGAGCTCGCACGCCTGGAGGGCATCATCGCCGAGCGAGCGGCCGAGCTGGAGGCATGCCGCGCGCGCATCGAAGGGCGGCGACGCGAGCTCGAGAGCGAGCGAGCCGAGAGGACCCTCGAGCGTGAAGCGGCGGCGCGCATGGAGAGCGAGCTGCGGGCTGCCATCGCAGAGCATCAGCACGCACACGAACGGACGGCAGCCAGCGTGCGGCAGACCGAGGAGGAAGCGCGCAGGATCCATGCCGAGCTCGTGCCAGCGGGTGCGGGTCTCGGAGGCGTTTCCAGATTGCGCGCCGAGATGAGCTTTCGCTGGCGCAACCTCAGGCGTGCGCTCGCCTCATCCGGTTCGGAGTCTGGTTCGGAGTACCGCCTTTAGGCGGTCTGGTCCTGCTCCTGTGGAATAGACAAGCGAAGAGAAGAGAAGAAAACAAAACACAAGAGAAGACCGCCTGAAGGCGGTACTCCGAACCAGAGTGGATCCTGCGAGCCTGCCTTTCGATCAGTACCAGCGCTACCGGCTCGTCGCCGACCTGATCGATGGCCAGCGCGGAGACCGCGCGCTCGAGATCCTGGACGTCGGCGGTCGCACGGGGCTCTTGCGCCAGTTCCTGCCCGCCGATCGGATCGTGCTGGTGGACCTGGAGGTTTCCGGCGAGCCGGAGCTCGTGCTCGGAGACGGCTCGGCGCTGCCATTCCGCTCGGGCTCGTTCGACGTGGTCGCGGCTTTCGACACGCTGGAGCACGTTCCGGTCGAGCGGCGCGCGGCCTTCGTGTCGGAGTGCGCGCGGGTGAGCAAGAGCTGGGTGTACCTGGCGGGTCCCTACCGCGCGCTGGAGGTGGACGAGGCGGAGGAGCTCTTGCGCGCGTTCCTGGCGCAGAAGCTCGGAATGACGCACCGCTTCCTGGAGGAGCACCGCCGCGAGGGTCTACCGGACCGTGGAGCAGTCGAGGAGGCGTTGCGCGGGGCGGGCATGCGCGTGGCGAGCATCGGGCACGGCAACCTGGAGCGGTGGCTCGCCTTGATGTGCATGGAGATGGTCCTGGACTCCGATGCGCTGCTGCGTCCCATCGCGACGCGCTTCTTTCGCTTCTACAACCAGACGCTGTATGCATCCGATCACGCCGCGCCGGTCTATCGCCACGTGGTGTGCGGAGCGCGCGGGGAGGCCGCGCTCCCCGCTGCGACCGGATTGCTCGACCCGGCGTCGTGCCCACCGGGAGCGACCCGGGCCATTGCCGCCTTCGCGGCGGAGGTGTGCGCGTTCGATCGGGAGCGCGAGGTCTGGCGACCCGAGCTCGATCGCTTGAAGGGGATCATCGCGGACGTGGAAGCGGACCTGGCCGGCCATCGTGCCCGCGTCGCCGACCTGCGTGCCGAACTCGAAGGGGCCGCACAGGTGGAGAAGGAGCTGCGCGAAACGCTCACGGAAGCGCAGCACGTGAACGTGCAAACCGTCGAGCACCTGCGACGAACCGAGGCCGGCGCGACGCAGATCCAGCAGGAGCTCCTGGCTGCGCAGAAGGACATCGAGCACCTCCTGGGAGCATGTCGCGAGCGCGACGAGGAGCTCGCGAGCTTGCGGGCCCGCCTCCACGACCGCTGGAGCAACCTGCGGCGCGCTCTGAGCTGGAGCAAGCCGGCGCTCTGATCCGGACATCGCGCCGGAGAGTTCTCCCATCGAGGCGTAACCGTCGCGCGTGTGCCTCGATCTTCATGGTCGGCAATCTTGCCGCGAGGTCTGCACGATGATCACTCGAGCTCTCTCGCCAGCCATCCCAGCCGGGCCGCGCCTCGCGCGCCAGCCGATCGCGCCGCTTGAGTCCTCCGACCTGCTGGATCCGGCCAGCCTTCCTTGCGACCAGTACCAGCGTCACCGCTACGTGGCCGACCTGATCGATCGTGTGCGCGGAAAGCGGGCCCTCGACGTCCTCGACGTTGGCGGGCGGGCCGGCCACTTGCGGCGGTTCCTGCCGCAGGACCGGGTGGTACTGGTGGACCTGGAGCGATCCGACGAGCCCGGCCTGATCCTCGGGGACGGCTCGGCCTTGCCGTTCCGCTCGCGCTCGTTCGACGTGGTGGCCGCCTTCGACACGCTGGAGCACGTGCCGCCCGCGCGGCGCACGGCTTTCGTGGCCGAGTGCGCGCGGGTGAGCAAGGGCTGGATCTTCCTTGCCGGCCCTTACCGGGCGCCGGAGGTGGACGAGGCGGAGGAACTGTTGCAGGGATTCCGCGCGCAGAAGCTCGGGCTCGAGCACCGCTACCTGGAAGAGCATCGCACGAACGGGTTGCCCGAGCGTTCCACGGTGGAGGAGGAGCTGCGTGCGGCGGGCTGGCGCGTGGCGAGCATCGGCCACGGGAACCTGGAACGCTGGCTGGCGTGGATGTGCATGGAGATGTACATGGACGCCGATCCCCTGTTGCGTCCCATCGCGGCGCGCTTCTTCCGCTTCTACAACCGGACGCTGTACGCCTCGGATCACGCCGCGCCGGTCTATCGCCACGTGGTGTGCGCCGCTCTGGGCGACGCGCCGCTGCCCAGCGTGGAGACCTTGGCCGAGGAGCTGCTCGCTCCGGGCGTGGCTCCTTGCCGAGCGACCCGGGCCATCGCGGGCCTCCGTGCAGAGCTCGAGGGCCTTCGCGCCAGGGCCTCCAGCCGCTGGAGCAAATGGAAGCGGGCGCTGGCCTGGCGAAACCTCTCCGGATGACCTAGGTGGCTTCGTCGAGGCAGGTGCGGGTTACAATCCCTCTACAGGGTCTCGCGCGCCGGCGCCGGCATGAGTCCGGGGGTCGGTGGAAGGCCTTGGCGGCTTTCATCTCCTCCACAACTCGCGCACCCTGATTCAGGCATGCAAGCCATCACCCCTGCCATCGGTCTCCTCGCCACGGGATTCCTCGCCGCTGCTGTCTCGGCCGACGTCGTCACGATCCCGGCCGTGAAGGACAACACGCTCTACGAGAACGCGACCGGTTCGCTCTCGAACGGCAAGGGGGAGCATTTCTTCTCGGGGATCACGGCGCAGAACCTCATTCGCCGCTCGCTCCTGCAGTTCGACATCGCAGGCTCCGTGCCCGCCGGCTCGACCATCCAGAGCGTGCGTCTGACCATGACCGTCACGAACACGATCAGCAACCTGCAGGATGTCTCCCTGCACCGCGCGCTCGCGGACTGGGGCGAGGGCCTCTCGAGCGCTCCGGGCCAGGAGGGCTCGGGCGGTGTTGCGATGACGGGTGACGCGACCTGGCTCCACACCTTCTACAACTCGAGCTTCTGGACCACCGTGGGCGGAGACTACGACGCGACTGTCAGCGCCACTCAGGCGGTCGGCTTCAATGGCCAGTATGTCTGGGGCAGCACGGCCGGGATGGTCGGCGACATCCAGTCCTGGCTCGACACGCCGGCGACGAACTTCGGCTGGCTCATCCGTCACGACGACGAGGTCGCCCCCGCTACCGCCAAGCGCTTCGGTTCGCGGACGCACTTCGATTCGGGTTCCCGGCCTGCGCTCGAGATCGATTACTTGCCGCCTCCCTGCACGGGGGCGAACTACTGCCTGGCGAATCCCAACTCGACCGGCAACCCCGCGACGATCTCGATCAGCGGCAGCTGTTCGATCACGATCAACTCCTTCACGCTGAGCGCGCAGCCGGTTCCCAACCAGTCCTTCCTGTTCTTCTTCGGACCGAACCAGACCCAGGTGCCCTTCGGCAACGGCTACCTGTGCGTGGGCGGCGGACTGACGCGCATCAACCCACCGATGTTCGCTTCGGGGAACCTGGCCACGCGAGTGATCGACCTGGTCGCGCTGGGAATCGCGCCGGGCACGCAGAACTTCCAGTGCTGGTACCGCGATCCGATGGGCGGCGGCGCCGGCTACAACACCTCCGATGGGATCCAGGTGGTCTTCGTTCCCTGACGGAGGTCGCGGAGCGTCTCGACCCGGGAGGGTTCTTTGTCGGCCGTGGGTGGGCTATAACCGGAGCCTGCCTCCCGTCGGGGACGGCCGGCAATCGCTCGGCCACGAGCGGGCGGAATCTGGCGAGGCTTTGCCTCAGACCGTCGAGACGTGACCGCGAATTGGTCCGATCACCCAGGCGTTGAGCTCGTGCGCAAGGCGCACGGCTACCGGAGACGTTCGCTCCGCTCTCCAGGCGCCGGGACGGCAACGCGGCCCAGTGCGCCTCTCGGAGGTCTTCTGCAGGCATCGAGGGCAGGCCGCGTCCAGGGTTTCCGCGGCATGGGACCTGGAGGCGTCTAGGACCCTTGGTGTACTTCCCCTACAGCCCGCGCATGTTCGCATCCCGGATCGGTTCCTGGCTGCGGCCGGATGGGCCGGAATCGGACGTCGTCGTCTCCTGTCGCATCCGCCTGGCGCGCAACGTCGATGGGTATCCATTCATCTCCAAGCTCGAGTCCGAGCGCGCAACCGAGCTCGCCGGTCGCCTCCAGGAGAGCTTGCTGGAGGCGAAGCTCGATGGTGAGACGCTCTGGATGCCGATGTCGGAAGCGACGCCGGTGCTGCGGATGCTCTTGCGCGAGCGCAATCTGATCAGCCGCGATCTCGCGCCGGCCGAAGAAGGCGGCAGCGCGCTTCCCGGCCGCGCGGTTGCGTTCGGCGAGAGCGAGACCGTCTCGGTGATGGTCAACGAGGAGGACCATCTGCGCCTGCAGGCGATGTCGTCGGGCTTCGATCTCGAGCTCGCCTGGCAGCGTGCCCAGGTCCTGGATCGTTACCTCGAAGAGCGCATCCGCTTCGCGTTCACTTCCAAGCTCGGCTACCTCACCGGCTGTCCCACCAACGTGGGAACGGGGCTGCGAGCCTCGGTCATGATGCACCTGCCCGCGCTCAGCCTGGTGAAGACGGAGCTCGGCAAGGTGTTCACCGCGGCGCAGCGTACCGGCCTCGCGGTGCGCGGCATGCAGGGCGAGGGCAGCCGCGCGGTCGGCGACTTCTACCAGATCTCGAACCAGGTCACGCTCGGACGCAGCGAGTCCAAGCTCGTCGAGGATCTGCGCCACCTGGTGCCGGTCATCGTGGAATTCGAGCGCAAGCTGCGCTCCACGCTCCTGCGCGAGCAGCGCGCCGCCCTGCAGGATCGCGTGAGCCGATCCCTCGGCGTCCTGCGCACCGCACCTGCTCTGCGGACCGAGACGGCACTGGGACACCTCTCGATGCTGCGCATGGGGATCCATCTCGGCCTCGTGCCCGGCCCGCGGGTCGATCTGCTGAACGAGCTCGCGATCCACGTGCAGAAAGGCCACATCCAGGCCCTGTTCGGCGAGGACGACGAGACTGTCGCGCTCGAGGCGACCGATCGCGACAAGCATCGCGCGAGCTACTTGCGCCGCCGCCTCTCCTGAGAGAGCGGAAAAACCTTCCGCCGGGCGGAGTCTCGATCCATCGAAAGAATGCGCCGGGCCTTTCAGTCGGCCTGCCGTCGCGTACCGATAAGGCGTCCGGAATCGGTGCGGGCTCCGCCGGAGACGACCGAGACACTTTCCGGAGCCCCTCATCATGCGGACCATCGTCCTCCTCCCCGCGATTCTCGCGCTCTCTTCTTCCTTCGCTCGCGCGCTCGCTCAGACTCCCGATGCGCAACTGGAAGTCCTGCGCGGTCGAGTCGTGCTGCGTCAGGAAGGCCAGAACGAACGTCTGGTGCGCACCGAGGAGCGACTCGGCTGGGCGCAGAAGGTCGACCTCGAGATCGGCGCGGGTGCCGAGGTGCGCGTGTCCTGGGCAGGGCAGGCGAGCTGCGAGCTGTGGGGACCTGCCAAGCTCGAGTGGAGCGTCGAACCGGGGCAGGCGGATCAGGAGAGTGGCTTGCGCTTCCAGATCGACGAGCTTGGCTGGGCGGACCTCGAGATCCGCCGTGGCGTCCACCGGCTCGATCTCCCGGGCCACTGGAGCGCGCGCCTGGAATCGGGCGCCTTCCACCTGCGCAGCTTGCCGTCCGGGCCGATGGAGGTTCGTCATCACGCCGGCACGCCCATCGAGCTCTTCTGGAGCGGCGACCCTGCTCACGTGCGGCCGCCGATCACGGTGTACGCGGGCTCGAGCTTGCGCCTGGAACGGCCGCCCGAGGGGCCGGTCGATCAGACGCGCAAGGCCGATGCCTGGCAGGACCCGGCCTGGCCCTGGAGCCGGCGCACGGACACACCCGAGCAGGCGCGCGACCGTTCGGCGGTCGCAGAGCACCTGGAGCGCGATCCGCGCGGCCCTCGTCCGCGGACCTCGCCCTTCGAACCGGCGAAACCCCAGCGGGCGCGCGTGAACGAGTTCCAATCACCCGCGCACGTCACGGTCGAGGTGACACCGCGGTCCACCACGGGCCTCGCGAATCCGATCGACCTGCGCGGCCAGAAGGCGCCTGCAGCCACGGTGGCTGCACCGGGTCAAGCGCTCCCGCTGCTCGATCCCTGGCGCGGCGTCGCTGCCGCGGACCGCATCACCGCGGGCTCGATCTGGGTCCAGCGGGCCAAAGGCGTGGAAGTTCGCGCGCTCGAGGACGGGCGCTGGAAGGTCCTCGTGGATCCGTCGATCCCCGGGAAGGTGTGGTGCTTCGGGCGGACCAAGGATTGGTCACTCACACCCGGCTGCGTCGTGGTCTTCGAGGCCGACGGCAGCCTGCGCACGAGCTACGGATTCCTGGAAGAGTCCGCCGCCATCGGCGCGCGCTGATCTGCGCGTCACATTCCGCCCTGGATGTAGCGCGTCATCTCCTGGGCGTCGTGCCGTTGCTCTTCCAGCGCGGCTCGCACCAGGTCACGTGCACCGATGACCGCGACCACCACGTCGTTCTCGATCACGGGTACGTGACGGATGTGGCGCCGGCGCAGCTCCTCGCGGAGCTCGAGGACCAGACGATCCGCGGACGTCGTGTACAGCTCACGCGTCATCACGTCCTCGATGCGCACATCGGCGGGAATGCGGCCGGCGGCGACGACGCGCACCATGAGGTCGCGCTCCGTGAAGATACCCGCGGTTCGGCCAGCCTCGTCGACCACCAGCACGGAGCCGACGTGATTCGCCGCCATCAAGAGTGCGGCCTCGAGGGCCGTCTGGTGGGGAGCGATCTTGATGATCGTCCTAGCTGTAAGCAGGTCCCTCACCTTCATGCGCAGCACCTCCGTCGGGAGTCTATCCGGGCTCGATAGCCCGGACGTTCGGGAATGAAAGCATTTCCTGGTCCCGTAAGTCTTCTAGCTCCCCGCGCACGCGAAGCGAAGCCCGGCCGAGCCGCTTATCTTCCCGAAACCGGCTCGAGCACACGCAACTCTTCCAGGACGTTCGCCAGGCTCGCCTCGACCAGAACGGGGTCCACCGCGGGCACGCCATGCATGAAGTTCCGATCCCTACCGACCCCGGCGATCCGGCAGCCGGCTCGCCAGCCTGCGGCCAGCTCGATGTTGCCATCCCCGATCACCCAGCTGTGGGGGAGGGAGATGCCGTCGAACTGCGAGGCGTGGTAGAGCGCGCCCGTATTGGGCAGCAGGAACACCGAGTCCCGGGCTCTGGCCTTCACGCCGCGGGGATGATCGAGGCAGGCGTAGGAGCGCTTGATCGGGATGCCCTGCGAGCGCAGGTGCTCCAGGAGCTCGGCTTCGAACTTGCGCCATTCGTCCATGGAGAGCTTGCCGAAGGCCACGTCAGGCTCGTTCCCGACCAGGTAGATCTCCCACCCCGATTGACGGGCATGGAAGAGGGCGTCCAGTGCGCCCGGCGTGAAGGTCACCTCGGCCAGAGTGCGTACGACTCCGTAGCGGGGCGTCTCCAGGAGCGTGCCCCAGCGATCGATGAACAACCCTCGGGGAGGGATGCCAGCACCGGGGATGGGGGAGAGGAATGTTCTTCGGGATCGCATCATGCTGGGGGGTGCTCCGGTTGGGGCTCATGGGTCCACCCGGTTTTCGGTCCGCAGCAAGAACGCATGAGGGCTTAGGATCGAGAGAAGCGTGTATCGATGGAGGGAGGACGGATGCGGCTTCCTCTCCGACCGCACAGAACACACAGTGAATCCTTCCCTACGCATTGCTTTGGTGGTCAATCCTTTCGCTCTCCGCACGACGGGCGGCGAGCATGCGTCCGAGCTCGCGCGCGAGTTGCTCGGTCGTGGTCACGCGGTGCGAGGCTTCGGCGCTCGACCAGGTTGGATCCCGCGCTCCGGACCCGAGCCGCAAGTGCAAGGAGGGCTGGGAATCGCCGAGGATTCGGGCCTGCTGGGCTTCCGGCCGCACGTGATCGTCGCGTACGACGCGCGCTCGCCCGCGGCCTGGCTCGGTGCACGTCGCGCGCGTCGCCTGCGCGTGCCGTTGATCCTCGTCGACGAGGGCTTCCCCGAGATCGGTCGGCCGCTCGAGCGCGCGCTGCGCGGCATCGGACAATCGCTCTGGGGCCGATTCGTTCGCCGCACGGCGATCCGCTGGATCGCCCTCGATGCGGCCGCGCGCGATCAAGCGCTACGCGAGGGCTACCCGCCGGACACCGTCCTCGATCTCGATCCCGGCCTCCCGCTCACCACCTTCCGGCCGGGCCTGTCGAGTCACCTGCTCTCGCAGCACGACATCCGCGGGCGAATCCTGCTGCACGTGGGACCGATCGCCGAGCAGCACGGCTTCGAGGTGCTCGTGCGCGCCTTCGCCACGACGGTAGGGCAGCGATCCGACTGGTCGCTCGTCCTGGCGGGGGAAGGCCTGGGGCGCGCCAACCTTCGTGCGCTCGCCGATCGACTGGGGGTCGGCTCGCGCGTGCACTGGATCTCGCACCTGCGCGAGGAGGAAATCCCCGGCCTCATGGGAGCGAGCACACTCTTCGCCGCGCCGGCCGATGACGCGGTGGCAGACGGCCGCGCCGTGCGGTGGGCGCTGGCGTGCGGATTGCCCGTGCTCGCCACCCAGGCACGCCGCTACGCGACCTTGCTCGAGGACGACGGGACGGGGCTGCTCGCGCCCGCGGGCGATGTGGCGGCCTGGACGGCGATGCTGCGTCGCGCGGCCAGCGCGCCGGAGAGCCGCAGGCGCTGGGGCCTGCGCGCTCGCCAGCTCGCCGAGGAGCGCTTCGCGTGGCCGCGCATCGCCGAGCGCTTCGAGGGGGTGTTCCACGAGGCCCGCGCGGCGCTTGCCGAGCGCCTCGCCGCCCGGGGAATCGCGCCCGGGGACCTGAGCGATCTGCCGCTCGAGGAAGGCCGGACGAGCTAGCGATCAGTCGCCTTGCGCAACTCGTCCTTCAAGAAGGCCATGTCGCGCGCGTACTGGCCGACTGCCTCGCGCGTCTCGTCATCGATCTCCGTGAAGACCGCGCCGACCTTGACGCCGTCCGGGCGCTCTTCCAGGAGGGTCACCTCGACCTGGGCCTCGCAGTAGCCGCGGCGCAGGAGGGGCAGGCGGAACTTCACCATCAAGCGCGAGCCGACGGAGAGCATCTGGCCCATGTCGAAGGGGCTGAGGCCCGTGCTTCCGCCGTTCCAGGCGAACCGCAGGCCATTCTCGTCGAGGCTCGCCATCCGGCCCGCGCCCGACCAGTTGGCCCCGAAGTCCAGACCGGGGGGGATCTTGTCCTTCTCCTTGTCGATGAAGTGGGACAGCCGCTCCTGGTCGACCAGCGTGAAGAGAACCGCCGCGGGCTCGTCCTTGGCCACTGCCGCGGCCTCGGCCGGCTTCTTGGGGCTGCGCGAGAGCAGGCTCTCGGCCGCGGCCTCGTCGGTCTCGAACACCGGCACGACGCGGTCCAGTCCGACCTTCTCGATGATGTCGCGGCAGAAGGTGGACGGCCGGGAGATCACCAGGCGGCCGCTCTTCTGCGTCAGGCCCTTGGAGGCCTTGATGATCGCGCCGAGTGCCGTCGAGTTGATGAAGCGGACCATGCGCAGGTTCAAGATGACGTTCTTGATGCCTGCCTTGAGAACGCCGTCGATCTCCTCCTGGAGCAGCGGGCAGTAATAGGTATCGAACTCGCCTCGCAGATGGAGGATGGCGTGGTTCTCGTTGGGTTCGACGGTGATGTGCATCGCTCGACCGGCTCGACTCGCGGCGCATTCGCCGCAGGGGGGGATCAGCGTAGTTTGCCGCCTCTCCACGCGATCGAGCAAGGGTATTCCATGGGGCCTCGAGGAGCGCGCGGCGCACCGCCATCGGGGGCTCGTCGTAGGTCCGAGACGGGACCTGGGCTAGACTCATCGACATGCCCTTCTGGAGGAAGAAAGAGCCCGCTCCAGACCCCGGGGCGGCGCGTCCGGGAAGCCCGCCTCCGGCGCTGGTGACTCCGAGCGCGACACCGGCCCGCTTCCTCTCCGGAGAGGTCAGCAAGGATCGTCGCTCCGTCGAGGTCCTACTGGAAGCGATCGCTCGCGTGTCCGAGTCGCGCGACATCGAAGCGCTCCTCGAGTACGTGGTCGATCGCTCGATCGAGGTGACCGGCGCCGAGCGCGGGCTCCTCGTCTTGCAGGGCGACGGCAGCGGCCAGGTGGTGCGCGTCGCCCGGCAGAACGGCTCGGCGCTCGCGCTGGAGGGGATCAAGTACTCGACCACCGTCGTGCGTCGAGTGCTCGAGGAAGACTTTCCCCAGCGGACGACCGTGCACTCGGATGCCGAAGCGCTGGAGCTCGGGACCTCGGTCTTCGATCTCAAGCTGCGCGCCGTGATGTGCGTTCCGCTCTCGCCGCAAGATCCCGAGCGGATGAGCGATCCCGCTCGCGGAGTCCTGTACGTCGACTCGAAGGCCGCCACGCGCGCGTTCACGGACGAGGACCTGTCGCTCTTCTACGCCCTCGCGCGGCACATCGCGATCGCGCTGGAGAACGCGCACCTCAACCTGCAGTCGCTCGAGAAGGTGCGCCTGGAGCAGTCGCTCGTCATCGCGAGCCAGATCCAGAGCGGCCTGATGCCCAAGACGCCGGTCATGATTCCCGGCTTCGACGTGCACGGCTGGTACGACTCGGCCGACCACGCCTCGGGAGACTTCTTCGACTTCGTGCGCACGCGGGACGGTCGCCTGGCGGTCATCATCGGGGATGTCGCCGGCCATGGCATCGGGCCCGCCTTGATCACCGCCACGGCCCAGGCTTCGCTGCGCAGCTACGTGCGGGTGCTCGGGGATCCCGCGGCGATCGTGAGCATGCTGAGCGAGGACCTCGCCGGCCGGATGGACGACGGGATGTTCCTGACGCTCTTCCTCGCGCTCCTCGGCAGCGACGGGAGCGTGCACGTCCTGAACGCGGGCCACCCGCCGCCGCTGATCTGGCGCCATGCCCAGGGTCGGATCGAGAGCATCCCCGGCACGGGTCCGGCGGTCGGGATGATGGTCGACTTCCCCTACGCGGAGGGCCCCCGATTGATGCTCGCGGAAGGCGATCTCCTGCTCGCGCTCTCGGACGGCGTCCTCGAAGCGCGCCATGCCGAGCGGGAGGATCACCTGTTCGGCGACGAGCGCGTGAACATCGTGCTCGAGCGGACGGGCCGCGCAAGTGCTTCGGCGCGCGAGGTCGTCGAGGCGCTCGTGAAGAGCGTCGCGGAATTCTCCGGCGGCGCCCCGCAGGACGACCAGACGGTCGTGGTCGTGCGCCGCACACGCGCATGAGCTCGGGCCCCGGCACGAAGCGCCCGGCCGAGCGGGTGGGTGCCGATCTCTTCGTGCGCGGTGCGCGTTCCTGGCCGGAGGACAAGGACGCCACGCTCGACGTGCGCATTCGCGGCGGCTGGATCGAGGCCATCGGCAGCGCGCTCGATCCCGAGGACTTGCCCATCCTCGAGGCGTGCGAGCTCGCGCTGATTCCCGGACTCGTCGACGTGCACGTGCACTTCCGCGATCCGGGCCTCGAGCACAAAGAGGGCTGGGTGCGCGGTTCTGCGGGTGCGCTGCACGGTGGCGTCACGAGCGTCGTCGAGGTGCAGAACAACCCGCCGCTCTCGACCTCGCTCACGGCCCTGCTCGCCCGCCATGCGCACGTGGCGGAGCGGTCACGCGTCGATTTCGGTCTGCTCGCAAATCTGCTGCCCGACTCGCTTCCCGAGCTCGCGGCGATGGCGCCGTACACACCGGCCTTCAAGTGCTTCCTCGGAGGCTCGACCGGCCTCGGAGGTCAGACCGATGACGACACCATCCGCCGTCTCTTCGAGGGCGCAGCCCGCGCGGGCCGGATGATCGTCGCGCACTGCGAGGACGAAGCGCTGCTGAAGGAGGGAAAGCGTCGCCACCCCGACGCGACCGCCCGCGAGCATCACCTCGTCCGCTCGACCGAAGCGGAGGTCGAGTCGGTGCGGGCGTCCATCCGCCACGTCGAGGCGACGGGCGCCGAACTGCACGTCTTTCACGTCTCGAGCGTCGCAGCGGCTGGCCTTGTACGCGAGGCTCGCGCGCGCGGGCTGCCCGTCTCCGCTTCGACCGCACCGCACTACCTCTTGCTCTCCTGCGAGGATGCCCCGGCGCTGGACAATCGGATCAAGGTGAATCCCTCGATCAAGACGCCGGCGGATGCGAAGGGAGTCCTCGAGGCCGTGCGCGACGGGACGATCGATGCGATCGGCACCGATCACGCACCGCACCCGCTCGAGGAGAAGCTCCGGCCTTACTCCCATGCGCCTTCGGGAATGCCCTCGGTCGATCTCCTGTGGCCGCTCACGCTGGAGCTCGTGCGGCGCGGCTGGCTCGATGCTCGCAGGGCGCTCGCCTCGGTGACTTCCACGGCGGCGCAGAGCTTGCACTTGCCGTTCAAGGGGCAGCTCGCGCCGGGTTTCCATGGCGATCTCGTGCTCTTCGATCCCAGCGTCGAGCGGCGCGTCGTGGGGAGCGAGCTGCCTTCGACCGCGCGCTGGTCCGCGTACGAAGGCATGCTGCTCGCGGGTTTCCCCGAGATCGTCGTCCGGCGTGGCGAGGTGGTGTTCGCCGCGAGGAGCACGACCGGCGAGGCCGGCGGACGGGCGCTCGATCTCGAGCCTCCGTGTCCGAGTACCACCGCTCGCCCCGCATGATCCGCACCCGCAGCACGCTCGAGCTCGCTCATGCCCGCGTGAGCTTCGGGCCTGAATTCCCGCGCCGGCTCGAGCGCATCGTGCTGCGGCTCTCCGCCGCGCGCGAGCGGCGCGAGGGCGCAGGCAGCGCGGCGCTCGCCGGCAGCGGCGACGAGTTCGTCGGTTACCGGCCGTACCGTCCCGGCGAGGACCTCCGGCCGATCGACTGGAACCTCTTCGCGCGCCTCGATCGGCCCTACGTGCGCGTCACGCGCCGCGAAGCCTCGCAGAGCTGGGCGATCCTCGTCGACACCAGCGCCTCGATGGGAGTGGGGCCACCGGGGAAGCTGCAAGCCTGCGCGGAGCTCGCGTGCGCGCTCTCGGCGCTCGCCCTGCGTGGAGGTGCAAGCGTGACGATCGCGCTCACAGAGGCCGGCGAGGGCGCGAGGAAGGATTACCGGGTCCGCTCCAAGCGCGACCTGCCCGGCCTGCTCGCCTTCTTCGAGAGCTCGCGGGCCGCTGGTGACCGGGGCATCGCACGCTCCCTCGCGACCTGGCGACCACCCGCCGAGACGGGGCGAGCCTTCGTTTGCGGTGATCTACTGGATCTCGACGCGAGCGAGCTCGCGCCGCTGCGTCGCCGCGGTCGCGAGCTCTTCGCGGTGCAGATCCTGGCTCCCATCGAGCTTGCCCCGCCCGCTGCCGGCTCGGTCGAATGGCTGGACCCCGAGAGCGGAGAGCACGTCGGCATGGAGGTGGGCACACGCCTCGTCGCGGCCTACCGCCGCGAGCTCGAGACGGTACTGGAGCGCTGGCGTCTGTCCTGCCAGCGTCACCGGATCGCGCATGCGTGCGCCTCGAGCGCCGAGCCGTTCGAGGATCTCCTGCCGCGGCTCTTCGGGCTCACACTCTGAAAGGAAGGCCCGTGACGAGTTCCCCACTGCGCCTAGGGGCGAACACCGTCGCATGAAACTTGAGTGCGGCCGCCTCTGGTTCGGAGTACCGCCTTCAGGCGGTCTTCTCTTGCCGGGCCAGTCCCGCCTGAAGGCGGGACGACGAACCAGACCGCCTGAAGGCGGTACTCCAAACTCGGAGGTAGGGGTGTGATTTCTCTCTGGGCCCGTGACTGGTTCCCCACCGCGCTTTGGCGCGACAGCGTCGCATGAAGCTTGAGTGCGGGCGCCTCTGGTTCGGAGTACCGCCTTTAGGCGGTCTTCTCTTGCAGGGCCAGTCCCGCCTGAAGGCGGGACGACGAACCAGACCGCCTGAAGGCGGTACTCCAAACTCGGAGGGACTCCGTGCTCGTCGGGGTGTGGGTTCTCTCTAGAATTCCGGGCCGGAGACGCGCATGGTCCTGAGCCTGACGGCGATCGAATGGACGCGTCCGGCGGGCCTGCTCGCGCTCGTGCTGCCGCTGGTGCTCCTGGTCCTCTCGCTCCAGCGGGCCCGACCGATCGCGATTCCGGTGGGGACCTTCTCGATCTGGGCGAGGCTCTCGCGCGAGGCAGCGCCGGTCGGAGCGCGCCGGCGCTGGCACGTCCCGCTCGAGCGCTGGTTCGCCGTCGCCGCGCTCGTGCTGGGAGCGCTGGCGCTGGGCGGGCCGCGACCGCCGCCCTCGAGCGAGCCCGTTCCATGGCGCGTGATCGTCGACCGCAGCCCGTCGATGTACCTTGCGCACACGCGAGCGGATGGTGCGTCGAGCGGCACCACGCGCCTCGCGGTCGCGCTTGCGCAGGCGCAGAGCTGGCTCGACGCGGCGGACGGCGGAGCGGCGCGCGAGTGGATCGATGCAGAGGGAGCGGGCTCGCCGAGCGTGCTCGCGCGCGAGCTGCCGAGCGATTGGCGCGCGCCGCCGGCACACGAGGAGCCCCAGCCGCGCTGGTCCCGCCACGATCTCGACGGAACGCTGTGGATCACCGATCGCGCTCCCGAGGAAGAGCCCACGCGCGCCGGCTGTTTCGCCTCGGGCGGCGCGCGGGTGGAGGGACCGATCAGCGCGTCGCACTCGAAGCTGTTCCTCTGGGACGGCGAACGCGTGCTCCCGGATCCTCGACCGATCGATCCGGGTCGCGTACGGATGGTTGGAGCGCTTCCGGAGCTACTGCTCGATTTCGTCACGCTATGGACCGAGGAACGGGGCCTCGTCTTCGATGGACCGGGGCCCGTACAACTGGAGCTGCGCGCGCTCGCCGCCGGTCCCGAGCAAGCGCTCGAGTGCGCGCGCGATGGCTGGAGCTTGCGCACGACCAGTCGGGCCGATGGCACACCGGCCGCCCTCGACGGAGGCGTGCTCGAGACGTGGCTGGTCGGGCGCAGCGGCGATCAGACGCTTCCCGTGCTCGGGTGGCGCGCAGGCACGATCGTCACCTCGCTCGTCACGTGCGAGGAGCCAGAGGGCGATCCGGCCCTTTTCGCGGTCTCCTGGAGCGAGCTTCTCGACGATGCGCTGGCGGTGCGCCCGGGTGTCGTGAGCCTGTCCGAGCGATCGGATGCGGGGCCTGGCGCGGTGAGCCTGCCAGTGAACGCGGCCGGGCCGCACTCGCAGCGCGACGAGCGCGAATCCCTTCCACTCCCCGCCATCCTGGCCGCCCTCGCAGCTGTGCTGGCTCTCACGGGCGTGCTCGTCTCGATCGTCCGAGCCTGACCGAGCGCGCGATCAAAGCTCGAAGAGATCGCCTTCGCGAGCGACGGCCATGCTCGCGCGCCGGATCGTTCGGGCCGCCGCGCTCGCCGGATCGCTGGCCGGATTGCTGTGGTTGAGATGCACGAAGTGAACCTTCGCGCGCTCGCTGGCTGGCAGCTCGGCGAGGCGCGCCAGGGTCTCCACCACGAATGGATGCGGGATCTCCGCCATGGAACGGCCGGCGACCTCGCCGTCCGCGAAGAAGGTGCCATCGAGGAGCGCCACGTCGACCGAGGCGAGGACGTCTTCGATGCGGCGATCCCAGCGCTCCCACTTGTCGATGTCCGGCAGATAGAGCAGCGCGCGACGCGGACCCCGGATGCGGAAGGCGAGCGTGTCGGTGAACTCGCCGCGGTGGGGGACGACGATCGGCTCGACGGTGAGGTCGTCGGCCAGCGCGCGGCTCGCGGCGAGCTCGAGCGGCTCGAGGACGAGGTGGCCGGCCTCTGCGTAGAGAGCATAGGGCGGCGCGGCTTCGAGGAACTCCACCATGCGCGGCGAGCCGAGAACGAGCTGCCGCTCGGCCGCGTAGACCTCGCGCCCGAGCCAGGCGATGCCGGTCATGTGCCCGAAGTGCGCGTGCGTGAGGAAGATCGCGTCGAAGAGCGGCGGCCGACCGGACGGCAGGGGATTCGCCCGCTCGATCCAGGGACGCGCGAGATCGAGCTGCTCGGGCAGGCGCGGACTGGCGTCGAACAACCAGCGCTTCCCCGCGCGCGGATCGACGAGCAGGATCGAGCTCGGGAAACGCGCCCGCGCCGGCTCCGCGCGAGCGGCCTCGCACAACGGCTCGCGGCAGCCGATCTGGGGCAAGCCGCCGTCCTGCGCGCTTCCGAGAACGACCACGAAAGGGCCCCCTGGGACGCTGGCAACGCCGAATGGTGGGCGCGGCGTCACGCAGCCGATCACCACGAGGACGATCGCGCACCGGGCCCGCGCGAGCACGCCACCGATCGACACGGCGTCACGGTAGCGTCGAGCGCTCGTGGACGCCCGCCCGCCGTGCGCGAATAATGAGACTCCACTCTTCAGGGAGACACGATGGACAGGACCAAGCCAATGGACAGCTTCGATCCGAGGCGCGAGGACCGCTTCACCTTCGGCCTGTGGACCGTCGGCAACCCCGGCCGTGATCCGTTCGGCGAGGCCGTTCGGCCAATCGCCGATCCCTGCCGGCTGGTCGCGAAGCTGGGCGAGATCGGCGCTTACGGCGTGAATCTGCACGACAACGACCTCGTGCCCTTCGGCGCGAGCGCCGCGGACCGCGACCGCATCGTGCGCCAGTTCAAGACGGCTGTCGCGGACGCGGGCTTGTGCGTCCCGATGGCCACCACGAACCTCTTCAGCCACCCGATCTTCAAGGACGGCGCTTTCACTGCCAACGATCCGCGCGTGCGCGCCTTCGCGCTGCGCAAGACCATGGACGCGATCGACCTCGGCGTCGAGCTCGGCGCCTCGATCTTCGTCTTCTGGGGCGGCCGCGAGGGGACCGAGGCCGACGCTTGCCGCGATCCGCGGACTGCCATCGCGCGCATGCGCGAGGGCGTCGACTACCTGTGTGAATACGTGAGCGATCGAGGCTACGAGATGCGCTTCGCGCTGGAGGCGAAACCCAATGAGCCGCGCTCGGACATCTACTTGCCGACCACCGGCCACATGCTGCACTTCATCTCGACCCTCGCCCGGCCCGCCATGGTGGGCGTCAACCCCGAGGTCGCGCACGAGACGATGGCGGGTCTCTCGTTCGCGCATGCGATCGCCCAGGCGATGGAAGCCGAGAAGCTCTTCCACGTCGATCTCAACGCGCAGCGCATCGGCCGCTACGACCAGGACCTGCGCTTCGGATCGGAGGACCTGAAGCAGGCCTTCCTGACCGTGCGGCTCCTGGAGGGCACCGGCGGATTCCCGCGCTACGAGGGCCCCAGACACTTCGACGCCCACGCCTATCGCACCGAGGACGACGCAGGCGTGTGGGATTTCGCGCGCGGCTGCATGCGCACGTACAAGATCCTGGCCGAGCGAGCGCGCGCCTTCGACGCCGATCCGGAGGTCCGCACCCTAGTGGCCGAACGCCGCGACGGTCGCATCGATCCCCTGCTCTCGGGATACACGCGCGAGAAGGCTCGCAGCCTGCGCGCGCTCGACATCGATCCCGGACAGGTCGCCGGACCGGGGCTCGCCTACGAACGCCTCGATCAGCTCCTGATGGAGCACGTCCTCGGAGCGCGCGGCACGCCCAATCGATGACGCTCGTCCTCGGTCTCGACGTCGGCACGCAGAGCACCAAGGGGATCGTCCTCGATGCCGACGAGCAGCGCATCGTCGTGCGCGCCGCGCAGTCCTACGGCCTGATCGAGGGCTTGCCCGCAGGCGCGGCGGAGCAGCATCCGGAGACGTGGATCGAGGCGATCTCGGGGGTGTGCGCGCAGCTCTTCGCGGGGGGCCGGATCGCGTCCGCGCGGATCGACGCGGTCGGCGTCTCGGGTCAGCAGCACGGCCTGGTCGCGCTCGACGAGGACGGTCGCGTCGTGCGGCCCGCGAAGCTCTGGTGCGACACGGCGACGGCGAGCGAGGCGCGCGAGCTCTCGGAAGCCTTCGGGACCAATGTGCCGACGGGCTTCACGGCCTCCAAGATCCTCTGGCTCGCCCGCCACGAGCCGGAGAACTGGGCCAGGACGAGCCGCGTGCTCCTGCCGCACGATTACGTGAACTACCGCCTGACCGGCCGCCTCACCATGGAGGCCGGCGACGCCTCGGGCACGGGCTTCTTCGATCCGGTGCGCCGCGAGTTCGCTCCGGTGCGCGCGGGCATGATCGACGAGCGTCTGCCCGGCATGCTGCCGCAGCTCGTCGACGAAGGCGAGCCCGCCGGCCGCATCGACGCGCGCGGCGCACGCTGGTCGGGCCTACCGGAAGGCACGCTCGTCTCCGCCGGCGGCGGCGACAACATGATGAGCGCCATCGGCAGCGGCGCGACGCGCTCGGGAGTGGTCGTCGTGAGCCTGGGCACCTCGGGGACCGTCTTCACGCACACCGATCGGCCCGTCATCGATCCCGAGGGCCTGATCGCGCCCTTCTGCGACTCGATCGGCGGCTGGCTGCCGCTCTTGTGCGTGATGAACTGCACCGGCGTTACGGAGGAAGTGCGCGTGCTCACTGGCCTCTCGCACGCCGAGCTCACTGAACAAGCGAGCCGCGTCGCTCCGGGCTGCGACGGAGTGCTCTGGCTGCCGTACCTGTCCGGCGAGCGCGTGCCCGATCTCCCGGATGCCACCGGCTCGCTGCTCGGCCTGCGCCCCGGCCACCTTCGCCCCGGGATCCTGTATCGCGCCGCACTGGAAGGCACGACCTTGAATCTCGCCTGGGGCGTCGATCGCATGCGCAAGCTCGGCATCGAGGTGAGGGAGCTCCACCTGGTCGGCGGCGCCGCCCGGAATCCGCTCTGGCGCGCGATCCTCGCCAGCGCTCTCGACGCTCCCGTGCACGAGCTCGCCGAGCCCGAATCGGCAGCCCTCGGCGCCGCGCTCCAGGCGCTCTGGACCTTGCGCCGGCAGGCCGGCAACACCGAGAACGCCCACGAGGTCGCCGCTCCCTTCGTGCGCCGCACCGGATATCCGACGCCTGCCGATCCCGAGATGGTCCAGCGCTACTCCGAGCTCGGCGACCGCTTCCGCGGGCTCGTCCGCACCATGTGGGCGGATCATTCTTCGAGTGCGTGAGAAGAGTTTTCGGGCTCGCCCCGGGGATGGAGGCGGCGAAAGATCGTGAGAGCGAGCGCTCCCACGAGTACCGCGAACCAGAGCGTCGCGAGGCGGATCAGGATCGTTGCGGCTCCCGCGCTGGCGCGAGCGGTGTCGGCGGCGAAGCCGAGCGTGCGGTAGCGAGCGGAGAGGAGCGTGGTCATCACTCCCTCGGTGATGCCGAGACCGCCGGGGAAGAGGATCAGGACCGCGCCGGCGACGGCCGAGAGTGCGAAGGTGTACGTCGCGAAAGCGAGCGGAACGGGGCTGCCTTCGACGAAGGCGTTGGCGACGAGCCAGAAGCCCGTGCACTCGAGGCTCCAGCCGACCGTCGCGAGCAGGGTCGGTAGGGGGATCGAGGCGGGGGAGAGGAGCGTGCGCGCGCTCGCCAGGAAGACTTCCAGGCGCGGCACGAAGGCGTGAACGAGCGGCAAGCGACCGATGAGGACGCAAGCGAGCGCGGCGACCTTGCGTGAGGCGACGAGCGCCAGCAGCAGGGCGCACAGCCCGAGCGTGCACCAGAAGATCCAGGCGTGCTCCGGCGCGGTCGCGAGCCCGCCCACCGCGACGAGCACCAGGAATGCGCACAAGTCCGTCAAGCGCTCGGCAACGACGATGGGGGCACTCTTGCTCACGGGTGTGCCGTCGATCTCGCGCACCAGCCAGGACTTGAAGACCTCGCCCATCTTGCCGGGCGAAACAGTGAGCACGAGCCCGGAGAGGTGGATCAGGAACGAGTCGCGCAGGGTGAGGTGTATGGCGAGTTTGCGCCGGTAGAGCTCCCAGCGTGCGAAGCGCACGATGTAGTTCGCGAAGGAGAGCGCTGCGGCGAGCGCGAGGAGCCGGACGTCGAAGTGAGCGAGTGAGCGGGCGACTGCGGGCGCGTCCGCGTAGAGGACGATGGCGGCGTAGACGAGCAATCCCAGGGCGAGCGCGAGAAGGATGCGGCGTTCGAGGCTGCGTGTCGTGGGCGGAGAGCTTGCAGCTCCTTCCCTCGCGCGCTCCTCGGCGTCACCGGCACCCGGAGGCGCGCTCGGGACCCTCTTCATGCCGGGATTCTAGGTTCGGAGTACCGCCTTCAGGCGGTCTGGTTTGTCGTCCCGCCTTCAGGCGGGACTGGCTACGTAAGAGAAGACCGCCTGAAGGCGGTACTCCGAACCGGAGGAGAACGGCTGGGTCGTGCGATGAGCGCGTGGTAGGCTCCTCGGCCTGCCGTGATCTGGGCTCCCTGTCTCATCGCGCGTCCGCTTTTCGCACCGATCCTGGACGACCTCGGTCTCTGGATCGGGGCGGCGATTCTGCTCGGGCTGGGCATGCTCGCCTACCAGTTGCACGCGCTCCTCGTGCAGGCGCGGCGCGTAGAGCGCGGCCTGGGGAAGCTCGATGGGCTGACGAAGGTCGGCGCGGTGCTCGACAAGATGGTCGAAGGGCAGCAGGCGCTGGATCTGCGCCGGCTGGAGCACGTCCTCATCGATATCCGCGACGGCCAGCGGCGAGTCGAGGAGCGGCTGCTCGCGCTCGTCGAGTCGCTGCAGACGAACCGCGACGCCCCGGGCGCGCGCGGGAGTTCCTCCGAGCGCTCCAACGGGTCGGCCCCGGCTCCGGGTTCGGGGCTCGCGCTTTCCGAGCGCATCGTCGGCCGCCTGCTCGCGCTGGGCTTCGAGCGCATCGAGATCGTGACGCCGGTCGACATCCTCGAGCATCTCGCCGAGAGCGACGGGGACGTCCAGGTGGAAGCGCGTCGCAACGGTGCCTCGCACAAGGGTCGCGTGGTCCTGCGCGGGGGGAACATCGCCGACGTGCAGATGCGCGCCTCATACGAGATCTTCCCCTGACGCCATCCGTCCGCGGGAGCCGGCGGCCTCTTCCCCTCTCGATTCCATGAGCACACTCACGACCATCGAACGCCTCGGACGACACGTCGGCCAGACCGTCACCCTGCGCGGCTGGGTCCACAACCAGCACTCGAAGGGCAAGCTGCACTTCGTGCATGCTGCGCGACGGCACCGGCTACGTGCAGTGCGTACTGTTCAAGGGCGACGTGCCCGAGGAGCTGTTCGAAGCGTCGGCACGCCGGGCAGGAGTCGAGCGTGATCCTCTCGGGCAACGTGCGCGCCGACGCGCGCGCGCCCGGCGGCTTCGAGATCTCGGTCGTCGGCGGCCAGGTCGCTGCAGACCGTCGAGGACTTCCCGATCACGCCCAAGGAGCACGGCAGGACTTCCTGCTCTCGAATCGCCACCTGTGGCTGCGCTCGAAGCGGCAGTGGGCGATCCTGCGCGTGCGCGACGCGGTCATCGCGGCGCTCCGCGACTTCTTCGACGAGCGCGGCTTCGTGTGCGTCGACTCGCCGATCTTCACGCCGGCCGCGTGCGAGGGCACCACCACGCTGTTCGAGGTCGAGCTACTTCGACCAGGGCAAGGCCTACCTCACGCAGTCCGGCCAGCTCTACGCCGAGGCCGCCGCGATGGCGTTCGGCAAGGTCTACTGCTTCGGGCCGACCTTCCGCGCGGAGAAGATCGAAGACGCGCCGCCACCTGACCGAGTTCTGGATGCTCGAGCCCGAGGTCGCCTTCGCGACGCTCGACGACGTCATGCAGCTCGCCGAGGACTTGCTCGTGCTACGTGGTGCAGCGCGTGCTCGAGCGCCGCAAGACCGAGCTCGAGGTGCTCGAGCGCGACCTCACCAAGCTCGAGGCGATCCAGTCGCCCTTCCCGCGCATCGACCTACGACGAAGCGGTCGAAGATCCTGCTCGGCCATCCCGACTCGCAGTTCACAGAACGGCGAGCGATTTCGGCGCGCCCGACGAGACGATCCTCTCGAACATGCACGATCGGCCGCGTGATGGTCACGCGCTACCCGCGGCAGGTGAAGGCCTTCTACATGAAGCGCGATCCAGAGGATCCGATTCGAAGGCTCTGTGCGTCGACGTGCTCGCGCCCGGAAGGCGTCGGCGAGATCATCGGCGGCAGCCAGCGCGAGGACGACCTCGAAGTCCTGCTCGCCGTCGCATCCGCGAGCACGAGCTGCCCGAGGAGGCCTTCGACGTGGTACCTCGACCTGCGCCGCTACGGCACGGTCCCGCATGGCGGCTTCGGTCTCGGCCTCGAGCGCACGGTCGCCTGGATCACCGGTATCGAGCACGTGCGCGAGGCGATCCCGTTCCCGCGCATGATGTACCGCATCCGCCCGTGAGCCCCAGGCGCGCCCCGCGATGCCGGCGCTCAGCGCGCCGGTAACTCGATGCGAATGATCTGCTCACCGGCCTGCTGGGCGGTGAGCTCGTGCTTGGCAAAGGCTTCGCGGTCAGCGCCCCGGCCGCATTCCCAGGCGATCACGACGACGTTCGCCTGCGGGCCGGTGCGGAACCAGACCCGCTCGCCGAGCGACACGACGGAACCCGTCGGCGGGAGCGGATGGGCGAGCGTCGCTTCGATCTGAGCTTTCGGAATCAGCGCGACCCAGGCCTTGCCCGGGCTCGCGGGATCGCCGGAGCGCACGACCTCCAGCCCGAAACGCGTCGCCTCGGTGACGAGATCGACGTCGTTGCGTCCGGTCCGGATCGGCTCTCCCTGATCGCGCCGGCCCCAGGTCTGCCGCAGCGGGGCGCCTCCGCGCTGAGGCAAGCCGAGCACGTCGAGGTCCTGCTCGGCGAGCGTGTAGACACCGGGCTGGAGATCGTCGAACGCGAAGCGGCCGTCCTCTCCGGTGCGCGTGCGGCTGGACCAGCCTTGCATCGGCACCGGCCCTCCGGAGCGCCCGATCTCCGCGGCCGGGCGCGGCACGGACAGATCGACCGTCTGCTGCGCGGACAGGCTCAGGCCTCGCGCCGGCTGCCCGTCGGGATAGGTGACGCGCCCGGCGATGCGCTCGAGCTTGCCGAGTGCCAGGTCCCCGACGGGAACGTCCTCGCTCTGCACGTCGAGGTCGAGCGGGTGCTCGACGTAGCCGCGTCCGAGCTTGCGTGCGACCACCTTGCTCACGTGGCCCGCCGGCACTCCCAGCCGGAAGAGCCCCTCTGCATCGGTGCGCGCAGGCTTCGGCCCCCGTCGAGGGGGCGGCGTATCGACGCCGGGGAGCACGATCGCGAGCTCGTAGTTCACCTCAGCGTCGGCGACCGGCACGTGCGCATCGTCGACCACGCGTCCGGTCAAGCAGAGGCCGGCCGACAGACGCGCCGAGGCTTGCCAGGTGCCCTTGCTGCGCGGATCTCGAACGGCGCGCTGGCCCGCGTCCTGATGTCCGGGCGCCCGGAAGGAGACCCAGATCTCCGGGCCCGGCAGCACCTCGTCCAGTCCGGCGAGCGCGGGCGCCTCGAGCGCGTACGTCCCGTCGACGCCGGTCGTTCCCGTCCCGACCTGCTGCCATCTTTCGCCGAGCTTCAGGTCCGCGCGCACGCTCGCCCCCGCGAGCACGGGCCCGTTGCCCGAGTACACGTTGCCTTTCACCCAGTACTTGACGAGCTCGGTGGGGGGAAGCGTGCTGCGTTCGGCCGCAGGCGAGTCGTCCTCGGCCACGACAGGCGCGGCGGCGCTCGCGGACGGCTCGACCGTGCGCGGCGCGGGCTCGCTGATCGGCGCGGGCGCCGCCTCCTCGCCGGCGACGGGCTCGGCGCCGGGAGGGGCTGCCCCACTCGATGGGTTCGAGAGCAGCCACAGCAGGCCCCCGCCGACTGCGAGCAGGAGCAGCACGGCGAGGATTCCCAGGCGATGCATGGTCGGCGCTCGGCGACGCGCGTCAGCGCCGTTCCGCGGGAGTGTAGTCGTACGCCTCGGCCAGGATCCGAGCTTGCACGGCTTGATCGCTGAACGAAGCGTCCGGCTGGAAGCTCATCGGCAATCCGGCGCGCGCCGAGAGCGCCTCTGCAGCCCGGAACTTCACCCAGTAGAGGGTCGTCGTGGGCTCCCAGTCGGGGGCATCGAGTTCCTGGTCTGGCGTCTGGACCCGCAACACGCGAAACAGGAACGGGAGCACCTCGTCGCTGCCGTCGATGGCGAGTATGCGTGCGCACTCCACGCGCACCTCGAGGTCCGGGTGGGGCCGCTTGCCATCGACGAGCTCGAGGAGGCGCGCGCGACGGGATTCACCCACGCGGCCCTCGAGTGCGGCGGCCGCGATGATGTCGGCCCCTTCGCGAGCGCGCGAGCCCGCGCGTACACGCGCTTCGAGCCGCGCGAGCAGGACCTCCATCGAGTCCGGCCCGGGATCGTGAGCGAGCAGCACGGCTGCGCGCACGCTACCCGGATCCGCACGCGTGAGGGCTTGCGAGAGCTCCATCCGCGCAGCTGCGTTCCAGCGGGATCCACCTGCGGCGGAGATCGCGTGCACCAGCCGCTCGAAAGCGACGGAGTCCATGCCCTCCCAGTTGGCGGGGACAGCGCACTCGACCGGGGGAGCGGGCGCGGGAGGGGCCTCTGGCTCGCGCTCGCGGGGCGGAGCAGCAGCCGGCTCCACTGCGCCCGCCTGGGTGGCCGTTCGACAGCCTTGCCCGAGTCCGACGAGGAGAATCGAGATCGCGAGCGTGGCGGAAGCGGAAACGCGCGAGGTCACGCGACCATGCTACTGCCCCGTATCGGCGTTCACGGCAGGAACGCGCGCAATCCCGCTTCGTCGCTGACCCACAGACGTCCCTGGGTGAGGTCGCCGTGCGGCGCCTCCCAGGCGAGGTAGGACCAATCGCCCTTGCGGTGCACCGTGAAGCCGCCCTGGGGATCGGCGCTCGGGAAGACGCGATAGACCTCCTCCGCGACCTGCACCGTCCAGTCGGTCCACGGGGACTTCAGGCGGTCGCCGAGCTGGGAGCCTCGGCGCAGCACGGAGAGCCCGCCATCGACGCCGTGGCGATACTTCTCATCGAAGCTGGCGTGATCCAGGGAGTTGTCGGCAGTCGCGAGCGTCGGACGGAGGCGCGTATGGAAGCTCGCGAGCTCTCCGCTGGCGAGGCGCACGCACACCGTGTCCTGGACCGGGTAGGGTCCCGCAACCGGCGCGGAGCGCAGGTCCCAGGGGCCCTCGAGCTCGCCCGAATCCAGCGCCACGATCCACGCGCGGCCGTCCTCGGTGATCGCGAGCACATGGCCCGGTCGAGCCGGCAACTGGACGGGGGTGCGCGCGAAACCCGCCACGCTGTGCGTCTCCTGCTGCCAGCGGCGCTCGCCACCCGATCCGACCTTGGCGAGCACGCCGCGGCGATCGGCGAGCAAGTGGTCCTCGCCCACCGCCATCGGAAGGACGTCGATGCGGCCTTCGCCCAGCCACAAGCGCTCGGGAGTGCGCGAGAGGTACACGAAGAGATCGTGGGGGCGATCGACGGACAGGACCAGGGGATCGTATCCCTTGGAACGGAAGGTCAGCTCGATGGAGCGTCCGAAGGTGCTCTCGATGTCGAAGGGGGTCGTGCGCTGGTCGCCATCCGCGAGGAGCACCTCGGCTCCGGGTGGAAAACTCTCGACGTGCCAGGGCACGAAGTAGCGTTCGGGTCGCTCGAGTGTCGTGGAGAGCACGCTCCACGCTTTCTCGTGCTGGCCTGCCGCAGCGAGCTCGCGCGCGCGATCGACGGCCAGCTTCTTCTTGCGCACCTCGTCGCCCTCTTTCGTGAGCACGCGGGAGATGCGCCCATCGGTGTCCGTGGCGAGCAGCTCCTCGTAGCGATTGAGCGCCCGCTCGTAGTCTCCGGCCTCCGCCATCCCGCGCGCGTCTTGCAAGAGCACGTTCTGCTGGGCGTTGAGCTCGCGTTCGGAGCGCTTGGCCGTGGCCACCTCGCGCTCGGTGCGCCGGGCGGCGATGATCTCCTGCACTCCCCGGAGACGGTCCCGGAAGCGAGTGACGTCCTCGGTCACTTCCATCTCGATGGCAACGCGGTCGAGCGCCTGGGCCGCGCGCTCGTTCTCGTCCTCCACGCGGACCTGCTCGCTCGCACCTTCCACAGCCCCTCCCAGCGCCGTGAGATCCTCGAGCATGTGCTCGATGATCGCCGAATAGAGCGAGTCCTTGCTCGGCCAGGCCTCGTGGACGAGCGTCAACTCGGGCGGCTCGGGCAGGTCGACGATCTTCTGCAAGGCGAGCAGCGGGTCGCCCTTGCTGCACTCGGTCTGAGCGGCACGGAAGAGGTCGCTCCAGATGTTCTTGCGCACGATCTCCTGATCGCGCTGGCGCCCGGTGATCTCCTCGCGCAAGGCGGTGATCACCACGTCCTCGTCCTCGGCGAAGTACTCCCTGAGGAGCGCCTCCGCGCGCAGGGGCTCCTCCAGCATGGCGCGCACCTCCTCGATGCGCCCGGCTCGCCGGCGGTCGGAGTGCACCTTCACCAGCGCGGCAGCGGCGGTGAGAGTCGCCAGGCTGACGATGATCAGCGCGTTCTTGCGCAGCTTGCGCACGCTCGTCGAGGACCGCCGAGCCTGCGAGAGCATGTCGCGGCACTCGCGGTTGGTGGGATCGGCTTCGAAGAGCTGGCGCAAAGGCGCCAGCGCACGGTCCGCCGCGTCCCGGCCGAGCAGCTCGCGGCAGGCCTCGAGCACCCAGGGCGCGCCCTCCGACACACGTCCGACCGAGGTCAGTCCCAGGCCCACTTCGAGCTGCGCCGCCAGGCTGCGCGGCTGTCGGTGCGCGGCCATGACCAGCGCCGGCACTGCGCGCCAAGGCGTGCCGCCCTCGCGGAACTCGCGGGCGAGGTCGAGGAGGTCGCGCACATCCGGGCGGTCGCTCGCCTGGCCTTCGCGGAACTGGCACGCGAGCCAGTGCAGGCGAGCGATGCGATCGCGCCGGTCCTTGCGGGCGGCTTCCTCCCAGTGCGCGACCGCACCGGCAGGATTGACGAGCGCGTGATCCATGCGCCGCAGCATGGTGCGGACGGCGCGCGAGGACATCGAGCGCAGCGCGGTCGGCAGCCGGCCGGCGATCCACTCGTTCGCCATCGCTTGCGCGCGCTCGATCGGGAGCGGTCCCGGCCAGGCATCGCGGGTCCAGGCCTCCATGCGCGTGGCGGCCCGAGTGAAGTTCTTGTGCGCGAGCTCGTGCAGCGCGAGGAGCAGCACGTCCTCGGGGCTCGCCAGTCGCACGGCGCCGCGGCTGAGCTCGAACCACAGCACGAGGCGTCCCTGGCGGATCGTCACTCCCATGCGATCGCAGATCTCCTGGAGCGTCGACCTTTCGTCGACTTGCTGCAGGAAGCGCGCGTTCGAGTCGAGGAATCCCTGATCGAAGATATGGGGGATGATGTCGGTCGGGAGCTTCGCCGCCTCGGGAGCCCGCGTCAGCTCGTCCGACAGCCGCGCGTATTCGAGGAGCAAGGATTCGACCGCGAGCCCGTCGCAGTGAACCGCGGCGAGCTCGCTCTCTTCGGTCACCGGCGCGCTGGCCTGACCGGGGATCGGCAGGGGACCCGGATCGAAGCGGAAGTGGACGCCCTCGCCGTCGAGCAGGCAGTAGAGGTCCTCGAGGCGCTGCGCACGCGCGATCTCCGCCATTCGCAGGTAGTCGACACGGAAGGCGGGATCGCCGGCCCACGCGTCGCGCACCCGATCGCGCCAGATCTCGGCGTCCTCGTCGGCGTTGGGCAGCAGAAAGAGTTTCCCGGCCGCGAGCCCAAGGGTCGATTGCGAGGATCCCCGAGCCGAAAGTGAGAGCACGCCCTCCTTGCGACCTCGGGCTAGACCTTGGAGGAGCTCGGCCAGGCCGATGCCGCGAACGTCGCCTTGGAAGCTCATGGGACCGCAGCCTTATCGGCGGTGCGCACGGGCGAGATTAGTGCGGCGGCGGCCCGTTCTCGGGAAAACCTTTCACATGCCCCCCAGTCCCCGTGAGGCTCGTGCTGTCCAGTCGCAGCCTCAGTCGCGCCAGATCGGCCGGCGAATCGAGATCATCGTGGATGGCCTCCGATTCGACCGCGACCGTAAGGCGGGGCCTGGCTCGCTCGCGCAGCACGCGCAGCGAGAGGTCCGGTTCCAGGGAGCCGAGGAGTGCCGCAAGAGCGCGTCCCAGCACGATCGGATGGCCGTCGCGCACGGATCCTTCACGATCACATTGTGGCGCGAGCCAACCCATGGCCGGCTTGCCATGGGCGCTCCACGCTGCGACCAGAGCCGCAAAGACCTCGCGAGGGACGAGCGGACAATCGACCGGCGCAACGCACAGGTCGCGGCCTGCCCGGCGAGTGGCCGCCAGCGCGAGCCCACCGGTGCGGCCGAGCTCCCAGTCGGCGTGGAACAAGCGCTCGACGCCGCGACCAGGAAGCACGCGCGCGATCTCCTCGTCGTGCGCTCCGGTCACCAGGAGCGCCGGCTCGCCGTCGAAGACTTCCCTGGTCGCGGCCAAGAGATGCTCGAGCGCCGATCGTTCGCCGAGCAGCACCGTCGCCTTGCACGATCCCAGCCGCGCCGAGCGGCCCGCCGCCAGGATCACGAGAGCGGGCTTCACGTTCCCACGTAGCGGTCGTAGAGCGCGAGCGCGCGCTCGACTTCCTCGGTGCCTTCGACGAGCGCACGCCCGTCGCGGAACAGCGTCACGCGCAAGCCCTCGACGTGGAAGCGCACCAGCGTGCTCTTGCGTTCGAGCCCGCTCGCGCTGCGCGCGAGGCCTTCGGTGACCTGGTCGAAATCTGTCAAGGGTCCGCGTCCGCGGACCTGAACCGCATGCCGCCCGCACAGTACCTGTGCTGCCTCGGCGTGCGGAGCATGCAGGAAGGCGCGCTCGCCCCCCACACAGCACGGGCAGCTCTCGGCGCGCTTCACCTGCAGCGTGCGCGCTTCGCCGTTCCACACGTCGATCTCGATCAGGTTTGACTCAGGTGGCTCGCGGGAAGCGAGCAAGCGGAGCGCGAGGCCTGCCTGCATCGACGCGACTGCACCCACGGCAGGCAGGATCACGCCCGCGGTGTCGCAAGTCGGGAGGGTCCCGGGCGCGGGCGGGGTCGGGAACAAGCAGCGCAAGCAGGCACTCGAGCCGGGCACGATCGCCATCACCAGGCCGGCTCCGCCGACGACGCCGCCATACACCCACGGTCGCGCGTGCTCGACGCACCAGTCGTTCACGAGGTAGCGCGTCGAGAGATTGTCGGTGCCGTCGAGCACGAGGTCGATGCCCTCGCCGAGCGCGTCGACGTTGCTCGCGTCCAGGTGCTCGACTAGCGCCTCGACAGAGGTCGGACCACCGATGCGCGCGAGTGTCTCGGCCGCCGCTTCGGCTTTGGGCGTGCCCGCGCGCGCGTGGCGCTCCTCGAACAGCACCTGGCGCGCGAGATTGGATTCCTCGACCACGTCCCGATCGACGAGCCGCAGTCGGCCGACGCCGGCCCGGACGAGCGTCTGAGCCAGGACGCCGCCGAGCGCGCCGCAGCCTACGAGGAGCACCACCGAGGACTCGATGCGCTCCTGGCCCTCCCGGCCGATGGATGCGAAGCGCACCTGCCGATCGAAGCGCGGCCCGGCCGTCATCACGCAAACACCCAGCGGATCACCAACCAGAGCAGCAACCCGCCGATCGCGAGCACGCCGGCGATCCACGGCAGCAGCGCGCGCAGGTCGCTGCTTCCCGGCTGATCGATCTCGACCCAGTTGAACGAGCGCTTGACACGCCCCTCGAGCGACGCGCCACAATGCGGGCAGTTCGAATCGGCGTTCTCGTATGCAACGACGCCGTCGCAGTTCATGCAGTACTGATTGCGCGCGCTTCCCCCCTCGCGCACTCCCGGCGCCCGCGAGCGGCCCCGCAGGTAATCGAGGGCCTCCTTGTGCAACCCCCGCCGCGTTCGAGTCCAGTGGTGCTCGCCGACGTTTCCGAAGCTCTTCTCGACCGGGGGTTCGCTCGCCATGCGCTGCACCCCGCAGGCTAGCCTCGCCCGCTCCACCCGGCCAGCCGAGGTGCCACCGGGTGCGGCAAGGTTGCCGAGAGCGGGCAAGGAAACCGCAGAGGCTGCCGAAGAGATAGTCCATGCAGGAGCGCACGACAGGGGAGGAAGGCGTGTCGCCGGCCGCGTCCGCCGCTCCCCACCTCGACGGTCCCATGGCCGGGCCCCTCGAGGAACGCGAGCCCACGGTCACCTTGTGGCCCCGCCCCCCGGTCGGATTGCCCCGCGTCGTGGGCCCTGGACGGGTCGAGCGCGGCTACTGCGAACGGATCGAGGCCCTCGACCTGCGTCTCGCACGAGCTCGCCACGAACTCGATCTCGCCGCCCTCGTCGAGCGCGGCTCCACCCGCTTGCTCGACCGTCTCGAGCACGAAGAGGAGCGTGCGCAGGCCGAGCTCCTACGCGCGCGAACCGAGGAGAACCGCCTCCTCGTCCTCCTCGGAGCCCTGCAGCGCGACAACGAGCGCCTCCACGAGCGCGCGACCCACCTGGAGTCCCGCCTGGCCGCGCTCCCGCCCCCTCGACGTCCGGGTCTCCTCGCGCGACTCCTGGACAAGCGGCGCCCACGAGCTTGACAAGCAGCCCGTCTGGAAAGATCCTCGTTCCCCGCCCACGAGCCCCGGGCTCCTCGCGAGCCCCTGATGGTGGATGTAGCTCAGTTGGTTAGAGCACCAGATTGTGGCTCTGGGGGTCGGGGGTTCAATTCCCCTCATCCACCCCATCCTTCAGCCGCCGCGCGGCCCTCTCGGGCATCTCCGGGAGGGTGCTCATGCTACCGCGTGCTCGCTCATGCTCGGCTCCAGCCAGCTCGGACGCGGGGAATCCGCCGGGAAGTCTTCCGGCGCGCGCCGTGCCCATCGCTTGCGCTGTCGCGCGAGTGATCGCCCCGGAATCCGGGCACGAGTCGAGCGCGCACCACCCTGCCTACGAAAGCTCGGGCGGCTTGAAGCAGCGCATTCGATGCGGAGCGCGAGGATCCTCGCACCCGCCGGCGGCGGAGGTCCTTGCGGATGGCTGCTCCTCCACGACGCGCATGAGCTCGTCCCCCTCCGCCGGTCGGTGACCCACGACTTGGTCGCCTCCTACAAGCCTGATGTCCCTGGGACGGGGGCTCGACGGTTCCCCCAAGCGGGCAAGCTGTCGTCTCCATGAGCCCGGCGGTTCACGATGATGCAGTTTCCGACCAGCCGATGCTCACAGCCGCCACTCCGTCCACTCCACCGGGTTAGCCCTGCATGGTAGGCGTTCTCCTCGCGCTGGCTTTCTGTGCGCCACTTGCCGCGCCCGCTCAACGGACGCCATCGGGAGTACCTGTGCAGCCGTTGAGCGCGACATCCGTCTCCGGTGAATGGCGGCTCGACTCCGCACCGACCGCGCCGGACGGCCTCGCGGGGTCGGTTTCGCGGCTATCGCACGGCGGCGGCACGGAATGGCTCCGCTTCCTCCCTTTGGCATTCCGGGATGCTCGTGTCTTCGAGGACGGGTTCACCGTGGGCCACGGCTATGCCGTGATCGGGAATGTGCCGTTCCTCTGCGTCTGGGGAATCGATCCGGCTGGTCGCGTACGCGAGGTGGCGCGCCTCGAACTTGAACTCATCACCGGACCGGAATACGCCGACGAATCCGAGATCCTCGCATTGGCGCTCTGCGATGAGGACGCATCGGTCACGCTCCTCTACAAGGATCTGACCTCCAGGGACGGCAACTACGCCCTCCTCGCGCGATACCCTCGCGTCACTGCCGAAACCGTGAACTTGTCCGCCGTCGGCGCACCACTCGGAGAGAGTTACTTCGCCGAGAACACGGTCACTTCGGCCCAAGGCGTGCTCGGCACTCCTTTGATCGCAGTACATCTTCTCGGAGAGAAGCAGCCGCTTTCCCGCACATGGCTGCTCGACGCCGACCTGAGTATCACCTGGAAGCTCGAGCAGCCCATCCAGGGATCGCCCCCGGCAGGATGCGAGCTCCTGCGGGCAGAGTGGTTGCCGCAATTCACGAGCCACAACGAAATCTTGGTCCGCTCGCCCGACACCGCCGACATCGTCCAAGTGTTTCGAGTTCATGACGACGGCTCTCGTGGCTGGAAGGTGAGCACTGAGCCGATAGAGTTGCGGAACGTCGCATCCCACCGCACCGTCCCGGTGTCCTCCAGGGCGCTCGCGGAGCAACCGCCGATCGACTTGGGCGCGATTCTTCGCCCGCGAGTGAAATCGGACCGACTGCGTATTTCCTCAGCCAAGGTACTCGGTGAAGGATTCGTCGGGGTTGTCATTGAATCTCTAGACAAACTCTTCCTCCTCGATGCCTCCAATTCATCTATCGTGGTCGAGCACAGCATCCCTGCCGATGAAGACCGGTTAGGTGATGTCGAATTCATCGCGCGAGGAATCGAGAACTCACTCTACATCAAGCTTGGGATTCGCCATCCAAGCTGCGCGGTTATTGGGTCTTCGGGCGAGATACTGTTTCAAGAGCAGACGTATGCAAGCATACTCGCGGCCGACCCTCTGCATGACCAGATTCTTGGTGCTTTCCGCGGGTCCCAGCTGGACCGTGTCATCGGACACATCGACACTCGCGGAATGGGTCAGCATGTCGTCGTGCGACGTGCAGGCGACGGAAAGTGGTTCCGACATGTCAAGGCAGCCGCGTTCGGGGCCGACGGAACCATCGCCGTCCTCGACACTGATGTTCAGTACTGCCCCGACGATGCCCTTCTGACTACTTACGACGCCGAGTTCCATCCACTTCACGCGTTGCGTATCCCAGGTGATTCTAAGCCGTTTGGATTGGCGGTGTCCCGGTCGCACATCGTGGTGAGCACGCTTCGCAGTGGCTTGCTGGTAGCGAGCTTGGAGCTGGATCAGATCCAGCAGGCCGTCGGAGAGGATGGCGCCCCAGTGCTGCTTCCGAATCCGTACCAATCAGAACCCGGATTTGGATTGCAAGCCGGCGAAGTATGGCTGCCTGATATCGACGACGCCCTGATCCTGCGCTACACGATTCCCGAATAGGTGACTGCCGCGCCGAGGGCTACGCGGGATCTGGGCGGCTCACCGCGCCCCGAACGCCGCACTGCTGCGGCAGCTGCCTGCGTTGGCGCCCTCGGAGCTTCGGCAACCGTGGGGCTCCCCAAATAGTGAAGGAGAGGTATCCCTGTGCCACGAAGGCTGGTGCAGACAGTCCGCGACCCGAACAGGCGGAGATTGCGACTTCCGCGCCGCACCCTGGGCCGAGGGGAGCTGGCAATTGAGACTCATGATCCGGTCAGCTGATAGTCAACACCCGCCTGGGCAAGAGCGGCAGCAATCAGATTGCGGTACGTTGCATTCCAGTCGCCGCCAAGATCGATGACAGTCACCTTAGGCGTGCCAGGAAGGAGCCACCCCGGTGAACAGGTCATCTCAATGTTGAGGGAGGCGCGTTGTCGCCATGATCCTTGGGCAGGGAAAGCCTCCATGGCGGATTCTGGGCATGGCGTTTCAATCCGAATGCGGAAATTGGAGGTACGATCCCCGCTCCAGATAGCATCGCTGAATTCGCCTCCTCCGTGTCCCCCTACCGCGAAGGAGACAGCGCAGAACCGAGCCATCTCCTCACCGGGTCCGAAGTACTCGATGAACGCGTCAAGCGTTCCGATCCCTTCAAGGGACAGAGGGAGAAGGTGGCTCTCCTTCGAGCTCCAGGATAAGACCTTCCGCGCTGGCTGTGGAAGCGTGCGCAGCGTTGAGTTCTTCGGGGCGCCCGGAGCTAGCACAGCCGAAGCCGATCGCAACCAGTACTCTCGTGAGGGGGAACAAGAGTGCGCGGGGACGAGCGTAGCACCGCGGAAGCCTGGATTGCTTGCGCATGCGCTGTCACTCGAGGTCCGCACGGGTCAGTCGGAACAAGACCTTCCCAGTACGACCCGATCGCGCCTCGATGTACCCCCTCACATCCGGGCCTCCGCAGAGCCAATGCATACCGCAGAGCAGATCGCGGGTGCCATCCGCGTCGAGATCGTTGCATGTAGCCCACTCGAGGTCGTACATGTTGTCGAGCTGCACGGTCTCCTCCCAGACCGATTGAAGGTCGGCTCCAGACCAGACTTGATACATGGCGCGGGTCGGCATGTCGATGCCCACTAGAACATCTCCCTGACGATCACCATCCACGTCCCCGATTGCCGAGAGGAAGTAGGAGCAATGGCTGGTTTCCCAGTGTGCTGGAAAATCTCGTTGCCCGAGAATCGCACCCTTGGAATCCTGCATCACGACTACGGCAGGCGTTTCGCCCTCCTGAACAAGCTTGACCTTTCGAATGCCGTGCGTCGGCTCTTCCGGACAGAGGCTGACATGCTCCACGTACCCAGGTCGGAACGGGAGATCTCGAGGAAGGGATAGCTCGGGCAACCTTGAGATGGACTCCTGTCGAAGCACTTCCCCATTCGCGCCGGACAAGGTCCAGAACTGGAGCCTATCTCGCTCGAGAAACCATCCGGCGGATAGACCCGCGTCCTGGATCCCATCTGCGTTCTGATCTCCCATCAAACGAGCATGGATTCCGAGAGTGAGGTGGCACTCCCCCGCGAATCTTGACCAGATCGCCTTGTGCGTTGCACCGGAAACCGCGACGACCCAGCCCTCTTCGCGATGCACCCCCTCCCGATAGGGATCGGAGACGAGGAAGTCGTCGGTACCGTCGCCATTGATGTCGCCCAGCACGATCAGGCTGGTAGCGAAGTTGTCTCCTTCGCAGGGTCGGACGACCTTCTGGGGGCACACCAGGCCAGCGTCGGGCGCGTTGAAGCAGGCGAGGATGAGCAGCGAGAGGATGAGCACAGCGTTGCAACAGCGGCGAGGCGGCAGGGTTTCGCCTGAACCTACCTGATCCTTGACCGCCGTCCGGAACGGGGGCGAGGGGGATGCGAGCTGACCCAGCCCCGGCGGAATCCGGAGTTCCCACCCTCGGGTTGGAGCTCGGCGTGCATCCTCGCCCCCCGCATGCTTCCAATCGTTGATTCGCAGGGCGAATCGGCTGGGTCAACGCTTGTGCGCCGCGGATCTGGTCGCGGTGGATTAGGTTCTCCTAGCGAGCAGCGAAGAATCAGTCAGTCAACGAGTCGAGTAGGAGCCCGCCATGGAAATACCGAGTACATCCCCCTTTTTTTGGTTTTTGCGGATCGTGGCGGCCGCGGCAGCGGTGTTGCTCTCCTCTCCTCTCATCGTGGGGCTGTCGAATCGTGTACGAGACGGCACCATCTCTCCCCTGGCCATGGTCGTCCTGGGGTTTCTGACCGTGGTGGTCACGCTTTGTGCGTGGTTCGCCTTGCGCGGCGCTCGACCGCAATCTCTGGCTCGCATGAGAGTCGCGTTGCTCGGGGGAATGGTCGTTGGCGGAATCGGCTTTGCTGGCGGGTTCTTCGGTCCCATCATTTTCACACCGGAGGCGAACCAGGGACCGCTCCTTGGGATCCTCTTCACTGGCCCCCTCGGGTTCATCCTGGGAGTAGTGGGTGGGCCGATTGCACACGCGGCCTGGCACAGGATGCGGCACCACCCACCGGATATCGTGCGGCTCTGATTCAGCGGGCCGATTCCGGCCTACCAGTGACGATCGAGGCCCGCCCCCAGGGCCATCACCCGGTCGCACTCGCCGCACTGCCTTGCTCAGCCGCGACCCGCCCGGGGCCGAGATCGAGGCTGCGCAGACTGGCCGAAGGAAACATCTTCTCGGCGTCGGGGTCGCCCTTGATTGCGGGTCGAGGCGCTGCTGACAAGCAGGGTGGAGCAGTTCCACAGCCATCCGCTGTTCGGGAACCCAGGCGAGGGAAAGGCGGCCTGCTTCTCGCGGACCGTGACGACATCACCGCAACCCGAGCACGGTAGCGGTGTTGGAGGGGGCCGTCCGGGTCCCTGGGTCAGCGCGGAGGTTCTGCGTGGTTGGTATCGTCGATCTTGTTGGGCTTGCTGCGTACCTTCTCCCCGGAGCTGCCGCTCAATCGCGGTCGCCGAGTCTTCGCGAACTCCGTGAGATCGGATGGCGGATAGGGGAGAAGCCGATGAACCTGTTTGGCTGGGCAGTGGCCGGCCTCAAGGATGTCAATGCAGATGGGACACCGGATTTCGTCGTCGGCGCTCCTTCGAACGAGGTGCAATTCAACTGGCGGCAAGGCAATAGCAATGGGATGACCTGGGTGGACGTGGAGCGCGGCAGCGCCTGGGTCTTCTCGGGGAAGGACTTCGCGGTGCTCCACCACTGGTACGGCGATGTGGAGGGCAATCGTTTCGGTCACTCGGTGGCAGCCACCGGAGATGTCAACGGCGATGGCCACGCTGACATCTTGATTGGAGCGCCGGGCAACGGGACGGTGCCAGGCTTCGTTCGACTCTATTCAGGCAAGGACGGCTATGGGCTGATTACTCTGAGTTCCGTCCAGCTAGGGGACGGCTTCGGTGCATGCATTCGCGCCGCTGCATCTTCGGGCGGCAGCAGCCTCATCGCAGTGGGAGCTCCAGAGGACGAAGGATTCGGCTCCGTTTGGACATTCACCGGACCCAGCTACAAGGGAATCCGTGCCCGAGTCGGGTCCGTACGAGATGGCCATTTTGGATCAGCGCTGGACCTCAGCCCAGACCTGGACGGAGATGGCGGTCTCGATGTGGTGGTCGGTGCTCCGGGGAGCGACGCCGATCGGACGGGAGCCGTATTCCTCCTCTCTGGATCGAAGGGCGACGTCTTGGCTCAGTGCGTGGACCCGTTCCCCTCGAGCGGCTTTGGTACAGCGGTACGTGTTCTCGGGAGTATCGATGAGAAGGGCACTCCCGGATTTGCAGTCGGCGCCCCCTGGTATGGCGCCGCACCTGACTACGGTGGCGCAGTCATCATCCTCGCCCTGCGCGATGCAGTGTTGGGTCTCAGCTCCACAGAGCCATCTTCCCTGCTGCAACTGGATGAGTTCCGCTGTCGCGAAGAAAGCGAGTACGGACACGCGATCGCACCGCTCGGAGACATCGATGGAGACGGCATCCATGATCTGCTGGTCGGTGCTCCGAACGGTTTCTGGTGTGGTGGAGACGTGGGATGGGCCGAGATTGGATCGAGCAAGACGGGCAAGACGAGGCACTTCCTGAACTTCGAGCGCGAGGACTGGGCTCCCTTCCGATTTGGATCCAGCGTGGATTCCTTGGGCGACATTGACGCAGATGGCGTCGTCGATCTAATCGTAGGTGCACCGGACACGGGCTTCTGGGGAGGCGGTGTCCAGGTTGCCTCGGGCTCGACAGGAAAGGTCATCCAGCAGATCCTCGCGGAGTCCGTGTCGAAGCTGTGGGCCAAGTAGAGCCCGAGCGAGCAGCCCCCCGCGCCGAGCGCTCGTTTGGGATCCGAGAGCAGACTCGGACTGCTGCACCTGGTGAGCACAGCGGCGATCCAGGGTGACAGCACTACACTTCCTCCCAATGAAGGCGCGTTTCTGGACAGTTCTCGCCCTTGTCGCCATCGCTGTAGGCGCAGCGATCCTGATCATCACCGAGGGATCGTCCCCGTCGAGTGAAACGCACGACGATCGGGAATACACCTTGCCCGAGGCCGCGACGGCCTCCTCATTGGATGCTGCCTCTCCGGCGATGGAGGATGCCCAATCAGTCGTCGCGGATTCGACCCTTCCTGAGCGAGAGCAAGTGGGGGCGGCGGATCCTCCTCCTACCGGACCGCACTTGCTGGGCCGCGTCATCCTGCCAGAGGAAATCCTCCCGGCCGAGCCCAAGGTCGTGGTGACCTTCGGAGGGGACGGATCGACAACGAACGTACGTCGGCTCGGCCTCGATGTTGACGGCGCTTTCTCCGCACCGATTCCTGCAGGCTCCGCTTGGTGCCGCTTCGACCTCGACTCGAAGCGAGTGGCGCTCGAGTACTCGCCACTCGTGACGCTGATCGATTGCCGTGAGGTGCACATCCTCCGTGCGCTGCTTCGGGGCCGGATCGAGGGCCAGCTCATTCCTGACACGTCCATGAGCTTCATTGGCGTCGAGATAGATGTTCTTCTACATGGTGGTGAGGACCCGGATCCCTCCAACGGGGAAGCCCAGTCAGCCCGGGTGGACGCGGCGGGCTTCTACAGGTTCGAAGGGCTCCGGGCTGGGCAGTACTGGCTTTCCTGCAAGTCGGAGCAGTTTCGAGGAGAGAAGGTGCCTCGAGTGCAGGTCGACTCCGGGGCAACTTCTCGGGTGAACATCCCGATTCATACAGGGGTGGGTCTGTCCGGCCGAGTCGTGACGCCACGAGGTGAGGCTCTGCAGGGCTCGCGCGTCACTGGTGTAATCTTTGGCGGCGATCCCGCGGATCCGTACGCGTCATGGGGAGCACAGAGTGATGCTCAGGGCGAGTACGCTCTCCTTGGTCTGCCGTCCGGACGAATCGTGGTGCAGGCGACCGCCGATTCCACAGCAGCCGGGCTGAGCGTTCGCGCATCGACCCCATTGGATCTGGGACAGGTCGCGGCCGGTTCGAGTATCAGACAGGATCTAATGGTTCCGGATCCTTGCGAGCTGAGTGGGAGAGTTCATTGGCCGGACGGTCGGCCGGCGAGCCGAGCTCACCTATCGATCGGCTACCCCGGCTTCATTGATGATCGATGGACTGGCCCGGAGACGACCCTAGATGAACAGGGAGAGTTTCGATTCAGTGTCGGCGTGGGGATGAACATGGAACTCTTCGCAGCCGTCCCGACCGAGGTACCCGGCCAACCCTGGTTTGCACTCTGGTGTGGGACGGTCGAGGCCGGGGCACCGCCGCTTGATCTGCTTCTCAAACTGGGCGAACGTTTCGTGCTTCGACTCGTGGATGAACGTGGAGTGCCCTGGACAAACACGCGGATCGCGAGCTTCTTCTCTACCCCCAAGAACAACCAAGGACTCTTACCCGAGGTATCGCAGAGCGACATGGAACAGGCGAGCAATGGAGTCGTGCTCGCGAAGGTGCCGTGGGGCCGGCAGGTCGCGATGATCTCTTCTGATACAGGAAACCCTGTCGCAGAAGTTTGGTTGGAAAATGAGGTCAACGGCCAACCCGTGAAGGCATCCAGGCGCGCGGTGCTGCGGGGTTCGGTCTCCACTTCCAGCCAACCGCTCCGGGGCGTGACGATCCGAGGACGACTGCTGGACCCACTCTCTCCGGAGGAGTCGAGCAACTACACCTCGCTGCTGGAGACCCAGTCCGACAGCAAAGCGCTTTTCGAAATTCCTGGACCTGACACCCGGCCGATACGAACTCTGGATCGATGGTCTCCCCGAGAGCCGGGTCGAGGTCACCCTTGCGCCGGCAGAGGTGCGTGAAGGATTTCAACTGGCACGGTAGGGATCACGAAGCAGTTCTCGAGTATTGCCCACATGAGCCCAGACGACATCGACTTCCTCATGCCGGGATGGAACAGCCCTGAAGCCACCAATCGAACTTGTCCGGCCCCGCCGCGCCCTCGGCAGGGGCGAGAGGGCAACCTGCGATCTGCGGGCAATGCCGTGGTAGTCTCTCCTGACGATGCTGGTGATGCCTTATCTCGTGTTGTCGGTCTTCTCCCCGGCAAGCTCGGTGCCTGAGAAGGCCTATGTCTCGCTCGCGGACCACGTGGACCGTGCAACGCTGGTGTGCATCGGTCATGTCGATGAAGTAATCAGGATCGAGACCCCTGGCATCGACTGGCCGACCGATGGCTTCGACTCTGCTCTGCCGATCGCGCGGATCGTGGTGGAACGGGTGCTCAAGGGACCCCAGGACCTCAAGGTGGTCTACCACGAAGTGTGGGGGACATGGACGTGTGACACGACCACCGCGGATATCGGACAGCGCGCGCTGTTCCTGCTATCGCCAGACGGCAAGCTCGGGAGTGCCCCACCTGAAGTGCGTGATGCCGTGTCGCTACGGTTCGGCACGAATTCCATACTTCGCAACGTCGGTTCCGGAGACGGGATCATGCCGATCCGGGTCGTCGAGGGCGAAGAGCTTGTTCACTGCTCTGGCGCTCCGGAGGTGTTGAGGGTAGTGGGTTACGACTCCCGGCTCGTCGATGTCGTGAACTACATCGAAGTCCTGGCCCGCTTCGCGCCGGAGCTGGTGAGCGTGCACGCACGCAGTCAGTCGCTCCGCGACAATGTCGGGCGACGCCAATGGTTCGACGCTCGCATCCTCGCCGAGGGAAGCTGCCGGCTAGCGGTTGCGCTTGCCTCTCACGAGGAAGTGCGGACGCTCCAGCTCGAGGAAGCGGGATGGCGGCTCCTCCGATCGAATCTGGAATCCTGCGTCGGCTTCAATGATCGAGTAATCGGCGACTCTGCGCAGTGGCGGCCGGAGCGCAAGCTTGTTGTGCGCGCGGCCGAGGGGACGTTGACGCTTGTCGAGCCGCGGGAATTCAATCCGCTATCGCTGGGGGATGCTGACTGGCTGACACTCAGGGATGCGCTCGTCGCGTGGGAGGCAATCACACAGTTCCTCGACTGCAGAGACTGCTACGACCACTCGGGATCAGACCGTGCGTGGCTCCAGGCGCGCTGACGCCCGCGTCCCGCCGTGCCCTCGGCGGAGCGGGGAGCCTGTGGAGTTCGCGTAGCCGTGGTACGTGATTCGCTGCCAATGGAGGACACACCCCATGCTGAGTGGGAAGTACTCCTTTTGGTTTGGTTGCTGTCGGTGAGTGGGATCGTAACGACAGTATTTCTGTTTCTCTGGGTTCGCGAGGCATTCCTATTCAAGAACCCCGAGAATACAGGAATTGGATTCGTGGCGTTTCTGTTCAATCCACTTATTTGGATGTTGATCATATTCGTCGGGTTTCCAACGTCGCTTGGTTTGACAGCGTTCGCTGTATGGGCACTGCGAGGAAAAAGCCTTGTTTGGGGATTTGCGCTCACATTGGTTCTCGTAGAGGTCTGTGTCGCAATGGTTACTCTCTGTCATCCCTGGTTTGGTCTTCTTGCGGCATATCCAGCAGCCATACTCGGGATTCTCGCCGCCAAGGTGCTGTTCTGATGCACCGCGCGGTGCCTCAGGGAGATGTGATGTTGCTCCGCTGCGGCATGCACTTGGCAATGACCGCCACGAAGCCCCTCCGCCTCGCCCTTGGCCGGGGAGCAGAAGCGGATGTCCGGGCGGTGACCGAATGCCGTACGCTAGGCTAGATGCCTACCCATGCTCATCCCCAGGCATTTCGGTGTTGGGTACCCCGCGGCCTTGTTTCTCTGCGGCACCGTTGCGGTGTGGGCTGCCGCCTGCGGCAGCGGAGCGACTCAGGATGTTGGGGCTCCTGATCGGGACGCCGAATCGGTCCTGCCTGAATTGCCCGAGAGTCGCAGCTCGCAAGACGATGGCGCGAATGGCCCGCGCGGAATCTCGTTGGAATGCAGGATCATCGAGGCAGGCACCGGGCGCGGTTTACCTGGTGTACGAGCAGTGACCTCCCTCATAAGGTACGTCGAGTCACCCAGTGTGTCCGGGCGTCTGATGATGGAGAAGACCATCATTGGGGATTGCGTGAGCGCGGAAGGGGGACACTTCACCGTTGCACTTGACCTCCAGACGCTCGCAAGTTCGCGGTGCCTGGTGACCGCCTGGTCGAAGGAGTGGGCCGGATATCAGCAACTCACCATTAATGACCTGCAGGACGATGGGCATATCGACCAGCCGCTGGACGTATTGGCCAATGCAAGGACGGCGACGATCCGGTTGCGCACTGTGAACGCTCGGGGCGAGAGTGTGCCGGGCTGTGCCGTGCTAGTGCTGCCGGCCTGGGGAACGTGGCAGAGAATCCGTGCCTGGTATGCATGGCCGAATCTTGAGTGCGAGGAGTTCGTCGGGGCTCTCGGCCTTCTCGCCACCTCGGGACCAAATGGAGAGATCACGATGCTGCGCGTGCCGATCTGTGAGGAGCCGGATGGGGGGTATTTCGCGTTCGCGTTCGACGAGGGGCACGCATCGCTACAGGAATGGATCGAGCAGCCGGAAGTTGTGTCCGCTGAGTTCCCTCCGGTAGAGATCCCCGTCGAGCCGATCGAGACTCTGTGCCTGGAGGGCGTGGTCGCCGACGCGAGCGACAAGACGATTCCCGGTGCGAACATCTCCGTGAACGGCGTCCCGGTTGCTGTCGTGGGAGACGATGGACGCTGGAGAATCGAGGGATCCCTGCTGGGAGCTGGACCTTGGACGATCAGTTTCCGCGCGAGCGGCTACATGGAGCTGAGTTTCACCCTCCCTCGCCCGGAGTACCTGCTCCTCGAGGATGCGAAGAGCGTTCACTTGACCATGGAAAAAGAGCGTTGATGGCCGTGTCGTCGGCGCCGTGCTCACCCCGCGCGGGTGAGTCACGCCAACGAGCAGGTCAGGGCAGGCGCTGAGGGTGGTGATTCGGCGTCCCGGGGGGATTCGACAACAATGCGCATATCAGCCACTTCGACGGAGAGGCGTTGCGTGACTCGTAGGGCGCCATACGGCCTCCCAGGCTTCGTGCTGCTCGCGGTAGCCGCGATCCTCGTCTTCGTGTTCGCCTCGCTCGAGGAGACGATCGCGGCAACGATCGATCTCCCACCCAGTGGAGGCGAGATCCTCGTGGCAGGCCGCTCCATGGGAAGCGCGAACCTGTCCCTGGCTGATGAGGCCTTGATCAGCACTTGTGTGCGCGCATGTTCCGACACTCCGTGGGCTCCCTGACGCGGAAGATCGGGGCAGCTCATCCTCGCGCCCGCGGGCGCTCAGGCTTCCAGGAGTTCGCGGGCGAGCGAGAGATCGGCGCGCAGGCGCTCCGGGAGCTCGGCGAAGCTCTTCTTGTCGGTGTGCGCGAGGTCGAAAGCGCCGGCGTACACCTCGTAGGGCAAGCCTTCGATGCCGTCTCCGGCGCCGACGGCCCAGCTCAGGGTTTCGGCAAGGTGGGCGGTCGCGGCGAGGGCCTGATCGACGTTGGCGTGCTGGGGTGCGTGGTGGAAGCGGATCGTGTCGACGAGCACGTCGGGCAAGCCCCAGTGGGTCGCCAGGCGGGCTCCGATCTCGGGGTGGGTCAGGCCGAGCACGAAGTGCTCCGCGTCGAGCACGGAGCGGCCCGCGAGGACCTCGCGCTGGATGCTATCGCGGGCGTCCTCGAGGAAGCGATCGAGCACCAGGTGGCCGATGTTCTGCAGGAGTCCAACGGTGTAGGCCCGCTCGGGGTCGACTCCGCCGTTGACCCGGGCGAGGAGGCGGCAGGAAATGGCGTTGGTGATGCTGTTCTGCCACAGCCGGTCCTGCTCGTCGGCCTGCAAGCCGCCGTTATCGCGGAAGTAGCGATTCGTGCAGGAGGTGAGCACCAGGTTGACCAGCGTTTCGCTGCCCAGGGCATTGCCGGCTTCCTGCAGCGAGGCGATCTGGCGCTGGAAGCCGTAGTAGGCCGAGTTGCAGAGCTTCAGGACCTTGGCGGTCAGGCCCGGGTCGGCCTGGATGATCGCGACGAGGTCGTTCGGGATGAGGTCGTCCGCGAGCGAGAGCTCCAGCATCCGCAGGGCGGTGCGGGGAAAGGGCTCGAGGCTGCGGAGCTCGCCGAGAATCTGCTTGAGCGGACGTTCCATTCCGAGCCGGCCCCCGCAGGCTGGCGAGGGACTTGGATCCTGTCGGAGGACCGCCGGGCGCGACTGGAACCAAATGTGCGAGAACGTGGGCGAGGACGCGCTCAGAGACTCAGGTAGTCCACCCCGTAGACCAGCCTCCCGCCCAGGTGCCCGGCCAGGCCGACGGCCGCGCAGGCGAGCAGCAGCACGACGCGATAGTTCCGCCGGCGCTGGCTCCTGAAAGCGTGCTCGGAGAAAGGCAAGAGCACGAGGGCGAGGACGCCAGTGGCGATTCCCGCCCAGCGGTGGAGCTCGAGGTCCGGGCCCGGAGAGGCTTCCAGGGCGTTGATCCAGCCGGCGCCCGCGGCAAGGGGAGCGAAGAAGGCCGCCATGCGCACGAGGGTGAGGGCCGTGGCTTCCAGATGACGGGCGCCGCGCGCGAGGACGAAGAGCTCGAGCAAGCCGGCAGCGAGCAGCAGCCCGATCGGGAAGTGGACCAGGCTCGGATGCAGGTGACCGGCCAGGACGAGCCAGCGCGAGGCGTTCGGAGCCGCGGGCGCCTCGACCGGCTCAGCGGGTGCATCCGCGACCACGGGCGCGGCGGGCGGCAGGGGCGCGCCGGCGAGGATCCAGGAGCGCACGACCTCCTTCTCGCCAACGCTCAGGGGGCCTTGCGCGGCCTTCTCGGGCGGCATGCTGCCGTCCTCGATCTGCGTCCACAGGTCGGACATGTCGAGGTCGCCCGGCGTGACGAAGTCCTCGATCACTCGCGGGAGATCTCGCGCCGTGTCGAAGGCTTTTCGGGCCTTGGGGCTCTCGGACTCGGGTACGTGGCACTCGGTGCACTTCGACTCGAGGATGCGCACGACCTCGAGCGCGAGCTCGCTCTCGCGCGCGTCCTGCTGCAGAGCCGCGCCCGGAGGGCAACCCAGCGCCGCGATCCCGATCGCTCGTGCGGTCCAGAGTCCGAGGAGGGGGATCACTCGTCTTCGATCTGGAACTCGTCGTGGCCGAGCTTCTTCAGCTCGTTGAGCTTGGCGTAGCCGGCCTTGGCGTCATCGGTGCGCCCCTCGAGGACGGCCTGCTCGAGATCGAGGAGCGTGCCTTGCACATCGAGGATGCGGCGGTGGAAGGCGATGTTCCTGAGCGCGACCTCCTTCTCGCTCTTGCCTTCGGGGGGCGGAGGATTCAGCCCGTAAGCGGTCGTCATGTACGTCTGCATGGCGCGCAACGTGATGAGCGCGTTGGCGCTCTCCTCGGGCTTGTCGACCTGCTTCCGCAGGGTCCGCAGGGAGCTCTGCATGCTCTCCATCGCGCTGAGCAGCGGCGTGTCGGCCTCCCCCTGCTCTTGCGGCTTGGGGTCCTGGAGGCGGGCGGGAGCACTGGCCGCGATCGTCGCGAGCACGAGGGCGGCGGCGATGGCCGATCCGAACAGCGGGCGCGATCGAGTGGGGGATCGAAGGGGGGTGGGCATGAGTGTCGTGGAGAGAATGGGGCTCGGTTTCGCGGCCTGCGCGAGGGCGGCGATTATGCGGCCGGCGCGGGCGGCGTGGGAGCGCGCGGGCGGATTCCCGCCACCTCCTGCCAGAGCGAGAGCGTTCGCACGGCGTTGCGCTCCCAGCTGTACGGGAATGCGAGCGCGGCGCGAGCCGTCGTCCTCGCCATGTCACGGGCGTCGGCGAGCGCAGCTTCCATGCTGTGGGCGAGGTCCTCGGCGGAGCGTTGCGGTCCGGTCCACAAGGCGAGGCCCCCGAGCGCCTCCTGGAAAGCGGGCAAGGGGTCGGCGAGCACGGCCAGCCCCATCGCGCAAGCCTCGAGGGGCGTGACGGGCGTGTCCTCCTCGCGCGCGAGATGGACCAGGACGCTCGACTCCGCCACCAGGCGCGGCATTCGAGATTCCTCGGGAACGCGAATCCAGCGCACGTCCGCGCGAGCGTCGCACCGGGCGAGCGCGTTCTCGAATTCGACGGCAGCCGAGCCAGCCCGGCCGGCGAAGACGAGCTCCGCGCGGATCCCTCGCGCGCGCAGGCGCTCGAAGGCCGCCAGGACCAGTAGCGGCTCGCGCTCGGCGCGCAATCCGCCGAGGACGAGGAGGCGCGGCGGATCGACGCGCGCGACGCGCTCGACACCCAGGTCGCGCACCCAGTGATCGCACCCGACCTCGAGCTGGTGCACCCGGTCTGCGTCGACTCCTGTCCGGGCGACGAGCGTGCTCGCTGCGTGTCGCGAGAACACGATCAGCGCGTCCATCGTGCGCGCGCGCGCCGCCAGCCGCTCGGCGCCGGGCGAATTGGCCGGAGGGATCTCCGCCATCGCGAGCACCTGGCGCGCGCGCTCGACCGGCGGCCAGTCGGCTTGCACGCGATGCAGCACGTCGACGCCGCCGAGCGCGCGCTCGAGCGACCAGCCCGCGCGTGCGAGAAGAGCCGCCCAGCGCCGCGGGATCGGTCGCCGCAGCCGTCGCACTCGCGCGCCGTCGAGACCGAGCGCCGCACCGTGCAGCGTGCGCGTCCCGCCGCCGATCTCCAGAAGTGCCAGCTCGGGAGCGCCCGGAAGTCGCACGAGCGCCCGCACGAGCTCGCGCACGTAACGCCCGACTCCCGGTGCATGGGTGACCGCCGGAAGGTAGTCGATGCCCACCCGCATCGGGCCTCAGCTCGGCAGGCCCTTCTCGAGCACCTGCTCCATCGCCGCGACGAAGCGATCGACCTCCTGTAGCGTCGAGTACACGCTCGGCGAGACCCGCAGGCCGTCGATCTCCGGCTCGCCCCAGGGCGTCTCGTGCACGATCCCGATGGTGTAGATCCGGTGCTCGTTCCAGAGCCAGGCCTGGAGCGCCGCGGTGTCGACACCCTTGATGCCGACATTGGCGATGCCCGCCGCCATGCGCGGCGCGACGTTCGTGTTGAGGCGCAGGCGATCGTGGCGCTTCAGGGGCTCGATCCAGCGGTCACGCAGGTGCACCAGGCGCGCTTCCTTGCGCTCGATGCCGATCGCCTCGTGAAAGGTGATCGCGTCGGCGATGGCGAGGAAGATCGGGACGGGGTGCGTGCCGAACTGCTCGAACTTGCGGATGTCGTCCGTCTGCTCCTCCTCGGCGGCCATCAGCGGCCAGAGGTCGTGGATCTTCTCGCGCCGCACGTAGAGCATCCCCGTGCCGAAGGGCGCGAAGAGCCACTTGTGCAGGCTCGTCGCGAAGTAGTCGCAATCGAGATCGGAGAGGTCGAACGCGAAATGCGCGAAGGAGTGCGCGCCATCGACGATCACCGGGATTCCGCGTGCGCGGCCGAGCGCCACGACTTCGCGAACGGGCAGGATCTGGCCCGTGAGGTTGATCATGTGGCAGACGAGGATCAGGCGCGTCTTCTCGGTGATGTTGGATTCGTACAGTCGCACGACCTCCGCCGGATCATTGAGCGGCGTGGGTATCTTGAACTGGCGCAAGACGATCCCTTCGCGGCGCTCGCGCTGGTGGAAGGTCGTCACCATCCGCGGGTAGTCCTGGGTCGTGCAGAGCACCTCGTCCCCCGGCCGCAGGTCGAAGCCTTGCTGGCAGATCTGCAGGCCCTCGGATGCATTTCGCACGATCGCGGTCTCTTCGGGCGAGGCGCCGAATTGCCGCGCCAGCCGCTCGCGCACGCTCTCCTTCTGCGGCTCGAGCACCTGCCACATCTTGTAAGCGGGCGCCTCGTTCGCGAAGGCGTTGTGCCGGGCCAGCGCGCGTTGCACGCTGGCGGGGCTGGGGGAGACGCCGCCGTTGTTGAAGTTGACCATCGAGCGGTCGACCTCGAAGGCTTCCTGGACCTGGAACCAGAAGTCCTCGTCCCGCGCGATCTCCTGTGCAGTGCCCGGCTGCTGCTCGAGCTCGCTCGCGACGGCCAGTGCCCGCGCGCGGCAACCGCTCAGGCTCGCCGGAACGAACGGTACTGTGCACGAGGCGAGAAAAGTGCGGCGATCCATGGAGCTCCTCCGTGTGTGTGAATCTTACGCCGCATCCGGGCGCGGAGTATCCTTTGATCCCGTGGCGGGAACGAAGCAGGCACTCCTGGGAGCCGGGCTGGCTGTGCTCTTCGCGAACGCGTGCTCGCGCCCCGCAGGTGTCGTCCCCACGGGGAGCCCGATCCGCTCGGGGGTCCTGATCACGATGGACACGACGAACGTGTCGGCCATCGACTGCTACGGGAACGACCGCGGAATCACGCCCAACTTGCAACGGCTGGCCGCCGAGTGCGTTGTGTACGAGAACGCGCGCACGGTCGCCCCGGTGACCTTGCCTGCTCACACCTCGATGCTCACCGGTCTCTATCCGATGCGGCACACCGTGCGCGACAACAGCCTCGACGCGTTGCCTGCTGCAGCCGTGACGCTCGCCGAACGCGCCAAGGAGGCCGGCCTGAACACGGCGGCTTTCCTATCCACGGCCGTCTTGTCGGCTCCGTTCGGACTGGATCAGGGCTTCGAAGTCTACGATTGTCCTGGAGCGATCGGGAACGCGCCTCTTCGGAGAGCCGACCTGGAAATCGCCGAGCGCCGCGCGAGCGAGACCTCGCGCGCCGCGCAGGAATGGCTGCGCGGCCGGGATCGCTCGCGGCCGTTCTTCCTGTGGGTGCACTTCTACGATCCGCACTATCCCTACGATCCGCCGCCGGAGTTCGCTGCGCGCGAGCCCGGGGCGCCCTATCTCGGTGAGGTGGGGGCAATGGACGCGAGCATCGGTGCGCTCCTCGGGACGTTGCGTGAGGTCGGCGCGCTGGACGAAGCCTTGATCGTGATGCTCGCCGACCACGGCGAATCGCTCGGGAAGAACGGTGAGGAGTCGCACTCGCTGTACTGCTATGACACGACCATGCGGATTCCCATGCTGGTCCGCTACCCCGACGGCCACCGCGCCGGGGAACGCTCGCGCGTTCCCGTATGCTCCATCGACGTCTTCCCGACTTTCGCCGCTGCACTTGGCCTGGCCGTGCCGAACGACCTCGACGGAACCAGCCTCTTTCGCCACGAGCCCCCCGCGGATCGCGGCTTGTACTTCGAGTCCTTCATCGGTTTCTTCGACTACGGCTGGAGCCCGATCGCGGGATGGGTTCAGGGCAACACCAAGTACGTACACAGCTCCCGACCGAACCTGTACGACCTCGCGCTCGATCCGGATGAGACGCGCAGCGTCCTCGAGGAGCAGCCTGCCGCCGCGGAGGTGGCGCGCGAGGCGATCCGTGCCGTCGCGGCGAAACCGGCGCTCCCGCGCGGAGGTCCGGTCGTGCTCGACGAAGCCTTGCGGGAGCAGGTGCGCTCGCTCGGCTACGCTGACGGTGTCGAGGAAAGGGTCGAGATTCCGGACCCGCTCGCGCCTTCCGCGCTCCCCGATCCCCACGCGCACAAGGAGTCCGTCAAGCGCATGAACCGCGCCACGGCACTCGCCAGTGCCGGCCGGCGGAGCGAGGCGATCGCGCTGCTCCAGGAGCTGCGCGTCACCGATCCGGGGAGCCCCTTCGTGTTCCTCCACCTGGGAGGGATGCTCTATCAGGAGAATCGCCACGAGGAAGCGATCGCGGCGTTCCAGGAGCTCCTCGCGCTCGCACCGAAGCTCTCCGCCAAGCAGGAGGCGTGGATCCATGGGTACATGAGCGCGATGCTCGAGCGGGCGGGAAAGCTCGAGGAGGCGTTGGTGCATGCTCGCCGCTCACTGGTCCTGGAAGAGACCTCCGAGCGCGAGGAGCGCGTCGCGCGACTGCTGCACGCGCTCGGCCAAGCGGATCGCTAGCTGCTAGCCGAGGACGCGCTGCGCGGCGAGCCAGCCTGGTACGCCCGTGACGCCGCCACCGGGGTGCGTCCCGCTGCCTCCCAGGAACAGGCCGCCGATCGGCGTCGCGTGGTGCGCGAGCATCGGTGCGGGACGCTGGAACAGGATCTGGTCGAGCGCGCCCTCGCCGTGATGGAGGTGCCCGCCGGCGAGCGCGAACTGCTGGGCGAGATCGAAAGGCGAGAGCGTCTGGCAGGCGCGGATCCGCGCGCGCGTTCCCGGCGCGTGCTCTTCCACCACGGCGAGCACGCGATTCTCGAGCTCGCTCTTGGCGGCGCTCGTCCAGCCTCCGGCCAGCTCGAAAGGGATCCAGTGCGCCAGGATCGAGACCACGTGCGAACCACCGGGCGCAAGCGCGGGATCGGCGTAGCTCGGAACACGCACGTCGAGCCAGGGATGCTCGGACATGCGCCCGTACTTCACGTGCGCGAACTCGCGGTCGAGCTCGTCCGGGTCGGAGCCAGTGGTCCAGTGCTCGATGCGCTCGCCGGCGCGGCCGGGGAGCTCGAGCGGGCCGTCGAGAGCGAGATGGAGCTTCGCGCTCGTGCCCCGCGCGCGCCAGGGTCGGACCGCGGCCTCGAGGTCGTGGGGGAGCTCGGTGCGCGGCAAGAGATCGAGCATGCTCTGGCGCGGATCGAGGGTCGAGAGCACGCGCTCGGCCGCGAGCTCCTCGCCGCTCTCCAGGAGCAGTCCGTGCACGGCGCCGGCCCGCACGAGGATCTCCACTGTGCGCGCGCCCGTTCGCACGCGCACGCCCGCGGCGCGCGCCGCCGCCTCCAGTGCGCGAGCGATCGCCGCCGGACCGCCCGTGGCCGCGCGCTCGCGCGTGCTCGCGTGCGCGACGAGGAGCGCCGCCGTACCCGCCGAGGCAGGCGCGAGCCAGCTCGCTTCCAGCGCCGGGACGAGGAGGCCGGCGCACAGGAGCGGCGTCTCGAAGTGATCGGCGAGCCAGTCCCCGGCGCACATCGGTCCTAGGCGCAGGAGACTCAGTAGGTCCGCTTCTCCCAGCCGTCGCAGCCGCACGCCCGTTTGCAAGAGATCGAAGAAATGCGTGCGCGTGCGGGGCTCGAAGGGGGGCAGCTCTTCACGGAAGAGCCGGCGCACGAAAGGCTCGAGACGCGAGAGGAGGCCGCGCCAGCTCGTGTACGCCTCGGCATCGCGGGCGGAGCGGGCGCCGATCTCGGCCGCAGCACGGGAAGGCTCGGGGTCCAGCAGGATCCCGCGACCTCCGCGTTCGGCCGCCAGCCGCGGCGGGCACGCGCGCCAGCTCAGACCGTGACGGTCGAGATCGAGCGCGCGCGCGACTTCGGGCGCGAAGCATTCGCCGTCGTGCAAGAGACCGCTGGTGCGGAAACCAGGATGGAACTCCTCGCCCGCAGCGAGGCCTCCGCAGCGCTCGCGGCGCTCGACCAGGGTGACGCTCGCCCCCGAGCGCGCCAGCGTCGTCGCGGCAACGAGGCCGTTCGTCCCGCCGCCGAGCACGATCACCGACCCTCTCATCGCTGTCTCCGCGCGAGGATCGTCCGCGCCGCGAGCGCTCCCGGCGCGCCCATGATTCCGCCGCCGGGATGCGTTCCCGAGCCGCACATCCACAGCCGCTCGATCGGCGTCGCATAGTGCGCCCAGCCCGCCGCGGGGCGCTGGAAGGCGAGCTGCTCGAGGGTGAGCTCGCCGTGGAAGATGTTGCCTTCGGTGAGCCCGAATTCCTGCTCCAGGTCCCAGGGTGTCAGCACCTGTCGGTGCAGGATCGAGCTCTTGAAGCCGGGGCAGTACTCCTCGAGCGTGTCGACCACTGCGTCGCCGAAGGCCTCGCGCTGCTCCGGCCAGCGTTCCGGCCCGCCCGTGATCTGGTAGGGCGCGTACTGCACGAACAGGAGACGACGTGCTTGCCCGGCGGGGCGACGCTCGGATCGACGAGCGAGGGGATGACGATGTTGAGAAATGGCCGGCTCGAGAAGGTCCCGCTCTTCGCTTCGTCGTAGGCGCGCTCGAGATAGTCGATGCTCGGCGAGATCGCGATGTCGCCGCGCAGGTGGGGGCCGGCTCCCGGGCGGGAGGTGAAGCTCGGGACGCGATCGACGGCGAGGTTCACCTTGCCCGAGCTGCCGCGCATGCGGAAGCGGCGGATGCTGGCGACGAAGTCCGCAGGCAAGTGCTTCTCGCCGAGGAGCCGCAGGAACGTATTGTGCGGATCGAGGCCGCTGATCACGTGGCGGGCACGGATCTCCTGACCGTCTTCGAGGACGACGCCGCGCGCGCTCTCGCCCTCGAGGAGGATCTTCTGCACGCCGGCCCGCGTGCGCACCGAGACTCCGTGTGCGCGCGCCGAGCCGGCGATCGCCTCGCTCACCGCGCCGGTGCCGCCTTTCGCGAAGCCCCACGCGCGGAAGGCGCCGTCGATCTCGCCCATGTAGTGGTGCAGCAGCACGTATGCCGTTCCCGGCGAGCGCACGCCGAGAAAGGTCCCGATGATGCCCGAGCAGCTCATGGGCGCCTTGAGCTGCTCGCATTCGAACCACTCGTCGAGGAGGTCGACGGCGCTCTTGGTCATCAGTTTCAGGAGCGCGGCTTTCTTCTCGCCGTCGAGCTCGTGGAAGCGCTTGCCGTGGCGAGCGAGATCGATGAGCTCGAACGGATTGAGCGAGGTCGGTCGCGGAGCGGGCGCGTCGATCAGCGGCTGCGCGAAGCGCGCGAGCTGCGACATGAGCCTTCCGAACTGCGGGTAGACCTCGGAATCCTTCTTGCTGAAGGCGGCGATCTCACGCCGCGTGCGCTCGGGATCCGACCAGCGGCACAGCGAGCGGCCATCGGGATACGGACAGAACGCCGACTCGAGCGGGATGATCTCGAGCCCGTGGCTGGCGAGGTCGAGCTCGCGGATGATCCACGGCCGCAAGAGGCTCACGACGTACGAGCAGACCGAGTAGGTGAAGCCGGGGAAGACCTCCTCGCTCACCGCGGCGCCGCCGAGCTTCGCGCGCCGCTCGAGGACGAGCACGTTCCAGCCCGCCTTCGCGAGGTAGGCCGCGCAGGTCAGGCCGTTGTGGCCGCCGCCGACCACGATCGCATCCCAGGGTTTCTGCATGATCGCTCAGGCGCGTTTCCGGGGCGGATCGAAGAAGGGCCGGCGGGCGACGGTCGCGCTCACGGTCTTGCGCTGGTGCTCGACGGTCCACTCCATCGAGAGCGTCGTCCCTTCGGTGGCGTAGGTGGCCTCGACCGTCGCGAGCGCGAGCTTCTGCTTCAACGTGGGGGACCAGGTGCCGCTGGTCGCATAGCCGACCTGCACCGTGCCCTGGTAGATCGGGATCGACTGGCGCCAGGCGTGCGAGGGAAGCGCGGGCGCCAGCCCCAACGAATCGTAGAGCTCGTGCAGGTCGTCCCAGGAGAGCACCAGTCCCACGAAGGCGTGGCGCGAGCCGTGGCTCTTCTCGTGGCGCAGCGCCGCTTGCCCGATGAAGGGCTCGCGCTCGAGCTCGACGCACCAGCCCAGCCCGATTTCACTGGGCGTGCTCTTCTGCGCTTCGATCAAGGCGCGCCGGGAGCTCGTGTAGTCGACTCCGCCGAGGATGAACCCGGCTTCGACGCGCGTCACGTCGAGCGCATCGAGTCCCGCGGGAAGCATGCCGTGCGGTGCCCCTTTCTCGACCAGCGCGTCCCACACGCGCAGTGCGTCGTCGCAAGGAATCCAGATCTCGTAGCCCAGGTCGCCGGTGTAACCCGTGCGGGTCACATCGACCGCGACGTCCGCGATGCGCGCGCGCATGGCGCGGAAGAACTTCAGGTCTTCGACTTCCTTGCCGACGGCCGCGGCGAGAATCGCTCGCGAATGCGGGCCTTGTAGAGCCAGCGCCGCCAGGCTCGCGCTGACGTCTTCGATCTCCACCGCGAAGCCGCGCGCCTGCTCGGAGAGCCAGGCCCACGAGGGGTCCGCCGACGTCAGGCGGTAGTTTCCGCGCTCCCAGCAAGTGATCGTGCCGTCGTCGAGCACCTTGCCCTCCCCGTCGCACCAGCAGAGGTAGGTGACGCGTCCGGGCGCCAGCTTGCGCACGTCGCGCACGGTGAGCCAGGAGAGGAAGCGTGCCGCGTCGCGGCCGCGAACCTCGTACTTGTAGAGCGGCGAGACATCGAGCAAGCCGGCCGAGTGGCGGAAAGCGTAGTACTCGCGCTCGAAGTACACGTCGTAGGAACGCACCGCGTGGTACCCGGCCCATTCCTTCCAGGCCAGGCTCTCGCACAAGGCCGCCGTGCGAGGGTGGAAGGGTGTCGGGATCGGCATGGGGCGAGAGAATACCCCACTCCCGAGCGCCCGCGGATCAGCGAAAGCCCGGTCGCCGGCCGCGCTCGGGCGCTGGAGTGTTCGGCCGGCGCTGCTGAAGCTTGGGCGCGTGCGAGGGACGCAGCGCAGGCCCGCCGCCTTTGTGCTCGCCGATCTTGCGGCGATGCGCGATCGGCTCGTGGACCACCGGATCGGGGTCCCGGGCGATCTCACGCTCGATCTCCTCGCGCCGCCTCCGGCTCGGTGTCGGCCCGTACAGCCCCCCGTCGGGTCGCATGGCGCGCGAGAGCTCCTTCCACAGCGCCCTGGAGAATGGAATCCAGATCGGCGCCGAAGCGAAGATGAACAGGTAGCGGATGAGCTCGCTGTTGACGGGAGAGGTGGGGTCGATCATTGGCAGGCGTAGTCCATCCTCGGCCTTCCGCCCCGGAAAAGTAAGGCCACCCTCTAGAGAGAAACCATACCCCTACGAGCCCGGAGTCCCTCCGAGTTTGGAGTACCGCCTTCAGGCGGTCTGGTTCGTCGTCCCGCCTTCAGGCGGGACCGGCTCTGGAAGAGAAGACCGCCTGAAGGCGGTACTCCAAACCAGAACACCTCACATCGCGCGGCGCAGCTCTTCCCGGGTCGGATTCTTCGATGCGTTTCGCGCACCGCACGCACTCCAGCCAGAAGCGCGGCTCGTCCGGCGCCGTCAATTCGAGCTCGGCCTGGGTCTTGGCGTTCGTGTTCCACGAGATCTTCGGATTGTCGGTCTGGTGGATCCAGGTGTGCCCCAGGAGGCGGCAGAAGAAGTGCATGGGAGGAGCGGTGGGGGGCGGCGGAGCGGTGTCGAACGGCAGTGAGGGGCAACCGTTCTATGGTCCACTGGCGCTGCGCTCAAGACCGTGGCTGCCGGAGGCTCCTCATCGGCTGTTCGTGGAGCGGGCTGGCGGGAGGCGATATCCTCCCCCTCCTCGGCGGTCCTGGCGGGCCGCCATGCCCCCCCGTCCCGCCCCCCGCACAGGGAGGAACCGCCGTGTCCAAGACCGTCGACGTCGCCCTGATCGGGCAGAGATTCATGGGCCGAGCCCATTCGAATGCCTGGTCGCAGGTGGGCCGCTTCTTCGATTTGCCGGTGTCCGCGAGCATGCACACGATCGCTGCCCGGGATCGCGAGGAGCTCCAGGCCTTCGCGCAGAAGTGGGGCTGGGCGCGGTCGACCACGCGCTGGCAGGACCTCGCCGCCAATCCCGAGATCGACCTCGTCGACGTCGGGACGCCGAACGACGTGCACGCCGAGCAGTCGATCGCGATGCTCGAAGCTGGCAAGCACGTCGCCTGCGAGAAGCCGCTCGCGGGGACGCTCTCCGACGCGCGCGCGATGCGCGACGCGGCCAAGGCGCACAAGAAGCGCAAGACCTTCGTCTGGTTCAACTACCGCCGCTGTCCGGCGATCGCCCTGGCCCACCAGCTCGTTGCCGAGGGTCGGCTCGGCCCGCTCTACCACGTGCGCGCGACCTACTTGCAAAGCTGGGCAGGGCCCTCGACGCCGCTGATCTGGCGCTTCAAGAAGAGCGTCGCGGGCTCCGGGGCGCACGGGGACCTCAACGCGCACATCGTCGACCTCGCGCGCTTCCTGACCGGCGACGAGATCAAGGAAGTCAACGGCGCGATCTCGAAGACATTCATCACCTCGCGCGCGATCCCGGGTAGCCGCAAGAAGGGCACGAGCGACGTCGACGACTGCGTGCTCTTCCTGGCCACCTTCAAGAAGGGCGCGACCGCGAGCTTCGAGTCCACGCGACTCGCGCACGGCCATCAGAACCGCAACACGATCGAGCTCAACGGCGAGAAGGGCTCCTTGCGCTTCGACTTCGAGGACATGAACTTGCTCTGGTTCTTCGATGCCAAGGACGGCCCGCGCGAGAACGGCTGGAGGCGCATCATGTGCACGTCGAGTGCCGGAGCACATCCCTACGCCGCCAGCTGGTGGCCCGATGCCCACGTCCTCGGTTACGAGCACGGCTTCGTGAACATGGCGGCGGACATCTTGCGCGTGCTCGGCGGCGAGAAGCCTGTCGTGCCGCTCCCCGACTTCGCCGATGCCTACGAGACGCAGCGCGTCCTCGAGGCGGCAATCGTCTCCGCGCGCGATCGGGTCGCCGTTCCCCTCTCGCAGATCGAGTGATCGGAGCCACCCCCATGAGCATCTCCGGGAGCGTCCAGTCCTACCGCCCGCGCCTCTTCTTCATGATGGTGCTCGAGTTCTTCATCTGGGGCGCCTGGCTGCCGCTGATCTTCGGCTACCTGCCGAGCCTCGGGTTCAGCGCGACGGAGCAGTCGTGGATCCTGAGTGCCTTCCCCCTTGCCGCGATCGTGGGGATGTTCTTCAGCAATCAGTTCGCGGACCGCAACTTCGCGGCCGAGAAGTTCCTCGCGTTCAGCCACCTGATCGGCGGAGTGGCGGTGCTCTCGCTCGCTTGGGTCACGAGCTTCTGGCCGTTCTTCTTGCTCATGCTCGTGCACTGCCTCCTGTACGTGCCGACGATCTCGATCACCCACTCGATCGCCTTCGCGAACATGCAGGATCCGCAGAAGGAGTTCGGCGTCGTGCGCATGGGCGGAACGATCGGGTGGATCCTCGCTGCTTGGCCGTTCACGTTCATCCTGGTGGACTGGGACGCGGTGCGAGCGACCGAGACCCACGGGGTGGTGGACTGGCTCGGGACGGCGCTCGGATCGGGCTTGAAGGGCGATGCCCTGCAGAAAGCGAAGACCTGGATGTTCATCGTGGCCGGGAGCGCATCGCTGCTCCTCGCCTTATTCAGCCTGGCGCTGCCCCACACGCCTCCGAAGACCGCCAAGGAGGGCGCCGAGAAGCTCGCCTGGCTCGAGGCGGTCAAGCTCCTCGGGACTCCCTTCATCCTCGTGCTGTGGATCGTGACCTTCATCGACGCCACGGTGCACAACCTCTACTTCAACTGGACCAACACCTTCCTCGAGACATCCGTCGCAGAGGGTGGAGTTGGCATTCCCAGCAACTGGACCATGCCGGTGATGAGCGTCGGTCAGGTGGCCGAGATCCTCACCATGTTCGTCCTGGGAGCAACGCTGAAACGCCTCGGTTGGCGGACGACCATGATCGTGGGCATCCTGGGCCATGCGGTGCGCTTCGCCATCTATGCCTTCTTCCCCCAGCACCATGCAGTGATCGTGCTGGTCCAGCTCTTGCACGGCATCTGTTACGCGTTCTTCTTCGCGACCGTCTACATCTTCGTCGACGCATTCTTTCCCAAGGATGCGCGCGCGAGTGCGCAGGGCCTCTTCAATCTGATGATCCTTGGCTTCGGGCCGTTAGTCGCCAATGCCATCGGCCCAGTGCTGATCCAGGAGACCTTCATGACGGGCGAGGTGGTCGATTTCCGGTCGCTCTTCCTCCTGCCCTGCGGGGCCGCGCTCGTGGGCGCCGTCCTGCTGGGGCTCCTGTTCCGGCCACCGCGGACCGCCGGAACGCCGACATGAGGCCACCGCGTCCGGCAGCCGCCTGCGTCAGCGGTCGGTAAGGCGTGCGCGAAGCAGCCACGAAGTCCGCGCCGAACGGTTGCAGCCGGCGGCGGGGAGAGTATGAAGGGCTCTACCCGATCCCAGCCACGCCATGCGCGCTCTCGCCTGCTTCCTCCTGCTCGGCCTCTCCTCGCTGTGCTTGCCTCGAGCGGGGGAGGGTTCTGCCTTCCGCCAGGCTCTGGACGCTGCCGCGCGCTCGCTCGACAGCGGCGATACGGCCGGCGCGCGGGACTGGATCCAGCGCGCGCTCGAACGCGACCGCAAGTCCGTGGAGGCGTGGGCCGTGCGGGCGCGCTGGGCCCGCGCGATCGACGATCGTGACGAGCTGGTCTACGCGTTGCACCGCCACCACGCGCTATCGGTCGCTCAGAAACGGCCGCGCGCCGAGCTCGAGACCCAGCGGACCGAGCTCGAGGCGCTCGACCCGCTCGCGAAAGACCTCTTCGCGCTCCAGAAGGTGTATCTGGATCGCCTGGCCGCCGTCGCCACCGCCTACGAGAAGGACGATCGGCCGCACGGTGCGATCCGCGTCTGGAAGAAGGTGCTCGCCCTCGATCCGGAGAACCTCGCCTCGCAGGCCGCGATCGAGCGCATCGCCGCGCTTCCCGACGCGAGCCTCGCGGGCGACGCCAAGCCCAAGGATCTCTTTGCGGACGTCTCGCAGGAGTGGATTCGCGAGTTCGATTCCGAGCACTCGACCTGGGAGGATGCGGGCAAGCTCGAGCGTCCCAACTACGTCACGAAGACCGACGCCGGCTACGAGGTCATGGTGCGCGCCGCCGAGGCGATGGAGCAGATGAACTCGTTCTATCGCCAGTTCTTCCGCTACGGCACGGAGGAGGACAAGCGCAGCGTCGGGCGCATCGACCTCCTCTTGTTCAAGAACCGCGACGAGTACCTGAAGCTCGGAAGCAGTCCGGTCGAGTGGTCGGGCGGCCAGTTCACCGGCTCGGCCGTCGAGACCTACATGGGGAGCGGCGGCTTCGAGTCCCTCGTCGGAGTCCTCTTCCACGAAGCCGCCCACCAGTTCGTGAGCCTGGCCACGAATGCGACCGGCTGGCTCAATGAGGGCCTGGCGTCGTTCTTCGAAGGCACGCGAATCCTTCCCAATGGCACGGTGATCATGAACATGCCGGCGAACCACCGGCTGTTCCCGCTCGCTGCGCGTATGGAGAAGGGCTGGATGGCGAGCGCTTCCGAGGGAATCGATTCCGCGAACGCCGAGACCGAACCGGAGCGCGCGCCCACCTTCCGCATCGTGCTCGAAAACGAGTACGCATGGGGCCCGCCCTGGTACGCGCCCACATGGGGCGTCGTGTACTTCCTGTACAACTACCAGGATCCGTTCGACGGCCGCTTCGTCTATCGCGACGCTTTCCACCTGTTCATCGATTCCTCGGGCGGGCGCCAGGGCAAGGGGGCGGTCGAGAACTTCGAGGAAGTGGTGCTCGCCCAGCCCAAGCCGCCGATCAAGGGCGTCGAGCGGCCTCTCGACGTTCCGGCGACGGCGCTGCCCACCACGGCGGCCGAACTCGACGCGGTGTGGAAAGCCTGGACTCTCGCTCTGCGGGACGAGCAGCAGGGCAAGACCGAAGTGAAGCGTCCCTACCAGCAATGGGGTCGCTACGCCGCGCTGGAAGGGAACTACTCCACTGCCGCCGAGCACTACGAGAAAGGGCTCGTCGCCGATCCCACCAACGTCGAGCTCTTGCTCGAGTTCGCCGATCTCTTGGCGGCGCACTTCTCGAATCCCGATCGCGGCGCGAAGCTCGTGATGGAGGCGCTCCACGTGCTGGAAGCCGCCTCGCCGCGCGACGAGAAGGCGATCACGGTAGCGGAGCGAGCACTCGCGAAGCTCGATCCCAAGCGCGCCAACCTCACGCACGTCCTGGACGACCTGCTCGCCGCCGTGACCGGGCTCGTGCAGCGCTACGAGGGCGCTGCGCTCCCGATGATGGTCATGGACATCGCCTGGCGCTTCGGTCGCGATCTCGAGTTCTCCGAGCTCTTCCCGCTCTACGAAGCGAGCGTGCGCAAGACCGGGAAGTCGCTCGAGATCTGGGAGCTCGCCTACGACGAGGAGAGCCTCAAGGGCTGGAACGCGCAGGGCAATGACGGGGCGTACCGTCCCAATGGAATCGTCCTCGAGTCGAACTTCGGGGTCTTCGACGAGAAGAACTTCGACTTCCAGATGCTGACCCTGGACAAGGTCACATCGGGCGACTTCTCCATGGAGGCCGAGGTCGCGGCCACCATCGGCGAGGTGAACTTCTGCGGCTTCGTGTTCGGCCGCAAGAACGACACGAGCTTCCACGGGCTCCTGTTCTTCCCCGGCAAGAAGGTCGCGGAGGGCGGCGTGCAATCCGGTTTCGTCGACCTGATGAGCTCGTTCGGCGGCACGATCAAGACCTGGAAGCACCTGGCCGTCTCCGCCGCGCCGAGGGATCTGCGCGAAGGCGGGACCAGCAGCGGCGAGAACTGGCACCGCCTGCGGCTCGACGTGTCCGGGCGCTTCGTCGATCTCACCTTCGACGGCGAGCTGCTCGCCTGGCACGAGTTCGCGAGCCTCGACGTCCTGCGCGGGAGCTTCGGACTGGTGTGCAGTCCCGGCAAAGCGCGCTTCCGGGACGTCCGGTACTTCGCCCGCGATCCGCAGGATCCCGCTTCGGCGATCCAGCGCGCGATCCGCATGGAGAAGATGCGTCCCGACGAAGGGGGAGCCGTCGGCGGGAGCTTCCTCGGCAGGGTGCCGCCCTGGCCCAAGGTGGCGCGCTGGGCGCAGGGCTCGCGCTCGAGCTGGGAAGAGGTCGGGCCCGTCCCGCAACTCCTCGCCATCCTCAGCACCGAGCAGAACGAGCTCGTGCGCGTGGACGACTGGCTCGTCGATCTCGCCAAGCGCACCGAGGGTGCCGGGCTCGCGTTCGTATCGGTCTGGTCGCCCAACGATGATCCGAAGATCGAGAGCTACCTCCAGAGCCACCCGATGCCGGGAGCCGTCGCGGTCGACCATCGCGTGGGAGTCGGCATCGGCGATTCGAACGAGATGTTCATGATCCGGCGCTGGAACCTGCCGCGGCTGCTGCTCCTCGACGTCGACCACAAGGTCATCTGGGAGGGCGATCCAGGCTTCGAGATCGGCAAGGGCTGGGACCCGAGCATCGAGAGCTTCCTCGACGCGCCGCTCACCGAGCTCCTGGAGAAGCGCAAGCTCGTGGAGCTCATCGCCTGGCGCGCGCGGTGGAACGAGACCGCCTTGCCGGCCCTCACCCGCGGCGCGCTCGAGGAGGCGCTCCCGATCTTGCGCGAGGCGATGCTCTACGAGGTGGGCCTCTACCCCGAGATCGACCTCGCCCGCAGCCGCCTCGGCGCGCTCGAGGGCGCGCTGCACTCGCTCGAGACGAGCGCCCTCTCCTTCCAGCGCGAGGAAGCCTCTCCCGCACTCGACGTCCTGCTCGGCTGGGCCCCGCTGTTCGAGATCGAGGTCACTCCGAAGAACCGGAAGGACCTCAAGCTCTATCTCGAGGACCAGCAAGCAAAGGACTGGAAGAGCGTGGCGAAATCGATCGAACGCTTCCAGAAGTCGAAAGCCCCCTTCGCCACCAAGGCCGAAGAACTCACCACTTCCCTCGAGTCCCTCTCCGGCCGCTTCCCGCGCGAGCTCGCCACGGATCTACGCGCAGCCCTCGAAGCCGGCGAGGAAGCCCGCTTCACCCTCGCAGTCACCAGCGCACCCGACCGCCCGAAGCTCTGGCTCGCCCACGCCTACTTCGGCTGGTAATCCGTTCGGCTTCTGGGCTTGGCTTCGGGGTTCGAATTCCGAGTTCGAATTCCGAGTTTGGAGTACCGCCTTCAGGCGGTCTGGTTCGTCGTCCCGCCTTCAGGCGGGACCAGCTCCGCAAGCGAAGCCCGCCCGAAGGCGCGACTCCAAACCATTCAGAACGAATCCTTCGTTGCCGTCGGCCGCGGCATCTGAAGCCGCGCCCGAACCGCACGCAACACCCTCTGAGCCTCCTCATTCCCCGGCTCCCGCCCGAGCACCTCCATCAACCGCTCGCGCGCCTCCTCGAAACGCTCAGCCTGCACGAGCACCCTTGCCTCGAGCACGAGCGCCTCCCCAGACGCCGGATCCGCCCGCCCAGCGCGAGCGAACGCATCGATTGCGACCTCCCGCTCACCCGCGAGCGCCGCGGCCTCTCCCAGCGCGAGCAGCATGCGCACATCCTCCCCTTCGATCGAAACAGCCTCCTGAAGGGCGGCGAGTGCCTCCTCCGGTCGGCCGAGGCGCGTGCGCGCAACCCCGAGGTTGTACCAGCCGAGCGCATAGTCGGCGTCGACCTCGACGGCCCGCGCGTAGTCGAGCTCGGCGAGATCCTCGCGACCGAGCGCCACGTGCGCGCGCCCCTTGCCTTCCCACGCCCACGCGAGGCCCGGAGCCCCCGCGAGCGCGCGATCGAAGAGGTCGAGCGCGGGCCGGGCGCGTCCGTCACCCAGCTCGCGGCGGCCAGCCTCGGCGAGCAGCTCGGGAAAGGCTGGCTCAGGATCGAGGAGCGCGAGAAAGCGCTCGACCTCCGCGTCGGAGACCGGCCGCTCGAAAGCCCGCACCAGTCGGCGGTCGATGCTGAAGATCCAGGTCGATTCGACGTCCGCCGGTGGGGCTTCCACGAAGCGCACGTCGGGGTGAAGCGCGCCGAGGCGCTCACCGAGCGTGGCCGCAGCGCGCGGCGCGCCGGGCGGCGGGTGGTGGATCACCATCGGTCCTTCCGCGCGCGCACGTGAGAAGCGCGCGCACTCGGCCTCGCAGGCAGCGCTCGTCAGCGCGATCGAGCTTCCAGGCCAGACCGCTAGCTCGCGCGCCTGCGGCGCCTCACCCTCCCGGAGGGTCAGGAGCTTCCTCGCCGGGAGGTCGCGGTGCTCCTCGATCGCCCCCGAAGGCCACTCGATGCGCAGAAGATCGATGCGCTGCGCAGCACCCAGCCCCGCGTGAATGCGGAGCGGGAGCTGGCTCTGGAAACCCTCGACGCAGCGCACGCGCTCGCGCTGAACGATTCCGCCCGCTTCGATCGTGACGACGGCTCCCAGCGCGTGATGCTGCGAGCGGGTGGCCTCGAGGTCGAGCACGGCGAAACTCCCGGGCTCGCCCTGCTTCAGGTACAGGCGCAGACCCTGCAAGGTCCACAGCGCGAGGTCGAGATCTCCATCCCCGTCGACATCGAGCGGCACGAGCGAGCGCGCGTCCTCGATCTGGTCGAGGCCGAAGTGCCAGGCCGCCTCGACGAACTGGCCATCCCCGTCGGGGTTGTAGAACAGTCGATCGCGCTGGAAGCCGCTGAAGGAGCCCTCGAAGGGATCGTCCGCGTTCACGTCGACCGTCTTCTGGCCGCGCATCAGGAAGCCTCCATCGGCCACGACCTGCCGCCAGAAGTGGCTGTCCCAATCGGAGAGCTCGGCCCGCGAGTGGGAGGTGAAGCCGTTCGGGACGTACAGCTCCTCGTCGCCGTCGCCGTCCACGTCGAAGAACACCGACCCCCAGGCCCACTCGCCCTCCCATGCACCCGCGGCGCGCGGCACGCGCGGCCAGCGCTTCCCATCGCTCGTCTGCCGGTAGAGCGCGTTACCGCTCGCGATTCCCTCGATGCGCTCGCGCATCGGCTCGTCGAGGCCGTCGGCGATCGCGCTGATGCGCAGACCCGCCTTGGCCGACATGTTGGTGACGTAGAGACTCCACACGCCCTCGTGGTCGGGATCGGCCAGGCTGACTCCCATCGTGTAAGCCGATTGGCCGGCGAAGTCAGAGTCCGCGCGCGCCTGGAACTGACCCGCTCCGTCGTTTTCCCACAGGACGCTGGGGCCGAAGTCGTTGCCTTCCCAGAGGTCCTCGTCGCCATCGGCGTCGAAGTCGAACGGGAAAGCAACGTAGGTGTACTGCGTGCCCGTGATGCCGCGTTCGTCGCTCTCCTCGCTGAACTGGAGATCCCCGTGGTTCACGAACAAGAGGTTGTCCCCGCCGTCGTGGGCCTCGACGGTATTGAATTCCGCGGAGCGCGAGCCCTCGTCGCCGTAGACGCCGACGAAGAGATCGATGCGATCGTCGGCGTTCGCATCGCAAGGCACGATCGTCTGCACCGCGAGGCGCCGCGCCCCGCGGCGGATGGGAAAAACGAGCGCTTTCTCTGCCCGCTCCCAGCTTCCGTTGCGCCGTGTCCACAGAGGAAGCTCGGCGTGCGTCCCCTCGTAGTCGAGCGCAGCGGCACCCACGAGCTCCTCGAGGCCGTCGTCGTCGAGATCGAGCCACAGGAACGAGCTCGGGCACTCGCCGGGCGCGCGCACCGGGAGCTCGCCCGGAACGAAGCCTCCCGCGCCGTCGTTCAGGAAGAGCGTCGAGAGCTGGCCCTGGCGCGTGGCGAGGAGATCCAGGAAGTCATCCCGGTTCCAGTCGAGCGCGGTGAGTCCTCCGTGCGCGAGCGTCACGTGCTGGTCGACGAAGGACTGGAACAAGACGGAGTTCTCGCGCGAGAGACCCTCGTCGAATCCCGAGACGCGCGTCGCGTCGAGAAAGAGCGGCCCGCGCGAGGCGATGCGCGTGCCCTCCACGAGCTCGAGCGCCCCGAGCTTCCAGCGCGCGTCTTCCAGGAGCAGCTCGACTGCGCAGACGGCCCGCAGGCTCTCGCGCGATCCGTCGGCGCGCTCGCCGGCCAGGTAGAGCTCGGCCTGGCCGGTGGCGCGCTTCAGCGAGTGGTCGAGGAAGAAGCGATCGGTCTCGAAGCTCGCGCGCGCCAGGCCCCTCCAGCCCGCGACGTGGGCGCGGAGCCGCTCGAGAAAGGTCGAGATGCCGAGGAGGGGTGCGCGCTCGTCCGGGGAGTAGCGCTCGATCGAGAGCGGCTCGTCCTGCACGATCGTGCCCTCGCCAGGCGCGGGAAAGCGCGCGCGGAACTCGTCGACGAAGGCCTGTGCGTCGGGCGCGGTCGCGGCACCGGCGAGCGTGGCGCGCAGCGCGCTCTCGATCTCGGTCTGCGCGGCGAGCGCGGTGCGCTCCGAGAGCATGATTTCCCGCACGTAGGTCTCGGGGCGCTTCAGCGACACCCCCAGCTCACGCTCGCCGCAGGCCGCGAGGACGAGCCAGGCGGCGGAAGCGAGGGCGAGCCGGGAGCGGAGCACTATCGGAGAGTACCGCGGAAATCCCGTGCATGTACCCGAACGCCTGGGGGTCGTAGGATCCGGGCTGGAAGCACGCTGCAGAACAGGCCCGCTCATGAAGATCCCCTGCTCAGTCCTCGTGGGACTCGCTCTCCTCTCGTCCTGCTCGGCGCTTCCGAGCATGGCCGGCCGCGCCACGGCGGAGACGGAGGTCCATGCCTGCGTGGAAGCATGGCACGCCGCCGCCGCGAGAGCCGACGAGGAGGCGTACTTCAAAGCGCTCGCTCCGGGCGCGGTCTTCCTCGGTACCGACGGCAGTGAGCGGTGGAATGTGGAGGAATTCCGGGCCTACTCGCACCCGCACTTCGCTTCGGGACGGGGCTGGACCTACATTCCCTCCGAGCGTCAGATCGCGTTCTCCGCGGATGGACGCACGGCCTGGTTCGACGAGCGGCTCGACAACGCGAAGTACGGCGAGCTGCGCGGGACGGGAGTCCTGGTGCGGGCCGGCGCCGGCTGGCGCATCGCGCAGTACTCGATGAGCTTTCCGATCCCGAACGATCTGACGAGCGAGGTGGTCGAGCGCATCCGTGCCGCGACCGCGACCACGGGCGACGCGAAGAGCGAAGGCGACGCGCGCTAGCGACCGCCGTCTCCGTCGTCGTCCGTCCCGCCGTCATCTTTCTTCGGCTCCTCGACGGGCGGCTGGTCGGCCGGAGGCGGGATCTCCTCGACGACTCCGTCCTCGGAACCCGTCGTGCTGTCGTCGACGGGTGGCACGAGTTCTTCTCCAGGAACCGGTGCAGCCTCTTCCGCAGGGGGAGGGAGTTCCTTCAAGAGCTCGTCCATGCGCTTGACGAAGGACGTCTTCTTCCAGGTGGGCAGCACGTAGACCCATGCGCTCGCGCGCGCGCCGAGCTCGCCGACTTCCTTCTGCACTTCCTCGGGCGTGGGTCCCGGGTCCGGCTTCGGCTGGGTCGCTTCCAGCGCGGCGGCCACCTCGGGGTCGCCGCCCTCGACCTCGGCCGGGGGCTCCTCTACCGGCGGCGGCGGCACCGGCGCGCCCGCTGCGGTCGCGCCCGCATCGTCGTAGGACGTCTCGACCTTGGCGTAGAGCTTCTCGTCCCGCTCCTGAAGCGTCACGTCGATGCGCATGTTGTCGAAGGTCCAGAAGGTCGTCTTCGCCGTGGGAGGATCGTCGAAAACGACGTCGGCCGCCGGCACCACATCGTCGAGAGTCAGGTTGGAGAGCGCTGAGCTGAAGCCGTTCGCGATGCCCGCGTAGCGCAGCTCGCGACCTTCCGGGAGGCCTGCGACGTCGAAGTTCGGCGCATCCCTGCTCACCTTGTAGACGAAGATGCGCTCGCTATCGGCGCCCGTGATCTCGGCCGCGCGCACGCGCGTCCGGTCCACGTTCAGGATCGTGCGGTCGAGCCAGCGTCCTTCCTCGGGCTCGACTTCGAGCTTGGCTTCGACCAGCCAGGACGGCGCTGCGCCGCTCTTGCGCACGTAGTAGGCATCCGCAGGCATCTTGCCCGTCGGCGGCATCCCTCCCGCTCCCTGCGCGGCCCGGCGCTTCCCGATGATCAGGCTCGCGAGCTCCTTCCCCGAACCATCGAGGAGAATCACGCGCTTGGAGGGCGATTCGGGAACGTCGGGCTCCTGCACTTCCAGCTCGGGATAGAGCGCGGGCTTGTCGGTCTTCTCCTCGATCGGCCGGGCGTCCTTCAGTGCGAGCAGGAGCGCGCGGACTTTTCCGGAATCGACCGGATAGCCCTGCTTCTCGTCCATGCCCCAGCCCTTCTCGCCACGCGAGATCGAGAAGGTCTTGTCCTTGGTCTGCACGCGCAGCGTGTGCACGTCATTGATCGTGGTCGCGAGCTCGGGCAGGAACGGGGCGCTTCCCGTACTGGAGGCGTGGTTCGAGGCGCGGCTCTTCTCGACGAATGCATAGAGCAGGCCGAGCGCGACCGCCGCCGCGGCCATGCCGGCGTAGACCTTGGATTTCATGACGCCTTCCTCCGCAGCCAGTTGTGCGAGCCGAGGGACGCGAGGCCCAGGACGGTGATCAAGAGTGGCACCAGGCCGATGTTCACGAACTTCAGGGTACCGCCGAGCGCATCGATGTCCTTGCGCAGGTCGTGCTTGACCTTGCGCAGCTCCTTGCGCACTTCCATGCGATCGTTCTCGAATTGCTTGATCGTCTCTTCCTGTTCCGGAGTCAGGATCAGCATCTCGGCGTCGCTCTTCTTCTGCTGGAGCTCGGAGAGCTGGCGCTCGGTCTCGGTCAGCCGCGCCTGGAGCGCTTCTTCCTTGGCGCGGTAGTTCTCGTCGGCGATGCGCGCGAGCTCCTCCTTGCGCAGGAAGGGCCGCAGCGAGCGACCGCGGCTGCGCAGGCTGATCAGGTCGGCGTCTCCGGTCAGGTTCTCGACGGCGTTCCGCAGGAAGGCCCCGTTGTCCGCGTGGGGCATCGCGATGGTCTGACCGATGAACTGCTGCTTCTGGACCCAGAGCTGGTCGTTCAGCATGTCGGCGTCCGCGACCAGGATGACCTGGATCCCTTCCGACTCGGTGACCGGCGCGACCTCAGCGGGGGTGGTCGATTCGCCCTCGGCGGCGTCCTTCTCGGCATCTTCCGCGGCCGCGGGGTCTTCTTCATCGGGAACAGGCGGCTCGGCGGAGGCGGGCTTCCCGGCCGGGAAGGCGGTCTTCGCGGGACCGCTCACGCGCGCCGCCACGACCAGTCGCTGATGCCCCGAGACGAAGTTGTTCAACAGTTCCTTGGGGTCGCGCAGGTCCATGAACTGGACCGCCATCGCGTCGACTTCCTGGCTCTCCTCGGTGGTCTGGAGCAAGGGCTCGAAGCTCGTGGTGGCGCCATCCTTCTTCTTCAGGATGCCCGGCATCAGGAGCTGGATGTAGGAGAGGTCTCCCGTCACCACGTCCTTCTCGCTGAGGCAATCGTTGCGCAGGCCGAGGTACACGAGGAGATCACTCTGCTCGATGCGCAGGGCCGACGTGCGGTCGCCGGCGAGCTTGCGCTCGACCAGGTCGACGCCCCAGGCGTCGAAGAGCGGCTTCAGGTTGGAGTCCTTCTGCGCCATCATCGGGTTGCTCCCCGGCGGGGCGCTCTGGTCGAAGAAGCAGAAGGGATCCACGAAGGCGATCAGCTTCCCGCCCTTCAGGACGAACTGGTCGATCGCGTAGAGCAGCTCCTGCGAGAAGCCCTTCGGGTGGATCACGACCAAGATCTTGACGTCCGCGGGAATCTCCGTGGTGCTCTCGGGCGGGAGCTCGCGCGTCTCGAATCCCTGCTGGAGCTGCTCGATCGCGAACCAGGCCGGCTGGGGCGGCTGGTTGGGAGAGACGAACTGTCCGTTGACCGGGAGTCCGGCCAGGATGCCGACGACCGGCTTCTCGATGTGCGAGAGGTCGGAAACGAGCTCGCTCACGTCGTACTCGAGGAACTCCTCGCGGTTCTGGTTGAAGAAGGGGATCGAGCGCTGGTCGTCGACGCTATTGGTGGCCACCAGCCCGAACAGCACGCGGTCGCCGGCCTGGTTGATCGGCGGATTGCTGAGGCCGTAGCCGACGGCGTCGTCCTCCTCCTCGGAGAAGGGCGCGGGATCGATCACTTCCAGCGTGACGTTCCCGCCGCCGTGCACGACGTACTCTTCCAGGAGCTCCTGCACGCGCTTGGCGTAGTCGATGATCGGAGCGATCTCGGGATTGGACGCAACGGTCTCCTTCGAGAAGTAGTACCGCAGCCGAATCTTCTGATCGAGCTTGGAGAGCAGCTTCTTCGTTCCGTCGGACAGCGTGAACAGACCGCTCTCGGTCAGGTCGACGCGCCCCGTGCGGATCGCTGTCTGCGCGAAGAGGTTGACGATGGCGAAGAGGACGAGGCCGATGACGAGGCCAGTCGTGGAGAGGAGGGTGCGCTTCATGGATCTCGCTCAGGCTGCTTTCTTGAGGTCCACGATGATCGCGTTCGCGAACAGCGCGACAGCGATGAGGGAGACGAAGTAGAGGATGTCGCGAACGTCGAGCACTCCGCGAGCGATCTGCTGGTAGTGCGTCCAGGAGCTCAGGGAGCGCAGCGCGTCGACGACGACGGTGGGCGTCCAGTCGGGGAGGACGTCGAGGACCATCGGGTAACCACTCATGATCAGCACGAGGATCGTGATCAGCGAGAGCACGAAGGCGATCACCTGGTTCTTGGTCAAGGCCGAGAGGCAGGATCCGACCGCGAGGAAGGCTCCCGCCATGAGGAAGCTCCCCACGTAGGCGGCGATGATCACGCCGTGGTCGGGGTCGCCGAGGTAGGCGACCGTGAACCACTCGGTGATCGTCAACGCGAGCGCCACGGCGGCGAACACCCAGGCGGCTAGGAACTTGCCGACCACCGCCTGGCCCATGGATACCGGGAGCGTCAGCAGGCTCTCGATCGTGCCGCTGCGTCGCTCTTCCGACCACAGGCGCATCGTCAATGCCGGAATGAGCGCCAGGTACACGATCGGGTGGTAGAAGAAGAACGCGGAGAGGTCGGCCCGATCATTGGTGTAGAAGCTGCCGAAGTGCCAGCAGAAGACACCCGAGAGGATCAGGAAGACGACCAGGAAGACGTAAGCGACCGGCGTGGAGAAGTAGCCGGAGAGCTCGCGTCGGAAGATGACGAGGGTCTTGCTCATCGCGAAAAGGCCTGGGCTGCTCGGTCTACTTGGTCGGGGCCGTGGCCGGGGCGGTGGGAGAGGACCGCGGGGCACCGCGGGGCTTCTCGGGGAACGAGTACTCGCTCTCCTCGACGCCCGTCGTGATCTTGCGGAACACGTCGTCGAGGCGCCCGGACTCGACGTGCAGGTGCTCGACTTCCCAGCCACGCGTGTGGGCGAGCTCGCTCACCTCGTTGACGATCGTCAGGTGGGAGCGCGGGAAGAGCACGTAATTCGTGAAGCCGTCTTCCGCCGCGTGCGTCTCGACCTTGGCGACTCCTGCGAGCTCCGCCAGCGCATCCGCCGCGCCCCGCGCAGTCTCGGACCTGAGCGTGAGGAGGACCGCGTTGTACCAGCGCGAGCGCGAGCGCAGCTCGAGCGGCGTGCCGTCGAAGCCGAGCTTGCCGCTCGAGATGATGATCGCGCGCGTGCACACCGCCTCGACCTCCTCCAGGATGTGGGTCGAGAGCACGATCGCCTTGCCAGGAGCCATCTCGCGGATCAGGCGCCGCACCTCGTGCTTCTGGTTGGGATCGAGGCCGTCGGTCGGCTCGTCGAGGATCAGTACTTGCGGATCGTGCAGGATCGCTTGCGCGAGCCCGACGCGCCGCTTGAAACCCTTCGACAGGGTCTCGATGCGCTGGCCGAGCACATCCCCGAGGCCCACGATCTCGATCACCTCGCGCATGCGCTTGCGCTTCTGGTCGCCCTTCATCCCCCGCACGTCCGCCACGAAGGAGAGCAGGCCCTGCGGCGTCATGTCGGGATAGAGCGGCGCCCCTTCGGGGAGATACCCGATCTTCGCCTTGACCTCGATCGGTTCGATCGTGACGTCGTGGCCACAGACGACCGCGGTGCCCGAGGTGGGCGCCAGGAAGCCCGAGACCATCTTCATGGTGGTTGATTTCCCTGCGCCATTGGGCCCCAGGAAGCCGAGCACCTCGCCGGCGCTCACGCGAAAGCTGATGTCGTCGACCGCTCGCAGGGTCCCGAAGTGCTTGGATAGATTGCGGATCTCGATCATGGCGAGTCGCTGGGGGGTGTCCGTGGAGAACGGGGACCGCTCTCCGGTCGCTTCTGGGGGGGAGAAGTCTTATCCGGCCGCGTCATCAGGGGCAAGAGCGCCGTGCGCAGCGCGCGCTTGCGGGCGCGCGTGCCTCGAGGGACGCCCTACGGCGAAGCCTGGCGCGCGTGAGCGGAAAGGTCAGCGCTGCTCCTGGAGCACCACTTCCAGCCGCACCTTGCGGCCTCCGCGCAGGACCTCGACCGGGACCGTGTCCCCTGGGTCGCGCTCGCGGAGGAAATCGAATAGCTCTTCCGCCCTGCTGATGGCGTGGCTATCGACGGACACGATCACATCCATCTGGTCCAGGCTCGCCCCCTCGCGCGAGCGCATGCCCGCCCGCTCGGCCGCGCTGTCGGGGAACACCTTGTCGACGATCACGCCCTCCACCCGGAGCTGCCGTGCGGCCGAATCGGGCAGGATCCGCACGCCGAGGGCGCTGCGCTCCGGACGGCCCGAGCGGATGATCTGCGGGACGATCCGGTTGACCGTATCGACGGGTACGGCGAAGCCGATCCCGGCGCTCGAGCCCGATGGCGACAGGATCGCCGCGTTGATGCCGATCAGGCGTCCCGAGCTATCGAGGAGCGGGCCCCCGGAATTCCCCGGGTTGATCGCCGCGTCCGTCTGGATCACGCCATGGATGAGCGTGCCCCTGACCGATTCGATGGTGCGATCGAGGCCGCTGATGATCCCCGTGGTGAGAGTCCAGTCCAGGCCGAACGGATAGCCGATCGCGAGCACCTTCTGACCGACGAGGAGGTCTGCCGAGGTCCCGACCTGCAGGGGAATCATCGACGCGCGCGGGGCGTCGATCTTGAGCACCGCGACATCGTGGTCGGGATCGGCGCCCACGATCTGGGCCCGGTAGTGCTCGCCATCGGCCAGCGCCACGTACACGCCGCTCGAAATCGGCGATCACGTGGTAATTGGTCACGACGTAGCCGTCCTCGCTCCAGACGAAGCCCGAGCCGGAGCCGCGCGGGACTTCGACATCGTCGTAGGAGAAGAGGGTCCCTCTGCGCATGACCTCGCTCGTCGCGATCTGCACGACGCTGGGCTTGTAGCGCTCGAAGATGCCGATGGTCGCGAGCTCATCGGGAGCGAGGTCGGCGCGGTGCGCGATCTCGTGAGGCGCGGCCCCCGTGTCGTGCAAGCCGCCCTGAGCGGACTCGCGCATCCGCCAACCCGCCACGATCACCAGGCCGAAGAGAACCCAACCGGCGAGCTGCACGACCAGCGCGGAGGGGGAGCGGGAGTGAAACGAGTGCGGGTCGTCGGGATGCATGGCAGGGGGGTGGAATGGAGGTCGGGACCACCGCGCACGAAGTGTGAGCGGCGAGGATCCTTCTAGGCCCCGATCGGCCGAATGCAAAGCATGGGGCCGCCCCCGCAGCGCGGGCGGCACCGCGAAGCAGGGGCAGAGAGCCGGCGCTATCCTCTGGAAGAGGAGACCGCATCGCGATCCGGCCCACGCTCATGTCTTGCGCCCGCTCTCCCCGGGGCGCTCGTACCGTGGCCGGCGCACTCACCCTCGCGCTGCTCACTCCCCTCGCCGTCGGCCAGGAACGCTTCGTGAGCGCCGCCGGCGAGCACTTCCGCGCCATCTGCCAGTTCTCGAGCCCCGAGGTCGCCAGCCTGGCGCTGGAGACCGCCGAAGCGGCCTGGCCCATCGCGGCCGAGCTCTACGGCGTCAAGGAGGCGCCCCGGGAGCCCTATCGCATCCACCTCTTGCCCGACGTCGACTCGTATCGACGCCTGGAGAAGCGTCTGACCGGAGGGACCTTCGCGAGCAATCTTGCCTTCAGCTCGTGGAAGACCAAGGAGAGCTACATCGCGATGCAGCCCCAGCGCGCGCGAGGCGAGGAGTGGCCGGCGCTTCCAGTGCTGACGCGCCGTTTGATCGCGCACGAGGCCACGCACCTGGTGCTCTACCACTCCGATCCGGACTTCGAGACGGTGCCCGCCTGGCTCACCGAGGGAATCGCGGAGCTCGTCGCGGACGAGGTGCTGCGCGCGCAGGGCTGGGCCGAGAGCGAGACCGCCGATCCGTACACCGCGAGCCGCATCGTGTGGCTGCGCGACCGCTACTACGGCAACGATAGACGCAGCGCGCAGCACCTGATCGAGACAGCACTCCAGGGTCATGGGGGGTACGCCCTGCAAGGCACCTTGTTCTCCTTCCTCCGTGAGCAGGAGGGAGCGGTGAGCCTCGAGGAGTTCCTCCGTCGCAGTCGGACGATCGACCGAGATCCCGAGGTGGCGAGCAAGGAATTCCAGACCTTGTTCAAGGGGACCTTCGCGCCACAGGGACCGGCGCAGATGGCGGCGCTCGAAGACGCTTTCACCACGCGGCTGCTCGCGAGCGCGCCTGTGTGGTACGAGGAAGGTCGCAGCCTCGAACGCGCACCCGACGGCGTCGGCTGGGTGCAGATCGCGTTTCCCGATCTTCCTGCGCTCGCCTGGCGGTTGGATCCGAGACTGAGCGGGGTCACGCGGATCCGAGCCCGGATCGAGATCGTTCGTTCGTCCGCCTCCCACGGAGCCACGCTCTACCTCGGCGGCCGAGGACGCTCAGGTAGCGAGAAACGCGGGGCGATCCTCGCGATCGATCTGGACGCCGATCACGGTGTGCGGCTGCGCGTCTCCTCGGGATCGCTCTACGAGGCGCCTCCACCCTGGGCCGAAGAAGGCCAGGGAACGGATGAAAGCCAGAAGAGCGAAGGAACCCTGACGTGCACGAGTGTTCGTCCGCCACTGGCCACGCCATTCGAGCTCGTCCTCCGCGTCGACGAGGGGCGCTGCGCGATCGCCATCGACGGCGTCCCCGTGCTGGAGTGCCCGACCGACGCATACGAGGCGAGCGGCCGCCTGGGCCTGGGTGCGCCGCGCGGCGGCCTGGTGCGCTGGCGGGCCCTCGACATCGAGCGCGGTCGCTGAGGTTTTCGGTCCCTCGCTACGGATCGCGGCACGGAGAAGTCGAAGGAGTGCCGCGCTCGCACCTCCGTACCCGTTCGATGCCCATGCACCTCTTACAGATCCTGTTCTTTTCGGGCCTTTCCGCGCTGGCAGGGCTGCTCTTCGCCTGGTGGACACTGCTACGCGAACACAAGCAGGGTCTGGATCAGCTCGAGTGCGAGATGACGTCCAAGATCGTCGCGCGCTACCAGGCGTACGTCGAGCTCGAGGGCCGCGTCACGCGCGCGATCCAGCAGTTCGATCATTGCGAGAACGAGTTCGCCCAGAAGCTCGCCGAGCGCAGCACCGCGATGGTGAACCTCGAGAACGCGCTCGACTCCTACCAGGGCAAGGCGATCGTGCAGCGCGTCGAGACCGCTTTCACCGCGATGGCGAGCTCACCGGTAGCGGCCCCCGCTGCGAACCTCGAGGAAGAGCTCGCTGCCTTCCAGGAAAAGCTCCGCTGGCAGCAGGAGCAGGAGCAGGCGGAGAGCGAACGCCACTCGAAGACGATCCAGCAGCTCACGGAGCGCATCCGCTCGCTCGAGCCGCTCGGTCAGGTCCTGCACGAGCAGGGCCATGAGCTGGAGCAGGCCCGCGCGGACGCCGAGGCGGAGCGCGCCGAGTTCGATCTGCGCCTGGCGGAGCTCGAGCCCCTGGTGGACGACCTCACGTTGAGCCGCCAGCGTTACGAAGGGCTCGAGCACGAGCTCTCACGCAGCATCCAGGAACGGGACGAAGAGAAGCGCGCGTGGGAAGAGCTCGCGCGCGGGATCGAAGAGCACCGTGCGGCGCTCGCACAGGAGCTCAAGCAGTCTCGCACCGAGAAGGAAGCGGCGGAGCGGCGCGTCGAAGCCGGGGACGCGCGTGTGCGGGACCTCGAGCGGCGCGCAAGCGAGCTCGAGACGGAGTTGCAGCGTGGACGTGAGGAAGCCCTTGGTCACGCGCAGACCGAAGCCGCCTGGGAAGTGCGCGAGAGCGAATGGGTCACGAAGTCGGCCGATTGGCGCGCCCAGGAGCAGGACGGGAAGACGCGCGAGCAGGGCCTCCACGAGCTCCAGCAGGTCCTCGAGCAAGACCTCCAGGGCGCGCGAGCGGATCACGCAGCGGCGCGTACACGCGTCGCAGAGCTCGAGCCGTACATCGAGCGCCTGGCCGAGGCAGAGGTGCACCAATCGGAGCTGCAAGGGCAACTCGAGGCTCAGGCTCGCAGCGAATCCGCCGGGAAGCAGCGCGAGAGCGAGTGGGTGGCCAAGACCGCCGAGTCGGGAGCGCGCGAGGTCGATGGGAAGCGGCGCGAGCGGGACCTTCACGAGCTCCAGTGGAAGCTCGAGCAGGACCTCCTGAGCGCGCGGGCGGATCACGCGGAAGCACGTACACGAGTGACGGAGCTCGAGCCGTACATCGAGCGCCTGGCAGAGGCACAGGTGCACCACTCGGAGCTGGAACGGCAGCTCGAGGCTCGCGCTCGGAGCGAATCCGCCTGGAAGCAGCGCGAGAGCGACTGGGTGGCCAAGGCCGCCGAGTCGGCGGCGCGCGAGGTCGATGGAAAGCGGCGGGAGCGGGACCTTCACGAGCAGCAGCGGACGCTCGAGCAGGAGCTCCAGAGCGCGCGAGCGGATCACGCAGTGGCGCGCACGCGCGTGACAGAGCTCGAGCCGCTCATCGAACGTCTTGCCGCGGCACAGGTGCACCTGTCAGAACTGGGGATCGAGCTCGAGGCTCACGCCCGGAGCGAATCCGCCTGGAAGCAGCGCGAGAGCGAGTGGGCGGCCAAGTCCGCCGACTGGCGCGTCCGCGAGAACGAGTGGACCACGCGGGAGCAGGATCTTCACGAGCTCCAGCGGCTCCTCGAGCAGGACCTCGAAGGCGCGCGAGCGGATCACGCGATCGCCCGGACACGAGTGGCGGAGCTCGAGCCCTACATCGTGCGCCTGGCGCAGGAAGCCGCCGAACGGGCGGAGCTCGAAACCGAGCTCGACCGGATGCGCGCCGAGAGCGAGCGCCGCGAGCAAGGCTGGACCGTGCAGACCGCGAATCGCGAGCGGCGCATCGACGCGCTGGAGCTCGAGGCTCTCGCGTCTCGCGACGCGCACCACGTAGAGGTCGGTCGGCTCGGGCAGCGCATCGTGCAGCTGGAAGGCCTGCGCGACCGGTTGCGGTCGGTGCGCAAGCAGCAGCGGGCGCAGGAGAGGGCTCTCTGCGAAGGACGCGAGAACTTGCGCAAGTGGACGGAGCGCGCGGCCGCAGCGGAGTCGCTGGTCGAGGACGCCGCCCGATCCCTGGATGCACAGGGTCGCCAGATCAGGGAGCTCGGCGGCGCGCTCGACGCGGCCCATGCGCAGCTCGCCTCGACGCGCGGAGAGGTTTCCGAAGCGCAAGGCGAGATCGCGCGCCAGGCGGCGGCAGTCGCGCTGCGCGACTCGAGCATGGGCGCGGCGAGCTCGGTGCTCTCCGAGCTGAAGCCGATGCTGGAGTTCCTCGAGCAGCACCTGAGGACCACCGAGGCCCGCGACCGCTCGCCGGCGAAGTGACGGGCGTTGCACTGCGCGCGAGGCGCGTTACCGTGGTCGCCGCATGCGCGTCGCCCCGGCCCTGCTCTCGATCCTCTGCGCGCTCGGCGCGTGCGCGCCCGCGCCCAGTCCTCCGCCCGCCAGGCCGACTCGCCCGTCGATCCTGATCGTCTCGATCGACACGCTGCGTGCCGACCACCTCGGCTGCTACGGCTACGATCCGTACGAGGATCCGGTCACGCCCGCGATCGACGCGCTCGCCGGCGAGAGCGTGCGCTTCACGCACTTCTACACATCGAGAGGGCAAACCTCGCCCTCGCTGTGCAGCATGATGGTGGGGAAGTACCCCTCCAGCCACGGCGTCCGTGACAACGGCATGAAGTTCGCTCCCGGCCAGCGCACCCTGGCCGAGCGTCTCGGCGAGGTCGGCTACCAGACCGCGGCTTTCGTCTCGCGCATCCCTACCGGCAAAGGCGCTCATCCCGCGCGCGGCGCGGGAGTGACCGTGGGAGGGGAGACGCGTGCCGACGGCAGCGAGACGCGCGGGTACCACGAATCCGACGAGGTCGTCCTCGGCAAGGCGATCGAGTGGCTGCAAGGCATCGATCCAGCGAGCGAAACGCCCTTCTTCGCCTGGGTTCACTTCTATGCGGTGCACAAGCCCTACACGCCTCCGCCGCCCTACGACACGCTGTTCACGGCGGACTACCAGGGCGGGCTGCGTCCAGGCAAGCGCGTGCAATGGACCCTCATCGAGCCCGCTGTGCACCAGGCGACGCTCAGCCGGACGCCGCTCCCGGAGGCGGATCATCGCTTCGTGGTCGGCCTGTACGACGGCGGGGTGCGCGCGGTCGACGAGCGCGTCGGAAAGCTGCTCGCCGCGCTCGACGAGCGAGGTCTGGCGAGCGACACGCTGGTCATCCTCACCGCCGACCATGGCGAGGAGCTTGGCGATCACCAGGCGTACTACTACCACGGCAACTCGGTGTACGGGTCGACGCTGCACATCCCGCTGCTCGTGCGCTGGCCGGGGGTGCTCGCTCCGGGAACCACCTTCGAGCACCTGGCGCAGAACGTCGATCTCGTCCCGACGGTCCTCGATTGGTTGCACCTCGAGATTCCCAAAGACATCGAAGGCGTCTCGCTCGCGCCCTGGTTCGGGAAGGATGCGCCGATGGGCGAGCCTCGCCGCTTCGCGTACGTCGAATGGCAGGACGTCATCTGGGGCGCGCGCACCCTCGGCGATCATTACCTGATCAATCCGAGCGGGGCGTGGCTGCGGAAGTCGCCTTTCGACGAGGTGGAAGGTAGCGGATTCCGGGTCGGCTGCGCGGAGCTGTACGACCTCGCGAGCGATCCGGCCGAGCAGCACGACCTCCTGGCGACGGGGCTGGAGACCGCCGCCGAGCTGCGCGAGGCAGCGCTCGCTCACCGCGCGCGACCGGCCGCGATCCAGACCTGGGAAGGCGCCGAGGCGGACTCGCTCGATGCATTGAATGCGCTGGGCTATGTCGGATCGTTGCCGGGACGCGACGACGTCCTGTTCGGCGCGGAAGATTGCGGGCAGGATCGTTGAACCCGTACCATCGAGGCTGATCCCAGCGGCGAGCGCGCGAGGGGGAGACCCCCACGCTGCATGCGTTCTCCGCCCGCGCCACACCCAGATCCACCGAGAGCGTCCAGCACATCCGTGGCCCTCGAGCTCGTCGCCCTCACGCATCGCTACGGTCGGCGCGTCGCTCTCGAGGACGTGTCGCTCGGCGTGCGCGCGGGTGAGTGCTACGGCTTGCTCGGACCCAACGGTGCGGGCAAGACGACCTTGCTGCGCCGGGCGCTGCTCCTGATCTCGGACTCCCGAGAGCGGGGCGGCCAGGTCCTCGTCGAGGGTTTCGACGCGCGCCGCTTTCCCCGCGAGGCGCTCGCGCGCGTCTCGGGCACCATCGAAGCCCCCGGCTTCTGGGGAGCGCTCGACGGCCAGAAGCACCTCGTACTCGCCGCGCGACTGGCGGGGCTCGGGCGCGGCGCGGCCCGCTCCAGTGCCGATCACTGGCTCGAACGGCTGGGAGTTGCCGCGGCTGCGCGTGAGCCGGTGCGGCGCTGGTCGCAGGGAATGCGCCAGCGGCTGGGGATCGCGCTCGCGCTCGCGCGTCGCCCGCGCTACCTGCTACTGGATGAGCCCACGAGCTCGCTCGATCCCGAAGGCATCGCGGACTTGCGCGCGCTCCTCCTGGAGGAGGTGCGCGAGCGCGGCCTGGGCCTCCTCGTTTCGAGCCATCAGCTCGCCGAGGTGGAGCAGTGGTGCGATCGCGTGGGATTCCTGCGCGGAGGACGCCTGATCCTCGAAGTGGAGCGCTCGGAGCTCGAGAAACGCGCGCCGATTCGCCTGCACATGCGAACCGACGACGACGCTCGCGCCGGCAGAGTGTGCGAGGCTCTGGGCATGGCGGCCGCGGTGCATGCTTCGGGCGGACTGGCCGTCCATCCGAACGGTCGCGGAGCAAGTGAGCTCGCCGTGGCCATCGTCCGCGAGGGCATCGCGCTGGAGGAGCTCACGCCGCACCGGCCGTCGCTCGAAGACCTGTACCTCGAGGTGGCGCACACCACGGAATCGCGGACTTCACGCCCGGCCGAGCCCCGAGCGGTGCGAGCGGTGACGGGAATCGGCGAGCAACCGCCCCAGCGCCGGGTTGCACCACAGGAGCGTCTCGCTCCTCCGTGGTCGGTGTGGCGGGTCTTCCGCCACGAGATCGCGCGCGCTTGTGCGCGCTCGCGCGGACTGCTCTGGTTGGTCGCGCCGTGCGCGCTGGGCGCGCTGGCGGTGGTCCAGGCGAGCGCGAGCGCGCGCCGCTCGCTCGCGGAGGTGGATAGCGGCAGCGTGTACAGCGCCACCGCCGGCACGGCCTTCAGGGGAGTCGCGGCCGGCTTGCATGCGGCGCTCCCGCTCCTCGCGCTGATCCTGTGCGGCGCGGCAAGCCAGCTCCTCGCCGGCGAGCTCGCGCGCGGGACGCACCGCCTGCTCCTCGTCCAGCCGATCGGGCGGAGCTCGCTCGTCGCGGGCAAGCTCGCCGCCTTGCTCTCGGCCGCGCTCGTCGCCTTCGTCGCGCTCGCGTGCACCGTCGGCGCGACCGCGGCGTCCAGCGCGGACTTCGGTGACGTGGTCGAGATCTTGCCCAACGGCAAGCCCTATCCGCTGGTCGCCGCGACCGAGCTCTGGCCGGCGCTCGGTGCGGCGCTGCCCTCGGTCCTGGCCGCCCTGCTGACGCTCACGTGCCTGGGATTCCTGGCCGGGGCACTCGCGCGCGGCGCGGCGACCGCGCTCGCGGGGGCGCTGGGACTGTACGTGGTCCTGGACCTCGGGCGCGCTCCGGCGCGCATCTGGGGCTTCGAGGCGTGGCTGCCGACGGCCTATCTTCCCTCGCCCCTCGGCGATCGTTCGGCGCTGGCCGCCTTCGCCGATCTCGCGAGCGGAGCCAGCGACGCGCGCTTTGCCTTCGCCAGCACGGCTGGCAGCGTGCCGCTCATCTGGTCGATCGCGGCCGTGGCCATCGCATTCTTCGTGTGGACACGGAGGTCCTTCCCGTGACGAGGTCGCAACGTCTGGCAGTGCTGCGGCTGGCATCCCTGGCTGGCCTCGGGCTCGCGAGCTGCACGGCTTTCGAGAGTGAGCTCCCGCTCGAGCCTCCGCCGCTCGTGGACATGGAAGAGCCGGTCGCGCTGCTGCAGGATCCCGAGGACGAAGCCGAGCGCCGCGCGCTCGATCCGGGCGCCTTCAGCGGGATCTACGTGGAGGACGCGCGCGACTCGCTGGAGGCGATGACCGGCGACGCCGTCGGTGTGCGCGTCGCTCGCGTGGTGGAGAACTCACCCGGTGCGATGGCGGGCGTCGAGCCGGGAGACGTGATCCTCGAGGTCGATGACGGCAGCGCGCCCGCGGCGCTGCACTGGCCTTCGGAGTGGCGTGCGATCGAGCTCGCGCACGCCGCGGGCACGCGCCTCGAGCTCTCGCTCGAGCGCCTCGGGAACGAGCGGCAGGTGGAGCTCGTGCTCGAGGAGCGGGCCGCGCCCCCCGCGCGCGCGAGCGGGCTGCGTTTGCGCGAGGAGACGCGCGTGGGAATCGCCGTGCGTGCGCCGACCGAGGTCGAGGCCCGCGCGGCGGGGCTCGCTCCGGGAGCCGGCGCGATCGTCGTGGGGCTCGCGCGCGCGAGCCCCTGGCGCGAGGCCGGCGTCACCTTCGGCGACCTCGTCGTCGCGCTCGAGGGCGAGCCCTTGCCGTCGCCGCAGCTCTTGATGGATCGCATCCGCGAGGCTCCTGCGGAGAGCGTGCTCGATCTGCGCGTCCGGCGCGGGAGCGAGGAGCTGGAGATCCGCGCGCCGCTCACCCGCCGCGCGCGGGAGCTGCAGTCGGTGTCGATCCCGTTGATCTTGACCTACGAGTCCGGCGGCGGTCGCACCCTCTTCTCGATGCTCCTCGGCGTGGTGCGCTGGAGGAGCACGGCTGCGGCCTGGCATCTGCGCTTGCTGTGGATCCTCTCGTTCGGCGCCGGCGACGAGGATCGTCTGATCGAGGTGGACGCATGATCGACGCGCTGGTGATCCTCCATGCGCTGTCCAGTCCGCCCTCGATGCGTGGCTCGATCGGCGCTGATCTCGGCCAGATCACGCGCATCGCGATGCCTGGCGGGATCGAGGCGCGCGACGCCTTGCTGTACGACGTCGATCGCGACGGCCGACTCGATCTCGTCGTCGTCGCGCGCGAGCCGGCTTCGAACCGGCCGAGGCACCTGCGCATCCATTTGCGTCGCGCGAGCGCACCGGCCTTCGCCGCAACCCCGGACGAGATCGTTGGATTCACCCCCGAGGTCGTCGCCTGGGCGTTCGCCGACGTGCGCGAAGATCCCGGCGAGGAGCTCCTGCTGTTCACCGCGCGCGCGGTCTTCGCGTGGTCCCTCGGCCGGCCCGAGGGTGAGGAGGGTGTCGAGCGCCTCTTCGACGACGCCTTGCTCTGGCAATTGCCGCGCAGCCTCTCTCCCTTGCGCTGGCAGAGCGGAGTGGTCGACCTCGATCGCGATGGACTCGTCGACCTCATCGTGCCCGAGGAGAGCGGTTTCATGGTCGTGTTCCAGGAGCGCGCAGAAGGTCGGACGAGCTTCAGCGAAGCGCGCCATCTCGCCGTGGCGCAGGCCCGAGATCCCGAGGAACCGACGATCGATTTTCCCGCGCAGGGCAGCGGCGGAACGACGAAGGCGGAAGCGAGCCGGTCGGGAAGGCGCCTTGGGCTCGCGCTGGGCATGCGTCGAGGGACCGATGGGCTGGCAGCGCACTCCGTGAGCCTGCCCGCGCCATGGGTATGCGACTGGGAGGGGGACGGCGATCTCGACCTTCTCGCGCTGGAGCCCACGGAGATCCTGGTCTTCGTCCAGGGGACAGAGCGCGCATTCTCCGCCGCGGCCGATCGACGGCTGCCTTCGCCGGTGCCGCGCAACGCGGACCGCGAGCTCGACGTCTCCTTCGCCGTGCACGCGGCCGACGTCGACGCGGACAGGCGGACGGACTGCGTGTTCTTCGCGCGCGATCTAGGCTCCGAAGACGTCCGTACGCAGGTGCTCGTCCATCCCCAGACCGGCGAGCATGGATTCGACGAGGGGGGACTGCCTTCTCAGCTCCTGGTGATCTCGGGTTTCACGGGCGACCCGCACCTCCTCGATCTGGACGGCGACCAGAGACTCGACCTGGTCGTGACTTCCTTCCGCCCCGACGCGCTCGACGCCGTGCGCAGCGCCACGGGGGGTGCGCTCGATCTGGAGCTCTTGATCTTTCCTGGCACCGGCCCCGGCTTCGCGCGTCGACCTGCGCTCTCTGCGAAGGTCTCGCTCCCCGTGGATGGCGATTCCATTCCGCCGCGCTTCCTCGGGGACGTGGATGGGGACGGCTTGTGCGATCTCCTGGTGAACGACGCCAAGGGGCGGCTGCGCGTGCGGCTCCTGCGCCGGCGCGACAGCGCGCTCGAGCTCGTCTCGCGCCCGGCCTTCGATCTCGCCATCTCCGAGGACACGGAGATCTGGACGACGCCGATCGCGGCCCCGGGGAGTGCGAAGCAGACGGTGGAGCTCGTGGCGACATCGAAGGGCGAGGTCGTGCACGTGGGATTCTGACCGATGCATACGCTCCTTACCTTCGTCGGCGGAATGCTCGCCTGCCTCGCCATGGGCCGCGCGCAGGACGCAGCCGAGACGCGCACGCTCGCGACGCTCGAGCCGGACCTCGAGATCGCGGGGCTTCGCATTGCCGAGCTCGACGCGCAGCCGGGCGTCGAGCTCGTCCTCCTCGGCACGCACGGCGAGGTCGTCGTGTACGGATGGGAAGCGGCAACTGCCAAGCTGCGGCCCCTCGGCGAAGCGCTCGTGCTCCCCGATCCCGAGCATTCCCTGGTCGCGATCGGCGAGCGCCTCGGAGGCGGCGGAAAAGCGCTCTTCGTGGTCGCCTCGGAGGGAACGCGCGTGCACGAGTGGGGCGAGGCCGGGGCCTTCGATCGCAAGGGATCGCCCGTCGCGCCGCGCGCGCGCTTCGCGCTGAGCATGGGACGGCCCATGTTCGCGCCGATCCTGTCCGACGTCGACGGAGACGGCACGGCCGAGCTCCTGGTGCCCGACGTCGCGGCCTGCGAGATCTGGCGCGCGGAGCACGAAGTTGCGACCGATCCCCCCAAGGACCGCTGGCTCCTGCGGCGCGACGCTCGGGTCGCCTTGCGCGCGCAGCACGACGAATCGGCGACGGTCGAGGCCCTCTCCGACGAACTCGAGGCGAGCTTCTCCATCCCCGGCGTCCTCATGCGGGACGTCAACGGAGACGGGCGGGACGATCTCTTCGTCGTGACCGGAAACGTTCACGCGTTCCACTTGCAGCGCGAGGACGGCGGATTCCCGGCCGAGCCCGATGCGCGCGTCGATCTCGCCCTCTTCCGCGACAACGCACCCGCGAGCGAGATCGCGCCCGGGGAAATCCTGGCGGCTTCCGATCAGGATGCGATGCTCGTCTCCGAGGACCTCGACGGCGACGCCATCCTCGATCATGTGATCACGCACCGGCGCAAGGTCTGGATCTTCCGCGGGGGAGCTGCTGGTCCGCAGTTCTCGGAGCCCGCGCGCATCCTGCGGGCGACGGAGGACGTGACTGCCGCACTCCTCTTCGACGTCGACGCGGACGGCCGCCCCGATCTCGTGCTGCTCAAGGTGCGCTTGCCGCAGATCGGGGAGATCGTGCTCGCCCTGGTGTCCTCGTGGGAAGTGGGGGCGCACGTGGTCGGATATCGGAACCTCGGAGACTGCGAGCTCGGCACGGGACCCGAGTGGGAACGTGACTTGACGCTCGAGCTGCCACCGATCCTGGACGTGCTGCGCAAGCCTCAGCAATGGATCGCGCGCTTCAAGGACCTCGGTGAGAGCCTGCGCACGCCGATCGCTGCGGACTTCGACGGGGACGGGACGATCGAGATCGTGCTCCCGCGGCCGAAGGAAGGCGATCTCGCGCTGTGGCGCACGAAGGAGGCCGAGGACAAGGCTGCGCTCGACGAAGACGGCGGGGCGTTCCTGCGCGAGCTCTTCTTCAAGAGCGAGCGCACCAGCTGGTCGATCGAGGCACTGATGGGCGTGCTGGCCGATCGAGCGGCGGCCCGCCTGGCCGAGTGGACGCAAGGGCGCGCGCCGGACGCACGCATCCCGCTGCGGCCGGCCGCGGAATGGCTGTGGCTGGAGCGCTGGCCGCCGACTTCGACGGCGATGGGCGGGTGGAGCTCCTCGTGGCGCAGGAATCGCGCGCCCGCCCGGGGCACGCAGTCTTCGAGCTACTGCGGCCGTGAGCGTTCGCGCTCCAGGAACAGGTACGTGAACAAGCCCTTGGCGGCGAGGGTCGTCGACTGGGTCACGTCGACGTCGCACACCGCCACGCGCCGGCCGCGCTGCACGATCCGCGCGCGCGCCACGACGTCACCCGCGCCGAGGAGCGCAGGTCGCAGGAAGTTCAGCTTGAACTCGATGCTCGTCAGCGTGCGTTCGGGAGGCAAGTCGGCGCACAGAAGGAAGACCGCCGCCGAATCGGCCAGCGTGGCGAGGATGCCACCATGGACCACGCTCTCGATCTGCAAGAGGTCGGCACGCACCGGCATCGCCAGGGTCGTTTCCTCGCTCGAGTGCTCGATGAGGCGGAATCCCAGGCTCCCGGCGAGCGGCATTCCTGCGACGAAGGCCTCGAAAGACATCGCCATGCCGGAGACACTCACCGGGCTCGCCCGTGGCTTGTCACGCGCGTGGCAGCCCCGGCCTGGCTCGACTCGGCGCGCTCGCCGGTAGAGAATGCGCCCATGCTCTGGGTTTCCCGCGTCCGTTCTCCTGGTATGCGCAATGTTCGCAGCCGCCTGCGGCTCGCGATCGGAACCTGGCCCTTTGAACGGGCCCCATGCAGGCAGTGCAGCGAGCGCGCCGCCGAGGGGCGGTCCGGCGCAGGCGGGAACGACGGAGAGCGCGATGAGTGCGATTCGCGAGCGACGCGTGAGCGTGGGGGGTGCCGAAGTGCATCTGCTCGAGAGTGGTCGGACCGAGGATCCGTGCGTGCTCCTGCTGCACGGAGCGGCCTTCCAGGCCCAGACCTGGCGCGAGATCGGCACGCTCGACCACCTCGCGGGCGCAGGGCTGCACGCGATCGCGGTCGATCTGCCGGGCTACGGCGATTCTCCCCCCGGCACGCTGAAGGGCGCCGACTTCCTCCTCGCGCTGCTGCCTGCGATCGCGATCGAGCGCGCCGTGCTGGTCTCGCCTTCGATGAGCGGCGCGTTCAGCTTGCCGTTCGTGGCGCTCCACCCCGAGGCAGTGCAAGGCTTCGTTCCGGTCGCTCCGGTCGGCATCGCCGACCACGCCGCCGAGCTCACCGGATCCAAGGTTCCCACGCTGATTCTCTGGGGCGGCAAGGACATGATCATCCCGAGCGCCCAGGCGCAGGTCCTCGCCGCCTGCTTCGATGCGCCCGAGGTCGTGATCTTCGAGGGGGCGCGCCATCCCTGCTATCTCGACGCGCCGGTGCGCTTCCACGAGCTCTTGACGAGCTTCGCACGGCGCGTGTCCGAGCCCACGCGCTGATCCCGTTCGCGAGCGAAGATCACCGGTGAGCTCGCGGCCGGCCCCGCTCGTCGCGAGGAGCTGACGCGTGGGCCCGCAGCCTGCGCACCTCCCCTGGCGACTTTCTGGTCGCGGCAAGGAAGTCCAGGGCGGACTCCTGCGAAGCACCAGGAGATGCCGATGAGCGCGGAAGAACCGCGATCATGGAGACGCACGCTCGTAGGCAGACCGGCACGCAGGCGGCCGATCGAGAATCCGTGCCGAGGACGGAAGAAACTTCGTGCGCCACGCATTTTCTGGAGGCTAGGGAACTCGAAGCATCGATCCTTCGTCTTGATCGATGGCTCGACGGAACGTGTGAACGTCCGGAGCCGCTCGCACCGGCCAGGCGCCTCGTAGAGGCGACGGACCGAGTATTGCCGCATTCGTTCGACGTATTGCAGAGGAGAATCACGTGATTCATTGGCCTTTCCTGGCCGTTCGGACATGCGCGTGGGCGGGATTGATCTCCGCGCTGGCGTTCGGCGCTCAAGGGGGAGCGGGAGGCCTGGGAGGGTCCGCTTCCGGCGTCGGGGGCGGCGCGGGCCAGCTCGCGAATCCGCTCGGGCGCCATCTGCTCGTCGTGCTGATCGACGACCCACCGCCGCTCGCGAGCTTCGCGGATTTCGCGAGGATCCAGGCTGACACGAGTGGCGGCACGTCCAGCACCTCGGCGCTGTTCGCTCGACACTCCCGTTCTTGATGGTCTCGCCGCGGGTGGAGTGCGGTTCTATGCCTTCCGCACCGAGCCAGTGTGCTCACCCAGCCGGGCGAGCTTGATCACCGGCCGGCACGTGTTTCGCCATGGCGTCGGAACCGTGGTGAGCTCCGAGCACGACGGCGTCTCGGGCGCGGGGGGGCTCGCGGAATTCGGCGACGCAGAGTTCGCGGCGCCTTCGATCGTGCAGACCCTGCAGAGCGCGGGAATCCGCACGGCCATCGTCGGCAAGGTGCACCTCTCGACGTGGACGTCGCAGCAGTTCGTGCACAATCCCGGTCGAATGGGCAGCGGCTGGCAGATCATGGACCGCATCGCATCGCCCGAGACGTTTCTCGGCACGCAGCTGCGCAATCTCAATCAGCTACCGGTCCCCAACGGGGGAGCCTCCTTCGATGGTGGGTACTACAACTACTACTCCAACGACGGCTTCGACAACTCGAACCGGCACGCTCAGACCGAGTACTCCACGAGCTGGCAAGTCGACCAGGCCATCACGTTCTTCCAGAGCCTCGGCGCCGGTCAGCGCGGCTTCTGCCTGCTCGGAAGCAACGCTTGCCACAGCCCCTTCGGCGTCGGCGGGCAACCGCCTGATCCCGGCCGTGACTTCCCACCGGCAGGTATGGTCTCGACCGAGGAGTACGCCCAGACGATGCTGTTCGCCAGCGAGGCGGGCCAGAGCACGACCTGGCCACAGTACATGGCGAGCCTCGAGGCACTCGATGCCGAGCTCGGGCGACTGCTCTCGAGCATTCCGCCGCGAGTGCGATCGGGCCTCTCGATCCTCGTGCTCGGTGACAATGGCGTCGAGCCGTCCATCACGGATGCTCGACTTCAATGGGGGAAGGACTTCGGCCCCGACTGGAACCGTCTCTTCGACGACCACGGAACCGATCGATTGAAAGGCTCCGTCTACCACTGGGGCAGCACCACTTGCGCGTTCTGGTCGGGACCCGGCCGGCGCGCTCGCAACCTCCCGACGGCTGGCACCGCTACCTGGGCCATGGCGGACATGGTCGACGTGGCGGCCACCGCGGCGGACTACTTCGGTGTGAGCTGTCCACCCGGTGACGGAGTCTCCTTCCTGCCAGTCGTGTACGAGGGGGTGACGGCGCACGATCACGCACGCCAGGCGACGCTCTCCGAGACCTACTGGCCGTGCGGCAACTGGCGCCAGATCCAGACGGGAGACGGTCCCGACGAGCATCTCGAGCGCGGGTACCACCGCAGGCTCGACGGAGCGGCGTTCACGAACGGAATCGGAGGCCGGTTCTCGCTCGTGCGCACCTTCTCGGCGGGGGTCTGGCACGACGAGCTCTACCGCTTGAACGCCGAGGACGACACACCGGTCGACCTGTTCGAGTTCGACGACCTGATTCTGCAGGGGGGGTTCGAGGAGCAGTACGCGACGATGCTCGCGGATCTCACGACACTGCTCGACAGCACGCTGTGAGCGACGGCTAGCCTTCCGGTTCGGAGTACCGCCTTCAGGCGGTCTTCTCTTGCTTGGGTAAGTCCCGCCTGAAGGCGGGACCACGAACCAGACCGCCTGAAGGCGGTACTCCAAACCCGGAGGCGGGACTCTCAACCGCGCGCCGGCTCGCAACTCACTCGAAATGCACGCTCGCCGCGTCGGTGGTGCTGAAGAAGGCGCCGCCCGCCATCGGATCGCGGAACCAGTACTGGAAGTCGCGGATCTGGCCCGGGACGAAGATCCCGTTGTCGATCGTGCGCACAGCCACGCCCCCGCTCGCGAACGACGGTGGCAGGATCCGCACCATCGGACTGCCGACGCACAAGTACGAGTTGCCGAAGGGCACCTGGATCTGGCGTGGCCCGTGGAAGAAGATGCCGGGCTGATCCGGCACGTTCTCGGCCGTCAGCACGAGCTGGTTCCCGGACCCAGAGGCGCTCGAGCCGCTCGCCGTCAATCGTCCGGGGAAGCCGGTCGAGTTGGCGAGAGCCTCGCAGTAGCGACTGAACGGCTCGCGCCAGGCGTAGACGCCCGAACGATCGCATACGACGAGAGTTCCGCTCTGCGCGAGCGCCGGGCCGCCCTGGTTCTGCCGATCGAGGGTCAGCGTGAAGAGAGTTTGCGAGAGGTCCGCAGGGAAAGCCCAGATGCGGCCGCTGGTGGCGGGCGTGCTGGCCCAGCCGTTCGAGACATACACGAGGCCATCGCTCCCGACGGACGTCTTCGGGCTGGGATCGCCGAGCGGCGCGAGCACTCCTGCCGTTGCCGTCACGTTGCCCGTCAGAGGATCCAGACGCACGAACTCGTCGGTCTGGAGGAAGGTGTACAGGCTTCCATCCGGCCCGACGCCGTGCTCGTGCGAAGTGGTCCAGCGCACCGCCCGGTGCCACCGCTCGATCAATGCCGCCCCGGTGTCCTCGAAGGCGTAAAGGAAATCGACGCTCGGGTTGTTCTGTGTTCGCGAGAAGTAGACCGTGCCTCCGTCCGGCGAGAGGAACGGATCGTTCTGCTCGGTGAAGCCGGGCATGATCGGACTCGAGTACAGCGTCACGCCGTTCAAGGGATCGAGCTTGGTCACCACCATGCCGCCCGCGGCGGGTTGGTCGATGTACACGCCCGATTCGCTCGCTGCCGGCCCGCAGTTCCCGCTGACCGAGCAGGAGCGCGGGCTCGCCCATCTCGTCGTCCCGTCCGTCGCCTCGATGCGCCAGGCTCCCATCCAGTCGCCGACGAAGAGGTCGCCGTCGGTGGCGAACACGACGCCATCGTAGGCAAAGGCCTCCGTGAAGGCCTGCGAGGTCCACAGGTAGGCGCCGGTGGCTGCATCGTAGGCATAGATCGGCCCGGGCTGCATGTGCGAGCTACGTGAAGCATAGACCCGGCCGTCACGCGCGCCGGCGATCCAGGCGATCCATTCCACGCTCGTGTCGCCGCCCCATGGCAGCGTGGTGCGCCAGATCTCCACCCCCGTGTGCAGATCGTAGGCCACGAGCGCGTCGTTCGCCGCTCCGCCGTCCTGCGGGAAGCCGCTCTCGCGAATGGTGAACACGCGCTGGTCGTGCACCACCGGCTGCCAGGCGATGATCGAGAAGTCGTCGGTGTTGCTCCACAGGAGCACGGACGAGCGCGGGCCCTCGACCCTGGTGAGACCGTTGCGCGCGGCATTTCCTCCGAGGTTGTTCCAATCTTGAGCGGCGGAGGTGTTGGGGAGAGCGAGCGTCAAGAAAAGGCCAAGATGCATCATCACGGTGGTTGGGATTCCTTTCGTTCAAAGGTGCGCGAGCCACGCCTCGAACTCGACCTCGAGGCGGTCGAGATCGTCGGCGAACATGCTCTGGAAGAGCTCTCTGCTCGCGCTGCGATCCCGGCCGTTCTTCTGCGCGAGATCGGCGCCGATGGCGGAGCCGAGACACTGTTGCTCCCACTGCGCGAAACGCGCCGAGATGCCGGGATCGGCGCCGGTGCGCAGGAAGGCGACGAAAGCCCATGCTTGCGCGTAGAAGCGATGGCCTTCCTCCGCGTCGAGCGAGAGGATGCTCAGGGCCTCGCCATCCAGGAGGTCCTTCAACGGCAGGAGTTTGCCCTCACCGCGTAGGGATTCGATCCTGCGGTGCGCCAGCTCCCCGCGCGTCGTGAGATCCTTGCCATCCCAGGTGAAGGTGCCCTCGCCGCCGTAGAGCTCGGCGAAACCCTCCACGTACCAGCTCGGTAGAACCGCCGGGGATACGGCGAACTGTGCGAGGTGCGTCAGTTCATGGAGAGCGATGGCCTGGCGCGTCTGCTCGTCCTTGCCTTCCATGCACACGATGGCGACGAAGCTCGAGTTGTCGGCGAGGCCGTCGGCGGCGCGATGCGCCAGGAGCTCAGCCGCGACGAGGTAGGTGTCATAGAGCTTGCGTTCGCCGAAGAGCACCAGCTGCAGCCGCCGATCCGGCGCGCTCCCGAAGTCGGCGGCGAGCTCCGGCAGGAGCTGCTCGGCCAGCGCATGGATGGCGAGCGCATCCGCCTCGCTGGTGGTCGCGCGCACGCGCAGGCCCTCCGAGCAGGCTTCGAAGATCGTCGTGAGCTCCGGTATCTTCTCCAGGAAGGCGTCGCGGACGTAGGGCTTGCCGTTGATCGTGATCGCTTCGGCCATGATCCGCGTCGCGGCAGCTGCCGGGATCGATCCCTTGCCGAGCACGAGCGCGCCCTTCGCGTCGAACTCGAGCGGCTCGTCGCGCTCGCGCAGGAGCGTCTTGAACTCGTCGAGGGCCGCCTCCAGGAGGTCCTCCTGCCAAGCCCACCGCGCGAACTCGAGGCGATCGAGCAGATCCTCCTCACGCATCTGGCGAGCCTTCTTCTCGTAGGCTTCGATCTTCTTCTCGCCCGGCTTCTCGATCTTCTTCTTCCAGAACGCGTCGTCGAAACTGCGCATCAAGGAGAGCACGTAGCTCGCACCGTAGTTGTTGCCCTCGGCGACCTCGGCTGCCAGCACGATCTGCGCCGCGGCCTGCGTGGCGAGGCCCTTCTTGCGCAAGTCGAGGCCGTACTCCAGATGGCGCTGCCCGCAGACGGCGAGGACTTTCTGCTTGCGGGCGGAGAATTCAACGTCCTTCTTGTTCCGGCTGCCCTGGGCGTGGAGCGGCACGAGGCAAGTGACGACGATCACCAGAAGGACGAGCGCGCGAGGCATCTTCCCTTTCGGTACAGGGGCTTCCCGACGAAGCCATCCTAACCTCGAACGAGAAGCAAATGGATCGAGCGGCGGTGCTCCAGAGTGCTTCTCATCTCGAGCGTTCCGCGACAGCACGCCGGGAGGAACGGCAGAAGCCCGTGCTAGACTCCGCAGCGCCCGCCTCGTATCAGGGGCCGGCGCGTCCAGCGCACCGATATGGCAGCCCCCCCTCGAGGCTCCACAGGCCTCTTCCGGATGATCGCGCGCGTCCTCGAGACGCGCCGCGGCCGGGGTCTGATGGTAGGGGGGCTGATGGTCCTCGCCGTCGTGCTGCGCGTCGTCTACGTGATGGGAATGCGCGCCAATCCGACCTTCGATCGGCCGATCCTGGACGCGGAATACCACGTCGACTGGGCGCGCGCGATCGCTGCGGGACAGGACTTCTACGCCCTGCGCCACGGACATCCGGGGCCCTACTTCCGCGCCCCGCTCTACATCTGGCTCCTCGGCGCGCTGTTCCGGGCCTTCGGCGACGGACTGCTCCTGCCGCGGCTGGTGCAATGCTTCTTCGGCGCGGCGACCACCGGGCTCGCCTACCTGGTGGGCAAGCGCGCCTTCGACGCGAAGGTTGGCCTGCTCGCGGCGCTCATGGCGGCAACCTACTGGGTGCTGATCTACTTCGACGGCGAGCTCTTGATCGAGACGCTGATCGTCCCGCTCGACATGCTCGCGCTGTGGTTGACGATGGGCCTGGCGGAGCGCCGGACGCCGCGGCGCGCTGTGCTAGCCGGCCTCGTGTGGGGGATCTCGGCCATCGCACGACCGAATGTGCTCCTGTTCGCGCCCTTCGTCGTTCTCTGGCTCGCCTGGCTCGAGCGGCCGCGCTGGAAGAAGGCCCTCGCGCCCGCCGCCGCCTTCGCGTTCGCGTTCCTCGCACCGATCCTGCCCGTCACCGCGATCAACGTGTTCCACGGTGGCGACGCGGTCCTGATCGCGAGTCAGGGCGGGGTGAACTTCTGGATCGGCAACAACCCGCAGTCCGATGGATCGACCGCCATCGTGCCGGGCACGCGCGGCGGCTGGTGGCAGGGCTACTCCGACGCGATCGCCATGGCGGAGCACGAGGCGAAGCGGGAGCTGCGCCCTTCCGAGGTCTCCCGCTTCTACGCCGCGAAGACATGGGGGTTCCTGTTCGGAGAGCCAGGCAAGGCGCTCGATCTCATGCTGCACAAGCTGCGCCTCTTCTGGATCGACTACGAGCTCGGGAACAACGAGGACGTGCGCTTCGTCTCGCACCGCTTCAGCTGGGTGCCGAGGTGGATGCCGCTCGGCTTCTCGGTGCTCGGCCCGCTCGGCATCCTGGGGTTCGTCCTCGTGCTCCTCGGCAAGGAACGGGGCAGGCAGTTCCCGCTCTGGTCGTTCCTGCTCGTCTACACGGCGAGCGTGGTGGCCTTCTTCGTCTGCTCGCGCTTTCGGGCTCCGGTGCTCCCCGTGCTGATGGTGTTCGCGAGCTACGCGGTCTACTGGCTGATCGACGCGCTCCGGACGCGCGCACAGGGGCGACTGGCCACCGCGGCGATCGTGCTCCTGCCGGCCGCTCTCCTCGTGAACGTGACTCCATCCAACCTGCGCGGAGACGACAGCAACGGGTACATGCAGCTCGGCGTCGCGGAGGGAACGCTGGGCCACATGGATCTCGCGATCGAATACCTCGAGGAGGCCGTGAGGATCAACGACAAGAACGTGTTCGCGCACACGCTGCTCGGAAAGGTCCTCCACCAGCGTGGACAATCGAAGGAAGCGATCGAGCACCTGCACAAGGCGCTGATCACGGACCCGCGCAAGGTCGACGCGCTCGAGTACCTGCTCGACATCTACTTCGATCTCGGTCAGTTCGCCGAGCTCGAGCTGACCGTCAAGAATGCGCGCAGCATGCATCCTGAATCGGAGATCCCGTACTACCACTACGGCCGGATGCGATTGAAGCAGGCCGAGCTGGCCGAATCCTCCGATCGGCAACGCTACCTGGACGAGGCCTGCAAGGCGTTTCAGGAGGCCTTGTCACGCGCGCCCGGATCGTTCCGTGACCTGTTCGCGATGGGGTCATGCCTCGACGCCGGCGGAGATCCGCGCGGCGCGCTCGAGTACTACGAGCCGGCGATGCAGCGCATCGACGATGCCGGCCCTTTCGAGGTGCAGGCCTACCAGACGGTGCTCGCGTGCTTCGCCAGGGTGGGCGAGACTGCAAAGGCCTGCGCGCTCGCGCGCGTGTGGCTGCGCCGACGACCGAACGAACCGCAGGCAAAGGCCGCGGTCGAAACGTTCTGCCATTGACCTCCGGTTCGGAGTACCGCCTTCAGGCGGTCTTCTCTTGCAGGACCAGTCCCGCCTGAAGGCGGGACGACGAACCAGACCGCCTAAACTAGAGTTTCGCCATTCGGCGAGGGCGCATGGGCGCTTGGCTGGTCGCTTGCGGCGAAGGTAGTCCCAGTTTTAAGAATCGCCGCGAGGAAGCGTCGCAAGGAGGAAGGCAGCACGCTCCACCCTGCGATGGTTTGGGTGTGAAGAACAAACAGCACCAAAGGGGGAGCGTGCGCGATCAGTATATCCCCGCCTCGCTCCAGGGCATCCTCACCTCATTCGCCGGTTGCTTCACGCGACCCAGCTTCGAGAACTTCGTCGCGATCGTCTCCGGTTGGATCCTCTGCCAAGGCCGCCACTGCATCTCGCGTGTCATCCAAGTCGCTGGTGGCCCTGGGCGAAGCAAGCACTTCGCCACGCTCTACCGCTTCCTCTCTCGGGCTCGCTGGGTCAGCGACGCGGTAGGTCAGGTGCTCTTCCAGTCGCTCTTGCCCTGGCTCTCCAATGAGGTGGAAGCCGTGGTCGACGACACTCTCTGCCACCGCAGCGGTCCCCACATGTTTGGTGCCGGAATGCACCACGATGCGTCTCGATCGACCTATGGAAAAGGCAGCTCGGCAGGAAGACTTGCCTTCTTCTCCTTCGGGCAATGTTGGGTCGTGCTTGCCGTCCGTCTTCCGCTGCCCTGGGATCGCCTGCGTGGCAGAGCGATTCCCATCCTGTTCCGGCTCTACCGCCCCAAACGCCATTGCCCGCAAGGCCTATACCGCAAGCGCACGGAGCTCGCCGTGGAGCTCATCAAGATCCTGGAATCCTGGATTCCGTCGGGATTTCGGCTGTTTGTCAGCGCAGATGCGGAATACGCATGCAGGACGGTGGTCCCCCGCCTCTCCAAGACGACGACTTTCGTCGGTCCCATGAACATGGAGGCGTCACTCTACGGGATGGCTAGCAGCTACTCGGGTTTGGGTCGTCCGCGCAAGAGAGGAGCGCGACTGCCTTCTCCCCGTCGGCTCGCCGCCGAAGCTGCGGTTGCCTGGAAACGCGTGACGATTCATGCCTACGGGCGCAGGGTCGAGGTCTTGACGAAGACCTGTACGTGCCTCTGGTACAGAGTCAACGGCACGCGAATGGTGAAGATGGTCCTCACCCGCGACCCGCGTCGCCGGATCGAGGATCGCGCCTATTTCAGCACCGACTCGATCATGACGATCGAAGAGCTCCTCCAGCGCTTCTCGCGACGTTGGACAATCGAGGTGTGCTTCCGCGACGCCAAGCAGTTCGTTGGCCTCGAGGATGCGCAGAACGGTTGGGGACGCCTGAAGACTTCACCGCATCGTCGAGCGAAGCGTCCCGGTCCTCAGGCTCGCGGACGGCGAGGCGAGATCGCCACGCTTCACACGGTACCGATCGTCTTCGTCTCCTACGCGGTCGTCGTGCTCTGGTACCTCCAGAACGGGCAGTACAAGAACGACCTCCACCGAGCCCGGGAACGGGCACCTTGGTATCGCTCCAAGCGGATGCTCTCATTCTCCGACATGCTCGACGTCATCCGACGCGAGACTTGGGCCGGCAGACTTCTTGAGAACCCGCAAGACGAGCGCGGTCGACGAAAGCTGCAGGAACGGCTCTGCGGAGCCTTGCTGGCCGCCTAACGAGGGCGAAACTCTAGCCTAGCAGCCCGTGGCGAAACTCCCGTAGCGAGGCAAAGCCAGCTTTGAGCATGCAAGGAGCGCGACGGAACGACGGCGGAGGTGGCCTTTATGGCCACTGAGCACGGCGTTCCTAGCGCGACGTAGCAGGATCGAAGCTGGCGAAGCCGCAGTAGGGAGTTTTGCCACGGGCTGCTAGGCCGTGCGCCCACCCACGCGAATTGCGCAGACAGGAGCGGGCGTTGTGACGGATCTGCTTACAGCTCGGCAGGACTGTCGCACGGCGGGCGTTGCGGTGAGCAGGCGTGGGAGTAGGATGCCGCCTATCATCCCTCCGCAAGTATCCTCGCTCCTACCAGGAGCCAGGACATGTTCCTATCGCAAGGCCAAGGCCCCGACCGCTCAGTTCTGGACCCTCGAGCGAGATGCGAGCTGTCACTGGAGGCCTTGAGCCGACCGGGCATGAGAGCTCATCCGCTTGGATACCCTTTCCCCAGAGACCGCCAGCGTGGACCCCGCCATCGAGACGCGCGCACTGTCCGTTTCGTATGGCGGCGGCGCCGGTGTCTTCGACCTCGATCTCGCCGTCGCGCGCGGAGAGGTCTTTGGCTTCCTCGGCCCCAACGGTGCCGGGAAAACCACGACGATCCGGGTCCTGCTCGATCTGCTGCGTCCGGACCTGGGCGAAGTGCGGGTGCTCGGCCAGCCGGTGCGCGCCGGTGGCGGGGAGCTGCGGCGGCGGATCGGCTACCTGCCGGGCGACCTCCGGCTCTTCGGCGCACTCTCCGGTGCCGCGACGCTGGATTTCTTCGCGCGACTCGTGGGCCGGCCGGTGGTCCGACGGGACGAGGCCCTCGATCGGCTCGGTTTTCCGCGCCACGCGCTCTCTCGCCGCGTGAAGACCTACTCGACCGGCATGCGCCAGATGATCGGGATCACGCTTGCCCTGCAGCACGAGCCCGAGCTCCTGATCCTCGACGAGCCGACCACCGGCCTCGATCCCCTCGTGCGCGACGCCTTTCTCACGCTCGTGCGCGAGTGCCGGGCGCGCGGGCAGACGGTCTTCCTCTCGAGCCACGTGCTCGGCGAGGTGGAGCGCTGTGCCGACCGTGTCGGGATTATCCATCGCGGCCGGCTCCACGACGTCGCGCGGGTCGACGAGCTCGGGCTTTCACGGCAGCGCGTCGTCACGCTGCGCTGGCGCGACGGGCGGATCGACACATTCGAGAGCGAGGTGGCGCCCCGCGACCTGCTCGCGCAAGTGATCGCCCGCGCTGACGGCGACCTGGTCGACGTCGAGATCCGCCCGCTCGGGCTCGACGCGATCTTCCGGCGCATCGTGCGCGAGGCGGGCCCGTGAGCGGCGCGCTGCTCCACCATCTCGCGCGCCGCTACGCGCTCGGCTGCACTGCGAGCGCACTCGTGCCCGTGCTGCTCGGCGTGATGGCCGGGACGCTGCTGCCGCAGTACCGCGAGCAGTTCGCGATGATCGACAAGCTCGGCGTGATGCGGATGGCGCGGACCTTCCTGCGCGCGGACCTGATCCCGGCCGACTCCGCGACCTTCCTCTTCCAGCTGCCCTACGTCCATCCGGTCTCGATGCTCGCGATGATCGTCGCGATGTCCCTCCCCACGCTCGCCTTCCCGGCCGGCGCGCGCGGACGCGGGACGCTCGACTTGTTGCTCGCGACGCCGCTGACGCGCGAGTCGATCGTCGCGACGACCTTCGTCTTCACGCTGCCCTTCGCCGCGCTCCACGCGATCGCGCCCTTCCTCGGCGTCTGGATGGGCGCGGCGCAGGCCGGCGTCGTCGACCAGCTGCCGCTGCGCGCGTTCAGCCTGATCAGCGTCGAGTCCTTCGCGCTGGCAATCTTCTTCTCCGGCGTCACCCTCCTCTTCTCGGTCGGCGGGCTGCTGCGCGCGAAGTCGCGCGGACCGGAAGCGGCCGGCGCGCTCGCTGCGCTCGCCGTCCTGGTGCTCTGGTCGCTGCTCGCGGAGATCGTCGGTATGTTCTGGGACCGCTTCCAGTGGCTCAAGCTCGCCACTCCTTTCGGCTGGTTCGAGCCGGCGCAGGTCCTCGCGGGCACCGTCAACCTCTGGTTCGACAGCAGCGTGCTCGGCGGCTGCGGGGTCCTCGCCGCCGTACTTGCGCTCGCTGCGGAGCGCCGCCGCGCGACCGTCTGAGCCAGCTACACTCGATGCGGTCGTGGCGTGGAGATGGCTCGGAGACTCGGAGCCGAGGTCGTCGAGGTGAAGGGTGCGTGCAGCCCGAGGCTTGGAAGTTTCCGGTTCACCGACACGCGTTGAAACAGCAGTCTCGCTGCGACGCCGGGGCCCGGGTACGAAGTTCCGACCAGAGCTTGCTGCGGATTCGTGCGGCTGATACCAAGGTGACTAGAACCAGGGCGGTGGAGTCCGCCGTAACCGCCACCCGGGCAAGGACCCGGATGACCAATGACTCCTGCGGTCCCCAGGGGGCGCTGTTGGAGTTCACCGCCGAGTGAGCGCGGCGCCTCTCCAGTATCAAGGAGGGTGCGATGTCGCGGTTCCTGTGGGTTTGCCTCGGTGGTGCTCTCGGAACGGGCGCGCGCTACCTCCTGTCGGGGTGGGCGCTGAAGGCCTTGGGCCCGTCCTTCTCGTACGGAACTCTAGCCGTGAACGTCCTTGGATCCTTCCTCCTCGCCGGATTGATGTACGCGGGGACGGAGACGACCACGATCTCGGCGACCACGCGCATAGTACTCACGACCGGAGTCTTGGGTGGCTTCACGACGTACTCGACCTTCAGCTACGAGACAATGAAGTACCTCCAGGACGGCGCGTGGGGGATCGCGACGCTCAATGTCCTCGTGACGGTGCTCGGCTGTCTATGCGCTTGTCTGCTCGGATGGGCGTCGGCCAAGTGGGTCATCGGACTCTGAGAGGAGGAGCCTTCAGATGCGAAAGCTGGACGGTGAACAGGTCTTGGTTCGGATCTTCATCGGTGAATCCGACAAGTGGCACCACCAGTCGCTCCACATGGCCTTGCTCGAGCGGCTCCGCAAAGAAGGCTTCGCTGGAGCGACCGTGTTCCATGGCGTCGCCGGTTTCGGTGCGCGCAGCGTGCTGCACACGGCGCACATCTTGCGTCTCTCGGAAGACCTTCCCGTCCTGATCGAGATCGTCGAGACAGAGAGCCAAGTCGAGAGACTACTCCCGATTCTCGACGAAATGGTCTCAGAAGGGCTCGTCACGATGGAGAAGGTCCGGGTCCTCAAGTACGCGCCCGGAAGCCGTCCGCCGAGCCCGCCGTCATAGGCGAACAGGGGGGACGATCCTCGCTTCCTCCCTCCCCGCAGCTCCCTCCATCCTGGAGGGATAGCTGCGGCACCGTTCGAATCAAAGCTCACTCCGCCGCGACGAACCACCCTCCGTGCGCTCACTCGTTCGTGAGCTCTCCTCGGCGCTTGCGAACGGCTTGGCGCAGGAGGAACTCGATCTGTGCATTCAGGCTGCGCAGATCCTGCGCGGCCCAGGCGCGGAGCTCCTCGAGCAAGTCGGGAGGGAGGCGCAAGAGGAAGCCTTGTCGCTTCGCTCCGCCGCCTCCCGCCTCGGGAGCATCCGCGCCTTGTTGCGTGGACGCCATGAGCCCCCCTTAGTTGTAAAGACTTCCCGTGTTGAGGACGGGGGTTGGAGTGACGTTTCCGCACAGTACGACGAGGAGATTGCCCACCAGCGTGGCCTTGCGCTCGTCGTCGAGGTCGACGACCTTTTCGCGGCGTAGCCGCTCGAGTGCCATCTCGACCATGCCCACGGCGCCGTCGACGATCAGCATTCGCGCGGCGATGATTGCCTTGGCCTGTTGACGCTGGAGCATTGCGGACGCGATCTCCGGTGCGTAGGCGAGGTGGTTGAACCGAGCCTCGATCACCTCAACACCGGCGCTCTCCATGCGACCAGCGAGCATCTCACGCAATTTGTCCGCAATGACCTCGTGGCTCCCTCGTAGAGTGACCTCTGCGCCTTCGGCCTCCAGATCGTCGTAGGGATAGGTCGTCGCGAGTTGCCGCAGAGCCGCCTCGCTTTGGACCTCGACATAGTGCTCGTAATCGACGACGTCGAACAACGCGTGCGCCGTGTCGCGGATGCGCCACACGAGCACGTTCGAGATCTCGACCGGGTTGCCGAGCAGGTCGTTGACCTTGATCGTCTTCGAGTCGAAGTTGTGCGCGCGCAACGATACTTTGCGTTTGAGCGTGAACGGGTTCGTCCAAAAGAGACCATCCGTGCGCACCGTGCCCTTGTACTTGCCGAAGAGCACGAGCACGCGCGCCATGTTGGGCTCGACGATGTAGAAGCCCGGAAGCACGAGCAAGAAGAAGGGCAGGCCGAGCAAAAAGAGCGGCTGGCGGACTACGAGGAAGATCACGTAGAGGGGGAGGGCGATCAGCCAGGTGAAGAGGATGGGCCAGCCGCTGGTGGGCTGGATCAGTACCTCGGGGGTGACGGTCTTCTTGTCCATACAGGCTCCTTCATGGCTCCGATATGGAGCCGATATCATTCTAATACTACTGCGATGTCGAGATATTGCAGACTCGCAAAGAAAAATCGTCGGCTTGCCGCAAGCTCTTGCGTCCCATGGAGTTGCGACGCTGGCGCTCCCTAGCCCGCTCCGCCAGAACTAGGTCGTTTCGGGAGGCAGGTGCCGCGTACCCCGCGCAGCAGACTTCAGCCTTGGACCTCGAACTTCACGCCCTCTTGGGTGCGGACATGGGCCTCGACGGCACTGCTAGGACCACATCGCTCGTCTCGAGGGCTGAACGATAACGACCGCGGGCACGACGCTTCGAACGGGGGTAACGCTCAAGTCCCATTACCCCATCACGACGAGCATGTTGGCCACTACGCGGCGAACCGACCCGCGCAGCTACGTCTTCCTGATCATGGTATCGACGTCTGGGCGAGTGCGAGAATCGCGAGCCTCACGGGCTCTGGGAGCCGCGGCCAGGCTCGCAGAAGGACGAGGGATCCGGATTCCGCTCCGCGTTCGTGTCTTCCGTGCTGTCGATTCTGCTGTCGCTCTCGGAGCTGCGTTCGTAACCGCTTTCGCCACAATGGTTTCGGGAGTGAGCCTCCGGTCTTCGGATCCGAGGTCATCAACGTCCGCTAGCGTCGAGACCGTCCAGGAATCGCAGCGCTCCCGCCAGCCCCGTGCGCGCGCACCAGCCCATGTTCCAGGGTTCGAGCTCGACGGTGAGTTCGGGGCGGTCGCCGGCGGAGTGGTAGTAGAGGTCGTAGTCGACGGTGACGTGGTCGCGGTCGCCCCAGGATTCGCCGGGCATGCCGGGGGTGCGGGGGTGCTCGGCGGGTTCACCCCAGGCGCTCACGAAGAGGGTGACGGCGGGGCGGGATCCGTCGCGGAAGGCGGGGGCTTCGCTGAACACGTAGGAATCGGTTCCGCCCAGGCTCTTGTTCGTGGCGAAGCGGGTGGGAAAGCCTTTGGTGCCGATGCGCTCGGTGAGCAGGCCGGCGAGGAGGCGCACGAGGGGCTCGTTGGCGGGCAGATCGTCGGGCTCGATGTTGAGCTGGTCGGCTCCCGTGCCGTAGCCGGCTTGATCGTAATTGATGACTGCGAGGGGCAGATCGCCGGCTTTCTCGGCTCGCTCGAGGAAGGCCTTGGTGGAATGGATCTCGCTACCCCACACGGCGAAACGCACCTCTCGGGGGGGCGCGGGGAGCTCGTTCTCGCGCACGGCTGCGGCCCAGGCGGTGGCGATTTCCAGCAGGACGGCTTCCCCGCTGCCGTTGTCGTCGGCTCCGGGTCCTCCGGAATCGCTGTCGCCGTGGGCGCAGAAGAGCAAGTAGCCCTTCGGGGCGCCGGGGCGGGCCGGGAGATGCGCGACCACGGTGCGCGGCCGACCTGCCGCGATGTGGCTCTCGAGCTGGTACTCGATCTCGGCTGTGCCGCCCGCCGCGTGGTGTGCGCGCAGCTCTGCGCCCTCGGCCCTGGAGATCCCGAACACTGTATAGGGATTGTCGGCGCGCGCTGCGAGGTGGCCGGGAATCGGCCAGGATCCATCGCGCGTGGTGCTCCCGTCGACGAGGACCATCGCGGGAAGTGCGGCGGCCCCGCGTGAGCGTGGCCCGCGCGCGGCGAGCAGTGCGACACCGGCCGCCGCCTCGAGTGCAAGCGGCGCGCGTCCATGCGCGCTCGGTGAGAAGCCCCAGGGCCATGCGTGGGTGAGCACGAGCTTGCGTTCCTCGTCCGTGGGCAAGGGGCCGCTCAGCACTGCGAGCACCGCGAAGCTCGTCTCGGCGTGCGCCATGAGCTCGGGATCCTCGACGATCTCGGTCTCCAGTCCTGCAGCGCGAAAACGCTCGGCGAGCCAGACGGCCGCGAGCGTGCCCGACTCCGTGCCACCCATCCGCGGCCCGAAGGCCACGAGGGCGCGCACCGTCTCGAGTGCTCGTTCCTCGCTCACGCGCGCGCAGACCGCGAGCTCGGGATCGTGCGCCGTGAGAGGTGGGTCCTGCCGGAGAGAAGGATGCAACGCTGGCCAGCCGGAGAGGACGATCAGCAGCGCGAGCAGAGAGCGGAGCATGTGCGGATTCTAAGCCTCCGGGCCCTGCCGAGCCGTCCCGCGATCGCCGCCGAGCGCGGTCCGACTACTGCACGACGAGCTCGACGTAATTGGTGAACGCTCCGACGCCTGGTCCACCGTAGCGTTGCCAGGCCTGGAAGATCGCAAACGTCTGGCCCGGGATCGCATCGTCGGGGATGGTGCCCGTGTAGGTCGCGCGACCGCTCCCGTTCAGGTGTCCGACGCTGGTGCGCGCGATCGGATTGGCGAGCAAGAGGAAGCCATACGGCGGGATGGGGAGCGGAACAGCGCGCAAGCTCGGAGAGGTGAACAGGAGGTACACGGCCCCGGGGGGACCGTGGAGCTCGACCTCGAAGCTCGATCCGGGCGTGAAGGGGCCCGTGAGCGCGATGCGCGGCACGCGCAGCCGGCTGAGCGCCGCACGGAGGTCGGGGCGCGGTCCGATGGCCCCGCCGCTGCCCTGCGAGGTGCCCGTCGCGGTGATCGTGGCGCGCAGGACGAGCGGATCGAGCGGCACGCCGAAGGCTTCGCGCGCCACGCTGTTCAGGATCATCGCTGCGCCGGTCACGATCGGCGTGGCGCTCGATGTGCCCGAGAAGCCCGATGTGTACCAGCGCAAGTACGACGGCGTGCCGTCGGAGAAGAGATCGCCGTAGCCCGCCGTCGTCACGTTGAAACCCCAGCCGTGTGCATCCAGGCGCGACCCGTAATTCGAGAAGCTGGCCTTGTCGAGCGAGCTGCCATTGGAGGCGCCGACCAGGATCGCGCCCGAGTCGCGCACGCTGCGATCGAAAGCTCCGCCGAAGGGCGCGCTGTCGAGATCCCGGTCGCCGTTGCCTGCGGCCGCGGAGACGTGGATCCCGTTGGCGGTGGCGGCCTGCACCGAGGCGAAGATCGAGTCGACGTACTCACAGGGATAGGGATCGGGAGCTCCACCGAAGCACTGCACCTCGAGCTGCACGAAGTCGCCCGGCCCGACCGCGCTGATCGCGTTCACGATCGCGGTGCCAATGTTCGAGGCGGATCCAAGGTGCGAGGACAGGCGGACATCCGCATCGTGGACGATGCCTCGCACGCCCTTGGCCTGGTCCTCGCCGACGAGCTCGCCCATCACCGCGGTCCCGTGATCCCAGGGATACGGTGCGCCAGCCAGACCGACGTAGGCGTCCTCGGTCTTGTGCCGGGTGTCCTCGTGGTCGTCGGTCCAGCCGGTCTCGACGTCGGCGATGAGGCTGCCCGTCCCGGTGCCGGCGCTGAAGGTGTTGGCGTAGTCAGCGTCGATCCCGACTGGCGCCGCCTGGCGATAGCCCTGCAAGGGCTCGAAGTCGGGCGTGTCCACGATCCTGACCGCGGCGAGGGTCGGGTCCCCGACCGTGCCGAGCGGGTAGGCGATCTCGACGATGTCGAAGCCGTTCAGGCCGTCGCACACCTGGCCGGCGGAACCGTAGTCGGCGAGCTCGATCCGGAAGAAGAGGTTGAGATCGTGCAGCACTCGACCCGTGCGTTGCTCACCGTGAAGGCGCAGCTCGTCGAGCTGAGCCTCGGGGACGTCGAACACGACCGCCCGACGTGCGCCGATCGAGTCGAGCCAGGTGTCGATGGCCTCGACATCGGGATGGATCCCATCGAGGTGGCCGTCGCGCAGGCGCACGTCGGAGCCGTGCACGAACTTGACCTCCAGACGCTGGCCGTCGAGCCCGGGTCCGAGCTCGGTGACGGCGGGCTTGGCCCGCAGAGGCGCCAGGCCAGCGGGGCGCGGATAGTCCTGGGCGAAGGCGAGACTCCAGGACAGGACGAAGGGGACGAGCAGCGTTGCGGGGACGCGCGGGATCTCGAGCATGATGGAAAGCGCCGGAGGCGGGAGATCGAATGAGGGGACTGCTCCGAGCGAGGCGTCACCTCGGCTCGGTGCATGTCCCCAAGCTATCACGATCGCACGCGGTGGTCACAGGAAGCCTTGCGAGGGTCGCGGGGTCGCCGGCGATGCGCGCGAACAGCAATCCGTTTCCGGTAAATGACGGCGATGCAGACGACAACGACAACGGATCGAGGACACGGGGAGCGCGCAGGGACCGTGCGGCTCCTGGTCTTCCTCGCTCTGCTCGGTCCGCTCGCCTGGTCGATCCTCGCGCTCGCGGCGGCTTACCCCTCCGTAACGGAGACCGTCTATGCCCGGGGAATCTATCCGCGGCTGCAACGCGTCCTCGCAACGGGATCGAGCCTCCTTCCGATCTCGCTCGCCGAGTGCCTGATCGGGATCGGCGCGCCAGTGGCGATCGTTTGCGCGCTGCGAGCCGTGGCGGCCGTGCGTCGGGGAGAGGGGACGTGGCGCAGGCTCGCAGGGCGTGCGCTCCTCGTGCTCCTCGCCGCATGCGGGACCGCTTACTCCCTGTTCCTCGCGAGCTGGGGACTCTTGCACGCGCGGCCGCGCCTGGCGAGCCAGCTCGGTTTCGACTCCAGCGCGCCGAGCACCGAAGAAGTTGCGAGCCTCCTCGAGGACCTGATCAAGGAAGCCAGCCGGCTGCGCGAGAGCCTGCCCGAAGACGAGCACGGCGTGTTCCGCTCGCCACTCGCCTTCCCTGCCATGGCCGATCACGTGGAACGAGCGCTCGAAGACCTGCAGCGGCGCGAGCGATTCCTCGTCGCGGGCCGCGTCCTGCTGCGCGCCCCGCTCGCCTCGCGGCTGCTCTCGGCTTGCGAGCTGGCGGGGATCTACTGTCCCTTCACCGGTGAAGCGCACGTCAACCGCGACCTGCCGTCGTGCATCCTCTCGTTCAGCGCGGCTCACGAGGGCGCGCACGCGATGGGCCTCGCGCGTGAAGACGAGGCGAACTTCGCAGCCTGGCTCGCGTGCAGCCGCTCGAGGGAGCCGGAGCTGCGCTACTCGGCGGCGCTGTGCGCGTTTCGCTACGTCGCAGGCGCGCTCGTGCAGCACGATCCAGAGCGCGCGAAGACGCTCATCGGCGAGGCCACGGAAAGAGTCCGCCGCGATCTCGCGGACCTGCAGAGCTTCTGGGAGCGCGTCGGAACGCCGATCGCGCGGGTCAGCGCGCTCACGAACGACCTGTACCTGAAGTCGCAGGGCCAGCCCGAAGGAACGGCGAGCTACAGCGAGGTCGTGCGCCTACTGGTTGCCTGGAGGCGCTAGCTTCCCCCGTCCAGCTCCGGGCTTCATGTCCCCGGATTCGGCGCCATCGCGACGAGGAGGACCAGGCGGTCGCGCGAACGGTTGGCGACGCCGTGCTCCTGGTCTGGACCGGCCCACGCCAGGCCGCCCGGGCCGAGGTCGCGCGCTTCCCCGTCGATCGTGAAGCTGCCCCGACCTTCCAGGACGTAGTAGAACTTGCTCGCCCCGGCGTGGCGGTGGGCGGCTTGCTCCTGGCCGGGCTCGAGGCAATACACGTCGCAGAACATCTGCGGCGTGGAGAGCAGATTGAGCTTCTGGAGCTTGTCGGGGGAGAAGCGCCGCGCGGTCTGGCAATCGACGAAGGGCATGGGCAGAAGATAGCGCTGCCCCGGCATCCCCCGTGAGAGGCAAGCTAAACTCGCAGCCCCCATGCACCGACTCAGCCTTGCTCTCCCGTTCGTCCTCCTCGTCGCGGCTCCGGTGAGCTTTGCACAACAAGCCGGCGCCTACCGGCCGTTCGTCGCCGAGGCCTCGCTCGAAGGCGAGCAGGCTCTCGCGCGCTTCACTCTCCCCGAGGGCTTTCGCGTCGACCTGTGGGCCAGCGAACCCTTGCTCGCCAACCCCGTGACGCTCACCTTTGACGAGCGCGGGCGCTGCTACGTGGCGGAGACCTTTCGCCACCATGCCGGCGTGACGGACACCCGCGACCACATGGACTGGCTCGACGAGGACCTCGCTGCGCGCACGGTCGAGGATCGCGTGGCGATGATCCGGCGCCACACCGGAGCGGGATTCGCGGCCTACGAGAGCGAGCACGAGCGCGTCCGCCGCATCGAGGACACCGACGGGGACGGCCGTGCCGACCGCTCGACGGTGTTCGCGGACGGTTTCCACGGCGCGGCCGCGGGGATCGGCGCCGGACTGCTCGCGCGGGGGAACGAGGTGCTCTACGCCTGCATCCCGGATCTCTGGCGGCTCGTCGATCGGGACGACGACGGCGTCGCGGACGAGCGCGAGGTGCTTTCGACCGGCTATGGCGTGAACATCGCCTTGCTCGGTCACGACCTGCACGGCCTGCGCATCGGACCCGACGGCCGGCTGTACTTCTCGATCGGTGATCGGGGCTTCTCGGTGCAGACCAAGGAAGGTGCGCTCCTCGAGTCCCCGAAGACCGGCGCCGTGCTGCGCTGCGACCTCGACGGATCGAACCTCGAGGTGTACGCGAGCGGCCTGCGCAATCCCCAGGAGCTCGTGTTCGACGAGCGCGGCGATCTGTTCACGGGAGACAACAACTCCGACGGCGGCGATCGGGCCCGCTTCGTGTGGGTGCTGGAAGGCGGCGACTCGGGCTGGCGCTATCCCTATCAATGGATCACCGAGCCCGATCTGCGCGGACCCTGGAACGCCGAGCGCTTGTGGCTTCCCGCGCACGCCGAGCAACCGGCGTACACCGTGCCGCCGATCGACAATTTCGCCGATGGGCCGTCTGGGCTGACCTACATGCCCGGCGCTACCTGGGGCGAGGCGTGGCGCGGAACGTTCTTCCTGTGCGACTTCCGCGGCACTCCGAGCTCTTCGGGCGTGCACGCATTCCGGCTCCAGCCGAGCGGCGCAGGCTACGTGCTCGCCGACGCGCGACAGTTCTTCTGGGGATGCCTCGCGACCGATGCGGACTTCGCGCTCGACGGCGCGCTCTACGTCAGCGACTGGATCGACGGCTGGGAGAAGCAAGGCAAGGGTCGCATCTACCGCATCACGCCGAGCGCGGGAATCGCGGCCGATGCAGGCAGCGAGGTCGCCCGCCTCGTGAACGGCGGACTGGTGGGGCTGGACGGCTATCAGCTGCGGCCCTTTCTCGCGCATCCCGATCAGCGCGTGCGGCTGGCGGCGCAATTCGAGCTCGTGCGGCGGGGGCGGCCCAAGGACGACAGCGAGCGCGGGTTCTTCGTGGGCCATCTGCGCGACGCAGCGCTCCTCGGCAAGAGCCTGGTCGAGCGTCTGCACGGCATCTGGGGCCTGGGTCAGCTCGCGCGGACGGATTCCAAGACTCCGGCCATGCTCTTCGATCTCCTCGAGGACCCCGAGCCGGAGGTGCGCGCACAGGTCTTGCGCGTGCTCGGCGAGTCGCGCTACGGCTTCTCCGGCGTCAAGGCGATGCTCGCCGATCCCGAGCCGCGGGTGCGGCTGTTCGCGGCTCAGGCGTTGGGGCACTACGGGACGCTTCACGCGGTCGGGCCCCTGATCGACCTCTTGCGCGCCAACGCCGACGTCGATCCGTGGATCCGGCATGCTTGCGTGCGCGCGCTCGAGCAGCTGAAGCAGCGCGCCGAGCTGCTCGCTCATGCCGACGACCCTTCGGCGGCCGTGCGGCGCGGCGTGCTCCTCGTGCTGCGCCGGTGGAAGGACGCCGAGATCGCGCGCTACCTCGGCGACGCGGATCCCTCGCTCGTCGCCGAGGCCGCGCGCGCGATCTACGACGTGCCGATCGAGGCAGCCTGGGGCGCGCTCGCCGCCGCGGTGGACTCGTGCTCGCTCGAAGGGGACGACTACCTCCTGCGCCGGCTGGTGAACGCCAATCTCCAGGCCGGAGACGAGGGCGCGCAGCGGATCGCTCGCTTCATCGGCCGGCGCAGAGCGAGCGAAGGCGTGCTCGCCGAGGCGCTCGAGCTACTCGCGGCCTGGGACGCTCCTGTCCCCCGTGATCGCGTCACGGGAGCCTGGCGACCGTTCGCAGGGGAGCGCTCGCTCGCGGCGGTCGCACCGCTCGTGGGCGATCTCGCCCCGGCAGTGCTCGCGAGCGGATCGCCGCGCATGCTGCGCGCCTGGCTCGCTCTGGTGAAAGGCACGCTCGCGCACGATCAAGCCGAATGCGCTCGCGTCCTGCTGGCGGAGGAGCGCGCCGATGCGAGTGTGCGCGCCTGCGCGCTCGATTGTCTGCTCGCGCTCGAGCCCGAAGGCGCGCGCGAGCTCCTGCGCCGCACGAGCCACGACGGGACGCCCGCGCTGCGCGCTGCGGCCTTCTCGCACCTGCCGAGCCTGCCCGCAGCGGAAGCTCTGGCGCTACTGGACGAGGCGCTCGAGGGAGACTCCGTCGAGGTCCGGCGCGCGGGCCTCGCCGCGCTGGCGGAGATCCCCGGCGAAGAAACCGATCGCCGCCTTCTCGCCAGCCTCGATGCCATGCAGAACGGCAAGTGGCCCGCGGATCTCGAGCTCGACCTGATCGAAGCCGCAGAGGCTCGCGAGGCACCGCCCGTGCGAACGGCGCTGGAAGCCTGGACGCGCCGCCGCGAGAACGAATCGCCGCTGGGGCCCGCCATCGCCTGCGCCAGCGGGGGAGACGCGGAGCTCGGCCGGCGCACGTTCTTCGAGGATGCGCGGGTGGCCTGCCTGCGCTGCCATCGCGTGGGGGACCAGGGCGGCACCGAGATCGGCGGCTTGACCGGTCCCGAGCTGACGCAGATCGGCACGCTGCGATCGCGCGTGGAGATCCTGGAATCCTTGCTGCGACCCAACGCCACGCTGGCCGAGGGCTTCGAGCGCTGGGTGCTGGTCCTGGATGACGACACCTCGGTCGCAGGCCGGATCGTCGGCGAGGACGGCGAGCTCGTGCGCGTCGCCACCCCGGGCGAGGAGGTCGTGGAGGTCGAGGCCGCCCGGATCACCGCGCGCCGTCGCGATCTCTCCTCCATGCCCGAGGATCTGACGGAAAAGATTTCGCGCCGCGAGCTGCGCGACCTGGTCGAGTACCTGGCCAGCCTGCGCTGATCCAGGTTCCGCTCCCGCTTCGGCTCCGAGTTCGGGTCCGGGTCCGAGTTCGGAGTACCGCCTTCAGGCGGTCCGGTTCGTCGTCCCGCCTTCAGGCGGGACCGTCTCCGCAAGAGAAGACCGCCTGAAGGCGGTACTCCGAACCAGACCCGGATTCAAGCCAGCGAGCGCGGCTGGCCGACAGATCGAGCTGCGACGAACCCGCGAGCCCCCGCGGGACACCGCCTGCATGTCCACGAACTCGACGCTCTCCTTCGGCATCAACGGACCTTCGCCCTTCCGTCCCGACGAAGTCCGTGAGTTGATGGACGTGGAATTCCAGCGCGCCGAGCGCCACGGCTATCCGTTGACTTGCCTGCTCATCCAGGTCGACGAGCTGGCCGCCATCCGCACTGCCCACGGGCACGAGTCGCAGGTCGAGGTGCTGCGCTCGCTGGGCGGCCTGCTGAAGCACGAGACGCGGGCGGGGGACTTTCTCGGAACCCTCGTCGACGATCGCGTGTTCCTGCTCCTGCCGCACACCAGCGGCGACGTCGCGGCCGTGCTCGCGAAGCGGCTGTTGAAGACGGCGCGGGACCTGCGCTTCGACCTGGGAGGCCGGACGCTCCGGGTGACCCTCTCGATCGGCCTGGCCCAGAATCAACACAACGACGCGACCTCCCTCGAGACGCTCCTTCGCGTCGCGGAGGAGGGCGTCCACGTGGCCGAGGCGGCCGGCGGTGATCGCTGCGTCGAGACCGAGCTCTACCAGCTCTTCGAGCGCGGCACTCGGGGGTCGAGGGTCGGAGAGACCCTGGAGCAGCACGAGGCGTACGCTCGCGGGCCGCGCGGGTGGAGTTCCGCCGCGGCCGCACCGGTGCTGCAGGAGACCTCGATCCTGACGCTCATCCGAGGGCCGCGCGACGACGAGTACCGCAAGCGGCTCGAAGAACTGGTGGTGGCCGAAGGATCCCTGGAGGCCGCGATGGCTCGGCTGGCCGAGGAGGTCTTCCAGCAAAGCCTCCGCGATCAGGAGCATCAAAGCGAGGAGCGCGAGGGCGAGTACAAGCGCGAGATCGACATCCTCGAGCGCCGGCTGGCGAAGCTGTCCCGCTCGCTCGGCACGACCGAAGATGCGCTCCGGCAAATGGCTCTGCTCAAAGCGATCGATCCTGGAATGTCCTCGGTCTATCGCGAGGTGCAGGGATTGAACCTGGAGGATCCCCGCAGCGACGTCAAGCGCGCGCTGATGGCGAACATCTTCCAGGCGAACTTCGACCTGCGGAAGAAGCTCGGCAAGGATGGTAAGCCGGCCTGAGAGGCCGTCCTTCCCCGCAGGATCACTCGCGAATTGCGGGCCGGGCCGGTCTCAATTAGGATCGACGCTCCCGCCTCGAGCGGTCCCCCCGGAGGATTTCATGCCTCTCTCGTTTCGCTGGCTCATCTCTGCGCTCGTCTTGCTGGCCGCTCCCCTCGCCTCGGCCCACGACGACGACGGCAAGGTACTCGACACTCGGCCGCCCTATCGTGGGGCAGGGTGGCGACCGGGAGCAACCTTCCCGGTGACCGTCGCGGGAGGACAGTCTTTCACGCGTGGCGGCGGCGGCCCGGCGATCGAGTTCCCCGCGCAGGGAGTCACGCTCCTCTCGTGGATCACCCTTCCCGAGATGGACTCGGGCGGCGGCAATAGCTGCTGGGGCTACGTCTCGCCTTCAGGCCGCGAGTACGCGCTCATGGGACTGGGCAACGGGACGGCCTTCGTGGAGATCACCGACCCGGGCAATCCGCACATCGTGGCGAAGATCGACGGCCCGGGCAGCCTTTGGCGCGACGTCAAGGTCTACCAGCACTACGCCTACGTCGTCACCGAAGCAGCCGGTGGCGGCATCCAGGTCGTCGACCTCGCGCAGATCGATCAGGGAGTCGTGACGCTCGTCAATCACGTTCTGACAGGGGGCAGCGCCTCGACACACACGGTCGCGCTCGACACGGATTCTGGCTACCTCTACCGCTCGGGCGGCGGCGGCAATGGCCTGCGAATCTACAGCCTGGCCGACCCGGTCAATCCGACGTACGTCGCCGCGTGGAGCACTCGCTACGTGCACGAATGCCAGGTGGTCACCTACACGAGCGGTCCGTACGCGGGCCGCCAGATCGCCTTCCTCTGCAGCGGCTTCAACGGCGGCACCTCGGCGACCCGCTTCGAGATCCTCGACGTGACGGACAAGTCGTCGATGTTCGTGCGCGGGACGGTGTTCTACACCAATGCGAAGTATTCGCACCAGGTATGGACGGCGGACTTGAAGTACGCCTTCCTGGATGACGAGAAGGACGAGAACGGGACCCTTCCGACGACGACCTACGTCATGGACATCCAGAATCTCGACGCGCCCTTCCAGGTCGGGAGCTTCACCAACGGCAGCACCGCGATCGGCCACAATCTCTACGTCAAGGGAGACCTCTGCTACGAGGCGAACTACCGCAGCGGCTTGCGCGTCTTCGACGTCAGCACTCCGGCCAGCGGTCAAGAAGTGGCCTGGTTCGACACCTGGCCCGGCGACGACGGCGTGGCCTTCAACAGTCTGTGGAGCTGCTATCCGTTCTTCCCCTCCGGAACCGTCATCGGAAGCGATCGGGAGAAGGGGCTGTTCGTCTGGTGGGTCGGAGCTCCGCTGCTCGAGTTCGCGTATCCCGACGGCCTGCCGGGTCTGCTCGATCCGGCCGGAACGAGCGTGAGGGTGCAGCTCAGCGAAGCCCACCCCGGTGATCTCGTGCCGGGGACCGAACAGCTCCGCTGGGCGATCGACGGCGGGCCGTTCACCAGCGTTCCGCTGGTGCCGCTCGGTGGCGACCTGTACCGCGCGGATTTGCCAGCCCTGCCGTGCGGACGTTCGGGGCGCTGGTACGTCGCGGCGCGCTCGACGAACGGCTTCGAGTGGCGCTCCCCGGTCGGCTCACCGAACAACTCGCACGTGGCGCGCATTGCCTTCAGCGAGACGATGCTCGTGCAGGATGATTTCGAGACCGATTCGGGATGGACGCGCGACCTAGAGGGCGACGACGCTTCTTCCGGATGGTGGGAGCGTGGCATTCCCCAGCAAGATGACGTCGGAGCGGCGCCGATCGAGGACCACAGCGCCACGGGTTCGACCTGCTGGGTCACCGGGTTGACCACCCAGGTCAATGGAGGGACGGTCTCGCTGCTCTCGCCTTCCTTCGACCTCAGCGGAACCATCGATCCTGTGATCAGCTACTGGCGCTGGTACTCGAAGGACGTGGGGTTGTTCGCCTCGGGCGACTCCTTCCACGTCTACTTCTCCGGGGACGCCGGCGCGAACTGGCTCGAGGTCGAGGTCCTCGAGGGCAAGACGGTCGAGACTGCCGGCGGATGGTTCGAGCACGGCTTCAACGTCAGGGACTACATGGAGCCGACGAGCACCATGCGCATGAAGTTCGTCGCCTCCGACCTCAGCTACGCGTCGACGATCGAGGCGGCGCTCGACGATTTCCAGATCGTCGACTACCACTGTGATTGCAACGGCAATTTCATCGCCGACGACGAGGAGATCGAGGCGGGGACGGCTGCCGATTGCAACGCGAACCGGATCCCCGACGAGTGCGACATCGCTTCGGGAACCAGCCTCGACCTGAACGGAAACGGAATCCCCGACGAGTGCGATTGCTCGAGCGCGAGCTACTGCACCGCCTACCCCAACTCGGCCGGCCCTGGCGCGCGGATCGACCGCAGTGGCTCGACGAGCATCTCCGCCAACGACTTCACGCTCGAGGTCCAGGGCTCGGTGCCCGGCCAGTTCGGCCTGTTCTTCTACGGCCCGGACGCCATCGAAGTGCCCTTCGGCGACGGAGCGCTGTGCGTCGGCGCCGGCGGCCTGGGCCTGTTCCGGCTCCTCCCGCCCCAGCCCAGCGACGGCGGTGGCAGCGCAAGCCGCCTGCTCGACTTCACGGTGCCGCCCGCTTCGCAAGGCCCCGGCGCGATCCTGACGGGCTCGACCTGGCACTTCCAGTACTGGTACCGCGACTCAGCAGCCGGCGGCGCGGGCTTCAACCTCTCGGACGGCTTGGCCGTGATGTTCTGCGACTAGGCGGGCTTCCGCTCACTCGATCACCGCCCCGTTCGGGGCCCCGCCTTCTTAGTTTGGAGTACCGCCTTCAGGCGGTCCGGTTCGTCGTCCCGCCTTCAGGCGGGACTAGCTCCGCAAGCGAAGACCGCCTGAACGCGGTACTCCGAACCGGAGGCCTAATTCCGCCGCTCGGGCACCGGCCGCAGATTCCGCTCGAAGAGCGCCAGGATGCGCCTGTACTCATCGAGCCAGCTCGACGGCTCGCGGAACGAGTGCGCCTCAACAGGATAGAGGGCAACCTCGAAGTCCTGCTTCCCAAGCTCGATCAGGCGCTGAGTCAAGCGCACGCTGTCCTGGAAGAACACGTTGTCGTCGAGCATGCCGTGACAGATCAGCAGCGGGCGCGCGAGACCCGCGGCGTGCTCGATGGGGGAGCTCTTCCAGTAGGCCTCGGGATCGACCTCGGGCGTGTTGAGGATGTTCGCGGTGTAGCTCTGGCTGTAGTGCGCCCAGTCGGTGACGGGGCGCAGTGCGGCGCCGCAGGCGAACAGCTCGGGTTTCTCGAAGAGCGCCATGAGCGTCAGGAAGCCGCCGTAGGAGCCGCCGTACACGCCGATGCGCGCGGGATCCACGCGCAGCTTCTCGACCAGCCAGCGCACGCCGTCCTCGAGATCCTCGAGCTCGGGCTCGCCCATGCGGCGATAGATGGCCGTTCGCCAGTCCCGTCCGTAGCCGGCGGAAGCCCGGTAGTCCATGTCGAGGACGATGTAGCCGCGATGCGCGAGCAGCGAGTGGAACATGAACTCGCGGAAGTAGCTCGACCATCCCAGGTGCGCGTTTTGCAAGTAGCCGGCGCCGTGCACGAAGAGCACCGCGGGTCGGGCCTCGTTCTCGCGGGGGGGAGGTAGAGGCGCGACCAGATCGGACGCCCGTGGCGCGAGGGGACAGGCAGGACCTCCGGTCGGATCCACGGCTGGGCGCGGAAGGGATCGCTGGTGGTCGCCGTCAGCCGACTCGCAGCAGCGCCGGGCTCGTTCCGTTGCACGTAGAGATCGGGCGGCTCGAGGAGCGCCGAGTGCAGGATCAGCACCTGCGTCTCGTCGGGCGAGAGCCAGGTCTCGTTGCGTCCGCCCAGCGCCGTGATCCGCTCGATCCGAGCGTCCTCGGTGCTCGCTCGCCACAGCTCGTGCTCGCCAGGGTGCTCGACGTTCGCGGTGAAATAGAGCCAGCTTCCGTCGCGGCTGGGACGCACGTCGGAAGCCTCCCACTCGCCGCTCGTGAGCGCCCTCGTCTCGCCGGTCTCCACGTCGTGCACGTACAGGTGCGCCCAGCCGCTCGCCTCGGAGAGGAACCAGAGGCGCATCCCGCCCGCGAGCCAGCCAGAGGTGCGAAGACGCCCGTTCACCCAGGCTTCGTCCTGCAGGTGATCGACCGTGACGAGCGAGCGCAGCTCCGGATCGACCACGAGGATCCAGTCGTCCTTGTTGTCGTACGAGCGCGCTTGCACGAGCGCACGGCGGCCGCTCTCCTCCCATTCGATGCGCACGATCGACACGGGTCGCGCAGGTGGCGGGGCAGGCGGAGGCGCGTCCTCGCCCTCCGGAGTCGCGGCCGCCGGCGCCGGCGGCTGCTCCTCTACGATAGGAGCGGCGGTTGCACCGGCGACGAGCGCCGCGCGCCATGCACTCGCACCCGCGCGCAGATCGGCCAGGGGATCGTCGTGGATTCCCGGGAGCGTGCCGAGATCGAGCGTGACCTGCTCGTTCCGCACGAGGTCGATCAGGATGAGCGCATTGGCCGCCTCGGCCTCCGTCCCGACCTTGGAGCGCACGCTGTCCGTCTCCACGTAGCCGCTGGCGGTGACGTAGCGTGGCATCACGTCCGAGCGCCCGCTCGCGCCGCCCTTGCGCGTCACCCGTGCCAGGAGGAAACGCGCATCCGGTGAGAGATGCGCTCGCTCGCTCTGCCATTCCGAGCCCAGGTAAAAAACCGGCGTCGCGCGCGCCTCGCGTTCGTCGCGCGCGCTGCGTACGCGGTCGCGCGAGCGCTCCTCGCGCAGCCGGGCTTCCTCGAGGGTCTCGAACAGGCGCTGCTGCTGCTCCTCGAGGAAGGCCTTCGGCTCGTGATCGGCCGCCTCGGTGGCGGGATCCTTCGGCGCGTCCTCCAGGCGCAGATCCGCGGGTTCCAGCTCGTCTCCACTCGCGAGATCGCGCACCAGGAGCACGTCCCCGCGCTCGTACGCGATGCGTCCTTCGCCGGCCAGGAAGAACGGGCGGCTCTCTCGCGCGGACGTGAAGGTCAGCCGCCGCTCGGCACCATCGGGTCGCGAGCGCATCCATAGGTCGCCTTCGCGCTCGTACAGCCGCCAGAGGGCGTCACGCGAGAGATCGCCGTCCGTGCGCAGGGCTGCGACCTTCTCCTCGGCGACGACACCGAGCTCTCGGCCGGAGAGGTCGACGTGCACCCACTCGCTTCCGTCTCGTCCCGCACGACTGCGCTGGTACCAGATGCTCTGGCCGTCGTCCTCCCAGAACGCCTCCTCGGGAGAGAGCCCGATCCAGGCCGGGTCGGCCATGATCTGCTCGATGGGAATGGGATCGACGGAGACGTCGTGGACGCTCGGGCTCGGAGCTTGCGCCGATTCCTGGGGGGTCGTGCAGGAGAGAACGGCGAGTGCGAGGACTGAGGTCATCTTCGAGATCCTGGGCATCGTGATCTGGTTCGGGTTCGGAGTACCGCCTTCAGGCGGTGTTCTCTTGCGGAGTCAGTCCCGCCTGAAGGCGGGACGACGAACCAGACCGCCTGAAGGCGGTACTCCGAACTAAGAAAGGGGTACTCCGAACCAAGAAGGGGGTACTCCGAACGAAGGCATGTGCGCTAGCGTCCGTCATCGGCGGGGGGTGGGGTACGGGGGAGGGCGAGGAATGCGAGCAAGTCCGCGACGGCGGCGAGGTCGAGCTCGTCGAGCAAGCCTTCCGGCATGAGTGACACGTTCGATGCACGCGAGGCTTCGATCTCCTCGCGCGCAACGGGGATCGTGGTGCCGTCGGTCGTGAGGAGCTCGATGCTCGACTTGCTTTCGTTGACCAGGCGGCCAGCCAGCACCAGGCCGTCGACGGTCTGCACGACCCACATCTGGTAGGTCGCTTCGACCGAGCGATTGGGATCGACGATCTCGGACAGGAGCTCGGCCAGCGATCGCGCTCCCATGCCGTCGAGGGCCGGTCCCACCGGACCGCCGGCATCGCCGAGGTGATGGCAAGTGGCGCACAGCCGCTCGAAGTGTGTGCCGCCGCGTACGGGATCGCCGGGCTCGCTCGGAGCGGCGGCCAGCCGCGCGAGGGTCGCGGCGATGCGCGCACTCGGCGTGCCGTGCGCAGTCTCCGAGAGAGTGCGCGCGCGCTCGGCGATGTGCGCATCCGGCGAGCTCTGCAGTTGCTGCCAGTCCTGTGCCGAGAGCTCGCCCCGCGAGACGACGCTGGCGGTCACCGCGTCGAGGAGCGCTTCGGTCCAGCTCGGCCGGCGGCGCAGCACTCGCAGCGCCGCGCTGCGCACTCCCGGAGCGAGCTCGTGCCAGCGCTCCAGGAGCGCCGGGGCGAGGTCGTCGCGTGTGCTCGAGGCGAGCGCATCGACGAGCGCCGTCGCGAGCGCGGGCTCCGTGCGCGGGCCCAGGCGATTCAGTAGCGCGGCGCGCGTCTCTGGCGTGTCCTCGATGGCGACCCAGCTCTGTGCAGCCTGCGCGCGATCCTCGAGCGGTAGGTCTTCGTTCCCCACGTCGATGGCGAGGGCCTCGACGAGCTTCGTTCGCGCTGGACCGAGATCGATCCCCTGCGCGGCGAACAGGACCGCGAGCTCGGTCGCGCGCTGGCGAGAGAGCTCGCCGAGGAGCGCACGGAGAAGCTCGCGCGAGGCTCGGTCGAGCTCCATGGGCGTACCGCGCGGCCAGCCTTCGAAGAGACCTCGGACGACCGCCGCCCCGATCTCCGGATCGGCCTCGCGCAGCGCTGCGAAGAGCTCTGGCATCGATGCGAGCGGCGCCTCGTGCGCGAAGTGAGCGGTGACGCGCGAGAGGATGGTTGCGAGCTCTTTGGGGAGACCGCCGAAGGCCGCGTCGCTCACCTGCGTCAACGAAACGTCGTCGAACCAGCTCGTCCCGCGCGACTGGCCCCACCCGCCGAACAGGCAATTGATCGACAGGCGGTCGCGATCCCCGCTCTCGAAGACGAGCTCGACCGGCTGCCAGTCGCGCGTGCCCTCGATCGCCGGCGTGAGCGTCGGCTGGGGGCTGACGTGGACGTTCATCAGCGCGCCGAGCGCGCCGCGGATGTTCACGAGCTCCTCCGTCCGGATCCAGCCAGCCAGGCGATACGTTGCGCCGGGCGTCACCTCGACGTCGGCGAACCAGCTCGTGTCGGAGCCCTCGCGCGAGCCGATCCGGACGCAGTGTCCGCCGCCGCGGCCTCCCTCGACCCAGGCGTGCTCGGCTCGTCCGGAATAGGTGCGCGGTCGCCAGCTCGCGGGAAACGCTGGATCGCGCGGGTCGGGCTCCTCGAAGGAGGGATTGGGCAGAAGGTTTCTCCGCTCGGGTGGCACATCCACCGCAGCGGCGTCCAGGTGCGCGAGCGCGCCGAGGAGCACCACGAGGTCGTTCCGAGCCGCCGCGGCGAGCGCGGCATCCGCGAGCCAGGGATCGTCGAGATCGTCTCCGGCCAGGAGGATCGCAAGCACCTCTGCTCCCAGCGCAGCGCTCGGCGGCATCTCGCTTGCTGCGACGAGCGCCTCGCGCCGGACGAAAGCATCGGGATCGTGCAGCGAGCGCGCCGCTGCCAGCATCTCGGCGCCAAGCTGGTCCCGCGGAAGGAAGCGCACGGCGAACTTGCGAACGGCAGGGGCGGGATGATGGAGCGCGTCGGAGAGGGCCGCGCGTCCGCGCTCGTCCGCGAGCGCACCCAGGCCCGCGAGCGCGCACAGCGCGTGCAGCGCGCCGGGATCGTTCTCGATCGCGTCGAGGCGCGCCTCGGCGGCCCGCGTGAACAGCGCCGGCGCGAGATCCACGCGGCGGTCCGCGACGATGTGCTCCTGCGCCCGCATCCTCCAGTAGAGATTGGGGTGGTCCAGGGCGGCCTGGAGCTCTCCGGGCTCGCGATCCTGGATCGGCGGGAACGCGTCGAGCGAAGCGCCGCGCGGGAACACGCGCCAGATGCGCGCATGCTCCGTGTCGCGCAGCGGCGTCACGTACGCGCTGCCCGCACCGGTCTCGTAGCCGCGCGGCGTCGGATTGTGCTGGACGATGTAGTTGTACCAGTCGATCACCCACACGGCGCCGTCAGGTCCGACCTCGGCCGCGACCGGCGCCGTCCACTCGTCGCGGCTGGCGAGCAGGTTCCATCCATCGTGCGCGACGAATCCAGCGCCGACGCGCTCGAGGATGCTTTCACCGACCAGGTGTCCGGTGGGCTCGGCGAGGAAGGCCACGCGATTCCAGTACCGTTCGGGAAACACGCGCGCGGTGTACGGCGCACAACCCGCGGCGGCAGTGAATCCGCCGTGCCAGTCGACTTGCCGGACGCGCTCGGCGAGCGGATGGAACTCGCGGTAGTCGCCGATGAAGCGCACGGCTCTCCCGTTCCATCCGTCGACGCTCTCGTACACGCGATTCGGGAGGCCGAGGGTGTTGATCTGGTCATGGTTCGCCGTGGAGACGAACACCTCGCCCGTTTCGTCCAGGCCCAGGCCCCACGTGTTGTTCGAGGTCGAGCCCAGGAACTCCAGGGTCGAGCCGTCGGGCCGAAACCGGAACACTCCCTGACCGAAGCGATGGTGCTCGCCGCCGACGCTGCCGTCGAAGCCCGAGTAGCCAACCGTCCCCCAGATCCATCCGTCGAAGCCGAGCCGGAAGTTGCTCGGCCCGGCGTGCGTGTCAGCGGTTCCGAATCCGGTGAAGAGGACGCTCTGCCGCTCGGCGCGATCATCGCCGTCCAGGTCCTCGAGGAAGAGGACGTGCGGGGCCTGGGCGACGATCAATCCTCCGCTGGCGAGCACGAGGCTCGTCGGGATGCTCAGGCCATCGGCGAACACCGTCGAGCGATCCGCGCTGCCATCGCCGTCGGAATCCTCGCAGATCAGGATGCGGTCGTGGCCGCCCTCGTCGCGCCGATCGTTGGGATAGTCGACGCTCTCGGCGAGCCAGGCCCGGCCGCGGTCGTCCCAGGTCATCGCGATCGTCGGCCCGATGCGGGGCTCGGCCGCGTAGAGCTCGACCTCGAGATCGGGAGCCGCGACGAGATACTGTCGCGAAGCCTCCGGATCCAGCGCAGCCTGCATGCTCGCGATGCGCCCCTGTCCACCGTCCGCGCGGTACTCCGGGACCTCGGCTTGGACGTAGTGCAGCGCCGGTAGCGGCGCTGGCTCGGGGAAGGCCCAAACGCCCGCGCTCCAGCGGATGCCGCGCACCAGGAGGTCCTGGAAGCCCGGGTTCTGCCAGGTCCGCTCGTCGTGACCGGAGGCGGTGTAGAACACGCGCCCCTGGCCGTGAGCTCGCACCCACGTCCACGGCTCGCGGCCCTGCTCGTCGACGCGCCAGGCGAGCACGTGGCGATCGGGATTGTGCAGGCGGTGCACGTAGGTCTCGTCCCAGCTCGAGAAGCCTGCGAACCCGCGCGTCAGCGCGTGCTCCGCATCGGCGATGGTGGCGGCGAAGACGCCCGTGCCGTGGCTTTCGAACTGCGCTCCCACGAGTTCCACCCAGGCCTGGCTGTCGCGGAAGCAGTACGACGCGCAGTGCAGCGCGACCAGGCCCTTGCCGGCGGAGACGAAGGCGAGCAGCGCCGCTTCCGCTGGAGGGGGTAGGGAATCGATGTTGGCATACACGAGGAGCACATCGAATCCTTCGAGACCCGCCGGCGAGATCGTGCTCACGTCCTCGGTGTAGTCGAGCGTGATGGCGTGCTTCTCGAGCACAGGGCGCACGAACGCGGCGAGTGCACTGGGCCGATGGTGGCCCTGATCGCCGAGGAAGAGCACGCGCACGGGCGCTGCGCCCTCCTGTCGCAAGGGCAGGAGAGCTATGCCGGCAAGGGCGAGGGAAACCTGGAGCATGCGCAGATTGTGGCAGGCGCCAACTCGGCGAGAAGGGGGGTAACAGGCCCAGGTGGGAACGGTAGACTCTGCAGCCTGCCCGGCTGGAGCCCTCGAGGACGGCTCCGCGTGGGGGCGGAAGAAGGATGGAGACAATGCTCGTTGCAATGGCCATGGCTTTGGCCTGCTCGCTGCAGGATCAGACGACCGAGCAGCCCGGGGAAAACCTCGGCGATGCTGCCCTGATCGATCCGATGGGTGACTCGGGCGGCCTGGAAGCCGAATCTGCCGATCGACAGACGCTGGATCTCGAGCGACGGTACCGCGGCGCGTGCGCGGCTCTGGGTGGTTCCAACGGCGCGGAGGCTGGAAAGGCGGCGGCGGCGGAGCTCTTCTTACCCTCGTTCCTGGCCCTGGCGCGGGGAGGCAATCCGCGGGCGATCGCGTGGTGCCTCGAGCATCAGGAAGCCTGGCGTCGGCTGGCCCCGCCACATCCGGCGCAGCGGGCCGTCCGGCGCAATCTCTGGGAAGCCCTGCTCGCCTGCGCCATGCACCAGCAGCCGTTCCTCGAGCAAACCGGGGCGATCGAGTGGCTAGCCGAAGAGCAGATCCTCCCGCGCAGGGAGGCTGCCAGCCTGGCCGACCGATTTGCCGCCCTGCCGCTGGATGCTCGGTTGCGCGTCATGGCCCTCTACGCGCGCGCCCTCCTGACGGCTCCCTGGGGCACGAACGATACGGACAGGATCGGCGAGGCCGTGACGCTCTTGCGTCGCGCGAGCGCTCTGCTCTCTGAACCGGATCCGCTGGTTCAGAAATGCAACGACGCGATCTTCCGCCTCCAGGCGCTCGCGATCGGCTGTCCTGCGCCGGCTTTCACGGGCGAGGACGCGCACGGCAACGAGATCCGTCTCGACGACTACCTGGGCAAGATCGTACTCATTCGCTTCTGGTCCTTCGACGACCCGCGCGCGCAGGAGCGGCTGGAGGCCGACCGAACGCGCGTCCGCCAGTACTGGGACCGGCGCTTCGCGCTGGTGGGCGTCAACGGTGACAGCGACTCGCGCAAGTTCATCGATCGCTGCGAAGACATGGAGATCCACTGGCCCAACGCTCGGCACGCCGCCCAGGCAGATGCCGGGGAGTCCATCTGGCACATCGACTCGTCCGCCACGATCCTGCTCGACCACAAGGGGATCGTCCGGGGCGTCGACCTCGAGGGAGCTGCGCTCGACGCCGCCATCCAAGAGCTCGTGCAGGGGCTCGAGCGGAAGCGCTCGAGCGAAGGCCCATCGGACCATCTCCAGGGCAACGACGGAGACCGCAGGCGCTGAGCCCGGAGGGACCCTCGTGCAACGTCTGCCGCTGCTCCTGATCCTGTTCCTCGTGGCCGGGCTGATGGCCTGGAACGTGGGGTACTACACACCCGACGCGCTGAGCGACGTGGAGGGATCGGATGACGAGGGACTGCCGGCACCCGCCGTCGAGGACGTGCCGGGAGTCGTGGCCCTCGCGATGGGAGTGGGCTTCGCCGGGACGCTCGATCCATCCTTCGAGGACGGCGTACACGAGCCGGGCCCGCTGGTAGACGAGTCGCTGGAGGTCCCGGACTGCTTCGAGGACTTGGAAGTCGTCACGGCGGAGCCGGGACAGGAGCAGGACGTCCCGATCCTGCACGAGGACGGCTCCCTGCGCGCGGAGGTCCACACCAAGGACGGCCTCCTTGATGGGCCGTGGATCGAGTACACGCCGGAGGGTCAGAAGATCTCCGAGGGCCAGTTCATCGAGGGTGCGCGGGCGGGGCGCTGGGTGTTCTGGCGTCCGGATGGAAGCAAGCGCGCCGAAGGCCGGTACGCCGCAGGCGTCAAGCAAGGCCCCTGGACGAGCTGGCACGAGAACGCCCTTCCCGAGCGCGAGGTGTTCTACGAAGCCGGCGATCCGGACGGCATGTATCGGGAGTGGTACACCAACGGGCAAGTGCGCGCGGCAGGCTTGTTCATCCTGGGTCGACGTGAGGGCTACTGGGAGTTCTACGACTACGACGGCAGCCTCGACGTGCGCACCGGCAACTACTTGAGTGGCAAGCGCGTTCGCTGACGCGATGATCCGATCGCGTTCCGCCGGTGCCGTCCGGCCGTCCATGCCCGCGAGCCGCAGGCGCACGATCGTGCGGCGCGCAGGGCTACTCGTCGTGGCTGCGCTCCTCTCGGCGTGCGTGACTCCCCCAAAGGAGCCGGAATGGTTCCGGGTGCCCGAGGCCCGCGCCGACGCGACCATCTTCAGCCCGCTCCCCTGGCCGACGCCGAACGAGGTGCGCACCGGCGCGGGCTCGCCCGGCGCGGGCTACTGGCAGCAAGAGGTCGACTACGAGATCCTGGCCGACTTCGATCCGACGAGCCGGACGATCCGCGCGCGAGCGCACGTTCACTACACGAACCACTCGCCCGACGCGCTCGACTATCTCTGGCTGCACCTGGAAGGAAACGTGTTCCGGCCGGGCAGCCTGGGCGCGCAGGTCGGTGAGCGCACGGCGATCGCGATGCTCCATCCCTCGGGCGAAGGCCTGCAGCTCACGAGCGTGCGCGGCCCGACCGGCGAGCTCCCGGTTCAGGTCTACGACACTCTCGGGCGAGTCGACCTGCCTGCCGCGATACCTGCACGCGGCGGGACGCTCGACCTCGACCTCGATTGGACCTTCGTGATCCCGGAGAAGGTGTTCCGCCGCTTCGGGATCGAGCAGGTGGCAGGAGGCGAGATCTTCGAGGTGGCGCAGTGGTTCCCGGCCGTGGCCGTCTACGACGACGCCCATGGATGGAACACCTTGCCGTACCTCGGCACGGGCGAGTTCTACACCAACTTCGGCGCGTTCGACGTGCGGCTGAGCGTGCCGTGGGATCACCTGGTGGTCGCGACGGGCGAGCTCGAGAACCCTGCCGAGGTCTACACGGCCCAGCAGCTGGAGCGACTCGCGCGCGCCCGCACGAGCGACGAGACGGTCGTCATCCGCGCGGCCGAGGAAGTCGGCGACCCGGCGAGCCGGCCGGAGAGCGGTGGGACTTTGACCTGGCGCTTCCGAGCGCGCGACGTGCGCACCTTCGCCTGGGCCTGCTCGCCCGCCTTCGTGCTCGACGCGGCCAACGCGGACGGCGTGCTGTGCCAGTCGGCGTATCCGGCGGAGTCGCTCCCCATATGGCCGGAAGAGCACGCAGATGCTGCGCACGGCGATCCTCGGATACGGCCGGCGCTGGCACCGGTATCCCTATCCCGTCGCGACCAACGTCAGCGGCAGCGAATCGGGCATGGAGTACCCGATGATCCTCTTCTGCCGAGGCGAGGACGAGCACTCGCTCTTCGGAGTGACGGCGCACGAGATCGGCCACAACTGGTTCCCGATGCTCGTCAACACCGACGAGCGACGCCACGCGTGGATGGACGAAGGCTTCAACACGTTCATCAATTACTACGCGGACGAGGACTGGTTCGGAGAGCAGGAGCCGGGGCGCGGACACCCCGCGAGCATGGCCCCGAGGATGCGGGCCCCTGACCTCGTACCGATCGAGACTCCGCCGGACCGGCTGCCGCCGCGCTTGCTCGGAGAGCTCGAGTACAGCAAGACCGCCGCCGGCCTGATCCTGCTGCGCGAGCAGATCCTCGGGCCGGAACGTTTCGACTACGCCTTTCGCAAGTACATCGACCGCTGGGCCTTCAAGTCGCCGCGGCCGGCCGACTTCTTCCGCACGATCGAGGACACTGCGGGAGTCGACCTGGCGTGGTTCTGGCGCGGATGGTTCTACGAGACCGCCTGGCTCGACCAGGCGGTCGGCGAGGTGCAGCAGCCCACCGATGGTCACCCGGCCACGATCGCGTTCGAGAACCGCGGCGAGCTCGTCATGCCGCTCACGTATCGCATCGTCTGGAAGGATGGCGAGCAGCAGGACTTCCAGCTCCCCGTCGAGGTGTGGTTCCACACCGATCGCATCGTCGAACGAGTGCCAGGCGAGCGCGCCATCGCGCGAGTGCTCGTCGATCCGAACGAGTTGATGCCGGACGTCGACCGCACCAACAACCAGCGCTGATTCCCCTGCAGCGTGCCGGGAGCTCAACCGCCGCGGGTGTGCATCTCGAGGTGCGGGTCGCGCGCGCAGCTCGCGCGGCCTGGCGAGCGGCGCGGCGGTCGGGCAGCGCGCAGGCGCTCCTCCGCGCCGCGATCGGCGCGCGCGTGCCACGCGCGCGGATCAGCGCGGCGAGCTCGTCGTCGGTGGCGCCGGCGCGCAGCGGCGCCGCGCAGGTCGGTGCCGTCGCGCGCGTAGAGGCACGAGTACCAGATGGCCGTCGGCGGTGAGGCGGCGCGGTCGCAGGCCGCGCAGAAGGGCGCGGTGGTCGACGCGATGATCCCGAAGCGTCGTGCCGTCGGCGAGGCGGAAGCGCTCGGCGGGCGCGCCGAGGTCGCTTCGCAGCTCGGCTGCGACCGGCGCCGTAGCGCGCGTCGATGCGCTCGAGCATCTCGGCGCGCGACACCACGCGCTCGACGCGTCCAGCTGCGTGGCGCCGCCCACGTCCATGTACTCGATGAAGCGCACCTCGGCGCCGACGCTCGCGCGCGAACTCGACGAGATCGACGAGCTCGTCGTCGTTGACGCCGCGCATGACGACCGTGTCGAGCTTGAGCGCCGGCGAAGCCCGCGGCCGCGGCCGCCGTCGATGCCCGCGAGCACGCGCGCGAGCTCGTCGCGCCGCGTGAGCGCCTTGAAGCGATCCCGGCGCAAGCGTGTCGAGGCTGACCGTGACGCGATGCAGGCCGGCGCGCGCGCAGCGCCGCCGCCTGCTCGGCGAGCAGCACGCCGTTGGTGGTCATGCGCCAGGTCGCGCAGCCCGGGCTTGCCGGCGAGCATGCGCACGAGCACCGGCGAGGTCGCGGCGCAGGAGCGGCTCGCCGCCGGTCAGGCGCACCTTGTCGACGCCCGAGCCCGACGAACACGTCGCACCAGCCGGTCGATCTCCTCGAAGCGTCAGCACGTCGTCGCGCGGCAGCCACGACGTACTCCTCCTCGGGCATGCAGTAGCTGCAGCGCAGGTTGCAGCGGTCGGTGACCGAGAGGCGCAGGTTGCGGAGCGGGCGGTGGAGACGATCCTCGAGGACCAGCATGGCTCGGGCTACTCTTAGGTGAGACGAGGCGGCGGGTCCAGCGTCAGCCGAATCGGCGGCGTCATCCATGTTCGAGCAGGGTCGTCAAGCGGGCCAGCGCACGACACAGGAGCGTGCGCGTCGCGAGCGGAGTACGCCCGAGCTCGAGGCCGATCTCCTCGTGGGAGAGGCCCAGCACTCGAGCCATCAGGATCACGCGTCGCCAGTCCTCGGGCAACGAGAGGAAGGCGCGCTCCACGCGCTCGAGCTCCTCGCGGGCCGCGGCGTGACGGCTGGGCGTGAAGAAGGTGGCGAGCTGCTGGCCGAATTCCTCGGCTTCCGCGGACTCGTTCCCGGCGCTGCCACCCGCGACCTCGCGCTCGAGCGTTCGCCGATCGCGCCTCCAGAAGCGCGCGCGGTCGCGGATCTTGCTCTCGGCACGGCGCAGGAGCCACTGGCGGAAGCTCGACTCGCCGCGATACTCGAATTGCTTCAGGTCTTCCAGCGCCTCCCGGACGACCGACTGCACCAGGTCGAGGCTGGTCTCGCGCTGACGCAGGCCCTCGCCCAGCCTTAGCCGCACGAAGGCTCGCAACGCACCCAGGTGCGCCTCGACCAGGCTGTCCCGGGCTACGAGGTCGCCTGCCCGGGCCTGCTCCACCAGCTCACGAGAAACCTCGGCCACCTTGAGAGTGTACCCTCGAACGCGGTGCAGCCCGGCCGAAGCCGGCGGGCGATCCCTATGGCATCCACAGCCGAGGACGCGAACGAGGAGCAGGAACCAGAGCCGATCGAGGATCTCGTCGCTCGGGCGATGGATCTGGTCGAGAGCAAGCGCACGAACGAGCTCGATGCGCTGCTCGCCGAGCACGCCGACCTGGCTCCACGGGTGCGCGAGCGGCTGAGCGCGCTCGAGCGCCTGGGTCTCTTGCATCCGACGGAATCCGTGGGCCTTCCCCGGCGTCTGGGACGCTACCGCATCGATTCCAAGCTCGGCGAGGGGGGCATGAGCGTGGTCTACCTCGCGCACGACGAGACGCTCGATCGTCCGGTGGCGCTCAAGGTCGCCCTCGCGCCACTCGCAGGCGGCGAGCGCGCGCGCGAGCGCTTCCGGCGCGAGATCCGCGCAGCCAGCTCCGTGCGCCATCCCTGCCTCGTGCCCATTCACGACGCGGGCGAGGAAGACGGACGCCCCTGGCTCGCGATGGAGCACATCGAGGGCGCGACGCTTGCCGAGGTCATCGATCGCCTGCGCGCACTGGGCCGGCCGCCGGGGACCCTGGAGAGCGCGGATCTCTCGCGAGCCGTGAGCGGCGCGAGCGCCCCGCAGATCGGCGGCGCGTGGGGCCGCACCTACGTGGAGAGCGTCTGTCGCATCGTCGCCGACGTGGCCGACGCGCTGCAGGCCTTGCACGACGCGGGGATCGTGCACCGCGACGTCAAGCCAGCCAACGTGCTCTTGCGGCCCGACGGCCGCGCGCTCCTCTTCGACCTGGGACTGGCGCACCTCGACGAGCTGCCCGCGCTCACCCGCACGGGCGAGTTTGCCGGCACGCCCTCGTACGTCGCGCCGGAGCAGGTGCTGCACGGCGCGTCGAAGTCCGGGCCGGCGAGCGACGTGTACTCCCTCGGCGTCACGCTCTACGAGCTGCTCACGCTGCGGCGGCCCTTCGAGGGTGCGAGCGCGGTGGAATTGTGGCGTGCGATCACGCGCGAGGAGCCTCCGCTCCCGCGGCGTTTCCATGCCTCGCTCGCGCGCGATCTGGAAACCATATGCCTCGTCGCGCTGGAGAAGGACTTGAAGCGCCGCTACGCGAGCGCCTTCGCGCTCGGGGCCGACCTGCGGCATTTCCTCGAGTATCGACGCATCGAAGCACGGCCGGTAGGCGCGCTGCGGCGCAGTGTGCGCGTCCTGCGACGCGACCCATCGCTCGCCGCCGCAGTCAGCCTTGCGCTCGCGATCTTTCTCGCGCTTCCGATCGGTTTGCTCTGGGCCAACGCAGGCATCAGTTCGGAGCGCGATCGCGCCACCTACGAATCCAGCGTGCGGGCGGAGGTGATCGACTTCCTGATCGACATGTTCCGGGATGCAGAGGACGGAGGGGGCACGGCGCAAGGCTCCGCTCTGGCGCGCAGCTTCCTCGATCGGGGAGTCGAACGGCTGACGCTCGAGTTCGGCGACAAGGTCTTCGTGCGCGCGGCCCTCATGGAAGCTCTGGGACGCCTGTACGCGAGCCTGGGCGAGCGGGAGCGCGCGCTCCCGCTCCTCGATCGCGCGCTCGCGGTCGTGCAACGCGCCCAGGGCGAGCACAGCAAGGAAGCCGTGGCCCTACTGGACGAGCTCGCGCGCGTCCACCTCGAGAGCGGCGACGTGGCCTCCGCCTTCAAGCTGGGTGAGCGCGCGCTCACGGCCTTCGAGGCGCGGGACGAGAACCAGACGAGCGAAGCCGCGGCCTGCCGGACCACGGTCGGTCGCGCGGCCCTCGCGCTCGGTGAGACGGCCCGTGCGGAGACCTGCTTGCGCGAAGCGCTCGAGACCGTGCGCGCGCTCGGCACCGGCGGCGGCGAGGGCGAGGCGATCATCCTCGAAGGCCTCGCCGGAGTCGCGCGCGCGCGGGGCGAGGACGAGCTCGCTCGCGAGCATCTCGAGCGGGCCGTGAAGCTCCTGCGCGCTCACTGGTCTCCGCGGCCGGAAGCGCTGGCGAGCGCGCTCGGGGATCTGGCGCTCGTCCATCGCGCGACGGGCAGGACCGAGACCGCCACCGAGCTCGAGTCCGAGGTGGCGCGCCTCCGAGCGGCGGAACGGCCGACGCCGGGAGCACCGGTTCCGGATGTCTCCACGCTGTTCGACTTCGAGCCTGCATGGGCCACGCCGTACCGTGCGAGCTTCCAGGAAGGCATCACCGCCTTGCAGACAGGCGATGCCGAGCGCGCTTTCGATGCCTTCGCGCGCTGTCTCGAGTGGAATCCACGTGCAGCCGTCTGTGCGTACAACTGCGCTTGCGCGCGAGCGATCGCGGGACGCGCGCCGGAAGCGCTCGACCTGCTCGCGCGAGCGATCGACCTGGGTTTCGCGCACGGTCCCTCGCGCATCGACGCCGTGGGACTGGATCCGGACCTGGCGGCCTTGCGCGGGAGCGCCGGCTTCGAGAGCCTGCTCGAGCGTTTGCGTCTGGAGCGCGAGGCCGCGTTGCAGTACGCAGCGGTGCCGAGCTCCTACGTTCCCCGGTCGATCGCCGCGGGCCGCGCCTGGTCGCTCCTCGTGGTGCTGCACGCCGACGGATCGACTCGCGAGCAGATCGCAGCGGGTCCCTGGCGCGCGGTCGCCGACGGAGCTGGCTGCGTGCTGCTCGCTCCGAGCGCTCGGCGGCCGACTGCCGGCGCTCCCGAGCTCGGCATGGACTGGCTGGAGGAGCCCGTCGATCTCGTGCGCGAGCGCTGGGAGTACGAGCCCGCGGTCCTGGAGAGCGTGCGCGCGTTTTCGCGCGAGCACGCGATCGAGCCCGGGCGCGTCTGGATCGCCGGTGAGGGCATGGGCGGCGTCGTTGCGCTCGATCTGGCGCTGCGCGCACCCGGTCTCTTTCGCGGCGTGATCCTCTGCGACGCCCCGCTCCCGCCGCAGGTCGATCTCGCCCACGCTCGAGCGGCAGCAGCGCTGGGATTGCGCGTCGCTTACATCGCCCGGCCGGAGGGCGGGATGCCCACGCTGCGCGAGGCCAAGAGCGCGGCCGATCTCGCTGAGCTCGTCGACGGCTGGCTCGGGACCTTGGGCCTGCGCCGGCTGGCCTGGACCTCGATCGAGGGCGGCCGCTGGCCTTCCGAGGACGCGCGCGCCCGGGTATTGCTTGCAGGGCTGGGCCGGCTGTCGGAAGGGCGCTAGGGGACCCGCGACCCAGCGCCGGGGCACTCGATCGGGTTCATCCCATGGAAGCCTGCCCAAGACAGGGCTCCGGGGGCACGAAAGACCTGGGGTGGTCTAACGCGACTGTTCGATCTCCGCCGATACCGACCACGATGCATCCCCCGTGGTCCTTCCCGCGGGATTCCATCCCTCCTTGGGGGTGGAGCCCGCATTCGCCCGGGAGAGCTCGAGCGCCGCAGCGAAGATCCCTCGCCGTCCAGCCCAGGACGGGTTGAGGGGGTCGACCTTGCCCCTCGCGCCCTTCCGTCCCCGACCCGCGCGCCCTGGTCGCTCTCCTTGCACGGGAGCGTGCGGGGCGGTGCTTCGTATGAGCATGGTGCTCGCGGTGGTTCTCGGGCACCTGCCGCTCTTCGCGGGGAGCCCCGCGAGTCGCACGCGGATCCAGGAGCAGGAGACCAACGAGTACCGCATCAAGGCGGCCTGCCTCTACAAGTTCGCCAAGTACACCACCTGGCCCAAGGAAGCCTTCGAGCGCGAGGACAGCCACTTCGTGGTCGCCGTCGTCGGCAAGGATCCCTTCGAGGGAGATCTGGCGAAGACCCTCTCCGGCAAGAGCGTCGGCAAGCATGCCATCAGCGTGCGTCACGTGGAGAAGCCGGAAGAAGCGCTGGCTGCGCACATCCTCTTCGTCGGGGAAATGGGGCCCCCGGAACGTGGCGAGCTCCTGCAGCGCCTTCTCGGTCGGGCCATCTTCGTCGTCGGCGAGACTCCGGGCCTGGCGCTCGAAGGGGCAGTCGCGAACTTCTACCTCGAGAACAACAAGGTCCGCTTCGAGATCAACCTCGAGGCCGCCAAGCGCGGGAGTCTCGAGCTCAGCTCGGAGCTCTTGAAGCTCGCTCGACTCGTAAAGGAGGAGAAACGATGAGCCGGCGCTTCGGGTTGTCCCACCTGTCCCTGAGGCACAAGGTCAGCGGCCTGGTGCTGCTGATCTGCGTCGTGGCCCTGCTCGCTTCGGCGAGCGTGCAGTACGTCGCGCTGATCAGGCAGACGCGCGAGCAGCTCGCGAAACAGCTCGGACAGCTGGCCGATGGCGCCGCGCAAGACTGTCGCGCGGCGCTCGACTTCAATGACGACAAGTACGCGTTGCGGGCGCTGAGCGTTTTCTCGGCCAACCCGAGCACTCGCCGCGCCTGGATCCGCCGCTCGGATGGCACGCTCTTCGCGAGCTACTCGCCGCCCTCCGCCGCGGTCGAGCACGAGAGCTTCCTGCCCGAGACGCCAGCGGGCCACATCTTCCAGGACGACGAGCTCATCGTCTGGCGTCCGATCGGCTCGGACGAAGACGTCCTGGGCGTCCTTGTCGTGCACTCGGATCTCGCCTACGTCGCCGCTCGGCGCGCCGTGTTCGAGCGCGGCGTGGCGCTCGCGACCCTGATCGCCGTGGGACTCGCGCTCGGGCTCTCGTGGCGCCTGCGCGGCTTGATCGTCGATCCCATCCTGGCCCTGAGCCAGCTCGCGGGGCGAATCGAGACGGAGCACGACTACTCGCTGCGCCTGGCGGCACGTTCGAACGACGAAGTGGGGGCGCTGGTCGAGGCGTGGAACCGGATGCTGGCCGGGATCGAGGAACGCGACCGCGAGCTCGCGGGCCACCGTGAGCACCTCGAGGAGCAGGTCGCGGCGCGGACGCGCGATCTCTCGCGCACGCACGCCGAGATGGTCGTGGCGCGCGACCGTGCCCAGGACGCGGTTCGCGCCAAGGCCGAGTTCCTGGCCACCATGAGCCACGAGCTGCGCACTCCCATGAACGGGGTGATCGGCATGACCACCCTCCTGTGCGACACGAAGCTCGACGAGCAGCAACGGGGAATGATCGAGACGGTGCGGCACGCGGGGGAGCAGCTGCTCGCGGTCATCAACGACGTCCTGGACTTCTCGAAGGTCGAGGCGGGCAAGATGGAGCTCGAGAGCGTGAGCTTCGACCTGCTGCGCATGTGCGAAGAGACCTGCGACATCCTCCTGCCGACCGCGAGCGCGAAGGGCCTGCAGCTCGCGCTCGAGTTCACGCCGGGCGTGCCTCGCAGAGTGATCGGGGACCCTGCCCGCCTGCGCCAGATCCTGCTCAATCTGCTCACGAACGCGGTCAAGTTCACGGATGCCGGCGAAGTGGTCGCGAGCGTCTCGGTCGCCGCCGTGGACGAAGTGCACTCGACGCTGCACGTGCGGGTGCGCGACACGGGCATCGGGATCCCCGAGGAGCTGCGCCATCGCGTGTTCCGTTCGTTCACGCAGGTCGACGCCTCGATGAGCCGCCGGTACGGCGGATCGGGCCTCGGTCTGACGATCGCGCGTGACCTGGCCCACCTCATGGGCGGGGAGCTCGATTACGAGAGCCGCACGGGCCAGGGCTCGACGTTCTGGTTCACGACGCGTCTGGGCAAGGTGGCCGACGCGGAGCAAGCCATCGTTCCGCTGGAGCAGGCTTTCCTCGGCAAGTCCGTGCTCGTCGTCGACGAGAACGCGACGGCGCGAGGGATCCTCTGCGATCTCTTGCGTCACTGGGGTCTGGAGGCGGAGGGACGCGCCGACGCTCCTGGCGCGCTGGCCGCCATCCGCGGCGCCGGCGATCGCTTCCGGCCATTTGCCATGGCCATCGTGACCGAAGGAGCTCTCCTGACCGAGGGGAACGGGCTCTTGGAGACGCTCACCACGCCGGGTGGCGGATGGACCGTCCCCACGGTGGTCCTCGTGTCCATCAACCGCATGGGACGGCTCACCGAGCTCGATCGGGCCGAGCCTGCGGGCTTCGTCGTCAAGCCGGCCAAGGTGGACGAGCTGCGTCGGGCCGTCACGGCTGCGCTGGGGAGGCCGGCGACGATCACGGGCCCAGGCCGGGTCGCTCGCGCGAGCGCCGCCATAGAAGGACCGGCCGACGAGGTGCGCCGCGCCGCGCGCATCCTGCTCGTGGAAGACAATCCGGTGAATCAGAAAGTGGCCGTGGGGCTGCTCGCCAAGGGCGGCTACACGTGCAAGCTCGCCGGGCACGGCGGGGAAGCGCTCGAGCTCTTGCAGCGCGAAGAGTTCGACATCGTGCTCATGGACTGCCAGATGCCGGTCATGGACGGTTTCGAGGCGACGCGCCGCATCCGGGCGGTGCCTGGCTGGTGCGCGAAAGTTCCGATCATCGCCATGACCGCCAATGCGATGCGGGGCGACCGCGAGCGGTGCATCGAGGTAGGGATGGACGACTACGTCGCCAAGCCCATCGAAGCCAAGCTCCTGTTCGCCGCGCTGGCCAGGGCGCTCACGAGTCCAATCGGGCCTTGACCTGAAGCCTACGAACCGAGACGGGAGCGGCGAGTATGCTGCCGCCTTCGTCCCGTGATGCGAAAGGCTCAGATCATGCTCCGACCGCGCACACCTCTGCTCCTCGGTTCTCTGATACTCCTCCCGTGCCGAATGATCGGTGCTGCACCCGGCGAGGCACAGGATCCGCCCGCAGCGGCGGCACCCGTGGTTCCCACCGCGGTGGCGGCGCAGCGCGACGTGGAACGCACGGTCGAGGCCGACGGGACCTTCGTCCCGCGCGATGCCGTCGAGCTGGGATACTGGCCGAAGGAATGGGCCGGTAAGCTCGTCTTCCTGGAGGTCTTGCCGCACGGGAGCTACGTGAACGCGGGCGACGTCGTGGCACGCTTCGATTCCCGTCGCATCGACGAGGACATCGAAGGACTCGAGCGCGAGATCGTCTCGGCCGAGGCTGCGCAAGCGCTGGCCGTCGAGCGGGCGATGCAAGAGGAGCAGACCGCGCGTGAGAAGCTCGAGGATGGTCGCTATGCGGTCGAGCGCGCCCGAGAAGACCTGGACGGGTGGTCGCGGCACGAAGTCGAATTGCGGCGCCGCTCCGAGGAGCTGCAGGCGCAGAACTTCCAGCACCGCATCGACGACGAGCAGCACGAGCTCCAGCAGCTCGAGGCGATGTACGCTGCCGACGAGCTCGTCGAGATGACCGAGGAGATCGTGCTGGCGCGCTCGCGTCGCGACCTGGCGAGCGCGCTGGTGAGCCAGAAGCTCTCCGAGGACCGACTCGAGTACGACCGCAGGCAGACGCTCCCGGTCCAAGAGCACGCCAAGCGCCAGGCGCTCGCCCGTGCCGAGGCCTCGCTTGCGCGCCTGGAGCGCCTGCAAGAGCTCGAGGCGCGCACGCGCGCGACTGGTATGGAGCAGGGCCGCTATGCCTTCGACCAGAAGCGCCAGCGGCTCGAGGATCTGCGCGCGGACCGCACCGCGCTGGTGCTGCGCGCGCCGCGTGCAGGCGTCTTGTTGCATGGCGGCAAGCGTGATCAAGGCCCTGGCCGCGCGCGACCGGTCCACGAGACGAACGGCCGGGCCACGGCGCGTACTGCGCTGTTCTCGTGCTGTGCACCCGACGCGCTCGACATCGTCCTCGCGCTGCCCGAGAGCCGGCTCGCCGACGTGCACGCCGGCGTCGCCGCGAAGGCCGCGCCGCTGTCCACTCCGCAGCACGAGCTCATCGGACGGCTGGAGCTCGAGCGCGCACCCATGCCGCAGGCAGGCGGCAGCGAGGCTCAGTTCGAGGGGCGTGTTGGTCTCGAGCGCGTTCCAGTCGGGATCGTGAGCGGCATGCGCGCGCACGTGCGGATTTCCGCTGAGACGCTACCGGCCGCGATCCTCGTTCCGGCGAGCGCGATCTTCGGGGCGGGATCGGAAGCGCATGCGTGGGTTGCGGGGGAGGGGGGCGAGCATGTGCTGCGCCCGGTTGTCGTTGGGCCGACCATCGGGACGGAGGTGGTAGTGCGGTCGGGATTGGCCGCTGGTGAGCGCGTGCTCCTGGCGGAGCCCAAGAAGTGAGCGCGCGCTTGGCGGCGGGGGAGGGTGAGAGCCGTCAGGGGATGGAACGGTACGGACCAGACCGCCTGAAGGCGGTACTCCGAACCAGAGCGGAACGCAGAACCAGAGCGGTATTCCAACCTCCGGTTCGGAGTACCGCCTTTAGGCGGTCTTCTCTTCTCGGGACTGCGTTGCTGCTGATGGCGACGCTCTCGGCGTTCGGACAGGATCGCGAACTCCTCCCGCCGGCCGTCGAAGCGCTGCCCTCGAACGAGAAGATCGAAACGGCCGTGGATGGCGCGATCGCCTGGCTGATCGCGAACCAGGCCAAAGCGGGCTCGTGGGGCTCGCATCATTCTTCGCGGCCGATCGAGGTCTTCGCCACGGTGCCCGGCTCCCACGACGCGTTCCGCGTCGCGACGACCGCGCTGGGGGTGATGGCGCTCTCGGACGCGGCGCGGCTGGCTCACCGCGAGGCGGAGGGCATGCGCGAAGCGGTCGATCGTGGCATCGAGTACCTGCTCGGGAACTGGGACGTCAAGCGCGTCGACAACCTCGAGCACTACACGGTGTGGGCGCTGGGCTACGTGCTGCAAGCACTGGCCGAGCACGTGTTGCATGACAACGACCCGGAGCGCGAGGGCCGCGTGCGGGAGACGTGCGCCGCGATCGTCGCCAAGCTCGATCGCTACCAGGCGCTCGACGGCGGCTGGGGTTACCTGAGCCTGGATGGGCTCAAGACCTACAAGCCTTCGTGGACGTCGATGAGCTTCACCAGCGCGACGGTGATCCTGGGACTGCAGCGCGCAGTGGCCGCGGGGATCGAGGTGCCCGACACGATGCTCGGGAAGGCCCTGGACTCCGTCGAACGCTGTCGCATGCCGAGCGGCGCGTTCACCTACGGCGAGATCTGGAACCGCTCGCCCGTGGCCGGCATCAACCTGGAGCCGGGCGCGGCCTGCCGGACTCCGGCCTGTCTCCTCGTCCTCGATCTGGGCGGCCGCCGGATCGCCGAGGGCGCCGTGGAACTCGCGCTCGAGAATTTGCTGATTCGCTACGCGCGTTTCCAGGAGCTGGGTCTGCGCCGTCCGATCCCGCACGAATCCTGGTACTCGATCTCGGGGTACTTCTACCTGTACGGCCAGACCTACGCCGCCTGGCTGATCGAGCATTGCGGCCTTGCGCTGCGCCAGCGCTTCGCGAGCGAGCTCGCCCGCGCCATCCTGGTGTGTCGTCAGCCCGACGGCTCGTTCTGGGACTATCCGCTGTACAGCTACCACAAGCCGTACGGCACCGCCTTCGCGCTGCTCGGCCTCGTGCGCGTCCTACCCGGTGCGCAGGGGGACTGAGGGGGGAACCAGGTACCGCGCTCGTCGCGCGATTCCGGAGCGGCCCCGCTGCCGCATCGCGTTCGGGACTCCGATACGCTAGGCTCGCTCCTGTATGGGCGGGTTCTCGCTACCGCGCTCTGAGGGGAGTACCGACCGATCGCGCGCGCGCCGCGCTCGGTGGCTCGTGACGATCGCGACGGCGACGCTCGTTCTCGGCGCACTTGCGGCCAGACAGGCGCCCGAAGGAACGTGGCAACATCGCGGTCCGCTGGTCGGCACCGGCACGAGCGGACCCGCGCGCTTCGTGGCCGCTCTGCTGCGGGGTTTCTCGAGCGATCGCGCCATGGCCGATGCGACCTTCGCCGATCGCTTCTACCGTACGCCCGGCGGCGAGGGTTACGACGCAACGCTCGACCACTTCGCCGAGCGTCTCCGCCAGGCCGGCTTCGGCGTCGAGGAAGGTCTGGAGCTGACCTTCTTCGAGAGCGAGCTCGAGCAGCCCTCCTGGACGCCGAAGAGCGCGCGGCTCGCGCTCGCCCGGGGAGAGGATGAGGAAGACGTCCTGCACAGCTTCGAGAAGTGCGAGGACGTCGATCGCGTCATGCTTCCCATGTTCGCTCCGAGCGCGGACGTCGGCGGTCCGCCGGTCTTCAGCCTCGGCGAAGTGACGTCGGGCAGCGTACTCGTCACGGAAGCGCGCACCAACGCGAGCCTGATCCAGCGAGCATCCGAGCGGGGAGCGGTGGCCATCCTCTCCTCGGCCTTGAACGCGTTCAGCGAGGACCCGACGGGTCAGGCGCGCCATCAGGACGCGATCCTTTTCACCAAGGTGCCGCCGGAATTGCCTTTTCCCGTCGCGCAGATCTCTCCTCGCAGCCGGGCGCGCATCGCCGCCGCGGCAGCCGAGGGCGACGTCGAGGTGCGGTATCGCGCCGAGGTCACGCGTGGTTCCACGCGCATCCGCACGCTGTGCGCGACCGTGGCAGGAGCACGGCTCGCGGAGGAGGCCGTGACGATCGCGAGCCACGTCCAGGAGCCGGGGGCTTGCGACAATGCGAGCGGCAGTGCGGGGCTCGTCGAGAGCGCTTGCGCGCTCGCTGCGCTGATCCGGAGCGGCGACGTGGAGCGTCCTGCGCGTTCGATCGCATTCGTGTGGGGCGACGAATTCCGCCAGTCGCGCGTGTGGCTCGAGCGTGCGGGCCGGCGTGCGATCGCCGGGATCTCGGCCGACATGCTCGGGGAGTCCACTGCACAGACCGGCGCGATCGCTCTCCTCGAGCGCATGCAGGATCCCGGCGCGCTGGTCACGATCGCCCCCGATGATCACACGCCCTGGGGAGCCGGCAAGGTCACGGAAGAGGACCTCGTGCCGAACGGGCTCGCGCTCGTCACGCGCACGGCATTTGCGGACGTGGCGCGTCTGACCGGAGGCTGGGTGACGGCCGAGAACCCCTGGGAAGGGGGGAGCGATCACGACGTGTTCCTGGAGCAGGGCATCCCCGCGGTGCTCGTCTGGCACTTCACCGATTTCACCTATCACACCAGCCTCGATCGCATGGAAATGCTCGATCCGGTCGAGCTCGAGCGGAGCTGTGTCGCAGTGCTCGCGACCGCGCTGGCGGTCGCCTCGCCCCGACCGGACGACCTGGCGCGCTACCTCGAGTCCAATGAAATCGAGCGCAGCTTGCGCGTCGAGGCCGCGGAGGCCGCCGGCCACGCCGAGATCGCCGATCGCTGGGAGCTCTGGTGCAAGGGCGCCGAGCTGTGGCTGCGCGAGCTCTGCACGGCCGCGGACAAGCACTGAGCGTGGCGTGAGCTGGTTCCCACCCCTCCTGCGCCGTCTGGCGCGTCGGTTCCGTCCGCGACGTTCGCTGTCCGAGTGGGAGCACCACCATCGGGAGAAGGTCGAGGCGGGAGTCCACCGCATCCTGCCCTATGTGCCCGAGGACGGCATCTTGCTCGACGTGGGCGCGAACATCGGCCTGTTCACGCACTACGTGCTCCGGGAAAGGCCACGCTGCCGCGCGATCCTCTTCGAGCCCGTGCGGGCCCTGTACGAGGTCTGCGCCGAACGCTTCGCCGGCCACCCGAACGTCGTCGTCGAGCCCTTCGCCCTGGCCCACGAGAATCAGCACGCGACGATCTGGAAGGCGCGCCACAACCCGGGCGGCAACTCGCTGGTGTACGACCTGATGTTCGACCGCCGCGCGGTCGCGGAGGTCACCGAGAAGACCGTGCACGACGAGGAAACCGTCGAGTGCCGCGTGTTCAGCGAATACGCGCGCGAGAAGGGGATCGAGCACGTCGATTTCATCAAGACCGATACCGAGGGCTTCGATTTCCGCGTTCTCGAGGGCATGTTCCCCTTCCTCGAGACCTGCGAGCCCAAGCCCGTGATCCTGGCCGAGCTCATGCGCGAGGGATACCACCCGTACTGGGCAGAGCAGCTCGCCGTCGTGCGCCGCCTGTACGGAATCGGCTACCAGGAAGTCGACCTGTCGCGCATGAAGAAGATCGACGACATCCTGTTCCTGCCGACGTCGTGGGGTCGGGGGTCCCACGCGAACGCTTGAACCCGCTGCGCCTCCTGCGCAATCGCTTCGTGCGCGACAGCGCCGTCCTCCAGGTAGGCGCACTGTTCAACGCTGGCGGGAACTTCTTCACCGCGGTCGCGCTGAGCCATCTCCTCGGCGCGCGCGGCCAGGGCAGCTTCTACGTCGCCGTCTCGCTCTACTCGTTCCTGTGGTTCAGCCTGAACCTGGGGCTCGTCTCGGTGACCGTCAGCCAGGTCGCCGCGGCCCATGCGCGCGGCCTCTCGGGGAAAGCGGCGGCCTGGCTCGCCTATCTCGCCAAGGTCTATCTCCTGCTCGGAGTGGCGACCGCCGGGCTCGCCTTCCTGCTGCTCCCGTCGATCGCCGAGCACGCGTTGGGGACCGAGCGCGCGGTCGGGCTCCTGGCCGCACTGATGGCCTTCTCGCCCTTGCTCGAGCTGCCGCGCGTGGTGCTGGGTGCCTCGCTGCAGGCCAGCCGCCGCATGCTGGCGCTGACGCGCATCGAGAACGGCCAGGAATCGATGCGCGTGTTCCTCGTGGTGACCGGCGCGGTCGTGACGGGGGACGCGGCGGGCGCGGTGATCGGAACGCTGGTGGCATCGGCACTGGGCTCATGGCTCGCCGTGGAGATCTACGCGCGCGAACGCACGCTCGCTCCCGACCTCCTTCCCGCTACACGGGAGGTTCTCGCCCACGTGCGCGACGTGCCCATTCGCCAGGGGCTGCCTCTGGGGCTGCGGATGGGCGCCGTCCAGAACCTGATGGCGATGGCGACGCAGATCCTGCCCACGCTCCTCGTGCAGCGTTTCGGAACCACCGAGTGGGTCGCGTACGTGCGCATCGCCCAGCGCATCATGAACGTGCCTTCGATGTTCATGCAGGGCATCAGCCGCACCACGCTGCCGGTGTTCAGCCAGTACGCCGGCCAGAAGGATCTCCTGCGCATGTGCCGGGCCTACTTCCGGGCCAGCCTGTACAGCGGTCTCCTGATCTCGACGGGGATCCTCTGCTCGCTTCCGTTCCTCCCCTGGGTGATCGCGCGCGCCTTCCCGCCGGACTATCACGAGCCGGTCTGGCACGTCTGCCGCATCCTCGTGCCGGGCTTCATGCTGATGTCCTTCGCGATCGCCAACGACACCTTCTATCTCGTCACCGACACGCTCCGGGTGGGCATCCTGCTCTCGATCGCCGGAACGCTCGTCAACACCCTCGTGATCTTTCTGCTGACGTCGAACTATCCGACGGTCGGAGTCGCGTGGGGGCTCGATTTCACGATGAGCCTCGCTCTGATGCACAACGTCTACGCGTGGATCTGGTACCGCCGCCACCGGCAGGAGCTCCTGGCGCGCGCCGGGGAGAGCTCGCCGGCGGTGTCGTGAGGACCCGCCCGCGCGCGTCGAAGCGCACTCCTTCGCGTTCGAGCCGCTTCCGTTGCGTCCGCTCGCTCGCCGGATCCCCCCGCGCGGAGATCTCGCCCCGCGCATTCACCACGCGGTGCCAGGGCAGCCGCGATCCCGCCGGCAAGAGCCTGAGCGCCCGGCCGACGAGCCGCGCGCGCCGCCCCAGACCTGCTGCGAGCGCGATCTCGCCGTAGCTCGCCACGCTGCCCGCGGGAATCGCGTCGACGGTGGCCCAGATGCGCTGGTAGAGATCGGAGACCGCGAGATCGTGGAAAGACTTCGTGGACATGTGCAGAGCCCGAGCGAGCACAGTGTAGGGACCGGGACGGCGCTCGAGACAGGGATCTCGCGCGGGGGCACGCGTCGGTCCGGGGAATGCAGAAAGCCGGCCCTGATAAGATTGGCCGGGATGACGTCCGATGCAGGACCGGGCGAATTCGAATTCCCTCCCCGGGGGCAGAACCCGCTTCTCTCCGACGAGCCCGAGACCTGGGATCTCCTGCTCGATTCCGTCCAGCCCGCTTCGATCCTGCTATTGATCCATCAGCGGATGAGCGTCGGGATGCGCGACAGCCTCACCGCGGAGGACATCTGGCAGGACACGCTGCTGCACGCATGGACGGACCGCGAGCGCTTCGAGTGGCGGGGCATCGCGAGCTTCCGCCGCTGGTTGATCCAGATCGCCATGCACCGCATCCACGATGCAGCCGATCGCGCGGGCGCCGAGAAGCGCGGCGCGGGACGTCCGGCGCAGAGCTTCTCGGCACTCGCGGGGAACGACGGGTCCTCCTTCCTCGAACGCCTCGGGCGCCTCGCCTCCACCACGCCGAGCCGGCTCGCGATCTACCGGGAGCAGGCGGCGTGCATGCAGCAAGCGCTCGAGCGGCTGCCGGAGGAGCTGCGTGACGTCGTGCGCTTGCGGCTCTTCGAGGAGCTCACCATGGAGGAAGTGGCCGAACGCACGGGGCTGGGCCTCTCCGGCGTGCGCCACCGCTTCCGCAAAGGCGCCACGCTGTACGAGGAGCAGCTCAGGGATGTTCTCGGCTCGCGGTTCCGCCGGCCTCCACGACGGGGACCGGAAGAGGGATGACGTTCCGTCGCGGGAACTCCTCTCCATCCGGTGAGGCCCTGAATGGAACGCACGCCGAGGTGCAGAGCTCCGCATGAAGGATGAGCCGAGTGTCGCCCCGGACGACGAGGCTTTCCTCGATCTCGTCTTCGAGCGCGCCCTCGACCTCCTCGGTCGAGGGATCGAGCCCGAGGTCGATTCCCTCCTGGATGGGCGCTCGCACATGCGTGACCAGACCGCGGCGCTGGTCGATCTCGCCCGGCGCGTCGCGATGGCCCGCCCGGTTTCCCGCCCCGAGGTCGCCGGCTACGCGCTCCTGCGTGAGCTCGGCCGCGGGGCGATGGGGAGCGTCTTCCTGGCAGAGCAGCTTGCGCTGGGAGGCCGTCCTGTCGCCCTCAAGGTCTTGCCCGAGTCGCAGCGACTCTCGCCCCGCGCCCGCGAACGCTTCGTGGCGGAATCGCGCGCGCTCGCGCGCCTCCGGCATCCCAACGTGGTGGCGATCCACGACGTGGTGGAGACCGAAGGGATCTGCGCCTACGCGATGGAATGGGTGGACGGCGCGACGCTCGCGCAGCTCATCGCGCATTTGCGGGCGAGCGGGACGACGCCGGATCTGGATCGTGTCGGGCGCTACCTCGATTCGGGGACGACGCCGCGGCTCGCCGAGAACTACACGCTCTACGTCTGCCGCCTCGGAATCGAGCTCGCCCGCGCGCTCGCGGCCGTGCACGAGGCCGGCCTCCTGCATCGCGACGTGAAGCCATCGAACGTGCTCCTGCGCCGTGACGGTACCGCGGTCCTCTCCGACTTCGGACTGGCGCGCGATCCGGAGACGAATCTCGGCACCCGCACCGGACAGTTCGTCGGCACGCCCGCCTATGCCTCGCCCGAGCAACTCGAAGGCAAGAACGAAGCGCTCGACCCACGCTCCGACGTCTACAGCCTCGGCATGACGCTCTATCACGCCCTCGCACTCGAGCTGCCGTTCCAGAGCGAGTCGATCGCGAAGATCCTGCTCGCGATCGCGTCGGGAGAGCTCGCTCCGCTGCGGCGTCACGACCCAAAGATTCCGCGCGACCTCGAAACCATCGTCGGCAAGGCGATCGAGAGCGAGCCGGAGCACCGCTACCAGTCAGCCGGCGAGCTGGCCGACGACCTGGAACGGCTCGTGCGCCTCGAGCCGATCCACGCGCGGCCGGTGGGCCACTGGGCGCGCCTGACGAAGCTCATGCGGCGCAATCGCCCAGCACTCGTCGGGGCTGCCCTGGGCGGTGGCGCGGTGATCGCGCTCGCCGTGCTCGCCGCAATCTATGCGTGGCGATCGCCCCGCGAGATCGAGCGGCTGCGGAAGGAGGCGCAGCTGCTGCTCGTGGTTCCGGATACCTACGACAGTCTCTTCCACCTCGGATGGCCGGCGCCAGAGAACTCGAGTCAGCCGCCCGCCCTGGTCACCACGCCCGAGCTCGGGACGAGACTCGTCGATGCCCTCGAGCTCTATGACCAAGCCCTCGCACACGACCCTTTCGCGCTGCTTCGGGGAAGGGCAGATCTCGCGCTCGAGCGCACTCTCGTCGCCCTGGCAGAGGCGATCCGAACCACTTCTGCCACCCGTGCACTCCTGGCCGAGCAGCTCGGCCCGGAGCTCCCCCTGACGAAGCGCGTCGCGCGCGACTGGACCTTTGCAGCGACTCCCCCGCACGCCTCGGCCGCGGAGCTCGCTCTCAGGACGCCCCGCGACCGCCACGCGACGGGCCTGCTCGCGTTCCTGCTCGGCGGCGTCGATCTCGCCGCCGCCGCCTGGAGCACTCGCCCGCTCGACGCCGCACCGGACGCCCTGGCCGATGGAGCGCTCGGCGAGCTCTACCTGATCCAGGAACGAGCCGACTTGGCCTACCCGCGCTTCCTCAGCGCATGCCGTGCTGCACCGGACTCGGCCTTCCTGTACAGCGAGCTCGCCGATTGCGCCGTGCGCCTGGGAGATCTGGACGTGGCAGAGGAGCTCCTGGATCGAGCCGACACCCTCCGCCCTGTCGATCCGTTCGAGACCGCCGCCCGGGTCCGGGCCGACCTGTATCGCGCGCGCGGCGAGCTCTCCCAGGCTCGCACGTTGTACGAGCAGCTCTTCCTGCGCCGCAGCGGCCCGCGCCTGCTGCGGCACTACGCGAGCCTCCTCGAAGAGCTCGCGGAGTATCCCCAGGCGATCGGCGTTCGCCGGCGAAACGTGGAGCGCCATTCCGAGGTCCCGCTCTATCGAGCCGAGTTCGTCGCGACTGCCGACGCATGGTGGCGACAGCTCGCTGTCTCGGGCCGCTGGCGGCTCGTGCGCGAATTCCTCGACGGCAACTCCACGCCGTTCGGAGACCTCGCATCGTTCCTGCGCGAGGTCCAGTCCCACCGAGCCGCCTACCTGTCCGTGCTCGGAAGCGCTCGCGGATCGAATCCCCGGTCCGCGTCGATGCCCCCAGTGTCCGCGGCGACACATTGGGGCACAGAATCCTCTCTACCCCTCCAGATCCCCGAACTCTTCGGTCTGGCCGAACGCATGTCCGTGCGAAGCACCGATCCGACGGTCTTCCGCTCACTGCCTCGGGCTCAGAAGGACCTCCTCACCACGATCTGGATGGCGCCCATGAAATGCCTCTCGCGCGAGCCCTTACGAACCTTGATCCACGGTTTCTTCCTGACCTGCGCACTGTCCTCCAGCGCAGCGAGCCAGACTCCCTCCTGGGAGGCGCAGGTCCTCGACGACATCCGGGAGGGCGAGTACGGCTACCAACCCGTCGCGGGCGAAGCCGGCGTGTGGTCCGCGCCGAACCGCTCGCAAGGTCTGCGCAGCCGCATCTCCATGCGGGGCCTCGAAGTGTTCCCGCGCCAAACGAACGCGACGGGTCTCGGAGCGCCGTGGAAGCTCACGCTGGGCACGAAGGCATTCGGTCGAGTGGGCGACCTCCGCGCACTTTCCCCGGCGTCGGTCACGGCACAAGACCGTCGCGCCCAGCTCGACCACGGACTGCTCCTCGAATGGATCGAGAACCGCGAGGACGGCATCGAGCAGGGCTGGACCATCGCCGCCCCGCCGCCTGGCGTGGATCCCCTGTGGATTGGCCTCGAGATCGGCGGCGAGCTCTCCTTTCGCATCGACGAGGACACTGGTTCGGCCGTCCTTGTCGATCCGGGTGGTGAAGTACGCTTGCGCTATCAGGGCTTGATGGTGCTGGACGCGACGGGCAGAGAGTTGCCCGCACGCATGTCCTCGACGCCCGAAGGCCTGGGCATTCAGATCGACGACGCGGGAGCCACCTACCCCCTCGTCGTGGATCCCGTACTGACCGGCCCCGCCTGGATTGCAGAGGGCGATCAAGCCGGGGCGGAGTTCGGAGTTCCGGTTGCCCCGGCGGGAGACGTGAACGGAGATGGTTACAGCGACGTGCTCGTCGGGGCACGCCTGTACGACAACGGTCAGGCCGACGAAGGCCGGGCGTTTCTCTACCTGGGTTCCCCAAGCGGGCTCTCGACGAGCGTTTCCTGGACTGCCGAGAGCAATCAGGCGAGCGCACACCTTGGAGGATTCGTGGCGACCGCAGGTGACGTGAATGGCGATGGCTACAGCGATGTCGTGATCGCGGCCTACCAGTACGACAACGGGCAGACCGAGGAGGGCGCCGCGTTCGTGTGGATGGGCTCGGCAAGCGGTCTCGGACCGGTTGGCGATCCCACGAACGCGAGCTGGAGTGCAGAGGGCGATCAGGCTGGAGCCTACTTTGGCGATCGCGTCGGGACCGCTGGTGACGTCAATGGCGATGGCTTCAGCGACGTGATCATCAGCGCCTATCAGTACGACAACGGGCAGGCGGACGAAGGAGCTGCGTTCGTATGGCTGGGTTCGGCAAGCGGCCTCGGACCGAACGGAACTCCTGCCAATGCCGACTGGATGGCAGAATCCAACCAGGCCAGCGCGCAGTTGGGAGTCTGGGGAGCGACAGCGGGCGACGTGAACGGCGATGGCTACGACGAGGTCGTCGCAGGGGCGAGCCTGTACGACAACGGGCACGCGGACGAGGGAGCCGCGTTCGTATGGCTGGGCTCGGCAAGTGGCCTCGGACCGAACGGAACTCCTGCCAATGCTGACTGGATGGCAGAGAGTGACCAGAGCAGCGCACGCCTTGGCATCTCCGCTGTGGCTGCGGGCGACGTGAATGGCGATGGCTACGGCGACCTCTTCGTCGGGGCCAACGCGTACGACATCGGACAGACCGACGAGGGTGCCGCCTTCCTGTGGCTGGGCTCCGCAAGTGGCCTGGGATCGAATGGAACTCCTGCCAATGCCGACTGGAGGGCAGAGTCGGATCAAGTTGGCGCCGGATTTGCCGCTGACGTCTCGACTGCCGGGGACGTGAACGGAGATGGCTACGGCGATGTGAGCGCCGGATCAGAGTTCTATGCCGGGGGGAAGGGCGCCGTCTTCGTGTGGCTCGGCTCAGCAGTCGGCCTCGGCCCCAACGGAACTCCTTCAAACGCCGACTGGAGCATAGAGGGCGACCAGGTTGGTGCCATGTTCGGCTTGTTCACCACCACGGCGGGCGACGTCAATGGCGACGGGTACGGCGACCTGATCGTCGGAGCCCACAGGTATGACAACGATCAGGCCGAAGAGGGCCGAGCCTTCACGTATCACGGTTCAGCCCTGGGCCTCGCCGCAAGCCCCGCATGGACGTCCGAGAGCAATCAGAGTGGTGCCTACTTCGGAGTGTCCGTTTCAAGCGCAGGGGACGTCAACGGCGACGGGTTTGGCGACCTCATTGTCGGCGCGCGCTTCTACGACAATGGCCAAACCGATGAGGGTCGGGCGTTTCTCTACCTCGGGTCGAAAGTAGGGCCCTCGCTGGGTGCAAACTGGACCGCGGAATCCGACCAAAGCAGCAGCGATTTCGGTGTGTCCGTCGCATCGGCGGGAGATGTCAATGGAGACGGATTCAGCGACGTGATCGTGGGTGCCCATTCGTTTGACCATGACGAGCCTGGCGAGGGCCGCGCCTATGTCTTCCTCGGCTCGGCGGGTGGGCTTTCTGCTAGCGCTGCCTGGACGGTTGAGAGCGATCAGCCCGACGCCTTCCTTGGCTACTCCGTTGCCGGTGCTGGCGATGTCAATGGCGACGGGTACGGAGACGTCATCGTGGGAGCGCACTTCTACGACGGCGACTTGCTGAATGAGGGCCGCGCGTTCGTGTACCACGGCTCTGCAGCAGGTCTATCGACCGCGGCCGACTGGATGGCCGAAGGCGATCAACTGGAAGCGTTCTTCGGCGTGTCCGTCGCTTCGGCCGGTGACGTGAATCGCGATGGCCACAGTGATGTGATCGTGGGAGCGCTGCGGTGTGACAATCCAGACGTAGACGAAGGCTGCGCGTACTTGTTTCTTGGTTCTGCATCTGGCCTTGGAGATGGTGCCGCTTGGATGGCCGATGGGGGTCAGGCCGGCGCCCTGTTCGGTATCTCGGTTGGGAGCGCGGGCGATGTCAATGGCGATGGCTATAGCGACGCGATCGTCGGGGCGTACCTCCATGATGGTGGACAAATCGACGAAGGCCGTGCGGCCGTCTACCTGGGCTCGGTGACGGGCCTTGCGCCGAGCCCGCACTGGACCGCGGAGAGCGATCAAGCAGACGCTTGGTTCGGGTACTGCGTGGCAACCGCGGGCGACGTCAATGGCGACGGCTACAGCGACGTGATCGTCGGGGCCTACCATTACGACGACGGGCAGACCGACGAAGGACGCGCATTCGTGTACCTGGGCTCGGCGACTGGCCTCGCGCCGAGCGCCGACTGGACCGCGGAGAGCGATCAGGCCGGGTCGCTGTTCGGCGTCTTCGTCGGAACTGCGGGCGACGTGAACGGCGACGGCTACGGGGACGTCATTGTTGGAGCTCCCCTCTTCGACAATGGGGAAGGGGACGAAGGCCGGGCGTTCGTGTATCTCGGCAACGAGGGCAACGGTGGTTGGACGCTCGCGGCGCAGCAGCGCCGCACGAGCGACCTCGCTCCCATCGACCTCCTGGGGCGCTCGGACAATTCGCTGGGCTTCCGGATCCAGCTCGCTTTCGAGAAGCACCTCGCCGGCTTCACCTGGGCATCGCCCGCGACTCCCACGGCGAAGCTCGAGTGGCAGGTTGCCGAACTGGGTGACGCTCTCGACTCGCGGCCGTTCGAGACTGGATCGAGCCAGACGATCACCGGTCTGCCGCTCGTGTTCAATGAGCTCGTTCCCTTCCCGCTCTCGCTTCCCGCTCCGACCGCCAACCGTTCCTACCACTGGCGAGCGCGCCTGCGCACGAACAACCCGCTGCTTCCGGTGACGCCCTGGGTCTCGATTCCCTGGAACAACGTCACGGAGGCGAAGCTTCGTGCTCCGACGGCGGCGCGGCCCAAGTAGTGAGCGCGAGCGTGGTGCCAGCTTCGCCCGGCACCACGCTCGGGGAATCCGGACGCACGAGTCGGATCGGCCTGCCACGCTCTAGAATCGCGCCTCCCACGGGGACGCGCGATGGAGCAGTACGCAACGCACTCGTTGGGAGCGACCGGGGCGAGCGTGGTCGACCTGCGCCTGCCCAGACCCCGGCCGCGCTTCGTTCCCGCGCGTGGGATCACGGGGCCGCACGCTCAGACGATCCTCGGTCATCTCTGGCCAGCGGGCGGCGACCCGCTCGGGCCGAGGCGTCTGGGTGTCGAGACGGTTCCGATCGACCTCGGAGACGGCGATTTCGTGGTGGCGCAGGTCCGTGCGGGTGCGTCGGGCTCGGTCGCCTATCTCGTGCCGGGCTTGCAGGGCTCGGTGAGCGCGAGCTACCTGCGAGGGTGCGCGCAGGAGCTGATCACGCGCGGCTGGGCGGTCGTGGGCCTCAACGGGAGAGGCTGCGGGATCGGTCGCGGCCTCGCGCGCCAGCCGGCTCATGCCGGTGACACGATCGCGCTCGAGCGGCTGTTCGCGATCGGGCGCGCGCGCTGGCCCGAGCGGAGGCACGTGGCAGTGGGATTCTCGCTCTCGGGGAACACGCTGCTCCTCGCCCTCGCGCGCTGCGATACGCGCCTCGACGCAGCCATCGCGGTGCATCCGCCGGTCGACCTCGCGCACACGGCCGAGCGCCTGGGTACAGGGAGCCGGCGGCTCTACGACTTGCGCTACGCGCGCACCTTGAGGCGCGCGTATGCGTCACGCGCCCGGGCAGGCCTCGTCACGCGGGGGATGGGTCTCCGTCTCTGGTCGCGCGTGCTCGACATCGACGCGACCTGGACCGCGCCCGCGGCGGGCTTCGCATCCCGCGAGGAGTACTACCGAGCCTGCTCGAGCCGCGACGAGCTCGGGAGGATCCGCACGCCCACCGTGATCCTCGCCTCCACCGACGATCCGATCGTCGATTGCGGGGACATCGCGGGTGCTCCCAGGGCGGACTGCGTCGGTTTGCACCTCGAGAGCTCGGGCGGGCACATGGGCTACCTGGCGCGCCGGCCCGGCTCCCCTCGACCCTTGCCGTGGCTGCCCCTCGACGTCGCTCACTATGCGGAAGCCCTCCTCGAGCTTCCCGCTCGCGTCCCGGCCGTCGGGAGCCCGGCGGCCGCAACGAGAGCATGACGGCGCTGCCCGCCTGCCCTATCCTCTCCACGCTCGCCGCAAAGCGACCAGCCATGCACCTGACGCGCCCCCGGGTCGTTCATCGCAAGGACTACCGTCCGCCTTCGTTCTTCATCGACTCGGTCGATCTCTCGTTCGACCTCGATCCGGAGGCCACCCTGGTGCGCGCGCGCATGCAGGTGCGGCGCGCGGAGGCGGGACGGGGGACTTCCGAGCCCCTCGTGCTGCACGGGGAGCGCCTCGAGCTCCTCGAGCTGCGCGTCGATGGCCGCGAGCTGGCGGCCGGGCAGTACGAGGTCGACGACGAGGAGCTCAGGCTTCCCGACTTCGGGGACTCCGGCACCGTCGAGACCCTGGTGCGGATCCACCCTGCGACGAACACCGAGCTCTCGGGCCTGTACACCTCCTCCGGGAACTTCTGCACGCAGTGCGAGGCCGAGGGCTTCCGCCGCATCACGTTCTTCCTCGATCGCCCCGACGTGATGGCACGCTACAGCGCGACGCTGGTCGCCGATGAAGCGGGCTGGCCGGTGCTGCTCTCCAACGGCAATCGCGCGGGCAGCGGCCGGCTCGCCGGCGGCCGGCACTGGGTGCGCTACGAGGATCCGCACCCCAAGCCCAGCTACCTGTTCGCCCTGGTGGCGGGCAAGCTCGCATGCCATGCCGGGGAGTTCACCACGCGATCGGGCCGGCCGGTGCGCCTCGAGATCTGGGTCGAGCCGGAGAACGTCGACGGTTGCGGGCACGCGCTGCGCTCGCTGCAGCGAGCGATGCGCTGGGACGAGGAGCGCTTCGGCCTGGAGTACGACCTCGACGTCTACATGATCGTGGCGGTCTCCGACTTCAACATGGGAGCGATGGAGAACAAGGGGTTGAACATCTTCAACTCCAAGTACGTCCTCGCTCGCCCCGAGACCGCGACCGACGACGATTACGAAGCGATCGAGGGTGTGATCGGGCACGAGTACTTCCACAACTGGACCGGGAATCGCGTCACCTGTCGCGACTGGTTCCAGCTCACGCTCAAGGAAGGGTTGACGGTCTTCCGCGATCAGGAGTTCACCGCGGACATGACCTCCGAATCGGTGAAGCGCCTCGCGGACGTGCGCGGTCTGCGCCTCGCGCAGTTCCCCGAGGACGCCGGCCCGATGGCGCATCCCATCCGTCCGGAGTCGTACGTGGCGATGGACAACTTCTACACCGCCACCGTCTACAACAAGGGCGCGGAAGTGGTGCGCATGATCCAGACCCTCGTGGGCCGGGACGGTTTCCGCCGGGGCCTGGAGCTGTACCTGCGCCGGCACGACGGGCAGGCCGTGAGCTGCGACGATTTTCGGGCCGCGATGGCCGAAGCGAACGAGCGCGACCTCGCGCAATTCGAGCGCTGGTACTCGCAGGCGGGGACGCCGATCGTGCAGGCGGAGGGCCGCTACGAGCGCGCGGAACGTCGCTACATCCTGACGCTGCGCCAGTCCCGCCGTCCCTACCCCGCGGCAGGGGAGTATCTGCCCTGGCACATTCCGGTCGCGGTCGGCTTGCTCGCCTCCGACGGGACCGACCTGCCGCTCTCGCTCGCAGGCGGCGCCACCACCGCGATCCTGGAGCTGCGGGAAGAGGAGCAGACCTTCGTCTTCGAGTCCGTCACGGAGGCACCCGTCCCGTCGGTGCTGCGCGGCTACTCGGCGCCCGTCGTGCTGGAGATGCCGCGCGCTCGGACCGAGCTCGCGTTCTCGCTCGCGCACGACTCCGACCCGTTCCAGCGCTGGGAAGCGGGTCAGCGGCTGGCGACCGAGGTGTGCCTGGAGCTTGCGACGCGCTGGCGCGAAGGAGAGCCGCTCGAGCTCGATCCGATCTTGACCGACGCGTATCGCGCGCTCCTGCACGACCCCGCGCTGGACGGTTCGTACCGGGCGCTGGCGCTGATGTTGCCCGCGGAGCGTGCGCTCGCGCTGGAGCGTACCCCAGTCGACGTCGATGCCATCCATTCCGCGCGCGAGTTCGTGCGCGCTGCGCTCGCTCGCGCGCTGGCGGAGGATCTCGAGCAGCTCTGGCAGACGAGCACTCCGCCGGGCGAGTACGTGCACGACAAGGTCTCGATCGATCGCCGACGGATCGCGAACACGACGCTCGCCTACCTCTCGCTCATGGGCACGCCGGAGATCCGCGCCCGCCTGCGCGAGCGAGCGCTCACGGCCGACAACATGACCGACGTGCAGGCGGCGGTCTCGATCCTGGCGGATCTGGAGTGCCCCGAGCGCGAAGAAGTCCTGGAGGCCTTCCATCATCGCTGGCGCGCCGATCCGCTCGTGCTCGACAAGTGGTTCACGATCCAGGCCAGCTCGCGCTTGCCCTCGACGCCCGAGCGCGTGTTCGCGCTCGCCCGGCACCCCGATTTCACGCTGCGCAATCCCAATCGAGTGCGCGCGCTCATCGGCGCCTTCTCGCAGAACCAGGTGCGCTTCCACGCTCCGGACGGGGCGGGCTACCGCTTCCTGGCCGACACGGTCCTGGAGCTCGACCGGATGAACCCGCAGCTCGCGGCGCGCATGGCGAGCGCCCTGCAACCCTGGCGCCGCTTCGATCCGGCTCGTCAGGCGAGGATGCGCGGCGAGCTCGAGCGCATCACCGCGACCGGCGGCCTCTCCAAGGACGTGTGGGAGATGGTCGAGCGTGCCCTCGGGAACACGGCCTGACGCGCTCGTCGGCGCGCTCACTCGTCCGGCGGGAGCTCGTCGATCTGCACGCGCCCCGAAGTGCGCTCGAGGAGCAGGGCTCGAAAAGGGGCTACCTGCGCGAGAGGCACGTCGAACACGAGGCGGACGATGTCCTGGTACTCGGCCGCGCAGGGCGCGAGCCCGCTCGAGCCAACGGCGCCCGCCACCGCATGGGAGAGCTCGTAGGCGAACTCGATCCGGATGCGCCGGGTGAGCACGATGGTGCGGACGGGCACGCTCGCGAGCACCGCTTCGGCAGCCCGCGAGTAGGCCCTCGCGAGCCCTCCGACGCCGAGCTTCGTGCCGCCGAACCAGCGCGTCACCACCACCAGGCACTCGGTGAGCGCGAGCGCGTCGATGCGCTCGAGGATCGGCCGGCCCGCTGAGCTGCCCGGTTCGCCGTCGTCGTGCAGGCGGTAGCGCAGGCCATCGGCGCCCAGTCGCCAGGCGTAGCAGTGGTGGCTCGCCGAGTGGAACTGCTTGCGCGTGGCGGCCAGGATGGCCTCGACCTCGGTAGGGGAGCGCACCGGAGCGAGCGTGGCGAGGAAGCGCGAGCCCAGGATGCGCTCGATCTCGACGCGGCCCGGCCCGCCGGGTGTGCGGTACTCCTCGCGCATGCCCCGATCTTCGCCCGCCCGAGGACCAGGGCGGAAGCGCGCCGGCCCGGATGCCGACGCGGGCCGGGATACAATGTGTACGCTGGGTCTACGATGCGCTCCCCCCGTGATGTCCGCCCGCTGTGCGGTCGGCTCCGACTCGGTCTTTACGCACTGGCTGTCGCCGGTTCGCCGCTCCTCGCCGCCAAGGGGCAGGCCGCCGCCGAGGAGCCAGTGAACTGGGAAGTTCTGCGGCCCGTGACGCTGGAAGCGCAAGGCGGTGCGACGCTCGATCTCCTGCCCGACGGCTCGATCCTCGCGAGCGGGAGCGGCGCCGAGCGGGAGGTCTACGTGCTGCGCTTCGAGCTCGCCACGGCCGCGCTGCGTGGTCTGCGACTGGAAGCGCTCGACGATCCGAAGCTCCCTGGCCGCGGACCGGGGCGAAGCAGCGGGGGAAACTTCGTCCTCAGCGAGCTGCGCGTGCTCGACGTGAGCCGCGCCGGGATGAAGGGCCTGCCGTCGACGATCGTGGACACGTCGGCGGACTTCTCGCAACAAGGCTTCCCCGTGAGCAACGCGGTCGACGGCGACGATGCCACGGGCTGGGCCGTCTCGCCCTCTCTGGGGCGCACGCACACGGCGATCCTGCCGCTCGAGCAGCCGCTGAACGGCTCGAGCGGACTGCAGTTCAACGTCGAGCTCGTGTTCGCCTTCGGGCAAGCTCATTCGCTGGGACGCTTCCGGCTGCTCGGAACCTCGTCGGACGGCCCACTGCGCTGGGAGGAGCCCGCCGCATGGGACGGGATGCAGGAGCGCATCGACGCTGCGATCGACAAGGGCGTCGCCTACCTGATCGCGAGTCAGGAGCTCGATGGTTCCTGGAGCCATCGTCAGGCCGAGTTTCCGAACGGTCAGACGGCACTCGCGCTGTACACGCTGCTCAAGCAACACGTGCCACCGACGCATCCCTGCGTGCGCCGCGCGCTCGAGTACCTGCACGCCGAGAATCCGGGCAAGACCTACGCGATGGGTTGCCAGCTCCTCGCGCTCGCCACGCTGGAGGACCCCGAGGTGCGGCCGTGGATGGAAGAGCTCGTGAGCGAGCTCCTCGACTGGCAGCAAGGCGGCTTCGCCTATCCCGATGGCGAGGTCGACATCTCGAACACCCAGTACGGGGCGCTTGGAATGTGGGCCGCCTCGAAAGCCGGGATCGAGATCCCGAAGAAAGCCTGGCTCGAGCTCGCTCGCCACGTGTGCCTGTACCAGGGGGAATCCGAGGACTCTCCTTATGCCCCCGCTGGTTTCGCCTACCACCCCGGCGGTCACCAGAGCGGGTCGCGGACGGCGGCGGGTGTGGGGATCCTCGCGCTGTGCGAGAAAGTCCTCGGTCCCCAGGATCTCAAGGGCCTTCCGCTCGCCCGCGCCACGCAGAAAGGTCTGGCGTGGCTGGCGAAGAACTTCTCGGCCAAGGAGAACCCGCGCTGCGAGCCGGGTGACGTCTGGGTCTACTACTACCTCTACGGGCTCGAGCGCGTCGGCGCGTTCACCGGCGTGACGCACATCGGCGGCGCCGACTGGTATCGCGAGGGTGCGCGCTTCGTCGTAGGCGAGCAGACGCCCAAGGGTTGCTGGACCGAGGACACGTACGAGGAGCAGCCCAACACCTGCTTCGCGATCCTGCTCCTTTCTCGCGCGAGCGCATCGACGACCGGCGTCGCGCTCTCGCGCGACGGCAAGATCTACGGCAGTGACGATCCTGCGCGAGACATCAACCTGCGCGCCTCCGGCGACACGCCGCTCACCGCGTGGGTGTCCTCCTTCGGCGCCGAGCTCGAGCGCACCTGGGCGTGGCCGGCCGAGCGCGGCGGCGGTCTGCGCGTGCGCGCGGTGCAGTTCCTCGAAGGGGGCGACGATCGCGTGCCGCCCTACTGGAGCGGACCGTGGTTCTGGACGACTCGCACCCCCGCCGACGGCTGGAACCAGAGCTCGTTCACGGCCGGGAGCTGGGCCGAAGGCCGCGGCGCATTCGGCGATCCGGAGAGCGGCGGATCGCTCGTGCGGACGGTCTGGCGCGAGACCGACCTCTGGCTGTGGCGCGCCATCGAGGTCGATCCGCAAGCGCTCGTCGAGCCGGCTCTGTACGTCTTCCACGCCAACGCGGCGGCGCGCGCGGGGCGGGCCGAAGCGGGTGGCGCGCGCGTGTGCCTGTTCGACGAGCAGACCGATTTCGGCGCGCGCCTGCACGGGGTGAACGGAACGAGCCGCGTGACGAACGAGTCCCAGGACGTCCTCCAGGGCTCGCTCGCCTTGCGCGTGACGGCTCAGCAGCGCCACGAAGTCCAGATTCCCGGCTGGGGCTGGGCGATCCGCGAGAATCCGCGCGAGGGTGAGTACCGCTGGCTGCGCTATGCGTGGAAATCCGTCGAAGGCGGGGGAATCATGATGCAACTCGCCGACTCGGGGGGCTGGGGTGGGCGCACGACGCGCTATCTCGCCGGCGAGAACGTGGCCGGCTTCGAACCCGCCGTGCGCGTCGACGAGCGGCTCCCCAGGGACTGGACCGTGGTCACCCGCGACCTGTGGCGCGATTGCGGCGGCGACAGCTTGTTGTCGGGGATCGCGTTGACGGCGATGGACGGCGAGGCGCTGTTCGACGGCATCTGGCTGGGGCGCACTCGCGCCGACCTGCCGGACCTCGAGCGACCGACCGTGGCGGCAGCCAAGGCGTCCGATGCGGGCAGCTCGCGCGTGCGACCCTCGCTCCTGGTGTGGCTGAACGATCGCTTGGTCTGGAGCGGCGACCTGCGTGCCACGCAGCACGAGCCGCTCGCCCTCGATCACCCGCTCGAGGAGCTCCTGCAGGCCGGCCGCAACGTGATTGCCGTTCAGGTGAAGAGCCTGGGCGCAGGCGATCTCTTCGATCTGGAGCTCCGCGATCGGCCCTTGCTCGGCAGCCTCGTGGCCGATCCGTCGCGGCCCGCGGGTGAGCAGCGCCTGGCGACGCGCTTCTCGTTCACCACTCCCGGCACCCACGCGATCTGCGCGCGGGTGGCGCTGGCGACGGCCGAGCCCGAGGGCGAGGGAGGCGAGAGCGGCGGCGCTACTTCCGAGGCCGCGACGACATGGGTCGAGTCGAAGCTCCTCGACGTGCAGGTCGACGAGGCCCTGGATCCCGATCTCCTGGTGTACGCCGGCGACCGTGCGCGCGATCTATTGCGCGACGCGGGGGCGCATGCGAGCGCCTCGACTGAGTTCGGCGGCTGGCCCGCGGCGCACGCTTGCGACGGGAGCCTGGCCAACTCCTGGCTGTGTGCCGCGGGCGATTCCACCCCGGTGCTCTCGATCGAGGTCGACCGGGCCGTTCGCACCGACCGCATCCAGCTCTCTCCGATCCGCTCGACGAAGCTGCCGGCCGGCCAGATGGGTCGCGCCGGTCGCGCGGAGATCGTGCTGAACAAGAAGCTCCGACACATGCTGGAGATCGACCGGAGCAACTGGAAGAAGAGCATCCTCGTGCTCGACAAGCCCGTCAGCATTCGACACCTCGAGATTCGTCTGGTGCGGGATCCCTCCCTGCCGAAGAGCATCACGGACGCGGTGGGGCTGGCAGAGGTCGAGCTGATGTTCGCGGTTCGCTGATCGCTCATGCGCTGGCAGCGCCGTCGTCCGGGACTCGAGGCTTCCGAGGTCGCCGCTCGCTTCGCGGGGCGTCGACTGCTCTTCACGGTCACGACGGGCCGGAGCGGCACGCTGCTCCTCGCGCGAGCCCTGGCTCTGCATCGCGGCGTGGTCGCGCGCCACGAGCCGCGGCCGACGTTCTCCGCTGCGCTGCGCAGCGTGCTCGCCGTGCCATCCGTGGCGCGCGAGTTCTGGCTGGCGCACAAGCTGCCGCGCATCCTGGCTCGGCCCGCAGAGGTGTACGCGGAGACGAGCCATCTGGTCTGCAAGGGATTCCTCGAGAGCCTCGTCGACCTCGGTGTGCGGCCGGAGCTCGCCGTCCTGGTGCGGCCCGCGCGCGAGGTCGCGAAGAGCTTGCTCGCCCTCGGAACGATCCCGGGACGGAGCTACGGCGGCGTGAAGTACTACCTCTCGCCAGCCGATTCGCCGCTCCTCCCGCTGGCTGGCTGGGAACGGCTCAGCGACTACCAGGTGTGCTACTGGTACTGCCAGGAGATCGAGGCCCGCGGCCGAGCCTACCAGGCGCGCTGGAGCTCCCTCGGCGTGCGCTGCGCTCGAGTCGAATTCGCAACGCTGATCCAGGCCGGGGGCATCGAGACGCTCGCTGCGAGCCTCGACCTCGCTCCGCTCGGGGCCCTGGCTCGCCTGCGGGCGCGCGCGCTCTCGACGCACCGGTGGAACGAGCGCGCGGGAAAGAAGCGTGCGGTCGTCCCGGATGAGCGCGAGCTCGAGCAGCAGGAGACGGAAGTCCTCCGTCTCCTCGAGCACGCGCGGCCGCGGGAAGGCGCTGCGCGCTGACGGAGGAAAGCGCGCCGAAAAAAAGAGCGGGCCTTCCTCGGATCGCCGGGAAGGCCCGCTGGAAACGCAGCGGGTGGGCTCAGAAACCCGCGAACTGCTTCAGCGCGTCGACGTTCGCGACCAGCGCGCCCTGCAGCTCTTCGACTGCCTTGGCCGTGTCGCCAGCGGCTTTCAGGGCCGCTTTCAGAGCCTGGTGCTTCTCGATCACCGGCGCGCACTTGCCGTCGAGCATGAAGGCGACGAGCAAGCCCGCCGTCTTGATCACGCGCTCGGAGGCCGCCTGGTCATTGGGGTCGAGCGGAAGGGTGAACACCTGATCCAGCGGCATGAGCTCGCCAGCCTTCTTGAGGTTTTCGACGGCCCAGTTGCGAGTGCGCCACTTGTCCTCGGGTGCCCGCGGATCCGCCGCGTAGCGCTCGACGTAGGTCGCTCCGCCGTAGCGCAGCCAGCGCGGGATCTTCTTCTCGGCCCAGAAGCTCGTCATCGCCGGCGGCGCCGTGGGCGTCTCGATGAAGCGGCTGATCGTGTCGAGGCTCGGATCGATTGCCTCGGCATAGGAAAGTCCGGCTGCATGTCGCACCGAGAACTCGCCGAACGGCCTCATGTTCGGGTCGGCGACATCCCAGTAGCCGACGCCCTGACCCTTGTACTCGAGCGGTTGAACCGTGATATCGACGAGGGTGTCGGCGAAGTAGGCGTAGTGGCAGGAAGAGAAGCCGGAGGAGTCGTTCTGCATCACTCCATTGGCCGGATCGCCCGCACCGAAGGCTTTGTACTGATCGGTCGAGCGCAGGACGATGATCTCCGGCGTGCTCGTGGGCTGGATCCCGTACAGGCGCATGAGATCCTGGAAGGTGTAATCCGCCCAGTCCGCGGCCAGCTTGACGAGGCAGTTCCCGGGATCCGCAGGATTGCGGTCGCACGTCGAATTGACGATGAAGTGCTGCCCTTTCATGCGCCACCAGCGGAAGAACTGCGAGTGGTACTGATTGGCCTCTTCCGTCGTGACCCACTTGTCTTCGCACTTCCACAGGCCGGCTTTCCACTTCTCGAACTCGTCGGGGCTGACCCACACGCTGTCTTCGGCGCGCAGCTGCCAGCCATCCGCGGTGTACTTCGCTTCCTGCGCACGCGCTTCGATCTCGTGCGGGCTGCGCCATGCGCCTTCGCTGTCCTTGACCCAGCCCATGCGCTTGTAGGGGACATCGGCGATGGAAATCCACTCGTCCTTGTAGCGAGCGAGCCCCTTCTCCTTCATCTTGCCCTCTTCGTCGCGCTTGTACTTCGCGAGGGCCGTGTAGGTCTCGAACCACTTGTTGTCGTAGAAGTGGTGGCCGAGCGCTTTGCGCGCCTCCGGGTGATCGGGCGAGACCTCGATGACTTTCTTCAGGACCGTGCGAGACTCGGCACTACGGGATGTCTCCTTGCACCAGAGGTGAAGCTGCCAGAGCTTGTCCACGTCGGTGCCGGCATCGGCGAGGCGCTTGTCGAACTCTTCGTCGAGGCGCATGCGCGCCTCGCTGGTAGGGGTGGAGGGGAAGACGACGGCCGGGGCCGAGGCCGAGGCCATCGCGGGAAGAGTGAGAATCAGTTGGACGATCATGGGATTCGGAAATGCAATCGAACACCGTGTGCGAGGCGGAGCTCGTGGGAGCCTACCCGCCGGGGGAACCCGCCTACCGCTGCTGGGCGCGGGGGCTCCGGACCGATCCACATGATAGCGTGCGGAGGAGCCGGGGGGTTCCCGAGTGCGGCTCTTGCAGCGCCGTTACCACGGGTAGCGTCTGGAGCGCCACGCCAGTTCACGTAGGGTGGAGCAATGGCACCGGAGTTTACAGCCGCGATCAAGGCGTGTCCGCGCTGCGGGCTCGTCCAGCGCTTGCCTGATCCCGGAACAGCCACGCGCGCGGCCTGCGCGCGCTGTGACGCGCTCGTCTGGGACCCGCGCGCTCGCGCCTCGCGCGCGAGCTGGACCGGTGCCTTCGCGCTCTCGGCGCTCGTGCTCTACCCCCTTGGCATCTCGCTGCCGATCATGCAGCTCGAGCGCTTCGGCCACCGCGTCGACGCGAGCATCTGGAGCGGCAGCGTCGGGATGCTCCGGGAGGGCGAGCTCTGGATCGGTGCAGTGGTGCTGCTGTGCTCGGTGGTCCTGCCGCTGTTCAAGCTAGCGGCCCTGTGCACCCTCGTGTGGGGACGTCCACGTTTGACTCGCGCGGCCCGCGCTCGCACGTACCGGCTGGTCGAATGGACCGGCCGCTGGGGCATGCTCGACGTCCTGCTGGTCGCCACGGTCGTGGCCTGGGTCAAGATCGGCGACCTCGTCGCGGTCAGGCCGGGACCAGCCGCGCTGGCGTTCACGACATGCGTCGTGGCGAGCCTGTGCGCGAGCGCAGCCTTCGATCCCCACGCACTCTGGGAGGAAGAGCAAAGCCATGTCCAGTGAGCCCTCGCCGCCCCCCGATCCGCTCGCGACGCTCCCGCGCGCCGTCCCGCTCGCCGGCCGTCGCAGCCACTGGCCGTGGATCGTGCCCTTGCTCGCTCTCGGTCTGGCGATCTTCCTCGGCCGCGAGGCCCTGGCGAAACGTGGGCCGCACGTGCACATCGTCGCTCTCGAGGGACACGGGCTGAAAGTCGGCGACGCGCTGCGCTACCGGGGGATCGCGGTCGGGGGGGTGCGGGCGGTGGAGCTCGCGCCGACTCTCGACGCCGTCCGCATCGATGTCGAGCTCGACCCGCGCGCGAGCGAGCTCGCGCGCGCCGGCAGCCGCTTCTGGATCGTGCGTCCGCACCTGGCGCTCGACGAGGTGAGCGGCCTCGAGACGGTGGTCGGCGCGCGCTACCTCGCCGCGCTTCCCGGACCGCTGGACGCGCCACGCCAGGACGAGTTCGTGGCTCTCGAGGATGCGCCGGTGATCGAGGGGCTCGAGTCCGCCGGGCTCGAGTTCCAGCTCGAATCCGAGCAACGTTTCGGCATCAGCGCAGGCGCGCCGATCGTCTACCGCGGCATTCGCGTGGGGACCATCCTGTCGGCGGGGCTCGCGAGCGACGCGAGCCAGGTCGACCTGCGAGCGTACGTCGAGCCCGAGTACGCCGCTCTCGTGCGCACGAACTCACAATTCTGGGAGTGGGGCGGCATCGAGCTCGGAGTGGGCTGGACCGGAGGCTTCCACCTGGAGATGGAATCGCTGCGCTCGCTCCTGGTGGGCGGAGTTGCCTTCGCCACTCCTGACGAGCCCGGTACGTCGGTCGGCACGGGCTACCGGTTTCCCTTGAACGCGACGCCCGAGCCCGAGTGGATGGAATGGCAGCCGCAATTGCCCGTGGGGAGTGTGCTGCTCCCCGAGGGAGCGACCTTGCCGCATCCGTTGCGCGTCACGCGCCGCTGGAAGGGCGGCCTGCTCGTCCTTGGCCGCGAACGCTCGCGGAGCTCGTGGGGCATCGTCATCGAAGACGGTCTGGTCGGGCCGCGCAGCGTGGTCGGGCCTCCCGACGAGAAAGATGCGGAAGCAACTCTCGAGCTCGCCGGCTGGAGCGTCGTCCCGGGCACGCCGCTCGCAGAGGTGGGCGAGCTCGTGCGCATCCCGCTCGATGGGAGGGGGGAAATCGTGTGGCCACGGCGGCGCGTGCGCGCCCTGGCCGGTTCGGAGGACGTCCTCGTCTGCGCGGATCCGGGCTCGGCGCCCGTGCCCGTCGCAGCGAGTCGCGTCGACGGGCACGGCGTGCTCCAGGCTTCGCTCTCCTTCGACGAGACCTGGAGCGGCGCAGCCGTGGTCGCGCGTTCCGATGGCGCGCTCGTGGGCCTCCTGCTCATCGACCAAGGGAAGGCGCGCATCGCGCCCATTCCTTGAGAGCCTAGGAAAGCTCAGCGCAGCTCGGCTGAGCGTTCCTCTCCGGGAACGATCACGATTCGCCGGGAAGAGGGCGGCATCTCGCGGGGCTCGAACAGCAGGCAGACTTCCTTGCCGTCCCCGCAGCGTCCGCACCACACCAGGCGATCGATCAGCTCGCTGTCGTCCAGCCAGGACTGCAGGCGTTCGACGGCGTCGTCGTCGCTCGGGTCGCCCAGGCCAATCGCGTGCAACGCCTGCGCGATCGCATCGTCGGTTGCATCTTCTTCATCCGGGTCGGTGCCGAGCACCTGGAAGCCGCGGGTCACGAGCAGGCGCTCCAGCGCCGCGCGCGAGTCGGTGTCGAGAACACCCCGAGGTGTCTCCAGGATCAGGACACGGACCGGGCTGCCTCGCCCGGAGCGTGCAGGAACGCGCGAGAACTTCCCGGCCAGATTCCTGTCCCAGGCAGCGAAGAGCGCATCGTCGCGGCAGTCGACTTCGGCGCGGGGTCCGTGGATGGACTGCGTAGTGAGCACGCGCTGCAGCGACTGCTCGGCTCGCTCCAGCGGTCCGCGGATGGCGTCCGCCACGCGTGCCGCAGCCGAGTGGACGAAGACGGGGCCCGGTTCCGGATAGTGGTGGCGCGCGCCCTCGTGGATGAAGCGTGCCCCGACCATGCTCAAGCCGACGAGGAAGATCGCGGCGAAAGCTGTGCGCGAGCGGCGCCGGCTGCGAGCCCGCTCGACCGGCGCGTCGGAGATGCTCGGCCCTCCAGCCCCGACAAGGACGGGCGCTGCCAGGTCCGCGAACACGCCCGAGTGGGGGAATCCCGAGCCGGCGAGCGAGGCAGGCTCTTCTCCGAGCACGCCCCGCACCGACGGCAAGTCGGCCGGCAGCAGCGCAAATGCGTCCTTCGCGTCGAGCAGCGTCTCGAGGTCCGTCAGCATCTCGCGCGCCGAGGCGTAGCGCGTCGAGAGGTCGGCCATCGCGCGTCGCACGATCCACGAGAGCGCTTCCGGGCAGCTCTTCGACAGCCGCGAGAGGCTGCCGTGCGCCGGGAAGGAGTTCTCGATCATCGAGTACAGGACCGCTCCCGCGCTGTAGAGATCGAACTTGACACCGTCGACCTCGTGCACCTTCACGCCGCGGAGCGCGAGGCGCACCATTTCGGGATCGCGGTAGTACTCGGTGCCGTGAGTGGTCAGCGTCATCGCCGACTGCAAGGGCGTCACGAGCCCGAGGTCGACGACGTGCACGCGGCCGTCCGAAACGATGAGGTTGTTCGGCTTGATGTCCTTGTGCCACAGGCCGTTGGTGTGGAAGCGGTGCAGGCTGCGCAGGAGATCGGCGGCATAGCCCATCACGAGCGCGAGCTGCTTGCCGTCCAGCCCCTCGGGCGAGGCGTGCGCGTGCAAGCGGCTGGTGACGCGGCCGAGGTCGTCGCCGGGCACGAAGGGCATCACATAATGGAAGCGGCGCGGGGAGAGCTCGTGCTCGAGCACCAAGCCCAGGCGGCTGGCAGATTCCAGCGCGCGCGTCTCGCGGACGATGTCGGGAAGGGTCGAGCCCTCTTCCAGCGCGAACGACTTGATCACGACGCGGCCGGGATCGGCGTGGCCGCGCACCGCGAGCTCGGAGAGCTTCTCGATCGCAGGGCGAGCGACGTACAGGCGCGCACCCGACCCGCCCCCGGGAAGGGTGCCGAGGATTTTATAGCCCGCGAAGGAAGCGGAGCTCGCTCGCCCGCTCTCGCGGGGCGCGCGATCGATCACGCCGGGCACTCGGTTCTCGAGCCCCGCAGTGATGACCGAGAGGCCCACCAGGCGGATCGGGTTGCCGAGCATGACCCGGTAGAAGCTCCGGCCTGCGCTCACGAGCTCGTCCTCGAGGGCGACCCCGTAGTGACGCGCGGCGCCCCAGCGGCCAAGGGCGAGGTTGAGCAGCGCGAGCGGAGCGATCACCGCGGCAGTAAGCAGCCCACCGACCGCGTGCAGGCTGTCGACGAGCTCGCTGCGCACGAAGCGCGAGACGTGCACCACGCCTCCCCCGACGAGCTTCCCCACCCCCCGGGCTCCCCAGCCGACCATGCGGCCTACTCGCCCGAGGATCCAGCCGACCGCCTGGAGGATCTTGACGATCAGCCAGATGGCGAGGCACGCGACCCCCGCGAGGAGGGTTCCCACCACCAGCATGAAGACCGCTGCGATTCCGGATCCCATCTTGACGTCCCCTCCGCTCTAGTGGGTCGGCGGGCTCTCCTTGCTCGTGTGGCGAGCCGCGATCCGATGGTAGACCTCGGCCACGGCCTCGTCGAAGCCCGCGTCATCCGCCTTATTGGGATTGATGTCGAGACCATTTCGGCGTGCCTCGGAGAGCTCTTCCTCGGTGAAGCTGTAGCGCGCCAGGAGCTCGAACAGCCGCCGGCGCAAGCGCTCGCGCACCTCGGCCAGGCGGCGGCTCACCGTGGGCTCGCTGGTCCCCAGGCTCGCGGCCACGGCCTTTCCCGGCCGGCCCTCGAGGACACGCATGCGATACACGGAAAAAAGCAGGAAGCCGCACTCGCGCTCCATGGCCCGCAAGGCGGCTGCGACCTTGGCGTCGAAAACCGATTGCTCGTAGGCGGCGTCGGGAGACAGGTCGTCTTCGGCGGCCTCGAGGGCGTCGTCGAGCGACTGAGGGCGCTTGCCACCGCCGCGCTTGGCGGCGTTGCGGCGGTCCATCTCGTCGCCCAGCGTGTAGCGCGCGATGGCGAGCAACCAGGTCGAGAAGCGCGCCCCCTGCGAGGGATCGTGGCGATCGATCGCCTGCTGGAGCGCCGTGAGGGTCTCCTGAGAGAGGTCCTTGACCGTTTCCTGGCCGATTCGCCCGCGCCCCCAGCGGGCGATCTGAGCGCGCAGGATGGGTCCAAAGGTCTCCCACAGCTCGAACCACGCGGAAGGATCGCGCTCGCGCAAGCGCGTGAGGAAGCTCGTACTGAGGTCGTGCTGCAATGCGGACCGGCCGGCTGGGGGCCGGCTCGCTCTGGGGACGGCACCTATTCCAACCGGCGGGGTGGGTATTCGCGTGAAAAAAAGGTCTCTGCGACGAAAGCCGGCGGAGCACCTTCCCAAAGACGTGGGTGAGGCCGGGGTCGCGAGAGCGCCCGACCCGGACCGGACCCGTCTCACTCTCGCCCTACACTCGCCCGACAATCGAAGGAGTTCGCCAATGTTCTCGATTCTCAAGAAGTTCGTGAAGGGCGGCCTGGCACTCGCCGCCGTGGGCGCCCTGGTTGGAGTGGGGGCCGTGCTGATCGCCGGCCCCGCCCGCAGCCGCGCCGTCCTGAATCAGGTGGAAAACAACATCCATACGGCCATCGATCGGGCCGTGGACGACCCCACCGCGCTGCGAACGCAGCTCCTGGATCTGGAGAAGAAATTCCCGCAGCGCATCATGCAGGTGCGCGGCGACCTCGCCGAGCTCTCCGAGCAGATCCGCCAGCTCGAGCGCGAGAAGACCATCTCCGAGAAGGTCGTCGCGCTGGCCGACCGCGACCTCACGGCGCTCGAGCCCAAGGTCAGCGAAGCGGCCGCCCGCGCGGGTGACGACCAGGAAGTGCGCTTCGCGGCAGTCATCTTCGACGATCACGTCATGAGCTACGACCGGGCCTACGGCAAGCTCGCGCAGATCCGCCAGACGCGCGTGACCTACCAGAATCGCGCCAACGACGCGGAGCACGACCTGAGCTACCTGAATCAGCAGGCCCAGCGCCTGGAGGATCTCCTGCTCAAGCTCGAAACGGAGCGCGCCGAGTTCCAGACCCAGCTCCAGCAGATCAACCGGCAGGTCGACGCGGTTGCCCGCAACCAGCGCTTGATCGAGATGCTCGACCAGCGCAACAAGACGATCCAGGAGTGCAGCCGGTACGAGAGCGCCAGCCTCGACCAGTTCAGCGCCAAGCTGAGCGAAACCCAGAGCCGGCAGGAAGCCGAGCTCGAGCTGCTCACCAACGATCAGCGCCGCATCGACTACGAGCAGGAAGCCCGCATGGAGATCGACGCCGAGCACGGGACCTGCGAGCCCCAGCCCACCACCGGGGCGAGTCTGCGGAGCGCGTCGCTGCGCTGACCCTTCCGCCTCGCTCTAGCTGAATCAAAGGCCGCCGCTCCTTTCGAAGGAGCGGCGGCCTTGGCTTTTGGTGGGGGCTCAGTCGCCTTCCTCGGGGAGCTCCTCGGCGTCGAGCTCCGCATCTACGGATGCGCCCTCGGTCGTGTCCTCGACGGTGATCGGCTGCACCAAGCGCACGCCATCCACCACCAGCGCGACCTGGTAGCGACCCGCCGGGACGGAGCGTCCGCGCGAGTTGCGCTCGCCCGCGCGTCCGGCCCGGCGCAGATCCCAGCTCATGCGATGCAAGCCGGCACCGACCTGCGGCTCCTCGAGCTCGCGCACGAGCTCGCCCGAGGCCTCGAGGATGGAGAGCTTCACTTCCTTTGCCTTCGAGCGCAGCAGGTAGTAGATCGAGGCGTCCGAGCTCGGGTTCTCGCCCACGAAGCGACGCGTGCCGCTCTCCCCGCGCTCGGGACCACGGCGGGAACGCGCCACCGGATCGGGTGCAAAGAGCCAGACGTCTTTCTTGCGCACCTCCTCGGTCATCTGTCGGATCGGGCTCACGTCGAGCACCCAGAGGCTGCGCCCGTGTGTCGCGAGCACCGCTTCGTTGAGGGTGGGATGGAAAGCGAACTCGTGCACGGCCACGGTGGGAAACTCTCCGTCGAAGCGCGTCCAGCTCTTGCCGCGATCGATCGATACCCACGCACCGAACTCGGTGCCCAGCCACAGTACGTCTTCGTTCCTGGGATCCTCGCGCACGACGCGAGCCGAGCCGCGCGGAAGGCTCGTGCCCAGGTTCTCCCAGGTGTCGCCCTCGTCCTCGCTCATGAAGACCCAGGGCTGGTCGTCGTCGGAGCGGTGGCCATCGAAGGTGACGTACACGCGCTTGGCGTCGTGGCGGGAGGGCTCGATCGAGCTCACGCACATCGGCTTCTGGAGGTGCGTCCCGATCGAGCGCTCGTGCAGCTTCTTTTCGGCGACCGGCTCGCCTGCTGCGGGGGCCGCGGCCGGTTCGCCCGCTGCCGCGGTCGGCACGGCTTCGACGGGCGTCTGGGCCGCAGGCTGGGTGACGGGCGCCTCGACGGGTGCTTCCGGGGGCTTCTCCGCTGCGCCGCCTTCCACCGGTGCGGCCTTGGTGCGCTTGGCCTCGAAGTCCATCGAGAATGCGCCGCCCCCCACGGTGAGGACGCCCTTCATGCTCTCGCCGTCGACCTTGCTCTCGATCTGGAACGTTCCGCGCTCCGAACGGATGGTCATGGAGAGGGCGCCCGTCGTGGCGTCGAAGCTCGCGCTCTCGACCGTGCCGTCCCCGCGCTCCGAGGAGGTGGAGCCGCTGATCTTTCCGTTGGCGTCGCGCTGCATGCGAATCTGGAAGCCGCTCGCGCCCGCGGGGGCGTCATCACCCACGAGCTCGGCGCTCCATTCTCCCGAGAGCGCGTCCCCGGCGAGCTGGTCCTCGGCTGGGGCTGCCGCTTGCACGGGGACGACCGCCGGTGTTTCGCCCGGCAAGGGCGCCGCGACCGGCTTCGGCTCAGCGGGGGGAACTTCGCGCTGCGCATCGAAGGCGATCTCGAACAAGCCGCCGGCGAGGCGCAGGTGGCCGCTCATCTTCTCGGCCAGCACCTGACCGGAAAGATGGATGCTCCCCGTATCCGACTGCAGGTCGATCTCCAGCGCTCCGGTGGCGGGATCGAAGCTTCCGGACGCCCCCTTGGCGGTGAGCTTGGCGGACACGAGCTCGACCGCGACGACAGCGCTCCCGGCATCGCGCGTCACGAGCAGCCGGAAGTCGCTGCCTTCGGCCGGAATCCCCTCGCCGGAGAGCTTGCCTTTCCAGGCTCCCGCGAGGGCATCCTGGGGCGCAGGCGGCGTTCCGGAGCTCGCCTCCTTTTCCTTCTCGAGCGCCTTGGCTTCCTTTTCCTGCTCCTTGGCGGCTTTTCGCGCGGCATCCTCGGCCGCTTTCTTTTCCGCGGCGACGCGCTCCCGTTCCACTTGCTCGGCCGCCAGCGTGCGCGCGGGTGAATCCACGTCGAAGAGGTCCACCCAGCTCGTGCCGAAGTCGCGCGAGCGCCACAGAGCTCCATCGTCGGTGCCCACGAAGAGCGTCGCGGCCGAATGGGGGGATTCGGCGATCGCCGTCGCGCTGCCCTCGTCCGTCCGGGTGATCGAGGGCGAGATCGGCTCCATGTCTTGCCCGCGGTCGAACGAGCGGAAGACGTAGCTGCCCGCGCAGTAGAACATGCGGGAGTTGTGGTTCGAGAGCTGGAAGGGCGTCCTCCAGTTGAACCGGTAGCGCACGTCCTTGATTCCCCGAGGCCGCATGAAGCCGCCGTCGCCGTTGGAGAGATCGAAGCGGCCGAGGCCACCGTTCTGACTCTCGTAGTAGACGAGGTCGGGATTCTCCGGATCGACCGCGCAGACGAAGCCATCGCCTCCGCCGATCCGGATCCAGTCGCTGTTGATCGGTCCGTCGCCGGAGGCCGTGCGCGTCGGTCCGCCCCAGGAGCCATTGTCTTGCAGGCCGCCGTACGCCTTGTAGTCGCGCCGGGAGTCGACCGCGACGCTGTAGAACTGGCCGATCGCCATGTGGTTGTGGTGATCCCAGGTCTTCATGCGGTCGTGCGTGACGTAGAGGCCGCCGTCGTTCCCGAGGAACATGTGGCGGCCGTCGCGGGGATCGATCCACAGCGCGTGATGGTCGACGTGCACGTTGGGGCCGTGGCCATCGTCCTTGAAGGTGGCGCCGCCATCCTCGGAGCGATACAGCGGGATGCCGAGGACGGCAAGGAAGCGCTCGTCGCTCGGATCGACGCGGATCTGGCTGAAGTACATCGGCCGCGGATTGAGGCTGTTGATGCGCGTCCACGTCTCACCCGCATCGGTGGACTTGAACACCCCGCCGGTCTCGAGTGCCCCGCGGCCCTGCTCGGCGTGCACGTTCTCGACCTGCCCGCCGAGGCCCGCGCTGAAGGGCGCCTCCTCGCTCGCCTCCGCTGGCCGGGACACGAGCTCGATCTCCGCCCGCATCTGCTGCTTCTCGCGCGCGTACTCGAGGATGATCTTGTCGCCGACCTTGCGCTCGCGCAGCTCGCGGGAGAACGCGTCGCTCGTGAGGATCAAGCGCTCGTCGAACCTGAGCACGATGTCCTTCTCCTTCAGGCCCGCCGATTCGGCCGGGCTGCCCTCCGTGACGCGCCGGATCCGCGCGCCGACCTCGGCGTCCTCGGTCGTCACGCCGAGGTATCCGGCATCATCGGGCAAGCGCGCGATGCGCTCGGTCTCGACGATCGCGAAGACGACGTTGGGATCCTTCTTGTACCAGTCGATCCCGATGCGACCGAGCTGCACCTCGGGGAGGCCTCCCTGGATCTTGCGCCAGGTCTTCCCGCCGTCGCTCGTCTTGTGAATGCCGCCTCCTGGACCCCACTTCTTCTTGGGATCGTTGGAGTCGTACAGATCGCGCCAGCGCTCGTAAGTGGCGGCGAGCAGCGTCTCGGGATCGCTCGGGTGCATGTCGATGTCGATCGCGCCCGAGCGCTCGTCGATGTAGAGCACTCGCTCCCACGTCTTGCCGGCGTCGCTCGTCTTGTAGACGCCGCGCTCCTCGTTCGAGCCGTACAGGCGTCCGAGAGCTCCGACGTACACGATGTCGGGATTGGTCGGATGGATCAGGATCCGGCCTACCTGGTAGCTCTTCTCCAGCCCCATGTGCTTCCAGGTCTTCCCGCCGTCGGTCGAGCGGTAGACACCGTCCCCATAGGAGACCGAATTGCGCGGATTCGCTTCACCGGTCCCGACCCACACGATCTCGGGGTTGGAAGGTGCCACGGCGACGTCACCCACGCTGACGGTCGTCTCGTGATCGAACTGGTGCTCGTACGTGACTCCCGCGTTGGTCGTCTTGAGCAAGCCGCCGGACGCCGTACCGATCCAGTACGTGGACGGATCGCTTTCCACCACGGCGATGGCGACGACACGGCCGCCCATGTTCGCCGGACCGATCGAGCGCCACTGTAGCTCCGCGTTCCAGATCTCCTCGAACGCGGGCCGTACTCGTTCATCACCCGGAAGGGCGTGCACGAACGGAGTGAGACTGAGGACGAAGGACCCGAGGCCGAGGACGGAGAGAATCGCTCGCATGGTCTTCTCGTTATGGCGTGGATCGCATTCGTCGATCCGATTTTGCGCTTACGCGTTCCTTGCAGGATCTCGCGGCGCCGTGCCGTCGCGATGCTAGGGTCGAGTCCACGGTAATGCAATATGCTAAAGCGCGCGTCACCTTCGTCGAGAATCGATCGCCGGCGTCGTGAGCGCAGAGGTCGGGGACCGCGGTAACTGTTCAGCGCGAAGCGAGCAGCGAAAGTCCTTCCATGTACCGGCGGACGGGGCAGTGAATCGCGTCGGCTAAAGATCGAGCCCCTCTCGCGTCGACCAGCTTGTTCGCCGCATGGACCGGCCCAGTCGTGCGCGAGGGCGCAGCGGGCAATGGTCGCGGCTCCCCAGAATGGCTAGTCCCCGACCTCAGCCCCCCCGTGCGAACGCGCCGTCCCCCACCCCTGCTGGAAGCGCAGTGAGCAGCGCCGTTGCCAGTCCGGTCGCGAAAGCGCCGGCCACGCTCTCCACCTCGCAGATGGTGCAGCTCATGCGCCTGGAGACGGACCGCGCGACGCAGCACGCCTATCCCATCAGCTCGCTGATGATCGGGCTGGAGGGATTCGACCTTCCCGAGGAATCCGGCCTCCGCCGCCGCCTGATGCCGGCGGTCTTTGGCGAGCTCAAGCTGGTCACCTTCGAGACTGCGGTGCGTGGCCTCGGCCTCACGCAGGACCAGTTCATCCTCGCGCTCTTCCCGCACACCACTCCCGAACGGGCGCAAGAGGTCGGGGAAAAGCTCCTGGCTCGCGCCGCCAAGCTCCAGATCAGCGGCATGCACGAGGGGAGCCAGGTGCGCCTCTCGATCGGCATCGGCCACAACCAGCATCCCGGAACGTCGAGCTTCGAGAGCTTGATCGAGGAAGCGGAGATCGGCGTTCACCTGGCCCACCGCGGGGGCGGGCACCGCTGCCTGCTGTGGCGCAACGTCGAGACCGAGATCGATCGCCTGCGCGGCGAGCTCGAGCGCGAGATCAAGGAGATCGCCGAGGCGAGCGAGACCTTCACCCTGAAGCGCAAGGGCGAGGGGGCGCAGTGGGGTCGGTCGCTGGTCGAGAAGGCGATCGATCTGTTCGATCATGCACCCGAGCCCTCCGCCTCGCTGGTAAGAATGCAGCGCGAGGTCGTCGCCCTGATCACGAGCGAGGTCGACCGCCTGCTCGGCTCGGCAGTATTCGAGCGAATGGCCGAGAAGGAAGAGCAGATCGACCTGCTCGAACGCCGAATCAGGAAGCTGACCCAGCATCTCGACCTGACCGAGAGCGAGCTCAAGCGCGTGGGGCGCATGAAGAGCGTCGATATGGGTGTCGCCTCGATCTACACCTCGGTGCAGGGTCTCGACGGTGACGAGGGTGACTCGGACCAGAAGAAAGAAATGTTGAAGACCATCTTCGAAGCGAACCTGATCGTCCGCGACCAGATTGCCTCGAGGAGAGTGACCAGTGAACCAGTGGGAACAGATCCGGGAAGCACCCGGGAGCCGCTTCGGCCAGATCAAAAGCAGGTAGCACAGCCATGAGTCAAACGAAGAGTTCTAAATCCGAGCAGTCGAAGGAAGACATCGCGATCGCCACCCCGGAAGGTGTCAACGAGAAGGACAGTGGGGTGCTCTATCTGGGTATCGACCTGGGCACTTCCCGCACCTCCGTATCCGCCAGCAATGGCGTGCGCGACACGGTCTCCTCCTTCGTCGGCTATCCCAGGGACCCCGTCGCCCGTAAGTTGCTCAAGAAGGACATCCTGTTCGGACAGGAGGCAGTCGAGAACCGCCTCGCGCTGAACTTCTTCCGTCCGGTCGAGCAGCTCAAGCTCAAGGAATCGCAAGGCGAGGTCTACGCGAACAACCTGAAGGCCGCGCAGGACTTGATCACCGAGATCATCCGTCGCGCCCGCCCGCGCAAGGACGAGCTGATCTACTCCGTGATCGGCGTGCCTGCTCAGGCATCGATCTACAACAAGCAAGCGATCCTCGACGCCGCGCGCGCGGTCGTCGACTCGGTCATGCTGTGCTCCGAGCCCTTCACGGTCGCTTACGGCCAGGACATGCTCGATGACGTCCTGGTCATCGACATCGGCGCTGGCACGACCGACCTGTGCCGGATGCATGGAACGATGCCGGAAGATGCCGACCAGATCACGATCAACTACGCCGGGGACTGGATCGACAACACCTTCGCGGACATGATCAAGCACAAGCACCCCGAGGCGCAGTTCTCGATCCTCATGCTGAAGGAGATCAAGGAGAAGTACGCCTCCGTGCACGAGGAAGTCGACCCGGTCGTCGTCAACCTCCCGGTGAAGGGCAAGCCCACGGCCTTCGACCTGACCGTGGAGCTCTCGAAAGCCTGCTGTGGCATCGTGCCGCCGATCGTCGAGGCCCTCGAACGCCTGATCGCGACCTTCGACCCTGAGTTCCAGGACCGCCTCAAGAACCGCGTGCTGCTCGCCGGCGGCGGCAGCCAGATCCAGGGTCTCGACCTTGCGATCGAGCGCGAAATGCACCAGCGCCTGGGTGGCGGCCGCGTGATCCGCACCGAGGAGCCGATGTACGGCGGCGCGAGCGGTGCGCTCAAGATCGCGCACGACATGCCCGCCGAGTACTGGCAGAAGCTCTCCTGAGCCGGCCACCAGAATCGGATCGTGAGCGGGCCCGGCAGACAGCATGCCGGGCCCGCTCGTTTTCGTTTGGATCTCGCGCGGCACAAGGGGTCGATGCACGAGGGCCGCCGCCCTACACTGTCGCGCTCCGGTCTCTTCGCGGCTCCGAGGGCTCCCCCATGCTGTTCGTCTCCAAGGTCGTCTTCGGTGCGCTCCTGATGGGCGCGATCTCACTGGCTTCCTGCGCCGCGGTCGGCGGCAGCCCGCAAGGGAAGGCGGGCGTGCCGTCGGTCGAGAGCCGTTCGTTCGGTCGCACGCGTGCCGGCGTGCCGGCAACCCTGTACGTGCTTCGTGGGGGGGGATCGGTGGTCGTCGCCCTCACCGATTACGGTGCCACGGTCGTCTCGATCGAGACGCCTGATCGCGAAGGCGAGATGGCGGACGTCGTGCTCGGATTCGACGACGTGATGAGCTACCAGTCGAGCGCCAATCAGTGGTTCGGCTGCACGACCGGACGGGTGGCGAATCGCATCGCCAAGGGGCGCTTCACGCTCGACGGCGAGGAGTACGCCCTCGAGATCAACAACCCTCCCAATCACCTGCACGGCGGGAGTTACGGGTTGAACGCGCGCATGTGGGAGGCAGACGCCGGCACCGGTCCGGAAGGCGCGCGCGTGCGCTTCAAGACCACCAGCCTCGCCGGTGACGGAGGCTACCCGGGCAAGCTCGCGCTCGTGGTGACGTTCACGTTGAACGCGAAGGACGAGCTGCGCATCGACTACGAGGCGCGCTCCGATGCCGCCACGCCGGTGAACCTGACCAATCACTGCTACTTCGATCTCGCCGGAGCTGGCGCGCCCACGATCCTCGACCACGAGCTCGAGATCGCGGCCTCGCGCATCACGCCCACCGACGCCGATCTCATTCCGCTCGGGACCCTCGCGAGCGTCGAGAACACTCCGCTCGACTTCCGCCGCTCCCAGCGGATCGGCGCGCGAATCGCTCAGCTCGAGTTCGCCCCCGAGCAGGGCTACGACCACAATTACGTCCTCGACGGCGGGAGCTCCGAATTCGAGCCGATCGCCGGTCATTCGTTCAGCTTCGCGTGCCGGCTGCGAGAGCGCGAATCGGGTCGCACGCTCGAGATCTACACGACCGAGCCCGGCTTGCAGTTCTATTCGGGGAACTTCCTCCACGATCAGACGGGCAAGGGAGGAAAGACCTACGCGCGCCGCAGCGCGCTCTGCCTGGAGCCGCAGCACTTCCCCGACTCCGTGAACCAGCCGAGCTTCCCCTCGACGATCCTGCGACCCGGCCATGTCTGGCAGAACAGCGCGGTGTACCGCTTCTCCGTGCGCTGATCGGGGGGACGCCCTGTCAGCGTCGGGGGCGCGGAGCTCTGCGCTTCTTCGAGGCCGCGGGCGGCTCCGGCTTGCTTCCGTAGGGGACCCAGCCCTTCGGTGGCGGCGTGCCCTTGATCTCGTACAGGAAGCGAGAGGGGTGCACCGTGACCCGCGATCCGTGGCGCGCGCGCTCGAGTGACCATGTGAGCGTGAGCGCCTGCCGCGCGCGCGTGATGCCGACGTAGGCGAGGCGGCGCTCTTCCTCGATGCCGTCCTCCGCGAGCGCGCGCGCATGCGGGAGCAGGCCTTCCTCCAGGCCCACCAGGTAGACGCGCGGGAACTCGAGACCCTTCGATGCGTGCAGGGTCATCAGGACCACCGCGTCCCGCTCGCGCGACTCCGCATCCTGCTCGCGATCCTCGGCGCACAGCACGAGCTCGTCGAGGAAGCTCGCGAGCGTCGCGCGCGGGCGGCGTCGCGCGTGGTTCTCGGCAAAGTTCACCACCTCGATGACGCCGTCCCAGCGCTGCGTGCGCGTCGCTTCGTCGGGATAGCACCGGTCGACCTCGGCGCGGTACGCAGCCTCTTCGATGACGCGCTCGACCACTTTCACGAGCTCGCCGCGGCCCTCCGCGAGGATCCGAGGGAGGCGGTCCAGGAGGCGCGCGACGACCGCTGCGGCTTCCGGAGGCACTCGATCGATCTCGCTCGCACGCGCGAAGGCCGCTGCAGCTGGGATCCCGTGGAGGGTCGCGAACGCGAGCACCCGATCGAGCGTCGCCTTGCCGACGCCACGCGGGGGAGCGTTGACGACGCGCAGCAAGGCAGCCTCGTCCGCCGGATCGATCGCCAGGCGCAGGTAGGCCAGCACGTCGCGCACCTCCTTGCGATCGAAGAAGCTCATGCCGCCCACCAGGACGTAGGGCACCTGCTTCATGCGCAGCTCCGCCTCGAAGGTGCGCGCTTGCGGAGCGGTCCGGAACAGGATGGCGTGGTCGGCGAAGCGCGCTGTGCCGGCGCGCACGCGCTCGGCGATCTCACACACGATGAACTCGGCCTCGTAGGCCTCGTCGCGCATGCACACCGATTGCACGAGCTCGCCGCTCCCGATCGCGGACACGAGCGTCTTCTCGTGGCGCGTCGGATTGTTCGTGATCAAGCGATTCGCGATGGTCAGGATGTCGCGGGTGGAGCGGTAATTGGTCTCCAGCCGCACGACGACGGCACCCGGGAAGTCGCGCTCGAAGGAGAGGATCTTGGTCACGTCCGCGCCGCGCCAGCCGTAGATCGATTGATCGTCGTCGCCCACCACGCACAGATTCCTGTGGGCCGCCGCGATGTGGCGGACCACCTCGTACTGGGGGAGGTTGGTGTCCTGGTACTCGTCGACGAGGACGTAGCGGTAGCGGCGCTGGAACGCCTTTCGCACGGACTCGTGGTCGGCGAGGAGCCGCACGGCCTCGACGAGGAGATCGTCGAAATCCACGCGCCGGGTCCGGCGGAGCTCGTCCTGGTAGCGCCGCCAGGCACGGGCCACGAGCTCTTCGGTCGCATCGGCGGCGCGCTCGGCGAGACTCTCCGGCGAGAGCAGCCGATTCTTCGCCAGCGAGATCCGCCCCAGGAGCTCGCCCGGACGCAAGCTCGCATCGCCGACGTGCAGCTCGCGCAAGACGCCCTTGATCGCGGAGAGGCGGTCGGCCTCGTCGCAGATCATGGGGCCACGCGGCCAGCCGAGCAGGGCCGAGTGCTCCCGCAGGACCGACAAGCAGAACGCATGGAAAGTCCCCGCGGTGAGGCCTTGCGCGCGCTCCTGTCCCACCAGGTCGCGGAGGCGCTGCCGCATCTCGCCCGCCGCCTTGTTCGTGAATGTGAGCGCCAGGATCGCCTCGGCCGGAACCCGGCGGGCGAGCAGGTGCGCGATGCGAAAGGTGATCACGCGCGTCTTGCCCGTCCCAGCCCCGGCCAGGACGAGCAGGGGACCCTCGGTCGTCTCGACCGCCGAGCGTTGTTGTGGATTGAGCGAGGCGAGCAAGCTCTGCATGGGCGGCGGGACAGTAACGAGGCCAGTTGCTCGCGCCAATCCTCGACTGCGTCCGAGATCCGGGGCCAAAGTGGTCGGGCGCGAGGATTGGCGGGTGAGGCCGGGCCTGGTAACGTCCCCCGCGAGCGACTCCCGATGGATTCCGGTGCCCGAATCGTCCTCGCGCTGGCCTCTCTGGGTCAGCTGAGTTCCTGCGTCGCGCTGAGCAGTGAGCCCTGGACCCGCTTTCGCGAGGGTGCCGTCACCATGGAGCTCTCCACCGGTCTCAACGACCAGCGGGTCGACATTGCAGTCGAGGGCCAGACCGGCAGCCTCCAGGAATTCGACGCGAGCCAGAGCGTGGACCTGCGCACCGAGTACCTGATCGGCGTGCGCGCGCAGACCTTCGTCACCGACGGCTGGAGCGTGGGCGGCGGACTGGAATGGTGGCGCCACAAGAGCGCGCACGCCGACTTCGACGAGTTCGATGTGCACACCGACCCGTTTGGCTACCTGCGCTACCTGCTCTCCTCGCGCTACCTGTTCCCTGCCGTGGGTCCCGGCCGCTTCCAGCGCCTCCGGCCGTTCGTGGGCGGCGATGTGTTCTACGTCGCAGATCTCGACGCCGATCTCACGATCGACTATCCGGACGACCCCTCCGCCACCGAGGAAGTGCGGTTCGAGGGCCACGGTTTCTACGGCTATTCGCTGGGCGCCGGCCTCGCGCTCCTCGCCTCCGACGCCACGCTGATCGAGGTCGGCGGCCGCTGGTCGCAGAACCTCTCCGCTAGCGACGACGAGATCGTGCTCAATCCTCCGGTCGGAGCTCCCTCGCGCATGGATGCCTCGATCGACCCCGAAGGCTGGAGCCTGTACGTCTCGCTGACCTACTCGTTCTGACCGTCGGTCTCGGCCGACCGAGCGCCGAAAACGTCCTCGGGCGGCGCGGAACGCGCCGCTCGGATCGATCAGCGCACCAGTCGGAAGCTCATCCCCGCGCGCCGCGCAGCTTCGCCGTCGGCATCGGGCCGATCACCGAGCACCACGCAGTTGGCAGGCTCGACGCCGAGAGCCGCCGCCGCCATGAGGTACCCGTCGGGCCAGGGCTTCAAGCGCGGGGGGCCGCCGCTCTCCCCGTTCGCGCAAAGGTGATCGAAGAGCCCGCCAGCGCCGAGGGCTGCGAGCTTCTCGCGCGCCGGGTAATCGCTGACGAGGGCCATCAGGGCGCCTCGCGCGCGCGCGGCCGCGAGCTCGGCGAGCAGCTCCCGGCGGGCGAAGCGCGCGATCCACCGGCGTGGGCGGCGGATCATCCATTCGTGGACGAGCGAGCGCAGGCGCCCGACGTCGTAGCCCACCTGGCCTGCGGCGCGCTCGAGCTGCAGGCGGTAGGGGTCCGCGACGGGCTGCACGAGCTCCTCGCGCAGCCGCTCGTGCTCGCGGCGGAAGGCACGCAGCGCGGGGATGTGCTCGCGTCCGGCGAGCAGGAGCTCGGCCCCCATGCAGAGCTTCACCGGACGCGCCCGGTAGAGCGTTCCGTCCAGGTCCACGAGCCAGGCAGTCTCACTCACGATCCGTTGCCTCGGTATTCGACCGGCCCGCCACCGCCGGGCAGGCGAGCCAGAGCCGCGAGAGACGGTGCCCGGCTCGCGGTCGGTACGGATCGCGTGCGCGGGCACCCTCCGCGTCGGAACCGAGGCCCAGCCCCGCTCAGAGCGACTTCTTGTTCAGGTAGAAGTCGAAGCGCTCGTACTCCTTGTGGCTCGCCCGCTCGTTCACGTCGGCGATCGACTTGGGCGGCGGAACGATCACCTTGTCGCCCGGTTTCCAGTTGACGGGCAGGGCGCAGGCATTCTTGTCGGCCGTCTGGAGCGCATCGAGGAGCCGCTCGATCTCGTCCATGTTGCGGCCCACGTTGAGGGGATAGTAGATCAGCGCGCGCACGTTCTTCTTGGGATCGATCATGAAGACGGTCCGCACGGTGACGGTCTCCGACTCGCCCGGATGCAGCATGCCGTACAGCCGCGCGACGCTCCCGTCGAGGTCGGCGATGATCGGGTAGTCGATCGACACGTCCAGGATCTGGCGCAGGTTCTCGCGCCATGCCAGGTGGGAATGGATCGAGTCGATCGAGAGGCCGATGAGCTTCGCCCCGCGCTTGGCAAAGCTGTCGGCGCGCCGCGAGAACTCGGCCAGCTCGGTGGAGCAGACCGGCGTGAAGTCGGCGGGGTGGCTGAACAGCACCACCCAGTCCTTGCCGGCCCATTCGTGGAAGGAGAGGGGGCCGATCGTGGTGAGCGCCTTGAAATCGGGAGCAGTGTCCCCGATGCGCGGGATGCGGCCCGTGCTCTGCGTGGGCTGGGTCATGGTCATGGTGATTCCTCCGGTTCCTTGTCGACGCGGGATCGTGGCCGCAGAGCATACCGCCCGGCTGGGCGGGCGAACCGTAGAGCTCGGCCGCGGGTTATACTTCGAGAAGGCTGACCGACGCGGCGATTGCCGCCGCCCGCCCCGGTCCAAGGATTCATGCGCGTCGCACTCATCTATGCCAAGAGCCAGGGGATCCCGCGCAAGGCAGGCGCGGGCGGCGAGGATCACCAGACCACCGCGGCCCGTCCCGGGCGCGACGAGATCTACCCTCCCCTGGGGATCAGCATCCTCGGCGCGGAGCTCCTCGAGCTGGGCCACGAAGTTCGGCTCCTCGACGACTCGCTGCGCAGCATGGAGGAGCTACGCGAAGCCATGCGCTGGGCCGAGGTCGTGGGGATCTCCGCACTGACTCCCAATGCGCGACGCGCCCGCGAGCTCGGCACGATCGCGCGGGTCGAGCTCTCACGCTTCGTGATCCTCGGCGGCCCGCATCCGACCACCAATCCCGAGTACTTCCTGCAATCCGGCGCCGCTGACATCTGCGTGCAGGGAGAAGGCGACCTGACGCTTCCGGAAGTCCTCGTGCACCTTCGCGCTCCGGAGCGCTGGCCGGAGATCCAAGGGATCACCTTCCTGGGCGCGGACGGAGAGCTCGTCGCGACTCCGCGCCGGGCGCTGGTAAGCGACGTCGACGCCTTGCCGTTCCCGGCCTATCACCTGTGGGACATCGGCGAGTACATGCGCCACATGGTGAATCCCGGCGTCACCGCGATCACCAGCCGGGGCTGTCCGTACGCGTGCACCTTCTGCGACGCGGAGATGACTCCGCGGCAGTACCGCTCGATGAGCGTCGAGCGCACCGTCGACCTGATCGAGCACATCCTGCGCACCTACGATCCGCCGCAGATCCTGTTCTTCGACGACCTGTTCACGATCCAGCGCAAGCGCGTGATCGCGCTGTGCAAGGAGATCGTGCGGCGTGACATCTCCTTCGAGTGGCACTGCGAATCGCGTGTCGACACGATGGACTACGAGATGCTGCGCTGGATGCTCAAGGCCGGCTGCGTGAAGATCGCCTACGGCCTGGAATCGGGCTCGCCGCGCATGCTGACGACGATGAAGAAGGGCGTGAAGCCCGAGCGCATCCTCGCCGGCGCGAAGCTCAACCGCGAGCTCGGCATGAACTTCAAGTTCTTCATCCTGTATGGCTTCCCCGAGGAGGAGCCCCAGGATCACCGCATCACCGAAGACATCGTCCGCACCACTCGTCCGGACTCGATGTGGGTGGGCTTGATCCAGCCGATTCCCGGCACCGACTTCTACGAGCAGGTCAAGCCTGACCTCCTCGTCGACGTCTCGGAGGTCGAGTTCAACTACTGGCACGCGGTCGAGGCCTTCAAGCATCCGCTCTGGACCCATGAGGAGCTGCACGCCGAGCGCGAGATGCTCTTCGCGGCCCATCGCGCGGCCACGCGAGGCTGGGTGCCGCGCTTGACGCGGAAGTTCGAGCGCCTGCTCGCCATGCTCAAGCATCCCGAGCTGATCGGCGACTGGATCGAGGTCCGCCAGCGCCGCCGCCGGCACTGGAAGCGCATGGCCAAGTCGCAGTGGGCGGGGATCTACGCCGAGGAGGGCCGCCCTCTCGACCAGCCGGCTCTCGCGCTGCGCACTGGTAGCTGAGACAACCTTCGGCGGGCGGATCAGCCGCGACGGACTTCGGGCAGCGGCCAGAATCCGGTGCGATCGGGCTGCCAGCTCAGGCATTCGAGCCCTCGCGCCACGGGAGCGATAAGCCGGACGTCAGTACCGTCCTCCTCCCACGTCCAGCCCAGATCATCGAGCTCCTTCTCGATCGCTTCGAAGGCGCGTCGCTCCTGGGCGAGCTCGGCCCGCACACCCAGCGCGGCGGGGGTCCATCCGCCCGACGACTCGAGGGCGCGCATGCGGGCTTCGAGACGGTGCGCGCGCGGCAGGCGTTCGCGCAGCTCTCGGACGATGGCGCGCAGGAGGGGCCGGACGCGGACGGGGTCGGTGAGCGGGGGGCGAGTGGCGTGCATGACGTTCTCCTCGGTCTCTCTAGTCCTGCGCTCCGAGCCGGGAAATGGACACCGAAGGCGTGAAAATCTGCAGATCTTCGAGCGGGAAGGCGCTGGAGCCCGGCGTCATGCTCATGGGATGCCCACCCGCGCTGCTCCCTCTCCCCTTGCCCGCCACTGGGGTCTCGATCCCGCGGTCCTGTTCCTGAACCACGGCTCCTTCGGCGCCACGCCGCTCGCGGTACACGAGCGGGCCGACCGCCTGCGCCGGCAACTCGAGGCCGAGCCGGTCGACTTCTTCCTACGGCAGTACCTGCCGCTCCTCGATCGCTCGCGCAGCGTCCTGGCCGAGTTCCTGCACGCCGATCCGAAAGGGCTCGTCTTCGTCGCCAATGCGACGACGGGCGTGAATTGCGTCTTGCAGTCCCTGGAGCTCGCTGCGGGTGACGAGCTCCTGGTGACCGACCACGTGTACAACGCGTGCCGCAATGCGCTGCTCGCCTGTGCCGAACGCTGGAAGGCTCGCGTCGTCGTGGCGCACGTTCCTTTTCCGCTGCAGAGCCCACAGGAGGTGCTGGACAGCGTCGAAGCCAGCATCGGACCGCGCACACGGCTCGCGCTCATCGATCACGTGACGAGCCCCACCGGGCTCGTGCTCCCGGTCGCGGAGCTCCTGGAGCTCTTGCACGGCCGGGGCGTCGACGTGCTGGTGGATGGCGCTCATGCCCCCGGCATGGTGCCGCTCGATGTCGACGCGCTTCGTCCGGCCTGGTACGTGGGGAATTGCCACAAGTGGCTGTGCGCTCCGAAGGGCGCCGGTTTCTTGTGGGCGCGCGCGGACCGTCGCGAGCGCACGCGACCGGCGATCCTCAGTCACGGCGCCAACGCTCCCACCGCGGAGCGCAGCCGCTTGTGGAACGAGTTCGACTGGATCGGCACCGACGATCCCACGGCCTGGCTGTGCGTGGCGGACGCGATCGAGCACATGGCGACGCTCCTGCCCGGCGGCTGGCCGGCGATCCAGAGGCACGATCGAGCGCTGGCGCTGGAGGGGCGCGCGATCCTTTGCGCGGCACTCGAGATCGAGCCGCCGGCTCCCGAGAGCATGATCGGCTCGCTGGTGGCCGTGCCGATACCGGACGGCGGAGTCGCGCCCTCGAGACTGATGCAGATCGACCCGTTGCAGGAGTGGCTGTGGCGCGAGCACCGGATCGAGGTACCCGTCTCCACCTGGCCGGCGCGGCCGCACCGCCTGCTGCGCATCTCCGCGCAGCTCTACAACGCGCGGGCACAGTACGAGGAGCTGGGCGGCGCGCTCCGCGAAGCGCTGGGATGGAGTGGGCGGCCGGAGGCGCTTAGGATGGGCTGAAGCACGGCAGCGCGCGGAAGGCGCCTCGGCCGTGCCGCTTCGATCGAGGTCGAGCAAGCATGCATCGGTGGCATTGGATGTGGCTGCCCTTCGTCGCCAGCTCCTGTGCGGGCGACGAGCCGCGGCAAAGCCAGGCGGCGGAGCAAGGTGCCGTGGAACGAAGCGAACCGTCGGTGAGCGCCACCCGCGCGGCCGAACGTGCCCGGATGGTGGAGCGGCAGATCGAAGCGCGGGGCGTTCGCGATCCGCTGGTCCTCGAAGCGCTGCGGCGGGTGCCGCGCGAAGCCTTCGTTCCGGAGGAGGAGGCGCGCGACGCCTACCGGGACGGACCGCTGCCGATCGGCCTGCAGCAGACGATCTCCCAGCCCTACATCGTGGCCGTCATGACGGAGGCCGTGCGCTTGCATCCCGGCGCCAAGGTTCTCGAGATCGGCACCGGCTCGGGCTACCAGGCCGCGATCCTGGCCGAGATCACGCCCAAGGTCTTCACCATCGAGATCGTGGCGGAGCTCGCCGAGCGGGCCGCGGAGGTGCTCACCCGGCTGGGTTACCGGACGGTGCAGTGCCGGACGGGTGACGGCGACTTCGGCTGGCCGGAGGAGGCGCCCTTCGACGCGATCGTCGTGACGGCGGCTCCTGGATTCGTGCCGCCGGCGCTCGTCGAGCAGCTCGCTCCCGGCGGGCGCATGTGCATCCCCGTGGGGTCCGCGCCTTCCGATCAGGAGCTGCTCCTGATCGAGAAGTCGCTCGACGGCTCGACCGTCACGCGGAGCATGATGGCGGTCTCCTTCGTGCCGATGACGGGCGAAGCGATCGGCGATGCCGAATCGCGGCGCTGAAGCTTTCTGTCACCGACCGGCGCCAAGAGCGGTCTTCCTCCCGCCCGCAGGAACAGGGCAAGTCGTATCCGCTCGTCATGCCGGCGCGGTCGCGAACCGGCGCAAGGGAGATTCCAATCATGTTTGCCGCATTGCTCGCCGGCGCCGGCATCGCACCGGCTTTTCATCCAACCGTCGCTCTCGCTCAGATCCGTCTCCCCCAGCGCGTCAACGTGGGCGGAGCCAATCAGAATCCACCCAATCAGAGCGACGGAATCGCCATGGCGTGCCTGGGCCCGCGCTTCGTCGTGGCCTGGGCGGAGCAAGCCGGAACGAGCGCCGACACGCAGGACATCCATGTCTCGATCTCCTCGGACGACGGCTGGAACTGGAGCCCGCCGGAACGCGTCGACCTGGGCGATCCGCCCAACTCCACCGACTCCGATCGCCCCGATGTCGTGATCACCGCGAGCGGCACGATCCTGGTCGCCTTCGAGGACGCGCGCGAAGCGTCCGCGAGCGGTGGCACGAACGAGGACCTCTTGTGCAATCGCTCCACGGATGGCGGGTTGACCTGGGAGAGCAGCGCACGGGCGATCAACGTGCCGACGGCAGGCCTGCACGTGTCGAGCGACGTCGATCGGGCAACCCTGTGCGCCACGGGAGAAGCGGTGTATGCAGCGTGGGAAGAAGACTTCCTGGGAGGCAGCCAGGGCGAGGAAGAGCTCTGGTTCACGAGCTCCACGGATGGCGGCGCGACCTTCGCGCCAGCCCGCATCGTGAGCGGGAGTGGAAACGAGGACGTCGACGATCCTGCGCTCTGCGCAGCCGATCTGGAGATCCTCGTCGCCTTCGTCGACGACTCGAGCGGCGAAGATGACGTGTGGACGCTCTACTCCTCCGATGGGGGAGCGAGCTTCACGCGCAGCTGCGCGGAACAGTCGACCGCCGGGGACAGCGGTGCGCCGATGCTCGCCCGCGACGGACCGCTCGTCCTCTTGATCTGGCCCGACGACGATCCTGCCGAGGTCGGCGACGAAGCCCTGCACGCCGCCGTCTCCCAGGACGGTGGCCGCACCTTCGGCCTGGAGCTCTCGCTCGCGCCTGACATCGAAGCCACCCCGGGAGCGCGGCTGCTCGCCGCGAGCGCCGCAATCGCCGGCGACGACATCGTGGTCGTCCACGCCGACGACGCGCAAAGCCTCGCCTCCGGCGGTCCGGGAGGCTCCGATGGTGCGCGCTGTCATGCGGCCGTTTCCCACGATCGCGGTGCAAGCTGGACCCTCGGTATCCCGCTGACCACCGGCATGGACGATCCGCTCAACCGCCCCGTCGTCACCACTGGCGCGGGTCGCTTCCACGTGATCTTCGAGCTGGGCCACGCAGGCTCGAATCGCCTCGCCACATGTCTCTCCCCCGACCGCGGCCACACCTTCTCCTCCCTGATCGAGATCCCCGACCTGGACACGGACGTGGACACCGAGGATCTGGTCGAGGGCACAGCCTCCGCCTCGAGCGCCACCAGCGGCACCGCCCTGCTCGGATACTGGGATCAACCCACCGGCTCGAACGAGCTCTACATCGCCGGCAACGGCGCGCACCCGAGCCTTATCCGCTACTGCGAGGCAAACCCCAATTCCACGGGCGGACCTGCTTCGATCGGAGCGCAAGGCGTTCCACTGCTGACCGGCGGCCAGCTCGTCTTGTCGGCCGAGCCCGTTCCGGCAACCGTGGGAGTGTTCCTCTTCGCGAGCAACCCAATGCATGCCCCTTTCGGCGAAGGCTGGCTCTGCGTGGTCGGCCAGACCCATTTTCTCTGGCCGCCAAAGCTCGCCGTGAGCGGCCGCGCCGAGCACACCCTCGACATGTCAGGTCCGGGCATCACACAAGGCCAGCGCTACTTCCAGTACTGGTTCCGCGATCCCGCCGCCGGCGGATCGCGCTTCACGACCTCGGACGGTCTTGCCGTGCTGTTCCAGTGACAGGCGGCCGCCAGTCCCGCCTGAAGGCGGGACGACAAACCAGACCGCCTGAAGGCGGTACTCCAAACCGGAAACGCTGCCGGCCCGTCGAGGACGATTGTTCTCGAGCGTCAGACAGGATCCGGTCGCCTGGACGTGTTCACGAATGCTGTCTCATTGACTCTGCAATTGGCGTCCGCGGGGAGACGGAGGTCGCGCCAAAAAAACGCCGTGGGGATTTTGTTCGGAGTACCGCCTTTAGGCGGTCTGGTTCGTCGTCCCGCCTTCAGGCGGGACTGGCTCTGCGAGAGAAGATGGGCCTGAAGGCGGTACTCCGAACCGGAGCAGGCGCGGGTCACTGCATGTCCGGGGCTGAATGTGAGCTGAGATCCATCCACCGTTCAACGCCGGTACTTGACGCGCCCGCCGACAATCGTCAAGAGGACCTTGGCGTCGAGAATCTCATCGTTCGGCACCGTCAGGATGTCCTTCGAGAGGACTACGAGATCCGCGAGCTTGCCGGGTCGGAGCGAGCCTTTCTGGTCCTCTTCGAAGGCGGCGTAGGCGCAGGAAAGGGTGGCGGAACGCAGGGCTTCCATGCGAGTCATGCACTGGGCGGGATAGAAGGCCCGGCCGTCCGCCATCTGGCGGGTGACGGCGGAGTGGAAGCAGGCGATCGGGTCGACGTCTTCCACCGGGGCGTCCGTGCCGTTGGTGACGACGGCGCCCGAGTCGAGGAGGCTGCGCCAGACGTAGGCGCCGCTCGCTGTGCGCTCCTCGCCCAGGCGCTGGGGGACCCAGGGACCGTCGGAGGTGCAGTGCACGGCCTGCATCGAGGCGATCACGCCGAGGGCGCCGAAGCGCGGGATGTCGGCCGGGGAGAGGTGCTGGGCGTGCTCGATGCGCCAGCGTAGATCGCGGGCGTTCCGGTCTTTGAAGCAGCGCGCGTAGAGGTCGAGGACTTCACGATTGGCGCGGTCGCCGATGGCGTGGACGCACAGTTGATAGCCGTGGGCGAGTGCGAGCTCGGCGGTCGAGCTCAGGCGTTCGAGCGGCATGACGTTCAGGCCGCTGGAGGAGGGCAGATCGGAGTAGGGCGCGAGCAGCCAGGCGCCGTGCGAACCCAGGGCACCGTCGATGGCCTCCTTGATGGCGCGTACGGTGAAGAAGTCCTGCGCCAGGCCGATCACGCGTGCGGAGGCGAGCTCCTCCGTCATGCGCTCCTGGCTGTCGCGGACCATGAGCCACAGGCGTACGTCGAGCTCGCCGGCTTCCGCCATCTCCCGCAGGAAGCGGATCGTCGCGAAGGAGGAGCCGGCGTCCTGGAAGCTCGTGATGCCCTTCGAGAGCAGTTCCTGCTCGGCGAGCGCGACGATCCGGGCGAGATCGGGAGCGGGCGCGCCGGCGGCGGCTCGTTCCAGGAGATCCTCCGCGTTTTCGCGGAACGCGCCGATGGGATCACCGCGCTCGTCGCGGACGATCTGGCCACCGTCCGGATCCGGAGTCGAGCGATCCACTCGGGCGAGCTGCATGGCCCTGGCGTTGGCGAGGCAGGCGTGGCCACTGGCGTGCGCGAGGATGACGGGATTCTCGGGTGAGACGGCGCTCAGGTCGCCATGCAGCGGCAAACCTTCGACGGCACCCGCGGGTGTGCTCCTCCATTTCTCCTGGTGCCAGCCGCGGCCGCGAATGAGCTCGCCGGGCTTGGATCGTTTCACCTGCTCGGCGACCAGAGACACGATCTCCGCCCAGCTACGCGTGTGGGTGAGATCGAGCTCGAGCTTCAGGTTGCCGATGCCGAGCAGATGTCCGTGTCCCTCGATGAATCCGGGAACCACGAGCTCACCATGGAGCTCGATGCGCTCGGTGGAGGGACCGGCGAGCGCTTCGATCTCTGCGCGGGCGCCCAGCGCGAGGATCCGGCCGTCGCGCGCGGCGAGCGCCTCGACCTGCGGCGCGTTCTCCTCGAGCGTCACGATCTTGCCGCCCGTGACGATCAGCTCGGCGGGGCCGCTCGCAGGCTCTTGGCCGGAGAGCGCCGGCACGAGGCATGTGAGGGCGCAAAGGATCGCAGCCGGCAGGACGAACTCGCGCACGTGCATGGGATTCTCCGGAAAGCCGACGGGCGCAGAGGATAGCGGAGGACCGAGGAGCGCGCTCGACCGGCCTCGCGCGCTCGCGCGTTCCGCTCTACAGTGTCTGCGGGCCCTTCGACTCACCGCTCCCCTTCCTCCATGATCCACCTCTTGTTCGCGCTACTGGGCTGTCTCGCGAATCCCTCCACCGGGGACGAGCTCGGCTCGATCCGCCTCGTGACCGCCGAGGGAACGCCCGTTGCGCTCTCGACCCTCGCTCCCGGACGCGTACTCGTGCTCGCCTACACCGGCATCGGATGCCCGCTCGGCGCGCGCTGGGCTCCGCGCCTCGTGGAGCTCGAGACGAGCTTCCGCGCGCGCGGCGTCCGCTTCGCCGGCGTGAACGCCAATCCGCAGGATTCGCGCGCCGCGATCGCACGCGAGGCGCAGGAGCTGGGATTCGCGTTCCCGGTCCTGAAGGATGCGCACCAGGAGTTGACCCGCGCCCTGGGAGCGCGCTCGACGACCGAGGTCTTCGTACTCGATGCCGAGCGGCGCGTTCGCTATCGAGGCGCGATCGACGATCAGCACTCGCTCGAGGCTTCGCGGCCCGCGCCCTCGGCGCGCTATCTCGCCGACGCGCTCGAGGCCGTGCTCGCTGGCCGGGAGCCGCCGATCGCGCGGACCGAAGCTCCCGGCTGCCGCCTCACGGTGCTCTCGGAAACGGACGCCCCGCTCGCTCCGACCTGGTCCGAGGACGTCGCGCCGATCGTGGCGCAGCGCTGTGCGAGCTGTCACCGGCCTTCGGGCGGCGCCCCCTTCGCGTTGCAGACGTACCAGCAGGCGCGCGGGTGGTCGGCCACGATCGGCGACGTCGTCGACGAGCACCGCATGCCGCCCTGGACGGCGCACGAGCGCTTCGCCGGCCAGTTCGCGAACGAGCGCAGCCTCGACCCCTGGCAGCGCACGGTGCTGCTGCGCTGGGTCGAACAAGGCGCCTTGGAAGGAGAGGTCGGCGCGCTCGCGCGCTCGCCGCTACCGGATGGCGACTGGCGCATCGGCGCACCCGACGCCGAGTTCGCGATCCAGTCGCGGCTGAACTGGAATGGCCGCGAGGTGGAGAGCGAGCCGCTCCCCGACGAGGGCTTCGCGGTGCCCCGTGATGGCGTCGTCGAGTACCAGTTCTTCTCCGCGGAGACCGACTTTGCGAGCGAGCGCTGGGTGCGCGCGATCGAGATCCGCCCCGGGGCGGGAGACGTCGTCCACCACGTACTGGTTTGGGCCGAGGATCCCGAGGCTCCCGGCAACTGGCTCGAACGTGGAGCGTTCCGAAGCTACTTCGCGGCCACCGTTCCCGGCGGGAGCCCGACGGTGTACGGCAAGGGTCTCGCCAAGCGCCTGCCACCGGGCGCGCGGCTCGTGTTCCAGATCCACTACACGCCCAACGGCAAGCTGCGCACCGATCGCACCCGGGTCGCGCTCCTGTTCAGCGACGAGGTCGCGCCGCGCGAGGTCCGCACCGGAGCGGTGGTCAATGCGCGCCTGCGCATCCCTGCCGGCGCAGCGGACCACGAGGTCCGCGCGGAGGAGCGACTGGAGCAGGACGTCGAGCTGATCGCGCTGTTCCCCCACATGCATCTGCGCGGGAAGGACTTCCGGTTCGTCGCGCATCTGCCCGGCGGCGAGGAGCAGGACCTCCTCCAATGCCGCTTCGACTTCAACTGGCAGGACACTTACGAGTGGAAGGAGCCGCACCGCCTGCCTCGGGGGACGGTGCTCGAGTGCATCGGGCACTACGACAACTCGACCGCCAACCTGGCCAATCCCGATCCGACCCAGGAGGTCGAATGGGGGGACCAGACCTTCGAGGAGATGTTCATCGGCTACTACGACTACGTGCGCGCGGAGCCGGCCGGGTCGCATTGAACACGCTCTGAACAACCCGCGGCGGGCGGGAACTCGAAGCGCCGATAGGCGCGTGAACCGCGTTCGCGGCCGGGAATCGGCACGAGTGGGAAAGATTTTCCACTAAACGCCCGCGACCCCCGCACCGAAGAGGCTCCGCAGGGCCGACGTACAATCCCCGGCCCGGACCCGCACCCCCGAGATCGCGCCATGAGCCCTCTCCACTCGCCGTCGCACCTCGTCCCCGCCCTCGCTCTGCCCCTCTTTTTCTCGGCTGCGCCGTGCGTGCAGGACGGCCGGAGCGAGGAGCGCCTGGAGTCGCTGCTCGATCGGCTGGAAGGGGTCGTCCAGGCACTCAAGGAAGTCGACACGGACCGGCCCGATCCCATCGCGGGCGGCACCGATCCGGAGGACCGCCTGGCGTGGTACGAGGCCCATCGCGAGCTCTCCGAGCGCTCTCCCCACGCGGACATGGCCTGGCAGTTCCTGGGCCCGACGAACTACTCCGGCCGGGTGACCGACGTGGCGGTGCCGAGTCCCCGCGGCAGGTCGTACACGCTCTACGTCGGCACCGCATCGAGCGGCCTGTGGAAGTCGAACAACGAGGGCACCACCTTCGAGGAAGTGTTCCAGCAAGGACCTTCGACCTCGGTGGGCGACATCGCCATCGCGCCCTCGGACCCGAGCATTCTCTGGCTCGGCACGGGAGAGGCCAACATCTACCGCAGCTCGAACTCCGGCGCCGGCGTGTACCGCTCGCTCGACGCTGGAGCGAGCTGGGAGCACGTCGGGCTCGCCGGCACCCATACCATTTCGCGCATCGTGATCCATCCTCGGGACCCCGACGTCGTCTACGTCGCCGCATCGGGCCACGAGTGGACCGACAACCCCGCGCGCGGCGTGTACCGCACCCGCGACGGCGGTGCGAGCTGGGAGAAGGTGCTCTACCTCGACGAGAAAACCGGCGCGATCGACCTCGTCATCGATCTCGCCGACCCGCAGATCCTCTACGCCGCGACTTGGGAGCGCCGGCGCAAGCTGTGGAACGATCCGCGCAACCACTCGAAGACTTCCGGGAGCTCGATCTGGCGCAGCGACGATGGGGGAGACAGCTGGCTCGAGATCGTCCAGGGTTTGCCCAAGCCGACGCATCGCGGCCGCATCGGCATCGATCTCGCGAGATCCGATCCTCGCGTTCTGTACTGCTTCCTCGACAACTACGAGAAGGTGGAGCCGCCCAAGGACGCGGATTCGTACGGGCGCCGGCGCCGGAGCGGGATCCGGGGTGCCGAGGTCTACCGCTCCGACGACCGCGGTGAGAGCTGGCGCCGGACGAGCACTCGAGACGAAACGATGGAGAGGCTGTCGGCGACCTATGGGTGGGTGTTCGGCCAGATCCGGGTCGACCCGACGGATGCGGACACGATCTACGTCATGGGGCTCGAGCTGAACGTATCGCACGACGCGGGGGCAACCTTCAAGCAGCTCCGCGGCATGCACGCCGACCACCACGCTCTGTGGATCGACCCCGAGAACCCGCTCTACCTCGTCAACGGCAATGACGGCGGCGTCGACATCTCCTACGACGGAGGCGAGAACTGGAAGGACTTCGACGCGGAGTTGCCGACTACCCAGTTCTACAACGTCGCGCTCGACATGGACGAGCCCTTCCACGTCTATGGCTCGGTCCAGGACTACGGCAGCATGCGCGGGACGGTCGACCTCTCTCGGGGCCGCGACAAGATCCGGTCCGTCGACTTCGAGGACGCGCCGGGAGGCGAGGCCTCCTATCACGCCGTCGACCCGACGGATTCCTCCACCCTGTATTCCGAGGGTTTCTACGGCCACGTCCAGCGCACCGATCTCGACACCGACGAGTCGACCGATCTCTTGCCCGAGCAGGACGAGGACGCCATTCCGTGGCGCGGACAATGGCTCGCGCCCTTCCAGCTCTCGCCGCACAATCCGCGCATCCTCTATCACGGCATGAACTTGCTGTTCCGGTCCTTCGATCGCGGCGCAGGGCTCGAGCCGATCAGTCCGGATCTGTCTCACGACGATCCCGACCGGGCAGGCGACATTCCGTACCAGACGATCACGACCATCTCGGAGTCCCCGCTGCGCTTCGGCTGGATCTACGCCGGCACCGACGACGGCCGGCTGCACCTCACGCGGAACGGCGGCGCGAAGTGGAGGGAGATCGGCCTCGATCTGGCAGAAGACCGCTGGATCTCGCGCGTGGTGGCCTCGGCCTCCGACCTCGAGACCGTGTACGTGGCCCAGAATGGCAAGCGAAACGACGACTTCGCGCCCTACCTGTGGAGGTCGAACGACGCCGGCACGAGCTGGCACAGCATCGCCGGCGGCATTCCTTCGGGCCCGATCAACGTCGTGCGCGAGGATCCGCGCGACGCCCGGACGCTCTACGTGGGGACCGATCTGGGTGTGTACATCAGTCGCAACCGCGGACGTTCCTGGGACGTCCTCGGGGCGGGTTTGCCGACCACCTACGTGCACGACCTCGCCATCCATCCTCGTGACGACGTGATGGTGGCCGCGACGCACGGCCGGGGCATGTGGGTCCTGGACCTCGCGCCGCTGCGGGGAGAGTCTGACTTCGCCGCCCTCGAACCCTCCCTCGAGGAGGAGCCGGTCGAGGACCCGTGAGCGCTTCGCCGATCCTCGCTCGGGCCGCGCAGCCGGTGCCGGACGAGCGCGGAGAGTAGGGCAGCGCACGCGGTCGCGAGCACGGGCTCGCGCGCGGGCTGCTCCCGGGACGGAACGTAAGCGTGGAGCACGCGCTCGGTCGCGCGCTCCCCTTCGTCACGCGGGAGCACCGAGCGCCCGCCATCCTCGGCAGTGCGACGCGGCGATTCGCGCGTTAGGCTCGCGCGCCCCCCCTCTGGCATGGTCTTCACCTCCCAGATCTTCGTCTTCTACTTCCTGCCGCTGGTGCTGGCGGGGAATTACCTCGTCCCGGTCCGCGCGCGGAATCTGTTCCTGATCCTCGCGAGCTACGTGTTCTACGGGTGGTGGAATCCATGGTTCGTCACCCTGATGTTCGCCTCGACGGTGATCGACTGGGGTTGCGGAGTCCTCCTCACGCGCCCCGGGGCGACGCCGCGGTGGCGCAAATCGATCCTGATCACCACGATCGCGATCAACCTGGGGCTGCTCGCCTTCTTCAAGTACTACGGCTTCGCCCGCGAGAACCTCTCGCGACTGATCGTGGTGTGCGGCGGCCAGGCGCTGGACGTGATGGACATCGTCCTCCCCGTGGGGATCTCGTTCTACACGTTCAATTCGATGTCCTACTCGATCGACCTGTATCGGGGGCAGACCGAGCGCGCCCGGAGCTTCATCGACTTCGCCTGCTTCGTCTCGCTCTTTCCCCACCTCGTGGCGGGGCCGATCGTGCGCTACCGCCAGCTCGCCCACCAGCTCGTCGAGCGCCCCCAGCGCGGCGAGCTGTTCCATCTCGGCGCGCTCAACTTCATGGTCGGCTTCGCGAAGAAGATCCTGGTCGCGAACGCGCTGGGAGAGGTGGCCGATCTGGTCTACGGCGCGGACTCGATCGCCTGGCACACGGCCTGGTACGGGACCCTCGCCTATGCCTTCCAGATCTACTTCGATTTCTCGGGCTACTCCGACATGGCGATCGGCCTCGCCCAGATGTTCGGCTTCCAGTTCCCGATCAACTTCCACTCGCCGTATCGCGCCGAGAGCATCACCGACTTCTGGCGGCGCTGGCACATCTCGCTCTCGACCTGGCTGCGCGACAACCTGTACATCCCCCTGGGAGGAAACCGGATCGGTCCCGCGCGCACGTATCTCAATCTCATGATCACCATGGTCCTGGGCGGGCTCTGGCATGGAGCGCAATGGACCTTCATCGTCTGGGGTGCGATGCACGGGCTCCTGCTCGCTTTCGAGCGCTCGCGCGGGAAGCGATCACCGTACGACTTCCTGCCTCGTCCGCTGCGTGTCGCGCTGACGATGCTCATCCTGCTGTTCACGTGGGTCCTGTTCCGCGCCGAGAACCTCTCGAGGGCCGGCCACATGTTCGCGGCGATGTTCGCGGGCACGGGAGAAGCGAGCGCTCGTGCGGTGCTCGCGGCGCGGGTCTACCAGCCGTTCCATCTCGTCGCGATGATCGCGGCGGCGACGCTCGTCTGGTGCGCTCCTCGCACGGAGGAGCTCGTGCCCCGGGCCGCGCGAGGGGCCGTGCTCGCGAGCGTCAGCCTGGCGCTCTTCGCGTTCGCGCTGGTCGCCATGTTCTCGCAGGCCGAAAACCCCTTCCTGTACTTCCAGTTCTGAAGCATGTCCCCGCGCTCGATCACGATTCCGTTCCTGGCGCTGATCCTCGGCGTCCCGCTGTTCCAGGCGGTCTGGGAGCTCGCTCGGGAAGGGCGTGTGCAGGCGCTGGAAATCAGCGCGAGCCTCGAAGCCGAGAAGCTGCGCGCCTTCGATCGCGCGCTCAGGGAAGCCTCGCTCATCCATCGGGAGGTCTCGCCCTGGTATCAGTGGCTGCTACTGAAAGCCTTCGGGCGCGGGAACGAGAAGACCATCGTCGGGCGCGACGGCTGGCTGCACTATGCCGACGATCTCGATGTGCTCACGTCGAGCGGTTTTCTCGAGCGGGACTGGACGCCGGTGGACTGCATCGCCGACGTGCGGGATCAGCTCGCGGCGCGCGGGATCGAGCTCCTCGTCGTGCCTGTCCCGCCGAAGAGCATGCTCGTGCCCGAGCGGCTCTCCCGCTGGACCCAAGGCTTTGGCGCGATCCACCAACCCGACATCGAGCATTTCCACTCGCTCTTGCAGGCGCGCGGCGTGCACGCGCTCGACCTCCGCGAGCTGCTCGGCACCATGAAGAGCGCCATGGAGGCGTGCTACCTCGTTCGTGATACGCACTGGACGCCTCGAGCCATGGTGGCAGTCGCCCGACGCCTGGGGGAGGAGATCTCCATGATCCTGGGCCTCTCGACCGAGCTCTCCGCGCCCGTCCCGAGCCGGCTCGAGACGGTTCGGGGGCGGGGTGATCTCGTGGAGATGCTGCGGCTACCGCCGGGGGTGCAAGCATTTCCGGCCATGGAGGTCGAGCTCGAGCGTCCGCTCGAGCTCCCCGAAGGCGGAGTCTCGGATCCCAGTGCGCCGGTGCTCCTGATCGGCGACAGCTTCACGCGCGTGTTCAGCGATCCGTCGCTCGGCCTGGGGGAAGGCGCTGGCCTCGGCGAGCAGCTCGCCGCGCACCTGCACCAGTCAATCGACGTCATCGCGCTCGCGGGGGGTGGCGCGCGCGCCGTTCGCGAGGCGCTCGCCCGCCGCAGCAATCTCGCCGCAGATCAGGGCGGGCTCGCCGGCAAGCGCCTGGTCGTCTGGGAGTTCGCGCTGCGCGATCTCGCCGCGGCGCCCGAGGTCTGGGAGCGCGTCGAGCTCGGTCCCGCCCCGAGCGAGTCCCTGCCTGCGCAGGGCTCGAACCTCCTGATCGAGGCGGAGCTCGCGGCGGTCGTCCCGCTTCCCGAAACCTTCGACTACGCCTTCGGGCTGGCGGTCTTCGGCTGGCGGGTCCGCAAGGTGCTCGAAGGCGAGTGCGAGAGCACGATGGTGTGGGTCGCTCATCCCGTGGTGGAGGACTACCGCGCGACGGCCGATGCGCGGCTGGCGGTGGGGGAGCGCTGGACCTTGAGACTGGAACCCATCGAGGCACACTACGATCTGGAGACGACGTCCTGGTTCCGCCACCGTGACATGGATGTGCGCGCCGCGATCTGGTTCCCGGTGGCGCGAACGGCGGTGCAATGACGAAGCGCGAAGCGTCTGCGGCGTATCAGGGATGACCAGCCGAATGGGACAGCGTCGGAACCGCATGCTCTCCCGCGTCCTCGCGAGAACGCGAGCTAGCGGGCGGGTCGCGGCGATCCTCGGGGCTCTGACGGTCGGGCTCTCGGCATGCTCTTCCCGTGCTCCCGCCGTTTCCGATCCGCGCGTTGCGCTCACTCCCGTGCAGCAAGCTCGGGTCGCGCTCCTGCGCGCTGGGCTTGCAAGCAACCTGCAGCGCATGGAGGCCTGGGGACTCGACGGCGAGGTGCGCAAGCGTTCGACGAGCTTGCTCGCCGAGCTTGGAGAGGAGACCTACGCGCACTATCCGGGCTTCGTGCTCGGCCGCCGGGAGCTCGCCTTCTTCGCGGCGTGGAACGGGCCGACCGAGGCCGGCGGCACGACGCCGCGCGCGCTCGCTCTCGAGCAGCCCGATCATCCCTTCCACGTGATCGGCGCGCTCGCGGACGCCTTCCACGCCCGGGGCATCGACTTCCTGGTCGTCCCGATCCCCCGGCGCATCCAGGTCTATCCCGATCGTCTGCCGGGCTTTGCCGTGCAGGCTGCGAATTTCCCGGGAGCAGGTGCCGCCACGACGCGCTTGTTGCTTGCGCTCGCCGAGCGCGGCGTGGAATCGATCGATCTCTTGCCGCTCTTCGCAGCCGCGCGCGAGAGCACCGCGAGCGAGGACGACACGCACATCTTTCATGCCTACAACGGCCACTGGACGCCGCGCGGGGCGCGCATCGCGGCGGACGCCGTGGCGCGCTACGTGCAGAGCGTGGAGGGTTTCCCCGCGCCGACCGCGCTACCTGGTCGCGACTTCGTCGTGCGTCGGGAGCGGACCGACTACCAGCTACCCCCCCAGTTCCCCGAGGCGAAGGAGCCGGTGCCGGTGTGGATCGATCGCGTGCTCGACTCCGAGGGGAAGCCGGTCGACTCTCGCGACCGCACGAGCCCGCTGCTCGTGCTGGGCGACAGCCACTGCAAGTGGTACGGAGGCGAGCTCGGCGCGGATTTCGGCGCGCAGCTCTATGCGCGGCTGGGCGTCCCGATCGACATGATCGCGCTGGACGACGGAGGATCGGAAGCCGTCTGGGCCAACCTCGCGCGACGCCGCGATGGTTTGCAGGGGAAGCGAGTGGTGGTGTGGATCTTCGCCGCCAACGTGTTCGTCGACGAGCGGCTGCAGTTCATCGACCCATCGGGCGGCTGAGGCCCCCCTGGCGCGGGGAGCGGCGGGCCGTCGAGGGGTGCTTCGCACCCGAGTGGAGCGCTGCGTGCAGTAGAATGTGAGTCCCACCGACTCGTGCCCGGCCCCTGACCGGCGCCCCGGAAGCCTCGCACCTCCCGATCCCTTTGAACCGAGACATGAGCAAACCCGCCGGCTTCCCCGCGCTCCCCTTCCTGATCGGCTCGACATTGCTGCTCGCGCTGGCTGCCGAAGCCCGAGCCGATGGACCGGTGATGCCCACGGGCTTCATCGCCGAACCCATCGGAAGCGGGTGGGTGGCTCCCACGGGAATGGTGTTCCTCGACGGAACTCGTTTGCTCGTCTGCGAGAAGTCGGGACGCGTCTGGTTCGTCGAGAACGATCTGAAGAAGAACCTGGTTCTGGATCTCAGTGCCGAGACGCTGAACAACGGCGATCGCGGGATCCTGGGGATCGCGCTCGATCCGCAGTTCGATTCGAATGGCTATCTCTACCTCCTCCTCGTCGTGGACCCCAACCAGGATGGGAGCGAGCTCGAGCAATCGACCTTCTCCCGGCTCGTGCGGTACACGACCTCCTTCGACGCCGGGGGAAACTTGCTGGCTGACGGCAGCTCTCGCCTGGAGTTGCTCGGCGCGACGTGGCCGACGGGGATCCCTTCGTGCCACCTCTCGCACTCGGTGGGGACGATCCGGTTCCTCTCCGACGGAAGCCTCGTGCTCAGCCATGGCGACGGTGCCCACTACGATCTGACTGACGTGGGCGGCCACGACGGGAACTGCTTCGGCGCGGGGAAATTCCCCTCCGATCAGGACATCGGCTCGCTGCGATCGGTCTACGATCAGAGTCTCGCGGGCAAGATCCTGCGCATCGATCCCGCGACTGGCCTGGGTCTAGCCGACAATCCGTTCTTCGACGGAAATCCGGCCTCGATTCGATCCCGGATCTACGCGATGGGGTTGCGGAACCCGTTCCGCTTCACGTTGATGCCCGACACCGGCCCCCGCGAGGCGCTGTTCATCAGCGACGTGGGCTGGAACACCTGGGAGGAAGTGAACGTCGCTTTCGGCGGCGAGAACTTCGGATGGCCCTGCTACGAGGGCCCGTATCCGGAACCCTCGTACCAGAGCGGCGATCCCTACGGTTTCTGCGCCGCCATGTCCGGTTCCCACGTTCCGCCGCTGATCGCGTGGCACCATTTCGATCCGACCTACGCGGGCTACGTGGGCAATTGCGCCGCCGGGATCGCGTTCTACCCGGGAGGGGCCTATCCCCCGATCTACAGCGGCGCGCTGTTCTTCATGGATTACGGGAGGAGCTGGCTGAAGGTCGCGTACCTCGACGAGAACCTCCAGCTCCAAAACGTCGTGCCCTTCGGCACATCGATGGGATTCCCGGTGGACATGACCATCGAACCGGGGACCGGCAATCTCGTGTACATCAGCCTCGGCAATCCGGATTCGGTCCTCCGGATCCGGTACACGGCAGAGAACCACCCGCCGATCGTGGTGGCGACGGCGGCGCCGGCGTGGGGTTCCGCGCCCCTCGTCGTGACGCTCGCGGCATCGCAGTCCTCGGACCCCGATCAGGACGCGATCACGTTCTTGTGGGACCTCGGCGACGGAACGAGCTCGACCGAGCCGGATCTCGTGAAGGTGTATCCCGACCCGGCGATCAGCTATCACCTGCGCCTCGAGGTCACCGATTCGTGGGGATTCGAGTCCTCGAAGGAGTTCCTCGTCACGCCGGGGAACACGCCGCCCTCCATCGATCGGATGCGCTCGCCGCTCGCCGGAGCGCTCTACGACGTCGGGCAGGTGGTCTTCCTCGACGCGGAGGTCTCCGACCTCGAGGACGATGCCGCGGGCGGAGCACCGACGGCCACCTGGCACATCGATCTGATGCACGATCACCACGTGCACCCCGACTACGCGATTGCCACGGGAGAGCACACGAGTTTCATTCCCGACGCTCCCTACGAGGGCACCAACTTCCGCGTCCGGCTGGAGGTGGAAGATGCTCGAGGCCTCAGCGTCGAGCGACCGGTGCTGATCTACGACTCGCAGACCGTTCCAGAGGCCCACATCGTCGGAGCGAGCGATTTCACGCCCCGGCTGCACCAGAGCGTGCGGATGACCGGGCACATGGAGCTTCCCGGGGATCTCACCTTCGGAGCTGTCCCGACCTTGACCTGGGAATGGGGGGATGGGACGCAGGACGTCTTCAAGGGCTTCGGTCACCAGCGGGACAGCACTCCCATCCACCTGTATCAGAAAGCGGGCACCTTCCCGCTGAAGCTCACAGCCCAGGTCGGGCCCCACTCCTCCACGGCCCAGGTCGACATCCGGGTCTTGCCGCTGCGCACCGCCGTGGCCGTGTTCGTTCCACTGGTAGCGCAACGCTGGATCAGCTGGAACGAACAGCAAGCGGTCGCGAACTCGATCGTGGCAGCCACCACCGCAGCGGATCGCGAGGCGGTGCTCTTCTACTTCCATCAGCAAGACGAGCTCGTGGCGTGGATGACCGAGTACATGGACGACGGTGTGAACGACGCCCTGGTGATCCTCGACGTCGGCCCGGCGGCCGTCTATTCCGGCCAGAACGACGGCTCGCTCGCCGAGCAGTGGCTGGAGTCCGGCAACAGCATCGTCTGGTCCGGCTTCGCTCCCTTCTACCTCTACGTGTTGGAGACCGGCACGTCGTCGAGCGTCGGAGCGGGATTCTTCGGCGCGGACGAGGTCCTCGACGCCGAGGATGGATTCATCGTCTACGGCAGCGGCTTGCAGAGCCTCCAGCCTCCCTCTTCGCAGATTCCTTCGCTCGGCTCGTTCAGCGCGAGCCGAGCGCTGCGCTACGACCAGCTCGGCCCGGAATGGTCGGTCGACGCCGTGTATGCCGAGGACGCGGATAAGGATTCCGACGCGATCGCGATTCGCCATGTTTCTGGCGGCGTGTACGCGCAGTTCCACTGCACGAACAGCGCGGTTCCCCGGGAGGCGGTGTTGACCGATTTCGTGAAGGCGTTCTTCTTCAGGCCTCACCTGCGACCCGGGTCGCACTAGTGACGGGCTCGAGGGTCAGGGGATCATGAGCGGATCCTGGCGGTGGTTGCCACCGCTCGCCGCCCTGCTCCTCGCGTGCGGACGCGAGGCGCCGGAGCAGAGCTCGGCCGGGGCCGGCGGCGTCGAGGCGGGCGAGGGAGCGCTCCAGCGCATGGGACAGGCGCGTGCACTGCTCGCGAAGGGAGACAGCGAGGGTGCGTTGAAGCTCGTGGACGCGTACCTGCGTGATGCACCCGACGAGCGCATGGCGCTCAGCCTGCGCAGTGAGATCCTGCTCTCGTCCAGGCGTCCCGAGGAGGCGGAGAAGTGTCTGACGCGCATCCTCGAGCAGTCGCCCGACGACGTCGAAGCCCTCGCGTCGCGCGGTCTCGCGCGCTTGCGGAGCGGGAAGTCGGAGGAGGCGCGTGTGGATCTGGAGCGCGCCGTGAGCCTCGAGCCCACCTCGCTTCCCGCCCAGCTGAGTCTCTCCGCCTGCTACCTCGGGCTCGGCCGCGTCGAGGATGCGCTCGCCGCGGCGGATCGCGCAGTCGTGCTCGGCGGTCCTCAGATCGAACCGAAGATGGCCAAGGTCCGTGCTCTCGTCGCGGCGGGCAGGGGAGTCGACGCGATCCCGGTCCTGGAAGAAGTACTGGAGCGAACGCCCGGCAGCCCGCAACTGATGGAGACCCTGGGCTCCCTGTACGTCGATCAGGAGCGGTTCGGAGAAGCTCGAGATCTGCTGCAGCGCGTGGTGGCGGCCGAACCGCAGGACGCCGCGGCATGGTTCCAGCTCGGGCGCGCGAGCTTTGGGCTCGGAGACTCGAAAGCTGCGGCCGACTGTCTCGCCAAGGCCAAGGAGCTCGGTCTGCGCGGGCCGCCGCTCGCCGAACTGCAGCGGCGCATCGATGGTGGTGATGGGCGATGAGCGGCCTCGTGTCTTGCACGCGCGCGAAGGACGCGGCCGGATCGGCGATGGTCCGCGCGGGCGTCGCTCACCACTCGAGGCGCGCCGCCAGGCGCCTCGGGGTGTGGTTCATGCTCGCCCTGGTGTCGTGTTCGACGCGGTCTTCGAGCTCGCCACGGCCTGGTATCCCCTTGACTCCTGCGCAGGCGGCGCGCATCGCGCACACGCAAGCGGACTCATCCGCGACCCTGGAGCGGATCGAAGCGTGGGGCCAGGACGACGCCGTGAGGGAGCGCGCGAGCGCGCTGCTGACCGCCCTCGGAGACGAGCCCTACGCGCACTACCCCGACTTCGTCCTCGCGCGCCGCGAGCTCTCGTTCTTCTGTGAATGGAACGCGCCGGGAAAAGCCGGGGGAAAGCCCTCGCCCGCGCTCGACCTCGGTCGGCCCGACCATCCCATCCACGTGATCGAGGCCTATGCGCGCGCCTTTCACGAGCACGGCATCGAGTTCCTGGTCGTTCCGATTCCTCGTCGCATCCAGGTGTATCCCGATCGATTGCCGGACTTCCCCGCTCAGGGCGCGGACTTTCCCGGCGCGGGCGCCGCGACCACCCGCTTCCTGCTCGCGCTGGCGGAGCGCGGTGTGGAATCGATCGACCTCCTCCCGCCCTTCGCGGCGAAACGCGCCTGCCAGGACAAGGACGACGACCCCTGGCTGTTCCATACGAACAATCCGCACTGGACGCCGCGCGGCGCGCGTATCGCCGCCGATGCAGTGGCGAGCTATGTCCAGGAGATGGAGAGCTGTCCGCCGCCCAGCGCGCAGGCCGGCGCCGACTTCGTGGTGCACCGCGAACGCGTCGACTTCCAGCTTCCGCCGTTCTTCCCGGAAGCCGAGCAGCCTGTCCCCATCTGGATCGACCGGGTCGCCGGGCCCGACGGTCGACCGGCCGACTATCGCGAGCGCGCCAGCCCGATCCTCGTCCTCGGGGACAGCCACTTCCACTGGTACGGCGAGGACCTGGGCGCCGATCTGGGCGCGCAGCTCTACGCTCGCCTGGGCGTCCCGATCGACACGATCGTCCTGAACGACGGCGGGTCGGAAGCGGTCTGGACGAACCTCGTGCGCCGCGACGACGCGCTGGCCGGGAAACGGATCGTGATCTGGATCTTCGACTCCAACGTGCTGATGGACGAGCGGCTGCAGTACTTCGAGCTGTTCGGGAATTGATTCCGGCTCAAGCCGAAGCTCGAAGCTTGCGATGGAGCGCGCTCGCGCCGAAGGTCACGAAGAAGATCGCGGAGAGAGCGAGCACGACCGCGCCGCCACTGGGAACCTCGGCCCTGGTCGAGATGGCGAGCCCCCCCAGGCCGGCGGCGAGCGCGCAGGCGATGCTCCAGATCATGTAGCTGCGCATGCCCGACGCCAGGTTGCGGCCCGAGGCTGCAGGAACGATCACCAGCGCCTCGACGAGCAGGGCGCCGATCACCTTGAGGCTGACCACGATCGCTGCGGTCAGCGAGACCACGAAGACGTAGTCGAGGATCGTGGTCGAAAAACCGGCCACCCGCGCCAGCGGTGGATTCAGGCTCTCGAGGAGGAGGCCGTTGTAGTGCCAGGCGAGGACGGCGATCACGATCACGCCGAGGCCGAGGAGCATGGCGAGGTCGGCGTCGCTGATCGTCAGCAGGCTGCCGAACATCACGGCCTCGATCTGATGGATGTTGAACCGCTTGGTGACCGCGACGAGTAGGCAGATCCCCAGGCCCAGCGTCATCGAGAGGAAGACGCCGATCAGCGTGTCCGGTGGCAGCGAGGCGTGACGCTTCACGAAGACCATCACCACGGCGGAGAGGAAGCAGAAGCCGAAGATGCCCCCGTAGGGAGAATTCAGCGGCTCACCGAGGACGATTCCGATGGTCAAGCCGGTGAGCGCTGCCTGTCCCAGGGCGGTAGAGAGGAAGGCGAGACGGCGAGCGACGATCAGGTGACTGATCCCTCCGAGCAGAGGGGCGAGCAGCAGCACAGCCAGGAGACCCCGCACGAAGAACGGATACTCGAAGATCGCCGGCAGCCTGCCTGCTTTCGCGAGCGCCCCCAGCCACTCGTAGAGGGCGGTCATCTGGCGAGCGCCTCCGCCGGTGCACCGGTCCGGCGCACGATGCGATTCAGCACCGTGACCGTGTCGGCCAAGCGGCGAACCTGGTCGAGATCGTGGCTCACCATCAGGACCGTGACGCCGGCTTCGCGCGTCAGCGCGAGCAGCATCTCCTCGAAGCGCACGGTGGCCGCATCGTCGAGGCCGCTCGAGGGTTCGTCGAGCAGGAGCAGCTCGGGAACCGGGTCCATGGCGTGAGCGAGGAGGACGCGCTGCATCTCGCCTCCGGAGAGCGCGCCGAGCGGCCGGGTCTCGAAACCCGCGAGTCCTGCTTCGGCCAGGAGCGCCTTCACTCGCGCTCGCGTGCCGCTTCCGAGGCCCAGGCATATCGGCCGGCGCTGGCGGGAGAGCGCGAGGAACTCGCCGACCGTGATGGGCAGCGTGGAATCCTGGCCGATCCGCTGCGGGACGTAACCGATCCGCCCCGAGCCTCGCCAGTGACAGGTGATCCGTCCTTCGAACTCGATCCGTCCCAGGATCGCCGACAGCAAGGTCGTCTTGCCGGCACCATTCGGGCCGACGATGAGATGCACCGACCCCGGCGCGACGGCGATCGACACGCCGTCCAGCAGGATGCGCTTTTCCCGGCGAACTGTGAGCTGCGCGATCTCGAGCAGCGGCGGCGCCAGCGGATCCATCAGCCCCCGTGCTCGTCGGTGATCAGCGCCTGGACCATCGCGTCCACGTTCTTCTGCATCTCCGTCTCGAACTTGTCGGGAGTGTACTCGCCGCTCGCGATGTGGCTGATGACGTAGACCCGCGCACCGCCCTGCTCCTTCAATACTTCGAGCAGCGGCTGGGGGAAGGACTCCTCGCTGAACACCACCTCGACCTTCTCCTTCCGGATCAGGTCGACCATCTCCTGCAGCTCACCCGCGGACGGAGCGAGACCGTGCGCGGGCTCGACCACGCCTGCGATCTCGATCCCGAACTCCTGCATCAGGTACGAGTACCCGTCGTGGACCGTCACGACGCGAGTGACCTTGGCCTCGGCGAGCTGCTTGGCCGCCTTGGCTTTCTGCACCCGGAGACGCTTGGCGTAGGCGGTCGCATTCTTTGCGAAGGTCTCGGCCAGGTCGGGCCGCAGCGCGGTGAGCGCTTTCTGGATGACGTAGGTCTGCTGGATGGCGTTGGTGAAGGAGATGAATGTGTGGGAATTGACCGTGCTGCCGTTCGCCCCTCGAATCAAGGGCACGCTGTCGTTCGGGCGGACGACGACGATCTTCTCGTTTCCCGACGCCCGGATCATGTCGAAGACGAAGTCGTCGTGACCGACGCCGTTGACCACGATCGCATCCAGGTCGGCGAGCTTCCGGATGTCCTCCGGTGTCGGCTGGTAGTTGCCAGCGTCCACTTCTCCGGGAAGGATCGAACGCACCTCGACATCCGTCCCGGCGACCACGTTGGAGACCCAGGAGTAGTAGGGATGGAGGGTCACGCCGATCTTCAAGCCGGCGGCTTTCTCCTGCTCGCCGCGCGCGGCCGCGGCCAGGGAAACCAGGAGGATCCCGATCGAGACGAGAAGGAAGGAGCGCGTGCAGGAGAGTGCTCTCATGGCGATGTCCCCGCGAGGATCTGGAAGAAGCCTTCGGCGAACGGCCGGGTGACGAGACCTTCGTCGAGAGGTGCACCTGCCGGCCGGAACCAGACCGTGACATGGAGCACGGTTCCATCGGAGAGGACATGGTGCGTCTCATCCGGCGGGGACTGTGGTCCGATGATCTCGCTGTCTCCGGGCGGCGGCTCCTGGATCAGGGCCAGGAACTCCATGGATCCAGGTGAATCGGAGCGCCCGCGATAGTTCACGAAGTTGCCGCCCTGCGCGAGCGTCCATCCGTAGCGGATCTTGGCGATGGGATCCTCGGCAAAAGGAGGAACGTCGAGGGCCGCCAGGATCTCCGGTGACGGCCAGCTACTGGTCGCCGAGCGGAGGTTCTCCGCCTCCACGAGCCCCTCCTGGATCTGGCTGTAGGCGCGCTGGAGATCGGGATCGACGTCGCGGAAGAGCCTCTGGAACGGCGCGAGATCCTGCTCGCGGAGCCCCGATCCGCCGTCACGCCGGAGCGCAATCGTGAACAAAGCCACGATCACGATCGCCCCGCTGGCGCGAAGCACGCCGAGCAGCTCGCCACTCCGCGAAGGCGGACGGACCTCTACGGATCGGATCGGCGGAGTCATCGCGAGAATCCTACTTGAGCCGAAGCCCCCTTGCCCGCCGGGCGTGCTCCGCGGCGTCCCCCCTTCGGCCCTGCTCCGAAGGACCGCTGAAGCCCCCTTCCCTCGGGCCCCGGCCGCGAGCAAGAATCCACTGGAGTCGACGTGAGCTTCGCAGAAGAAACCAGCTACGCGTGTCCCGCCTGCGGCGAGGAGATCCCCCTGTCCGTCGACTCCTCCGCGGGCCGCGAGCAGGAGTTCGTCGAGGACTGCCCGGTCTGCTGCCGCCCGATCTGCCTGCGCGTGCACGTCGAGCAGGACGGCACCGTCACGGTCGTTCCCCTGATGGAATGAAAGCTTGCACCCGTAGGGCGCGGTCCGGAACTGGTTCGGAGTACCGCCTGGTTCCGCGTACTTCCTGGTTCGGAGTCCCTCCGAGTTCGGAGTACCGCCTTCAGGCGGTCCGGTTCGTCGTCCCGCCTTCAGGCGGGACTGGCTCCGCAAGAGAAGACCGCCTGAAGGCGGTACTCCGAACCTACTCGTGCCGTAGCGACTCCACCGGATCCATGTTCGCCGCTCGCCAGGCCGGATACAGGCCAAACCCAATCCCGACTCCCGTGGAGATTCCAAACGCCACGGTGACATGCTCAGGCCGGATGATCGTGAGGTTCGAAGTGAGCACCGTGATCACCTGCGGGATGATGAAGCCCAATGCGACGCCGAGGAAGCCGCCGCAAGAGCTCAACACCAGCGTCTCCACCAGGAACTGACGCAAAATGTGCTTCTTCTTCGCGCCCAGGGCTCTACGGATTCCGATCTCGCGCGTCCGTTCGGTGACGGTGGCGAGCATGACATTCATTATGCCGATGCCTCCCACCAGGAGCGAGATGAACGCGATCGCCCCGAGCACGGTATTGAAGATGCGCGCCGTAGCTTCCTGCTGCCGCAGGAGCTCCAGGGGAACGATCATCTTCACGTCGTCCTGCGGACGCTCCCCGATCCCCAGGATGCGCCCGAGGAGCCGCGATGCAGGGATGACTTCCTCGGTCGAGCGCAGCTTGACCTTGATCTCGCTCAGCTCCACGCGCGTCCGTTCCTCGTTGCCGGTGCTGATGCGGCGAATCTCGTCGCCGAAGCGGGAGCGCGACGAGGTGATCGGGACGAAGACGCACTGGTCGAGCGGGACGCCACCCGGGCTCGCCTCGCGGCCGAGCGTCGCGAGGATTCCGATTGCCGTGAACTGCGTGTCGCCGGCCCGGAAGTTCTCACCGAGCGGATTCTCGACCGGGAACAGGACGCTGGCGGCTGCGGAGCCGAGAACGGCACAGTTGTCGATGCGGTCCACGTCGACATCCGAGAACCAGCGGCCTTCCGCGATCCGCAGGTTCATGACATCGAGGTATTCCGGCACCGTGCCGACGACGACGCTGCTCGACCAGTAGGGGCCTCGGCGCAAGTTGTTCGGCGTCTCGCGCACCGGAACGATGTGCTCGGCCTGGGGGAACATCGCGCGGATGATCTCCGCGTCGTCGTAGCGCAGGCCGTACGTGAGAGCCTGGCGTCGGCTACCCGTACTGGTGGCCTCGGTCTGGGGTGGCTTCTGGCTGCGCACCATGAGGTTCGTTGGGCCCATCGCCTTGATCTGCTCCAGCGTGGCGTGGCTCGCGCCCTCACCCACGGCGAGCATCGAGATGACCGCCGCCACGCCGAAGAGCATTCCGAACATGGTCAAGAGCGAGCGCAGCTTGTGCAGCAGGAGGCTTTTCACCCCCAGGCGGAGCGTGCGAAACCACAGGCGCTCGCCCGCGGCCGAGCTACTGTGCGCCACTTGCGGCTTCCGTGCTCGTCGGACTCGCGCCCGCGCTCGCTGCGGCGGGCTCGGCGGCCGGTTCCGGAACGAGCGCCTCCTCCGCGGCCGCGGGAAGCTGCGACCCCGGGGGTCGCACGAGGTAGACGCGTTCCCCCTCCGCCAGACCCCGGAGGACCTGCACGTCGGTGAGGTTGTTCCCGCCGAGCTCGACCTCGGTCGCGGCGGGACCGTCGGCAGTGAGCTTCCAGACGAAGTGCGTGTCGCCGCGCCGCTCGAGAGCGGGCAAGGGTACGGTCAGGATGTCCTGGATCGTGTCGACCTCAATCGTCACCGTGCCGTTCATTCCCGGCCGCAGGCCAGTCTCACCGTTGTGGCCGTCGATGAGCACCCGCGCGATGTATACCTTGAGCAGCTGATTGAACGGACTCGGGTCGGGCAGCGTGGAGACATGCGTGACGTGGCCGTCGAACTCGCGTCCGGGAAAGGCGTCCACCTTGATGGTCGCGGCCTGACCTTCCAGGAGTCGGCCGATCTGGGCCTCGGGGATCTTGAGCTCGACCATCATGCTGGTCACGTCCGGCAGGATGATCACCTCCTGGCGCTCGCGCACCTCCATGCCTTCGTAGACCGGCTCGTCCCAGTCCATCCGGCCGTACACGACGAGACCTGGCGCTGGAGCGCGCAGGACGCCGTTCTGGATCTGGCGGTCCCAGTTCTCCAGTTGCTCGCGGGCGAGCGCGTGCTCCGACTCGACGCTGCGCAGCTCTGCCGCCTCGCGCACGCGGCGCGCTTCGTTGGTTGCGCGGACGCTCTCCAGGTTGAGCTCCGCATTCTCCACCTCCAACCGCAAGCTGATCTGGCTCTCCGGCAGCGTGTAGTTGACCAGGAGCAGCAAGTTGTTCCAGGCCAGCGTCAACGCGGAGAGCTGCCGCTGGTAGTTGATCTCGTCCCGGTCGAGCTCGTTGGTGGTGATGAAGCCCTTTTGCTGGAGCTCCTTGCTGTAGTAGAGCGTCTGCTCGGCGAGCTCCAGGTCGGCGCGTGCGAGGTTGATCTCGTTGATCTGCTGCAGGACCAGGTTCGCCATCTCGCCCATCTCGCGCTTCTTGTTCTCTTCCGCGCCGAGCATGCCGAGCACTCTCCCGGGGAGCGTGGCGTACTTCAGCCGCGCCGCCGAATCCATCTTCTCGCCCTCGAGCAGCTCGTCGAGCCGGACCAGCATCTCCTCGTTGGTTCCATCGGACACCTCGGCCGGGCCGTCGGCGGACAGGCGCGCCTGCCCTAGGAACTTGGCCTGACGCAGCAGTGCGATCTGGTAGCGCGTCTCCGCCGTCCGCGCCGCGGCCTCGAGGTCCTTCTCGGCAATCTCCACGGCCTTGCGAGCCTGTTCGAGCAGGGCTTCGGCCTTGGCCACGCCGATGGCTTGCTGCGCGCGCTTCTCCTCGATGGCGCTGACGTCGAGCTCCGCCAGGCGGTCGCCTGCGGCCACGACGGTGCCCTCGGGAATCAGGTAGATGAGCGTCGCGCGCCCCTCGAGCTCCGAGGAGACGCGCGTGTCCCGCGCGGCCTTGATCTCGCCTCGCTCCCGCACGGTGATCACGAGGTCGCCTCGCTCGACCACCCGGATCAGCGCGGGATCGAGGCCCTCGTCGTCACCTTTCGCGCAGGAGCCGAGCGCCAGGGCGATCAGGATCAGGGCGCGAGGAAGGGTCCGGACCACATCGTGTCTCCGAAGAGAACCTAGCCTATTCGCCCGAGCGCTGCTCGACCCCGGCCGTGTTTCGACGGCACTCGGCTGGCCCGCCGCCGGCCCCCGCGACGATCAGCACTTCTCGTACTTCCAGTTGCGCGCCTTGCCTTCGGAGAGCCACTCGATCGTGGTCGCGATGCGCCGCTTGCGGGTGTCGTCGCCCTTGGCCTCGGCGATCCACTCGAGGTACTCGCGCTGGTGGCTGGGGGAGAAGGCTTCGAAGGCCGCGAGCGCCTTCTTCTTCTTCGCGAGCGCCGCCCTGAGATCGGGGTGCATGGGAATCGGCTTCTTCGGGGCCGACTTCGCGCGCACGGGCTTCACGCCTTCGTCGTTCAGCCGCTTTGCTTTCTTGACCAGTCGGACGAGCGTGGCCTTCGACGGCAGATCGGACAGCGCCGTGAGGCGGCCGAAACTACCCATCGCCTCATCCGCCCGGGTGTCTCCCTCGACGACCAGAGCGTGCTTCCAGAAGCCGAAGGTCGCGTGCTTCTTGAACGCTGCCATGCCCGCGAGTAGTCCGCGGTGCTCGAACGAGGGATGCCCCCATTTGAACGTCTCGACGACGTCGGGGCAGCCCGCGTGCACGACCTCGCGGAGATGGGTCAGGATCGGCCGAGCGAAGTCGGCGGCCTTCGCAATGTAGGCATCGATACGCGGGTCGCGTGTTCCCATGGGGGGCTCTGGGTCGAGGTGCCAGGTAGTGTACTCGGGCGCGGAACGGCGAGCGGACCGAGGAGTTCATCCTGCGGTCCGCTCGTCGATCCATACCGTCTGGTCGAAGGCACCACGGAACGGGGGCCCTCGCAGCGAGAGCCCCCGGCGTTCAGGGCAGGGCGTAGAACGCGGCCCAGATGTTCCAGGAGTTGGCGGGCTTCCAGACATCGGTCCAGGTGATCATCATCCGGTTCCCCGTGCCGCCGGCGCCTTCCTTGGATGCAATGGCCGGCACGAACTCGTCATTGATCGTGGCGCGGATGGCAATGCGATTCTCGACCACCGAGAGCGCGCTGCCATTCAGGGAGAGGCCCGTACCGAGGATATTCTGGTTGCCATCCACGAACTCCCGGTAGGCGACGAAGAAGTGGGTGCCGTCGCTGTCGAGACAGGGTTGATCCTGGGTCGCGTAGTTGATGGGCCCGCCGTACTCGAGCATGCCCAGGTTGACTTCCACGAGCTCGGAGTACCCATCCATCGCGGTGAGCACCACGTCTTTCTGCCCGACGACTGTCGAAGCGGATGCCACGAGGAAGCGCGTCGTGCCATTGAGCATGGTCGAGACGCGCGGTCCGACGTCGTCAGCCGTCGTGTTCATGACCGCGTACGGATACCCCGCGATGTTACCGTCCCAGTTGATGCGACCTGCGTGGACTTGATCGACCGAGGAATTGTTGCGGTCGAATGCCACGGCCCATTGACGTCCGTCGTTCGACTTGGAGATCGAAGGCATGACCTCCTGATAGATCGAGCCTGCCAGCGTGAAGGAATACGGGTAGATCGGTTCTCCCGTGCCCACGGCAAGCCGGTAGCAGATGTCGCTGTCGCCGCTGGGCTTCAGGCGCTCGAAGACGATGCAAAAGGTCGAATACCAGGCCGTGGTCGAGTCACCGCCGATGTCGGGATTGATGCAGTGCTCGCCAGGGAAGCCGTCGCTGATCGTGGACGTGTTCCCAGGTAGCCCGTCCCACGCACTGATGATCCGGCCGCGAATCTGCCAGCCTCCCGAGATGACCACGTTGGCCACGACGCAGAAGTTGTCGAAAGCATTGTTGTTCGCACACTTCGGCCGGTTCCAGTTCGTGCTGTCCAGATTCACGTACCCGGATGCGTAGGTGTACCCGTAGTCGGAGACGACTCGGTAGGCGATGTCCTTGTCGTTGCCACTATCCGCCCTCTCCCAGACGATGAGCCAGCGATTCGTGCTCACGTCGTAGGCGACATCCTGGTTGTAGTCCTTGCTGGCGCTCGTATCCACGCTCCAGCGGGTGACGATGGGATCGATCACGAGGGGAGCCTGGGCCGTGGAGAGGAATTCGGCGCTCACCTGGATCTCGATCGTCGTCCCCACGAAGCGGGTCGAGGCGCTCTCGCGCCTGCCGCGAGCATCGATGGCGATGGCGCGCGAGTACTTCATGCCACCGTGTTCCGAACGAAACTGCAAGCCGGCAACGTCCTCCGTGCGCTCGAGCGAGCTCTCGGTCGGGATGCGTAGAACGAGGTCTCCTCCGAGCGGGACTTCCGGAAAGACGAACAACTGCTCGACCGCATCGGGCGTGAGCTCGTAGGTCTCGACGAAGGAGCCGCGGTCGAGTTCGATCCGATCCGAGCTGCGGTGCGGTTTGGCCTGGGGGAAGCAAGGCATGAGGTGCTCGCCGACGCTCACTCTCAGAGGCGAGAGTGCGTGCGGGTAATGCTCCATCTGGCGCGGCCCGAGCAGCGGGTAATAGATTGCCTTGCGGCCATCGAAGCTCATCTTCCAGTGGCTGCCGCGAGCCCAGAGAGTTCCCTCGTCGTCGTGATCGTAGTGCACGCGCTGGTCGAGCTCGGCGCGGAGGTCCGCCGCTGCGAGCGCAGCAGGAAGGATCGGGTCGTCGGAGGTCGTGGGATCGACATCCGCGATGGGAGGCAGGGGGCCGTCGGGGAGTTGGGCTCGAGCCGTCGAGGCGAGCCAGATTGGGAAGGATGCGAGCAGCAAGGGCAGGGTAGTTCTGAGGATCATTGGTACCGGCGTGGCGGAGTTGGGGGGCAAGCCGCCACGAACCGGACGGTTCTCGAAAGCGGCGCTCTGCCCTCGATCTGCGATTCGCGGGCGGCGGAGACCGAGGCAAGCGCTTTTTCTTTGCCGGTCTGGTTTGGAGTACCGCCTTCAGGCGGTCTTAGTCTCGAGTGCCAGTCCCGCCTGAAGGCGGGACGACGAACCAGACCGCCTGAAGGCGGTACTCCAAACTAGGAGGGAATCCGAACCAGAGACGGGGCCGTGTTCTCGGCTCCGTGAGCGGTTAGGCTGCGGCCATGCTCCAGTTGCTGATCTTTCTGCACGTACTCGGGGCGACCATCTGGGCTGGCGGGCACCTGGTGCTGGCGTTGGTGATTCTTCCGCGCGCTCGACGTGCCCGGGACCCACGCATCATTCAGGATTTCGAGGCCGGGTACGAGAAGCTGGCCATCCCTGCACTCGGCGTGCAGATCGCGACCGGCGCTTGGCTTGCGATTCGCACCAAGCCGGCGGACGTCGCGTGGACCGACCTGACGACGTTTCCCGTTTCGCATGTCGCTCTGAAGGTCCTGCTGCTGCTCGGCATCATTGCGCTGGCAGTGCACGCCAAGCTGAAAGTGCTGCCGCGGCTGGACGCCTCGAACCTGGACTCGCTCGGGAAACATATCGTGACCGTCACGCTTCTGTCGGTCGGGCTCGTGGCACTCGGGGTGGGGCTGTCCACGGGGGGATACTTCTGAGGTGAGGATCACCCGGAATCCGATGTCGTCGCTGCGGGACGTCATCCGGATCCGCGACGTGGGACATGGAGCGAGCGGCGGTCCGGGAGTCCGGCTTCGCGGACTCCGTGCACGGGGTGTTTTCTTCGCGCCCACAGCGGATAATCGAGGCCAGCCATGCGGTTGATGAAGATGGCCTGCAGCGTGAGCAGCGCCACCGCGAGCTCGACGGCGACGAGGTGCGCCGGCTGGGTGACGATTCCCAGCGAGATGATCAGCGTCGTCGCACCGGCCGGCGGGTGCGCCGCCTTCAGCAAGATCATCAGCGCCGCCGTGGCCGCGAGCGAGAGCGCCGCGGCTCCCACGCGCGCGAGGTCGACGCCCTTCGTCAAGTCGGGCGGCGCGTGTTCGAGCCCGAACAGGAGCAGCGCGCCGTAGCCGCAGACGATGCCGATCGCGTGACCGTAGAGCGTGTTGCGCGGGCTCGCGGTGGGTGAGGACGGCGAGTAGAAGAACAGAAAAGCCGTGGGCCCGAGGGAGGGGAAAATGAAGGGCGTGCGCGTGAGCATGGCGACCAGGCAGAGCAGCGCGATCGTGACGAACCCGTTGATGAACATGAACGTCGCCCACACCGGGCGCTCGGGGAAGCGCCCGAGCAGCCGCGACAAGCGCAGGCGCTCGATCAGCCCGCGCGTGACCTCCGGCTCGAGGACCTCGAGCGACTGCCGCGTTCCGGACTCCTGATCAGCCACGCTGACTCGCCTCGCTCTCTCGGATACGGTGATCGAAGGTCAGCGCGTGCAGCAGGATCGCGCCGTTCACGAGGAACAGCACGAGCGAGGCCACCGCGGCCGGCAACAGGACCGCAGTATGGCCACCGAGGAGTGCGTCGAGCGCCGCGGCCAGGAGCCAGAGCTGGATGATCACCAGCGTCGCGATCAAGGCGCAGATCGCAGTGAACAGCGTGATGCCCTGCGGCCGGGTGTCCATCGTCAGGCATCCCTCCCGACCGCATACACCTCGTCGCCCGCGACCTCGAGCCGGATGCGCGGAAGCCGCCGCGTCGGAGGGCCGCCGGTGGCAAAGCCGCTCGCCGCGTCGAACCAGCCGTGGTGGCACGGACAGAAGAGGCTGTCCTGCTCCGGCCGGTGGATCACCGCACACGAGAGATGGGTGCAGACCTGCGAGTAGGCGTGCAGCGCGCCGTCGCCCCCGCGCACGAGGATGCAGGGATCCTCCTCGCTCGGATAGCGGAAGAGCAGCGAGCCGTCCTTCACGATCGCCGCGAGCCCGCCGATGCGCACTCGCGGTCCATCGAGCGACGAGCGCCAGAACCAGCGTCCGACCACGGCAACCAGTCCGCTCGCCGCGGCCAGTAGACCCGACCCGAGCGCCAGGAACTTGGCCATCTCGCGGCGCGTGACGTAGTCGTCGCGCTCCCACTCGACCGGGAAGTCGTCGCGCCAGCGCGCGCGCCGGTCCCCGGTGCTCTCCTGCGTCTTCATCGGGCGTCCTCCTCGAGGAGCAGGGCGACGTCGCCGGACTCCGGATCGCGTCCGCCGATCCCGACCTGCACCGCCTCGGTGCCCTCGGGAACCATGACGTAGACCTTCGTGCGCACCGTCTCGCGTCCGAAGCGCCACTCGTTCACCGGCCGGCCCCGGCGCCCCTCGCGGATCTCCTCGAGCGTGACGTAGGCCAAGGCCTGCGACGGGCACACGCTGGCGCACATCGGCTTCTTGCCCGTACTCGTCCGGTCGTAGCAGAGATCGCACTTCATCATCTGGTCGATCTCGGCGAAGTACTTCGGCACACCGAAGGGGCAGGCGATCACGCAGTTCGAGCAACCGATGCAGCGTGGCTTGAGCGAGTTCTGCACCACCCCGTCCTCGGTCTTCTTGATCGCGTCCGCGGGACAGACCCTGGCGCAGATGGGATCTGCGCAGTGCATGCACACTTGCGGGGCAGTCTGCACGCTCTCGCGGCGCTGGATCGTCTCGAGGTGGATCATCGAGCGCCCCCGGTGGGTATCGCACTCGGAGCAAGCCTGCACACAGGCCTGGCAGCCGATGCAGCGCGAGTAGTCGACGAAGAGTGCGCGCTCGCTCATCGGATGCCTCCCGCCTCGGGCTCGAGCTCGCGCGAAGCGTCGTCGGGAGCTTCCACCCGCTGCAAGCGCACCGCGCAGACCTTGTACTCGGGAATGCGCGACACCGGATCGAGGGCCCGGATCGTGCAACGGTTCACCGCCCGATCGAGCGGCCAGTGGTACGGCACGAACACCGTGTCCGGCCGGATCGTGCGCACGACCGCGGCGCGCACGGTCAAGGATCCGCGCCGGCTCTGGATCTTCACGAAGTCGCCCTCACGGATGCCCAGCGGGTCGGCCAGGCGCGGATGGATTTCGCAGTACGGCTGCGGTGTCTGGGCCACGAGCGGACCGATCCGGCGCGTCTGCGAGCCGGAAAGATAGTGTGCGACGACGCGGCCGGTCGTGAGCAGGACCGGGTACTCCGCGTCGGGCTCTTCCTTCTGGGGCCGCCACTCGACGGGCTGAAAATGGGCCTTGCCATCGGGATGACCGAAGCGGCCGCCCTCGTAGAGCCGAGGCGTCCCGGGGTGATCGAGGGATGGGCAAGGCCAGAACACGCCGAACGTCTGCTCGATCTTCTCCCACGTGATCCCGTAGTAATCGGCGACGCCTCCGCGCGAGGCCACACGCAGCTCTTCGAAGATCTCGAGGGGTGAGCGATAGGGGAACCGCTCGGCCGCACCCAGCCGCGCCGCGAGGTCGCAGACGATGCGCCAGTCCTCGCGTGCCTCGCCGGGCGGATCGACGACCTTGCGATGGAGGATGACCCGGCCTTCGGTGCTGGTCGTCGTGCCTTGATCCTCTTCCATCAATGCGCACGGCAGGACCACGTCCGCGTGGCGCGCCGTCTCCGAGAGGAAGAAGTCGACCACCCCGAAGAACTCCAGCCCCTCGAGCGCCTCGCGCACGAAGTCCTGATCCGGCGCCGAGACGAGCGGATTCGAGCACACCAGCAGGAGCCCTCGAATGCGGCGCGCGTGGATGGCCTCGAGAATGTCCACGTAGGAGAGTCCCTTGCGCGGAATGGATTCCTCGGGGACGCCCCACACTCCGGCGATGTGGCGGCGATGCTCGGGGTTCTCGATGTCGCGCGCCCCGGGAAGCTGGTCGCACTTCTGACCATGCTCCCGTCCACCCTGGCCATTGCCTTGCCCGGTGATCATGGCGTAGCCGCAACCCTCGCGACCGATCCGCCCGCTGGCGACCACGAGCTGGATCGCGGCCGCAGTTCTCCACCCCTTTGGAATGGTGCTCGATCCCGCGGGCATGCAACAGGAAGCTCGTCTTCGCCGGACCCCAGAGCTCCGCCGCCTTCACGATCAGCTTGGCCGGAACCCCGGCAATCCGCGCGGAATACTCGGGCGTGTACTTCTGCACGGCCTCGGCCAGCGCGTCCCAGCCAGTCGTGTGCGCAGCGATGAAGTCGCGGTCGATCCAGCCATGCTCGATCATCTGGTGCAGCATGCCGTTGAACACGCCGATGTCGCCGCCCGGACGCACCGGGATGAACAGATCCGCCGTGCGCGCGACGGGGGTCATGCGCGGGTCCAGTAGGATCAGCTTCGCGCCTCGCTCGCGCGCCTCCCAGAGGTAGTCGGTCGTGATCGGCGCGCACTCGCCGATGTTGGCGCCGGCCACCAGGATGACCTCCGCGCGAACGATGTCGCTCCAGGCGTTCGCGCTGCGATCGATGCCGAGGATCTTCTTCGAGGCTGCGGCAGCCGACACCATGCACAGACGCCCGTTGTAGTCGAGATTCGCCGTGCCGACCGCGACGCGCGCGAACTTTCCCACGGCGTAAGCACGTTCGTTGGTCAGCGAGGAACCGGAGAGGATCGCGAAGGCGTCCTTGCCGCTCGCCGCCTGGATGCGGCGGATCTCGCGCGCGGTCCGATCGAGCGCCGCATCCCAGGAGAGTGTGCGGAATCCCTGACCCTCGACGCGCTCGAGGGGCGCGAGCAGCCGATCCGGGTGCTCGTCCTGCATGTAGCGCTTCACGCCCTTCGGGCAGAGCTTGCCGCGGTTGAACGGGAACTCCTCCCAGGGCTCGAAGCCGACGATCTTCTCGTCCTTGACCTTGAGCTGGATGCCGCACTGCTGGCCGCAGAAGCAGCAGTGCGTCTTGACCACTCGGTCGGGCGCTCCCGCCGCGCTCCAACCACCCACGGGAACGTCATTGCGATGCGGACCATGACGATCGACGAGGCTCTCGATGCTCGCGGGGAGTCTGGCCATCTAGCCTCCGCTCCCGCTAGAACCACCGGTCGCTGCGCGCCAGAGACCGCCCTGCACGAGGGCCAGGTTCTTGCGACGGCAACCCGGACACAGGTCCTGGTAGTGAGCGCCGGCCTCGAGCTCGTAGCGGATGCCGACCTCGGCTTCGACGCGCTTCAGGTCCTCCACGTGCAGCCGCGAGGCGAACGGCTCGCCGCAATGCACGCAGAGCGCCGGTCCGAGCTCCGCGCCCGCGCGACGGTAGTAGTCGAGACTGAGCTGGGCCGGCCGCTGGAAGATGTGGAAGAACTTCCCGAATGGCAGATAGAGCAGCGTGAAGATGACCGTCACGGCGTGGAACTGGGACAGGAATCCGTAATGGAAGCCGTGCAGGAGGCGCGCGGAAACGGTCAGGAGCAGCCCGGTTGCCGAGACCGCGAACAGGAGGATGAGCGGCAGCAGGTCCTGCGCGAAACGCTGCACGGCCAGGGCTCCCCGGTCGTGTGCGCGGCGCCAGAGCGCGAGGAATACGCCGGCCAGGACCAGGATCGCCGAAATGACGAGCAGGTTGAACGCGAGCTCGGCCCACAAGCCGCCGAGCGGGAAGCCCATGGCACGCACGCCGAAGAAGTACGCCTCGTAGCGCTCCTGCGATCCCGGCGCGGTCTCGAAGCGGATCCACCCGAAGGAGAGCGGGAAGGTGACCGCGGCGGCGAGGATGCAGCCCCAGAAGAGGCAAACGTGCGCGACCCCGCGCATGTGCGAGCGGCGCTCGATGAACTTCTGCGTCAGCACGTTGTCCCACACGAGACGGCAGAAGCGCAGCAAGTTGCCCGGCAGCTTTCGCGGAGCGAGGAAGAGCTGCCAGCCGCGCCGCCAGTACAGCCGTGTTGGAGGCCGTCGCAGCCACATCGCGTAGCGATACGCCAGGCCGAAGGCGGAGAAAACGGCCGCGCTGGCGTACGGCACGAGCGCCGTGTCGAAGTCCCGGAGCCGGCGGCTGCCGAAATAAATCCCCGCGAGCAGAAGGAACGCGGCCGCGAGGCCCCACAGGATCGCAGCCATCACGGCGGCTCGATCGCCTCTTGACGAGTAGCGCACCATCCCACGCCCTCCGCCACACCCTCTGCGCAGTGATCCCGTTCGGGACGCGAATCTGCGCGGCTACGTGAGTATGGGCACGCCTCTCCGGGGCGGTCAAAGGGCGTGCGAGGAGATTGCCCGAACATCCCGAGGAAATGCAGCTACGGGACCGCACCGCCCCGAGCGGGCCCGGTCGACCGCTCGAGTTGCTCGTCACGGGGGAGCACCGGCATCCGGGCGCCGACGCGGAGGGAACGCTTGCGTCATCGGGCCCGGGAGAGTGAGATGGCGCTGATTATGGCCAAGAACACCACCAAGACCCGCGTACGCCGCACCGATGAGCAGCTCATCGCCGGCCTCCAAGCCAAGATCCTCGAGCTCAAGCACAGAGCGGAGCTGAAGAAAGCGAAGAGCGACCCCTCGCTGCGGCACATCAGCGCGGCCCTGCGCTCCATCGACAAGGCCGAGGCCGAATCGAAGGATCCCGTCACGCGCCAGGCGCTCGACGAGGCGCGGGCGACGCTCAGCGCGTGCCTTTCGCTGAATCGCGCCGCCCCCAAGGACGAGAATGGCGTGCTCGTGCCGAAAGCTCATCCGTCGGGCAAGGCTCTCGACCCGGATGCGCTACTGGAGCACATCCGCGAGAACCCCGGCCAGCGGGGAGAGCAGATCGCCGCAGCGCTGGGAACGGACACCAATTCGATGCGGCGGGTGATGCACGCGCTGATCGCCGAGAAGAAGGTGAAGACCAAGGGCCAGCGCCGGGGGATGAGCTACCACCCGGCGTGATCGCGGGCTTCGGGCTGCCGGCGTCGTGTCGGAATGCACGGGCAGCCGCGGAAAGAATACGCTGAGCCCGAGGGGCAAGCAGGCGGATGTGGCATACGATGAGCGGAGCCATGTCGAAGACTCCCAGCTCCACTCGCGTCCGGCGCACGGATGTCCAGCTCATCGCCGACCTCCAGGCCAGGATCCTCCAGCTCAACCGAAGGGCGGAGCAGCGGAAAGTGAAGCGCGATCCGGCGCTGCGGCACATCGCCGCGGCCTTGCGCTCCATCGACAAGGCCGAAGCCGAGTCGAGGGATCCCGCCACGCGTCACGCGCTCGACGAGGCGCGGGCGACGCTGAGTGCATGCCTGTCGCTGAATCGTGCCGTGCACAAGGCTGACAGGGGCGCCACCGAGTCGCAGCCCCGCCGTTCCGCCAGGACCGTCGAGGTCGGAGATCTCCTTGCACACGTCCGCAAGAATCCTGGTCAGCGAGGCGAGCAGATCGCCGCCGTCCTCGGCACCGACTCCAATGCCATGCGGCCACTCATGCGGAAGCTGATCGCCGAGAAGAAGGTCAAGACCAAGGGCCAGCGGCGGGGAATGAGCTACTACCCGACGTAGTCGGAGGCCCGGGTCGTAAGAGCGCTACCGCGCGCGAGGAACGACCGCGATCGCCCGGAGCAAACGGGCCAGACAGAGGGCTGCGATGACGTAGCAGCCAGCTGCCAGTGCGAGCACGAACGAGAAGCCGGCTTGCACCGAGAGGATCATGCACAGCACGGATCCGATCACCGTCAGACAAGCATTGCTCGCCCACGCCCAGGGGATGAGATCGGGCGCGCTCTGGTTCAGGATCCGTATTCCGGTCGGGAACGGGAGTCCCATGGCGAAGCTCACGGGAGCCAGGGACAGAATGCTGAGGAGCACGCGCGTCCCGAAGCCGAAGCCCAGCAGGTACGGCATGCCCCACCTGAGGAAGAGCGCAGAGGCTGCCAGGAGCCCGAGCACGGCCGCGAAGACGCCGATGAGAGCGCGCGGCGAAGCGAGGGGGATCTTGTTGGCCGTGAACGCGCCGAGGCCGCTGAAGACGAGGATCGAGAAGAGAGTGATCGACATCGCATAGGCCGGGCCGCCCAGCAGGATCATGTACTTCTGGATGTACACGAGCTCGGCGAGGATGAACCCCATCCCGAGAGCGGCGAAGTAGCCGACGATCCAGCGGTGCCCAGGCGTTTTTCTGATGGCGCGGCCGCCGAGCCTCAGAGGCAACAGGATGAACAGGGCCGAGAGCACGATCGCCTGCACCAGCGTCAGCAGGAGTTGCGGGAAACCCGAGCCCTGGGTGCCTGCGAAATCGCCCCCCGCAATGCGCCGCAGCACGGTACCGAGCGTCAGGCCCTCCATGAAGAAGGGGCTATCGTCGCTGATCGGGCGGATGTCGTTCTTGGTCGCGGCGGCAACCGCTTCGCGCGCTTCCGCCCCGCCCCCGATCAGGCGAGCGATCTCGTTGTCGCGCGGATGGAAAGGGTCGTACAGCACCTCGATGGCGCCCTGCTCCGCCCATCGCATCAGCGACTCGACCTCCTGCTCCTGGTACGGGCGGCGTCGAAACAGGATGTCACTCCAGCGGCCGTTCGTCACCGCCACGAGTCGGGCCGGCGCATCGCTCAAGCCCAGCCCCTCCGCCGCGGCGAGGAACACGTTCGTCAGACGCTGGGACTGCCAGCCGTTCGGACGGTTGATGGCGAGGACTCCGCCCTCGCTCAGATGATTCCAGAAGTCCTGGACCGCCTCGACGGTGTAGATGTAGGCATGGTCGAAGGCGTTCGCGCCCACGGCTGCGGCCGCCTGAGTGTCGACGCCCGTGAGCCGGATGACGTCGTACCGGTTCTCGTCGAGGGAGAAGAAGTGTCGCCCCTCCGAGGCGATCAGCCGCACGTTCGGGCGCTCGAAGATCCCTCCGATGTACTCGCCGAATGTCCCGCGCACCATGTCCACCGTGACGGGGTTGATCTCGAGCGCCGTGATCTCGGCGGCATCGAAGTTGAGCGCCATCATCGTGTCGACCCCGCCGCCCGAGCCGATGATCGCCACGTGCGGCTTGGTCATGCCGAGCGCGTAGGGGCCGGCCGTGATCAGGTAGGGAAAGAACCAGTGGTCCTGGTCGTAGCGGATCAGGCGCGAGGGGTTGCCCCCGTCCATGTAGAACGTGCGGTAGAACGCGGGCCGGTCGAAGAACTTGCGGGTCACGCCCGAACCGAAAGAGAGCGGGAGCTTCTCGGATTCGAGCACGTCGATACGGCCGTGGAGGCTCCAGCGCGTCTCGACGACCTTGTCTTCCTGACCCCGCAAGGGTTTCGAAGGCTCGACCGGAACCTCCAGCGGCCGGATGTAGGACCCGACGGTGACGACCAGCGCCACGGCGGCCGCCAATGCATTGATCGATCGCACGCGCGGGAGGCCGGCGAACAGGAGCGCTGCCCCGATCGCGCAGGCGCAGCTGACCGAGATGGTGCCCGGCGCTCCCACGGAATTGAGGAGCCAGGTCACCGACAAGGCACCCGCCCCGGCACCGAGGAGGTCCGCGAAGTAGATCGTGTTGATCTGCGCCGAGCAGGCGGACAGCAGGTGGCAGATCGTGAGCCCGGCGAAGAAGAACGGGATCGCCATCAGCGCGTACATGGCGAGGAATCGCACCGCCTGCCCGAGGTCCGTGAAGACCAGGGTCACGTTGACGCCGAGCTGCGTCACCGTCATGAGCGTCGCGACCACCGAGATCGCGAAGAACAGACAGTTGCGTGCCAGGAACCTGCGGCTTTCCTCCTCGCTCCAGGCGTGCCTCCGGATCGAGAGCAAGGAGCCCGCCGCCCCGAATCCGAGCAGAGCCGTGCTGATGACGAGGAAGCTGTAGTGGCTCCAGAGCATCAGCGAGAAGATGCGCGTCAGAGCAATCTCCAGCGCCAGCACGGAGGCCGAGAGCAGGAAGAGTCCGACGTGAGCGGCGCGCGTGGCTTTCATCGAGGGGGTCCGACAGGGGGGCGTCGAGGTCGGTGGTGGCTCGGGCCGGATGGTCGAGCCGACCATTGAACCAACTCTCCTCGCGCTCCATGCACCTCAATCTCCCCGCCAGTGCCCCGAGGGAGGCTCGTCCGCCTGATGGAGCGGACTCTCCTCGCCCCCGATCACCCCTCGGGGGCCAGGTTCGGAGTACCGCCTTCAGGCGGTCTGGTTTGTCGTCCCGCCTTCAGGCGGGACTGGCCTTGCTCCTGCTGCGTGGCGTGCCTGTCGCGAAGGGATCCAAAGGCAAAAGACCGCCTGAAGGCGGTACTCCGAACCGGACGGCGCCGCGCTCCTCATTCCGTGCTTCTTGCAGCAGCCCACGGACGCCAAGGCGCCCGCGCTCGAGATCCCTCGACCGTACCTTCGCCCGTGGCCTCTATGATCCAATTGAGCCGCATGCTGCGGCGTCTGCGCGAGCGACAGGAGTGGAAGTTCTTCGGCGCGCTGCCGAAGGCCGACCGTGGACTTGCCGTTGCCTGGTGGGCCGCCCTGATCTTGCGCGGGGTGCTGCCGGCGGTCTTTGCGATCGCGATGGGGGGGCTCGTCGGGGCGGTGCAGGGTGGCGGGGCCATGGTCGGGCCGCTTGCGTTCGTCGGCGTGGTGTTCGTGCTGCTGCAGGTGCTCGGTCCGATCCATCAGGCGCTCAGTGCCAATCTCGGCAGCCGCGTCGCGGCCTGGCTCTATGACCGACTGACGGAGGCCTGCGTCGGGCCGCCTGGAATGGGTCACCTCGAGGATCCCGAGCTCACGAGCGATTTGACGGTTGCCCGCGAGTTCGACGCGGGCATGACCGGTCCGCCGATGTTCATCAACATGGATTTCATCGCCGGCGGCCTGGTCGAGATGATCGGCGGCCTCGCTTCGGCGGTCGTGCTGTTCGGCTACGCGTGGTGGGCGCCCTTGCTGCTCGCGGGTGCCTGGCTCGCCACGCACTGGCTGCTGCGGGAGAGTGCGGTGTGGCGCGATCGCAACACACCCGAGGTACGCGCGGCGCAGCGCCACGCCGACTACGCGTACCGGCTGGCGGTCGATCCGCCCGCCGCGAAGGAGCTGCGCCTCTTCGGTCTCGCGAGCTGGACGGTCGAGCGTTTCACCTCTCGCCGCAAGCTCTTGTTCGACCTGCAGTACCACGCGACGCGGCTGCGCGAGAGGCCGGTCGTCTGGAGCCTCCTGCTCGTCGCTCTTGCCAACGTCGTCGTGTTCTGGACGCTGGCCGATGCAGCGTTCAGCGGCCGACTCGACCTCGCCAGCGTCGTCGTCTATGCGCAAGTGGCGGTCGGCACGAGCATGATCGCCTTCGGCGGCCTCAACTGGGCGCTCGACGGCGCTTCCGCGCCGGTCGCTGCAGTGCTGCGGCTCGAGCCGGCCATGGGTCCAGCGGGTGCCCTGGTTGCGCCGAAGCAAGCGCCTCGTGCGTGCGACGACATGCCGGCGCGTGAGATTCGCTTCCGGAACCTCACATTCGCCTATCCGCGCAGCGACAAACCTGTGCTCGAGGGCTTCGACCTCACGATTCCTGCCGGCTCCTCGCTCGCGATCGTCGGCCAGAACGGCGCCGGCAAGACCACGCTCGCGAAGCTGCTGTGCCGGCTTTACGACCCGCAAGGCGGTGGAATCGAGGTCGATGGCGTCGATCTGCGTGAGCTCGACGTCGACCGCTGGCGGTCACGCGTCGCGGCCGTCTTCCAGGACTTCATCCGGTTCGAGCTGTCGCTGCGCGAGAACGTCGCTCCCGCCGGGGCGCCCGACGCGATGGTGCAGGACGCCCTCGCCGAGGCGGGCGCCACGGGCCTCGCCGCGCTCGACACGCCGCTCGCTCGGGGCTACGACGGCGGCACCGAGTTGTCGGGCGGGCAGTGGCAGCGCATCGCCCTGGCTCGCGCGCTGTGCGCGGTGCGGTCCGGCGCCCGCCTGGTGCTCCTCGACGAGCCCACGGCGCAGCTCGACGTCCGCGGCGAGGCGGAGATCTTCGATCGCATCCTGACTGCGACGCGTCAGGCCACCACCATCTTGATCTCGCACCGCTTCTCGACGGTGCGCCATGCGGACCGCATCTGCGTCCTCGAGCACGGCCGGGTGATCGAGCTGGGCAGTCACGACGAGCTGATGGCGCGACGTGGCCGCTACTGCACGATGTTCGAGCTGCAGGCGAAGCGTTTCGGTGCCACCGAGGACGAGGAAGGGCGGGTCTTTGAACGCCTCGCGTGACCCGCTGCCGCCCGCGCTCGCGTCGATGTGGCGGCTGCTCAAGCTCGGCCATCGCGACGAGCCGGGGCTGATGCTCGCTGCATTCGGGCTGACTCTTCTCGCCGCGCTGCCCGACGCCCTCCTGGCGCTGTGGCTGATGCTCCTCGGTGAGGGATGGATCGAGCGCGACCGGGGTCTGCTCACGACGGCCGCGGTGGGCCTCGGCCTGAGCGCCACGGCGACCTGGTTCCTCCGGACGGTGAGCACGCGCGTGCTCCGCCGCTTCCGCGACAAGGTGACGATCGCGCTCGAATCGCACGTCGCCCGGCTGCAAGCGTCGGTGGCGACCATCGCACACCAGGAGCGGCCCGACTTCCTCGATCGGCTGTCGGTGCTGCGCAACCAGGTGTTCGTCCTCGACCACATGTTCATGTCGCTGTTCACGACCTGCGGCTGGATCTTGCGCCTGGTCGTCACGGTCGGCCTCCTGATGTCGATCCATCCAGCGATGCTCGCGCTGGTCTTCTTCGCGCTCCCTACCGTGCTGGCGTCCAGCTGGCGGCCTGGCGTCGAGCGCACGGCCGAGGAGCGTGGCGCTCAGGCCGGGCGCCTCGCGATGCACCTGTTTCGCACCGCGACGACCGCGCCACCCGGCAAGGAAGTGCGCGTCACCGGCATCGGCCGGCGATTGCTCACGCGACGGCGTGAGGCCTGGGAGCGCTGGTATGCGCCGGTGTCCGCTGCACGCTGGGGGAGCGCGCTATGGCACACGCTAGGGTGGGCCATCTTCGGTGGCGCCTACGTCGCGGCCGTGGTGTGGGTGGCGTCGCGGCCCGAGGCCGGGCCCGGCGACCTGCTCTTGCTGCTCGCTGCCGGTGCGCGCTTGTCGGCCTACATCGGTGCCACGGTGGGCGAGATCGGTTTCCTGCGCGGCATCTGGCTGGATGGTTCGCGCCGACTGGCCTGGCTCGAGGACTACGCGGCCTCGCTCGTCGCTTCGGCTGACCAGCCGGCACCGTCGCGCCTGGTCGAGGGAATCCGCCTGGAGGGCGTGTCGTTTGCCTACCCCGGTACGGATCGCCTCGTCCTCGAGGACGTCGACCTCGCCCTGCCAGCCGGCTCGGTGATCGCGATCGTGGGCGAAAACGGCGCGGGGAAGACGACGCTCGTCAAGCTCTTGTGCAAGCTCTACGAGCCCACGGCAGGGCGCATCCTGGTCGACGGCGCGCCACTCGCGCGCATGCGGGCAGAGGAGTGGCGCTCGGGACTCGCGGGTGCCTTCCAGGACTTCTTCCGCTTCGAGTTTTCCGCTCGCCACTCGGTAGGCGTGGGTGACGTACCGCGCATGGACGACGATGCCGCGGTGACGGCCGCGGTCGGCCGAGCCGGCGCTGAGGACGTGGTGGCTCGGCTGCCGGCTGGTCTCTCGACGCAGCTCGGGCCCACGTGGCCGGAAGGCGTCGAGCTCTCCTTCGGCCAGTGGCAGAAGCTCGCGCTCGCGCGCGGATTCATGCGCGAGGCGCCGCTGCTCCTGGTCCTCGACGAGCCGACTGCGGCCCTCGACGCCGAGACGGAACACGCACTATTCGAACGCTACGCCGCAGCCGCTCGCGACAAGCGCGGCTCACCCGAGGGCGCGGGACAGGGCCGGATCACGATCCTCGTGTCTCACCGATTCAGCACCGTGCGAATGGCCGATCTCATCGTCGTCCTCGATGGCCGACGCGTGGCGCAGGTCGGCACCCATGACGACTTGATGGCGCGGGGAGGCCCGTACGCGGAGCTGTACGGCATCCAGGCGGCGGCGTACCGGTGATACGGCGCGTTCCCGGACCTCAGGGCAGCAGCAGGATCGAGATGCCGTTCGACGTGTTGAAGAGGGCTCCGCCCCCCGCACCGTCGCGGAACCAGTACTGGAAGTGTCGATAGCTCCCCGCGAAGGGCACGAGACTGTGCTGCGTGTCGGAGTTGTCGTAGGCGTAGCTCACGAAGTTGCCCGAGGCATGCACCAGCGCACCGCGGACGAGGTCACCCGCGGCGCACAGGAACCCATTGCCGAAGACCACCTGTGTTCGACCTGCAGCGTGGAGGAAGAGGCCGACCTCATCGGGCACGGGGGCGCAAGTCAGCACGAGGTTGCCCAGGCTCACGTCCATCGGTCCGGAGCCCGAGATCCTGGCTGGGAACCCGGTCGAGTTGGCGAGGGCGTGACAGTAGTTCGTGCCCGTGAGATCTGGTCCACGCGCGTACACATCCGCCCGCCCGTTCGTGTCGTCCTCCATGAAGGCGGATCTGCTGGAGAAGGCGACGTATCTTCCGTCAGCCGACAGGCTCACCTCGGTGGTATGCCCGAGCCCTTGCTCGCCCGTGGTGGACAGCGAAGCACAAATCGTTCTGCCCCTGGACAGGTCGTGAAGGAAGGCATCGTACTTGCCGTTCGTGTCGTCGGGAACAAGCGTGCTGGCGGTGCTCGTGAAAGCGACCGTGCTGCCATCCGCGGACAGCGATGGTCCGGAACAGTGCCCGTTCGCCTGGACTCCCTCCGAGGAGATGCTGACACGCCGCGTTTTCCCGGTGACCCGATCGTGGACGAAGATATCGCTGTAGATATTCGAATCTCCATGCACCAGGTTGTTCGAGGTGCTCTGGAACGCCACGATGCGGCCGTCGCCGCTGATCGAGGGATTGCTGCTCCAGCCCTCTCCTTGAATCCCTGCAGACGAGACGCTCACGCGAGCAGTCGTGCCGTTCTCTCGATCGAAGACGAAGACGTCACTCGAACCGTTCGTGTCACCGGGGACCAGGTTCTCGGAATGGCTCCAGTACGCCACGTACCGGCCATCGGCAGAGAGCTTGGGATTGTCGCTATCCCCATCCCCTTGCGCGCCTGACGACGAAACACTCACGAGGCTGGTTTCGCCGCTGAGCCGATCGTGCAGGAAGATGTCCCAGCGCTCGTTCGTGTCGGCTTCCACCAGGTTGTCGGCTGCACTGACGAAGGCCACGAAGCGACCGTCGGGAGTGATGGCGGGGTCGAAGCTGCGAGAATTCCCCTGGAGGCCAGAGCTGTCGACGCTCGCGCGGGTGGTTTCGCCAGTGCTCCGGTCGTGATAGAAGATGTCTTCCTCGCCATTTGTGTCTGCAAGAACGAGGTTGCTCGCACTGCTGCAGAAGACGACGCACCGCCCATCCGCCGTCATGGCGGAGAGGTAGCTCATGCCATCCCCTTGCTCTCCCCCGGAGCTGACGCTCACTCGCGTCGTGGCGCCTCGCTCGCGATCTCTGACGAACACGTCCGGCCAGCCATTCGTATCGCCGGAGACGAGGTTGACCGACTCACTGAAGAAGGCCACGAAACGACCGTCGGCAGAGATCGAACAACCCGCGCTCGAGTGAGAGCCGATATGGCCCGCGTTATTGATGCTGACGGCCGTGGTATTTTGCCCGAATCCGACGCCCGTGATCCCGCTCAGGATCCACGCGCAATGCGAGAGTGCCGCTGCTCTACCCATGGTCAAGGACTCCTTCTCCTCCGAACGCCCGGTCCGGCGAGGGTGGAAGCCCCCCCTAGGCACCGGTAGCGGTGGTAGTCCAAGCGCCCCGGCCGGTCACACCTCCGAGGAGGATTGCCGGCTCCGAGGAGGCGAGGGGGATGGAATCGCCCGTCTCAGCCGGCGCGCTTGCAAGGACTCGCACATGCAGGACGACCCCGGTGAAGTCGATTCGCGAGATCCGGCGCTCCCACGGGAAACGCAGGAGGAGGGGTGGCTGCCATGCGTTCACGCCTGATGCGCTCAGTCGTGCGAGGCTTCGCCGGCCTGGCCTTGCTCTACCTCGTCCTGCTGATTCCGGATCGGGACTTCCTGGTCGCGCGCGGAGCAGATCAGCGGCCGTTCGTCTGGGGCCGCGATGCGTACTGGAAGTCGCTGGAAGCATCTTTCGAGGAGGCACGTCGTGCCGGATGCAGCACCGTGGCGTCGCGCGTCAGCGAGCACATGGCGTTCATCGAACCCCTGCTGCAGCGAGTCGAGGTCGAGCCGATGCAGCCCGGCGCGGAGACGTTCGAATCCCTGGCGACGAGCGTGTTCGAGCTCTCCGCGCTCATCGCCGCCTGTCCTGAGCGGCTGCACCAGTACCTGCTCACGATGGTGCGCCTCGGGCAGGGCATCAAGCGCCAGTCCGAAGCGTGGGACGTGCGCACCCCGGCCGCCCGCGAGGCGCTCTATCGTCTGCTCTACGGCAGCCGCGCTGCGCTCGAGGAGGCCCTCTTGCAAGCGCCACCGGACGCAGCCCCCGCGCTGCTCCTGGGGACGGACGAGCCCTCCGCGACGCCCGCGCTCGAGGTCCATGGCGTGCGACTCCACAGCGGCGACGTCCTGGTCTCACGCGGCGCGGCTCCCACCTCGGCCCTCATCGCGCGCGGTCATGATTTCCCGGGGAACTTCTCGCACATCGCCCTCCTCCACGTGGACGAAGCGACCGGCGTCGCCTCGCTGATCGAGGCGCACTCCGAGACCGGCGTCGTGATCTCGACGCTGGAGGAGTACCTGGCGAGCGTGAAGCTGCGCATCCTGGCGCTGCGCCCGCGGGCCGATCTCGCCGCGCTCCTCGCCGACCCGCTGCTTCCGCACCACGTCGCGAGTGCAGCGTTGCACTCGGCGCGCGAGCGGCACATTCCCTACGACTTCACCATGGCACCCGCCGAGCACTCGGCGCTGTTCTGCTCGGAAGTCGCGTCCGCCGCCTACGAGCGCTTCGGCGTTGAACTGTGGCCCGGGTTGTCGAGCATCTCCTCGCCCGGAGTCGCATCGTGGCTGGCGGCCTTCGGAGTGCGCAACTTCCAGTTCCAGGAGCCCTCCGACCTCGAGTACGACCCTCAGTTGCGAGTCGTCGCCGAGTGGCGGGATCCGGTAACCCTCTTCCTGGACCACGTCGACAACGCGATCGTCGACGTGCGACTGGAGCAGGCGGAGAAGGGCGCTACCCTGAGCTACGACTGGCCGATGCTCCCGATCGCCCGCCTGCTCAAGAGCTGGAGCATGCTGCTCAATCTCTGCGGTCGCGTCGGTCCCGTCCCCGAAGGCATGACCGCCACGGCAGCCTTGCGCAACCAGCGCTTCGCCCGCGACCACGCCGCGATACGCGAGCGGCTGCTCGCCAGGGCAACCGAGTTCGAGCGCACCCACGGCTACCGCGCTCCGTACTACGAGCTCGTGCTCCTGGCGCGCGAGGCGCTGACCGAAGTCCGCTGAAGCAGAGAGCGGAGTCAGGTACTGCCCGTCCTGGCGAGGCCAGGCTGCCGTAGTATCCGGATCCTCATCGAGTCTCTCCCGCTTGGAGGACTGCACTGCGATGGCAACCATGCACATGCTCTAGAGAGAAACTACAGCCCTACGAGCACGGAGTTCCTCCGAGTTCGGAGTACCGCCTTCAGGCGGTCTGGTTCGTCGTCCAGCCTTCAGGCGGGAGTGGCCCTGCAAGAGAAGACCGCCTGAAGCCGGTACTCCGAACCAGAGGCGGACGCACTCGAGTTTCATCCGACGGCGTCGCGCCAGGGCGCTGTGGAAAGCGATAGGCCTAGGTCGCGTCGTGCAATGCCTCGATGCTGTATACTCTCGCCCCAACATTCCGGCGGAGGTCGCTGAGATCACCCGTCGTTTCCCGAGCTCTCTATGAACCTTTCCGAACCTCAGGCCGTCGTCTCGACCGGATTTGCGGCGCTTGGCGTCGCGCCCGAGCTGGTCAGCTCGCTCACCGAACTGGGCTATGAAGAGCCCACACCGATCCAGAGCGAGGCCATCCCGCCGCTGCTCGCGGGCCGCGACCTGCTCGGTCAAGCTGCGACGGGCACGGGCAAGACGGCCGCATTCGCGCTGCCGCTGCTCCAGCGTGCAGCGCAGGGGAATGCCGAGGCCGGTCGCCCGCGCGCGCTCGTCCTCGTCCCGACGCGCGAGCTCGCGATGCAGGTGGCCGAGGCGATCCACCGCTACGGCAAGGCGAAGAAGGTGAGCGTGCTGCCGATCTACGGCGGTCAGTCGATCGGCCAGCAGCTACGCGCGCTCCAGCGCGGAGTGGAGATCGTCGTCGCGACACCGGGACGGGCGCTCGATCACCTGGAGCGCGGCACGATCGACCTCCAGGATGTGCGTGTCGTCGTGCTCGACGAGGCCGACGAGATGCTCGACATGGGGTTTGCGGAGGATCTCGACGCGATCCTCAAGCGGCTACCAGAGGAGCACCAGACGGCTCTCTTCTCCGCGACTCTTCCGCCGCGCATCCTGGCCATCGCGAAGCAGCACCTTCGCGATCCGGTGCGCATCGCGATCGCGCGCGAATCGACTCCCGCAGGGGAGCTCCCGCGCGTGCGTCAGGTCGCCTACGTCGTGCCGCGGGCGCACAAGCACGCCGCCCTCGGGCGTGTCCTCGACATGGAGACGCCCACCTCGGCCATCGTGTTCTGCCGCACTCGCATCGAGGTCGACGAGCTCGCCGAGGCCATGAACGCGCGCGGATACCGCGCCGATGCGCTGCACGGTGGATTCGCGCAGGAGCAGCGCGACCGGGTGATGAAGCGCTTCCGCGGCGGCACCTCCGATCTGCTGATCGCCACGGATGTCGCCGCTCGGGGCCTCGACATCGAGCACGTCTCGCACGTCGTCAATTACGACGTGCCCTCCGAGCCCGACGCCTACGTGCATCGCATCGGGCGCACGGGGCGCGCGGGCCGCGAGGGTGTGGCGATCACCTTCGTCGAGCCGCGCGAGCAGCGGCTCCTGCGCAGCATCCAGAACACGACGCAGCAAAAGATCACAGTGGCGACGATTCCGACCTTCGCCGACCTGCGGCACCGGCGCCTGGAGCTCACGCGGGTGTCGCTGCGCGAGGCCGTTCTCGCGGGCGATCTCGATGTCTACAGGAGCGTCGTGGCCGAGCTCGCCTCCGAGCTCGATCCGATGGACGTCGCAGCCGCCGCGGTCAAGCTCGCGCACGAGGCGAGCCACGGCGAGGCGGACGCACAGGCGCAAGAGCAAGACGTGATCATCCCGTCTGCGACGCGACCCGAACGCTCGGACTTCGCGCCGCCCAAAGGGCGTGGCAAGCAATCCTCCTACGGGGATCGTCCACAGTTCGGACGCAAGCCGCGAGCCCAGAACCTCGACACGGTGCGCATCTTCGTCGGTGCAGGCCGGGTCGATTCGCTGCGGCCGGGAGATCTCGTGGGCGCCATCGCCAACGAGGCCGGCGTGAGTGGGGGGGCGATCGGCGCGATCGAGATCGCGGATCGCTTTGCCCTGGTCGAAGTCCCCACTGATCAGGCCGAGGCCATCATCCACGCCCTGCGCGGCACCAAGATCCGCGGGCGCCGGGTCATCGTGCGTCGCGACCGTGACGCGTGACGACCCCCTCACGCCACTTGTAGATTCGGCCGCCCTCGAAGGGCTCCGCCTGCAGAGCGAGGGCGCATCCCTGCCCCGGAAGGCTCATGCGAGCTGCGGCGCGCTCCTTGCATGGGCGGACCGTTGCAGTGGCGAGATCAAGGATCGAAGTTCCCCAGGCGGATGCCGATGCGGCGGATCTCGTCTATGTGAGCGACGCGAAGCCGGGGATCCGGCGGCGGCGCGCGGGGAAGGCGTTTCGATACGTTGGTCCGGATGGGCGGCCCGTGCGGGACGCGAAGACGCTCGCCCGCATTCGGGGGCCCGCAATCCCACCTGCGTACAGCGACGTCTGGATCTCGCTCGATCCTCGGGGCCACCTCCAGGCCACCGGCCGCGATGCGCGAGGGCGCAAGCAGTATCGCTACCATGCTCGCTGGCGTGAGGTCCGCGACCGCACGAAGTTCGATCGCATGCTCGCCTTGAGCCGGGCCTTGCCTGCCGTCCGCGCGCGGGTGGCTAGAGACCTCGCGAAGCCCGGTTTGCCGAAGGAAAAGGTCCTGGGAGCGATCGTTCGCCTGCTCGAATCGACCTGTGTGCGAGTGGGAAACGAGGAGTACGCCAGGGACAACGGCTCCTACGGGCTGACGACGCTGCGGGACGATCACGTGGTGATCAGAAGAGACAACATGGTGTTCGAGTTCCGGGGAAAGCGCGGACGGCAGCATCGCTGCCGGATCCAGGATCGCGCCCTGATCCGGATCGTCTCGCGCTGCCAGTCGATTCCCGGCGAAGAGCTGTTCCAGTACGTGGACGGAGACGGAGTCCGGCACGCTGTCGATTCGGGAGACGTGAACGCCTACTTGCGCGAGGCTGCGGGGGAGGAATTCAGTGCGAAGGACCTCAGGACCTGGGCGGGCACGCTCCTCGTAGCGCGAGCCCTCTCGCGTGCGCGGCGAATGCAGAGAGCGGGCTCCCGGCGCTGCCAGCTCGTGGCGGCGATCGACGAAGTCGCGGAGCAGCTGCACAACACGCGCGCGGTGTGCCGCAAGTACTACGTCCATCCGGCGGTGATCGACGCCTTCGAGGCCGGGGAGCTCTCCGGCGTACGCTCGAGGCGCCGCACTCCGAGAGCGCCGCACACGCTCTCGGCGGATGAACGCGCGCTGATCGCACTGCTCCGCCGGCGCAGGAATCCCCGACCGGCCCCTCGACCTTCCCCCCGGCGCTCGCGTGGCGTGCTGGGCAAGGCTCCTCGACGCGCTCGACGAGGAGCTTCACGCCGCCGCAGCGGCGGGCGATGAGCGGAACGCGCCGACTCCTGGAGTATCATCAGGCCATGGTCGTCCTCCCCCGAGGACCTTCAGCACAAGGAGTTACCATGGCCTCGCGGTTCATTCTTCTCCCCTGGCTCGTCGTCCTGTCGAGCGCAGCCTTCGCGCAAGAGCTTCGGCCCCGTTCCCCGCTCCCCACGAGCGAGGTGCGCGCCCTTCCGATTCCCAGCCAATCGCTCCTCGGGTCCTCCTCGGCGCCGTGGGCGACGCCGCCGGGGGAACCGGGATTCCAGCTGATCGTCAAGTTCGTCGACGACGCGCGAGTGCGCGTGGACGAGAGCGGAAAGCTGACCTCTATGATGGGCGCCGACCTCTCGGAGATCGAGCAGCTCCGGCTCGAGCTTGCCCTCCCGCTCGGCTTTTCCCCGCTGATCCAGATGCCCGTGGAGGAGCTAGCGGAGCTCGAAGCCCGAGCCGCTGCGCGCTCCGGCGCCGAGCAGGCTGACCTCGCCGGGATGATGACCGTGCACGTGCCTGGAATGACGACGGAGCAGATGGAGCGCGTCGGAAACCGGTTGCAAACCCTCCCCGTCGTCGAGTGGGCGTACATCCAGACCGTGGGTGTGCCTCCCCCCGGAGACATTGCTCCTCCGACGCGCAACCTGGTGCCAAACCAAACCTACCGCGGACCCAATCCGGGCATCAACGTCGATTACGCCTGGAGCATCGGGGCTCGTGGAGTGGGCGTGCGCCTCTCCGACTGCGAGTACGGCTGGGATCCCGACCACGAGGACCTGAACGACATCGACATCCACATCGAGCCTGGACAGACGATTCCGTCCTGGGTGTACACCAATGGCTGGCAGCACCACGGCACCGCCGTACTCGGAGAAACCGTCTCCCAGGACAATTCGTATGGATGCAGCGGCATCGCACCGCAGGCGGATGTGTACACCTGGCCCGAATGGTCCGACGAGGAAGGCGGCCGCAGGGTGACGTGCATCACGCACGCCATAGCGAGCTCCGATGCAGGCGACGTGGTCCTCCTCGAGATGCAGACCACGGGCGCGGGTGGCGGCTACGGTCCCGCCGAGCTCGACCCGGCCGTGTGGACCGTGACTCAGACCGGCACGGATGCCGGTGTGATCGTCGTCGGTGCCGCGGGGAATGGTAGCCAGAACCTGGACAGCTCGGCTTACGACTCCTATCGCGCAAGGGGTGACAGCGGCGCCATCATCGTGGGTGCGGGCACCGCCAACATGGCCCACAGCAGGCTCTCCTTCAGCACGTATGGCGCGCGGGTGAACGTCCAGGGATGGGGCGAGTCGGTGTTCACCTTGGGGTACGGCAGCTTCGCGCAGTACGGGGGAGACACGCACCAGGCCTACACTTCGTCCTTCAACGGCACGAGCTCGGCCTCGCCGTTCGTCGCGGGCACCTGCGTCGCGATCCAGAGCTATGCACTGGCCCAGGCTGGCGTCGTTCTGTCGCCGACGGCGTTGCGCGACCTGTTGATCGCGACAGGCATCCCGCAAGGTGGCGGAGCCGGGCACATCGGTCCCTTGGTGGACCTCAGGGGGGCTCTCGATGCCCTCGACCTCTGCCCGGCGCCGAGCAGCTATTGCGTGACGAGCCCGAACTCTGCCGGGCCCGGTGCAGTCATCGGGTCGACTGGAACGACGAGTGTCGCGAGCAACGACCTTGTTCTCAACGCCAGCGGAGCTGTCCCGAATCAGTTCGGCCTCTTCTTTTATGGCCCGACGCAGATCCAGGTGCCCTTCGGGGATGGATTCCAGTGCGTCGGTGCGGGCGGGCTGGGTCTCTTCCGCATTCGCCCGCCCATCGTGATCGATTCCTTCGGCATCGTCACCCAGCCGCTCGACTACACGCAGCCACCGCTCGATTCCGGAGCCGGCAAGATCCAGGCGGGCGGAACGTGGTACTGGCAGTTCTGGTTCCGCGACCCGACCGGGCCCGGTGGAACGGGTTTCAATACTTCCGACGGCCTGTCGGTGACTTTCTGCCCGTGAGCCTCTCGGAGGGAACGAGGCGACGGCGCTCACAATGCGGTCGAGCTGAGGCTCGTTCGTGAGCGCAAGCTGCTGAATTCTCGCGCAGAGACGGCTTTCACTTTGTGTCCTTTGCGGTTCGTCTTCTTCTCTGACTCTTCGAAGCTCAAGGAAGAAGAAAAACGAACCGCAAAGGACGCAAAGGACGCCAAGGAAGAGAAAGGCAAAGGGTGAGAGAGAGAAGAAGGGGGACTTGGTCTTCGCCAACTGTCAGGGCTGGGCTGCGCATCATGGGAATTGGGGCCTCCCTCGTGTTGCTGCTTGGAGCGATGCCGCCGGCTTTGCAGAAGGGTCGGGGAGAGATCTGCCCGTGGTGCCAGAACGATCCGGAGTTGATGCTGAAGGCCGGCATCGTTTCGCACGGGCCCATGACGATCGGGCCGGAGGGGAGCGCGGCGATCGTCGAGAGGCTTCCGGCGGCGCAGTGGGTTTTCCTCGAGACGGCCCATATTCGCTGGGCCTCGTCGCTCGGTGCTTGCAATGTCGAGCTCGAGGACAAGAAGCGGGTGGTGGCGGAGATCGCGCGGCTGAAGCAGATGCTGCCGACGGTTCCGAGCGAACCGAAGAAGCTCGATCCCTATCTGCGCCTGCATCTGTTCGCGATGAAGGGGGAGGAGTTCTACGCGCGCTTCCAGCGGCTCTTGCGCGTGCAGGATTCGGATTTTCCCGAGGCGCGCCAGGTGAACACTCCCTACATGGGCGACGGTCGATACCTGGGCGAGAAGGACAAGTTCGAGCTCGTCATCCACTCGGCGCGCGCCACGCACAACCTGTTCACGCTCGAGTTCAGCGGCGCGGAGGTCGTCGACGCGTTGCGCTGGCACCTCAAGGGGCAGCACAAGATGATCGCCTCGATTCCGGCCGAGGATTCGGACCTGCGCAAGGACAAGTGGCTCTACCCGCACATCGTCCACAATCTGTCGCACCTGTGCTTCGACGCGTACAAGCACTTCAGCTACGACGCGCCGCTATGGCTCGCCGAAGGGCTTGCGCTGTGCATGGAGAAGGAGATCGAGCCCGCCTCGACCACCAACGAGGGCGAAGAGGGGGGCAAGAGTGATGTGCGCGGGCCGAAGGACTGGACCGTGGCCACGCGCAAGCTAGTCGCTTCGGGCGACCAGAAGCGTCTCGCTCAGCTCCTGGGGTTTCACGAGGTGGGCGACCTTCAGGAGGAGGCGAAGCTCACGTGCTGGTCGATGGTGCGCTTCCTTCTCGACGAGCACGGCGACGCGTTCGCGAAGTTCCTCGGCGGCGTCAAAGGCCAGCTCGACGCGCAGGGCTATCCCCACGGGGAAGACCTGCCGGAATTGCAACGCAAGCTGATGAAGGAGCTCTGGAACTGGTCTCCCGTGTCCTTCGACGAGGCCTGGCTCGCCTGGGTGACCCGTCCGGCGGAGGTCGAGAAGAAGTAGGGACGGGCGCGCCGCCCGCGAGTGCGCGAAAGCTCGCGGAGGCGGTCAGGCCCTCGAGCAGCCGCTGCTGCCCGAGGGCCATGAACCGGTGCGCGCCTGACCGGAGTTCCCGACGATCAGGGCACGAGTCGGATGCGTGAATCCGTCACGCTTTCCCTTCGAGCAGCGTTCCGAGCGCGGCCAGGCGCTCCTTCCAGAAGGTTCGCAAGCGGGCGGCCTCGGCGCGCGAGGGGAGGTTGCGGTGCTGGAGCTGGACCTGACTCCTGGTCGCGCCCTTGGCGTAGAAGTTTGCCTCGACCGGTGTCCCGTCGGACCAGCGCATGCGCATCGACTTGTGCTTGGTGGCCTTGCTCATGCGCAACTCTGCACCGTCCAGCCAGAGCTTGCAGCGGCCGAATCCCTTCCAGAGCTCCTCGATCGGCACGGGGTAGGTCTTGCTCTTGTTGACGTCGAAGCTGCCGTCGCGACGCTGGCCTTTCTCGCGCAAGCCGCGGATGCGCTCGTAACCGACGGTCACCATCTGTGCCCACCAGCCGGGCAAGCCGTGACTCTCGTGCAGGAGCCGCGCGATCTTCGCGTGCGGGAACTCGGCGGCGCCCGCTCGGTCCAGCTCGGTCACCCAGCCCTTCCAGCTTCGCCCGGTCTTCTTCGCGACCGCCTCGTCGCTCATGCCGCCGAGCTCCGCCAGATCGATGCGCGGTTGCGCCGGCGCTGCCTTTGCGGCCGGTGCGGGCTTCGTCTCCGACTTCTTCTCCAGCACGCGAGCCCGGGCAGCGGTATAGGACTCGCCGGTCTTGCGCGAGCGCGCTCGCACCAGGCGCTTCAAGTCTTTCTGAATCGGCATCGTGGTCGTCTCCTTCGCTCGAGCCGAGAAACGCACCCCCCGACAGCACGCCCCGCGGCGACGAAAGAGTGAGTGATGCCGATCCGGGAGTATGCCCCCCTTTGCCTCACGGGGACCTCCGTCGGGGGGAGGTCGAAGAGGTTGGGCGCGGATGGCCGCCACCACGAGAGTGCCATGCGGCCGGCTCCTGTCAAGAGGGGGTCGCCGCGGGATTGCACCGACGGTGGTAGGGTGTCAGGGGAACCTTGCTGCGAGCCGTGACCACCCGTCCGGCAGGTTCGTGCGGCGCGCCAGGATCGAGCAGCCGACGAGTAGGGCTCCTTCACTCCGATTCGAGGTACGACTCCGATGGCGACCTTCGGCTCACTCTTCTGGAGCGTGCTCTTCCTCGTTCCCTCGGACCCGAGCGCCTCCACCCTCACTCCCGAGCAGGAGCGCAAGCTGGACACCGGCCTTGCCGAGAGGATCGCCGCTGCATCCGCGGGCGAGTTCCTGCCGGTCGACGTCATTCTCGCAGAGCAGGCAGATAAGGGCCTGATCGACAGCGCTGTCGCCGCGCCGGACAAGCGCGGGCGGCGCGAGCAAGTCGTCGCGCTGCTCCGGGACACCGCGACGCGCTCGCAGGCCCCGCTGATGGAGTTCCTCGCGCGGGAGCGCGAGGCGGGCGGCGTTCGCGGCGAGATCGAGAGCCTCTGGATCCACAATGTCGTCTCGGCCGAGGTTGCTCCGCGAGTTGCGCTGGCCCTCGCGGCGCGCTCCGACGTCGCGCTGGTTCACCTTGATCCACCGCGCGGCGAGGAGGTTCTCGTGGCTGCGCCACCGGCGCCGACCGCGGGCGGCAACCCGACGTGCGGGCTCGACCTGATCGGCGCGCCAGAGGTGTGGAGCCAGTTCGGCATCCTGGGTCAGGGCGTGGTCGTGGGCGTGATCGACAGTGGTCTTTGCGCGACGCACCTCGACATCGCGGGACAGGTGTGGACCAACCCCGGCGAGATCGCGGACAACGGGATCGACGACGACCAGAACGGGTTCATCGACGACACCCGCGGCTGGAACTTCATGGACGACAGCAACGACACGAACGACGACCCGTACGGCCACGGCTCCCACGTGTCCGGCACGGTCGCGGGAGACGGTACTGGCGGGAACCAGTGCGGGGTGGCACCCGATGCGCGGATCATGGTGCTCAAGATCATCACCAGTTCCACGGGCGAGCAGGCCGTGTGGAGCGCCATGCAGTACGGTGTCGACAACGGCGCCGACGTGCTCAACGGAAGCCTGGGCTGGTTTCACGGCATCCATCCGGAGCGCGCGACCTGGCGAGCGGTTTGCGACAATTCGATCGCGGCCGGTCTCGTGCTGTGCTTTGCGGCGGGGAACGAGGGCTGCAGCACGCGATACGACAGCGTGCGCACTCCCGGCGACGTCCCCGCTGTGATCACCGTGGGCGCCGTGAATTGCAGCGACGTTCTGGCAGGGTACTCGAGCTGCGGTCCCGTGACCTGGCAGGACGTTCCTCCGTACAGCGACTACCCGTATCCGCCCGGCCTGGAGAAACCGGACGTCTGCGCTTCTGGCCTGGCGCTCTCGCACAGAGTGTGCGCCGGATACGCCGTCGGCGACGGCACGTCGATGGCAACGCCGCACGTCGCCGGCCTCGCGGCACTGCTCCTGCAGTCCGACCCGATGCTCGATCACTTCGGCGTGAAGCGGATCCTGGAAACAACCGCGGTCGACCTCGGCGAGGCGGGCAAGGACAACCATTACGGCTGGGGTCGGATCGACGCTCTCGCGGCGGTGCAGGCGGCGCTCGCCAATGGCAACTACTGCTTCGCGAAGCAGAGCTCCTGTTCCACGACTCCCTCGATCAGCTCGACCGGCGTGCCGAGCGCCACCGCGACGAGCGGCTTCGTCGTCACGGCCTCGGGCATGCGCGCGCACGAATTCGGCATGCTCATGTACACCGCCTCGGGCCCGAACGACGCGCCTTTCCTGGGCGGACACCTGTGCATCCAGGGAATCCACCGCACGGTGCTCGCCGACGACACGGTGGGGACGCTCGGCTTCTGCGACGGCGTGCTCTCGATCGACATGAACAGCTTCCGTGCCGGCCTCCTCGGCGGGCCGCCGCCGCTGGCAGCGCTCTCGCTCCCCGGCTCGACCATCCACTGTCAGTTCTACGGCCACGACCCGGGCAATAGCTTCGATACGCTGCTCACCGCGGTGCTGAAGTTCACGGTTTGCCCCTGAGGAGATGGTTGGCGTCGCCGGCTCGAGGTGACGGAATTCTCCCGAGCGGGAAATCCGACAATGGCTCGGCGTGATGCTCGAGACGGTCGCGGTCGATATCGAGGCTCGACACGCTCGCGGCGGACGATGCTTCTGCGAGCGCCATGTCGAGTGCCAGTTCGCGGAAAGCTCGACCGCGCGACCGATCTCGACGAGCGGATTCGCCGCGATCCAGTAGTGCCCCGCTAGAGTGACCCTCGCTCGCTCCGGGAACGGGACTGTACGGGGCGGCAAGGATTCGCTCCCCCGCACGGCCTGATCGGCCGGAGGACTGCAATGCGTTCCCTGCTCGTTGCTTCATTGCTGCTCGCCATGACGTTCCCGACTTCGGCTCAGACGACCTGGTACGTCGATGGTCCCCATTGCGATGAATCCGGCGCCGGGACGCCTGACGATCCGTTCTGCACGATCCAGGAGGCGATCAACGCCGCATCGAGCGGAGACCTGGTCTTCGTCCGGCGGGGAACGTATCAGGAGAATCTGGTCATCCCCGCGATGGAGCTCGAGATCCAGGGAGACCACGACGCCGAGGAAACGATCCTCGTCGGCTCCCGCTCGGATGAATGGCCGTCACTCCCCGCAGTCACCCTCGCCGCCGGGACGAGCCTGATTCTGGGCGACCTGACCATCCGGCGGAGCAGTCCAGGCATTCTCTCGGACTCATCCACGGTGGTCTGCAGGGGGTGTCGATTCGAGGATAACTACGGTCTGGGTCACTACGGGAAGGGTGGAGCGGTGTGGGCCACGGAGTCTCATCTCAGGTTCCACCGCTGTAGTTTCAGTTCGAACACCGGAGACTACGGAGGCGCTCTGTATGTCCTGGGCGGCAGCGTCAAGCTCAGAGATTCGAGCTTCGCAGGGAACTGCGGGGCATTGGGTGGGAGCATCCTGATTCGGGGCGGTGTCCTGGAGGCTTCCGGCTGCTCCTTCACGCCCGAGGATTGCAAGAGCATCAGGGGTGGCGCGATTTATTCGGTTGGCTCACAAGTCACTCTGGAGGAATGCTCCTTCAGGGAGTTCTGGTCAGGGGAAGCACGTGGAATCGTGATGTGGGCCGAGGGTTCGACACTCAGTGTCCGCTCGACAGTCTTCGACGACAACTATGCGTCGCAGGGATGGGGAGCCATCTATCTGAAAGAGAGCTCCAGCCACTTTGAACGGTGCCGCTTCCAGCGCAACCGGAGCGGTGTGGGTCAGCTCGAGGGTGGGGCGCTGTTCATCCGGGGCAGCCTCAATCATGCTTCGACCTTCGACGATTGCTCCTTTCTCGATAACTGGGCTGCCGAGGGCGGCGCCGTCCTGATCGATGGTGCAACGGCGTCCTTCGATCGCTGTCAATTCCAGGGGAATCAAGCGTTCAGTTCGGACAGTTACGGTCATGGAAACGGCGGTGCGGTTGCGGTCTGGGGTGGCAATGTCCGTCTCGACCATTGCGTTCTCACGGGGAATCGCGCGCGTGGGTTGTCCTCCGGGAGCGCGGGTCGTGGGGGCGCAGTGATGGGACCGGCGACCCTCCAAAGCTGCACGCTCTACGGCAACGTTGCAGACAGTTACTGGAAAGACGCGTCTGGAGAAGGGGGCGGAGCCGAGGATTGCGTCCTGAACTCGTGCATCGTCTGGCAGAACATGCCGGACTCGCTTGCGGGGGGCTCGCTCGCCGAGTGGTGCGATGTGGAAGGCGGATGGCCGGGAACGGGCAACTTCGACGCAGACCCGCGCTTCTGGGGAGCCGAGCACGCGGATTTCCGCTTGCTCCCCGGTTCCCCCTGCATCGATGCGGGTGATCCCACGCAGACCGATGAGAATGGCTCCCGCCTGGACGTGGGGGCGCTCCCCTTCGACCCGACCTTCTGCGGCACTCCAGAGAGGTACTGCGAAGCCAAGGAGAACTCTGCCGGTTGCGTTCCCGCGATCGGATGGCGGGGCACTCCGGCGATCGCAGGATCGGACGAGTTCCACATCCTCGCCATGAATGTGCTGCGTCAGGAGTTCGGCATCCTGATATGGACCACCGCCGGCCCCGCGGCCACGCCCTTTCTGGGCGGCACGCTCTGCGTCGCTCCGCCGCTCCATAGGTCCGATCTCCTGCAATCGAGCGGCGGGGCAGGGACCTGCGACGGCGTGATCGACTTTCACTTCAGCCAGGCGCTCATGGAAGCGAACGGTCTGGACCCGGGTGACCGCCTGTACTTCCAGTTCTGGTACCGCGATCCGCAGCACGCAGATGGTACGGGGACGGGCCTCACGGACGGATTGGAGGCGACGATCTGCCTCGGAAGCGACGGAGGATGAACTCTACTTCCTGCCGGTTCCCTGAGCACAACCGGACCGCCTGAAGGCGGTACTCCAAACCGGACCGAACCGGTTCGGGTTCCCGCCCAATTCGGAATCCCGCCCTGTTCGGAGTCCCGCGCAGTTCGGGATCCCCGCGCAGTTCGGAGTACCGCCTTTAGGCGGTCTGGTTCGTCGTCCTGCCTTCAGGCGGGACTGGCTCCGCAAGCGAAGACCGCCCGAAGGCGGTACTCCAAACCAGACGCCCAGCTACTCGGGAGGAAAGACCCTTCGCAAGGCGATGGGCGAGGCAGCGCGATAGATGGTGCTGTGCCGCTCAGCGAGCATCGGCTCATAGAACCACGTCAACCTCTCCGGCGCATCCTGACGAAGCGCAGCCGCAAGCATCTCGCCGGCATCGCCCAGATCATCATCCCCAGCAATGCTGAAGTAGAACGTCGCACTCCAATCGGCGCCCCCCCTGAGCCGCTCGCCTGCGCTCCGCAGCAGCGACTGCGCATTCCACCAGAGGCTCGGGCTGAGGGCGACGTACACGTCGAACATCTCGGGCTCGAGTAAGAAAGTCTCCACGATGAACAGGCCCGCCAGCGATTCCCCGACGATTCCGGTCACGCCATTCCCGCGCACGCGCGCATCGATGGCCGGCATCAGCTCATCGCGGAGAAAAGCGCGGAACCCCGCCGACCCACCCACGTGCACCGCGATCTTGCGGTCCTCCTCGACCTCGGTAGGCCCCGTCATGTCGCGCCGCCGCTCGGTGTTCTCGATCCCCACCAGGATGAGCGGCCGCATCTCGCCCGCGCGGATGGCAGTGTCGACGGTGCGGGCGACGTGAGGAAAGTCCTCCTCGACGCCACCATCCGGCATGTACAGCACGGGGTAACGGGTGCTCGTGGCCGACGCGTACTCCGGAGGCGTGTAGACGTTGATGCGCCGCGTCTCGCCGAGAACGCGCGAGTCGAGGGTGAAGGTCTCGTGCGGCAGGAGCGTTTCCGTCGCAGAGCCGGGAGGCGCCGCCGGCGACGGCTCCGGACTGGCCGCCGGAGGCGCGTGACAGCCCACGCTCAGCAGCACGAGCACCACGAAGCGGAGCGGCGAGGCAGCTCTGGCCAGCATGCTCAGAGCATAGATCAACTGGCTCCATGGAAGGCCACGCATGCGCGTGGCGCAGCCTCGAACGAGGCTTGCGCGCGAGTCGCCGTCAGTGCGGCGTCTCGATCTGCATCAGCACGAGCTTTCGCTCGCTCAGCAGGAGTCCGTTGGCCTCGACGAACAGCCGGTACTCGCCCGGCTCCGGGAACGCCACGTTCGGGATGTTGCCTGCAAGCGTCACGGTCTGCCTGGGGTCCACGAAGTCCGCGTCCGCTTCGATCGCGCCGAGCGGATCCCCCTCCATCTGCTCGGCCCTGACCCTCGACAGCTTGAGCGAGATGTGGGTCTGGCCGTGGCCGTTGGTCAGCTCACAGTAGAGACCCAGCCGAGGATGCACGGCCGGGAACGAACGCGCGCGGATCGCCGAGAACGTCCCGAGCAAGAAGTGCTTCTGGGTGCCCGGGTCGCTGTGAACGAGATCGCAGATGATCAGTGCCTGACAGATCGGCGGAGGGCGCTTCGAAGACACAGCCATTGGGGAACTCGTTCCGGACCGGTGCGCCAGCTGAAGGCGCGTAGGTGCACTGGCCGCGCAGGAAGGCCAATCTCGGCCGGATCCTAGGCCAAGTCAGCCGATCTGCTACTGCGAAACCGCTGGAGTCCTTCCCGACTTCGCCGCATGCCTCGGGGGCCCCGGGACTTACGTTGGGGATCCTCGGCTCCGGTGCCGTCGTCCCGTCGGCCAGGCCAGGCTTGGCCAGGAGCCAGGCCTCATTCACCCCAGCATCGGTCGCTCTCGGGTCCTTCGACGTCAAGATGCGCAAGTCTGGACATGGAGGTGGTTGGGGTGGATGGCAGCCCGCACGTCTCCGTGTAAAATTCTACTTGCCGACGTGACCGACGCGGCCCCCTTGCGGCACGGGGCGAGCGCCAAGTTACCGACGATGAGAACTTCGCAGAAGCTGTGGCTGGGCTCCGGGATTCCGACCCCATCGGCGTTGCTGTTCGGCGTGACGCTCGACGTGCGCTGGCGGGCGTTCGAGGCGAAGGTCGAGGCACCGAGGACGGTGCCATCAAGAGGTTCGAGATGAGCGCGAAGGTCCCACGGCGAACGTCCATCCGCTCGGCACCGCCCTGATAGGTTCGGGGGGCAGAGGTCAGTCGTGCGCGATCACGGCCACACCTGAAGTTCGAATTCGTCCAGCAATTCCGTACCCAATCCGACAACCGCTTGCACGTGAAGAAATCAACCGTCAGCCAGTCCGAAGACTCCCAGTCCGCCCCCGCTCCGGACAATGGTCGCGGCCTCACTCCGAAGACCGCACGCAAGCCGAAGGCCGGGCGCGTGGCTGCGGCACGTGCGGCGGATGAGTCTGCGGAGGCGCGGGCGAGGGTGTTGCTGGCAGCGGTGGTGGCGTTCCGGGATGGGGATTTCTCGGTGCGGTTGCCCACGGACTGGAGCGGGACGGATCGGCGCATTGCGGAAGCCTTCAATCAGACGATCGCGCACGAGGACCGCATCGCGCGGGAGGTGATGCGGTTGAGCGCGGTGGTGGGCAAGGAGGGGCGGCTCAAGCAGCGCATGACGGTGCCGGGTGCCCTCGGTGGATGGGCGACGAAGGTGGAGTCCATCAACACGCTGCTCGACGACCTGGTGCGGCCGACGACGGAAGTGGCGCGCACCATCGGCGCGGTGGCCAAAGGAGACCTCGGGCAATCCATGGAGCTGGAGGTGGACGGGCGCGCCCTCAAGGGCGAGTTCCTGCGCTCGGCGAAGCTCGTGAACACGATGATCGAGCAACTCACGGTCTTCACCTCGGAGGTCACCCGCGTGGCGCGCGAGGTGGGCACCGAGGGCAAGCTCGGCGGCCAGGCGCAGGTCAAGGGCGTGTCGGGCGTCTGGAGAGAGCTCACCGAGTCGGTCAACCAGATGGCCGGCAACCTCACGGCGCAGGTCCGCAACATCGCCGATGTGACCATCGCGGTCGCGAACGGGGACCTCTCCAAGAAGATCACCGTCGACGTGCGCGGAGAGATCCTCCAGCTCAAGGAAGCCATCAATACGATGGTCGACCAGCTCCGCTCCTTCGCCTCGGAAGTGACGCGCGTGGCGCGCGAGGTCGGCACCGATGGCCGTCTCGGCGGCCAGGCAGTGGTGCCGGGCGTGGCTGGCACCTGGAAGGACCTCACCGACTCGGTGAACGCGATGGCCACCAATCTCACCGCGCAAGTCCGCAACATCGCGACCGTGACCACGGCCGTGGCGCGCGGCGACCTTTCGCGGAAGATCACGGTGGACGTGAAAGGCGAGATCCTCGAGCTGAAGGAGACGATCAACACGATGGTCGACCAGCTCAACGGCTTCTCCTCCGAAGTCACGCGCGTGGCCCGCGAAGTCGGCACCGAGGGCAAGCTCGGCGGACAGGCGCAGGTAGGCGGCGTCGCGGGCACCTGGAAGGACCTCACCGACTCGGTGAACTCGATGGCGTCCAACCTCACGGGGCAGGTCCGCAACATCGCGGAAGTCACGACCGCGGTCGCGAAAGGCGACCTCTCGCGCAAGATCACGGTCGAGGTCAAGGGAGAGATCCTCGCGCTGAAGAACACGATCAACACGATGGTCGATCAGCTCAACGGCTTCGCGTCGGAGGTCACTCGCGTCGCGCGCGAGGTCGGCACCGAGGGCAAGCTCGGCGGCCAGGCGGAGGTAGGTGGGGTGGCGGGGACCTGGAAGGACCTCACGGACAACGTGAACTTCATGGCTTCCAACCTCACCGGGCAGGTCCGCAACATCGCGGAAGTCACCACCGCCGTCGCGAACGGCGACCTTTCCAAGAAGATCACCGTCGATGTGAAGGGCGAGATCCTGGAGCTGAAGAACACGATCAACACGATGGTCGACCAGCTCAACGGCTTCGCCTCGGAAGTGACCCGCGTGGCCCGTGAGGTGGGCACCGAGGGCGCGCTGGGCGGCCAGGCCGAAGTGCGCGGCGTGGCCGGCACCTGGAAGGACCTCACGGACTCCGTGAACGCGATGGCGACGAACCTCACCGGGCAGGTCCGCAACATCGCCGAGGTCACGACGGCCGTGGCCAACGGCGACCTGTCGAAGAAGATCACCGTCGACGTGCGCGGCGAGATCCTCGAGCTGAAGAACACGATCAACACGATGGTCGACCAGCTCAATTCCTTCGCCGGCGAGGTCAGTCGCGTGGCGCGCGAGGTGGGCACCGACGGCAAGCTCGGTGGTCAGGCCGAGGTGCGCGGCGTTGCGGGCACGTGGAAGGACCTCACCGACAACGTGAACTCGATGGCCTCGAACCTCACAGGTCAGGTGCGCAACATCGCCGACGTGGCGACGGCCGTGGCCAACGGCGACCTGTCGAAGAAGATCACCGTCGACGTGCGCGGCGAGATCCTGGAGCTGAAGAACACGATCAACACGATGGTGGACCAGCTCAACGGCTTCGCCGGTGAGGTCAGCCGCGTGGCGCGCGAGGTCGGAACCGAGGGGAAGCTCGGCGGGCAGGCCACGGTGAAGGGCGTGGCCGGCACGTGGAAAGACCTCACGGACAACGTGAACTCGATGGCGAACAACCTGACCGGGCAGGTCCGCAACATCGCCGACGTCACGACCGCCGTCGCGCGCGGCGACCTGAGCCGCACGATCACCGTCGAAGTGAAGGGCGAGATCCTCGAGCTGAAGAACACCATCAACACGATGGTCGATCAGCTCAACGGCTTCGCCTCGGAAGTGACCCGCGTCGCGCGAGAAGTCGGCACCGAGGGAAAGCTCGGGGGGCAGGCGGCCGTTCCCGGCGTGGCGGGGACGTGGAAGGATCTCACGGACTCGGTCAACGCGATGGCAACGAACCTCACTTCGCAGGTCCGCAACATCGCTGACGTCACCACGGCCGTGGCCAACGGCGACCTTTCTTCGAAGATCACCGTGGAGGTGAAAGGCGAGATCCTCGCGCTGAAGAACACCATCAACACGATGGTCGACCAGCTCTCGGCCTTCGCTTCGGAAGTCACTCGCGTGGCGCGCGAGGTCGGCACCGAGGGCAAGCTCGGCGGCCAGGCCGCGGTGCCCGGCGTGGCGGGCACGTGGAAGGACCTCACCGACAACGTCAACTCGATGGCTTCGAACCTGACCGGCCAGGTCCGAAACATCGCCGAGGTGACGATCGCCGTGGCCAACGGCGACCTGTCCAAGAAGATCACGGCCGACGTGCGCGGCGAGATCCTGGAGGTCAAGGAGACCATCAACACGATGGTGGACCAGCTCCGCTCCTTCGCGGCGGAAGTCAGCCGCGTGGCCCGTGAAGTCGGCACCGACGGCAAGCTCGGCGGCCAGGCGCAGGTCCCCGGTGTGGCGGGAACGTGGAAGGACCTCACGGACAACGTGAACTCGATGGCCTCGAACCTGACCGGCCAGGTCCGGAACATCGCCGACGTTGCCACCGCGATCGCGCGCGGCGACCTCAGCCGCAAGATCACCGTCGATGTGAAGGGCGAGATCCTCCAGCTCAAGGAAACCATCAACACGATGGTCGACCAGCTCTCGGCCTTCGCGTCGGAAGTCACCCGCGTCGCCCGTGAGGTCGGCACGGAGGGCAAGCTCGGCGGTCAGGCGACGGTGCCGGGCGTCGCGGGAACGTGGAAGGACCTCACCGACAACGTGAACTCGATGGCCTCGAATCTCACGGGCCAGGTCCGCAACATCGCGGAAGTGACCATTGCCGTGGCCAATGGCGACCTCGGCCGGAAGATCACCGTGGACGTGCGCGGCGAGATCCTGCAGCTCAAGGAGACCATCAACACGATGGTCGAGCAGCTCCGCTCCTTCGCCTCGGAAGTCACTCGCGTGGCGCGCGAAGTCGGCACCGAGGGCCGACTCGGCGGGCAAGCTGCCGTGCCCGGTGTGGCCGGCACCTGGAAGGACCTCACCGATACGGTCAACGGTCTGGCCAACAACCTGACCACGCAGGTCCGCAACATCGCCGAGGTGACCACGGCCGTCGCGCGCGGCGACCTCAACCGCAAGATCACCGTCGACGTGAAGGGCGAGATCCTCGAGCTGAAGAACACGATCAACACGATGGTCGATCAGCTGAATTCTTTTGCCGGAGAGGTCACGCGCGTGGCCCGTGAAGTCGGCACGGAAGGGAAGCTCGGAGGCCAGGCCGAGGTGCGCGGCGTTGCCGGCACGTGGAAGGATCTCACGGACAACGTGAACTTCATGGCCTCCAACCTCACCGACCAGGTGCGTGGAATCGTGAAAGTCGTCACCGCCGTCGCGGACGGGAACCTGCGCCAGAAGCTCACCGTGCAGGCCAAGGGCGAAGTCGCCGCACTCGCCGACACCATCAACAACATGACCGGCACGCTGGCGACCTTCGCCGACCAGGTGACGAACGTGGCCCGCGAAGTCGGCGTGGACGGGCGGCTCGGTGGCCAGGCCAACGTGCCCGGCGCCGCAGGCACCTGGAAGGACCTCACGGGTAACGTGAACCTGCTCGCTGCCAATCTCACCACCCAGGTCCGTGCCATCGCCGAGGTGGCTACCGCCGTGACGAAGGGTGACCTCACTCGCTCCATCCAGGTGGACGCCAAGGGCGAGGTGGCCGAGCTGAAGGACAACATCAACACGATGATTTCCAACTTGCGCGAAACCACCGAGAGGAATCGCGAGCAGGACTGGCTGAAGACGAACCTTGCGAAATTCACGGGCATGCTGCAGGGCCAGCGCGAGCTCAACACCGTGGGCCAGATGCTCCTGACCGAGCTGGCTCCGCTGATCAATGCGCAGCAAGGCACGATCTACCATCTCACCGAAGGCGACGGGGCCCTGGAGCTCAAGCTGCTCTCGAGCTACGCGCACGACGGCGAGCAGATCGCCAGGCGGATTCGCCTCGGCGAGGGCCTCGTCGGGCAGTGCGCCGTCGAGAAGAAGCGCATCCTGCTCGGCGATGTGCCGCCCGACTTCATCACCATCTCCTCCAGTCTCGGCACGGCGCAGAAGGTGAACATCATCGTGCTGCCCGTGCTCTTCGAGGGGCAGACCAAGGCGGTCATCGAGCTCGCCGCGCTCCAGGAGTTCAGCACCGGCTCGCTCGCATTCATCGAGTTGCTCACGCAGAGCATCGGCGCGGTCTTCAACACGATCGAGGCGACGATGCGCACCGAGGGTCTGCTGACGCAGTCGCAGCAGCTCACGGTCGAATTGCAGAGCCGCCAGAGCGAGCTCCAGCAGACCAACGAGGAGCTGGGCACGAAGGCGCGGCTGCTTGCCGAGCAGAACGCGGAGGTCGAGCGCAAGAACACCGAGGTCGAGCAGGCGCGCCACGCGCTCGAGGAAAAAGCCGCCGAGCTGGCGCTGACCTCGAAGTACAAGTCCGAGTTCCTGGCGAACATGTCGCACGAGTTGCGCACGCCGCTCAATTCCATCCTCATCCTGAGCCAGCAGCTCGCCGAGAACGCGCCCGGCACTCTCAACTCCAAGCAGGTCGAGTTCTCCCGGAACATCAATTCCTCCGGGTCCGACTTGCTCCACCTCATCAACGACATCTTGGATCTCTCGAAGATCGAGTCGGGCACCGTCACCGTGGAGGTGGAGGAGATTCCCTTCGCAGAGCTGCAGAACAACATCGACCGCAATTTCCGGCACGTGGCCGAAGCGAAGAACCTGCCGTTCAACGTGCTGTTCGCCGAGGATCTGCCGAAGTTCATGGATAGCGATCCGAAGCGCCTCCAGCAGATCCTCAAGAACCTGCTTTCCAACGCCGTGAAGTTCACCGCGCACGGTCACGTGGACGTGCGCGTGAGTCTGGCAGCGAAGGGCTGGAGCTCCGACCACCCGGTGCTCAGCAAGGCCCAGCAGGTCATCTCCTTCGCCGTCGAAGACACCGGTATCGGCATTGCGCCGGAGAAGCAGCGGATCATCTTCGAGGCGTTCCAGCAGGCCGACGCGGGCACCTCGCGCAAGTACGGTGGCACGGGCCTCGGTCTCGCGATCAGCCGCGAGCTGGCAGTGCTGCTCGGCGGCGAGATCAAGCTTGCGAGCGTGCACGGACAAGGCAGCACCTTCACGCTCTTCCTGCCGCTCCACTACTCCGGCCCCGACAGCATGCGCACCGCACCGACCGGCGAATCCAGCCTGGCCAGAGCCACCAGGGCCCACGCCCTGACCATCCAGCCCGCCACACGCGAGGAGCACATCGAAGACGACCGCGATGCCATCGAGCAACGCGACGCCGTGATGCTGATCATCGAGGACGACCCGCACTACGCGCGAATCCTGCTCGGACTCGCGCACGAAAAGGGCTTCAAGGGGATCGTCGCGACGAAGGGCGCGGTCGGGCTTTCTCTTGCGCGGCAGTATCGTCCGGCGGCGATCTCGCTCGATATCTTCCTGCCGGACATGCTGGGCTGGACGGTGCTCAACCAGCTCAAGCTCGACCCTGCCACGCGCCACATCCCGGTGCAGATCATCACCATGGAAGAAGAGCGCCAGCACGGGCTTGCCCACGGCGCTCTCAACTACCTCGTCAAGGCACCGACCACCGAGGGCCTGGAGGAGGCCTTCGACCGCATGAGGGAGTTCGCCGCCCCGCGTACCAAGCGGCTGCTCGTGGTCGAGGACAACGACATCGAGCGGCAATCCATCCTCGAGCTGCTCGGCTACGAGGACATCGAGATGTCTGCGGCGGCCACGGGTGAAGAGGCTCTGGCGGCGATGCTCGACCGGCATTTCGATTGCGTGGTCCTCGACCTTCGCCTGCCCGACATGACGGGCTTCGAGCTACTGGAAAGGATGCACGCCGAGCCCGGGCTGAGGGATGTTCCCGTGGTCGTCTTCACCGGGAAGGATCTCAGTCTTGACGAGCAAAAGCAGCTCAAGGCGATGGCCAAGAGCATCGTGCTCAAGGACGTGCAATCTCCGGAGCGGCTGCTCGACGAAACCGCGCTCTTCCTTCACCGTGTCGTCACCGACTTGCCCGCGGAGAAGCAAGCCATGCTCGAGCGACTCCACGGCTCCAAGGAAGTCTTGCGTGGCCGCAAGGTGCTCGTGGTCGACGACGACGCGCGGAACATCTTTGCCCTCACCTCGCTGCTAGAAAACCAGGAGATGGACGTGATGAGCACTACGAACGGTCGTAGCGCCATCGACCTGATCCAGGCGACCCCAGACCTGAGTCTCGTGCTCATGGACATCATGATGCCCGAGATGGATGGCTATGAAACGATGCGAAAGATTCGCCAATCACCCGAGTTCCGCACCCTTCCGATCCTCGCCCTGACGGCCAAAGCGATGAAAGGTGACCGTGAGAAGTGTCTCGACGCCGGCGCGAGCGACTACATCGCCAAGCCGGTGAATACGGATCAGTTGCTGTCTCTGATGCGAGTGTGGCTGTTCCGATGAACTGGAAGTTGAACAGGGACATTCCGAGCGGGTTCGACGGTCCGGCGTCCAGCAATCGTGGAGGCTCCAGAATGACCAGACGGTCAGGTCAGCAGTCAGGGCAGAAGGATCCTGAGGAAGGAGTACCCGCCCTGGCGGCGGAATCGGCGGGCCACGCCGAGCCTGCTCGCTCGGCGCGCGAGAGCGCGTCCGGATCGCTCTCCATGAGCTCCGAGAAGGTTTCCACGTCGGCGGAGGGGTCGAATTCGAACACGCCTGCTGAGCGTCGCTCCGACGCCACGGGTCGGGTCACTCCCGACACTCCGATCAACATCCTCATCGTGGACGACGAGCCGAAGAACCTCACCGTCCTCGAAACGGTACTCGCCGATCCCGGCTACCGCCTCGTCAGGGCCGAGTCCGCGGACCAGGCACTGCTCGCGCTGGTGGTCGAGGAGTTCGCCCTTCTGATCCTCGACATCCGCATGCCCGGCATGACCGGCTTCGAGCTGGCGCAGACGATCAAGGCGCGGAAGAAGACCGCCCGGGTACCGATCATCTTCCTGACCGCCTACTACAACGAGGACCAGCACGTGCTCGAGGGCTACGGCAGCGGCGCCGTCGACTACCTGCACAAGCCGGTGAACGCGTCCATCCTCCGCTCGAAGGTCGCCATCTTCGCCGAGCTGCATCGCAAGCAACGCGATGTGGAACTGGCCAACCGCGCTCTGCTCGCCGAGGTGGCCGAACGTCGCCGGGCCGAGGAGCAATTGCGGCAGCTCAATGAGACTCTCGATGCCCGCGTGATCGAGCGCACGGAAGCGTTGCGGGAGAAGGAGCATTTCCTCCAGCGAATCGCGGAGATCACGCCGGGCGTGCTGCATGTCCTGGACCTCGAAAAGGGAAGGTGGGTTTTCGTCAGCCGAGGCGTGGTCTCGATGACCGGATACACCTCCGAGGAAATCGAGGAGATGGGCAGAGACGTCGTGTCGACGATGGTGCACCCGGATGATGTGGGACGCTTCGCAGAGCACCTGCAGCACGTCCGTACCTTGCGCGACGACCAGTCTGCCGATTGCGAGCACCGGGTGCGTACCAAGTCAGGCGAGTACATCTGGGTGCAGACGCGCGACACGGTCTTCTTGCGCGACGACGCGGGAGTCGTGCGACAAACCATTGGCGCGGCTTTCGATATCACGGCACGCAAGCGGATCGAGGAATCGGTCCGTGAGAGCGAGGAACGCTTCCGACGGCACCGTGCTCCTCACGGGCAACCCGCTCGAGAAGGAGAAGCAGATCAAGGCGCTGATTGCTGCAGAGATCGAGAAAGGCAAGACCGCGCCGCCGGGCACGCCCAAGGCGCTCGCCAAGGCGTGGAGCACCTTCCTCAAGGGCGACGTTGCGGGCGCTGTCACGGAGTGCGACAAGCTCGGCACGGACGAAGCCAAGGGCGCGCGGGAAGAGTTCCTCGGCCGTGTCCAGAGCAAGCTCGTGCGCGCGAGCTGGCTCATCGACAACGGTTTCCTGGTTCAGGCTGATGCTCTCGTGGCGCAGCTCGAGAAGGGTACGAAGGGCGTTCCCGATTTGACTGCGAACATCGCCGAGCTCACCCAGGCGCTTGCGTCGGATGCGGCGAGCATGGAGCGTGAGGCCGCCAAGGCGGTGTCGAGCCTCCACGAGAAGATCGCCAAGGAGAAGCCCTTCGACGAGGGCAACGTGAAGAAAGCCAAGGCGATCGCGGAGAAGTTCAAGGGCACCAAGAGCGGGGAACGGGCGCAGCACTTCGTCGAGCTGTCCAAGATCAAGGTAGGGATTTGATGCGCGGGTTCGCGGCGCGGTAGGACTGGGGCGCTCCGACTCTGGTTCGGAGTACCGCCTTCAGGCGGTCTTCTCTGGCGGAGCCAGTCCCGCCTGAAGGCGGGACGACGAACCAGACCGCCTGAAGGCGGTACTCCGAACCCGGAGGGGACTCCGAACCCGGAGGGACTCTAGAAATCCATGTCCTCGAGCGTCGGGCCGAGGACTGCTTGCAGCTCTGGGTTGCTGCTGATCCGGATGAGCTCCTGGGACAGCTGCTGCATGCTGGTTTCCATCGCTGGGCCGATTTCCTTCAGGAGCTTCTCGGCGGCTGCATCCGACGGCTCGCCGGCTTTCGCCATGCGGGCTTGAAGGTCCTTGGCGCGTTTTCCGATCTGCTCGAGAGCGGCGGTTTGCTTCTCGGCGGAAGCCTTGTCGGTGACCTTGGCGAGTGTCGCGGCGAAATCCTTCATCAGGGCGATGTTCGCCTTGGCGAGGGCCTCTGGGGAGTTGTTCGGTCCGCAAGAGCCGAGAGCGAAGACGATCATGAAGGCCAGGGCAGCGGATCGGGCGCGTTTCATTGCGTTCTCTTTCAGGAATCTGGTCGAGGGGGAGCTCAATAGCCGCCCATGCCACTCTCGAGCACGGATGCGGCCATCGTCTTGCCGAGCCATGCAACGAGCACGAGCACGGTGGGAATCACGAGCGTCGTGGTGCGCTCGGTGAACTTCGAGATGCGGCGATACCCCGAGTAGAGCACGAGGACGCTCGTGCACGCGGCGAAGATCGAGAGCGCGGCCATGAGCCCGTAGTTCTCGTAGCCGAGCAGGCCGTTGATCGGCATGGCGAGCGAGACCGGCAGGAGCGCCGCTCCAGAGAGGAACAGGTCGCCTCCCAGGCTGCCGTTGCCACCGAGGAGCTTGCGCGCCGCGAGGCTGCCGAGCACGGTACCGCCGAAGGGCAGCACTCCGAAGAGGAGGCATTTCAGCGTGCCGCCGAAGCCCAGGAAGTCCAGCAGCCCATCCTGCACCGGGAGCAGCAGATAGCCGCCAAGGAGAAAGAGGATCACCGAGGCGACGCCAAAGCTGAGCCCGACTCGGCGGGCTTTGTCCTCGCCGAGCGCCTCGTAGGTTGCCGGCAGCCTGCCGACCGGATCGCCGGCGAGACTCTTCAGCGCACCGAGAGCACTGCCAACGGCGGCTCGTACGTTCTCGGTGACCACTGCGGTCCTGGCCATGCCGGCGCTCGCGAGCGCGACCGAGCTGTGGCAGCTCGGGCAGGCAGAGGCGGCGGCGGCCATCGAGGTTCCACAGTTTTGGCAGAACATGGGCTTTCCTTTGGAGCAAGCGGAGAGGGGGGGACTCGGCGAGGTCAGCGGGGGACGCGACCGGGCTAGATGCGCAGTCCGGGCGCGAGTCCGCAGGGGAAATTGCGCGATGGACTGCGGACGGCGCCGCGAGGCTCGCATTCAAGCTCGTGGAGGGTTCCGTTCCCGGTCCCTCTTCCCCTTCGACCCCAGCGCCGACCTCCGGAGTCCCCATGCGTCCCGTCACCGCCTCTTGGCCGAGCTTCAGCATCGCTTTCTTCTTCGTCACTGCGGCGTGCAGCTCGGAAACTCCCACCGCCGTACCGACGAGGGCGCCGGAGCCTCGAGCGGAGACCGCGGCGCCGACCGCACAAGTCCCGGCCCAGCAGGCGGTGATGACCGAGCCGGTCGCGGCGCCCGTGGCTACTCCCGAGCCGTCGCGACTGGCGCCGGAGTCGAAACTCCCGCCCGTCGCAGAGCCGGAACCCTTGCCTGCCGCGGAGCAAGCCCCGGCCGAGCAAGTACCCGAGCCGCCTCCGCCGGCGCCGCAGAAGCCCCAACCCTCACGCGCACAGGCCGATGCCATGAGCGTGGCGGAGCTGATCGCGCGCCGGGACCTCTGGCCAGCGCGCGTCGCCTTCACCAAGATTGCCCGCCTCGATGAAATGACGTGGTGGAAGGCCGGCGAAGAGCTTCCGCTGCACGCCTGGGACCAGGTCAACGTCGGGCTCGACCAGGGAACCTTCTTGTTCGAGTGGCCCGCAGCGGGCACGGACGTGGTCGAGCGCGCTCGAGAGCTGGCGGCCTCGCTCACACCCGAGGCGCTGGCGCTGACGGTCGAGGCACTCCAGTCGCGGCCCGAGCTCTGGCCGGTGCGCCTGCAGCTGCGGGTGAGCCTGCAATTCGCCGACAACACCATCGTGCCGGCGGGCCGCGAGGTCAGCTTGCGCTTCTTCGAGGGCAGCGATCTCGCTGTCTACGACCGCGAAGTCGCCAATTACTACACCGTTGCCGCGAACGAGACCGACGTGATGGCGCGAGCGCGCGAGCGCCTCGCCTTGCCGGAGGCCGAGCGCGACCCCTTCTTCGTGCGCTCGCTCGCGGCCGCGCTCGAACCCTCCGGCGCCAAGACCACGCTCGCCGACGCCGACTACGTCCTCGTCTACAGTGGACGCTTCGGTTGCCCGCGCTGCAGCGACTTCGCTCCGCGGCTCAAGGAGTTTTACGAGCGCGCCAAGGCGAAGGCGCCCGAAGGTGCTCGCTTCGAGCTGCTCTTCCTCTCCAACGACCCCAGCGCCGAGTCCGCGCAGAAGTACCTGGCCCAAGCCGGGCTACCCGGAGGCGTGATCGCATTCGAGCGCAGGCTCGAGGCAGCCAACTTGATGACGCTCTCGCTCCGGACCCTGCCCGGCTTCTTCGTCTTCGATCGCGCGGGCCAGCTCGTCGACCGCAACCATCCCGACGCCGGCAGCCCGAGCGCGGACGACGTGCTCGCGAAATTCGCGGCGCGGGTGGAAGCCCCGCGCTGAAGCAGGCGCTGAGCTAGTGTCCGTCCGTCAGCGTCTGAATCAGATTGTGAGCCCCGACCGTGCGCGGGTGGTCGGGGCCATAGAGCGCGATCAGGCTCGTCTCGGCGGCGCGGGCATGCTCGAGCGCCTCTTCCGGCTGTCCGGCGTCGACCAGAGCGTGTGCGAGCGAGATCTCGGTTTGTGCCACGAGCGAGTGCGCGGGACCCAGGGCAGTCGAGACGTCCTCGAGGAGCTGCAGGAAACCATCGACCGCTTCCCCTGGCCGCTGCGCCGCGCGCATCGCACTCCAGTAGCCGTGACGCGCGGTGAGTGTTTCCACGGCCTCGGGCCCGATGGCCGCGGTCTGACCATCGATCACGCGCGCGAAGATCTCCAGTGCCTGCTCCGGTTGTCCCAGGTCCGATTGCAGGCCCGCCAAATTGGACTGGATCGTCAGGGTCGCGGGGTGCTCCGCTCCGAGCATCTCGAGAGCGAGCTCGGCCGCAGCGCGCAGGTGTGGCTCGGCGTCGCTCTCACGATCGAGGTCTTGCAGGGTGGCACCGATGTTGTTCTCGAGCCCGAGCCGTGTCATGCGCGGCATGTCGGGCGCCATGCGCGCCTTCGAGAGAGCCTCGAGCTGCAAGGCGAGCGACTCTTCGGTGAAGCCCCGGGCGTCGAGCGCGAGCGCCGTATTGTTCAGCGTGTCCACGATCTGCGGGTCATCCGCCGGGAGCAGTCGCCGCCGACCCGCGAGCGCCTCGCGCAAAAGATCCAGCGCCGCCTCCGGGCGCTGGAGATCGAGCAGCACGACGCCCAGATCGTTCAGCGCCGTGTACAGCTCGGGATGATCGGGACCCAGGACGAGCCGCGCGCGCGCGATTGCCAGGACGAGCGCCTGCTCGGCCTCGGCGCTCCGCCCGCTCCGAGCGAGCAGGCTGGCAGCGGCGATCTTGCTGATCAGCGTGTCGGGGGCGTCGGCGCCGACGGCCTGCGTGCGCAGCTCGATCGCGCGCCGCAGGTGGCGCTCGGCTTCGTCGAAGGCCGCGAGCTGCGCATAAGCCTCGCCGAGCGCGTGATGGACGGCTCCGGCAGCCAGCGGCCGGCCAGTCAGCCGACGGTCGATCTTGGCGCTCGCGCGATCCAGCAGCTCGCGCGCGGACAGATCGGGACCGCCGAGCTCGGGCGACGCCCCACCGAGAAGGTCGTCGGTCAGGAAGCTGTTGATCTCGACTTGCGCATCGAACTGGTCCTCGGCGCGCGCCATCTGCAGCCGTGCCTCGCGCAGGCCAGACCACAAGCCTGCGACTCCGCCGGTGAGCGCCAGGAGCACGACCGCAGCCGCAGCGACGAGCACGCGGTTGCGGCGGACGAAGAGCCTCACGCGGTAGTCGAGGCTCGGCGAGCGCGCCGCGATCGGCTTGCTCTCGAGCAAGCGTCGCACGTCGTCGCTGAAGGCTGCGACGGAGTCGTAGCGCCGGTCGGGCTCCTTCTCGAGCGCCTTGCCGAGAATCACGTCGAGGTCCATGAGCATCGCGCGCGGCACCGCTCCGCCAGCGGCGGCGCTCGAGCCGTCTGCGAGCGCTTGCGCGCGCACCTGGCTCGCCGCCGGGGGCACGAGATCGCGCAGACGCGCGAACACGGCGAGCGAGTCACCACTCGCATCGAGCGGCGGGCGCCCCGCGACGAGCTCGTAGAGCATCGCGCCGAGCGCGTACACGTCCGCGCGCGTATCCACCAGCCCCTGGCGGGTCTGCTCGGGCGCCATGTACGCCGGCGTGCCCATCGGCAGACCGAGCGTCGGCGGTGCGGCGCCCGGAAATGCGCCGAGGACGGGCTTCGCGATGCCGAAGTCGAGCACCTGCGGCGTGGCGCGGCCGCCGGCGCTGCTGACGAGCACATTTGCTGGCTTGAGGTCGCGGTGGATCACGCCGCGCTGGTGGGCGTGCTGTACCGCACCCGCGACATCGAGCAGCAGCCGCAAGCGCTCCTCGAATGGCAAGCCATGCTGCACGCAGTAGGTCGTGAGGGGCTCGCCCTCGACGAAGTTCATGACCAGATAGGGCAAACCGTCGGACGTACGCCCGGCGTCGAGCACGCGCGTGATGTGCGGGTGATCGGTGGCCTCGAGGGCGGCGCGCTCGAACTCGAAGCGCGCGGCGAGCTCCGGATGAAAAGCGGCCAGCGGCACGACCTTGAGCGCGACCCGTCGACGCACGGGCTCCAGCTGCTCGGCCAGGAAGACCTGGCCCGACGCGCCGGTTCCGATACGCGACACGATCCGGTAGGGTCCGATGCGCTCGGGGAATGTGTCCGGGGTGTCGCCGAGGTCGTGCTCGAGCAGCGAGCGCACCTCGGCGGCGAGGCTCGCATCCACGGCTGCCGTCGCGTCGAGGACCGCACGACGCGCATCGCCAGCCAGGCCACGGAGCTCGAGGAAGAGCGCCGAGGCGCGGGCGTGCAGCTCGGAGTCGATCACGGAGACAGCTCGCGTCGCAACCAGGCGCGCGCCACGGTCCAGTCAGCCTCGACGGTACGCTTGCTCGCGCCGACCACGAGGGCGATCTGCTCCATGCTGAGCCCGCCGAAGACGCGCAGGGTGACGACCTCGGCTTGCCGAGCGTGCAGCGTGGCCAGGCGAGCCAGCGCCGTGTGGACGTGCTCCAGGTCCTCGAGAGTGACGGTCTCCGAGCGCAGCTGGGGATCGAGCTCGATGCGCACCTGGCCGGCTCCGCGCTTGCTTGCGCCCTTTCCACGTGCGTGGTCGATCAGCACCTGCTTCAAGACACGCGCCGCCAGGGCCAATCTCTGCTCGCGCGGCAGATCGCCCAGGCGCGAGGTCGAAAGCAGGCGCACGCAGGCCTCGTTGACGAGGGCAGTGGGCTGCAGAGTGTGATCGCTGCGCTCCTTGGCGAACAGTCGCTCGGCGATGCGGTGCAGCTCGGCGTAGAACTGCTGGGTCAACGCGACCTCCGCACCTTGGCCATGGGGAGGCATCGTCGTCATGGAGCGCGTTCCGTCGGGAGGCGCTGCGGATCGAAGCCCCAGATTGCGCATCCAAGAACAGATGGAGCTTACCTCCTCCCGCCAAAGTCGCTCAGCTGACCCCATCCAGAGCTCCCTGCGATGCCCACCGCCTCGACCAGGCTCCAAGCCGCCATTGCGCTCCTCGTGCTTTCCTGCGTGCTTGCGCTACCGGCCTGCGGCACCCACATGTCGGGCACCTGGACCAGCGAGTCGGGGCAGGGCAGCCTCGAGTTCCGATCCGACGGCAAGGCCTACATGACCTCCTTCGGGGGCACGCTGGCCTGCACCTACGTGGTCGACGGGGACCACATCTTGCTCAAGGGTCCAAACGGCACGCAGGTGCTGACGCGCAGAGGTGACCGACTCGAGGCGGGACTCGGCCAGAGCTTCGTCAAACGCTGATTCTGTTCCCTATTCAAGCGGTAGCACTCTCGCAGTCCGTGCTTCCTGCAGCGCTCTACCCGTGGTGGTGCGAAAGAGAACCGCGCCCCACGCCAGGAGATAGCACACCGCAGCGAGCGCGAGCACCGCGCGGAATCCCAGGGCCATCCCGAGGATCATCGCCAGCACCGATCCGATCACGGTGAAGAACGCGTTGACGCCCAGGCCCAGGGAATGAGGGCCGACGCTTCGTCGGAGAGCCATCGCAAGCCGGTCGGGAAGGGCATGCCGAGGACGATGCCGAGGGGCGCGAGCAAGAGCACGGCAACGACGACGCGTACCGCGAACGGCCAGCCGAGAGCGGCTTCGAAGACAGCCGGCGTGGCGAGCGCGGTGAGCGCGAGCATGACCGGCACCGCCGGAACGAGGACGAGCAGCGCCCGCCGCGGGTCGAGCGCGACGCGGCCCGCGAGCGCCGAACCGACGCCCGTGAAGGCGAGCAGGCTCGCGAGAATCGCGGCGAGCGTGTAGGCGGGCTGCCCGAGGAACAGCGTGAACCTCTGGAGCAGCGCAATCTCGATCAAGATGAAGCCGAGCCCGAGCGCCGCGAAGTACAGAAGTATCCGTCCGCGGCCGCTCACCGCGAGCCCTCGGCGTGCAAAGCGGGCGAGCGGGAGAAGGATCAGGACGGCCGCGACCACGAGCGACTCGAAGAGGATCGCGAGGAGGGAGATCTCGGCCACCGGTCGATCCTCCAGCGCCATGCGGGCCTGCGTTCCTTGCGTGAGCAGATCGCGCACGGTGCTCCATCCCAGGCTCGACCAGCGCGTGTGCTGGTTGAAGAAGGGACGATCGTCGGTCGCGGGCTCGATCTGGAAAGGCTGGGCGGCGAAGAGCGCCGGCAGGTCCGTCGTCGACAGGATCTCCGTGTAGAGGTCGCCAGGCCGCGGGGCGAGGGGGGAGTAGAGGATCTCGAGCTTCGGCGCCTCGAGGTCCTCGGGATCCGGAGGCTGCATGACCACGGCCTCGATCCGGCGCAGCTCGTCGTCGGAGAAAGGCGACTTCTTGAACAGGAAGTACGACACGAACGACTTGCGGCTCTCGCCCTCGCGCGCGCCCGGAAGCGTCCGGTACGCGAGCACGTGCCGGGGGGGATCCGCGAGGCCCCGGTCATCCATGACCGCGCGGATCGTCGCGAACAGGCGGGGCAATTGCGCCTCCGGCCGGGTGAGGTAGAGGACTCCGTCGGGCGCGAGCCGGCTGTAGTAGTCGTCGAAGGCCTCGCGCGTGAGCACGTAGTTCTCGGCGAGGCTCATGGCGCCCGAAGCCACGGCGGCGTTGCTGATCGTGTGGGAGGACACGATCACGTCGTACGTGTCCTCGACCCGGCGGACGAAGCTGCGCCCTTCTTCGGTCACCAGATGGACTTCCGGCCGGCGGAAGAGGCCGCCCCAGAACCCGTCGGGATCCTCCCGCAGCACGGCATTGATGATGCCGTTGATCTCGACTGCCGTGATCGAGCTCGCACCTGCGTGGAGCGCGTCCAGGACTTCTTGTCCCGCTCCGCTGCCGATGTCGAGCACGCGCAAGCCCGGCTTGCCGAGGTACGCGACGCAGGATGCGTAGTCCGCCTCGTCGGGATGTGCGTCCAGGTACGCACCCACGTCGGGACGCAGATCGACGATCCCGGTCACCGCGGTGCCAGCGTCGAACACGAAGCGCCGGGTCAAGGGGGCGCCGGCCTCGGACGAGGCGGGACGCTCGAGGAGATCGATGCGGGAGAAAGTGTTCCAGCGCGTGAGAAGCGGCTGAGTCGTGTAGGCGCGCTTGTTGGGGGTCACCGAGATCGGGAGGAGCGTGTCGGCCCACGGCAGGAGTCCGAGCGCGCACACGCCGAGGAAGAGGCCGGCCCCTGCATGAGTCCGAGCGTGCCGGAAGCCGAATGCGACCGCGGTCAGCAGGCCAATGGCGGCCGCCACGACGACCGATCCGGAGCCTCCGGCGGCTGGAAGAACTAGCGCCACCGCGGCGCAGCCGACTCCGGCGCCGAACAGGTCGAAGGCGTAGAGGACGTTCACCTTCGTCGATGCGCGGGTGAACAGGAGTGCGATCGTCAGCCCGGAGAAGAAGAAGGGCGTCGCGACCAAGAGGTAGTAGAGCGGCAGGAAAAGGAGCTGCCGCCGATCCGCGAGCAGGCTGAACGGATCGAAGGGAATGGCCTGCGTGAGCCGGAACGCAGCGAGCGCCGAGACCCCGAAAGCAAGGGACAGCACGGCCAGGGTCGCATCAAGCCGCGCCCGCTCGCGCAGCCCGCTCCAGAGGGCGAGCAAGACCCCCGCGATCCCGAAGCCCAGGAGCGCGGTCGAGATGACCAGGAAGCCGAAGTGGTACCAGAGCGACACCGACAGCACGCGGGTCCACGACAGCTCCAGGAGAAGCGTCGCCATCGAGAGGAGGAAGATCCCGATCCTATGGCGCGCTGCCCCGGTCTCTTGCGATCCAGCATCGTTCACGGCGCCCCCATGGTGGCGCGCAGGCTATCAGATCCCGATCGCTGCTCCGCTCCCCGAACGGGCTCCGCTAGCCAGCGGCCCTCACGACGTGCGTACGTCCATCAACGCGCCGGCGGCGCGAGGGAGCGGATCTGGGCGCCGAGCTCGTCGCTCTGGACCAGGACCGCGAAGCGATCGGCGGCCAGGTCCGGGTCGTCGGACACGGAAGCGTAGTCGAAGCGACCGCGCAGGTCGGTGTAGCCGTCCTTGTGGAAGCGCACGGTCCCGTCGGGGAACCTGGCGAAGCACTTCACGTAGACCTTCGCGAGCGGCAGGCCGCTCTTCGGCTCGGTGACCACGACCTGGCCGTAGGGCTCGAGGTAACGCACGTCGAGAGCGCTTGCGAGCAGCGTGCGCGCGCGGGAGAGCCCCCCGGCGCGCAGCTCGACGCGCAGATTGGTGCTCGCAAACTCCGCAGGCAGCGCGAGTGCAAGCTCCTGCGCATCGGCGGGCAGCGCGAGCGTCTGGCGCAGCTTGGGCTGCACGTAGGCCGCGGCATTGCCATCGAGCTCGGCGAAGGGCTGGGCGGAGAAGGCGACCTCCACGTCGAGCGCGTAATAGCGCACCTCGCACTGCTCGAGATTCTTGTAGCGCACGAGGAGCTCGCGGCCGTCGCCCGCGAGCTCGAGAGCGGGCTCGCTCCCGGCAAGGCGATCCTGGCTCGTGCGGGCGCCCACTGCGGACTCCAGGCCCGCCGCCTCGTCGAGCTGGCCGAGCACTTCACGGAAGCGCTCGCGCCAGTGCGCGACGGGATACTCGCGGTAGGGCTCCGCCAGGTGCCGCGCGCGTTCCACATCGCCGGTGAAGAAGCACAGGTAGGCCGACAAGCAATCGTATTGCAGCTTCGAGTCGAGCTGACTGGGATCGATCCTGGAGAAGGCGACGAGCGCATCCGCCACGCGGTCCTGCAGGAGCTGGTAGTAGGTCACCATGGCCCAGTCGGACGCGCCGAGCTCGCGCTGGTAGCCGAGCACCTCGAGCAAGGCGGCGTACTGACGCGCGAGGTCCGATCCGTCGGCGAACTCGCTCGTGCGGCGATGCGCGCGCGCGTGCACCAGCGGGTCGAGCTCGAGGTGCTGGTAACGGCCGCGTGCAAGCGGATCGATCGACAAGAGCGGTGAATCGAGCGCAGCGCCGCATTGCGTGAGAAATGCCTCGGCGTGTTCCAGGTACTCGCGCGTCACGTCGGGGTCCTCGTGCAAGAGGCCGTAGGCCCACACGACGTCGGAATACGTCTTGCGCGCGCGCAGTCGCGCGACGAGCGCGTCGAAGAAGGGACGCTCGCGCAGACGCCATGCGATGCGCTCGAGGTCGAGGCGCTGCAGGTTGGCCGCATCGACGTGCGCGAGCACCTCCGCGGTGCTCCCGTGCTGGGAAACGTGTTCCCACGAGGCTGCATCCACGCGACTCGGCCGCTCGACGACATGCAGCGTGCGGGGCTCGGCTGCGGCGACGAGTGCGCCCTGCTCGGCGGCGTGGACCGGATAGTGCGCGAACTCACCCGGGGCCGGGAAGTAGAAGGCGTACTCGATCGACTGCGTCGTGTAGGGCCCGAGCGCGACGGTCTGGCCGCGCGTCCAGAAGCCCTTCTGCACGGGCAAGGCTCCAGCCGGGATCTGCAGGAGGAGCTCGACGACGCGCCGTCTGGAGGTCGGATTCGTCACCAGCACCTGACAGACGTAGGGCACGCCGGTCAAGAACTCCTCGCTCACGAACTTGTCGCGCGACTCGCCATTCTCCAAGATCGTGCGGTCGTCCAGGCGCAGGAGATTCTCGCCGAGCACGAGCGTGGCCGGCGCATCCGATGCGGTCACTGCGGCGCGTTCCTGGCGCACGAGGAGCAGCGGCGTCGGGCTGCGAAGCGTGCGGATCGAGCCGTCGCGCGCCACCTCGAGCGCCCCGGCCGTGAACGGCAAGTCGAGTACTGCCAGCGCGAACATCATCTCGAGGAAGCTCCCGGTCGCCTCGGCCACCGCCGGCGAGACGAAGGGCTCGGCGAGCGGCGCCAGCGCGTAGTCGCGCCAGAAGCGGCTGGGCGGAACGACCTCGGCGAAGGAGTTGTCCGTTCGGATCGAGCGGTGCCAGTAATTGTGCTCGACGAGCGCTCGCGTCGACTCGATGCTGCGATAGAGATTGCGCACCTCCGCACGGCGCCCGGCGTCGTCGGCGCGTTCCTGGGCGAGGTCGTCGTGCAAACGCTCATCCTCCGCGTCGACTTCGATGAGCAGCGCTTCGTCGGAGGGAGTGCTCTCGCCCGGGACCTCCTGGAGGTCCTCTGCACGCTTGCGGACCTCTTCCTCGCTTGCCGGAGCTTTTAGTCCGCCGAGTCCGAGACCGCTCCGATCCTTCGGCGACAGGGAGTCGTTCTGCAGAGCGAGCTCGAAGAGTCTCCGCTCGCGCTCGGGATCACTCGGCCGGAGCTCGAGCCCCTCGCGCTCCAGGCGCTGGACGGCCTCGCGCTCGGCCGGGGGAAGGCGTCGCGCGAGCAGGATGCGCTCGATCCGATTCAGCCGGCCGAAGGCCCAGGGCTCGACGTACGCGCTGAGATCCGCGTCCAGCAGCCAGTGGTCGAGGAAGGTCTTGTGGAGCTTCTGAGCGAGAAAGGGTCGCACGATCTCGTCGAAGAAGGCGGGATCCTTTTCGTGCAGGAAAAAGTGCAGCTCGTGGCAGGCGAAACGAGCGTAGGCATCGAGTTGTTCAGCGCGCGTCAGCACCGGCCAGCGCACGACGAACGCGAAGCGTGCCATGTCGTCGCTCTGGCTGATGGTGAGGAAGAGCCGGTGCACCGCAGCGAGGGAGTCGAGCGGCGTGACCCGCGTCGTGCGCAGGTCGTCGATCGTGGACGTGCCATGGGCCGGCACGAACTCGATGTGCCGTTCCTCGATCATGTGCTCGCGCGGGTCGAGGGCCGCGGCGAGGTGTCGCGCGCGTGGCTCGAGCGGACGCTCTTCGCGGATGTGCGTGTCGTAGATCGCCTGCTCGCCGTCGAGCGCGAGCACGTGCACGATTTGCCCGTCGCCCAGCGCTTGGAGCGGCACGCGTACGAGCCCGCTCGCGTCGGGCTCCAGGTTGGCAAGCGTGATGGATGGGTGGGGGAGGTAGTCGAGGTTGGCGATGACGCCGGGGTGGGGAGTCGTGGAAACACGCTTGCCGCCAGCCGCACCGCCGGGTCGGCCGCTCTTCTTGCCACTTCCCACGCGTCGGGAGGAGAACGCGCTCGACGCGGTGCCGAAGTGCCCACCCTCGGCCTCCGCGAGGTCCAGCGGGTTCAGCAGCAGGCTCGGTCGCCGCAGCATGTTGCCAGGAAATTTCGGCGCATAGCGCCGATCCAGAACGTAACGGTACTCGTCGCCGAGCTGGCGGCCGACGTGGTAGCGGCTCTCTGCGGGCTCGATTGGTAGGGCTCGGGGCTGGAGCGGCTGCGTTCGGCCCAGTCTCTCGCCGAGAGGATCGGGCGGCAGGTAGCGCGTCGCCACGACCGTGACGCGCGTGTTGCGCGTCGCGTTCGCCAGCGCCACGTGCAGCTCTGTGGCATCGACTTCGATGCCGCGAATCTGCAACGGGTGCGTGGGTGTGCGCTCGAGCGCGCGCCTTCGCCCGATGACCCAGTCACCTTGCACGCGGCCGCGCGCGACGCGCACCGGGATCCTGGTCTCCGATTCGTGCAGCGAGAGCTCGTAATCACCCGGCTCGAGCCCGCGCAGCTCGAGGAAGCCGCCCTCGAGCGCGAGCTTCTCGAAGGCGTCGTGCTCTTGCCCGAGGAGCGAGAACGCTGCGCGCGTCGGCGCCGTGGCAGCGCCGAGGTAGGGGACTCGCAGGGTTTCTCCGGCCACACCCTGCAGCGCACCTGGATAGCTGCATCGAGGTCGAGACAAGAGCACTTCGCTTTGCGAAGAGCCCGCCGTGATCAAGAGGTATTCGATGCCCCCGAGCGCTCCAAGCTCGATGCGACCGGCGGCGTCGGTTTGCAGACTGACAGTCAAGGCATCGCGGAAGTCCTGCGCGAAGAGCGACAGGGAAATCGGCCGAGCGGGCTTCGGCTCGCCATCCTTGCCGCGCGCCTCCACCACATAGCCCGCCTGCGTGCGCAGGAGCTCGACGCTCCAGGTGTCCGCCGTGGCATCGATGGCGTTCAGCCTGAATGTCTCCGTGGCGCTCTCGAGCTCCACGCGCTTCCCGGCGAGATCGGTCACGCTCCCACGCAGCGTCACGCTGAGCGTGAGCAAGCGCTCAGGTACCAGGAGCTCGTGCACGATCTCACGCTCGTCCACCAGAGCGAGGCCGCGCACTTCCTCCGTCGTGGTCAGGCCGTCGAGGTCGGTCGCAGCGATCGTCAGGACCGGATCGGTCAACAGAGCGAGCGTCACGGTACGGCCAGCGAGCTGGACTTCGGGCCGCACGAGGAGCCGTGCGGTAGCGCCGGCGATCAATGCTTCGCGATCGACGTGGAAGGCCGCGCGCAGGCGATACTCCTCGCCGAGGTGGGTGAAGCGCGCCAGGGTGGCGCGCTCGCCGACGCTCGCACCGGCGTGGTGCAGGACGATGGCATGCTCGGAGGGATCGGTGCTGAAGGGCACGAGGATCGCACCACGCGCATCCCCCCGGTACTCCCGTCCGCCGGACCAGAGCGTGGCATCAGCGAGCGCGGCGCCTGCTTCGTCGAAGATGTGGAAGACGTGACCCGCCGCACCCGACGTCTCGACGTGGCGCAGGAAACCCTTGTGGATGACCGCGCGGCTGCTCTGGCCATTGCCCACGAACTCGACCACGAAGGTGCCGGCCCGAGCCAGGATCGGGAGCTCGAAGCGCCGGCGCAGGCGGCGCACGGGCGGATCGTCGTAGCGAAAGGTCGCCTCGTAGTTCGCCACCAGGCCGTCGAGCTCGATGGTCTCGTCCACCGGGCGCTGCCGATCGACGAGATAGCGAAAGGCGTCGATCTCGAAGACCTTTACCAGGAGCGTGGGGACGTTCTTCGTGTCCACTTCCAGTACCACGGGGTCGAGCGCCGCGAAGTGCGCGCGCAGCGTCGGCGGGAAGCGGATCTCGACGCGCTGCTCGAGTGCCTGGACGCGCGCGGGGTCGTCGAGGAGCGCCGTCCAGCGCTCCGTATCCGGCGCGCCGAGCAGGAGGCGCGTCTCGGCCAGGATTCCGCGCAACCAGCCCGCATCGAGGAACTCGGCGTAGGGCGTGATGTCTTCCTCGCTCGCGAAGATCTCCGTCAAGCAGGCGCGCAGGAGCGACTGGTCATCGCCGATCGCCGGAAGCCTCGTGGTGTACTCCGCCTTGGGATCGACCAGCTCCTTGCGCTCGAAGCGCTCGGGATAGTCCGTCTCGATGCTGCGCGGGTGCGGCAAGCGCAGGTAGGCGAGGAAGCGCTCCCGAGACAGGACACCCCGGCCGAGGTCGTGCGCGAGATAGTGGTAGAGCACGTGCGCCTTGAGCGAGTTGTGCACCGGCGGCAGGGGCTCGGCAAAGGCCCAAAAGCGCGCGAGCTGGCGCTCGCGCTCGGCCGGGTCCTCGAGCCAGGTCGATTCCACATCGGGACGCAAGCGCTGGAGACATTCCGCGACGAACTTGGGCTCCTGCCAAAGGGCAGGTCGCAGGCGCGCGCACTCTTCGAGCTGCTCCGAGCGCAGGAGTCCGTGGATCGCGAGCTCCCCGAAGCTTGCACCGCTATTCTCCGCGAGGTCCCGGACGACCAAGGTCGCGAGCATGGGCACGTCGGGCCGACGTAGGCGCTTCAAGAGTTCGTGCAAGCGACCCGAGTCGAGCGAGGTTTCGGCGAGCCAGAAGAGTGCACTGTCCTCGAAGCCGTCCAGGCTCTGCGGATGCTGGCGGAGGGCAAGCGCGCTCCAGGCGTCACGCGTGATCAGCGCCGGATCGAGGCGCGTCGGCAAGGGAGCGTGCTCGACGCCGGCCTCGCGCTGGTCGTTGAAACGCAGCCCCAGGCGCTCGCGCAAGAACTCGAAGGTCGCCCGCGGATCGCGACCGTAGGCGAGCAGAGCCTGTCGATTCTCCGTCTCGATCACGCGCGGCGTGCGACCGTAGCGCTCGATCCATGCCTGCAGGAGTCCCGTGGCCGCCTCGAAGTCGCCCGCGGCCAGCTTCTCTCGGCAGGTGTACTCGAACCATTGCTCGCTGCCGGCGAGGAGCGTCCCGACCACTTTTGCCCGATCCGGAGCGAGGGCGTAGTCCTCTGCAAAGGAAAGGGTCGAGTCCTGGGCGCGGGATGCAGAGGCGGAGAAAAAAAGGACGCCAGCAAAGACAGAGCAAGCGAGGCGGGGCGAATGGGGCATGAGAATGACGCTACTTGGAGCGACGCGCGGCCTGTTGGTCCAGAGCTCCTACCGTGGCGCCGCGCACGGGTTTCCCTGGCTGCCTTCCTCGGCGATGGCGGCGATTGACAGGTCCCATGGAAGACGCGCGCGCATCCTGGTGATCCAGGGTCGGGATGCCAACGCGAAAAAGCCCGCTCTGCTGAGGGACGATCTCGCTCGCGGGACGCAGACATTCTCCCGGCTGCGCGTTCGGCTCGCGATTCGCGTGCTGAGCGCAGGGCCCGCGCTCAGCGCCATTCCTTCGTCTGGATGGGCGAGGTGTCTCTGTCGTGCTCGGCGGCCAGCTCGTTGGCGCACAGGGATTCGAGGCGTTTCCAGATGGCCTGCAAGGCTTCGGTCTGCGGCGGCGTGAGCGCCGCCCACCAGCGCTGCTCGCGGAGGGCGGCGACCTCGGGGTCGCGACGGCAGATGCGGATCTGCTCGTGCGCCCGCAGGCGGGCGTCCGCATCACCCTGGGCCTCGAGCTCGATCCCGCCCACGGCCGCATCGAACCATTCCATGGCTAGCTCGAGCCACGGCCCGGTCGAACCTTCGGGCGTCAGCGTGGCGGCCCACGAAGCCGAGCAGGCGGCGTGCAGCGCGACAGTGGCGAGATCCGCGCTGAAGAGCTCCGGAGATTCGACATAGAGGTCGGAGAAAAGGCCCGCTGCTTCCTCTGCGCGGCCGAGCTGGAGGGCGGACCATGCAAGACGCGCGCGCTCCGCTGCGCTCGGCGCGAAGGTGCCCTCGACCAGCCAGGCGTCGAGCTGCTCCTGGTCGCCTCGCAGAGCTTCGAGCCTGGCGAGCAGGGCCGGCGAATCGAGCTTCCAGTCCCCGCCGCCGGCCTGCAACTCGACTGCACGGCGCGCGTGCTCGAGCGCCCCGTCGAGGTCGCCACTCCAGACCAGGCAGCGCGCGACCTGGGTGAGCGCGAAGAGCTGCCCCGGGTGGAAACTCAATGCGGTGCGCGATGCGGCCAGCGCTTCGTCGACGACTCCCAGGTGCAGGAGCCCCAGGCCCAGATTGCTCCAGAACTCCGGCGTCGCGGGGGCCAAGCGCGTGGCCTCGCGATTGGCGGCGACCACGCCTTCGAAGTCGTAGTACTGCAACAGGAGGGCGCCGAGGTTGTAGTGCGCGATGGCGCTCTGCGGTTCGAGCTCGACCGCGCGCTGAAAGGCGCGCCGCGCGCCCTCGTAGTCTTTGAGCGTCGCCAGCGCCGCGCCGAGAGTGCCGTTCAGGTCCTCGACGTCGAACCCACGCGCGCGCAGGTCCTCGATGATGGTCACCGTACTCGCCGGAAGGACGTTGGTGAGCGCTCTGGCCACGCTTCTCGGCCCCCAGTCCGAGCTCGGCCAGCGCTCGCGCATCGCCCTGTAGAGAGCATCGAGAGCGAGCGGCGAGGTACGCAGCTTGCCGAGCACGTCGGCGTAGATGTGCAGGTGCAGGAGTCTCGGCGAGTGCGAGAGCACCAGCGCACACTCCAGATGCTCGCGCGCTCGCTCCATGAGCTCCTGCCGCCCGACTGGCATGTCACGATAGTTCCGCTTCTCGCCCTCGAGCCCGTACCAGGCCTCGGTCCACAGCCAGGCGGCGATGAAGTGCTCGACCGCATCCTTGGGCATCGGCAGCGAATCGAGCTTCAAGATCTCGTCGGGAGAATCGAGCTCGCCCGCGAGCCAGGCTCGACGGTAGGCCGCGGTGAACCCCTCCTCCGGTGACGGGGAACTCGTCGCGCAAGTACGCGGAGCCGCGTGCGGGCTCGATGTGATGAAGGCTCCAGAACTTGCCGAAACCGGCGTCGACCGAGCCCTTGTTCGAGTGCAGCACATCCTCGAAAGCGGGCAGCGCGAGCTCGTATTCGCGCTGGCTGAGGCGCGCGTAGCCGTCGAGCAAGCGCTCTTCCAGCTTGCGTTCGAAGGCCATCGCTTCACCCGCGCGCACGTCCTCGCGCGTCAGGCTCACGTAGGCCGCCAGTGCGCCGAGCGTCGGCAGCGCCAGGGCGAGCACCCCGAGCAGGAGGGCCAGCGCCGGCTCGCGACGTGCCCAGCGCTTCAACCTTCCGGCGGCCGAGATCGCCCGAGCCGTGATCGGCCTGCCCTCGAGCCACGCCTCGAGATCGTTGGCGAAGGCGTCCGCCGAGGAATAGCGACGCTCCCGCTCCTTCTCGAGCGCCGTTTCCACGATGACTTCGAGGTCGCGATCCAGCGCGGGATTCAAACCACTCAGGCGCGGCGGTTCCTCCGTGGCAATCGCATGAAAGGCCGCTTGCCAGGTCGGGCCTGCGAAGGGCCGCGCCCCCGCGAGACACTCGTAGACTGTCGCGCCGAGGGACCAGATGTCGGTGCGCCGGTCGAGGTTCCCCCTGCGATTGCCGCGAATCTGCTCGGGCGACATGTACGCCGGCGTCCCCAGGAACTCGGCCGAGCGCGTGATCTCGCTCCAGCCCCCCTCCGAGTCCTGGGCGAATCCGAAGTCCACCACGACCGGCTCATCTTCCTTCGTGACGAGGATGTTGCCCGGCTTGACGTCGCGGTGGACCACGCCCGCTTCGTGCGCTGCGTGCAGCGCCCGCGCCGTGCTGGCCAGGATGCGCACGAGGCGCTGGATCTCGCGCTGCTCGGTCGGGATCGAGGTCGAGGAAGGCAGGCTCTTGCGCGCCCTGCGCTGCTGGGACCAGGTCTCCGCGCTGTCGACGAGTAGCTTCGCGAGGCTGCGCCCCTCGACGAAGCGCATGGCGATGAAATAGGTCCCCGACTCCTCGCCCGACTCGTACACCGGGCAGATGCCCGGGTGATCCAGCTTGGAGGTGATGCCGGCTTCACGCTCGAAGCGCCGCAGTCGAGCCGGATCCGTCTCGCGCAAGAGCTTCAGCGCGACGCGCCGGCGCAGACGCGTGTCCTCCGCCAACCACACTTCTCCTTGCCCGCCGCGACCAAGCAGCTCGAGCTTCACGTAGCGGCCGAGCGTCACCGACTGGCTCGAGACCCTGACCGCACCCGAGCCCGTCGGCGTGGCGCTGTTCTCCATGGCCCGGGAGATCATCTGCCACGCAGAGTGCAGCTCGCGCAGCCCCGAACCATGCTCGGGATGAGCCTCCATCAAGGCCTCGAATCCCTGCACCCCACCAGCTTCGCAGCGCCGCATCCACTCAGCGAAGAGGGATTCGCAGGGGTTCGATTCTTCGGCCATCAAGCCAGCCTAACCCATGCTCGGCCACCGGGGGGCCGAGCATGGCTGGGCGGAGTCCGAGTGAACCCTTCACCGCTTCGTCGTTGGTTCCCTCGCGGCCAATCCCTCTCGTCAAGGAGTCGGCGTGACGCGCCAGGCGTCGGAGGCGTTGAATCCTGCGCCGCCGCTCCCCGAGTCGCGGTAGGCGAACTGCACCGTCCACGCCGTGCCGGGAAGCCACGCGCCCGGACCCGTCCCGATCGGTGGGGCCGCGAAGTCGAGGGACAGGAAGACCGCGCCAGCGGCATCAGCGATGAGCGGCGGTCCGAGGCGGTAGAGCGGCGAACCTGCACAAAGGAAGCCGTCACCGAAGGCTGCGCTCGTCTCCCTCGCACCGTAGAAGAACGTGCCGCACTCACCGGGCGGCGCGTGCTCGACCCGCAGCGCGAGCTCCTGTGCGCCCAGGCTGATCGGACCGCACAGCTCGAGCGTCGCGCCGAGACCGGTCGAATTGGGCGCGCCGACGCAGATCCGCTCGGCGCTGCCCGCTCCACCGGCGAAGACGAAGAGGTGCGCAGGAACCGGAGAAGATCCGCTGTCCGCGAAGGCCCAGTCGTCGAGGCCGTCTCCGTCGAGATCGCCGAGGATCGCGAACGCGTCGTGCCCCCCGGTGGAGGTGACATTGATCTCTCCCTTCCTTCGCCAGAGCACTGTTCCCGTTCGACCACAGTAGGCGGCTACGGCGCCGCTCAGCAGGTACTCCTCTCCGAGCACGAAGGAGCCCGCCACTAGATCCATGACGCCGTCGCCGTTCAGGTCGCCGCCACCCGCCAGCGAGAGGCCGAGCATCGGGAACTGCGCGTTCCCGTGGACTTCCAGCAGAACGTGGGCATCGGCTCCCGAGTAGATACGCACGTAGCCGAGCCAGTCGGGATTCATTTTCCACCAGAGCCCGGGAGCTCCGACGGCAAAATCGGGCACGCCGTCGAGGTCGATGTCTCCCACTCCAGCAACCGACGTTCCCAGGTAGTCTCCGGCGAACACGTTGTCCGCCGCACGAACGCCATAAACCGTGTGCAGGACGGTTCCGCTGGCACCAGAAAACACGACTGCTGCGCCGGTTCCTGGCCCGCTTGTCGCGTCCTCCTGCCAGCCGGTGACGTAATCGTCGGCACCATCCCCGTCGACGTCGCCGAGACCGTCGATCGTCGGTGAATAGCCGGGGTTGGAGTGCTCGCGCAGCAGCTCGCCCGAGGGACCGCGCCACACCATCACATGGCCCCAGCCGTCCGACGCCGCGATGTCATCGAATCCATCACCGTCGACATCGCCCACGCCGCGGACCACCGAGCCCAGACCCTGGAAAACGCCCGGAGAACCGATGGCCGTGAAGATCCTCCCTCCGTCGGCACCGTTCAGCACGAGCACGCGGCCAGCCATGCTGAAGAACGATGGTGAACCGATCACGATGTCAGGCGTGCCGTCGCCATTGAAGTCGCCCGCCCCGTCGAGGGACTCCCCGAGCATTTCCGGGATGTGGAACTTCTGATCCCAGTACGTGCCCTCCACGAGATGGATCAAGGAGAGGTCGGCTCCGCTCAGGACGCCAAGCCAGCCGCTCGTGTCCGCTGTCCTCACCCACGGGTTGGCGACGACCAGATCGGGAATGCCATCGTGATCCACATCCCCGCAGGCTCCGACCCGACCGAAGCCTTCCATTCCGAAGCGTTCGCGCAGGATCTCCTGCGCGTCGCCACGTCCTCCACCAAACACCACGCTCGCGAGGCACAGACAGATTCCCAGCGCAGAACGACGAATCGTCACGGACATGATTGCTCCTTGGCAGCCGCCGTGCTGACTTCGGACCCCCCCTCGATGACGCGCGCGACCTGGCGGCCGCTCACCCACGTCGGACACTGGGTATGCGCTCGGACCGGGGCGTCCTCACGTAGGCCTACGATTGCGGGAGCGGCCGCTAGGGAGTAGATCCATCGGATCGGCTCTGTCTGCGCCTGTCGCAGGACAGGATCCTGGCCGCGTGGACGTTCGCCTCGGGCGGGACCCAGGGGGACAGCCCGCGCTACCATCCTGCGCAGGAGAGCACCGCCCGTGCCCCGACACACCAGCCAGATCCGCTGCACCCGCTGCGCGATGATCCCCGACCGCTGCATTTGCGCGCTGCTGCCGCGCGTGCAGCTGCCCTGGCGCGTCCTTGTTCTGCAGCATCGCCGCGAAGCGTGCAAGCCGACGAACACCGCTCGCCTGCTCGAGTGCACGGTCGAGAATTGCTCGATCGTCCGCGTCACGACGCGCGATCGCGCGTGGACACCGACTTTGCTCGGCCCTGTCGACGAAGAGCGATGGGTTCTCTTTCCCTCGGCAGAAGCCCCGCCGGTGGAGCGGAGGCATCTCGAGACATGGAGCGAGCGCCCAACCTGCCTCATTCTCGTCGACGGTAGCTGGCGGCAGGCGGGCCGCATCGTGCGGCGCGCGGCCGGGGTCGCTGACCTGCCGCGCTTGAGCCTGCCGCTCGGGGGACCGTCGCGGTGGCCGATTCGCCGCGCTCCGCGGCAGGATCAGCTCTGCACGTTCGAAGCGTTGGTGCGCTTGGTTGCATTGCAACCGGAACTCTCTGCCGCGCACGAGCTCGAACGCGCCTTCCAGATGGTGCTCGCGGCACAGCATCCGACGGCACCTGGCCGGCGTATTCCCTTCTCCCGCGCCATGCCCTGAACGAGACGGTTCGTCGGCCGGCAGGATGACCCTGCTCGCATTGCGCACCACTTACTCCTCGTGGAACGTCACTTGGAGAGCGCGCGGGCTTGCTCGAGGGCCGCTTCGATGTCCAGACGCCAAGGATGGGCCTCTGGAAGCACGCGCTCCGCCATGGCCTTGGCCCGTTCGGCATAGGCGAGCGCCTCGACATTTCGGCCGATCGATCCGAGGCAGTACGCGATGTTCCCGAGACTCAGAGCCATGTCCGGATGATCGCCCGGGAAGATCCGCTGGCGCATCTCGAGCGCTTCCTCCAGGAGCGGCAGCGCTTCCTCGCCGCGCCCGAGCGCCACGAGACATGCGCCGACGTTATTGAGGCTGCGGGCGACGTCCGGGTGATCGCCGGGGAAGATTCGCTGGCGCATCTCGAGCGCGGCTCCGTACTGCACCAGTGCATCCTCGCCCTGACCGAGGAACTCGAGGCAGTAGGCCACGTTGTTCATGCTCAGGGCCACGTCCGGATTGTCGCCGGGGAAGAGCCGCATGCGCATCGCCAGCGCTTCTTCCATCAATGGCAATGCCTCGGCGTTGCGACCGAGATAGTGGAGGCAATAGGCCACGTTGTTGAGGCTTCCCGCCACGAGAGGGTGATCGCCCGCGTAGAGCCGCCGGTACATCTCGAGCGCGGCTTGGTGCTGGGGCAGCGCCTCGGAGCTCCGAGCGAGCGTGTCCAGGCAAGTCGCCACGTTGTCGAGACACTGCGCGACTTGCGGATGATCGCCCGCGAAAATCCGCCTGTAGATCTCCAGCGCCTCCTGGAACTTCGGCAGCGCCTCTGCGGCCCGGCCGAGCGCTGTGAGGCAGCCGGCCAGGTTGTTGAGGGTCACCGCGATGTCCGGATGATCGCCGGTCAAGAACCGCCGGCGCAGGTCCAGCGCAGCTTCGAAGTGCGGCAGCGCCTCGGCGCTCCGCCCGAGCGAATAGAGGCACGCCGCCAGGTTGGAGCGAGCCGTCGCCACGTCTGGGCTGTCCTCCCCGAAGAGTCGCCTGGACATCTCCAGCCCCGCTTCGAACTTCAGGAGCGCTTCGGCACTCCGACCGAGGGCTTGGAGGCAGTGACCCACACCGTTGAGTGTGCCCGCCACCTCGGGATCATCACCGGGCAAGAGTCGCTGCCACATGGCAAGCGCGGCTTCGTCCATCGGCAGTGCCTCGGCGTGGCGGCCGAGCGTCTTGAGGCAGCCGGCCACGTTCGTGAGACTCGCCGCCAGGTCGGGGTGATCCCCCTGGAACAGGCGCCGCCTGGTGGCGAGCGCCTGCTCGGCCAGGCGCAGCGCTTCCTCGGATTGGCCGTTCCCGTTGAGGATCGCGGCGATCGTCGCTTGCAAGGCCGCTTCCGTCTCCAGGTCATCCTCGAGCACGCCGCGCTCCAGCTCTCGTACCGCCGCCTCCATCGCCTCCACGACCCGGTAACTCTGCGAGCCACCCTGGTTGGGATCGGAGCTCAGCAGCGCGTTCTGCACGAGGTCGGTCACCTTCTTCGCCCGCGCCTCGCTCGAGCGAGCCTCTCCGCGCTCTGCCGCGCATCCTCCGCGCTCTTGCTGGCGCGCTCTGCGTTCTCCTCGGCCTCGTGCCGTCGCCCCTCGGCGAGCTTCGAGGCCTGATCCGCCCGCAGCGCCTCGTCGGTCGCGAGCTTCGCCGCGCGAGTGGCCTGATCGGCCTTGATCGCGAAGGCGACGACGCCCGCCACGATCGCGAGCACCACCGCCGCGAGCGATCCTGCCAGCGGCTTGTTGCGCGCGACCCATTTCTTCGTCTCGGCCCACGCGCCGGTCTCGTACGCCGCGACGACGCGACCCTCGAGATACGCTCGCAGATCCACCGCCAGCTCGAGCGTGGTGGAGTAGCGCGAACCGCTCTGGCGCGCCATCGCCTTCTCGATGATCGCCACCAGCTCCGGCGGCGCGCGCGGAGCGAGCTCCTCGATCGGCCGCGGCGGACCGCTGACCACGGCCGAGAGGATCGTGCGCCGCGACATGCGGGCGCCTTCGCGTACATAAGGCATCTCGCCACTCACGAGCTGGTACAGCATCGCTCCGATGGAGTAGACATCGGAGGGGGGCCCGAGCTCGGCGAGCTCACCCCTGGCTTGCTCGGGGGGCATGTAGCACGGAGTTCCCACGATGGTGCCGTCCATCGTCATCAGCGGAGAGTCGGGCGTCAGATCGCGCTCTTCGAGGCGCTCGGTCATCACTCCGCTCGGTGATGACTCCTCTCGCCGGATGCGCAGATCGTGCTTGTCCTCGCGGCCGAGCGCTCGCGCCAGGCCCCAGTCCATCACGTACACCTCGCCGAACCTGCCGACCATGATGTTGGCGGGCTTCAGGTCGCGATGGATCACTCCCTTGACGTGGGCGTAGCTCATCGCCTCGCACACTTTGAGCAGGACACCCAGCGCGCGCACCTGGCTCCAGCCATCCTGGCCGAGCTTCACATGCTCGAACACGCCGCGCAGATCCTCGCCCCGCACCAGTCGCATCGTGAAGTAGACCCGACCGGTCGAATCGAGCCCGAGCTCGTGCACTGGCACGATGCCGGGGTGGTCGAGCTGGCCAGTGATCTGCGCCTCTTCGAGGAATCGCCCGAGCGTCTTCGCGTCGACCGGCTGAGGCTCGCCACTCTTGCCCTCGCCGCGGCCCAGCACGAGCTTCATGGCGAGGGTGCGGCGCAGCTCGTCGTCCCAGATCTTGAGGATGGCACCCATGCCCCCGCGCGCGATCTCTCCATCGATCCGGTAACGCGTGCCTCGGGGTCCCTGCTCGCGCAGCCGGTCGAGGAGCGGGCTCGAGCTCGTTTCTGCGGCCGATTCCTCGCCGGCCCTGCGCCTGGGACGGTCCGACGTGAGTCCGCTCTCGCCGACCAAGCGGCGAACCAGCTCCAGTCCCTCCCAGGTGGACTTCAGGTTGCGCAACGCGTGCGCCTGCTCGGCGTGCTCGCGGCACAACGCCTCGAAGTCGACCTCCTCGCCCTCTTCGCAACGAATGAGGAAGTAGGCGAACAGCTCTTCCGCACGGGGGTCGGGGTGCGAGCTCGATCGGGACATCGAGCGGCGAGTGTAGCGCCGCTCAGGAATCCTGAAGCACCGGGCCTCGGGAGGCCGAGGCCGGTGCAGACGGCCGCGGGCCTCAGCGGGTGGAGACCTCGGCCGCGACGACCTGGATCGTCTCGCTCGCGGCGACGCGAGTGACGCTCCGTGTGGCTGTCAGGAGATCGAGACCGACGACTCGCGCCAGCCCCTCGCCGAGCGCGAGATCTTCTTCGATCTGCGTGCCGTGGTCGCTCCAGCGCAGCTTGGACTCGAACGAGAAGCCGTTCCCGAGGTAGGAGACTCCCAGATCGAGCGCGAGACCCACGAACAGGCGATCGTCGACCTCGAACCGGGCCGAGGTCCGGGCCAGGATCCTCGCTGCCTGCGAGGGGTTGCCCGCACGGAGCGCTTCGATCCCATCTGGGCCGATCCGCTTCAGCTCATCGGCGTCGAAACAGATCGTGAGCGTGCGACCGGCACCGCCCTCCGCTGTGAGGCCCACGCCAACTTCGCCGCAGACCGCGAGGTCGAAAGCGATGCGGGCCGTCGCGGGCCTGGACTCGAAGCGGCCGCCGACGCGAACGAACTCCTTCTGGATCTCGATCTCGCGCTTTCCGTCCAGCTCCATGCCCACGAGGAAGCCTGCGTCGACGTCGGCCTTGCGCTCGCTCGTGAACGATACTGCGAGCTTCTCGCCGTCCGCGTGGAAGGGGCCCGTCCAGCGCAAGTGAACGATCCGATCCAGTCCGACTTCCAGGCCCGCTCCCAGGTTCTCGAGGTCGACGCCGGGGATGGGGCCGCAGGAGAGCTCGAGCTCCACGTTCTTCGCGAAACGGAGCTCGATGCCGTGGACGCGCTCGCTCAGGAAGAGGCGCGAATCGTGCACCCAGGTGAGGGCCTCGAACGCCCCCTGACAGGCCGCGCGGGCGATCTCCGCCGCATCCTCGGCGAAGGCACGCGCGCGGTCGGCAGACTGGACCAGGTTGCGTAGCTCAGCGGCCCAGCTCCGCAGCGAGGCGAGCGCCGCGTATCGCGCATTCCGCAGCCAGTACGGGGCACGCGACCAGGCCTGCTCCTGCGCACACCGAGCATGCTCGATCATGGCGAGCGCCCTGGAGCGAAGTGCGACGAGCTCGCGCGCCTCATCGAGAGCGAGCTGAGCGAGCTGCCCCGCCCGATAGGCGCCCTCGGCGGCGATCTCCGCGCGGGGACCCATCGCCTGCATGACGGCAAAAGCCACGATTCCGTACTCGAGCTCGTCCTGGGAGTGGAAGCGCCACACGTCGTCCATTCCTACTCCGAGCTTTGCTTTCGCCTCGAGGCCTTCCACCAGCTCGACTCCCGCCACGAAGGACGCGTCGCGTCCGAGCAGGAGGTCGTACACGCCCGCTTCGGCGCACTCGAGCTTCAGCGCGAGCTTCACGGAGCCGCCGAGGTTGGCGCCGCTTCCACCGGTGACTTCACCCTCGAGCTCGACCTCGAGCTCGTCGCCGGATGAGTTGAGCATGCGCGCCAGCGCCTCTCCGAAGTCGGACTGGCCCAGCGCTTCGAGCACGGAACTCACATGGATCGGGGGGAAATAGCCCTGCCAGGGATTGAAGCTCGCTTCCGGGGATTCCGCCTCGCTGGGGGCATCGCGGGTGACGCGCTCGAGACGGAGGCCGCGGCTCAGCGAGGATTCGCCGCCCCGTCCCGCGCCTCGAGACATGCCCTGCAAGAAGAGCACGCCGCCCGCGCAGGACACTTCGCCCTCGAGGTCGACCACGAAGCGCTCGTTCGCGTCGAAGCGACCGAGGAAGCGCGTTAGCGCGCTCGCGACGAGGAGCTCGCCTCCGCCGGACAGCGGTCGGCGCGCTCGGCTCGCGCCGACGAGCACGACGGCGAGCTCGCCCGGAGCTCCGCCGGCGAGGATCACCGAGGATCCCGCGTGCTCGAGGGTCGGCGCAGCTCTCTCGCCAGGCGTCCACGCCCGCCCATAGGGACGAGCTTGAAACGGATCGGTGTCGGAGGCTGCGGTGACGGTTGCTGCGGCGAGCAGTGCGAACAGAAGAGGTGCAAGGGCGCGGCGCAAGAGGAGGGCGCTGCCCGGGAGGCGGAAGTGGGGGAGAATCGTCGGGCTCATGGGTGTGGCTCCGCGGCCCGGGGTCAGGTGGTGGGCCGCACCTGGACCCACGCAGATGGGGGCGAGCAGCCTTCACTTTTCTCGCGGGAAGCTTTTCCGCGGGTCCCGAGGATGCGGGCGCGCTGGGTAGGAACCCGTTTTCCACCGCGTCCGAGAGCGACACCGTCAGATGAAACGTGAGTGCGGCTGCTTCTGGTTCGGAGTACCGCCTTCAGGCGGTCTTCTCTTGGCAGGGCCAGTCCCGCCTGAAGGCGGGACGACGAACCAGACCGCCTGAAGGCGGTACTCCAAACTCGGAGGGACTCCGGGCTCGTAAGGGGTGTGGTTTCTCTCTACCCGCGATTCGCGGATGCGCGCCGATCACGATCCCAGGTTCTCGTAGAGCCACACGCGGTAGCCGTCCTTGGCGCCGAACGTCAGCCCATCGAGCTCCTGCGTGAGGATGTCCCGGCGCTCGAAAAGCGGCATGATCTCGGGTTTGCGCGCCTCCAGGAGACTCGAGCGTTTCTCCTGCGCAGCTTTCTCGTCGGGATCCTCGCTGTCCTTTTCGAGGCGCTCGTAGAACGCATGGACTGTCTGGTTCACGGACTCGACCTCGGCAGTCAATTCGGCCAGGCGAGTCTCCTCCGCTTTCGTGAGCACACGCGGCGGAACCAGCCAGTGGGCTTTGGCGCCGACGACCAGATCGAGATCGCCGTCGCCGTCGAGGTCCGCGGCGTCGGGATAGAAACCGCCATAAGGCATCACTCGCTCGGCGGTCGCCTCCGGCTGGCCGACGATCAGGGCGCGCGGTGGGTCGAAGCGCGGCTCACCCTGCTTCCCCGAATTGCGCACGAAGTACACGCCGGGAGGGCTCTGCTTGAAATCGTAGCTCTCCGCGCTTCCGCAAAGAAGGTCCGTCCTCCCGTCCCGATCCCAATCGACCAAGCGCATCGTCTCGATGCATGCAGGGATGACGAGTGGATGCTTCCCTTGCAGCACGGGCAGATTGACACTCGCGTACCTGGCCTCGCCGACCTTGCCTTCGTTGACGCGACGGTAGATGCGACCGGTCCGGTAGTCACCGAGCAAGAGATCCAGATCCCCGTCAGCGTCCCAGTCGAAGGCGACGGCGGACGTGGCTTGACCCTCGGGCACTTTCTCGCCTGGCGCATCGCAACGCGTGGTCGAGTCCCATTCCTTGCTCACGTAGTTCCAGAACTGGTTGAGCACGATGCGCTCGCCTTTGGCGTCGAGAATCTGCACCGGCTGGGCGAATCCCTCCTTGGTCCAGGGTGCAACGTGTGGTGATCCGGAGAACGTCCCCGCCACGATGTCGAGCTGACCGTCGGCGTCGAAGTCCACGAACTGTGGACTCATGCCGATGCATCACCAGTTCTTGAAGTCGAGCGGCTTTGCATCCCGACCTAGCAAGGGCACGTCTGCGGCGAAACGCGGCACGCCGTCGCTCTCGAGGCCGTGTGCGATCGTGATCTTGCCGAGGAGATCGCCGATCACGATGTCGAGCCGACCGTCGCCGTTCATGTCGCGGAAGACCGGCGAGGGGTACATGCGGCGCGCACCCATGGCGAGGTCGCCTGCCTGCAATGGGATGGGGTCTGCGAATCTCGCGGTCGGCGCGGGGTGCGTCGTCGAGGCAGCGGGAGGCGTCGCAACCTGGGCGGTGGCGATTGCCGGGACTGCCACGGGGAAGCACAGGAGGATCCACGTCTTGGGCGGGTTGAGGATCATGATTTGGCGTGCTCGTAGGGGTGTCTCCGGTTCGGAGTACCGCCTTCAGGCGGGCTTCTCTTGCGGAGCCAGTCCCGCCTGAAGGCGGGACGACAGACCGGACCGCCTGAAGGCGGTACTCCAAACCAAGAGGGACTCCGAACCAAGTTCCCGACCAGGTTCCCGTTGCGCGCTGGGGCGTCCCCGTCGCATGGAACGGGACTTAGCGTGCTCGTGGGGTGGAGTTTCTCTCTGCAGGGTGGAAACGAGCGGGGGACAGCCGAAGGCATGGGGTCCTATCGGTTCCCCACCGTTGGCCTTACTGTGTCGGTCGGCGGACTTCACGCGTGCAGGAACGAGGGGTGGACGGGCTGACGCGCTATCTGGAGGCCCTCGGGCGGGGAGAGCAGACGGAAGGTCCCGAGGCGCTGCTTTTCGAGGAGCTGCGCCACATCGCTGAGGCCTACCTTCGCGGGGCTCGCGCCTCTGCCACGCTCCAGCCCACGGTGCTCGTGCACGACGCCTACCTCAAGCTGTTCGAGCGCACCCGCGCGGGCTGGAACGATCGCGGGCACTTCTTTGCGGTCGCAGCGAAGGCCATGCGCCAGATCCTCGTCGACCGAGCTCGGGCTCACGCGAGCATCAAGCGCGGCGGCGTGGGTGTGCGCATCACCCTGGACGAGGGGGCTGACCTGTACTCGGCACCCGAGAGCAACCTCCTGGACCTCGACGATCTTCTCGCCGAGCTCGCCAGGCGGGACGAGCGCGCCGCGCGCGTCGTCGAGCTGCGATTCTTCGCCGGGCTCGAGATGGAAGAAGTCGCCGAGGCACTCTCCATCTCGCTCTCGACCGCCGAGCGCGAGTGGCGCGCGGCGCGCGCATGGCTCGGAAGTCGACTGAGCTCGACGGGCGGGGAATGAGCGCGGATCGACACGCGCGGACGAAAGAGTGCTTCCTCGCCGCTCTCGAACTGGGGGCAGACGAGCGCGAGAGCTTTCTCACACGCTTGCGTGCAGAGGACGCCGAGCTCTGCACGGAGGTCTGCGCGATGCTCGAGTTCGACGGGAAAGGCGCCGGCTTCCTCGATCATCCACCGCCTGCGCACTCTCTCGGAGCGCCGCAGCCCGAGCGCATCGGCTCGTTCCGTGTGCTGCGCGAGATCGGGGCGGGCGGAATGGGAACCGTCTACGAGGCCGAGCAGGACCGGCCACATCGACGCGTGGCGCTCAAGGTGCTCGGAGCGGGGATGCTCTCACCCCGCTTCGCGCGTCGATTCGAGTTCGAGGGGGAGCTGCTTGCCCGCCTCTCGCATCCCGGAATCGCGCAGATCTTCGAGACGGGCACGTCTCAGGGCCCGCTCGGTCCCAGGCCCTACATCGCGATGGAGCTCGTCCCGGGCTTGCCGCTGACGCAGTACGCCGAGGAGCGAGGTCTGGATCGGAGCACGCGGGTCGAGCTCCTGGCCCGCGTCGCCGATGCAGTCGAGCATGCTCACCGGCGCGGCGTGATCCACCGCGATCTCAAGCCGGCCAACATCCTGGTGGACGCGGAGGGGCAGCCCAAGGTCCTCGACTTCGGTATCGGTCGCGCTCTCGATCCGACCGGCGAGCTCGCGACCCTCGCGACGGAGGCCGGCCAGATCCTCGGCACGCTCCAGTACATGAGCCCGGAGCAGGCGCTGGGCGCGAGCGAGACGATCGACACGCGCGCCGACGTGTATGCGCTCGGAGTGCTGCTCCACGAGCTACTCGCGGGCACCTTGCCTTACGAGACGAGCGGAAAACCGCTGCACGAGGCGCTGCGGACCGTCATCACGGCGGAGCCTGCGCGGCTCTCTGCAGCGGATCGGACGCTCGCTGGCGACATCGAGCACATCGTCGCCAAGGCGCTCGCGAAGGAGCCCGAGCGCCGCTACGGCTCGGCCGGCGCGCTCGCCGAAGACCTGCGGCGCCACCTCGCGCACGAACCGATCCTCGCACAACCCCCGACGCGCGTGTACCGCTTGCGGAAGTTCGTGCGGCGCCATCGCGCGCTCGTCGCCGGAGCCGCGGCGACCTTCGCGGTGCTCGTGCTCGGACTCCTGGGGACCGGATGGCAGGCGTTCCTCGCGCGCGGTCGGGCGCGCGAGGCGCGCGAGGCCGCCGATACGGCCCAAGCAATCCTGAAGCACTTGCTGCTCGACCCGATCCGGGCGCTCGATCCGCGCGAGCTCGGCTCGAACGTGAAAGCGAGTGAGGTGTTCGAGCGGGTCGAGGAGCACATCGAGGGGTCGTTCTCCGAACGTCCGTTGATCGAGGCGGCCGTGCGGGACGCCCTCGGCACGGTGTGGCGCGCGCTGGGAGAACCCGAGCGCGCCGAGCCGCTCCTCGCACGCGCGCTCGACCTGCGTCGCGGATTGCTCGGCACCGACGAATCACGCACCCTCGAGACGATGGAGCACCTCGCGAGCTGCCTTGCCGATCTCGGGCGCCCGACCGAGTCCCTTGCGCTATGCGAGGAGGTGTACGCCCGCCGGAGCACGCTGCTCGGCGCGCGGCATCCCACGACGCTCGTGGCGCTCAATGACCTCGCTGCGGCCACGTGGAGCCTCGGGCGCACGACCGAGGGCCTCGAGCGGATGCGCGAAGCCATTGCGCTGCGCGAGCGCGAGCTCGGACCAGGGCACGAGGACACGCTCTCCTCGAAGAGCAACCTGGCGGTGATGCTGGATGCCCTGGGAAGGTTTGCCGAGGCCGAGCCAATCCACGACGCGGTGCTCGCCGCGCATCGCGCGAGGCTCGGCGAGGAGCATCCCGACGTCCTGCGTTTGCGCACGAATCTCGCCTTCTGCCAGGAGCGGCAAGGCAGGCTTGCAGATCCGGAAGCGACCTGGCGAGTGCTCCTCGCCGGCCACGAGCGAACGTACGGCGCCGACCATCCGCTCACTGCGCGTGCGATGCTCGGCCTGGCTGCCGCACTGGCCATATCCAGGCGACCGGAGCAGGCCGAGCCGCTCTATCGCACTGCTCACGCATTGCTCGCGGCGTCGTTCGGCAGCGCCAATCGCGATGTACTCGGAGCGGCGAGAGAGCTCGCCCGCTTCCTCGAGCGGAACGGAAGAGCCGACGAAGCCCTGGAGATGATGGAGGGTGTCGTCGCAGTGGAGCGGGACGGCTTACCCGAGGGGCACTACGGCCTGGTGATCTCCCTCAACTTCTACGGGCAGAGCCTGCGTCGGGCGGGCCGACTCGAAGAAGCGCTCGCGGCCTTCGAAGAAGCGATCGAGACGGCGCGTGCGAGCGCCGACGTGTCGTCCGACGCGCTCTCGCAGTGCCTCTACAACGAAGGGGTACTGCTGCGCTCCGAGCTCGCGCGGCCCGCCGATGCGGTTCCGGAGCTCGCGGAGGCGCTGGAGCTCGACCGCGCCATGTATCCCGAGGGCAACGATGTTCTCGCGGGAGACATCTTCCATCTTGCCTCGGCCCTACTGGATGCCGGCCGCCCGGAGGAAGCGGAGCCGCTCTTGCGCTCACTCCTCGCCGCGCCCTACGACCTGGGGTCCGAGCATGCGCGCACGCCCGGTCGCCTGCGCGTGCTCGGTACGTGCCTCGCAGCACTCGGCCAATACGAGGAGGCCGCGCAGTGGCTGGAGCAAGCCGTCGAACGCGCGGAAGCGATCCTGGGAGCGCAGGACCGTGAAACCGCGGCCGCGCGTGAAGCGCTCGCGCGAGTGCTCGATGCCGCCGGCGAGCACTGACGTCGACGCATCGAATGTCCGACGCGGGCCGGCGCCCTAAGTCGCGTGCAACTGGCGGTAGAGCCAAGCTCGTGCCAGTTCCCAGTCGCGCTTGACGGTGGCGGGTGAAAGCGCGAGCACGTCGGCGGCCTCGTCGACCGTCATGCCGCCGAAGAAGCGCAAGTCCACCACCCGCGCCGCACGCGGATCGCGCTCCTTCAGCTCCCTCAAGGCACCGTCCAGGGCAACCAGGTCGAGCCCGCTCGCATCGGAACCGGGATCGAGCGTGGGCGGACGCGAGGGTTCGTGCTGTCGCTCGGCTCTAAGCCGCACGGCGCGCGCCCGGGCGTGATCCACGAGCACGCGGCGAATGATCAGGGAAGCGGTGGCGAAGAAATGATTCCGATCGCGGAAGCTGCGATCTCCGTTCTCGGCCAGCCGCAGCCACGCTTCGTGCACGACGGCGGTCGGCAGCAGCGTGTGACCGGCGCGTTCGCGCCGCAGATGCCTGGCCGCGATCCGGCGCATTTCCACGTAGAGCTGCTCGGCGCCTTGCTCGGAGACGCCGAAGGCCTTCAGGTCCAGCTCGCGGACGAGCTCGGTGATGGCCTTGGAAGTGCGCATGGTGCGGAACGCTCGGAGCGTTCCGCACCATTATGACGGCAAGGCTCGTCCTTGGTATGCCGGTGATCCACGCTCCCTCGGCCGAGCTTCCCCGGACGAAGGACTCGGGCCCGCTACAGGATGGCCAGGGCGAAGGGCACCGGGTGGTCGGGATGCACCGAGTCCACGACGAAGCCGCCGTTCGGCACGCGCACCCGGATCGTGTAATTGCCGGTCGTCTGCGGCGTGAAGATCACGCGCTCGAAATTGTTCTCCGGGTGGATGGATTGGGCGATGGGCACTGTCTGCGAGCCGCCACCGAGCAGACCGGTGAACACCTCGAGCTGGAGGTTCGAGCAGCGCCAATCGGTGGCGGGAAAGACGACGCGATCCCAGGTCAAGGTGATCTCGACCGGCTGACCCTGGGTGAAGGTGTGGACGAAAGTCTTGGACGGCTTGCTCGGCCGCACGAACCCGAGCTCCGAGATGCCGCCGCGCTGGAAGAAACCCGCTGTCGCGAAGGCGTCGGTGCGACCCTGACCGTAGCCGAAGGGAGTCTCTGCGCTGTTGGCTGGCAGAGCCGCAATGCCCTGGTCGGCCTGGTTCAGCACGATCGCGCGCACCTCACGTGAGGTCAGGATCCTCTGGCTCGTGTTCCACCGCTTGGCCTCGCCACTCAGGAGATTTGCGACGACTCCGGCGACAAGGGGCGCCGAAAGGCTCGTCCCGACGACGTTGTTCGCGACCCAGAATCCATTGGTGAATCCGTAGGAAAAGCTTTGGGTCTTGGACTCGTCGGGAAAGGGCACTCTCATGCCGTCGGATGTCGAGGTGCTCGTCCAGTAGCCTCCCGGGGCGCAAATGTTGACACCATCCCGCTGGCTGATCGTGGTCGGGTTCGACAGCGGCCATGCCAGCGGGCCGTGGGAAGAGCCGGGCGCGACCGCGTCCCGGAAGGCCCCGGTCATGCCTACGGCGCCGACGATCAGGCCGTTGTAGAAGCCGCTTCCGACCTCGGCGACGCTGGCACCCCCCAGGTCGCCGGAGGAGACGACGATCACCAGGTCGAAGTCATTCGCCGCTTGATCCATCGCGATGCTGAGCAAGCCGAGCGGATCGGGATCGCCGGTGTACGACATGTTGAACACCCAGGAGCCGTTTCCCGTCGCTGCTTGCAGCGCCTGGATCTCCACGGCATTGGTGCTGCCCGCTCCAGGCTGGTCTTGCCCGATCTTGAGCAGGCGCAGCTCGGCGCCGGGAGCAACTCCTTTCATGCCGTTCAGTCCACAGAGGGAGTCGCCCATGGCATCGAAGATGCACCAGGGGATGCAATTCGACCCAGAAACGTCTCCGCCGGTATCCATGTACTGCTCGCCGGCCGCCAGAGAGGCTGTCGCCGTGCCGTGCATGTAGCCTACCCAGTTCTGTCCTTGCTCCCAGACCACCGCGTTGGGAGTGTCGAAGCCGTCGATGCCAGGAAAGACATCGTCCCAGACGTCGGTGGTGTACTGCGAGCCGTACTTGACGCGATCGACGAAAATGCAACTAGGCCCACCCTCGCGGGCAGTGAACTCGCCGTGCGCTCCCAGGGGGGGATTGGGGCAATTGCTGAGCACGTCGAAGGTCGTGGGCGGGCACCAGCAGCTCGACCCTCCCCGCCACTGATCGGTCTCTAGATCGAAGCCCGAATCCGCCACCGTGAGGGGGATCCTGAAAGGTGAGTACGCGCCGCTGAGGAGGGCCGCGCCCGTGTAGCCGGCGCCTTGCGCTTCGCCTTGCTTGATCTGACCTTCGCCTCCGTAGGTGTAGACAGCGTACGGGGGTTGCGGGCCCGTGATGGGAGCGCTCGAAATCCAAGTCAGGTTTCCCCATTGCGGCGGAGGACTCCCACAGTTCTGCCGGTTCGGACCCACGGCGTGGTCGGGCGCAATCGAGATGACGTCGCTGCGACGCGCGAGTTCCTCGACACCACGGGCCGGAAGCCGTGCCAGCAGGCCCGGTGCCAGCCAGAACGAGCGTAGCGCCTGACCGCCGATGGCTTCGATGGCGCCAGCGACGGCCCCATCCCGGAGCTGTGCTTCGGCTTCCAGCGCGAGCACGCTCCGCATTTGTTCGTCCTCGCGAAGCACGTCCATGGCTTCGTCGAACACGGGCAAGCTACGCGCTCCTTGAAGCTTGGAGAAATCGCACGCGGGTCCATCCACTCGCACGAGGACGGTCAACGGCGTGTTGCCCCGCCCCGTTGCGAGGCACTGGGAAACGAGCTCGGCCAAGCCGCCCCGCAACTTGCCGTTCGCTTCGGCTCGAACGACAGGAGCGAGTACCTGGGCTTGCGGCCCATCCGAGGCCGGATCCACGAAGAATGCAGCCAGGCTGGTCGTGAGCAGGGATAGGGGGAGGGCGAGGCGCATCGGGAACACCGTGATCCTTGGGGGCTTGGAGTCAATTGCTTGGAGAAATGCTCGAGCTGGGTCGAGCCACAGGAGCGGAAGCGGCGCTCGCCGCGATGGGGGCTCACTGTTTCTTGAAACTTCGTTGCAGCAGAAGCGGGATGGGGAGCGTGGCCGTTCGAAGGCTCTCGACCTTCATTCCAACCAGTTCCGCACCCAGGGTCTGGACACCGTGGGATGAAACTCCCTCAATCGAGGCAGCCCGGCGACGGCACGGAGGTCGGCAATCTCTTTGGTGTCGCGAGCCCGTGAACCAGTTTGGCCGGGGACTTCGCGAGCACACCGTACTGTTGCCAAGGCGCCCTCGGGCTCCCGGAGCACGCTCTCTAGAATCCGAAGACGCGAGTCCCACGCCGTCGCCGGCCTTGTCCCAAGGAGGCCGAATGGAAGTCGTTCATCCCCGTTGCGCAGGTCTGGATGTCCACAAGGACGTCATCGTGTGTTGCGTGCGCCTGGTCGGTCCGGCCGGCGTTCAGCAGGAAGTTCGCAAGTTCGGCGCGACCAGCGCGGAGTTGCTGGCTCTATCGGACTGGTTGTCGAAGTGTCACTGCACTGACGTGGCCATGGAGGCGACGGGTGTCTACTGGAAGCCGGTCTGGCACGTGCTCGAGGGTCACTTCGAGCTTGTCCTGGGGAACGCTGCGCACATCCGCAACGTCCCCGGTCGCAAGACCGACGTCAACGACGCCACCTGGATCGCCGACCTGCTGGCCCACGGGTTGATCCGCTCCAGCTTCGTGCCCCCGCAGCCCATCCAAGAGCTGCGGGACCTGACGCGCACGCGCAAGCAGCTCGTGCGCGAGGTGGCCCGGCACACGCTGCGGATCCAGAAGACGCTCGAAGACGCCAACGTGAAGCTCTCCAGCGTTTTGAGCGACATGCTCGGGCAGAGTGGACGGGATATCTTGGAGGCGATCGTCGATGGAGAAGACGATCCGAAGGCTCTCGCCGCACTCGCTTCGTCGCGCGTGAAGGCCTCCAGGGAGGACCTCGCAGAAGCGCTCCGCGGTCGTATCCGGGATCACCATCGCTTCATGATCCGCTCCCACCTGCGGCTGATCGACACGATCGGAGAGGAGGTGGCGGGGATCGACGAGCGCATCGGCGAGCACCTGAAGCCGTTTCGCGGAGCCGTCAAGCTCCTGACGACCATCCCGGGCGTCAGCCAGATCGCAGCCCACGTCATCCTGGCCGAGATCGGCGATGACATGAGCCGCTTTCCCACTGCCGGCCATCTGATCTCCTGGGCTGGCCTATGTCCGCGCAACGACGAGAGCGCGGGCAGAAAGCGCAGCACGCGCCTTCGGGCTGGCGCTCCCTGGCTCAAGACCACTCTGGTCCAGGCCGCCTGGGCCGCGACGCGCAAGAAGAACAGCTACTTCAAGGCTCAGTTCCACCGCATCAGCATGCGCAGGGGGCCAAAGAAGGCCGTCGTCGCGGTCGCGGCCTCCATGCTCACCGCCGTCTACCACATGCTCCGGCGCGGCGTCTTCTTCGAAGACCTGGGCCCCGATCACTTCGATCGTCGCGACAAGGCCAAGGTCGCCAAGCGACTCATTCGGCGCCTCGAACAACTCGGGCTTCAAGTCGAGGTGAAAGCCGCTTCCTAAAGGCCTGAGAGGGTTTGTTTCTCTCTAGGGACGAAGGGAGTCGGCCGCTTCCACCGAGGGGGAGAGGTCCAGGGCGCGCCGAGCGCGCTCGAGTGCCTGCTGGGTCCAGGGATGCTCGCGTCCACGGCGCTCGACCAGGATCGGGAGCACCTCCGCGAGCAGACGGACCGCTTCAGCGGGCCGGCCATCCGCGATCTCGAGCTCGGCCATGAGCGAACGAGCACGCGCCAAGAGCGTGTTCGGGCTGCTCCCGAAGGCGTCCGCGAGCATCTCGTGGGCAGAAACACCGGCCTCGCGCGCTTGCTCGAGCCGTGAATCCGCGAGCTCGATCTCTGCCAGCACCGATAGGGCCCCGCCCAGCATCCAGCCGCTTCCGTCGGTGGAGAAGATGGAGCAAGCCGACTGCGCGACCTCGCGCGCGAGCTCGAGATCTCCCAGACCGAGATGGATCTCGGCGAGGAGCTGCGCGACGGGAGCCTGGAGAGGTTCCTCTCGCTGCGAGGGATCCACCTTCGCGAGGAAGTGCTGCTCGATCACTTGCAAGGCTTCCGGCAGTCGCCCCTGGTCATAGAGCGTGGTGGCGAGGAGACGAGCGGTGTCTTGCGATCGGTGGTCGCCCTCCGCCGCCGTCCCGTCCTTGAGGATCGAGCGGTACAGCGTTTCCGCGCCGCGCGCATCGCCGCTGCTGCGGCGAAGGGTCGCCAGGCCGCGAAGGGCATCGAGTCGAAGTCGGCTCACCTCCGGATCGGGGTGGCCCGAGGCACGCATCGCCTCGAGGACCCGCAGGGAACGCTCGAGGTGCTCGCCAGCTTCGTCCAGGCGGTTCAAGCTCGTCAGCGTCTCTCCCAGTCGATTGAGGGCGCGACAGGTTTCGATGTGTTGCTCCCCGAAACGTCCGATCCGTATCTGCACGCTCTCGTCGAGGAGAACGGCGGCCTCTTCCCGTTCGCCCAGTGCAAGCCGTGCCTCGGCCAGATTCGCCAGCAGAAGCGCCGTGTGGGGATGATCCGCGGGCAAGATCCGCCGAGCGAGGTCGAGCCCGCGAAGCAGGCTCTCGGCGGCCTCGTCGAAGTGACCGAGGATGGTCTGTACGTGTCCGAGGTTGTTCCAGCTCAGGCACAGGTCCTCTTCGGCCGAGCTCCCCATCGTGGAGCGCAGCTCGAGGGCCGATCGGATCCAGCCCTCGCCTTCCTCGGCTCGAGAGAGCGCGCTGAGAGCGAGGCCGAGCAAGTCCTGGGTGTCCGCCAGTGCGCCGGGCTCGGTCGTCGATCGGCCGGCACGAAGGGCCAGCGCTTCCCGAGCGAGCGCCTCCGCTTGCTCGACGTTCCAGGCATCGAACTCGAGCTCGGCCAGGTCGTGCAGACTCTCGGCCACGGCATCGGGATCGCCTCGCTCGCGGCGGATGGAGAGCGATCGTTCCAGGTGCGCGCGCCCCGCGAGCGAGCGCCCTAGTCGCTGGTACGTCTTCCCCAATCGCGCGTGCAGGGACGCCGCGACGTCCGGCGAATCGGAAAAGGCCTCGTCGATCGATCCCGCCATGCGATCGATGGCTTCGAGCAGGGTGAGCTCTCGACCACGGAGCTCCGGCTCGGGCCAGGAGAGAATGCCCTCCAGGTAGGTGTTGATGCGCTGGACGAGCTGTGCCTCGCGTTGAATGCGTCCGGCTTGCCAGAGCGCGGCAAGGCTGCCGATGCTCCAGGAGAGGATCAGCAGGACGGCGGTCGCCGTCAGGGCTCGATTGCGCCGCGCGAAGCGGGTCGCAACGTACCAGAAGGAGTCGGGGCGAATCGAGAGCGGCCGACCCTCGAGAAAGCAGCGGATGTCTGCTGCCAGGGCTGCGGGTGAACCGTACCGGCGCTCGGCTTCCTTGCGCAGTGCAGCAGCGAGGATCCCGTCCAGATCCCCGCGCAGCTGAGAACGCAGGCGGGCGGGATTCTCGTGCGGGCGAGCCTCGGCCACGGCGCTCGCGCGCGGAGGATCGTCCTCGCAGATCGCCCGCTGCAGATCGAAATCGTTCAGGCCAGGTGTGTAGGGTAGCCGGCCGGTGACGAGCTCGAAGAGCAGCACTCCCAGCGAGTAGACGTCCGAGGCGGTCGTGATGGATTCCCCTCGCACGAGCTCGGGACTCGCATAGGCAACCGTCATCCAGCGCTTCCCGGGAAGCGTGAGCCGGTCTGGACCCTGGCTCGGCTCGAGCAGCTTGGCGATGCCGAAGTCGAGGAGCTTGGGACGCGGCCGCCCCTGGGCATCCACCACCACGAGAATGTTGGAGGGCTTCAAATCGCGGTGGACGACGAGCCGGCGATGCGCGTAATCCACGGCATCGCAGATCTCGAGGAACAGCTCGAGGACGCCCCGCAGGTTCGGTCGTGTCTTGCGAACGAAGACGTCCAGACTCTCGCCCTGCACGTACTCGATGACGAAGAATGGCCGTCCCTCTTGCGTGTAGCCCCCGTCCAGCAGCCGCGCGATGGAAGGGTGATCCAGACGGCCGAGGACGTTGCGCTCGCGCTCCAGACGCGATTGGAGCTCGCTCGAATCGAATCCTGCGGCCGCAACCTTGATGGCCACGGGCCCCAGATAAGAAGCGTCGGCACGCTCGGCGAGGAACACCTTGCCCATGCCGCCGCTGCCGAGCACGCGCAGAATCGTGTAGCGACCGATGCGCTCCGGAAGGGCGGCCTCGGAAGCCGCGAGATCCGCCGCGGCGAAACTTGCCAGCACCGTCGGCTGGTCCTGCAGGAACTCCCCGGCGGCGGCATGCGCCTCGAGCAGGCTCGACAGCTCGCGCTCGAGCTCGGGACTACTTCCGACGACGCCGCGAAGAAAAGCGCTGCGTGCTTCGGGCGGAAGATCGAGCGCCTCCCCGAAGACCTCGCGCGCCCGGTCCCAGTCGCCGGCGCTGGAATTGCCATGCTTGCTCATACCGGTATTCGGTACAGAGAAGACAGGCTGATAGGGACCGTCTATCTGTCGAGTTCAGTGTACCACGCTGTGCGTGGTTCGAGTCGGAAGTCTCTCGCTGCGACGAACGGCTGGCTCTCTCGAGATGAGCATGACGGAGGAGGATGCTTCCAGGTGCACGATCTCGCGATTCGCTCTCATCGTGCGGCTCTCTGGTTCGGAGTACCGCCTTCAGGCGGTCTTCTCTTGCGGAGCCAGTCCCGCCTGAAGGCGGGACGACGAACCAGACCGCCTGAAGGCGGTACTCCAAACTCGGAGGGACTTCGCCGCCGAGTTCGCCGACGGTCTTGGCGACACCCGTCTTGAAGCTCATCGAGCCGGGCGCAATCATTCGCCACCTCGATGCGGAAGCAACACCTGTCCCTCTTCCGAGTAGGTAAGCCATGACGATTCACCGGCGCGATTTCCTGTTGTCATCCACGATTGCCGCGGGAGCCGTCGCTCGTCCCGCCGTGGCGGTCCGCTGCGTGGAGGGCGGCGATCGAGCCTGGATCCCGCCCGAGGAATTCCTGGCCGACCTGCCCCGCATCATGAACCTGGCCTCGGTGCCGGGCCTGTCGATCGCCGTGGTCGAGGACGGCACGGTGGCATGGACTCGCGCCATCGGCTTTGCGAACGCCGACACGAAGACGCCGGTGGCGGCCGACAGCGTCTTTCCGGCCGCATCGCTTGGAAAACCGGTCTTCAGCTACGTCGTGCAGAAGCTGGTCGACGATGGCGAGTTCGATCTCGACTTGCCGCTGGTCGAGTACCATCCTCCCCCCGACATTCCGGAGGACGCCGAGGGAATCACCGCCGCTCACGTCTTGAGCCACACGACTGGCCTCCGCAACTGGCGCAACCGCGTCGACCAGAAGCTGGTACCGGAGTTCCAGCCGGGAACGAGGTTTCAGTATTCGGGCGAGGGCTTCTACTGGCTTTCCCAGGCGATCGAGGCGGTGACCGGACAGGGGATCGAGCGGGTGATGCGAGAGCGGCTCTTCGAGCCTGCCGCGATGCCGCGCGCCACCTACGGGTGGTCGCGCGAACACGAGCAGTGGACCGTGTACGGTCATGAAAGCCGCGGTGCCCTTGCCAACCATTTCGGCCGCACTCTCGGCGGCAGGCTTCTGGCCGTGGCCACGGAAGGCGGAAAGCCGATGGTCGACTGGACATCAGCCGATACGTTCCGCGCTGTGGCCCAGGCCGACCCGAGCCTGGCGATGGTTCCCAACTCCGTCATCCCGAACATCGCGGGCAGCTTGCTTTGCACCGCCGCGGAATACGCCTCATTCTTGGCCCTCTTCCTCGCGGGGCGTGACCGAGCCGACTGGGAGATCAGCGAGGCGAGCCGCATCGCCATGCTCACGGGCCGAATCGACCTGAAGCCAACGCTCGCCTGGGGCTTGGGGTGGGGTCTCGAGCACCGGAGCGAGGGCACGCTCTTCTGGCACTGGGGTGACAACGGAATCTTCAAGGCCTTCACGCTGGGAGACTCCAAGCGCCGGCGCGCAATCGTGGTATTCACGAACGCCGAAGGTGGCGCAAAGGTCTACCAGCGGATCATCCGTGCCGCGACCGGGCTCGATCTCGGCGCCTTCCTCTGGGCCTAGTAGCCCCGGGCTGCTAGCACGCTGCGCCACGGGAGAGTCGATGCACCTGCGCGGATCCCTCCAACTCCTCGTCGTTCTCCAGTGGTCTGAGGTGGAACGTATCTAGCTCGAAAAATGCGGAATCGCTGCCGGCTCATGCCGTCAGCGACCCGCTGGTGTCGATTCAGAGTCGAGCGGCCGTCATGGCAGAATCGTGATCGACATGGCGTTCGACAGATTGAACAGGGCTCCACCTCCCATGGGGTCGCGGTACCAGTGCTGGAAACAGCGCGTGCTGCCCACGAAACTCAGCACACTGTGCTGCGTATCGGTGTTGTTGTAGGTGTAGGTCGCCACGTGACTCGTGCCGGGAGTGAGTGCTCCGCGCACGATTCCTGCGGTAGTGCACAGGTAGCCATTGCCGAAGGGGACCTCCGTCTGGAGTGCGCCATGGAAGAACAAGCTGCTCTCGATCGGAACGGGGGCCGAAGTCAGCGTGAGTATTCCGGCGGTTGCGCTAGCTGATCCGAACGCGGAGATGTCCGCCGGCAAGCCAGTCGAATTGATTGTTGCTCTGCAGTAGCGGGTGCCGATTCCGCCGGGAAGAAGGCTGAAGGCGTCGAGTTGACTCCAGGATTGAGCGATGGGTCCAGCTCGTACGGTGAGCCAGCTTGCGCTGATCGGGGCCGTAAAGGCTGCCGAGAAATTGTGCCACACCATTTGTAACGTCAGGTTCCCGGTGAAGATCAAGATCCCAAAGCTCGTAGGACTACTGGATAGGCCGACTTCCACGCTTCCAGCCCCGGTGTAGCCAGACTGGAACTCGGGGTGAGCCGAAAAGCTCACGGTGTAGGTATTGCCCGGCACCACTGGTGTCGAAAGTAGCAGCGAGAAGGCATCGACGTAGGACGTGGTTCCGGACGTGATGCCCACCTTCGCGATGCCACTGACCGGGGGGAGAGCGGTGCAGGCCGAGTTTCTGGAAAAGCTGAGTGATTGCCTCTCCCCGAATGCAATGGCATCGGCCATGTAAGAGTTGAACGTCCAGTTGCTCATGTGAGTTTGACAGTCAACTGAAAACGAATTGTTCTCGAAGTCGCCGTTCAGGATCAAATTCCCGCCGGCGGTTAGCATGCCTCCATCCTGGGTGGAGGTTGCGGCGCCTCGGGATGGACCAGCGGGGGGAAGCCCCCCGATCCAGGCAGAGGTCGCTCCAGGAGGTACGGCCTGCGCGACGGTAGGCGCGGCGACCAGAAGGAAGCCGATCGAAAAACCTAGAAGTTGTCGAGTGTTGAACATGTGGAGACCTCGGCTGGAAAAAGGTTGGTGTTGGTGACCATGTCTCCCCTTCATTGTTTCGGCCGGCGATAAACGGGACGGGAATCGGAAGAAACCGCGCGATTCCTTGCGCGTGGGAGCCATCACCGGGTGGGACTGGCGGAAGCAGGGAGCCCGATGGCCGAGTTCACCCCCGGTCGACCTACCTCACAGGATCGACCGCGCCTGCTGCCCGAGACCAACTCGCGAGAACCTGGACCTACCGCGAGAGCTCGTCGAGCAGGTTCTTCGCCAGCACGAGCGCAGGATCGAGCTCGAGCGCCTTCCGACACGCCGCGATGGCGTCCTCGGTCCCGTTCGGCGTCCGGCGCAGGAAATCGGCTCGGAAGTACCACGCGAGCGCGTTGTCCGGGTCGACCTTGGTCGCGCTGTCCATCAGCTCCCAGGCGCCGATGAACTCTTCGTCCGCTCCTCCGCGCATCTGCGCCCGCATGGCGAGCGCGCCCGCGAGCGCCGACCGCGTCAGCCCCGAACGCGGCCGGAGCGCCATCGCCACTCGGAAGTGCTCGACGGCCTGCGCGAGCAGCTCGCTGCCTTGCGGGTTGCGGAAATTCATGGCTGCGCGCTGCAGGCTGATGCCCGCACGCATGAAGTGAATCGAGAACGAGTCGGGCATTTCGATCAGCGCGCGATCGAGCAGCTCGAAGGCGGTGGCCTCGCGCCCGGGGATGGTGAGCAGGGCCGAGCCGAGAGCCGCGAGCTCGTCCGGTGTCCTGTCCGCCAGCGCCTCCTCGCTCAGCAAAGCATCGAAGCCGTCGACGCGCTCGCCCTCGTACTCCCTCTGCAAGGCCACCAGCTCGGCCTCCCAGGGCGTTTGAAAGCTCGCGAGGACCGCGGACACGTTCTCGCGCTCCTTCGCCTCGAGACCCTCGACACTGGCCAGATTGTCCAGCGCAGCGAGCAAGGCCCGACCAGCATCGGCGTCGCGGGCGGCGAGAGCGCGGACGGCAGCATCATTGCGCCTGGCCGCCGCCGCGTCCGTGGCCGACAGATCGATACCCGCTTCACGCAGGAGCTTCATGAATGCGGGCAGCAGAGACGGGATCGCTGCCTGGCCGCCAGGAATACCGTAGATCAACGTCCCGAGCTTCATCTGCAGCTCGTCGATTCGCCCGGCAAGATCGCGGTCGGCAGCGGCCTGCACCATGCGCTGCTGCTCGGCGACCGCCAGCTCACGTGCCTGGTCGGCTTGCTCACGGAGCTCTGCTTGCAGCGCGGCGCGGCCCGACGCGCCGATGCCATAGCTCAACAGCCCGGTCGCGAGCAGCACGAGCCCAACGAGCGCGAAGAAGCTCGCGGCGAGCGACGGATTCCGTCGGCACCAGCGCGCGGCCCGCTGCAGCCGACCGATCGGCCGGGCCGCGATCGGCTCGAGCCTCACGAATCGCTCGAGGTCCTCGGCCAGATCCAGGGCACTCTTGTAGCGACGCTCGGGGTCCTTCTGGATCGCAGTCGTCGCGATCACGCGCAGATCGAACGGCAGGCCGGCGTGCAGCGCTCGCGCGTCCGGCGCTTCGGTGGCGAGGATCGCGTGAAACAGCGCCTCGAGCGTTGCGCCGACGAACGGCGGCTGCCCGGTCAGGCTTTCGAACAGCGTGCAGCCGAGCGAATAGACGTCGCTGCGTCGGTCGGGACGCGCGCGCCCGGTGACCTGCTCGGGGCTCATGTAGGTCGGCGTGCCCGAATGCGATCCGGAGGCCGACAACGCATGCGCCTCCGGGTCGGCATGCCCGGCCAGACCGAAGTCCAGGATCACGGGCTCACCTTCGGGTGTGACCATCATGTTCGCGGGCTTGATGTCGCGGTGGATGACGCCCGCCTCGTGCGCGAGATGCAACGCGCGCGCAGCCTTCGCGAAGAAGGTCGCGATCGCGCCGAAGTCGGGCGCTCGCCCCGCCGCCACGCCATCCCCCAGCATGACCGCGTGCCCGCCTGCCGCCTTGGTCTCGGCGATGCGGCGCGCCAGCGTCTGGCCCTCGACGAAGCGCATCGCGATGAACGGCACGTCGCCCTGCAGCTCGACCTCGTAGATCGGACAGATGGCAGGGTGCTCGAGCCGCGAAGTGACCTCGGCCTCGCGGTGGAAGCGGTGCAAGACGGCTTCCGATCCGGGACCGAGTCCCGTGAGGATCTTGAGTGCTACGCGGCGCGCAATGCGCGTGTCCTCGGCAAGCCAAACCACGGCTTGTCCACCGCGACCGAGCTCGGAGAGCAACCGGTAATGACCTACTCGGTCGGCGTCAGCCACGTTGCGCGTTTCTCCCGACGAGCAGAGCGTTCGAGATCCCGTCGGCTTCGGGCTCGTTGCGACCGCGCTGCATCCTGGCCGAAAGCCCCGCTCTCAGCGCCGCAAACAGAGGGCACGACAGCGGCTCGTTGCACGAGCCGATGTCGCGCCCAGATGGGGGGCTTTGACCAGGAACACTTCGTTCATTTCGCCGGCGCAGTGGGGATCGCCTTGACCACGACTGCGCGCTGGATCACCTGCGGCTCCTTCGGCTTGTCGTTCTGGCCGCGGGGCGTCTCGACGATCTTGTCGACCGCGTCCATGCCGGTCACGACCTGGCCGAAACCGGTGTAGCTGCCATCCAGGGCGGGATAGTCAGCGTGCATGATGAAGAACTGGCAGGACGCGGAATCGGGATCCCTGGAGCGCGCCATCGAGAGCACACCGCGCAGGTGCTTCTTCGGGTTGAACTCGGCCTTGAGCCGGCGCGGACCGCCGCCCGATCCCATGCCTTCCGGGTCACCGCCCTGGATCATGAAACCGGGGATCACGCGGTGGAACGTGAGACCGTCGTAGAAGCCCGAGTACGCGAGATCGAGGAAGTTGCGCACGTGGCCGGGCGCGGTGTCCGGCCAGAGCTCGAGCAGGATGTCGCCGCGGTTGGTGGCGAGGAGCACCTGGTACTTCGCGAGTTCGGCAACCGGCGTGGCCGCCTCGTCCATGAACTTCAGGTCCTTCGGCGCGGCTTCGAGCACGCGCACCTTCGTCGCGGGCAGAGCGCCCCAGGCGAGCTCGAAGTCGCCCTTGGGCTTCAGCACCTTCGCGAGGTCGACGTCGATGGTCTTCTTCTCGCCAGCCTCCAGTGCCAGCGCGGACTCGCTGCCGTGCTCGGCCAGCGCCTTGCCGTCGACCAGGAAGCCGGCGGGCGTGATTTGCCAGCCCTCGAGACTCGCGCCGTCGGCTGGCGCTTCGAGTGCCAGCCGCACTCGGAACGGCTGTCCGGCCACGAAATAGCTCGGGGCCTCGACCGTGACCTTGGCGTCACCCGCGAGGACTCCGACGAATGCGAGGAACGATGCTGCTGCGATCATGAGCTAGACCTTCTTGTCACCTTGCCACGTGTAGAAAAACTTCGCCGCGCTTCCGGCCGAGCTTCTTCCCGCGGCTTTCTAGCGCAGGATCTCGGGGATGGCGAGGGTGGATTCCTGCGGAGAATGCCCGTGCGCCCCGGGGGTCGATCCCAATCGCACGCTCCGAGAGTGGCAGACCCGCTCTCGGCCGCGCGAACGAAGCGCACACCAGTAACTCGTTGCACGCGGGCATCTTACGCACCGGGGGGGATTGCGGCGATCGCGGTCTACGACCGGGTTGAGCCGCCTGTTCGCCCCCTCTGGGGCCCAGCACCGGCCCGCGGCGGGTTGGTTCCCCCGACCCCACGTCTCTGCGAACTCCTCACGTTAATGGAGCCGCTGGGATCGGGGGCAAGGAGCGCGGGATCCTGGGCTCGCGGGGCGCGACGTCCGCAGCGAGAAAAACGCCCGGCAGCGTGAAAGCCGACGGCATTCCCCGCCCTTGGGGTCTGGAAAAACCTGTCGTACCTCGGCCCCTCCTATCAGGAAGAACCATGCTCACCCGTTGCCTGCTGTTTTCCTCACTGGTGCTCGTCCCGCCGCCCCGAGTGTTCCAGGGGCCCGGCGTTCCGCCCGAGCCGAATCCCGGCGCTCCGATCGCGACCGATCCGGCTGCCGGCCGTTCTGACGCGCGACCCGTCTGCGAACTCGCGACACCACTTCGGACCACGGAGTGGATGCAGCAGATCGAGGACGCGATCGCGCGCAGCGAGTCCTTCTGGTCGAACACTTCCGATGGAGCGTTCTCGGCCCCCAATCGCTCGAACGGTCTGCGCAGTCGCTTCGGCGCCGACGGCCTCCAGGTGTTCCCGCGTCAGACGTCGGAGAGCGGTGCCGACGCGCCGTGGAAGCTCAGCCTGCGCACGCGTTCCTTCGGCGTGGAGGGCGACATCCGCCCGCTGGGCGAGCCGAGACTCGTGACGCACGAGAACCGCATCGAGGCGCACTACGCTGCGCTCAGCGAGTGGTACGTGAACGACGAGCGCGGCATCGAGCAGGGCTGGACGATTCCGGCTCCGCCTCCGGGCAGCGCGGACACTTCTCTGCGCATCGAGATCGAGGCCTCTGGCCTCCACGCCGAGATCGTCGGCGACGGCCGATCGACTCAGTTCGTCGACGATGCAGGCGAGAGACTGCTCTACTACCACGGCCTTCGGGCCTGGGACGCCACCTCCCGTGAACTCGTGGCGCGGCTGATTCCTGCTTCCGCCGGTTTTGCCGTCGAGGTCGAGGTCGAGGGCGCGCTCTATCCGATCACGGTCGACCCCGTGCTCGACGGTCCGGCCTGGATGGCGGAGAGCGACCAGGTCGACACCTTGTACGGTACGAGCGTCTCCGGAGCGGGAGACGTGAACGGCGACGGCTTCGACGACGTGATCGTCGGAGCTCCGCGATTCGACAATGGCTTCCTGGACCGGGGACGTGCGTTCCTGTTCCTCGGCTCGGCAGCCGGTCCCTCGCTCGCTCCCAACTGGACGGCGGAGGCCGACCAGGACAATGCCTGGTTCGGCTGGAGCGTCTCCGGGGCCGGTGACGTGAATGGCGACGGCTTCGACGACGTGATCGTCGGGGCCCCTTTCGACGAGGACGGGCAGACGGACGAGGGCGTTGCATTCGTGTATCTCGGCTCGGCGGGAGGCCTTTCGCTCGCCCCCGTCTGGACGGCGGACCGCGATCAGGCCGTCGCCTTCTTCGGCAGGAGCGTCTCGGGAGCCGGCGACGTGAACGGCGACGGCTTCGATGACGTGATCGTCGGCGCTCCTCAGTTTCACGACGGTGAGTCGTGGGAGGGCGCGGCCTTCGTGTACCTGGGCTCGCCAGCCGGTCCCGCACTCAATCCGAGCTGGACGGCGGAGTCCGACCAGACTGGCGCCAATTTCGGCACGAGTGTTTCCGGGGCCGGGGACCTGAACGGCGACGGCTTCGACGACGTGATCGTCGGGGCGCCGCACTACGACCATGGTCAGTCGGACGAGGGTCGTGCGTTCCTGTATTTCGGCTCGGCGGCAGGTCTCTCGCTCGCCCCTGACTGGAGGGAAGAGAGCGACCAGGCCAATGCCTTCTACGGTACGAGCCTCTCCGGGGCCGGCGACGTGAACCGCGATGGCTTCGATGACTTCCTCGTCGGCGCCCCCCAGTTCACCCATGGCGAGTCGTTCGAGGGCAGCGCGTTCCTCTACCTGGGCTCGGTCAATGGTCCTGCGCATGATCCCGCCTGGACGGCCGAGAGCGATCACGCCTTCTCCGACTTCGGTTTCAGCGTGTCCGGCGCGGGCGACGTGAACGGCGACGGCTTCGCCGACGTAGTGGTCGGGGCCCCCTGGTTCAACAATGGGCAACCCGGCGAGGGCGCCGCGTTCCTGTACCTGGGCTCCGCGGGCGTCCCCTCGCTCGTTCCGGCCTGGACAGCCGAGGGCGAGCAAGACAACGCCCACTTCGGGGTCGTTTCGGGTGCTGGCGACGTGAACGGCGATGGCGCCGAGGACGTGATCGTCGGAGCAAGCCAGTTCGACAACGACCAGGTGAACGAGGGCCGCGCCTACGTGTACGTCGGCGGCTGTGGGCCCATCGGTACCAAGTATTGCATCGCCACCGCGAACTCCACCGGATCCCCGGCGGACATCTCGGCTGCGTGCTCGGCCAGCGCGTCCGCCGGCAAGTTGATGCTCGATGCGTCTCCCGTTCCGAACCAGAACGGCGTCTTCTTCCACGGTGCCAACCAGATCCAGGCGCCCTTCGGCAATGGATTCATGTGCACCTCGGGGAGTACCACCCGCGGGGCCACGATCTCCGCCTCGGGCAATCGCGCCACCTACACGTACGACAACTCCGACGGCAAGCACCGCCTGGGAGCCTTCGCCGGAATGACGCGCAACTTCCAGTACTGGTTCCGCGATCCAATGGGAGGCGGCGCGCTCTTCAATACGTCGAATGCGATCTCGATAGCGATACTCCCCTGATTGCGCCAGCTCACGGCTCGGACGTGCGGACTGTCATGACGTGAGGTGAATCTGCGTTCGAGGCCCGGCAGCACGATCCAGCTCGGTGAAGGCTGGCCACCAGCCGCGGGCGATTCTTGCGAGGAGGAAGGGCAGCTTTCCTCCTCGCAGCGTGGACGGCGAGCGCGAACTCCGTGAGGGTCGAGCCCCGGGAGAAGTTGTCTCGCGCCAAAGGCACCGCGGCCCATCGATCCAGGTGACGACTACCCTGACGCCGGGAGCGGGGGGGAGGCGCGATCAGCGCGCTCCCTCGCTACCTCACACTGCGGGGAGAGAGCGGCGGTTTGCTCAACAGGCCGGCCAGTGCCGAGCGAATCTTGTCGAGGTCCACCGGCTTGCAGATGTATTGCTCGAAGCCGGCCTCTCGAGCCTGCTCGATGCTCTCCGAAGTGCAGCAACCCGAGACGGCAACCAGGCGGATGCGGGCGAAACGCGAGTCTCGCCCGCAAGCGCGTGCAAACTCGAAGCCAGGCGGGTGGTCGGACAATCCAAGGTCGCACAGGACGACGTCGGGGCACCAGCTCGCCAGGTGCGTGAGCGCTGAAGCGCCGTCGTGGGCGAGGCGCGTCTCGTAGCCGGCCACTTGCAACAACCTGTGAAGGGCGTGCCCGACATCCCCGTCGTCCTCTATCAAGAGAATCCGCAGGTGCGGCGACTCCGCTACAGGTGAGTGCTTGGCATCCTCGCGATCCGCAGGCTGGTCGGTGTCGATTGCGATGGTCCAGGTGAAGCGCGCTCCGCGATGGAGGCCGGGGCTGGTGGCCGAGAGAGTCCCTCCATGAAGCTCTGCGATCCTCCGGCCGATCGCGAGTCCGAGCCCGAGGCCGCCGTGCTGGCGAGCTTCCTGTCCTGCCTGGACGAAAGGCAGGAACAAGGTCTCGGCGAGCTCCGCACTGAACCCGACGCCGGAATCGGACACTTCGACGATGGCCTCGGCGGCTTCCACACGGACGCGTACGAAGACTTCTCCGGGAGCCGGAGTGAACCGACGAGCGTTGGATAGCAGGTTCTGGAAGACCTGCGACGCTCGGACGCGGTCTGCGCTCACGGGGACCGACTTGTCGGGAATCTCGATGTGAAGCTCGAGACCCGCTGCTGCGAACGAGGACTCGTGGTCGCTCACGCTGTCCCGTACGAGGTCACGCAGATCGAGCGGCTCGCGCTGGATGGATAGCTTGTCGAGCGAAGCCCGCGACACGTCCAGGAGGTCATCCACGATCCGGGCGAGGGCCGCGGTCTGCCGGCTCAGGATGCCCTGCATCTCGTCGAGGCGAGCATCCTGGAGCTGGAGCCTCCCGAGGAGCTCCGAGACATTGCTGATCGCGGAGATGGGGTTGCGGAGCTCGTGACTCACGACTGCAAGGAAGGCGTCCTTGTGGCGGTGCAGATCTTCGAGACGTCGCTTGGCCAGCTCGGATTCCCGCACGGCGTCGCGGAGGGAGACCACTTCTCGGAGCCCGGCGAGTTCATCGAAGAGCCTGTGCCCCATGTCGCACCGGCCCGCCTCGGGATCGTGAAGCATGAGCTCGGCGAGCTGGTCGTGCTCGCGCATCAGCGCTTTCACGTCCTCCTCGTAGGCGAGCTCCGGATGCAGCAGGGTCCAGTAGTGCGCCGTGCGAACGAAGCTGAGGAATCCGACGAGAAGCTCGAAATGTACAGGTCCGACGGCCTTGCGCAGTGCGTACTTGGCGAGCTCGGCGCGTCCCGGCTCGAGGAAGAGCGCGGTCGCGACCCTGAAGACCATGTCCTCGTCCGTCGTCTCCGGGAGCGTCCAGGAAGACAGCGCCGCAGGCAGGGCCGCGAGCGTCGAGATGACCGTCTGGAGCTCATCGCTATCCGACACCGGGCGCCGGAGCAAGCGCACCACCTGCTCGACGCTGTGTGGGACAGCTCGCAGGTCGCCCGAGGGTCGACCCCGTCCGACCAGGAAGCCGACATGGCGGACGATGCAGTAGCGGATCTCGCAGAATCGGGAGAGGTAGACGAACAGCCGCTCCTTGAAGAGCGCGGGCAATGGATTGTCGAGGTAGGCCGCTTTGGCGTAGATCCACAGCTGCTGGACGAGCTCCGGGGCGTCAGGCGCCGATTGGAAGAAGTGCGGCAGGACTCCGAACCGAGACTCCACCTCGTGCTCGAATGCAAGGTGAGAGTCGGTGGGATTGTCCATGGGGAAATCTGCGGGGCGAAAGAGCATACGCTTCTCCCGCCGGGGTACGCACGAATCACACCCCCCCTTCAGGCAAACAGCCAATTCTCGCACCTGTCGTCCGGTGCTGCCCCGGGGATCGAGTTCGGATGACGCTAGATGGATCCCAAGCAAGGCCCCGTCTGCGCTCCGTGGCCTGACGATTAATCTCTGCGAGATCGGAGGAAGAAGCCATGCAGCCCCGCTCTCTCGCGTGCCCGCCAATGGTGCGCGTTGTCTTTCGAATCGCGAGCTGGCAGCTCGATCGTGCCGTTCGCCCTCGTGTCGATCTTCGCTTCCGCTGCGCTCGCAGGCGGAATCACGTTCCGGGTGAGTTTCGACTCCGCGTGAGGACAGGGCAACTGCGGGAGCGTCGGTCCCGCGCTCTCGGCCGACGGTCGTTTCATCGTCTTCGAGAGCTTCGCATCGAACCTCGTCGCGGGCGACACGAGCATGACGGACGATGTCTTCCTCCGTGATCGACTGACGGGGACCACGACGCGCGTCAGCGTGGTCTTGTCTTGCAGAGTCAGTCCCGCCTGAAGGCGGGACGACGAACCAGACCGCCTGAAGGCGGTACTCCGAACTCGGAGGGAGTCCGAAGCAGGGGGGGACTTCGAAGCGGGGGGTACCCGGACCAGAGGGGCAAGAGGCAGGGGGGGCGCGGAGGGGGCAAAGGCAGCCTGGGGACCAGGGGCGTCAGCACCCGCCTCGGGGACATGCGCATCGGCACGTGGTCGGCGGCCTGAGCAGGGGCCATGGGCGGGAAAGGTGCGGCGAGGGTGTTTGTAGGGTGCTGATCCTCGAATCTGGATATTGACCCCGTCGCGGACACGGTCGATCCTTGAGGCAAGGGGACGCAGGTGGGCCGCTAGAAAGTTGGTTTTGTAAGGGCTATGCGCGCGCGGCGCACGTGGGTGGTTTCCGGGGGGGATGGAACCAGAATGCTGAATAGGATTGCTCGAGGTGCCTGGCGGCTCCTGAGCGGGCGCGACTTCGTTCGCCATCGTTCAAGTATCCTTCCGCCGCCGGGAATCCGCAGCAACGGCGCGGATTTCGAGTCGGATGAATACTTTCTCGGGTCGGCTGTGGCAGAGGCCCGGCGGCTCGTGGAGAGACTCGAATGCAACAAGGACAGCCATGTCGTGGACATTGGCTGTGGCCAGGGCAGATTGGCAATTGGTCTGCTCCGGGAAGTTGGCGCCCTGAACTACGTGGGCTTCGATGTGTCCAAGACGTCGATCGACTGGTGCAAGAAACACATTCAGCGGTGTCACCCGTCCTTCCGCTTCTTTCACCTCGACGTGGAAAACGAACGATACAACCCGACCGGCAAGAGCATTCCGAATGACTTCAGATTTCCTTTAATGGATAGCCGGGTCGATGTCGCCTACCTGTGGAGTGTGTTCACGAACATGCGACCGGAACACATGCGCATCTACCTCAGTGACATCAGCCGCATCATGCGCATGGGAGGCAGCGTCTTCCTCACTGCTTTCGTCGAGAAGGGTGTGCCTGCCGTTTCCATAAACCCCAGCGACTACGTGCCGTTCGAATACGGTGGACCCTTGCACGTAGTGAGGTACGAAGAGGAGCATCTCTTCTCTGCCTTCAGGGAGCGCGGCTTGATCGTGCACGACTTTCAGCACCACAAGGGGATGTACAACCAGAGCGAGATCTACCTGAAAAGGGTCGGTCATGTAGACCCTGTGCCTGCCTGAGCCGATCGGCTCGTGCTGGTGAAGGTGGAGGAATCCGCACTTGATTCGCGCCGCGCTCGAGCGGCGCATTTCCTTTTTTCGGGAGATCGTTCGTGAGCCCGGCTGTGGGGGCCGGAATGTGAAAGAGCGCGGATTCTTGCAACCAGGAGACTCCCCGTAGGCTTTCCCACATCGCCGTGAGTCGCCCGTCCGCCTGTGCCGCCCTGGGGGGCGAGAGTTCCGCCGAGAGGACGCCAGAAGCGGATCTCGTGTTGCGCGCACAGAAGGATCCCGAAGCCTTCGCCGCCTTGTACCTCCAGCATCAGGCCGCCATCGCGAGGTACGTGGCGCGTCGGGTCGGCGACCCGCATCTGGCGAGCGACCTGGTCGCGGAGACCTTCCTCACCGCGCTCGAGGAACTCGGTCGCTACCACCACCGTGGGCTCCCATTCCGGGCCTGGCTCTACCGGCTGGCGTCGACCCGCGTGAATCGATGGGTACGTCGAAGGATGCCGCGACCGGTGGCGCTCTCCGAAGAGCTCGTCGATCCTGCCCGCGACGGCGCGCCGGCCTGCGATCGCGCGATCGGGCTCGCCCGGGAGGCACTGCTCGCGCTGCCGCCGCGCTACCAGACCGTGATCGCGCTGCACCACCTCGAAGGTCTTTCCGTCGAGCAGGTAGCAGCCGCGCTCGGCTGCAGAGTTGGGACCGTGAAGGCGCGGCTCTCCCGTGATCGTGCACGCATGCGGAAGCTGCTCGCTCCCTACTCACAGGAGATCTTCTCATGAGGACAAGCGATCCCGTCGAGCGCGCCCTCGAGCTGCTTCGCGACGCGACCTGCGCGAGCGCTCCCGATCCGGTGCTCCAGATGCGCCTGCGCCGGCGCTGCTTCGAGCTCTCCCGCCGGACGCGCTCCAGAGGCTGGCCGCTGTTTGCCCTGGCGATCCTCTCGGGCGCCGCGCTCGCCGCGAGCCACACGGACTGGCTGCGGCGATGGTGGTTCCATCTCGTGATCGACGGCGTGGAACGAACGGGTGTCGTGGAAGGAGATGGCGAGCACGCCTTCGAGTTCGAGAGCGCGGACGGCGAAACCTCCAGAGTGCTCGTGAGTCGGGAGCACGACGGCGACCTGGGATCGCGCACCCGGCTGGACGTGCGACGCACGAGCGACCAGCGCCTCGAGCACGACGCCGAGGAGCTCGTCACGGGAGGCACCAGGAGAGCGCTGCTTCCCACGTCCGTTCTCGAAGGGGCTCTCTCCCTCCATTCGTTCACCGACGCCGCGGGCGACGATCACGAGCTCTTCGCTCTACTCGATGGAGAGGGAGGATCCCGGCTCTTCGTGCAGCACGGTGAGTTCGAGCAGTCGTCGGTCGAGGAGCTCGCACGCGTGCCCTTCGACGTGCTGGGCGACGGTGCGAGTGTCGAGATCACGGAGCCGCCCGCGGGCGGCCTCGAGCTCAGCTTCGAGAACGGCGGCGCGGAGATCCGCTTCGCATGGTCGTGCAAGCGCTCCGCGGCGCCTCCCGGTTCCGCCGAGCTCGAAACCCCTGACGGAAGAGTTCGCCTGCGAGTGGAAGACTTTCCTCTCGAGCGATGAGAACGGTTTCCCACTACCCAGGATTCCCCTCGATGCATCTTTCCCTTGGTTTCTCGGTCGCGTCCTACCTCTTGGGCCTTGCCGGGCTCTCCGTCCAGACTCCGGTGGAATCTCGCGCGCCCGAAGGGGCCGCGCTCACGTGGGAGACGCTCGCCTCGCGCTTCGAGCTCGAGCGGGCCGCCGGCTTCTCCGGCGCCGTGATCGTGGTTCACGACGGCAAGACGGTGCTCGACGCCGGCTACGGTCTCGCCAACCGCGAGAAGCAGATCGCGGTCACGCCCGACACGATGTTCGCGATCGGTTCGACGCCGATCGACTTCACGAAGGCGGCGATCCTCTTGCTGGTCGAGGAGGAGACGATCTCGCTCGATCAGGCGATCAAGGACTTCTTCCCCGACATCCCTGCCGACAAGCGCGCAATCACGATCAACCATCTCATGACAGGCTGCTCGGGCTTGCGAAACTTCCACGACGTGCCGACGGATCGAGATCCGGATCATGCCTGGATCGATCGTGACGAGGCCGTCCGGCGCATCCTCGCGCAAGAGCTGCTGTTCGAGCCTGGCAAGGGCCGGGAGCACTCCCACTCCGCGTGGGGTCTGCTCGCCGCGATCGTCGAGATCGCGAGCGACTCGAGCTATCCCGAGTTCCTTCGCGCGCGTCTGTTCGGTCCTGCGGGCATGAAGGACACGTGTTTCTTCGGAGAGCCCATCGCCGAGGCGAGGCTCGCGATCGGATACGGCGAGCGTTCCGACGGGAAGACCAATGCCCCGCCATACTGGGGACCGACATCGTGGCTGGTGATGGGGAGTGGGGGAATGGTCTCGACGACTCGTGACATGCTGCGATGGATGCAGGCCCTCCGCGCGGGTCGTGTGCTCTCCGCGCGATCCCTCGAGCGCTACTGGTCCGGTCCCGGAGCCGTGCTCGAAGGAGGCGACATGTATGGCTTCGAGATCGTCTACACCGAAGGTCCGAAGGACCAGATGATCCTCGTCTCGAATGCCTGCGGCAAGGCGAGCCGCGGCCGCTTCGAGCGCCTGGCAGAGGAGCTCGTGAGCCTGGTGAATGGAATCCCGGCCCCGCGCTTCGGCATCGGGCTACGCCTCCTCCTCGAGGAAGGCGAACTCGGCCCTCGCGTCATCCTGAGCGAGGTCATCTCGGGTGGCGCGGGCGAGCGCGACGGTCTGCGCGCGGGCGACATCCTCGTCGCCATCGGCGGAATCCCCGTTCGTGCGAACGCCCGAGAGTTGCTCGCCCCATATCTCCAGGATGGCCGACCGATCCCCCTACGCGTCGATCGCGAGGGCAAGACGGTCGAGCTCACCGTGCACCCCGAGCCGCGTTGATCGGCGGGACGGAACTCAGGCGGAGGCTTCGGGGGACGGGCGGTCCAAGGGAATGGTCGGCATGGAAAGGCGGCTCTGCGGGTCATACTCGCGGGCAGGGTGCCCAAGTCACTCGCCGATTCGAACAGCGCGCCGTTTTCGACGCTCGCGACCGGAGTTCTGCTCATGAGTTCGAAGCACATCCTGGTTGGGCTCCTCGCAGCCAGCCTCGTCGTAGCGCTGTCGATCTGGATGTGGCAGGCCGGACCGCCGGAGTCGAGCGAGCGACTCACGCAGAATCCGATCGACCCGGCCATGGATGTGGACCTGGCGCAGGCCGAAACGGAAGCGATGCCGGAGCTCCCTGCAGCATCTGGCGAGCCGGCACCCACGGCAATCGAGCGTACGGTGGTCGATGACGAACGATCGACGCTGACGGTGGTGGATGCTTCGACTGGTCTGCCGGTTCCGGGAGCTGAGGTCTGGTACGTTGCATGGCTGGACGACTCGTGGAATTCCGCGCCTGACCGCGAAGCACTCGTTCGCGCTACTGGCAGGCACGCGACGAGCGATGCATCGGGCCAGATCAGGCTGCCTGGAGAGGGCAACTGGCAGGCGATTGCACGCTTCCAAGCGCTCTACGGAGAGGGATTGGTCTACTCCGGAGGCGAGGAGTCTCCGCGCATCGAGCTCCACCCTTTCCACGAGATCACCATTCAAGTCGTCGACGCGAGCGGCGTGCCCCAGCCCGAGGTCCCCGTAGGCATCCGCATCGATCGTGAGCGGACGAACTTCTTCGAATGGCGCGGTCGAACGAGCGGAACGGAGGGCAGTGTCCGGGTTCACAATCTCGCGGGTCGAGTACGCTACTACATGGACGATGGCGCATGGGCGGCTGCGGGTCTCGATATCGGATCGCGCGAACGGATCGAGGTGGGTTTCGATCCGAAGAGTCCCCCGACCTCGCCCATTCGACTCCTGCTTCCGCCGACTGGATCCTTGCGGGTGCGCAACGAGGACGAGCAGGGCAAGGCCATGCCCGATGGCTGGGTCCACGTCACTCCGATCCTGCCCGAAGCGAACCTGCGTGGTGGACAGCAGAAGGGTCCGCGCCACGACAGGTACTCGAAGGATGGTTTGGCTTTCTTCTCCCACGTCGAGGTTGGCTTCGTGTTCGAGATCACTGCGCAGACGGGCAACGAATACGAGGCCGTCGTGCTGACTTGCCAGGGTCCAAAGGCTCCAGGCGAGGAGGTAGCGGTGACCCTGCGCTCCACGCAGCGATTCCCCGTTCTGACCGGCCGTGTGCTGGGTGAACAGGGTCAGCCGCTCTCCAAGATCGCGGTTGAAATCGGAGTCGCATTCAACGATGGCTAGGGGCGAGCCAGGACCGCGCAACCCTCTTCGAGAACGGATGACGAGGGCCGCTTTCGCGCCTCGATTCGGATGCTCGATGCAGTAGGCGCTGCCATGAAGATTCACCTGCGAACCGAGGACAGTGACGGAGGGGTGCTCTCCGCGGACCTCGATCACCTGGTGACACTCGCCGCTGGCGAGAACGAGCTCGGTGACGTGGTCGTCCATCAACCTGCGGTCGTGCTGTCGGGCACGGTGAAGGACCAGCTCGGTGCACCCATCTACTGGGCCTGCGTCGACATTGCTCGCAAGGAGGTTCAGGGGGAGGGGCCAGACCAATGGACGTGGCAGTGGGTCGGGGGATTGCGGGCCATGACGGACAAGCAGGGCTCGTTCGTCTGTACCGGTAGCCTCGAGCCGGGAGACTATGGCTACAACGTCCGCTCCCAGGAGCATGTCGACGCGAAGATCATTCCGTTCCTTCCCGGCACGAAGGGGCTCGAGGTCGTGCTCGCTCAGTACGGCCGATTGGAAGGATCGTTGCTCCTCCCTGATGGCGTTTCCACGGCATCGATCGTCCTCGACGCTCGGGCCGAGGGTCAGCCCTGGGAGCCCTGGAACTGGATCAATCAACAGCATCACCCACTCCCAACTGGCGAGTTCCTGATGGAGAAAGCACCTCCGGGAAGGATCGACGTGCGCTTTCGGTTGGATGCAGAGTCCGAGCCGATCGTGAGTGTCATGGGTGTCACGATCGAGCCCGGTCAGACGAATCGGGATCCGCGCCTCCAGAAAATCGATCTCCGGGCGAGCCTGTACCCCTACGAGCTGGACCTCTACGGTGCGGCCGGAGAAACCGTCCCGGAGGCTCAGGTCGCATTCTCTCCATCGGGCGATGCCTCCGTGGTTCCTCGCCGCCTCGCGACGATCGATGGGAATCTCACGCTCCTCTCGCCCTGGCCGGTCATCGATCTCGAGGTGATGGCGCGAGGATTCCGCACGATACGGGCGGCCGAGGTTCGCGGCGATCGCCGCATCGAGCTCGAGGCCGGCATCCCGGTTCGCGTTCAGCTCGCCGATGGCGTCGATCTGCCCGATCCTCCCCGCGAGCTGGCGGTCGTCCTCATTCCCGCGTTGCTGTACCGCCCGAGTTTCGAGGCCTACGTCTACTCGGAATCGGACGGGCAACGCATCCAGATGATCAGCTTGGTCCGGCAGGAGGAGGTGTTGGCCGAGCGCGAACTCCTCTGCTACTTGCCTGACCCGGGCGAGTACCTGGTGTACTGGGCGATCCTCGATGCATCCCCGGACGCACCTGAGCGACGTATCGATCTCAACTCCACCCCAGGCCAGAGCACGATCCGAGTGGAAGAGGGGGCCGGGATCGCTTCTTTCGTCCTTGCACCAGACGAAGACGAGCTGCGCGCCGCACTCGATAGGTAGGTCGGGTCTGGCTTGCGGGAGCCGGGCGGGCAACGCAAGCTGGCGAGTCTTCCGCGTCCACGACTGGATCACCCGTGAGCCAATCCATGCAGTTCCGTCTGCCCCTCGCCTTCGCGGTTCTCCTTGCTTCTGGCTGTGGAACCCCGGGTTCCCAGGCAGCCGAAGCGACCGAACAACCCGCGCCGGTGAAAGCGCGCACGGCCGGCTCGCCGCTGGTGTTCGAGCCCGCGCCGGACTGGATCGTCGAGTCTCCAGCGAGCAGCATGCGCAAGGCTCAATACCGTCTCCCTCGTGCCGGAGGCGATACGGAGGACGCCGAGTGCGTCGTGTACTACTTCGGGACGCAAGGCGGGGGGGGCTTGGAGGCGAACATCGAACGCTGGTGCTCGCAGTTCGAGCAGGTGGATGGTCGCGACTCGAAGGACGTCCTCGTGCACAGCGAGCGCACCGTCGGAGGCATGCCCGTGCACGAGGTGCGGCTCGCCGGGACCTACGTCGCGGAGACGGCTCCCGGCTCGGGCGTGCGCGTGAACAAGCCGGACTTCCGCATGGTGGCCGCCATCGTCGAGAGTGACCACGGTGCCTACTACGTCAAGCTCGTTGGTCCCGAGGCCACGGTGGAGGCGCACACGACCGCCTTCCTCGACTTCATCGACCGGATTCAGTAGTCCGCGAAGAGCCTCTGCGATCTCTGCATGAGCCCGCATCGCGCGCCATCGATGCTCGACGCCGACGGGAAGGCAAGCCCAGTTGAGCAGACGGACACGATGAGAGAGAATATGGAGCGCTGGTCCGCGCCCTCATGTCCCGAATCCTGCCGCTGTTCGTTCTCGGTGTGGCGGTTGCCAGCTGCCGTGCCACGCCGGAGCCTCTTCCCGAGGAGCCCCTCGGGACACCCGCACTCACGATCGAGGAAATCGTAGCACCCGGCGATCTGCTGTCCGGCCCCACGGAGACGGTCGGGAGCGAAGGCACGCCGGTCGACCTGACCTGCCGGCTCCTGTACCTCGAACGCGAGTGGGTCGGTGAGCTCACACCCCTCGAGGAGGAGAGCTCGCTCGTCGCCGATATCCGCGGCGCGACGCCCGTGCTTCCCGTCGGGCAGCTCACGGCGGGTGGGCGCATCGGCGTCGGAACACGCGCGCAGACATGGCTGGACGGCGTTCGTGCTGGCAGCGCCGGACGCACCCGGGAGTTGCTCGCCACTTCCCTCGTGCTCCTACCCGCGTCGACGTACATCGCGGCCGCGACCGCCAGCGAAGGAGTCGAGGATCCGAAGGACTGGCTCGACGAGTTCCCCGACCGGGGGCCGATCGACCGCCGCGTCGCGCTCGCAGTCAGCGCCAGCCCGCACGGTCCGAAGATCGCGCTCTTGATCGACGATCTCGATCCGCTCGTGGAAGCAGCGCTCCTCGCGGAGAGCCTCGAGAGCGCGGACGCGATGCCGGGTCCTCCGCGACCCGCGGCGGAGGAGATCGTGCGCCGCGAGGCGATCGTCGTCGATGTCGCGCTGGAGGTCGGTGAGACGCTCGTCGCGACGCTGCCCTCGCCTTTTGCCTCGGGCGAAGGTTCGTGGTTCGCGCTCGTCCTCGAGCGCGGGCCAGAGGACCCCGATCCCGATCGCATCGGCGTCGCCGAAGCCGCTCTGACGCGCGCATCCGAGTACCACTCGGCCTCGGTGGCGCCGGTGTCCGTCGATTCCTACGTGGATCTGCGACGCCAGCAGGCATCGAGCGCCTTTCGCGAGCGAGGGGGAGCCCAGGCACTCTTGCTCCTCGCCACCGAGGAGCACGCTCCGCTGGCGGAGAACTTCGCTCTGAGCGCTGGCCCAGAGGTCCTCGCCGAGCTCTCCCTGGCTGCTTTCCCCGAGGAGTCGCAAGCGAGCGAAGGCGCGAGCGTGGACATCGGATGGCAACTCGAGTCCGCCGCCTGGCGACTCCTTTGCCAGCACGTGATGGACGAGGATCCCGATCCGATGTTCGAGGCGACTCTCGGGCGTCACGCGGGCGCGCTGTCGCGCTTTCCCGACGTCGTGCTCGACGCGCTCGAGGCGACCAGTGACGCAGATTCGTTCCAGGCGCGCCTCGTGGAAGAGCAGCGTTTCTTCCTCGAAGATCCTGATCCCTCCCTGCGCCTTCGCGCGCACGACTGGCTGCTCGAGCGGGACGAGGGGCTTGCGGGCTACGACCCGCTCGGGCCGGAGAACGAGCGAAGCGCCGCGCTCGAGGCTGCTCGCATTGCCGCGGAAGCGGCGAACGAAGAGGCGGCCGCCGAGGGAGACGCGCGATGAGCGGGACGGCCCTCACGCCGAGGACGCCCCGGGCACGGAGCTCGAAGCTCCGGCGGCTCTGGCGCTGGACGTGGCGCGGAGCCTTCGTCCTCTTCGCGCTGCTGGTCCTCGCGCGCGTGACCCATCCGCTCTGGTTGCCGAGCGTGCTCGACCGGGTCGTCGCGGACCGCGGACTCGAGCTCGAGTACCGCGACCTCGACCTTTCCGTCCTCGGCGGCCGGGTCGAGCTGACTCACCTCCGCCTGGCGCCGCGCGGGTCGTCAGAGGGCGAGGCTGCGCCGCCCCTCGTCCTCATCCATCACGCAGACCTCGACCTGAACGTCCTGGCGCTGCTCACGGGGGACATCGTCGTCCGGCGCGCGGTCGTCGACGGCCTCGATGTCGAGCTCGAGCTCGACTCGGCGGGGAAGTGGAACTTCGAGCGCTATCTCGCGCCCACCGAGGGGGAGTCGCCGGACCAGGAAGCGATCGCCGAGGCCGAGCCCGCGACCGACGGGCCGCTCGATTTCCGCCTGCCCTTCGTCGTGGAGGACGCCGGGCTCCACGGCGTGCGCGTCCACCTCGTCGACGCGCTCGCGGATCCGCCGCTGGACACGATCGCGCACCTCGATGCATCGATCGTCGATCTCGGGCATCCGGAGCGGCCGATGCGGTTCGAGGTTCAGGGTAGCGCCGAGGAATTGCTCGACGTGCTGCGCATCCACGGCGGAGCGACCGCTGGGGAGCGCGCGCTCGACGCGAATCTCGTCGTCGAGCTCCGGGGTCTCCACGCGCGTCAGCTCGCAGCCGATCTCGAACGGCTCGGAATCCGTCCGCACGCCGAGGGGATCGATGGCACGGCGCGCGTCTCGATCGTGCTCTCTCCGCGCGAGGGGGACGCCATGGGAACGGCGGGTGAGCTGCGCGTCGAGGACGTCGCGCTGCGCGCCGATCTGTCGGAATCGGTGGCGCTCGACGAGCTCGTCGTGGAGGTCGGTCGGATGACCAAGCGCTCGGTCGAGCTCCCGCGCGTGCACACGCGCGGGGTGCGCGGCGCGGCGCAGCGCCTGGAGGACGGTGCGCTGCGCTTCGCGGGGCTCGATCTCGTCGGCATGCCCCCGAGTGACGATGAGCACTCGCGCGAGGAGCCCGAGGACGAGCGGGGCTCCGGCGAACCCCCGGTGATCGCGCTCGGGCATCTGTCCGTGCCGGACGTCTCGCTGCAATTCTTCGACGCGTCGGTCACTCCACCCGCCGACCTGCGCATCACCGCCGCGCTCGATGTGCGCGATCTCGTGCTCGACCCTGCTCGACCTGGAGCGGCGCTCGAGCTGGATGCACGCCTCGCTCTTGCGGACGCGGCCGAATGCAGGCTCAGCGGTCGCATTGTGCCGACGGGCGAGGAGCGATCCCTGGAGCTCGCAGTGCGTGGAGAGGCCATCACGTACCGCGCTCTCGAGCCCTATCTCGCCGCGGCAGGATTGGAATCGACCCTCCAGGCGGCGAGCTTCTCGATGGACGTCGCCGCGCGCGCGCGCGCTGCGGCAGACGGAGGGTTCGACGCGAACGCTTCGATCTCTGGCTTGAAGCTAGCGGACGGAGGCATCGAGCTCGCTGCTCTCGGCGAAGTCGCGATCGAAGGCGTGCATCTCGCGCCCGACGGCGGCGCGCGCATCGAGCAAGTGCATGTCGCCGGCCTGCGCCTGCCGGCCGAGATGGACGAGGCTCGCTCCCTGTACATCCTCGGGGTCCGCACCGTGCCTGCCCGGATGTCGACGCATTCCCCGCGCGAGCCCTTGCCGCCCGCTCGAGCTCGCGCGCCGGCGCTGCGCGAGGGACCGCTGCCGCGCGTGGAGCTCGGCCAGCTCGTCTGGGACGATACCGTCATCCACTTCGAGGCCCGGCACCTGAAACAGCCCGTCAGCTTGCGGGTCGAGGAGGTCGCCCTGAAGCTCGAGGGTCTCGCATTCGGCGGCGACCCCGCGAAGTACGAGGCGACTCCCGCAACGCTCGAGCTCGCCGCCAGGATCGAGGGGATCGCCGATTCCTTCGATGTGTGTGCGAGCCTGCTCCTGCGTCCGGGGGATCTCGATCTCGAAGCGGACCTCGCGATCGAGGGCCGCGGTCTGCGCCTCGATGCGGTGGCAGGCTTGCTCGCCGAGCTCGGGATCGAGCCGGCGCTCGATGCAGGCTCGTTCGATGCGCGAATCGCTGCCGTCGCGAAACGCGAAGGAGAGTTCCTGCGCGTGAACGCGACGGTATCCGAGGTCAAGTTCGCGGACGGGGGCCGTGAGCTCCTCGCGCTCGACTCGCTCGTCATTGGCGATGTCGCGGCCGGCCCCGGGGAAGTCTCGATCGCGCGCCTCGAGATCCGCTCTCCGCGCATCGCGCTCGCACGCGCGACGGATGGTGCGCTCGAGCTCGCCGGCATCCGGATCCTGGCGGCACGTCCATCCCCCGAAGAGCCGCTCCCCGCTCGACCTCCGCCCGCCCCGCCCGAAGCACTGGCGTCGAGCGCTGCGCCAAAGATCTCCCTCGGCCACTTTGCGCTGGAGGACGCCCACGTCTCCTGGAAGGATGCGGCGGTCGAGCCCGCGGTCGACACCGAGCTCGACCTGGCTGCGGAGATGAGTGCAATCGCGACGGCGATCGGCTCGCCTCCGGCGCACTTCGACGTGCACGCGCGCGTACTCGGGAGTCTCGACGCGCTCTCGATCACCGGGGAGGCACGCCTCGATCCGGCGGACCTCGGGGTCGAGGCGACCGTCGATGCGCGCGGCTTGCGCGCGGGCGGGCTCGCGAGCTATCTGCCGCCCGGCATCCGCGTCGACCTGAAAGACGGACGTTTCGGGGCGCGCTTCGCTGCCGGCACGCGGGTACACGAGATCGGCGGTCGCGACGCGCACCTGGAGCTAGGCGACGTGGCGCTCAGCGAATCCGATGCGAGCGAGCCCCTGTTCGCCCTCGGCGCGCTGCGTCTCGACGCCCCGCGCATCGATCCCGACGCCGGGGTGTACGAGATCGAGCGCGCGGTCACCGAGGGGCTCGTCGCCGAGGTCCGCCGCACTGCGGCTGGCTTCGCGCTGCCGGGAGTGACGCTCCTCGCGGCGGTGCCGAACGCGGCGCTCGAGCCCGATGCGAGTCCCGACTCCGAGGTGAGCGACGCCGAGCCCGTCGACTCCACTGCTCTGGAGGTTCCGCGCGGAGACCCGCAATCGACGGCCGGCATCGATACGCCGCCGACGGTGCGACTGGGCACGCTCGCGCTGGGGTTCGACACGCTGCGGTTCGTCGACGAGCTCGGCGCCGGCGTGCCGGTCGAAGCGTCCTTCGCGCTCACGACGGACGGGCCACAGGACATCTGCCAGCCCGACCCGAGGGAGCTGCCGCCACTCCGCTTCGCGCTTCTCGCTTCGGCGCGGCCGATCGTCGACGGGATGCGCGCCGACCTGACGCTCTCACCGTACCTCCAGGAGCCCAGCTTCACGCTCGAGGCCTCGGTCGATGGCGTCCGTGGCCCGGCGCTGACGGAGATCCTGCCCGCGCTCGCCGCTTCGATCGACGCGAGCGCGCTCCAGGCGGGTACCTTCCGGGCTCGCGCGAACGGCGTGCTGCGGATGATGCGCCGTGGCCCGGCGGATTTCGACTTTGCCCGCGGCTTCGGCGCCGATCTCGCGGTCTCGGATGTCACTTGGCGCGCAGTTCCGGACGGCGAGGTGCTCGCAGGTGTCGGACACATCGACGTCGATGTCCGGCGCGTGCTTCCCGCCACCGGCGACGTGCACATCGCCGTGGTCGAAGTTGCCGATATCGTCGGTCGCGCCAGGCGTCTCCCGGAGGGAATCGAGGCCGGAGGCGTGCTTCTGAAGACTCCGCCGCCAAAAGCAGAGGGAGCGCCCGCGGAACCGCCGCCTGCCGAGGCCGCTCCCGCGACTCCGCCCGTGGAATCGACCGCGCAATCCTCGGAAGTCCGGATCGATCGCATCCTGCTCACCGGTCTCGATTTCGAGTTCGTCGACGAGGTGGCGCAGCCTGTGGCTCGCCTTCCGCTCGAGAACATGGACGTCGACGTGCGCGGGTTCACGACGAAGGCGTTCGAGGAACGACGGGCCATCACGTTCCGGGCCAGGATCGACGCCGGCTCCATCGAGTTCCCCGAGCGGACGGGCGACGACGCGCTCCTCGGCGGCATTGCCAGTTCGCTTGGCAATCTCGTCTCGAACGAGGAAGTCCACCACGATCTGCAGAGTCGGCGCGTGTGGGACCAGCTGGAGTTGAAGGGACGACTGCTCTTCGCTCCCGAGCTATCGGGCCAGGTGCAGGTCGACCTCCAGGGCTTCGAGCTCCCCGTGCTCGCGGGCGCGGCCGCCTCCTCAGGTGTCACGATCGGCGACGGCGTGCTCGACAGCAAGCTCGGACTTCGCTTCAAGGGGGCCGACGGCGTCGCGATCGACCTGCGAGCGAAATCGAGCTACCTCTCGCTCTCCGAGGGAGAAGACGGGCCGATCTCGCGATACCTCGGACTGTCGGCCCCGCTCGATACGGTGCTTTTCCTCCTGCGCGACGAATCCGGGGAGCATTCGATCTCCTTCCGCACCGACGTCGGAGGCGAGGACCTGTCCGCCGGGGGCATCGTCGCCGCCGGCGGCGAGGCCATCGCGCAATTGATCAGCGACGCGCTGGCGGCCGCTCCGGTGCGCTTGCTCGGGCCGCTGACGAGCGTGGTCGACGTGCTCGGCTTCACCCCCGAGCCGCTGAGTGCCGAGACGGTCGTGCTCGGCTACGGTCCTGGAGTGGTGCTACCTGATCCCGATGTGCTCGCCGGGCTGCACCCACTCTTCGAAGCCATGCATTCCGACCCGGCTCTGCGCGTCGTCGTGCAGCACGAGCTCGGCGGGGGCGACATCGCGAAGTCGGAGCGCCTGGTGAATCCCGACGAGGAGCAGTGTCTGGCGATCGTCGCGCGCCTGCGCGATCACGAGGCCGCGCTGAATCGCAAGTGGGACGAGCGCGCCGCACTGGCGCGTGCGCAGTATGCCGTCGGGCAGACCGATCTCGCCGAGGCGAGCACGGCCGAGCTCCGTGGCTACGACCGCGAGCTCGTGGCTGCCGAGGCGGCGCTCGACCGCATGTTCGAGCTCCTGCGTCCGGGCGCGGAGCGCAAGCGCGAGCAGCGCACTCGCGCCGCCGCCCTGGCTCTCGCGAACGAACGCATGGTCCGCCTGCGGGAGGCCGTCCTGCAGGCCGGAGGCGGCGACCTCGCGGGCCGCCTCGAGTTCCGCCATCCCCGCTTCGTTCCGGCGGAGGGTGCGGAGGGCGGGAAAGTGACGTTCACGCCTCGGAAGAAGGCAACCGACGCGAACTAGCCGGACGGATCCCTATTGGGGGACCGCGACCATCTCGAGCTCGCCCTCGATCGTCGTCTCCACGGGATGGATGAAGAACGAGAAGGGGGGAAAGATCCACCAGTAGGTGAATGTCTCCGTCTCGATGAGCCGCACGCGCTCCGCTCCTCGAGCCGCCGCCTCCTTGGTGAACTCGAAGATCCCCTTCTCGGTGCTCGAGTCACCGATCAGTCCGATGAACCAGATCAAGTGCACGGCGTACACCGATGTCGTCTGGTATTCGACGGGAACTCCGCGCTGACCCGCGACGCCGTGGTACTCCGTGACGTGGCCGTGGGTGACGCAGCTCGAAAGCGCCAGGGAGAGGGCAAGGGAACCTAGGAAGGCGGTGTTCGTGCGCATCGCTCGAAGAGGTGGTTCGCTGCGGGGTGGCGTGGATTCTGGGGACAAGCGTGACGAGGTGGCGCTCGCGAGGGTCGAGCCGAGCAGCGTGTGAAGGAAGGGTGCCGTGATGGCGCGCATGCTCGCCATGCCGAGGCGGCGATGGCTCGGCCGCAGACCTCATGGTCCGGGAGTATCCCCGCCGCCCTCAGCGGGGAACAGCATCTTTCTTGGCCTGCATGCTCTCCTGGACGTAGGCGATCCACAGCTCTTCGAGTGGATCGATCAACGCGGTCCCGTTCGTCCCGTTGGTGAGGATCACGATGGCGTCGCCCGTCGCCGGCGAGAGCGTCAGGCGCGCCATCCAGCCCGCGTTGGCTCCCCCGTGGCCGACCAGGCGCAGCTCGCCGGCCGCACGCACTTGAAATCCGAGGCCATACTCTGGCGAAGCGGGGGCCGGCGCTTGCATGGCCTCGATCGTTTCCGCCTTCAGGATGTTTGCCATTTCGTCCGGGCGAAAGTGCGTCAGGCACGCGCTGGCAAAGCGCGCCATATCGCGCCCGGTCGTCTGCAAGCCGGCCGCTGCCGCCTCGACGAAGCACGGTCCGCCCCGCGGCAGCGGCTGGAGGGCCTGGTCGTACGGCGTGGCCGACCGCTCGAGCATGTCATTCGTCCAACCGTAATCGGAATGCTGCATGCCGAGCGGCGCAAGCACATGCGAGCGCATGTACTCCGCAAAGCCCGCGCCCGAGGCCTCCTCGAGCATGAGCTGCGCGAGCGTGTAACCGCCGCCCGAGTACTGCCAGCGCGTCCCTGGCTCGTAGACGATGCGCACGTCGCCCGACCCGTTCGTCTCTCCCGAGAGCGACGCCTCGATCGAGGGCAGCACCTCCCCAGGTGCAAAGCCGCCGTAGCCGTGCAACGAGAGCCCGGCCGTGTGGCTCAGGAGTCGTCGCAGCGTCACGCCGCGCGCATCGAACTCCGATTGCGGGAGCTTCCAGCGCGTGAGCGCCGTCTCGACGGGCACATCGAGCGCGAGCTTGCCCTGCTCGACGAGCTGCATGATCCCGAAGGCCGCCACCGTCTTCGAGATCGAGCCAATGTTGAATACCGTGTCCTCCGTGACATCGCGCTCGCTCGCCAGGTCCGCAGCGCCACAGCCCTGGAACCACGCGAACTTGCCGCCGACCACCAGGGCAATCCCCACGCCCGGCACGCGGAGCCGCCCGCAGGAGTCCCAGCCGAGTTGCTCGATCGCAAGCCGCAGCTCTTCGGGGTCGTTGCCTCCGTGCGCCGGCGCGGGGAAACTGGAAACCGCAAGCGCAGCGAGTACACCGATCAGCATCGCGAAAACTCCATGGTCGGTTCGAGGACGGGGATTCTAGCTCGACCGGGTCGATGCCCGATGGTCGACAAGTGGCTCACGCTGGGCGGTGGTGAGCTCAGTGTAAGGCGCAGAGGATGACGGTCCTCGCCTCGGTCGTCGGTCCGCTGGTACCAGCGCGCACCCTCGCGCATACTGGATCCTGTGCATCGAGTTTCCATGTCCTGGGCGCGGCAGTCGTGATACTGGCGATGGACTGCTGGTACGTGACGCTTCCGTCGAGGGCGCCGAGCATGCACTCGGCATCTGCAACCGCCGAGAGGGCGGCCAGCTGATGGCAAAGCGGGGCGGACTGCTGACGATCGTCGCGGGCGTCTTGCTCGTGGCCGCCGCAGCAACCCTGGGAGACTGGATCTGGTACACCTACGGCGTGCGTCACAGCCTGGCGGCTGGCGTGATCCACGGTGCCTTGCTGCTCACCATCGCCGGTGGCGCGCTCGGCATGGCCGCGGGGCGGCCGCTGCGAGGATTGCCGATCGGCCTGAGCGCGGGAATCGGTGGAGCGTTGACGTACTACGCGCTCGTCGCCTGGACCGACGGCCGCACGTACGGGGCGGCGATTCCGGCCGCATGGGTCACCACATGGCTGCTGCTCGCCATGCTCGATGGCCGCTGGTTGCGCGCCGGAGCTCGTCGAAGCTGGCTGCAGATCCTCGTGCGCGGAGCCGCCGCCGCGGCTCTGGCCGGAACCGCGTTCTATCTCGTCATGAACCAGCTCTGGGGCGCGCCTCCGCCCGGAGGTCGCAACTACGCGATCCAGTTCGCCGCCTGGGCGTTCGCATGGGCCCCAGGCTTGATCATCCTGTCGGTGAACCTGAGGACTCCGGTCGCAGGAGTCGGCTCGAAAGTCACCCACTGAAATCCCACCCGGACGCAGGCCCTCGGCCACCTCCCGGCTCAACAGGCGTTCTATTCCCGTGATGCTGGAATCTCGCTAGGTGCTCGAGCGTTCGCTCGGAAGCCTGATGAGAAAGGCGAGCAGGCAAGCACCCAGCGCGAGCAAGAGGAGTCGAATCCACGCGGTGTGGACCAGGGCGATGGAAACGCCGAAGGAGAGGACGACGACCAGGTACGCCTTGCGCTTGGCCACGCGCGAAACGGTTCGATCGCGCTGCCATTGCTCCAGGTAGGACCCGAACACGGGGTTCGAGAGCAGCCAATGGTGCAGGCGCGGCGAGGAGCGTGCGAAACAAGCGCCGGCCAGGAGCAAGAAGGGAGTGGTCGGTACGAGGGGCAGCACCACACCGGCAATCGCAAGACCGGAAAAGAACAAGCCGGCTGCTTGCAGCAGACCCCGCCTCAGGCGGCGGCCAGCCGGTGGAGAATCGGGCGCCGAGTTCGACGGGATCGTGGTCTGGATCGTCTCGATCGGTCGCGCCTCCTGACCGAGAGGCTCGGCTTCGAAGATCTCGGGCATGACCTTCCTCGACGAGGGGTCGTGGGCGGCAGTCAATGTCCTCTCGCTCCACCCTGACCGAGGATCATCGATCACTCTCCGCGATCTTTGCCGCGAGGACATCAACCGCCTTTTCCAGCACCTCGTCCCGACCCTCCGCGATCCCGCCAGCGGTCGGCACGACCGGGACGGTGGGCTTGATTCCGACGCCGTGATGCTGGGAGCCGTCGTGCTTCAGGACCTTCATTCCGGTCCAGGACACGGTGTAGCCGCCGGGGAGCACGAACGGGTTGACGTTGCCGTTGGTGCCAGCGGTGGGTGAACCGACGATCTCGCCCAGCCCGTAGGCCTCGACGACGCCCATGATCGATTCGGCGTAGGAAATCGCGCTACCGTCGGTGAGAAACGCGACGGCAGCCGTGAGGCGCGGTCGAGCGGGCTGGATATTCCAGCGGCCGCCGGTGTCCCACTCCGTCCAACCTTCGTGATCGGGGAGAGTGACGATCGGGACGTTCCAGCGCGCACTCGTGGCGGCTTCGCCGATGAGGTGCTCGAGGAGGACCATCGCACCCGAGTCGGGGTAGCCGCGCAGATCGAACACGATCCCTCGAGCGCTCGACAGGGCCGGCATTGCTTTCTTGAACGCATCGGCCGGCGCAGCATCGAGGTCGAAGTACACGATTCCGGGGACGAGCTCGGCCCCGTCTTCTGGCTTCTCATGGGTAGCATCCTCGATTGCCATGGGAGGAATCCGCGCGACCGGCACGGAGTACTCGGAGCCGTCGGGATGCCGGAGAACAAGCGGGACGGGATCGGATGTCGGCAGATCGAACACGAGGGCCGGGAGAGAGACGTAGCGCTGCCAGCCGTCGGTCGCGGCCGAGGTCTCGCGCGAGACTTCCTCATAGCACGCGGAGCTGGCCTTGTCATCGATCGAGAGGATGACGTCCCCGATCTTCACTTCCGCGGGAACGCTGTCGTGCTTGCCGACGACGACCAGGTCCTCTCCTGCCCAGGCGAGCGCGAGGGGGATCATGGTCTGTGGCCAGACGGCAGGACTCCACACATTCCCATGACCGTCGTGCAGCTTGGAGATCAGCACGCGCAGCGTGCGCAGGTAGGTGCGCTCGTCTTCGTCCTGGGCGGCCTTGGAAAGAGCCACACCGAGAGCGGCGTCCCAGTCGGTGTCCACGACGTCGAAGTACGGATAGAAATGCTGCATCACTCCCCAGCAGAGCGAGACGCCTGCGAGACGCGTGGAGCGATTCAGGGCCGTGAGCTTCGGCTTGCCATCGAGCGATGCCCACTCTGGCGGCGCGCTCGCGTGCGGAAGCGTGCCTTCTTCGTCGTAGTAGACTTCGATGGGAAGGCGGCACCAGACGCCGCTCTCGCCGAGAGGCTTGTCGCGAAAGCACGCGGCCCGGGGCTCCTCGCCGGGCGCTGCCGAGAACGATTTGCGAATCACCTTGCTGGAGTAGGCATTGACTCGGCCCTTCTGTGCGACGGCGCCTGCGCCGATGTTTCGCACGGAAGCGAGACCCTGAGCACCCGGCGGCGTCGCGGAGACGGCGGGAGCATTCTCCGCACCACCGGCCCAGAGGCCGAGCGTCGGAGCAATCGGAGCGAAGGATTCCTGAAGGCGCCGAGCAAGGTCGGCTGCGTCCGTGGCGGGCTCGGCCTGCTCGATGACCTGGATGGCCAGGTGGTCCCAGGCCTGAACGGCGGCGACCTGGTCGCTCGGGTGGAAGAAGCGGACGTACGCGAGCAGCCGCGCTGCTGCGGCGACATTTACGAGACCGCGCGGGCTGAGGTCGCGACTCGCTGCGGGAGGCTGGTCCTGGGGCCAGGCCGCCGGAAGAAAGGTGGAGCACGTAACGATCAGGGCGACAGGAATCGAACGCATCGAGATCTCCAGCTTCGGGTGCCACATCGTATGCAGCATGGACGCCGATGGGGATGTGATCCTTCCCCGAGGACTTGCAGTCATGAAACGCCACTCCTCCTGCGGATGCGAGCGGGAGGGTGAGTCCCGGCTCGAACCGCAGGAGGAGGAAACCGGCGCGTGCCCAGGTGATCAGTTGAGCACGACGAACGAGAGCGCGTTGGTCAAGCCTATGTTGAAGGGAGCGGCGAAGCCCGGGTCCCGACTCCAGTACTGGGCCTTCACCGTGGTGCCGGGAAGCAGGCCTTGCGAGCTCATGTACGCCTGCGAGAAATGGAAGCTGTAGCTCCCACTGCAGTCGAGGCCGGTGCTGGATCCGCCCGAGTTCTGCACCGAGGTGCGGTGGATCGTGGGTGCGATGCAGAGCAAGCCTCCGTAGAAGGGGGTGGAAGCGCTTCGCATCCCCCAGAGCAGCATGCCCGGCTTGTTGTTCAGCACATCCGTGGCCCCGATGTAGAAGTTGTCGGCCGTATGAAGGCTCGGGATGCCGCTCGTGGAGATCCGCGGAACGCAACCGAGCGAGTTCACCTTTGCCGTGCAGTAGGTGGTCGGGTACGGCGCATCCATCAACCACACCGACGCGTATCCTGCGTTCGATCCATGGCTGTCGGCGAAGGGCGCCGCGGCGACGATGTCGGGCGTGCCGTCGTTGTTGACGTCGCCCGCGCTTCCGACCGCGGTCCCGAGCTCGTCGTCTGCGGAGCTGCCCATGAAGGTGACGATCGAGCTTCCGTCGCTGCCGGAATACACGCGCACCAATCCGACATCATCCGTCCCGAGAAAGCCCCACTTCGGCGCACCGACCAGGACGTCGTTGTGGCCGTCGTCATCGACGTCCCCGACGCCAGCGACCGAGGTGCCCATCCGCGTGCCAGCGGCGCCGCCGACGCGGTAGTGTTCCGTGCCGGCCGCGCCTGAGTACACCCGCACCTCACCCGAGTCGACACCGTTGTAGTCGCTGAAAGGCGCACCGACCGCGAAGTCCGGGCACAGGTCGCCGTCGACGTCGCCGAGCCCCGCGACGGCGTGTCCGAAGAGCGCGTTGGCCTCACCACCGTAGAAAAGGTGTGTCGCCCAGCCCTCCTTTCCGGAGTAGACGCGCACCACACCGGCGTTGTTTCCCCCTGCGTCGTGATTCGGTGCGCCAGCGATGAAATCGTCGAAGCCGTCGTGGTTGGCGTCGCCGACGCCGTCGACGGATCGGCCGAACTCGTCGTTGGCCGCACTGCCGTCGATGATGCGCAAGGTGCCGCCGGTCAGGCCCGAGAAGACGCGCACGCGTCCGGCGTTCGCCCCGCTGGAATCCTCGAATGGCGCCCCGACGACCACGTCCACGTAGCCGTCGTTGTTCGTGTCGCCCGCGCCGGCGACGGCGTGACCGAAGTAGGCGCCCGCCTGACTGCCGAACCATTGGAACTTCATCGCGCCGGTCTTGCCCGTATACACGCAGACCGTGCCGGCGTTGCCGCCTCCGAAGTCGTGGCCAGGTGCGCCGACGACGATGTCGTCGAAGCCGTCGTGGTCGATGTCACCGACGCCGTCGACGGACGTACCGAACTCGTCGCCCGCGAAACTGCCGTCGAGGGTCAGCAGCGCGCTGCCGGTCCGGCCCGAGAACACGATCACCCGCCCGGAGCTCGCTCCATTGGGATCGTCGAGCGGCGATCCGACGATCACGTCGTCGTAGCCGTCGTTGTCGACGTCGCCGGCTGGCCCCACGGAGCGGCCGAGCTGGTCGCCGCTGGTGCCAGTGAAGGTGTAGAGCTTCGTCTGTGCGAGGAGTGCCGGAGCGCAAAGAGTCGAAACCAGGAGCTGGGCGGCGAAACGTGAACGTCGAAAGTGCTGCATGTCCGTGCCTTGGGCGCATGGCCCGAGAGAGTTCCGAGGAGATGTCCGAGCGGTTCTGCAAGGCAGTTCCCTCGGGGTCTGGAACTCGAATCAGGAGCCCCCCCGGGCCGTGACGCAGAATCTTTCGAAACTCGAGCCAGAGACCGCCCCGGCCCCTCTGCTGCTAGACTCGAACGCGAAGCGCATGCCTGCGGACACCCTGAAAATGGCCCTGGAGGCGGCGAACGGAGACCGCCGGGCGGTCGAGGGATTGCTCGCGCTCCACCTGCCCGCGCTGAACGCCTTCGTGCGCCTGCGGGCCGGCGAGATGCTGCGGGCCCACGAGTCGGTGGCCGATCTCGTGCAGTCCGTCTGCCGCGAGGTTCTCGCGAACGAGGGGAACTTCAAGCACCCGAGCGAGGGCGCGTTCAAGGCCTGGCTGTACACGACTGCCCTGCGCAAGATCTGCAACCGGGTCGAGTACCACCACGCACGGAAGCGGGACGTGGGACAAGAGGTCGTCATCGAGGCGGACGAGGTGGCGGGCTCGGAGCTGCTCGCCTGCTACCAGCGCTTCTCTTCCCCCAGCCATCGCGCGAGCATCCAGGACGAGGTGGCGCGCATCGAGGCTGCCTTCGCGACGATGCCCGACGAATACCGCGAGGTGATCACCCTCGCCCATGTGGCCGGCTTGTCGCGCTCGGAGATCGCCGTGCAGATGGACCGCAGCGAGGAAGCGGTGCGAGCGCTCTTGCACCGCGCCCTGGTGCGGACCGCCGAACTGCTGGACAGCGAGACCTAGCTCCATGGAGCGCTGATGGGAGTCGATCAGCAGGAGGGCGAGAGCGACTCCCCGAAAGCGGCCGACGAGGCGCTCAACGCCCTGGTGCTCGAGTGCGTGCAACGCTACGAGGCGGAGGGCGACGCCGCTCTCGAGAGCCTTTGCGCGGCACACCCCGAGCACGAGACTCGCCTGCGGGCGCGCCTCCGAACTCTCCGGGACATGGGCCTGCTCAGCCTGCGCAGTGGGGAGGGGGACGCAGTGCCGCCGCGGCTCGGCGATTTCAAGCTCCTCGATCGCCTCGGCGGGGGTGGCATGGGTGTGGTCTTCTCTGCGGAGCAGGTCAGCCTCGGCCGCATCGTCGCACTCAAGCTGATCCGACCCGAGCAGCTCTTTTTCCCCGGAGCGCGCGAGCGTTTCCGGCGTGAGGTGGAGGCCGTCGCTCACCTCACTCATCCCAACATCGTCCCGATCTACGCCGTCGGCGAAGAGGGCGGCGTGCCCTACCTGGCCATGGAGCGCATCCGAGGCGTCTCGGTCGCTGAGCTCTTGACTGCCTTTCGAGAGCGGGGCATCACGAGGCCGTCCAGGCAGGACCTACTGGATGGACTTGGAGGCACAGAGGCGCCCTTGTTCCAGTCCGACTGGCCCGCCTTCTGCGTGAGCGTGGCGCGCGAGATCGCAGCGGCTCTGCACCAGGCTCACACGCACGGTGTGATCCATCGCGACGTCAAGCCTTCGAACGTGATGCTCTCGGCCGATGGGCGCGCCTTGCTGCTCGATTTCGGCCTCGCCAGCCGCGAAGGGGCCACGACACTCACGCGCACGGGTGCGGTCCAGGGTTCGCTGCCCTACATGGCGCCCGAGCAGATCGAGGGTCAGGCCGAGCAAATCGGCACGCCCACCGATGTCTACGCGCTCGGCGTGACCCTCTACGAGATGCTGACTCTACGCCCGGCCTTTCCTGCCGAGAGCACGGAGCAGCTGATGCGCCGGATTCTAAGGGGCAGCTGGGTGCCGCTGCGCAAGCTCGATCCCGCGCTCAGCCGTGACCTGGAAGCGGTTGCGGCGACGGCCATGGATCTCGAGCCCAAGCGGCGCTATGCCTCGGTCGAGCACTTCCGACGCGATCTCTCCAACCTCCTCGAACGGCGTGTCGTCGACGCCCGGCCGGCGGGTCTCTTGCTGCGTTCGCAACGGCTTGCGCAGCGTCATCCTGCGGGAGCGGTCGCCGCAGCACTCGGAGCATCGATCGTCCTCGGCGGCCCGCTCCTGTTCGGTCTGCAACAGAGCCACAGCGCCCGCCGGATCGCGGACGAACGCGACATCGCCCGCTTCCAGCGCGACCGGGCCGAAAGCAATTTCGAGCGAGCGCTGGCCGCAGTCGACTCGCTGCTCGCCCGCATCGGCGAAGAGCGCCTCGAGGGCGTGCCCCAGATGGAGCTCGTGCGCCAGGAGCTCCTGGAGGACGCCCTGCGCTTCTACGACGAGCTCGCGGCCCAGCATCCGTACGATGCCGAGCTACGCATCGAAGGGGCGCGCGTGGGCACCGCCATGGCCAACACCCTGCAGCAGCTTGGCCGGCACGAGGAAGCCGAAGCGCGCTGCCGCGAGAGCTTGTCGGTGTTGCGCGAGGTCGACCCCACGAGCCCTGAGGACGTCGTTCGCCGGGAGTATCTCGGCACGACGCTCGTGGGTCTCGCGCGGACTCTCGTGAGCCAGAGCCGCTTCGTAGAGGCCCGCCAGAGTCTCGAGGAGGCCCGAGCGCTCTTCGATGCACTCCTCGAGACCGAGGTGCTCGCGCAGGAGCCGGGAAAGCAGCTCGTGGTCGCCTTGGCCAACCTGAGCCTGCTCTTGCGCGATAGCGGAGACCTGGCCGAGGCGGCTGCTGCCTCCGAAGCGGCGATCCGCATCTCCACTTCGCTTTCGTCCGAGCACCCCGAGGAGCGGGAGCTCTCCCGACTGCATGCGTCGACCCTCGCGGGGGGCGCTGTCGTGTGCAAGATGCGAAACGACTGGGGGGAAGCTGAGCGCTTGTTGCGGGAGTGCCTGCCGATTCACGAGGCGCTCGCCCGCGAGACACCCGATGATCGGCACGCCCAGAACGACCTCGTGGAGGCTTGCGGCAACCTGGGCTTGCTGCTCACCGAGCAAGGCCGCCTGCTCGAAGCCGAGCCCATTCTGCGCCAGGGCGTAGCTGCCGCCGAGCACCTCGTGGCGAGCTATCCGCACTCGCCGCTCTACGTCGGGAATCTGGGCGACATCCTCATCAATCTGGGATCCCTGCTGATGAACGGCCCGCGGATGGAGGAGGCACGCGAGGCCCTCGAGCACGCGGCGAAAAACCTGGAGCAACTGGTCCAGTCCTACCCCGACGCCGCGGGCTATCACGCCAACCTCGGAGTCGCGCTCTCCAACCTGGGCACCTTGCTGCAGGACAACGCGCAGATCGAGGACGGCCGCCGCACGCTCCAGCGCGCCGCCGAGAGCCTCGACGCCGCGCTCGAGCTGCGGCGAGCCAGTCCGACCTACCAGAGACACCTGGCCATCGTGCACATGAATCTCGGCGAGGGCTGGCTGAAGCAGGGCGCGTTGACCACGGCACAGCTCGAGCTCGACCGTGTGCGACCGCTGTGTGACAGCGATCCGAGAGTCTTGCGCTACCTGGCGGGGTTGTGGCTCGCCTGCGCCGCAAGCGCTAACGCTGGCACGGAGGCGGGCGCATCGGAGCATGCTTGCAGTGCGGAAGAATGCCAGGCGCGCGCTCTGGCTGCCTTGCGAGCCGCCGTGGCCGCTGGTTACCGCGACGCGATGGACCTGCGCAACTCTCCCGAGCTCGCGCCCTTGCGCCTGCTGCCCGATTTCGCGCCACTGCTCTCGGCATCAGGAACGAGCTCCACGCCGCACTAGCGTCGCAACAGCTCCGCCACGCGGGCGCGGTTCGCCTCGACCTCCGCGCGCTCCAGGCGCAGCCCGAGCATGCCGAGCACGTACTCGGTGCGCTGCCACTCGACTGCAGTCGCGTCGAGCGCGGTCTGACCGGACGCGTCCTTCGCGTTCGCATCCGCGCCCTCGTCGAGCAGCCAGCGGGCCGCGTCGACGCGGCCGAGGAATGCCGCGAAGTGGAGCGGCGTCGAGCCCTTCTCGTCACGCGCGGCGAGGTCCGCGCCACGCTCGAGGAGCAGCTCGAGCATCGCCACGCGCCCGCCGAGTGCGCCCGCGTGCATCGCGCTTGCACCTTCCGCCGAGCGTGTCTGGGTCGTGGCGCCCTTCTCCAAGAGGAGCCCTGCGATGTCCTCGTGCCCGAGCAAGGCAGCGAGGTGCAGTGCGGTCCAGCCGCTCGACGCCTCGCGATGCACCGGGCTGGCCCCCGCCGTCAGCGCGTCGCTGCAGGCCGCGAGATCGCCCGCGCGCACGGCCGCGAGGAGGCGCTCCGTTGCGGCGTCCGGGCGCTGGATAAGGGTCAAGAGCTCGATGCACTCGGTGCGCCCGGCCTCGACCGCCTTGCGCTCGACCGGGACCTGCAGGATGCCCGCGAGGTACGCGGTCATATCCCAGGGCGCCCGCGCGGCGGTGAGCGCGGTGTCGCCGCTCGCGCTGCGCGAGTCGGGGGCCGCGCCGCGGTCCAGCAACAGCTCCAGTAGCGCGACCCGGCCGAGGAAAGCAGCACCGTGCAGCGGCGTCGACCCGTCGCGGTTGCGCGCGTCGACTTTCGCGCCGGAATCGAGCAATAGCTGTGCGAGCGCGAGGTCGCCGCCCAGCGCCGCCATCGCGAGCGGGCTCACACCAAAGATCGCCTCGAGCTGGTCGGGATTCGCGCCGGCCTCCAAGCTGCGGCGGACGGCGGCGAGGTCGCGCGCCTGGATGGCCTCCCAGAGATCGGGAGCATCCTGCTCGTCGCCCACGTAGCCGAGCGCGCGCAGCTGGTCGAGTACCTCGGGCGCGAGCTCGGCGGTCTCGCGGAGGTCGGCGTCTTCCCACTGCTCACCGGCGAAGGAGAGCGCCCGCGCCTCGAGCTCGCGCACGACGTCGGGATTGGCGGCGGCGACGTCCTGCTTCTCGCGCGGGTCCGCCGCGAGGTCGTAGAGCTCGACGCGGGGTCTGTCGAGCAGCTGCGAACCGAGCAAGTTCAGCACGAGCTTCCAGTGGCCGCTTCGCACCGCGACCATGTTGCCTGAGCCCTGCCCCATGCGGCGCACGACCGGGTCCTCACGGTGCTCGGAGAAGATCGCCGGGGTGGCTACCGGCTCGCCGCGGATCAGCGGCATGAGGCTCGTTCCTTCGAGCCCGTCCGGCACTGTTATGCCAAGGAGCTCGCACAGGGTCGGGAACACGTCGACGCTGCGCACGGGCTCCGTGATGCGCTTGCCCTCGGGCAGCAGGCCCGGCGCGTAGATCAGCAGCGGGATGCGGATCATCTCCTCGTAGAGGCTGTAGCCGTGGCTCGTACCGCCGTGCTCGAAGAACTCCTCGCCATGGTCCGAGGTGAACACGAGCACGAGGTCATCCCCCCAGCCGTCCTGCTGCAGCTTCTCCCACAGGCGCGCGAGCTGGTCGTCGTTCGCCAGGACGTCGGCGTCGTACAGGTTGCTGCCGTGCGCGATGAACGAGGCCGCGTCGATGCCGGTGCGGTCGAAGTTCTCCTGCGTGACGTACAACCCGGGGATGGGCGGACGGCTCGCGAGCAGCTCTTTCCATTCGCGGCGGAACTGCTCGTGCCGCGCCGGATCGGCGAAGCGCTCGAGGTAGGGCGGCTCGGGCTCGTACTCCTCGTGGGGATCGACGGAGTGCATGTAGAGGAGCATCGGCCAGTGGGCGCTGCTGTCGAGCCAACGGAAGGCGTGCTCGTTGAGCTTCCGCGCCGAGCCGCTCGCGAAACGAATCGGGTCACCGCCATTGACCTGGGTCGACTCGACGAAATGATCGAAGCCCTGGGCGAAGTTCGAGAGCAGGTTCCCCATCACGATGTTCGCCGAGAAGCCGGCGGTGTACAGCCCGTGCGCGTGCAGCACCTCGGGCCAGGTGAGGACCTCGTCTGCCAGCCGATGCTCCATCCGGTAGACGCCGGTCGTGGAGGGATACTGCGAGCTGAGCAGCGCGGCCATCGACGGCTTCGTCCACGCCGCCTGGCTGTAGCAGGCCTCGAACACGACCGCGCGCTCGGCGAGTCGGGCCAGGAACGGCGTGGTGTCGCGCTCGTAGCCGTCGAAGGTCGGGCGATCCCCGCGGCAGGTGTCCATCAGGTAGAAGAGGACGCTGCGCGGCCGCGGCGCTGGCGTGTCCTGCCCTGGAGCAGCGACCGGCGGTGCGGGAATGGGCTCCTGTCGGGAAGGAGCCGGCGGGTGGGTGGGGAACAGGATGACGACGGAGGCGAGGGCCGTGACGTGGAACTTCATGCCGCATCCTTCGCGCCCGTGCGAGCGCTCTTCACATCGAGTCCAGAAAACACAGGAACCTCCAGGTGACCTTCCCAGGAACTTCGAGTACCACGATCGCGCGGGACGCGCGAGTGTCGGCCTACGGTACTGGCCAGGTGACCGTGGGATGTGCCTCCTCGGGACCGGACGCGTGGGGTAGGTCCAAAGCCAGCGGGCAGGTGGCAGACCACGCGCTGCGGCTTTCGTCCCTCCCTCTCTAGTGACGCGGCCGTTACGCCACGGGTCGATGCCCTTCGTATCATCCGGTTGGAGCGCATGCACAGGAATCTTCGACGGGGTGCGGGTGAGGCGTCGCCAGCATGCATCCATTGACTTCCAGCCACAGAAACCAGCAGAGCAGATCAAATGACCCTCGAGACAGTACTCGGCATCACGGCACGTTCCCTGCACATGTCGTGTGTTCTCCTCTTGACGAGCTACGCTCGAATATCCCTTGTCGCAGGTGTGTTCGTTGTCATTCTGCTCGCTGGCTCCGCTTCCGCCCAATGGCCCCAATGGGGCGGGCCCAACCGCGACTTTCATTCTCCCGCAACAGGCCTCGCGGAAGAGTGGCCGGAAGCCGGCCCCAGGAAGATCTGGGAACGCGCACTGGGTGAGGGATACTCCTCGATCGTCGCCGATGGCGGGCGGCTCTTCACCATGTATCGAAGCGGCGGAGAGGAGGTGGTCGTTGCCCTCGATGCGGAAACCGGCGCGACCGAGTGGGAGCACAGGTATCCTACACCCGAATGGGGCCCCCCGAATTCGACGCCGACCATTGAAGACGACAGGCTCTACACGCTCGGTGTTTCCGGCATATTGTGCGCCCTGGACAAGACCAGCGGGGAGCTCGCATGGTCACATGACCTCGTCAAGGAATACAATGCGAAGCCGCCGCAGTATGGTTTTGCCAGCAGCCCGCTGGCCTACGGCGGGTCACTCTTTCTGCCCGTTGGCGGAGCGGAATACGGCGTCGCGGCTTTCGCCCTCGAAGATGGAGAGCTCCTCTGGCACAAGCATGATTTCCAGGAAGCCTACGCCTCCCCGATCCTGATCGAGGTGGAAGGGGAAGTTCAGATTGCAGTGCTGGTAGCGGGACAGCTCGTCGGGCTGAGTCCGGAGACCGGCGAATTGCTCTGGCGCGAGCCCATCGAGGGGGACCAGAACATCGCCACGCCGGTCTGGTGTTCGGACAAGTTGCTCTGCGTGACCGCAGGTCAAGGCGGAAGTATTGGATTGAGATTCTCCAAGGCTGACGGGAAGACCAAGGTGGAAAGGGTATGGAAGAATGAGAAGGTGCAGATCTCCCAGACCACCGTCGTGCGCGCTGGAGACTTTTTTTACGGCTCCACCGGCCAGGACGTGATCGCGATCCATGCCAAGACTGGTGAAGTCGCGTGGCAGCGACCAGGCTTTTCCCTGGCAAATCTGGTATCTGCTGACGGAAAGATACTGCTGCTCGATGTGGATGGGTTTCTCGGTCTGGGCACGGCCGGTCCCGAGGCGTGGAAGGTGAATGCCAAGGTGAGCCTGCTCGAGCCACAAGCATTTACTGCCCCCACGCTGGCTGACAAGAACGTGTATCTGCGCGATCTGAAAAAGATCATGGCCGTCGACCTGGGCAAACCGAAATAAAGTCCGCCGATTCGCTTCGATGAGGACTGGGGAGGGGATGATCTTCCTCAGACTCCTATCCCGCACGAGCGAGGCGTGCTCGTGGAGGCTGCGTCATGGGCAGAAGACGACGCTCAGTGCATCGGAGAGATTGAAGCCGGAGCCACCGAAGGCCGGGTCCCGGTACCAGTGCTGGAACTTCCAGGAGGAGCCAGGCTCGATCTCGCCCGCCCCTGAGCCGGCAGGCGGCTGGGTGAAGTCGACCAGGCGGGAGGACTCGCCGTTCGCGTCGGCGAGTTGCGGTGGGCGAAGGCGGAAGATGGCTCCACCAACGCATCGGAAGCCGTCCCCGAATGGAAGCTGAGTCTCGACGCCGCCATAGAAGGATATCCCGAACTGACCGGGAATCCCCCCGCGGACTCGCAGTGTGAAGTCGTTCTGTTCGATGCTCGTGCTGCCGGCGTGTCCGATGTACGCCCCCGGGCCGGCCGAGTTCGGTGCCGCGACGCAGTAGCTCCGAGGCGAGGGGCAACCGGTCGAGATCGCGTACAGGTAGCAGTATGGTTCGCCGATCGTCTGGCCGAGGTTGTCGACACCCACGTACACGACGCGACCATCTCCTCGGAAGAGAGCACGCGTGGATGGCGTGAGGTGTCCACCGGCCTCGTCTGGGAGAGTGAGGCTCCAGAGCGGCACGCCAGCTGTCGACACCGCCGATACGGTTCCGGGCGCTCCGAAGTCCTGGCGACCGCAGAAGACGACCATATCATTCGTCGGGCTCACGATCGGCCCGCGATCGATGACCCCGGGCGAGAGATACTCCCATGCACCCGTGCCGCCGGGACGCACAGAATGCAGGCGCGAGAGGTCGCGCGAGAAGTAGATCATCCCGTCCGGTCCCACGTCTGGAGGCGTCACGGTGCTGATGATGCCGGGATCGAAGCGCCACACCCGATGCCCATCGCCCGAGGCGAAAGCTTGCAAGCCCCAGCCACTGATCCCGCTGAACTCGCAAAGATAGATCGTACCGTCGGGACCGGCGGCGGGCTGAGCCTGGAACTGACCGAACACAGAATGCGTGCCCGAGGTCGTGACGGCGAAGTTCTGCGCTCCATCGATACCCGTTGCCCAGAGATGATCATCCTCCGCGTCACGGTCGAAGGCCATGACCAGCTGGTCGACCGCTCCTTCCGCGATCGATCGGCCGAAGGCGAGCTCCGCTCCGACCGCTCCGTACTCCCACACCACGGGACTGCCGGTCGTTTCCCAGCGCACTTCACCGGCCTGAGTGAGGGAGACCACCCCAGCGCCACCGAGGTCGAAGACCGCATAGACGTGCCCATCGGGGCCAACGTTCGGCCCAGCGATGCAACCCTGCGAGCAGCAATCCGTGTGCACCCAGCGCAGCGTGCCGTCGGGATTCACCGCGACGAGGTTCGTGTTCTGGCCGAGCGGATTGGCCGCGACGACGATCGTCCCGTCCGGCGTGACCGCCACGGGGCCCTCGCTGAGCGAGGGCGTCCCCAGCGCCGCGTCGAACGACCAGAGGAGCGTGCCGTCCTCGGGATGCAGCGCGTACAGCCGAGCATGGAGATCGGCGACGTAGACGGTGCCGTCCAGACCGACGGCGGGGCGATGGGGCACGTAGTCGGTCTCCATGCGGAAGCGCCATAGCACGCTCTGAGCGAATCCGGGACTTGCACAAGCGAGGAGCGCGATCCCGCATGCCGCGATCCCGACCGACGCTTGGCGCAGAGAGACAACATTCCGTCGGAGCGGAAGGACGCACGAGGGCTTCGTCGTCTGGAGACCCGAGAGGGAAGGAGCACGGCCGAGGTACATGATCGGATCTTTCGTTAAGGTATCCACGGGCTCGAAAACGCATCCGGCATGGCACCGGACGAGCGCCTTCTCTTCCTCCTCCTCTATCAATTCGACCAAGAGGCTAGCATCGGCAGGGGCGAGAAGGCGCAGTACCCCGAGCACCGCTCTCACTCCATGGTTTCCGGCGAGACTTCTGGCCCATCCGAATCCGCCGGCTTCGAAGGCGCAAATGCGGCGAGGCCGCGGCGTGTCGCCCGCGGCCTCGCTCTCCGAACGGGAAGAACCTAGACGTGAATCAGGGCCGGAAGGTCGCGCTCAGACCATCGGTCGTGTTGTAGAAGGCGCCGCCACCCGCCGGGTCGCGGTACCACAGCTGGAAATACCAGGTGGAGCCGGCCGTGATTTCGCCAGCGCCGCTGTCAGCCGGCGGTTGGGTGAAGTCCACGTGCCGGGTCGCCAACCCACCCGCGTCGATCGAGACCGGCGGATTGAGGCGGAAGAACGGGGCATCCACGCACAGCTTGCCGTTTCCGAACGGAACGAAGTCCTGGGCGTCGCCGTAGAAGAACAGACCAGTCTGATTCGGAACGGCGCAGCGTGCAGTGAGCGTGAAGGTATTGGCGCTCACGGAAAGGGGACCGAAGGAGTCGATGCGTGCCCCCGCTCCAGCTGAGTTCGGGCTGGTCGAGCAGAAGCTGTGGGTGCCGCCGCTCGAGGCGTTGATCAGCACCGACGCATTGTCCGAGTCCCGGTTGGCGGTGACGAGGTCGATCGACCCGTTCGCGTCGAAGTCCGCGCCCGCGACCATCGACGGGTGGAGACCCACGGCGAAGGTGACCGCGCCGCCGAAGGTGCCGTTGCCGGCATTGGGGAGCGCGCTGACGAGGTTCGAAGCCTCGTCCGAGGTCGCGACGTCCTTGTCCCCGTCCGCGTCGAGATCAGCGATCAGGATCGCGTCGGGGTTCTGGCTGTTCGTCGGATAGAGCGTGCCCTGGAAGCTCCCGCTGCCGTTGTTGAGCATCACGACCAGGCGGCCGTTGTCGTTGTCGTCCGTGGTCGCGACCAGGTCGACGTCGCCGTCGTGATCGAGGTCGCCGGCCGCAATGCCACCCGGCTTGTCGTTGCCGGGGATGTTGAAGCTCACGGGAGCGCCGAAGGTACCGCTGCCCTGGTTGAAGAGCACCTTGAGCTGGCGGTCGTCGTGCACTGCCACTGCGATGTCGAGCTCGCAGTCGCCGTTCAGGTCGTCGATCGCGACGTGCCGCGGTTCGACGCCCACGGCGAGCGTGCCCAGCAGGGTGAACACGCCGCTGCCGTTGTTGCGCAGCACCGAGAGATTGTCGGATTCACGATTGCTGGTCACGAGGTCGACGTCGCCGTCGGCGTCGATGTCGCCCGCTGCCATGTGACGGGGCTCCTGGCCGTTCACTCCGACCGAGCCGCCCAGGGCGAATGTGCCGCCGGTGTTGATCAGCACCTGCACGGTGTTGACGTCCTTCAGACTCACGGCCAGATCGAGGTCGCCGTCGCCGTCGAGGTCGAGAGACACGAGCGCCGCGGTGCTGACGCTCCCGCCGACGCTGATCACCTGTCCGGCGACGAAAGTGCCGTCGCCCTGATTGTCGAAGATCTCGACGAGATCGGGGCCAGAGCCGTCAGTGGAGACCGCGAAGTCGGGCCCGTTCACGCCATCGAAATCACCTGTGGCGACCCAGTCGGGTCGCACGCCTTGCAAATCGTAAGGAGTCGCCCCTTGAAAGGAGATCTGTGCGCCTGCCAAGGGTGCGAAGGCAAGGGCTACGAGGATTGTCGTCGGATGCATGGGAAGAGACATTTGGTATTGGAGGTGTGTGGAGAGTTTGGAGATCCGATCAGGTTTGCCGCTCGCGACCCCTGTGGCGCGAGGTTCGGGCGACACCACGCAATCCTCGTACCAGCGCCCTGGCGTCCCCACCAACGCCCCGCGGGGGGCGGAAGGGCCGGTCTCGTCTAGATCCTGGATGGGTGTCCGGAATCCGGAGAGCTTGCTTCGCGCCGTGCCTCCCCTCCACGGCTTCCGTAGCCCTTGGCGGTAGAGGGCGGCCGCGCCCCGCGTCAGAGTGCGGAAGCCGAATGGAGGATTTTCTGAAAGCTACGCTCACAGCCGCTGTGAGCTTCGCCGCCACGAACATCGACGACATCTTCGTGTTGATGCTCTTCTTCGGCGCGAAGGACAAGGCCAGCAGGAGCTGGCACGTCGTCACCGGTCAGTACCTGGGCTTCGCGGCGCTGGTTGCGATCAGCCTCGTCGGTTTCTTCGCCCGCTACGTCGCGCCTCGCGAGTGGATCGGCTTTCTCGGCCTGCTGCCCGTGGCAATAGGGATCAAGAAATGGATCGAGTGGAGGAAAGCGAAGAGCGACGCGGGCCACGACGCGCTGGAGGTGAAGTCCGCACCGGCTGTCGCTGGCTCGCTGGTGCTGACGGTGGCCGGGGTGACCTTCGCGAATGGGGCGGACAATATCGGCCTCTACACTCCGCTATTTGCCGCCAGCGATCTCATGCAGCTCATCGTGACGCTGGCCGTCTTCTTCGTGCTGGTCGGCGTTTGGTGTCTGACCGGGTACTACCTCGGCGCTCACCCGCTCGTGGCCCGCACGCTCGACCGCCACGGCCACGTCATCGTGCCGTTCGTGCTGATTGGCCTGGGCCTCTACATCACGTACGAAAATGGCACGCTCGCGCTCGTGTTCCCAGGCCGCCTGTTCGCGGGACGGGCTGGGGTTTCTGACTTGTAACCACCAGCAGCACGCGAGGCCGCTGAACTCTTGGGCGGATTGTGTAGGAGCGCCGCGCCAACCGTGGGCCGATCCTCTACACACTCCAAGCATCCGAGATGCTGTGGTCCAGCGTGATTCGAGCTCAGCTCGCGAGACACCTTCCCGTCGTTTCGCCCGGGCTCCTTCTTGCCGAAACTCCCGTGCTCCACTGTCGACTCATGAGCAACCGACGATCCACTCTGGCGGTCTTCGTGACTTCCGTTCTCCTCCTGGCCGCTTGCTCGGGGAATCGGCACGACTCGGAGGGCGGTGGCAGCGCCTCGACGATGAATCTCGACGAGGTTTCCAACGGGTTCGGCCAGCTCGTTCCCTACACGATCTTCAAGCTCGACGAGAACGGCGAGGCCACGCCGCAGATTCTCTCCATCCGCACCGACGCGGATCTCCTCGAGAACCTCATCCCGGGTAACGAGATCCTGCCGGTCCCGAAGTTCGACGAGCGCCCGATCGTTCCCAGCGGTGCCGCGGGCAACCACTTCGTCTATGCGAGCTTCACGCAGGACCTCGACATCCCCTCGGTGATCGACGGCTCGCCCGGAGCGCAGGCGAACTCGAGTCTGACCGGGTCGATCACGATCATCTCGATCGATCCCGTCACCGGAGAATCGGTGCCGCTGAAGGGTCGCGTGTTCGTCAATGGGGCCACCTTCGCCGGGCTCCCGCAGGGCGATCCGCCCGCACTCGCGTTGCAGCAGTGGGTCGTGCTCGACGACACGCAGAAGCCGACCGCGGTCGCGCTGGAAGGCGGCACGACGCCGGGCCTCGGATTCCCCGGCACGGAGGGCAACTTCGAGGGTTCGAACAAGCTCATCAACCCGCGCACCATCGTCTTCGTGGCCGATTCCGACGGGAAGCTCTCCACGTACGAGACCTTCCCGACGGGACGCGAGATCCGCATCAAGATCTCGACGGCGGTCCGGGCTGCCAACGGCAAGAACCTCCTGCACGAGGTGCTGGGCTGCACGACGGTAGGGGAGGACTTCCTCACGCCCGAAGTGGGCCGTACTCCGCCTCCGTTGAATGCGGCGCTGATCACCCCTGGTAGCGGAGACGCCGACGTCGATCCGCTCACCACCGTGCGCGTCGAGTTCACCGAGCCGATCCAGCCGCTCTCCCTCGGCGATCTCGACGACGGCGATCCTCCGACGCTCAGCGCTTCCCTGCAGCTCCTGTTCGGGCCCGACGCGACGCGCACCTCGGTTCCTTTCGCGGTGCGCCCGATCAGCGTGTTCGACTTCTCGACCTTCGAGCTCGTGCCGGCTTTCTTCTTCCCGGGCTCGGGCCCCTCGACGGCCGAGTGCGCGACCTTCTCGAAGGTCGACATCGTGATCAATGCCGGCCAGGTCCGCGACCTCGCGAGCAACGTGGTGACCGGTCAGGACGATCCCCAGCCCAACATGAACTTGCTCGGAGCGAGCACCTTCTTCACCACCGGCGAGGGTCCGGGCCTGGTCAACGCGCCGGTCTCACCGGACGCGATCTACGCCGGGCGTCAGGGCGCGACTCCGGGGCTCTCCGTGGTCGATCTCTCGTGCTGGGGGCAGTCGACGGGGAATCCCACCTACGACGAGACGCTGCTCACGTTCAAGGAAGGCGACACCTACTTCCCGGTGAACCCCAACGTGCGCTTCCAGGGCTCGCAGCTCCGCCCGGCGCTGAAGCCGGGGACCTGCACGGTCGACGGCGGTTCGGCCGGTGCGTTCACGCTGACCAAGGACTCCAGCCTGAACGACCGCGTCGCGCGTCCGCCGATCATCACGGGCGTCAACGACATCATGATCGGACACCCGCTCGACGGAAGCTTCAACAACGGACCCTTCCCCTTCGGCTGCCAGTCGGGCGGCGGGAATCTCTGCGCGCTCGACGGTCTGAAGCTGATCCTGCCGTTCCGCAACATCAATAGCCTGGTGCCGGCACCGCCCCAGGCCGTGGGAACGGTCGCTGCCGGCGCGGGCAACTTGATCTCCTGGGCCCCTGCGCCCAACCCGCCACCGATCGTGTTCCCGCCGCTGTGCGTGGCGCCCTACCTCAGTGTGCAAGAACCGACCTCGATCGACACGACCGTGGGAAACCTGCTCGGCCCCGGTGACGCCTTCGGTGCTCCGACGCTGGGCGTGCCGCCTTCCGGCATGATGACTCCCGAGCAGAACGAGTTCTTCGTCGGCCCCTCGCTGCCGCAGCAGCAGATCCAGAACTGCACGGCCTTCATGTACCGCCAGCAGGTGGGTCACTTCCTGTACGTTTGCGACCGCCAGCGGGGCGAGATCACGGTGCTGAACAGCAACCGGATGACGATCGTGGACCGTATTCCCTTGCCGGATCCGACCTCACTCGCGATGTCGACGGATCTCGAGTACCTCGCGGTCACCAATCAGCTCGCCGACGTCGTCTCCTTCATCGACATCGATCCCTCTTCGTCGACCCTCCACCAGGTCATCAAGACCGTCGCGGTGGGCAACTCGCCGCGAGGGATCGCGTGGGATCCGGGCAACGAGGACATCCTCGTGTGCAACGAGGGCGACGCCACGATTTCGATCATCTCGTGCCACCAGCTCCTCGTGCGCAAGACCGTGAAGTCGCACTTGAGCCAGCCCTTCGAGGTGGTGATCACGCCCCGGCAGTTCGGTTTCGGCTTCCAGCGCGGGGTGTACTTCGGCTACGTCCTGAACCGTAACGGCGACGTCGCGCTCTTCGAATCGGGGCCCAACACGGTCAACGGCTGGGGCTACGACGACATGATCGGGATCTCGAGCTTCGAGTTCCAGAATCCCAAAGCGATCCAGGCTGACCTGATCAACCTCAACTCCTCGGTGTGGATCGTCCACGAAGGCCCGATCGACATCGCGACGGGTGCGGCCGGCGAGCTCGGAGTCGGCGCGGTGTCGAACCTCGCCGTCGTGAGCGGCATCGTGGGCCAGCTCCCGCTGAACTTCGTCTCACTGACGATTCCTCAGTACCGCGACATGCACCTCGAGGTGAAGACCTCCCTCGGCATCGACGACCTCTCGGGTGTGCCGGTCGACATCGCCTTCGACGACCAGCGCAACCTGGGTGGCGAGCCGAACGTCCACAGCATCTTCAGCGCCGGCGCTCCGGCAGCCCAGAACGGCAAGAACCTGGTTCGGCCGGTTCCTCCTTTCTTCCGGAATGCGTGCACCCCGCAGTACGCCTTCATCGCAGTGCCGCACTCCGCCGGGGCAGGCGGCGTGATCGATGTCCTCGACATCGCGGCCACGGGTGGTCGTAGGGTCGACACGAATCCGTTCCAGCAAGGCACCCAGTCGATCCCGGCGGACAACGTCAGCATGCTCGCGCACTACTACCGGCAGTAGCACGAGCGTCCGTATGCATGCTCCACGGCGGCCGGGCCGCCGTCCAAATCTACGGCCGGGATCGTGATTCGCTCACTCGGGGAGGAAGGTGAACTCGATCGGGTTGGTCCAGGCTGCCAATCCGCAGTATGGACCGGGACCACGAGGGAAAGCAGGCCGAGGGCGAGAGAAGGAGGGCGGCGAGTCATGGCGGTCTCCTTCAAGACGCTGGGCGAGAGCCGCCCGATTTTACGCCGCTTGCGCGCAGCGGGGCTGAACGAGCCACTCGCTGCGGCCCTGTTGTGAACGAGCACCGTCGAAAGGGTTCGTCGCCTGACCTGGACCCGAACCCCGGAGCTCCGACTTCCATTACTCGACTCACCGGAGAACGACGCTCCGCCCGATCGGATTGCCTCCGCGCGCTGGCGCGACCCCGTCGCATGGACTCGAGTGCGGGCGCCTCTGGTTCGGAGTACCGCCTTCAGGCGGTCTTCTCTTACAGGGCCAGTCCCGCCTGAAGGCGGGACGACGAACCAGACCGCCTGAAGGCGGTACTCCAAACTCGGAGGGACTCCGTGCTCGTAGGGGTGTGGTTTCTTTCTCGGAGGGACTGCGTGCTCGTCGGTGTGTGGTTTCTCTCTAGGAGGCACGACGTCCTCTGAGGATGTGGTTTCTCTCTATGAGGTACGCGGTGCTCTGAGGGTGTGGTTTCTCTCCAGTGATTTGGGTTAGCGCGGAGAGAAGCGCTCGCGCAAGGCGTCCAGTGTGCGGCGCGCGTCGGCGGTGCGCGGGTCGCCGTGCGACTCGAGCAGTTCGAGGCGCTCGCGGGCCAGCTCGAGGCTTCCCGCGTCGCCCCGCGCTGCGCGCAGGTCGGCGAGTTGCGCCAGGCACTGCTCGGTGTCGTTCCAGGAGAGGCCGCGCGTGTCACGCGAGAGCTCCAGGGCCCGAACGATGTGACCTTCGGCCGCGTCCGGTGCGCCGCGCGCGCGCTCGAGGCGCGCGAGGGCCATGCGCATCCGCGCTTCGGCTTCCGGATGTTCGGCGAGGTCGGCGAGGTTTTGCTGGGTCTCCGCCACCAACCGCGAGAGCTCCTCGTCGGCGACCGCGCTCGCGCCGATGCCTTCGAGTAGATCCGCGAGCAGGTTCGTGGAGCGCACCGCGTTCGCGTGCGCGCGCCAGGCGATGCGCTCGCCGGCGACGACCTGCTGGAGGTTTCGCCGCGTGCCGATCCACGAGCCGACGAGCACCAATACCACGGCGGCGCAGGCGGCGAGCGTCCACGGCCGGCGACGGGCGAAGCGGGCGACGCGACGCGTCCACGGCTCGGAGCGCGAGAGCAACGGGCGCTGCTCGAGGAAACACACCACGTCTTCCGCAAGGTGCTCGGCCGAGGCGTACCGATCCGCGGGACGCAGGGCGAGAGCGCGCTCGAGGATCGCGGCCACGTCGCTCGGCGGCGGCGGTCGGCCGCTCGCACGCGCGACGGACTCGAGGCTGCGGCGGCGACCGGCGGCCACGGCCCGCTCCAGGGCTTCGCGATCCGCGGGCGCTTCGGCGTAGGGGCTCGCGCCGGTCGCGAGCTGGTGGAGCAGGACGCCGAGCGAGTACACATCGGACGCGGTGGTGATCGCCTCTCCGCGGATCTGTTCCGGACTTGCGTACGAGGGTGTCAACGGACCACGCCCGTAGAGATCGGTCCACAGGGGATCGCGAGCAGGATCGAGCAGCTTCGCGACGCCGAAGTCGAGCACCTTCGGCCGCGCGCCAGCGCAGACGAGGATGTTCGTGGGTTTCAGATCGCGGTGCACGACCAGGTGAGCATGCGCGTGGTGCACCGCGCGGCACACTTCGACGTAGAGGCGCAAGCGCGCGGCAAGGTCGAGCCCCTCGCGCTCGCAGTAGACGTCGATCGGCTCGCCCTCGACGAACTCGGTGATCAGGTAGGGCCGACCGTCGTCGAGGTGGCCCGCGCCGAGCATGCGGATCAGGCCGGGATGGTCGAGGCCCGCGAGCGTCTCGCGCTCCTGCTCGAAGCGCTTGACGAGCCCCGGCGAGCACGCCTCGGGCTTCATGACCTTCACGGCGACGGTGCCCGGCCCTTCGGCGCGGTAGACCGTCGCGGATCCGCCCTCGCCGAGCACTTCGACGAGACAATACCCGGCGACCTCGGTCGAGAGCGCTGCCAGCGGGTCGTCGCGGCTCGACCACGCAGCGTGCAGCGTCGGCGCGTCGGTGTCGAGCAACGCGTCGTGGGCGTCGTCGGCTGCGAGTAGCTCGCGCAGCTCTCGCACCGACTCCCCGCCGCGCAATTCCTCCGCGCGCAGCCAGCGCTCGCGCTCGGCGGGCTCCATCTCGCGCAGGAGTTCAAAGGCGCGCCGGGTCTCGGTCCACGCGTCAACGCCCATCGTGCTCCTCCGCCTCGATTGCCCGCTTGAGGAACGCCCGCGCGCTGCGCCAATCGCGCTGGACGCTGGCGGTCGAGGTCTCCAGCGTGCGCGCAACCGACTCGACGTCCAGTCCCAAGAGGAACCGCAGCTCGACGACGCGGGCGAGCTCCGGATCGACGTGTTTCAACCGCTCCAGGGCGCACTCGAGGGCCAGGACGCGCCTCTCCAGCTCGGGACGAGCGACGCTCCGCGGCTCCCGCGCGCTCTTCGAAAAGTCCTCGCGGTGCATCCGCCGACGCGCGCTGTCGATCAGGATGCGCCGCATGACTTCGGCGGCGAGAAGCAGGTAGTCGCGGCGATCCTCGCAGTCGAGCGAGGTCTGATCGAGGCGCAGGAAGACCTCGTGCACCAGGGAAGTAGGCACCAGGGTGTGGTCGCGGCGCTCCTCGCCGAGGCGGCGGCGCGCGAGGGCGCGCAGGTCGGCGTAGAGGAGCTCGAAGAGCCGCCTCCCTGCTGCCTCGTCGCCCCCTCGACGTGCCCGCAGGAGCTCGGCGATCTCGGTTTCGAGCGCGGACGTGGTGGTGGTCACGGCGGTGTTTCCGGAGCCCAGACGCTCGAAGCTAGCAGAAATCGGAGAAACCTGATCGTCGCGCGCCAGACCGTTCGCTCAAGAGTCCAACGAGGAACGACCATGACGATGAGCCGAAGAAGTGTTTTGCACGCGTTGCCCGCCGCGTTCGCGGGCCTGGCCTTTACCGCGTCGAATCTCTCGCGCGGCTACCGAGTTCGCGCTCATCCGGCGCTCGACGAGTCGGAGGCCTTCCTCGCCGCGGTGAAGGCCGGCGACGAGAGCGAGGTGCGCCGGCGCCTCGCCGAGCATCCGTCTCTCGCAGCCACCTGCGACGCCGCGGGACTCTCCGCTCTGCTCCATGCCCATCTCGCAGGCTTCCCTCAGATCGCCGCGATCCTGAAGTCCACGGGCCTCGAGCTCGACATCGTCGAGTGCGTATTCGAGGAGGATTGGAAACGCATGGTCGAGCTCGCTGAGCGCGATCCCGCCGCGCCCAATGCCCTGCATCCAATCGGCGGCAACCTGCTCTATGCCGGAGCCCTCGCCGGCTCGATGGATCTCTATCGCCTCCGTACGCTGGGCTGCGACCGCGACGCCGCGCCGAGTGGAGGCAGCGGCTTCACGCCTGCGCGCGCTGCGATCGACCAGCGTACGCTTCCCGGCGCGGTGATCGCCGTCACCGATCTGCTCTCGAATGGCAGCTCACCCAATGCGCGGCAGCGCGGCGGCGACGGCCTCGTCCACGGCGCCGTCCGGAGGCGCAACGAGGGCTTGGTGCGTCTCGCCGTGCGCAAGGGCGCGGACGCCGAGGCGCGCGACGACGCGGGACGCACGCCGCTCGACCTGGCGCGGGAGCTGGATTGGCCCGAGGGCGTTGCGTTGCTCGAGGCTCAGGCCCAGTTGCCGCGCGACCACCGCGCGTCGCGCTTCCTCCTCGACGCGAACCGCGAGGCGGTGCAACGTCCGAGCCTCGCGGACGTGCCGCAAGCGACCCAGAACCAGGTGACCGGCAGCTCCCACGCGAAACTCGACAAACTGCGCGGTCTGGTCGAGAAGGATCGCCGCCTCATCTTCTCGATCTCGACCGACGACGAGCTCGCCATCGAAGCCAGCGCCCATGTGGGCAACCGAGACTTGATGGCGTTCCACCTCGACCACGGCGCGCCGTTCTCCCTGCCTACGGCGGCGTCCATGGGCGACGTTGCGATGATCCGCTACCTCCTGGATCGCGATCCATTGCTCGTCCACGAGCGCGGCGCCCACGACTTCGCGCTGATGCATTACGCCGCCATCGGAGGCGGTGGCGTCGAGATCGCGTCGCTGCTCCACGAGCGCGGCACGGCGATCGATCAGGAGAGCCAGGGGCTCACCACGCTCCACTGGAGCGTGCGGAACAGCCTGCCGGAGCTGACGGTCTGGCTGCTCGAGCAGGGCGCCGACCTCGAGGCGCTCGCCTACAAGTGGGACCGTCGCGGCCAGACGCCGCTGCAGGTCGCCCTGGAAGACGGCGAGGCAGACCAGGCCAAGATCCTGCGCGACGCCGGCGCGCGAGGTTGACGACAGCACACCCATGGATCCGCGCAACTTCACGACCATGATGCGATCGCCCGGTCTTTTCCGCGCAACCTGCATCGTCCTTCTCGGGGCCATGGCGATCGCTCAAGATCTCGGGCCGGAGCGGCGCGCCCACCACGCGATGGTCTTCCACGACGGTCTCGGGAAGGTTCTCCTGGTCGGCGGCAGCTCGCCGACCGAGGGCGGAGAGCAATCCAAGTTCTTCGACGACGTGTGGGCCTTCGATGGCAAGGAGTGGGCGCTGCTCGCGGAAACCGGCGCTCGACGCTCCGACGTCGGCCTTGCCTACGATCATCAGGCCAAGCAGCTCGTCTCCTTTGCTGGTTTCACCGGCGAGACAGCCTGCGACTTGCGCGTCCTGGAAGGAACGCAGTGGCGGGTGATCGACGAGAACCCATTGCTTGCTCTGGCTGGGTCGGGATTCGTGTACGACGGCCAGCGAAACCGATTCCTGGTGTTCGGCGGCTCATCCACTTCCGGCCAGGTCATGGATGAGGCCTGGGAACACGACGGCAAGACCTGGACCAAGCTCGAAGGCGCGACACCACCCGCTCGTATGGGCCACACCATGGTGTTCGACGCGAAGCGCGCACGCACCGTCGTCTTCGGTGGCATGTCCGCTGCCGAGCCCGGCTCCCGCTCTACCGCACTCGCGGACACCTGGGAGTTCGACGGCAAGACGTGGAAGCAGATCGAGGTGGAGGGGCCGAGCCCCCGCTCCGGCTGCGGTGTCGCGTACGACGCCAAGCGCGCGCGAGTGATTCTCTTCGCAGGCCGGGGCGTCCAGGGATTCCTTGCCGACACCTGGGCCTTCGACGGCAAGACCTGGCAGAAGCTCTGCGACAGCGGGCCCGAGCCTCGCGGCATGGGCTATCTCGCCTACGACAAGCTGCGCGACCGGGTCGTCCTGTTCGGCGGGCGCAATGGCTGGCCCGACGGCGATTTCGCGGACACCTGGGAGTTCGACGGCCAGGCGTGGAAAGAGGTCGCCAAGTAGAGCAGCGGCCACCCACGGCAGAAGTGGGATCGCGGTCGCGGTGAACGTGTGGAATGCCCAAGGATGAGGCTTCGCCTCCCGGCGCCCGGACCCGTGCCCGCCTGCGAGGAAGAGCCGCTGTTTCCGCCACGGGGCGGAAAAACGCCCGGAAGTCCGTTGCGTTACGCCGCCTGATGTAGAGATGGGGGCGATGAAGGACGCGATCCTGACCCGGCTCTTCCTGCGCTACCGCGAGCACGGCAATGGAAGGGCGTTGGCGGCGGTCTTCGACCTCACTGCGAAGGAGCTCCTGGCGGTCGCCGCGCACCTCGCGCACGATGCGGCCGAGGCCGAGGATCTGGTGCAGTGCGTGTATCTCCGGGCCATGGAGCGAGCGCAGGCCTTCGACCGAACGCAGGGTCTGCGGCCGTGGCTGCACGGAATCCTGTGGCACGAGGCCATGTCCGCGAGGCGACGGGCGGCGCGCAGACCGGACGCGGCTGCGCTCGCGCGCGCCTCGGTCGCGGATCCAGCGGAGATCGCAGCTGCGGGCGAACTTCCCGTAGCCGTGCGCGCTGCGCTGGATGGCCTGCCCGTGCGCTACCGGGAGGTGATCGAGCCGCTGCTCCTCCAGCAAAAGCCTGCGCACGAGATCGCCGCCGCGCTCGGACGCTCCAGTGGCACCGTGCGCATGCAGATCCACCGCGGTCTCGAGCACCTGCGGCGTGCCTTGCCGCGCGGGCTCTCGGCTTGGGGACTCGGGGCCTTGCCGACGCGCGGCTGGGACGAGCTGCGCCGGGGAGTTCTGCGCGCGTTTGGAGTCACGCCCCAGTCAGCCGGCGCGCTTTCGACCTGCGCCCTGGCGACGCAGGCGGCAATTGCGGTCGCGCCGGTACTCTGGCTCGCACCGCTGACTGCAGGCGCAGCCGCGCTCGTCGCGACGCAGCCGCGCGTCTTCCCGCTCTTCCACCCATCGAACGAGCCCGCAGCGCACGTCGCGCACGCGAGCATTCCACAGGAGCTCGACCCCATGAAGCCCCCCGGTCTGCTGGCCTTGTCCGCCGCCCTCGGATTCCTGACTGCTCCCGCGCAGGACTCGTCTGGCCGCCAGGCTGTCGTCAGTGAGAGTGCGGTCGAGAAGGTGGCGCGCCTGGATGCCCTGGTTGGCGAGCTGCTGACCCACTCGCGCGAGAGCGGTACACAGGCACAGGTAGCCTGGGCTGGACTGGAGGCCGCGCGCCAACGAATCGAAACCGAGGCCCGCGCTCGTCAGGAAGCCGAATGGGAGCTCGCGCTGGCGGGCCGCGACGAGCAAGCGGGCTGGCTCGAGGCCGCGAGCCAGCTCCAGGACGGCGCGCGCCGCGCACAAGCCCTGCTCGAGATCGAGGCCGCACTCGTGTCGGGCTCGACCGAGCTCCAGCTCGCCGCATGCTGCGCGCTAGCCGGGCTCCGCGAGGTCAAGTTCGACAAGCTGCCCTTCCGCGAACCCGTGCTCGCGATCGCACGGAGCTCGAGCGGCGCACTTCGCGTGGCCGCCCTGTATGCACTGAGCAGCACGGAGCGCCGGCCGAAGGACCTCCCGCTCGCCCTGGCTCTGGCCGACGACGACTCGCCGAGGGCGCGCGAGGCCGGCTTGCACCTCTTGCACGTTTTCAGCGATGGAGATTTGACTGGCGCGACCGGGGCGGCGGCGCTGCGCATCCTCCAGGCCGACAGTTCGAGACGGGGGATCAACGGCCTGTGGGGAGCGCGCGTCTCGCCCGAGATCAGCGCGTACCTCCTCGAGATGTCACGCTCCAAGGACAGGGAGGAGGCTCACGCCGCGGTCTACTTCGGCCTGTCCACGCTCGCCGACAAGCCGCGCCCCGTCGTCGAGCGCCTGATCGAGCTCGCCTCCAGTACCGACCACGAGAACGCCTGGCGCGCCCGCTGGGGCCTCGGGCACGGCGTCCCCGCAGAGCATGGCGCGCTCGTCGCCGCGGGGATGCGCGAACTATTCGAGGCCCGCAGCCAGCCTTCGCTCCAGGTAGAGCTGCTCGGCCTCCTCGGAAAGTACGCCACGAGCGACTACCTACCTTGGTTTCATGAGATCGAGGCTGACCACGCTCAGCCTGACTCCGTGCGTGCGGCCGCGCGCGCCGCCTTCGAGGCGGTGCGCGGGCGCTGATCCTTCGCCCCGACCGTTTCACCCGCGCACCAATCGGTATCCCTCCAGGCTGAGGCCCGACCGGCTCGCGGTCGACGACAGTCCACGCAGGCGCAGATTCCCTCAGGGATAGGCGCGTGCTCGCGACGCTCTTCTTCTCGTGTCGAAGCCGTTACGCCCCGGTTCGATGCCGTGCCAATCATCGAAGGCAACAAGCTCTACACGCCCCTCCATACGTCAGGACTTGTTTCATGCGACGGTGTCGCGCTCGGGCGCGGTTGGGACCTAGAGACAACCCCCCACCCCTACCTCCGAGTTCGGAGTACCGCCTTCAGGCGGTCTGGTTCGTCGTCCCGCCTTCAGGCGGGACTGGCTCTGCAAGAGAAGACCGCCTGAAGGCGGTACTCCGAACCAGAGGCGGTCGCACTCCCAATTCCTGCAGAGGCTCTTTCCGATCCCGGAATGCACCGCGGAGAACGGCCCCGTCACTCCGAACGGACTCACAACTTCGGAATGTGAATGGTCTTGCTGATCATCAACGACCCGGACAGCGCAAACATCAAGACCAAGGGATGCAGCGTGGCCGGCCCCAAACGCACCGATCCGCCCCACAGCGCATCACCGACGCTGCCTCGCCACACCGCGACCGCGAGCACGCCCACCAGGATCAGACTGCTCGGGATCGGGGTGCCTTCGAAGTATTTTGGCTTGTTCGCGCCCGCGGAGAGCATCTCGGCGGTGATGTTGTAGCGTGCCAGCCGACTTATGCCGCAGGCGACGAAGCCCAGCAGCACCACCACGTCCCACATTCCTTGCATGCCGACGCCATACGCAAGAGTCGCGGGTGCCACGCCGAAGGAGATCACGTCGGCGAGCGAGTCGAGCTCGCGCCCGAGCGGCGATTGTTCATGGCGCTGGCGCGCGAGGCGGCCGTCGAGTACGTCGAGCACGAACGCGAGCAGCATCAGCCCCGCCGCCCACAGCAGGCTGATCTCCGCCGGCGCCTGCAGGTGACGCATCACGACGAAGATCGCCGCAGTGCCGCTGCAGCCATTGGCGAGCGTGATCCAGTCGGCCACGTGGAAGCCGCGGATCATGGAAAAATGCGCAGGTCGGTTCATGAGTTCAGGAAGGAGCAGGAGCGAGACCTGGGTACTCGGGGGGCGGTGCTTGGCGAGGGGAGGACATCATGCCCCAGCGTACGGCTGCTTCGCACGCTTCACCAGGAAGCCTCGGCGGTCGGACTTGTAGATTGGATTGCTCTCCAAGAACCGCCGGGCTCGTGAGTGTCAGGGGATACTCGGGGCCAGACATGTACTACCAGCGTGACATCTTGACCAATGAAGTCGGCACTCAAGTAAACCGCATCGCATCGGAACTCTTTGATGCGGGGTTCTTCGAAAGCATCGGTGTAGGCGAAGTTCCGCCTCCCGAAGCGTTTCAAACCGGTGACCAGATCGTCGCCTTTCGGCACACTGCGGATGGTAGGCATCAAAAAGTCGTGCTCGACGAAAGAGCCTACCCAGAGCTGTATGCCTCACGCAGAGAGGCTCAGTGGTTGCACAGCCAAGGAACTCTCACGCTCAAGGCGCAGGGCTTGCCGCTCCTCTCTCCATCGCGCGCGACCTCGGGTGCCGCCTTCTCGTCGCCGCAAAGCGCAGACGACCGATAGAGAGCGCTGGAGAAGCACCGGATCCGCGATCCAGTGGGCGATCCACCCGCGGTCAAGCTCGCACCGGGCCACGTGCACCTCGCGCCAGGGCTTGTTGTCCGATGCTCGCTCGGTGGGGTAGTCTCTCCACGAGCGCATGCCCCTCCTGTCTTCGGAAGCTTATCAGGCCATCGTCGTCGGCTTGATCCTGGCGAGCCTGATCGCCTTCCTCACGGATCGGGTGCGTTACGACCTGGTTGCGATCCTGGTCGTGCTCGTCCTGGCCCTCACAGGGACACTCGAGGTGAAGGAAGCCTTCGGGGGCTTCTCGAGCCCGGCGGTGGTGCTGGTCGGCTCCATGTACGCTTTTTCCGCGGCGGTGGGACGCAACGGGATCGCGGAGATGCTCTCCGACCGAGTGCTCGGAGGCTCGAACAAGAGCGAGCGCTGGTTGGTCTTCCGCGTGGTCTGCCTGTCCGCCGTGCTCTCGTCGGTCCTGTCCACGGCCGCCATCGTCGCGACCATGATCCCCGTGCTCAGCTCGGTGGCGCGCGATTCGGGCGCGAAGCTCTCGCGCATGCTCATGCCGATGAGCCTCGGAGCACTGCTCGGCGATCTGCTCACCCTGATCAGCACGTCGAAGAACGTGGCGGTCAACGGAATCGTCGAGGAGTTCGGCGGCCGGCCGCTCACGATGTTCGAGTTCACGATCTTCGGCTCGGTGATTCTCCTGTGCGGCGTGCTCTACTTTCTCGGGCCCGGTCTCGCTTTGCTTCCACGCGCGAAGGCCGAGGAGACGCTGTCGGAGCACTACGGGGTGCCGAAGTTCATCACCGAGATCCTCATCAATGCTCCGAGCTCCCTGGTCAACCGCTCGATCGCAGAATCGGGTATCCACGAGAAGTACGACGTCACCATCCTCGGGTTGGTCCGGTCCCAGGAGGCGGCGACGGTCATGGCGCCGAGTCCCCATAACCGGATCCGCCCTGACGACGTGCTGCTCGCTCAAGGCACCTCGGAAGCGATCCTGCGCATGCGCAAGGAGCTGGGATTGCACATCCGCGACTCGGTCCAGGCCGGGCCGACCAAGCTGACATCCTTCGACGTGCAGCTCGTCGAGGCGGTCATCCCGGCGGGCTCGGTCCTGGTTGGCAGGACGCTCTCCGAGTCCGACTTCCGGGCGCTCTACAACCTGAACGTGCTGGCAATCTCCAAGCACGGCAATGTCCAGCCCCTGCAGGTGACGAGCACGAGGCTCGACGTCGGCGATACGCTGCTCGTTCAGGGCCACACGAAGGACATCCAGCGCGCGCACAAGCATCGCAAGATCATTGCTCTCTCCGAGCACCCCACGACCACCTTCGGGCCGAAGACGATGTGGACGCTCGTCCTGCTCGCCGCGGTACTGGTCCTGCCGACCGTGTTGCCGGTCCATCCTTCGGTCGCGGCGCTCCTCGGTGCGGTCGGGCTCGTCGCGTTCCGCTGCCTGCGTCCTGTGGATACCTTGCGCGCCCAGGATTTTCCCGTGCTACTCCTGCTCGGCGGAATGCTCGCCCTCGGCCAGGCCTTCGAAAAACATGGACTGGGCGATAGCGTTGCCCGGTGGCTCGTCGTCGAGGGCCGCATTCTGGGAAGCGCCACCTTCCTCGTGGTGGCGCTTCTCGTCGCGACCACGGTGCTGACTCAGCTCGTCAACAGCCTGGCCGCCGCGGCGATCATGACGCCAGTTGCTCTCTCGCTCGCGGACGAGCTCCAGATGGTGGATCGACCCTTTCTGATGGCCGTGCTCGCCGGCGCGAGCTTCGCGTTCATGTCGCCCGTGGCGCACCAGGGAAACACGATGATCATGGGGCCGGGCAACTACCGCTACCGCGACTTCCTGCGGGTCGGGACGCCGCTGACGATCCTGGTGATCGTCGTCGCGTCGCTGCTCATTCCGCTGTTCTGGCCGTTCACCCCGCTTCCATAGTCGAGGCGGGCCTTCCCGACGGGTGCCGGAGCACGTACTGGTTTCCCACCGTGCCTGGCGCAACGCCCTCGCATGAAACTCGAGTGCCGCCGCCTCAGGTTCGGAGTACTGCCTTCAGGGGGTCTTCTCTTACGGAGCCAGTCCCGCCTGAAGGCGGGACGACGAACCAGACCGCCTGAAGGCGGTACTCCAAACTCGGAGGGACTCCGTGGTCGGAGGGGAGTGGTTGCTCTTCAGGGGCAGAAGATCGCTGCGAGGGCGTCGGACAGGTTGAAGCCCGCGCCGCCGAAGGACGGGTCGCGATACCAGAACTGGAAGTACCACGACACGCCCGGTTCGATCTTGCCGGGGCCCGAGCTCAGCGGCGGCTGCGTGAAATCGAGCAGGTGGTACGCGAAGCCCGTCGCGTCGATCTGCACGGGCGGATTCAGCCGGAACGTCCCCGTGGTGCCTGCGCCGACGCACCGCCAGCCATCGCCGAAGGGGAGCTCGACCTGCTGCGAGCCATAGTAGAAGAGCCCGAACTGTCCCGGCGGCGCGCCCTGCGACGTGACCTTGAAGTAGTTCGCCGAGATCGAGGTCGAGCCGCGGCCCCCGATCACCGCGCCAGGCCCGAAGGAGTTCGGCGCGGTGACGCAGAGGTTGGTCGGCTCGACGCAGTCCGGCGCCTCGATACGCACGTCGTCCACGAACCAGCCGGGGTAGAAGTTGTCGGTTGCGTCGACGGAATCGAAGTGGAACCGCACGAGGACGTCGCGACCAAGATACGGGGCGAGGTCGATGGTGATGAGGTACCACACCTCCGTCTGCGTACCCTCGCCGACCTTCGTCCAGGTGACACCCGCGTCGTCGGAGACGTACACGAAGCGCCAGTCCCACTTGCACGAATCGCACTCGGCGTCTTCCCAGCTCCAGAACGAAAGATGCGCGGTCTCCGCCCAGGACGGGATGTGCACCGCCTCGATCGTCGTCAGATCGCCTGCGCCGTCGAACTTGCACTGGTCGTGGTAGCCGAAGCGCATGGCGTGACTCGGGCTCGCGAACGGGGCCGCCGGCCCGCTGCATGTTCCGGATTCCTCCGCCTCGTGCCACAGACCCGTGGTGCTCCAGCGATCGAAGCCAGCCTCGAAGTCCTCCTCGAAGAGGATGTGCTGGGCGGAGCTCGGCCGCGCAGTGGCGAGCGCGGCGACGACGATCAGAGCGTAGGGGACCGCGAAGAACTTCATGCGATCTGGCTTTCTCGATGGGGGGAGAGTCGATCGCGCGCCGGCGCCGGCACGCATCCCTGCTCTGCCGCCGGGCGACCGACCGTTGGCCGCGCGTTGGAACACGCGCTTTCCGCGGCGGCGGCTGCGCCATCCACTACCCAGCTTGGCGGGCGGGGGGCGCAGTTCAATCAATGGCCGAGCGAGGGGGGCACCGGGCGCTCACGCTCGCGGTTCGCTCAGGCGCGCGTCCGCGCGTTCACGCCCCACGGCCGCGATGACGAGTTCCAGCGCGCGCTCGATCTCCTCGGGCGTGGTGAAGCGGCCGAGGGAGAAGCGCACGCTGCCGTCGACGCGCTCGCGCGGGAGGCCGAGGGCGCCGAGGACGTGGCTCGGCTCGGCAACGGCCGTGGTGCAGGCGGAGCTCGTCGAGAGGGCGAGCTCGGGGAGCCGCGCGAGCAGCGTGCGCGCGGAGACGCCCTCGAAGGAAATGCTGGTCGTCGTCGCCAGGCGCTCGGCGCCGGCGCCGTTCGCCAGCGTGCCGGCGAGGCGCGTCAGCAGGCCGCGTTCGAGGCGGTCGCGCAGCGCAGCCAACCGAGGACGCTCCTCGTTCCGCAGCGCGCACGCGAGCTCGGCCGCCACGCCGAAACCCACCAGCGCCGGCACGTTCAGCGTGCCCGGCCGCAGCCCGCGCTCGTGGCCGCCGCCGTGGAGTCGCGGCGCGCAGCGCACATGCGGCCGGCGATGGCGCACGTAGAGGCATCCCGCGCCGACTGGCCCGTGCAGCTTGTGAGCCGAGGCGCTGAGGAGGTCGATGCCATCGGCCTCCACGTCGAGCACCTCCTTGCCGAACGACTGGGTGGCGTCGCAGTGAAAGAGCACGCCGCGCTCCTTGCACACTCGGCCGATGGCGCGCACGGGGTGCAGGACGCCGATTTCATTGTTGGCGTGCATGACCGTGACGAGCAGGGTGTCGGGCCGCAGCGCATTGGCCAGGGCGTCGAGCTCGAGCCGGCCCTCGCCGTCTACGGGGAGGCACGTCAACTCGAAGCCACGCGCGGCGAGCGCGAAGCACGGGTCGAGCACGGACTTGTGCTCGGTCGCCACGGTCACGATGTGGCGTTTCGCCGCGTAGGCCGGGGCCTCGGCCACGCCGAGGATTGCCAGGTTGTTCGCCTCGGTCGCGCCGCTCGTCCACACGATCTCGCGCGGGCTCGCCCCGATCGCAGCGGCGACCGCGGCACGGGCCTGCTCGACTGCCTCGGCCGCGCGCCGGCCGGGTTCGTGCGTGCTGGCGGCATTGCCGACATGCTCGACCAGCCATGGACGCATGGCCTCGAAGACGCGCGAGTCGAGCGGCGTCGTCGCGTTGTGGTCCAGGTAGATCGTGTGCTCGGGCGACATGTTCAGGTGCGAAGAGACGCGCCGTGCGTCTCCAGGTAGGGTCGCGCGCGCTCGAAGGCAGCCACGCTGAAGAGCAGGGGATAGAGCGCCTCCGAGTACCACAGCCGCGCGAAGTAGAGGCCGATCGGAGCGGCCGGGAAGCGCCGGCCCTCATCGGTGCGCGTTCCGAGCCAGGCGGCGGCGCGGCGCAACGCGGAGAGTGCCTTGCTCTCGTGCGCAACGATGCCAGCCAACGCCGTTGCAGCGAGCGCGGTCTCCTCAACTGTCGCCGGCAGCCCGGCCGCGGCTCCGAATCCGCCGTCCGCGCCCTGGCTCCCGAGCAGCCAGCGCTCGCCGCGTGCGACCGCCTCCCCCGCGCCCACTCGGCAGAGCTCCGCGCTTGCACCGAGCACGCGCGCGGTCCCGTACAGCGGGTTCTCGAGCCCCGGAGCGTGTTGACTGCCGAACCATAGCGGCACCCACGTGCCGTCCGGCCGCTGCGTGCGCGTGAGGTAAGCCGCGACGCGCCTCGACGCGCGACGCGCGCGCGCGCGCAGTACCGGCGCGAGCGCGTCGTCCCAGGCCACGAACGCGCGCAGCGCATGAGCGCTGATGTCCGCGCAGCTCCGATCGAAGGGGAGGCCGCTCCAGCCGCGGCAGAAAGTCGGCACGCCGCCGTCGCGGTTTTGCAGCGCGATCAGCCAGCGCACGCCGAGTGCCGCCGCCTCACGCTCCTCGGGCTCCGCGCGTGCGAGGTGCGCGAGCGCGAGCAGCGCGCCCGAGGTGTCGTCCGCGTCCGGTACGCCACCCGGCAGATCCGTCCACGCCCAGCCGCCGGGCGCCGCGCGCGTGTAGGGATGCACCACCCGGTGCTGCTGCGCGAGCAGCCAGGCCCGCGCGCGCGTCAGCTCGGTCCCGAGCTCGCGTGCCGCCGGGGCCAGTGCGTCGATGGCGAGCGACGTCAGCCACGTGGCGAGGTTCGTGTCGATCGGCCAGCTACCGTCCCCGCGCACCGAAGCGCGCAGGAAGCTCAGGCCCGCGTCCACGACCGGGTGCTCCACGTGCCCGCAACCAAGCAGGCTCATCACCACGAAGCTCGTCAGCGGAGTCGCTTCGAGGAACCCGCCCGAGCTCGGCTGGATCGCGGCCAGCGTGCGCAGCGTTCGAGCGCGTGCGAGCCGGCGCACGAAGCTTCTCACCGGCCAGCCGCGCGGACCGCGCGCGTGCTGCACCTGCCCGATCGCGATCAGAGCTGGGAGCGCGTAGCTCACCATCGGGAGCCCGAGGAAGCTGAAGACGCGATGCGGCAGGACCGCGAGCTCGAACGGGATCGTCGGCAGGCGTGCCCAGGCGGCGCGTTCCTCTCCGAGTCGCCCGGCCAACGCGCAAGCCACCAGGATCGGCACGGAGAACGTGCGATCGGAGCCGTACGCACCGAGCAAGGCGGCGGTGAGAGCGGCGGGCTCGAGGCTGCCGGCGAAGGCCAGGAGGCGCGCCTCGAGCCGGCGCACCGGCTCGGCTGCGCGCGCGGATGCGTCCAGGCCGAGCGCCGCCCACGCGAGCGCGGACGTGGCGAGGTTGGAAGGACTGGCCGGCGTGTCGCCGAAGCCACCGTCCTCGTTTTGGTGGGCCAAGAGCCAGCCGCGTCCGCGGGCGGCGAGGCGGCGATCCGCTTCGCTCGCGGGGCGCCCGGCGCGCGCGCCCAGCTCGAGCGCGAGCGCGGCCGTTGCCGTGGCGAGCGCGCTGGAAGAAAGTTCGCCCTCCCAATGGCCGTCTGGTGTGCGCGCCGCGAGCAGGCGCTCGCGGGCGTTCGTGCGCGTGCGCTCGGCGTCGAGGACGGCCTCCATGGCTTCACACCGACAGGTGACCCAGGGCCAGCAGGGCGTAGTAGACGTACTCGCTGTCGGGCTGATCGTCGTCCCAGGTGCCGACGAACGCGCGGCCGGTCCAGAGCGAATCGACGAAGTCGAGGCAGCGCTCGCGCAGTGGATCGATGGAAACTTCCAGCAGACTCAATGCGTGAAGTGCGGTCGCAGTCGAGAGCAGGTCGGGCACTGGTGCTCCGGGAGTGGCCAGGAAACCGCCGCTCGGATGCGCGCGGGCGAGGAGCCAGGCGCCGACGTCCGGACCGCACTCGTGGCCGAGCTCGCGCAACACGCTCACGGCCGCGACCGTGGCGGGGGTGGTGCCGGCCGGAAGGTCGTGCGCGTTGCCGTAGGCGCCGTCGTCGGTACGCAGACGCGCGACACTCTGGGCCAAACGGCCGGGTTCCGGCACCGTGAGACCGAGATCGCTCAGGATCCCGAGCGCCAGGAACACCGCGTAGAGCGTGCCGTCCGCCGCGCCCGGCTCGCTGCTGTAACCGCCGTCCCGGCTGCGCAGAGTCTCCACGCGACGGGCCATCTCCGCGCGGAAGTCCGGGAGTGGCCCGCCCGCGCCGAGCGCGGCCCAGCAGCGCACCAGACTTGCCTGGTGCACGAGATCGAGATCCTCGCCCGAGCCGAATCCGGCGAGGTACTGCGCGACGCGCTCGCGCGGCAGATCGGCGCGCAGTGCGATCAGCGCGTCGAGCGCAAACGCGGTGTAGTAGAGGTCGCTCTCCCCGCCGCGGTCGCGTGCGCCGCCTGACGAGCCCAGCTCGTCCTGCAGGAACTCGACGACGCGCGGCGCGGCCTCAGCTAGCTGGCGTGACGCGAGCCGCGCGACCTGCAGCGTTGCGAGCCTCGAACTCACTGCAATAGCCCTCGATCAGGTGCTGGTTGCCGAAGATCTTGCCGATGACGCGCCGCAGCAGCCCCTTCAAGGTCGGATTGGCGAGCGGACGCAGGCAGTGTACGGCTTGCTGCTCGTAGGCCGCGCGCAGCTCGCGCGCCTTCTGCAGCACGCCGCGCTCGACGAGCAGCGCCGCGACCCGCTCGCGTTCGCGTGCGTCGCACGGTTCGCGCCGCCACAGCGCTTCCAGTAGTGCACGCTCCTCGCCTTCGGCGCGCTTGTGGGCGATGGCGAGGATCAGAGACGGCCGCATGGCCGCGAGGTCGCTCCCGGCGCCGGCCGAGAAGTCCTCCAGATCGTCGGCGATCTGGTAGGCGATCCCGAGAGCCTCGCTGTACTCCGTCAGCACGGCGTGGATCTCCGGCGTGGCCCCGGACAGGTAGGCGCCGAGTCGCAGTGCGACCTCGAAGGCCGGGGCTGTCTTCTGGCGGAAGATCGAGAGCACTTCGAGGGCGGGGAGCGGCCGCGGGTCGCGCATCCACTCGAGCTCCGCGCCCTGACCGCGCGCGAGTGTGACGTGGCCGCGCGCGGCCTCCGCCAGCATCGCCGCCATGGCCGGCGGGGGAGCGCCGAGCGCGGCGATCAAGCGGTATCCCTCTCCCAGGAGGAGGTCGCCGAGATTGAGCGCGACGGGTACACCGAGTTCCGCGTGCAATGTCGGCTCGCCGTAGCGCTCTGCGTCGCCATCCTCGATGTCGTCGTGCACCAGCGACGCCTTGTGGAAGCACTCGACCGCCACGGCCAGCCTGGCGAGGTCCTCGCTCAGCTCCGGATGCTCCTCGCTCGAGCCGTCGTGCGTCAGCGCCATGTGCACGCAGGCTGCGAGGTAGGGGCGCCAGCGCTTGCCGGCACGGGCCAGCCAGGCACGCGCGCGATTGTCGCTCGTATCCGCGCCCGGACCCATGAGCTCTGCCAGGCGCGCGGGCGCGAACCACTCCTGCACGCGCGCCTTGAGCTCGTCGAGGTCGAGCCGGTAGGTACGGTCGGAGGCAGAGAGGTGGATCAGGTCCCACACCTGGTCCAGGTCGACGTTCGTGTTCTTGCAGTCGTCCTGCAAGAGCGGGATCGACATGCCCGGGATGGCGGCGGCCTCCATGTGCGGGAAGCACTTCTCGAGTACGTTCAGGCAGCTCACGCCGACGATGGCCTCGATCTTCCCGGTCTCGATCATGCTGCGTACCAGGGCCGAGCCCTCGGCGACCAAGACGGCGTACCCGAGGCGGTGCGCCTCGCCGGTCAGGTCCTGCACCGAGCACAGGCCGCAGTCCTTGCACAGAAGGCCGAACTGGTCGAACGGGGCGGGGCAGTGCTCTTCGAGGCGCAGGCACTTCGGGAGCAGCAAGAGGCGCCGCTCGTAGGGCACCTGCGCCAGGGCGTCGCGCCAGGATTCGTTGCTGACCAGCACGGCCGCGTAGTCCACGAACACCGCGTCGAGCCCAGCCGCGGACACGACGGACGCGGCGAGCGTGCGCAGGTCCTGGAGGCTGAGCGGCGGGACGATCCGCTCGCGCTCGACCAGCTCTGCCGCGCAGCGCTTGAGCAGGTCGCGCTGGCCGCGCTCGTTCGGAACGTTCGACTGCGCGGGGCGCCAGATCTGCAGCGGGAAACGCGGCGGGAGGTGCACGGGAGGCACCGGCGGCGGGGGAGGGGCCGGAGAATTGGCATGTTCGTCGCGGAGCACGGGGATCATGTATAGGCGCCGAAGCCGAAGAACCAGTGCTTCTTGGCGAAGCGGTAGAGCCAGTGCTTCTCCCGGACCTCGTGTCCCGGATCGTACTGACTGGGGAGCGGACCGAGCGCGTCGAGCTCAACCATGGCCGTGCGGCGCGCCGTCGTATCGTGCGCGCTGTTGCGCAGGACGACCTCGCGCAAGAGGTCCGGCCGCTCGAGCACGATGCAACCGCGCGTTGCACGCGCGGCCGTCGTGCGGAAATCCGCCAGCAGGCGCGAATCGGTCATGGTGCGAAACAGATCGCCGCCGTTGTCGCTGATCTTCTCGTTCGCGAACTGCACGATCGGGCAAGGCTCGATGTCGCCCCAGGGCGAGATGTGGTGGCTGATGCCCGTCGCCGCCGGGCACAGCGCGCGCCCCTCGTCGTCCCAGTAGGCGTCGACGAAGGCGATCGGCTTGTTGTTGCGCGTCTCGACCACGAAGCGCCGCACGGCTCGCAGCTCGTCGCGGGTGAGCGCGAGCTCGGGTGCTGCGTGCGGGCCGACGGCGCGGTAGCCGTGAAACCAGGCGTAGTGCACGCCGAGCCGGATCAGCTCATCGACCCACGCCTCCGTCACGACGTGGGAGAAGTTCGTGCGGCAGACGCTCGTCGCGACGCCCGTGATCAGGCGCTGACGCCGACAGGCTTCGAGGCCGGCCAGGCTCTTGGCGAGCACGTCGGGGCGCCCGCGTCGCGCATCGCTCTCGGCGGCGTTCCCTTCCAGGCTGATGAGCGGCGTCGCGTTGCCGACGCGGCGCAGCTCTTTGGCCATCGCATCGTCGATGAAGTGGCCGTTGGTGAAGATCTGGAAGTAGCAGTCGGGGTGCGCGTCCAGCAGCCGGATCAGATCCGGGTGCAGGAACGGCTCGCCCCCGAGAATCCCGAAGAACGCATTGCCATGGCGCTTGGCGCTCTCCACGAGCCGATCGAGCTCCTCGAACGAGAGCTTCGCGCGCGGTGCGGCCACGTCGACCCAGCAGCCGGTGCAACGCAGGTTGCAGGAGTTGATGATCGAGACGTACAGGAAGGGGGGGAAGACCTGGCCCTGCCGCAGGCGCTTCTTGAAGCGCTGCACCGAGCGCATGCCCTTGAAGCCGAAGTTGTAGCCGAACTTCCACAGGAGGCGCGGATCCGTGGTGCGCAGCATGCGCAAACCTAGGGCGAGCACCACGCGATCAGAGCTCCCACTCCTGCTCGGTGGCCGGCGTGCGCCGGTCCTTCACGCTCTGCGAGCGCGCCATGCGCGCGTCGAGCTTCTCCCGCGCGCGCCGGGCGCGCTCCTCGATCTCGCCGGCCGAGGGCAGGGTCATCAGCACTTCGTCGGGGATGTCGAGCGCTTGTCCGAGCTCCTTGAGGCAGCGCTTGCGCTCGATCAGTGCGCGCGATTCGTCGCGTTCGGTCGAGAAGCGCTTCTTCGCGCCGTCGAAGCGCTCGCGCAGGTTGGCGTAGATGTCGCCGCCGAGCAGCGCAGAGATATCGACCTTGACGGTTTCCTTGCCGACGTCCTCGGCGCGCACGATGTCGCCGTTGATCGGCCCCTTCTTGTACTTCGGAAAGAGGATCGCGACCTCGGGACACACGCGCGAGCAGGCCGGGCAGCTCGTCTTGCAGTTCTCCTGGTTGCGCACCTCGATCTTCCTCTGGGCGTCGACGCCGTACACGTCGAACAGACAGAAGGACAGGCACTGCATGCAGTTCGTGCAGCGCTGGTAGTCGATCACCGGGAACCAGGGCATCCAGGTCTTGGCGGGCGCGGGAGCGTGCTCTGCGCGCAGGGCGTGCAGGCGTTCCAGTACGGCCTCGTCCGCCGCAGCGAGCTCCTCGACGTGCACGTCGCCTTTCGACCAGGCGAACTCCGGTACTTGCGCTCCGCCGAAGTCGCCGAGCACCACCAGCGGTGCGCCATCGTCCGGTGCCACCACGCCAGCGCCGAGGCGCGTCACGGCGAAGCCCTGGTCGAGCAGGAGGCCCAGCAGTCCCGCGCGGCGCTCGTCGCCGAGCGCGTGCGCACCCGGCCCCTCGTAGAGGAGCACGCGTAGCTCGGGGGAGGGCGCCGCGGCGGGCTTCATGCGCCTTGCTCTCCGCCTGCGCTGAGCGCGCCGGCTGCCACGTCTCCGGCGCTATCGGTGCGCATGTTGAGAATGTTGACACCCTGCTCGGGGAGCGGCGCCCCGCCGGCATGAAACAGCCAGCGCACCGCGCGCGGAAAGCAGGCCGCGACGCGCAGGTCGGGCTGGGCGGCGATGCGCCTCAGCGCGGGGTCCTTGTGTGCCGAAAGCGCGCACAGATCGGGCACAGCCTCGAACGAAGCCCCCGATGCCGAAAGGCGCGCCAGCACCTCGTCCTTCACGGCGGGGGGGATCACCTGCGCGTACGCGCAGCGGCAGTAGACGATCGAGCTCATGCGGGTGCAGCGCCGGCCGGGATCTCGTCTCGGTGGACCGGTACGGGTGGTGCGGGCCGAAAGCGTTCGAGGTGCTCGATCACGTAGCGCGGCGCCTCTGGTTCGGCGAAGCTCGCGCGCAGGGCCTGCACCAATGCGAGCTCGAGTGCCTCGGGATCCGCCTCGGCGCGCAGGTTGACGACCAGGCTGCCGCCATCGACCCGATCCAGGAGCGTCTCGCGCTCATCCGGTGCTGCCTCCGTGCTGACCAGGCTGAGGGCCGCGAGCTGCCCGTCCGCTATGCCAGGGTCCAGGGTCAGCTTGAGGTGCGCGACCTCGGCCGGCGCGATGCGCGCGCGCAGCTCGCCGGCAAGCGCACGCAGGAGCGCGTTCGCGTCGAAGGGGCGCGTGCCGATCAGCGCGAGCGTGGCGTTCAGCCAACCGAGACACGCCTCGCCTTCGGCATACAGCCCGTAGTCGAGCGCCATGGTCGTACGCGGCCGAGATTCCTCGGACAGCACGGCCTCGAACCACGCATTGATCCCGTGGCCGTCGCGCGCAGAGATTGCGATGACCTGCGCACGCGGGAAGCGCTCCTCGAGCGCCGACATGAGGCGCGCCGCACGCTCGGGGGCGAGCAGGTCGAGCTTGTTCACGACCAGGATCTCCGCCTCCTCGAGCTGTTTCTCGTAGACGTAGAGCACTTTGGGAGAGAAGGAGCGACCGTCCGCGATCCCGAGCACGCGCTCGGCCCGCAGTGGGTCGAGCAGCACGGTGAGCGGTGCGATCGTGTACCGGTCGCCGTACAGGCGGCCGAGCGGGTAGCTGACGGTGGCGAGCAGATCGGTGCAGCTCCCGACGGGTTCAGCCACGAAGACCTCCGGCCGTGCGTCGGCCTCGAGCTTCGACACGGCCTCGACCAGGGACCCGAAGCGGCAGCAGAAGCACCCGCCGCCGATCTCGGCCACGGGGAGGCCCTTGCTCTTCAGGAGCGCCGTGTCGACCAGCCCGGTGCTCTGGTCGTTCGTGATCAGTCCGACGCGCCGTCCCTGCGCGACGAGGTGGCGCGCGAGCGCGGCCAGCGCCGTCGTCTTACCGGCCCCGAGGAAGCCGCCGACCATGACGTAGCGCGCGTGCGTCGTGCTCATTCACTCGCTCCCGTCATGCGCTCGATGGTCGTGTCCAGGAAGCAGGAGTAGCCCTGAGCGTCGAGCAGGTCGGACCCAGGACGCCCGCGCGTGGCGAAGAGCCATCCGCGGCCATAGCGTTCCGAGACGAGCAGCTCGATGTCCTGGTCCAGCTCCGAATTCGTGCCCGCGAATTCTCCATCCATCGGGCAGTAGACGTCTGTCACGGCTTTGAAACCCTCGACCCAGCCGATCACCTGCCCACGCTCGACGCGGGCGCCGGGAGCGACCTCGAGCTCGTACTCCACCGGGTCACCCAGCATCCTCAGCGCGAACTTGGTGAAGCCAACGCACCACAGGTCCGCTTCCTTCTCCCACAGCCACTGGTGTGCGGCCGTGTACAGTCGCTCGGTATGCAGTCGCGTCGAGAAGCGCGAGCGTTTGTAACGCAGGTAGGGCTCGGCTGGTGTCATGACGGCCGCCATCTGCGCCTCAAGGTAGCGGCTCTTCACCAGAAGTGAACAGGGCGGCCGGATCTGACACGTTAATGACTCGCTGCTCCCGCGGGCTTCGTTGCGCAGCGCGCCGCCCCGGCGTATAAACCCGCATTCATATGAATCGGCGTCCGCGCGAGCCGCGCGTGCATTGCCGCATCCCTCGACGAGAGGCACCGATCCATGTTCGTGTCCCCTTTCGTGCTCCTCCCGTTCCTCGCCCTGGGTGGCGACCTCGATCCGCGCGCCGACTACAGCGCAGAGCGCGGCAATCCGGTCACGTACCAGGTCGACTTCCGTGCCGTGGTCACGGCGCCTTACAAGACCAAGCTCCTGCGCGTGTGGGTGCCCGTGCCGCCCAGCGATGCGGCGCAAGAGGTGTCCGGCTCGCGCTTCACTACGTTTCCCTTGCAGGTCGAGCCGACGCTGCACACCGAGCCCGTCTTCGGCAATACCTTCGCCTATTTCGAGTTCAAGGAGCCGCAGGGCGCGCAGATCATCCAGCACGCCTTCACGGTCAAGGCCTGGGAGCTCCACTGGAACGTCGATCCCGCCACGGTCACCGCGGTCGCCGACTGGCCGGCCGGCTTCGAGCCCTACTTGCGGGGCGAGCAGCAGGCCGTGGTGATCGACGAACGCGTGAAGGCGATCGCGGCGGACGTCGTGCCTTCGAAGCAGAACCCGGCGGGTGACCTGGTGCGCGTGATCGACTGGGTCAACGCCAACATGAGGTACGACCACGTCAACGCCTCGCTCGCCGCCAGCAGCCAGCACGCGCTCGACAAGCGCGCGGGACATTGCAGCGACTACCACGGGCTGTGCGCGTCGCTCGGACGCTCGCTGGGATGCCCGACGCGCGTCACGTACGGGATCAATCCGTTCCCCAAAGCCTCACCCTCGCACTGCAAGCTCGAAGCCTTCCTGCCTGGCCACGGATGGGTCAGCTTCGACGTCTCCGAGACCCAGAAGATGATCGCGGAGATCGGGAAGAAGGATGGCCTCGACGCGGCGAAGAAGCAGGCGCTGGCCGCCGCCGCCAACGAGCGCTTGCGGCACGGGTTCCGCGACAACACCTGGTTCCTGCAGACGCGCGGGACTGACTACGAGCTCGCCCCGAAGGCGTCGCAGCGTGTGCCCGTCGTGCGCACGCTCTACGCCGAGGCCGACGGAAAGCGGCTGCAGGATCCAGATCCTTCCAACACCGAGCAGGTGGAGTACGCATGGATGACAGCGCACGACTACGTCGCGGACCGGGCCGTGACCTACCCCTTCAAGGACTTCGCCAGCCTAGAGGCCAAGTGATCGCCATGAAGACCATGCTCCTTCTCCCATTCCTGGCCGTGTCCGCCATGGCGCAGGACCCCGACATCGGGATCGTCTCCGCGCAGGAGGCGAAGGCCATGCTCGAGAACCCCGACGCGGCGCAGCGGCCGCTCGTGCTCGACACGCGCGGCGGCTACAAGGACTACTTCCGCGGGCACCTGCCCGACGCACACCACATCAACTTCGACACGCTGCGCGGCACCGACAAGGGCGTCCCCGTGCAGTACCTACCGGAAGACATCACGCGTGCGCTACTGGAGCGCGCGGGGATCGAGCGCGACCGGCCGGTGCTCCTGTATGCCGAGGGCGCGGCCCTGCCCAACGACGAGATCCTGAGCTCGTCCATGGTCGCGTTCGTGCTCGAGAAGTACGGCGTGAAGCACATCCGCATCCTCGACGGGGGCCTGCCCGCATGGCGCGCAGAGGCGCCCCTCTCTCAGGAGTACCCGACCACCCCGCTCGGCCATGTCGCGGGTGTGGCCGAGCCCTCGATCGCCGTGGACGTGGACACGGTGCTGAAGCTGAAGGACCAGCCCGGCTTTCTATTGGTGGACGCGCGTCCGCCCAACGAGTACGCCGGCCAGGACGAGCTCTGGCTGCGCAAAGGCCACATCCCCGGCGCGATCAACTTCCACTGGGCGCGCTTGATGGAGAAGGAGAACACGCACGACTTCAAGGACATCGAGACGGCCAAGCAGGAGCTGGCGGCCGCCGGCATCACGCCCGACAAGGACATCCTCGTGTACTGCGGGACGTCGCGTGAGGGGAGCCTTCTCCGCTTCTGGTTGCGCCATGTCGCGAAGTACCCGAAGGTGCGGCTCTACGAGGGTTCCTGGAAGGAATACGTCTCGCTGAAGCACCTCCCCGTCGAGACCAAGGCCGGCGAGGCCACGGGCTCCCGTTAATAAGGACCACGCCATGAGTCTTCTCCTCGCTGCTCTCCTCGCGCTTGGCGCTGGCGCTCACACCTCCGACGACTTCGACGGCGTGATCCGCATGGGCGGCTCCTCCACGCTGCTCCCGCTCGTGGCCGAGTGCGCCAACGCCTTCATGGAAACCCACCACACGTGGGACAAGGTCGATCCCTCGTTCCCGAACGTGTCGATCCTGATCTTCGTGACCGGCGGCGGCTCCGGCTTCGGCATCAAGGCCACGACCAGCGGCGCGGTCGACATCGGCCTCTCCACGCGCACCCTCAAGGACGAGGAGAAGAGCGCGCTCGGGGCACACCAGACCTTCCTGGTCGGGAAGGACTGCCTGGCTCTCACGACTCACAAGGACGGCCCCTTCGCAGCGTCGACCGGGCTCGGAAAGGCCGAGGCGGTGCGCGTGCTCGCGGGCGAGTGCAAGACCTGGAAGGAGCTCGATGCTTCCCTCGCGGACAAGCCGATCGTGCTCCTGATCCGCGACATGGCCGGGTCCGCCAACGAGCTCCTGCAGTCCAAGGTGCTCGAGAAGAAGACCTTCCGTAGTGACGCGCTGCAGATGCCGAGCATGGGCGCGATCCTGAAGCGCCTGGAAGAGAACACGAACGCCGTTGCGTTCCTCTCGTCGGGGATGGCGATGGGGAGCGAGAAGTTGAAGGTGCACCCCTTCGAGGGCATTGCGCCGACGAACGACAACGTGCTGGCCGGAACCTACCCGCTCACTCGGCCGATGATCTTGCTGGTGAAGGGCGAGCCGAGCCCGTACCAGAAGGCCTTCGTCGACTACGTGCTGGGTCCCGGCCAGAAGGTCGTCGAAGAGAACGGCTACGTGCCGGTCAAGGCGACCGCGGCGAAGTGACGAGCCGGGGGGAGCGGGGCGCGGCCTGGACGACGCTCTTTCTGCTCATCCTCGGCGAGTCTACGCTGCTCCTCATTCTGGCCTTCGTGGCGGCCGAGGCCCTGCCCGCGTTCCGCGGACGGAGCGTGCTCGATTTCTTGTGGCGCGAGGCCTGGGCCCCGGGGATCGATCCGCCCGCGCTCGGCGTGGTGCACGCGTGGATCTCCACCCTGGCGGTGACGGCAGTAGCGCTCGCGCTGGCCGTGCCGCTCGGTCTCGGGATCGGGGTCTTCGCCGCCGAGGTCGCGCCGCCGCTCGCCCGGCGCGTCTTGCAGCCGTGCCTCGAGCTCCTGGCGGGCATCCCGTCGGTGGTCTACGGGTTCTTCGGAGCGGCCACCCTCGTGAAGAGCTTCGAGCGCTGGTTCGAGCTCCCCGCAGGCGAATGCCTGCTCGTCGCTGGGCTGGTCCTGGGCTTGATGACGCTGCCTTTCGTCGCGAGCTCCGCGGCCGAGGCGCTGCGCACGGTGCCTTTCGAGCTGCGCGAGTCCGTCGCGGCGCTGGGCGTCACGCGCGCTCACGCGCTTCGCCGCGTTTTGCTGCCGGCCGCCCGGCCCGGCCTCGCCGCCGCCGTCACGCTCGGACTCGCGCGTGCAATCGGCGAGACGCTGGCGGTCTTGATGCTGGCCGGAAACTCGGCGGCCGTGCCGCACTCGCTGCTGGAGCGCGGCCAGCCGCTGACGGCTTTGATCGCGACGGAGCTCGGAGGATCGGCCGCCGGCTCGCCTGCGTACCACGCGCTCTTCGCCGCCGGATTCCTGCTACTCGCCGTCACGGCGCTGCTGCACGTCGGCATCGGGCTCCTCAAGTCGAAGTGGGTGCGCGCGTGAAGCCGCAGCGCGCGGAGGCCCTCTTCACGGCGGCGGCCTGGACCTGCGGGCTGGTCGGGCTCGCTGCACCGCTCGCGATCCTGGGCTATCTCCTGGTGCGCGGGGCCGGCTCGCTGTCGTGGGACTTCTTGAGCGGCACGCCGCGCGTCGTGCGCCTCGGGCTGGAGGGAGGGATCCGGCCCGCGATCGAGGGCACGCTCGCGCTCGCCGGCGGAGCGCTCGTGATCGCCCTCCCGATCGGCGTCGGCGGGGCGGTCTACCTCGCGGAGTACTGCCCCGAAGGGCGCGTGAAGCGGATGCTGCGTTTCGCAGCGGACCTGCTCGCCTCGGTGCCGGCGCTCATCTTCGGTCTCTGGGGATTCGCCTTTCTCGTCGTGTTCCTCGGGCTCGGGATCTCGCTTGCGGCCGGGGTCCTTACGCTGGCGGCCGAGATGATCCCGGTGATCCTGGTCGGCACGCACGCGGTGCTCGAGGCACGCGCGCCTGCGACGCGCGAGGCCGTGCTCGCGCTGGGCGTGACGCGCGCCCACTATGTACGGCGCGTGCTCCTGCCGCAGGCCTGGCCGGGAATCCTGGCGGTGACGGTGCTTGCGGCCGGGCACGCGGCGGGTTCTGCCGCCCCGGTGCTCTTCACCGCGAGCGTGTACTTCTCGCGCGGCGGCCTGGATGCAGGTGCGCCCGTGATGACTCTGCCGACGCACCTCTACCATCAGGTGAACTCGGGTGGGCCCCTCTCCAACGCCTACGGCACGGCGCTGGTTCTCGTGCTCGGGCTTCTGGCCGCGAACATCGCAGCCCTGTGGCTGCGTCGCGAGAGGCGCGCGTGAACGGTGCGCTCCTGTGCATCGAGGACCTCGAGGTCCGCTACGGCGAACGGGTCGCGCTCGCCGGGATCTCCTGGGCCTTCCGCGCGCCCGGGACGACCGCGATCGTCGGCCCTTCCGGCTGCGGCAAGACCACGCTGCTCAAGGCGCTGAACCGTACGCTGGAGCTCACGGCCGGCGCGCGAGTGACGCGCGGGCGCGTCCTGTTCCACGGCGCGGACATGGCGCGCTCCGACGCTCTTGCGATCCGCCAGCAGGTCGGGTTGATCCACCAGAAGCCGGTGCCTTTCCCCATGTCGATCCGCGAGAACGTGCTCTTCGGCGTGCGCTTCCGCGCGACCTGGGCGGGCCGAACGCCGGAAGAAGTCACGCGCGTGCACCTGCAGCAGGCGGGGCTCTGGGAGGAGGTGCGCGATCGACTTGGAGAGCCGGCGTCGTCGCTCTCGGGAGGCCAGCTCCAGCGCCTGTGCCTGGCGCGCACGCTCGCGAACTGTCCCGCCGTGCTCTTGATGGACGAGCCCTGCTCCTCGCTCGACCCGCGCGCAACCGCCGAGATCGAGCGCCTCATCGTAGGTCTCGCGGCCTCGCTGTGCGTCGTGATCGTCACGCACAACCTGACGCAGGCGCGGCGCCTCGCCGGGGACGCGCTGATCCTGGCCGACGGCCGCCTGGTCGAAGCCGGCGACGCGGCGCGCGTCCTTGCGACGCCCGACGATCCGACCGCGCGCACCTTCGTCGAAGCCGGATGACCCGCTCAGTCACGATCGAGCCCGAACGAGAGGTGGCAGCACCCCAGGTCGAGCGTGTTGCGAGCCCCGACACCCACGGGTTTGCCGCTCAACCGATACAGACGCGTTTTCCCCTTACGCTGTGCCCGGATCATCCCGGCCTCGCGCAGGGTTCTGAGATGATGGGAGAGCAGGCTTTGCTCCACGCCAAGGCGTTGCCCCATGACTCCTACCTGTAGCGGACCCTCCATCAAGAGCTCCACGATGGCGAGGCGTGTGGGATCAGCGAGGAGCTTCAGCCGCCTGGAACATACCGCCGCATTCTTCGGGATAGGGGACATGGCCTGATCGGAGGACCCAAGTGGAAGCCATGAGCCCCGCTCGAGCAAGAGGCCGCTGAGCCTGAATCTCAGCCTACGCATGAGGGCCATCCAAAGGAGCCCGTGGCTTCCGGCGGCTAGACCCCGAACTGGCTCAGGTGATGGTCCATGTGCTTGTGCGCCAGCCAGCCGTGCGCGTGACGCCCGATCCGATGGGCACGGTCATCCTGGTCAAGGGAAGGTCGCCCAGCGAGTGACGCAGTTGAAGGTCGCAGTGGACGATCATCTGGCCGACATTCATGCGGCCCCAGCGCGGCTTCGATTCTGGCGTGAGGGCGTCGATGCGCGCATGCAGGCGCTGGCGTGCCGCAGAGTCGTAGACCGTTGCCATCCCGGCAGTCAGGGCAAGATTGCGATCGATACCGCGTTCGAGGTGTTGAAGGTGTGACCGGAGCAATTCATTGCGCCGGCAGGGTCGTGAAACCAGTACTGGAAATGTCGTGTCGAGCCGATGAAGGCGGCGAGTACGACTGGACGCCATGCGCTTCCCAATCCGGCGTTGGCGAAGGTCCGTTCGCTCCCCCCAGGTAGAGGACCGCGCGGCCGGAGTCGAGGTGGAAGGTGTAGTCGTAGATGGGCGCGCCTACCACGACGTCGTCGAAACCGTCGCCGTTCACGTCGCCTGCCCCGGAAACGCTGATCCCAAAGTCGGCATAGTGCTGGTCGCCCTCCCCCGTCCAGTCCGGAGTCGTCGACGGCCCGCTCGGCGAGCCGAAATAGATCAGGGCTCTTCCCGCGATCCAGTGGCCGTCGTCGTACCCCCACTCGCCTACGATCACGTCGTCGATGCCATCGCCATTGACGTCGCCTGCAGACGCGACGCTTTGCCCGAGATAGGCGTTCACCTGGTCGCCTTCCGCCGTCCAGGCGGGACCACTGAGAATGGGATCGATCGTGATCGGATAGACCGCGGTTTCGGCCCCGATCTCGACTGCCAAACCACCGGGGGCCGCGAGGAGCCTGACCGGTACGTCCGCGCCCGCGGCGTCCCACGCGAGCAAGTCGTGATAGCGGACTCGCGTCTCGTCCAGCTCGTCGACGAAGATCGCCGAGCGACCGTCCGAGGCGACACGGGGAGCGAGGCCTGCCGCCTCGATCTCGATGCGAAGACGCCCACCGGTCGGGCCGTGCGGAGGAGCGTGGACTGTCCAACCTTGCTCGATCCCGCGCTCGTCGTTGACGTACCACTCGTCGAGCGCGCTTGCCCGCCGATCCATCCGGTTCTCGCGGCACCCCAGCGCGGACGCCCCGATCGCGCGCACGTTCCCCTCGAACCCGAAGCCTGTCGTGCGCAGCGTGAGCTTCCAGAGCGCGCCCTCGCCGCTCGTGTCCGCATCGAGCGGAAAAACCTCGACACTCTCCGCTCCGACGATGCATTTCAGTTCCTGCGAGCGATTCGGCGCCGACCAATTGCCTCCGGCGTCGACCGAGTATCGGTACTCGGTGCGAGCCGCTTCGCTCCCGATCACCGCATTCGAATCACCAGCCAGTGATGCGAGTTCGTGAACCGCAGCGAGCTGGATCGCGAACAGCCAGGAATAGCGGACGAGCATGGGGACTTCTCCTTCCCGCGCGACGACCTCGTGATCGCGGCGCCCGCATCGGCGAGACGGGGACGCCACTTTCGCCGAGCCCAAGCGAGCGCCATCGTACTACGAGCGGCGAAGCTCGCTCTGCGGTGGACTACCGCGGTAGGAAACCGCAATGCGGTGACCGATTCTGTCCTCTCCCGGAGCCGTGAGGCGCAGCCACGATCGCCTATCCGTTCGGGGGCTTGTGCTGTGAGGAGGTCGGAGTACGCTCGATTGCTCGGGCAGGGCGCAGGGAAACGGCGACAGCTCGTTTCCCTCGGCCTCAGCCGATGGCGGCGGCGCGTTCCTCAACATGTCGAACGCGCTGTGGATAGCGGTACTGCAGTAGGGAAGAGATCCACGGTCTGGACTTGGAGGATCGACATGAAGAGCTCCTTGGTCTTCGTCGCCACTGCGGTGGCCCTAATCAGTGCTTCGAGGGGTAGTGCAAACGCGCAGCAGACCGAGATCGCCAAGCTCCTCGCGAGCGATGGTGATTCTTTGGACCACTTCGGAACAGCCGTCTCGATCTCGGGCAACCGCGCCGTGATCGGTGCCCGGGGCGACCAGGATCCGACCGCCGGCGGGTCCGTCTACGTGTTCGAACGCGATCCGTCGGGAGTCTGGCAGGAAATCGCCAAGGTCGTCGGGACCAGCCTGGGTGTCGGCGACGGGTTTGGCTGCGCCGCGGCAGTCTTCGGAGACCGCATGCTCGTCGGTGCGCGCGAGCACGGCGCGGGGAGCAGAGGCTCGGCATTCGTTCTCGAGCGAGAGTCCAGCGGAACCTGGATCGAGGTCGCTCATCTGCAAGCGAGTGATGCAGGTACGAATGACCATTTTGGTGCTTCTGTATCGCTCTTCGGCGACCGAGCGGTCGTTGGAGCGGTCAACTACGATGTGCCCGGCGAGGTCGACGTGGGGGCGGTATACGTCTTCGAGAGGGACGCCGCTGGGAGCTGGCCCGAGGTCGCCGTCCTCACGGGAAGCGACTTCCGACCCTATGGGCCCTATCACTTCGGCGAGGGCACTTCTCTGTACGGCGGGCGGCTGGCCGTGAGCTGCTATCACGGGCGCGCCGTGTACGTGTTCGAGCGAAGCGCTGGCGGAAGCTGGCTCGAGAGCGTGCGATTCCATGCGAGCCAGTATCCCCTCGGCGAGGTCGTCTCCCTCGTGGGGGATCGCTTGCTCGTCGGAGCGCCTTGGTTCGCGCACGACGGCTTGGTCGACGCGGGAATGGCGAGCATCTTCGAGCGATCCAGTGGCGGGAGCTGGACCCACGCCGCAACTCTCGTCGCCTCCGACGCGGAGGCATACGACGACTTCGGCCTCTCCGTGGCGCTCTCCCCGGGCCGCGCCCTCATCACTGCCTCTGGCGACGATCCTTCAGGATCCGTCTACGAGTTCGAGCTCGCCAGTGATGGCACATGGCTCGAGACGACGAAGTTCGTGCCGAGCATTCCCGTGACCAATCAGCTCACTCGCGCTTCCGCCGTCTCTCCTGATGCAATGATCGCGTCCGCACACTGGGACGACGACCTTGGAACGGACTCAGGCTCGAGCCTGGTTTTCGACGTGGCCTTTGGAACCCTCTACTGCGAGTCGACCGCGAACTCGACCGGAAGCCAGGCGCTGGTGTCGTGCGTGGGCTCGGCCAGCGTCTCGGCGAACGAGCTCTCGCTCCATGCCGCGCCCGTCCCCGTGATGGCCTCCGGCCTCTTCTTCTTCGGCCCGAACCAGGTGAATCAGGCCTTCGGAAACGGCATCCGTTGCGTGGGGGGCTCGATCCTGCGCCTCCCGCCCCTCGTCGCGAAGAACCACGTCCTCGACCAGACCCTCGACCTCGGTGCGCCGCCGCTTCTGGGCCACCTCGTCCCAGGTAGCACCTGGAACGTGCAGGCCTGGTTCCGCGACGTATCCGCCGGAGGTGCATTCTTCAACACCTCGACCGCCCGCTCGATACTCTTCGAGCCGTAAGACCCCCCCCGCATCTTCGAAGACGGCTGCTCGCTTTTTTTGCCTGGCGCATCTGCAGGGGATGCGGCCAGATCGTCGGGGAGGAAGCATTCTTGGGAGGATCGCCCTTGAAGTTCAGTCCTTCTTCTCGCCAGCATCCTTCTCGACTTCCTTCCCGAGCAGTGTTCGCTCCGTTTCGCGATCGGCCCATAATTCTGTGATGATGCCGTTGCGAACAACGAAGTAGATTGTAGCAGTGCTACGGGAAGATTTGCCGAGGATCAGGTTCAACGGGCCACCCGAGGCCTCGAGCGTGCTGTAGCGTAATACACTCACTCCCTCCGGGAGATCAGTGCGCGACGTGGGAGGCCCGACCACGGCGATCAACCACTCCTCGGTCGTCTCACCAGCCTTGAACTGTTCGAGGGTCTTATCGCCCAGGCGAATTCCGGATTCGGCCGTGCGATTGGATTGACATGCGGAAAACACTACGGCGAGAAGGAGGAGGGGTACCTGGCGGATCACTTGAAATAGTTTCACGGAAGTACTCAGTCTTTATTGTTGTGTTGAAATTGGCGCATCGTGCGCACGAAATGAATCGGGAACGGACGAACTCGAGCGGGTCGGCGGTCTCCAGGCCGCTCGTGCTTCGGAATCAGTGCTGGCGGCGGTCTCGTATGGCTCGATGCCCCGCCCATGCTGTCGGGCCCACACCTGGGTCATCTCCGCGCCGAAGAAAAAGATCAACGCGGAGTAGTATGCCCACACGAGGACAACGATCAACGAACCCGCCGCACCGTAGGCCGAACCGACGCTGCTGCGGCCGAGATAGAGGCCGACAGCGTACTTGCCCACTGCAAACAAGAGCGCCGTCGAAAGACCGCCGAACCACACGTCTCGCCACTGGATTCTCACATCGGGAAGGTAGCGGAACATCAAGGCGAACACCGCGGCGAATACGCTCGTGGAGACCGCGAAGTGGATACAGCTCCACAGCATTGCACCGCCGGGAAGACCTTGCGCGGCCCCGTACGCTGCAGCGAGTAGCGCGGAGAGGATGGTCGAGACAAGCAGAAGGAACAGGACCGCGAGGAGCATCCCGAAGGAGAGCAGTCGTTTGCGGAGCCACCCTCCGATCCCGCGTCCAGGCTTTGGCTTCGTATTCCAGATGCGGTTCATTGCCGCCTGGAGCTCGGCGAAGACCGCGCTCGCGCCAAAAACGAGGGTGAATAGGCTGATCATGCCCGCCGTGTTCCTCAGTGAAGGCCGCTCCCGCGCGTTCTCGATGACGAGAGTGATGGCCTCCCCACCCTTCGATCCGATCAGAGCGGTGATTTCGGTGATCAGGCCCTCGTGTGCCTGTGGTCCCAAGAAGGACGCTACCCAAAGCACCAATAAGACGATGGGGGCCATCAGAGCGCCGTGTAGTAGGCGAGCGACGCGGCGAGCGACATGGCATTGTCCTCCGCGTACTCGCTGGCGACCGACCGGAGGAAACTGACAGCGCTGCGAATGTTCATGTGTGCCTGGTCCGCTCTTCCCAACTCGTACGGCCGGCCTAGCAAGGAGCGTGCCGACGATCTCTGTCCAGCGCCAAGGGACGCCATGCGAGCAGCATCCTCACCCAGCGGAGCCTCGGCCGGTCTTCGTGACAACCGGCGTGGATGCCGGCCTGCGCTCGAAGCACCGTCAAGCGCAGACGATGGGCGATCTTGCGAACGCTAGAGAACAAGGGGCGGTCCTTTCGAACCAACCCAGGAAGCAGGTTGCTGTTTCGGGCCGAGGTGGAGGAACCAGGGGCCGAGGACCTTTGGACAAAACAGACGACCAAGCGGATCCTTGGCGGACTTGCCAGCAGCGAGCCTGGCGATGCCATCTGAGCCATCGAGCGCGCCCCGGCTGCCACTCGCCTGAGCACCCTCGCGCGGGGACTCGACCCAAGCAGTGCGTCCGGCCCGAGTGCACGGGCATGACCCTGCGTGTAGCAGCCTCAGCCGCTGGGGGAGTCCGAGGCCCGCTTCCACAGCAGCGTGACGAGCGCGAACACGAACACGCGTACGCAGAGATCGAGATCCTCAGGTAGGTCCACCTCGGCGCGCCGCGTGAAGATCCCGAGCGGGCGCACGCTGCCGATCTGCCGGGATCTTTCTCGCAGCAGGAACACTCGGCTGAACATCGACTTGGCGGAGAGTTCGAGCTCCCGTTCCCCGGTAGTGACGAGGAAGCTCCGACAGAACCAGTTTTCCTTCTTGGCGCTGGCGACGATCGCACCCTTGCGCGTGAGCAGGAAGCTTCCGCTCATCCAGCCCTCCCGCTCCATGACGAAGCGCTCGTCCCGGATAGCGATCTCCGCCCGTTCTCGGAACCAGGCGCGCTCGATCTGGGCGACCACGCCCTCGTCGTCCCTGAGCTCGTAGCTCCAGCTCATCCAGCTCCGCGGCGTAGCGTGCATCACCATGATCACCATGCTCGTGGGTCCTTCGGAGGTCTGCCTTGCTCTTCGCTTGGCAGTCGTCGGCATTCGAGCTGAGCCGCCGACTATGAGATGGTAGGGCGTCAGGCGGGCACCTCGGCCCGGCGAGCACCTTCCACGCCGGCGCGGATCCGGCCGGACGGTTCCGACCGGGGTATCGGAGGATCGACTATCGGTACGACTCCGATCCCACCTGGACGGATCCGCCGCCGTCAGCACTCGCGCGCTGGCATGAGCAACGGGCGCTTCGTGCTGCGCTGAACGGGCGGACATCCCCCACGTTGGCGCTGGCTAGTCGAGCGTGATCTCGGTGGGCGTGTTGCCAACTTGGATCTCACGGCCGGCGGGAGGGCCTGCACCGCCAGCGAAGATCACGCTGTACTTGCCGGGAACAAGTTGTAATTGGATCGGGCTCGTCTCGAAGGGCCACGGTCGCCACATCGGGAGGTCCAGCGCGTCTCGAATCTCGATCGTGCGGCCCTCACCGACCCAGCCGGTGTGGAGCACGACGGGCTCGAGTTCGTGCAGCTCGAGCTCGACGGTCGTTCCGCTCTGCGCGGGCGTGACGATCACAGACTTCGAATACATGGGCGTGTTCGCGGTCGTGTTCGTCATTGCGGAGAGGACTGTCTCACCCTCGCCCGGGTACAGGTCGCATCCGCCGTCCGCCGTGGGGTACAGCGAGCCGCCAATCATGAACGTAGTCGCGTGGCTGCGCAGTTCCTCCGCGCGGTGCACGGTGACCGAATACTGTTCCGGTGGCAGGTCGGTCTTTACACGCACGCGGATGGGCGTTCCCACTTCGATCTCGACATCGCCGAGGTCGGTCACCTCTCCGCGTGCCAGCAGGACGTCGCGAGTGACTTGCGCGTAACCCTGCTTCTCCACTCGTACCGTGCATGGGCCGGCCGGCCAAGGCTGGAAGCTCGCTGAGCCATCGCTGCGCGTGTCCCTCTGTTTCGCCTTGCCGCGGCCGGACGCCCCAACAGAGACACCGACGCGCGCTCCGCTGACCGGCAGCTTGCTCGCACGGTCGATGACGCGGACGCGCAGACCCGAGCGGTCCTTGGCGAAGAGCTCGGGATCGAGCACGAATTGAACGTCCTCCTGCATCGTCGCGAGCGCCGCACAGCCGAGCCACTCCCGATAGAGCACGAGCGTCACAAACGCGGGCGGCGAGGTGGCCAGTACGAGCTCGCCTATGCAGCTCGGTGGGAGCGCGCTGCGCGCGGGGCGCGGCGTGAAAGTCCCCAGCGCTGCAAACACTTCGGGCGGGAAGTTGGGCAGCGCAGGACCCTTGGTGGGCTCGTGCGTCACGAGTACATACGGGCTCCAGTCCTGATCCTCGAAGGCGGCGGGCTCCAGCGCGAGCTCGAACGGCTGCCCATCGGGTGTCACGACGTGCACGCGAACGCGCGTCCGCTCCCCCGCAGGCTCGCTTGGCGCTCTCGAGGTTGCGCTCTCCGTCGAGGGCGCCGCAGTCGCAGGCTGCGTTCCGGCTGGCTGCGCCTCGCGGGGGGAAGGGGCGATCGCCATCTCGTCCGGCGACTCCGCGAGTTCGGCGACCTGAACGTCCGTGGCCGGCGTGGTTGCTGCCTCGAGTGGGCCGCCGCTCGCGTTTCCCGTGGCGCCCCATGTCCAAATCCCAGTCGCAAGCAACGCGAGAGACGCGGCGGTGACAACGATGGTCTTCGTGCTCATGACTAGGGCTCCAGTGGCTGCGCTCGAGATGCCTGTGCTCTTTGGAACGAGGGGCACGAGCGCCGCGAGCCACGAGCGCCCATCGCCGCCGTGGGCGCGATCGAGGCGCTCCCGAAGGATCTCGAGGGCGCGACGCAGCCGCGTCCGTACAGCGGGTAACGAGACGCCCGTGCGTTCTGCGATCGTCGCCGGCGAAAGGTCCTCGAAGTAGCGCAGGAGCACTGTCTGGCAGTAGGGCTCGTCGAGGCCAAGCACCAACTCGACCACGCGCCGCTGCGTCGAGACCTTTGCCAGGAGCTCCAGGCTCGAGGGAACTTCCTCGGCTCGGGCGGCTTTGGGTTCCTGACTCGATCTGCGAGCCTCGCGTCTACGGAGCTGCCGCGCAGCATTGCGCGTGACCTGGGCGAGCCAAGCCCTCAGATGAGTCGTGCGGGGGGGATGCTGCTTGAACGCGATCCAGGTGTCCTGGACCAGGTCATCTGCCGCGTTCGGATCCGCGACCAGACTCCTCGCGAGCCGTCGCACCCAATCTAGATGCTCTAGCAGGGCTTGCGGATCGGGCATCGAGGCGGAGGACTCCATGGTCGGCTAGTACACGATGCCGGCAGCGGTGAAGGTGATGGAGGAATCTGTGAAAAAGGACGGTGTTGAGGTGAGGTACCTGGGCCAGTTCACCAGGGCGCTGGAGATAGGGCACGCGTGGGGCGCGCTCCGAAGTCCCTGACATGGGATGACCCAACCTAGGCCTCCAAACTGGCGGCCTCAGGAACGCGACCCGACCCCTCGACCACATAGACCCCGAACTCCGAACGCGAGCGTCCGTCGGATTCGCCACCGCGGGGCGGGGAGGCTCAGAACCCGGCGGCCTTGCCCTGATCGAAGAAACGCCGAAGGTACTCACTGTGAACGGTCACCGTCCGTTTGGCGCGGCTCCAGCCCGCCTCGCCGTCACCTGCAGCGAAGTGGATGGTGATCTGCGAGTGCCAGTCGAAGCGGGTGAGGATCGACTCGAGTTCTGCGACGAGGCCGACGGAACCCAACTGGACGAAGGACTTATTCTCCGGGTCGCACACGACGCGCGTTTCGGTCGAACGCACGTCGTCGGGCATCCACAGACGCGCGAGGACGCGGCGCCAGGACCGGTGGATCTCGGCCCCGTAGTCCCTTGCCTTCTGGATGTCCTGTTCGGACATCCCGACGCCCTGCGCCACGGAATCGTACTTGGCGGGGTCGGCGGCGACGGCGAGGGCGGCGATCTGGAAGGCTCGACGTGCGTCGTTGTCGTGCTCGCCGCGGACGTCCCACTCTTCCCGGGGGTTCTCGCGCGCTTCGATCATCAACGAGCTCGTACGTGCCCGGAGAACATCGACGGCGCGGTCGGGTAGGTGAGTGGTGAGATAGTGCGTCGCAAATGCATCGGCCATGGTCTCCTCGTTGCCGAGCACTGGAAGATCGAACTCGCGAATGAGCGCGTGCCCGAGCTCGTGCAGGACGACATGCAGGGTCACGTCCCTCGCAAAGGCAGAGAATTCGACGACACCCTCTCGACCGTTGCGGTCCTCGGGTCGGCTGTCCTCCGGCGCCATGCGGCGACCACCCGCGATGGAGTCGTGCTCGCAGTTGCAATGCCTGAACCGCTCGACTTCTAGAGCCATCTGCGCTTCGTCGACCTCGAAGTGGATGGCCGCTGCCCGCAGCAGATCCTGGCCAGTCGCGTATCTGGTCTCCGCGTTCTTCAAGAACGCCCTGACGTCGGCTTCGGGTCGCTTCAGTCCCCGCATCACCGCATTGGAAACGATGTCCTTCATCATGCCTGGGGTAGTGAGATCTACCGAGCACGCGGGCTCTGCCTCCGCGGAGACGGTGATCGCAGCCGCGGGCTCCGAGACCGGCCCAGTTCCAGGTCGGGACTCCGGCGTGCTCCCTTCCGTCTCGCCATGGGTGCAATTGACATGGCGGAAGCGCTCGACCTCCGCCGTGAGCGCCGCCTCGTCGATGTCGAACTCGACGGCCGACTTCCGGAGGAGTTCCGGCCCGTCCGCGCAGTCGACTCTCGCCGCCCGCAAGAAATCCGCGACGCGAGGTTCATCCCGGTGCAGTCCCAGGATCAGCGCGTTGGACAAGATGTCCTGCATCTGCCCGACTCGAGCGAGGTCCACACCGCAGCGGGGCGTGGCTGCCGGGGGAGCGGAATCCTGAGATGCCCAAGAAATCAAGCTCCCGAGGACGAACCAGGCGCCGACAAAGGATCTCTGCATGGTTCCAAGCGACATGTTTAGGCTCCTCTTGCGCGCTCCATTCCGGGCCGCGCACAGCATACACCCCCACTACGGTTTGGTTTCCATCTCGCCGCGGCCAGCATCGACTCGGAGGTCATTCGCCTGACGGCGGACCCCGGAAGCGCTGCGAGCCTGGCCCGTGATCACGGTGCGCGAAGAGTCGGCTTGCCCCTTGCCGGCTCCCCAGAAGCGCGGTCCAGCCGACGCATGATCGCCAGCAATCGTACCCGTTGCATGCGCTGCAACATGACCGGGTACGCATGGAACGCTACGTTCATCGAGCCCATCCAGAACGCGGCGCTCCACCAGCCCTCGACCAGCGCCCAGGCCACCGGCGCGAGGACGATCAAGAACAGCGCGGCATGGGCGTTCTCGCCGTGCCTCGTGGCCCGCTCGTAGCTCGACACGGTGCCACGGGTCCCATCGAAGACCTTCCGGTCGCGCATCGCGGCCGTCCAGCCGATCTTCCGTAGAAGGCGCATGAATCCAACGACACCGAGCTTGCGGTAGATCTCGACCTCACGCGGTGAGACCTCGAACCGGCGAGAGTTGAGATCCGGCGCCAGGAGCTTGTCCACCAGGACCGCAGCCGCCATGAGCGTGAAGTGCAGGTTGAAAGCGAAGAAGGGAGAGCCAGCACCCATCAGCCGTTGCAAGGCGACGATCACTCCAGCGGTCCCCGCGCCGACGACGAGAACGCCGAGCCACCGCAGCCGGCGTATCGAGCGAGAGGCGGATTCGGGTGCGGAGGTCACAGGTGCAAACCTGTCGGCAGGTCGGGGCGCCATCGAAGGGGCGCAGTGGTCAGCGAGCAGCTTGCCACAATGCGAATCAGGACGCCGCAGGCCAGGAAGCAGCGGCGAGCGCAGCCACATGGAACAGGTCCCGATGTGGGGGTACTCGACCCTGCCGTCGATGAACTTCAAGTCAGAGTCGGCCGTGAATCCTTGCAGCGAATTGCTCCCCACGCGGCGTGGGTTGCCGTTCTGGGTGACGAACTTCGGAACTATGTCGCCACTCCCGGCGTTTCCTCGGCTAGCCACGTCCAACTCCCGAGAACGATCGGCCTGGACCGCCACGCACGGCCTCTGCTATACGAGGGACATGACGATCAAGAGATTGGATCACGTCAGCGTCGTGGTCGACGACCTTTCAGCCGCTATCGCTTTCTTCACTGCGCTCGGCATGACCCTCGAAGGCGAGGCGGCGGTCGAGGGCCCGTGGGTGGACCGCGTCAACGGGCTCGAGAGTGTCCAGGTCGACATCGTCATGATGCGGACCTCAGATGGGCACGGGCGGCTCGAGCTGACGAAGTTTCGCAATCCAAAACTGGTCGAGATCGAACCGGCGATCGCACCGCCGAACGCGCTGGGCCTCCGGAGCGTCATGTTCACGGTCGTAAGCGTCGACGACACTGTCGCTCGCCTGCGCGCCAACGGCGCCGAACTCGTCGGCGAGGTGGTCCAGTACGAGGACAAGTACAGACTCTGCTACATGCGAGGCCCTGCGGGCATCATCGTCGCGCTGGCCGAGGAACTCTTCTGAAGCGTTCACGGCCTTCGAGAAGCCGGTGGTGCCCATGGCGCTTCTTCGACTCGATCCCATGGCTCGCAACCATCCTGCTTTCTCGCCTACTCGCGCCGCGGTCTTGTCAGGCGCCCCCCGGGCTCGAATCGCCTCAGGGATCGAGAGCTCTGGCGGGGCGGAGGCCGACGTTGAAGCCGGCGCTCGACGGCGAGAATCCGTTGCGGGACGCCGAGCGCGTGAACTGGGCGGCGTTGTTGAAGCTGCCACCACGATTGACGCGGTTGGAGGAGCCCTCCGGTGGAGACACTGGGTCCTTGGTCATCGCCCGTGCGTAGAAGGCGCTCTCGTAAGCGTCCAGGCACCACTCCCAGACGTTGCCGTGCACGTTGCACAGCCCGAAGGCGTTCGGCAAGAACGCGTCCACCGGCGAATGGACAGGGTACCCGTCGTCCAGCTCGAGCCAGTCCTTGATGTCCTGCCATGGGGCGCCCACGGCAGCCGCGGCCCGATCCGCCAGGTTCGCCGCGCCCCGCAGCGACTCACGTTCGCTGCCCGTCCACCACGCAGTGCTCGTGCCTCCGCGCGCTCCGTACTCCCATTGAGCCTCGCTCGGCAACGAGAGCCCCAAACGTTCCAGCTCCCGCGTGCAATCGATCCAGGTCACCTGCTCGACGGCGTGGATCAGGGATTGCACCAGATTCCCGGGCTTGTAGTAGCTCGGATTGGTTGCCGAGGACCACTCCCACTGCCCCTGCGTCATCTCGTATTTCGACAAGAAGAACGCCGACAAGGTCACCGCGTGTACGGGGGCTTCATCGACCTGCGCCTGCGGGTCGTAGTTCTGGCCGTTCGCGTCGTTCCTCTGCGCTCCCATCTGGAACATCCCGCCCGGAAGGAGCACGAACACGAGGCCGGTGCGCTCACCCAGGATGAGCTTCCCGTCCGCACCGCGCACCGCCGGCTCCCCCGTTTCCAGGTGCACGAACTCCCAGAGACCCGACGCAGGGTCCGGCCCGATCGGCAAGAGACCCATCTGCGGCTTCACGTGCAGACCGGGGTACGTCGCGCCGATCTCGGGCAGTGCAGCAGCCCATACCTCGGAGAATTCGCCGCCCGCGGCGAAACCCGCTTCCAGGCGCTGCGCGAACGACAGGCGCTTGGGGACGCTCCATCCGTGGCCAGCGGCGATCGCGTCCTGCGCAAGCAAGCCGGACTGGAGCTCGTCCAGGTTCCTGATCAGCTCGGTCAGCACGTCGTGTTGCCATTGGACTTCGGGCGTGTCGAAGCGCCAAGTCTGGCGCGACTCGACTGCTTCGGTCCATGCAGCCACTTCTAGCTCCAGCTTGGCGGCGCGCTCTTCCGTCGCGGAATTCGCATCACCGGATAGTCCCTGCTCGAGGTGCGCAATCAGGCCCGTCAGCTCGGTCTGCTTCTCCGCCAGCTCAGTCGCCTGGGGATGGCTCGCACGGTCCTGTGCACGTTCCTCGTCGCTCCAGGCGCGGGCGTGGGCGCGCATCTCCGTGAGCGTCGCACGGTGGACCGCCAGGTTCGAGAGCAGCGCACGCGCGCGCTCTACCCAGTACTCCAGCTCGCCGATCTTGTCGGGTTGCGCGGGCCACAATTGGTCCGCTTCCGCTTCCAGCTCCTGGAGCACCTTCACATCCGACAGACGGAGGACCTTGGCTGTCTCCGCTTCCGCACGCTGCTGCTGCGCCTTCGCCTCCACCTCGTTGCGTTGCGCAAGGGTCAGGTTGTCCTTGGCGGCCTGCTCGTTCTTCTGCGCTAGTGTGGCGGCGCTCGTGGCCTCGTCCGCCTTGATGGCAAACCCCACGCCTCCGATCACGACGGCGAGGACCGCCGCCGCCAGCGATGTCGCCAGCGACTTGTTGCGCAGCACCCACTTGCGAGCCTCGGCCCACGCTCCTGTCTCGTACGCGCGGACGACGCGCCCCTCGACGTAGGCGGTCAGGTCCTTGGCCAGCGCGGACATGTCCGGATAGCGCGTTCGCACATCGCGCATCATGGCCCGCTCGGTGATGGCTACCAGTTCCGCGGGAGCTTCGCGCGCCTCGTGCGAGATCGCAGGAGGGGGGCCGGCCCCGACCATCTGCCAGATCGCGAAACCACCGGGATTCTCTCCCGGTTGCACGTTAGGGTTGATGGCCGGCGAGCAGGTGATAGAGCATCGCGCCGACCGCATACACGTCCGACGGCGGGCCGATCTCGTCGATGCGACCGAGCGCCTGCTCCGGCGGCATGTAGGCCGGCGTTCCGAGCACGTCGCCTTGCAGCGTGTGCATGGAGGATCCCGGGTCCAGCTCGCGCGCTGCCCGCCGCTCGCTCTCGACCCTGCCCTGGCCTGCCTCGTCCCGTCCCAGGATCTTGGCCAAGCCCCAATCCATCACGTACACCTCGCCGAAGCGACCGACCATCACGTTCGCCGGCTTCAGGTCGCGGTGGATCACGCCCTTGGCGTGGGCGTAGCTCATCGCCTCGCAGACCTTCTGGATCACGCCCAGCGCGCGCGTCTGCGTCCAGTCCTCGCGCCTTTCCCGCACGAGCTCGAGCACTTCCCCGAAGGTACGGCCCTCCACGAGCTTCATCGTGAAGTACACCCTCCCCTCGCCATCGAGTCCGAGCTCGTGGACGGGAACGATCCCAGGGTGCTCGAGCTGCCCGGTGACCTGGGCCTCCTCCAGGAAGCGCGCCAGCACACGCCGATCCACGGGGGGCGTCTTGCCCGTTTCCTCTTCGCGCACTTGCCCGAGGATCACTTTCATGGCGAGGTGACGCCGCAAGTCCTCGTCCCAGGCTCGCAGAATCGCACCCATGCCGCCGCGGGTGATCTCGCCTTGAATCCGATAGCGTTTCGCCGCAGGTCCTCGGCCTGCCAGTCGAGAAAGCACCACCGACGAGAAGTCGCTCGTGCTCTGCTCCTCGCCCTCCAGCGTCACCTGCAGATCGACGTCGCGGCCGTAGACCGCCGCGAGCTTCTCGTGGAGCGGGACGCCCAGGCCATGTTCGCGGCGGGCGACCTCGATCCTTCCCCAGTAGTCGTACAACAGGCGTAGCTCGGCGGATGTATCGGGGTGCGCGCGACACAGGGCCTCGAAGTGAGGCTCCACGCCGGCCTCTTGGTGAGCAAGCCAGGCGGCGAACAGCGAGTCGGCGGTGGGCTGATCGGGCCCGTCTGCGAGTGATGGCATGCGAGGGGGTGAGCGGGAGCGGAATCGGCTGAGCCACTCATGGCGACGCCGCATCCCTTTACATGCTCATCGGGGGGTGAGTTGGAAATCGTGGATCGCAGGGTCAAGAGCAACGGCCGGGGGCGAGAGATGAGCTACCACTCAGTGCAGGCGCTCGAGGACCGTGCTCCGGTCGTGGTCGGGGCAGTTCTCCCGCGACGCCTACAGACTACGCTACTTCTCGAAGTGCGCGAGGAGTCGATCCGGCTCGGTCTCGTCGCTCACCACGAATCGCGACGTGCCTTCGAGGCAGGTCAGGGGTCCGGCCGGGGCAATCTCGAACTACCAGGCGGGTAGTCGCATCCACCCGGTGAGTGTTCTTGGTGATGTGGCCAGGGCCGCTTCACGGACGCCAGTCGGGAGTGCGCGGAATCCTGCGCCGAGATCAGAGCTGCGAGCGGAGCAGCCCGGACGCCCACTCGCCGAACCTTTCCGATCGGGGGCGGTCCCGCCAGGCCTCGAGCGTGACCCGATGGGCGAGGCACCGGTCCTCCTCGAAGATCCGCTCCTGCTCCGCGGCGAACTTCGCGTCCAGCACGTTGAGGTTCGCTTCGTCGTTCATGCTGAACGAGCGGTTGTCGAAATTGGTCGAACCCACAGAAGTCCACAAGCCATCCACGACGAGCACCTTCACGTGAAACATCGTGGGCTGGTACTCGTAGATTTCCACTCCCGCCTCGAGCAACTTCCCCCAGAGCCCGCGCGATGCGAACGCTACCACTTTGGAATCGATGTGCTTGCCGGGCACGATGATCTTCACGCGCACGCCGCGGTTCTTGGCCGCGACGAACGCTTCGATCGCGGTGGTGTCGGGGACGAAGTAGGAGCTGGAGAGGAGGATGGAGCTCTCGGCGGAAGAGATGGACAGAAGGTACATCAAGCGGGCGCTCTCGCTGCCCTCCCCGAAGGAGCTCTTGAATACCTGCGCGGCGGCACTACCTGCGCCCTCGAGCGGCGGGAAATATGCGTCGCCGTGCAGGACTTCCGGCCGGAGCTTGAGCCAGTTGTCGAGGAAGGCTGCCTGCATCTGTGCGACCGCGGGACCCTCCAGCCGGAAGTGTGTGTCGCGCCAGTGCTCGGGGTCTTGCGCATGTCCCTGCCAGATGTCGGCAATGCCCACCCCGCCGGTGAAAGCAACCACCCCGTCCACGATCAGTAGCTTGCGGTGAGTGCGATGGTTCATCCGCGCCAGGTGGTACCAGCGCAGCGGGCGATACTTCTCTACCTCGACACCGGCCTGTTCCATCTCATGGAGGAGCTCGTCCTCGATTTTCCCCGACCCCAGCCAGTCGAGGAGGACGTGAATCACCACCCCCGCTCGCGCCCGCTCGCAGAGGGTTGCGGCAAACTTCTTCCCGACCTCACCGGACCAGTAGATGTAGGTCTCGAAGTTGACCGTACGCTTTGCCGCTCGGATCGAGTCGAGCATGGCTGGGAAGATCTGATCCCCGTTCAAGAGGGTCTCGACTCGGTTGCCCTCGAGGATGGCTGGTCCAAGGAGCGTTCCCATCGAGCGAGAGAACTGGGGATCCGCGACCGAGTAGAGGTGCTCGATCTTTCGCCCGATCTCGGTCTTGCCGGATGAGAGGTTCACCCAGAGGAGCGTGAAGAGGGCCGCGACGATGCCTGAGAGGATCCAGATCACCTTCGACCTCTACTTGCGAGCAACCGGAACGTCAGGAGGGACGCGGGGTCGTCATCTGTTCGCTGACAGGAGTGCCGATGCCCATGTTCCCCTCGGTGAACTTGGCGGTGAACTCGACCCGCGGGCATGCGCGCCGCACGTCCTACCGCTTCGGCTTCGGCACGCCCTGATCCACCAGGATCGGATTGCCGTCGGGATCGACGATCTCGAAGTACGCCGGGCCGGTGGTGGTCTCGTCGGCTTCCGTCCGGAACTCGATCCCGCGCGCCTTCAGCGTGCCCTGCAGCTCCCGCACGTCCTGGAAATCCTCCAGCGTCTCCCTCATGGGCGTCACTCCGGGATTGAACGTCAACGTGTTCCTCTCGATCAACCCTTGCATCAGCGCGACTTTCGTCGTCCCGTTCTGCAGGACGAGCCACTTCTGCTCGATGTTCCCGTTGACGACCTCGAAGTCGAGCTTCTCGTAGAAGGCCTTCGAAGCCTTGATGTCCTTGACGGAGAGGCTGAGGCAGAAGGTGCCGAGCTGCACGGGTTCGTCCTTCTGGTTCTGCTTCTCGTCGGGAAGCATGGTCATGAGGGTTGCGGCGGCGAGGCTGGCGAGCATGGCGGAGATGAGCGTGTTCATCGTGGGCTTTCCTTCGTGTGACCCGGACCTCGAGCAGGTCCGACGAGTGCCATCCTAGCGGCCCGTTCAAGAACGCGCTCTCTGCCGCGATTCGGCATCGTGCCCGTACGATCCGGTACGAGGCATGCAGCGATGTCCACGCACGGGGCGCGGATTCTAGGAGGCAGCGCGCGAAGCTCCGAGGGCGATCGCTAGCGAACGCGCGCGCTGAGCCAGTCGAGCACGCCCTGCTCGCCGACGAGCCGCTCCATCGCCGCACGATCCTTGGGCACGTCGCGCGAGAGCACTTCGCATCCCTCCTCGGTGACGCACACGACATCCTCGATACGGATGCCGATGCCGGTCGACTCCTCGTAGAGGCCGGGCTCGACCGTGAAACAGACGCCGGGCACGAAGGGAGTGCGGTAGTCGGCGTCGTCGTGGACCTCGAGGCCGATGTAATGGCAGGGTCCGTGGCGCTCGAGCTTCCCGAGCCCCTTCTGCTCGAACACCTTCGCGCACGCTCGGGAGATGTCGTCGATCGTCGCACCCGGTTTGACCGCGGCAATGCCGGCCAACTGCGACTCGAGGACCGCGTCGTAAAGCTCAGCCTGCCGCGCGCTGAACTTGCCGTTGACCGGCCATGTGCGCGTGATGTCGCTCGTGTAGTGGTCGACCTCGGGAGCGTAGTCGAGCAGCACGACCTCGCCGTCCTTCATGCGCCGGTTCGACGCGCCGTAGTGCAGGACCAGCGAATTGGCGCCCGAGCCGATGATCGCGAGGTACGCGGGACCCGCGGCGCCTTCGCGCATGTGGATCCACGACATCAGTCCGTCGAGCTCCCATTCGCCGAGGCCGGCGGACGTCGAGCGAATCGCCTCGGCCATCGCCAGCGCACCCGCGTGTCCAGCGCGGCGCATCGCGGCGATCTCCTCGGGCTGCTTGACGCGGCGCATTTCGCCGATCTGCTGCGAGAAGTCCGAGGGCTTGGTGCGGAACATCCTCTCGAGCGCGGTCGCGAGCGCCTGCTCGCGCGACGCACGGCCGTCGAACGGATCGTCGAGGATCGCCTTGTCGGTGACATACGCCCGGTCGCAGCAGCCTGCGAGCGCGACGTTGGGGTGCATCAAGATCCAGATCTTCGAGTCGCTCTGGATGAAGTCGTGCAACACTTCGTCGAGCTTCGCGCTCGACCTCACGTCGCCGATGCCAGTCAACTCGCGCGCCCACGCGTCGTCCGCGTCCCACAGCTCGCCATCCCAGCTCTCTCGACGGTGGTTGGCATCGGGCAGCAGCAAGACCTCGCGGCCGCTCGCGCAGTCCATGACGAGGGCCGCGTTGGGACTCTCGACTCCAGTCAGGTACCAGAACACCTTGTCCTGCCGGAACTGCATGTAGTCGCGTACGTCGGGCAAACCGCGGACGACGACGACTCCGTTGCCGAGAATCTCGCGCAGAGCCTTGCGGCGGCCGGCGTGGAAGCTCTGGCCAAGCCCACACACCGGCTTGCCGTCGCCCGGGCGTTCGACGGATGCCATCGGGTCGGCAACCGCGGCCGACGCAGGCTCCTGCTCCGGACGCGCTTGGGCACTCTGGAGGTGCGTGGAGGTGAAGGGGGACAGGACAGCGACGAGGCACGGTGTGAGAACGGTGAGTTGGAGGCGCATGGAGGGTGCTCTGACGATTGGGGTGCTCGACGAGGGGATACTGCGCTGGGAGCTTCGGCGTCGGCTTCGCGCCGTGCAGGCTCGCAACCTCGAGTCGAGCATGAAATCGACGACGGTGTGGTATCGAGTCTGTCACGAGTGGGCGTGCTCTCGCGCACGGGATCGATCAGCCGTCTCCCATACCGCAGGTCGCCGGTCCTGATCCCGGAAGACCGAAGCTGGGCGTCCGGGGCGGCCGCCGCCGACCTGGCTTGTAAAGCGGTCTTCGTCAGCGCTTCTCCGGCGGGGGAGCCGCGCGAAGGCAGACATCGAGCTGGCTGAGACGCACAGGCCAAGGCAAGCGAGGGCGCGAATCGAGCCTCAGCCGTCGAGCTGGAACCAACCTGAGGAAACCTCGACGTTCGAGTCGGCTCCCTCGACGATGATCACCATCGTGCCGATCAGTGCATGCGCGAACTCCATCTCCGTGCGCCAAGGCAGCAGCGCGCCTGCGACATCGCGGAAGTCGGAGTACCGCACACGATTGCCGAGTGCTCCCACCCCCTCGATGAAAGTCATCTCGTCGATCCGGATCACGCGGCCGCTCGCTTGGTCGACGTGGATGGTGGTGCCGGGACTCGAGAGGTCGCCGGCGCGCAGGAGCAGAGTCAGACCGTCGGCACCGCGCAGCTCTTGCACGACCGTCAAGGTCGCGCCGCTGCGCCGCCGGTCGCCGAAGCGTAGGAAGGGATCGCTCAGTCGCAAGAGCTCGCCGGTCGGCCCATCCAGCGGCGCGGCCGCGCGCTTGGAAGTGGCCGTCCGCAACGTGGTGCCATCGAAAGCGACGCTCGTGGTCTCACCGCCGATGGTGTCGTCCATGCGCCACTGGTTCGGCCAGGCGAGCCAAAGAACGCTCTCCCCTTGGAGCTCGAGCTTGGGCATCTCGAAGCGTCCGTGGAGGCGCACGACGCCGGCGCCCGCGAGTCGCTCGAGCTGGTGCGCCGCGGTGATACGCGCGGCAACCTCATCTGCTTGAGGCAGATCCGGACGCGGCGCGATGCGGAACTCCGCGTGTTCGCCGATGTGGTAACCACTGACAAGACCGTCCTCGTCGCGATCGAAGGCGAGCACGGTGGACGGCTCGGGTCGCAGCTTCCAGCGGTCCTCGCCGATGTAATCCATCGGCGCCACGGCCCTGCCGAGCACTTCGAGCGCGAGACCTTCGCCGTCCCGCACGACCGCGCGATACAGATCGTTCTCGTCTTCAGCGTAGTAGCCGAGGTACTGCTCGAGAGGCGGCGCCGCTTGCAACGGGTTGTAGGGCACGCCGAGAAAAAGCTCGCCGAGGCGTTCCTCGACGCGCCAGCCCGTGGTGGTGCCGCGTGATTGCGTGAAGTAGAGCACGATTGCGTCCTGCTCGGGGAATGCCCAAGCGTGCGTGCCATCCGAGCCGCCGTGGCCGAAAACGACGAGCTCGCGCTCGCCGCTCTCGTTGGGTGCGGCGTCGCGCGTCCAGAGCTGCATCAGCGTGCCGTAATCCGCGCGCAAAGCAGGAAAGCCTCCCGGCCAGGGCAGCGGCCACGGGCCGGGCTCGAGCGTGTGACGCACGCTGCTCGTGCGCAGGAGCCGCTCCCCGCCTGCACGCCCTCGATCGAGGTAGAGCTCGAGGAATCGCGCGTAGTCGACGGCGGTCGAATACAGCCCCTGGGAGCCCAAGAAGATGGGAAAGAGCGCCTCGTCCTCGGGGCTCCAGAATCGCGTCCATACGCCGGGCGATCCGACGTAGAGGCTGCAGGCCCGCGCGCGCAGCGGATGGTCGGCCGTCATCCGGCAGGTGGTGTCAGACATGTCGAGCGGCTCGAGCAAGCGCTCTTGCACGAAATCCTCGGCTGGTGCTCCGGTGACGACCTCGATCACGGCCGTCAACGTGTCGGTGCCCTGATCGCTGTACTCGAAGGCAGTGCCGGGCTCGAACTCGAGCGTGCAGCTTCCACCGAGATCCGCGACGGAGCGGACGCTCGTGAGCAACCGCGGATCGCGTGCCAGGATCAGCGACATCGGTAGGCCGCTCTGGTGACGCAGGAGCTGGCCCACGGTGATGTCGCGCTTGCCTTCGACGTCAAAGGCGGGGAGGAACTCGGCGACGCGGTCGTCCTCCGTGAGCGCGTCCGACTCGATCAGCATCCAGATTGCGGCGCCAATGAGAGGTTTTGTCATCGAGCGCACGCAGAACACTCCGCCGGGTTGCATCGGGATCTCGTGCTCGCTATCCCGCCAGCCGTAGCCCTCGTGCAGGATCGTGCGCCCGTGCGCGATCACGAGCAGCTCCGCGCCGACGACATCGCCCTCTTCCACGAAGGACCGAACGAGCTGTGCGAGGCTCGCGAGCCCCTCGGGTGAAACGCGCTCGGCGAGCGCCGTCGAGCTCGGGAAGGGTGCCGGCGCGGCCGCGTCCTGGAGCGGCGCGAGCAGGCTGGCGAGAGCGAGCGCGGGTGAGAGGTGGATCATCGGGGTCTCATGTCGGGAGTGGCTAGCGGAGTGACTCAGGGACGCAGGCCGTCGAGGGCGGCGCGCACGGCAGCGCGGGGGAAGCTCGGTGAGTCAGTGATGCGCCCCATGAGCGCCAGGCCCTGGACGAGCGCCACGAGCTGGCGCGCGACGTCACGGGGTCGAAGATCGGCGCGCACCGCTCCCGCCTCGAGGGCTCGGCGCAGAGCGCGCTCGAAGGCTTGCTCGAGCTGCGTGAGCCAGACGCGAAGCGCGGCGACCACCTCGGCATCGTCGCGCTCGACTTGCGCCATCCCCACGCCCAGGAGACAACCCAGGCTCGCGCCCGAGCCGTGGTGGCTCGCAAGCTTCTCGAGCACGCGCTCGAGATTCGCGAGCGGGTCCACGCTGGTGCGCTCGAGGCCCGCGCAGATGGCGGAGATGACCGTGGATCCGTAGTGGTCGAGCGCGCGCAGGTAGAGCTCGCGCTTGCTCCCGAAAGTGTCATACAGGCTCTTGCGCCCAATGCCAAGCTCGGCCTCCAGCTCGGCCACCCCGGTGCCGTGGTAACCACGCCGCCAGAAGAGATCACGCGCCTGCGCGAGCGCCTGATCGGGATCGAACTGCTTGGCAGGTCCGGGTCGCATGGCGTCAGTCTACCGATCTTACACCGAGCGGTCAAGGATGATCCGGCGGCTGGCCGCTCTGTGTGAGCGCAACGAGCCCGGAGTCGGGGCCATGGCCACACGATCTCGACCGCGCCAGACCTGCCCCAACGCCCACTGCCCTTCACACGCCCCCGGAGGCAACTCGCGCGTCGTGCACCGCCGGCGGTTGTGACAGACTCGCGACCGCCCGGAGCCGGCCGGGATGGCGAGGTCGAGCATGATGTCGAGGCGGCACCCGGGTTCATCGATTGCCGCTGTCAGAAGGGGCGCCGTTGCCGCGGCGAAGGATCCGATCCGTCCCATGGAATGGCTCCGGCGAACTGCTCAACGTTCGAGGCCGATCGGAACGCCTGGACGCCGGTCTACCAGAAGTCGGGCAGCTCCTGTCGCAACCGAAAGCCGGTCTTCAGCCGGAACACCTTCTCGACGACGTGCAGTTCGAGATCGCGGTCCTGCCACTTGCCCTTGAGCACGAGCGACCGCCGTTCGACGTCGACCTGCTTGCCACGGTCCTCGTTGCGCAAGAGCAGCGGCGCGTCGCCCTTCACCACCTTGCTGCCGTGCTCGCACGTCCAAGGCACGGGATCGCCGGTCGAGCCGCGTTGTTTCACCTGCGCGACGCCCGTAGCCTCGTCCCACTTGAATTCAAAGTAGTGGCGCGTGCCGGTCAGCTCGCGCGCCCAGGCGAGCGAGCCGCGGTCGATGGCGAAGTCACGCCAGCGCGTCGCGTCCGTGCCCGGCACCTCCTGGCCGTCGAGAGACATCGTCTCGACCGTCCAGAGACCGTAAAGCGCCGAGCGCTCGGACCCCTGAAGCCAGGGTTTCGGCTGCATGCCCTCCATGTGCGTCTCGGCGAGGTAGGCGGCGACCCACGCGATCCCGAGGCCCAGCAGCACGCGACCCGCGAACTTGCCGTGTACGACGCGCAGGTCGACCGGTTGCGACGGTCGGTTGCGAACGAACACGGCCGAGAGCTGCGGCAGGAACGGCGCGAGCAGGCCGATGACGTAGAGCAGCAGGTGCGTCGAGTACTGCTTCACGGGGACGCCATAGAGCCAGTTCAGCGCGCAGATGTTGGTCAGCGTGCAGATCGACACGCAGACGCCGAGCAGCGCGGTTCGGCGGTGGAGCAGCAGCAGGCCGCCGAGCACTTCGAAAGCGCCGCCGAAGAGCTCGTAGGGCTTCGACGCCTGCATGAACGTGCCCACCATCGTCATCGGCCACGTGTCGCCGATCTCCTGCGTGAGCCGGTTGAGGGAGAGCTCGCCGAACTGGCCGCCGTAGAACTTGGAGAAGCCGTAGCCGAACATCGTGAACGCGAGATCGAAGCGCACGATCAGGTGCAGCCAGCGACCGAGCCTCGGATAGGCGACGGCCTTGCTGATCCGGGACCAGACGAGCGCACCGACGAGCGACACCACGACGATGAACAAGAGCTGCGTGTAAGCAGCGCCCGTGTCGCCGCTGCCGGTGGGCTGATAGATGACCTCATAGGGGGCGACGCCGAGAGCCGCCATCCTGGTCGTGAGCCACTGCCAGCCCTCGCCGATCCAGCTGAGCGGGATCTCCATCCAGGTCCACGGCGCCTTGCTGACATCGACTCCGGCGAGAGCGAGACCGCCGTTGATCGTCTGCACCAGGGACGCCATCGGGCCCGGGAACGAGTAGAGCAAGTAGTGCAGCAGTGCGTACCGGAACGCGAAGCGCTGCCACCGCGGCCAAGGTCGCGGCACGGGACTCGGCGAATCGATCAGGGAATCCGTCGGCATGGATCTGGCTATCGTGCGGTGAGCGCAGCCCCTCGGCAATGGACTGCGGACCCGGCGACGAGATCCGCGAGCTCGACCGCGTTCGCGGCGGCGACCCGGACCAACGCGGCCGGAGGAAGTTTCTCTCCGATCACGTCGCCGGAGTGCTCTTCGAAGATGACACGCTCGTGGGCGCGGCCGAACGTGAAGCGACCCGCCGGGATTTAGTCTTCGGTTCGGTCCGCCCAGTGCGTCATGAAGGGGCCGTGGAACACATCGAGGTCAATACGCGGGTCGTACCCAGGGAGAGATTCTGAGAACCAAGTCCGGCGCGGGGGTCGAACGAACCTGCTCGACCACCTCCTGGTCGCACAGATCGCCGACGAGCTTGGCTTTCACGACGCCGCGCGCCCCTGACCCGCGACGTTCCGCGACCCGCGGCGGTTCCGTTCCTGGCCCTGACCCGCAAACCCATCATGCGCACTCCTTCCCAAGCGGTGGCATGCTCCCCCTCGCATCCGCCGCTGAACGGCTCTATCGTTAGGCTTCACGCTCAGCGGCCGCGAGCGCAAGGGCTCGAGGGTTTACCGGCGCTGGTGGTGATGAGAATGCCTGATCATCCGCCAAACGTAGCCATTCTTGCCGCTGTTGTGGCGCGCCGACGACGCATCGTGCGCAAGTTCGAGGAGGCTGGTGCTGACCAGCCCGAGCGGGCGCGTACGCTGGTCGAGCTGGGTGTTCATGAGACGCACCTCGCATCTCGCCTCGTGCGCTCGGGCGTGCTCGCGACGGCTGACGGTGAGCGGTACTTCCTGAGCGCCGATGGCCTCGCGCGCTGGAACCGGAGACGCAACACCTGCGTCCTCATCGCCGTCGTCATATTGGGTGTCCTCGCGGTCGTGGCGCTGGCGTTGATGTTGTTCCCGCACGGCCGTTGACGCTCGGTGCACAGGCCCGCGAGCGCTCCCCCGACGCGTGTACGCGAACGGCGCGCCGACGGCGAAGTCCTGGACACCATCGGCGTCCCAGTCGTCAACGAGGCTGGGATCGCAACCGAACATCGCCCGATCCTGCGACTGCGGGACGCTACGGGAACTGAGCGTCAGGCCAACGACCAGGAAGGTCAGGCCCAGGCCGCCCAACTTGAGGACTTGCGATTGCGGTGCTTCCATCAGCCCTGGGAACAGGTGAAGGGGTTCCGTGTTCCTGCTGGATTCGGGAGTCACTCTCCCCGAGGCGAGGTCGGGGCAACATCACGCACGCGCGAAGAGCGGGCTGAGCCCACCACCGCAGACTCCGGCAGTTGCGGCGTTGCAGCCGCCAGCTGGTGAGAGATGCGGGCTAGGTTGCCCCGCGGTCTCCGTTGGTCCTGGGCGTCTTCGTGGCCTTGGGAGCCTTGTGTGCCTTGCGCTTCTTCCTGATGCCGAGACGCTGGCCCTGCCGGTCCAAGGCCAGCTCGACGATGCGGTCGATCAGCGCGGGATAGTCCAGCCCATCGGCGGCCGCCGCCATCGCGAACTCTCCGTCGTTCACGAGGTAGCAGTTGGCGTTCACCTCGATCACGTAGATCTCTCCACTGGTCGTCAGGCGCAAGTCGATGCGGCCGTAATCGCGCACACGCAATGCGCGATAGGCATCCAGGGCCACTCTCTTCACTTTGGCTTCGAGCTCGGGCCCGAGCTCGGCCAGTACCGAGCGGGTGCCCTTGTATTGAACGCTCGACTCGTCGAACTTGGCCTTGTTGTCGACGATGTGCGCATGGCCTTCGGGCATCCTGGAGAAGTCCATCTCGACCACTGGGAACGCCGTCGGCTGCAGATTGCCCAGCACGCCGACGTACAGCTCGCGCCCCTCGATGTACTCCTCCGCCAGCGCGGTGTCGTTGAAAGTCTTGTGGATGTGCAGCACGCGCTCCATCAGCTCCCGGGTATTCGTGACGAGTGACTTTTGATCGATCCCGAGCGATGCGTCCGAGCGCAGCGGCTTCACGAACAGCGGCATGCGCAGCTTGCCGCCCGTCTCGAACTCCGCGTTGGGCGCGAACGACGCGAAGTCCGGATAGAGCACGCCTTCGAAAGCCAAGAGCTTCTTCGAGAGCGCCTTGTCCTCTTGCAGATAGAGCTCGCCAGGCCCACCGCCCGTATAGGGGATCTGCAGGAGGTCGAGCACGCCGGTGACGCCGATGAGACCGCCGAGGATCTCGGCCCCGAAGTCCTCCACGAGGTTGAACACGAGCTCGGGCTTGGAGGCCTCGAGCTCGGCGGCGAGCTTGGCCACGTCGTCGTACAGGGTGAGGACCGTCGGCTCGTGCCCCTTTTCAGCGAGGGCTGCGCGAACATGCGCGACGACGGAGTCGGGTTCGTCTTCGCCCTTCGCCAGGTAGGCCAGGACCGTGATTCTCATCTGTGCTCTCGTCGCAGACCAAGGCTACGCGTACTCGCCGACATCGGACGTGGACGGTACCACGAGCGGAACGAGTCGCAAGACCGCGATAGGCGTCCGCCCCGAGCCCGCCGACCCTGTCAGTCCCCGAACGTCTCTCTGTTCGCAGACGGTGCTCGGAGCCTCCACGCATCGCTTGCCTTGCGGCTGGGGACTTCCCCCGCACGGACCCTTGCCGCTAGGAACCGGCTTTCAAGGTGAGCTCGACCTGGTTCTCCACACCCACGTCGATGTTCTCGACGTGCTCCACCACTTGTTCGTCGTTCTCACTCCAGTGGACCTCGATCTTTCCAGGCGGAACCATCACGGTCAGAGCCTGATCTCCGCGGAGAAATGTCCATTCCAGCATGAATCCCTCGGAGGTGATCCGACAGCTCACGTTTTCCGCAGGACCCTCGTAGCGCAGGACAAGCGCGGCGCCCTGGGAGACCTCGAGACGCACCTCCTCGGCGCGAGCACCGTCTTGGACCACGATCCCGCGCTGGATGCCCATCCGGCCATCGCGAGCTCTCGCTGAGATCGTGTAGGTGCCGGGGAGAAGGCCGTCGAGGCGAATGGTACCGTCGCGGGAGGACGTTCCGCGCGAGCTATGCGGATCCCCGTTCGACGCCGTCAGCTCGCACTCGCAACGCTCTCCGGTGTCGCGGTCCACGACTTCGCCGGTGATGGAGCCCCCAGCGCAAAGCTGGAGAACGATTCCCGTCCGACCGGCTTCGACGAGCACGGGTTCAGCGGTCGAATGCGGATCGGCATTCCAGTCGGCTACGAGGGTCCAGTTCCCGGCCACGAGCGGACCGATCGAGAACTCACCGTCGTCATTGGTGTGCGAGTCTGCGACGGTCATTCCCCCGAACGTCCGGAACGCGGTCACGTGGAGATCCTTCGCTGGGTGACCCGAAGGATCGAATACCCGGCCACTCAGGAAGAGGCCACGCTGCACACGCACCTCGATTTCCGTCTCCGAAAGCTCGTCGATGACAACGACTACTTGAGCGGCAGGCGGGACATCATCGGGCGCTCCCTGCGTGTTTGGCGCCGGGCCGATCCACCAGGTCCCCCTGGGAACTGCCTCGAAACGGAAGCGGCCGTCAGCATCGGTATTGGCCTTCTGGGCCGGCTCGGCGTGCTCGTTGAACATCCTGGGTTCGCGGATCTCGGCGAGCATGCGCCACATTGCGCGATTCACGATGGGGGCGCCACGCTCGTCCACGAGTGACCCCGTGATCGTCGCTCCGGCACCAAGTACGAGCTCGATCCGGCGGAGCTCGCCAGGCTCCAGCTCGAGCGGCTCCGACTCGTCGCGCGGAGGATAGCCCTCCGCCTGGGCTGAGACTCGCAAAGGCACGTGAGGGAGGAGATCCAGGATCGTCGTCCAGCCATCTGGGTCGGTACTGCCGCCCCAGCGCAGATCCGCGCCGGAGTAGAAGTCGAGCATGGAGAAGCTCGCTTGCTGGAGGCGGTATGAGTCGGTGGACAGTACGATCTGGACTCCTGGAATCGGAGCACCGGCGCGATCTCGCACGATCGCTTCCAAAGCTGCAGCACGGGAGAGCCGGACGATCAGAGGATCGGTGGGATCTTCATGACCTTTCGCGACCACGAACACCGCCCGCGCGTAGCCGGTCGCTCGAGCACTCGCGAACGCGTGTTTCCACGATCCCGCCGAGAGCTGAAAACCACCGCCGGAGTCGGTCCTCTCGACGTGCTCGAGCGTCACATCCCCGCGGAGTGGCGAGCCGCTCTCGGCGTCTACGAGCCGGCCGTACAAGTGGATGTCTTTGCGAGTCGCGAACTCGAACACGAGTTCCACAGATTCTCCAACTGCGAGTGGTCCGAGCTCGCGCCTCGACTCGCGTGACCATGCGGAATCGGAGACGAACAGGGTCAGTGCCCTTCCGGCGTCGACCTCGAGATCCACTCGTCCGTGCGCATCCGTCTTCGGGACGACACCAAACTCTCCAAGCGAGCTCCCGTCATTCTGAGCCGTAGCGCTATGCCTCGATGATGCGAACACCCGCATGTCGGCTAGGGGGCTGCCGTCATCCTGAGAACGCACGAAAACCTTGACGTGCGCAACCTTCGAAGCAGTCTCCTGCTTCTGCGCCGTCCCCGTGGTCGTCGCAGGCGCAGCAGGAACGGCTTCCCGAAGGGAGGCCGTCGGCTCCTCATTCGCGGCAAGATTCTCGATCGCCGGCTCACTCGGCACTGCAAGCGGGCCATTCTCCTCGTGCGCGCCGATCGGTCCCGTAGCACCTGGATTCTGCTTGTCGGCCCAGCCGAGCCACACGAGGAAGCCCGCTGCGATCAGGGCAGCCAGCCCGAGCGATGCTGAGCGGGGCGAGAGGTTCATGGCGAAAGGCGAGCGCGTCAGCGGAAGGAGAGTGGCTTCACCCCTATCTCTCGAACTGATGAAGCCTCCAGGCGAGGACCGGCAAACGAGTGGACGGGGGCGGTGACAGATTCGAGAAGTGCGGCGCGCGCGAGACATGTTTTTCGTCTACCCATGCTCATGAGTATCGGCAGTGCCGGAAGTAGGGCTTCCATCCGGTGGTCCCGAAACTTGACCGTGAGCTGCCCGAAGAGGAGTGGTCCCTCCCACGGGACACGCCCTCAGGAGGCGAGCGCTGAACGAAGATCAGCTTCAGAGTACTCCTCGCGCTGACGACTACCCGAGGCAGAGGTTCGTGTGAATCTCGTTCACGCTCTGGCCGCAGTTGCTCTGGTGGAATCGCCGATCGAAGAGCTTTCCAAGCTGAGCCTCGATCGCAGTACGGGGCGGGATCCGGACGGAGAAGCGGGCTACCTGCCGCGGTCGACGCTTAGGACGATCTCGAGGACGGCAGTCTCCCCGGTGACCGTCACGAGCTCCGTCCATTGTCATCCGTGAATGCCGACTCGCCAGAGCTTCCATGGGACTGCCCGAATCGGGCGACCATGTTCGGTTGGTTCTTGGGCAGCGCGACCACGCGAATCCCCCCTTGCGGTGTGCCGTCTTCCCGGGCGCGCACGAGAACTCTGACGTGCGCAACCTTCGAAGCAGTCGCTGATGTCCGGAAGCCGCGCGATCTGTCGTCCGATGCCGTCACGACTGCCGGGTCGGCCCCAGGAGCTCATCAGGACTTCGCAGCGTGAGCGGGAGTCCCCAGGCGAGGCCAACGATCATCGGCTGCGGTCGTTCGTTAGACTTCGAAGGCCCGGCTGAGATCGTCGAACATGTGATGAGCAGAAGAGCGCTTCTGCGCCGCAGGGTCGCAGTGCTTATCTGCCTTGCCCCGGTCGCCCTGGTCGCGATCTCCCTTGGGATCGGCCTCTGCGGTTCCCAGAGTCGCTTCTCGGGAATCGGCTGGATGGGGGTTGGAGCAGGAATCGGTGTCATCAACCAATGGTTCACCTACGGCCGTCCGCTGCTGCATCTTGCCGGAGGACGTGAGAGGGGAGCCTATGGCCACAGTTCTGGCATACCGATGGTCGGTACCCTCATGACTGTGATGGCTGCTACTTTTGGCTTCGGCGCGTTGTGGACCGCTGCCCTCGGTCTCTTCGTTCTGGCGATCGACACGGGTGGCTCGCCATGGTTTCTCGTGGCCACCTGGAACGATGAGAGTCTGTGGGACCCGGCAACGACTCGGCGATCTCATCGCGATTCTTAGCAACGGTTGCGTGCTTGGAGCGGCGTGTCGCTCCTTCTCGCTTCTTCGAAACAGCGCTGGAGCAGGTGGATTGGTCCGGCCGCGGCCGTGCCGCCTCTGACCTTGAATCGGTCATTGCCGGACATGCCGCGGCCAGGGATCAGCTCTCCGCATCCGGTCGTGGGTCTCGTTCGCCATAGGCCCAGAACCACAGCGCCCCGGCGACACCGAAGCCGAACGCGCTCCAGAGGTTGACCGCGGGTCCGAGCTGCCAGAGCAGGGCGCCCAGGCCAGCGGCGAGGGCGATGATCGAGTCGCGGAACAGGTAGTAGGTGCCGAAGGCCGCGGCTTTCCGGTCCCCGGGTGCGAGCTGCAGGATGAGCGCCTTTCGCGTCGGTTCGCCGAACTCCTTGAGCCCTCGAACGACAAATGCGAGCACGAGCATGCCGAAGGAGTGACTGAAGTACAGCATGGCGGGGAAGATGGTGAAGTTGACGAATGTGACGAGGACGAACGGCTTCTTCCCCGAACGGTCCGCCCACCGCGCCACGGGCACGTAGCAAAGCACCGCGGTCAGCATCTCGATCACCGTCAATGCGCCGAACTCGGCCCCGCTCACGCGCGCGGTAACGTGGCCGGTGACGGCCTCCATGCACCAGATGGTGACGTAGGCGTACGGGATCTGCTCGCAGAAACGGATCAGCAGGTCGGCCAGGAACAGGTTCTTGAGGCGCGGCGAGAAGCTCCGGAAAACGCGCAGGGGATTCGGGGCCGGCTGCTCCAGGGCTGCAGGCGGGTGATCGTCACGGATCAATACCTGCTGAGCAACCAGCGCGCACAGGGCCATGAGGATCGCGACTCCGAATGCGAGGCGCACGCCGTCCACGGGACCCCAGAGGTCAATGAAGATACCGCCGACGAGCGGCCCGATCGCCTTCGGCAGGCGCCGCACGAGCGAGTGCATCGACACGCCCATGACATGCTTCTGCTTCGGCAGCACGTCCGCGATCAGGCCCATGGTTCCAGGCAGCGAGATCGAGGACCACGACAGGAAGAGCAGCGAGCCGACGATCACCGTCTGCCAGTAGGGGATCGCAATCACGAGCGCGTAGCCGGCGATCGCGATCAGGTTGAAGATCAGGAGCGCGCGCTTGGCGCCGATCCTCTCCGCGAGCAAGCCTCCGGGATACGAGTAGAGCGCGCCGACGATGTTGTGAATCGCTTGCAGCAGGCCGGGCCAGGCCAAGCCGCTCCCGAGCGCGACCAGGTAGATCGGGAGGTAGCGCTCGGCCATCTGCTCGCCCGATCCGACGAGCACGGCCATGACCAGCACGCCCACGATGCTGCGGCGGAGGCTCAGGGCCTCGGCGACCCTCCGGATGAAGCTCACGGGGGGCCGCTGAGCAGGTGGATGGCGTGACCGAGGTCCGCGGCAACAGGCTGACCCAGCCGGAGCGCGAGGCCGCGGGCGGACTGGCGGGAGACGAACGCGGTCAGTGGACCGTCGAGCCCATCGACGGCGAGGAGCACGGCGACGTGGTGGCCGTCGTCGCGCAGCTCCATGATCTCGCCGCGGACGACGTGGGCGGCGGCCTCTGCATTCTCGTCTAGCAGAAAGACTTCGTCGGGGTGGACGAGAATGTGCAGGTCCGAGGACGACAGGTCCGCAGGACAGGCGGTGACGATCGGTCCGGCTACTGCGCGTTGCTCGCCGTCGTCCGCTGCCTCGATGTGGGCGGGGAACAGGTTCACGGCACCGACGAAGCGCGCGGCGAACAGGGTCGCCGGGCGGCGCAAGAGGTCCTCGACCGTCGAGAGTCCGTGCACGGCGCCTTCGTGGACCAGCGCGATGCGGCTACCCATCTCCCGCGCCTCTGCGAGGTCGTGGGTCACGTGCAGCACCGTCAGTCCTTGTGCCTCGTGCAGCGCCCGGAGCTCGCCCCGTAGGCGCTCGGCCGTCGCGCGATCGAGTGCGCTGAGCGGCTCGTCGAGCAACAGGACGCGCGGCTGAATCACGAGCGCTCGCCCGAGCGCCACGCGCTGCTGCTCGCCTCCGCTGAGGTTCCCCGGATACCGGTGCAGGAGGTGCTCGATCCCGAGCAGGCTCGCCGTCTCCTGCAGGCGCCGCTGCCGCTCGATGCGGGAGAGGCCGGAGTAGCGCAGCCCGAAGGCGATGTTGCGGCGCACGTCGAGATGCGGGAACACGGCGTAGTCCTGGTAGACCATGCCGATGCCGCGCCGCTCGGGGGGGAGGTCGGTGACATCTGTGCCGTCGATCCAGATCCGCCCGGCGTCGAGCCGGTGGATACCGAGCAGTAGCTCGAGCAGCAGGGTCTTGCCGGCCCCCGTCGGCCCCATGACCACCATGTACTCCCCGGCCTCGACCTCGAGGCTGAGGTCCCGGATGACGAACTCGGGCCATTCGCAACTGATGCGGTCGAGGCGGATCATGCGCGCCGCGGCCGGGCCACCAGCCGCATCAGGACGAAGATGCCGAGCGCGAGCACGAGCAGCAGGGCGGCGAGCGGCTTCGTGTGCTCGTATCCAAAGAAGTTGTACCACTCGAACAGCAGGGTGTTCACGGTCCTGGGGTAGTACGCGATCACCGCGATGGAGCCGAACTCGCTCACCGCCCGCGCCCAGGTCAGGACCGCGCCCGACAGCAGCGCCCTCCAGGCGAGCGGAAGCGTTACCCGCGTGAAGGCGCCGAAGTAGCTGGCGCCGAGACTGCGAGCGACGTACTCGAGCCGCGGATCCACCTCGCGGAACCCGTCACGGGCGTGGTTGACGACGAACGGCATGCCGACGAAGGACATGGCGACGACGATGCCCCAGAACGAGTCCGTGAAGACGACGCCGAACGCCGATTGCAGCGGCGCGCCGACGATTCCGCTGCGGCCGAATACGAATAGCAGCGCGATGCCGGCGATCGTGTGGGGGATCACGACCGGCAAGTCGACGATCCCCTCGACTATCGCCTTGCCGCGGAAGCTCTCGCGAGCGAGGAGGTAGCCCAGGGGCACGCCCAGGATCAGCGACACGACGGTGGCGACCAGCGCGGAGCCGAGCGTGAGCGCGAGCGCTTCCTGGACGTCGTTCTCGCGCGCGATCGCCGCGATCCGGCTCGGTTCCGTCGTCAGCACCAGGTTGGCAATCGGCAGCAGGACGAACAGCAGTAGCAGGCTGCCGAGGATTGCGAACAGGAGGAACGACTGGTCACGCCGATGCCTCCGGCGCGGGTTTCCCGTGCCGGTCGTGGGTGCTCGCGTCATGGACGGCAGCCGCCTACTGCACCTGCTTCAGCAGCGGGCGCAGCTCCGGCGGTGCCTTCGACAGGTCGTTCGTCTCCGCCGGCGACAGTGGCGTGATGTGCACGGACCGTAGGGCCTCGCTGCCGACCGGGCCGAGGAAGATCGCGAGGTACTCGGTTGCCGCCTTGCGATTGGGTGCATTGAGAGGAATCGTCAGACCGTTGGCCTTCGAACCGAGCGTGACCGAGATGCGCCGGTCGGGCTTGTCGCTGTAGAGGTTGATCTTGACGCGATTGTAGGTGCTCGCGACGAGGCTCATGTCGGACAGATCCACCTGCGGCGGCAGATCGATCGTCTTGATCCCGGCGGGACCCTCCCCGATCACCGACCCCATGTACCCGAAGGCGTAGTCGATCTCGCCGGCGAGGATCATCGGGTAGAGACTCTCGGGATCCGGCCGGACGGTCACCTTGGCGTTGTTCGGCCGTAGGTTCTCCGGACAGTCCATCGTGAACGTCTCGCCGGACTTCGTCGCCGTGATGGCGGTGTTCGCGGCCACGAGCTTCGCGAAGATGTCGGGGTTCCCGTAGTGCAGGTCGGAGAGCAGGATCTGGCCCAGCGAGAAGTAGCCGTCGGGGCCCGCGTTCGGGTCCGCGATGCCCCACTTGACGTCGGGCCGCTGCAGGATCTCGAACCAGTTGGCAGCCGTGATCTCATCGGCGTACTTCGAGTTCGCCGCGTAGGCGATGGTCATCTCGTCGTGCGCGTAGCGGATCCAGGTGTCCGCGTACTTGGGGAACATGACGGGGGGAATGATCGAGTAGTCGTCGGTATAGACGATGTCTGCGAGCTTCCCCATGTCCGTCACCTTGCGCATGTTGGCCAGGGCGTCCCCCTTCTCGCGGCGCACCTCGATCCCGGGGTGCAGCTCGCGGAATGCCTTCTCTGCCGCCTCGATGGCGGGGGTCGGCGAGCCGTGGTGGTAGATGACGAGCGCGCCCGCGTCAGCATCGGCTCCGCTCGAGCAGCCCGTCAGGGTCGCCAACAGAGTCGAAGCCGCACATCCGAGTAGGAATTGATGTTGGAACAGGGTATTCGGCCTTCTCGAGGGTTCGTTCATGGGGGAGGCAACGACGGATACCGCCTTCCGGTTCAGAGTAGCGTCGATCGTGGGGCGGATCGACGATGGGCCGAAGGAGCCGGGACTCGGCGACGACGTGTCGCCATCGAAGCACTGAGCTAGCTCGGAGCGGCTCACCGCTGGCCGCTCTTGCTCACGGCTCATCGTTCGTTAGTTGCCGTCCCCCAAAGACTTACGGCAACCTGCCCCCTGTCCCATCGGTTGCCGTGTCGATTTCTCGCCCGCTCGTTCGACGCTTGGGTGAAGCAGCAACCACCCAACCGAACCACGAGGCACCAATGCGTTTCATGATGCTGATGATTCCGGGCGTCTACTCGACGCCGACCGACCCGAACTTCGTTCCCCCCGCCGACGCGATGGAGAAGATGATGAAGTACAACGAGGCGCTCGCGAAGGCCGGCGCGAAGCGCATTCCCGCGGAGAAGGACGACCTCGTCGAGGTGCGCCAGGTGTTCGAGATGTCCGGCTTCCCCGCTGACGTGCCGGCGGCGGCGGAGAATGAGGCCGTCAACGCTGCGGTCGCCCGAAAGTAGTCCACTCGCCACTCATCTCTCGTATGAAGTACCTCGCCCTCGTCTCAGGCCCCGAGCTCCCGATGGACAGGATTCCTCAGATCGAGCACGAGGAAGAACGCGATCCCGCTCAGCATGGCTGCCGCCATGCCCCGGCCACCGATCGCTAGCCACGAGCTCCGGGTGACCCAGCGCCCTTCAAGGGCCGCCATCAGGAGCCAGGTGACCGCCCACGCCGCTGGAATCGTCGCGGCGTGGGGGCGCCACACGGCCTCAGCCGCCGAGGAGCAGGGAAATGATCTCTTCGGCGCTGGAAATGAGCGCATCGGCGTCGGCCTCGGCGATCGCCCAGCCGCGCAGCAAATTCACCCGATGCTCGAACCGCCGCAGACCGAGTACGGCCAGGACCTTCTTTCCGTGCTGAACCTGGAGCAGCGAGTAGTTGAGCGGGAACATCAGGACCTGCTCGATAGGCTGGGAAAGCTGAAGCTGCATGACGTCCGACGACAGGCCCACGGCGAGCAGGTTGTCCGGGGCCGCCGGGTAAACCGTGTTCACCTGGCATCGATACGCGAACTTGAGCGTGTTGGGGGGGTCGAATGGATTGACCAACTCACCCCTGCCATCCCAGTCCATCGTCACCCCACCACCCTGGACTGGGTCGATGGAGATCGCACCGCCGGAGCTGCTCGGCAGGATCACCGGCGAGGTCAGGCCGAAGCCGCTCAGATCGCCGGTGAAGTGTATGGCGTACTGCTCGCTCGTGGTGAACGTGCGGGTCAAAGGGTCGTAGGTGCCGGTGGACGATCCCTCCACGATCTCGACGGTGATGTCGCCCGTGCTGAACCCACCAGGCAGGATCAGCGGCTCGACGTGCTGCAAGTACTCTACGAATCGGGCCGTTCGTTTGAGCTTGTCGACTCGCAGTGTGAATTGCGTGCTGGTGATGCCGCTGGACGTCTCGAAACCGAAATCGTCGAAGGTCAACGTGAACGACCCGGGTGAAAAGGGGTGCTCGTTGGTCAGGATCGAGATCGCTTGAGGTCGGGGACCACCGTGGTCCCACTGGGCCGACGCTGCCGCCGACAGCCCTCCCAAGGCTACGCAGGTCAACATCGCCACGCGCCACGCACCTGCGCAAGTCGATCGGTTCTCGCACGTCAGTCTCATGAATCTTCTCCTGTGATGTAGATGGTCTCGGCAGTCGTCCGCGCGTCACTAGGACACGGCCCGCGCGAGGAGGATAGCGTACTCTCTCGCGCATGGGAGCGATCAAGTGCGGGTTCGCTGAACTGAGTGCGCGCAGTTGTCCCGGAAACACTTCGCTGACAATCACCGCACGGTGGGGGCGAAGATCTCAGCAAGACGGGTGAAGACCGCGATTTCCGAATCAACCCCACTCCGCGCATCCGCTGCACGCCGTAGGAGCAAGTCGCGGATCTGCAAACGGAGATCGAAGCCGTGAAGCCTCGCGCTGCGGCGAATGAGGCCAAGGCCGATCCCCAGGCGCGAGCGCTGATCGTTGCAGCCAAAGCTCTCGACAAGGCAATCAATGGCTGCACCGGGGCGTGCGGCGTACGATCGAAGCGGCACGCGCGGTCCTGGGTGAATCACAACCCTCCAGCCGCAAGAGGTCCCGGCCCAGCACGCAGGTGTCGGCCTGCCGCATCAGACGAGGCACGGGAGGCAGCTTTGAGGTCGCATCCCTTCGCCGAGCTTGTGCTGCGGAGAGGGGGGGGTAGGCTCGGAGGCGCTGGCTTCACTCAGGGGATGCACTCCCGTGAGAGCAGAGGGCACGCGCGACGTGAGCGCGTCTGTCGTTGCATCGATCGTAGGCGGGATTCTCTCGGAGAAGGATGCACCATGGGAACGAGGACTGAGTGCGGATCCGTGAGGCTCGTGAAGGCGGGGGCGTTGCTCATTGCAGTGCTTACGGGGGCTGCCACCGGCCAGGTGACGAGCCGCGTGAGCATCGACTCGAGCGGGGGGCAGGGGAATGACGGGAGCTACTCATGCCGTGTTTCCGCCGACGCCCGCTTCGTGGCTTTCGTCAGCGACGCCAGCGACCTCGTCGGAGGAGACACGAATGGTGATCGGGACGTCTTCCTCCACGACCGTCAGAGTGGCACGACCGAGCGCGTGAGCGTCGACTCGAGCGGGGCGCAGGCGAACGGGCACAGCGGACTGCTTCTCTCGATCTCCGCCGACGGCCGCTACGTTGCCTTCGAGAGTTCCGCCACCAACCTCGTGGCCGGTGACTCGAACGGCAGGTGGGACGTCTTCGTCCACGATCGTCAGGACGGCATGACCGAGCGCGTGAGCACGAGCTCGAGCGGGGTGCAGGGGCAGGATCACAGCCACTACCCCTCGATCTCCGCTGATGGCCGCTATGTCTCCTTCTCGAGCTGGTCCAGCAACCTCGTCCTCGGAGACTTCAACGGGCGCGTGGACGTTTTCGTCCACGACTGCCGGAGCGGCACGACCGAGCGAGTGAGCGTGAACTCGAGCGGGATTCAGGCGAATGGGCACAGCATCAACCCCTGGATCTCCGCCGATGGCCAGTACGTGGGCTTCGAGAGCCACGCCACGAACCTCGTCGGCGGCGACACGAACGATGCTGCTGACGTCTTCGTCCGCGATCGACAGAGCAGCACGACGGAGCGCGTGAGCGTCGACTCGAGCGGGGCTGAGGGCAACAGCGACAGCTACGCTCCGGCGATCTCCGCCGATGGGCGCTACGTGGCGTTCACGAGCTACGCCGCCAACCTGGTCGGCGGCGACACGAACTCTACCTTCGACGTCTTCGTTCACGATCGTCTGAGCGGGATGGCCGAGCTCGTGAGCGTCGACTCGAGTGGTGTGCAGGGAAACGGAGAGAGTGCCTACGCCTCGATCTCTGCTGATGGGCGCTACGTGGCGCTCACGAGCTTTGCCACCAACCTCGTCGTGGGGGACACGAATAACGTCTACGACGTCTTCGTCCATGACCGCCAGCGGCGCGTAACCGAGCGCGTGAGCGTCGACTCGGGCGGTTCACAGGGAAACTACCACAGCGTCGCTGCCTCGATCTCCGCCGACGGGCGCTACGTGGGTTACCAGAGCCTCGCTACCGACCTGGTCGGCGGAGACACGAACGGCACCTCCGACGCCTTCGTTCGAGACAGAAGCGCCGGCATCGGCTGGAAGTACTGCACTGCGAATCCGAACTCGACCGGCTCGCCGGCCGATCTCTCGGCTGCGGGATCGGCAAGCTCCCGTGCCGGTGATCTGATGCTCACCTCCAGCCCCGTGCCGAATCAGGCCGGCATCTTCTTCCACGCCGCCAATCCGTCGCAGATCCCCTTCGGCAATGGATTCCTATGCACGACGGGAGGAATCCTTCGAGGTGCGATCGTGATGGGTGTGGGCAACGTCGCGACGTACACCTACGACAATTCCGACGCCAAGCACACTCTGTCGGCCTTCATCGGTTCGACGCGCAACTTCCAGTACTGGTTCCGCGATCCGGCAGGAGGGGGCTCATTTTTCAACACGTCGAACGCGGTGTCGGTAGCAATACAGCCGTAGAAGACGGCTTCAAGAAGACGCCTTCTCGCCGCGCCCTCGCCCCGGGCGGCAGATGCATGGCGTGCCATGCTCGGGCGCGCTTCCCTACCGGAGCGTCAGCGACACAGCGTTCGTGAGCAGCTCGAGCCGCCCGGTTCCCTGCTGGCGCTGGTGAGCGAACTGGAAATACCAGGTCGTCCCGGCGATGAGTTCATCTAGCCACGGCGCTCCGAAATCGATGTCGTACATCGCGAGGTCCTCGGGGCCGGTGAGCACGAACCCGAGCCGCGAGACGGGAGCGCCAAGGCAGAGAGTCGCGGTGCCGAACGGGTAGGAGCCAGGCCGCGGGGAGAAGAGAAAGAGACCTCGCACGTTGGACGGAGCGTCGCGCACGGTAAGGATCAGGTGTTCATCCTGCGCGAGCGCGCTGCCGGTGATCCGGAGGGTGCCACCCTAGTCCGTGGGTTCACAGTAGCTCTCTCCAAGCTCGAGCGCGAATGCGTAGGCCTTGCCTTCGCGGATACCTTCGCACCAGCCGCCAATCGCACCTCCGACGACGAACGGTCCCTCCATGTCCACCGCAGCGCCGAGGCGGTCCGATTGCCCGGAGGAATCCGATGCAATCAGGCGTAGGTTCTCCGTCGCAGGCCAACCACTTGGAGTACGCGTGAATAGATAGAGTGTGCCCGTATCGGGTCCGTTCATTCTGCCATTGAGCGCGCCAACGATCACGTGGTCGCCATCCACGGCAACCGCTGCACCAAAATCATCGCCGTGGTCACCGTCCGCATACCCGTCGCTGGCACGGATCTCCTGTTCCAGATTCCAAGTGCCGCTTCCGGTACGCTCGAGGATGTATGCCTTCCCTGGCCTGTAGTGGCTACCGACTGTTGCGGGCATGCCGATCACCAAGTGCTCGCCAGAGATGCCCACGGAGTAACCGAAGGTGTCACCCAGCTCCGGTGATGGGTTCTCGATGACTGCTGCGGGGAGCCAACCGTTTGGCCCCCGCTCGTACGTGTAGACCGCGCCAACCTGAAGTGGTGCGCCGGCAACGATCGTATTCCCGGAAACCGCGACACTGTAGCCCAGTCCGTAGAGGTCACCTGCCAGTACTTCCGGAACAGGTGGCAATCGGAACCGCGCCGCCGGCTGCCAAGTCCCTACCACGCGCTCATACACGCGGACCTCGCCGCCGTCCTCCACAGGTGCGTCAACCCATGGCGCTCCAACTACCAGTACATCTCCGGAGAGTGCTACGGAATTGCCGAACTTCGGCCTCTCGAAACCCTCCAAGCCATCGGGCAGGATCTCTTGCGTCTTGACCCACGCTGCACCCGTGAACTGAAAAATGTACACCTTGCCGAGTTGGCCACCCCACAGCCACCCTCCTACGGCGAGCGTATCCCCATCGATCGCGAGCGAGCCTCCAAACGCGCTATCTTCTTCCCCAATCAGACGCTGCTGGAAGAACCATCCGCAACTCGTCCTCCGATACAGGTAGACTTCACCAGTAGCATCGTTGACCGTCTTGTCTGCTACCGCCGCCCACTCGTCGGAGATGGCCACGGCACCGCCTACATCGAAGTTGTAGTAGGGATCCCCATTGGGAGGAGGTGGTGCCACGATGCGTTGCAACTCCGTCTGCAGCTCAGACTGCCGAGCGAAAGCGGACACGCTGAGGAGCAGGAAAACGATTGCCAGGCGAGCGCGACTCATGCGGACCTCCACCCGAGGGTAGTCCCTGCGCGGGTGGGGAGATACGAGTCATATTCTAATCGCTCCGCTTGAGGCGTTGTTGCCCTCGCGAAGGGCGATCGGTTTCGCGCCATTGCTCCCCGACGCGCTCTCGGGCACCCGAGTGGATCTGACCTTCCCCCGATTCGGTGGACACGGGGTCAGGTAACAGAGCGAAGGAGCTCGAAGCTCGACTAGCTCTAAAACCGGCGCGGTGCGCCGGAACTCGACCGCCGTCACGACCAGGCCGGCGAGCACATTCGCCGTCCCACGCTCCGTCAGGCTGTCGGGCATGGATACCGGCGGGACGCGAGCTCGGGTGCGTTGGCGCGGGATGTCAGGGGCGCCGCAACAAGAACCCGTGAACCGGCCGCTGCGCGGGCGTGAATGCAAAGCTCGCCGCGAGACCGTCCGAAGAACGCGGAGAGCGTTCTCTCCGCTCACCACGCCGGCGCGGGGGCGCGCTCGCGGCACGCGTCGCGGCGGCGCGCGAGCAGGCGCGCTTCGGGGCCGGTGCAGGCGAGCGTCAGCGCGCGCTGGAAGCGCTCGAGGGCCGCGCCGTGCTCGCCGAGCTGCCAGTGCAGGTGCGCCGCGACCGCCGCGACCAACCCGTAGCGGCCGAGCTCCGGCGCGCCGTCGAGCGCGGCGAGCTCGGCGAGCCCCGCGCGCGGTCCCGCGACCTTTGCCAGCGCCACGGCGCGGTTCAGGCGCACGACGGGCGTGTCGGCGATCGCGACCAGCTGGTCGTAGGCCGCGAGGATCGCGTGCCAATCCGTTGACGCATAGTCGGGCGCGACAGCGTGCAGCGACGCGATGCGCGCCTCGACGTGCCAGGGCGTCAGTCGCTCGCCCCCGATCGAGCGCCGGAACTGCTCGAAACCGTGCGCCATCCAGCGCGTGTCCCAGCGCGAGCGGTCCTGCTCGGCGAGCGTCAGCACGTCCCCCAGCGCGTCGACGCGCGCCGGGAGCCGCGCACCCGACAAGAGCATCAGGGCGAGCAGCGCGTGCACCTCGGGCCGCGCCGTGTGCTCGTCCTCGGCGAGCAGGGCGGCGAGCCGCACCGCTTCCTCGACGAGATCGGGCCGCACGAGGTCCTCGCCACGGTGAGCGCGGTAGCCCTCATTGAACATCAGGTACAGAGCGTCGAGCACAGGTGGCAGGCGCTCGGCGAGCTCGCGCGGCGGCGGCACCTCGAAGCGCGCGCCAAGACCTTGCAGCCGCGCCTTGCCGCGCGTCAGCCGCTGAGCGATCGCGGCCTCCTTCGCGAGCAGCGCGGCGGCGATCTCGCTCGCGCCGAAGCCGCACACGGTCTTCAGGACCAGCGGGACGCGCGTGTCCGCTGGCAGCGCCGGGTGGCAACAGGTGAACATCATCCGCAGCGTGTCGTCGGCCGGCCCGTCGCCGGGCTCGGCGCGCTCCGCGTCCGGCTGCGCGGCGCGCTCCGCGGCGCCCGAGTCCGCGCCGACTAGCTCCGCGCGCCGGCGCAGCGTGTCGAGCGCGAGGTTCTTCGCGACGCGGAACACCCACGCGTCCGGCCGCTCGGGGACGCCCTCCGCCGGCCAGGCGCGCAGCGCGCGGAGGAACGCCTCCGCGACGACGTCCTCCGCCAGATCGATGCGCGCCGGCCCGAGCCGCCGCACGAGCCCCGCGACCAATCGGCCGTAGCGGTGCCGAAAAAGGTCCTCGACGAGTTCGTGCGGCGCGCGGACGTCCAAGCTCAGCTCTCGGGCTGGCCCATGAAGTCGATCTCGCGCACCTCGATCGAACCGAAGCGGAAATTCGGGTGGCCCTGGCAGAGCTTCACCGCGTGGTCGTAGCTGTCGGCCTTGATCAGGTAGATCCCGCCGACGACCTCCTTGCTCTCGACGTACGGCCCGTCCTTGACAGTGACCTTGGCGCCTTGCGGGTGCATCACTTTGCCGCCCTGGTCGGTGAGCTTGTGACCGATCTCGAGCCGGCCTTCCTTGGCGAGCTTGCCGGCCCAGTTCGTGTACTCGGACAGGATCTGCTCGAAGTCGGCGGGGGTGAACTTGCTGTAGTCCGCGTTGGCATCGCCACGCAGGATCAGGAGGTACTTGGCCATCCGGGTTCCTTTCTCGATTGGGGGGGTCCGGGCGAGCACGTTGCGCGCCGTTCGCAAGTGAGACGGAGGGCTCCGGCCCGGCACGACAGAGATCCGGGATTCTCTCCCGCGCCCCCTGCGGGGCGTGAGACATCCACGCGGATGACGTCGGTGCCATGCTATCGCGCCCGGTGGGTCTTCGGGGCTTCCGGCGGCCGGCCGAGGCCGGTTCGGGTTCCGTCACTGCCGAAGGGCCAGCAGGACGGGACGACGCCGAGTCGGAGCGTCGTCATGCATATGGCCCGTGCTCGCGGGATGGATTCCCCTTCAGGCGACGCCAGCGTTTTCGCGAGCGCAAGTTGCGCGCACTGGCGCGACTTGCGGCAATCGCTCTCGCGGACCTCTGCCCACACGCCGGTGAACCCCTTCTGGAGCCCAGTTACCGCCTGCGCGGCGAGTTGGCTCCCCGTTTCCTACGGATCAGCAAACTTTCTCTCGTTCGAGGAAGAGTAAGGATCGGTATCGAGCGGGACGCAGAAGGAGACTGGCGACCACCTAAGCCCTAACTCCCGCCGGCATCGCCGTTCGTGTCTGGCCGAGCGAGTCTGGCCAGGAACGGGGCAATCTCACGGGCCACCTGGTCGAGTCGCGTTCCCCCTATTAATCGCCATCAGGGCGACGAAGGATCCCCCACCATGAGCAAGAACCGCAGCGCGGGCCTGGTACTCCTCCTCCTCGCCGCCTCGCCCGCCGCCTTTTCGCAGTCCACGGTCCTCGTCAGCTCGTTCGGGGCGATCCCCAGCGACGGAATCGACGACTCCGGCGCCATCCAGGCCGCCCTCAACTCCCTATCCATGGTACCTGCCCCTCGCACGCTGCTCTTCAACCTTCCCGGTGAGTACGAGGTGACGGGGCCTCCCGGAACCGTGACCTGCAACAACGTGACCCAGACGGCTGTCCTGGCCCTGTGCGGAGTGGACGACGTCACGATCACTGCCGTCACCAATGTCACGATTCTCCTTACCGGGTACGACCGCAGCGCGACCACGCCTTACCCCGACGTGCTCAAGGTGTATGACTGCGACAACTTCCACCTGACTGGCGCAAGCGCGTCCTCGCCGCTTGTCTTCACGATGCGCGAGGCGAACCCCCAGAACCTGACGAACGAGGGGTTGTCCTTCTTGCAGGGGACCCTCGTCAGCGTCGATACCCAGGATCCACCCAAGTCCGCTGTCATCAAGGTCACCGACCCGGGCATGCGCCTGCCGTCAAGCTGCGTGCCGAGTGTCTGGGGCGTCTGGGAGGTGATCCAGAATCTGCCGGGCTTGAACGCGAAGTTCACGGGTGGAGGCACGGCCACTGCCACCGTCGTCCTGCCGATTTCGTCGAACTTTCAGTACGTGAAGGTGGAGTTCAGCTCCGCCGGAGCGGGACAGATTGGCACGTGGACGATCGGAAACACGATCGTCGTCCTCCTGAACGACTCGGAGACCTACGCCGTCACGGTGACCTCGTGCGATGGCACTGTCGTCCTGCAGGACCTGCTGGCGTATCACCTGCCCGGCAGTTTCGTGCGCGCAAACGGCCACGAGAACTGCCACACGAACAACGTCGACGTCAAACCAAGGCTCACCTCCCGCAAGCTGTCGATCCCGCGGGGTGGGTTGGTCGCGTCGGGCCACACCCTCCTGATCGAGTACTGCGACATGCTCTTCTGCGGCGACGACGGGATAGTCGCCCAGGGATCGAGCTACGGCGTCCCTGAACCCGGCTCGTTCAGCGTTCTCGCGAATGAATTCCAGCTCGACAAGGCTTGCGCGGGCTACTCCGGCCCGACCAGCGCCGAGGTCGGCGAGTCCATGGTGCTGCTCGACCCGGCGACGCTCTCCTCCTCGTCGCAAGAGGAAGCGGTGATCACGAAAAAGAGCTGGACAGGCCCGGTGGACGCCGAATGGATCTACACTTACGGCTTCGAGACCCCCGGGTTCGAGGCGCGGCTGTGGAGCGCGGCCGGCGGGTTCACCTACAACCCCTGGTACTCGATCCAGGGGGCGGTCGTGCAGAACTGCACGGTGAAGAGCGACCGCGGAGTGGGCATCACGGTCCGCGGGGTCAACACCCAGGTACTCGGCTGTACCATCGAGCGGGTGACGGTCTGCGGCATCCATGCCGGCGGCGGGATGGCGTGCCTCTATCCCTGGGGCGGCGCTGGGAGCCCACCTCACAGCCTCGTGATCCAAGGCTGCATCCTGAACCGGGCTGGCGGGTTCGTGGAGGGACAGGCGAACACCGGCTCGATCGAGGTCGCCGTCGCGCTGTCGTCGATGGATATCCCTCCCTACTCGGTCTACCCGGTCTACTCGACCGCCGGAGACGTGATCCTCGACGTTACGATCGACGGGAACACGATCCAGAACGCACCCCGCGCGGGTCTTTTCGTCGCAAACATCGGCGGCAGCCAGGGCATCCTCGTCACCAACAACACGTTCCAGTCCTGCGGCGACTCCACTCCGAATGTGCCCGCGGAGCAATACGCGGTCGCGATCGAAACCTGCAGCGTCGGCGGCGGGTCGGGCAACACCTGGGTCAACTGTCCGAACCAGGTCTACTACCACAACAGCCCGGGGATCTCGATCTACTAGGGAGGGTCCGGCCAGGATCACGCACCATGTGGCTGCCCCCCTTCTCCTCCACTTCCAAGGGTCCCTCCAGCGTGGTCAGTGGAATCGCTCTCGGCGGCCATGGGCTTCGACTCCTGCAGGGAGACTCGACACACGGAACGAAACCAACCGGAAGGATCACCACCGTCACATGTCCATTCCGTTGAGGTTGCCCCTGACGCTCCGACGAAACCCAGCTACGCTGGACTTCCGATGACGGGCAACGCCCGATCGGCAGCCTGTTTGGCTGCCGGCCAGGCCGAGCGACTTCCTTCGTGGCCGCCACGAACTTGCTGCTAGGACAGGAGCCATGCTTCGCATGAACCAGAGCCTTCTCCGTATCTGCCTCCTAGGCGCGTGGGTCGCCTCGACTTCAGCTGCACATCCCCAGCAGACGACTCTCGTCAGCGTCGCCACGGGCGGGGCGCAGGGGGACCGAGACAGCAAGTACCTCTCGATCTCCGCCGACCGCCGCTTCATCGCCTTTTCGAGCGCCGCTAGCAACCTCGTGGCCGGTGATACGAACGATACCGAGGACGTCTTCGTCCGTGACCTCCAGAGCGGCACGACCGTCCTCGTGAGCGCCGCCACGGGCGGGGCGCAGGGGGACGCCAGTAGCATTCTCCCCTCGATCTCCGCCGATGGTCGCTATGTGGCCTTCATCAGCGGTGCCTCGAACTTCGCGGCCGGGGACATGGAAGGTGACTGGGACGTCTTCGTCCACGATCGCCACAGCGGCAGAACCGAGCTCGCGAGCATCGCAACCGACGGGACGCACCAGATTTTCGGTACTGATGACCCCGCCTCGATCTCCGCCGACGGCCGCTATGTGTCCTTCATGAGCTGGGACACGAACCTCGTGGCCGGGGACACGAACGGTGCCTTTGACGTCTTCGTCCATGACTGCCGGAGCGGGACGACCGAGCGCGTGAGCGTCGCCACGAGCGGAGCGGAAGGCGACGGAGGTAGCTACGACCCCTCGATCTCCGCGGATGGCCGCTACGTGGCTTTCCATAGCGGGGCCACGAACTTCGTGGCCGGCGACACGAACAATTTCTGGGACATCTTCGTCCACGACCGCCAGAGCGGCGAGACCGAGCGCGTGAGCGTCTCCACGGGCGGGGCACAGGCGAACAACACCTGCCACGACTCCTCGATCTCCGCGGACGGCCGTCATGTAGCCTTCCGGAGCGCGGCCACCAATCTCGTGGGGGCCGGGGACACGAATGCTTCTTGGGACATCTTCGCCCACGACCGCCAGAGCGGGACGACCGAGCGCGTGAGCGTCTCCGCGGGCGGAGTGCAGGCGAACAGCGACAGCGAGCACCCCTCGATCTCCACCGACGGTCGCTTCGTTGCCTTCACGAGCGCCGCCAGCAATCTCGTGGCCGGCGACACGAACGGTACCCGGGACGTTTTCGTCCGCGATTGCGAGATCGCCACGACCGAGCGCGTGAGCGTCGACTCGGCCGGGGTGCAGGGGAACAATGAGAGCTTCTCCGCCTCGCTCCCCGTCGGCGGCCGCTACGTGGCGTTCGCTAGCCACGCCTCCAACCTCGTGTCCGGGGACACCAACGGGCGCGCCGACGTTTTCCTCCGCGACCTCCTGGGCGTGATTGGCACGCAATACTGCACGGCCTCGATCAACTCTACGGGCTCGCCCGCCGAGATCGTCGCGCGCGGGTCGGCCAGCATTGCCGACAGATACCTGGAGCTCGAAAGCTCGCCCGTCCCGGATCAGCCCGGAATCTTCTTCAACGGCCAGAGCCAGACGCAAGTCCCCTTCGGCAACGGATTCCGGTGCGTCTCGAGCGATATCGTGCGCGGAGCGGTGACGCAGCCCACGGGCAGCGTCGCGACGTACCTCTATGACAACTCCGCTGCCAAGCACAGCCTGGCGGCGTTCGTCGGAACCACCCGCAACTTCCAGCACTGGTTCCACGACCCGGCCGCCGGAGGCGCGTTCTTCAACACGTCGAACGCGGTCTCGATCCCAATCGCTCCCTGATTCACGAACGTGACGCCTACCTCCGCACCCGGCTGGTGGGTGTGCTCCCAACCGTTTGGAGGTCAGAAGGGCCGAGGAGGCCTGGTGGTGCACTCAGGACGCGACAGCGAGTTGCTCGAACGGATCGAGTCGGTGGCCGACCCCGAACGCAAGCCCGCCGAGCCGAAGTGATAGAAGTCGGCTCGGCGGACGTTTAGCCCGCGATCGAAGCGGCACACGCCTGCTGCGGCCGACGCAACTACGCCTCTCCATCCCCATTGTGGCTGGCGTGACGGTCACGCTCACCGCGATCGGCTCGATGAGCCGTAAGCGTCCGGCCGTCCCATCTGGTCGAGGCGACGACTGAGCCGCAGGCTCGCGAGGATGAGCAATGCATCGTCCTCGAACCCGTCTGCGATCGACATTCAGGCGCTCCTCGCCGAGTTCGATCACAGTGGCCTGCGCCCCGCCGCGTTCGCTCGGTCGAAGGGCTTCCCACCGTGGAAGATCTACGGCGCGCTGCAGCGCCGCGGTGGTAAGCGCCGCTCACGCCGCGCCGCAGCCGGAGTCCAGAGCAACGCTCTCCTGCCCGTGCGCGTCGTCGTGGACCACGCCGGGAAACCGGCTGTCCCCTTGGAGCTGTTGCTCGCCGGCGGCCACCGCGTGTTGCTCGGACCCGACTTCGACGTGCCGACTCTGCGTCGGCTGCTCCAGGCACTCGCGCCATGCTGAGCTTCCCCCCCTCGCCGTCGGTGCGCATCTTCATCGCGCGCGAGGCGATCGACATGCGCAAGGGACTCGACGGTCTAGCGGGCCTGGTGATCGACGTGATCGACGAGGATCCGCAGTCGGGGCATCTATTCGTCTTCTTCAACCGCCGTCGCGATCGGATGAAGAGTCTGGTGTGGGACGGCTCGGGCTATTGGCTGTTGTGCAAGCGTCTCGAGCACGGACGTTTCACAATCTTCGACCGCGTCGGCGCGTCACGCACGAGCTTCGAGCTGTCGAGCACCGACTTCGCGTTGCTCCTCGATGGCATCGATCTGCGCGGCGCGCGTCGACGAATTTCTCACGACGAAATCACGCGCGCCTCTTGATCGCGACGGAGCGCGCGTTACTTTGCGTGCGTGGTGATCGCGATGGACCTCGAGCACGCATTTGAGCAGATCGTCGCGCTCCAGCGCGAGAACAAGATCCTGCGCGAAGAGCTCGCGATCCTGAAGCAGGGCGTGTTCGGTCGGCGCACGGAAAGGATCGACTCGGGCCAGCTCGATCTGTACAGACAAGGATCCCCGCTCGAGTTTTCCTTGCCCGAGTCTCCAGCTCCTACGAACAGGACCGCCAAACCCACGGTCAACCGCGGTCACGGCCGCACGCAATTCCCCGAGCACCTTCCGCGCGAGACCGTCGAGCTCGACGTGCCCGAAGGAGAGCGCGCCTGCCCCGACTGCGGTAAGGCGATGCGCGCGATTGGCGAGGATGTCACCGAGCGCGGCCACCTAGTGCCCGCCCGCATCGTGGTACGCCGCTACGTGCGCAAGAAGTACGCCTGCCCCGAGGGCCACGCGGTCAAGACCGCGGAGGCACCCGAAGGCGTGATCGATGGCGCGAAGTACGAAGCCTCGGTCTACGCGCACGTTGCGACGGCAAAGTACGCCGACCACCTCCCCCTGCACCGGCTGGAGGGGATCTTCAAGCGCCACGGCGTGCACCTGCCCAAGCAGACGATGTGGGACATGCTCGTGCGAGTCGATGAGCTGCTCGCGCAGCCGTTACTCGCGCAGATGCACAAGGAGCTGCTCGAGGAGAGCGTGCTGCACTCCGACGAAACGCCGGTGACGCTCAGGCTCGAGGACGGGCAGGGCAGCCGGAAGGGATATGCCTGGGGCTGGCGCAATCTGCGAGGAGCTGGTCCCTCGAAGGTGCTGATCGAATTCAAGACCAGTCGCAGTCGGGACGGGCCGCTCGCCTTCCTGCGAAAGTGGACAGGCACCCTGATCACCGACGGGTACTCGGGCTTCCACGAAGTCGTGGAGAAAAACGACATCGTGCGCGCGGGGTGCTGGGCGCATGCGCGGCGCAAATTCAAAGAGGCGTTCGACACGGGGACTGCCAGTGCAGCCTATGTGCTGGCGCCCATACAGCGACTCTTTGCCGTCGAGCGTGCGCTCACTGAGCGCGCGGAGCGCTTGGGCCTGGACCGCGACGCATTCGTCGAGCTTCGAGCTCGCGTGCGCGAGCGGCGCAGCGTGGGGCTCGTGAAGGTGATCTTCGAGCGTGCAGACGAGCTGTCTTTGCAGCGCTCGACACTGCCGGAGAGCAAGCTCGGCAAGGCGCTCTTGTATCTCGCACGACAGCGCAGACCGCTATCGACCTTCCTCGCCGACCCGCGCATCCCGATCCACAACAACGACGAGGAACGCGACCTGCGTCACCTGGCGGTCGGACGCAAGAATTGGCTCGTCTTCGCGAGCCAGCGCGGTGGAGAGGTGGCGTGCCGGCTGTATTCGCTGGTGCTCTCCTGCAAGCAGGCCGGCGTCGATCCCGAGCTCTACATCCAGGACGTGCTCGGGAGACTGTCGACCACCAAGGCGGCCGACATCGCGACGCTCACGCCTTGGGCCTGGGCGGCAGCCCCGGGCTGATCCGCCAGAGCGACAGCAACCGCCGGGGAGTATCGTCCGGGTGGATCCGCCGGACGCGTACGATGAGCCACCCTTTCGACGGCGCTTTGCTCGGCCTGCTGGGCGGAGTCCTGGCGATGCCCGCGGTGGCGCTGGTTCCCGCCATGCGCGAGCCGCTGCCGGAACGACGCCGTCTCAGCGCTCCGGTCTAGCAGCCTGTGGCAAAACTCCCTACTGCGGCTTCGCCGGCTTCGATCCTGCTGCGTCGCGCTAGGAACGCCGTGCTCAGTGGCCAAAGAGGCCACCTCCGCCGTCGTTCCGTCGCGCTTCTTGCATGCTCAAAGCCGGCTGTGCCTCGCTACGGGAGTTTCGCCACAGGCTGCTAGACCACGATCTACTGCAAGGAGAAGCTCGTCGTCTCCCGGAGAGTGTCGACGTGCACGCTGCGGCGAGGAAGCCGGGGCGCAGGTGCGGTGGCAAGGCAGTAGGGGCGCCGCGTCCGCTCAGAAAGCACCTTCGGGGAGCAGCACCTGCGCGTCGGGCAGGGTGAGCTCTTCCAGGGTCGCGCCCGGAGGAAGCAGGATCGAGTCGGCGGCGCCACCCGGCGTGTGGAGCTGGATCAGACCGGGGCCGCCGTCCCCGCCTGCGCCGGTCACGTCGTGGTCATTGTCCAGGCCGGGACCGCCCCGGCCGCCAATGGCCCGCATCGAATTGGCATCGGCCGAGCTCAGGTCGAAGAGCGCTGCTTGCACGATGATCTGGCCTCCTGATCCACCGCCGGAACCGCCGCCGACGTGGCTGAAGCCGCCAGAGCTCGGGTTTTCGCCGCCGCCACCGTCCCCACCGTCGAGAACGATGCGGCCACCAGGGAGCAGGACGATCCGCCGAGTGAGGAGGATCCCCAAGCCGCCACCACCCGCGCCTCCCGCTCCTTTTTCGTCACCCGTGCACGTGAACGGAACGAGCGGGAACGTAGCGCTGTCCACCGCGTTGCCGCCAGCGCCGCCGCCGCTTCCAGCACTTGGCGCATCGAGCTCCCCAAGGAGGATCCCCGTCGCGAGCCGCTTGCGTCCGTAGAAATCGTTGTCCGGATTCCCGTCGGTGAACGGTCGAGGACCTGGCGATCCCCCCTGCGCAGGGCTTTGATCGCTGAGCGCTCCTTTGCCGCACGGTCCGCCTTCCCAACCACTTTCCGCCACCAAGCCGATCGACGCCGAGTCGCCCTCGACCGAACGGTCGGGACCGAATGCGCCACCCCCGCCGCCTGCTCCGCGACGGCACGCCATCCCCGCGAGCGAGTAGCTCGTCTCGCCGCCCCCGCCTCCCATCGCGGGCGTCTGACCGCTTCCGAAGCCGGAACCGCCGACCGGGGTGGACTGCTGCGTGAGTGGATTCCCCAGACCTCCGTGCCCACCTCCCGTATGACCGAGCGAGCCAGGCTCGGACCGGCAAGTCGTGTTCGGCATGCCTACCCCCGGCTGATCCGCGCCGGAAAGGTCGAGCAGGCCCGCGACGCGGATTTCACGCCACGCGTGCAACTCGAAGCGCTCTCGACCGACGATGCGCAGCACGCCGCCCGACTGGACCTCGAGTCGGTTCACGTGCACCGGCCCGGCAGCGGTGTCGTACACGACGGTCTCGCCGCCGTGAATGATCCAGTCGTTCGGCGCGGGACGCGGGAGCAGAGGAATCGCGAGAGCGAGAAGGCCTGCGAACGAGAGCGACGCGAGCGTCGAGAAGACGGGCATGACGAGTCCTTCGAATGGGCCAGGAGCAGCGACGTGACAACATCGCAGCGGGAAGACGCGGCAGGCCGAAACGAGTTAGCAATTCTTGTACCTGCGCAGGACCCCATCTCTCGGGGCCCTGGAGCGGCGTTGCGCGCTCGGAAGTGAGTGGTTCGCGTGCGCTTGCGCACGCCCGGGATCGCCGGAGGCGCTCGCCCGCACCATGGAGCTGCGTCGCGATCTTCCCCCGAGAAAGTGGACACCCAGAGAGGGAGCTGTGATGTTCCTCGAAGGACCAGTCCATGGGAAGATCACGATCGCATGATGGAGTCGTGTCCCACCAGCATCCGGCGTTTCGTTCGGGGGGATCGCTCCCGATGAATTTCTTCGGATCCTGGAAGATGACTGCCCACCTCCGACGCGACGCGCCGTGCTCGAACAGCATCGGCTGTTGACGGAGTAGTCCGCCCTCCCAGCCGCGCCCTCGGCCGGGAACGGGCAATGCTACCGTCTCGGCCAGCTCTTCCCCTTGGAGCGCATGCTCGAGCGCGCCGGCTGGAGCCGGCAAGTGTTAACGAGTTCGCTTCACTCGCGCTATCCTGGTGCGCGACATGCAACTCTCCGCACTCGATCTCCGACTCGGCTATCTGGTCGCCTATCAGGGCCGGATGTGCACCGTCTCGCACTGGAATATCCTGCGCAATGACCGTCGCCAGTTCGTGCAGTTGAAGCTGAAGGACCTGGCCACCGGTCGCATTACCGAGATCAAGGAGCACGGCGAGACCAAGTACGAGGTTCTCGACAAGGAAGAAGTGGACCTCAGCCACTCCTATCGCGACGGCCAGGAGGAAGTCTTCTACAAGAAGGACGGCGAGGAGGTGCGCTGCGCGATCACCGCCGCGGAGGATGCGCTCCAGTGGCCGTCGGATACCTACAAGGGCTTCTTCGTGAACGGGCTCCTGGTGTCCGTCCTCCCGCCGAAGCACTCGGTGCTCGAGATCAAGGAGACCGCGCCGCCGATCCGTGGCGGGGGCACCGGACAGAAGGATGCCCTGCTAGAGAACGGCATGAAAGTGAAGGTCGGGCCTCTCTGCGACGTCGGTGACAAAGTGCGAGTGGAGACCGAGACGCTCGAATTCAGGGAGCGCTTCGCCAAGTAGCTCGGCCACTGCACCGGCGACGTCAAGCGCGCGATCGAAGCGGCGCGTGAGGTGCCGGGAGAGCAGCTCACAGCGATGGGGGTCAGGACACCGCAGACCCCGAAGCAACAACGAGCGGAACAGACCGAGGCGGCCTAGATCTGACCAGCAGGCTCGCAGGCGGAGTGACGGCCAGGGCCGGCGCGAGCCTGCTCCGTCTGGTTCCGCTTGGCCGGTGAGGTCCTGGGGCCTGCCGTCTTCGTCCGTCGCCGTCGGGGTCTCGCGCGAGGCCGGGCCCCGACGCGCGGCGGCGGAGCCAGCGGCCCGACTCTCGCCGGACCGCTTCCCCTTCTGCCTACTACCGAGGCAGCGGCGGCGGCGGGAACACAGGGCGCTCAGCCTCCCATTGCATGCCGTCACCCATGTTGTATACTGAACCGTATGGCTCAGTATAGCCAAACCCACTTCGATGCCTCGTTCGGCGCGCTCTCGGACGCCACCCGACGCGGCGTTCTGGAGCAACTCGGGCGTGCGGACGCTTCGATCACAGCCCTTGCCGAGAGGTTCCACATGACCCTTACGGGCATGAAGAAACATGTAGGCGTCTTAGAGCAAGCGGGGCTCGTCAGCACAGAGAAGGTTGGGCGCGTGCGGACCTGCAAGCTCGGGCTGCGCGGACTGGAAGAAGAGGCGGCATGGATCGAGAGGTATCGCCAGCTCTGGGCCGCGCGCTTCGACGAGTTGGACATTGTTGTCGAGGAATTGAAACGGAAGGAGAAAGCAAATGGACGTAAGAAGAGAAAGTGAGGCCACCCCCACGAAGAACCGCACGGGGGTGGAGCGGAAGTCCGAGCGCGAACTCGTCGTCACACGCACCGTCAACGCGCCTGCGCGCCTCGTGTTCGAGGCGTGGACCAAGGCAGAACTATTCAGGAGGTGGTGGGTACCAAAATCGTATGGGCTGACCCTGCTTTCCTGCGAAATGGATGTTCGCGTTGGGGGGCAGTATCGTTTGGTGTTTCGCCACGAAGATTCGACGATGGAGTTCTTCGGCACGTACCTCGAAGTGACACCGCACTCGCGCCTCGTTTGGACCAACGAGGAAGGTGACGACGGCAAGACCGTCACCACGGTGACCTTCGATGAAAACGCCGGCAAGACGTTGTTGGTCGTGCACGATCTCTATCCCTCGAAGGAAGCGCTTGACTCCGGATCGACGGGCGCGATGCCCGAGGCGCTCGACCAACTCGACGAGCTTCTCGCCAGCCTGGGATCAAGTACGGAGACAAAATGACGCAGCCCATCCATCAAACAAACGCTTCCGAGCGACGTTCAGCAGTGCGGAAGACAGCTTTCCTTTTTATGACGCTCATCATGACTGACCGTGTCGGCGCAGCAGAAGCCAACGACGGGCTACGCGCCAGTCAATGGAGTCAACATGTACTACGAAGTCCACGGCAGCGGCGAACCGGTGGTGTTGCTTCACGGCGCGTTCATGACCATCACCAACAACTGGGCCGGGTGGATCAGCGAGCTCTCCAAAACGCGGAAAGTCATTGCCGTCGAAATGCAAGGTCACGGCCGCACGGCGGACGTCCCACGAGAGTATCACCTACGAAAACCTCGCCGACGACGTGGCCGCGCTGCTCGATCATCTCAAGATCCCGCAAGCGGACCTTATCGGCTACAGCATGGGCGGAGCCGTGGCGATGCAGTGTGCGATCCGCCATCCGGACAAAGTGCGAAAGGCAGTCATCATTTCGTCCGCGTTCCGCAGTGACGGCATGATCGCGGAAGCGCTCGAATCTATCCCGAAACTCACGGCAGACGATTTCAAAGGCTCGCCCATTGAGACCGAGTACAAGAAGCTGAGTCCGACTCCGGACGACTTTCCGAACTTCGTCCAGCGAATCGCCGCCATGGCTTCGAAAGGGTACGACTTCGGAGCCGACAAGCTTAAGGCCACCACGGCGCCCATGTTCTTCATCCACGGCGACGCCGACGGCATACGGCTCGAACACGTCGCGGAGATGTTCCGCCTGAAGGGCGGCGAGATCCACGGCGACATGAAGCCGCGCTCCGCATCGCGATTGGCCATCTTGCCCGACACCACCCACGTGACGCTGATGCAGCGCATACCCATCATCGTCCCGATGGTGAACGACTTTCTCGACGCCAAGCCGTAGTTGTGCTATGGCTCGCGCCGTTTACCGAACGCGAAGCTCGTACCGCGGCCAACACGACCGTCCGGCTGATCGAAACTGCACCAACGAAAGTTCCGTGCGAGCGTCGACTCGACCGGGATACAGGGGAACAGTCACAGCCAAGAAGCTTCGATCTCCGGGGCCGGCCGCTACGTGGCATTCCGGAGCGATGCCTCCAACCTCGTCAGCGGGGACACGAACGGAACCGAGGACATCTTCGTTCACGATCGCCAGATCGGTACGACTTCGCGCGTGAGCGTCGACTCGCTCGGTGCGCATGCGAACAACTACAGTTACGACCTCTCGATTTCTGCCGATGCGAAATTCGTCGCTTTCGCGAGCGAGGCCACCAACCTCGTCAACGGGGACACGAACGGGGCGTCTGACGTCTTCCTCCGCGACCGCCAGCTCGGGACGACCAAGCGCGTCAGCGTCGATTCGGGCGGCGCACAGGGGAACGGTACGAGTCATCGCTCGTCGATCTCCGCCGACGGCCGGTGTGTGGCGTTCGCGAGCTGGGCGTTCAACCTCGTCGATAGCGACACCAACAACGTGTCAGACATCTTTGTCCACGATCAGACTAGCGGCGTAACCGAACGCGTCAGTGTCAGCTGGATTGGATTGCAGTCGAACAGCTACAGCGAGTATTCGTGGATTTCTGCCGATGGCCGCCATGTCGCCTTCGTCAGCTGGGCCTCCAACCTCGTCCCTGGGGATACGAACGATGCCATGGACGTCTTCGTGCGCGACCGCGGCGCCGCGATCGGCACGAAGTACTGCGTGGCCGTCGGAAATTCGACCGGTTTGCCCGCCGACGTCTCTGCTAGCGGGACCGCCAGTGCCGGAGCGGCAAACCTGAAACTCAAAAGCTCGCCCGTTCCGAACCAGCCGGGGATCTTCGTCCATGGTGCGAATCAGGCGTAGATCCCGTTCGGCGATGGCTTCATGTGCACGACCGGAGGCATCACACGCGGCGCCGTAGTCTGGCCGACTGGCAACGTTGCCACGTACACCTATGACAACTCCGACGCCAAGCACAGCGTTGCCGGCTTCGTCGGCTCGACGCGTAACTTCCAGCACTGGTTCCGTGATCCCGCGGCCGGAGGTGCGTTCTTCAACACGTCGAACGCGGTGTCGATAGTGGTGGTGCCGTAAGGGACAGTTCCAGGAGCGCCCCTCCCCGCCGCGCCTGCGGCCCGGGGACCGCCACTGGTAGTCTGTTCAGGATCAGTCCTTGAGCAGATCCGTGGCGCGGTGCTCGGGGGGCTGGCGCTCACGGCCTCAGGCTGCGCACTGCAACCTCTTTGAAGAAGACCCGGGACGTGTCGTCGTGGTTTTGAAGGCCGATGAAACCGTAGTCCGGTCGAGGACCACGGTCGGGCTCATACCAGACCTTTTTCGGCGGAACGGGATCGCCATCGGCATAGTCGGTGATGAGCACTCCGTTGAGCTCGGTCTTGGTGCGCTTGCCGTCGAGCGTGATGATCAACGTGTTCCATCCCGATGAGGATGCGGGCAGGGGGTTCTTGGCGCGTGTTAGACTATAGAGGGTTCCCGTGCGATGCCAGTCATCTCCTGAGTTGGCGATTTGGACCTCGAAGCCTTCGTTCACCGCCTGCATGGGATCGGCGGGACGATTGGGAAAGCGGATAAAGACTCCCGAGTTGTCGTCGGGCTTGGTGGTCTTGAAGACGACGCGGATTTGGCAGTTGCCAAGTTTTTCGCGAGTGTTCCACAGCATTCCCATGCCTCCGTGGGTCACGAGCAGGCCATTCTCGAGGCGCAACTCGCCGGGCCCGACCATTTCCCATCCGGCAGTGGACGAACCGTCGAAGAGAGTCCGCCAACCGTCGTGCGGCCCAGTGGGCGCGGTGTCGTGGCTGGTCGGGCAACCGGCTCCGATCAAAGCCAAAACGATGGCCGCAAGGAAAGCAGGGATCCTCCCGCTGAGCCGAGCGGCTCTACCCTCACGGAGTGGAGTGCGTGAGGGGTTGGCAGGTGGGTTGTCGTAGCGCATGTTGGTTTCGGGACGTTTGGTTCGCGCGGACGCGGTTGGCGCGGGCGTGTTCACGGACTCGGGAAGGCGCAGCGTCTACGGCGCAAAATCGAGGTTGGCCGCGTAGAGGCATGGGGTATCCAAGCGGATGACGTCGGGGCCATGCTACCGCGGCGGATGAGCTTTCGGGCTTGCGCCGGTCGACCGGCGCCTGGTCCGTGACCGGCGATCAGGATCCTGGTTGGCGGTGCGGCGCATCGGGCCTACCCCGAGACCTGTCGGAGGAAGGCCAAGCGCATCTGCTCGACGTGATCCGCATGGAAGAGCTCCAGACTTGGAAGCTCCCGTGTCGCAAGCGCTGACGTTCCACTCAGGGTAAGTAGTCACGATGCGGAAGGTCCCTGTCGCACTGAAGTCCACGAAGCAGGAGCTGGCGGAGACGGCGGCGCGGACGGCGTGAAAGAGGTGTGGATGGGTGCAGAGCGGAAAGATCCGGTAATCGGTCCGGGCACGCAGATCAGTAGCTCGGTGGCTTGCCGCCGTGCACCTCCTTCCCGGCGATCGTGCCGCGCCAGGCCCCCGTCTCGGTTCCGCGGTTCTGGATGAAGTCCTTGAATCGGGCGAGGTCGCCGTGGACGCGAGCCTTCACGATGCCCATAGCGGAGGCGGCGTTCTCGGCGAAGCCGGCCGGGTCGTATTCCATACGGAGAGACACCTTCGTCTTGTTCGCTCCCATGGGATGGAAAGTCACACTCCCCGTATTCGCTGCGCCGGTCGTGCTGCGCCAGGCAATCTGGTGGTCCGGTTCCTGATGCGTGATCTCTGCATTCCAGGCCACGTCCTCTCCCGCGATCTCTGCCCGCCAGGAGAGACGCCTGTCATCGAGCTGTCTGACTTCCTTGACTCCCTCCATGAACTGCGGGAAGTCCTCGAACTGCGTCCACTGGTTGTACGCGGTGCGGACGGGAACCTCGACTTCGATCGAATCTTCGATATGGGCCATTGTGAGACCTTCTTGCAGATTGGCCATTGGAGAGCGCGACCGTCGCTCACGAGGGCGAGCCGCGCGTAGCGGGAACACGGAGTTCAGGCAAGCAAGTCCTGTACCAGGCCCTGACGCCCGCCTGCCGCCTCGGATAGCGCTCAGGACTGCGGGGATCTGACCCGCTCCATCCGCCCCGCTCGTCCCGCCCCACAATAACGAATCGCATCCCTATCACTCGCAGGATGCTATCGTCCGGGCGGCGCCGCGCTCTTCCTGCAGGCTGAGCTGGATGTTGCCCTCGTCCAAGCGGTATTCCGGCAAGCGAGCATCGCTTCGACCATGACGCATACGCGGGCCGGCCAGCGGAGCGTGCGAGGGGCGATCGGCGCTGCCGATCCCACTGCGACCCACCCGTGTCCAGGTAGACTGGCGCTCGCCCGCCCCGTGGAGGGGACCTGCACGGAACGGCACGACCATTTGACACGAACCGCCTGCTCGGATGGAGGACTGCAATGATCTCCCTGCTCCAGATTTCTGCACTGCTTGCTCTAGAGCTCTCCGCATCATCCCATACAACCTGGCATGTCGATGGCACAGCATGCGATGGGTCGGGCACCGGGACGGGGGGCGACCCGTTCTGCACGATTCAGGAAGCGATCGATGCCGCATCCAGCGGAGACAAGATCCGGGTCCGGCCGGGAGTCTATCAGGAGAATCTCGTCGTACCCGCCATCGAGCTGGAGATTCGCGGCGATCACGGCGGAGAAGGCGTGATCCTGCTCGGCGCGCCTCCCGGCGAACGGCCATTACGCCCCGCAATAGCCATCTCGGCGGGTGCCTTTCTCGAACTCGACAAGTTGATCATTCGCCGTGGTAAACCTGGAATCATCTGTCGCTCAGCAACCGTCGTTGCGAAGAAATGCCAGTTCGAAGAGAACGAGGGCACAGACGATTTCAGTGGAAGCTGGACAGGGGGCGCCGCTTGGGGGCACGAATCCTCTTTCTCCTTTGAGAGCTGCAATTTCGCTCGGAACCGCGCAGAGATTGGAGGAGCGGTGTTTGCCTGGGGTGGGAGTGTCGAGTTGAGAGACTCCGATCTCGTGGACAACTGCGCCGCATTGGGAGGAGCAATCTTCGTCGCAAACTGCTCCCTCGATGTTCTCTCGTGCACATTCACGGCGGCAAGCTGCAAGTGCATCATGGGGGGCGCCATCTATTCCGATCGTTCAGAGGTCATGCTGGATGGATGTTCCGTTAGCGAGCATTACTCGGGGGTGGCGAACGGCGTGGCCATGTTCGCGGAAGACTCCAACCTCGATGTCCAATCCACGACCTTCGAGGACAACCGCTCATCGCAAGGATGGGGAGTGATCAATCTCGATGAATGCACGGCCGCCTTCAGCGACTGTCGCTTCGAGGGCAATCAAAGCGGTTCAGGACAACTGGAGGGGGGAGCATTCTACATCCATGGTGCTGTCAGTGATCATACGAGCTTCAAGGACTGTCAGTTCATTGACAACTGGTCTGCGGAGGGCGGGGCAGTCTTGGCCCATGGCGTCTCGGTTGATTTTGAGGCGTGCTTCTTTGGCGGGAACCGCGCTTTCTGTACGGACAGATATGGTCATGGAAATGGCGGCGCAATCGCCAGCTGGGCCGCCACAGTGAATTGTGACCGCTGTGTGCTCATCGACAACCAAGCCCTTGGACGCCCGTATGAGGGCACAGGGAAGGGCGGCGCAGTGATGGGGCCAGCAAACCTCAACTGCTGTACACTAGTCGCCAACGTAGCAGATAGCGCTTGGGGGCAAGGACCGGGGGAAGGTGCTGGAGCCTTCAACTGCACCTTGAACTCGTGCGTCGTCTGGCAGAATACTCCTGACTCACTCGCAGGCACCTCGATTGCCGATTGGAGCGACGTGGGAGGCGGATGGCCCGGTACGGGCAACTTCGACAGGGATCCCCTGTTCTGGGGACCTGAGCATCGCGATTTCCGCATCCTTCCCGCCTCCCCCTGCATCGACACTGGAGACCCCACTCAAATGGACACTGATGGCTCTCGTCTTGACGTGGGTGCTTTCGCCTTCGATCCGGCCTACTGCGGCACACCGGGAACCTACTGCGAGGCAAAGGAGAATTCCGAGGGCTGCCTTCCCTCGATCGGATGGAGCGGAACGCCGACGATCGCGGGATCAGACAAGTTCCACATCCTGGCCTCGAACGTGTTGCATCATGAAATCGGCGTCCTGGTATGGAGCACGATCGGAGCGGCCTCCAAACCCTTCCTGGGCGGCAAGCTCTGCCTCGCTCCGCCCCATCATCGATCACCGGTCCTGACGGCGGGTCATGGGGATGGCACGTGTGACGGAGAGTTCAATTTCCACTTCAGGCAAGCGCTGATGGCGGCGAACGGCTTGGGTGCGGGCAATCGACTTTATTTCCAGTTTTGGTACCGAGATCCGGGGCACCCCGATGGCACCTGTACCGGCCTGACGGACGGACTGGAGGCAACGATATGCGTCGGAACCGGGCATCACTGAACCATCGCTGGTGCATGGTAGTCCGTCTGTCGACGAGTTCATCAACCCTGGGCTACTTCGCCGCGTCCTCGCCATGACCGAGCTGCGTTTCTCGAACTCGATCATCGAGGCGTGGTGGCTCGCCCTCGAGCACCAGTGGCTCTTTCTGAAACACGCTCGACAGCGTCGAGAAGGTCCGCAGGCTCGTCGCTTTCTACGTCGAGGAGCATCACAGCTCCCTCTCTGGGTGTCCACTTTCTCGGGGGAAGATCACCCCGATCCTTACGGAGTTTCGAACTACTCTCTGTTTGCAGGGCCGTCGGGATCGGTATCGAGGGGGACGCGAACTCGGCGTGGAGGAGTAGCCGTGGATCGGTGGGAACCGGGTCTACCAGCCTGTCCAACATCTTGCGCCCGCACTACTTCTTCTCGACTGGAAAGATAGCCTTCCAATCCTTCTTCATGTCTACCACCGTCCAGCCCTTGGCAGTCGCTTCGTCGAGACCTTTGTCGAGCTGGCCGATGTGCGACTCGCGGTCGTAGGCCCACTCGCGCTCGGCGTCGGTGTGGTGGACGTAGAGACAGAAGCGCGGACCGGAGCCGGCGGCGGTCCACTGGAGCATTTGCAGGTCGCCGTCGGAGTTGCCGAAGGCGGCGATGGGCCGGCGGCCGATGTGCGCCTGGATGCCGACGGGTTTGCCGCTTTTGTCGTCGATGAAGTCGATCTCGGGCAGCTTCAACAGCACGGGTTTGCCGTCGCGCAACTCGAACTTCGTCTTGCCGCTGCTGCCGACGACTTGCTCCGGCGGGATGCCATAGACTTTCTCCGTCCACGGGCGCATGAACTCGATGCCGCCGCCGGAGACGATGAAGGTCTTGAAGCCGTTTGCGCGGAGATAGGCGAGCAGTTCGAGCATGGGCTGATAGACCATCTCGGTAAGGAGCCGCCCGGTCTTCGGGTGCTTCGCGGTCGCGATCCAAGCCGTCACGACCTCCTCGAACTCCTCGGTCGTCATGCCCGCATGCGTGGCCATGACGATCTTCCCGATGGCCGGTTCGCCGCCCGCGAGCGCGCCTTTCACGTCGCCCTTGAGCAGCGAGGCGAAGGGCTCCTTGCTCTTCCACTCGGGATGCTGCGGCGCGAGTACTCCGATACGATGCAGCGCGAAGAGCAGTTGAAAATACATCGGCTGCTCCGCCCAGAGCGTGCCGTCGTTGTCGAACGTGGCGATGCGTTCGGCCGGCGGGACGAAGTCGGGCGTGCCGGCTTTGGTCACCTTCTCGACGAAAGTGACGATGGCCTTCCTTGGGGCGCTGTCGTTCCACGAGGGCAGCGGATCGCCCGCGTATACCGGCAACGAAACGTTGGCGGCGAAGAACACAGTAGCAATGAGCCTTCGTGTGCGGACGGTTCTCATGATCATGCTCGTTGGAGTGCCGGGCCGCACCAGACTTGGACGGGTGCGGCCAGCAAGACAGCTTCAGGCGTGCGTCACTTCGCGCCGCCGCCGTGGTCTTGGAGCTTCTCCAGCACCTGATCGAGCGAGAAGCTGCCGGGCTTCTGCCGCGGCGGATACTCGACGTAAGTCTTCAAGTGCTTGGCCCACGTAGGCCTGCGCCGGAACGAGCACGAAGGCGTGCTCGACGCGCCACCTGCTGTAGTCCCCGGCGTCCGTCTGCGCCCGCTCGAAGGGGTCGGCCCTGAGGTCGATCAGCTTCGGAAAGCGCAGCGGAATCAGCGGGTCCTGCCATACGTCAAGTCCCTCGGCGCGCTGCTCCAGGAAGACGATCTTCCAGCGGTCGTAGCGCAGGCCGGCGAGGTTGCCGTCGTCCGTCCAGTAGAAGTACTCCTGGCGCTTGCCGGGGCCGGTGCCGGCCAGCAGGTCGCGCTGGTCGTAGCCGTCGAGATGGACCTTGAAGGTCTTGCCCGCGGCCTGGTAGCCGGCGAGCAGCTTCTCCTTCACCGTCGGGTCGCCCGCAGCGGCGACGAGCGTCGGCACGAAGTCTTCGTGCGAGGTGATGTCGTTGATCTCGGTCCCGGGCTTGATGACGCCCGGCCAGCGCATCACGCAGCGGCACGCGATAGCCGCCCTCCCAGTTCGTGTTCTTCTCGCCCTTGAAGGGCGTGGTGCCGCCGTCCGGCCACGAGAACACCTCGGCGCCGTTGTCGGTCGTCCAGACGACGATGGTGTTGTCGGCGATGCCCAGGTCATCGAGCTTCTTCAGGAGCTGCGCCGACCATGCCGTCGAACTCGGTCATGCCGTCCGCCGCGAGGCCCAGGCCCGGTCTTGCCCTTGGATTCGGGCTTGAGGTGCGTGTAGATGTGCATGCGGGTCGAGTTGAACCAGCAGAAGAACGGCTTGCCGGCCTTGTGCTGCCGGTCGATGAAGTCGAGCGACGCGGCGAGGAACTCCTCGTCCACCGTTTCCATGCGCTTCTTGGTCAGCGGGCCGGTGTCCTCGATGGTCTGCTTGCCGACGCGGCCGAAGCGCGGGTCTTCGGTGGGATCGTCCTTGTCGCTCGCCTTGCACTTGAGCACGCCGCGCGGGCCGAACTTTGCCCTGAACGCGGGATCCTTCGGGTAGTCGGGATTCTCCGGCTCATCCTCGGCGTTGAGGTGGTAGAGGTTGCCGAAGAACTCGTCGAAGCCGTGGACGGTCGGCAGGAACTCGTTGCGGTCGCCGAGGTGGTTCTTGCCGAACTGGCCGGTCGCGTAGCCCTGCGGCTTGAGCAGATCGGCCAGCGTCGGGTCTTTCTCGGAGAGCCCTTCCTTCGCGCCCGGCAGGCCGACCTTCAGCAGGCCGGTGCGGAAGCAACTCTGCCCGGTGATGAACGCGGCGCGTCCCGCCGTGCAGGACTGCTGGGCGTAGTGGTCGGTGAAGATCGCGCCCTCCTTGGCGATGCGATCGATGTTCGGCGTGCGATAGCCCATCATGCCGCGGTTGTAGGCGCTGACGTTCCAGTAGCCGATGTCGTCGCCGAAGATGACGAGGATGTTCGGCTTCGTGGCCTGGACCGCGGGCGCGGTCGGGCTGTCGGGATGCACGGTCTCCGCGGGTCTTGGGGCCGCTGAGGTGAGCAACAGATAGGTCCCGATAGCCAGGAGACCCGAGGGGACACGGGGATGAAGAAGGGCAAAGTGATGATGCTTCCGCGGATCCACAGGGTTTCCTTTCGATCGAGTCTGCCGAACCGTGTTCGGATGCCTGACGCATGCAGCGAAGCAGGAGCGGGCACATCCATGTCCGTGCCCACGGGTCGCGGTAGCCTAGCAACTCTCTCGTTGGGTATCATGCCGCGGCGAAGAAACACGGGCCTTGCCTCGATCCGGTGTAGACCGACCAATCTCGCAGCTGCGCTTGGCGGTGGGGGACACCCTGACGGAGATCGCGCTTCGGACGTCTTGGTCTTCCGCAGCGTCGGACAAATCTACGTAGACCTCGCGACAGCGCTTCTCTACCGGGGCAGCTCCGGAGCGCTCCTCAACGTGTACGGCACATCGGACCAGTCCCCACTCGCGTCCCATTTGCCAGCGGTACCGACGTACTGGGGGACGTGAACGACGGAGCATGCGATTATCTGATTGACGCGAACGGCGACGGCATCTGTGACATCGTGGTCCACATGCCCCGACTCGGGGAGGGGCGCGTGCTCTCCGGCAAGGATCTCTCTGTGATCACCACGGTGGACCTGTCCGAGCTGAAGCCGGTCGAGCGGCGCCGAGAGCTGTGCCGTACTCCCCGCCGCGCCCTCGGCCGGGAGCGGGCGATTCACTCAGAGTTGCACCACCCCGTTCGCGACCGCTCAAGGTTCGAAGTGCCGTCGAGATCGGTGCCGGGAGGGACGCGAACGGAGAGAGGAAGAGAGCACGGTCTTCCGCCGCAAGATGGTCTCGGCCCAGCTCACAGGTGCTCGCCAGCCGCATCGGACGAGGCTCCAGATGGAGCTTGGAACACCCATCGGTTCGCTGGGCTTGTGCTGTGGGGAGGGGGAGGTACGCTCGATCGCGGCGGCATCGTTCGCGGCCGCACCCCTTGACCGGACGGGGGAACATGCGCCTCGCTAGCGCGCGTGCCGCCGCGACGGTCGGAAACGCGAGCTTTCAGTAGGAGGCAAGGGCGATGAGAACGAGAAGCGAGTCTGGATACGTGAGACTCGTGAGCGCGGGGGCGTTGCTCACTCTGGTTCTTACGGGGGCTGCCGCGGCGCAGGTGACGAGCCGCGTGAGCATCTCCACGGGCGGTGTGCAGGGGGACGGCGACAGCGAGAAGCCCTCGATCTCCGCCGACGGCCGCTACGTGGCCTTCGCGAGCGACTCCACTGTGTTCGTCAGCGGGGACACGAACGCGACCTTCGACGTCTTCGTCCACGACCGACAGAGCGGCCTGACTGAGTGCATGAGCGTCGCTTCGGACGGGACGCTGGGAATCCACGGGGGCGGCTATCCTTCGATTTCCGCCGATGGCCAGTACGTAGCCTTCCATAGCTATTCCGCGAACCTCGTCAGCGGTGACTCGAACAATGAATACGACGTCTTCGTCCGCGACCGCCAGAGCGGCGCGACCGAACTCGTGAGCATCGCCACGGGCGGGGGGCAGGGAAACTGGGGCAGCTTCGACCCCTCGATCTCCTCCGACGGTCGCTTCGTGGTCTTCTATAGCTCCGCGAGCAACTTCGTCGCCGGGGACACGAACAGTGTCGAGGACGTCTTCGTCCGCGACCGCCAGAACGGAACGACCGAGCGCGTGAGCGTCACCACGGACGGCGTGCAGGGGAACGCCAACAGCGCGTTGTCCTCGATCTCCGCCGACGGCCGCTACGTGGCCTTCAATAGCGAAGCCAGCATTCTCGTCGGTGGGGACACGAACGGTGTCCGTGACACCTTTGTCCACGACCGCCAGGGGGGGACGACCGAGCGTGTGAGCGTCAGCTCGGGTGGGGTACAGGGGAACGGCGCGAGCGGGGACTACACAGGTCTCTCGATCTCCGCCGATGGTCGCTACGTGGCCTTCTGGAGCGACTCCACGAACCTCGTCAGTGGAGACACGAACAGTGTCTCGGACGTCTTCGTCCGCGACCGCCAGAATACAACGACCGAGCGCGTGAGCGTCGATTCGATCGGAGCGCAGGGGAACGACTCCAGCAACATCCCCACGATCTCCGCCGATGGTCGCTTTGTCGCCTTTGGTAGCGCCGCCACCAACCTCGTGGGCGGAGATCTGAACTATGCCTCTGACGTCTTCGTCCACGACCGCCAGAGCGGCGTGACCGAGCGAGTGAGCGTCGCCACCGACGGAGCAGACTCGAATTCCGGCGGAGGTTACCCCTCGAGCTCCGCCGACGGCCGGTACGTGGCCTTCTGGAGCTACTCCTCGGACCTCGTCGATGGGGACACGAACGGTTACTCGGACATCTTCGTGCGCGACCGCGGCGCCGGGATCGGCACGAAGTATTGCACCGCGAACGCGAACTCGACCGGCTCCCCGGCCGATCTCTCGGCCTCCGGATCGGCGAGCTCCGGCGCAAGCGGCCTGATCCTCACTTCCAGCCCCGTGCCGAATCAGAACGGCATCTTCTTCCACGGCACGAACCAGTCGCAGAATCCGTTCGGCAACGGCTTCATGTGCACGACCGGTGGGATCGTGCGCGGTGCGATCGTAGCAGCCGTGGGGAACGTCGCGACGTACACCTACGACAACGCGGACGCGAAGCACAGCGTTGCGGCCTTCATCGGATCGACGCGCAACTTCCAACACTGGTTCCGCGATCCCGCGGGGGGCGGCGCGTTCTTCAACACATCGAATGCGATCTCGATAGCAATACTCCCGTAGGGGACAGCTCCAAGTAGACCCCTCCCCGCCGCGCCCTCGGCCGGTCGCACTCACTCGCTATGCCGCTGCTCGTCCCTGCCAGCTCCAGCCCGAGGCGCTGTCGGCGGGGTCATCTGATGCAAGCTCGCACTACGGCTCCCGAACTCAATCAGCCGGCTTCAGCATCAGTTCGTTGTCATATGTTCTCTCGTCCGTGCGACGCGTCGATGGGCTGTGGTCTTGTCGCAATTGATGAGTCTGCCCACCGAGCAAGCAGCCGCGCTCCTTGCTCTCGGAACTGAGCTGGAGGCATAAGTGGCGGGTTTAACAACCGGTTGCAGCGGACGGTTCGCTCCGCGGCCCGCCGCTGAACCGGAGCGTTCGGCGGCGGAGGGCGTCGCGGCGTGGAGTTCACCCCGCAACGGTTGGCAGCCATCGACCACTTCCGCGCCCGGCTGGTGGGCGAGTGCGGGGCCGACGAGTTCGCGGCCATGCCGGGCACCATGCTCCCCGCGGCGGGAAGAATGGCACCCGGCTTCGTCTCGCTCGCCTACCTGATTACAACGCCGAGGGCGTGACGAAACCGCCTCTAGCAGCCCGTGGCGAAATTCCCGTAGCGAAGCACAGCCAGCTTTGAGCATGCAAGGAGCGCGACGGAACGACGGCGGAGGTGGCCTTTTTGGCCACTGAGCACGGCGTTCCTAGCGCGACGCAGCAGGATCGAAGCTGGCGAAGCTGCAGTAGGGAGTTTTGCCACGGGCTGCTAGGACTTGATGCAATAGAGATAATCCACGCCGCGCAAGAAGAGGGCTCCGTCCCCCGCAGCGGGCGTGGCCCAGGTCGTATCGTTCACGGTGTTCTTTTGGAGCACCTTGAAGCTCGGACCCGTTTGTAGCACAACGGTCGTCCCCGCGTCGTCGAGGACATATACCTTCCCGTCATTCCCCCACGGGGAGGCCCAGATGCTCATGACACCGGGCACACGCTCGCGATAGACCTCCCTACCCGTCGCGGCATCGTAGCACGTCAGAACGCCACCGGAGCGGCTGAAGACGTAAACGTGCCCCTGGTAGACGAGCGGAGAGGTTTCCGATCCGGCGCCCCGGCGCGCCGACCAGGCGATGCCGGCGTTGGCGGTTTCCCCGGGCTTCAGGGAGATGTCGCCCTCGGCTCCCGCCTTCACGGCCAAGAGTCCGCCTAGTCCTCCTTGCCCGCCCGGGCCACTCGGCGGCGAGCCTTGCAGGATGACATAGAGGAGGTCGGCGTCCCCCACTGGCGTGGTGGTGCTACCGCCGCCGTGGCCGTCGATTTCCCACAAGCCCTTCCCCGTGGCCGGATCATACGACCGCACTTTGTGGGCGCCGGGCGTCACCAGTTCCGTCCGCATCTTGTTCTTCCAAATGATCGGGCTGCCGTGGTTTGTGCTCTCGGCGCGGTCCACGCGCCAGGCTTCTGCCCCTGAATTCTTGTCCAGCGCGACGAGGAATGACTGCTGCTCGTTATCGACCTGGAGGAAGAGGTGGTCGCCTTCCAGGACCGGGGAACTGGCGGTGCCGTGGTTGTTCTTCGTCGGGAAAGCGCCGAGGTCCTTTTTCCACAGCAGCTTGCCCGCTATATCGTAGCAGTAGACGCCGTGCATGCCGAAGTAGGCATAAACCCGCTCGCCGTCCGTCACCGGCGTCTCGGTGGCGTACGTGTTGTAGGGGGCGATGGGGATCCGGGGTTTGTCCTCCAGAGCCTGCTGCTCCCAGACCACCTTGCCGCTCTCGCGGTCGAGGCAGAAGACTTCCCAGCGATAGATCGCGACCTGGCCGGCACGAGGTTCTTTGGGGGGTGGGGTCTTATCTGGTGGACCGGGCTTGAATTGTTCGTCGGTGATGGCCGTCGTGACGAAGACCTTATCACCCCAGACGACCGGGCTCGACCAGGCGACGCCAGGGATCTTGGTTTTCCAGCGCACGTTCTTGTCCGGTCCCCACTCCGCGGGCAAGGGCGACCCGGCGACGATCCCCGTCCCGTCGCCTCGAAACTGCGGCCACTCGTCGGCACGCCCGATCACGGCCGGGCCAAGGACGACGGAACTCACGAAAAGAGCTGCGTGTAAGTGCATGACGCTTCCTTTCACGTAATCGTAGGGCAAGAGTTAATGCTCGCCACCAGACTGCTTGGCGATTGCGTACTAGGAGGTTGTGGGCCGAGGGTTCACTGGTTTCTCACGCTGTTTCACTGATACCAAAAGTGTGAATCTGAGAAACAAGGAAACGCGAACCTCTTACCTGCAACTCACCCAGGTTCAGACGCGGTGAACGTCCTACGGAGCCAGGTCTCCGGGCGGGAGCAGACAGGAGCGGACAAACCGGCGTGTCCTCGGGGGTTGCGACCGCTGCCGAGCGATCCGGCAGGCCCGGGAACCCGGACTTGAGTGGTCTCTACCGGGCCTGAAACGTGGCACCAAAGTGGCACTTCGGGCTGGGAGTGCGGGGCTCGGCAATGCGACCTGAGCGGCCCCGGAACCACCGGAATCCACTCGCTGTTCCTGGCGGGCAGAGCGACGGTCCATGGCAGACCGGCGGCGATCGAAGCCGCCCCAACCCAGGAGACCTGACCATGGCACGCCGCGTACGAACCGTCACATCCGAACCGACCGAGACGAAGCGCAACCGCCGCACGCCGGAGCAGATCGTTGCTGACCTCCAGGCCGAGATCGAAGCCGTGAAGGCACGTGCTGCAGCGCAGCAGGCCAAGGCTGATCCCCCGGTGCGAGCGTTGCTGATCGCTGCGAAGGCGCTGGACAAGGCGGGGGCTGGCTGAGCTGGCGACGTGAAGCGCGCGATCGAATCGGCACGCGCGCTCGTTGGCGAGCAGCTCGGCGCGATGGGGCTTCGGCTGCCGCAGCGACCCGGACGGCGGCAGGAAGCGGCATAGTTTCGCTCCCTACGGGCAGCGCACAGAAGTCGCGGCGGCGCGGCTTCTTCTCGTTGGGGGGCTCACCCGAAGCTGGCACCATGGGCTCGCGAAGCCTCAACCCTCTCCGTGGGTTGGTTCGGCAGGATCACGTCATGTTCTCCCTCGCCCTGCTCGGGCTCGTCCCTGAACTGGTTGAGGGTCACCCCACGCCTCGCCGGGATGGCTCGCGATCCGCTGCTGGCTACCACGCCCCGGTGGGAACGTCCCTCCTCTTCTCTGGCCAGTCGTCGATCACGCGCGCCCCGACGAGGAACGCCGAGACCATCGCGTGGATTTCTTCCGGTCCGATGACGGCAAGATGCGTATTGTCCCGGCGGACTCTTGGACCAGGACAGTTTCGTGGCGAGATCGTTCTGCCGACGGACTTGTCAGCGCGGACAGGTCTGTATCAAGATAGTGGGGATGGGCGAACCCGCGCGAGCTGACTACGGGATCGACGCGCCGGTGGTGGTGCGCAATCTGCTCATCGTGGCGGCGCTGGGAGTGACCTCGCTGATCACGCTGCTGCTCGGCGTGTGGTCAAGGCAAGACTTCATCGCGGTGATCGCTTGGCCATTGATCTGGGGCGGCCTGAGCGGCGGCGCGATGGGCTTGTGGATGATTTACGACAGCAAGATCGGCAAGGTGCGCGATCGCGAAAAATATCTCGACAAGATTGCCTGGCGGGGTGATGAGCGCGTGCTGGATGTGGGGTGCGGGCTCGGATTGTTTCTGATCGGCGCCGCCAAGCGGCTCTCAACCGGCCGCGCGGTCGGGATCGACAAATGGCAGCAAGAAGATCTCAGCGGCAACAACGCTGCGGGGACCCTCAACAACGCGAGGATCGAAGGCGTGGCCGACAAGGTCGAGGTGCACACCGGTGATGCACGCAAGCTGCCTTTCGACGACGCGAGCTTCGACGTCGTCCTCTCGAGCATGGCGTTGCACAACATATACAACGCCGGCGAGCGGCAAACCGCCGTGCGCGAGATCGCGCGGGTGCTCAAGTCCGGCGCGCGTGTGCTGATCCTGGACGTGCGTCACACCAGGCAATACGCCGCCACCCTGCGCGATGCCGGCCTCGATGCGCGGTGCGTCCAGGGAATCGTCTCATACCTGCTGACCCTGATCACGTTTGGAGCGATTCAAATCGGCTACGTGATCGGCAGCAACGCGCGGAGTGGGCAGAGCTGAGAGAGCGCGCTGCGGAAGCGCTCGCCGCGATGGGAGTAGGACGGAGTCGGCCCAAGCTCGACTGGATGACGTTCGTCCTTGGAAGCGACCAACCCGAACCCTCCGAGGACGCCGCAGGCGCGACGGAAGCGGCAGGAAGCGGCGTAGCCTCGGTCCCTCCCGACAGCGCACAGAAGTCGCGGCGGCGCGGCTTCTTCTCGTTGGGGGCGAGAGTAGAGTGGATGCGGCGTAGACGTAGGACTGTTGACCCGGCTATGGGCACCTCGCGTATCATGCAGGATAGAATGGCATGGGCCGCCACCGACAACTATTTCGGACGGCGGGCAAACGGCGTCGGCGACGTGAATGGGGACGGCCTCGATGACGTTGCGGCAACCGGCCAAACTCCGTTGTTCGCGTCTACCTTGGCCCGAACGGGGCGCTGCTCCGAGAGCATATCGGTCCTGGGCTTTAGCCGTCGGTCGCCGGAGTCGAAGATGTGAACGGGGACGGATTCGACGACTGTGCGCAGTGTGGGCGTGACGAGTTCGTTGCCTTCTCGTGCAAGGGCCGCGGTTTCTGCGCCTCGGAGCGCCCAGTTGGGGATGACACGCGTCGTCATGCTTGGTGGTGTCGTCGCGCCGCGGGCGAGGGTCGCGTGACGCATGGATGAGCCGCCGTTCCTCCCTCTGCTGCTCTTCCTGGTATTCCTGATCCTGCTGAGCAAGGGCGTTCACCGGGTATCCCTTCCCGGCCGATACGTCGAACAGCGGCGACTGAAACGGGAAAGGAAGCAGGCGCCCGAAGCGAAGTCGATCGCGGGGCTCCCGGCGGCGACGGCAGTGCGGCTTCAGGGACTCGCCCTCGCCCTTGCGGCGTGCGTCATTCCATACTTGTCGGGCACCAGAGTCGGTTGGATCAGCACTCCGGCCGCCTCGCAGGCGGGCGAGTCGGTGTTACGCCAGCTGGTGACGACCGAGGCAACGACGTACCTCGAAGAAAACAGTCTCGTCAATCTCGTCGTGGTGGCGGTCGCGGATGGGGAGGAGGACATCGTGTGTGTCGGGAGGCGCTCGCTTCCATTCGGCCCACCGGTGAACGAGTCGACGCTCTTCGAGATTGGCTCGATCACGAAGACCTTCACGGGATTGCTCCTCGCGGTCCAGATCGAAGCGGGAGAGGTGGGTCTCGACGAGCCAGTCGCTTCGCTGTTTCCGGAATCGGTGACGGTTCCAGGCAAGACCCGCCAGGCGATCACGCTCCGCCATCTCGCGTCACACACGAGCGGCCTGCGCGGTATGCCGGGAAGTTCCTCGACGGAAGAAGAGTTTCTCGCGAGCCTCGCGGCGACCACGCTCGAATCCGAACCGGGGACGGAGTCGGTGTATTCAAACATGGGAGGCGCGGTGCTTGGCTACGCGCTCTCACGCGCGAGCGGCTCGTATGAGGAGGCCGTCCGTACGGAGATTCTCGCGCCGCTGCACATGCAGCAGACAGCCATCAGGCTGGACGAAGGGCTGGGGGCGAACGTGGCGCACGGATACGGAAGCTCGATCCGGGTCGGTCCGTTCATGTTCGCGCGGAGCGCCCCCCCTGATCCTTATGTCGCGGAGCCGTTCCACGGCGCCGGCGGGCTCAAGTCGAGCCCCACGGACATGATGACGTATCTGAAGGCGCAGATGGGGTTGGCGTCCGGTCCGTTGAAGAACGCGATCGAGCGGTCTCACCGTGAGCTATTTCGATCACCCGGATCTGGTGGCGTCGGCATGTTCTGGCTCGTTCCAAAAGAGGCCGGACTTATATGGCACAACGGCCAGACGCGTGGATTCCATGCGTTCATGGGTTTCAGCAATGATGGCCGCTTCGGTGTCGTCGTGTTGACCGCAACCCGGCGCCCACTCGAATCTCTGGGCCTCGCCCTGCTCAAGCAGATGCGTCACCAAGCGCAATGAGAGGACGCTCCGGTGCACGTCAAAGCGACCAGTGGAGGACACTCTCTGCGTAGTCGTTCGGGCTATTGATGAGCGCGAAGACCTCGAGGCCCCGGGCAAGTACGAGGTGAGCATCGCCGTCCAAGTCGAGGTCACGCCGCTGCCTAGTACGTTGAGGGCACTGCCAAGTCTGTTCCGGAGAATTGGATGATCATCAGGTTGGTGCAGACCTCCCTCTCGTTCAGTCGGAACCAAGACAGTCGCATCGCAGTGACTGAATAGGCCGCTGCCTCGTACGTGGCTGACGCCCGCGTGCCTCGCCACGCGAGGACAACCAAGGTTCGGCGAAGTCGAGCGGCAATGCGACCTCATCTTCCGAACCCCTCAGATCGACCCGAATCCACTCGCTGTTGCGGGCGAACAGAGCGACGGCCCTGGGAAAACCAGGCGGTCATCGAAGCCGCCACAACCCAAGGAACTGACCATGGCACGCAGGATCAAGACCGTCACATCCGAACCGACCGAGAAGCAGCGCAACCGCCGCACGGCCGAACAGATCGTCGCTGACTTGCAGGCGGAGATCGAGCGCGTGAAGCAACGGGCCGCAGCGCAGCAGGCCAAGGCCGATCCCCAGGCGCGAGCGCTACTGGTCGCTGCGAGGGCGCTGGACAAGGCGGGGGTGGGCTGCACCGGAGACGTCAAGCGCGCGATCGCGTGTGTCTGCGAACTCCCAGGAATCCCATGACGCCCTCGTGCACGTTCGCACCGATGCTGAGGGGAGATTTGAGGTCAAACGGGAGCGCGGCGGTCCAACATGGTTCAGGGTCTCTACGAGCGAAGGCGCGAGCTGGCCCTTCGACAGAGAGCTTCCGCAGGATGGCGAGGTGACGCTCGAGCTGGAGCTGCCAGCAGGGGGAATGCGGGGAAGGCTCATCGCCGATGACCCACCCCGCTACTGGAACAGCGTCGAGGTCGTGATCCGAGCCGCACAGGATTCGAAGTTCTGTTCTTGGGGGCCGCGATCCGCGCTTGTGAGCGAGGACGAGGCCTGGTCCTGCCCCTTCCTCGGCCCTGGTCGCTACGACGTGATCGCCGGCACGAGCCTGGGTGGTGAGTTCTCTCCTCGCGATCTTGCTGCCGATCTGCGGACCGGAATCGAGGTACACCAAGGCGAGATCGTCGACGAAATCGATCTGCGTCTTGCAGCCGGGGGCAGTATTCGAGGACGGATCATCGGTCCTGATGGGACAGCCTTGAGCACTCCGTCTCTGCATCTGCTCGACGATTCGGGCAGGCTCTTGCGCGCCGAGTACTTGAGCCTAGACGATCAGCAATACGCCATCTCCTCGCTTCCCCCGGGAACCGTTTGGCTAGTCTGTTGGACTTTCATAGAAGAATACGTAACCCCCGCTCCTGTTCGAATCGAAGTTCGTGCTGGCGAGACAACGGATCAGGAGCTGCACCTTGTATCCGGTTCCTCATTTCAGATGCGGCCCATGAGTGGCAATTGGCCGCGCGACCTGCGTCTCTACGTGCGCGACTCGGCCGGCTGCCCGTATCCCGTCGCGCCGGTATGGGATGCGTTGAGCGGGCATCCAATGACCGAAGGCTCCTTGCCTACGGAGCTCAGCGCTGGCCCGCTGCCTCCGGGTACATACACGATCGAGCTCGCATCGCCTGGAAAAGAGCATCAGACCCGAGTCGTCACCGTGCCCGGTGATACCGAGGTTCTGCTCGATCTGGAGGGCTTCGGGTAGCAGCGTCGTTCGACAAGCCGAACCGGGGGCGCGGTCTTCCCCGCTGCGGCTGACCAGAGGGAGGCTGACGCAAGTCATGAGCCTGCTGTTGCTCGCGCCCGAGATCCAGGAGCGCGTGCTGGTGGGGGACCTCCGTGGCTCGGCCGTCACGGGACGGTCGCTGCGCCGAGACGTGCGGGAGGCGGACTGGGGTGCAGAGCGGGCTCGCATTTGAGACGGTACGGCGATGCGGCCTGGCAACCACAAGCCTTCCCTCGGCCGTGCGCTATAGTGTGCCGACGGCTCGGCATTGAAGCCGGTGATCCCAATGCTGTGCGTCCTCCTCGCGATCGCTTGCTTGCAGGGCGGTCGGCCATCTTTTCTGGACCAGTGCAGAAATGATGTGGGCGACCCCACCCTCGCCTCCATGAACCTCGAAGGAGACGTGGAGGTGCACCGATTCGTTGACATCCCGCATCTTGCTCGAAGAGCGGAGACGTTTGCGCTGGTGAGCTTGGTCGTGGAGTGGGGCATTCCGAGGATCATTTCCCCGCCCTACGTGCAACTCACCGGGCGACTGACGGTCCACGAGGATCAGCGTCCGGGCGTGCGTCCCTTGGACTGGTTCCAGGGCATCGGAATTCTAATCGCGAGAGATCCCGAAGTGGTTTGCGATTGGTCACTCGGCTACTGGAGTGACGATACGTTCGAACTCCTGGTAGTTCCCAAGCCTGACGGCTCGTTCACGGTATGCATCGATCCCATTGAGCTGCACCGCCGTCCAGGGGAGGACGACTGGTACTCGGTCGGAATCGTTTTCTACGATACGTCGAGGGACACGGTCTACCGTCCCGAGTGGTTTGGCCGCTACGGACTCGAATTCTTTCCCTACGTGACGACGAAGGATGCGGCAAGTGGTAGGCCCACCGTAAGCTTTCTCCCGCAGAGCCTCTCCAAGCTCGAAGTCCCGGGGCCGGCCGTGCTAAGCGCCACCCAGATGGCGATCAATGCCGCACCATCGATCGACTCATGGAACTTCGATCCGCTCGCCCTGGTTCGCGCGGTGAACCACCTCCAAGCGCTCGGAAAGCAAGGAGCTATCGCTGCCCTACGCGAGTTCTCCGATCTGAGCTGGAGAGGTCGGCCTGGTTGGGGAAACTCCTGGCTCCCGCGCATCGCGGAGAACATCGATACATGCGACCGGAAGTGCGTCGCGCTGATCCTTCGCCTGCTGTTCTATCTTCCCGGGATGTCCAGCCACCCCAAGCTGAAGGGCGTTACGAGCCCTCGCCTCCCCGTGGGGGAGGAGTGGCGAGGTCGATTCCCTCTCGATCTCCATCGAGGCATTCCTTTCCTGCTGGTGCACGGGTTGGGCGGCACCACCACCGGGGAGCAGGAAATCGACGAGCTGATCGACTTGTACGAAGCCGAAGGAGTGCTCCGGAGCGGCCCCATAACTCCCGACGACAATCCATTGCGGGCGGCAAGAGAACTCGCTGCGGTTCCGGGAATTCTGCGGGACGGATTCGGAGTCCACGCGCTGATGACACAGGCGATTCGAATGCTCTCTGGCGTCGAGGGACTTCAACTACCCACGTGGCTCCCGTGGGACTTCGCGCAATGGACTATGCTCGAGGATCGAGTTGAGGAACTCGGAATCCATTGGGACCCAGTTCTCGGCCGCTACATGAAGCGGTGACTCGGCGCGCGGGATACCGCCTTCGGTAATGCGACCTGAGTGCCCCGGAGCGGCCCGGAAGTCCTCCGAATCGACTCGCTTGTTCCCCTCAGCAGAGCGAATGTCCAGCCATGGACCGCAGCGAACGTTCCCCGGTCCCGACAGGTGACCCGAACCTCCGCATCGAGCCTGACCCGATCGGTCGCGCCTACTGGGCAAACGACGGATCGCGCATCACCTGGACCGATGTCCTCGAGTGCGACGAGGACGGCGAGCCCAAGCACGAGCTGGTCGATGCGCTGATCCGCAATGGCCTCTGGGTGCTGCACGGCGCACGAGAAGCCCTGGTGACCTGGGACGGGATCGAGGCCTGGCTGGATGAGGCGTCATGAGCATTCGCGTCCAAGTACCGCGCGAGGTCTTCGAAGGCATCGAGGCCGTCCGCCTCAGCGGCCTCACGAACATGCTGGACCGCCCCGTCCTCGCCGAGATCGCAGAAGGCATGGGATACGAGCAGGCCGCGCGCTGGGTCCGCGAGAACCGGGTTCTCTACGCGCGTGCCGTCTTCCACGGATTCGGAGTGATCGAGAAACCCGGCGGCGAATCGAAGCCGCCACAACCAACGGAGAACTGAGTTATGGCACGCAGAGTACGAACCGTTACGAAAACCACATCCGAACCGACCGAGCCAAAGCGCAACCGCCGCACGCCGGAGGAGATCGTCGCGGACTTGCAGGCGGAGATCGAACGAGTGAAGGCGCGCGCGGCAGCGAAGAAGGTGAAGGCAAACCCGCAGGGGAAGGCGCTGCTCGTTGCGGCGAAGGCACTCGACAAGGCGATCGAGGTCTGCTCGGGGGACATCCGGCACGCCGCTGAATCAGCTAGGGCGGTGCTAGCTGAGCAGATGGTCGCGATAGGGATTCGTGCACCAAAGTCGAACGGGCGAGGCCAAAGATCGAGGGAGGTCGCGTAGCCCGTCCACGGTCCAGCCCACCGCCGGCGCCGGCTCCGAGCTCGTCGCGGGTGTCGTCACTGCATAGGCAGGCATTGACGAGTCGCGCGTCACGAGCGAGGCTTAGTCTGGCCGAGAGGCCGACGCGTTAACCCGGCGATGGTATTCTCGCTTGCCTTGTTCTGCACGAGACCGTATCTTTCTCCCCCCTATGTGGCGCCTAATTCTCAGAGTTCTAGTTCTGCCGGTTCTTGTCTTCGAAATTGCCTTTCTCAGAGGCGTACACCTAACGCCGTGGGCGTTGCTGAATCTTCTGCTGTTTCCCGCGCTCCTGGCGGTCAGTATTGCGCTCCACGAAGCGGGACATGCATCCGTTGCACGTCTTGTAGGTCTGGATGTGCCACGGATCTCGATTGGAATCGGTCGAGAGGTTTGGCGTAGCAGAGTGGGACGCACCCTAGTCATTGTGAATACGTTTCCAACATTCGGTATTACGTGCATGAGTAGTACGGGCCTGGAGTGGATCCGGTTGCGGTTGTGGATCGCGACAGCTGCTGGTCCGCTGGTCACCCTTGCCCTCGCGAAAGCCGCAGCATGGCCGTTGCCTTCCTTGTTCGCCTGGGATGTCATGTTCCCCATGCATGCCATGTCAGAACACCTCGCTATTGGACCAATGATAGCGTTCATGAACATTTGGCTGTTGCTCGCCAACTTAGTACCCTGGTCGATCCTTATTGGGAACGATAAGAAGACCGACGGAACGCTTCTGTTATCATTGCCATTCTATTCCGCCAGACAGTTGCAGCCAATACTCGACTCTGCCGCCACTCTCCAGATGCTTGAACTTTTTGAGGCCAATGATGACCTGGGGGCTCGTCGTGTGCTGGGAGAAGCACTCGAACAGGCGCCAGGTTCATGGAGCCTACGACTCTTTCTTGCCTGCGTCGAGAGTGAACTTGGAAACCTCACCTTCGCACGTGCAACTTGCCTCGAATTGATGCAAGAGATGCCCCTTGCAGAGTCGCCTCCTACGCCGCTTCAAGTGTCGCTCGCACGCGCCAATTTGGCATGGATCGATTGCTTGCTTCGGCTTCCAGAGTTGCTCGATGAAGCAGATAGTCACTCCGCAGCAGTCTTCGAGGCTTACCCGAAGGCGGAATGGGCTGCGGGTACGAGAGGCGCTGTGTTGGTCTGGCTTGGCCGGTTCGGAGAAGCTATTCCATTGCTTGAGCGTGCCTATCACGGAAGCAGCGCGCGGAGGGCACGCGCGGCAGGCGCCTGTGATCTGGCGGCTGCGCTCGCCGGACTTCAGCGTCACGAAGAGGCCCAACGCTGGCTTGACCGAGCGCGAGAAAACAACTGCTCAAGTGTGCGGCTCACCCAGGCCCGGGAAGCGGTAGAGGCTGCCGCGATAGGGATGCACTGAACGGTGTGCCCTCCTCGGGGCATGCGCTAATCCTTGACGGGAGGATTAGAGGTGCAGATAGTCCTGCGGTCGCGGCGTCGCATCGGGCGCTCAAGCAGAGTAGCGAAACGGCCGAGAGTCTATGCGTCTCTGAGCCGCTGGGGACCGAGACGAAGGAGCGAGGGGGCGTACGCGCTTCGTTCAGCAGGATGGCGAAGGGAAGTCGCGGCGGCGCGGCTTCTTCTCGTCGGCGGCGGCGTAGGCGGTACATAGCCGCTAGGATAAGCGAACGGCATGACAGCTTCAGCGACACCGATCCCATCAAGTCGTCGCATGCGGCGCAGGTTGCTCTGTCTCGCGGTGGTGGGGCTCCTCATCTTCGCGGCTGGAAAGGGCTCCGCGCGCTTTCGCCGCGAGCAGGCCCTCATGTGGGGGGTACTTGACCCTGCTGTCGATGAACTGAAGGTCAGGGTTGGCAGCGAGTCCTTGCAACGGATCATTGCCGACGCGGCGTGGCTTGCCATCTTGGGTGACGAACTCCAGGGCTATGTACAGCACCCGGAGACACTGGTGAATGAGGGCGGAAGTAGCCGTGGCTTCCCGCACGGGACCAGTGGACTGCTCTTCTTTGTCGATGCGCAACTGAGGACAATGCCATCCCTCGTGCCTGGAGCACGCGATCACGAGCCTCCTGCGGAAACTCTCGACTTGCGGGTCATGGCATCCATCGAGCGGACTCGATTGGTCTTCTGGGGCGCGCCCGATGTTCGCCTCGCAGTTGAATCAGCCTCGCTACCAGCGGACGAAGTCGCGACGATTCGAGCTGACCTGGTGCAGCGAATCGGAGTTGCTGGCCTCCAGACATCCGACGGCCCTCCGAATCTGGAACGCTGACTGCACCGTCACTGCCAGGGAGCGGCCAACGCGATTCCTTGAAGATTGAACCCGACTGATGCCCCGAGCACCGTCCTCCTATACGCCATTCCAGCGCTCCGTGATTATTGCGATCTCCGCGATGCTCACGGTCGGGGTTTCAGTTATGACGGCAGTCTCCGTTCAGCATGTTTTCCTGCCTCCGGACGACGGCGCGTACGGCACTCCACTCTGGATGATCCTCATCGATCCATTCGTGCTCACAGCGGCCGCCTTCTACGGGGCGATTGCTCTTGTGATCGCGCTTCCCTGCGCGCTTCTGATCTTGATGCCAACTCGTGTGGAGCCAACCGTGCCGATCGTTGCGACAGTGACGATCGTTCTCACCGCCATAGGTTCCGTCGCCAATCCACTGATCGGTGCCGTGTTGGGCCTGATCGGGGGGCTGGTGGCAATGGCTCGATGCAGGTGGGACTGAGCGTTCCACCGGGTTAGGCTAGGGGGCCCGCACCGCTCCCCGGATGACGTTGAGGGAAGAACGTCACGGGCATGGCGTCGGACCGTGACGTGCCAGGCGCATCGCGGTGGCTGGAATACGTGATCGGTGCAGTCATCGCGCTGCTGCTGTCAACGCTCATTGCCCCGGCCTTGCTTCCCCGCAGGCCGGGCTGTGACTTCGTCAGCATCGTGGAAACGCGCATCGTGGACCTCGCGGACGCGGTGGCTGCGTATCGTCGAAAGACCAGCGAGCTGCCGACCGGCCTAGAAGCGCTCATCATGCCCGATGCTCGTGGCCACCGATTCCTCTGGCGCGGCGCCCTTGTCGATGCGTGGAACCGACCACACCTGTACGAGGTCCACGATGACGGCACATTCGAGATCGCGACGTATGGCGAGGACGGGAAGCCTGGCGGGGAAGGAATCGACCAGGACGTGACGCTTTCCATGGTTCGAGAGTGGCAGCGTTGATCGAGGCGTCCGCCGCCGAGGCGAGGAACGCGGGCGGGGCGAGGTGTAGGCGGGCTGTCGGCGGTGCAAGGTCCTCGCGTCCCTCCGCGCCACGACTCGACGCGTTGGCCGGCCGCTCGACGCGTCCTGGTAGCATCCCGCTTCGTCGTCGATTCGCACACCAGAACCCCGATTGGAGGCCGCCCCATGAAGCACGTCCTGTTCTCCTTTGCGCTTGCTGGAAGCCTGGTCACCGCCATCTCGGTCGCCCCGCCGGCACATCTCTCTCCCCCGGCACTGCAGCAGGCGCTTCCCGATCACTCGCGTGTGACCGCGGCGCTGCGCGAGGTGGTCGCCGAATCGAACGGCGGCTTCGGCCTGCAGATGTGGGCCACGCTGGTCGACCGCGACGGCACCGTCCAAGTCGTGGCGATGTCGGGCGAGAAGCGCGGCGATCAGTGGCCGGGTAGCCGCGTGATCTCGGCGCAGAAGGCGAACACCGCGAACGCGTTCAGCTTGGCCGGGCTAGCGCTCTCGACCGCGAACCTGTACTCCGCCGTGCAGCCGGGGGGGAGCCTGTTCGGTCTGCAGGCGAGCAACCCCATCGACGTCTCCGTCGCCTACGGCGGCAACGCAGCGGACTTCGGCACGGCAAGGGACCCCATGACGGGCAAGCGCATCGGTGGGGTCAACGTGTTCGGCGGCGGGTTGGCGCTATACGCGCCGGACGGGACCTTGCTCGGCGGCCTGGGCCTCTCCGGTGACAGTTCGGTCGCGGACCATGTGATCGCCTGGAAGTTGCGCAAGAAGCTCGGGCTCGACTTCGTGCCGGGCGGCGTCAGCCCGACGAAGGACGACAACATGGTGCTCGACATCGCGAACGGGAAGAGCGCCGGAGGATGGGGCCATCCTGAGACGACCCCCGAGGCGACCCGCATCGTGAACGACCTGCCGAAGACGCACCCGGTCTCGAAGAAGAAATAGGGCGGTGTGCGGTAATAACGAAACCTCTTCCGATTTGACGTAGTCCAGCGAGTGGACGAGCAGCCGTCTTCGAGCGCCCCCTTTAGGGTCGCTCCCCACGTCCAGCGCACAGAAGTCGCGGCGGCGCGGCTTCTTCTCGTTGGTCGAGGAACTCAAGTGGGGCCTTCTGGGCGCAGGCGCGGTCGCACGGCGGGGCGTAGGAAAGCGGCGACGAGGGCCGGCAACAAAAACTCCCCGAGCCGCGACACTCCTTGCTCACGTTGGAATACCCGGTCGGCGGAGTCGTCTAGCCCGGGAGTATTGCCGATGCCCGATCATTCCTCACACGAATCGCGCCATCGTTCTTGCGTGCGCCCAAGAACAGCATCGACGCTCGCCGCCATCCTTTCCGCGTTCTTCCTGGGTTGCACCGGAGGGCGCTACGGACGCTCGAAGGTAGTTACGGATTTCGACTTCTTGTCCCAGAAGCTCATGGAGCACGCGATCGTGCACAACTGCTCCTACCCACCGAAACTTGTGGACCTGACCTTGCCCGATGCTCGGGGCCGCGTGACCGTCGCCAAACTACCGCTCGATCCTTGGGGCCGATCCTATGCCTACTGGCCTACGGGAAAGGACACGTATGAGATCGCATCGTGGGGTGCCGATGGAACTCCCGGCGGCACAGGCGACAACGAGGATGTAACCCTGTCCATGATTCTCGCGGGCAAGTACTGAGGTGGTTGCCACGCTTGCTGCGCAAGGTGGGACAGATGCGCGGTGGGCATCACGCCCGCGCGTAGGGCTGGCTCGCGCGGTTCAGTACTAATGTCGTCACTTCGCTCGCTTCTTCGCCGGCTTCTTCGCGGCCGCGACCACGAGCGCGTAGCTCTCGCGCACGAGGGGCTCCCACGCTTTCTGCGGCACTGCGCCCGGGTCGAACTGCACCGTGTGTTTCGCGCGCGCGTACGGGGTGAACCGCGAGTCGCGCGCGATCAGCGTCGCGGCGTGATCGGGCTCGAGTTGCACCACGACCCCGCTCTCGTCACCGCAGCTCGCGAACGGCTTCTTGCCCACGTAGAACATGACGTCGTTGAAGTGCGGCCGCTCGCTGGTGTCGTCGAGCTTGGCGCACAGCCTGCGCATCTTTTCGAGACCACTCATTCGGTCCTCCCGAGACTCACGCTAACGTCTCGACCGCGCCCATGTCGAAGGTCGTGCTCACCGCGCTGCTCACCGCCGCCGCCGATCTCGCGGTGCCCGATGCGAGCCTCCGCGCGCTGATCGGCAGCGTCGTGCGCCTCGACGTGCAGCGGGCATAAGAAATCCAAGCGGATGACGTCGGGTCCATGCTACCGCACCGGGTGGGCATTCGAGCCTACCTCGGCTGGTCGCGCGGAGCCAGGATCAGTGGCGCTCACGAGCTTGCCCTGGTTCGCGCCGCCAAAGCGATCGCTTTCCTGATCCGAGACCCTTCGCTCGTCCAGCTCCACGCCGGCGGATAGCATTCCCCCCGCCGCCCGGGTGTCCCCACTCCACGCGGGCTGGGAGGAGTTGTTCTGATGAGCCTGCTCGCTCGCGTCCATCGTTCGATCTACACCAGAGGGATCCTGCTGCTCGTCGTTGCTGGCGCCTGCAACGCACCGGCCGCACGGAGCACCGACCCGATCCCTGGCCAGCTCGGTGACAGCGACATCGTGCTGCACGACGGCCAGCACCTGTCCGGCGTCTTCACGGGCCGGACGCTGACCGTGCCCGCCGGTGCTACTGTGACCGTCGAGGACGACGTGCAGTTCGTGATGAGCGAGACGATTGCGATCGCGGGGAATCTGGTCGCCCTCGATCGCGCCGTCACGAGCGGAAGGCCACATGGACCGACGATCCGGTTGGTGGCGCGCGGGCGCATCGACATCGAAGGGGCTGTTCGAGGCGGTCGAGGCAGGGACTGGACGAACCCCGCAGAGCCACTCGGGCAGCCAGGTGGCGACGGCACGGACATCATCGTGGAGTCGCCGATAGTCCATGTCACTGGAGTCCTGCAAGCCGGAGATGGCGGCGATGCGGGACGCGGAGAGCCTGGTGGGGACGGGGGATGTGTGATCTACATCGAAGGCTCACAGATCACCGGCTCGGGGTCATGTCTCGGCGGTGAGCCCGGCGAGGCCGGCCAAGGAACGTGGGCAGCCCACAACGGGCAAGGCGGCATGGGCGGGGATGGCGGCGGAGTACGGGTTGCTCGGTGCACGGAGCTGTGATTCGCGCCGAGTGTCGAGTCGCGACGAGCGGCTGTTTCGTCCCGACCGTCAAACGGGAGGGAGTTTCGTGAACACCACACCGAAAATGCGCCGCCCGGCTCTCCCTACTCCCGAGAACGCCTATCCTCGCGTGTTTGGTCACCTGAACACGCCCCCAGTCCAGGATACAGACTTGTTGTGAGCATGACCGATCATCCGCAATTGCCGGCGATGAAGGAGAGTGCTTGGTCGCGGGCAGCAAGGGATACATGGAAATCCGGCTGGCGGCTGGTTGCAATCCAGCGGATCCTAGGCGTCGCGATTGGACTCGTCATTACTTACTTGGTGGCGGACAGTGCAAATAGGGCAGCATTCCAATCCAAAATGCAAACTGGTCTGATCGTTCTTTGTTCGTACCTCCTAACGGAGGTCGTTTGCTTCTCCTACAACTCTCTTCGGGCTCCCACAAAACAGCGCAATGAACTCCGTCGCTGGATCGAAGAAAGGCAGTTCGACGATGTTGGCAAGACGATCCATGAGCTTCGGAGGCTCTACCTCAAGATAGGGGACCTTCGGACAGACGTCGCGGATGTGCTATTGAACAACTATCTAACGATTGGCCTCGGCGTCACTGAGGATGTAGTAGCGATGGGCATCATGCTGGACTTGGTGAAGGTCAACCCCGCCCAAGGCGCGAGCAGAGAAGCGCGCGCTCAAGTCGAACAATGGAGCAGAATCGTGACTTCCGCGTGGGCGGTCAACACCGTTGCGCAAGTAACTCATCGGCAGCGCCCGACCGCAGACTGGGCCTATCAGGTCACGGAGCACGGGGGACGTGTGATTCGCCGGCCTTCGTGAAGACCAAGTTGTGGAACCCCTGCGTGGAATACTTGGGGCTGACGCCGCTGGCTTGTAATCTCCGGCTGATAGCCAGTGCGAACGCGGTTGTCGCAGTTCCCCCTATCCTCACCGCACGGGGGCGAAGTGGAGGCCAGGAGTCGCCGATGCACCACTGGCGAGCACGCTCGTCGTACGACAAGCGCTGCTTCTCTGGCTGTCAACCGCGCGCCCCCGAGTTCGCAGATCCGTCCGGATCGCTCGATTCTAGGAATCCGCAATGCGTCAACCATTTCTCTGCTCTCTCGAGAGCAGCAGAGAGTTCGAGACTCCGTCCGCCTCGGGGTCGATCAAAACGGCGCTGTGTGAAGCTGGGGTACCCGCTCTCCCCGCTACGAACAGAGAGCACGAGAGCAAGTCGTTGCGCGAGCGCAAGTTACGCCCAGTAGGGGACTTGCGGCGATCGGTCTCGCCCACTGTCCTGCGCCCCCCAGTCAACCCCTTTGGGAGCCCTGCTAGCGTCTTGGCCGGCAGGTGGCTCCCCGGTCCCTACGGGTTTGCGAACTGCTCTCTGTTCGCAGGACCGTTGGGATCGGTGCCGGGCGGGACTCGGACGGAGAGAGAGGAGCTGGGCGACGCCTGTCAGGCTGCTACCACCCAGCGTGGCTTCTGGGCACCCCTGTGGTGGCAGCCCCTCGGCGCTAGGACCCAGCCTTCAAGATGAGTTCGACCTGCTTCTCCACACCCACGTCGATCTTCTCGACGTGCTCCACCACCTCTTCCTCTTCGCCCATCTCGCTCCAGTGGACCTCGATCGTTCCAGGCGGGACGATCATGGTCAGGGGGTGATCGCCATACAGAGAGGTCCACTCCAACGTGAACCCCTCGGAGGCGATCCGGCAGCTGACGTTCTCGGCAGCCCCCTCGTACCGCAAGACAAGTTTGGAACCTGGGGCGACCTGCACACGCACTCCCTCGGCGCACGTACCGGCCTCAACCACGACGCCTCGGTGGATGCCAATCCGGCCGTCGCGAGTTTTCGCTGAGATCGAGTAAGTGCCGGGGGGAAGACCGTCGAAGCGAATGGTCCCGTCGCGCGAGGCTGTCCCGAACCAGCTCTGCGCATCCGGATTCGACACCGCTAGCTCGCACTCGCAACGCTCGCCGGTGTCGCGGTCCACGACTTCGCCGGCGATGGAGCCCCCAGCGCGAAGCTGGAGAACGATTCCCGTCCGGCCGGCTTCGACCAACACGGGCTCAGCGGCCGAATGTGCATCGCCAATCCCGCCGGCTTCGAGTGTCCAGTTTCCGGCCACGAGCGGACCGATCGAGAACTCACCGTCGTCATTGGTCTGCGAGTCTGCGACGGTGATCCCCCGGAACGCGCTCACGTAGAGATCCTTCGCCGGGAGACCCGATGGATCGAATACCCGACCACTCAGGAAGAGGCCACGCTGCACACGCACTACGATTTCCATCTCCGACAGCTCGTCGATGACAACTACGACCTGAGCGGCAGGCGGGACATCGTCGGGCGGCCCCTGCGTGTTCGGCGCGGGGCCGATCCACCAGGTCCCCATGGGAACTGCCTCGAAGCGAAAGCGGCCCTCCACATCGGTCTTGGCCTTCTGGGCGGGCTTGGCGTAGTCCTCGAACATCCCAGGTTCGGGCATCTCGGCGACCATGCGCCACATTGCGCGGTTCCCGATTGGGGTGCCACGCTCGTCCACTAGCGATCCCGTGATCGTCGCCCCAGCACCGAGTACGAGCTCGATCCGGCGAAGCTCGCCGGGCTCCAACTCGATCGGCTCCGCCTCGTCGCGCCGAGGATAGCCCTTCGCCTGGGCCGAGACTCGCAGGGGGGCGCGCGGGAGAAGATCGGGGATCGTCGCGCGCCCGTCGGAGTCAGTCTTGCCTCTCCAGCTCGGATTCTTGTCGAAGTAGAAGTCGAGCATGCTCGAGCTCGATTGCTGGAGCCGGTAGGACTCTGTCGAGAGCGTGACCTGCGCTCCTGGGATCGGAACGCCGGCCCGATCTCGCACGATCGCTTCCAGTGTTGCCGCGCGAAAAAGCTCGACGATCAGTGGATCGACGGGGCTGTCGTATTCTTTCGTGACCGCGAACATCGTCCGCGCATAGCCGCGCGCCCGCGCGCTGGCAAAGACCCGCTCCCAGGAGCCCCCAGAGAGCTGGAATTGTCCGGCAGAGTCGGTCTCGACCCAGCGCAGCTCCGTCTCTCCGTTCTCAATCGTTACATCCCCGAGAAGGGGTGAACCGCTCTCGGCATCAACGAGCCTGCCATAGAGGCGGATGTCCTCGCGCGTCGCAAACTCGAATACGAGTTCCACCGACTCGCCAACTGCGAGTGGTTCGAGTTCCCGCTTCGTGTCGCGCGACCCTTGGTCTTCGGAAACGAAAATGATCAATGCGGTTTCTGGATCGACCTCGAGATCCGCTCGTCCGTCCGCATCCGTCTTCGGGGCGTCGCCAAGCTCTCCATGCGAGCTCTCGACGCTCCGAGCCATGACTCTTTCGCTCGATGATGCCCACACCCGCATATCGGCTAGGGGATTGCCGTCATCCTGAGAGCGCGCGAGGACATGGAGATGCGCAACCTTCGAAGCAGGCTCCTGCTTCTGCGCCGTTTCCCTGGTTGTCGCAGGCGTAGCAGGAACCGCTTCCCGAGGGGAGGCCGCCAGCTCCTCATCCGCGGCAAGACTCTCGATCGCCGCCTCGCTCGGCATTGCAGGCTGGGCATTCTCCTCGTGGCGACCGATCGGCTCCGCAGCACCCAGATTCTGCTTCTCGGGCCACCCGAGCCACACGAGGAAGCCCGCTGCGATCAGGGCAGCAAAGGCGAGCCAGGCAGTGCGAGGGGAGAGCTTCATCCGCTGGGGAGGAGGCCGTCCAGACTACCGGCCGCCGGGTGTGCTTGCGCGGGCTGCCACCTCTGTTCGTAGTAGCGTTCGAATCGGTGCCGGGCGGGACTCGAACGGAGAGGGGGCACTTCCCTTCGATGACACTGGTGCTCCCCGAGTGTTTCCCAGGCAAGGAAGGGGAGCTGACGGTCCGGCGAGAGGTATCCCATCCCTTCCGCATGAGAATCCGCGTCACCTTGCCGGTCGCCTGCCGTTCATGGGGGGTTGTGATCCCGGCCCTCCTCATGCTGCTCTCGTCTCTCCCACTGGCCGCCCTTGGTGCGGCGACGTTCCCGGCGCCTGTACTGCCAGACGTTTCCAACGGCCTGCGCTGCTCCGTAGCCCCCGTGGGGGACGTGAACGGAGACGGTGTCCCCGACTTCGCGCTGGCCCGGAGAGGGCCAGGCCCAGCGGGATCCGGGAAACCAGATGTGCCGGTCGGTCCGGGCATCGTCTGGATCTTCTCCGGGACGGACGGCCATCTACTGCGCACGCTTCCGCCTCCGTCACCCTGCGAGGACTTCGGCCGAGCGCTAGAGGACGTTGGCGACACGAATGGAGACGGCCATCGAGACCTTGCGATCTCAGGTGGAAACAGGGTGTGGCTGTTCTCCGGCGTGGACGGAGCAGTGCTGCACGAGATCGGCTCGGAGTTCGTAGGGACGGGTTTTGGTGACGCTCTCGCCGGCGGCCGGGACATCGATGGGGACGGCAGCACGGACATTGCCGTGTACCGCTCTGGAGAGGACTACAACAATGTCTACAGAGTCGCCTGTGTGTTTCTGTTCTCAGGCCGAACGGCCAAGCTGATTCGTGCGCTCGCATGCGAGCCATTGGAGTCCGAGAAGAGTCTCGAACGGAGCTCCTTCACCCTGGTGCCCGGCAACACACTCGCTACCGGGACTGCGCTCGTACCCGACTGGGACGGAGATGGTCTCGCCGATGTCGTCGTGTCGGTGGTGCGTTCCAAGGAACCCCCGGCGGCTTCGGGTGATGTCGTCGCAATCGAGGTGTGGTCATCCAAGCGATGGACCAGGCTGCAACGGATCGACATCACCGGCTGGCCGTGGATCATTCGCGTGCTCGGTGATGTGAATGACGACCAAGTTCCGGACCTGCTCGCTTCTGCCCCGGATGTGTTCGTAAGTGGGTACTCGGGCCTCGATGGAGCCCTACTCCACACCCAGGACTACACCAGTGGGTACATGTACGCCGAAGGAACAAGCCTCGATGTGCTCGGCGACGTGAATGACGACGGCATTCCCGACTTCCTGGTCGGGGCCAACGAGGACACGCTGGATTGCGATCCGGGAGTGGCGGTTGTCCATTCCGGCGCTGACGGTACGGGACTCCGGACCTTCTTCGGAGGGGACTATGACTCCACTGGATGCGGCGTCGGTGTGGACGCATGCGTCCTTGGGGACGCGAACGGCGACGGCATCTGTGACATCGTGGTCCACATGCCCCGACTCCATGAGGCGCGCGTGCTCTCCGGCAAGGACCTCTCGCTGATCACGACCGTAAACTTGTCCGACCTGGAGCCGGTCGAGCTGCGGTGAGAGCTGCGCCGCGCCCCCGGCCGGTCGCACTGGCCGCCCTGCACTCGCCCTCGACCAGATCGTGGTCAGCACCAGGACGAGGCTCGAACTGATCGTCCCGACTTCGGCCGCCGTCCGGCTCGGGGGCGAGCGGAGGCGAGCTCGGCCCAGCTCCGGCGGAATCCGGGGTTCCCACCGTCGGAATCGTTGGGACTGGCCCACGAGCCGGGTCCGGCCACAGGACCTACCGGTGGACGTGGAGCTCGACTAGGATTCGGCAGGAATGCGAGCTAACTGCGTGCGGAAGCCTCTCTCCCTGGGATGGGCTTCGGTGTCGATCGGCTCTCTGTTCTGTACCTCGCCGGGAGGGATCGGGTCTTTCGCCCACGTTCAGGAGGCTGGAACCCCGCTGCCGACGACGATTGCCCTGTACGGCAGCGTGCTCGACGAGGAATTCCAGCCATTGGCGGACGCGAACTTCCTCTTCCTGTTTGGGCTTCACAGCCCCGACATCATTCATCATCCGAGCCAGGCGGTGCGCAGCGACGAGAACGGTGGATTCCGATTGGTGTTCGACGGTGACATTGCCCCCGAAGTTTCGCGTGTGACTCTCGAGATCTCGGCTGATTGGAGTGACGAGGAGACTTGCAAGCGTCTGGGAAAGGCCGAGGCATTCGTGGACTTCGGTGGTGACTTCGCCGTTGCCGAGCACAATCTTGGTTTGGTCGTTCTCCTCGTCCCCGGCTCGAACGCGGTCATCGCACGCATGAGTGACGCCGACCTCGAAGTCCACTATCGCGCCGTCCAGAGCCGGCCGCTTCCTTTCAACCGCCTGCAGCATCAGATCGAGACTTGCTTGACGGAGATGATCCGTCGAGGCGGATCGCGCTGGATCGAATTCCTCCAGCGCGAGCTCGACGCCCTTCGGATCGCCGAAGAATACCCGAAGGATCTGGAGATGCTCACCGCCCTCCGACGGGTGCAGGGGCTTCCAGATCCACTGTTGCTCGAGATTACGGATGGGGAACTCATCGAGTCCACCTTTCCGCACCTACCTGAACTCACAGTGCGCTGGAGGAACATCGACGAGTACGAAGACCTCACCTATCGCGAAGGGCAGCGGGCCTGGTTTCGCGTCGAGGCGGTCGATGAGGAAGCCCGGATTGCCCCCCATCCACAAGGACGACACAGCCAAGGTTCCTCGAGGGGTACGAGGTTGCGTCATCCTGAGGGGAAGAGCTGGAAGGGTGGCCACTTGCGATTGGATCTGATGTATTACGTGGCTCTCCTCCACCCGGGCGACTACCAAGTCCGGGTGCAGAATCATCCTGGAATCAGCATCGCCTCTGAGGATGATGTCAGAGGCTGGATCCTGAGCAGCTCGAAGCCGGTGACCGTTCGCCTTCACCCACTCCACATCCGACTCGATGAGGCCGAGCGTGCCGAGTTACTCGTGCACCTCCAGTCGATCGACGTTCTGCAACCGGTCGTCCTCCTGGACATTCCAGGGGCTGATGGGATGGAGTCCAAAGGCACGACGGTGTCCTCGGCAGAGCGCCTATTCCGCGCTGGATGGCGCGCGTTGCCCTTGCTCATCGATGCACTCGAGGACCCTGCCATGGACGTGAAGCGTCGCGCATGGCTGCTCGGTCTGCTCTACGATTTGACCGGCTGGCATCTGCCTTGGTCGGAAAGGTCGTCGGTGATCGGCTCAGCGTGGACCGAATCCTGGGATTCCCCAGCGCCAGCCGACCAGCAGGACTGGAGCGAGAGCATCGATCCTCAAGTGCAGTCGATGGTCGTGGAGAGATGGCGCGAGAGTCGGAGCTGCGTTGTCCTGGATTGAGTTGGGAGCCACCGCGCGAGAAGTCCACGGTTGCAGGTCTCGGTCACTGCATCCCGCATAGGGGATCCCCGCCGCGCCCTCGGCCGGTCGTCCACGCTGTCCTTCGTTGTCCGGCAGCAACGCGTTCAGGCCGTGATCGAGGCCGCGCGGAACGGTAGGCTACGGGTGCTCATCTCCCGAGGACTAGATGAAGTGGACCCACGTTCTTCCAGTCGCCTTCTTCGCCATGTGCGTCGGAGTGACACTCGGCAGAGGCTTCGGGCTGTGGACGTGGAACACTCGAAGGCCGGCCGACACCGACCCACCCGGTAGCATCGCAGAGAAGGTGTTCGGCGTCGTCAGCTTCATTCCAGTCCTTGCTCTCCTCGTGTTCGGGTCGATCGTGCTGCGCGGCTGGTTCGAGCAGGGATACTTCCCGCGCGATCCGTTCATCAACAACAACAATGACATCCCAGATCGGGTCGCGCCGCCCGGGCGGTACATGGTGCATTGGGGAACGACGATAGGGTTCTTCATGGCGGCACTCCTGAGCATGGTCGCCTATCCGGGAATGATCACGTACCTGCTGTCGTGCAGGAGACCTCGGTGCCTTGGCCTTGCCGGGCCTTACGTACTCGGCTACGTCATCCTCATCTACTTGATCGTCGGGGATCCCGGTGGCCTGATGGCATGGCTCATGGATTGAGGACAGGGCCGACTCCTCGCGGTCCTACCCGCCGCGCCCTCGGCCGGGGGCATGGGAGGAGCGGTGCGCTCACGAACGCGGCGTTCGGATGATGGAGTCGGGGAGATCGCGCGCCACAGCTTGTCGCCCGCGGTTGCTCGGTTACGCTGGACTCATGGATGCCGCCGTGCTCCGGGACCGCCTCGCGGCCGTTTTCGTGGGCAGCGTCTTGCTGGCCTGTGGCATGGTGACGTACGGGGTCCTGGGTGGCGAAGACATGCTCCGCGCCTACCCCTCACGCGAGCGACACGAGGGTGTGTACGAGCTTGCCGTTCCCGAGTCCGAATTAGCCGCACTGCCCGGTCTGGATTCCGATGAGGGGAACGGTGACTTTGACGGCGACGGCGTGACGGACGAGCTCTCCGTGGAGTATTTCCACATTGAGCCGCTCTTCAAACGTTCGACCTCGGGACTGGTTGAAGTTCGATCGGGTCGAACCGGGCAGGTGCTCCTTGCCCATCTCGTCGATGCTGCGATCAACAGGGCCTGGTGGTACGGTGATCGCGATGGCAACGGGACGGAGGACATCCTCGTTCTGGATGAAGGCCACCGGTTCGTGCTCGGGCGGCGCTGAGAGACAAGGTCCACCCTCCCTCCCCGCCGCGCCCTCGGCCGGCAGCCGACGAATGATCCACCGGCGCGGTTTGCTCTGGTGCGACGGGACGAGTCCGGCGTGCTCGCGAACGCGGTGGCGGGGAACCCGCGATCGTCCGGTCACATGTTCCATGTAGGTCGCCGCGCACCTGGCAGCTTGTTCCACAGCGCCAGCGCTTTATCCATCCGTGCACGGTCCTCGGCTGGTACGTGATGACGTGAAGAGGGCCATACGCGCACGTCAGTTGGCCCATGTCGTTCCTGGAGCCGGAGAACCAGGAAGCTCTCGCAGGGCGTGATCGACGTACCCACGGTTCGTGGCCAGTCGCGCCACGTTCGCACGGTTCCCAGGATCTCGACGGCCAGCTCTTCCGCAATCGCGCCGCTCTCCGATCCTTCATACTCTCCTCGCGCATCGAGCGTGATCCCCCAAGGAAACGGAGAAGTTGTGGCGAAGTCGGCCCCAAGACGCGGCAGGGAGCTCTCGATGACGCGCTCGATCCGCGCTAGCAGGTCTGTTTCCTGAAACGAGACCGCCGAATCCGATGCACCGATGTCGCGAAGTGCACCGGGAGGAGCGTGGATCTCGCCAGTCGCGCGGTCGGCTTGCCAGATGCCGCGCCAGACAGGCACCCATACTCGTTCTTGGGTATGCGCAGCTATTGCACGCTCCTCAGCGCCATCTGTTCGTCCGGGCAGCCACGAATCATCGTGGAGGAACAGCACGGCACGGTCGCCGGCCGCGAGACGGCAGCGTTGCTTGCCCTTGGCGCCGTCAGTAGCGAGTGCGAGGTAGCCGCTCTCGTCGTCCGGACCGATGAGGCGCCGCTCGACCACGAGATGGGCCAGGTCGAGGCTTCGGCGGCCAGTTGGCGTGCCGACGGTGACGCTTGTGACTTCGCGGACGTGAACGAGGGCGACTCGATCTGCGTACAAGAGCGACCGGAGCAGCTCGCGTGCGTATTCGTCGGCTGCATCGACGATCGGCGCACTCTGTAAGAGGAGCGAGGCGATGACGTGCATCATGTGGGCATCGGGGTACGTAGCGCGGCCGCCTGCCCGGGTCACAGTACAGGCAGCGCTGGAAGTGCGAAAGGCGCCGTGACCGAAAACGTCTCGCGCGGTGCCGGAGCGGATGATCCAGCGGCGAGGATTGCTGCGCGATGGGTGGGCCGGCTCGACTCAATCACGAACGCGGCGGCAGTGGCGACGGAGTAGGTGTAAGAGTCTCGGGACGGGTGGAAGGCGAACGCACAGCCCTCTCCGCCGTGCCCTTGGCCGGCAGCGGGGTATGCTCCGGGGCGGCGTGCTGGCCTTGACCCTGCCCAACAGCACGGGGACGATCTCCCTTGGCGCACACATCGCCGCCGCTCCAACTGAAACGCCACCTCTCACTCATCTTCTTACTCGCGATCGCGGCTGCCGCCGTGTGGCTCTTCTCTGGTGGCTCCCATCACGCGACTGAAACGCCGTTTGTCGAGCCCCAGTCTGGCGAGGCCGTTACCGCCCGGAGGCCCGAAGTTGCGCTACAGAGCCCCGAGGAGGTCTCGCTCGGCGAGCAAGCCGCCGCCGCCGAGCTCCAGAACCTCGTGCCGCCCGCCACGAGCTCGCGAGCGCAGCCAAGCCCTGCGCGGGAAGAAGCGTTCACGGCAACACCGCCACAAGCATCTGGTTCGCCGAAGAGCGTTCGGCTTCTCGGCCGTTTTGCCTCCAAGGACATTCCGCCGGGGAGGGAATGGGAAACACTCAAGTGGGAGGCACATTGGTTAGAACCGGACACCGACCACAGCACAGACCTTTCTCGGCTGGACTTCTCGGGATCGTGGGTGGCAAGCGTTCGGCCGGGGCCGGTGTCCATCGAGTGTCGATTCCCGCTGGACAACGGGTCGCAGACGATAATCACAATGCTTGAGGTGTTTCCCTGCGAGGGCAGTCCGAACTACCCTGTTCCCGAAAGGTTGAGATCCTGGGGAGGCCCATTTGCAAGCGAATTCGTGACTATCGATCTGACGGGAAAACTCAGCATCGATCACATCATCATCGAACCAGCGGCGGGGGTCCTGCGGGAACGCATCGTTGGAGTCCTCTTCGGTCCGAACGGGGGCGAGTGGATGAACGTCGCGCCGGACTCGGCGATGAACCTCTACCTTGTAACTCCTCCGTCAGATAGTCAGTACAGACTGACGCTTCGATGCGATGACTGGCCAGAGCAGTCCCGCCCGTGGTTGGGCTTGCTCGGCTGCCGAGAATTGCGCATCACCTATCCTTGAGTTTCTGGACTCTTCCTCGCTGCGGCCGCGGTCACTCGCGCTACCTACCCACCCCAACTGATGGCGGAGCGGCCAGCAGCAACCGCCCCCGGCCCCGTTCCCGTCGCCGAGACTGCGGACCTCGACAACGCGGGCTTGCCGAGGCCCGGCAGGGTGGTAGTCCGTAAAGTTGATCGGGCGTTGACGGCGTCCTCCATGTATTTGACGATCTGATGGTCCGGCGAGGCTTCCTTGCCTGAGGCAATACTCATCGCTCACGCACGCAGCTCGGGTCGCATGCTTCTCCTTCTCGCGGTCCTGTGCGTGGGGGCTGCGGCGACGTGGTTCCGCTTCAGTCACGCGGAGAAGCGCGGCGAATCGCCTCGCCCGTCATCGGAAACCATCGTCACCGCCAGTCGATACATCGGGTACGCAGACCTGTCCTTCTTCCAGGTGGGGACGAGCGTGCAGGAAGTGCTGGAAGCTCTTGACGGGCGCGGCAACTTCGAGTTCCGGTATCGAGAGCCCGCAGGCAACGAGATCCTCTGCCTGAGCTTCGCCGTTTGCTGGGCTCCGTATTCGTTCGAGAACACCGCGTACGTCGTGTGGGCGATCTTCCGTGACGATCGGCTCGAGAAGCTCGTGGACTGGGTGCGGTCCGAGATCGACGAGGTCCCTTTCCACGGCACGACCAGGTCGCGCATTAAGCGACTCGCCATCGACGCGAACCTCGAGCGAGCGGTGCGAGCCGCGAATGCGCTCGCCGTGGACATCGATGCGATTCGGGTTAAGGTTGAGGGGGGTCCACGCAAACTCGAACCCGACTGGTTGGTGACGATCCTGATCGCGGTGCTCCCGCTCACCCGCGGGCTGGACGAGCGCATTGCGCGAGAGCGCGAGGAAAACGCCGGGCTTCGCGCACGGTTCAATGGCGGCTCCGCTCGCCTCGGCGTCACGAGACAGGAGATCGAGCGGATCTACGGCCCGCCGCACAAGTCGTGGGAGGATCGCACGTACATGGTGTGCGCGTACGGCGCCAATCCCGGACACCTGTTGATGCCCGGCGAGGCGGTCGCCCCCGTCGTGGTCGCGTACGGGGACTCCCTAGCGGAGATCGTCTACGGCAACGAGTTCGTGCCGGCGATCCTGGGCGAGGAGTAGTGACGCGCGCACGCCGGATTCGAACGCTCATGGCGCCGAAATGCGAGAAGCGGTGGGGATGCGACCCGCAGATCCCAGTGACCGTGCCAAGGCTTCCAGAATCCACTCGCTGTCCCCCTGCGACCGGAGCGACCGTGTCCGACATGGCCACTTCGCTCGAAATCATGTACTCCGGCGTCGCGTGCGGCGCCCCCGTCGCGATCTCCGGCCGCGGCGATCTCGATGTCGGCGAGCAGGCACGCACGCTCAAGCTCTCGCTCGATGCCTGCCTGACGCCGCTCCACTGGGACCCACTCCTCGCGGTGATCAGCCTCGTTCACGCGACCCTCACCCTTCCCGACGAGGATCCCGTCGCGCTCCGCTCGCAGTGCCACCTCTCCGACGAGGACGGACGCGAGCTCGGCTCGTGGGCGGAGTCGATCGTCGTGTCCGCGACGCCTACGCGCGAGGAGTGGGGCGGGCTGACGAGCGCGTGGTCGCTCGTGACGGGTCGCGGTCACAGCTACCGCGGCGCGACGACGTCGATCGTAGATTGAGATCTCGGCGAGGTCGGCGTCCTGCGCGCGGAGAGCTTCGGCATCGCTAGGCTGCCCGTCGTGGACACAGGCGGCGAGACGCTCGTGGTCGAGATCGTGCTTGTGAAGGACGCGCGTCGCCCGAGGCGCAGGCAGCGAGCGCGGTGAGCGTCGGATGAAGGACTACGCCGAAGCAGCACGATCGCTCGGCGTCACTCGGGTCAGGATCACGCAGATCGCGAGCCTCCTGCTGCTCGCGCCTGAGATCTAGGAGCGGGTCCTGACCCGACAGTCCGGGGACAACACCGGCCAGCGCGATAACGCGGGGCACCCTGCCTCTACATCGGGGCTTCCCGCTTGAGTGATCAACTCGCTGTGCGCACTTGCGCGCACAGGCTCCCGTTCTCGAGTCGGAACGAGAGTTGCGCTCCCAGACGTGTGCAGGCAGCGAGCGTGATCGAAAGACCGAGGCCGGCGTGGTGACCGGCAACTGTCTTGGCTCGCCCGCGCCACAATCGGCGGGTGAGACGCGGGATGTCTTCCGGATGGAGATCGTCCGCTTGGTTCTCGACAGTGATCCCAGCACCTCCGCACTCCGCCACGACCTGTATCGCCACGGAAGAGTCCGCCGGAGAATGCTCGAGGGCGTTGTCGAGAAGGTTGCGAAGCACCAGGTTCCAGAGCGTTTCCGTGCCCCGCGCAATGACGACGCCCTCGATCCGGACGCTGAGGCGTGCGGAAACTCCCTTCTCCGAGAGGTGACGCACCTGGGCTCGCGCGAGCTCCGCAACATCGACCACAGCTTCCAGCTCACCGTCGGCTTCCGCCTCGACTCGGGCAAGCTGGAGCAGAGATTCGACGATTCGCTCCATGTGGAGACCCACGTCATGGCACTCGCGCAACGCTTCTCCGGGGGGATTCTGATCGGGCCAGATGGCGGAGACTTCGGTCAACGCACGGAGCTCTGCGACAGGAGTTCGCAACTCATGTGCAACGTCGGACGCGAAGCGGCGCTCGCGTTCGACGGACTCCGCGATGACATCCAGCGAGCTGTTCAACGCATCCAGGATCGGACGCACCTCAACGGGGGCGTTTTTCGTTTCGAGGCGGCGATCGAGGTTCCGGGGATCGATGCTTCGGACTTCCTCTGCTACCCGGCCGAGCAGCCGTCGGCCCAGTCCGAGGGAAACCACGACGGCAATAAGGATGCCCATGCTCGTCAACAAACCGGTCACGAGGACCTGGAGCGCTCCGGCTCGCAAGAGTGTCACGAGTCCTTCCTCGCCTACCCCGACGACCGCATGAACCTGATCAGCAGGGTTGAGCGCCAGCGTGCTGCCCTCCCGAATCGGAAAATCCATCCCCACTGCCCGTACGCGCCGGCCATCGGCCAGGGTGGTACTGAATCGCTGCGGCTCGTCCAAGCTGCCCACGCGCCTCGGGAGTTCGAGATCGCCAAGCGAGCGCGAGCGCTCCAGCGTCGTCCCGTCCTCGAACCAGATCTGGAAGTAGAACGGATCCCGCTGTCGCGAGTACTGAGTCATGTACTCGTCGGCAAAGTCGAACTCGATTCTACCGTCGTGTCTCGTCACGAGTGTCGCCAGCGATGTCACGCGCTCACGCAACGCATCGTCGAAAACACGGCGTACCAATTCACTCTCCCAGTGCCAGTGTAATGCCATCGTCGTGAAGACGATGGGGAGCGTGAACAGGAGCAGACGCCGGACGAGAAAGTGGGTCAACGAGTCGTCGCGGCGGATTGCCGGAACGCTGCCCTCGAGGGTCCCTGACGTGGAAAGTGGCGTCATGTTTCACCCCTCTTTAGGGGAGGTAGACCGGGGTCGGCGAAGCCGATCGGAGGCACGCGGCGCGTGCCGGCGAAGCAGACCCATGAAGTGCGGCCCGGACGGCACAGCCGTCTCCGCGGTGGGCGAGCGCAGCGAGCATCTACCACAGCCGTGCGTGTTGCGCATGGCGTGTAGGCATCGGTGGTCCTTCCAACTCCCCGTCTTGTTTCATTGGGCGATGGCGAGCCTTCGGCTAGTCCCCATCCGGCTCTCCTTCGCCCGCACGGGCAACGAGGTATCCGTGTCCTCGGCGCGTCACGATCAACTCTTCCACGCCTGCTTCGCGGAGTTTGCGCCGTAGGGAACTGACGTGAACCTCGACGACGTTGCTCGTAGTGTCCTTGTCGGAGTTCACCAAGCGATCGAAGAGCCATTCCTTGCTACACACCTGTCCCCGCCGCAGCAGAAGGCATTCCAGGATGGTGTACTCGCTCATCGTGAGCGGGACTTCTTCTCCATTGGCGGTCACGGTGCGACTTGGAGAATCAATGCGTAGGCGGCCTAGCACGAAGGTGGGCGAGCGCTGGTCGAACCGTCGGCGCGCCAGCGCTTGCAGGCGCGCGATCAGCTCCGGGAAGTGAAACGGTTTGATCAGGTAGTCGTCCGCGCCGAGCTGTAGCCCTTCGACCCTGTCCGCGGGGGTGTCTCGCGCCGAGAGGATGAGCACCGCGGGTCCCGCTGGGCATGCGCGAAGGCGCCGCAGGATTTCGGCGCCGTCCATGTCGGGTAGGCCGAGATCGAGCACCACCACGTCGTAGTCGTTCGTCGACAGGCGACTCATCGCGTCCCCGCCCGAGCTCGCCGAATCGACCGTGAACCCATCCGCGGCAAGGCCCCTCTCGAGCGACCGCAGCAGTCGTGGAGAGTCTTCGATGACGAGCACCTTCACCATAGCCCCTCCATGGTGCCAAGTGCCGGTGGAATGAGAAGCGGGATTCGCCTCCAAGCGAGGGAAGATCCAGTGGGAGTCGTGCACGTCGAGCGACAACTTCGGTGGGATGGATTGTGATTCGTGAGCAACCTGAAGATTCCCTGAAGCTTCGTGAGCTCGCACGAATAGCAAGGCGCTTCAGGAAACCTTAAGTTCGCTCGCCGAGGATTGCAGGAGAACCGGACGTTCGATCCGGCATCCAAGTTTCTCGACCCTCGGACCGAAAGCCATGATACCCACAAAGCGAACGATTCTCTTCTGCCTCGCACTCACTCTTGCAAGTGCAACCGGTGTAGCTGCATTGCGCGCATCCTCTCCAGACCCTCTGGAGTTCGAAGAGCTGGCGATCCTTCTGGAGACGAACGCGACCGACAATGACGCGGAGATTGTCGTGGTCGCCAAGACGGAGAAAGGGATCAGGCGACTGGCAGTCCACGATCCTTCGCTCACTCCGATCCTGGACCTGACCTCGTCCGACTCGGGACGCATCGGTCTGGCCCAAATCCTGGTCGAGAGCGCCGAACCCGACATCCAGAGCGTTCTCGCCGCGTATCCCGAAGGCCGGTACCGCTTCTCTGCACTGACCATGACTGGCCAGGTCGTTCGCGGGAGCGCGGACCTCTCCCATGACCTTTTATCCGCCCCTACCATCATCCAGCCGCAAGACGGAGAGGTGCTCGACCGAACCGCATTCGAGGTCATTTGGAACATCGACCCGAGAGCGGAGGGCTACAGGCTGGAAATCGAAGGTGAGAACATGGAACTCAACCTTGCGCTTCCCGCCCACGTGGATCGCTTCTACATCCCGGCGAACTTGCTCGACGCCGCCAGTACCTATCAGATCGGGTTGAAGGCGGAGGGGGACAACGGGAACCTGGTCGGAGTCGAAATCGAGTGTCACACGCTTCCTTGAGGAGGTGGATCCCGCGACAGGGGACGGCGATCCGGTCTGGCCGCCGTCCCCAGGAATTCATTCCGCGACTGTGAAGGAGCCTTCTACCTCGATCTCGTTGTCCGTGTCACCTCGTGCGACGAGGCTGTAGTCGTAGGAGCTTCCAGCGGCGAGTACTTCGGATGGGATGGTGAAGCTCACGCAACTCGTCGGCAGCACCACCTCCAGGCAATGCTCGCCCGAGTCTTTCTCGATCTCGAGCGTGTACTGAGCAGCGCCGGCCGACGGGTGCCAACTCAGGGTCGCCGCATGCCTACGCAGAACACCTCTGTCGGGGGGCTCCACGACGTGAAACCGGGCGGGCAAGTCGGGGGACAGCATCACGGTTCCCCATACCTGGAGACCGTGCGAGGTCGTGCCGCGCACGAAATACGGTCCGGCAGGATAGGTGTTCAGCAACTCGCCCACGGAGCCACCGTCCGCTCCGAGCGCGATCGCATTCAACTCGAGCCCGCTCCTCTTGTTGATGTCCACCGCCACGAGAGGCATGCCCGAACGATCGAACAGCGCGAGGTGCGTGAGGTCCGCTTCCGTCTCGGCTTCGAACTCGAGCTCAGCGGTTCCGCCTGGAAGATCGACCTCGATGTGCATGGAGAGCTTCTCGAATTCTCCAAACCCCTTCGGCGTCGACATCGCCGCTGTACCGGGTTGCGTGCCCCAGCTCAGGGCGCAGGTGACGGGAACGATGACGATAGGCAGGAGCCGTGCGAGAGTCATGATGAAACCTTTCGATTCGGGGCATGGCTCGTCGACCGCGGTTCGGCCGCCGGCCCCAGGTCGCGTCGATCTTGGTCCTCACCAGAATCTATCGCATGCCAACCTGAAGGCTAGCTGAAGATGGCCGCAGGAGGTTCAGGCGCCAGGTGCGCTGCCGCGTGCCGACGGACTACTCCACAGCGTCGCGCTCGCTCGGGCTGACGCACGCCCGACGGCCGCAGATCATGAGCATGGTGTTGCTCGCGCCCGAGATCCAGGAGCGCGTGCTGGTGGGGGAACTCCGTGGCTCGGCCGTCACGGGACGGTCGCTGCGCCGAGACGTGCGGGAGGCGCACTGGGGTGCAGAGCGGGCTCGCATTTGAGACGGTACGGCGATGCGTCTGGGTGACCGCAAGCCTTCCCTCGGCCGTGGGCTATAGTGTGCCGATGACTCGGCTTTGAAGCCGGTGATCCCAATGCTGTGCGTCCTCCTCGCGATCGCTTGCTTGCAGGGTGGTCGGCCATCTTTTCTGGACCAGTGCAGAAATGATGTGGGCGGCCCCACCCTCGCCTCCATGCACCTCGAAGGAGACGTGGAGGTGCACCGATTCGTTGACATCCCGCATCTTGCGCGAAGAGCGGAGACGTTTGCGCTGGTGAGCTTGGTCTGACCTTCCCCCGGTGAAGTGGACACCCCAGATCGCGCGCAATGCGCGAGGATGTCCACATGACGAGACGGAATCGCCGCAAGTTCACCCCGGAGCAGAAGGCCGACGCGGTACGGCTGGTGCGCAAGGTCGGTAGCGTCGGCCAGGTCGCCAAGGACCTCGACCTGACCGAGACGGCCTTGCGCAACTGGGTGAAGCAAGCAGACATCGACAAGGGCCATGGTGCTCCGGGCGCGCTGACGAGCGAGGAGAAAGAGGAGCTGGCGCGCCTGCGCAGGGAGAACCGCACGCTGAAGATGGAGCGCGACTTCCTAAAAAAAGCCGCGACCTTCTTCGCCAAGGAGCAGGATCGGCCTTCGAGCTGATCGAGGCGGAGAAGGTCAACTTTCCCATCGCTCTCATGTGCCGAGTCCTGGGGATCCAACGGAGCGCGTTCTATGCCTGGCGGGACCTTCCGCGCCAGAGCTCGCGCGCAGTGAAGGACGCCGAACTCGTCGGTCAGATCCGCGAGATCCATTCTGCGAGTCGCGGAACGTATGGAAGCCCGCGTGTGCATGCCAAGCTCCGAAGGAACGGCGTATGCACGGGAAGAAAGCGTGTCGAGCGCCTGATGCGAGCCGAGGGTCTTCGCGGACGAATCCGAAGAAGATTCCGCAAGACCACCGACTCCAACCACCCGTTCCCCGTGGCTCCCAACACGCTGAATCGCCAATTCACCGTCGAATCCCCCGACCAAGTCTGGGCGGGGGACATCACCTACATCCCGACCACGTCGGGGTGGGGGTATCTCGCGGTGATCCTCGACCTGCACACCAGGCTCGTCGTCGGTTGGGCTCTGGCCGATCACCTGCGGACCGAGCTCGTGGAAAGAGCTCTGCTCACGGCGCTGGGCTCGCGCGAGCCCGCGCCGAACATGCTCCACCACTCCGACAGGGGCTGCCAGTACGCAAGCGAATCCTACCGAGGGAAGCTCGCGATGCACGGGATCGAGGTGAGCATGAGCAGGCGGGGCAACTGCTACGACAACGCAGTCGTCGAGAGCTTCTTCGGCACACTCAAGCAGGAGCTCGTGCACGGCGCGCGATGGGCGACGCTCGACGAGGCCCGTGCCGCGATCCACGACTACATCGAGGTCTTCTACAACCGCCAACGGCTGCATTCCGCGCTCGGATATCGAACTCCCTCCGAGGTCGACCACGAGGCAGCGTGAACAGCGTGGGGAGTTTTCCACAATCCATGAGTCTCCTTCCCCTGCACCCCATCCTCCCGGAGGCTCCGCCCCCGGAACGCCGCGCTGCGCTTCAGCCAGCTCTAGGGCTGGCTTCGCGCGGCTCCCCCGCTGGGGAAGGGAGATCCCTTCCCCAGACCCCAACCCCCTTGCACACTTCAACCATCTTCCCTCAACTCCAACCAACCACCTAAACCAGGTGTCCACTGAATCGGGGGAGGCTCAGTCGTGGAGTGGGGCATTCCGAGGATCATTTCCCCGCCCTACGTGCAACTCACCGGGCGGCTGACGGTCCACGAGGATCAGGGTCCGGGCGTGCGTCCCTTGGACTGGTTCCAGGGCATCGGAATTTTAATCGCGAGAGATCCCGAAGTGGTTTGCGATTGGTCACTCGGGTACTGGAGTGACGATACGTTCGAACTCCTGGTAGTTCCCAAGCCTGACGGCTCGTTCACGGTATGCATCGATCCCATTGAGCTGCACCGCCGTCCAGGGGAGGACGACTGGTACTCAGTCGGAATCGTTTTCTACGATACGTCGAGGGACACGGTCTACCGTTCCGGAGGAATCGGCTGCTACGGACTCGAATTCTTTCCCTACGTGTCGACGAAGGATGCGTCGAGGGGGGAGCCCACTGTAGGCATTCTTCCGCAGAGCCAGTCCAAGCTCGAAATCCCAGGGCCGGCCGTGCTGAGCGCCACCCAGATGGCGATCAATGCCGCACCATCGATCGACTCGTGGAACTTCGATCCGCTCGCCCTGGTTCGCGCCGTGAACCACCTCCAAGCGCTTGGAAAGCACGGGGCGATTGCTGCCCTGCGCGAGTTTGCGGACCTGAGTTGGAGGGGCCTCCCTGGTTGGGGGAACTCCTCGCTCCCGCGCATCGCGGAGAACATCGATACATGCGACCGGAAGTCCGTCGCCCTCATCCTTCGCCTGCTGTTCGAACTACCCGGGTGGTCCAGCCACCCCTATCTGAAGGGTGTCCCGAACCCTCGCCTTCCCGTGGAGAAGGAGTGGCTTGGTCAATTCCCACTCGGTGTCCATCGGGGCATTCCGTTTTTGCTCGTGTACGGATTGGGCGGCACCAGCACCGGAGAGCAGGAAATCGACGAACTGATCGACCTGTACGAGGCCGAAGGAGTGCTCCGGAACGGCCCCATGATTCCCGACGACAATCCATTCCGTGCTGCAAGGGAGCTCGCTGCGGTTCCCGGAATCTCGCGAGGCGGATTCGAAGACCGCGCGCTGATGACTCAGGCGGTTCGAATGCTCTCCGGTGTCGAGGGGCTTGAACTACCCACGAGGCCGTGGGGCCTCGCGCACTGGACTACGCTCGAGGATCGAGTTGAGGAGTTCGGAATCCGCTGGGATCCTGCTTCCGGCCGGTACGTGAAGCGGTGACTCGGCGAGCAGGAAACAGGCTTCGGTAATGCGACTCAACCGCCCCGGTGCGGCCCCGAAGTCCTCCGAATCGACTCGCTTGTTCCCCTCAGCAGAGCGAATGTTCCGCTATGGACAGCAGCGAACGGACCCCGGTCCCGACAGGTGACCTGAACCTCCGCATCGAGCGTGACGCGATCGGGCGTGCGTACTGGGCAAACGGATCGCGCCTCACCTGGACCGATGTCCTCCAGTGCGACGAGGACGGTGACCCCAAGCACGAGCTGGTCGATGCCCTGATCGGCAACGGCCTCTGGGTGCTGCACGATGCACGAGAGGCTCTCGTCACGTGGGACGGGATCGAGGCGTGGCTGGATGAGCAGGCATGAGCATCCGCGTCCAAGTCCCGCGTGAGGTCTTCGAAGGCATCGAGGCCGTTCGCCTGTCTGGCCTCACGAACATGCTGGATCGAGCACTCGTCGCCGAGATCGTGGATGGCATGGGATATGAGCAGGCCGCGCGGTGGGTCCGGGCGAACCCGGCTCTGTACGCGCGTGGCGTTTTCCACGGATTCGAAGTGATCGAGAAACCCGGCGGCGAATCGAAGCCGCCACAACCCAAGGAGAAGTGAAACATGGCACGCAGGATCAAGACCGTGACTTCCGCGACCACCGAACCCACCGAGACCAAGCGCAACCGTCGCACGCCCGAGGAGATCGTTGCTGACCTCCAGGCCGAGATCGAAGCCGTGAAGGCACGTGCTGCAGCGCAGCAGGCCAAGGCCGATCCCGAGGCGCGCGCACTGCTGGTCGCTGCGAAGGCGCTGGACAAGGCGGGGGCTGGCTGCACGGGCGAGATGAAGCGCGCGATCGAAGCGGCACGCGCGGTGCTGGGCGAGCAGCTTGGCGCGATGGGGATCAGGATCCCGCAGCGCCGTGCACGCAAGCCGGCGGTCCAAGCAGCGTAGTTAGCCCTCAGGTCAGGCTGACGGGAGTCGCGCCAGCCGCGACTTCCTCTCGTCATGAACCACGCGCGTTGCCAGATTCGGTGTACCCTGGCTAGCGCCATGGGATGCAACCGTTGCCTGTCCCCTTTCGCCGTTCCGCTTTTGCTCGCGATGCTGTCGGCGTGCTCCACGCTCAGTGACACGCCGACCAGAAACGTGATAGCTGAGCGGCTCCCGTCCGGCGCTGTGCTCGTTGAAGGCCAGGAGACGGAGGTGGCACCCGGTACTTGGGTGCGCGACGGACGATGGCGGCAGTACTACGAGGACGGGTGCCTCGAGGTGGAGTGGTTCTGGAAGGAAGGCATCGAGCAGGGGCCATGGACCGCGTTCTACGAGGACGGAGCAGTTCACATTTACGGCGGACTCGCCCAGGGGCATGAAGACGGCTTGTGGACCGAGTACTTCGAAGACGGTACGAAGGCGTACGAGGGGCGGTACGTCGCTGGTAAGGAGGATGGCGAATGGCGCGAGTGGCACGAGAGCGGTGTCTTGCGGTCTCTGGGCACCTACGACCACGGGGTCCCGATCGGTTCGTTGCAAGAGTGGCACGAAAACGGCCAGCTTGCGCTCCGTGCCGAGTACGGGCGTGATGGCAGCCGTGTGGGACAACCTGAGGCTTGGCTACCCGATGGCACCCCAGATCCTCTGCACGGGCGTCGACGCTTGAGTGCCGACCGCGTGCAGGAGCTTGAGGCCGCGCTACGGCGGGCGGCACAAGACCGCTGACGCCCGCTCGATTGGTCGGAGCGTACCACGGTGACGACACTCGCCGACGACACCAAGCGCGCTCCAAGAGCGGCACGTGCGGTGCTGGGCGAGCAGCTCGGCGGGATGGGGATCAGGACGCCGCAGGCACGACGGAGGCGACAGGAAGCGGCGTAGGCTCCCCCGGTCCCAACCCCGCCCGCACCGAGCCTGGAGCTTGGTGCGGGCGTGCTCGCGGCATGGCTGTACAGACTCGCGACATTTCGGCAGTCGTCACGGGCGTCGGCGAGCCGCCTGCACTACGGACAGTCATGTCGATTAGCCGGGCTTCACGATTCGATTCGGGCGAAGACGACGGTCGGCCAACGCCTTTGACTTATTCTGCTCGCGTGGCCGCGGCAATGAAGATCCTGAGCGCCGAGACGCATGCGAGTACGACTCGGATCGCAGCCGAGGTAGTTCTCTCGGCAACTGCCGGGTTCCTTGCCTGCGCACTTCCAGTCGTTCTCGATCCGGACGCAGTGCATCATCCCGCGGCATTTCTGCCCGTCGTCGGCGATGTAGCAGAGGGGATGAAGCCGTACTCGCTTGTCCTGTTGTTCGGAATCGGATTCATTCTTGGATGGATCGGGAGCGGCGCGGTATGGCTCACAGGTCCGGCCACGGCAGCGGTCTTTCCGGCTTGGTCAGTCTTGGACATGGCGCTGGGCGGTGATCACAACCTCTTTCCGATTGAGTGGTTGATTTACGGCATGTACTCGCTGTGCGGATCTGTGGGTGGCGTGCTCGGCAGGGGTTGCAGATTCTTGGCGAGAAGGCGTGGCATCCGTGATGGAGGTACGAGAGGAGACGAAGGGTGGTAGGCAGCTTGCAATGCCATCTACAGACCCGAGCGCTTCTGGTGGCTGCGAAGGCGCTGGACCAGGCGGGGGCTGGCTGCACCGGCGAGGTGAAGCGCAGCCTGGACGCGGCCCGCGCGGTGCTGGGCGAGCAGCTCGCCGCGATGGGGCTCAGGACGCCGCAGGCCCGACGGCGACGACAGGAAGTGGCGTAGGCCCCCACGGCCCCGATCCCGCCCGCACCGAGCACTAGCTTGGCGCGGGCGAGCTCACGGCGCGGCCTAGGTTCACCCCGCTCGGCGTAACATCGATGCCATGAGGTACATCACCCGAGAGCTCTACGAGAGCATGCAGGAAACCGGGTCTGGCCGGTCGCATCTCGACGGCGGCCTCCCGCCGCACGATCATGTACCCGCCGACGGTTGCGCTGGCACCCGAACTCGGGAAGAGGCGCCCGGTCGGCGCCCCAATCGGCTCGCGACCGGTGAGAACACAACATGACGCCAGACGCACGCCATCTGATCAAGCTCACCCTCCTCATCATGCTCGGCTTCGGCGATCCGTCCTGGGCACCGCTGGACCAACAGGAGCTCCAGCAGCTGACTGCGCGCGAAAGCGCACCCCTCGATTACTTCGGTTCGAGCATCGCGGTGAGCGGCAATCGTGTCCTTGTGGGGGCTCCACGTGCCTTCCATGGCTCAGGCGCGGTCGGGTCCGTGTTCTCCTTTCGAGGCGACTGCACTCGCTGGATCGAGGAGCAGAGGATCATCGCGAGCGATGGTAGACCCGACGAGGGATTCGGTTGCAGCGTGGCGGTGAGCGGTGACCGCGCCCTGGTGGGTGCGCGATATGCCGATCGCGGCGCCGGAGCCTGGCAAGGCTGCGTCTACGCTCTGCGTCACGACGGCAAGCAATGGGTCGAGCAGCAGATCCTCACCGCGAGCGACGCCAAGGCTTCCGATAGCTTCGGGATCAGCGTCTCACTGGAAGGTGACGTGGCTCTGATCGGCGCGCCGGGCTCGGATAATCATGGCGCCGCCTACATGTACCGCCACGATGGATCGCGCTGGCTCGAGGAGCAGAAGCTTACGCCCAGCAAGTGGGGCGAGGACGACTTCGGTTTCAGCGTCTCGCTAAGCGGAGATCGCGCGCTGATAGGTGCCATCGAAGCACGCGACTGGTTCGCGGGACCCGGCAGCGCGTACGTATTTCGCCGGAAAGGCAAACGGTGGAGCGAGGAGCAGCGGCTCGTGGCCTCCGACGGCCATAGCGGTGCTCGTTTCGGCCTGAGCGTCTCGTTATCGGGAGATCTCGCGCTCGTCGGCGCACCCGAACACCGCGACTCTGGCGCGAGCTACGTTTTCCGATATGACGGCAAGCGCTGGATCGAGGACCAGAAGCTCGTTACGCGCGAGCCGTCGAGCTACCTGGGCGAGAGCACGGCTCTATCCGGAACCACGGCCTTGATCGGAGCGCCGTGGCACGGAAGCGTAGGCGACCGTATGGAGCCTGGCTTCGCATACCTTTTCCGCTATGACGGCCTGCGCTGGGTGGAGGAACGCCGGCTCTCATCAAGCGATGGCAGCAAGCGCGATCAGTTCGGCAATGCGGTTTACCTCGGCTCTGGCTTTGCCTTCGCCGGCGCCCCAAACCACGACGTGGACGGCGACAAGTGCCGCGGCGCGGTGTACGTGTTCGAGCTGCCGCGATCCGAGAAAAAGTGAATACTCATCGTACTCCAACCAACGATGATGCGGCTGCTAGCCCCTCTGCTCGACTACCTCAAAGCGGAACACATTTCGTTACACCACAGCGGCCGGAACCTGGCAGCACTGAAATGGGGACGGCGAGCTCGTAGCGATCGACGAGTTTGGACCTGACGGTGAACTGCTCAGCAGGCGCGTGTTCCGATCACCGGCCCCCGGACTGCAATCTGACGGTTATCGGCGAATCAGCGCTGGAGAAGCTCGGGAGCTTCGGGCTGCACTGCGGCGAGCGGCTGACGAGCACTGAGCACCGAGGCGGAACGTTGATGCCGACCACGGCGCTCGGAGCCGCTCGCGCGCTCCTGGGCGAGCGTATCGTCGCGAGGGGGGGAACGCCTCACGCCAGGAAGCAGCGGCGAGGGGAGCAGACCGAAGCGGCCCAGCCCCGCTCCCTACGGACAGTGCACAGAAGTCGCGTCGGCGCGGCTTCTGCTCGTTCAAGCGGGATGCTCGCGTGCTTTCGTGATGCGAGCGTGGAGCTCTTCTAGTCGGGCGCGCTTCGACCTTGACTCCTGAACTCTTCGAAGCAGCGCACCGATCGACTTCGCGAGGATCAGATGCGACATGCCGCAAGACACGACAAGCCCCATGACTAGACCGAAATCCACCAGAGCGGCTGGGGCCGACATTGGCACGTCTAGGAGGATGAACAGCGGCCCGAGCAGTCCACCGAGCATCCACAGGAAAAGCACGACAACCGCGAGCGCTGGGAAGTACAGGAAGAAGAGTCCAGCACCTGTCAGAGCTAGGACAACGACAATCGGCAGCTGAATCAGCGCTCCAATCGTCAACTGACGCGACGCCAATGGCCGCACGCGGCGACGAAGCCGCCAATCGATGTAGGTCATGACGCATATCCAAGCGCCGATGCCAGCAACGATCCCGAGGTGCTCGGACCTGTTGTCCATGACCGTCCAGGCCAACACTGACGCCGGGAGCGCGGAGCCCATGACCAGACCAGCCCATTTCGCTGCCAGGCGGCCGACCCCAACCGGAGCGGGGACCCGGATCGCCTGTTCGCCTGTCATGCGGGTGACTGCCGTCATCGGTGGATCGCTCGCGCCAACATGATCTCAACCTAACCGCGCAGAGTGGGTCTGGGTTCGCCTGGAGTTCATCACTGCCGGAGGACAGCAGAACGACCAAGCGGCACTGGCACTCCTGGCGGCAGGAAGCGGTGTAGACCGCCTCAGAGCCAGTCTCGCCCGTGAGCCCTCGCATGAACTAGCGACGGCCACGCATTGATTGGGCTGGTGCGGACGGGCAGGATGGGCGCATGAAGACGACCATGTGGATTCCCGTGCTCGCCCTCGGGTTCGTCACAGCTCTCGGTGGATGCGCGAGTACCTCAACGGGCTCGGCTGCCAATACGTGCTCTGTCCAAGGTTGTGTCGAGCGCAGCGGGCCGATCGCGTTAGGGGGCGATGACACTGTTTTCGAGGTGGTCCAGCAGGCGCAACCCATCGAGGGCAGAAGCGACCTGAGCCGCGTACAGCTCCAGCGCAAGACCCCCGACGGCGAGCTCTCGTGGCAGATCGACGTTGCGAGGATGCTTGAGACTGGGGACAGCACCTACAACGTGCACGTCCAGCCTGGTGACGTGGTGACCGTGCCGTCTCGGTAGGCGATGGTCCTCGGCGTCTAGCACGCCGCTGCGGACTTTCCTCCAGCCCGGCTTCCTTTCGCCTGCCCAGGGCACGAGCCTGGTGCGGGCGTGATCACGGCACGAGTCCGCGGAAGGGGCTTCGACAGGCAGTCCGGAACACGGAATGCCACCTCGCGCGGTAGCATGGCCTCGCCATCAGTTGCTTGGGTGTCTTGAGCCCCACGCGAGAGAAGACCATGCCGCGATTCCGTTCATCGATCGGTGTCCTGATCGGTGTCCTCGCGCTGCCGTGCATCTGGTTTCTTTACTCGCGTGTTCACCGCGGGCCGGAACCCTACGGTCTCGCGGTCGACGCCGCGAACGAAGCCGAACGGGCGGAACCCGACGAGCACCGGCTCGATACGACGCTGGATCTCGCTGACGCGACTGACCGGTCGATCGAGCCGGCAACAGGAGGAGTAGGCGAGCCCTCGGCGGAGTTCGCATCCGCCGCCGCTCGGGTCACGGTTCGCCTCCACATCGTCGAGTCAGGCAGCGAGCTTCCCATTCACGGTGCGCGCGTCACAACGTTCGAGGACTCCACCCCAGGAGTGCACGAGACCGGCCTGGACGGAATGTGCACTTTCGAGGTTCCTGCCGACGGCGATCGGATGTTGCTTCTCGTGGAGCGAGAGGGGTACTTCCACTTGCGCTACCGCCCTCAGCGCTCAGAACGGCTCGAGATCTCGCTCTATCCCTGTGCCGCTCTCTACGGTCGCGTCCTCGATGTACGGACTGGGTCGAGCGTCCCGGGAACGAGCATCACTCTCAGCCCTCCAAGATGCGAAGGATGCAAGGAAACGGTCGTTTCCTGCCCGGACGGCGAGTACGAGTTTCCCTGCGTGCCGCTGCGCAGCGGGACGGTGACATTCTGGCTCGAGGCGTATGCCTATCCCCGGCAAGTCCGGCAGTTCGAAATCCGCTCCGACGAGCCCCGGGTCGAGCAAGACTTCCGGATCGAACGTGGAACCGAAGTCTCGGGGCGCGTCGTCGACTTCGAAACTGGCGCACCCCTCTCCGGCGCACGCGCGGCGGAACTCGTGACTGATTCGAATGGCCTGTTCGATGGGTATGTTGTGGTGGATCATGGAGAACGCACCGTCGGTTTCCGCGTCGAGGCGAGCGGCCACTGCCGACTCGAGGCGGACGTGCCCCGCGAGCAGCTTTCTCAGCCGCTTCTGTTCCGGCTTCCTCGTGGCACGGCGATCGAGGGCTTCGTGCACGACATCGAAGGCCGAACGATCCGGGGCGCGAGCGTATGGATCACGGATCCCAGTGAGCGGGAGTCGTCGACCTTTGAGGGATGGGGGCCGGATACGGCGCGACTCGCCGAGCTTCCGGAACACTGGTCACTCGAGCCGGAAGACATCGCCGGTTCCCCCGCAATGACCGACGAGGCCGGCCACTTCCGCATCGAGAACGCCGTGCCTTGGAGTCAGCTCGTCCCACTTGGCGCGGATGCGGATGGCTTCGAATTTGCCGAGCTCCTCGTCGAGCGCGCCGGAGCGCCTGGCGAGACGACTCGTGTCGACTTCGTCTTGGTGCGCAAGGAGCCAGGACAGCACCTCGTGGCGCGGATCTGTCTGAACGGACGCGAGCTCGGGCAGTGCCGGGGCCGCGTGCAATGGTGGGGTGAATCGGAATCCGGTGAAGCCGAGCTGGGGAGCGGGCAATTTGACTTGTCCGTTGCTCCCGGTGAGTACCTGTTCCGAGTCGAGGTCGATGGACTGCCAGAATCGCTAGTGGGGACAGAGTTCAGGCTGAAGATCGCGCCCGGCCAAGAGCTCAAACACAGGGTCGAGCTCTCGATGCCGGTCGAGACGATCCGTGGGCGAATCACCCTTGCTGACGGCAGGCCGGCCATCCGCGTGAGAGTTTCCGCCAGTTGCCCGTTCTGCGGCGAGGGAGAATTTCCCCAGGAGCGGATCGAGATCGGAGGCGCGACCACGACAGACGGCGACTACGCGCTGGAAGTGCCGGCCTGGGATCGCCCTTATCGCGTCGCCGTAGAGGACCATCACGACTGGAGCTTCGTCAACGGGATCCGCGCGGGCGCGAGCAGCGTGGATCTGGTGCTGAGCGTTCCTGGCCGAGCGCTCATTCGGATCGTCGAGGTCGGCGCTCGCACTCGGCCCTCGATATTCCAGCTCGGAATGCAATGGCGACGGCGCGGCGAGGAACAGTTCCATAACTGGAATCTCACGTCCAACGTGGTCGACGCGGAGGGATGGATAGAGGAGTGGCTTCCGAGCGGCCAGCTGGACCTCCGTGCCGAGTACTGGAAACCCGGGTTCCGGCCCGCAATGGTCGAGGATGTGTGGATTCCTCCGGACGGCAAGCCGGCGAATGTCGAGTTCGTCCTCGAAAAGGAATAGATCGCTGCGGGTCCTCGAGGCGACCGGAAGCGGTATAGCTCCGCTCCCCACGGCCAGCGCACAGAAGTCGCGGCGGCGCGGCTTCTTCTCGTTGCGGGCAGTCGGAGGTGGTGGCTTCCTGGCCGGGCGCGTTCGGTCACTCACGCTCTCGAAGCTGCACGCTTGTAGTGCCGCGCCATTCCTCGCGGAGATGGAGTTTGTGCTTGCTATGCCGCTCCGGCTGGAATGGGTTGAACCGCGCCGTCACGTCGTACTTCACCAGGACCTTGCCCTCGAGATTCAACGACACCATGCGGCGATGCGCCTTGGACCAGCAGAGCACGCCGGTGCCCTTCCAAGTCCATGCGATGCCGTCGCCCTCGAAGTCCACCCACTCGATCAAGTTCTTCCAAGCCGTGCCGAGGTGATCCAGAACGGTCCATTCTTGGGGCGGGATCGTCGAGCTCACGTCGAGCTCCAGCACGATCGTGAGCAAGTCGTTTTCGCCGTCGCGCGTCGGCGGCACGGTGGCGGTCACGCTACCCTGAACGTTCATCCACCAGAGGTCGGGAATTGGCGGTAGTTCGAGGAACGGAAATGCTCCGATTTCGTCTGCATAGCGCAACCCGCCAAATCCCCCCGGCCAGATCGATCGCACGAGATCGGTGGGGTCCACTGTCCACTCGCCCTCCGTCGCCTCGACATGATCCGCGAGTACGACCGCAGAGGGCAAGAGCGGTTGCAAGCTCTCCAGGATCTCGATGTCCAGCTTGCCCGTGCCTCGAACGCGAGTCGTGTCGTAGATCCCGGCCTTCGGCTTCCATTTGTACAAGATGGTCTCGCCGAACAGCTTGCTGTCCAGTTGGACTTTCGGCTCGCGGATGTACTGCCCAGTCCGCACGAGATCGAGGATCAGACTGTCCCAACTCCGTTCGAACCGAAGCGGTCGCGTCGCGTCTAGGCAAAGCGCCTTCTCGGAGAAGCGACCAGACCAGTTCACGCTGATCGTGTCGCCAACTTCCGCGAGTCCCTGCCAGAACGTAACCGTTCGCGCGACCCCACCTGGAAGATCTCGGGATAGTGGCGACGATGTGCGGCATGGAGACCGCCAATCGTGCCGAGAAGATGCGTCACCTACTGGAGCGGCGTGAGCGCGAGGGGTTGACGTACCGACAGGCCGCGGCGCTCGAGCCCGATGTTTCGAGCAACCAGTTGTTCTGGTGGCGTCGCAAGCTCTTCGGCCGGCGGGCGGCGACGGTACGCCGGAAGCCGACGCCGGAGACGTTCGTGGAACTGGTCGAGTCGTGTGCGAAGCCAGCTTCTCGTATCGAGATCGTGATTCGTGGCGAGCGGCGCATCGTCGTGGGTGCCGACGTGGACGAGGCGGCGCTCGTGCGGCTAGTTCGAGCGCTGGAGCAGTGCTGAGCATCTCCTCGCGCGAACGCATCCTCGCTGCGACGGTGCCGGTCGACTTTCGCAAGGGCTTCGACGGGCTCGTTGCGATCGTGCGTGAGGCCTTCGGAGAGGACCCCTTCACGGGGACCCTGTTCTGTTTCTTCAACCGGCGGCGTGATCGTGTGAAGATGCTCGTGTGGGACAAGAACGGCTTCTGGCTTTTCTACAAGCGTCTCGAACGCGGCACGTTCGAACGCATCGACGGCAGCGCGCCGCGCGTCGAGATCGATCGCGCGCAGATGTCGATGTTGCTCGAAGGAATCGACACGAAGAAATCGCAATTCCGTCGTTACTTCGCGCGCGATGTGCGTATCTGTTCGCGTGACGACGATCGTGGACGCGCGCGAGTTGCCGAATGATGTCGAGGCGCTGAGAGCGCTGCTGTTGAAGGAGCGCACAGAGCACGAACATTTGCTTGCGCGCATCGCGCAGCTCGAGAGCGAGAATCGGCTGTTGCGTCGTCAGGAGTTCGAGCCGTCGAGCGAGCGTCGGCCACGCGCCGACTTCGCTTGCGGGCCGGGTCAGATGCATCTTTTGTTCCCCGAGCTCGTCGAAGCCGCCGAACGTATCGCCGACGAGAAGAAGGTCCAGGGCGCGGTCGAGATCCGCTCGAGCGGACAGACAAAAGTGCCCAAGCGCCGTAAGCATTTTCCGCCGCACCTGCCGGTGATGCGTACGACCTTCGAGCTACCCCTGGATCAGCGTCGTTGCTTGTGCGGCCACGAGCTCACGGAGATCGGCGAGGAGCTCACGAAGGAGCTCGAACGCCTCGAGATCTCGGTCGTGCACGAGATCGCGCGCAAGAAGTATGCGTGCAAGGCTTGCGAGAACGGCGTGAAGATCGCCCCTGGTCCCAATCGCGTGATCGACAGGGGCCTGCTCGGGGTAGGTTTCCTCGCGCACGTGCTGGTCGAACGCTTCGGGCACCACATGCCCTACAACCGGCTCGAAGCGAAGTACGCATCGGAAGGCTTCGAGCTGTCGCGCTCGGTCTTGTGCGAATCCTCCGTACGCTGCGCAGAGATCCTCTCACCGATTGCCGAGCAGATTCGCAAGGACGTCCTCGCTTCGGGCATCGTGCAAACCGACGACACGCCGGTCACGATCCAGGAAGGCAGCGACAAGAACTCGCGCCAGGGCCACGTCTGGGTGTACCGAGGTCTTGGTGGCCAGGTCTTCTTCGACATGACCGAGTCGCGCGGTCGCGACGGACCACGATCGGTGTTGACCGACTTCAAGGGCTACATGCAGGCGGACGCGTACTCGGTCTATGACGCCTTCTACAAGGACGGCAGTGTGCTCGAGGTGGGCTGCTGGGCGCATGCACGTCGGTACTTCATCAAGGCCGAGGACGGCGAGCCGGCTTTCGCGAGGGAGGCGGTCGCGCGCATTGGCGAGCTGTACGTGATCGAGCGGCAGGCGAAGGACTCGGGACTCTCGTACGAGCAGATCCGCGAGCTGCGTCAGGCTGAGTCGTTGCCGAGGCTATCGCGACTGCGTGACTGGATGGCCGTGGCCCGCACACAGGTGCTCGACAAGGGGCCACTGGCGAAGGCCATCGACTACGCGCTCTCGAACTGGGAAGCTCTTGCGCGCTACTGCGAAGATGGACGGCTTTCCATCGACAACAACGCCGCCGAACGCGCGTTGCGCACGGTCGCGGTGGGCCGCAAGAACTGGATCTTCTTCGGCAACGAACGCGGCGGCGATGCCGCGGCCGTGATGTACAGCCTGCTGGCGACCTGCAAGGAGCACGAGGTCGACCCGCGCACGTACCTGCGCGACGTGCTACTGCGCATCGGAAAGGTCACCGACGTCCGCGAACTCACGCCCTACGGCTGGAAGGCCAAGTGGGCGAAGGTCGTGGAAGACCACCGCGCCAGCATCCTCGAGCGCGTCGCACTCCAGCTCGGCAGCTGACCACAGCACGCCCTGCGATCAATACGCTTGAGGGGTGGCGTTGCCCGAACGGTTACGCCAGAACCACATAACATCGCCACGCGGTCGCTCTGGTAGTGGACTGTCAAGCTCGGAGTGTTCCAGCTCAAGCTGGATCGATGCGTCCAGCGCCCAGTTCACTGCCTCGTTGAGAGCGGGATCGAAGACGATAGGAACCTCGCCATCCGCGTCCTGGCTCGACGCGATCAGCGGGCTGCCGCGCAGAGCAAGAACGCCACCCGCGAGAAGCGGGATTAGCGCCAATCCTAGAGGAGTGAGTCTCTTCTCCATCCCTGTCCTCCGTCACGCCGGCCCACAGCGTACTCCTCTTGCGGCAACCCAGTGTCGAGTGGCGCTCCCGGTACGCGGCCCGGGTTGTAGGTGCGACTTCCCCGGAAGGTGAACACAGAGAAACTCTAGCCGCTGGGGGGATGCGCTGCCTCGAAGTTCTGTTGATCGCGACGATAAGTGCTTCCGATTGATAGATGGAGCCGTCGGACCAGGAAGTCGCGGCTGGAGCGGCTCTCGGCCGGCTGCGGTCTATAGATTGCGCGTTGCCTCGGATGCCGTGACCCCCGTGTGCTCCTGGGTACGCGCAGCTTGTCGCGATGGGGATTAGGGCGCCGCAGGCCAGGAAGCAACGGCGAGCGCAGCCGGAAGCGGCGTAGTCGCTCACGATCCAGTCTCGCCCGTGATTGCCGGCGCGGCATCTCCCTGGCGCGCCGCAAGAGTGGTAGTCTCTTCTAGATGCAGGTGGATGGACTTTCGCACTTCCTCTCGAGACGGTGGGCAGTCATCGTCGCTGCGGCGGGGTGGACCGCTGTGAGTTCGGCCGTCGTGATGATGATCATCGTGGCGGTTCGCGATCGTCTGGGGAAGTACGCTCCACTCTTGTTCATCAGCCCGTTCGCGCTTGTTGCGATTGGGATCGCGGCCCTGATCGCGCTGGTGCTGCTACGGCCGACGCAATTGCGCCTCTCCATCCCCATTGTCGCCGGCCTCACAGTCACCTTCACCGCGATCGGTTCCTTGAGCCATCCCTTCGATGGCGCGTTTTACGGCCTGCTGGGCGGAATCCTGGTGATGCTCGCGGTGGCTCTGGTTCCCGCTCTGCGCGAGCCGCTGCCGGAACGACGTCGCCTCAGCGCACCGGTCTAGACCACCATCCTCTGCGTGGAGTACCGCGTCGTTCGCCGCCTGGTCGAAAAGCGCGTGAGACGCATCCCCGGGAGACGTAGGACATTCCCGTAGCGGGCGAGGGAAGTCGCGGAGGCGCGGCTTCTTCTCGTGGGGGGGCTCTGATCTTCCCCCGAGAAAGTGGACACCCAGAGAGGGAGCTGTGATGCTCCTCGAAGGACCAGTCCAAGGGAAGATCACGAAGGAAGCACAGCGCTGAGTTCAAGCGCGAGGCGGTGAAGATGACTCTCGAGCCGGGCCGGACGGTGTCCGAGGTGGCCGCCAACCTGGGCATTGCGGCCGGTCTGCTTCAGCGGTGGAGATCGAAGCTGAAGACCGACGGTGCGGACGCGTTCCCCGGGAACGGCCGACCGAAAGCGTCCGATGAAGAACTGCAGCGGCTGCGCAAGGAGCTCGCGCGGACTCAGCAGGAGCGCGATATTTTAAAAAAAGCGCTGGGCTACTTCGCGAAGGAACGGAACTGAGGTTTCGATTCATCCGCGACCATCGGGAGATCTTCGAGGTGGGCCTGATGTGTTCGACCTTGAAGGTCTCCCGTGGTGGTTTCTATGTCTGGCTCGGACGTGGCGAGTCCAGACGCAGCAAAGAGAATCGCCGGCTCGTCGTCCTCATCCGCGAGGAGCACGAGCGCAGTCGTGGCACCTACGGATCACCTCGGATGCATGCTGCGCTGAAGAAGCGAGGAGAAACCTGCAGCCTGAACCGGGTCGATCGTCTGATGCGGGAAGCGGGAATTCGCTCGAAGGTGAAGCGCAAATTCAAGAAGACGACGGACTCCAAGCACGCTCACCCCGTCGCGCCCAACCTCCTCGGTCAGGACTTTTGGGTCAGCGCTCCGAACGAGGTCTGGGTCTCCGACATCACCTACATCTGGACCGACGAGGGATGGCTCTACCTCGCTTCGACGCTGGATCTGTACTCGCGCATGGTCGTCGGCTGGTCGATGAGTGCCTGCATGCCCTCGTCGCTCGTGGAGGACGCGCTGAAGATGGCCATCGACCGCCGCTCTCCGCCTCCGGGCATGATCCATCACTCCGACCGCGGCGTGCAGTACGCAGCAGGGGTCTTCCAGGGACTGCTCGAGCAGCACGGTGTTGTGTGCAGCATGAGTCGCAAGGGCAACTGCTACGACAACGCCGTCAAGGAGAGCTTCTTCCACACGCTCAAGACGGAGCTCTGCGATCACGAGCACTACCGGACGCGCGAGGAAGCGAGAGCGAGCGTCTTCGAGTACATCGAGGTCTTCTACAACCGAGAGCGGCTGCACTCCACGATCGGCTATCTCTCGCCGCTCGAATTCGAAGCGAAGCGGATCGCCGGCTGAGATCCTCGATCGTTCGCAAGACCCCGGCCTCGCGGACACGAACATGGGTCCGCAAGGGATCAGCAGTCCTCCCACGCGCACGAGAACGAGGGTGGCCCGACGACGACGGGCGAGTCGTAGGCGGTGTCCACAAGTTATGAGTCTCCTCCCCCTGGACCCCCACCTCCCGGGGGCTCTGCCCCCGGAACGCCGCGCTGCGCCTCAGCCAGCTCAAGGCTGGCTTCGCGCGGCTCCCCTGTTGGGGAAGGGAGCTCCCTTCCCCAAACCCCATCCCCTTGACGCCCGCTGACCCCTCTCCGTCTACTTCGCTCTGTTACCTAACCCCGTGTCCACCGAATCGGGGGAAGGTCACTCACCTGAAGCTGGGACCATGGGCTCGCGGAACCTCAACCCTCGCCTTGGGTTGATTCGACAGGTACTCGCCATGTTACCCATCCTCCTGCTCGCACTTTTCCCTCGCCAGGACCCGCTGCCCTCGGGTCAAGATCGCTTCGAATTCGGGCAGTTGCGCCACGTGCAGCTCCTCGAGCCAAGAGGCGAGGTCGTTCGATTCGCCACGCAGATCGAGATCGGGACCATGGAGAGGGACCACTGGCCCGAGGGGGAAGACACGTGCATCGCGGTCTTCGAGGGAGACTCGACCCAGCCTGTGGCGGGGCTGGTCGTGGGGACATCCATCATCCCGTACTTCACCTGGACCGAGCGGCCCGCGTGGTTCCTGATGGAACTAGGAAAGGCGACGTTGCTCGCTGTCGTCGTGCGGGAGCATCCGCCGGGAGACAGCGAAGACGCCGAGACCAGGCTGCGCTTGCTCTCGTTCCCGCGGGGTGAGGAACTTCTGAGCATCGCCGGCGTAGAGGAGATCGGGGACGGTCTCGTCAGCGCAGGGCGCGGTGACCTGCTCGTGCGGCGTGGAGGGAATGTCCTGTGGCTTCGGTCATCGGAGACCGGCGAGGTCGTGAGCATCGCCAAGATTGAGCTTGGACTAGGTGACGTAGCGTGCGCCGCCTTCGTTCGGGGGGACTTCGGTGAGGAACTCCGCGCGTGGGCCGTCGGTTGGAAAGGGAAGGACCTCTTTGCCGTGCCGTTCCGTGAAGGCGGCGCCGAAGCGCAACGCACCTTCCGCTTGGTATTCGAGGGTGGGTCGAGCAACGAAGCCCTATCCGTCGGTGAGCCCTTGCGAGCGGCAGCGTGGGCCTCTGAGTCGAAGTCGCATCTCGCAGTGAGTTGGCCTGGATATGACAATGGGATCGGCAGGCTACAGCTCTTAGATGTCAGCGCCACGCCGAGGGCGCTCTGGCGCGGGCGGCCGTACCCCGTACTGAATGGCGATACGTCTGATCAGCGCGACTACGGGCAGGCCCTTGCATTCGTCTCCGACGCTGATGAGGACGGTCTCCCGGAGTTGCTTGTGACTGGACCCTGGAACTCACTCGATTCGAGCATCGACATCCTTTCGGGAGGCACCGGGAGTCTAATGAGGCGCTGGAAGCCACCGAGCCCTGATGGCCTGGCGAGCAGCACGGGGCATTCACTGTCGCTCTCCTCGGACTCGCGACGTGTCCTGGTTGGCGGAGCGGCATTTCAGGCCTATCCCGAGGATCTGACCGAGGAAGGCCAAGCCCACCTGCTCGACGTGGCCCGCATGGAGAAGCTCCAGACCTGGAAGCTCTCGCCTCGCGAACGCTGAGCTTCCGCGCAAGGCGTGCACTGCCGGCCGCAGCCTGCGGTCAGCACCGAAGTCCACGACGCAGGAGCTGGCGGAGGCGGTGGCGAGGACGGCGTGAGGGTATCTTCCACGGCGTGTCCAGGGCCGCTTCATGCTCGACTGCCATACTCCTGGTCGCACTCGCGATGCATGTCGCTGCGTGTGCGAGCCCGCGAACACAGGACGCTCCCGTGAATGCGGGCGAGGTCTCGGCTGAGCAGACGGTACCGACCGTTGAGGAGCCTCCTTCATCGGAGCCGCAGTCCATCTCGAGCGAGAGGGATGAGTTCGAGGAGCGCCGTCTCGCAGTTGAGTTCGAGGTCGCAAAGCACTGGCCTGAACACCCTTGGGCTGCGGAATATTCCTCGAGCGGAACGGATACGAGCGACACGCTCTGGATTGCACCCGAGGCCGGATATGCCTACCGCTATCACAGTGTGAGGGGCGTGCAGAAGAGCTGGGGCCGGGTGGACGTGATTGACGGTGTGATCATTCTGCAACAGGAGTCCCCTGGCGAGATAACGTCGGCTCAGCCGGAGCGGCTCGTTCCGGTTCGCTGGGGCGCGCGACGCTATCTGCTGCGCGAATGGGCATTGCTCGACTTCTGCAACCGCGTCAATTCCGGCCGGGAGGATGCAGAGCCGACTCGTCCATACCTCGCATGCCGCAGAACAGATGCCCTTGAGACCTCTGGAAAGCCCGATCTTCCGCAACCCTTTCGCGACTATGTCTTTGAGACTCCATTGACGGCGAGAGTGAAGCATGTGCTTGCAGAGCTGGAGCTCGTTGTTCTGGATGTTGGGAGAAGCAGCGGCGCGTTCGTTGGGATGCGGATGTTCGACCCTCAGCCCAAACCTTTCGGCGGCCTCGTCGTCGTCAGCGTTGACGAAGCGGCTTGCGAAGCTAAGTCCATCCATCCGAAGGGGGATGACTTGAAGCGCTACACGGTCGGGTTCGAACTGACGAGCCGTCGCTGATCTGCACCCCTCCACTTGGAAGCGGATCGCGAGCCGCTTGGGCGGGGAGAGCCGGCACGAGGCGGGCTGAGCGCGCATGGACGGCGCTGTGGTGCACCTCGCCCGTCAGGAGCCGCGAAGGATCACGCCCGCGCGTAGGGCTGGCTCGCGCGGTTCATCACGGAGCCGCAGTGGATGCACTTGTACACCGCTCGACGCATCCCGAAGCGCCAGGCGAAGATGCCAATCACGGCGCCGAGGAAGGCGAGGAAGGCTCCGTATGCGAGTGCTATTGCGCTGCCGTATGGGATCTCCAGGTCCAACTTGCCCCGAAGCGCCAAGGAGGTGATGAGGACTCCGTATCCCAGACAGAGGGCGGCGGGCATCGTCGCGAAGTATCCGATCACACGCATCACCCATGGCATCGCCCACACCTTCGCGGGCTTCATGGCCAGTGGCGACTTGCACCTCAGGCAATCGCGGGCAGCGGGCGGTTGCATGTACGACACTTTACCGCGTGGTGCCGCGAGAGGGACGGCCTGGACGAGGCGAAGCCCGGGCGCGAGCGCGGTCGCAACGCGGAGCGCAGGAAGGCGGCGGCGAGGAAAGCTGCGAGGTAGTGGCCCGCCGAGTCAGTGCAGGCCACTTCGCTCCTGGCTGGGCGTTGCGGAGACGAACCACGGGTAGGATGGAAGCCGCCGCTTGGCGCTTCCTCCAAAGGACTCTTCGATGTACTGGACCACCATGTTCGCACGATCGCTGCTGGCCGTGACCGTGATCGTGTTCGCGTCGGGGGGCGCGCCCACGAGCCAGGGCGAATCGAAGACTTCCATCGACCCTCAAGTCAACTCGTCGGCTGCGTGGCAATGGGATTCGGGAATGGGAGGAACGATGCTTCTCGGCGGCATGCTGGTGTTCAAGCATGACGCTCAGTGGGAGAGGGCTGTTGCCCAGTTCCGGATGGAGATGGAAGGCTTTCTGAAGGCGCGTGCGTTTGAACTACCTGGCCGGGTGCAGGACACACGGAATGGGCACAGTCGATCGGACGAATTCGAGATCGTCTACCAAAGAAAGGATGACGAGGTGCTGCCTGGGGCCGCAGATGGCATCGACTCGAAGATCCGTGTCCGCATTCGGTTCAGTTTCTCGAACGGACTGGTGGAGCAGATGGTCCCCGAAGTGGACTGGCGAACGCAGCGGCGTCGCTATGAGGAGCCCCAATCGCAGGTCGTGTCGCAGTTCATTGAGGAACTGCTGCAACTGGTCGAGGAACATAGGGAATCAATGTCGCTCCTCCCCGTGGAGTAGTGCCCCTTAATACTGCAAAGACCTGACCACCTCGTCCGACCACATGCCGGCTTGCCACGCACGATACCCGGTCAGTACCATCGAACTGCGCTCAACCAAGGTGAAGGCGCAAGGGGACGATGGGCAGCTACGATCTGGACCCTCATGTGATCGTCATCGGCAGTACCCTCGCCATGGCGGTGCTCATGATCCCGCTTGCCTCCTTCGTGGCATCGAAGGCGCTCGGCAGGTTCTTGGTCTCACAGCAGCGTGCGCGACATGCCTTGGTCCTCGCCACCTACTTGCCGGTGGCCGCTTTGGTCGTCACCGCCTGGCTCCTCCTCGAGTCTCGCCTCGACCACGGTCGGTGGCCCATCGCGATTGGTGTCCATCCGAGCCTCGGTGCTCCCTGGGCAGAGCCCCAGGCAACCTATCCGGGGACTTGGGTAACGACTCTCGTCCTGTTCAACCTCGCGATGCTGAGCAGCATTCCGTTCGCATTTCTTGCCACCCTTCTCGTCAGGAACGGCGAATCCGTCCGGCGCGCTGCTTCGTTCTACACCCTGTCCTACGTCGCCCTGGCAACGTTCCTCCTGACGGACCCTGGGTACTTCTCGGCCTGGTTCATCGACTAGAGCTGGAAGCCGACCGAACCACGCTGCTCGCCGAAAAGCCTGCTGCTCGATAGGATCCGAACCGCCGCCCGGGTGTCCCCGCTCCACGCGGGCGGGGATGAGTCGCTCGATGAATCCGTTCGCCTGCGCGTTGCGGGCCGGATGGATCGTGACCTGTCTCTTGGTCGTCGCTTCGCGCCGTGCACCCGTCTCCCTCTTCCGGTGATAGCCCATGTCTGACAAAGGGGGAGCCTTCGCCAAGGGGGGGTGCGGCTGTCTGCTGGCTTTTCTGGCGATCGGCTTCGTCGTCGTCCTGTTCGGCGGCAACATGTGGCTCGATCTCGGCGGGGCGATAATGCTTTTTGTGATCGGCGGCGTCATCGGGTTAGTCGTGCTTGCCGTCTACAAGAAGGGATACACCGAGGGGCGCGGTCGTGCCGAAGGCCCCTCTGATCTTGGCGGCCCCAAGCTCCCGCGACCGGAGTGAACCTCCCGCACCCGCCCGACGACACAGCTTCGGGACAGCCTGTCAACCGCGAGAGCCCGAGTTCGCATCACCGTCCGGATCGGTCGATTCTAGGAAGTCGCAATGCGTTAACCGTTTCCCTGCTCTCTCGGGAGCAGCAGAGAGTTCGAGAGCTCGTCCGCCTCGGGGTCGATCAAAACGGCCCTGTCTCAGCTTGGGCTACGCGCTCTCACCGCTGCGAACAGAGAGCGCGAGAGCAACCTGTTGCAGCAGCGCAAGTTACGCACAGCGCGGGACTTGCGGCGATCGCTCTCGCCGTCCACCCCGCCCCCCCCCAGTCAACCCCCGCTGGAACCCTGTTACCGCCCGCGCGGCGAGTTGGCTCCCCGATTCCTACTGAGTTTCGAACTGCTCTCTGTTGGCAGGACCGTTGGGATCGGTAGCGGGCGGGACTCGAACGGAGACCCCAACTGACCTCGACCGTTCTTGCGGCGGTGGCTCGACTCTCGCTCGCGGGGAGCGTTGGGCTCGGAGGCGAGGGGACGCGATGAGGTGGGAACGCTTCGCCCGCCCGCGTTGCGGAGGGCTCCGCTCTTCATTCCCGTGCCGGGGTCTCCGTGGAGGGAGGACCTTCCTGCTTCCCTGGCTAGTCGGCGGGACCGCTGTTCTGCGACCAACCGTACGATCCACCTCGAATTCCGCTGGAATTTGTCCCGTTCCGGATGCCTTTGCGGAACCAGGAATGGTGGCCATCCCACCACGCTCCCGATCAAGCAGTCTCTCTCCCTCGAGGAGGAATACCGATGCTAGTTTCTTGCGCGTGCCTCACAGTGCTCGCCCTCAGTCCCCAACTGGCAGCCATGGGCTTGGAACCCGGAAGCTCAAGCCAGCCGCCGAATGCTCGGTTCTCTGAGGGTATTCTGCGCCTCGAGCGCGAGTTCCGTTTGGTGCCGGGAGAGGAGGGGGTCTGGTCTGCTCCCAACAGGACCCACGCACTGCGCGCGCGAGTGTCCGAAGAAGGTCTGGAGGTTTTTCCGCATGAGACCGGCGCAAACGGTTTGGGTGCCCCTTGGATCGTTCAGATTCGCAGTACGGCTTTTGGTCGGAATGGAAACCTAGAGGAGCTCTGCTCCCCGCCGGTGTCCGTCCAGGCTGGCGAAGCCGCATTCGATCATGGCATACTTCAGGAGTGGTACCAGAATCGGGAGGAGGGGATCGAGCAGGGCTGGACGATCCCTGAGCCGCCGCCAGGTGCCGCCGGCTCGCCTCTCCGGATCGAGATCGAGATCCGAGGCCTCCACGCAAGCATTGACGATGATGGCCGGTCTGCGGTCCTCCTCGATGAGGGCGGGCGGATCCGCCTCGGCTACGAGGGCCTCTGTGCATGGGACGCGGCGGGCCGCGACCTCCCCACTGCACTGACCTCCACATCCTCTGGACTTGCCGTGCAAGTTGTGGACGATGGCGCCATCTACCCGATCACGATCGACCCAGTCCTCAACGGCCCAGACTGGACGGCGGAGGGCAATCAGGTAGCTGCCTATTTTGCGTGGTCTGTTTCTAAGGCCGGCGTACGGCCGGGTTCTGACAGAAACGACGTGAACGGCGATGGGTTTGACGACGTGATCGTTGGGGCAATCGGGTTTTCGAACGGCCAGGATTTGGAAGGTGGGGCGTTTCTCTACCTCGGTTCCCCTATCGGGCCTTCGGCAACTTCCAACTGGTCCGCGGAGAGCGACCAAGCCTTCGCCTATTTCGGTTGGAGCGTCTCGAGTGCCGGCGATGTGAACGGCGACGGATTCGATGACGTGATCGTCGGAGCCCCGAGGTTCGCCAACGGCCAGATTGACGAAGGTCGGGCGTTTCTCTACCTGGGTTCCCCTATCGGGCCTTCGGCAACTCCCAACTGGTCCGCGGAGAGCGACCAAGCGGTCGCCCTTTTTGGCTGGAGCGTCTCGAGTGCCGGCGATGTGAACGGGGACGGATTCGATGACGTGATCGTTGGGGCGATCGGCTTCAACAACGGTCAGCCGGGCGAGGGACGCGCGTTTCTCTATCTGGGCTCGGCGGGAGGTCCCTCGATCGCCCCGGACTGGACGGCGGAGAGCAATCAGGACGGCGCTTCGTTCGGCATTAGCGTCTCCGGAGCGGGCGACGTGAACGGGGACGGCTTCGACGACGTGATCGTCGGGGCTTTCGGCTTCAACAACGGTCAGCCGGGCGAGGGACGCGCGTTTCTCTATCTCGGCTCGGCGGGCGGCCTCTCGCTCGCCCCGAACTGGACCGCGGAGAGCGACCAGGGTGGGGCCGAATTCGGCTTCAGCGTCTCCGGATCCGGCGACGTGAACGGCGACGGGTTTGACGACGTGATCGTCGGGGCGCACTATTTCGACAACGGCCAGACCGACGAGGGTCGGGCCTTCCTCTATCTCGGGTCGGCGATCGGGCTTACGACCAGCGCCGCCTGGATGGCGGAGAGCGACCAGGATGCCGCCGAATTCGGCTTCAGCGTCTCCGGATCGGGCGATGTGAACCACGACGGGTTCGCCGACGTGATTGTCGGGGCTCACAATTTCAGCGATGGCCAAGCCTACGAGGGTGGAGCATTCCTCTATTTCGGCACTGCCAGCGGACTCGCGGATAATCCCGACTCGACGGCGGGGAGCGATCAGGTGTATGGTGATATGGGTCACGCAGTCTCCGGCGCCGGCGACGTGAACGGCGACGGATTCGATGACGTGGTAGTAGGAGCCCCCCAGTTCAGCAATGGCGAGAGTGTTGAAGGCCGTGCGTACGTGTATTTGGGTCAAATCACGGACTGCAACGGCAACGGGATTGACGACGCGGACGATATCACGAGCGGCACGAGCCAGGACTGCAACCACAACGCCATTCCAGACGAGTGCGATATCGCATCTGGTACAAGCACTGACGCCAACGAAAACGGCATCCCTGACGAGTGTGAAGGCATAGGCACGAAGTACTGCGTCACAACTCCGAACTCGACGGGAGCCCCCGCCGACATCTTTGCGTCTGGTTCAGCGAGTTCAATCGCGGGGAATCTAAGGCTTGATTCGTCGCCAGTACCCAACGGTGTCGGCATCTTCTTCCACGGCTTGAATCAGACGTACGTCCCATTCGGCAATGGATTCAGGTGCGTGAAAGATGGAATTGTGAGAAGCCCAGTGGTCTTGGCAGTCGGAAACGTTGCGACGTACACGTATGACAACACGGACAGCCGCCATAGCTTGGCCGCGTTCATCAATACAACCCGACACTTCCAGTACTGGTTCCGTGATCCGATGGCTCCGCCGGCGTATTACAATACGTCGAATGCGATCTCGATCCCGATTCTGCCGTAGTTGCGCAGCGTCAAGGCTTCTGCGCGGGGGAACGTCATGACGTGAGGCGAAACTGGGTTCGAGAATCGGCAGCGACTCTGCTCGGCAGAGGTTGTCCTTCGGCCGACTGCCACGTATCGGGGAACGGAGGCTACTCCGTTCCTCGGTCGTTGTCGGCCCCCTCCCCGCCGCGGCCTCGGCCGGGGGCGGGCGATTGACTCACAGCCGCGCCAGATGGTTTGCGACCGCTCTCAGTTCGAAGGCCGGTGGGATCGGTGCCGGGCGGGATGCGAACGGGAACTGCACGACCCAGGCCGGGTTCGGCAACGATCCGCCAAGGCTGCTTCCCGGGCGGGGACAAGGCGACTGATCCGAGCCAGCGTGCAACCAGCCCACCAATGCGCGGTAGCTGCCTGTCGATACCGCTTGCGCCGCCGTGCTTCCGCCGCTACCTGCCCTCGTGCTCACGCGGTCAGCGCAATGGCGGGAGGGGAGCTGGGTACAGGCACTCTCACCGGCGACAGCCTAGGGGACGAATGATGACGATCTCACGCCCGCACCTGCGCCTCGTTCTCTTGATGCTCGTCGCAGCGTTGCTGCTCATCGTGCGCGCCTCGGTAGGATTCGGCTCCGAAGCCGCCTCCGTCACCCTCGTACACCCAACAAGCGAGGAGCCTTTGCTTCCCAAGCTCGCCGAGGTTCGCCTGATCGTTGGCGAACGCGAGGTAGCCCCTGTCGGCCACTTTGACGGTGCGTTCACGGAGACCCCTTGTGGCGGATGGCGGCTCCGGGAAGGAAGGGACACCATCGCCGGGTGGCGACCGGCGGGGCCGACATCCGCATGGGAAATGCCGCACAGCTCCTCCCGTGCCCTTCTCGGTGTCGATGGTGAGCTTGCGTACTTTGCGGACTCGGACGCCAAGGATTCCCAGGTGCTTCGCCTTCGCGTGCGTGACGGCGCGTGGCTGGACCCGTGGACGTTCGGAAGCGCAGAGCTTGGATTGGAAGACGATCCAGTCGTCTCCGGATGGGTCTCCGCCTTGCTCGCCGACGGAGATTCTCTTTTCGTTCTCCGGCGCGAGCTCGATGCGCAGGTCGAGTGGCCCGAAGACGTACCGAGCTCCTACGCGGTCGCGCGCCTCGACCCAGCGACCGGCAAGCCAACTTGGTCACGGCGATTCCCATGCGAGAGGCCGCCCGAGGGTGCCCGAGCCGGGCTGAGGGCACCGCGCCATACGGGACTACTCCATCGCGGTGTGCGCGAGCTGCAAGTGGTGGATGGCAGGCTCCTCGTCTGCCCTGGTGGCGTAGATTCGGTTCGCGTGCTTGCCCTCGACTCAGGAGAGCAGCGCTGGGCCATGGAGCGCCTCTGGGAGTACAGGCGGTCGTATATCGGGCCGAGCGTGTGGGAGCACTACGTTGGTCGTTTCGGGATGAGCGAGAGCTTCCCTCCCGATAACCTGGAGGCGGTCGTCGCCGAGCAGCGTACCGCACTCGAAAAGATCCAGATTGGGAGCATCGTCGCGGGTCCTTGGCCTGTCGATGTGCATGACAGCTTGCTTCGGCGCGGGAAGGAAGGGCATCGGTTGCTGATCGCTGTCGGCGTCGCTCCCGTGGATGAGTGGCACGAGTACTTGAACCAGTGCATCGTGTACGAGATATCTCCCGACGGAACACCAATCTCTCTCGTCGCGATTCCACGAATGATCAGCCGTCAGGCTCCCGTTCTGTTTGACGACTGCGTAGTAGTGGCGTGCGAAGGCTCCGCGTTTGCCTGTGTGGCGGCGTCCGAGGCTTCGGACAGCGAACTATCCGGAGGCTTTCCGGGCAGCGGTGATGAGAGAGTGGGCAGTGTGAGATGGTTCCGAGAAGAAAGGGCGGTCCATACTGAGCCCTGGCTCCAGTGTGGTCCAGCCGGTGATCCGGTTGCCGTCAGCTCAACCCTTTGCGTCAGGACGGATGGGGGCGGACGTATCGAGGACGCCGGCGCAGGAGAGTTCGTGTTTCCGTTGCTCCTCCTGGATCCTGCCGACGGAACTGTTCGGAAGACGCAGCTTCGGGTTCCGTTCGAAGGCGAGTTCGCGTTGCCGTCCACCAACTACACCGGGCGTGGTCGCACGACCATCACATGGGGTGCGAACGGGCTCGCACTGACATGGCTCGAGTTCGCCGATGACCGCCTGCGAGTGACCCTCGCGAACGAAGATGATCAGGTATGGACGCTGGAGTTCTCGCAGGATGACCTGATTCGCTAGTCGCGATCCGCGTCCTCCCCGCCGCGCCCTCGGGCTCCCCAGTGGATCCTCGGCCAGCGGGGATTGCCCATCCGGGCGCTGACCTTACGAACGCGGCAACGGGAAGGAGTAGGGGAGTTCGTGCGCCACGGCTTGTCGCCCGCCGTTGCTCGGTTACGCTGGAGTCATGACCTTCGCCGCCATCCGCGATTGCGTCGCCGCCATTTTCGTGGGCAGCGTCTTGCTGGCCTGTGGGCTGGTGACGTACGGGGTCCTGGGTGGCGAAGACATGCTCCGAGCCTACCCCTCACGCGAGCGACACGAGGGTGTGTACGAGTTCGATGCGCCCGATGCTCAAGTGGCCTCATTCCCAGGAGCCGACGTAGCTGTGGGCGACTTCGATGGTGACGGGACGGCAGACGAGCTGACCATCGACCACTTCCACATGGAGCCTCTGTTCGAGCGTGACACCTGGGGGATGGTCTACATCCGATCGGGGCAGACGCACGATGTTCTCCTCGCGCACGCCGTTGACACGCCTGTGCCATCAGGCGCTCGGTGGTCAGGGGATCTCGACGGCAACGGGACCGACGACCTCCTCGTCTCGGATGAGGGTCGGCAGTTCGTGCTCGGGCGACGGTAAGAGCGTGCCTCAGCATCCCCGCCGCGCCCTCGGCCGGTCGCACTCGCGGTCCTTCGTTGCCCAGCAGCGACCGCCCCAGGCCCCGTTCCCGACGCAGAGCCTGCGTGCGGCTAGCTTCCCGGGGCGCGGGAGGGTATTGGAGCACGGCCCGCCACGGGGACCGGTTCGAGCACCGCCTCAGCGGCCCTTCCCGAGCGGGACGACCATCGATCGCGGCCCCGGCACCTGGCAGCGCCGTGACTGCAATCGGACGCTGGGGTACAAGGGACCGCGTCGATCGTCCAGGATCGACCGTCTCGGAGTGCCTGCTTCCCCGCCTACGAGTTCCCCCATGAGAAGAACCCTCAAGTCCGGCCGTCGAGCCCTCTGCCGAGCAGGCTTCACCCTGATCGAGCTGATGGCCGTCGTGGTGATCATCGGGATCCTGATGATCTACCTCTTGCCGAAGATCCCCGCCGCCTTCGATGCCGCCAAGGTAACGGCGTGCAAGCAGAACATGAAGAGCATCTACGAGGGCATGACCCAGTACTACGGCAAGTACCATCGTTTGCCGAACGAGTCTGGCGTGCGATTCTTCACGTCGTTGATCACGGACGAGGTCTGGGAGAACTCGGTCACCTATGCGAAAACGCTCACTTGTCCTGGTGTCGAGGACTCCGCCCTTGCGGGCCTCCAGGGACTCGAGCCCAAGGAATGGTTTGCCGATGCCGCGATCCTCGACGGCACGTTCTCAGCCTATGCCGGGCGGAACATGAAAGAGTTCAGTCTGCGGCGCTGGCCGCCCGAGAACGCGAGTACGGTGTGCTTGGTCGCGGATGACAACGACCCCGAGGAGAATCACGACACGGCGACGGTGGCTCTATTCGCGGACGGCAGCATCTTCGCGTACGAAATCGTCGAGGAACGCAAGAAGGGTCGCGTTGGGCCCGAAGAGACCACGATCGCGGTGGGACCGGAATCGCCGATCGAAGAGCTCTCCAAGCTCAGCCTCGATTGAGCAGTAGATGTCCTACTGGTGACCTAACGTGCACCTGCCCTCCCCGCCGCGCCCTCGGCCGGGAGCTGGTCTAGCCAGCCATTGCGGTCCGCCGCTGGATGACCTGAGGGCTACTCGCGTCGCCATCGCTGCATGCAGGCAGGGCAAGCGACGGTCGAGCAGTTTCCCGGTATGATTCCGGTCGCGAATGTCTCGCGCGTCCCGGACGGCTCTGCTGCTCGCGTTCCTTCTGCTGGCAATGGCAGCGATCGGATGGTTGGTCTCGCGAGTACGGGCGAATCCCCCGACGAGTTCCCCGAGCACCAGGTCAAGCGACATGCATGCAGGAGGAACGCAGGAGCCGCGAGTGGAGCTGGCATCGAACCCTGCCGTCTGGACTGACAAACCGACCTCCACGTTGGAAGGCCCACTAGCGGAGAGCCCCGGTCCTGTCGCGTCGAGCAATGAGGCGACACTCGTAAGTGTCCGCGTAGTCGAGGAGGACGGCACTCCTGTAGCGGATGCCCATGTTTCTCTGGGGCTTTCCGGGGAAGGATGGTGGCGGCAGGTGACGAGCTCCGAGACGGACAGCGATGGGCGCTGCGAGCTCAATGCCAGACCAGAACTGGGGTACAGGCTTGACGTTCAACTGGAATACCGCGACCTGGCTTCGCGCCGCCTTTCGCCCCTCGTTCCGGGCCAGAATCTTGAGGTGGAGATCGTGGCTCGGACAGCAGTGGTCCACGGTCAGCTCGACCTCGACTTCTTCGGCATGGTCATTGACGATGCGACGGATGCGCCGATCGTGGGTGCATCGATCCAAGGAGAAGGAGACCGCAAGGACGTGGTCATTTCCACCGGAGCCTTCGGTTTATTCACGCTGCGCGTAGCTTCGTGGGAGGATGCCCTAGCTGGCGCTGCCGCCGAGGGCTATGCGCGCAGATTCTTCCGACTCGGCGGCGATCACGAAACGCAGGAGCACGCCCTCAATATCCGGCTCTCACGCGCCGCCACGCTTCAGGTCGCCGTTGTCGATGCGACTGGCGCAGCACTTCCGCGCGCTCGCGTGTCCGTGACTACGGACTCAGACAACGTTGTGCAGAGCGAGGGCGTCGTCGCAATCCCCATCGCCTGCGACGACCCGATCTGGGGGACGATCGCGGACGAGAGCGGCAGGGCCACTCTTACTGGGCTCCTTCCAGGCGTCCCACTGAACGTCTCGGCCTATCAGGGCCAGCTCGCGCGCAAGGTCCCTCAGCCGCTGAAGCTCGAGGCCGGCGAGGTGCGCAGCCTGGAGGTGTGCCTGGGTGGGGGTGCACTGATCCGGGGTTCGCTCATTGATACCGCGGGGAAGCCGATCGGGGCACGGGAGATTTGGCTCCTGCCTCCTGAACGACGCTCGTCTGGCATGGTCAAGCGCTGGGAAGAAGACGATGTCCGGGCGAGAGCGTGGACGGATCAGGAAGGCAGGTTCGAGGTCCACGACCTCGCCGCGGGCACGTGGTTGCTCGCGCCAGCGCCGCGCGAGGCCCGGCGACTGGACTCTGTCGAGGATGGCGTGCCATCGCTCGCCCAGGCGGTCGTAGTCGCTCCGGCCACGGCTATCGTCGAGGTTGTCCTGCAGGTCGAGCGGGGAGCGTACCTGGGCGGCCGAGTGCTGAATCCATCGGGACAACCGGCCGAGGGCGTGTGGGTTTTCGCTCACTCGGTCGTTGCTCCCGGCTCCATCGCGAGTGGGGATTCCGATGAAGAAGGCGCTTTCCTGGTCGGCCCGCTACCCTCTGGTCGCTACCAGGTCTATGCGCGGAAGTCTGCGGGGTACGCGGACTCATTGTCGATCGAAGCCGGCGCTGGAGCCGCAGACTTGGTGCTCGAACTGCGCAAGGGCGGAAGACTGCATGGATTCGTCGTGGATGTCGCGACGGGAGAACATCTCGAAGCCGAAACCCAATACACGAGGACAGATAGCAAAGATGACGACCGTGTTTACGGTCTTGCTGAGAATGGCGAATTTGACATCGACGGCCTCGTGCCCGGTATCTACTGCATCGGGGCGAAGTCGCGCAACGGCCAGTTCGGATACCTGATGGGTTTGAACGTGCGCGCTGGCGTCGAGATCGCTGATCTTCAACTCGCCATCTCCCAAGGCGGAACGCTGCGATTGCGCCTCGATGGACCTGAGGGAAAGGCGCGTTACTGCGTCTTCGCGCACGGCCTGTACGTGGCAGAAGGCTGGATCAATAGCGGCGAGACGAGAGAGATCGAGGTGCCGGCGGAGATGATCAGCGTCGCAATCAGGGCTGTTGGCGCGCAACGCGAAGAAACCAAGGAAATCACGGTCTCGCCAGGCTCCACGGTGGAAGTGGCATTCGGCAAGGCCCAATGAACATGCACGCCATTCCGCATCACTGCGTCGCCTGCCCTCCCCGCCGCGCCCTCGGCTGGTCGCCCAGGTTGTCCGGCAGCAACCGCCCCGACCCGTCCCCGTCGCCGAGCCTGCGGACCGCGCCGAGGCGGGCATCGCCGGGGCGCGACGGGACGGGGGGGATGTGAGCTAGGTTTCTTGGGGAATGTCAGGCAGCGCGCCATGCCGGGAGATGCCGGTACTATGTCATCCAGATGGAACTGTTCCTGCTGATGGCCGCTTGGGCAGCCGCCGTGCTTGCGATCGCGGGTAGCGTCCGCCTCCTCCGGCCTCGCCTTCCTCACACGTTGTTCGACCGCACGCACCGGGGTATGGGCTGGTTGGCTGTGGCTTCGCTGGCTCCTGCTCTACTTGGCGCGCTCATTCACCTTGTCACCTACCCAGGAGACGTGCTGTCACTTTTAGGGGTCTTCCCGATGCTGTGGTTCGTGACACTGGGCGGTGGTTCGGCCTTCGCGCTGGCGGAATTGTCCGGTGTCCGCCCCAACAGCGCAGAGGGCGAGGCCGTGTGGGCGTATGCGACAGGCGGGATCACGCTTGCGCTTGTTGTGATCGCTGCGCTCGCGTTCCACAGCGTGCGTCCCGGCCAGCGTCACGTTCCGGACGCCGCGAAGCTTGTCGGCCTCGTCGTGCTTCTGAACTCCTTCGTCGGGCTGGTCATGATGACGCCCATGCTGCTCGATGACTGAGAACTCGCGCTTACCCACGTCGGCTGCGCCCGGGATCATACATCCCGACGCCAGGCCGCTCCCGGGTGGCCCACTGAGGTGGACCGCTTACATCATCGGCGTGGTGCTCCTCGTCGTCGCGATCTTCGCCGCGCCCTGGGCGGTGCTGCCGCTGCTCATCGCGCTGATCGTGCTGTGCCCAAGGTGGTCGGGCAGCGGGCACCACGGGCGCGGAGTTGTTGAGTAGGGGAGCCCCGCCCCCGCCGCGCCGGCGAGCAGCTCAGCGCAGGGACAGCGGCGGGGGAGGAGCGATTGCCTGGCCTAGCCAGAACGCGGACAGCCAGCCGCCAGCATCCCCGGTGTCTCTCCCACAGGAATCCTGGCCGGTGCTAAGGTCCCCGCGCTGCCGGGCATCACCAGGCACGCCTATCTGGGGTCATTGGGGCTGCGGGCGTGTAACCCCCAGCCGGTTCTGCTACTACGATGGCCGCAGGGGAGGCAACTCCCTCACCCCTGGTCAGGTGACTGCACCTCGACATGCCTCCCGAACGTAGAACTGGCTGGGAAAGCCGGACAGCAAGAGTTGCTGAAAGGAGTGCCATGTGACTCGATTGAACAACGCGCTTCAGATCTCCGCCATCGTTGTGGGCCTCTGTGGAGCAGCGGCGACCGCCCTCGTGCTGCTCGCACCTGGAGACAGGGATGCAATCGCGACTGCCCCTTCATTGCGTCTCGCACTGGAAGATCAGGAAGTGCATGGCTACGAAGACACCGTGGTCAATTCGGAGCTCCTGAATGATCACATGAGTGGGAGAGAGGAAGACGCTCCGCTTGAAATCCCTGCCGTAAGTTCACCTCCCGTAGTTGAAGAGCCGCACATCTGGACAGAAGTCGAGTGGCAGGAATATGTGAAGGAACAGCCACCACTCAGCGACACCGATCAAGAATTCGAGGCGAAGTACAAGGATGCTGACGGCACAAATGGTCTGTGCCTTGGGGGTATTGAAGCAATGTGCGTTCGATGAAAAGCTTCCGCTGGTGGACCTACGGACGGTCACCGGGGACTACGAGCGCGTATCCGCTGGCGAGCCTATTGGATCAAGTTCTAATGACGGGCAACCCGCGTATCCAACGTTTACGCGAACCGATGGAGGTGACGTGCTCGTATTTCGCTTTCCTCCGGACACTTATCCACTCATCAATTACAGGGCAAGAGAGATTCTCTGGGTAAGAAGCCACGCTGTCGCCATGGGGATGGAGCAGGCATTGAAAAATGCCGAGCGGCGCTGATTTGCGCGTGCGTCACATTCCCGGCAGGATTCGACAAACGACGTGCACGAGAGAGTCGGCCCCGGAGCGATCCGCAAGTTCACCGATTCGGGCACTTTTCCAGAAGCCCATTTCCAGCCTGAATCGGCTCTGGCGGGGGAGAGAAGGCCGATGGGCTGGTTCACCGCGGTGAACTTGGAGGAGAACTTGGCCCGGTGGAGGTGAACTTGCACGCAGTTCCCCAACAGGTCACCGCTGGTTCCCACTTTGGCGGATTCCGCTGGCGAGGATTCGCGCGCAGAGCGTCCATGTGCTCGTGCAGCTCCTCGACGCCCTCGACCGCTTTCTCGCTCAAGCCGTGGCGGACGGCAAGTCGCCGCACACGCGAGGCCAGTACCAGCGCTTCGTGCGACTGCTTGCTTCCTGGGCGCACGACGAGGGCCTCTCCGGGGACCTGGACGATCTCGACCATGAGGCGCTGGCGCGCTTCCTCGGCTCACAGCGCGTGCGCCAGAGCGGCCGTGGGACGCCGCGCAAGGCAAGCTCGGCGAACAGCATGCGCTCCTGCCTGCGCACGTTCTTCTCGCACTGTCGCGCCGCTGGCTACTGCACGGGGGATGCTGCACGTCTCGTACGTCGGGCACGAGTCGGGAGCCATCCGCCGCGCGGGCTCAGCCCCGAGCAATGCGCCGCGCTCTTCGCTGTCCTAGCGAAGGCCGACGGGGAACAAGCTCGCCGTGATCGGCTGCTCTTCGGCTTGCTCCTAGGCAGCGGGCTTCGGCTCGGCGAAGCGCTCGGGCTCGACATCGAGGACGTGGACTTGACCGATGGCCGGCTCGCCCTGCGACGTGTGAAGGGCGGCGGCGAAGGAGAAGCCTTTGTTCCCGTCACGCTCCGGGACGAACTGGCAGCCCTGCTGGGGGACCGAACGAGCGGCCCGCTCTTCCTCGCTCGTGGCGGACGGCGCGTCTCCGGACGGCACGTCGAGCGGCTGTTCGGGCAGTGGCTGGAGAAGGCTGGGGTCCGAGGAAAGTTCTCGCCGCACTCGCTGCGCCATAGCTTCGCGCTGGAGCTCTACCGCCGTACGCGGGACATCGCGCTAGTCCAGGCCGCGCTCCGCCACGCGAACATCACTTCGACCATGACGTACGCCAGAGCAGATCAGCAGACGGTGCGCGAGGCGATCGGGGCGGCGTGACCATTGTGGACCGCTCGCTCGCCAAGATCAGTAGCGCCTAACGGCAAAACGTCGCAGCTAGTCCATCAGACAGATTGAATCCAGATCCTCCACCCATCGGGTCGCGATACCAGAATTGGAAGTACCAGGTGGAGCCGGGGGAGATCTTCCCGGGGCCGTCGCTGGCCGGCGGCTGGTCGAAACGAATCTCGCGCGAGCCGACACCCACCTTGGAGGTTCGAACTGGAGGGAGGAAACTGAACGCACCCGGGTCACCAGAGCCGACGCAGAGAGAGCCGTTACCGAATGGCTTTTGAATCGCCTCGGCCCCGTACCAGAAGATGGAGAACTGGTTCGCGGGTGCATCGACGGCGCGCAGTCGCGCGTTGTTGGCTGTAATGCTCAGGCTGCCGTCGAGATATATGTAGGTGCTCGCTCCGGTTGAGTTGGGGGTTGCCTCGCAGTAACGCACTACCTCGCCACCATTTGCGTGGTAGACAAATAGTGAACCCGACCGACTACCATGCGGGCCGTCCTCGGGAGCGCCCACGAAGCAGAGACCCTCGTAGAGAGCCAAACCGCCTCCGAAGCGCGCATGCTCGGCAAGAGCCCAAGGAAAAAGCCGCGCCTTCTCCTCCCAAACTTGACTCGTAACCTCAAAGAGGTAAGCAGCTCCGTTGCCGAAGGACTTGTCGGGGGCGCCGATCAGCGCGAGGCCTTCTTCGAGAGTCACGGTAGTGCCGAAGTAGTCATTGCTGTCAGTGCTCGCAGCCTGCAGTCGGTGCTCGAACAGCCATGTGCCGTCCGACTGGATGCGATAGATGTACGCGGCCCCGAAGTGGTTGATTCCTTCGGCGGGTGCGCCCACAAGGAGGTCGTTGCCTGCGAGAGCGACGCCGGTTCCGAACAGACCTCCCGTGGCGCTTGTCTCCGGAAGAATCGTCGCCTTGTGGATCCAGGTTCCATTCTCCAACTCGAAGATGTGCACCGCGCCAGACTCGGAGCCAATCGTATCGTCGTCTCGAGCTCCGACGGCAAGGCGTGGTCCTTCAAGAGCGACTGCCGTCCCGAACTCGTCATGAATCTCTGACGTGGTGAGCTCTTGTCGCGCAACCCAGGCCCCTGCAACTTGCTCGAAAAGATAGACTGAGCCCGACTCCTCCCCTCCATTCGGGTCCCCGGGAGCAGCTACTGCTAGCCACCCCGAGCTCATGGCCAGGTCGAACCCAAACTGTTCTTCCCCTGCGCCGTCAGCAATCGCAAGGTGTGGCCGTTCCACCCACGCGATGCCGTCCCATTCGTACATCAATACTGAGCCTCCATTCAATGCCACGTCGTCCCCCCATTGCTCGGCGACGGCGATCCAGCCATCTGCAATCGCGACGGCAGTGCCCATGTGATTGCTCTGCACTCCCTTCCCGTTTGTCAGCTTCGAATGTTCGATCCACTCACCCCCTTCGCGATGGAACACGTAGGCCGCTCCAGCCTCGTCGTTGATTCCACCCACGTCCGCAAGGAACGCGCCCGTGACCATCCACTCCCCCCAGGCGGAGACGGTCACTCCGAAGTGGTCTTGCTCCGTTCCGTCCTCGGGAGAGAGCTTGGCGATGCCGCATTGGGCTAGCGCAGGGAGGCCCGTGAGTGCGGTCAGGACAGGACACCAAAGAAGACTTGTCAGAGAGGGGCGCACGCGTGATTCCTTGCGAGCATGGCACCAAAGGTCGGTTGGGAGAGCAGAGTGATCCTACCCCAACCTGATCAGTCGCAGTGGATTGACGGATCGAAACCTGCCTGGCTCGTTGCACGGGGGGTGATCTTCTAGAAAGTATCCACCGCCCGGCGAGCGTTGAGATCCGAGGTCTGAGAAGGGCAACCCCGACAGGGGGGATCCTTCTTGGACACGACAACGTCTTCCGTTCCAGCCGGCCTTGCCATCCGGCGCGTCCCGCTCAGTTCGCTTCACCTCGATTCCCGCGAACGCCAGGAGCCCCGGCGCGGAGTACCTGACCGCGATCGAGGACGGTCGGCCGATTCTTGAGTGCGAGCTCCAAGCAGGGCTCGTCCGCGATGGAACCGACCAGTCCCCAGCTCGTGATCCGGCACATCCCGCTCAGCTCGATACACCTCGACCCGGCTAGAGCCGGAGCGGTGAATCAGGGAAACGCCAGTCTTGGCCAGCCGACTGCTGGCGGTCCCCGACCGAGACATCGAAAGAGGGTAGAGGTGGCGTGCCCATCCTGTGGGCGAAAGAGAACGATCCTCCGGGAGGCGTTCCGGGACGTGCCACCAAGATGCCGCTCCTGCGCTGCTTCACAGCCGCAACCACAGCGACGAAGGGGATCTATCCAGTTCTGCGCGTGTCGGCGGCAAGCAGAAAACGGACCTCTGCGGCACGCTGAAAAGGGACCCCTTCGGCTGAAGGGATTGACCGGGGGTGCAGGGGGCGGAGCCCCCGCATGGCGCAGCGGAGCTGCGCGTCATCGGGCTCGCGTCCGCGTGCGGACGTGAGTACCTCGGAGACCCCCGGAGGGGGTCGGCCCCCCGAGGGGGGCCGCGGTTCGAAGTTGCATTCTCGCGAGGTCGCGTTTGCCTCGAGGAGCCGGGCTCCCGACGCGAAACTCCTACCGGCGAGGGATCGGAAGCTCGCTGCCGAGTTCAGCTCGATACCTTCCGAGCGGATCTCGAAGATCGTCGCGCGTCCTTCAGCCGGAAGCTCTCTCCGTCGGTCTTGACGATCGTGACGTGGTGTACCACTCGATCGATCACCGCGGCCGCGGCGGTGGCATCGAGGAACACCTCGCTCCAGCGCGCAAAGGCGAGGTTGGTCGTGACGATGAGGCTGCGCTTCTCGTAGACCTTGGTGATGAAACCGAAGAGCAGGTCCGCGCCGAGCTTGTCGAAGGGGACGTAGCCCAGCTCATCGAGGACCACCAGGTCGAAGCGCGCGAAGTACTCGAGCTTGCGCGAGAGTCGGCCCTCGCTCTTCGCTTCGCTCAGAGTGTTCGTGAGCTCAGCCGCCGTGACGAAGCGCACGCGCTTCTCGCGCTGGCAGGCTGCGATCGAGAGCGCGATCGCAAGGTGCGTCTTGCCGGTCCCGACTGGGCCGACGAGCACGACGTTGCGCTTCTCGGCGAGGAAGTCGCAGCGCGCGAGCTCGAGGATCTCGTCCTTGTCGATGCTCGGTTGCGAGGCGAAGTCGAAGCCATCGAGCGTCTTCAGCACGGGGAAGCGCGCCTCCCGGATCAGGCGCTCGATCCGCCGCTCGCGCCGCTGGTTCACTTCCAGGTGGGCGAGCTCGGCAAGATACTCGGGATGTGCCTGGCGCTTGCGCTCGGCCTCGAGCGCCAGGCGCTCCCAGCTTGCTGCCACTGCAGGCAGCCCGAGCGTCTTCAAGTCCGCGAGCAAGTGCGCCGGCTCGACGAGCGTGCTCTTCTTCATGCCGCACCCCCGACGAGTTCGTCGTAGCCTCCCAGGTCCGCTGGAGCGATCTCGATCGCCCCCAGCGTCTCGTCCGCGACTCTCGCCGGCACGAAGACCGGCATCTCGCTCGACTTCTGGCGCAAGAGCATGCGGATCGTCTCGAGACTGGGGCTCGCTCGTTCCAGCGCGAGATCCACCGCACTCTCGAGCTCCTCCATCGAGTGCTCTTCGAGCAGACGAAGGACGCGCACCCACTCGCGGTCGGGTTTCCGCACCTTGCCGCGCAGCGCCTCGCGCAGCCGATGGAAGACCGGGGCGAGCTCCATCTGCGCGATCGCGGTCGACTCGCCGATCGCGCGGTGCTTCCTCTCGAGCAGGCGAAGGATGTGCCGTGCATCGAGGACGTGCGCGCCCTCGACGTACGAGCGCGTGTGGCTCGCCACCGAGCGATCACCGTCCACGACCTCAATCCGGTCCCAGAAGATCTTCGCTAGGAGTGCACGCCGAGCGTATTCGCTCGGAACGGAGTAGCGCGCACGGTCGACGGTGACGATCGCGTACTTGTCGGCCACGCACGGCACGATCCGACAAGTCTCCGGTAGCCACGACGGCAATGGTCGCAAGTGCTCGCGCTCCGCGATCAGCGCTTGACGTGCCGTGCGTCCCTCGGGAAGCTGGCGAAGGTCGAGGTCGCGCTCGAGCTCCAAGAGGAGATTGGCGTTGAGCTCCTCCCACGAGCGTGCCTCGGGGATGGGGCGGAAGAAGATCCCACGCACATACTCGTTGCCGCGCTCGACCGAGCCCTTCTCGTTGCCCTTCGCTGGCGCGCAGAAGTCGACCGCGAGCGGAAAAGATCCGCGCCAGCCGTGGAAGGCCTTCGTCTCCTCGCGCTCAAGACCAGGCAAGATTCTCTTCACCGCAAGCGAGGTGTTGTCGAGCACCGCTCGACGCGGGAGACCCCCGAAGTAGGTGAAGCTCGCGTTGAGGCCGTCGAGCAGGCACTCCAGTCGCTCGAGCGGGTAGGCCTTGGCGAAGTAGGCGTTGCTCGAAGGCAGCGTCGCGACGAAGACCTTCGTCCTGTGGAGCACGCCGGCGATCCGAGCGAAGCTCTCGAAGAAGTCGCCCTCCAGCGTGTCGCCCGGCCGGTGCGTTCGGTGCACGAAAGCCTCGACCGGGAAGAGCTCGCGCTTCAGGTCGCGCACGTACTTGCGCAGCGCTCGCTCTCCAATGCCGCGAGCCTCCTCGCCCAAAAGCCGGCCGATCCTCTTCGCGCTGAGCCGCGAATCGCAGCAGAGCAACTCGACGATCTTCTTCCGGCAAGGGTCGAGCCTGCGAGGCCGCCTGGGTGAGCGCCGCTCGCTCGGTGCAACCTCCCGACCAATCGCTGCGCGCACGGTCTTCACGTCCAGCGAGAGCCGACGCGCGATCTCCTTCTTCGGCACCCCCTCGACGAGGTGCATGTGGCGAATCTCAGCCCATTGCGACACCCTGATCACCTCCTGGCCCTCCTGGTCCGAGGTCTCCGAAACGGTCGTACACACCCGTTCCGGTACCCCGCCGGGAGGGCCGCTTCCACGCCGAGCCAGGGGGGTCCCTTTTCAGCGTGCCGCGGGGTCCGTTTTCAGAGTGCCGTCAACAGCGCGCATTGCGCCTCGAAGTTCTATCGGTACCCGTACGACAAATCGCACCGCTTCTGCTCCCACCGCTGCGCGAGCGACGCGAAGCGCCGGTACGCAATCGAGCTGCACAGGTGCCGGCAGTGCGGAAACGCGTTCGACTACTCCGCTAAGCCATTCAGCAACTCGACTGGCGAGTACTGCTCGCTCGCGTGCAAGCGCTGCGCATTCCTCGGCGTGATCAATGGCGACGCGTCGAGAAAGGCGGCTACTACCCGACCAGGCTGGAGAAGCCGAAGAAACCGCTTCTTCCGAGAGGGCAACGCCTGCTGTGCAATCTGTGGCACTACGTCCGGCAGGCTGCACGTTCATCACATCGAAGGGCACCTCAATGTCGCCCCCGATGACCTGACCACGGTGACAACCGTTTGCGTCAAGCATCACAGCCGACTCGAGATCTTGACGCGGGCAATCTCTGGCTTGAAGCCCGAACAGCGTCGATTGGTAGCCCTCGTGGTGCTTGGCGCGCTTGGGGATACGCGCGCGATCCACACGGGTCGCATGGTCTTGAGGGGGGAATGCGCATGAAGATCGAGAACGTATCGCTGGCGTCCGTATTCCCTGATCCCGCGAACGCACGAACCCACGATCCACACAACCTCAATGCCATCCGTGGCTCACTCGCGCGCTTCGGCCAGCAAAAGCCGATCGTAATTGACCCTACCGGCGTCATCCGGGCGGGAAATGGTACTTACGAGGCCGCGAAATCGCTCGGCTGGACCACCATCGATGTCGTGCGAACAGACCTTGCAGGGCTGGAAGCCGTGGCCTACGCCATCGCCGACAACCGCACGTCGGACTTGTCACGATTTGACGAGCCGGCGCTCGGCAAACTACTCCGCGAGCTCCAGAGCGTCGGTGGGGCCGACGGAATCGGGTTCGGCGATGATGAAATCAACGAGCTACTCTCCGATCTGGAGGATCTGGACGCGGCCGCGCTCGAAGACCCCGGTGCCGGCCCCTTGCCAGAGCAGCCCGTCGCGCGCGTGGGCGACCTCTGGCTACTTGGTGAACACCGTCTGCTCTGCGGCGACTCGACCAACGCCGAGCACATGGCCCGTCTGATGGCGGGCGAGAAGGCGTCGCTGTTTGCGACCGATCCGCCGTACCTCGTTGATTACCAGGGAGGGAACCATCCGCAGTCGTGGAGCAACCGCCCCGAAGTGCGCGACAAGCACTGGGATGACTATCAAGACCCGCAGTCGGGTCTAGAGTTCTTTACCGCGTGGTTGCGTGTTGCGCTACCGCACTGTCGCGAGGACGTGCCCATCTATCAGTGGCATGCGACCAGACGGCAAGTGCTGGTCGAACAGGCGTGGCAGGCGAACGGATTGCTCGTGCACCAGACGCTGATCTGGGCTAAGGCGCGGCCCGTGCTGACTCGTTGCCACTTCATGTGGGCCCACGAACCCTGCTTCTACGGGTGGCCCCAGGGCCACATGCCCCAGCGCAAGCCCGAACCCAACGCTCGCACGGTGTGGGAAGTCGACCAGCAGGGCGAGCAGGACGGAATCCATCCGACTCAGAAGCCTATCGAGCTCTTTCGGCGCCCGATTCGCTGGCACACGCTGCGCGGCGAGATCTGTCTCGAGCCCTTCAGTGGCTCAGGCACCCAGCTCGTAGCGGCGGAGGAACAAGGCCGCCGCTGCTACGCGATGGAAGTTGCACCCGCTTACGTAGACGTGGCGATCCAGCGTTGGGAGAAGGCCACCTGCAAGATCGCGACTTTGGACGGGCAACCGTTCGCGCAGGTTGCGGCCGCGCGGTCCGAGATCGCAGCGGCATGAGCCACATTCCCGAAGACGCCTTCGAACGCTACGTCGCCATGGGCCCGGAGCGAAGCTACCGAGTCCTCGGACAGACTCTCGGAGTCTCCAAACGTGCGATCTCCAGGTGCGCGTCCCGTGAGGACTGGCCGGGTCGACTCGCAAAGATCGACCAGGAATCTCGCGAGCGGAGCGACCAGCGGCTGGCAGAAACCCTCGACGAGATGCGCACCCGGCACTTGCGCAGCCTGCGTGCCATCCATGGCCGCGCACTGGAGGCCCTCAAGAGCTTCCCGCTGAACTCTGCCGCTGAGGCCGTCTCCGCGCTGGAGAAGGCGATCAGGCTTGAGCGCGTGATCGTGGGTGAACCCTCCGAGCGAAGCCAAATCAGTCTAGAAGAGGTCACCAGGCGCGAGATCGAGTCCCTGCTGGTGGCGGAGGATGACTTCGAGGATGACGAAGAAGCTGCGTCTGGATAAGGCTGCGCTGTTCCGTCAGCTCGGGTACGAGCCTCACGAGGGACAACGTGCGATCCACGAAAGCCGTGCTCCACGCCGCGTCGTCGCATGTGGTGTCCGTTGGGGAAAGACGGTATGCGCAGCGCTGGAGGGACTGGCGGCTGCTCTCGTCCCCGCAGATCGCTCGATCGGCTGGGTTGTGGCACCGACGTACGATCTCGCCGACAGGGTATTTCGAGAGATCGAACTCCACGCTACGCAGAGGCTCTCGCACCGCATCGTGGCTATGAAGGACCACGAGCGTCGGCTCATCCTGCGCAATCTCGGTGGTGGACTCTCTGAGATCCGGGGAAAGACGGCTGACAACCCGATCTCGTTGCTGGGCGAAGGCCTCGACTGGCTGATCGTCGACGAGGCATCGAGGCTGAAGCCGGCAATCTGGCAGTCGCATCTCTCTCAGCGGCTCATCGACAAGCGTGGCTGGGCGCTCTTGATCTCGACGCCGCGCGGCAAGGGCTACTTCTACGACCTCTTTCGTCGGGGTCAGAGCGAAGACCCTGACTGGGCGTCGTGGAACTTGCCGTCCTGGACGAATCCGATGCTCGACGCAAGCCTGATCGAGGAGGAACGAGGACGGCTGCCAGAGCGAGTGTTCCAGCAGGAGTACGGCGCGCAGTTCGTCGAGGGTGCGGGTGCGGTGTTTCGGTACGTTCGGGAAGCTGCGACTGGCAACTTCGAAGAACCGATCGCGGGCGCTAGATACTTTGGAGGCCTGGACCTTGCCAAGATCGCCGACTACACCGTTCTCGTCATCCTCGACCGCGCGCAGAAGGTCGTGTTCGTCGATCGGTTCAACCGCCAAGACTGGTCCATTCAGGTTGCGCGGATCAAGGCGGCATGCGAGCGGTTCAACCGCTGTCAAATACTGGTCGACAGCACGGGTGCCGGAGAGCCGGTCCTCGAATCACTCTGTCGAGCGAACCTTCGAGCGGAGGGGTATCCGTTCACTGCTCGCTCCAAGGCGGCGTTGGTTGACAATTTGGCCTTGCAGCTCGAACAACGTAAAATCACCTTGCCTCGAGTTGATCTTTGGTCAGACGGCATAGACGAGCTCGAATCGTTCGAGTACTCGGTAAGCGACGCAGGCAACGTCAAATCGTCAGCGCCGGCCGGGATTCACGACGACTGCGTGATGGCGTTGGCTCTCGCCTGCTGGAATTTGGAAGAGCACCGGCCTTCCCGCCCGGTCATCCTCTATATCTAGCCGAACCACGTTCTTTACTTGCCCTCTGAGTGAAATCGAGCCCGCCTGAACCTTGTCGCGAAATGCGAAGGAGGCGCACGCAGTCGATTCAGAAACACGATGGATCCCGTTCACCCACCCCGATGTCGAGTACTGGCCCGAGCGCGAGGACCACCATCCAAGTGAGCTGATGGGGCATTACGCTCACCCAGGGCCCTCGCGTTGATTCTCGCCCAGCTCGAAGCCGACGGGCGCTCTCATCGGTCGGTACGGTCGCCACGTTGGCCTCCTCGCGTCCCGGCTGCCCCCGTGCGTGCGCGCCGAGGAGATCGGCCACGAATCCCTCGCTCAAGTCTTGGCCTCGCCACAGGCGCGTACACGCAGCGACGACCCGGTAGCGCTCCGGTAGCTAAACCGGGACGGCACACTCGCGCCGGTGCACGACACCAGCGAGGCCATGGGGCAAGACTTCAATAAGGCACCCGCGTGGACGCCGACAGCGCGCGAATCTGGGCCGATTGGTTAGCGCGGCCGCAGCCTATTGGCTGAGTTGCTCATCGAGTGTCAAGAACTTTTGAATTGACTCTGCCGGCTCCGCCTCGGCCGTCGCGAGAATATCGCCAGTGACGTCCATTAGGATCGCATGCTTTGTATTCGGGAAGTGATCCCGCAGCCTGTAAATAATGGGAGCGAACGACGGGATCTTGCGGACTACACTCAGGCACAGAGAACAGTGAGCGTCAGCGGTATTCTTTACGACTGGTATTGAGCGATCCGTTACCACGGTTGGAGCAGTCCACGCGCAAAGCTCGGCAAGCCGGGCCGCGCCGACAACTGAAGGAATGTCTAGTGGGCGTGTGCTCATAAGAGTTGCGATCTGACGCCGCATGCGCTCTCCGTCGATCTTTGCGAACGAGGCGCGCAGGGCAGCGCTTCGCGGTTCTGGTATCGTTGACTGGTCCGGGAATATGCCGATCGACTCGATCTTGCCGTAGTGTCGTAAAAGGTGCGGTACGCCGCCAGCAAGTCGCGCGAGCAGTTGGGAATAGAGCCACCAGTAGCGGGTCTTTCGGCCGCTGCTGGCTTTGCCAAAAACAGCCTTCTCAGCTGCCGGGGTGCGCGCGAGGCGGCTCTGGATGCGTTCGTTTAGGTGCTCATCCACGCGAGCATAACATGCTAAGGGGTGTGCGTTATGCTCGATGAGGAAGTTCGCCCATGTGTCAAAATACGAAGGAGTCCACCTGCGCGACTTTTTGCGGAACTGAAGCTGCTTCCACGCGCGCTTGGCGCGCTCGTGTACGTCATCCCCATAGTAGGCAACGCCACCAACGATCATGCATTCGGGTTGCTCGACTTCATCGACATACATCCAAAGGGGCTGGCCCGGTGCGGTTCGTGGGACTCTTACTAGCATCGTAGGGAGGGGCTCCCCTGGGCCGCGAGTACAGCAAAAGGAGCCGGCGCCATGAACGGTTCCATAAATCCCTGGGCGGTGCCGGGCCGTTTTTCTAGTCGTCCTGCCATAGACCGCCGGCTACCCAGTCATATTCGTAGTCAGCGCGCCGGTTGTGGCCCCCGCTCACGGTCGCGTAGTCTCCATAAGTGCCGTTGTCCTGTCCGCCGCAGACCACAGAAAACGGGTTGCGCGCGAAGTTGTTGCGGCCGCCGCATACCACGGCGGTTTCCTCCCAGCACGTATTCTGACCGCCTCCCAGCGCCAGTGCGTTGGTCGCGCCAGTATGAATCTCGTTTGCCCACCCGCTGACGATAGCGGAGTTGTCCGCGTAGACGACGTTATGAGTGCCGCTGATGATCGCGGAATATGCGCCGTCAATTGTATTGCTGTAGCCTGTGACTAGTGAGCCCCACGTGTCGGTGCTGTAGCTGTTCCCCTCGCCAACGGTAATATTGTGACGCCCACGCCTGTCCCAGCCGTCGCTCCATGACTCCTCGTTGTAGCCCACGAGCAGGTTGCCCGATCCATCGACGCTATCCGTGGTGCGGAATGTGTGCCCAGACCCATCGACAATCTGCACGTTGAGCCCGCTGATGCGAACGGTGCGCGCGGTGATACCGTCATAGCCGGTTGGTAAGTCAATCATCGAGATATGCCGAAGGAACTCCCTCGCCTCCGGATCCAGGATATCAGGCGAAGGGCGGTAGACAGCGAGCGTGGTAGCGACGGCGAGAGCCGCGGACATGAGTTGCGAGCGCATGGATAGAACCTCCTTGGTACCGCGATGGTACCTCCGCCGACGTAGAAAGGGGAGCCGGCCCACTCGGGCAGACCCCCCACGTACAATATCTCAGACGTCGAGCCGTGCGGCTATTGATCTTGGAACAAAGTCCCAGCTACCCAGTCGTCCGGGCCGGTGGCGTCGCGATCGTATCCGCCCCCTACAACGGAGTCGCTACCCACGGCCCGGTTCTCCGCGCCACCGCATACCGTCGAGTTTCGCCCCGTAGCGTGGTTATGTTCCCCGCCGCCAACCCAGCTCTCTTGTGCGTCGGCCCTGTTCACCCCGCCACCACTTACCGCCGAGCCGAATCCTATCGCGACGTTCTCGACGCCACCCGAGACGGACGAGTAGGTCCCGATGGCCTCGTGTTGGAATCCGCCAGAGACGGACGAGGCGAAGCCGCTCGCCCGGCTATGGTTTCCCCCGGACACTGTCGCGTATGGGCCCAGGATCGAGTTGGAGCTTCCCGCGACCAAGCCCCCGTAAGACGTGTAATTGCTGTAGTGGCCGCTGACGATGTTGTGCGACCCAGAGCGGTTGTCCCCGTCACCGAGGAGCTCGTTGTACCCGATGATGAGGTTTCCAGTCCCGTCGACAGTCTCGGTCGCGCCCTGGCCATTTACTATCTGGACGTTGATCCCGGAGATGCGGACAGCGCGCGCGGTGCCCCCGTTGTCGTCGGTCGGTATGTCGACCATCTCGACGTGGCGCAGGAACTCGAGCATGTCCGCCCTGATGACCTGGGGCACGGGGTGGTAGATGAAGGCCGTTGTGAGAGACGCGAGCAGAGCGGACACGATAGAGCGCATGGAATCTCCTTGTAGAGAGGCATTCTAGCCCCCCTGCCTTGCGCTGGGGTCCCCGCCGGTATCAGATTGACCGGGTGGACATACGGGACGAAGACGAGCGCGCTGACCTCCAGGCCGTCATCGAGCGGATGCACCACTGCAAATCCCGCTGGCTCACCGAGGTCCCGATAGTCGAGAGTCACGCCGGGACAACCGTCTGGGAGGGCGTGGTTCACGTCTTCGAACTCCTCGATCACCCGACGGCGTCCAGGTGCTATGCCTGGGCTCACGAGACGGAAGTCCTGTCGCACCTCAATGGCGAAGGCGTTCGCGTGGGCCGCGCCGGCTACGGCTGGCGATACAGCGAAGAGACCGACGAGGCGGGGCGCGGCTTGGTCGAGCCCGTGGCCGAGGAGCGCCGTCTAGCGACACGTGCTCGCGCGCTGGCCTCCCGCGGCCACTCCCTACGCGAGATCGCCAGGCGGTTCAATGCGGCGGGCGTCGCCACGAAGAGGGGCGGACGCTGGCACGCCTGCACGATCGGCGTGCTTGTCGGGTAACCTCTCCCGGCGTGAACGCCCCCCGGATGCAGTGGTGCAGCGGGTGCGGGTGCGACACCGTCCACCTCGGCGAGAGAGCGAACCACGTTCTACACGCAGCTCTAGCTGCGCTGACCCTGGGGCTCTGGATGCCGATCTAGATTATCGAGGCGTGGTGGCGACACTACGCGCCGTCCCAGTGCACGGTTTGCGGGCTGGAGAATACGGAGCTGAGGGGGTAGGGCTGCAACCTTTGCTCTGGGCTCGCAACCTTTGAAGCATCCTTGTCCTCGCCCGATAGCGGTTCTAGACATCCAGAATGCCGATTTAGCAACCTTAGCAACCTTTTTAGGGGCTCTTAGAGTTTTAGAGTCAGAATAGAGGGTCTATGCAGCAATAGCGTAGGGTACCGGAAAAAGTTGCAAACGTTGCAAAGGTTACAGAAACCTCCTTTGCGATGACGTAAAGGCCATATTGAGATGCAACCTTGCTAAAAACAGAGGTTGCACCGCGGTTACAAAGGTTGCGCGCTAGGCCGCGGCCGGCATCCCCTGTGACACGGACTCGAGGACGTAGTGCCGACCGTCCCTGATGATCCGGTATTGGGATCCGTCGTCTAGCTCGACGATCCGTTTTCCGACTTCGCCTAGGGCATCCTTGAGCGCGCAGCCGAGGGCCGTAACGAGCCCGCGCGGAGTTGAGGACTGCCCCTTTGCAGCTCGGGCGAGGCGGCTTTGGAAAGCACCACACTCCTCGCAGATGGGCACCAGCTCCGTAGGCGTTAGGGGCTCGCCAGGACGCGCACGGAGCCAACCACCGACCAGGGCCCTTAGGTCTAAGGTGTCCTCGTCCTGCTCGGCAACGATTTCGCTAAGCCCCCCAAGGAACGGACACTCGCGGTCCAATCCATTAGCGAACTGCTCGAGAATTCCACTGATGGTGCCGGCCCAGGATTCGTATCTACCGAACCTCCGCGAGCCCGGGTGCGCGCCCTTGGCTTTCCAAGATTCGACTAAACCTTGCAAAGCGCCAAAGACCTTGGGGCGCACGGAGCGCACATAGGCGGGCAAATCAGGGTGCTTGAAGTCGGTACGTCCAGATGGGTTGTTATTCTTAGCCAGGAGGCGAATGCGAACGGTTCGCTTGGCTAGCTCGCCTGACATTTTGGAGTTGTTCCCAGTGCCGACCTAAATCGTGCGGTTTGGAAGGGTTACGTAGTCGCTACCGCCCAGCCGCCGCCCGGCATACTTTGTCCCCGTGAATAGCCGAGCAAGTGCCGCCGAGTCGAGCCTGCGCCCCGCCGGGATGTTGTCGTAGTTGACGATTTCGGGCGCGCTTATAAGGATGGCAACGATGCGTTTCTCAGTTTCCTCTTCCTTGCCGCCGATCAGGTCACCGGGGGCGAGATCGGATCCTAGGAATACCCCACCGAGTACCTGGTCAAGAAGCCTGCCCTTCCCAACCTGCTCCTGATCTGCCGTGACGAGCTGGAAAGGAAGGAGCGTAACCGCGGGTCGGATCAGTGGCGTTAGCATGAGCCCAAGGAAATTCCAGAAGTCCGACTCGGACTCGAACGGAAAGTCTATGGTCAGGTTGCTTAGTATGGCATGGCATTCCTGAGGGTCGGTGATGGGGACGATGCCACGCAGCTCTTCGGGCTCGTAGTAGAAAATCCCCCCGTTCCATCCGGGTTTAGCGAGCGTCCAATCAGCGAGGTATACCGGGTGAAAGGCAATGGACTCGAGTTCGCGGACGTCTGACGATGATTGCGCGCGCGTGAGCACCAGGCCCCCACAGTCCTTGTTGGTGTTCTTTCGAACCTGGACTGGATCCGGATTTTCCTCGTCGTCTGATGGTTTAGATAGCGCTAGCATTAGGTGGTCATCCACGAGGAGCCGCGTACCGTCTGTCGTGAGTGGCCTGAATGCCAGACTGTCCGCGCTGTAAACGAGGGTGCCGGGAATAGGTCCGCGCCGAGACATTGTCCCGTCGGGCAAAGCGGCTAGCACGGTATCCGTGAAATCAGATTGCGTTACGTGGACGAACTCGCCTGTCGGCTTGACGTGGGAGCCGGGGGTCAGGATGAGACACTCGTCGTTCCCATCGAGCGCGACAAGTACCGTTGAGCGATCAACTTCCGGGCGTTCTTGCGCCGTGCGGAATTGCCAGGGAATCAGACGGCCGCGACGGATGCCGGATCGCGCCGTACCGAGTGCTTCCCGTTGCTTCGCTCCGGCGTGAACTCCAGCGCCCACCAACTCACTCTCGGCGTAGGCTGCGTCAATTAGGCCCTCGCCAACGGCCTTCCCGACGACGAATGATTGACGAAAGAGCGTATCGTTGCGCGCGCCTTCCGCTGCGTTGCGCACTTTGTGCACGGCCTGAGCTAGAGTCTTAGCCGCATCGCGCTGCCCCTGTGTGCGCTCGGGTGCGGTTGGCGTCTCTCGGGCGGTCTCCTGTGGCGTTGCCTGAGTGGTCGTCGCGCGCACAAGTTCGATAAAGTGCGCCGGCAGCGGGGCGATGGGTATGTCGGCCGGAGATAAACCGCTGACCCAGCGATACGACGTCTTCTCGTCTGTGGAGTTAGATCCGGGGAGTACCGTTTGCGTCCCAGTACTCTTGAACTCGATATCGATTCCGATTTCGCCGCGTCCCGGTACGTTGCGAAGTCCCTCGCCGTTGTGGCTGAAAATAAGATGAAGCCCGCCGCTACCCGATCGTACCGTTACTGTCTTGGGAAGGCCGAGTTTCTCGAGCGAGCCCGGTACGTACGTCGGTTTGTACAGGTCAACGTCGACGCATACCACTCCGGACCACTTACCCAGACGGACCCCGATATTGGCGACCACCTTTGGTCCGCTGTCGCCGCCCCAAGTTATCCAGTCCTCGATATCTGCAGGCGACAGCGGCGGCTCCTTTTGCCAGCCCTCGCGAAATGGCCTTTTGCCGTTGAGCAAGGTAAGGGCCCATCCGCGCTTGATCGCCGCCGAGGCTTCGGCGCTCAGCCACACTGCGCGCGGGGGAAACAGCCTCTCGGGCGTCGCGGGTCCGTTGGATTCTTCAAGATAGCCGTTGCTATATTCCCGGTCCGATTCTAAGTTGTCTTTGGTCATATGGTCTCAATCCTTGTGATCTGGACAGCGCACGTTAGTAACAGCCCACCTTAGGCGGAGGGCTCGTGGTAGCGAGGGTCGCGTTGTCTGGCGCGGCCCTCGCTTATTTGGTTTCAGGGAATGCGTATCATCTCGGAACTCCCGGGAAGGTTGTGCTCGGCCCAGATCTCATCGAGGCACGCTTGAGCCTCGGCGGCAGTTGGGCCGTCAGTAGCACCGACAGCCGGCACCGAGTTCGGGTGCTCGCGCTCCTCGTGCCACTCGGCCGGCAGCCTAGTCCTGCCATCGCGTTTTTCCTGGACTAGTCCGTCCATGAAACTCGAGAGTCTCAGCGCCGCCCGTTGAATCTTGCGGCAGTCGGCTGGCGTGAGGGAGTCACACGTCAAATCGAAATTGAACCTGCAGATTCCACAGTCGCTCCACTTCTCCGTGTGGTCGAGACGGATCATGGTGAAGTCCTGGAGTGCGCGTAGTTCCTTGGGTGTAATAGCTTGCAAACGATTGCTCCTGGGGTGACCGCTCTCGCCCGGACGCCCGAAGGGCGCGCCTGGGTTCTCTTCAGTCCTTGGGTGTATCTCGACGTGTCTTGCCGTCTAGGAATGACTTGAAACAAAGTCCGAGAACTAGGTCTACAGGTAACGTGACAGTGGGGGAATTGCTGCCGCCTGCCCATCCCTCGGAAGCGGAGGCCAGAGCCTCAGCTGGACTAAATGCTTCGCCGATGAGTGTGGCTTCATGTTTGGCCCAGGCGACCAGCTCGGCGTCCCATTTCCTATTAAGTCGAGCTCTCGGAAACTGATTGGCGTATCGAGAAACGGCCTCGCTGAGGGTGTTCAGGGCTACAATGGGGTCAGCCACGGGATGGGCCCTCCTTGACGGACTGCACCAGGATGCCGTCGCGTGGCGCCGGTGCGAGCTCCTCCGCACGGAGGCGCACGGTTCGTCCGATTTGCACGGACGCCAACGCGCCACTGGCTCGCAGGCGCCCAGTGCTGGCCTCGCCAAGGTAGAGGACTCTAGAGAAGGCTCTTGCGATCATTTGTGTGGAGAAAGGCTTGCTCAGGGATGTGTGATGGCCACTCGACGATTTGGGTGTTATCTGTGGGCAACGATGCGGTCCCACCCCACGACGTTCAAGGAGGGCACTCAAGCTTTCCCGGCCATGGTCTCCTGCCGATCTGTGCAGGGGCCCTGTAGCCGCGTGCGCTGCTGTGGCCGCGTCGCAACCGATTCGCCACTCGGCACTTGAATTCGGCTCGGTGATGGTCGCCAGATTGGCATTGGGCGAGGTACTGGAGGCGGGGGGTGGGAGCGCTCACTCCGCTTCCTGCGATCCAAGGCTCTCGAGCCAGTTTTCAATCGCACTCGATTTCCACCGGAGCGCTCGACCGAAACGGATGGGCTCTGGAAACCGTCCGGCCTTTCGCAGGCGGCGGAGGGTGCGTTCGTCGAGACGAACGAGTTCCGAGCACTCGCGAGAGGTGAGAAGGTTGAGGGGGTGCTTGGGGGGCTCAGATTCGACTTCCATGGGCAATACCTTGTGGGTGGGACGTGGGGGGATCGATTCGGGTCCCTGGCGAGTAATCGACGGGGGCATATCCCGGCAGGGAAGACTCGGACCGCTCGCGTCCGGCTGCTGACGATTACCCGGCATGACCAACAGATCAGCAGACGGGCGGGGGCGTGACCGAGGCTTGCCAATCCGCCCATCCCCGCCCTCCCGCGCCCGCAGCGCCCGTGTCGCGTTGGGCAGCGGCTCGCGCCTTGTCCACGCACCCTCGGCTTGGAGCGAACACGGCCCCACACAGAGCGCCCGGCGCCGCCTGGCGGATCCCGGGGCCATGTCGCCCGAGGAGCGCCTGGCGGAGCTCGGATCGCTCCTGGCGGCTGGCAACCAGAGAGCACGGGTTCGCGGGAATCAACTGGCTGGGGGGCCGGTCGCGGAGCGTGCATGTCCTCCGGTTGACGGCGATGGTGCCGGACGACTCAAGGAGGCTGCATGAAGTCAGTGAGTGAAGAGATCGCCGAGCTCCGGGCCATGGACGTGCCCAAGCTCGTCGGAAGGTACGAGGCCGTGTTCGGAAAGCCCCCGCGCGTGAAACACCGCGACTGGCTCTGGCGGCGCATCGCGTGGAAAATCCAGGAGCAGCGCTTCGGCGGGCTTTCCGAGGTCGCCAAACGCCGCCTCGACGAACTGATCGCCGATCTCGACATACCGCTAGGCAACGACCGAAGCGTACGCGGGCAGCTCGAGCGGCCCACCAAGCCTGGGAACCCATCGGTCGGCACCACGTTCACCCGTTCCTGGCGAGGCAAGGAGCTGCTCCTCCGAGTGGTCCAGAACGGCTTCGAGCACGAGGGCGTCGTCTACCGCAGCCTCAGCGCTGCAGCGAACGCCATCACGGGCAGCCACGTCAGCGGCCGTGCCTTCTTCGGGCTCACCGAGAGGAAGGCCACCAAGTGAAGCGCACCCCTCCCGCCAACGGTAGGCAGAACGGAGCGCGCACTGCTACCACAGGAACGACGCGAGTCGCCATCTACGTGCGGCAGAGCGTCGCCGACCACGAGAAGGAGTTCGGGAGCATCGAGGCGCAGATCGAAGCGGCTCAAGCGTTCATCCTGAGCCAACGTGGATCAGGCTGGGCTGCTCTACCGGAGCCCTACAGTGACCACGGCAACAGCGGCTCGACAACCGAGCGACCAGCGTTCCAGCGCTTGCTCGCCGACCTCGAAGCCGGCAGGGTCGATGTCGTCTGCGTGTACCGCACGGACCGGCTCTCCCGCTCGCTCCTCGATTTCGCCAAGTTGATGGCGCTCTTCGAGCACCACGGCGTGGCGTTCGTTTCCGTGACGGAAAGCTTCGATACCAGCACGCCGATGGGCAGGATGGTGATGAACCTGCTCGCGACGTTCGCTCAATTCGAGCGGGAAACGATCGCGCAGCGCACCAAGGACAAGATGCTCGCGACTCGACGTCGGGGAGCTTGGACAGGCGGGCGGCCCGTTTTGGGATACGACGTGGTCGAGAAGAAACTCGTCGTGAACGAGGCCGAGGCAGAGCGCGTCCGGGAGATCTACGCACTGTATCGCGAGCTTGGGTCCATGCTTCCCGTCCTCGAGGAGCTTCGTGCCCGCGGCTGGCGCACCAAGACCTGGACGAACGGAAAGGGCGAAGTCGTCCGGGGCGTTCAATTCGCCAAGAGTCAACTACATGGGATCCTCACGAACCCGTTGTACGCAGGCAGGATCCGCGCTGGAGACGAGATCGTGGATGCAGCCCACGATGCGATCGTTGAGCCCGAGCAATGGCAGTCCGTGCAGGACTTGCTGCGCGCGAACTACGGCCGCACTGATGCGCAATCGATTCGGACCACGAAGGGCGGCTCGCTGCTCGCGGGCATCGCGCGGTGCGTCTGCGGTGCGGCGATGCTGCACACGTATACGTCTCGCGGCGACCGTCGCTACGCCTACTACGTCTGCGGTCGCCACCAAAAGGAGGGTGCTGCGTCCTGCCCCGGCAGCCGCGTCGCAGCCGGCGAGTTCGAAGCGTTCGTCTTCGATCGCATCCGGGAGATTGGCCGCGACGCCGGGGTGCTGGCTGCCACGCTGGAGGCCGACCGCCGCGATCGCGAATCACGTAGGCCCGAGCTGGTCGCACAGGTCCGGCGCCTGACGGGCGAGCGCAGCCGGCTGGAGACGGAGCGTAGCAATGTCGTCCAGGCCGTTGGCGCTGGCGGGGGTGGCACCCACATCCTGGTGCAGCGACTGGACGAACTCGATGAGGCACTCGCGGAAGCCGAGAACCGCGCCTCCGCTGCCCGCACCGAGCTCCAGGCGCTCGAGCTGGGGCAGGTCGATCCCGAGGAGCTGCGCGCGGCACTCGAAGATCTGGAGCCGATCTGGAACGAGCTGTTCCCTCGGGAGCGTGCGCGCGTGCTTGGGCTGCTGCTGGAACAGGTCGAGTTCGATGCTGCACGGGGCGAAGTCGAACTCACGTTCCGCGCGGGCGGGCCGAGAGCGCTACGGAGCCAGACGAAGGAGGTCGTGGCGTGAACGGTACGAAGGTGCGGTGCAAGTTCTCGGTCGGGCGCAGCAGCCGATCTGTACACGCTGCAGCGCCGGTCCTGGAGGCGCCGGAGCCGCCCGCGCCGAAGGGGCCGAGCCGTCCGGCGCGCATGCTCGCTCTCGCGCACCACATCGAGCGGCTCATCGATGCCGGCGAGTTGAAGGACTACGTTGACGCGGCAAGCGCGATGGGCGTGACGAGGGCGCGGCTGACGCAGCTTGCGAACCTGCTACTGCTGGCACCCGAAATCCAGGAGCACGTACTGCTTGACGAGCATCCGATTCAGACTCGGGTAGTTCGTCGCGCTGCAGCGCTCGCGATCTGGAGTGAGCAGCAGGTGAGCATGACCCATGACCATCTCAGCCCGTTACAGAAAAACCCCATTGACACTCCGTTAGGCGAGCAGGCGAAGACAGTACAAGCGAAGCATTCCCGAAACAGAAAGATGTAAATCTATGCGACGTTCAATTCAGGACCCGTCCGACGACAGCTCCGATCCGTTTATCCAGGGCGCGCAAGCGGAAATGGTCCTGCACAAGATGTTCAGCGAAGACCCCGTGCAGAGTAGGTTCCCGGAACCTGTCTCATATCCACCAGAGCTGCGGCTACGAGGCGGGTCGATACCTGTCCTTGGTCGCCAATCGGATATTCGTGGATGGATGGACCAGCATGAGAACTGCGTTGTAGGCACGATCGGGCCAGTACACGAGGCTGTGCAGTACTGGGGAATGGTCACCCCGACGGGTACGCAGAGATTCGGCGTGCACCTAGTGCCGCGCGAGCTTGTCTTGTCACTCGCAGAGCAGCGAGAGCTTTACATTCTTCGTGGTAACTACTATCGCAGCCCCAAGCACACGCCTGATTGAAGAGGCGCAAGCGCTGTCGAGGGGCGGGGCGCAGGCAGGTGGCGGCGAGGCTCGTTGAAGGACTACGCCGAGGCGGCGAGGGCGCTGGGGCTGACTCGGGCGAGGCTGACGCAGGTCAGGGGCTTGCTCTTGCTTGCGCCGGAGATCCAGGAGCGCGTGCTGGTGGGAGAGCGGTCCGTTCCCGCGCGTAGGCTGCGTCGGGCCACGGGAATACCGTGCTGGGGTACCCAACTTCGAAACGTAGAGCGCTGTGATCCATCTCGTTCGCTGATCAGCGGCTCGGCGGGTCCACCCCGCGCTCCCACGCCTCAACGCCGCCAGCCACGACCCGGAACAAGGGATGTGGCCGGGGCCGCTTCACAGACTCCAGTCGGCAGCGCCACTCGGGATCGCGGATAACGAGCTTGCCCAGGAGATGCTCCCACTCGAACTCCACCTGACCGCGTGTCACGCAGATGGAATCTCCGCTCGCTCCGCGCCCGATCTTGCGCATTGCAAAGTCGTAGCCACGCGACAGGGATTCTGCATGGATCTCGCGCAGGTACGCCGAGATCGCGCCAACTGGGGACGGCCGTTCCCGGAAACGCAGCAGCTGCGGATGGTGGACATAGCCGAGAGTGCGACCACGGAGAACGGATTGAGCGAGCAGCGCCTCTCGCCAGAGTGCGACCAGACCGCGCGCGTCGAGGTACTTCGGATGCAAGCTCCACAGTCGCATGTGGGAAAGGTTGCGCCCCCCGGCGGACTGGGTCCAGTGGCAGCTCGATCTGCGACATGGTCCCCTCGGGCGAGCCGAAGCGCTGGGAATGCGACTCGCAGACTCCAGTGACCGCGCCAAGGCTTCGGGAATCTCCTCGCTGTTCCCCGCGAACAGAGCGACGGTCCTGGGACAACTAGGCGGTGACCAGCCGCCGCAACCCAGGAGAACTGACCATGGCACGCAGAGTACGAACCGTCACGTCCACCACGACCGACCCGGCGGAGACAAAGCGCAACCGCCGCACCCCCGAGCAGATCGTCGCGGACCTGCAAGCGGAGATCGAACGAGTGAAGGCGCGAGCCGCAGCGCAGCAGGCCAAGGCAGATCCCCAGGCACGAGCGCTACTGGTCGCTGCGAAGGCACTGGACAAGGCGGGGGCTGGCTGCACCGGCGAGGTGAAGCGCGCGATCGAAGGGGCGCGAGCGGTGCTGGGCGAGCAGCTTGGCGCGATGGGGCTTCGGCTGCCGCAGTGACCCGGACGGCGGCAGGAAGCGGCATAGTTTCGCTCCCTACGGGCAGCGCACAGAAGTCGCGGCGGCGCGGCTTCTTGTCGTTGCGGACGGCAAGAAGGGTGGGCGGCGTAGGCCCGTTTCGTCACGGGCGGTTGGGCGAAGGGTGCGCGGGACCCACTGAACACGGGTGTTCTCTCATCCTTCGCTGCGAGGGGTCGGTCCCGGGGGTGGGCGACGGTCTTCGGGCCGAGCTTCACGCACCATCGTGATCCCGTCCCGACCGGGGCCGTAGGAGTCCGGATTGTGACTTCGGCGCATGAAACCGGTCGCTTCGTAGAGTGCGATAGCACCGGCGTTCTCCACCTGGACGGAGAGGTAGTAGCGCAGTGCTCCGCGCGCGCATCCGCGCTCGAAGAGCGTTGTTAGGAGCCGGTGGCCGATCCCTACACGCCGGAAGGGCTTGTCCACAGCGAGAGCGATGACGCACAGGCTCCGGAGACGCTGCCTCGGAGTCTCGAAGAGCCACGTTCCGGCCAGGTAGCCGGCGACATGGCCTTCCGCGATAGCGACGAGGCGCACACCAGGCTCTTGCCGGCGGCTCCTCCTCACCGTTTCCAGGAGCTCACCCCGTATCGTAAAGGACCGTGCTTCGAGCGCGTCAATCTCCGCTGAATGGACTCGGCGAGCGTACTCGATGCTGATCTGGACCATCGGAACCAGCGCCGTCGCCACCCGCGACGGCCATTCCATGCGGGACCGGTTGGACGGCGGGAGAGGGCGCACTGTTCCGCGCGTCGCCAGGATTCAGACTGACCCTCGACGAATCGATCGAGGTCTGCTCCGGCGACATGAAGCTCAACGTCGAGGTTGCGCGGGCAGTGCCGGCGGAGCAGATGTTCTCGATGGGGATTCGCGCGCCGCAGAGTCGGCGCGGACGGCGAGCCGGGAACGAGGCCGCGTAGGACCTCGATCCAGCAGGGTGGCGAAAGGAAATCGCGGAGGCGCGGCTTCTTCTCGTTGGGGCGTGGCACGGCGGAAGGCAGCAGCAGGGCACGTGGGGAAGACCGCCCTGAGACTCGGATGAGAGGCAGCCCGCGCCGTGGTAGCCTCAATGACGCATGGCCGTAGCCGGAGGCGATCTGATCCAGGCAAGCGCGGTGCCCCCGAAGCCTTCCGACGCGACTGCCATGACCAATGGCGCAGCGGCGGTATTCGCGCTGCACATGGCCCTTGCCGTGCTTGCAGTCTTCTGCGGCAAGCTAGAGGCGGGCGTGTTTGCCGTCCCCTTGTGGCATGTCTGGTGGGCCGTTGTGTGGGTTGGTCCAGCCGCGTCGGCGACGATCTGGGCGCTGACGGTGGCTCGCGATGCCCGGGTCACGGGAATCGCCGCGCTCATTCCTACCGTCGCCTACGCTGGCGCGTTCTTCCTCGAACAGTCTGTGGGCAGGGCCGTTCATTCTCCGTGGTGGTTGACTCACTTGTTGCTTGCCGGCGTGCTGTTCGCGCTGGTCACCCTGCTCGGATCGCGCACACGCCACCCCGATCAGGGGCGACTGATGCAGATCCTCGTGGCGGGAGCGTTTGTGTTCCCGCTCCTGCCGCTCTCGCCGACCCAGAGCCTGTGCATAGACGGATGGAAGCTGAGAATCGGATCTGATGTGCGTGCGGTCTTCGAGGTCATGGAGAGTCAGTACCTCATCGTCTCTGAGGACGGGCAACGAGCAATCGTGCGTGATCAAGACCCCTCTACGTGGATGCAGTACGACGGGCTGAGCTTCCGGATTGCTAGGAAGAACGACGCGAGCGCGGTGGGGGTGAAGTTCGCGGATGGCCGCCTGGTGTCGTACGAGTTCTCGCCGGATGACTTCCCCTGAGCCTGGGCAGCGCACAGAAGTCGCGGCGGCGCGGCTTCTTCTCGTTCACCAGCTCCTACCTTCCGGTCTCTCCAACCGTAACCGTTCGGGCAACGCCACCCCTCAAGCGTATTGATCGCAGGGCGTGCTGTGGTCAGCTGCCGAGCTGGAGTGCGACGCGCTCGAGGATGCTGGCGCGGTGGTCTTCCACGACCTTCGCCCACTTGGCCTTCCAGCCGTAGGGCGTGAGTTCGCGGACGTCGGTGACCTTTCCGATGCGCAGTAGCACGTCGCGCAGGTACGTGCGCGGGTCGACCTCGTGCTCCTTGCAGGTCGCCAGCAGGCTGTACATCACGGCCGCGGCATCGCCGCCGCGTTCGTTGCCGAAGAAGATCCAGTTCTTGCGGCCCACCGCGACCGTGCGCAACGCGCGTTCGGCGGCGTTGTTGTCGATGGAAAGCCGTCCATCTTCGCAGTAGCGCGCAAGAGCTTCCCAGTTCGAGAGCGCGTAGTCGATGGCCTTCGCCAGTGGCCCCTTGTCGAGCACCTGTGTGCGGGCCACGGCCATCCAGTCACGCAGTCGCGATAGCCTCGGCAACGACTCAGCCTGACGCAGCTCGCGGATCTGCTCGTACGAGAGTCCCGAGTCCTTCGCCTGCCGCTCGATCACGTACAGCTCGCCAATGCGCGCGACCGCCTCCCTCGCGAAAGCCGGCTCGCCGTCCTCGGCCTTGATGAAGTACCGACGTGCATGCGCCCAGCAGCCCACCTCGAGCACACTGCCGTCCTTGTAGAAGGCGTCATAGACCGAGTACGCGTCCGCCTGCATGTAGCCCTTGAAGTCGGTCAACACCGATCGTGGTCCGTCGCGACCGCGCGACTCGGTCATGTCGAAGAAGACCTGGCCACCAAGACCTCGGTACACCCAGACGTGGCCCTGGCGCGAGTTCTTGTCGCTGCCTTCCTGGATCGTGACCGGCGTGTCGTCGGTTTGCACGATGCCCGAAGCGAGGACGTCCTTGCGAATCTGCTCGGCAATCGGTGAGAGGATCTCTGCGCAGCGTACGGAGGATTCGCACAAGACCGAGCGCGACAGCTCGAAGCCTTCCGATGCGTACTTCGCTTCGAGCCGGTTGTAGGGCATGTGGTGCCCGAAGCGTTCGACCAGCACGTGCGCGAGGAAACCTACCCCGAGCAGGCCCCTGTCGATCACGCGATTGGGACCAGGGGCGATCTTCACGCCGTTCTCGCAAGCCTTGCACGCATACTTCTTGCGCGCGATCTCGTGCACGACCGAGATCTCGAGGCGTTCGAGCTCCTTCGTGAGCTCCTCGCCGATCTCCGTGAGCTCGTGGCCGCACAAGCAACGACGCTGATCCAGGGGTAGCTCGAAGGTCGTACGCATCACCGGCAGGTGCGGCGGAAAATGCTTACGGCGCTTGGGCACTTTTGTCTGTCCGCTCGAGCGGATCTCGACCGCGCCCTGGACCTTCTTCTCGTCGGCGATACGTTCGGCGGCTTCGACGAGCTCGGGGAACAAAAGATGCATCTGACCCGGCCCGCAAGCGAAGTCGGCGCGTGGCCGACGCTCGCTCGACGGCTCGAACTCCTGACGACGCAACAGCCGATTCTCGCTCTCGAGCTGCGCGATGCGCGCAAGCAAATGTTCGTGCTCTGTGCGCTCCTTCAACAGCAGCGCTCTCAGCGCCTCGACATCATTCGGCAACTCGCGCGCGTCCACGATCGTCGTCACGCGAACAGATACGCACATCGCGCGCGAAGTAACGACGGAATTGCGATTTCTTCGTGTCGATTCCTTCGAGCAACATCGACATCTGCGCGCGATCGATCTCGACGCGCGGCGCGCTGCCGTCGATGCGTTCGAACGTGCCGCGTTCGAGACGCTTGTAGAAAAGCCAGAAGCCGTTCTTGTCCCACACGAGCATCTTCACACGATCACGCCGCCGGTTGAAGAAACAGAACAGGGTCCCCGTGAAGGGGTCCTCTCCGAAGGCCTCACGCACGATCGCAACGAGCCCGTCGAAGCCCTTGCGAAAGTCGACCGGCACCGTCGCAGCGAGGATGCGTTCGCGCGAGGAGATGCTCAGCACTGCTCCAGCGCTCGAACTAGCCGCACGAGCGCCGCCTCGTCCACGTCGGCACCCACGACGATGCGCCGCTCGCCACGAATCACGATCTCGATACGAGAAGCTGGCTTCGCACACGACTCGACCAGTTCCACGAACGTCTCCGGCGTCGGCTTCCGGCGTACCGTCGCCGCCCGCCGGCCGAAGAGCTTGCGACGCCACCAGAACAACTGGTTGCTCGAAACATCGGGCTCGAGCGCCGCGGCCTGTCGGTACGTCAACCCCTCGCGCTCACGCCGCTCCAGTAGGTGACGCATCTTCTCGGCACGATTGGCGGTCTCCATGCCGCACATCGTCGCCACTATCCCGAGATCTTCCAGGTGGGGTCGCGCGAACGGTTACCTCCAACCGGCATGTCCAGGCGCGGATCCTCCCCACGAAGGATTCGCCCGGCCGAGTACACGATGCACGCCGGATGGACTAGGTCGGCTCCGTCGAGCCCGACTGAAAGTCCGAGATCCCTCCCGTCCGGCCCTGTGTCCATTTGGACGGTCAGGCGCGCGCTCTGAGAGGGCGTGAGCTGGACAGCCTTCGTTGCGAGCACGAACAAGTCGTCTCCCTCGAGGCTTTGGCCGCCCACGGAAATGAAGTTGTGTCGGGCAGTGACTTGGGTTTCGACGGGCCAGAATAGTGAGATCGCCCGGTTGGATTGCGTGTTGCCGTACAAGTACACGCGCTCGCTGACAGTTGTGGCGTGCGCGGGATCTGCGCTCAGCACCCATGCCTCACAAGCGTCTACATCTGCAACGACTTGCACGCTCGTCGCACCAGCCAGAAGTAGGCGCTGCTGATCGAAACGGGCGCGAGCCAAGAGTTCCTGCGTCTCCTCCTCAGGCCCTTCCGTTCCGTACACAAGGTCGATGGTTTTCGAAGAGAACACCGCGTGAGGAGGCTCAGGGTGCTCGGTGGTCGGAATGCGAATCGCTTCCCGAAATGCATTGCCTTCCCCTCTCCCCAACGCAATGACTGGAAGCAGGGCGGCCTGTGTCAGCGTTTCCTGATCAGTCGGCCAGACCATGAGAGAGACTGGTTGAGCGCAACACGTCGGGACTGAGTAGCCACATGCCCACTCTCCGACACCAAGCGAGCCCGGTGCTGGTTCCGGGACAGCATGGCCATAGTGGACGTGGAGACTTTCGATTCCCTTTCCAGACACATCGAAGATGTGAAGGGTGACCTCTGCAAACCAGTGTGCGGAGTTGTTGGATAGGTCACTTGAGCGACGAGCCCACGCCGGTGCCACCACTTCGCTCCGGGGCGCTTCGATGGTGAGGCGAAACCGCTCTCCCGCTCCGACGACTCCGACGGTGCTCACACCCTTCGGCAAGGCCAAGGGGACACCTTCCCAGCCACCCGGAGTTGTGCGTCCAGCAATGACTTGGTCCGCCATGAGGAGTGCCTCCGCTCCTTCGAGAGCGACCATCCAGACACCCTCCTCGGCCGACGTGATCTCCGCCACTGCGACCGCCTCGTGCGCATCAATCCAGCCATCTGTATCACCCAGCACGGCCTGCCAGGAAAGACGCCTCTCTCCGACGACTTCGATCGCACCTTCGTTCGGCAGTGACGTGCGCCGCACGAGTGCCCTCTCAATCACTCCTGGAGTTACGTCCAGCGGTCCAGATGCACGGCGAACAGAACCATCGAGCCCGAGCCATGCCCCGATCGTGGGGAGTACGGCTGGACTCCGAGCCGGGGCCGGGAGTGTAGGGTCGAGGATTTCACCCCCCCTGACTTCCGGGACCGCGTCCTGGCTCGTAGACCGCCGATCGCTCGACGCTCTCGCACCGGGAGAGATAAACACAGCGGCCATGAGTAGGAGCGTCATCTCGGGCAACTGCATGGTGTTCTTAACCATTCACCGCCTTCAGGGTTCTGCTGGCGATGTGGGTTCGCGTGCCGCAGAGAGGTTCGGGTGTGGAGGAATGGATTGAGCAAGTGGCCTGCACGCCTGCATGCGCCAGCCTATACGCAGGCCTACGACCAGAAGCGGATCGCGATCCACCTCGGCGGGGAGAGCCTGCACGAGACGAGCTGAGCCGCCTCGGAGCGCATCGTCCCCAGTTGACAGGGCCGTTCGGAGATCAAGGCTAGCTACGGTCGCGGAGAGCCTCTGCGATCTCTTCATGAGCCCGCATTGCGCGCCACCCGACGACCATCCAGAAGACAGCGACCGCCACGTTGAACAGGACAAGCAGTTCCATGCCATGGGAGTGTAGGGACTCTCGGTCGAGGTGTCGAAATGGCAGCCACCGCGTGCGATCCCGCGGCCCTACAGGGCGGGAATGCTGCTAGTCGCGCACCTGACGGAACCCGGGCAAGACTCCTGGGTTCGTATCTTCCGGTCCTTCCAGTCATGCGCCGTGCCCACCGCCTAGCCCTACGAGTCTCCCGGCTGATGCTTGTAACCCTCGGGCTCTGCGTGCTCAGCATCGTCGTGATTGCAACGCACGATTACCTCCTGGATCGAGCCGAATTCGATTCCGAGATCGCGTACTTCAAGTCCACGATCTTCGCCGGCTCACAAATCGGAAACCTCACGAAGGGGAAGTTTCCATCCTTGAATGAGGGAGCCGGTCCTCCGTCCGTGACCGTGCGGAGCGATGGACTCTTTCACGTCGAGTCCTGGATGGATGAAGCTGACGAGGCAGGTGCGGTGAAGCGCACGCCCTACGAGTGCACGCTTGAGTGTTTCGGTCTGGATCATTGGCGCGTCGTCGATCTCAAGATAGGTGATGGCCCGGTCGTCGTGCTGAATAAGAGCTACGGCGCCACTGGCCAGTTCAACCGTTATTGGTCACGCAAGGTCTCCAAGCTGTTCGAAGAGTAGGTCCAGGACGGTTGAACGAAGCCGCTTCGCGGCAGCCGGAAGCGGGGTAGTGGCTCTGGGAAGGCCTGTAGGAACGGTCGCGTTGTCGGCGGGGCAGGAGCACGTTGCTCGGTTCCCTTCCTCGGCAGCGCCAGCGGCGATCGCACGTCGTCGAGCCGCAGCTCATGCGGACCGTGTGGGAGACCGTGCATCACTCCCAGTCACTCCGGCATTGGGTGTTCGCGCTCGTAGTTTTCGAGCCAAGTGGTGAGACCGCACTTGAGCAGCTCGATCTTCGTCACGGTGCTCTCGACTTCTGCGCGAGGCCCTGTGGCCAAGTAGGACCACTGAGCCCAGAGTCCCACCTCGTTCCCACCGAAACACTCCGTGAAGAGCCGTAGCTCTGACTCGTCCACCGTGCAGACGTACATGTGTTGGATCTCGCCTGGCGTACCCATGCCGTCGCTGATCGTGCCCTGCACGTATGACCTGTCCTCAACAAAGCCCAGTGAGTACAGATGCGCCACGAGTGCGGCGTCTGCCTCCGCAAACCGAGTCCTCGTCTCGTCAGTCGCCGACGCGGATTGCCACTGGCCGAACAAATACGTTCGGCCTTGTTGATGCGGCTCCCAAGCATCGCAGCCGCGTGAAGCGAGGAGAATGATCGCCAGGCCCATCGCAACGGTTGCGACCCCAATGGTTGGTGGAAGCCACGCGAACCAGGGGGTCCGCCATTGAGTTTCGGCTTGATTGCTCACGTCGGCACGCCCCTGCTCCGGCGCGAACTGACTCTTGCCCGGTCTCGAGGCGTCATCGATCCGACTGCTTCTGACGCTCCTCGTCGAATACCGGATTCTTGGCCTCATGCGCGTCCGCCCAGGCCGCGATCTCCTCGCCGACTTGGCGGATGGAAGCCACTCGTCCCGGAACGTCCGAGTCGTATCCATCCACGTCGTAAGCAACATAAATCTCTACGCCAACGATGGGTTCGCCACTCAGCTCGCGCGCCTGGACGGCGACTTCATCCTCGCCGACATGTCCGACGTAAGTGTGGATCGTGTCGTCGTGGGAGGGATGTTGACCACGGACCGCTACCAAGCTCGTCTTCGCAAACCCTCGTGCCAGCACGTAGGCTTCGAACGCGCGAAATGCTTTGGCGAAGTCCGCCTCAACCCCGGGTGTACCTCGGGGGAAGCCGTAGAACCACCCGCCGATGAACATGGTCCTTCCGTCGTGAGCACGATGCTCCTCGTTGCAGCTCCACGAGATCCCGAGCATGACGAGGAGGCCCGTGAGGCCCCAGCCAAGCAGGCATGCGACGCGAGGGAGCAGGGGGCGGCGCTTCGGCTTTTCAGCGCGGCGGGCAGGACGCATTGCCGAGAACTCTGATCTGTGTGAGCGACGGGGCAGCGCCATGTCAACAAGAGAGCAGGGTGCGCACGAGGACGCTACTCCCGACTGCTCGGGCTGTAAACCTCCACCCCCCAAGTTCGCACCACCGTCCGGATCGCTCGATTCTAGGAATCCGCAATGCGTTAACCATTTCTCTGCTCTCTCGGGACCAGCAGAGAGTTCGAGAGCTTGTCCGGCTCGGGCTCGATCGAAACACCCTGGATTCGGCGTGGGGGACCCGCTCTCACTGCTGCGAACAGAGAGCGCGAGAGCAACTGCCTGCGGCGACGTAGGTTACGTGCTGTGGGGGACTTGCAGCGATCGCTCTCGCCGTCCACTCCGCGCCCCCCGTCAACCCCTTTGGGAGCCCTGCTAGCGTCTTGGCCGGCAGGTGGCTCCCCGATCCCTACGGAGTTTCGAACTGCTCTCTGTTCGCAGCACCGTTGGGATCGGTGCCGGGCGAGACGCGAAGGGACCGGGGGATTGACGATGTGCGATACCCTGGGAGGCACCGGTCGCCGGCGTCGAAGAGGGGCACTTCCGGCGCGGAAGTGGCAGGATTGGCAATGAATGCGGGCAGTCTGGCGTTGGCAAGCGGCAGGGGATACCTCTAGGCGACCGCCTTGACCGATCCGGGACGGTGCCCCCGGTGGCCGAAGGCGCGAATGCAGCGAGACCGCGGAGTTTCGCCCGCGGCCTCGCTCTTCGAACCGGAAGAACGGACAAGTGGATCAGGGCCGGAAGGTGGCGATCAGGCCATCGGTCGTGTTGTAGAAGGCTCCGCCGCCCATGGCGTCGCGGTACCAGAACTGGAAGTACCAGGTGGAGGCGGCTGCGATCTGGCCGGGACCACCATTGGCGGGCGGCTGGGTAAAGTCGACGTGCCGAGTGGCGTGGCCGCTTGCGTCGATCGCAACCGGCGGATTGAGGCGGAAGAACGGGGCGTCAACGCATAGCATTCCGTTCCCAAAGGGTAGGAAGTCTTGGGCGTCGCCGTAGAAAAAGAGACCGTTCTGGTTGGGAGCCGCGCAACGCACAGTGGCCATGAACCCATTCGCGCCGATCGACAGGGAACCGAAGGAGTCGATGCGCGCTCCGGCTCCGGCAGAGTTGGGGCTGGTCGAGCAGAAGTTGCTCGTGCCGCCGTCGCTCGAGTTGATCAGCACCGACGCATTGTCCGAGTCCCGGTTGGCGGTGACGAGGTCGATCGAGCCGTTAGCGTCGAAGTCCGCGCCTGCGATCATAGACGGGTGCAGACCCACGGCGAAGGTGACCGCGCCACCGAACGTGCCGCCACCGGCATTGGGAAGCGCGCTGACGAGGTTCGAAGCCTCATCGGAGGTCGCGACGTCCTTGTCACCGTCCGCGTCGAGGTCAGAGATCAGGATCGCGTCGGGGTTCTGGCTGTTCGTGGGGTAGAGGGTGCTTTGGAAGCCTCCGCTACCGTTGTTGAGCATCACGACCAAGCGGCCGTTGTCGTTGTCGTCAGTGGTCGAGACAAGGTCGACGTCACCGTCGTGATCGAGGTCGCCGGCCGCCATGCCGCTCGGCTTCTCGTCGCCGGGGACGCTGAAGCTCACTGTGCCGCTGAAGGTACCGCTGCCCTGGTTGAAGAGTACCTTGATCTGGCGGTCGTCGTGCACTGCCACTGCGATGTCGAGCTCGCAGTCGCCGTTCAGGTCTTCGATCGCGAGGTGCCGCGGCTCAACGCCCACGGGGAGCGTGCCCATCAGGGTGAACACGCCGTTTCCGTTGTTGCGCAGTACCGAGAGGTTGTCGGATTCGCGGTTGGAGGTCACGAGATCGACATCGCCGTCGGCGTCGATGTCGCCCCCTGCCATGTGACGGGGCTCCTGGCCGTTCACTCCGACCGAGCCGCCCAGGGCGAACGTGCCGCCCGTGTTGATCAGCACCTGCACGTTGTTGACGTCCTTCAGGCTCACGGCCAAATCCAGGTCGCCGTCGCCATCGAAGTCAGCAGCCACGAGTGCCGCGGTGCTGACACTCCCGCCGAGGCTGATCACCTGGCCGGCCATGAAGGTGCCGTTGCCCTGGTTGTCGAAAATCTCGACGAGATCGGGGCCGGCCTGGTCGCTGGATACTGCGAAATCAGGACCGTTCACGCCGTCGAAATCGCCGGTCGTAACCCACTCGGGCCGAAGCCCTTGCAAGTCGTAGGCGTCCGGCGTCTGAAAGGAGAACTGTGCACTCGCAAGAGGCGTGAGAGCAAGGGCGGAGAGCGCGATGGAAAGTTGGAATCTTACCGGAGTGCTGACGACGCAATACTTGAGTTGGCACAGGAAAGGTTTCATGACGCTCCTGGTGGAAAGGGAATGGAGAGAATCAGAATCGCAGCCACATGGTCACTCTTCTCCCGCGCGCCGTCTCTTGGGACTAGTGCGCATCGGGGGGTGGACAAAGAGCGTAGTTGGCCGTGCCGGAGGCGTGCTCGAGTTGGGTGGAACCCCGGAATCCGTCGACGTCTTTCCAGGATGACCCCGTTGACCCCGTCAGCTGACGAGTCCTTGTCCATTCTCCAGCGCCAATCGAACCTCGTGGGTCAGCCGATCAACGTCCACCGCGCGAGCGAGGCACACGGAGATCGCCTCGACACTTCGCGCCCCGACCGAGGTCGCTGATCAGTGCTTCGGTCGCTATCTGGCGATGGATGGCTCGTCACTCATCGTGTCGATTGACGCCGCGGATCCTTCGGACTCCGCCCTCAACCGCAGCCAGGTGGTGGAGGTCTCGGACCTCTGACCCGTGCCCAGCGAGTAGTTGCCGCCCTCCCCGCCGCGCCCTCGGCCGGGAGCAAGCGATTGATTCAGAGCCGCACGGCCAGTTCATGACCGTTCGCTGTTCGCCGAAGCGTTGGGATCCGGGTCGAGGAGGACACGAACTGAATGCCTCCAGACCTTTGCCGCCGAGCCAAGGAGAATGATCGCGAGAGCCGGGAGCAGGACGGACTCCGGAACAACACCGAGCAGCCGCCCTCCGACGAAGGCCCCAGCCAGGGAGCCCAGTGCGAGGAGAGTGAGGAAACGACCGTTGGACCGGATCACCGAGAAGCTCCGGTCCCGGCTGTAGCGGACGAACCCGACGACCATCGTAGGCAGGCTCACCACGAGGGAGAGACTTCCGGCGAGCTTCAGATCGACGCCGAACAGGAGGACGATCGCCGGAATAAGCAGCTCGCCGCCCGCAACCCCCATCACGGCGGCGACTGCGCCGATCCCGAGACCGAGGGCAATGGCGACTACTGGCAGGGCGAGACCTTTCAGACCTTCCGTTGCGTCGGGCTCGTGGCCAAGAGCTAGCACCGCTGCGATGAGGACGAGCAGAAGGGCGAGGAGGCGATAAAGGGTCCGACTGCGGATCCTGGTCGCGAAGCTCGCGCCGAGCCACGCCCCCAGTAGAGTCCCGGGTAGGAGCATCGCCAGGACATCCCAGCGCTCCGCGACCTTGTCCAACGGAACGGTGGCGGCTCGGAATGGGAGCGAGGCGGCGACGACGACCAAGCTGGTCGCCTTGTTGAGGATGACCGCTTCGAGCGCGACGAAGCCGAACAGTCCAATGAGAAGAGGTAGTCGGAACTCGGCTCCTCCAAGACCAATGAGGCCGCCGAGCGGGCCGATCCCCGCTCCGCAGCTCAGGACGAGGATCGAGTTCCCTCGATGGTGCGACACGGCGGAATCGTAGCGAAGATCGTTCGTCCATCGCCTCGCGCCTTTGCCGGCCGCCTCGACGCGCTCACGATCGCGGTGGCGGGGATGATGGGGAATGAGGCTCGACCGGGCGGCGACCGAGCTCGATTGCTTCTCCCCGCCATGCCCTCGGCCGGGAGCTGGAGCGGTCAAGTTGCTCGGGCGGTCCTCGTGCGGTTGAGTGAGGGCCGGCAGCTACAGCAACCGGCCCTCGGTGCAACCACCTGCCTGCGTCACATCGCTGCGCGTACAGCGTCAGGGCGACTGACGTCGAGCCGCAAAGACATTACGCGCGGTCGGTTCGCAACGCGGGTGAGATGGGTGCCGGGGGGGCGCGAACGGGAGAAGGGGACCTCTTCTCCAACCGCCGTTCGGCTCGGGGACCAGGGAGACGCGAACAGCGCCCCACGAACGACGAAACTCTTCGGATGACACGGCACTTTCCGCAGCGCGTTGCCGGACTTGGCCATGGTCTAGGACTGGCCAGCTGCACGCTTCCCTGAATTCATGTGCATGGCGACTAGAGCACAAACCCTCTCGTGATCAACCGGCTTCACGAGCCGCTCAGCGAATCCCGCGGCGCTGGCTTTCTCCTCGACGCTCGATTCGCCGAACCCTGTCATCGCCAGGAGCAGGATCTCATCGGCATCCCTTTCTCCGCGCAGCCTCTTGGCGACCTCGTAACCTGAGATGTCCGGTAGCCCGATATCGATTAGCGCCGCATGCGGGTGCCACGATCGCGCCTTCTCGACTCCTTCTCGTCCGCTATAGGCGCAGGCGGCCTGGATGCCCTCGAGGTTCAGTAGGATCCGGAGCGTGTCCGCTAGATCGCGGTTGTCATCGACGATGAGCACTCGCGTAGCGGCGGGCAGCAAGGCCGGTCCAGCGCGCCGCTCAGTGCCAGAAACGACCTCCACCTTGGCCGCGTCGACATCTTCGATCGGGAGGCGCACGGTGAAGACGCTACCGCGGTCGGTTCCTTCGCTCTCGGCCTTCACAGTTCCTCCATGGAGCTCGACGAGGAGCTTCACGAGCGCCAGTCCGATTCCCAGTCCATCGCTGTGCGGGTCCTTCTGAATGAAGGGCTCGAAGATCTCGTTGAGATCCTCGGTGGCAAGCCCGCACCCCTTGTCTCGGACGGTTGCGACGGCTCCGTCGCCTTCGCGCTGGAGTAGGACATCGATGCGTTGGCCATCCGGAGTGTACTTTGAGGCATTGCTCAGGAGATTCGCGAATATCTGCTCCAGACGAATCTCGTCTCCAACGAGGAGAAGCGGTTCCTGGAGGGTGAGCACTAGGTCCTGATGCTTGAGACGTAGGGAGCTCTCGAGAGTCTGGGCGGCCACCCGGATAATCCGAGCGAGATCCACTGGGGTCTTGTGGAGGGTGACCTTGCCGCGCGTGATGCGAGAGATCTCGAGCAAGTCATTGACCAGGATCTTGAGCTGGTCGATCTGCGCTTGCATGAGCTGGTGCAGTTTCGGGGGGGACTCCGCGCCTCGCTCGATGACCTTGATCGCATTGTCGAGCGCCGCCAGGGGGTTGCGCAGCTCGTGTCCGAGGGTGGCAAGGAAGAATGTCTTGCGCTGGTCTTCTTCTTCGAGCAGCCGCGTCTTGTCCTTCAGCTTCTCCTCGCTCGATCGCAGCGCCTTTTCGGCCTCCTTGCGTCGGGTAATCTCGACGAACGTGATCACGACCCCGTCGACCTGATCTTGAGTCAATCGGTAGGGCAGCAAACGCGTCAGGTACCAGTTGCCCGCTGTGTCGGACACCTCTCGCTCGAGCGGAGCCTGGCGCGAGAGCACGGCAGTGGCGTCGTCGTTGAGAGTCGCGTAGTCGAGTCTGTGCGTGATGTCGCTCAATCGACGACCGCGATCCGTGAAGCGCATGTTGAAGAGCTTCTCGACGGGCGGCGTGAAACGCATGATCCGGAGCTCCCGGTCCAGGAAGAGCGTTGCGATGTCGGTCGCGGCGAGGAAGTTCCGGAGATCGTCGGAGAGCCGTGCGAGCTCCTCCACCTTGTGGCGATTCTCCTGGTTCATCGTCGCGAGCTCCTCGTTCATGCTGTGGAGCTCTTCCTTGCTCGTCTCCAGCTCTTCCAGCGTCGAGCGAAGCTCTTCGTTCGAGGACTGGAGCTCCTCGTTGGCAGCCTTCATCTCCTCCTGGTCCGCACCGTGCTCCTCGATGAACTGCTGCAACCGCTGCCGCATCAGATCGAGCTCCATCGTGAGCTCTCGCTCTCGCTCGGGCTCGGGCGACTTGGAACGGTCCGTCGTCCTTCCTCTCGAGGCGGAGTGCCGACTCTCGGAGGCGGTGCTCTCCTCGTCGAAGAGCACGAGGACGAATCCCTGCTCCTTCGGTTCGAGAGCGGGTCGCACATCGAGGACCACGGCGTGGGTCTGTCCCTCGAATTGCACGGCGATGGGACGGGAGCGCGTCGGCTTCCCATGTCGCGCCTCGGACAGCGCCGCGCGCAAATCGATCCGCAACTCTTCGCGGAGGAGCTTGAAGGCGTTCGAGGTGAGCTCACCGCCGGGGTGAAGAAGATAGCGGCCGGCGTGCTCGGAGACATGAACCACGTTGTCCTCCGGACTGAGGACCAAGCTCGGCGGCGCATAGCGTTCCACCATACGGGCATGGAGATCACCGTAGGAGAATGGCCTCCCCGTTCTCTCGGACCCCTCTTCGATCGAGGAGACCCGCAACTGGATGTTGGGGAACACCGGCAGGCGCGGTTCTGGCGTCGGTACGTCACGGCGCCGATAGATGCCCGATTTCTTGTGCTCGGTATGGAACAGATCGGAATGGTCGACCGACTCCGAGCTGCCCACGACGAGGAAGCCTTCCGGCCGCAACGCATGGTGGAAGAGCTCTGCGACCTCTTTCTGGATGTCCCGTTGAAGGTAAATGAGCAGGTTGCGGCACGCGATCAGATCGAGCCTCGAGAAGGGAGGGTCACCGAGCAGGTTGTGACGCGCGAAGGTTACACGCTCTCGAACTTCCTTCCGGATGCGGTATCCGCCGTCTTCCTCCAGGAAGTGACGCCGCAGTCTCTCCGGCGTGACGTCCGCCCGGATATCGCCGAGATAGAAGCCTTCGCGAGCTTGTTTCAACGAGTGATCGTGCAGGTCGCTCGCGAAGATCTGGATGGGTGGTGGCGCCTCATGTCGCGCCGACTCCTCGAGGAAGAGAATCGCGAGAGAATAGGCTTCCTCGCCTGTGGCACAGCCGACCGTCCACACCCGCACGGGATCGTTCCCCGCCTTGCGAGCGAGGATCTGGGGGACGACGCTCTCGGACAGTCTCTCGAACACCTTGGGGTCGCGAAAGAAGCTCGTCACGGTCACCAGGAAGTCATCGGCGAGGGCGCGCACTTCGTCCGGATCGGAGCGAAGCGCTTTGAGATAGGCCTCGGGATCCTCGATCAGCCGGAGTTGCATGCGCCGGGCGATCCGACGCAAGATCGTCGTCGGCTTGTATCGGTCGAACTCCCGTCCCGTGACAGCGCGGACCTCAGCGAGGACTGGGGGAAGCAGGGGGCGCGGCTCGGTGCCGGACTTCCTCTCGTCGTCGGTCAGTACGACGCGGGGCTGCGTGTGGATGTATCCCAGCACGACCCGAGGGATCTCCCTCAGTGGGAGCACGAGATCGACCTGGCCCGTGGCAATGGCATTCTTGGGCATCGCGGCGTACTCGGCCTCGCTCGGGGCCTGCACGATCGTGAGTCCTCCCTTCTCCTTGATTGCCTTGATGCCGAGTGATCCGTCGTTTCCCGACCCGGAGAGGATCAGGCCGATCGTGTGTCCATCGTGCGTGCGGGCGAGCGTGCGGAAGAAGTGATCGATGGGCGCACGGTCCCGACGCCGGGCCTCGAGCTCAGAGAGACGAAGGTGCGAATCGATCGCATCGAGGTTCGCGTTGGGTGGAATCAGGTAGACGCAGTTGGCCTTGAGGGGCACCGTTCCCCTCACCTGCTGGACGGGCATCCTGACGTGGGGCCGCAGGACGTCGGCGAGGTGGCTCTCGTGATCAGGAGAGAGGTGGAGGACTACCACGAACGCGAGGCCGCTATCACCAGGAACGTGGGCAAAGAACTCCTTGAGCGCTGCCAGGCCGCCGGCGGAAGCACCTATGCCGACCACCGTGGGCGGACCGGAGGGGGCTGAGCCTTGGGGGAGGTCTGCCACTCCTCAGCCTCGACGATCTTGTGAGTTGCCAACCGGAGACATCTGTGCCCGTAGATCATACCGGCCAGCTCTTCTATGCGCCGCCGATGAGGGCTTGAAGCCTGCGCCAGGGGGAATCGTGAGCGGGCAGAACTCCCGGCTTCGTCTTCTGCGACGGATGAGCGAGGCCCACCGCGATGGCGAGAACGTGATGTCTGCCCGTGTCCCCGCGATCGAGTGGTGAATCTGCGAGTGCACCCCGGAATCGACCTCTCCATGATCACCAGGGTGGACCTGTCCGAGCTGGAGCCGGTCGAGCGGCGCTGAGAGCTGTGCCGTACTCCCCGCCGCGCCCTCGGCTGGGGCGGGGGATGGACGGGCATGCTCGATGGAGGGTCAGTTGACGGTCAGTTGGCAGTCAGTCTCAGCCTGACCAAGCGCGGCCGCGAACTTGTTGATGTACGTGGTATTCCAGTCGCCGCCCAGATCGGTGAGCGTCACGTTGGGCTTGCCCGGCAAGAGCCACCCGGCGGAACAGAACAGTTCAATATTGATGGATGCACGTTGTCGCCATGATCCCTGTGTGGGGAATGCATCCATCGCTGATTCTGGGTGGAACGTTTCAATCCGAATGTGGTAATGAGACGTACGATCACCGCACCACAGCTCGTCGCTGAATGTGCCTCCTCCCTGCCCACTCCCAGCAAAGGAGACCGCCCAGAACCGGGCCATTCCCTCATCCGGCCCGAAGTGGTGGATGAACTCGTCAAGTGTTCCGAGCCCTTCGAGGTCCTGGAACAACTCCGAGGAGAGATCCTCACGCGCTCGAAGATTCACATCTTCGATCGCAGCCTCCATTGCAGATCGCGTTCGTTCCGCAGCCACGAGGCTCTTCGCTTGGACTGCGTCCCTGCGCATCAGCAGGAATGCACACGCGATGAGCCAGTAGACCCCACGCTTCGACAGGAACCCCGAGAGCATCTCGACCTCCAGACGGACGGCTTGCGCTTCAAGCGACCCGAGGAGCGTAGCATCTCCATCTCCATTGAAGTCGCAGAACCTGGCGGGCCGTTTCAGACCCTCGCGTGGGGGCTGCCGCAGGCGTTCCTAACGTCTGCGCCCCCTCCCCGCCGCGCCCTCGGCCGGGAGCTGGAGCGGTCAAGTTGCTCGGGCGGTCCTCGTGCGGTTGAGTGAGGGCCGGCAGCTACAGCAACCGGCCCTCGTGGCAACCGCCAGCCTGGCTCCCCTCGCAGCTCGCGCCGCCTCGGGGCGACTGGGCGTTGAGAACGAGCGTAGCACCGGGGTGCCACGATTGGTCAATGGACCCTCACATCCGCACCACCGACACGCCGCGATCCACTTCGATCGCAAGCGACTTCCGCGCGCGCACGTCTCGGAAGTCCTCGTGTACAGGGCGTTCGCGCGGCTGGGCGACTGGTTTGCTAGGATCGTCGCCCGCGCCAAGCCGCCTCGGACCTATCTGCGCAGCACCCGGATTTCTTGCTGCACGTGCTCTCTCGCTCGGGCCGGGGGCATCGAGTCGCCGGCCCCCTTTCCTCTCGCCAAGCCGTAGCACGCTCCGAGAATGGTCTTCGCGGCAAGTCGTCCTGTCCGCCGCGCCCTCGCCCGGGAACTGGATCTGAGCGAGACTGCATGCTGCCGCCCTTCGACTGGCTCAACTGAGGAGAGCCGGCCGCTACAGCAACCGGCCCTCGGAGGAGACGCCCAGCGTGCGTCCCATCGCGCTTCCTCGCGTTGGGAGACTGGGCGTCAAGGCGAGCATAACTCGATCGCAAGGCTACCGGTCGACGAATGCTTATGTCGGTCCAACGCAGTCGTCGTGAAGCGCCTCGCTCGCAGGCTGCTCCCGCGCGCGCACGTCTCCGAGGTCGTCGAGGACATGTACCTCGCTCGGGCCGCGCGCCAGCTGGCGTGCTACGATCGTCGCCGACGTTCGGTCGGCCCGGTGCTTTGCGATCAGTACCGGATCGCCGATTGGGGGTCATCTCTTCCTGGGCCGGCGGCATCGAGCCGCCGGCCCACTACATTCTCAGTGACCGAAGGAGCATTGTGAGATCCGTTTCTTCGCTTAGGCCCTCCACGCCACGTTCTCACCTTGAGGACGAGCCGCGCTAGCGCGCCCGATCACTAGTAACCGGTCCCGTGTGCACTCTCAGGCGATCTCCCAGCAAACTCGTCCGCCGAAGACTCGCGCACGCGTTCAAGAAGGGGCAAGAGATTGTCGAGCCCGGTGTACGCGGGGCTCCCGAGCGTGGGCTCCAGCGAGTCGACACCAGCTCCCGGCAGATCGGCCGGGGACTAGGCCGGAGGACACATTACGGCTAGATGACGAGATCCTTGAGACGTGCAAGTCTCTGCTTGGAGGCAGCCATCGAGCAACTATGCTGAGCCTGGTTCGAGAGTCGCGTGAAAGAAGGCTGCCGGCACAGAGGTCGAGGATTCGGGCTACGCGCCATGCGCCTTCGCCACTGGCTCTGGCTCTTACTCCCGCTCCTGGCATCGGCCTGGACTCGCGACCTGTGGGCGCCCGACGAGCCGCGTTACGCGGAAGTCGCGCGAGAGCTCCATGCCACCGGGGATTTCCTGGTCCTGCGCCTGTGCGGGGAAGTCTATCCCGACAAGCCCCCGCTGCTCTACTGGCTGGCTGGGCTACTGGGATGGCTCTCCGGCTGGAGCGTGTTCGCGATGCGGCTCGTCTCGGTCGCCTCGATGGCGGGAACCGCAGCGCTCGTCGGCGTCCTCGCGCGGCGCTGGTGGGGGATCCTGGAAGGGCGCGCCGCGCCGGCGCTGTTTCTCGGTACCGCCATGGTCACCGAGATCGGCGGCCGCTTGCAGATCGATCCGCTGCTTGCGCTCGCGTGCACTTGGGCCTTGGTCGAGGTCGATGCGTGCACGAGGGATGGGAAGGGCGCGTCTGCTCACGCGCTGCGCGCGGGGCTCGCGACCGGGCTCGCCGCACTCTCCAAGGGTCCCGTTGCCTTTGCGGTGGTCGGGCTCGTCGCGCTCGCCTGGCGCCTGCTCCCGCGCGGCACGATTCCTGCCCGGCTGTGCCGCCGCGAGCTCGCGCTTGCGGCGCTCCTCGCTGTTTTCCCCGTCCTCGCCTGGGCCATCTCCGCCTGTCTGAACGAGCCGGCACTATGGCGACCCCTCTTCTTCGGTCAGCACATGGGGCGCGCGATCGAAGGGACGCAGCACGCGGGTCCGCCGTGGAAGTATCTCCTCGACATGCCTGCGTTCCTCATCCCCTGGCCAATCCCCGTCGTGCTCGGGGTCCTCGCCGCCGTGCGTTCGTTCCGCGAGCGAGCGCGGGAAGGCGCGCGAGACGAAGGGCTCTGGCGCGCAGCCGCGTGGTTCCTCGTTCTGCTCGCCTTCTTCTCGGCGCTCCCGCCCAAGCGTGACCTCTACTCGCTGCCTGCGTATCCAGCCGCCGCGCTCCTCTCCGCCCGCTGGCTGGCGCTGGCAGTGCGCGATGCGCGCCTGCCTGCCTGGGTTGGCTGGTTTCCGGCGGGGATCTTTGCCGTCGCCGGTGCGCTGCTCTTCTTCGCAGGTCCCATCGCGAAGACGGTGGTAGCGAACATGGCCGAGGAAGAGCCCCTGGGCGGCCTTGATCCGTCGCTGATCGGCTGGCGCAGCGTGCCCGCGGGACTCTTCCTTCTGATCGGCGCATTCGCGAGCGTCCGAGCGCTGCGCCGCCGGGCCATCGAGAGTTGGGCCTGGTCGATCTGGCTCAGCTGGGCCGCCGGTCTGACCGCCCTGGCGCTGTTCCTCTACCCGCTGGTCGACACGCTCAAGTCTCCACGCCCGCTCGGGCTGTGGCTCGCCGGCCGACCGCAGAAGCCTGCAGCGATTCCATGCCTCGGCGTGCAACCCGAGGGCTATCGCTTCTACGGCGGAGTGCCGACCGTGCGCGACGACGATCTCGGCGCGGCACTGGATCGAGAGGGCAATCGCTTCCTCGGCCTGGCTCGCGACAGCGAGTTCGAGCGCCTGCCACCGGAGCTGCGCGAACGCATGCGCGTGCTTCATCGAGCCAACGTCGGCTCGCGAGAGATTCTCGTGCTCGGTGCCGCATCACGGCCTCCTTGAACCCCTCCGCGGGAGCTCGTGCCGTCAATCGCGTGCCCTGCAGCCCAAGGCCGCAATTGAACCTGGTTCGCCCTCGCCGAGCATGACAAGGAGATGATGTCAAAGCAGCTCGCTGCACGATCCCTCCCTGCAAGGAGCTGGTGGTAGCATGAGTGGTCAAATCGTCAGGACTCTATGAAGCTGCTCCTCGTCGAGGACTCCCTGCGCCTCCAGGATTCCATCTCTCGGGGTTTGCGCCACAGCGGCCATCTCGTCGACGTTACGGACGAGGGACATCGGGCGCTCGCGATGGCGCTCGCGCGAAAGTATGACGCGATCGTGCTCGACCTGATGCTTCCAGGCCTCGATGGAATGAGCGTACTGCAAGAGCTCCGCAAGCGCGGCAGGAACACGCTCGTCTTGGTCCTGAGCGCGAAAGCCTCGGTGGATGACCGCGTGCGCGGGCTGCGCTGCGGCGCGGACGACTATCTCGGCAAGCCCTTCTCGTTCAATGAACTTGTGGCGCGAATCGAGGCGCTCGGCCGCCGACTCGAGGACAAGAAAGGTGAACGCCTGTTGATCGGTGATCTGCACATCGACTTGGCAGCCAAGGTGGTCGAGCGCGCTGGCGAGCCGATTAGTCTGGCCCCGCGCGAATACAGGCTGCTCGAGCACCTGGCCAGACGTCGCGGAAACCTCGTTTCGCGCTCAGAGCTCGAAGAGCATCTCTACGAACAGGACAACCAGGTCTGGAGCAATGCCGTCGACTCGGCGATTTGCGCACTGCGGGCCAAGATCGATCGCGGTCATGCGCAGAAGCTAATCCACACGCGCCGCGGCTTCGGTTACGTCCTCGGCGAGCCTGGCCTGAGCGACTCTTAATCCGAGTGAAGTCGATTCGCGGACGTCTGATCGCGCGCTTGCTCCTTGCATGGTTGGCGCTCCTCGTCGTGGGCGAGCTCACACTCGAGTTCGGCCTGGAGTCGTACCTCCTGGACGAAATGGATGAAGCGCTTCTGAACAAAGCACACACCCTCGCGACGCTGGTCTTCGACCGGGGAGACTCCGTCGAGTTCGAGTTCGCGGACGAGCTCATGCCCGAGTTCTCGGCGCACGAGGATCCCGAGTACTTCGAGATCGTCTACGAGGATGGAACCCTCGTGGAGCGTTCACGATCCCTCGGGCGGACACCCCTTCCTGGCATCTCCGAGAATGAGTCTTCCGTCACACGCTGGACTCTCGAGCTCCCCGACGGTCGATCCGGACGCGGAGTGGCATTTCGCGCTCCAGCGCACTACGAGCCGCGAGTCGAGAACGAAACGGCCGATGCGCCTCGAGATTCGCCGGTCGTCATCGTTCGAGTCGCGCGGAGCCGGGAAGAGCTCGAGCGCGTCGTGATGGAGATGCAGAGGGGACTGGAAGCGGTGATGTTCCTGCTGGCGGTCGCGGTCACGTTCACCGTCACGCGGGCCGTGCGGCGGGGCCTGGAGCCGCTCGCCCGGCTCGGCGCGGCCGTTGCCGCGATCGACGACCGCACGCCCAAGCTCGAGTTCCTGGACGGCAGCATGCCGAGCGAACTGCAACCCATCCGCGAGCGTCTCGAAGGCTTGCTCGCGAGGCTGGGGGAGGCGCTGGAGCGCGAGCGACGGTTCACGTCGTCGGCCGCTCACGAGCTCTGCACGCCCATCACTGAGCTCCGGGCGATGACGGAGGTCGCCCTGCACTGGCCCGAAGAGCCTGAGCAGGGGCGCAAAAGACTGCACGACACGCTGGCGATCGCTATTCAGATGGAGAAGATCGTCTCGATTCTGATGGCCATCGCGCGGGCCGAGTCCGACCGCTTCCCGGTGGCGCCCGAGCGAATCGGCGTGGAGAACATGCTCGAGGAGATCCTTCGGGAGCACGCCGAGACGATTAGCTCGAAGAGTCTCCGGGTGAGTCGAGATCTCGATGCCGACCTCGAAGTCGAGAGCGATGTCACGCGTTTCCAGGGGCTAGTGCGGAATCTGGTCGACAACGCCGTGGAGTATGCGCCAGAGGGCGGCGAGATCCGCTTCGCTGCGCATGTTTCGGGCTCGCATGTCCGCATCGTCGTCACCAACACCGACTTCGCGCTCACACCGGAAGACGTGTCGCGTCTGACGGAGCCATTCTGGCGCAAGGACTCAGCACGCAGCGATCGTGAGCACGTAGGGCTCGGTCTGTCCCTGGCGGCAGCCTACGGCAGCGGAATCTCCGGAGAGCTGAGCTTCGATCTGGCCGACCATCTCCTGCACGCGCGCCTGACGATTCCCCTTCGCCTCTCACGCACGGGGCAGGGGGATGCGGCACGGACGAGCTAATCTTCGCGGGTTTCCAGCCACGCGTCTCCAGTCGCTTCCACCAGAGCCGCCGTGAGCTCGGCGAATTCTGCCAGGTTCAAAGCTTGCTCGGCATCGGACGGCGAGTTCTCGGGCGAGGCGTGCGTTTCGACCATCGCGCCATCGAGCCCCGCGGCACGCGCGGCGAGGACCAGCGGCGTGACGAGGCCTGCGATTCCCGTCCCGTGCGAGGGATCGACAACCACCTGGAAGCCTCCGAGTCGCCTAGCGAGCAGCGCGCCGGCGAGATCGAACAGGTTGCGGAAGCACGGGTCGAAGCCGCGCACACCGCGTTCGCACAAGGTCACCGGCACGTTCCCGTCGAGGTAGGCTGCTGCGCCGAGCCATTCCTCGACCGTGCATGCGGGACCGCGCTTGAGCAAGACCGGCTTGCCCAGGGTCGACAGCCGCTTCAGCAAGGCGAAGTTCTGACAGTTCCGCGCTCCCACCTGGGCGACGTCGAGCAGGGGAACGGCTGACGGCGCGTCGGCTTCCGACACGATCTCGGAGACGACCTTGAGCCCCATTCGATCGGCCGTCGCGCGCAATTGCTCGAGGCCGTCAAGCCCTCGTCCCTGGAAGGACCAGGGAAACGTCCTGGGCTTCCACGCTCCTGCGCGCACCCAGCGCACACCGTGCTCGGCGAGGAAGCCGAGCGTCTCCTCCAAGTGATCGTCGACGGAGCAGGGTCCTGCGACCAGCACGAAGGCGTCCCTGGGGAACGCGCCGGGTTTCGTCTGGGCCTGCTTCAGCCGGGCGCCTTCCGCGGTGCGCACACGTCGCAGGATCGGCAGCCACAAGGCTTGGTCTGCGTGCGCGATCTCGTGCTCGCGGTGAGGGTCGTAGGGTGGCTTGCCTTTGCTGCGGATTAGGGAGCGGGTGAGGTCGTCGCGCTCGCGAACCAGATCCTGGATTTCCCCATCGATGCGGTCGAGGGCGGCGCGGGCTTCAGAGAGCTTGGGGTCTTCGGCCAAGTAGGTTCCGTTCCTTTTTAGTCAGTGCCGAGGAGCTTTCGCTTCTTCAGGATCCGAGCGACGGCATAAAGCAGAGTGGACGCCAGCCATGCGGCCACGAGGCGGTCGAGGGCTCTCGTGCGGTGGAAACCGCCTCCCTCGAGCACCATCTCCCGCGCGAGCATGGCGAGTGCGAGGGTGATCGTCACGTACAGCGTCCCGTACTCCTTGCGAATGACCATGCGCCAGTTGAAGCTCATTCCCCGGATCGTGGTCCATAGACCCGTCAACCGAGGAAAGAAACGCGGTACGCGGCGGCAATAGTTGAGGTACGTATGTCCGAAGCGCTCGGCCAAAAAGTGCTCCTCGGCCGCCGTGATCGAGAGGTAGGCGCCGAGCAGGAGGGGCGCGGAGATTGCGGCCGCGATGGGGTTCCCGAGTACGAGGAGCAAACCCCCTATCATGAGCATGTTCCCGAGGTACAGCGGATTGCGGCTGTGAGCGAAGAGTCCGGTCTGCACCAGGCTGTCCGCGTAGATGCGGCCTTCCTTGCCGCCGCGGCGAATGTACGCCAAACCGATCACGAGCATGCGCAAGAGCTGGCCGCTCGCGGCGATCCCGAGCCCCGCAACGTCCGACCAGACGTCGATCCGCCAGTCCCCCCGAAAGGTCGGGGTGGGGACAGGATCAGGATCGGCGCGAACACGGCCGGGAAGACGGCGTTCCGGTAGCGGAATAGGAAGTTTCCCACCAAGAGCACGCCTCGTCCGACGTGCGCGGGGGAGGCCGGCGCGCTCTCTTTCATGCGTGCTCCTATTTCATCGCGATGATGCCGCAGAAGCAGTACCACTTGAAGAACACGTCGATGTTGCGGAAGCCACAACGCTTCAGGAGCTCGCGGTTCTCCTCGAGGCGATAGGGGATCAGGACGTTTTCCAGAGCTTCACGCTTCTGCGCGATCTCGAGGTCGCTGTAGCCATTGGCGCGTTTGAGCTCGTAGTAGTGCTCGATGAACAAGCGGTTGTAGGTCGAGCTCTCGCCGAGCACCTTCTCCACCAGGATCACGCAACCTTGGTCGTTCAGACCACGCGCGACGCTCGCGAGCAGGTCGTCCCGGTGCAGCGGCCGGACGAACTGCAGCGTCAGAATGAGCGTGACGACCGACGCGTTGGTGATTGCGACGCCCTCGTTCAGATCGCCCAGGCGCAGGTCGAACTGGCGGGTGGAAGCCGTATCGAGGATCTTCTTCCTGGCGCGCTCGAGCATCGCAGCCGAGGAGTCGACACCCACGAAGCGAACCGGCCGATCGGTGGGGATCAGCCGATCGATGGCGAGAAGCGTCGTGCACGTCGAGCAGCCCAGGTCGTAGATAGTGGACCCCTCAGTCGCGAAGTCAGATGCGAGCTGAGCGGACATACGCTGGATCTCCCCGTACATGGGCACGGAGCGGTCGAGCATGTCGTCGAAGACCGCGGCGGTGCGCTCGCCGAACTCGAAGTCTCCGATCCGCGGGAGTGGCGACGCGAAGAGCTGGTCCGTGGGATTTGCCTGCCGCGAGATCTCGAGGTCCATGTGCATCCGGTCGCTGCTCGGCGACACCGGCGATCGGGGAGCCTAGCAACGTCTTCCTCCCCTGGTCGGCCCGCTTTGCCTGGTGATCATCCTCCCGTCATCTTGCAGGTGGCCGTTCTCGTCGGCTGGAGTCAGGAGAAGGATCGCCGCCGCGAAAGGTTGCCCACCACTAGATCCTTTGCCTTCGTGCGGGACGGCAACTTCATGAGACAATCATGCAGCCGAACGGAGCTGCACCATCATGACCCTTCGATGGGTCCAGGATTCTCCGCACGGCTCGCGAGAGCGGGGGGGTGGTCCCCCTGAATCAGGCAAGCCCTCACTCAGCTCGAAAGGAGCAGCCATGAAGAGATACAGGATCGTGACTCTGATGGTTCTCGCCACCGCAGGGATGGGCACGGTGTGGAGCGCGACCCACCAGGCCCGAGGCACTTCCCCGGATCACCTCCCCCAGGCCGTGCTGGAAGCCATCCAGCGCGCATACCCGGCTGCAATCGTGAGCGGATCCCGGCACGGACGGATCTCGTTCCCCGTCTACGACGTCGTGGTGCAGAACGGGGGCAAGCGCATCGATCTGCAGGTCGCGAAGGACGGCACGATCGTCGGCACGGAGCAGCTGGTGACCTGGAACGAGCTCCCCGCGGCCGTCGCCCAGACTCTCGGCCAGGCAGCAGGGTCCACTCGAGTCGACGAGATCGACCGCATGGACCGCCATGCGAAGCTCGCCCTCGTCGGCCTCCGGGAACCCAAGAGCGTGTTCGAAGCGGAATGGGAGCGAGACGGTCGCGAGATCGAGGTCGGCATCCACTCGGACGGTACGCTCGTGACCAGCGACGACGACGGTGAAGATGATGACGAGGCTTGGGACAGGGACGAGGACGGCGATGAGGACGAGGACGAGTATGGCGACGACGGTCGCTGAGAGGGCGTGATGTCACGGCGCGGCGGGATGTGCCTCCTGCCGCCACTCGCGCGAGATCGACCTGGGCACCTCGATGTCGAAAACGCGCTGGTTCGAGTACGGATCCCGAAGGCGCCCGATACGATCTCGCGTCACGAAGATGCGCCATCACCGAGCGGCAATCGCCGGGGCCGCGCTGCTCGCGAGCTGCACGACGCCCTCCTTCGAGTTCGATCGTCCCTACGTCTCCGGCCAGCTGAGAGAGCGGACCGGTTACTCTGTCGCCGACGGCTCACGGGATCTCCCACCCGCGGTGGATCTGGAGGATGGCGTGTCGGAGGACGAAGCCGTCGCGATCGCGCTGTGGAGGAACGCGGCTTTCGAGGAAGTCCTCACGGAGCTCGGTTTCCGTCGCGCCGATCTCGCGCAAGCGGGGCTGCTCCCGAACCCCGTGCTCTCGCTCCTGTTCCCCCTCGGACCGAAGCAGCTGGAATTCGCGGTCAAGATGCCCCTCGAGGCCCTCTGGCTCCGGCCTTCCCGCGTCGCGATCGCGGAGGCCGACGCGGAGCGAGCGGCCGCGCTCCTGGTCGAGAGCGGATTGGACCTGGTGCGTGATGTCCGCCAGGCTTTTTCGGAGTGGGAGTACGCTTCGCAGCGAGTCGAGCTCACGGCGCGTTCCTCCGAGATCCGGGAGCGTCTAGACGAGCTCGCGCGAGCCCGCCTGCGCAACGGAGACGCGAGCGAGGGGGAGACCGCGGCCTCCAGCGTAGACTGGATCTCTGCTCGTTCCGAAGCCTCCCGGGCATGCATCACCCGCGATCTGGCCAGGGATCGCCTCCGGCTGCTCATAGGCTTCGCGCGCGACAGCGCTCCCCTGGAATTCGAGCAAGATCGTCGCGCTTCCGAGGTGCTCGAGAGCGACGTCGCTGCGCTGCTCGAGGAGGCATTGGTCGCACGGCCCGAGGTGCGCGCTGCCGAGATGGGCATCGAGATCGCAGGCGAGCGGGCGGGTCTGGCGAGGAGCGAGTTCCTGGCGATTGCGGGAATCCTCGATGCCAACGCCGAAGGCACGGAAGGCTTCGAGTGGGGACCGGGTATCGAGCTTCCGATTCCGTTGTTCGACCGAGGGGGCAGCGCTCGCACGCGCGCAGAGGCGGACGTCGAACGAGTCGCGCGTCACTACCTCGCAGTGCGCGACCGCCTCGCGCACGAGGTGCGCGAGGCACACGCCCAGTACTTGCGCTCCATCGAATCTCGCCGCGAGCTAGAACGAGCGATCCCTCTCGTCGAGGGCGCCCTTGATCTCGCCCGGCGCGCCGAGCAAGCGGGGGAGACCTTGATGTTGCCGGTATGGGAAGGAGAGTTGCGGGTTGCGGAGTTCCGCACGCGAGACGCGGAGGTCGAGGCGGAATGCCGCCGCGCGCGAGCGCAACTCGAGCGCGCGATGGGAAGGAAGCTGGAATGAAGCGTCTGTCGCCCTTGCTCTTCGCGCTCGCGGCATGCGGACCCCCGGTGCCACCCCCCGTCGCGCCGAAGTCGGCTGCGGTGGTCGCGAAGGAGGGAGATCTGCTCACGGTGACGATCACTCCCGAGGCGGAAGCCCGGCTCGGCGTGCGGACGGAGGTCGTCGAGCTCAGGAAGCTCGCGCGGTCCCGCTTGCATGCCGGCGAAGCGATCGTGCCTCCGGGAAGGACTGTGGTCGTCTCGGCGCTTCTCGCAGGTTTGTTGACCGGGGATTCTCCCGGCCCTCGAACGAAGGTGGAGCGGGACGAGATCGTATTCACTCTCACTCCATTCGTCTTCCTGACCCCGGAGGCCAGAGCATCGCTCGCTGCATCGCAGGCCGATGCCGAGGGAGAGGTCGCGAGCACCGCGGTCGAGCTCGCCGCGGCGACCGTGGCGTTGGAGCGCGCCGAGGGACTGCTCCGCGACAAGGCGGGAAGTCAGCGAGCGGTGGACGATGCCACGACGCGGCGAGACGCCGCCCAGGCGGGACTCAGCGCCGCGGAAGCGAGGCGGCTCGTCCTCGAGGTGGCGCGAGACGGGGTCCAGGAGTCCATCGACGTGAAGGCGCCGTTCGCTGGCGTCCTGAGCAGACTCCACGTCGCGCCGGGTCAATACGTCCCTGCGGGCGCGCCGCTCTTCGATATCGAGGATCTGTCCCGTTTATGGGTGCGCGTGCCCGTCTACGTCGGAGACCTGAAGAGGGTCGACGCGCAAGAGGACATCGTCATCGAGGGTTTTCCAGCCAAGCCGGTCGAGGCTCCGCCGTCCGCGGACATGAAGTCCTCGACGGCCGATCTCGTGTACGAAGTCGAGAACGGCGACGGAGCGCTTCGCCCGGGACAGAGGGTGATGGTCGAGATCCCCCTCCGCGCCGAGGAGGAGTCGCTCGGCGTGCCTTGGTCCGCGATCGTCCACGACATCCAGGGGGACACATGGATCTACGAGGAGCTGACACCGCAGAAGTACGCGCGGCGTCGCGTGCAAGTGCGCCAGCTCACCGGCGATTGGGCGGTGCTCGCGAGCGGCCCACCCGCCGGGACGAAGGTGGTCGTGGCCGGCGCGGCGGAACTCTACGGCACGGAATTCGGTCACGCGCGATGAAACCGTGCTCGGCGCGTGAGGTGATCGCCTTCCCCGCTGGCGTCGACCGTCGGAGCTCTGGATGCTGACCTGGCTCGTCGGTACGTCGCTGCGCCTGCGCGTGCTCGTCGTCGCGCTCGCGATCGCGATGCTCGTGTGGGGCATTCGCATCGAGCAGAACGCTCCGCACGACGTCTTCCCCGAGTTCGCACTTCCCACCGTGGAAGTGCAGACCGAGGCGCCCGGCCTCTCGACGGAGGAAGTCGAGAGTCTGGTCTCGATGCCGCTGGAGAATGCGCTCAACGGCATGCCGTGGATCCGCACGATCCGTTCGAAATCGGTGCTGGGACTCTCTTCCGTGGTCATGCTCTTCGAGGAGGGCACGTCGCTCGAACGGGCACGGCAGCTCGTCCAGGAGCGCCTCGCCGGCTTGGCCGGCCGATTGCCCGCGGTCGCGGAAGCCCCCGTGATGCTTCAACCACTCTCCTCGACCAGCCGTGCGATGAAGATCGGAGTCTGGTCGAAGACTCTCGACCAGACGGACCTCTCCGACCTCGCGAGATGGACGATCCGACCGCGCCTCATGTCCGTTCCAGGCGTGGCGAACGTGGCGATCTGGGGCCAACGCGACCGCCAGTTCCAGGTGCTCGTGGAGCCCGACCGACTCCGGGCGAACGGAGTGTCACTCGATTCAGTGTTGCGAGCGGCCAGGGATGCGTCCGAGCTCGGCGCGGGAGGATTCGTCGACACGCCCAACCAACGCCTCGCGGTGCGGCACCTTCCGATGGTGCACGGCCCAGAGGACCTCGGGCGGGCTCTAGTGCCGGACTCCTCGCTGCGCCTGTCGGATGTGGCGGAGGTGATCGAGGGGAACCCTCCGCCGATCGGGGACGCGATCGTGGGCGGCAGCGACTACATCGGACCCGGCCTGCTCCTCATCGTCGAGAAGTATCCGTGGGGGAACACTCTCGAAGTGACGCGGGGGGTCGAGACGGCGATCGAGGCTCTCCGGCCGGGGCTCGACGGAGTGGAGATCGACACGACGATCTTCCGTCCCGCGACGTTCATCGAGCGCTCGCTGGCGAACCTGGGGAACGCCATGCTCCTAGGGTGCTTGCTCGTCGCCGTCGTGCTCATCGCATTCCTCTTCGACTGGCGGACGGCAGCGATCAGCATGACCGCGATTCCCCTCTCGATCGTGGGGGCGGTGATCTTCCTCCATTTCCTCGGCGGCACTCTGAACACGATGGTGCTCGCAGGTCTCGTGATCGCTACCGGCGAGGTGGTCGACGACGCCATCATCGATGTGGAGAACATCGCACGGCGGCTCCGCCTCGAACGCGCCTCGGCATCGCCGAGATCGGCTTTCCGCGTGGTGCTCGAGGCTTCGATCGAAGTCCGGAGCGCCGTCGTTTTCGCGAGCCTGATCGTCGTGCTCGTCTTCGTGCCCATCTTCTTCCTCGAAGGTCTCGCGGGCTCCTTCTTCCGACCGCTGGCCGTCTCCTACATCCTCGCGATCCTGGCGTCGCTCCTGGTCGCCTTGACGGTGACGCCCGCGCTCTGCCTCCTCCTGCTCCCGACCAGGACGGGGCCGCGAACGGAGGCTCCGCTCGCGCGGTTGCTCAAGCGGGGATACCGCGCGGTCCTACCCGCGGTCCTCTCCCGGCCCTACGCGATCCTGGCGGCGCTCGTACTGGCGCTCGGCATCAGCGGATTCGCTGCGACTCGACTCGGCGAGGAATTCCTGCCCTCGTTCCAAGAGACCGATTTCTTGATGCACTGGGTGGAGAAGCCCGGCACGTCGCTCGAGGCCAGCAGGCGGATCACCGAGCGGGTGGCGCGTGAGTTGCGTGCCATCCCGGGTGTCCGGAACTTCGGCTCGCACATCGGTCGGGCCGAGGTCGCGGACGAAGTCGTCGGCCCCAACTTCACGGAGCTCTGGATCTCGATCGACAGCGGGGCGGACTACGCGAGGACGATCGCGAACGTCCAGACGGTCGTGGACGGTTATCCTGGACTCCAGCGCGACCTGCTCACGTACCTCAAGGAACGGATCAAGGAAGTGCTGACGGGCACCAGCGCCGCGATCGTCGTCCGGGTCTTCGGTTCCGAGTTGCCTGAGCTCCGCTCGAAGGCTCAGGAGATCTACGAGGCGATCCGGGACGTGCCGGGCGTCGTCGACGCCAAGCCGGAGGCGCAAACGCTGGTGCCGCAGATACAGGTGCGCCTGCGCTCGGAGGCTGCGGAATCTCTCGGGCTGACGGCGGGCCACGTACGACGAGCCGCCACGACCCTGGTCAAGGGTGCCAAGATCGGCGAGGTCTACGAAGGGCATCGCATCGTCGACGTGTTCGTGTGGGGGGCGCCGAGCGTGCGAAACGACCTCGCGGCCCTGCACGCTCTCCCGATCGAGGCTCCCGGAGGCGCGATGGTTCCACTGGGCGACGTCGCCGACATCTCGATCGTGCCGACACCCAACGAGATCAAGAGGGAGGGGGCGTCCCGGCGAATCGACGTGACGTGCAATGTCAGGGGGCGCGACCTCGGCGCGGTGGCACGGGAGATTACCGAGCGCGTGAAGGGGGTCACCTTCGCCCGCGGATACCACGCGGAGCTCCTCGGCGAATACGCAGCGCGGGCCGAATCCCGCAATCGTCTGCTGCTCCTCGCGGTCTTCGTGGTCGCGGGAATCCTCGTCCTCCTGCACGTGGACTTCCAGTCGCTGCGCTTGACGCTCCTCGTGTTCCTCACGCTGCCGTTCGCACTGATCGGGGGCGTCGCCGCTGCCTCGCTGGGGGGTGGTGTGATCTCGCTCGGATCCCTGGTGGGTTTCGTGACCGTGCTCGGCATCGCCGCGCGCAACGGCATCATGCTGGTGAGCCACTACCGGCACCTCGAGGAAACGGAAGGACTCCCGTTCGGGGTACCACTGGTGCTACAAGGAGCGGAAGAGCGGCTCTCACCGATCCTGATGACCGCGCTCTGCGCTGCGCTCGCGCTCGTTCCTCTCGCGTGGCGAGGCAACGTTCCTGGTCACGAGATCGAGTATCCCATGGCTCTGGTGATCCTCGGGGGGCTCGTGACGTCGACATTGCTCAACTTGCTGTTCCTGCCGCCGCTCTACGCGGCCTTCGGCCGCAGGGCACGCGATTGACGGCACGAGCTCTCGCGGAGCGGCTCACGGAGGTCGCGATGCGGCCCCGAGGACGAGGATCTCGCGCGAGCCCACGCTCGCCTGATGGAGCACGCGCAAACGCTGGCGCATCTCGAGCGGAAAGGTCTCGAAGTCGCGTTCGCGAGCCAGGCCGAAGAAGCGATCGCCTTCGCGGTCCAACGCCGCGACGAAGTCGTCGTCGCGGACGGTCCACACGCCGCCGTACAAGCGATTGCCCTCGGGTTTGGAGAGCCGGCCGCTACAGCAACCGGCCCTCGGAGGACACGCCCAGCCTGCGCCCCATTGCGTTCGTTTGCGTCTCGGGGAACCGGGCGCTGAGGTGAGGATAGCACTTTGGCAAGCCTACGGTAGACGAATGCTCTATCTCGTTCCGGCGGACGCAGGGAAACGGATCGATTCAGCATGCTTCCCCATGCGCGCCCCGTTGAGGTCGACGAGAACATGCACCTCGCTCGGGCCGCGCTCCAACCGGCGTGCTAGGATCGTCACAGACGTTCACTCGCCCCGGCGCTACGCGAGTGGCGCCCTGGAATCGCTGGGTGGACGTGCTCTCTCCCTCGGGCCGGCGGCATCGGTCGCCGGCCCCCTCGGCTCTTCAGCTGAGCATGGAGTGTCGTGAGAGCTGACGCCTCGCCCACTCCTTCCATTCCGCGTCTTCGCCTTCCAGCCCAATCTTTCCAGCCATCCGCGTAGCCTCGTCTCTTCAGCTCCACTCCGAACCGCCAGCATCGCCATGCCCTGCATCGCAGGCACATAGTCAGGCCAGACTTCCAGCGCCGACTCGTACGCCGCCCTCGCGTCGTCGGTCCTCCCAGCCTGCTTCCATCACGAGCGCAAGGTTGACGCGAGGATCAGGGTGACCGGGCATGAGCTTGCGAGCCCATTCTAGTTCGTGAGCAGCGTCGTGCAGCTCGCCGCGCTCAAGGTAGACGACACCGAGGTCGTTGTGCGCGGGGCCGTAGAAGATGTCGGCGGCGAGCGGTTCGCCGAGTAGCGTCTCGGCGCGAGCCGGGTCGGAATAGATGAGGTCGGCCGCCTCACGCGTCAGCCTCTCGGCTTTCGACGTGTCGCGCTATTCCTCCTGCGGCGGCGTATAGGCCGTGGGCGGCGTGGCCCGGCAGCTCAAGATTCCCAAGGCCAGCAGGAGAACGATTCCAGCGGCGTGCTTCACCGCATGATTCTCGGCCGCACCTTGGGCCAGCCGTCGTCCACGCCTGCATCCTCGAGCGGCTGTTTGCTGACCCACCGCAGGTCCTCGAAGCTCTGCGAGGGCAGGATGCTCGCGCCCAAGAAGACTTAGAGGCGGCTCTTGTTCTCGCTCGCCGACTCGTCGCGAAAGAGCCAGCCCAGGACGGGAATCGAACCGAGCCAGGGGATGCGCGAGACGTTCTTCGACTCGGAGTCTACTTCGAGGCCACCGACGACTACCGCATAGCAGTCGGGCAGACTCGCCGTCGCCTCGAGCTTGTTCTCCTGTCGCGGAGGAGGAAGTGCTGGGTCTGCCGGCGATCCGACGAAGGTCGAGATCGACACCGAGTACTCCAGGCGCAACTGATCGCCATCGCCAATGTGAGGCGTCACCGGAAGCTGGGTGCCAGCGTCCTCTATTCCACCGAGCGACGTCGTCGCGACGGTCGTCGAGGCATTCTTCGAGAGGAACGGTATGTGCAGGACCGAGTCCTCCACCGAGTCTTCACTGGACCAAGGTTGACCGAACTGGAGGTGGACCTGACCAGCCGAGCCTTGACACCAAGCAGGGACGGACTAGGCGGCGCTCATTGGTGACCGGCCTGTTCGGCAGGCGGTCGGGAGGGTTCCCGTATGGCGTACCTGTCGACAGCGTCAATGAGGGCCAGTGCCGGGCGCCGAGTCGTTGCGATGAGGTGCTCGAAGACGAACGGGCGGCCGTAGGCGGGCATAGGGAGGCATGTCTCCTCACCGCGCCGCCCTTCTTGCAGCGTTTCTGGATTGGGGCGGGCACGCCTCCCAGCCGATTCCTCACACCTTCTGTTGAGCTTGAAGAACTCCTTTCCTTCGGCGCGATGCGTCCGCTCTCTTCCTCCCGACATGGGTCCGGCTCGAGTCAATCTCGCCAGCACTCTTGGGGATTTCCAACTTGCAGAAAGTGCTTCAATGGCATCCGACCCCCCGTACGGAGTACTCCCTCCGCGATGGTCGCTCATGGTCACGACAAAGAAGCAGCCCCCGGCGGAATGCCTCCTGATAGGCCTGTTCCTGTTCTCCGTGAGAGAACCACCCGGGAACGCCATTTGCAGACGCCGTGTCCAGGCATCCGCTCTCCCATCCGCGGGAACCACCGGAAGCCAAACCATCCCAGAGAAAATCGGCGAAGGGAACACATTCTGGAGAATACCACAATGTACGAACGACAAAATCTTGGTGATTCGAACAGAGCCGATCGTACTCAATACGGTCGACGCGATGAGCGATACGATCCGTCTTTCACTGATAGGGCGCCGTACGAGAATGAACGTTCCAGCGGCAGTGAACGTTTCAGCGGCGAGGAGTACGGTCGTTCTCAGCATTCCTCGCAAGACTCTTACGGCCGCGCAGACGAAAGGTATGGCAGATACGATCGGTATGAACCTCAAGGGCGGGGCTACCGGGAGCCGTGGTCCTTACGCAATAACAGTTTCGAAGAAAGTTACCGCGCAGACGGTGGCCAGGAACGGGGTCGATACCCTTCGTCAGGCTCGGGGATATCCCGTACTCAGGGCGGCGGCCGGGAATGGCAGGGAGACTCCGACTGGCAACGAGAAAACCGTGGCTATCGGGATGACGACTCGCGTGGTTCATCAGCTCGCGACTGGGATCAGGATTACGAGCGGCCGGAAAGCAGGTACCAGGGATACACGGGCCGACCAAGCTATGCCGGTGGAGTAGCAGAGCCGTTCCGCTACGCCAATCCGGCGGGGCGCATGGAGGGTCAATATGGCGAAAGAAGGCAATACGGCGAGCCGAATTTGGGAGGAGGCAGCTTTGGATCAGGGGGTCGCGCTGCCCAAGGACAATACAGTGGATACGCCACGATAGAAGAACGGCATCGGCGTGGACCGCATGCCGGGCGCGGTCCTAAGAATTATCAGCGGAGCGACGAGCGTATCAAGGAAGATGTTTCCGAACGACTCTCCTCCGATGACGAAGTCGATGCTTCCGAGGTGGAACTCGAGGTGAAGAATGGCATCGTAACGCTTACGGGGACCGTATGCTCTCGCCGCGAAAAGCGGCTTGCGGAAGACTGCTGCGAAGATGTTTCTGGCGTCAAGGATGTGACGAATCACCTTCGAGTAAAGAACAAAGCAGACGAAGATGGGGAAGGGAACGGCCGTCAATCCGGACCCCCCCAGAAGGAGCAGCAACGAGGCAGCCAGAGCGGACAGACCACGGCGAAGGTCTAGATACCTTCCAGCATCCACATCCAATCAAAGGGCCTTTCCACTGCCCTCAGCGCCCATTCTTTGTCCACGAGCTAATTCCCATCTTTTTCAGACAAAACGAACGGTGTAAATACCATGCGACTCTCTCCTATAGTACTCATCCTCACGGCGTCCGGAACGGCCTTCGCAGCCATCGCTTCCCAGCAGCAGCCTCCGCAGCAGCCGCCGCCGAAGTCGAGCGCTACCCAAGAGCCCGCTAGCGCGAGCGCCAAACAGAGTGATAACGTTCTCGCGACCTGGCTACTCGTGAGCAACAATAATGAGGTGGCATTGGCTGAGATTGCACAGCAGCGCGCAGAAAATCCCGAGGTCAAGCAGTTCGCCCAGAAGATGGTGACAGATCATCGCCAAATGGGTCAAAAGCTGCAACCATTTGCCTCGGATGCCCTATCCGCGGCAAGAGCTGGCGCCGCTCCCACGGGGGGGGCTGACGGAAAACCCCAAGAAGCGAGCGCAAGTAAGACGGGGGCCGCGGACCAACTCGACCATGTTGCCTTGCTCAAGGAACTCGGCGACCAGTGCCTCTCCTCGGCGCGCAAGGAACTTGAAGAGAAGCAAGGCGCCGAATTTGATCGCTGCTTCATGGGAATGGCTGTAGGCGGTCACATGAAGGTCAACGACATGATGGTTGTGTTTCAGCGACATGCCACTGGGGACCTCAAGAACGTGATCATGGAGGGCCAGAAGACAGTGGAAATGCATCTTCAGCACGCGAAGGAACTAAGCAAGAAACTTCAAGGTGAGGTGGTTAAGACGCCGGAAAAGAAGTAAGCGACGAAATGGCAGTCACCGATCCTATAAATCCTCGGTGACTGCCTTTTTCTAGGACGATAGGGGAGCAGAAATCGCCAGCAGAGCGCTGCTCCACTCAAGTGTGATCAAACTACAGCGCACAAGCATCGAGGGCGCTTTCCGAAAGGCATACCGTCAATTCGCGTTAGGCTCTTCATCCGTCATGACCGAGCGCCGCGGCGCGTAGCCGCCGCGCCCCCGGCGGGAACCTTACCCCCTCGACTTCTTGGATTAGCACGCGGGTAGACTATAGGCGCTGCACTGCCAAGCGAGGCACGAGTTTTGTACGGCGCGCGAGTGCCGACTTGAAATGTCCCCTAACAGTTCGATCCAGAGGTCCTTCCATGAATACGCAACGCACTTGCATTCTGATCGCCAGCCTTATCGCCCTTACAGCGAACTCCCTCATCGCCGGCCAATCCGGCAACGGCGGTGCGGTGTACGTGGCCACAAACTCCGCCCAGAACGAGGTGCTCCTATTCGAGCGGTTCACCAGTGGCCGGCTGGACGGTTCTCCTCAGGCATTCTCGACGGGGGGGGCCGGAACCGGTGGGTCGCTCGGCAATCAAGGGGGACTCGTGATCTCCTCAGATCAAGAGTTTCTCTTCGTCGTCAACGCCCGCAGCAATCAAGTTTCCGTATTCAAGGTTGTCTCAAGCGGGTTGGAGCTGCGGGACGTCGCCTCGAGCGGAGGGCGACGGCCAATCAGTCTGGCGTTGCATGATGACTTGCTCTTTGTCCTCCATGCAGGAGGATTGGTAGGAGGAACTGATCAAATCGTCGGGTTCTCTATCGGAGATGAGGGCCATCTCGAGATGATTCCGGGATCAGTGCGTGGACTCAGTGCGACCTCCACCGACCCTGCGCAGATAGGATTCACACACGATGGTTCGGTGCTCGTGGTCACCGAGAAAGCGACAAGTGGAATATCTACGTTCCTTGTCGAATGCGATGGCAACTTGGATCTCGGGCATGCGCAAGCCTCGGCAGGACTCACTCCGTTCGGTTTCGCGTTCGGCAACCGTCATCAGCTTTTCGTGGCTGAAGCCTTCGGTGGTCACATCGATGCTAGTGCGATGAGCTCCTATGTGGTCACTCCTTCAAGTCGGCTCACTCGACTCGATCCATCCGAACCGACGCGTGAAACCGCCGCTTGCTGGGTGGCATTATCGAACGATGCTCGCTTCGCATATACGACGAACACAGGATCGGACTCAGTTAGCGGCTTCGCGATTGGCTTCAACGGTGATCTATCTCGCTTAGACAGCGGCGGCGTAACCGCGCAGACAGGGGACGAACCTAGCGACATGGACTTCTCAATCGATGGCCGATTCCTCTACGTTCGCGATGGTGGTGACGGTACGATCCGGGGATTCGAGCAATACAGTCATGACGGAAGTCTGACTCCAGTCGCCGCGGTCGGTGGTCTTCCGGAAGGAAGTAACGGCCTGGTAGCTCAGTGATTAGGTGGCCTGTACTCGCTTAGAGCAACCGGCCCTCGGAGGACCCGCCCAGCCTTCGTCCCATTGCGTTCGTTTGCGTCTCGGGGAGACCCGGCGCTGAGGTGAGGATAGCACTTTGGCAGGCCAACGGTAGACGAATGCTCTATCTCGTTCCGGCGGACGAGTGAAACGGATCGAGCGCAGCACGCTTCCGCATGCGCACCCCGTTGAGGTCGACGAGAACATGCACCTCGCTCGGGCCGCGCTCCAACCGGCGTGCTAGGATCGTCACAGACGTTCAGTCGCCCCGGCGCTACGCGAGTGGCGCCTGGATCGCTGGCTGGACATGCTCTCTCCCTCGGGCCGGCGGCATCGAGTCGCCGGCCCCCTCCATTTTCTCGGACTAGACCTCGCCGCGCGCCGCATCGCCCACCGCGTGCGGTCACGTTGGCCAGGTTTCCCCTGTCGGAGCGAGATCGAAGGCCGAAACCTCCAGGGTGACTTGGGAGAGCCGTTCGCCAGCGCCGATCATCACTAATGGAAGCACCTCGACGCGATCGTCGTCCTTGAGCTTTCCGATCAGCTCATCATTCCTCGTGATCTCACCGCTCCGGACAACACCGACGACCATTACCAGCTGATCTAGAAGATCGGGTCGAGCAAGGCCCCGATAATGATGGATCGTGCACAGCACTGAAGGCATGGGAGACCAAGTTGATCGTCTCGCGAGGACCGGGTTGCGAAGCGAAAAGAGCAGATCGGCAGAGGGCATTGGGAGCTAGATGTGGGTGGGCGCGCGTCTCATAAGTTGACGAACCCTGGGCCGCTTCCCCGGTTGTGCTTGCCCAATCGGCTGCTCTGGGATGGCTTAGCCGGCAGGTTGAGCTGCTGCAGCCCGCTCTCGTCGAATCAGGAGGATAGCTCTTTCGCCCGACGATCCTTAGCTGTCTTCATAGCGTTGATTACGGAGCAACGCTAGTCTCATCAGTTCGTCCATATCCGCGTCGCCCGCCTTACACTCGTCTGACAGGCGAAGATGTACTTGATCCAAATCCTCTTACCGGTGCGTGATAATGCCGGCCAGCCGTTTCCTCGCGGCAATTACGACGTACTTCGCGTTGAGTTGACTCGGGTTTTCGGGGGTGTGACGGCCTATTCCCGCGTTCCTGCCGAGGGACTTTGGGAAGACAGTAATGGGGAAGTGAGTCACGACGAGATCGTCGTCTTCGAGGTTATGGCCGACACCTTGGAGCGGGATTGGTGGCAGCGCTTTCGCCAGACGCTCGCTGAGCGCTTTGCACAGGAACAGCTAGTTCTGCGCGCACTGTCCATTACACGGCTCTGAGACAAACGCAGTTAATCGTTCGGCGGCTGCCTGGTCTCACCGTCACATTCCATTTAGGTTCTTTCGGCTGTGGCCGGGCGCGGAGTGGGATGGGAGCAGGGTTTCTCCACCACGCGGCGTGTGTCGCAGTGGCCGACATGCCACGCGGCCATTGCCGAAAGAATCGTGGAGAACGATGCCGCTGAGACCCGAGCCCTCTATGGCGATCCGATGGCCGTGCGAGCACTCGCCGAGCGTGAGGAGGTAGCGGCGAGGCGGCGAGCGGAGCCTGTGCTGGCGTCGGGTGATCGGTTTGCGAGCTCGCCGGGGTAGGTTTCTGGGTGACGAGGAGGGCGAATCCATGAGGTCCTGGATACCCAATCGACGAATGACCGATCCGGGGCGTGATCGAGGCTGCCGGTGCTGGCTAGGTTCGCGCAAGCTGCATCAAGGGTGATCATCTGGAGGATGGTCATGTTGTCGCAGGAGAGGCGTCTTTCCTGCGTCGAAGGTCTCGATCGTGATCATGTGCCCGACCTTGCAGTCCGGACACGGGCGAGGGCTTGCCGCTCCGATCTCTCTTCCAGGTTCGTCTCCAGAGCAGTCCACAGACTCGACCTTGGCTTCGACATTTCCGAGGGTCTCTCGACATCGATTGAGCTTCTCCCCTCGATGACAGTTGGCGAAGAGACCGTAGTGGCGGATGCGGGTGAAGCCTTTCGGAAGGACGTGCAGGAGGAATCGCCGAATGAACTCGGTGGCATCGAGTGTTGTCAGGCCGACTCGGCAGTCGTTGGCGTAGTCCTTCCAGCGGAAGGAGACTTGCCCATCCACGAGCGAGACGAGCCTGCTGTTGGCGATCGCGACTCGATGCGTGTACCGGGCGAGGTACTTGAGCACGCGGTGCGGCCCGCCGAAGGGAGGCTTGGAGTAGACGAACCACTCCTTCTCGTAGAGCGGGCGGAGGTAGCGGAGGAACTGGTCCTCGGTCTCGAGCTCGGACAGGGTGCCGGTGAGCTCGAGCTTCCCAGCGGCGTGTGCCTTCTTTAATAGGTAGAGGAACTTGCCGCGGAACAAGTGGCTCATCACGCGGACGGGGACGAAGAAGCCGGCTCGGCAGCCGACCCAACTGCCAGTCTCCTGCGAAAGACCGCCTCCGGGGACGATGCAGTGAAGGTGGGGGTGGTGCTCGAGTCGCTGTCCCCATGTGTGGAGCACGGCGAGGACGCCGATCTCGACACCGAGGTGCGTCAGAGCGACCTGCTGGAGCGTTTCGGTCGTGGCCTGGAAGAGGATGCTGTAGAGCACCTCCTTGTTGCGGAGCGCAATGGTTGCAAGTTCCTGGGGCATCGTGAAGACGATGTGGAAGTACTCGACGGGAAGGAGATCGGCTTCGCGTTCCTCAATCCAAGCCCGCCCAGCGGACGCCTGACACTTCGGGCAGTGTCGGTTGCGACAAGAGTTGTAGGAGATCGCGATATTCCCGCAGTGATCGCACTCGTCGACGTGGCCACCGAGAGCCGCGGTACGGCAAGAGACAATGGCACGGAGCACCTTCCGCTCCATCGTCGAAAGGCGGCCTTCCCGCGCCTCGATGAACTCTCGTTGATGGCCTCGGACGATGTCGGCGACTTCGAGTGCCGAATGCCCCATGTGCGGGGCGACTCAGCTCAAGACTGGCAGCCTCTCGAACGGGCTCACCGCGGCAAGCGACTCCTGCGAGACGTGCGTATACCGTGCCGTCGTGCCCGGACTGCGGTGGCCCAAGAGGATCTGGATCCGACGAAGGTCGACGCCTGCATCGAGCAAGTGGGTGGCGAAGCTGTGTCGGAGAGTATGCGGAGAGACGGGCTTCGTGATTCCAGCTCGAGCTGCGCTGTCGACGCAGATTCGTTGGAACGACCGCGAGCACATATGGAAGCTTGGCATCGTTCCAGGAAACAGCCACGGCTCCGGTCGATAGGCTCGCCAGTACTGTCGCAACAGTTCCAGGAGACGCGGCGAGAGCGGGCACATGCGGTCCTTCTTGCCCTTGCCCTGATGGACGAAGATCATCATTCGCTTCGAGTCGATGTCGGCGACCTTTAGGTGGGTCACCTCGGCGACGCGCAGACCGCAGGCGTAAGCCACGCTCATCATCGTGTTGTGTTTGAGGTTCAGGGCCGCATTCAACATGGCCGCGACCTCCTCCGGGCTCAGGATGGTCGGCAGCTTCTTTTGTTTTCTCGGAGTCGCCAGTTCGGCGACGATGTCCTCCCGCTTCAAGGTGATTTGGTAGAAGAAGCGTAGAGCACAGCACAATTGAGAGACTGTTGCGCCGGACGCGCCTCTTCCGAGGAGGTAGAGCTGGTACTCGCGAATCTGCTCGGGTCCAAGCTTGTCGGGAGGCGTATTGAAGTGCTGTGCGAATCTGCGGACGTAGCCCAGATAGTTGTTCTGTGTGTGGAGCGAGAAGTTTCGAAGCCGCATGTCCTCCGACATGCGTTCACGCAGCGCGGTCATGAGAGCTCCTTTCGCGTAGGTGTGGCTCCGACATGGAGCCAACGCGTCAAGCGTAGGAGCGACTCGAAAGATGGGGTGGTTGGACGTAGTGAGCGGCAACGACGGGCTAGCAATGGGGGTTCGCCGTCAACCTCGCGTTTGAATTGCCCTTTGCCTCGGAGGTGCGGCGTGAGTCGCATGAGTCAGGAAATGGGACCTCGACTGCCATTGAAGCAGACTGCTGAACTGCTCGAGAGCTACCGCGAAGCGGTTTCGTTCTTCGGCAAGGATTCGACCAACGACGTGCACGAGAGAGTCGGCTTCGGGGCGATCCGCTGGTTCACCGATCTGGGCTCTTTTCCAGGAGCCCGTTTCTAGCCCGAATCGGCTCTGGCGGGGGATAGAAGGCCGATCGGCTGGTTCATCTCGGTGAACTTGGCGGTGAACTCGGCCCGGTGGAGGTGAACTTGCACGCAGTTCCCCAACGGGTCACCGCTGGTTCCCACTTTGGCGGATTCCGCTGGCGAGGCTGCGCGAAGAGAGCGTCCATGTGCTCGTGCAGCTCCTCGACGCCCTCGACCGCTTCCTCGCGCAAGCCGTGGAGGACGGCAAGTCATCGCACACGCGCGGACAGTACGAGCGCTTCGTAGGACTGCTTGCGTCCTGGGCGCACGACCAGGGCCTCTCCGGAGACCTGGACGATCTCGACCACGAGACGCTGGCGCGCTTCCTAGGCTCACAGCGCGTGCGCCAGAGCGGCCGTGGGACGCCACGCAAGGCGAGCTCGGCGAACTCGCTCCGTTCCTGCCTGCGGACGTTCTTCGCGCACTGCCGTGCCGCTGGATACTGCATGGGCGACGCTGCGCGACTGGTGCGCCGAGCACGAGTCGGGGACCATCCGCCACGCGGACTCGGCCCCGAGCAATGCGCCGCGCTTCTCGCCGTCCTCGCGAACGCACAGGGGGACGAAAGTTGTCGCGATCGGCTGCTCTTCGGTTTGCTACTGGGCAGCGGGCTCCGACTTGGCGAAGCGCTCGGGCTCGACATCGAGGACGTGGACCTGGCCGACGGCCGGCTCGCGCTTCGACGAGTGAAGGGCGGTGGCGAGGGAGAGGCGTTCGTCCCCGTCGCGCGCCGGAGCGAACTGGCGGCCCTGGTGGGGGACCGGAGGAGTGGGCCGCTGTTCCTCGCTCGTGGTGGACGCCGCGTCTCCGGTCGGCATGTCGAGCGGCGGTTCGCACATTGGTTGGAGAAGGCGGGGGTGCGGGGAAGGTTCTCGCCGCACTCGCTGCGCCACAGCTTCGCCCTGGAGCTCTACCGCCGCACGCGGGACATCGCTCTCGTCCAGGCGGCGCTTCGCCACGCGAGCATCACCTCGACCATGACGTATGCGAGGGCGGACTCGCAGAGCGTACGCGAAGCGATCGGGGCGGCGTGAGAGCTCCCGCCGCGCAGCCTCAAGGTTGCATTGGCGGGGTCTCGATGTCTCCGAGAGGGTCTTCCACACGGGCACTCCCCGCGTCGCTTGTAGAACCTTCCGTGACCGTCGCCGGTCCTAGGAGCAACACGAGCTCGATCCACTCCAATGCATCGCGTACGCGGGAAACAGCCTCCCGGTTCTCCTCGCGGATGTTTTCGATCTCCTCGGGACTCGGGTGGAGGTCCATGCTTCCCATTACGCCCTGTGACGGATGGATACACCGCAGCAATTGTCGCCCCCTCCGGTCACGAACCCTGGCGCTGGTCAAGAGCTTCAGCAAGGCCGCCAGTTTCACAACTCTTCCGGGGCGATCGCTTGCGAAAGCCCCGTAGTAGGCTAGGCGCTCTTGAGCGACTGACGACACCTCAAAACTCGTTTGGGCTCAGCTCTCGCCGCCTTGGCTCCCTTCCCCAGGGAAGCGCGAGAATTCTCCGATGCTCCCCGGCCCTGCGACCGGATCCCAGGAGCTGCGATCGAGTTGACCTCGGGCCGCTACCCACGCAGGTATGGGCTGATGTCCGCTTGCTGCGCATCTCGCGCGCTTGGACAGTGGAGTTTCGTTTTCCTGGGGCCATGGTATGTCAGTCGTGAACTTCTTCGCTCGAGTTTGGCACGCGGACGTGCTTGGCCCATTCGACACGCGTGAGGACGCGCGCGAGGCTTTGATTTTTCACGTCCCGAGCGCAAGGAGAGTGCAGTGGGTCTCCTCCGACGACGAACGGAGCGTGGAGTTGGCGAACGACCTCGAGGGTGAGCTCCTCGGCGAGGTCTGGCCCAAGGGGCACGCCCCCCCTAGACGCGCTTGTTTGGCGCAGCGTAGATGAGGGCGAGCGTGTCCGCCTCGCGGGGCCGGCACCCAGCTTGCTTGCACGTCGAGCATGATGATCCTGGTCCTGTTCGCCTCCCCGACCGACGGGGGCTCTGCGCAGATGGCGACCGCATGGTTCCGAGCACTGGTCGATCCTAAACGGGCGAGAGCAATGTCGGCGGGCACTCAGCCGGCGGGAATGGTGCACCCCGATGTGGTCCTCGCCATGGCGGAGGTGGGGCTCGATCTCTCCCCTGCGCGGCCCCGACCGCTCACTTCTGAACTGGTCGCGTGCGCAACCGATCTCGTCACCTTGGGGTTCAAGCAGGGCTTCCCGCTCGACTCCGTCCCTCTGCCGCGGCAGGACTGGGAGATCGAAGATCCGGAGGGGCGACCGATGGAGCGAGTCCGGGAGATCCGAGGCGAGGTTCGCAGGCGAGTCCTCAGCCTGATCTCCGCCTGGGGCGTGAACTCCTGGCGGATCCGCACGAAGACGACGCTCTAGAAGAGCGCCGCGGCCCCTCTCCCTCCCAGCGGGTGTGGTAGGGCGGGACCCGGGTCATCCGCTTCCATCCGCGCGCGCAGATTCTTGCTATGGCGCGGGATCACGGCGAGTTCGGGGAGACTGCGGACCGGCATCGATTCGTTCGAGATCGCTACGTACGGGGCCGACGGCGAGCTCGGAGAATAGCGGAGAGGACGAAGACGTGAAGCTTGTGACCGCTTGACGGGGGGCGGCTGCGTGAGCGTCCTGAAGCAGCGTAGGTCCCCGACAAGCGACGCCCGTGCAGAGGCGATCGGGGCGGCCTGAGGCGTACGCTCGACGCATAGGGCAAGCACGCCACCTTCGTTCTGCACTGTGGTCCCGGGTCAGCGGCCGTACTTCGGTGCACAGCGCCTTGCCCGGACGCTTACCTACGTCCCGCGAACGATGGCCGCGATCGCGCCAATGACGACAGCCAAACCGATCACGATCGCAGCAGCGATGCGCAGACCCAGTGCGGTCTCACTGATCCCGACGTAGCTGCGGTAGGGATCGAACGTCGTGCTGCGGCCGTCGGTTCGCGCCGACAGAGACCGCTTGAGGCGGATGCGCGAGTTGTCGAATTTCTCGACGAGTGTCCAGCCCGCGTCTTTTTCCTCGTCCAGCACCTGCCTCAGGAACTCCGGCCGCCTGAAAGCGGAGGTCGCCGAACGAAGGATCTTGAACTCCGAGCCCGACGCCAGCTCCTCCGGGGTGTAGCCGGTCATTTCCTCTTCCTCCCGCTGCTCGCGGCGTCGCTTCGCCGCTGCCGCTGCCGCCGCTGCTCCGCCGCCGTTCATGGAGGTCTGAGTGTAAGCGTCCGGGCATTCCAGTTGCACCCTCCCGGCGGGACGGGCACTTCCTGCAACGGGGGATGCCGGGCATGGAGGGGTAGCGGCAGATGGGATTCCCGGACGCTTACATTGGGGCGGCGTGACGCCCACTTCCGACCGGGCACCCTTCCGCGTGTTGGTCGCCTGCACTCCCTCAGCCCAGGAAACGTCTCTGAGTCGCAATCAGCCGGCGGATCGGAACACACGCGATTCAGGCCCTACTGCCCGAGGTCGATGCGGCGGCGGTCTCCCCGCGTTCAGATGATGCGATGTGTCCGCCTGCCAAGGACGAGTTCGCAGAGCTTCAGGCCGTGATCGAGAGGCTGCACCACTGTGCGTCCCGGTGGATCATGGGAGTCCCCGTGATCGGGAACCATGGAGGGGACAGCCCATAGGGGAAGGCGAAGTGCAAGTCTTCGAACTCCTCGACCATCCGACGGCCACGCGCGCCTACGCCTGGAGCCAGGAGTCCAGGCGGGCGGGGGCGGGTCACATCACGAGGGTTCGGCCGACTCTCTCTCCGGCTCCAGCGCCAGCGCGAACCTAATCGCCTCGCGGACGCTCTTGCGCATGGAATCCGCGTTGTGTGGGGACGAGGAGAAGAGCAGCTCGCTGCGGCGCAGCTCGACGAGATCGATCGTGGCGAGCAGCACGCGCTCGAGGCGCTCAGCGAGCGAGTCCACCGTGCCCCCCTCTGGGGTCCTTACGGGCTCGCCATCGACCAGGATCTGTCGCATCCGGGACGCCGGCACTGCGGGTATCTGGAGCCCCACTTCACCGTCGAACGCCGCCATCCCGAGCGCGACGCGGCAGATCGCATGGAACGCGCGAGCCGGCACCGGGACGAACGAGGTCTGCGCCTCGACCTCGCGACCGCGATCGTTGACCGCATTCCACCGCCCCACTTCCTGTTGCAAGAATTGGAGGGCTTCCTCGCGAGTGATCGTTGTCCAGGGGTGGGGCATGGCTTCGAGGCTAGCAGTCCGCGAGCGGTTCACTGGAGCCATCGGCAGCGCCAGGTGCCGACCTGAGAGAGAGTCGGGCTTCTAGTCGGATGCGCGACCGGTCCAGAGACTCGACCCGGCCAGTCTCGGTATTGGGAGAGGTTGCTACAGCAAGTCCCCCCGGGCGACCGCGTGCACTGGCAAACAGTGTTCGCGTCGACTCCGCTGAGCCATGTGAGCACTGGTCTTCTCGGTCAGGTGTGGAGAGAGTGGGGCAGCCTTGAGCTTCTACGCCCAGCGTTCCGGGAGCAACGTGCTCGGCCCGTTCAGCACGCGAGAACAAGCACGCACGCCGCTGCGGCGCCACCTGGAGGAGGAAGGCGTCGAGTGGATCGCTGGCGAGAAGCGGGGCTCCGAGATTGCAACAGACGCGGATAGAGAGGAGTTGGGCGAGGTGTGGGAGGAAGATCCGCGAGCGGGCTAGAGCGGCTCGCGCGATGACGGCGATGGGGACTTCTCTGTCCGACTACCCGTTGGTACTGCTTGGAGGGGAATCCGCCGGTGCTACCATGCCGAGATGACCGACTCACTCGGAGATCTCAAGTGACCGATCGCCCGCTCAGGAATTCGAAGGACTGGAACAGTGGGAAGCGCCCCTCAGATTCGCACTCGCCGTCCGGCGACTTCGACGCGTACGCGCGGGCCGAGTTGGCGTACCGGCGCGGCGCCCATCATGGAGTCGATGTAGTGCGGGAACTCCTCGAAAAGAATCCGCGATGTGATCCCGCGCTCATCATACGAACAGTTGCAGAAGTGCTGCGGGAATACCGAATGGACTTCTGGAACCACGGGCACACGAAGAAGGATCGTGGCCACGGCGCTGACTACACACAGCGCGTATCCGGGGAAGTCACGAAGAGACTCAAACGGAAGGCTCCGCGCTGAGGGGAACGTCGCAGACCTTCATGCTTTCGGCTCCCGGATCTCTGGCACGCCGCCAGCGCACCCGCAGTCCTGCGGCACCGGCTCCCACGGTCCGTCCAGGCGGCTTCCTGTCAGTGCTTCGCCCTTGTTGCTCCACCTCACGTAACGCTTCAGGCGCGGGTCGCCGAGGTGGACGTGCGGAGCCGTCGGGTCGTCCGTGAATCCGAGCACCGGGCGGTCACGGGGGGTGGCATTCGATTCCAAGGGCTTGGTGTCCGGCTTCGCTGCGCGCAACGAAGGAATGATCGAGGACAGAGCCCCAGAATACCGCAAGGGGGAGGGTGCACGGCCTCCGCTCCTTGAGCCTTGACCGCTCCCCGCCTAGGGGGCACGCTCCTTCCGGACATCGACGGAAGAATGAGCCTCCCCCGATTCAGTGGACACCTGGTTTAGGTGGTTGGTTGGAGTTGAGGGAAGATGGTTGAAGTGTGCAAGGGGGTTGGGGTCTGGGGAAGGGATCTCCCTTCCCCAGCGGGGGAGCCGCGCGAAGCCAGCCCTAGAGCTGGCTGAAGCGCAGCGCGGCGTTCCGGGGGCGGAGCCTCCGGGAGGATGGGGTGCAGGGGAAGGAGACTCATGGATTGTGGAAAACTCCCCACGCTGTTCACGCTGCCTCGTGGTCGACCTCGGAGGGAGTTCGATATCCGAGCGCGGAATGCAGCCGTTGGCGGTTGTAGAAGACCTCGATGTAGTCGTGGATCGCGGCACGGGCCTCGTCGAGCGTCGCCCATCGCGCGCCGTGCACGAGCTCCTGCTTGAGTGTGCCGAAGAAGCTCTCGACGACTGCGTTGTCGTAGCAGTTGCCCCGCCTGCTCATGCTCACCTCGATCCCGTGCATCGCGAGCTTCCCTCGGTAGGATTCGCTTGCGTACTGGCAGCCCCTGTCGGAGTGGTGGAGCATGTTCGGCGCGGGCTCGCGCGAGCCCAGCGCCGTGAGCAGAGCTCTTTCCACGAGCTCGGTCCGCAGGTGATCGGCCAGAGCCCAACCGACGACGAGCCTGGTGTGCAGGTCGAGGATCACCGCGAGATACCCCCACCCCGACGTGGTCGGGATGTAGGTGATGTCCCCCGCCCAGACTTGGTCGGGGGATTCGACGGTGAATTGGCGATTCAGCGTGTTGGGAGCCACGGGGAACGGGTGGTTGGAGTCGGTGGTCTTGCGGAATCTTCTTCGGATTCGTCCGCGAAGACCCTCGGCTCGCATCAGGCGCTCGACACGCTTTCTTCCCGTGCATACGCCGTTCCTTCGGAGCTTGGCATGCACACGCGGGCTTCCATACGTTCCGCGACTCGCAGAATGGATCTCGCGGATCTGACCGACGAGTTCGGCGTCCTTCACTGCGCGCGAGCTCTGGCGCGGAAGGTCCCGCCAGGCATAGAACGCGCTCCGTTGGATCCCCAGGACTCGGCACATGAGAGCGATGGGAAAGTTGACCTTCTCCGCCTCGATCAGCTCGAAGGCCGATCCTGCTCCTTGGCGAAGAAGGTCGCGGCTTTTTTTAGGAAGTCGCGCTCCATCTTCAGCGTGCGGTTCTCCCTGCGCAGGCGCGCCAGCTCCTCTTTCTCCTCGCTCGTCAGCGCGCCCGGAGCACCATGGCCCTTGTCGATGTCTGCTTGCTTCACCCAGTTGCGCAAGGCCGTCTCGGTCAGGTCGAGGTCCTTGGCGACCTGGCCGACGCTACCGACCTTGCGCACCAGCCGTACCGCGTCGGCCTTCTGCTCCGGGGTGAACTTGCGGCGATTCCGTCTCGTCATGTGGACATCCTCGCGCATTGCGCGCGATCTGGGGTGTCCACTTCACCGGGGGAAGGTCAGAAAGCTGCCGTCCGTCGAACTGTAACGTCGCCGCGGCCGGCCGCCTTCCGCTGACTCGCGCTGAGCGCGCGTTACGATCAGTGCATCCAGACCGCGACCCCCTGAACCAGGAATCCCAGGCCGATCAGCCGCAGCGCCAAACGCGCTCGCGGTGCATCATCAGGAGAGCCGGTCGGGACCTTCGGAGGCTCGCCCCCTCCGTCCCACTCGACCTTGAAATGCCCTCGAGGTGGCCGAAATCGAGCATGCAGACTCCGGCGCTGTCGAGCACCAAGCCCGCCGTCGCCAGAAGTGGCCCCTCTGTTGAACCGTACGTTCTGACGGCGGTAACGGCTTGTCCCGAGTTCCTGGTTCGATTAGAAGGTAGCCACCGCCCGACGAGCATTGAGGTCGAGTTTCTGAGCAGGGCGACCACCCCTTTCCTGGGAGGTTCCTGCTTGGAGATCGACAACCCGACCATTCCTCAGCTCGCCCTTCGGCGGGTCCCGCTCACAGCGCTGCATCTCGATCCGGCCAACGCCCGTAGCCACGGCGACGAGAACATGGCGGCGATTGAAGGAAGCTTGCGGCGATTCACGCAGGTCGAGCCGCTCATCGTCCAGAAGCAGTCCGGCCGGGTGATCGGCGGCAACGGCAGGCTCGTCGCGATGCGGAAGCTCGGCTGGAGCGAGTGCGACATCGTCGAGCTCGACATCGATGACCTGACTGCAACCGGGCTCGCGATTGCACTTAACAGAACTTCCGAGTTGGCCTCGTGGGACGAGCCAGCGCTGGGCAAGCTGCTGCGCGAACTCCAGAACGCCGGTGCGATCGACGGCATCGGCTTCGACGACAACGAAATCAACCAGCTGCTCTCCGGACTGGAGGACCTCAACGCGAGCGAGCTGGAAGATCCCGGCGCGGGTTCTCTCCCGGAGCAACCAGTCACTCGCGAAGGCGATCTGTGGTTGCTCGGCGGGCATCGGCTGCTCTGCGGCGACTCGACCAACGCCGAGGACATGGCACGGCTGATGGACGGCGGGATTGCGTCCCTGCTCGCGACAGATCCGCCATACTTGGTCGATTACCAGGGCGGCAATCATCCGCAGTCGTGGTCAAACAAACCCGACGTAAAAGACAAACATTGGGATGACTATCACGATCCCCAGTCGGGTCTCGAGTTCTTCACTGCGTGGCTGCGCGTGGCGCTTCCACACTGTCACCAGGACGTGCCCGTGTACCAATGGCACGCGACACGACGGCAGATGCTGGTTGAGCAAGCATGGCAGGCGAACGGCTTACTTGCCCATCAGGTGTTAGTGTGGAGAAAAGCCCGTCCGGTTCTCACTCGCTGCCACTTCATGTGGGCCTCAGAACCGTGCTTCTACGGGTGGCCCCAAGGTCACGTACCGGAGCGCAAGCCGCCGCCGAATGAGACGACGGTTTGGGATGTTGATCAACGCGGTGAGCAGGACGGAATCCATCCAACGCAGAAACCTGTCGAGCTCTTCCGTCGCCCGATCGACTGGCACACCTTGCGCGGCCAGGTCTGCCTCGAACCGTTCAGTGGATCAGGCACACAACTGATCGCATGCGAGGAGCTCGGTCGGTGCTGCTACGCGATGGAGATTTCGCCAGCGTACTCTGATGTTGCAGTGCGTCGCTGGGAACAAGCGACCGGCAGGAGCGCAACGCTCGACGGCAGCGCCGAGACGTTCGCACAGGTTGCTGCTGCCAGGTCCGCGAGTGGGGGAAATGCATCATGACCCGCATCCCCGCCGATGCGTTCGAAAGGTACGTCGGGATGGGGCCAGAACGCTCCTACCGAGCGCTCGGCAAAGAGCTGAGAGTTTCGAAGCGCGCGATCGCGAAGTGCGCATCTCGCGAGGGATGGCCGGTTCGTCTCGCAAAGATCGACGAGGAGTCCCGCGCACGCAGCGATCAGCGGCTGGTAGAATCGCTAGACGAAATGCGCTCAAGACATCTGCGCAGCCTGAAGGCAGTCCAAGGTCGCGCAATCGAAGCGCTGAAGTCGTTTCCGCTCAATTCCGCGGCGGAGGCAGTAAGTGCGCTGGAAAAGGCAATTCGACTTGAGCGCACGATCATGGGTGAGCCTTCCGAACGCAGTGAGCTCGCCGTTGCGGAAATAACTAAGCGGGAGCTCGATACATTGCTCGTCGAGGAGGACGATGATAACGAACTTGAAGGCGAGAAGCAAAAAGCTGCGGCTGGATAAATTCGCGCTGTTCGGCCAGCTCGGCTACCAGCCCCACGCGGCGCAGCTCGCCGTGCACAGGTCGTGTGCTCCCCGGCGCGTATTGGTTGCCGGAGTGCGCTCTGGCAAGTCCCTCTGCGCCGCGATGGAAGCGCTGGCCGCCGCGATGTCGCCGGCCAATTCTTCGCTCGGCTGGATCGTGGCTCCGAGCTCCGCGCTGACGGACTTGATCTTCGAGCAGGTCCGCATGGTCATCGAGGAAAAGCTCGCGCACCGTATCATGCGAATCGAGCCTCGGGCGCGGGTGATCGTCCTGCGGAACCTCCTTGGCGGCGTCTCTGAGATCCGTGGCCGCTCTGCTGAGAACCCGAACAACTTACTTGGCGCCGCCTTGGACACACTGATCGTTGATGAAGCGGCGGCACTGCGCGAGGGGGTATGGGAGAACTACTTGTGCGGCAGGCTCGTAGAACGCCATGGCACGGCGCTTCTGGTGAGCACCCCACGGGGTTGGGGCTGGTTCTCCGAGCTCTTTGAGCGCGGCCAGGACGATCGGGACCCGGAGTTCGAGAGTTGGCAGATGCCATCTTGGAGCAACCCTCTGATCGATCCATCCGCGATCGAACTTGAGCGAGGGCGAATACCCCCGGAGGTCTTTGCGGAAGAGTACGGTGCGGAGTTCGTGGGTCCCAGAGGTGCTGCCTGCTCGGCCTGCGGGTGGCCTGAGCTACAGGGCGCTGAGCTCACAATAGTCTTCGATGACGCCGAGCCCAATGAATGCGAAGCCTGTGGAAGACTGCTCGATGAGCAGTGTCGCCCGATCGGGACACCGGCGGAAGTGAGGATGGTCGACTTCTCGCGGTAGGCCAGCACTCGATCAAGGCCATGACAATTTGCCGGAGAGCGAGAAATGACTCTCTTGCGACCCGCCCGCCTGGGCAGCGGAGGGCTAATCGCCGTCGCGTAGACACGGCAGTGCCCCTTCATCCAGTACGATCGCGTTATCGCCTCGCCTTGGCTGCCTGGGAGCGAAGGTGGGCATGGCCGTTCTTCTTCTTCGGTAGCTTCACCTCAGCCGGGCGGCGACGCGCGGGAGGCGTCAGCTCGACGCTGGTACTGCCACGCTGATCAGTCCCCCGGGCGGCGTGATGGCTGGGTAATCGCACGCCACCAGTTCCTCAACGGTTGCTCTTCGCCCGCGGGACAGATTCCTGTTCTTCAACGACTTGTCGGGACGCGCTTGACGGACTCCCCGCAAGAGTGCGGGCTACGGGGATGTTCGCTGGCGGACTCGAGCCGGACCAGCGTGGACGAACAGGAGCCCATCAACCGAGGTCGACCCGATGAACGAGAACGAAGCACCGACGGAAGCGGGCAACCCTCCGCAACAATTGACTCCCAGCGAAACTCCGATGGAGGACAGGGACAACATCTTGCCTAAAGGCGTGCGCGTACCCCATCCCCGCTGGCCCTACTTCATCAACGTCAGCTTCTCGAACTGGTTCCGTACGACCGTCAACCCGCTCGTGTGGCATCTGGTGGATGCACGGGAGTTCCCGCTCCCATTTCAGAGGACGCACGTCTTCGCCGCCGGATTGGACTCGGGGCTATGGATCGATGCGTGGCGGTGGAGCTCTGCGCCGTTCTGGGATGGCAGTGCCACCATCGAGAGGAAGGTCACCTGTCGTCCCGACGCACTGTTACACCCGGAGCTGATGCTCGAGGTCTTCGTTCTGCTGACCTCAGGACGGATCAAGGACCGAGCTCGCGCAAAGAGGATCCTCGACTTGCTGTCGAAGGCGCACGCCGGGTCGGAGCCGCAGTGGAGTCAGCCGTTCCCTGAGCTCAATCCCGGCGTAAAGAACCACACCTGGGGGGCGGCGCTTCCTGGACGGCAAGGGCGAGAGAAGCTTGCGGCATCGCTGCGGAGCGTCCTGATCATCTGGCGTGAAGCCGAGCAAGGCGGACGGCGGGTGGGTCGGCCGAGAAAGGGCGCCGGGGTCAACCCGCGCCCCGTAGAGAAGTCATCGAGCGGTGAGTACCGCAACGCGCTGATGGCTTATCGAGCGCTCCTGGATGAGAGTGGGGTGCTTCAGCGTGCTGCCAGCGAGCTCTACGGCGCGGAGTCACTGGAGCTAGGATCCGTGCCGCTGCGCACACTGGAGGACGCGATCGTGTGGCTGGAGAGCCACGAGTAGTCGAGCGTGCTTCTGCCGGTTGGACTCCAACCGAAACCCTCCGTTCGGTCCGAGCCGCCTTCCGCGCCTATTAGCGACGACTCCGTCTTGGTCTAACGCGCTCTCCAGCCGCCGATCGGCGGCAGAACGCGAGCAGACCCGATGGAACCGCCCTTCTCTTCCGGCCAGGTAGCGCGACTCCTCCGAGTACCTGAGCCCCGCCTCGGCGACCTGCTTCGCAGGGGCAAGATCACGCCCGTTCCTCCGGTCGTTGCCGGCCGGCGGCAGTGGCAGGTCGAGCACGTCGTACAGGCTGCTCGGTGCGTAGGACTCGACGAGCGGGAAGTCCTTGCTGCTCTTCCTGGGGTTGTCTCGGTGGAGGAGCACCCGTGAGGGGAGACACCTGCATAGGGCCGGCTCATGTGGGAGCACGGCTGGCCACTTCACTGCGCGCCGCATGCTCTCTGGTTCTTGGCCGATGGCGAGACCCGCGTGTGCGCGCCGTGCGGGGACCACGAGGAGGCCCGCGATGAAGGCATCGATTCCCGCCTTCCCCTGGTACGAAGGCGAAGACGGCAAACGCCGATACTGCAGCCTCGAGCGCGTGCTCTGCGAGGGCGACGCCGAGGCGCTGAACAAGGTGATCAACGCGTACGCGCGACGGGCGCGAGCCCATCCCAACGCGTACGAGGGCTGCGCCCGGATTGCGAACGAGCTCGCGAATCTCGGGTACGCCCACATCCCCGGCTTCAGGTTCACGGACGAGCGCGACGCGCGGGGAGGCTCGCGATGACGCCCCGCCATCCGGAGATCAAAGTTGTGCTCGAGCCCGACGGCGAGCACGGCCTGGACAGCCTGGCCATTCGATGCGACCGCGCATTGCGTGATCACGGGGTCGGCAAGGGGGAGCTCGACGAATTCCGCCGCGCGATGCTCGAGACGGACAACACGATCCACACCGCCGATTGCTGGGTGAGCCTCGTGCTTGGTGATTTCGGCCCTGGACCGTGGAGTCCAGAACGCGAGCGCTTCATGGACCAATTGAACGCTGTTCTCCTAGCAAGTCTCGCAGCGCAATTGGTGCGCGAAGAGCTCGGCGATGAGCTCATGGATGCTATCGGGGACGACGATGAGCTCCTCGTCATCGCGCTCGAGGACACGCAGCGGATGCTCCGGCGCAAGCGCGATGCGCGAGGAGGCCGCTGATGGGGAGGCTCTCCAGTGCCTATGCCGGTGTCTTGCGTTCCCTTCCAAACTCGCGTCGCCTGAATCGCGTGAGCTGGGGCGCGGAGGCGTTGTTCGGCGACCGCGTCCTCGTGCTCGCCGATCCGCTCGGGCGCTACTGGGGCGACGGGCACACGGTTGCGTGCCACGCCTGCACCGAGCGCCTGCGAAATGGCTCCACCACGCCCGAGCAGATCGAAGACTTCCTCGTGGAGCTCGAGCGCGTCGGGCTGCTCTTCCGGTACACGGTCGACGGCGAGCGGTACCTGCAGGTGTTCGAGTACTTCGTCGGCACGAAGAAGGATCCGAAAGATCCGAATGCACCGGCGACTCCCGTCCGAGCGCGGTTCCCTGAGCCTCCTTCCGTTCCGCCGCGTCCTCCGGTCGACGATGCCGATGCATCGAATGCACCACCAAGTGCAGCGCCTGCACCGCTCTGCACCGACCTGCACCGGCCAGTGCAGTCCGGTACGGAAGTGCACCCTGATCGGATGATCGGTGATCGGGGATCGGATGATCGGAACGATCGGGGATCGGAAAGATCGGGGGACCGGGGGAGCCGCCCTTTGGGCGGGCGCCGCGCTCGCGCGCGTCCGGTGTTCGACCCCAAGGTCTACGTGTTGGAGACCTATCCCGATCTCGCGGCTCGGATCCTGCCGGGAGTCGAGGAGCGGCTCGCACACGGAAGGGAGTCGTCCAAGGGGAAGTGGAAGGAGCACCAGTGGAAGCAGCACCTCGAGGACGCCGCGAAGGACCCCGAGCGATGGTGCGACGCCGTCCGGGTCTCGAGGAAACAGGACTGGAAGGGCGTCAACGTTGACTGGCTGCCATCGCGGTCCGGGCGCGGACGCGTTCGCGACGGCTCGCGCGACGCGATCGGCGACGAGATCGCAGAGATCCTCTCCCCGGAGGTGCGCAATGGCCGACCGTGAGACCGTCGCGAGGGCGGTCGGCTTGCTCCGGGCAGACTACACAAACTGGAAGCCCGTCGAGCGGGGACCAGGGCAGCCAAGCACGCTCGAGATGCTCTGCGTCGTTTTCGCCAACGTCGACGGCGATCAGTTGCTCCGGGCTGTGTTCGATCACATGGACCAGTCGAAGTTCGCGCCGACCGTCGCCGAACTCCGCGAGCGCATCGCTGCACGGCAGACGCGGGCACCGCTGCCAATGGAAGCCTGGGCGGAGGCAATGCGCTTCCTGCACGACGGGCGGTACACGCGTCCGCAGTACGACTCGCGGAACCACGAGAGCCGAATGCTTGTCCCGCCGTGGTCACATCCCGCCGTCGCGCTCGCGATGCAGGACATCGGCGGCCTGGAAAATGCGAGCCTTACGTGGGAGAGCGACCAGATGCAGACGCATCGGGCGCGCTTCGACCAAGCCTACCGGGACCGGCTCGCTCGCGACGTCGAGCGAAATGCGCAGGCGGAGACGGACCGAATCCTCCTCAGCAGTGCCGACCCGAAGATCCGCGAGCTCGCGAGTTCTCCGACTGCAGGCAATCACGCCAAGGCCCCGGCCGGCGACGTCCGCACGCTCGCAGCTGGGATCGGAGATCTCCCTCCAATCCAGCAGGCGAGCCAGACGGGAGGGGCGCAATGAGTCAATGGTCCGCCAATACGATGCGTCGCCTTGGCCGACTGAACTCTCCGGAACCGCGCCGAGCTCGTTCCGCGGTCAACTCAGGTCGACCTGATCGGCCCCGCCACACGAGGGTCGGAACCTGCGTGCGCGTGTAGGGGCACTCGATGAGCGCGCTCTCCATCTCGAACATCCGCCTCGTGCGCGTGCGCCGCGAAGAGGCCAACGGAAGCCTGGTGGGCTGGATCAGCCTGCTACTCGGCGACGAACTCCGCGTTGACGGCGTCGCGCTGCACAACAACGGGGCCGGTCACTACACCCTGCGCTTCCCGGAACGGACCGACCGTCAAGGTCGCCGACACCCGCTGTTCTTCCCTGTAACTGATGCCGCCCGGCGCGCCATCGAACAGGCGGTGTTCTCCGCGCTCGATCTCAAGGATCGTCCATGACGCGTCTCCCCCGTACGCGCTCACAGTCGCGGCGTGTTGCGTCCGGTGGAGGACTGCGCCCTCATCCCGCACTCTCCGCGTGGAACGAACACGGCCCCACACAGCGCGCGTGTCGCCGCCTGCGCGACCCGGCCGCGATGTCGGCGGAGGAGCGGCTGGCTGAACTCGGCGAGCTGCTCGCCCGTGGTAACCAGAGAGCGCGAGTTCGCGGAAATCGACTGGCTGGGAAGGCAGGTGAAGAGCGTGGATGTGCTCCGGTTGACGGCGATGGTGCCGGACCAGAACTGGAGACAGCATGAAGAGCATCACCGAGGAGATCGCCGAGCTGCGGGCCATGGACGTGGCGAGGCTCGTCGAGAGGTACGAGGCCGTGTTCGGGAAGCCGCCGCGCAGCCGGCACCAGACGTGGCTGTGGCGACGGATCGCCTGGAAGATTCAGGAGCAACGATACGGCGGATTATCCACCGTCGCCCAACGCAAGCTCGACGAACTCATCGCCGACCTCGACCTGCCGCTCGGCAAGGGGCGCATGGTGTGCGGGAAGATCGAAAGGCCCACCAAGCCCGGCAACCCACCGATCGGCACGACGCTCGCGCGCACTTGGCGTGGCAAGGAACTACACGTCGCCGTCATCGAAGGCGGTTTCGCTTATGAAGGCGTCGTGTACCGGAGCCTGTCCGCCGTCGCGACAGCGGTCACCGGCGCGCACTGGAACGGCCGTCTCTTCTTCGGCCTGGCCGAACGGAAGGCCACCAGGTGACAATGCCCAAGCTCACGGCGAGGAAGATCAACGGCGTCGACCGACATGCGCCTGCGACCACGCGCGTCGCCATCTACACGCGCAAGAGCGTGACGGAGGGCCTCGACCAAGCCTTCAACAGTCTCGATGCCCAGCGCGAAGCGATCGAGGCGTACGTACTGAGCCAGCGCGGCGAGGGCTGGGTCGCACTGCCCGACCGCTACGACGACGGCGGCTACACCGGAGCGAACATCGACCGGCCCGCGTTCCAGCGCCTCCTCGCGGACATCGAGGGGGGACGCGTTGATGCCGTCGGGGTCTACCGAATGGACCGCTTCTCCCGAAGCCTCCTCGACTTCACCAAGTTGATGGCCATGTTCGATGCACGCGGGGTTGCCTTCGTCAGCGTCACCGAGCACTTCGACACGAGCTCCCCGATGGGGCGCATGGTGCTGAACATCGTCGCGACCTTCGCACAATTCGAACGGGAGACGATCGCCCAGCGCACAAGGGACAAGATGCTCGCGACCCGACGTCGCGGAGCCTGGACTGGCGGAAGACCGATTCTCGGCCTCGACGTGGTCGAGAAGAAGCTCGTGGCCAACGATGTCGAGGCGGAGCAGGTCCGCGCGATCTTCGCTCTGTACCTCGAGCTCGGGTCAATGCTCCCGGTCGTCGAAAACCTCCGTGCGCGTGGTCAGCAATCGAAGAGCTGGACGAACGCGAGTGGAAAACACGTCCGTGGCGCGCCGTTCACGAAGTCGTCGCTCTACAGCCTGCTGACGAATCCGATCTATGTCGGCAAGATTCGCGCGGGCGACGAAGTCGTCGATGGCGCGCATCAGGCGATCGTCGAGCCCGAGACGTGGCAAGCCGTCCAGGACCTGCTACGCGCGAACCACATGGGAGGTGACCCGCGATTCGGCCGCGCGTCGATGAGTGGCGCCCTGCTCGCCGGCCTCGCCCGCTGCGCCTGCGGGGCCGCGATGCTGCATACGTACACGTCGCGGGGCGAGCGTCGGTACGCCTACTACGTCTGCGGTCGCCACCAAAAGGAGGGTGCTGCGTCGTGCCCAGGCAGCCGCGTCGCAGCGGGCGAGTTCGAGACCTTCGTGTTCGATCGCATCCGGGAGATCGGCCGCGACCCCGAGGTGCTGGCTGCCACGCTGGAGGCCGACCGCCGCGATCGCGAATCGCGTAGACCCGAGCTGGTCGCACAGGTCCGGCGGCTGACGGGTGAGCGCAGCCGGCTGGAGACGGAGCGTAGCAATGTCGTCCAGGCCGTTGGCGCTGGCGGCGGTGGCACGCACATCCTGATTCAGCGACTGGATGAACTCGATGGGACGCTCGCGGAAGCAGACAGCCGCGCCTCCGCCGCCCGTGCTGAGTTGCAGGCGCTGGAGCTCGGGCAGGTCGATCCCGAGGAACTCCGTGCTGCGCTCGACGACTTGCAACCTATCTGGGCCGAGTTGTTCCCGAAGGAGCGTGCACGAGTGCTCGGGCTGTTGCTGGAGCGGGTCGAGTTCGACGCGGCTGCTGGTGAGGTGTCCATCACGTTCAGGCCGGGAGGGCCGAAGGCGGTTCGAGGCCAGGCGGTGGAGGCGGCGCGATGAGCGCCACGACGGTCCGATGCAAGTTCCCGGTTCGACGGCGTGACGTAGGCGCGGTGGGGGAGACGGTCGTCGCGCCGCTGCGACCAGTGCAGTCCACGACGCCTCCTCCAAGCCGCGCCGCCCGGATGCTCGCGCTCGCGCACCACGTAAAGCGGCTGATTGAGGTCGGCGAGCTGGGCGACTACGCCCAAGCGGCGCGGGTGCTGGGCGTGACGCGGGCGCGCATGACGCAGGTGATGGGCCTGGTCTTGCTGGCGCCGGAGATCCAGGAGCGGGTCTTGCTCGGCGAGTCGGCCGCCACAGGACACGCGCTGCGTCGTCTAGTGGGGGTTGCAAATTGGGATGAGCAGCTTGCGCTGTCCGCGAATTCGAGCGAGGACGTGGGCTCATGACCGGAAAGAGCTCCTCGGTTTGCGCGCCCGGCTCGAAGGTCGTGATCCGCTACAACCCGCACCACGAGGATGCGGCCGACATCGTCGCGACCGTCGTGGCCTTCCAGCAGGGCGTGGGCTTCATGGGCTGCGACCTGGCATACGTCCGCTACCAGCATCCTCGCTACGGGAGCATGCACGAGCTACCGTTCGCGACGTACAACCTGGAACTCGGCGATCGCGAAGCGCTGCTCCGGCGGGCCGCGCGCCACGAGGAGCAGGCGGCGAGGCTCCGGAGGATGGCGAACGAGGTGTCGCAGTGAGCGGCGGTCAGGCGCCGACTGGACCGTTTGCCCCGCCGGGCACCGCTCCGAACGACGAGAAGAATTCTTCATCTACTCGGAACGCCTTTACCGGCAGGAGGCCGAGCTTGAGGTCTTCGAGCATGTCCGCGAGCCTCTTGCCGTCGACCAATTCGATCGGAGGAACGCCATCGCGAACAGCTTCCTTCCGCGCTTCGGCCGTGAAACTGCCGGTCGTCAGGATGATCCCCTTGTCCGCTCGTCCCATCATCGCGCCTCGGAAGTCCCGCACCTGCGAGGGACTGACAGTCTCGCGGTATCGCTTGCATTGGAAGAGGACCTTGAAGCTGACGAGCGCGTTGACGCGGAGGATCCCCGTTCCGTCGATGCCGCCGTCGCCGGCTCGGCCCGTGACGTCGACGTTCTGGAAGCCTGCTTCGCGCAGCAGCCGCTGACAGAACCGCTCGAACGCGGATGGTGCGAGAGCCTGGAGAACCTCGATGACGCGTGCACGGTGGTCTGAAGGCACCGGATCAGGCTGATCATCATCGGGTGCGGCCGTAGTTTCGACGACGTCGTCCTGCTTGGAAGCACCGACGCCATCGGCCTTCTTGGCCATCTGCATCCGCACTTGCCGGAACAACTCTTGCGCTTGGGCCAGCGAGATCTCCGGACACTCACGTCCCTTCGCGGTCAGCGACCAGACACCCCGCTTCGACGAATCGAGCAGGCCCGCACGGACGAGGTAGAAGCGCGCCCACGCCATGTCGTTCTCATGGCGCGGCACCCCGCTGGGTGTTTGCTCCGACTTCGCCTCGTGAGACAGACCGAGTGAGTCTGCGACGCGCTCGTAGACCTCTTGCGGGCGTGCGGAGCCGCCGAGGTCGCGCACGGCCTTCAGCACCGGTCCGAACATCGACAGGAACCTCGAACCGCTAGTCTCTCTCCTTCTACTCATCGTGTCGGCTCCGGCGGGTCGATGAGGGTCGGCCGTCGTCTTGGCGAGCGCGGGTCGATTCTCGGCACGGCGGAGGGCTAGGGGGACGGTGAGGGCCTGGGTCGGGGAGGAGAGACCAGCAAGAATATCCTCGGCTGGGATATCCGGGAATGGGATCTAGCGTCGCCGGTCCTGTCGAGGCGGCTCTCTCGAGCACTCGCGAGCGCCGCGGCAGGCTTGGATGTCCTCCGTCCACTCCCGCCGCTACCAGCAGTTCCTACGCCGGCTGCGCCAGGCGAGGTTGGACGCCGGTCTCACCCAGGTCCAGGTCGCCAAGCAGCTTCACAAGCCTCAGTCCTTCGTGTCGAAGTGCGAGAACGGCGAGCGTCGGGTCGACGCCGTGGAGCTCGCAGACTTCGCTCGCCTGTATGAGAAGGCGATGGAGCACTTCGTCGCCGAGGGGAACTGAGGACTTGGCCCTGCCCGCACCTCGACCCGGAGGACATGCGCGCGGCGATCGACGTGATGCCGGGGATCGGGGGAAGTCACCCGAACCACGGTGAAGTAGAATCCCCGATCGCCTCGGCCGACCAGGCCGCGATCCAGAGGCCGCAGTGAGTATTCCCCCGCCCCGGGCACCGATCGATCGAGAGGAAGCTCTCCGATTGCATCGCGAGGACGGGCTCTCCGCGGCGGAGATTGCGCACAGACTGGGATTCACTCCACCCGCCGTCCGTGCCGCGCTCAAGGAGAGCGGCGCACGGCTCCAGCCTCCGCGGCGCGCATTGGAGGTGCAGTGGGGCGAACGGCTCTACCAGCTCTGGCGCACCTGGCATCAACGTTGCTCCAGCCCGAGCTCTCGGCTCTACACTCGGTACGGCGCAAGCGGCTACTCGATCTGCGGGGAGTGGCAGAACTTCTGGCCCTTCTACGACTGGGCCATCGCCTCGGGCTACCGCCCGCTCCTGAATCTCGAGATCGTAGGGCGGTCCAAGCGCTTCTCGCCTCGGACCTGCCGGTGGATCACGGCCCAGGAACGCATGCAGCGTGACTGTACGCCTGGCGGACGACCTCCAACACGGCTCGTCACCGCGTTCGGCGAGACGAAGCCCGCCTCCGATTGGGCGCGCGACCCTCGGTGTTTCGTCACCGCACGGGGCCTCCACAGCCGGCTCCGGCGCGGAGTCGCGCCCGAGCAGGCGATAACCATGCCCTTGCGCGCAGTGCGCCCCAAGGACCGCCGGCGAGCGCAATCCTCGAAACGCCCGCGCAGGCTTCTCGACTGGGCGCACATCATCGAGCTCCATACCAAGAGAGGTGTGTCGCCGGCAGAGATCGCCCGGCAGCTCGATGCAAGCTACTGGGGAATCCGCGCGGGTTTGAAGTCTCGCGGCGCTCTCCGCAAACCGGATCCCGTCACACCGTATGCCCATGGCCTGCGTATGGTGTGGGAGCGAATTCGTCGTCGCTGTGAGAACCCATCCGACGACTCTTACCGTTACTACGGCGCGATCGGTGCGCGCCTGTGCGATGAGTGGAGTGACTTCGGAGCCTTCCGCGCGTGGGCGGCAGGATCCGGATACCGGCCGGGTCTCTGCCTGACTCGCCGGAGGTGCTCACTGCTCTATTCGCCGCGGACATGTGAGTGGGTGACCCGCGCCGAAATCCACTCTCGCACCGTCCATCCAAGCTCCAGACTGCCACCACGCTGGACTGTTGAAGCATTCGGCGAGCTGAAGGGACCGGTGGAGTGGACCCGCGACCAGCGGTGTCGGATCGGGCTCGCTGGCCTGACTCGAAGGCTTCGTGCCGGATGGAGCCCCGAGGAAGCTATCGCCACCCCGCCCGCCCGGCCCGGCACGAGCGGCATCATCGTCAGACCGCTCAAGGCGTTCGGGACGACCATGAGCATTACGGACTGGTCGCGGGATCGGCGCTGCAAGGTGACAGTGGCGGCTGTGCGGGAACGGCTCGAGCGTGGGATGACGCCGGAGGCCGCGCTGGTCACGCCCCCGTTCAAGAGGCCGTCGTGATGTTCTCGATGTCGAGAGCGAGGAGCGACTCAGATACTGACAACTCACTCCCGTCGCGCGATCGCATGCGCCCCAAGTCGAGCGGCTCATCGATGCTGGGGAGTTGCGAGACTAGGCCCATCCAGGAGCGCGTGCTGGCAGGGTGGGGCCGGTGCCGGCGAGGGTGCTGCGGCGAGCGGCCACGGTGGCGGGCTGGGAGGAGCAGCAGGATCTAGTGCACGAGGAGCGAGGCTGCAATCTCGGGTGAACGCCACGCCGGGCTCAATCACTCGGACTCTGTGAGAAGCACCCGCGCGTTGCCGCGCCACTCCTCGCGTAGTCCGAGATCATGTTCGCTGTGTCTCTCCGGCTGGAACGGGTTCAACGCCGCCGTCAGCTCGTATACCACCGAGAGCTCACCGTCGAGCGCGACCGAAGTCATGCGGCGCTGAGTATTCGACCACCAGATAGCACCAGTGCCCTTCCAATTCCATGTGACGCCATCGCCCTTGAAATCGACCCATTCCAGGATCTCCGACCATGCTCGACCCATGTGGTCAGGAACGATCCATTCCGCAGGCTCGATCTGGGAGGACATGTTGAATTCCAGCATGATGTTCAGCCGGTCTTCTGCACCGGCACGCGGCGCATGAACGCTTGCGCTCACGTCGCCCAGAACGTCTACCGTCCAAGCATGTGGAATCGGAGGCAACTCAATGAACGGGAACGCTCCGATCTCGTCGCCGTAGCGGAGCGTTCCAAATCCCCCCGGCCAAATCGACCGCACGAACTCCGTTGGATCCACGGTCCATTCGCTCTCCGTAGGCTTGATTCGGTCCGCGAGCAGGACGACCGACGGCAAGAGCGGCCGCAGACTTTCCAGGATGTCGATTCCCAGCTTGCCCGTGCCGCCAACGCGAGTCGTGTCGTAGATCCCCGTCTTCGGCTTCCATTCGTACAAGATGGTCTCGCAGAACAGCTTGCTGTCCAGTTTGACCTTCCTCGGCTCGCGGATGTACTGCCCGGTCCGAACGAGATCGAGCGTCAGGCTGTCCCAACTACGTTCGAAGCGGAGCGGCCGCGTCGCGTCTAGGAAAAGCGTCTTTTCCGAGAAACGACCGGACCAGTTCACGCTGATCGCGTCGCCAACTTCCGCGAGCCCCTGCCAGAACCACATGGCATCGCCACGCGGTCGCTGGTCCGGTCCGCCATCGATGTCGGAATGCTCCAGCTCAAGTTGGATGGATGCGTCGAGCGTCCGGTTGACCTCTTCGTCGAGAGCGGGATCGAAGACGATAGAAATCTCGCCGCGCGAATCCTGGCTCGTCGCGGTTCGCGCGATGCCGCACAGTGCAAGAACGCCGACCGCGAGCAGCGGAATCCGCCACGATGCAGGGCGAGCGTATCGGGTGAGACTCATGTCCAGGAAGCCATTGGATCCAAGCACTACCGTAGCGAGCAGGGTGGATGGGGAATAGCCAACTTTCGCCTGTCGTATCAATAAGCGCTGCTGATTGACCGCCGCCGGTCGCCTCTGAAGCGGACGCCGCTGAGCGTCATGCGGCCGTGCATGTGCCAGATCGCAAGTTTGGTACTGCTTGCGCCGGAGATCCAGGAGCGCGTGCTGGTGGGAGAGCGGTCCGTTCCCGCGCGTAGGCTGCGTCGGGCCACGGGAATACCGTGCTGGGGTACCCAACTTCGAAACGTAGAGCGCTGTGATCCATCTCGTTCGCTGATCAGCGGCTCGGCGGGTCCACCCCGCGCTCCCACGCCTCAACGCCGCCAGCCACGACCCGGAACAAGGGATGTGGCCGGGGCCGCTTCACAGACTCCAGTCGGCAGCGCCACTCGGGATCGCGGATAACGAGCTTGCCCAGGAGATGCTCCCACTCGAACTCCACCTGACCGCGTGTCACGCAGATGGAATCTCCGCTCGCTCCGCGCCCGATCTTGCGCATTGCAAAGTCGTAGCCACGCGACAGGGATTCTGCATGGATCTCGCGCAGGTACGCCGAGATCGCGCCAACTGGGGACGGCCGTTCCCGGAAACGCAGCAGCTGCGGATGGTGGACATAGCCGACAGTGCGACCACGGAGAACGGATTGAGCGAGCAGCGCCTCTCGCCAGAGTGCGACCAGACCGCGCGCGTCGAGGTACTTCGGATGCAAGCTCCACAGTCGCATGTGGGAAAGGTTGCGCCCCCCGGCGGACTGGGTCCAGTGGCAGCTCGATCTGCGACATGGTCCCCTCGGGCGAGCCGAAGCGCTGGGAATGCGACTCGCAGACTCCAGTGACCGCGCCAAGGCTTCGGGAATCTCCTCGCTGTTCCCCGCGAACAGAGCGACGGTCCTGGGACAACTAGGTGGTGACCAGCCGCCGCAACTCAGGAGAACTGACCATGGCACGCCGAGCACGAACCGTCACGTCCTAACCGACCGAGATTAAACGCAACCGCCGCACGACGGAGCAGATCGTCGCGGATCTCCAGGCCGAGATCGAAGCCGTGAAGGCCCGAGCCGCAGCGCAGCAGGCCAAGGCCGATCCGCAGGCGCGAGCTTTGATCGGAGCCGTCCGCTTCCTCGACCGCTCGGCCGAAAGCTGCACCGGCAACACCAAGCGCGCCTTGGAGGCCGCACGCGCGCTCCTGGGCGAGCAGCTTGGAGCGATGGGGATCAGGATGCCGCAGGCCCGACGGGGACGACAGGAAGCGGCCTAGCCTAGTTCCCTGCGGACAGCGCACAGAGGTCGGACGGCCCCGCGCAGGGCTAGCGACGCGGTCTGCGCACCCCCCTCCATGGCAGTGACCATACCGGTGCGTGTCATCAACGCCGCGACGGTCTGGTGAAAATGCCGACGGTGAACGCGCTCTCGGCGGCGAAGGCGCCGCCATTGAAGGCGTTGTCCACGGCCTGCACCTTCCACCAGTATGGCCCCGGCGCCAATCCCTCCAGCGTCCACGACCGGTTGAGGCTCACATTGCCCGGTGCGGGGAGCAGCCGCGTCCCGTCGCTGCCGGGACGCGCCATCGGGCTCACAATGTCGTGCCCGTTCACGTCGGTGACTTGGAGGTTGTACGTGAGGGCGCCGGACGGCGTGTGGTCGTCGCTCGCCGGCTCCCACGATAGCGCGACGCCGTGGGCGCCCACGCGCTTGGCCGAGAGGCCATTGGGGGGTGACGGCGCACCGTTCTGGCGCTGCGTGTCGTTCCGATACAGCCGCGCGAAGTACACGTACCCCCACTGATTGTCGCCCAAGTCCTCAAGCCGGTCTCCCGTGGCAAGGAGGTCGAGATCGCCGTCGCTGTCGAAGTCCGCCCACGTCTCCGTCCCGTACAGGTAGCTGGCTGGAAGGTCGGCTGCGACCGTGAATGTGCCGCCGTCGTTGGCGAAAACGAGCACCACACCGCCGAAGTCATCACCCGGTCCCTCCCCGTCACCTACGTTCCCTCCGATGAGGATATCTACGTCGCCGTCGGAGTCGTAGTCGGCCCACTTCCCGGCGGTGAGGTCGTCGAAGACCTCGTCGAAGTCGAACGGAAACGCGAGGGTTTGAGCGGTGAAGGTGGCCCCATCGTTCTGGTAAACGATGGCGCGGTCGTAGTGGTAGAAGGGCTCATTGTTGAGCGTGGCGACGAGGAGGATGTCGAGATCGCCGTCTAAGTCGAAGTCGCCGAGGTCTGCCGCACCGCCCTCGATTTCCGGGAAGTCAAGCGTGCATGGGGTGAGTACGCCCCCGTCGTTGTCGTAGAGGACGAGGCACTCTCCCCCTTCGGTGTCGCAGGGCGCCCCAGCCGAGAGGTAGAGGAGGTCTAGGTCGCCGTCGCCGTCAACGTCGCCCCAAGTGAGGTCGAGGTCGCCGCCGAGATCGGGAAACTCGGCCTCGGTGCGGGCGAGAGTGCCCCCGTCGTTTTCGTAGACCACGAGCCGCGTGGCGTCGGGATACCCATTGATGTACTTTGGGAGGGCGAGGTCAGGATCGCCATCGTTGTCATAGTCCCCCCATGCCGATGAGCGTGGTTCCGCGAAGTAGTACGTCGTGCGCTCGACGTAGGGGGGAAGCTCGACCTCGGCGTCGGTGAACGTTCCATCATCGTTGCGATAGAGCGCCGTCCCGGAACTCGTTGCGACGAGAGCGTCCACGTCGCTGTCACTGTCGTAGTCGACCCACGAGACAGTCGCACCCGGGGGCGACGCGACGGGGTACGACGGGGCGGAGAACGGGGCGAGCGTGAACATGAACCCGCCGTCGGACCCGACGCCGTCATTCCGGTAGAGTTCGGGGTAGACGGAGGGGTTCTCCCAATTGTTGTCGTTGCGGACCACGAGGAGGTCGATGTCGCCATCGCCGTCGTAGTCGGCTGGGGCCACGGACTGATACGTGACGCCTTGGGGAAGAGAGATCGGCACCTGGGTGAACGGCTCCTGCGCAGACGCGACACGCAGGAGGCCAACGATGGCGAGGGCGACGACCGTGTAAGAGAGTGGATTGAAACGCATACGAGGAAAGCTAACTGACAGCAGGGGAATTTACGAGGGTGGGCGCTTCGGCAGGAATTATCCTAGCCTCGCTGACGACGGACAGCGCACAGAAGTCGCGGCGGCGCGGCTTCTTCTCGTTGGTCGAGGAACACGGATGCGGCCTTCGGGGCGCAGGCACGGCTGCCAGGCGGGGCGCACCTCGCATACTACGGCACGAACGTCGCCGCCATCCCGTTCGAGATGTTGAAGTGCGTGTTGCATGGCCCCCACGGGTCGCGGTACCAGCACTGGAAGTACCACGTTGCTCCCGCAAGGATGTGCCCAGCTCCCCCGAAGTGCCCGTTCGTGAACGCAACGATGCCAGGCCCCAGTGTCACTTCTCCTGACGAGCTCGAAGATTTCAGCGGGAAGCGGTAGACGCCCTTGCCGCCGCCACCAATGCACAACAGGCCGTCACCGAGCGGCTCATGTGGGATCGCGCCGCCACCCATGAAGAAAACCGTGGCCTGGTTCGGCGGAAGTGTAGTACATGTCAAAATGAGGCTGTCGCCAACGACGCTCGTCGAGCCACACGCACTCAGACGTGACCCTTGCGTCGTGTAGTTTCGGCAGCCTTGGTGGTCGCCGATGCCATTGTCGCACGGCGGAACGTGCGGAGAAGAGCACCAGCAAAACGACTGCACCTCGGACGGAGCAGTCGAGTTATACACGTAGACGCCGGCGTTCGGGCTGTACGCTGGCGCACCGACAAGCAGCGCGTTGCCTTCTAGCGAGACGAAACCGCCGAACTCGTCCTCCGAACGGGGATTCGGGGCAATCCTGACGTTGCGCAGCCGCCATATTCCCGCGAACCTTTCGTAGACCACTGTCGCACCACCACCGTCCTCCGTGTAGTACAGGCTTCCAATGGCGACGCGGTCACCGTCCAGCGCAATACTGTAGACGAGTCCTGGGGTATCGAGTTGCACAACCGACCATGTGCCGCCGCTGTACTCGATGATAAGCGGCCATCCACTGGAGTCTGCAACCCGTGGCCACGAGAGCGACACGTTCTTTCCGAGCGTATGTCCCGGTAGTTCTAGCTTGGATTCCATCCTCCAACCATTCGGCGTGGCGCGATACAAGTACAACGCGCCCGAGGGCAAGTCACCCGGCGCACCGATGATCAACACGTCACCCTCGACACGAGCCGTAGCACCGAAGCGGGAGTGGGGTGTCGCATCGGGCGGCTTTATCTTCTGCGTTTCAGTCCAGACACCGCCGGAAAGAGCATAGGCGTATACTGCCCCTGCTTCGCTGCCGTTGTCGTTGTCACCTGGCGCTCCGGCGAGTAGCCTGTTGCCGGAGGCCGCGAGCGCCGTGCCGAATGTGTCGCCCGTGGCTACGTAGCCGGGAATGAGTTCCTGCGAGAACGTCCATGAGCCCGAACTCCCTGCGAAGATGAACACCGCGCCGGAGCCTGCGCCATGATCCGCGTGCCCGGGATCTGCAACGAACAACCAGTTTCCAGTTCTGCTGATCGGGGTGCCGAACGAGCCTGGCGTGTCAGGGCAAACAAGTGTCTGGCGTAATTGCCACGGGTTCTGGGAGCGGTCATACACGAAGACGCGATTCGGATTCGTCAGGTAGGAACCTGCGAGGTAGCCCTCATCGAGGGAGAGTGCCGAGTAGCCCGACACGCCAACGATACGGTTGGGGACGCACGAGTCGTACCCCTGGAACAGCGGCATCGCCGCCATAACGCACCCAAGCAATTGCAGCATCTCAGCCTCCTCCGCCGTCGGTATGCCACCTGCTGTCGCAGGCTCACCGTTGACCTGCGCGCAGTATCGGTGCAAGGCGGGGGGCTCGCAATGGGTCGATCAGCCCTCCTGGCGCTCTCAGCCAGCGTCAGCCCGCCGCCGCGCTCTCCTTCCGTGCTCCCAGAACGACATGGCGGGGAAGAACGCCGGCGGAACGGAGTCGAACACCTGCATGCCCGACGAGCCAGGACACTCGCGATTGCGCACTACGTGATCGGCGCGATCCTTGTATTCCTACTGGCAACGATCATCGCGCCTGCGTTGCTTCCCCGCAGGTCGCGCTGTATCGTCAGCATCGTCAAAACGCGCATCGTGGATCTCGCCGACGCCGTGACCGCGTGTCGTCGGGAGACCGGCGAGTTGCCGACCAGCCTTGAAGCGCTCATCCTGCCCGATGCTCGCGGCCACCGATTCCTCCAGTGGCACGGTGCCCTTGCCGACCCGTGGAACCGACCGCACCAATACGAGGTCCACGCCGACGGCACCTTCGAGGTCACGACGTACGGCGAGGACGGAGAGCCGGGCGGGGTAGGAATCGACCAGGACGCGACGCTCTCCATGGTTCGAGAGTGGCAGTGTTGATCGAGGGGAGCTGCTTCGTTCGCCGTTGGACGAAGAGCAGGGCCGTGCGCAGGACGCGAATGCGTCCAACAGCAGCGCGCGGTAGTCAGAAGCGCATCACGAGCCACCTCGGAGGGGAGAGCCGGAACGAGGCGGGCTGAGCGCGCATGGACGGCGCTGTGGTGCACCTCGCCCGTCAGGAGCCGCGAAGGATCACGCCCGCGCGTAGGGCTGGCTCGCGCGGTTCAGTACTAATGTCGTCACTTCGCTCGCTTCTTCGCCGGCTTCTTCGCGGCCGCGACCACGAGCGCGTAGCTCTCGCGCACGAGGGGCTCCCACGCTTTCTGCGGCACCGCGCCGGGGTCGAACTGCACCGTGTGTTTCGCGCGCGCGTACGGGGTGAACCGCGAGTCGTGCGCGATCAGCGTCGCGGCGTGATCGGGCTCGAGTTGCACGACGACCCCGCTCTCGTCACCGCAGCTCGCGAACGGCTTCTTGCCCACGTAGAACATGACGTCGTCGAAGTGCGGCCGCTCGCTGGTGTCGTCGAGCTTCGCGCACAGCTTGCGCATCTTTTCGAGACCACTCATTCGGTCCTCCCGAGGCTCACGCTAACGTCTCGACCGCGCCCATGTCGAAGGTCGTGCTCACCGCGCTGCTCACCGCCGCCGCCGATCTCGCGGTGCCCGATGCGAGCCTCCGCGCGCTGATCGGCAGCGTCGTGCGCCTCGACGTGCAGGGGGCATAAGACATCCAAGCGGATGACGTCGGGTCCATGCTACCGCACCGGGTGGGCATTCGAGCCTACCTCGGCTGGTCGCGCGGAGCCAGGATCAGTGGCGCTCACGAGCCTGCCCTGGTTCGCGCCGCCAAAGCGATCGCTTTCCTGATCCGAGACCCTTCGCTCGTCCAGCTCCACGCCGGCGGATAGCATTCCCCCCGCCGCCCGGGTGTCCCCATTCCACGCGGGCTGGGAGGAGTCGGAGTCATGAGGTCGTCCGCCACCGTTCGTCGATTGCCCGAGAGGGCGAGCATCATGCTCCCGGACGAGCTGGCAGTCCTATCAGTCCCTGCTGCAATCGGGTGTCCAGTCCGCGTTGGAGAGGTTGAGCAAGGGCAGTCGCGGCAAGGCTCCCAACCGCGTTCCAAGCAATGAGCACTTCTGAGGAGTGGCCTGAACGAGAGACTGCAACCTTCGACGAGTTTCTTCGTGCCGTTCGTCCATACTCAAGTCAGGGGTTTGGACAGTTCCGCACGTTTGCATTCCGTGGCCAGGCAAAGGACGAGTGGGCTCTACGTCCAACCCTCGCGAGAGAGCTCAAGGCATATGAGAAACGAACCGGGAAGATGCTGCCGTCCGCGCCGTCGGTATTCGAAGGCTGGCTACTGCTTCAATTCCAGCAAAGAGCGCACCTCTATGCACCAGTGGAGTCCCTCGCGAGAGGCGGCTCGGACCTCGAATGGATGGTCATGGGTAGGCACTATGGTCTGCCAAGTCGTCTCCTGGACTGGACATATTCGCCATTCGCGGCGGCTTGGATGGCATGCGCTGACCAGCCCGCGAGCAATGGGTTCGTCTGGTGCGTTTCGGTTGATCACGTCAATGCAAAGACCTCCAGCGGTCTTGATGCGCTCATGTTTGGTACGGGAGAGCACCTGAACAAGTTGGTCATGGGGATGGAGGTTGATCCCGGACTGATTTTCTTCACGCCGCGCACGCATAGTCGTCGCTCGGCATCCCAGCAGGGCACTTTCTCGATTTCGTCGAAGGGCGATGAGGATCACGACATTGTGATTCCGAGCATTCTCAGTTCATACCCTCTACCGAAGGAGAAAACCCGTCTACGAATTGTGATTCCGGCGGGGCGCAAGCGTGAGTTCATCAGGGAGCTGAGAGCCATGAACGTCACGGCGGAGACGCTTTCTCCGGATCTTGATGGTTGCTGCCGCGAGCTGCTCGAACTACTTCGCGACTACCCTGAGGAGCTTGCAGCAACACATGCGGCCGCAATCCGTTCGATCGAGGAACAGCGAGCGGAGCAAGCCGAGAAGAAATGAGGAAGGGGGGATCGAGTCGAGACCGACAGCCTGCGCGTCTGCAAGGCGGGTCAGTCTCAAGAATCGCCCGTGACCGGCAGACAAACACTGCCCGCCTGTCAACCGAGAGCCCCGAGTTCGCATCACCGTCCGGATCGGTCGTTTCTAGGAATCCGCAATGCGTTAACCATTTCTGTGCTCTCTCGGGACCAACAGAGAGTTCGAGAGCACGTCCGGCTCGGACCCGATCGAAACGGCCCCGTTTCAGCCTGGGCTACCCGCTCTCACGGCTGCGAACAGAGAACGCGAGAGCAAGTCGTTGCGCGAGCGCAAGTTACGCACGGTGGCGGACTTGCAGCGATCGCTCTCGCCGTCCACTCCGCGCCCCCCAGTCAACCCCTTCTGGAGCCCAGTTACCGCCTGCGCGGCGAGTTGGCTCCCCGATCCCTACGGGTTTTCGAACTGCTCTCTGTTTGCAGTAGCGTTGGGATCGGTGCCGGGCGGGACTCGAACGGTGGCGTGAGTGACGCGCCAATGGGGGGGCTACACGGACCGGCCGCCGAATTGGCGCCTGCCAAGCCCGTGGCGGCAGGGGGATGCGAGTAGACCGGACTCGCCTCCAGCGAGTACGCCTAGGGAGTTGGGGTCAGGCGCAGCGCGTCGGAGAGATTGAAGAGAGCACCGCCTCCCAGCGGGTCCCGGTACCAGAACTGTAGGATCCAGGTGGATCCAGGGATCCACTGCCCCGCCCCTGAGCCACCGACGGGGGGCGCCCCGAAGTCGATAACTCGGCTGATCGATCCACCAGAGTCGAGCACCAACGGAGGCCGGAGGCGGAAGATCGGCGCTCCCGCGCAGAGCGTGCCGTTGCCGAATGGCGCCTGGATCTCTTGCCCCCCATAGAAGAAGATGCCGAACTGGCCGGGAGGCCCGTCGGAGGCGAGAAGCGACATGCGCGCATACGAGATCGAGATCGGGCCGTCGATGTCGATGCGGGCGGGACTCCCGCTCGAGTTCGGGGTCGCGGGGCAGAAGCGGATCGCGTCGCCGGGGCCGCCGCGATAGATCGTCACGCGACCCGCGTACAGGCCAGTGTAGCTCGCGTTGCCGTCGCCCGCCGCGAACTCCGCGTACCCATCACTATCGAAATCGGCGAGAATCGCGAAATGCTGGCCGAACAGCTGCGCGACCTCGCTGCCGAGAATCTTCCAGAGGTTGGATTCGTGGATTGTTGAGAACACATAGCCCGCTCCTTGGCCTGAGACCGTGACGGTCTCCGACGGGGCACCAGCCAGGTAGTCCGGCGATCCGTCACCATTGACGTCTCCACCTGTTCCGAGTGCGATGCCAAGAGTGGAATCCTGGGCGTCCCCTCGCATTTCACTCAAGACCGAGCCGTCCGCGCCAGAGTAGACCCGTACAAAACCAGGTCCAGTTGCATACAAAGTATCCAGGCCCCCGGGCGCTCCGGACGCGAAGTCCGAAATACCGTCGAAATCGATATCGCCAACGGCCGCGACCGAGAAACCCAGGCTGTCGCCTCCGAAGTGACCGTCATAGGGTCTCTCACCGTCGACCTCATGGATCACCGATCCGTCTGCCCCCGAATACACGATTGCCGCACCCGTCCAAGTCCCGTTAGTCGAATCCTGCGGCCAACCGATCATGTAGTCCGGCACAAGATCCTGGTCGACGTCGCCGAGTCCAGAAACCGTCGCCCAATAGGGTGCGCCCCAGTGTGTGCGGATCAGGTGGCCGTCGGGGCCGCTCAATACCCGCGCATACTCCGAACGTCCGCCGACGAGCACGTCGTCGAACCCATCCCCGTCGACGTCTCCGATTCCCGCTACGCTTCGACCGAATTCCTGACCGTCCCCTACTCCAAGAGAGGAAGCGAGCAGGTTTCCGTTAGCCCCACTGTAGACGTCGGCTCGGCCAGTGTTCATACCATTGGTATCATCGCCAACCGCCCCGATAACGATGTCGTGGACCCCGTCGCCGTCGAAATCACCCGCATCCGAGATCGACGATCCTAGATTCGAGTAAGTTCCGATCGGAGCGGCGATTCGCCGGATCTCGCTTCCGTCACGTCCCGAGATCACGTAAACAATGCCGGCAGCACCGTTCGCGACCGGAGCTCCCAGTAGATAGTCGTCAATTCCGTCGCCATCCAGGTCGTGGATCGGAGCAACTGTCCGAAGCTGGTCGGACTGTGTTTCTCCATCATGCACCCTCAGCACCTGTTGCCCGAAGCAAGGAGGAGCCTGAGCGCCGAGCGCCAGCCATCCAAGAGTTACTAGATACCTCGTCATGGTCATTCCTCCGGACTGATCACCATCAGAAGTTGTACGTGTACACGCGCAGCCCCGGCCCGTCCGCCATGATCAGGCTCTTGCCCTCCTCCGTCTCTCGCAGATGCACAAAGTTCGTATGGCCGGGAGTCTGGATGAGCTCGATCGGCTGGAGCTCTTCATCTCCAGGGCTTGCAGTACCCCAGCAGAATCGCAGTACTTGGATTCCATAGCGCCAGACGCTCGCATAGACATAGATTTCGTCGTAGCTCTGGGATCCCGAGGTCCACATGGCGTGGTCGACGGCGATGGACCGGATATTCGTCTTCTGGTCGTCGGTGACGGAATCAGGCGCCTCCCAAACGGCCAGCGGCACCGTGTCGATGGGATCAGCGTAGAGGTAGTACGTGACGTCGTACACGAACACGCGGCCGCCGTGATCGGCCACGAACATGAGCACCCTGCCATCGTGTTCGACGGTCTTGCACATGCCCGCAGAGGAATTGGCGTAGCCATTCGGACCGAGGATCTGGGCGAATGGATTGTGGTGCGGCTGGTTCTCGCGCAGGGAATCGGGATCCTGAATGTTCCAGAACCGGATCATGTGCTTGCCGTGCTTCGCGAGATAGGCCGCATCCGGATTCCATTCATCGGAATACCGTTGGTCCACCGAAGCGGGAAAATAGACCGACCCGCAAGGAACGGCCATTACCCAGGTATCGGGCTCGGTCGCCGAGATGGAGCCCGGCAACTTGAAGAGCTCCGGACCCCAGGTCGAGCACGAGCCGACGATGCCGCTCTTCTGGGGAGTCAGGAAGTGATCACCTGCTGTTGAGTGAGGCACGTTTGCGTATTCCGGGTGGGTCGTCAGGATTGATGTTTCGGCGTTGGCTCCGTTCGGGCCCATCTCGAACTCATCCCCGGTTTGGGGGTCATTCGCGTGTGTCACCAAAGTATCTCGCCGCGCCACGATCAGCCCGCCTTCGGATATCCAACGCGTGGCGAAGACCATTTCCCAGCCTTGGTCGTTCTCCTGGTCGTACTGCAGGTTGAGCCCGCCCTGAAGATATCCTCCGCCAAGGTGAAGGAGGCGATCACGAGTTGCAGTCATCTTCCAGGCATCGATTTCAGTCGGATTAAGCGCGGTTCCGAAATCACAGAAGTTGACTCCGAAGCAGTACTGGCTCATACGCCAGACCGCGCTAGTTCCCCCAAAAACGTATGCTCCGTCTCCCGCGCAGACGCTCGAGTCCGAGTATGGCCACTGTGAGTCGGGATCGAAGAACATTCCGAATGTGCCATTGGGGTCGTCCGACTGCCCCGAGGGAGGGTTGTAGTAGTGATCGAAGTGATCGCTGCAGGCTGCAGTAACGCCATCGCCATCGATGCAGCAGTCGCTAAGGCCCAGGACCAACAGTTCGGGCTTGTCGTGGAAGTGCCCAACGACGTGAGTCATCCGACCGGGTCGGTCCTCTCTCGATCGCGAGAACACACTGAGGACGGTGCCGGCCTCGTAGTCGACCGTGTAGCGCGACGTCGCGTTCTCCATGCCGCTCATGTCTAGATCAGGGTTCAGGTCCTCGTCCGCGAAGACGGTCTGCACGTTGTGGATCCCGACGAAAAAGTCGAGTTGGTCGCTTGGAGCACTCTGCGTAGGGAAGACGTACAGATTGTCCCCTCCGGAAGGTTCCGCCAGTATGTGGTTCTCGCTACCGCCGAGGTTGGCGAGATCGTAGATCAAGGTGTACTGGGAAGGACCTGTTGTGCCGACCTCACCCAGTCCATTGATGTAGCGGACGTCGTAGGTGTAAACTTGGCCCTCATTGCGGAACAGTGGATTTTGCACGAGAGGCACCTGCGCGCAGAGCACAACGAGCAGGGCATTGCCGTCCTTGTGTACGACCGATAGCCGGTGGGGATATAACTTGAGATAGACGGTGTCTTCGCCCTGCGTCTCGGTCACGAGGGATATGATATCGTCACCGGTGCAGCCCCCCGGGACGTCCGTCGTCGAGGGGATTCCCTCGTGGTGCTGGATCGCTGTGTTCGACGCCCAAGCTGAGGGAGTGGCCACATTTATCTGCAGCCAGCCGAGGTGATCAACCGCAGCGTAGAGGAAGTGCGCGCTCGGACCGTCGTTCTGGACCGCTACGTCAACGAAATACGGTCGATCCACGCCACGTTCTTCGCAGTTTTGGCTGAGAGTCTCGAATCCGTAGTAGTGGATGTTGTCGTAAAGTGAGTTCGAGTCGGCGTAGTCCGTATCATCTCCAAACACCGGTCCCCACTGCGTATAGCCGGCGACCGGCCAGGTCATGGAGCTACTTAGATTGCTCGTGGTGAGGTGCAATCGAGCCAAGCCATGCTCACCCATTGCGACATAGACGTAAGCGGTGTTCACGTTGATCACGTCGACGGTCATCGAGTACCCGAAACTGCGGCTGGGCTCGGTCGACGGATGATAGCTGGGGACTGCCGGATTGCGGCCAATTGGGATGTTCTTCCAGGGTTGCAGCTCATGACCCGTCTCATCACTGAGGTGAGCATTGATCACCTGCCGAGCGTCGGTAAGCTTGAAGACGCGCACCTTGGTGTCGTCTTTGGAGGAGCACAAGGACAGCAAGTAGGTAGTCCCACCAAGGGTCACGAAGTCGACGTCGCAGCACCAGCGGCGACTGGTCTGCTGAGATGCATCCAGGACCGGTGCATCGTCGATCCGTGCTACTCGGAGGTTTGAATGGCTCGAATACTGATCAGCGTCCGCCACCCAAAGCCCCATGCGGCCGCCGGCGATGTAGATCAAGTCGTTCGGAGATGTACTCGGTTCAGATCGATCGTAGGGATAGGTTGCGGCGGGATCGAGCGCAAGCGCCATGGGAATCAGGCCGGGGCCTCCCGTACCATTCGCCAGGGATGGGTTTCCGATCGGTGTAAGCTTGAGGTCGGACGCGTGCCACTTGGCTTCGTTCGTGGTGTCGTCGATGACGCCGAGCAATCCGCCTTCACCGAAGAAGAGGACCAAGCCATCAGGCGAGGAGGTGAAGGCATCTGCGCTACCGGTGCAGTGGTAGGAGACGAGCTTATCGAGCACGCGATTCGAGCTGGGACCGTCGCAGTCGTCTTGGGCGGCCACGGGCACGAGAAGCACGAAGGCACCGAAACCGAAGGAGGCGAGAGTAGGTTCAAGACGGGGGGGCAGTGCGGGCATGGATCTCCTCCTGTGAGACTGAAAGGTGGACTCGGGCGTCGCGTCGCGGGAACGCGATACGAATCCGGGGTGCCGACCAGGAAGTGGAACGGCGGAACGAGGGCCGAGGGCGCGCCAGCGCTGTGGGTACGAGCGGACGGAGAGCTCTCGATCTCTCCGTTCTGCATGTGAACCATGGCTAGGTTCCGGGCGCTTGCGGCCGTCCAGGGGATTCTCCCCCTGGCCTTCCAGGAGCGCAAGCAAGGACTATGGTGCACCCTGCGGGCCGCATCCGCGGCAACGGTCCTCTGAGCCCTTCACGAGCGCTGCATCGGCTCCCTGCACCCGGTCGGCGATGCGGTCGCTGCGTCGGTGTCTCCCAGACCACGCGATCTGGGGTTCGCGATCCTGCCGGCGCTAGAATGACCCTGGTGGTTCTAGTGGGTAGAGCTGGCAAGCGCACGCTTGGGTTCGCGGTCCTCGGCGGGTCTCTGATGAGCGTCGTCTTTCTCTGGTCGCCGAGCCTGGAGGATGAATCAGCTGGCGCCTCGAGGATTCTTGACACTCCGAGGGAAGGCGCCGTCGAGCAGCCCATGAACGGAGAGGGGAATCCAGCCCCCGGCGAGATCGACGGCGCAGGATCGGAAAGTACCGCGGAGACGCCCTTGGGGATCGCGCCTCCAACACCGGAGAGTGCTTTAGCAGAGACGCGAGAACCTCTGCCGTTGATCCTGGACCAGATGAACCTGACCCAGCTACAGGAGGCTCTGGACGAACGAGTTTTCCCGCTCTACGAGGCTCGCTTCGCGGCTGGGCTGTACGAGGTTCTCTCCGAACCGATGAAGGAGGAGGAGATACCCAAGGAAAAGCTTCTCGCGATGCGGTTGGCTCCCGACGGCGTGACGGTTCAGCGGACGATACTTCCCGAGCAAGATCATCCCCATGAATACGCGATCTTGCGCGAGATTCTGCGCCGGCGCGAGCAACAACGGAATGAGGTGCGGCAGCGCGCAGCAAAAGAAGATCACTAACCGAAACCCGTTGCGTCACCGAGCCGATCCGAGCTTCCCCAACCGCCCTCCCCGCCGTGCCCTCGGCCGGGAGCGGGCAATGGATGTTCAAAGCGTAGTCAGCTGACACTCAACACCTGCCTGATCGAGAGCGGCAATGAATCGGTTGACGTACATAGCATTCCAGTCGCCGCCCAGATCAGTGAGCGTCACCTTGGGCTTGCCCGGCAAGAGCCACCCGGCGGAACAGAACAGTTCAATATTGATGGATGCACGTTGTCGCCATGATCCCTGTGTGGGGAATGCATCCATCGCTGATTCTGGGTGAAACGTTTCAATCCGAATGTGGTAATGAGACGTACGATCACCGCACCACAGCTCGTCGCTGAATGTGCCTCCTCCCTGCCCACTCCCAGCAAAGGAGACCGCCCAGAACCGGGCCATTCCCTCATCCGGCCCGAAGTGGTGGATGAACTCGTCAAGTGTTCCGAGCCCTTCGAGGTCGTGGAACAACTCCGAGGAGAGATCCTCACGCGCTCGAAGATTCACATCTTCGATCGCAGCCTCGATTGCAGATCGCGTTCGTTCCGCAGCCACGAGGCTCTTCGCTTGGACTGCGTCCCTGCGCATCAGCAGGAATGCACACGCGATGAGCCAGTAGACCCCACGCTTCGACAGGAACCCCGAAAGCATCTCGACCTCCAGACGGACGGCTTGCGCTTCAAGCGACCCGAGGAGCGTAGCATCTCCATCTCCATTGAAGTCGCAGAACCTGGCGGGCCGTTTCAGACCCTCGCGTGGGGCTGCCGCAGGCGTTCCTACCCGCGCGGATGATGATGCCGATGCCCCTCCCACGAACAACACGTTTGCGCGCCTCTCCACCGCGGCCTCGGCCGGTCGCACTCGCGTCGCGCGATGGCTGGGAGCGCGGTCACGGCCTTACCGAGCCGTAGCCTGCAATGCCGAGGCGCTGCCGGCGGAGCCTGGAGCCGAGCTCAGTCAGGTCGCGCCGCTGCGCTTTCTGCGGGGAGCGGATTAGGAAGCCCGCGGCGATCAGTCCAGCGAGAGCGAGCGAGGCTGGGCGGGGGGAGAGCCCCATCCGCTTTGGGCCTCCAGGCTACCTGTCCTGGGCCTCCTCCGTGCAGTTAGACGGATTCCCTGAATCGGTTTCTTCGTTCGCGGACACTCTTGGGCGTCCCCTGGTAGCTCGGGGGCAAGCAATGAAGAACTGGATCCACGGAGTTCCACACGAAGACCTCGACCGCGAGGTTCAGCGCATCAGGCGTCTCGCGCGCGGGCTCTGCTTCGAGCACGCGGCCGACGACGCCGCGCAGGAAGCGTGGCTCGCGGCTCTCCGATCATCAGGCGAACCTCCACGTTCGCTCGCCGCATGGCTTGCTGGCACGGTTCGCAACATTGTGGCCGCTGAGCGACGGAGCGGGGCACGTCGCCGAGAGCGAGAGATCGAGGTCGCTCAGCCCGCGAGCAGTCCCAGCGCCGGAGAGGCCGCCGAGCAGATCGAGGTCCTCCAAAGGCTCCTCAGCTCGCTCGAATCCCTCGACGAGCCCTACCGCTCGACGCTCGTGCTGCGGTTTCTCGAAGACAAGTCGCCGCGAGAGATCGCACGGCGCGAGGGACGTTCGGTCAACACGGTACGAACGCATGTTCGGCGCGGCCTGTGCGAACTCCGCAGGCGCTTGAGCCAAGGGGATCGGGATCGACGCGACAGCTTCCTCGCGGGTCTCGTCCTGTTCGCGGCAAAGCCAGCTTGGATCACGCTCACGCTTCCGACGAGTTCGAACCTCACGAACTGGAGTGGAGGAGTTGTCTTGAAAGGCTCGACTACGAAGCTCGCCCTGGGCATCGCCCTCGCACTTGCGCTCGTGGCAGGGGTACTTCATTGGATGGATGTGGGAGGGAAGCGAGCCGGCGACGGCTCGGTCGCAAGTGCGCCACTCGCCTCCCTGGACCGGCCCGAGGGAGACTCGGCAGTAGCCGACGATCGTGTTGAAGGCGCGCTCACGGAGGGCGCTGAGCGCTCGCTCGCAAGCGTGGAGCGATCCGCGACCTCGGACTGGGTTGTTCGCGGTCAGACCTACCTGTCGAATACCGGCCCTTTCCCTGGAGCAACCGTTCTCGCCCGGCTGCACGCTGGAAACTCAGCCTCCGGCGAGCTCATCGAGGAAGCACACCTTCAATCCGACGCATTGGGCGAGTTCGCCTGGTATCTCCCAGGCCCTACGGAGCGTGTGACACTGTCGCTTTCGATCAGTGGCGTCGGGCTCGAGGCATACCCGGAAGTGCTCACGGTACCGCGAGGCGATGAACCTCCTCAGAACATCTGGCTCAGTGCTTCCCTCCTCGACGTGACGCTCCTGGGGCGCGTTCTCGATCCCGAGCACCACCCAATCGAGGGCGCTCGGGTGATTCAGGGACGGACCGAGGCTCGCACCAATGGAGAGGGCCGGTATCGGTTGGAGGCGAGTTCGAGATCCGGGACACAGGTAGTCCAGGCGCGCGCGGAGAATCTCGCAGTTGGACAAGTTGCGACACGCGTAGGCGGGCCAGGCGAGCATGACATCCCGGACATCGTGCTTGCCCCGGGCGTCAGACTGCGCGGCAAGATTGTAGATGGCAGGAACAAGCCTGCGCCGGGTGTCGAGGTAGCCGTGTGGTTACACGACGAGATCCACACCAAGACCGACGTCGACGGCTTCTTCGTCCTCGAGGGACTGGATCCACGAAACGGTGAAGCCGACCTCCAGTTCCAAGAAGTCTGGCTCCGTGCGACAAGGGCAGGGCTGTGCGAGCAGGGGCGCAAGGTCGAGGCAGATGAGTTGGCGGCGGGAGAGCTCGAATGGATCCTGCAGAGCGGGACGCCGGTGAGGGGCCACGTTCGGGATCGCCTGGGTGCTCCTGTGGCCGGAGCCTGGGTGTGCATTGGATATTCACCCGACGCGACTCCCCGCGTGGATGCTTGGACGGAGGAGGACGGCAGCTTCGAGTTTCCGCTGGTGCAAGCGAGTGCAACCGGCTCGAACCTGCTGTGGGCGTGTCGGAAGGGGTTTCGCTCCGCCAAGCGAGTACTGGAAATCCCAGATTCGGGGTCCGCTATCGAGGGAGTGCAGGTCGTGCTCGAAGCGGGACATTCCCTCGGCGGGCGCGTGCACGACGAGGCGGGAGAACCGATCCACGGTGCGTATGTGTATGCGAAGGGCTCGGAGGAGTGGTGGGCACCCGCAGTGCACACGGATCGTGAGGGACGGTTCCGACTCGAGGGTCTGCCGTCAGAACCAATTGCTGTCGGTTGCATGCGGCACGGGTACTTGCGTTGGAGTGGCAGCGTCTTGCCCTCCGATCGCGACGATCTGGAAATCCAGCTCGAGGCTTGCGGACAATTGGCCGGCAAGGTCATTGACGGCGTCACGGGAGCTCCGATCGAGTCATTTCGCATCCGCTTCACGGACGCGAATCCTGGTCCTGGCGAGACTGCGGTATCGAAGAACTCGTCGGGTTGGTCTGCATCCGGTAGCGGCGTGCCCTACGTAGACAGTGGTGGATACTGGCACATCGGGGATGGCGTGCTGCATTGTGGGCACGTCGTAGGCATCGAGGCGATTGCCGACGGCTACGCGCCCACCATTGCGAACCACATAGCTGTGAGTCTGAATCCAGACCCTGATGAAGTCGTACTTGCTCTATCACGGGGAGCGCGGATCGAGGGCCGCATTCTTGCGACTGAGAATGGCGCTCCCGTCGTCGATGCATTGATCCGGGCCTTCCTCCAGCGCGCACCGTGGGGGGACGAGGATGGAGTTCTGCTCACTCATACCGACGAGCTTGGTCGATTCACGCTTGAGTGCGTTCCTGCCTGGAAGCTGTCGCTCTGCGTCGATCACCCAGAATTCGCCCGCAAGTTGGATGGCCCCTTCGAGGTACCAACATCGGGAGTGGTGCAGCGCTTCGTGAGCCTGGATCATGGAGGGAGCGTCTCGGGAGTACTGCGCGACTTCGATGGCGTGCCGCTGGCGGATGAAGAGATCGGCCTGGATGCGCTGGAAGTTCCCGGGGCACGCGGCGGAGAAGTACGAACACACACGGACGCCTTCGGTGAGTATGCCTTCCGCAATTTGATGCCGGGTGTGTACAAGGTCGGCTGGGAGCAATCGGTGGGTGGAATGCCCGTGCGACCGGTTGCGCGCCTCTTGCGCATTTCAGGACAGGAGACGGCTGCGGTCGATCTCCGCCCGACAGGGAGTGCCCGCGTCTGGGGAAGCATTGGAGCCGCCGTACCGATCCCGGATGTGATCTCTGTTGATCTCATGCCCACGGACCGGGCACACCGGGAAGCGGCGCTCTACCAGGCCGCCGCCGAGCGAGGGAGATTCCTGTTCGACCACGTCGAGCCAGGGCGGTACACACTGAAAGCCGAGAGTCCGGGCCTTCGCGGCTACACTGAAGTCGTTGTTCCTGAGGGTGGCGAGATTGAGGTCTCGCTCCAGCTCGTAGGCTTTGGACGCTGAGTCGAGCAGTACCGCGAAGGGCGCGGCGCCCAGAGTCCCGGTTGGCCGCGCCCGCCCGCCGCGCACTCGGGCGCGTAGAGGAGCAGTGGTACGATCCCGAGCTCGGTAGCCCAACCATGCGAGCCGCTATCATCCTGCTCTTTGCGCTTGCCGGGGTTCTGACCGTTGCCGTGATCGGTCTGTACGCGCGGTGGCACGAGCCCAGCGCCGACCTCATCCCGGCGCACTCGCCGTCATCAATCGGGAATCAAGGCGAGGCTCCCCAAGGAGGGCGCGCCCTGGGTGCCGACGACCCGCATCAGATCCGGGACGAGATCGCTGAACTCCGCGCCAGACTCGACGGGCTCGAAACGGTGCTGGCGGACCTTCAACAGGTCAGCGACCGCGTTCCGCTTGCCACGGTGGAGACGCCTGAAGCGGGGACAGAGGACAAGTTCCGCGAGAAGCATGAGGGCACGATTCTCGCGATCCTTGCTGAGGAGAGCGAGAGGCAGGCACTCGAAGTCAAGGCGACGGAGATCCGCAAGTTGGTCGATGCCTTTTGGAAGGAGCATCAGCTACCCAAGGAAGACCGAGATCCGGTAGTGAACATTCTCATCGAACGGGGTCGGCGCACGTCGGAGATTTTTCGCCGCCTCGCACCGACAGGAGAGCCACCTGCTGCTGGCGACCCGTCACGCTCTGAGTGGGTTACTGCCTGGAACGAACTCAAAGCCTGGCAGGAGGCGCAGCTCCTACCACACCTCGATGCTTCGCAGACCGAGGAGCTTCGAATGTTCATTCAAGGTGTGTGGGAGCGCGTATTCATGGAGAAGCGAGGAGACTAGAACCGAGGTTCACTGTCGGCCCGCGAGGATCCCCCCTCCCCTCCCCGCCGCGCCCTCGGCCGGGACCTGTCCAGGGAGGAGTGGTCCCCCATACGGGACACGCCCCCACGAGTCGATCGCCTGGCGAAGATCAGCTTCAGAGTCCCTCCGGCGCTGACGACTACTGACGCGGAGGTCCCCATGAAGCCCGTTCCCATTCTGGCCGTTCTCGCTCTGCTTGCTGGCTGTGCATCGTCACCGCCTCGTTACTCCCTGGACGTGAAGGCCACTCGGATGACCGACGACAGCATCCTGGTCGAGGGCAAGATCCTCGACCGCGCGGCTGGCGGTGATACCCAGACAATTCTACCCAAGGTCCTGATGAAGCCGGGAACAGAAGCTGATGTGTACGTTGGGGCTGATCCCGGGGGCGTATGGACGCAGGATGGAGTACACGGCACCGCGAAGACGATCGATGGTCAGGTCCTGTACACCGCGAGCATCATCGAAGGCGGCGAAGAAACATGGCGAGGTGAGGCTCGCGTACCTATCGTGATGGACAAGAACGATCGTCTGCGTTCGAACTAGGTCTCGCCGATTCCTTCCAGCAGCTCGGTCGTGGCGCAGTGGGCGGGACGCAGACTTCCGCCTCCTACCCGCGCCCGCTGCCTCGCCGGCGCGTCCACCGCCGGTGGCACGCATTTCCAATTCCGTACGCCATGATGCGTTCTGAAGACCGCAGTGTCGTCAGGTGAGGCAAGAGTCGTGTGATCGCTGGGGTGGATGGGACCTCTCAGGGCTGGATCGTAGTACTCTGCGGTCTGGACCTTCGTGGATTGAGAGGATTGTTCATCCAGCAGCTCAGAGACCTTCCACGCGACGTAGAGATCGCGGCAGTAGATGTCCCGATTGGGCTTCCCGGCCGAGCACACCGAGAAGCCGACTTGCTGGCTCGAAAGAGCCTGGGCGAGCCACGGCGCAGGTCCGTGTTCCCCTGTCCTCTACGTGCGACCCTCGGAGCTCGATCGTGGGAGGAGGCTTGCGAACGCACGGAACAAATCGACGGCCGACGGGTGTCGCGGCAGACCTTCGGGATCCTACGAAAGATTGAAGAGGCCGACGAGTTTGTTCGATCCGACGCCTGGGCATGCCGGACCATCTACGAAGTACATCCGGAGCTGTCGTTCGCCAAGTGGTCAGGCGCGCCAATGGTCTATGGGAAGAAGAGTCCAGCCGGCCGTGACGAGCGGTGCCGGCTGATCGCAGCCACGTTTGGTCCAGACGCGTTCGCGACGGTGCGACAGTCTGTGCGCGGGAACCAGGTAGGATCAGATGATGTGATGGATGCGTTCGCAGCGGTCTGGACAGCATCTCGGATTCGAGCCGGCACTGCGGAGCCGTTTCCAGTGGACCGAGTCCTCGACACTGAGAATGTACCCATGCAGATGTGGGCTTAGGGTCATCACCGAACCCGACCCGGCGAAGCTGGCGCACGGGATCAGCGGGAGGATCAACCAATCGGGCTCGCCCTCCCCGCCGCGCCCTCGGCCGGGAGTGGGAGCCGGGTGTCGAGTTCTCCGGACAGGCGGCAGGCTAGGCCGCACAAGGTTGCGCTTACAGGCCGGGAGTGCTGAACTTCGGGAGAACGTGAGGAGCGGCGCGTCGAACGGAGGCGACTTTCGGCACGCTCCGATCATGCGAACCGAACCCCTTCGAGAGACCAGAAGCGTTTCACTCCCTACCCTCCCGCAATCTTGGAACGTCTTTCCTGAGCAGCACACTACCTAGCGAACACCGACGCCTCGTCCTCGCCGTCGTAGTAGTCGGCCTGATCCTAGTCTTCGCGATGGCCTTGTTCTGGCCTAGCTCGAGCGAGCCAGCGACCGAGGCTGTATTCGAATCTGGAGGCGCAACGGTACAGACCGACTCGAACCTGGCAGCGGACGTGGAGAGTTCCCAGTCACGTATCCCGGCGGCACCGGATGCTGGAACCGACGAAGGGGACCAGATGCCCACCCTTGTCCCCGTGGCATGGACAGTCGCGGACCAGGCGTCCGAGAAGCCTCTGCCCGAGGCCATCTTGCGCATCGAGACGGATACGGGACTCCATTCGCTCCTAGCCGACGCTGACGGCCAGATCGAGCTTGACGAACGAGTGCGAGCGGAGGATAGGCTCGCGACAGTTGGCGCGCCCGGGTATTGCACGCGGCGGGTCCGAATCGACGCGCGGTCCGAGCAGCCTCGCCGCATCGGCCTCGTCGCGGCCACGAACGTTCGGTTCACCGTGCTTTGGAATGAGGGGTGCGTGACTGAGAGCGATAAGGATGGGTTCGAGCTCGTCATCATGCCCCAAGCGCGTCGGCCGTTGACGTCGCTCGATGTTGCGTCGCGTATCAGCGTCCGGACCGACGAGAACGGAGATGCCGGCGTTCGGCTCGCTGCGGGTAACCACGAGCTGCACATCCGATCGAACGGGATACCGTTGCAGTCCACGCAGATCACGGTCACGGACGCTGCCGACGCGCTCACCGGGAATGAGTTCACGATGCACGTCCCCTGCATCCGGGAGATTGAGGTCCAGGTCGTCGACGCCGAGACCCGAGCGCCCGTGCCGGGCGTGCAATTCGAGCCCGCCGACGGTTTGGCGGTCGAACGGGTGGTGGAGTCCGACGGCAGTGGTTCTGCTCAACTGCCGATTGCCGAGTACCCTAGTGGATGGCTGGCGCGAAAGCTCGGTTACGCTGACGAGAAGCTCGCCGTGACCTGGCGAGACCCCGCGGTCGAACCGCCACAGACGGTTGAGCTCGCGCGGACGGTGCAGGTCCGCGGGGTGCTCGTGGGATTTGGCGAGGACGTCACCGTGACCGCATTCGGTACAGTCGCACACCTTGGCCGACCGACGGTCGTCTACGGTGCCACGACGACGGCCGGCCCGTTCACGGCCGAGGTACGAGCCGACGAAGTCGTGATCCTGTTCGTGACCGACGGCGCCGGCCGGTGGGCAATCAAGGAAGCTGACCCTCGAAAGGCCATCAGGGGCAAACTGGACGTGGGTTCGATCGAAGCTGCGACGGGCCTCGAGATCGGCGGTGAAGTGATCGGCCATGAAGGCGCTGCTCGGGACGAGGGATGGAGCTTCGTCGAGGTAGGGGTCTACCGCTTGGCCGGGCCAGAAGAAGAGCGCTTCCAAATTGACCTCGCAAAGCACCGCTGCGCAATCGATGACAAGGGCCAGTTCAGGTGCACGGGCCTACCAAGCGGTGAGATGGTGCTACGGCCGATAGTCGGCCGCGCGGCTGGTGAACGATTGCGGAGGCCATTGATGACCTCTGACTCGAGCATCGTGTTGCGGGTCGGTGAGTGCATTGAGGGACAGGTCGTGCTGCCTAGCGGAGCGCCTGCCGTGGGCGCTGGCGTAATCGTTCGTAATGCGGAGGGCCAACCGGTCGCGATCGATCACGCCGATCGCAGCGGGACGTTCCAGATTTGCGGCCTGCTCGCTGGGATGCACGACGTGGAGGTCTGGATGGACGACCAGGAGTACACGTTGGAGGACGTTCTCGCTGGCACTCGAGATCTGCGCATCACCTTCGAACCCCACTAAGGTCCGACAGTTCGAAGGCCACCAACGCGCCCCTCAGACACGTCCAACGATCTCAGCGCGCAGGGAATGCCCGCGTGCACACGCCCTCCCCGCCGCGCCCTCGGCCGGTCGCAACCGCTACCCTTGGTTGCCCAGCATCAACCGCCTCCGGCCCCGTTCCAGACGCCGAGCCTGCGGGCGGATAGCTGCCCGGGGCACGGTGAAGCAGCAGGGTTGACGCCGGCGACGGGGTGTCATGGAAACGAGTACCCTCCTGGCTTGCGCAAACAGCGCTGCCTTGTGATCGTGGTCGTGGCATGTCAAGCCCACCACAAATGCGCGTAGGGTGCTGTGGGCCAGTGCTTCTGTTCGGCCTCTGGATCGCCTGGCAGGTGTGCTCGCCGGCCCAGTGGCTGTGCGGTGCGGTACGGCGCGGCGATGTCGCTGCTGTCGAGGGGATACTGGATGCGTGGTGGGGTCCGAGCGTTGATGACTTCTGCAAGCACGGCATGAGCGTGCTGCACCACGCGGCCGAAGCCGGCGACATTGAGATGGTGCAGACGCTCGTGCGGTACGGTGCGAACATCGAGAACTCCGTGTGCACGGACTCGTCCAGCAGTGGACGGCCACCGCTCCACGACGCGATCTGGTCGGGCAACACCGAGCTCGTGCGCTGGTTCCTCATGCGCGGAGCTAGGCTGAACCACAAGAACGAGTTCGGTCGGTCGGCGCTCGCAGTTGCAGTCCGGAGTGGGCTCCACATGACGCGAGAACTTCTCGATCACGGGGCCGATGCCCACGAACCGGGACTGCTACGTCTCGCCGCCGAGACGGGCGGCCAGGGAATTGTCGCCCTGCTGCTCGATCACGGGGCCGATGTCAGCGAATCGGGACTGCTCCATCTCGCCGCCAATGCGGGCGATCCGGAGACTGTTGCCCTGCTGCTCGATCGCGGTGCCGACGTGAATCAGATCCACCAAGGGATCACACCGCTGCACGCTGCGCTGATCAGCGACGACCCGCGAAGCGCGGTAGTGAGCGAACTGCTGCGGCGCGGCGCGGACCGCTACGCGCAGTGCCGGAGCTGGGATGGCACGTTCCACCGCTACGAACCGCTGCACATCGCTGTCGCCCAGAGCTACGGCGCGTTCGTCCGCCTGCTCGTCGATGCTGGTTGCGATCCCGAACGACCATTGAGAACGTACGATGGGAAGCAGCTCGGATTGATCGAAATCGCAAGGTTGCACAAGAGGCCCTCCATGGAGAAGTGGCTAGTCGGGAAGTTGGGTGTTCCGGCGCTGCACCCCGCCGAGTCTACGTCGAGGAAGTAGAGGCGCGAATAGCCATGACGGCCATGCCCGTTCCCCGCCGGATCGCCGTGATCAGCGCGCTGCTCGGAGGAGCAGTGGTCGGTTGCCAGGGAGGGGTGGCCACCGATCAGACCCGCGACGACGAATCCGTGGCCGCCGAGCAGACTTCGGGTCAAGACGAGGATCCCCTCCAGCTCGACGGCAATCTCTGGGTTGCCGAGACCTTCCCGCTCGAAGATCACGACAGGACGTTGAAGCCCGGCGAGGAATCCGCGCACCGCTTCCACTCGCGCGCGCGTGTCAAGAGCCTCGGGCGGATGACCGTCACTTGGATGGATCCGAGGCGTAAGCAGAGCGCAGTCGTGCTCGGCTCCTTCATGACACCGAGCGAGGAGTTCCTGCTCCGCTTTGCAATCTGGGGACCCTCAGAAGCGAAGCCAAACTGTGTAGTGGAGCTCGGCGTCGAAGGTGGTGGCCGGACGATCACAGCAGGGCGCGCCACGATTCCGCCGAAGTCGTCACTCTTGCCCTCTGACTCATTTCGGGAGGCGGGGCCGGTTAGCCGCAGGGAGCTCGCCGTGGCTGGGTTCGAGACTGAAGTCATCCTGGCGAGCTTCTCCTGGAATGGACCGATGACGGCCAGCTTCGCGGAAGGCAAGTATCACAACGGGACAAGCCTCTACCTCACCGACGCCGACAAGCACCTTCTCGATGTACGGCTCTCGGACTGGCCCGAGCCGGTCTGGTTCTTCCTCTGCCGGATGGATGAGTGAGGGCGACGGCGTGCTGGCGACCAAGGCGTCCCTGCCATGAATGAGACAGACCTGGAATCAGCGTACGGCGCCTTGTCCTGGCTAACCGGCCCGAGCTTGGCAGTCGCCATGGTGTTCGTCCTCGTGTTGCTCCCCTTCGGATTCCAGCGCGTAGCGAAAGGCATGGAGCGCTACTTCGCAGAGGACCGTCCGCTGGTTGTGCTCTACTCCTTCCTTCCGTGGATCGAGATCGTCCTCGTCCTGCTCGCAGTCGTCCGAGGCAGACTCGAGATGGGCTTCTGGCCGTACGCGCCGTGGGGGCACCGCGCCATGTTGCTACCGATGCACCCCGAGAGCCGGTATCCCCTCCACACTGGAGCAATCGGAACGGGCGGCCTCGTCTGCGCGGGGTTCTGCTGGCTACTCATGTCGTTTTTCCTGGTGACGCTGCTGTCCCGAAACTCCAAGCTCACCGCCCTGTTCAGCTTGCATGCGCTGGGCTTGCTCCTGTTCACGGTCCTGGTGACGATGGATCCGCTGGGATGGATGGCCTGGATCTTCGACTAGGCGTGGGGCGGGTCAGACGGTGAAGCGTGACTGCCTCTGCCTACCGTATGGAGGAGCAGCTCAAGGCGCAGGGGCAGCGGCGGCGGAGGAGCCACCAGGCGGTGAGATGGCGGTCCTTTCGCTCGAACGCATCGGATGCGATTGCCTCCCGCCTCTCCACCAAGAGCTCGACACTCACCCGCGCCCACGACCGGGAGCAGATGCGGCCACTCGGGGCCAGAGTGAAACCGGCGCGGGCCTTGGTCGGATCCGCGCGGACCGCCGGGCGGCGAGGACGGAGGCGCTTCGGGCGGGAGCCGCGATGCAGATCCAAGTCCGGCAGGGAACTTAGCCGACGGCCGTCCAAGAGCCAGCGCGGGGGCTTCTGCCTCAGGAATCCACGCCAGCTGTAACACCTTGCCCCGTCGCGGGCATCCTTGTCTTGGATGAGCCGATCTGACCAGCCCCTGTCTCGTGTGCTCGAGGAGAATGCGACGTTCGTCCACTCGCTCGCACGCGCCTTGGTCGGCGACATCCACGCTGCCAACGACCTCGCGCAGGAAACCTGGCTGACGGCCCTGGCCTGCCCGCCTCGCCACACCACCAACGTGCGTAGCTGGCTTGGCACCGTGGTGGAGCGCCTCGCCAGCCGCTCACGTCGAGCCACGTCGCGGCGCTTGGTTCGCGAGATCACGGCGGCTCGTCCGGAGAGTGAGGGCAGTGGGTCCGATGAGCTCGCGTGGAGAGAGGTCCTTAGGAGAGTTACGACAGCCGTGCTCACACTGGAGGAGCCGTACCAGGAGACAGTTCTGCTGCGCTACTACGAGGGGCTGAATGCGAGCGAGATCGCGACGCGCACGGGGGTGCAGGCGGGAACTGTGCGCGTGCGGCTGAAACGCGCGCTTGATTCGCTCCGCACGAGCCTGGACAAACATTCAGGCGGAGACCGGCAGGCATGGATGCGGGCATTCGTCCCGTTGGTCGGGGTTGGAAGGATTGGTTCGGTTGCATCGGGGGGCGGACTCGCGGCTGGTGGAGGAGCATTGGTGATGGGGACGACAGCGAAGATCACGGTTGGGCTGATCACAACGGCTTGCATCGGGGCGGCCGGATGGCAGGGGCTTAGGATGCTCGGCCCTCCGGAGCAGCTCGCAGCAGCGCCCGAGCTACTTCCCAGTCCGATCGTTGTAGAAACATCTAGATCAGATATGGGGGAACCCGTATTTCGTGAGCCCATGGTTGTTCAAACCGTGACGCCGGATGTTCCAGGAGTTGTGGCTCCCGTGATCGAAGTGCCAAAGACATGGACCGAAGGCTCTTGGCAGGAATATGTGAAGGTGCAACCGCTGATCAGCAAGACTGATCAGGAATTTGAGAGCAAGTACAAGGATGCGGATGGGTTGCAACTTGTTCGCGCGCTTCAAGTACTGAAGCAGTGTGGTTTCGAGGAGAAGCAGCCGCTAGTCGATCTGCGGACAGTCACCAGGGACTATGAGCGTGTACCTGCGGGCGAGCCTATTCACTTTGGTTCTGATGGCGACCAACCTTGTTCCACCTACACGCGAACCGATGGAAACGACATTCTCGTGTTTCGCTTTCCTCCGGACACATATCCACTCATCAATTATAGAGCTAGAGAGATTCTCTGGGTAAGAAGCCACGCTCTCGCCATGGGGATGGAGAAGGCATTGAAGGATGCTGAACGCCGCTGACCAAGGCGTCCGTCCCATTCCCACCAGGATTCGACGCCCACGTGCACGAGAGGGTCGGCTTCAGAGCGATCCGCTGGTTCACCGGAAACGGGCCTTTCCTGGAAGCCTCTTTTTGCCCTGAATCGGCCCTGGCGGGGGAGAAAAGGCCGATTGCTTGGTTCACCTCGGTGAACTTGGCGGTGAACTCGGCCCGCTGGCGGTGAACTTGCTGGAGGTACGCCACTGGTTCCCCGGCAGTTCCCCGATTGGTTCGATTCAACTGGCGAGGATTCGCGCACAGAGCGTCCATGTGCTCGTGCAGCTCCTCGACGCCCTCGACCGATTCCTCGCGCAAGCCGTGGCGGACGGCAAGTCCGCGCACACGAGAGGCCAGTACCAGCGCTTCGTTCGGCTGCTTGCCGCGTGGGCGCACGACGAGGGCCTCTCCCGGGACCTCGACGATCTCGACCACGAAGTCCTCGCGCGCTTCCAGGGCTCACAGCGCGTGCGCCAGAGCGGCCGTGGGACGCCACGCAAGGCGAGCTCGGCGAACAGCATGCGCTCCTGCTTGCGGACGTTCTTCGCGCACTGCCGCGCGGCTGGGTACTGCACGGGCGACGCTGCGCGTCTCGTACGTCGGGCGCGAGTCGGGGACCATCCTCCACGCGGTCTCAGTCCCGAGCAGTGCGCGGCGCTCCTCGCGGTCCTGGCAAAGGCGGAAGGCGACGGGGCTCGACGCGATCGGCTGCTCTTCGGCTTGCTACTGGGCAGCGGGCTGCGACTCGGTGAAGCGCTCGGTCTCGACGTGGGCGACGTTGATCTCGCGGATGGGCGACTCGCCCTGCGGCGGGTGAAAAACGGCGGCGAGGCCGAGGCTTTCGTGCCGGTGGCCCTACGGGGCGAACTCGCGGTCCTGGTAGGGGAGCGGACGAGCGGGCCGCTGTTCCTCGCCCGTGGCGGTCGTCGCGTTTCCGGGCGGCACGTCGAGCGGCGGTTCACGGAGTGGCTCGCGAAGGCGGGCGTGCGGGGGAAGTTCTCGCCGCATTCACTGCGGCACTCGTTCGCGCTCGACTTGTACCGCCGCACGCGGGACATCGCCTTGGTCCAGGCAGCGCTGCGCCACGCGAGCATCACCTCGACCATGACGTACGCCAGGGCGGACCAGCAGAGCGTGCGAGAGGCGATCGGGGCGGAGTGATGGGGAATGTGTGGCCACGGGGTCTCCCTCGCCGCCGGTTCCCAAGCGATGTCGCCGTCTCTAGGTAGACTGACGCTCGCTCGCTCCGAGGAGGAGAAATGCTCGGAGCGGCACAGACTCGCTGACTCGCACGGCCTGATGGGCCGAAGGACTGCAATGCGCTCGCTGCTCACCGCTTCGACTCTGCTCACCCTGGCTCTCACGGCATCAGCCCAAACGACGTGGTACGTGGACGTGAACAACCCACCGCCGGGTAGCGGAACGATGGAAGACCCGTATGCCAGCATCCAGTACGCGATTGACAAGCCGAGCACGCTTCCGGCGGACACTGTGCTCGTACTCCCTGGCGTCTACGCCGAAAACCTGGACCTCCACGGCAAGATCTTGATCCTGCGGAGCCAGCAGGGCCCAGGCGCTACCATCCTCGATGGTGGAGGCATAGCGCCCGTCATTCGTCTCCAGAATCTGGATCTCCCTGGAACGCTGGTCGAAGGATTCACGCTACAGAACGGGTACGGTCTCATTCACGGTGGACCATCCTATGATCTGTATGGCGGCGGGATGTTTTGTACGAATTGTCGAGTCGAGGTAGTGGATTGTCAGATTCGGGCCAATCACGCAATTCTCGGCTGTGGGGTCTTTATGGACAATACACAAGCATCCTTTACCAATTGCGCCATCGACGACAATCTATGTGGAGGAGGGCTACTTGCGTACGCCTCTATGGTCGTTCTCAATACGACCTCGGTTAGTGGGAATACTGATTATGATTGTTGTTGCGGAGGATACGGAACGACCGCAGCCCTGATTGTTCGTGACTCCACTCTGGTGATGGAGGATTGTCTAGTTGAAGGCAACAGGGGGGGCGGGACTTCTGGCATCATCATTGACAATAGTAAAAGCATCATCACGCACTCGACGATCGCTCGAAACGGAAACTACCCATCTGGCACGGATAGAGGCGGCGGGGTGTCGGTGTGGGGCGGCTCGTTGACCGTTGCAGACTCAGTATTTCAGGACAACTGGAATGAGCGTAGGGGCGGTGCCATCGCAGCATTCGGCGCAACGGTCGAAGTTGAAAGGTGCACACTTCGAGGCAATAAATCAACGGATTCCTACTGGGGCGGAGCGATATACACTGATCCTTCGGATCCGACGAATGTGCTTACCGTTAGGGATTGCGAATTCGTCGATGGCTACTCCGGTGGCGGTAGCGGCCTCTTCATCGGTGCCGGTACTGCGATAATCGATAAGTGCCTGATCATGCACAACCGCGCGCATACCAGTTACTATGAGGAGGGATCAGGCGCTGGGATATGGGTCAATGACGGAGCATCGGCGATGATCACGGAGTGCGTGCTTGAAGACAACCTCGCTTCTGGAGACTCGGGACACGGCGGTAGAGGCGCCGGCATCTACGTCAGGCCTCAGGGGGCAGCAACGATCCGTCGATCCGCTTTCCTGAGGAATTACGCATTGAAGACGGAGAATTACTTCGCAATGGATTCGGGTCGCGGAGGTGCCGTGTACGGCCCTGCTTATCTTGAGAACTGTACAATCTCCCAGAATATGGCTGAGGACGACGAGGAGGTTCCTGGGCAGGGCGGTGGTGCCTTCGGCGGGACTCTGAACTCTTGCATTATATGGAAGAACCTGCCGGAATCGCTCGCCGGCGGCGCGCTTGCCGATTGGTCGGATATCGAAGGTGGTTGGTCCGGGATGGGAAACTTCGACATGGACCCGCTCTTCTGGGGGCTACATCAGGGCGATCTCCACCTACTGCCCGGTTCGCCCTGCATCGATAGTGGCGATCGCGCGCGAACCGATGATGACGGTTCTCGCGTGGATGTCGGTGCATACCCATTCAACCCCACCTACTGCGGCGGGCCCTCGACGTACTGCGAGGCCAAAGTGAACTCTCTCGGTTGCGTTTCTTCGATCGGATGGAGTGGGACGCCAACTCTCACCGGAGCGGACGATTTCCATGTCCTGGCCACGAACATCATCCCCTCCAAGGTCGGCATCCTGCTTTGGAGCACTTCCGGTTCTGCGGACACGCCATTTTTTGGAGGGACGCTCTGCGTGGCCCCACCGCACCATCGCGCACCTCGCCTCTTCTCTGGAGGACAGGACGACGGCGCGTGCGACGGAGCATTCGACTTTCACTTCAGCCACTCGTACATGCAAGGCCAGGGGCTGACGATCGGCTCTCGACTCTTCCTGCAGTTCTGGTACCGAGATCCTATGCACTCTGATGGCACTGGCACAGGACTTACCGATGGATTAGCCGCTACGATCTGTCTGACGATCTGAAATCAGTTCATAGGATCGGGTTCTCACAGCCACTCGATCCGACGCCTTCACCCTATCTCCGACGTCCCTTGCCCAAGGTGTCTTATCATGCGCGTTCACTTGTTCTCCGTCCTCATTGGCTTCGGTGTGTCCTTGGCTGCTCTCCTGATGGTGGGGATGCAGGTTGGGGGAACCGCGAGCTGGGTGGTTTCACCTGATGCGCGCGAGTTCCTCAACCACGTTTCCATGATCGACCTGCCTGATGGTCAGGGAGGCTACGTACGCACAGTACGGATCAGCGATCTTGATGTCCAAATCGTGAACGGCCTCGGAGCGACGGATACCCTCAATGGTGCTGGTAATCTGATTGTCGGCTACAACGAAGCCGTGGGCGGCGCCCTAGATTATCGTACAGGATCGCACAACATCATTGCTGGACGAAAGAATCAGTACAGCTCGTATGCTGGCCTAGTTATCGGCGGATACAACGCTATCCGAGGTCCCTATGCGTCCGTGAGCGGTGGATACTCCAACGAAGCGATGGGCTGGGCAGCATCTGTTAGCGGAGGAATCTACAATACCGCGAGCGGCATATCCTCTTCGATCGGGGGTGGGTCCGACAATTACGCTAGTGGCTACGCTTCTGGCGTATCCGGAGGTGCGAGTAACTCAGCGGGCGGGGGATACTCAATGGTGACGGGAGGCCAGTTCGGTGAGTCTAATGGAGTGGCCTCGTCCGTGGTGGGCGGCAGATTCAATCATGCGGGGGGAGACTGGTCTTCGGTTGCAGGAGGAACTGATAATCGTGCAACCGGTGAATTCTCCTCTATCGCGGGTGGCGCACGCAATTCTGCTTCGCAGGAGAGTTCGTCCGTAGCTGGGGGTGACTTCAATTCTTCGGGGGGGCGCTGGTCGTCGATCGCGGGAGGGGATAACAATTGGACATATGGGGAATACGCTGCCGTCGCAGGAGGGCGCCAGAATCGGGCGGAAGGAGATTTTTCCGCCGTCAGTGGGGGCTTCCAGCGTACCGCGGCTGGTGAATATGATTGGGCGGCAGGATCCCTCTGGGAAGATCAGTGAACCGGTGCTCACTCAGGATCTAGGTGGCCCAGGAAATCATACTGACCCAAGCATATCCTGAGGATGGCGATCGTCTAGAAAGTGGCCACTCGCCCGACGAGTTCTGAGTACGGGTTCCAAGCAAGGCGCTGTCCCGACAGGGAGGTTGATGCTGGGAAACTACGAACCCGACCAATCCGCGACTCGCCATGCGGCATGTCGCGCTCCGCTCGGCCCCACCTCGATCCGGAGAACGCGCGTAGCCACGGGTCCGACGACCTTGCGGCAATTGAGGGGGCTTGACATCGACGACTTCTCCGCGACTGCAGGCGGCTGAACCGGGTCCGCCCAGAGAGCGTGCGTGCTGCACCGTTGTCGCCGTGTGCGGAGCCCATGACGGGCCGAACGGTGAGCCCGAGCGCGATCCTTCCGGGGGACGACGAGGATGCGGTGGAGCGTGCGGCGCCGTCGGTTCTCCACTAGCCGCGGCGATCGGGAAAGGACTGCCTCGCCTGCTGTCGATCACCCATTCGAGCAGAAACGAGAAGCCTCCCGACGATTCTTCAGTGCCAGGTCAATGCGGGCTGCGAATCCCGATCGGCCCTGCTTGTCTACGATGAATCCGACGCAGCTCGTGATCCGGCGGGTCCCCCTCGCCTCACTCCACCTCGATCCCGCCAATGCGCGCAGCCACGGGGATGAGAACCTGGCAGCGATCGAGGGGAGCCTCCGCCGCTTCGGCCAAGCGGAGCCGCTCGTCGTCCACAAGCTGACAGGCCGGGTGATCGGCGGCAACGGTCGCTTGGTTGCGATGCGCAAGCTCGCCTGGACCGAGTGCGACATCGTCGAGCTCGAGGTTGACGACCTGACTGCGACGGCCCTGGGCTTGGCATTGAATCGCACGAGCGAGCTGGCTTCTTGGGATGAGCCGGCACTCGGCAAGCTTCTGCGTGAACTCCAGAGTGCGGGCGCGATCGACGGCATTGGATTCGACGACAACGAGATCAACGAGCTGCTTTCGGGCCTCGAAGATCTCAACGCAAGCGAGCTGGAAGATCCCGGCGCTGGACCGTTGCCAGAGGAGCCCGTCACCCGCCATGGCGACTTGTGGCTACTCGGCGAGCATCGACTGCTGTGCGGCGACTCAACGAGCGATGCGGACATGGCGCGGTTGATGAATGGCGAGATCGCATCGTTGCTAGCCTCCGATCCACCATACCTGGTCGATTACAGCGGCGGCAACCATCCCCAGTCGTGGTCGAATCGCCCGGAGGTGCGCGACAAGCACTGGGATGACTATCAGGATCCAGAGGCAGGGCTGGAGTTCTTCACTGCGTGGCTACGCGTTGCACTTCCACACTGCCGCGAAGACGTGCCGGTCTATCAATGGCACGCGACTCGACGGCAAGTCCTGGTCGAACAGGCGTGGCAGGCGAACGGATTGCTCGTGCACCAGACGCTGATCTGGGCTAAGGCGCGGCCCGTGCTGACTCGTTGCCACTTCATGTGGGCCCACGAACCCTGCTTCTACGGGTGGCCCCAGGGACACATGCCCCAGCGCAAGCCCGAACCCAACGCTCGCACGGTGTGGGAAGTCGACCAGCAGGGCGAGCAGGACGGAATCCACCCGACTCAAAAACCCCTCGAGCTGTTCCGGCGTCCGATTCGCTGGCACACGCTGCGCGGGGAAATCTGTCTGGAGCCTTTCAGCGGCTCCGGCACCCAGATCATCGCTGCGCAGGAACAAGGCCGTCGCTGCTACGCGATGGAGATTGCACCCGCCTACGCAGACGTGGCGATCCAGCGTTGGGAGAAGGCCACCGGCAAGATCGCGACCTTGGACGGCCAAACGTTCGCGCAGGTCGCGGCCGCTCGGTCCGAGATCGCAGCGGCATGAGCCACATCCCCGAAGACGCCTTCGAACGTTACGTCGCCATGGGCCCGGAGCGAAGTTACCGAGTTCTTGGACAGACCCTTGGAGTTTCCAAACGTGCGATCTCGAAATGCGCGGCGCGTGAGGACTGGCCCGGTCGACTCGCGAAGATCGACCAGGAATCTCGCGAGCGCAGCGACCAACGGCTCGCAGAGACCCTCGACGAGATGCGCACCAGGCACCTGCGCAGTCTGCGTGCCATCCATGGCCGCGCCCTGGAGGCCCTCAAGAGCTTCCCGCTGAACTCCGCCGCTGAGGCCGTCTCCGCGCTGGAAAAGGCCATTCGACTGGAACGCGTGATCGTCGGTGAACCCTCCGAGCGAAGCCAGATCAGTCTAGAAGAGGTCACCCGGCGCGAGATCGAGTCCCTGCTCGTGGCGGAGGACGACTTCGAGGATGACGAAGAAACTCCGTCTGGATAAGGCTGCGCTGTTCCGCCAGCTCGGGTACGAGCCTCACGAGGGACAACGTGCGATCCACGAGAGCCGGGCTCCACGTCGCGTCGTCGCATGTGGTGTTCGGTGGGGGAAGACTGTCTGTGCAGCGCTGGAAGGACTGGCGGCTGCTCTCGTGCCCGCAGAGCGCTCGATCGGCTGGGTAGTAGCACCGACATACGATCTCGCCGATCGGGTCTTCCGAGAGATCGAGCTTTACGCTGCGCAGAAGCTTTCGCACCGCATCGTCGCCATGAAGGACCACGAGCGGCGGCTGGTGCTGCGCAATCTCGGTGGCGGACTCTCTGAGATCCGCGGGAAGACGGCTGACAACCCGATCTCGTTGCTGGGCGAAGGCCTCGACTGGCTGATCGTCGACGAAGCCTCGAGGCTGAAGCCGGCCATCTGGCAATCGCACCTCAGCCAGCGGCTGATCGACAAGCGTGGCTGGGCGCTTCTCATCTCGACGCCGCGCGGCAAGGGATACTTCTACGATCTCTTTCGGCGTGGTCAGGGCGAGGACTCCGACTGGGCCTCGTGGAACCTGCCGTCCTGGACGAATCCGATGCTCGACGCCGCACTGATCGAGGAGGAACGGGGACGGCTGCCGGAGCGAGTCTTTCAGCAGGAGTACGGCGCGCAGTTTGTCGAAGGCGCAGGGGCTGTCTTTCGGTACGTTCGGGAAGCAGCAACTGGCAGCTTCGAGGAGCCGATCGCCGGCGCGAGATACTTCGGCGGCTTGGACCTCGCCAAGATCGCCGACTACACGGTCCTGGTTATCCTCGATCGCGCGCAGAAGGTGGTGTTCGTCGATCGGTTCAACCGCCAAGACTGGTCCATTCAGGTTGCGCGGATCAAGGCGGCGTGCGAACGGTTCAACCGCTGTCAAATACTGGTCGACAGCACGGGTGCCGGAGAACCAGTCCTGGAATCGCTCTGTCGCGCGAACCTCCGAGCGGAGGGGTATCCGTTCACGGCGCGCTCCAAGGCGGCGTTGGTTGATAATCTCGCCCTGCAGCTCGAACAACGCAAGATCATCCTGCCTCGAGTTGATCTTTGGCCAGACGGCATCGACGAACTAGAGGCTTTCGAGTACTCGGTGAGCGACGCGGGAAACGTCAAATCGTCAGCGCCGGCCGGAATTCACGACGACTGCGTGATGGCGTTAGCCCTCGCGTGCTGGAATCTGGAAGAGCACCGGCCTTCCCGCCCCGTGGTCCTCTATATCTAGACAATCACTCTCTTCGCTTGCCTTCTGAGTGAATTCGGCCTGCCTGAACCTCGTCGTGCAATGCGAGCGAGGCGCATGCAGTCGATTCAGGGACACGATGGATCCCGTCCACCCAACTCGTCGTCGAGTACTGCCCCGAGCGCGAGGACCACGCCCACGATCGGCCAGTACCGCCCCACGTCTCGCGTCCTGGCTGCCCCCGTGCGCGCGTGTCGAGGAGATTGGTCATGAGTCCCTCGCACGGTTCTTGCCCTCGCTACAGGCGCGCACACGCAGCGACGAGGAAGCAAAGCGACCGGGGACCTGAAATGCGCTGCGGTCATCGCTTCTGGGTCTCTTCGCGTACTGTCATGAGGCCGGGTACGTGGTACAGAATCCAACCCGGTTAGCGCGCAGCCCGATGTTCACCGGCGGTTTCCGGGTCTCTGAGCGAGGGGAGCCAGAAGCGGTTGCTCGCCACGATCGAGGCCGAGGCGGGGATCCTCGTCGGACTGCGCTCGCGGCCAGCGGCGCTCCAGCGAGTGGGTGGCGCGGGCGACGATCTATGGAGCTGTGTCTCCTCACTCGCTACGCCACACCTTGTCGATGGGACTCAACCGCAAGACCCGAGACGTCCTGCTCGTGAAGGAAGCCCTCGGGCACCACTCGATCTCGAGCACCCAGGTGTACACTCACGTCGAGCCGGGGGACCTCGCCCGACAGATCGGATGCCTCGCTTCCATCTCCGCTCGTCATCCTGCAGGCCACGTTCATGCTCCGCCGTGTTCTGCCTCGGGAGAACCCGGACCCGCGAACTGGTGCCGGACCCTCGAAATCAGATCCGCACCTGGCGTGGGCAGGGATGCAAGCCGCTCGAGTTGGAGTGACACCTTTGACGTGGTGGCGGCCAGCGCCTCGAGCCGCTCTGAGGCCGTGAAGCGCAGAGAGGGGGGGGACACCCGAAGTTGCACACGCAGGAGCCAGCGGCTATGCAATCCCAGGTCCAGGGCAGACCACTGGGCGTGTCTATCTCCGGACTGACGCGCCACTTTCAGAAGCCGAGGACTCTCCCGGAGGTTCCAGAAGGCCTTCGCGAGAGCCATCGCATCCTCCTCGGGCTTGCCTGGCTTGATGTAGATCTTCTTGCATGGCAACTTCACCTTGACCTGAGTCAGTCCCCGGGTTCGGGCGACTGCGGCCACGACCTCGCGGCATCGGCGCTCCGAGGGGGGGTCGGCGGAAATTACACTTATAGAAGACATCTCATGTATAGGTGTAATTTCCGCCGACCCCCCTAGCATCATCGGGCTCAGGATCCCGTACTCCTTCACAAGTCGCGAGCAGACCTCCGCAAGAGGGCTTCTCCTGGGGTCAACCGGCCGGCCGATCTTCGGCTGGACGATCTCCGAGGCCGAAGCGGACCACCCTGGCGGTGTGAACTGCGCAGCGACTACGACGGTCGCCTTCGACCCTGCGGCCGCTCGACGGAGCAGCCGGAGACGCGCCTGGGCCTGCTCGAGCTGCATCATGGCCCAGCGGTTGAGCATGTGGCGCTCGTCATCCGGCAGTCCGAGCGCCCTGGCTGCGAAGGCCGTGTCGCCGTGGTTCCGGCGGGGCGTCCCGAAAACAAGCAGAAGGTCAAGGTTCTCCATGGCATTCGAACCTCGGTCATGCCGACCGAACCAGCCGACATGTTCGGGAGCCAGGCTAAGGCCCTCGATCTTGCCGAGCTCAGCTCCGAACGCGCTCTGGGGGTCCCCAAAAGCGGCGATGAGCTCCGTTGCCACATCCTTGAATGTGATGATGCCCACCTGGATGTCTCGGCGCCCCAAGTTACTCCGCGCGCGGTCGTAGGCACGCCTGAGCGTGGAGACCACCTTCCCCCAGCCGCGGGTGGTAAGCTTCCTGCACTTCAGTAGGGCCTTGCGACTGGTTCCTCGGTCGCCGATGAAGAGCAGTTGCTCCTTGCTGGCCGTACCCACCACGTCGAGACCGAAGAAGTGCACCGGCCGGCCACGGTTCACAGCCTCGATCCAAGGCATGAGGATGTGGGCAGTCCCATCGAGCAGGATCGCTCCAGTGTTCGCAAGCTGGAAGGGATTCAATTTGAGAACCCCAAACGACAGCTCGCCCTCATCGTCGCTCGTAAGGCGGATCCCACTCGGCTTGCCGGAAAGGGCGTCCGCCAGGGGAGCAAACAGTTCCGCGATCTCGTCGGCGACGTAGTCGGCGGGATCGAAGTTGGCCAGGTTGAGACTGATCTTCTTCTTTCCATCGAACGGACGACGGAATACCTCGCGGCCGTAGGTCGCTGCCTTCTTGAGGTACTCGATCGTTGTCGCAATCTCGAGTCCCTCGGTGTGGGCCAGAGCAGCCAAGTCCTTCCCTTCGGCCACCTTGAAGGGAGCGGAGACCCAAGCAAGCTTGGCTTGTTCCATGATTCGTCCGATGGCTTCAAGCGCGAACGCGATGGGGCCCTCGAACTCAGAGCGACGTACCTTTCCGAACCGGATACTCAGCCGCAGACACTGCGGTATCAGGCTGTTGGCGTGCAGGATGGTTGTCTGGCTGATCCGCCGAACCTCATACAGGTGTTGTGGCAGTTCGTCATAGATGACGGTGCGGTCTTCCAGAACTGGGGGGAGCCGACTTGTCTTCGGAGTGCCATCCTTCTTCAACTCCCCGCGATAGATCATCTTCTCCCTGTTCAGTTCCTCTGCCGCCACATGCGTCGCGAATATCGGCCTGTCGCGCGGAACGTCTGTCCATGCTTCACACTGGTCTATGAGTGGACAATGGGGGCAGACGACGTGCCGGACGCCGAGGGTGCCAAGGGTCTTTGCCTGCTTCTTCACTCCAGGTTGCAGGCAAGCTTCAGCGACGCCCTTGAAGTGATGCGCCGGCCCTCCGAATTCGGCCATCTTCTCTCGAATGAGTTCGTGCGTAGGGAGAAGGAACACGAAGTGTGGATTCCCGCGAGCGAGGTCAAGAAACAAGGCTGTCTTGCCCGCACCTGGTGTGGCAGCGAGGATCCCGATGCCGTTGTTCTCAGCGGCCCAGGCAATCGCTACCTGGGCGAGTTCGCGGGATGCGCTTGAGAACTCATCCAACGTTACGCGTTGCGTTCCGGGTGGGAACAGTGGAATCGGGGAAGCGAACGTCTGAAGTTGTTCTTCGAAGACTTCGTCGAGGGCTGCGGAGTCCAGGAGGCGCGCCACCCACTTGCCGAAGCGCAAACCCGAGGGCTCTCTCGCGTCGCAGGTCTGGCGATGGCAGAGCAGCTTGCCGGAGAGGACGTTGATCCAAGCGGAACCGTGCTCGATCCCCCCATCCTTCTCAGACCCCTGGCAGATCGGGCAGAGGGTCAGCTTGACCGCCTTGAGGCCTCCATACTCCTGGTGACGGATCTCGAAGGCGACACCGGTACCGGCAAGCTGCATGGCCTTCTTGAGATGGGGGGGCAGCTCGCGCGGGAATTCGATGGCTTGGTGGGGAGTAGCCTGAGGCCCGGGAGCAGGCTGCACACGAACGACCCACTCCTCGAATTCGCCTGGGTTGTACCTCGCGCCAGTGCTCGCGTCGTTGAGGCGACTCACCCGGCGCGGAGGGTCGTACTTGTAGTTCAGAGCACCAGCCGGGCGGAGCAGGGAGTGGAGCTGTCCACACTCGATGCCCGATCCGCCCCAGGGTGCGTTGGAGCGGAGGTAGTTGTGCAATCCCTTGAGAAGGTCCCCTGCAGCGGTCCGTTCGGACTCGGAGTCGAGGATCAGGAGCTCATTGAAGTGCCACCACGCGTACAGCCCACCTCCACTGTGAAGGACGAGCGAGGGCGGAAGCGTCAAGGCTGCCAGGTAGGATAGGGCCGTTGGGGTAGTCGGGAGGCTCTCTCCTGCCGCATGGATCCCATCGCGCGTATCGATGTCTGCCCAGAGCCCGGGGATCGCGCGGACATCGTCGTTCCCACCTCGCTGTCGCTGGGTCAGTCCTGTCGGCCGAGTGCCGCACGCAAGATGTAGGCTCTGCTTTCCCCTCCTCTGACCGACCTCAAGCTCTGGCCAGGCCCTGACGGCGGCCTCGATAGATAGGTAGTGCCAGCTCGAGCCACCTGGAAGTCGGGTGACAGTGAGTGCATGGCCGTCGGGGAGACCAGAGGGATAGAGCTCGGCGAGGTACTGGGCGACGCCAAAGGTCGCGCCCAGCGCGAGCCGATTATCAGAAACAAGGATCGATTCCAAGCAGGGACATCCTTGCCGCACCGAGTCAAGAAGGGGAGCGGCTCAATGGCGAGAGCGGGCTGGAAAAGAGCCCGCTCTCTTGTTTTCTAGGTAGTGGCATGGAGAAGGTTGGTTAGGTCGGCTTGATAATGCATTAGTGAAGCGGAGCCCCCTGGTGGCGGCTAGCGGAATCGCAGGCCCCGTTTCGTTAGCGAGGCCCGCGGTGTCTTGTTAGAGCGCGTTACCACTGGCAGTGTCGAACAGATTTCCCTGTCTCGAATCCGGCGCTTCGTAGAACTCGCGCGGAAGCCGTGTAATCCCCTTGCGCCTATCTGCAACCATTGCCGTAAGGAACTTCGAGGCACGTCGTGCCGCAGTCGCTATGCGTTTGCAGTCGGCTATGGGCAGAGAATCCATGAGCATGTCGAAATCGAACTGACAAAGGACACAATCCGACCACTGCCTGTGGGGGGGATGCAACGGTCGGATGTGCAACGGTCGGATGGTGCCAAGGCGATTGAGCGCGGCCATGTCCTTGGGCGATAGATTTGTTCTCGTCACGCCCCAGCCCTCCGTTGACGCGGCCCGGCCTCCTGTTGCCGTGAGTTGATCCAGTCGACGATGTCATCCGGACGCCAGCGGTTGAGGCCGCCGACCTGGAAGGGGGGCGGGAAGTCTCCTCGAGCGACGAGATTGCGGAGAGTCCGATCGGCCACGCCGAGGGTGGCGCATACCTCTTTGGTGCCGAGGAGCCGGTGAATGGCTGGCTGTTGGGTTGTCTGTTCCATGGTTGTTCCTGTTCTGGCAGGCCGCGGAATGCGCCCGCCTAGTAGGGAATCGGCAGGCACCCCCGCTGTGGGCGCTCCAGTCCAAGAAGTCGCGCGAATCGCCCTCCACGTGGGATAGGGTCGGTTGGCCGTCAGCATCGCTCGGAGGGCCGTCGAGGTAGCGGTAGTGGCCAGGTTGCATCTCGGGGTTACTGGAGGCGGCGGGTGGGAGCGCTCACGGCGCATCCTTCGCTGAGGCCTTCGATACCAGGGACTCGAGCCAGTTTGCAACCGTGCTCGACTTCCAGCGGAGGGCTCGACCGAAGCGGATGGGCTCCGGAAACCGCCCGGCCTTCCGCAGTCGGCGGAGGGTGCGTTCATCGAGACGAACGAGCTCCGAGCACTCGCGAGCGGTGAGAAGGTTGATGGAGGGCTTGGGGGGCTGGGAATTGACTTCCATGGGCTATACCTCGTGGCTGGGGCGTGGGGGGGATTGACTGACCGCCCGGCAAGTAATCGACGTCGAGGTGCTCCGGGCAGAGGAAGCTCGGACCGCTCCCGTCCGGCCGCCGCCGATTACCCCACATGGCCAACAGATCAGCAGAGGGGCGAGGACGTAACCACGGCTTGCCAATCCGCCCATCCCCGCCGTTGCGCGCCCGCAGCGCCCGTGTCGCGTCGGGCAGCGGCTCGCGCCTTGTCCACGCACCCTCGGCTTGGGGCGAACTCGGCGCAAACGGGCGCGCCTGGCGCCGCCTGGCGAATCCAGGGGACATGTCCCCGGAGGAGTGCCTGGCAGAGCTTGGCTCGCTCCTGGCGGCTGCAAACCGGAGAGCTCGGGTTCGCAGGAATCAACTGGCTGGGGGGCCGGTCGCAGAGCGTGCATGTGCTCCGGTTGACGGCGATGGTGCCGGACGACTCAAGGAGGCTGCATGACGATCGAGAGATCCATCACCGACGAGATTGTCGAGCTGCGCGCGATGGACGTCGCCGCACTCGTCGAGAGGTACGAGGCCGTGTTTGGGAGGCCGCCGCGCGTAAAGCACCGCGACTGGCTTTGGCGCAGAATCGCCTGGAAGCTCCAGGAGCAACGCTTCGGGGGCCTCTCCGAGGTCGCCAAGCGGCGGCTCGACGAGCTGATCGCGGAGATCGACATGCCGCTAGGCAAGGGCCGCAGCGTGCGCGGGCAGCTCGATCGGCCCACCAAGCCCGGGAACCCATCGGTCGGCACCACGTTCACTCGTTCCTGGCGAGGCAAGGAGCTGCTCCTCCGAGTGGTCCAGAACGGCTTCGAGCACGAGGGCGTCGTCTACCGCAGCCTCAGCTCTGCAGCGAACGCCATCACGGGCAGCCACGTCAGCGGCCGTGCTTTCTTCGGCTTGACCGACAGGAAGGCCACCAAGTGAAGCGCACCTCTCCCGCGAACGGCAGGCAGAACGGCGCGCGCACTGCTGCCGCAGGCACGACACGCGTCGCGATCTACGTCCGTCAGAGCGTCGCCGACCACGAGAAAGAGTTCGGCAGTATCGAGGCGCAGATCGAAGCGGCGCAGGCGTTCATCCTGAGCCAACGTGGTTCAGGCTGGGCTGCTTTGTCCGAGCCCTACAGCGACCACGGCTTCAGCGGCTCGACGACGGAACGACCCGCGTTCCAGCGCCTGCTTGCGGACCTCGAAGCCGGCAAGGTCGACGTCGTCTGCGTATACCGCACGGACCGGCTCTCCCGCTCGCTCCTCGACTTCGCCAAGCTGATGGCGCTGTTCGAGCATCACGGCGTCGCCTTCGTGAGCGTCACCGAGAGCTTCGACACGAGCACGCCGATGGGCAGGATGGTGATGAACCTGCTCGCCACCTTTGCCCAATTTGAGCGTGAGACGATCGCCCAGCGCACCAAGGACAAGATGCTCGCGACTCGGCGTCGAGGGGCGTGGACTGGTGGCCGGCCAGTGCTCGGCTACGACGTGGTCGAAAAGAAACTGGTTGTGAACGAGGCGGAGGCAGAGCGCGTCCGGGGGATCTACGCGCTGTATCGCGAGCTTGGGTCGATGCTTCCCGTCCTCGAGGAACTGCGTGCCCGCGGTTGGCGCACCAAGACGTGGACGAACGGGAAGGGGGAAGTTGTACGGGGCGTGCAATTCGCCAAGAGTCAACTTCATGGGGTCCTCACAAACCCGTTGTACGCAGGCAGGATCCGCGCTGGAGACGAGATCGTGGATGCAACCCACGATGCGATCGTTGAGTCGGAGCAATGGCAGTCCGTGCAGGACTTGCTGCGCGCGAACTACGGCCGGACTGATGCGCAACCGGGTCGGACCACGAAGGGCGGCTCGCTGCTCGCCGGCATCGCCCGCTGCGCTTGCGGGGCCGCGATGCTGCATACGTACACGTCGCGTGGCGAGCGCCGCTACGCCTACTACGTCTGCGGTCGGCACCAGAAGGAAGGCGCGGCCGCCTGCCCCGGAAGCCGCGTTGCAGCGGGAGAGTTCGAGGCCTTCGTGTTCGATCGCATCCGGGAGATCGGCCGCGACCCCGAGGTGCTCGCTGCGACGATCGACGCTGACCGCCGCGACCGCGAGGCTCGCAAGCCCGAGTTGATCGCCGATGTCCGGCGGTTCGCTGCCGAGCAGACCCGCCTTGAAGTCGAACGTAGGAACGTCGTCGAGGCCGTAGGGGAAGGTGGTTCCGGCCGGCACGTTCTGCTCCAGCGGCTCAATGGACTCGACCAGGCGCTTGCGGAAGCCGAGCAGCGTGCGTCGGCTGCCCGCGCCGAGCTCCAGGCGCTCGAGCTCGGGCAGGTCGATCCCGAGGAGCTGCGCGTGGCACTCGAAGACCTGGAGCCGATTTGGAGTGAGTTGTTCCCACGCGAACGTGCCCGCGTGCTTGGCCTGCTGCTCGAACAGGTCGAGTTTGATGCTGCACGCGGCGAGGTAGAGCTCACGTTCCGCCCAGGCGGACCGAAGGCACTTCGAAGTAGGACGGCAGAGGTCCCGGCATGAGCGGAACTAAGGTGCGATGCAAGTTCCCGACCAGCCGCAAGGACAGTCGGTCCTTCCCTCCCCCGGATGCGATCCCGGTGGTGGTGGAGCCGGGCCAGCCGAAGGGACCGAGCCGTGCCGCGCGCACGCTGGCTCTCGCACACCACATCGAGAGCTTGATCGAGGCAGGAGAGCTGCGCGACTACGCTGCCGCCGCCCGTGCACTGGGCCTGACGCGAGCACGCATGACGCAGGTGATGAACCTGCTGCTGCTCGCGCCAGAGGTACAGGAGCGCGTGTTATCAGGGCTCCTACCAATCCCGGCCGGCCAACTGCGGACGAGTGCCTCGGAGCCCGAGTGGACCCGCCAGATGGCTACCGGCCCCTCACCGAAGGTGAGGCGGGCCCCAACTGAACCGTCGTGGCAGGGGGATCGCTAGACTCGCGGGTAGGCTCCGCTCCGCCATCCACTGCTCTTCCACGATGCCGCCGCAACCCAATCCCCTGTTTCCCAGAGAACTCGCCATGCGTGTCGTCTCGGGGGACCTGCCCGAAGCGAGCGATATTCTGGACTTGGTGCAGCAGGATGAAGGACCGTTTCACGATTTCAAGAGTGACGCGATTCTAGCGACTGCAAATCGACAGACGCAGGGGATTAGCACAATTCGTCAGTATGTCGCCGGATTCGCCAACGCCGAGGGCGGTGTGCTGGTCATTGGTGTGAGCAACAGCAAGCCGAGGCAATTGGAGAATTGCCCCGACAGCATAGGAAGTCGTCCCACGCACCTGTGGGCCGAGGATGTGCTTCGTGAATTCGCACAATACCTACAACCGCCGCCTCGTGCTTGCCTGGTGTCGGTAGGTAGTAATAGAGTATTGCTTGTTGCCTGCGCAGCAGCTCCGTGCCTCGTCCCAGTCAGAACAAAGGGTCGCATGGTATACTTCCGCCGGATAGGCGACAGCACGGCGCAACTCCCTGATGACATCGTAGCCGACCTACTGTATGGCCGGCGACAGCATCCCGCGTTCAGGGTTGAGCTTGATGCCATCGGCGTCGACCACACGACGATTGCCGAGCAACGCGCTTACACTCTCGTATTCCACTTGACCGTGGAGAACGTGAGCCTGATCGATCCAGACGGACTAATTGCCGGGCTCGTTGGCTATAGTTTAAGCCCACAGAAAACGCCAGTAGCGCAGAGCATTCTCGAATACATTGATCATGAGGCGCCTGCGCCGTGGGCAGGCACTTCATGGCATCTCGTGCACTCACCACTTGTTGCTGCGGAGGAAAAGGAGCGTCGATTCAAAGTGCTTCCAATGCACACTCGCAAGCTCGCCACAAAGGCAGCTATCGTAGTCCCCTGGGAGCATGGTTCCGGACAACTGGCAGCATATGTTATGGCTCTTGGTTCCACGCCTCGTTGGTACCAGATAGATGTACGCTCCGAGATTACGGGTCGTGGCGAGATCCACAGGGATTCGTTCGGAATTGCCCCCTGTTTGTACGAACGGCCGCGTGTACAATTCGTAATTGGCCCTCGTAACTGACAACCGACTTTCCAGGTTCTGTAGAGAAGCGCTCGGGTTCGTGATCATGGTGGGGCGCATGTTGGGCGATGGCTGGATTCTAGAATTCGACTGGCGATGGAGGGCCACCAGAGCGAATGTTCAGCCATGGACAGCATCGAACGGACCCCAGTTCCCACCGGCAACGGCGAGCCCGACATCGAGCGCGACGAACAGAGACGCGCCTACTGGGCCGACGACGGTTCGCGGATCACTTGGGCAGACGTGATCGAGTGTGACGAGGATGGCGAGGTCAAGGAAGTCCTGATCGACGTGCTGATCCGGAACGGACTCTGGGTGCTTCGCGACGGACGAGAGGCGCTGGTTACCTGGGACGGGATCGAGGCATGGCGGGACGAGGCGTCATGAGCATCCGCGTCCAAGTCCCGCGTGAGGTCTTCGAAGGCATCGAGGCCGTTCGCCTGTCTGGCCTCACGAATATGCTCGACCGCACCGTCGTGGCCGAGATCGCGGATGGCATGGGATACGAGCAGGCCGCGCGGTGGGTTCGAGAGAACCGGGACCTCTACGCGCGTGGCATCTTCCACGGATTCGAAGTGATCGAGAAACCCGGCGGCGAGTCGAAGCCGCCAGAACCAACGGAGAACTAACCATGGCACGCCGAGTACGAACTGTCCCTTCCGAACCGACCGAGACCAAGCGCAACCGCCGCACGCCAGAGGAGATCGTTGCGGACCTCCAAGCCGAGATCGAGCGCGTCCAGGCGAGGGCGGCAGCGCAGCAGGCCAAGGCCGTTCCCCAGGCGCGAGCGCTACTGGTCGCTGCGAGGGCGCTGGACAAGGCGGGGGTGGGCTGCACCGGAGACGTCAAGCGCGCGATCGAAGCGGCGCGCGCGCTGCTGGGCGAGCAGCTTGCCTCGATGGGAGTGCGAGTTCCGCAGGCACGACGGAGGCGGCAGGAAGCGGCGTAGGGCTACTCGCGCCCTGGTCTCGCCCGCGTGAGCTTCGGCTGGCGCGGGCGTGCTCACGGTGTTCGGGGGACGAGGGGAGCCGGGCGGGTGCTCGCTGGAGGAGATCCAACAGGTGTCCCCAGAGCTGCGCCGCCTGCGCGAGAAGATCGGGGTGCAGAAGCTCAAGGGCGGGATTGCGTAAGGCGGAGCGCCGCGCCCGGTTACTTTCTTGCTTTCGTGTATTCGTCCAGCGCCGGGGTGAGGCGCAGCTTCATCGATTGGTCGGCGAGTTCCACCGCTCGGGACTGAATTTCGATGGCTCTCTCCACATCGCCGCGGCAGAAGTGGACGCGAGCAAGCGTATCGAGGATTCCGGGGTCCTTCTGTGCGGCGAGCTCGCTCGCTTTGGCTGCGGCCTTCATTGCCAGGTCGAGGTTCCGGGTAGTGATCGGGACGGCTGGGTTGACAATGGACCAGGCAACCCCGTTGAGCGCGGCGGAGTTGCCGGCCCCGATGGCCGCGTCGACGAGCAACTCGCCGGCAGCGTAGGCAGCGTCGTACTGACCGCTGGCGAGCAGGGCATGAAACTTCGGCGCGATCAGGTCGGCGGCGAGGAGCGGGTACTCCGCGGCGGCCCGGTCCCATGCGGCTAAGCCCGCGGTGGGGTCGGTTGAGAAGAGACGCATGGCGCCGATGTAGGCTTCCTCCGCTTGCTTCACACGCTGGGGGCCGGTGGCGTTGTCCCAATGACCCTCGACGATTTCGTGCAGAGGCATACGGAGCACCATCGGGTGGCCAATCCAGGCAATAAGGCCGACGCGATCGACGATGAAGGTGGTTGGCAGAGCCTCGCTGCCGGAGGCCTTCAGCCAGGCATTGTCCATCGCTTTAGCTGCGCCGTCATAGACGACGGTGTACGCCATGCGGACGCCCTGCTGCCCGACAAAGGACTCGACGCTTGCGCGAGTTTCCTCATCGAAGGATTCCGTCCATCCCCCCCCGTCTTCCCGCATCTCGCGGACGTTAGTGCCGATGATCGTTACGCCGCGGTCCTTGTAGCGGGTCTGGAGCTCGGATAGGTGCGGCACCGCCTGGATGCACGGCCCACACCAGGTGGCCCAGAACTCCACGACGTAGACGCGGCCGCGCTCGAAGCCGGTGAGGGGGTCGCCCTTCAGAAGTTTCTCGAACTTCAGCGGCGGAGCGGACTGACCGACCGCCAGATCGGAGGAGGTCGGCATCCCGATTGCCGGCGGCTGCTCCTGGGCGAGGGACGGAGTGGCCAAGGCAGCCGTGACTATCGACAAGAGAAGTCGCTTCATGTGGTGCTCCTGTCAGTGCCGCTGGGTAATTGGGTGGTTAGCCGCCGACGGATCCGAACGAGCGGGCGGTGATGGTTTCGCAGCGCCTCCGGAAGCGGACTCGGGAAGGCGCAGCGTCTACGGCGCAAGGTCGAGGTTGACCGCGTAGAGGGCATAGGGCATCCAAGCGGATGACGTCGGGGCCATGCTACCGCGGCGGGTGAGCTTTCCGGCTTGCGCCGTTCGACCGGGGCCTGATCCGTGACCGGCCTGTGGGGAGGAGGATTGCTCTCGCCTCTCCGTGAGAGGGCTGTTGGCGCGCGATCGAAGCGGCACGCGCGGTCCCGGGCGAGCAGCTCGGGACGATGGGCATCCGGTCGCCGCAGGCCCGACGGCGACGACAGGAAGCGGCGTAGGCGCGACCGCGGGAGCCGGCGGAGGGTAGGCTCTCTCGCGGGGCGAGGCGCTGCGTCAGTCCGCTCGCGGCATGTGACCGGAGAGCTGTCGCGCTCTAGAGCTCCTCCCTCTCGGAGTTCGCGCATGCTCGGACTGCTCGCCGCCATATGCTCTCTCGCCGCTCGCCAACAGGAACCGGAGCTCCTCCAACCCGCTCGCCACACCTCGCCTTCCGGATCCTTCGTCCTCGAGGTTGACCCGAGCCACCGACTAGGTCGCGGCCCTGCCAAGTATCGGCTCACGGAGGCCGGGGACGAACGTTGGTCGGCCGAGTTCCCCTACTCACTGTGGGAGGCGGTCGTGGACGACCAGGGCTACGCGGGAGGAGTGGCCTTCGCGAATGGCCGTGATTCCGACGGCCGCATGGTGGTCGCGCTTCTCGCACCCGATGGCAACCTGTTGCTCGAGGAGTCGTTCGACTACGAGAACGGGCTGCCGGGCTGCATGGGCAGCTCCCGCTCGGACACCATCGTGCTGGGGGTACACCATCACGTCGAGCACGGGCACTTCGTGGTGCGCGTACGCCCCGCAGAAGACCTCCAGGACGGCGACGAGAGCGAACAGTGGTGGATCTATGATCTGCATGCCGGCCGGCGCGTCGCCACCTTGCGGGCACGGGACGTCCTCGACGAGCATTCTCCCGCCGACCCGGCGATGGTAGCGGCGGGACGCCGGATTGCGGAACGATGGACCCTTGCCGCGAGAGCCGTGCGCGACACGCCGCTCACGCTGTGTCAATGGTACTCCTTGACCGATCGTGCGAGTGGAGGGGATTCCGTCGGGGCGACGTTCGTGCTCTGCGACCCCGAGCTGCGTCCTGTGTGGTCCTTGCCGCTCCCGGATGACTACGTATTCGCCAGGGACGACGAGCGGGAGTCGCGCGTCCGAAACCTCTACTTTTCGGGAGCATTCGTCGGAGCGGAACCGGCGCCCGGACGATTTGAGATTGGGATCGTCAAGGAGAGCGCGCGCGTCACGTTCGAGGTGAGCCGCGACGACTCGTCGTCGGCCGGTTGGAAGGTGACGGAGGTCGGGCGAGAGCACATCGGCCTCTTCCCCGCGGAATCAAGCGCCGACGCGCTCCCAGCCACGGCTTTGCCAAGGGTCGCGGAAGTGTCTCTCGTCGCCTTGAAACAGCCGATTGCGCAATCCATCCACGATGTTCTCGCATTCGACGTCGGGAGCGACGGATCGATTCGCTATGTGCGGGGAACGGCCCGCGAAGGGACGCCGGCGATCGTTAGCCTCGATGCCTCGGGAACGATTCTGCGAGAGGTGGAGATCCGACCACTGCCGAAGACAGACTCCTCCGCATTCAGGTGGTATCCGCTGACGGAAGATGCATGGGTCGCCGTGCGGACCGAATGGAAGGATCCAGCGCTCACTAGCCTGGTGCGTGTGACCGCGGAAGGCGAAACCATCGCGATCGTCGAGTACGAGGCAACGACCGTCGATGAGCTCGTGGCCACGGAAGACGGAGGTTTCGTCGTGCTGCTCACGCGCGACAACGAATTCACGAGCACCGACGGGCTCGCCCGCTTCGACCGCGACGGAACGCAGCGCTGGACCCGCTGGACCTCGTACGATTCCCAGGACGAAGGTGAACTCTTCGCTCCCGAGGACCTGGCGGTTCTCGGGGACGGCACCATCGTGCTCCTCGACAACGTCCGCAACTTGCTGCAACTCTACGACGAGGAGGGAGGCTTTCTCCGGAGCGTGGAGCTCGCAGCGGCTTGGGGCGTCGAGCCGAGCTATCCGACGGCCGTTGTTCCTCTCCCCACTGGTGATGTCCTCGTCCGCGACTTCGATGGTGAGGTGCCGTGGCGTCGGACGTCGCTGGATGTGACTTCGGGCGGCGGTCTGACGCTGGCGCGCCCGGATGGCGACCTCGAAGTCGGGCAGGACGATTTCCTGCGCGCTGACGGCGACGGCAATCTGTGGAGCACGGACGGTCGCGTGCTCATGCAATTCGATCGAAATGGCAGTCTCGTTCGCTCGCTAGGTGCGGCGAAGGACCCCGAGGCGCTTGAGGAACCGAGCGCCGTCTATTCGGACGCCCTCGGTCGCATCGGGGTGTTCGACCGGCGAACGCAGGTGGTGCACCTGTTCGACGCCGGCGGAAGTCCCTTGACGCGATGCATTCCGGAGCCCGCGGATCTCGAGCCGGGAGCATGGATCGACCGGCTCATCTCGGGAGGAGACGGCTCCGTCCATGTCGCGCTCGAGCGGTACGAGGACGACTATCTATCGTTCGACAACCACGGAGGCCGTATCGGTCGGACGACCCTCGGCGGAGAGCGCGCCACGTTCGTGCCGGGAACGCGTGATCGATGGGTTGTCCATGACGAGGGTTGGGACGAGCACTGGATCGAGCGGATCTCAGGGGACGGGGTAACCGTCGCGACTGTGAAACGCCGAGCAGATGGTCGGTGGTTCTCGGACGTCGTCTGCATCGGCGTCGCCATGTCGGGGGGAATCGCCGTACTCGATACCGTGGAGTCCGCCTGGAGTCGAAAAGGCCCGTACGTGCTCAGCCTCCACTCGCCCGATGCAGCACCATTGCGTGTCCTCGAACTGCCGCCAGGCACCGACATCTTCCGGTACGTTAACCGCATCGACTACGGCTCACGATTCGTGACCATACAGGCGCACGGCCCGGAAGTCGTCGTGATCGCGCTCTCCACCGGACGGATCGGCCTCTTCACTGTCCCGGGAAATCCTTCCGGGAGGAATCTCTGGTCGATCGGTCTCTCGCCCGACGAGAACGAGCTCTGGGCGGTGGAATCCAATCCGCCGACGCTGCATCGCTTCGCGCTTCGTTGAGGCCCTCTCCCGCGATTCCGACGAGGGTCGCGCGGCGAAACCTAAAAGGCTCCAGCACAGCCTGCCGGGCTCCACAGCCTCGATGGAAGCGGCAGGAAGCTGCCTAGACTCGCTCCCCACGGACAGCGCACAGAAGTCGCGGCGGCCCGGCTGCTTCTCGCTGGGGCACGGTGTCGGAGTCGGCTTCTACTCGGCAGAGCGGGGATAGGTCTTTCGACACCATCCCATCGCCACGATTCCTGCGGGCAGCCCGAGAAGTGCTCCGACCAGGGGATTGCTTACCGACCCAAGCGCCGTGAACCCAAGGGTGACGCTTGCTACGACAGGAATCGAGCGGTTCAGTCGCGTTCTGAACAGCAGACCTATCGAGAATGGCAACGCGAGGACAGCGGCGATTGAGCTGGGTCGGCAAGGACGAGATGCAGCGGCGTGGCAACCGAGCGGCTGCGGGGAAGCCTTCCGCGGCGAAGCAGCCCGTGCGCAAGCGCGGTCGCAGGGCTGGGAGCCGGGTCCTGGCGGGGAGGAAGGCTGCCTAGCGGGTCGCTTCGGCGCGCGATCTTCATTGCGCTACTCCTTCACGGTCCTGGAGGCATCGTCATCAAAGTCACGGTATCCTCCTTCCCGTGACCAGGGTCGATGCAGACTCGACGCTCGTGATCCTGCTGGCACGCGCCATGCTTGTCGCAGCGTGTCCGAGCTCTCGAACACCAGACGCCCTCGTGAGTGCAGGCGATGTCTCGGCCGAGTAGGCATTACCCGTCGTTGAGGAGCCTCCTTCATCGGAGCCGCAGTTCTACAATGCCGTCCCGCGGGCGGCGCCTCGCCTCAGGCAGAGACTTCCAGACGTGAACCGGCCCATAGAGAAAACCAAACAGGAGAGCATATGAGAGCGGGAAGCATCATCACGGCTGCAACACTTCTTGGCTGGCTGTCCTTCGGTATTGCGCACCTGCAAGCCCAGGGTGAGCCTGCCGATCATCACGGCTGGATCGGGACCGAGGTGGTGAAGACGCCTTTCGGCACCTTCGAATTCAAGAACGGCTATCCGACCCCGGTAGCGGCTTCCGCACTGCTTGATCAGCTCAAGTTCAATCGGGCAGTGGAGGTCTACCTGACTCAGATCCCGGCAGTCGCCGTCATCGAGACCCGGCGCGGCATCCGCGACTTCGGAGCCACCCGATCCAACCAGGTGGTCATTTGGGAGTCACTGATGGACGCCCAGTCGCTCGTCCTCACGGCCAACACCGAGACGGTGTATGGCACGGGATTTCTCGACCTGCGTGGGGATGGAGCGACAGTCGTCGACGCCCCGCCGAAGATGCTCGGGGCGGCGATGGATACCCTGCAGCGCTTTCTCACCGACGTGGGACCTCTGGGGCCGGACAAGGGCAACGGCGGCAAGTACCTTTTCCTGCCCCCGGGATACAGCGGCCAGGTCCCCGACGGCTACTTCGTAGTCAAGTCGCCGACCTACAGCGTCAATTACTTTCTGCGCGGATTCAAGGTGGAAGGCAAGACCGACCAGGCCGTCGCGCTCATGAAACAGATCAAGATCTATCCTCTAAGCCAGGCGGCCAACCCGCCAGCCATGGAATTCCTCAACGGCTCGGGCAAGGAGATCGATACGATCCACTCCGACACCATCACATTCTTCGAGATGCTGTCCCAGCTCGTCAATGAAGAGCCAGCCGATGTCTTTACGCCCCTCGAGCGTTTCTACATGCAGGCGATTGGCATCGAGAAGGGCAAGCCGTTCAAACCTGACACCAAGGCCGGCACCTTGCTCTCTGGTTCTGCTCGGGTCGCGGCTGCCATGGCACGGGCCAATACCTTCGCCTCGCAAGATCCTGACACGTACTACTACAAGGACCGCAAGTGGCAATACGTGGGTGAGATTCCCTACACCTTCGTCAGGGACGGCGTCCTGCAGGTGGACCGTCGCGCCTATGTCTACTACATGGCTCTGGGCAATTCGCCGGCCATGATGGCCAAGAACGTCGGCCTCGGCTCGTACTACCTCTGGACCTACCGGGACTCCGCCAGTAACTTCCTCGACGGCGCGAAGAGCTACAGGCTACAAATTCCCGCCAACGTGCCCGCAAAGGACTTTTGGTCCGTGCTCGTTTACGATGCGCTCAGCCGCTCGGAGCTGAGGAGCAGCCAGAAGTTTCCCTCCGTCAGCAAGTACTCCGAGCCCACGGTCAACGCCGACGGCTCGGTCGATGTCTACTTTGGCCCGACGATGCCAGCGGGTCAGGAGAAGAACTGGATCGAAACGGTACCAGGCAAGGGGTGGTTTCCCATTTTCCGCTTCTATGGCCCGCTTCAGCCGCTATATGACAAGACGTGGGTGCTGAGCGATATCGAGGAAGTGAAGTAGTTGCATGACACGGGCTAGCTGACAAGCCGAGTCGCCTGCAGCGCGGAACGAGATGAACGAAGCTGAGATACGGGCCTGCCACGTCCACTACGTGGGTAACGACTACTTGGCCCAGTCCTGTGCCGATCAGGGCGAGGACCGCGCTGCGCCTGCCGCGAACGTAGGGCGAACATTCCTGTCGGCTTCGTGACGTTGCGGCTGTATCCTCTGCGCGCCCGCAAGCGCGTAGGGCAACTCAAGTCTCGGGACAGCATGGAACTGGATCATCGACTCATGAAGACCATGATGCGCTCGGCGAATCGCACTCTGGCTCTGATCTTGGCCGCACTGCCGATCGCGTCCTTGACCTGCAACTCGTCAGGGCAGGCGCCGGGTGCAGAATCGCCTGCGGCCAGCGCCGTCGACCGGACCGTGCTGCCGACCCCCGACGCGGCGTTCCAGGGCAAGATCGAGATGGCGATCAAGGACTCGAAGGCCGCGTTTCCCGAGCCGCTCGAGGCGCCCGAAGGGCGCGCCCAACGTGCTGCTCATCATGGGCGACGACATCGGCTACGCCCACATGAGCGCGTTCGGCGGGCCGGCGAATACGCCGACGTTCGACCGGCTGGCGAAGCAAGGGCTGCATCTTCACCAACTTCCACACCACGCCGGTCTGCTCGGCGTCGCGCGCCTGCTCTGATCACCGGACGCAACGCGCACTCGGTCGGCATGGGCATCCCGCCGGAGGGCTCCATCGGGTTCCCCGGATACAACGCGCATCATCCCGCGCAGCGCCGCGACCGTGTTCGAGATCCTGCGAGCAGAACGGCTACGGCACCGCCTGGATCGGCAAGACCCACCTCACGCCCATGCACGAGATCACGCCCGCGGGACCGTTCGACCGCTGGCCGACCGGCATGGGCGCCGAGTATCTCTACGGCTTCTTCGGCCCCGGCGTGAGCCAGTGGCATCCGCCGCTGTGGGAGAACACCACGCCGATCCACCCGCCGAAGACGCCGGAGGAGGGCTACCACCTCGAAGCCGACATGGCCGACCAGACCATCGCCTGGATTCGAGCGGCAGAAGTCGATCCATCCCGAGAAGCCGTGGATCGCCTACTACGCCCCGAACGGCCACAAGCCGCCGGTCGGCGTGCCGGCCGAGTTCATCGAGAAGTACCAGGGCAAGTTCGACGACGGCTACGACAAGCTCAGCGAGCGCATCCTGGCGCGGCAGAAGGAGCTGGGGATCGTCCCGGCCGACACCAAGCTCGCGCCGCGGCCTGCGGTCATCCCGGCGTGGGACACGCTCAGCGACACGGACAAGAAGGTCGGTGCGCGCTGGATGGAAGTCTTCACCGGCGCGGTCGAGCACACCGACTACCAGGTCGGCCGCATCGTCGACGCCATCGAGCAGACCGGCGAGCTCGACAACACGCTCATCATCTACATCGCCGGCGACAACGGCCCGACGCCCGAGGGCGGCCTGCACGGCATCATGAACAAGCTGACCTACTTCAACGGCGTCACGGAGTCGCTCGAAGATGTGGCGAAGCACATCGACGAATTCGGCGGCCCGCAAGTCCCACGGCTGCAATCCCGCCGCGTGGGGCTACGCCACCTCCACGCCGTTCACCTACGGCAAGATGGTGGCCTCGGGCGGAGGCTGCAGCACGGCCGTGCGTGATCTCCTGGCCCGCGCGCATCAAGACCAGCGGCGGCATCCGCCCGCAGTTCCATCATCTCATCGACGTGGTCCCGACCATTCTGGAATGCGCCGGACTGCCCGAGCCCAAGCGCGTCAACGGCGTCGACCAGAATGCCGATGGAAGGCGTGAGCATGGTCTACACCTTCGACGATGCGCAAGGCGAAGGACCGGCACACCACGCAGTACTTCGAGCTGACCGGCAGCCGCGCCATCTATCACGACGGCTGGTGGGCCGGCACGCGCCACGGCCTGGACGGCGTAACCGCCGCGGCCAAGGAGATCCGTGCCCTTCGACAAGGACGTCTGGGAGCTCTACGACATGCGGAACGACTTCGGCCACGCCACCGACCTGGCGGCCAAGAACCCGGAGAAGCTCAAGGAACTGCAAGCGCTCTTCGACAAGGAGGCCCGCAAGTACAACGTCTACCCGATGGCCAACAACGCGTTCGACCTGCTGGGCGCCGAGCAGCCCACGCTCGTCTCCGGCAACAAGGCCGTCTACGGCCCGGGCACCGTTCGGCTCGTGGAGGACGCGGTCATCGACATCAAGAACCGGTCGTTCTCCATCACCGCCGACGTCGAAAACCCGGACGGCAAGGCCGAAGGCATGCTCGTCACCATCGGCGGCGAGACTGGCGGCTTCGCGCTCCTGGTGCAGAACGGCAAGCCGACCTTCCACTACAGCTGGCTCGGCCTGGAGCGCTACACGATCACCTCCTCCGAGCCGCTGCCCAAGGGCAAGTGCGCGGTCCGCTTCGACTTCGCCTACGACGGCGGCGGCAAGGGCAAGGGCGGCACGGGCACGCTGTCGGTCAACGGCAAGAAGGTGGGCGAAGGCCGGATCGAGAAAACGGTGCCGGTCCAGTTCTCGACGGACGACACGTTCGATGTGGGCGAGGACTGGGGCACGCCTGTGTCGCCGACCTACGAGCTGCCGTTCAAGTTCACCGGCACGCTGAAGAGGGTAACGGTGGAGGTCGAGTGAGCCCCGAAGGTTCGCGGCCGTTCTCACCGGACGCAACAACCGTAACGTCACGATGAGAGATGTCCGGTTACCGCCGACCGAGTTGCGCGTTCGGCTGCGATAGGGGCCTGGAGCGGGCCGAGACTTTGGCAGCAAGTTGGCACTTCGGGCCGCGCCGGTGTCGCTCGGTAATGCGACCTGAACCCGTCCGCCGGGCGCGCTGAACTCGCAGAATCGCCTCGCTGTCCCGCGCGAGCAGAGCGAACGTCCTTGGCACCACTGGCGACGCGGAGTCGCCCGAACCCAAGGAGAACAGACATGGCACGCCGAGTACGAACCGTCACGCCCGAACCGACCGAGACCAAGCGCAACCGCCGCACGCCGGAGGAGATCGTCAAGCGGAGATCGAAGCCGTAAAGGCACGAGCGGCAGCGCAGCAGGCCAAGGCCGATCCGCAAGCGAGGGCGCTACTGGTCGCTGCGAAGGCGCTGGAGAAGGCGGGGGTTGGCTGCACCGGCGAGGTGAAGCGCGCGCTCGAAGCCGCTCGCGCGCTTCTGGGCGAGCAGCTCGTCGCGATGGGGCTTCGCGCTCCCGCAGGCAAGACGGAAGCGGCCGGAAGCGGCGTAGCGCGTCACGAGGCCATTCTCGCCCGTGTCGGCGTGGTGTCGGCGCGGGCGGGCTCACGGTGATGGGAGAAGCAGCAGCGCGATCACACCGGGCAGATGACAAAGGTTGTGATACGCGCGCCTCCCCGCCCCGGACAACGTCGGCAGTCGTCATGCTGTTCACCGTCATCGCCGACCCGTACGATGCCTACCGCGTGTCACTGCCCTGGGTCTGGAGACGCCGACAAGAGCCACAGGTGGGGCAGCAGCGCATCGTGAGGAACAGCGGGCGTGCACCTATGGTCGTCAGGATCGAACCGTGGGCGGACGAGGCCGTGATTCAGCCGGGCGCAGACTTGCACCTGTGCCTTAGCGGGCCACCCGGTCATGCAATCGAGGTGGAGAATGCGGTGGACGCTCTCGTTGTTTACGGGTGGACTGGATCGACGTACGAGGTGTCTCGTACCACGACGTGATCACGATCGCCAACGTCCGTGGAGTGCTCGCCCAGCACGCCGTCGTCCGCTGCCGGGGCGAGGAGCGCGGGCGGGGCGAGGTGTAGGCGGGCTGTCGGCGGTGCAAGGTCCTCGCGTCCCTCCGCGCCACGACTCGACGCGTTGGCCGGCCGCTCGACGCGTCCTGGTAGCATCCCGCTTCGTCGTCGATTCGCACACCAGAACCCCGATTGGAGGCCGCCCCATGAAGCACGTCCTGTTCTCCCTTGCGCTCGCTGGAAGCCTGGTCACCGCCATCTCGGTCGCCCCGCCGGCACATCTCTCTCCCCCGGCGCTGCAGCAGGCGCTTCCCGATCACTCGCGTGTGACCGCGGCGCTGCGCGAGGTGGTCGCCGAATCGAACGGCGGCTTCGGCCTGCAGATGTGGGCCACGCTGGTCGACCGCGACGGCACCGTCCAAGTCGTGGCGATGTCGGGCGAGAAGCGCGGCGATCAGTGGCCGGGTAGCCGCGTGATCTCGGCGCAGAAGGCGAACACCGCGAACGCGTTCAGCTTGGCCGGGCTAGCGCTCTCGACCGCGAACCTGTACTCCGCCGTGCAGCCGGGGGGGAGCCTGTTCGGTCTGCAGGCGAGCAACCCCATCGACGTCTCCGTCGCCTACGGCGGCAACGCAGCGGACTTCGGCACGGCAAGGGACCCCATGACGGGCAAGCGCATCGGTGGGGTCAACGTGTTCGGCGGCGGGTTGGCGCTATACGCGCCGGACGGGACCTTGCTCGGCGGCCTGGGCCTCTCCGGTGACAGTTCGGTCGCCGACCATGTGATCGCCTGGAAGTTGCGCAAGAAGCTCGGGCTAGACTTCGTGCCGGGCGGCGTCAGCCCGACGAAGGACGACAACATGGTGCTCGACATCGCGAACGGGAAGAGCGCCGGAGGATGGGGCCATCCTGAGACGATCCCCGAGGCGACCCGCATCGTGAACGACCTGCCGAAGACGCACCCGGTCTCGAAGAAGAAATAGGGCGGTGTGCGGTAATAACGAAACCTCTTCCGATTTGACGTAGTCCAGCGAGTGGACGAGCAGCCGTCTTCGAGCGCCCCCTTTAGGGTCGCTCGCATCGGACAGCGCACAGAAGTCGCGACGGCGCGGCTTCTTCTCGTTGGGGGGGGCACGGCGGAAGGCAGCAGCAGGGCACGTGGGGAAGACCGCCCTGAGACTCGGATGAGAGGCGGCCCGCGCCGTGGTAGCCTCGATGACGCATGGCCGAAGCCAGAAGCGATTTGAGTGAGGCAAGCGCAGCGCCCTCGGAGCTTTCCGGCGCACTTGCCATCACCGATGGCACAGCGATCCTGTTCGCGGTGCACTTGATCCTCGCAGTGCTTGCAGTCTTCTGCGCCAAGTTAGAGGCAGGCGTACTTACGGTCCCCTTGTGGCATGTTTGGTGGGCCGTTGTGTGGGTTGGTCCCGCCGCATCGGCGACAATCTGGGCGCTGACGGTGACTCGCGATGCCAAGGTCAGGGGAATCGCTGCGCTCATTCCTGCCGTCGCCTACGCTGGCGCGTTCCTCCTCGAACAATCTGTCGGCAGAACCGTTCACTCTCCGTGGTGGTTAACTCACTTGTTGCTTGCCGGCGTGCTGTTCGCGCTTGTCACCCTGCTCGGGACGCGCACACGCCACCCCGATCAGGGGCGACTCATGCAGATCCTCGTGACGGGAGCGTTTGTGTTCCCGCTCCTGCCACTCTCGGCGGACCAGAGCCTGTGCATCGACGGATGGAGTCTGAGAATCGGATCTGATGTGCGTGCGGTCTTCGAGGTCATGGAGAGCCAGTACCTCATTGTCTCTGAGGACGGGCAAAGAGAGGTCGTGCACGATCAAGACCCCTCTACGTGGATGCAGTACGACGGACTGAGCTTCCGGATTGCTAGGAAGAACGATGCAGGCGCCGTGGGTGTGAAGTTCGCGGATGGCCGCCTGGTGTCGTACGAGTTCTCGCCGGATGACTTCCCCTGAGCCTGGGCAGCGCACAGAAGTCGCGGCGGCGCGGCTTCTTCTCGTTGGATTGCTGGAGTTCCTACGCGCCTGCCCGAAGGTCGAGGGAGACTAGACTGAGCGCGCCGTTGCAGGACCCAGCCCCTTCGTGGTGAGCAGTTCGCTCCGTTCAAGCACGACCCCCCATCTACGGTAAACGACGATGACCAGCCCCCCTCGAGGACAACGCACTGTGTGACCTTCCCCCGATTCGGTGGACACGGGGTTAGGTAACAGAGCGAAGTAGACGGAGAGAGATCAGAGGGCGTCAAGGGGATGGGGTCTGGGGAAGGGATCACCCTTCCCCAGCAGGGGAGCCGCGCGAAGCCAGCCCTCGAGCTGGCTGAGGCGCAGCGCGGCGTTTCGGGGGCAGAGCCCCCGGAGGTGGGGGTCCGGGGGAGGAGACTCATAACTTGTGGAGAATCGCTTCGGGCCCTTCGTCGTCGCGATCGACCCTCGTTCGCTGGCCTCTGGGCGGATCTGCTGATCCCTCGCGAGCCCACGTTCGTGCTCGCGAGGCCGGGGTCTTGGAAAGAATCGAAGAGCTCAGACGGCTATCCGCTGCGTTTCGAACTGAAGCGGCGACAGGTAGCCGTTCGTCGAGTGCAACCGCTCCCTGTTGTAGAAGACCTCGATGTACTCGAAGACGCTCGCGCGAGCCTCCTCGCGCGTTCGGTACCGCTCGTGATCGCAGAGCTCCGTCTTGAGCGTGTGGAAGAAGCTCTCTTTGACGGCGTTGTCGTAGCAGTTGCCCTTGCGACTCATGCTGCACACGACACCGTGCTGCTCGAGCAGTTCCTGGAAGGCCCCTGCTGCGTACTGCACGCCGCGGTCGGAGTGATGGATCACGCCCGCGGGCGGCGAGCGACGGTCGATGGCCATCTTCAGCGCATCCTCCACGAGCAACGCCGACATGCAGGCACTCATCGACCAGCCGACGACCATGCGCGAGTACAGATCCAGCGTCGAAGCGAGGTAGAGCCATCCCTCGTCGGTCCAGATGTAGGTGATGTCCGAGACCCAGACCTCGTTCGGAGCGCTGACCCAAAAGTCCTGACCGAGGAGGTTGGGCGCGACGGGGTGAGCGTGCTTGGAGTCCGTCGTCTTCTTGAATTTGCGCTTCACCTTCGAGCGAATTCCCGCTTCCCGCATCAGACGATCGACCCGGTTCAGGCTGCAGGTTTCTCCTCGCTTCTTCAGCGCAGCATGCATCCGAGGTGATCCGTAGGTGCCACGACTGCGCTCGTACTCCTCGCGGATCAGGACGACGAGCCGGCGATTCTCCTTGCTGCGTCTGGACTCGCCACGGCCGAGCCAGACATAGAAACCACCACGGGAGACCTTCAAGGTCGAACACATCAGGCCCACCTCGAAGATCTCCCGATGGTCGCGGATGAATCGAAACCTCAGTTCCGTTCCTTCGCGAAGTAGCCCAGCGCTTTTTTTTAAAATATCGCGCTCCTGCTGAGTCCGCGCGAGCTCCTTGCGCAGCCGCTGCAGTTCTTCATCGGACGCTTTCGGTCGGCCGTTCCCGGGGAACGCGTCCGCACCGTCGGTCTTCAGCTTCGATCTCCACCGCTGAAGCAGACCGGCCGCAATGCCCAGGTTGGCGGCCACCTCGGACACCGTCCGGCCCGGCTCGAGAGTCATCTTCACCGCCTCGCGCTTGAACTCAGCGCTGTGCTTCCTTCGTGATCTTCCCATGGACTGGTCCTTCGAGGAGCATCACAGCTCCCTCTCTGGGTGTCCACTTTCTCGGGGGAAGATCAGTGGCCAATCGCCAACCTCAGACATTCGAGTCACTCGAACTCTTCGCCCTACTGTGCAGCCTGTTCGGCGCTCTGTCTATCGGCTTCGGAGCCTTGATTACATTGTACTCCGTCCTGGAGGGCACCAATGTGGCTGGTCTTGTGATCGCGCTGAGTCCAGCGATGGCCGGATTCGGACTTCTAGTGACCGCGAGGATCCTTCGAGTCGCTCGCGAGGTGGCCATTTACTGTCATCGGGCAAACGTGGACCAGCAAAGCGTGGACCCCCTCGTGAACTGAGATGAAGCAAGATGAGGGGAATCAGCGAAGACAAGCTCCATCGCCGCTACCCGGTCCTGCACAAGGAGGATCGGACGGTCTCGTACTGGTCGTCTCTTGTCAGGAGTGGATCAATCACGCCATCCACGTTCCCGTCCAGGATCTCGCGAACATGCACGCCTACGACCAGAAGCGCATCGCGAAGCACCTCGGCGGGGAGAGCCGGCACGACGCTGGCTGAGCGCGCATGGACGGCGCTGTGGTGCACCTCGCCCGTCAGGAGCCGCGAAGGATCACGCCCGCGCGTAGGGCTGGCTCGCGCGGTTCAGTACTAATGTCGTCACTTCGCTCGCTTCTTCGCCGGCTTCTTCGCGGCCGCGACCACGAGCGCGTAGCTCTCGCGCACGAGGGGCTCCCACGCTTTCTGCGGCACCGCGCCGGGGTCGAACTGCACCGTGTGTTTCGCGCGCGCGTACGGGGTGAACCGCGAGTCGTGCGCGATCAGCGTCGCGGCGTGATCGGGCTCGAGTTGCACGACGACCCCGCTCTCGTCACCGCAGCTCGCGAACGGCTTCTTGCCCACGTAGAACATGACGTCGTCGAAGTGCGGCCGCTCGCTGGTGTCGTCGAGCTTCGCGCACAGCTTGCGCATCTTTTCGAGACCACTCATTCGGTCCTCCCGAGGCTCACGCTAACGTCTCGACCGCGCCCATGTCGAAGGTCGTGCTCACCGCGCTGCTCACCGCCGCCGCCGATCTCGCGGTGCCCGATGCGAGCCTCGGCGCGCTGATCGGCAGCGTCGTGCGCCTCGACGTGCAGGGGGCATAAGACATCCAAGCGGATGACGTCGGGTCCATGCTACCGCACCGGGTGGGCATTCGAGCCTACCTCGGCTGGTCGCGCGGAGCCAGGATCAGTGGCGCTCACGAGCCTGCCCTGGTTCGCGCCGCCAAAGCGATCGCTTTCCTGATCCGAACGCTCCCGCTCGTCCGCCGCCGCGATCCCAGCTAGCATTCCCCCCGCCGCCCGGGTGTCCCCACTCCACGCGGGCTGGGAGGAGTCGTTGCCAGGAGGCTGCTCGCTCGCGTCCGTCAGGGAATGCAAGGGTTACACTCGCAGCGGATGAAACTGCGGTCTCGGAGAAAGCTAGCCATCGCCTTTGCTGCTTCCGTTCTCGTAGGGGTCCTGATGGTGATGGCTCGGCAAGGTGGCCAACTGATTCCTCGCGGGGTACCGGCCAAGCAAGCTATTGGGGAACTCGACGGAAGCGAAGAACGTGAGATTGCCCAGGAACAGACGATTCCGCTGACGGGTCGAGTGGTGTTCCCCGCGGGCGTACCCGCAGACGAGCAACTCGTAGCAGTTCTGAACGGTGCACGACCCGGTGAAGCGATCGATGCCTGGAAGGTTTGTCGCGAGGGCGAGCCCAAGTTCGAGATTGCGCGTGAATGTGTTCGCTCCGATGGCTCATTCTCCCTGTCCATGCCATACGGGCTAGGGCAAGCTTGGATTGAAATCGAAGCGCGCTACCTTGCATTGGACGAGCCCTTCATTCTCACGGATCTAGAGCGTCCATCCGCGCTTGAGATCAAGCCCGTGCTGGGGGGCGGGCTGCGGTTTGTCTTCGTTTCACGTCCTGAACTGGCCGCCGATCCCCACCAGCTCATTGGTCGCACGCTTCAATTGTACTTCGCTCCTGAAAGGCAACGCACCGGACCCCCCTTTATACGTACAGCCGGCATCGGACCGGATCTCTCAGTCGGCTTTCTCGGCCTCTTGCCGGATCGTGCTTATCGGCTTGACAGCGATGTCATAGGACGCATCTCCCCGTTCGCTTCTATCTACTACGACGGAGAATTGCGAGCGCGGGCGGGTGAAGTGCGAGTGATTGAACTTCCCTTGGAGGATGGCTTGGTCATGGGAGGGCAAATCCTCGACCTGCAAGACCGTCCAATTGAGGGTGCCCTTGTATGTTTGACTTGGGGAAGGCGGAATTCTGGCGGGTTCAGGCTGACGGGTGTGGATGGTCGCTTCCGTTTTGAAGGCGTGAGCCCACTCCTAACGTCCATCCCCGCCGCGAAGGATGGCTACGAGGAACGCGCCGTCACGCGTACCGAACTTTCGGCCGGCCTCGTAGTCGAAGATGTGGTCCTTCGGCTCCCCGAACGATTGCACTGATCGTCGGGGGCGGCATCGAGCAGGTCGGAGCCTGTGTGATCGCCGAGCTGTCAACCGAGAGCCCCGAGTTCGCATCACCGTCCGGATCGGTCGTTTCTAGGAATCCGCAATGCGTTAACCATTTCTGTGCTCTCTCGGGACCAACAGAGAGTTCGAGAGCACGTCCGGCTCGGACCCGATCGAAACGGCCCCGTTTCAGCCTGGGCTACCCGCTCTCACGGCTGCGAACAGAGAACGCGAGAGCAAGTCGTTGCGCGAGCGCAAGTTACGCACGGTGGCGGACTTGCAGCGATCGCTCTCGCCGTCCACTCCGCGCCCCCCAGTCAACCCCTTCTGGAGCCCAGTTACCGCCTGCGCGGCGAGTTGGCTCCCCGATCCCTACGGAGTTTCGAACTGCTCTCTGTTTGCAACACCGTCGGGATCGGTAGCGAGCCGGACGCGAACATACCGCTCGCGAAAGAGCCACACGGAGCTCCTGACGACCAGCGAGTCGTCAGGTCCACCGTCGCCGTTGGCGTCCGTCACTGCATCCTTCTCGATCTCGGCGGGCAACTCCGAGCTGTCCGAGGCAACCGAGTTCAGCGGCCCTCGGCGGCCCCGAATTCCGACTCCCGCGTCCAGTGGTGGAGCTCCGAACCGTCCCGCCCAGAGTAGAGATGCACACCCTGCGAGGGCCAACCTGGGGACTCCTCATTCATGCATCGGAGAAGAAGGTCCGGCACCGAGTCGCCGTTTGCATCGTGGCCGCCGAGGAGCTGAGGGCGGAAGTACAGTGCCCAATCGAGATGCTCGCGAACCTCGATCGCGTACAGCCGTTCACCCGTCGCACCGGAGTGCACGTCGAGCCAGGCCCGATCGAGCCCCGAGGAGAATACCGCGTAGTCGAGTACAGCGTCCGCATCGATGTGCCCGAGGGCGAATACGGCAGATGCGAAGTGCAGCATGCTGTCCGCGTTCTGGAGGACCCCTTGCGCGCGTTGCTCCAGGACAGAACCGTCACGGCCCGAAAGAATCGCGAGCTCCCCGGGCTGGTCTTCGTTCGCCCCGGTGCGACGGAGCGCGATGAGAACATCCGCCCGACCGTCCTCGTTGCGATCCTGGAAAGCCGAAGACTCGCAGCTCGCCAAGCCCCACTGGACATCGCCAATATCCCAAAGCGTCGAGCCGTCCTTGGCAGAGAGAGCACGAGCGCGCCGTCGCCTCGCGTCGTCGTTGTATCCCACGAGATAGTCGCACGAACCCGTTCCCGAAAGATCCCCAGCGCGGATCGCAGCACAGTGGTCGCCACCGCCATTTGCGCTCTCTAGCGAAGGCAGTTTGGCGATCCAGGACGACTTCCACGAGGCGATCTCGAAGCACTCGAAGGCCGGTGTCCGCTCGCCCTCCCGCTCGCCGGGCAGGTAGCAGAACACCAGCAAACGCTCCTTCTCCTGCTTCCCGCCCTTCGAGACCAAACACAGTTCGCCGAACATTCCCTGCTCGGCCCGCGATTCGAGGACGTGCAGGATCGAGCCGTCCGCGCCGGAATGGATGTACACCTTGCCCGGCCCGGGTGGCCAATTGGTGCTGCCGACGGCGAGATCGCTCCGTTCGTCGCCGTTTACGTCGTCGAGCACAGAGACGGAGCAGCCGAACCAGCCTTCCGGCGTGGGCTCGTCGATCGCGAGGATCCGTTCGCCGGTGCGACCGGAGTAGACGTACACGACGCCGGCCTCATCCCCGCAGCGAGGCGAGGAGACGACGATGTCCGCCGACCGATCGCCGTCGAAGTCCCCGCCGAAGTCAGCTGCATGGCCGTAATTGTAATGACCCACTTCCATCTCGGGCGATGGATTCTGAGTGGGAAGGCCGCGAGGCACTCGGGATGCGAATCCGACTCCGGCGCACGTAGCCGCGAGCACGATCTGGAGTGTCGCCACGGTTCCTTGAACGCCACACATGCCCGGTGGTTGCGTGCAATCGTCACGAGGAACAGCGATTGTACGGACCGCGTGAGTGGAGCGCATCGCGAATGGGACGCCCTCATTGACAGCGCCTGCTCTCCTGCCCGGCCGCCGTCCGGCTCGGGGGCGAGGGGGGATGCAGCGTGCGTAGAGCTACTTCATCCGCACCAGCATCCCCGCCGCGACCAGCGCAGTGAGCGCGAGCGAGGCAGTGCTGGCGGAGAGCTTCATCCTCTTCGAGGGTACTCCCCTCAGCACGATCTGGGCCGAATGGTTCTGAACTACCTGAGCATTCGTGTTCGATGAGCGTGCGGGGACGGCCCACAGTGCTCAATCGCGCGAGCTCACGCGGTCAGTGGCTCTTGGCGGCCCCCGGTCCGGGTACTGCGTACGCGCGGGTGCCGCCGACGACCAGCAGATCCGGCCAGCCATCACCGCTGATGTCGGGAAGCCGCTCGACTTGGCGAGCGATGCCATCGCGACTACCGGGTTGCCCCCAGAAGCCCATCAGGACCTCGCAGCGTGTCTTGAACTTGGAGTCGCGCACCTTGCCCGAGTAGACGAGGGAGTACCCTGACTCCCATGTGAAGGCGCACCATGGCTGAGATTTGAGATCCAAGGCGTCCCGCAAGTTCATTTCGCGAAGGTTGGCTTCCTCTCCGTCCGCGTAGCCTGGATCACCTGGTCCACGCAGGTGATAGTTCGGCTCACCGAATGCGAAGTCGCCGAGCCCATCGCCGTCCATATCGCCGAGGCCAACCGTGACACCGCCCTTCGACCCAAATGAATCGAAGTAGGGAACCTCGAACAGCGGGCTTCGATCAGAACCGGAGAGAAAACGGACGGAGCCGAAATGTTCCTCTTCATCGAACAAGAGGTCCGTCACTCCGTCCCCGTTGAGGTCACCAGACGCGCCAGCACGACCGCCGCGCATGCTCAGGCGATCTAGCACTCTGCCATCACGACCTGAGATCAAGAGGAGGGCCTCGTCTGACCAGAGAGCGGACTGAATGAGCACGTCGCTGACCGAGTCACTATTCAAGTCACCGATCGCGGAAACGAACGAGCCGAAGCCCTTACGCTCCGATGTACCGTGCACAGACCACAGCTTGTGCCCATCCGCTCCGGATCGGGCGGCGACCGCTCCGGTGCCGGTCAACAGCTTGGGCACGCTGGGATTGCCTCCTGGCGCTCCTGTCACGAAGTCGTCCCGCCCGTCGCCATCAAGATCGCCTGCGAACGCGACGGCTGAACCGAACCCGTCGCCAGCGATCTCGCCGCGAATGAAGAGAAGCACCTCACCGGTCCGGCCCGAGATGATCTCGATTTCCCCGACTCTAGATCGGTCGATCTCCATTCGTGGGTTGCCAACGAGGAGGTCGGGCGAACCATCCCCATCCGCGTCTCCGCCGGCGTCCCAGGATGTATCGCCGGCGAATGATCTGTCGATGTCTGCCAGACCGCAGATCGTTTGTCCGTCAAGAGTCGAGACGCTCTCGAGCCAGCCTTCCTGACCGGCCCGCCAGCCGATCTCTTCATGATCGGCACCGCGATGCACCACGAGATCCTCCAGTCCATCGCCATCGAGATCGGGCACGACCACCACCTTCCCCACGACGCCACGCAGTGTCCAAAGGGCGTCCTCAGCGGTGAGTGGCTGCTCGCGTGGGTTGCGAGGAGTACTTCGAGGCTGCTCCTGTGCGGCTGCGAGCCCGGCGAGGGTAAAGAGTGTCAGTAGGCAGGGGAACGCCAGCATGCTCGGGACCACTAGACGTTCGAACCCGCCAACCGGCGTCTGGTTCCGCGGGCGAGTTCGATCCCACAGCAGCCCCTCCCCGCCGCGCCCTCGGCCGGTCGCATTTGCGTCGCGCTGATCGCGTCGGGAGATGCTTCCCGAGGCCGAGGCGCTGCCGGCGGGGTGGGTACGGGCAATCTGCCGCCGTGCGGACGGCCATGCATGCTGCGCAGTAGACTACCCGCGAGGTCTCGGATGTCCCGTCCCATGAAGTGGGTACTTGGCTTCACCGTAGCCAGTGCATGCAGTGCCATCGCGTTTCTTTTCGTGCTGTTGACCGCAAGAGCGCGCCTTGCCGACGAAGTGCATGGAACTCTTGAGGCACGATACGGGGCGGAGTTGGCAGCGCTGCGCGGATGGCTTGCCAAGAAGAAGATCGAGAGCGTGGAAGGCATCAAGATGACGCTCGATGAGGCGGGTCCCGAGACCTTGGCTCCAAGCCTCCTCGGCGATGCCCGGATTATCGGCGTGGACTTGTGGTCTGAGGACAAGGATGGGCGCGGACGTTGGCAACTGAAGCCAGCATCCGTCCTGAAAGGAACCGCGTTTCTTGCCCGCCAGTCAACGAGTGTTGGCGACCGTGTCATCACAAGGTGGTCCGCACCGAGCGGTGAGCTTCTGGAGTACGACGAATGTTGGAGCCGTGGCGGCCCGGGCGGTGAGCTCAACCTCGGCGTGTCGATGCTGTTGCGAGACGACTTCCTAGCTGACGCCCGCGACTGAGCGGTGGAACAACTCGACCTGGTACGGACCCACGAAGTCCCAGCCGCTCCTCCCCGCCGCGCCCTTGGCCGGGGAGCGGGCTCACTCAACACGCCGCCAGCGGATCTCGACCGGCGCTGGTTGGTCGTCCTCGATCTCGACGTATTCAGGCTCGACCGCAAACTCGGGTGGAAAGACTTTGAAGCGGAACCGACCCGGCGCGAGCCCGCTTATCTTCGCGGTGCCGCCTTCCTCGAACCTCACGGTCCGGCGGCTGATGCCGCTCCCGAGGTTACCGCCAAGCCAGGAGTTCAGTTCCTCGTCGTATTGCACCCCATCCCAATCCGCCTCCTCGACGAGGAAGACTCGGTTCTTCTCGGGCAGCCGCTCCTCGTCCCCTGCCAGCCGCAGAAGTAGCTCGAGGCCATTCTCCATTGGGAACTCTACTTTCGGTACATCCCCAGTGGCCGGAACCCAGATGCCATGAATGAGGCAGGGTCGGCGGTCGGAGAGCAAGTCGCGTGCTTGAAGATCGAGCTGGCCGCTTGGCAGCCAGCTCTCGTACCACCCATCCGCGTCCGGTGGAGAAGGCCGAAACTCGAAGTCACGAAAACCCTTCTCTCCAGATCGTCTCCATTGGAACTCTAGTAAGTTGTGGTCGATCGGCTTTTCGGTCGCCGCGTCGAATACACGAAAGAGTATGCGGCCCGGAAGGGTTAGGGCTAGATCGATGTTCTGCGCTCCGGCTGGAATGCCATCCACGGAACTCTCATCGTGGTAGATGACCGCCGTTACACGGTAAACGCGGGTCCAATCTGGGACCTTCAGACAATAACCACCGCTGGCATCCACTTGCGTCGAGACATGCAAACATTCCCACCAGTTGTCCCCATCGTCACGCAGACGGCAGGTCCCTCGAACCTCGCTGCCAACGGCTGGAGATCCATCGCGGAAGGTGACTCGACCGCATATCTGAGCCTCGGCCATCTGAAGCTCGACCTTCGACTCGAGTGTCGTACCAGCCTCGATTCGCGTTACGAATTCACTCCCTTCAATTCCGGGCGGTAGGCCGTCGATCTCGACCTGACAAGCGACCTCGCAAGGTTCCATCGCGAGCCCGAACTCCCCGCGCTCAATGCTTGTCTCGCCAGCGTGGTTCTGGGACTTCCAATGCAGCCGACCGGTAGCCGTCCACAGCTTTGCACCATTCAGGTACACAACACCCTGAACGTGGCCCTCCGGGAGGCTTCGCTCCAGCACGAGTTCAGCCCAGGTAGTTTCGCCTGGTCCCCGGAGTTGCTCGATTGCCCGGCGATCGGGAAAGTAGCCCTCGGCGCTGCAACTGAGCACCAGAAAGTGGTTCCAAGGAACGACTGTCTCGAGGCGGAACTGTCCGTTCTCATCGCTTTTACCAACGCAGTGGTAGCCCTCCGGCTCAATGCGCCAATCATCGGGGAGCTCGCCCAGCGGTGTTGGGGGAAGCTCGATGCCGTTGCGCTTTGCGCGAATTCGTCCAAGGGGATCTTCACTGACCGAGACGACAGCGCCGAACACGGGAGCCCCTTCGATGTTTCTCACCGTACCATCGACCACACATCCACGAGGCAAGCGGAACTCGAGACGCGCGGAGAGGTTCTCCACTGTGACACGAGCGACGAGCTGGGAGTACCCTTGTGCTTCGACTCTGAGCTCGATCTCGGATCTGTCGAGTTCGGGCAGCACCCGTCCGTGGAATTCTCCCGACGCGTCGGTGAGAATCTCTCCGATGTGGGCGCTGGAGATCCCAATTCCGCTTTGAAAGTCGGTCACCCGTCCTGCGATCTCGAACCCACGTTCCAATCGGAAGTCCTGCTCGACGCGCGGATCGTCAGAGCGGATCTCGAACCGGCGAGACTGGTCAGGAAACCCGGCCGCCTGGAACAGTAGGCACAAACCCTCGTCGCGCAGAGGAACGCCGCCGATCTCGAACGCTCCTTCGCTGGAGGCGACCACGACGTCCGGCTCGCAGCGCTTGCAGTAGTTGTGAACAAGTGAGACCCGCGCTCTTGGAATCGTGGTCCCGGTGTCGGCGGCCAGAACGCGACCCGAGAGGACGGTCGTGCGGTGGAGCCGAACCTCGAGCTCTTCCCGCCGCTCGCAGTTCGCCTTGACGTGGAAGAACCCTTCTCGGTCGACCCGCAGCAGCATCGGCTCACTGGATCTTGGGACGCGGAACTCGCACGCGCCGCTCGCATCCGTTTCCCGCACGCCAACGGCTGAGTCCTCGAATGTCGTCACACGCGCGCCGGCGATGGGCTGATCGGTCCCCTTGTGCAACACGCGCAGGTGGATAGTGGTCGAAGGTACGGCTGGGTCGGGACTCGCAGTAGCTGCGTCCGCGTTGACCACCGCGTCTGCGACGATGCGCTCGGCGGCCTCCCTGGGAGCAGCAAACTCGACGAGCACTGGGCTGGCAACGCTGTCGCTCGGGGAAGCGACCGCGCCGGCCACATCCGGGCTCGGAACGCTGCTGGCCGGCTGGGCTGGTCTCCACGCAAGCCACACGAAACCCGCGACGAGTGCAGCGACGAGTACCGCGAGCGACGTTCGTGACCTCGACATGCCTGACTCCCGTTCCGGCCTGGGGGCCGGAGCCGATAATCTAGCGCACTGCTGAGGTCGCGTTACGGACGGCGTCGGGCAACCTGCATCACAACCCCTAGACTCGACTCGGGAGCGAGACTCAAGCACCGTCTCAGATGGGGGAGCGGCCGGCAGCAACCGCCCCGGCCCCGTTCCCCTCGCCGAGACTGCGGACCGCGACAAGGGTGGCATTGCTGAGGCGCGAGAGGATGTCAGGCGGAGCAGCAGAGAGAGGGGCGGCGTCGAGCGGTTCCCGCTGGGTATTCGGGCGAGGGCCTGACCACGCCCGCCTCCACGATGACTGAGGGGGGGCGTGCGGGGAGGGAGCAGATTTTCCGCGGTCTCGCGCATCATCTTCCACTCGGGGCGTGCTTGAGTTGACAGAGGCGAGGCATTCGCGCCCCAAGATGACCGATCATTCCGCCCTTCCGCTGCTCCCGGAGCTTCTCGCGCACCAGGAATTCGTGCGTCGGCTTGCTCATGTCCTGGTCGCGGATCCGCACCAAGCGGATGACGTGGTGCAGGATGTCTGGGTCAGCACTTTGAATCGCCCGCCAGCGGATGGTCGGTCTCTCCGCGGCTGGCTTGCACGGGTCACCCGCAGCGTGGCTTTCAATGCGCGACGGGAGGACGCGACCCGACGACTTCACGAGTCTCGCGCGGCGAAGCCAGAGGCGTCGAACTCTGTTGCGGCAGCCGGCCAGGAGCTAGCGCTCCAGCAGCGCGTCGTGCAAGCGGTCCAATCCCTCGACGAGCCGTATCGGGCTGTGATCCTGCTGCGCTACTTCAAGGAGCTCTCGCACGAACAGATCGCGAGAGATCAGGGAGTTTCGATCGCCACCGTACGATCGAGGCTCCAACGAGGTCTCGTGAAACTGCGGGAGCAAATGGATCGCGGGCACGAAGGAGACCGCGATCGATGGCTGCATGGCCTCGTCCTGTTCCTCGGGAAGGATCTTGTCTCGTCGTCCGCGTCAGTTAGCAGTTCGCTGCTAGGGGGAGGTTTGGCTGTGGGAACGCTCGGGAAGATTCTCGTGGGCATCGTTATCTTCGGATGCACAGCTTGGTGGATGTGGAAACCCGGGAATTCGTCGATCGAGCCTGAAAGCATGGGACCCGTGCCCACCGTTGCAGAACTCTCGCAACCTGTCCTCGATCCAGTCACCAAGGTCGAAGATGCGACGAGCTCGGAGTCGCGCGTGGAGATTGCGAATGTGTCCGAGGTCGAGAACCCCGAAGATCCTCTTCCGCAACCAAGCATCGAGCGGGGTTGGGCCGTTCTCGGCCGGATTCGTGGTATCGACGCAAGGGAGGTTCCGGAGACTCACGTCACAGTATCCGGCCTCAACGGCTACGCATGGCCAGAAGAGCTGGTGGCAACGGGGGAAGTTCGACCCGACGGCTCCTTCGAAGTCGATGTGACGAAGCTCGTCCTCTATGAAGGTGGAGTACGCACTCCACTGCACTTCCTGGTCGTCAACGCAGATCACCCCATGTACCAGCACCGGGAGGTGCGCCTCGCGGTCGAGGAGAAGCATCGTCCCATGGCGACGCTCGAGGAACTCGACGGACCGATCGCGTGGTGGACTGAAATCAACTTGCGACCGGCAGCCACGATCGTCGGTCGAGTGATCCACGAAGACGGAACACCAGCGGCCAATGCGACGGTTGGCGCTTGGTTCATGGGGACCGAGAAACCGGAGTCGATCTTGGGAGACTCAGCACCTTGCAAGGAGGATGGCTCCTTCCTGCTTCGAGTCGCGACGCCCGGTGACCACGCCATTTCCGCCATTGAGGCCGGAAAGCGTCCCGCAACCCAGCGCCTAACGGCCAAGCTCGGCCACCAAGTCGAAGCAGACTCCCCATTCGTGGTTGGGGAGGGGATGTGGATCGAAGGAAGAGTGTTGCGGCTCGGCGAGCCGGTTCCCGAGGCGAGCGCGCGGATTGCTCTTGAGGACGGAGACGGCGGATACTCGCTCCGGGAGCTGCCCAGAGGCACCCATTATTCTCTCAGCTGGATCAACAACGGGATGGAGTACGCATCTCTGGGAGCGTCCACGGACGCCGATGGGAGGTTTAGCGTTCGTGGGCTGATGCCGGGGAGGTACCAGGTCTCGCCAGGTGTCGTGCCTGGCTACCGGATCGGCTTGGGCGGCCCCGCTCAACCAACGGTCACGGTGGTGGCTCCGGCAAGCGGAGTCGATGTTTTCTACTCGCAGGCCGCACTGCGTGTCGTGAGCTCCGAGGAGCTATCCGCGGACGCCAAGGGGCTACTCACCATTATTCGCGTTGGCTACGACAACTTCACTTGCGACTTCGAGGGCCGGCACGGCATCCCATCCTTGACCGGACCACCCAATGAGAGGCTCGAGATCGAAGTCCGTTTCGAGGGTAAGGAGAGATGGCGCGATACGATCCTGCTGCCGGGGCCAGGAGAAGAGCTCGTACGCGAGATTCAACTTCTCGACGCTGGTGCGGCCGCTTCCCTCGAACTCGAGGTTCGAGCACCCGCGGGACAGACCGTCACGGATGTGTGCCTCGGCCTCCGCGAGCCCGATGCTGAGAGCGACTGGCCCATGACCACTCAAACCGCAGAGGTGGCCGAAGGAGTCGTGCGCTTCGACGGGATCCAGCCGGGGAAGTACCGTGTGACCATTCGCGCGGACAAGTGGTTTCACGGCTACCAGACGTACTGCATGGATCGGGTGATCGACCTGAATCTCGCGTCCGGCCAGGTCGAACGCCGAGCTATCGCCTTCGAGCTCGGTGGGCGCATCGAAATGCAGGCCAGCGACGAGCTGGGCAAGATCCTTCCAGCAAAGGTTGAGGTTCATGACGCCACTGGCGCGAAGCTCGATCTCAGTTTCGTCGCTCGTTCCGGAGGGGGTACATGGAACAGCAATTGGCAACTGAACTCTGAGTCTCCGACCGAGACATTCCCCAATCTCGCGCCTGGCCAATACGAGGTGCATCTGTCCTACGAAGGTCACCGGACCAAGGTGGTTCCTGTTGAAGTGAAGTTGGGATCAAGCGAGCACGTCGAAGTCGTTCTCGAACACGAGTGAACTAACCACTTTTCTGCGCGCAGTTTGCACCGATTCGCTCAACGTCCGATTACCGGCAGGATTTGACCAACGACGTGCACGAGAGGGTCGGGAGCGGCACCTGCACCGATTTCCGCTCTAATGGCAGTTATGGCTGCTAATTCGCGCGTCGCATTTGACCGCCCATCGGACTTGTGACGCGCTCGTCAGGGTCTAGCCGCCCGGGACGGACCTGCACCGCTCCTTCGCCGATTTCGGCACCTTGCGCGCGGGCAAAGCGGATTCTGGCTCAGTGCAGGCCGATTGTGGATTAGTTGGACCAACACTTGCATGCGACGGCGCGTTTGCACCGAACCTGCACCGATCCCTCACCCCGCCCCTTGCGGTTTACCCGAGAGCGAGCGTGCATGGTCACGATGCAGCTCATCGCCGCTCTCGACGTGTTCCTCGCTCAGCTCCAAGCCGACGGCCGCGCATTGAACACGCGCTTGCAGCTACACCGACACGTCCGTGCGCTCTCCACGTGGGCGCTCCAGGAGGGGCTCAGCAGCAACGTGGCTGAGTTCAGCTCGGAAGTATTGGCGCGCTTCCTGGCCTCGTCACAGGCCCGTCTACGCAGCGATGGGGAGGTCAAGCAGCCGGGTAGCATGAACGCGTTGCGGAGCAACGTGCGAGCGTTCTTCTCGTTCCTTGCCAAGAGCGGCACCATCGCGACTGACCCGTCCCGGCTGATCCGTCGCGCCAGGGATGTGAAGCGGCCGCCGCGTGCGCTCTCTCCGGAGCAGGCCCGACGGCTCCTCGACGTTCTTGCCGAAGCGGACGGGCAGGAGGCGGTGCGCGACGCGACCCTGTTCCGGCTCATGTTGCACGGCGGCCTTCGCCTCGGCGCTGCGGTCGCTCTCGACATCCGCGATCTCGACCTGGAGCAAGGCCATGTCCTGGTGCGGCGCTCGAAGCGGGGCGGAGCGGAGAGCGTGCTCCTGAGTCGAGCCGTTGTCGAGGACCTGCGTGCGTTCGTGGCGGACCGCGCCCACGGCCCAGTGTTCCTCGCATGCGGCGAGCGTCGGGTCTCCCCACGCCACATTCAGCGAAGACTCCAGCTCTGGCTCAACCGTGCCGGCATTCGGGGCAGGTTCAGCCCGCACTCCCTGCGTCATTCTTTTGCGCAGAAGCTGTACCGCGAGACGGGCGACCTGCTGCTTCTCAAACGCGCGTTGGGCCATAGGAGCGTCTCGGCCACGACCGTGTACGCCCAGTGCGACGACGACCGGCTTCGCGCGGCCATCGGGTAGCGCTCTTGCGCGTCGGTCTCGCGGCGCTTACAAAGCAGGTGCACAACACTCAGACCAGCCCGGTCATTCCAAGCCGCGTCCTTTCGGACGCTCATTCCAAGTCGGGCATCCGGACCTCGTCCGGGAGGACGACCGACTTGGCAGAGAAGACCGACACCGTTCCGAGCTTGACGATCCGGCGCGTGCCGATCGATTCGTTGCACCCCGATCCGGCAAATGCCAGGGCGCATCCCGAGGCGAACCTCGATGCGATCGCAGCGAGCCTCGCTCGATTCGAGCAGGTCGAACCTGTCCTCGTGCAGGCCGGCACGAACCGCATCGTTGCTGGCCATGGAAGAATCGCAGCGATGCGGCGCCTTGGCTGGGAGAGCTGCGATGTGGTCGAGCTGCCGATCAACGACCTCGATGCAGCGAGCCTCGCGATCGCCTTAAATCGAAGCGGCGAGCTCGCGACGTGGGATGAGAGCGCACTCGCAACGATCTTGGAAGGATTGCGGCGCGAAGATGCACTCGACGGCGTGGGATTCTCTAGCACCGACATCGATCAGCTCCTCGCCGACCTCGCGGCGCTACAGCCGCCGAAGGAGCTCACCGATCCGGAAATAGCAGAGCTACCCGACCGGCCCGTCTCTCGTCGCGGCGACCTATGGGTGATGGGCGACCACCGTTTGCTCTGCGGAGATGCGTGCGAGCCCACTGACTACGAGAAGCTACTGCAAGGCGAGATCGTCGATGTGGCCTGGAACGACGCGCCGTACAACGTCAACTACACCGGCAAGACAGCAGACGCCCTCCAGATCGAGAACGATGATCTCACCGATCAAGAGTTCGAACAATTCTTGCGGCGCGCCTTCACCGCCATGCTCGGTGTCTGCCGACCCGGAGCCAACTGGTTCTCCTGCGCACCCTCGGGTCCACAGTTTCTCCCCTTCGCAGTCGTCCTAGCTGCACTGGGAATCTGGCACCAAACGTGTATCTGGCTCAAGGACAGCTTTGCGCTCGGTCACGCCGACTACCATCACCAGTACGAGAACATCCTCGTCGGGTGGAAGCCGGGCGCCGCTCACCGCCCACCTCGCACTCGGGATCTGAGTACGGTGTGGGAAGCGCCGAAGCCACGGGCAAACCTGCTGCATCCCACCATGAAACCGATCCCACTCATCACTCGTGCGATTGAGGCTAGCAGCGCTGTTGGCGACATCGTCTGCGATTGCTTCTCGGGCTCAGGCAGTGCGATCATCGCCGCAGAAAGCACACGACGCCGCGCACGCGCAATTGAAATCGACGGCCGCTACGTCGACGCAAGCATTCGGCGCTGGCAGGAAGCGACCGGAGAGAAGGCGATGCTTGGCGATCGTTCGTTCGATGAAGTAGCAGCGGAAAGGGCGCACGATGAGAAGGCTGCCGGCTGACGCATTCGCCTATTACTTGGGGCTCGGTCCGGCGCGATCCTACACCCAAGTTGCGAAGCGGTTCAGCATGTCGCGACGCGCTGTCTGCACTGCTGGATCGCAGGAACACTGGCCAGAGCGTGTAGAGCGCATCGAGCGTGAGGCACAGGAGAAGGCCGAACGTGAGCACATCGAGTCGCTGGCAGAGATTCGACGACGACACCTCGCAACAGCTCGTGCCATGAGCGCGCGTGCGCTGGCGGGCCTCAAGGAATTCCCGCTGACCGACGGCATGCAGGCAATCAAGGCTGCTGACCTCACTATCCGACTCGAACGCCTGCTCATGGATGAAGCTACGGAGCGCGTGTATCTCGACATCGCAGCGCTCACCAGGGGCGAGATCGATGAGATGCTGCTTGCCGAGGAAGGGGCAGATGACTCCGATGCCGGTGGGAGCGAAGAAGACGAAACACCTCCGACTGAATAGACTCGGCCTCGTTCGTCGCCTGGACATCGATCTGCACGAAGGCCAGCGCGCGGTCTTTTCGTCGCCAGCACGCATCCGCGTCGCGAGCGCGGGGCGCAAGTGGGGCAAGTCTCTCCTGTCAGCGCTCGAAGCCGTGGCTGGTGCGATGCAGCCTGCGAGTAGCTCCCTAGGTTGGTTGGTCGTTCCGGGGCAGGAACACGCGGACCTCTCCTTCGCCCGAGTGTTGCGTCTCGTCGAGGGAGGACTGGAGCATCGCATCGTGCACGTAGACCCTCGGGAACGAGGGCTCGACCTCGTGAACCTCGCTGGAGGCATTTCTCGGATCGAGATCAAGGCCGCGAACCACTCGGCCCTTCTGGCGGATGAGCTGAACTGGGTGGTCATTGACGACGCGGTCGAAGTCCGAGCAGAGTGCTGGGAACACGTTCGAGGACTCTTGATGCGCGAGCGCTCTCGGGCACTCGTCGTGTCTCGCCCTCGTGGCACAGGTTCTTGGTTCGCGGGCCTGTTCGAGGAAGCGAAGCAGGAGGGGTCGGAACTGGAGTGCTGGAATCGGCCGAGCTGGGACAACCCGTGCGTTCGACCGGACTACGTTGAGCGCGAACGCCGTCGGCTTCCCGCGGCCGTCTTCGAAGGCGAACTCGGAGGTCAGGTAGTGCACGAACTCGGTGTCCACTGTCCGGCCTGCGGCTGGCCAGAGGCGTACACAGGGGCACCGCTGGTGCTCATCGGGCGTCAGGCGGTGAACCGGTGTCCCGCCTGCAACCGACTCGTGGACAAGGACGGAAAGGTCATCGCGGACGTGGGTGCCCTCGGCGAGCCCACGTGTCAGTTGGTGGTTGTCCAGGTTCCCGAGGTGCCCGCTGCCCAGAGCTGAGCCCATTAGCCCCTTGTTCGTCGGGACCGGCATCGCTACGTTTCGTACTGCTCCTCAGGATCAGGTATCGAGATGAATGACAGCGTAGCCGGCGAGAGCGCAAACGTACCCAGCCCCGGCACCGTGCAGATGCTACTCGCCTCGGCCGTTCTGTATCGGCCCCGCGAAATTGAGCCGCGCGACTCCGTGCTACTCGTTGCGCTTGAGCTCGGCTTGAGCGTCTTCTACCCGGAGTTCCTCGTCGCTGACGCTGCATACGATCTCTCCAGAGCGGCGTCCGCAGACATCCAGGCGCTCGCGAACACGATCACGCTTGGCGGCCCGGTCGCTGCCTACGCCGGACTCTCACCCCCGCCTCATCCGACCTACGAGGACCGCTTCTACTGGGCCCTCGACCAGCTGGCAGACTGGATGGAGAGCCTCCAGCCCGGAAATCAACGCTCTCGCGCAGTGCACGCGATTCGGAGAGAAATCGAATCCACTCATCTCGTTGGCCCCGACATCGAGGAGACCATGGCGCGGGTCATCGCGATCCTCTGCGGCAACATTGGCGAGGACTACGATCCCGAGCACAGGCGTCCGCTAAACGGTGAATTCGCCCTCGCTGGACTCGATCATGAGCAACGGTGGGCGCTCGTGCAGGAGTTCCTGAAAGAGATGCCGCGGTGGGGTGAATGGACGCGGGACACAGGCAACTGGGAGAGGGGTCTGATCTGGACGGGGCGAGGGATCACGATCGACAAGGACGTTCATCGCGCGATTCTCGACCGAGTCCTCGGCAAGGGGCGGGCGAAATCCTCCTGCGAACGACCGATCGATCCTGACCTGGTGCCTGGTCCCGTCGGGCGCGCCGAGGCTACCTTCGGTCCTGAGACGCTGCTCGAGATCCGGGAGCTGCGGGACTCGCTCGAGGACTGCGAGCTGCTGCAAGAGATGCTCGATCGGTTGGTGGGCGGAGCAGATGCCGACTCGGTCGAGATCGTGATGGGCGTCGTCGAGCGGATCGGATCCGAGTACCAAAGCCATGACGACGACCAGCCCTTGCAGGCGGCCCTCCTCTACGAGCTCCAGCTCGGTACGCGCGAAAGCCTCGCCGACAGGCTGGGTGTGACGGTCGAGGCGATTCGGTACAGGAAGGACCGGGCCAAGGAGATCTGCGCCAAGCTCTCGGTTGCCTGACGTAAGGTCCACTCAGCACAGGGGTTAGGAGCGATGGCGTAGGACGGGGCCATTTTCACCCCAAAACGAGGGGCTCCCCAACACAGGGGGTGTGAACAACACCAACCGCTCCTCTGTGATCGATGCTCTGGCCTCGATCTCCCTCCCTGACATCGTTCGGCCCGTCCAGCTCGCTCGTCACATTGGCTGCCGGCCCGAGACGGTTCGCAGCTACCTCCGTTCCGGGCTGATTCCGGGGCGGAAGGTCGGCGCTCGCTGGCTGATCCCGCGCCGAGAGCTCTTGCGAGCGCTCGCTGCACCGCAAGTGCGCGGTCCCCGGCCCATCTCCTCTGCGGAGGACCTCCCGTGATCGCCGATCCCGATCCGAATGGACCGATTGGCCCGATTGGACCAGTGGAACGTACGGAGAGCCCCCAGAACTCGGGGCGCGCGCGCGAGACACCCGAGCCTGACCCGCCGCCTCCTCCTGATCCGCTTGGCCACCTCCTGCCTCAGCACAGGAAGCTGATTGAGGACTCCGCCATCCTCCCCGACGTAGCCAAGGAGCGCGGCTACCGATCTGTCGTGGTGCGGGCGGAGCTCAGGCGCATGGGATTCTCGGACCTACAGGCCCGAGTCCCCGCGCTCTTCCTTCCTGTCCACGGAGTGACGGGGGAGATCATCGCCTGCCAGATCCGGCCCGACCAACCTCGGATGAAGGAGGGGAAGCTCGTCAAGTACGAGACGCCGCCGAAGACCAAGATGGTCCTCGACGTTCCGCCGCAATGTCGAGCGGCGCTCGCCGACAGGAGCGTCCCCCTCCTCTTTACCGAGGGCATCCGCAAGGGCGACTCGGCCGCGTCGAAGGGCCTCTGCTGCGTCAGCCTGCTCGGCGTCTGGAACTGGCGGCACACGAACGACTCCGGCGGCAAGACAGCCATCCCCGAGTTCGAGTTGCTCGCACTCAATGGCCGCACCGTCTACATCTGCTTCGATTCAGACGTGATGACCAAGCGCCAGGTCCGGCAGGCGCTTGTCCGTCTCAAGCGACTGCTGGAGCTCTGGGACGCGCACGTTCTGATCGTGTACCTCCCGCCTGGTCCGGGCGGCCGCAAGGTCGGACTCGACGACTTCTTCGGTGCGGGCGGGACCGTGCAGGAGCTGCTCAGTCACGCGAGTGAGGAGCTACGGGCACCCGAGGGCGAGGTGGATGACGGTCAGGCTGGCCCGTACCGCATCCGCGATGGCTGCACCTGGTGGGAAAAACCCGGACAGGACGGGTCGGTGCCGGTGCAGCTCGCGAACTTCACCGCGGAGATTCGCGCCGAGCTCGCCCTCGACGACGGGATGGAGATCCGCCGCGAGTTCGAGATCGAGGCGACGGCAGGCGAGCGGACCTTCGTCTTCGCTGTTGCGGCTCGAGCGTTCCCTGCTCAGAACTGGGTTAGCGAGCACCTCGGCGCTCGCGGCATCGTCGCGCCGGGCTTCGGCCTGCGAGACCACCTTCGGGTGGCGATCCTCGAAGCGAGCAAGGACGCTGAAGCGAAGACCATCTACACGCACACGGGATGGCGAGAGATCGAGAGCGTCGGAGATGTCTACCTCCATGCTGGTGGAGCGATTGGGGCAGACGGTGCCGTTCCCGGCATAGAGGTGCGCCTCCCGGAGAACTTCCAGGGGATGACAATCCCGACGCCGCCGGAAGGTGAAGAGCTCAAAACCTGCCTCAAGGCGACGCTTTCCCTGCTCCTCCTCGGACCGCTGTGGGTCATGTGCGCGCTGCTTGGGGCGTGCTTTCGTGTCGTCCTCGGTCGCATCGACGCATCGGTCTTCCTCCACGGCGCTTCCGACTCGTTCAAGACCGAGATTGCTGCGCTCTTTCAGTCCTTCTTCGGAACCGGATTTGGCGCACGCAATCTACCCGGCTCCTGGCTCAGCACTGCGAACTCGCTCGAGATGCTTGCCTTCCTTGGGAAGGACATGGTGATCACCGTGGACGACTTCGTCCCAAGCGGCTCTCGCCAGGACGTGCAGCGCATGCACCGCGAGGTGGAGCGCATCTTGCGCGCTCAAGGGAACAGAGCAGGACGAGATCGTCTCGGTCCGGATGCTGTGCTGCGAGGAGGCCGGCCGCCGAGGGGCATGATTCTCGGCACCGGCGAGGACTTGCCCGCCCGCCACAGCGCGCTTGCTCGGGCGATGGTGATCGAGCTCGCTCCGGGAGACGTGACCTCTCAGAAGCTCTCCGAGGCACAGCAGCACGCAGCCGACGGACGCTTTGCGAGCACCATGGCGGCGTTCCTCTGCTGGCTCGCTCCGCGCCGCGCGGAGGTAGCGCGGACCTTGGCGACCCGCGTCAAGCAGCACCGCAAGAGGGCTCAAGCAGACGATCGTCACCGTCGTACGGCAACGGTCATGGCCGACCTGGAAAGCGCTCTCGAGATCCTCCTCGCCTTCATGCGCTCCTCTGGGGCGATCACGGAAGCGGAGGCGGTGGAATGGAGCGAGCGGTGCTGGAAGGCGCTCACCGAAGCGGCTGAGGCGCAGGCGAGCCACCACGAAGCAGCGGAGCCTGCGAGTCTCTTCCTCCAGCTCCTCTCCTCCGCCGTCGCCTCCGGCGAAGCTCACATCGCATCGACGAGCGGTGGTGCACCGGCGAACTGCGGGGCGCTGGGTTGGCGTGAGAACGGTACGGAGGAGGTCGAAGGACAGAGTCTTCCGATCTACCGCCCGCTCGGTTCCCGCGTCGGCTGGACCGATGGCGAGAACCTCTACCTCGACCTCAACGCTTCTCGGAAGGCTGCGCAGGGGATGGCTTCGGAGTCGCAGTCTCTCTCTGTCAGCGGGACGACGCTTGCGAAGCGACTCAAGACCAAAGGGTTCCTGCTCTCCACAGAGGATGGTCGGCTTCTCGTCCGCCGCGTGCTCGGGGAGAAGCGCGCGCGCGTGCTCCACTTAAGCATCGATGTACTCCTAGGAGCGGGCCAATCGGGCCAATCGGGCCACGGCCCCTCTGGTGACGCCGAGGAGGCCGTTTTTGAGGAGGAATCGTGGACCAGTCTGCCGGACGAACCGGTCCAGACCGGTCCAGGAAACTGGGCCACTCCGGACCAACCCCGCGATGGCGCACCCGAGCCTGGCCCGAATGGACCGGTTGGACCAGAAAGTAGTGGTAACCCTCGGCCCAGCGAAACGCGCGCGAGAGACGCATCGGCTTCCCAGGAGACGCTGTTCGGGGATGAAGGGGGGCAGTGGGATGACTGACCGCCCCGTCCTCTCCGGCCTCCGGTTCGTCCGCGCTCCGGAGTACCTCGTGCGAAAGGGCCTCGTCGCCTGGGCGAGCTTCGAGCTTCCGGGGGGAATCCGCGCCGATGGCGTGACGATCCGGCGGAGGCTGGAGGATGGAACGCTCGGCATCTCATTCCCCGGCCACTGGGACCGCGCAGGAATCCGGCACGCCTACCTGAAGCCTGTCGATGAAGCGGCACGGCGCGCGCTCGAAAAGCAGATCCTCGCGGCGTTCGCGAAGACGGAGGGGTCGTGATGACGAAGCCCACGACGCGCAACGTGTGGGGCTCAGCCGCGTCCACGCCCGGGGTCGCCCAAGACCACGCACTTCGGAGGAAGAGCGAACGGGCGCGAAGCCGGCGCGCCACGTGCCGAGGTACGGATCCGGGGGCGATGACTGCCGAGCAGCGGCTCCAGGAGCTTGGGAGCATCCTCGCGGCTGTCAACCGCCGCCTGCGAGTTCGCAACATCCGAGTGGATGGGAGGGCGGTGGACGAGCGTTCATGCACGCCGGTCAACGACCCGAGATCCGGGCGGACCGAGGAGAGCACATGACCGAGAGAACGATTGCCGAGGAGATCGACGAGCTGCAGCGGCTCCCCGTGGCCGAGCTCGTCGTCCGCTACGAGGAGATGTTTGGTCGCCCGCCACGCTCGAAGCATCGGGTGTGGCTGTGGAGGAAGATCTGCTGGGAGCTCCAGGCTCGGCGGTTCGGCGGCTTGAGCGAGGTTGCGAAGCGGCGTCTCGAGGAGCTGATCGCCCAGATCGATCCGGACTTGTTTGGTGGGGCGCGGACGGTCCGCGAGAAGCTCACGCGGCCGAGGAAGCCCGGGCTACTTCCGCCCGGTAGCGCGATCACGAGGACGTGGCGCGGCAAGGAACTGCGCGTCGTCGTCCTCGATGACGGCTTCGAGTTCGAGGCCGTCCGCTACCGCTCGCTGAGTGCGATCGCGACGGCCGTCACCGGCGCGCACTGGAACGGGAAGCTCTTCTTCGGCCTGACCAAGCGCAAGGAGGCGGAGTGACGAAGTCCGCCGCAGCGAAGCGCAACGGCAAGGCGAGGGCCACTCCCGGAGCGATCGGTGTCGCCGTCTATTGCCGCGTGTCCGTCGCGGATGGACTCGATTCGCGGTTCAACTCCCTCGACGCGCAGGAGGAGGCGATCCGCGCTTACATCGCGTCCCAGAGATCGGCGGGCTGGATCGCGCTGCCCGAAGCCTACGTCGATGCGGGCTGCTCGGGGGCGAATCTCGACAGGCCCGCCTTCACCCGGCTTCTCGCCGACATCGAGATAGGCCGCATCGACGCAGTAGCCGTGTATCGAACGGACCGGCTCAGCCGCAGCCTCCTCGACTTCACCAAGCTCATGGCCACCTTCGAGGAGCAGGGGATCGCGTACGTCAGCGTGACGGAGCGGTTCGATTCGAGCTCGCCGATGGGGCGGATGGCGATGCAGATGCTGGCGTCGTTCGCCGAATTCGAGAGGGCGACCATTTCGCAGAGGACCAGCGACAAGATGGCCGCATCGCGCAGGAGAGGGCTCTGGACGGGTGGGCGGCCGCCGCTTGGGTACGACGTGTCGAACAAGCAGCTCGTCGTAAACGCCGAGGAAGCGGAGCAGGTGAAGGCGGTCTTCCAGCTCTACTCGCAGCTCGGCTCTCTGCTGGACGTTGCTGCTGAACTTCGCGAACGAGGCTGGACGACGAAGTCCTGGGTCAACGGCAAGGGCGTGGCCGTGCGAGGAGTCCAATTCACCAAAGGTGCGGTCCACTCGCTCTTGCAGAACCCGCTCTACATCGGCCGCATCAAGGCAGCGGACCAGGTGGTCGAGGCCGCACACGAGGCGATCATCGATCTCCCGACGTGGGAGGCGGTGCAGGCACGGCTGCGCGTGAACCAGGTCAGCGGCAGCATGCGGAGTCGCGGAGGTTCCAAGGGCACGGCGCTGCTCTCCGGCCTCGCCCGTTGTGCGGCATGTGGAGCGGGCTTGCTTCATCACTACACCAAGAAAGGCGCCAAGCAGTGGTCGTACTACGTTTGCGCGACGCACGGTCGCAGGGGTGCAGCCTCCTGTCCGGGCAGTCGCATTGCTGCCGGTGAACTGGAACGCATCGTGATCGAGCACATCGCGGAGATCGGCCGAGATCCCGCCATCCTCGAAGCCACTCTGGCAGCGGACCGAAGCGATCGGGAAGCGCGCCGGCCGGAGCTGGCAGCTGAGGTTCGCCGGCTCACTGCCGTTCGCACCCGCATCGAGGGCGAGCGGCGCAACCTCGTGGACGCGCTCGGTCAGGGCGGGGCAGGCACCAATGTCTTGCTCCAGCGTTTCGATGAGCTCGACCAGGCCCAGGCCGACGCGGAACAATGCGCGTCGGCCGCACAATCTGAGCTACAGGCGTTGGAGATCGAACAGATCGATCCGGGTGAGCTTCGTGCGGCGCTACATGACATGACTGCGCTTTGGGAAGTGATGTTCCCCAAGGAGCGCGCGCGGGTCCTCGCCTTATTGATCGAGAAGGTCGAGCTCGACGCCGGTGGGGGGGAGATTGCGATCACGTTTCGACCTGGTGGACCGAAGGCGATGCGAGGCAAGGCGATGGAGGCAGTGCGATGAGCGGAGCGACGGTGAGGTGCAAGATCCCGATCAAGCCGCAGAAGGCAGCTGCGGTTGAGCCCGTGATGCCGGCCACGCCATGGGAGCAGAAGCCGAGTCAATTGGCGAGAAGGCTCGCGCTCGCGCACTACATCCAGCGTCTGATCGAGGCCGGCCAGTTGAAGGACTACGCGGCCGCGGCGCGGATGATCGGGCTGACGCGAGCCAGGCTCACGCAACTCACGAATCTGGTGCTCCTCACCCCGGAGCTTCAGGAGCGCGTGCTCCTTGGGGAAGTGGCCGTCACTGAGCGCGCCCTGCGGCGTGTCGCGGGTCAGGCGGACTGGAACGCGCAGCAAGGGCCGGACGGATGACCTTGGGAGCCGGAGCGCTGCTATCCCCCGAGGACGCCTCGAGGCCACTCGGCATCCGGGTTCGGCCGGGGTGCCGCCAGAGTAGGCGCTGGTGCGGGCAGAACCGGCAGTAGGACTCTGGCTAGCCCTACTGCATCATGTCCTGCTCTGGTAGGGACATGAACCACCTCGCGCCCGGTCCGTTGGCTTCGTTGCACCTGGGGGTCCTCAGGAAGGATCACGGACTCACCGCCGATTTCGGGGGGAGCCTCGCGGAGGCAGCCTCTGTCTGCCTAGAGGAGCAGCAACACCCCAGCGGGGTGGTGATGAACGTCCGAGGGTCACACAACAGTTCAATGAACATCCACTGGGATGCTACGACGGAACAGACGAAAAGAACCTGGGCAGACGAGGAGGAGGCCACCGAGCACGGAGCGTATGCCTGTGCCATACTTATCTTGAAGCATCTCGTGGGACTTCAAGTAGTAGAACGCTCTCGGAAGGGCACCGGATTCGATTGGTGGCTCGGTAGTAAGGAAGATGGCCAGGCATTGTTTCAGAAACGAGCACGTCTGGAGGTCTCAGGAATTCGAAACGGCACTGAGCGCCTTGTCGAGAGCCGCCTCAAGCAGAAAACAAAGCAAACCAAGCGATCCGATCAAACCGGCCTTCCTGCGTGGGTCACGATCGTAGAGTTCAGCGAACCACATTTAAGACTGGAGCAGCGCCCATGAATGACGTAGAGCAGCTCCACCGTCGAGCCATGGAAGCCGCCGAGCGGGCAGATCTCGCTCGGCTTCGCGGCGCAGACGAACAGTATCGTGCGCTCATTCGGGAGGCCTTCGGCCTCGAACGGCAGGCCGCGACGCTTGTTGCATCCTCAGAGCTCGAACCCACTCGCTCCGTTCTTCATCAGAGCGCCGCATCTCTGGCGCTTGAGATCGGCGATCATCGCGCCGCCGAACAGCTGATCGGAGTCGGGCTAGCTGGATCGCCTCCTGTCGAACTCCTTGCCGAGCTGCGCAGCCTGCTTCAGGAAGTCCACTTCCGCCAAAGTCTTGCTATCGACGATATCGAACTTGCGCCAAACGAGATTCAGTTTAGCATGATCGGAGGGCAGGTGGGGGAAGGCATCGCACCTTCGGACGAATTCACGCGCCGCGTAGAGATTCTCGACATGCTTGTTTTTCGTTCAGCTGAGCGCAAGGCAGGTAGACCCTTTAGGGCACATGGACGGCGAGACAAAGGCCTCAAGCAAGATGTCGAGCTCTTCATGAAGGTGCCCCGGGCAGCCAGCTTTGCCGTAAACTTCCAACTTGGAACTTCTGGATTGTATCCTGAAGGAGATCCTGGCGTCCAGGTCGTAGATGATATTGTTGGCTGCCTAGACTTATTCACTCGTTCCGCAATAGAGCCACTTAAGGCCATGATTGACAACGAGAGTTATTTTCGTAACTTCGTCGCACTTGCAAGCAGCATGGCGCCCGACGGGAAAAGGGTAGGTAAGGTCGGAATCGCGGGCCGCTCCGGCGGCCAAACCATGGCTGTCCTTCTGAAGCCGCCGTCAGCAACTGATGCTCGATTGTATTCCGTTGCACCGGAGGAGCATACAGCAGAGCGCGTAACAGTACGAGGCCTCCTGCTGTTTGCAGATGCTGAGGGCAAGAACTGGGGAAAGATTGATATCATCCAAGAGTCAGGAGAGAAGACAAGATTGCGTGTGCCCCCCGGCCTCATGGCAGACATCGTCCGTCCCTACTTTCAGTTCAACGTTGTGGTTGGGGGGCACCGGAAGGGCAAGCAGCTCTACCTCGACGACATCAGGCCCGATCCGTGACGACACGTTGATTCACGCTTGAACGAGTGTCCAGAGATTAGATAGTCGCTGAGAGACCTTCTGAGAAAGCATGGGGACTATCAGCATCTCCTGACCTACGTCCTCCGAGTTCGGACATACGGGCTCTGGTTGGACCTGCTTGCCCACCTGAGCGTGGGTTTGATAGCGGGCCCCGCCTTAGCGGAAGAAAGGAATCCCTGAGAAGGCTGCCCGCAGTCCTCCATCATTCGCGCGAAGATACCCTTTTGCCCCTCGAGAAACCTAAGGCACAACTCCCAAGCGGATCCGCAGTCTCCCCCAAATGAGACGGTCACGAGGTTTCCCCTCCCCACCCATCCGGCCTGATACTCGTCACGGCCACTCAGCTATCGGATGGGCTCCTTGACGTGCTTTTTCGGGGATCCGCATCGAGGACAGCAAATTGAGGTGATCGCTTCGCCGCCCCAATATCCATCGTCCTTGATGAAGACCTGATAGGGTATCTCGCCAGACACTGAAATCATCCTTTCAGTCGTTGCAGCTAGTTGCCGACCATTGCACGGTACGAAGCCCGCCACCTGTGCGTGCGGAGGCTCCTGTTCTGGTGCATGGTACAGCCGCTCCGGTCTGACTGAAAGTGGGCTCGCGGCAAGCTCGCTGATGCACCACCTAGGTCCTAACTCGCACTTCTGCGAGTACCTCCGTTCTCCCCCGATGGTAGCCCTCTGCCTGTGCAACAAGTCTGAAAGCTGCTTCCTCTGTGGAAGCGGCCTACTTCAAGCGCCCCCGTGAGTTCCTGGGTGTTGATTCTGCCCGCAGCCCCGCATAGACTCCCAGGGGGCAAAGCTAGGCATCAGAGTGAAGCTTGTCTTCCCGGTCCACGTGGACCGCCCTCGAAGCGCCGTAGGGTCTTAGCGTCTAGTCTTGCCCTTCTCTTTCTACCTTCCATTCCACGCGCGTCCGCAAGGGAGCCTTGATCACTCCGAAACCCTGGATCCGGCCACTGGCGTCCTGCCTAAACTTTCCAGCAAGGCGCGCGAATGGTGCATACGTGGGTAGGTGCAGAGCTTCAGTCTCCCAATTCTCTCCATGATCACGAAATTGTCGATATACATTGTATGCAACGATGTCAGCGAGTTGGACTAGATGGTTCTTCGCAGAGTTTGCGAACCGTAGGCATCCAACGGACCTGAAGTCAATCTGCCGCATTAGTCGCGAGCCCGACTGTCGTAGTTGAGCATGATGGCGTAGCAGGTTATCCCGATATCTGCGCTTTTTGGGCGTACTGCCCGTCATGTCGTCCAAGACTACTGAAACCTGTGCTGGATAGACCACCTCTTGGGCTGCGCGTTGAAGCAGGCATTCATATGCCATGGCGGGAGGATAGAAGGCCTTTTCTCCGTAGTCCTCCCTCATATGAATCTTGTCAACCTGACCTTCCCCCGATTCGGTGGACACGGGGTTAGGTAACAGAGCGAAGTAGACGGAGAGAGATCAGAGGGCGTCAAGGGGATGGGGTCTGGGGAAGGGATCACCCTTCCCCAGCAGGGGAGCCGCGCGAAGCCAGCCCTCGAGCTGGCTGAGGCGCAGCGCGGCGTTCCGGGGGCAGAGCCCCCGGAGGTGGGGGTCCGGGGGAGGAGACTCATAACTTGTGGAGAGTCGCTTCGAGCCCTTCGACGCCACGATCGACCCTCGTTCGCTGGCCTCTGGGCGGATCTGCTGATCCCTCGCGAGCCCACGTTCGTGCTCGCGAGGCCGGGGTCTTGGAAACAATCGAAGAGCTCAGACGGCGATCCGCTGCGTTTCGAACTGAAGCGGCGACAGGTAGCCGTTCGTCGAGTGCAACCGCTCCCTGTTGTAGAAGACCTCGATGTACTCGAAGACGCTCGCGCGAGCCTCCTCGCGCGTTCGGTACCGCTCGTGATCGCAGAGCTCCGTCTTGAGCGTGTGGAAGAAGCTCTCTTTGACGGCGTTGTCGTAGCAGTTGCCCTTGCGACTCATGCTGCACACAACACCGTGCTGCTCGAGCAGTCCCTGGAAGGCCCCTGCTGCGTACTGCACGCCGCGGTCGGAGTGATGGATCATGCCCGGAGGCGGAGAGCGGCGGTCGATGGCCATCTTCAGCGCGTCCTCCACGAGCGACGAGGGCATGCAGGCACTCATCGACCAGCCGACGACCATGCGCGAGTACAGATCCAGCGTCGAAGCGAGGTAGAGCCATCCCTCGTCGGTCCAGATGTAGGTGATGTCGGAGACCCAGACCTCGTTCGGAGCGCTGACCGAAAAGTCCTGACCGAGGAGGTTGGGCGCGACGGGATGAGCGTGCTTGGAGTCCGTCGTCTTCTTGAATTTGCGCTTCACCTTCGAGCGAATCCCCGCTTCCCGCATCAGACGATCGACCCGGTTGAGGCTGCAGGTTTCTCCTCGCTTCTTCAGCGCAGCATGCATCCGAGGTGATCCGTAGGTGCCACGGCTGCGCTCGTACTCCTCGCGGATCAGGACGACGAGCCGGCGATTCTCCTTGCTGCGTGTGGACTCGCCACGGCCGACCCAGACATAGAAACCACCACGGGAGACCTTCAAGGTCGAACACATCAGGCCCACCTCGAAGATCTCCCGATGGTCGCGGATGAATCGAAACCTCAGTTCCGTTCCTTCGCGAAGTAGCCCAGCGCTTTTTTTAAAATATCGCGCTCCTGCTGAGTCCGCGCGAGCTCCTTGCGCAGCCGCTGCAGTTCTTCATCGGACGCTTTCGGTCGGCCGTTCCCGGGGAACGCGTCCGCACCGTCGGTCTTCAGCTTCGATCTCCACCGCTGAAGCAGACCGGCCGCAATGCCCAGGTTGGCGGCCACCTCGGACACCGTCCGGCCCGGCTCGAGAGTCATCTTCACCGCCTCGCGCTTGAACTCAGCGCTGTGCTTCCTTCGTGATCTTCCCATGGACTGGTCCTTCGAGGAGCATCACAGCTCCCTCTCTGGGTGTCCACTTTCTCGGGGGAAGATCACTTCGCCGCATCGCGCCCAGGGATCTACGCTCATATGCGCGAGCGCGGGGGTGGGAGCTGATTGAGGGGATCCGTGGCCCCTACATGGTATTGCGCCTTTCCTCTAGCAGCCTAGATCAGATTCTAATTCCAAATAGTCAGCGCACTGACGACTACGGCGATCGGATCCACGATGCAATCCTCAAACTGGCCGAAATCGAACAGCGCCCAGTGCGGCAGATTCTGGCGGATATTCTCAATCATGAATCGGACATAGTTCGAGTTCGTCTCGTGGGTGAACATGTCAGTTCAGGGTCCGTTCCATTGGTGGACGCTGTCTTGATGTTCGACGGTATGCGCCGCTGCATTTTAGCCGCAGCACATTCCGTTGTGCATCCCCAGCAATACCATCCAAGGCTTAGCCGTCGGGAGGGAGAGCTTCTTCTGAAGGCCTGTCGTTTTGAGCAAACCGAACTTGGAAGCTTCGTATTTGCCATCAGTTGTCCACTGAGGCCTGTTGATGAACCTCAAGTAACATTCCCCGGTTACCAGGATTCATTTACCAGGGCAACGACTGCCTATCTGGTACGATCTCTCGCACGGCTTGAAATGGCAATCCGGAATGACTCCATCACAGACATAGCTCGCGACGAATCAGGCGGCCCCGTCATTAGTGCCAACCTGTGTGAGGCGCTATTGCGGTTGCGCCCGGACCTCGAAGGTTCGATGATAGAGTTTGGATTCTCGTGGGCCTCCGCGATTCCAGCCCCCACTATTGACGGGCTAAGCAGCCATGCGATTCAGTTCGAACGGCGCGATTTCGATGCCATCGAGGATGCCTACCTACTCCTCCTACCCGCCAATGAACTTGAGAGAAGTGTATTCGTTGCAATGGTAGATGAGCTTAGAGGGTCGCTGAATGTGGCCGACAGCCGCGAGGGAGAAGTGACGCTCTCGCTCTATTCAAAAGAATCGGGAGAGCTTGTCAAAGCCAGGGCAGAACTTACACCCGAGTGGTATCGCATTGCGGACGAGGGGCACATGGCAGGTAAATTCGTGATCTTGCGTGGGCTGCTACGGCGGGGACGGCGGATGGCTCGACTATCAGACGTGTCCTTCTTTGAGCTTCTCGATGGAGATGACCGACCGCAGGGTCAACCGGAGGAAGCGGGGGCGTAACCTCTGTCAATGTCGAGCCTCTGGACACGGCGGTTTCTGCGGAATTGAGAGCTTCACTGGGCCGGTTGCCCACACTCGCTGATCATTCGCGCGAAGATACCCGTCTGCCCCTTGTGGAACCCAAGGCACAACTCCCAGGCGGATCCGCATTCTCCCCAAAAGGGGACGGTCACGAGATTTCCCCTCCCCATCCATCCTGCCTGATACTCGTCACGGCCACTCAGCTGTCGGATGGGCTCCTTGACGTGCTGGTTCGGAGATCCGCATCGAGGGCAGCAGATCGATGCGATCTCTTCGCCGCTCCAATATCCATCGTCCTTGATGAAGCGCTGATAGGGTATCTCGCCAGGCACGACCTTGCTCCTCTCTGTAACCACGGCTATTGGCCGCGGGTTGTGCGGGACCAGTGCATACTCTCTTGCGTACGCATCATAGTACGCTGGTGTAGGGTACAGTCTATCCGCTCTGCACGAAAGAGTGCCTTCTAGCTTCCCTGCTGGGTTTGTGAGGCATCGCTCACTGAGCTGCGACCACACACGGATGAAGCTCTCATCGTCGAGGTCAAATCGGGCGACCAACTGAGGAGAACGAGGAGTTGCCTCGCCAAAGATGGCCCACTCGTCGCTCGCATCAGTTCACTTGGGCCGCCCGGACCTCGGGCGACCAACCTGCCACCCCCCATATCCCATGCGGAGTGGAATGCCTGCCACCTCTCGAACGATGACACCCGCGACGAACCAAATGGCGATCCCTCCGAGCCAAATGATCCCTCCAACGAGAAACAGTGCCCTGTCATGACCGTCGCCTCCAAGCATGAAGGCGATCAGCCCGCCGAAAAGAATCACTCCATTGAGTACATTGGCAATGCGTGCCGTCAGTGCGCGATGTACATCCCTGGTCCATGCGTCTTCCACGCCCGCCTGATGCGCTTTCGCCGCGCGATACATCGCGCGGAGTCCAAGGGCCGAGCCAAGAACGTATACGATCGCGCCGACGATGGCCATGCTCGCTTGGTGCGCCACGAAAGCGTACGCGAGAAGCCCCGCAGACGTGATCAAGGCCGCAAGCCTCATGCGAATCTCCAGCTTCAAGTTGCTCCGTGGGCTTCCTTGTCGGCGTAGCACCGAGCAGGATACCGGCCGTCGCCACCGTTCACGAGCATGGCACGCGCCAGTCCGCGGCGAGTTCCCGTTCCCGGAGGTCGAGAACGAGTATGACGAAGGAGGTGCGTCATGAGCGAGAACTCGATGGCTGGCCGGCGAGCCATGCTGCGCCACAGCCGTACATGACGCAGGTGATGGTCCTGGGGCTGACAGCAGGCGAGCGTCCGAGGCTCGACTACGGTAATGCGACCCGACCACCCCCATGCCGGCCAGATCCGCCTGAATCCACTCGCTGTTCCCGGCGGTCAGAGCGACGGTCCTGGGACAACCAGGCGGTGAGCAGCCGCCGCAACCCAGGAGAACCGACATGGCACGCAGAGTACGAACCGTCACATCCGAACCGACCGAGCCGAAGCGCAACCGCCGCACGCCCGAGGAGATCGTTGCTGACCTCCAGGCCGAGATCGAACGGGTGAAGGCACGGGCCGCAGCGCAGCAGGCCAAGGCCGACCCGCAGGCGCGAGCGCTGATCGGAGCCGTCCGCTTCCTCGACCGCTCGGCCGAGAGCTGCACTGGCGACGTGAAGCGCGCCTTGGAGGCCGCACGCGCGCTCGTGGGTGAGCAGCTCGGCGCGATGGGGCTGCGGTTGCCCCAGCGACGGAGCGAGCGGCAGGAAGCGGCGTAGGCTGCCACAGGCCCTACGCGCCCGCACCGAGCGCGAGCTTGGCGCGGGCGTGCTTGCGGTGACGGGATCCGGCAAAGGCTGATATGCTCCGCGCATCCATGACTTCCCCGCAGTCCGGCTCCTCAGCGCGAAGGGTGGAAGCGCTAGGTCAGCGTTCGCTCCAATTGTGGGCGCGCGTCCTTCGTGGGAATAATGTAGAGGTGGATGAAGCGCGTTGGCCGATCGATCCCAAGTACTCCGAAGTGCTCGGTCACGGCAACCTTGCCAATGCCGCTGTCGTCCTCGCAGCCAAGGCTGCCAAGTCGTTGAAGTCCATATTGCTTCTTTGCAAACGCGATCTGGGTGAAGACGCTGCCACGGTGATGAGATCGCTGATCGAATCGCTGGCGATCCTGATCTACGTCTGCCGCACGGACTCGTGGTGTGAACGCCTCACACGATACCTAGCCCACATCAACACTCAGAACCGGACCTGGATAAACCGCCTGAACGCGAATCCAGCTTTGCAACAACTGCCGTCAGAGGACCTTATGAGTTGGATAGATTCCGGCCTACGGACCGCAACGGACCTACTTGGAGCCGAGGCTTTGGAACAGATCGCCAGACGGGGGATGCTACCCAGCGGCGTCGAAGGAGTGTTGCGGGAGTGTGGCCTCGGTTCACTGTACGATGGTCCGTACCGGATGGCGGCACAGGCCTCCCACGCCCTAGACATAGGCAGTTTCGGCGCGCCTGACGCCGATGGCCGACTGGAGCTTCGTGGGGCGAGCCTCTGGACCGATTCGACCCGGATGACGAGCGTGGGGGTCTTTCTAGATGTGTTGGTAGTATTCAGTCGTGTTGCTCAGTACGGATCGCAAGCTCAGGTATTGCGACTCCGCAACGAGCTCAACGAGCTGACCAGACCTTCCGGTTGAGTCGCCCCGGGTGATCGCCGGATCCGGATCACGGCGTCTAGTCGCGACTGGCGACCATAAGGCAATCGCGTCCAGCTCAGTTCCGATGTCAGTAGCGAGTCGATTGACCCCATAGCAGACAGGGACGAATGGCTACGAGTCGATCTTTCGTAGGACATCCTGCCCAATGCCAACGCGCGCTCGGAGCAGGGCGTCCCACTGATCGAGACAGCGGCTCTTGAGGGCAGCGTCGGCGGCGCCCTCAGACTGTTGGTACAGCCGCAACAGGATCGTGGCAGTATCTCGACCGGCCATGCCGAGACGATGGGTGAGGCTATTGGTCGCGTCCGCTAGAGGACCGGAGAGCTGACCGACGCTAGCTTCGATGGCGTCAGCGTACGGAAGGAGCGATCCCTCGAATTCGCTCAGTTTGTGAAGGAGCGAGTTCGGATCCCTTCTGAATGCACCGGAACGGGCGAACCGCTCCGCGAAGCCGGGTGCCTCATCCGTGTCGAGGAAGCCGTCCCGGCGGAAGATATCGTCTGCTGCATCAAGGACCTTCTCCTCCTCGTCTTCGAGGAAGCCAGCGAGTCGATCAAGGCACTCAGCTCGGTGTTCGTCATCGTGGTGGGCAATGTCCACGAGCGCGCGCACAACGCCGATTCTGTGGCTCGGCGACGCGTGGGCTCGACGCCATTGCAGTTTCCGTAGCAAGAGATCGAGGAGCGTGAGAAGGTAGCCGATGACTCCCTTGCTTTGCGGCAAGATGTCCAGAGCACGAGACAACCCACGGTACAAACCTTCGAGTGTGTTGCCCACAGCTGTCCAGTATGCCGCGAGTTCAACAGTGCTCTCAGCTGATGAGGCCAATGCCCGCTTGAAGACCGGGACAAGCGCTGCCTCCCGTCGCCAGAGATAGCGGAGCAGGTGAGGGCCATGCTGTACACTGAGAATCGCCTCATCCGTGCCCTCGTAGGCATGCACCATGAGGCTGAGCGCGAAATCGAGATCGTGCTTACCTATCGCGTATGCAATGTCAAAGGAGGCGGCGCGCACCGCAGGGTGAGCGTCTTTGATGACCTCCTCGGCCAGTTCCTTTCCCCAATCGAGCAGGTCCGGATGTGCCCACAAGAGCTGCGATGCGGTGTGGATGGCCGAGCAGCGCACCGAGTTAAGGACGATCATCTCAAGGGATGCTATATGGCCCTGATTCTCGGAGGGGTCAGGCCACGAGTTCCGGTCCGGATTGGGATGGCGCAACGCGTAACCGCGCAGGAGTTCGAGGGTCGTCTCAGACCAAGGCTCGCCGCTGCGTTCTCCAACGACGCGGCTGATGCCTTTCGCAATCTCCGGGTTCTCCTTGTTTCCGATGTGTTCAAAGAGAGCCTCGACAACCTCAACTGGCGCAGCCGTCCAGGATCCACTCGCCTCCCTCGGCGGTGCTGACACTGAGGCTGCGCGAAGGAGGGCCGAGTAGTAGCACTCCTTGGCGCCTGTTGGGAACCGAAGACCCAGCCGAACGTAGCGCAGGGGGTTCAGCTTGCTCGCTTCCTCCAAGGAGTACGCGAAGCTGCTCGGAGAGAGATCAATTCTATTGCCGTCCTTGGCTGCTCTGAACTCGCTTTGGCGGCCAGTCCATTGGCCGTTGACAATCTGTGCCCACACGTCATCGGAGACGAACATGGCCTTCCCGAACGGGATCGGAGACACCACAGAGAAGGCTTCCACAGGGCCAGTGTCACGGTACTGGCTCAGCGCACCAAACTTCCCTCGCCACATTCGAAGCGAACGCGCCCCCTTGTCGGAGAGGCGATCTTCGGGCAGAGCGAGCAGAAGCGCGTACTGAGGCAGCCCATATTGATTCGGATGGGTGCCTGTCCATTGGCTATCGCGGATGAGTCCGAGCTGCCACTCGACTGAGGCCCGCTCGTAGTCAGCATGGAACTTCAGCACTTCGGTCTCAATGCGCTGGCAAGCTGCCGCAGACCATGCGGATCCGAGCGTACGTATGGCGCTGATCGCGGGATCCTGTCGGGACAAGACATCCGTCCGAGTCATGGACTCCGGAGACGTGTCGATGTCCAGGGGGCGTTCCATTGCAAGGAAACAATCGACTACACTCTCCGCGAGGCTCGCCGGTGTGGTTGCGAGCACTCCCATCGCCAGCTTGCGAGCATGCGCTGGTGCTGGCCACTGCGAGAGGAGCGTCAGCTCCGCAAAAAACGAGACACCCTCGTTCCGGAGTCGCGCGGCACCCGAAGTTGTCAGGAAGTCCTGAAGAAGCGAGATAATCTGCCGAGCGCTATCCTGAGCAGAGTAGGCCGCTGGGCTGAAGTTATCTTCGCGTATGGCCTCCTCCACCGCAACAGCGCGTGCATGGACAGGGAGTAAGCTGTCCCACGCGAGTCGCGGGTTCGTTTCACATGCATGGAGGAGACTCTTGAACCGCTCGCTGTCTACCTCGACTCGGCGTCGCTCATCCCCGGCCGCAGATCTCTCCACGTTGGTAATCAGCCCTTCGGCGGTCGCGGCTAGGTAGGCGATGGCCCGAACCTGATCCTTCTTGGCGAGCTTGTTGGCGTTGTAGATTTCAGGTTGGTCAGCCCCTGCACGAGCGCGTGCCAGGCGGCATTGAAATACAATGGAGGTGTCGTGCTCCGCCTCGAACGCGAGCACAGGACCAATGCGCTCGGCCCACTGAGGATCCCCCGAATTCCAGTGTGAGGAGAGAATACGCTCAAGCCACTCCGGCGCTGCCACCGCGGAGCGCTCGCAGAGGAAAAGGGCCTGGCGAACCTGCGTCTCATCGCCCGAGGCCAACATGGCCGGAATCGTGCCGTCGTCCGTAAGGCGTTCCAGCCACGGGCCATGTCCGGCCAGCACGCGGTCGAGGACATGCAACCTCCACTGATCTTCGTTCCACAGGCGTTTGATTAACTCGGTGCTCTTCGTCCGAGGACGGTGATGCGTGCGCGAGCGTGGTTAGGGCAAGGTGCTGAATGTGAAACCGGACGCCATCTCCGAAGTAGATGTCGTGCAAGAACTCGAGGTACAGCCTGTGATCCTCACTGCGAAGGAGTTGCAGCAGGAACCGAACCTGATCCCTGCGGAATAGGGATTGATCGTTCCCGCGTAGCCATTCAATGGGAGTTACCTCGCCCTTGAGCGCGCGAAGGAAGACTCGCTCGATCGTCAGGTAGTCGAGGTGGCTTTGGTGAGCGAACCGGGTCGTTCCGTTCGTGCGGTCCAGGATCCCTAGCTTTCGCAATGCGTCGGCCGCCGCGCCGTGCCGATCTAGCAACGCGTTTGGTGCGTCGAGTCGACCATTAGTATCCATGTACGCGACGAGCCCGTCGAGGAGGTTGTTCACGTCCTCGATCGTCACCCCGTACTCTCGAACGGCCTTGTCTCGGTAGTGACGCCAGTACGATCGAAGCAGGCCCGCGCGACTTGAGAACTTCCCTGCGTTGCCGTCCTCCGCCAGACGCCACCACAGTTGGAGGCTCTGCGCGTTCGACAGGAGGTCCTTCTCTTAGGCAGGAACGATGTGTAATCGACACCGTATCGCCCTACGATGGCGGCGACAACAGCCTCGGGCATGCTCCCCACTTCGAACGGCACAACCTCGATTGCTTGGCCGACCTCCTTACCCTCTTTCCAGTGTTTGATCCTTGGGTCGCCGTCAAGGTCCATCGTGCGACCTGCGACCACGACGGTGATCGTCGGAAAGCTAAGCGCCTCGTCAATGATCTCCTTGCACAGCTGCCAGCCAGCATCAGAATTTGCCGAGGTCCACCGCACCGCATCAAGCTGGTCGACGATGAGCACTGCTCGACTCCCATCGGCCAAGGTGCGGAGGCAGACGCCGGGACTTGCAGGCAGTTCCAAGCGGTCCTTGCTGTACGCGCGTACCGCCCTGTCCGGGTATTGGGTGTCCAGGCGAATGGGAAGGTGGGGCACCGCCCGTTCCTCGAGGAGCCTAACGGCATCCAGGAGCACGCCACTCTTGCCGCTACCCGCATCGCCAGTGACGAACAGAAGGCGCGCCCCGCCATCGGCGCGCATGCGCTCGACAAGCTGTTCCGGCTCGGGCCGCGAGAGGACCTCGAAGCCAATTAGGTGCGGCTCGAGCGCGGAGCGAAAGCGCTTTTTGAGGCGTTCGACTCCCTCCGGAACGCGTGGATCGCGAAGGAGGTCCAGGGGAGGGAACCCCTGCTTTCGTAGCACGGTCCGGAGGTCATCCGAGCGGTAAGTATTCCCGAGATTCTCTTCGAGGTATCGCCCGAGGAATGTGACCACTTCCTTCCCATCGCCATCGAGGATCATCTCTGCATGGCGGTAGAGCCGTTTTCGCTCTGACGGGTCCCAGATTCCGCGCTCGAAGTCCATGCGACGTAAGAAGCCCATTGCGATCCGGGCGTCAAACTCATTGCTAGAGTCCAACTTCCAGCTCTCGCAAAGGCTCTGATACTCCGCCCGATCCTCCTCCGAAGCGAGGCAGTGAGCGAGGAAGTCCCTGGCGTCGTCGTCGCAGTTGTGTGCTCGGGCAGCTAGCCCACCAATGACGCGTACAGGATCTCGTGAGACAAGAACAAACCGAGTAGATGCGTCGGATTCGAGGTGAGTCTTCGCGGTCGTGAGAACGGGCGCGAGCTTCGTTGCGGTCCACTTCGCAACGTTCCTGTTCTCGATCTTGCATTGATGTTTCTCGCGGGTTCCGTCTGGCCTACGGACCTCGAACTCAACGCCAATGCCCTCCGGACCGAGGGCCTCCCACTTGATTGCCGTTGCGTCTCCCTCGACAACCTCCAGCGCGAGGCTCACGACCCACAGTCGTTCGAACGTGTTTCCCGCTTTGTCGGCTCGTCCTCCCTTGATCTGAGACATGGGAATTGGCCCGGATCATGCGGCCAGGTGAGAGGGAGGCAAATGCGGGGGGGTGCCCAGGCGGGTGCAAGCCGGTGTGGTTAACAGCCCGGGGATAGGAAGTCGCAAAGCGTTGAACGAAGCCGCTTCGCGGCAGCCGGAAGCGGGGCGCAAGTCAGGGAGTAGGCGGGCTGAGCAAGGCGTGGGAAGGTGGGTGGGGGCGGGTTCTGGGTAGGGTTCAGGCGGGCGAGAGCCGGCGCGGTTAACAGCCCGAACGGGTAAACCGCTTTCCGTTAACCGTTTCTCTCCTCTCGCGAGAGTAGCAGAGAGTTCGAGACTCCGTCTGGCTCGGGGTCGATCGAAACACCCCTGTTTCCGCCGGGCTACCCGCTCTCCCCGCTGCGAACAGAGAGCGCGGGAGCAAGTCGTTGTGCGAGCGCAAGTTACGCGCAGCAGGGCACTTGCGGCGATCGCCCTCGCCGTCCACTCCGCGCCCCCCAGTCAACCCCTTCTGGAGCCCAGTTACCGCCTGCGCGGCGAGTTGGCTCCCCGACTAGGACTCGAACCTAGAACCCTTCGGTTAACAGCCGAATGCTCTACCATTGAGCTATCGGGGAACTCAGGGTGCGGTAGGGTACGCGGTTTGGGGGGGGAGTCAAGGGTGGGACGGGTGCGCGGGGGGTCAGGGAGGTGGGAAGAGGGTGAGGGGGTCGGGGGGGAGTTGGACGGGGGTGAGGGGGATGCGATGGATGGCGAAGGTGGGGAGATAGTCGGCGGGCGTCAGGAGGGAGGGAGTGGGGAGGCGGCAGGTGCGGGCGGCCCAGGTGGTGATTTGGCGGGGGTCGAGGCCGCGGGCGCGGAGGGTGGAGAGGGATAGAGGGTCGGAGCGTTTGGCGAGGCGGTGGCCGGTGGAGTCGAGGACGAGGGGGAGGTGCCACCAGCGGGGATGGGGGAGAGAGAGGGCGCGCTGGAGGAGGATCTGGCGGGCGGTGCTGGGGAGGAGGTCGGCGCCGCGGACGATTTCGGTGATGGCCTGGGCGGCGTCGTCGAGGACGACGGCGAGCTGGTAGGCGGGGATCGCGTCGCGGGTGGTGATCGGGAAGTCGCCGACTTCGTGGGCGACGTCGAAACTCTGGGGGCCGAAGAGTTCGTCGTGGAAGTCGACGGGGGGGGCGGCGACGTGGAAGCGGAGGGCGGGGGTGCGGCCGGTAGAGGATCGGGCGTGCTCGAACGAGCGGAAGCGCGTGCGGCAGGTGCCGGGATAGCGGATGGTGCGGTCGGCTTCGTGCGGAGCGCTCGCGGCGAGTTCGATCTCCTTGCGCGTGCAGATGCAGGGATAAACCTGACCGGTGCGCTCGAGGGCGGCGATTGCGGCGCGATGGGAGTCCTGGCGGGAGGACTGCAGAACGACGGGGCCGTCCCAGTCGAGGCCGAGCCATTCGAGGTCGCGCAGGATCTCATCCGTTGCACCGGGGCGCACGCGGCCGGCGTCGAGGTCCTCCATGCGGAGGAGAATCGAGCCGCCGCGTGAGCGTGCGTGCCACCAGGCCACGAGGAAGGAGCGCGCGTGGCCCAGATGCAGGAGGCCGGTGGGGCTCGGGGCGAGCCGGCCGACGGGGAGGAGGGTGCCGGGCACCCGAGTGCCGACGGGGGAGTCGGGGCCGGTCACGGCTCCTTAATAACGGTAGTGGTCGGGCTTGTAGGGGCCGTCTTTGGGGATGTCGAGGTAGGCGGCTTGCTCGTCGGTGAGCTCGGTGAGGCGCACGCCGAGCTTCCCGAGGTGCAGGCGGGCGACGCGCTCGTCGAGGTGCTTGGGGAGGGTGTAGACCTTCTTCTCGTAGAGCGTGTGATTCCGGAAGAGCTCGATCTGGGCCATCACTTGGTTCGTGAAGCTCGCGCTCATCACGAAGCTCGGGTGGCCGGTGGCGCAGCCGAGGTTCAGGAGGCGGCCTTCAGCGAGGATGATCACGGCGTGACCATCGGGGAAGAACCACTGGTCGACCTGGGGCTTGATGTTGTTGCGGCGGACGCCGGGGAAGGCGGCGAGGCCGGCGATGTCGATCTCGTTGTCGAAGTGGCCGATGTTGCCGACGATCGCGTTGTGCTTCATCCGCTGCATGTGGTCCAGGGTCAGGATCTCGCGGTTGCCCGTCGCAGTGATGAACAGGTCGGCGGTCGCGACGACGTCCTCGACGCGCACTACTTGGTAGCCCTCCATGGCGGCTTGCAGGGCGCAGATCGGATCGATCTCGGTGATCATCACGCGCGCGCCCTGACCGCGGAGCGCCTGCGCGCAGCCCTTGCCGACGTCACCGTAGCCGCAGACGACCACGACCTTGCCGGCGAGCATCACGTCGGTCGCACGGCAGATGCCGTCGACGAGCGAGTGGCGACAGCCGTACAGGTTGTCGAACTTGCTCTTGGTGACCGAGTCGTTGACGTTCATCGCGGGGAAGAGCAGCTCGCCGCGCTCGACCATCTGGTACAGGCGATGCACGCCGGTGGTGGTCTCCTCGGATACGGCGCGGATTTCCTTGGCGGACTTGGTCCAGCGGCCGGGCTGCTCCTGCATGCTCTTGCGCAGGAGCGAGAGGAACTCGCGCCAGTCCTCGTTCGTCTTGGCGTCGGCGTCGGGGACGCGGCCTGACTTCTCGAACTCGACTCCCTTGTGGATCAGGAGGGTCGCGTCGCCCCCGTCGTCGAGCAGCATGTTCGGGCCGCCCCCGCCGGGCCATGCGAGCGCGCGCTCCGTGCACCACCAGTACTCGCGCAACGTCTCGCCCTTCCATGCGAACACGGGCACGCCGCGCGGCTGATCGGGCGTCCCGTTCTTCCCCACGACGGCTGCGGCGGCCGCGTGATCCTGCGTCGAGAAGATGTTGCAGGAGGCCCAGCGGACCTCGGCTCCGAGCTCGGTGAGCGTCTCGATCAAGACCGCGGTCTGGATCGTCATGTGCAGCGAGCCCGTGACGCGGGCACCCTTCAAGGGCAGCTTGCCCTTGTACTCGGCGCGCAGCGCCATGAGGCCCGGCATCTCCTCCTCGGCGAGGGTGATCTCCTTGCGGCCGAATTCGGCGAGAGAGAGGTCGGCGACCTTGAAATCGTGGGTCTCTAGAGTGGTGCTGCTCATCGTCGGGTGGGATAGGAATCGAGAGTCGAGTGGAGAGTGAAATGTCTTGGCGGGCCGGTGAGGGCACCACTTCGGACGCAGTTCAGAGAGAGTGCGCCGGAGTGGCCGGCGCTGGAATGGATCGGCACGGAACGGTAGCGGCCTCGGGTAGTTTCCGGGCGGGCCGCCTCGAGAATCTCAGACGAGCTCCCAGGGTTTTACCGCGCGCACCTCGACCTCGAGGGTGCCGGAGGGGAGCTGGATCACCTTCCGCGCCCCGGGGCGCAGGCCGAGCATTCCCGCGGCGAGCGGGGCCCGGTAGGTGACGATCTCGGTACCGAGGTGATCGTCCCAGGGGCCGAGGATCGTGATCTCGCGATCGCGACCGCTCACGACCTCGCGGAAGCTCACGATCGTGCCGGGGCAGACGGTGTCCTCGGGAAGTGCGGCGTTCTCGATCAGCTCGACGCGCCGCAGCTCTTCCTCGATCTCCATCGCGCGCGTCGTCAAGTTCCGCTGCTCCTGGATCGCCATCTCCCACTCGGCGTTCTCGGACAGGTCGCCGAAGGAAGCCGCTCGACCGATCGCGTCCGCGTTGGCGGGGATCTTGACCTCGCGCAGCTCCTTGAGCTCCGTCGAACGTCGCTCCATGCCCTTGCGCGTGCTGAAGATCGAGTCGCCGGCCCAGAAGGGCAAGAGCTCGTGAGCGAAGAACTGGCGGTCGTGCTCGAGCGCGATCTCCGTCACGACGTGATCGATGGCGGCCTCGACGCCGCGTGCCAGCACGGCCTGCAAACCGTGCAAGGTCGGAGCGTCGGCGTTCTCGAGCAATTTGCGCAGCAGCGGCCGGGGCTTGCCGGCCAGCAGGTCCAGGAGTCGCTGGTGGACGCGCGCGAGGTGCGGATTGCCGCGCCGAGCTTCGTACAGGTTGCTCGCCAGGCTCAAGAGGGCGTGAGCGCGCTGCGTGGGCGAAGGGAAGTCGGCCGGCAGCTCACCCTCTTCGAAGAGTTTCGCGAGCGTCACGAGCAAGGCCGGCGCGCGCAAGGGGCGCGCGAGTAGCGCGCCATAGTGTGTCAAGAGATCCGAGCGCCGTCCCGCGCGGTCGATCGCCTCGACCAGGGGCCGCACCATTCCGGTCGCCGCGTGCTGGAGGTTCTTCACCGCTTCGTCGACCCACTGCTCGCCGTACAGCTCTTGCAGGAGATCGAGAGCGCGCTCCTGATCGCGTGCCACTGTGAGCTCCTGGAAGAGCACCCAGAGCGGCGCGGGGACGCTCGGATCACCCGAGACGTCTTGCAGGGCGAGCTCCTCGATCAGGGTTCGCAGGCCCGGCGGTGTCTCGCCGCGCGCTTCGCGCAGGAGCAACCATGCCGACACGCGCTCCGTGCGGGGCGTCGCGGCCGCATTCGCGACGCGCTCGAGCGCGTCGATCGCCATGTTGCGCACGTCATCCTCGAGGATCGCCCCCGCGAACACGTCACGCGAGCGCGAAACGACGTCCGCGGCGGTGCGCGCTTGATCGAGCTGTCGACGGAAGCTCGCGGCGGGATCGCGCGCGAGCAGCAGGAGCTTGATCACTGTCTTCGTCGTACCGCCCGAGAGCTCGAACCAGCCGCTGGACTCGGCGAGCTTGCGCGCCTTGCGCCACCAGGCCGTCCATGCGCTGCCCTCGATGCCGATCTGCGCCAGTGCGTTGCGCACGGCGATCGCGTTGGCGACTCCGTGCGAAACCGTGACGACGTGGCGCAGGAACTCCAGGGGCTCTTCCTTGGCGCGCCGGCGCAAGCCTTCGGGATCGCGGAAGTGCTGAGACTTGAGATCGTCCTCTTCGAGGGGCTCGAAGATCTCGGCCGCGGCGTTGAGCGGAAAGAGGTCCTTCCGTCCGTTCCAGAACCGCACTCCGATGCCGCAATCCTCGCCGCGCGTCTCGGTCACCTCGCCGACGCCCCAGCCGCCGGCGTGATTGACGAGGGTGCCGACGCGGAAGGCGAGCGCGCGCGAGAACGAGCGCCACGGGCCACGCAGATCCATCGATCCCTCGACCATTCCGAAGGTAGTCGAGTACATCGGCCACCAGGGTTCGCTGCCCCACGCCACGAGGGACAGGCGCATGAGGTCATTGCTGAGCTCGGTGGGGTTGCCGCCCGCGAGCAGCGCGGTGCCGAGCAGGTGTGCGGCATCGCTGGCACGGTCGCTCGCCTCCAGGAGCTGCACGTGCTCGCGCAGGAGGGGAATGCAACGCGCGATGCGCTTGCGTTCGCCGGCCAGGCGCAAGGCGACCAAGAGGTCGCGCAGGCCCTCGTCGGAAACCATGCGCTCCTTCCATGCGCGGTCGAAATCTTGCCAGCGATCCTGGGCGACGAAGATGGGGAGCGTCATGGCGGGTTTTGAGCCGCGGGCCGGCGGCGAGCGGCCGGAAGGGGATTCTTCCGGGGTACGGCGGCGCCCTCGGGGAGCCCTTTTGAGAGGCTCGCCGCGAGGGCGCGCGGACCATCATCATGCACCCTGATCCAGTGATCTTCCAGGGGTGGACTCACTCCACGTGCAGCAACGCTCCCTTGAGGTAGCGGGAGCGGGGGAATTCCGGGCGCTGGGGATGGTCGGGCGCGGCCCCGACCGTCTCCAGGAGCCGCAGCGCCCGGCCGGCGCGCCGGGCTGCCTGGAAGAGGGTTCCGAGGAACACCGGCAGCTCGACGACTCCCGAACACGAGAAAGTGAACAATAGGCTCCCGGGAGCCAGGGCCGCGATCGCGAGAGCGTTCATGTCGAGGTATCGGCGCAGGCCGGCCTCGAGCTCCTTTCGCCCCGGGGCCAGCTTGTGCGGATCGAGGATCGCGAGCCGCGGCTTGCGCGTGGAGCTCGCCAGGGCGCGCAAGTGATCGAAGACGTCGGCGTGGACGAACTCGACCTGGATGGCGTTCGCGGCAGCCGAGCGCCTGGCGCGATCGAGCACCTTCTCGTCGAGGTCGACGCCGGTCACGCGCCGCGCGCCGCCGCGCGCGGCGTGCAGCGCGAAACCGCCCGCGTTGCAGCACAGGTCCAGGACGTCGAGGTCGCGCGCGAGCCGCGCCGCGCGCTGGCGATTGTCGCGCTGATCGCAGAACCAGCCCGTCTTGTGGTCGCGTCCGGGATGCACGCAGAAGGCGACCCCGTGCTCATGGATCGTGACTTCCCCGACGTCACCGCCCGGCTCCTCGGGGTCGAAGCGCTCGGCGCGCGTCACGGATGTCGGCACGCGGTGGATCACTCGATGGGCGGGGAAGAGTTCGAGCAGGGCGGTTTCTACCTCGCGGCGCAGCCGCCAGAAGCCGAGCGCGTGGTGCTCGACCACCAGGACATCGGCGAGCTTGTCGACGATCAGGCCCGAGAGGTCGTCGCCTTCGGCGTGCACGACGCGCCAGGCGTCGGTCACCTCGTGCAGGCGCAGGACCTTGCGGCGCAAGCGATCAGCCGAGCGCAGGCGGTCCAGGAGAAACTCGCGCGGCCGATCGAGCGCCGTCCGCCGCTCGCGCGCGAGCATGCGCACGCGAATGTCGGACGCGGCGTTGTAGAGGCCGTGGCCGATGAAACGGCCCGAGCGATCGAGGACTTCGACGAGGGCGCCGTTTTCGATTCCGTTGGCGGGTTCGCGGACCTGGCGGGCGTAGATCCAAGGGCCTGCGGGTAGCTGGTCGGTGTCGAGCTCGACGCTGGGGAATTTGGCCGTCATTGGCGCGCCATCGTAAGTGCGGGCGCCTCTGGTTCGGAGTACCGCCCTCAGGCGGTCGTCTCTTGCAGGGTCAGTCCCGCCTGAAGGCGGGACGACAAACCAGACCGCCTGAAGGCGGTACTCCGAACCGGAGAGAATCTCGGTTTCTCGGCGGGAGTCGCGTATACATGGGGAGCTCGGCGCGGCCGAGTGCGACCTGGCGGTCGGGATAGCCACTTCAGACATGCCGGAGCTCTTCCTCCACACGATCGTCGGAGCTTTCGCACTCGGGCTGGGATTTGCCCAGCAGGGCGGCCAGGATCCGGTCACTCCCGAGGCACCGGCTGGCGAGGAGACGCCCGCGAATCCGGCGCTCCCGCCGGCGCTCCTGCTGCGCGGGGGGACAGTGCACTCGATGACGCCGGGCGAGGCGCCGCGTCGGGCGGATGTCCTGATCGAGGGCGATCGCATCCGCGCTTTGGGGGAGATCTCCAAGGTCCCCGCGGACGCGATGGTGATCGACCTCGAGGGCAAGCACCTCATACCGGGGCTGATCGACGGGCTCGCCAATCACGATTCCGATCACGACGCGTTGTACGTCGCGGCGGGGGTGACGCTGATCCGGGACAACGGCAATCAGCGCATGCGCATCCTCCTCGAACGGGAGCGCGAGGCTCGCGATCGTGTGCCGGGGCCGGATCTCTTCATCGCGGGCTTGATCCTCGATGGGCAGCCGCCGGCGACGAACGAATCCGTCGTGCTCGCCGACGAGGTCGTCGCGGCGACGCTCCTTCCCCAGCTCCTCGAGGACGATCTCGATTTCTTCTCCGTGCATCGTGGCATCCCGGTCGGCGCCTGGCGGCGCGCGATCCGGGTCGCGCACGAGGCGGGCATCGAGCTGTGGGGATTCCTGCCGGCGGCGCTCGCGCTCGAGGACGCGCTCGGCGCACACATGGACGGGCTCTTCGGGCTGGATGGCTTCCTGCCGGCGGGCAAGGGCTGGGGGCAGATCACGATCGACGAGCTCGCGCCGCGCATTGCCGCGGCGGCCAAGGCAGGCCTCGAGGTGACTCCGCTCCTGGATGCGACGGCGGTCACCTTGCGCAACTGGGACGAAGAGCCGGCGGTGATGAGCGCGCTCAGCCCGCACTACTTGCCGCTGTGGCGAGCGCGCATCGAGGAGATCCGCGCGACGCCTCCCGAGATGCGCGAATCCCTGCAGGTGACGCTGGCTCGAGAGAGCGAGCTGCTCGTGAAACTCCACGCGGCCGGCGTGCATCTCGTTCCGGGCAGCGGCGCGCCCAATGTCCTGCTCGCTCCGGGCGAGGCTCTCCTCGACGAGCTCGACCTCTGGGTCAGCGCGGGACTCACGGCGGAGACCGTCCTCGAGCTCGCCACGCACGGCGCTGCCGAGGCGCTCGGCATCTCCGAGGAGCGTGGCAGCATCGCGGCCGGTCGACTCGCCGATGTGGTCGTGCTGGCCGCCGATCCGAGTGTCGATCTCGCTGCGCTGCGCCGACCGGAGCTCGTGGTCGTCCGGGGCCGGCCGCTCGATCGTGCGGCGCTGGACGAGCGCCTCGACGCGCTCCGCGCGGCCCAGGCCGAACAGCAGGCCGAGCTCGCGCGCCCCCTCGACGTTCCGCTTCCGGTGCTCCCCGAGGGCGACGTCGTCCTGGAAGCGCGCTACGAGTCGCTCGCGCTCGGTCTGCGCGTCTCGGCCGAGCATCTGGCCGTGGTGCGCACCACTGACGGAGCGACGGCCTACTGCACGCGCATGATCTCCCCCGGTGGCCCGACCAGCCAGGGGACCGAGGTCGAGCTGTGCCAGCGCGTCCGCGACGAGAAGCTCGAGAGCTTCGACCTCGCGATCCGGGGAGGCGGCATCGAGGTCACCATCAAGGGCCTGCTGATCGGCGGCTTGCTGCAGGTGGAGCGCCGCACGAACGGCTTCTTCCAGGACAACAACCGCGCGAGCAAGCCGATCGAGGTGGTCGACATCGGCAGCGCGCTGACCGATGTGCTGATCGCCCAGCGCTGGACGGCCGGGCGGCATTACGCGCTCTACTTCGAGGGGATCGACCCGGTCGAGAGCGAGTGGGCCATGGAGATCGCCGCGGACGACCATCGCTTCCTCGTGTCCACGGGTCAGGGGCCGCTCGTGACCGGCTTCGACGAGCACGGCGCGCCGCTCTTCTCGTTCCGGCGCGCGGGCAACGCGCACACCGAGCTGCGCCGCCTCGATGTCCGCACCTTCGGCGGGCCGGGGCTCGCGCTGCCTCCCGAGCGCGTGTTCGTGCACCCCGAGGACGCGAGCTCGAAGCCCAAGGAAGGCGAGGGTCGATGAGCACTCCCGAGCGCGAGGCCGGGAGCAGCGCGGACGCACTCCCCGTGGCCGAGGCTCCCGATCGAACGGTCGCTCGACCCGGCGAGTTCGCGCCGCTGCAGCTCGGGCCGCTCGCGGTCTGGCCGCCCGTCGTGCTCGCGCCCATGGCGGGCGTCACGAACTACCCCTTCCGCAGCCTGTGCCGCGAGTTCGGCGCGGGCCTCTACGTCTCCGAGATGATCACGGCGCGCGGGTGGCTGCACGGCAATCGCACCACGCGCCTGCTCGCCCGGCCCGAGCCGAGCGAGACGTCCGCGCTCGATGCAGATCTACGGCGCCGAGCCACGCGACCTCGCCGCCATGGTGACGCGAGCTCGTCGACGAGGGCATCGATCACCTCGACCTCAATTTCGGCTGCCCGGTGCCGAAGGTCACGCGCGCCGGCGGTGGCTGCGCGATCGCGCTGCGGCCGAGGCTCGTCGGTCGTCTGGTCGCCGCGATGACCGGCGCCGGCGCGGAGTTCCCGTCACGGTGAAAATGCGCAAGGGCATCGACGAGGGCCTCTTGACGTTCCAAGCGGCCGCGCGCGCCGCTGCGGCCGAGGGCGCCGCGGCGATCGGCCTACACGCGCGCACCGCGGCCCAGCTCTACTCGGGCGAGGCCGACTGGAACGCGATCGGCGAGCTCAAGGCCTTGCTCGACGTACCCGTGCTCGGCAACGGCGACATCTGGGAGTGCTGGGACGCCTTGCGCATGCTGCGCACCACCGGCTGCGATGGCGTGATCGTCGGACGCGGGTGCCTCGGCCGGCCGTGGCTCTTCCGCGAGCTCGCCGAAGTCTTCGACGGCAGCGATCCCGCCGCCGCATCCCGACCTCGGCGCCATCATCACGATCATGCTCGATCATGCCGAGCGGCTGGTCGCGTCACTTCGGCGAGATGCACGGCTCGCGGCAGTTCCGCAAATGGACGAGCTGGTACACGAAGGGTTTCCGCGGCTCGGCGGCGCGCGAGCCGAGCTCCAGCGCATCTCGACCTTGGCCGACCTGCGGCGCTTGCTCGAGAGCCTCGATCGCAGCGAGCCCTTCCCCACGGCCGCGCTGCGCGTGAGCCGCGCCAAGGGCTCGCGCACGCAAGTGGTCCGCCTCCCCGAGGGCTACCTCGACTCTCTCGACGACGATCGAGCGGCGGTCGGGGCCGACTCGGTGGGGGATGAGGGAGCCTGGGACGGCGCGCTTTCCGGCGGTTGACCCGCTCGCCATGAGTCGCACGGAGCACCGGAGGCACGTGTGCATCGTCGGCGCCGGCGCCGCGGGACTCTGGGCGGCGGGAGTGGCAGCGCGCCGGGGCGCCGACGTCCTGCTCATCGAGAAGACGCCGCGCACGGGGACGAAAGTCCTTGCGAGCGGCGGGACGCACTGCAATCTCACCACCACGCTCCCGGCCGAGGATGCCGCGCGCACCTTCCGCCGCCGGGGCGAGCGTTTCCTGCGCCACGCCTTCAGGATCCTTTCGCCCGGCGCGCTGCGCGAGCGCTTCGCGGAGCTCGGTGTGCCGACCGTGACGGCGCCGCTCGACAAGGTGTTTCCCGCCAGCGGCCGCGCGCGCGACGTGCGCGACGCCCTCGAGCGCGAGGCGCGAGCGGCGGGCGCGACGATCCTGCTCGACGCTCCGGCACAGGGGATCGAAGCTCTCGATGACGGGTGGCGCGTCGATCTTGGGGAAGCGGGGAGCGTCGTGAGCCGCGACCTCATGCTCTGCACGGGAGGGCTGAGCTACGCGCGCACCGGAACGACAGGCGAAGGCTACGCATGGCTGGAAGCGCTCGGATTGCCGCTCGCGCCGCGCACGCCAGCGCTCGTGCCGCTCACGAGTCCCGAGAGCTGGGTGCGCGAGCTCTCGGGGATCTCGATGCAGGAGTGCGAAGCACGCCTGGTCGATGGCGAGGGACGCGAGCTCGCGCGCCGTGCGCGGCCGCTCCTCTTCACGCATCGCGGCATCTCGGGGCCGGCCGCGATGGATCTCTCGGTCCATTTCACGCGTGAGCCCGACAGTACCGGCTTCGCGCTCCTCGTGGATCTGCTGCCGGCGGTTCCGCGCGAGGATCTGCGCTCCGAGCTCGTGCAGCTCGCCGGCCGCAAAGGAGGACCGGCCATCGCTCAAGCCTTGACCGAGCACATCCCCCGCCGCCTCGTGGCCGCCGCCACGCGCCAGGCCGGTCTCGGTGAGGCCAATCCGCGCGCCGCCCAGCTCGCGCGCGACGAACGCCACCGGCTCGTCGAGACCTTCAAGGGTCTGCGCATCCCGATCGACGGCACGCTCGGCTTCGACGCGGCCGAGGTCACTTCTGGCGGCCTCGATCTGGACGCCGTCGATCCGTCGACGATGCGGGTGCGCGCGCGCCCGGGCCTGTTCGTCTTCGGCGAGCTCCTCGACCTCGACGGCCCGATCGGCGGGCTCAACTTCCAGGCCGCCTTCGCCTGCGCCGAGCTCGCCGGTCGCGCGGTGGCCGCCTCAGACGCGCGCTAGCTCCTTCTCCATCTGCGCCGTGTAGCGCCCGTAGCGCGCCGCCGAGTTCAGCTTGGCGCGGTGGAGGAAGGCTTGCTTGCCGGCCTCGTAGTTGGCGGGCTTGCCGCCCCAGGCCTTGATCGCCGGTGCCTGCAGTGCGCGGCCGTACGAGAAGGAGATCTGCCAGGGATGCGCGGAGGAGAGCGCGTTCATGGCATTCAAGTTCGCAGTCGCCGCTTCATCGGTCTGACCGCCGGAGAGGAACACGATGCCGGGCACCGCGGCGGGAACGAAACGGCGGAAGCAGCGCAGCGTCGCTTGCGCGACTTCCTGTGGCGAAGCCTGGCGCTTGCACTCGCTCCCGGAGACCACCATGTTCGGCTTGAGAAGCATGTCTTCGAGTACCACGCCCTGTTGCTCGAGTTCTTCGAAGACCGCCTGCAGCGTGCGATTGGTGACTTCCTCGCAGCGCTCGAGCGTGTGGCTCCCATCCATCAGGACTTCCGGCTCGACGATCGGGACCACTCCCTGCTCCTGGCACAGCGCGGCGTAGCGCGCGAGCGCGTGGGCATTCGTGCGCAGGCAAGGGTCCGTCGGAATGTCCGCACCAATCGTGATCACCGCGCGCCACTTCGCGAAGACCGCGCCCAGGCCCTTGAACTCGGCCAGCCGCTCGCGCAAGCCGTCGAGGCCCTCGGTGATCTTCTCCTCCTTCGTCCCCGCGAGAGTCTTCGTGCCCTTGTCGACCTTGATGCCGGGCAGGATGCCGTTCGCGCGCAGGATCTCGACCATCGTCTTGCCGGTCGAGGCCTTCTGACGGAGGGTCTCCTCGTAGAGGATCACGCCGCTGATGAACTCCGAAGCGCCGGGGGTCGTGAACAGCATCTCGCGATAAGCGCGCCGGCTGTCCTCGGTCGATTCCAGGCCGATCGTATCGAAGCGCTTCTTGATCGTCGGAGAGCTCTCGTCGGCAGCCAGGATCCCCTTGCCGGGCCCGACCAGGGCGCGGGCGGTGTTCGATAGTTCATTGCTCATGGGCAGGTCCTTCCTCGTTCGCTGAGATCGATGCGGGATCGGGCGGCCAGCTTAGCGTCGCTCGACCGGCAGGACCACGGCCCCGGACGCGCCGCGGGCTTTCATTTGCCGAGCGCGCCGAACTCGTGCATCACGCGCACCAAGGTCTCGCGCACGCGCCCGGCGTCGAGAGCGAGGGCCGCTCGCCGGGCCTCGCCATCCCCCCAGAGCTTCAGGTCGGTATCGACGCGCTTTCCCTCGCTCTCGAGCCACGATTGCCAGTGCTCGGCGTCGGGAAGCTTTGGCAAGAGCGCGGCGGGATCGGATCCGAAGGAGGCCCACAGCGCGTGGAAACGGCCGAGATGAGGCTGATAGCCATCGGGCAAGCTCGCGTCGGCGCGCAAGTAGACGCGCGCCAGGGCCAGGCGCAGCTCGCGATGGTGGCGCGCGGCTTCGAACATCTGCGCGATCTCCCGGTACAGCGGGGCGTGCAGGTTCGCCGGAACGGGCGATGGAAAGCTTTTCCAGTCGTCGCGCACCTCGTGGATGATTCCCAGGCAATCCACGTCGGGCATCTCGATCTCCTCGCCCGAGCTCAGCGCATCGTAGAGCGTGATGCTGGTCAGGACCGCTCCATCGCGCGTCGTGTAGGCGTGCGCGAAGGCCCCGAGCGCCTTCGCTTGCGAGCCGTCGTCGAGAGCGCGCTCGACCAGGGCCTCGGCGCGGTCGTGATCGGGCGCGAAGCCCGCGAGTGCATTCTGAAAGATGCGCTCCGGCGCCTCGAGGCTCTGCTTGCGGCGGATCTCGCGCGAGCCGTATTCGTACACCCACGCCGAGTCGAGCGGCGGCGCGACCTGGCCGCGGAAGAAGCGCTTGCGGGCCGATTTCACCTGTGAGGAGCGCTCGGAGAGCACCCGTCGTGCAGCCGCTCCGGGAGCGTGGGCCTCGGGATCGTAGAACGGCGCCGGCTGCCACTCCGGCCAGGCGTACGGATCGCGGTCCTCGCCGCGCAGCGCGACGCGCAGGCAGTCGAAGTAGAAGCCCTCGAGGTGTCTGGCCTCCAGGGTGAACGACTCGATGATCTCCCGGCGCACCTTCTCGGGCTGGCGCTTGAACGCCCGGAGGAGCTGCTCATCCGTTTCGCCGGGCTCTCGGGCGGCCCCTTGCGCGGCTCCTTGCATCGCCGCGAGCGGTCCGAGCAAGCACGTGACCGCAGCCGAGGTGCAGGCCCACAAGAACCATCGGCGGTTCGGGTCGATCTGGGCCGCGTCCACGCGACCATCGTGCCATCGCATGGTGGCATGGCAATGCTCCACGGCAGTGTCGAGCGACGAAAAAAGGGGCGGTCCGTGGGGACCGCCCCCTGGTGATCGGTGCAGCCATGGGGAGGGTGCTGCACCGATGCGCCCGTCCTGAGACGGTCGCGTCGGACTTGGGCCGATCCCGCGCATGGGCGGGGCGGCCACCTTGAGGAGGGAGGCCCGATCACCGCAAGTCGGGCACTCAGCCTGATTGCTCAGGCCGGGACCGCCACGCCGGGCCCAGGTCCGTTCCATTCGAAATCTATCCCACGCACTCGCGGGGGGTCGGATGCGCGGATTTTCCGCGCTTTCCTGGGCTAGGAATCGTGCTCGTCGGTGCGCTTCCGCCCGCGCCGGCGCCGCCGCTTGCGGACACGCTTGCGTTCCTCTTCGAGCTCATCGGGGGGAGCATGCTGCGCGCGCCGGGCGCGATCCACCCAGCCCTGGTAGATGTCGCGCCCCTGCCCGCGCGAATCGACGCGAATGCCGAAGAGCTCGAGGGCTTCGCCGAAGTCCTCGCCCAGGGTGAACAGGAGCGGGCTGAAGCGCCGGCTGGGCAGGAGCATGAAGCGCGGCTGCTGGGAGATGATGCGGCGCGCGCGCGCGGAGTCGCGCCGGGCCAGCCGCGTCGTGAGGGAGACCGTGTCGAGCACCTCGTCGCAGACGATCGGCAGGTCGCGCGCGGGACCGGGAAGCGAGCGCGTTTCCTCGTTCGCCTCGCGCTCGATGACGTGGAGAAACAGCACGGCGACCGCGATGGCCGTACTCGGAGTGTAGCCCGAGTGATTGACCTGCGAATCGAGCGCTTCGAGGAGGCGCCAGAAGCGCTCCGTTCGCTGCGCCGACTCCGGACCGGGATCGTCGTGGGGTCCGAGGAAAGCGTCGAGGGGCGGCAGCAGGATCCCGAGCGCTCCGCACGCTCTCAGCATCTTGAAGGCACCCTGCGAGACGCCCGAGCGCATCAGGCGCAGGACCTCCTCGAGCACCCGCGGAGGCGCCGCGCGGCGCAGCTGCGGCGCAAGCTGCCGCATCGCGTTCCAGGTCGCGTCCTCGATGCGGAAGTCCAGGCGCGTCGCGAACTTGACGGCGCGCAGGATGCGCACGGGATCCTCCGCCATGCGCACCATCGGATCGCCGATCGTCCGCAGCACGCGCGCCTCGAGATCGGCGAGCCCGTCGACGTAGTCGAGGATGCAGTGGCGCGCCGGATCGAGGAACAGGCCGTTCACGGTGAAGTCCCGGCGGCGGGCGTCCTCGCCGGCGTTCCCGAACACGTTGTCCTCGAGGATCAGGAGGTCCTCGCCGTCGTCGTTCGGGACGGGCGGCTCGGCGATCTCGTCATCGAGCTCGGTCCCCGGATCGCGCCGGAAGGTCGAGGTCTCCACGACGTGATCCCCGTAGTAGATGTGCACCAGGCGGAAGCGCCGGCCGATGATCCGTCCGTTGCGGAACAGGCGGCGGATCTCCTGGGGATGCGCGCTCGTCGCGACGTCGAAGTCCTTGGGCTCCCGGCCGATCCACAGGTCGCGCACGCAACCGCCGACGAAGTAGGCCGAATGTCCGCTGTGCTGCAGGCGCGTGATCACGCGCCGCGCATCGCGATCGAGCGAGTGAGGCGAGATCGCGGCCGCGGGAACGATGCGCGGAGGCCTTTCGCCGGGGCCTCCGTGGCGATCGCCGCGAGCGTCGAGGTTACGGTGGGATTCGTTGCGACCCATGGTCGGCATTCGCAGTCTGTGGACACGAAGAGCGCTGCGCTACGCTTCCCCCGTCCCGAGTGGACGACGATCCTGCCGAAGCGCCAGCGCGCGCGCTCTTCGCGCCCGTACCGCCAGGAGGAATCTAAACGCTCCTCGCCCAGCGCTCCACCCGGAGGTCCGGGGCGCCTTGCTCCTGCTCCACCGCGGGGCTAATCTCATGGGTCGAGCCAGAGGGCAGTAGCTCCAACGGTTAGAGCGACTGATTCCAAATCAGTAGGTTCGGGGTTCGAATCCCTGCTGCCCTGCCATCCCGCGTCACCGACTCGGGAGGGCCTCGCATACCCTTTGCCAATGACGCCTCGTTCCCGAGACGATTCCAAGAAGTCCCGTCCCCCCAAGGACGAGCCGGGGGCTCCGACCCCCGAGGAGGGGCCGGAGCCGGTCGAGTCCACCCAGGTCGACCCAGAGGAAGTCGAACCCGAAGAGCGTCGACCGGAGGGAAACGAGGAGTCTTTCGACGAGAGTCGGGAGGAAAGCGGCGTCGAGGAGGCCGCCGTCGAGGACGAGGAAGAGGTCGCGCGCCCCGATACCCCCGTTCCGTCCATGGACGAGATGCGGTCGGCCCTCGACTGGGCGTTCCAGGGCGAGGAGGTCACGCCGGCTCAGCTCGACATCTTCGCGCGCCACGCGCTCCTCGTCCTCGAGCGCAATCGCGTCATGAACCTCACCGCGATCGTCGACCCCAAGGAAGTCGCGGCCAAGCACTACCTCGACTCCTGGCGCGTGATCCGCCTCGTGCCGCTGATGGCGCGCAAGGTGCTCGACCTCGGCAGTGGAGGCGGTTTTCCCGGCCTCCCCGTCGCCGTCGCCGAGCCGAACCTCTCGATGACGCTCGCGGATTCCTCCGCCAAGAAGGCCGCTTTCCTCGCCGAATGCATCAGCGGGCTCGGTGTGCGCAACGTGCGCACGATCTGCGAGCGCGCCGAGACATGGCTCGGCACGAATCGCGTCGACGTCGTGCTCATGCGCGCCATCAGCTCGGTGCGCGAGAACGTGCGCACCCTGCGCAAGGTGCGCCACTCGCTCAAGGATCTCGTGATGTACAAGGGCTCGTCCTGGTCGCGCGAGGTGCGCGCCGCCGAGCGCGAAGCCGAACGCCTGGGCTTCAAGCTGGACACCGTGTGGGAGCACGTCCTGCCCGGCGAGATGGGTGGCCGGGCGATCCTGATCTATCGCGCTCCCGGCGGGCAGGGCGGCTGAGCTACTGCAGCCACCCGATCTCCGGGAAGGCGATCCGCAGGGCTCGCCAGATTCCATAGGCGACCCCGGCCAGCACCAGAGCGATGGCGCAGACCCGCACGTTCGCCGCGAACAGGGCGCGGAAGGAAACCATGCGCTGACCTGGTGCCCGAGGGGGGACTCGAACCCCCAATCCCGTTACAGGAACATGGACCTGAACCATGCGCGTCTGCCAGTTCCGCCACTCGGGCTTCGAAGGGGCGAGGAGCCTACGCGGGCGATGCTGCTCCGTCAACGGCGGCGGGGGAGAGGCTCGCGCCCGCGCGTCGCGTGTACGACAGCGCACGGGGAAAGCGTGACCCAGAGAGAAACCACCCCCCTACGAGACGAGACGAGACGAGACGAGCCCGGAGTCCCTCCGAGTTTGGAGTACCGCCTTCAGGCGGTCTGGTTCGTCGTCCCGCCTTCAGGCGGGACTGGCTCTGCAAGAGAAGCCCGCCTGAAGGCGGTACCCCGAACCAGAGCGGCCTCCGAACCAGGCAATGCCCGCTCAACCCGCGGTGACCGAGAGCCCATCGACGAGCGCCCAGGGAACCAGCGCCGAAGCCATGACGCGCTCGGGCGGATCGGAGAGACAGAGCCCCCCTGCGAGCAGCGCAAACGAGTTCCCGCTGATCAGCGTCTCGCGCACCGAGCGCACCGGGACGCCGTCCTCGATCCAGCGCGCGGACTTCGCCACGCCGGAGAAATCGCCGGTGGCGGGATCCACCGAGCCCGAGAAGCGTTGAACGAAGAGCCCGCGACCCATTTGCTGCATGAGCACGCCGGGCGATCCGCCCGTTCCGCTGGCGACGCAGAGCGCGTGTGCACCCAGGCCCGGCAAGGACCGCGCTCCGCCCGTTGCGTGCCCACTCGACCGACGCCCTTCCACCCGCGCCGCGTACCCGTTGTAGAGGAAGCTCTCGAGGACGCCCTTGCGCACGATGGCGAGCTCCCGCGTCGCCGTTCCCTCGCGATCGAAGGCCGCAGCCCCGTGCAGCTCCGGATCGAGCGGATCGTCGACGAGCGTGAGCTCGGGCGAGGCGATCCGCGTGCCGAGCTTGCCCGCGAGAGCGCTGCGGCCGCGCTGAACCGCGAGCCCGCTCGCCGCGGACACGAGCGGCGCGACGAAGATCGAGAGAAAGGCTTGCGGCGCGAAGAGCACCGGTCCGCGATAGCTCTCCGCCCGCAGAGCACCGAGGTTGCCGAGAGCAATGCCGGCGAAGCGCGTGGCGCAGGCGCCGGCGTGCTCGTGCCAGCGGCCCGGGTCCCGGACGGATTCCCAGCCCGAGTCGGAGCCGCCGACGTCGGCCCCCTCGACCGCCATCCCGAAGAGGCTGCAGGAGAGCTCGACGTCGCTCGAGCAGGCGTGCACCCCGGTGCTCGATCGCACCGCGACCGAGCGGCGCGACAGAGTGACGGACGCTCGATCGAGCGTGAGGCGTGGATCGATCGCGAGCGTGCTCTCGACGAGCTCGCGCGCCACGCCGATGCACCGCTCGAGGCTCCACGAGGCGAGGTCCTTGTGCACGAGACGCAGGCGAGTGGGGGAGAGACCTGGCTCGTTCAAGCCCGCATGCGGATCGGCGAGCGAGAGCCGCGCGAGCCGGACGGCGTCTCCCGCTGTCGACCGCAGCGCTTTCGCGCTCGACTGATTCGTCGATGCGAAGCCGGTCTTGCCGTCCGCGAGCACGGTCAACCCGAGCTCCGTCCGCTCGTCCACCTGCGTCAGCTCGAGGTCGCCTTTCTGGTAGCACACGCTCACCGCCTGCGTGCGTGCCGCGAAAACCTCGGCGCCGCCTGCTCCCGCGCGCTCGGCCTCCTCCAGTAGCCCCTCGGCGACGAGCACGACCGCACTCTCGCTCGCCAGCGGATCGAAGCCGTCCGATTGGGCGCCGGGAGCATTCCGGGAAGCCGCCGTGCTCATGCTCTCCTCCCGCCCACCAGGACTTCGCAGGAAACCCAAGGCCCGCCCGCATCCACCTTCGCCGGCTGACCCTTGCCGCAATGCCCTGCCCCGAGATCCCAGCGAAAGTCGCGGCTCACTCCGTCGACGCTCCGCAGCACGTCGAACGCGATGCCGGAGATGTTGACGCCGCGCAGGAGCGGCCCGAGCTTCCCTTTCTTGATCGGCCAGGCGCAGAACGTCCCGAACATGAATTCCCCGTTGGCGTCCGCCTGCCCGTTGCGCGGTCCATCGAGGAGATAGCCGTCGTCCACCGCTGCGATCATCTCCTCCAGGCTCGACTCTCCCGGCAAGATGAACGTGTTGCGCATGCGGATCAGCGGCTGGTCGTCGTACTCCCACGCGCGCGCGTTCCCCGTGGGCTGGACGCCGAAGCGCGCGGCCGTCGCCCGGTCGTGCAAGTAGCCGACGAGCACGCCTTGATCGAGGATCGTCGCACGCACCGCGGGCACTCCCTCGTCGTCGACCTCGATGCATCCGCCGGCACCCGGCGCGTGCTCGGAAGCGCCCGAGTCGTACAACGTGACGAGCTCGCTCGCGACCCGCTGCCCGAGCTTTCCCTGTGCGCATGAGCCAGCCAGGACGAAATCCGCCTCGACCGTGTGACCGACCGCTTCGTGCGTCAGAAGCCCGACGAGAGCCGGCGAGAGAATCACTCGCTTGCGACCGCCCTCGGGGTAGCCCGCTCCGAGCAAGTCGACCGCCGTGCGCGCCGCGCTCTCGGCCAGCTCCTCCGCGCTGCGACGGCCGAACAAGCAGTCCCAGGCGCCGGTGACGCCCACGGTCTCGGCGCCACGCTGGATCTCGCCGGCCGCTCCCGCCACCGCGCCGACGCGGAACTCCGGCCGCACGAGCCGCGTCCAGGCCTTCGCGCCATCGCTCGTCACGATTCCCTTCTCTTCGAAGATCTCCGTGTACGAGCAGGAGGCGCTCTGGATGCTCGGTGAGGCCGCGCGCGCGCGACTCTCCATGCGCACCACGAGGTCGAGATTCGCCTCGATCGACCGGGCTTCGAGCTCGGCGAAACCGGCTCCGTCGAAGCGGCCCCGCGCGAGGGCGCAGGGGGGCGGAGCGATGACGCGCACGCGTCGCGCGCCCGCCGAGGCCCCGGCCGCGCGCCGCGCCTGCTCGATCGCGGCGCGGACCGCGGAAGCCTCGAAGCGATCCGTGCTCGCGAACCCCCAGGCCCCTTGGTCCAGCACGCGCACCCCGACCCCCGTGTGCTCCGCGTGATGCGCCCGATCGACCCGACCGTTCTCGACCGCGAGCGAGCGCGTGCGCTTCTCGTGGTAGCGCAGCTCCACGAAGCCGCCCCCATCCGCGGAGAGCACCTCCGCGAGGAGGTCAGTGGGGTCGGAGGACGAGGGCAGGTGGCTCACGATCCCTGTGCGGCCAGAGCCTAGCACTTCCCGCGCCGCTCCCGGCTGCGTGACGCGCGAGTTCCGCCGCGCCTTGGCCTACACTTGCTCCGTGTCCCAGGAGAAAGCCAAGCGCCCGATCACCGCCAATCGCCGCGCGCGCCACGAGTACCTGATCCTCGACGAGCTCGAATGCGGCATGAGCCTGACCGGAACCGAGGTCAAGTCCCTGCGCCAGGGTCGGGCCTCGATCGCCGAGTCCTACTGCATGATCCGCCGGGGCGAGATGTGGCTCTGCGGCGCCCACTTCCCCGAGTACAGCCACGGCACCTGCAACAATCACGTCCCCACCCGCGAGCGCAAGCTCCTCGCCCACCGCCGCGAGATCGCCCGCTGGGACAAGCAAGTCCGCGAAAAAGGCATCACGATCGTCCCCCTCGAGCTCTATTTCCTGGGCAGCCGCGTCAAGCTCGCCGTCGCCCTCTGCCGCGGCAAGAAGCTCCACGACAAGCGCCAGTCCGAGCGCGAGCGCCAGGATCGCCGCGAGGTCGAGCGCACCATCCGCCACCGCAGCTGACCCATTCTCCTCCCTCCCCGTCTTCCCCTCGCCCCCCCACGTGCTACATTGCCCCTCTGACCGATGGGGGCGCACTGGTCTCGACTGGTTTCGTTCGCCACCGGGTCGCGTGCCGGGGACCCCAAGTCACCCCGCTAATCCTCTAGGGAACGGCATTTACGTGCCAACAATTATTCTCTCGCTGCCTAAGAACTAGTCAGCCGTCCCCCGCAGTACGCCCGCGCCTGCGGAAGGACGCCACCAGCGGGCTGGTCGAGAGGCGCCACCCGGTCACCCCTCGACGAGAAAACAACCGAGCTGGTCGCCCGCCCCGCGGTTCGCAGCCAAGCGAGCGACGAGACCTCGACAGCGAACTACGCACGTAGAAGCCCGATCGCGCCGACTCCAGGACGCGGGTTCGATTCCCGCCGCCTCCACCATTCTGCATCGTGTTCCGGGGCGTCACCAGCCTCCTCGCCATCGCCAGAGCCGATGGATTCGGACGAGCGCGGATCGACTCGGTCCATGTTGAACTCACTTGACGCCGAGCAGTTCCCGGCTTCCGGAATGCTTTCGTCCTGTAGTTCATCCGCTCCCGTCGTGCCAGTTCCAACAGGCTCGACGTCAATGGAAACGGGCGGCCACGATCGGCTTCCCGAGCGGACCGCGCTACATGTTCTTCAGTGGGGTCTGATTCTGTCGGACTGCATCATCTGAAGCCCACGGCTACGCAGCCGGCAGCGTACGGGAGGGGCCAGCACCGTCGCGGTATGCCCCGAGCCATGCTCCAACCCGTGCCCAGTCTTCGCGCTGTTTCTGGATCGACCGCATCGTGTTTACCACAGTCGGACTCGGATGGCAGAGGGGGAAGAGCCGTGATCCGCCGGGAAGGTCGAAGGTCACGCCTTCCTCGATCAACGCGATCAGTCGGCCCTTACATTTCAGGTCATAGGCTGCGAGCAAGGCGTCGAGTGCTACGGAGCCGAGGACAGCCACAGCGCGCGGAGAGATGAGCTCTATTGTCGGACGCAGGAATCTCGCTCCGCACTCTCTCGCGTCGCGACGACGCACGCTCGCTTGCCGTCCAGACGCCTTGATGCAGAGAACCGCGTTCGTGAAGAAGATGCGATCGTCGGAGACGCCCAACTGCGGTGGTGACACGAGAATTCCCGCGGACCCGAGAAGCTTGATCAATGTGCGGTTGGTCCCGACGGAGGCTCCCGGCCACCCGCGGCAGTCCAGGAATCCCGCGATGTCGGAAAAGTCCTGCGCAACAACCAGGAGCTCGGCGTCGAGGTTTCCTTGCCAGCGCGAGTACGGCCCAATCCGATCCGAATCTAGGTCGCCCTGATTGATCACAGCGGGGTTGGTCAGCTGGGCGCAAGCGCGGCACGCCTTCCGCCGGGCGACAAGCTCAGCGTAGGAGACGTGCTTCGGAGCTGGAGAATCGGGGCACATTATCTGTATCTGTCCGATCGGCACGGAAGGCTAGGAAGAGCAATGCTCTTGTTCCTTGCGCAACCCTGGCTCTCTCCCGCCTACGTCAAATCGAACTTGCTCGTCAGCGCCACCACGGGGGGCGCCGTCTTCGACGCGAGCCAGTGGTCCAGCAGCGCCACGAGGTGATCGGCCTTGAACGGCTTGGCGACGAAGTCGTCCATGCCGGCTTGGAGGCACGCGTCGCGATCACCGTCGAAGGCGTTGGCGGTGAGGGCGACGATGGGGACGTGGCGGTCGGTGTCGCGTTCGAGGGTGCGGATGCGGCGGGTGGCTTCGAGGCCGTCGAGGCCGGGCATCTGGCAGTCCATGAGGACGAGGTCGAAGGGGGTGGCGGTGAACTGTTCGACGGCGATGAGGCCGTTTTCGGCGATGGTGTAGGGCCAGCCGGCTCGCTTGAGGACGACGCCAGCCATGCGCTGGTTGATCGGGTTGTCCTCGGCCATGAGGATGCGCTGGGTGGCGCGGCGGGCGCGGGCGATGGGATCGGTGAAGCAGGTCAGGGGCGGGGTGGGGGCGGCGGGGGGAGGGATCGGGTCATCCGGGTCCGGTGAGCGTTCGTGCGGCGGTACTTGCGCGAGCTCAGGGGATAGCGCGGCGGGGGGCGGAGGGGGTGGCTGCGGAGTGGCGATCCGTTGCACCTCTGTGAGCTGGGCGGTGAACCAGAAGGTGGAGCCCATGCCGGGGGAGCTCTCGACGCCGACTTCGCCTTGCATGAGGCGGGCGAGCTCTTTGCAGATGGCGAGGCCGAGGCCTTTGCCGCCGTACTCGCGATTCGATCCGGAGTCGAGCTGGGTGAAGGGGCGGAAGAGCTGGCCGACTTGGTCGGGGGCGATGCCGATGCCGGTGTCCTGGATGCTCATGCGCAGCACCAGGCTGTTGTCGGGCTGGGGGACGCGGGTGGCGCGGACGGTGAGGGTTCCCCGGGCGGTGAACTTGATGGCGTTGGAGACGTAGTTCGTGATGATCTGGCGGAGGCGGGTGCCGGGACCGATGACGGTTTCGGGGAGGTCGTCGGCGATCAGGACCAGGAGCTCGAGGCCTTTGGCGGCGATGGCGGGGCGCAGCGCGGCGAGGGCGCGGTCGAGGCAATTCGGGAGATGGAACTCGGTCACCTCGAGGTGCTGTTCGCCGGCCTCGAGCTTGGCGAAGTCGAGGATCTCGTCGATGATCGCGAGCAGGTCCTGGCCGGAGCGCTGCACGAAGCCCAGGTACTCGCGCTGCTCGGGCGAGAGGGTGGTCGCGTCGAGTTCTCCGGCGAAGCCGAGGACGCTGTTCAGGGGAGTGCGGATCTCGTGGCTCATGGTCGCGAGGAAGACGGACTTGGCCTCGCTGGCTTGTTCGGCGGCGCGGGCTTTCTCCACGGCTTGACGCATCAGGGCCGAGAGCTGCTGGGCCATGTCGTTGAAGGCACCGGCCAGGCGGCCGATCTCGTCCTTCGAACCCACGTCGACGGGGCTGGAGAGCTCGCCGCGGGCCAGGGCGTTGGCGGCTGTCGTCAATGCGCGAATCGGACGGGCGATGTGGCTCGAGATCCTCTGGCTGGCGAAGAGACCGATCCCGGCGAGCAGGAAGCCGATCAAGAGCAACTGCTTGCGCGCGCGCTGGAAGTGTTCCAGCACGTCGTCGAGTGGGCCACTCAGGACGAGCTGAAGGCCCGGCTTTCCGAGGGGCACTGCGGTCGCCATGTACTCGCGCTCTCCGACCGAGAGGCGCGTGTCTCCCTGCGCCGTCAGGTGCGCCCACGCTGCCGGGTCCCGGCGCGGCGGGGATTCAGCGAAGCCATCGTCCGCGGTGGGTCTCCAGGCCGCGGCGAGCAGACGCCCGTCCTGCAGCAGGGTGACGTCCAGGCCCGTCACCTGGCGCAGGTCGCGCGCGTGCGTTTCGAGTGGATAGCCGAGGCCGACGAGACCGAGGACAGCTCCGTCCAGGATCACGGGGCTGACGGCGAGGAGATACGGCTTGCCGGCGTACTCGCCGATGCCGCAAGACTCCTCGCCCGCGAGGCCGCGGTGGATGGCTTCCTCCGAGTCCGATGCTCCGGCTGTCCCGTGGGCGTCACCGAGAATCGCACCGCCCGCGTCGCTCACGAACAGGAGCACCGCATCGAGTGCTGCGCCGACCGAGTCCAGGGTGTAGCGCACGGTCGACTCATCCACGTCGGGCGTGTCCAGAACGGCGCGCAGATGCGGCACCTGGGCGACCGAGCGCGCCTGGTCGAGCAGCATCGCGTAGCGCACGTCGGAGAAGCTCGCGTTGGCTCGGCGCGCGCGCTCCAGGCCATTCTCGATCTCTTCCTCGAGGATGCGGTCGACCAGCGTGTGCATGACGCCGTAGGTGAGCACCAGGAGCCCGGCGATGACGGCCATCGTCGCCAGGAAGATGCGCAGCCGTATTCCGACGGGCCTCACCGATACCCTCGGGTGGAGTAGGGAACGCCGTGCTTGTTGTCGTGGGCGAGGGAACGGCGGGTCTCGCGCAGCTCGAGGTTCGTCTCGAGGAGCGCTCCGCCGCGCGCCTCGATCGGCGCTCGCCCTTCGGCACCCATGTCGTTCCAGGCCCGCAGCACGTACTCGCCATCGGGGACGCCGCAGATCACGAAGCGACCGGTGCGGTCGCTCAGCGCGAACCAGGGGCCGTCCAGTACCACGATGCTCGCGGCCATGTCGGGATGGATGTTGCAATACACCTTGACCAGGCCCGTGCGTTGCATGCGCACCGAGGTGGATTGACCGGGCTCGTAGGCACCCAGGTCGAAGGGCGCGGTTTTCGAGAGCGAGAACACGTTGTGAAAGATCGTGTCATCGTTCGGGAACTCGACCTCCGTGCCCACGATCACCGGCAGCACGCGCGGATCGAAGCGGCGCCCGATCTGGCTGACGCGGGGGTTGGAGCGCGCGTACGTGAAAGGGAGCACCGGCGGCGGCCCTTCCAGGAAGACGAGCACCCAGCCGCGATTCTCCCGCGGCTCGCCGTCGACATCGCGTACCTCGAGCTTGCCCGTGATCGTGTTGTCGCGCGCCGGATAGAGCCCGCGGAGATCGTTGCCGGAGCGGAAGCGCACGTGGCACGAGACGCACGAAGCGCGCAGCTCCTCGAAGGCCTGGCCGGCACCGAGCAGGTTGCCTTTCGTTGCGAGCTCGGCGAGCTCCCCGGACGCCCGATCGAGACGCGTGATCGCGGCCTCGAAGATGTCCTCCAGCGGGGGCGGCGCGAGCGCGAGGAGTGGCACTGGATGCACCAGCAGGCCGTGCATTTCGCCGGCCACGGCCGCGGCTTCTTCCAGTTCAGCTTCGCCGAGGCGCTGCTCGAGATGCCGGAAGTGCTGCGAGAGGCCGTTCATCAGAGCTGCGGCGTCGGTGGGGGGTTCCGTCTGAGCTCCCGCATGAGCCGCGAGCAGCCAGAGCGCCGGGGCGATCCAGTGGCGCGGCCGCGAAGGGCCGCGCGACCATCGTCCATCAGAAGGAGGCGACGAGCTCGACGGCGAAGAACAGGCGTTCATTGTTGTCCTCGTCCAGCGCGGAGGCGTCGATCAGGTCGAAATGGTCCTGGCCAGCCTCGAACTTGACGGCCAGATGGGGGTTCACGGTCCAGCGCAGGCCGGTGGACAGGCGGCGCATGACGCTCACGTCGTAGCCGAAGGTCTCGCCGTCGGCCATTTGCTTGCCGGCGAAGCGGTAGCCCTCCTCGTCGTCATAGGTGCCGATCTCGCTCCAGCGCAGAACGAGTTCGAGGTCCTCGCGCAGCCGGAAGGCGGGCTCGACCAGGAACCAGCTCAGGTCGCGGTCGAAGGCGTCCTCCTCGTCGTCGATCCCTGCACGGCCGAACTGCAGGTTGAGGTGCGCGACGCGCGTGGAGGCGATGCGGGTGTCGAGCTCCCAGCACAGGCTCTTCACCTCGTCGCTCGGGCTCGTGCCGGCAGAGGAGTCTCCCTCGAACCCGACCGACGTGATCGTGCTGCCGCCGAGGCGCAGAGCGCTGCGCTGGGTGGTGCCCGTGCCGAGAACGCTGGCGCTCCAGTACAGGTCTTGGTTCAAGTCGCCGTAGAGCTTCGCGACACCGAGCTTGGCCGGGCCATCATCGGCGCCGCTGCCCGTCGCGCCGTTGGTCACTGCGGTGATCCAGTGCACGGGACCGAGCGCGCCGTAGAGCTCCACGCCCTCGTCCACACCGTAGGGATCGGCGGCCGAGAAGGTGATGAGGGGAGTCTCGTTCGCGTCCCAGCGCAGGTATTCCTCGCCGAATGGAAGCTCGAACTTGCCGGCCTTCACGCCGAGGCCCTGTTCACCGTCGGGGGCGAAGAGGTTGCTGAACTGCAGGTAGTACTCGTTGAGGGAGAAGCCGGTGCCGAACTGGTAGCGCGCCAGCCACACCTCCGTGAAGAAGGAGGTGCGCTCCCACACCTGGGCGTCGAGGAACAGGCTCGCCTCCTTGACGACGAAGGAGCCGTCGGAGGTGGTCCCCGTCCCGCCCGAGTCGAGGTAGGCGAGCGCGCCATAGCCGCTCAGCGCGATGTTGTCGTACCAGGGCCGCGCGAGGACGTGCTCGCTCGTGGTCGGGAGGGGCTGGACCTCTTCACCGGAGAGGTCGATCGACTCGGTGGCGCGGGACGTGGCGAGCGGATCGTGCTCCCGCTCCAGCGCTTCGAGCCGCGCCCGCAGGCGAAGGATCTCCTCCCAGACTGGCGGCGGGATCGGCGGATCCTCTTGCAGCTCTTGAGCCGCCGCCACTCTTGGCGGGAGCATGGATAGCAGGAGAAGGACGCGTCGCAGGGTGGGAAGCAACCCCTGCTCGTCGGAGCGATCGCAGAGTGAACTTGAGACCGTGCGCCCGGTCTCCCCTGACCCGCGGTCACTTCCCGAAAACGCTGCCTCAGAGGAACGGGTCGATGTCCTTGCGCAGCGTGGGCGTGCGCAGCTTGTTGATTGCGCGGACCTGGATCTGGCGAACGCGTTCGAGGCTGACGCCGAGTTCGTTCGCGACCTCGGAGAGCGTGTGTCCGCGCGGGCGAGAAATGCCGAAGCGCATCTCGACGACGTAGCGTTCGCGATTGCTCAGGCGAATCAAAGCCTTGCCGAGGCCCTCCTCGAGGGAGTGCTCCTCCATCGCGGTGGAGTACATGTCCTCGGGATCGTTGGCCCGCAGGAGATCGCCGAGCTCGTCGCCGGCCTCGTGGCCCTGGACGGGAGTGTCCAGGGAGAGCGTGCTGCGGAACGCAGCGCGTGCGCTCGCGACGAGGTACAGCGGGAGGCCAGAAACGCGCGCGATCTCCTCGGGAGGCGCGTGGGCGTTGCCAAGGCGCTCGATCGCCTTGTTGACGTGCTTCATCGCCTTCTGGAGGTACACCGGCACGCGGACCGCGCTGCCGAAGTTGTAGAGGTAGCAGCGGAAGGCCTGATTCAGCCAGTGAACAGCGTAGGTGCGGAAGAGCAGGCCGCGCCGCCAATCGAAGCCGTCGACCGCGCGGAACAGCGCCATCGAGCCTTCCTGGATCATGTCGAGCTTCGAGATCCGCAGGTGGCCATAGCGCTTGACGTTGATCGGGACGAGATAGAGGTTTCGCTCGACGAGCTCCGTGCGAAGGGCGTGGAGCTCGAGCCACATCCGTCCCACGGCAGGAGGAAGATTGCTCTTCTCGGGCTCGATCTCGCGGAAGGTGGAAGGCTGGTAGGTGATGCGCTCCTCGAGGTCGGCTTGCGTGAGTCCGGCCTTACTGAGCGCATGCTGCAGACGGCAGCGTGCGAACTCGATGCGGCGCGCGAGGCGCGCTTCTGCATCCCGCTCCATCGGCGTGATGGCTTCGATCTCGACGCGCAGCTGCTCGAGGACGGAGCCGACCGGCTGGGCCCTGGAGGATTTGGGCACCCGTCGCCACTGCGAGGGCTCGCGGACTTCCATCGTGGTGCCCTGGTTGTTCCACCGCGCTGCGAGCTTGCGCGCTTCGGGCTCGAAGCTCTCCACATCGATCGCAAGCTTGTCCAGGCGCTCGTCGACCTCGCTCTGGCTGTAATACTTCTTGTTCAATGAATTCCTGACTGCGGAGTGCCCCACGGGACATGGGAGGCGAAACCGCTCCAAGCACGGAAGAGGATCGAGCAGGGGGTGGAAGCAGTCAGGGTTCGAGGGAGTCGGCTTGCCCGTGGGGCTCGCTTCCTCCCTCGAGCGCCTTCTGCCGACGGCCCCGAATCACCGACGAGGGCTCTGATGCTCATGCCGAACCACGGTGGGTTCGCATGGGTCAAGAACACTTGGGATCGATCCGCTCGCGCGATCCGACAAGTTGTTTCCTGGTCAATCATCTTCTGTGTTGCTCGCGCTGCCTTGAGCGCTCTTGATCGGCGAAAAGCGAGCCTAGGAGTAGGGCGGAAGCGCTGCAATCAGTGGAACTACTGAGTGCGTGGTGGGACTTTGGTGGGGAGTACCTGGATACCCTCTGGTTGGGAGTACCGCCTTTAGGCGGGCTTCTTTTGCGGAGTGAGTCCCGCCTGAAGGCGGGACGACGAACCAGACCGCCTGAAGGCGGTACTCCGAACTCGGAGGGAATCCGAACTCGGAGGGAATCCGAACTCGGAGGGAATCCGAACTCGGAAGGACTCCGAACCAGGAGGGAGAACGAAGAGGAGGCCGAGGTGGCGGGAGAAGGTGGGGGGCAGGTGTCCGCCGAGGAGTCGGGCGTTACCGAAAGGGGAGGGGCTCCAAGACGGGGGCTTGCGACGCTAGACTGGCGTGCGTTCTCGAGATCGGATCTGGATCGACAGTGGTGCTCGGATGGTCCTGACGGAGAGCTGGACAGCCGGGTTGGAGAGGTCGGTGCAACTGGAGCCCCGATCAGCAATGCTCGAGCGATGTGTTCGTGCTCCCGCGGCGCGACCGCGAGCTCGGATCTTGCCGTGCGCATGCGGCGAGATCTTGATCCCCACGGATCTTGATCCACATGATGACTCGCCTTCCCAACATCGAGGTTTCACGATGAGACATTCCCGAGTTTCTCTGCTGTTCTCGCTCGCTGGTCCGTTCGCGCTCGCGGGCATCGGTCTCGCTCAGATCTCTGAAGGTGCCATCGACGCTCTGGAAGGACGGCTGCGCTCGTACATCCCAGGAACTGGCGCGCTGTTCGGGCATTCCGTTGCGATTCGAGGCTCGACCTGCGTGGTCGGCGCACCTCTCGATGACAACGTTTCCGGAATCGACGCGGGGACTGCTTACGTCTTCGAGCGCACGGGAACGCAGTGGTCGGGCGTTGCGCTGCTGCTCGGGAGCGCGGCATCCGACATCGACCTCGTCGGCAATTCGGTCGCCATCGGTGAGGATGCCATCGTCGTGGGCTCCTACCTGGACGATCCGATGGGGTTCAACGCGGCGGGATCGGCCTACGTCTTCGTCCGTTGCGGGGACGGATGGATTGAAGCAATCCGGCTCGTGCACCCGGATCCGCGGCCGGGGGATCAATTCGGCTTCAAGGTCGCGATCGACGGAAGCACGGTCGTGGTGGGGAGTCCGGCCGACGACACGGGAGAGGTCGACGGCGGCTCGGTCCTCGTGTTCGATCGGGACGACAACGACACGCCTGGCGATCCCTGCGACGACACGTGGACTCTCACGGCAGAGCTCACACCTTCGTTCCCCCAGCTCGGGGCGAGCTTTGGCACCAGCCTCGCGATCCGAGGTAGCCGCATCGTCGTCGGTGCGCCCGCCGAGGATAGCCCGAAACAGAACGCCGGAGCCGTCTACCTCTTCGAGCAGAACGCGGACGTGTGGAGCGAAACCTGCCGCCTGCTTGCTCCGGATGCCGCGATCGATGACCAGTTCGGAGGCGCGGTAGCAGTGGAGACCGACATCCTGCTCGTGGGGGCGAGCTTGAACGACCAGCCGCAGAGCGATCGCGGCTCGGTCTACTCGTTCAACGGGAGCTCAGGGGCCTGGGTAATGGAGGCAGGGCTCGTGGCCGACGACGGCGATGCTTTCGACGGCTTTGGCTCCGATGTCGCCATCGAGGGCGACATGGCGATCGTCGGTGCCCCGGGTGACGATGACGCCGGAAGCTCGAGTGGATCCGCGTACCTGTTCCGGCGCACGGGCTCGACCTGGATGCGGGATCAGAAGCTGACCGCGAGCGACGCCGCCGAGAACGAAGAATTCGGGAACAGCGTCGCGATCGAGGGTGGCGCCGCCGTGGTCGGCTCGCACCGCGACGACTTCACGCTGCCCAACTCGGGCTCCGCTTCGGTTTTCCTGCTCTCGCGCGGGAACTTCCAGCGCTTCGGCTTCGGGGATGGGGGCGGGACGGCCTGCCCGTGCGGCAATGCGAGCCGGCGTGGGCTCGAGCAGGGGTGCGCGAATTCGACGGGCTGGGGCGGCAAGGCCTCGATCGCCGGCACCGACAGCGCGAGCGCCGACGATCTGCGAGTGATCGCCTGGAACTTGATTCCGGCCAACGCCGCGCTGCTCTACACGGGCCTCCAGCAGATCGACGGCGGAGCGGGCATGCCCTTCGGCAACGGCCTGCGGCTGGTCGGCGGGCCCATCGTTCGCAGAGGTGTGATCGCGCCCGACGACGATGGCCGTGCGATCTGGGGGCCTGCCCTGGGCGGCGCACACCCGTGGGTGACCGACAGCACCGTTCATTTTCAGGTCTGGTACCGAGACCCGTTCCACGACGGCTGCGGCTGGGTGTTCAACCTGACGAACGGCGTCTCCGTCACGTTCCGACCGTAAGGCGAGCGAGCGGCTCGTTGGGGTGACGGATCGAGGCCGCTACACTCCCGGCGTGCGCTCGCTCCTCGCCTTTCCTCGCGGCCGCCGCATCACGGGGATCGTCCTCGCTGCGGTGATCTCGGCAGGCTGCCAGATGACGGCGGTCTCGTCGGCCAACCTGGATGCCCTCCACGACAGCGATGGGGGGCATCAGTACGTCGCGCGACTGACCAACTCCTATAAATACATGATGTCGCAGATCCTGCCGCAAGGCAGCCTGGGACTGGACATCTCCTACCTGCAGCCCGTGGAGAAGGGGGTCGAGAATCCCCCGGAGACCTGCCTCGACAACATGCTGGTGCTCGCCGACGCCAACGACGAGAAGCCGAGCAACCAGGCAGCGCAGGTGCGCCATTTCGCGTGGCTGGCGCTGCGGGATCCCTCGATCCTGTCGCGCGAGCGGGCCTTGCTCGAGATCGGTCGAGCGGCCCAGCGGCTCGAGCTCGCGACGCCCGAGCAGCCTCCCGAGGCCGTCGCTGGAGCACAGGAGCTCTCGGAGGCCCTGGTCGCGCTGGGCGACGCGCTCCGGCCCATCCTGGAAAAGCCCGTGCCGAGCGAGGAGCAGCACGCTGCCTTCGACGCTGCCTGCCGCAGCATGGAGGCGCTCTCGGTCGACCTCGAGGGTGGCCGGCGCGTGCTGCGCGCGGTCGAGCGTTTGACGATCGGCCGCAACGGCGACGAGAGCGCGCTCGAGCCGCTCTACCGGCTGAGTCGCTCGATCCAGGAGCAGGTGATTCGCCGGGTGCTCAGCGAGGCGATCGCCGATCCGAACCAGTACGTGCGCGCGGCCGGGATGGAAGCGAACTGGCGGGCCTTTGGCTCCTCGTTCCTGCTCTTCCAGCTCCTCGATCTCGAGCACAACTTCCTGCGCCGCGCTTCCTGGCGCTACGAGGTCGAGGACGTCGTGCGGCTGTTCGACCTGGTGCGCGCCCATGGTCTACCGGAAGAGAGTCTGTCGGAAGGAGTGGGCGCCGAGGGTGGAGACGCGGCAGCCAAGCGCTTGCACTACCGGCTGCTGCTCCTGCTCACCAACGTCGCGATCAGCGTGGGCGATTTCGACGAGCGCGTGCGCGCCGCCGCGATGCGCGCGCTCGGGAAGGTCTCGGGCGCCGGCTTCGAGAGCTTGCGATTCGAGGACTGGGCGACCTGGTGGCGCGAGAACGAGCCGGCGCTGCGGCCCCCCGAGGTGGAGGACGGAGAAGGCGGGCCTTGAACTCGCAGTCGCGTGGGCGCCCCCGCTCCCCCTGGCGGCGTCGCCTGCGGTTCTTGCTCGGGGCCCTGGTCCTGGCGCTGGTTTTCTGGAGCGTGCCGTGGGCCGATCAGCTGCGGGTGGGGGAGGAGCGCTACGCCGGCACGATCGTCGGCGAGTGGAAAGGCGAGCGCATCGTGTTCCGCTTCGCGCCGGGAACGACGCTCGAGGAGCGCTCGATCCTCGAGGGAACGCCGGCGAGCTCGGCCGCGGCCGTGGGCGGCGAAGTCACGGTCACGCGCGAGCTCCTCGAGAGTCAGGCATGGCAGCTCGCATCCGACGGGCATCCCGAGGGATCGGGCGAGGTGCAGCGGCTCTCCGGCGAGTTCAGCTGGCGACCGGGCATGCCGCGCGCGTTTCGCGACCTCGAGGCGCGCGGCCTCTTGCCGGCGCTCGGTTTCGCGGCGATCGCCTCGCTGTTCGCCGCGACGCGCTGGTGGCGCTTGCTTGGCCTCGCGGGCTGTCCGACGTCGTGGCCGCGGGCGCTGCGGCTGACGTACGTGGGACTCTTCTTCAACCTCGTGCTGCCGGGCCTGAACGGCGGCGACTTCGCGCGCGCCGTGCTGGCGGTGCGCGCGAGCGCCGAGCGGCGCGCCGATGCCCTGATGAGCGTGATCGTCGACCGCCTGGTCGGCCTCGCGGCGATGGTCGCGCTGGCGGCTTTCGTCGTCTTCGCGGGCAATGCCCGCTTCGGCCCGCTGCGCTGGGCGGTCGCGCTGACGCTGCTCGCGCTGATCGCGGGGGTGGCGCTCTTCCTCAATCCACCGTTGCGGCGGGCGCTGCGCTTCGAGCAGCTCCTCGCACGGCTCCCGCAAGGCCAGCGCTTGCTGAAGCTGGACCGCGCGCTCGCTCTGCACGTGCGGGCTCCGGGCGAGATGGCGATCGCCTTCGTGCTGTCGCTCGGCAACCATCTCTTCGTGACTGCGCAGATCTACGCCATCGCTCACGCCTTCGGAGCCGGGCTGGATTTCCTGGATACTCTCGGCGTGGTCACGGTCTCGAACACGCTCTCCTCGCTGCCCACCACCCCGGGGGGCCTCGGCATCAGCGAGGCTGCGTACGGCTCCCTGTTCGCCCTGCTCGGCTCGGCCGGTTCGATCGGCGTCGCGACCAGCATCACCTACCGGTTGACGAATGCCGCCTTGAGCCTGGTCGGCGGAGCTTTCTTGATCCCACCCGGCGGCCGCGTCGCGCGCTCCGAGGTCGCGCAGGCGGAGCTCGAGCTCTCCGACACGGAGGGCCGCTAGGATTTCTGGCCAACCCGCCGCGCGAAGCTTCGCGGAGGGAGGAGTGTGCATGAGCCTGCTCGTCATCGGGACCCTCGCCTACGACTCCATCGAGACCGCCCACGACCGGCGCGAGGGAGCGCTGGGGGGGTCGGCGACCTACTTCGCCTTCGCTGCCGCCCCACTCGTCGCCCCCCGGCTGGTGGGAGTGGTGGGGGAGGACTTCGCCGCTTCCGATCTCGAGCTCCTCGCCGCCCGTGGGATCGACACGAGCGGGGTCGAGCGCGCCGACGGAACGACCTTTCGCTGGGGCGGCCGCTACGAGGCGGACTGGAACACGCGCCACACGCTGTACACGCATCTGGGCGTCTTCGAGCACTTCGACCCCAAGGTGCCGGCCGCCTTCCGGGATTCGCGCTACGTGTTTCTCGCCAACGCGCATCCCACCATCCAGCTCCGTGCACTCCTGCAGGTCGAGCGACCGAGCTTCACCGTCGCCGACACCATGAACCTGTGGATCGACACCGCGCGACCCGAGCTCCTGGAGCTCTTGCGGCACATCGACGGCTTGATCGTGAACGACGAGGAAGCGCGCATGCTGACTGGCGAGCGCAACCTGATCCGCGCTGCGCAGGCAGTGCTCGGTCTGGGGCCGCGATACGTGATCCTGAAGAAGGGCGAGCATGGCGCGTTCCTGATGGGCGGCGAAGCGCACTTCTCGCTGCCGGCCTATCCGGTGACGGAGGTCGTCGATCCGACCGGGGCAGGTGACTCGTTCGCCGGCGGCTTCATGGCGTGGATCGCGCGCGAGGGTTCGTTCGAGCCGGTGACGTTGCGGCGCGCGATGCTGTACGGAACGGTGAGCGCGTCCTTTTGCGTGCAGGGTTTCAGCGTCGAGGGATTGCTGCACCGCGATCTCGCACAGTACGAGGAGCGGCTCGACGATCTCCTCTCGATCGTGAGCCTCTGATCTGGAGAGAAACCAAACCCCTACGAGCTCGCTACCGCTCTGGTTCTGTTCCGCTCTGGTTCGGTACCGTTCTAGTTCGGAGTACCGCCTTTAGGCCAATGCCGATCACTTAGCGCGGGACCGTGTCTCCTCGGGCGGATGGCCCGTAGGGGGACCGATTCAGGAGGGTTGGGAGGCACGCAGCAGCCGTTCGGTCAGTTTGTAGGAGAGCCGCTCCATCTGACCGACGAGCCTGTCGAGGCGTCGGCCGTTCTCGATCCACTCCGCAAGGAGCTTGGCCTGTGGCTGGCTGACGCGGAGCGTGACGGTCTTCCCATTCACCTTTCGCGTCCACTGGAAGTAGGGACCGTGTAGCTTTGGTCGCGGAGCCTGGCATCGGCAGCCTGGCTTGCCGCAGGGCATGAAGCGTCGAACGAGGCTTCCCCGACGGATGAGGCCCACGTCGGCCACGGCGCGCTTGAGGGTCTCGTAGCGTCTCATTTCTGAGTCTGAGCTCTTGGTCATGGCTATGGGTCCTTGACTGGCAGTAGTACTACTGCTAGGTAGCGCGACGGTCAAGCCCTCTTCACCCTTCACTCAGGTCGGCAATGCTTCTACGCAACGCGCTCGAGTGCGTGGCTCAGGTACCCAAACCCCAGACCTTCGACGACTTCCGCCGTCAGATCGATCCGAACTGGATCCAGAAGGCGCTCCAAGCCACCGGAACGGCCACCATGCGCAAGCGGCGGCTTCCCGCCGAGCAGGTGATCTGGTTCGTCGTGGGCATGGCCCTCTTCCGGGACCGATCCATCGTCGATGTGGTGGATTCGCTGGACCTCGCTCTCCCGGGCCCCGGGGGGCTAACCGTCGCGCCCAGCGCAGTGCCCAAGGCGCGCACTCGCCTTGGAGAGGAACCCATGGAATGGCTCTTCAATACCTGCGCCAAGCATTGGGCCCATGCCAGCGCCGATCGTTACCGCTGGAAGGGGCTTGCGCTCTACGGCGTCGACGGAACCAGCCTGAGAGTTCCCGATTCCGAGGAGAACCGAGCGCATTTCGGCTCCCAGGCCAACTCCCGCGGCGAGTCTGCCTACCCTCTCTTGGGCAATAACTTACTTGACTCACCGGGGCTAGGGGGCCACCATGGGTAGTCGTGCCCCCGCAACCCACCCCCTACCCGATCTACGGGCTGCCGGCGATCTTGCGGCGCCGCCCTCAGGGAGGAGCATGGGTGAGCTTGTACCCCCCAGAGCCGGCGCCCGTGGAACCCGCCAACGGCGGCTATTGCGCGCCGGCAAGCTCCCGAATATCGCCCAGCTAATGCTGATCTACCAAATCGAAGACCTGTTCATCTTTACGGACAAAGCCGGATCGGACATTCGCGGGCTGTATGGGATAAAAGAAGATGAGAAACAGAAATGCCTCGAAAGACTAGAGGCAATTGTTGGCCATCTCGACAAACTGCTAGCCGTTATTTTTCCCGCAGAACTGGAAAACTCACAGCAAGGCATCCTGCGGCTCATGGAGACCGCGCGGGAGGCGATGGCTAGAGCAGACCCGATGTCCGCAACATCAGAGCTAAACGAGCTCTTCAGAGAGTTTGTGCGGCGAATTCATGATGAACTCAAGAGCCTCGTCATCGTAATGGTGGACAAGGCCGACAGGCCGATGTTCTATGACTTGCGCGAAAATGAGCACCCTTTCGGGCCATCCGTTGCGCGCGCGTTCCCGGAAACGGTCGGCGAGATCGGAGAAGCCGGGCGATGCCTTGGGCTGGGCCGCTATTCAGCGTGCGCGTTCCATCTAATGCGCGCCCTGGAGGCGGTCCTAAAGAAACTTGCTCGCAAGTCATTCGGTGTCCGAGAGCGGCTGTGGGACAAGATCATAAAGGAAATGCGCACGGAGCTTGTGCGGCGGCTCGCGCGGTACAGCCCTATGACAACAGCCAAAACGAGAAAGAACCACGCTCAATGGACAGAGGTCATCGAGCGATTCGACGCAATACGAGAGGCGCGACGCAATCCCAATACTCACGTAACAAAGCTAATGCGCGAAGACGAGGCTAGACACTTGTTCAGCGCTACCAAGTACTTTATGGAGGGTCTGGCCGAGCGGCTCCCTAAGCGAAAGAGGAAAACCTAATGCGTACTGAAAGTTGCGCGGCGATGTGCGTGACGGATCCCGAAGTGGCGCGCGCATGGATCGCCTATTGCGATAAGCGGGTCGCCGAACTCCGGTCTGCTCCGCTTCCTCCGGAACCGGAAGCAAAACCGCCACGCGGCATGAAGTGGTTCTGCATGCTCGTCTACCACGCTGGGTGGGCGTGGTGCTCGGAGAACGGTGCGCAATATCGGCTAGAGATATCAGAACCTACTCGGAGCTGGGTTTGGGTTCCCTCACCACCAGCGGTGTCATGTGGCGCGGCTCGCCATCTATCTCGACGGCAACAGCGTAAAGACCTGGCCGCAGCGAAACCTCAATCGGCTGGCCGCGCAATACGAACTGCGCGGCTGCGCTGAGTTCGATCGTTTCCGATCCGATGGCCTGCAACCGCCGATCATCTCCCGTGTATAGCGCGACGGTGCATGAATGCCCGCCGGGGGTGAAATCAATGAAGAACAAAGTGAAAAACGCAGCGCACCGGACGGCAGCCATTCCGCCGTCTGAGGCCGTCCACTCGTGCATGCCTGGCATTTGAAGGAGGAGAGTACCGCCTTGTTGCTGAATGATTGTGTCGGACAGAATGATGGAAATAAGAACGCGCGGCTTGCGTTCACCTTTGGTGTCGGGCATGTCACGGGGCATTGCCTGTTATTACCGTCCTCTCTTCTTCCTCTGTTTCCATGCCGCCTCCCGCTTCTCGATCTCGGTCTTCGGCACGGCTACGAGCTTGCGCGTCAGCTCCGCGAGGCGGTCGAGTGAAGAAGGCTCACCCTTTCCGCCTTTTCGGGCCGCGCCTCCGCTGGGGCTTGGATTCTTGGTCACGCTGTGGCCGTTTCTGCCCCCGTCAGGGCCTTGTAGGTGAGACGCTGGCCGATGATGCCGAGCGCGGCGAGCAGGAAGCGCGCGGCGTCATTCAGCTTGCGATGATTGAACCGGAAAGCCTGCTCGTCCAGGTAGCGGAACAGGTGGAAGGGCTCGACCGAGACGTAGGTGCCGTTGATCCCGCGCTTGAGCAGGCTCCAGAAGTTTTCGAGGCCGTTGGTGTGGACCGCGCCCTTTACGTAGCACTCGGCGTGGTCGATCACTTGGTGGACGTAATCCGCGTCCAGCCCGCCGTAGGACTTGAGCGCGTCGGTGTAGAGCTTGGCGCCCTTGCGGACGTTCCCGCGAACGTGGCCCTGGAGAGTCGCCCTTCTTGCGCGTTCGCGACTGACCTTGGTGCGGACCTGGCTAACGCGGTCCGGCCCGTGGCGCTCGAGCAGACCCATGACGGCCACCTTGCCCATGCCAGCCGGTCCCGGTGATCGCCCACGCGCGCTTGTCCTTGTGCATGTTGCGGGCCTTGCCGCCGATGAAGGTCTCGTCCACTTCGACCTCGCCGCCCATCTTGTCGAAGCTCTTGGTCTGCATCGCGAGGCGGATGCGGTGGAGCATGAACCACGCGGTTTTCTGGGTCACGCCGAGATCGCGCGCCAACTCGTAGGAGCTGATGCCGTTCTTGCAGTTCGCGATCAGCCACATCGGCGGGAAGCCACTTGTCGAGAGCGGAATAGGGCTGTCCTCGAAGATGGTTCCGACCTTGACGGAGAACTGCTTGCTGCACCCCCGGCACTTCCAGAGGCGGCGGGTGCTGAGGAAGGTGACTTCCTGGCTCCCGCATTCCGCGACGGGGCAAGTCGGGCCGTTCGGCCACCGCAGGGAGGCCACGAAGGTAAGGGCCACGTCGGGATCGGCGAAGTAGGTGACCGCTTCCAGGAGGGTCTGGGGGGCATCTTTGGTGTTCATAGGGTCCATGGTAGATCCCTACGCCCGGTGAGTCAAGTATATTCTTGCCCTCTCTTGCGGCTGGTTGCCCTCTTCGCGCTGCGCTCGCATCTGATCGCTGCAGCACGTTTCGGTCCCTACTCCACCGGCGAAACGACGGTAACCGTTCGGGCAACGCCACCCCTCAAGCGTATTGATCGCAGGGCGTGCTGTGGTCAGCTGCCGAGCTGGAGTGCGACGCGCTCGAGGATGCTGGCGCGGTGGTCTTCCACGACCTTCGCCCACTTGGCCTTCCAGCCGTAGGGCGTGAGTTCGCGGACGTCGGTGACCTTTCCGATGCGCAGTAGCACGTCGCGCAGGTACGTGCGCGGGTCGACCTCGTGCTCCTTGCAGGTCGCCAGCAGGCTGTACATCACGGCCGCGGCATCGCCGCCGCGTTCGTTGCCGAAGAAGATCCAGTTCTTGCGGCCCACCGCGACCGTGCGCAGCGCGCGTTCGGCGGCGTTGTTGTCGATCGAAAGCCGTCCATCTTCGCAGTAGCGCACAAGAGCTTCCCAGTTCGAGAGCGCGTAGTCGGTGGCCTTCGCCAGTGGCCCCTTGTCGAGCACCTGTGTGCGGGCCACGGCCATCCAGTCACGCAGTCGCGATAGCCTCGGCAACGACTCAGCCTGACGCAGCTCGCGGATCTGCTCGTACGAGAGTCCCGAGTCCTTCGCCTGCCGCTCGATCACGTACAGCTCGCCAATGCGCGCGACCGCCTCCCTCGCGAAAGCCGGCTCGCCGTCCTCGGCCTTGATGAAGTACCGACGTGCATGCGCCCAGCAGCCCACCTCGAGCACACTGCCGTCCTTGTAGAAGGCGTCATAGACCGAGTACGCGTCCGCCTGCATGTAGCCCTTGAAGTCGGTCAACACCGATCGTGGTCCGTCGCGACCGCGCGACTCGGTCATGTCGAAGAAGACCTGGCCACCAAGACCTCGGTACACCCAGACGTGGCCCTGGCGCGAGTTCTTGTCGCTGCCTTCCTGGATCGTGACCGGCGTGTCGTCGGTTTGCACGATGCCCGAAGCGAGGACGTCCTTGCGAATCTGCTCGGCAATCGGTGAGAGGATCTCTGCGCAGCGTACGGAGGATTCGCACAGGACCGAGCGCGACAGCTCGAAACCCTCCGATGCGTACTTCGCTTCGAGCCGGTTGTAGGGCATGTGGTGCCCAAAGCGCTCGACCAGCACGTGCGCGAGGAAGCCGACGCCCAAGAGGCCCTTGTCGATCACGCGATCGGGGCCTGGCGCGATCTTCACGCCGTTCTCGCAAGCCTTGCACGCATACTTCTTGCGCGCGATCTCGTGCACGACCGAGATCTCGAGGCGTTCGAGCTCCTTCGTGAGCTCCTCGCCGATCTCCGTGAGCTCGTGGCCGCACAAGCAACGACGCTGATCCAGGGGTAGCTCGAAGGTCGTACGCATCACCGGCAGGTGCGGCGGAAAATGCTTACGGCGCTTGGGCACTTTTGTCTGTCCGCTCGAGCGGATCTCGACCGCGCCCTGGACCTTCTTCTCGTCGGCGATACGTTCGGCGGCTTCAACGAGCTCGGGGAACAAAAGATGCATCTGACCCGGCCCGCAAGCGAAGTCGGCGCGTGGCCGACGCTCGCTCGACGGCTCGAACTCCTGACGACGCAACAGCCGATTCTCGCTCTCGAGCTGCGCGATGCGCGCAAGCAAATGTTCGTGCTCTGTGCGCTCCTTCAACAGCAGCGCTCTCAGCGCCTCGACATCATTCGGCAACTCGCGCGCGTCCACGATCGTCGTCACGCGAACAGATACGCACATCGCGCGCAAAGTAACGACGGAATTGCGATTTCTTCGTGTCGATTCCTTCGAGCAACATCGACATCTGCGCGCGATCGATCTCGACGCGCGGCGCGCTGCCGTCGATGCGTTCGAACGTGCCGCGTTCGAGACGCTTGTAGAAAAGCCAGAAGCCGTTCTTGTCCCACACGAGCATCTTCACACGATCACGCCGCCGGTTGAAGAAACAGAACAGGGTCCCCGTGAAGGGGTCCTCTCCGAAGGCCTCACGCACGATCGCAACGAGCCCGTCGAAGCCCTTGCGAAAGTCGACCGGCACCGTCGCAGCGAGGATGCGTTCGCGCGAGGAGATGCTCAGCACTGCTCCAGCGCTCGAACTAGCCGCACGAGCGCCGCCTCGTCCACGTCGGCATCCACGACGATGCGCCGCTCGCCACGAATCACGATCTCGATACGAGAAGCTGGCTTCGCACACGACTCGACCAGTTCCACGAACGTCTCCGGTGTCGGCTTCCGGCGTACCGTCGCCGCCCGCCGGCCGAAGAGCTTGCGACGCCACCAGAACAACTGGTTGCTCGAAACATCGGGCTCGAGCGCCGCGGCCTGTCTGTACGTCAACCCCTCGCGCTCACGCCGCTCCAGTAGGTGACGCATCTTCTCGGCACGATTGGCGGTCTCCATGCCGCACATCGTCGCCACTATCCCGAGATCTTCCAGGTGGGGTCGCGCGAACGGTTACAAACGACGTATGCCCGGGAATTGTGGTCCGCTCTCCCCGACGACTCCCTGTGCATCGTCGATCGACTCTACTTCTCGGCCGAGGCGCTCATTCCTCTCGCCCGTGACGGCAACTCTCGTCACTGGCTCACTCGCGCCAAGAAGAATCAAAGCTGGCGCGTGATCGAGGAGCTGGGCAAGGATGACCATCTCGTCGAGATGAAGGTTTCCGCCAGCGCACGCAAGAAGGACCCATCGCTGCCGGAGCTCTGGCAGCTGCGAGCCATTCGTTACAAGCGGGCGGGCTACCAGCCGCAATGGCTCTTGACTTCACTACTGGATGCAAAGACTCATCCAGCTCAGGAGGTCGCGGTCCTCTACCACGAACGCTGGGAGATCGAGCTTGGCTACGACGAGATCAAGACCGAGATGCTCGACCGCGAAGAGGCGATCCGGAGCAAGAGCAAGGCCATGGTGCGACAGGAGGTCTGGGGAATCCTCTTGGCATACAACCTCGTCCGTCTGGAAATGGAACGGGTCGCCGAAGAAGCTGGCGTCCCGCCCACGCGCATCAGCTTCATCGCGTCCCTACACCTGATCTGCGACGAGTGGATCTGGTGCGCCTCGGCCACTCCAGGCGCGATTCCCCGCCACCTGCGGAACTTGCGAGCCAACCTGCGGCGGTACATCCTTCCACCCCGGCGCAGCGATCGGCGCTACCCACGGGAGGTCAAGATCAAAATGACCAAGTTCCCTCGAAACCGGCGGAAGACCCCCCCGAAGGAGGCTAAGTGATCGGCATTGGCCTTTAGGCGGTCTGGTTCGTCGTCCCGCCTTCAGGCGGGACTCTTGAGAAAGCAGAAGAGAAGACCGCCTAAAGGCGGTACTCCGAACCAGAGATGAAGCGGGTGTTCTTCGGCCTCGTTCCTCCAGCGGACCTGCAGGCGGAACTGCGGGAGCTCGCCGAGAGTGCAATCACGAACGATCCGCGCGGCGAAGCGTTTCGCCTCGTGGCGGCGGAAGAGGTGCACGTCACCTTGCTCTTCCTCGGCGCGATCCCGGACGCCGAGGTAAGCGTCCTGGAGCGCGCCTTCCTCGCACGCACGCCCGGCCTCGACGCCCCCCGGCTCCGCATCCACGGGACAGGCGCGTTCCCGAACGCTCGGCGGGCTCGAGTGCTCTGGCTGGGGATCCACGAAGAGCGCGGCTCGCTACAGGGGCTGCACGACGTACTCGTGGAGGTGGCAGGCGAGACGAGCTGGCAGCCCGATCCGCGCGAGCGAGCCCTTCCGTTCCATGCCCACTTGACCGTGGCGCGAGCACGCGCCGGCCGCCGAGCAGCGCTGCCGGCTTCGTTCGCGAGCCTCGCGCCGGACCGCGCCTGGAATCCCGACTCCATCGTGCTCCTCGAATCGAGGCTGGAGCGCCACACGGAGCGCTACCAGGTGCTCGCGCGCGCCGATCTCACGGGCTTCGCGTAAGGCTGGCAGAAGGAGGGCCCTGGCAGCGCAACCGCGCCCGCGCACGACGGTCTAGGAAGCGCGAGGCGCTGTTCTTCCAACGCCCCTCCGGGGCGGCTAGGATCGGCCTTCGGAAGGCCTCGAGTTCCACGAACGAGGGGGGATTCCCCCGCAAAGGAAAAGGAAACACGTGTCCATGAGTCAAACCCGCGCGAAGCCGAGCCCCGCCACGCAGGGCGCCGGCGGAGATCGGGGCCCCAAGGACAAGGCCCTCCAAGCCGCCATCGGCGAGATCGAGAAGAGCTACGGCAAGGGCGCGATCATGCGCCTGGGCGACGAGCGCGATCGTGGTCAAGGAGATCCGGGGCATCCCGACGGGCTCGTCTGGCCCTCGACCTCGCGCTGGGCGGCAAGGGTCTTCCGCGCGGGCGCATCGTCGAGATCTTCGGCCCGGAGAGCTCGGGCAAGACCACGCTCACGCTGCACGTGATCGCCAACGCGCAGCGCGAGGGCGGGATCTGCGCCTTCGTCGACGCGGAGCACGCGCTCGATCCCGCCTACGCGCGCAAGCTCGGCGTCAAGCTCGACGACCTCCTGGTCTCGCCAGCCCGACACGGGCGAGCAGGCGCTCGAGATCGTCGAGACGCTGGTGCGCTCCAACGCGGTCGACGTGATCGTGATCGACTCGGTCGCGGCGCTCGTGCCGCGGGCCGAGATCGAGGGCGAGATGGGCGACAGCTTCGTCGGCCTGCAGGCGCGCCTGATGAGCCAGGCCATGCGCAAGCTGACCGGCGGCGATCTCGCAAGTCGGACTGCCTGGTGATCTTCATCAACCAGATCCGCGAGAAGATCGGCGTCATGTTCGGCAGCCCCGAGACGACGACCGGGCGGCCGCGCGCTCAAGTTCTACTCCTCGGTGCGCCTCGACATCCGCCGCATCGGCCAGCTCAAGGAGGGCGAGGAGGTCATCGGCAACCGCACCAAGGTGACGGTGGTGAAGAACAAGATCGCGCCGCCCTTCCGCAAGGCCGAGTTCGACATCCTCTTCGACGCAGGGCATCAGCCGCGAGGGCGAGCTGCTCGAGCATCGGCATCGAGAAGAGGCGTCGATGCTGAAGTCGGGCACGTGGTTCTCGATGAAGCACCCGACGGACGGCGAGATCCGCCTCGGGCAGGGCCTGCGAGCGCGCGCGTCGCGTTCCTGATCGACAACCCGCGATCTCGCCGAGCGAGCTCGAGCGGGCGCATCCAGCGCGAGCCTCGTCGTGCGCCGACCTCTCCGCGCACGCCCGTACGGCGAGACAGAAGGAGACTCGACCACGACTCCGGAAGCCGCACCGGCACGCAGCCGAAGCCGGTCGCTGATTCGCCGCGCAGCTCGGACGCCCCGACGTCGGCACTCCGCATGACCATCGGATTCCCGCGTCGCACCGCCGCGTTCGCCGGGAGTTCCTGGACTTCTTCGTCGCGCGCGGACACCGCGAGGTGCCCTCCGCGGCCGTGTTCCCGCAGGGACGACCCGACCCTGCTGTTCACGAACGCGGGGATGAACCAGTTCAAGGACGTGTTCCTCGGCACCGGCAAGCGCGACTACACGCGCGCCGTCGACACGCAGAAGTGCATCCGCGTGTCCGGCAAGCACAACGATCTCGAGGAGGTGGGCCGCGACACGTACCACCACACCTTCTTCGAGATGCTCGGGAACTGGTCCTTCGGCGACTACTTCAAGGAAGAGGCGATCCCCTGGGCCTGGGAGCTCCTGACGAGGTGTGGAAGCTGCCGAAGGAGCGCCTGTGGGTCACCGTCTTCGCTGGCGACGCGAAGGACGGCCTGCCGGCCGACGAGGAGGCCGTGCGAGCATCTGGCGGAGTCGACCGACATCGATCCCGCGCACATCCTGCGCTTCGGCCGCAAGGACAACTTCTGGGAGATGGGCGAGACCGGGCCGTGCGGCCCTGCACGCGAGATCCACATCGACCGCGGCGGGCCGGGCAGCGACCCGCGCGATGGCGCCGACCCGAAGATCGGCGTCAACGCCGGCAACGAGCGCTTCATCGAGCTCTGGAACAACGTGTTCATGCAGTTCAACCGCCTGGACGACGGCCGGCTCGTGCGCGCTGCCGGCGCAGAACGTCGACACGGGCATGGGCTTCGAGCGCGTGCTCTCCGTGCTGCAGGGCAAGCGCTCGAACTACGACACCGACCTGTTCACGCCGATCTTCGAGCGCATCGCCGAGCTGACCTGCAGCGCTACCAGGGCGGGACGAGCGAGGCCGACGTCGCGTTCCGCGTGTGCGCCGACCACATGCGCGCGGTGAGCTCGAGCGCGTTCGCCGACGGCGCGCTGCCGTCGCAACGAGGGCCGCGGCTACGTGCTGCGCCGCCTGATCCGCCGCGCCTCGCGCTTCGGCGCGCCAGGCGCTCGGGGCGCGAGGATCCGTTCCTCTGCGCAGCTCGTGGATCCGCGGTCGCGCGCGCGCTCGGCGACGCCTTCCCCGAGATCCCGCGGCGCGCCGACCACTGCAGCGTCTCGTGCGCTCGGAGGAAGAGGCCTTCGGCACGACGCTCGATCGCGGGCCTCGTGCTGTTCGGCGATGTCGCCACGAAGCTCGAGCGCAGCGGGCAGACCGCCTTGCCCGGCAGCGAGGCCTTCGAGCTCTACGCGACCTACGGATTCCCGCAGGACCTGGTCGAGCTGATGGCGCGGGAGCGGGGGCTCGCCGTCGACCTCGCAGGCTGGCAGGCCGCCGAGGAAGCGCATCGCGCCGCGCGCGCTCGGAGGGCAGCTTCAAGCAGCTCCTGTCGGCCGAGCAGCTCACTGGACTGCCTGCGACGCAGTCCACCTATCACGAGGCGGACGGCGCGCGCGCTCGAATCGCCCACGCGGGTCGTGCGTTTCATTGCCGGGGAAGGCGGCGAGGATCGGCTGGTTCTCGAGCAGAGCCCGTTCTATCCCGAGGGAGGCGGACAGATCGGCGACCAGGGCGTCGTCGAAGCCGCCGACGGCAGCTTCCGCTTCCATGTGAGCGATACGCAGAAGCTCGGCGATGTCGTCGTCCACGTAGGACGGAGCGAGGGGATCGTGCGGGTCGGCAGCGAAGCCGTGGCGCGCGTCGACATGGAGCGCCGCGCCGCGACGCGCGCGAACCACACCGCCACGCACCTCCTGCACCAGGCGCTCAGAGCGGTACTCGGCGAGCACGTGACGCAGCAGGGATCCTACGTGGGCCCGGATCGCCTGCGGTTCGACCTCTCGCATCCGCGTGCGATCACGCAGCGAGGAGAGCGAGCGCATCGAGCGGCTCGTGAACGAGCGCGTTCTCGGCAACGCACGCGGTCGCCACCACGGTCGAGGAGCCTCGAGCGCGCCAAGGCGCGCGGCGTGATGGCGCTGTTCGGCGAGAAGTACGGCGATCGGGTGCGGGTCGTCGACGTGGGCGGCTGGTCGATGGAGCTCTGCGGTGGAACGCACGTGCGAGCGGCCGGTGACATTGGACCGTTCGTGATCGTCTCCGAGCGCGCCATCCAGGCGGGCGTGCGGCGCATCGAGGCGCTCACCGGTCACGGGGCGCTGGCGTGGATGCGCGAGCAACGGCGCCTCCTCGTGGAGGCCGCGCAAGCGCTCAAGGTCAAGCCCGAAGAGGTGCCCGAGCGCATCGAGGCGCATGCAGAAGCAGATTCGCGAGGCGAAGAAGCGCGAGAAGGAGAGCTCGAGCGCGGATCTCGGGACCGTCCTCGGGGAGGTCAAGGAGGGCCTGGTGCGACGCGGCGAGACCCTCTCGGGAGTGTTCGACCTCGCGGCGCTCGGCATGCAAGCGCTGCGGGATCTCGGTGATCGCGTGAAGTCCCTCTCTCCGGACCTGGCGGTGGCCTTGTTCGGGCGGGAGGAGGACCGCGTTCCCTACCTCGTGCTCTGCCAGGGCGCGGCGCGCACGAAGGGACTCGAAGCCGGCAAGCTCGCCAAGGAGGTCGCCGGGGCGCTCGGCGGCGGCGGCGGCGGTCGCCCGGACGTCGCGCAGGGACAGGGGATCAAGCCCGACGCGGTACCCGCGGCGATCGCGCGCCTGGAGGCGGCCTTCGAAGCGGCGCTCCACGCCTGAGTTCGCCGGGCGTCTCCTGCGCCACGACCTCGATTGACAGCTCCGGAATCGGTCTCTAGCATCCTCCGCTTCACTCGCCGCTCCGAGGGCGTGCAAGGGTGGGAAGTTCCCGCACCCGGCGCCCTCCTGGAGCCTCCCGGACGACGACCATGCCGAATCCCAAGCGCCGCCACTCCAACGCAAGGACCCGCAAGCGCCGCACGCACGACGCCCTCGTGTTCGCGGTGGTCCAACGCTGCCCGCGTTGCGGGAGTGCCACCAAGAGTCATCGCGCTTGCGAGAACTGCGGTCACTACGGTTTCGAAAAGGGTGGCCAGAAGGGCACCGACGTTCTGGGCCGCGAGGAGTACTAGACCCGTCGTCAGGGGCAGGATCGCTTCCCGGAGGCACGACCCGGGAGTTGCGGGACGCGAGAGCCGAATCGAATGCTGACCAGCCGCCTCGCCCTCGACATCATGGGGGGAGACCGCGCCCCCGAGGCTGTCGTCGAGGGCGCCCTCATGGCCTGCGACCCGCGCGGCGTGCAGCGCATCTCACCCGAGCGCGTGCTCCTGGTCGGAGACGAGGCGCGCATCACCCAGGTGCTCGCGGCGCAAGGCGGCAACCCCGGCTTCGAGATCCAGCACGCCTCGCAGGTGATCGGGATGGAGGAGAAGCCGGCCACCGCGCTGCGCGCCAAGCCCGATTCGTCGATCGCAGGCTGCGTGGAGGCCGTGCGCTCCGGCCGCGCCGGCGCCTTCGTCAGCATGGGCAACACGGGAGCGGTCGTGGGCGCCGCGACGCTGGGCCTCGGAACGCTGCCATCCGTGAAGCGTCCGGGGATCGCCGTCTCCCTCGAGCTCGGAAACTGCCCGGTCACGCTGATCGACATGGGCGCCAACATCGTGCCCAAGCCCCAGCACCTCTATCAGTACGGTGTCATGGGCAGCGTCTACTCGCACGACTGCATGGGCAAGGCCGAGCCGCGCGTCGCGCTGCTGAACATCGGCGAGGAAGCGACCAAGGGCACGGATCTCCTGCGCGAGACCCACACCCTTTTCCTCGGCTCGAAGCTGAACTTCATCGGCAACCTCGAGCCCGGGGAGATCTTCGCGGGCAAGGTCGACGTGATCGTCACCGACGGGTTCACGGGCAACGCGATGCTGAAGCTCATGGAGGGCCTCGCGGCCTACCTTCTCAACCTGGTCAAGCACGAGCTCGCCGCGCACAAGGTGCAGTGGGGACCCGAGGCCCTCGTTCGCGTGCAGCGCGGCATCGACTACTCCGAGTACGGCGGCGCGCTCCTCCTCGGGGTCGCCGGCGTGGTCGTGATCGGTCACGGCCGGTCGGACGCTCGGGCCGTCGCGAACGCCCTGAGCGTGGCGGCGCGGACGCTCGACGCGAACGTCTCGCAGGACATCGTCGCTGGGCTGGAGGCCGAGGGAGGCGCGTGCCTCGCCCCTTCCTGATGCGCCTCATCCCCGTTTCGCGACTTCCGCATGCCCCAGCGCGCTCGAGGCGGCCTGCCTACCGGACCGGACTGCTAAGATCGACACGATCGGCTCGGTCGGAGACAGGCTCCGCCCAGTCCAGGAGAGCTGCATGAGCGAACGCGTGCGTGCCGGCATCGCCGGAACGGGTTCCTACGTGCCCGCGAAGGTGATGTCCAACGAGGACTTCGCCCGCCTCGTCGACACCAGCGACGAATGGATCGTCCAGCGGACGGGCATCAAGGAGCGGCGCTTCGCGGCCGAGGACGAGAACTGCTCCGACCTGTGCGTGCACGCCGGAAGGCGCGCGCTCGAGAACGCCGGCATCGCCGCCGAGGACCTCGACATGGTCATCGTCGGCACGCTCACGGCCGACTACATCCTTCCCGCGGTTTCCTGCCTCGTCCAGGACCGCCTCGGCGCGCGGCGGGCGGGGGCTTTCGATATCGACGCGGCCTGCACCGGCTTCATGTCGGCGCTCTCGACGGCCGAGGCCTTCGTCGCCGCCGGGCGCGCCAGGCGCGTCCTCGCGATCGGAGCCGAGACGCTCTCGCGCTTCGTCAACATGCAGGATCGCAGCTCGTGCATCCTGTTCGGCGACGGGGCGGGCGCGGCCGTGGTCACTCCCTGGGAAGACTGTGAGCAGGGCGAGATCCTCGAGACGGTCCTCGGCGCGGACGGCTCGGGCTTCGAGCTCATCCACTCACCCATGGGCGGCGGCGCGCGGCCGTTCCACCATCCTGAGTACGATCCCCAGGGGAACTACATCGCGCTGCGCGGCCGCGAGGTGTTCCGCTTCGCCGTGACCAAGATGACCGAGCTGATCGAGAAGGTCACTACGGGAATCGATCGCGACGAGATCGGCCTACTCGTTCCCCACCAGGTCAATCGACGCATCATCGACTCCGCCCTCGAGCGGCTCGGGTGGGACGAAGCTCGCTGCGTGATCAATCTCGACAAGTACGGCAACACGTCGGCCGCTTCGGTGCCGATCGCGCTCGACGAGGCGCGGCGCGAGGGGCGCCTGATCCCGGGCAAGTACGTCGTACTCGTCGCATTCGGTGCCGGGCTCACCTGGGGCGCCTCGCTCGTGCGCTGGTAGGGGAACGCGGACGGAACCATCGTGAGCGAGCCGGCCATTCTGTTCCCCGGGCAGGGTGCCCAGTTCGAAGGCATGGGCCGGGACTGGGCCGATCGGTACCCGAGCGCGCGCGCCGTGTTCGAGGAGGCCGAAGGCATCCTTGCATTCCCGCTGCGAGAGAAGTGCTGGTCGAGCGGCGAAGAAGTCCACCGCACCGACGTCGCGCAGCCGGGGATCTTCACCACCGGCGTCGCGATCGTCTCGGTCCTCGTCGAGCAGGGCCTCGATCTCTCGAGCGCCGCGATGACGGCTGGCCTCTCGCTCGGCGAGTACACCGCGCTGTGGTGCGCGGGCTCGCTCGATTTCGCGGACGGCCTGCGCCTCGTGCGCTTGCGAGGCGTCGCGATGCAGGCGGCGAGCGAGGCCATCCCGAGCGGAATGCTAAGCCTCATGGGGGCGAGCGAGGAGCAGGCCGGCGCGCTCGCTTCCGCCGCCGCCCGCGCGGGCATCTGTCAGGTCGCCAATCTCAACGCTCCGGGACAGATCATCCTGTCGGGTGAGCTCGCCGCGCTCGACGCGGCCGAGGCTCTGGCGAAGGAGCACGGTGTGCGTCGCACGCGCAGGCTCGTCGTGGCGGGCGGCTTTCACAGCGAGTGCATGCGCTCGGCCGCCGATCGCCTGGCCGCGGCACTCTCCGCGGTCGAGATCCGACCCCCGAGGATTCCGTTCGTCTCGAACGTGACCGCCGCGGTCACCACCGACCCCGCGGTCATCCGGCGTCAGCTCGCGGAGCAGGTGTGCGCTCCGGTGCTCTGGGAGAAGAGCATGCGCTGGGCGCTCGCTCAGGGGATCCGCCGCTTCCTCGAGCCCGGCCCGGGCAGCGCGCTGGGGGGGCTGCTCGGCAAGATCGACGCGAGCGCGGAAGTGATCTCGCGCGCGACGCCGCCCGCCTCGTAGGCCGGTTGCCCACCCTCGGGGGCGCCGCTATAGTCGCGTGTTCTACCGCCCGCGCCCCAACTCGCGAGCGATCGCTGCGTGACCCAGTCCGACCCTTCCTCGCACCAGCCCCTCGCCGGGCGAGCCGCCCTGGTGACCGGTGCGAGCCGCGGGATCGGAAAGGCGATCGCGCTGCGCCTGGCGCGCGACGGCGCTCGAGTCGCCTGCGTCGCGAGCCGTGTCGAGAACGCGGCCGAGACGGTGGCGGCCTGCGTCGAATGCGCCGGCGAAGGCGCGGCGCGAGCCTTCGGCGTGGACGTCGCGGACACCGCGGCGGTCGCCGAGCTCGTCGGAGCGATCCAGAAGGAGCTCGGCGGCCTCGACGTCCTGGTGAACAACGCGGGCATCACACGCGACGGCCTGCTCATGCGCATGAGCGAGGCGGACTTCGACCGCGTGCTCGACGTCAACCTGAAGGGCGCCTTCAATTTCATGCGCGCGGCGGCCCGCCCGCTCATGAGGAGCTCCGGCCGCATCGTCAACATCTCCTCGGTCGTCGGTCTGACCGGTAACGCGGGTCAGGCGAACTACGCCGCCAGCAAGGCCGGCCTGGTGGGCTTGACCCGCTCGGTGGCCAAGGAGCTGGCCGGCCGCGGGGTCTGTGTCAACGCCGTGGCGCCCGGTTTCATCGACACCGACATGACTGGCGCGCTCGACGAGAAGGCGCGCGAGGAGCTCGTGAAGCGCATTCCGCTCGGCCGGATCGGCCGTCCCGAGGAGATCGCGGAGCTCGTAGCCTTCCTGGCAGGCCCTGCCGGTGCGTACATTACTGGCCAGACCCTGGTCGTGGACGGGGGCCTCAGCCTCTGAGCAGACGATCGCGCACCCGCCCGTTCCCCCAGGTTCCCATCCGTTCCCGTATCCCCGGAGACATGAACTGTGACCAACCTCTCCATCGAAGAGCGCGTCAAGAAGATCGTCTGCGATCAGATGGGCGTGGCGCCCGACAAGATCGCGCGCGAGACATCCTTCATCAACGACCTCGGCGCCGACTCCCTCGACACGGTCGAGCTCGTGATGGAGTTCGAGGACGAGTTCGAGATCTCCATCCCCGACGAGGAAGCGGAGAAGATCCAGACCGTCGGGGCTGCCATCGACTACATCCAGGGCAAGCTCTAGGCAACCGGAGAGCCGCAGCGCGCGGAAGCCCACACGTGTGGCGACCGCCTGCGGCGGACCGGGGGCGCGCTCCTGGTCTCTCCGTTGCAACGGATCGTGACCCGAATCCCAATGCGTCGAGTCGTCATCACCGGCCTCGGAACCGTCAACCCGCTCGGCCTGAACGTCGAGAGCTCCTTCCCCAGGATCCTCAAGGGCGAGAACGGGGTCGGGCTGATCCGGCGCTTCGACACGAGCGACCAGGCCGTCCGCATCGCCGCCTGCATCGACTGGGTCCCCGAGGAGCACGGCTTCGCCGCGCTCGATCAGCGCAAGCTCGACCCGTTCACGATGTGGGCCTTGATGGCGGCCGACGAAGCGCTGCGCGACGCGGGGCTCGAGAACATCGCGCAGGAGAGCGAGCCGGACCGCTGCCGCTACGGCGCGATCATCGGCACGGGGATCGGCGGCATCACCGGGATCCTCGAGCAGTATGACGTGATGAAGGAGCGCGGCCCGCGGCGCGTGTCGCCGCATTTCATTCCGCGCATCATGGCGAACGCGGTCAGCGGACAGGTGGCGATCCGCCACGGTCTGCTCGGGACGGCCTTCACGACCTCCAGCGCCTGCGCCTCCGCCGGCCACTCGATCGGCATGGCCTGGCGCGCGATCCAGTGGGACGACGCGGACGTGGTGATCACCGGCGGCTCGGAGTCGGCGACGACGCCGCTCTCGATCGCGGGCTTCGCCTCCGCGAAAGCGCTCTCGACGCGCAACGAGGAGCCCGAGCGCGCCTCGCGGCCGTTCGACCTCGACCGCGACGGTTTCGTGATCGGCGAGGGCTGCGGCCTACTCGTCTTCGAGGAGCTCGAGCGCGCCAAGAAGCGCGGCGCGCGCATCTACGCCGAGGTCAAGGGCTACGGCTCGACCGACGACGCGTTCCACATCACGGCGCCGAAGGAGGACGGGGACGGTCCTGCGCGCGCATTCAAGGAGGCGCTCCGCCATGGCGGCGTCTCTCCCGAAGAGGTCGATTACGTCAACGCTCACGGAACGAGCACCAAGTACAACGACGCAATCGAGACCCGCGCCCTGAAGATCGTGTTCGGCGACCACGCGAAGAAGCTCGCGGTCTCCTCGACCAAGTCCATGATCGGACACCTGCTCGGCGCCTCGACCGGAATCGAGCTCGTCGTCACCGCTCTCAGCGTCCACCAGGGAGTCGTCCATCCGACCCGCAACCTCGAGACTCCCGATCCCGACTGCGACCTGGACTACGTCCCCGGGGCCGCCCGCACCATGCGCGTGCGCAACGCGCTGTGCAACTCGCTCGGTTTCGGCGGCCACAATGTTTCCATCTTGATCGGTCGCTTCGACCGATGAGTCCCTGCAGTTCCACCCGGGCACCCCCACCCCCTCGAAAGGCCAGTCATGCAGCAGCGATTCAAGGATCTCCTCCATAGCTACAAGCTCGAGGTCTTCCACAAGGTGCACGACAAGCAGAGCGTGGAGCAGATCACCAACGAGTGCCTGGCCACGACCGAGGAGATCCTGAAGGAGAAGTTCCACTACCACTTTCACAGCCTCCTGGATGCCAACCGCGTGGAGATCATCAACATGATCAACAACTACACGCGCGAGGCCGTGCTGCCTCCGGTGGTCGACAAGCTCGTGCGCCGGATCGTGATGCTGGAGCGGCGCGTGGAAGCGCTCGTGCACTTGAACGAGCAGATCCTCGAGACCTTGTCGAACGAGCCCGTCAGCCGCTGAGCGCGCCTTGCGCGCTCCGTGGATCGAAGCCGAAGCCCGGTCCGTGACGGGCTTCCCGGCACGCTCGGGGTGAAGCTCGACCGGATGAAGACCGCCGCCTACGACGAGCTCTGCGAGCGCTTTCAGGCCGCCGGGCAGGGACACGTGTTCGCGTTCTGGGATCGAGCCAGCGCCGCGCAACGTGCGAGCCTGCTCGCCGAGGCGGAGAGCGTGGACCTCGAACTCGTCAGGGAGCTCGGAGCGCTCGTGCGCGAGGGATGCACGACCCCGGCGAAGCTCCCGCGTTTCGAGCCGCCGGAGCTCTTCCCGTTGCAACGCACGCCCGCGCAACAGGAAGAAGCCGCCCAGGCTGCGGAAGCGGGTCGGGCGCTGCTCTCCGCGGGCTCCGTCGGCTACGTCGTCGTCGCCGGGGGGCAGGGCTCGCGCCTCGGCTTCGAGGGACCCAAGGGCATCTTTCCCGTCGGCCCGGTGAGCGGCTGCAGCCTTTTCGAGTGGCACGCCCGCCGGCTGCTCGCGGCGCGCGAGCGGCTGGGGGCACCCGTCGCCTGGTACGTGATGACCTCGGCCACCAACGACGCGGAGACGCGCGCCTTCTTCGAGCAGCACCGCTACTTCGGCCTCGCGGCCGCGGATGTCTTCTTCTTCCGGCAAAGGATGCTCCCCGCGCTCGACACAGAAGGCCGGATCCTGCTTCGCGAGCCGCATGCGCTCTTCCTCGCGCCCAACGGCCACGGCGGGACGCTCGAGGCGCTGGCCACCTCGGGGGCGCTCGAGGACGCGCGCCGCCGCGGCATCCTGCACCTGAGCTACTTCCAGGTGGACAATCCCCTGGCGCGACCGACCGACCCGCTCTTCATCGGGCTGCACTCCATGCGGCGAGCGGACATGTCGAGCAAGGTCGTGGAGAAGCGCGACGCGGGAGAGAAGGTGGGCGTGATCGGGCGCATCGACGGGCGCCTTGGCTGCATCGAGTACTCCGACCTTCCGGACGAGACGCGCCAGGCCACGGACACGCGCGGGCGGCTCCGCTTCGGAGCGGGCAACATCGCGATGCACGTGCTCGCCTGCTCCTTCGTCGATGCGCTCACGCGCGGCGGCCTGCAGCTCCCCTGGCACCTCGCGCGCAAGCAGATGTCGGTGGTCGGGCCGCGGGGCGACAAGGTCGAGCTCACGGGCGTGAAGTTCGAGACCTTCGTGTTCGACGCGCTCGGCCAGGCCACCCGCAGCGTGACGCTCGAGGTCGACCGCGCGATCGAGTTCAGCCCCGTCAAGAACAAGAGCGGCGAGGACTCTCCCGCGAGCGTGCGCCGTGACCTGACGCGCCTGTTTCACGCCTGGGTCAAGAAGCGAGGCCTCCCCGAAGCGCCCCGCGACGGCGACGGCAATTCGCGCCTGGAGATCGATCCGCGCTTCGCCGAGGACGAAGCAGAGTTCCAGGCCCAGGCTTCACCCGTGCCGCGTGTCGATGCACAAGGAGGCCATCTCTATCGATGAACGCGTCATCCCGCACCAGCGAACGGCAAACGACCTCGCGTCCCCGCACGCTCTCGGGGGCAGAGCGCGATCGGCTAGAAAAGACCAGCGTAGTCGTGCTCTACGGAGGCAACTCGAGCGAACGCGAGATCTCGCTCGTTTCGGGCCGGGGCATCCTCGGCGCGCTCGCTTCGCGCGTCCCCGGCGAAGTCAACCTGTCGCGCGTGATCGGTGTCGAGATCGACGCGACGGGCCGATGGGTCGTCGCCGCCCGTCCCCTCGAGGCGAGCACGGCGCTCGCCGTCCTTCCGAGCGATGCCGTGTACTTCCTCGGCTTGCACGGCGGAGCGGGAGAGGACGGCCGCATCCAGGCCTTCCTCGAGATCGCCGGCCGCGCCTACACGGGCTCGGGTCCGGCAGCGTCCTCCCTGTGCATGGACAAGCATCTCGCGCGGCTGGTCTTCGCTGCGGCTGGCTTGCCGATCGCCGCGGGCTGCACGGTCGCGCGACCCGACGACGACCTGAGAGCAGACTCTGGTGCTGCTGAGCTGGAGGCGCGCCGACGTGTGATCCGCGCGCCCGTCGCGAGCGCGTGGTTCGTCAAACCCGTGCACGGCGGCTCGTCCGTGGGGATCAGGCGCGTCGAACGTGCCGAGGAGCTCGACACGGAGGTCGCCGCCATCCATGCGGACGGCGACGCGGCGCTCGTCGAGGCCGCCATCGACGGTCTGGAAGTGACGGTGGGGGTGCTCGGCAATCGATCCGGCGGCGTCCACGCGCTCCCGCTGGTCGAGATCCTCCCGCGCCGCTCGCCCTTCTTCGACTATCACGAGAAGTACGCGGCCGAGGGCGCGATCGAGCTGTGCCCCGCGCAGCATCTCTCGCGGGAGCAGGAGGAGCGCGTCGCGGCGCGCGCGTGCGCCGCGTACCGTGCGGCGGGATGCGATGGGTACGCGCGCATCGATTTCATCCTGCCGCGCGGCGTGGACGCCGCCTTCGCCGAGGAGCCGGTGATCCTCGAAGCGAACACGCTGCCCGGCTTCACGCCGACTTCGCTCCTGCCCAGGGCCGCGGCCGCGGTCGGCGTCGGCTTCCGCGAGCTGTGCCTGGAGATCGTGACCCTCGCGCTGGAGCGCCATCGCGGAGCGCTCGCGTGAGCGTGGCCCCTGGACCGGAGGCTCGGGCGTGAGCACGATCGACGTGGTGATCGTCGGATCCCAGGGTCGGATGGGGCGATTCTCGCGCGCACTGATCGAGACGCAGGGCGACCTGCGGGTCGTGGGTGATGTCCGCACCGGGGAGGACCTTGCCGCGCGCTTGCGGGATCTGCGCCCGATGGTGGGGCTGGACTTCACCGTCGCCGGGCAGGGAGGGCGCCACGGACGGTTGATGCTGGAAAATGGCGTCCGACCGCTGATTGGCACGAGCGGCGTGACGCCGGAGGAGATCGCCGGCCTCGATCGCCTGGCGCGCCAGCTTGGCCTCGGCGGCCTCGTCGTGCCGAACTTTTGCCTCGGCATCGTGCTCCAGCAGCGCTTCGCACTGGAGGCCGCGCGCCACTACGCGAGCTTCGAGATCCTCGAGGAGCACCACAAGAAGAAGAAGGACGCCCCGTCGGGAACCGCGCTCGACACCGCGCGCCGCCTCGCCCTGGACCGCGGCATCGAGCCCTCCGCGATCCCGATCCACTCGGTGCGCATCGAAGGGGTGTACTCCAATCAGACCGTCCTGTTCGGCGGACCGGGCGAGGTCTTGCGCATCGTGCACCAGAACTTCGGTCTCGAGGCCTTCGGGCCGGGGATCCTCGCGGCGCTCCGTCACGTCACGCGCGCGAGCGGCGTCGCCGTGGGCCTGGAGCAGACGCTCGCGGCGAGCGGCGAGCGAACGGACGGAGACTGAGAGCTCTGCATCGCCGGCTGTGGACAACGCGCCGGCGAGCGATCAGACTGTCGCCCTTCTCGCGCGCCAGGATGGCGGAATGGCAGACGCGATGGATTCAAAATCCATTTCCCGCAAGGGAGTCGGGGTTCAAGTCCCCGTCCTGGCACCATGTGACCCGTGTTGCGACGAGTGAGAAACTGAAGTGGGGGAGCCGGCAAACGGCCGAGAGTTCGCGGAGGCTGTCGACGGCGCGCTGACCGCCGTGCTGATGCCGGTGCTGCTCCACAAGCTCTCGAACGCGACGCAACTGCTGTCGAGCCTGAATGCGTTGCTCTCGATCGAGGGCGGCGCGGAGCTCGCTCTCTCGCGCACCAATGACATGGCGCGCACCTCGAGCCAGGTCGAGGACCTCGGCTGGCTCCTCGCCGCGCTGGCGTCCGCTTCGGGTGCGGACCTGCTCCTCGAACGTCGCGAGCGGCGGGGCCTCGCGATCTTCTCGAAGGCCTTGCAAGAAGCCCTGCGCCGGCGAGGCTGCGAGCTCCTCGTCGAGCCCGCCACGCTCCCCGACATCTCGCGCGAAGCGCTCGATGGGTGGGAGCTGCCCTGGGTCCTGTGCTCGCTCGTCCTCGCCTCCGCTGGCCCGACCTCTCGTGCGGCCCCGCTCGTACTTCACTTCGAAGCCGGCACCGGGACCGGCCGGGCCGAATTCGATTTGCAGGGCGCAGAGGTTCCGCCTCAGCCAGCGCAGCGACTCTTGCTGCGGCTACCGGGCGCGGAGTTCCTCGCTCGCCCGAACGGCTGGGTGCTGGCCGTTCCGGCGCGCTGGCTGCACGCGCCGGATCCGAACAGGGCAGGAACTTGAACGCCCCGCGCGAAAAACGCCCCGCGCGAAACATGAGGGGTGCCGCCTCTGGTTCGGAGTACCGCCTTTAGGCGGTCTTCTCTTGCAGGCCAGTCCCGCCTGAAGGCGGGACGACGAACCAGACCGCCTGAAGGCGGTACTCCAAACTCAGAGGGACTCCGTGCTCGTCGGGGTGGGGTTCTCGCTAGTTCAACACCGCCTTGGATGTCCCGAGCGGAAAGCCCTGCGCGTCGACCACGAGGGCCTGGAAGGCGAGCGTGCCGTGCAAGCCTCCCGCATCGTAGTACGTGAAAGTCGCGGTTCCCGATGCATCGGTGGGGATGGGGAGCTGAACGCGACGGATCTTGTTCACGGGCAGCGCAAAGTACACCGGGAATCCGAAGCCCAGGTCGTAGACGATCTCGTCCTGGTCGTACTGGCTGCGCGCTCCGAACAGCACATACACCCCCGCGTTCGGCTGAGCGTCCGTGATCGTGAGCGTCATCGAGCCCGGCCCCGAGCCCGGTCCGCTGAGCGCGGCGCTCGGACGCTTGGGTTTCACGTTGACCACCTCCGAGGTGAAGCCCACGAAATCGGTCGAGTTGTACTTCAGCCGGACGTTGGCCGGCTGGTAGGGCTGGAAGGTCGCGGCCGCGCTGCCGGCGAAGAACTCGAGGTTCGAAACCGCGTTCACTGATTCGATCACGATCGCACGCCGCGCCCCGCTCGCATCGATCTCGCGGATGCGGCCGATCGAGCTGCAGTAGTCCATCTCGGAGAGGAAGAGGTGCTCGGACTGCGGTTCGAAGACGAGCGAGGAAGCTCCGTCGTAGTCGCCCGAGAAGAGGCTCGCGTCGCTCTCGTCGAGCACCTGGCCACCGAGGAGCAGCGCGCGATCCCAGCGGATCAGGTCCGTGCTGCCGGGCGGCGGACAGAAGTCCGTGGGCACGTCGGCGTAATAGAGGTCGCCCGCGCCGTCGACGGCGATCGAGCCGCTCGCCCCGTCGACGTGCGCGACCTGCGTCGCCTGACCGGTGGCGAGCTCGACGCGGAAGAGATCGTTGCCCGATCCGAACCCGCCGACGGCAGCGCTCACCCAGACGTACGCGGGGTCGATGTCGAATTCGACGTCGTAGTTGAAGAAGAGATTGGTGACGAGGGAGAAGCCGCCGCCGGCGAGATCGACACGATAGATGTCGCCGTTGGTGCTCTCACCGGTCAGCGCGAAGGTCTCTGTCGGATCGAGGACAGCGAAGCTCGGATAGACGAAGGCCGGCAGGGTCCCAAGGTTCGCGAGCAGGCTGCCGTCGCGCGCGCGCAGCTCGAAGTTCTGTCCGTCGAAGGAGAAGTAGCGGTCGTCGCGGAGCGTGGCGTACGCCGAGCCCACGACTGGCAGGGAAAGGGAACCCGCGATCTTGAAACCGGGGCGGACCGTGTCGGAAGAAAGGGCGTTCGGCGCGAGAGCGGCGAGCGCCATGAGAATGGGGGATGCGAAGCGGGAGTTCATGGTGGTTTGCACTCGTTCAAGTCCTCGTGAACGGACCGCCTCTCGCAGAGGGGGCCTCACGAGTGCCAAGGAGTGCGTCTCCCGCCCGTAACAGCCGAGCCTTCTACCGAGGTCGACGATCCTGCCGAACGCCCCGGGTTTCCTGACTCGTCACGTCGAACGCGCGCCCAGCCTTCCCAGGGAAATGCTCCCCAGTGACTCGGAAGCTCGAGCTTCCGCGGAGGGTGACCGGTACTCCGGTACCACCCCGAGCGACGCGCCCATGCGACTCACAGTGGCGGGACCGTGCAGGCTTCGACCTGCTTCCCCGCGGGCGCCGACTTTGGTTGTGAATGTTCGAGAGTAGACGGCCCGGTCCTGACCGTCAATGCAGGGATCAGCGGCTGCCCTGCGGAGGGGGTAAGGCCTCCGCGCCGGCCTGATTGCGGACCTGCTTCGAGGTGATCGGCCGCATGCGTTCAGCTGCCTGGGCGTCGACCATGATGTGCGTCTTGTGCACCAGGGCGTTCAGCAGGAAGGCGCTGTGCGTCCCGCGCAGGTTGCGCTGGCTCCAACCATGCGAGGCGAGCGCGATCAAGACGACGAGCATCGCCGCGTGCAGGAGCGCGCCGCTGAGGGCTCCGGCGAGCGCGCCGCCCAGGCGGTCGAAGAGGCCGAGCTGCATGGTCTCCAGGGCGCGCTTGCCGATCATGCCGAGCAAGCTCGCGATCACCATCCCGCCCAGGAACAGGACGAACCACACGATGCCCTGCGCCATCGAGTCCGAGATCTCGGGCAAGGCGCGCTGGAGGGCCGGCGTGAAACGTGGACTCAAGCCGCGTGCCAGCGCGACGGCAACGAGGATCCCGAGCAGGCGAATCACTTGCCACCACAGTCCGCGCCGGATTCCGAGCAGGGTAAACACGATCAGGATCAGGATGGCCACCTGATCGATCCACGGGAGGTTCAGCCCGGGAACGGGGAAGGAGCGCGGTAGGTCTTGCCAGGTAATGGCCATGCGGGGGAATCGCTCGAGGAAGGAGTACCGTACTTCCTTGGGACATTCCAGGAGCGGGTTTCATCGGAAGTCCGTGCGCGCTCGCCTTTGCGCCGCCTTCCCGGAGCGGAGGCCGGATGTGGGGGGCGGGCCGACCCACCGGTTACACTGTCCACTCGGACCTGGACCGAGCCTTGACGGACATCGCCACACAGATCGATCGCGCACTCGAGGGCTTCCTCGTGATGCTGCGGGAAGAGCCTGCGCTGCGGGCCGAGTTCGAAGGCTCCACCGACGAGTTCTTCCGGGGTGCTCTGCCGAGCGGCGATCCGCGCTCGGTGCTCCTGGATGCTCACCGCCACGTCGAGTGGTTCGTGCTGGAGCGCCACTCCGCGACCTTGCGCAACACACCGGTCGAAGCGCTGCACGAAGCCTGGGTCGGGCGCTACCCGGAGCTCGCTGCGGCGGGGGAAGCCCTGCTCGCGTCCTTTGCCGGCCTCTTCGAGGTCGAGTCGGTCACGCCTGGCGAGGGCATGCTCCTCGCGGACATCGCGGGCCTGGTGCAGTACGTGGTCGCCGAGCCCGAGGCCGCGCACGCCGCACGGGTGGGGGACTTGATCGCGGGACGACTGTTCCCGATCGGCGAGGGCCTGCACGTGATCTCGAGCGCCGCCGGCTATTTCCGCGACTCCGTGCTGGCCGAGGCGGTGCGGCGCGACCTCGAGGAGACCCGGGCGGCGCGGGCGAACAAGGTCCTGCACGTCTCGCAGCTCGAGATCGAGTCGCTCTTCTTCGGGGCCGGCCAGATACGGCCGGCCGAGGATCCGACCGCCGCCGCTCGCTCGCTCCTCGAGCGCTGGAACCTGCTCCCCGAGCAGATCGACGCGATCTTCGAGCGCCTGGTCCGCGCACCATTCGATCCCAAGCGCTGGGCTCACGGCGCACGCGACGAGCTGGGAACGATCCTCGACGAGCTCGCCTTCGAGACGAGCATCGACCTCGACGAAGCCCAGGTCGTCCTGCTGCAGGCCTGGTCGGCGATCGCCCACAGCCGCGTCGACCCGGTCGCTCCCACGAGCGTCCCGAAGGCGGCGCAGACGCCGCCGGCCGAGCGCAATCCGCGGGCGGCCATCGCTGAATTCGATCGAGCGCGGGAATCCGGAGCGGAGCTCGAGGAGCTCTTCCAGAAGCTCGAGCGTGACCTGGGCCTCGAAGGCATCCCCGGCGAGGAGGAAGAGGAGGCCGACGAGCTGGCTCCCGATTTCCCCGGCGTCGTGGCCGCCATCGTCCAGGAGTTCCTCTGGGAGACCTCGCTCACCGATCCCGCCGGGGCCCGAGCGTGCGCTTGCCTGGAGAAGCTCGGTCGCTTCGGCGCGAACCTCGGCGTGATCGAGGAGCTCGACGCCACGACCATCTTGCGCTTCGCCACCTTCTGGGTGCTCGAGTACGACGAGCTCGCGAGCGTCGAGGAGGCGCGCGACCTCGTGCTCGCGCTCGAGTCGTTCTGCGCCTGGGCCGAGAGCGCGCACGGCCTGGATCTCGGCGCGGTGCGCGAGCCGCTGGCGACCCTGCACGAGTCGCTGCCGCGCGTCTGGCGCGCCAATCGCGCGCGCGCCCGATCGGCGAACGAGGATCCCGGAACGCTGGTCGAGCTGCTCTCGATCGAGTCCTCGGGAAAAGCCGAGCTGCGCGACCCCGCGGGAACCTTCCACGCCACGACGCTTCCGGTGGCGCTGGCCCAGGAGCTCGTACCGGGCGATCGCCTGCGCGTGCGCTTCGAGGGCGGGCAGTGCGCGCTGGTGCTCTGCTGCTATCCGCCCGAGATCGCGATCCTCGCCGCTTCGTGAGCGCGCGCTCGCCGAGCGATCACTGAGCTGCGGTCGCGGGAAGCTGGATCTCGGTCAAGAGATCGTCCCAGCTCGACACGGACGACGGCGGGACGAGGTAGATCTCCCGGATCGGGCCGTTCTCGACCCAGCCTTGCCGCTCGAGGAAGGCATAGAGGCCCGGGTAGGCGCGCGGGACTTCCGGATAGGGGCCGGCGACCAGGGCGTACACGACGGTGATGCTGGGGAGCACGTCGTACTGCAACGGTTGACGCGGCGAACGCTCTCCGGCGATGGGGATGCACGCTCGAGAGCGCAGCTTGTCCACCGGGGTCGTGCCCGGATCGTCGTAGTACAGGGCAAAAGGAGGCCCGGAAGGTTCCAGCTCCTGCGCGATCATCTCGCGCTGGAGCACCGGGATCAGCGCTCCCGTCTCGGTGTAGCTGCCGAGGTGGGACAGGTAGACGAACGGCTGATCGAGCCGCTGCTTCCAGCTCGCGTCCACGTGGTCGTACGGCGGCTGGGCGACGGGCAGATCGGGGACGTAGCCGGTCCAGCTCGATCGGTCGGAGGCGGCCGAGGATTCCTGATAGCCGTCGGTCGGCGACAGGACGCAGGCTTGGCTGACCAGGGCCAGGGTGCAACCGAAGATCGAGCTCGTTCGCATTCCAGGCATGCTTGTGGTTCCAGAGGGCCGAGGGAGCCGAACGTCTGCTTCGACGTTCGAGGCCTGTCCCGCGAGGGATCTTTCTTGGCGCAGGGCCGGCGGAAGCTGGGGGCGTCGCAGGCGCGGCACTTCCCCGGTTGTTCTAGCATCGGATAATGTCCGTTATGTTGCATTAAGGGTGGGATTGTCCTCCGCACGAACCCTGCTGCCAGGCCACCCTTCCGGCCGCCCCCGGCGACTCGCTAGCCTCCGGCCATGCCTGCCTCCAACGAAGTACCTCCCCAGCAACCGCTCCCCGAGGGCCTTTGGTTCGAGGACTACGAGCTCGGGCGGAGCTTCGATTCGTGCGGCCGGACCGTGGCCGAGGCCGATGTGGTGCTCTTCGCGGGGCTTTCCGGGGACTACAACCCGATGCACATCGACGAGCCGCGGGCCCAGCGCACGGCCTTCCGGGGGCGGGTTGCGCACGGGCTCCTGGTGGAGTCGATCGCGAGCGGGCTGGCGATGCAGATGGGCATCTTTCACGGAACCATCGCTGCGCTCCTCGAGATGACGATCGCCTACCGCGCCCCGGTGCGGGCCGGTGATACGATCTGGGTTCGCTTGAGCGTGGCCGACCACGAGCAGGAAGCCGGACCGCGTCGAGGTTGGGTCGTGTTCCGGACCGAGGTGTACAACCAGCGCGACGAGCTCGTGCTCGAAGGGAGCTGGCGCCTACTGTTGCAACGGCGCCGCGATCGCTAGGTGCGCTCGCAGTATCAGGGGGGTCAATGACGAAGAAATTCTGTTTCATCAACAAGGAACGTCCTTGCGATCTGACTTGCAAGGCTGCCTTCGAGGTCGACGACCCGGTCGACAACGTCGATTGCTACTTCATCTGGCTGGCCTACCATTTTGGTGAGGGCCTGTTCGACCTGCGGCGCATGATGGAGACGGGGATCGGCGGAGCGTTCGGTGGGGGCCATGGTCCGTCCCCGGGCGGGTCAGCACCGAGCGGTCCACCGCCGCCGGGGGGTTCCAAGGGTCCCAAGGGCCTGTCGTCGAATTGATCGTGCCCGGACGGTGCTCCCCCATCGCCGTGTGGCGCGCGTCGGGGGAGGTGCGAGTCAGAGCGCTGACCACTGCGCGCAGTCGGGGGCGAGCGCGACGAGAGTGGGCGCGAGATCAGGGCCCGCCTCGCAGGGCCAGTCGAGCACCATCGACCCGCAGGGCTGAACCTCGAGGCGCGCTCCGAGCTCGAGCGCCATGCCGAGAGTGCGCGCACCCGCGACGGTGAGCACCCAGCGATGCGCGATCACGAGGACGCGGCCGCCTGCGAAGCGGCGCGCCAGCCGATCGAGCGCGAGCCCGACTCTTCGCTCGAGCTCTTCGAAGCGCTCGCCCTGCGGCGGCACGTACACCCCACCACTGCGGCGGAACGCGCTCCAGCTACCGGGCGCTCGCGCCTCGACTTCCGGCTCCCCCATGCCGGCCCACGCTCCGCGGCCGATCTCGCGGAGCTCGGGCTCGTCGATCCGCGCCAGGACCGAAGTACCCGGCCGCTTCGAGCGCACCTGCGCGGCCAGGTACTCGGCGCGCGCGAGCCCGGAGGACACCACTGCGTCGAAGGCCACCGCCTGCAGTGCCTCGGCCAGGTCCTGCGAATCCGCCTCACCCGCCGAGGAAAGTGGAACGTCCAGATCGCCGTAGATGCGCTGGCTCCAGCCGTCTGCCACACGGCCGTGGCGGACCAGGAAGATGCGCGTCAGCGATTTCGCCGGCATGCGGCGAGCCTACCCCGAGCCCCCCATCGAAGGCGCGCGGGTTGCCCAAAAAGCCCACCCTCGCGATGGACGCGCACGGATGCGGGAGATAGGTTCCCCGCCTCGCCGAGCGTCGGATCCACCGCCGAAACCGGCCCGTCCCGTTAGCGTCTAACCTTACTCTGCGGTCGCGGCCGGTTCTGCCACTCCGGGCACATGCGGCCGCACGCGAGCGCGCGCACGATGAGCTGGCTCGACCGATTCCTCCACTCCTCGATCGGACGCAAGTTCCTCGTCTCCATGACGGGCTTGCTCCTGATCGGCTTCCTGGTCGTCCACCTCGCGGGCAACTTGACCCTCTTCGCCGACTCGACCGGCGAGACGTTCACGAAGTACGAGCACTCGCTCGACTCCAATCCCCTGCTCCCCATCGCCGAGCTCGTGCTTCTCGCGATCTTCGTCGTCCACATCGGCCTCGCCGTCAGGGTCTCGCTCGCCAATCGCGAGGCCCGCCGGCACGGCTACGCCGTGCGCACCTCGCTGGGACAGCGCACCTTCGCGTCGGGGACGATGGTCGTGACCGGTCTCGCGGTGCTCGCCTTCCTCGTCGTGCACCTGATCGACTTTCGCGTTCCCAAGCTGTTCGGCAACGCCTCGGTCGCGAACATGGCTTCCGCCGTGAAATTGCGGATGGCTTCTCCGATCGGGGCGATCGTCTATCTCGTCGGGATCGGCGCGCTCGGATTGCACCTCTCGCACGGATTCAAGAGCGCCTTCCAGACCCTGGGTGTGAACCATCCGCGCTACCGACCGTGGATCGAGCGCCTCGGCATCTTGCTCGCGGTCCTTCTCTTCCTGGGCTACGCCCTGTTCCCGATCTACTTTCTCGTCCGGGCCCGAGGAGCGAACTGATGTCCCCCATCGCCCCTGACCCGGTCCTCGATGCGAAGGCCCCCGGCGGTCCGCTCGCCGAGCGCTGGTCGCAGCACAAGTTCGAGCTGAAGCTCGTCAACCCCGCCAATCGCCGCAAGTTCCACGTCCTCGTGGTCGGGACGGGACTCGCCGGGGCATCCGCCGCGGCGACGCTCGCCGAGATGGGCTACGAGGTCTCCGCCTTCTGCATCCAGGACAGCCCGCGCCGCGCGCACTCGATCGCAGCCCAGGGGGGAATCAACGCCGCCAAGAACTACAAGAACGACGGCGACAGCGTGCAGCGCCTGTTCTACGACACGGTCAAGGGCGGCGATTTTCGCGCGCGCGAGGCGAACGTTCACCGGCTCGCCGAGGTCTCCAACCAGATCATCGATCAGTGCGTCGCCCAGGGCGTGCCCTTCGCGCGCGAGTACGGCGGCTTGCTGGACAATCGCTCCTTCGGCGGAGCCCAGGTGGCGCGCACGTTCTACGCGCGCGGACAGACCGGCCAGCAGCTCTTGCTGGGTGCCTACGGCGCCATGATGCGGCAGGTCGAGGAGGGCCAGCTGCGCATGCACCCGCGCTGCGAGATGGTCGACCTCGTCGTGATCGACGGGGTCGCGCGCGGGATCGTCACGCGGGACCTGGTCACCGGCGACTACCAGCGCCATGCCGGCGACGCCGTGCTCCTGTGCACGGGGGGCTATGGCAATGTCTTCTACCTCTCGACCAATGCCAAGGCCTCGAACGTCACGGCAGCCTGGCGCGCGCACAAGCGCGGGGCGCTGTTCGCGAATCCCTGCTTCACGCAGATCCATCCCACGTGCATCCCGGTCTCGGGGCAATACCAGTCGAAGCTCACGCTCATGAGCGAGAGCTTGCGCAACGACGGCCGCATGTGGGTGCCGAAGAAGAAGGGCGACTCGCGCTCGCCGGAAGCGATCCCCGAGGCGGACCGCGACTACTACCTCGAGCGCAAGTATCCGAGCTTCGGGAACCTCGTCCCCCGCGACGTCGCCTCGCGCAACGCCAAGCAGGTCTGCGACGAGGGCCGCGGCGTCGGCTCGACGCACATGGCGGTCTTCCTCGACTTCCGCGACGCCATCCAGCGCGAGGGCGAGGAGACGATCCGCACGCGCTACGGAAACCTGTTCGAGATGTACCAGCGCATCACGGCCGAGGACCCCTACAAGGTCCCCATGCGCATCTTCCCCGCCGTGCACTACACGATGGGCGGCTTGTGGGTCGACTACAACCTCGAGAGCACCGTCCCTGGCCTGTTCGTGCTCGGCGAAGCGAACTTCTCCGATCACGGTGCGAACCGTCTGGGCGCGAGTGCGCTGATGCAGGGGCTCGCCGACGGGTACTTCATTCTTCCTGCGACCATCGCGAGCCACCTCGCGGGCCGGAAGCTCCCCAAGGTCACGGCGGAGCACGACGCCTTCCTCGCCGTCGAGGCTTCCGCGCGCGAGCGCTACGCGAAGCTCCTCGGCGTGCGCGGCTCGCGAACCGCCGACAACTTTCACCGCGAGCTCGGGCTGATCTGCTGGGAGTTCTGCGGCATGGCGCGCACCGCGGCCGGCCTGAAAACCGCGCTCGAGCGCATTCGCGGCCTGCGTCAGGCGTACTGGCAGGACGTGCGCGTCGCGGGCGATCCGGCGTCGCTCAACCAGGACCTCGAGCGGGCCGGACGCGTCGCGGACTACATGGAGTTCGCCGAGCTCATGGTCGCCGACGCCTTGCATCGCGAGGAGTCCTGCGGCGGACACTTCCGCGAGGAGTACCAGACCGACGAGGGCGAGGCCAAGCGCGACGACGAGCGCTTCTGCTACGTCGCCGCCTGGGAATACCAGGGCGAAGGCAAGAGCGAGGTCCTGCACCGCGAGCCCTTGAGCTTCGAGTCCGTGAGGCTGACGCAGAGGAGCTACAAGTGACGAGCGAGCACGCCCACGCGGGCACCACGGCGCATGGATCGATGCGCGTCACGCTGAACGTCTGGCGCCAGGCGAGCCCCCGCGCATCCGGGCAGTTCGAGCCCTATCGGCTGGCGGTCAATCCCGACATGTCCTTCCTCGAGATGCTCGACGTGCTCAACGAGGAGCTCATCCTCGACGGCCGCGAGCCGGTGGCCTTCGACCACGACTGCCGCGAGGGGATCTGCGGGAGCTGCTCGCTCGTGATCAACGGGAAAGCCCACGGCGGAGAGCGAGAGACAGCGACCTGTCAGCTCCACATGCGCCACTTCCACGACGGCGACACGATCACCATCGAGCCCTGGCGCGCGGGTGCATTCCCGGTCGTGAAGGACCTGGTGGTCGACCGCAGCGCTTTCGATCGCATCGCCGCCGCGGGTGGCTATGTCTCGGTCAACACGGGCTCAGCTCCCGATGCGAGCACGATTCTCGTCGGCCGCGATTCGGCCGAGCGCGCGATGGACGCGGCGGCCTGCATCGGTTGTGGCGCGTGCGTCGCCGCCTGCCCCAACGCTGCGGCGATGCTCTTCGTCGGCGCCAAGGTCGCCCAGCTCGCCCACCTGCCTCAGGGTCGGCCCGAACGCACGCGGCGCGTGCTCGCCATGGTGCGACAGATGGACGTCGAGGGCTTCGGCAACTGCACGAACGTGTACGAGTGCCAGGCCGCGTGCCCCAAAGGCATCTCGGTCGAGAACATCGCCCTGCTCAACCGTGAGTACCTGCGGGCGAGCCTGTTCGCGCGAGAGTAGCGCGCACGGTTTCCGCGAGCTCGATCCCATCTGGATCGAGTGCACTCGCGACGATCCACGCCACCCCGTGGCGCGTGGCGCGTTCCCGCAGCTCGAGCAGATCGGTACCGGTCAGGCCGCGCGCGACGACGATGCCTTCGAGGGTCGAAAGCTCGGCGCTGGAGAGCGCCTGCTCCGCCCCGGCGCAGACGAGGATTCCGGAGGTCACCGCCTCGAGGTAGCGCGCGCGGCGCTCGCGGCGCGCGCGGTCGGGATCGACGTAGACGATCCGGACTTGCTCCGCGCCGCGGCCGGGAGAGAGACGCACGCTCATGCAGGTGCCGTGTCCGGGCTCGCTCTCGATCTCGAGCTCGGCCTCCAGCTCGTCGATCGCGTCACTCACGACACTCGTCCCCCACCCGCTTCCACCGCTGCCGCTCACTCCTGCGGTGAAGAGATCCGCCGCGCGTTCGGGCGCGATCCCACGGCCTCGATCGCGCACCGTGAGCAGGATCTCGCCCGCCGCGACGGCGCGCGCGTCCACGCGCACCTCGGTGCCCGGAAAGGATGCTTCGAGAGCGTTCGAGAGCAGGTTGCGCACCAGCCGTGTCAGGGTGGCGAGGTCGGCGCGCACGGTCAGATCCATCGGGCAGCGCACCAGGACGCGCACGTTCTCGGCCCGGCGCGCCTGCATGCGCGCCCCGCGCGCTTCTTCCACGAGAATGGGCCGCAAGAGGAGCGAGCGTGCCTGGGCGCCCCTCCCCCGGCTGCGCAGGGAGCGCGCGCACAGGTCGCGCGCGGCTTCCAGCACGCGCTCGAGGTCCCGCACTGCCTGCTCGCCCGCGGACTCGCGGACGCGTTCGAGCTGGCACAACGCCAACGTGAGCTGATTGCGCAGATCGTGCGTGAGACCGGCGGCGCGACGGCCGATCGATCGCTCGCGCGCAGCCTGCGCGAGGGTCGCCCGCTCGTGCTCCAGTGCGTTGGTCTGGACGCACAGATCGGCCAGAGCCGAGGCCGCCGAGCCCGTCGCCGCGCGCATGGCCGCGACGCGCAGGACGAGTAGGCCGTCCCCACCCTGCCCGACGGCAGCGCGCGGCCGCACCCACACCTCGGTGCTCGCTCGAGCCGCTTCGCGCGCCGAGCGCCTGATCTCTCCGGGGACGAGCGTCTGGCGTTGCCCGGGCCGCCAGCCGATCGCAAGCGACCAGTCCATCGAGCGCGCCCAGCGCTCGACCTGGGGCGAGCGGCTCTGGCCCCCCAGGGCGATCCACGCCGCGGCCGTGGCTCCAAGGCTTTCTGCAGCCGTGGCGAGCCACGTCGTGTCCTCTCGTCGACCACTCTTCACCGGCGCAGTCTGCAGTTTCCGTCGCGTCGAAAGAATCACGGCGCGAGAACCGCTGACGCGCTTTCCCAGGCGTGCGCCTGCGTACGACAGTGCTACTCCTGCGGCATACGAGCCGGCGGACCGAGAGCGGTGCGCCATGCAAACCGATGAAACTCGCGTGCTCGCTGCATGGCGCGCGGGCCATTCGATCGCTCGCACGAGCGAGCGCGCCGAGATGTCGCGGGATCGACGCCTTCGGCGGCTCGCTCGACTCGCGTGCGTGGCATGGCCATTGCGTTCGGAGAACACGCTCATCCGCTGGATGAGGAATCCATCTGGGATCGCCGCAGCGTTCCATCGATTTTTTGGTGCTCGTCATGAAGAACCCGCTCGCATTCTCCGCGCTGCTCGCCGGCGCCATGTTCAGCCTCCACCAGATTTGCGCCGCGCACGGGGGGGTCATTCGCGGCGGTCCCGGCTGCAGCTTCGCCGGACCTCCCGGTGCGGGTGGCGGTCCCGTGACTACCCCCTCCGGTGGTGGTTCCTCGTCGGGTGGTTCGACGGGGCCAGCGAGTCCCGGAGCAACGGCGCCGAGTGCTGGGGCCGGCTCGCCGACGCCTGCCCCACGTCCAGTGATCACGCCGGGCGCGACCGACGCGGACCTGACCGCCTGGCAATTCTGGTGGGGCTTCAACAAGGATCCCTACCTCGCGCTCAAGAGCAAGATCCGCGAGCGGACGGTCCAGACCGGGAGCGTCGAAGACTTCCTCGGCGGCGGGCAGGCCCGAGATCGCCGGCAGCCGGCTTCCGACAAGATCACGAGCGTGGTCGTTCCCGCGCTCCGCAAAGCGCTGCTGACCGAACGCAACAACGACATCGTCACTGGATGCATGCTCGCGCTGGCGAAGATCGGGGACACGCCCCGTGAAGCGGGCGAATCCGACCTCGCGAGCTTGTTTGCCGGCTTCCTCGACGATTCCACGCAGGAGATCGCCGAGACTGCAGCGCTCGCGCTGGGGATCCTGGGCCACCCGGGCTCCATCGACACCTTGGTGGCACTGATGCAGGACGCCGACTTCGGCGCGGTCGACCCCCACGCGCTGGTGGGCTCGACCGAGGTGCCGATGCGCACGCGCGCTTTCGCGGCCTACGGCCTGGGCCTGATCGGCGCGTACGCCACCGAGGAGCCCGTTCGCGAGCAGATCGCGACGCAGCTGATGAAGATGCTCGACGCCCCCGAGCTCTCGACGCGCGACGTGAAGGTGGCCGCGATGATCTCCTTCGGCTTGACGCGTCTCGACGTCGCCCTGAGCGATGCAGGCGCGATCCCCGCCGCCGGCGAGCCGGATTCGCAAGCTCGTGCGGGACTTTCGCGGCAGACGCAGATCGCGTTCCTGCTGGGTTACTTCGACGAGTCGAAGTTGCGCACCAGCGAGAAGACGCGTCACTCGTTCACGCTCGCTCATGTGCCGACGGCAATGGCTCGCTTGCTCGAGGACTCGACCAGGCCAGGTGAGGTCGACCCCCATCTCGACGGAATGAAGGCAAAGGTCGTCCAGGCGTTGCTTGACGCCATCGGGGAGCACTGCGGGCGCGAGACCCTGATCCAGCAGAGCTGCACCCTCGCCCTGGGCCAGATCGGAGACTGCGGCGTCGGATCGGGTGAGACGGATTCCGATCGGCTCGATGTCCTGATTCGCAGGTCGCTGTACAGGATGGTGCGGAGCGGGGAGCAACAGTGCCGGCGGTTCGCGCTGATTTCGCTGGCCCAGTCGGCTTCCGTCCCGGCCAGGGGCAGGATCCGTGGGGTGGTCTGCGGGAAGTGACCGACGAGCTCGGCGAGCAGATGCTTCGCGGCCAGAGCGGATTGCAACCGTGGGCCGCGCTCGCGCTCGGCCTGCTCGGCCGCGAGCTCGCCGATCGAGGCCTGGCGCTCGACGGGGCCGTCGATGCGGCGCTCCTCACAGCGTGCGAACGAGAGAAGGATCCCGCGCAGGTTGGAGCCTACTGCCTGGCGCTGGGACTTCGAAAGAACGTGGATGCCATCCCGGTCCTGCTGCATCACATTCGGGAGGGATTTCGGGGCCAGAACGATGCACGCGGAGCAGCGGCCATCGCGCTGGGTCTGATCGGCGACAGCTCATCGATCGGTCCGATCGAGGCTGTGATCGATGAATCCTGCTACAAGCCCGAGCTGCTGAGGCAGGCAGCTGTCGCCCTCGGTTTGCTGGGAGACAGGCAGATGGTCGAGAAGCTGATCGGAATGCTCGCGTCAGCCAAGGGCTTGGCGTCCCAGGCGGCGCTCGCCACTGCACTGGGCATGATCGGTGACTCGACCTCGATCGACCCGCTGCTCGCCTTGCTGGGCGATGGAAAGGCCACCGACGGGGTCCGCGGCTTTGCCGCAGTCGCACTGGGAATGGTGTGCGATCCAGAAGACCTTCCCCGGATCAGTCGCATCGCGGGCGGCACGAACTATCGCGCGAACACTCCCACCCTCACGGAAGGGGGAGCCGGAGTCCTCGACATACTTTGAGCGATCGGATTGCCGGCGGCCGCATCTCGACTCCGAGTTCGGAGTACCGCCTTCAGGCGGTCTAGAGAGAAACCACACGCCCTACCTCCGAGTTCGGAGTACCGCCTTTAGGCGGTCTGGTTCGTCGTCCCGCCTTCAGGCGGGACTGGCTTTGCAAGAGAAGACCGCCTGAAGGCGGTACTCCGAACCAGAGGCGGACTTCGAGCGCGCGCTCACATCCGTGCGCCTGTGTGCGACGGTGCTACTCCGGGGGAATGTGAACCCGTGGACCGCGACCGCGGGCGCCGCAAGAACCGACGAAACTGGGATTGCACCGGCCATGCAAACACGCGCGCGATCGATGGCGTCTGCGTTTTCCGTGTTCCGCTCGATCGAAGGTCGGCGCAGCCCGCGTGCATGGCATGGGCGTTGCGTTTGCGCAACACGCTCATCCCGTTGGATGAGAAATGCCTGTGGGGTCAGCCGCACCGACCCAACGTTTCACGCACTACAATCATGAAGAACGCGCTCGTTTTCGCCGCGCTGCTCGCCGGCGTCATGTTCAGTACTCACGAGACGGCCGCCGCGCATGGCGGTACGTATCGCGGCCCCGGGGATACCGTACCGCCGGGTGGCGGCGGAGGTGGTGGCGGAGGCGTGGGGGCTCCGGTCACCGGCGCGCCGGCACCCTCAGGTCCGGTGGGACCTTCGGTTCCGGGAGCAACGACTCCGGGCGCTCCACCCGGCTCGCCCACCGGTTCGCCACGGCCGGTGACCACGCCGGGATCGAGCGACGCGGAGCTGACCGCGTGGCAATTCTGGTGGGGCTTCAACAAGGATCCCTACCTCGCGCTCAAGAGCAAGATCCGCGCTTGCACCGTCCAGACCGGGAGCGTCGAAGACTTCCTCGGCGGCGGGCAGGCCCGGGATCGCCGGCAGCCGACTGCCGGGAAGATCACGAGCATCGTCGTGCCCGCGCTCCGTGAAGCGCTCCGGACGGAACACGACAACGACATCGTCACGGGCTGCATGCTCGCGCTCGCGAAGATCGGAGACACGCGCAGCGAAGCGGGCGCTTCGGAGTTCGAGGCCTTGTTCGCCGGCTTCCTCGACGATTCGACGCAGGAGATCGCCGAGACTGCGGCGCTCGCGCTGGGGATCCTGGGTCATCCGAGCTCCATCGACACCTTGGTGGCGCTGATGCAGGACGCCGACTTCGGCGCGGTCGACCCCCACGCGCTGGTGGGCTCGACCGAGGTGCCGATGCGCACACGCGCTTTCGCGGCCTACGGCCTGGGCCTGATCGGCGCGTACGCCACCGAGGAGCCCGTTCGCGAGCAGATCGCGACGCAGCTGATGAAGATGCTCGACGCCCCCGAGCTCTCGACGCGCGACGTGAAGGTGGCCGCGATGATCTCCTTCGGCTTGACGCGGCTCGACGTCGCCGCGCCCGATGCCCCCGGGGCCCCGGGTGAGGTCGCCAGCCCCTCGCGGCAGGCGCAGATCACGTTCCTCCTGGACTACTTCGACCCGGCGAAGCTGCGCGCCCACAAGGAGGCGCGTCACTCGTTCACGCTCGCGCACGCGCCGACCGCGATGGCGCGCTTGCTCGAGGACTCGACCGAAAATGGTGGGGTCGACCCCGTCCTGGCCGCCTGTGGGATGAAGGAGCAGGTGGTGAAAGCGCTCCTCGACGCCGTCGGGGAGCACTCCGGACGCGAGGACTTGATCCAGCAGAGCTCCACGCTCGCCCTGGGCCAGATCGGTGACTGCGACAACGGAACGGGTGAGGCAGCGGTCGATGGGGTGGACATCTCGATTCGCAAGGCGCTGCTCGGGATCGTGCGCAGCGGGGAGCAGCAGAGCCGTCGTTTTGCGTTGATCTCGCTCGCCCGATCGGCATCCCATCCCGGCCAGGGCCTGGAGAACTGGGGTGGATTGCGAGAGGTCACGGCCGAGCTCTACGAGCAGATGCAGCGCGGCCAGAGCGGGTTGCGACCATGGGCCGCGATCGCGCTGGGCGTGCTCGGTCGCGAGCTCGCCGATCGAGGCCGTGCGCACGACGGAGCGGTCGACGACGCGCTCCTCTCGGCGTGTGAGCGCGAGAAGGATCCCGCGCAGGTGGGAGCCTATTGCCTCGCGCTGGGATTGCGGAAGCACGTGGAGGCCATTCCGGTCCTCATCCATCACATGCGCGAGGGATTCCGGAGCCAGGACGATGCGCGCGGAGAAGCGGCCATCGCGCTGGGTTTGATCGGTGACGTCTCCTCGATCGAAGCGATCGAAGCGGTGATCGAGGAGTCGCTGTACCGGCCGGAGCTCCTGAAGCAAGCAGCCGTCGCTCTCGGTCTACTGGGCGACCGGCAGATCGTCGGGAAGCTCGTCGCCATGCTCGCGACGGCCAAGGGCTTCTCGTCCCAAGCGGCGCTAGCCACGGCGCTCGGCGTGATCGGCGACTCGACGTCGATCGACCCGTTGATCGCCTTGCTCCGCGATGGAGCTGCGACCGCCGGTGCGCGCGGCTTCGCTGCGGTCGCACTGGGAATGGTGTGCGACCCGGAGGACCTTCCCCGCATCAGCCGGATCGCCGTCGACACGAACTATCGCGCCAACACGCCCACCCTCACCGGGGCGGGGACCGGCATCCTCGACATCCTTTGAGTGTGGCGGCTGCTCCCCGGCTTCGTTCGGGGAGCAGCCGTGACTCGTTTCCCGGGGGGGCGGAAGCGCCCCGACCTGTACGCGGAAGGCTGTACGCGAAGGGAAATCTCCGCTACCCGGCGGAAACACGAGCGCGGCGGACGACTTTCGGGCCCGTGTTTCGCGGTGTCACCTTCCTCCTCAGGGCGGCTATCCGGTGGACGCTTCTGCTCGGCTCGCCTACGATCAGGCTCCCAGCACCTCTCCACGGCATGGACTTTGCCTTCGGGAACGGTTCGGGTGCCTCTTGGCCCGGAATGCCAAGTGCGCGGGCACCGACCGCTGCAATCTCAGCACCCTTCTCCTGGATCACGAACCATGAAAAAACTGCTCGTTCTCAGCGCACTGCTGGCCGGCGCAACCCTCGGCTTGCAGGACTACTCGGCAGCACACGGCGGGACCTACCGCGGTCCCGGTGACACGGTTCCGCCCGGTGGCGGCGGCGGCGGCGGCGGCGGCGGACCGGGCACTCCTGGTCCCGGCGCTCCCTCGACGCCTGGCCCCGCCGGTCCGAGCTCGCCCGGTCCCACGACCCCCGGTGCTCCGGCTGGCTCGCCGACTGCGGCTCCACGACCGGTCACGCCGTCGGCTGGCGCCGGACTCGATCTCACGCTCTGGCAGTTCTGGTGGGGCTTCAACAAGGAGCCCTATCTCAACCTGAAGAGCAAGATCCGCGGCGAAGGCGTCCAGACGGGCAGCGACGACTTCTTCCTCGGTCACGGTCAGGGCGCGAATGCCAAGAACACGAAGCGCCCCAACGAGAACCAGATCCAGCAAGTCGTCGTGCCGGCGCTCCTGGAAGCGCTGAAGACCGAGCGACAGAACGACATCGTCACGGGCTGCTTGATCGCCCTCGCGAAGATCGGCGACAAGCGCACCGAGGGTGGCGAGTCGCAGTTCGAGCTGGAATTCAAGAAGTTCCTGAAGGACCCCACTCAGGAGATCGCCGAGACCGCCGCGCTGGCGCTCGGGATCCTCGCGAACGACAGCTCGATCGAGACGCTGGTCGCGCTGATGCAAGACGATCCGAAGTCGCATGAATGGGTTGGCGGCACCGAGGTCCCGATGCGGACGCGTGCCTTCGCGGCCTACGGCCTGGGCTTGATCGGCGCCCGCAACGACTGCAGCAACGCCACCCGTCAGCGCATCGCCGAGTACCTGATGGATGTACTGGATGGGCCCGAGCTCTCGACGCGCGACGTGAAGGTCGCGGCGATGATCTCGCTCGGACTCACGATGGTCGACGTTGCCCCTGCGGACGCGACTCCCCCCGAGAACACCGAGGGACCGGATTCGCACGCGCCCGACGCGTTCTCGCGCCAGTCGCAGATTGCCTTCCTGCTGGACTACTTCGACGAATCGAAGATGCGCGCCAACGAGAAGACGCGCCACTTCTTCGTGATCGCCCACGCGCCGACGGCCATGGCCCGCCTGCTGCGGGACGTGACCAAGCCCGACGTCGACCCCATCCTGGAAGCCGCCGGCTTCAAGGAAAAGGTCGCCAAGGCCCTGCTCGAAGGGATCGGGGATCACAACAAGCGTGAGGCGGAGATCGTGCAGAGCTGCACCCTTGCTCTCGGCCTCATCGGTGACTGTGACAACGGCACGGAAGACGCGGACAAGCTCGACATCGCGATCCGCAAGGAACTGGCCCGCGTGGCGAAGGATGGCGAGGAACAGAGCAAGCGTTTCGCCCTGATCGCTCTCGCTCAGCTCGGCTGCCGTGCTGGACAGGGTCAGGACGCCTGGGGCGGCATGCGCGAAGTGACCAGCGAGCTCCTCGATCAGATGAGCAAGGGGCAGACGCCCATGCGTCCGTGGGCCGCGCTCTCGCTGGGCGTGCTCGGCCGTGGCCTCGCTGATCGTGGCCAGATCCATGACGTGAACGTCGACAAGGCCCTCCTCTCGGCCTGCGCGAAGGAGAAGTCTCCCTCAGAAGTCGGTGCGTACTGCCTGGCCCTCGGCCTGCGCAAGTACAAGGAAGCGATCCCGACCCTTCAGGAGGCCATGGAAACGAAGTTCGAAGGCAGCGACGATGCGCGCGGCGAGGCCGCGGTCGCGCTGGGCCTGATCGGCGAGCGCACGTCGATCGCTCCGATCCAGGCCGTGATCGAGAAGTCCAAGTACAAGCCCGACCTGCTGAAGCAGGCGGCCGTGGGCCTGGGCTTGCTCGGAGACAAGGAGATCGTGGGCAAGCTCGTCGAGATGCTCGCCACGGCCAATGGTCTGTCCACTCAGGCGGCCATCTCCTCGGCCCTCGGCGTGATCGGCGACGCGAACTCGATCGAGCCTCTGGTGCTCATGTTGAAGAACAAAGAGGTCACCGACTCGGCCCGCGGTTTCGCCGCGGTCGCGCTGGGGATCGTGTGCGACAAGGAAGACTACCCCTGGAACAGCAAGATCGCGGTGAACACGAACTACCGCGCCAACACGCTCACCTTGACCGGTGAGAACGGCACCGGGGTGCTCGACATCCTCTGATCGATTCCGCTCTGACATCAGCCGCCCGCCGCGCGTCAGCGCTGGCGGGCGGCTGTCGTTTACGGCGGACGCGAGCCGGAAGCGCGGGCCGAGCGGGATCCTCGTGCGGCCGTCCATGCCGGATCCACCGCGCCGCCGAAGCCCCGTGCAGGCACCGTCCGGGCCTGGAAGCTGCGCCGCGGCACGTAACTTGATCCAATTCAATGGACGCGTTGCCCATCCGGCCGCGTCGGAGGTTTTCCAATGCTGTTGCTCTCTTCGATCGCCGCGCTCGCTTTCTGCCTTCCGCCCCTGGCTTCGCCGCCGGCGAACACCTGGCAAGGGGGCATCGGGGGTACGGGCGGTGGGAAGCAGGACGGCAACAATCCACCTCCGACGCCGCCACCCGTCAGGAAGGGCGGGGGAACCTGGGGTGGTCCCGGGGATACCGTCCCGCACGGAGATTCGCCGCCACCGAGTGCCGTGACGCCGGGTGGTTCCACGACAACGGGTCCGGGAGCGGGAGCTCCCCACTCGGGCGGAGCAACGGCGCAACCTCCGATGCCGGGATCTGCGCCCGGCACGAGCGGCATTCCGCGCAGCCCGTTCGGGCCGGGCGCTCCGGTCACACCTTTCCTTCCGCCCGAGGTGGGTGATCCGACCACGTGGAGCTTGTGGTGGACACACAATCAGGCTCCCTATCTCGAGCTGCGCAAGCACGTGCTCCGCACGGGCACCTTGACGGGCAGCGACGACTTCTTCCTCGGCGGCAGCGCGACGGGCACCGGGGAAGACGAGATCGTTCCGGCCGCGGGAGAAGTGGAAGGCACGGTGAGCGCGGTCTTGACCGCGATGCTCGAGGACGGGGGCTCCCCGCTCCTGCGGATGTCGCTCGCCATGGCGCTCGCACGGATCGGAGCGAGCGATCACGAGCATGCGGCGCGGCTCGTCGCTCATCTGACCGACCTCCTTCGCGAGCCGAGCCAGGAGCTCGCCGAGGTCGCGGTGGTTGCACTTGGAGTCACGAGTCGTCCCGAGGCGCTCGAGCCCTTGCTCGGTATGGTGCGCGGCGACGAGCTCGGCCGCGCGCTGTGCAACTCGACCCGCGTGCCCGAGCGCATGCGCGCCTTCGCGGCGTACGCTCTCGCGCTCCTTGGTCCGAGTCTCGATGCCGGCTCACGCGCCACGATCGTGTCCACGTTGATGGACGTGTGCGAGGCCGCGAACTTCTCGACCACGGACGTCGAAGCGGCGGCACTTTCGGCGATCGGGCTCCTGCCGATCGACGAGCGCGCCTCGCTCGACACGCTCCAGCATGCTGCTCGAGCGGGCGAGATCGATCGACGCGTGCTGACGCGCAGGACGCAGATTGCGTGGCTGCTCGAGCTCTTTCCGAGTCACGCCGGCCACGACGCCTTCGCGCAGGTGCGAGCGCAGATTCCCATCGCGCTCGCTCGCCTTGCCCGTGAGACGGGACCGTCGTTGCGGGAATCGCTGGCCCGGGTTCTCCTCGAGGCGCTGCGTCCCTCCGCGAGGGAGCCCAACGAAGTCCGCGCCAGCGTCGCGCTGGCCCTCGGCGAGCTCGGCGACACCGACGCGACTGGAACCGATCAGGAGATCCGCGCCGCACTGATTCGCGAAGCCCGTGACGGGCATCCGAGCAGTCGCCGCTTTGCGCTGATTGCGCTCGGACGCCTCGGCGGTCGGCCCGGCGATCGAGACGATTCCGACGCGGGCCTCGTCGAGGCGCGCGAAGCCCTGCTCGAGAATCTGACGCACGGCCGCTCCCAGCTCGAGCCGTGGGCGGCCCTGGGCCTGGGACTGCTCGCGCACGGGCGCTGCGCGCTCGGCGCTCCGCTCGATCCGTTGAGCGCCGACGCGCTCCGCTTCGTGGCCGAGGACACGGGGCAGCCCGAGAAACTGGGCGCCTACGCGATCGCCCTCGGCCTCGCCCACGATGTCGCCGCGGCACCCCTGCTCCTCGAGCGGCTGCAGAAGATCGAGGCGAGCGAGGTGCAAGCTCCGCTGGCTCTCGCCCTGGGCCTCCTCGGCGATACCGGCGCGCTGGAAGCGCTGCGCACGCTCCTTGCCTCCTCGTACGCGCAGCCCGAGCTCTTCGTCGATGTCGCCGAGGGTCTGGCACTCATGGGAGACAAGCAGGTCGTGCCGGGACTCCTCGACACTCTCCACCGCACGGACGTCCAGGCGACCCAGGTTGCCGTTTGCATGGCCCTGGCTCGGGTCGGGGATGCGCGCGCGCTCGACGCGCTCCTGGAGCTCGTGCAGAGGGCGGATGCCACGGCCATCTCGCGCGCCGCCGCCGCGCGCGCGCTGGGAGGGATCTGTGATCGCCGCAGCCTGCCCTGGGAGACGCCCATTTCCGTGGGCGCGAACTATCTCGCCACGGTTCCGACCCTCACGGACGGGCAGCGCGGCGTGCTCGACTACGAATAACTCACAGTTTCCTGGGCGGTCGCAGAGGCTAGGATCTGCAGTGGACCTGGCGGTCCCGGTCGACTCCTTTCGGTATGCGCCCGACCACGCTTCCGTCGATTCTCGCGCTTCAACTCATCCTGGCTCTGCCGGCCCTCGCTCACGGGGGTGTGTACATCGGTCCAGGCTCGACCACGGGTCCCGGCGGCGCGACGGGCGGCGGGCCGAGCACGACCAGCGCCGGAGCGCCGGTCACTGACTCCGCGGCCTGGGACGTCTGGTGGAGTCTCAACCGCGATCGATTCCTGGACCTGCGAGGCGCGATCCGCGAAGAGGAGCCCGTGACGGGCAGCGCCGAGTTCTTCCTCGGGCCCAAGCGCTCCGGCAAGGATCCGAGCACCACGCTGCGGCCCGACGAGAAGACGCTGCGCGAGACGGTCGTTCCGGCGCTGCGAGCCGCGCTGAAGGGCGCGGAAGACATCGATCTCGTCACCGGCATCCTGCTCGCGCTGGCGAAGATCGGAGAGCGCGGCGCGGCGGATGCGGGCGAGGAGCTGGTCACGCTGCTGCGCGGCTACCTGGCGCATTCCAATCAGGAAGTGCACGAGACGGCCGCCATCGCACTCGGAGTGCTGGCGAGCCCTTCCTCCGCTCCCTTGCTGGCTCAGCTGCTCGCCGACGAAGACGAGATCCAATCCCTGGTCGGCAGGAAGAGCGTCCCCGTCCGAACGCGGGCCTTCGCCGCCTACGGCCTGGGTTTGATCGGCGCTCGCGCGCAGGGCGAGGCGGTGCGGCGCTTCGCAGTCCACCATCTCGTCCGTGCGCTCGAATCGGACGATCCGCCCGAGGAGATCGCGGTCGCCAGCATCGTGGCGCTCGGCCTGCTCCCGCTGGAGGACGTCGGAGTCACCGCCGCCGAGACGCCTGATCCCAGCCACTCGCGCAGGGGCCAGATTACCTTCCTCGTGAACCGCTTCGAGGCGCGACGGACCCGCGACATCGAGCGCACGCAGCTACCCGTCGCCATTGCGCGCCTGTGCAACGGAATCGAAGGCGCCGAGGTCGATCGAGCCATCGGAATCCTGGTCGAAGCGCTCGGCCCGCATGCGAAGACTCCCGCTCCGGTCGTGCAGGGCGCGATCCAGGCGCTGTCCCTCCTTGGCGACGGGGACGAGGACGAGAACGATCGCGCGATGCGAGAGGCCCTCACGGGTTGCGTGGCGCGCGGGGATCGCGGCGCGCGGAACCAGGCCCTGCTCGCGATCGGCCGGATGGCCGGCCGGCATGGCAAGGGAACGGCGGGGAAAGCGGTCGCCGATGCGCGCGCGCTCCTGCTCGAGAAGCTCTCGGGCGGCGCGGACGCCGAGCGTCCGTGGTCGGCGCTGGGGCTGGCGCTCCTCGAGAGCAGCGGCGATGGACCCTCCGCGCAGGTCATCGATGCGCTGCGCTTCGTGCTCGCGAACCGGGAGGGCCCGCAGGAAGCGGGTGCCTACTGCCTCGCGCTGGCCTTGCTCGGGGATGCCGAATCGATCCCCGCCATCGAGGCCCACACGCAGAACGGCGACGAGAACCTGCGCGGGTACGCGGCGATTTCCCTGGGCTTGATGCGGTCCCGCGAATCGGCGCCGCTCCTGCACGACGTCCTGGTCGAGAAGACGCGCTATCGCCCGGGCCTCCTGCGCGAAGCCTCGATCGCGCTGGCGCTGCTCGGAGACAAGAGCATCGTCCCCTACCTCATCGATCGACTGCGCATCTCGAACACCATGATCGAGTCGGTCGCCGCCGCCTCGGCGCTCGGGTACGTGGGCGATTCGCGCGCCATCGACGCCCTCGTCGGGCTGGTCGCCGATCTCCAGGTGAGCGAGACGACGCGCGCCTTCGCCGCAGTCGCGCTCGGGCAGATCTGCGACAAGGAGAGGCTGCCGTGGAACGCGAAGCTCGCTGCGGATGCGAGCTGGCTCGGCGCGCCGCCGACCTTCTTCGATCCGCTACTTGGAAAAGGCGTGCTCGATCTCCTCTAGCGCGTCGGGGGCCTTCCGCTACGGTTGCTTCGAGCCGCTGAGCAGACGCCAGGGAAGCATCAACAGGACGACCGCGAAGCCCGCCACGCCGAGCACGGTCCGGCGCGCCCGCGTGAGTGCGCCGACGCGTTTCTCCACGCGCTCGCTCGCAAGAGCGGCCTCGTCATGCAGCGTCCGCGCGCGCGCTTCCCACGCCAGCCGCTCCTCGCCCGCGAGCTGCGATTCGCGCAGGGCCAGGTCCAGGCGCTCGGAATGGGCGAGGGCGCGTTCGCCTGCGCCGAGCACGGCCGCGAGCTGGCCACACTGCTCGGCGAGGTAGAGATCGGCGGGAAAGCGCTCCAGCCCACCCTCGCCCGCGGACAGCGCGCCGACGAGATCGCCGCCTGCCCAGAGAACATGCACTTCTGCCTGCAGCGCTGCCAGCGGCTCGCCGATCGCGCGCGCGCTGTCCAGAGCCTCGCGAATGCGACCCGCGCGGATGAGCTCGACAGCCTCGGCGAAGCTCTGGCCGGCGTAGCTCACGCACGGGCTCAATACCACCGCGAAGGGCACGAGGACGCAGGCGAAGGCGCGCATGCCCGGCCCGCGCTCGTTCAGCCGTGCGCCAGCCAATTCTCCCTCCCGCGACGAACCGATTCGCGCTGCAGACGATCGATGGGGTTGCGATCGTCGCCGAGCGGCACGACGAGCGGCGGATACCAGCGCCAGCTCCCCGGCAAGCGCAGCGTGTCGGTGAGGCTCCCGAGCTCACCGCTCCCCACCACCCAGCCGGGTTGCTCGGGGTCGAGCACGGCTCCGCCTTCGCGGACGAAGAGCACGCAGTTGCGAGCGAAGGGAACGCGTACTCCGAGGACGGGCTGGCCGAACGCACACGCGAGCGTCCCGGCCACGGCTTCCACCACCGGGTCGTACAACCCGAAGCCGGCGGCGTTGACCACGAGCCATCCCCCTTGCTCGAGGTGCGCTCGCGCCTCGCGGAAGAACTCCACGCTCGAGAGGTGCGCCGGGATCTCCATGTTGTTCGCGTAGGTGTCGACCACGATCTGCTGCCAGCGTTCGGTGCTGCTGCGCAGGAACGCGCGCGCATCGAGGCCGGCGAGGACGCGGCGATTCTGCCCGTGCTCGAGGTCGAACCAGCGCTCGGCCAGGTCGACCACGACGCGATCGATCTCCACGCCAGTACTCTCGAGGACGCAGCCTTCCGGTAGCGCGCCTTCCATGACGCGCACGCTCGTCCCCGCACCCAGACCGAGGACCAGGACGCGCCAGCTCTCCCGGGAGTCCTGCCACCAGGGCGGCAGCGCGAAGAGGTTGTAGTAGTAGCCGGGAGGAAGCAGACCCGGCGTGGGCTGCCACACGGACTGGAAGGAATCGAGGCCCTCGTTGACCGCCAGCCGCCGCAGCGGCCCACGCTCGTCCTCTGTCTCGATGACGCGCAGGCTCTGGTAGGCCGACTCGCGGGCGGCGAGCAGGCGCGCTCCGCTCGCGAGCTCCGGGACGCCGAGCGCGCCGTAGAGGAGCGCTGCGATCCAGCCGAGCGCCGTGACAGTGCTCGCTGCAGCGAGGCGTCGACGGCGAAAGCCGACGGCGAAGCCGGCCAGCACGAGCGCGAGGGAAGTGGCGAGAAACGTCCAGCGCAGCCCGAAGGTCGGCAGGAATAGGTGCGTCGTGCCGAAGGTGCCCGCCAGGCTGCCGACGGTCGAGGCGGCGAGCACGCGCCCTCCGGCTTCGCCCGCATGTCCGCCGCTCTCGCGTTGCAAGATCTCGACGGAGAGCGGCCCGACCACACCGAGCACCAGCGCGGCAGGAAGGAAGAGCACGAGCGCTGCCGCAAGACTCCCCCACAACAGGAGCTCGGCCGCCTCGTCGAGCGCCAGGCCGGACGGCAGGAAGAGCTCCGCCACCGGCCGCGCGAAGAACGGCAACCAGGCCGCGGTGACGGCGGCCAGGAAGAGCGTGCGGGCCAGGCTTCGACGGGGCTCACCCGCTCGCGCCCAGCGTGCTCCGAGCCGATATCCCAGGGCGAGCGCGAGCAGGATCACTCCGATGACGTTGGTCCAGACTCCGCTCGAGGCGCCGAACCAGGGGGCGAGCAGCCGCACGGCGGCGAGCTCGATCGTCATCGTCCCGGCGCCCGCGACGGCGACGACGAACAGGAGTGCCAGAGGCGAGCTCGAGTCGGGCAGTCGATCGCCGCGGGACGTCGCCATCGAGCCGATGTCCAAGTGCGGCCGGTCGGCGCCCTACTTCGCTTCTCCGGGGGGAGTCGGCACCGAGTAGGTCTTGTTCTCGACGTAGATCCGGCCCGGATCGCTCGACGCCTTGTAGATCAATTCCAGGGTCCGCAGCAGGTTGCGAGGGATCTGGTCCTTGTTCTCCGCCCCATTCACGATCACGGTGACCGCCTGGTCCAGGTCGACGAGCTGATCGTTGAAGTACAGCGTGAGCTCCTGCACGCCGTGCGCCTCGATGCGGATGGTGTTGGTCTCGCGCTCGATGCGCGCGGTCACGCGCGCGCTGCGGGTCACGTCGTCGATCGGAGGAACCTCGAGCCAGTACGCTCGCTTGGGGAAGGGGTTCCCCGGCACCAGGCTGATCTCGCTCGGATTCGGCTGCCGGCGCGTCTGTCCGACCCAGCCCCAGACCTCGAGCTCCTTGCCTTCGGCGATCAGCGTGCAGTTCTTGTAGCCGAGCTCGTCGATCTTCTTCTGGAACTCGCTCGCCTTCGCGTCGCCTCCCGTGAAGAAGGTGGGGAGGTTCTTGAAGTTCGACACCTCGACGTTGCCCGGACCGCCGCTGCGGCCGATCACGCCGGCGAAGCGTTCCGGGAACATCTCGCCGATCGCGACGGCGGTCTCGGCTCCCCGTCCCTTGCCGACCAGGAAGACCTTGTCGAAATCGATCGCGTACACATCCCGGATCGCTCCCAGCGTGGTCAGCACGTACGCCACTCCCCCGGGTGCATCGGGTTCGCCGCCCTGGGACCACAAGGCGACGTCATCGGGCATCGGCGGAGCCGCGAGAATGCAGCCTTCCTTCACCTCCGCGCTGGTCCAGTCCTCCATCAGGTGCGTGCTGGGCTGCTGCTTCTCGTCGGGAATGCAGATCAAGAGCGGATAGGAGAACTTGGCCGCGTTGTACGAGGCGGGTGCAGAGATCGCGAACTCGTAGGTCTTCCCGAAGGCCTTGGCCTCCATCGAGTCGACCTTGCCGCGCTTGGGACGACCCTTCTTGTAGTCGTACGACATGTACAGCGCCGCTCCGAAGTCCGCCGGCAAGGACAGCGGATCGATGCCCTTGAGCTTCTTCTGCAGCTTGTCGAGCTCGTCGCGCACCTCGGATTGCGCTGCGTCCACCTTCTTCTTCGTCGCGGTCGCTTCCAGCCATTCGGCGAGCTTCTTCGAGAGATCCGTGATGTCCGAATCCTTGAGCTGGCGCTCCTGGGGAGTCGCGACGGACGGAGCGGACGCCTCGAGGAACGCGGGCGGCCCGAGGAGGATCCCCAGGACGGCGACGAACGAGGCTGCGATGGCGACGGGCAGCGAGAGAGAGTTCATGCCTGCAGTAGTCCGACGGGGATCAGTGGTTGCGGTGGCCCACGGCGCGGGCCCCCTTGGAGGTCGAAGCGGGGGCCGCGCGTGGCGTGAGCAGCGCCAGCCCCCAGCCGCGGAGGGCCCACGGAGCCGCCTCCTCGAGGCTCTCCGGCGTCTCACCTTCCCTGGGTTCGAGCAAGGTACGAAAGAGCGCTCGGGCGGTTTCGAGGTCTCCGCTGGCGAGCGCGTTCTGCCCGAGCATCTGCGCCGCGTCGCGTCCGCCCTCGGCGAGCGCCCGGCCCAGGTCGTCGAGCGCCTGAGCGTCGCGCCCCGCTCCGCGCCGCGACACCGCGCGCCGCTCGTACATCGCGCGCCGTTCGTCGCGCAGCGCGCGAGCTGCGCCGAGGGCCTGCGCGCGGGCCGTCTCGTCGGTCGAGCCCGCGGCCTTCCGCTCGGCTTCCTCGACGCCGGCATCCAGGCGCGCGATCTCGGCGCTGAGGACGCGCTCGGCCTCGGCGTACTTCCCCATGCGGGTCCACAGGACACCGAGGGTGGTCGAACTCCAGCTCGCAGGCTGGGCAGCGTACATGGCCATGGCGAGCTCTTCCGCGGCTTCGAGGCGCAAGGCTTCGGCCTCCTCGAGGAACGCAGGAAAGGCGCGGCCGAGGCGTTCGAGGAGGTCGGCGGAGCTCGCACCTGCGATGGCGAGCGCGAAGGCGTGGGCGCGCGCCGGGCCGCTGGGCAACACGAGCGCCGCAAGCCAGGCGTCGCGCGCGCTCATCTCGGCCGGCACGCGATCGGGCTCGAGGATCGCATCCGCGCGACCCGCCAGCCTGGCCAGGTGGATCGCCGCGAGACGGCTCTCGAAGCTCTCGGGATGAGCGCGGCTCCAGCTCGCCACGGCCTCGTTCGCCGCTGCGCGCTCGGCTGGCGGCACGATCCGTCCGCTCACCAGAGCTTCGAGCTGGCTCGAGGCCGCATCCCAGCCGTCAGGATCCTGCGGGCATGCCCTCGCCGTGTGCGTGGCGAGCACGGCCGAGAGCGCCGCCGCGATCCAGCGAGATGCGCGCGCGGTGCAGAGGACGGACCTCATTTCCAGCGCACGACTCCCTTCTCGGAGGCGCTTCTCGATCCACTCGCCGGCACCACCTCACCCAGGGCAATCACGCGTTCGCCCTGCGCTGTGAGATGCGCGCGAACCGCGCCTTCGTGGTCGGGCTCGACGAAGAGCACCATGCCGATGCCCATGTTGAAGGCCTGGTTGGCTTCGTCGCGCGCGATCCCGCCGGCGGTGCACAGGAGCCGGAAGATCGCCGGCGGCTCCCAGGCTCCGAGGTCGATCTGGGCGTCGTGACCGTTCAGGACGCGCGGCAGGTTGTCGCGCAGGCCGCCGCCGGTGATGTGCGCCATCGCCGCGAGCTCGTTGCGCTCGAGGAGCGGCCAGAGCAAGCGATAGTACGGCCGGTGCACCGCGAGCAGGACCTCGCCGACGCTCCGCCCCTCGAGCTCCTTCGGGCGATCCTCGACGTCGAGACCGAGCCGCTCGAAGAGGATCTTGCGCGCCAGCGAGTAGCCGTTCGTGTGCAGGCCCGAGGAGGTCACTCCGAGCAGCACCTGGCCGGGTCGGACGCGCGTTCCATCGAGGATCTTGTCGCGCGCCACCGCTCCGACGATGAATCCGGCCAGATCGAAATCGCCACCCTTGTACACCCCGGGCATCTCGGCGGTCTCGCCGCCGATGCAGCGCGAAGCCGCTCTCGCGGCACGCGTCAGCGCAGCCGGCGATCAGCATCGGGACGATCGCCGGATCGATCTTGCCGACCCCGACGTAGTCGAGGAAGAACAGCGGGCGCGCACCCTGCACGAGGATGTCGTTGATGCAGTGGTTGACGATGTCGTGGCCGACCGTGTCGTAGCGGCGCGCGCGCTTGGCGACTTCGAGCTTCGTGCCCACACCGTCGGCGCTGGCGACGAGCACCATGCCGTCGCAGCCCACGCGCTCGGGGTCGAACAGCCCGCCGAAGAGGCCCACGTCGCCGATGACGCCGGGCGTGAAGCTCGCGCGAATCGCGCTCTTGGCCCGCTCGAGGGCCTGGTACTTGGCGTCGATGTCGACGCCGGCGTCCTTGTAGGTCAGCGGCGGCTGATGGGTCACTGGAGGGTCTCGCGCGGTAGGAAGCGAGCCGTGAGGATAGCGCGAGGGAGAGCGCTTTTCCTCACGCGATCTCGTCCTCACCGCGCCGCAGGCGCTCGAGGATGCGTGGCGCGTTCTGGAACCCGATGTTCTCCGGCAGATCGTCGAGGGCGAACCAGCCGACCTCGGAAGCGTCGGATCCCGCGCAGAGCTCGCCGCTGACTGCGCGACAGAGGTACACGATCACGTTGGCCGGCTTGCGCTGATCTTCGGGCATGTACACCACGTCGAACAGTCGCAGCACCTCGATCGTGAGGCCGGTCTCCTCGAGGATCTCGCGGCGCACCGTTTCGCGCGGGTCCTCGTCGATCTCCTGGTAGCCAGCGGGTAGCGCCCAGTCCCCCATGTGGGGCGGCACGCGGCGCCGGATCAGGAGCACCCGGCGATCCGCGTCGAGGACGACCCCCGCCGCCGCGCTGGCAGGGTTGCTGTAAAAGACGAAATCGCACTCCGAGCAGCGCGGGCGCTCGCGTCCCTCGATGCGAGCCACCATCAGCCCGGTGCCACAAACCGGACAATAGGAGACGCTCGCATGCCACACGTTCGATCTGCCTCGCGCGATCTCCCCCGTGCCGGTACCAACCCGGGGGGAGGATCCTCTAAACTTATGCGGGCTCCGAGACGAGAGCAATCCTCTCTCTTCGAAGAGGACCGGTCTCTCGCGTGAAGAAGAAGCTACTCGTTCTGGGAAGCACCGGCTCCATCGGAACGCAGACCCTCGATCTGGTCCGAGCGAGCAGCGCAACGCTCGTCGTCGCAGGGCTCGCTGCATCGCGCTCCTGGGAGAAGCTTGCCGAGCAGGCACGGGAATTCGCGCCGCGCGCCGTCGCGCTGCAGGATCCGACCAATGCCGACCGCTTGCGTGCGAGGTTGCCCGAGCGCTGCGAGCTCTTCTCCGGACCGGACGCCATCGAGAGGTTGATCGGCGAGGCGAGCTTCGACGTCGCCGTCCATGGAATCGTCGGGTCGGCGGGCTTGCGCGCCTCGATCGCGGTTCTCCGGCGCGGCGCGCGACTGGCGCTGGCGAACAAGGAGTCGCTCGTCATCGCCGGCGCCGAGCTCATGCTCATGGCGCGTGAGCACGGCGCGGAGATCGTGCCGGTCGATTCCGAGCACTCGGCGATCTACCAGTGCCTGCGCGGCGAACGGATCGACGACGTGCGCTACGTGTGGCTGACGGCGAGTGGCGGTCCCTTTCGCACCACACCGCTCGACGAGCTCGCGCGGGCCACGCCCCAGGCGGCGCTGCGCCATCCCAACTGGGCCATGGGACCGCGCATCACGATCGGCTCATCGACCCTGATGAACAAGGCGCTCGAGGTGATCGAGCTGCACCATCTCTTCGGGCTGGAAGCCGAGCGCATCCGCGTGGTGATCCACCCGCAGTCGATCGTGCACTCGATGGTCGAATTCTGCGACGGCTCGGTCATCGCGCAGATGGGGCTGCCCGACATGCGCGGTCCGATCCACTATGCGCTGCACCATCCCGCGCGCGCCCCTGCGAGCTTGCCCGGCTTCGAGCTGGCGCGATTTGCCAGCTTGAGCTTCGAACAGCCGGATCCCATGCGTTTTCCAGCGCTGGAGCTGGGCTATCGCTGCCTGTCGGAGGGGGCGGATGCTGGCTGCGTGCTGAACGCCGCAGACGAGGTCGCGGTCGAAGCCTTCCTCCAGTCTCGCATCGCTTTCGACGACATGCAGCGCATCAATCGCGCGGTACTGGACCGCCGCCGGGGTCTCTCCGGCTCGATCGAGGAGCTCCTCGAGGCCGATCGCTTGGCCCGCGAGGACGCGCACGACGAGATCCGAGCCACCGCGGTCTCCTGACCCCCCCGCTGCTGCACCGTGGAGTACCTCTTCTCATCGCTTCGCATCCTGCAGGTCGCCTTCGGCATCGGCCTGGTGATCTTCGTCCACGAGGGCGGCCACTACCTTGCTGCGCGGCTGTGCCGTGTGCGCGTGGACGTCTTCAGCCTGGGGTTCGGGCCGCGTATCTTCGGCTGGCGCCGCGGCGGCACCCTCTACCAGATCGCGCTGGTGCCGTTCGGGGGCTACGTGAAGATGGCGGGCGAGGAGCTCGGCGGCGACCGCGATCGAGTGCCCCGTCCCGACGAGCTCTCTGCGAAGTCGCCCCTGCAGCGCCTGTTCATCTACTCCGGCGGAGTGCTGATGAACGTGGTGTTCGCGCTGGTCGTCTTCCCGCTCACGCTGCTCGCCGGGGTGCCGAGCCTCACACCGCTCATCGGCGAGCCGCTGAAGGGGTCGCCGGCATGGCGCGCTCGGCTCGAGGCCGGCACGCAGTTCCTCACCATCAACGAGAAGCCGCTCCACGACTTCACCTACATCCCCGAGGAGATTGCGCTCAGCGGCGACGGGCCGGCTCGCATCGAGGTCCTGCGCCCCGGCGCGGAAGCAAGCGAGACGGTGGCGATCCGGCCTCAGTACAGCGAGAAGGAGGGCCTCTACCGCATCGGGGTCGACCTCGGCTGGGATCCCGCGCTGCGCATGATCGTCGCCAAGGGGTCACCCGCCGCGGAGGCGGGCCTGATGGACGAGGACCGCTTGCTCGGAGTCGCCGGGCAGCCGGGAGCGCTGGGACCGGCGCGCCAGCTCCTCGAGGCCCTCGCGATCGGTGGGCCGATCACACTCCAGGTGGCGCGCGGGACCGAAGCACTCGAGTTCACGATCACGCCGCGCCCGGCCGAGGTGAAGCGGGTCATCCTGGGATTGCAGCCGGGTGGACTGGTGATCCGGGCCGTGCGTACCGGAGCGCTCGCTGCCGAGCTTGGCTTCGAGGAGGGCGACGTCCTGCTCGCCATCGGCGGAAGGCGCGTGTACACGCCGCTCGAACTGCTGCCCGCCATGCTCGCGAGCTCCGGCCCGACGACCTTCGAGCTCTTGCGCGACGGTCATCCGCGCTCGATCGAGGCACCGGCCCTGGCGGAATCCCAGACGGTCGCCCTGCTGGATGACCTCGCGATCGAATCCGATTTCGAGAGCCAGGTCCTCTCGATCGTGCCCGGTTCGGCTGCCGAGGAAGCCGGCGTCCTTCCCGGCGACCGTCTCGACCGCCTCGACGGCGACTCGATCGTGAATTACGAGCAGTTCTTCGAGCGCACGCAGAGCGCCCGCAAGCACGGCCAGCCCGTCGAGCTCGAGGTCCTGCGCGCTCGTCCGGATGGCACGAGCGAGAACCTGAGCTTCGCGATCACGCCCCGCGACGTGCCCGCCATGGAGTACGGTCTGGGTCTGCGCCGCCCCGAGTACGTGTGGCGGGTGCCGAAGATCACCGCCGCCATCGCCGCCGGCTACTCGGCTTCGCTGCGCTTCACGCGCACGGTCTGGCTCACCCTGCGCAAGATGGGCAGCGGCGAGGTCTCCAGCAAGAACATGGGCGGGATCATCACGATCGGCCTCGTCTCGCACACGGTCGCGCTCGAGGGCTGGGCGAAGTTCTTCTTCTTCCTCTGCATCCTCTCGATCAACCTCGCCATCCTCAATGTGCTGCCCATCCCCGTCCTCGACGGCGGACACCTGTTCTTCGTTCTGATCGAGATGATCAAGGGCTCACCTGTTTCCGAGCGCACGCTCGGTTACAGCCAGATCGTGGGGCTCGTGCTGATCGTCTCCCTGATGGTCTACGTCACCTACAACGACGTGATGCGCTTCTTCGTCCAGGACGGATGATCCAGCTGCGTGCTCTCGGGCGATTGCTGCGCCTCTCACTCCTGCCTTCTGCTCTGGCCGACGTCGCGGCGGGGCTGGTGGTCGGAGCAGATGGCCAGTGGCCCGCCGAGCGCGAGTTCCTGTGGCTCCTGCCGGCTTCCTTGTGCATCTTCCACGGGGGGCTCGCGCTGAATGACTGGGTCGACCGCGGGGAGGACGCTTGCGTGCGCCCCGACCGGCCGATCCCCTCGGGGGCGATTGCCCCGGGCGCGGCCCTGGCGCTCGCCGTCGCACTCCTCGTGACGGGCGGCTTGCTCGGCTACCTGGCCGACCCGCGGCTCGGGATCGCGACGAGCGTGCTCGCCCTCTTGGCCGCGGGCTACGACCTTCGCGGCCGTGGGCCGGTCCTCGGCCCGCTCTTCCTCGGCCTGTGCCGGGCGACGAACCTCGGGATCGCGCTCTACGCCGCGGGTCGCCTCAGCTCGAGCGTGCCGATCGGGCGCCCTTTCCTGCTCGCTCCGGCCCTCCTGTACGGCCTGTACGTCTTCTCCCTTTCGCGGCTCGCTCGACTCGAGGACGGCGCGAAAGAAGAGATTCCCCCCGCGCTGGCCAAGAGCGCCCTGGATGTGTGCGGGCTGATCCTCGTCCTCGCGCCCCTGACGGCGGCCGGCAGCACTCTGGCCCGGTTCGGCGGCCTGCTCCTCGGCTGTGCGGGAGCATGGGGCCTGGGGCGCGAGTCTCACGCTCCGGGCACCTGGACTCGCGCGCGAGCCGGAGCCGCAACCGGGGCCGCGCTGCGCCGCTTGCTCGTATTCACGGCGGCACTCACGCTCGCTTCGTGGCGCGAGAGCTCGGCGCCGCTGCTTCTCGCGCCCGCGATCTTGTGCGGCTATCCAGTGAGCTGGGCATTGCGTCGCGTGTTTCCTCCGAGCTGAGGCGCTGCCCCGCAGGCTAGTCCGCACGACTCTCGCGCACCCGGCGCGCGAGCCAAGCGAGCGCAGCCGCGCGCGTCTCGAGCTCACCATCGAGCTGGCGATCCTCGGCTTCCCGCAGGAGCTTCCCCCACTCTGGGCCGGGCGGGATCCCGGTGGCGCGCAGATCCTCCGAGCGGATCCACGGCTCGGGCGCGAGGTCCTGCGGCCCGAGCGTAGCGGCCCACGCCTCGAGAGCGTCGAATGGGTCAGGCGGCAGGCCTGCGGCGATCGCCCAGGCCCGGCCCAGGCGCAGGGCGGCTCTCCCCCAGGGTTCCCGCAGTCGGCGGATGCGGGCGGAGCGCGAGGCAGAGGGCTCGACGAGGCCCGCGAACGCGCGGCGCGCCCCCCACAGGCTGACGCAGGCCTCGCGCTCGTCGCGCGACAGCCGCAGCTCCTCGGCGAGCTCGCGGCTCGCCGAGATCGCCGCCTCGCCGCCGGGGCCGAGCGGATCCACCTCGAGGAGGACCGCCAGGCCGAGCTCCGGGCCGGGCGGCTGGGGGAGCTGAGAGAGGGCCGTGCGCCGCGCCGCGAAGACCGCCGCCTCGGGCCGTGAGCCGCTCGCCGAGTGGGACCACCTCGGCAGAGCGTGCTCCAGGATTCCGCAGTCGTGGAGCACCTCGAGCGCGCGCTCGCTGCGTTGCTCCTCGAAGATGCGCACGAGCTCGGCCCGCACCCGCTCGGGGCTCACCCCGCGCAAGGCGTTGCGCGCTGTCCGCGCCGCCTCGTGCAGCCCGGGCGCGGGCGCGAGATCCAGAGCCGCCTCGAAACGCGCCATGCGCATGAGGCGCAGACCGTCCTCGGCGAATCGCGCGGCCGCCTCCCCCACCGTGCGCAGCCGGCGCGCCTCGAGGTCGCGCATTCCGCCTTCGGGATCGCGAAGCTCGTCGGTCAGCGGATCGAGGTACAGCGCATTGCAGGAGAAATCGCGCCGCCTCGCGTCCTCTTCGACCGAAGAACCATAGAGCACCACGTCCGGCCGGCGCGCGTCGCCGTAGCCGGACTCCGAGCGAAAGGTCGTGAAGCTCGATGTCTGCCGTGGAAGTGACGACGATCATCGTCCCGAAAGCGCGTCCGACCGGGATCGTGCGCGGGAACAGGCGCTCGATCTCCTCGGGGGTGGCCGCGCTCGCCATGTCGACGTCCTCGGGCACCCGTTCGAGCGCCAGATCCCGCACGGTGCCCCCCACGACCCAGCCGCGCCAGCCGGCGAGCGCGAGCACCTCGGCGACCGAGCGCGCGGCGCGTGCCAGAGGCTCGGGCAGATCCTTGCACGAGGGCCGCATGGCGCTGGAACACTAGCACGCTCTGCTCCAGAATCCGCTGCTTCCATGAACACCACTGCGAGCGACGCACTCTTCCCCGCCGACTCCTCGGAGCGCGCGGCGAGCCGCCGTCTGCCCTGGCTCGATCGCCTGACCCTGGCGGCCATCGTCGCCTCCGTCGTCGCCGTCACCATCCCTCATCTGCGCTCGATGGCCATACGGTCCAACGAGCGCGACGCGCGCCTCGTCCTGAGCTGGCTCGGCGAAGAGGTCAGCCGGCTGTCCCGCTCGGAGATCCCGCCCGACCTTCCGAGCTTTCTCGCCGGCCTGCCCCAGGCCACCCGCCGCGTTCCCGACGCCCGCATCCTCGACGCCGGCCTGGTCGCCCACCACGGCTACTACCTGCGCTTGACGCTCTCACCCACCGCCGAGCCCGAGCTGTGCGCCTGGCCGTGCCAGGTCGATCGCACCGGCGGCGCGGCCTATGTATGGAAGCCCGGCGGCCTGTACGTGAGCGCGAACCTCGCGCCCGGCTGGAGCGGATTGGAGCGCCCACCCCCGCGTGGCGTGGTGCCCGAGGCCGGTAACGGCTGGGCGTCGCTCGGCTCCGAGCACGCGGCGCTGCGCGCGGGACACTAGTCCTTCCGCGCGCCCGCTACTCGCGCCGGGCCTCGATCTCGCTTGCCATCTCGCGCGCGAGCTCCGAGTAGCCGCGCGACTCGAAGAGCTTGCGCAGGGTGTCGAGAGCGCGCGCGGGCTTGCTCACTGCCCAGCGCCCTCCGCTCAAGGCGGTCTGCCGATGTCCCTCGTTGGCGGAGCGGGCCGCCTCGATGCTCCGGGCGTCCGCGGCGAGCTCGCGGGCGTCGACCGTGCCGAAGTACAGCGCGCAGAGGGATCCGCTGCCGTCGAAGAGCAAGGCCGCCGGTAGGGGCAGATCGGAGTAGTTCCCGAGCGCTTCGACGAAGGCGATCTCGATCACGGTGAGCACGCGCTCATCCGCGCGTCCGCCGAGCTCGGTGCGTGCGCCTGATTCGATTGCCGCGCGGGCGACGTCCACCTCGCGCGGCTCGTCCACGGACAGCGGGTAGAGGGCGACCCCCGCCTCGTCGAGGAGCGCGTGATCGGCCTCCAGCCGCTCGAGCGCCTGCAGCGACTCCCGGTTCCAGCTCGTCCAGAGGAAGACGCACAGCGGCCGGCCGGCGAAGTCGCCCACGTGAGCGGGCGAGCCCTCCCAGCGTGGAAGCTCGAGCGCGCGGAGCGGCAACGCGTCGAACAGCGGCACGCGCGTGACGCGCGGGCCCAGCGTCTCGGCGATGCGGCGAGCGGGAATACCAGCCAGAGCGCAGCCCTCGCGTGCAGGTCGGCGGCGCGCTTGCTCGACGCCCTGCTCGAGCGTCCAGACGGCGCCCGCTTCCAAGTCCTCGTAGAGCGACTCCTGACCATCCGGCCAGTGGACCAGCACGCGCTCGAGCGTCGCGACGCTCTCCAGACCGAAGTGCAGGCGCGCGCTCGAGCTGCCGAGGTAGCCCTCCCCGCAATACAGTCGTCGCACCCAGTGCTTTCCGCCGGCCTCGAGCTCGACCAGGGCGCCGATTGCGTCACGATTGGGCGCTCGCCCGAGCAGATCGAACGCGATCCAGTTGCCCGGCGCGCTCGGTCGGCCGTGCAGGAAGCGCACGATGGGTGCCGTGCGGTTGCGGATCCACAGGTCGAGCCGGCCGTCGCCGTCCCAGTCGGTGACGCATGCGACGCGGGCGTCGTCCTGGTAGTCCAGGCCGCTCGCCTGGGAGACATCGACGAAGCGGGCCCCGCCGAGGTTCCAGTAGGCGTAGTCGCGCTCGTGGCCGTTCCAGGAGTAGCCCTCCTCTTGCGCCATCATCGAGATCGCGTTCCAGGCTTGCTTGTAGGCTTCCGTGGCCGGCGGCGCGAGCGGCGAGGCCCCCACGACGCAGCGCCAGAAGAAGCTCTCGAGATCGCGCGCGTCACGCGTCGTGACGAAGCCATCGGGCACGAAGATATCGGGCAGGCCGTCGTTCTCGAAGTCGAGGAACATGGCGCCCCAGGTCCAGCCGCCCGGCGAGATCTCGGCGTGCTCCGAGGCGTCCTCGAAGCTGCCGTCGCCGCGCGCGAGCAGGAGCGTGTTGCCGCGCGCGTGGCGTGCGTAGCTCGCGCGCACCTCGATCGGAGCCCGGGCCATGAATTGCGGCTGAGTCGCGATGCGGCTCCCGGCGGCCGAGAACATGTTGCTCACGTACAGGTCGAGGTCGCCATCCTGCTCGACGTCGGCGCAACTGATCCCCATGCTCGCGCCCACGTCCTCGGTTCCCGTCGCCGCGGCGACGTCCGTGAAGCGGCCGCCCTCGTTGCGATAGAGGTTGTTCTTCCCGAAGTCGTTGGTGACGTAGAGATCGAGATCGCCGTCGCGATCGAAGTCCTCCCACAGGGAGGACAAGCTGAATCGATCGTTGCCCTGATCGAGGCCGACCGCTGCGGTGGCGTCGACGAGCGCGCCCTCGTCGTTGCGGAAATAGACGTTGGTGGCCCCGTTGTGCGCATCGTGGTAGGGAGTCGGGACGCCGCCGATCACTCCGCCCTTGATGTAGCGCGTCGCGTACAGATCGAGGTCGCCGTCGCGATCGGCGTCCGCGGCGCTCACGGAGTAGACCTGCTCGCTGCCCTTGCACGTGACGTGCTGGCGGCGCGGGAATCCGAGCTCGCCGTCGTTGTAGGCAACCAGGACTCCCGGCCCCATCGCGAGCACCAGGTCGCGATGTCCGTCGCCATCCATGTCCACGATCAGGACGCCCGCAGTGTCGTCGAGGAAATCAACCTCGGCCGCGCGAGCGAGGTCGCGCACCGTGCCGTCTTGCTGCTGCACGAGGAGCGCATTGGGCCGGCCGGCTTGCGTGCCGACGTAGACGTCGTCCAGCCCGTCGCCGTCGACGTCGCCGACCGCCATCCCGTGCATGCCCATGTGCACGGTCGTGAAATCGGTCGTCCGGTCGACGCGGCGCTCGTACTCGGGGGCACCGCGCATCAGCTCGAGACCGAACGCTTGGTCGGCGGCGAGGATCGCTTGCGTGAGCTCGGCAAAAGGCGGCGCAGAGAGCTCGACTTCTTCGAAGGAGGTGAGCTCGATCGACGTGATGAGCAGGCGCTTGCCCTTGGGCGGGATCGACCATTCGATGGTCCAGCGCGCATTGGTTTGCACGCATGCGCCGGCCGTCGACGAGCCGGCTCGAATCCACGCTTCGGTCTGGTAGCGGCGTCCCTCGAGCGCCACCACGCCGACGACTTGCACGAGGACGCGGGCATCCGCTCCACCGCGCAGCGGGTCGAGCCACTGCGCGAGGTTGCGTTCGAGATCGGCCGCCGTGCCCTGCGCGAGCGGGCCGCCGCGCCAGGCTCGCACCTTGCCGCGTGCATCCGCGCGCAGCGTCTCGAGCGCATCGGCGGGCGGACGCAGCAGGGAAAGGCCTCGAAAGTCATGCCCCAGGGCGGCGGCGAGCTGCGCGGCGCGACGCTCGTGGAGGTACTGCCCGATGCCCTCACCGAGGACCTTTTCGGCCACCTCGGCAACGACCTCGGTCCACCAGCCCTGACCGTCCTTGTCCGGAGAAACTCGCGCCTGGAGCTGTGCGTACCACGGCCCGAGGCGCGGCCCCGCGCGGTTGTCACGGAACGCTCGTCGCTCCTCGAGCGGAGCAGCACTCTCCGGAGGTGTCTCGAGCGCGCTCGACGTCGCCGGCGCGTCCCCGCCTGACGATCGCGCCTCGGCGGCGCTGCCGCTCTCTGGCGAACCGACCGCCGGCTCGTCGCCGGAGCCGCACGAGCTCGCCAGCACGAGCAGGCCGCCCGCGCCGAGGAGGAACCGGCGGCAGCCGGATCGCGGGCCTTGCGCCGCTCGCACGCTCATCGCTCGCTCGCGGCACCGTACCACGCCCACAGCATGCAGTGCAGGGCCGGCCTCACGATCGGGTCGGTGGTCGCAAGGTACATGCGCTTGAGATAGGGCGCGACCTCGGTCCACGGTCCGGCGAGGATCAGCCGGGAGCAGGCGTACACGCGCTCGTAGGGATTGGTCGCCGGATCGTCGATGATCCCGTGCAGGATCGCGCGCTCGTCGTCGTCTGCGTCCTGGGTGATCGCCTCGAGGAGATCGATCCGCCGTAGGGGGTCGCGCTCGAGCGGCAGGACGCTGCGCAGGTACTTGCGTCCTTCGGGACCACTGTTGATGGCCTGGTGCACGCACCAGCGGTGCGGACGCCAGCCGCGGATCTCTCCGCCGAGCACCCGGCCCTGCTCGAGGAGGTATTGCGCGGTTCGCGCGCCGGGCACCTGGCTCAGGGTCTGCAGGAGGCCGATGAAAACGGCGGGATCGCCGCGCTGGCGGTCGACGAGCAGCGTGGTCAAGAAGTCGTACGTGCGATCGATCGTCGAGGGATCGACGGGGAAGGCCTCGTAGAGCGCGCGAATGCCGACCTCGCGCGAGCGTGCATCCCCGCGCAGCGCCTCGATGGCTTCCGCGATCGCGCGCGGATCGCCGCGCCTGCACAGAGATTGCAAGCAGGAGCTGCGCACGGCGAGGTCGCCGTCGGCGAGGCCCATGCTGAGCCAGGCGCCGGTCTCGGCGTCGGCCGGGAGTCCGCCGAGGATCTGCGCGGCCAGGAGCCGGAGGCGCGGGTCGGAGTCGAGCTCGAGTACGACATGGACCTCGCTGCCGAGCCCCGAGCGCGCGAAGGCTTGCAACGCCTGGTCGCGCAGGACGGGATCGGGATCGCCGAGCTTCGCGCGCAAGTACGCCAGCGCGGCCTCGTCGCCCGTGCGCGCCGCGGGGCCGAGCAGGAACAGCTTCCGATCGTCAGGCCTGGTCTCGGCCAGCAACCGAAAGCGCTCGATCGTCGCAGGGTCTTCGACGTCTCCACACCAGCCACAGGCCGTGCGCTCGAGGAGCGGGTACTCGTTCCGCTCCATCCAGCCGGCCAGGTCGCGACCGAAGCGCTCACGATCGAGCCGGTGGAGGATGGCGAGGATCTCGCTCTGGCTTTGCGGCGAGCCCGAGATCGGCAGACAGGCGGACACGAAATCGTAGTCCTCCGCCGTCCCGTGGCGCTCCAGGCCGGCGAGCGCGCCCATGCGCACGGTCTCCTGGGGATGACGTGCTGCGCGACGCAGGAGATCCAGGCCCCAGGGCTCGGTCGCGATCGTGCACACTCCCAGGACATTCTCCAGGATTCCGTGCTCGAAGGCCTGGGCGTAGCTCGCGTCGAAGCGCCGCTCGAGCTCGGGGAGCACGACGGGACCCATCGCGGCAAGCTCCTGGCGAGCATGCTTGAGCGGAGTCACCTGCCCGCGCGCGAGCGTCTCCACCATGATGTGGATCATGTCGGAGGTGTCTGCCTGGAACGGCAGAGTGAAACCGCAGGGCGCCAGGAACTCGTCGATGCGATCGTCGGTCTCGATCGTCTCGATCACGACGGTCGGGCGATCGAAGCGATGCATGATTGCGGGCAGCCCGTACCACGCCAACCCGCCGAGGACGAGTACGAGGATGGCGACGAGCGGCCCCCTGCGCGCTTTGCTCAACGAGCCTCCTCATGCTCGTCGATCAAGCCCTGCGCGTTCTGCAGGGCGACGAGCGCCTTGGCGTAGCGCACGCGCGCTCGGCGCCAGTTGGCGTCCGCCACGATCAGCTCTTGCTGGAACTCCAGCACCTGGAAGTTGGTCGAGAGGTCCGCTGCGTAGCGCGCCTGTTCTGCTTCGAGCTGCCGGCGCGCGAGCTCGAGGCTCTTCTCCGACGCACGCACGGCCTCGGCCTGGTACTCGACATCGCGGAGCGAGCGGCGCACCTCGGCCATCGCCGTGGTCTCGATCCTGTCGAGCAGGACGATCGACGAACGCACCTGCGTGCTCGCCCGGCGGGCGGCGTAATCGGCCGTCTTGTTGCCGATCGGCATGTTGTAGGAAAGCATCGCCGAGTAGGTCGGGAACTCCCACGTCGCCGCCTCCCCAGCCGCATCGTCGAAATCAACATCCAGGCCACGGCTTGCGGCGCTGAGCGTCAGGTCGACCCCCGCCAGCCGCTCCGAGAGGGTGCGCGCGTGGATGAGCTTGGCCCGGTCGATCTCGAGGCGGCTCTGCTCCAGGTCCGGCCTGCGCTCCAGCGCGACCATCAGCACCTGCTCCCAGGAGGGCAGCGGATCGACGCCGATCGCTTCGGGGAGCGGCGTCACCGGCACGATTTCGGCATCCCAGCCCGTCGGCTGCGACTGACCCTTGCGGGGGAACAGGATCGTCTTGAGATCATCCATCGACTGGTGCACGGTCGTCCCGGCCTGCAGCAGGAGCTCGGTCCGGGTTGCGACTTCGGCCTGGGCCTGGAGCACTTCGACTTCCGTGCCAACTCCAGCGTCCAGCCGCCGCTGGTTCTGGTCGAGCTGCTGGCGGCCCAGGGCGAGCGCGGAGGTGGCCACCTCGAGCAGCTGGATCGCCGCCACCAGGTCCCAGTAGGCGTTGTGCACGCTGAACAGCACCGTATGGCGCTGGAAACGCTCGCGCTCGAGCTGCTCGCGGTAGAGGATCTCGCGCTCTCGCTGGAAGGAAGTGGCGTACTTCTCCCAGGCTCCGCGGCGGAACGGCTGGACGTAGGACATCGAGATGATGTCGTTCGAGGCCTTGGCGAAGGTCTGCACGCCGCTGGTCGAGTCCGACCGCTGGCCGTCGAAGCCGAACTGGAAGCGCCCGCCGGTCTTCATGGGCTTGGTGAGATCGAAGGCGTATTGCTCGGTCGTCGTCTCGACGGAGGTTCCGCTGCCCTCGAAGATGATCTGCGGCTCGAACTCCGACTCCGTGTACCTGACGCGCCCGTCGAAGACCCATTCGAAGGCGCCCCAGCTTCCCAGGAGCTCGTATTTGGCGGCCTGTGTATCGAGGGCCCCCAGTTCCAGGTCGAGGTTGTTCGCCCGAGCCAGGTCCAGCGCGGCCTCGAGCGACAGATCGAGGGTTGCCACCGCAGTCTCCGGGGAGGCCGGCGATTCGAGCGGATCCTTGCTCGCCTCAGCGGCAGTCGGTCCCTGGTCGGCTACCGGGGTGTCCTGCGCCGGGAATGCCGGCGCCGATCCCGGGAGAGCGAGCGCGAGAGCGATCAGCAGGAGAGCGGAAGAGCACTGGACACGGTCAGCGGCCTTCATGGGGCGGACAGGATAGAGGAGCGGACTGGTCCGCGGCCACCGATCCGCACCCGGTAGCACAGTTCGTACCCGGTCCGTCCATCCGTCCCGGGGACCCGACCGCCCGCGTCCTCAGCCCGGGGATCGCCGCGCGAGCAGGCTCGCTTCAGCGCTTGGCGAGCCAGGCCTGCACGACCGGATCGCAGCGTTCGGCCCCTCCGAGGGAGGCTGCGAGCGCCGAGAGCCAGGCCGAGTCGATCGGCGCTCGCGTCCGCGCACCTTCAGCGAAGAGCGGGTCGGCGAGCGGATCGACGCCCGCTTTCGCGAGCTCTTCACCGAGGTTGCGTTGTTCGGGGGCATTCAGGAGGCCGTAGTCTCGGGCGCGCACCAGGGCCGCCAGCTCGAGGCGCCGCTCCGCGCGGTTCTGGGTCGACGCCGAGAGCAAGGACTGGATCCCGCGATCGAAGCCCTCGGGGATGTATTCCTCGACCGCGAAACGATCCAGCACATGCTCGCACAGGAGCGCGCGCGCGGCGGGCACGCTCGCCGCCGCGGCGAATTCGCGCGGCTCGAGCGGCGTGCGCTCGTTGAGCCACGCGCTGCGCGACCCGAGGATGCGGCCCACCACGGTCTCCGCCTGGCCGCTGGCGATGGGCGCGACGAGGGCCGCGCGGGCGATCTGCGTGTCCGTGGAAACCGGCTGCACGCCGGGATCGACGAACGGATGGAACAGGCTCGAGCCGATCAGGACCACGAGGGCGATCGCTGCGGCGAGCGACGGCCAGGAGAGCTTCCGCAGGCGGCTCGGTCTTCGACCGATCAAGAGGCGGAAGTCGGGGCGCCGGCCGGCGCCCTCGCGCGTGGTCTCGGCGAAGACGCTCTGGGCGAGCGTGCGCAACGCGGGGGTTTCGGGGACACGCGCCGGGGAGAAGTGCGAGCGCGCCGTGTCGAGGAAACCTTGCCAGTCCGCGAGGCGGTCCGAGCAGCTCGTGCAGCCCGCGACCGCGGCAACGGCGGGATCCGAGCAGGCGTCGAGGGCGAGCTCGATCAGCTCCTCGTCACGAATGTGCTCGCTGTGCATGGCTTCAGGCCCCTCCCCGCGAGAGCTTGCGCTCGCCGGTGCGCCGGCCTTCGTCCGGGAGGCTCTCGGTTGCGCGGTCTTCGGCTTCCGCGGCGCTCAGCGCTTCGCGCAGCTTGCGCACGGCGTGGAACATCCGGGACTTGACCGTGCCCACCGGGATTCCAAGTAGCGCTGCGATCTCGACGTAGGGCAGCTCCTGGACCACTCCGAGCTCGAACACCATCCGATGCGTCTCGGGGAGGCTCTGGACCGCGACGGTCAGGCGCTCGCCTTCTTCGCGGCGCGCCAGGCTCTCCAGCGGCTCCGGGCGATGGTCGGGCTCGCGATCGAACTCGCCATCGGGAAGACTCCCCGCTCCGGCGAAGTGACCGTGCCGCCGCGTCCTATCGATCCAGGCGTTGCGAGCGACGCGGAAGGCGAAGGCGGCGAAGCGCTCCTGCGGCTGGTAGCTGTCGGCGTGGCGGAACAACTTGAGGAACAGATCCTGGACCAGGTCCTCCGCTTCGGATGGATGGGCGCCGAGCCGGAGGAAGAAGGAATAGAAGGTCCGTGTTTCCGAGAGTACGAAGGCCTCGAAGAGTCGGGGATCCCCCCCGCGCAGAGCAGAGAGTGGATCGCGCTCGTAGTCCCAGCTCTCTCTCAACCGCCTGCTCCAACGCTCGAACCGTCCGTGGGTTCAATCGATACGAGGTCCCGCTTCCGTCGCGTCGAGATCGAGGTCCCAGATGCCATCGGGAAGGGATAGGTCGGCAAGGAGGGTGCGGTAACGAGCTCTACCCGGACCTTTTCCCCGGATCTCCATGTAGATGTGGCGCTCGCTCGGACCACGGTGCTCGAGCCGCGCGGCCAGGTGATCGTCGGGGAGGAAAGCCACGACACGATCCGCCCATTCCACCACGGAGACACCATTTGCGTGTAGCCACTCGTCCCCCCCGTCCAGGAAGAGCGCCTTCTCACGGCCCTCCATCCAGGCGTCGAAGTGGTAGAGGGGCAAGCGCCCGGCATGCATGTTGAGCAAGGCGAAGGTGGGGCTGGTGACCGGGGTGAGAATCTCGAGGCCGCGAGCGATGCCGCGCACGAGGCATGTCTTCCCCGCTCCCAGCTCCCCCGTGAGGGCGACCACGGATCCAGCGAAGAGCGCGCTACCGAGGGCTCGACCGAGCTCCTCGGTCGCCTCGGGTGAAGCGGAGCCGAGCCGGCGGACGCCGGCCTGCTCAGCCGGCCCCATGACGCCAGCCTCCCGCGCCGCTCCAGCGACGCAGCGTTCCGCCAGCGTCACGGATCCACAGACCTCGCCCTTTGCGGACGCGGCCGATCACGCAGAGCCCGGGACTTTGCCGCGGCGCTTCCGCGAGCAGGCGCGCGAGCGCGCGCTCGGGAACGGTCGCGACGAGCTCGTGGTCCTCGCCGTCGGAGAGCGCGTGCCAGAGCGGCGTGCGCCCGCTCGAGCGCGCTTGCGCCGCCGCGTCCCTGTGAATCGGCACATCTTCCAGATCGATGCGCGCCCCCGACGCGCGCGCCAGTCGAAAGAGATCCCAGGCGAGGCCGTCCGAAACGTCCATCATCGCGTGCGCACCGCGCTCGTGCAGCCACCGTCCTTCGCGCACGCGCGGCTCGATGCGCAGGTGACGCCCGAGCAAGCTTCCGCCCACCGCGCCGGTGAGCACCACGGCGTCCCCCGCGCGCGCTCGATCGCGCGCCGGCGGAGTGCCGCGCGGTGCTCGACCAAGAGCCGTGACCGCGAGCGCGAACGGACCGCGCGCGCACGCGAGGTCCCCGCCGACCAGCCGAGCGCCGAAGTCGCGCGCCCGAGCTGCAACTCCGGAGATCGCGGCGCGCAGCCGGCTCTCCCGTGTCGCAGCCGGCGCGACGAGCGCGAGCACGAGCGCGATCGGCTCGGCTGCGGTGGCCGCGAGATCGGAGAGTGCGCGCGCCGCCGCTTTCGCGCCGGCCAGCCCGGCCGGCGTGCGCGCCTCGAAGTGCACGCCCTCGATGCACTGGTCGGCGCAGATCGCGATCGCACGCGCGCCTACCTGGAGCACCGCCGCGTCGTTTCCGATCGCGCCGGCCAGCCGCGCGCCCCCGAACTCGCGCATCAGCCAGCGATGCAGGGAGTCCTCGCTCCAGCTCATGGCGGTACGGTACCGCTTCCGCGCCGATCGAGGAGGCGTTGCAAGCCGAGGAAGGCGAGCAGGAGGAGCCCGATCGCGATGCGCCGCCAGCCGAAGGTCAGGCGGCCGTCGAAGAGCAGCCCTTCCTGGATCATCCCGAAGAGCGCCGTGCCGACGAGCGCGCCTTCCAGTACGCCGCGGCCGCCGCGCAGCGCGATCCCGCCGACGACCGCCGCGGCGATCGCTTCGAGCTCCAGGCCCACTCCGGCAGTCGAGTTCCCCGAGGCGGATCCGAGCGTCGCGGCGATGCCGGCGAGCGAGGAGAGCGCGCCGGAGAGAGCGTGCACGAGGATGCGTGTGCGCGCCACCGGGACGCCGAACGCGCGGGCCACCTCCGCGTCGCCACCGAGCGCGCGCAGATCGCGGCCGAGCCGCGTCATGCGCGCCATCCATGCCAATGCGATCGCGACGAATGCCGCGATCCAGGCCGGCGGCGTCGTGCGCAGCCCCTCGATCGGCTCCCATGCGAGCGCGGTCCAGGCCTGGTAGGTCGAATCGTCGATGCTCATCGACTCCGGAGCCAGCGCGAGCGCGAGCCCGCGGGCGAGGTACATCCCTGCCAGCGTCACGAGGAAAGACGGGAGCAGCAGTCCCTGGATGCACGCCCCTTGCAGGGCACCGAAGAGCGTCCCGCCGGCGAGCACGAGGACCAGTGCGATTCCGGGCGCGAGCCCGACTGGCCCGATGAGCGTGGCCACGCCGATGCTCGCGAGCGCCATCAGCGCGCCGACCGAGAGATCGATGCTCCCCGAGAGGATCACCAGGCCCGCTCCCAGCGCGGCGATCGCGAGCACTGCCTGACCATTCAACAAGTTCGCGAGCTCACGCCAGGAGCAGAAGCCGTCGTAACCGAGCGCGAGCGCCGCGTAGAACAGCGCGGCGATCGCGATCGCCGCGCCGAGGCCGGACACGCGGAACCGGAAGCCTTTCACCGGGCGCCTCTGGTGCGTAGCACGGTGATCCACTGGAAGCGCGGCGAGCGCGCCGCGCTCACGAGGAGCACCGCCGCGGCCTTGGCCGCGAGCGCTCCCTCGTATCCCACTCCCCCCGCGACGAGCGCGCTGGTCATGGCTTGCAGGAGCAAGGCGCCGAGGACTGCGCCGGCGATGCTCATGCGGCCGCCGCCGAGTCTTCCGCCGCCGAGCACCACCGCCAGGATCGCGTCGAGCTCGAGGAACTGCCCCAGGTTCGCCGGGTCGGCTGCGCTGATGTCCGCGCACACGATCAGCCCTGCGAGGGAAGCGTACACACCCGCGATCACGTAGGAAGTCAGCAGCACCACGGCGGTCGGAACGCCGGCCAGGCAGGCAGCGCGCTCGTTGTCGCCGATCGCTTCCACCTGCAGCCCGAACACGGTCCGGCGCAGGAAGAACGCGAGGCCGAGCGCTGCTACGGCTGCGATCCAGAGCGTGATCGGCAGGCCGAGGATCGCGGCGTGCGCGATGGCTCGGAAGCCCGGGCTCTCGATCGGCACGATCTGGCTTGCGGTCCAGACCATCGCGAGGCCGCGGCCGAGCGTGTAGAGCACGAGAGTCGCCACGATCGGCGCGATGCGCAGGTAGGCGACCAGGACCCCGTTCCAGGCTCCGAGGAGCGCGCCGAGGACGAGCCCGAAGGGAACCACGACCGCAGGATGCAAGCCCCACTCGCGCAGCGCGACCGCTGCCGCAGCGCCGGCGATCACCATGATCGTGCCGACGGAAAGGTCGACGCCGCCCGTGCCGATCACCGCGGAGGTCCCGAGCGCGAGCAGGATCACGGGTACGGCGCGATGCAGCACGTCGATCGGCATGCCCTGCCAGCGCGCATCGTGCCAGGCGAGAGCCAGGAGCTCGGGCCGCGCGATCACCGCGAAGAGAACGACCAGCAGGAGCGCGATCGCGGCGGGGAACGCAGGCGAGCTCCGGCGGCTCCCTCCGCGGCTTGCCATGGACCTCTCAATTGCCATGCGCGCGCGCTCCGCCGGCCAGCGCTTCCAGGATGCTGGAGGCGTCGAATTGCGGTCCCTCGAGCTCGGCGGCCTTGACCCGCCCGTGCAGCACCACCATGCGGTCCGCGAGTACGAGGAGCTCCTCCAGCGAGGACGACGCGCACAGGACTCCCAGGCCATCGCGCGCGAGCAAGCGAATCTCGGCCAGGAGATCGGCCCGCGCGCCCACGTCCACTCCGCGCGTCGGCTCATCGAGGAGCAGCACGCGCGGGGTCGCTGCGAGCCAGCGCGCGAGCAGCACCTTCTGTTGATTGCCTCCCGAGAGCGTGGCCATCGGCTGATCGAGATCGACGCAAGCGACCGAGAGGCGGGCGCAGTGCTCGATCGCGATCGCGCGCGCGCGCGGCTGCACGTAGCGAGCGAATGGCCCGCGGCGGCTCGCGACGACCAGCACCAGGTTCTCGAGCACCGAGAGGCTCGGAAAGATGCCTTCCGAGCGGCGATCCTCGGGACAGTAACCCATCCCGCCAGTCACGGAGCGGCGCGGCGACGCACGAGCGATGGGCGTGCCTCCCAGGTGCAGCGTTCCCGAATCCGCCCGATCGGCGCCCCACAGGAGGCGCACCAGCTCGCTCTTCCCGGCACCGAGCAGCCCGGCGAGACCGACGATCTCTCGCTCGTGCAGCGAGAGATCGATCGGCTCGAGGGAACCGGCGCGACCGAGGCCGCGCGCCTCGAGGACGCGCGCTCCCCGCGGTAGGGAGCGGCTTTCGCGCACCAGGCCGCCCGCGGCGAGATCACGGCCCAGCATGTGCCGGACGAGATCGACGCGCGTGTAAGCACCGCGCGCAAGCGTGGCGACCCGTCGGCCGCCGCGCAGCACGCTCACCCGGTCGGCGATCGCTTCCACCTCGCGCAGATCATGCCCGATGAACACGAGGCCCATCCCCGAGTACGCGAGCGTGCGCACGAGCTCGAAGAGCGCGGCGACCTCGTGCGCGTCGAGGCTCGAGGTGGGCTCGTCCATGAGCAAGACGCGCGAGGAGAGATCGAGCGCGCGCGCGATCGCGACGCGCTGCTTCTCTGCGACGGTCAGCGATCCGGCGCGTGCGCGCACGTCGATCTCGAGGCCGACGCGCGCGAGGGCGGCACGCGCGCGGGCGCGCATTCCCCGCCAGTCGATGCCCCAGGGCCGGCGTGGCAGCCGTCCGAGGAAGACGTTCTCCGCCACCGAGAGATCGGGAACGAGCGCCACCTCCTGGTGGATCGTGGCGATCCCGTGCGCGAGCGCGCCGCGCGGCGAGCGGATCGCGATCGGATGTCCGTCGAGGCGGATCGTCCCCGAGTCGGCGTGCTCCAGACCCGCGAGGATCCGCACCAGGGTGCTCTTGCCGGCGCCGTTCTCGCCGCAGAGCGCGTGGATCTCACCCGCCGCGAGGTCGAAGTCGACCGCGTCGAGCGCCCGCACGGCCGGAAAGGCCTTCGAGATGCCGCGCGCTTCGAGCAACGCGATCCGCGCGCGCCCCGCGCTCACTCGCCCGCTCCGACCGTCCATTCGAGCACGCCGGCCGAGAACTCCGGTCGCAGCTCGACCTCGAGACGCAGGCCACGCGTGTCGACCGGATCGAAGCGCAGCTCGTGCATCCGATCGGGCTCGGTGCCGTAGTCGCCCTCGCGCGGCTCGATCGGCCGCCAGTCCTCCCCGTCGAGCCAGGCGAGCCGCCAGCTCGCTGGGACGCGACAGCGGCCGACGCCCGTGTCGTCGAACCAGTAGACGCCACTGGTGGCGATCGTCCGCGGCGCGTCGAAGCGGTACTCGAGCCACTCCTGCGTGCCGCGATGGTCCCAGAAAGTGTGGCGCGGGATGGACTGGTCACCGGAGGCCGAGGGAAGGATCCCGTCGCACACCGCCGCATAGCTGTCCGTGTGCCAGCAGTGCGAGCCCGCGACGACGCGGCCGGCCGTGCGCACGCTGTCGATCTCGTCGCCGAGCAGCGCCTGCGCAGGATCCTCTGCGATCCACACCTCCATCGGCCCCGGGGCGCGGTTGTCCCAGAGCGCATACGGCACCGCGGTCAGCACCGTCGGCTCGAAGACCACGCTGTCACCCGCGCGACGCTTGCGCAGCCCGTTCGCGCGGAGGATCGCGACACCCTCGAGCTCGGGATCGGCCGAGCGGCCGGTCCAGATCTCGGCGTCTGTCGGCAGCACGAGATCGGTCACCGATCCGCCGTTGTCGCAGCCTTCCAGCGCATAGACGATCGGCCCGCGCATCAGGCAAACGCGGCCGCGGTCGGCTGCGACCTGCGGGTCGGCGTACACGCGGCGGGGCCGCATGGGGAACTCGAGGACGACCTCGGTTCCAGGTTCCCATGTCCATCGCACTCCAGGAAGCCACGCCCCCCACTCCCCGTCCTGCTGCAAGTCGTACGTGGCATCGAGGGAACCAGCCCCACCGTTCCGGTTGCCGCCGTTGTCGATGGTCACATGAATCCACTCGCGGCACCAATCGGGCTGTCGCACGTGGAGCGTGAATTCCTGGGCGTGCTCCGGGTCGATCGACAGGTGGAGCCGGCCATCCCACGGGTAGTCGCTCTCCTGGGCGATCGAAACCTTGCCATCGGCGAGCTGGATCTCCGTCCTGCTCGACACGTAGGACAACACATAGATCTCGTCCTCGTCGTGCGCCCAGATTCGATCGCCGATCGCAGGGATCGTGCGCACGATGTTCGTCGGGCAGCAGGAGCAATCGAACCACGGCACGCGATGATGGCTACCGTCGCTCGCGAGCGGGTTGTCGTAGAAGAAGCGATCGCCCGTGAGCGACACGCCCGCGAGGATGTTGTTGTAGAGCTCGCGCTCCAGGACGTCGGCGTACCGCGCATCGCGGGTCAGCAGGAGCATCCGGTGGTTCCAGAGCGCCATGCCGACCGACGCGCACGTCTCGCAGTACGCGGTGTCGTTCGGCAGTTCATAGGGCGTGGTGAAGCCCTCGTTGTGCGCCGAGTTCCCGATGCCTCCGGTGACGTACATCTTGCGCTCCACGACGTCGTGCCAGAGGCGCGTCAAGGTCGCGAGCCACTCGGGCCCGCCGCCCTCGCGCGCGACGTCGGCCATGCCGCAGTACATGTACATCGCCCGCACCGCGTGTCCACTCACCTCGCGCTGCTCGAGCGCGGGGACGTCATCCTGCGAGTACGCTCCGTAGCGATCCGTGCGCCTCGGATCGCCGCGCGCGCGCAGGAAGAACTCGGCGAGCTCCGCGTAGCGCTTCTCGCCCGTCAGGCGCGCGAGCTTCATCAAGGCGAGCTCGAGCTCCTGGTGGCCGCAGGGATCGAGGCGTTTTCCGGGCCCGAAGACGGTGCCGACGTGGTCCGCAAAGCGCCGGCCGACGTCGAGGAGCGCGCTTTTCCCGGTCGCCTGCGCGTAGGCAACCCCGGCCTCGATCAGGTGGCCGCCGCAGTACAGCTCATGGCCGTGCGCCATGTTCGTGAAGCGCTTGCCGGGCTCGACGAGGGTCCAGTACGTATTGATGTACCCGTCGTCCTGCTGGGCCGCCGCGATCTTCGCGATGATCCCGTCCGCGCGCGCCTCGAGCTCCGGATCGGGGTGCACGGCGAGCGTGTACGCGACGCCTTCGAGCACCTTGTAGACGTCGGAGTCGTTGTACAGGTAGCCCTCGTGCTCGCCCTCCTCGAGGCCTCCGCACACGGCGAAGTTCCGGATGCGGCCGGTCGCTTCGCACTGCGCGAGGTTCGCCGCCACCGTGGCGAGCCGGTTCGTCTCGATGCGCGCTCGCCAGAAGCGGTCGAGGATCGCGACCTCCTGGAAGGGAACGGGATCGAGCGGCGAATCGTCCCGGATCTCGCTCCTGGCGGAGCCGTCTTGCAGGAAGCTCAGGAGAGCGAGCAGTACGCTCATGGTGGCCTCAGTACTTCCGCTCCGGGAGCAGCTTCGCGGCCTGGTCCTTCGTGAACAGGCGGTCCTCGACGCGAATCCACCTGGGCAGCGTCTCGCCGGCGAGCACGCGCTCGATCGCGTCGAGGGCGGCCGGACCGAGCAGCGGGTTGCACTCGACGCTCGCGTCGAGCTTGCCCGCGGCCATGGCCTCGAAGGCGCCGCGCACGCCGTCGATCGAGACCACTCGCACGTCCTGGCCGGGTTTCTTTCCCGCCGCCTCCAGAGCCTGGATCGCACCGAGCGCCATGTCGTCGTTGTGCGCGTACACCGCGTCGAAGCCACCGGTGCCGAGGGTCTGGATCAAGGCCTCCATGACCTCCTTGGCCTTGGCCATGCTGAAGAGCGCACTCTCGCTGCGCACGACCGTCACTCCAGGATGCGCCGCGATGCCTTCGGCGAAACCCTGCTTGCGATCGTTGGCGGGATCCGAGCCGGGACTCCCCTCGAGCTCGATGACGCGCGCCTTCCCGCCGCTCGCCGAAACGAGCCATTCGGCTGCCATGCGGCCCTCGGCCACGAAGTCGGAGGCGACCAGGGTCGCGTAGAGCGTTTCGTCCGCGGTCTCGATTCCCCGATCGACGAGCACCACCGGGATCCCCGCCGTGTGGACCTCGCGCAGGACTGGCTCCCAGCCCGTCGAGACCACCGGCGCGAGCAGGATCGCGTCGACGCCCTGCGCGACGAAGCTGCGCAAGGCCTGGATCTGCTTCTGCTGATCTTGCTGCGCATCGGCGAGCTTGAGCTGCCAACCTCGGGCGCGCGCTTCGTCCTCGATCGACGCGGTCTCGGCCGTGCGCCAGGTGCTCTCGGCCCCGATTTGCGCGAAACCCACCACGGGCTTTCCTGCGGCAGGGGCCCCGCCGCCGCATGCGCCGGTGCCGAGCGCAAGAAGGCAGGGAACCAGGGCCCGAAGGGCACGTCGAAAGGTGCGATCGTTCATCGGGACCTCTGGCGTCCCAGGCTAGCACAGGGGTGTTCTCGCCCAACTCTCGCCCCGGCCGTTCGTAACTCTTTGATCCATCCCCCTCCATGCTCGGTCGATATACTCGTCCACCTTTCTCTTGGAGCCAGCCATGACCCTCGCACGCCACAGTTTCCTCTCTCTATTGCCAATCTGGGCGTTGCTTGCGCTACCCGTCGCCGGTCAGACCCCCGAACCCAAGCCGCCCGTCGTGCCGCCGGCGCAGGACTCGCTGTTCCAGTCGGTCGACTTCAATGGCGCCTGTGCCCTGGCGAAGGAGCAGAAGAAGCTCTTGATGGTGTACTGGTGGCAGACCCAGGAAGAGCGCTGCGCGAAGATGGATGCGATCACCTGGAAGAACCCGGAGGTCCGGGCCTGGGTGACGGCAACGGTGGTGGCCGTGGCGATCGAGGGTGAGAAGCATCTCGACGTCTCGCAGCGCTGGCGGATCAATTTCTTCCCCACCACGACCTTCCACTCTCCGGATGGCCAGCTGATCGACAAGATCGCGGGCTTCTATGCTCCGGATGTCTTCCTCTCGCTCGCGAAGGGCAGCTTGCTCGGTCGCGCTCCGGACGGGGAGATCCACAAGCCCGCGGATGCTACCGCAGAAGATCCCCTCGCCTGGCTGGCGTACGCCAACGCCACCTTCGGCAAGAACGACCTGGTCGAGGAAACGGTGTCCGCCTACATCTGGCTGCTCGATCACGCGGAGGCGAAGAGCCCTGGTTTCCTGGACCAGTACCTCGACCTCGTCGTCAAGCGACTGATCTATGCCTCCGAGGTCAGTCCGCGTGCCCGCGAGAGCGTGCTCAAGCGGCGCGACGAGATGCGGGCCCTGGCCCTCGAGGGCAAGTTGCCTGACGCCGCGATCCGGTGGATCCTGCGCTACAACTTCTGGCTGAACGAGGAAGAGAAGGACCTCGAGCTGTACAGCGAACTCGCGGACCGCGGCGAGCGCCAGGAGCAATACCGCCGGCTCCTGTTCGAGGAGGTCCTGGTCGACCTGGTCGCGTGGAAGCGCTACGACGAGGTCGTCGCGGGCGGCGGGGACATGGTCGGCACGATGCACACGCGCTTCGAGGACTACAAGAAGCGCCTGAAGGCCGCCGTGGACGCCGGTCAACTCACGAATACCGAGACCCTCGCCGAGTTCGAGGACCTGCGCGAGGGCCTCGATGCGGACACCTGCGACTACTACGAAACCCTCCTGGCCATGGGTAAGGGGGAGGATGCGGAGAAGCTCGGGGAAGAGTACGTGACGCTCTTCCCCACCTCGAATGCCTATGCGGGCTTGATGCTGCGCGCGGGACGGCTGGAGCTGAAGACAGTCGCGAAGCAGCTGGCCGAGCGCGGGGCGAAAGCCGTCCCCGACTCCGACAGCCGCAAGGGTCGCCTGGCCCGCATCTTGAAGCGCGTGGAGGACGGTACTCAGCTCGGTCACCGGGACGGCGACGTGGAAGAAGAGGTCAGGCGGGGCCTGGCCGAGAGGAAGAAGCTCGAGGAGGGCGGCAACAAGATCGACGGCTGAGCCTGCTCTCGTTCCGCTCGCCCGGCCTCGGCCCGGCGCGCGGTTTCACGCGCCCGTGGATCGGGCCGCTCGCTCCAGGATCTGGCGCCTTCGGAGCTCTCCATGACGAACTCGATTCGCCGCTGGATCCTGCTGTTCACGCTCTCGTGCGCCGCCTGCGGCAGCGCCTCGCAGCCGGCCCTGGGGAAGGAAGATCCCGCTGATCTTCCGGGCATCGTGGTCGATGCGCCCGGTGAGGAGCGCCCCTACTTCCACGATTTCGGCGAGGTGCCCCGGGGCGACATCCTCGAGCACACCTTCCGTCTGCGCAACGCCGAGGACGGGCCAATCTCCCTGCTCGACACACAGGGCACGTGCTCGTGCACGAGTGTGCGCCGCATCCGAGCCGTCTTGCCTGACGGCACGACGGTGGAAGGAGATCCGCGCAAGAAGGACGGCATGCTCGATCTGCCGGCAGGCGCTGTCGCGGAGATGACCGTGCGCATGGACTCCTCGAAGGCGGCTGCCAACCACAACAAGCTCGAGGTCCTGCGCCTGCGCACGAACTCCACCCGCACGCCTTACCTGACGTTCGAGGTGCGCTTCTTCCCCCGTCAGCTCTTCCAGGTCACGCCGTCCGTCCTCGACCTGCAGGACGTGCCGCAGGGCGCCGGGAAATCGGGGAAGGTGGACATCGTCACCGGGGTCAAGGGCTCACCGGCGCGCATCCTCGGCATCGCGCAGCAGGGTGAGCACGCGCGGGCCGAGATCTCCGAGACCTTCTCCCTCGACGAGAGCCTCTGGGTGGTCAACGTCACGTGGCCCGCGAATCAGGCCATGGGTGCCTTCAAGGACACCGTGGTGCTCTCGACCACCGACGCGAAGGGGGAAGGCGCTGCGGACACGCTCGAGATTCCGGTGTGGGCGCGGGTGGTGTCGGACGTCGTGATCTATCCCCAGCAGATCAACCTTGGCGCATTGCAGCAGGGCGAATCGAAGACCGTCTCCGCCGAATTGCGCGCCCTCACTCCGGGGCTCTACACGAAGGTCCGCAAGGCCTTTGCCGAGGGCGAATCCAGTGGTCACATCGAGATCGCCTCCGAAGCGGTCGCTCCCGATTCGCTCGGCCGCAGCAAGACCTGGAAGCTCTCGATCGCGGTCTCCCCCGGTCTTCCCCCGGGCCGCATCGACGCCGTCCTCGTCGTGTCCCTCGAGGACGAGCAGTTCCCCGAGGTCCGTGCGCCGCTGGTTGGCTACGTGCGCTGATCCGGGTCGCTTCCGCTCACGAGCTTTCGTCCACCGAGCGCGTCAGCGCAGCGAGGTAGCTTCGCGTCGCGCTCGCAGGATCCTCCGAGGCAAGGATCCCTGCGAGCACCGCCACCCCCTTGGCTCCGGCGGCGAGGGCCTGTCCGACGTGCCGGGGAGCGAGCCCGCCGATCGCCCACGTGGGCAGCGCGGAGCGCGCACACTCGCCCGACAGGCCATCGAATCCGACCGGCTCGAGGAAGCCCTGCTTGGAAGGCGTCTCCAGGACCGGCCCGAAGAAGAGGTAGTCCGCGCCGGCGCGGATCGAGGGTTCCTCGTGCGCATGCGCCGAGAACCCGATCGCGATGTCCTCCCCCACCACGGCTCGCGCGAGCGTCGGCGGAAGGGAACGGAACCCCAGGTGCAGGCCGTCACAGCCGAGGGCCCGCGCGAGGTGCGCGCGATCGTGCACTCCGAGCCACCTCTGGGGTCCCAGGAGCTCACGCGCGCGCGCGAGCAGGTCGGCGAACGCCCCGTCTTCGAGCGCGGGCTCGCGCACCAGCACACCCTCGAGACCGCCCGCGACCGCCGCTCCGAGCCGCGCCAGGAGCTCGTCTCCGGCGAGATTCCCCGGGGTGAGCGCGAGGAGTCGCGGCGGAAGCCGTACGCTCATTCGAGCTCGATCAGGTAGTCGAGATCGCGCAGGAGCGAGCGCATGCGCGCCGCACTCGTGCCGCTGCGCAGCTGCACGAGCTGCTCCCCGAGGATCTCCTTCACGTAGGGTCGCACGCCCGGATCATGCGCGAAGCGCCGCACGAGCTCGGGGTCCTCGCCGCGGACCCGCAGCTCGCGCGTGAGGTACAGGAGCCCGGCCTGGGAAGCCCAGCTCTTGATCGAGAAGACCACGTTCTGCGGCACGGGCGTCCGCGCGTTCGCCTCGAGGGTCGCCTGGATGCGCACCAGGCTACATGCCCTCCGATGAGCGCGCGCTTGACGCTGCGCTCGGTGATCCGGAAGTGCATCAGGCTGGCCGAGCTTCTCGCGCTCGCAGAAGCGGTCGAGATCGTGGATCAGCTCGGCGTCGTCGCCCGTCGGGAACAGCACGACCTCGAAATCCGGGCGTCACGACGAGGCTGCCGATCGGCGGCACGATTCTCGGCGTACCGTCGCTCATTCCGAGCAGCCGCGCGCCGACGCGCGAGAGGCGCATCGCCACCGGGTGCCCGGAACGGTCGTAGCCGAGGTCCACGATGCCGAGCAGGTACAGGCGCTTGCGCACCCACGCGACGAGGTTCCAGGCCATGCGCTGGAGATCCTCCATCGGCGCGTATGCACCGGCTGCGGTGCGCGCCTGGAAGAACTCCTCCAGCGCCATCTCCTCGTCGAGCGAGCACAGGTAGTGTTCCGCGCCAGGAACGGCAGGTACATCATGTCGTACCAGGTGGCGATCTCGATCCGCTTGACCCAGCGCAGGAAGATCCGCCGCATGCGCACCTGGTGGTAGAACTCGCCGCCGAGGTTGCGTTCCTCGGTCGCGAAATCGAACAGGGCGCGCAGCTTGGACTCGAGGCTCTGCGACTCCCACTCGCGGCCCTTCGTCGTGAGCGCGAAGGTGCGCTCGCCGGTCGATTCGATGAGCGGGGCGTGGCGCGCGAACTTGTAGATGAAGTCCAGGACGTCCGATCGCGCGAGCTCGCGCCCGGGATTGGGGATCAGCTCCTGGAGGATGCGCTTCTCGGTCGTCTTGAAGATCTCGCCGCGCACCGTGAAGCGCACATCGTGGTCGAGGATGAAGCCGAGGAAGCGCGAGATGTTCGAGACGAGGTCGACCCCGAGGGATGCCTCCTCGTGCGGGTGGTCGGGGTCGCCGGGCACCGCCACGCGCCGCAGCCAGGCCAGCGCGACCTCGTTGAACACGATCAGCGTCTCGTCGTTGTGGCGCAGACCGTAGCGGGTGAGCTCCAGGCGCTGCACCGTCCCGATCAGCGACTCCTCCAGGATCTTCCCCCAGCGGCGGCCGTTCCAGTGCGGCAGCTCGGTCTCCATGCGCTCGAAGAGCTCCTTGGGCAGGATCCCGCCGAACTCCAGGATCACCTTCTGCACGAGGTCGCGCAGCCCCTCCGGCAAGCGCTCGATGCGCGCCACGGCCGCGGCCTCGTTCGCGTACATCTTGTAGAGCTCGCGCACGCGCGCCGGCGAAAACCGAGCCGAATGGGCGGGGTCGTCGTAGAGCCGGTCGAGGTGACCGCGCAGCGTGAACGCGTCGAAGATCCCCCGGCGCTGCTCGCGCCGCTTCCGCAGGATCGCGTCGCCGACGTCGGCGGGAATGCGGTAGCTGCGGGTTCCCTGCGTGAGCAGGTCGTTCGAATACGAAGAGAGGAGCAGCCCGCGCCGGATGAGCAGGGCGATGGCGGCTTCCAGGTCGTACTTGGAGAGGTACGCGAGCGGACGGGCTCCGACGAGGTCCACGATCGTGCACTCGTAGCGCGGCGAGGCGAGCGCGAGGTCGAGGATGCTCGTCAGGCGCCGGCCGAGCTCGCCGACGCGCTGGAGCACGCGGTCGGGCTCGCCCATCCAGCCGACCACCTGCCGGCGCAGGTTGTCCTGCGAGGTAGGAACGGAAGCGCCGGGCTCGCCCGACCAGAACCGGTAGAGCTCGGTGAGCTCGCTCTTGTCGAGCGCTTGCACGACATCCACCGAGCGCGGCCAGCCGTGGCGCGTGTCCGTGCCGTGACCATTGCCCTTGCCATTGCCGTTCTCGCCACGGCCAGGGTTCTGCAGGTCGGACTCGCTCGCGCCTCGCGCCGCGCGGGGGGTGCCGCCCCCCGTGGAATCAGGGACATCGGGGGCATCCGGAGAAGGGGGGGCATCGGGTGCGCTCAAGTCGTCGCTCCAGGTTCTACGGCCACGTCGAGGTGGGCCGCATCCATGATTTCGTACGTATAGCCCTGCTCCGTGAGGAACAGCTGGCGCTTCTCGGCGAACTCCTGGTCGCGCGAGCCCAGCGTCACCACGGAATAAAAGACCGCCACCGAATCGTCGCTCTTGGGGCGAAGGATGCGACCCAGGCGCTGAGCCTCTTCCTGGCGCGATCCGAAAGTGCCCGAGATCTGGATCGCGATGTTCGCATCGGGTAGGTCGATCGCGAAGTTACCCACCTTCGACACGATGAGGAGGCGCTCCTCGCCCTTGCGGAAAGCTTCGTACAAGCGCTCCCGCTCGTGATTGGGCGTCTTGCCCGTGATCAAGGGCGCCCGGAGCACGTGCTGGAGCAAGGTGAGCTGCTCGATGTACTGGCCGATCACGAGGATGCGTCCTTCGGAGTGCACTGCGAGGATGCGCTGCACGACCGGAACCTTGGCCGGATTCTCGGAGGCGATCCGGAATTTCGCCCGGGCGCTGGCACTGGCGTAGATCGATCGCAGCGACTGGTCGAGCGGCACGCGCACCTCGATGCAGCTCGCGGTGGCGATGAAGCCCTTGGACTCGAGCACCTTCCAGGGCACGTCGTAGCGCTTGGGCCCGATCAGGCAGAACACCTCGTCCTCCTTGCCGTCCTCGCGCACGAGCGTCGCGGTCAGGCCGAGCCGGCGGCGAGCCTGCAGGTCCGCCGTGACCCGGAAGATCGGCGCGGGCAGGAGGTGCACCTCGTCGTAGATCACGAGGCCCCAGTTCTCGCGCGAGAACAAGCTGAAGTGCTCGAAGTCGTCCGTGCGGCTGCGCCGCCAGGTGAGCATCTGGTAGGTCGTGACCGTGACCGGCGAGACGTTCTTCTGATCGCCGGTGTACTCGCCCACCTGATCGGGCGAGAGGTGCGTCTTGTCCAGGAGCTCCTCGCGCCACTGGCGCACGGCGACTGTGTTCGTGGTCAAGATCAGCGTCTTGGTCCCGACGAGCGACATGACCGCCATTCCGACGACGGTCTTGCCTGCGCCGCAGGGCAGCACCACCACGCCGCTGCCGCCGTCGACGGTGCCGCCCGCGTAGAACGCGCGCGCGGCCAGCTCCTGATAGGCGCGCAGCGCGAACGCCCGCCCTCCCACGGTGCACTCGCGCAGGCGCACGTCCAGCGGATCTCCGTCGATGAAGCCGCCGCGGTCCTCGACCGGAAAACCGATCCGGATCAAGGCTTGCTTGAGCGACCCGCGCGTCAAGCCCGAGAGCCACACGCGTCCGTCGGCGTCCATCTCGACCAGGCGCCGGATCGAATCGTGGCCCAGGACGTCGCGCAGCGCCTCGCGGTCGGCGGAGACCAGCTCGAAGCGTTCGGCGCCGTCGCCCTTCTCGCGCTCGATCCGCAGCAGGCCGTAGCGCTCGATCCAGCCGCGGATCTGGGCGATCACGCTTTGCGGAACGGGGACGCAGGCGAACTCCTGGAGCACGCGCTCGATCTCGTCCGCGCGCACGCCGAGCGCGGCCGCGTTCCACACGGAAACCGCCGTCAGGCGATAGGTGTGCAGGTAGTCGGGACTCTTCTCGAGCTCGGCGAAGGAGGAGAGCGCGTCGCGTGCCGCCGCGAAGCGCGGGTGCTCCTCGGTGCGTGGATTGCCGCGCTCGTCCTTGAGCGGCCAGCCGCGCTCGTCGACCACCGTCCGCACGGTGTGCAGCATGAGCGAGCGGTCGCTCTGCACGATGAGCGGATTGTCCGCGCGCGGGAACATCAGTTCACTCCCTGCCGCGCCTTGCGCCGCGAACGGCCCTTCGCGTCGGCGGCCGTGGCCGCGCGGCCCTTGCCCCCGAGGAGCCAGGGGCCGGTCACCGAATGGGGAGTGGCTGCGAGCTCGGCCGGCGTCCCCTCCGCGATGACGCGTCCGCCGCCCTCGCCGCCTTCGGGGCCGAGCTCGACCAGTCGATCGCAAAGGCCAAGGAGCTCGGTGTGGTGCTCGATCAGGACGACCGCGTTCCCGCGTCGCGCGAGCCGCAGCAGCACGCGAGCGAGGTGCACCGTGTCGCTCGCGGACAAGCCCGTACTCGGCTCGTCGAGCACCAGGACGGCGCGCGTGGTCTCCTCGGCGCCGACGAGCTCTCCCGCGAGCTTCACGCGCTGGGCTTCGCCCCCGGAGAGAGTCGTCGAGCTCTGTCCCAGCCGCAGGTAGCCCAGGCCCACCGCAGCGAGCGAATCGAGCACTCTCATGATCTCGGGCTGGTGCTCGAGGAATGCACGCGCTTCGTCGACCGTCATCTCGAGGACATCCGCGATCGAACGCCCGCGCAAGCGCACCTCCAGTACCTCGGGAAGGAAGCGCCGACCGTCGCATTCCTCGCAGGTCAGCCACAGGTCGGCGAGGAACTGCATCTCGACGAGCGTGGCGCCCCGGCCTTCGCAGGCCGGACAGCGGCCCACCGTGCTGTTGAAGGAGAAGCGCGAAGCATCGAAGCCGCGCACGCGCGCCTCGGGGGTGCGCGCGAACAGCTCGCGCAGAGGCTCCATGACGCCGGTGTACGTCGCGGGAACGCTGTGCGGACGTGCGGCCGATCGGACTCGCGTCGACGACCACGACGCGCAAGGCGCCACCGAGCGGCGCGCTGAGGTCGCTTCCAGCGCCCGGCGCTTGCTTCTTGCCGCAAGGCAGGCACGAGCGTGTCGAGGACCAGCGTGGACTTGCCGGATCCGGAGGGACCGCACAGCCCGAGGAGCTCGCCGAAACGCACCTCGAGATCGACGCCGCGCAGGTTGTGACCCGTCGCGCCCCGCAGCACGATCGCTGCGGGCAGATTCACGGGCGCAGCCGCGGCACGCTCCGCGCCGAGCAGCGTCTCGAGCGCGAGCTCGCCGCGCAGCCAGGCGGCGGTCTTCGACTCGGGGTGCTCCATGACGCGTTCGAGCGGACCGCTCGTGACCAGGCGTCCACCTTCGCTGCCGGCTCCCGGCCCCATGTCGACGATCCAGTCGGCGCGGCGCACCATGGCCTCGTCGTGCTCGACCACGATCACGGTGTTGCCGCGCTCGCACAATTCACGCAGCGCGAGCGCCAGACGCTCGACGTCGCGCGGATGCAGGCCGACGGTGGGCTCATCGAGGACGTAGCACACGCCCGTGAGATGCGAGCCCAGGCTCGCCGACAAGCGGCACGCGGCGAGCCTCGCCGCCGGAGAGCGTGGCCGTCGCCGCGATCGAGCGTCAGATAGCCGAGGCCCACGCGCTCGAGGAGCGCCAGACGTGAGCGGATCTCTTCCAGCACCGGTCCGACCGCCTCGTTCGAGCGTGCGGAGAGCTCGAGCTTTTCCATCCACACCAGCGCATCCACCACGCTCTGAGCCAGGAACTGCGCCGGCCGCAGCGCCCCCACCGTGACGAAGCGATACGCCTTCGCGAGCCGCTCACCCGCGCAGTCCGGACAGGTCTGCCGGCGCATCACCGCCTCGAGGATCGCCGCCCAGCCCGCGTCGTCGGTCTTCTCGTGCCAGGCGTTGACGTGGCCGCACAGGCCCGTCCAGGACGAGGTGAAGCGCTCGTGGACCTCGGCATTGCGCGTCGCTCGGTCCATCTCGACCGCGTAGCTCTCGCGTGCGCCCTTGCCCGTGAGCAGGAGTTCCTTGTGGCTTCGCGAGAGGTCCCGGAACGGCCGGTCGATGTCGGCACCGTGCTCCTTCGCGACGGTACGCAGGAGCATCTCGTAGTAGCCTTTACCCTTGGTGAGGTAACGCCCGAGCTTCCCGCCGATCGCGCCCTCGACGAGCGATAGGCCGGGGTCGGTGACCAGGAGCTCGGGTACGCAGCGCACCAGGTTCCCCAGCCCCTCGCAGGTCGGACACGCGCCGACGTGCGTGTTGAAGGAGAAATGCCGCGGCTCGAGCTCGCTCTCGAGCTGGAAACCGCACTGGGTGCAGGCCCCGAGCGTGCTGAACTCGAGTCGCTCGCCGGACCGGCCACCCGCTGCTTTCACGATCGCGCTGGCCCGCCCGTGCGCGAGGGCTGCGGCGCTCTCGACGGCCTCGGCAATGCGCGCCCGGCTCGCAGCGTCGAAGGCGAGGCGATCGATGACGACGTCGAGGCTGGTCGCTGCGGCGAGGTCGGGGAGCTCGGCGTCGATCCGGACCTCGGCTCCATCGACGAGCAAGCGCAGGTAGCCCGCGCTCTTCCAGGCCTGGACGAGGGCGGCGAGACTGCGCGCGCTCGCCTGCTCGCGACCGCGACCATGGCCGACGATGGGTGCCACGATCCAGCCGCGCTGACCCTCGAGCGCCTTCACGATTCGCCGCGAAACGCCGGCAGGATCGTGCTTCTCCAGGCGGATGCCGTGCTCGGGGCAATGCGGGATGCCGGCACGCGCCCAGAGCACGCGCACGTGATCGTGGATCTCGGTGGTCGTGGCGATCGTCGAGCGCGGATGCGATCCGCTCGTGCGCGCTTCGACCGCGATCGAGGGCCCCAGCCCCTCCATGCGCTCGAATGGCGGCCGCTCGCGCGTGCCGAGGAACTGGCGCGCATACGTGGACAGCGATTCGACGAAGCGCCGCCGGCCTTCGGTGTGGATGGTGTCGAGGGCGAGCGAGCTCTTTCCCGAGCCCGAAGGGCCGGTGACGACCGTCAGCGATCCGCGCGGGATCACGACGTCGACGCCCTTCAGGTTGTGGGTGCGTGCCCCGAAGACGCGCAGCTCGCGCGGCGGCTCGCTGGTGCGCGCAATGCGAGTCTCCTGGGCGTCTGCCCCGCGCGCCGCCTCGAGGTCGCGCAGCGCCTTGCCTGTATAGGACGTGCGGTGGGCGGCGATCTCTTCGGGAGTTCCCGCCGCGACGACGCGTCCGCCGTCGTGGCCCGCATCCGGCCCGAGGTCGATGACGTGATCGGCCGCGCGCACGAGCTCGAGGTTGTGCTCGACGACGAGCACCGTGTGGCCGTAGTCGACGAGCCGCTGCAGCGCGCCGAGGAGCCTTCCGACGTCCTCGAGGTGCAAGCCCGTGGTGGGCTCGTCCAGGAGATAGAGCACGTGCCCGCGCGCGTTCTTGGCGAGATGCGTCACGAGCTTCAAGCGCTGCGCTTCCCCGCCCGAGAGCGTCGTCGAGGGCTGCCCGAGCGTCAGGTAGCCCAGGCCGATCTCCACCATCAGAGCGAGCGGCTTCTGGATGCGCGGATGGTCGCGGAAGAGCTCGAGCGCGGCCTCGGCTTCCAGGGCCAGCACGTCGGCGATCGAGTGCCCCTGGTAGCGCACGTCGAGCGTCTCCACCTGGAAGCGGTGTCCGCCGCACTCCTCGCACGGGACGGTGACCGGGGCGAGGAACTGGAGCTCGACGTAGCGCGCGCCGGCGCCCTGGCAGGACTCGCAGCGCCCGCCGGCGACGTTGAACGAGAAGCGCGACTTCGTGTAGCCGCGCGCGCGCGCCTCGGGCAGCAGCGCGAACAGATCGCGGATCGGCTCGAAGACCTTCGTGTAGGTCGCGGGATTGGAGCGCGGCGTGCGGCCGATCGGATCGGCATCGATCGCGACCAGATCGTCGACGTGCTCCAGGCCCTCGATCGTGTCGTGCTCTCCCGGAGCGTCGCACTCGCGATCGAGATGGCGCAGCACGGCGCGGCGCAAGGTGCGGTCGATCAGGGTCGATTTCCCCGAGCCGCTCACGCCGGTCACCACCGTGAGCGTGCCGAGCGGGAACGCGACGTCGATGTCCTTCAGGTTGAAGGCGCGCGCGCCTCGGACCAGCAGGCTCTCCGCCCGGCCTTTGCGGCGCTCGCTCGGCGCGGGAAGGAGGATCTCACCGCGCAGCAGGCGGCCCGTGGGCGTGTCCGCGCGGGCGACCTCTGCCGGCGGTCCCGAAGCGACGATGCGGCCGCCGTGCCGGCCGGCGCCGGGACCCACGTCGATCAGCCAGTCGGCTGCGCGCAGGGTCGCCTCGTCGTGCTCGACCACGATCACGCTGTTGCCCATGTCGCGCAGCTTCCCGAGGGCTTCGAGCAGGCGCCCGTGGTCGCGCGCGTGCAGGCCGATCGAGGGCTCGTCGAGCACGTAGAGCACACCCTGCAGACCTGCGCCGAGCTGCGCCGCGAGGCGAATGCGCTGCGACTCGCCGCCCGAGAGCGAATCGGCCCCGCGATCGAGGGTCAGGTAGGCGAGGCCGACCTGCTCGAGGAACTCCACGCGTCTCGCGATCTCGTTCAGCAGGTCGTGCGCGATGCGGGCTTGCCGCGGCGTGAGATCGATGCCGCCGAGCACGGCGCCGAGCTCGCCGACGGGGAGCCGCGTGAGCTCGGGGAAGTGCAAGCTTCCCAGCCGCACGGCGCGCGCCGGGGGTCCCAGTCGCGAGCCCTCGCAATCGGGACAGACCGTGGTGACCAGGAATCGATCGGCCTGACGCTTCTGGATTCCCTTGGCCGCTGCGAGTGCCGGTACGACGCCCTTGTAGCGGCGCATCCAGTTGACCTCGCCCTGAAAGCGCTTGCCGCTCCAGGTCGAGTGATCCTCAAAGCGCTCCTCGCCCGTTCCGTGCAGCACTGCGCGCCGCGCCTTGGCTGAGAGCGCCTTCCAGGGCGTATCGAGATCGAAGCCCGCCGAGGCTCCGACCTTCTCGAGGTAGGCGAACTCGACGCGCGGGAAGGAGATGCCTTTTCCATCCGCGCGCGTCACTCCGAGCGCACCGCCGCGAATCGAGAGCCTTGGATCTCGCACGAGCGAGGCCTCGCTCGGCGCGCGCAGCTCGCCCAGACCCTGGCAGCTCTTGCACGCGCCGTGCGGCGAGTTGAACGAGAACAGCCGCGGCTCGAGCGGGGGTGTGTCGGCACCGCAACCCGGACACGTCCGTGCGATCGAGAACGCGCGCTCACCGTCCTCGGCAAGCACGATCACGTCGCCCTTCCCGAGGTCGAGGGCCTGCTCGATCGCCTCGCGCAGGCGCGCAGGCTCGGCGACAGTGGGCTTCAGGCGATCGATGATGACTTCGATCGTGTGACGCTTGTAGCGCTCGAGCTCGACGACCTCCTCCAGCCTCGACACGACGCCGTCGACACGCACGCGCACGAAGCCCTTCTTGCGCAGGTCCTCGAACAGCGGCCGATGGTGGCCCTTGCGGTCGCGCACCAGGGGAGCGAGGAGCTGCACGCGCTCGCCCTCGAGGTCGCGCAGGATCTCCTGGACCACCGCCTCGGGTGTGCGCGAGCGGATCGGCAGGTCGCAGGCGGGGCAGTGCGCCTCGCCTGCCCGCGCGAAGAGCACGCGCAGGTGATCGACGATCTCGGTGACCGTCCCCACCGTCGAGCGGCTGCCGCGAGCCACCGTCTTCTGGTCGACCGCGATGGCCGGGGAGAGGCCCTCGATGCTCTCGACGTCGGGCTTCGAGAGCCCTCCGAGGAACTGGCGCGCATAGGACGACAGGGTCTCCAGGAAGCGCCGCTGGCCCTCCCGGAAGAGCGTGTCGAAGGCGAGCGAGGACTTGCCCGATCCCGACACCCCCGTGATCGCGACCAGTGCTCCCTGGGGCAGGTCGACGTCGACACCGGCGAGATTGTTCTGCCGGGCGCCGCGGATGCGGATGGTGCCCCCCTTCATGCCGCCATGCGTGGACGAGGCTCTCGAGGGTCGTGTTCCGCCAGGGCTACCCCGGCCCTCCGGATGATGCAGGCAGGATTTCCCAAGCTAGAGAGGATACCGCCGATCGGCCGGGCGCGGAAGGCGGCCCGGCCACGCTTGCGAGCGTCGCCGCATGCGGTGAAGAAGCGGGCCCGGGCCCACGCGCACAGCGCGGACCCGGGCCCTGAACGAGATCCGGTGAGCGAGGCTCAGAGCTTCTTGGAATTTGCGGCCAGGTAGGAAGCCACTCCCTCGGCCGTCGCCTTCATCCCCTGCTTGCCCTTGGTCCAGCCGGCCGGGCAGACCTCGCCGTTGGTCTCGTTGAACGCCAGCGCGTCCACCATGCGCAGCGCCTCGGTCACGTTACGACCGAGCGGGAGGTCGTTGACGATCTCGTGACGCACGACGCCCTTCTTGTCGATCAGGAACAGGCCGCGGAAAGCGACTGCGCCGTTCGCTGTGAGCACGTCGTAATCGCGCGCGATGCTCTTGGTGAGATCCGACACCAGCGGGTAGTTGATCGGGCCGATGCCCCCCTTGTCCACCGGCGTGTTGCGCCAGGCGAGGTGCGTGAAGTGCGAGTCGACCGAGACGCCGATCACTTCACACCCGCGTTCCTTGAACTCGCTCAGGTGATTGTCGAAGGAGATGATCTCGGAGGGGCAGACGAACGTGAAGTCGAGCGGATAGAAGAACAGCACGACGTACTTGCCCTGGAAGGACGCCAGGTCGAGCTCCTTGAAGCTGCCGTCGGGCATCACTGCCTGGGACTTGAACGTGGGTGCTGCCTTGCCGACGAGGACGGACATGGTGGGGATCCTTCTCTGGAACGACGCCGTGGGGATCAGACCCGGAGGGTCGCCGCCGCGGACGGCCTCCGGCTCGAAATCGGGCCGAACTGTATAGGGAATCCCCTGGCCCCGGACAAGCGCTCTGGTTCGGAGTACCGCCTTCAGGCGGTCCGGTTCGTCGTCCCGCCTTCAGGCGGGACTGGCCCTGCCAAGAGAAGCCCGCCTGAAGGCGGTACTCCGAACCAGCGGCGGCCGCTTTCGCGCGCTCGAGTTCGCTGCTCTACCGTGGCTGGGCGAGGGGATCCGCGGCGAGGCGCTGGATTGCGGCCTGGTTCTCGCACACGCGCGCGAGTCCAACTGGATCGCTCTCCGCTCGGCAGAGCACGGCTGCGCGCTCGAGCATCGCCAGGGCGGCTTGCGAATCTCCGAGGAGCGCGAGGACCGATCCAAGATCGGAGGCAGCACGGCCGCGGCCGGACCAATCCGCCTGCTCCACCGCTATTTCGAAGCAGTAGCGCGCGCTCTCCATGTCCTCGCGCTCGACGGCGAGGACGCCGCTCAGGGCCCAGGCCGGACCGCGGATGGAAGGCACCTCCGACGGAAGGGCGCCTTCCAGGGCGACGAGCGCCTCGCCGCTGCGCCCGAGGGCGTGGTCGGCCCGCGCGACCTGGAGCGAGCCTTCTGCGCGTTCGGTGGGATCGACGGCGGAGGAGCGTGCCCGCACCGCGGCCAGGAGTGCGCTCTCCGCCTCGCCGCGCGCGAGGTGCATGCGCGCAAGCGCGCTGAGGGCCGCGCACTCGCTGGCCGGAGCTGGTGCGCCCGGCCAGCTCGCGCCGGCGGGACGCGCGTCGATCGCTTCTTGCCAGAGCTGCGGATCGGCGACGCTCGCGCCGTGCACGAGTGCACCGCGCCATGCTGCGGCCGCGCCCGGAGCATCTTCTGCGCGCGCACACACGCGGGCGAGCAACAGTCCGCCCTCGAAGGCGCGGTGGGAATCGAGCCCGTCCGTTCTCTCGAGGACCTCCGCCAGGGCTTGCCTGCCTCCCGCCGGGGAGGCGGCCTCGAGCACGGCGGCGCGCGCCGTCTCGTAGGCGGCGCACCAGGTCGGATCCCCACCGAAGAGCGCGGCGTGAAGGAGAGTGATCTCTTCCGCACGCGGAGACCCTGCTTCCGCGCGCACGAGTCGCAGGGCACCCTCGGGGAAGCGGCGCACGAGCTCCGCGCGCTCCGCGTCGGGCGTGCGAGCCAGGCGCGCCTCGAAGCTCTCGCTCTCGGAGAGGTCGAGCTCGCGGCCTTCCACCTTTGCGCTCGGCCCGGCGCGCTCGGAGGGCGGCTCGGGGACTGCCACGCATGCCGCGAGAAAAAGGAGCGCCAGCGCACCCACCGTGCATGCAGTCTCACTGGCCATCGGGTAGCCCGCTCTGGAAACGCAGTGCATCGCGAAGCGGATTCTTGCCGAGCGGCGGACGCGGCACCTCGTCCTTCCCGTAGGTGCCGAGCGTGCGACCATCGAAGCCGACGGGATGCCTCGAGAGCTCTTCGGTGAGCTGGCGGCTGATCGCAGTGCCCTCGGCGCTGGTGAACAGCACGTAGGGACGGATGAGCAGCAAGAGCTCCCGGTGCGAGCGCGTCTTCGTCTCGCGCCGGAAGAGCGCCCCGAGGATCGGTAGGTCCATGAGCAGCGGCACCCCCGATCGCAGGGAGCCCACGTCCTCCTCGATCAATCCGCCAATCGCCAGGGTCAGTCCGTCCTTGGCCACGACGGTCCCGGTCAAGTTGCGCGTGGCGACGACGTCGATGGGTTGCTGCTCCACGGTGCCATTCGAGAGTATGACCGGGATCGTGGCGGCCCCTTCGCGCACCTGCGAAGTCTCCTGCAGCACGCGCAGGGTCACCGTGCGGTCGGCGTTGACGTTGGGAGTGAGGAGCAGGGTGGTCCCCACGGGCCGGATCTCGATCGTGTTCGTGGGCGCCGTGGTGGTGCTGCTCTCGGTGACGATGGTCTGGCTCGAGACTGCTCGCACCAGCGGACGCTCTTCGCCGACGAACAGGCGCGCGACCTCGTTGTTGGCGACCAGCAACAGCGGCGTGGCGAGGGTCGTCACGCGGTTGTCTTGCTCCAGGAGCTCGATGCGCGCCCGGAAGTGCTCGTCGACGAAGCGGAAGAGGAAGGCATTGGGATCCTCCGCATCGGCGTCCGTGTCGATCAGTCCCTGGGTGAAGGAGGCCGCCGATTTGCCGTCGCTGAACAGGAAGTTGAAGGCGGAGCTGAAGTCGTCGCCCAGGTCCAGATTGAGGATCTTGACTTCCAGCAGGACCTGGGGCGTGGGGACGTCGAGCGTCTTGACGAGGCGCTCGATGTCGTCCATGGCCGCGCTATCGGCCGAGCGCACGACCAGGGTGTTGGTGCGGCGCATCACGGTCACGAAGATCGTCGGCTCTTCACCCTCCATCTGGTCCAGCGCTCCAGGGTCCTCGCCGCTGCGCGCGAGCTCATCGAGAGCCCGGATCTGCGCCGCACCCAGGTCCTCGAGCGGAGCATCGCTCGCGCGTTCGGGCCGTCCACGGTCCCATCCCGAGTCGGGAGACAGGCTCGAGAGGAGGCCGAAGTTCTGCTGCCCGTTCTGGAAACTCTGCCCGCTCAGGATCGTGCTCTGGTTCCCGAAGACTCCCTGGCCCTGGGTACGCTCGTCGAAGAGGTCGAAGCGTCGCAGGCGCTGGCTGAGCTCCTCGTATTGATCGTAGAGCAGATCGCGGTCGAGCGACATCCGCACGCGGTCTCCGTACAGGTTGCGCAGGGCCGCGGCGATGTCGAAAGCGTTCGGGAAGAGCAGCGTGAAGACGGTGGTGCGCTGGTCGCGGAACTCCTTCAGGTCGCGCTGGAACTCCTCGTTGCTCATGATGCGCACGAGGCGCGATTCCTCGTCGATGCGGTACCACAGACCGTTGGACAGGGCGATGGCCTCGATCGCGTCCCGGATGCTCATGCCTTGCAAGAAGGCCGACACGGGCTTCTTGCTCGCGCTCTCGGAAGCGATCAGGTTGACACCCGATTCTTCGGACAGCATGCGCAAGGCATCCTCGAGGGGTGCCTCGCGCAGATCCAGGAGCTCGATCACGGCGTCGAGGTCCGCCAGCGAGCCTGTCCGCTCCGCCGGCGGCGGGCTGGGGTCCTGGAGCAGGATCGAGAGCAGCAGGGCGAGCCGGCTCATCGGATGACCAGGAATTGACCGAGAGAGCCGACCTCGGCCAGCACGCCGTCGGTGTCGATGCGCACGATGCGCAAGACGATCGGCTGGTCCATGATCACGGCACGGGGCGCAGTCGCACTACCAGTGGCCGGCGCGCTCGAGGCCGATGGGGCGCTCGGCGGCACGGTCAGGACTCGCGCGCCACGCAGGGTGAAGGAGAGTCGCTCGCCCTCGTGTCGGGTGAAGCTGCCGATGCCGTCGAGCTCGATCAGGGCCGCGTAGCCTGTCGCGCCCTTCATGCGCAACATGCCGCGCAGGCGCATGGCCGGCAGAGGCGGGCGCTCCTGGAGCACCTCGAATTCGGGGGGCGCGTCGGGATTCTGATTCTCCAGCAAAGCACGCAGGTTTTCGTCCGGGACGAAGGGGCTCGTCTCGCCCTCCTGCTGTGCCGCAGGCTCTTGCGTAGCGGGCGTCGGCGGGCCGGAATCCTGGGGTATGGGTGAGAAGAGAAAAGCGAGCGCCGTGAGGGAGAGCAGGGGTGTGTTCATGAGGAGCCAGTGACGGCGAACATGCCGAGGAAAAAGGCGATGTAGACGAAGCCGACGACCGAGCCCACCGCGATCGTCAAGATGGGCTCGATCCACGCGGCGACGCGGCGGATCCAGGTCTCCAGCTCGGCCTCGTGGAAGCCAGCGGCGTCATTGAGCACGCGATCGAGATCACCGCTCTTCTCGCCGATGGCGACCATGCGCGTGAGGATCGGTCGGAAGGCGGGCCGCACAGCGAGGCCGTCGGCGAGCGAGCTGCCCGCCAGGACCGCGCTGCGCGCGCCCTCGATGCACGTGCGCGTGACCGGCCGCGGCAGGACCCCGGCTGCGAGCTGGAGCGCCTTCACGATGCCGATGCCGCTCGACAAAAGCGTCGCCAGGGTGCGCGCGAAGAGCGCCGTTCCCGAGATCTCCAGCAGCCCGCCCAACCCGGGGATGGCGCGCATGCCGCGGTCGAGCACGGCACGCGAAGGCGGCCAGGCGTCGAGGGCCAGCAGTGCCGCGAGAGCGGCAGCGAGCCCGATGCCCACGAGCGGCAGGTTCCCGCGCAGGAAGGCCGAGGTGGTGAGCAGGGCGCGCGTCATCGCCGGCAGCTCGCGGTTGAAGCCGCGCAGGAAGCCCTCGAGGATGGGCACCACCTTCAGCACCATGTAGGAGCTCACGGCCGCCGTGAGCAGCAGCACGAGGGCGGGGTAGAAAAGCATGCGCAGGAGCGTGGCGCGGCTCGCGCGACGGCGCGCGAGATGGGCCGCGCAGCCGTTCAAGGCGATCTCGAGGGTCCCGGAGTGCTCGCCGGTGCGCAGCAGCTCGCGCACGAGGACGGGGAACTGGCGAGGATAGCCGGCGACGGCGGTCGTGAGATCGTCGCCCGCGCGGATGCGCGCGGCGATGTTGCCCCACAGGCGAGCGGTCGATCTGCGCCGTGAGTTCTCCGCCACCGCCTCCAGCGCGGCGACCAGCGTCATTCCGCTCCTGTGCAGCAGCGCGAGCTGGAGCAGGCCGGTCTCGAGATCGAGCGAGGAGATCGACCAGCTGTTGATCCTGCCACCCACCGCGCTCGTCTTGGCCCGGGTCGTCGGGCTCAGATCGAGGATCAAGAGCCCGCGCTGGCGCAGCTCGGCGGCCAGCGCCGAGCGGTCGCTCGCCTCGAGCACAGCGTCGAACGCCGTCCCTTGCGGATCCCGAGCTCGGACGGCAAACGTGGGCATCAGCCAGCCTCCACTGCGCGCAGAGCCTCGTCGGGCGTCGTCTCCCCCGCCGCGACCTTGGCCCGCGCATCGTCCCGCAACTCGTGCAGGCCGCGCTCGCGTGCTGCCGCCGCCAGGACGTCCTCGTCCGTACCCTGCGCCACGAGGCGACGCGCGGCTTCATCGAGGTGGAAGCACTCGAAGAGTCCCGATCGCCCGGAGAATCCCGTGCGTTTGCAGCGCGCGCAACCGACGGCGACGTGCGCGACGGAGCCCGCCTCCGCGCTCGAGCCCAGCGCCCGGGCCTCGAGCGCGCCAAGCGGACGGGGGCGCCGGCAGTGCGGGCACAACCGCCGCACCAGACGCTGAGCCACCACCAGGCGCAGCGTGGCTGCGGCGAGGTACGGCGGAATCCCCAGGTCGAGCAGCCGCGTGATCGCTCCGACCGCCGAGTTCGTGTGCAGCGTGCTGAGCACCAGGTGTCCGGTGAGTGCCGCGCGCACCGCCACTTCGGCCGTCTCGAGGTCGCGGATCTCGCCGATCATCAGCACATCCGGGTCGTGCCGCAGTGCGCTGCGCAGGGCACGGGCGAAGGTGATGCGGTCGCCCGAGTCGACCTCGACCTGGGAGACGCCGGGAACCTCGTACTCGATCGGATCCTCGATGGTGAGCACGTTCAGGCGCGGGAGGTCGAGCGAGCGCAGGGCAGCGTAGAGCGTCGTCGTCTTGCCGCTCCCCGTCGGGCCCGTCAGGAGCACGAGACCGTGCTGGGCGGCGAGGGCCCCTTCCAGGTGCGCGCGCTCGTTCGCCCCGAGGCCGAGCGTGTCGATGCTGGGGGGGCGTGCTTGGACCGCCAGGAGACGCAAGGCCATGCGCTCGCCGTGGCGGGTCGGCAGCACTGCGGCGCGCACGTCGATGGCCCGCGCTCCCCGCCCTCGTCCCGAGAGATGCGTGAAGCGTCCGTCCTGCGGCAGGCGACGTTCCGCGATGTCCATGCCCGCCAGGACCTTCAAGCGGTTAATCAGGCCAACCAGTTGCCCGCTCGCGAGATGGGAGCGCTCCTCGAGTTGCCCGTCGACGCGGAAACGCACACGCATCCCTTGCGGATCTGGCTCGAGGTGGATGTCTGAGGCCTGCTCGAGGACCGCCGAACGCAGCAGATCGTCGACCAGGGACACCGCGTCCTCGCGGCCGTCCTCTCCGGTTTCGCCACGCCCGGCTGCGACGCGTTGAAGGGCGCGCCCCAGCGATTCCGGCTCCGCGCGCACGGCCAGGACCGGCCGCCCGAAGGCGCGCTCGAGGGCCTCAAGGGCAACGTAGTCTTCGGGATCGTCACAGGCAGCGTGCACCCCGCGCTCGTCCTCGCCGAAGACGAGCACACGGCGGCGCAAACCGAGCGCTTCCGGTACGCGCAGCGCGAGCGCACTGTCGATGCGCACGCCGTCGAGGTTCAGCCATTCCGAGTGCAGCATGTGCGCCTCAGATCCAGAGCCAGAGGACGAAGGCGAGCGCATCGTGGGAATCCGAGGCACCGCGCGCCGCGGCACGCGCGGTGAGCGAGAGAGGCATGACGAAATTCGGTCCGCCGTTGCAGGCGGCGAGAGCGGCACTGACACCCGCGTACGGCCCGCGCAGCTCCAGGCGCCAGAGCTGCGGCGCCTCGCCCCCCAAAGCCACCATCTCGTGGACCAGCTCGCGCAGCTCGGGCGTGACGCGCCCCGAGCTGTCGTCATCGGCCAGCGGCTCGGAGCGCTCCAGAGGCACGGCGTGCTTGCGCAGGATCTCGACGAAGTTGCGCAGGCTCGCGCTGCGCTGCGAGGTCCGCGACCAGCGCGAAGTGAGGGCAGCGACGCGCTCGCCCAGGAGTCCCAGCCGATCCTCCAGGCTTTCGATCTCCTTTTCGAGCACCTCGCAGCTCGACTGCAACCTCCCCGGCACGTCCTCATTCGCCGATGTGGCCGTGTCCAGTCGCGCGCGGGCCCGCGCGACGCGCTCGAGGGTGCGCGCTCCGACCAGTTCGCGCCAGGCGAGCATGCTGAGCGCCGGGAAGAGCAGGGCGAGCAGCCAGCGTTCGCGAGTCGACAGCTTCAACGCCCCGACCTCTTCGGCGTGACGCGGGGCGCGGAGCTCGCACTGCACGGGATCACGGAGATCACGAAGTCCTGGTAGGTCGCACCGCCGGGAGCCTGCGCCTCGATGGTGCGTGGCGGTTGCACCTCCCAGCCGGCACCGGTCAGGCGGCGCCCGAGGTCGGCGACGAAGGCGTTCACCGGCGAGGTCTGCAATGCCTTGCCAGCGATCGCCACGCCTCCGGCGCCTTGCTCGTCGATTCCGAGCACGACCAGCCCCTCCGGACGTCCCGCACCGAGCGCGTCCAGTAGCGCGGGTAGACGTGCGGCCTGCGTGCGCCAGCACTCCTCGATCCGCGCGAGCCGGCCGAGCTCCTGCTCCTCGCGGGTTCGCAGCTCCGCGCGGCGCAGCGTCAAGCGGCTCTCGCGCTGCTTCTCGAGCTCGAAGGCCTCGCGCACTTTCTCGGCCGCGGAAGCCGAGAGCTCGAGTTGCTCGGCCGCTTCGACCGTGCGCGTGAGATCTGCTGCTCCCAGCCCGACGACGAGCAAGATGAGGAAGAGCGAGACGGGCATGGGGCGCGGCGCGAAGCGAGCCCGCGGTGTGGGACCGATCAGCGGGAAGCGCCGCGCTTCCTCGCTCTCGGCGCGAGCGGCGGCGAGGAGCCGCTCGGGTCCGGCCGCGAGGGCCGGCTCGGGTCCCTCGTCGCTCAGCTCGCGCGGCGGGAGCGCGAGAGTCAATTGCGACGGGCGCGCGCGCCCGCTCCAGCGCAGCGTCCGATCGTCCGGTACACGCTCGAGCCAGGCGCCGACGCCCTGGGCCCACGAGCGCTGTCCCGCGCGAGCGCCCAGGACGAGCGTCTCTTCTCGCGCGAAGCACCAGGTGGCGCCTTCCCATACCTCCACGGCGACCTCGTCGGTCTCTACCTGTGCCAGCCCGGCCGGATGCGAGAGCCCGACGAGCCTGGTGCCGGCCGCGCGCGCCGCTGCTTCCAGGCTCTCGCGCGTCGCGCGTGCGACCGCGGTCACCCAGAGGCGGGTTCTGCCGCTGCTCTCGGAGAGCGTGAGGTAGGCGATCACGCTCTCTTGCGGAGGAATCGCGGTCAGCGGCTCGAGCTCGTAGGCGAGCAGGTGCTCGACCTCCTTGTGCGCGAGGCCTTCGAGCGCGGAGGTAGCGAGGTCGAGAGTCTGTGTCCAGGCAGCCTCGAGCAGCACCAGGAGCTGTGGCGCGGGCCGTGTGCCGTCCAGCACCTCGCTCAGGCGCGCCTCGGGGGAGCGCTCGCTGGCAGAGCGGCTGCTCGAGTAGGAGATCCGCGGTGCGCGTGTGCCGCTCACATCCGCGCGCAGCGTGCGATCGTGCGCGAGGAGAACGACGGTGCGGGAGGCGCGGCGGGCGAGCATGCTCAGGGAATCTCGAGCTCCACGACCTGAGCGCCGGGCCGGAGGACGACGACTTGCGGCGTGCTCTTCGCCAGCGCTGCCGGTCGATCCTGCGCCGCGGAGTCGTTCAGGTAGGCGCGCACCGTGCGAGGTCCTGGCGTCAGTCCGTGGCCCGCGGCCACGAGGAAGGCGAAGGGCACGTGCTCGGGGTCGACGACCGCGACCGTCACATGCACTTCGGCGATCTGCCCGGTGAGCGGATCGGGACCATAGACGTACACGCTCAGGACGAGATTCGGTCCATGATCACTGAGCACGCGCACCGCGCCGGAGAGCTCCGCGACGGTGCGCTGGATGCCAAGGATGGGATCGACCAGGACGACCTGGAGCTCGTCCCCGGTTGCGGGCAAGCCATCGGGGCCGAGCGAGGCGAGCCTCCAGCCCTGGCTCGTGTCGATGGCGAGCGGATTGCCCCAGCCATCCAGCAAGTTCGTCGCACCGGGTGCAAGCCGCAGATAGGGACCGCGCCACCCAACGGAGAGCTGGACTTCGGCGTCGACGAGGTCGGTCGCAACGTGGCTCGTCGCCATTCCGATCGGCAAGATCCAGAGCTCGGGGAGCGTGTTCGGCAGCCGCCCGACGTCGGTCAGGAAGCCCGGGAAGAGCGCGCCCATGCCGGAGCCGTGGGCGGCGTGATCCCCGAGGATTGCCGTCTCGGTCTCCGCCAGGGCGCGCTGAGTCGTCTCGAAGCGCAGCCGCGCTTGCACGGGTGCGATCGAGCGCACCGCGACCAGGGTCAGGGCGCCAAGAATGGCGAGCACTACCAATAGCTCGACCAGTGTGAAGGCCGAGCGTCGGGCGGGGGGGTGCGCGTGCATCGGAAGTCGACCTCAGGGCCCGTTCGAACGGTAGAGGTAGAGGACGAGGTCGTCGCCGACGGCGCCCTCGTTCAGGATGTCGGGCGCGAGATCGTTCGGATTGGTCTGGAGGATGCCGTCCAAGCCGGCCGAGACCAGGCGCGTGAAGGCCGCTTGCTCCTCCGGCGTGGCGGCTGTGATTGGAATCTGGAGCACGATCGGTCTGCCCCATGCGTCGAGGGCGGCCGGATCTCCGTTGTTGCCGTACAAGAGCGTGAAGCGGCGCGCTCCATCGACCTGATACTTGCCCGTCCAGCGCACGAGGTAGGGTCCGTTCCAGCCGCGCCCTGTGAGCGGGTCGAAGGGGGGATCCCCAGCTGGCTTCACGAAGAGGTCCGCCATGTAGAGCGGCAGGTGTCCCACGTCGGGCTGGTAGCCCTGGTCGGAGATCGCTTCGCGGAGGGTCGAGAGCGAGACACGCGTGGTCGTCTCCTTGGCCTGCGACGCCACGACATCGCCACGCCCGACCATGATCCCGGCCAGGACGACCAGGATCGCCATGACGACGACCAGTTCCAACAGCGTCAGCCCGAGCCGCGCGCTCGCGGCTCGGGCCTCTTGACTGCGGTGCCCGCGGAGCGGGCACGCGACTCTCGGCGCGATCCTCACCGGCCGCTAGTTCTCGTAGAAGTCGATGATCTCCTCGGAGATCGTGTCGCCGTCGGCGCCGAGCGAGCCGAGCAGCCTGGCGCGACTACCACCGTCGTCGACCTCGTAGGCGACCAGGAAACGGTTGTAGTAGGAGAGCTGGTCGGTGTTGGCGTAGAAGGGCGCCGTGTGCAGGATGTCACCAACCATCTGGTTGCGGGGGCCGAGGCCCCCCACGAAGATCTTCTTGCCCGCCGGCACGACGCCGCCGCTGCCCGGGTAGAAGTGCTCGATGATCGCCAGGCCGTCCGAGTCGGCGCTGTTGATCGTGGCATAGGTGCCACCGATGGCCAGCAGGCGCGGAACCTCGGCGCTGTCGCCGGGGAACCCACCCGTGTTGTGGTCGAGGACCGAGGTGATGCCCACGCGGTTCAAGGAACGCAGCTCGTTGGCGTCCACGATGGTGGTCGTGGTCAGCTTGGTCGGCGAGCCCGGCGTGCTGCCATTCAGCTGCGGGTCGAGCTCACTGAACAAGGCAGTGCCCGCCGCGTCGAGCAGCGAGTCCTGGATGTCGGGGAACAGGTCCTTCTGGACCTTGTAGCTTTGCACGAAACGATCGACGCCGTGGATGTTGGAGGCCGCGGAGGCCTTGTTGGCTTTCAATTTGAAGACATCGAGCTTGGGGAGCAGCAGGCCCGCCAGCACGGTCAGGACGGCCATGACCACGATCAGTTCGATCAGGGTGAAGCCGGCGGAGAGCCTTTTTCTCAAATTCGTTCGGGACATGTGCACTTTCCCCCTCGTCGGGGGCCGGGGGTATGGGGATGGAATCCTCGGGGTGCGCCTACAACGAAGGTTCCGACCGCAGGTTCACGGCAACTGTCACGGGATGCGCGCTCGCAACTCCTGGTTGTTTCTTTGAACCGCCCCCGGCAAGTCCCGTTTCGAGCTGCGCCTCCGGTTCGGAGTACCGCCTACAGGCGGTCTCATGTGGCAGGGCCAGTCCCGCCTGAAGGCGGGACGAGGAACTGGACCGCCTGAAGGCGGTACTCCGAACCAGAGGCGGAACCGCTGCATGCTGAACGCGCGCTCGTTTCGCCGCGTGGATCCCTGGCCCGCTCGCCACGATGTGGCCGGCCCTGAGCCAGTCGTCTCTTCCATCCGCGTCGGTCACGATCCCACCGGCCTCGCGCACGAGGAGCGCGTCGGACGTGCTGCCATGCGGCGAGAAATGCAGCTCCCAGTCGCCATCGAGGTGCCCGTCGGCGATGTTGGCGAGATGATCACGGGCGTCCCGTAGGCCGCCTCTGGTTCGGAGTGCCGCCTTCAGGCGGTCTTCTCTTGCGGAGCCAGTCCCGCCTGAAGGCGGGACGACGAACCAGACCGCCTGAAGGCGGTACTCCGAACTCGGAGGGACTCCGTGCTCGCGGATGTGTGATTTCTCTCTAGACGGTACTCCGAACCGAGAGGTGCTTCGAACCGAGAGGGAACCGCTCAGTGCTGGACGCGCGCTCGTATCGCCGCGTGGATCCCCGGTCCGCTCGCCACGATGTGGCCTGACCTGAGCCAGTCGTCCCCTCCATCGGCGTCGGTCACGATTCCACCGGCTTCGCGCACGAGGAGCGCGCCGGCGGCGATGTCGTGCGGCGAGAGGTGCAGCTCCCAGTAGCCATCGAGGCGTCCGTCGGCGACGTAGGCGAGGTCGATCGCGGCGGAGCCCATGCGCCGCTCGCCGCGCACCTCGTAGAAGAAGCGGCCGAAGTTCTCGAGGTTGGAGTGTGTCACCTCGTTGCGCCGGTAGGGAAAGCCGGTCGCGAGCACGGCCTCGCCCAGGTTCTCCGCGGGCGACACGACCATCTTCCGCTCGCCGAGGAAGGCTCCGCCTCCGCGGACGGCAGTGAAGGTTTCGCCGAGTAGCGGGGCGTGCACGATCCCGAGCTCGGGTCCCGCGGGGGAGTAGAGCGCCAGCGAGACCGCGAAGAAGGGCAGGCGATGCACGAAGTTCACCGTGCCGTCGAGAGGATCGAGGAACCAGCGCGGGCGATCTCGATCCGCACGATCGTGAACCTCCTCCTCGGCTTCGATGGCGTGCGCGGGGAAGGCGCGTCGCAAGCGGGTCACGATGGAGCGCTCGGAAGCGACGTCGGCGGCGGTCACGAGATCGCGTGCCGCGGTCTTCGAGCGCACGTCTTCCATGCGGATGTGCCCGTAGTGCTCGAGCAAGAGCGCGCCCGCCTCGCGCGACGCCTCGAGCGCCGTTGCGAGCATCGCGCGCCGCTCGGCCAGTGTGAACAGCTCAGCCATCGTCCTCGCCGAAGGCCAGCAGCGCCTCGCAGATCGCATCCTGCATCGGCTTGAAGCACGCGCTGTTCAAGCCGGGCAGGTCCGGATAGGACACCAGGATCGAGAAGACGAGCGCGCGCCCGCCCTCCGGCTCGGCCAAGCCACACAGCGCGCTCGTTCCGCCGATCCAGCCGGTCTTCGCGCGCACCTTGCCGCGCGCCGGGGAAGCGCGCATGCGATCCTCGAGGCTGCCCGTTTCGCCGGCCACCGGAAGCGCCTCGCGATACAGCCGCGCGCCCTCGCCGCCGCGCGCGAGCACCGCCTCGACCAGCCGCGTGAGCTGGCGCGCGCACACGCGATCGTCGCGCGAGAGCCCCGAGCCATCGACTTGCACGAGGCCATCGGGAGAGACGCCGAGCGAGCGCAGGGCCTGCGCCGTCGCCGTGCGACCGGCCTCGCGCGTTCCGGCCCCCGTGGTCGCGACGGCGGTGGCGAAGAAGACCTGGTCCGCGATTCCGTTGTCGGAGTCGCGCAAGATCGGGACGAGCGTTGCCGAGAGCGGCGATGCGAGGCGCGCGACGAGCGGGCCTCCCTGGACCGAGCGTTCGCGGCGCCAGCCCGCCTCGATCACGATCCCCCGCCGCGCGAGACCACGCACGACCACCTCCCCGAAGAGCGCAACCGGATCAGGATGCGCAAAGCGCGCGCGCCACTCGGGAACATCGGCGGGGATCGTGCCTTGCACGCTGACCGTCCCTCGGCCGGCGTAGACGGCGATCGAGAGCTGCTGCTTGCGCCCCAGCGTGCGCACCGCGAGATGCGCCTCGAGGCCGTGATCGCGCGGCTCGACGAGGACCTGTGCGCTCGCTCCGCCGAGCGGGCGCACGCTCGTCGTCAGGCAGCCACCCCCGACCGTGAAGCCTCCCGCCAACGCGCAGTACTCCGCCCAGTGCTGGTCCGACGACGGCCAGGCCGGGCCGACACCCGGATCGAGGAACGGACCCTCGTCGAGAACGAGCGCGCCGCGCACGCGCCGGACGCCGCCCTGCTCGAGCGCCTCGGCCAGGCGATCGAGCCAGTCCTCCGCAGAGCCATCCTCGGGGGCGAGCAATGGATCGGCGCCCGCGCGCGCGACGAGATCCCCTTGCAAGAGGCCCTCGGCAAGCTCTCCCTGGGCCTCGAAGAGCGTTTCGAACCGCCAATCGGGACCGAGGAGGACGAGCGCCGCGGCAGCCGTCACGAGCTTCAAGTTCGAGGCCGGCCGCAGGGCTTCATCCGCCAGTCGCGCCACCAGGTCGGGCGCACCGCCGACCTCTGCGACGTGCACGGCGACGGCGACGCTCCGCGCGCTCGCCCTGCCCTGCGTCAGCGCACTCGCTCCCTCGACCGCCTTCGCGACGAGTGATTCCACGCGTGCGCGCAAGCGCCCGATCCGGTCGGCATCGAGCGCTTGGGTGTCGAGCGAACGCAGCTCCGTGCCCGAGGGCGCTGGCGCTTCCGGTCCGAGAATCGCGAGTCGGCCGGACTCGTCTTCGCGCGCTGACGCGTGGTCCTCGGCACGGACGTGCTCCCCGGACGCCGTCAGGACCCGCACGACGCCGAAGACCAGCGCCAGATTGGCCAGCAGGAGCAGGCTCAATCGCGCGGCGCGGAAGGTCGATCTTCGTCGTTCGCCAGCAGCCATGCGGTATCGAATGCGAGCTTCGCCGTGTTCGCGATCTTCTCGAGATCCAGGAGCTCCACCGTGTCCTTCCAGGTGTGGTACTCGGTGTTCGTCGCGAGCGGCAGATCCTCCATGAAGAACACCGTGGGGATCCCGATCAAGTGGAAGGAGTACTGGTCGGAGCGCTTGAACAGCTCCTGGTCGCCCGTGGAATCGATCTTCTTGATGCCCGTCTTCCCCAGGCGCCGGGCGCGGTCCAGGACGCGCTCGAGATCCGGGTTGTACTGGATGCCGAGCACGGTGGCGACGTCGCGCTCCCCGCGTCCGATCATGTCGAGGTTGACCATGGCGACGACGGCTTGCTTCTCGAAGGGCATCTCGGCGGCAAAGCGCGCCGACCCCACCAGGCCGTCCTCTTCGCCCGAGAAGGCGATGAAGAGCACCGAGCGCGCGGGCTGGGTCCCCGCCATCGCCTCGGCGATCTCGATCATGGCCGCCGTCCCCGAGCCGTTGTCGTCGGCACCCATGCCGATCTGGCCGCGCGGACTCACGCCAATGTGGTCGTAGTGTGCGCCGACGATGACCCATTCCGCCGCCCGCGCGGGATCATGGCCGGGAACGATCGCGACGACGTTGTCCATGCGCACGCCGCCCTCCTGCAGCTTCGTGCGGAAGGAGACGCTGCGCCCTTCCTGCTTGACCTTCGTCGGCCGGACCGAGCGATCCATCTTGGCGCCCAGGGCCGCAACGTCCTCGCCGAGCAGCTTGGTCGCGCAGGCGAGGCTCACCTCGATCATGGGCAGCCCATCCCTCGCCGGCGGGTCGGGCCGCTGGCCCTGGAAGAAGGCCCAGGTGTAGCGGAAGGAGAGCCGCGCAGGCTCGGCTTCCGGCGTCGTTGCCTCCTTGGTGCTCTTCTTTTCCTTCTCCTCGTCGGCGGGCGGCCGGCGCGCGACGACGACACCGGAGACGCCCTCTTTTTCCAGCCGCGCCACCTTCCGCCACAGCGAGGCCGCCTCGGTCGCATCCGTTCCTTCGAAGCGCTTGCTGTGGCGGGGCTCGCCTTCGAGGATCAACGCGATCTTGCCTTTCAGGCGCAGACCGCCGAGATCGTCGTAGTGCTCCTCTTCGTACTCGATGCCGAAGCCGGCGAAGACGAGCTCGCCGCGCACGTCGCCCTCCATTCCGAGCACCGGGACGAAGTCGCGGCCGTACTCGAAATGCTCGCTCTGGCCTTCCACCTCGAGGTCGAGAGTGCACTCCTCGACCACTGGCCGGCGGTACGCCCGCTTCTCGGTCTGGACCTCCTGGACGTGGATCGGCCGCAGGAAGGTGCCTTCGCCATCGCTCGGTCTCGACCACTCGGGAGGCGCGGTTGCGGATTCGACTTGCTTCCACGTCTCGAGCGAATCCTGGGCCGGATGGAGACCCGCCGCAGTGAAGCGCTCGCACAGGTAACGCGAGGCGAGCTCGAGGCCGACGCTCGGCGAATCGCGACCCTCGAGCTCGGGGGACGCGAGGTAGGTCACGCTCGCCTTCACGTCCTCCACGCGAATCGTCGCCAGCGCCGGGGCTACGTCGACATCGCCGTCGCCCGGGGCCGCCGCAGCCGCTGCCCCAAGTACGAGGAGCGAGATCGTGCCGCGCGGGCCTCTCGCGAGAGCGATCACCGCGTGCCCGCCTCGGGCTTCAGCCACCGGTCGAGCCAGCCGAGCACCTCGCCGTGCCAGAAGCGGCTGTTCATGGGCTTCAAGACCCAGTGGTTCTCGTCGGGGAAGTGCACGAAGCGCGAAGGGATGCCCTTGCGCTGCAATGCCGTGAAGGTCGACATGCCTTGCGTGTCGACCACGCGGTAGTCCAGCCCGCCGTGGATCACGAGCATGGGCGTCTTCCAGTTCGCGACGTGGTCGATCGGGTTGTGCCTGGCATAGTTCTCCGGCTTCTCCCAAGGTAACCCGCCGTGGTCCCACTCGGGGAACCACAGCTCCTCGGTGTCGAAGTACGCCATCCGCTCGTCGAGGTTGCCGTCGTGGTTCACGAGGCACTGGAAGCGATCGGTGTGCCCCGCGATCCAGTTGATCATGTACCCGCCGTAGCTCGCGCCGAGCGCGCCGACGCGTTTTCCGTCGAGGAAGGCGTACTTCCCGAGCACGAAGTCGAGCCCCTTCATCAGGTCCTCGTAGGGCGCCCCACCCCAGTCGCCGCGGATCGCGTCGCAGAAGGCCTGCCCGTAGCCCGTCGAGCCGTGGAAGTCGATCATCACCGCCGCGTAGCCCGCGCCGGCGTAGGCTTGCGCGTTCCAGCGGTAGTGGAAGTGATCGCCGAAGGATCCTTGCGGCCCGCCGTGGATCAGGAAGGCGAGCGGGTACTTCTTCGCCGGATCGAAGTCGACGGGCTTCACGAGAAAGCCGTACACGGTCTCGCCCTTCGCGCCGGGGAAGGAGAACTGCTCGTATTCGCCGAGGCGCGCGGCGCGGATCTTCTCGGCATTGAGGTCGGTCACCCGGTCCTCGATGCGCATTTCGCCGAATTCGACGGCAGGCTTGATCCGGATCTCAGCTGGGCTCGCAAACGAATCGTGGAGGTAGTACAGACCAGCGGCACTCGCGCGAGGACTGGAGTTGGTGCCTTTCTCGACCAAGACATGCGCCACGCCGGTTTCGAGGTCGATGAGGTCGATCTGGTAGATCGAGTGGTTGCCGACATTGTCCGCGGTAGCAAAGAGGCTCTTTCCATCTCCACTCCAGCAGTACTCCGCGACCGAGCGGTCCCATTTCGGTTTCTCGGTCGGTACGGTGCGCTTGCCGGTCGCCCGATCGAGCACGACGATTCGTAACTGATCGGCTTCGTATCCAGCTCGCGCCATCGCCACCCATGCCAGGTACTTCCCATCCGGGGAGAACGCGGGAAGGCTGTCCAGCGCAGGATTGTCACTCGTGATGCGGTGCGGCGCGGCAGATCCGTCGGACGGCACGCTCCAGAGGTCCACGTTGGTGGTCCAGGCATTCGCTAGACCGTCGTCCTTGGCCGCGAAGACTACTTCTGCGCCGTCCGGCGAGACCGCGATTTCCTCCGCGCCGCCGAAGGGGTTGGTCGGCGAATCGGCGTCCATGCCGCGCATCAGGTCGACGGGCTCGCCGCCGCCGATCGCCCAGACGAAGACGTGCTTGCGCTTCTTGTCCTCCCACGTGTCCCAGTGCCGGAAGAGCAGCGATTCGTACACGCGCGCCTTCACCGGATCTTTCTCGCGTGCCGCGTCGCGGTCGACGGTTTCCTGGAGCGTCTTCGCGTCGGGGTAGACCTCGAGCGTGAAGCCGATCCGCTTCCCATCCGGGAAGACGAACAGGTTGTCGACGTCGAGCGGTAGCTTCGTGAGCTGCTCGGGTTCGCCGCCCTCGAGAGACAGCTTCCACACCTGCGAACTTCCACTACGAGTCGAGAGGAACACGATCTCGTTGCCGAGCCAGCGCGCGTTCCAGTCGTTCGCATCGTGCGTGGTCAATCGCCGAATGCTCTTCTTCTCGTCCATGCTCGCGATCCAGACGTCCGTCCTGCCCTTGTTGGCAGCGAGGTCCGTCACGCGCACGTTGAACAGCACTTGCTTCCCGTCCGCCGTCACGCACGGATCGGAGATCCGATCCATGGCGAGCATGTCCTCGACGCCGAAGGGATGCGTGTCCTGGAGCGTGAACGGGGCGAGAAGCAGCGGAAGGAGGGCGGGCAGCATTCGGATGAGCCTACTTCGAGCCGCTGCCCGACGCGATGCGATCCGCCGGCTCCTTCTCGCCGTGGAGATAGAAGTGCGTAAGGACCCCTCGCCGCCGCACCTACCGAGTGGGGGTGATCGTCCGCAAGATCGGCCCCAAGACTCCCTCCGATGCCTCGGGACGCGCTTGCCTCCCGGGACCCGTCACTCGTGGCAGCGCCCCCGGCCTCCGTGCCATACTCACCCAAAGTATGGCTCTGCACGACGTGCTTGCGGCGAGACTGGACGACATCATGCAGCGCTGGAAGGCGCAAGTGCAGGGAACGCTCGCGCCCGAGGCGATGCCCTCGATCGAGCTCATCGACCACCTGCCACAGTTCGTGGGGGAAATCCTGGCTGCTCTGCGAGCAGACTCCGGTCTCTCGTCAGTTGGACCGTCGCCCGAGGAGAGCACGACCGCAGCCGGGCACGGCGAGCAACGGCTTCGGCTCGGCTTCAGCCTCGACTCGGTAGTACGCGAATACGGCGCCCTCCGCACCGCCATAGTCGACACAGCGACAGAGGACGGTGCACAGGTCACCCTCCGCGAGCTCCAGGTCGTTTTCGACTCCATCATCACCGGAATCGCGCATGCTGTCTCCGAGTACACCCACCAGCGAGATGCGGAGCTGCTACGGCACGCCAACGAGCATTTCGCTTTCATTGCCCACGAGCTGCGCAATCCTCTAGCAAGCGCCAAAATGGCGTTCCAGCTCCTCAAGAAGCGCGGAGAGATCCCTTCGGAAGGGCATACGGTCATTGCGCTCGAGCGCGGTCTTCAACAGACAGGTGAGCTCATCGATCAGACCTTGCAGGTCGCCCGGGTTGCTTCCGGCATCGAGCTACGTCGACAGTGGACGACGATAAAGGTTCTTCTCGAGGATGCTCAGGTCAAAGCAATCGCCGAAGCCGAGTCCAAAGGGGTCGAGCTTCGGCTGACCGTCGAGAAGGATGAAAGAATAAGAATAGACCACCGCCTGATGCGGTCCGCACTCGGCAATCTGGTGTGCAACGGGGTCAAGTACACTGCACCGGGCGGCCTCGTCGAAGTGCGTGCGCAAGTCTCGAACGGACGCGCCGTGTTCGAAGTCGAGGACTGTTGTGGAGGCCTGCCACCGGGGAAAGTTGAAGAAGTGTTTGCGCCCTTCGTGCGTCTCGACAGCAAGCAGAGCGGATTCGGGCTGGGCCTCGCCATCGCCAAGCAAGCTGTCGATGCGCACGGCGGAACCATTCGCGTCCAGAACCTTCCCGAGAAGGGTTGCATCTTCGTACTGGAGCTACCGGTCGAGGTCGAGAGCAGTTCCTGATCAGGAGCCGCTTTCGGGGAGATGCGGGGCTCAGGCATCGATCCCGTGCACACTGCCGTCGCGGGCGCACTCGATCGGCCCTTCGAACACCAAGGCGGCGCACCGCAGGGCCTCTTCCGGGTCCATCGAGGGATAGAAGTGCGTCAGGAGCAGCTTCTCGACACCCGCGGCCTTGGCGAGGGTTGCGGCGCCGCTCGGGGTCAGGTGATTGGGGACGGCTTCCTCTTCGGGGAAGGAGCACTCGCAGACGAAGAGCGTCGTGCGATGGGCGAGGCGCGCGAGAGCTTCGCACTCGCCGCTGTCGCCGCTGTAGGTGACCGAGCGGCCGGCGCCGAGGTCGGCGCGCCAGGCGAGGCTCGTGTCGAGGTGACGCGTGTGAACGCTCGAGAGGACCAGATCGTCGAGCTCGAGGCGCGCGGGCTCCTCTGTGACCTCGACCTCGCGCACGCGCGTGTCCTCGAAGCGCACCCAGTGGCCCAGTGCTGCGGCTCCCGCGTCGAGCCAGGCGCCGAGGCCGCGCGGACCGATGAGCTCGAGGGGCGGGGCGACGAAAGCAGGATTGCGCCGCGCGAAGGCGAGCGCGAAGGCATCCAGGCAATGATCGGGATGAAAGTGGCTCAGGACGACGCGGCGCACATCTGCGAGAGCGATGCCGCAAGCAGCGAGCGCACGGACCGTCCCCGGGCCGCAGTCGAAGAGCGTCACTGGCGCATCGGGCGCCGTCCGGAGCGCGTAGCCCGAGCAGCCGTAGCCCACGCGCGGCAGGATCGAGCCGGCACCGATCACCGTCCAGGTCGCCGGACTCACCGAGCTCAGGCCGGGGACTCCGGGAATCCATTGAGATGGGCACGCTGGAAGCGCCAGGCGTCCTCGACGATGCGTTCGAGGCTCGCACGCCCGGGGCGCCAGCCCAGGAGATCGAAGGCGGCGCTGCCGCCGCTGACGAGGCGCGGCGGATCCCCTTCCCGACGGGGAGCCACGTGCGCGGCGATCGGCCGGCCGGTGATGCGCCGCGCGCACTCGATCACCTCGAGCACCGAGTAGCCCTGGCCGGTACCGAGATTGCAGGCGAGCGCGCGCTCGCCCGCCTGGAGCTTCGCGAGCGCGCGCAGGTGCGCGTCGGCGAGGTCCTCGACGTGCACGTAGTCGCGGATGCACGTGCCGTCGGGCGTGTCGTAGTCGTCACCGAAGATCTGGATCTCGCGACGCTTTCCGAGGGCGACGTCGAGCACCAGGGGGATCAGATGAGTCTCGGGTTGATGGCATTCCCCGATCGTGCCGTCGTGCGCGGCGCCGGCCGCGTTGAAGTAGCGCAGCGCGGCCCACGCGAGGCCGTATGCCCGCCCGTAGTCCTGCATCATGTGCTCCATGTGCAGCTTGGTGCGGCCGTACGGGGAGATCGGGAGCTGCGGGTGCGACTCGGTCATCGGCATCTCGATCGGGTTGCCGTAGGTCGCGCAGCTCGAGGAGAACACGATCTCGCCCACTCCGGCCGTCCGCATCGCCTCGAGTAGGTTCCAGGTGTGGATCACGTTCTCGCGGTAGTACTTGGCGGGGTCCTGCACCGATTCGCCGACGTAGCACTTGGCGGCGAAGTGCACGACCGAGCGCGGCCGGTGCTCTCGGAAGACGCGCTCGAGGGCGGGGCGATCGCCCAGATCAGCAACCGCGAGCGTTCCGCTCACCGCGGCGCGATGGCCGGACGAGAGGTCGTCGAGCACGACCGTGCGCACGCCGAGCTCGGCGAGTGCGCGGACGGTGTGGCTGCCGATGTATCCGGCACCGCCCGCCACCAGTACCGGTCCTTCGATGTGCAGGTCCATCGCGCTCATCCTAGCAGCCTGTGGTGAAACTCCCGTCGCGAGGCACAGCCGGCTTCGAGCATGCAAGGAGCGCGACGGAACGACGGCGGAGGTGGCCTCTTTGGCCACTGAGCACGGCGTTCCTAGCGCGACGCAGCAGGATCGAAGCCGGCGAAGCCGCAGTAGGGAGTTTTGCCACAGGCTGCTAGGTGACGCGCGCACCCAGCCGCTCGAGCTCTTCCCAGAAGCCGGGCCAGGACTTGGCGACGCAGGCGGCATCGCGGACGCGCACACCGGGTACCACCAGGCCGAGCAGCGCGAAGGCGAAAGCCATGCGGTGATCGCCACGCGGATCGAGGACGAGGATCCCCTCCGGGGGGCGCGTTCCTGGCGCGATCGTCAGCCGATCGGGTCCCGCTTCCGCGACGAAGCCGGCGGACTCGAGGCCCTCGGCGAGGACTGCGATGCGCGAGCTCTCCTTCTTCGGCAGGGTCTCGAGGCCGGCGAGCACGCTCGTTTCCCGGCCCTCCAGCGCCGCCGCGGCGGCGACGATGGCGAGTGGCGGCGCGAGGTCCGGCTCGCCCGAGAGGTCCAGATGCGCGCCGCGAATCGGCCGGCCTCGTGCCCAGATCGTGCGGCCCTCGAGCCCCGCTTCGGCGCCGAAGGTGCGCAGGTGCTCGACGATGCGGACATCCCCTTGCAGCGAGGGCTCGCCGAAGCCACTCACGCTCACCTCGCCTCCGCTGATGCAGCCCGCCGCGAGTACGACCGCCGCGGCGGAAGCGTCAGGCTCGATCTCGAGCGGCGCCTCGGGCGCGCCGAGCGGGCCTTGCACCGCGAGCTGCGTGCCTGCCTCGCCTTCCCGATGCTCCTCGATCCGAACGCCGAAGCGGGAGAGGATTCCCAGAGTCATGTCGAAGTACGGCCGGCTGGGGATCGGTCCGCTGACCGAGATGCGGATCTCGTCCGGCCATGCGGCGGCGGCGATCGCGAGCGCGCTCGCTTCCTGGCTCGACACAGGCCGCTCGAGGGAGAGGTCGGATGGCGGCCCGATGCTCGTGATCCGCACCGGCCAGCCTCCCGGTCGACCCAGCCATTGAATCGCGACCCCCGCCTGCTCGAGCGCCGCGAAGAGCGGGGCGCTCGAGCGTCCGCGCAGCGTTCCGCGCGCCCCGAGCTCCCAGTGTGTTCCCGCGCGAGCGCACAATCCGATCGCGGCAGCGAGGAGCCGCGCCCCCGTTCCCGATTCCCCGGCGTCCACCTCTCCACCGAGACTCCATGCCGATGCACGCCCGGGTGGCGAGCCGTGGACCAGTGCCGCGGCCGGAGTCGGACGGTCGAGGAGCGTGCCCGCTCGCTCGAGCGCCGCGCAGAGATCACGGACGTCCGCGCCGGACGGTACGCGCACGAGCCGCGTGCGCCCGCTCGCCAGGGCCGCACACAGCAGTCCGCGCTGGGCGATCGACTTCGAGCCCGGCACCCGCGCTTCTCCCGCGATGGGCCGGCCGTGCGCGAGGCCTCGGATTCCTTCCGCGGGAGCCGATCCTGCGGCCATGGCCGTAGCGTATCCTCCTCGCATGCGACACGACGAGGTCTATCTCGGCCGCGACGACGGCCCCCCCGGCTTGCGGCTCCTCACTTCCGGCAAGGTGCGCGACATCTATGCCGTGGATCCCGAACGGCTGCTCTTCGTCACCACCGACCGGGTCTCCGCCTTCGACGTGGTGATGGGCGAGGGCGTGCCGCAGAAAGGGCGCGTCCTCACGGCGATCAGCGCGTACTGGTTCGCCCAGACGAAGGACCTGATCGAGAACCATCTCGTGAGCACGCGCGTCGAGGACGTGCCCGGCCTCGACTCCACCTGGCGGCGGCGCCTGCGCGGCCGCATCATGCTCGTGCACCGCGCCGATCCGACCTCCGTCGAGTGGGTCGTGCGCGGCTACATCGCCGGCTCGGGCTGGAAGGATTACCAGAAGAGCGGCTCGATCTGCGGGATCACGCTCCCGAAGGGGCTCGGGCTCGCTTCGCGCTTGCCGCACCCCATCCTCACTCCCACGACCAAGGACGAGAAGCACGATCGACCGATCACCGCCGACGAAGCGCGAGCGCGCGTCGGCCCCGGGCGCTTCGCCGAGTGCGAGAAGGTCTCCCTCGCGCTCTTCGAGCGTGGCAGCCAGCTCCTCGAGCGCATCGGGATCCTGCTCGCCGACACAAAGTTCGAGTTCGGCGTACGGGATGGCCGCACGATCCTGATCGACGAGGTCCTCACTCCGGACAGCTCGCGCTTCTGGGTGCGCGACACCTGGCAAGTGGGCGCGAGCCCGCCGAGCTACGACAAGCAGATCCTGCGCGACTGGCTGGAGACGCTCGACTGGAACAAGGAGTATCCGCCCCCGCGCGTGGATCCCGCGATCCTCGCGCGCGTTTCCGAGCGCTATCTCGAGATCTGCGAGAAGATCACGGGGACGGTCCCCGAAGGGGCGGGCGTGTGAGAGTCGCGCTCTTGATGGGATCCGATTCCGATCTGCCGCGCCTGGAGCCGGCGATCACCTTGCTGCAGCGCCTGGAGATCGCTTGCGAGGTGCGCGTGCTCTCGGCACACCGCACCCCGAAAGAGCTCGCGGCCTTCATCACGCAGTCGGAAAAGGACGTTGGCGTCTTCCTGTGCGCAGCCGGCGGCGCAGCGCACCTTGCCGGCGTCGTCGCCGCGCACACGCTGCGGCCCGTGATCGGCATCCCGATGGACAACCCGCCGCTCGGTGGTCTCGACGCCCTGCTCTCGACTGCGCAGATGCCCGGCGGCGTGCCCGTCGCAACCGTCGGAGTCGGCGGCGGTGGTCCGACCAACGCAGCACTCCTCGCAGCCCGCATCCTCGCGCTCTCCGACCCCGCCCTCGCCGCGCGGCTCGCAGCGCACAGATCGGAACAGACCGAGCGCGTGCTCGCCCAGGACCAGCGCCTGCGCGAGAAACGCGGCTGACCTCCGCTTCGGAGTTCCGCCTTCTGGCGGTCTTCTCTTTCAGAGCCAGTCCCGCCTGAAGGCGGGACGACAAACCAGACCGCCTGAAGGCGGTACTCCGAACTAAGGCGGGACTCCGAACCAGAAGGTACGCTTCTCCCATGCACGTCGAGACTCTGCGCTGGACCGGCGACTTACCCGGGGCCGTTCGCCTGCTCGAGCAGACCCTGCTCCCGCTCGAGCACAAGGTCATCGAGGTGCGCACCGTTGCAGAGATGGTCGATGCGATCCGCCGCCTTGCGGTGCGCGGAGCTCCGGCGATCGGGGTCGCGGCGGCCTACGGCGTGGTGCTCGGGGTGCAGGCCTGCCTCGAGCGCCCGGCGGCGGAAGTGCTCGCGGCGGCGGAGCAGGCCGCCGACGAGCTCGCGCGCTCGCGTCCCACTGCGGTGAACCTGTTCTGGGCCCTCTCGCGCATGCGCGAGAGGGCGCGCGTGGTTCACGCAGCAGGAGCAGGCGGTGCCCAGCTCGCGCGCGCCCTGCTGACCGAGGCGCACGAGATCTACGAGGGGGATCGCGCGACCTGTGCACGGATGGGCGATCTGGGCGCCGAGCTCATCGCCGATGGGGCGACGGTGCTCACGCACTGCAACGCCGGCGCGCTCGCCACGGCCGGCATGGGAACGGCGCTCGCTCCCATCTATCGGGCGGTCGAGCAAGGCAAGCGCGTGAAGGTCTACGCCGACGAGACGCGGCCGCTCCTGCAGGGCGCGCGGTTGACCGCATGGGAGCTCGTGCAGGCCGGCATCGACGTGACGCTGATCACGGACGGGATGGCGGCTCGCGTCATGTTCGAAGGTCGCATCGACGCGGTCTTCGTCGGGTCCGATCGCATCGCGCGGAACGGCGACGTGTGCAACAAGATCGGGACGTACGGAGTGGCCCTCGCCGCGGCCGCGCACAATATCCCCTTCTACGTGGTCGCCCCGCTTTCGACCTTCGATCCGAGCCTCGAGAGCGGCGCGAAGATTCCCATCGAGGAGCGCTCTGGCGAGGAGATCACGGGGGGCTTCGGCCGCCGCACGGCGCCCCTGGGCGTCCACACCTACAACCCGGCTTTCGACGTGACTCCAGCGCGGCTCGTGACGGCAATCGTGACCGAGGTGGGCATCCTGCGAAACCCGACCACCGCCAGGATCGAGGAAGCCCTGGCGCGCGGGGGAGTTCGTATCTAGGGGAGCTCCGGCGACTCTGGCCAGGGCTGGGGCAGAGGGTTTCAGATCGGGCCCGCGGATGGTCGATCGGAGGAACAGAGCGACCTTCCCCCCCCATCACGACACCCCCCCCATGAACACCAAAGGCCGCAAACCCGCTTCTCCCCGTCGACGCACCGCAGTCAAGCCTGCCGTGGAGGGCGAGAGCACCGGAGCCGTTCGTCCCGACGAGATGTCCGAGGAGGTCCTCGCGTTCATCACCGCGATCGACGAGTACAAGCGCAAGCGCGGTCGCGCCTTTCCTTCCTGGAGCGAAGTACTCGATGTCCTGAAGGGGCTCGGCTACGAACGTCGCGCCGGCGGCGGGCCGCGTCCGGGCTGATTCCGAGCGGGGCTCAGAGCCCGGCCAGCTCGCGAGGATCCTCGAGCAGGAGGTCCGGCGCCGCGGCCGCGAGCGTTGCTCGATCGCACGCCCCCCAGAGCACTCCGACCGTACGCGTCCCTGCGGCGCGGCCGGCAGCAAGATCGGGCAGCGCATCTCCGACGGTCGTCGCACGATCCGGGGCGACGCCGAGGACCGCGAGGGCAGCGAGGACCGGATCCGCCGCGGGCTTCGGTCGGGGCGCGTCCTTCGCCGCGACGACGACATCGAAGAAGCTGCCGAGACCGCTGTGCTCGAGCCCACGCAGGGCTCCCTCGCGTGTCTTGCTGGTGACCACTCCCAGTTTCCTGCCGGCCCGGCGTAGCACCTCGAGCGAATCGCGCACGCCGGGGAAGGCGCTCACGAGCTCGTCGTGGTGCTCCGCGTTGTAGGCCCGGTACGTCGCCACCATCGCGTCCACGTCGTCTGGATGCCGCGCGAGCTCGGCAAGCTGCACGTCCAGCGGTCTTCCGATGCCGCGCCGCCAGATCGAATCGTCTCCCCCATCGAAGCCGTGCGCGTCGAGCATGTGCCGGAACGAGCGCCGGATCAGCTCGATCGAATCGATCAGCGTGCCATCCAGGTCGAACAGGATTGCCGATGCTCGTCGAATGGCTCGCTCTTGCAGGTTTCCGCCCTCGTTGCCGCGACGCGCGGCGCCGGCTCACGCATAGATCGGGAATGCCCGAGCGACCTCGGCGACCTCGCCCCGCACGCGCGCATGGCGTGCTTCGTCCTCGGGATGGGCCAGCACTTCCACGATCCAGCCGCCCAGCCGGGTCATCTCGTCGGTGCCCAGGCCGCGCGTCGTGACGGCCGCGGTGCCCAGGCGAATCCCCGAGGCCTCCATCGGCGGACGGGTGTCGTAGGGAATGAGGTTCTTGTTCGCCGTCAGGTCCACGGCGTGCAGCAGCTTCTCGGCTTGCGCGCCCGAGAGACCGATGCTCGAGACGTCGACGAGCATCAAGTGGTTGTCGGTCCCGCCCGAGACGATGCGCAGGCCCTGTGAGGTGAGCGTGCGGGCCAGCACGCCGGCGTTCTCGACGACCTGCTTCCCGTAGCGCGCGAAATCCGAAGCGGATGCTTCCCGGAGCGCGATCGCCTTGGCCGCGATGACGTGCATCAGCGGCCCTCCCTGACCACCAGGGAAGACCGCGCTGTTGATCGCCTTGATGTGCTCGAGGTCGTTCGTGAGCACCATGCCGCCGCGCGGGCCGCGCAGCGTCTTGTGCGTAGTGAGCGTCACGACGTCGGCGTGGGGGATGGGCGAGGGGTGCGCACCCGCGGCCACCAGGCCCGCGATGTGCGCCATGTCGACGAGGAGCACTGCGTCCACCTCGTGCGCGATCGAGGCGAAGGCAGGGAAGTCGAGCGTGCGCGAGTAGGCGGAGGCGCCGGCAAGGATCAGGCGCGGCCGCACTTCCCGCGCCTTGTCGCGGATGTGGTCCATGTCGAGCCGCTCGCTGCCCTTCTCCACACCGTAGAAGTGGCACTCGTAGAACACGCCCGAGAAGTTCTTCGGATGTCCGTGCGAGAGGTGGCCGCCGTGGTCGAGCGACATGGCGAGCACGCGGTCGCCCGCCTTGCACAGCGCCATCAAGGCGGCGATGTTCGCCTGCGTGCCGCTGTGGGGCTGGACGTTGGCGTGCCCGGCCGAGAAGAGCGCCTTGGCACGCGTGCGCGCCAGGTCTTCGACCGTGTCGACGTGCTCGCATCCCCCGTAGTAGCGCCGGCCCGGATACCCCTCGGCGTACTTGTTCGTGAGCACCGTGCCCATCGCCGCGATCACCTCGCGCGAAGCGTGATTCTCCGAGGCGATCAGCTCGAGCTGGCGCTCCTGGCGGCCGAGCTCGGCATCGATCGCCGCCCAGACCTCGCCATCGGTGCGCTGCGTCCGTGCAGTCGTGGGTGTGGGCATGTGCGCCGCGCTCACTTCTCGCCCCCTTCGGCGTCACCCGGAGGAGGGCTGGCCTGCGCCGTCGGATCGGGCGCTGCGGCCAGTTCTTCGGGAGTCAGGGGCGCGACCAGCGCGTCCGCCTTGTAGGTTCCCGAGCGTGCCGGATCGATGGAACCATCGGCCGTCCAGTCGTACCACACCCCCTCGCGCTTTCCGTCGACGGCCGTCCCCGACTCTTTCAGGGAGCCGCTCTCGTAGTAGCCGCGCCACGTGACCTCGGGCTTGCCGGGGGTGCATTCTTCTTCGAGCTTGCGCTGGCCGTTGGGGAACCACTCCTGCTGCAAGCCGACGAATTCGCCGCCCTGGTACTTGTGGATGACCATCTGCGCGCCCGTGTCGTACCAGGCTTTCGACTCGCCTTCGCGCTTGCCGGCAACGAAGGTCTCCTCGGTCATCTTCTTCCCGTTGGCGTGCCAGCTCTCCCACAGTCCCGAGGGCTTCCCGTTCTCGTACTGTCCATGGCCGCGCTGCGTTCCGTTGGCGTGCCACGCCTTCCACTCGCCCGTCGGCTGGCCCTCGACGAAGGTGATCTCGGAGTCCTTCTGTCCGGTGGGGTGGAAGCGCACCTCCGTTCCGTGCCGCTTGCCCTTCGAGTACGGCACCTCGGCGAGGGGCTCGCCGGTGTCGTAGAACTCCTTGAGCACGCCTTCGAGGTTGTCGTTCACCCAGTTGGCGTCCACCTTCAACTGTCCGTTCTCGTGGAACTCCTTGATCGGCCCGACTTTCTTGCCGCCCTCGTACTGGCCTTCGAGCGCGAGAGTGCCGTCCGGATACCAGTCCCGGATCGCACCGGCCCGCACACCGTTCTCGTACTGGATCTCCTCGGCTTTCGTACCGAGGGTGTTCGGATCTTCGGAAGGCCAGTAGCTCGTGAACATGCCGTGCTCTTTCCCGTCCACGAACTCACCCTGGCGCTGGATGGAGCCGTTCGCATGCCACCAGGTCCACGGCCCGGTCTTGCGGCCGAAGACGGCCTTGCCCTCGCTCTTCTTCTGCGTCGGCACCTCGGTGTAGAACTCGGTCTCGACCTTCGCCTCATCGGCCTTCGCGACGGTCGGTTCGCCCGATCCCGAGCCACAGCCCAGGGGGACGAGCGCGACGACGACCACGGCGAGGAGGGCGGCAGGGCGCGCGTGACGCGCGAGACGGGAATCGCTCATCCCTCCATCTTAGCCAGCGGCGAGGAGCGATCCAGCCGCAGGAGGCTCTGCTGGCCGACCTCGCGAGCGCAGGGGGGGAGCGAGCTGCCCGGTCCAATGGCCGTCCGTCCGTGCTCTCGCGCTGCAAACTCGAGACGCGCCGCCACGTAGAGGGATGGTGGTCATGGGCCGGATGCGCGCGACTGTTAGCATCCGTCCATGACCGCTCCCCACGGGCGCCCGCGAGTCCAGCACATGGCGAGCCCCGTGCGGGCGTTCGCCTTGCTCCTCGCTGCCCTTGCCTGCGCCTGCTCGGGAGGCAAGGAGCGTCGGCCGAACGTGCTCCTGGTCACGCTCGACACGACGCGGCCGGACTACTTTTCCTGTTACGGCTACGAAGCTGGACAGACTCCCAGCTTCGACGCGCTGGCCGCGGAAGGGGTGCGCTTCGAGCATGCGCTCTCCGCCTCCGCGGTGACGCCGGTGTCCCATGCGTCGATCTTGACGGGCAAGTATCCCTACCACCATGGTCTGCGCGTCCTCTCGGCGGACGGCGGCTTCCGGCTTCCGGCGAGCGAGCGGACGCTCGCGCGCGTGCTGCACGAGGCGGGCTACCGCACGCTCGCCGTGCACAGTGCGTTTCCGGTCTCCAGCACCTTCGGCTTCGATCGCGACTTCGACGTCTTCGACAGCGTCGAGGGTGAGCTCGCCAAGGACAAGTGGGACGTGCGCGGCCTCCAGCGTCGCTCGGACGTGACGACCGCCCTCGCGCTCGCGGCCGTCGATCAGTCCGCGGAACCCTTCTTCCTGTGGGTGCACTACTGGGACCCCCACGATCCTGCGTACACACCGCCTCCGGAGGAAATGAAGGGTGTGGACCTCGAGCCCGACGGAAGCATCCGCCCGGATGACGCGAACCGGGATCGTCTGTATGCGAGCGAGGTGCGCTACGTCGACAAGCAGTTCGGTCTCCTCCTCGCCGGTCTGCGCGAGCGCGATCGGCTCGCGGACACCTTGGTGGTCGTGACCGCCGATCACGGCGAAGGCCTCTCCGACGGCGAAGAGCGCCATGGCTGGCGCGCGCACCGGCTGGTCTATCAGGAGCAGATCCACGTCCCGCTGATCCTTCGAGGGGCGGGATTGCCCGCCGGGAAGGTGGTGAGCGAGCTCGCGCGGACGGTCGACATCCTGCCCACCATCGAGGACTACCTGGGTCTAGAGCTCGACCCTTCCCTCGACGGCAGGAGTCTGCGCGACCTCGTCGAAGGCACGTCCTCTGCGCCACGCATCGCCTACGCGGATCAGATCAACGGGTACGACCGGAACTCGGGGCTGGGCAAGGACAAGCCCGAAGAGAACTTCCTCTACTGCATCGTCGAGGGGAACTGGAAGCTGATCTATCGCCCGCACATGCCGGAGGCGAGCGAGCTGTTCGACCTCGAGGCCGATCCGAAGGAGCTCACCAACCTCGCAGCGACCCACCGCGAGCCATACGTCCGCCTCCTCGAGGAGCTCGGAAACCGCCAGCCCTGGGTGCTCGAGCCTTTCGCGGCCGATCCGGGAGGAACGGCCAGCGTGGATTCGCAACTCACCGGCATCGGCTATGCCGGTTCGGACATCGTGCACGAGGACTGGGTCTGGACCTGTCCCGCCCATTCCGACTTCCGCCAGGACACCGCGGTCCCTGCGCGCCACGAGGCGTGCGGCCGCCCGCTCGTTCCTGTTGCTCGGTCCCGATGAGCCTCGGGGGGAGGCAGCGTTCCCACCGCCTCCCCGCCGCCGACCCGACGCGGGATGCACGCGTGTTTCACGCGTGCATCCCATTCAATGACAGTCCTCGTTGCGCTTGGTCGGCGTCCCGCTGTCCGTGCTGCCGGCTGACAGGCGTGTCCTGGAAAGACACCAGTGGGCGGGATCGTCGTTCAGGGTCGCGTCACGGAAGTCGGGGTCCAGGCTGATCGATCGGCCAGCCAGATCGGGCCAGAGGACTCCGTCGTCGTAGGCCACGAGATCGACGAGCGATCCGTCAGGTCTCGTGAGCTGGATCTCGTCGTCCCCGTTGGACAGCGTGAAGCCTCCGTAGGTGAAGGTGACGGGCACGCCGCCGTTCACTAGCGGGTCGGAGCTGCGACCGAGGACGATGTGCTTCGTGGCGGGCACGACCATGCGCAGACCACCATTGGCGAGCACGGTGCTCTCGCTGCCGAGATCGGAGAGCACCCATCCGGCGATGTCGACCGGCCCGGGCCCGGGGTTGTAGAGCTCGATCCACTCCCCCACCGTGTCGCTCACGAAGGTGGGATCCTTGAGGAACTCGGTGACGATGACGCGCCCACCCCCGCCCGGCGCCGGGTGGTCGAGCGGGACGAGCGTCACCGACGCGCTCGGCCGCGCCAGCGCGAGCGACGCGTCCGCCGGGAGAACCAGCGCGCGCACCCGAGCGCCGCTCGCGAGGAGAGCCGCGGAGAGCTCGATCGCCGCGCGCCCCTCCTCGTCGCAACGTGCCCAGGCCATCAGCCTCCCATCTATCGGCTCGAGGCCCCATCGAGACCACCAGCTCGGAGCGATTCCCGAGCTTCCTTCGCCGGGGAGAGCGACGAAGAGCGCTGCTCGCCCCAGGGGCATTCCACTCTCGACGACCAGGCGCGGCGCGGGATGGACGCGATCAGGTCGACGGACAGAGAGATGCACCTCCGCCGACGGATCCGAAAGCCACGGCTCGGCGCCGTCGCGAGCTTGCACCCCCGCGTTCGCGACGAGCGCAAGAATGCCCGGACACAATGCTGCTGCAGGCCAGTTGACCGAGAATCGATTCCACGACATCGCTCTTCCTTCTCTCCCTCTTCCACGCGCTCGTCCGGGCTGCCCTACCCCTGCACGCGAGGAGCTCTCGCGCACACTGCATCGACTCCCCGAAGCGCAGCGGGTTTCAGGTTCTCGCGGGATGGTGCCTCTCCTTGGCCCCGCAAAGTGGCTCCTTTGGCCTCCTCTCCTTGACGCATCTAGCTGAGCGGGGGAACATGAGAGCAGGCGGACACTCGCCGCCGGGCTCGACACACACCTGGGATTCATGCACCTTCGCCTACCGCATCGGCCTCGCGGCCGAACGGTAGCTGCTCTCGTAGCGGCTGCCGCCCTCCCCCTTTTCGCACCGGCTTTCCAGACGGCTAGCCATCGGCTTGCCACCACGCGGCGCGATTTCTTCCAGCCCGGGATGCAGCCGGGCGAGCTCTCGCAACCGATCGTGGAGTCCAGTAGCTGCTCGGCCTGCCACGGGTTCTACGACCCGGCCGTCGAGCCGTTCGGGAACTGGCTCGCGAGCATGATGGCGCAGTCGACGCGGGACCCGATCTTCCACGCCGCTCTCGCCATCGCGAACCAGGACGCTGCGTTTTCCGGTGAGCTCTGCTTGCGCTGTCACGCGCCGGCCGCATGGCTGGCCGGCCGCTGCGTGCCGGCCGATGGATCGGCGCTCGACGTGGCGCTCGGCGACTTCGACGGCGTGACGTGCAACATGTGCCACCGCCTCGTCGATCCCTTTCACGACCCGGACGAAGACCCGGTCGAGGACGTGACCATCCTCGCCAACATGGCTTTCCCGCCATCGACCGAGCCGCACAGTGGCCAGTTCGTGGTCGATCCCAAGGACCGCCGCCGCGGGCCCTTCGACCTCGGACCGACCTTCGGATACCACCAGTGGCTGCTCTCGCCCTTCCATCGCGAGTCGATGCTGTGCGGGACCTGTCACGACGTTTCGAATCCGATCCTCGAGCGTCAGGCCGACGGTACCTGGAAGGCCGGAGCCTTCGATCGTCCGCACCCCACGCACGACAAGCGCGACGAGTTCCCCGTCGAGCGGACCTTCAGCGAGTGGACGCGCAGCGTCTTCGCCAAGACCCTCATCGACACGGGCGGCCGCTTCGGCGGCACCCAGCGCGAGGTCGGGAGCTGCCAGGACTGCCACCTGCCCGCCATGAACGGGACGGCGTGCGCGCCGGGCCTGGGCGAGACGCGCACGGACATGCCTCTGCACGAGCTCGCCGGCGCCAACTCCTGGGTGCTGCGTGCCGTGCGCGCGCTGTATCCCGATAGCCAGACCGGCCTCACCGACGAGCTCGTCGAGAAGGGCATCGAGCGCAACGTGTCGATGCTGCAGCGTGCTGCGGACCTCGAAGTGTTCGAGACCGGGGGCGAGCTCGTCGCCCGCGTGGTGAATCGCACCGGCCACAAGCTGCCCACGGGCTATGGCGAAGGCCGGCGCATGTGGCTCGAGGTGCGTTTCCTCGATGCGGCCGGTGGCTTGCTCGAGGAGCGCGGACACTACGACGCCTCGAGCGCCGAGCTCGACGCGAGCGGCACGCGCGTGTGGGAGGTCCAGCACGGGCTCGACGATTCGATGGCGCAGCTCACGGGTCTCCCCCCGGGGCCGAGCTTTCACTTCGTGCTCAACGACACGATCGAGCTCGACAACCGGATCCCCCCGCGCGGCTTCACCAACGCCGACTTCGAGGACATCGAGTCCTCGCCCGTCGGCGCGAGCTACCTCGACGAACAGTGCTGGGACGACGTGCGCTTTGCCATCCCGCTCGGCACGGCGACGATCGAGGTGCGTCTCTTCCACCAGACGACGAGCAAGCCCTACATCGAGTTCCTGCGCCAGGAGAACACGACCGACGACAGCGGCCGGATCGCCTGGCAGATGTGGGATCTCTTCGGCCGGAGCGCGCCGGTGGAGATGGCGAGCCGCACGCTCGATCTCGCTGCGCCGGGCTGCCCAACGCCGGTCGTCTACGGCCTTGGCAAGGAGAGCACCGAGCAGAGGTATCCGCGGATTGGGTGGCAGGGGGATCCGAGCGCGGCGGCGGGGAGCTTTGTGTTGACGCTCGAGAACGCGCGGGCGGGGCAGATCGCGATGCTTCTGGAGGGGGATGCTCCGGCGAGCGTGCCGTTCGCGGGGGGTAGGGTGCTTGTTGCGCCGGTGGTGGTGCGGGGGCGCGCAAGGATCGGGAACGATGGGCGTGCGGTTATTACGCTGCCGGTCATGGGGGCGGAAGTGGGGACGGAGCGCTGCTTCCAGTTCCTGTTCCGGGACCCGGGCGCGGTTGAGCGGGTGGGACTCTCGGATGCGTTGCTGGTCGTCTATTGTCCTTAGCTCTCTGGTTTGGAGTACCGCCTTCAGGCGGTCTTCTCTTGCGGAGTGAGTCCCGCCTGAAGGCGGGACGACGAACCAGACCGCCTGAAGGCGGTACTCCAAACTAAGAGGGACTCCGAACTAGGAGAGACGCGGAACCAAGAGAGACGCGGAACTGCGCGGGACTCGGGACTCGAGGTTGCTCCGAACTGGGGGGTAGAGGTTCGCGCTCCACCGGCGCGCACAGTGGGCTTCTACTTGCCGTTCGATTTGCCGTCGGACTTGCTGTTCGAGTCCTCGTCGTCGTCGCCGCCGTAGCCGTACCCCAGCGCCTTGAGGCGATTCGCGGTGTCCTCGGCGTACTCGGCGTCGAACTTCGAGGGATGGCCGGGCTGGTCGCGGAGCCAGTCCTTCATGAGCTGGCGCAGGCGATCGCGCACGCTCTGTACGGCGGGGGTGGGGTTCTCGATACGCAGGAGATCGCGCTGCTCGCCGGGATCCTCTTCGAGGTCGAAGAGCTGCTCCTTGCCCTGGAGATAGGGCGCGAGGATGTACTTGAAGCGACCCTCGCGCACGCACCTGGGCTTGTACACGTTGCCCCAGCGACCGGCAGGTTCCACGCGGGCGCCCGGCTTGGTCGCTTGCGAGAAGACTGGTCCGCGCTCGAAGGGGCGGCCATCGACGGCGGCGAGCAAGCTCTGGCCTTCCATTCCGGCTGAGCGCTCGAGGCCCAGGAGCTCGAGGATGGTCGGCGCGAGGTCGATGGTCGAGACGACGCCGGGCACGAGGCGTCCGGCGCTGCGACGATCGGGGAAGCGCAAGATCAGCGGCACGTGCACGGTGGTGTCGTAAACCCACGATCCGTGGCTCCAGTAGTCCCCGTGCTCGTAGAACGTCTCGCCGTGATCGGCGGTGATCACGACCAGCGCTCGTGACAGGATCCCGCGGCGGTCGAGCTCGGCGAGCAGGCGGCCGATCTCGGAATCGACGTAGCCGATCTCGCCGGCGTAGAGCGCGGCGAGGTCGGTGTCGGCTGGCGTGGGTTTCATGTGCACGCCGTCGACGAGCGCGGGCGGGAGTCCGTCGAAGGCGGGACCGGCGAGACCCACGCTCTTCTCCAGGTACTCCTTCTGGTGCGCATCGATCGTCCCGGTGTGCAAGGCCTGGCTCCAGGCCGGGCTGCGGCCGGGCGGGGCGAAGCGCTGGTCGAAGGGCGGCGGGGGATCGTACGGGGCGTGCGCATCGAAGAAGTGCAGGAACAGGAACAGGCGCTCGTCTCCGACCTCTTCGACGTGCGCGAGGGCGGCGTCGACGACCGCTTCGGCCCGGCGCTGGTTCTGATCGACGCCCCGCGCGTAGTCGATCTGCGCCTCGAAGCGCTCGTCGAAGCAATCGAATCCCTGCGCGAAGCCGAAGCGCGCGGCGAGGGCGAACGAGCCGAGGAAGGCCGCGGTGTGGAAGCCGGCGCCGGAGAGAGTTTCGGCCAGCATCTGGTTGTCCGGATGCACCACGAAGCCGTTGCGCACGATGCCGGTGGTCTGCGGCCAGCATCCAGTCATGATCGCGGTGTGCGAGGCGAGCGTCGTCGGCGCCGGCGCGAGGGCGTTCTGGAACAGGACACCTTCGCGCGCGATCGAATCGATCACCGGGCTGATGCCGCGGGGATCGCCGTAGCAGCCGAGCTGATCGGCGCGCGTCGTGTCCAGCGAGATCAGCACCAGGTGGCGGAAGTGCTCCTCCGTCGCACTCGGCCCTGATCCACGACCGGAAGGGGAGCAAGCGCCCGCCACCAGAGCGAGCGCCGCGAGTGCTCGACTCAGGGTCGCTGCACCTCGACGCGAGTCCCCCGCTCCCAGCGTGCGACCTCGCTGACTCGACCCTCCTCGGTCCACGTGGTCGCGACACCATCGCGGTCCCCATCGCGCCAGACCACCTCGCTCTTCTTCGTTCCGCTCTCGTACCATTCGATCCACGTTCCCTGTCGCAAGCCCCTGGAGTAGTGCCGCTCGGCCTTGGGGCGTCCGCTGGGATACGACTCGCGCCAGTCTCCGTTGAGTCGGCCGCGCTGGAATCGTCCCTGCACCTTCACGGCGCCGTCCTCGTCGTATTCGATGAACCGTCCGTGGCGGCGTCCAGACTGCCATTCGATCGAGCGCCAGGGCCGGATTCCGTCGAAGGTGTACACCTGCACGTCGGGCGTGCAGCCCGCTGCGAGCAGCAACAACAACGATCCGCCCCACGATCGCACCGGGCAGTCCATTCCCAGAGGATAGGGACTGTCGCGCGTCGGACTCGCCCCACTCAAGCTTTTCCTGAGCACGTGAAACGCTCCCCCGCCCTTCCGTTAGAATGGATGGGACAAGGGGTACGGCCTTCTGACTCTCCGGCCGCGCCCCGTCGCTATTCCAACCCAGGTCCCCATAGATTCCGCGCCATGCAGCAACGAACCCTTTTCCGCGCCGGTTTCCCGGCGGTTGCTCTCTCCTTCCTGGCCCTTTCCGCTCCCGTCGGCGCCCAGGAGCTCGCCGCCCAGCTCTTTGCCTCGGGCTTCTCCGCGCCCCTCTGGGTCGGATCGCCCCCCGGGGACTTCGAGCGACTCTTCGTGTGCGAGCAGAACAGCGGCCTCATCAAGATCTACAAGAATGGCCAGACCCTCGCGACGCCCTTCCTGGACGTCGGCTCGATCGCAGGCAGCGGTGGAGAGCAAGGCCTGCTGAGCATGGCCTTCCACCCCGACTATCCGAACAACGGTCGGTTCTTCATCAACTACACCGACAACTCGGGCAACACGAAGGTGGCCGAGTACACGGTGTCGGCCAATCCCGACGTGGCAGACCCGACGTCGGTCCAGATCATCCTCACGCAGACGCAGCCGTTCTCGAACCACAACGGCGGCAATCTGCAGTTCGGTCTGGACGGCAAGCTCTACATCGGCCTTGGAGACGGCGGCAGCCAGTTCGATCCGGGCAACCGCGCCCAGGATGGGACGACGAATCTGGGCAAGATGCTGCGGCTGGACATCGACATTCCCGCGCCCTTCATCCCGGTGGACAACCCTTACCTCAGCGACCCCAACATCAATGACGAGATCTGGTCGTTTGGGCTGCGCAATCCGTGGCGGTACAGCTTCGACAGCCTGACTGGCGATCTGTACATCGGCGACGTCGGACAGAACTCCTGGGAGGAGGTCGACTTCGAGCCGGCGGCGACCGCTGGCGGTGCGAACTACGGGTGGCGCTGCATGGAAGGGGCCCACTGCACCGGATTGTCGGGATGCACCTGCAACGACGCGGCGCTCACCTTGCCGATCCACGAGTTCAGTCACGGCGGCGGCAATTGCTCGGTGACCGGCGGCTACGTCTACCGGGGCAGCGCGATCGCCTGGTTGCAGGGCACCTACATCTTCGCCGACTACTGCTCGACCAAGATCTGGTCGTTCCGCTACGAGAGCGGACAGGTCGTCGAGTTCACGGATCGCACCGCGGAGCTCGAGCCGGCGGGGAGTCCCACGATCAACAGCATCACGTCCTTCGGGCAAGACGCTGCGGGCGAGCTCTACATCGTCGACCCCAGCGGAGGCGAGATCTACAAGATCGTCGCGCCTTGCGAAGCGACGCCCTACTGCGCCGTGGAGCCCAACTCGACCGGTTTCCCGGCCGGCATCGGCAGCAACGGTTCGTTCTCGATCACCAGCAATGACCTGGTGCTCACTGCCGCGCCCTGCCCGGCGAATCAGTTCGGCCTGTTCTTCTATGGCCCCGAGCAGATCGACGTCCCCTTCGGGAACGGCCACCTGTGCGTCGGCGCCGGGGCCCTGGGGCTCTTCCGGCTGAATCCGCCGATCCAGGTTTCGCCGCAGGAGGACGTTTCGCGTCCCGTCGACTACACGGTTCCGCCGATGGACTCCGGTGCCGGGCAAATCACCGTGGGTTCGACCTGGAACTTCCAGTTCTGGTTCCGCGATTCAGCGGCGGGCGGGGCAGCCTTCAACACGAGCAACGCTCTGTCGATCCTGTTCTGTCCCTGATCGATCTACTCTGTGCCACGGAACGCGGGCGATCCTTCGATCGCCCGCGTTCATTGAGGGCGGGAACACGCTCCGAGTCGATTCCTCGATCCCGGAACGCGCGCGGGAAAAACGACTCGTCGCGAGCACGCGGCGATGGTGCATGCATCCGTGGGTCTCGCCGGCACGACTTCGCACCGAGATCTTCCTTTCTGGCTCGCATCGGCAGCGGACCCGGCTTCTAGAGAAGGTTGGAGCGCATCTCTCCTACCTTCCGCCCGGCGCTCGTTCGGCCGCCTGGATTCACCGAGCCCGATCGGATCTCGCATGCACTCCTGGATTCTGCCCATTGGCCGCGCCGGGGCAACCCTGCTCGTTGTTCTTGCACTCCCGGCTGCAGCTTCGGCCCAGAAGCTCGCCACGGAGATCTTCGCCTCCGGCTTCGCAAGCCCGGTCTGGGTCGGCGCGCCCGTCGGAGACCTTGAGCGCTTGTTCGTGGTCGAGCAGGATTCCGGGCTGATCAGGATCATCAAGAATCGCCAGGTGCTGGACACGCCTTTCCTGAACGTCGGCGCGGCGCTGTCTCAGGGCGGCGAGCAGGGTCTGCTCGGAATGGCGTTCCATCCGGCCTTCGCAGTCAATGGCCGCTTTTTCATCCACTACACCGACGTCAACGGTGACACCCGCGTCGTCGAGTTCATGGACTCGGGAGATCCGGACGTCGCGGACGCGATGCCCGTCCAGACGATCCTCGCGCAAACTCAGCCATACGACAACCACAACGGTGGCAACCTCGCCTTCGGCGCGGACGGCATGCTCTACATTGGTCTGGGAGACGGAGGCAGCGGCGGCGATCCGGAGAACCGCGCCCAGGATGGCACGACGAACCTGGGAAAGATGCTGCGCCTCGACGTCGACCGGCCAGCTCCCTTCATCCCCGCCGACAATCCATTCCTCGGGGATCCGTCGATCAACGACGAGATCTGGGCACTCGGATTGCGCAACCCCTGGCGCTACAGCTTCGATCGCCTGACCGGCGATCTGTACATCGGCGACGTCGGGCAGGCCGACCGCGAAGAGGTCGACTTCCAGTCCCGCTCGAGCACCGGCGGCGAGAACTACGGCTGGCGCTGCATGGAGGGCTCCTCCTGTAGCGGAGATTCGGGCTGCTCGTGCACCGACCTGACGCTCGACCTCCCCATCTACGAGTACGACCACTCCTCGGGCGACTGCTCGGTGATCGGTGGCTACGTGTACCGCGGCCTCGCCATGCCCTGGTTCCAGGGCAGCTACCTCTTCGGTGACTTCTGCACGAGCAACCTGTGGTCGTTCCGCTACATCGGTGGACTGCTCACCGAGTTCGTCGATCGGACGCCCGAGCTCGAACCGCCGGGGACGCCCACCGTCCAGCGCATCACCTCCTTCGGCGAGGATGGGGTCGGCGAGCTCTACATCGTCGATGCGATGGGCGGAGAGATCTTCAAGGTCGTGCCGATGCTGCCCTGTCAGATCTCGACGTATTGCATGGCGGACCCGAACTCGACCGGTTCCCCGGCCGCGATCGGGAGCTCGGGCTCGGCGAGCCTGGCGCAAAACGATCTCGTGCTCCTCGTGACGTCTTGCCCCGTGGGCCAGTTCGGCGTCTTCTTCTACGGACCCGATCAGACCGACGTTCCCTTCGGGAGCGGCCACATGTGCGTGGGCGGCGGCGCGACGGGCGTGTTCCGCTTGAACCCACCCCAGCACATCCCCGGTTCGGGACAGTGCTCGCGCACCGTCGACTACCTGAGGCCACCGATGGACTCGGGCGATGGGCAGATCACGGTGGCCTCGACCTGGAACTTCCAGTTCTGGTTCCGGGATCCCGCCGGCGGCGGAGCCGGCTTCGACACGAGCGACGGGCTCTCGATCCTGTTCTGCCTGTAGCGATCTGGGTCGAAACGACTGCGCGGCGTACGCTCTAGGAGTGCGTCGCCTTCACTTCTCCGCCATCCTCCTGGTCGCGAGCTTCCTGCTCGTTGCCGCATGGCTAGGCTTCCGCGCGAGAGGTTCCGTGTCGGGGAGCCGCCCCAACGTGCTCCTGGTGCTCGTCGATACGTTGCGAGTGGACCGGGTGGGCGCCTTCGGCGGGACGCGCGGGCTCACGCCCTCGATCGACGCCTGGGCCGGCGGCGCCCAGGTCTTTCGTTCGGCCTTCGCGCACGCGCCCTGGACGCTGCCCTCGGCGGCTTCGCTCTTCACCTCGACCTATCCCCAGCAGCATGGAGCCGGAGGTGAAGCTCCCATGCGCGCCGCCAGCGGCCGGATCTCCGGCGGATTCACGCGCCTGGCCGAGGGACTGACGACCATCGCCGAGCGGTTCGCGACAGCCGGCTGGCGTACCGGGAGCGTGGTGAACGTCGATTTCCTCGGCCTGGAATTCGGCCTCGCGCGCGGATTCGAGGACGTGAACGCCACTCACTTCGCGGACAACGAGCACGTGCGCGACGCAGGCGCGACGACCACGGCGGCGCTCGAGTGGCTCGATCGCCCCGCTGATCGACCGAGCTTTCTGCTCGTGCACTACTTCGATGCTCACGCCCGGTACGCTCCCCCCGGAGTTCCGCCGGCGCTACGCGTTGCCCGAGGACAAGGAAGACGCGAGCTTCCGCTTCCCCACGCGCGAACAGATGGCGCTCCTGCGCCTGGGGCGGCTGCCGCTCGATCCCGCCGACGTGAAGCGCGCCGAGCACCTCTACGACGGAGAGGTCGCCTACGTCGACAGCCAGATCGGCCGCTTGATCGACGGGTTGCGCTCACGCGGCCTGTTCGAGAACACGATCGTCGTGTTCACCGCCGATCACGGCGAGGAATTCCTGGACCACGGTGGGTTCGAGCATGGCCACACGCTGTACGACGAGCTCCTGCACGTGCCGCTCGCGATCTCCTGGCCCGGCCACGTTCCGGTCGGTACGAGCGATGCGCTGGTCGGGCTGATCGACGTCGCGCCGACCTTGTGCGAGCTCGCGGGCATCGCGCCGGCAACGAGCTTTCTCGGCCATTCGCTGCGGGACACGTGGAGCACCGGGCCGTTCCAGCGCCGAGCGCTGCTCGCTCACGGCAACTTCTGGGGCCCTCCGCTCTCCAGCCTTCGGCAGGACTCGGATCAGCTGATCCTGGGACCAGCGGCACCGAGCGGCGCTCGATCGCTCGAACTGTACGACTGGCGCACGGATCCGCGCGAGACGAAGGATCGCGCGGCTGGCGAGGGCGAGCGTGCGGGCGCCTTGCGCGAGAGCCTGGAGCACACCGAGCGAGTGCTCGGACGCGGCCTCGGGGGAAAGGTCGACCTCGACGACGCCATGTTCGAGAGCTTGAAGGACAAGGGCTACGTTGGCGGCGACGACACCGGCGAGGAGTGATCGCGCGCGGCTTCGAGCCGCTCGCCACTCGCGGCGTCGAACCAGTGCACGCGCTCGGCCGGGAGCGCGAGGCGCATGCGCTCGCCCCGGGTGACGGCGAGGGCACCCTCGCGCACCACTCGCACACGGGCACCGCCGAAGTCGCACTCGACCAGCGTACGCGTCCCTAGCTCCTCGACCCAGGTGACGGTTCCCTCGATCGGTCCGCCGAGCTCGACCTCGTGGGGCCGGATGCCGAGGAGCAGGTCGCGTCCTGCCGGGCCTGGCGCGGGGATGCGCAGCGCGCCGCTCTCGAAGTGCCCTTCGCGCACACGACCCGCCAGCAGGTTCATCGGCGGGCTGCCCAGGAAGGCGGCGACGAAGCTCGTGCGGGGCCGCGCGAAGACTTCGAGCGGGGGGCCGATCTGCAGCACGCGGCCACGGTCGAGCACGCAGATCCGCGAGCCCATCGTCATCGCCTCGGCCTGGTCGTGCGTGACGTACAGCGTGGTGATCCCCAGGCGCTCGTGCAGAGCGCGGATCTCCGCGCGCATCTCGTCGCGCAGCTTGGCGTCGAGATTGGAGAGCGGCTCGTCGAAGAGGAACAGGCGCGGATTGCGGATGATCGCGCGCCCGACGGCGACGCGCTGCATCTGGCCGCCCGAGAGCGCGCCGGGCTTGCGCTCGAGCAGATCCTGGAGGCCGAGCTGAGCCGCCGTCGTGCGCACGCGTGCTTCGATCTCCGCCCGCGCGACCCCGGCCATCTGGAGCGGGAATGCAAGGTTTCGGCGCACGCTCATGTGCGGATAGAGCGCGTAGTTCTGGAACACCATCGCGACGTCGCGCGCGGCCGGCTCGCGCTCGTCGATGCGCTCGCCATCCAGGAGGAGCTGTCCCGCCGTGGGCGCGACGAGGCCTGCGACGATGCGCAGCAAGGTCGACTTCCCGCAGCCCGAGGGTCCGACGAGGACCAGTAGCTCGCCGTCCTCGACCGCAAACGTGATGTCGTGCAGGACCTGCTCCGTCCCGTAGCGCATCTCGATCCCGACGAGCTCGAGGCGAGCCATGCTCAGTGTTCGTCTCGTTCGGCCTCGCCGCCCTCTTCCGGACCGATGTAGCCCATCTGCTGCATCAGCTCCTGGATGGCGCGGCCGCCGCCGAGGACCTTCGGCCGCACTCGTGCGCCCCGTGCTTGCCAATCGTCGAGGGCCTTGCCGAAGCTCTGCGCTTCGGCAGCGCGCGTTGCGGAGAGATCGACTCGTGCCGCAGGGTCGGCGGCGAGGTCGTACAAGGCGGAGAGGACTTCCCCGTCCGGAGCCTGAGGCGCCCGCAGGTAGAAGAGCTCCCCGCGGCGCACGGCATCCAGCTCGCCGACGCGCGTCCAGGCCGTACCCTGCCGGGGCGTCCACAGCCCCTGGCGCGTGCTGAAGAAGATCGGTTCCCGCGCGCGCGCCGCGATCGCCTCGGCGTCGAGCAGGCTTGGACCATCGATGTTGCCCCGCCGCTCGATCCCCGCCAGCGCGCACAGGGTGGGTGCAAGGAAGCGGTTCTCCACGCGGCTCGCGACGCGTCCCCCCGCCGCGACCCCGGGCCCGGCAATCGCGAGAGGAACGTGCACGAACTCGTCGTACAGGTGCGCTCCGTGCAAGCACAGGCCGTGCTCGAGGAAGGCCTCACCGTGGTCGGAGGTGAATACGATCAACGTGTCATCGCCATGGCCGGATGCCTCGAGCGTGTCGAGAAACACGCCGAAGGCAGCGTCCACCTCGGCCACGGCGGCGTCGTAGAGGCCGGACATGTGCGTCACGAAGGCCGCCAGGCGCGCTTCGTCGTGAGCCTTGCCCCCGCGGCTCGCTTCGTTGAGCTCGCGGAACTGCTGCATCGAGAATCCTTCCGGAGCCGGGCCGGAGAAGCGCGCACGATACGGCTCGGAAGGACGGTACTCGTGCGGATCGCCGAGGTGCAGGTAGAGGAAGAAGCGCTTCTCTCCATGCTCCGTGAGCCAGGTCTGCACGTCGGAGACGATCTCACCCGCCTTCGTCCAGGTGGACTCGTGAAACGTCCCGAAGCCCTGGTCGAAGTCGCGCTCGGAGTGCACGAGGGGGTTCACGACCCACGCCGCCGTCGTCCAGCCTGCATCCTGGAACACCTCGGCCATCGTGAGGTGCTCTTGCGCGAGGAAGCAGTACAGATGGCTCTCCACGCCGTGCTCGGGAGGCGAGAGGCTCGTGAAGATCGAGGCCGTCGAAGGGAAGGTCCAGGAGGAGGCTGAGAAAGCGAGTTCGTGGAGCGCACCGCGCTTGGCGAACGCATCGAAGCGCGGGCTGGTCGGGCGCTCGTAGCCGTAGGCGCTCATGCGATCGGCGCGTAGCGTGTCGACGAGGAACACCACCACGTTGGGACGCGTGCGAGAGGCTCGACCGCTAGGAACTTCGCGCTGCGACACGATTTCGAGGAGGCCGAAGCCTGCCGGAGCCCGCACGTCCGCGCCGAGGACGCGGGTCGAGAGCACGAGCTCGTGCACGCCGTCGAGCGGGAGCTCCGCGCGGTTCCAGACCCGTGTCTTGGCCGGAACTCCGGCTCCGAACGGAAGCTCTGCACGGAACGAGGGTTTGCCATCCGTCTCGATCGCGAAGGCGACCGTGCCTCCCTCGGCGAGCTCGTACGCCTCGAGGTCGAGGCCCGCGGCGAGCCGCAGCTTCGCGCCGGGCGGGAGTGGCGGCAGCGCGATCTCGACGCGCGCAGGCGGAGTCATCTCGAGGCACGGGAGCGAGGTACCGTCCCATGGCACGTCGCGCCCGGGACCGAGCGGGACGACGCTCACCGGATCACCGGCGCGTTCCTCGACCACGCGGCGCAGGTCCTCCCGGACGAGAAGCGAAAGCTCCACGTCCTGGATCCGCATCGGAGGCCCCTCGTCGTGCGCACGCGAGCAGCCCAGAGCGGCGGCCAGGACAAAAGCCACCACCATGCGTCCCTTGCAGCCGCGCATGGCGTTGGATCGGTGCTCCCGGTCGAGGTTCACGAGCATCTTTCTACCGCCTTCGCCGACCTGCCGGCCAGGATGGACCTCGGTCCGTTCAATGCTTCGAGGCCGCCACGCGCACCCCGCGCATGAACACGCGCTGGGCGAGGAAGTAGACCAGCATGCAGGGCGCGAGGACCACCGCCGAGGCGGCCATCATGTGCTCGACCGACGTATTGTAAGTCTGGTTGAAGCCCGCCAGGGCCAGCGTCAGCGTGCGCTTCTCGGGCGAGAGGATGTAGATCAGGGGCGTCCAGAAATCATTCCAGGTCGCCAGGAAGGTGAAGATCGCGACGGTGACGAGCATCGGTCGCGAGAGCGGCAGGAAGATGCTCCACCACGCACGCAGCGGCGAGCAGCCATCGATCCAGGCGGCCTCGGAGAGCTCGGCCGGCAGGGCCAGGAAGTACTGGCGGAACAGGAACACGAAGAAGGGCGCTCCGCCGAGGATGGTGGGCAGGATCAGCGGATACCAGGTGTCCACCATGCCGAGCGAGCGGAACAAGAGGAAGCGCGGGACGATCGCGACCTGGTCGGGCATCATCATCGTCGCGAGCACCAGCGCAAAGAGCGCATCCCGTCCGCGGAAGCGCAGGCGCGCGAAGGCATAGCCGGCCAGCGAGCAGGTCAGGCACTGGCCTGCGATGCAGAGCACGGTGATCGCGCAGGTGTTCCAGAACAGGGTCGGGAAGTCGCCCATGCGCTCGAGAGCGCGAGCGTAGTTCTCGAAGTGCGAGCGCTCGGCGAGCTCGCGCCAGGATCCCGAGAGCCCGCGCCCTTCCGCATGCAGCGAGATTTCCACCATGTACAGGAGCGGGAAAGCGAACGCCAGCCCGACCAGGAGCTGCGCCACGATCCGCCAGGCGCGCGCGCTCACTGCGCACTCCGCGCGGCATAGTGCACCCAGCGGCGCGCCGTCGCGAGCAGGAGCCCGCACAGGATCGCGAGCAGCACGAAGACCACCCACGCGATCGCCGAGGCGTAGCCCATGTCGAGATGCAGGAAAGCGCTCTCGAAGAGATACAGGATGAGGTAACGGGAGGCGTCACCGGGGCCGCCCTGCGTCATCACGTACGGCTGCGTGAAGATCTGCACGGCGACGATCGTGCCGGTCACCAGGTTGAACAGGACTACCGGCGAGAGGCTCGGGAGGATCACGTGCACCAGGCGCGCCCAGCGGCCCGCGCCGTCGATGCGCGCCGCCTCTTCCAGGCTGGGATCCAGCGCCTTCAGCGCGGCCAGGAACACGAGCATCTGCGCGCCGATGCCCCACACGCTCATCGCGACGAAGGACACCTGCACCCAGCTCGGATCGCGTAGCCAGGCCGGTCCGGGGATGCCGAGCGCCGCGAGCCGCGCGTCGATCCAGCCTTGATCGGCATCCAGGAGAAAACGCCACACGGCGGCCACGATCACCGGTGAGATCACCGCCGGCAGGTAGACCAGCGTGCGGATCGCGCTCGAGAGGCGCGATTCCGAGCGCAAGAGCAGCGCGAGCGCGAGCGCGACGACGAGGCCGAGCGGCACCGAAGCGAGCGCGTAGATCGCGGTCACGCGCACCGAGGTCCCAAAGGTCGGATCCTCGAGCAGGCGCCGGTAGTTCGCGGTCCCCAGCCAGCGCGCGTCGGAGAGCGGCCGCAGCGGCGACCATTCGGCGAGCGAGAGCACGAAGGTGACGACTGCCGGCCCGAACAGGAAGGCCAGGAATCCGATCGCCCACGGCAGGATGAGCGCGTAGCCGGCGCGCTCCTCGCCCGCGAGCCGGCGCGGCGGGGCGCGCCCGCGACGCGCGAGAAAGAGCCCGAAGAGCGCGAGGATCGAGAGCCCGAGAGCGATCTCGATCGTCCCGCGCGCGAGCCGCGGCAGCGCGCGCCGCTCTGCTTCTCGCGCGAGGAAGGCGTCCGTCTTCGCCGCCATGCGCGCGGCAGCCTGCGCGGGCGCGATCTCCCCCGTCAGCAAGACGCCCTCGAGCTCCGCCTGCACCAGCGACTCGATCTTGCGCCAGTTCGAGAGTGGAGGGAGGAATCGCGCGTCCGCCATCACGTCGAGAAAGACGTGCTCGCTCTCGGGTGCCACGTCGGGCTTGAGGAAGCTCGGCGAGTACGCGGCCTCGCGCAGGCCCGGCACGCCGTTCCCGATCTCGGCAAGGACGCGCTGGTAGCGCGGGCCGGCGAGCTCGCGCAGGAAACGATACGCGAGCTCCGGATCGCGCGCGGTGCGTGGCACCACGTAGACCGTCATCGCGACGGCCGTCGCCGCGCGCAGGCCGCGCGGCAGCGGCAGCACGTCCCAGCGGAACTCGCGGATCGACTTGAAGCGATAGGTCTCCCAGTAGCCGACGGGCCCGTAGAGCGCGGCGCGGCCGGCCTGGAAGAGGCCCTGACTGAGTTGGTTGGCGAAGCTCGCGTCGAAGGAGGCGAGGTGCTCGCGATGCAGCAGGCCGTGCAAGAACGCGAGCGCATCGACCGCGGCGGGCTCGCCGAGGAGCGAGCGCCCGCCATCCGCCGCGAGGAGCTCGCCGCCGTTCTGCCAGATCCAGGGCGCGACGGCTTGCAGCCACTGGGTCAGCGAGACCCCGTACTGCTCGGGTCGGCCGTCTCCGTCGTCGTCGCGCGTGGTCCGGCGGACGATGGCGTGAAAGTCCTCCCAGCTCCAGTCCGGGCTCGGCCGCTCGATGCCCGCGTCCTCGAGCAAGTCGAGGTTGGCGTACATCACGTAGGGCGTGAAGGTCGAGGGCAGGCCGTAGAGATGTCCGCGCGGATCGCGGATCGCCGCCAGCGTGCTCTCGAAGTACGCGCCCGCATCGAAGCCCGGATCGGCCGCGAAGAACGGCTCGAGATCGAGGAGCGCGCCCTCGGCGACGAAGGCAGCAAGCTCCTGGATGTCGATGCGCACGACGTCGAGCTGCAGGTCGCCCGCGAGCAGGAACTTGACCTTGTCCTGCGACCCGGCGGCGCCGCCGAGCTCGATGGGCCGCACGTGCACGCCCTCGTTCGCGCGCTCGAAGTCCCGCGCGAGCGCGAGGAGCTCCTCCCAGGCCGAGAGGTTCGACTCTTCGACCATGACGACGAGCTCCGTTTCCTCGGCGTGCGCCGGCGCGAGGCAAGCGAAGAAGAACGCGCCGACACCCGCGGCTCGCGCCTTCCAGCCGCCCGAGGCCGACGCTAGCTTCTCCATCCCATGTGCATCCTAGCGGAGGCCGATGCGGGATTCCCCCACCTCGAGCGCGACGGAGCGATCGGTTTCCTCGAGGCCATGGGAGAACGCGCCGCCTTCTTCGGCGACCCGCAGGCGGGCTTCGAATGCTGGCTCTGGCCGATCGAGATCTTCCGCGCAATGCGCGTCGAGATCCTGTATGGCGGGCAGCGCGTCGAGCCCGCCGCGCTGAAGGTCCACGCCAGCGTCTCGCCCGAGAGCTTCGAGCTCGCGTGGAACGGCGATGGTGTCTCCGTCTCGATGCGGGTCACGGCCGCTCGGCGCGAGCGTGCGATCATGCTGGAATTCCTGCGCGGCGACACGGAGCTCGACGTCGAGCTTGTGCTGCGACCCATCTTTCGACCGATGTGGCCGGCGGGCATGGGCGGCCAGATCGCGCGCCGGGACGAGTCCACCGGCGCGTTCGTGCTCGCGGAGGAGCTCGGACGCTTCGCAGCCGTGCTGGGGAGCCCCGCGACACTCCGCTCCGACGCCGCCAGGTCCGGCACGATTCCGGAGGAGCGTGGCACTGACGCCGAAGATCTGCGCATCCGTATTCCGAGGTCGATCACGTCCGCCACTGCCGTCCCCTTCTTCATCGCGGGCGCCGAAGTCCGGCCGGCGGAGCTCTCCGGAGCCGCCCTTCTCGGCGGCGAGCAATCTGCCTGCGGGAGCGCGCGCGCAGAGGGTGCGATCGACGCGGCCCTGGCGCTGTGGCGCCGCCTCGGCGGCTACGGGTCGGATCAGGTCGAGGAACAGGCTGTGCACATGCGCGACTTCCTCGCCAAGACGACGCGGCTCGTGAGCTCCGATACGGATCACGACCGCGCTTTCGAGTGGTCGAAGATCTCGATCGAGCGCGCTTGGACGAGCGTCGACGGATTGGGGCGTAGCGTCGTGGCGGGCGTCGGAGCGAGCCGCGGCAGCGCGCGCCCGGGTTTTGCATGGTTCTTCGGCGGCGATGCGCTGGCGGCCTCGCGGGCACTCTGTGCCATCGGGGACTTCGAAGGTGCATCCGAGGCATTGCGTTTCGTCGCGAGCACGCAGCGCGAGGACGGCAAGATCGCGCACGAGATCACGCTCGCGGCCTCGCTCTGCGACTGGACGCGCGACTATCCCTACGCCTACTACAAGGCCCAGGTGACACCGGGTTTCGTGTCCTGTCTCGCGCACTACTGGCGCGCCTCGGGCGACGCGGTACTCGTTCGCGAGCTCTGGCCGTGTGCCTTGCGCGCGCTCGCCTGGTGCAGGTCCACCCTCGATCCCGAAGGCCGCATGCGCGTGCCGCGCGCCGGCATCGCGGCCGTCGAGGCCGGGCCGCTTTCCGGCCGCATCGCGAGCGAGGTCTTCCTCGAAGGCATCCAGCTCTCGGCGCTCGCGGGAGCGCGCGAGCTCACGAAGGCCCTATCGCTCGACGACGCCGCTCTCGATCTCGAGCGCTGGGAGTTGCGCACACGCGAGGCCTTCGAAGCCTTCTGGTGCGAGCGCGAGGGCCGCTACGGCTTCGCGCGCCTCACGGACGGGGGCACATGCGACGACCTGACTGCCTATCTCGGCTTGCCGCTCTCGCGCGGCATCGGCCAGGAGGCGCGCGCGCTCGCGAGCGCGATGCAGCTCTCTCGGCCCGAGCTCTGCGCCGACTGGGGCGCGCGCATGTTCTCGACGCGCTCGTCGATCTACGCGGCCGAGCACTACAACACGGGCAGCGTTTTTCCGTACCTGACGAACTTCGTGGTGCTCGCGCTCTATGCCCACGGGCTCGACGCTTCCGCGCTGCAGCTCCTCGAGTCCATGGTGGCACTGTGTGGCTTCGACGGCGCGGGCTTCGTGCCCGAGCACCTGGAAGGCGACCTCGCCCGGACGCCTCGACGTGGCGTGCCGCATCAGGTGTTCAGCTCGGGCGGACTCCTGCAATCGACCGTGTACGGACTCTTCGGCCTGTCGCCGCACGCGAGCGAGGGCAAGCTCCTGATCCGCTCTCACCTGCCGGCACACTGGGATCACGCGCGCCTCGCGGGCGTCCGGATCGGCTCGACGCGCCTCGACCTCGAGCTCGCTCGCGTGCGGTCCGCGAGCTCGACGCGCATGACCATGATCGCCAAGCACCTGGAGGGCCCCCCCGTGCGCCTGATCTGGCAGCCGCGTGTGGCTGCTTTGTCTCGATTCACGCCCACGGCGATGGTCGCGGGCGAGCGGATCACTTTGATCACGCGTTCGCTCCCGAGCGGAGCCCTGGAGGCTTGGCTTCCCGAGGTCGTGGTCGCCGGAGAGATGACGATTGCTCTCGAGCTCGCCGAAGGTCCCCGCCTGCGCCTCCCGGGCTACGAGATCGAGCGCGGCGGACCGAGCCGTCAGATGCGCATGGGCGAGGTACGCCTTCGCGACGACGCTCTCGGCTGGCAACTCTTCGGCCGAGCCGGGACGCAGGCGCGCCTGCCCTTCGCCTGCGATCGCAGCGTGCGCATCGAGGGCGCCGAGCTCAAAGAGAACGAGCTCCTGGTCGCCTTTCCGGCTGCCAGCAGCGGAGCGAAGGACGCTTTCACGGAACGGCTCGTCTCGATCGAGCTCGTCGCGCCGTGAGCGAGCCTCGTCGCCCGCACGGAATGGAAGGCGTTCCGTCGCTGTCCAGCCAGCCATTCGAAAGCGGGCCGGCCAGCGGGATCCGCGAGTGCCAGGTGTTGCGCGCGACGACGACGGGGACCGTGGCGCACGACGCGTCGATCACGACTTTCGTACCTCGGCTCGTCGCTCGGGGCGCTGGCGAAGAACCGGAGAAGCCGCCTTCTCCGCCCCTCGTGTTCGCGCACGAGCCGCGCTACGAGGAGTTGCCCCCCGCGGATCTCGCCGATCTGCTCCTCGATTCCGTGGCCTTCGAGCACGACGGTTCCTGCCTGCGCGCACGGGTGAAGACGCCCCCGGGAACCGATTTCTACGGGCTCGGCCTCGCCGCGGGGACGCTACGACGCAATGGCCGCGCGTTCCTGCTCTGGAATACGGACGCGTGGTGCTACGGCGAGGAGACGCCCGCGCTCTACCAGTCGCACCCCTGGGTGCTCGGGCTGAAGGCCGATGGCTCGGCAGTCGGGCTACTCGCCGAGAGCCACCGTCGCGGGCTCGTGCAGGTCGCGAGCGACGGCGTCGAGTTCGCCTTCGACGTGGAGCCCTTCGCCCTGCACGTGATCACAGCCGATCGACCCGAGACGGTCCTGCGCGCGCTCGCCGCGCTGATCGGCCCGATCGCGCTCCCGCCGCTGTGGGCGCTCGGCTATCACCAGTGCCGCTGGTCGTACGGGAGCGCCGAGGAAGTGCGCGCGGTCGCGCGCGAGTTCCGGGTGCGAGCGATTCCATGCGACGCGATCTGGCTCGACATCGATTACATGGATCGCCGGCGGCCGTTCACCTGGGACCGCACGGCTTTCCCCGACCCGGCCGCGCTCTCGGCCGAGCTCCACGCGCAGGGCTACCATGTCGTCGCGATCCTCGACCCGGGGATCGTGGCCGACCCGCGCGATCCGACCTGCGCGGCAGGCCGAAAGGGAGAGCACTTCGTGCTCGACGAGGCCGGATCCCCGGCGCACGGTCGCGTGTGGCCCGGCGTCTGTCACTTCCCGGATTTCACGCGCGAGGAGACGCGCGGCTGGTGGGCCGAGTGCGTCGAGACCTTCGTGCGCGAATCCGGCATGGACGGCTTGTGGAACGACATGAACGAGCCGTCGGTCTTTCGGGCGCCGTCGAAGACGCTCGCGAGCTCGGCGCGACACCGAGGCCTCGGCGGTGGGACGCACGAACGCTTCCACAATCTCTACGGCCAGCTCATGGCGAGCGCATCGCGAGACGGCCTCGCCGCTGCCCACCCCGATCGCCGCCCGTTCGTGCTGACGCGCGCCAGTCACCTCTCCGGCGCGCGTTTTGCCGCGACCTGGACCGGCGACAACCAGAGCCGCTGGGAAGATCTCGCCTGGGCGATCCCGATGGTCCTGAACCTCGGCCTCTCGGGGCAACCGTTCAGCGGGCCCGATCTCGGCGGTTTCTACGGCAATCCTTCCGAGGAGCTCTTCGTGCGCTGGTTCGAGCTCGGCGCATACCTCCCCTTCTGCCGCGGCCACGGCGAGCAGAGCTCCTGCCGCAAGGAGCCCTGGGCCTTTGGCCCGCGCGCCGAAGCCCATGTGCGCGCAGCCCTCGAGCGGCGCATGCGCCTGCTCCCCCATCTCTACACGCTGTTCCGCGAGGCGAGCCTCACGGGCCTGCCCGTCGCGCGCCCCCTCTTCTTCGCCGATCCCGCCGATCCGCGCTTGCGCGCGATCGACGACGCCTTCCTGCTCGGGAACGATCTTCTCGTCGCACCGATCACCCGCGAGGGCGAGGTTCGTCGCACCGTGATTCTTCCCCGTACGCCAGGCGGCTGGTTCGCCTACCCCGCCGGCGGCGAGCGCATCGAGGCCGACTCCGTCGAAGTCCCTGCACCGCTCGGTACGATTCCGGTTTTCGCCCGCGCCGGTTCGATCTTCGTCGAGGGCCCCACGCGCCGGTCCAGTAGCGAGCCTTTCGACAGCTCGACCTGGCACGTTTTCCTCGACTGTGATGGTCGTGCGCAGGGCTCTCTCTACGAGGACGCTGGCGACGGCCACACACACGAGCGGGGCGAGTTCTGCGCGGCCACTCTCGAGGTTCGCCTCGAGGGCACGGAGCTCCGCGTCGACTTCCGGGCCGACAAGCGATTCCGCTCCATCCAGCGGACCCGGGCCCTTCACGTGCACGGCCTCCGCGATCTTCGAACGAGCCTCACGTGGACCGACGACGACCCTCCTGTGACGACGCGGGTTCTTCCTCCTTGATGGCCTCGATGGCTTCGCATCACGCCTCGCTCGCCGACTAGACTCCTCGCGTGGCCAAACTCCTCCCGGACGCCGCTTCTTCAGCGAGGCCGGCCTCGCCAAGCACGCGCGCTTCCCTTTGGCTCGCGCTGCTCGCGCTGGCCGGTCTGTACTCGATCTCGTGCTGGGTCCGGATCCACTACACGCTCACGGATCCCGGCTTCGACACGAGCGAGCCGGCGGGGTTGCTGAAGAGCGATCCGGGGCTGCTCTACTACATCACCGAGCGAGTGATCGATGCGGGCGGCGTGCCCCCGGCCGATTTTCGCGCTGATCCAGGGCCGGCATGGCCCGAGCGCGTCGATCTTCCGGCGCAGTTCAACGTCGGCGAGGAGTACATCATCGCCTGGGCGTGGAAGCTCTTCGGCGGCGAGGGACCGCTGCACGTCTTCATCGTGAAGGTGATGGCGATCGTGGCGAGCCTGGGGGTCGTGGGCGTCTTCGGCCTCGCATGGGAGCTCTCGCGGAGCGCGCTCTGTGCGACGCTGGCAGCGGCGCTCTACATCGTCTTGCCCTACGACTACCGCACGGTGGGCTTGATCCTGCAGCGCGAAGACCTCTCGTTTCCACTCTTCGGTCTGCACCTGTGGCTGGCGGCGCGAGCCGTCAGGACGGGGAGCTGGGGTGCATGGGCGGGCGCGGGGATCACGCTCGCGCTGGCGCTCGAGACCTGGCACGCGATGGGCTTCTTCATCGACATGGAGGTCGCGGCGCTGTGGCTCTACCTCTTCCGTACGGGCCAGAATCCCCTGGCCCGCCCGCGCGCTTGGCTCCCCATCGCGATCGTCGCTGCAGGCTGCTTCGTGCTGCCGGTCCTGAGCTCGAAGAGCGTGCTCGTGTCTCCGGCGATGCAGGGCTTGTCGGCTCTCTGGCTCGCGGCGTGGATCGCCCGCGCGCGGCCCGCGCTGCGCGTCTCGCCGCGCTGGCTCGCGCCGGCGAGCTTGCTCGGCGTCTTCCTCCTTGTACGTGTCCTCGGCGCGCTCGGCGGAGCGAGCCAGGAGGACTACGGCCACGTCACGGCCTTCCTGTGGGCGAAGCTCGTGACGCTCGGCCAGCGCCCAGCGGATCCATCCGAGCTTCCCTTCGCCGTGCGTCTCCTGTGGCAGGGACCGTTCGAGACCGCCGGCTGGACCCACTTCAAAATCGCGTTCTACTATGCAAACCTACTGGCTGTCGGGATGCTCGTCCGACTCGTCTGGGCCTGGATCCGGCCGGCGCGAGAACCGGTCCTGCTCCTGTGCGCGACGCTGTTCGGAATCTCGCTCGTCGCCGCGTGGCTGGTCGAACGAACCTTGATCCTGCCGGCGCACCTCTTGCCTGCACTCGCTGCGTGGCAAGCCACTCGACCGGCATGGCGGATCATCGGGACGAGCGCCTTCGGTCTCGTCCTCGCCGCGCAAGCGACATGGTTCTTCTCCGCCGTCGATCAGACGCACCAGGTCTGGTACGACCCGCCCGAGTACACGCGCGACCTGCGCCACCTGGTGCACTGGGCCGACGCGAACCTCCCTCACGACGAGGGCGTCCTCGGGGACTTCGTCTCGTCGACTGCGTTACTGGCCCACTCTCGCATTCCCATCGTCCTGCAGCCGAAGTACGAGGACGTCGAGAGCCGGCGGCGCATCGAAGAGCTTCTACACCACCTTCGCCCACGGAACCCTGGAGGACCTTGCCCGCCTGATGCGGTCCTGGAAGTGTCGCTATCTGCTTGTCGACTGCAGGTATCTCTGGGATTCCCAGGGCCAACGCTACATCCTCGGCGTGCCTCCCGCTCAGTCGATCCCCTCTCGCGGCACGCCCGCCTGGTACTTCGTCCACTACAGGGACAAGGATCCAGCCATCCTGACCAGCGCGCCCGGCTTCAAGCTCCTCTACAAGAGCCCCCCCAAGCTCGGCGCAGATTCGTTCCGCGTGCTCGAGCTCTTGCCGTGAGCTCACCTCCAGGGACACCCTCTGGATGGCCTTCCCCGGTCGGTTCAACGAACGAGGTGGAGACAGAATGGGTAGCGGTAGCGCTCGCCCGCCATGGCACGCACGGCGGCGTAGATCGACATGCCGGCATTGAGGATCGCAACTGCCCAGAGGAGGAACGCGAAGAGTCCACAGCTCGACAGGGCCAGTAGCAGGGCCATGAGCCACGCGATCCCCATCGTGATCTGGAAGTTCAGGGCCTCGAGCGCTTGATCGGCGACGAAGGCACTCTTCGCCTTGCGGGCCTGCCAGATGGCGAGCGGCACCACGAAGTTGAGCAGGCCGGCTCCCTGCGATCCCAGCCATCCGATGAGGGACCCGAGGTGCGACACCATGGCCCAGACGCATTCTTCGTGACTGGGGAAGCCAGGTGCTCGTTCCGGGTTCGGAGCGGTGGCGGGCTCGGGTCGGCCGGGTGTTTCGGGTGCGTCCATCGATGGTCCTTTCGGCGCGGCACGTGATCGAAGCCGATCCTACGCGCTGCCGTGCTCCGGATTCGCAGGGATCTCGCTGCGGGGACTCGCGAGTGCGAGCACACGGGTGACGAGCGAAGGCGGCGTGCCGATCGGCACCGTGTACACCTGGCCGGTCCAGGCCTTGGCTCCCTGGAGGCGGAAGCCCACCTTGGGTGCGACGAAGGTGAGCGTCCAGTCGGCGCGGATCGTGGCGTTCGAGGGGCTGCCCGTGTCGGCGTCGAGGCCCGACGGGAGATCGAGGGCAACGATCGGGATACCGTGGCGCAACTTCGCTTCGTTGGCGCCCTGGATCCATGCGTCGAGCGGCGCGCGCACGGCGCCTCGGAAGCCGGTGCCGAGGAGCGCATCGACGATCAGCGCGGCGCCGGAGAGCTCGGTGGCGAGCGCGTCAGCGTCACGGAGTTCGGCGAGGGATCGGCGCTCGATCGCGATGCGCTCGGCGATGGCTCGATTCGCTTCGGCATCCGGGGGTAGCGGGCCCTCGCCCCGGGCCTCGTAGAGGCGGACATCGAAACCCCGGCCGACGAGCTGGCGTGCCACGACGTAGCCATCGCCGGCATTGTTGCCCCGACCACAAAGCACCGCGACGCGGCCGGTCTTGCGCCAGGGGAGCTCGAGCAAGCGCAAGGTCGCGCCCAGGCCCGCGTTTTCCATCAGCAGCAAGCCTGGAATGCCGAGCTCCTCGATCGCCAGACGATCGACCTCGCGCACCTGCGCGCGCGTCAAGGCCACCTCGCCCTCGCACTCGTTCACGCGCGCATCTTCCCGCTCCCGCTGGCTCCTTCCAAGCGCGCGTGCTCAGATGATCGCGTGTCGCCCTTCGCTCGCCTACCGCGTGCCCTCCTCACGCTCCTCTTCCTTGGGGCGTGCTCGGGGGGCGACGATTCGCTGAACGCGCCGGTCGTGCGCAGCATCGACCTGCTGCACGCCGCGGCGCCCGACGGCGAGGCGCTGGCGTCTCCCGGGCAGCTGCGCCGCGTCGTCTGGATCGGCGGGCCGACGCGCCTGCGCCTGGACTGGACCGGCAGCGGCCGGGTGAGCGTGCACAGGCGCTCGGAGGGGGAAGAGCCGGCCACGATCCTGAACATGGCCCTCTCGAAGGTGGACGGCGTGAGCGTCGAGTTCGCCTACCCTCCCGGCCCGCTCGAGCTCGTGTTCGAGGCCTTCGACGACGTGCGCTGGGAGGAGATCGTGCTCGAGGAGCTCGCGCCCGCGCCGCCCGCGCCGCCGGCGCAGCCGAGCGCGCTCGCCGGCACGCTCGCCGGCCGCGACGTCGTGCTGATCCTCGCCGATTCGCTTTGCTCGGCGCACCTCGGCGCCTATGGATCCGACCGGCCGACCAGCCCCACGATCGACCGCCTCGCCGCGCAAGGCGTGCGCTTCGCCAGCGCGTACTCGCAGACGTCCTGGACGCTCTCCTCGGTCTCGACGCTGTTCACCTCGCTCGAGCAGGAACGCCACGGCGTGCTGCGCATGGAGGACAAGCTGCGCAAGGACTTCACGACCCTCGCCGAGCGCTTCCAGGAGCAGGGCTATCGCACCGCTGCGCTGGTGCAGAACTCGGTCGTCGCGGCCCATACCCAGCTCGACCAGGGCTTCGAGCGCTACGAGGAGTTCCCCTACACGCCGGGCGATCTCGACCTTCTGCTCACCCGCGCCCGGGAACTGCTCCTCGATGACAGACCGCGCCCGATGTTCCTCTACCTGCATCTCTCGCCTCCCCACCAGCCGTACCGTCCACCCTCGCCCTATCTCGAACGCTTCGCCGATCCCGCGTACGAAGGGCCGGTCGATGGCAGCGTGATCTCCTGCGCGCGCCTCAACCAGGAGAAGCCGCCGCGCGAGGACCCGGACGTGCGCGAGCTCGAAGCGCTCTACGACTCCAACGTGCTCTACGTGGACGCGTCGATCGGCCGGCTGCTCGACGAGCTCCACGCGGGCGGCCGCGACGAGCACCTCCTCGTCGTCGCGACGGCCGATCACGGGGAGGCCTTCTTCGAGCACGGCGTGCAAGGCCACAACGCGCAGGTCTACGAGGAGATGGTGCGCATCCCGTTGATCCTCTGGGCACCGGGGAGCGCGCTCGCCTCGGGGACCGCGCCTGCGGCGGCGGTGAGCTTGCTGGATGTCTATCCGACGCTCGTCGAGCTGTGCGGGCTCGGCGATGTCCCGCACGAGGCGGGCGGCACGAGCCTCGTCCCGCTCTTCGGCGCCCCGGCGGCTTCCTTCGAGCGCCCGCTGTTCCTGAGCTCGCGCTACCGCGACGATCCCTCCAAGGTGCAGCGCGCGCTGCGCCTGGGACGCCACAAGCTCGTCATGCGGGAGGGCGCGGCCGCGCTCTACGATCTCGAGCAGGACCCGGGCGAGACTCGCGATCTCTCCGCTGAGCTGCCGCTGCATGCCGAGGCGCTGCGCGAGAGGCTCGAGCAATGGCAGGCAGAGAGCCTGCGCGCGAGCACGGCCGCACCGAGCGCGCCCCTCGACGAAGGCGTGCGATCGAAGATCGAGGCCCTCGGCTACGGCGGAGACGATCAGGACGGGGACTGAGAGGGTCGCGCTCAGCGATCTTTGCGCGCGTAGACGATGTAGTCCTGCACCCAGTTCTCGGGCAGCGCCTCGAGCGGCGGCTCGAGCTCGGTCTCGCCCAGTACGCTGAAGCGGCGGATCGCGACGTACTCGCGAGCGAAGCCCTCATCGGCGCGCAGCGGCGCGATCTTCCCGCGCGTCGCGGTGATCATGGCGTACTCGGGCCGTTCGGCGCGCACGATCTCGAGCTGCGCGCCCCGCGCGGAGACGGCCGGTGGCCACACGAGTCCCTCGGTGTCGAGCACCACTCCGCGCCCGTACCAGCCCAGCGCACCGATGTCGGAGGCGAGCACGCGCGCCGTAGCGAGATCGGCTTCGCGCGCCCATTCCCGGAGCGGCGCGTACACGCGCTCGCTCACTCGATCGCTCCGCCCGCCCGTGCCGAGGAGAATCACCGTACTGCCCAGTACGAGCGCAGCGTAGGGCGCGAGGTTCTCGAGCCTCGCGCGCAGGCTGGACGTCCCGAGCCGGTGCCAGCACCACTCCAGGCCAAGCGCGAGCGACACGGCCCAGCTCGTGAGCGGCACGTAGTAGTACCAACCCCAGGTGTGCGGGCGCGCGATCCCGTAGCTCAGCACGATCGCGAGCGAGAAGCGCACGAGCATCGAGATGGGCAGGGCAGAGCGCAAGGCGCGCGGCATCCCGATCGCGATGAAGGGCAGCGCGGTCAGGTACAGCACATGTGGCAGGAAGGCCTGCGTCAGGATCTGCTCGACGGTCGCGAGCGCGCCGGCGTCGGCGTGCCGTGAAGCCTTGGCGATGACCGACTGCGGGATCGGGCTGCCGTAGCCGAGCGTGAGAGCGAGCGCGACGAGACCTCCGCCGATCGCCAGCGGCACGAGGAAGCGCAGGGGTCGATGCTCGCGCAGGGCGTGCAGCCCGAGGAGCGCCGCGAGGAGGACCGCCTCCGGCCGCAGGGTGCACGCGAGAGTCGCGAGCAGCGCCGCGAGCACGCTCCGGCCCTGCGCGAGCGCGAGGCTCGCGCCGAGCACGACCACGCACAGCGCCGGGGCCTCCATCCCGCCCGCCGAAACTCGCGCGAGCTCCGGCATGCACGCGAAGAAGAGGACCGCGAGCGCCGCGGCGATCGGGCGCCGACCGAGGATGCGGAGCAAGAGCAGCGCGCTCCCGAGGTCGCACAAGACGTTCGTCGCGAGCGAGGCGCGCACCGCATCCACGCCGAGTGCGATCCAGCCCGCGAGCCACACCGCGTAGCCCGGCGCCGTGGTACCGAGGACCGGCTCCCATGCTGCACCGGGGTGGTAGAGCAGCCCCCGCCCGGCCGCCAGGTTGGCCGCGTAGCGATAGGTGATGAACGCGTCGTCGTAGACGTGGCAGACGCGGATCGCTGCGAGGCGTGCGCAGAGCACCAGTGCCAGCAGGCCGAGCGTCCCGGCAGGTCCGATGCGCCGGTCGGCACGGGACTCGCCGGGATCGCTGGTGCGCGTTTCGCTCACGACCCTGCCGGCAGCTCGCCGGCAGCGGGGAATGCGCGAATCAGAAGCCCTTCACCTTCGGAGCGAGCTTGTAGATCAGCCACGTGCCGACGAAGGCGATGACCAGCGTGACCGCCACCCACAGCCAATTGTGGACGGTTCCCGTGAAATCCGTTTGGTGCACGCTCACCATGAACAGGAGCAGCGGCACGGACATGTAGGTGTTGTGCTTCGAGCGCGCGCCCGCCATCGCGGGATCGGCAGGATTGGGTGCCTGCCCCGCCTTCACGGCGGTGATGATGCGCCGCTGCGCGGGCCAGATGCGCATCCACACATTGGCCGCCATGGCCGTCCCGTACAGGCCGGCGACGTGGATGAAGACCGTCCGTCCCGAGCATCCCAGGACATCTTCCAGCATCCATGCGAACCCCACCGCGATCAGGCCCCAGATCACGACCGCGGCCGGGAGCTGCTTCGCTCCGAGCGTCTTGAACAGGACGTCGTACACGACGAAGCCGACGATCAGGCTCCCGAGGGGAATCAACCACTTGCCCGGAGTGGGATTGGTTCCGGCGAGCGGCGAATCGCCCGCATAGAAGATCGGGCCGTCGACCTTGCCGAAGTAATAGAGCAGGAACACCAGGATCACGCCCGTGAGCCAGGTCCATGCCGCGCCCCAGCGGAAGAAATAGAGCGCGCGCGGCATCAACTCCGGGACCACCTTCTTCTTCGTCTCCGCGTCCATCGTCGCGGCGAAGGGGCCGTTCACCCAGTTGAAGAAGTACAGGAGGCCGATCCACAGGACACCCGCGACGAAGTGGATCCAGCGGAAGGTGAGCTGGCCGTGATCGCTCAGGAAGGGAATGTCTTGCATGTTCGGATGAGGGGGCTCGGGGCCTGGATGGAACGAAATCGGGAGAGTCGGATTGCTAGCCGGATTGCGAACCGGAGTCGGGATCCCACGTGAGTGGCACTATCCGAAATGGCTGCTGCCTGCGCAAGGCCCGCACTCCCGCCGGAGGAGAGGCCGCGAAGCACGAGCGCACGCGACGAATGGCACGGACGCGGAAAGCCCGCGTCCGCTTGCTATTCCGCGAACGAGTACTGGAGCTCGACCTCGCCCCCGGCCGGGACCGTGACGTCGATCCGCTGCGTCTTGAACGCCTCGTGCCACGCGCTGACCGTGTACTTGCCGGGCGGCAAGCCCTCGATCGTGAAGCTCCCGTCCGCGGCAGTGATCATGCCGAACGGATGATCCTGCACGCACACGAAGGCCTTCATCCACGGATGGATGTCGCACGCGAGCGACACCGGCGGCATCTCCGGATCGGTCAGCTCGAACACCGCCGGAGGCGAGCCCGCAGCCTGGGTCGGGTTCGCATCGCCGTTGCGGAGCGATTTCATGTGCACGTTGTGAGCGATGCCGTCGCGATTCTCGACCTGCAGCTTCTGACCCACGCGAGCGAAGGAAACGTGGGGCGTGTAGATGCATCCGGTCTGGTGCACCACGACCGGCTCGACAGGCGGCGCGGGCCGCTCCCATTTCTCCAATCCGCTGCTCACGTAGACGAACACGTTCGCGATCTTGCCGTCGATCACGATCAGTCGCTCGTTCAGCGGCGGCTCCGTATGGTGCTCGGCGCAACCTTGCGTGGTCCCGATCTCGATCAGGGGCCGAGCCGGTGCCGTGCCCTGAAACATGGCGACCCCGCGCACACGTCCGGGAGTCGTGGGATCCGCGCCTTCCGGGCCGGGCTTGGTGGCGAGGACTTTCCCTGCGGAGTCCCCGCCTCTGCGCGACGGCCCGCCTGAGGAGGAGGAGTCCGGAGCTGGATCGGCGGGCGTGGACGCGCCCGGAGTGGTGCCGGGGCTCGACTTCGGCGGAGCGGACGCTTCCTTCTCCGAGCAGGCGGCGAGAGTGAGGACCAGCAGGGCGGACGAGCAGATCGAGAGCGGAGTGAGGTGCGGAAACATGCCGACAGTCTAGACCGGAGACGCTCGGCCTACGAGCCGCTCTATGCGAGTTGCAGCATGACCTGCAGGCGCAGGAAGTCGACGTCCTTGATCCGTACCGCGATCGGATAACCCTCGGTGAAGGAGAGCGAGCGCTTGCCGCTCCGCACGGTGAGCGTGGGACCCTTCATGACCGCCCGCTCGCCGAGGTCGCGGACGGGCAGGAAGCCCGTCACGTTGAACGCGAGGAGCAGGATCTCCATTCCCGCTCGAGATACGCGCAGGACGCGCGCATCGACCTTCTCGCCGATGTGGGGCTCCAGGTACTGGCAGATCTTCAGGTCGCCCACCGCGGTCTCGGCCATCTCGGCGACCTCGGACTGCACGGAGCAGTGCGCCGCGACGGCGTTCAGGTCTTCGATGAACACGCCGGAGCGCAGCTCGCGCTCGGCTTCCTCCGGCCGGCTCTGGATGGCCCACAGCCAGCGGTGGACGATCAGGTCGGGATAGCGGCGGATCGGCGACGTGAAGTGCAGATAGGCCTCGCGCGCGAGACCCCAGTGCTTGGCGACATCCTCGTCGTCCTTGACCTCGTAGACCGCGCGCTCGACGAGCGACATGATGCGCTGGATCAGCGCCTCGGCGTTGGGCTGCTTGCGCGCGGCGCGGATCATGCGGCCGACGTCGCGGCCGGTCAGACGCTCCTTCTCGGGCACCCGAATGCCGTGCTCGGCGAGCATCTTCGCGACCTCGGCGACCTCCTCGGGATCCTTCTCGGGGTGCACGCGGTAGATCGTCGGCAGCCCGCGCTCCCGGAACAGATCGCCGACGGCCTGGTTCGCCGCGAGCGCCGTCTCCTCGATCAGCGAGTGCGAGAAGTAGCGCGGGTCCTCGACGATGCGCGCAACCTCGTGCCGCTCGTCGAACACGAACTTCTTCTCACTCGACTGGATGCGCATCGATCCCTTCGCATCGCGGAGCTCCTGCTGCTTCTTCGTCCAGCGCTGGAACGCGCGCAGGGGCTGCTCGAGGAAGCGGATGCGCTCGGCCTCCGGAGTGCTCTTCCCGTCGAGGAGCTCCTGGACCGCGCCGTAGGTATTGCGCTGGACGCTGCGGATGATGCTCTTCGCCATGCGCGCGGCAGTCCGCGTCCCGCGCGCGTCGAACTCCATGATCACGGAGAAGGCGAGCCGGTCGCGGCCCGGAACGAGCGAGCACAGGTGGTTGGAGAGCTTCTCCGGCAGCATCGGCACCACCTGGTCGGCGAGGTAGACGCTGGTGCCGCGCGCGAGCGCTTCGGCATCGAGGACCGTTCCCTCCCTCACGTAGTGGGCGACGTCGGCGATGTGGACGCCGACCTCGAATCCACCGCCGGGGAGCTCGACGATGCCGATTGCGTCGTCAAAGTCCTTGGCATCGGGCCCGTCGATGGTGAAGATCGGCCGATCGCGCAGGTCCAGCCGGTCGCCGGCCTCCGCGAGCGATGGATCCTCGGGAAGCCCGGCGACCTCGGCCAGCACGTCCCCGGGGAAGATCGTTCGGACGTGAAAGGAGCGCAGGAGCTGCATCTCATCGGAATCCTCGTCTCGGTAGCTCGGAGGTCCGCTGTCCATCGGTCCGTACCCATCGGGCCGCGCGGTGATCCGGCCCCGCGCGTCTTGATCGGGGTCGGGCAGCGCCTCGAGGTCAAGGTCCGGCGCGACGCCGCGCTCGTCCTCGACGGTCCAGCCGCGATCCGTGGCGGCTGCGGGCGCGGCGGGCGGATCCGGCTCCTTCGCACGCCGCAGATCCTTGAAGCTCCGGAATTCTTCGCGACCCGTCATGGCCCGAGGATAGCTCGGCCCATGGATGGGCGGCGCGTCAGAGGAACCTTTGGAGATGAGGGAACTTGAATTGACTGCCTCCTCGAGGAGCTTACAGACTTTTGATCCCGGACCACCACCCGCCCCGTGCGGACAGGAGGACGGCCCCCGATTCCGCGTCCCTCCCTCCCGCCGGAGCAGGCCCGATGATTCCGAGTTCTCGCCGGGTCGCCCTTGTCGCGGCCGTCTCGATTCTCGCAGCGCACGCGAGGGCCGATGGAGTGCAAGTCGTCATCTATGGCGCCTTCGTGGAGTCGGTGCGCGTGGGAAGCTACGTCGTGCCCGCAGCGAAGCTCGGTACCGGGCACTCCAGCGGCGAGGTCTCCTTCGTGAACGTGGGAAGTCCGTCGACCCGCGCGGCGGACGATCGAAATCTCGGCGTGTACTTCGCGCGCACGACGGTTCGCCCGGATTGGCTCGTCGCGCTCGACTCCTGGAGCGACACGAATGGGGTACTGCCGGACTTCTTCCTCTTCGAGGTCGGAGGCGACGACGAGATCACGGTCGCACCGCGCTTCACCGACGGAAGTGTCGGACGGGACATCGCGATCGATGGCTGGACGTCGACCGGGTATGCCGCACCGGTGGGTCCGAACAAGGGCCAGCTGGTCTACGGTCTGTCGTTCGCTCACGGCGATCTGCGCTATGCCGACGGCACCCGGCTGCAACCGGATGAAGAGCTGACCGGCCTGCTCTTCCGCTCTGCGAGCGTCGACGGCGCTGCTTTCCTGTTCGTCGATCCCGCGCCGGCCGACCAAGCGGACGGGGATGCCAGCGTGAGCATCCATGGAGTGCCACAGACCTATTGCCCGCTCGAGCTCGAATACCAAGGGCTCTGGAAGAGCTCGACCGCGCCCTCGCCGAACAATCCGTTCCTCGATCATCGACTGCAGGTGCGGTTCGAGGGTCCCGGAGGGCTCGTCTTCGCCGTCCCGGGTTTCTTCGACGGCGATGGAGCGGGCGGCAAGCTGGGCCGGGTGTGGCGAGCGCGCTTCACGCCCCCGGCGCCGGGCGCGTGGCGGGCCGTGGCAAGCTTTCGCCTGGGACCGAACGTCGCGATCGATCTCGATCCTGGTGCGGGCTCTCCGGGCCTGCTCGACGGTGTCGAGACCACCTTCGATGTGGCCGAGGCGTCGATCTTCGCTCCCGGCTTCCTGTGCTCCGGTCGTCCGATGTGGGAAGACGAGCACTATCGCCGCTTCGAGACCGGCGGCCACTACCTCAAGGGCGGGGCGAACAGTCCCGAGAACTTCCTCGCCTTCCGCGGCTTCGACTCGGTCGTCGACGCTGGCGGAGTGGGGATCCTGCACGGGTACGGACCGCACGTGTCCGACTGGAAGAGCGGTGACCCGCTCTTTCAGAGCGACGTGCACGACACCGACTCCCGCGGGATCATCGGCGCGCTGAACTACCTCGGAGCGCAGGAGGTGAATTCCCTCTTCGCCCTCGTGATGAACCTCGGCGGCGACGGCCAGGACGTGCATCCCTTCGTCGGTCCCGAGAAGACTCCATTCGACAAGACGCACTACGACGTCGGGCGTCTGGGACAGTGGAACGAGGTCTTCGGCCACGCGATGCGCCAGGGGATCGCGCTCCAGCTGGGCCTCGGGGAGACCGAGCCCGAGAACGAGAGCTGGCTCGACGGAGGTTTCCTCGGGATCGAGCGCAAGCTCTTCTACCGCGAGCTGGTGGCACGTTTCGCCCACCACCCCGCGCTGCAGTGGGTACTGTGCGAAGAGAACGACTACTCGATCACGAACCTGCGTCAGTTCGCGGACTGGATCGACGCGCAGGATGCTTACGACCACCCGATCTCATTCCACAACCGCCCGAACGATTTCTCCGACTTCCTGGCCGTCGTCGGCGACTCCCGCTTCGCTGGCACGTCGCTGCAGTTCGATCCCGAGCTGCTGAGCGGTCAGATCGAGACCATGCGCTCGCTCTCCGGCCTGGCGGGTCATCCGTGGATCGTCGAAGCGAACGAGTCCACGCCCTGGAACGAAGGTCTCACGGACACGAACGCCGACGAGATGCGCCGGCGCGTGCTCTACGACGCTTACTTCAGCGGCGGCGGGGTCGAGTGGTACATGGGCTGGCACGATCTCCCGCTCGGAGGAGACCTGACCCTCGAGAACTTCCGCACCCGCGAGGACATGTGGCGCATGATGCGAGTCGCGCGCCATTTCGTTGCGGAGCACCTGCCCTACTGGGAGATGCAGCCGGCGGATCTGCTCCTGCTCGGGGAATCGACTGCTTTCGGCGGCGGTGAGGTCTTCGTGCTGCCCGGCCGGATCTACGCGATCTATCTGCCGGATGCCTCGCCTTCGGGACTGCTCGATCTGCTCCTGGTTCCGGGATTGTTCACGCAGCGCTGGTTCGATCCCCGGACCGGCGCCTTCGCCGGCCTCCCGCGCACCGTCGTCGGCGGAGGACTCCTCGGCCTGGGTCCGCCGCCTTCGGATCCGCAGCTTGACTGGGTCGTGCTGATCGAGAACCAGGAGGATTCCCTCGACGACCTGTTTGCCGACGTGGACGAGATCTCCGTGTCTCAAGGCGGGCGGCAGAAGCTGCACCTCGTCGCGGGTTCGGCGCAGGCGGGTCGAACGTACCTCGTGCTCGGGAGCCTGACGGGAACTCAACCCGGGATGCAGATCGGAGGCGTCCATCTGCCGCTCAATCCCGATCGCTACATGCGCTACGCCTGGGAGCATCCCAGCCAGGGCTTCCTGATCGACACACTTGGAACGCTCGATGCGAACGGCGAAGCCTTCGCGCGGATCCGGGTCACCGCGGGGCCGTTCGGCGCCCTGGTGGGAACGACGCTCCACCATGCGTACCTGCTGATCGATCCCGCCGTCGACTACGCGAGCATCGCGGTTCCCTTGCGTCTCTTGCCCTGAGCAGCGCGCCCCTCGATCTCCCACGCGATCAGCGCCACGACGAGCGGCTCGATCGGGAAGCGATAGCGCTCCGACACGTGAGTGAGCACGTAGGGCGCCGGAAAGAGCAGCAAGATCGCGCCGATCCAGCGTGCCTCGCGCGAGCGGCGCCAGCGCACGGAGAGGATCGCCAGGGCAAGCCCGCCCGTCGAGAGCGCGATCAACCACTTCGCCCAGGCCTTCGGATCCTCGGCGGCGCGCTGGCCGGCCTCGGAGCGCTCGTCCTGGAGCGGGATCTCGCCGATCCAGAACTGCGCGGCGCGGCGAGCGCAGAGACCAGCGAAGGCAACCGGGTGATCGGTGATCCAGGCGAGAGTCTCGTCGCGAGCCCATTGCGAGTAGCGCACCTCGCCCATCTGCATGTATCGCTCGAGCTCCGCGTCGGAGTGGCTGGGATGCAACGTGGTGTCGTGCCGCCCGCCGGCCGAGCCGAGGTTGCCGACGCGTAGCTCGACTCCGAAGTTGGTGCGCAGCGCGAACGACCCGAGCACCCGGGCATTGCGGACCATCCACGGCAGGCAGGGCAGGAGCGCTGCCACCGTGAACACGAGCGCGCGCCGCCAGGCGATCCTGCTCGGCAACCCGCCGAAGCTCACGACGAAGATCACGGGTAGCGCCGCGAGCGTCGCTGGGTTCAAGAAGACGGTCAGCCCCCCCACGAGCCCGATCGTGATCGTGCGCCGGAGCGACCAGGGGCGTGGAGCCTCCAGCGAGAGCGCCACGAGCGTGCACAGTGCGAACGCCACCCAGGTCGTGTCCCAGACCGTTTGCACCGCGTACCAGATGGAGAGCGGATGCAGCGCGAGGAGCCACGCCGCGAGCAGGCCCGCGCGCTCACCGCCGAGCACGCGCGCGATCCGGCCCGCGACCAGAGCCGTCGCGGCGGAGGCGAGCGCTTGCGCCGTGAAGAGCATCCACGCCGCGCGCTCGCCCACTCCGCCGCCGAGCTCCAGGCACAGCGCCACGAAGGCCGGGTAGACCGGGGTCAGCCAGCCGCTCGGCCCGGTGCCCTTGCACCATGGGTCGCCGCAGGGATCGCCGCGTCGGATCGATTCGGCGACGCAGGCTGCTTCGTGGCCGAAGGTCCAGATGCTCTCGCCCTCGGCCACGCGCGCGCTCGAGAGCAACGCCACGGCGAGCAATCGGATCGAGAGCCCGACGAGAAACACGCACCAGAGCGCGCGCGAAGTGGCGCGCGCTCTCGGAAGCCCCTCCCGGGAGGGCGGCCGGGTCACTGTCGCGTGAAGATCTCGTGCAACGCCGAGCTCGAATGCCCGTACTGCACTCCCCCGCCGATCACGTGGATCCGGCTCTGGAACAGGATCGGGTAGATGCCGTGCCGAGCGGTGGGCATGCGCGCGTCCTGGCGCCAGGTGTTGGTCACGGGGTTGTACGCATACACCTGCGGGAACACGCGACCGGGATCGGCCTCCGGATCGTTGGGCTCGCTCGTCTCCCCGCCCATGACGTAGAACTCGCCCTTGTAGAGGATGGCGCGTCCGGTGCCTCCTCGTCCCGAGGGCATGTCCGCGAGCGACGAGCCGGCCTGACCCGAGTCGAGCCAGGAGTTGGTGGCCGGATCGTAGACCTGCACGTTGGTGAAGCCGGGCTGGGGGAAGTTCCCACCCTGCCGGCCACCGAAGACCCACATCCTCTGACCATCCGAGGCTGCCGCCGCGTGGTTCACCTTGGTGAGCATCGGCGCGCGCGCGCTCCAGGCGTCGGTCACCGGGTCGTAGACCGCGCAGTTCGGGACGGTTCCCGAGGCGACGATGCCGCCGCAAGCGTAGATCTTGCCGCCTATCAGCGCCGTCGAGACGGACCCGCCGTTCCACGGCATGTTCGTGCCCGTGGTCCAGGTTCCATTCGGACCCTGGAGGGGATCGAAGATCTGGACCTTGCCTTCCGAGCCGCCACCGAGCCCGCCGATCACGTAGAGCTTCTGCCCGAGCACCTCGGTCGAGTGGTGATTGCCGGGATAGGGCCGCTGCGCCGCCGTGGTGGTCCAGAATTCATTGATCAAGTCGTAGGCGTATGTCTTGACGCTCGTGCCGGCGCCCTCGCCGTAGAGATAGAGCGTGCGCCCCACGATGCCGCCGCTGACCTCACCGACGGCTTCGGGCAACGGCGTCCCACCCGTCCAGATTCCCGGCGCGAGGCCAGGAGTTGCCGGCAATGCCATGAAGGCCGCGGGCAGAGTCTCCTGATCGAGCCCCACGGTCACCACCACGTCGAGGAGCTCCATCGTCGGCGAGAGGCCGGCGGGGATCGTGCCGACGATGCGCTTCTCGCTGACGCTGGAGAGCGAGGCCGGAACGCCGCCGATCGTGACACTCGTCTGGAGCATGGTTCCGAAGTTGCGTCCACCGATCACGAAGCGCGCTCCGCCCGACACGGGTGCTCGCCAGGGCGTGATGTCGTAGACCGTCAGGCCCACCGCCCCCTGGTCGTTCGGCACCAGGATCTTCACGTAGCCGCCATAGTCGATCGGGAGCACGGCGCCACCCGGACCGGTCAGGATGTCGAGCGCCGGAATGTTCTCCATCTGCGTGACCGAGACGATGTGGCGGTGGTCGGCAGAGAGCTCGATTCGCCGCCAACGGTTGCCGTACTTCTGGACCAGGAGCTCGCCGCGCATCTGGCCGTTGAAGGTGGCGGAGCGGTACTCGCAGATCCCGTCCGTCGAGGACGGAGAGACGCCGATCATCTGCGTGAACTCTCCGGCGATCGAAGGATCGGCCTCGCCGCGGTAGACGTACTGACGCGGGTCGGTACGCGCACGGCTGCGATTCGGGTGGCCGTAGTAGTTGCCGTACTCGACCAGGAGGATCTCGTCGTTGACCGTGTTCGGATCGGGCCCATCGCTGCCGGGTCCGGTCGAGGCGCGCCCGAAGCCCGAGTTCGGCCCGTTGTCGGTGCCATAGAGCATCCGCCACGTGGTGTAGACCAGGTCGTAGGCATTGCGGATGCCGCTGGCGTGAACCGTGACGGTCTTCCCGGGTGCGAGGTCGACGACCTCACCGAACACCTGGTCGTCGTTCTGGATGCCCGTCGCCGTCTCGAGGTAGTGCAGGCTGCCATCGAAGTCGGACCGCGAGAGCTCCGCCTTGAGGATCGCGCCCGAGAGCGGCGATTCCGGAAGGTCGCCCATGTGCGGGTGCTTGACCCCCGCGTTGGTGTTTCCGCCCATCGCGAAGAGCAGGTCTCCGTTGTCGTCGAACTGCATCCCGTTCGTGCCGTGGTCGTGGTTGGACGTCGGCAGCCGCATGATCAGGGCCTGCGGAGTATCGAAGTTCGGGCCAGAGAGGATGCTCACCTGCCCTGGATAGGGTGACGGTCCGCTGAACGCCCCGCCGCCCTGGGCGTAGATCTCCGCGTGCCCCACGTAGAGCTTCACCGGTCCAGCCGGGCTGAACGGATTGAAGGCGAGCCCGAGGATGTCGCTATTGGTGAGCATCGAGACCCCGGCATAGGTCGCGGTCGAGACGACGCCGTAGTTCTCGTCGAAGGTGATCGCCTTGATCTGGCCCGAGAGCAGGCCGACGTAGAGGCGTCCGTCGGGTCCCCACTCCGCGCACGTCGCCGCGCCCACCTGGACCGAGGGGCGCGGATCGAACACGATCGGGACATCGCCGTCGTCGGTGTAGGTGAAGGTGCGCGAGTTGGAGAGGCCGTTGGGTGTCTCGACGAGCACCGTGATCGTGGTCGGGACGCCCGAGGGTCCCGGAGACGGCGGCGAGAGGAACTGGAGCTCCTCGTCGGTCCAGGAGAGGAAGCTCGACGCCGTGATATCGGGAGCGGAGGGGCCCGTACCCCAGTGGACCGTGACGCCGCTCCTCGGGAAGAAGCCGAAGCCCGCGAGGATGATGAGGTTGCCGCCGCCTTCGTCACCTTCCGTCGGCATGGCATGGATCAGGGGATCCACGGGGCGCTCGTCGTGGACCAGTTGCTCGCCGAAATCCTGGTCGAGCTGTCCGTCGATCCTGACATCCACCGAGAGCGGAAGATCGCCCAGCCCGTCGACGGCGAAGCGCAGCTCGAGGGAGTGCGGCCCCACCGCGAGCTGCATGCTGCCCCCACCGTAGAGCTGCGCATCCACGAAGACGCGCCGGTCGACGCCGCCGGTGGCAGTGAACTGGTACTGCCCGCTCTGGGCAACCTGGAAGGCCCCGAGCATCCGCACCATGACGTCGGCCGTGAACTGCGAGCCGCCCACCGCGAGCCCGGGAGGCACGACGAGATCGTCGAGGCGCTCGGCGAAGCTCGCCTGACTCGGCACGCTGTCGAGGAGGGCGCTCGCCCCGATCCCGGCTGCGTCGTAGTAGTAGGTGAGGATGCCCGGAACGGCCGAGACCGGGAACACGACGAGGTCTGCTTCCACGGTCGCCGTATTGGGCGGATTGTTGTCGTCCCCGATGGTCAGCGCGATCTCCGTCGTCCCCAGCGGGAAGGCGCGCTTCACCTGGACCAGGGTCCCGATCACGGTCTGGGCTGCGTACCACGTCCAGCTCACGATGGCGTGCCCCGGCTCGTGCGTGTGCGAGTCGGAGCCGTCGAGCGTCACCTGCTCGCTTCCGGATTGGTCGAAGTCGACGATCAATTCGGGGATCGTGTCGATCACCGGGTGGAGATAGCCCCAGTCGCCGCCGCCCGAGCCTTCCCCGATGAGGTCGAGCTGCACGTCCTCGAAGTTGCCTTCGAAGAGCAGCCAGAGATCGTTCTCCGCGTGCTCCGTGGGTGCGAAGGTGGCCAGGAGATCGACCGTCTCCCCTGGCTGGATGGTCAGGTCGATGGCGTGGCGGATCGTCTCGTGGTCGCCGTGGTAGAGCACGCCGTCGAGCAAGACGCTGAAATCGTGCCCCGCCTGCTCCTCGTAATCGGGAACGACGAACGAAAGATGGGTCGCGTGGGCTGCATGAATGCCGCTATTGGACAGGCTGAACGGGATGTCGAGCGAATCACCGCTGTCCACGAGCCCGAAGTCGAGCACGCTGGGATCGGCAGTCACGATCGGCACCGAGCGCATCGAGACGGCCGCTATGGCTGCCTTGCCGATCTCACCGCGGAAGATGATCTCGAGGCGGCCGTCCATGACGTCGACCAGGTGCGTGCTCACCCAGGCATTGCGGTAGCCGGCCACCTGGAAGATGTCCAGGTTCTCGAGGATCGTCGCGCCTTCGAGATCGACGTCGAAGATGCGCTGTCCGCTCGACTGCGCCTCGAGCTCGACGAAGTGGAGCTTCACCTCGTACCGCGCGTCTGGCAGCCCGAAGCCGTAGCGGAAGAACGCCCCCTTGCGCACGTCGCGGTAGAGCGGATCGTCGCTCGTGCCGCCGATGTCGCCTTGTGCGGTCGTGATCGTGGTCGTACCGGTGAGGCCGAAATCGGGGATCCAGGCTTCACCGGCCCCGTCGACGTAGGACGTGAGACCGGCATTCAGCATGAGTTCCGCGCCGGTCGGCCCGTAGCCGATCCCGGTCAACGCCACCACGGTTCCCGGTGCGCCATGGGGCGCCTGTCGCACGAAGAGCTGGCTCGCGCGCGGGCCTCGCCCGAGCGGCTCGAAAGCGAGCACCGCGACGACCGATTGTCCCGGCAAGAGCACGACCGGCGGCGGAACGGGATACGTGACGACGAAATCCGCTGCGTGTCCGTTCCTGGGCTCCGCGCCGAGGAAGGTGATCGGGACCTGCTGCTGGTTCGTGAGCCGCAGATCCTGGCGTAGCGAGCTCGAGCCCATGCGCTCGGAGAGGAAGTCGATCGCGCTGCGGTCGGCCGTGAGCCCGCCGACCGTCGGGCGCGATCCCGGGCCGTCGTCGTCGAGGAGCGTGGCCTTGTGCGCGGTGATCGATCCCAGGACGGCGTGGGTCGGAGTGCCGAGCGTCACGATGACCGTCTCGTTGGGCTCGCGCACGGTGTCGTGGGCCGGGACGAGAACGATGTCGTGCGTGAGCTGTCCGGCCGGGATCGTCGCGGGGCTCGAGTCGAGCGTGTAATCGGCTCCTGCGCTGGCCGTGCCGCTCACCGTGTAGGGAACCAGCACGTCGGCCGCACTGGTGGCCGAGAGCTGCAGGGTCAGCACCAGGCTCGCGAGCCCCTCGGAACCGCTCTGCGAGGCGGCCGTGAACTCGACCGAGGGGAGCGGGCGGGTCGGCTCCCCGCCGTGCGCCAGCACGGTGGCTCCCGTGAGGAGCGCCATGGAGACGATCCAGCGGAGGAAATGACGTTCGGAGCGAGTGTCGGAGGAGTGCATCGCAGGTTCCAAGAAGAAATCGGGTGCGGAGTGGAGCAGCGCGCGCCTCGCTCCACCCATGCCAACCCGAGAGAGGTGGATTATCGCAATTCCCGACCGCCCGCTGGTGGAAAAGTCTTCACTCTGGCGAGGCGACGCTAGTCCTTGACCACGAAGTTCACCAGGCGGCCCGGAACGAGCACCGTCTTGACTGGCGTCTTGCCTTCCAGCCAGCGTTCCACGGCAAGCCGTGCGCTGGCCTCGATCTCGGCCTGGGGCGCCGCGCGCGGCACGCGGACGTTGCCGCGCACCTTCCCATTCACCTGTACGGCGAGCTCGAGCTCCTCCTCGATCAGGTAGCGCGGGTCCACGCGGGGCCAGGGCTCGCGAGCCAGGGATCCGGCGTGACCCAGGCGCGACCAGAGTTCCTCCGCGACATGCGGGGCGAAAGGCGAGAGAGCGAGCACGAAGCGTTCGGCCTGGCTGCGCGTCAGCGCGCCGGGCCGCTTGGCGGCATCATTGAGCAAGGTCATGAAGGCCGCGACGGCGGTATTGAAGTTGAAGTGCCGGAACGAGTCGTCGACGCGCTGGATGCAGCGGTGCAGCGCGCGCTCGAGCTCCAGCGCCTCTCCCTGAAGCTCGGCCGGGCCCGGGCGCGCGAGCTCGGGCCGGATCGGTGCATCGGACTCGGCATCGACGAGCAGCTTCCAGGCGCGCTCGAGAAAGCGCCGGCAGCCGGGGATGTCGCGCGGATTCCAGGGCGCCGATTCGGCCAGCGGCCCCATGAACATCTCGTACAGCCGGAAGGTGTCGACGCCGTACTCGGCGACACGTCGTCGGGGTTCACGACATTCTTCAGGCTCTTCGACATCTTCGCCACGATCTGCTTCACGGGCTCGCCGGTCGCGCGCAGCACGGGTGCGTCCGGGCTCGTGTCGACCTCGTCGAGCGCCACCGTGCGCCCGCGCGCGTCCTGGTAGGCAAAAGCCGTGAGCAAACCTTGATTGAAGAGCTTCTGGAATGGCTCCTTGGTCGGGACGAGACCCTCGTCGAAGAGCACCTTGTGCCAGAAGCGGGCGTACAGGAGGTGCAGGACAGCGTGCTCGGCGCCGCCGACGTACAGATCGACGGTCCGCCAGTAGCGCACGGCCGCCTGCGAGAACGCCTCGCGGTCGTTCGCCGGATCCATGAAGCGCAGGTAGTACCAGCACGAGCCGGCCCAGCCCGGCATCGTGTCGGTCTCGCGCCGCACTGGCTCGCCCGTGCGCGGATCGGTCGTCTCGACCCACTCGCGCGCCCTGGAGAGCGGCGGAGCGCCGTCCGACGCTGGAGCGAAGTCGGCCATCTCCGGCAGGACCACGGGTAGGAGCTCGTCGGGCACGCGCGCGTGCGCCCCGTCGCGCTTGTGCCAGATCGGGAACGGCTCGCCCCAGTAACGCTGGCGCGAGAACAGCCAGTCGCGCAGACGATAGGTGACGCGCGGGCGTCCCTGTCGGCTCGCGTCGAGCCACGCGATCGCCTTCTGCTTCGCCTCGGCGATGCTGCAACCGTCCCAGCGCGGGCTCGCGATCGCCGGGCCATCGCCTGTGTAAGACCTGGCCATCGAAGTCGGCCGGCGGCTGGACCGTGCGCACGATCGGCAGGTCGATGCGCGGTGGCGAAGTCCCAGTCGCGCTGGTCCTGCCCGGGCACGGCCATGATCGCACCGGTGCCGTAGTGCGCGAGGACGTAGTCGGCCACGTAGATCGGGATCCGGCCGCGCGCGTCCCCGGGCTCGAAGGCCGGATTGCGTGCGTAGGCGCCCGTGAAGACGCCGGACTTCTCCTTGGCGAGATCCGTGCGCTCGAGCTCCGATTTCGCCGCCGCCGCGCGGGCATAGTCCTCGACCGCGCGCCGCCGATCCGGGGTCGTCAGCGTCGCGACGAGGGCATGCTCGGGCGCGATCACCATGAACGTTGCGCCGTACAACGTGTCCGGACGGGTCGTGAACACGGTGAGCTTCTCGGCTGAGCCCTCGATCGGGAAGTCGATCTCGGCGCCCTCGGAGCGGCCGATCCACTCGCGCTGCATCGTCTTCGACCGACTCCGGCCAGTCCAGGAGCTCCAGATCCTCGATGCAGGCGCTCGGCGTAGGCCGTGATCCTCAGCATCCACTGCTTCAGCGGCCGGCGCACGCAGGGTGGTCGCCGCGCTCGGATCGGCCGTTGATGACCTCCTCGTTCGCGAGCACCGTCTTCAGCTCCTCGCACCACCACACCGGCACCTCGGCGCGATACGCGAGGCCGCGCTCGTACAGGCGCGTGAAGATCCACTGCGTCCAGCGGTAGTAGTTCGGATCGCAGGTGTCGATCTCGCGCGACCAGTCGAACGAGAGGCCGATCAGCTGGAGCTGGCGGCGGAAGTTCGCCGATGTTCTCCGCGGTCGTCGCGCGCGGGTGCTTGCCCGTCTGGATCGCGTACTGCTCCGCCGGCAGGCCGAAGGCGTCCCAGCCCATCGGGTGCAGCACGTTGCAGCCCTCCATGCGCTTCTTGCGCGCGACGATGTCCGTGCCGATGTAGCCGATCGGGTGCCCGACGTGCAGCCCCGCCCCCGAGGGATAGGGGAACATGTCGAGCACGTAGTACTTGGGCTGCTCGGGCTCGAAGCCCGCGTCGCCCGGGTTCGGACGCGCGGAAGGTGCGCTCTCTCTCCCAGCGCGCTTGCCAGCGCGTCTCGATCGAGCGCGGGTCGTAGGTGTTCTTCACGTTGGAGCCGGATCGAAGCGCGCTAGCGTAGCGGCCGGGATCCCGTGCGGGCAGGGTTGACTCCGCCCGGAGGCGAAGCCATTCTGCTCCGCCCGCCGGTCCGCGGAGACCCGGGGGTTCACGGGGGATTAGCTCAGTTGGTAGAGCGCTTGAATGGCATTCAAGAGGTCAGGGGTTCGAGTCCCCTATCCTCCACCACCCCCCAAGCCGCGTGCCTGAGCGCTGGTCGGCTCCGATGACCGAACTCGCCCATCCCGATCGACTGGCGAAGATCGCCACGCTTCGCGCGCAGGGCCAGGATCCCTACCCGCCGCGTGGCGTGGCCGCCGCGCCCATCGGGGATCTCCTCGCCGGCGTCGGGACGACCGAGGCAAAGGGTCCGCTGCACGGGCGCGAGGTCGTCGCGGCCGGACGCCTGCTCGCGCTGCGCGACTTCGGCAAGCTCATCTTCGCGCCGCTCGTCGATCGCAGCGGCCGAATCCAGGTCGGGCTGGCAGCGCGATCGGCTCGAAGCCTGGTGGCCCGAGCGCAAGCTCCTCGACGGCGGCGACCTCGTGGGCGTCACGGGCGAGCTCGGCCACACGCAGAAAGGCGAGCCCACCATCTGGGCCAGCGAGGTGCGCCTGCTCGCCAAGGCCATCGCCGCCGCCGCCGGAGAAGTGGCACGGCCTGGTGGACAAGGAGACAGCGCTACCGGCGCCGCTACGTCGACCTGTGGGCGTCAGAGGGCGTGCGCGAGGTGTTCGTCAAGCGCAGCCGCGTGCTCTCGCTGATTCGCCGCTTCCTCGAAGGGCGAAGGCTACCTCGAGGTCGAGACGCCGACCCTGCATCCGATCGCAGGCGGCGCCACGGCGCGGCCGTTCGTGACGCACCACAACGCGCTCGGCATGGATCTCTACCTGCGCATCGCGCCCGAGCTGTACCTGAAGCGCCTGATCGTCGGCGGCCTCGAGCGCGTGTTCGAGATCGCGCGCAATTTCCGCAACGAGGGCCTGTCGCCTGCGCCACAACCCCGAGTTCACGATGCTCGAGCTCTACGAGGCGCAGGCCGACTACCGGCGCATGATGGAGATCGCCGAGGGCATGATCGAGATGCTCGCGCGCGAGGTGAACGGCAGCACTCGCGTCACGTTCCGCGAGGTCGAGTACGAGCTCAGGGCGCCCTTCCCGCGCCGGAAGTACAGCGAGCTCTTCCGCGAGCAGAACGGCTGCGAGTTCGACGACGAGCCGCGCGTGCGCGCGCGGGCGCGCGAACTCGGTCTGCCCGACCCCGGCAACTACTGGAAGCTCATGAACGACGTCTTCGAGGCGACCGTCGAGCATCACCTCGAGGGGCCGGTCTTCGTCGTCGATTACCCGGTCCCCATCTGCCCGCTCGCGAAGTCGAAGCCCGACGATCCGCGGCTCGCCGAGCGCTTCGAGCTCTTCGTCGCGAAGATGGAGCTTGGGAATGCGTTCACCGAGCTCAACGATCCGGTGGAGCAGGAGCGGCGCTTCGAGGAGCAGGTCGCGAGCCTCGATCCCGAGGCGCCCGGCGAGGTCGACTACGATTACGTGCAAGCCCTCGAGTACGGCATGCCGCCGACGGGCGGTCTCGGCATCGGAATCGATCGCCTCGTGATGCTGCTCACCGGACAGGAATCGATCCGCGACGTGCTGTTCTTCCCGGCGATGCGGCCGGTGCAGTCCGCTGCGGGCGAGGTCGAGCACCAGGATCCAGAGGCCGTACGAGTTCCAGAGCAGGAGCGCTGAGCCCGCTCGGCCCGCCGTGTACAAGACCTTCCTCTCCTTCCGCTACCTGCTCGCGCGCCGCACCAACTGGGTCGGCATGGCGGGCATCTTCGTCGCGGTCACGGCGCTGATCCTAATCCTCTCGATCATGTCGGGCTTTCTCGCCGCCGGGCGCGACGCGCTGCGCGCGAGCATTGCCGATGTGATCGTCCAGCCGGTATTCGGTGCCGCGCTCGAGAGCGGAATGCTCCCCGAGCAGGATCCGAGGAAGATCCTCGAGATCGTGCGCGCCGACCCGCGCGTCGCCGGCGCCTGCGCGGAGCTGCAGTGGTTCGGGCTGATGGGCGGTGCGCGTAGCGATGTCTATCTCGCTCGCGCGCTGCCCGGACAGATCGCAGTCCTGCAGCTCGTGGGGATCGACTACGAGGACGAGGTCGGGACCACGCGCTTCCAGAAGTCCCTCGAAGCTCCCGTCAAGCTGAATGTCGAGCGCGTCGAGGATCCGGCTCAACCGTTCCAGGTGCCGAAGGACTACCTCGGCTCCCCCAACCGCTACGCCGCCGTCGTGATCGGCGAGCAGCTCGCGCAGGCCTGGAACCTGCATCGCGGCGACGAGATCGAGATCCTGACCTCTCCCTCGCTCGCTGCGCGCGAGCTGTCCGACGAGCGGGGCGCCAGCGACATCAAGACCAGCAATCGCACCTTCGTCGTCGGCGGGACCTTTCGTACCAAGGAGAACGACACCGACGGCCAGCGCATCTACCTCGATCGCCGCGAGCTCGCTGATTTCCTGCAGCGTCGCGAAGATCTGGAGAAGGACTACAGCGCGATCCTGATCCGGCTCACGGACTTCGAGCGCGACCATGTGGACTTCGTGGCCGCCCTGGAGTCGAAGCTCTACCAAGCCCGACTGATCCACGATCCGGTGCAGTATCGCGAGGTCTACACCTGGGAGGACTTCCACCGCACGATGCTCGCGGCGATCGAGAACGAGAAGGTGCTGCTGGGGATCATGCTGTCCCTCGTTCTCGTCGTGGCGGGATTCACGGTCTTCGCGATCCTCTCGATGATGGTGACCGAGAAGCGCCGTGACATCGGGATCCTGTGCGCCCTCGGCGCCACGCGGTCCGGGATCCTCGCGCTGTTCCTGATGGTCGGCTTCTGGGAAGCCCTGGTCGGTGCGGTGTCCGGCACGGTCGTCGGCGTGCTGGCCGCATGGAAGATCGACCCGATCGAGCAGGCCCTCTCCTCGCGCCTGGGCATCCAGATCTTCAATCGCGAGGTCTACATCTTCGATCACATACCGAGCGTCATCGAGCCCTTCGGCGTAGGTCTGATCGTGCTGGGCGCCTTTGTCTGCACGCTCCTCTTCGCCGCGATCCCGGCGTGGCGTGCATCGCGCCTCGAGCCCGTCGACGCGCTGCGCTACGAGTAGCTCCTTCATGCAGCCCTCCTCCGAGCCTGGCGCCGCGACGATGCCCGTGCTTTCCGCGCGCGGCATCAAGAAGTCCTTCCGCATCGGCAACCGGACGATCGAGATCCTGCATGGCATCGACCTCGATCTCCTTCCGGGCGAGCGCCTGTGCGTCATGGGCGCTTCGGGTGCCGGAAAGACGACGCTCCTGCAGATCCTGGGCCTCCTCGACGCTCCCACCGAGGGCTCGGTGTGGGTCGACGGCACGCAAGCCGCGGCGCTCGCGCCTGGGGAGCGTGCCCGCCTGCGCAATTCGCGTTTGGGCTTCGTGTTCCAGTTCTACCACCTGCTCCCGGAGCTCTCGGCACTGGAGAACGTGCTGCTCCCCGCAATGATCGCGCATTCCGCCGGCGCGTTTCGAATGCGCCGCGCGGAGCTGCGCGAGCGCGCGAGCCAGATGCTCACGAGCTTTGGTCTGAGCGAGCGCATGACGCACCGCCCCACCCAGCTCTCCGGCGGCGAGCAGCAGCGCGTCGCGATTGCGCGGGCGCTGTTCCTGGAGCCGCGGATCCTGATTGCCGACGAGCCCACCGGCAACCTCGATCGAGCTTCCGGGGAGCGCGTGCTCGATTTGCTGTTGCGCGAACAGGAGCAGCGTTCGCTTGCGCTCTTGCTCGTCACGCACGACGAGCGCCTCGCCAGCCGCTGCCAGCGCGTGGTGCACATCGACGATGGCCGGATTCAGGGCGCTTCTAGAGAGAAACAAACCCTCTCAGGCCTTTAGGAAGCGGCTTTCACCTCGACTTGAAGCCCGAGTTGTTCGAGGCGCCGAATGAGTCGCTTGGCGACCTTGGCCTTGTCGCGACGATCGAAGTGATCGGGGCCCAGGTCTTCGAAGAAGACGCCGCGCCGGAGCATGTGGTAGACGGCGGTGAGCATGGAGGCCGCGACCGCGACGACGGCCTTCTTTGGCCCCCTGCGCATGCTGATGCGGTGGAACTGAGCCTTGAAGTAGCTGTTCTTCTTGCGCGTCGCGGCCCAGGCGGCCTGGACCAGAGTGGTCTTGAGCCAGGGAGCGCCAGCCCGAAGGCGCGTGCTGCGCTTTCTGCCCGCGCTCTCGTCGTTGCGCGGACATAGGCCAGCCCAGGAGATCAGATGGCCGGCAGTGGGAAAGCGGCTCATGTCATCGCCGATCTCGGCCAGGATGACGTGGGCTGCGATCTGGCTGACGCCCGGGATGGTCGTCAGGAGCTTGACGGCTCCGCGAAACGGCTTCAGGTGCTCGCCGATGCGCTCGTCGATCCCCGCCACCTCCTCTCCGATCGTGTCGATCAGCCGCAGGTGGGAGCGGATCATGAAGCGATGGTGATCCCGGATACGACCGCGGAGCGCTTCTGCGAGGTCCTCCCTGGAGGCCTTCACGCGCGACGAAGCGAGTGCGGCGAGAGCCTTCGGATCGTCTTCTCCATCGACGATCGCCTCCAAGATATCCCGTCCACTCTGCCCGAGCATGTCGCTCAAAACGCTGGAGAGCTTCACGTTGGCGTCTTCGAGCGTCTTCTGGATCCGCAGCGTGTGCCGGGCCACCTCGCGCACGAGCTGCTTGCGCGTGCGCGTCAGGTCCCGCAGCTCTTGGATGGGCTGCGGGGGCACGAAGCTGGAGCGGATCAACCCGTGGGCCAGCAGGTCGGCGATCCAGGTGGCGTCGTTGACGTCGGTCTTGCGACCGGGGACGTTGCGGATGTGCGCAGCGTTCCCCAGGACAAGCTCGAAGTGACCCTCGAGCACGTGCCAGACCGGCTTCCAGTAGACACCCGTCGCCTCCATGGCCACGTCAGTGCAGTGACACTTCGACAACCAGTCCGATAGAGCCAGCAACTCCGCGCTGGTCGCGCCGAACTTGCGAACTTCCTGCTGAACGCCGGCCGGACCGACCAGGCGCACGCAACACACGATGACGTCCTTGTGGACATCCAGACCTGCGCAACGGGGATGAACGACTTCCATTCGGCCTCCTTGGGACAAGGCCGGCGACGGCGTGGGACTCGCGTCTTCGGATTCTAGAGAGCGTGCTCCGGGAGCCCGAGGGCGCCTTGGCAACAGTACGGTGTGCTCGCGAAGTCCCCGGCCAAACTGGTTCACGGGCTCGCGACACCAAAGAGATTGCCGACCTCCGTGCCGTCGCCGGGCTGCCTCGATTGAGGGAGTTTCATCCCACGGTGTCCAGACCCTGGGTGCGGAACTGGTTCGGAGTACCGCCTTTAGGCGGTCTTCTGTTCCGTTCTGTTCTGTTCTGTTCTGTTCTGTTCTGTTCTGTTCTGTTCTGTTCTGTTCTGTTCTGTTCTGTTCCCGACGCTCTATCTGGGTCGCCCTAAAACGCGCTTCCCTTGCGGAGCCAGTCCCGCCTGAAGGCGGGACGACGAACCAGACCGCCTGAAGGCGGTACTCCGAACCCGAACCCGAACCCGAACCGGAACCGGAATCAGAAGCGGAACTAGAACCGGAATTCAGAGCACCTCGCCCTGGCCTGCTGAGCGGTCGTCGTCGGTGGGACGTGGTTCGGATTCGGCGTCGAGGTCCATGCTGCCGCGCCAGCCGAGGCGATCGCGCAGGCGTTTCCAGGGATCTAGGCCGGGACGCGTGAGCAGCGGGAAGGGTTCGCGGTGGCGGGTCACGTGCACGGCGTCGCCTTGCACGAGGGGGTAGAAGCCCTGGCCGTCGACGGCGAGGGTCACCAGGCCGCCGACTTCGCGGACGCGCAGCACGATTTCGCTGTCGGGGTGCAGGACGAGCGGGCGGTGCGAGAGCGTGTGCGGGCAGATCGGCGTGACGACGATGCCGCCCATGTCGGGGGCGAGGATCGGACCGCCGGCGGCGAGGGAGTGGGCGGTCGAGCCGCTGGGCGTGGCGAGGATCAGGCCATCGGCTCGGTAGTCGCTCACCCAGGCTCCGCCGATGTCGAGCGCGAAGGTCGCCAGGCCTTGGGCCGCGCCGCGCGAGAGCACGACGTCGTTCAGCGCCACGAGTTCGCGCCTCTCGCTGGCACGCGATCCGACCAGCTCGGCCGAGAGGCGCATGCGTGGATCGAGGAGCGCGCGGCCTTCGAACACCTCGGCGAGGCCGGCCTCCCAGTGCTGCGCCTCGACCGGTGCCAGGAAACCGACACGGCCGAGATTGATGCCGATCGTCGGCACCGGCGCCTGCGCGAGCGCGCGGACGACAGCGAGGATCGTGCCGTCGCCGCCGAGCACCACCACGAGGTCGGGACGCTCACCCAGGGAAGTCCCTCGGCGGCCGGAACGCCCGCGGAATCCTCGATCGTCTCGACCGCGCTCACGCGCCGCTGGAGCCATTTGCGCACCGTGCCGAGCATCTCGCGCACGGGCGGCTTGCGAGCGTCCGCGAACAGCAAGACGCGCTCGACGGCCGCCGGAGAGAACTCCCGCCCGGCGGGCGTCGGCTCGCGTCCCGGCGCGGAGGTCTCCTGTGCGCGGGCCACTCGCTTCCCCCGCGTCGAGCTCACACCAGGCTCGGAGAGAGCAGAGTGCGGATCGTTCGCTCGACGCCCTCGGCATCGAGCCCCACTTCGTGGAGCTGCTCTTCGCGCGTGCTCTTGTGCTCGATGAAGCGATCGGGAATCGCGAGGACCTTCACCCGCGCCAGGCCTTCACTGGGCGAGACCACGGGCAGGCGGCTCGCCGCTTCCAGGATGGCCGAGCCGAAGCCACCCGCGCGCTGGTGCTCCTCGAGCGTCACGATCGTGCGATACCGTCCGAGGTCACGAGCCAGCATCTCCTCGTCGAGGGGCTTGGCGAAGCGGGCGTCGACGACGCCGATCTCGACTCCGCGCGCGCGCATGCGCTCGGCGACCTCGAGCGCGACGGATACGAGCGCGCCGTAGGCCCAGATGACCAGCCGATCGCCTTCGGCGAGCACCTCGGCGGTGCCCGGTTCCATGCGCCGGCGCTCGCTCGCGTGGATCATCTCCTCGATCGGACAGTCGCCGCGCGGATATCGCAGCGCGACCGGCGACGCTCATCGACAGCGCCAGCTCGATCATGCGCGAGAGGTCGGTCGCGTCGCGCGGGGCGCACAGGATGAAGTTCGGCAGGGTCCGCAGGAAGGCGATGTCGAACACGCCGTTGTGCGTCGGCCCGTCCTGTCCCACGAGGCCTGCGCGGTCCATGCAGAAGAGCACCGGGTAGGTTCTGGAGCGCGACCTCCTGGAACACCTGATCGTAGGCCCGCTGCAGGAATGTCGAGTAGATCGTCGCGACCGGACGGAGCCCGCCCTTGGCCATGCCGGCCGACATGGCGACGGCGTGCTGCTCGGTGATGCCCGTGTCGTAGAAGCGCGCCGGAAAGCGCTCCTCGAACGCATCGAGGCCCGTGCCCGACGGCATCGCGGCCGTGATCGCCTGGACACGCAGATCGCGCTCGGCGACGCGGATCAGCGCCTGAGCGAAGGCCTTCGTCCACGCAACCGCCTTGGGCCCGCTCGGGGGCGGACTCTCCACGCGCGCCGCGCTCGCCGCCGGCCGCTTGCGTCTCGCCCTTGACGGCGTGCACGCGCTCGGGGTGCTCGGGTGCCTTGGGGTGTCCCTTGCCCTTCTCGGTGAGCAAGTGGAGCAGCACCACGCCGTCGAGGCGCGACACGCGCCGGAGCGTCTCGACGAGGAGCTTCACGTCGTGCCCGTCGATCGGCCCCACGTAGGTGACGCCGAGCTCCTCGAACACGTGCCCGGGCACGACCGCGTGCCGCATGACCTCGCCGAGCTGCTCGAGCGCGCGATCGACGCGCGGCCCGATCACCGGGATCGCGTGCAAGAGGTTCTTCGTCTCTTGCCCCGCGCGCTGCATCAACCGGTTCGAGCGGATGCGCGAGAGGTAGCGCGCCATCGCGCCGACGGATTTCGAGATCGACCACTCGTTGTCGTTCAGGATCACGAGCATGCGCCGGCCGAGCGCGCCCGCGTTGTTCAAGGCCTCGAAGGCAACGCCCTGCGCCCAGGCTCGCGTCGCCGATCACCGTCACCACGTAGCGGCGGATCGGCCTCGTGCATCGTTCCGGCAACGAGGCCCAGGCCCAGGCTGATGCTCGTTGCCCGCGTGGCCGGTGTGGAAGAGGTCGTACTCCGACTCGGTCGGATTGGTGAAGCCGCACATGCCGCCCGTGCCGCGCAGCTTGTCGAAGCGCTTGCGCCGCCCCGTCAGGATCTTGTGCGGGTACGCCTGGTGCGAGACGTCCCAGATGAGGCGATCGCGCCGGAAGTCGAAGGTGTAGTGCAGCGCAGTCGGTGAGCTCGACGACGCCGAGGTTCGAGCCGAGATGCCCGCCGGTCGTGCCGACGCTCTCGAGGAGGAACGCCCGGATCTCCGCGCAGAGGTCACCGAGCTTCTCCATCGGGAGCCTGCGCAGGTCCTCCGGGCTGTCGATCGTCTCCAGGAGGTTCGGAGTGCCTTGGGGAATGGCCGCAGGGTCGTCGCTCATGGAAGGTCTTGGCGTAGGAATCGCGGGTCGCGCCGGGGCAAGCCCCGCCCCACAAGGATCGCTTGCAGAGGAGCATGCTGGAAGGGGCGAATCAGGAGCGCCGGCCGAGAAGGCTCGTGATGAGCGCTCGGGCGAGCTCCACGGCCGGGCCGTCGAAGCCGGCGAGGCTCTGCTCGGCCTCCTCGGCGAGTCGCGCCGCTTCCGCGCGCGCCCCCGCCAGTCCCAGCGCTGCGACGAGCGTCGCCTTGTCGTGGGCGCGATCCTTTCCCGGGGTCTTTCCGAGCGAGGCCGCGTCGCCCGTCACGTCGAGGAGGTCGTCGACGGCCTGGAAGCAAGCGCCCAGGCGGCCGCCGAGCTCGCGCAGCCGGGCGCGCTCTCCCGGGCCGCTGCCACCCACGAGGCCGCCGAGCTCCAGCGAGGCTGCGATCAGGGCGCCGGTCTTGGAGGCGTGGATCGCCCGCACCTCGTCCGCGGAGGCCCTCTGCGAGCTCGCTGCTAGATCCAGCGCCTGCCCTCCGACCATTCCTAGCGCTCCTGCAGCGCGTGCAAGGATGGCGACGCTCCCGCTTGCACCGGCGTCGGTGCCACGTGCCAGCCAATCGAAGGCGAGCGCCTGCAAGCCGTCCCCGACCAAGACCGCCATCGCTTCACCGTAGACCTTGTGGCAGGTCGGCCGACCTCGGCGCAGGTCGTCGTCATCCATGCATGGAAGGTCGTCGTGCACGAGGCTGTAGGTGTGCATGAGCTCCACCGCCGCGGCGGGCGCCTGCGCACGCGTGTCGTCGCCCTGCACCAGGCCGCAGCCGAGGCGCACCAGCGCCGGCCGCAGCCGCTTGCCCCCGGCGAACAAGCTGTAGCGCATTCCCTCCAGGAGCGCCGCAGGCGCCGTGGCGAGGCTCGCCATCGCGCGCTCGAGCTCGGCGTCGACCCAGATCCGAGTCTGGGCCAGCCACCCATCGAGCTCCGCTCGCCCGGGGCTCGCGCTCATCCACCCACGTCGGGATCAGCCGCGAAAGGCCGCAGTTCCCCCTCGACGCCTCGACCCAGCTCCTCGACCTGCCGGCGGTAGCGGTCCAGGAGGGAGCGGCAGCTTTGCAAGAGGGCAATGCCTTCTCGATAGCGCTCGATGCTCTGCTCGAGGCTGAGGCCGCCCTCCTCGAGGGCGTTCACGATGCCCTCGAGACGGTTCAACCGGACGTCGAAGCCGGCTTCTTCCGGTTCCGGCAAGGGTTCGGTTGCGCTCATGGGCTCATGGTAGCGCGACCGGGGGTAGCGACCCATCAGGAGCACATTCCGGTCGGCAGGGCCGTCCGACCCCTCGAGAGGCAGGTTTTGCGCCTTGCCCCTCCGCAGTGGCAGGGATAGGATCCGATCAGGGATGGGGCTCGACGAGGGCCACCATCATGAGGCTCGTCTCTCCAGTTCACGCGAGCTTCTGGATTCCGGGACGCTTCGGCTACACACCAGGGATCGCTTCCGTCGCATGAAGGTCGTTCTCATCTACGCCAAGAGCCAGGCGATCCGCCAGCTCGCAGGCGAGCTCTTTGCTGACAGCTCACGCACCAAGGGCGAGCTCGCGCGAGACGAGATCTATCCGCCTCTCGGCATCACGATGCTGGCCGCCGAGCTGCGCCAGATCGGGCACGAGGTGAAGCTCTTCGACGATTCGATCCACGAGCTCACGGACCTGCGAGCCGGGATGGTGTGGGCGGACGTCGTGGGGATCTCGGTGCTCACGCCCAACGCGCGCCGCGGACGCGAGCTCGGGAAGATGGCCCGCGAGGAGCTCGGTCGCTTCACGATCCTGGGCGGCCCGCACCCGACCACCAACCCCGAGTTCTTCCTGAACGCCGGCGCCGCGGACATCTGCGTGCAGGGCGAGGGGGATCAGACGCTCCCGGAAGTCCTGGAGCATTACCGGAAACCCGAGAAGTGGTCCGAGATCCAGGGCATCACCTTCAAGAAGGACGACGGCGAGCTCTTCGCGACCCCGCGCCGCGCGCTCGTGCGCGACCTCGACGCTCTGCCCTTTCCCGCCTATGACCTCTGGGACATCCCCGAGTACATGCACCTGATGGTGAACCCGGGCGTCACGGCGATCACCAGCCGCGGCTGTCCCTACGCCTGCACCTTCTGCGATGCGGAGATGACCCCTCGCCAGTACCGCTCGATGAGCGTCGAGCGCACGGTCGACCTGGTCGAGCACATCATCAAGACCTACGATCCGCCGCAGATCCTGTTCTTCGACGACCTCTTCACGATCCAGCGCAAGCGCGTCATCGCGATCTGCAAGGAGATCGTGCGCCGCGACCTGTCCTTCGAGTGGCTATGCGAATCGCGCGTCGACACGATGGACTACGAGATGCTCCGCTGGATGCTGAAGGCGGGCTGCGTGAAGATCGCCTACGGGCTCGAGTCCGGCTCGCCCGACATGCTGATCACGATGAAGAAGGGCGTGACGCAGGAGAAAGTCCTCGCGGGTGCCAAGCTCAATCGCGAGCTCGGCATGTACTTCAAGCTCTTCCTGATGTACGGCTTCCCGCAAGAGACGCCCAAGGACCACCGCATCACCGAGCAGATCGTCCAGCAGACCCGCCCCGACGCCGTCTGCGTCAGCCTGATCCAGCCGATCCCGGGCACCGAGTTCTACGACGAGGTCAAGCCCTACCTCCAGCAGGACGTGGCCGAGGTCGAGTTCCACTACTGGCATGCCGTCGAGTCGTTCAAGCACCCCATCTTCTCCCACGCCGAGCTGCACTCCGAGCGCGAGAAGCTGATCAAGATCCACCACGACGCCACCCACGGCATCTTCTCGCGCATCCATCGCAAGCTCGAACGCGTCTTCGCCATGGTCAAGCACCCGGAGCTGATCGGCGACTGGTTCGAAGTCCGCCGCCGCCACCGCCGCCACCTCCAACGCGTCGCACGCACGAACTGGGCCTACATCTACAAGAAGGGCGGCAAGAACTTGGTCGCCCAGCAGGTCCCGACCGTCGGCGTGGGCTAGAGAGCCCCCTCCACCCCTATCTCCGAGTCCGGACTACGTCCGAGTTCGGAGTGCCGCCTCCGAGTTTGGAGTACCGCCTTTAGGCGGTCTGGTTCGTCGTCCCGCCTTCAGGCGGGACCGGCTCTGCAAGAGAAGACCGCCTGAAGGCGGTACTCCGAACCAGTCGCGCCAGGGCGAAGCAGAAGACCAGTTCCGTTCTCTTCCCCCTCCGGCCCTTCTCCTGTTTTCCTTTGCGTCCTTTGCGGTTCGTTTTTCCTCTTCTTTGTTCTTCGAAGAGCCAGAGAAGAAGACGAACCGCAAAGGACGCAAAGGGAAGAGAAGAAAAGGAAGAGAAGAGAAGCCGGATCAGAGAGAAGAGAGTGACCGAGCCCGATCAAAGCCTGCACGCAGAGATGGCCGGATTGCCTCGGGCAGCGTGTCGAGGTACTCGAGCGCGCGCTCTGGGTGCATGGCGTAGCCTCCGCCTCCGTAAGGAGTGAGCACGAGCCAGTGCCAGATGCGTTCGCCCAAGCCCTCGAAGTAGGGAGCGGGTGCGTTGGCCTCGAGTGCGGCGTGGGCTTCGAGGGTGATGGCCTGGGGAGTCACGTTCCAAGCGAGACCGGTGCGGCCGAGGGCTCGCGGCAGAGCGCGGTCGAGAGGGGCCTCGAGCGTCTTGGCGGCGAGCAAGGCGTTCGGGAGGTCGGCGGTGCCGAACTTGAGCGCGCCGAGATCGCCGGCGAAGGTGGCGAGGCCCGCGGCGGCGGCCTCGAATTCGGTGCCCGCGATGTCGCGCAAGTGCTGGAGCAGGCGATCGCGCTCGGAGCTCTTCTGCCATGCGACGGCGGCGAGATCAGGCCAGAGGAGTGCGGGCTGAGCTTCATCGAAAGCGGAGAGCGCGCGCAACCGGTCCTCGTCGCTGCCCTCGAGGTGATCCCAGGCCTTGGCGAACCAGCCGGCGTAGTCGTAGCCCTTGGTCTCGCGCAGGAGGCGCAGGTTCGCGAGCGGCGTTCCTGGCGAGCCGGCGCGGACGAGCGCCAGCGTGCCGAGTGCGCCGGTGAGGAGCAGGATGCCGAGCGCGATGCGGCCGGCTGTCCGCAGCACGATCTGCGCGCTCTCGAGGCAACGCGCGAGGCCGGCTGCGACCAGCACGCACGCGACGATCCAGGGTGGCGCGAAGCGCATGAGCGAGAAATCCGAGACCACGCGGCCGACGACGAAGTCGCTCTGCAGGTACGCGAGGATCCAGAACACGACGAAGAGCGCGAGCAAGATTGCCCGCTGGCGCTCGACGGAGGGACCGCTCGTGAAGAGGGCCGCGCACGCGAAGAGGATGACGATCGAATCGAGGACCACGAAGCCGCTCGGCGGTGCATAGAGCGACGAGAAGAACGCTCCCAGGCTGCCGAGGCGCGTGACGAGGCTTGCCGGAGCGGTACCGTGCACGTCGAGCACGGCGGCGCCGACTCGGAACCACGTGATGCACAGGGGCAAGAGCCCGACCGCGAGCGCGAGGACGGCGAGAAGCGCGTTGCGCGTGACGAGGAGACGTGGGCGTCGCATCAGGAGGACCAGCGCGGCGAACGCCAGTGGCAGGACGACCTGGTAGGAGAAAAAGAGACCGAATCCCCCTGCCAGCCCGAACGCAATGGCCTCGCCGCGCGTGGGCGGCCGATCCTCGCTCACCCAGCGCAGCAGGAGATCGAGCAGCACCAGCACGAAGAAAGAGGCCTCGTAGTGGATGCCGAGCGCGAGCAGGGAGAGCTTCTGCCAGCTCGCAGGCGCGAACACGACGGCGAGACCGAGAATCCACGCCGCGCGCAGACCGAAGTGACGGCGGGCGAGCGCCCATCCTGCGAGCAAGACCAAGGTCGAGCTCGCCAGCGCGACCAGCTTGTGCGCGAGGACATTCTCGCCCACGAACAGGAACGCGAGCGCCTTGGCGTGGCCGATCACGAAGCCCCCGCCTTCGTAGTAGTGATACGCGAGCCGATGGTGCTCGATCGGCAGGCCGTCGAGCATCGCCTTGGCGACGGTCCCCTTCTCGAGCTCCTCGCCGTAGAAGAACACGTCGCCGAGCGCCAGGACGAGCATGCCCCGCACGAGCCAGAGGAGCAGCACGCACCCGAGCGGGGAGCGAGTCAGGATGGCGGAAGCGCGCGCAGCCATGTTCCGCGGAGCGATCGAGCTAGCCACGGTACGCTCCCCTTGTGCGGGGATCCATCGGCCGCGAGCGCTGGAACGGAGCGGCTCTCCTCCCGCTCCAGCCGATTCGTCTCTTCCTCAGTGCTCGGCCGCCTTCGCGGCGGGGACGCCCCACTCGAAGCGCACTGGCCGAGCCACCTTCTCCGCCAGGCTCTCGTGCACGGGGCAGGTGAGCGCGGCGCGCTCCATCGTCTCGCGCGCGCGAGCGTCGAAGTCGCGCGGCACGCGGATCACCACCTCGAGCTCGCCGATCCGGCGCAGCGGATCGGCGACCATCTTCTTCACCACCCGCACCTCGGTGCCGCTGAGATCCCACTCGTGGCGGCGCGCGACGATGCCCATCAGGGTGAGCATGCAGGTGCCGAGGGCGGTCGCGACCAGATCCGTGGGCGAGAAGGATTCGCCCCGGCCCTGGTTGTCCCGCGGCGCGTCGGTGCGCAGCTCGGCCCCGGAAGGGAGGTGCACGGCCCGGCAGGAGAGGTTGCCTTCGTAGTGGATCTGGATCTCGACCATGAGGAGAGCTCGCCGGGGTGGACGAAGGAACCGCTGACAGGAGCGCGCGAATGCTTGAGCTTGGGCGAGGCCGGTGCCGGGGGCAAGTACCCCCCCCTCGATTGGGCTGGATGCCGCTCGAGGGTATCGTGAGGGCATGAGCGTGCTCACGGATCGCGTCGCCCTCGTCACCGGAGCTTCCGCGGGCATCGGCGCTGCGACTGCGCGTTCCCTCGCTGGAGCCGGAGCGACGGTCCTGCTCGCCGCTCGCCGCGAAGATCGGCTCGCCGAGCTCGCCAAGGAGATCCCGCGCGCGATCGCACTGCCGCTCGACGTCCGCGACGCGGAGGCCGTCTCCGCTGCGCTCGAGGGTCACGCGCTCGACATCCTCGTCGCCAACGCAGGGATGGCGCTGGGCGTCGATCCCTTGCAGTCGGGCGATCCCGAGGACTGGTCGGTGATGATCGACACCAACGTCAAGGGGGTGCTGCACGTCCTGCGCGCCGCGCTCCCCGCGATGCTCGCGCGCGGGCGAGGCGATGTGGTGATCCTCGGAAGCGTCGCTGGCCGGCAGGTCTACCCCGGCGGCAACGTTTACAACGCGACGAAGTTCGCCGTGCGCGCCATCTACGAGGCCTTGCGGCTGGACGTCGCGGGCAAGGGAATCCGCGTCTCCACGGTCGATCCCGGCCTCGTCGAGACCGAATTCAGCACCGTCCGCCTGCGCGGCGACACGGACCGGGCCGCCGCGGTCTACCGGGGCATGCATCCCCTTTCGCCCGAGGACGTCGCCGAAGCGATCCTGTGGGTGCTGTCCCGTCCCGCGCACGTCAACGTGGGCGAGCTCGTGCTCTGGCCTACCGACCAGGCTAGTACGACTGTCGTACGTCGCGATTCCCCTCCCCCTGGCAGCCCACCCCGGACGATCTAGAATCCTCTGTTTGCCCCGTACACTCCAAGAAGCCCATGACCCCCCCCGTTCCGAAGCACGACGATCTTTCCCGCGAAATCGAACAGGCCCTCGAGGGCGTCAATCTCCAGGAGCTCGACCAGAGCGGTCGCCCGAGTGCTGCGCGGGGAACCGCGCGCGGCGATCGGCTCTTCGAGGGCGTCGTGCAGGGCGTGCACGGCGATGACGTGATCGTCGACCTGGGCCCGCGCATGCAGGGCGTGGTCTCGCTCCGCGAGTTCGAGACTCCGCCGACCGTGGGCGACCGCCACCGCTTCCTCCTGCGCGGCCGCGAGGAGGAACTGTGGTTGCTCTCGCTGCGCGACGCGAGGGAGCTCGCGAGCTGGGACGACCTCGCTCCCGGCGCGCACGTCAAGGCGCGCGTGAGCGGCCAGAACCGCGGCGGGCTCGAGCTCAAGATCGGCTCGCACGATGCTTTCATGCCGGCCAGCCAGGTCGCGCTCGGGCGCGAAGAGGACCTGGCTGCCTACATCGGGCAGATCCTCGTGTGCGAGGTGCTGGAGATCGATCGCGACCGCAATCGCGTGCTCCTCTCGCGGCGCTCGGTCCTCGAGCGCGAGCGCGCCGAGGAGCGCAAGGAATCGATCGGCAAGCTGCACGCCGGCATGGTCCTCAAGGGCAAGGTCACGCGCATCGAACCCTTCGGAGCCTTCGTCGATGTCGGCGGCGGCCTGGAAGGTCTCGTGCACGTGTCCAACCTCTCGCGCGAGCGGATCCAGCATCCCTCCGAGCTCGTGTCGGTCGGGCTCGAGGTCGAGGTGCAGGTCCTCGACATCAAGGAGGACGGCAAGCGCATTGGCCTGGGCATGAAGCAGCTCCAGCCCGATCCGTGGGTGGGCATCGCCGATCGCCTCGCCGTCGATTCGGTCCATCCGGGAACCGTCACGCGCCTCACCGAATTCGGAGCCTTCGTCGAGATCGAGCCCGGCGTCGAGGGCCTGGTGCACGTGTCGCAATTCGGCCGCGAGCGACTGCGGCGCGCCAGCGACGTGACGAAGGTGGGCGAGAGCTTGCCCGTTCGCATCCTGTCGGTCTCTCCCACCGAGCAGCGCATCTCGCTCTCCCGTCTCGATCCGCGCGGCGCAGTCCTCGGCTCGGAGGACTCGGTCGACTCCTCGGTGATCGACGAGGTGCTGTCCTCGCATCAGGGCGAGAAGAAGGTCGGGACCAACCTCGGCGCGCTGTTCCAGAAAGCGCTCGGCGCGAAGAAGAAGGCCTAGGCGGCGGGGAGCTCGGGAAGCATCAAGAGCATCTCGAACTCGGGGAACGAGTGCAGCTTGGCTCGGGCTCGGCCGATCAGCAGCGGCGTTCCCTCGTGGTACTGCAGGACCGGTCGCACGTCGGGCTTCACGCCCTGGCAGCCTTCGGAGCTGACCTTCACGTGGTCGAAACCGAGCGCCCGCAGAGCGGCATCCGCGGCTCCGCCGATGAAGTTCCCCACCTCGAGCATGGCGTCCTTCGTCGGGCTGTCGAGAGTCAGCAGCGAGCGCTTCGCCTTCACCCCGTCGTCAGGGACCATCATCAGGTAGCAGGCCACGCTGACCGCGTCGGACAGCGGCATCAAGAGACATCCGTGCAGAGCCGCGGAAGGTGCCTTGAAGCCGAGCCTGAAGGAGACGTGGATCTTGTCGCGGCCGGAAGCACGCTTGGCGGCTCGCCCCGTCTTCATCGACTTGATGTCGAACTCGCGGTCCGTGATCATCGCCAGATCTCCGGCGATGCGCTGGAAGGTCTCTTGAAGGAGCTCGACGTCGCGCTCGGTGCAGGTCTCGGGCACGATCGTCATGAGAGACACGGCTCCAGGGCGGCGCGGATGTGGATGGCGGAGTTTGTCATCGGTTCGGCGCGGTTCTTGCGTGCGGTTCATCGGCCACGCCCCCCGGTGATCGTGAATCATTCGGGAATCCCCGCCGGCGGCCGAGCTTCGAACGAGCTCGGCCTCGAAAACCGGCTCTCTGGCCCCCTGCGCTCCCGCGCGGATCGGCCAAGACGTCGGGAGAGGATCGGCTTGCTCCCGCCGCTGAGCTGAGTGGGCTCAGTAGCTCTCCGCGATCGACGGAAACTCGCCCGCTTTCACGTCTCCGACGTAGTGCCGGAAAGCTTCCGTCATCGTCTCCGCGAGCCTGGCGTAACGCCGCACGAAGCGCGGCTGGAAGCGCGTGTACACGCCGAGCATGTCGTGGCTGACGAGGATCTGCCCGTCGCAGCCGCCGCCTGCACCGATGCCGATCACCGGGACCTCGAGCGCGCGAGACACCTCGGTCGCGAGCGAGGCCGGGACCTTCTCGATCACCACGGCGAAGGCGCCCGCGTCCTGCAGCATGCGCGCATCCCGCCGCAGCTCCTCGGCCTCCTCGTCGGTGGTGGCGCGAACCTGGTACGTGCCGAACTTGTGGATCGATTGCGGCGTGAGCCCGAGGTGCCCCATGACGGGGATGCCGACCTCGACGATGCGCCGCACCGTGTCGCAGATCACGCGCCCGCCCTCGAGCTTCACCGCTTCGACGCCCGATTCCTTGACCATGCGCCCGGCATTGCGCAGCGCGTCGTCGGAGTTCACCTGAAAGGACATGAACGGCAAGTCGCCGACGACGAGCGCGCGTTCGACGCCGCGCGCGACGAGCGAGGAGTGGTAGAGCATCTCCTCCATGGTCACCGAGACGGTCGTGTCCAGTCCCTTCACCACCATCGCGAGCGAGTCGCCCACCAGGATCACGTCGACCCCGGCCTGGTCGAGGAGCTGCGCCATCCCGTGGTCGTAGGCGGTCAGCGCGGCGATCCGCTCGCCGCGCTTCTTCATGAGCGCGAGACTCTTCGTCGTGACCTTGCGACGTTCCTTGGATCCGTCGCCTGCGCTCAGCTGCTCGGTCATGGAGTGGTCTCCGCCAAAAGGTCGGGGGCGACACTGTAGTCGCTGGCAAGGGAAAGTCACGGTCCGCTGCCGAGCCAGGCCAGGGCGGACCGCACGCCGTCGAGGGCGGCACTCGTGATGCCCCCCGCGTAGCCGGCACCCTCGCCGCATGGCAAGAGGTTCGCGAAGCCCACGGCCCTGCGCGTGAGCGGGTCGCGCGGAATGCGCACCGGACCGGAGCTCCGGGACTCGACGCCCACGAGTAGCCCTTCCGGTCCCGAGAACCCCGGAATGGCGCGGTCGAAGGAAATCAGCGCGCGCGCGATTGCCTGGCGTACTCCTTCCGGCAGGAGCTGATCGGTCCGCGCCGGGACGAGGCCGAACACGTAGCTCGAGCGCAATCCCGACTCGGCCGTGGCCCGGCCAGCGAGGAAGTCGCTCGCCCGCTGGGCGGGCGCGGAGTAGTCGCTGCCGCCCGCCTCGAAGAACGCGCGCTCGAAGCGCCGCTGCAGTGCGACACCCGCGAACGGCCCCTCTCCGAAAGCGGCGAATTCCGCGGGAAGGAGGGTGGTGACCAGGGCGGCGTTCGCCCAGGGCGAGGAATGCCGCGAATTGCTCATGCCGTTGGTGCAGAGCAGTCCCGCCTCGCTCACGCTGGCGACGATCTTCCCGCCCGGGCACATGCAGAACGAGTGAGCAGCGCCCGCCGCGCCGCTCGCTTTCGACACGAGGTTGTAGGACGCGGGCCCGAGCTGCCGCACGTCCTCGCCTCCTCCGTAGCGCCCGCGCGTGACGAGCTCCTGGGGATGCTCGACGCGCACGCCGAGCTGGAAGGGCTTCGCCTCGAAGGACACGCCTTGCGCGTGGAGCCTGGCCCATGTGTCGCGCGCGCTGTGTCCAGGGGCAAGGAAAAGCGCGTCGCACGGCAGCTCCCCGTTGCTCGTTCGCACTGCGAGCACGCGCCGCGGCGCGCTCTCGTCCAGCACGAGCTCGTCCATGCGCGTGTTCCAGTGGAAGACGACGCCGCGCTCCTCCAGCCGGCCGCGCAAGCGGGGCAGCACGCGGTGCAGCTTGTCGGTACCGATGTGCGCGCGGCCGTCGTAAAGGATCTCGGAGGGCGCGCCGCAGAGGACGAGTTCCTCGAGGATCAGTGGCTCGAACGCATCGTCGATGCGCGTGTAGAGCTTGCCGTCGGAGAACGTCCCGGCCCCGCCCTCGCCGAAGAGCAGGTTCGTCTCCGGATCGACCGCGCGGCTGCGATGGAAGCGCGACCACCCGCTTGGCGCGCTCTCCGACACTTGCGCCGCGCTCGAGCAGGTGCACGCGCACGCCGTTCCGCGCGAGGATCCAGGCGGCGAAGAGTCCTGCCGGGCCGGCGCCGACGACCACGACGCGGGCACCATCGACTTCGGGCCGACGTTCGGCGAGCACCGGGTCGGGTGGCGGGGCGACTTCCACCGCGCGGCCGGACCGCAGCGCGAGAGCGAGGCTGGCCGGAAACGGCTCCGCGTCGACCGTGAGCTCGACCTGACAGACGAAGTGCAGCTCGCCCCGGCTGCGGCGCGCATCGAGCGAGCGGCGCACGAGGCGGAAGGCGCGCAGGTCCTCGGCCGCCAGCCCCACGCGCGCGGCGGCGCGCTCGCGCAAGGCTTCGTCAGGTTCTCCGAGGCGCTGGACGAGGCCCGGGACGCGGAAAACGCGAGCTCTGGAGGTGCCGGCCATCTCGGTCGGAGGCGGCGATCGTACCGCGCCGGAGTACCTTGAGCAGAATGAGCCCTGGCCCGGTATCCGAGAGCGGGGAGCTCGCGGCAGAGGAGACGCGACTGGACGTCGACCGGCGCTCACCCGGCGTCGCATCCCTGGTCGCTTGCCCGGAGGAGTTCGCCCGCGCGGACGATCCCGCCGGTCGTCCGCAGCGCGAGCGCTTCGAGCTCCGGCGGCGCGGGCGCTGGCATGGCTGGCTCGCCGAGCTCGAGCCGGAACGATCGGGCGCGCCGCGCGATCTCGCGCCCGCATGGGCGAGACGCTGGCACGCCGCACGACCCATCGTGCTCCCCGGCGTTCTCGATCCCCGCGCCGCGCTGGTCGAGGGGCTCGCTCCGCGCCAGCGGCTGCACGCCGAGATCGCCGAGCCCGGCGGCCTGCTCGCCTACCTGCTGACGCGACGCGAAGCGCTCGAGCCTCGTTTCTCGCTGCATGGCCACGCTCCTCCCGGACGCGAAGATCCGCTCCGCATCGAGCGCGTGCGCTGCACCTGGTCCGCCGACTGCTCGCGCCGCGGGCCGATCATGCGTGACCTGTGGATCGAGAGCGCGCGGCCGGCCGAGCACGAGGACGACGAGTCGCTCTGCCTGCGCATCGGCTTTGGCAACGGCGAACGCAGCTCGAACCGCATCGAGCTCGCGCGGGCGCGGCGCGCGTGCGAGCTGGCCGAGCTCGTCCTCCCGGAGGTGGCCAGCCTGCAGAGCGGGGACGACCTCGCCGGGTGGGTACAGATCCTCACTGCGGAGGAAGTGCTCTTCACGCGCCACGCGGCCCACTGGATCGGCCGGGAAGGCGGCGCAGGCTTCCGCGAGGACATCTTTCCCGAAGACCTGCTCGGCCGCGAGCTGGGCGCGTGCTGGGTGCAGCTCGACGGCCGCACGCTGTGGATCGCGCTCTCCGCAGAGGATCTCGGCCAGTGCGTGATCGAGTTCGGTCAGCGCATCGCTTGTCCGGGCGAAGCGTGGCTCCTCGAGCAGCTCTTCCCCAAGGCCGCGGAGCGCGAGCGCTTCCTGCACGACCTCGAACACCCCGAGCGCATCCGCAGCGAGGTCGCCCGCCCCGGCTGCGGGGCGCTGCGGCGCCTGGTCGATCGAGGCCCGGAATTCACCGCCTGGCTCGCGGATTCCGGGCATGCGTACCTGCTCCACCCGGGGGACGCGCTGCTCCTGCCCCGCCACGGCGTCGAGCGTGCCGCCGCCAGCGCCTGCTTCGGCGTCGACGAGCTTCCCGCGTACGGACTGTGGACCTCGATCGAATCGATCCGGCCCGGGCTCGACGGAGCAGAAGCCTAGGGCTCTCGCGGTCGATATCCTCTCGCGCCCATGTCCTTGCCGATGACACTTTCCTGGACCGAACCGGCGAGCCTCTTCCCCGCGGTGCTCGCCGACCTCGGGATCGAGCCGGAAGGCGTGCGATGCCTCGGCGACGGCGGGCCGCCGGCGAGCCGCTTCGCGCGCGCGTCGGAGAGTCGCGCGCCCGACCTGGGTTTGCTCGCGCGCGAGCTCGGGCCCGCCGATGTGTTCCTGTACTGGATCGACGGCCAGCCGAGCGCGGCTGTGCTGGCCGCGGCCCGCAACGCGCTGTGGCCGCTCCTGCACGTGATCGTCCTGTATCGAGCCGACGAGCGTGGCTTCCGGCGCACGACGCTCTCGGGCTCGCGCGAGCTCGAAGGTAGCGCGCCAGCCCCGGGTGTCCTGATCGCGGCGCGCCGGAGCGCGCTGGTGCTCGCGCCGGAAGCGACTGTCGAGAAGTTCGACCTGAACGCGAGCGGCTGGAACGGCGAGCCGGAAGGCCCGGGCTACGCGCACTTTCGCTGGATGCGCCGGCACGTCGCGCACTTCGCGCGCACGCTCGGCGCGCGCCGCATCCTCGATTTCGGCTGCGGCGCGGGCTGGGTGGGTATCGAGGCTGCCCTGCGCGCGCACGAGGCGAGCCTCGCCGCTTTCGATCCCAGCCCGGCAATGGTGCAGATCGCCACCGAGAACGCGCGCGCCCAGGGCCTCACTCGCTTCGAGAGCCGCGTCGGCTTCGGGGAGGATCCGCCCTTCCCGGCTCACGGCGAGCCGGCCTTCGACCTGGTCCTCAGCTCGGGAGTGATCAGCTTCTCACCCGATCCCGAACGCTGGCTCGACGGCCTCGCCCGCACGGTTGCTCCCGGCGGCACGCTCGTCGTCGGCGACATCCACGGAGCGAGCCATGGAATGCGCGAGCGCAAGCGCACGCGTCCCTTGCTCCCCGTACGCGAGCTCAATGCGCAGACGCGCGAGGCGGTGCGCGCGGGCCTGGAGCGCCGTGGCTTCCGGTTCGAGGCCTGGTCGGGCTACCAGCTCTCCTGGCCGCTCCCCCAGCTCATGCACGCCAACGAGACGAAGCTCGGCGGGCTCCTCACGCAACCGCTCTTGTGGACGAATCAGCTCGCGAGCGCGCTCGATCTCGCGTTCCGCTCCCCGGGCCAGTCCTTCTTCGACAGCTGGGTGATGCGCCTCCGGCGGGCGTGAATTCTCCCCCCGTCAGGGACGCGGTGCCGGCGGCGTCCGTTCTCGATCCCCGACGCGCTCGACACCAGTCGCCGTGATCACCCATCCGGGCTCGACCCGGAAAACCCCGTGCGAGTAGAGGTGCTCGTCGAGCTCGTTCGTGGACTGCGCCTGTCGCAACCACAGGTGCCACCACGCGAGGAGCTCTCCCCACTCGAGGTTGGCCAGGTCGAGGTCTTCTTCGCTGAGGAACTCTTCGCTCACGCTCGGATCCGCTCGGGCAGGACGCCCGTGGCACGGGAAACGATGAGAGCATGCGCTTCCACGAGGGGCAAGCGCTCCGTCTCGCGCGAGAGCTCGGGCCAGCACTCCGCCCAGGCGGAGGCCGCAACGCGATAGCTCGCCAGGAGGCGCTCGTTGGCTTCCATCAGGTCGAGCATCTCCAGCTGGATCGCCTCGGCTAGTGCTCTGCGCCCCGCACGGATCCGGGTGAGCAGCGGACGCTCCGCGCTGAGCGTCACGGCGAGATGGGGGTAGCACTTCTCGAGCTCGATCAGGTCGTCCGCGCTGCGCGCGTAAAGCAGGCGATCCCGTGGGTCCTTCATCCGCCGCGCCAGCTCGCCGATGAATGGATAGTCGCGCAACCGGTCGGTCTTCTTCATTTCGGCCAGGATGTGCGTGTCCGTGAACGGCGGATCGCGGCCTTCCTGGTCGATCCACATTCTCGCGAGCTCGGCCTCGTCGACGCGCGGCGGCCGCGAGAAGAAATCAGTCCGCACGCGCAGATCCTCGGCCCAGAATTCGAAGTGCGCGCTCCAGCCACCGGACATCCAGCGCGGGTCGAGCGGCGCACCAAAGCGGTAGCGGGCTCCGTGGCGTGCAAGGGTTTCGACCACATGGGCCAGCGCCTCCGGGTCTTCACGCAGGATCCAGTCGCCGTCCTTGCTCGAGATCGCCAAACGGTGGAGGACGGCCGCCTGGCCGCTGCAAATCACGGCTCGCAGGCGGCCCGCGTTGAACTCGCGCGTGAGGTCGAGGTAGATGGTCACAGGCGAGCCAAAGCTACCGGGTCAGCGAGAGCGATCCAATGCGCTCACCTGTCGCTCCTCACGCTCCGGTGCGCCTACTCCGTTGCCCCTGCCGGCTCCTTCGCGGGACCCTCGGCGATCGGACCGTAGCCTTCCCAGCTCACGGTGCCGTAGTCGATGAGCTTGGCGAGGGTCGCGCGCATCTCCTTGCGGGGGAGGATGCGGTCGACCTGGCCGTGCTCGAGGAGGAATTCCGCGCGCTGGAAGCCGCGCGGGAGCTCTTGACGGATCGTGCTCGCGATCACGCGGGGGCCGGCGAAGCCGATCAGCGCGCCGGGCTCGGCGAGCGTCAGATCGCACACCGAGGCGAAGGAGGCCGTGACGCCGCCGGTGGTGGGATTGGTCATGATGCAGATCGAGAAGCCGCCGGCCTGGTTGAGGCGCGAGATCGCGGCGCAGGTCTTGGCCATCTGCATGAGCGAGAACATTCCCTCGTGCATGCGGGCGCCGCCGGAGCTCGTGAACAGGATGAGCGGCAGTCGACGGGTGCGCGCGACGTCGGTCGCGAGCGCGATCTTCTCCCCCACGACCTCCCCCATCGAGCCGCCGAGGAACTTGAAGTCCAGCACGCCGAGGACGATCGGCCGGCCCTCGATCCGGCCCAGTCCCGACAGCAGGGCCTCGGTCTGGCCGGTCTTCGCCGTGGTGCGCGCGATCTTCTCCGCGTAGGGGATGCTGTCCACGAACCCCAGCCGGTCGAGCGTCGTGATGTCGGCGAAGAGCTCCTCCCACGAACCCTCGTCGAGGACCATCTGGATGCGCTCGCGGCCGCCCAGCGTGAAATGGAAGTTGCAGGCGGGACAGACCGAGCCCTTCTCCTCGAGCTCCTTGCGGTAGATCGTCTGGGCGCAGCTCTCGCACTTGAGCCACAGCCCGCCAGGCATCTCCTTCTTCTTGAAGCGCAGCCGCGCGAGGCGGCCCTGCGGGCTCTTCTTCTCGCCCGCCTCGCGCTCGATCGCGCTCTCGCTCTTGGGTTCGCTGTCTTCCTCGGCCAAGGTTCGGTCGCCTCAGTTCATGGTTCCCGCTCGCGCCTGCGCCGCCTCGGCGCTCGCGCGAAACGCTGCGATCGTTTCCTGCATGTCCCGCGCGCCGAAGATGGCCGAGCCCGCGACCAGTACATCGGCTCCCGCCTCGGCGCACTGCGGCAGCGTCGTGGCATTGAGACCACCGTCCATCTCGACGTGGCCGCGCCAGCCTTGCTCGCGCAACCAGCGCGTCTTCGACAGCACCTCCGGCATGAACTTCTGACCGCCCTTGCCGGGGAACACGCTCATCACGAGCACGAGATCGATCGCCTCGAGGAGATCGCCGATGCGCTCGACGGGCGTGTCCGGATTGAGCGCCAGGCCCACCTGCTTCACTCCCGAGGCGCGGAAGGCGCTCACGATCTCGCGGGCGTGCGCCGGACCGCGGATCACCTCGACGTGGAAGGTGAGCACGTGCGCACCGGCTCGGCCGTAGGCCTCGGCGTACTCGAGCGGATCGGTGATCATCAAGTGCACGTCGAGGGGCACGCTCGCCACGCGGTGGATCGCTTCGACCACCGGCGGACCGATCGTCAAGTTCCGCACGAAGTGGCCGTCCATGACGTCGACGTGCAGCCAGTCGGCACCGGCGGCCTCCACGCGCCGCGTCTCCTCCCCGATCCGGGAGAAGTCGCACGACAGCAGGGAAGGCGCGATGGTGACGGAGCTCTTGCGCATGGAGGCGCTCTCCCGCGGATTGTAGCGGCGATCGGCCGCCGGAGTCAGCGCTTCGACCCGAGAGCGGCGATCCCGGGCAAGATCTTGCCTTCCAGTAGCTCGAGCGAAGCACCGCCGCCGGTCGAGACGTGGCTGACCTTCGATTCAAGCCCCAGAAGGTGGAGCGCCGCAACGGAATCTCCTCCGCCGACGACCGTGGTGCCGCGGCATTGCGCGAGCGCGCGCCCGACGGCCTGCGTGCCGGCACGGAAAGGCTCCATCTCGAACACGCCCATCGGTCCGTTCCAGACCACCGTGCGCGCCGCGCGGATCTTTTCGGCGAAGAGCGTGCGCGTGCGCGGCCCGATGTCGAGGCCCATGGAGTCGTCGGGAATGTCCACGCCGCACTCCCCCGCCTTCGCGTCGGCGGCGAAGCGATCGGCCACCACGTGATCGACGGGCAGGCAGAGCTCGACCTTCTTCGCCTCGGCCTTGGCGAGAGCCTTCTTGCAGGTGTCGACATGCTCCGCTTCGTAGAGCGACTTCCCGATGCGGTGCCCCTGTGCCGCGAGGAAGGTGTAGGCCATTCCGCCGCCGACGAGGAGCTGATCGACGCGGTCCAGGAGATGCTCGACCACGAGGAGCTTGTCGGAGACCTTGGCTCCGCCGAGGATCGCCACGAAGGGGTGCGCGGGATCGTTCAGTACACGCGAGAACGCACGCACCTCCGCCTCCAGGAGTCGGCCGGCGGCCGAGGGCAGGAAGCGCGCGATGCCGCTGACGGAGGAGTGGTCGCGGTGCGAGGCGCCGAAGGCGTCGTTGACGAAGCGGTCGCCGAGCGCGGCGAAGGCCCGAGCGAGCGGCTCGTCGCCCTTGGTCTCGCCGGCATGGAAGCGCACGTTCTCCAGGAGCACGACTGCGCCCTTGGGCGCCGCGGCGATCTGCTTCGCCACACCCTCGCCGACGCTCTCCGCGAGCTTGACGACCTTGCTCTCGAGCAGCTCCTCCAGTCGCTTCCCCACGGCGGTCAGCCGCATCGTGTCGTCGACGCCGCCCTTGGGCCGTCCGAAGTGACTGAGCAGGATCGGGCGGCCGCCCTTCTGGAGGATCTCGCGGATCGTGGGCAAGTGCGCCCGGATGCGCGTGTCATCGGTGATGTTGCCCGCTTCGTCGACGGGCACGTTGAAATCACACCGCACCAGGACCCGCTTCTCGGCGAGCTCGAGATCGTCGAGGGTGGGCGTTTCGAGCTTCACTTGCGCAGCCCGTGCGCGTACACCATCAGCTCGACCACGCGGTTGGAGTATCCCCACTCGTTGTCGTACCAGGCGATCACTTTCACCATGTCGTCGCGCAGCACCATCGTGCTGTCCGCATCGAAGATGGCGCTGTGCGGATTGCCGATGCAGTCGCCCGAGACGATCAGGTCCTCGGTGTACTGCAAGATACCTTCCAGGGATTGACGGGCTGCCGCGGCGAAGGCGGCGTTGACCTCGTCCTTGGTGACCTTGCGCGAGAGGACCGCGACGAGATCGACCACCGATCCGTCGGGAACGGGTACCCGTAGCGACACCCCGTCGAGCCGCCCGGCGAGCTCGGGAAGGACCTTGCCGACTGCGCGCGCCGCTCCCGTCGTCGTGGGGATGATGTTCGTCGCCGCCGAGCGGGCCCGGCGCAGGTCCTTGTGCGGAAAGTCGAGGATGCGCTGATCGTTCGTGTAGGCGTGCACCGTCGTCATCAGGCCGCGCTGGATGCCAAAGGCCTCGTGCAGGACCTTGGCGACCGGGGCCAGGCAATTGGTGGTGCACGATGCGTTCGAGATGATCTTGTCGGTGGGCTTGAGCGTCTTCTCGTTGACGCCGAGCACGATCATTGCATCGATCTCGTCCTTGGCCGGCACCGTGAGGAGCACCCGCTTGGCGCCCGCTTCCAGGTGCTTGGCACACTGCTCGCGGGAGGTGAACACCCCGGTCGACTCGACGACGAAATCGATGCCGTTGGCCGCGTGAGTGAGCTTGGCCGGGTCCTTCTCGGCCGTGATCTGGATCGAGCGGCCGTCGACCGTGATGCCCGCCTGCGCCTTCTCCACCCGGCCCGAAAATGGGCCGTAGATCGAGTCGTACTTCAGGAGGTGCGCGAGGGTCGGGGCGTCCGTGATGTCGTTGATCGAGACGACCTCACAGTCCGAGCGGGCGTGGAGGATGCGGAAGACGTTGCGGCCAATGCGGCCGAAACCATTGATCGCGATGCGCATGGCCATGGGGGTCATTCGGAGGCTGCGACCCGCAGGAGCCGGAGGCCTCGTGAGGCTGTGCAGGGCCCGTCACGGACGTCGCGAGCGGCGGCCCGGATCCGGGCCGCAGACTTGCGCGCGCGACATCCGTCAGCTGTGCCCTGGGCAGGCGGTTTTCTAGGAAATCGGAAAACGCAAGTCTCCGGAGAACCCCGAAGGGAGCGCGCCGCTCGCGGTTTCCCGGAGATTGGGGCGCAGAGAGTAGCCACCACCGCCGAAGGGATCAACACGAGCAATCACCCTCCACAGCCGCGGGGGGTATCCTCCCGCTCTTCGCCCGTCCGCCGACGCCGATGACTACCACCGCTGATCATGCTGGCGATGCCTTTGGCGACGATCGTCCCGGCCTGGCCGCTGCCTGGCCCGAGCGCTGGCCAAGCCTCGCCAAGGCGACCGGGCTCGCGCCGACGACCCCGGTCGTCGTGGCGCTCTCCGGAGGCGCCGACAGCATCCTGCTGCTGCATGTCGTGGCTCGCTCGCGGCCGCGTCCGCGCGTGGTCGCGGTGCACGTCGACCATGGCCTGCGGGGAGACGAGTCCATCGAGGACGCGGCCTTCTGCGCGCGCACCTGCGCGCGACTCTCCGTCCCTTTCGTGTGCCGGCGCGTGGACCTCGATGGCAGTGCCTCGAACCTCGAGGCGCGCGCCCGCGAGCTGCGCTACCACGTGCTGGCCGAGGAGGCCCGGCGAGCGGGCATCGGCGTGATCCTGACCGCCCACCACGGCGACGACGCGCTCGAGACCCTGCTCCTGCGCTGGATGCGAGGGACGGCCCTCAGCGGGCTGGCGGGCCTGCGCCGGGAGAACGTGATCGGAGGTCCGCGCGGCCGCGGCTCGATCCGGGTGCTGCGGCCGTTCTTCGCGCTGCGGCGCGACGAGGTGCGCGCGGCCCTCCAGAGCGCCGAGATCGCCTGGCGCGAGGACTCGTCCAACGCCAGTCCACGCTTCACGCGCAACCGGGTGCGCCACGGGCTCCTACCCGAGATCGAGCGCGCCTGCGGGACGCGCGGGATCGAGAATCTGCACGCTTTCGCGCGCGCCGTCTCGAACCTGGAAGACGAGCTGGCCACGCGGACCGCGCACCTGTCGTGGGAACCGCTGGTGCATGCCGCGGCGCATCGGAGCTCGGCCGAGGCGCACCTTGGCGGGACGCTCCGCCGCGGAGCGCTCACCGCGCTCGCCTCGACGCTCCAGCGCCGCGCTCTGTGGCGGCTCTTGACCGAAGGGACCGGTACCTCGCCCTCCCGAGCGCTCCTCCAGACATGCCTCGACGATCTCGCCGCCGGCATCTGCACGCGGCGCAGCCTGCCCGGCGGCTGGACGCTGCGTCTGCGTGAGCGCGCCCTCGAGCTCTTGCCTCCCGCTCCGCAGCTCGTCCATGCTGGTCTCGCTCCTGTGCGGGGCCGCCAGCTCGCGCTTCCTTTCCGCTGGAACGCGGCGGCTTTCGAGGTGCCGACCTTGCTCTTGCCCCTGGACGGAGCGGTCGACCTCCCCGATGGGCGCGCCATCTCCTCCGAGCTCGTGGCCACGCCGCGCAGCCGGGCCGTCCCCCGCTCGGGGGTCGAGGTCGAGCTCGACGCGACCGATCTGCCCGGTCCGCTGGTCGTGCGCACACCCCGTCCGGGCGATCGCTTCCATGGCCTCGGCGCACCGGGGAGCCGGCGGCTCGCGCGCTTCCTCGCCGATGCCGGTGTCCCGCGCGAGGAACGTCAGCGCGTGCCGCTCGTCTTCGCCGGTACCGAGCTGATCTGGGTCGCCGGCATCCGTCCTTGCGAGGCTCGGCGCGTGCACGTGCGCACCGAGCGTCGCCTGCTCCTGCGGCTCCTGGGCGCCGCGCCGCCGCGGCCCCGTGCGTCCGAGCGGGCAGTGCTGTTCGAGCGCGAGCTGGGTTGAGAGCGCGTTCCAGTGGCCCTTCCACGCAGGCCGCCATCGCCTGCCGTGACTCGCTCGCGGACAGGGGGTAACCTGAGGGGCCGATCGCCTCCGACGCACCCGCTCCACTTGCCCCGTCCGCTGCAAGAAAACCTCGCCGAGCTGCGCCTGCGCATCGAGCGGGCCGCCCGCTCCGCTGGCCGCTCCGCGAAGGAGATCCGCTGGGTCGCGGTCACGAAGACGACCACCGTCGATGCCGCCGCAGAGCTCCTGGAACTGGGGATTGCCGACCTCGGAGAGAACCGCGTCGACGAGCTCGAGCGCAAGACCGAGCACCTGGCGGCGCTCGGTCGCTCGCCGCGCTGGCACTTCGTCGGCCACCTCCAGGCGAACAAGGTGCGCCGGGTGGTGCGCCAGGCCCACGTGATCCACTCCGTGGACTCGCTCTTGCTCCTGGAGCGCATCGAGCGCATCGCCGCGGAAGAGGATCGGCAGCCGGAGGTCTACCTGCAGGTGGCACTCACCGGCGAGGCGGTCAAGCACGGCTTCGAGGCGGTCGACCTCCCCGCCGCGGTGCGACGCGCCACGGAGCTCACGCACCTTCGGCTGCTCGGCCTGATGGCCATGGGGCCGCTCGAGGAGCCGCCCGGCGAGGGGACGCGCGCGGTCTTCGCGGAGGCCGCGAGGCTGGCGCGCTCGCTGGACGGTGACCCCGCGCTCGCCCGAGCCTTCGCCGGCGGTCGCTGCCAGCTCTCGATGGGAATGAGCGCCGACCTCGAGCTCGCCATCGCTGCCGGCACGGACCTCCTGCGGGTCGGTGGCGCGCTGTTCCAGGACACGCCTTTTGCCGGCCGCGAGAGCGGTCGAGGAGGAAAGGCGTGAACGACCGCCTGGCGCTGGAGATCCTGGGCGAGGCGCGCGCGCCCGCGGAGTTGCCGCGGCAGGGGCGCCTCGTGATCGGCTCCTCGAAGGAGCGCGCTGACCTCGTGGTCGAGGGGGCGGGCGTCGAGGCCGTGCACTGCGCGATCGGTCGGCTCAAGGAAGGCGGCTGGGCGCTCAAGGATCTGGGCTCCGATGCCGGCAGCCACGTGAACGGCGAGCGGGTGAGCTCGGTCCGGCTGCAAGCGGGCGACGTGATCGAGCTGGGAGCGCGCCGGCTGCGCGTCTTCGATCCGCTGGCAGAGCGCCCTTCCCCAGCTCCATCTTCGACTCACAAGACGCGAGTCGAGGGGGCACCCACTCCCTCGGGCTCGCCGGACGCCCATGCCCAGCCGACACCGTCGCGCGCCGACGAGAAGGACGCGCGCGTGCGCATCCGAGGCTACACGCTCGAGCGCAAGCTCGGCCGCGGGGCGATGGGCGAGGTGTGGCTCGCCATACAGGAAAGCCTCTCGCGCAAGGTCGCCATCAAGCTGCTCGTGCCGCGTCTGGAGGCCGATCTCGATTTCGTGCGCCGCTTCCAGGCCGAAGCGCGCGCCGCCGCCGCGCTCAATCATCCCAACGTCGTCACCGTGCACGATGTCGGCGAGGACACGGGCCACCATTACTTGACGATGGAGTTCATGGCGCACGGGTGCCTGGAGTCGCGCGTCTCGACGCTTGGCCCCGTCCCCTGGCGCGAGGTGCTCGGCATCCTGCGCGACGCGGCGGCGGGCCTCGTCTACGCCGAGCAGCGCGGCATCGTGCACCGCGACATCAAGCCCGCGAACTTGATGCAGGACGAGCACGGCGTCACCAAGATCGCCGACCTCGGCCTGGCGGCGCAGGTCGAGCAGGAGGAGCTGCAAGGAGAACGCGGCAAGATCTTCGGCACGCCGCACTTCCTCGCGCCCGAGCTGATCCGCGGAGCGACGCCTGACGCGCGCACGGATCTGTATGCGCTCGGCGCGACGGCCTACCGGCTGCTCACCGGGCGGACGCCCTTCGAGGGCACCACGGCACGCGACATCTTGCGCACCGCCTTGCGCGACGAGCCCGTCCAGCCCGCGAAGCTGACGCCCGGGATCCCCGCGGAGCTCGAGCGGCTCGTCATGAAGCTGCTCGCCAAGGATCCCGCGCAGCGCTTGCCATCGGCGGCGGCGCTGCTCGCGGAGATCGAGAGCTTGCGGAATGCCACGGCCGCCACGTCCGCGGGCCCGGCGGGAGCCACGGGCGCGCGGCGCATGCGACGGCTCGTGGTCGTGATGGTCGTCCTCGCGTTGGCCGTGTGGGGTGGCCTCCAGCTCGTTCCTCGAGCCAAGGACAGCGACTTGAGCGGGACCTCTCGTGATGGAGGTCCCGGAGGCAGGACTGCCGACCCCAGGGGGCCCGGCGTGCCCGGGGTGGAGCCGGAAACGGATACCCCGGAGGTGGGTGATGCCGGCGCAGGTGCGTCGGAGGAGGCGAACCCCGGGGAGAGCGCTTTCGTCGCGCGCGAGATCGAGGCGAGCGAGGAGCACAGCGAGCTCAAGAATCGCGTGCTCACCGATGCCGATCGCATCGCGGCGCTCCGCGCGCTCGCCGCGCGCTTCGAGGGAACGGACACGGCCCTCGTCGCGCTGCGAGAAGCCGGTGCGCTCGAGACCGTGACCGCGCCCCCCGGCGCGGCCGCCGATCCCCTCACGCAGGCGCGCGAGGCCGTCCTCGGCGCGCTGCGCCACGTGGCCGCCGCACACTCCGGACCGAGCACGCTCGCTGCGACCTTCGAGCTCATGCGCGCGATCCCGGGCCAGGACTCGCTGAGTGGCGATCCGCTGTTCCTGGCCGAGCGGACGAGCATCGAGCGCGGAGTCCTGGACAGCTCGCTCGCCGCCGCACGCGAAGTTCACGCGCGCGCAGACGAGCTGATGCGCTCCGGCCGCTTCGACGAAGCTCGCGGAGTGCTCGAAGGCTTCGCGGGCTCGGCTCATATGCCCACGTTCCCCTGGGACGACGTTCCCGAACCGGCGCGCGAGTTCGATCGGTTGATCGGCCTCGCCAAGCAACGGCTCGACAACATGGATGCCGGTGCGCGCGAATTCGCCGACGCCGAGCGCGCGCGTGAAGCGCAGGCGCTCGCCGCCGCACTCGGCGGGCCGGGCGGGTTGGAAGCGGAGCTCGCCAGGCTCGACCTCGCCGCCGCGGCGAAGCGCATCGATGCGGCGCTCGCGAGCGTCCGCAAGGAGAGCGATCGCGCGGGGCTCCAGTCCCTGCGTGCCGAGATCGAGGCGGCGCAGGGCGCACTCGAGGCGCTCGGCAAAGCCTGGGATCGCGACGAGTGGCGGCGCAAGACCATCAGCGATCCGCGCCCTCATCGGACTGCACCCCTCGAGGCCATGGGGGCCGACGAAGAGGGCATCTGGTTCGAGGGCGAGAATGGCCGCGAGCGCCTCCCGTGGAGCGCGTGGGGCGGCCAGGCGCTGGAGCTCGATAAGCTGTTCCACGGCCGGCTCACGCGACCCTGGAATGCCGCGGAGCTCGACGGCATCGCGGCCTTGTTGCGCTTCGCGGCGGTGGTCGAGCTCACGCGGCATGCAACGGCTGCGCTCGACCCGGTGGGCGACGAGCGCTTCAGCGAGGCCGAAGCCGAAGCGGCGCTCACGAGCTTCGGTGCGAGCGAGCACTGGGAGCTCGGCGGTGCCTCGCTGGAACGAGCGACGAGCGAGCGCGCCGCGGCCGAGGCGCTCGTGCAAGCGCTGCGCGCCGCCGACGATGGCGCCTGGTCGCGCGCAGTCGATCATCTCGAGCAGCTCCTCGGCGAGCATCCCGCGAGCTTGCTCGTGCTCCTGCGCTCGGACGGCACTGAATGGCGCGAGGTGCGCGCCGAGCCGGTGGCACCGCCGCCCGACGCGGAGCCGACTACGGGCGAGACGCCGTCGACTCCTGAAAAGGCTGCGAGCAAGAACGATGGCTGAGACCACCGGCGTCGCGGCAACCCTCGACGATGGCGTGTTTCCCGCCGCCGAGGCGCTCGCGGCCGCGCTGCCGGCTCCCCGCGCGCTCTTCCTGCTCGGCACCGGCTTCGGCACGCTCCTCGCCGAATTGCGTCGCGCTCAGCGCGTCTCGCTGCGCAAGGTGCCGGGCGTGCCGCCTTCGTGGCGCGAGGCCGAGATCGTCGCCGGTGAGCGCGAGGGTCTCGTCCTCTGGGCGATGATCGACGCACCCGGATCGAACGAGGTCGGCAATGCGGGGGAAGGTATCGAGCCACCCTGGACGCGCGGCTTTCCCTGCTGGCTCGCGCGCGCGCGCGGCGCCGAGGTGTGCGTTCATACTTCGGCCGGAACGAGCTTGCTGTCGCACGGCGCGAGCGGCGCGCCGCCGGTCGGGAGCCTCGCCGTGATCCGCGATCACCTGAACCTCTCCGGAAGCACGCCGCTCCTCGGTCTGGGAGCGACGCGCATGGGTCCGCTGTTTCCCGATGTCTCCCACCTGCACGACTCGGATCTGCGCCGCGCCGCCCTCGAGGCCGCGCAAGCGCGCGGCATTCCGCTGACCGAGGCCGTGGCCGCCTGCACACTGGGGCCCTCGCTCGACACACCTGCCGAGCTCGCCTACTTCGCGCGCGCCGGCGCTGCGGTCGCCGTACAAGGCCTGGCCGCGCCCTTGCTCGCTGCCGCGCACGCCGGCCTCGCCGTGCTCGCGCTGTGCGCGATCACCGACGGCGGCGACGAGCCGCTCGATCTCGGGCGCATCCTCGCGCGCGCCGATGCACAGGCCCCTGCCCTCGACGAGCTCCTGCTCGCTCTCGCCGCGCCGATCGCTCGGCGCGCGAACGAGCTACGGGAGACCCATGGATGAGCGTGCACTCGCTCGCCATCCTGGTCTCGGGCACGGGCCGCCACCTCGCGAACCTCGCGCGCCTGTGCGAAGCCGGTGAACTGGATGCGCGGATCGCGCTGGTGATCTCCGATCGCGAGGGCGTGCGCGCCCTCGATCTTGCGCGCGAGCACGGTCTCGAGGCCCTCGTGCTCGACCCCCGCCGCGAGCAGGACCTCCACGCGTTCTCCGAGCGCGCCTTCCACGAGATCGAGGCCCGCGGCTGCGACACCGTCGTGATGGCCGGCTTCCTGCGCAAGCTCGAGATCCCCGCGCGCTGGACCGGCCGCGTGCTCAACATCCACCCCGCCCTCTTGCCCGCCTTCGGCGGCAAAGGCTTCTGGGGTGAACGCGTGCATCGCGCCGTCCTCGAACAGCGCTGCCCCACCTCCGGCTGCACCGTCCACTACGCCGACGCCGAATACGACCACGGCCCCATCCTCTTGCAACGCTCCGTCCCCGTCCTCCCCGCGGACGACGTCCACTCGCTCGCCGCCCGCGTCTTCGCCGAAGAGCTCATCGCCCTCCCCGAAGCCCTTCGCCTGCACTGGAAGTGACCGAGGCCGTATCACTCGCTCGCGAGCGACACGTGGAGGTCGGGGACGGCGATCTGCTGGCCGACCTCGATCGCTGGAACGATCATGGACTGGTACGCGAGCGACGAGAGACCCAGGATGTAGGAACCGGGCGCGTCGACGTAGAGCACGAAACGCCCGTCTTCTTCGGCAGTCGTGCTGCGAATCCGCTCGCCCTCCCAGGGCACAGAAGCGCTGACGAGGAAGTTGCGCGTCCACTCGATGGGAGCCGCTTGCACGAGGATCTCGGACAAGGACTCACCGGGCGTCACCACTCGGCCCTCGATACGCGAGCGTGCCTCGACCACGACCTTGACCATGCGGCCTCGGTCCCAGTTCGCGAGCTCTGCGGACGATCCGTCGTGATAGGCGTGCGAGAACACGACGACCTTCCCCGGCTCGTCCGCGATCTTCAGCTCCGCTGTGCCGCCTGCGTGATGCTCGATCGCACCCGCGCACCACGCAGGTGTACCAGGGAAAACGCCCCTGCTGGCGAGCTCGATCCGGTACCCGAAGTCTTCGACGGGCGCCCCATGCGCATCGACGACCGAGAGCGTCAGATAGCGAGCGGGCCGCAGACGAATCACGACCTTCGCATCGCCCGGCTGCGGGTGGACGGGCTCGGAAGCGATGTACGGCTCCTTCGCATCCGGGTGGCCGGTGAGCGCGTACTGCCCGTCGATGTCGAGGGTCGCGAGGACGAACGCACCGCTATCCATCCGAGCTGGCCCTGCGGTCCACCTGCCAGCACTCTTGAACTCGTGGCGGACGACACCTTCGTGGCAAAGCGTGCCGTCCGGATGGACCAGTACGCCCTGGATCAGGCCTTCCGCGGCAGGAAGACGTACAACGATCCGACCGACATCGACTCGATCTCCCGCTTCAACGGAGAGCGCGGCCGAGTGCGCGGGCTCGAAGGGATACTCGATCGCCCAGGCCTCCCAGGTACCGAGCGGTGTGCCGACGAAGCGGAAGCGTCCATCGGGACCGGATCTGGTTTGCAGCATCGATCCTTCGAGGGGATTGCTGCCCCTCCTCGAGGACACCGCTGCTTCAGCCTCCCGTAGCTCCAGCCCCGCGGGCAAAAGATGCACGGTGCAATTCGCGAGCGGTCGCTCCTCCACCCCCACCAGTCCACCGATCTCGGCACCGGCCTCGAGCACGATGGCACCCACGTCGATCCTTCGCTCGCGAGCCGGAGGAAGCATGACCTCGCTCGGGCGAAAACCCAGTCGATAGGCGACCAGCCGTCGCCCGCAAAGCGATCTCGGGCTCTCCCGACGTGAAACGGCGAAGCCACCGCTCGCGTCAGTCCGACCCAGAAACTGCTGCTCCGGAAGGAACGAGAGCTCCACGGAGGGAACCGGCGCTCCCAAATTGTCCGCACAGCTTCCCGTGATCGTGACCACTGCGGCCCCCCCAGCCTCCTCCCTCGCCACGACGCCGCTGGGATCCGAGCGCTCGCTCGCGACGATCGATTTGTCCAGCACGACATCGGATGTCGGCCCCTCCCCCGGCAATGAGTCGGCCGCGCCAGCCAAGTCGTAGCCATGCAGCTCCCCCGCAGCTCTCGGATCACCGGTCCACGGGCGACCGACCAGAAACACGAGGACGAGCAGAAGCCCGAGGATTCCGAGAACCATCCCCTGCGTGTGGCGCACGCTCGAAGATTCTCACGCCCGGACGATCGTCGCGCAACGTGCCGAGGTCAGGGCACGTCTTGCCGCGTTGCTCCCCCGCGACGCAAGGAGGTGGCGATGCCGTCTCGCGAGTGACACGGCGTCTGATCCGGCGCCAGTCACTCGTCATTGGCGAGCGCCAAGCGGATGTCAGGCAGGATGAACCTCACTTGGACGGCGACGGATGGAACGACCAAGGTCTGGTAGGCCACCGACGTGATACCCAGGGAGTACTCGCCGGGCGCATCGACGTAGAGGACGAACCCTCCCTGCTCGTCGGCAGTCACGGAGCGCACTTGCTCGTGTTTCCAGGGAGGCGCGGCTCCCGCGAGGTCCTTGCGAACGAGATCCTGCGGCGCTACCTGTACGAGGACCTTGGCGAGCGGCTCGCCTGGCGTCACGACCCGCCCCTCGATGCGCGGCCTTTCCTCGAGCACGACCTTGACGACATCGGCGTCGTCCCAGGTCATGAGCTTTCCGGTCGAGCCATCGTGGTAGGCGCGAGAGACCACGACAACCGTGCACGACTCGTCGGCCATCCGGAGCTTGGCGACGCCGCCGGGATGGTGCTCGATCGCACCGTGACACCAAGCGGACGCATCGGTGCGCGCGAAGCGGTCGATCCGATACCCGAATTCCTCGACCGGCCGCCCATGCACGTCGACCACGGTCAGGGTCAGGGATCGAGCCAGCTGCAGTCGCAGTACGACATTCGCCGTGCCTGCTGACGCGCGAACAGGCTCGGAAGAGGTGAAGGGTTCGTCCGGACCGGGCTCGCCGATGAGCGCGTAATGCCCACCCGTGCTCCGGGCCGGAAGGATGAAGCGACCTTCTTCGACCCTTCGCACTCCCGTCGCACCACGGGAGCCTTCGTGGCGGTATTCGTAGCTGAAGCTGCCTTCACGGCAAAGCGTGCCGTCGGGATGTTGCAGTTCTCCCGTGATCAATTGGTCCGCGGGCAGCGACTGCACGTCGATCCGACCGACGTCGGCTCGAGCTCCGGCCTGCACGGATACCGCAGCGGAACCCGCGGGCCGATATGGGTCCTGAATCACCCAGACCTCCCAGTCGCCGAGCGGTGCGCCCACGAATCGGAAGCGTCCGTCGGGACCTGTGTTCGTGTCCATGACTGACGATCCTCGAAATTTCCCGCGGCTCATCCAGGAGATCAGCGAGTTCGCCTCCGCCCGATCCGGGTCCATGCGGAGCAGATAGATGGAGCAACTTGGAAGAGGCCGATTCTCCGTCGTCACCAGCCCGCTGATCTCGGCGCCTGCCGCGAGTGTGATCCGACCCAGGTCGATCGTTCCTTCCCGCGCAGGTGGAAGCACGACCTGGGCCTTCTGGTACCCGAGCCGGTACGCGACGAGCGTCCTGCCGCACACAGAACTCGCGCTCTCTCGGCGAATGAAGGAAAAGGCTCCTGCAATGTCGCTGCGGCCGAGAACGAGCCCATCGAGAAGGAAGGAGAGTTCGACGAAGGGAATCGTCGCCCCGAGAGTGTCGGAACAGCTGCCCGTGATCACGATCGGTGAGCCCGATCCAGCGTCCTTCGTCCCACCGACCGGGAGTACCTCTCGACGCTCGTTCGCGATCATCGATTCGTCGAGGAGTCCTTCGGCTGGCAGTGGGTCTACGGGCGATACATCTCCCGCGCGGGCAGGAATCCTGCCCACCAGCACCTCTCCGCTCACATCCGCAGCCGACCATGGACGGTCGAGCAGGAGCGTGATCGCAATCAGGAGGCCGAGGATGCCCAGGACGAGCGCATGAGTTCGATGCACGTGCGAGGATTGTCCTGCGCGATCGATCTCCAGGCAACGAGCCGACCTCAGGGCTCGCCTCGCTGCATTCCCCTGCCGTGACGCAGGCAGCTCGCGAGAGCATTCTCGATCCGCCGCGCCAGGCGTGCGTGTGATTCTCCCGTGCACGCGAGCTCGAGGGCCTCGCGCGCCGTCGCGAGCAGCGTACCCGCGCGGGCGCGATCTCCAGAGCGCGTGCAGAGTCTCGCAAGCTCGACGGCGGCTTCGATCGTGACAGCATCGTCAAGGGCGCGCGCAAGGTCCTCGAGGAGGGTAGTGGCCTTGGCCAGGTCGCGCTCGCGACGCGCGAGGTCGGCGAGTGCCAGCCGGAGCGAGCGTGCTTCGCCTCCCGCCGCGCGCTCGCGCTCAATCGCATGCTCGAGCCAGGCGATCGCCTGCACGCGGTTGCCGGCGCGCTCGTGGGCGCGGGAGAGCGCTCGTGCGCGGGAACGCGCGCAACCATCGAGCGCACGGCCATCGGCGCGCGTCTCGACGAGCGAGCGGCCGAGATGTGCGGCGAGGACGACGAGGGAGAGCACGTCGTCGCGATTGTGACGGAAGACGCCCTCGAGACGATGCGGGCGGTCCGCCAGCCAGTCGAACCAGGCGGCGGGAGCGTGGGAGCCGGAGAGGTCGCCGTCTCGCTCCACGAGCGCGAGCGCGGCTTCCATCGTCCGCAGGCGGCGGTCGGGGAGAGCCGCGGAAGCGATGCGCCGGCACGGGTGATAGAGGTCGAGATGTGCTCGTCCCTCGAAGGGCGGCGCGATGCGGTGGCAGCGCATCTTGTCCTCGAGGCGGTGGCGATCGAAGGACTTGCCGAAGAAGGTGACCAGAAACTCTTTCTCGGCGATTCGCCGCGCGACCTCGGCGAGGAGCGCGGGCTCCTCGCCGGGCTCGCGCAGGAAGCCTTGCCAGAAGTGGAAGCCGCGCGCATCGAAGGAGCCCAGGCCCACGAGGAACACGTAGGTTCCCGCACCGCCCGAGAGGCCGGTCGTCTCCGTGTCGAGGAACAGCGCGCGCGCGGGATCGAAGCGCTCGAGCTCGGGGTCGTGCGCGAGCAAGGCCAGGGCGCGCGCTTCGGCGGCGAAGACCTCGTCGAGGCAGTAGTCGCCGTGCCGGCTCGAGACTTCGAGGTGCTCCTCGCGCACGGCGAACGGCCCGAGCGGACCATCCATGACGGAAAGGCGGGCGGGCGGATCGAGGGAGAACTCGCCAGCGCGATCCGGGACGCCCTCGCCCTGACGAACGAGGCGCTGGCGCAGCCAGGACGGCAGGCCTTCGCCCGGCACCGAAGCCGGATCGGGTGGCAGCGGCTCGACCGCCGGTTCCTCGCGGCGCATGCGGCGCAGGCGCTCGCGCAGCTCGTCCATCACGGGGTCTCGGCGCGCCGGCCGACTTCCTCTTGCGGCACGCTGCATTCGACCGGTTCGGGGTCGCGCGCAAGATGACCGAGTAGCGTTCGCGCGAGCTCCTTCCCGAGCGCGCCGCTCTCCTCGGGCGGACCGCTGCAGGCCGGGCATCCACTGGCGCACTCGCAGTGCTCGAGGACCTCGCGGGCGGCATTCAGGAGCGCGCGATGCTCCTGGAACAGGATCTCGGAGAGCCCGACGCCGCCCATGACACGGTCGTACAGGAACAGCGCGGGGCGGCGGAAGTGCGGCGAGCGGATCTGCGAGGCGAGACCGAGGTCCTCGGGGCTGCAGTGCACGAAGAGGGGCGCGACGCGGCGCAGCAGCTTGCCGACGGCACGCCAGGCGGCGGCACGATCTCCCGCGCGCAGGCCGATCTCGCTCGCCGTGCGGTCGGAGATCGTCAGCACGAAGGCCTCGGTGTCGAGCTCCTCGGCCGGCAGATGGATCTCGCCGGCGCCGAGGTTCTCGCGCGTGTAGAAACGCACTTTCTTGAACAGCGTCGCCACCGTCGTCAGGTGCACCTCGCCGCGCCAGATCGCGTAGTCCTCGTGCGGAGCGCTCTCGTCCTCGAAGCTCTCGCCTTCGATCGCCCGCCGGCGCATCGCGCAACGCTCCAGGCGCAGGACGCGCACCTCGACCTCGGCGTGCGCGTCGGTGAAGTAATCGGAATCGACGCGCCGCGCATACGCACGCCGGTTGGCGTGGTCGAAGCGTTCGATGCGCCAGGTCTCGCCCTCGACCTGATAGATCGCTCCCTCGTGCACGGTCGTGATCGAGGCCTCGCGATCGACCTCGCCGATGGCGCGCTCGGAATCCATGTCCAGCACCACCACGTTGTCGGGCTCGTTGCCGGCGAGCGTCACGCTCTCGGCCGGATAGGCGTCGGCCATCCACCACCAGCGGCCGCCGCGCTTGTGCAGGAGGTGCGACTCCTCGGCCAGGTAATCGAGGATCTCGGTCGCGGATCGCGAGGACCCGTACTCGGGCTCGTCCGCGAGGCCGCCGCCGGCCTGCTCCGCGGAACGGCAGCTCGAAGGCCGCGCACTTGAGCTGCTCGGAGAGGATCACGAGGTTCTCGGGATCGAGGCCGATGCGCTCGCGCGGCGCGCGGAACAGCCACTCGGGGTGCAGCGCGAGGTACTGATCGAGCGGATCGGAGCGCGCGATCTGCAGCACCAGGCTCGGCTTGCCGCGGCGGCCGACGCGGCCGGCACGTTGCCAGAACGAGGCTTGCGAGCCGGGGTAGCCCACCAGGACGGCCACGTCGAGCGCACCGATGTCGATGCCGAGCTCGAGCGCATTGGTCGACACGACGACCTTGACCTCGCCCTTCTTCAGGCCCGCCTCGATCTCGCGGCGCAGGAGCGGCAGATAGCCTCCGCGGTAGCCGCGCACCTCGTCGGGCGAGAGTCCCATGCGCGGCGCCGACTCCTTCAGGTAGCGCGTGAGGACCTCGACCGACGTGCGCCGCTGGCAGAAGAAGATCGTCTGGCGGGCGGGCGAGCAGACGACCTCGGCGAGCCCGCGCGCCTCCTCGAGCGCGTTCGCGCGAAGGCCCGCGACGGCATTCACGATCGGCGGATCGTAGATGCCGAAGGTGCGCTGACCCGCGGGCGAAGCGTCCTCCGTGACGACCTCGACCGGGCGCCCGAACAGCCGCGCGGCGTGCCCGGCCGGATCGGCAAGTGTCGCGGAGCTCGCGAGGAAGCGCGGGTTCGCCCCGTAGTGGCGCGCGATGCGCAGAAGCCGCCGCAGCACGTTCGCCACGCTCGAGCCGAACACGCCCGAGAGCGTGTGCAGCTCGTCGACCACGATCCATTCGAGCCCCTGGAACAGCTCCGACCACTTCGCGTGGTTCGGCAGGATCCCCTGGTGCAGCATCCAGGGATTGGTGAGCACGAGATGCCCGCGGTCGCGCAGCGTGCGGCGCACCGAAGGCGGCGTGTCGCCATCGTAGGTGTAGGCGTGCCAGCGCTCACCCAGAGCCTCGACGAGGGCGGTGATCCCCACGGTCTGGTCCTGCGTGAGGGCCTTGGTGGGAAACAGGAACAGCGCGCGAGCGTTGCCATCGCTTGCCAGTAGCGACTGCAGCACCGGCACCGTGTAGCACAGGGTCTTGCCGGAGGCGGTGGGCGTCGCCACGAGGACGTCGCGCCCCTCGAGAGCGAGCGCGATGGCGCGGGCCTGATGCTCCCACAGGCGACTCATGCCCCGCGCGGCGAGCACCTCGGCCAGGCGCGCGTCGATCCCCGCGGGCAGCTCGCATTCACGGCCCGGACGCGCGGGGAAGCGCTGCCAGTGCACGATCCGGTCGCGCCAGCGGGGATTCTCCGAGAGCTCGTGCACGAGCGCCTCGATCCCCTTCCGCCGGTTCGCGCGAGAGCCGCGAGCACCCCGCGCGCCTGCGTCGCGAGACTCGGGGAGACCCTCGTGCGCCGCGTCCGCGCCGGAACTGCCGCTCATCGTGTCCCTCCCCATCCGGTCGGGTCCTGTTAGGGAGAGCAGCCTATTCCTCTCGAAGGCCGCCAGCAAGGCTCGGTCAGGGACGTGCCCCGCCGGGCTAGCTCACGCTAAGGAAGACAGGAAAAGGGCCGGAGGGGAGGAGAGGGAAGAAAACCCGGCGCTCATTCTTTGAACAGCGCGAGCAGCTTGGCGTGAATGGCCGGATCGGCGAGCACAGAACGTTGACCAAGCGATTCAGCGACCGTGCGGCCCTGCTCGTCGATGCCTAGTGTGACGTCGGCGTGCGTGCCGTATGCGTCGAGGAGCTCGATGCGAACGGGGTCCGCGAGCGCGGCCGAGCTTTCGGCATTCAGCAGGTGCTCGCTCGCGCGCAGGTAGAAGATTCCGTCGAGGATCTCACGAAGCTCGGTGGCCTCTAGCCGACTCGTTTCGTGTCGCCACACGCCTTCGGTGCTGCGATCGTAGGCCTGGGTGCGACCCTCAGCGCTGATCGTCAGGCGCCGCTGGCGGACTTCCTCCAGCTCGAGGATGCGGCGACTCAGGAGGTCTTCGGGAGTGACGTCGAGGAGTGCGGCGACCTCGGAGCCGACGAAAGCCACCACGTCTTCCGCGTCGCGCAGGAAGAGTGCGCCCTTGGTGCCGTCCTGCCAGGTGAACGGCTCGCCGAGCCGGCCACCCTGGCGCAGGCCGCGGACGTCTTCCACCCACACGCCGTGGCGCGGAGCGTCGGTGGGAAAGCGCGTGGCGGGATTCTCCGCCAGGAGATGGCGCAGCTCGCCGTGCTCGATCGTGCCGAGCAGCTCCTCGACCTTGGTGCGATCCGCCGGCCGCGCCACCGTCTCCGCGCCGCTCGCTGCATCGCGGGTCGAGAGCATCCAGCGCGGCTCGCGTTCCGAGCGGTCGCGCTCCAGGGTCAGCCGGCCGCGCTCGGAGAGGATGTCCACCTTCTGCACGTCGTCGCGGAGAACGCGCAAGAGCTGCTCGTCCAGGAAGTTCTCCGGCCGTTCGAAGAGCCGGGCCGAGCCGCCATCCTCGAGCTCCCAGACGAACTGCAATCCCGGGCGGTTCGCGAACCAAGCGCCCCCATCGATCGCCTGAGCGAAGATGGCGTCCTGAACGTTTCCGAGGCGGTCCTCGAACGACAGGCTCACCTCCGGCGAGGCCAGGCCGTACGGGCCGAGCGCTTGCGCATCGTCGTCGACGAAATCTTTGATCTTCAGACTCGTCAAGGCCGAGAGGTAGAAGTGGACCGTGGACGGATCGAGCTGCGCGCGGAAGGGTCGTTCCAGGCGCCAGGCGTAGGCGTCGCGGCGCATTTCTAGATCGACCTTCATCACGGGGTCCTGCCTGAGATCGACGCCCATACGCACGAAGCGGACGATCTCGGTCGGCTGGAGCCCGAAGATGCGATCGCTGCGCAGCTCGTGCAGACCGCGTTCGAGCATCGTCTCGAGGTTGCGCAGGGTGCGATAGACCCGTCCATCGCGCCGCACCCAAAGTCGCATCCCGTCGAGGTCGACGTCGCCGACCTCGACGCGGGTGGTGCGACTCCGGCCATCCTCGAGCGCTTCCTCCACCTCGAAGAAGCCGAGGCGCTCGAACGGTCGGTCGCGCGCAGCGATCTCGGCCCCGCTGGCCTCCTGGGCCTGGTTGCGCAGCACGATGCCGAGGAGCTCCTCGATCATTGCCTGGCGCGCGGGATACGCGATCGGATCGGTGATCAACCACTCGCCTCGCGCATCGCGCTCGATGCGCACGCCGGGGGGTCGATCGAGCGCCTCGAGGCGCATGGAGCGGATGCGCGCCAGATCCACGCCCTCGAAGAGCGGCACGAAGGCTCCCTCCACGTAGCTCTGCTCGCGTCGGCCTTGCCACCACGCCGCCGAGCCGATGACGGCCACGAGGAGGAGCAGGAGAAGGGTGGTGCGCCAGCTCATGCTCTGCCTCGCGACGGTCCGCCGCGGCTGCGCAGGAAAGCCGTGAGCACTCCGAGCAGAAGGCAGCTGCCCGGGATCCACAGCAGGGAGACGCGGGTGATCGGCCCCATCGCGCCACTCTCGTGCACGGGGAGGCGGCGCTGGTCGGGATCCCGCGGCGAGATGCTGACGCGCCACTCGCGCGAGCCGATCCAGCGGAAGACGTTGCGCGCGAAATCGCCGTTGCGGTCGGCGCGATCGTTCTCGAACACGCTCGCGCAGCCGAGCGCCACCATGCGCGTCTCGACCTCGGGCTCGAGCTCGGCGACCGTCTGCGAGCTCGCGGCCGTGAGGTAGCGCACCACGGCGGCGACCGGGAACTGTCCGCTGGCCTCGTGGTCGCGTTCCGGAAGATAATTGAGCGGCGGTACGTCGAGCCAGGCGCTCGGTCCCGACTGCAAGAGTGGATAGCTCGTGCCCACGCGCGGTGCGAGCGGCTGGCTGCGCACGAAGATCGGATGCGCATGCGCGAAGACCACGCTGCGATTGGCCTCGCGCAGGGAGTTCGTGATCTCGTGGTTCGCCATCCCCTGGGCTCCGATCGCGAGCAGCACCACGAACTCGGACTCCAGGGTGGGTCGACCGAGGTTGTCGTAGGCGGGATTCATGACCACGCCCGAGCGCGCCTCGATCCCGGCCTGCTCGAGGATCTCGGTGACGTCGGAGCGCTCGAGGCGCTCGGGATCTTCGTGTGCCGCGATCACCGCCCGTCCACCGCGGTCGAGCCACTCGAGGATCGTCGCGAGCTGGCCGGGAGGGAAGGCTGCGTCCGGTGCCAGGATCGCGAGCGCCGCACAGTCGGCAGGTAGCTTCCCTTCGCGCTGCCAGTCCCACTCGACGCACGGGAATGCCTCCTCGGCGAGCGAAGCCACGAGACGGCTCAAGCCCCGCTCGCTCTGGTCGCCGATGCGCCGCTCACCCTGGCCGATCGTGAAATAGACCTTCTGCTCTTCGCCGCGCGTCACCCGCAGGATGCCTTGCACGAGGGCTGCCTCGGCGAGGAACGAGCGGATGGCGGCGGGGCGGAACGATTCGCGACGTGGATCGCCGGGGTCGAAGTCGACCAGGGTCCCCTTCAGCGGCAGCACGTCGCGGCGCTCGCCCTGCGAGACGACGAGACAGTTCTCGTAGCCGGTGAGTTTCAAGGCGCGCAGGCGCCCCTCGATCGCTTCGCGCGAGTCCTGAGCGTGGCTCTGGATCTGCAGCTTCTCTCCGGCCTCCGCCACCATGAGCTGCAGCAGATTCCACACCCGCGCGATGGCCGCCGGAGCGATGAGATCGAGCGGGCGATCCTCTCCGCGCAGGAAGACGTCGATCACGACCGGCTCCCCGAGGTTCTCGAGGATGCCGACCGTCGCGACCGAGAGGGTATTGGTGCCCTTCTCGGTGAGGTCGAAGCGCGTCCGGATGCCCGGCCGGCCGGCGAGCCAGATGACGAGGAAAGCCGCCACGAGCGCGAGTACCAGGTTCACGAGGAGCTGCACGGCGAGCGCCATGCGCGTGCCGCCGCCGACCCGGCCGAGGAGCCTGCGCGGGCCGCCGCTCATCCGCGCCACCGGCGCATCTCGAGGGCGCGCACCGTCAAGAACAGGAAGAACGCGATCCAGGTGCAGAAGAACGCGATCTCGGCGGTGTCGAGCACGCCGCGCAGGAAGGAGATCTGCAAGTGGCCCATCACGTCCATGGAACCGAGGACGCGGTGGATCCAGTTCTCCGCGGCCGCGGCTCCGCCGACCCACTCCGCGAGCAGACCGCGGAGCTCGACCACGAGGGCGCCGCCGATCATCGGCAGGAGCAACCACCACAAGGAGGCGATGAATGCGAGAAAGGCGGCGAGCAGGGGCGTGCTCGTGAAGCAGTTAGCGAACAACCCGATCGCGACGAAGAGCGCCGAGGAGAGCACCGCTCCCGTGTACGCCACGAACAACGCGCCCCAATCAGGCCCCACGCCCGTGGCTGCGATGCCCACGGCGTAGACCAGCACGGAGCTCCAAAGAATCGCCATGAAGCTCGTCGCCGCCAGGAACTTGCCGAGGACGACCGCCGCATCCGTGACCGGGGCGGTGAGCAGGAACTCGAGCGTCCCGCCCGATCCTCTTCGGCGAGCAGCCGCATGGTGAGCAGCGGCGGCAGGAAGACCAGGAAGGCCCAGAAGACCTTGCTCCCGCCCAGGGCGAAGTCGAGCGCGAGACCGACGTCGCCCCCGCTCGAGGCGAGCACGAAATTGAAGAAGACGCCGTACAGGAAGAGCGCGACGAGAAGCAGGATCCAGGCCAGGGGCGAGAAGTACAGCCCCACGATCTCGCGTCGCCAGATGGTCGCGATGCTTCTCATGAGGCCGGCTTCTCGTCGGGTCGCGCGCCGGACTCGGTGCCCGTAGCCGGGGGCTCGACCGCCATCGGTTGCGAGAGATCGCGGCTCGCACCGCGGTCGAAGGGGTTGAGGGTGTAGAGCACGCGTGGAGCGACCGCGGGCTCGGCCGCGGGCGTCACTTGCGAGCCGGTCTCGAGCATCACGAACGCGTCGTCGCGCTGCGCAGGTGTCGCAACGGACACGGCAACGGGCCGCTCGGCGCCCGCCTGGGGCGGGCCTGAGAGCGCAGGGCCCGCCGGCAACTCGCCGCCGAGCACGAGTCGCGCAAAAACCTCTTCCAGGCGCGGCCGCTGCCAGCTCAGCTCGCGCACCGCCCAGCCGCGTGCCAGCGCGAGCGCGCCCAGGTCCTCGCGCAGGTCACCCTCGCCATGCACCTCGAATACCCAGTGGATGCCGAGCTTGCCGCGATCCTCCACGCCCTGCACGCCGGGCAAGCTCGCGATCAGCGCGCGCGCGGCCGCCGAATCGCGTCCCACCGCCGCCTCGAAGCGCACGTGACCGGGACCGGCCAGCGCGGACACGAGCTCGTCCTGCCGGCCGTCGGCGACGAGACGCCCCTGGTGGATCACGAGGACGCGCGCGCAGATGCTCTCCACCTCGGCCAGGATGTGCGACGAGAGCAGGACGGTGTGCTCGGCTGCGAGCTCGCGGATCAGGCCGCGCACCTCGATGCGCTGCAGCGGATCGAGGCCGCTGGTCGGCTCGTCGAGGATCAGCACCTCGGGGCCGGGCAGGAGCGCGACCGCCAAACCGACGCGCTGGCGCAGCCCGCGTGAGAGCTTGCCGATGAGCTGGCGCTCCCGGTCGCGCACTCCCACGCGCTCCAGGACTTCGGGGATGCGCGCGCGGAGCGCGGCGCGCCCCATGCCGTGCAGGCGGCCCTGGAACCACAGCATCTCGCTGACGCGCAGCTCGCGGTACAGCGGAACGGATTCCGCGAGGTAGCCGATCCGGCCCCGCACGGCGAGCGAGTCGCGCAGCACGTCGAAGCCCGCGACCTCGAGCCGTGTCGCCGAGGTGGCGGGCAGATAGCCCGCCAGGATCCGCATGGTCGTCGTCTTGCCCGCGCCGTTGGGACCCAGGAAGCCCACGACCTCTCCCTTGTCGAGCGCGAAGGAGATGCCGTCGACGGCGACCAGGGGTCCGTAGCGCCGGACCAGGTTCTGGACTGCGATCATGGGGGCGAGGAGCCTAGCCCGGGCCGAATGCAGGGTCGAGCGGAACGGACGGCTCGAGCATGCGCTCGAAACGGAGAGGGAGCCCCTCGTTCAGGAAGGACTCCCTCGATTCGGAACCGCAGACCGCCGCCGGAGAGCCCGGACCTGGCATGTGAACCCCCCGACGGGGTCCGCGTTTCTGGACACTCCAAGGCAAGCCTCGTGCCAGCGCGTCGAAGCGGTTCGGGCACGAGCGGATGCGCATCCGCGTCCGCACTGCGTGCGCTCTCCTCGGCGAGTCGTGCGCTTCCGCACGTGAACGACCGAACCCGTTCCGTTTCCCTACCGGCACTCGAAGGCTCGCAGCTTCCGGGGCGGGTAGTGAAACGGAACGGGTTCGGTCGTTCACCCCGAGGCGCGATCAGGCCTTGACCTCGAAGTCGGCGTCGACCGGTTCGTCGCCGCCGCCCGACTGCTCGCCCGTCGAGCCTCCGGGCTGGCCGCCGGTGCCGGGGCCAGCACCCCCTGGGGACCGCCGCCCGCACCGGATGTCTGGGCGTACACGATCTCACCCAGGCGCTGGATCTTCTTCTGGAAGTCGGCGAGCGCCGCCTCGATGCGGGCCTTGTCGTCGCCTCGTGCGGCTTCCTCGAGCTCGGTCTTGGCGTCCTCGATGAGCTTGCGATCCTCCTCGGAGAGCTTGTCCTTGTGCTCCTCGAGCTGCCGGCCGGTCTGGTACACGAGGTGATCGACCTGGTTGCGCAGATCGATGATCTCACGCTTCGCCTTGTCCTCGGAGGCATGCGCCTCGGCTTCCTTGCGCATGCGCTCGACCTCGGCCTCGGTCAGGCCCGAGGACGATTCGATGCGAATCACCTGCTGCTTGCCGGTGCCCTTGTCGACGGCCTTCACATTCAGGATGCCGTTGGCGTCGAGGTCGAAAGTGACCTCGATCTGCGGCATGCCGCGCGGCGCCGGCGGCAGACCCACCAGGTTGAACTTGCCGAGCAGGCGGTTGTCGTTCGCGAACTCGCGCTCGCCCTGGAAGACCTTGATCTCGACCGAGGGCTGGTTGTCCGCCGCGGTGGAGAAGACCTGGCTCTTGCTGGTGGGGATGGTCGTGTTGCGCTCGACGAGCTTGGTCATCACGCCGCCGAGCGTCTCGATGCCGAGCGACAGGGGCGTCACGTCGAGGAGCACGATGTCCGACACCTCGCCGGCCAGGATGCCCCCCTGGATCGCGGCGCCGATGCCCACGACCTCGTCGGGATTCACGCTCCTGTTGGGATCGCGGCCGAAGAGCTCCTTTACCTTGCGCTGCACCATGGGGATGCGCGTCGAGCCGCCTACCAGGAGCACCTCGTCGATCTGGGACGGCTTCAGCTTAGCGTCCTCGAGCGCCTTCTTGCACGGGCCGACCGATCGCTCGACGAGGTCGGCGATGAGCTGCTCGAACTTGGAGCGCATGAGCGTCTGCTGCAGGTGCTTGGGGCCGCTCGCATCGGCCGTGATGAACGGCAGGTTGACCTCGGTCTGCGGTGAAGCGGAGAGCTCGCACTTCGCCTTCTCGCAGGCCTCCTTCAGGCGCTGGAGCGCCATGGGGTCCTTGCGGACGTCGATGCCGCTCTGCTTCTTGAACTCACCGGCCACGAAATCGATCAGGATCTGGTCGATGTCGTCCCCGCCGAGGTGCGTGTCGCCATTGGTCGCGAGCACCTCGAACACGCCGTCGCCGATCTCGAGAATGGAGATGTCGAAGGTGCCGCCGCCGAAATCGTAGACCGCGACGCGCCCTTCCTTCTTCTTGTCCATCCCGAAGGCGAGCGTGGACGCCGTGGGCTCGTTGATGATGCGCTCGACGGTGAGGCCGGCGATGGTTCCGGCGTCCTTGGTTGCCTGGCGCTGCGAATCATTGAAATAGGCCGGCACGGTGATCACCGCGCGTTCGACCTTCTCGCCCAGGTAGCTCTCGGCTGCTTCCTTCAGGTAGCCGAGCACCTTGGCGCTGATCTCGGGGGAGAGAGGTGCTTGCCGTCGATGTCGACCTTGACGAGCTCCTGCGGGCCGCCGACGAGCTTGTAGGGAACGCGCTTCTCTTCCTGATCGACCTCGTGGTGACGACGCCCCATGAAGCGCTTGATCGAAGCGATCGTGCGCAGCGGGTTGGTGACCGCCTGGCGCTTGGCCGGCGCGCCGACGAGGAAGGAGCCGTCGTTCTGGATCGCGACGACCGAGGGAGTGGTCCGCGCTCCTTCCTGATTGGTGATCACGACCGCTTCGCCGCCCTCCATCACTGCAACGACGGAGTTGGTCGTTCCCAGGTCGATGCCGATGATCTTGCTCTTCTTCATGAACTTCCTCGTCGCTCCTTCTGTGGGCTTATGGGGGCGGGGCAAGTCAAAGTCCGTGCCAGTACCTGGTCTCCACCTCAAACCCTTGACTGGTAAGGACTTGGGAGCAATCGACCAGGCCCAGGAGAAGCCGCCCTGCGGTCAAATTGACAGGCCGATTCCCCACCCTTCCTCCTACCTGCCAAATGGACAGCGCCCGGAGGACGCGCCTCAGCGGTCCTCGGAGTCCTTGATCGGGGAGTCGGGAGCTGGACCCGGGGGCGGCGGTTCCTCCTCGTCCTCGATCAGCGAGCCAGCGTAGCCCTGCTGCTTCAGACGTTCCTCGAGCTCGTGATCGTGCTCCGCCCGCGTGCTCTTCTTGGTCGGAAACGCCTGCGTCCAATCCCGGACCCGCCCGAGCAGCTCGATCGCCTCGCTCTCCTGCTCGCGAATCCGATTCCGGTGCTCCATGGGATCGTTGGGGAGATCGTAGAGCTCCACGCTCGGACGCTCGGCGCCGGGGACGTCGGTGCCGTGGTCGCAGATTTCGGTGACCGAGTCGCCGCCCTGGGCGAGATCCTCGGTCGGCACGACGAGCTTCCAGCCGCTCTGCGAGTCGTGTACCGCCGCCGAGTGGATCACGAAGCTGAAGCGCGCGGTGCGCCAGGGGGTGGCGCGATCCTCGATCAGGGGCAAGAGATCGCGACCATGCAAGCCCTCGGGGAGAGGTAGATCCGCGAGGTGCATGAGCGTCGGAAAGAGATCGACGTTCTCGACCGGCGCGTCGATCCGCAGACCACTCGGCAAGCCGAAGCCCTGCAGCAGGAAGGGCGTGTGGAGAGCCTGCTCGGAGAGGTCCTGTCCATGCGCGCCGAAGAAGAAGGTGTCGGGTGCAGCTTCGCGCAGGTGCTTGGCGTCCATGCGCGACATCTGATCCCACAGGCCCTCGCCGTGGTCGGCGACGACGGCGACGATCAGCCGCTCGCCCAGGCCGAGATCGCGGAGACGCGCCAGGAGCTTGCCCGTGCCTTCATCGGCGTAGCGGACTTCCTGGTCGTAGAGACCGCGCCTGCGCTCGAGGTCTCCGAACGCTTTCTTCCAGTCGGGGTCTTCCGGCGGAGCCGGCGGACCGTACTCGGCGAGCATCTCGCGCTGCCACGCGGGCGAATCGACGGGCACGCTGCCGCGCAGCGGGAGCTCGCCGTCGTACTCGGGATGCCGCACGTAGGGGGCGTGCGGATCGAAGGCCTGCACGAAGAGGAAGAGCGGCGCGCGCTTCCCGTGCTCGTCGGGCTTCGCCGCCAGGGCGAGCGGATCTTCGAGCCACTCGAGCACCTCGTCGAAGCTCGTCTTCCCGGCCTCGCACAGATGGTATTCGTCGAAGCCGCGCGCGAAGCCGTCCTCGGATCGCAAGAGGATGTTGGCCGCCACCCCGATCGTTCGGTAGCCGGCGGCGGCGAAGCGCTCGGCGAGCAAAGCGTGCTCGGGATCCGGCCGCAGGCGGTGCGCGGTGAGGTACTTGCCGGCCAGCATCGAGGACATCGATGGCAGGGTCCAGGACGACTGGGCCCACACCTGCTCGAAGAGCACGCCGCGCGCGGCCAGCGCGTCGAGGTTCGGGCTGGTCGGCCGAGGGTAGCCGTAGCAGCCCAGGCGGTCGGCCCGCAGGGTGTCGATCACGAGCACGAGGACGTCGGGACGCTGGGTCGGCTCGGCGCCTCCGCAGCCGGGCACGAGGAGCGCGGCGATCAGCGGGGCGCTCATCGCCGCGCGGTGGAGGATCGAGACCATCGACACGAATCCTAGCCTGTGAGAGCGCATCTCGATCCAACGCTCGAGCCCCTCGCGGCAAGGAACCTCGGCGGCTCTCCTCCATCTCCTCGCCCCCAGCAGGTCGCTCCCCGAGTCCCCCCATCCGGCCATGCATCGATCCTCGCGTCGCCTCCTCTGGCTCGGATCCGCCGCCCTCGTGGTCTCGCTTCTGGCTCCCCGGGTGGGGTCGATGTTCGGGGCGACCACCGACATCGGCACGCACTCGCGTGACTTCATCCAGCCGGGCACACAGCCCTTTCCGGTTCAGCCTGGGCTCACGGATCCGATCCATCCGGCGAGCGATTGCGCGGCCTGCCATGGATTCTTCGATCCCGCCACGGAGCCCTACTTCGCGTGGGTCGGCAGCCAGAAAGCGCAGGCCGCGCGCAACCCGATGTTCTGGGCGACGCTCGCGATCGCCAACCAGGATGCCGGCAACGCCGGCTACTGGTGCATGCGCTGCCACGTCCCGATCGGTTTCCTGGGAGGGCGTACCACCTTCATCAGCGACGGCTCGATCCTGGATGCATCGAAGCACGACTTCGACGGCGTCAACTGCAACATGTGCCATCGAATGGTCGACCCCGTGTACGACCCCGACGAGAATCCGCCCGTCGACCTCGACGTGATGCCCGGAGCCGACTACGCGGTCGACGTCGAGTCGCACAACGGGATGTTCATCGTGGACCTCCTGGATCGCCGCCGCGGCCCGCGCGACGATCTGGGCAGCGGATTCCCCTGGCACGAGTGGCTGCCCTCGCCGCATCACGAGGAATCGCTCCTGTGCGCCACCTGCCACGACGTCTCCTCGACGATCTTCCTGCGCCAGAGCGACGGCAGCTACGCCGTCACGACGAACAACGCCGAGCACCCCACGCACGACAAGCTCGACGAGTTCCCGCTGGAGCGCACGTTCGGCGAGTGGGCGCTGTCCGACTACGCCGTCGCGCCGCTCGACACGGCCGGGCGCTTCGGTGGCAACGACTCGCGAGTCTCGAGCTGCCAGGATTGTCACATGCCGAAGACGAGCGGCTACGCCACGCTCGATGGCCTCGGCGCGCACTTCCGTGACGACCTCGCCACGCACGGATTCAACGGTGCCAACACGTGGGTGCGCCGGGCGGTGCGCGCGCTCTTCCCCGATAGCGAGACCGGCCTCTCCGATGCCGCCGTCGCGGCCGCCGAGGCGCGCACGCTCGGGATGCACCAGAGTGCGGCGGACCTGTGGGCCTTCGAGCGGGCGGGTGAGCTGGTCGTGCGCGTCGTCAACCACACGGGCCACAAGCTCCCCACCGGATTCGTCGAGGGCCGGCGCATGTGGGTCCACGTGCGCTTGCTCGACGCGAGCGGCGCGCTCCTCGCCGAGCATGGCGCGTACGACGGCAGCGCGGCGGTCCTCGACGCCTCCAGTACCGTCGTCTACGAGGCGCGACACGGAGTCGACGACGCCGTCTCCGCCCTGACCGGCATCCCGGCCGGCCACGGCATGCACATGGCGGTGAACAACGCCGTGCTCTTCGACGATCGCATTCCGCCCCGCGGCTTCTCCAACGCCGAGTTCGAAGCGATCCGCTCCGAACCCCTGGGCCACTCCTATCCCGAGCAGCACTACTGGGACGACACGCGCTTCTCCATCCCCTCGGGCACCGCCACGGTCGAGGTCGAGCTCTACTACCAGACCACCGCCCGGGAGTTCATCGAGTTCCTGCGCGACGAGAACCGCACGAACAATGCTGGCCAGGTCGCCTACGACCAGTGGGTCGCGCAGGGAAAGAGCGCGCCGGTGCGGATGGCAAGGCGCGCGCTGGACCTGGGTGTGGGCGCGTGTCCGGATCCTCTGCCCTACGGCCGGGGAAAGATCTCGTCAGTCGGCACCGAGCCCACGCTCGAGCCGCTCGGTGTGCCGAGCCGCGCGGCGAACGACTTCCGGCTGCAGATTCGGAATGGCAAGCCCAACCAGTTCGGCGTGCTTTTCTGGAGCAAGAGCTCCGCGACGGCGCCCTTCTTTGGCGGGACGCGTTATCTCGGGAATCCGCTGAAGCGGCAGTCGAGTTTCGTGCTGAGTGCACTGGGCGAGGCGGTGATTCCGATTCCGATCACGGCGGCGATGGTCGATACGCAGCGGTACTACCAGGCTTACTTCCGCGATCCCGCCGATCCGCAGGGGGTTGGAGTCACGAGCGCGATTCACGTGGACTTCTGCCCGTAGCCTCTCTGGTTCGATTCCGGTTCGGATTCCGGTTCGGAGTACCGACTTTAGTCGGTCTTCTCTTGCAGACTCAGTCCCGCCTGAAGGCGGGACGACGAACCAGACCGCCTAAAGGCGGTACTCCGAACGGCGCGGTACCCGACTGCGCTGTGTTCCCGACTGCGCTGTGTTCCCGACTGCGCTGGCCGCCGACTGCGCTGCCAGTACTCCGATCCAGCGCTCAGATGCCGTATTCCTTGATCTTGCGGTAGAGCGTGCGTTCGCCGATGCCGAGCACCTTGGCGGTCTTGGCGCGGTTTCCGTTCATCAGCTTCAGGTTTTCTGCGATGGCCACGCGTTCGATCTCGGCGAGGGAGCGGCCGGCGAGGTCCAGGCCGCCGGCGCCGAGGCCTCGGCTGCCGGCGCTTTGCTTGACGCTTTCCGGGACGTCGTCGACTCCCAGGAGGTCGCCGCGTGCGAGCAGGACCATGTTCTCGATCGCGTTGCGCAGCTCACGCACGTTGCCCGGCCAGGGATAGCGGCCCAGGAGCGCACGCGCCTCGGGCGTGATGCCGCGCACCGATCGCTGGTGGACCTGGGCGAGCTCGCCGATGAAATGGTCGATCAGGAGCGGGATGTCGCCGGCCCGCTCGCGCAGGGGCGGTAGCTGGAGCGTCACGACCTGCAAGCGGAACAGCAGGTCCTCCCGGAAGGTGCCCTCGCTCACCATCTGGCGCAGGTCTCGATTCGTCGCGGCGACGAGCCGGATGTCGACCTTGTGCACCTTGTTCCCCCCCACCGGCGTGACCTCGCGAGTCTCGAGGACTCGCAGGAGCTTCGCCTGCGTCGAGAGGGGCATGTCCCCCACCTCGTCGAGGAAGAGCGTGCCGTCGTCGGCGTACACGATCCGGCCTTCCTTGTCGGTCACGGCGCCGGTGAACGCGCCGCGGACGTGGCCGAAGAGCTCCGATTCGATCAGGCCCTCGGAGAGGGCCGCGCAATTGACGGCCACGAAGTTCTTCTTCGCGCGCGGACTATTCGTGTGGATGGCCCGCGCGACGAGCTCCTTGCCCGTGCCGCTCTCGCCCAGGATCAGGATCGTCGCGTTCGAGGCGGAAACCTGGCCGAGGATCTCGAACACGCGGTGCATCTGCGGCGAGTGGCCCAGGATCCCCTCGAAGCCGTAGCGCTTGTCGATCTGGCGGCGCAGCTCGACGTTCTGGCGCACGAGCTCGGCGTTGGAGCGCTTGAGGCGCGCTTTCTCGACCGCGCGGGCGACCTTGCTGCGCAGCTCGGCGATGTCGACCGGCTTGGGGAGGTAGTCTTCCGCCCCCTCGCGCATCGCATCGACGGCGGTCTTGATCGTCGCGTGACCCGTGATCAGCAGCACGGGTACGTCCGGAAGGAGCAGGCGCGCCTCCTTGAGCACGTCGAGGCCCGAGCGGTCGTGCATCACGAGGTCGGTGAGGACGACGTCGAAAGCCTCCTCGCGCATGCGGGCGAGGCCTTGCTCACCCGAATTGGCGATCACGCACACGTAGCCCTCGACGGATAGTCCGTCGGCGAGGGCCTCGGCGTGCGCCTCGTCGTCGTCGATCACGAGCACGCGCGCGAGCTCCTCGAGTACTTCCCTCATTCCTCGGTTCCCTCAGCGGCGGCCCGCGCGGACGGTTCGGCCACCTGCGCGGACGCCCCCGCCCCCTTGGCGCTCTCCTTCGAGGCGTCTCGCGGCGAGCGCGAGATCTCGACCAGCAGCGGCAGGACGATCGAGAAGCTCGTCCCCCGCCCCTTCTCGGAGAGCACGTTGACCGTACCCCCGTGCTCCTCCACGATCCGTCGCACGGTGGGCAATCCAAGTCCGGTGCCGCCTGTCTTGGTCGACCAGTACAGCTCGAAGCAGCGCGCGAGCTCGCCTTCGTCCATGCCGACGCCGGTGTCGGTGATCGAGATCTCGACATGATTGCCGCGCCGCTCGGCTCGCACGATGAACTCGCCGCCACCGGGCATCGCCTGGCGGCCGTTCACGAGGAGATTCAGGAGCGCCTGCTTGAAGGCGCCCACGTCGAGCATCACCAGGGGCAGGCTCGCGGGCAGCTCGATGTGCGTGCGGATGCCGCGAGCCTCGTTCTCGGGCTCCACGAACTCGAGCACCTCGCGCACGACGCTCACCAGGTCTTGCGGAGTACGGTCGACCACGCCGCCGCGCGCGAAGAGCAGGAAGTCGTCCAGGATTCCCTCCAGACGACTGACCTCGTTCTTCAGGATGCGCAGGCGCTTGAGGCTGCGCGTCTCGCGCGGACCGAGCTCGCTCGGTCCGGAGCTCGCGCCTCGCGGGCCGCGGCTCCACTCCTCTTCCAGTAGGGTCAGGTTGATCGCCATGGTCGAAAGCGGATTCTTGATCTCGTGCGCCAGCCCTCCGGCGAGACGGGCGAGGAAGAGCTCTCGCTCGCGATCCGAGCGCGGAGTCGCAGTCCCTTCGAGCTTCCTTTCCTCCATACTCATCGTTCCTTGGGTTCGAATCCCGAGCCAGATAGGCTAGCAACGCAAGACCTCCCGGCACCCGCATCCATGCCCACGACGCACCGCAGCACTCCTCCCGACCGCGCGCCGGCTCGGGCCCTGAGGCTCGAGGTGCGCGAGGTCCTCGCGCGCGGGGGGCTGGTGGCGATGGCCACGGAGACCGTGTACGGCATCGCCGGCCGCGCGGACCGACCCGAGGTCCTCGACCGGCTCACCGCCCTGAAGGGCCGCGACCCCGACCGCACTTTCACCTGGCACGTCGCCACGCGCGCTCCGCTGCGCGCGTTTCGCGAGCTCCCCAGGATGGTCGAGCGCCTGACGGAGCGGTACTGGCCCGGGCCGCTGACGCTCGTCCTGCGCGGCGCTCCTCCGGGGCTCGAGGCGCTCGCGCGCGATGGCTGGATCGGATTGCGATTGCCGGCCCACGAGGCGACGCGCGCGGTACTGGACTTCTGTCCGTTCCCGATCGTGATGACCAGCGCCAATCCGAGCGGCCGGCCGGCGCTCGTCGAAGCCCCCGCGGTCGCGGAGATCTTCGACGGTCGCATCGACCTGGTGGTGGATTCCGGCCCCGCGCGCATCGGCGAGAGCTCGACGGTGCTGCGCCTCGGGCGCGGTCACTTCGAGACGCTGCGCGAAGGATTGATCTCGCCTTCCGATCTGCGCCGCGCGGCCGCGCTCTCGATCGGCTTCGTGTGCACGGGGAACACTTGCCGGAGTCCGCTCGCGGAGGGTTTCGCGCGCGCGAGCATCGGAGAACGGCTCGGCACTCCTCCCGATCGGATCGAGGAGTTCGGTTTCGAGGTGCGCTCGGCCGGCATCCAGGCGGGCTACGGGTCGCCGGTGTCGAGCCAGGTCGTCGAGATCCTATCTGCGGAAGGGATCGACCTGTCGACGCACGTCTCCCGCCCCGCGAGCCCGGAAAGCATGGGCTTGCTCGATCGCGTCTACGGCCTGACTCGGGCGCACGTCGAGGCGCTCACCGCGACGCTGCCGCCGAGCAAAGCCCGCCTGGTCGAGCTCCTCGACCCGGAAGGTGTCGACGTCCCCGACCCGATCGGGGGATCGTTCGAGGACTACCGCAACAGCGCCGAGCTGATCCGCGCGGCCATCCAGTCGCGCGTGGACGAGTGGGTGTGACCGCCGCGGTCAGCGGCTGGAAACCCTTCCCGAACCGCTGATCTGCTGCTCGATGAGCGGGCTGCCGTGGTAGCTGACGCTGCCACTGCCGGAGATGTTGACCGCGAGCTTCTCGCTCGCATCGACCGTGGCATTTCCACTTCCGGAGATGATCAACCTGGCTTCTCGGACATGCAGATTGCCGAGCTCGAGGTTGCCCGAGCCCGAGACCTGTGCGGTGACCATGTCCGTGCTGCCCTGCGCGACGACCTCCCCGCTGCCCGAGAGCATCAGTTCGAAGTTCTCGCCGGACAGGCCGGCGATCTCGACCCTGGCGCTTCCGGAGAGATCGAGCGAACGGAGCGTTTCCGTGGCGATCTGGAACTCGACGTCGCGAGCGGGCACGTACTCCGAATCGAGATCGATCACGAGGGTCCCGTCCTCGACGCGGGTCACGACGTAGCGCAGCAGGTCGTCGTCACCTTGCAAGCTGACCGACTGCGGCGTCCCGACCTTCGCCACGATGTGGATCGAGCCTCCCGATACCTGGAGCCGATCGAAGGTCGCGACCTCGCGCGTTTCGCTGACGATATTGCCCGAGCCGTAGCCGTGACCAAGGCTGTGCACATGCATGGACTTCCCGTCCTCCCAGTCGCCGTCGCCTTCGACGTGGATGAAGCAGGCGGGGGTAGAGAGGAGGGCGGCGACCAGGGGGAAAAGATGGATCGGTTTCATGAAGTCTGGCGGTTGGGTTCGAGGCGACCCCTTTGGTGGGCCGGGACGGTGCGTCGCATACGCACCCACCGAGTCAGGTATTTCAGGGGGGTTGGCCGAGAATCCCCCCCTTCCTGGCCAGGCTGAGCGCTTTCTGCCCCTGGGGAGTCTCCAGGATCCGGGGACACAGCTCGAGGGCGCGCCGATGGGCCGCGCGCGCGGCAGGGGCTTCGCCGGCCTGCTCGAAGGCCACCGCGGCGAAGAGGTGCAGGTCTGCGCGCTCTCCCACGAGATCGATCGCGTCCAGGAACGCCCGCATGGCATCCGCTGGCCGGCCGCTCCCGAGGGCGATCACGCCGCTCAATCGCAGGTCCTCCAGCCGCACTTCGTCCAGGAACGCACGCGCTTCCGGATCTCCGGCCATCCTTCGTTCGAGCTCCGCGCGCGCCGCATCCAGTGCGGGCAAGTCGGGATCTGCTCGACCCGTCGGAACTCCCAGGAGCTCGGCGCGGCGGCGAGCCCAGACTTCTTGCGCAGCGTGCAAGAGCTCGCCGCCCCGGACGCGCTCGAGCCCGCGGGCATCGAGGACCATGCTCCACTCCGGCACGGGGTGGCCCGCGAGGTGCCGCACGCGCGAGAGGTTCTCGGGCAAGACCAGCAGGGCGGCCGCTCCGCGTTCGCGACGACGGTAGAGGATCCAGGGGTCGGCGTCCGTCAGTCGCCGCGCGACGCTCGGCCAGCGCTCGCCTTCCGTCACGAAGCGTCCGAGCACACCTGCGGGCTCCTCGAGACCCACCGCGGCGAGGCCCACGTAGAGCGCGCTCCCCGGCTCCGGAAAGCGCCGCGGATCGAGGGCGGGGAGGCTCTCGCCCCCGAGCAAGATCAATTGCGAGCCGTACAGGAAGAGCCCGCTCCATCCGAAGGAGCGCACGAACGCATCGACCACCGCATCGAAGGCCGGCGCCGAGAGTGCATGCGGAGGAACCCACTGGCACAGGAGACCGCCCGGAGCGAGCGCGCGGCGAGCCCGCGCGTAGAACTCGCTCGTGTACAGGTGCACGGCATACGGCGAATCGGGGAGCAGGGGCTCCATCGTCAGCACGTCGAGCTCGCCATCGAAGGACCCGAGCGTGCGCCGGCCGTCCCCGAGGTGCAGCTGGACGCGCTCGTCCCCGCCCGTCCGCGCGCGCCCGAGAGCCTCGCTGAATCCGCCTTGCGCGCTGGCCGGGAAGAGCGGGACGGCCTCGCACACGCGCCGCGAGATCTCCAGGATCTCGATGCGCTCGACCTCCGGATGCAGCGCGACCGCGGCCGCCGTGGTCCCGGTTCCGAGCGCGAGCACGGCCACGTGGCGCGGCGCAGGATGCAGCAGCAGGGGCAGGTGACCCAGTACGTGCATATAGAGGTACGCCGGTCCACTCGCGGTGGCTCGAAAATCGTCGGTCAGGAGCGTGCGTTCGTTGCGCACTGCGTCGTCGACGACGCTGACCGCGAAGCATTCGTCCTCGGCAAAGAACAGGCGCTGAAAGGCCGGATGATCGAGGGCGGGTGCCTCGAGCGCCGGCGGGCTCGCGCGCGCCGCGAACACCGCGACGAGCACGCTCGCGACTCCCAGCGCGAGCGCGAGCGCGCGCGAGCGCAGCAGCAGGCCCGCGAGGAGGCCGAGCCCCGCGAGAACGGCCAGGGAACCGTTCACGCCGAGGTAGGGCATGCACGCCCGGTGCAACAGCGGCAACCCGATGCCTGCACCGAGCGCTTCGTAGAGCAGCAGGTCGCCCAGGCGCCGACCACTCTCGCCTGCGAGCAGGCGGTGCAAGACCGGCAGCAGCGCGCCGAACGGAAGGAGCGCCGGTCCGACGATCAGCGCAGCGCGCTGCCAGTCGGCGAGGTCGTCCAGGGCGTGCAGCGCTCGAGGAGCCACGAACGGCCACAATGTCCCGAACAATCCGAGCCCGAGGACGAGCGCGACGCTGCCCCGACGCGCCGGGAGCAGCGGAGCGAGCAGCGCGGCCCCGAGCGCGAGCGCGGCGAGCGAGGCGACGAGGACCAGCGCGAGCGCCCGCTGCATGCCGCCGAGCCAGAGAACGGCCAGGCGCAGGCCGATCCATTCCAGGCCGGCGATCCAGGCAGTCGCCAGCGCGAGCACCGTCCCGGCCCGGGGGATCGAGAGACCCTGGGCGCTATTCTCGGCCTCCGGGATCGCGCTCGTTGCGCGAGCTTCGTCTTTCGCGCCGCCTGCCACAAAGAATGCCAGGGCAGCAGCGAGAGCGCTCGCCCCGCCCGCACCAAAGGCCGCGAGCCATCGTCCAGCCACGGCAGGCAGCCAGTAGCCGAAGCACGCGGCACCGACGACGCAGCCGGCGAGATTCGCCGCGAAGAGCAGCGGGATCGCGGCTCGACGATCGCCGAGCGCTCGCGCGAGCCAGGGCAAGAACGCGCCTTGCGGAATCCCCGTGAGCGCGAGCGCTGCGACGGCGAGCACGATCGCGAGCGCATTCGAGCTCGTGCTCGCCGCCACCCTGAGAAGCGCGAGCGCGAGAGGCGCGCCCGCAAGCGAGAGCAAGCCGAGCAAGGCGTACGCGCGGCGCCCCGGCCAGCGCACGCGTCCCGCGCACCATGCACCGACCGACCATGCGGCGAGCCATAGCGCGAGGCCCCACGCCGCCGAACGGTCGAAGCCCAGCGCCACGCCGGCTCCTGAAAGGAGCACGACCTCCATCCCCATCCCGCCGGCCCCCGCCACGAGAGCCGCGAGGCCGGCAGTCGAGAGGATCCGGAATGCACCGCTCACGCGGGGCATCGAACGCTCAGCCCTTCTGCTCTCCGCTGACCAGCTCGCGGTAGGCATCCGACGAAGTGGGAGCGGCGAGGACGCGCTCGCGGACTTCGCTGCGGCCGAGGACCAGCGCGACCTCCTTCAGCGTGCGGATGTGCAAGAGCTTCTGCTGCCGCGGGATGAGGAGCAGGACGACGACGAAGGTCGGGCGAGCGTCGACGCTCTCGAATTCGAGCCCTCCCTCCCGGCGCACCAGCCCGATGCAAGCGATGACGCGCTGCAGGCCATCCACCGCTGCGTGCGGAATCGCCACGCCGTGCTCGAGACCGGTGGAGAGCGAGCGCTCACGGTTGATCACCGCCTGGTGGATCTCGTCCTTGCGCTCGCTCGGCAGCCGGCCGGTGTCGACCAGGTGACGCACGAGGAGCGCGATCGCATGCCACTTGTCCGCGGGTGCGAAATCGACGATCAGGTCGCGCTCCGTGAGCAGCTCCGCGAGGCTCATGCGAGGGGAAGCATAGCGGCCGAAAGTGACCAGGGGGAGCACGCCAGGACGATCGGCGCGCCTACCACGATCCATCGACGGCCCAGGAGTCGGTCAGTCCGCGGCGGGGGATCCACCGTGGATTCGTGTGCCAGCACTCCTCTCGCGCGGGGAAGTTTCTTGCCCCTGACTCGTCCCTGAACACGAACACTCCAGACCGCGGAAGCTGGTTTGACTTGCCCCACCACCGCGCCTAGAGTGCCCGCCCCCTCGCGATCGACACGCCTAACCCTCTGCCCTCCAAAGAGATAACGCCTTCGGCGATGGACTCCTGATGACCGCCCTCGCGCTCTCGATCCTCGCGCTCGCCTGCGCCCCCGCCCAGCAGGACGAGGGATCCATCGTGGAGACCCCGACGAGTTTCATCCTCAATTTTGCCCTGCCACAGCCGGGCAAACCCGAGAGCGGGATGACCCTGGCGCGCTTCGTGTCGGCCTGCGAGGAGGCGACCCATATCAACTTCACCTACACCGACGAGACCGCGAACGCGCTGGAGACCGCGAAGATCCGTCTCCTGGGGGTCAAGGAGGTGCCGAAGGAGGAGTTCTATTCCTTCTTCCAGATCATGATGATCATCAACAACTTCGTGTGCACGAGAGTTGGACCGGAGCACCTCGCCGTGATCCAGATCTCGAGCCTGAAGTCCAATGATCGCGCGCAACTGAAGAACGACCAGATCCAGGTCGATCCCGAGGACCTGGAAGAGTACGCCGATCAGCCCGCCACGCTGATCTCGACCGTCGTGCACCTTCCGAACACGGACGTGCGCCAGCTCTCCAACTCGATGCGTACGATGTTCCCGGACCCCAACACGAATCAGCTGCTGCCGGCCGGCAGCACCAACAGCATGATCGTGACGGGCTTCGGCAGCAGCGTCGTCGCCATCGTGCGCATGCTGAAGCTGATCGACGAGGCCTCGCAGATCGAGGCCGTGCTCCCCGAGTTCTCGGTGATCCCGCTCGAGTTCGTGTCGGCAGTCGAGATCCAGGCTCTCGTCGAGGAGCTCCTCGACGCAAGCGTGCGCGCCGCGACCTCGCGCGGCCAGCAGGTGCAGCAGGCGCAAGGCGCCACCGGCATGTCTTCCACGCGAGGCCGGACCGAGACGAAGATCATGCCCGACGAGCGCACCAATTCGCTCCTCGTCATGGCCATGCCCGAGGACATGCCACGGATCAAGGAGCTCGTGGCCGAGCTCGACGTCGACGTGGTGGAACGTGAGCGCAACTACCACATCTACAGCCTGGAGAACGTCGAAGCGGAGGGCCTCGCCGATGTCCTGAACGATTTCCTCGAGGACGCCACCCGCATGGAGGCCGAGCAGGGCACCCCGGGGCGGTGCAGCGGCTGGAGGGCAGCCGCGGGCCAGTAGCTCCAGTCGGAGCACCGAGTTCGTCGTGGTGGCCGACAAGGAGTCGAACTCCCTGCTGATCGCGGCGAGCGCCACGCGCTACCAGGAACTCCAGAGCCTGATCGTTCGGCTCGACAAGCGCCAGCCGCAGGTGCTGATCGAGACGGCCCTGATCGAGCTCTCCGGCCGAGACTTCCTGGACATCGGGGTCGAGCTCGGGTTCGCCGACATTCCGGGCGCCGGCGAGAGCGGCGGCTTCGGGCTGACGAGCTTCGGTCTCTCGACGTTGCAGGACACGGACGGAGACGGCATCCCCGACATCAAGGTGCCCAACAATTCGGCCGGCATCACGGCCGGTATCCTGGACGGGGATCAATTCTCGCTTCCGGTGCTGATCAATCTGCTGCAGGAGCGTCGCAAGGCCGACGTGCTGAACGTTCCCTCGGTGCTGGTGAACAACAATGGCTTCGCCAAGGTCGAGACGAAGGACTTGCAACCGACGACCCAGATCACGGCCACCGGCGGCGTGAGCGGCCAGACGCAGCAGAACTTCTCCGATTACGTCGATGCGGGCATCACGATGGAGATCTCGCCCTCCATCAGCGCGCGCAACTACTTGCGCCTCGACATCTACCTCAAAGTCTCGACGTTCATCGGCGCGCCCCAGGGTGCGATCCCGCCGCCCAAGAGCGAGCGCACGATCGATACCGTGATCAACGTACCCGATGGCGACACGATGGTGATCGGCGGCATCGTGGTCGACAACGTGCAGGACACGAGCCGACAGATCCCCTTCCTCGGCGACATCCCGGTGGTCGGTCGGCTCTTCCGCCGCGACAGCGACTCGCAGGACCGTACGGCGCTGTACTTCTTCGTGACGCCGCACATCATGCAGGACCTCGAGTTCGCCGATCTCGCACAGTACTCGTACAACAAGAAGCTCGAAGCGGCCGACACGATCGGCGCCGACCGCGTGCGCCAGGTCGACCCGCGCTTCGGGGCCAAGGAGAATCCGATCGATCTGCGCGGATTCGACGTCCCGCTCTACACCAGCCCCAAGCGGGGTGAGGTCGAGGCGGAGAGCGTCGGGCTCGAGAATCAGAAGCGCAAGAACGAGCTCCTCGAGGAGGAGAACAAGGACTAAGAAGGATCCAGCCGTGGTCAGCATCAGCGAAATGCTCGTGGACGCAGGCCTCCACCGGGACAACCTGGAGGAAGCTCGCAAGATCGCCATCGATTCGGGTGAATCGATCGACAGGGTGATCGTCCAGCGCGAGTTCATGGACGAGGTGACGGTGCTCCAGGTGTATGCCAAGCACCTGGGCTTCGAGTTCCGCAAGAGCCTCGACGGGACGCGCGTTCCCGACAGCTTCATCAATCGCGTCCCGGTGCATTTCGCGCGCAACTACAACCTGGTCGCGCTCGAGCAGACTGCCGACGACGTGGTGAAGGTGGCGACCTGCACGCCGCTCGACCCCCATCCCATGGACGACCTCTCGGCGCTCCTCGGAGTCGAGGTCGACCCCGTGCTCGCGCCCAAGGTGGAGATCACCACCCTGATCGCGCGCGCCTACCGCCACAAGGCCGATGGGTGGACGAGGCGCTGACCGCCGTCGCGGAGGACGGCGACATCGGATCCCTGGCGCAAGAGATCGACGAGGCCGAGGACGTCCTCGACGTCGCCAACAAGGCCCCGATCATCAAGCTCGTCAACACGATCCTGTTCCAGGCGCTGAAGTTGCGGGCATCGGACGTCCACTTCCAGTGCTACGCCGAGCGCATGCAAGTGCGCTTCCGGATCGACGGCATCCTCTACGACATGGACTCGATCCCGCGCCGAGTCGCAGGAAGCGATCATCAGCCGCGTCAAGGTCATGGGGAAGATGGACATCGCCGAGCGCCGGTTGCCGCAGGACGGACGCGCGACGATCAAGATCGGCGACGGCGAGGTCGACGTGCGCATCAGCTCCGTGCCCACGACGCACGGCGAGCGCGATCGTGATGCGTCTCCTCGACAAGACGGCACGGCTGTACCTCCTCGACGAGATCGGCCTCGCTCCGGAGAACGTCAACTATCCTGCGCGAATACCTGACCTACACGCACGGGATCATCCTGGTGACCGGGCCGACGGGCTCGGGCAAGACGACCACGCTGTACGCCGCGATGGCGGAGATCGACACCTCGCAGAAGAACGTGCTGACGATCGAGGACCCGGTCGAGTACGCGCTGAACGGCATCAGCCAGGTGCAGGTGAACGTCAAGAAGGGCCTGACCTTCGCCGCCGGCCTGCGCTCGTTCCTGCGGCAAGACCCCGACGTGATGATGGTCGGTGAGATCCGCGACCTGGAGACCGCCGAGGTGGCGATCCGCGCCGCGCTCACGGGGCACCTGGTGTTCTCGACCGTGCACACCAACGACGCCGCCTCGACCATCACGCGAATGGTCGACCAGGGAGTCGAGCCCTACCTGGTGGCGAGCTCGCTGGTCCTGATCATCGCGCAGCGCCTGATCCGGACGATCTGCCCGCATTGCAAGGAGATGGTCCCGATCACCGACGAGTGGACGGCCAAGCTGAAGAAGGTCGGGCTCGCCCCCGACGAGCTCGGCGGGGTCGTCGCCCTGGGATCGGGCTGCGACGAGTGCTTCCACTCCGGCTACATCGGGCCGAACGGCGATCTACGAGTTCTTGCCCGTCGACGAGGTCCTGCGCACGCAGATCATGGAGGGCTCCAACGGCGCCACCGATGAAGCGCTCGGCCGTCGAGCGCGGCATGATCACGTTGCGCGAGGACGGCCGCGAGAAGATCCGCCACGGCCTCACGACCGCCGGACGAGGTCCTGCGCGTGACCCAGCTCGACGCCGATTGAATCGCGGATCGGACTAGCCGTGCCGGTCTACGAGTACAAAGCCTTCGGTCCCGGGGGTGCCCTGCAGGCGGGCATCGTCGACGCCGACACCGAGCGCGAGGCGCGCCAGAAGCTGCGTCGCGAAGAGCTCCTCGTCAGCCAGCTCAAGGAGCTCCGCTCCGGCCGCCACGCCCGCTCCGACGCCACCAGCGGCGAGAAGCGCGGCCTGTTCACGCGTATCGCGCGATCCCGCGCCCTGCACTCCGGTCCCGGCTCCCGCGAAACCGAGATCGTCGCCGCGGTCACGCGGCAGCTCTCGGTGCTGCTCGGTTCGGGCATCGCCCTCGCCGAGGCGCTCAAGGCGATCATCGAGCAGTCGCAGCAGCGGCGCGTCGAGTCGATGTTCCGCGAGGTGCGCGAACGCATCCAGCAAGGCGCGAGTCTGGCTGACGCGCTCGAGGAGCACCCCGGCTGGTTCACCGAGCTCTACTGCAACATGGTTCGAGCCGGCCAGGCCTCCGGGAACCTCGACATCGTGCTGACGCGCCTCGCGGACTACCTGCAATCGCAGCGCGCGCTGCGGCGCAAGGTGGTCGGGGCGCTCACCTATCCGCTGCTCATGATCTCGATCGGGATCCTCGTGGTGAGCGTGCTGATGGCCTTCGTCGTGCCGCGTATCACCACCATGCTGCAAGACCAGGGACAGACCCTGCCCGTCCCGACGCAGATCCTTGTCAGCGCGAGCACCTTCTTCAAGAGCTACTGGTGGGTCGGCATGCTGGCCATGGGAGCGTTCTCGTTCCTGATCGAGCGCATCTACCACAAGAACGGCGTCGGGCGGCTGCGGCTCGACCGCTTCCTGTTGCGGGTCCCCGTGCTCGGCGACCTGCTGCGCAAGGCTGCCGTGGCGCGCTTCACGAGGACCCTCTCGACCCTTTTGCGAAGCGGTGTCCCGGTCATCCAGGGCCTAGAGATCACCGAGAAGGTGGTGGGCAACCGGGTGGTCGGCGACGCCACGGCCCTCATCCGCAGCCGCGTGGTCGAGGGCACCGACATCGCTAGCCCCTTGAAGGGCAGTGGGGCCTTCCCCCCGGTGGTAGGCTACATGGTCGCGGTGGGCGAGCAGACCGGCGAGCTCGAGCAGATGCTCGACCGGATCGCGGTCGCCTACGACGAGGAGATCGATGCTGCGACCGAGAAGCTGACGACCCTCCTCGAGCCCATGATGATCCTGTGCCTGGCCGTCGTGGTCGGATACATCGTCTACTCCATCGTGCTGCCGATCCTGAAGGTCGGGCAATTCCAGTGAGGCCCGCCCGCCGGGAAGAAGGGCGGCCCCGAAGCGTCCCAGATGCAGTGCAAATCCCGCCCCCAACCCTCCGCGGGACCAAGATTCCTATGAAGAACCTCCGGAACCTGCGCGCAGCGCACCCCTCTCGGCGCGGCTTTTCGCTGGCCGAACTGATGGTCGTGATCGTGATCATCGGCCTCCTCGCCACCATGGTCGTGCCCGCCCTCCTCCAGCGCCTCGGGCAGGCGTTCGAGGGGAAGGTCAAGGGCGACCTGGTCGAGATCGAGAGTGCGCTGACCCAGTACGCCATCAACAACATGATGAGGTACCCCGAGACGCTCCAGGAGCTGATGGATCCCGACGACAGCGGGAAGCGCTACCTCAACGGTGAGAACGTCCCGAAGGATCCCTGGGGCAACGAGTATGCCTACGAGCCCCCCACGAGCAATCACCCCAACCCGCTCGTGCTCTCGTACGGCAAGGATGGCGCTCCCGGCGGCGCCGGGGACGATCGAGACTTGACCAACGACATGCTGCACAACCACGAGTTCTAGCGAATGCGCGAGGAATCGGGAGAGCAGGCTGCCATGCGCGCCGCGCGGAGAGTTCCGCGGCGGCGCTGCGGCGGTTTCACCGTCCTCGAGCTCATGATGGTGATCGTCGTCATGGGTCTCATCGCCGCCACGGTGGCGATGAGCGCCGATGCCCTCCTTCCTCGCTCGCGCCTGAATTCCGAGGTCCGCGGGCTCGCCGCGACCCTGCAAGGCACGCGCTCGGATGCGATCGCGCGCAATGCCGAGTTCCTGGTGGAATACGACCTCGACGAGGATGCCTACCGCGTTCTCTCGCCCTTCAATGCCCGCGGAGGCCTGATGCTCCCGAGCTCGGAGGAAGAGGACCGCATGGCCTTCGGGTGGCACAAGCTCGCGGACGGAGTCGAGATCGCGAGCGTCTACATCGGAGGCCAGCAGGTCCAGTCGGGCCTCGCGCGCGTGCGCTTCGATCCGCTCGGCGCAGCCTCCGGCCACGCGGTCGTTTTCGTCCAGCCCATGTACGAGAACTTCTACACGATCGAGGTCCTCGCGCTGACGGGGCTGATCCACTTCCACGAGGGCCTGTTCACGCGCGAACCCCCCGAAGATGGGGAGTTCCAGTGAGACTGGCCCGGCAAGGCGGGCGCTCGGGATTCACTCTCGCCGAGGTCGCCGTCACGATCGTGATCGTGGGGATCGGCCTGACGCTGATCCTCCAGGGACTCAACGCCTCGCAGCTGACCGCCGCCCACACGCGCAACATGCGGCTGGCGCGAGAGCTCAACCTGCGCACGCTCGGCGAGATCGCGTCCGGCCTCTGGTGGGACCGGGTCGAGACCGGCTCGGATGGCGTCTACGAGGACTATCCCGAGTTCTCCTGGGAAGTCGTCCTCGCCGACGAGTCGTTCACGGACGAGGATCTCGACGAGGACGCGAGCGACACCTGGGCCGAGCGGAACCGCGTGCGCGAGGAGCGCGAACAGCGCGCGCGCGAGAGAGCGGCCGAAGCCGGCGACAGCGAGGACGATGTCGAGCCGCAGGAGGCCTACGAGAAGGTGCGCGTGCGCGTGCGCTTCCCCAAGATCCAGGAGCTACCGGATCACCTGGATCTCGAACGGTGGATCCCCTGGGAGCAGGTGTACGGGCCGACCGAGGAGACCGCGAAAGACGGCGAGAAGCCGGCTGATCCGGCGGCCTCCGGAGGAGAGGACGGATGATCGCGATCCGACGACCGTCTCGGCCCGCGGCGAACGCCTCGCTCTCGGGCTTCACGCTCATGGAGGTCCTGCTCACGATGACCATCATGGCGCTGATGCTCGTCGCGATCTCACAGATGCTGACCGCCGCGCGCACGACTCGCGACGTGATCCAGAACGTGCAGGAAACCCAGCTCGCGGGTCCTGCGATCCTCGACATGATCGAGCGTGATCTGCGGGGGGTCATGACCATCGATCTCCCCCGCACGAGCGGGTTCCGGTTGCACAGCCGGGTGGTCCTGGGCTACGACGCCGACAGCCTCGATTTCGTGACCAGCACCGACGACGTGAACTGGATCGAGAACGGGGAGCGCTGGGTGCGCGCCGATTGGTGCGAGGTCGGCTACTGCCTGCGGCCGAGCCCGGAGAACGACGATTTCCTCGAGCTCTACCGGCGCGAGAGCTTCGGCGTCGACAAGGAGCCTTTCCAGGGCGGCACGTACACCTTCTTGCACGATCGCGTGAAGAGCTTCGAGGTGCGAGCGTTCTCCGAGGACGGCGAGGATGCCGAGGCGCTCGAGGACTGGAACACCGATCCCACCGATGCGGAGACCCAGGGCCTGCCTGCGCGCATCGAGATCACGATGACGCTCGAGATCGCGCCGCGCTTGCTCCGCGAGCAGCTCGTGATCGACTCCAAGGAGCAGCGCACGATCGAGTACCGGCGCGTGATCCGTATCCCGGAGATCCTGCGGTTGCAGGCGCAGGACGTTCCGCGCCTCGGGATCCCCGTCTCCGGTGGCGGCGACCCGAGCGCCGGCAGCGACGAGACGCCCGAGGGCGACACGGGTGACGAGGGGGGGACCGGCGAAGGCAACCCGACCGGTGATGGCGGCAATGAAGCCACCATGGGCGACAGGTGATCGGGTAGCCGCGCATCTGGGCGCAGGCCTCTGCTTCGCGCTCACCTTCGCCGGGAAAGGCGCGGCGCGCATCCACCGGGTGATCGAGCATGGAGCGCTCGGGTTTCGCGTCCTGATCGTGCCCCCTGCCAGGGCACCCTGGCCATGCCTTTGGCGACGCAGGCTGGGCTTCGCCCTCGTCCTGAGCCTCTCCCAGGCCACTTTTTCGGCGGGAGTCCTCGAATCTGCCCATCCGCGGGCCGTTGAGGCGGGTCGGCCGTAACCCTGACACTACGTGATCGTGGCGAGGCCGGACGGGAAATCGCTCTCGCGCTACCTTCTGGTCTAGGCTGGAAAGCACGGGGCCCGCGCTAGAATGACACGCTTCGAGGGGAGCCGCGTCCACCTCGAGGGCAGCCTCGTGAACCGCGACGACCAGACGATGATCGAGCTCTCGGATGCACGCATTCGCGAGTTCGGTGGCGAGTCGCTCGCCGCGCATGGGCCATCCGCGGGGGTCCAGGACCTCCGGGAACGCCCGTACGGGAGCGAGATCGTCGCTAGCAAGTACCCTCCGGGAGTGATGCATCCCGACCGGGGGACGACGCACCGCGCGTGCGCCACGCGCGGGATCGCCGGCGGCATGCTGCCGGTCCTCCGGGCGGCGAGCGGAGGCGGCGGACCGCGCTACCTCTTGCTTGACTCTCCGCAGAGCGAAGCGCGGCGCGAAGAAGTACCGGATTGCGTCGCCGATCCGGTGGAAATCACCGGATATCTCCTGCGTTTGGGAAGCCTCCACGTCCTCGCCAGCGACCCTCGATCGATCCACCGCCTGCCCTGATGCAGATCGACCCCCCCTCGACGCGCCGCCCGATCGATCGCGCGACGCATCAAGCTCCTTGCCGGGCGCTGAGCACATTCCGCCCATGGATCAGCGTCAGCGCGGCTATCGCCTGCGGTTCGCGCGAACCGAGGCCGATCTTGAGGCGGTCCAGCGCCTGCGGTTCGAGGTCTTCAACCTGGAGCTCGGCGAGGGCCTGGCCGAGTCGTACGTCGAGGGGCTCGACCGCGACCCCTTCGACGCACAGTGCCAGCACCTCATGGTCATCGCGGAACCGAGCGCGAGCGTGGTGGGGACCTACCGCCTCCAGCTCCCCGAAGCCGCCGAACGCGGCATCGGTTTCTACTCGGCGACGGAGTTCGACCTGTCCGCGCTGCCTGGCGAGGTGCGCTCGCAATCGGTGGAGCTCGGCCGTGCTTGCGTGGCCCGCGAGCATCGTTCCAGGAACGTGCTGTTCCTGCTCTGGCGGGGGCTCGCGTCCTATGTCCTCTGGAACAAGCGGCGCTTCTTCTTCGGCTGCAGCTCGCTCACCAGTCAGGATCCCGACCTGGGGCTGGCCACGTTCCACTGGCTGGCACGGAAAGGACACGTCCACACCTCGATCCACATCCCGCCGCGCAGCGAATTCGAATGCCGGCCGAACGGCATGCCACTGGATTCGAAAGCGGTCGAGATCCCCACGCTCTTCGCCATCTACCTGCGCTACGGCGCCCTCGTGCTCGGTCCGCCGGCCATCGACCGCGCGTTCGGGACGATCGACTTCCTGACGCTCCTGGACGTGTCCGCCGTCGACCGCAAGACCTTCGAGAGCTTCGCGGGCTGATGGAGAAGCACTTCCGCGCATGGCTGCGCATCCTGGCCATCCTCTCGTGGTCGACGATCGTCTACTCGACCTGGGCCATTTCGCGACTGCTGGTCCTGGGCTCACAGTCTCTCGCACGGCGATCCCACGCCTGGTTCGTGACATTGTGGGCGAGGGGCGTCGTTCGCGCGCTGCACGTCTCGGTCGAGGTCCGCGGCGATCCCCCGCGCCCGCCGTTCTTCCTCGTCTCGAACCATCTCTCCTACTTCGACATCCCGCTCCTCTACACGCGCCTCGCCACGAGTTTCGTCGCCAAGTCCGATGTCTCCCGCTGGCCCGTCATCGGCTTCCTCGCCCGCACGGTCGGGACGCTGTACTTCGATCGGGAGCGACGGAGCGATCTCAAGCGGGTCGTCGAGGAGGTGAGATCTCGCCTGGGCGCAGGCAAGGGAATCGTGGTCTTCCCCGAAGGCACCAGCACCCGTGGCGAATGCGTGCTCCCGTTCAAGTCTTCGCTCTTCGAGGTCGCCGTGCTGACGGGCTCGCCCGTGAGCTTCGCCTGCATCAGCTACCGCACTCCCGCTGGATCGCCTCCGGCGGACCAGGCAATCTGTTGGTGGGGAGACATGGACTTCCTGCCCCATCTCTATCAGCTCCTGACCCTGCCCTCCTTCCAGGCCACCCTGACCTTCGGCTCCGAACCGATCATTGCGGGCGATCGCAAGACTCTCGCCAGCCGCGCTCACGCCGCGGTGCAGAGTCGTTTCACGCCCGTACTAGGCTGTCGAGCTTCCTGACGCATGCGTACCATCCTCATCTCCGACACGCTCCGCTTGCTCGACCAGGGAATCGCCCTGTGCGACTCGATCGAGGACGACCTGTATTCCAAACCGGAACCCGTGGTCTCCTCGAGCGGCATCGGCAGCCACGTGCGTCACTGCATCGACTACTTCGATCGCCTCCTCGATGGACTGAAGGACGGACGGCTGGACTACGATCTGCGTGCCCGCGACCAGCTCCTCGAGACGAACCGGCTGCACGCGCGGCGCAAGCTGCGTTCGCTGATGGCTGCCTGCCGAGCGCTCGGTGAGTGCGATCGTTCCGAGATACGCGTCAAGCAGGACTGTGCCACCGAATGCGTGGACGCTCCATGGACGCTCTCCTCGCTCGAGCGAGAGCTGCAATTCGTGATGAGCCACACGGTGCATCACTTCGCGCTCATCGCGGTGATCCTGCGCCTCAATGGCCTGGAGCCCGCCGAGGGATTCGGCGTGGCTCCCTCGACGCTGCGGTACTGGAAGGAATCCGGCCTTGTGCACGGTGACGTGGATCCGCGCGGCTGAGGGATACGATCTCTTCTTCAACCGCGACGAGCTGCAGAGCCGGGGACCGGAGGAGGAACCCCGCGCGCAGATGGCAGGCGACGTCCGGTTCCTGGCGCCCCGTGACGGCGAGGCCGGCGGCACGTGGATCGCCGTGAACGAGTTCGGCTTGACGCTGGGTCTGCTCAATGGGTACGCAGCCGCGCGTGCAGCGCCGCCGGAGCGGCGGACGAGTCGCGGCCAGATCATCCTCGCGCTGATCGATGCGCCTGAACCGGCCGCGGTGGCCGAGCGCTGGCGCGAGCTCGACCTGCGGTCCTTCCAGGCGTTCTCCCTCGTCGCGATCGGGCCGGGTTCGCCGGCCCAGCTCCACGAGTGGGACGGGACGCTCCTGCGCACGACCGAGGACGCCGAGGATCGCATGCCCATCGCGTCCTCGAGTCTCGACCAGCCGGGCGCGATTGCTTTCCGGCGCACGCATCTCTCCGAGCTCGCGCGCGGCTCGGGCGGTCTCTCGGTCGCGGTCCTGGAGCGCTTCCACAAGAGCCACGCCGGCGCCGCAAGTCCGCTGACGCCGTGCATGCATCGCGCCGACGCCGAGACGCGCAGCTCCTGCCACATCCATGTCGGAGCTCGGCTCGTCGAGCTGGCCTATGCTCCAGGTCCCCCCTGCCGCACCGAGCTCGGCGAGCCGATCGGTCTCGCTCGCCGCCCGCCGGCGCCGGCAGCGTGGCGAGGATGAGTGCCCGCCGCTGGTCATGGCGCAGGCGGATCATCGCCGGCTGGCTCGCGCTCCTGGGTGTTTCGCACCTGGTGTGGTGGGCGCGTCCCGCGCCGGACGGGCAAGCTCGCGCGAACGAGAGCGCGGGCAGCGTGGCGGAGATGGGCGATGGCATCCCGACCGGCCGTCAGATCCGGCTGGCCTGGCGCGAGTATCCCGCTGCGGATCCCGGGATGCCGACGGTGCTCCTCCTGCACGGCAGCCCGGGCCAGAAGGAGGACTTCGAGCCCCTCGCCGCGGCGCTCTCCGGTCGCCTGCGGTTGATCGTTCCCGACCTCCCCGGGATGGGCGCCTCGCAGCGCGACATCGCCGACTACTCGATCCACGCCCAGGCGCAGGAGCTGCTCGAGCTGTGCCGGCGTCTGGATCTTCGCTCCGTGCACGTGCTCGGCTTCAGCCTGGGCGGAGGGACGGCCCTCGAGATGGCCAGCCTCGAGCCCGAGCGCATCCGCTCGATCGTCCTGCTCTCGGCGATGGGCGTGCAGGAGCTCGAGCTCTTCGGCGGATACGAGATCAATCACGCGCTGCACGGGCTGCAGCTCGCGGTGATCCTCTGCGCGCGCTGGACGCTGCCTCACTTCGGTTTCGACGACGGCTTCTCCGCCGCGCGCGCGTACGCGCGCAACTTCTACGAATCCGACCAGCGCCCCCTGCGCCCGATCCTCGAGTCGCTGGTCGCGCCCCTTCTCATCGTGCACGGGAAGCACGATTTCCTCGTGCCCCCGGCGGCCGCACGCGAGCACCAGCGGATCGTGCCGCAGAGCGAGCTCGCGATGCTCGACGCCGATCACTTCCTGCCCTGGCTGCGTCCGGCCGAGGTGGCCGACCTGCTTTCCTCGTGGGTCGCCCGCGTCGAAGCCGGCACCGCTCCGACGCGCTCGGAGGCGCTGCCCGAACGTCTGCTCGCGGCGGCGGCACCCTTCGATCCGACCGTCGTTCCGCCCTTCGAGGGTCCGGCGCTGCTGCTGCTGCTCCTCCTGGTCGCGGCCGCGACCTTCGTCTCGGAGGATCTCGCCTGCATCGCGGTTGGCCTACTCGTGGCGCAGGGTCGCGTGAGCTTCCTCCCGGGGTGCTTCGCCGCCTTCAGCGGCATCTTCGCCGGGGACGTGTCGCTCTACCTCGCCGGCCGCTTCCTCGGGCGGCCGGCTCTGAAGCGAGCGCCGCTGCGCTGGTTCATCCACCCCGATGCAATCGAGCGTGCGAAAGCGTGGTTCGTTCAGCGCGGAGCGCGCGTGATCTTCGCCTCGCGCTTCGTACCGGGTCTGCGGCTGCCGACGTACTTCGCGGCCGGTGCAGTGCATGCGGGCCTCTTCACCTTCTGCTTTTATTTCATCCTCGCCGGGATCCTGTGGACGCCCCTCCTCGTGGGCCTCGCCGCCTGGATCGGCGCCGAGGCCGTGCGCTCCGTTGCGATCTTCGAGCACCTGGCCCTGCCTGCGCTCCTCGCGTGCGCGGCCCTGCTCCTTGTCGTCCAGCGTCTCATCATGCCGCTCTTCAGCTGGCGCGGACGCCGCCTGCTCCTCGGCAAGTTCCGGCGCCGGATCTCCTTCGAGTTCTGGCCGCCGTGGGTGTTCTACGCGCCGGTGGTCGTGCACATCGCGGGCCTCGCGCTGCGCCATCGCAGCTTGACGGTCGTCACGGCTGCCAACCCCGCCATGCCGACCGGCGGCTTCATCGGAGAATCGAAATCGAGGATCCTCGAGGCGATCGAGGCGGGCGAAGGCGACGTCGCGCGCTTCGTCAGGATCTCGGCCGCCGCACCGGTCGAGCAGCGCCTGCGGGCGGCGCAGGATTTCCTCGAGCAGCGCGGGCTCACGTACCCCGTCGTTCTGAAGCCCGACGTGGGGCAGCGCGGCTCCGGTGTGTCGATCCTCTCCGACGCGCGCTCGCTGGAGGTCGCCCTCGAGACGCTGCGCGTCGATTCGCTGCTGCAGGAGTACGCGCCCGGACAGGAGCTCGGGGTCTTCTACGTCCGCCACCCCGACGAGCCGCGGGGCCGCATCTTCTCCATCACGGAGAAGCGCCTACCGGTCGTCGTGGGTGACGGCCGGCGCACGCTCGAAGAGCTGATCCTGGCCGATCCGCGCGCGGTCTGCATGGCGTCCACGTACTTCAGCATCAACGCCCCTCGGCTGCTCGTCGTTCCCGAAGCCGGACAATCCGTGAACCTGGTGGAGCTCGGCACGCACTGCCGCGGAGCGATCTTCCTCGACGGTTCCTGGGCGCGCAGCCCCGCTCTGGAGGATGCCTTCGAGCGCATCAGCCGCCGCTACGAGGGCTTCTATTTCGGTCGCTACGACGTGCGCGTCAGCGCGCCCGACGAGCTCCCCAGCGGCCGAGGCTTCAAGGTGATCGAGCTCAACGGCCTCACCAGCGAGGCGACCCACATCTACGATCCGCGCACCCGGCTCCTCGAAGCCTGGGGAGTCCTCTTCGAGCAGTGGCGGCTCGCGTTCGCGATCGGCGCTCGCAATCGCGAAGGTGGGGCCCGCGTCTGGACGATCGCCGAGCTCGCACACGAGGTGCGCGCCTACAAGAGACTTCAGGCGTTGCACATGCCGACCGGCTGGGAGTGGGGCATCGACGCAACGGAGAGTGGATCCCTCGCCGCGGAGTCGGTCAGTCGATCCCAGTCGTGAACGGGACGGCTGTCTGGTTCGGAGTCCCGCCTTCAGGTGGTCTTCTCCTGCGGAGCCAGTCCCGCCTGAAGGCGGGACGACGAACCAGACCGCCTGAAGGCGGTACTCCGAACTCGGAGGGACTCCGTGCTCGTCGGTGTGGGGTTTCTCTCCAGAACGGCGCGCAGTCTACTCGCCGCGCTGGCGCCCGATGACCTCGCGCCCGCCCATGTAGGGTCGCAGCGAGGGCGGGATGCGCACGCGTGCCGTCGCGCTCCTGGTGATTCTCCAGGAGCGCGATCAGCATGCGCGCGCTCGCGGCCACCGTGTTGTTCAGCGTGTGGCAGAAGCGCACCTTGCCTTCGGCGTCGCGGTAGCGCAGGTTGAGGCGCCGCGCCTGGAAGTCGTGGAAGCGCGAGGCGCTGTGCGTCTCGCCGTAGCCATCGCGCGAGGGCATCCACGTCTCGATGTCGAACTTCTGGATCTGCGGTTGGCCGAGGTCGCCGCCGCACACGTTGACCACGCGGTAGGGCAGCTCGAAGGCCTCGAGGAGCTCCTCGGAGTTGCGCAGGATCGAGCGGTGGTGCTCGATGCTCTTCTCTGCATCAGCGATGTCGATGACGACCTGCTCGACCTTCTGGAACTGGTGGACGCGGTAGAGGCCCTTGCGTGTCCTTGCCGTAGGTGCCCGCCTCGCGCCGGTAGCAGGGGCTCCACGCGACGTAGAGCTTCGGCAGATCGCCGACCGGGAGGATCTCGTCCATGTGCAAGGCCGTGATCGGGACCTCGGCCGTCCCGACCAGGCACAGATCGTCCCGCTCGTCGGTGCGGTAGGCCTGCTCCTCGCCGCCCGGGAAGTAGCCCGTGCCGATCATCGCCTGCGGCCGCACGAGCGTCGGCACGCTCAAGGGCACGAAGCCCTTCTTCACCATGAGGTCGAGTGCGTAGCGCATGACCGCACTCTCGAGGAGCGCAAGCTCGCCCTCGCAGGACGTAGTTGCGCGAGCCCGAGAGCCGCGCGCCGCGCTCGATGTCGAGCCAGTTCTGCGCTTCACCGATCTCGATGTGAGTACGCGCGGCTCGAAGTCGAAGCGGCGCGGCTCCCCCCAGCGCTCGACCTCGACGTTCTCGCCGTCATTCGCGCCGTCGGGCACCTCGGCCGCGGGCACGTTGGGGACGAGGAGCATCAATCCATCGAGCTCCGCCTTCGCGACCCCCTGGCGCTCCTCGAGCGCCTTGAGCTTCGTTTTCAGGTCCTTCTGTTCCAGCGCCAGGCGCGGCCGGTCGGTCTGGCTCGCCTCGGCGACGGTCTTGCCGGCCAGCTTCTGGGCCTGGCGCAGCGCATCGATCTCGCCGCCCAGCGAGCGCATCTCGACGTCGAGGACGAGGATCCGGTCGATGTCGCAGGTGATGCGCTTCTTCTGGGCCCCGGCACGCACGAGCTCGGGGTTCTGGCGAATGAACTTCAGATCGAGCACGACTCAGTCCTTCCAGGCCGACTCGATCTTGCCGAAGAGCTTGTTGTTCTTCTCGGTGAGTTGCACCTCGACATCGGTCTCGTCGGCCTTCACCGGAAGCTCCAGATCGCGCGGGAACCAGGCCGCGGCCCAGCCGAGCTTCGAGACCTCTTCCTGAGTCTGGACGATGTCCATCTTTTCAGGCTTGCCGCCCTTCTTGCTGCCCTTCTTGCGGTACGCCGCCTCCGGTCTCGGTACGCAGCCCCAGGGTCGCTCGTAGCGCTCGTTCGTCGCGCCGACGATGACCACGGTGTTGCCGACCACCGTGACCTTGTCGTCCGCCTTCTGGATCCTGAACTCGAACCCGAAGGGACCGCCCAGCTCGACCGTCGCCTCGCCGCCCTCGGGAACCGACCAGGAAGGAGTGTTCTTCCCGGGCAGGATCAGCGTCTTCAGCATCTGCTTCTTCTTGCCCGAACGCAGCTCTCCGTAATAGAGGGAGTATCGGCCGGCGGGAACGGTGAGTCCCCCGGCGCCGGCTCCGGCGAGGTCGAAGTAGCTGTTCTCGTAGTTCGCAGCTCCCTTCACCACGAGCCAGCTCGGCTTGACCGGACCCTTGTACTTGAGCTTGAGCGTGCCCGTCTTCAGCGAGGCCGGCGTCACGGAGAGCGACTTCCCGCCTTTCTCCGCCGCGACCTTGTACCAGCTGCCACCGATTTCCTGGTACTCGCTCCACGGCCGAGCCCGCTTCTCGGCGGCTACCTGGATGGCGTCCATCTCCGGCGCGTATGCGCCCTCCGTGCAGCCGATGTGCTGGTAGGTCGCAGGCAGGCTGCCGTACACACCGTCCATGTTGTCGTCGAACACGTGCACGGGCGTCTCGCCGATCGTGCCGTTCATGCTCGCCGCGGGTGCGGTGAAGATCACGAACTGGTTGTCATCGGCCAGGAGATTCATCTCGAAGCCCTGGTAGGTGTCCTTCTGGACGCCCACGACGGCAAGGAAGGCCCAGCGGCGTTGCTCGTCGTCCTTGCCGATGTCGAACTCGACCGCCTCGAGCCTGCCGGTGACCGGGACCTTCAGGTCGCCCTTCCCGTCGCGGTCGAGATCGAGATCGACCTCCGTCGCTCCGGGCCGCAGCACCTTCGGTGCATCGGGCAGCCGAGGAAAGTCCGTGGCGCTGCCCTTGGCGGCCAGGCTGACCGAGTTCCACATCGGGTAGAGCTCGTCGAGGTAGTAGCAGGGGCGCTCGACGGCCTCGAGATCCGCGGCGACCGCGAAAGTGAGCGGGGTGGCAATGGCCTCACCCGCGGCCACCGGCTCGGGCGCCGCAGCAGGCGCGCCCGGGGTCCCCGCCTCTCCGGCTTCGCCCGCGAAGCCTTGCTCCTTCAGAACCTCGTAGCGCGCCCTGTTGGTCGTGTAGATGTCGTCCTTGAGCCCGATGGCTCCGCGCAGCTCGACGACCTTGCCGTATCCGCGGCAAGCCTTGTAGAGATCGGAATCGCCCTTGCGGTAGTACTCGTCATTGCAGTTGCCGAAGAAGCTCCAGCACTGCGAGGCGTAGTACTTGTCTCCGAACTGCTCGAACAGCGTCGCGATGTTCAGGTACAGCTCGGAGAGCTCCATGAAGTCGCCAACGCTGTTCGCCGGGTCCTGCTTGGCCTTGTAGAAGCGCGCGTTCCCCCGCTCGTACTCCTCGCGCAGGCGAACGCGCTCGCGCTTCGTGGTCGGATCGACCAGCGAGTAGTAGCGCTCCATCTCGTCGACGAACTGCGTGCCAACGCCTGCTTTCCAGCCGATCTTCAGGTTCTTGAGCTGCTCGTACAGCGAATCGCTCGGTTCCTGGGCGATCCCCTCCGACACCTCGATGATCCACTCGACCGCGAGATCGAGGTCCTTCTGGACGAGCTTCCCCATCTCGTCCGTGGCTTCGATCGCCGCGAGCTTCTGGTATTGCTCCCGAAAGGTCCGCCGCTCGTCCTGGAAGGCGGGCCGACCCGGGACGGCGGTGGAAACAGCCGCGCACAGGAGAGCGAAGAGAAACGCGAGAGTCCGCGGATTGAGGAGAAAGGTCGTCATGGCATCCCGAAAGAGGTCGTGACAGAGGGGGACCGAAACGAGAGTGTAGCACGCTTCCCCGAGGATTCAGGTGGTGCTGCACGTGGGCGCCAGGCTCCATCCCGCGCGTCGAGGCCGCGCCGCACCGCGCGCGCTGGCCTGACGTATGCGCTCCGTTCAGCGGCGCGCCGAGACGCGTCGCAGGAACTCCTTCTCGCTGCGGCTGAGGGCGCTCATGCCCTCGCGGTTGATCTTCTCGAGCAAGCCATCCACGCGCTGCTCGTCGGAGATCCGTTTCTCCTCCACGCGGATCGCGCGGCGCATCGAGAGGCGCTGGAACGGATCGATCCAGATCCAGCGCCAGCGCACGGCCGCGAAACCGTAAGCCGCGCCGCCGAGATGCACCAGGTGCGCGACGCCGGAGCCGGGCCCCTCGCTGATCTGCGTGAGGAACCCGAGCACCTCGATCGCGACGAGCGCGAGCGCGAGCCAACCCAGTCGAAACGGAATGAAGATCAGCAGGATCTGCGTCTGCGGTTGCAGGAGCGCCGCCGCGACGAGGACGCCGAAGACTCCGCCCGAGGCGCCCACCACGGGGATGTCCCCTGCACCCAGCAGGCCCTGCACGAGGTACAGCACGCCGCCGACGAGGATCGAGGCGACGTACGTCACGATGAAGCGCTTCGACCCGATCACCCCCTCGAGCAGCGTCCCGAAGAAGTAGAGGTAGAGCAGGTTCTGCAGGATGTGCTGGGGCTCGGGAAGCTCGTGCAGGAGCGCATACGAGACGAGCTGCCAGATGGGCTCGAAGGGGAAGAACGCGCGCCAGGTCTGGGGATGCAGGCCGAGGTTGTGGAACAGCCAGGCCTTCCCGGGCTCCTTGGCGATCAGCCACACCACGAAGGCCAGGAGGTAGCTCGCGCCGTGGAGGATCAACAGACCCTTCACCATCGGCGTCGGCGTGGGGAACTGCAGCACCGGCCCCGAGCCGACACCGCTGCCGCGGAAGGTTCCTCCAGGAGATTGAGAGAGTCTCGACATCGCGCGCTACGTCACTGCTGCGGATCGTCTCGTGACGGACCCAACGTGGAACTCCAAGCCGAGTTTTTCGAGCATGCCGCGCCCCTTTCTCAAGGTTGAGCGCGAGCTGGGGCTCGCCGCGAGGCCAGCAGGATCTCCGTGGCGCTCAGGCCGGATCCACGCGCCGCCGCCCGTGCGGTGCTCGCGAGCAGCATGGCAATGGTCATCGGCCCGATTCCACCTGGCACGGGAGTGATCGCGCTGGCGCGCTCCGAGGCGCCGGCGAAGTCCACGTCGCCTGCGAGGGTGCCGTCCGCGAGGCGGTTGACCCCCACGTCGAGCACCACCGCGCCGGGCCGGATCCACTCTCCCCGCACGAGCCCCGGCCGGCCCACCGCGGCGACCAGGATGTCCGCGCGAGAGCAATGTGCGGCGAGATCGGGAGTCTTGCTGTGGCAGATCGTCACGGTGGCGTGACGCGCGAGCCCCAGGAGCGCGAGGGGCTTCCCGACCAGTTGCGAGCGACCCACCACCACGAGGTGCTGGCCGGCGAGCTCGATCCCGTAGCGGTCGCAGAGCTCGAGGCATCCCGCGGGCGTGCACGGGACGAGCCCCTCCCGACCGAGGACGAGCGCCGCGACGTTCGCCGGGGTCAGCCCATCCACGTCCTTCGCGGGGTCGAGCCGATCCAGTACGCGATCGGCCGACAGCGGCGGTGGGAGCGGCAGCTGCACCAGGATTCCGTGCACCGACGCGTCCGCGCACAGGCGCGCCACTTCCGCTTCGAGCTTCGCCTGCGAGGTCGAGGCCGGCAAACGCACGGTCTGCACCGCGAAGCCCGCCTCGTTCGCGGCGCGGTCCTTGTGCTTGACGTAGATCTGCGAGGCGGGGTCCTCCCCCACCAGGACGACCGCGAGCGAGGGCACGATGCCGCGCTCGCGCAGCCGCACGACGGCGGCGGCCACCTCGGCGCGTACGTCGGCTGCCACGCGCTTGCCATCCAGGATCGTCACCATCGCGCGCTTCAGCTCTCGGTGGCGAGCTCCGGCGCGGGCGTCACAGCGCGGCTGCGCTGGATGAACCACCAGCCGATCGCCGCGAGCACGAGGACGGACTCGATGGCCCAGAACATCAGGAGCGCGTTCAAGACGCCCTCCGTGAAGCCGTAGCTGTGCAAGCCGATGCCGAGGAAGTTGACGCCCCACCACGAGAAGGCCACCACCATCCCGCAACCGACGGTGCCGACCGCGATGCCGAAGTCGCGCAGATACCCGCCCATCCTCCCGTGCAGGATCGCGAGCATCGAGAGGACGATCAGCAGCGCCCCGTTCTCCTTGGGATCCCAGCCCCAGAAGCGGCCCCAGGAGTAGTTGGCCCAGATGCCGCCGAGAATCGTGCCGACGAGGGCGAACAGGAGACCGAAGCAGAGCACGCCGTAAGTCATTCGCGTCAGCTCGCGGTAGAAGCGCTTGTCCGTGCGCCGGAAGCCCAGAAGCCTCCCGATCAGCCAGACGTGCGCCAGAGCCGAAGCGAGCAGCCCCGCCATGTACCCCAGGTTGATGATCGTGACGTGCGTCGCGAGCCAGAAGTTCGTGTCGAGCACCGCAACGAGGCTCGGCATCGTGTCGCCGGCAGTGGCGGCCTCCTTGAGCTCGTACTTCATCGCCAGGAACAACCCGCCCGCCCCGAGCACGGGCGCGAGCGCGAGCGCGATGCGCTGGGGGTTGATGAGCTCGACCACGACGGCCGTGATCACGCAGGTGGACGTGATGAACAGGATCGTCTCGTACAGGGTCGAAATGGGCGGACGGTCGCGGATGATGCATCGAACCACGACGCCCGCGACGGCCAGCGCGGTGCCGGCGCTGAGCCCACCCCAGTGCATCCAGGCGAAGGCGCGCGAGCGCGGGGCGAGCCAGGAGAACGCGCAGCCCAGGAAGCCCAGCAGGAAGAAGATCAGCGCCTTGGTGAACAGGTCCCAGCGGTAGAACCGCACCTCGAGCGGAATCTTGCCGTACTCCCCGCGCGTCTCGGCGAGGGACCGCAGCTCCGTGTTCAGGTCGCGGGCGCGCGCGGCGAACTCGTCGGGACGCTCGCGATGACTGACGAGCTCCTCCAGGTGCCCGAGCGCCCGCAGGGACCGGTCCACCGACTGCGATCCCATCATGGCGGGGATTCCGAGCTCGGTGGGCGTCAGCCACTCAGTCAGCTCCGCGACGGGCGCTTCGGGCGCAAACACGGCCAGCACGTGAGCCCCCTGCGTCGTCGCCTGGAGCTCGTCGCCCAGACCGCGCAGCGCGGCCTCCTCCGGTCCCCCGTCAGCCTGCATCGAGAAGGCGAGCTGCCCGATCGCGGCAGCCTTCGCCAGGACCCGAGAGTAGGGCACCTCATGGGCGCCCTCGAAGATCCCGCGCAGACCCTCCGAGCCATCGACGACGAAGCCGTGCCGTGCGAAGTCGAGCGCGCTCGCGAGGGACTCGAACTCGTGCATGTTCTCGGCCAGCGCCATGTACTGCGCCTCGAGCGAGGAACGCTGTTTGATTTCTCGCTGGCCCGACCTCTCGAGCCGGTCCAGCCGAGCTGCCTCGGCGAACAGTTTCTCGCGGCCGGGCACGAGCTCCTCGTAGCTGTATCGGTCGGTCTTCTTGCGGCCCTCGAGGCTCAGCCCGACGGCAGTGAGGACCGCCGAGTCGCGCACGTAGAACGTGCGATACGTGCTCGCGATCTCCGGGAAGAACAGGCAGTCGAGCAGCCACGCGGTCGGATTCAGCTTCTCGTCCCGCTTCCAGAACTCCCACCACTTCTTCGACTCGGTGCCGGCCAGCTTCACCGTCCGCTTGCCGTTCATCTTGAGCAGCTTGAAGCCAGCGAGCGTATCGAGCGGCTTGACGCGGCCTCCGTCCTGGACGGGGATCGTCGCGAAGAGATCGACGACCTCCTTCGTCCAGGGTGCACGGGAGTGGGCCGGTGCGTCCTGCGGACTCGCCGCGGCGGGGAGCAGGCCGATGAGCATCGCGCAAGCGAGGGATGCCAAGGTTTTCGACGATCGCATGGGAATCAAACCTGGGTGGCAAGGCGCGCGCGCGCGTCGGACTGCGAGGAGATGTGGCGCACGAGCTTCACGGTGAACGCGAAGAGCAGGCCCGCCGCGATCACCAGGCACGAGTAGAGCGGCCAGTGATCGGAAGGGTTGCGCACCACGGCGAAGACCGAGAACATGCGCGCCGGAGCCGGGTCGATCTGAGGTCCCCAGCCGGACTGGAAGAGGACCAGGCCCTGGTGCCGCAGGGGCTCGTTCATCTGGATGAGCACCGGCCGCACCTCGTCACCCTCGACGACCGTGATGTCGCTCTCGTAGCTCTTGGCCGTGTTCGTGCGCGGGTGGTACTCGTTGCGGAAGTCGTCGAGGTGCACGGTGAACGGCATCGGATAGCGCTCGTGGCGCAACGCCATCGCGAACGTGCGCCCGTCGGCCTCGAACGTCCAGGGCAGCGTGCGCGGGTCGTCCTCCACCGCCAGGGGATACAGGAGGTCGAAGCCCCACAGGAGGCCCGCTTGCACCTGCTCACTCCCCCGGGACTGCACCTGTGCGTGCAAGCCCGCGAGGTTGAACTCGGCTTCTTTTTCCAGGGCCTGCTCGAGGAACGCGTATCCCTCGACGACGGGAGATGCCGCTTTCCAGTTCGGCCCCTTCGGCAGCGGGTGGCAGTTCGGCAGATAGTTCGAGAGCGTCAGCGTGAACGGAAGCTCCGTCGAGCGGAAGAGCGCGCTCTTCGATTCGCCGAGGTCGACGAAGTCCTCCTGGGGGATCAAGTGCTCCTGGATGGTCCCCGTGCCGGTGACCTCCCAGATGGCCACTTCCCAGCGGTAGTAGCTGACGAACTCGCGCGAGGACTTGCCTTCGTAGAGCTTGAGCGCGCCGTCCTCGCTGAGCGCGAACTTCACGAGCCCCGCCGCGAGCATCAAGAGCACCCCGAAGTGCGCCACCAGGATGCCGGTCGTGCGTAGGCTCTTCCTCAGGCGCAAGACGCCGCCGACGATGAGATTGAGCGCGAGGATCCCCATCACGAGCATGCCGCCCGGCAAGGGGATGCGAATCGGGCCCACTCCGAAGACCGTCGAGTCGGTCACCAGGAACCAGCTCTCGAAGTACTTCTTCTGGACGTCGTAGAGCGCGTGGTCGGCCTGCTCGAAGGTGCCGAGCAGGGTGAGCAGGAACAAGAACAGGAGCAGCACGCAGGCGAGCCCGAAGCTGCCGATCACCCTGGGGGTCCGGAGAGCTCTGGGCGTGCGTGACGTCGGTACGGTGGTCGGCTCGTCCATCACATTCCCTCCAGCGAGGCGCAGAAGGCGACGAAGTCGGCCTTCGCCGCTCGCACGTCATCCTCCGGCCCGATCATCTTCACGAACACGGCGCTCTCTGCCAGCTCGCAGTCGACGGCGAGGAGGCCAGCGCGCTCGATGGCCTGGCCGTCCATGCCCTTGTACGAACCGTAGGCCTCCAGGAGCGGCACCTTCTGGCCCAGCACGTCGATGCGCTCGAGCGCGTCGAGCTCCGCAGGAAGGATCGCTTCCAGACCGAGCTGTCCGCGCCAGCGGTTCAGGTTCGCCACCAGCCCGCCGGCATTGCCGCCGAGGAGCGACACGTAGCATTCCGTCTTCGCCTCCGGGCCGAGGCGAAAGCTCACCTCGCGCATCGGGCGGGGCGGATCCGCGCGCCAGCTCTGCGGAGCGGTCCACGTGAGGCTTGCTTCGGGCGCCGCTCCGGCTCCCGGATCACTCGACCCTCCCGCCGGTGCGCCCTCGCCCGTTTCGGAAAGTCGCAGGGAATCGCAGAAGGCGAGGAAGCGCTCGCGCTCGTTCAGGAGGAGCGCGCGCGGACCGGTCATCTTCACGAAGATCGTGCCGACGGGAAGCGAGAGGATCAGGCCATACATGCGGAAGTCCGCTTGCGGGGTCGAACCCATCCCCGTGTAGGTGCCATCGATCTCGACCAGCACCGCTTCCTGTTCGAGCAGCAGGCGCTTGGGGAGGCCTGCGAGCTCCTGCGTCGAGTAGGGCCCCAGGCCCATCTGCGAGCGCCAGCGGTCGACATTGGCCGCCAGGCCGCCGCCCGAGCCTTGCAGCACGGTGACGTAGCACTCTGCCCCGGGAGCCTCGCCCACGCGCAGGTTCGCGATCCGCGATTGCGTGGCCGCGAGTTCGACCCAGCCTGCGGGCACGTCCCAGCGCAGTCCCGTTGCGGCGCTGTCGGCCGCACCTGCGTCCCCCGACATGCCGCTCGCCGGGCCCATCTGCGAGCCGAAGCGCTCGGCGCTGGTCGCGCCCGGGTGCGCAGGACGCTCTTCGGCGCTCGCGGTGCCCGTGTGCGTGATCTCACGTTCGCTGCCACGCTCGGTGCAGCCCGCCAGCGCTGCCAGGATCAGACCGATCACGATGGTCGGGGTGGTGGCGGTTGCGGTCGTGGATCTTGCTTGCACTCCCGTCATCCTTGCATCCGTGAGCTCGATCGAAACCCGCGCGGCGAGCTCTTTCACCAGCGTCGTTCCAGTACGTAGTCACCCATGGCGAGCAGCGCGTTGCGCGCGCCCGAGGGCGCGAGCCCGCGGGCGCGGCCCATCGCACGCTCGACGAGCGCTCGCGCGCGCGCCATGGCGTGGTCGACCCCGGCTCCGAGGTCGGCGACTGCTCGCAGACGTTCGGGCCGCTCGGCCAGATCAGGTAGGGTGAACACGTCGCGCATGCGCGCGCGCGTATGCTCGTCCGCCTGGCGATAGGTGAACAGCACGGGCAGGGTCACTTTCCCATCCTCGACATCCGTTCCCACGCTCTTGCCGACCGTCTCCGGGTCGCCCAGTACGTCGAGGCAGTCGTCGACGATCTGGAACGCGAGCCCCACCTCCCAGCCGAAGCGGGAAAGCTCGTTGCCGAGGTCCTCGCGTCCCTGGGGATAGCGCGCGCCGAGCTCGCAGGCCGCGGCATAGAGCGCGGCGGTCTTGGCTCCAGCGATCGCCTCGTAGCGTTCGTCGCTCGTCTCGAAGTCGTAGCGCGAGGCGGACTGGTCGATCTCGCCGACGCAGATGCGCTGCGTCGTCACCGCGAGGATCTGGCTGCACAGGCGCGAGGAAAGGCGCGTCGAGAGCGCGAAGGCGCGTGCGTACAGGAAGTCCCCGAGGAGCACCGCCACCTGGTTGTCCCAGCGCGCGTGCACGCAGGCGACGCGCCGGCGCACCTTGGCGCCATCGAGGATGTCGTCGTGCACGAGCGTCGCGAGATGGATCAGCTCGACGATCGCGGCGATCGAGGGGTGCTCGGGACTCGTGGTCCCGCACGCCTCCCCTACCAGGAGGACCAGCGCGCCGCGCAGCTGCTTGCCGCTGAACCGGCCGATGTGATCGGTCATGTCGGACACGGACGGGCTGTCCGCCGTGAGCTCGAGCTCGAGGATCGAACGCATGCTCTGGAGCCCCCGTTCGACGGGGGAGAGCAGCTCGAGCAGGCGACCATCGGCCGGGCGCATCAGCTGCGCTCCCCGTGCTGCTCGGCGCGCGCTCGCTCACGCTCGTACTCCGCGGGCGTATTGAGGTTCACGCTCGGATCGCTCGCGCCCTGTCGCGCGAGGCCCGCGCCGCGCTCGAGCGTGCCGACGCGCAAGCTCGGGTCCTGCTCCCAGAAAGCGACCATGCGCCGCTCCCCGCGCGCCAGCGCCGCCGCGACCGAGGGCGCGCAGCGCGCGTGATACACGGCGCACAAGGGCTCGAGCCCCTGGCTGGTCGCAGCGAGGCAGGCGTCGAGGCCCTCGCGCTCGGCCTCTGCGAGCAGGAGCTCGAACAGCTCCGGCTCCACGCGCGGCATGTCGCAGGCGAGCACGCACAGCCAGCCGTCCGCGAGATCTCGAAGCGCCGCCGCGAGGCCCGTCAGCGGTCCGGCGTTCTCGGTCTCGTCGAGGACCAGCCGGCGCCCGAGTTCCTCGTAGCGGGACGTGCTCCCGCACGCCAGCCACACATCGCCGGCCACCGCGTCGAGGACCTCGATCGAGCGCACGACCAGCGCGCGCCCATCGATTCGAAGCAGCGCCTTGTCCTGTCCCATGCGCGTGCTCTGGCCGCCGCAAAGGACCAGACCCGTGCGCATGTCGCGCGTCGAGCTCGGCCACCGTCGAGGTCCCCGCAGCCCATCGACCGAAGCGACCCGGGAGCTTTCGCCAGCCGTGGCCTCGAGGTTCGTTCGGGATCGGGACATGCTTCGCTGATACGAGATACGGAGGGGCCCAGGTTCACCCTGCCTGTCAGGGCTCCTTGGTCTCGCGTTCCGGGGGCGGCGCAAGCGCTTCGGGATCCTCCGCCTGCTCCTTCAATCCGCGCTTGAACTGGTTGATGCTGTTTCCCAGCGCGCGGGCGAGCTCCGGCAGCTTGCGACCTCCGAACAGCACGAGGACCACCGCCAGGATGAGCAGGATCTCCGGGAGTCCGAGGTTGGGGAGGATCGCGAAAGGGATTCTCATGGCTTGGGTCGGAGCATCCGTGGGTGGGTCGTCGCGTCGGGACGAGCGCAAGGTCCCCGATCCCGCATGCCCCAGCCGACCATCCTAGGGCATGGCAGGCGGCGCCACACCGCCAGGGGGAGAAAATGCGGTCTCGCGAGCATGCTTGGCCGTTGATTCGGAGCACAGGCGCAGGGCACGTCCCGCAACCCGGCGCGCGGTGCGCGGAGCAAGCGGGGGAGGCTCCTCGTCGGGCGAGGCGAGCGTTCCCTCGTGCTTGGCTCCTACCGCTGGGCCGGACCCTACGCGCAGACCTGCCGCCGCGAGGCCCGCGCGAACCGCGAGCGAGACCGAGTACGTCGCAAGCCAGCTCCCGTTGGCCATGCGCGCGGCAATCGCGGCGAGGAAGGCGGGCTCCCAGAGCTCGGCCTCGACGCGCGGCGAGAATGGGTCCAAGAAGACCGCATCGAAGCGCTCACGCGGAGAGAGCGAGCCGAGCGTGGTGCGCGCGTCCCCCACGTGCAGGTGCAGACGAGCGCGTACGCCGCCCGGCGCCGTGAGGACGACCCCGGAAGCCGCCCGCTCCGGCGCAGCAAGCGCTTCCTGGATCGCTCTCACGACCGGTTCCACCCAGCGGCGCGCGTCCTCTGGAAACTGATCCAGTAGTTCATGCGCGCGCAGCAGTACGCTCGGGTCGCGCTCCAGCGAGTGCACCACGAGCTCGACCCCGCTCGTCGCGACCGCTTGCAGCGCGGCGGCCACGTTGAGCCCGATGCCCGTGCCCACGTCGAGCAAGCGCAGGCTCGTCAGCCCACCTTGGCTCGCGCGTTCCTGCAGGCGGCAGCCGCGCGCGTAACGCTCCCGCGCCTGCGTCCATGCGCCTGACCTCGAGTGACAGGCTTCGCCATGCACCGAGTGCACGAGCGTGGGCGTCCCGTCGCCGGTCAGGATCGGAATCCACCATCGCGCGGAAGCCGAGCTGACTCCCGGATCGGGTTGCGCGCCATCCATCCAGGAAAGTGTAGCGCGGCGGCAGGGTCGCCCCAGCCGCCGCGCCATTGGTCATCCGCCGAGCGGACTCGGCTCAGACGATCTGATCGACGTTGGACGGCTGCAAAGGGACGAGCGGTGTCGAGGTCCCGTTGGATCCGTAGAGCGCAACCACGTCGGGATGCAGGTTGCTGTCGGGCTTGCCGAGCTGATGCTCCTTGGCAAAGGCCGATTCGAGGTCTTCGGTCAGCCCCGCGAGAGCCGTGGTGAAGCCGGAGCGCAGGAAGCTCACGTCCTTGCTCCCCTTGTCGTAGGCGTTGTGCAAGCGTTCGAGCACTCCGTCGAATCCTTCCTTCGCAGCGCCGAGCTCACGGACGAGACGAGCGTCCAGCCCCTCCTGCTTGAAGAACGACTCGAAGCGCGTCTGGAAGCGCGCCTGCATCGCCACCAGGCCTTCGACCGGATCATGATTCATGTTGTCGACGTCGGCGTTCTGGTCTCCCGGGCCGATGTCGGTGTTCGGGTTGCCGTCGGTGTTCGTCCCGGGGTGATTGGACCCGACTTCCTCGCTCACGGCCGCCTGGACATTCTCGACCAGGTCGTTCACGACGATGCGGAACCCACGGGCGGCGCCGCCGGGCTTGAGGGAGTCGAGCGCGTTCGACAGCCGATCGACCAGGCCCTGGAAGTCTTCCTTGGCCTGTCCGAGCGCGGCGACCTTCTCCTCGCTCATTCCGTCGCGTTCCATCAGATTATCGAGGCGAGTCTCGAAGTGAGAGGCAAGATGGGCCAGGCGCTCCTCCGGGCTCTGGCCGACCTTGTCAGTGGTTTCCCCTGTGTTCACCTCGATGCGGTCAATGGCCGCCGGGCGCAGGGTGGCGTTCGAATCGAAGCTCGGGGAGCTCGATACGACGCGGTCGACAGTCCTGCCGAGTCCGCTGGTCGCGGGCGGGGCGCCGAGGTTGAGAGCCGGAATCTTCATGCAGCCGTTATCGGCCACCCATCACGGACCCTGAGAGCAAAGGCTTCTGAGTCGCAAGTACTTTGCACCCAAGGCTTTGCACGCGCCGCCCGCAAACGATTCACGCACCGCCGGAGACGGAGCAGAAATCCTTTCCGGCTTTCGGTGCACGGAGCGACGCTCGAGCATCGAGGAGGGCCGGGGCGACCTTGACGTGGCCCACCCAGGGCTGCTTTCCTCGCGCCGGTGAAGTCGTCTCCGGGCATAGCCTGCGAACCCTTCCCTGCATGACCTTGCGCTCCTCAGCCGATCGTCAGCCCAGAAGCATCGTTCGAACGCTCGCGCGCGCCGCCGGGGCGTTGTCGTTCGCTGCGCCGGTCACCTGCGTCTACAACCCGCTCGACTATGCGCGCGCCAGCACCGATCGCTACCTCGAGCGCTTCGCTCGGCCCGGCACCCGGGTGCTGCTCCTCGGCATGAATCCGGGACCCTTCGGCATGGTTCAAACGGGGGTCCCCTTCGGTGACGTCACGCTGGTGCGCGACTGGCTGGGAATCGAAGCACCGATCGAGCGCCCCCGCCGCGAGCATCCCGCGCGACCGATCGAGGGCTTCGCCTGCTCGCGCAGCGAGGTCAGTGGCGGACGCCTGTGGGGCTGGGCGCGCGATCGCTTCGAAACCCCCGACGCGTTCTTCCGTCGCTTCTTCGTGTGGAACTGGTGCCCGCTCGCGTTCCTGGAAGCATCGGGTCGCAACCGCACGCCCGACAAGCTTCCCGCGGCCGAGCGCGCGGCGCTCTATCCCATCTGCGACCGGGCCCTCTCGAGCTTCGTGCGCTGGATGCAGCCCGAGATCGTGGTCGGCATCGGAACCTTCGCGGCCGAGCGAGCGCGTGCAGCGCTCGGGGAGGGCGGGCCGCGTGTCGGCTCGGTGCTGCACCCGAGCCCGGCAAGTCCGCTTGCGAACCGGGGATGGGCCGAGCAGGCGGAGGCGCAGCTACGCGAGCTGGGTATCCGGTGACGCCGTCGCGGTGGCGAGCAGGCCGACTTCGCGCAGCCGCTTCTCCATGCACTCGCCGAGTCGGGCGGGGCTCTTGCTGACGAGGACGCCCGCCTCCTCGAGCGCGGCGACCTTCTCCTTCGCGGTGCCCTTGCCGCCGGCAATGATGGCACCCGCGTGACCCATGCGGCGGCCGGGCGGCGCGGTCTGTCCCGCGATGAAGCCGACCACGGGTTTCTTGACGTGCGCGGCGATGAAGTCGGCGGCGGCCTCCTCGGCGCTGCCGCCGATCTCGCCGATCATGATCATCGCGTCGGTCTCGGGATCGTCGTTGAACGCGCGCAGACAGTCCACGAAGCTCGTGCCGTTGACCGGGTCGCCGCCGATGCCGACGCAGCTCGACTGGCCGATGCCGCGCGTGGTGAGTTGCCAGACGGCCTCGTAGGTGAGCGTGCCCGAGCGCGAGATCACGCCGACGCGGCCGGGCTTGTGGATGTAGCCGGGCATGATGCCGATCTTGCACTCGCCCGGAGTGATGACGCCCGGACAGTTGGGGCCGATCAGGCGTGAACGCGAGCCTTCGAGAGCCTCCGACACGCGCACCATGTCGAGCACGGGGATGCCCTCGGTGATCGTGACGATGAGGGGCATCTCGGCCTCGATCGCCTCGATCATCGCCGCCGCGGCGCCGGCCGGGGGAACGTAGATCACGGTCGCGTTCGCGCCGGTCTCGGCCATCGCCGCGGCAACCGAGCCGAACACGGGCAGGCCAAGATGCATGGTGCCCGCCTTGGAGGGATGCACTCCGCCGACCATGGTCGTGCCGTACGCGATCGCCTGCTCGCTGTGGAAGGTCCCCGTCTTGCCGGTGAAGCCCTGGCAGATCAGGCGCGTGCTCTTGTCGACGAAGATGCTCATGGCTCAGCGTCCTTTCACCGCGGCGCAGATTTTTTTCGCCGCGTCGTCGAGATCCGTGGCGGGCACGATCGGGAGCCCGGAGCGCTTCAGGATCTCCCGGCCTTGCTCGACGTTGGTCCCCTCGAGACGCACGACGAGCGGCACCTTGAGGCTGACCTGCTTCACGGCCTCGACCACGCCGTTCGCGATCACGTCACACTTCATGATCCCGCCGAAGATGTTGATCAGGACGCCCTGCACCTTCTCGTCGGAGAGCAGCAATCGGAACGCAGCGGTCACCTTCTCGGTGGTCGCACCACCGCCGACGTCGAGGAAGTTCGCGGGTTCCGCGCCGTAGAGCTTGATGACGTCCATCGTCGCCATCGCCAAACCCGCGCCGTTCACCATGCAGCCGATGTTGCCGTCCAGAGCGACGTAGGAGAGGTCGTACTTCGACGCCTCGATCTCCTTCTCGTCCTCCTCGTGGAGGTCGCGTAGCGTGGCGAGCTCGGGGTGCCGGAACAGACCGTTCGAATCGAAGTTGATCTTGGCGTCGAGGGCGAGCACGCGCCCGTCCTTGGTCGTGACGAGCGGATTGATCTCGGCGATCGAGCAGTCGAGCTCGCAGAAGAGCTTGCCCAGGACCACCAGGAAACGCACGGCCTCGTGCTCCAGGCCGGATGGGATGCGGATGCCGCGCACCAGACGCAGCGCCTCCGGCTCGGAGAGACCGGCTTGCGGAGAAAACGCGGCCTTGAGGATCTTCTCGGGACTCTTGGCGGCGACTTCCTCGATCTCGACGCCGCCCTCGGCCGACGCCATCACGACCGGGCACTTCTTCTCGCGGTCGATGGCGATGCCGACGTAGAACTCCTTCTCGATCGCCGAGCCCTCCTCGACCCACACGCGTCGGACGATCTGACCCCCTGGCCCGGTCTGGTGGGTGACGAGGGGCTTGCCGAGCATCGCCTCGGCGGCAACCTTGGCTTCGGCGGCACTCTTCACGAGCTTCACGCCGCCTCCCTTGCCGCGTCCGCCGGCGTGGATCTGGGCTTTCACGACCGCGAGCGGCTTGGCGAGCTCGTTGAACGCGCGCTCCGCATCCTCGCCGGTGGTGCACTCGTAGCCCCGCGGCACATCGAGGCCGAACTCGGTGAACAGCTCCTTGGCCTGGAACTCGTGGATCTTCATCGCGGAAAGGGAACGCTCCGGGGAGGTCGAAGAGCGAAAGAGTGTAGCGGCGAGCCGACTACCGGCAAGGTGCGAGCGTAGACTCTCTCCCCGTTGGAAGCCGGGAACGCGGAGATCGTCGTCCTGGGGCTGGGCGTCTCGGGTTTGTCGTGTGGCGTGCGCCTGTGCGAGGCTGGATTCCTCGTGCATGCGATCGGCGCACTTCCTCCGCTCGCTTCGACCTCCGCGGTCGCGGCGGCCGTCTGGTATCCCTACCGCGTCGGTCCGCCCGAGCGCGTGGCGCGCTGGGCTGCCGCGAGCCTGGCCGAATTCGCGCGCCTCGCCGACGATCCCGAGACCGGTGTCGCCTGGCTCGAGGGCACGGAGGTGTATGCCGACGACGCACCGCTGCCCGCATGGCACGCGGGGGTGCCGCAGTTCCGGCGCGCGCGCGCCGACGAGCTTCCGCCACGGCGCCGCGACGGCTTCGTCTTCCGCGTCCCGCGCATCGAGATGGACCGCTATCTGCCGTGGCTCCTGCAACGATTCGAAGCGCTCGGCGGGCGAGTCGAGATCGCGCGCGTGGAGACGCTCGACGAGCTGTGCGCCAAGGCGCCGCTCACCGTCGATTGCGCGGGCCTCGGCGCGCGCGAGCTCGCGCCCGATCCCGAGCTCTACCCGATTCGCGGCCAGCTCGTGCGCGTCGAGGCCGGGGTGGTCGAGCGCTTCTTCGTCGACGAGACGGGCGGGGCGGAGTTCGCCTTCCTGGTCCCCCGCTCGCACGACGCGGTTCTCGGCGGCACGGCGCAAGAGGGCTGCGAGGACTTGCTCCCGAGCGAGGCGGACACCGCGGGGATCCTCGCGCGCTGTGCGCTACTCGAGCCGCGGGTCGCACGGGCGCGGATCCTCGAAGTCCGCGTGGGGCTGCGCCCCGGACGCAAGGAAGTGCGGCTGGAGCTCGAGGCTCGCCCGGGCGGCGCGCTGGTCGTGCACGACTACGGCCACGGCGGCGCTGGCGTCACGCTCTCGTGGGGCTGCGCCGACGAGGTGTGCGGGCTGGTGCGCAAGGCGCGCAACGGGACAGGAGGCCGAAGTTGAAGTGCGAGGTCTTGCTCACGATCCTGCTCGGAGGCTGCGCGGAGCTCGGCCGGGCTCCAGCTCACGACTACGACGTGCTCCTGCGCGGCGGAACGATCTACGACGGCAGCGGCGCGACGCCCTTCGTGGGCGACGTCGCGCTGCGCGGCGAGCGCATCGTCGCGGTCGGCGATCTGTCCGGGCACAGCGCCGATCGAGTCCTGGATGTCTCGGGCCTCGCGGTCGCGCCTGGTTTCGTCAACACGCTCTCCTGGGCGACCGAGTCGCTCATCTTCGACGGTCGGTCCCAGAGCGACATCCGCCAGGGCGTTACGCTCGAGATCTTCGGCGAGGGCGAATCGATGGGGCCGCTCACCGAGTCGATGAAGGCTGACCTCGGCAAGGGCCTGGGCACGCAGCATTACGAGGTCGCGTGGACGGGCCTGATGGAATACCTCGACTGGCTGGTCGCTCGCGGCATCAGCCCGAACGTCGCCTCCCTCGTCGGAGCCACCACGCTGCGCGTGCACGAGCTCGGCTACGAGGACCGCGCGCCGAGCGCCGAGCAGCTCGCGCGCATGGAAGCCCTGCTCGCCCGCGAGATGGAAGCCGGTGCGCTGGGCCTCGGGTCCTCGCTCATCTATGCGCCGGCTTTCTACGCGAAGACCGACGAGCTCCTCGCGCTCGCGCGCGTCGCCGCCCGCTACGGTGGCCTGTACACGACGCACCTGCGCAGCGAGGGCGATCGCTTCCTCGAAGCGCTCGAAGAAGCACTCACGATCGGTCGCGATGCCGGGATCGGCGTCGAGATCTATCACCTGAAGGCGGCGGGAAGCGCGAACTGGCCGAAGCAAAAGGCCGCCATCGCGCGCATCGAGCGTGCGCGAGCCGAAGGCCAGCTGGTCACCGCCGACGTGTACGCCTACGAGGCGGGTTCCACCGGGCTCTCGGCCGCCATGCCACCCTGGGTGCAGGAAGGTGGCTACGGCCGCTGGGCCGAACGGCTGCGCGATCCCGAGACGCGCGCGAAGGTCGCGTTCGAGATCGCCACGCCCGCCGATTCCTGGGAGAACCTCTACCTGCTCGCCGGTGGCGGCGCGAACGTGCAGCTCGTGGGATTCAAGAATCCCGCGCTCCAGAGTCTCACGGGGAAGACGGTGGCCGAAGTCGCGCGCGCTCGATCGAAGAGCGAGGCCGAGACGATGATGGACCTCGTGATCGAGGACGGCTCGCGGGTCGAAGCGGTCTACTTCCTGATGTCCGAGGAGAGCGTGCGCGAGAAGATCGCGCTGCCCTGGGTGGCCTTCTGCTCCGACGCGGCCTCGATTGCTCCGGAGGGCGACTTCCTGCGCGGCTCTCCGCATCCGCGCACGTACGGCAATTTCGCGCGCGTGCTCGGCCGGTACGTGCGCGACGAGGGCGTGCTTCCGCTCGAGGAAGCCGTGCGGCGCTTGACGAGCTTCCCCTGCGAGACCTTCGGCATCGCCGAGCGCGGCCGGATCGTCGAAGGCTACCTGGCCGACCTCGCGGTCTTCGATCCCTCGACGATCACCGACCACGCCACCTACGCCGATCCGCATCGCTATGCCACCGGCATGCGGCACGTGTTCGTCAACGGTGCGGCGGTGCTCTCCGACGGCGAGCACACCCGCGCCCTTCCCGGCCGGGTGGTGCGTGGCCGCGGCTGGAAGGGAGCGCGACGCTAGCGTGCAGGTGGGTGCGGGCATCCTGGTCGACCGCGAGCTCAGGGGCTACCTCGGCCAGCACGTGAGCGCACGCCCGGGCGCGCCGCCGATCGATCCTGGCCAGGTTCAGCCAGCGAGCATCGACCTGCGGCTCGGCCCGCTCGCGCATCGCATCCGCGCGGGCTTCCTACCCTCGCCGGCGAGCATCGAGGAACGCTTGCGCGAGCTCTCGATCTCGACGCTCTCGCTCGAGGGCGAGGGCGCGGTACTCGAACGCGGGCTGCCGTACATGGTGCGCCTCGAAGAAGAGCTCGTGCTGCCGAGCGACGTTCGCGGCCGGACCAATCCGCGCAGCTCCGCGGGCCGCTGCGATCTGTTCACGCGCGTACTCTGTCCCGCCCACCCACGCTTCGACGAGATCCCACCGGGCTACCGCGGCGAGCTCTGGCTCGAGGTCGCGCCGCTCTCGTTCCCGGTGCGCTTGCGCCGCGGCGATCGCCTGTGTCAGCTGCGGCTGTCGCGCGGCCGCTCCACCCTCACGACCAACGAGCTGCGCGAGGTGTGGCGCGACACTCCGCTTGCTTTCGTGGCGAGCCACGCGCTCGCCGAGAGTGCGATGCGCTTCGACGAAAGCGGAGGGATCGAGCTCTCGCTCGGCCTGGCCGGACGGGATCCCTGCGGCTGGCGTGCGACAGCGAACACCGAGGTCCTCGAGTTCGCGCGAGACGGCGGGCACGCACGCGACGACTACTGGGAGCCGGTGCACGCGAGCGCAGGCCGAGCGATCCTCGCGCCGGGGGATTTCTACCTCTTCGCCAGCCGTGAGCGCCTGCGCGTCCCACCCACTCTCGCCGCGGAGATGGTCCCCGTCGACGTCGGCTTCGGCGAGATGCGCAACAACTACGCCGGTTTCTTCGACTCGGGCTTCGGCTGGCACGAGGACCACCGCGGCCTGCCGTGCGGCAATGGAACTCCGGCCGTGCTCGAGGTGCGCGCGCACGATCTCCCCTTCCTCGTGGAGGACGGACAGGTCTTCTTCCGCTTGCGCTTCTTCCGCACCACGGGTCGGCCCGATCGCCTGTACGGCGAGGGGCGTGGCGATGCTTCCTACGCCGAGCAGGACCTGACTCTGGCGCGCACCTTCCGATGAGTACGCTGGCCGGGATCCGGTAGACTCTCGCATTCGCGGCTACGATCGTGCGCTCCGAGCGATGCTGCCAGGGGCGAGGGATCCACCGGTCGGGAGAGGCCAGCGATGACTTCCGCGAGCAAGAAGAGCCACACGAGGGCAGCGTGGCAGAGGATCCGCTCGATCGCCGAGCAAGCGCTGGATCTCGCGCCCGAGGAGCAGACGGCCTTCGTGTCCGAACGCTGCTCCGATGATCCGGAAGCCGAAGCAGCGGTGCTCCGATTGCTCGAGCTCGATCGCGAGGCGGATCCCGCCCTGGATGGTGCGTCGCCCGTCGGGGTGGGGCGACTGCGGAGAGCCGTGCCGGCCGCGCGCGAATCAAGGCGCATCGGACCGTACACGCTGCGGCGCGAGCTCGGTGCGGGCGGGATGGGCAGCGTCTGGCTCGCAGTGCAGGCGGAGGGTGACTTCCACCGCCGCGTGGCGATCAAGCTCCTGAACCGTGGCATGGAGAAGGAGGAGCTCCTGGCACGCTTCCAGCGCGAGCGCCAGGTGCTGGCCAATCTCGATCATCCCGGAATCGCACGCTTGATCGACGGTGGGCTCTGCGAGACCGGCGAGCCCTACCTCGTGATGGAGTACGTGGAGGGCGTGCGCATCGACCGCTGGTGCGACGAGCAGGGCATGCCGGTCGAGCAGCGGCTCGAGCTCTTCCGCCGCGTGTGCGATGCCGTGCAGCACGCTCACCAGCGTCTCGTGGTGCACCGCGACATCAAGCCGACCAATATCCTGGTCACTGCGGACGGCACTCCCAAGCTGCTCGACTTCGGCATCGCCAAGGTGCTCGATCCGGAGAAGCAGGCGTTCGGCGCCGAGGTCACGCAAGACGTGATGCGCTTCTTCACGCCGTCCTACGCTAGCCCCGAGCAGGCCCGAGGCCAGGCGGTGACCACGGCGAGCGATGTGTATTCGCTCGGGGTCTTGCTCTACCAGCTCTTGACCGGACGCCTCCCCCACCGGCTCTGCACGACCTCCTCCAGTGAAATCGCGCGCATTCTGACCGAGGTGGAGCCGGAGCGACCGAGCGTCGCGGTGCGACTTCCTCGACCAGAGGATCCTTCCGGAGAGTCTCAGGAATCGATTCGCGAGCCAAGCTCGGCCAGCCGCCGCCGCTCGACGACGGCGAGACAGCTCGCCCGCGCGCTCTCGGGCGACCTCGATCGCATCGTTCTGAAGGCGTTGCGGCCGGAACCCCTGCGTCGTTACCCGACCGTGCACGAGCTCTCGGAGGACGTCCGGCGCTGCCTCGCTGGCCTGCCCGTTTCCGCGCGCCCCGACAGTCCGCTCTACCGCGCCTCGCGGTTCTTGCGCCGCAACACGCTCGCGGCCGGTCTCGCGGCTCTGCTCTTTCTCTCGCTGTGCGCCGGCCTGATCTCGCTCGGCTTGCAGTACCGAGCGACCGAACGAGCCCGCAGCGAGGAGCACGAGCAACGCATGCTCGCACAGAAGCGCTCGGGTGAGCTCGAGAGACTCTCCGCGGACCTCGGCAGCCGCAACGTCGAGCTCGAAGAGAAGCGCCAGCTCCTGGAGCGTGCAATCGCCGACGGGAAAGCCTTGACCGGCGACCTGGAACGAGCGCGCGCACTCGCGGAGTCGCGCTTTGCCGACATCCGGCGCTTCACGACCACGCTCTTGTTCGACGTGCTCCGGAAGGTGTACGTCCTGGAAGGGTCGACGGAGGCCACCGGCCTACTGGTGCAAACGGGCCTGGACTTCCTCGACCGGCTGGCGAGCGAGAGCAGCGGTGACACGGCCCTCCAGCGAGAGCTCGCGTTCGCCTATCTGCAACTCGCGGAGCAGCAGGCGGGCGCTTACACCGCGAACCTGGGGCAGCTCGACAAGGGAGTCCAGAGCATCGAGAAGGCGGCCGAGCTCGCCACTGCGCTCTTCTCGGATGGAGAACCGACGACCAAGGATCGCGCTCTCCTGACGCGGATCGAGATCGTGCGCGGGGACATGGCCAATCGGACCTCGAACACCGACCTGGCCCTGGGCTACTACGAGAAGGGCGTCGAGTACTCGACTCCACTGGAGAACGACCCCGCCGCTTCACCGCGGGAACTCTACGCCCTCGCCACGGCTCATTCGCGGGTGGCGGCCTGGCTGCACGACCACGGAATCCTCGAGGAAGCCGAGGAGCGCTACTCGCACGGGCAGCTCCTCCTCGAACGCCTGGCCACGATCGAGGCGAACGCCGGCTTCTACCAGATGGACCTGTCCATTCTGTACGGGCGGCTGGCGGCCATCCTGAACGACCGCGGCGACACCGAGCAGGCGATCGTGCTCGCGCGCAAGAGCCTCGCGATGGCCGAGGCACTGGCGCGCGGCTGGCGCGAGAACTACTACTTCCAGCGGCAATACTTGATGGCCTGCTTCCAGCTCGGCGACCTGCTGACGGAGCAAGGTGAGCTCGAGGAGGCACGCGAGCGCTTCGGCCTCGCTCTCGTCGAAGCCGAGCGAGCTTGCGCAGCCGATGCGAAGAACGACCTGGCAGCGCGCGATCTCGTGCTCACCCTGGTCCATGCGGCGGGGGTCGAGTTCCGTTGCGAGCGGTGGGAAGCCGCGCTGGCACTGTGTGAGCGGGCCCTGCCCACCGCCGAGCAACGCGTGGCGCAGGCGCCCGAAGCCTGGTTGAACAAGGTGGAGCTGGCCCAGCTGCGGCTGGAGCTCGGACGCATCCAGGGCAAGCGCGGCAACTGGTTCGAGGCAGGCGGCGAGCTCGGCCGGGTCGGGACGATCCTCGACGGCCTCTGGGAGCCGGCGCGGTCGGAAGTCCTTCTTTGCCGGATGTACGCCCAGACAGCGCAGATCCTGGGTGCGGCGCTCCTCGAGATGACCGCTTCGACGGATTCAGGCGTCGATCGGGCGCGCGGCTCCGTTTCCGCGAGCAAGTGGCTCGAACGCTCGAAGATCTTGTTCGAGCGCATCGTCGAGGACAGCGGCGGCATCCAGCTCGACCGGGATCACCTGGAATCCGCCAAGAACGATCTCGAGCGCGCCAGGGATCCCGACGCAGCCCATCCGGTCGACGGCTGAAGTCACTCGAGCTCGCTGCGCAGCCAGCTCCGCGCGACGCGCCAGCGCCGCTCCAGGGTCGGCACCGAGATGCTCTCGAGCTCGGCGATCTCGGGCAGCGTGAGACCGGCGAAGAAACGCAGCTCGATCAGGCGCGCCAGCTCCTCGTCCATCTCCTCGAGGCGGCGCAGCGCAGCTTCGAGATCCAGGACTTCGACGGTGCTCTCCTCGAAGGAGGCGAGGGTCAGGTCGATCCCCTCCACGGGGCCTCCCCCATCGCGCTTGCGGGCTGCTCGCGCGCGGGCGTGATCGATCAGGACGTTGCGCATGGCGCGCGCCGCGAGGCGCACGAAATGCACACGGCCCTCGAGATTCGGTGCGCCGCCTTCGAAGAGGCGCACGTAGGCTTCGTGCACCAGCGCGGTGGGTTGCAGGGTGTGATCGGAGCGCTCCCCCGCCATGCAACGTTCGGCGATCTGCCGCAGCTCGGCGTACAGGCTGGAGAGGAGCTCGGCCGCGGCCGAGCCGTCGCCCTCCGCCAGCCGGGACAGGAGTCGCCTCGTACGCTCGCGCTCTTCGATCATGCGGCCGAGGCTCCCTCGGGAGCGCGCATTCTCGATCGCATCCCGCCGGCCCACAAGCCGGGTGGCCGGCGCGAGCCAGCGGACCGATGTACGAGCAGGCCGGCCCTCTCGACGAGGGCCGGCCCGGACATCGACGCCGTGGTTGGCGGACTCACTGCAGGGTCACGAGGATTCTGATCGTCCCCACGCGGCCGAGGGTGCCGTCGAAGGCTTCCAGGGCCTTGCCCACCACCGTTCCCACCGGGGGATTCGCATCACCCATCGCATAACCCGGGGTGGAGGAGGTGACGAGCATGGTGCCCGGAAGGATGGGGCCATTCTCGACGCTCACCTTGCAGGGCACGATGCCGACGACGGCGATCGGAACCTCGTCGTGGAGGAGAGCCATGTCCTCGCGCTTGAGCGCCTTGCCCTCGTGACCGGGTGTCAGCGACGACTCGGTGAAGTCGCGCTCGCTCCCCACGAAGCCGGGCTTCGTGCTGTAGACGCCTGCGACCAGGGTCGAGTAGGGCTGCGAGGAAAGGCGCACCGAGCGCGAAGCACCCGGATCGATCACGACCACGTCTCCAGCCTGCACGCTCGCAGCCCCCGTCGAGACGGCGATCATCTCCGCGAAGTCGGCCGGGCCCGTGAAGGCGCCGTCGGCAAGCACGTCGCCGTCACCGTCCACGCGGAACTCGACGTCCCCGCCCCGCTCGCACTCGATGAACTGGCTCTGGGTGCTGGAACCACCGAGAACGTCGATCTGCAGCATGTCGTTGCCGATGACGTGGCTGGTCAGGCTGCGCGAAAACTGTACCGAGCGTTCGAGCATATCCTCGGACTCCACGACCAGGGCGCTGCCCGTGCCGGCGTTGAAGATGTAGGAATTGGTGCCGGTATTGGCCGGGTCCGTGCTCTCGATCGTCATTGCTCCGCCGGCTCCGCCGCCGGTGTGAAGGGCGCGCAGGGTGCTGTGGCCGGCGTCCGCGCTGTTGCTGCTGGCGAACAGCGAGACGTTCGGAGTGTTGAGGTTGTCCTGGAAGAAGGCGCCCGCGCGGCTGGATCCCGACTGGTTCACCACGAAGGCCGGATACGCAGCCGTCGCGGCCGTGATGTCCACCGCGCCGTTCAGGTCGGCCGCGTAGTCGGTACCCGCGGTACGCAGGCCGACACCGTCCAGACCGAGCTCGGCGTAGTTCGAGGCGGGACTCGTCGCGTTCTCGCCGCGCACGCCCACGCCGTTGGAGTGGCCGAGGATGGCGTAGTTGTCCGTGAAGCTCGCATCGGTCGAGATCCCGGCGATGCCAATTTCCCGGCCGTTCCAGTCCGCCGAGCTGATGCCGTCGTAATTGTCCGCACCGAGCACCCCGAGGTAGCCCTGGTTCGGGCCCGCGCCGTTCTCGGCGCGCACGCTGTAGCGCGTGTTGACGCCGTTGCCCCCAAAGTCGCCCGAGCCACGTGTGCTCAGGGCCTGGTTGCCGAAGTCCGGCACGAGCTTGGTGCCCGCGATGGCCGCCGTACTGGAAACGTGGCCATTCACGATCGTTCCGGCCGCGATCTCGGAGCCCGTGACCGAGCTGGCGGCGATCTCCGAGGTACCGACCGAGTCGGCGCCGAGGTCCAGTGCCCCGATGCTGTCGTCGACGATCTCCGAGGTGCCCACCGAGTTCGGGGCGGTCTCTTCCTTGCGCACGGAGTCGGTCGCGAGATCCAGTGCGGTCAGCGTCTCGTCCCGCACCGAGCTCGAGTCGACCGCTCCCACGGCGATCTTGATGTTGGTGACGGCACCAGTGGAGATCTCCGACGTCTCGATCGAGCTGCCGAGCTGGCTGAAAGCCGTGGCGTCGAAGCCGTCGAGCTTGTCGGCGTTCAGGTTCGAGACGAGCGTGCTCGAGTTCACGACCAGCGGCGCGCCGCTCGACGCCGTCGAAACGAAGCGATGGGTCGTGCGCACGTCACCGCCCGCCACGTCCAGCTGCGCACCCGGAGCCGTCGTGCCCACGCCGACGCGGCCGGTGCCGGCATCGACGAAGAGCTCGCTCGAGAGCGGGTAGAACATCCCAAGAGTCGGAACGCTGCTCGCCGGGATGCACACGCCGGTGGCAAAGTCCTCGAGCGTGCTGGCGCAGATCGCGGCACCGGAGGCCGCCGTGGCGCCTCCCGCGCCGGTGCTCGAGCCCGAGAGCCCCGGCGCGCTGGTCGTCTCTTGCATACCTCCCGGACCGACCGGGGCCAGCCCGCGCTGCCGGCGAGCATCATCGGGAGTGAGGGGAGTCGCATAGCGCTCGAGGAAGGGCACGCCCTTCGGTAGCTCGAGGACGACGCGCTCCAGGCGCCCCCCGCCGCGGTTGTGGACGAGCACTTCTTCTTCCAGGGTCGTGAGATGCAAGTCGAGCGCTCCATCGCCGTCGTAGTCACGCCACTCGGCGTCGACGACGTGGGTCGCTTCACCCAGGCCCGATTCCCTGGTGACTTCCGTGAAGGTGCCCGGGGCGCTCTGGCGCAGGAGGCTGCTCGGCTGGTTCCAGGCTGCGAGGAAGAGGTCGAGGCGTTCGTCACCGTCGAAGTCCGCCCACAATGCCATGTGGGCCTCCTTGATCTTTTTCAGACCGGTGCGGTCGGTGACGTCCTCGAAGTTGCCGTCACCGCCATTGCGCAAGAGTCGGCCCTGGCCGCCGGCCCGGACGACCCAGGCGTCGGCCAATCCGTCCGCGTCGTAGTCGCCCCACCAGAAGGTGGACCAGCCCGAGGGCGGAGGGAGGATCGGCGAAGGGGAGGGAAGGCTTGCGCCCTCGCCAGGAGCAGCGACGGCCAGTTGCAGAGCGAAGAGTAGAGGCTGGAACATGGAAGTGGATGAGGGGAACGAGGTCAGGAAGACGCCGGCGAGAAAGGTCGACCGGTCCGAGGCAGCGCGAGCGAGTTGCCGCGAGCTCACCCCCGAAGGCGAGAGGCAGGGCTGCAGCCCATCACCGAAGGCGAAAAAAATGCGCGCCAGCTTCCGCCGCCTGCTGCCTCGGAGTTCGTCGCCTCATCCATTCCTCTGGATCCACGCTGTTCGGGACGCGATCCAGTGGGCGGTAAGCGAACGATCCGGACCGTTCCGTGTCGGAACAGGTCCGGATCGTTGCCGCTTGCCGAGCGCCGTCAGCTCTTCGTGATCTGGATGATCGCGAGCTTGGCGTCGCGCGCCGCAGCGGAATCGGGGAATTGCGCCGCGATCTTCTCGAGCTCCTGACGGAGCTTGGGGATCTCGCCCTTCTTGATCTTTCCGCTGGTCAGCTTCTGAACGCGCTTCTGCGCGCCAAGGATGGGCTGGGCCTGCTCGTTCGCTCTCAGCTTCGCGAGCACGCTCTCGATCTCGGTCGCTTGAGGGAGATCCGCGAGGCGCTTGGCGAAGAGCGCACCGCGCGTCTCGACCGCCAGGTAGTCGCCTTCCTCGTAGAGCGCCGCGAGCGCCTTGGCACTCGAGGCCGCATGCTCCTCCAGGCTCGTCGCCAGCTCGGCACCGGGCGCTCCGAGCTTCTTCGCCTCGGCGATTGCTTTTGCGACCTGCCCCGCGGCGAAGGCCTTGCGCGCGACTTTCGCGTCGTCAGGCCAGTCGAAGAGCGGCTTGGAGAGCGAACCGCTCAAGCTCCGCTTGACGATGCTCTCGTCGAGTTCGCCGGGGTGTCCCTTCCACACGATCGATCCGTACGGATCGAGCAACACCGCGCTGGGCAGGCCGGAGAAACCGAGCTTCCCGAACAGCTTGGCGCCCTTGTCGTAGGCATAGCCGTAGCTCATGCCTTTGTCCTTGACCCACGGTTCCGTGTCGCCCTTCGATTCACTGGTCACGCCAATGACCGACAGCCCCTGCGATCCGAAGCGCTCTGCGAGCTCGTTCAGATGCGGGACCGACGCGCCGCACGGACCTCACCAGTACGCGAAGAACTCAATCAGGACCGCGCGGCCCTGAAAGTCGTCGAGCATCTGGGCGCGCGTTTGCGCGAAGCCCTCGAGCTCGACATCGTCGAACAGGCCGGCCGAGTCTCCGCTTCCGCCCATCGTGGGGGCGAGAGCGAGGACGAGCGGCGCGGACCAGGCCAAGACTCTGAGCATGTTTTCCTCCGTGGTCGTGCTCCGCCAGCATGACGGAGCCCGGATCATCCTAGCCCATGGCCATGGAATGGAAGGAACGCTCAGCCGCAAGTGTCCAGATCGAGAGAATCCGCGCTCTGCGCACGCTTGGGCTCGCTCTTGCGTTGCGTGCGCACGGCGGAATGAGCCAGGAATCGCGCGAGCAGGTCCTGGCGACCGGCCCCCTCCAGCGCTTCGATCACGAGCGGGCGGTTCTCGGGCGCTTTCCAGCGCACGAGCGCTTTCTGCAGCCGCCGCTCGCGGCCCCCACGAGGAACGTACAGCTCCGCCCCGGTGAGAGGATCGCGGCCGGTCACGTACTGCACGTTGGCGCGCGTCATCGGCAGCGGGATGAACTCCTGCACCTGCTCGGGCGAGTAGTTCCGCTCGAAGAGCTTCACGAAGAGCTCGATCGCGTCGGCCATCGTCGTGCCCGGGTGGCCGACGACGAAGTAGTTGACCAGGTGCTGGTCACGGCCGATCTCGGCGCACTCGTCCTTGTAGTCCTTCTCGTACGCCTCGTAGACCTCGAAGGAAGGCTTGTTCATGGCGGCGAGCACGCTCGCGGAGGCGTGCTCGGGTGCGAGCTTCATGCGCCCGGGGACGTGGTGGCGCACGAGATCGTGGTGCAGCGGGAGCAGCTCGCCCTTCTTGTCGCGCAGCATGTCGTAGCGGACTCCCGAGCTGACGAACGCATGCTTGACGCCCTTCGTCCCGCGCACGAGGGAGAGCAGTCGGCGATAGCCCTCGCTCGTCTTGTCGAGGCGCAAGGCGGGGCAGGGGTCAGGCGTCAGGCAGTCGCGGCCCAGGCAGGGCTCCCCCTTCTCGAGGAGCTTGCAGCCCAGGCCATACATGTTCGCGGTCGGCCCGCCGATGTCGGTGATCGTCCCGCGGAAGTCGTGGTGCGCCGCGATCGTGGCCGCCTCGCGCAGGATCGATTCCTCGGAGCGCGACTGGATGGCGCGCCCCTGGTGAAAGGTGATCGAGCAGAACGAGCAATCGGCCATGCAGCCGCGGTGCGTGTTCAGGCTCCAGCGCACCGGCTCGAGCGCGGCGATGCCGCCGGCCGCGTCGTGATCGGGATGCCAGGCGCGCGTGTAGGGCAAGTCGTACCACGAGTCGACCTCGGCCTGCGAGGGCGGCGCAGGCGGCGGGTGCTGCACGAGGAAGCGCCCGCCGTGCGCCTGCGCGAGCGGCCGCGAGCTCGGAGAGTTCTCCTCGCGCATGGCGTGGAAGAGATCGATCAATCGCATCGGATCGGCGCACAGCTCCTCGTGCGAGGGCACCGTGCGCACATTGCTCGGGAGCGCTTCCCGCCGCACGAGCTCGCAGGTCGCGGGAATCCCCGCGAGATCCTGGCCCGCATCGAGCCGCCGCGTGATCTCGAGGACCGCGCGCTCGCCCATTCCCCACACGAGGAGATCGGCCTTGGAATCGAACAGGATCGAGCGGCGCATCGTCTCGTCCCAGTAATCCCAGTACGCCAGGCGCCGCGGTCCTGCCTCGAGACCGCCGATGACGACGGGGAGGCCGGGGAAGTGATGTCGCGCCAGCGCCGTGTACGCGATCGTCGCGCGATTGGGTCGGCCGGGCTTGCCTCCCGGCCGGTAGACGTCGACGCTGCGCCGCCTCTTCGAGGCCGTGTAATTGGTGACCATCGAATCGATGGTCCCCGCGCTCACTCCCACGAAGAGACGCGGAGCGGGGAGACGCTTCCAGCCGCTCCCGTCGGCCTCGAGCTCGGGCACGTCGAGGATCCCCACACGCCAGCCGGCGGCCTCGAGCACCCGGCCGATGACCGCCACGCCGAAGGAGGAGTGGTCGACGTAGCCGTCCCCCGTGACCAGGAGCACGTCGAGGGCATCCCATCCCCGCGCGAGCATTTGCTCGCGTGTTCGCGGAAGGAAAGCGGTGAGATCGGAAGAGGTGCGCATGGGCGAGCGGCCGCCTCACCCCGCGCGGCGGCGGGGTGCTAGAAGCTACCGTGCCGCGCACGCTGGCGGCGATTGACCTTGCGGCCGCCCTTGGTGCGCTGGCGTGTCCGGTAGCCGGTCTTCTTGGCGTGCTTCGCGCGGCTCTGGCGGATCTTGACGTGCATGGCGAGGGTGGGGTCCGGGGAAAGGGCGGAGCATTCTAGGGCCGGGGCCCTGCGGGAACCAGCCCGATCAGCGGCGATTCGAGAGTCCGTTGACCAGCGTCTCGAGGAACCTGTCCGAGGTGATGAATTGCCAGCTCCAGGCCTTCCAGGGTGCGAGCAGGTCTTCCTGCTTCATCTTGTCGAGGGTCTTGCCGGCCGCCAGCGCTTCCCGCACCAGGCCGCTCGTGTCGGCGAGCATCTTCGCGTAGACCTCGAGATCCGCCCGCGTGGCGAGCGGTCCGTGGCCAGGGATCACCTTCCAGCTCGCGTCGATCGCCCCCAGGAGCTCGCCCACCGCGGCGATCATCCCCTCGACGCTGCCGCCGCTGGCGAGGTCGATGAACGGGAAGCGGCCATTGAAGTAGATGTCGCCCGTGTGGAGGACCTTGGAGCCATCGAAGAACACGGCGCTGTCCCCATCGGTGTGCGCATCGGCGAAGTGCCGGACGCGCACCTCTTCGCCGGCGAGATGCAATCCGACGCCGTCTGCGAAGGTGACGATCGGCAGGCCGGCCGCCTCGGGCTTCGCGGCGGCCCCTCCGGGCGCGCCAGTGCTCGCGAGCAGGCGCGTGCGCACGTTCTCGTGCGCGAGCACCGTCGAGGTCCCTCCCCACACCGGGTTGTTGCCCGTGTGGTCGGGATGCCAGTGGGTGTTGAGCACGATCCGCGGCGCTTTCCCGGCCGCCGTCTCGACGGCCGCCACGAGTGCATCGCGCTGGTTCGCGACGTAGGTGTCGATCACGAAGGCGCCGTCCGTGCCCACGAGTAGGCCGATGTTGCCGCCCATCGTGCCCTCGATCCACTGCACCTTGCCTTGAACGGCTTGCGCCTGCATTCCGGCGGGCTGCTGGCGCCAACCGTAGACGGCCGAGCCACACAGGAGCAGCGCAGCGCTGACGGGAAGAAGAGTTCTGGATCCAATGCGATTCACGGTGCTTCTCCTATCGGTTTCGGCTGCGAGTTGGACCGACCATGTCGCCCGGCACGACGGCCGCGTCGAACTGGGAGCCGGTCATCAGGCCGAGGGCGATCACGGCCTCTCGCAGCGTGGTCTTCTCGTGGTGAGCTTTCTTGGCCGCCAGCGCGGCGTTGTCGTAGCCGATGTGGCGGTTGAGCGCGGTGACGAGCATCAACGACTCGTGCAGCAGCTCCTCGATGCGCGCTCGATCGACCTCCAGGCCGTCGATGCAGTTCACGCGGAACGAATCGCAGGCGTCGGCGAGCAGGCGGATCGATTCCAGCACGTTACGGATGATCACCGGCTTGTAGACGTTGAGCTCGAAGTTCCCCTGGCTGCCCGCGATCGTGATGGCGACGTCGTTTCCCATGACCTGCACGCAGACCATCGTCATGGCCTCGCACTGAGTGGGGTTGACCTTGCCGGGCATGATCGAGCTGCCGGGCTCGTTCTCGGGCAGCACGAGCTCGCCGAGTCCGCAGCGCGGGCCGCTGCCGAGCCAGCGCACGTCGTTGGCGATCTTCATCAGCGCTGCGGCCGCGGTTTTCAGCGCGCCCGAGAGGAACACGAGCGCGTCGTGGCCGGCCATGACGGCGAACTTGTTCGGAGCAGACTTGAACGGAAGACCGGTTGCCGCGGCGATCTTCTTCGCCACCAGGCGCGCGAAGCTGGGATGCGTGTTGAGGCCCGTTCCGACCGCCGTCCCGCCTTGCGCGAGTTCGTACACGCCCGGAAGCGTCGCCGTGATCGCGCGCCGCGCGTCCTTGAGCTGCTGCGCGTAGCCCGAGAACGCCTGGCCCACCGTGATCGGGGTCGCGTCCTGAAGATGCGTACGACCGATCTTGACGATCTTCTTCCAGGCCTTGGCCTTCGCATCGAGGGCTTTCTCGAGCGCCGCGAGCGCCGGCTGGAGCCGCTTCACGCTCTCCTCCGCCGCCGCCACGTGCATCCCGGTCGGAAAGCAGTCGTTCGAGGACTGTCCGCGGTTCACGTGATCGTTGGGATGGATCGGCTTCTTCGAGCCGACCGCGCCGCCGAGGATCTGGATCGCGCGATTCGAGATCACCTCGTTGGCGTTCATGTTCGTCTGCGTACCCGAGCCGGTCTGCCACACGACGAGCGGGAAATGCGCGTCGTGCTCGCCTGCGATGACCTCGTCGGCGGCCGTCAATAGCGCCGCCAGCTCCTTCTTGCCGAGCATCGAGAGCTCGCCGAGGTCCATGTTCGCCTGCGCGGCGCACTTCTTCACGATGCCCAGCGCGCGGATCATCGGTCGAGTGAAGGTCTGGCCGCCGATCTTGAAGTTCTCCAGGCTGCGCTGGGTCTGCGCCCCCCAGAGACGATCGGCCTCGACCTCGACCTGGCCCATCGAATCGCTCTCGTTGCGCGTCTTCACGGTGGTTCTCACATCAGGCCCAGGTGGCGCAATGCCAGGCAGTCCTTCTCGACCTCTCCCGCAGTTTTCTGCATCTGGATGCGCGACTCGACCGAGAGGGGCACCTCGATGATGCGCTCGACGCCGTCCCGGCCGAGCACGGCCGGCACGCCCATGTAGATGCCCTCGAAACCGTACTGGCCATTCAGGTAGCAAGCGCACGGCATGAGGCGTTTCTGGTCGAAGAGGATCGCCGCAGCCATCGCCACGGAGGAGGCCGCGGGCGCGAACCAGGCGCTCCCGGTCTTCAGCAGGCCCACGATCTCGGCACCGCCGTTCTTCGTGCGCTTTGCCATCGCTTCGATCTTCGCGGCAGGCACGAGATCGGGGAGGCGCACCCCGTTCACGGTGCAGTACTCGGCAATTGGCACCATCGAATCGCCGTGGGCGCCGAGCACCATCGCGTCGACGTCGCGCACGCTCGTGCGCGTCTCCTCGGCGATGAACCAGCAGAACCGGGCCGAATCGAGGACGCCCGCCATCCCGATCACGCGCTTCGACGGGAAGCCGAGCTTCGCGCGCATCAGGCTCACCATGCTGTCGAGCGGATTGGTCACCACGATCACGATCGCGTCGGGGGACATCGCGCGGATGTACTCCGCGACGCCGGTCACGATCTTGCCGTTCACGGCGAGGAGATCGGAGCGGCTCATCCCCGGGGTGCGCGGCTTTCCGGCGGTCACGATGAAGAGATCCGAGTCGCGCGTCGCCGTCGGATCGTTGGTCCCCACCACGCGGGCGGAGAAACCCTCCACCGCCGCCATCTGGTCGAGATCGAGAGCGATGCCCTGCGGCCGGCCCTCGATCACGTCGATCAGACAGATCTCCTGGGCCAGGTCCTTCTGGGCGGCGAGCTGAGCGCATGTCGCGCCGACGTAGCCGGCGCCGACTACGGTGAGCTTGCGAAGGGGCGGTTGGGGCATGGTGTCGCGGGGGGCGGGGAGCGGGCGGACAGGATAGTGAGCGCGACGGGCGATTGGACAGCCGAGCGCCGTCCTGCTCGGGTGAGAAGCACCTGGACTTCGACCCTCCCAAGGCGCGAAAGGGCCAGTACGCTGGTAGCGGATCGCATTCCACCGCCCCCCGAGTCTCAGCCGGGGGGACTTCCGCTCTCTCTCCCTCAGCGAGCATCCTCATGCGAAGCACCGACTCACGCACGTCCTGCCATCTAGCTCGGCACGTACCCGGGCTATTCCTCGCCGCCGCCCTGCTCGGGCCGTCGGCCCTGCCCTCCGGATCGGCCCTGCCCCAGTCCCCCCGGCCGGGCGAGACCTGGCCCGAGGCTCAAGCACTCTCCACGGTTCAAGGCGAGCAGCTCCTCCCCGATGCGATCGGTCCGACGATCGTCGAAGGCTGGGAGGAGGTGCTGGCCCGCGAGGTCCGTGAACCCGCGACGGTGTACGACCGCCACCGGCGCTCGGGCGCACAGGGATCGTGGGTGGTCGCTTCCCGGCGCAGGCACGGCGAGGCTCACTCGGGCGAGCACTACGCAGTGAACAAGTGGGGCGATCCTCGAATGGGCATCGGCTTCCGGCGCACGCTCGATGTGCAAGGCGCCTGGTTCATCGGGCAGAACGACCGGAGCTTCTGGCCCGCGACGATCGTGGTGGTCGGCTACCGGGCCGGCGTCGAGGTCGCGCGCACGGACGCGTTCTCAGGCTTCTCGGATCAAGCCACCTGGTTCACGATGAACCTCGCCTCGGTCGATCGCATCGAGATCCACGTCGACCCCAGGGGCGGAAGCACCGGCCTGTACGGGATGGACGACCTGACCCTGACGGTGGACGGCGCGTCCCTCGTGGTCGACTTCGAGACACTGCGTTACCAGGACTCACTCACCGGTAGCGGCTACGCGGGCTTCGACTGGGAGGTCGGCACCGGCGATTTCCCGACCGAGGTCATCCACGCGCCCCTGTCCCAGGAATCCGATCAACGGACGCCCGGGAACGACCTGAAAACCTACGGTGGCAGCGGTACCGCTCCGACGCTCGTCTCGAGCTTCACCGGACCGCGCATCAACGACGCGGGCGGCGGATGGATTCCCCCGGACACCTGCGGCGCAGTGGGCCCGACGCACTTCGTCACCGTCGTCAACTCCAACATCTCCGTGTGGTCGAAGGCGACTGGCGCGCGCCTGATGAACACGAGCCTCAACACGTTCCTGAACGGCGACAGCTTCGGTGACCCTCGCGTCACCTACGACTTCACGAGCGGGCGGTTCATCGTGAACGCGACCGATTTCGACAACGAGATCTCGTTCGCGATCTCGAATTCGAGCGATGCGATGGGCGCCTGGACCAAGGCGACCTTCAACCCCGCTCAGGGCAGCGACGCGGGCAAGTGGCCGGACTACCAGACGCTGGGCTGCAACAAGGACTTCATCGCCACCTGTGCCTACATGGTCGGCGGCTCGAACCAGATGACCTGCTTCGCGATCGACAAGCAGAACTTCATCAACACGGGCACCTTGACCGTGACGGCTTTCCGCGGCCTCCCCTGGGAAGGCGCGATCCACCCGGCGACCACCTGGGACGCGACTGCGTCGCAGTACCTGGTGTCCCGAGCGACCGGGGGCTTGCGCATCCGCCGGCTGAATCTGCCCGCCTCCGCTCCCACACTTTCCGAGCTCGGGACCGCCTCGGTCTCGGTGGGCTCCTCGCCGCCCAACGCACCCCAGCTCGGCGGCCCGTCGCTCGACACGCTCGACGGCCGTCCGATGAATTCGGTGTGGATCAACGGCTCCATCTGGACCACCAACTGCATCTCGAGCGGCGGCCGCGCCGGCTGCCGGTGGTACCAGGTCAGCACCTCGTCGATCACGGTCACGCAGACCGGGACCGTGGACGACCCCTCGCTCCATTTCTTCGCCCCTTCGATCGCGGTCAACACGAACAACGACGTCGCGATGGGATTCTCCGGCTCGAACGCGAGCCAGTTCGCGGGCGTCTACTTCACGGGACGGCTCTCGAGCGATCCCGCTGGCCAGATGGGCGTGCCCGTTCTCTACAAGGCCGGTGAAGGCTCCTACGACGACGGCAGCGGACCGCGCTGGGGCGACTACAGCCTGACGAGCATCGACCCGACGGACAACCGCACCTTCTGGACGATCCAGGAGTACGCCGGGCCTACCGGCTCGAACTGGCGCACGTACATCGCGCAGCTCGCGTACCCCGGCTTCACCGACTGCAACGGAAATGGCATCGACGACGCGATCGACATCTCGAGCGGGACGAGTCAGGACTGCGACGGGAACGGTGTGCCCGACGAGTGCCAGGCCGACTGCGACAGCGACGGCACGCCCGACACCTGCGAGGTCGATTGCAACGCCAATGGCATCCCGGATGATTGCGAGACCTTCACGGACTGCAACGGCAACGGCATCCCCGATGATTGCGAACCCGACTGCGACACGGACGGCGTGCCGGACGACTGCGAAGCGGACTGCGACGGCAGCGGGATTCCCGACGATTGCGAAAGCTTCACCGACTGCAATGACAACGGCATCCCTGACATCTGCGAGTCCCTCGACGACTGCGATGGAGACGGCATCGCGGACATCTGCGAGCCCGACTGCGACACGGACGGCCTCCCGGACGACTGCGAGAGCGACTGCGACGAGAACGGGATCCCCGACGACTGCGAGGTGATCTTCACCGACTGCGACGGCGACGGCGTCTACGATGCATGCGAAGCAGACTGCGACGACGACGGCCGCCCCGACGATTGCGAGGTCGACTGCAACGGGAATGGCACGCCCGATGACTGCGAGTCCTTCCCCGACTGCAACGGGAACGGGATTCCCGACGAGTGCGACATCTCTTCCGGTACCAGCATCGATGCGGACGGAGACGGCGTGCCGGACGAGTGCGAGGTGGTCGAGACGCCGTACTGCTTCTGCACCGTGGGCGTCTGCGCCAACCCCGACGCAGGCGCGGGCTGCCGGAACTCGACCGGGGCCGGTGCGCTCTTCGCGACCACCGGAACGAGTAGCGTGACGGCCGACGACCTCCTGTTGACGATGTCGCCCCTGGCCCCGAACCAGTTCGGCCTCTTCTACATGGGGACGACGACCCCCAGCATTCCGTTCGGTGACGGCTTCCGCTGCGTGGGCGGCTCGATCTTCCGCTATCCGGTCCAGAACTCGGGAGCCGGCGGATCGATCACCTTTGGACCCATCGTGGGCTGGGCGAACACGCACTTCGCCGCGATCGGTCACATCAGCTCCGGTGACACCTGGAACTTCCAGGGCTGGTACCGCGATCCCGCTGGCCCCTGCGGCGGCGCCTTCAACCTGTCGAACGCTTCGGCGGTCACGTTCACGCCCTGAGGAACGAAAACCGCGGCCGGCCCTCGTGGCCGGCCGCGGCCGACTCCAGTCCTGGCTCTTCCGAAGCGTCAGGCGCCTGATCCAGCCCTCGTGAGCGAACGAGGGTGACTCGCCGCGCCCTCGCGAGGGCCGGAAGAGACGTTCACTCCAGCATTCCAAGCACGATGGGTGCGAGTGCGCTCGCGACCAGGCGATGCCCCTCCACGGCGAGGTGCAAGTCATGCTGCCAGTAGCACGGTTTCCGCGCGCGGCGAAAGAGCGGGCGAAGGTCGAGCTGGGCCACATCGTGCTCCCGGAGGGCGGCCAGCCAGGCGTCGGCCAGCCGATCACTCACACCGAGCTCTTCCGCAGTCAGCTCGAACTCCCGGAGTGCCGGCGCGAGGCGAGCGAGATCGGGCTCGGGTTGCCCCATCCCGGGCGGAGGGAGATAGACGCACAAGAGCTTGGCGCCCATGCTCCGGCACACCTCGCGTGCGTCGGTAGCGATGGCCGTCGATGTCGCGACCGCGATGGGCTCGTCTTCCGGATTGGCCCGAAAATAGAGCACCTGTCCGACTTCCTGGGCGACCGCGTAGGTGGCGCTCTCGCCGATCTGCGCCAGACGCTCGTCGGACAGGCTCCGCGCCGCCGGGGCGCCGCGGCGATGAAAGTAGCGCTCCAGCGGCATGACGCCGAGGAAATCGTTGCCGCCGTAGAAGGCGATGATCACCACCTGCGGCCGCAGCTCCGCGAAGCGCTCGACCACGCCGAGGTAATTGAAGGGGTCGTATCCGCCAGCCGATGCGTTCAGCACCTCGACCGTCTTTTCGCCGCTGGCACGGCGCAAGCGCACTTCGAGCAAGTGAGCGAAGGTCTCCTCGTCCGCGCACAGGCCGAACGAATGCGAGTCGCCGACGACCAGGACGCGCCGATCGGGTCTCGCCTCGCTCACCTCCGCCTTTCCTCGCATGCCGAGGCTGTTCGTGTTCACGACCCATCCGCCGTCGGGATGCTCTGGCCAGTCGCGGCGCTTGCCGCGCTCGCGACCCGGGCGGTAGTAGGCCAGCGGATCGTAGGCCATGCGCTTCCCGATCTGGGCGAAGAGCACGCGGGCCGTTGGCTCGTCGATGGGCTCGCGATCGAGCGAAAAGACCTCGGACTGGCGCACGGGGGGCGCACCCTCGAGCTTGCGCTGCTCGAGCAAGAGCGTCACGTCGCCCACGGTGGTGCTGAAGACGACGGTGGGCCCGGAGCGCGGCCGCGTGCGCGCGATCATCCACGCGACCGTTCCCAGGACGGTCAGCGCGAGCGTGAAGCTGATCAGGGCGAGGCGAGCGCGCCGGTCCATGACGCGCTCAACTCGCCAGGCGTGCGCGGAGGCTTTCCTCTAGCTTGCCGAGGAAGTCCTCGGTCGTGAGCCAGCGCGCGTCGGCCCCCACCAGGACGGCGAGATCGCGCGTCATCCAGCCCGCCTCGACCGTCTCGACGCACACGCGCTCGAGGGTCTCCGCGAAGCGGATCAGCTCGGGGTTGTCGTCGAGCCGCCCGCGATGCGAGAGGCCGCGCGTCCAGGCGAAGATCGACGCGATTGGATTGGTCGAGGTCGGCTTGCCCTTCTGATGCTCGCGGAAATGGCGCGTCACGGTGCCGTGTGCCGCTTCGGCCTCGACCACCTTTCCGTCGGGCGTCATCAGTACCGAGGTCATCAGGCCCAGCGAACCGAAGCCCTGCGCCACGGTGTCGGACTGCACGTCGCCGTCGTAGTTCTTGCAGGCCCACAGGAAGCCGCCCTCCCACTTGAGCGCGGCGGCGACCATGTCGTCGATCAGCCGGTGCTCGTAGGTCAGTCCCTTGGCCGCGAAGCGTGGAGCGAACTCACGGTCGAAGACGGTCTGGAAGAGGTCCTTGAAGCGGCCGTCGTACACCTTGAGGATCGTGTTCTTGGTCGAGAGGTAGACCGGATAGCCGCGGGCGAGCCCGAAGTTGAAGCACGCGCGCGCAAAGCCCTCGATCGATTCGTCGAGGTTGTACATGCCCAGCGCCACGCCCGGCCCGGGGAAGTCGAACACGTCCGAGCGCACCGGCGTTCCTCCGCCCGCCGGCGTGAAGACCATGGTGAGCTTGCCCGGGCCGCTCACGGCGAAATCCGTCGCGCGGTACTGGTCTCCGAAGGCATGGCGACCGATGACGATGGGTTTCTTCCAGCCCGGCACGAGGCGCGGCACGTTCTTGCACAGGATCGGCTCGCGGAACACGGTGCCGCCGAGAATGTTGCGGATCGTCCCGTTGGGCGAGCGCCACATCTTCTTCAGGCCGAACTCCTGCACGCGCCCCTCGTCGGGAGTGATCGTGGCGCACTTCACCCCCACGCCGTACTCGCGGATCGCCTCGGCGGCCTCGACCGTGACGCGGTCCTCGGTCGCGTCCCGGTGCTGCACCGAGAGGTCGTAGTACTTCAGCTCGACGTCCAGGAAGGGCAGGATCAGGCGGTCCTTGATGAACGCCCAGATGATCCGGGTCATTTCGTCGCCATCGATCTCGACGACGGGATGGGCGACGGGAATCTTTCTCATCGAGCGCTGTCTCGGGGCGGGGTCGGAGAGGGGGAGCCGTGCAGCATAGCCCCGACCCGCGCTGGACGCCTCTGGTTCGGAGTACCGCCTTCAGGCGGTCTTCTCTTGCAGAGCCAGTCCCGCCTGAAGGCGGGACGACGAACCAGACCGCCTGAAGGCGGTACTCCGAACCAGAACGGCGCAGGAATCAGCTGCCCGCGAGGAAGGCCTCGCCTTCCTTCTTCCACCACTCGCGCCAGACCTTGACCTTCTTCGCACGCTCGGCCGGCGCGGCGTTCGGCTCGAAGCCGAAGTCCTTGCCAGTGATCTTCTCGAGGGCGAACTTCGCCGACTCGGTCACCACGGTTTCGGGATCCTCGAGCGCGTCGATCAAGGCCGGGACGGCGCTCTTCGCTTTCAGGTTCTCCAGTACTCGCGCAGCCGCCATGCGCACGAAGAGATCGACGTCCGCGAGCATGGGGATGACGTAAGGGACGACCGCGGGATCGGCGGTCTGCTCGAGGGCGTACAGGGCGTCGAGTCGACCCGAAGCCTGGGCGCCGGAGAGCTCGGCGAGCAGCGGCTGCCAGGAGGGCGCGCCAGTTCCGGGCGCGGCGCCCTGACCCGGTCCGCCGAGCGAGCTCCCCGCCTGGGCGAGGGCCCGGACGCGCTCCTCGAGCTCGATCAAGCGATCGTTGTGGAAGGCCGCATCACCCTGGAGTTCCGTGAGCTCCTTCCCGATGCGTCCCAGACGCTCCGCGAGAACGGTGGCATCGGCTTCGCGTTGCTTGCGCAGCTCGCCGAGTTCGCGTCCGATCGGATCGAGCGCCTCGGAGATGCGCACGATCTCGCTCTGTACTCCGGAAAACGATGTGGTCAAGCCGGCGACCTGCGTCGCGCGCTCCTGCGATCCGCGCATCTCGCTCGCCTGGATCCGGCCGGCGAGTGAACGCTCGAGCTCGGCCACCTTGTCGACGAGGAGCGCGTGATCCGCATTCAGTCGCGCGTCGGCGGCCTGGGAATCGATGCGCGCGCCGTCGATCCGATCGAAGCCGAGGAATGCCACCACGCCTGCGGCCAGGAGCGCGAGCAGACCCAGGAACCATCCGCCGCCCCGCGCAGCCGGCGCCGGGACGGCTTCCGAGGGCGCACCCGCCATCGTCAGCATGGGAGCGGGCTCGCCGATTCCTTCGCGCTCGGCCACCGTCAGCCCCGTCACCGCCGCCGCCATGGTCGCGGCCTTCGCCGCGCTCGCGGCGCGCGCCGCCAGGACGGACTTGGCCCCCTCGCTCATGAGGCGCTCACAGGTGTTGCAGACGACGCGGTTGCCCCGCCGCCAGGCGCGACCTTCCTCCAGATCGCTCTGGGGCACCGATTCGTTGCACAGGTCGCAGAAGTAGATGTCCATGCTCTCCGCCTCAGATCGAGTCTTTTCGCTCACGCCCAGTGAATTCCCTTCCGGGGGATCCCATCAGCACGTACCGAGTATCGGTGATGCCGGGGCGAGTCACGAGGCTCCCTGGCGCTCCGCCCCGACGATCCCGTATTCTCGGCCCGAAGTGGCAAGGTTGCAGCTCGAATTGCCCGGGGATCTGCGCCAGCGGATCGAGGCCATGGGCCTCGACTTCCTGGCCCGTTTCCTCGAGGTCGCCCTCGAACGCCGGCCGGGATGGACCGAGGCCTTGGCCGAGCTGGGGCATATCTACAGTCAGCAGGGGCGCCTGGTGGAGGGCTTGCGCGTCGACCAGGAGCTGGTGCGCATCTTCCCGGAGAATCCCAGCGTCCACTACAACCTCGCTTGCTCGTTTTCGCTGCTCGATCAGAAGGAAGCCGCGCTCGATTGTCTCGAGCGCGCGGTCGAGCTCGGGTACCGAGACGTGGAGCACATGGTGGCCGACGAAGATCTCACGAACGTGTGGGCCGAAGTACGTTTCGTCGCACTGCTCACGCGAATCGGGCGCGAAGCGGTTGCCGACGAAGACTAGCGCTGGCTAGCCGCGCTCGTTTTCCGCCGCGAGCAAAGGATCGACCTGGCGGGAGTGCAGCCACTTCTGCCAGAGCTCCACGGCAGCCTCGCGCTCCTCGGGAGAACCCCCAGGGTCGTAGCCGAAGCGTCCCTGCGTCACTTCCTCGAGCGCCTTGATGCACAGGGTGCGGGTGAACAAGCGCTCGTCGCGCAGGCCCGCGATCAGGCGATCGGCCATGTTCCAGTCGCCCAGGAAGAGCAGCGTCCGTGCGCGTTCCAGCGTCAGGTCGTCGTTTTCGTCCGGCGGCCAGGCCAGCTTGTGCAGGGGCTCGACGAGCCGCGCGTCACGCGTCGCGCCGATTGCCGCGAGCGCCGCGCCGGCCACATCGGGGCGCGGATCGACCACGAGCTGCAGGAGCGTCGGATAGGCCGGCTCACCCACCGAGGCGAACCACTGGATGATTGCGACGCGCTCCTCGACGCCGTGCACCCAGGGCAGGCGGCTGGCCTGCTGATCGATCTGCTGGCGCAGCATCGGCGAGGGCTCGAGCCACTGAACCTCCTGCGGTCCAGCGGGGCTCGCCTCGTTCGTGCTTGCGCAGGACGAGAGGAGCAGGACGATGGCCCAGGCCGCCTGGTGAGCAAGCGTGCGAGAGCCGGCAGTCGAGAGTTTTTGCATCAGAAGCTCCTCCGATTGGCGCCGGGCAGCGTCGCCCGGCCGGCCTAGTTTCGGCTGGATCGCTTCGTGCCTTGATCTCCGCCTCCGAGGCTCACCCCCGCGAGGAACAGGAGCACGAGCCCCAGACCCAGCAGCGGGGCGGCGACCGGGTGCGGCGAGCGCCCGGGGGCCGCTGTCTCGGAGTCGGGAGCAGGGAGGCCCGCGAAGAGCCTCCTCGAAGCGGGACGGCGGAGCTCGGGTGGGAGCGGCGCGAGCATCCCGAGCACCTCGTGGACGCCGGCTCCGCGCAGCTCGATCTCGACGTACGTCCCGGCGGGGAGCGCATCCTCCATCGACGGAGGCAGGCGTCCGGTGCGTAGGTCGAGGGGATCCCGACCGACGCCGCGCGTCGGCACGGTGAGCGTGAGCTCGCCCAGCTCCGCGGAGGGTTCGCGGATCACGCCAGCCAGGGCCGCGGATCGAATGGTCGCCTGCACGACGGCGGGCCAGTCGAGTGGCACCGCGCTCAAGATGAGCTCGTCCCGCTCGAAAGCGATCTCGAGCGGCGGCGAGGCGCGCTCTCGGTTGCCCCGGCCGAGGGCCGAGAGGAGCGGGGCGAGGACCTCGGGTTCGCGCGCGAGAAAGGGCGTCCAGTCGGATTCGGGCGAGCCCGTGCACGCCGCGACCAGGCCTTGGCCCACGCGCTGCAGAGCGAGCAGCGGCTCGCCTTCGCCCGTGATCCACAGGACTTCGGCCTGCGGTGCCGCGCGCGCCCGCTCGTAGCGCTCGATCGCCCGCGGCGGGTCGAAGGCGGAGCGCCAGGCCTGGCCGAGATCCCGCGCGAGCGGGGAGCTCGTGGCGATCGGAGCGGCGAGGAGTGCCGCGAGACCCGGGCCCGAACGCACGCGATCAGCGTTCATCTCGCGCGCGAGCAGCTCTCGCAGATCGACGAGATCGCGGCTGCGCGCGAGCCTCTCGCCTTGCAGCAGCAAGGTTTCGAGGAACGCCTCGTCCGCGTCTGCGCCGATCGCGATCACGCGCAGATCCGCGCCGGAGCTTGCGAGCGATCGGCGCGCGGCCTGCGCGCGTTCGGCCGTGGCGTGACTCGTGTGGCCATCCGTGATGAGGATCACGAGCGCCGGAGTGCTCTCCGCGCGCCGCAGCAGCGCGAGCTCCTCCAGCGCCTGCAAGACGTCGGTCGCGCCCCCGGGAACGCGCGCGGCGAAGAGAGCGTTCGCGGCCGCGGCGCGCTCCTCTGTCGAGCTTCCGCGCGGCGAATCGAGGGCGCTCGGCCCGAGCGCTGCGGTGAAGAAGCGCAGCTCCAGGCGATCGCGGGGAGCGGCCGTGAGAACGAGCTCGTGCACAGCCTCTCGCACGCGATCGAAAGGCTCGCCTTCCATGCTTCCCGAGCCGTCGACGACGAGGAGCACGTCGCGCTCGCTCGCCGCGCCGGGATCGGCGAGCAGCGGCAAGAGGTCGGCTGCCGCTCCCGGGACGAGATCGCGGACGACGCCGCCTCCATCGAGCGCGCGCCAGCCGTCGAGCGCGAGCCAGCCTCCTCCGCGGCGAACGAAAGAAGCGATCGCGGACCCCGGCAAGTCAGCCGGCCCGAGGTCGATGGTGATCAGGAGGTCGACGTCGGCCAGTCGTCCGGGGAGATCTTCCGGGGCCGCCGGCACCGCCTCGAAGCCTGGGATCCGCCCATCGTGGACCAGCCAAGCAGCACTCGCCGACTCCACTTCCGGGCTACACACGAGCAAGCCCACGAGCGAGCCATCCACCCGTACGCGCGTCGCGCTCGCGTCGTTCTCGGGAACTGGATCCCCCTTCCGTCCTTCGGCGTCGATCCAGCGAGCCTCGAGCCGGATGTTCCAGAGGCCTGGATCGATCACGCCGAGCTCCACCCGCGCGCTCCAGTGGACGCGACCGTCTGCGCCCGCTTCGACTCCCGAAGGAAGCGCAAGGGTGCGCGTCGTACTGGTGCTTCGTCCGGCGCCTTCGAGCTCGAGGTCGAGCTCGATCCCTCCCGTGCGCCAGGCCGCGCTGCCCGGCTCGAGCTCGAGCTCGACCGTGAGCGCGAGCGGCGCGCCGCTCTCGAGCTCGCGGGGTGCAACGAGCCCCGCGATCGCGATGTCCGTGCGCGTGCGAGGAGGCAGCTCGATCGTGCGCACGGAAACACCCGCTCGCGCCAGGGCCTCGAGCTCCTCGCGCGGCTCACCGTCGCTCGCTCCGCCGTCGCCGTAGAGCTCCAGTCTGGCTGCCGCGCGACCAGGGCTGCACAGCTCCGCGCGCGCGAGCCGCAGCGCAGCGCAAAGATCACTCGCCAGATCGCCGCCGGCTCCCGCTCGGGGATGCCAGATCGGTCCGCCTCGACCGAGCAGCAGGTCTTCGAAACCGGCCGCCGGTGCGGGTCCGTACACCGTCTCGACGTCGGCCGCGTACGCGACGACGAGCAGCTCCTCCCCGGCTGCGCGTGCCTCGCGTCCGGTGCTGAGCAGCGCTTCGCGCAGCCACGCCGAGTGATCGGGCCGGCAACGCGTGACGCTCGCCGACAGATCCACGAGCAACGCGCGCAGCGGCGGTCGCGTGGGGACGCCCCCTTGCTCTGACCGCGGCAGGGAGAGCCAGGCCGCGAGCGCGAGCAGCAGCGTGGCCAGGACCGCGAGGTAGGGCGCCGTTCGCGCGTGGATCGCACGTGCGCGAGCGGTCATGGACCCCGAGCGCGCGGTCATCCCCAGAGCGCCGTCAGCGCTGGGCAAGGCTCTGCGGCTCGCGTGGCGTGCTCCCGTCCAGGCGCCTGGTGCTGCGAATCCATCCGCCGCCGATCAGGCGATCTCCGACATAGAAGGCCGCGCCCTGACCCGGCGCCACCGCGAGCTGCGGATCCTCGAACACGACCTCCACGCCGCCGGCGTTTGCCCGGACGGTCGCCGGCGCGGCGGTCGAGCGAGAGCGGTACTGGACCAGGCAGCGCAAGTCGTCCTGCGCCGGCGGTTCCACGCCGATCCAGTTCAGGCCGTCGACCTGCATCGAGACCGCCCGGCATTCCTCCTGCGAGCCGAGGACGACCACGCCTTCCTCCGGAAGGAGTTCGACGACGTACAGGGGCTCGCCCGTGGCGACTCCGTGGCCACGGCGCTGGCCGATGGTGAAATGCTCGGTCCCCTCGTGGCGCCCGAGGACCCGTCCGCCCGTGTCGACCAGCGAGCCGCCGTGCAGGGTGACGCCCCGTTCGGCGAGGAGCTTGCGGTAGTCGTTGGACGGCACGAAGCAGATCTCCTGGCTGTCCTTCTTGGCGCTCGTGCGCAAGCCGGCTTCGGCAGCGATCGCGCGCACCTCGCTCTTGCGCAGCCCGCCCAGCGGAAGCACGGTGCGAGCGAGCTGAGCCTCGGGCACGGCGAGGAGCTGGTAGGACTGGTCCTTGTCCGCGTCGACACCGCGGCGCACCACGACCCGTCCGTCCTCGAGATCGATGCGAGCGTAGTGTCCAGTGGCGACGCCCGCACACTCGAGCTCGTCGGCGAGCTCGACCAGCCGCCCCATCTTCAGGTCCCGATTGCACACCGCGCAGGGATTGGGCGTGCGACCGCGCGCGTATTCGGCCACGAAGTACCGGATGATCGCGCCGAACTCCTCGGCGAGATCGACGGCCTGGAACGGAATCCCGAGCGCGGCTGCAACCATGCGAGCGTCGCGGGCGTCCGAGATCGAGCAGCACGACTTCCGTGCCGACTCCGCCTCGGACACCTTGACCCCGTTGCGCATGAACAACCCCACCAGCGGATGCCCGCGCCGCGCGAGGAGCAGCGCCGCGACGGAGCTGTCGACCCCGCCGCTCATGGCGACCAGTAGGCGCTCCCCCGCGGCGGTCTGGCCAAGGCCCGCGGCGGAGCGACTGTCGAGCGGAGCGGAACGATCGTGCATGGAACGGATGGGGAGAGGGAGCCGGGCGCGGCTGGGGCTGGCGGGGCCGCTGCGGGAGGGGCGGATGGAGTGCTCCTCATGGGCGGCCCTCCCCTTTCGCCAGACCCCGGATTCTAGTAGTTTCCTCGCCCTTCGCGAGGCGCCGGCGCGGTCGACGGAGCGGATCCGGTCCGTTCTCGCACCCCGGAAGCCGGGCTCGGAGGAGCGCCCTGAGGACCACCATGTACGTTTCGATTCACGCAGACCTGCCGTCGCTCCCCCCCGGCTACCTGGCGATCACGCTGCAGGACCCGGCGGCGCCCCCGGGCCCTGCCGCTCCCGCTCCGAGTGGGTTCAGCAGCATGTGGCTGCCGATGGTCGCCGTCCTGGCCGTCTTCTGGTTCGTGATGATCGGCCCCGAGCGCAAGAACCGGAAGAAGCGCGAGGCGATGCTCGGCGCGCTGAAAAAGGGCGATCGCGTCATGACCACGAGCGGGATCTACGGCACCGTCGGCCAGGTGCAGGGGAACATCGTGACGCTCTCGATCGCCGACGGCGTGCGCGTGCGGGTCAGCCTGGCATCGATCCAGGGCCTGGAAGAGGAGAAGGCCGCCGATGACAAGGCGGCCGCGGGAACCGAAGCCGCCGCAGGCAAGGAGAAGAGCTGAGCGCGCGGCGCATTCCGCGCGGCTGCGTCGAGCGCGCGCCTGTCTCGCCGCCCGCTTCCCTGATTTCTTCCTGCGCTGGTTCGCGCCGGATCCTCGGGAGCTCGGTGTGATCGGCGAGGCGCTCGCCGCGCGCCATCTCGCGCGACAGGGACTCCGGGTGTTCGCGCGACGGCTCGCGACGCCCTTCGGCGAGCTCGACCTCGTGATGCGCCGCGACGCACTCCTGGTGGTGGCGGAGGTCAAGAGCGCCCGCTCCTTCCCCGCCCCCAGACCCCGGGGGGCGACCCCGATCCAGGACCTGAGGTGGCGGCCGGGGCTGCGCCTTTCGCGACGCCAGCTCCTGCGCCAAGGCCGCGCGCTCACCTGGCTGTGCCGGTACGCGCCCTGGGCGCAGGCGGCGCGCCTCGACCTGGTCGAGGTCTTCATCGGGCCTCCGCACCGCGTGATCCACGCCGAGGGGATCTCGCAGCACAGGCCCACGGCGCTACGGTGGCGAGAGTGCAGAGCCGATGAGGGGACCGGTGCTCCCGTCGCCCCGGACCGATGAGATAGGCTCCCCCCCACGCGATGCTGCGCGTCCTCCAGCACTTCATTCCCGTCCGCACCGCCCTCCTGGTGCTGAGCGAGGCGATCCTGCTCGGCGTGGTCATCGCGCTCGGCATGAGCCTGCACCTGTGGAATCCCACGCGTGAGCTCCGGCTCATGCTGGCTCACCAGGGGTACTCGGTGCAGGACGCGCTGTGGAAGTGCGTCCAATCGAGCGTCATCTTCGCCGGCCTCGGGCTCGTCTCGATCGGCTTCAATCAGCTCTACGACTTCCGGGTCTCCGCCTCGCCGACGACGCGCGCGGCGCGCTTCGTGGAATCGGTCGGCACCGCTCTCGCGCTGAGCGTCGGCGCGATCTACCTGGGGAACCTGGCGGGCTTCACGAAAGTGCTCGCGTTCCCGGGCCTGGGGATCTCTCAGCGAGTGCAGACGCTCGTCGCGAGCATGTGCCTGGGGTTCGCCATCGTGTACTTCTGGCGCAACGCCTACCACTGGGCCGTGCGCAAGCTCGATCTCAATCTGCGCGTGTTGATCCTGGGCTCGCGGCATCCGGCGCACTCGCTGGCGCGTGAGATCCTCGACCACCCCGAGGCCGGCTACGAAGTGGTGGGACTGGTGGCCGAACCCGAGCCGATGGCCGCGCGTGCGGCGGCGGAGCGTTCAGGAGAATCCCTGGCCGCGAGACGACCCGGTGATCCCCAGACGCAGAACCTGGTCCTCCCCGGTTTCCTGCTCCCCAGCGCGGAAGACAAGGTCCTCGGCGCGGGCCTCGGTGTCGAGGATGGCGACAGCCAGACCCTGCTCGACATCGTGCAGCAGCTCAACGTGGACGTCGTGGTCGTGGCGATCCAGGACCGGCGCCTGTGCTTGCCGACCCAGGACCTCCTGCGTAGCCGCCTCGCCGGAGTGGACGTGCGCGAGCGCGAGGAGATCTACGAGCTGATCACGGGAAAGCTCGCCGTCGAGGCCATGCGCCCCTCCTACCTGATCTTCAACGAGGGCTTCCGGCGCCACCCCTGGACCGAGCTCGTCAAGCGCACCTTCGACGTCGTCTTCGCTCTGCTGATCCTGGCCATCTTCTGGCCGATCATGCTGCTGACGGCGCTGATGGTGCGCCTCGATTCTCCGGGACCCGCGCTGTTCAAGCAGGAGCGCATCGGCCAGGACGGCCGTACCTTCACCCTGATGAAGTTCCGCTCGATGCGTGCCGACGCCGAACGGGACACCGGTCCGGTATGGAGCAGCGCGCACGATCCGCGCATCACCCAGTCCGGCCGCCTCATGCGCAAGACACGCCTCGACGAGCTGCCCCAGCTGTTCAACGTGCTCTCGGGATCGATGTCCCTCGTCGGCCCACGCCCCGAGCGCGCCCACTTCGTCGCAGACCTCGCGACGAAAATCCCCTACTACAACCAGCGCCACACCGTGAAGCCCGGCCTGACGGGCTGGGCCCAGGTCAACCATCCCTACGGGAACACGGTCGAGGACGCTCTGTACAAGCTCCAGTACGACCTCTTCTACATCAAGAACCACTCGCTCCTGTTCGACCTCTCGATCCTGTTCAACACGATCAAGACGGTGCTGCTGCGGCAGGGGACTTGAGTGGTCCGGTCCGGTTCGGTCCGGTTCGGAGTACCGCCTTCAGGCGGTCTTCTCTTGCAGGGCCAGTCCCGCCTGAAGGCGGGACGACGAACCAGACCGCCTGAAGGCGGTACTCCAAACTCGGAGGGACTCCGTGCTCGTCGGTGTGTGTGGTTTCTCTCTAGAGTCGATCAGGACTCGGCGCGGTTCGTTCTCGACTTGCCGTTTCGTCGCTCCTTCTCGATGTGGATCGAGAGCAGCGCCACGTCAGGTGGCCGGACGCCGGCGATCCGCGTCGCGGCGCCGAGAGTTCGCGGGCGGAGCTGGGCGAGTTTTTCGCGCGCTTCCTTGGCCAGTCCTTCGAGGCAGGAGTAATCGAGGTCGCCCGGGATCTCGATCGACTCCCTCCGGCGCATGCGCTGGACTTCCTCCTCGCTGCGTGTCACGTAACCGGAGTACTTGACGTCGATCTCGAGGGTCTCGCGGACCTCGGGAGTCAATTCGAGCGCGAGGAGCGCAGAATGCTCCCTCTCCAGTTCGGCGAGCCGAACTTCGGGCCGCCGCAGGATGTCGGCGAGGCTCTTGCCGCCGGGGCCGTGCAAGCTGTTCAGCACCTCGCGGCCAGCCTCGACGGCGCGCTCCTTCGCCTCGATCCGTGCCAGGGCCTTCTCGTCGCACAAGCCCACGTCATATCCGCGGCGCACCAGGCGGCGGTCCGCGTTGTCCTGCCGGAGCATCAAACGATGCTCGGCGCGGCTGGTGAACATGCGGTAGGGCTCGCTCGGGTTCGACACGATGAGGTCGTCGACCATCACGCCGAGGTATGCCTCTTCACGTCCGAGCACGAGTGGTGCGCGATCGAGCACCCACGCGGCGGCGTTCGCTCCGGCCACCAGCCCCTGGCCCGCGGCTTCCTCGTAGCCCGAGGTGCCGTTGATCTGCCCGGCGAGGAAGAGGCCCGGCACCGCGCGTACGGCGAGCGTGTCCGCGAGCTGGCTCGGCTGCACGAAGTCGTACTCCACGGCGTATCCGTGACGCAGGAAACGCGCGCGCTCCAGGCCCTCGATCGTGTGCAGGAACTCCTCCTGGATCGGTGCGGGTAGCGAGGTCGAGACGCCATTGACGTAGACGACGTCGGTGTCGAGCCCTTCCGGCTCGAGGTAGATGGGATGGCGCTGGCGCTCGGCGAAGCGCATCACCTTGTCCTCGACGGAGGGACAGTAGCGCGGTCCGACGCCCTGGATCCGCCCGGCGTACATCGGCGCCCGGTGGATGTTCGCGCGAATGATCGCGTGCGTGCGCGGATTGGTGTGCGTGACGTGGCAGAGGATCTGCGGCAGGAGCGGAAAGCGCGATGGGTCCGTCGCGAAGGAGAACGGCCGGGGCTCTGGATCGCCAGCCTGCGGTTGCAGTCGTTCCCAGTCGATCGTGCGCGCATCCAGTCGCGGCGGCGTGCCGGTCTTCAGACGACCGAGCAAGAGACCGAGCCGCGACGCGTCGTCGGAGAGCCCTTCGGCCGAAGCCTCGCCGATGCGGCCGCCGCGCGTTTGCTCCTCGCCGGTGTGCATGACGGCGCGCAGGAAGGTGCCCGTCGTGAGCACCGTGGCGCGCGCTCGCAGCTCTCGCCCATCGGCCAGGCGCACGCCGTGCACGCTGGCCTGGCCATGCTCTTCTTGCACGAGCAACCCGACGGCTGCGCCTTCGAGGAGCTCGATCGCCGGTGTGTCCTTCACGAGCTCCGTCGCGGCCTCGCGGTAGCGCGCTCGATCGGACTGGCAGCGCGGCCCGTGGACCGCCGAGCCCTTGCTCGTGCCGAGCATCCTGAACTGGATGCCGGTCGCGTCGGCGAGCGTGCCCATGGCGCCACCGAGAGCATCGATCTCTCGCACGATCTGGCCCTTGCCCAGGCCGCCGATGGCGGGATTGCAGCTCATTTCGCCGATGCGATCGAGCTGGAAGGACACGAGCAGGACTCGCGCTCCCACGCGTGCGGCGGCGAGCGCAGCCTCGATCCCCGCGTGTCCGGCGCCGACCACGAGGACGTCGTGCCGGTCCCCCGCTTCCCGAGGCGGCGGATGCGGGTGGCTCGAGCCTCTGGCGGAGCGATCGTGTTCTCGGTGCATGCAGGCGTCGGACGAGCCCCACAGTATCGCCGCCGCACCCCGACCACTCCAATCCGGCCGTGGACGGCCTGCCAGGCTCCGGATCTCGACCCGGACTCCATGTGGATCCTCCTGTCGGTCGAAAGGAGCCGCGTGCACAGCTGGCTGTTCCGCCACCGGGCGCGCCTGCGTGCGCTCTACGGGGGCCCTCCCCGTACCACCGGCCGCGCCCGCGCCCTTCATGGGCCGGCCGCGCTGCGTCGAGCGGGTTCGCTCGTGCGCACCCTCGGCGGCATCACGCTCTACCCCTGGCGGCGGTAGTGCGTTCCGACCGGCTGGCTCGTATCGTGGGAGCCGGCAGGAGCGACGGCCTGGCGGGGCCGCGAACGGATGAACGGACGAAAGCTTCCTCGGGTAGCGCTACTGGCGGCCTTTCTGGGCGGTGCGATGGCGATGCACCCCGCCCAAGCTGCCGGGGTCCAGGAGCCGGCCAGAACCGACACGGCCGGTGACAGCCTGCAGGCGTGGCTCGCACGCCTGCGAAGCGAGCGCGACGCCTCCCGCTCCGTGCTGAAGGTGCGCGTGGCGAACATGCTCAGCGAGCTCGAGGCGCTCGCCGCGGACGCAAGCTCGCGCAAGGTCGATGCGGCCCGCAATGCGCTCGCCGCGCTCGGTCCCGAGGCGATTCCCCTTCTCGTGCCGGCGCTCGAGCCCGGTCCAGTGCCGAGCAGCTTCGCCATCTTCCGCGCGCGCCAGGTTGCCGAGGTCATCGCCGAGACACGGCCGACCTCGGTCACAGACGAGCTGATCGCCCACGTGAAGAACGGGAGCAGCGAGGCGCGCAAGAACGCTCTGCACGTGCTCGCCCGGCACGGCGATCCGGCGCGCGTCGTCCCGCTCCTGTCGGAGATCTATGCCGCCGATCAGGGCCCCGGTCGGAGCGAGGTGCTGGCCGTGCTCGCGGAGCTCGGTGGAGCCGACGCCGACCGGCTGATCGAAAGCGCCTTGCGCGACCCGCAACCGGAAGTCGTGAGCACCGCGCTCGAGGCGCTCGCACGTGCGGCCAACCAGCGCCTCGCGGGCGCCGTGCTGGACTTCACGCGCAGTCCCTCCGCGCCCACGCACGTGGACGAGCTGCTCGCCTACTACACGGCGGTCCCCGGCGCGCTCGGGCCCGAGCACGTGATCGCCATGGTGCAGCTCTCGCGCCACGTGGCCCTCGCCGAGAAGACCAAGTCCCGCTTGCTCGAAGCGCTGGCGCGCTTCCCGATCGAGCTCGATGGGGATCTGGCCAAGGCCATCGGGCCGATCGCAGAGGGTGGAACGCGCGACGTGCGCGAAGCGGCGCTGGTCCTGCTCTCGGTGCTCGGCGACCGCAACGCGCGCAAGACGCTGCTCAAGCCCTTCGAAGACGTGGTGAAGAAGAGCCCCAAGTGGTCGCAAGCCTACGTGCAGCTCGCCGAGGTGCTGGTTCGCATCCATGACCACAAGGACGCCATCCGCGAGTACAAGACCGCCCTCAAGCTGCAGAGCGAGGAGGATCGTGTCGATCCGTACGCGTTCATCGGGCTCGCGCGCTGCCATGCGGTGCTCGGCGACCTCAAGGAGGCGGCCGACTGCCTGGAGGGAGCTCCCCTCTCGCTGAAGACCTTGCACGACCTGGCGAAGGAGCCTGACTTCCTCGCCCTCGCGGCACACCCGAAGTACGGAAAGGTCTTCCATCTCGAGTCGGGGCAGTGAGCGGCGCGCCAGCTGAACTACGCACGGGCTTCGTGCGCTCGAGCGAGTGTCGCGCGCACGATCCGGGGCCAGGTCATCCCGAGCGCGCCGAGCGTCTGGTCGCGATCGAGGATCGCTTGCGGGCGGCGGGGCTCTGGAGTGAGCTCGACATCGTCGAGGCGACGCCGGCGGCGCGGGACGACCTGCTGCGCATCCATGCCGCGCCGTACCTGGAGCGCGTCGAGGCGCGCATCGCCCGGGGGGCGGACTGGGTCGATTCCCCCGACGCCAACGTCTCGCGCGATTCCTGGCGCGCCGCCTTGCTCGCCGCCGGGGGAACGCTCGCGGCCGTCGACCGCGTGCAGGAGGGTGGCTGGAAGAACGCCTTCGTCGCCGTGCGACCGCCAGGACACCACGCCGAGGAAAACCTCGCCATGGGCTTCTGCCTCCTGAACAACGTCGCGATCGCCGCGCGGCATCTGCAGGCGACCTGGGGCCTGGAGCGCATCGCGATCCTGGACTGGGACGTGCACCACGGCAACGGGACGCAGCACCTGTTCGAGCGCGATCCGAGCGTGTTCTACGCGAGCCTGCACGAGTACCCCCACTATCCCGGAACAGGGAGCGCGACCGAGCGCGGGATCGGTGCGGGCGAGGGCGCCACGCTCAATTGCCCGATGCCGTCGCGCTCGGGCGAACGCGAGTGGCTCGAGGCGATCGATCGCAAGGTGCTACCCGAGCTCGAACGCTTCCAGCCCCAGTTCGTACTGGTATCGGCAGGCTTCGACGCGCACCGCCGCGATCCGCTGTCCTCGACCGAGCTCACCGAAGCGAGCTTCACGGCGATGAGCCTGCGCGTGCTCGAGCTCGCTGCGCGATGTGCCGGCGGGCGGCTGGTGAGTGTTCTGGAAGGGGGCTACGATCTCGAAGCGCTCGCGCGCTCGGTCGAGGCGCACGTCACCGAGCTCGCCGCGGCGCCCACCGAGCAAGTCCGTGGATAGCCCCGATCCGGAAGCGCCCCCTCCGACCCGGCCGCGCAGGCGGTGGACGAAGGTCGCGCTCGGAGGGCTTGTCCTGCTCGCCCTCCTCCTCGGCATCGCGCCCTATGCGGCCGCGCCGCTCGTGCGCGCGCGCATCGAGCACGAGCTCGAGCGTTCGCTCGCCGTGGACGCCACGCTCGAGGAGCTCTCGTTCGGCTGGAGCGGAAAGGTGCTCGCGAGCGGGCTCGTGCTGCGCGATCTCAGCGGGGCGGAATTCCTGCACGCCGAGACGGTCAACGCCCGCATCTCCCTGCTCGCCGCCCTCCGCGGCTCGCTCAGCGCGAGGGGTGAGGCGATCGGAATGGTGGTGCAGCTCACGCGCGACGAGAGCGGACGCTGGAACATCGAGGACATCTTGCGCGAGCACGAGCGCGAGCGCGGGGCCGGCGAGACCAAGGAGCCCGGCGGCACGGCCGAGCCGCCCGAGCTGCCCGAGCTCGCCCTCGACTTCGTGCTGCGCGCGAGCGAGGTCCACGTCCAGGACGCCAGAGCGGGCACGTACACCATCGGCCCGATCGAGGCCACGCTCGAGATGGCGTCGATCGACGCTCCGGCCCAGATCGAGCTGACCGCTCCGGTTCGGACACCCGAGAACGAAACGGGCTCACTCGGGCTCGATGCCTCGATCGCATTCGCGCACGAGCGACGCTTCGATCCGGAAGCGCTCGCCGGCGATGCCAAGATCGTGTGGAAGGATCTGCCCCTCGACGCCGTGGCGAAGCTCGGCTTCTTGCCGGAAGCCATCGAGCGGCTGGCCGGTCTCGCCGGAGGAACGATCTCCTGCAGGGTCGACCGCACCCGAGTCGGCCATCCCATCGCGATCGACGGCGATCTCTCCGTGCGCGGCCTCGATCTCGCCTTCGCGCCCAAGGAAGTGGGCGAAGAGCCGTTCCTGCTGCACGAGGAAGAGGTGGGTCTGGAGCTCGACCTCGGCCTGGATGCGGCGGCTCTGGATGCCGAGCTCGTGCGCGTGCACCTGGAGAGCACCGCGCTCTCGGGAGACGTGCAGGGGAAGCTCGAGAACCTTGGTGCGCTCGCCGAGGACGCTGCTCCTTCTGCCGAGCCCGCTCGCGCGGTCGCCGTGGAAGGGCGCTTCACCTATGTGCCCGATCGCATCGGCGCGCTCCTCGCGCGCTGGATTCCCGGAAAGCTCTCCGGCACCGAGCCTCAGCCGCTCTCGTTCACCGTCGACGGCCCGCTCGTGCGCGGCGACATGCTCACGATGCTCAGCGCGCTCGACGTGCGTGCGGATCTGCGCCTGGCGACCTTCGAGACCGCCGGCCTGCGCACGCAGGGCGATCTGGGTGTCACGGAGAAGGGCGGGCGCGCCGCGATCGACGGCCGCTTCGACTTGAGCGGCGGGAGCGTGCGCATGATCGGCGACCTCGGCCTCGTGCCCGGCGCGAGCGGCCCGTCGACCTTGTCGATGAAGGTCGAGGGAGCGCAGGCGCGCGGCGAGCTCGCTCCCTTGCTCGCCTGGCTGCACCCGATCTTCGCGGGGCTCTCGGCCGCCAATACCGGCGCACTGGAGGGCACGATCGCTCTCGATCTCGAGCTCGCCTGGCCGGGCCCGCTGCCGCTCGCCGAGCTGCAGATCGGCGCGCAGGGAGTCGACTGGAAGGCGCTCTCCGGCGGCGGGAGCTTCGCGCTCGCGAAAGCGGGCGTGCAGGGATCCACGATCCTCGACCAGCTCCTCGAGCTCGTGGGCAAGCCTGGCCAGAACCAGCTTTCACTCCAGCCGCTCGCGTTTCACATCGCCGCTGGCCGGCTCGCCTACGCGAAGCCCTGGACCTGGACGCTCGGCGGCGCGAAGACGACCTTCGGCGGCTCGATCGGCTTCGACCGCAGCCTCGATCTCGCCTGGTCGGTCCCACTGAGCGAGGGCTTCTTGAAGCGGCAGAACCTACCGAAGGAGCTCGCGGGGCAGGTGTTGACGCTGCCGCTCTCGGGGACGCTCGACCGTCCCACGCTCGAGTGGAAGGGCGCGCTCGACGAGCTTGCCAAGGGAGCCCTGAAGGACGAGCTCTCCCAGCGCGTCGACGAAGCCAGGAAGGAACTCGAGGAGAAGCTCGGGGACGGGCTGAAGGAAAAGCTCGGAGGCGATCTCGGCGACTTGCTCGGAGATCAGGGCAAGGACGATCCGGAGGAACTGCTGCGGCGTGCCGACGCGCTGTGGACCGAGGGGAAACCGGACGAAGCGCGACCGCTCTACAAGCGCCTGCGCGAGGACTACAAGCTCTCCCCGACCTATCTCCTGAATCGCGATCGGATCAAGGAACGCGCCAAGGAGTGATCACTTCCTGGCGCTGAGATCCACCACGATCGGAGAGAAGAAGAGCGCATCGGGATCATGCTTGCGCTCTTCCCACTCGGCCTGGAAGAGCCGCAGGTCCGCCGCGCTGAGGAGACCTGCTTCGGCCCACTGCGGCGCGTACACGGGGAAGAACGCGTCGGCCCAGCGGAAGGCCGGCGAGCCGGGGGGGCCGGTGAGGACGTGGGCGCGGACGTCGAGCGGTTGCAGTCCCGCTGCGCGCATGTCGGCGGGAAGGCGCCCGGCGACCCAGGTGTCGCCGCCCGATCGAGCGTACCACTCGCGCGCGGCGCGCACCGCGGCGACGAAGCCGCGACTCGGCGGGAAGAGCGAGATGCCCTCGTGGTTGTAATCCTCGATCGCGAGCCGCCCGCCGGACCGCAGCGCGCGCGCGAGCCGGCTCACGACTGCCCGCGGATCGCGCACGAAGGAAAGCACCCAGCGGGAGAACACCACGTCGTAGGCGTCCTCCTCGAGCTCGACCGATTCGAGCGCCCCGCAGCGGACCTCGAGATGGGCGAGCCCGCGCTGGGCTGCGACATCCCTCAGGTGGCGTTCCCAGCGCGGCGAGGAGTCGAGGGCGACCACGCGCCCCGTGGGCCCGACGCGCTCGGCGAGCTCGAGCGCGACGAAACCTGGGCCGCAGCCGGCGTCGAGGATGCGCGCGCCGGGAGTGATGTCCAGCCGATCGAGGAAGGGGGTGGTCACGGACCGCCAGATTTCGTGCTGTAGCGCCAGGCGGTCGAGCTCTGCGTCACTCGTGCCGAGGATGTACTCCATGCGGAGATGGTAGGTTCTCTGGTTCGGTCTGGTTCGGAGTACCGCCTTCAGGCGGTCTTCTCCGGTCTGGTCCTGATTCTGGTCTTGGTTCTTGTTCATGTTCCCTCTGAATCTCTCTTCCGTCTCAGTCAAGACACCAGACCGCCTGAAGGCGGTACTCCGAACCAGAGCCGGACCGCCTGAAGGCGGTACTCCGAACCGGATTCCGAACCGGACTTCGAACCAGAGGCATGCGACTCTCGACTGAACGACACGACCGCGAAGGCTTCGGCTACCGCTACGTCTATCCGGTCGTCGCGCGCCGGTCGCGCGGTCTCTCGATCGGGATCAATCTGCTCACAAACAACGCGTGCAACTGGCGCTGCATCTACTGCCAGGTCGAAGGGCTGGTGCGCGGTCCTGCGCCCGATGTCGATCCGGCGCAAATCGAGACCGAGCTCTCCGATCTCCTGCAGCAGGTCGTGCGCGGGTCCTGGCTCGAGGACAACGTTCCCGAGGGATCGCGGCGTCTGAACGACATCGCCTTCTCGGGGAACGGCGAGCCGACGAGTTCCCCGTGCTTCGCGGAGGTGGTCGAGGTCGTCGGTTCCGTGCTCGAGGGCTTCGGCCTTTCCGGGAAGGTCAAGATCGTCGTGATCACGAACGGCTCGCTGGTTCACAAGCCCGAGGTTCAGGCCGCCCTCGAGCGCCTGCGCGAGCTGGGTGGCGAAGTATGGTTCAAGCTCGACAGCGCGACGCGCGCGGGGCGGCTCGCGCTCAACGACGCGAGCATCTCCGACGAGCGCGTGGAGACGAACCTGGAGCTCTGCGCCCGCGCCTGTCCGACGCGGGTGCAGACCATCGCCCTCGCGATCGATGGCGAGCCTCCGGGAGAAGCCGAGCTCGAGGCCTACCTGGCGCTGCTTGCGCGCGCCAAAGCCAAGGCGGTGCCGCTGGTCGACGTGCTGCTGTACGGTCTGGAGCGCACCTCGTACCAGCCCGAAGCACCGCGGCTCTCGAAGCTTCCTCGAGCGTGGCTGGATGCGTTCGCGCGTCGGATCGAGCGCGTCGGCTTTCCCGTGCGCGTGCACCCCTGATCGCGGGCGCGATCAGAGCCGGCTGGCTTCCCTGCGCTCCCTGTGCAGCGGTCCCTCCGCGGACGTGGAGGCGAAGACCGAGAAGAGGCACAGGAAGGAACCTCCGAGGACACAGAGGCCGAGCAAGACGACGACGGTGAGGAGGGTGAAGACGTTCATTTTCCCACCAGGAGCGCCACGAGCTCGTCGAGATCGAGGATGGAAGGCACGCGCGGATCGCTGGAGTCGAGTGTCACGCTCTGGAACCGCAAGTTCGAAGCTGCCGTTCGCGCGAGCATCAGCCGTCCGCCCTTGGAGTCCAGCGACTCGTTCGCGAGCCTTTCCCGCTCGGCCTCGGCCCGCGCGAGCGCGAGGGCTCCGTCGGCCGTGCGGCGCACGAATTCGGCATCCGCCTCTGCCCGGCGGCGCTCGGCGTACTCCTCGGCCTCCCGCTCGATGCGCGCGAGCTCGGTGTCGTTCGTCAGCCGATCGGCCTCGAGCTTCGCCGCGGCTTCGGCTTTCAATGCATTCTCCTCGCGCACGATGCCCTCTTCCAGGAGCTTGGCCTGCCAGGCGGAGTCGGTGAGCAGCTTCAGGGCCATCTTGGTGCGCGTGTCCTGGCTGTCGAGCTGCTGCTCCTGCAGCTTCTTCTCGTAGGTCGCCGGGAACCACACCCCCGTGATGCGCGCGTCGAGCGCTTCGAGGTGCAAGCTCGCGAGCTCGGTGTTCATGCGCTCCAGCGCTCGCAGGGAGAGCGTCGTGCGGACATTCGTCGAGTACAGCTCCTCGGAACGATAGGCCGCGAGCTCCTGGAGGAGCACCGATTCGATGACCGATTTCGCCTGGCTCCCGTAGGTGTCCTTGATTCCATCCGCCACGATGTGATGGGCCTCGCCGCGGCGCACGCGAAACGGAATGGTGACCGAGACCTGGGCCGTGTTCCCCTCCATGGTTCGCACCTCGAGCGGCGAATACCCGCCGCTCTCGTTCTTCCAGGCGAAGCGCAGGAACCGCGTGGTCCCGTCGACGAGGTGCCAGGAGGAGCGTGCCGAGAGGGTGAAAGAGAACCCGCTCGCGTAGTCGCTCTGAACGATCCCGCTGCCGGGACCCCAGTCGATCTGCCGCACGCCGATCTTCCCGGGGGGAATGCGCGTGAGGCCCGCGAGGAGCAAGCCGACGAAGAGCGCGCTTGCTGCGGCGGCGAAGAGCGGCACCCGCACCATCGGCGCGCGCAAGATCCGCCGCGCGAGCCGCAGCGGTCCTCCCTGGCGGAGCCAGCTCCACGCGGGCAAGAGTGCGAGCCCAGCCGCCGCCGCAATGCGCGGAGCGAGCACGCGCGCGCGAGCGAGCATGCGCAGCGCGAGATCGCGCGCGCGGGGCGCGAGAATGCGCGCACGGTCCCGGACGGAACGAGCCACGGGGCGGAGGACCCGGTCGGCGGCGCGCAAGAAGTTGGAGATGCGACCCATGGATGCCTCACTGACCAGCTACGAAGGTTGCTTGCGATGCGCCGGAGACCCGCTCGGGCCGATAGGTCGGCGGCACCAGGATGAACTGGATCTTGTCCAGGCGATCGACGAGCGCCGCGCGCACGGCGAGCTCACCCTGAGCTTCGAAGGCCTGCGCCTTGGCACGCGTTCCCTCGGCCTCCTTGGTGTAGAGCTCGAGCCGCGCCGCGGCGAGCGCGATCTTGCCCTCCACGTCGGTCGTGGCGTCGGAGAGACGCTTGGCGTAGTACTGGTCGGCTTCGCTGCGCTTGCGCGCCGTCGCGGTCGACGCCTTGACGAGCTTCTCGACCAGGGTGTCGAGCTCTGCGGCGAGCGAGCGCCGGCTCTCGCGCCCGACCTGCTCCAGCCGTCCCACGCGATCGTCCTCGGCACCCTCGAGCTTGCGCTGCATGCGCTCGAGGTCCTGCTCGGCGACCTTGCGCCGCTCGATGGTCGCCTCGTACTTCTCTGCGAAGCTGGGCTTGGACACCGCGATGTCCAGCACGATCAGTCCGTGCCGGGCGAGCGCTTCCTCGTTCAAGCGGCGCCTGGATTCCTCGGTCGCCTGGTGCCGGTTGGCAGGCTCCACGATCTCCTCCGGCGTGAAGCGCCCGAACTCGTCACGCAGGATGGCGCGCGCATACGCATCGACGAAGCCGTGCTCGAACGCGTCCCCCGGGCCGGCATCCTCGAGCACGAGCGGGGCGCGGGCCGGATCGAGCGCGTACTGGATGCGCACCGACTCGAACCAGAAGCTCGTGCCGTCACTGCCGCGCACGATCAGCTTGGGAACGGTGCCCGCGCGAACGTCGGGACCCTCGGACATGACGTACTCGATCGGCTTGCGATCGAGACGCAGGAGGTCCTCGACCCGCGGCAGGAAGGTCGTGTAACCGGGCGTGGTCACGATGCGCGGCGCGCCGAGCAAGCTCGTGACGACCGCTACCTCGTGATCGGAAATGCGCTCCATGCAGTTGTCCCCCGCCAGGTGGCGCAGCGCGAGGAACGAGAGCGGCACGGCGAGCACGAGCGCGAGCGGGATCTCGATGAGCAGCCGGCCATTCGTTCCGGCACCGGAGCGCGTCGCAGGCAGGGCGATGCCCGCTGGCGCGACGCGGCGTACAAAGCGTCGTTGCATGACTTGGGAATCCTCGTCCCACTGCGGGACGAGGGAGTGCAACCGGCAAGCACAGCGGACGTTTCGAGCCGGGCTCGAATCTTCCAGGGAATGGCGCGCCGGGCCGGGTAGAACCCCGATCGGTGCGACGGCCTCAGCGCTGGGGACGATCCAGCGTGATCGCCGCGGGGCAGACCGCGCTCCAGTCGCACTTCGAGCCGGCGATCTCCAGTAGGACTCGAGGGTCGAGCTTGGCCGTCCCCTCGAAGACGGTCGTTCCGTTCCAGACCACCGTGAGCGGCCGGGCGAGATCGACGAGCTCGGGCGCGAGAGCCAGAGTGATCCTCTCCACGCCCTCCGAGGCAAGCCGGATCGTCTGGCCGTCGATCTCGCCGTCGATCCCCGCAGTCGGCGCACGATTCGCCCGGGCGACGCCGCGATCGCTCGTCTCGATCGCCTCGATCCTGAGCCATGCGCACCAGGGCTGCGCCAGGGTCGCGACGCTCTTGGAGATCCGGCGGGGAAAGGCTTCGCGCCGATGCTCGGCCATCCAGCGCAGACCCCTGGCCGATTGGAGGAAGGGGTCGAGGTGCGCGCCCCCGGGGATTTCGAGGTAGGTCGATGGTCCGCCGAGGCGAGCGAGTCGCTCGACCGTCGCGCGCACAGGTGCGATCGCGCAGACCTCGTCCGCCGTTCCGTGCATCACGCACACGGCGAGCACTTGCAGGTTCGACAGGAACGGATCCACCTGCCAGGTGACCGCCGAGGTCGGAAGGATCCCCGCCCAGCGATCGGCGCGCATTGCACCCAGGTACCAGGCCCAGAAGCCGGTCTGCGAGAGCCCGGTCACGTAGCAGCGATCCGGATCGATCGCGAAGCGGCCGGCGAGGTCGCGGAAGAAATCGTCGAAGATGGCCGCGACCTCGTCCTCGGGGAGCGCGCCGCGCACGCCGTCGGTGCCGACCTGCTCGAGGATCTCGGTGCGCGCCAGGATCCAGTCGTCGAGGTCGGCTTCCTGCATGCGCGCGCGCCAGCTCGCCATCATCTCGGCGCGAACGGCGTCCGTGTCGCCGGCGGCGGATCCGTGACCGGGGTCGAGGAGCAGGGGCCGCGGGGATTCGCTGGCTTTCCCTCGCGGCAGGTCCACCGCGTAGCGCAGCGTCAGGCCGTGGGATTCGAAGGTGTATCCAAGGGCGGTGCTGCCGATGCGTGTGAGATCCTCGCCCTCGCGGCCAGCTGCTCCAGTAGCGTCACGAAGGGGGCCCTGCCGTACGATCTCGCTGACCGTGAGGGGGTCGATCGTCCCGGCGCGCTCGAGCCAGGCATCGATTGCTTTCGAGCGCGCGTCCTCGTCGTGCTCGAAGAGCACTGGTGCCAGGAGCTCGCGCAGTGCGCGAGTCTCTTCCCGGGAGGGCTCCTTCCCGGATTGAAGGCCAACCGCCAACGCAACGAGCGCGAAGGCGAGCATCAGTGCGCCTCCAGCTCGAGCTCGTCGAACCACACCGATCCTCGGCCACCGATCGCGAGGGTGACCGCGAGCTTTCGAGTGCCCGGGGGCAGATCGAGCGCGAGGGAACCGGACTCGAATTCCTGCGTGGCGCGAAGGAGCTCGGCCCGAGCGGTCGCGAGCAGCGCGCCCGTCTCGGAGAGCGCCTGGAGCGAGAGGCTGGCGCGCGCGCTCTCACCGACCAGGCAGGCATAGCGCAGCGAAACCGACTTCTCGCGCGAGAGCTTCCCTGCGCTCACCGCGCGCCATTCGTCCCGCGGGTGGAGCCGCACGCTCTGGCGCTCCAGGCGCAGCGCGGCCTTGCCGGCGGAAGCGCGCTTGCCGTCGCGCACGGCGCGCGCGGTTCCGGAGCCGAAGGGCTGCGCTTCCCACCCCGCCAGGTCGACTTCGAAGCCACCGTTGGCGAGCGCAAGCGGCCCCGCTTCCGGTTTCGCGCCCTCTGGCCCCACGTGCACGGCCGAGACATCGTCGATCCAGACGGTCCCCGGGGCGAGCGCCCAGACGTTCAAGCCGAAACTCGTCGCCCCCGCCGGCACCTCGAGCTCCTTCTCCGCGCGCAGCCACTTCTTCTTCGTGTCGCGCGACTGGACCACGTCCGCGAATGGACCGACCTCCGCGCCAGAGTCGTCGAAGAAGAAGACTTGGATCTTGATCTCGCCCTCGCGCTCGACGCGGTACTGCATCGAGAAGCGCACTTCGCCCTCGGCTGGACTCAGCACGGCGAACTGCTTGACGAAGTCGACCTTGTCGGCCGGTCCCCGGGTGATGCGGAGCGACTGCTTCCCACTCTTCTTCGTCTTCGAATCGAGCTCGAGCTCGAGAGTGCCGCTCATGTCCAGACTCTTCCAGGCCGACATGCCGTCCTCGAAGCCGTTGTCGGCGAAGAGCTCGCGCTCTCCGGGGCTGGCGCCAGCCAGCGATCCCGCAAGGAGCGCGAAGGTCCCGATGAGGCCGACCATCGCGTTTCCTCAACGCTCGTCGAGCGGGATGGAAAGGTTCCGCACGGTCTCCGGCAACCGCAGCCTGTTCTGGTCCCACCAGTCCAGCCACCAGGCCCCGTCGTGACTCTCGTCGTACTCGACGCCGGTCAGCTTCGAGAGCCCGAAGTAGCCGATTCCATACACTGTGTCGTAGCACGGCTTCCTTGCGATCATCGCGATCATCTCCGGGATCGCCGCGGGATCGCCCATCTCCGCGAGCGCACGAGCGCCGCTCCAGAGCGTGCCGTCGGCGCCGGGGTCTTCGGCCGACTCACCATCTGGAGGCGTGATCGGCGCACCGTCGAGGCGCGCGCGCATGAGACCGAGCACCGGCTCGCGCGCGAATGCACACGCCGGCCGGCCCAGCGACTCCAGTGCGGCCCTGAGCGTCGGCTCCGGGACGCGCCCCGGCTCTTCGATGACGGGCACGACGTGCTCGCCGAGCCATGCCTCGTCCGCTTCGAGCTTGCCGACCCATTTCATGGCCAGCGGCTGCTGCTCCGCCGATGGGTCCGCGAGCATGCGCTCGAGGATCTGCAATCCGCCCGCTTCCCGCAGGATGCCGGGCAGGTCGACTCCGGCTGCGACGCCGTTCTCGAAGTCGAGCCCCTGGAGGGGTGTGAGCGCCTGCTCGAGCTGTTCGCCTTGCAGGCTTGCGATGCGCTGCACGAACTCGACTGCGTTCTCGCGCAACCCCTCGGCGAGCGGCACGTCCTTCCAGCGGCCGGCCCAGGCGAGGTAGCCCTCGTAGTCCGCACTGAAGTCGCGAAAGGCGTAGGCGCGCAGGTAATTGAAGGCACGGCCCTGCGCCTCCATGTCCGTGTCGGTCGCGGCGAGATGGAGGATGGCGAGCGCCTTGGGATGACCGCCGTCGAAGACGAAGGGCTTGAGCGCCTGGTGTTTCACTTCCGCCGTCAGCTCCGGCCAGATCTCGGTCATGATGCGCGCGCCTTCCTCGGGCGGCAGTTTGGCGATGCGCTCGGCGAGGGTCCAACCGTAGCGCCAGTCTCCTGGTCGCGCGGCGAAGAGCTCGAGCCAGTCCTTCGAATCGAGTTCGGCATCCGAACACTGCTCCTTGGCTGGCCCGCCGTCCGGGGCCGCCGACTCTCGGTTCGGATTGTCGCGGCTGAGCCGTTGCACATCATCCTCCAGCCAGTACAGAAGAGCCGGGTCTGCGATCAAGGAATCGATCGCGCCACGTTTGCCGCGCTGTTCCTGCGCCATCTGCGCAAGCTGCTCGCGCATCTGCTCGAGCTCCTCGCGCGAACGCCGCTTCGATTGAACCATTCCCCAGCCCATCGCCCCCACGGTCAGGATCAAGCACACGATCAGGACGGTCTGGACTCTTTGCAACACGACGCGTTCCTCCAGGTGAATGGCTCGGCACTGCCGGCGGATCGAATCGAAGTCTCCGAAGCGCTCCTCCGCCGCTGTGCGCGCTGCTTGCGGCGAAAGACCCTCGGCTTGCAGATCGCGCGCTCGCATCTCGACGTGGAACGAGAGCTCCTCCACGACCTCGGAGTCGATCTCCGCGGAAGAGCGCGGGTCCGGTCTCCAGATGCGCTGCGAGAGCATGGCCAGGATGGACACGTGGCTCACTCCTGTGCGCGCAGCACCATGCCGATGGCGGCCGACATCTGCTCCCAGCTCTGCGTGCGCTCCAGGAGCTCGCGCCGTCCCGAGGGCGTGAGCCGGTAATACTTGGCGCGCCGGCCGGCCTCGGATTGGCCCCACTCCGAGCGCACCCAGCGGCGGCGCTCCATGCGGTGCAAGGCCGGATAGAGCGAGCCTTCCTCGACTTGCAGGACGCCGGAGCTCGCTTGCTGCAGGCGTCGCACGATCGCGTACCCGTGCTGCGGGCCGAGCACCAGGGTGCGCAGCACGAGCATGTCGAGAGTCCCGGGCAAGAGCTCGATGCGCGCGTGGTCCATGATCCTTCCCCTGGCCGTCCTAGGGGAAGATCTTCGGGCCCTTCCCCTAGGATGTCAAGGGGAGAAGCACGAGGAGCCCGCCGGCGGCCAGGGGGAAGAGCGCCGCGAGGAACCAGCCCCGGCCGAGCCCCATGGCTCGAACGCGCCGGGAGAGCGAGCCGCTCACGGCCAGGACCGCCACGCCGACCGCTCCGATCTGGACCGCGCGCAGCACGGGACCGTCCAGGTAGCGTGCCAGGATCACTGCCGGCAGGAGTGCCACGGCCCCCAGGTCGGCCGCGAGCACGAGGTGGCCGAGCCAGTCGAAGGCGCGCTCGCGCGGACCACGCAGACCCACGAGGGCGGCTGCGACCCACGCGCCGGCGAGGGCGAGGAGCACGAACGGGAAGCGCTTGCCCTCGCTCTGCACGACCGGCTCTGCCGGCGCGACGCTCGACGCGAAGGCGATCGCCACGGCGAGGGCGAACACGAGCGCCGGCACGAGGAGTGCCAACCGGTATCCCGGCCGGAAGTCGGCGTTGCAGGCGCAGCGAATGCGCGCGGGATCCTTGGGCGCGAGCAGGTGGCGGTTGTAAGCCACGAGTGCGTACCCGCTGCGCGCGAGCCAGAGGAATGGAGGCAGCGCCGCGAGAGCCACGATCGGCCGGGCCCAGCTCGAGCGCAGGATCCAGATCAAGCCATCGACCCCCGAGCGGATCGTACCGGTGGTCTCCTCGAGTACCGCGATCTCGTTGCGTATGCCGGCATCCCACAGTCGCTCGGATGTCTCGCCCTGGTAGTCCTGGAACGGCTTGGTCCGCTCGGGACCGACCAGACCCAGGCGCGCGAGTCCGTTCACGATGCCCTGGCAGAGCGGGCAATCGCCGTCGTAGACCAGCCGCAGAGCGTTCGATTCCTCGAGGGACATGTGGGCCGGTTCGATCTTCATCGGAGTGTAGGCCGCTCGCGGGCTCCGTGCATCGCCTCGCCGCTCGCTATCTTGGCGGTGGAGGTTCCCCCCATGCATCTGGCCCGATTTCCTTCGCTCCATCCCTTCGCCCTCGGCACGGTGCTGACGCTCTCTGCGCTTGCCCTGTGCCTCGCCCCTTTCCGCCAGGACGAGAAAGCACCCGTGGGATACGACGACACACCGCTCTTGCCCGATTCGCGCTGGCGCGTGCACGACGGGACGCGCCCCCAACCCCGACCGGTCGCGAGCCAGGCTCCGGTCACCACCCCACCGCCTGCGGATGCGACCGTTCTGTTCGACGGCAAGAACCTCGATGCATGGCGCGCGGGCGACGGACCCGCGGGCTGGACGATCACGGGTGGTGCGCTGGAGGTGAACGGCACCGGATCGATCCAGACGCGCGCGAGCTTCGGCGACATGCAACTCCATCTGGAGTGGGCCTCGCCCGCCAAGGTCGAGGGGTCGTCGCAAGGCCGCGGGAACAGCGGCGTCTTCCTGATGGGGCGCTACGAGATCCAGGTGCTCGACTCCTTCGACAACATCACCTACCCCGACGGCCAAGCTGCCGCGCTCTACGGGCAGACCCCGCCCCTCGTCAACGCATCGAGCGCGCCGGGCGACCTGGCAGAGCTACGACATCCTGTTCCGGGCCCCGCTCTTCGATGGCGAGCGCCTGCTCGCGCCTGCAAGCGTGACCGTCCTGCACAACGGCATCTGCGTCCACCACGACCGTGCGTTCCTCGGCGCCACGCGACACCGCGAGGTCGCGCAGTACGAACCGCATCCCGCCACCGGCCCGATCGAGCTGCAAGACCACGGCAATCCGGTGCGTTACCGCAACATCTGGGTGCGGCCACTGGGACGCTATGACGAGTGACGTTCTAGAGAGGAATCACACCCCCACCTCCGAGTTCGGAGTACCGCCTTCAGGCGGTCCGGTTCGGCGTCCCGCCTTCAGGCGGGACCGACTCCGCAAGAGAAGACCGCCCGAAGGCGGTACTCCGAACCGGAAGCGGGTATGGTTCTAGAGGTCTCATGCTCTGCCATTTTCGATCGTCCACCATCGCGGGCGGTCGTATCGGTCTGCTGCTAGCGGGGCTGTGCGCGTGCGGCGGCGGCAGGCCGGCGGGCGGTACGACGGATCCGCCCGGTTCGCTGCTCGAGCATCCCGACTCCAGCGACACCCGCAGCCGGCGTTTCGTCGTCGACCCCAATCAGGGCGGACAGGCAAGCGAGCTGCGCCTCAGCGGAGCGTTCTGGGGCCGGCTCTCCGACGTGTACGACATCGAGGAGAGCGGCGAGCGACGCTTGCAACACGAAGACTACCTCGTCGGCATCGACATCGTCTCCGATGGCCAGGAGACCCTGCTCGAGACCAATCCTGTCACCGGACGTCAGGCAGTGGTGATCCTGCACACGCTGGGCGATCCCGATGGACGCTACGAGGAGATCTTCGCCCGCCTCGACAAGAACCTGACTCCGATCTCCGACCAGGGCTTCGTCGGAGTCGGGCTCTACACGATGGTCCCGCGCAACGCGACGATCGCCCTGCGCTTCACCGACCTCCTGGATCCGGAGCTCATCGACTCCACGAGCGTGCAGCTCCAGGTTGGCAATCCACCGGAAGTGCCCTTCGAGGGGCGCATCCTGATGGACTACAACCATGGCGGACTCGCATCCGACGGGGGTCAGGGCACCTTCTACACGACCCGCATCCTGATCGATCCGACGGTGTCGCAGCTCGAGTCTTTCGAGACCGATCCACCGCTCGATCTGAACGGTATCGGATTCCCCCCCTCGGTCGTCCCCAATCAAGCCAATCTCGCGCTGCGCCTGCCGACCCAGGAGAAGCTCTCCATCGGCGTCGACAACATCCTGCGCAACCTGCACGGCAAGGCGCTCGCGCGCACGCAAAACGGGACGATCGATTTCTCTTCGCCCACCATCGACCTCTTGCGCGCGATGCGGTCGGGCGGCGGGAACGGGATCACGGGCGATCCGTTCAACGGGTTCTTGCGCGACGAGGAGGCGCCTGTCGTCGTCGGTCGTCAGCCCGTCCTGCTACTGGAGCCACCGGTGATCGATCCCGGCGGAGAAGGCAGTGCCGATCTCCTGCTCCCCGAGATCGAGTTCCTCTCGCTCACCTGCGCCCAGACTCCCGAGCCGGGTGACGTACTCGAGCAATCGGGCTTCTACGCTGAGGTGCGGCGCATTCCCACGAGCGCCGGGCCGGGGGTCTACACCGACGTGTCTGTGCGCCTCTTGCTCGGCGATCCCGCGGACTGGATGGTCTCGGCGGTCGGCGCAGCGCAATTCCATTCGGCTTTCGACGCCGTCGAGGACTCCGGCATGGAGGCCTGCTTCCTCGGCGTCCTGCCGCTACCCGAGGGTTTTCCCCAGGAGCCGCGGGTGGGCCTGTCGACCGATTCGGTCTTCACCGTGCGCTTCAGCGAGCCGATGGACCCCGCATCGCTCACGGCTTTCGACTCGCTCACGCTCACGCGCGTTCCCGAGCCCGTGCTCACCAATCAGTACGTGGTGGGGTCGGTCCAGCAGAGCCTGGATCTCTCCGAGTTCCAGCTCGTACCGGATCTGCCCCTCGCGCACGTGAGCGGCGAGGCGGAGAGCTACTACCTCACGCTGAGCTCCGGAACCTTTGGGCCGACCGACCTCGCGGGCAATGCTCTCGCCGAGCCGCTGCCCCAGGCCGAGCTCTCCCTCGATCCCGTCCAGCCGAGCGAGTCGAACGGCGGCCGCGTCAGTCGCTTTTCCTCGGCCGACGAGGAACCGCCCTTCGGTGGCGACGAAGGCTCGAAGCCTGAATGGTCGGGCCAGCACCTCTACGACTACGATCGCGAGCTCATACGCCCCCGCCCCGTGCAGCACTACCAGGGTGTGGCCGACCGCGAGACGCCGATCTTGAGCCTCCTTCCCCTGTTCCCGCCGGGGGTGCAGACGCCGCTCTCCAGCCTGGGGTCGAAGCTGCAGACCGTGTGGCGCTATGCGGACTTCGGCTTCTCGCTCACCGATGCGACTCATTTCAACGTGGACGTCGAGGGACTCTCGTGGACCCCCGCCAACGGACTGGTCGTCGCCGATCACTACGACGAGTTCGAGATGAGCCTGTGCCACTCTCGCAAGCTGCCCGACGAATTCATCGACGCCGGCACCAATCTGCCCGCATTCCCGGCCTCCGGCCTGGGGCGGCTCTTCGCGAGCAACGTGCTGGACCCGGAGCTCGATCCGCAAAAGATCGTCCACCCCAAGTTCCTGGGCTACACCGTTTCCCCCTTCGATGCATACACCACCGCGACGGGAACGCTCGTGGTGCCCTGGCCGCTGAACCAGGGCCTGCCTGCGAGCGAGCAACGCACGTACACCTGGCGGGACACGGCGATTCCCGACCGAGCTGCGCCCCTGGGGGGCGGAGTCGATTTGCACCAGCTCTGGGAGGTGCTCGGCATCGGCGTGGGCCTGCTCATGCCGAAGGATTATGTGACCACCATCGGTCTGCCCCTGCTGATCGAGGTGCGCTGCTATCCCGACGTACAGGCAGTCGGCTTGAACCCGCACGGCATCCTGCTCGGCGGCCTCTCCTCTCCTCAGCCCAATTTTCGCGCCTTCTCGACCGGCGGCCTGAACCAGACCGGGCAGCTCGTCACGATCGACCCCGACACCGAGCTGGAAGCGAACGGCGGCTTCAATCCCAACTCCAATCCGCCGGGAATGGCGACTCCGGGCGTCGACAACTCGATCTACGTGGGTGCCATCGACCTCGTGACGCGCGTGTCACGCTCGGTCTCGATCTGGTTCGATGCCACGGGCGCGGCCGATCCCAGGTACCGGCCGCCCATCGTCGAACCTCACCCGGGCGATCAACCGACCGGCACCTCGATCCAGTTCGCATTCCGCGGCGGAATCGTCATCGAGCCGGCGGCGGCGCGCGAGGACGCCGGCAGCCTCGACCTGTACGGCGAGTTCTACGACGATCCCTCGGTCGATCGCTGGCACCCCAATCCATTGATGCAGCTGTTCGACGGCGGGAAATGGGACGAGGACATCTCGAAGATCGACGGTGCTCCCTATTACCAGGTACGCGTGACTTTCCTCTCCAATACGGAGTCGGGCGTCACTCCCGAGCTCTCGGCCCTGGCCATCGCCTGGGAAAACTGACCGCTTCCCGTCCAGGGACTCGTTCGATCGAGGGCGTGGGCCTTGCTTCTCACGTGCTCGCCCCGCGATCATTCCCGCCATGGCTCAGGAGAAGGAACCCATCGATTGGTTCGCGCTCGCCAGCGCGGAGCGTGCGCACTGGCGGGACGCGCGCAACTTCCAGTGGAAGGTCAACCTCTCGGTGTGGGGCCTGCTCGCGCTGCTCCTCTATGCCGCCTACGCGACCGAGGTGCTCGAACCGGCTCCGGCGAGCTGCACCGCCTGCTACATCCTGTACGGCTTCATGGGCTTGCACTTCCTGTGGACCTTCTTCCAGCAGTGGGACCTCGAGGCGAGCCGCGCGCGCTGGAGCTACTACCAGAGCTTCGCCGACGGCGCCTTCACCCGTGAGGAGAGCAGCACGATCTGGCGGCCACGCCCACTGCTCATGGTGCTCGTGCACTCCGGAGTGACGAGTGCCCTGGCCTACGCGGCCTGCGCTCTGCTGCGCTACCCGCCCTGGCACTGACGATCTTCGAGCCGCGCTTCCGCCGCGCGCGGCGGTCGCCCTTCATCTCGGACGGTCGACCGGAATCTCGATCAGCGTGTAGTACGCTTCCGGATGCAGCAGCCGCTCACCGTCGGCGCTCCGGAGTCCCTCGAGGTGCAACTCGTGGACGAAGCCTTCGCGCAGGCCCTCGACACGCAGACGGACGCTCATCGCATCGGGCGAGAGTTCCGCGCTGGCGATGGAGAGCTCCTTTGTGTCGAACTCCGGGCTGCCGTAGCTCTCCTGATGCAGATACGTGTAGCTCGACAGGCTAGCGCGGTCGACGAGCCTCTCGATCGAAGCAGGATCGACGGCCGCGGTGCACAGGAGCTCGAAACCGTCGGGCTGCGCGCGCAGCTCGCGCACTTCGAAGGGAGTGCGGCCGGTCCAGATCAGGCGCTCGAGGCCTTCGGTACGCGAGCCGAAGCTGCCCCAGCCGCGGTTGGTCTCGCCGCAGAAGAGCGAGCCGTCGCTCCCCCATGCCAGGCGCACGATGCCGCACTGGAAGCCTGAGCGGAACGGGAAGCACGCGCCTTGCCATCGACCGTTCACGCGCTCGAGGAAGACGCGCATGACGCTCGCGTGGTGCTGATCGGCGACGAAGATCTGGCCTTCGAAAGGTCCGAAGCGTCCGCCGGTCTCGTCCCACAAGAAGCCTGCTGGCGATTGGCCCATCTTGTCGTAGGGAAACCACACCGCGGGCAGCTTGAAGCTCGGCAGATAGGCTTTCACCTCCGGCATCGGAACACCGCTCCGAGGTTCCCCCGGAAACGGAAAGCCCCACTCGGGAAGGTGACAGGACGGCAGACCCCACGGATGCCCGTGGAAATCGCCGGGCTCGAGGTGCGCGAGCTTGCCCGCGCCGCACCACTCGCCCTGGTTGTCGGTGTAGAAGGCATCGCCCCAGGGGCTCGTCGCGATGCCCGCAGGCGAGCGCAGGCCCGCGCACGTCGGGATCATCCGGCCGTCGGGCGTGATGCGCAACGCAAACCCGCGCCAGGGGCGGTCGCCGAATGGATTCTCTCCGAAGGCGCGATTGGTGGTGATCCAGAAGTTGCCGTCGCGATCGATCGCCGGACCGTAGCTGTACTCGTGGTAGTTGCCGCCGACGCGCCAGCTGTCGCACACCGTCTCGAGGAGATCGAGCTCGCCGTCGCCATCGACGTCGCGCATGCGCGAGAGCTCACCGCGCTGCACGGTGTAGATCCATTCGCCCTGCACCAGGAGCCCGAGCGGCTCTTGCAGGCCTTCGGTGAACAGGCGATAGCGGACCTCCTCGGGCTTCTCGGAGAGCGGGTTCTCGATCGTCCAGATTTCCCCGCGGCGCGTGCACACCATCAAGCGGCCGTCCGGGAGCATCGCGATCCCGCTCACTTCCAGGATCACGCCCTCCGGAGCGGGAAGCGTCGCGATGCGATAGAAGTCCGCTTCGTGGCGCTTCTGCGCTGGCGCGGGCGAGCCGAACGCGATGGCGAGGGTCGAGACGCAAGCCGCGACGATTGCAGGAGTGCTCACCACGACAGCTCCACTTCCAGGCGCGATTCCCAGCACTTCTCGTCCTCGAGGTGGATCCACTCCCCGACCCGTACGAGGAGCTCCTCGCTCGTCCCCTGGCGGCGCACGCGCGTCTCGGGACTGCCGCGCACCCACACGCGCGCGCGCTCGTCCGCCACCCAGCCGCCATTCTCGGCGTGGATCTGCATGCCCGTCGCCGCGCGCATCCACAGGATCTCGTAGGCCGTGCTCGCCCGCACGCGGAACGCGCGCACGAGCCTCGCTCCGCCGGGTGAGAGCAGCGGGCGGGGCGTCTCCACGATCTCGATGTCGCCGAGGCCGTAGCGGAAGCTCGGCACGCGCTCGGCATCGAAGGAGCGGCCGAGCACGCGATATCCAGCTTCGCTCGCGTCCACGGGCACGGGCCAGGGATCCTCCTCGATCGCGAGCAAGGTGAACGGCAGCCCGGCGGGCAGATCGAAGACGTCGTCCGCGGGCGGGCGTTCGAGCGCTCCGGCGCGCCCTACCCAGGTTCCCTGCGCGTCGAAGAAGCGCCCGCGCCAGGCCCTGGCCAGGCGGGAGTTCTGCACGTCGAAGGCGTAGTGCACGTTCTCGGGGAAACCGACCGCGATCGTGCGCGCGCTGAGACCCTCCATGAACACGCCCACCAGGCGAGGCCGGTCGAGCGGGACGAGCTCGTACGCTCCTTCCTCGATCACGAGCCCTTCCGGCAAGGGAGCCGAGCGCTCCAGCGCGAGGTACGACCAGATCGCCTCGATCTGCCGGGCGGGATCGCCGTCGAAGAGGTCGCGCACGGGACTCTTTCCCTCCAGCCAGAACAGCGGCATGCGCGTGTCCTGGTTCAACGAGGCTGGCTCGACCAGCAGACGGTGGAACCAGCGTGGCTTCAGACGGGCATGCACCTCGGCGAGATCGACCGCCGGGACGCCGAGCGAACGATGGCCGCTGAAGGTGTGGCACTGGATGCAGCCCAGGCCCTTGGTCCCCACGAGGCGCCGGCCGGCTTCGACGGCTTCGATCGAGAAGGCAGGCTCGGCCTCGTCGCCATCGGTCGCGTCGAGCGCGGGAAAGAGGTCGAGGAGCTCCGCGATGTTCGCCGCGCCGAAGCTCGGCATGCGTGTCGCCATGTACGGTCGCGACGACGCACCGTCGAGGAGTACTGCGCGCAGGGCGCTCGCACGCAGCTTTCCACCCACCATGTCGAGCTCTGGTGGCATGCGACCTTCGTCGCCGAGCTCGGCGTTGCCGTACGTCTCGAAGTAGGCCCGCCGCCCCGGGTCCGGACCCCCGCGCTCGCCGCGCCGATGGCATGCGACGCAGCCGAGCCGCTCGAGCGTGGCGCCGACGCGTGCTTCGCCGCCGAGCGCCTGGGCGAGTGTGGCACGTGCGCGCAGCGCTCCGGTGAGGGCATCGCGATCGTCGTCCGAGAGAGCGTAGTCGGCGCATCCCGCGGCCGGTCGCTCGCCGAGACAGCCTGCCGCGAGCGCGCTCGAAGCGTCCGGATCGAGCCCTTCCAGCGGGCGCGCGGGGCTCGCCTGCGCATCCACGCCCTCGAGCGCGTGGCAGCTCGAGCATCCGAGCGCGCCGAATCGCGCGCGACCGCGTGCGGCTTGCTCCTCGTCGAGAACGAAGCCCTCGTCGGCTGGCGGATCGAGCACGAGCGAGACATGCGAGAAGGCCGAGCTCGCGATCTCGGTCCGCTCGAAGCCCGGCCCGGCCCAGGACAGGCGCAGTTCTTCCTCGCCAGAGTTCTCGTACATCGTCAGCGTGAGCGCGTGCCGTCCCCTGTCCAGGTAGAGCGTGCCGGAGGCGTCTTGCGGGGAGTGGTCGCCGTCGTTGTCGACGACCTCGCGGCCGTCGATCCCCAGGCGCGAGCCATCGTCGGAGCGTGTCCAGAACGTGTGCGCGCCGGGCACCGCACACTCGACGAAGCCGCGGAAGCGGAACGCGAAGCCATCCGGCCGATGTGCGGGGAGCACGCCGAGATCGGAGATGATCCCGCGCCGCATGGATACCTCGGCATCGAAATCGGGTAGCGCACCCGCGAACTCGCCCTCGTAGTACTCGTATTCGAGACCCGCGACGATGGCCTCGCTCATGTCGGACCAGAGCAGGTCCTCACCGAGCAGGTACAGCGAGATCGCGCGCGCTTCCTCGGGCGCGAGCCGCAGCGAGGGCATGCGTCCCGACGGCCGGATGGCCAGCGGATCGAGAAGGAAGCTCGCGAGGGCTTCCACGCTCGTCTTCTGCGCGAGCTCTCCCAGCGGAACGCTCGCGGAACCCCAGCCAGCTTCTGCGCGGAGAACAGCGTCGTCGTGTGGTTCCGAGTCGAGGACCTCGCCGGAGGGAGCCTCGAGTTCCCAGAAAGGCCAGCGCAGGCGCTCCGCCTCCTCGCGCGGCGCGTGGCATGCGACGCAGCCCAGCTCGTGGAAGAGCTGGCGTCCGAGCTCGAGCTCGTCGGGACGGACCGGGGCGGGCGTGGCCACGAGGGGACCGCCAAGAGAGACGAGGAAGTGCACGAGCTCGTCGATCGCGCGCTCGCGCTCGGCCGGCTCGAGCGCGCCGAGAACGTCCGGCATCCTCGTTCCGGGAGCCGTTCGAGCGGGATCGGAGAGGAAACGGCGCAGCCATTGCGGGCGTGCGCGTGCGCCGATGCCCACGAGCAAGGGCGCGCGCGGGGAGGCGAGGCGCTCGATCGTCGCCGCGGGGGCAGGGTGACAGCTGGTGCACGCGAGCTCGCCGAGCAAGAGCTCTCCGCGCGAGAGCGCGTCCTCCGCCGCCGCAGGGGTCGCCGACACGGCGAGAAGGAGCACGAGCCCCTTGCGATGCAGCGAGAGACCCGCCCGCCAGCGCGTCCCCCAGCCGCTCACCGCCCTTCCCCTCGACGGAGAACGTGGATCGCGCGCGCCGCGAGCGGCCCGAAGCTCTCCTCGCTTCCGTCGGTCCAGCGAACCACGACCTCGTCGGCGCGCTCGGCCGCACCGAGGCCGAAGTGCGCGCGCGGGTCGTTGCTGGCCTGATAGCTGTAAGCGGGCTGGATGCCGCGCACCTGAGCGCGATCTCCGGCGCGAATCCGCACCGTCGCGCCGAGCGCGTCCGAGCCGTTCCCGTCGAGCACGCGGAACTGGATCCAACCGGAACGCGCTCCCACGACGTTCTCGAGCACGTGCACGGGAGCGTCCTCGTCGACGATCACGATGTCGATGTCTCCATCGTCGTCGAGATCGCCGAAGGCCGTCCCGCGGCTGTTCTCCACCAGCTCCGGCAGGGTTCCTCCACGCGGCAGGAATTCCTCGAAGCGCCCGTCGGGAAGGCCGCGAAAGAGCTGGTTGGGCTGGGCAAAGGGCTTCGCGGGATCGATCAGGGGGTACTCCTTCAAGACCGCACCGTTGGTGATGTAGTAGTCGAGGATCCCGTCGCAGTCGAAATCGAGCAGCCCCAGCCCGAAGCTGGTGAACAGACGCGACGCCGCTGCCAGCCCCACGCGGGCCGTGCTCTCGCGAAAGCGCCCCTTCTCTTGCAGGTACACCGTGTTGACCTCGCCGCGAAGGTGCGCGAGGAAGATGTCGAGGTCGCCGTCGGTATCGTAGTCGAGGGCCTGCACGCCCATCCCGGCCTGGGTCTCTCCGCCGGCGCCCACGGCGCAGCCCAGCTGGAGCGCGTGATCCTCGAAGCGGCCAGGCTCGACCTGGAGCCACAGGTTCTTCGGGGTGTCATCGTTGGAGACATACACGTCGAGTCGGCCGTCGCTGTCGAAATCTCCCCAGCACACCCCCAGGCCATTTCCGAAGGCCGTCCAAAGGCCGACACGCTCGCTGACGTCCTCGAAGGTTCCATCACCGCGGCCGCGGTAGAGCACCGAGGGCATCGGTGCGCCGGATGCTTTCGGCGGGCAGTAGTCGCGCTCGAGGTTGCGCGAAGTCACGTAGCAGGGCTTCGCCGTCTCGGACGACCAGCGCACGTAGTGCGCGACGAAGAGATCGAGACTCCCATCGGCGTCGTAGTCGAGGAATGCGGCGCTGGTTCCCCATCCCCCGTCGACGATCCCGGCAGGTACGGTCACATCCTGAAACGTCCCGTCTCCCTCGTTGCGGTAGAGGTGATCCTGACCGACGTTGGTCACGTACAGGTCGGGATCGCCGTCAGCGTCGTAATCGCCCACCGCCGCGCCCATGCCGTACTCGCGATCTCCCAGACCCGCTCGCTCGGTCACGTCCTCGAAACGGCGCTCTCCCATGTTCTTGTACAGGCGATCGGGCGCGATGGTGTCGCCACCGGCCAGGTCGCCTCCCTGCACCAAGTAGATGTCGAGCCGGCCGTCTCCGTCGTAGTCGAGGAGTGCCACGCCGCCGCCCATGATCTCGGGCAGGTCGTAGCGCATCGGCCCGACCTTGTGCACGAAGTCGAGCCCCCACTCCTGCGCCACCTCCCGGAACCAGGGCTCTGCGCCGGGGCCAGCCGTCTCGACGTTTTCGCCTGATCCGCTCGTGCCGCCGCAAGCTCCAGGCAGCAGGGCGAGCAATACGCCGAGCTTCCGCGGGTTCCTCCGTGCAGCGCATCCGAGGCTCATCGTGCGCGTGCCTCGGCAAGGAGCTTGGAGAGCTCGGCGACCGCGGTTTCGGGCACACCGAGCACTTTGCACGTGTCGATGGCCTGGCGGGCGGCAGCGAAATCTCCGAGCGCGAGGTGCGCGCGGGCGAGCTGGAACCAGGCGCCGGCATTGCGGGGCTGGCTCTCCACCACGCGCAGCATGAGATCACGCGCCTCCAGGTGCATGCCCGCGTCGAGGTAGAGCCGCCCGAGAGTCTCGTGCAGCCTGAAGTCACCGGGCACACGCTGGATCAAGTCTTCGAGGATCGCCTGCGCCTCGTCGCGCCGGTTCGAAGCGAGCAGGGCACGTGCTTTTGCGAGGCCGGGCTCGACCTGGTCGGGAGCGAGCAGGATGGCCCGATCCGCCGCTGCGAGCGCGTCCGGGAAACGGCCGAGCTCGAGATTGCACGTCGAGAGATTGAGCTGCGCGAGCAAGGACGAGGGGTCGAGGCTCGCCGTTCGCTCGAGGTCGCCGCGCGCGGCCTCGCGCTGGCCGGTCTGCATGCGCGCGATCCCGCGCAGGCCGAGCGTCTCGGCCGAGTCGGGATCCTTCGCAAGCGAGTGCGTCAGAGCTATCTCTGCTTCCTTGGGTCGGCCGAGTTCCAGCAGGAGCCGGCCTCGCAGGGAGAGCGCCATCGGCTCGTCCGGCGCGACCTCGAGGAAGGCGTCCACGATCCGGAGCGCGCCCGCCGGATCGCCCGCTGCGAGGCGTGCGCGCGCCTCACCCATGCGCTGGAGTAGCCCGACACCCGGGTCCGAGGGCTGCTTGCCGAGCTCGTCGGAGAGGATGCGTGGCGACCCGCCGGCGCCAGCCGCGAGCTCGCGCGCGGCCTCATCCCTCAGTCCCAGCTCGTCGAGTGCGCGTCCGAGGAGGTAGTGCCCCGCTGCGTACTCGCGATCCAGACGCACTGCCTCCTCCAGGGAGAGGCGCGCCTCTGCCGCCTGGCCCTGTGCAAGCAGGGTCTCCCCTTTGCCCGTCCAGCCCTCTGGAGCAAGGGGAGCGAGCTCGATCGTGCGCTCGAAGGCCACCAGCGCTTCCTCGAGCCGCCCATCCTGGAGATAGAGCGTTCCGAGCAGGTGCTGCGCCGGCGCGAAGGAGGCCGTCGTTTCACGTGAGGCTTCGAGGGGCGCAAGCGCATCCTCGAGGAGTGCCCCTTTGTGAATGCACAAAGCCACGTGGTACGGCCAGGCCGGCTCGGTAGGTTCGAGTGCTCTCGCGGCCTCGAAGGTCTTGCGGGCCTCAGCCCACAGCCGTGCTTGTTCGTAGACGATGCCGAGCTCGGCAAGCGCGTGCGCGTCCCGGGGGTTCGCACGCACCTCCTCGGCGCGCGCCTCGATCAGAGCCTTCCACTCGGGGTCGAAGCTTTCGAAGCCTTCCGGCAAGACGACCGCGGACTCTTTCGAGCCGCACCCGGCGAGGCAGACGAGGACCGCCGCGAAAGCCCACGATCGTCGGCTCATCGACCTCGAGGAAGAGTGCAAGGAACGCCGTGGATACCCTGGGACACCGCAGCATCGTAGCATCCTCCCTCCCGCATCGAGACGCCGTGCACGGGGCCGGCGGAAGCCCTCTCGCGGACCGTTCGGGCCGCAAACTCCAGCGCCACATGAAGAACGACCGCTTTACCCAGTCACGCGCCGAGACCCTCGCTCTCTTCCGCCAGAAGATCGCTCGAGGCGAGGCGATCATCGGCGGCGGCGCGGGCACGGGCATCTCCGCCAAGAGTGAGGAAGCGGGCGGAATCGACCTGATCGTGATCTACAACTCCGGGCGCTATCGCATGGCGGGCCGCGGATCGCTGGCCGGGCTCATGCCCTACGGCAACGCCAACCAGATCGTGAAGGAGATGGCGTACGAGGTGATTCCCGTCGTGCTGAAGACTCCGGTGCTCGCGGGCGTGTGCGCGACCGATCCCTTCCTGATGCCGCGAATGTTCCTGCGCGAGCTCCAGGAGCTCGGCTTCGCGGGCATCCAGAACTTCCCCACCGTCGGCCTGATCGACGGCGAGTTCCGGGCCAACCTCGAGGAGACGGGCATGGGCTTCCAGCACGAGATCGACGTGATCGCGCTCGCCCGCGAGATGGATCTCCTGACCACGCCGTACGTCTTCGACACCGATCAAGCGCGCGCAATGACGGGCCGCTGGCGCCGACATCCTGGTCGCCCACATGGGTTGCACGAGCGGAGGCTCGATCGGCGCGCACACGGTCAAGACCCTCGACTCGTGCGTCGCGAGATCAAGGCGATCGTCGAGGCCGCGAAATCCGTCCGCGACGACGTGATCGTCCTCTGCCACGGCGGTCCGCTCGCCGAGCCCGACGACGCGCGCTACGTCATCGACCGGACGCCCGGCGTCGACGGCTTCTACGGCGCGAGCTCGACCGAACGCTTACCGACCGAGGTCGCGATCCGGAAGCAGATCGAACGTTTCAAGACGATCCGCCTCCCCCGCTGATCGCGCTCGCTCAGTTGCGGGCTGGCACCGGTTGGCGATCGACGACACGGAAGGCCGCATCCCCTTCGCGGATCTCGAGGAAGCTGTCCATCGGCACTTCGGTGAAGTGCTGGGTGGTCTTGCTCACCGGCCAGGTGATCTCGAGGTCGATGATGGACTCCGCGTCGCCGAGCCCGAGCTCCTCCTGCAAGCTGTTCCCGCCGAAGCTCGATCTCGATCCCACGCAGGCGTACACATCCCGCTGGCCGAGGGCGTCCGCGACTCGCACCCGGATCCGGGCACCGAAGGCCGAGCGATTGGTTTGCACGCCTTCGAGGTGGACCGTCAGCCAGTGGTGCCCGTGACCAGGATTCAGGAACAGCGCGTTCCAGAATCCGTCGTCCTTGGCAGCTCCCCCCATCTCGACGAACACGTCCTGATCGCCGTCGTTGTCGATGTCCCCGAAGGCGACGCTGTGGCCTTTCTGGAGCAGGCCGAATCCGCCCGACTGCGTGACGTCCTGGAAGCGCTCGCCGCGGTCGTTGCGATACATGACGTTGGGCCACAAGGAGGAGAGATCCGGATCCCCGGTCGCGAGGTAAGCGTCCTGGTACCCGTCGTTGTCGAGGTCCCCGAAGGAGCAGCCCATCGCGAAATAAGGTCGATCGAGGTCGCGCGTCTTCGTCACGTCCACGAAGCCGCCCTTGCGGTCGTTCTCGTACAGACGGCCGACGTCCAGTCCCGACCCGTGATTGATGTAGTAGGCGGCAACCGGATCGAGGCGGTTGGGGCCGTACTGATTCACCCAGATGTCGAGCCAGCCGTCGTTGTTGTAGTCGAAGAACCAGGTGGCAAAGCTCGTCACGGGAGCCTGCACGCCCAGATCCAGCGCAACATCGGTGAACTTCCAGCCGCCGTCGTTGCGATACAGTCTGTTCACTCGATCGAGGTTCGAGACGTAGAGATCCGGATCTCCGTCGTTGTCATAGTCACCGAAGGAGACTCCCTTGCAGTAGGCCCAGTTCTCCAGGTTCGTGCCCCTACCCTTGTCCTCGAAGGTGCCGTCGCCGCGGTTTCGGTACATCCGGCACGGATACCTGGGACCCGTGGAGGTCGTCTCCCCCTCGTAACCGACGTAGAGATCGAGGAATCCGTCGAGATCGATGTCGGCGAATGCAGCCGCCTGCGTGGGAGCCGCGACCTCGATCCCGGCTTCGAGGGTCACGTCGTGGAAGGTTCCGTCCGGCATCTGCTTCAGCAGCGAGTTGGGGACTTCCCCCCACTCCCTCGACCATGCTCCACGCAGGACGAGGACATCGAGGCGGCCATCGTTGTCGTAGTCGGCGTGAATCAGGTTGAGCCCGCCCACCTGACCGAGGATCCCCGAACGCTCCGAGATATCCTCGAAGGTTCCGTCGCCACGATTGCGCTTCAGGCAAAGCGGTTGATCGAGGAGGCTCGAGGAGGTGAGCACGTCGAGCAGGCCGTCGCCGTCGAAGTCGTCCATTGCGGCACCGCCCGCGAGGTTGAAGGTGTTCAGCCCGGCTGACGCGGCCACGTTCGTGAACCTCCCGATGTCGTATTCCGAGGCAAAGGAGCTCGGCGGGATCAGATGCGCCTTCGGGACGCCGTCGGGATAGGTTCCCAGAGCCATGTGCGCGATGTTGAGCAGCCACTTGGCCTGGAGGTGATCGGGCTTGAGCGTGAGGACGCTCACGAGGTCCTTCGCGGCTGCGGTAGCACCCACCTTGTCCTTGTGGACCGCCTTCGGGCTCAGCGGGAAGATGCAGCTCTCTTCATTGTGGTGGGCGACGCAGTTCGCGCGTTCCGCCAGCCGGAAATTGGTAACTGCGCGCTTGGTGAGCGCGCGGCAGAGCAGCTCCGGATCGAGCTTCTGCTGCTCGCTGTATCGCACGAGCAGCGTGGACTCCTCGAGCGCCTTCTCGAGCTCGCCGGCAAAGAGCAGATACGTGGTGAGCTGCTCACGGATCTGGAACTCATAGAAGGGCGGCGTCTGAGGCGGGATCTTCATGAGCACTTCCCGCAATGCCGGCACGTTGCCCTCGCCGATGATGACGGCAGTGCTGGACCGGATCTTCGGGACCAGCTCCTTCAGCACGCGGGCCTTGCGCTCGTCGGATCCTTCCTTGGCCGGTGCGGGAGTCGGCGCCCCGGGTCCACCGGCTTGGGCCGCGCTGGGAGCCAGAACTGCGGCTCCGGCGAGAGTGGCGCACGGAACGCTTACCAGAGCAGCAACCAGAAAAACTGCTGCAGCTGCAAAGGGAGGCCGAGGTGAGTGAGTTCGAACCATCATGAGCTGAGGGGGCTGCGCGAAGGGAGGGAAGACCGCGGTCCCGGATGACCGAAGCTAGCTACCAGAAGGCAATTGCCGTGCCGTTGTCTGCAAGCTCCCGTGGGTCGCGGCGTCGATGGCGCGGGGAATTGGCGCGTACGATCTCGTACGCCTCCAGGAGTGGAGAAGCCTCACAAGGCCTCTTCGACCGTTCCCCCCACACCTCTGGGCTCTCGATCCGAGAACGCGTGCCATCGCAGTGTAGCCGCACCTCTCGAGTCTGGCGACCCAGGCACCACCCGCACCCGGTCCAGTAGCCATCCATCCCCCCGATCCGGGGGACACCGGGATCGAGGGGATCGACTAGCGGGTGCAAAGGCGGTGGATAGTCGGGCGGGGATCTCCCTTCCCCAAACCTCTCCGCTACGCGGTACGGCGCCGGATCACAGGCAGCGCATGAAGGCAACCAGGTCGGTCTGCTCCTGCTGCGAGAGCTTCGTGCCGAGCACGATATTGAAGAACGCGACCGTGTCCTCGAGGGTGAGCAGGCGGCCGTCGTGGAGGTACGGCGGGGAGTCCTTGATGCCGCGCAGGGGGAACGTCTTGATCGATCCGTCGCTCACCGCCATGTGGCTCTCGATCAGCACGGGCTCGAAGAACCGACTGGTCTTCAAGTCGTGCATCAGGTTGTCGGTGTAGTACGGAGCGGGGTGGCAGATCGAGCACTGGGCCTTGCCGGAGAAGAGCGCCTCGCCGGAGAGTTCCGAGGGACTCGCCTTGGCAGGATCCAGCTTCCCGAAGACATTCAGCTTGGGGGCGGGCGGGAAGTCCAGGATCGCCTGGAACTCGGCCATGGCATGCACCTGGCTCGCGCGCTCGAGGATGTTGACGCCCTTCTTGGTGGCCATGACCGGATCGCCGTCGAAGTACGCCGCGCGCTGCTCGAACTCGGTGAAGTCCTCGACGGACTTCAGCGCGCGCTGGGACCCGAAGAGGCGCTGGATGTTGACGCCGCGGAGAGTCGGCGTCTCGATGCGGTGGCGGAACTCCTGGGGACGAATGTCGCCGACCAGGTGCGTGGCGGCGTTGGTGTGGCCGTTGGCGTGGCAATCGAAGCAGCTCACTCCCAGGCTCGGCTCGAGGCTGCGGCGATCGTCGGTGGCGTTGAACTGCTGCTGGGGAAAGGGCGTGACGAGGAGGCGCAGGCCCTCGAGCTGCTTGGGGTTCAGGAGGCCGTTGAAGAGCTCGAAGAAATTGTCGGTTGTCACGAGCTTGCGCTGCGAGACGTCACCGAGGTCGGGCCGCGTGGTGAGGAAGATGGGCGGGGGAAACTCGGGCAGGAACAGGTCCGGCGTGAGGAAGTCGAGGTCGAAGCGCGCGAGGTCGCGGCCGGTCTGGGCCTTCACGTCGTCGATGTGGAACTTCGGAAAGAGCATGCCCCCTTCGGGGTGATTGGGGTGCGGCAGAGGCAGGAAGCCTTTCGGCCACAGACCCTTCTGTTTGATCTCGTCGGCTGAGAGGTTCCCAAGGCTCTCCCAGGTAGCGCCGCCGGGAAGCCTCACTCGCACGCCGCCCTGCACGGCTTTCCCACCCGACATCGTCACGCCCGCCACCGGGTGATCCGCGAGGTCGTAACGTTCGGCGAGCAAGGCTTGGTGCTTCTGCTCGACCCCCGGCTTGGCCTTGCTCATGCGGTCGACCACCGCCTGGAAGCCCTCCGTGCCGTCCACCGGCGAGAAGCTCGTCTTCCCGCGCGGCGGCGCCTGCTGTGCAGGTGCTAGCGTCAAGATCGAGCAGCCGATCAGCCCCACGATGCCCATTCCAAGCCCGGCTTCCCATCGGATTCTCGTCTTCATCGCATCCTCGCTCGGGTTCATTCGTCCTCGTTCGGGATCGAGTGCGGATCACACGCCGCGCCTCGCACGCGACGGAGTTCTAGCGCCTCCCGGCTCCCGCCGTCCAATCGCATCTGCCTATGGCTGTGATCGCAACGGCTGATGGGCTCGCCAGCGGTGGCAGCGCGACACCCGCCTGGAGCGCGCGCTAAGCTCTGCCCCACATGGAGGCCTCGCCGTGCTCGTGAGCCTGGAATGCGCCGTTCTGCTGCTCTTCGCCGTCCCCGCCCCGGTCCCGGGCACGGGGCAGGACTTCCCGCTCGTCACCGGTGTCGAGGCCCAGCCGCTCGCAGCGCAGGTGCGACGGGTGATGGAAGCGCTCGAATTCGCCGGTGCCCCGCTCGAGGCGGAGCGGGCGAGACCGCTCGAGGCCGCCCTGGTCGCCCCTACGGACGCCGCCGTCGTGGCCGGGATCCAGGCCGCGCTCGATCCGCTCTGCCTCGCGCTGGTGCGCGTGAACCCCGAAAGCCGCGTCAAAGTCCTGCCCGGCCCGGCCGAGCGCGAGCTCGTGCAGGATGGTTGGCGCGTCTTCCTCGTCAAGGTGGAGAACGAGGCCGGCGTCACCGCGCGCCTCACGTGCACGAGCCCGCAAGCCGAGTCGCCCTTTGCTCCCTCCTCGAGCGAGCCCGAGCCGGTGGTCGCCATCGATGCCGCGGCGGTGCGCGAGCGCTGGCTCGCCATCGAACCCTTCGACGAGCGTCCGCTCACTCCGGCGCTCTCGGGCCTGGCAGTCGAGTACCGCCTCTTCTCGCTGCAAGCGCGCGACCCGGGCCCGCGCGAGGCGACCCTCGTCTTCGATGTCGGACAGGGGACGCAGGACCTGGGCTTTCGCGCCGAGCTGCCGCTCCTGTTCGAGTGCCTCCCCGCCGTACCCGTGACCTTGCACGTGAAGGACGCCGACGGCTCGCCGACCACCGCGCGCTTCGTCGTGCGCGACGAGCGCGGCCGCATCCATCCCGCGCGTTCGCACCGCCTCGAGCCGGACTTCTTCTTCCACGATCAGGTCTACCGCTCCGACGGCGAGATCCTCTACCTCCCCGCCGGCCGCTACGAGGCGAGCTGGACCCGCGGGCCGGAGTACCGCGTGCGCACTCGCCCGATCGTCGTGCCCGCGGCCGACAGTCACGAGGAGAGCTTCGCGCTCGAGCGCTGGATCGATCTCTCCGCGCTCGGATGGTTCTCGGGCGACCACCACGTGCACGCGGCGGGCTGCTCGCACTACGAGGCTCCCACCCAGGGCGTCCGACCCGAGACGATGCTGCGCCACGTGGTCGGTGAGGACCTCGACGTCGGCTGCGTGCTGACGTGGGGTCCGTGCTGGTACTTCCAGAAGGGATTCTTCCGCGGCGCGAACGATCCGCTCTCGACCGCGCAGCATCTCCTGCGCTACGACGTGGAGGTCTCGGGCTTCCCGAGCTCGCACGCCGGACATCTGTGCTTGCTGCGCCTGAGCGAGGACGACTATCCCGGCACCGAGCGCATCGAGGACTGGCCGAGCTGGGACCTTCCCGTCCTGCAGTGGGCTCGCTCGCAAGGTGCCGTCGTCGGCTTCGCGCACAGCGGATGGGGACTGGAGGTCCAGTGCGACGAGTTGCCCTGCTACGAGGTCCCACCCTTCGACGGCATCGGCGCGAACGAGTACGTCGTCGACGTGACGCACGGAGCGGTCGATTTCATCTCCGCCGTCGACACTCCGCCGATCTGGGAGCTGAACGTCTGGTACCACGTCCTGAACTGCGGCTACATGACGCGCATCAGCGGCGAGACCGATTTTCCCTGCATCTACGACGATCGCGTCGGCCTCGGCCGCTCCTACGTGCGGCTCGGCCGCGACACACCGCTCAGCTTCGACGCGTGGGTCGAGGGGGTCCGCGACGGCGCGAGCTACGTCAGCGATGGTCTGAGCCACCTCGTCGATTTCAAAGTGCAGGACCTCGCCGTCGGCGCGCGCGCGAGCGATGGTCGACCCAGCGTCCTCGCCGCGCGTCGCGGACAGAGCCTGAAGGTGAGCTCGCGCGTCGCCGCCCTGCTACCCGAGAAGTCCAGCGAGGAGCTTCGCGCGCGCCCGCTCGCCGAACAACCCTACTGGCACCTGGAGCGTGCCCGGATCCCCGGAACCCGCAAGGTCCAGGTCGAGCTCGTCGTCAACGGCTACCCGGTCGAGCAGCGCGAGATCCTGGCGGACGGCGAGCTCACGGACGTCACCTTCGACTACGAGCCCTCGATCTCGAGCTGGCTCGCCCTGCGCATCTTCCCCTCCAGCCACACCAACCCCGTCTTCGTCGAGCTCGACGGCCACCCCGTCCGCGCGAGCAAGAAGAGCGCCCAGTGGTGCGCGGACTCGGTCGAAGCTTGCTGGAACTCCAAGCGAGCCCAGATCCGCGAGCAGGAGCGCGCGTCCGCGCGCGCGGCCTACGACTTTGCCGCCGCCGAGTACCGCTCGCGCGCCGAACAGGCCGAGGCGGACTGACGACTAGAGAGAAACCACACCCCTACCTCCGAGTTCGGAGTACCGCCTTCAGGCGGTCTGGTTCGTCGTCCCGCCTTCAGGCGGGACTGGTCCTGCAAGAGAAGACCGCCTAAAGGCGGTACTCCGAACCAGAGGCGGCCGCACTCATGTTTCATGCGGCGGTGTCGCGCCAAGGCGCGGTGGAAGACTAGTTCGGAGTCCCTCTTAGTTTGGAGTACCGCCTTCAGGCGGTCTGGTTCGTCGTCCCGCCTTCAGGCGGGACTGACTCCGCAAGAGAACACCGCCTGAAGGCGGTACCCCGAACCAGATCACTTCGCTTCTAGTAGCGGCGTCTTGCGCGCAAGCTCTTCCAGCTCCGCCACCGACGGAGCCCCGAGAAGCACCACCCGCAGCCCGCTCGGCTCGTCCCGCGCTTCAGCAACCTGCTTCCCAGAGTGAAGGCGCTTCTCGATCTCATCGGCCGCAACGGGCGAAAGCGCCGCATACTGCGCTGGAATCCGCTCCGCGTCGTCCCCCGCCACCAGGAGCACGAACAGATCACCTGCCCCGAGCTGGGGAAGCAGCTCCCCGTAGCTCGCCGCATCATGGTTCACCCGCTGGATCCACTTGTCGTACTTCGACTCCAGTAGCCGCTCCCGCACGGCGTCGCGGGCGGGCCCGGCGATCGCGAGACGAGGAGGGCCTGGCGGGCGCGTGCTGCTCGCGCTTGGTTCGGCGGGATCCTCGTGGATCTCGTGCAGGGCGAGGAAAACGAAGCGCGCGCGCGGAAGGAAGGCCTCCAGCGTCTCGCCCTTCTCGAAGCACTCCTTCAGCAGTGGACGCAGTCCAAGCGCGAACATGCGCTGGCGGCCGTAGCTCGGATCCTCCCAGGCTTCGGCGTTCTGGCGATCCTTGGTCACGTTGTAGCGGAGGTTGTCGTCGTCACCGTCGCCGTAGAGGCCGGGTGCGGTGGCGTAGGCGATGCCCTCTCCGATCAAGGTCCCGGTGAGGCCGGGGGTCTCGCGTACGAGCTTCTCGAGGAGCTCGTTCTTCTGCATCACGAAACCGTGCGTGAGCTCGTGGAGCAGGACCGAGAAATGGATGTCATTGGAATCGATCTCCCAGCGCAGGTGACCGCCGTCCATGCCGCCCCCGCCCGGCGTGGGGCTGGCGAGCGGGAACACGGGCACCTCGAGGGATTTCGTGCCGGTGAAATGCGCGAGCTTCTCGGCCGCTTGCGTCAGGCGTTCCCGGTCCACTTTCGCAAAGGCACTCGCGAGGACAGGGCGCTTGGATTCCATTAACTTGTTCGCGCGTTCGGCGAAGTGTGCGAGCACCGGTACGATCACTTCCGCCTCGGCATCGGTGAGGTTTCCATTCTTCTTGCCGGCTCGCACGGCATCGTCGATCGAGAGCGGGGCGTAGAAGGTCTGCTCGAGCCCCTGGCCCCACCGGCGCTTCTGGCGCACGGCTGCATAGCCGCGCAAGAGCTCTTCGTCCTCGGTCGAGAGCGTCATGCTCTCGCGATACTGGCCGTGACAAGCGTTGTCCCAGGCGGAGAGCTGGTCGACCAGGTGGAAGACGTGCGCGGTGGGACTGATGTACACCGCGAGCTCGAGCGGACCGCAGCGCAGGCGCTCGTCGGGACGGGGCCAGCGCGCGTTCGACTGCGACGGAAGGGGAACGAGGGCGAGGGCCAGGAACAGGGATCGGTGAAACATGTATGCCTCCTCACCGCTGGAGACGACCAGCGTGCGCCGGCCTTCCACTCTCTCTCAATTGAGGATCGGGCCGGCAAAAGCATTCTCCTCCCCCGAAGAGGCCCGAGGAAGCTGGAATCGAATCGTTCCGAGCGTTAGATGAATCGTTCCCGCCACGATCGGCGGAGAAAACGAGGTCCCCAGTGTTCTTCCTGCGCCGATTCGGCAAGATCCTGCGCGGCCGCGCGACTCCGTTCCAGATCGTCGTCTCGGGCCTTCTCGCCGGTGCCCTCGCATTTCAGCCGGGCATCGGGACGGCACCGGGGATCGTCGCGACCTTGCTTGGGCTCCTGGTGATCCTGAACGGGAGCCTGCCCTTCGCATTCGTGGTCTGGGCACCGGGGAAGCTGCTCGCCCTCGCGACCATGGGTCTCTCGTTCCAGGTCGGCCGCTTCCTCATCGACGGGCCGACGAAGGGCTTCTGGACGTGGCTCGTCAATGCGCCGGTCCTCGCCTGGTTCGGCTTCGACAATTATGTCGCCACCGGTGGCCTCGTGCTCGGGACCCTGTTCGGTCTCTGCGCCGGGCTCCTCGGCGCACGGCTGCTCATCGGGATGCGCCGCCAGCTGGCCGGTTTCGAGGAGAACTCGGAACGCTACCAGGCCTTCATCGGCAAGTGGTGGGTGCGCGTCCTGCTGTTCGTCTTCGTCGGCGGGAGCCGCGGCAAGAAGAGCTGGAAGGAGCTCTCCGAGCAGCGCGTCGGCAACCCTATCCGCATCGCGGGAATGGTCGTGGTCGTGATCGTCGGCGTGGGCCTGTGGTTCGCGCAGAAGCAGCTCTCCACGCCGCTCCTCACGCGCGAGCTGCGCTCGGGGCTGGAGCGCATGAACGGCGCGACGGTCGAGCTCGGCAAGGCCGAGCTCGCGCTCGAAGAAGGCCGCGTGACGGTCGCCGACCTCGCGCTCGCCGATCCCGACCAGCTCGACCGCGACCTGTTCCAGAGCGCATCGCTGGAGGCCGACGCGAGCCTCGAGGACTTCGCGCGCAAGCGCTTGCGCGTCGAGCGCTTGCTCGCGCGCGGAGCGAGCTCCGGAACGATGCGCGACGAGCCGGGGGTGCGCATCGCCCCGCCTGCCGATCCCTCTCCCCCGCCCGAGGCTGGCGAAGGCAAGACGCTCGACGACTACCTCGCCCAGTTCGAGACCTGGCGCGAACGCTTGCGCAAGGCGCGCGAATGGATGGAGAAGGTCTCCAAGAAGAAGGACCAGGGCGAGACCCCCGAGGAAGCCGAGGAGAGCATGCGGGAGCGCCTCGAGCGGGAAGCGCGCGAAAACGGCTGGGCCTCCGTCCGGGCGAGGCACCGGATCAAGGAGGCGCCCGCGCTCCTTATCTCCGAAACATCGGTCGAGGACTTCACCATCGCCTCGATCCCCGGCGAGGTGTTCGACGTGCACGCATTGAACCTGTCGACCGACCCCGAGCTCGCGCCCGCGAGCCCCAGCCTCGAGATCGCCTCCAAGAGCGGCAACATCCGTTTCGCCGTGGACATGAATGCGAGCGCTGCGAGCGCCGGCCCGACCGGGCTCGCGCTCACCTGGAAGGGAATCCCCGGCGCCCAGATCGCCGCCCAGCTGAAGAGCAGCGGCAAGCCGATCCTCGAAGGCGGCACCGTCGATCTCGAGCTGGCCGGGGGTTGGAGCGAGGGCCGCGTCGGTCACATCGACTTGCCGTTGCGCGTGACCGTGCACGGGAGCACGCTCAACCTGGGCGATCTGGGCTCCACGCTCGTGCAGAGTTTCTCGCTCCCGATCCACCTTTCCGGGCCACTCGATGCACTGCGCGTTCGCCTCGACACCGACGAGCTCGCGAGCGCCCTGCGCGAAGCCGGCGCCAAGGAGCTCGAGAACAAGCTGCGCGCCAAGGTGGGCGAGCTCGAGAACAAGGCGAAGCAGGAGCTCGATCAGCAGCAGAAGAAGGTCGAGGAGGAGCTCCAGGAGAAGGTCGGGGAGAAGGCGAAGGGGCTCCTCGACGAGGTGCTCGGCGGCAAGAAGAAGAAGGGCGGCGGCTGAAAGCCGTCAGGGGAATGAACGGTACGGACCAGACCGGCTAAAGCCGGTACTCCGAACCAGAGGCGGTCTCCCTCTGGTTCGGAGTACCGCCTTCAGGCGGTCTTCTCTGATTCCCTCTGGTTCGGAGTACCGCCTTCAGGCGGTCTTCTCTTCCAGGATCTCGCGTACCACGCTCCCGTACACATCCGTCAGGCGGAAATCGCGGCCGGCGTAGCGGTAGGTGAGGCGTTCGTGGTCCAGGCCGAGGATGCACAGGATCGTCGCGTGCAGATCGTGCACGTGCACCTTGTCGACCGCAGCGTAGTACCCATAGTCGTCGGTCGCGCCGTGTGAGTGGCCGCCGCGCACTCCCGCCGCCCGCCAGCCAGATCGTGAAGCCGTGCGGGTTGTGGTCGCGGCCGTCCTTGCCCTGTGCGGTCGGGGTGCGGCCGAACTCGCCGGCCCAGAGGACGAGCGTGTCCTCCAGGAGGCCCGCGCGCTGCAGATCGGTGAGCAGGCCGGCGATGGGCAGGTCCACCTCGCGCGCGTTCTTCTCGTGATCGGCCTTGAGGTTCGCGTGCTGGTCCCACTTGTAGCTGTGCGTGCACTGGATGAAGCGCACGCCGGATTCGGCGAAGCGGCGCGCGAGCAGGCACTGCCGGCCGAAGTTGTCGGTGGCGTCGGCTCCGATGCCGTAGAGATCGAGGGTCGCCTTCGATTCGCTCGTGAGGTCCATCACGCCGGGTGCCTCGAGCTGCATGCGGAAGGCGAGCTCGAAGGATGCAAGGCGCGCCTCGAGGGCCGCATCGGCCTCGCGAGCGGCCAGGTGCTCGCGGTCGAGATCGCCCAGGAGATCGAGCTCGGCACGCTGCGTCGCGCGGTCGAGCGTCTCGTTCTTCAGGTATCGGATCGCCGCCCGCTCGGCGGGCACGCTGGCGTTGCCGATCGGCGTGCCCTGAAAGGTGGCAGGCAGGAAGGCCGAAGACCAGTTGTTCACGCCGCCGTGGCCGAGCGTCGGGCAGATCGTGATGAAGCCCGGCAGGTTCTGGTTCTCGGTGCCGAGGCCGTACAGTGACCCACGAGCCCATGCTCGGTCGCACGAAGGTGTCCGAGCCGGTGTGCAGCGCGAGCAAGGCCCCCCCGTGCGCCTCGTTCGTGCCGTGGAGCGACTTCACGAAGCAGAGCTCGTCCACGCGCTTGGCGACGTGCGGAAAGAGCTCGCTGACCCAGGCTCCGCACTGGCCGTGCTGGCGGAACTTCCACGGGGAGGCGAGCAGGTTCCCCGTCTGCGCGAACTGTACGCGCGGCTTGGCGAAGGGCAGCGGCTTGCCGTCGTCGCGCGCGAGCAGCGGCTTGTAGTCGAAAGTGTCGACCTGACTCGGCCCGCCGTGCATGAAGAGGAAGATCACGCGCTTGGCGCGCGGGACGTGCTGCGGCGGGCGGGCGGCCAGAGGATTGCGTCCGTCGCCCAGGCCAAGACCCTGCGCCAGGCCCGAGAGCGCCAGGGCGCCGAAGCCTGCGCTGCTCTGGCGCAGGAAATCGCGGCGCGTGACGGGAGGCGGCTGGTGGCGGTCGGGCATGGCAGGGATCAATCGACGTACAAGAACTCGTTGGTCGCGAAGAGCACCTGCACCAGGTGCTGCCAGTGCGCGCGCTCGGCGGTCGGATCAGCGGCGATTCGCGGGCCCGCACCGGCATCCGGTGCGGCGACCGAGCTCGCCGAGCCTGCCCGGGCGCGCTCGCTCTCGAGCCAGCCGAGCGCGCGCTCGACCTCGGTGGGACTCGGCGCGCGGGCGAGACACGCGAGCCAGGCTCGCTCGAGACCATCGCGATCGCCCGAGCTCTGCCCGAGCACCCGATCGGCGAGGCTCGCGCTCGCCTCCATCACGAGCGGTCCATTCATCAGGTACAGGGCCTGGCTCGCCACCGTGGTGCGCGGGCGCTGCTCGATCGGCACGCTCGGGTCGGCATAGTCGAAGGTGGCGAAGAAGTCGAACATCGCGTTCCGGATGATCGGCATGTAGATCGAACGCCGCGGCAAGCCGTAGCTCGCCAGGTCCTTCGACTGGTCGTTCGTCACATAGTCGCCGTTCTGGGTCGGGAGCAAGCTGCCCCCGAGCGTCGGGTCGAGAGTGCCCGAAGCCGCGAGCAGCGCGTCGCGCACGCACTCGGCCTCGAGCCGGCGGCGATTCATGCGCCAGAGCAGGCGATTCTCCGGGTCGAGCGCTGCGCCGGCCGCGTCGTAGCGCGTGCTCATGCGATAGGTACTCGAGGCGAGGATCGTGCGATGCAACGCCTTGATGCTCCATCCTCCGCGGATGAATTCACGCGCCAGCCAGTCCAGGAGCTCGGGGTGGGTGGGCGACTCGCCGCGCAGGCCGAAGTTGGAAGGCGAGCGCACGATGCCTTCCCCGAAGTGGCCGAGCCAGATGCGATTGGCCATCACGCGCGCGACCAGCGGATGCTCGGGATCGACGAGCCACCGAGCGAGCTCGAGTCGCCCGCTTTCGCCCGACGGCATCGACGGCGCGTGCAGGATCTCCGAGCACACGGACAGCACGCCGCGGGGTGTGGCCTCCTCGGCGAGCGTCAGGTGGCTTCCGCGCACGTGAACCGGCACGTCCACGGGCGCAGCCTCGTCCTCGACGCACAGGACCTGGGCGAAGGGCGGAGGCGCGCTCGCGCGCAGAGCACCAAGCGCCGCCCGCCGCTCGACGACCGAGGCGCGCAGCTCGGCGGGATAAAGCGTCTCCAGGACGGCCGCAGGCAGTGCAAAAGGACTTTGCGGGCCATGCAGGAAGCTGCGCAGCGCTTCCTTCCCCGCATCGGACAGCGCCGTCGGTGGCGCACCCGCAGGGCCGGCGGCAAGGGAAGCCGCCCACTCATCCTCGACCAGCGACACGATCGTCTGGTAGCGCGCGGCCCATTCTTGCAGGCTCGCCGGCGCGAGCCCGTCCAGGAGAGCGGTGAGCGGCGATGCAATCGTGAGCTCGCCACGCTCACGAGCGGCGCGGAGCTCTTCGAAGCGCGCGCGGGACGCCTCGGCGAAGCGCTCGGCCGGTAGCTCCGCGAAGGCGCGCCAGAGCGCGAGGATCGGCTCGTTCGTGCGCGCGCCGCGCACCAGCACGTCGGCAACGTTGCGAACGATCTGCGGAACGAGACCGAGCTCGCCTGCGATCGCGGCCGGCCAGTCGGAGACATCTTCGTCGGCCGCAAGCGGGACGAGCGCGATCTTGTCGAGATGCGGAACCGGGCCCTCGCGCTCGATTCGCAAGACGCTCCGGCCGGGCGGGAAGCGGAACGCACCGACGACCTCCCAGCTCTGTCCATCCGGGAAGAAGCTCGCCGTGTCGCGGCCCAGAACGGCTTCCGCGACGAGCTCGCCGTCGATGCGCACCGCGAGCGGACGGGATTCATCGCTGGCGTAACGAGCCTCGAGTTGCCAGGCACCTCCCGCAGGAAGCGTGAGATCCCACTCGGCATACTGCTCGCCACCGTCGGGGCTGTGCACGATCGTGCAGCCAGCGTTCCCCCAGTGCTCGGAGTCGGCGCGCAGATTCGAGCGGCTGAAGTCCTCGGCCTCGACGAAGAGCGCGGCACGCGCGGCCTGCTCGCCCGCCAGGAGATAGGCGGAGAACTCGCGGCGCCACCGCGGCGCGAGTCCGGCCTCGGCCTGCTTCTGGAGCGCCGCGAGCGCCTCTTCGCCCGAGCGGATCTCGGCGGCTCGGGCGTCAGCCACCGCCTGCTCCGCTTCCGTCGCCAGCGCGCGCTCCCGCCAGCGCGAAACGTGGTCGAGGTTCGCCATCGTGCTCGTGCTCTTGAAGACGCCCGCGAGCGCGTAGTAGTCGCGCGTGCGGCACCGGATCGAACTTGTGGTCGTGGCAGCGCGCGCAGCCGAGCGTCAGCCCGAGGAAGCGCCTTGCCCGACGACGTCGATCTGCTCGTCGACGACGTCCATGACGAGCTTCTCCTTGTCCTGCTCGGCGAGCATCTTGGGCCCGAGCGCGAGGAAGCCGGTGGCGATCCAGTCGGTCGCGAGCGCTTCGCGGCCGGCCGGCTCGTCGGCAGCAGGTCGCCGGCGAGCTGCTCGCGGACGAAGCGGTCGTACGGCAGGTCGGCGTTGAAGCGCGCGACGACCCAGTCGCGGTAGCGCCACGCGTTGGCGAGCGCGAGGTTCTCGTCGACGCCGTTCGAGTCGGCGTAGCGCGCGACGTCGAGCCAGTGCCGGCCCCAGCGCTCGCCGTAGTGCGGCGAGGCGAGCAGGCGGTCGACGAGCGCTTCGTACGCGTCGGGCGAGCTGTCGGCGAGGAAGGCTTCGACCTCCTCCGGCGTCGGCGGGAGGCCGATCAGGTCGAAGTACGCGCGGCGCACGAGCGTGCGCGCGTCAGCGAGCGGCGCGGGCCGGAGGCCCGCACGCTCGAGCTCGTGCCACACGAAGCGGTCGATGGCGTTGCGCGACCAGCCGCCGTCCGCGACCTCCGGCGGAGCCTCGTCCCGCATCGGCTGGAACGCCCAGTGTGCGCTCGCGTCGTGCGCTGCTTCCGGTGCTGACGGCTCGCCTACCTCGGTGCGTGGATCGCTCGCCCCGCGCGCGACCCACTCGACGAGCCGCGCGATCTCCGCGTCGGGAAGCTTCCCATCGGGCGGCATCTGGAGATCCGGATCGTCGTAGCGGATCGCATGCACGAGCCGGCTCGCCTCGGGCTCTCCCGCCACGATCGCGGGTCCGAGGTCGCCGCCGCGCTCCCAGCCCGCGCGCGAATCCAGCCGCAGATTCCCCTTGGGACGCTTCCTGGCGGAGGAATGGCACTCCAGGCAGCGGGCCGACAGGATCGGCCGGATCTCGGCCTCGAAGAACTCCTCGTCCGCGGCGGAGATTTCCTGGCGAAGCGTCTGTCCCGGCGCGAGGCCAGAGAGGAGGACAAGGCAGAGAACGGTCGTCCGGGAATGCATTCGCAAGGGGGGGAGCGGGCCCGGAGCGCTCGCCGACCGCTGCCCGCTGCGTCCACGCATCGTAGCATGGCTAACTGGAGACGCTCACATGCCGGCCATTCTGCTCATCGCCCTGCTCCCGCTCTTGCGGTGCACTCCCAGGCAAGCCACTGCCGCGCCGCTCGCTCCGAGCGCGGGCTTCCTGGCGAAGATCGACCGCGAGCTCGGAGCACATCGGTTCTTGCGCACGGTGAAGCGCGCGCGGGTCCAGGATTGGCTTCCCGCGGTGATCGACGTGCAGCTCCCGGCCGAGCCGCCGAAGGACTACGCCGCCACGATCGGCGGCGAGCTGGGGCCCTGGATCCAGACGCTCGAGGCAATCTTCGCTCGCGACTACGGGCTGCCGCTCGGCCTGCCGGTCGATCCGAGCCGGGCCGCGCCCTATGTCCTCGTGCTCGCGACGCGCGGCGACTGGATCAATTTCGCGGACGTCCGCACGCCGCGAATGCTTTTCAACACGCGGAGCGCCTGCGATCTCCAGAACGGCATCGTGGTCACCTATCGCGATCCTGGGACCGGCCCGTGGCTGTATCGCGAAGAGGTCCTGGAGTACTGCGCGCGCATGCTCCTGGAGCGCTCGCGAGCCAGCCACCAGCGCGAAGGCAGCACCCTGTGGCTCGAGAACGGCTTTCCTTCCTTTCTCGCCTTCACGAAGGGTCCGGGGCCCGAATCGCTGGAGCAGCATCCGATCGACATCCGCACGCTCACCTACGTCGATCGCTATGCGCGCGATCCCGCCTTGCGCGCGGGCTATCTCCATCCGCTCCGCGAGCTCGTGGGCTTCGCCGACTCGATCTCGGTCGAGAAAGCCATCGCGCGCAAGGCACCCCCCGCCGGCCTGGGTGTGGAGCTCTCGCTCGCGCGCTACCTCACTTCGCCGAGTCCTACCTGTTCATCAATTTCCTCCATCAAGGCATGGAGGGCAAGTGGCGTGAGACCATCGCACGCCTGCTCGACGGCGCGCTCGCGGATCAACCCGGGGCGAGCGTCGCAGCCGAGGTCTTCGGACCGCAGGGCCTCGACGAGATCGAGCCGGATTTCTTCGCCTTCGTGCAGAGCGAGCTCGCCGTGGCCAAGGGGACGCGTCCCGAGGTCAGCGTCCCGGAAGGAGCGGCGATCTACCTCTCCGGGAGCGAACCGGAGGCCGGCGCTCCGGCCGCGGCACCACTTGCCCCCGAGCCACCGAAGTGGTCGCCGGCCGAGCTCGTGCTCCGGCCGAGCGAAACGGACGCGTGGCTCGCGCGCGCCGTGCATCGCGGGGCGCGCGGCGAGCTCGAGGACGCACTCTCCGAGCTCGACGTGCTCGCGGGAGGCGAGGTCACGCCGGGGTTGTCGATCCGGATCACGACGGAGAAGCAGCGCCTGAGTCTGCTGCGGGATCTGCGCGAGGCGGTGCTCGCCGAGCTCCTGCGAACGGGGAAGCCGCTCAGGCTGGAGCGCGGAGGGCAGAAGATCTCGGCGAAGCTCATCGCGATCGAGAGTGATCTCGTCCAGCTCGAGCCTGGACGAACGGGAGTCGAGTCGCTGCCGAAGGCCGAGATCCCGCCCGAGGCCGTGCTCGCGCTCGCGACGAAGGAAACCCTGGCGCGGATCGGGAGCTGGATCGCGGCCTGGCCCGCCAGTGTCGCAGGCGACGCACGCTGGAAGCGGCTGCTCGCGAGCGACCGGTCCTCGGAGGCGCTCTCGCTCAAGGAGGACGCGGAGAGCTTCTATCCGTCGATCCGCACGGAAGGAGTCGCCGCTCTCGGTCTCGAAACACTCGGCCGCAACGCCGAGATCACGGCCGTTCCGCAGGCGACCGAGGTGATCGACGCGCTGCGCGCGTTGTGGCAAACAGGGCAAGGGAGCGCGTGTCTCCGGAGCCGGGCAACCGCGTCGCGCGGGATCGCGCAGCTCGCCTTCTCCTACCTCGCCGCAGGTTTCGAGCCCGTGGATCACCTGCACGCCAGCAAGATCGAGCGCCTTGGCGACGGCCGGCTGCGGATCGCGTACGAGTTCGCCAGCGCGGAAGAGCTGGAGGACTGGCCCGAGGACGCTGCCTTCCGCGAGATCCGCTACCCCGATACCGCGAAGCTTGCCGTCCCCGAGGAAGACCTCCGCATGAGCATCGGGGATGGGGCCCTCGAGGGTGCGGGAAAGCGTCTGCACGCTCACGTGCTCGGCTTCGAGGCTCCCCTGACCGTGCGATGGACCGCGCGCTGCAACTACATCGCCGGTCAGCCGAACTCGACCGTCAACCTCTACGTCGGAGTGTGCGCCGACTCGAGCGGGTATGCCATCACCGGCGACCTGTCGGGCTGGATGAACCTCGATTCCGACGCGAGCTCGGTGACCGTGCCCGGCCGCGACGGCCGGGACATCGAATACGACCGCGATTACGCCTTCGAGCTGCGCCACGATGGCGCCAAGGTCGAGTGCTGGAAAGACGGCGTGTTGCAAGGCAGCGCTCCGGCCGAGCAGTGGCCGCAGGGGCGCCTCTTCGTGTACGTGGAATCCGACATGCAAGTCACCCTCCTCGACCTCGTGATCGAGGGGAAGCCGACCCAGGCCTCCATCGATCTCGCCCGCACCCGCTGGGTCGGCGACCAGGTAGAGAGCCTAGGGATCGAGTAGGCCGACCTCTTGCAGGAGCGGCGCGAGCGCGACGGGGCGACCTGTGTGCGCCGAGCGTCGGATCGCTTCCATGACGCAGAAGGTCTCGATGCCTTCCTCGAGATCCGGGGAGCACGGACGCTGCTCCAGGAGCGCGCAAGCGAAGGCCTCGGCGTAGTTCGCGAACTCGCCGAAGTGCATGCCGTGCACCTCGCTGTTGAAGTAGTAGTGGCGCAAAGCGTAGAGCGGATCCTCGGTCTGCTCGGTGCCGTCCGGGACGGTGTGGCGGTAGCGCATGTCGTGGTACTGCGCCTGGCTCGTGCCGGCGGAGCCGAACACCACGAGCTCGATCGCGTTGCGGGCGCTCGGCAGCTCCTCGAGCCCGTAATGGCCCATCACGCGCGCGAGCTTCCCGTCGCGCGCTCGCATGTTCACGACGTACACGTCGAAGCCGGCGAGGCCCACCTCTGCACCGAGGGCCGAACGCGAGCCGTAGGCGTGCACCTCCTCGATCGACCCGAGGTACCAGCGGGCGAGATCGACTGGATGCGAGAGGCCGAGGTACACCCAGTCGGTGTCGGTGACGGCCCACGGGCTCTTCCGATAGAACCAGTCCATGCGGTGCACGTAGTGCGCGTCGACGAGCTCGAGGGCGCCGATCTCGCCGCGCTCGAAGGCCGCGCGCTGGCGCAGGAATGGCTCGAAGAAGCGCGTGCTCTGCCCGACGAGGAGTCTCCGCCCACTCTTGCGTCCCGCCGCGAGCACTGCGCGCGCGTCCTCCATCGTGGAGACGAGCGGCTTGGTGCAGAGCACGTCCTTCCCCGCCTCGAAGGCGCGCACGATGTGCTCGCCGTGCACGGGATCGGGCGTGTAGATCGCGACCACGTCGATCTGTGGGTGCGCGAGCAGCTCGGCGTACTCGGTCGTGGCGTAGAGCCCGGGGAGCTCGGCGCTCGCGGCCGCGAGCTTCTGCTCGTCCCGGTCGCATCCGCCGACTGCGCGAGCGTGCGCGCAGCGATCGAGGGCCAGCAGCAGCGTCCGCCCTTCGTGGAGGCCGACGACGCCGATCCCCTTCGTGCGCGCGGCCTTCGGAACGGGAAACTCGCGCCTGGCACCGGGAACGTGCTGAAGGAATCCCATGTGGCCGAGAGTACCGAACCAGGTTTCTTTTCTCTTGCCCCGGCGCAGGCCCCCCGCCGGAGCGCGGGGATCGTGTGAAAGGGATCCTGGTTCGCTAACCTATGGGTATGCGCATGCTTTCCCACCTCCACGTTCCTTCCTCCCTTTCCTTCGGCGTTCTCGTCCTGGCAGCGAGTGCGGTTCCCTCGTCGCTCGCCTCCGGAGCACCGCACGACTGGCCCCAGTATCGAGGACCGCAGCACGACGGCACCTCGCTCGAGAGCGGCTGGAAAGTCGAGGGCGCAACCGAATCGCTCTGGAAGGCTTCCGTCGGCCTGGGGTACTCCTCGGTCGCGGTGAGCAATGGCCGCCTCTACACCCTGGGCTTCGACAAGGATGCCGAGAAGGACGTCATCTATTGCCTCGACGCACTCACTGGCGAGGAGCGCTGGGCATACCCCTATCCCGCCAAGATCTGGAACCAGTTCCACGGCGGCGGAAGCCTGACGACGCCCTCGGTCGACGATGGCCGCGTCTTCGTCTCCGATCGCGAAGGCATCTTCCTGTGCCTCGACGCCGAAACCGGCGAGGAGATCTGGAAGCAGGACCTGCAGGAACGCTACGGCGTGAAGCCGCCGACCTGGGGCTTCTCCGCGTCGCCGCTCGTCCTCGACGACATGCTGGTCCTGAACGTCGGCAAGACGATCGCGGTCGACAAGAAGACCGGCGAGAAGCTGTGGGAGACGCGCGACTCCGGACACGCGTACTCGACGCCGATCGATTTCACGCTCGCCGGGAACCGCGCGCTCGCCGTATTCAACGGCTCGGGCCTCGCCGTCTTCGGGCTCGCCAAGGGCGACGAGCTCTACTTTCACGAGTGGAAGGTGCAGTACGAGGTCAACGCCTCGACTCCCGTCGTGGTCGGCGAGAAGCTCTTCATCTCCTCCGGCGGAGGCAAGGGTTGTGCGCTGCTCGCGCCCGGCGAGAAAGAGAAGTCCGTGGTCTTCGAGAACAAGGAGATGCGCACATCGATGGCCGGCTGCGTCCTCTGGAAGGACCACCTCTACGGCTTCGACGACAAGGTCTTGAAGTGCATCGACCTCACCGGCGCCGAGAAGTGGAAAGAGCGCGACATCGAGATGGGCGCCCTGATCGTCGCCGACGGCAAGCTCCTCGTCATGGACGGCGCGGGCGAGCTGATCGTGGCCCCGGCTTCGCCCGAGAAGTTCGAGGCACTGTCACGCACGAAAGTCCTCGACGGCGGCGTCTACTGGACCACGCCGACCCTCGCAAATGGCCTGATCTACTGCCGCTCCAGCCTCGGGGATCTGGTTTGCCGCGACCACCGCGCGAAGGCAAAGAACTGATCGGTTTTCTGGTTTGGAACCGCCTTCAGGCGGGCTTCTCTTGCGTAGCCGGTCCCGCCTGAAGGCGGGACGAGAAACCAGACCGCCTGAAGGCGGTACTCCGAACTAGAACCCCACGAAGGGGCCTTCGTCGGTATTCTCGACGACACGTCCGCTCGGTCGCGTTCTATCTCATCCGAGGGCCTTTCCAGGATCAGGAGCTCGCATCATGCAACGACACAACCACGGATCCATCGCACTCTGGCCGGTGATCTCCCTCTTCGTCGGCTCCACCGTCCTGTCACAAGGTGGCACCACGAGCCGCGAGAGCATCTCCTCGACGGGTGCGCAGAGTAACGGCATCTCGCTCGGTTTCAGCATCTCCGCCGACGGTCGGTTCGTGGCCTTCGACAGCTATGCGAACAACCTCGTCGACGGCGACACGAATGCCCAGCAGGACGTGTTCGTCCACGATCGCACGACTGGTCAGACGACCCGGGTCAGCGTGAGCTCGACTGGAGAGCAGGCCAACTTCGGCGGTAGCGGGCCCAGCATCTCGTCCGACGGACGCTACGTGGCCTTCGAGACCTTCGCGACGAACCTCGTACCGGAGGACACGATCCTCGGATACACCGACATCTACGTCCACGATCGCTCGACCGGTCGCACCGAGCTGGTGAGCTGGGATTTCACGGGCGGACCGGGGGAGGGTCATAGCCACGTACCCAGCATCTCGGGGGATGGCCGGTACATCGCGTTCGATTCTCTGGCAGCGCTGGTCGCCGGAGATACCAACGGGGTCTATGACGTGTATCTCCGTGATGTCGTGCTGGGTACCACCACGCTCGTCAGCGTGGATTCCGCGGGTAATTCTGCGAATGATGACAGCATCGACGCTCACCTCTCCGCCGATGGCAAGTTCCTGAGCTTCTCGAGTTTGGCCACCGACCTCCTCCCTGGTGACGTCGACTCGGTCGCGGATGTCTATGTTCGCGATTTGACCGCCGGTACGACCATCCGCGCGAGCGTACGGCCGGATGGCGGCCATGCGAACGATGACAGCTGGCTCGCCAGCCTTTCTGGCGATGGTCGCTTTGTCGCCTTCTCGAGCTACGCGACCAACCTCCTCACCGGATCCACCATCCCCGCTGGACAGGTGTTCGTCCGCGATCTCGTGCTCTCTGCGACCGAGGTCGTCAGCGTGGACTCGGCCGGAAGCCAGGGTACAGGGGAGAGCTCGACGGCTGCCGACAGCCTCTCCGCGGATGGGCGCCTCGTCGTCTTCAGCAGCCTGGCCCCTGGTCTCGTGCTCGGCGACACGAATGGCACCTTTGATGTTTTCACGCACGATCGACTCACTGGAGAGACGATTCGCGCCAGCGTCAGCTCGACCGGCGTCCAGGGCGACGGCGGAAGCTCAGCGGCTGGAATCTCCGCGGACGGTCGCTTCGTCGTCATGAAGAGCGCAGCCAGGAGCTTCGTTCCCTGGGACACCAATCCTGCCGACATCTTCATGCACGATCGGCTGGGGTGCTCGCCGACGATCGCCACGTACTGCACGGCGTCCTCGACGTCGATCGCAGGGTGCGTGGCCGCGCTCTCGGGCACCGGGACGCCGAGCATGAGTGACCCGACGGCTTTCGTCATCTCGTCGGGGAGCGTCCCGGGCGGCAGCAACTTCGGGATTGCGTACTTTGGCGTGCGAGGGCCTCAGGCGAGCTCGTATGGGTCTCAGGGGGGAGTGTTGTGCGTCAGGCCGGCGTTTCACCGGAGCGTCCCGCGGCCGAGCGGGGGCTCGGCGGGGAACTGTGACGGGAGCTATGAGTTCACGCTGGAGGATTTTGATCAGCAGGAGCGGGGGAGAGATCGTTCCGGGGGCGACTGTGCATGTCGCGATGTGGTTCCGCGATCCGCAGAGTGCGGACCATTTCAGCTTGTCGGATGGGGTGTGGTTTCAGGTTTGTCCTTGAGGGGGGAGTGCTGACTTCAGGCGGGGTGCTCTTGCGTGGCTGGTCCCGCCTGAAGGCGGGACGATGAAACCAGACCGCCTGAAGGCGGTACTCCGAACCCGAACCCGAACCCGAACCCGAACCCGAACCCGAACCCGAACCCGAAGAAGAACCCGAACTCGAACCGGGATCACTTGGGACGCAGGGCGATGAGGGAGTGGTCGGTTCGTAGGAAGAGCATTCCGGCGGCGCAGGTTGGGGTGGATTGGGCGGGCTCTTGGAGGTCGAGCTGGCCGACGAGTTCGTACTTTGCGCCCGTGCCGAAGGCGTAGAGGATGCCTGCGCGGTCGAGGGCGAGGATGTGATTGCCGATGAGGATCGGGGAGCTGAAGAAGGTGCCGGGGGTGCGCTCGCGCCACACGAGTTCGCCGGTCGCGGCGGCAAGACAGGTGAGCATGCCGCCGTCGCTCAGTAGAAAGAGGCGGTCAGCTCTCGCGAGCGCGGTGGGGACGTAGGGCAGGGCGCGCGTCTCGCGCCAGGCGATCGCGTGCGCGCCGTCTTCGCCGGGCTCGAGGCTGACGGCGGCGGACTCTTTGCCGCCGCCACCCACGCCGGCGGTGGCGAAGACGATCGAGCCGGCAACCACGGGCGAGCCGACGCAGCGCTCGCGGAAGAGGCCCGGGACCTCCCAGTACAGCTCGCCCGTGCGCGGATCGAGGCTCGTGATTCCGTGCGCGGTACTCGCAAAGAGGAGCTCGCTCGTGCCGTCGGCGCGCAGGTGCTCTGCGGGCGTCGAGTAGGCTGCACGCACGCTCTTGCGCTCGCGCTTCCAGGCCTGCTCTCCGCTCTTCGCCTCGAGGCCGAAGATGGCGCTTCCCTCGCCCTCGTGGTCGGCCGCGACGACCAGGATCCCGCCGACGATCACCGGCGAGGAACCGCTGCCGTGCTCGGCGCGCCAGCTACCGATGGCGCGTTGCCAGACGTCCTTCCCTTCGTGGGTGAGCGCGCGCACGCGCAGCTGTTCGCCGCTCGTCCACGCGACGATCACGCGCTCCTCGTCGAGCGCCGGAGTCGAGGAAGCGAAGCTGTTGAGCTCGTGCTGCTCGTGCGGCTCGAACCTGTCCGTGACGCGCCAGAGCTCCGCGCCGTCCTTTGCCGCAAAGCACAGCACGTGCCGTTCGCCGCGCGCCCCGTCCTCGCAGGTGAGGAAGACTCGCTCGCCCCACACGACGGGAGACGAGTGGCCGCGGCCGGGGAGCGCGGCGCGCCACGCAACGAGCTCCTCGCCGAGCGGCTGGGCGAAATCCGCGTCGGCCGCGACCCCCGTGCCGCCCGTGCCCCGAAAACGCGTCCACTCCTGCTCCCCGGTGGGAGGTTCTGCGCCTGCCATCCCGAGCAGGGCGAGCGAGAGGGCGGCGATCATTCCTCGATCCGGTAGAGGTGCGTCTTCGTTCGCACGAGGAGCGCCTTGCTGACGGCAATCGGCGAGGCCATGCAGCCATCGTCGAGCTGGTTCTTGGCGAGCACCTCGAAGCTCTCGCCGGCGCGGACGACCGTGGCGGTGCCCTCCGTGTCGAAGAAATAGATCCGACCGTGCGCGTGGATGGGCGAGGCGGAGAACTCGCCGTCCAGGCGTTCCCGCCAGAGCGAGTCCCCGCTCTTTGCGTCGATGCAGCTCGCGATCCCACCGTCGTCCACGAGGAAGAGGCGGCCATCGACGAGTACCGGCGAGGACATCGAAGGAATGTTCTTCTTGCCTCGCCAGGCGACCGGCGGATCGCGCGGTTCCGGGCCGCCGAGACTCACGGCGATCAAGCTCGGGATCATGAAGCCCGTGTTGAGGTAGACCCGCTCGCCGTCCGTGATCGGCCGCGAGGACATCGAGAAGCCGTCGTGAGCGAGCCGCCAGATCTCCTCGCCGGTCCGTGGATCGTAGGCGAAGGTCGCCCGGGCGCAGGAGCTCACGAGCTGCTCTTTGCCGCCGGCTTCCACGAGGAGCGGCGTACCGAAGGCCTTGCGCATGTCGCGCGGCGTCTTCACGTAGTCGACGTCGCGGGGGACCTTCCACACCGTCTTTCCAGTCGCCGCATCGAGCGCGACGACGTACTGCTCGTCCCCGCCGTCCATGTGGAAGACGAGCAATCCGCCCACCAGGATCGGCGAGGATCCCGGGCCTTCCAGGTGCGCGCACGGCAGATCGCGCCGTTCCCACTCGACCTCGCCGCCAGCGGCCTCCAGGCAGGCCGTGCCGTAAGCTCCGAAGTGGACGTAGACGTGCTTCCCGTCGGTGACCGGCGAAGGTGAGGAGTGGCTGTTCAGCGCGTTCACGTGCTGAGGCTCGCCGACCTCGAAGAGGTGGCGCTCGATCAGGATCTCGCCGGTCGCGGTGTCGACGGCGAAGACGTAGAGATCGTGGCCGTCCTCGGTCGCGGTCGTGAGCCACGCGCCCCCGTCCCAGGCGACCGGCGTCGACCAGCCGCGCCCGGGGATCTCGGTCTTCCAGCGCACGTTCTTGGTCTCGCTCCACTCCAGCGGAAGCTCGACATCGCCAGCATCGCCGTTGCAAAGAGGCCCCCGGTACTCGGGCCAGCGCTCGGGCGGCGCTTCCTGCAGAGCTCGACCCAGACAGGCGAGCGAGAGAGCGAGGAGGATCACGCTCTCAATCCTCGGAGATCGCCACGAGGTGCGTGCGGGCCCGGAAGAGCAGCACTCCGTCCGAGACCGCGGGCGACGCCATGCACGTCTCGCCCAGCACGTTCTCCCCCAGGATCTCGAATTCCGGGCCGGCCTTCACCGTGTACACGTCCCCTTCCTCGCTCGTGAAGTAGAGCTTGTCGCCGCATGCGACCCCGGAAGCGGTGAAGCCCGTCGTTCCGCCCCCGATGCGCTCGCGGTACAGCTCCTTGCCGTCCTGCGCCTGAAGGCAGGTGAGAACCCCGTCGTCGTTGCAGCAGTAGAGATAGCCCGCGTGGTACAGCGGCGTTTGCATGTAGTTGCCGCGCCGCTCGAGCTTCCACGCGAGGTCCGGATCTTCCTCGGGTTTGTTCCCCACCTCGCCCTCGGCGGAGAGGCGCACGGCTCGCGTTATCGGGAACATGCCGTGCGAGCTCGTGAGGAACACCAGATCCTCGCCCAGCACCGGCGTCGGCACCGGGATGTCGCCGCCGCCCTTGGTCTTCCAGATCTCTGCGCCGGTGCGGAGGTCGTAGCCACCGATGTGCTTCCAGCCGTTGAGCACGAGGAACTCCTTTCCCTCGTGCTCGAAAACCGAGGGCGTGCACCAGGTCGGAACCTCGTCGCGCGCCACGCGCCAGACCTCCTCGCCATTCGTGATGTCGAAAGCCGCAGCGAAGGCGCCGTTGAGCACGTCGCATTGCACGATGACCAGCCGATCCCAGATCACCGGTGAGCTCGCGTAGCCCCACTCGTCGTTCGGTTGATCCTTGCCCATCTTCATGAACCAGCTCGCCTCGAGGCGGCCGAGGTCTTTCTTCCACAGGAGCTCGCCCTCGACGTCGTAGCAATACAGGCCCTCGGAGCCGAAGAAGGCCACCACGTGCTCGCCGTCGGTCGCCGGCGTGGAGGCCGCGTGCGAGCCCTTGGGATGGCGTTTGATCTTCGGGACCGCTTCGATCGCGGTGCGTTCCCAGAGAAGCTCGCCGGTCTTCTTGTCCACGCACAGCAGGAGGAAGGCGTGCGAACCCTCGTCGGGGACCGGCGTCGTCGAGCCGTACAGGCCGACCTTCAGCTCGGCTTCGCCGTCCTTGGCCGCCGTCGTCACGTACACACGCTCGCCCCAGACGATCGGCGCGGAATGCGCCAGACCCGGGATCTCCGTGCGCCAGCGCACGTTGAAGCCCGACTCGATGTTGAACTCGGCCGGTGTCGGCTTGCCCTCCGAGACGCCGCGCGCCTGGAAACCGCGGAAGGCCGGCCAGTGGACCGAGTCGCTGGCCGCGGCCTGGGTCATCCAGGTGGCGAGCGGAGCGCGCGGCTGGGGCTTCCCCTCCTGAGGGGAGCCGGTGAGGCCACCGAGCGAGAACAGCAGGAGGAAGGCGTGGGTCACGATCATGGTGGGAGAGTCCGCGAACGAGTGGTCGGAGCGCCATGGTACGCGAGCTCCGGGACGGCCTGCGTTGGGATTGCGTTTCGAAAGGCTGCTTGCGCAGCCCGTCTCATGCAGGGCGGCTAGGCTTCCTGCCGCAGGATCCGCGGATCGAGGGATCGCAGCGCCCACGAGCTCGCCACGGCAATGGAGAGCGCTCCCGCAGCGAGCGCGAGAGCGAAGAGGACGAGCGCCGGTCCGCTCGGAGCACCGATCCCTCGATCGGCGATCGAGGGCACGACCGTGGCGAGTGCCGCGAGCGTTCCGGAGAGCACGCCGGCGGCGAAGAGCCACAGGTGCTCGCTCGCGATCGTCGTGAACAGGGTCCGGCGCTCGTATCCGAGAGCCTGGAGCAGCGCGTATTCCCCGCGGCGCTCGAGGCCATTGCGCAGGACGAGCAGGCCCAGGCCGAGCGAGCCGAGCACGAGGCCGAGCGCGGAGAGCACCTGGAACACCTCGAGATAGGTGTCCTGCACGGCTCGCAGGGTGGCCAGACGCTCGACCGCGGGCTCGAGCTCGAGGCCGACGTCGGAGAGCTTCTTCGTGAGTCGCGCACTCACCTCGCCCGGATCGCCGCCCTCGACGTCCAGGAAGAACGCGCGCGACCCGCTCTCCGATGGAAAACGCTCTCGCAATCCAGCGCGCGAAACGACGAGGCTGCCTTGCAGGACCGAGTCGGCGAGGGCGCCGACCAGCCGGACGCGGAACGGTCGGCCGTGCTCGTCCACGTACTCGATCTCGTCCCCCACGGATCGATGCAACTGCCAGGCAATCGTCGCCTGATCGCCGATGGCTGCGAGCGCGCCGTCCGCGCGGGGGAGGTCGAGCATGAGCCAGGGTGAGGCATCGCCCTCGCCTTCGTGCTCGGCGAAGGTGAACGCGCCGCGCAGGGCAAGCTCGCCAGCGTCGACGCCGAGGAGCTCGGGCCGCGTCGGCGCCGCCAGCTCGAGGCAGCTCGCGTCGTCGCCTTCATGTACGGCAAGCTCGAGCGCGTGCACGCCGGCGAGATCTTCCTCGCCGAGGCCGAGCTCCTCGCGGCTCTCGGGGCTCGCGAGCGGGTGGTGCAGCGGGAGCGCGGTCCGACCGAGCAAGGCGAAGCCCCCGGTCCCCGAGCTTCGACCGCCCGCACTCTCGCTGCGCCGCTGATGAACGGCCAGGGTCGCAAGCAGGAACAGGACGGCCGCGAGCAGTGCCGCGATGGCGAGACTGCGTCCCGGCCGGCGCGCGGCGTTGCGCACGCCCATGCGCGCGAGCGACAGTCGGGCGGGATCGCTCGAGCGCAACGTGCGCGCGAGGACCATGCGGCTCGCCGCGAGCAAGAGCACCAGTAGCGCGCCGCCTGCTCCGAAGTGCAAGAGCGCCTGCTCGGGCCCGCTTGCCGAGCGGCTCATCGTGAACAGCGCGCCCACGGCGAGGAGGCCGAGCGCGGCAAGCGCCTTGCTCCATGCGGCGCCTTTCTCGAGCGCGCGGGCCTCGCGTTCGAGGAAGCCCGAGCGGCTGGCAAGGAGCTCGGGAACGGGGCGCGCCACGAGCTTCCTCAAGGCCAACGCCATCGCGACCACGGCCACCAGGATCGAGGCGAGCGCACCGCCGGCGATCGAAGCGCCGTCGACGTGAAACGCGAGATGGGCGCCGCCGATCGCTCCACTCCAGATGGTGGCGAGCCCGAAGAGCAGCACCCGCGTTCCGGCCAGGCCGAGGAATGCCCCGCCGAACGAGCCGAGCAGGGCCAGCGGCAGCGCCTCGAGCAGGAAGAGCGCTGCGATCGAGCGCGGCGCAAAGCCGAGCGCGCGGAGCGTACCGATCTCGCGGGCACGCGACTCGACGCCGAAACCGAAGCCGAGCGCGGTGAGCAGGGCGGCTGCGAGCACCAGGAAGGAGGAGAGGCCGAGGAAGAGGCCGCCGAAATCGTTCGCGCTCTGGCCGCCGCCGCCCGGCCCGGACCCGAGCTCGCGGAAGAACAAGCCAGCGTCGGCCGGCCGGAGCTCGCGTGCGAGACCGGCGCGCACACGCTCCGCGGCCGCGAGCGGAAAACGAACCGCCGTGAGCTCGCCGAAGCGACTGGCGAAACGCTCGCGCGCGGCGGAGAGCGCGAGGAACGCCTTGGGCGTGCCGCGCCGCTCTTCCCACCACTGCTCGTCCTGCGCGCGGATGCGGCCGAGGTCGATCGGAACGCCCGGCTCCCAGTCGCGGCAGTGCGCGCTATCGGAGATGCCGGGAAAATCCGGCATCAGGCTCGGATCGCTTGCCGGCGGTTCCAGCGGGACGATCGACCGCACGCGAAAGGCCGTGCGCCGCTCCTCCAGCCGCCGCTCGCTCTGCGGGGCGAAGTAGACCAGCTCCACTTGCTCGCCCGCGCTCACGCCGAGGTCCGTAGCGAGCCAGTCGGTGAGCACGATCTCCTCGCTCGCGAGATCGGGCGGGACGATCGCGGCAAAATCGAGCGCCGGCGTTTGCGCGAGCTCGGCTCCATCGGCGAGCGGGCCGACCGCCGTGACCGTCGAGTACGGAGTCGCGCGGCCACCGGCCTCGATCGAGTTCACGAAGTAAGTGAAGATCCCCAGCGCGGGCTCGCCGAGGCGCTCGATCGCGCGCACGACCGGCCCATCCAGGAGGACGCGCCGGCTCGCGAGCTCGACGAAGGCACGCTCCTCGTCCTCGCGCCAGTGGAGCTCGGCGTCCTCGAGCGCGAAAGCGCGCGCGAGCGCGCTCTGGATCGCCTCGGTCTCGAGGCGCGCCTGGCCCGCTTCACCCGCAGCGAGCAGCACATTCGCGCGCCCCGCGCGTTCGAGGCGCCCGGCCAGCCACTCGCGCAAGACGAAGCAGTTCTCCACGCGCGCCCCGCCGCGCAGCGAGTAGTCCCCGAACGCCGGCGCATCGCAGATGCCGATGACGCGTACCGAGAGTCCGAGCACGGCGTCCTCGGTCGGCGCGAGCGCGAGGTCGCGCGAGAGCGCGCTCGGGCGGGGAACGCGCACCACGAGGGCGTCCCCCACCGCGAGGTCCAGGCGCGAGGCGAGCGCCCGGTTGATGAGCGCTTCGCCAGGGGCGGGGAGCACGGGCGGCGGGGCGCCCGGTGCGAGCGCGAAGAAGCGCGCATCGGCGCCCACGAGCGTGATCCCGCTCGCCCGCGCGCGGCCGTCGGGGGTCGCGGCAACGCCGCGAAACACGAGCAGCGGCGCGCATCGAGCGCCGGCGAGCTCCTCTTCCACCCGCGCGCCGAGATCCGCGCCGAAGAAGCGATCGCCAGCCTCGATGGCGAGCTCCGCGCGGCCGCTGTGTGCGCTCGCGCGGGCGGCCAGGCTCGCGCGAACGGAATCCCCCACGCCGAGCGCTCCGACCAGTACGGCCGAACCGACTGCCGTTCCTCCCAGGACCGCGAGATCGGTGCGCCAGTAGTGGCGCAGACCCGCGAGCGCGAGCCCGATGCGATTCACGGGCGCAGGGCGGGCTGCTCGAGGCGACCCGCGGTGAGAACGAGCACCCGATCCATCCGGGCGGCGAGCTCGCGCGAGTGCGTCACGACCACGAGCGTGGTCCCTTCCTCGCGATTGAGCGCCGCGAGGAGCTCGCCCACCTCGCGCGCGGTCTGCTCGTCGAGCGAGCCGGTGGGCTCGTCGGCGAGGACCAGTCCGGGCCGCGCCACGAGCGCGCGGGCGAGGGCCACGCGCTGGCACTCGCCTCCGGAGAGCGTGCCCGGCCGGTGATCCATGCGCTCGGCGAGCCCGACGCGGGCGAGCAAGTCGCGGGCGTGCTCGACCGCGCCGCCCGTATTCGCGCCGCCTCCCGCGAGCGTGGGAAGCAGCACGTTCTCCAGCGCGGTGCACTGCGGCAGGAGATGGTGCGCCTGGAACACGAACCCGATGCGCTCGCGCCGCATGCGCGCGAGCGCACGCTCGTCCTGCGCGGCGAGATCGAGGCCACCGACCAGCACCTGGCCCGACGTGGGACGATCGAGGCCGCCGATCAGGTAGAGCAGCGTGCTCTTTCCCGAACCCGACGGACCGACGATGGCGAGCGACTCGCCCGGGCCGATCGCGAGGTCGATCCCGCGCAGGACGAGCGTCGCGGCTGCGCTCCCCGCTTCGCCGTGACGTTTCACGAGCGCGGAGAGCTCGACCGCCACGCCCCGCGGAGCGCCCGAGCGCTCCACGCTCATGTCAGCGGACCTCGCTCGAGGGAGCCTTGACCGGCGCGGAGGCGGGCCTGGGCGGAGGCGGCTTGTAGAGGCTCACGAGCGTCCCGCCGACCGCGGCGAGCGCGATGCCGAGCACGAATTGCCAGCGCAGGCTCGTCAGTCCGCCTTCGGGCGGATGCATCGCCATCGCCACGACGGCGTTCACGACCGGCGCGCCGGCGAAGACGATCGCCATCACCACCGCGGGATTCCCCTTGGCGCCGAACGCGAGGAGCACACCGAAGGCGCCGATCGCGCCGGCCGTGCCGGCGAGGAGCGACCAGGCGATGCCGCTCGTGCTCATGTGCATGTCGGCGCCCTTCAGCCGCAGCATCGCGAGCGGAGCCAGGACGGCGATCAGCACGTACGCGATCCCGACCCAGAGGAAGGCCTTGTAGCGCCCCGCGGCGGGATCCCCCATCTGGAGCTGGCCGGTGTGCAGGAGCACTCCGTACAGGCCCCAGGTGACGACCGTCAGGAACGCGTACACCAGCCACAGCGAACCTCCCTGTTCCGTCGCAGTCGTCATGCCGTTTCGCCTTCTTGCTTCGCGCCGGCGGGCGCTGCCACGATCGTGCGGGCGATCTTCTCGGGTAGCGCTGTCGCGCGCATGCGGTCGACGCCCGGCTGCCCGCGGACGCACACGACGGTCAGAGCTCCCGCCGCGCAGCGCTCGCCCGGTGGCCTTCCGTCGGAGCCGGCGACGCGCGTGAACGTGAAATCGTAGGAGAGAGCGCTGGCGCGCTTCTCACGCACGACGAGGTGCACCTCGAATTCGTCCTGGTAGTGCAGGGGAGCGAGGTACTGGCACTCGGCGCGCACGCGGGCGAGCCCGATCATCTCGCTGCCTTCCTGCTGATGCAGGGCGAGGCCCAGCGAGCGGAAGAACGCGTGCTCGCAGGCCTCCATGTACCGGAAGAAGTTCGAGAAGTGCACGATGCCTGCCATGTCGGTGTCGGCGAACTCGACCAACCGGCGCATGCGGAACTCGCTCGTCATGCAGTGCCTGGCTCGGTCCGGCACGCTTCCAGCCCGGAGCGGGGTCGCTCCTGGATCGTACCGGCCTCAGCCGGGCTCGGCACCGTAGAGCCCCGCACGACTCGCCGCAAGAGCTCCTCGACCTCCCCCGCCATGCGCTCGGCCGAGAAACGACCGAAGACCGCCGCCCGGCCACGACGCGCGAGCTCCTCGCCGCGAGCGGGATCGAGGAGCAGCTCTTCGAGTGCGCGGGCGAGCGAGATCGGATCGTCGGGCTCGCAGAGAATGCCGCCACCGGTCTGCTCGAGGAGCTCGGGGAAGGCTCCGTGGCGCGGCTGGACCACGGGGACGCCGCTCGCCAGCGCTTCCAGGACGTACAGGCCGAAGGATTCGCCGTAGGTCGCCGGGACCGAGAGGACCGTGAGCCCGCGCAGGAACGCGAGCTTCTCGCGCCGCGTCACGTTGGGGTGGAAGCGAGCGCGCTCGGACAAGCCTGCCGCCTGCAGCCGGGCGGAGAGCTCCGCGACGTAGGGCCGGTCAACCGGAAGCTGGACTCCCGCGACCTCGAGGCGCGCTCGCACCCGGCCGCGCCGCCCGAGCTCGAGGAAAGCCTCGACCAGGGTGTGCAGGCCCTTGTCCGCGCACATCCGCGCAAGGTAGCCGATGGTGGGCTCGGCGGGCGGCGTGCGCGGCGGACCGGCGAAGTCCGCGAGCTCGATGCCGTTGTGCACGACCTCGATGCGCGTCCGATCGAGCCCGAGACGCTCGGCCGTCCAATCGCCGTGGAAGCGACTGACGGCCACGAATGCATCGATCGCCTGCGTCGTGCGCGCGAGAACCTCGCGGGCGCGTGCGCCATGGTGCTCGGGAAGGGCGTCTAGGAAGGGGAGCTCGCCTTGCAGCGTGCACACCACCGGGCGTGCGAACGCGCGCCGCAGCGGAGCGGCGACGGCGGCGAGCATCACATTGGACAGCAGGAAGACGTCCGGCTGCACGCTCGCTCCCATCGAGGTCACGAAGCTCGCGAACGCCGGCGCGAGGGGGCCATCCTCACCCTCGAGGGTCGCCAGCGTGAGCTGGCCAAGCTCGGAGGCCTCCGTCATGGCACCCCGCCGCGAAGCCAGACCCAGCAGCCGGGGGTGGTCGATGACGCGCCGCAGCCACGGGGGCAACCAGCGCGCCAGGTGATAGCGGTTCTGCAGATAAAGGTTGATCCCCCCCAGGCGGACGCGCTCGTCCGCATCCGTCCGCTCGACCTCGCGCACCAGGGGGAGGTACAGCGGCAGGACTCGCACGTCGTGTCCGCGCGCGCGCAGCGCCGTCGCCAGCGCGTCGTCGCGCAAGCAGCTTCCGCACAGGTAGGAACCCGTGCCCGGCACGAGGAGCGCGATCGAGAGCGGCGCTGCCGTGCGCGCCGTCTCTCCGCGGACGTCCTCAGGCATACCGGATGTCCTGGTGCTCCGGAAGGAAGTAGTCGCGCAGGATCCGGTCGATGCGCAAGAGTCCCGCGCGCGTCGCACGGATCTCACCAGGCGCGAGCTCGAGCCAGCCCCGCGCTCGATGACGCTCGAGGATCGGCGCGAACTCGCGCTGGAGGTCGGTGCCGAACTTTTTTTGGAAGTAGCCGGTCTCGACGTGGCCGGTCTTCATCTGCAGCACGAACTCCCGGATCATGAGCTCCTTGGGACTGGGCGCAAGCGCGCGCAGGATCGGCAGCTCGCCCGCCAGGGAGCGCTGGACGTACGGTTCGAAGGCGTGTTCGTTCTGGTAGTGGACGCCGCCGAGGTGCGAGAAGGACGAGACGCCGATGCCGGCGAGGTCGGCGCCGTGCCAGAGTGCGTCGCGATACTGGAAGCCGTGGTCCCGGCCGCGCGCGACTGTATAGGCGCTTGCGACCTCGAAGCCCACTCGCTCCAGCTCGTGGAACGCGTAATCGACCCACCGACGCTTGGTGGCCCAGTCCGCGACCGGAGCCACGTCTTCGCCCTGCTCCTGCATGTGCTGGTAGATGGTCGTGTTGTGCGGCACCTCCATCTGGTAGATCGTGACGCTGTCGGGAGCGAGCTTGACGGTTTCGGCGACGGTGGAACGCCAGTTCGCGTCGGTCTCGCCGACCATGCCGGCGATCAGGTCGAGATTGATCTGCGGGAAGCCGACCTCGCGCGCGACTGCCCAGGCGCGAAAGATCTCCTCGCGCCGGTGGGCACGGTTGTTCAGCTCCAGGATCTTCTCGTCGAAGTTCTCGACTCCGAAGGAGAGCCGTGTGACCCCCATCCGCGCCAGGGCTTCGAGCTTGTTGCCTTGCAGCGTGCCCGGCTCGCACTCGAAGGTCACCTCCTTGACGCTCGACCAGGGGAGGATCGCCTGCATGCCGCCGAAAAGGCGCTCGAGCTGCACGGTCGACAGATAGGAGGGCGTCCCGCCGCCGAAGTACACGAAATCGAGGCGCCGGCCAGCGAAATAGGGGCGGGCGGCCAGACCCTCGAGCTCGCGCAGCACCGCGTCGAGGTACAGGGTGATCTGGCGCGAGTTCTTGTCGGTGTAGACCTTGAAGAAACAGAAGTCGCAGCGCTTGCGGCAGAACGGCAAGTGCACGTAGATCCCGAGCGGGACATCGCTCCTCGGCTTGCGATCGAGGACCTCGTACACGCGCGGGATCGCCTCGGCGTTCCACAGGGAGAAGGGCGGGTAGTTCGCGATGAACTCGTTGCCCGCGCGCGTCTCTTCCTGCTCCTCGAGCAGGCGTTCGTCGTGGCTCTCGCTCACGGGCGCTCCCCTTCCTTGCTGGAGGGCGCGCCGAAGGCGCAGACGCGGCCGTCCGCGGTCGTGACGACGATGCGGTCGTCCGCGACGGCCGGCGAGGCGTACAGCTCGGCGCCCATGTCGTACGACCACAGCTCCTTGCCGTCGTCGAGCGCGAGGACGTACAGGCGCCCGTCGCCGGAGCCGAACACGACGCGCTCGCCGCACACGATCGGCGAGCTGTCGAGCTTGCGCTTGGTCGGGAAGGTCCACAGCTCCGTCCCGTCCGAGCGACGCACGCAGTGCAGGCTCTTGTCGCGGCCGCCGAAGACCACCCGATCGGCGGTCAGGGCGGGGGACGAGAAGAAGGCGTGGGTGGGGTCGTCGTGGTGCCACACGGTCTCGTGGCTCGCGAGATCGACGCACACGAATGCATTGCCGTAGTGGCCGAAGTAGGCGCGGCCCTTGTCGACCGCGACCGAGCCGGCCACGTGCGCCTCGTCACCGAGAGGCACCTGAGCGATCGGCTCGCCGGTGGCTGCCGACACCACGTGCAGCACCGCATCGCAGCCGCCGACGATCACGTGCTCACCGTCGACTGCCGGGGTGCCGTTCACGTAGTTCGCCGTCGTGTACGACCACGCGAGCTCGCCGCTCTGCGCGTCGAAGCAGTACAGCTTGCCGTCGTAGCTCCCCACCACGACGCGCGGCGGCCGGCCCTCGGCCCCGGGGAGCGCGTTCGCGCCGCCCAGGATCTTGTCCTCGGTCGCGAACTTCCAGGCCAGCTCGCCCTTCTCTGCCTCGAGCGCGTAGAAGGTCGCGTCGGAGGAGCCGACGTACACGCGACCCTGGAAGCACAAGGGCGGGGCCTCGATGACGTCTTGCGTCTCGAACGACCACTGCTCGACACCGTCCGCCAGACCGAGACAGTGGAGCTTCTGATCGTCGGCCCCGAAGTAGACGCGGCCCGCGCACACGACCGGTGAGCTCGTGATGGCCTTGCCGCAGGTGAAGGTCCAGAGGAGCGCGGGCTCGTCGGGCAGGGTGGCTTGCGCCACCCCTCGCAGCGCCGGATCCCCGCGGAAGATCGGCCAGTCGCCTCCGCCCGAGGGGCTCGAGACGCCCGGGGACGAGAGGGCCAGCAGGGCCGAAAGGGTGGAGAGAGTCTCGAGGAAGCGCATCGCGTCACGCATTCTCGCCCGCATGGAGCGTCCCTGCGAGGCCCGCGTCCTCCTTTCCCAGCGCGCGCGCGTAAAGGTAGCGGAAAGCGCTCGCATCGACGGCACGGGGGTTGAATCGCGCCGTCCACTGCGCCGCGGCCTCGCGCGCGAGATCGTCGCAACGGGAATCCTCGACGCCCAGCTGCGAGAGATCGGCCGGCATGCCTGCGGCGCGCTGGAGCTCCACGATCCTCCGCTCGAGCGCCGCGAGCGCCAGCTCGTCGCCTTCGCACGGACCGACGAGCCCCGCCGTGCGCGCGAGCTCGGCGTACAGAGCTCGTACCGCGCGGTCCTCCGCGTTGAACCGCACGACGTGCGAGAGGAGCATCCCGACGGCCTGTCCGTGTGGGATCGCGTAACGCGCCGACAGCGGATTCGCCATCGCGTGGGCGGCGCCGAGCATGCTCGTCTCGATCGCCACTCCAGCGAGGGCCGCCGCCTCGAGCATCGCGGCGCGCGCATCGAGATCGGCCGGGGCCACGAGGACGCGTTCGAAGTTCGCCTGCACAAACGCGAAGGCTCGACGCGCGAAGGCGAGCGAGTACAGGCTGCGCGCGGAGGTCACGGCGGTCTCGACGGCGTGCGCGAGCGTGTCGAGGCCCGTGCACGCCGTCACGAACGGCGGCATCGAGAGCGTGAGCGTGGGATCGAGGAGCGCCAGCCGCGGCAAGGCACCGGGGTCGCCGCAGGCCATCTTCGCGTGCGTGTCGGCGTGCGTGACCAGCGCATAGGATTGCACCTCGCTCCCTGTCCCAGCCGTCGTCGGAATCGCGAGCAGCGGCAGCATTGGCCCGCGCGCTTTTCCGAAGCCCCAGTAGTCGCGCATCCGGCCGCCTCCGCTGGCGAGGAAGGCGAAACCCTTGGCCGTGTCGATCGAGCTTCCGCCGCCCAGCGCCACCAGTGCTTCCGGATCGAAGGCGCGGCCGGCGGCGAAGCAGGCCTCGATGTGAGTCTCGTCGGGGTCTTCGTGCGCGGTGTCGAAGACCTCGAACTGTATGGCGCTCGAGGCGAGCGCCCGCTCGAGCCGCGCCAGGTGACCGGCGCGCCGCAGGCCCTCGTCGGTCACCACGAGCACGCGGCGCGCGCCCAGAGCGAGCACATGCTCGCCGATCCGTTCGAGCACCCCCGCGCCGAACGAGAGGCGGGTGTGCAGCCGCAGGTCGAAACCCGCTCGTGCCCGCTCGCCCTCGTCCACCATCGTCCCCGCGCCTACCAGCCCGGACTCTGCTGGATGGCTCGACGCATCCACAGGTGCTCGAAGAGATTGCCTTCGTGCGGCTGGTCCCATTCGACACGCGTGGTAGGGATCGGTCCGATGTTCAAGCGCCCGATGGTGTTCGCAGCGAGCAGCCGTTCGAGGAAGCGCGCGTCGCGGGTGAGCGCCGTCGCGACGAGCGTCGGGCCCATGTGGGCGAGCATCGCCTGCTCGTCGAGCTCGACCACCGCGGCATAGGGAAACAGGTACTCGGTGAGCGCCAGCGGATGATCGGGGCCCTGACAGTGCACGATGGTCGGCAAGAGCCAGGTCGCGCCCTCGTGGCGCACCAGGCGAGGCTCTCCGCCGCGCAGATCGCGCGAGAGGTCGCGCGCGCCGTCCGTTGCGAGCCCGCGCTCGATCGCCGCGTCGATCCCCTCGGCCATGCGCGGATTGGCGAAGGCCGACAGCACGGCGGCCGGATCGTCCGCCGCGCGGGGGTGCGCGTCGGCGAGCGCCCGCGCCAGCGCCTCCGCGAGCTCGCGCCCGCCGCGGGTCGTGTAGATCGTGGAGGCGTTGATGCAGCTGCGACCCCCACCCTCGAGCACCGAGGCGACGAGGATGGCGAGGTGCGCATCGATCTCGCCGGCCATGTCCGCGCCGATCAGGATCTTGCTCCGTCCCGGGCCGTGGATCTCGACGCGCGGGTCGGCCGCCCAGCGCGCCGTGGTCGACTCGTCCCCGAAGAGGAGCGAGCGGCCGGAGAGCTCGAGGATCGCCGCGGCGCCCTCGTGGTCGGTCGGATAGAGCGAGATCGCCTCGCGCGGCAGTCCCGCGGCGAGGAAGGCGCGCGCGAGACGCATGGGCGTCCAGGGCTCGTCACGGCCGGGCTTCAGTACGACGGGGACTTTCAGCGCCAGCGCCGGGAGCCAGAGCGAGTTCACGCCCGGCGAATTGCTCGGCAGCACGACGCCGAGGGCTTTCGTGCGCGGCGCGAAGGAGACGAGGCGCTCGCCGTCGCGGCCGAGTCCCTGATCGAGGAGCGCCGGATCGAGGCCGCGCGTCAATCCATCGAGGATGCGCGGCATCTCACGCAGCACGGTCGCGACCTTGTCCATGTTGCGGCGGACGAGCGTCCAGGGCAGGCCGCTCGTGCGCGAGAGCGCTGCGACGTAGTCCTCTGGCGATTGGCCGGCCTCACCCTCGCGCAGCGGAAGGTCGCCCGACAGGAAGAGCTCCGCCGCGCGGCCGCAGATCTCGAGGAGGCGGGCCACGGGGACCTCGGCCAGCGGGTTCTCGCGCGCGAGCATCCGCCCGAGGTCCCGCCGCACGATCCCCGCATTCGCCTGGTGGACGCGCGCCACGGCCTCGCCGCTGCGCACGTCCAGGATCTCGACCGTGTCGAGGCTCTCGTACTCGACGCCCGCGCGCAGGACCGGGATCTCGGGAAGCGCTGATCGGCTCTGCATGGCGGATCAGTACACGCCTTCGACGATGTTCGCGCTCTCCTTGCCGAACGGACGCACCTCGCCCACGCCGTCCCAGGGATAGAGCGCACAGGGCGCGCGGCGCAGCGCTTCGTCGCGCTCGAGGAAGCGCGGCAGGAAGAACTCGTGGGTGAGCGTGGTGAGCTCGACGCGACCCCATTGATCGTAGGGCACGAGCTCGTCCGCGCGATCCGGATCGACCACGCGCAAGACCGCCCGCGGCTGCGGAGCGTAATAGGTGATCGAGTACCGATCCTCCTTCACCAGCGGTCGGGACGCCGCCAGGCCCATGAGCGTGTTGCCGTACGTGGGCACGAAGGTGACGCGGCCTTCGAGGACCTCCTCGATCAGGAAGCGGACACTCTGCGGCGTCATGGTCGTTCCGCCGCAGAAGACGCCGCGCATCGCCGGCATCGGCGATCGAGATCTTCTCTCCGAGCGCCTCGAGGAGCTTCGGCGTCGTGAACAGCGCGCTCACCTTGCGGTGCTGGAGGATCAGGAGCGCTTGCTCGACGACGTGGTCCATGTAGGCCTTCGCCTCGTCGAACTTCTTCGCCGCGATCAGCTTCTTCACCCAGCGCGGATCGAGGTCGACGAAGTAGCACGAGGAGCCACGGAAGTTCGCCAGGTGCTCGATCGCGAGCCGGAGCCGCCGTGGCCCGGTCGGGCCGACCATCAGCCAGTAGCCACCGCGGGGGAAAGCCTCGTCGGAGAGCGTGGCCGAGAACTCCTCGTAATCGACCTTGTAGTCGTCCCAGCCGATGCGCTGCTTGGGCATGCCGGTGGTCCCGCCCGTCTCGAAGATCGTGAACGGCCGGCCGGCGAAAGCGCGCGGGATCCATGCCTCGTGGGGCAGCGTGCGCAGGAGCTCCCCGTCGAAGCTCGGAAAGCGCGCGAGATCGGCGGCCGAGCGGACTTCCCGGACCGGATCCCAGCCCTCGCGGGCGGCCCAATCGAGCCAGTAGGGCGTACCCGTGGCGCTCGAGAAGTGCCAGCGCACTGTCTCGACCACGTGGCGATCGAGCGCCGCGCAGGCCTCGCGCGCGGCGCCCTGGAGGCCGTGCGAGATCATCGGAGGAACCGGGAGAGGCTCGCCGCGCGGGGCCTCACTCCTTGGTCTCCTGGAACGCGAACAGGTGCGTGTGCGTGGCGATGTACAGGACGCCGTTCGCCGCGATCGGCGTGGAGAGCACGGGCGAGGTCATCTCGATCTCGATCACGGCCTTGGGATCGTACTTGGCCGTCGCCGGCAGGATCGTCAGGTACCCGTCCTCGTTCCCCACGTACACCTTGCCGTCGACGACGAGAGGCGAACCCCAGATGTGGCCCTTCGTGTCGTGCACCCACTGCTCCTTGCCCGTCTTCGCTTCGAGGCAGTACACGAAGCCCGAGTAGTCCGTGATGTAGACCAGGCCGTCGCGGATCGCCGGAGTCGACATCGAGCGGCGGATCTTGTCGTACGTCCACAGGATCTTCGACTTGGTCACGTCTCCGCTCCCCGAAGGGTCGATGCAGATCATGTGTCCCAGGCCTTCGCCGTGCTCGGGATCCTGTCCGATCGCGGCGTACACGCGGCCCTCGTAGACGACCGGTGTTCCCATGACCTCGCTCGGGCCGTTGCGAGTGGCGTACTTCATGGGCTTGCCGTCCTTGACGCGGTACTCGGGCTTGTTCGCGTCGCAGCGCCAGAGCTCCTTCAGGATGCCGAAGCCCTCCGCGTCCACCTCGGGCTCGGGCGCGAAGCCGTAGCAGTACCCGTCAGGGGCACCGAAGATGGCCATCTCCGTTTCGTCATGCTTCAGGTACGCGGGCGAGGACCAGTCGCCGTGGAAGATGCGCGTGCTGATTCCCGAGGCCTCCTCGGCGACGAGAGCGCCGGTCGTCTTGTCGAGGACGATCAGGGCAGGAGCGTGGGGTGCGGGCGTCTCGACGTGACCATAGTCGACGCCGTTCGAGGTGGTGACCCACAGGCGATCCCCCACGACCAGGATCGAGCCGGAGGTGATGTTGTGCGGGAATACGCCGCACTCCTTGATCATGTCGAAGACCCAGAGGATGTCCGCGTCGGTCTTCTCCACCTCCAGCGGGGGCTTCCCGGGACCGGCCATGTACTGGCCCTCGTCGGTGAAGGGACCATCGTTGCCGTTCGCCATGCCCTCGACGTCGAGGCAGACGACCTCGCAGCGATTGGTGCACACGTAGACGCGATTCCCCTCGACCGCGGGTGAGGAGCAGATCCCCAGGTACTCCCAGTCGCTCACCTTCCCCGTGCCGAGCTTCGGCACGTTGAGCTCCCAGATGAAAGAGCCGTCCTTCTCGGACAGGCAGTAGACCGTGCACCGATCGCCCTGGAACTTCTTGTTCCGCGGCACGTCGTTGTTCGTGCCCACGTACACGCGGCCGTTCGCGACGGTCGGGTTGCCGTAGCTCTGCGAGCCGAGCTTGGCGATCCACTTCACCTTGCGGGTGGTCGCCGGATCGATCTCATCGGTCGCGCCGACGAACTCGCCGGGCGCGAAATCGATCGGCAAGCCCGTCTCGTCCGAGGTCATGTTGCGCGACCAGTCGTGTCCCCACTGGGGCCAGTCGCCCGGAGCGAGGGACAGGAGCAGCGCGAAGCTGCACAGGATTTCATTCATTGGAAACGACCTCGTAGTTGTCGAGATAGACGCGGAACTGGGATTGCGGGGCGAGCGAGAAGATGCCCGGCGCGCCCTCCCGGTGACCGTGCGGATCGCGGCCCTCGATCGTCCAGGCTTCGGGCTCCGCCTCGTCGCGAGGCCATACCTTGGCGCGGACGGTGGCGGAGCCGTCCTCGGCGACGTCGACGCGCGTCTTCATGCGGTACCACACGTGCGCCTTCCAGGCAAAGGGCGTCACATGCTTGTACCGCTCCATGTTCGAGCTGATCTCGATTTCCTGGTGGTTGCCCTTGAGCTGGAACAGGTAGCGCTGGTTCACCAGCCCGCCCGTCGAGAGCGTGCGCCGGTTGCCGTCGGTCATGATGTCGACCGAGACCGTGTAGTCGTGCTCATGCGGGTCTCCGGTGAAGGCCATGGCGCGCTGGAACAGCGGATTGTCGAGCGTCTTGGCGAGCACCTTGTTGCCGTCGAGCTCGCGCACCACCCACTTCATGCGTGCGCCGACCCACTGCCCGGGTGGGAACGCGACCTTCGCTGCGGCGGCTTGCTCGGCGGCCGCAATCTCCGGATCGGGTTGCGCCAGGGCGGCAGTCTCGAAGTCTTCGCGGTCGGGCAGCGCGCCGACGATCCTCACGCGCGACGATCCGGCGAGCGCACCCTTCTTCGCTGCCAGCACTCCCGTCCCGAGCTTCGCATCCGCGGGGATCACGAGCGTCCCATCCGCCGCGACCTTCAAGCCGAGAGCGGCGTCGTTCCACTCGATCTCGTGCACGTTCGGATCGACGAGCGCGCCCTTGGCGTCGAGCGCGCGCACGCGCAGGACGACCGTCTCGCCCCGTACCGCGAGGAAATCCGCTGGCACGACCTGCAAGCGCGCCGCCTCGCCGGCTGCCGGCGCCGGGGGCTGGCTCGGAGGGGGCGGAATGCCGGCTCCCTTGGCCTTGCCGAAGCAGTAGAGCTTGACCGTCGTCTGCACGTAGACCTTGCCGTTCCAGATCGCGGGCGCGCCGAGACAGTTTCCCTCGAGCGTCAGCTGCGCCAGGATCTCGGGACCCTCGTCCTTGGGCCGGACGATGAAGAAGGTGCCGTTGTTCATCGGCACGTAGAGCTTGCCGTCACCCCAGACAGGCGAGGCATGGATCTGATCGGGTGCGAGCCTGTGTTTCCAGAGCACCTTTCCGCTGGTCGCGTCGATCGAGCAGAGCTCGCCCCCATCGGTCGTCTGGTAGACGCGGTCGCCGACCAGTACGGGCGAGCTCGAGAACGCGCCGAGATCGTTGCGCCAGGCCTCGGCTTTGGCGTCCAGGATCACCGGACCCGCCTCGCCAGGCTTCGGCTCGGCACCGCAGCGGATGGCCGCCATGCGGCCGATCTCCGAGGTGTCGACGGCCTCGACACCCTGGATCGCGATCACTTCCTCACCGTGCAGCACGACCGAGGTGCACACACCGCCGTTCGCGAACGGGAAGCGCCAGAGCGCATCGCCCGTGCGCGCGTCGACGCACACGACGTTCCCGCAGCCGGTCGCGGCGTACAGCACGCGCCGACCGTTCGCCCAGGCGAGCACTGGCTGCGAGTAGGGATTGTCCTTCGGCGGGACGATGCCCGGCTGGGATTCCCACACCATGAGGCCGCTCTCCTTCTCGAAGGCGTAGAAGCGGTCCGCCGCCGGGCCCATCGGTCCCCAGTGCGAGGTGACGCAGTGCACGATCACGAGATCGCCATCGATCACGGGCGATCCGGTGCGAGAGTTCGGGAACGTGAGCCGCCCGAGCTCGCTCATCAGGTCGTGCTCCCAGAGCTCCTTGCCATCCGCGCTGAAGCAGCAGAACAGCCCCGGGGAAGTCATGAAATAGACGTTGCCCGTCGCAGGATCGATCGTGGGGCTCGCGATCGCATACCGGCTGTACACCGTGTCGGACAGGAAGTCCGTGAAGCGATGCGCGAACTGGAGCTTCCCGGTCTGCTCGTCGAGGCAGGCGAAGACCTCCTGCAGCATCTCGCCTTCGCCCTCGTATCCGAGCAAGTACACGCGGCCGTTCGCGATCACCGGGGTGGCGCGTCCGGAGATCGCGTAGGTCCAAAGGTGATTCTCTCCGTCGAGCGCCCAGCGCTCGGGAAGACCCGTCTCGAGCGAGGTCCCGCTCTGCTGCGGCCCGCGCCAGGCGAGCCAGCCGTCGAGCGCGACCTTGTCGTCGCCCGCGCCCGCGAGTCCGGCCACCGCGAAGAGGATCGCGGCGCTCCAACCGATGCGCACACTGGTATTCATGTTTCGAACCGATCAGAAAGAGAATCTCAAGGTCGCGCCAAGCATGCGCGGCGCGCCGCTCTCGCCGACGAATAGCGACGGATCGGCCGGGCTCGCCTGGAACGCGACCGGGACGTATTCCTCGTCGAGGGCGTTCTTCGCCCAGATGCTGAAGCTCCAATCCTCACTTTCCACCCCTACGCGCAGATCGAGCAGCTGATAGTCCTCGGACTCCTGGTTCTGCGGGTCGTAGAAGAACTCGCCCACGTTGGTCCAGTCCATGCGCGCGAACGGCCGCAGGTCGCGGCGGGTCTCCCACATGTACTGAGCGCCCAGGGCGAAGGTCGATTCCGGGGCGAAGGTGAGCTTGTTCCCGGACACGTCCGCTCCGTAGGGATCGATGTACTCGTCGAACTCCGTATCGCTGTAGCCGAAGGCCGCGCTCAACGAGAAACCCTCCAGGACCTCGGCCGCGGCCGCGACCTCGAAGCCTTGGCTGGTGGATTGCCCGGCGTTGTCCACGAAGCCACCCGCCTGCGGATCGAAGAGGCTGAGCTGCATGTCGTCCCAGTCGATCATGAACACCGAAGCAGCCAGGTCGACCTTCCTCGTGGGCCAGCTCGTCTTCCACCCCAGCTCGAAGGTCGTGCTCGTCTCGGGATCGAAAGTGAGCCTCCCCGTAGGCGCCGCGAGGTTGAACCCGCCAGCCTTGAAGCCGCGCGCGACGGAGGTATAGAGCATCGTGTCCTCGTCGAAGTGCCAGGCGACGCCGGCCTGCGGAACGAATTCCGTGAAGCTCTCTTCGAGATCCTGGTTCTCGTCGAGCACCACGAAGCCGCCGGTCTCGAACGTGTGCTCGACCGCGGCTTCCTTGTTCTCGTAGTCGTAGCGGATCCCGAGCGACAGCTCGAGCGCGTCCTTGCGCGCGCTCGTGGAAGCGAAGGTCGCGAGCCCCAGATCGTCGAAGCTCCCTTCCGTCGTGTCGAGCCCGGCAGTGGGGAAGAGCACCCCCACGCCGCCCGGCCGCAGGTCGTTCTGCGCGAAGCGACTCGAATCGGCGCCAAAGCCGCTGAGGCCGGCGAGCCACGAAAGATCCCAGCCTCCGCCGAGCTCGACGGGCGCATCTTTCAGCGAAGCGAGGCGCAGCTCCTGGTAGGCATACTGCTGATCTTCCTCGGTCTTGCGGCGAACTCCGTCGAGGATCGAGAAGTCGAAGTCGCTCGTCTCCAGGATGCTCCAGTCCTCGTAGGCCGTGATCGACGTGAACTCGGTCGAGCTACCGGTCTCGCGCCAGGTGATCGCGGGAGTTGCGAGATCCCGCTCGCTCTTGCCTTCGAAGTCCTCGGAAATGTGATGAGGTCGATCCCGCAGCGAATCGAGGAAACCGAGCGCGAAGCCCCCGTCTCGCGCGATCTCGCCGGCGAGGCTCACGCGGACGTCGGTGCTCTCGTCGGGAGTGTAGAGCAGCTCCCCTCGCCCGTAGTAGCCGTCGCGGGAGTCGACGTCGTTGCCGGTGAAATCGTTCGTGGTGAAGCCGTCGCGCCGGGAATACATCCCTCCCAGGCGGAATGCGAGGTGGTCGTAGTCGAGTGGACCGGTGGTCGAGAGGCGGTACTCCTGGAAGTCGTACTCTCCGAAGCGCACGTCCGCCTTGGTCCTCGAGTCCATCGACGGCGGCTCCGTGATCACGTGGATCAAACCACCGAGAGCGTTGCGACCGTAGAGCGTCCCTTGCGGGCCGCGCAGGAATTCGACCCGCTCGACGTCGAGGAACGGCAGGTTGGTGCTCCCCACCGTGAGCTGGGGGACGCCGTCGAGGTACGTCGTGACGGCCGGCTCACCCTGCCCCGAGCCGATGCCTCGGATGTACGGAAAGCTCAGCCGGCGTGAGCTGAACTCGGTCAGGTGGACGTTTGGAACGCGCCGTGCGGCTTCGGCCACGCTCTGCAGACCCCCTGCGTCGATGTCTGCGGCCCCGACGACCGATACGCTCCCCGGTACTTGCGCCGCGACCTCCTCCGTCTTGCGGGCCGTGACGATCGTCTGCCCGACTTGCTTCGAGGGCTCCTCGGGAGCCTGCTCGCCGGTCCCCTCGCCAGGTTCCTGTGCCCGAACTGGAACCGCAATGCGAAGGAGCAGCAGGCAGAAGAGAGCGGAGGATCTCGCGCGCGGCATCGATGGTCCCTGGGTGAGGAATCGAACAGCGCTTGGGGCACCGTTCTCGATCCGGCCGGCTTCGGGCCGATTCGGGACGAGAGATCCTAGCGCCCTCGCCGGAGGGGAGGAAGGGCGCGCGCGTAACAGGTCCTTGTCCTCCTGTCAGCTCTGCGTACGCGCGGGGTACGGCCCCAGCTCGCGTGAACGTGTATCGGCCGCTCTCGGCGAACCTGTCGCGCCGAGAGCGGCCTTTTCTTTGGAGATCCGTGCTCGTCAGCGCGCCCGATGCGCCTCGCGATAGAACTCGTCGGCCCCCATGTCCACGCGGCCCATGAATCGGCGCGTCTGACCGTCGATGTCACGCTGCTCGCTCGGCGGCACGAACGCGGGATCCCCGGCATTGATTGCCGGAGAGTCCAGCCGCAGGTGATATCCGTCCGGCATGAAGCGGGGCGGCTGATCGAGATTGCCGACTCCGGGATATCCACCCTGGACGATGCTGTAGCGGACGGCCACCGAGCCGTCGACAGGAACGGGACCATTCCCCCACACGATCGAGTTGGTGATCTCGCCCTGGAAAGCGTACACGGCGGGACCGTAAGCCGCGTAGCTGCCGATGATCGTCACGTTTCGCAGCGTGATCGTATCGAAGGCCGTGATCGCACCGCCGGTCACCTGAGCCAGGTTGTTGACGAACAAGGAGCTCGTGATCTCGAGATGCGCGCCGTTCCAGCTGAAGGCCCCACCGCCGTCGTCATTCGAGAAATTGTCGGAGAACACACACTCGGTGACGAGCGGTGATCCACCATGACCGGCGTACACCGCTCCACCCCAGCAGCCGCACGCGTTGTCTTCGAACACGCAGCCGCGGATCGTCGGGCTGGAAGAGATGATGCGGATCGCGCCGCCGTTGAACTCGTCGGCAATCGCTCCCGCGGTCGTCGCTCCACGCCGGATCGTGAAGCCTTGGATCACCGTCGCGCGCGTTTCACCGCTCTCGATCAGGAAGGCGCGATGGGGATTGGCGACCGTGCCCTGGCAATCGATGATGCAGTTCGCGGCTCCGTTGGCGCTGCGAACGACGATGTCGACGCCGTGCAGGGCGATGTCCCGGTTGCCGACTCCTGTCCACACGCCGTCGGCGACGAGGACCGTGTCTCCGGACTGGGCGAAGTCCACGGCGGCCTGGATCGTCGGGAGGTCGGCCGGCACGTGGATCGTGTCGGCGAGAGCCACTCCGGTCGGGAGCGTGGATGCGGCGGCGAGCACGAAGAGCCAGTGGGTTCGGCGCATGAATGTTTCCTCCAAGAACGCTGGGGGTCTGGATGTGGGCGTTCGATTGCTCGAGCGTCTGCCCGAGCAGCCCATGGTTCGAGCGTCGGCGTGCGCGCCGTGTTGCGTTCTGGTTCGGAGTACCGCCTTTAGGCCAATGCCGATCACTTAGCGCGGGACCGTGTCTCCTCGGCCGGATGGCCCGTAGGGGGACCGATTCAGGAGGGGTGGGAGGCACGCAGCAGCCGTTCGGTCAGTTTGTAGGAGAGCCGCTCCATCTGACCGACGAGCCTGTCGAGGCGTCGGCCGTTCTCGATCCACTCCGCAAGGAGCTTGGCCTGTGGCTGGCTGACGCGGAGCGTGACGGTCTTCCCATTCACCTTTCGCGTCCACTGGAAGTAGGGACCGTGTAGCTTTGGTCGCGGAGCCTGGCATCGGCAGCCTGGCTTGCCGCACGGCATGAAGCGTCGAACGAGGCTTCCCCGACGGATGAGGTCCACGTCGGCCACGGCGCGCTTGAGGGTCTCGTAGCGTCTCATTTCTGAGTCTGAGCTCTTGGTCATGGCTATGGGTCCTTGACTGGCAGTAGTACTACTGCTAGGTAGCGCGACGGTCAAGCCCTCTTCACCCTTCACTCAGGTCGGCAATGCTTCTACGCAACGCGCTCGAGTGCGTGGCTCAGGTACCCAAACCCCAGACCTTCGACGACTTCCGCCGTCAGATCGATCCGAACTGGATCCAGAAGGCGCTCCAAGCCACCGGAACGGCCACCATGCGCAAGCGGCGGCTTCCCGCCGAGCAGGTGATCTGGTTCGTCGTGGGCATGGCCCTCTTCCGGGACCGATCCATCGTCGATGTGGTGGATTCGCTGGACCTCGCTCTCCCGGGCCCCGGGGGGCTAACCGTCGCGCCCAGCGCAGTGCCCAAGGCGCGCACTCGCCTTGGAGAGGAACCCATGGAATGGCTCTTCAATACCTGCGCCAAGCATTGGGCCCATGCCAGCGCCGATCGTTACCGCTGGAAGGGGCTTGCGCTCTACGGCGTCGACGGAACCAGCCTGAGAGTTCCCGATTCCGAGGAGAACCGAGCGCATTTCGGCTCCCAGGCCAACTCCCGCGGCGAGTCTGCCTACCCTCTCTTGCGGCTGGTTGCCCTCTTCGCGCTGCGCTCGCATCTGATCGCTGCTGCACGTTTCGGTCCCTACTCCACCGGCGAAACGACGTATGCCCGGGAATTGTGGTCCGCTCTCCCCGACGACTCCCTGTGCATCGTCGATCGACTCTACTTCTCGGCCGAGGCGCTCATTCCTCTCGCCCGTGACGGCAACTCTCGTCACTGGCTCACTCGCGCCAAGAAGAATCAAAGCTGGCGCGTGATCGAGGAGCTGGGCAAGGATGACCATCTCGTCGAGATGAAGGTTTCCGCCAGCGCGCGCAAGAAGGACCCCTCGCTGCCGGAGCTCTGGAAGCTGCGAGCCATTCGTTACAAGCGGGCGGGCTACCAGCCGCAATGGCTCTTGACTTCACTACTGGATGCAAAGACTCATCCAGCTCAGGAGGTCGCGGTCCTCTACCACGAACGCTGGGAGATCGAGCTTGGCTACGACGAGATCAAGACCGAGATGCTCGACCGCGAAGAGGCGATCCGGAGCAAGAGCAAGGCCATGGTGCGACAGGAGGTGTGGGGAATCCTCCTGGCGTACAACCTCGTCCGTCTGGAAATGGAACGAGTCGCCGAAGAAGCCGGCGTCCCCCCGACGCGCATCAGCTTCATCGCGTCCCTACACCTGATCTGCGACGAGTGGATCTGGTGCGCCTCGGCCACTCCAGGCGCGATTCCCCGCCACCTGCGGAACTTGCGAGCCAACCTGCGGCGGTACATCCTTCCACCCCGGCGCAGCGATCGGCGCTACCCACGGGAGGTCAAGATCAAGATGACCAAGTTCCCCCGAAACCGGCGGAAGACCCCCCCGAAGGAGGCTAAGTGATCGGCATTGGCCTTTAGGCGGTCTTCTCTTGCAGGGCCGGTCCCGCCTGAAGGCGGGACGACGAACCAGACCGCCTGAAGGCGGTACTCCGAACTCGGAGGAACCCCGAACTCGGAGGGACTCCGAGCTCGGGGGAACTCCGAACCAGAAAGGACTCCGAAGCTATTTCTTCGTGTCGCGGGCTTCGGCGAGCAGGGTTTCGAGGGCGCTCTCGAGTTCCTCACCGCGCACGTTCTTGTAGCGAATCACGCCTTTGGCATCGATCACGTAGATCGTGGGCCAGGAATGCACGTTCCACTGACCGGCGATGCCGCCTTCCGTGCTGCCGCCGTTCCAGAACGAACGCCAGGTGATCTGCTCGTCGACCAGAACCTTCTTCAGCTGCTCCCGATCCGTGTCACTGTTCACTCCGACGAGCGCGAAAGGCTGATCGGCGAACTTCTTCACGAGCGACCGCTCGTGCGGGTACATGGCCCGGCAGGGGGGTCACCAGTTGCCCCAGAAGTCGAGCATCACCACTTTGCCTTTGTAGTCGGAGAGCTTGAAGGGCGTGCCGTCGGTGTCCTCCCCAGCGATGTCGGGTGCAGTCTTGCCGATCAGGAGGTTGCGCCGCTCGAACAGTTCAGCGCTGGCGAGCGCCCCGAGCTTGCCGCGGCTCCCGGCGACATCGGCGTACTCTTCGACGACCTTCTCGTACAGCGACTCGGCCTCTTGCTCGAGTTTTGCGGGATCGAGGGTCGCTGTGCGCGCGTCGTTCGCCTTGCCGGAACCCTTGCGCTCGTCCCCTCCTTTTTGATCGCCGGACCGGCGGGCGAGATCGGCCTTCTGCATGAGGAGCTTGGCGAGAGCGTAGGCCGCGCGACCCTGCGGGCCGCGCTCGGGATTCTCGGCCAGGATCCTGCGCAGGGCCTCCTCGCTCGCGGCGTCGAGCCGCGACGACAGCACGTCGCACAGCGGTCCGATGTTGGGATGCAGCAGGTAGTCGTTCATCAGGTACTCGCGGGCGAGCACGGACGGCTCCTCGGTGCCCTGCGAGTGCTCGACGATCCAGATGAGCGCGCGGACGGCGCCATTGGTTCCGGTGTGCTCCTCGCCGATGGCGAGCAGCTGCGGGAACCACTTCGACGCATCCGGGTAGGTCTTGGCAACCTCGGCGCGCTCCTCTTCCGTCTTCGCGGCCCCGTACTTCTCGTAGAACGCGGCCGACGCCGCGTCGTACTCGGCGAACAGCGCATCGACGGCATCGTCGATCGCCGCCTCGTCCTGTGCCACGTCCTGGGCGATGGCTGGCACGGCGATCCCACTCGGCGCCAGGCCGAGCACTAGGCCGGCGACCCACGCGCTCCTCCAATGCATGCATTCCATGATTCGACCTCCTGGTAGAGAACAGCCCGCAGCCGGAGCACGGACTCCGCTGCGGAAGAGCTCATTGTCCGAGCGCTTGCAGCAAGGTGTCAACGTATGTTCATCGTCCTTACACGCGCTGGGGGTAGGATTCGGCTCTTCGACCGCCCGCCACGACGTAGCTCTCTGCCATGTCCCTTCGCACTCGCCTGTTCGTCCTCTTCGGAGGGTTGATCGCCATCTTCGCTCTGGCTCAGGGGTGGCTCGTGCGAGCCCTCTCACGCGACCTCGATGGTGCCGTCGACGATGTGGCGTTCCGCGTGAGCAGCTCGCTCGTCAGTCTCTTGCTCCCGGCTCCCGATCGAGACACGGAGGGGTTCTTCGCCACGATGCTGCCCCTCGCGGAGCCATCCTCGGTGCCTACCGCTACCGGGGAGTGGGTTCCGGCTGCCACTTCCGAGTCGATGCGGATCGTTCTGGTAGGAGACACGGACGCGGAGGAGCCGCGCACCGTCACGAGCCGACGCTTCCACGTGGCCGAGCCCTTCCGGCTGAAGACGGGGACGCTGCTCGGGCACGGCGAGACCACGGAGGTCACGACCTCCGCGTTCCTGGACCTCGAGCTGGCTGTCTCGGGCACCGATGGAGGGCACGATGTCTTCCAGGTGTTCATGCCCTCCGGCGCGAGCGCGACTCAGGGCGGCGAACATCCACCGAGCGCTGCCGCCTCGATGGAGCCCGCGCGCTACATCCCGATCCCGCGCCAGAGGATGCTCGGCTTGCTGGAGCGCTTCCACTCGCGCCTGTTCCTCGGAAGCCTCGCGCTCCTGGTCGTCGCGGTTTGCGTCGCCGGCTGGGTGGCACACCGTGTCTCGGTACCGATGCGCGCTCTGGCAAGCGCTTCGGTCGAGGTCGGCGCCGGAGACCTGGGCAAACAAGTCGACGAGCGCGGCGACGGGGAGGTGGAGACCGCCATCCGCGCGTTCAATCAGATGTCTCGGCGGCTCGCCTCCCTGGACGAGGAGACGCGCACCTTGCGCGAGTACCAGCACCTGGGGGAGATCGGGGAGCTCGCACGAGGGCTCGCGCACAGCTTGCGCAATCCGCTGCACGGCCTGGGGCTCTCGGTCGAGGAGCTGGCTTCCCATAGCGGCGGCGAACGCGCCCAGTCGCTCGCCGACGGCGCTCGAACGCAGATCCGGCGCATCGACCGCGCGTTGCGCTCGTTCCTCGCGCTCTCGTCCGCGGGTGCGGGAGCTTCTGAAGCAGTCTCCATGGACGATCTGGCGCGCGACGTGGCGCTCGAAGCCATGCAGGACGGACGCTCGCGCGCGCGGATCGAGCTCGTGATCGGAACCGAGGTCCCGCGCATCCAGGGCGTCCAGGCCGAGCTGCGCGCGATCGTGCAAGCGCTGGTGGTCAACGCCGTGGAAGCGAGTCCAGAGGGCGAGATCGTGCGAGTCCTGGTTGCCGCGTCGGCACACAAGGGCGTCCGCATCGACGTCGAGGACCGCGGCGCAGGCATTCCGGCGCAGGTCCGGGCGCGTCTCTTCACTCCGCACGTGACGACCAAGGAGCAGGGCTCGGGGCTGGGGCTGTTCCTCTCGCAGCGGATCGCGACGACGCGCTACGGCGGTTCGCTGCAGCTCGAGGACCGCGAAGGGGGCGGCACGCGGGCCGTCCTCGAGCTCTTCGATCGCGCGGGGCGCCCAGGGCGCGGAGGTCTTGCGAGTGCCTGACGATCGGGTCCTCTGCGTCGAGGACGATGCGACGCAACGCGAGCTCGTCGCGAGCATCCTCACGGCCGAGCGCTATCGGGTCGCCGGAGTCGCCTCCGCCGAGGAGGCGCTGGACCTCGTCGCCCAGCGCGACTTCGACCTGGTGCTCTGCGACTACAAGCTGCCCGGCAAGGACGGGATGGCGCTCCTCGGAGACCTGCGCGAGCGCAACCTCGACGTCGCCTTCGTCATGGTGACCGCCTACGGCACCATCGCCCGCGCGGTCGAGGCGGTACGCGCGGGTGCCGACGACTACCTGTCCAAGCCATTCGAGCGCGGCGAGCTCTTGATCGCGCTGGAGCGCACGCTGCGCGCGCGCAGACTGCGCGCGGAGAACCGGCGCCTTTCGGCGGCGCTCACCGAGCGCGATCGGCTGGTCGATCTGCTTGGCCGCGCACCCTCGATGCAAGGCGCCTTCCGGCGCATGGAGAAAGTTGCCGCGACCGACGTGCCGATCCTCGTGCGTGGCGAGGCCGGGACTGGCAAGGAGCTCGCGGCGCGCGCGCTGCACGCGCTCTCCTCGCGCCGCGAAGGTCCCTTCGTGGTCGTGCATTGCGCGGCCACACCCGCGACGCTACTGGAAGCCGAGCTGTTCGGGAACGAGCGCGCGAACGGCCGATTCGCCGATGCCGGACGCGGGACGCTCTTCCTCGACGAGGTCGCGCACATTCCGCTCGAGCTGCAGCGCAAGCTCATGAGCGCGCTGGAGAACGGACGAGTCTCGCTCGCCGGCTCGCGCCGGGAGCTCTCGATCGAGGCCCGCTTGATCGCGGCCAGCTCCCACGAGCTGGAAGCGGCGGTGCGGGACGGGCGGTTCCTCCAGGAGCTCTTCTGGCGCCTGGCGGTCGTGCCGATCACGCTCCCTCCGCTGCGGGAGCGGCGAGCGGACATCCCTTTCCTGGTCGAGCACTTCGCGCACGGAGCCGCGCGCCGCCACTCTCGCGCGCGCCCGCGTTTCCCGAGTGAGCTCACGCGCGCGCTCCTCGACCATCCCTGGCCGGGGAACGTCCGCGAGCTCGCCGACACGATCGAACGCCTGGTCCTGCTCGCCGACAACGGGGTGGCAGCTCTCGCCGATCTCCCGGAGCCTTTCCTCCAGGCACCTGACGGCGCGGGCGGGTGGACGCTCCCGCCCGCCGGCATCTCCTGGGAGGAGCACGAGCACGACGCGCTGCGGCAGGCCATGGACTACTCCCGGGGCAACCGGACGCGGGCCGCCCGATTGCTCGGCCTCTCCTACAAAGCCTTCCTCTATCGATGGGAGAAGCACGAGGAGCAGCCCGAGACGCAGGGTTGAGTCCGGTTCGCGCGCTTTTCTCGAGGATCGATGTCCAGACGTGGCTCCACGGTGCACCTCACAGTGCACGAACCTTGAGCCGGACCTGCGCACGCTCGGGCCTTCGCCCTTGATGGGCGGGAGAGATCCGCGGCAGGGTCCAATCCCAACTCTGGAGAAAGAATTCAACCATGTCCCCCGTTTCCAAGGCCTTCCTGGCGACCGCGCTCGCCTTCGCGACCTTCGCCGCTCCGAGCCTCGCGCAGTGTCCCCGACCCGACCGGCTCGATTGCGGCCCGTGCTGTAGCTTCGCCCAGGCCCAGGTTCCCAGCCTCCCGGCGTTCAAGCAGAGCACGCTGGACATCTGCTGGAAGGACTGCGCCGTCGACAACACGCTGACTTGCCAGGCTGTCTGGAACAAGCCCGTCCAACCCCTCGCCATGAGCGGGGTGACTTCCTGCGGCGTCTACAACACGGACCTGCGGCTGAAGAACTCCGCTGGAGTCGACATGTGGGCGGGCAAGATCCGTATGCACTATTCGCGCACCTGGCTGGAAACGCCGCCGGGCGGCCAGCTCCAGGTTTGGCGATTCCTGGTGAACGGAGACCTGTTGCCGACGACAGCCGCCGGTGGAGTTCCCTGCCCCGTCCCCCCCTGCGCGGCGGCCTTCGGTGGGCGCGTCCGATTCACAGGCTACGTCGACTACGCGCGCAACTGCGCGACGGGCATCTACCAGTTCGCATGGATGCTCTCGCACGTGTGCGACAAGGTCGACCATGCGCCGGGCTTCCTGCGCGCCGGCGTGTTCCACCCCGATCGCAGCTACTCGTTCGTCGGCCCTTCCGCGGGCTTCGTTCCCGGTCCCATCCAGCCCCTCGAAGGCGGCGGCGGCCCCTTCGAAGACGTACGCCGGTTGATCTATCCTCCGCTCGGAGCGACCGGCCCCGTGATGTGCGACTTCGAGGAGCCCATCCAGCATTCCCTCCAGCCGCAGCAGCAGCTTTGCAATTGCACCACCGCGGGCAGCCCGCCTCCGCAGTGGCTCCTCGCGAACCTGTTCATCTCTGGATCGTGCGGCACCAACGTGATGACACCGGGCTTCCCCTTCTTGCCCGGCTATCTCTCCATGGGCATCGGTTCGTGGACCATCCCCGCCACGTTCCCCGGGCAAGAATTCCTGCGCTGGAATGCCGGTGGCTATGACTACGTCGAGGGCTGCATCGGCGTGGTGCGGCAGGAGGTCTTCTTCGGAGTGACCACCCTCCGCGGCTACCCCGCGAACCAGGTCCTCTGCGGCGGCGTCGGCCCGACCCTGCCGCTGACCTTCATCGACCAGTCGAACTCACTGCGCTCGGGCACGACGGTCATGAACATCCCCTACACCAGCGACCACATCATCAACTTGAATCACTGATCGACACTCCTGAAGGCTTTCCGAGCTTCGTCGCCTGGATGCAGGCGCTTCCCCTCGGAAAGCCACCTTCTCCGCCGGCCCCGAGAGCCCCTATCTCTCGGGGCCCCTTCGTATCCAGACGGCTCACTGACCAGGGCGGCGAGCAGCGAAGCGCAATCGGCTGAATGCCACGCCCGGAAGGGGGGTGTCAGATCGGGGACGGGGCTCTTGTCTTGACAGCGCCAGGAGCCCTGTCGAACCTGCTTGCTCCTCCGCGCAGGATGCTGGCGACAGTCGCGCTTCCCTGCGAAGTCCCCTCCCCCGCCTCGACACTTCGCATGGCCATCGCATCGCACGCAGCACCCGCACACTCCTGGCGCTTCTACCGCGCGGGCGGAGTCGATCAGGTCCGGTTGGACCGCGGCACCGACATCCTTCATCTCGCCGAGCTCGACCAGAAGCTGTGGATGGCTTTGTCTTGCCCGGTCAAGGGCCTGGAGTTCGACGAGCGCACGCTCGAGCTCCTGGACAGCGATGGTGACGCGTACGTGCGGCCGCCCGAGATCCTCGCCGCGGTGCGCTGGCTCGCGCTCGTCGTTCGAGACGCCGATGTGCTCCTCGCGGGGAAGGACGGCGTCGCTCTCGCGAGCATCGCCGAGAAGACCACGGAGGGCGCGCGCCTGCTCGCTTCCGCGAAGCACGTGCTCGCAGGGCTCGGGAAGCAGACGGACACGATCACGGTCGCGGACACCATGCAGACGGCCGAGCTGTTCGCGAAAGCGCGCCACAACGGGGATGGAGTCGTGCCGCCGGAAGTGATCGAGGCGGCTGACGTGCGAGCGATCGCGCAGCTCGTGCTCGCCTGCGTGGGTGGCGAGAGAGATCGGTCCGACCGCCTGGGCTTCGACCGAGCGAAGGTCGAGCGCTTCTTTGCCGAGTGCGAGGCGCTCTCCGCCTGGCACGCCAAGGCCGAGAAAGATGCCAAGCGCGTGCTTCCCCTCGGACCGGCCACGGCCGCGGCGGCCGAAGCGCTGGAGGCTGTGCACGCGAAGATCGACGACTACTTCGGGCGCTGCAGGCTCGCGGCCTTCGATCAGCGCGCGCAGGCGGCCCTCAATCGCCAGGAGTCGGCGTACCTGGAAGTCGTGGCCATGGATTTCTCGATCACGGCCGCCGAAGTGGCGCACTTCCCGCTCGCCATGATCGAGGCAGGCAAGCCCTTGCCACTGACCGAAGGGATCAATCCGGCCTGGGCCGCAGGGATCGCGAAGCTCTGCGACCTGTGCATCACGCCGCTGCTCGGCAAGGACAAGCGGAGCCTGCCGGAGGCCGAGTGGCTGAGCCTGTGCGACATCTTCGCGCCCTACCGGAGCTGGACCGCCGCGCGGGCAGGCGATGCCGTCGCCGGCCTCGGCCTCGTGCGCGTGCGCGAGATCCTCGCCGGCAAGAGCCGCGCCGCCCTCGAGGCCGAGATCGTGGCCGATCTCGCGGTCGCCTCCGAAGTCGAGGCCATCCGCGAGGTCGAGAAGCTCGCGCGCCTGCACCGCGATTTCGCGACCCTGCTCAACAACTACGTCAGCTTCACCGATTTCTACTCGCGCAAGAAAGCGATCTTCCAGGCCGGCACGCTGTACCTCGACGGGCGCTCGTGCGACCTGTGCGTGCACGTCAACGACTCGGCCAAGCACGGCATGCTGGCGGTGATGGCCAAGTCGTACCTCGCTTATGTCGACTGCTCGCGACCCGGAGGTCACAAGATGACCATCGCGTGCGCCCTCACTGCCGGCGATGGCGACAACGTCTTCGTGGGCCGGAATGGACTCTTCTACGACCGCAGGGGCCGCGACTGGAACGCGACGGTCGCCAAGATCATCGACAATCCGATCAGCATCGGCCAGGCGTTCTGGGCACCGTACAAGAAAGTCCTGCGCTGGATCGAGGACCAGGTCGCCAAGCGCGCGGCGGCCACGCAGGAATCCTCCGCGACGAGGCTCCAGACCATCGCCGCCAGCCCCGGCGAAGTTCCGCCGGTAGCCGCGACCACCCCGACTGCCCAGGCCCCCGCCGTGAAGCCCAAGCTCGACATCGGAGTGCTCGCGGCGATCGGCGTCGCGTTTGGCGCGCTCACTACCACGCTGGGTCTCATCCTCAATGCGTTCTTCGGCCTGGGCATGTTGATGCCGCTCGGCGTGGTCGGCGTGATCTTCCTGATCTCGGGTCCCTCGATGGTCATCGCCTGGTTGAAGCTGCGGCAGCGCAATCTCGGCCCGATCCTCGACGCGAACGGCTGGGCGGTGAACACGCTCGCCAGAGTGAACGTCCCCCTCGGCAGCTCGCTCACCGCGGTCGCCAAGTTGCCCGCTGGCGCTTCGCGCTCGCTGAAGGATCCCTATGCTCCCAAGAAGCGTTCCTGGCCGGGGATCGTGCTCTTCCTCGTCGTCCTCGGGGCAGCGGCCTGGGGACTCTGGCGCATGGGATACGTCCACAAATGGTGGCCCGAGTGCCCGCTGCCCGAGCCGCCGGAGAAGAGCCTGTTCTCCTCGAAAGAGGAGGCCGAGGCTCCCTCGCAGCCGGCAGAAACCGGAAAGTGATCCGCCCGCGCGCGGCCGAGCCGTCAGCGGCGCTCAGCGATCCTCGCCATCGCCCGACTCGGCGCTGCCGCCGCGCTCGGGAGCAGGCAGCTCGCGCGGCGGATGGCCGTGGTCCTGGAACACGCGCAGCCAGTGCGCGAGGCGCTCCTCGAACGCGCCCGTTCCCGTGAAATAGGGCAGCACGACACGCGCGACGCCGATCGAATCGACGAACACGAGCCAGCGGTGATCCCCATCGGGCGAAACAGGTCCGTCGGGGGTGGGGATCGCAGCGAGCACGTGCTCGATGACGCGCGGCGGCGCTTCGTTCTCCTCCGCCAGTGCTTTGCGCAAGGCCGTGATCGTCTCCTCGCCCATCGCGGCGGGAACGGCGACGACGAACGGCTGGATGGTGCCGCGGCGCTCGAGGGCGAGCGCGATCTTCTCGATGCTGCGCTGCGTCTTCGCGAGCCAGTCCTCGCTCGTCGCCTGCTCATCAGCCTCGCTCGAGGGCCCGGGGATCCATAGCAGCACTGTGCCGTTCGTCGCGCGCTCGAGCCCGATCAGGTCGCGGTTGACGAGCTCCTGGAACGGACAGGCGAGGCCGCGTGCGAGGTCGACACCGATCGGCACACGCTCGAGCCGGCCAGCCCAGGCCGAGCGATCGAGCCGCTGGATCGTGGGCGCAACCACGCGGATCGCGCCCATTCCGGTGGCGAAGCCGATGCGCCCCTCGATCGGCGCGCCGTCGACCGAGTGATAGGTGGCGACGCGCTGGCCGTCCAGGAAGACGTGGGCCATCGCGTCCGAGACCACGATCTCGAGCTCGAAGGACGTCTTCGGATTCTCGAACGCGAGCGTGCCGCCCGATTGCGAACCGGCGAGCGGTCCGTCGCGCACGTAGAGGCCGTGCAAGCCCCATGACACCGACTCGAAGGTCGGCTCGGTCTCCGATTCGCCGATCGCGTACAGGAAGTCGCCCGCGCTGAAATCCAGGCGCAGGTTCTGGTCGCGGCGCGCGTACCCGAACACGATCGATCCCGAGCCGTAACTGGTGGTGAACTGCACCAGCGCGTGGAAGCGCCATGCGCCGGGGAGGAGCCAGGCCTTCGAGAGCACGAAAGCGTCGCGCTGGTGGGCGGAACGATCGAAGCGATTGGTCTCGGTGCGTGCTTTCTCGCGGCCGACGTGCAGATCGCCATTCTCGTCCGCGTACCACAAGCCTGGCTGGCGGCGCTCCTCGTAGCCGGTCAGGCCGCTCTCCTCCCAGCCCTCGAAGCCGAGGTCGCGCGCGGGCCGATCGAAGGGGCGACGGGGATCCGACACGGCGGTCGCTGCGCGGGAGATCGGCGCGACTCCGAGCCAGGCCGCGATCCGATCCCGCTCCGCGCGCAGAGCGGCGCAAGCTTCGAGCGCGCCCTGAGTCTCGAGCTCGGCAGCGGTCTGCTCGTGGAGCTCGAGGAGCGCGCGCGCCTTCGGGAGCGCCGCGAGGAAGGGTGCGGCGGCGCCGCCGGCGTGCGGGAAGGTACGCTCGCGCTCGAGCACCCAGGCGGCACCCTTCTGCGCGGGAGCATCGAGCGCGCGAGCGAGCTCGGCCGCGACGAACGGGCTCGGACCATCGCTCGCCAGCGCCCAAACGAGCGCGCGAGCGCCCTCGCTCTTGCGCTCGAGTTCCAGGAGAAGTTCACCGGCCAGGCGCGCCTGCTCCTGCCCGAACACGGGCTCGGCGCGCTCGCGTGCCCAGGTCCAGGTCGGCTCGTCGTACACCCACCCATCGGCCGACCCTCCCGGTACCGACTGCGTGTACGCCTGCGTAAAGGGCTTGGGAGTCTTCCAGTAGAAGCCGCTCAGGAATTCGCCGTAGCGCGCGGCGAGGTCTTCGAGAGTCGCCGGACGGCCCTCCTTGCCATCGCAGAAGTGCGCGAGGAAGCGCTCCTTCGGCGCGAGCTTGCTCGCCCGCCCGCTCTCCATGAACGCCAGCAAGCGCTCTCGATAGAGCGGCCGCTCGTTCTCCTTCCACGTGTTCAAGTAGAGGTACAGCGCATAGCCAGCGACATAATTGTCGCGGTAGTCCTCGACCGTCCCTGCCACGAGCCGCTCGAGCTTGTCGGTAGCGCCGTAGCCCTTGATGAAGGCCGCCTCGACGGTCCCGAAGCTCGCGTGGTTCTCGACGAAACGCTCGTCGGTCGAATGACCGTAGGCTGCGCCGGTCCACACTGCCTTGCCCTCGGCGAGCCAGGCGGGCTCGCCCGGATAGATGGCGCCGTCGAAGCGGTGCGTGAGCTCGTGCGTGAGCAAGCGCCCGAAGCCCTCGATCGTGCCGCAAGCGAGGCGCCCGACGGTCACGTCTCCGGACTGAAAACCGCCCACCCAGAAAAAAGGCGCGCCTTCGGCCTCGAGGTCGGCCGCTTCGTGCACGACGCGCACGGTTCCCTGGCGCTGCACGAAGGGATCTTCGCCAAACCAGCTCGCCAGGCGTCGGTGGTGATCTTCGATCGTGGACGCCACGCCGAGCAAGGTCTGCGAACCGCAGTCGGTCTCGATGCGATACCACGCCTGCGGCGAGAGCGCGAGACCGGGCGCTGCGAAGCTCGCGTGCTCCCGCGTGAAAGCTTCGCCCTGCTCTGCGGTCCATTCCTCGAGCTCCGCGACGGTCCAGGGCGCCTCCCCGCGAGCGGCGAGCTCCGCTCGGGCGCGCGAGAGTCCCTCCGCGGCGATCTCGCCGATGCGACCCAGCCCGCTCGGTTTCTCGCCCTGCAGATCGTGGAAGGAGGCCTGCGTCGCGAGACCGCTGAGGCAGCGCGCGACGCGGATCGCCTCGCCACTCCGGCGCGCGGCGAGCGCCGAGGAAAGCGCTTTCTGGAGCGCGGCGAGCACCGGCTCGTGGAAAGCGCGCGGAAGCACGAGCTCCGGAGAGAGCGTGGCGGCGCGCGTTTCCAGTCCATGCGAGCCGTGCGCGAGATCGAGCGCCGCGCGCCGCGCCCAGCGGGCGACGAGCAGCTCCTCGCACGCTCGCGCCGCCTTCTTCTGGTGCTCCTCCGCGAAGCTCGCGAGCTCCGAGAACGCCGCCGCCCGCGCCTGCGCGAGCCCTCCGGCCCAGGGGAGAAACGCCGGGACCTCGAAGGGCAGCTCTCCGTTCTCCTGGAGCGCCGCGAGCGCCCACTCGACGCTCCACAGTGCGCGCGCGTCCTGGTCCTCTCCCGTCGTTTCGAGCAGGAGGCCCAGGATCTCGGCCGAAGCCGGCCTGTGCACGAGCGCGTTACGGAAGTGCTCCGCAGCACGCGCGGGATCGTGCTCCGCGAGCGCGCGTTTCCCCGCCTCCAGGGCAAGCGCGGCGGGATCGCCGGGCTCGGACGCCCTGGCCGCGCATGTTGCGAAGAGCACGAGGAGCACGCGGCCGAGCATGGGGAGCGTCGGTGAGGTCGCTCGATCGGCGCATGCACCCGTCTCGCAGGTCGCAAGCGTGCCGAGCATGCGCTAGCGTACCCGGCTCCGGCCTCCCCGTCTGCCATGCGCCACACACCCCTCGCGATCCTGCTCCTCGCCACGCTCTCCTCCTGCCGGCTCCTCGGAGGAGAAGCGCGCATTCTCGAGACTCCGTCCGGCCACACCGTGTCGACGCAAGAAGCGATCGATCGTCTGGCCGGCTGCGACGTCGTCTTCCTCGGCGAGGAGCACGACAACGACGCTGCGCATCGCTTCCAGCTCGAGATCACGCGCGGCCTGCTCGAGCGACGCGGAGAGATCGCGATCTCGATGGAGATGTTCGAGCGCGACGTGCAGGGCTGGGTCGATCGCTATGTCGCGGGCGAGATCGACGAGGCGGGTTTTCTGGCTCACGCTCGGCCCTGGCCGAACTATGCGCAGCATTACCGGCCCGCGGTCGAGCTCGCGCGCGAGCGCGGCCTCGATGTGCTGGCTGCGAACTGTCCGCGCCCGCTGGCGGGCCGGATCGCGCGCGAGGGGCTCTCACCCGTGCTCGGAGATCCCTGGTGCGCCATGGACGTCGAGGCGTCCAGCGGTGCGTACAAGACGCGCTTCGAGGCAGCCATGGCCGCCCACCAGGGCAATCCGGGCACCGAGATGGACCGTTGGTTCGCCGCCCAGTGCGCCAAGGACGACACGATGGCCGAGAGCATCGCGCACTATCTCGACGAGCGCGGCCCGCGCGCGCCGCTGGTCGTGCACTGGTGCGGCAAGTTCCACTCCGATCATGGCCTGGGAACCGTCGAGCGCCTGCGCCGCCGCAAGCCGGACCTCGTGATCGGGATCGTCAGCACGCTCAGCGGCGGCAGGACCAGCCGCAACCTCGCTGCGGACGAGAGGACGCTCGGCGACTTCGTGCTGCGCGTGCCGGCAGCCCCCTGATCCGGGTCGAGCAGCACGCCAGACAGAGGTTCGTGGTCGAATACCGCCATCATGGAACTCCACGCCACCCGTCCCGCCCGCCGGGAGATGCTCTTCGGCGGCTGCGCGCTCGCCGTTGCAACCGCCGGCCCGCTCCGCCCCCAGCAGAAAGCCCCCGTGTTCTCGCGCGTGCTGCTGCTGCGGCACGCCGAGAAGTCCGACGACGATCCGCAGGACCCTTCGCTCTCCGAGGCCGGTCGCGAGCGGGCGCGCTCCCTCGACCAGCTCCTCGGCGCGGTGGGTGCGGCCAAGCTGTACGCGACGAACTTCCGCCGCACGCGCGAGACCCTCGCACCGTTCGCCGAGCGCATCGGCGCCGCGCCGGAGGTCTACGACGGCCGCGACCTCCAAGGGCTGATCCGGCACCTGTCGCAAAACGATCCGGCTCTGCTCGCCGTCGTCGCCGGCCACTCGAACACGACGCCTGCGCTTGCGAAGGCTCTGGGAGTGGAGCTCGAAGCGCTCGACGAGCGCGGCTACTTCCCCGACGCCGCCTACGAGCGATTGGTCCTGCTCACGCTGTCCCGATCAGCGCCGGACGCGCCCGTCCGCGCGATTTCTGCGCTGGAGCTCCGCTACTAGTGCACCGTTACTGAGGCGCGCGCCCTGAATCAGCGCTTAGGCTGGTCCGCGCCGGGCTTTCGCCGTCCGACGTGTAGAGGCCGGTCGCGCTGCTTCTCGCGCGGCGCGCGCGCTGCTTCTGTGCCTCCGCTTTGATGATCACCGAGCCCTTCGCGCTCGCATCGAGACGCAGCTTCGCGAGCTTCAACGCGGCCGCCATCAACGACTTCGATCTCCGCGCGGTCGAAGTCCGCAACCGCGTTCAGCACGACATGACGCACCGTCTTGCCGCGACCTTGCAGCAGCTTGTTCGGATCCGACTTCGACAACAGAGCGCCCTGCCCGAAGAACAGCTTCACGCAGCCCGGGTACAGCGCGATCGAGCACAGCCCATCGTAGCCGTGCTCGGTCGGTGAATACGAGATCACGAGCGCGTTCTGGCTCTCGTACACGTACACGATCTCGAACAGACCGGGCAGCCGAGCACGCAGCTTCGCGCGCAACGCCTTTCCGAGCTTGACCATCGCCGGCTCGTACTTCGCGAAGTAGCTCGCAAGCTGCGTTTCGGCGTTCGTCACTGCGCTTCTTCGTCGAACATGCTCCGCACCGTACTTGCCGAGCGTGACTCTGTCCACGCAGGCGCCATGAAGCGCTGCACCTCCTGAATCAGCGGTTACGGTCCACTGGCGCTGGAACGGTCGTCACTCCGGATCGACGCTGGATGGAGTCGCGAGGACCGCGTCGATCAATTGCAGGATCTCCGTGCGCGAGAAAGGCTTGCCGAGAGTGTGGGCCGCTCCGAACCACCGGGCCACCTTGAGATTGGTATTCGGGCTCATTCGAACGCCACCCGAGATGGCAATGATCTTCGCGTCAGGACGGACTCGACGCAGCTCCTGGATCGTCTCCAGACCATCCTTCTCCGGCATCACGAGGTCCATGATGATCAGATCGCTGGGATCCTCGCGATCGAGCTCGAGGGCGATCTTGCCCCCCGTGGCCTCACGCACCTCGTGCCCGGCTCCTTCGAGCATCGTATGCAGCATTCCCCGGAAGTCCGCGTCGTCATCCACGAGCAGGATTCGACTCATGCCTACAGTTCTCGTGCCGCGGTGAGCACGCGCTGAACCGACTGAGTGAGGTCGCGGGATGTGGCCGGCTTCATCAGCACTTCACTGATGCCCATGTCCTCGGCGTCATTGGCGGGCAAGGAGCCGCCGAAACCGGTGGTCAAGATGATGCGGATGCCCGGCCGCAGTCGACGAATGTGGCCGGCCAGGTCCGCGCCGTTCATTCTCGGCATCGTGAGGTCGGTGATCACGAGGTCGAACTGGTCCGGGTGCTGTCTGAAGGCTTCCAGGGCAACCAGCGGGTCGGTCTCGGAACGCACTTGATAGCCTGCGAGCTCGAGGATCTTGCGGCTCACTGCGAGCAGCTTGGGCTCGTCGTCCACGATGAGGATGCGCTCACCCTCTCCTCGGCGGCTCCCATCGGCGGCGGGTAGCCGGTCGTTCTTGACGCTCTGGAAAGCTGGGAAATAGACCCTGAACGTCGTTCCCCTGCCGGGTTCACTGTAGACAGTGATCGCAGCGTCATGGCTCTTCACGATTCCCTGGACCACGGCCAGACCGAGCCCGGTGCCTTGGCCCGGAGGCTTCGTGGTGAAGAAGGGGTCGAAGATCCGCCGCAATGTCTCGGCATCCATACCGCAGCCCGTGTCACTCACGGCGAGGACGACGTAGCGGCCCTTGCGCAGATCGGCATGGGTGCTGGCAAGCTCCGCGTCTACCTCGATCGAGCCGAGGCTGACCGTGATCTCGCCTGCCCCCTGCATCGCGTGCGCCGCATTCGTCGCCAGGTTCATGATCACCTGCTGAAGCTGGGTCGCGTCTGCCATGATCGACGGCACGCCGTCCGCGATCCCGACCCGGATGTCGATGGTCGAGGGGAGCGTGGCGCGTATCAGCTTGAGGCCCTCGGTCAGCACCGGTGGGAACCGGATGAGCTTGCGCTCCGGCTCCATCTGGCGGCTGAACGTCAGGATCTGCTGGACCAGCTCCTTCGCGCGCAGGCTCGCCTTGAGCACTTCCGCCAGATTGGACTGCGCGTCGGCGTTCCCTTCCGTCTCCAGCACGGTCATTTCCGAGTAACCGACGATGCAGCCAAGTATGTTGTTGAAGTCGTGGGCGATTCCGCCCGCAAGCTGGCCGATCGCTTCCATCTTCTGCGACTGGCGCAAGCCCTCTTCGATGCGCTTGAGCTGCGTGATGTCCTTGGCGATGCCGGCGGTTCGGTACACCTGACCGGCCGCGTCGAGGACCGGGAAGCCGCGGTCGGAGATCCAGCGCAGCGAGCCGTCGCGATGACGGATGCGGTACTCCACGCTGACCTCGGGCGCACCGGAACCCAGCTTTTCAAAGGCCACGCCGACCTGTGCGCGATCCTCCGGCAGGATGGCGTCCAGCCATTGATGGGGGTTCTGGTACAGGTCCTCGATGCGCCGACCCCACATGGTCTCGTACGCCGGGCTGACGTAGATCATCTCTGACATGTCCGCGGAGGTCATCCAGAAGACCTCCGGAATGTGATCGGTGAGCTGCCGGAACTTCGCCTCGCTCTCGCGCAGCGCCGCCTCGGCGGTCTTGAGCTCGGTGACCTCGATCCCCACGACGCCGACCGCTGTCACGTTCCCCGATTCATCGGTGATCGGGAAGAAGGAGGCGATCCAGTGGTGCACGACCCCTGACCCGAGGGTCAACTCACCCGTGACATCCATGTTGAGCATCGGCAAGCCGGTCGCGAGCACCTGCTCGTACATCGGCTCGACCACCGGAGCCAGGGTCGGCAGAAACTGACCCATGGTCTTGCCGAGGTGCGCGCTGACCGGCAGACCGTTGATCTTGGCCAGGGCTTCGTTCACCTGGACATAGCGCAGATCGCGATCGATGATGGCGAGCCCGGCAGTCGCGTTGCTGAAGAAGGCGTTCAGCCGTTGATCGCGGAAGATGAGCTCGGTCTCCAGCTTCTTGCGCTCGCTGATGTCCGACCAGACGCCGATGATCTCCTCTGGCACGCCCAGATGATTGCGGATGACGCGTCGACTGTCCTCGACCCAGCGGTAGCTGCCGTCCGTGTGGCGAAGCCGATATTCCGTGCGAGTCTGCGACTGGGCGAGCGTCTCGGCCATGCTCTCGATCGCACGCTGGCGATCGTCCGGGTGCAGTTGCCCCACCCACCACTCGTAACGGAGCGTCTCCTGCACGGAGAAACCAAGGAGCGCGGTGACGTTGTCGCTCACGACGTAGGGGACGACGTTCCCGCCCTCCAGCTTCAGCCCGTAGATGACCGCCGGGCTGTAAGCCAGGATGTGGCGCAGCTTCTCGTTGGCAGTATCGAGCTCCCGCGTCGTCGTGGACAATGCGTCGTTGGTACCCACGAGCTTGGCCACCAACCGCTGGCTGTACTCGGTGAACAACGCGAGATCCGGTTGCTCCCCGATCCTGTTGCTCGAATGGTCGCCCGCAGCGGACCAGAGCTCGCGGACGGCGTTCAGGAGGCCCTGAATCGGAGCCGGCTTCGTCATGCACCGATCGGCTCCCGCGTCGAGAGCCAGCTTCTCGTCATTCGAGGAGGTGAACGTGGCCGTGTACATGATGAACGGCATCTTGCTCAGGCGCGCGTGATTGCGGACGTTCAGACAGAGCGTGAAGCCATCCATGCGGGGCATGAGCGCGTCCGAGATGACGAGGTCGATCTTGGTGTGCTCCAGGCATTCCAGCGCCTCCACTCCGTCGCTCGCCTCGATGACGGTGATGCCCTCGCTCGTGAGGATCTCTCTGAGGAGCTTGCGACCCGTGGCGTTGTCATCGACCACGAGGACCGTGCGCGCCGCACTCTCGCTCGGGCCAGGCGCATCCATTCTCTGAGGCTGCTCGATCATGAGTTCAACGATTCCGTCGTCCGGCTGTCGGTCTGTCGGCCAATGATTGGCGCGTGGTTCTGGACGTCCTGCTTGCCCCCTTTCCGTGGCCCAGGGGCCTCCGGAAGCTGCCCACGACTCCGTCCGGCGCGCACATGGCTCCTTATGTTCGGCACTCCAGGCGGCAAGCTGATGGCCGTACCCAGCGGATACGTAGCGTCCTGGATCCTGGGTGCGATCTCGACACCTGGGCAGGATCGAGAACCATGGATCCTGTCCCGCTGAGGCCGATCCGAGGCATCGGTGCCCCGTCCTTCGGCCGGACCTCAGCGCTCGAGCTTCCAGCGCCAGGAGAGCGGGCTCGAACCCACGCCTTCCACTCGCGCCAGGAGCTCGTCGCCCTTGCGCTCGTAGCGGATGCGCTGGGGGAAGTCGTGCGCGGGATTGGTGAAGGTCACCATTCGTTCTCCGAGCTCTTCGAGAGCGAAGGACGTCGAGGTGCGCCCCCCGGGACTCGCGACGTAGAACACTCCGTCCTCGCGGGCCTCGATGCGCAGGTACTCGAAGCTGAGCGTGCGATCGATGCCTTGCTGGACCTCGTGGTGCAGACCGAGCATCGTCCCGCCCTTCGCGGGAAGCCAGAGCTCCTGGTGCCACACGCCGCCACCTTCACCGGTCCATGTGCCGCTGATCCAGTCCAGGCGCGCGAGCTCCGCACGCGAAGCCACCAGCGCTTCCGACTTGGCGTCCTGAGAGCTCCACTCCGTCGGGCTCGCGAGGAGCGGAAGGAGCGCGAAGGCCCCGCAGCAGATTCTCACCAGCATGGCGACCTCCAGGTGCACGGACACCGAACCACAAGCCTAGCAGCTCGTGGCAAAACTCCCTATTGCGGCTCTGCCGGCTTCGATCCCGGCAGCTCGAGTCACCGGGTCTCGCTCGCCACGATCAAGATCGGCTTCGAGCTGCAGCGCGAGCAGCGCTGGCCTCGCGGGAGCGCGAGCTCGCGATGTTCGGGGCACAGCCAGGCCCAGCTCGGACCGGCGTCTTCCGGCTCCGCCTCCGAGCTCGCGTATCCGAGAGCGTCGAGCGCGCGCCCCGTCGCCGCGCGCGTCTTCGCGTCCATGGTGTCGGGAAAAGGCCGATCGACCCATGCATCGTGCTCGGCCAGCGCCCGTAGCAGGCGCAAGAGCTCCGCAGGTTCCTGCTCGAGCAAATCGTGCTCCTCTCGCGGGTCGACGCTCAGATGGTAGAGCTCGCTCTCGCCGGGATGCGCAGGCCGCCAAAGGACCTTCCATGCGCCATCCGAGACGCAGTAGACGAAGTCTTCGAGCGGCCGGTGCTCGAGCATCTGTGCGTTGTCGTCGTATCCGTTGATCTGCTCGGAGAAGGCGAGCCGGGGCGGGTCGTTCCGGCCCTCGAGTAGCGCGCGCAAGCTCCGTCCAGACATCTCGGGCAGCGCCTCGAGCCCGAGGTAATCGCAGATCGTCGGCACGATGTCCGTCGTGCGCACGAGCTGGCTCACTCGCCTGCCTGGCGTCATCCCGGGGATGCGCACGAGATACGGCACGTGAATCTGCTCCTGGTAGAGCATGCGGTGATGCCACCAGCCGTGATCACCGAGCCCCTCCCCGTGGTCGGCGACGACGACGACGATCGTGCGGTCCAGGCTGCCGCGCTGGCGCAGGAAGTCGAGCACGCGTCCGAACTGGGCATCGACATAGTCGACTTCGACTGCATACAGCTCGCGGCTCGCTGCGATCGATCCGTCGGGAAGGCGCGGGAGATCCGGCGGAAGACTGTCCGCAGGGGGAACGCGACCTCGATCGTGAGGATCCCAGTAATGAATCCACAAGAAGAACGGCGAGGGAGTCGAGCCGAGAAAGGCGAGCGCACGATCCGTCGTCTCGTCGGAGCGCCGCTGAAGACGGTCGACCTCCCCGGCGCGATCCTCCGTCTCACCCCTCGTCTCGACGCTGTCGAAGACGTCGAAACCTCGCTGAAACCCGTAGCGCGAGCAAACCGGGTACGCGCTCTGGATCGCCGCCGTCGCATAGCCACGCTCCTTCAGGATCCCCGTGATCGTCGGAATCCCTGGAGCGAGCTCGCACCCGCTGCCCGCGGAAGAAACGCGCAGCCCGTGCTCCGCATTGTCGAGCCCTGTGAGGATCGACGCATGGGAAACGGGCGTCAGGGCCGCGGTGCTCAGAGCGTTCTCGAAGCAGGCGCCCTCCAGCGCGAGCCCATCCAGGTTCGGCGTCCGCGCGCCAGCGCTGCCATAGGTGCCAAGGAAATCCGCGCGCGTGGTATCGAGGGTCACGAGGAGGACATCGAAGGGCGGCGCGGAAGACCCTCCACAGGCAGGGAACAGGAAGGCCAGCAGGATCCAGACCGCCTGAAGGCGGTACTCCAAACGAAGCAGCGTTCCCGTCCCTCGGAGTCGAGTTCGGATTCTGGTTCGGAGTACCGCCTTCAGGCGGTCCGGCTGGCCCGTCGAGCCCGCCGTGACTCCGATACCCCTCGATTCCGTCCCGCGCCAGACCATCGGCCGGATCCTAGCACGCGACTCGCAAGCACGATTTCCCTCCACTCGTGCCATTTGATACCAAGCGCACATGAGCGAGAGCCGCTGGCATGATCTTGGCCCGGTGGAGGAATTTGCGAGCTCGCCCGTACGTGAAGTCCGCATCGGGCGCCTGAAGCTCGCCATTTCTTGCTCGGACGGTGTCTTCGGCGCAATCTCAGGTGTGTGCAACCACGTCGGCGGGCCGCTCGGCGAGGGCACACTCGATGGCGAGTTCGTCGTCTGTCCCTGGCACTACTACAAGTTCCATCGCCAGACCGGAGCAGGGGAGCCGGGCTACGAGGAAGACAGGGTGCCGAGTCACGAGCTGCGGCTCGAGAGGACTCGCGCCATCGTCGCCTGCGATACCGGTGCCTCCGGCTCAGTCGTAGCAGAAGGAAGCGCCTGAGACGACGCCATCTCGGACCCCGACGCTGCTTCCCCCGAGACCCGGGTAGAAGGTCATGCCTTCCGGCTGCAAGGAGACGAGATCGAGATCTCGGACCCAGCCGTTCACGTCCCCGCCCGTCGAGCGTTGGACGTCCACCCGATAGCCGCCCATGACGCCCTGTACCACTTCTAGCGGCTGTCCCTGGATGCGCCAGACGTCGAGGGCCATGCGCTTGCTCTGACTCCAGGGGATCCACGGCAGGAGCAGTGCCCATGCCCAGATCGCGAGCATCCCCATGCTGAGCTCGGTGCGGTACTTCCCGTCCCAAGGTGCGAACCCGAGGAGAATCACCGTGAGCGCTCCGGCGGAGAGCACGTGATAGATCCACCAGGATCCTTCTTCGACGCTGAACGCGAAGATCAGGGTACCGGCGTCGAGCCACGCGAGCGCTAGCATCGAAACGAACCACACCGTGCGAGCGATCGGAACGCGCGTCTCGCTGGGTCTCCTGCGGGTGAGGAGCACGAGAATCGCGGCCCCGAGGACGAAGAGCGGTACTCCCAGCACGAGCAAGGCGATATTGAACTCCGCGAAATCGTCACCCATCGAGTCTCGGCCTCCAGCGCCCGTCCAGAGGAGTCCTGCAAGTCCACCTCCGAGGAGGAGCATCCCGGAAACTGTCGCCTGCGGTCGCACGGGAACACGCGAGGCCAAGAGTGCAACGCAGGGCACGAGCATCGCGAGGGCCGTCATGTGCTCAGCGCCGAAAGCGAGAGGGCATCAGTTCCCTTTCGCTGACGTTCCTCGTGGCTCTGGTGCTCTTGACGCGGCGGGACGAGAGCCGGAGGAAGGTGACAGACGCCGTATCGCGATCAAGCCACCGCGGCGGTGGGCAGGTTCGTCTTCGTCGGTGCGGCCGTCGCGTTCGCGTTCGGTTCCCAGCCGCCGTCGGCTTCGAGGGTTCGGCGGCCCACGGCCTGGATGAGGTTGAGGCGATCGAGCATCCAGAGAGCTTGCGCCGCGCTCGGCCGCTGCGTGTTGCTGCCTTCGAGGCTGCGCTGGAGCAGATCGTGGCCGTGCTTGCGGACGCTCTCGAATTCGCCGGCGAGGGCGCTCGGCTCGGAAGGATCTCGGACCGGATTGCAGCCTTCGATCAGGTGCAGGGCCAGCATGTCGAGCTGGCGAAATCGCATCGCGAGGGGTTGAGCGAGCTCGAAGAGCGTCGCGGTGCCCTGCTCGTAGAGCGCCGCGAGCTGGTCGGTCAGGGCTCCGAGCGAGTGGACGGCCCGTCTCAGGCCTGGCAAGCGCGACGAGAGGAAGGTTGGCAGCGAGAGCTCGTTCATGGCGCGAAACGAGTCCTCGAGCGACTTCGTGAGTTCCGCGACGGCCTCGCGCTCCGATAGCCTGCGCGTACTCGTGTGCGCGGCTCCGGCGAGCACCGTTCGCGCGTAGAGGCGCACGAGGAAGACGAGCTGGCGAACGCGCTCGAGCCCGCTCTCCAGCGCCAGCGCAGGAAATACGCACAGCTCGGGAGGGAGTCTGCCGCCGCGGCCGACCCCGGTTTCCTGCTCGATGAAGAAGTGATCGAGGAAAGCCCCGATGCGCCGAACCAGCGTGCTCACGACGAGCGTGCCAGCGGCAATGCTCACGGCGAGACACAGCACGAGTGCGAGGGCTCCGGCCCAGGGCGGCGCATCCGTCTTCGTCGCCAGCGGCAAGAGCCACGGCAAGGCCAGTAGGCCGGCAACCAGGCACAGCGCATGGTGCAGCAAGAGCCCCAGCGCCACGCGACGGCCATCGGAGCCCGTGGTCCGCAGCGCGCGCAGAGCCGGTGCGGCGAATGCCGCGTATCCACCCAGCGCGAGAGCGGCGCCCGAGGGGAGCGTGAGCGCTCCGCCGTACACGGCCGAGACCGCCGTAGCGCACACGACGGAGGGCGAGCGCAGCCAGGCTGCCACGCAAGCGCCCACGGTGACCAGCAGCGCGACGCGCGGGATCATGCCGAGGTTCCAGGCGTCGAGGCGCACCATGGTGCCAAGCTCGGCCCAGGCGCGCCCGAGCTCGACCATTCCAAAGAACGCGAGGCCGGTCCCGGCAACCACCACGCCGATCTTGGACCAGCGCGGATGACGCACGAGTAGCGCCGCGAGCGCACCGGCGCCCACGAGTGCCGCAGCAATCTCACGCGCGGCAGGGGAAACGACGGCGAGGAATGCCCAGACCGTGCTCACGAGCGCTCCGAGCGACAGCCCGCATGCGAATAGCAGCGCTCCGGCCACACCGACCGTGCTCCCCTCGCTGGCCGCGATCGCGCCGCGAGCGAGAGGTGTGGTCGCAGGCTGGAGGAGGGCGCTGAGAGCGCCCGCGCGGAACGCACGAATCGGAGAACGGCGTCCGCTCGCGAGCACATCGCTCCATAGCGAGAGCGCCACGCAGCGAAAACCCTCGGTCGCGAACCAGCCACCCAACAGAATCAGGCCCATCCCACCCGCCAGGTGCAGGGCCATCGACATTCCAGACATTCCAAGCCTCCTCGGCACGCAGCTTCTCGAATGCTCGCGCGCGCACGCTCTTCTCGATCGAACGAAGACGAAGCGGCCCTCGGCGACCGCGTGGATCTCTGTCCATCGGGCGAGCGCAGCGCGGGGCTTGAGGCTGGGCCGGGAATCGCGGGGCTGGCGCGAAACCACGCCTCCTCGGGGCCCAGCGGACGCTGCTAGGCCCCTGAGCCAGAATCCGAGGTCGTACCGGCCAGGAGCTCGAGAGCTTCCCGGGCGACCTCCTCGACCGAGAGGCCCGTCGTGACGAGGGTGTGCTCGCAGGATGCATAGGCTGCATGGCGGGAGTCGAGCATGGCGCGCAGCTCTTCGAGCGCCCGTGGATGGCCTTCGACGGGCCGGCGGTCGCCTTGCGCGAGAACGCGCCCGAGATGCTCCTCGGCCGTTGCAACCAGCCAGATCGTGCGGCACGACTCGCGCAAGCGCTCGAAGCTCTCGCGCGAGGTCACGATCGAGCCGCCGGTCGCGATTACGAGGCGCTGGCCCTCGGCCAGAACGATCTCGAGCGCTTCACGCTCCAGTCGCCGGAAAGTGGCCTCACCGTGCAAGGCGAAGATCTCCGCGAGGGACATGCCCGCGAGCCGCTCGACGCGCTCGTCGAGCTCGACGAAGGGCACCTCGAGCAGTAGCGCGAGCTGCCGGCCGGCGCTCGACTTGCCTGCGCCACGCAGTCCAACCAGAGCCACGCGCTCGCCGCGATCCGGGGCCAGAGAAATGTCGCACAGCTCGGCAAGAGGAACGCGCAGCGCGCGCGCGAGCGCAGCGAGCTTCAACAAGCTCGGGTTGGCGCGTCCAGCTTCGGCCTCCGTCACGTACCGCCGCGAGAGCGCGGCGCGTCGTGCAAGTTCGCTGAGCGAGAGCGCCGCCGCCTGGCGCAGCCGCCGCAGGCGTCGTCCGAGCTCGAGGAGGAGCGCTCGATCGCCGCTCATCGGAGCCGCGCCCGAGCTTCGTCGAGCACTCTGGAGGGGGGCACCGGGTACCGGACACCCTCGCCACTGGATTCACTTCGAGCAGTCAGTCGCTTGCCCTCCGCGGATTCGGGCTCTATCTTGCCCGATCGATCGGGCAAACGAGCACTATAATTCCCAACTCCCCTACTGCTCCTCACGGAGGATTCTCGTGCCTCTGACCGCTCCGTCCCCGCGCCTCACGTTCCAGGCGCACCCCGATCGCTACCGACACTGGAAGCTCTCGATCGAGGACGGGATCGCCACCCTGTTCATGAGTGTCGATCCTCAGGGCGGGCTGCGCGAGGACTACGAGCTCAAGCTCAACAGCTACGACCTGGGAGTCGACCTCGAGCTCGCCGACGCGATCCTGCGGCTACGCTTCGAGCACCCGGAAGTCCGCGCCGTCGTGATCACCGGTGCGCTCGATCGCGTGTTCTGCGCGGGCGCGAACATCATGATGCTGCGCACCAGCGCGCACGCGTTCAAGGTGAACTTCTGCAAGTTCACCAACGAGACGCGGCTCGCCATCGAGGACGCGAGCGCGAACTCGGGGAAGCGCTTCCTCGCCGCGCTGAACGGCACGGCTTCGGGCGGCGGTTACGAGCTCGCGCTCGCCTGCGACAGGATCCTGCTCGTGGACGACCGTAACAGCGCGGTCTCCTTCCCCGAGGTGCCCCTGCTCGGAGTCTTGCCCGGAACGGGTGGCCTGACCCGCATCACCGACAAGCGCAGGATCCGCCGCGATCGATGCGACGTCTTCAGCACGCTCGCCGAGGGGATCAAGGGCAAGCGCGCGGTCGAATGGGGGCTCGTCGACCGCATTGCACCGCTGTCGAAGTGGAAACCGGAAGTCGAGCGCATGGCGCGCGAGCTCGCGGACGAGGTTCCGGCGCGCGACGCCTGCGGCATCACGCTCCCCGGGATCCAGTCTCGCGAGACCGCGCGCGGGCTCGCGTGGCAGTACGTGACGCTCGACCTCGATAGCGAGCGGCGCGTCGCGGAGCTCACGCTCACGGCACCCGAGAGCGCCCCCACCACGGCCGCCGAGGTGCAAGCCGCCGGCGGCGACTGGTGGGTCCTGCAGGCCTTCCGCGAGCTCGACGAGGCGCTCCTCGAGCTGCGCATGAACCTGCGCGAGATCGCGCTCGTCCTCCTGCGCGCGAAGGGCTCGGCCGCGAGCGTGCGCGCGACCGACGCGCTCTTCGCGACCGACAGCCACTGGCTCGTGCAGGAGACCCGCCATCTCGTCAAGCGCACGCTGAAGCGCCTCGATCAGACCGCGAAGAGCATCTACGCGATCTGCGACCAGGGCACCGCCTTCACCGGGACCTTCCTCGAGCTCGCGCTCGCGGCGGATCGTATGTACGTCCTGAACGACTCCGACCGCCCGGTCGAGCTCGGCGTCACGCCGGCCAACGCGGGACTCCACCCGATGGCGAATGGTCTCACGCGCTTGCAGACGCGCTTCTACGGAACTCCCGAACGCGCCGACCAGGTCCTCGCCGAGCAAGGCCCCATCGATGCCGAGAAGGCCGACGAGCTCGGGCTCGCCACCTTCGCGCCGGATGGAATGGACTGGGAAGACGAGCTGCGCCTCGCCATCGAAGAGCGCGCGTCCTTCTCTCCCGACGGGCTCACCGGAATGGAAGCGAACCTGCGCTGGCCTGGACCCGAGACCATGGAGACGAAGATCTTCGGGCGCCTATCCGCCTGGCAGAACTGGATCTTCCAGCGACCCAACGCCGTCGGCGAGCGCGGGGCGCTCGTCTGCTACGGCACGCCGCAACGCCCCGAGTTCCAACCCGAACGGACCTGAGCAGACCCAAGCCCATGACAGGCATCGACTACGGCCAGAAGATCCCGAACAACGTCGACCTGCATTCCGACAAGCGGCTGCAGCGCGCGCTCGAGGAATGGCAGCCCGACTACATCGACTGGTGGCGCGAGACGGGGCCGAGCGACTTCAACGACAAGGAGATCTGGCTGCGCACCGCGATCAGCGTCGAGCGCGATGGATGGGCCCATTTCGGCTGGGTGCGTATGCCCGAGTACCGCTGGGGCATCTTCCTCACGCCCAACGAGGGTGAGCGCCGGATCGGCTTCGGGGACCACTTCGGCGAGCCGGCCTGGCAGCAGGTGCCCGGCGAATACCGCAACTGGCTGCGCCGCCTGATCGTGACGCAAGGCGACACGGAGCCCGCCTCGGTCGAGCAGCAGCGTCTGCTCGGCCACACCGCGCCCTCGCTCTACGACCTGCGCAACCTGTTCCAGGTCAACGTGGAAGAAGGACGCCACCTGTGGGCGATGGTCTACCTGCTGCACTCCTACTTCGGGAAGGATGGCCGCGAGGAAGCGGCCGAGCTCCTGGAGCGCCGCTCCGGCAATCCCGACCACCCGCGCATCCTCACCACCTTCAACGAGCCGTGCGAGGACTGGCTCAGCTTCTTCTGCTTCACGATGTTCACCGACCGCGACGGGAAGTTCCAGCTGCTCTCGCTCGCCGAGAGCGGCTTCGACCCGCTCGCGCGCACGACGCGCTTCATGCTCACCGAGGAAGCGCACCACATGTTCGTCGGCCAGACGGGCGTCGCGCGCGTGATCAAGCGCACGTGCGAGGTGATGCGCGAGCACCCCGACCATGATCCCCGCGACCACGGCGCCATCCCGCTCGACCTGATCCAGCGTTACATCCACTTCTGGGCCTCATCCTCGAACGACCTCTTCGGCGCCGAGATCTCGAGCAATTCGGCCAACTTCTTCGGCTCTGGCCTGAAGGGCCGCGCCTATGAGGAAAAGTACGAGGAGCACCAGGCCAAGGACCAGACCTACGCGCTCGAACGTTTCCTCGAGGGCAAGCTGGTCACCGAGGAGGTCCCGCTGCGCAACGCGATGAACGAGGTCCTGCGCGACGAGTACGTCCGCGAGAACTTGAAGGGCATCGAGTACTGGAACCGCGAATGCGAGAAGGCCGACAATCCCTTCCGCTTCACCCTTCCCCACCGCCGCTTCCACCGCACCGTCGGCGAGTTCGCCGGCCATCCCTTCGACCCCGACGGCAATCCCATCGACGAAGCGACCTGGCAAAAAAACGTCGCCGCCTGGCTCCCCACCGCGGCCGACAAAGCCTTCGTGAAATCCCTCATGAAGCCCGTGCACGAAGCCGGCAAGTTCGCCTCCTGGATCGCCCCCCCGCTGCGCGGCATCGAAGGCAAGCCGATCGAGTTCGAGTACGTGAAGCTGTAGCGCATCCACGATCAGGCGCCGGGAAGAAGCCGCATCGTTCGGACACGGCCCACCAGCAAGCACGCCCCGATGAGAGTGGGAGCCGACGGGGCGTCCAAACTGCGGCTCGAGCACTGAAGGACAGAACGAGATGCCCACCGTCGAACGCCGTCCCTTCAGCGCCGAGGAGCGCAGGGTGATCACGTCGCTTGCCTCGGGGCGCGGGGAACTCGCGAACGATATCAGCGGGGCGGGCTGCGTGTTCGTGATCGTCCTTGGGCTCGGGCTGGCGGTGATCAAGCTTCTCGGGCTGCCGGCGGCGCAGTGGCAGCCGCCGGTTGCCTTGCTGGGGCTCGTCGTCGGCGTCCTGGTGGCCCTGCGCATGCGGCGGGGACGGAAGCGCTGGACCACTCCCTACGCTCTGGACCTGAGTGAAGGGGAGGTCGAGATTGCCACCTTCGAGGTTCGCGACGCCATTCGGATCGAGGAGTTCGAGGACGAAGGTAGCCAGTACTACCTCCAGCTCGCGGATGGGGGTGTGCTCTTCCTCGGCGGGCAGTACCTCTACGATCCAGAAGCCGAGGGCCGCTTTCCCTCGACTCGGGTCCGCACCACGCGCACATGTCACAGCCGGACCCTGCTCGATATCGAGTGCCTGGGAACTCCGCTTGCCGTCAGCACGACGCGTGGGCATTTCGATGAAGCCGCGCATCGATCGGGAGCAGTGCCCGAGGACGGTCAGCTCCTGCAAATCGAATTCGAGAGCCTGCGCGTATCAGCGCGCTGAGACCAAGCGCGAGAGCTTGGATTAAGAGCTGTTGGTTCCCCTCCACCACGATGGGCAGGGGGGGTAACTTCCCGCACCACCGATGGGTCGGGCCCGCGTCGCGTGCAGCAGCGCAACGCGGGCCTGTCTCGAAGGAGGAGCTCTTCCCGCAACAGGAGCTCTCAACTGGCTTGGAAGTGAAGGAGGAAAACATGATCGATTTCGAGCTGCCACGCTGTGGGGTCGCCCGCAGGTCACGGTCACATCCGACGCGACTCGTCCCGCCGCCTGCCGTCGCGCTACTGGCCGGAATCCTGGCGACCTCGGTGTCCTTCGGGCAGGAAAGCCGAATCGTCGGCCGCCTCGAGCTCGCCGCGCCCAACATGGATGCGTACATCCTGCACGGCACGATCCCGCTCCCGGAAGGGACCTGGCTGGAGAGTGGCCCCATCCCGCTGCGCGTGGTGAACCCGGACGGATCGGAGGTGCCCACGCAAATCGAGGCCGTGACCCGCTATCCGTCCCGCCTCGACGGCGTGGACGTCGCGGAGCTGATCGCCCGCGTGCGGGTGCCCCAGGGGACCGTCACGGGAGACCGCCTTCGCTACGACGTCGCGCTCTCACCCCACGACGCGGGGCAATTCAACCTCAAGAAAGAGGTGCGTGACCTCGTCAATACGCCCGGAAGCCTGGTGCTCACCACGCGCGACATCTACGGTAATGAATACCGCGCCGATCTCCTCCGGGATATTCGAATGGATACCCCCGACCTGCAGGTCCTGCGCGATGGCGAGCTGGCGCGCCAGTACGGCACGCATGAGATCTTGCTGCCGGTCGAGCCGCAGGCGCCCGGGGTCTATCCCCACATGATGGCCGTGCACGCTTTCGTCGGGCAGTGGTCCGACGAGCGCTTCCTGACCCTCGACCTGCACGTGCACAACGGGATGTCGGGCCTGAACAAGGCCGATCCGCACGACGATGCGATGCAGAAGCTGTATTTCGATCGTCTGGACCTGCACATGCCGCCTGGCTGGCAAGTGTTCTCGGACTTCGACAACCCCACGCTGGGCGATCTCGAGGTCGGGTCGGCCGAGAGCGTGCTGCCGATCATCGCCGAGGGACGTGAGGGAGAAGTCCACGTCATCCAGCTTCAGGGGCACTTCGTGCGCCGCCTGGTGATCGCATTGCCGGGCAGCTTCCAGGCTGGCCGGAACATGCTCGAGGAAAAAGGCCTCGCGTTCTGTGTCCCGGGCAGCGCGGGCGGCAAGCAGCTCTGGTCATGGTGGAACAAGCAGACCGCGCACTACTACCCCCAGCACCACAAGCTGCCCGACCTCTCGCACGTCGACATGAACAACGTGCGCCTGAACCTCGAGGCGAACTTCTATCACTTCAAGAGCTCGATCGCGCTCGGCATCTCGCCAGGCTACCCGGTCGTCACCCCTGCGCTCGGCTACGCCCAGCCCTGGGGCATGAAGTATGGGGGCCAGACCGGCGGCGACGAGATCGTGCTCTATGACGGCGTCGACGTCGCGGCGAGCGCGTCCAACGAGGGCTATCGCATGTGCCAGCTCGGCATGCGCCTGTACATCGATCGCCACCGCTCGGCTCTGTACAACGGAGACGGCCGACCGACGCGCGATGTCGATTGGCTCATCAAGCCGCAGGGCGGGCATCCCTACATCCCGCTGATTTATTATGGGGTGCCCAATCTCGAAGAGTCCGATCCGTTCGGATTCGATCAGGCCCCGACCTTCCACGAGGCCGAGGTGATCGCGCAGGGCAGGGTTCCCTGGTACGAGCCGGAGCTCCTGTCGTACCAGCCGATCGACTTGCAGCACTACATCCGGTACACGCGCAACCTGAAAACTCTCGCCTGGCTCGGGAACGACGCCCTCGCCAAGAACGAGATCGCCATGGCCTCGGAGAACATGCGCCTCTCCTATCACGAGTACTGGAACAACCCCAACGGGTACGTCCAGGGCTCGGGCCTGCTGGCGGAGATGAATTACGTGAACACCTTCCCGGGCTGGGGTTTCAGCTTCGGGCGCGCCGACGGCTGGGGTCTCGACGCGGCTCTGGCGGGGTATGCGCTGGGCAACAACGAGCGGCGGGAGCGCTTCTATCCCTGGTTCCAGATCATCGCCGAGCTCGCGAGGGATGGGCAGTCCACTTGCACCGGCATCTTGCAGGCGACGCCGTCGAGCAAGGTCGCGGATTCGCAATATCGCGTCGTGCAATCCTTCGAGGAGTCGATCACCAAGAACATGCTCTGGAGCATGCGATCGACGGTGTTCCTCGGGCGCGATCCAGTGCACGCGGAGATGCTGGAGGACGTGATCGCCGCGGCGGTGTACGGCGAGTGCTCTTCGGTCGTCTGGCGTGAAGAGTTTGGCGGTCCCGTCGACTGGGTTGCCGTGGGACCGTGGAATGCGGCTCTGCCTCCCTATTGCGACACCCCGCTGCGTCCCGACGCGCAGTCCTACGGCGCCGACCACACGATGTGCTGGTCGGATTTCGCGTACGGCTACGAGCTGACTCAGGACCCGCTGTTCCTGAGCCGCGCCCAGGAGGTCGCCGGCGGCGCGAATCTCTACTCCTACTTGATGGGTTCGGGCCTTTACAACATCAACAGCCGCGTGGCGATCCTGGCGCTCATCCAGGATCTCCAACCATGAGCGAATCGTTCCCCGCGGCCTGAGCAACGGGCTGCGGGGGCGATTCCACCCCTTCGCCTCAACTCGTTCCCTCGGCGAGGCCGAACACGACCTCGCAGTGGAAGGCGCCAACGCGCCTCCAAGGAAAGCGAGAGGGGATCAATGCTTGACAGTCATGAAAGTCTCGCGCAATCGCGCGAGGCGATGGGGAAGGTCCATCACGAATCGGCGGGGATAGCCCTTCCCCGCCGATTGAAATCAGGCGGGGGATATGCACTCGTGGGACTCATGTGTCTCTCGATTGCCGCCTGTTCTTCGAGCGGCGGTGATGATCCGCCCGACACGCGTCACCGCGATAGACCGCGAGTCGACGACGACGACGATCCCCCGCCCCCCCCGCCGCCGCCCCCGCCCCCCCCGCCTCCGGGTTTCGACGTAGACGAGGGAGACGTCGTCGCTGAGCTCGAGCTCACGCTGCCGCCGGAAGATTCGTTCCTGTTGCGGGCCACGCTTCCGCTCCCGGCCGGCCTGTGGCTACCGGGGGAAGCCAAGGTGCCGCTCGTGATCGTCAATCCCGATGGTCTCTCGGCCCGCACGCAGGTCTCGGTGGCGAGCCGATATGCGGCGACCGAGGACGGCGCTGACGTGGTCGAGCTCATCGCGAGGGTGGATCGTCCGACGCGCGCTGCGACGGGAGATCGTGCCCGCTACAAGGTCGCCTACGTTCCCACCGATGCGCTCGCCTTCCGCCCGAGCGACGCGGTGGCCGAGCTTCTCGCGACAGCCGGCGCGCTGCGGCTGACGACCCGTGACGTATTCGGCAACGAGTACGCCGCCGACCTGTGGCGCGACGTGCGCGAGGCGACCGGAGATGCACGCACCGTGAAGGACGGCGAACTTGCGCGCCAGATCCGCACGCACGAGATCCTCCTGCCCATCCAGCCCAAGTCTGGAGCCGACGGGACGATGCCCCACATGATGGCGGCGCACGCCTTCATCACTCAGTGGGCCGACGAAGACTTCTTCTCCCTCGACCTGCACGTGCACAACGGCATGTCGGGGCTCGACAAGGAGCATGCCGACGACGACGCGCTGAACGAGATCTATTTCGACGAGCTCGACTTGTGGGTTCCCGCCGGCTGGCAGGTGCTTCCCGCCTTCGAGGACCCGATGCTCGGCGATGCCAGCGCCGTGAGTGGCGCAATGAAGCTGCCGCTGGTACGCGAGCAGGATGACGGCAAGTTGCACGTGATGCCGCGCCAGTCGCACTTCGTGCGCCGGCTCATCGTCACGAAAGATTCCGCCAAATCACGGGCGAACGCCTGTGTGCACGAACGCTGGCTCGCGTTCTGCGTGCCGGGAACCGCCCCCACCGGGAAGACGAACCTCTCGTGGTGGAACGACCTCTCGGCACGTTACTTTCCCCAGCGCTACCGCCTGCCGCTACTGGATCACGTCGGTCTCGACAACATCCGAGCCCACCAGAGCGGCGACATCGCGTACTACTCCGACCAGGTCAAGGCGGGCACGATGCCCGGCTATCCGGTCGTGTCGACGGCCCTGGGGTGGGCTCACCCCTGGGGCGTCAAGTACGGCGGAATGACGGGCGGCGACGAGATCGTCTTCTACGACGGTATCGAAGTGGCGGCCGCGGCCTCGCAGGAGGGCTACCGGCTCTCCCAGCTCTGCGCTCGCATGTACGTCGACCGTGAACGCACGGCGCTCTACAACGCGAACGGCGATCCGACCGATGTCAATGACTGGCTGATCACCTCGGGCGGTGAGAAGTACATGCCGATGGACTTCTTCTTGCTCCCGGTTCTGCCGGACCAGGACATCTTCGGCTTCAACGCGGCCCCGACCTTCCAGACCTCCGCGGTCCTGGCGCAAGGAAAGGTTCCCGTCTACGAGGAGGAGCTGCTCTCCTACATGGCGATCGACTTCCAGCACTACATCCGCTACACGCGCGCCCACAAGGTGCTCGCCTGGCTGGGGAACGATGCGATCGCCAAGCTGGAGATCGGCATGGCGGCTTCCATCTTCCACCTCGGCTTCCACGAGTACATGGTGAACTGGTTCGGCCACGTGACGCAGTCGGCGCTGGTCGCGTCGATCTCCTACGTGGATGCGCATCCCGGCTGGGGTGTGGGCTTCGGTCGCGGACAAGGCTGGGGCACCGATGTCGCGGTGGCTGCGTATGCGTTCGCCGACGATGCGAAGCGTGAGCAGTACTATCCATGGTTCATTGCGATCGTGGACATGCTGGAGAAAGGACAGTCCGAGTGCTCGGGCATCCTCCAGGCGACGCCCTCCTTCAAGTACGTCTATCGCGTGATGCAGTCCTTCGAGGTCTCCATCATCGAGAACATGCTGTTCGGCATGCGCGCCACCGTCTTCGAGGGCCGCGACGACGCTCGTTCCGAGCAAGTCGCGGGCATCCTCGAGAAGTCCATCCGGGCGCAGATCGGCCCGCTCGTCTGGCGGGACGAGTACGCCGGCCCGGTGAACTGGATGGCAGTCGGTTCTCCCAACACGAGCGAGCCGCCCTACTGCGCGATCCCCACCGAGGAAGACGCTCAGTCCTACGGGGCCGACCACGTCTACTGCTGGGCCGATTTCGCGTATGCCTACATCTTGACGGAAGACACCGCGTTCCTCGACAAGGCCATGCAAGCGGGGTACACGAGCGACCTCTACTCGCTCATGCACGGCGAGGGCCTCAGCGGCCTCGCTGCGCGTGCGCCGCTGCTTGCGCTGGCTCAGAAGCTGAACGGCGAATGAGGATCACCGGAGCGAGGGCGCCTGCGCTTCAGCGCAGGCGCTCGAACTCCGGCGCTCCGATCAACCGCCCGAGGACCCGGCTCGCCATGGCGCGACAGCCCTCGGCGGTGAAGTGCACGGAATCGGTGAAGTGCGCGTCGTCGGCGGGGATTTCGTCCTCGCCGGCGACCAGCAGCACCCCCTGCTCCGCGGCGACTCCGCGGATGGTCCGGTTGTAAGCCGCGAAGGCGTCCCGGATCTTCTCGGGGCTCATGTAGGGCATGTAGTAGAGCGAAGAGCTCGAAGCCACCAGGAGCTGTTCGCTCGACTGACCCGCGCGCGCGCGCTGCGTGAAGGTCAGGAGCACCACGACCGGGGCAAGCTCTTGCGCACGCACGACGAGCGCCCCCAGGTGATCGTGGAAGACGCGCGCAAGCTCCACGGGATCGAATGCGAGCGTGTCCCGGGCCTCGGAAGCCTGCGCCAGACGTGCCCGGTACGTGAGGTTCTTCCTGAGGAGGGCCCAGGCGAGCGAGTAGCCCGACAGCCAGTCCTCCTCGTCTCCGTGCCCGGTATACAGGCCCTGCTCGAAGGCGAGCACGCGCGAGTCCTTGGTGAGATCGTTGGTCGCCTCGCAGATCACGATCACGTCCGGCTCGAGCGGCGCGACTCGCCGGTCCAGATTGAGCAGGATGCTGTCGGTCGCGTACCCGGGCACGGCCGCGTTCACGTAGTCGAGATCGAGCTCCGGATACGCTCGGCGGACCCCCTCGGCAACGAGGCTCGGCCAGGTGTTCTCGTTGCCGGTGACCTCCGTGCAGAAGGTCGTCGATCCGCCGAGGAACGCGATCCGCACGCGGCCGGGCGGCTTGGGCTGCTCGATCTCCGGGCTCCGGAACCCGCGCGAATCGATGCGCATCTTGGTCGTCACGCGGCCGGGCCGGGGGATCATCAGCCCGCTCGCCTCGTCCTCCACGAGCGCGTTCAGGAAGCCGAAGGTCCCGGTCTGGAAGTACAGCCGCATGCGCACCGCCGTCTCGGCCGCGAGCGCGGCGAGCAGAAGGGCCACGGATCCGATGAGCAGTCGGCGCCGGAGCGTGCGTTTCGAGGAGACAGCGGTCACGATCGTTGGTGCGTAAGACCTTACTCCTCGCGCAACTTCACCGCACAGGTCTGCTGGGAGATCTCCAGGTCGCTGCGAAGACCTGGGGGGAGAATCGCGCTCAATCCCGCCGCTCTAGAACCAGCTCCACGTCGTCCGATCCGGCCGCGCCGGAGCTCGTCTGATCGATGCCATCGGGACCGACGCTCCAGACTCTCAGTATGCCGTCCGGCTCGAGGCGCTGGCGCAGGGAATTGCCATCGTAGGGATCGCTCAGGCGCGAGGCGAAGGCTCCCGTGTTCTCGACATCTCCGGCCAGCGCTTGCAGTCGGATGCGTGTGAAGAGAACGCGCAGCTCGAGCTTGCACGCCTCCTCGTACCTGGTCACGTAGGCCTGTGCAGGAACAGCGCCGAGCGAGCCGCTCCCCACCGAGAATCCCATGTGGGGCGGTAGCGGCGCAAGAACGCGGCGCCCGGACGAGGCGATGCGCGCGGCGATGGCATCGACGGCAGGCCGACCCCGAGTATAGGGCATGGTGAAAGCTGCGGCGATCTCCCGCTGAGCTTCGAGGGCTCCTTGCAAGAGTCGCAGGGCGGCGAAGTCGAGATGACCCGCGAGGGGCGAGGCCGACGCGCCGCGGGGTGCCGTCGGATCCTCCACAGTCCCGATCCAGGTAATCACGAGCAGCGGCTCGGCCCGCATATCGCGCACGAGGCTCGCACACGGGCCGAGGGCGGCGAGCGCCGGCTCGAGCTCCTGGCTCACGAACTCCGGCGAGAGCTTCTCGCCCGATCCGTCGACCACGACGAGGAGCCATTCGACCACCAAATTGAAGCTGATGTTCTGTATCAACATCGGCGCGGCCTCCGCGAGCGCGGCCAGGTGCAGAAGCCTCCGCACCGCCTGCTCGAGCGCCACATCATCGCCAGCCGTGCTGGCAAGGAAGGCTTCCAGCGCCATCATCTTCGCCGCGGTCACCGCCGTCAGCAGAGAACCGCCTCGCAGATCCCCCGATGGGAGCATCGATTCGAGCCAGCTCTTCGCGTCCACCCCTCCCACGGCATCCACCTCCGCGAGCTGATCGAAGAGCTTGGCCTGATCTTCGCGTAGCCCGCGCAAGCTCGTGAGGACACCATCCTCGGCCACCAGGTCCGTCCACTTCGAGCCCCGCGCCTGGAACCGTTCCCAGCTGTCCCACGAATCCTCCGTTCCAGGAAGAGCTGTCGCAGCGGACGTGGCGACGTACGGGAGGTGGCCGGCCACCGCCATGACCGAAGGGTCGGCCCACGCCGCGCGCTGAACCGAGACGCCGAAAACGCTCGGCCCGGCCGCGGCCTCGAATTCCCGGAGCCAGGCCGAGTACTCCGTCGTTCCCGCGGGGACGTCGCTCGCCAAGTCGTCCAGCGAAGTCGGCTCGCCCGATCGCCGCATGTCCTCGATCAGCGCGGACCAGGCCTCGCGGGCCGGGCCGATCTGCGTGCGCCACTCGATCTCGTGCACGCCCCAGGCGATGAGCACGAGCCCGAGGACGAGCCCTACGACGCGCCAGGCGAAGCGAACGACCGAGCGCGAAGGGGTCCGGGAATCCGCCATCAGCCGAACTGGATCCCTTGCGCCAGCGGCAGCTCGCGCGTCCAGTTGATCGTGTTCGTCTGCCGGCGCATGTAGGCCTTCCAGGAATCCGAGCCCGATTCGCGGCCGCCGCCGGTGTCCTTCTCGCCGCCGAAGGCACCGCCGATCTCGGCGCCGGAGGTGCCGATGTTCACGTTGGCGATGCCGCAATCCGAGCCGGTCGCGGCGAGGAAGCGCTCAGCGGCACGCATGTCCTGCGTGAAGATCGCCGAAGAAAGGCCCTGCGGGACGCCGTTGTGCAGGCGGATCGCCTCGTCGATGTCGCGGAAGCGGATCAGGTAGAGGATCGGCGCGAAGGTTTCTTCCTGCACCATCGCGAATTCGTTCTCGGCGCGCACGATGGCGGGCTTGACGTAGTAGCCGCCCGCGAGGCGCCCGGCGAGCTTCACGCGCGAGCCGCCGCAGAGGACCGTGCCGCCTTCTTGCTGCACGCGCTCGATCGCCTGCAGCATCGACGTGATGGCGTCTTCCTCGACCAGCGGGCCGCACAAGGTCTTCTCGTCCATCGGGTCGCCGATGCGCACGCCCTCGTAGGCGCGCACGAGCCGGCGCTCGACCTCGTCGGCGATTTCCGCGTGGACGAGGAGGCGCCGCGTGCTCGTGCAGCGCTGTCCCGCGGTGCCGACCGCTCCGAACAGGATCGCGGGCAGCGCGAGGTCGAGGTCGGCGTCCGGCATCAATACGATCGCGTTGTTGCCGCCGAGCTCGAGAATCGTGCGCCCGAAGCGCTGGCCGACGGTCGAGGCGACGCGTTTCCCCACCTCGCAGGAGCCCGTGAAGGAGACCAGCGGCAAGCGCTTGTCCTCGAGCATCTTCTGCCCCACCGCGCGGCCCGAGCCGATGCACAGAGTCGCGAGAGGCCCGAAGCCATCGGCCTCGAGGACCGGCCGCACCACGTTGACCAGACCGATCGCGCTCAGCGGTGTCGTGCTGGCCGGCTTCCACACGCAGGAATCGCCGCAGATCCAGGCGATCATCGCGTTCCAGGCCCACACGGCCATCGGGAAGTTGAAAGCGGTGATCACCGCGACAGCGCCGAGCGGATGCCACTGCTCACGCATCGCGTGCCCGGGCCGCTCGGAGTGCATCGAGAGGCCGTAGAGCATCCGCGACTGCCCCACGGCGAAATCGCAGATGTCGATCGCCTCCTGCACCTCGCCCCAGCCCTCCTGCAAGATCTTGCCCATCTCCAGGCTGATCAGCCGTCCCAGCGCATCCTTCTGCTCCCGGATCGCGTTGCCGACCTTGCGCACGAGCTCGCCGCGCTTGGGCGCGGGTACCTCGCGCCAGCGCAGGAAGGCCGCATGGGCTGCGGCCACGCAAGCCTCGTAATCCTCGGCGCTCGCCTGACGCACGCGAGCGATCACCGCTCCGGTGGCCGGATTGCGGCTCTCCAGGAGGTCCCCACCCGTCGGGAGCCACTCGCCCGCGTACGCTCCCGAATTGACCTCACCGATTCCTAGCTCCGTCAGCCAATCCATCGCCGTCTCCGCATGCCCACCACCGACCCCTTCCTTCGCAGCGCGTCGCGCCGAGGCAGGGCCCCTGAGAATAGCAGCGTGGGCCGGAGGTCGCCTCCGGCCCACGCCGATCGCATGGCGCTCTGGACGGTGAAACCGTCCAGAGCGCTCGTTCTTCCGTGGCAGGATCAGGGAGTGAAAGTCACCGAGAAGCCGTTCGACAGGTTGTAGAGGTTGCCGCACGGGCTGATCGGCGTGTCACGGTGCCAGGCCTGGAAATGCCAGGTGCTACCCGGAGTGATCAGTGCGCCCGTCTGAGCCACGGGGGTCGTGAGCTGCATCGTTCCACCCGGCCCCGAGTCCTGGATCGGGAAGCGCCGGATATGGCCGCCGACGCAGCGGTGGCCGTCGCCGAAGGGGATTCCCAGACCGCCGTTCACCTGGTTCGGCCCCATGTACATGATGCCGAACTCGTTGGCTGGGACCTGGATCGTGACCAGGTGCACGTCGTCTCCACTGACGCTCGTGCCGCCGACGTTGTAGAGCTGAGCACCGCTTCCGGTGGAATTCGCGCAGCCTTCGCCGGTGCCACCGAGGTTGGCGCACGGGCAAGCGATGCCCGAGCCGTCACCGAAGCAGAACGGGGTGCCGCCGATGCCCTCGCACTCGTCCGGAATGCCGTTCAAGTTGAGGTCCATGCTCGTGCCATCAGTGATGTCGCACTCGTCCGGCACGCCGTTCTTGTTGCAGTCGGGCTCGCAATTGTCGGGAATGCCGTTCTCGTTGCAGTCGGCCTGACCTGCGCATGCATCGCCGATGCCGTCGCCGTCGCAATCCTCCTGGCCGGGATTGAAGAGGGCGGGGCAGTTGTCGCACGCGTCACCCACGCCATCGATGTCGGCATCTTCCTGACCGAGGTTCGAAACCGTCGGGCAATTGTCGAGGCAGTCGGGAACGCCGTCGCTGTCCGTGTCCGTATCGGGGACGCCGCAGCCGCACAAACCCGCATCGATCTTGTTCGGATCGTCCGGGCAGCCATCGATGCAGTCGGGCGTGCCGTCGCCGTCACTATCGACGTCGGGCACTCCGCAGCCGCAGTCTCCCGCGGAGGTCTTGTCCGGGTCGTCCGGGCAACCGTCGATGCAGTCCGCTGTCCCGTCACCGTCGCTGTCCACGTCGGGTACGTCGCAGCCGCAGTCTCCCGGAGCGATCTTGTCGGGGTCGTTCGGGCAGCCATCGATGCAGTCCGCTGTCCCGTCGAGGTCGGAGTCCGTGTCGGGTACGTCGCAGCCGCAATCTCCCGGAGCGATCTTGTCCGGGTCGTTCGGGCAGCCGTCGATGCAGTCCGGGGTCCCGTCGAGGTCCGAGTCCGTGTCCGGCACGTCGCAGCCGCAATCTCCTGGAGCGATCTTGTCCGGGTCATTCGGGCAGCCGTCGAGGCAGTCCGGAGTCCCGTCCAGGTCCGAGTCGGTGTCCGGCACGTCGCAGCCACAATCCCCTGGAGCGATCTTGTTCGGATCGTTCGGGCAGCCGTCGATGCAGTTCGGGGTTCCATCGAGGTCCGAGTCGGTATCCGGAACGCCGCAGCCGCACGCGCCTGGAGCGATCTTGGCGGGGTCGCTGGGACAGAGGTCGAGGCAGTCGGTGGTGCCGTCGAGGTCGAAGTCGTTCGGCAGGCAACTGCAGTCGTCGAGGTCGGCCTTCAGGATCATGTAGAAGCCCGCGTACGGGTTTCCGCTGAAGAAGATGCAGCCGCTCGACTGGCCGCCAGCGCCATCGCGGCGGAACAGGTCGTTGTTGCCGAGCCCCGTTCCAGTCGGGGAGCCGGGGTTCTTGTAGTAGGTACTGTCACCGACCGCGCAGACCGCCGGGTTGCTGGAGATGAGGAAACCGCCCACCGTCGCCGTGGTCGTGCCCACCTGGCCGGTCAGGGTCAGGCCGTAGCCGAAGCCGTCGAGGGTGTCCGAGCCATTGAAGGTCCCGTTGGCTTCCCCACGGATGCAGAACTCGAAACCGCCGGCGAGATTCACGGTGATCAGCCAGCAGGCGAGCGTGCCCTGCACGGTCGATCCGGGCAGGCCGGTGAGAGTGAGGTCTGCAGTCGGTGCGCCGGCCGCTGCGAGCGTGGCGCAGTCGTCGTAGTCCTGCCAGAATCGGATTCGCGCCGTGGCGCCGACACCGCCGAGCGAGGTGTCGAGCTCGCGCGTGCAGTATCCGAACTGGAATGAGTTGACGCGGTACGTCGATCGTGTCCCCGTGAATGGCGAGGGGGTATTCGGGGCCGGGATGCGACCGTCGTCGATGATGACGGTGTCGTTCAGCGTGGAAGAGAACGACCCGGTCTGGCAGCTATTGTCGTAGATGTCACCTTGAGTGACGAAGTCGATGTCGAGCTGGCCACCGAGCCGGTCAGCGGACATGAACGTGCCGCTGGCCATGTCGTAAACGCCGCCGTACTGGGGTGCCTCTCCACAGGGGATGCACAGATCGGTTTCTCGCGCCAGCGCGGTGTTGCATAGCAGCAACGCCCACGCGGCGATTCGTAGTTTCAGCATGTGAGGCCTCTCCGAGCCTGGATATCGCGATGAGGAAGTGCCGCGTCGAAATGACTTCAGCGACTTCTCTCCGAGCAAAGGAAAAGCGACGCGAGTCCTCGAAAACTCACAATGCGTCCCCCCTCCCAGGCCAGTTGCAGGCCGGCGCGCGCCAATTCCGGCCCCCCGCCCTGCGGTTCGGCCTGGTTCGGAGTACCGCCTTCAGGCGGTCCGGTTCGTCGTCCCGCCTTCAGGCGGGACTGGCTCTACATGGAAGACCGCGTGAAGGCGGTACTCCGAACCAGAGGCGATCGCACTCCCGATCCCTCGAGCGAAACGCCACCCTGGAACGTCGAGCGCCAATCGCTATCATGTTCCGCCCTATGGCCGACAAGATCATCTTTCACCTCCAGGACCTGCACAAGTTCTACGGGCAGAAGGAGATCCTGAAAGGCATCACCCTCTCGTTCCTGGAGGGCGCGAAGATCGGGCTCATCGGGCTCAATGGCGCGGGGAAGTCGACCCTCTTGCGCATCCTGGCGGGGGTCGACACGCAGTACGAGGGCGTCGCGGCGCCGGTCGGTCGGATCTCGATCGGCTACCTGTCGCAGGAACCTCCGCTCACCGAGGACAAGGACGTCGCGGCGAACCTGGAGGAAGCGGTGGCCCCCCTGCGAGCGCTCGAGGCGCGCTACTACGAGGTGACGGGCCTCCTCGGATCGGCCGACGGCGCGGAAGCCGACAAGCTGAACGACGAGTTCGCGCGGCTCTCCGAGGAGATGGATCACCGCGAGATCTGGGAGCTCGACAGCCGGCTCGAGCAGGCCGCGCACGCGCTGCAGCTCCCGCCCATGGACGCCGATGTGCGCCGCCTCTCGGGGGGTGAGCGCCGCCGCGTGGCGCTGTGCAAGCTGCTCCTCTCCCACCCCGACATGCTGCTCCTCGACGAGCCCACCAACCACCTCGACGCCGAGACCATCGACTGGATGGAGAAATTCCTCGGCGAGTATCGCGGCATGGTGGTCCTGATCACCCACGACCGCTACTTCCTCGACAACGTGGTCGGCTGGATGCTCGAGATCGAGCGCGGCAAGGCCGTCCCCTACCAGGGGAACTACAGCCAGTACCTGGAGCAGAAGCTGCGCCTCGTCGACCAGAAGCGCAAGGCTGACGCGCAGCGCGAGAAGGTGCTCACGCGAGAGCTCGAGTGGATCCGCAAGACGCCGGCGGCGCGCACGAAGCAATCCAAGGCGCGGCTCAACAGCTACCAGAAGCTCGCCGCCGAGAAGGTCGAGGATCAAGCCGAATCGATCGAGCTGCGCATCCCGCCCGGCCCCCGGCTGGGCGACCTGGTGCTCGACGTCCGCGGCCTCCACAAGGCGTACGGGGAGCACCTGCTCTTCGACAACCTCGAGTTCCGGCTCGAGCCCCAGGCGAAGCTCGGCGTGATCGGCCCGAACGGGGTGGGGAAGACCACCCTGATGAAGATCATCCTGGGGACCGAGAAGCCCGACTCCGGCGAGGTCACCGTCGGCTCGACGGTCGAGATGACCTACGTCGATCAGAGCCGCACCGTCCTCGACGACCGGAAGTCCGTCTTCGAGAACATCACCGACGGCAACGAGCAGCTCCCCTTCGGGACCCGCACCATCGACTCCCGCGCTTACGTCGCTCGCTTCAACTTCAGGGGCGAGGACCAGCAGAAGCTGCTCGGCGAATGCTCGGGCGGGATGCGCAACCGCGTGGTCCTGGCCAAGATGCTGCGCGAGCCGGCGAACCTCATCCTGATGGACGAGCCCACGAACGACCTCGACCTCGACACCTTGCGGGTCCTCGAGGACGCGATCGAGAACTACCACGGCTCGATGATCATCGTGACCCACGATCGCTACTTCCTGAACAAGGTCGCCACGCACATCCTGGCCTTCGAAGGCGACGGTCAGGTCATCTTCCACCAGGGCGACTACGATTCGTTCAAGGAATGGAAGCTGAAGCAAGGCGTCGACATCGAGGCCAAGACGGGCAAGTTCCGCCAGTTCCATCGCGATTGATGGGGCTCCCGTTGCTCGGGCCGATCGCCGACCTCGCGTTTGCAAGGGCGATGCTCGAGACCTACCGCGGCGCGGACACCGAGCAGGAGGCGGTGCGCCAGCGCATGCTGGCCTTCCTCGACGCGCATCCCTCCGATGCGCATCTGCGGTCTTGCCCACCCGGCCACTTCACGGCCTCCTCGCTCCTCGTCGATCGCTCGCGTGGCAGAGCGCTGCTCACCCACCACAGGAAACTCGGCCGCTGGCTGCAGATCGGCGGCCACTGCGATGGTGACGCCAATTTTGCCCACGTCGCGTGGCGCGAGATGCTCGAGGAGAGCGGGATCGCGGCCAGCTCGATCAGCGAAATCGTCGACCTCGACATCCACATGATCCCGGCCCGGCCCGGGGAGCCCGAGCATCTCCACCTCGACGTGCGCTTCGTCACGGAAGCGCCACCCGGGGCGCACGAGACGCCGAACGCGGAGTCTCTCCGGCTCGCGTGGTTCTCTCCCCGCGAGGTGGACGCCCTCGACACCGACGCGTCGGTGCGGCGTCTCTTCGCGCTCGCGTTCGCTCCTCGCTGAGGCGAGCCGCTCCGGTATCAACGAATCAGCCCCGACCTGTGGAGGTCGGGGCTGATCTTGCTATCGCGTCTGGTCGTCCCGATCAGGGCACGAAGGTCACCTTGAGACGGTCAGACAGGTCGAAGAACGCGCCGCCGGCCGGCGGGTCGCGGAACCAGCACTGGAAGCTCATGTCCCCGACAGGGAACCCGCTGATGTCCACGAGGCGGCTGGCGAGGCCGGTCGCCGAGGCCTTCACGGGCGGCGTCAGACGTGTCTGGGGCGCCGCAATGCACAGGCTGCCGTTTCCGAACGGAAGCTCAGTCTGATTCGGGCCGTGGAAGAAGATGTAGAACTGATTGTGGGGCAACTCGAACGCGTTCACCGTGAAGTTGTTGGTGGCGATCGAGAGGCTACCCGAGAAGCTCATCAGGGCCGGATTGCCGGACGAGTTCGGACCGACTTCGCAGCCGGGCTTGCACTGGCCGAGACGAAGCTCGCCGATGGCCCAGTCCACAGGCCCCGAGATCGTGACCGACTGCAGGCAGCAGCCGTCGGTGGCGTAGACGCCGAAGTGATTCGCACCGCCACTACCATCGGCAGTGACCTGGAAGGTGGTCGTATCACCATTGAAAGCCGTGCCCGTGACCGTGAACGTATTCACGGAGAAGGGATTGGGCTCGATGTAGCAGTCGAACGCGGAGACCTGGTGGCCCGCATTGGGCATCGTGAGGGTCGCGCTCGTCGCGCCCTGTGTCCAGAAGACTTCGCCCATGTAGCCGTGGCTCCATGAACCCCAGCTTGCCCCGACGGTGAGCTTCAAGTGCGCCGGGTTCAGATTGAGCGTCCCGGGTCGGCTCCAAGCAATGTCGGTCACCTGGGTGAAGTCGGGAACGCCGCTCGCCAGAACTTCCATGTCCTTGCCAACGAGCGTTTCGAAGGCATCCCAGCCGCCGGAGATGGTCGTGTCACCGACGAAGCCGGAGACACAGCCCTGGGTGACTTCGTCCTGACCGCAGACCACGAAGGCGAGGTTGTCACCCGCAAAATTCCAGGTCACCCCAGGCGCCTCGAAGGCGTAGTAGCTGTTGAAATTGCCGACACTCGAGACTTCCCACGCCCAGTCTTCCGGGCTCACGGCATTGAAGACCTCGAGCCAGTACGTCCCGGCTGCGAGCGTGACGGTACCGGACGGTACCCAGTCGTATTGCCACTCCGCGGCCTGTCCTTGAACGATCAGACCCGTCGTGTGCTTGCTCGGAACCACACCGGCCTCGGAATAGACGACCGCTCCCGGAATGCCGCCGGCATCCGCATGGATCAAGACGTTGAAGGAATCGGCCGGTGAAGAATCGGGGAGGTAGAAGCCGTACCAGGAGATGTTGCAGATGGTCTTGGTGGCCGCGAGGGTGAAATCGTCCGCCTCGGATACGCCGGTGCCGCCGCCGGCGTCCCAGATTGCGTCCGAGTAGTAGCCGTAGGCTTGATTCGGAGCCTGGTTGGCCTGTTCCGGGCAATCATCTGCGCACTTCGATCCGCCGCCGCCTTGATCTTCACCGCACACCACCATCGAGAGAGCGGCGGCAAAGATGTTCCAGTTCACACCTGGCGCCTGAATGTCAAAAGCAACGTTTGGACCGCCGGCGCTTCCATCTTGAGTGCCGGTAATCCAGGCCCACTCGTCGCCACCGGGAACATTGTTGAAGATCTCGACCCAGTATTGCCCCGGCGTGAGCGTGACCGTGCTGCTCGGCACCCAGGAGTACTGCCACTCGTGGACCCCGGCGAAGAAGTTGCCCGTCTGGAAGCGGGCCGGCGCGACTCCAGTTTCCGTATAGATGGTTGCTCCTGGAGAGCCGCTACCGCTATCCGAATGGATCGCGATATAGAAGCTGTCAGCAGGCGCAGAGTCGCTCGGATAGTATCCGCCCCAGAAGACGATCTCGCAGACGTTCTTCGTGGAGCTGAGGATGAAGTCTTCCGCCAATACCTGGGCGCCGCCACAGAGGGCGCAATCCGAGTCAGAGAAGTATCCGGTCACCTGATCGGGCCCTTGGGTGATCACCGCCGAGCAACTGCCGGCGCAGAACCCACCCAGTGCGGAGGTGGATTGCGATCCTCCTGCCGGTGTATGCGATGCGGGCAAGCCGTCGCTCCGCGGTTGCAGTTGCGGTGCAACCTGCAACGTCCTCACCACGGCCCCATCGGAAGTGGGCTCGGCGCGGGGCACGCTCGTCGAAAACTTTCCGGCGGCGGGCGCGTTCCCTTGGGTCTGAGGAATAGCCGCCCCCGCCAGTGCGGCGAGGGAAAGGAGGCCGACGACGGCCCCCGAACACTGTTGAACACGTTGCATGAATGACATCTGGAGATCTCCCTTTCGGAGGAGGACACGAACTGGTTACCAGTGAGCAGGGGGCACGGCCGAAGGATCGTCGTCCCAGGATTGGCAGGGAATGCTGCCCGCCCGGGCTCCGCTCGCTCGCAATGGCGCGCTTTGTCCCCTCTCTTGGTTCGAAGTTACTGGCTGACCTCGTTTCAGGAAAGAGGATACCCAGCTCTTCCTCGACACCCACGCGTCGGTGCGGCGTCTCTTCGCGCTCGCGTTCGCTCCTCGCTCAGGCGAGCGAGTCCGGTATCAAATGAATCAGCCCCGACCTGTGAAGGTCGGGGCTGATCTTGCTATCGCGTCTGTTCGTCCCGGTCAGGGCACGAAGGTCACCTTGAGACGGTCAGACAGGTCGAAGAACGCGCCGCCGGCCGGCGGGTCGCGGAACCAGCACTGGAAGCACATGTCACCGACGGGGAAGCCGCTGATGTCCACGAGGCGGCTGGCAAGGCCGGTCGCCGAGGACTTCACGGGCGGCGTCAGACGGGTCTGGGGCGCTGCAATGCACAGGCTGCCGTTCCCGAAGGGGAGCTCAGTCTGATTCGGGCCGTGGAAGAAGATGTAGAACTGATTGTGGGGCAACTCGAACGCGTTCACCGTGAAGTTGTTGGTGGCGATCGAGAGGCTACCCGAGAAGCTCATGAGGGCCGGATTGCCGGTCGAGTTCGGACCGACTTCGCAGCCGGGCTTGCACTGGCCGAGACGAATCTCGCCGATGGCCCAGTCGACCGCACCCGTGATGGTGACCGACTGCAGGCAGCAGCCGTCGGTGGCGTAGACGCCGAAGTGATTCGCACCGCCACTGCCATCAGCAGTGACCTGGAAGGAGGTCGTATCACCGTTGAAAGCCGTGCCCGTGACCGTGAACGTATTCACGGAGAAGGGGTTGGGCTCGATGTAGCAGTCGAACGCGGAGACCTGGTGGCCCGCATTGGGCATCGTGAGGGTCGCGCTCGTCGCACCCTGCGTCCAGAAGATCTCGCCCATGTAGCCGTGGCTCCATGTACCCCAGCTCGACCCGACGGTGAGCTTCATGTGTGCGGGGTTGAGATTGAGAGTCCCGGGTCGGCTCCACGGGATGTCGGTCACGATGCTGAAGTCGGGAACGCCGCTCGACAGAACTTCCATGTCCTTGCCAACGAGCGTTTCGAAGGCATCCCAGCCACCGGCGATGGACGTGTCACCGACGAAGCCGGAGACGCACCCGATGGTCACTTCGTCCTGGCCGCAGACGGCCATGGCGAGGTTGTCGACCTGGAAGCCCCATGCTCCACCGCTCGGGCAGTTGTCAAGGTAGTGTCCGTCGATCTTGCCGGATCCGAGGTTGCCGGTCTCCCAGAACCACACGTCCGGGGCTGCGCCGGCGTGGTAGATCTCGAGCCAGTATGTTCCAGCGGTGAGCTGGAGGGCGGTGGCCGGAGTCCAGGTGTATTGCCACTCGTTGACACCGAAGAGAATCGTGCCGGTCGTGAAGCGGGCAGGCGCCACTCCAACCTCGGAATACACGATCGCACCGGGGATGGAGCCCGCGTCAGCACGGATGTTGATGACGAAGCTGTCAGCCGGTGCGGAGTTGCCGGGGAAATAGCCGCCCCAGAAAGTGATGTCGCAGATGTCCTTGGTCGACGTGAGGGTGAAGTCGTCCGCCTCGGTGAGGGTGTAGGTGCAGTCGGAGAACCAACCATTGACCTGGTTGGGATCCTGGAGGCACTGCGTCGCGCAGGCCGAATCCGCGCAGGTGAAGCCGCCGCCGCCGCCGCCCGCGTCACCGCAGACAACGAGGGAGAGGTCGTCAGCGACGACGCTCCAGAACGTGCCCGGGAACTCGTTGGCCTGACCATGACCACTGTAGGTGGCGCCGAAATTGCCGGTTTCCCAGAACCAAATGTCGGGGGCCGCATTGTTCTGGTAGATCTCGAGCCAGTAGGTCCCCGCCGTGAGGCTGAGGGTACCGGCCGGGATCCAGGAGTACTGCCACTCGTGGACACCAAAGAGAATGGTGCCGGTCTGGAAACGGGCGGGGGCCACGCCGGTTTCGGTCCACACGGCCGCACCGGGGGTGCCGCCAGCGTCCTGATGGACGATGATGGTGAAGTCGTCGGCCGGCGCCGTGTCACTGGGATAGTAGGCACCCCAGAAGGTGACTTCGCAGATGTTCTGATTCGCCGGGACGACGAAATCTTCTGCTGCTACGAACTGACCGGCGTAGTCGGAGTCGGAGAAATAGCCGTTGATTCCGTTGTTGGACTGAGTCGTGATCGCGCCACATGCGCCGTCCGTGCAGGTTGCCCCTGCGGCGGGGCCTTGGCGGGCAGGCTGATCCTGGCCGACCCGGGGGCCGTCCTTGAGAGCCAAGGAACGATTCGTCTGGGGGGCGTGGAGGATCTGGAATTGCTCACGAACCGTCTGCCCTTCGGCGGTGGGGTTCGGGATCAGCGAGTGAGTCTTCTGCGGAGCAGCGGCGCCGGGAGCGTTTTGTTGAACTTGAAGATTGGTCGCCCCCGCCAGTGCGGCGAGGGAAAGCAGGCCGACGACGGCCCCGGAACACTGTTGAACACGTTGCGTTGCTGACATCTAGAGATCTCCCTTTCGGAGTGGGACACGAACTGGTTACCACTGGAGAGGGGACACGGCCGAACGGTCGACGTGCTGGAACTGGCGGGAATTGCCGCCGGTGCCGGGCACCGTTCGCTCGCAAGGGCGCACGCTGTCTCCTCCCAGTCTTATGAAGTTACTGGCCGACCTCGATTCGGGGAAGGGGTTACCCGGCGCTTATCTGAAACGGACGCGCGCGCGCGTCCGCGAGATGGTCAGAAGAGCCACAGGGACGTGGTCGCTCGGCACTCCATACAGGGCCCGCGCAAGCCGCCCTGAGCGGGCACGGCCATCCCGCTCGGGGCAGCCGGCGCCAGCGGGTCTGCACTCGAGCAGGCAGCTCTCCTGCACGACCCTTACTCCCACAGGGAAGCGGCAGGATCAGCGTGATCCCGAGCCCCCGCGCCGATCACCGGCCGCCGGCTGCCTGCTCACCCGCGGGTGCCTCGGCTTCGGCTCCACCATCGAGCTCCAGTCCGGCCTCGCTCAGGCCGGCCTCGACGCCTCGGGCGAGGTCGAGCTCACCGGCTCGAACGAGCGCGCGGTGGAGCTCGCGAGCGGAATCGGCGGGGGTCCTCCCCAGTCCGTCGGCGGATTCGACGCTCGCCGGCGCGACCCGCAGCGCCTCTCCGATCGACTCGACCGCCTCGGCGTGGCGGCCGGCGCTCCCGAGCAGGCGCGCCCGGGCAGCCAGGGCGAGGCATCGATAGTGGGCGGCAGAGGGCTCGAATTCCGGCGCAGCCGCGACGGACTGGCTGAAGCGCTCGTCCGAGCGGGCGTAGGCGGCGAGGGCCGCCTCGGGATCGCGATTGGCGACGTCCTGCTCGGCGGCGGCAAAGGTGGCGAGACCGTGAAACCAATCGATCGAGGGGCCGTTCGTCTCGCGCGCCGATGCGCACGGCTCCTCGTCGTAGACCGCCTCGAGCGCGCGCGCCCCCGCGTCACGCAAGACCTGAAAGCGCAGCCAGGCGTGCAGATCGGGCGCCAGGGGGAATCGCTTCAGGCCCGCGCGCACCGCGGCGGCCTGCTCAGCGAAGGCCGAGATCGCGCCCAGGAACTGCAGATACGTCGTGCAGTGCGCTTCGGTGGCCCCTGGATGGAGCAGCAGGAGCTCGTAGGCGGCGCGCGCGTCGGGGATCGCATCGGCCGGCCAGTCACGCGCCATGCTGATCGCCTGGTAGACCTCCCGCGCGCGCGTGGTCGCGAAGATCTCGAGGACCTGGATCGCGAGCGGCGAGCCCGCATCGGAAAGGAGCCGCGGCAGCGCCCGCTCGGCCATCGTTCCGGCAGTGAGCGTGTCCCCCAGCAGCCAGCTCGCCCAGGTGTGGGTTCCGAGCAAGCGGCCGTCTTCGGGGGCGCGCGCCAGAGCTCGCTCGCAGGCCCCGACGACGTCCTGGAGGAAGTACGTGGGATTCTGCCCCGACGCAAGCCGGATGCGCGCGAGGCGCAGGAAAGCCGCGGCCTGTCCCGCGAGCAGATCGACGTCCTCGGGTGCCGCCGCCACGGCGCTCTCGTAGCGATCGAGGAGCGCAGCGGTCGCGTCGTAGTCCTCCGCGGCGAGCTCGCGTTCGACGAAAGTCGGCGCAAGGGCGAGCGCGAGCTCCCAGCGCTCGCGGTCGACGAGCGGCGAGGGGTTGAAGAGCGTCGAGACCACGCGATGGAAGAACTTGGCCCCTTCGTGCGCGGAGTCGACTGCACCCTCCGCCGCACAGCGAGCCGTATCGAGCAACATGGGCCGGAGCGCTTGCTGGCTGCCGAAGACCGAGAGCGCGACGGAGAGTTGATCGATGGGCGCGAGCCGGCAGCCGCTGCGGAGTGAGTGAAGGGACGCAGCCCGGACGCGCGGGCTCGGGTCGCGCAGCCCCAGGCGCACGAGCTCGGGATGCTGGGCCTGGCGCTCCTCGGAGAGCGCGACCTTCGCGAGCCGATCGCGCTCCTCCTCGCCGGCCTCGACGAAGCGCCGCTCGAGCTCGTCACGATCCGCCGCGTCAGGGCTCCCGAGCAGCTCGTCGGTCGAGCGCGTGCGCGGATCGGGAGCGGGCGCGCCGTGCACGCCGAATTCGCGCAGCTTCTGATCGATGATCGAGAGGTCCTGCACCAGGTAGACGTCGAACAGGATCGTCCCGTCAGGGGAAACGCCCACGTGCCTCGGCGCGACGCGGTTGCCCGAGAAGTAGCGCTCGAAGAGCACCGGCTCGATGTCGATGTGCTCCGCATCCACCAGCCGGCCGAAGCGCTCGTCTGGAAGCCTCTGGCCGCGGTCGTCATGCTCGCGCGTCCCGTGGGCATCGGGCGAGGCGAGCAACGGCACGAAGCCATTGGCGAGCTCGACGAAGGCCGGATCGCGGTAGCGCCCGTAGGCCAGGGAATCGCTCGCGCTCTCTCCGTCCATGTTCACGCACAGGAGCAAGGGCTTCCCCGTCGCTCGTGAGATCGCGAGCGCGTCCTCGAGGTTGCGCTGCCAGGGCATCAAGGGAGGGCGCGAGCGCGCCTCCTCCGCGACCTCCCAGTTCGTCCGGGCGTCTGCCCCGGAAGCATTCGCCTGCTCGAGACGACGGCTCGCGAGCTCCTGCGCGTCGATCGCTCCGTCGCCGTTGGTGTCGAGGCGGCCGTGGAGCACTCCGAGATCGACGAGCGTGACCTTTCCATCGGAGTCGGCGTCGAGCGCGGCATCGAAGGTCGCGATCAAGACGCCCGGCGTGAGAGCGTTGCGATCCGCTGGCGGCGGCTCGGCCTCCAGGCGCCGCACCCAATCGATCACCACCGCCTCCTCGATCGGGCCGCCGGATGCAGGCCGCGCAGCATCGACGAATGCGCCCGCCTCGGCCGGCGAGACCGCCCCGTCGTGGTCGCCGTCAGCAAGAGCCGCCAGGTAGAACGCGAGCCTCGCCCCGGAGCGCCCACCGCTCCGGCCGCCGTTCTCCAGGGCCAGCTCGAGGTCGCGCGCCGTCATCGCGGAATCGCCATCCACATCCGCGTACAGGAGCCGTGACTTCAGCCTGCGGCGCTCGAGCCGACCCTCTTCGCTGGCGCCGAGCCCATCGACGAAGCTGCTCCACTCCTGCGCGCCAATCTCCCCGTCACCGTTCGCATCCGCCGCACGCGCAAGTGCCACGACCGGATCGAACGCCGCCCCGCCCTGCGCATGCCCCCTCCCCACCAGCGCCGCCCCGAGCACAGCCCCCGTGAGCGCCCACCTGGATGAATCGAACCCGTTCCGTTTCACTACTGCCCCTCGTTGATTCGGACTACTCCGAGCGCCCGGACGGGCAGTAGTGAAACGGAACGGGTTCGATTCATCTAGCCCATCCTAGCGCGCGATGAGCGGCAGGAGACGCGCTCGTCGGGCCGCGCGCTCGGCGCGGGCCGCTTCGTCCTGGCGCTCGAGGACCGTGTTCGAGGAGTCCCAGAGCGAGCTGTACGCGAACAGCGCGAAAGCACCGCCCTCCGCCCGAGCGCGCTCGATCTGGCTCGCGCGCAGGCCCGGGTCGCCCTGGCCCGCCATCAGGCCCATCACGACGCGCGTCCGCGCCGCGCGCGGCGCCCAGTCCGCCAGCCGGGCCTCGAAGCGCGCGGGGTCGGCGGTGTAGTTCATCGGGAAGACGAGATCCAGGAGCCCCTCGTCGAGCCAGCGCGGCCAATCCTGCTGGTGGAGCGCGGCGGACTTGGCTTCGGGGCCGACGGCGGCCGAGAGCTGGAGCGCGGGTCGCAACGCGCGCACGCGCGAGCGGATCGCTCGCAGGAGGTCGGTCACCTGCTCTGCGCGCCAGCGATCCCAGGCTTCTGGTTGCGCGTCCGGATGCGCGCCCTCCGCGGCATGGAAGAGCTCGAGCGTGCGCGCATCGCGCGGCCAGCGGCGCCCCTCGCCGGCGGGCACGGCCGGCGGCTCGTTCGGGAGTCGCAGGTAGTCGAGATGCAGCCCGTCGATCGGATAGCGCTCGACGATCTCGGCGCACACGGCGGCGAGGTACTCGCGCACCTCCGGTAGGCAGGGGTTCAGGCTCACGTAGAAGCGCTCGCACAGCGGCTGGCGCTTGCCTGCTTCGTCGTACCAGAACCACTCTGGCTTGCGATGGTAGACGTGCGCGGGATCGCGCGGCGGCGTGGTCCCCCACCAGGCGGGGACGACGTTCACCCAGGCGTGCAGCGCGACCTTCCGCGCGTGCGCCTCCGCGAGCGCGACGGCCAGCGGATCGAAGTCCGCGTCCAGGCCCTCGAGCTCCTCGGCGCGCGGCTCGAGGTCGGATCGCCACAGCGCGCTCGCTGCGCCGCGCACCTGGAAGAGCAGCGTGTCGAAGCCCGCCGCGGCCGCCACCGCGATCGCCTCGCGCAGCTCCGCCTCGCCGTGCCAGTCCCAGCGCGTGATCCAGAGAGCACGCTCCACGCGTTGCGCTTCGGCGCGCTCGGCCGCCTGGGCCGTCGCTACGCGGGCAACCAGCGGACCCAGCAGGAGCAGAAGGACGGGGATCGCGAGACGCACGCCACTCATGACGCTACCTCCACGGGAGAGCGAGCCAGCACGATTCCGAACACGAAGGCGTACAGCGAGCCGATGGGGATGTACCAGGGGAAGGCGAGCACGCCCCCACCTTCGAAGACCAGGTAACGCTCGAGAAGGAGGATCAGCGCCAGGGCCACGACCAGGGCCGCAAGCTGCATGAGCGCTCGGCCCGGAGCGCGAGGCAGGTCCTTGCAGAGGCGTGTGAGAACCCAGAGGGCCAGCACGAGCCCGGCGACCGCGACGCAGGCTTCGCGCACCCAGGGCGCGGTCGGGCTCTCGTGCCAGGCGAGCGCGAAGACGGCGACGACCGAAAGCGGGGCCGACCAGCGATAGCCGCTCCCGTCGATCGAGAGCGGCAAGTACGCGATGGCGAAGCCTGCGAGCAGCGCGCCGCCCGTGTACGCAGCCATCGACAGCGCCAGATTGAGCACCGAGTGATAGTGCGCGTGCAGCGGCTCGACGGCGATTGCAGCCAGGCACAAGGCGACGCCCCACCCGCACACGAGCGCACGCGAGCAACGGACCTGCCAGCGGGCTTCCGCCTCCGGGGAGTGCGCCACCCGCCCGCGCCGAGCACGCGCCGGCAGCACGAGCGCCGAGAGCGTCGTCTGCGCCAGCGCAGCGAGGATCGAGTCGAGCCCCCCGATGGCCGCCGCCAGCGCTCCACCCACCACGAGCCCCTTCAAGCCCGGCCGAAGGACTTCCACCACGACGACGGGCAGGACGCGATCGGGCTTCTCGGCCACGAGCTCCGCCGCGCGCCCGCTCAAGGGATGCTCGTTCGTGTACGCCCACAGCGCGACTCCGACGCACTGCACGGCGAGGATCACGAGGACGACGACGATGCTCGACACCATCGCCTTCTGCGCCTCGCGCGGGGTGCGGCAGCAGAAGACGCGCTGCACCATGAGCTGGTCCGTGCCGTACTGACCGATCCCTCCCCACGTGGACGCGATCGCGGCCGCCCAGAAGGTGTAGGCCTTGGTCGGATCCGTGTCGAAATCGAGCAGGCGCAGCTTCCCGGCCGCGCCCGCCGCGCTGAAGGCCGAGCCGAGCCCGCCCTCGAGCTCCATCCCCATGGAGAGGAGCATCACCACGATCCCCACGAGGAACGCGAGCGTGAGGATCGCGTCGGTCCAGATGATGGTCGCCATCCCCCCCATCCAGGTCCACAGCACGGCGACCAGTCCGAGGGCGACTACCGCGCTCGAGAGCGGCGCGAGCCCGGTCTGCGACTGCACCCAGGCGAGCTCGTCTCCAAGTAGGATCTCGAGCACCAGAGCCGTCTGGTACACGCGCGCCGACTGCCCGAGCAAGCCGCCGAGAGTGAAGATCGCCGTCGCCGTCCGACGCATTCCTTCGCCGCGCCGCGCGCCCATGTAGTCGTAGGGCGAGAAGATCTCGCGCTCGTAGTAGGCGGGCACGAGCTTCCACGCGATGAAGAGGCGCGCGAGGAAGGAGCCGATCAGCGCGATCTGCAGATACGTCAAGTCGCCGCCAGGCGCCCAGACGATCGAGGGAACGCTGATATAGGTGACCGCGCTGATCTCGGTCGAGACGATCGAGGCGCTCACCGCGTACCAGGGCAGCCGGCGCCCGCCGAGGAAGAAGTCGCGCAGGGACTTCTGCCGGCCGCGCATGAGGTGGCCGAAGAGCGTCGTTCCGAGGAAGAGCGCGGCGACCACGCCCCAGTCGAGCCAGCCGAAGCCGCCGGTCATCCGGCGTGCCTACTGCCCGGTCTCGGCCGCTGCCGCGCGGTCGAGCCACACCTCGACGTCGGGATGCGTGCGCAGGTAGCTCGCCGGCACTTCCGGACCGATCGGTTCGCAGAGTGCACGGCGCACGATCGCGGCCTTCGCTGCACCGAAGGCGAGCACGCGCAGCGCGCGCGCCTCGAGGATCGTCGCGAGCCCCATCGTGACCGCGTGAGTGGGCGCCGAGCCGTGCGCTGCGAAGATCGGCGCCACGTCCTCGCGCGTCGCGGGATGCAAGGCCACGCGCCGCGTGCGGCTCTCCTTCGCGGACCCGGGCTCGTTGAAGGCGAGGTGGCCATTGCGGCCGATCCCCAGGAGCTGCAAATCGATCCCACCTGCCGCGCGGATCGCTTCCTCGTATGCCGCGCAGGCTCGATCGAGCGCGCGCGGCTCGCGGTCCGCGGGCGGAAAATGGATCGCCCCGGCCGGCAGGTTCACGTGCGCGAACAGCCTCTCGTGCATGAACCTGCGGAAGGAGGCGGGATGCTCGGCCGCCAGCCCCTCGTATTCATCGAGGTTGAAGGTCTCGACGCCCACGAAGTCGAGCTCGCCCGCGCGATGGAGCCGCACGAGCTCCGCGTAGACGCCGACCGGCGTTCCTCCGGTCGGGAGACCCAGGATCGTGTGCTCGCCACGCGCGGCGCGCTCCGCGACCAGCGCGGCGATCTGGCTCGCGAGCGCGCGCTCCGCCTCTCCCCGCTCGGCAACGACGTGGATCCGGAGATGGGGCTCGGTCGCGATCGGTCGGCTCCGCGGAGGCATCGGGGAGGAGAGGACGGCGCGAGTTTAGCCAAGGTTTCGCTTCCGACCTACGACACGCGACGGGGAACGGTGAGGCTGGGTGGCAGGCTTCCGGAGTTCCACACGGGAACGCTCCGGATCGATCTGCTATAGGGAAGCCTGCCCGAGCCCACGGCCGCCGACGGCCTGACGCTGGAGACCATCCGCCCCGCGATGCCGACACCCAAGCAACCGGTCCCTCCCAAGACTCTCCCGCCGCGCATGCGGTCCGCATGGCTGTGGATCTTCGCGCTGGGTTTTCTCTTGATGGTCCTCGGGCCGAAGATGTTCGAGCCCGTCGCCAAGGACATCGACTATAGCGACTTCAAGGCTGCGATCGCCCGCGGGGAGGTCGAGCGCGTCGTCCTCGGTGAGACGAATATCGAGGGGACCATGCGCGCGACGCCCGGCGCGAGCGGTACCGCGGACGATCCGGAGAGTTCCGTTCCCTTCCGGACCGACTGGCCGAAGCTTGCCGACGAGAAGCTGATGGACGAGCTCCAGGCTGCCGGTGTGACATTCGCCGGCGAAAAGAAGGTGAACCCGCTCTGGACCTTCGTCCTGTTCTGGATCTTGCCCTTCGTGGTCGTGTTCCTGCTCTTCGGCGGCGCGTTCCGCGGTGCGGCCAAGCGCGCCGGGACGCAGATCATGGGCTTCGGGAAGAGCCGCGCAAAGCTCTCGCCCGAGGCCGGCACGGGAGTCACCTTCGACGACGTCGCCGGTTGCGAGGAAGCCAAGGCCGAGCTGCGCGAGATGGTCGATTTCCTGCGCGATCCCAACCGCTTCACGGCGCTGGGCGGTCGCATTCCGAAGGGCGTCTTGCTGCTCGGCCCGCCGGGGACCGGCAAGACCTTGCTCGCACGCGCGGTCGCGGGGGAAGCGCGCGTGCCCTTCTTCGCCATCACCGGCAGCGACTTCGTCGAGATGTTCGTCGGCGTGGGCGCGGCGCGCGTCCGCGATCTCTTCGAGCAGGCCAAGGCCAAGGCTCCGTGCATCGTGTTCATCGACGAGATCGACGCCGTCGGCCGCCAGCGCGGCGTCTCGATGGGCGTCGTGAACGACGAGCGCGAGCAGACGCTGAACCAGCTCCTCGCCGAGATGGATGGCTTCGAGATCAACTCGGGCGTGATCCTGCTCGCCGCGACGAATCGTCCCGAGATCCTCGACCGCGCGCTGCTCCGGCCCGGCCGCTTCGACCGCCAGGTGGTGATCGACGCGCCGGATCTTGCTGGCCGGGAGGCGATCCTGCGGGTGCACGGTCGTGGAAAACCTCTCGCGGCCGATGTCGACCTGGCGCGGGTGGCCCAGTCGACGCCAGGGATGTCCGGCGCCGATCTCGCCAACACCCTGAACGAGGCCGCGCTCGTCGCCGCGCACAGTGGTCACAAGGAGATCACGCAGATCGACATCGAGTGGGCCATAGAGAAGGTGATCGCCGGCCCCGAGCGCCGCAGCCGGCGCCTGGGTCCTGCCGAGAAGCGCCGCGTCGCCTACCACGAATCCGGACACGCTCTCGTCGCCGCCTACTGCAAGACCGCCGATCCCGTGCAGAAGATCTCGATCATCCCGCGTGGTCGCGCGGCGCTCGGCTTCACCATGCAGATCCCCGAGGCGGAGCAGTTCCTGCGCACCCGCCCCGAGCTCGTCGAGCGCCTGCGAGTCATGCTCGGCGGTCGCGCTGCCGAGGATCTCGTGCTCGGCGAGGCTTCGACCGGCGCGCAAGACGATCTCTCGCACGCAACCGCCCTCGCCCGCCACATGGTGTGCACCTTCGGCATGAGCGATCGCCTGGGCCTCACGATCTGCGCCCGCCCCATGGACGGCCAGTACCTCGGTCTCGACGGCGCCGTCCAGCGCGACTGCTCCGAGGACACCGCGCGCGAGATCGACCTCGAGGTCAAGGGCATGCTCAGCCGCGCCTTCGACGAGGCGCGAGCGATCCTCACCGAAAACCGCGAGGAGCTCGAGCGCGTCGCCAAGGCACTCCTCGAACGCGAGACCCTCGATCGCGCGGGCTTCGAGGCGGCACGCCGGCCGGTGGCGGGCGAACCGGTTTCGAGCAGCTAGCTCTTTGGTTCGGAGTACCGCCTTCAGGCGGCCTTCTCTTGCAGAGCCAGTCCCGCCTGAAGGCGGGACGACGAGCCAGACCGCCTGAAGGCGGTACTCCGAACGGCGCGGCGTGGTTTCTCTGCAAACGAAGGCGGGCCCGGCATCGAGCCGGGCCCGCCTCAGATCTGTCCAGTCGCGACTACTTCGCCCGCGCGTACTGGATTTCCATGGCCATGAACTCCTTGCCTTCGGGGCTGGTGGTGTACATCTGCCATGTGTAGTGGTCGGCATCGATCGTCTTGTCGACCACGCGGCCCTTGATGTACTTGCCAGCTTCGGGGCAGGGGTGCTCCATCGCGTAGGTGAAGGTCTTGGACGCCGGGTCGTACGTCCCTTCCGCGAGGGCCATGCCGGTGCCCATGTTGTCGACGAAGGTGAAGAAGTACTTCTGCTTCAGGTTGTCATAGCCGGTGAGGCACTGGCCGTTGAACTTCTGGCCATGGAACTCGCCGCTGAAGTTCTCGGTGAGGAAGTGGCCGTCCAGGATCCATTTCGCTTCGCTCGTTGCGGTCGACGTCGCCGGCTCGGTGTCCGGCGCCATCCATGTCTTCACCTGGCCGTTCCACTTGCCGACCTTCGCCTCGAGCACTTTGTGAGCCGGACCGGGAGTGCCGTACTCCTTCATCTTGGCCATGACGGCCGGGTCGAGGGCAGCTCCGGCCTCGACCGGCTTCTTGTCCTGAGGAAGCGCGAGAGCTACGCCGAACGAGAGGGCTGCGAACGCTGCGATCCAGTATCTCTTCGTTTTCATCTCATTCCTCTGAATTTTAATGGTTGAGGTGCTCGCTTTGGATCGTGTCGGACTTGCCGTCACGTATCCCCGCTCCGAAGGAGGAGAGCTCGCTTCGGAAGTATCTACAAACCGGAAAAGAGCGAGCAGGCCGAGACGCCCTGCATTCGCAGCCTCACAGTCCTTCACGTTCCCGTTCGGGTCTGCAGCGCTGCGCACGCCACGGCGGCGACCTGCTCGAGAGAAGCGCCGCAAGCTCCGTGCCCACCGCGACCAGCGAGCTACGGGCGTCAGGAGAGATCGTGGGCGGCCGGGAGGAAAAGCCTTGCCATCGCTCGGATGCGCTCCGTGTCGGGCTCGATGCGCTCGTATTCGGCGCTGATTCGATCGGCTCCCATGCGGATCCCTTCGCGCTGAAAGCGCATGGAGCTCGGCGTGGATCGGCCGGCGGAAAAGTGGAGCTCACGGGCGTGCGTCGAATGCACGAGTGCGGCGGCATTCTCGGGGCGGATGCCCCCGCCGGGAAGAATGGTGAGGCGGGATCCCGCGCGCTCCACGAGGCGCGCGATCGTCTCCGCCCCTTCCGGTGCGCTCGGCGCGCCGCCGGAGGTCAAGACGCGGTCCACGCCCGAGCGCACGAGGTCTTCCAGTGAATCGAAGAGATTGCGCGAGAGGTCGAAGGCGCGGTGGAACGTGACCTGCATCGGGCGCGCGAGCGCGACCAGATCGCGCGTCCGAGGAACATCGATCGAGCCATCCGCATCGAGGAGGCCGAGGACCGCGCCGTCAGCGCCCGCTTGCTTGGCGAGCTCGAGGTCGCGGCAAAGGATCGCGAACTCCCCCTCGTCGTACAGGAAGTCCCCCGCGCGCGGGCGCAGGAGCACCATGATCGGCAGCCGCGTCGCGGCGCGCGCGGCCTCGATCGTGGCGAGACTCGGCGTCGTACCTCCCTCGACGAGGGCCGCGCCGAGCTCGATGCGCTGCGCACCGCACGCCTCGGCGGCCCGGCAGCCGGCGAGAGAATCGGTCGCGACTTCCAGGAGCACCGCAGTGCTCGGCGTCGCGCTCACTGCCCCGATTCCACCGCTCCAGCTTCGCCGGCGGTCGCAGCAGCTTCGCGCGCCGGCGCGTGCTTCACGTGGCGATCGAGCCAATCGATCGTCTCCGCGAGCATGTCCAGCACGGATTCGCGCGCCCGATAGCCGTGCGCCTCGTCCGGCAGGATCACCAGCCGCGCGGTGCCGCCGTGGCCCTTGATGGCCTGGAACAGGCGCTCGGATTGCATGGGAAAGGTGCCGGCGTTGTCGTCGGCCTCGCCGTGGATCAAGAGCAGCGGCTCGTCGATCTGGTCGGCGTGGAAGAAGGGCGAGAGCACGGCGTAGATCGCCGGCGCTTCCCACAGCGTGCGGCGCTCGGCCTGGAAGCCGAACGGCGTCAGCGTGCGGTTGTACGCGCCCGCTGCGCGCGATGCCGGCGCGGAAGAGGTCGCTGTGCGCGAGCAGGTTCGCCGTCATGAACGCGCCGTAGCTGTGACCGCCGACCGCGACGCGCTCGGGATCGGCGACGCCGCTCGGCCACCGCGGCGTCGATCGCGGCCTTCGCGGACAGCGACGAGCTGCTCGACGAAGGTGTCGTTCATCGTCTCGGGATCGCCGACGATGGGCATCGTCGCGTCGTCCAGGATCGCCCAGCCCTGCGTCAGGAGGAACAGGTGCGAGCTGCCCGCGCAGCTCGGTGAAGCGGGCGGGGCCGGTCGTGATCTGACCGGCGGTCGCGGGATCGTTGAACTCGATCGGATAGGCCCACACGAAGAGCGGCAAGCGCGTGCCGCTCGTGTAGCCGCTCGGCAAGTACAGCGTGGCGGAGAGCGCGACGCCGTCCTCGCGCGCATACGTGAGCAGCGCTTCTGGATCCCGCGGATCGACGGCTGGGGATCCGGGAAGCTCGTGATCGCGCGGATCTCGGACGAGCCGAGCTCGCGCACGCGCCAGTTCGGCGGCGCGCTCTGCGATTCGTGTCGCGAGAGGAAGCTCCCTTCGCCTTCGGAGGGGAGCAGCTGCACGAAGGACTCGTACGTCCCGGGCTCAGAGCGCCACAGCCGTTCGCTCGCGCCGCTCGATAGATCCTGGCGGTCGAGGAAAGGCAGATTGCCTGCCGGAGTCGCCCCCTCGCCCGAACGGAGGATCGCGCCGTTCTCGACGATCGCGACGGAGAGCTCGCTCCCCACCGGCTTCCTCACGATCCGCCCCGGGATCGCCGTAGCGATCGCGCACCGAGCGATCGTCCAGTACCCGTGTCTTCGGCTCGGGCGCCGAGAAGTCGTACAGGAGCTCTTCGTCCAGCGCCGATCGCGGTCGTACTCGTCGGCGAGCACGAGCTCCGGCCGCTCGAAGAACGCGAGCCCGGTCGCGCGCTCGGCGGTGCGCAAGATCTCGCGCGCTTCCCCGCCGCGAGCGAGATCGCGGAAGAGCCAGCGATCTCGGTGCTCGACCTCGCGCCGCGGATCGCCGCCGTCGAGCGCTTCGGCCCACACCAGCGTGGCGGGCTCCAGGGGTTTCCACTGCACCATGCGCGCGCCGGTCGGCACTCCCTCGATCGGCACGTTCTCGGCCATCGGCAGGTCGGCCACGATGACGTCGTCCTGGCCGGCGAGCCCGATGGCGATCACCTGGTGCGGGAAGCTCGACCACGGCATCAGGTACGAGAACGGTCGATGCGTGCGCGAGACGAGCAGCGCAGCGACCGTCGGGCGAAGGCGCGAGGTCCGTGAAAAGGCCCGGCGAGCCGAGCAGCGCTTGCTCCCCCGTGCGGGCGTCGACGCGAGCGAGCACGCTCGTCGCGTGATGCTCGAACAGCGCGGCATCGAGCTCGTTCGCGAGCAGGTCCTGATACGTGCGTAGAGGCGAGGTCGTGCCAGTCGTTTCCTGCACGACCGGGCCAGTGGGCACGCTCGGCGCCGCAGGCGCGGCGCCGCGATCTCCCGGAACCAGCGCGCAGAAAAGCCCCGCACCATCGGCGGTCCAGGCTGGCCGCGCGAGCACGGTGTCGAGCCGCTCGACGAGCCGCACGGGCGCCCCGGGATCCTCGACCGAGAAGGACCAGAGCTCGCTTCCCTCTGCGGTCACGAGGCCGAAGGCGACGCGCTCGCTCGTGTGCGACCAGCTCGTCCATGCGATGCGCGCATCCGCGGGCAGCGGCACGGGCGTCGGTTTCTCGCCGCGCAGCGCGCGCAGCGAGAGAGCGCGCGCGAAATCGACCTGGAAGGGCGCGTCCGCCGCGGGATCGATTCGCATCCCGGCCAGGCGCAGCATCGGTCGGGAGAGATCCGCGATCGAAGGCAGCGCCGGCCGCTCGACGACCAGGAGCCAGCGACCATCGGGACTGGGAAGTACGCTCGGCGCGACCGGCGCGTCGACGAGGGCCACCACCGCGGGGGGCGGCAGGCGATAGCCCTGCTCCTGCGTCGCGGCCGGTGCAGCGTGCGCAGTGGCCGGCAGCGCCGCGGCTGCGCAGAGGGCGGCACGCAGCACGGAACGCGGCCGCCAGCACGAACGGTCGATCGACCCGCGGGTTTCGAGCTCGAGAGGACGGATCTGCATCGTGACCTACCTCCTTGACGTCAGGGATCGGAGCGCGAGCGGATTGTATCGATCTCGCGGGAGGGGCACGCCCTTCGACGGTCGCGAGCACAGCTCGCCCGAAAACCCGGTCAGCGAAAACGCAGCGCCCACGGGGCGTCGCTATCGAGCTCGAGCCAGCGCGCACCGGAGACGACGTCCTCGGCCCCATACCCGATCTCGGCGAGCTGGGCACGCGTCGCGTCGTCGAGCACGACCTCGTGCATCCAGCCTCCCGGCCGGCCGCTCGTGAGCCACTGGACGAGCACGGCACGCAGCCGCTTGGCAGTCTCGAACTGGCGCTCCACCAGGTTGTGCTTGCACGCGGGATCGCGCGAGAGATCGTAGAGCTCGACCTCCTGCTCCTCGACCGCGTGGTCGGCTTCGATCGTGTGCGCGACGAGGTACAGGATCAGGTGCCAGGACCCAAGCGTGATCGAGGCGCTGAAGCCCGCGTCGGCAAGCGCGAAGACTGGTTCCTCCAGCGCGGAACTCCCGTCTCCCAGCCAGGTGAGCAAGCTCTGCCCCGGAAAGCCGGCCGATTCCAGACCGGCCAGCTCGAGGAGCGTCTTGGCGACGCCCAGGTGATCGAGGCGATTCTCGATGCGCACGCCACGCGGCGAGCCCGGCCACGCGAGGAGCAGTGGAACGCGCAGCGTGTCCGGATAGAGCTCCTGATGCCGGAAGCGGATGCCGTGCTCGCCGAGAGATTCGCCGTGATCGCCAGTGAGTGCAACGATCGCCCCGGCCAGGCGCGGGTTGGCGAGCACGCGCGCGATCAAAGAATCGGTGTAGTCGATCTCGGCGCGGTAGCGCGCCTTGCCGCGCTCCAGCTCGATCTCCGAGTGCCGACCCGCAGGAGCCGAGTCGCCCGCGTCCACGACCGCGAGCTGGCGTTCGAGGAAGTGCGGCGGAGGTTCGTACGGCGTGTGCGGATCGAAGAGGTGCAGCCAGACGAACAGCGGCTCGTCCCCTCCGTCGGCGAGCCACTTCTCGAGCACCTCGATCGTCAGCGCGCCGTCCTGCTGGGGACGCGATGGCGCGCTCGCGCGCTCGAAGCCCTGGCCGAGGTCGCCCGGCTCCAAGAGGTGACGCGCGGAGAGCGCGGCCCAGGTGCGCCAGCCCGCGGCGCGAAAGACTTCCGCGAGGGTCGGTGCCTCCGACGCGAGGCCTGCCCGATTGGTAACGAGCTGCGTATCACGCGGATGCGTCCCCGTCATCAGTGCCGCGTGCGAGGGGATGGTGATGTTGACCGTCGATTGCGCGCGCGGAAAGTACAGCCCGCGCGCCGCGAGCGCATCGAGCGTCGGAGTCTCGACGTCGATGTCCGAGCCGGAGACGCCCACGTGGTCGCCACGGTGCGTGTCGGAGGTGATCAGGAGCACCGTGGTCGGCGCCACGCGACCGGTCACGACTCGCGGCTCGGCCACCACGGCAAGACCTCCGCCGCGGAGCTCGAAGCGTGCTTCGATCGGACCATCGGGAAGCTCGGCGAGGTCGATCGCGATCGGGAGCCAGGCGTGGAGCGGGTCGACGGCGGGATCGAGCGCGGTCACGCGCTCGGGCAGGCTCGTTCCGGCTCCCTGGAGGCGCACGACGACCTCGGGTCGCACGCCGGTCGAACACGCATCCGCGACCGGAGCCACGGAGAACTGCAGGCGTTGCGCGCCGCGCTTCTCGAAGTGCGCGAGCAGCGGTCGCTCGCCCGTCAAGCTCATGCCCAGGCGCCGATCGCCCGCGATGGCGACGAGGTCCGGCTGGCTCACCCCAAGGTCGAACCAGCGCTCGAGCGGACGATCCATGAGCGCGACCCAGGTGAGCTCGACCATCGAACGCCACGGAGAATGGAGCGCGGGCACGCCCTCGCGCCACGAAAGGTCGATGCGCAGCCCATCGAAAGGCAGCCCCTTGCGCATCGCGTCCAGCACCGGAATCGTGGCGACCCGAGCTCCCTGCCCTCCGCCGAGCTCGAACGGGCGGCTGCGCAGGGTCTGCTTGCCACGCAGGAGGAACGCGCGCAGCGTGCACGCGTTCTGGGTGGTGAGCTCGACCTCGATCTGATCGAACTCGCCCGCCGCGATCGGACCGGGGATGAAGAGGCTCGCCTTGCCGCCGCGCAGCTCGAGCACGCGGACGCAGGTGCCGTCATCGAGCTCGCGCTCGACCAGCGTGTGCTCGCGGCTCTCGACGGTCCAGGGTGCGAGACCCTCGGGGACGGTCCAGCGCGCGCGCAGGACGGCCTCGCGCGCCTCGGGCGTCGCCGGGTCCGCCGCGAGCTCGATCGCACGGGCACCCGAATCCTGGCTGGAGTTTCCCCCACCGGAATGCGCGCACGCCGCGAGCGGGCCGAAGATGGCCGTCGCGACGAGGAGCATTCCGACGCTGGAGAGGACGTGCACGAACGGGGATCGCATCGAAACGATGACCCTATTCGAATCGACGCGGACGGCGCACACAAGCGCCCGCGGCTATCGGGCACTCACTCCGAACGCTCGCGGAGCACGATCTCGCTCCGCCAGGCGGCATCGGATTCGCGGATGATCGAGCCGTCGTTGGAGCGGAAACCAATGCCGGCGTAGGCACGGGCGAGCGCCTCCCCGTCCCAGTCGTGCTGCCACTTCCAGGCGACGCACTCCAGATCGTAGGCGCTGGAGAGCGCGAAAAAGCGCGCAACGAAATCGCGCTGATCCGCCACGGTGCCCGGGAAGGGCGGGTGCGAGTCCGCCGGCCAGCCGATCTCGGTGAAGAACACGGGGCCGTCCCAGTGCGCGGCGATCTCGGCGTAGTGTGTGTCGGGAATCAGTGCCGGAGTGGCGTACTCGAAGTACGGAAAACTGGTGAAGCCGAATGCATCGATCTTGCTGTTCGCGACGTGATCGTCGAGCAGCGCGAAATGCGGCGCGAAGCTCCAGCCCATCGTGCTCGCCCCCAGGCCCTTCATGGCCTCCCACTGGAAGATGGTGAGGACGGTGGTGCCCAGGCTCGAAGCCTTGACCGTGTCGTAGCACTCCTCGAACTCGCTGATCCAGGCCGCCCACTCGTCGGGTGTGTGGGTCGCCCAGTAGAGGTTTGTGTCGACGCCCAGCGCGAGGTACCGCGGCTGCCAGACCGTGGCGATCTCGTTCACGACGCTCAGGAACTCGCCGCGCGTCTCGAGGTTGGTCCAGGAGTTGTTGGCCGGCTCCGTGTCGCTGGTCAAATCGGGCACGCCGTCGGCATCGGACCATCTCAGTGCGACGAGCGGCACGAATCCGAAGGTCTGAGCGTCCGAGAAGGCGGCTTCGGTGAGATCGATGAGCTCTCCGTCGACGCCGGTGTCCACGCGCCAGGGATCGTAGAAACCGATGACGCGACCGGTCTCGTCGGGCGTCGTGTACTGCGTGACGAAGTCGGGGTTCGCGCTGGAGGACGTGTGCCCGCGAGGTGAAACGCCCACTCCGAGAAACAGGCCCTGGTCGACGGCGAGGGCGAAGGTCTGCGAATCGGAGGTCACGTCGTCGGCGACGGTCAGCGTGACACTCGTCGTGCCGACGTCGGCGGTGGTGGGCGTCCATGTGACGAGGCCCGAGGCGCCGATCGTCATGCCCGCGGGTCCGGTGGAGAGGGTGTAGGTCACCACGCCCGACGCGTCCTCGACGAGCACTTGATAGGACAGGAGCTCGTCGGCGGAGGCGGCCGACGGCGCGCCGCTCGTAATGTGGAGCGGGGCCAGGATCCCGTCTCCGTCCGTGTTGCAGGCCGCGAAGGCGAAGCCGAGGAGGAGGGTGAGGATCGGGCGGCGCGAAATGCTTCTCGACATGGAATCTCTCGTGCAGAACCGGAGGCGGGGACAGAGCATGCGGGCCGGTCGTCCGTGGTCCCCCTGATCGACTGCCGGCCGCCGGAACTGAATGGGGCAGCGAGAGCCCCCCGCGAGCCTATCCCCCCTCTGGCGCCGCGGGGCGATCCAGTGTGAAGTCTGCGGTCGCTTGGCGATCCGATTCCTCGTTCTCCTGCTCCTGCTCGCGGCGGCCTGGGGCACGCTGGCCGTGCGGAGCGGTCCGGGACCTGGGCCCGGCCTCGATGCTGCGCTCCAGAGCGCCGAGGAAAAGCATGAGCTCGTGCTCGTGCAGTTCCTCGCCGCCGATCGCCCCCTGTGCGTGCGCATGGAGGAGGAGACCCTGATCGCTCCCGTAGTGCGCGCGCAGCTCGCCCGCGGCTGGCAGCTCGTCCGCGTCGACGCGAACCGGGAGGCGGAGCTCTTCCGCCGGCTCGTCGGCGAGAACGGCGTGCTCGCGAGCGTCGCGCTCTCGAGCCGAGGCGAGCCGCTGGCGGCCTGGCGCGGATTCGCGCCCGCCCTCGAGTTCGCGGCTTTCCTGGAGCACGCACGTGACCAGGCCCCCGCGACCGTCGCGGCGCTCCGGCGCGCCGCGGCCGGGGAGTCCTCTGCGCTCGAGCTCGTGGAGCTCGGCGAGAAGTTCGCGCGTGCTGCGCTGCCCGGGCGCGCCCGCGAGTGCTTCGAGCGTGCGCTGCGAGCGCCTGACGCCCATCCTTCCGAGCGCGCGCGTGCAGAGCTCGGCCTGGCAGACCTCGCCCTGGCGCGCGGCGAGAATCTCGCCGCGGTCGAAGCGCTCGCTTCGGCGCGCGCCCTCTCGCCCGTGCCGTGTCCGGACGAGCGAGCGCGCGTCGAGGATCTCGAAGCGCGCCTTGCCGCACTGGAACGTCGCGCCGCTCCCGATGCCGTCGTCCCGCCGAATACCCGATGAGACCTCAATCGAGTCCCCACCGAGACCACCGACCTGGAGATCCCCTCGTGCCCATCCCCCCCTTGCAGAGCCTTCGCCTCCCCACTCCCTCCCTCCCGGCCGCCTGCGGACGGATTGCCCTATTCGTCACGCTCGGCTGCGCGAGCGTGCTCGCGCAGGAACCCGCCGCCGCTGCGGGAAAAACCCTGCTCGGCAAGGGCGAGTACGTCTTCGAATGGGTGCCGAACTGGGCCAAGCTCCCCGCCGGCACGAGCTTCGGCCCGATGCACGGTTGCGTCGTGGTCGACTCGAAGGACCGCGTGTACCTGAACACCGATACCGAGAACGCGGTGATGATCTTCGAAGCCGACGGCCGCTTCGTGAAGAGCTGGGGCAAGGAATTCCAGGGCGGTGCGCATGGCATGTGCCTGCGCAACGAAGACGGCCGAGAAGTGCTCTATCTCACCCACCTCGCGCGTCACGAGGTGGTCAAGACTACGCTCGACGGCGAGGTCCTCTGGGCGCTCGGCTATCCCGAGATGTCGGGCATCTACCAGAGCAAGGATCAGTACAAGCCGACCAGCGTCGCCATCGGCCCGACCGGCGACATCTATGTGGCCGACGGCTACGGCCTCTCCTGGGTGCACCACTACGACAAGGACCGCAACTACCTGCGCTCCTTCGGTGGCCCGGGCGGTGAGACCGGCAAGATGAACACCCCACACGGCATCTGGCTCGACACGCGCGGCAAATCGCCCGTGCTCGTCGTCGCCGATCGCGGCAATCATCGCCTGCAGTGGTTCGACCTCGACGGCAAGTTCCTCTCGACGCTCGACCAGGACCTGCGCTCCCCCTGTCACGCCCAGCAACACGGCGACGTCCTCGTCGTCCCCGACCTCGAAGGCCGCATCACCCTGGTCGACGCCCAGAACCACGTCCTCGCCCAGCTCGGCGACAACCCCGATCCCGCCCTCCGTGCCCAGAACGGCGTTCCCATGGCGAAGTGGAAGGACGGCGAGTTCCTCTCCCCCCACTGCGCCGCCTGGGACTCCAAAGGCAACCTCTACGTGATGGACTGGAACTCCCTCGGCCGCATCACGAAGCTCCAGCGCGTTCAGAAGTAACCTTCTAGACAGAGACCCCACCCCTACGAGCACGGCGTCCTTCTTAGAGAGAATCCACACCCCGACGAGCACGGATTCCCTCCGAGTTTGGAGTACCGCCTTCAGGCGGTCTGGTTCGTCGTCCCGCCTTCAGGCGGGACTGGCTCCGCAAGAGAAGACCGCCTGAAGGCGGTACTCCAAACCAGATGCGCCTCCGCGCGCTTCCCTTCCCTACTCCACGTCCCGAGGAGCGCGCGACAACCGCCAACCCTACCGCGGCCCCCCCGCCTTCTCTCCCCTCAGCGCGATCCCCTCTTTCGCGAGGATCCCGAGCACCGGCTGCATATCGAAATGCGGCAGCGGCAAGAGAGTCGCGTCCTCCGGTGTCTCCACTGCGCACCGGCTCGTCCGCTGACTCGCGAGCTCCACGTCCAGCACGAGATCCTCGCCTTCGATCGCCGCGCGCTGCACGCCGGGGAGTTTCTTGATCGCCTTGAGCGCACGCTCGATGCGCGCGGGATCGACCGGCGGCGACAACGCCTGCCGCACTGTCTCGACCACGAGCGTTCCAATCTCGCCGGCATGGAAAGGCTCGAACAGCGTGTGGAAGCGCGACCCGATCTCCTCCGCGTCGAGCTTCGTCCCGGCGTGGAAGAAGAACTTGCGATCGCCCTCCTGGTAGAACCACCGCATCTCGCTCGCCATCCCGATGACGCAGTCGCGCGGCGATTGCCCGAGGATCGGCGGTAGGTCGCTCGCTCCGCCGCTGAAGCTCGTCCAGACCAGCTCCTCGACGTCCTTGCACCCCTTCTTCAACAGCCGCACGAGGTCCTTCTCGCTCGCGCTCGCCGGCGCTTGCATTGCGACGAAGCCCTCTTTCGGCCGCGGCGCCGCGCTGACCGGCCCGAACAGCAGCCGAAACTCCTCCGCCTCCGTCGAAGCATCGCGCAGCACGCGATTCAAGCCCCGTCGATCGACGTCACCCTGGAGCACGAAGTAGCGGACCACGCTCCGCGGCGGCTCCTTCACCGGCTCCTGAGAACCGAGAGCGAGCACGGCGAGAAGCACCACCAAAAGCCGGCCGGGAAGCACCACGCGAGAACTCCTGCGCCTTGGTCGAGAACTCGAGCAGCTCGCAGGATAGTCTCCGCTTCCTCGTTCGTCACTTCCGCCATCTGGCCCGCGGCGGCGCGACTCCGGCGCCAGCGCGCGAGGCATCCTCTACTGGCAGGCTCGCCACGTACGAGTTCGCCTGAGCCTCACGCTGCACATGACGATCGAGACCGCTCAGGGACGGGCCGCGCGTCGGTGTCCCCCCGAGCGCGGCCCGACCTCGCAACGGTTTCTGCTCAGTCCAGAACCCTCTAACAGTGGCTCTCGCTCCGGCTCATTCTCACTCCCAGCTCACTTGCAACGCGTCCGAGAGATTGAAGGCCGCCCCCCCAGCTAGCGGATCCCGGTAGAGGTACTGCATGTACCAGGTGCCGTAGTAGTGCAGCCAGCGGAAGTCCTCTTCCTCGGCCTGGCTCTCGATGTCGAGACGCACGCGGCCCTGAACGTCGCTCGTGGTCCGAGCCATGATCCACTTGGCCCCGCCGATGCACAGCTGTCCGTTGCCGAACGGCACGTCGTCAGTGTAGAGGCCGTACAGCATCCAGCCAGGTTGACTCGGCGGAAGCCCGCTCACCCGCAGCTGGCCTCCCTCGGGCGCGTACGCTCCTGCCCAGCGCAGCGCCGCGCCCGGTCCAACGGAGTTCGGCGCTCCATCGCAGATGACCGTCGCATCGGCCGCCGCGTGCATCGCGATCCAGCCGAGGGTGAACGTGGAGAGGAGACAAAGGAACACGCGCTTCATCATCGTTCAGAATCCTTGCGCAGAACGACCTGGGGGCGGAATGGGCTGCGCGCCGTGAGCAATCCATGTGCCAGTGGGCGCCGTGCGATTTGCAGTGCGTTCCCGCAGTGAGCTGCGCCTCCAGCGTTCGAAAGCGCTCGCCCATGTGTGGCGATCCGCTAGGCTTTCGATCTGATCCGGAATTCGAACAGCGTTTCGGCCTCTGGTCGGCACGGTCAGAAGAACGCCATGGTCGACGCACGATGGGAGCTCGGAGGCGAGGAGATCGCCACCCACCATGCCTGGCTCTTGCGCCTGGCAAGGAGGCTCGCGAGCGACCCGGCGCGGGCCGAGGACATGGTGCAGGAGGCGTGGACGGAACTCGCGCGACGCGGGACGGCTGCAGTCCGCGACGTCCGAGCTTTCCTGGCGGGAATCGTGCGCATCCGCTGGCGGCGGGAGCGCGCGGATGCGCGGGCTCGCGATGCCCGCGAATCTCGCTCGGCCCGGAGCGAGGAGCTGCCCTCGGCCGAGGTCCTCGTCGAGCGGCTGGAGCTCGCGCGCGTCCTCGCCGACGAGCTCGCGCGCCTGCCCGAGACCCAGCGCACTCTCATGCTCCTCCATTATCAGGAGGGCCTTGCCGCAGTCGACATCGCGCGCCGCCGCGGAGTCTCGGCGGGGAACGTCCGCGCGCAGCTCGCGCGCGCCCGCGAGACGCTGCGCGCGCGCCTCGATCGGCGGTTCGGAAATGGCCGCGAAGGCTGGGCCGTGCTCGCCGTGATGCGCGTGGGTCCCGGGCTCGCGCCAGCGGCAGGGTGGATTGCGGGAGGGATCGCGATGCATGCATTGGTCAAGGCAGGCCTGGGTGTCGGGGCCGTGCTCCTCGTGGGCTGGTTGTTCGTCGAGCTGCAATCGGTACCCGAGCCCGCGCCAGGACCAGATCGTTCCGCTGGCCTCGAGGCGGACTTCGCGTCCGACGCGTCCGTGGAGGTCGTCGCAGAGGATGCAACAACCGAGCACGCGGAGTTCCGGGAGCCCGCACCGACCACGAGCGCTCCAGGAGACGAGGTCCGCACTCGAGAGGCGCCCCCTGCCGAGCTCGCCCACGTGCGAGGACGCCTGCTCCTCGCCGACGGGTCCCCCGCCGCAGGAGTCACCGTATTGCTCCACGGCCACGAGGCGAACGACGAGCGTGCCCACGAGTTCGGAGTGCCCGAGAGCTGGCGCGATGCGACCGTCCTCTGCGACGAGGAAGGCCGATTCGAGCTGGGCTTTGATCCGCCGCGCGCCTTCTATTTCCAGGTTGGCGCGCGTCTTTCCCGACATGCTCCGATCCAGTGGGAGTGGAACGAGATCCTTCGGGGCGCATCCATTGACGTCGGGGAAGCGCGGTTCGAGCGGGCCGGCACGATCGTGGGTCGAATCGTGGACGCCGACGGGGGTCCGCTCGCGCTCGATTGGAGCGTCATGGCAGACGCCCTCCGAAGTCCCGAAAAGAACCGTCGGTTCCCGTCCTTCACCGGCGAGACAGATCCAGCGACCGCCGAGTTCCGCATCGAAGATCTGCCTCCTGGTACCGCCAAGCTGTCCGCCTCCGCCCCGAATGCGGGGCGAGTCGAAGGCCCTGCAGTGGAAGTGCGTGCCGGAGAGGAGGTCGAGGCCCTCATCCGCTACAGCGGGCCGGACGTCTCGCGACTCCTGACCGTGCGGCTGCAGACCTACCCTTTCGACAACTACACGGTCGGGGCCGACACGATCCACCTCTTGCAGGGAAATGCCGAGATCACGACGGCCGAGAAACTGCACATCCGGCGATCGACGTTCGCATTTCCAGACCTCGATCCAGGCGCGTACTCCATCGAGATCGACGACGAGAAGTTCCTGCCCTCGCGTCGCGATGGGGTCGGACCAGGCCAGGAGGTCGTCGCAGTCTTGAAAGGCAGCGCCGCGGTCGAGCTCGCTGTGCGAGACGGCGCAAGCGGGAATCCGCTCGCGCGGTACCAAGTCGATCTACGGTTCACTGGCACGGATTCCAATTCACGCTCGATCCACATCCAGGAAGAGGACGTCGAGCCTCCTCCAGGGGGAGTCTTCGAGGGACTGATCCCGCGCCCTTGCTCGCTCTTCGTCCAGGCGCGCGGTTACGGCCGTACCGAGCTCGCTCTTCCCGACCTACGCCCGAACGAGCGACGAGTGCTCGTGGTGGATCTCGAGAAGGCGACGAGCATCGTTGGCCGCGTCCGCTGGGCTGACGGCCGACCCGCTACCGGCGTGAGCGTCGAACTCCACAAGGGCACGCTCTCAGCCAAGGATCTCGGCGACGACTTCTTTCGCTGGCAGCTCCGCCACGACGGTAAGGAACCCGCCCGATGCACGACTGACACATCCGGCGGCTTCCTGTTCGAACGCGCCGGTCGCGGCGAATGGACTCTCTGGGCGTCGGCCAATTCGGCGACCTGCGAGATCGCGTACCTCGAGATCTCCGACGAGCCCCCCATGCCACTCGAGCTCACCCTTCCGGCGCTCGGTTCCCTGCGTGGAAGGGTGCTCGCGCCCGAAGACGTCGACCTCTCCGGAATGGAGGTCGTCGCGGTTCCTGCCGAATCATTCGAGCGTTGCGGTCGGGAGATCCTGGACTGCGACCTCGAGCGAGAGGTCCTGGCCGAGCTCGATCCTCAGGCTCACTTCCACCTCGAGCTCCTCCCCATGGGCGAGCTCGTGATCCTGCTGCGCTTTCCCGAGGTGAGCCTGCCAGTCGGCTTCGGCACCAGCAGTAATGGTCCAGCAGGTGGACTCGAGCTCGGTCGACTCGTGCTGGAAAGCGCCGTGGAAATGGAGCAGGACTTCGACCTCGGCCCTCGCGCGCCGGGCCGGTTGTTCATCGCTGCGACCCTCGACGGGCTTCCCGCCACTAGCGCCATCGTCGAGCTCCATCCGCCTGTCCGTCGCAGCTTGAATCCCATGGGCGGCGTCGTCCTCGACACGACCGGACAGGGTCTCGCCGAGCCATTGCTCCCCGGTACGTGGCGATTGGTCCTGCGAGACGTCGAAGCGCGCTGGTACTACATTCACCCGGAAGCCATCACGATCGAGCCGGGCCGCGAGGCGAGCGTCCACGTCGCGACGTCGCTTCTCCCTGGACGCCTCGAGCTACGCGCCGCCAGCGGCGAAGCCCCCCTCGCGAACGCCGTCGTGAGCTGGGTCTGCGAGAGCTCGGGATTCCAGGTGCAAGGCCAACTCCGCACGGATGCGAATGGAATCGTCGAGACCAGACTCCCTGCGGGCGCCTATCGCATGATGAGCGGTGGCGGCAGCGATCCCTCTTTCGTGGTTCTCGAGTGGACCACCGACGGCCCGCGGCCAGCGACGATCGAGCTCCCCAGCGCGCGCTGATCCGTGCCCCGGACGGCACTCGAAACCGCCGGCTTCGTCGAACCCTCGCAGCCTCGCCGCTCAGATATCCGCGCGCTCCCAGGAGCGCACCACGAAATCGAAGCCTTCCCGATAGATCTCCTCGGTGGTCGGCGCGAAGTCGCGCCAGACGTGGATCATGTTCGCGAAGGCCGGATCGCTGCGGGAGAACGCCTCGATCACCAGCCACCCGTCGTAGCCGATCTCGCGCAGGGCACGGAACGTCGCGTCCCAGGCGACCTGCCCGCGGCCGGGCGTACCCCGGTGGTTCTCGCTGATGTGGACGTGGCCGATCTCGGCTTTGCACGAGCGGATCGCTTCGGCGGGGTCGCTTTCCTCGATGTGCGCGTGATGCGTGTCGTAGTGCAGGCGGAAGCGCGGATGATCGACCCGGCGCACGAGATCGCGACCTTGGGCCGCAGTCGTCAGCATGTAGCACTCGAAACGATTGAGCACTTCGACGGCCAGCGTGACCCCGGAGCGTTCGCCCTCCTCGGCCGCCGCGCGCATCACCTCGGCGCAACGCTCGCTTTCGTCCGCCGTCGGCGGCCCACCGGAGAACTGCGCGTACGCCGAGTGAATGGGCCCCGCGAGCACCTCGCAGCCCAGCTCCGCTGCAGCCTGCGTCGCCCAACGCAGTCGTTCGACCGCGGCCCGCCGCACCACAGGATCGGCGCTGACCGCGTTGGCCTCCGGAGGAAGCACGACGATCGCCGTCCGCTCCAGCCCGATCCGATCGAGCTGGGCCGCAAGCCGCGCGCGATACGCCGAGTCACGCCGATCGGACAGCGGGATCTCCACCCCGTCGAACCCGGTCTCCGCGAGCGCCTCGAGCAACGGAAAGTGCTCCTCGCCGACGTCGGTCGTCCACAGGAGCATGTTCATCCCGATCTTCACGCGCTCGCATCTCCCGTCTCGTTCCGCACCACGATCCTCCCTCTGACACGCACGCGCTCCCTCGTCACGACCGCGATGCGCCGGCATCCCCGAGGGACCTTGTTGAGCGTGTCGTGGAGGCGGCATCCGGACTCGAACCGGAGAATAACGGATTTGCAATCCGTCGCCTTAGCCACTTGGCTATGCCGCCACACGGGGCGAGCGAGGATAGCTCATCGCTGCTCGGGGTCAAGGCATGAGAGTGGGACGCACCGTGGAGCAGCCGCTAGACTCCTGCGCTCCTCGGGGAAGTGGCGGAACTGGTAGACGCATCGGACTTAAAATTCGAAGGCCGCAAGGCCGTGGGGGTTCGATTCCCCCCTTCCCCACCAGCGGCCGCGGGAAGTGGCTTCGTGACGGAGCGAGAGGAGTGCTGAGGGAGTCGGGCGCCCGGCGGGAGACGCGCTCGAATCGGTGGCCTCGGTCAGCTTCGCCGCGTCTGCTGTTGGAGCGACGAGGTCGAGCTCAGGACCTGTGCCTCGCGCGGATCAACGCGGGAGCTACTGGCAGCGCACTTGCCCGAGCAGGAGCTCGGGCGGGTATTCGACCTTGGGGTTTGGGTCGATGTTCGTCGGGCGGAAGTTGAGGCTCAGGGCGGTCAGTTGCTCGCGCGGTTCGTGCGTTGCGTTCCAATTGCGACAGAGCCACTCGAGGTAGGCCTGGATGCGCGGTTCGGGGTCGCGGCCGGCCTCGTCGGGGCGGATCAGGCGCTCGAGGAAGTACTTGAAGCGGTAGTCGGCGTGCATCGTGCGAACGGGTGGCCAGTGCTCGCCGTCGGGTGTGTCGATCAGGGTGCGCGTCGTGCGGTCGTGGAGCGCGCCGGCGACGAGGAAATCGAGGTCGTAGTCGGGTGGACTCGGTGCGTACATCGTCCAGTTCTGGTGAATCCCGAGCGGCTCTGCGGCTCTGAGGATCGGTATCGAAGGGGTGGCTTTCCCGTGCGTCAGCAGGTTCAGGTAGGCGGCGTGGAGAATGAGGGGGACGACGATCAGGGCCGCGAGCCATTCCGAGCGGCGGGTCCGGTGTCGGGCAAGGTCTGCGGCGGGCAGGCCGAGGATTCGCTCCCAGAATCTGGTCGGCAGGAATGGCAGCAAGAGGAGCATTCCGACGAACGGAAACAGGTTGAGCTGGATGGTGACGCCCATCCCGACCATCAGGGCGGCGAACGCGAGGATCGTCAAGGCGCGGATCGGCACCATGAGCCAGGGCACGAACATCAGGAACGGTCCGTAGCGCTCGAGGTAGACGACGAACGGCGTCAAGGCGCTGAGCAGCTCGGGATGCTTGCAGAGCGCCTGGCCCAGCGGCCGCGACCAGTAGGTCTGCGCCAGCGCCATCTGCAAGGCCGTGCCTTCTCCTGACCACTCGGGACCGGACTTGCCGGCGCCGGTGGAGACGTAGAAGAACACGAACTGCAAGAGCAGGGCGGCGCCCGCGGCGGAGAGCACCGACGTGCGGTCGGGGGGCACTCCACGGCGGCGCGCATCGATCGACCAGCGCTCGCCGAGCGGCAGGAAGATGCTCCACATCAAGAGCTGACGCAGCAGCATGTCGCCGCCGTCCAGCAAGAACGGATTGCGATAGTGGAGCGAGATCAAGAGCAGCCACGAAGCGACGGTCGCGATTCTCGTGAAGATCCCGGCGAGGAGCATCGCCGCGAATACGGCTGCCAGCGTGAAGAGGACGATCTGCAGCGCCGAGCCTCCGCTGAGCGCATGCAGGGAGTAGCGTGGCAGCGCCGGCATGATCGCGCGCGGCAGTACGCCGGCGTCGGTGTAGTTCGTCTCCAGGAGGCGCGCGCGGCACCCGAGGTCGATGAGCAGCAGCGCTCCGAGCGCGATCCGGAACAGGGCGAGCGAGCGCAGGTCGATCATGAACAGCTCGGCGAACCGCGATCGCGCACGCCGGAAGACGCTGGCTTCCTTCACCATTGCCAGATCGTACCTGACGCGGCGTGGGTAGAAGCGAGCGAGGTCGACGGCCGAAGCCGCCACAAGTTCATGGCCGAGCAGAGCGCCGATTCCTGCGTCGGCGCGAGTAGGATCTCGCGCCATGCTCTCGCGATGGAAGCCATTCCGACCGTGGCTCGTGCTGGTCGTGTTCGCTTCGCAGGTGACCTTCGCCCAGGTCGGCGCGGGGAGGGACGCCGTCCATGGGGAAGAGGCGCTTCTCACCCCCGGACCTTTCGCGGTCGGCTTCCGGAGCACGTGGGCCTTCGACGAGGGCCGCACGTATCGCACGGCCTACGACGACGGCCGGACCTACGGGGCAGAGAAGGCAGCCAGGCCGGTGCTCGTGCTGCTCTGGTACCCGGCGGAGGCGGCGCCGGGCGAGCCGACATTCCTGCCCCACGGCAACTACTTCTCCATTGGCAGCGAGGACCCACGCCTCGGCGCCTACGCGGAAGCGCTGCGGGCGTATGCCCACGACGTGCTGGTGCAGGAGGTCTTCGGGAAGGCCGAGGCCGAGCTCGATGACGAGGAACACGCGGAGCTCGAGCTCCTCCTGGAGACGCCCACGCTGTGCCGGGAGGGCGCCGAGCCGGCCAAGGGTCCGTTCCCGCTGATCCTCCACCACTCCGGCGCGGGCTCGTCGTTCGAGGACAACGCGGCGCTGTGCGAGTTCCTCGCGAGCCATGGCTTCGTGGTGCTCGGAAGTGCTTTCCCCGCGGCGGACGGGAGCAAGCTCGGGATCGACGCGGGGCGCGGATCGGCCGAGGACATGCAGTTCCTGGTGCGCTGGGCCGGCGCGCTCGGGTACGCGGACTGGCGACACGTGGGCCTGGTCGGGCACAGCGCGGGCGCGCAGGCGATCGTGAAGTATGCCGCTCAGCCTGGCTGCGTGGCCGATGCGCTGGTGCTGCTCGACACCACCCAGGATTACTACAGTCCGTTGATGCCGTTGCACGAGACGCTCGTGCGCGAGGCCAGCGCGGGCATCACGCAGCTCACGCGGCCGATGCTGATCGTGGCCGGGCCCGAGGCGTTCTTTGCGCTGTGCGACACGCTCGTGAATGCCGAGCGCACGTACTTGACCGTGCCGGAGCTCGGGCACAACGAGTTCATTTCCCAGGGCCACCAGCGCGGGCAGAGAATCGCATGGCATGCCGCGACGAGCGCTTCGGAAGCGGACGCGGGCGAGATCGCGCGCACGCCGGCCGTGCGCTCGAACTACCGCGCGCTCTGCGAGACGGTGCGCTCGTTCCTGGACGCCGAGCTCGGCCGCGGGGGGGAGGACTTCGCTCTGCGCCTCGAGGCCGATCGCGAGCGCGGGTGGAGCCACGACGCGCTCTGCCTGGTCAGCGTGCCGCGCGGGCTGAGCGGGCCCGAGGCCTACGAGCCAGAGAGCCCCGTGCCGCCCACGCCGCGCCAGTTCGCGCGGCTGCTCATGGAAGAGGGCGCCGAGAGCGCGTGCGCGGTGCTCGATCGATTCCGCGACGTGCAGCCGCGCGGCCCCCTCTACACGAGCACCATGCTGGCAGGCTCCCTGCTCTACGAGCTCACCGAGCAAGGGCGGTCAGAGGAAGCCAGGCTCTACTACTCGGCCCTGCAGCAAGTGTCGCTACCCGTGCTGAGCGTGTTCGAGTTCCTCGCGGACATCGCCGTCGCGCAAGGCAAGCCGGATCAGGCAGTGCACTTCCTGCGCGTTGCCTGCGGGCTCGAGCCATCCGACGCCGCCCTCGCGGCGAAGCTGCAGAAGCTCGAGGGACAGCGGGCCCGCTGACCGAGGATCGCGCGGCCGTTCGACAAGGGCCTCGGATGGACCCTCAGGTCGAGCTCATCAGGGGCGAGCGTCCAACCAGGTGTCGACCTCGTCGGGGTGGAAGCCGAAGGGACCGGTCTTGCCCTTGAAAGCGATGCGGGAATTCTCGTCCACGATGTAGAGGCGCTCGGGCCAACCGGCGTAGAGCTCGTCGGCGGTGTTGTCCATGCGATCGACGAGCAGCGGGATCGCGTAGGACTCGCGGGTGACGAAATCGCGGGCAATCGCGAGGCGCTCCTCGATCGTGCTGGGCTGCGCATAGCAGATGCCGGCAGTATCGTTGCTGTCCATCTTCCACTCGTCGGTGGGGTGCGCCTCCTTGATGTAGATCGTCAGGAAGCGCGCCTGGTCGGCGTGCTCCCTGGCGATCTCGTGGAGGCGCTCGACCGAGCGGCGGAACGGCGGTCATGTGAAGCTGCCGAAGATCAGGACGAGCGGGCGCTCGCCCATGGAGTCCGCGAGGTGGACCGCCTCGCCCGCCAGGTTCTCGAGCACCACATCGGGGGCCAGGTCTCCGACTTGCAACAGGCCCTCCCGGCGCTGGTCGTAGAGCAGCATGCCGATGATGTTGCGTGGGCCGATCTTCCAGGCGAGGCCGGCCACGGCGAGCAGGACGAGGAGCAGGATGCAGGCCACGATGCGGCGAAGTTTCATCACTGGGATTCTACCGCACGGGTTCCTGGTCGGAGGTGCGGCCGTGAAGCGCGGTGCACGAGGGCGGGGCGCATGTCCAGGCTGGCTTGCGGCACGGGGGGGGCTGAGCGAGACCGGGCCCGGGGATTAGAATCTCGAGCCCATGCAATCACCTGGTTCCGCATCGCTTGTGGATCGCGTCGAGGAGCGGCTGGCCGAAGCGGGAGAACCGCCCTGGGAAGCGATCCTGGTGGAAGTGATCGAGCACCTGGGCTGCTCGCTCGGGACGCTCCATTTGCTCGATCCGCGAGAAGGGTTGCTGCGATTGCGCGCGCACCACGGTGTGCCGGAATTCGTGATCGGGAAAGTGCAGGCCGTCCCGATCGGGAAGGGGATGGCGGGTCTCGCGGCGGAGCGGCGGGAGCCGGTGCAGATGTGCAACCTGCAGCAGGATCAGAGCGTGGTGCGGCCGTCGGCCAAGCTGACGCAAGCCGAGGGTTCGATCGCATGCCCGATGCTTTGCGATGGCGAGCTCGTGGGCGTGCTCGGCGTCGCCAAGCACGTGCCCTACGACTTCTCCGCGGAGGAGACCGAGCTCCTGATGGAGGTCGGCCGGCGGATCGCGGCGCGCGTGAGCGTCCTAGGGCACGAACGCGATCGATAGGGCGTCGGAAGAATCGAAGTAGGAGCCCCCGGCCGGAGCGTCGCGGAACCATGCCTGGAAGTGCCACGTCGATCCCGCGGTGATCTGGCCACCCACTGGAAGATTCTGGTAGTCGACGGCGAGGATCAACCAGCCGGCCACCGCGCGCACGACCGGGCGCAGCAGATAAAGATTGCCGCCGACGCAGCGCCAGCCATTGCCAAAGGGCGCATGAGCTTGATTCTGCCCGTAGAAGAAGAGCGCGGTGCTTTCGTCGGGGACGAAGCCTGCGAACAACGTGAGATCGTTCGCGGCGATGCTCCCGGTGCCGGAGGCATAGATGAGCGCCGGCCAGCCCGTCGAGTTCGGCTCGGAGTTGCAATAGCGCGTGCCGAGCGTGGGCTCGTACTCGACCACGTAGCCGGAGACGGCCCCATCGTTGGAATAGTCGTTCCACGAGTAGCCCGACCAGTAGCCGGCGTACTCCTCGGTTCCGCCGGCGTCGTTGGGCTCGCCTGAGTGCCAGTGCGAGTACAGCAAGGGCTCGCCGGTGACCCATTTCCAGCCGCCCGAGGGCTCCGAGAACCCGATGTCGTTCGGGTCCTGCCACAGTCCGATCCAGTAGTCGCCGAGCGCGCTGCCTTTGAGCGCGTAGTAGATCCAGTTGTCCTCGGCATCATCGCGGACGGTGGCCAGGTGCCCGCTCATTCCCTGGAAGGTCCTCACCTCGGCGGCCGTCTTCGCACCGACCCAGGAGATCGATCCTTGCACGGCCTCGTAATAGTGGCCGGTCGCAGGATTCCAGACGGCGGCCTGCGCTCGTGCTCGCGGTACGAAGCCGAACAGGAGAGCGGTCACAAGGAGCAGCCGAACGCTCGTGCCGACGCGTGCTTGCATGGGATCCTCCGCGCTCTGTGTGGGTCGCGGATAGTGTAGCGCGCGGCGAGTACAATCGCGTGTCGATGGACCACTTGCGCCGGCTCCTCGAGCACATGGCCTGGGCCGATCGTCGCGTGGGCGAGGCGCTCGCGGCGACCTCGCCCGGCGCAGAGGAGCTCGAGCTGTACGCCCACGTGATCGGTACGGAGGAGGTCTGGCTCGCGCGCCTGGAAGAGCGCGTCGCGTCTTCCGCGGTGTGGCCGGAGATCGACATGGAGAGCTGCCTCGCGCTCTCGGAGCGCGTGCGCACGGGCTACACCGCCTTGCTCGCCAGGCTTTCCGCTTCCGACATCGCTCGTCCGATTGCCTACCGCAACTCGGCCGGAGCGGATTTCGTCTCGACCGTCGAGGACATCCTCCTGCAGGTCGCTCTGCACGGCTCCTACCACCGCGGGCAGATCGCGTCGAGGCTGCGCGGCCGCGGCGCGGAGCCCGCGACGAGCGACTACATCGCTTTTCTGCGCGGGTCACCCGCTGCCACACGAGCACCGCGGCCTTGAGAGTGCTCGGGCACCCTACCGGCGAGTAGGATGCGCGGCGAGGCCGGCGATGCACATGGAACCGCAAGCTCCTGAGGGAGGCGCGCAGGATTCGTGTGAAGGTCTGTTCGCCGAGTGGCTGTCGCTGCGCGAGCAAGGGAAGGACGTCGAGTTCGCGGCACTCGTGGCCGAGCATTCCGATGCGCGTGCGGGCCTGGAGGAGCTCCACAAGGCCTGGCAGCTCGTCTCGACCGCGATCGGGCGCTCGCCTTCGATCGCGTCCTCGGTCGCCTTCGCCACCGGCTCCGATTCGCTCGGCCGCTACAGGAAGATCTCGCTGCTCGGCCGCGGCGGACAGGGCGAGGTCTGGCTCGCCGAGGACACGCGCCTCGGCCGGCGCGTCGCGCTGAAGCTGCTCGGCCACGCCGATCACGACCGCATGCGCCGCTTCGCTCGCGAGGCCGAGATCACCTCGCGCCTGGATCATCCCGGCATCTGCCCGGTGTTCGAGTCCGGCGAGGAAGCGGGCATCGCCTACATCGCCATGCGCTACGTCGAGGGGATGAGCCTCGCGCAATGGATCGAGGTCGAGCGCGCGCGCTGGCCGGTGCTGCGCGCCAGAGGCCGCTCGGGCACGCAATCGAGCGCGCCCTCACAGGGCTACCTCGAGCGCGCCGTGCGCGTCCTCGCGCGCGCGGCCCGCGCGCTGCACGCCGCCCACCAGGCCGGCGTCGTCCACCGCGACGTGAAACCGGGCAACATCCTGATCACGAAGGACGAGGTCCCTGTCCTCGTCGACTTCGGCTTCGCCGCCGACACCGAGGGAGACTGGAGCGTGCTCACCCGCTCCGCCCAGTTCCTCGGCACTCCCGCGTACATGTCGCCCGAGCAGCTGCTCGGCAAGGGCAAGATCGACCTCGATGCGCGCACCGACGTCTGGTCCCTGGGCGTGACGCTCTACGAGTGCCTGACGGGCAAGCGGCCCTTCGACGGGCCGACCGCGCTCGCGATCTTCCGCGGCATCGGCCAGGACGAGCCGACGAGCGTGCGCTCGCTGTGCCCGGCGGTTTCCGCCGATCTCGAGGTGATCCTCGCGACCACGCTGGAGAAGGAACGCGAGCGCCGCTACCCCAGCGCCGCGGCGCTGGCGGAGGATCTCGAGGCCTGGCTGGCGGGAAAGCCCATCGGCGCGCGCAAGATCTCCTGGGCGGGCCGGCTCGCGCGCTGGGCGCGCCGTGAGCCCTTGCTCGCGAGCTCGACGGCGGCGCTCGCGCTCGCTTTGCCCGTGCTCGGTGCGCTCGCCACCTATGCCACGCTCACTCGCAGCGACGTCCTCGCCGGCGAAGCCGCGGGCCGCGAGCGTGCGCTCGAGACTCTGCTCGTCGAGGCGTACGCCGAGCTCGGCGAGGGCGTGACCGAGCGTGCCGTCACGCTGTTCGAGGATGGCTTGCGAGTCGCCCCGGGCTCGATCGAAGCTCGCGCGGGTCTGGTCCGAGCACTCCTCGATCGGGGAGACGCGGAGCGGGCGCGTGAAGCGGCTCGCAGTGGATCGGCCGACGCCGAGATCGGGCCATGGTTCGATGCGCTCTTCGATGATGGTCACGAAGCGGCCGCCGTGGATCCGCTCGATCTCCCCGCGCCGAAGACGGCGGTCGGGCATTTCCTCGCCGGGACCCTCTTGTTCCAGCGTGGTCTGGCGCATTCCCGAGCGCTCGGCGGCGGGAGCCAGGACTACCCGCAGTCCGCCGCGCCGGAAGGCGCGAGCGAGATCTTCCGTCGCGCCGCGAGCGAGCTCTGGTCGGCGATCCTCTCGTCGCGCTCTCCGCGCTCGCTGTACTTCCATGAATACGCGCGCGTCCTCGGCATGCTCGACGAGCCACTCGATCGGATCGAGGATCTGGCCACGGCAATCCTCGCCCACTGGCCCGATTCCTCGTGGGGACGGCTCGCGATCGGGCGAGCGAGCGAGCGCCAGGATCCCGAGGGCGCGATCCAGGCCTATCGCGAGGCCGTGCGCGCAGATCCGGGGCTCGCCATCGCCTGGACCAGCCTCGGGAATGCGCTGCACGCGGTCGGTGATCGCGAGGGCGCTGTGGCGGCGCTGAACGAAGCCTTGCGGCTGGACCTGCGCGACGATCGAGGCGCGAGCCTGCGCGAACGAGCGCTCGGATACTTGCAGGTGGAGCTGCGTTCCCTGCGCGCCCACACGGTCGAGCACCCCGAAGACGTGCAGTCCGCGCGAGATCTCCTGGCGGCGTGGAAAGAGCAGTGGTCCCTCATTCCCTTGCGCGCGAGTCGCTGGACCGACGAGCTCTCCGAGGCAGAACGTGCCGCGCTCGCCGCCTTCTGGTTGGACGTCGATCGCTTGCAGGCCGAGCTGGAGCCCTGAGCCGCATGGAAGCTGCGAGCCTGAAGAGCCAATCCTTGTTCGCCGAGTGGCTGTCGCTGCGCGAGCAAGGAAAGGACGTCGAGTTCGCGACACTGCTGGCCGAGCATCCCGATGCGCGCGCTGGTCTGGAGGACCTCCACAAGGCCTGGCAGCTCGTCTCGACCGCGATCGGGCGCTCGCCTTCGATCGCGTCGTCCGTTGCCTTCGCCACCGGCTCCGATGCGCTCGGCCGCTACAGGAAGATCTCGCTGCTCGGCCGCGGCGGACAGGGCGAGGTCTGGCTCGCCGAGGACACGCGCCTCGGCCGGCGCGTCGCGCTGAAGCTGCTCGGGCACGCCGATCACGACCGCATGCGCCGCTTCGCTCGCGAGGCCGAGATCACCTCGCGCCTGGATCATCCCGGCATCTGCCCGGTGTTCGAGTCCGGCGAGGAAGCGGGCATCGCCTACATCGCCATGCGCTACGTCGAGGGTATGAGTCTCGCGCAATGGATCGAGGTCGAGCGGGCGCACTGGCCGGTGCTGCGCGCCAGGGGTCGCTCGGGCACGCAATCGAGCGCGCCCTCGCAGGGCTACCTCGAGCGCGCCGTGCGCGTCCTCGCGCGCGCGGCCCGCGCGCTGCACGCCGCCCACCAGGCCGGCGTCGTCCACCGCGACGTGAAACCGGGCAACATCCTGATCACCAAGGACGAGGTCCCTGTCCTCGTCGACTTCGGCTTCGCCGCCGACACCGAGGGAGACTGGAGCGTGCTCACTCGCTCCGCCCAGTTCCTCGGCACTCCCGCCTACATGTCGCCCGAGCAGCTGCTCGGCAAGGGCAAGATCGACCTCGACGCGCGCACCGACGTCTGGTCCCTGGGCGTGACGCTCTACGAGTGCCTGACGGGCAAGCGGCCCTTCGACGGGCCGACCGCGCTCGCGATCTTCCGCGGCATCGGTCAGGACGAGCCGACGAGCGTGCGCTCGCTGTGCCCGGCGGTTTCCGCCGATCTCGAGGTGATCCTCGCGACCACGCTCGAGAAGGAACGCGAGCGGCGCTACCCCAGCGCCGCGGCGCTGGCGGAGGATCTCGAGGCCTGGCTGGCGGGAAAGCCCATCGGTGCGCGCAAGATCTCCTGGGCGGGCCGGCTCGCGCGCTGGGCGCGCCGCGAGCCCTTGCTCGCGAGCTCGACGGCGGCGCTCGCGCTCGCTTTGCCTGTGCTCGGTGCGCTCGCCACCTATGCCACGCTCACTCGCAGCGACGTCCTCGCCGGCGAAGCCGCGGGCCGCGAGCGTGCGCTCGAGACTCTGCTCGTCGAGGCGTACGCCGAGCTCGGAGAGGGCGATCGCGTGCGCGCGCTCGAGCTCTTCGACGAGGCGCTCGCTCGCGCCGGACCGCGCGAGGAGGCGTGGTGCGGGAAGAGTGCTCGCGCTCGTCTTGATCGATCGAAAGGAGGAAGCGTTGCGCGAGATCGAGACCGTTTCTGCCGGTCGTTCGTCGATGCGGGAGCTCGCGCTCTTGCTGCGGAGCGAGCTCGGGATGGCGGAGGAGGAAGCCCCCGGTGAGAGCGCGGCGGCGCCGCAGGACCTCACGCCCATGGAGCACTTCCTGCGCGCGGAGGCTGCGCTGACGCGCCTGCACTCCGGCGAATCGCCGCGCCGCGACCAGAGCTCCCCGGATGCCAAGGGCCTGATCGACGTGGCCATTCGCCATCTGCGAGCCGCCTTGCTCGCCGCGCCGACACCCAGTCCGCTCTACACGTTCGAGTACGCGCACGCACTGGGCCACGCCGGGGATCCAGGGGACGAGCTCGAAGCCCTCGTCGAGGCGATCCGCACTCACTGGCCGCTCTCCGCTCGTGGGCGGAACCACCTCGCGATGGCGTTCGCGTCGAAGGATCCGGTGCGCTCCGCCGAGCTCGCGCGGGAAGCGATCGACCTGGATCCGGGTCTGCCGACCGCGCACACGACGCTCGGAGTCGCCCTGGCGAGCCAGGGTGATCTGGACGGAGCGATCGCTGCCTACGACCACGCGATCGCGATCGATTCCGAGCTAGCGGCCGTGCACTACGATCGAGCGCTCGCTCTGCGCAAGAAGGCAGATCTGCGCGGCGCCGTCCAGGGCTATCGCGAGGCGCTGCGCATCGATCCCGAGGATGCGGCCGTGTGGAACAATCTCGGTTCGGTGCTCTCGCGCCTGGGCGACCTCGAGGGCGAGATGGCGGCCCTCGCTGAAGGCGTGCGGCTCGATCCGGACGACCCGGCCGGCCATCTCAATCTCGCGCGGGCGCTGCAATTCGGAGGTCAGATCGAGCGCGCGCTCGAGGAGATGCGCCGCGGCCACCAGCTCGGCTCGAGCCAGCCTGGGTGGTCCTTGCCCTCCGCGCGATGGGTCAGGGATCTCGAGGCGCTGATCACCGACCGCGACCATCTCGACGCCTGGCTCGAGGGGACGAGCGAGGAGCCGCCGCTTCTCGAGCGCGCCCGCCTGGCCGAGAGCGCGTACGCCATGGGACGGTGCGAGCTGTGCGCGGGACTCCTCGGCGATCTCTTCGCCGAACATCCCGAGCTCGCCGACGACACGATCGGAGGCTTTCGCACGACGGCTGCCTACGCTGCGGCGTGGATGGGGCGCGGCACAGGCGCGGAAGCGCGAGGGTGGCGTGCACGCGCGGTCGAGTGGCTTGTGGAAGAGCTCGCGGGTCTGGAGGCGCTCCTCGTGGAGGATGCTTCGCAAGCTCCCGCTGTTGCACGGACGCTCGAGCGCTGGAGGGAGAATCCTGGGCTCCTTCCGATTCTCCAGGAGGAGCTCCCCGCGGACGCTGACGCGTCCGAGCGCGAGGTCACTCACGAGCTTGCGCTCCGTGTGGGCGAGCTCGCTTCCGAGCTGCGCGAAAGCAGATGATCAGCGAGGAGTGCTCCGGTTCGGAGTACCGCCTTCAGGCGGGCTTCTCTTGCGGGGCCAGTCCCGCCTGAAGGCGGGACGACGAACCAGACCGCCTGAAGGCGGTACTCCGAACCAGACGGTACTCCGAACCAGATCGAACCAGATCGAACCAGACCTCGCTAGCGGCGGGCGATCGGAACGTACTCGCGCTCGCGGTGCCCGACGTAGATCTGGTCGGGGCGGTAGAGCTTGTTGTCCTGCATCTGCTCGCGCCAGTGCGCGAGATAGCCGGCCACGCGCGAGAGGGCGAAGACGGGCGTGAAGAGATCGGTCGGAATGCCGAGCTTCGAGTAGACGATGCCGCTGAAAAAATCGACGTTGGGGTAGATCCCCTTCGAGCCGAGGTGCTTGGTGACCTCGTCCTCGAGCGCGAGCGCGGTGTCGTAGACCGGGGTCGAGCCGTGCTCCTGGAAGAGCTGGCGCACCAGGCTCTGCAGGGCGAAGGCGCGCGGATCCTTGGTCTTGTAGACCCGGTGACCGAAACCCATCACCTTGCCGTGGGTGGCGTGGACGCGCTGGAACCAGGCGCTGACGTTCTCCGGTCCACCGATCGCTTGGAGCTGCTGCAGCACTTCCTCGTTCGCGCCTCCGTGCAGGGCGCCCTTGAGCGCCCCCAGCGCCGAGGCGCACACGGTGTAGGGATCGGCTTCCGTCGAGGCCACCACGCGCCCCGCGAAGGTCGACGCGTTCATCGTGTGGTCGGCGTGCAGGACGAGCGCCACGTCGAGCACGCGGCGCTTGATCTCGTCGGGCCGCACGCCGTTGATCTGGTAGAGGAAGTTCGCGGCCGTGTCGAGCGCGGGGTCGGGCGGCAAGTACTCCTTGCCGCGGCGGAAGCGCTCGAAGGTCGCGATGAGCGTGCCCGTCGCGGCGAGAATGCGCGCGATCGCCTCGTCGCACTGCCGTGCGTCACGGAAATCCACCTTGGGACTGACCATGCCGAGCATCGCGAGCGCAGCTTGCACGGCGTGCATCGGGTGTCCGGCGCGGGGCAGGGCGCGCAGCGCCGCCACCAGCTCGGGCGAGAGCGCGCGCAAGGGCGCCAGGCGGGCGCGGAACTCGTCGAGCTGGCTCTTTGTGGGCAGCTCACCGTAGAGCAGGAGCCAGGCGGTCTCCTCGAAGGAGGAGTTCTCCGCCAGCGCCTGGATCGGGTAACCCCGGTACTCGAGGATGCCGACGACGCCGTCGATGTAGCTGACCGCCGACTCGGCGGCCGGTATGCCCGCGAGTCCGGGTACGAGTTCTTTTTGCTCCACGCTCACGGCTCTTGTCTGGCCCTCTGCCGATGCGGGATCATCGGCCGGAGGCGCGCGAAAGAAGATACTGGATCAGCAGGCGTGTTCCAACTCCGGAACCACGCGGGCCGCCCACCCAATCGCGCTGCATTCCCCCGTACGCGGTGCCCGCGATGTCCAGGTGCGCCCACTCGGTCCCCTCGCCCACGAAGTACGACAGGAAGGCCGCTCCGGCCGTGGATCCGGCACCGACGTCGGGGGTGGTCACGTTGCGCAGATCGGCCGTCTGACCCTTCACGAAGGACTTGTGAACGTCCATCAATGGCAGCGGCCAGAGCTTCTCTCCCACGGCATCCCCGGCGCTCTGGAGCTCGTCGCGCAAGCGGTTGCTGGTGGCGAACAGGCCCGAGAGCTCGTGGCCCAGCGCGGTCACGACCGCCCCGGTCAGGGTTGCCAGGTCGATGATCGTGTCGGGCTCGATCTTCTCGCGACAGTACGCGAGCGCGTCGGCGAGGATCAGCCGCCCCTCGGCATCGGTGTTCAAGATCTCGACGGTCTTCCCGTTCATCGCGCGTGTGCACGTCGCCGGGCTTGGTCGCGCGACCGTCGGGCAAGTTCTCCGAGCTCGGCACGACACCGTGCACCTCGAGCGGGAGGTCGAGCTCTGCCAGCGCGTGAAACACGCCGAGCACGGCCGCGCCGCCCGACATGTCGAAGCGCATGTCATCCATCTTCAGCGCGGGCTTGATGCGATGCCGCCCGAGTCGAACGTGAGGCCCTTGCCGACGAGGGCGATGCGCGCGCGCGGGGTGCCCCGCCGCGGACTGTAGGACAGATGGATCAGGCGGGGCGGCTCGATCGAGCCTTGCGAGACGCCAAGAGAGCAGGCCCATCCCGAGGTCGCTCCATGGCCTTCTCGTCGAGGATCTGGCAGGTGATGCGCTCGCTCTTCGCGGCGAGCTTCTTCGCCGCGGCGGCGAGCATCGCGCGGCGTCATGCGGTTTGCCGGCGCGTTCTGCAGGTCGCGCGCAAAGGTGTTCGCAGTCGCCGTGATGCGGCCGCGCGCGACGCCGGCCGCGAACGTCGCGCCCTTCACCGACAAGATGCACGCGCGCGAGCTTTTCTGGCTTCGCGTCCGACTTGCACGCATCGAAGCGATACGAGCCCATCCACGCACCCTCGGCGAGCGCGTGCCCGACAGCTCGCGGTCCACCTGCGAGCTCCGCGAGCGCCGCGTGCACCCACAGGGTCGCCTCTTTCATCGACGAGCTCTCGGCCCGCTTGACGGCCAGCGCAGCAGCGCGCCTCAGGCCTTCGGCGTCGATCGCGCTCGCTTTCCCGAGGCCGACGAGGAGCACGCGTTCGGCCGGACCTTCGCGGGGTCCGCGAGCACGAGCTTGCGGAACTCTCCGTCGAAGTCCGCCGCAGCGGCGCGCGGCAGGACCACGCTGGCGGGAAGGGTGGGCGCTTCGCCCTCGGGGACGAAGACGTGCGAGGAAGGCGGTCGCGTGCGCCGGGCGCGGGGAACGGTGGTCGAGTTTCATGCGCTCACATGTCGACGTACTTCGGACCTCCGCTCGCCCTCGGGTACCACCCAATCGATGATTCCGTAGGGATCGGCGATGTCGCAGGTCTTGCAGTGGACGCAGTTGGCGGCATTGATGACCACCGCGCGTGACCCCGGGCGGCCACTCGTACACGGCTGCGGGGCAGAAGTGCTGGCAAGGATTGCCGAATTCGGCCGTGCAGCGCTCGACGCAGATGCTCGGGTCGGCCACCAGGAGATGGGCCGGCTGGTCCTCCTCGTGGATCGTGCCCGACCAGTACACGTCGGTGAGCTTGTCCATCGAGGCGCTGCCGTCGAAGGCAGGCTTGTCCATGACGGCCGAGGCTTTCGGACGCATCGCTTCGTGGTCGGGGTGGCTCGTGCGGCGCGCGACGAACCCGCGGCCGCCGGTCAGGCGCTGCGCGGCGTAGTCGATGACGCCGGCCACGAAGCCGCCCTGGAAGGCCTGCCGGTAATTCCGGTAGCGCCACAGCTCCGCGCGCGCGGCGGAAGCCTCGAAGAGCTCGCCGTACCGCGCCAGCGTCCGCTCGCTGGTCTCGCCCGCTCGAAGCGCCTGCGCGATCGCCTCGGCCGCGAGCATCCCCGACTCGATGGCGAGATGCACGCCCTTCAGCGTCGCGGCATTGAGCAAGCCCGCCGAGTCGCCGACCAGGCAGAAGCCGTCGCCGTAGAGCTTGGGGATCGCGAAGTAGCCTCCCTCGGGCACGACCTTGGCGCCGTAGCGCAGCACCTTGCCGCCCTCGAGGAGCCCGGCGATGCGCGGATGCTGCTTCCAGCGCACGAAGAGAGCGTGCGGATCGAGACGCGCGTCGCCCTGGTCGAGGCCGACGACGAAGCCGATCGCGAGCTGGTCGGGCGCGACGCCGTAGACGAACGAGCCGCCGTAGCCCTGGAACCCGAGCGGATGCCCCGCGGTGTGGAACACCTGGCCGAAGGTTTCGCGGCCGCGCGCTTCCGGGATCTCCCAGAGCTCCTTGACGCCGGTGCCGTAGCTCTGCGGATTGCGGCCTTGCTGCAAGCCGAGCGCGCCGACGAGCTGCTTCGTCAAGTTCCCGCGCGGGCCCTCCCCGAGGACGGTCACGTCCGCGAGGATCCGCATGCCCGGCTGAAACGTTGCTTTGCGCGCGCCGTCCTTGCCGATCCCGCTGTCGCGCGTCTCGACGCCGCGAACGCGCGCACCCTCGAGGATCGGCGCTGCACCGGAGAAGCCGGCGTAGATCTCGATCCCGAGCTGCTCGGCCTCCTTGGCGAGCCAGCGCACCACCTGGTTCAGGCTGACGATCACGTGTCCGTGATTCTTGAGCGGCGGCGGGACCAGCGGGCCGCGCAGCCGGAAGTGGCCGCCCCCGGCGAAGAGCCACTCGACCCAGTCCTCCTTCACCTCGGACTGGATGGGAAAGCCGCGCGCGCGCCAGTCGGGAAAGAGCTTCTCGATGCCGCGCGGATCCATCACGCATCCCGAGAGCGTGTGATGGCCGATCTCCTCCGCCTTCTCGATGACGAGCAGCGTCTTGTCGTCCTGGCCCTGCGCGGCGAGCAGCCGCCGCAGGTGGATCGCGCAGGAGAGCGTCGCCGGACCGGCGCCCACGAGGAGCACGTCGACGGGCAGCTCCTCGCGTTCGACGCCTGCGGCGTTCAGGGAGGTGCGTCGTTCGATCATGCTCGGATCGAGAGGGTACCCTCAGGACCGATCGCCGATCCAGTGGTGGCCGTCGGCGTAGACCTCTTTCTTCCATACGGGGAGGCGCGCTTTCAGCTCGTCGATCAGGAAGCGCGCGGCCCGGAAGGCCTCGTCACGATGGGGACTCGCGACGGCGATCACGACCGAGGGCTCGCCGACGGCGACGATCCCGACGCGGTGCACGCACAGCATGCGCAGGCGCGGAGAACCTCCGCTGGCGGAATCCGGCCCGATTCGCGCTCGGCAGTCGGCAAAGATCCGCGCCATCTCCGGGTTGGCCATCTCGGGGAAGGCCTCGTAGTCGAGGCGCACGACGTCGCGGTCGCGGTTGGTCTCGCGGGTCGTGCCCGTGAACACGACGATCGCTCCGCAGGAGGGGTGCGCGACGCGCGCCTGCGCCTCGGCCACGTCCAGGGCGGCGGCCTGGAGCTCGAAGCAGCCGCGATCGAGATCGTCGGCTGAACCTCCCGAGACAGGGGGGAGGAGCGCGACGCGACTGGCTTCGGAGAGGCGCGTCGCGTCGGGCGCATAGCGCTCGTCGACGACGCCGGCGACGTGTGCGAGGTCGCCGAGCTCGGGGTGGCGCGCAGCGATCGCGCGCTTCAAGGCGGCGAGGTCGAGAGCGTCGGGAAGACCATCCAGCTCGAGCTCGCCGCGCCCCGCTCGCTCGCGCAGCGCGGCGAAGAGGCGCACGCGAAGCTTCATGGGTCGAGCGCTAAAACGGTGTGTCGGCCTCCAGGGCGTTGCTCTCGGCGCCGGGATCGCCACCCGAGGGACCCGGCCGCTCGCTCGGCACCCACTCATCGGCCGAAGGCTCGCTCTGACCACCGGCTGCGCGTCCTTCGCGGCTGGAGCCGACGAATTCCCAGGTGTCGGCCACGACGTAGAGCTTGGAGCGCTTGCCGCCGCCGTTCTTGTCCTCCCAGGTGTCCAGGCGCAGCGAGCCTTCGAAGAACGCGGTCGCGCCCTTGCGGTGGTATTTCTCGAAGGCCTCACCGCGTTTGCCGAACACGGTCACGTCAACGAAGGTCGGCTCCTCGCGCCATTCGCCGGTCTGTGAATCCTTGAAACGGCGATTGACCGCCAGGCCCACCTTGCAGACGGCCACATTGGTCGGGGTATAGCGGAGCTCGGGATCCCGGGTGAGATTGCCCATCAGGATCACTTTGTTGAAAGAGGCCATGCTCGTTCCTCGTGGGTCGCGATACGGTCGTCGAGGGAGTCTAGCCCTCGCGGGATTCCCTGTCATGCCACAGCGGGGCGCGGGAAACCCCCTCCGCCGTTCCTTCGGCGCCCACCCGAGCGCTACGATGAGCGCGCTCGTCGCACTCGTAGCCCCGAGCGCCCATGGCTGATTCTCAACCTTCCACCGCGGAATCCAAGGAAGGCGCCGCCGAACGGCGTCGCTGGCGGCGCGTCACGGCCGAGTGGCCGATCCAGATCCAGCTCGACGACGGGCAGCACGAGGCGCGCGTGCGCGACATCAGCCGGGCGGGCGTGTGCTTCTACCTCGACCGGCCCCTGCGCGAGATGACTCGGTTGAAGCTCGTGATCGAGATCCCGGTGAAGCAAGGCGTGCGGCGCGTGACCGGAACGGGCGCCGTCGTGCGCTGCGAGCGCATCAGCGCGCGTCTCGACCACTTCGAGATCGCCGTCTATCTCGCCGAGATGGCCGAGCCCGACCGCGCCACGATCGACGCGTACGTCAACGGGGAGTGAATCGAACCCGTTCCGTTTCCCTACCGGCGCCTGAGAGTTCCAGCCCCTCGTAGACTGGTAATGAAACGGAACGGGTTCGATTCACTCCTTGCGCGCCTCCAGTACACGGTCGATGCGCGCGAGGTCGCGGTGGAGGCTCGCCGTGAAGCCCAGGCGCCCGGCCTCCTGGACGGCGCGCTCGCCCTGATCGTGCGCGAGCTCGACCAGTAGCGCCCCGCCCGCGGCCAAGAGCTCGCCCGAGCTCTCGAGCAGGCGGCGCACCCAGTGATCGACGTCGTCCGCGGGGACGAAGAGGGCCTCGGCAGGCTCGTGGTCCCGCACTTCCGGGGCGAGGTCCGCTCGGCCCGCCGGATCGACGTAGGGAGGATTGGAGACGATGAGATCGTACGGCGCGTCAGCGCGCGCCACGCGCGGATCGTCGCCCTGGAGCAGCGAGATCTCGGCCCCCAGGCGCGCGGCGTTCTCGCGGGCGAACGCCAGCGCTTCGGGCGAGACGTCGACGGCCGTGACGCGGATCGCCTCGACCTCGAGAGCGAGCGTGATCGCGACGCAGCCCGAACCCGTGCCGAAGTCGAGCACGCGCGGCAACGGGGCGCTCGCGTCGCGCGCGGCCAGGATCGCGCGGGCCCGATCGACCAGGAGCTCGGTCTCGGGACGCGGGATCAGCACGCCCTTCCCGACGTGGAAGCTGCGGCCGTAGAACTCGCGCTCACCGGTGATGTAGGCGAGCGGCTCGCGCTTTCCGCGGCGCACGAGGAGCTCGCGCGCGAGATCGATCTCGCGGGGCTGGACCGGCCGCCCGAGGTCGAGAAACAGGCCCAGGCGCTTGAGCCCGAGAGCGTGCGCCACCAGGAGCTCGGCCTCCAGCCGCGCCTCGAGCACCCCTTTGCGATCGAGGAAGGCGCGCGCCATGGCGAGCATCTCCCCCGCCGTGCGCGGAATGCTCGGTCGGCCGGCGCCGGCCGCGTGGGGTTCGCCGGGTGGCTCGTGCTCGGGGGTCTCACGTGTCGCCGGGCGATCGCCGATGGCGGGATCCCTCCTCACAGGTTGCGGACCCGCTCGTCGCGGTCGAGCGCGGCGAGGCCTTCGACGAGCGCGTCGAGGCGGCCTTCGATCACCTGCTCGAGGCTGAAGTTCGCGCCGAGGCGATGGTCAGACACGCGATTCTGCGGGAAATTGAACGTGCGCACGCGCTCGCTGCGGTCGCCCGAGCCAACCATCGAGCGGCGCGCCGCGGCGCGCTCGGCATGCAAGCGGCGCGCCTCGGTCTCCAGGAGCCGCGACCGCAGGATGCGCAGCGCCTTGGTCCGGTTCTTGTGCTGGGACTTCTCGTCTTGACACTGCACGACCGTGTTCGTGGGCAGGTGCGTGATGCGCACGGCCGAGCTCGTCTTGTTGACCGATTGCCCCCCCGGACCGCCGGCGCGCATCGTGTCGATGCGCAGGTCCTCGTCGCGGATGTCGATCTCGGCCTCCTCGGCCTCGGGCAGCACCGCCACCGTGGCAGCCGAGGTGTGGATGCGGCCCTGTTGCTCGGTGACCGGGACGCGCTGCACGCGATGGACGCCCGACTCGAAGCGCAGCGCGCGCCAGGCGCCCTCACCCTCCACGCCGAAGATCACCTCGCGGAAGCCACCGACCTCGGAGGGGTGCGTTTCGAGCTCCTCGAACTTCCAGCGCTTGAGGTCGCAGTACTTGCGGTACATGCGCAGGAGATCAGCGGCAAAGAGCGAAGCCTCGTCGCCTCCCGTGCCGGCGCGGATCTCGACGATCACCTTGGTGCGCCGGTCCTCGGGATCGGCGACCAGCGCGGCCAGGATTTCCTCCTCCAGCGCCGCTTCTTCCACGGGTACGAGCTCGAGCTCTTCGCGTGCGAGCGCCGCGAGCTCCTGGTCGGTCGCCGCGGCGAGGATCGCCTCGGCTTCGGCGCGTCGCTGGCTCAGGCCATCGAGGCGCACGCACAGCCGCTTCGATCCCTCGAGGCTACCGCGCTCGCGCGAGAGCTCGGAGTAGCGTCGACCGTTGGTGGTGACCTCGGGATCGGCGAGCCGTGTGGTCAGCTCGTCGTAGAGCGCGGCGCGCTCCCGCAACTTGGCCACGATCGCCGGACTGAGACCCATGACGAGGGTGAGCACGCCCGCCACCGGGTCCGGAGCCGGACGCGAACCGTGGCGAGAGCCTCTCGCCCGATCCTACTTCTCTGCCCCCGCGGCCTTGAGGCCGTACTTGCGAATGAAGCGATCCACGCGGCCGGCCGAGTCGACGAACTTCTGCTTGCCCGTGTAGAAGGGGTGGCAGACGTTGCAGATCTCGATCTTCAGCTCTTTCACCGTCGCGCGGGTATTGAAGCTGTTGCCGCAACCGCAGGTGACGTGGCAATCGATGTAATTGGGATGGATCTTGGGCTTCATATCGCGCACACGCCCGACCCCGGCATGGGGTGGAAGGCGGCCTCCGGAAAACGAGCGAGAGAGCTTAGCCCCTATCGGAGCTCGGGGCAAGGCCGCCCTGGTCTTGGTCCGCCAGGCCCGCCATCAGACGCAGGCAGAGGTCGACCGGTAGACCCACCACGTTGTCGAAGCCGCCCTCCTCGAGGCCCAGCACGAAGGCGTCGGCGTTTTCCTGGATCGCGTAGGCGCCCGCCTTGTCGCGCCACTCACCGGAGGCGACGTAGGCCTCGATCTCCAGAGGAGCGATCGGCCGCATGCGGACCCAGGTGCGCTCGAAGGCCTCGGCGCGCTCGCCGTCGAGACTGCGCACGACGCACACACCGGTGACCACGCGATGGCGCGTACCGGAGAGCGCGCGAAGCATCGCGGCCGCCTCGCGCTCGTCCGCGGCCTTCCCGAGGACCTGCTCTCGCCCACTCTCCCCCACCGCCACGATCGTGTCCGCCCCGAGCACGCAGCAGTCTTCGCCTCGATGGCGCGCGGCAACCTCGAGCGCCTTGCGGCGCGCGAGTTCGACGGCCGCTTCCTCCGGCGATGTCCCTGGGGTGAGGCTCTCGTCCACATCGGAGGGCTCGACCGCGAACGCGAGCCCCGTGGCGGCGAGCAGCACGCGCCGCCGAGGCGAAGCCGAAGCGAGGATCACCCGCCGCTCCGCGCTCATACCGAGAACAGGAAGATGTGGTAGGCGAACAGCACCGTGTAGGCGATCGCGGCCAGCCACAGCCCCACGCGTGCGAGCTGGAAGTTCTTGTGCTGGCAGAGCACGAGGAGGGCCAGTGAGATCAGCAGGCACTTGATGAACACGAACCCGAAGCGCCCGCTCTCCAGGAGCCAGGCAGCGACGGGGTTCAGCTCGATCCCACCGGATTGCAGGTGGGTCAGCGTGAAGAAGCTGTCGCCGACGTTCATCAGCGCGACCCACACGAGCGCCAGCACGACCGAGAGGTCGTAACGATCGACGAAGCCATCCACGGCCTCGCCGGCTCGGCGATAGCCGACACGCCGGCCGCCCCACAGGACGAAGCGGGAAAACCGCGGAGTCGGGCGCGAGCGCCGGTCGGGGCCCCGCCCGCTCGGGGGCTCGGCCAGCAGCTCGGCCTGGGCCTGCGGTTCGCCTTGAGTCACATCCATGTCTGCCGAAGCTTATCCCTGCCCAGGCTCATCGGTCCCCGGAACGGTGGACTGGAGGCCGGTCGCGTTGCGTGCGTGGCTCTTGGCAAGTTCCTCGACCAGGGTGGAAGCGAAGGCACCTGGCGGCAACCGGAAGGAAAGCCAGGCATCGGCCCCCTCCCGTTCCCAGGCGACCTCGCCGATGGGCACGCGCAGGGGGCGCCGGGCGCCTGGCAGCCTGAAGCCCCGCTCGCTCCGGTGGAGCGTCTCGAGCCCGATCCCTTCGGCGGACAGCGCCGCCTCTTCGAGGGAGCGCTGGTCCCCGGCGGCGGGGAGGAGCTTGGGTCCGAACAGCGGTCCGCTCGGGCTGAGCTCGAAACGAGTGCTCCGCGTCACGAGGTCGGCCAGGACCTCCTCGACGAGGAAGACCGCGCCCGAGTCGTGCACCCATGCGACGTCGCCGGCGCTCAAACGATCGAAAGTCGGAGCGCGCGCGGCGAGCACGCGATGGAAGATCCGTGCCTGGAAGGCCGAGAGGTGCAGGCTCTGCGTGGCACGCGGAATCGCCCGCACGGCGCTGTCCCAGGCGTGCGGGCGACGCGCGAGCTGGCGCGCCACCGGTGAGAGATCGCTGTCGAGTCGATCCGCGATCCGCGACAGGCGCCGCTGGTCGCCGCGCATGCCGCCCTCGATCGCCACGCGCAGCATCTCCACTTCCGGAGACGGCCGGGTGTGCTCGGGTCGTACGAGCTCCTGGAGGTAGCCACGGTGGTCCCCCAGCATGTGCAAGCGCCCGAGCCGCCAGGCCATCCCCGAGCGGCCGAAGCGCTGCGCGCCGACGTAATTGGGCAGGCCGCGCGCAACGAGTTCTTCGACCACGCTCTGCGCCTGGGCCCAGCCTTCGTCGCCGATGTCACGCAGCCGCAAACGGAAGCGATTGCCCGCGAGCTGCCCGAGCCTGAGCTTGTGCGGGCGATACTCGAAGGCATCGATGCGCAGGCCCTCGACCTCTGCCCGCTCGAGCTCGGCCGGCGCGACGTGCTCGATCGAGAGCCACTGGCGAGCGACGGCCAGCGAGTCCTTGCGGCCGGCGAAACCGAACTCGCTCTCGGCTCGGCCGAGCGCACGCGCGAGCTTTCGGATCGCACCCTGCGTGGAGAGCTCGCGCTTCTCGATGCGGAAGTACAGGTGCGTGCCCGTTGCCGGCAGCCCGGGGAGCGGGAGCTCCTCGACCTCGAAATCCTCGGCGCGCGTGCGAAAGCGGAAATCGATCGGCGGGTGCGTGTAGGTCGCGTGGCGATAGCCGGGCGCCCAGACGGGGCCTGGCTCGTCCGGCGTGCTGGGAGTCTCGATCGGATGTTCCGGAGCGTTCATGTCGGTGTGGAGAGGGCGCGATAGACCGCCAGAGTCTCCTCGATCATGCGCTCGAGAGCGAAACATCGACGCACTCGCTCTCGCCCGGCAGCTCCCATGCGCGCTCGTAGCCCGGCATCGGCCGCGAGCGTGAGCATGCCTTCAGCCAGCGCGCGCTCGTCGGCCGGCGGAACCAGTACGCCCGTCTCGCCCTCGACGACGACTTCGGGGATCGCCGAAACGCGCGTCGACAGGACCGGCAGACCGCTCGCCATCGCCTCGAGGAACACGAGCCCGAGGCCCTCCCAGAGCGAGCTCATCACGAAGACGTCGGATGCGGCGAGGACCCGCGCCACGTCGCGCCGGATCCCGGTGAACACCACGGCGCGCTCCACCTCGGGTCCGAGCTCGCGGGCGATGCGCTCGGCCTGGCGCTTTCCTTCGCCGAACGGATCGTCGCCCACCAGGACGAGACGCAACCCGAGGTCCGCCGCGCTCGCACGCGCGCGCGCGAAAGCTCGCAGCAGCACATCGTGAGCTTTCTGCGGCGCGAAGCGCGCCACGCAGGTGAAGACGATCTCGCGCGGCTCGAGTCCGAGCTCCGCGCGCACCGCGGCGCGCTCGCTCGCGCTCATGTGCGAGGCCGCCTCGAAGGGCGCCGGATCCAGGCCGTAGTACACGCGCACCCAGCTCCCCGGCCGCAGCCGGCCGTAGCGCTCGACGAATCGTCCCACGTGATCGGACAGCACGATCGTGCGCGCAGGGAGATTCCCGAGCACCCCGTGAATGCGCGACACGAGCGGGTGCTTCAGGACCTGCTCGTCGTTGTGCTTGCTCGAAACGAGCTTCCGCCGCTGGCCGTGCAGCGTCGCTCCCACCGCCGCGAGCATGTCCGCCTTGAGGAGGTGCGAGTGGAAGACGTCGCACCACGCGAGGTGGGAGCCGATCCGCCGCAGCAGCTGGAGCGGGCCCGCGATCGGAACGACCTCCGCGCCGAGGCCACGGAAGTCCTCGGCGAGCGAGCCGTAGCCCTTGAGATACAGCACGCGCACCTCGTGGCCGCGGGCTCGCTGGCCGCGCGTCTGCGCGAGAATGTGCATCTCGGCTCCGCCGACGTCGAGAGTCGTGATCAGGTGGAGGATCCGCATGCAACCTCGTCATACACGCTGATCGTGCGCTCGACCATGTCCTCGACCCGGTAGGACTGCAGAACTCGCGCGCGACCCGCTGCGCCCATGGCAGCGCGATCGGCCGGAGAAAGCGCGAGCAGGGCAGAAACTTCCAGAGCCAGCGCTTCCGCATCGATCCGCTCTGCGATCCGGCCCGTCGCGCCGTGCACCACGAGGTCGCGCGCGCCATCGACGGGAGTCGCCGCGACGGCGCGCGCGCTCGCCATGGCCTCGAGCACGATGTAGGGCATGCCTTCCCAGCGCGAGGGCAAGATCAGGAAGTCGATCGCAGCGAGGAGTGCCGGCACGTCCGAGCGCGGCCCGAGGAAGCGCACGCGCTCGGCGACACCGAGCTCGTGCGCGAGCGCTTCGAGCGGGCGCGTGTCGCCCGGCCCGACGATGAGGAGCTGCAGCGCTTCGCAGCCCGGGCGAACCAGGCATTGCAACGCCAGGTCCTGACCCTTGCCGCTGTAGACGAGCCCGATCACCGCCGCCACCGGCCTGGAACGATCGAGCCCGAGGCTCTCGAGCGCAAGCGGCGCCGCGTCGAGGAAGCGCGCGGGATCGACGCCGTTCGGGACGACCCGGATCCGCTCCGCCGCGACGACGCCGGAGCGCAAGAAGGTCTCGGCCTCACTCGAGCTCACGGCGATGGTCCGCGCGGTCGCCCGGCCGAGCAGCAGCTCGATCGAGCGATAGAGCCTCCGCTTCGCCGGTCCGAACATCGAGCTGAACAGGAAGGCAAAAGTGTGGGGCGTGTGGACGCGCGCCCCCACTCCCGTCGCGATCGATGCGAGCCGTCCGAGCGCGCCGCCCTTGGAGCTGTGCGTGTGTACGATCTCCGGCCGCAACCGCTTCAGGAGCCCGGCGAGCGCGCGCACCGCAGCGAGATCCCGCACGGGCGCGATCTCGCGCACCATCGGGAGCCGTGCGACTCCCACGCCTTCGCGCTCGAGCGCCTCGAGATCCGCCGGAAAACCGGGATCGCGCACCGTCGCGACCGCCAGGTGCACCTCGAGTCCCGCCCGCGCCTGCCCGCGCGCGAGATCGACCAGATGCCTCCGCGTGCCCCCGATCGTCGCCTCCATGACGTGCACGACGCGCACACGGCGCAGGATACCGTCTCCGGTTCGGAGTACCGCCTTTAGGCGGTCTTCTCTTTCCGAGCCAGTCCCGCCTGAAGGCGGGACGACGAACCAGACCGCCTGAAGGCGGTACTCCAAACTCGGAGGGACTCCGTGCTCGTCGGTGTGGGGTTTCTCTCTAGAACCAGAGGGTCAATACGCGCCCGTCCCCTTGATCACCGCAAAACCCGTCAGCGCCACGATCACGAGATCCAGCAAGAACGACTGGTGCTCGATGTAGTAGAGATCGTAGTCGAGGTTCTCGTGGATGGCCGTCTTGCGCGCATAGCTGATCTGCCAGAGTCCCGTGATGCCCGGCTTGGCACGCAGGCGTTCCTTGTGCAGCGGGTTGTACGACTCGACGATGAACGGCATCTCCGGCCGCGGGCCGACGACGCTCATGTCGCCCTTCAATACGTTGAAAAAATTCGGCAGCTCGTCGAGGCTGTAGCGGCGCAAGAAGCGGCCGACGCGCGTGACGCGCGGGTCGTCGGACGCGTGTGGTTTGCCGGCATAGCCGCAGTCCCGCAGGTGCATGGTGCGGAACTTGATCATCTCGAAGGGCTTCCCGTCCCGGCCGATGCGCACCTGGCGGAAGAAGACGGGACCGGCGCCCTCGCGCTTGATCAGGATCGCCGGAATGACGAACAGCATGGCGCCCACGAGGAGGACGAAGAACGCCACGGCGATGTCGAAGGCGCGCTTGGCGAAAGCGGCGAGGAGGTTGTCCCGGCGCTCCGGCCGCGTGATCAAGGGGATCGAGTCGAGGTTCTCGATGCGCACCTTGTAGGCCATCAGGTGGTAGAAGCGTGGCACCACGTGGTAGAGCACGCCCAGCCGCTCGAGGTGGGAGACGATCTCCATCACGACGTGGTCGCTCTCCTCGGGCGCCGCGACGAAGACCTCGCCGATCTTGTGCCGGCCGACGAGAGTCTCGAGGTCCTTGGTCGAGCCCAGCACGGGCGAGCGCTCGATGCGCTTGCCGGCTCGCGAGCCGTCGGTGTCCACGAAGCCGACGAAGTTCAGGCCCAGCGTGGGAACCAGCAGGAACTTGCGCTGCAGCTTCTGCCCGGTGTCTCCCGTGCCGACGATCAGCACGTTGCGATTGCCGATGCCGCGCCGGTGCAGGCCCTGGATCACCTTGAAGGAGGTGAAGCGGCTGACCATCGTGAACGCGAGGATCAGCACGAAGACGAAGACCTGGGTGAACCGCGAGAGGTTCGACGGGTTGATCCGCAGGGCGAGGGTGCGGTGGATGAACACGAAGGGCTCGTACCAGCCCGCGGCATCCTGGGTCGTGCTGCGCAGGAAGACGATCAAGGCGTGCACGACGAAGAAGGCCGCGATGGAGGCCTTCGTGACGGCCTTGAATTCCTCGACGTTCAGGAGGCTCTTGATCGGGCTGTACATCCCGAACCAGTGGAACGAGACCAGGCAGACGGCCGCCGTGATCGAGAAGAACTCGCGATAGACCTCCAGGCCCGTCGCGGTCTCGGGAGTGGCCAGGCGTTCGCGCAGCCACCAGGCGGTGAGACAGGCGAGCACCACGACGATCAGGTCCACGACGACCTGCACCGACAGCACGAGAGGCTCGAAGTTGCGCCGAACGAAGGTGCCGATCTGAGTCATGGGGTGCAGGCCGGGGGGGCGGGTAGAGGCCTGCCGTAACCGTCGTGCTGATGCCCGAGGATTCCCGGTTCTGCCGCAGTCCGGTCATCCCTCGGCCCGGGCACTGCGCGTCAGCACCCTGCCGTGAGCCTATCCGTCTCTAGCTTACTCGGTCCGGGGGCACTGGCAATCGGCGGGGGTCAGGCTCGGCGCGGGCGAGCTGTTCGACCAGCGCGATCCATGTATCGGCCGCTCGTCCCGCCTGAGCTTTGAAGTTCCTCTGGAAGCCGCCGGCTCGGAACGGATCGGCCAGGTCGGTGACCGCCCGCAGGGCCGCCCATCGGACCCCGGCTCGAGCAGCGACGATCGCCGCCGCCGCGGTCTCCATGTCGGCCACGCAGGGTCCGGCGAAGGCCCGGGCCAGGCGCAAGCGCCGCCAGGGGGTGAGCACCGGCCGGTCGGCGGTCAGGAACCAGCCCTCGTAGCCGGGAGCGATCTCGAGCCAAGCCTGCCGCCACGGAGCGTCAGCGTCGACCTCGCGCCCCTCCCGGACCGCCAGGTCGATCTGCACGGCGCGCGTGCAATGGACGAAGGTCCCCGGCTGCAGGAACCGGCGCAAGCCTCCGCAGGTGCCGACGACGAAGAGTCCGCCCTCGGCCCCCTCCGAGACGAGCAAGCTCGCCGCTCGGGCCGCCATCACCTTGCCCACTCCGGACACGCAGGCGAGCGCCGCTCGTCCGGCGACCTCGAGCTCCAGGAGCTCCACGCCCTGACGCATCCGGCGACCGCGCGCGAGGTCGGGCAACCCTCCAAGCTCCTCGGGCAGCGCGCACAAGAGGCCGAAGGGCGCGCGGCCGGACTCGGAAGGCGCGGCTCCCATCTCTCCATTCTGCCCGCTCGAGCCCGTACCTGCGCACTGGTTCGACGGGGCGTCTGGGGTATCCTGCGCCCGATCGGGGCGCGAGGGAGGCTGCCCCGATCTACCCGTCCGCACGCTCGAGCATGAAGATCGCCATCACCGGAGCCACGGGCTTCATCGGCCGCTACATGGTGAAGGGCATGCTCGCTGCCGGGCACAGCGTGCGCGTCCTCTGCCGGCCCGGACGAGAACGAGCGCTGGAGCTGCCAGCTCCCTCGCCCTCCTCTCCGGGCGTGGAGGTCCACATCGGCGACCTGCTCGACCGGGAATCGCTGCGCGGCTTCCTCGCCGGAGCGGACTACATCCTGCACCTGGCGAGCGCGCACGATCACTTCGCCGACGATGACATGCAGCGCGTGAACGTGCGCGGGACCGAGTACCTCCTCGACGAGGCCAAGACCAACGCGCCCACGACCTTCCAGTTCGTCGTGATCTCCTCGGCGGTCATCGGTGTGCCCGTGTACAGCTACTACCGCGACTCCAAGCGCGTGCAGGAGAAGATCATCCGTGGATCGGGCCTGCGCTGGGCCTCGTTCCGGCCGACCCTCGTCTATGGTGTGGGTGACTGGCGCCACACGGCGCCCTTCTTCCGCAAGTGCGCCGCGAAAGGCGGGACGTACTGGGTGTTCCACGAGGGGCTTTCGAAGATCAACCCCGTGCACGTGGAAGACCTCGTCGACGCGGTGGCGCGCTTCTTGCGTTACGACCGCGCCAAGGAGGTCGACCTCGTGTTCGAGATCGCCGGACCTGCTGGCGTCCCCTATAACGAGTTCGTCGACATGACGATCCAGGCGACCGGCGGCAAGGTCAAGCGTCGCAACATTCCGCGGCGCTGGGTCGAGCGAGCCCTGCTCCTGAAAGCGCTCTTCACCGACGTCACCCGCGAGCGGCGCGGTGCGGGCTACTTCTCGCTGCACCACGACCACGACATCGGGCCCGCCCGCATCGAGCTCGGCTGGGAGCCGCGGCCGTACTCGCAGGGCGTCATCGAGGTCGCGCGGGGCGAATGGTGGCGGAGCGAGGGACCGCCGGTGAGCTGACGAGCCAGGCGCGCGGCGAAATGCTAGCCTGAGGCACGTCTTGCCGGTGCTTCCTCCCCCCTAGCCACCCCCTCCCGGCCCGCCCATGAGCTTCAAGACTCTGGCCTCGATCCAACTCACGCTCTCTCTCCTCGGCGCCATCTCTCAAGGAGCGCAGGACCCGCGCACCAGCGACGAGGGTCCCTATCCGCCGCCCGTGCTCCAGCCGCACGAGAGCGCATGGCGCGCTCAGTACGGCGAGGCCTGGCGCTTCTGGAAGGACAACGAGACGGGCTGGATCGAGCTCGTCGCGGGCGGGAATGCGCCTGCACCTTTCGCACCGCTCGCGGAGACGGAGTGGTTCTCCCTGGCGCGCAGTTTCGTGGGCACGACCTTCGACCTGCACGGAGTCGAGCAGGCCACTCTCGTCGATGATGGCGTGAGCTTCCTCGCGCTCGCCGAGGCGGGAACGAGCGACAAGATGGCCGTCGGTCTGCGACAGGTGGTCGGCGGCGTGCCGGTGGAAGACGGCACGGTCGATCTCTTGTTCGCGCTCGATGGATCCCTGCTCGCCTTGCATTCCCGCGCGCTGCCTGCGCTGGGTGACCTCGATCTCGTCCCCCGCATGACCGCCACCCAGGCACGTGCGCGCGCAGAGGAGATCTTCACGCTGCGCGCCAAGGTCGGGCCGACCGAGACGAGCAATCCCGAGCTCGTGGTGGCGCAGATCGTGGATCAAGGCCGGCGGCAGCCGCGGCTGGCGTGGGGCATCGAGCTCCGGTGGCAGTCCGTGGATGTCCAACCGCTCGGCTGGCGCTTCCTCATCGATGCGCACACGGGAAGCTTGCTCGGCGAGCGGAACCTCGTGCACGAGTTCGACGTCGGCGGGACGCTGAGGACCATGGCCACTCCCGGCATATCGCCCGACTCCGCGAGCAATCCCCCCACCTCGCAGCTCGTCCCCTACGCGCGCGTGACGAGCTCGGCGGGAACCGTCTTCACCGACGTCAACGGTAACTTCAATTTCGTCGGCGCGAGCGGCCCCCTGAACGTGACCGTCGAGTACGTCGGTCTGTACAACGACGTGCGCAACCAGGCCGGCGCCGATTACACGTTGACCGTGTCGGCGAGCACCGGCACGGGAAATCAGATCTTGATGAACCCGGCGCCGACCCAGTTCGTCACTGCGCAGGCGAACGCCTTCCTGCACGTCGGCGTCCTGCGTGACTGGATCCGCTCGGTCAACCCCGCGGACTCCCACGCCGACTTCACGGCCATCTCCAACGTCAACATCAATGACGTTTGCAACGCGTACTACGACGGTGGCTCGGTCAACTTCTACCGCATCGGGGGCGGCTGCCCGAACACCGCCTATTCGACCGTGGTCGCCCACGAGATGGGCCACTGGCTGAACGATCTGTACGGTACGGGCAACGGCTCGGACGGCATGGGCGAGGGCAATGCCGACGTGTTCGCCATGTACGTCTACGACGACCCGATCGTGGGCAAGGACTTCTGTGGCTCGGGATGCCACGTTCGCAACGGGAACAACACGCGCCAGTTCTGCGGCGACTCCAATCCCGGCTGCTACGGAGAAGTGCACGCCGACGGCGAGGTGTGGATGGGCGCGGCCTGGAAGGTCCGGCGCAACCTGAACACCTCTCTCGGCGGTGGTCCCGGCGATACCGTCGCGAACGCGATCTTCCTCGGCTGGATGAACGGCTACAACCAGACGCAGATCAAGTCGATCATCGAGGTCCAGTGGCTCACGCTCGACGATGACAACGGTGACATCGACGACGGCACGCCGCACTACACCGACATCGACGCCGGGTTCCGCGAGCAGGGCTTCCCGGGCTACGACTTGCCGCTGGTGCAGTTCTCGGGCGTGACGGAGCTCCCCGACACGCAGGACGAGGTCGGGCCGTACGTCGTCAACGCGACGATCGTCGCCCGCGTCCACCCGCCCATCCAGAGCGCGACGGTGCGCTACCGGACGAACGGCGGCTCCTTCGTGGACGTCGCGATGACGCACCTGGCCGGCGATCTCTGGCGCGGCTTGATCCCCGGCCAGCAGTCTCCCTCCGAGGTCGACTACTACGTGCGCGCGCTCGACTCCCAGTCCAATCCAGGGACCTACCCCCCGGACGCGCCGACGAACGTGCTCGACTTCAACGTCGGCACCCTGACGACCTTCTTCTTCAATGAATTCGAGGGCGCGACGGACGAGGGCTGGGCCGCCGGCGACACCGGCGACAGCGCGTCGACGGGCGTGTGGGTCCGCGTCGATCCGCGCGGCACGGCCGCCCAATCCGAAGACGACCACACCTCGCCTCCGGGTGTGCTGTGCTGGGTCACGGGTCAGGGCTCGGCTGGCGGCAGCCTCGGTGAGAACGACGTCGACAACGGCGTAACGACGCTGAAGTCACCGGTGTTCGACGCCTTCGGATTGAACGATCCCAAGGTCCGCTACTGGCGCTGGTATTCGAACAACACCGGCTCCGAGCCGGGCGCGGACACCTTCCGCATCGATCTCTCCAACAACGGGGGCGCTTCCTGGACGACGATCGAGACCGTCGGCCCCACCGGAGCTCAGGCGAGCGGCGGCTGGTTCCAGCACGAGTTCCGCATCGCCGACTTCCTCGTCCCGTCGGCGACGATGCGCATGCGTTTCGTGGCCTCTGACCTGGGAGCCGGCTCGGTCGTCGAGGCAGCGATCGACGACATCCAGGGCACCGACCTCGGTGCCAGCTTCAGCGACTGCAACGGGAACGGCATCGACGACACCCAGGACATCTCCGACGGAACGAGCGAGGACTGCAACGGGAACGGCATTCCCGACGAGTGCGACATCGCGGAGGGAACGAGCCAGGACCTGAACGGGAACGGGATTCCCGACGAGTGCGAGTGCGACGCGACGAGGTACTGCCTGACCTCACCGAACTCGGTCGGCTCGGGCGCACGGATCACCGCGAGCGGATCGTTCTCGGTCTCGATCAACGACACGGTGCTCCTCACGACCGGCCTGCCGGCCTCCCAGTTCGGCCTGTACTACTACGGCCCGAACCAGGTCCAGATCCCGTTCGGGAATGGCCTGCGTTGCGTGGGCGGCCAGGTCTTCCGGCTGGGAGTCCAGCTCTCCGATGCCGGCGGAACGATGACGCGAGCCCTCGACGTCGACTCGCTGCCCTCCGGCGGTGACATCGACGCGGGCGACACCTGGAACTTCCAGTGCTGGTACCGCGACCCGGCCGACGGCGGAGCCGCCTTCAACCTCTCCGACGGCCTGTCGATCCGCTTCTGCGACTGATCGCTCACTCCTCGTAGTTGCGAAGCTTCGCAAGTACGCCGTAGTCCTCGATCGTACTGGTGTCCTGCACGGTCTCCGTGCCGGACGCGACGTCGCGCAGCAGCCGGCGCATGATCTTGCCGCTGCGCGTCTTCGGCAGTGCGTCGGTGAAACGGATCTCGGCGGGGCGGGCGAGCTTGCCGATCTCCTTCGCGACGTGGTCCATGAGCTCGGTGCGCAAGGTGTCATCCGCCTGGATGCCCTTGCCCACCGTGACGAAGGCGCAGATTGCCTGGCCGCTGATCTCATCCGGACGGCCGACGACGGCGGCCTCGCAAACTTTTTCGTGGCTGACCAGCGCGCTCTCGACTTCCATGGTCGAAAGCCGGTGGCCAGCCACGTTGATCACGTCGTCGACACGGCCGAGGATCCAGAAGTAGCCGTCCTCGTCCTGGCGCGCGCCGTCGCCGGCGAAGTACAAGCCCGGGATCTTCGACCAGTACGTCGCGACATAGCGTTCCGGATCCCCCCATATGCCACGCAGCATCGAGGGCCAGGGACGGCGGATGACGAGGTAGCCGCCCTCGTTGGGGCCGAGCTCGCGGCCCTTTTCGTCGACCACCGCGGCGTCGACTCCGAAGAACGGTCGCGTGGCCGAGCCGGGCTTGGTCGCGGTGACGCCGGGTAGCGGCGTGATCATGATCGCACCGGTCTCGGTCTGCCACCAGGTGTCGACGATCGGGCAGCGGTTCTTGCCCACGACCTCGCGGTACCACATCCACGCTTCGGGATTGATCGGCTCGCCCACCGTGCCGAGGAGCCGCAGCTTGGAGAGATCGTGGCGTTCGACGTGCTCCCTGCCCCAGCGGATGAACGTGCGGATCGCCGTCGGCGCCGTGTAGAAGACGGTCACGCCGAGGTCCTGGCAGATCTCCCAGAAACGCCCTTCGTGCGGAGTGTTCGGGGCGCCCTCGTAGATCACGATCGTCGCGCCGTTGGCGAGGGGGCCATAGACGATGTAGCTGTGACCGGTGACCCAGCCGACGTCGGCCGTGCACCAGTAGACGTCGTCTTCCCGCAGGTCGAAGACATAGCGCGTGCTCAGGTAGGTGCCGACGAGATAGCCGCCGGTCGTGTGCTGGATGCCCTTCGGCTTGCCGGTCGATCCGGAGGTGTAGAGCAGGAAGAGCGTGTCCTCCGCATCCATCGGCTCGACGGCGCACTCGGCCGAGGAATCGCGCACGAGCTCGTGGTACCAGGCATCACGCCCCTCTTTCCAGGCGATCGTGTTCCGCGCGCGCTGCACGACGATCACGGTGTGGACGTAAGGCTTGTCGGCGATCGCGGTGTCGACCTCCTGCTTGAGCGCGAGGACCTTGCCGCGCCGGAAGCTGCCATCCGCAGTGATCACCGCCGTGCAGCCTCCGTCGGCGATGCGATCGGAGAGCGCCTGCGCGCTGAAGCCCCCGAAGACCACCGAGTGGATGGCGCCGATCCGAGCGCACGCGAGCAAGGCCACCGCGAGCTCGGGGATCATCGGCAAGTAGACCGCGACCCGATCGCCTTTCCGGATCCCGCGCCGCTTCAGGGCGTTGGCGAGCCGCGAGACCTCGGCGTGCAGCTCGGCGTAGGTGAGCGTGCGGCGGTCGCCGGGCTCGCCCACCCACACGATCGCGCGCTTCCCGGCGCGTGGTCCTTCCAGGTGCTGATCCAGGCAGACCTGGCTGGCGTTCAACTGGCCGCCGAGGAACCACTTCGCGTAGGGGGCCGCACTCCAGTCGAGCACCCGGTCGAACGGCCGGATCCAGGGCAGCTCGCGCGCGACGCGCCCCCAGAACGCCTCGGGGTCGGCCAGCGACTCGAGGTGCATCCGGGTGTACTCCGCCTCGCTCTGCAGTCGAGCCCGCGCGCGAAACTCCTCGCTGGGCGGGAAGCTGCGCGACTCGTGCAGGACGTTCTCGATCTGGTTCATCAGTTCCTCCCGCGGGAATCGCGGGGGAGTGTACCAGCGGGGTCCAGCGCGCCGGCTCGATCTGCGCGGGGTGCGGAGGCGGTCTCGGACTCGTGTCTGGGAAGTCCTCGTTTCGAGTGGAACGGATTCTTTTTCGGACTTCCTTCACCGACGGGGCCGGATATCGTCGGATTCGCAGCCGTGCAGCAGCCCCCTCAGGATCCCCATCCCACTCCCCCCCGTCCCGGCGCTGTCCTCGTCCTCGAGCGATGGAACAGCTGGGTGCGCGTCCTCGATCCGGTGAGCGGCATCGACGGCTGGGTGGATCTCGAAGCGACCGACTTCGAGACCGTCACTTCGGCGAACGAGGTGGACTCCCCCGTGGAAGCCGAGAACCTCAAGCTCGCCGGCGGAACAGGGTGAAGTAGCGCGCCATGCGCCCGGCCAGACGTCCGGGCTTGCGCAGCTCACGCAACAGCCGCCGCGGGCGCCGGTAGAAGCGGCGATAGCCCTCGCGGATCTTCGCCTCGATCTCCCGCGCGCTCATGTGCTCGTTGCCTTCGAGCGCCTGGAAACCGGTCATCGAGGCGTAGTCGAAATCGCGCTCGCCGCGCAGCATCTCGTGCAGCGGTGTTCCCGGATAGGCCGTGACGGCGCAGAACTGCACCTGATCCGGATCGAGACTGTCGACGAGCTCGATCGTCTCGTTGGCCATCGCGGGCGTCTCCTCGGGAAAGCCGATCATGCAGAAGGCGCGTGTCTCGATGCCCACATCGCGGCAGGCGCGGAAGACCTCGTGGGCCTTGTCGAGATCAGAGAGCTTGTTGCCGCAGTGCTTCTTTTGGATCGCGGCGTTGCCCGATTCCACTCCCAGCGAAATGTGCGTGCAACCCGCGCGCGCCATCACTTCGAGGAGCGGGCGATCGAGCGTCTTCACCGCCGTCTCGCACTGCCACTCGAGGTCCAGACCCTCGGCGAGCATCCCCTCGCAGATCGCGTGCACACGGTCCTTGCGCGTCGTGAAGATCGGGTCGCGGAAGACGACGTGCCGCAGCCCGTGCCGCCGGTAGAGATCGCGCAGCTCTTCGAGTACGTGTTCGGGGGAACGGAAGCGGAAGCGCAGGCCCTGGGCGAGCGTGTACCCGCAGAAGCTGCAGTCGAGCGGGCAACCGCGCGAGGACTTCACCGTGGTGATCGCTCCGCCGACGCCGGGAAAGCGGTACGCGTGGTTGTCCAGGAGGTGCCGTGCGGGGATCGGCAAGCTGTCGAGATCGGCGATCTTCTCGCGATCGGGCTCGTGCACGATCTCCCCGTTCTCGCGCCGCCAGCTGGTGCCCTCGACGCCCTCGGCCCGCCCGCCGAGGCTGACGCGCTCGACCAGCTCGGCCACGGTTTCCTCGGGCTCGCCGCGCACGACGGCGTCGATGGACCCGCCCCCGAAGATCTCGTCCGGCGTGTACGTCACCTGGCTGCCGAGCATCGCCACGGGCACGCCGAGCTTCGTGCGCAGCGCCCGCGCCAGGGCGAGATCGCAGTCGAGCGAGGTGCTCGAGCTGTCGAGGAAGACCATGCCGGGAGCGAGTGCCGCGATCTCCAAGACCGCCTGCTCGGGCCCCGTCCCGCGCGCGTCCGCATCGTAGATCGCGACCGGATGGCCGCGGACCTCGAGGAGCGCTCCGACGTGGGCGAGCTCGATCGGCGGATAGAGCAGCAGCGGATTGACCGCCATCCCGAAGCCGCCCATCAAGCCGCGGCTGACGCGGAACTCGGGGGGGCTGGGAGGATTGACGAGGACGATTTTCATGGATGGGACGAGAGCCAGGCCACCAACTCTATCCCACGCTCGCTCCGGCTCACCAGGAAGACTGCCTCAGTGGCCCCCGCCAGGACGTTTTGCGTCGCGGAAATCGCCGGCCTCGTCGGGGATTCCCGCCTGCTTGCGGACCAGGCGCGCCAGGGGGGCAGGCAGCGCAGCCTCGAGCTGCGCGAGCTGGCGCGCGCCGATCTCGCTCAGCCGCCCCAGCGCGGGGTCGGCGCTCTCCCGCAGCCGGAGCAGGCCGCCCAGATACCGCCCCATGCTGGAGAGGATCGTGCGTTGCTCCCCCGTATCGGCGCGCTCCAGGAGACGTTCGATGGCCCCATCCAGCGTCGCGGGTCGGTCCTCCGAGCGGCGCAGCACGAAGCGTCCGAGCTCGGCGTCCGAGAATCCGGGCGCGTCCAGGAGCTCGCCCGCGCGGGTGCGATCCATCCGCAAGCCGGTCCCTGCGACCGAGACGAGCACCATGGCAAGCGCGGCGGCCAGCGTGCTCGCGCGGCCCCCCCGGCGCAGGCCGCTCGTGCTCGCCGCCGCAGCGAGAACGAGCCAGGGGAACGGCCACAGCGCGTAGCGCAGCTGGAAGAGCTCCGCCCGCGCTCGCGCATCGTAGGCGCCGATGACGTAGACGCACGCGAAGACCGCCAGGTGAACGGCCGCGATCGAGACGAGGCTGGACTCGCGAGCTGCCGCGCCCGAAGAAATCCTCCTGACGAAACGCAGCAGCGTCCCGCGCTCGCGGACGAAGAGGACCAGCGCAGATCCTGCGAGGACCATCACGTAGAAGCGGCCGATCGCCTCTCCCCCGATCGGTCCCCAGTCGGGAAAGAAAAGAGCGGCCGGAAGATCTTTCCAGACCAGGTGCGCCGCTGACCGCGCAAGCTGGACCGGACCGTTCAAGCCGAGCTGCGCGTCCTGCGAGTCGAGCGCCAGCGCCGCAGGGCCACGCAAGAGCAGCAGGACGAAGAGCGGCAGCAAGCCGGCCGCGAATCCCACGCCTCGCGCAGCGCGGGCTCGCCCGGAAGCGAGCGTGCGGACGACGAAGCGCTCGTGCCACGCGAGGACCGCGACCGTCAACGCGAGCGAGCGGCCGAAGTAGACGCAGAAGCCCATCATCGCTCCGAGAGCGAGCTCCGCGCCGAGCCGCCACCGCTGAGCATCGCGCCGCATCACCAGCGCGCACATCAAGAGCGCGAGGGCGTGCCCCTCCACGTGCGTTCCCCAGGCACACGCGCCGGACAGCGCAAATCCCGGTGGAGCCAGCGCGTACAGCGCCCCGCCAATCCATGCCGCGTGCCGGCCGTGGAAGCGATCGAGGAGCACGAACAGCGCCGCGATCCCGATTCCGGAGAACAGAAACGTCGTCGCTCGCAAGACCAGGAGCTGAGGCCCGAAGACTGCATACAGCGGAACCGCAAGCAGCGAGACGACCAGCGATCCCCCCCAGTACCCATTGATCTGGTAATCGATCGGCGCGAGCAGAGGACCGCGCAAGAACTCGCGCGCCGTGGTGCCGCGATGGATCTCCTCCCACGCCGCCCGCGCATCGGGCAGCAGCTCCGGCGGCGGCGCGCAGTAGAGCGCGATGCGGAGCGAGAACGCGAGCGCGCAGAGAAGCGCGATCGCGAGGACGCGCGACCGCCCCATGTGGCGTCCTGATGCGCCTGTGCCGCAGCCCCGATTCTCCAGGCTGTGCACTGCGGTTCCCCCTACTCCTCCACCGCCCCAAGTGTAGGGAACCGACGCTGCAGACCGAACGGACTTGACCGCAACCCGTTGACTACGAACCGAAACGCGGGGGGCGACCGGCTTGCATTCGTCGAGCGAGGCGCAGGTTCATGGGCTCCAGTGCCAGTCCGCGCCACATTCAAAGCACTGCCGGGCCGCTTTCGTTCTCAGTGGATGCTGGCAGCACGGACACGGGGGGTGATCCTCGGACGGCACGAGGTCGAGTTCTGCGGGTGTTTGCGCGGGGGCAACATGAGGCAAGGGTGCGGGAATCACCGCCAGTTTCCTGGATCGCGCTTCGATCAACCCGAGCAAGAATCCGCGAGCTGTGCACCAGTTGTCCCTCGTCCAGTGAGGTAAGGGCGATCGAATGTTCGTGAGGAGACCCCGGGCCTCGGCGAATCGGCCGAGCTGGATCGCGACCTCTACTCGTGCGACTTCCTCTTCGAAATTGAGCTCGACCAGCATGTCGAAGAGTCGGCTCAGACTGGAACGTTCCCGCCCGGAAAGCATGGGTGTGCGATTCGCGGCTTGCCGGAAGGCGTCATTCCCTCTCCACCAAGCCTCGCGCCTCAAGTAGCGCTCGCGAGTGAGATCGAGATCATGAGCGCCCTCCAGGAACGAGATGATCTCGTCCGCCGTGCACACGCGAATCGTCCGGGCGGCCTTCCACGCTGCTTCCACGGGTTCGGTCTGCGAGAAGGTGTACAGCCTTCCGAGGCGATCCGCATCCTCCACCCAGAAGAACGCAGAGCAGCCGGAGCAGCGCGTGAACGAGGAAGAGATCGGCTTCTCTGGCTCGGGCGTGAACCCGTCGGTCCAAGTGTCCACCCCAAGGAAGAGAACACACTCGCTGTACGGCATGCGGGCAATCGCTCGGCACTCCGGACAGGCAATGATGGTGTAGGCACCTGGGATCATGGCACTCTGGAGATGGAGTCTCGATCAACCGCGAGCTGCGCTCCGTACCGGTCCGGAGCTCGGTCGGAGATGGTCACCGCGTCCCTCCATGCCGTCAAGTTCGCTGCTTCCCCGGCGCTTCTTCGGAGAAGCCCGCGTCATTGCTGCACACGCTCGCGGCGCGCTCGACAGGAGCCGACCCGACCGCCTAAAGGCGGTACTCCGAACTCGGAGGTAGGGGTGTGGTTTCTCTCTAGAGGGTCCGATCGAGAGCGTCTTCTCTGGAGAGAAACCACACCCCTACGAGCACGGAGTCCCTCCGAGTTTGGAGTACCGCCTTCAGGCGGTCTGGTTCGTCGTCCCGCCTTCAGGCGGGACTGGCTCCGCAAGAGATGACGGCCTGAAGGCGGTCTTCGTGACTGCTCAGACGTTCAAGCCTTGCGCAGCTCGCCGCCGACGTCAGAGAGCGCGCGCTCGAGGCGCGCGAAGAACTTCTTGACGTCCTCTTCCCCCAGCGTGCGCTGATCACTTTGCAAGAGCACGTGGAAGGCGAGCGACTTCTTGCCCGCGCCCAGGTTCTCGCCGCGGTACAGATCGAAGAGCTCGATCTCGCCCACCTCCGCACGCCCTGCTGCACGGATCGCTTCGAGGATCGCCCCCGTGCGCACTTCCTCGGGCAGCGCGATCGCGACGTCGACCTTGGTGCCGGGGAAGCGTGGGATGGGTCGGTAGCCCGAGGGGCGATGCGGGGCGGAGAGCAGGACGTCGAGCGAGACGACTGCGGCGGCGACATCGCTCGCGAGCTCGCCGGCCAGGCCAAGAGCGAGCGCGACGGCGGGCTCGAGCTCGGCGAGCAGCGCACCTGCGGGGCCGTTCTCGGTGAAGCGTGCAGCCAGGCGTCGCGTCGGATGCGCCCAGGGCGGGGCCTCGGAGGTCTCCGTCCAGATCGGTGGAGCAAGATCCAGGTGCGCGAACAGATCGGTGAGGACGCCGTGCAGGTGATGGAAGCGCGGGGCGTCGAAGCGAGCGGCCTTCGCGGGCGGCGCCGCGGCCCACACGAGCGCGAGCTCGTGCACTTCCGCGGGCTCGCCGCGCGGATTCGCGAGCTCCGGAAGGTAGCCCTTGCCGAGCTCGAACAGCCGCACGTCGGTGCGATGGCGGCGGTTGGGTTCGAGCTTGGCGAGCAAGCCCGGCGCGACCGAGCGGCGCACGCGCGCTTCGCTCTCGACCACCGGGTTGACGAGCTTCACGTGCGGGGCCTCGCCGACGCCGAGCTTGGTAAGCAGGGCGTCGCTCTGGAACGAGTAGGACAGCACTTCGTGGAAGCGCGCGCCGCCGGCGAGCCGGTCCTGGATGCGGCGCACGAGGATCCTGCGCGCATCATGGGAAGGCGGGACGATCGCACCGACGAGGGCGCGTTCGGGAATGCTGCCGTAACGGTGGATGCGGCCGATTTCCTCGATCAGATCGACCTCGATGGTGAGGTCCTTGGTGGCGCGCGCGGAGGGAATGCTGACCTCGAAGAGATTCTCCCGGTAGGCGGTTCCCAGTCGCAGGCGGCGCAGGATGCTCTCGATCTCCTTGTCGGAGATGTCGCAGCCGAGCAGCGAGCGTGCGCGTGAGCCGCGCATCACGAGGGTGCGTGCGGGGTCAGTCCACGTTCCGGCGTCCGTGGGCGGCGCGGGGAAGCGGACGTCGGGCTGCAGCTCCTTCAGGAGGCGCGCGAAGTGCGCCGTGCCGTCTCGGGCCCGCGGCGGGTCGAGGCTCTTCTCGAAGCGCGCGGAGGCATCGGTGCGCAGGCCGAGGCGCATGGCGGTGCGGCGCACGACTGCAGGGAGGAAATTCGCGACTTCGAGGAGCAGCGCGCCCGTGTCCTCGGTCACCTTCGAGCCCTCACCCCCGATGACGCCGGCGAGCGCCACGGGCGTGCCGCCCGAGCAGATCAGGAGGTCCGCGGGGATCAGCTCGCGGCTCTGGCCGTCGAGGGTCTGGATCGTCTCGCCCGCCCGCGCGTTGCGCACCTCGATCCCCGCTTCTAGCCGGTGTCGATCGAACACGTGATTGGGCTGACCGAGGTCGAGCATCACGAAGTTCGAGAGATCGACGAGCTGGTCGTAGGGACGCTGGCCCACGGCGAGCAAGAGCAAGCGTAGCCAGTCGGGCGAGGGGAGCGGCCGCGCTCCGTCGATCGGGAGAGCGAGGTAGCGCGGACAATCGCGCGACTCGATGCGCACCGGGAAGGGAGTGCCGTCCTCCGTGCGCGGCATCTCGAGCGCGAGCGGCAGGAGCTCGCGGTCGAAGATCGCGGCGACCTCGCCAGCGAGCCCGCGATGACCCCAGCAGTCGGGCCGGTGCGTGAGCGACTTGTTGTCGACCTCGAGCACCCAGTCCTCGAGGCCGAGTGCCGTCGCTACCTTCTCGCCCACGCGCGGCTTGCCCGGGAGGACCCAGATGCCGGCGTGCTCCTCGCCGAGCGCGAGCTCGCGCACGGAGCAGATCATGCCCTGGGACTCGACGCCGCGGATCTTCGCCTTCTTGATCTTGAAGTCTCCGGGCAGCACAGTCCCGGGCGTCGCGACCGCGACGAGCTGGCCGGCCGCCACGTTCGGCGCACCGCAGACGATGGTCAGGAGCTCGCCGGTCCCCACGTCGACGCGGCACACCGAGAGCTTGTCCGCATCGGGATGCTTGGCGCGCTCGATCACGCTCCCGACCGTGACGTCCGAGAGATGCGGGGCGAAGCGCGACAGTCCCTCGACCTCGGCGGTCGAGAGCGTCAACTCGCGCGCGAGATCCTCGGCGGAGATCCCCGACAGATCGACGTGGCGGGCGAGCCAGCGGTAGGAGATCAACATGCGCGGATCAGAATTGCTCGAGGAACCGCAGGTCGCCGCCGAGGAAGTGCCGGATGTCGTCGATGTCGTGCCGCACCATGACGAGCCGATCCAGGCCGAAACCGAACGCGAAGCCCTGCCAGCGCTCGGGATCGATCTGCCCCGCCCGCAGCACGTTCGGATGCACCATGCCACAGCCGCAGAACTCGACCCAGCGCGTCTTCTTGCACACGCGGCAACCCTCCGTGCAGAAGGGGCAGCGGATGTCGAACTCGAAGCCCGGCTCGACGAACGGGAAGTAGCCGGGCCGCAGGCGCACCTCGAGGTCGCGCTGGAAGAGCTCGCGAAGGAAGCTCTTCATCGTCCCGACGAGATGTCCAACCGCGATCCCCTCGTCGATCACGAGGCCCTCGACCTGGTGGAAGGTGTGCTCGTGGGTGGCGTCCTGGTCCTCGTGGCGGAAGACGCGGCCGGGCGCGATGGCGCGGATCGGCGGCTTCATGCGCTCCATCGCCCGCACCTGCACGGGCGAGGTGTGTGTGCGCAGACAGAGCTTCGGGTCGCGCGTGGACGTGACTCCGGAAGCGTGCGGGCCCTCGCACCAGAAAGTGTCGTACTGCTCGCGCGCCGGATGGTCCGGCGGGAAGTTCAGCGCCTCGAAGTTGTAGTAGTCGAGCTCGACGTCGGGGCCGTCCAGTACGTCGTAGCCCATCGAGCGGAAGATCTCTTCCACCTCGCGCACGACGAGCGTGATCGGATGCAGGGATCCGCGTTCCTGTAGCGCGGGCGGGAGGGTCGGGTCGAAACCGACACCCGAGCGCGCCCGCTCCAGGCCCTGCGTCTCGAGCTCGGCCACGCGCGCGGCGAGCGCCTCTGCGACCGCCGTCTTCCATCGGTTGGCGCTCTGTCCGGCCTCGCGGCGCTCCTCCGCCGGAAGGCCAGGGATCGCGGCGAGCAGCAGGGCGACCACGCCCTGCTTGCCGAGATACTCACGCTCGAGCGCCTGGAGAGCGGCGCCGTCCGTGCAGGCACGGATCCGCTCGCGTGCTTCCTGTAGCGACCCGTCGTTGGCGTTCACGCCGCACTCAGTTGCGGGCGGTGCGCGCCTCGGAGACCAGCATGTCGAAGGCCGCCGGGTCGTGGATCGCGATCTCCGAGAGCTGCTTGCGATCGAGCCCGATGCCGGCCTTCTTCAATCCGTCGACGAAGTGCGAGTAGCTGATCCCCCGCATGCGGGCGGCCGCGTTGATGCGGATGATCCACAGACGGCGGAACTGGCGCTTCTTCGTGCGGCGGTCGCGCGTGCTGTACGCCCAGGCGCGGAAGAGCGTCTCCCGCACCGTGCGCCACAGCCGGTGGCGGCCACCGCGGAACCCGGAAGCCAGCTTGAAGAGCCGCACTTTCTTGCGGCGCGAAGGAACTCCGAACGTCACGCGCACCATGGCTCAGCGCACTCCCATCATCCGGATGAGCTGCTTCGCCCAGACCCCTTCCATGATCAGCGGCGACTTGACCCTGCGTCGGGTCTGGGAGTCGTGTCCCGCGTGCAAGTGTCCGCGGTGGGGTCGGTTCGACTTGACCTTGCCGGTCTTCGTGACGCGGAAGCGCTTCTTGACCGCGCCTTTCGATTTCATCTTGGGCATGGGACATCCTCGTCGTTGCACGATTCCCTATTCGCTGGCATGCCGCCGCTTGCAGGGGCCGGGGGAAGCCCCGGACTTGGAGCGCAAAAGGGTAGCGGGCCGGCCGGCACGGCGCCAGGCACCCGGCCCTACTTGTCGGCCATGTCCTCGAAGTCGAGGGCGTTCTTCGGGTCGGCGGGCAGGAAACGGAACACGAAGGGCGCCGGCTTCTTCGGCTTGCCGGCGTCCAGGCCTGCGTCCTTGCCCGGCGGGGGGTTCGCCGCGGGTGCGTGCTCGCTCTCGGAGCGTTCCAGCTCGTCTTTGTTCACAGGGAGACCTCCGTTCGTTGCAGCTCGGCGCGCCGGACACCTTCGAGGAAGCCGGCTTCGGCCATCTCCATCATGCACCGTCGGGCGTCGCCGCGCGCCGTCACCGGATAGGCGGAGAGGATCTCGTCCTCGCTCGTGCGGCCGTCGCAGCGGCGGAGCAGATCCCAGGTTTCGGGCGAGAGGCAGCGCACCTCCGCGCTGGCGGGGTCGTAGACGAGCACCGAGGGGCACGCCTCGATCGGCGCGACCTCTCGCTCGGCCTGCGCGCGCTCCTCCTCGTCCAGGATCTCGGACTGGAAGCGTGGGCGCAGCACGCTCGCATCCACCTGCCACAGGGCGCGGTCGATCGCGGAACGATCGTAGGAGAGCTCGAGCTCGTGCAGGCCGGGAACACGGCGGGGACCGCGCGAGCTCGACACGCGCTTCGAGCGCGGTCGATCGAGGACCTCGGCACGCAGCCGCTCCCAGCTCCCCCACCGCGACAGGTACAGGAAGTAGTGTCCCTTCAGCTCGTGGTAGAGCATGTTCGTGTTCTGGAACACCGGAAAGTGCGAGCGCAGAGCGCGCGTGAACTCGAAGTAGACCTCGCGCGCCTCCGGGCGCGTCATCCCGCGCTCCGTCCGGAAGTCGTAGTACACCTGCAGGTCGGCCGCGGGGTCGGGGAAGATCTCCTCGATCTCGAACTCGGAGCGCCGCTTGAAGATCTCGGAGCGCTCGTCGAGGTAGAAGACGCGCACGCTCACTTCCTGGACCAGCTCGCGATTGTCGAGGATCGCGGAGAGGGTCGAGAGCGCTTCCTCGCGCGTCTCGGTGGGGAAGCCGACCATGACGTACAGCGTCACGGAAATGCCCGCCTCGCGCACGTTGCGGATGACCTGCAGGCTCTGGTCGGGGTCGATGCCCTTGCACATCGCGTCGAGGACACGCCGCGACGCGCTCTCGTAGCCGAAGGCGATGCGCCTGCAGCCCGCTGCGGCGAGCTTGGAGCACACCTCCGGCGTGAAGACCTCGTGCTCCAGCCGCGCGTCGCACCACCACTCGACGTCGAGGCCGGCTTCCAGGATCTTGTCGGGGAGCGCCCGCGCCATGTTCGGGGGCAGGTCCTCGATCGCGAGGTAGAAGTGGCGTGCGCCGTGACGTTCGCCGAGGACGCGCATGTCCTCCACCGTCTGGTCGAGCGTGCGCCCGCGGTAGCCCGGGCCGATCACCGTGAACAGCGTGCAGAACACGCACTTTCCCCAGTAGCAGCCGCGCGTGGCGGCGAGCGGCAGCACGAGCTCGGGGGAGAGATAGAGGTCGAGCGGCAGGTCGTCGAAGTCCGGGACGGGCAAGGCCTTGATGTCGAGGGGGTCGGAGTGCGGGTTGTGCCGCACGCTCCCGTCCTTCGCGCGCCAGATCAGGTTGGGCACGTGCGAGAGCTCGGTGACGCCGGCCTCGATTGCGCGCACCAGCGCGAGCAGCGGGCCTTCTCCCTCCAGCATGACGAAGCTGTCGACGAGGTCGAAGACTGCCGGCCGGGTGGCGAGCTTCTCGCCCACGTAGGCGGTGAGACCGCCGCCGACCGTGATGTGCACCGAGGGCTTCCAGGCCTTGAGCAGGCGCGCGAGAGTGAAGGTCGGGATCGCCTGGCTCCCGAAAGTGAGCGAGATTCCCACCACGTCGGGGTCGTAGTCGGCGATGCGCGGCATCACCTGCTCGCGGAAGTACTCGACGTAGGGGTTTTCGCGCTCGTCCGCCGCTGCTTCGACGATGTCGGCGGTGCGCTCGATCTTGTAGCGCATCACGAAGCCATGCGGCGTCAGGCGCGTGGGTGCGAACTCGGCCGAGAAGAGGCGCAGGGCCTGCTCGATCGTGCGGCCGGCCCAGAGGTAGCGCTCGTAGTCGTAGAACTCCGACTCGGTGCGCAAGACGTGCTTCGCCTCCTGGATGCGCTCGACGAGCTCCTCGCCGAGGAGCTCGATCTCGGAGAGCGCCTGGTAAGGCTCCATGTGCGCATAGGTGAGCTCCGCGTGCGGGAAGTCCGCGAGGGATCCGCGCGAGCGCACGCGCTCGAGCGCCAGCGCGAGCCGTCCGGGCGACAGGAAATGGTCGTAGGCCTCGATGTTCGCATCGAGCTGGCGCACCTCGTCGACGCCGTGCGAGCGCAGGTAGGCGGCGAGCGAGGGCAGGCTCAGGTAGGGCGCCGTGAAGTGTCCTTGCGGGGGGAAGACGAGCAGAACTCTCATGTCGACCTCCGTCAGCTGCCGGCGGGTTCTTCGATCACGAGCACGTGCTCGCGATCGGGGTGCTCGATGGTCTGCACGCGGCCGCAAGGCCAGCGCACCGTCACGCTCTCGACGGATGGCGCCTTGCCCAGGCCGAACGTGAGCGCGGGAGAATGCGAGGAGTAGAGACCGCTCTGCAGACGCATCTCGCGCACGAAGCTCCGCTCTGGCGTGCGCACCTCGACGCGCGCGCCCAGCCCGTCGCGATTGCAGTCCGCGCCGACCGTCCGGACCGCGATCCAGCTTCCGGCGCGGCGCGAGCGGTTCTCGAGTAGGCGGGGCGGCTCATCGATGTCGATCACGCACAGGTCGAGATCGCCGTCGGAGTCGGCGTCTGCGATCGCGACTCCGCGCGCGGAGCGCGGCACTCCCACGGCCGCGCCGGCCTCGGCTGTCACGTCGCGCCAGGAGATGCCGAGCGGTCCGCCCGGAGCGGCCTCGTAGAGCTGGCTCGATTGCAGCCAGGCGCTCATCCCGATGCCGAGCTTCTCGCCCTCGGCCATCACGTGGCCGTTGGCGACGAAGAGATCGAGGTCGGCGTCCAGATCGGCGTCGAAGAACGCACCGCCCCAGCCCAGGCGATCGATGCTCGACTGCGCGAGGCCCGCGGCGGCAGCCTGATCGCGGAAACGTCCCTTGCCATCGTTCAGGTGCAGCGCGTTCGCCTCCTGGTCGAAGTTCGTGCGCAGGACGTCCGGGTCGCCGTCGCCATCGACGTCCTCGACCAGTAGGCCCATCGCCGCCGTCGGCTGTCCGCTCGCGCCGTAGGCAAAACCGCGCTCCAGGCCCTGCTCGACGAAGCTCCCGTTGCCGCGGTTGTGGAACAGGTTGCACGGCTGCAGATCGTTCGCGACGAGGACGTCCTGCCAGCCGTCCATGTCGACGTCGCTGAAGACTACCGCGTACGAGCACAGCGGGCGCTCGAGGGCGAGCCCGCGCTCGGCTGTCGCCTCGACGAAGTGCCCCTTCCCGTCGCCGACGAAGAAGAGGTCGGGCGCGCCCGGGTTGTAGCCCAGGCGGTTCTCCACCTCCGGGCCCCAACCGACCTCGATGCCGTTCACCACTTGCCGTGCGCCGCCTGCCGGCGGCTGCGCGGGGTCGAACACGCAGTAGTTCGCGACGTACAGGTCGAGGTCCCCGTCGTTGTCCGCGTCCCCGAAGGCCGCGCCCGCCCCCCACCACGGATTGCGGAAGCCTGCCTCGCGCGTCGCGTCGACGAAGCGCCCGCCGTCGTTGCGCAGGAACACGTCGTCGCCGAAGCACGCGAGGTAGAGATCGGGATCGCCGTCGTTCTCCACGTCACCGACGGCCACGGCGTTGATCCAGGCGGAGCAGCCCGCATCCGTTTCCTGCGTGACGTCGTGGAAGCGCATGCCGCCGTCGTTGCGATACAGGCGGCTCGACGCGGAGTGCACCACCTCCAGCCGTGCTCCATCGTCGTGGTAGAGCATGTTCGCCCCGTTGGCGACGAACAGATCGAGGTCGCCGTCGCCGTCGTGATCGAGCCAGGCCGCCCCGCAGCCGTTGCTCTCGGGAATGTACCAGCGTCGCGGATCGCCGGAGACGTTCACGACGTCGATGCCAGCCTCGCGCGCGACGTCGACGAAGGCGAGCGGGCGCGCGCCCGCATCGGCAGGCGAGCACGAGGTCGCGGCCAGTCCGAGGCAGAGCCCCGGGAGGAACGCGCAGCGCGGACTCATCGCGCCGCAGCCTACCAAGCTCAGCGCGCGAGGGTGGAGGGAGCGTCCTTTCCCTCCTGCGGTTCGAGACGGGGACCCGGTTCGAGACGGGAACTGGAGTTGGCCCCCACGGGGTGCCCATCCTGTTGTTGCGCAGGTTGTTGCGCGGCCACCGGTTGCTGGGCGGTCACGGGGGATGCGTCGACCCGCGGGTGCACCACGATCGGCTTGACCACGACCTTGGCTCCGCCAGGGCGGTGGGAGAGCAGCATCGTCATGCGCTTGCCCATCATGCGGGGCTGGCTCTCGACCTTGCTGAGGTCGGCGAGGGCGGCCTCGACCTTCTTCATGACCTCGTAACCGTGCTCGGGGTGGGCCATCTGGCGGCCCTTGAACACGCACACGACCTGGACCTTGTGGCCTTGCTGGAGGAACCGGCGCCCGCTGTCGAGGCGGTACTCGAGGTCGTGGTCGTCGATCGCGGGACGTACACGCAGCTCCTTGAGGGTCGAGGTGTGCTTGACGCCACCCTTCTTCTCCTTCTTGCGCTGCTGGTACTTGAACTTGCCGTAGTCGAGGATGCGGCAGACGGGTGGCTTGGCGTTCGGGGCGACTTCGACGAGATCGAGCCCCGCGTCCTCAGCCATGCGCCGGGCGTCCTTGATCTGGACGATCCCTACCTGCTCCCCGGTTTCATTGATCAGCCGGACTTCCGGAACGCGGATCCGGTTGTTGACGCGAAATTCTTGGACTGACACTAGGCTCCTTTGGAATCGGTTCGACGGCGTCCCGCGGACGGGCGCCGATTCGGAACTACGGTACGGCAGGCTGCCGCACCCACCAGAGGAGAATAGTCGCACCTCCGTGCGAGCGCTAGTCGGCTAACGGGGTGGTCAGAACGAACCCGTTCCGCTTCACTACCCAAAGTTCTGGAGCCTGATCGTGCTCGGGGCCCCCTGTAGGGGTAGTCAAACGGAACGGGTTCGATCCGCTTACTTGGGGAGCACGGTCCGGACGTGGACCTCGAGGAGCTGGTCGAGGGGCACGGCCGAGGGCGCCTCGCACATCAGGTCGGCCGCCGAGGCGGTCTTCGGGAAGGCGATCACCTCGCGGATCGAGTCGTGGCCGAGGGACATGGCGACCGTGCGGTCGAGCCCCAGCGCGAAGCCGCCGTGGGGTGGCGCGCCGTAGGAAAGCGCATCGAGCAGGAAGCCGAACTTCTGGCGCTGCTCCTCGGGGGTGATGCCCAGGAGGTCGAAGACCTTGCGCTGGACGTCGGAGCGGTGGATCCGCACCGAACCTGAACCGAGCTCCCAGCCGTTGAGGACCAGGTCGTAGGCGCGGCTGGAGAGGTCGGCCGGCTCGCCGGCGAGCGACCAGTCCTCGGGGGCCGTGAAGGGGTGGTGCGCCGCGAACCAGCGGTTGGCCTGCGCGTCCCACTCGAGGAGCGGGAAGTGCGTGACCCACAGGAAGCCCCACATGCCGGCCGGCGCCAGCGCGAGCTTCTTCCCGAGCTGCACGCGCAGCTCGCCGAGCGAGCGCTGCACGACGCGAGCCTGGTCGGCGACGATCAAGCAGAGGTCGCCCTCCCGCGCTTTCATGCGCTCCATCAGCGCCGGCGCACGCTCGCCGCCACAGAAGCGTGCCAGCGGTCCGGTGCCGCCCTCGCGAGCGGCTTTCCACCACGCGAGGCCCTTCGCGCCGGCACCCTTGGCGATCGCCTCCAGCCCCTCGATGTCCTTGCGCGGGAGGCTGCCGCCGCCCCCGACGCACAGCCCCATGACTCGGCCGCGGCGCGCGAGCGTGTCCTCGAACACCTGGAAACCCGAGCCCTTGGCCCATTCCCCGAGGTCGATGAGCTCCATCCCGAAGCGCACGTCGGGCTTGTCGACCCCGAAGCGGTCCATCGCCTCGCTCCAGCGCATGCGCGGGAAAGGGAGCGTCAGCTCCACTCCCATGGCCTCGCGGAACGTCTCGGCGAGCACACCTTCCCAGATGGCGAAGATGTCCTCCTCCTCGATGAAGCTCATCTCCATGTCGAGCTGCGTGAACTCGGGCTGTCGGTCCGCCCGCAAGTCCTCGTCGCGGAAGCAGCGCGCGACCTGGAAGTAGCGGTCGAGGCCCGCCACCATCAGGAGCTGCTTGAAGATCTGCGGGGATTGCGGCAGCGCGTAGAACTCACCGGGGTGCACGCGGCTGGGTACCAGGTAGTCGCGCGCGCCTTCGGGCGTCGCGCGCGTGAGCACCGGTGTCTCGACCTCCACGAAGTCGCGCGCGTGGAAGGCATTGCGCATCGCCGCGATGAAACGCGAGCGGTGCATCAGGTTCTTCTGCATCGACGGGCGGCGCAGGTCGAGGAAGCGGTACTTGAGGCGCGTCTCGATCGCCGTGTCGATCTCGTCCAGGATCTCGAAGGGCGGGACGCGCGAGGAGGAAAGGGTGGTGACACTCGTGGCCGCGACCTCGATCTCGCCGGTCGGCCGACCGAGATTGACGTTTCCCGAAGAACGCAGGACCACGTCCCCGGTGACCGAGAGCACGTCCTCGGGCGAGAGCTTGATCCCCCCCGCCACCGTCTCGGAGAGGACCACCTGCGTGATGCCGTAGCGGTCGCGCAGATCGACGAAATAGATCCCGCCGTGGTCACGCCGAGCGTGCACCCAGCCGTTGAGCGTGACGCGCGCGCCGACGTGCGAGCCGCGCAGCTCCCCGCAGGTGTGTGTCCTGCGCCAATCGCTCGTCCTCGGCATGCTCACCTTCGCTTGCGGTAGACCAGTTGCCGTTGCAGCGCGCGCCGCAGCGCGGCTTCGGCACGCACGATGTCCACTTCTTCGGCATCGCCCGCCTTGGTCGAGCGCAGCCGCTCCCGCGCACGCTCACCCGCCTTGATCGCGCGCTCCACGTCGATGTCGTTCGGTCGCTCGCAGGCGTCGGTCACGATCCGCACGGTGTTGTCGCGCACTTCCGCGAAGCCGCCCGAGACGAAGAAGTGCTCTTCCTTGCCTTCGTGGCGGTAGAGGAGCTCGCCGGCGTCGAGCGCAGCGACCATCGGGGCGTGCCTCGGCAGGACGCCGATCGAGCCGTCGACGCCGGGGAACCGGATCGACGAGGCGGTCGTGTCGAGCACGATTCGCTCGGGCGTCAGGATGCGCAGTGTGATCGCGTCGGCCATGGCGTCAGGAAGCGAGTGCAACCGCTCCGGTTCGGAGTACCGCCCTCAGGCGGTCTTCTCTTGCAGAGCCAGTCCCGCCTGAAGGCGGGACGACGAACCAGACCGCCTGAAGGCGGTACTCCAAACTCGGAGGGACTCCGTGCTCGTAGGAGTGTGGTTGCTCTCTAGAAGTCGCTTGCATGGTCCTGCTCATGGGAGAGGCAGCCTACAGGGCCTTCGCCTTCTCGATCGCCTGCTCGATGCTGCCGACCATGTAGAAGGCGTCCTCCGGCATGGCGTCGTGCTTGCCCTCGAGGATCTCGCGGAAGGAGCGCACCGTGTCGTCGCGCTTGACGAACTCGCCCTTGCGGCCGGTGAATTGCTCGGCCACGAAGAAGGGCTGCGCGAGGAACTTCTGGATGCGCCGCGCACGCATGACCGATTGCTTGTCCTCGTCGGAGAGCTCTTCCACGCCGAGGATCGCGATGATGTCCTTGAGGTCGGCATAGCGCTGCAGGGTCTGCTGGACTTGCCGTGCCACTTCGTAGTGGTCATCGCCCACGATCTGCGGGGAGAGCATGCGCGAAGTCGACTTCAGCGGGTCGACCGCGGGATAGATCCCGAGCTCCGAGATCGCGCGATCGAGGATGATCGTCGAATCGAGGTGCGCGAAGGTTGCCACGGGGGCGGGGTCGGTGATGTCGTCCGCCGGGACGTACACCGCCTGCATCGAGGTGACCGAGCCTTTCTTCGTCGACGTGATGCGTTCCTGGAGCGCCCCCATCTCGGAGGCCATCGTCGGCTGATAGCCCACGGCGGATGGCATGCGGCCGAGCAAGCGCCGACACTTCGGAGCCGGCCTGCACGAAGCGGAAGATGTTGTCGACGAAGAGCAGCACGTCCTGGCCGAGCTCGTCACGGAAGTACTCCGCCATGGTGAGCCCCGAGAGGGCGACCCGCAGGCGCGATCCGGGCGGCTCGTTCATCTGCCCGAACACGAGGACGGCGTTGTCGATGACCCGCTGAACCTGGCCATCGGGCGTCTTGTACTGGGCCTCGAGCATCTCGAGCCACAGGTCGTTTCCCTCGCGCGTGCGCTCGCCCACGCCGCAGAACACGCTGAAGCCGCCCTTCTCGACCGCCGTGATCCGGATCAGCTCCTGGATCAGCACGGTCTTGCCGACGCCTGCTCCGCCGAACAGGCCGATCTTGCCGCCTTTCGCGAACGGGCAGAGCAGGTCGACCACCTTGATGCCCGTCTCGAAGACCTCGGAGATCGCCTCCTGCTCCTCGAAGGACGGCGCCGGCCGGTGGATCGGCCAGCTGTCGCCGACGGGCAGTTCGCCGCGGAACAGCCGGTCGAGCGGCTGGCCGAGCAGGTTGAAGACGCGGCCCTTGGTGCGCTCTCCCACCGGCACCATGATCGGCTGGGTGCTGTCGACCACGGTCATGCCGCGCCGGCAGCCGTCGGTCGTCGACATGGCGATGCAGCGCGCGACGTCGTTGCCGAGGTGCTGTGCCACCTCGAGGGTGAGATCGATCTCGCGCTCCTTCTCCTCGACGCGCAGCGCGGTGAGGATCGCCGGCAGCTTGCCCGGCTCGAAACGCACGTCGACGACGGGGCCGAAGATCTGGGCGACGGTTCCGGTATTGGAGGTACTCATGGCTGGATCGGGAGGCTCGTGGGTCGATGTGTCGCGGTCCTCGAGGCTTACCTGAGGGCCTCTGCGCCGCCGACGATGTCGAGCAGCTCCTTGGTGATGTTCTCTTGACGCTTGCGGTTGTAGACGGAACGCAAGGCCTTCTGGATGTCGGCGGCCGCGTCGGTCGCGTTCTTCATCGCGACGCGGCGGCTGGCGTACTCGCTGGTCAGCGCCTCGAGGAGCGAATTGAAGATGCGCGTCTCGAGGTAGCGCGGGATCAGCAGATCGAAGATCGTGACGGCGTCCGGCTCGAGGATGACGTCGCTCGCCGCGGCGCTCTGCCCGGCGGGCGCTGATCCCTCGGAGGCGAAGGTCGCGCCGTCGATCGGCAGGAAGCGCGCGATGGTCGGCAGGTACTTCACCATCGACTCGAAGCGCGTCGACGCGAGCCACACACCTTCGTAGCCGCCCTTCAGGAATTCCTGCGTGATCATCCGCGCCGCGACGGCGGCGCCGCGGTAGTCCATCTTCTCGAGGCTCGGTTCGCTCAGGTAGCGCGCGACCTGGTAGCCGCGCTTGGTCAGGTACTGATAGCCCTTGCGCCCCCACACGAAGAAGGCGAAGTCGTCCTTCGGCCGCTGGCCGCGCCAGGCTTCGAGGGCGCGCAGGATGCCCGAGTTGTAGGCGCCACAGAGCCCGCGATCGGAAGTCACGAGCAGCGACCAGCGTCTTCGCGCCTGCGCCTTCGCTGGAACAGCGGCCGCTCGCCGAGCTGCTCGGAGACCATCGCAGCCAGGCGCCCGATCAGCCCCGCGATCTCCAGTGCATAGGGCCGCGAGGCCATCGCGCGATCCTGGAACCGACGCAGCTTCGTCGTCGCGACCATCTCCATGGCCTTCGTGATCTGCTTGATGCTGCCGACGGACTTGATCCGGCTGGCGAAGCTCCTTGACGCTGGCCATCGCCTACTTGAACTCCGCTTTCACGGCCTGGATCGCGCTCTTCAAGGTCGCCTTCACGTCGTCGGGAATGTCCTTCTTGGCGCCCTTGATCTTCGCCAGCACGTCCGGGATCGCGTCGTGGACGTGCGCGAGGAGCGCGCTTCTCGAATTCGCGCACGCGCTTCGCCGGGACGTCGTCGAGCGCGCCGGTCGTGCCGGCCCAGATGATCAGGATCTGATCCTCGACCGCGACGGGGGCGTACTGCGGCTGCTTCAGGATCTCGACCAGCCGTTCGCCGCGCGTGAGCTTGGCCTGCGTCGCCTTGTCGAGATCGGAGCCGAACTGCGCGAAGGCGGCGAGCTCGCGGAACTGCGCCATGTCCAGGCGCAGCGAGCCCGCGTTCTTCTTCATGGGCGGGATCTGCGCCGCGCCACCCACGCGCGACACCGAGATGCCGGCGTTCACGGCCGGACGAACGCCCGAGTTGAAGAGACCTGTCTCGAGGAAGATCTGGCCGTCCGTGATCGAGATCACGTTGGTCGGGATGTACGCCGACACGTCACCCTCCTGCGTCTCGACCACCGGGAGGGCGGTGAGCGAGCCGCCGCCCTTCTTGTAGCGGGCGTTGAGCTCGGGCGCCTTGTCCGAGAGCTTCGCGGCGCGCTCGAGGAGCCGGCTGTGCAGGTTGAAGATGTCGCCGGGGAATGCCTCGCGTCCCGGTGGACGGCGCAGGAGCAGCATGACCTGCCGATAGGCGAGCGCCTGCTTGTAGAGGTCGTCGTACATGATGACCACGTGGCGGCCCTCGTCGCGGAAGCGCTCGCCCATAGTGCAGCCGCAGTAGGCGGCGAGGTACTGCATCGAGGCCTCGTCGTTGGCCGAAGCCGAGACGATGATCGTGTAAGGCATCGCGCCCTCGAGCTCGAGGCGGCGCACGACGTCGACCACCGTCGACTGCTTCTGGCCCATCGCGACGTAGATGCAGATCATCTGCTCGGGGTTCTTCGGATCCCCCCCGCCGGTGAGCTTCTGCGCGAGGATCGTGTCGAGGAGGATCGCCGTCTTGCCGGTCTGGCGGTCGCCGATGATCAGCTCGCGCTGGCCGCGGCCGATCGGGATCATCGCGTCGATCGCCTTGATCCCGGTCTGCAGGGGCTCCTTCACCGGCTGGCGCTCGACCACCGAGGGCGCGATCTGCTCGATCGTCCGGTAGTCCTCGGCCCCGACTCCGAGCGGCCCGCGGCCGTCGATCGGGTCGCCGAGCGCGTTCACCACGCGCCCGAGCAAGGCGTCCCCGGTCGGCACCGAGATGACGCGGCCCGTCGCCTTCACGACGTCGCCTTCCTTCACGCCAGCGGCGCCGCCGAGGAGCACGCAGCCGACGTTGTCCTCCTCTAGGTTCAACGCGACGCCGCGAATGCCACCGGGGAAGTCCAGTAGCTCGTTCATCATGCAGTCGTCGAGGCCATACACGCGGGCCACGCCGTCGCCGACCGACAGCACGGTGCCCACGCTCTGCATGCGGCTCTCGCCCTGATACGACTCGATCTCCTTCTCGAGGATCGAAGTGACTTCAGCAGGTCGCAGGTCCATGGTTTTTCTTCGGTTCGGAGTCCCGCCTTCAGGCGGTCTGGCTCTGGTTGGGAGTACCGCCTTCAGGCGGTCTGCTTCTGGTTCGGAGTCCCACCTTCAGGTGGTCTGATTCTGAAGCGCAAATCACTGCGTCAATCGACTTTCACCGGCAGCCGCGCTGCAAGCAGCCGCCCCCGCAGCGCATCGAGGCGGCCCTGCACCGAACGGTCGAGCATCCGCGCTCCGAAGACCACGCGCACGCCGCCGATCAGATCGGGATTGGTGCGGTTCCGGAGCAGAACCTCCTTGCCGAGGTCCCGGCCCAGCGCGCTGGCGAGCGACGTGACCTCGTCCGGCGCGAGCGCACGCGCCGACTCGACCACGCCCTCGACCGCGCCACGCTCGACGAGCATGCGGCTCCGGAACGCCTCGGCTAGCTGCAGCAGCACTTCCTCCCGGCGCTTGTCGAGCACGAGGGAGACGAAGCTACGCACCAGCGGATGCAAGCCCGCGGCGAGCTGCTCGAGCTTCGCCCGCCGCTCGTCTGCCGACCGCTCGGGCCCGGTTGCGCGCCGGCCGCCCCCGACGATGAGGGCGCGCACGGCGGGTCGGGCGAACTCGGTTCCGAGGCGCTCGATGTCCGCCTGCACGGCCTCCAGGCTCCCCTGCCGCTTGGCGAGACGGAAGAGCGCTTCGGTCCAGCGCGTGGTGACAGGATCGAGGATCACCGCTTGCCGGCCTCCGCAGCGGAAACGATCTCGTGGACCATGCGCCGGTCGTCCTCGGCGCCGACGTTGCGGCCGATGACGCGACTTGCAGCGTGGAGCGACAGATCGACGACCGCACCGCGGATCGAGGCGATCGCTTTCTCCTGCTCGACGCGGATCGCCGCGCGCGCGTTCTCGATCAGCACGTCGCCCTGACGCTTGGCGCCCTCGAGGATCTCGCGCTCGCGGGCCTCCGCCCGCTCGCGCGCTCCCGCGATGAGCTTGGCCGCCTGGGCCTGCGCTTCGCCAAGCGCCACTTCGACGGCCACCCGCGCCTTCTCCGCCTCGGCGCTCGCGCGCTCCGCCGACTGGATCGCCGCGGAGGCCTGCGTGTCGCGACCGAGCATCGCCGTGGCAACCTTCGAGAACACGAGCATCCACATCAATGGAAGCGAGACCGCGAAGATCACCAGGGTCCAGAAGAAGCCTCCCGCCCCGCTGGGATCCAGCGGGTTGAAGCCACCTTCTGCGGCGAGGGCAAGGGCGAGACAGGCATTCATCGGCATGCTCCGGGGAGGATGGCGTGTGCGGCGATCCGCGCGCGACTCAGAGGGCGGCGAGCAAGCAGACCACCAGGCCGAAGAGCGAGACGCCTTCGATCAGGGCCGCCAGGATGATCGAGCCGCCGCGGATGTCTCCGGCCGCCTCGGGCTGGCGCGCGATGCCCTCGTTGGCGGCCGCACCGATGCGGCCGATGCCCAGGCCCGCGCCGATCGCGACGATGCCCGCGCCGATGCCGGCACCGGCCTTGGCGAGGCCCGCAAAGGTTGCGGCCGCGGTCTCGATGGCCGCCTGCTGCTCGGGGGTGAGTTCCTGGAGAATCATCATGCTTCGACTTTCTGATCCGGTGCCAAGAGTTGGCTGACGAGGTTGGGTGGGTTGGTTTCGGAAGTGGACCGAGGTGCCCGAGGCAGCTCGATTCAGTGCTCGGGATGGATGCAAGCTCCGATGAACAAGATCGAGAGCTGGGTGAAGATGTACGCCTGTAGAAGGGCCACGAAGGCCTCGATGATCATGATGAAGACCGCGAACGCAACGCTCACCGGCGCGATCCCCCAGCCCGCGGCGGCAGTGTGCTCGGCACCTGCGAACAGGAAGATCAGCCCGGTGAAGGACAGCACGACGAGGTGCCCGCCGGTCATGTTCGCGAAGAGACGAATCATGAGCGCGAAGGGCTTGACCAGGAGGCCCAGGACCTCGACCAGGAACATCAGGGGCCACAGCCATCCCGGGACGTGCGGGACGAGGTTCTTCCAGAAGTGGACCGGACCCTGGACGGCCATACCGGCGCCGATCATCGTCGCGAAGGTGACGACCGCGAGCGCCGCGGTGACGAAGATGCTCGCCGTCGCCGTGGCCGAGCCGGGCACGAGGCCCATCAGGTTCATGAACAGGATGAAGAAGAAGATCGCCAGGAAGAAGGGCAGGAACTTGCCGCCGTCCTTGTCGCCCATCACGGGCACGACCATCTCGTCCCGGATGGCCATGCACATGCCAGCGAGCATCCTGCTGATCGCATCGCCCTTGCCGGTGCGGAAGTGTCGCGGCACCCCCGAGAAGGCGATCAGGACCAGGAGGACGGCCGCGACCTGGAAGATCTGCAGGTTCGTCAGCAGGATCTGGACACCGTTCGCCCGGTTGCGATCGCCGTCGAAGGCCTTCGGCAGGAACGGCATGTCGATGGCGAGCACCGGATCGTGCACGGAGGAGTGGCCGTGCTCCCCTGCTTCGGCCGACCCCTCGCCCTCGCTCTCCTCCACGTGATGGGGTTGCACCAGGGCCGCGGGCACCACGTGCCGGTAGAGCGACTGGAACACCTGGCCGTGCGAGGATGCGTGATGCTCGGAGTACTTCGTACTCAGCCAGCTCGAGAACACCACGACGGCGACGAGCAAGAGAGGTCGCAAGAAGCTCACAGCGCGGACTCTCCCTTCGTCTGGCGCTGGGTCAAGGTCCTCAGGGTCTCGAAGGATCCGAGGACCACGCACAGGAAGACTCCGGTCGCATAGGCCAGCGCGAAGCTGCGCCAGTCGGCCACCGCCGCCGCGGGCTGGAGGAAGCGCAGCGCGAGGACTCCCATGAGCATCCCGGCCAGCTTGAAGAGGAAGGCTTGCCCCAGCGCGGTGAAGGCTCGAGCGGGATGCGTGCGCAAGACGTGGCGCTGCCAGGCCAGACCGAGCAGTCCGAGCGTGCTGCCGAACAGGTAGCCGGCGAGCACGCCCGTCGCGAGCTCCGCGTCCAGGCGTGAAGCCACCACGGCCGCCAGGCCGAGGCCAGCGAAGATCGCTATGGAGGTGCGGGTCATCGGTCAGTCTTGGATCGTGAGGGGTCGCGGCCCTTGCGGCCGCCAGCGAGAGGAACCTTCTTGATCAGTGCGAGGAAGCCTCCCGCGGACCCGAGAGCGACACCGATCAGCACGAACAGAGGCAAGGTCCCGAGCCAGCGATCCAGAAGCAATCCAAGGTAGGCGAGCACTCCCACCGCGGCCGCCAACTGCATTCCGAGACCCCCGTAGCGGGCAAAGTCTCGGCGCCAATCGTTGGCCGGGGCCTCGCTGGTCGGAACGTCGGCTCCCTGCCTCGTCGCGGAGGCCGCGGAGGACGGAACTGGACGCTCTTCTGCGGGGCCTCGATTGTCATCAGGCATTGCTGGCCCTGGACCCTCGATACGTTTTGGCGAAGGGCTCCCGGGCAGGATTTCCAAAGCCCGTCGGTCGACACCGGTCGGTGCATCGCGGCGGTTTTGGCCAACAACTGTAGTAATTGAGAGAGTCACGTCAACCGCCAGCCGGACTTTTCCCCTGCGCGCGAGGCGGCGGCTGGTGATCCTCGCACAGTTGCACGCGCGACCGCGCTCCTTATCCTGGTCGGCCCTCATCTCCGCGCCGTGCGGGGGTGCGACGACAGCCTCCCCGCGCCGGCAACTGGCGCTCGAACAGCCCTGGAGGGCGACGACTGGTGGAACGGACCCTGGTGCTGCTCAAACCCGACGCTGTCGAGCGTGGCCTCGTCGGACGGATCCTCACTCGCTTCGAAGAGAAAGGCCTGAAGATCATCGGGATGAACATGCGCATCTTCCCCGAGGATCACATCCGCGAGCATTATTCCGTGCACGCGGGTCGCCCGTTCTTCGAGGGCTTGGTGCGCTTCATGAGCACCGGCCCGGTGGTGGCGATCGCGCTCGAGGGCCGCAACGCGATCGCCGTCGTTCGCAGCCTGCTAGGGAAGACCGATGGCGCCGAGTCCCCTCCGGGGACCATCCGCGGGGACTTCGGGCTCTCGCGCTCGCACAACCTCACCCATGGGTCCGATAGCGCCGAGAACGCCGCCACCGAGCTGAAGCACTGGTTCGGCTCCAAGGGCACGCTGTTCGACTGGACGCCCGCCTCGGAAGCCTGGGTCTACGACGTCGAAGAGGAGCTGCGCTGAACCTCTCGGCGCGCCAGATCGGGGAGCTCGCGGCCGAGCTCTCCCCGCTGGTCGCCGCCTGGCGCGTGCGCGAGGTCGAGCCACATCCTCCCCGCGACCTCCTGCTGGTCCTCGATCCTCCCCGCGCCGGGGATGCAGCCACGCCCGCCATGCGCCGGCTGCACCTCTCGGCTCATCCCGAAGCGGCGCGTGTGCATCTGCAGCTCGGACGGCTCTCGCGCCACGGGGGTCCGAGCGGGCCGTTCTTTCAGCGGCTGTCGAACGAGCTGCCCGGTGCCGAGATCGTCCGCCTGGAGCAGGTCGGTGGCGATCGCATGGTCCTCGTGGAGCTGCGCGGAGCTCCCTGCGGCGAACGCCGCGCGCTGCTCCTCGAGCTCACCGGACGCCACGCCAATCTCTTGCTGCTCGGTCCCGACGATCGGCTCGTCGACTGGCTGGTCCCCGCGCCGAGCGGCCGAGGAGCGCCGCGCCTCGCGCTCGGCACGATCTGGAAACCGCCCGGCGGGAGCGCGCGCGCGCCGGCCGGAGATCCCGGACCATCGATCGCCGAGGCTCTCCCGCTGCCTCCCGACGCGCCGCCCGGAACGGATGGCGAGCGCGCACCACTCTCGTGGCGGGTCGAGCAGACGCTCGGCGCCCGCGCGGACGAGGCGCGCACGAGCGAGCTCAGCGCCAAGCTGCGCGCCCGGCTCGCGCGCCGGATCGATCGGACCCGGGCGCTCGTCCGCGGACTGGAAGAGCGCGCCCGCGCCAGCGCAGAGGTCGAGCGAGTGCGCCAGGACGGCGAGCTCCTGAAGACGAATCTCGCCCGCTTGCGCCGCGGCATGGACCACGCCGAGCTCTTCGACTGGTTCGCAACGGACGGATCCCAGCGCCGCATCACGCTCGATCCCGAACGCTCGCCGCAGGAGAACATGGAGCGGCTGTTCGATCGCGCGCGGAAGCTCGAACGGTCGCGCGAGACCGTCGCGAGCGAGATCGAGATCGCGCGCGTGCGACTCGCGGCGCTCGAGGATCTGCGCGCGCGGCTCGAGAGCGCCGCCATGGAGCCCGAGGAACTCGAGGCCGAAGCAGTCGAGCGTGGTCTCCTCGAAGCCGCTCAGCAGGCCGATCCCCGCCGCCGCGCCGAGACCGCGCCGCGTCTGCCCTATCGCGTGTTCCAGGCATCGCGCGGCTCGGAGATACGAGTTGGCCGGAGTGCTGCCGACAACGACCAGCTCACCCTGCGACACTCGCGCGGGAGCGACCTGTGGCTGCACACCGCGGACGCCCCGGGAAGCCACGTCGTGCTGCGCCTCGCCAAAGGTGCCACCGCCGACGAAGAGGAGGTCCTCGACGCCGCTCACCTCGCCGTTCACTTCTCGCCCCTGCGCGGCACTCGCCGCGCCCTGGTGCACCTGGCGCCGCGCAAGCTCGTCCACAAGCCCCGTGGGGCCAAGCCGGGGCTGGTCGGCCTCTCGGGAGGCAAGACAATCGATCTGCGTGTGCAACAGGAGCGCATCGACCGCCTATTGCGGACAGCGCGCAGGGGCCTCGAGGGTGCACAGGAGTGAAGCCTCGCTATCCTGGTCGCCCCCCAAGGAGCTGATGATGTCCTCGATGCCCACCCGAATCCTCGTCGCATTCGTGCTCGTTTGCGCCGTGCTCGCCTGCCACTCGGGCCCGCCGGAGATGACGGACGAGCAGAAGGTGGACTACTACCGCGACTCGGCCCTCCAGTACTGGACCATGGGCGATCTGGATCGCTGCCAGGACCAGATCCAGAAGGGCCTGGAGGTGGAGCCGAAGGACAAGAGCTTGAACCTGCTCCTCGGCTGGGTCCTGCAGAAGCGCGGGCGCACCGAGGACATCCTGGTGGCCGAGCAGGTGTTCCGCGCTGGCTTGCACTTCGATGATGCGCGCTTCGACCTGGGGCTGGCGCTGGCGCTCGAGCGCAAGGGCCTTCTCCACGACGAAGCTGCGCGCGACATCGAGACGGGAGCGCGTGCGACCGAGGCGCCGGATCCGAACGTGCGCGTCGCCGAGCTGCGCAAGATCGCGCGGGACTCCTGGGAGGAGGCCCTGGAATACTTCGACAAGGCGCTCGAGCGCAAGATCGAGGACCACGACGCGCTCAACGGCAAGATGCGCGTGCTCGCCCTGCTGGGACGGCCCGCGGAATCGATCGCCATCGCCGACGAGCTCCTGCTGATCCTCGTGGCGACCACCGATCACTACCGCTCGAAGCTCCTGTCGAGCGAGCTCGCCGAGCGGGACGAGGAAAACTTCCGCAAGATGCTCGCGCGAGAGAACGAGTTCGAGGTCAAGGTGCGCATGCACGCTGCCGGCGTGCTGCGGACGCTCGGCCGGAACGCCGAGGCTGCCGAACACCTGGAGAAGGTGCTCGCGCTCGCGCCCGAGCTCGCCGAGGCGCACAGCCGTTACGGACAGGTGCTGTACGACCTCGGCGACTATGACCGCGCCATCTACTCGCTCGACCGCTATCTCTCGATCTCGACGTATCCGCTGGATCATCCGAGCATCCAGCAGGCGCTCGACTTGCGGGACCGCTGCCAGCGCGCGCTGGCCAAGAACACGCGCGGCTGATCCGAGGTTTTTTCCGCTCGAGCGCTTGACGAGCGCGAGGGCATGAATGAATATGCGCGAATGATGCATATTCCCCAGGGCCGGAGCGAGCCCCACGGGCGCCGGCCGGTGGGGATCGTGGGTGCCTCGGGCTACGTCGGCCAGGAGCTCACGCGCCTGCTCGCGCAGCATCCCGCCCTCGTTGTGCGGGAACGCATGACCGCGCGACCGGGAGTCGTACCGGATGCGCCCGAGAGCGAGTTCGACGAGCCGCTGTCGGCGCTCGACGTCGAGGCGTTCTCCACACTGGAGGGCGTGTTCCTGTGCACGCCGCATGGGGCCGCCACGGAGCTCGCGCGAGCTGCGCTGGCGGCCGGATGCAAGGTGGTCGATCTCTCGGCGGACTTCCGGCTGCGTGACCCGACCCGCTACGCGGCGGCGTACGGTCAAGCTCACGGCGCGCCCGAGCTCCTGGGAGAAGCGGTGTACGGGCTGACCGAGCACGCTCGCGAAGGCCTCGATCGTGCCCGGCTGGTCGCGAACCCCGGTTGCTATCCCACGGCTGTGCTCCTGCCGCTCCTGCCGCTCCTCGCGGCCGGAGCGATCGATGGGGAGAGCCCGATCATCGCCGACTGCAAGAGCGGGCTCTCCGGCGCGGGCAAGACGCCGAGCGCGAAGAGTCACTTCGGCGCCGTGCACGAGAACTTCCAGGCCTACTCGGTCGGCGATCACCGCCATGCGCCGGAGATCCACCAGGAGGCCCGGACCGAGCGCATCGTCTTCGTGCCCCATCTGCTGCCGGTCTTCCGCGGCATCCTCGCGACGATCTACGTGACGCCGGCGCCGGGCACGAGCGCGGCCGATTTGCGCTCGATCCTTGCCTCGCGCTATGAAGGCGAGCGCTTCGTGCGCGTACTCGGGCGCAGCATGCCCCGGCTCTCGGATGTCCAGCGCACGAACCTCTGCGCGATCGGCCTCGCGGACGCGTGGGGCCAGGTCGTCATCGTCTCGGTCATCGACAACCTGGTGAAGGGCGCGGCGGGGCAAGCGATCCAGAACATGAACCGGCTGCTCTCGATCGACGAGGGGGCGGGACTCGCATGAGGATCGTGGTCAAGATCGGCGGCGCCCAGATCGAGGAAGCGGCGGCCCGAGAATCCTTCGGGCGAGCGCTGACGGGCGCGCTGGCGGCCGGACACGAGCTCTTCGTCGTGCACGGCGGCGGCAACCAGATCCGTGAGCTCTCCGCGCGGATGGGCCTCGCCGAGCGCCAGGTCGAGGGTCTGCGCGTGACCGACGCGCAGACGGCCCCGCTCGTGCTGATGGTGCTCGCGGGCCTGGTCAACCGCCGGCTCGTCGCGAGCCTCGCGTCGGTCGGCGTGCCCGCGGTCGGCCTGTGCGGCGCCGACGGGGCCATCTTCGACGCGCGCAAGCTCCGCCCGGGGGGCGCCGACATCGGCTTCGTGGGAGAGATCCTCCACGTGCGCACGCAGCTCCTCGAAGCGCTGGCCTTCAGCGGCTGGGTCCCGGTGATCGCGACCGTGGCGCCGCTCGCCGCGGGCGAGAGCGACGACTCGAGCGAGTTCTACAACATCAATGCGGACCAGGCCGCCGCGCCTCTCTCGCGGGCGCTGGAGGCCGACGCCTTGCTCTTCCTCACCGACGTGCCCGGCGTCCTGGGAGACGAAGGCGAGCTCCTGAGCGACCTCACTCCCGAGCGCTGTCGCGAGCTCCGCGAGCGCGGCGTCGTGCGCGGAGGCATGCTGCCCAAGGTCGCCGCGGCGCTCGAGGGAGCACGGGCCCTGCCACTCGGAATCGTGAAGATCGCGCCGGGCCAGGGCGACGACGCAGTCCTCGCGGCACTCTCCCCCAGCGCGGGCACACGTTTCCTCGATCGCGAGCTCGAACACCATGGATGAGCACGTCCTGCCCACCTATCAGCGCTCCGAAGAGGTCTTCGTGTCCGGACGCGGCGCGTGGCTCGTCGACCGCGAAGGCCGCGAGTACCTCGATTTCCTGGCCGGGATCGCGGTGAACGCGCTCGGGCACGCGCACGACGGACTGATGAGCGCGCTCCGCGATCAGGTCGGCCGGCTGGTGCACACCTCGAACCTGCTGCGCCATCCCTACACCGAGCCGGTCGCCGAGCGCCTCGCGCGACTCTCTGGAATGCAGGCCGCCTTCTTCTGCAACAGCGGGAGCGAAGCCAACGAGACGGCCATCAAGGTCGCGCGCAAGGTGCAGCGGAACCGCGGCAAGCCGCAGCGCACGAGCTTCGTCGCCCTCGCCGGCAGCTTCCACGGGCGGACCGTCGGGGCGCTCTCGCTCACCTCGAAGGAGGCCTATCGCGCGCCCTTCGGCCCGCTCCTCGAGGTTGCTTTCGTCGAACCCGAGGACGAGGGCGCGCTCGCCACCGCCCTCGCCGCGCAGCCCGCGGCGCTCTTCGTCGAGCCGATCCAGGGCGAGGGCGGCATGCGCGAGCTCTCCGACCGCTACCTGCAATACGCGCGCGAGCAGTGCACGGCCACGGGCACGCTCCTCGTGCACGACGAGGTGCAGTGCGGAGCGGGTCGGACCGGTCGCTTCCTCGCGGGCGATCACGCCGGCGTGAAGCCCGATGTCGTGACCCTCGCCAAACCGATCGGCGGAGGGTTGCCGATGGGCGTCGCGCTCGTCTCCGACGAGCACGCGCAGTGCTTCACGGTCGGCGAGCACGGCTCGACCTTCGGCGGCGGCCCGCTGGTCTTGCGCGCGGCGCTGGTGTTCCTCGAGGCCCTCGAGGACGGCGGCCTGCTGCACAATGTCGTGGAGCGCGGAGCCGAGTTCGCCCGCGGTCTCGAGGAGCTCGTGGCCGTGTACCCCATCGCGCGCGCGCGCCGCGGCCGCGGCCTGATGCAGGCGCTTGTGGTGCCCGGGCACGCGAGCGACCTCGTCAAGGCGCTGCGACGCCATGGCTTGCTCGCCTGCAGTGCGGGAAGCGACGTGGTGCGCTTCCTGCCTCCTTTCGTCGTGAGCGCCGAGGACGTTCGGCGCGGCCTCGTCCTGATCCGTGATGCGCTCGACGAGCTCTCGTCGAGGAGTTCCCCATGACTCGTTCGTCTCGCTCCCAGCCCGCGCCGTCCGATTCCGCGTCCCAGGGTACGTCGCTGGGAAGGTTGCCTTACAAGGACCTGCTCTCGGAGGCGGTGCTCTCCCCGAACGACATCCACGACCTCTACGCGGCCGCGCGCGAGCTCAAGCGCGCGCCGCGCCGCTACGCGCATCTCCTCGAAGGCCAGCGTCTGGGCATGATCTTCGAGAAGGAGAGCCTGCGCACGCGCTTCACCTTCGACATCGGCATCCAGGACCTCGGCGGCAGCGCGGTGTACCTCGACCACCGCTACGCTCGACTGGGCTCGCGCGAGTCGATCAAGGACATGGCCCGCAACCTCGAGCGCTGGGTGCAGTGCATCGTGGCACGCACGTACAAGCACCGTGCGCTCCTCGAGCTGGCCGAGAACTGCGACATCCCGGTCATCAATGGCCTCACCGACTACCTGCATCCCTGCCAGGCTCTCACCGACTTCTTCACGCTGACCGAGAAGTGGGGCGACGTGAAGGGCAAGCGCCTCGTCTACGTGGGGGACGGGAACAACACCTGTCACTCGCTCCTCGTGTGCGGGGCCAAGCTCGGCGCGCACGTCACGGTCTGCACTCCCGAGGGCTACGAGCCCAATTCGAAGGTCGTCAGCGAGGCGATGAACGTGGCGCGCGAGACCGGCTCCGAGATCCGCATCACCGACGACCCGCACCAGGCAGTGCGCGGCGCGGACGCGGTCTACACCGACGTCTGGGCCAGCATGGGCCAGGAAGACGAGACCGAGGAGCGCGCCGGGATCTTCGCCGAGTACCAGGTCGACGAGGAGCTCATGGCGCTCACTCCCAACGCGTACTTCCTGCACTGCCTGCCCGCGCACCGCGGCATGGAAGTCACCGCCGGCGTGATGGACGGCGCGCAGTCGATCGTCTTCGACAACGCCGAGAACCGCTTGCACGTGCAGAAGGCGATCCTCGCCATGCTGATGACCCCGAGCTCCGAGCGGGCCGAGGTGAGTGCGTGACACAGAAGTGCGTCCTCGCCTACTCGGGCGGGCTCGACACCTCGATCCTCATCCCCTGGCTGCGCGAGAACCGCGGCTTCGAGGTGCACTGCCTCGCGGGTGACGTCGGTCAGGGCGCCGAGGAGCTCGAAGGGCTCGAAGAGAAGGCCATCGCGACCGGGGCCGCATCCTGCCGTATCGTGGACCTGCGCGAGCGCTTCCTCACGGAGCTGTGCTTCCGCGCCTTGCGGGCACTGGCGATCTACGAGGGACGCTATCTGCTCGGCACGAGCCTCGCGCGGCCGATCCTCGCGCGCGCGCAAGTCGACTACGCGCACGAGATCGGGGCGCAGGCGCTCGCGCACGGCTGCACCGGCAAGGGCAACGACCAGGTGCGCTTCGAGCTCGTGTACATGGCTTTCGCGCCCGGGATGGAGATCGTCGCTCCCTGGCGCACGTGGGAGATCAAGAGCCGCGAGGACGCCATCGACTACGCCGAGCGCCACAGCATTCCGGTGCGCGCCACGCGCAAGAAGATCTACTCGCGCGATCGCAACCTCTGGCACATCTCGCACGAAGGCGGTGCGCTCGAGGACCCCGCGCTGGCGCCGCCCGAGGATGTGTGGATGCTCACCACCGCGCCGGACAAGGCTCCCGATCGGTCCGAGGTGGTGCGCATCCGCTTCGAATCCGGTATCCCCGTCGCGCTCGACGGCGAGCACCTCGGGCCGGTGGCGCTCGTCGAGCGGCTGAACGCCTTCGGCGGGCGGCACGGCGTGGGACGCGCCGACATCACCGAGAACCGGCTCGTCGGCATGAAGTCTCGCGGAGTGTACGAGACGCCCGGCGGAACGATCCTGTACGAGGCGCTGCGCAGCCTGCGCGCGCTGGTCCTCGAGCGCGACACGCTGCACGTCGTCGAACGCCTCGCTCCCGAGTACGCCGAGCTCATCTACAACGGCCAGTGGTATCACCCCCTGCGGGTGGCGCTGGACGCGTTCTTCGAGAGCGCGATGCGCCACGCGAGCGGCGAGGTGCGCGTGCGGCTGTACAAGGGAACCGCCACCTCGATCGGCGCGACGAGCCCGCACTCGCTCTACTCGGAGGATCTCGCCACCTTCGGCGAAGGCAAGGGCTACTCGCAGGCGGCGAGCGAGGGCTTCGTGCGCCTCTTCGGGCTCCCGGGGACGCTCGCGGCGCGCAAGCACGGCGGAGCGGGAGAGTGAGCAAGCTCTGGGGCGGACGCTTCGAGGGTGCGATCGATCCCTTGTTCGAGTCCTTCCAGGGAAGCCTGGCGGACGACCGCCTCCTGCTCCCCGACGAGCTCCGTGCGAGTGCCGCCTGGGCTCGGGCGCTCGCTCGCGCAGGTGTCCTCGATGCCTCCGAGTGCGCCCGCATCGAGGAAGCACTCGAGGCGATCGGCCTGGAGCTCGCGGCCGATCCGGCTGCCATCGATCCCGCGCGGGCCGAGGACGTGCACACGCTGGTCGAGATCGAGCTCGAAGCGCGCGTCGGGGCCCTGGCGAGGAAGCTCCACACGGGGCGCTCGCGCAACGACCAGGTCGCAACCGACTTGAAACTCCTGCTGCGCCGGCGCCTGCCCGACCTCCTCGAAGCACAGACCGGGCTCGTCCGCGCACTCCTCGATCTCGCGGAGAAGAGCGTCGAGATCGTGATGCCCGGCTACACCCACTTGCAGCGCGCGCAGCCGATCTCGGCCGCGCATCACGCGCTCGCCTACGTCGAGATGCTCGGACGCGACCGCGCGCGCTTCGAGGACGCGCTCGCGCGCTCCGACAGCTGTCCGCTCGGCTCGGGCGCCCTCGCCGGCACCGCCTGGCCCATCGATCGCGACGAGCTCGCGCGCGACCTCGGCTTCGCGCGCGGAGCCACGCGCAACAGCCTCGACGCCGTGAGCGACCGCGACCACGCCCTCGAGCTCGTGTTCGCCGCGAGCCTCACGATGGTGCACCTCTCGCGCCTTGCCGAGGACTGGATCTTCTTTGCATCGCAAGAGGCTGGCTTCCTCGTGCTGTCCGACGCGGTGACCACCGGGTCTTCGCTGATGCCCCAGAAGAAGAACCCCGACGCCCTCGAGCTCGTGCGCGGCAAGGCCGGCCGGACGATCGGCGCGCTCACCGGGCTCCTCGTCACGCTCAAGGGTTTGCCGCTCGCCTACGACAAGGACCTCCAGGAAGACAAGCGCGCGCTCTTCGACGCGCTCGACACGACCGAGGCCTGCTTGCGGGTGATGGCCCTCGTGGCGCGCGAGGCACACTACGACCCGGAGCGCTCGCGCGCCGCGGCCTCACGCGGATTCCTCGACGCGACCGATCTCGCCGACCTCCTCGTGCGACGCGGCGTGCCGTTCCGAGACGCGCACGAGCGCGTCGGACAGGCCGTGCGCGAAGCCCTAGCCCTCGAGGTCGAGCTCGCGGCACTTCCATCCGCACGCCGGCGAGCCTTGTTCCCCGAGCTCGCGGGCGAGCTCACGGACGAGCTCTCCCTCGATCGTCAACTCGCACGCCGCTCCGCGCTCGGTGGAACCGCGCTGGTGCGCGTGCGCGAGGAGATCGCGCGCTGGCGAGCCGAGCTCGAGGGCTGAAGCGGCCGCAAATGCGCACCGCGCCGCGCGGACGTGTGTCCTAGCGGCGCGGTCATCCCCCGATGTGCACTCGGCTCAGAGCTCTCGCAGGCCTTTGGGCTTCCAGGTCAGCGTCCGCTCCTCACCGCGCCGGTCGCGCAGCTTGACGTCGAGCTCCTGATCGGCCTCGCGCGCCCGCAAGACGCGGCTGACATCGGCGGAGTCGGTCAGAGGAGTCCCGTTGATCTCGATGAGCACGTCCCCGCGCTGGATCCCGATCGCCTGAGCGATCGTGCCCGGCTCGATGCGTTCGACGAGCAGGCCGTCACCTGGCTGTGCTGGTCCGCTGATGTAGACGCCGAGGACGTCCGTCGGCACCTGTGGCCGAGCATCGAGCTGGGGCTGCAGGTCCGTTGAGCCATCGTCCTGCCAGCCGCGCTGATGCATGCCGCGCAGGCGCTCCAGGAGACCGCCGAGCTCGCCACGGACGTCGCCCGGAACGAGCGGCTGAGTCGAGATGTGCTCGCGCAGCTCGGGGTAGCGCTCCAGGAGATCCTGCATGTCCTTGGCTTCGTACTCGCGCGTCTCGAGGTTCCCGTCGTGCCGCTCCTCCACGTGCACCTTGACACCGTCGGGAGTGGACTCGAGCCGGAAGCTCTGTCCTTGCGACTGCACGTTCGGATCGGAAGGACTCTGCGGAACGGGCACGAGATTCGTCCCGGGCTGCTGGCCGAAGAGCGTGTCGAGCTTGCGCTCGAGGTCCTCGAAGAGCTGGCGATGATTCGCGCCCAGGCCACCGAAGGGCGTTTCGAACCAGGAACCGAGGTCGTCCTGTCTGAGCGGGCCACTCTGCAAGCGTTGCCGGTTCGAGGGCGGCTGTCGTTGGAGCTCGCGCAGAGCGAGACGGCTCGTCCATGCGAGCTCGTCGCTTCCCTGGCTCCACTCCTCGATGGCTTGGCGCGCAGCGGGATCCCGCCGGGCGATCTGCAGCAGCTCCTCGTAGCTCGCCTGCCGGCGGTCGAGGTTGCCCTCGCTCAGGGATTCCTTCCAGCTCTCGGCGTCGAAGGGCGAGGGACGCTCCTGGTCGATCAGGGGCTGTCCGCCTTCTGACCTGCGCAGGGGCTCGCCGTTCTGCGGGATGCCGTGTTCGTTGGACTGACTTTGGGCATTCGCCACCCACGCGAGGGCGGCCAGGCCGGAGCCCAACAGGGCCTGCAGCTTGCGATTCTTCATGACGACTACATGGGGTAAGGCCGAGCGATCACCGCAGCCGGAAGGGGCGCAAAGGATTGTCGCCCGCCAGCTCGGTTCCCGGCGGCAATGAGCGCAACGGCGCTCCTCTGCCGTCGCCCGGGCCTCCGCCCGAGAGCGCCCGGCTGTACAGCGAGGGCTTGTCCACCCCGGCAGGTTGCAGGGGGCGAATGCCCTGAGCCCAGGGGGGAGCGGACACGGGAAGGATCAGATCGGCCGTCGCGGATGCGCCGGGATCCTGGACGGGCTGCGCATCGGCAACGCCGGCCCCGGAGTCGATCGCGGGCGGCGTCCACGACCGTTCGATGACCGGCCAGAACACCAGCACCGCTGCGGCCGCGGCCGCGGCTACCCCGCTCCAGGTAGACCACTGACGTCTCCAGGAGCGGGGTCGGGATATCGATACCGCCGGCTCGGTCACGCTCGAAGAGAACTCCGGGCGCGCACCGACCAATCTCTCTTCGACGAGGTGCGCCCGGATCCCGTCCCAGAGGCTGGGACGGTCCGGGTTCGCGACACGGCCCTGGCGCCGGCGCAGCTCGCGGAGAACGCTTCGGGCGGTCCGCGCTCGCAGATGGAGCGCGGCGCAAGCCGAGCAGCCCGTGATGTGCGCATCAACCGCGTCCATCGCCGGCGCTTCCAGGTCGGCCCCCACGTACAGCGGGAGACTCGCCTGGACCTCGAAGCAGCTATTGGGCAATCCTTCCATACTTTTGGCCATGCTCTTGGCCTCTCAACTGACCGTGTCTACGCAGGATCCGGGTCGGAGTTGGTGCGGGGCCGGGTCTCGGTCCCAGGAGGGGGCGTGCGTGACCCCCTGCCCCGTGCCGCGAGCTCGATGGCGCGCTTTTCACGCAGCCTGGCCCGGCGCTCCCACTCTTCCTGGAAGAGTTTTCTGCCCCGGTGGAGACGCCAGCGCACCGTCACGTGGGTGGCTCCCACGATCTCGGCGATCTCGTTGCAGGCCAGATCCTCGAATTCGCGCAGGACCAGCACGGACTGGAAGTGGGGCGCGAGGGCCGAAAGGCAAGCCTGCACCTCGCTCGCCCGCTCGCGTTCCTCCATCGCGTCGGAGGGCTGCTCGCCGCGCGTATCGACGAGTTCGGGCTCCCGATCCTCGTCGTCCACCAGGGGAGTGGTGGAGAGCTGCGGCCGGCGCTTGCGCAGGTGGTCGATCGCGAGGTTGGTGACGATGCGGTACAGCCAGGTCGTGAATTCGTGCGCGAAATCGAAGCGATCGAGGCTGCGGAACACGCGCAGGAAAGCCTCTTGCGCGAGGTCTTGTGCGTCCTCGTCGGAGGGGACCATGTTGCGCGCGACCCGCACGGCACGCGCTTCGTGGCGGTGGACCAGGATCTCGAAGGCTGCTTCCTCGCCGCGCTGAGCGCGCGTGATCAGCTCGTGGTCGCTCGGCCCCTCCACCTGCAGCGGAGAGAGCTCGGCCACCTCCGGGGGGAGCTCGAAGTCCTCCAGGTCCGCGTCGTCCTCCGGTTGCCCGCTCATCGCGTTCCGGCTCGGAGCGGAAGCCCGGGGAAGAGATGCGGTGCCGGAGTGCGCGGCCACGGGAGAGCCGGGCGAAGGCGTGAGCCTGGCCTGAGTCCGATCAAGAGGCGGTCGCGTTCGGGGGAGCACGAAAACCAGCGGCGCCTGGCGATCGCGAGGATGGCCATGCGCGCTTCCGTAGCATACGGCGATCGGTGGAGCACGTTGGCTCGCTTAGACCACCGGGAAGCGCCCCTCGATGGCCCCCAGACGGCGGTACTTCTCGCGCCGACGCTCGCACAGCTCCTCCCGCGGGATGCGCGCGAGCTCCCCGAGCTCGGCGAGGATGGTCTGGCGGACGAGCGCGAAAGTCGCAGGGGGATCCCGGTGGGCGCCGCCGAGCGGCTCGGGAATGGTGGCGTCGATCAGGCCGAGGCCGAGCAAGTCGTCCGCGGTCAGGCGCAGGGCCGCGGCAGCGTCGGGAGTGCGCTCACCGTCCTTCCACAGGATGGCGGCGCAGCCTTCGGGGCTGATCACCGAGTAGTAGGAGTACTGCATCATCAGCACGCGGTCGCCGACGCCGATCCCCAGTGCTCCGCCGGAGCCGCCCTCGCCGATCACGATCGCGAGGATGGGTGTCGCGAGGTCGAACATCTCCAGGATGTTCTCGGCGATCGCGGCCGCCTGGCCGCGCTCTTCCGCGCCGATGCCGGGGTAGGCGCCGGGAGTGTTGATCAGGGTCACGATCGGCAGGCCGACCTTCTCGGCCAGCCGCATCTTGCGCAGCGCCTTGCGATAGCCCTCGGGGTGCGCGCTGCCGAAGTTGCAGGCCAGCCGCTCCTTGGTCGTGCGACCCTTGCGGTGCGCCACCAGGACGAAACGCTGGTCCCCCAGGCGCGCGAAGCCCGTCACGATCGCACGGTCGTCGGCGAAGGCCTTGTCGCCGTGCAGCTCGACGAAATCGTCGAGCATGCTGGTGATGTAGTCCGAGACCACCGGCCGGTCGGGATGGCGCGCCACCATGACGCGCTCCCAGGGCGAGAGCTCGGAGTAGGTCTTGGCGACCAGGTTCTCGAACTGCTTCTTGTGCGCCTCGACCTCGCTCGAGAGGTCGAGCTTGGTGCTGCGCGAGAGCTCCTGAAGCTCGTGCAGCTTGGCTTCGAACTCCTGGATCGCTTTCTCGAAGCGCATGGCCGCGCTCGGCGGGTTGGACTTGGACGGTTCGCTCAACGCCTTGCATGGTCAGCTCCGGGAAGCTCCGTGGCAACCCCGCGGCTCCCCGCGACCGTTCGGACGTTGGGAAGGGAGAGGGTCGGCGCTACCATGCTCCGCCCCGCGCCATGGCCGACGCTCCGACCACCCCGCGCGATCGCGCGCTCCCCCAGGCCTGGCGTATCGAGGTCTTCCGACGCCCGGAATACGACGATCCGGCTGGCCAGCAGGCGCTGGCGGCGGCCCGTGAGCTGGGTCTCGCCTCGATCGCGACCATACGGATGGGCCGCGGCTACCTGCTTCCAGCGGCCCTCTCGAGCGAGCAGGTCCTCGCCATCCTTCGCGAGCTCCTGGCCGATCCGGTGGTCGACGATCCGCGGCTGACCGAGCCCGGCGGAAATCCCCGCGCCGGGGAGCGCGTGCATCGCATCCTCGTGGCCCGCAAGCCCGGCGTCATGGATCCGGTGGCGCTGACGATCGAGCGCACCGTGCGCCGCAACGGTCTCGCCGCCGACGTCCCCGAGCTCTTCGTGACGACCTTTCGCGCCTGGGAGATCGGCGGGGAGCCAAGCACCGCCGAGCTCTCCGAGCTCGCGCGCCGCACGTTGGCGAACGAAGTGATCGAGGACATCGTCATCGACGAGGAGGTGCTGGCCTACCGCAAGCCAGGTGTGCCGCCACGTCACGGACGGATCGAGGTCGCGTTGACCGGCGCCGAGGACGCAGCGCTCCTCGAGCTGTCGCGGCGCGGCGGGCTCGCGCTCTCTCTCGAGGAGATGCGCGCGATCCGCACGTACTACCGCGAGCTCTCGCGCGAACCCAGCGCCTGCGAGCTCGAGACCCTCGCGCAGACCTGGAGCGAGCACTGCCAGCACAAGACGTTTCGCGGCCGCATCGAGATGGATGGAGAGGAGATCGACAACCTCCTGAAGACGACCATCGTCGCCGCGACCACGAAGCTCGCGCGTCCCTGGTGCCTGTCGGTCTTCCACGACAACGCGGGCATCGTCGAGCTCGACGAAGAGTACGGGCTCGCCTTCAAGGTCGAGACGCACAATCATCCCAGCGCCATCGATCCCTACGGCGGAGCGGGCACGGGCGTCGGCGGCGTGATCCGCGACATCCTCGGGGTGGGGCTCGGCGCCAAGCCCATCGCCAATACCGATGCGTTCTTCGTGGGGCCGCCCGATCTGCTGCCCGAGCGTGTGCCGAAAGGCTCGATGCATCCTCGCCGCATCCTGCGCGGCGTCGTCGCCGGCGTGCGCGACTACGGCAACTGCATGGGCATCCCCACCGTCAGCGGCGGTGTGTGGTTCGACGAGGCCTTCGTCGCCAATCCGCTCGTGTTTTGCGGCACGGTCGGGCTGATCCCGCGTGACTGCATCGAGAAAGAGGTCCGTGACGGAGACGTGATCGTGCTGGTCGGCGGGCGTACCGGGCGCGACGGGATCCATGGGGCGACCTTCTCGTCGCTCGAGCTCTCCGAGACCAGTGAAATCGAATCGGCGGCCGCCGTGCAGATCGGGGATCCGATCACCGAGAAGCGCGTGCTCGAAGGATTGTTGCGCGCTCGCGACGAGCGGGTGTTCCGCGCGGTCACCGATTGCGGCGCGGGGGGGCTCTCCTCCGCCGTGGGCGAGATGGGCGCGCAAACCGGGGCGACGGTCGAGCTCGAGAAGGTGCCGCTCAAGTACCCCGGTCTCGCTCCGGAGGAGATCTGGATCAGCGAGGCGCAGGAGCGCATGGTGCTCGCCGTTCCACCGGAACAGCTCGCGCGGTGTCTTGCGATCTTCGCGGCCGAGGAGGTCGAGGCGACCGCCATCGGATCCTTCACCGGCGGAGGGACTCTCACGCTCACCTACGAAGGCGAGACCGTGGGCGAGATCGCGATGAGCTTCCTGCACGAGGGCCATCCCGCGGCCGACCCGCATCGCGACCTGGACGCCTCCCGCTTTCGAGGATCCGGGCTGTCCCGCTTCCCCCGACTGGAACGCAACGCTCCTCAGCCTGCTCGGACGCCCGGGCACCGCGAGCAAGGAGTGGATCGTGCGCCAGTACGACCACGAGGTGCAGGGCATGAGCGTGGTGAAACCGCTCGTGGGAGCGCGCGTCGACGGTCCGTCGGATGCCGTCGTGCTGCAACCGCGGCCCGACTCGTCGCGCGGAGTCGCGCTCGCTTGCGGCGCCAATCCGCGCTACGGGAAGCTCGACCCGGGCGCGATGGCCGAAGCGGTGATCGACGAGGCGCTGCGCAACGTCGTGGCGGTCGGCGGCGATCCGGAGCGGACCGCCTTGCTCGACAACTTCGCGTGGGGGAACTGCGAGAAGCCTGACCAGCTCGGCGCTCTGGTGCACGCCGCGCGCGGCTGCCACCGCGCGGCGCTCGCGTTCGGCGCGCCTTTCATCTCCGGCAAGGACAGCCTGAACAACGAGTACCGCGTCGGCGACCGCACGCTCTCGATTCCCCCCACGCTGCTCTGCTCGGCGCTCGCGATCGTTCCGAACGTGGCGCGCGCGCTCACCATGGATGCGAAGAAGGCGGGAAACCTGATCCTCCTGGTCGGCACCACGCGCGCCGAGCTCGGGGGCTCGGAGTACCTCGCGCTCTGCGGCCTCGAGGGCGGACGCGTGCCGCGTCCGGAGCTCGCGAGCGCGGCCAAGCTCTTCGCCCGGCTCCACAGCGCCACGCGCATGGCCCAGATCGTCTCCTGCCACGACCTCGCCGAAGGCGGGCTAGCTGTCGCGGCGGCTGAGATGTGCCTGGCGGGAGGCCTCGGAATCGAGGTCGACCTCACGGGCCTCGACCACGACCCCTTCCCGGTGTCGTACGACGAGGACGCCACGCTGCTCTTCTCGGAGAGCACCACGCGCTTTTTGGTCGAGGTCGAGCCCGGCAAGAAGTTCAACTTCCAGACCAAGATGATGGGCCACGGCGTGACCCCGCTGGGGCGCGTGATCTCCTCCCCGCGCTTGAAGATCAAGGGACGCACCGGCGAACTCCTGATCGACTTGACCCTCGCGCGCCTGCGCGAGGCATTCACCAGCGGATTCCAGGGCTAGCCATGAGTGTTCCTCCGCGCGCCCTGGTCCTGCGGACATCCGGCACGAATTGCGAGCACGAGACCGCGCACGCGCTGCGGCTGGCCGGGGCGAACGCCGAGCTCGTGCGCTTCGACGTCCTCACGCGCGAGCCGCAGCGGCTCGACGAGTGCGCAGTCCTGGTCTTTCCCGGCGGCTTCAGCCACGGGGACGACGTCTCGGCCGGGCGCGTGTGGGGCTTGGAGGCTCGCACCGAGCTCGGAGGGACGCTTCGCCAGTACACGCAGCGCGGAGGTCTGACGCTGGGCGTGTGCAACGGTTTCCAGGTGCTACTGGAGGCGGGCCTCTTCGAGCCCGAGCGCGATCCGGGAGAGCGCACGATCGCTCTGTACGCCAACGCGTCCAATCACTACGAGTGCCGCTGGGTCACGCTCGAGACGCGCGCCTCGGCCTGCACCTGGTTGCTCGCGGGAGAGCGCTTCCCTGTGCCCGTAGCGCACGGCGAAGGCCGCTTCGTGGTGCGCGACCCCGCAAGCTTTGCGCAGCTCCTCGAGCGCCGGCAGATCGCCCTCTCCTACGTCCAGCCCGATGGCGCCGCGCCGAGCTACCCTGCCGATCCCAATGGTTCGCACGAGCACGTGGCAGGGATCTGCGACCCGACGGGCCGAGTGCTCGGATTGATGCCGCACCCCGAGCGCAACGTGACGCCCTGGCAGCACCCGCAATGGACGCGACTCTCCAAGCGCGAGCAGGGCGAAGGCCTCGTTTTCTACCGGCGGCTGGTCGAGGCGGCGGGCCGGACGGCGGGTTGAGCGCCGCCTCGGCGAAGCGAGACCGTGCCTGGGAATTGCGCGCAACGCTCTGGATCCCCCCCACTGCCCTTGGTAGGGTCCGGACCTGGAGGCACTAGATCATGCGCATGTCCTATCTCTCTCTCCTGCTCCTTGCCCCCGCCCTGCCCGGCTGCGCCGCGGCGGCCATCGGCCTGACCTCGGGCGCCGTCCTCATGAGCACGGCCGTCCAGAACGAGCACTCCTCGATCGTGCAGGGCCGCACGCCGGTCGTCTGGGCGAGCGTCAAGGCCGCCCTGGCCGAGATGAGCAGCCAGCCGATCGCAGTCCTCGAGGACCAGATGCAGGCGACCGCGACCATCGACAACCACACGGTCGTCGTGATCGTGAAGTCCTTCAGTCTCGAGCAGAGCCAGGTGTTCGTCGATGCCCTGCAGTACGGGATGCCGAGCAGCGCGATGGCATCCGAGGTTCTCGGCCGGATCGTCGGCGACGTCTCGGACCTCTGAGCTCGCGCGGGAGTCAATCCGATCGGGAAGCCGCGGGGGGCTGCGGCGCGCCGCTGCTCGCCCGCCGCTCGCGCGAGCGCGAGCACGCCCTGCAGTAGCCCATCAGCCGGTGCAGGTGGCGCTCGATCGTGAAGCCGTGCTTGGCCGCGGCCACGCGCTGGAGCTCCTCGATGCGCTCGTCGTGGAACTCTTCGATCCGCCCGCAGGCGATGCAGATCATGTGATCGTGGTGATCGTGGCCGAGGACGTGCTCGTAGACGAGCTCGCCCTGTCCCGTGTCGAGCGCTCCGAGGAAGCCGCCCTTCACCAGGAGATCGAGCGTGCGGTAGATCGTCGCTCGCGAGACTCGTGCCCCGTCCTCGGCGCGCAGCCAGCCGTAGAGCGTCTCGGCGCTGAAGTGCTCGTGCGTCGAAAACGTTCGATCGAAGATGCGCCTGCGTTGCGCCGTCAGCTTCAGCGAGTGCTGGCGCAAGAATTCCTCGAAGCGGCGCTCGATCGTGCTCTGTTTCACTCGCGTGACTCCGCTCGGGAGTGCTCGCCGTAGTGCCGGGCCAATCGCTCGGGCGAGACTCCCAGCGCATACGACGCCCTCAGGATCCAGTTCCGCAGCGTGCAGCGCAAGGCTCCCTCGCGCTGCCAGCGCCGGGCCGAGACGAGCAGCGTCGCGCCTTCCACGAGGTGCACGCGACCGACCCGGCCCAGCCGGCGCGAGAAATCGACGTCCTCGAACAGCCGCAGGGGCCGGAACCCTCCCGCCTCCAGGTAGGCCGTGCGCCGCAGCGCGAGACCGCTGTCGCCATAGACCATTCCCCGCCGGCAGCGCGCGTCGGCGGCGCGCTCGACCAGGCGATAGAACCACCCCGCGGCTTCGATGCGCTGGTGCAGTGCAGCGATCGAGACTTGCGGGTTTCGGAACGCCTCGCGTAGTGCGCGCAGCGCGCCATCCGCCGGAACGCAGTCGGCATGCAGGAACAGGAGGAGGTCGCGAGTGCTCGCGCGCGCGCCCTCCGCGAGCTGCGCGCCGCGTCCACGGGGAGCTCGCAAGACCGTTGCACCCGCCGCCGAAGCTGCGAGCGCGAGCGTGGCATCCCTCGAGCCGCCGTCGGCCACGATCACCTCGTCCGCGCGATCGTCGGTGGGGATCTGCGCGGAGAGCAAGCGCGCGAGCAGGCGCGGCAGCGCGCGCGCCTCGTCGAGCGTCGGAACGACGACCGCGAGCCCCGGCTCAGCGTGCGCCTGGATCGGCGGCAGCCTCATCGGCCTTGCGCCGCTCGTTCCGTCGCCCGATGTCGCGGCGATAGTACTTCCCATCCCAGTCGACGAGCTCGCAGGCCTGGTGGGCTCGACTGCGCGCCTCGTCGAGCGTGGCGCCCATGGCGGTCACGCACAGGACGCGCCCGCCATTGGTGAGGACGTCGGGGCCGCTCGCGCGCGTCCCGGCGTGGAACAGCTCAACGCCCTCGACCTCCGAGGCCTTGGTCAGCCCGCGGATGACCTCGCCCTTGCGCGTCTCCCCCGGATAGCCCGCTGACGCCAGCACGACGCCGACGCAGTGGCGCGGGTCCCACTCCGGCGGCTCGCACTCCTCGAGCTTCCCGTCCGCCGTCGCGATGAGATAGGGAACCAGGTCGGACTTCATCCGTCGCATCAGCGCCTGGCACTCCGGATCGCCGAAACGCACGTTGTATTCCAGTACGCGCGGCCCGCTCTCGGTCAGCATCAGGCCCACGAAGAGCACGCCGCGGAACTCGAGCCCTTCCTGGCGCATGGCGTGCACGCTCGGCAGCAGCACGCGTTGCTCGACCTGCTTGTGCAGCCGGCGATTCATGATCGGCACCGGGGAGAAGACACCCATGCCGCCGGTGTTCGGCCCGGTGTCGCCCTCGCCGAGCCGCTTGTGATCCTGCACCGGCTCCAGGATCAGCAGCGCATTGCCATCCGTGATCGCGAACACGCTGGCTTCCTCGCCCGGAATGAACTCCTCGACGAGGATCCGCTCCCCCGCGTCCCCGTACCGGCGCTCCTCCATGATCGCGTCGACCGCCGCGCACGCCGAGCGCACGTCCTCGCAGATGTACACCCCTTTGCCCGCCGCCAGCCCGTCCGCCTTCAGTACAACCGGCCAGCTCGTCGCCCCCTCGAGGAATCCCTTGGCGAGCCCCGAGCGATCGAACATCCTCCACGGCGCCGTCGGAATGCGATGCTTGTCCAGCAGCTCCTTCGCGAACACCTTCGACCCTTCCAGCCGCGCCCCCCCCGCCGTCGGACCGAACACCCGCAGTCCACTCTCGCGCATCCGATCCGCGAGCCCCGCGCACAGCGGCTCCTCCGGCCCCACCACCACGAGCTCGACTCCCTCGGTCTTCGCGAGCGCCGTCAACCCGGCCTGGTCGCTCACCTGCACCGCGCAATTCCGCGCCACCATCGCCGTCCCCGCATTCCCCGGTGCGCACACGACCCCGCTCACCAGCGGCGATCGCCCGATCTTCCAGCACAGCGAATGCTCACGCCCGCCACCACCCACCACGAGGACCTTCATCGATGAAGGCGAAGAGCGTAGCCGACGCATCCGCATCCCCCACCCAAGCACTCGCCCCCACTCGTTCCCCGCGCTACCCTCACCCCACCCTCGGGGAGTACCTCAGTTGGTAGAGGCGCAGCTTTGGGTGCTGCGAGTCGTGGGTTCGAATCCCATCTCCCCGACCATCCCCCTCGCGCCACTCCCGCCCCTCGCCTACCTCGCCACCCACCCGGGCGCTATCTTCGGCCCCGGTTGCGCCCGTAGCTCAGTTGGATAGAGCATCGGATTTCTAATCCGACGGTCCCTGGTTCGAGTCCAGGCGGGCGCGCCAGCTTGCTCGATCCTCAAGCTCGATGCGCAGCGAGGATCTGTTCGACGAATGCTTCGTCAGATGCCATACACGCCCGGGCGCAGCTTTCGAACGAACAGGGTGCGCCCCATGCCCCAGGGTTGGAAGATGGAGTGAAGATCGCCCGGGTCCATGTCAGGGAGGAGCGGGGACAGCCTGCGCCGTTCTTGCTCGACGCGCTCCAGCACGGCATCGAACGGGTCGGGTTGCTTCTCCGGGCCATGCATGGGGTGCAAGGATGTCGTCTCATCCGGGAGCCGTCGAGGGCAGTGCTAGTGAATCGAACCCGTTCCGTTTCACTACTCCTGCTGAGGAGTCGGGAGGAACAATCGACCGGGGAGGAGGGCAGTGAAACGGAACGGGTTCGAATCACTACTCGGAGCACCGCGTTCAGGCGGTCTGGTTGCAATGCGGAGCGCCGAGAAAAAGCCCGGACCGCCTGAAGGCGGTACTCCGAACTGGAGAGGGACTCCGGACCAGAACGGTGCCCGGGACCGGGACTGGAGTCAGAGGGTTGCGGTTCGCGGGACGATGTCGGTTTGCAGCATCGGGGTCGGCGGCGGGGATGCAGGTCTCGGGCAGGCCGAGCTCGCGGCGGACGATGTTGGTGCCCTGCGCGATGGACGGTCGACTTGAAGAACGCGATGTCGCGGTTGCCGCCCTGGCGGCCGAAGCCGCAGTCGCTCGAGATGATCAGCTGCTCGGGCGCGATGTGCTCGAGCGCGCGGCGGATGCGCGCCGGCGACTTCCTCGGGGCGGTCCGCCTGCAGCGTGCGGTGGCTGACGACGCCGACGCAGATCTTCTTCGGCAGCCGGCCCTTCATGCGGGCCGAACAGCTCGATGTCGGCGAAATTGCGGTCGGTCATCTCGACCGTCCAGACGTCGCCGCGCAGGCTTCGAGATAGAGATCGAACGAGGCCGCGTAGCTCGTGTTCTCGATCACGCGCTGCATGTTCGGATTGCCCCAGCAGGTGTGGATCCAGATCTCGACGTCGTCCAGCCCCTGCGACCTCGCGGTTGTAGGCCTCGACCATGAACTTCACCTCGTCGCTCTTCGGGCCGTAGGTGTTGGCCCAGAAATGCAGCGTCGGTTCCTCGATCTGGATGCAGCGGCAGCCGGCGTCGCGCAGCGCCAGCAGCTCCGTGTTCATCGCCACGGCCATGTCCCAGATCACCTCGCGGTGGTCCTTGTACTTCGGCGTGTGGATGTCGAGGAACAGCCCCATGACCTGCGAGCAGCAGGTGCCGAACCTCACCGGCTTGCGGGCTTGCGACTGCGCGAGGCGCCAGATCTTGGGGTAGTCGAGCGGCCGGTGCGCGATCTTGTCGACGACGCGCGGCCAGCGCCAGCCGGTGTAGATCTCGTTCAGCAGCGTGCCGGGCGGATAGCGCAGCCAGGGCGAGCGCGTCTCCTCCGACTGCAGGTGGTCGCCCTCGAACCCGGCCCAGCGCTGCAGCGGATAGTGATGCCACGACCGCCCCGCCATGTCGTCGTCGCAGTGCAGGTCGCCGTGCGTGAGAATGTCGAGGCCGGCGCGCTCCTCGTCGCTGATCACCGTCGACCAGGCGTCCTGGAACTTCTCGCGGAAGCGCATGTCCATCATGCAGGTGTCGAGCGGCCGTCCCCACATGCTCACGTCGAACCAGCGCGGCCGCGGCCAGGAGCCGGTGATGGTGCAGGGCAAGACGACGTCGCGAGTCACGGTGAGCATGGGCGAGATCGTACGCGACGGGCGCGCGGCGTGATCCTCTAGAGAGAAACAACACCCCTACCTCCGAGTTCGGAGTACCGCCTTTAGGCCAATGCCGATCACTTAGCGCGGGACCGTGTCTCCTCGGCCGGATGGCCCGGGGGGGGGACCGATTCAGGAGGGTTGGGAGGCACGCAGCAGCCGTTCGGTCAGTTTGTAGGAGAGCCGCTCCATCTGACCGACGAGCCTGTCGAGGCGTCGGCCGTTCTCGATCCACTCCGCAAGGAGCTTGGCCTGTGGCTGGCTGACGCGGAGCGTGACGGTCTTCCCATTCACCTTTCGCGTCCACTGGAAGTAGGGACCGTGTAGCTTTGGTCGCGGAGCCTGGCATCGGCAGCCTGGCTTGCCGCAGGGCATGAAGCGTCGAACGAGGCTTCCCCGACGGATGAGGCCCACGTCGGCCACGGCGCGCTTGAGGGTCTCGTAGCGTCTCATTTCTGAGTCTGAGCTCTTGGTCATGGCTATGGGTCCTTGACTGGCAGTAGTACTACTGCTAGGTAGCGCGACGGTCAAGCCCTCTTCACCCTTCACTCAGGTCGGCAATGCTTCTACGCAACGCGCTCGAGTGCGTGGCTCAGGTACCCAAACCCCAGACCTTCGACGACTTCCGCCGTCAGATCGATCCGAACTGGATCCAGAAGGCGCTCCAAGCCACCGGAACGGCCACCATGCGCAAGCGGCGGCTTCCCGCCGAGCAGGTGATCTGGTTCGTCGTGGGCATGGCCCTCTTCCGGGACCGATCCATCGTCGATGTGGTGGATTCGCTGGACCTCGCTCTCCCGGGCCCCGGGGGGCTAACCGTCGCGCCCAGCGCAGTGCCCAAGGCGCGCACTCGCCTTGGAGAGGAACCCATGGAATGGCTCTTCAATACCTGCGCCAAGCATTGGGCCCATGCCAGCGCCGATCGTTACCGCTGGAAGGGGCTTGCGCTCTACGGCGTCGACGGAACCAGCCTGAGAGTTCCCGATTCCGAGGAGAACCGAGCGCATTTCGGCTCCCAGGCCAACTCCCGCGGCGAGTCTGCCTACCCTCTCTTGCGGCTGGTTGCCCTCTTCGCGCTGCGCTCGCATCTGATCGCTGCAGCACGTTTCGGTCCCTACTCCACCGGCGAAACGACGTATGCCCGGGAATTGTGGTCCGCTCTCCCCGACGACTCCCTGTGCATCGTCGATCGACTCTACTTCTCGGCCGAGGGTAACCGTTCGCGCGACCCCACCTGGAAGATCTCGGGATAGTGGCGACGATGTGCGGCATGGAGACCGCCAATCGTGCCGAGAAGATGCGTCACCTACTGGAGCGGCGTGAGCGCGAGGGGTTGACGTACCGACAGGCCGCGGCGCTCGAGCCCGATGTTTCGAGCAACCAGTTGTTCTGGTGGCGTCGCAAGCTCTTCGGCCGGCGGGCGGCGACGGTACGCCGGAAGCCGACGCCGGAGACGTTCGTGGAACTGGTCGAGTCGTGTGCGAAGCCAGCTTCTCGTATCGAGATCGTGATTCGTGGCGAGCGGCGCATCGTCGTGGGTGCCGACGTGGACGAGGCGGCGCTCGTGCGGCTAGTTCGAGCGCTGGAGCAGTGCTGAGCATCTCCTCGCGCGAACGCATCCTCGCTGCGACGGTGCCGGTCGACTTTCGCAAGGGCTTCGACGGGCTCGTTGCGATCGTGCGTGAGGCCTTCGGAGAGGACCCCTTCACGGGGACCCTGTTCTGTTTCTTCAACCGGCGGCGTGATCGTGTGAAGATGCTCGTGTGGGACAAGAACGGCTTCTGGCTTTTCTACAAGCGTCTCGAACGCGGCACGTTCGAACGCATCGACGGCAGCGCGCCGCGCGTCGAGATCGATCGCGCGCAGATGTCGATGTTGCTCGAAGGAATCGACACGAAGAAATCGCAATTCCGTCGTTACTTCGCGCGCGATGTGCGTATCTGTTCGCGTGACGACGATCGTGGACGCGCGCGAGTTGCCGAATGATGTCGAGGCGCTGAGAGCGCTGCTGTTGAAGGAGCGCACAGAGCACGAACATTTGCTTGCGCGCATCGCGCAGCTCGAGAGCGAGAATCGGCTGTTGCGTCGTCAGGAGTTCGAGCCGTCGAGCGAGCGTCGGCCACGCGCCGACTTCGCTTGCGGGCCGGGTCAGATGCATCTTTTGTTCCCCGAGCTCGTCGAAGCCGCCGAACGTATCGCCGACGAGAAGAAGGTCCAGGGCGCGGTCGAGATCCGCTCGAGCGGACAGACAAAAGTGCCCAAGCGCCGTAAGCATTTTCCGCCGCACCTGCCGGTGATGCGTACGACCTTCGAGCTACCCCTGGATCAGCGTCGTTGCTTGTGCGGCCACGAGCTCACGGAGATCGGCGAGGAGCTCACGAAGGAGCTCGAACGCCTCGAGATCTCGGTCGTGCACGAGATCGCGCGCAAGAAGTATGCGTGCAAGGCTTGCGAGAACGGCGTGAAGATCGCCCCTGGTCCCAATCGCGTGATCGACAGGGGCCTGCTCGGGGTAGGTTTCCTCGCGCACGTGCTGGTCGAACGCTTCGGGCACCACATGCCCTACAACCGGCTCGAAGCGAAGTACGCATCGGAAGGCTTCGAGCTGTCGCGCTCGGTCTTGTGCGAATCCTCCGTACGCTGCGCAGAGATCCTCTCACCGATTGCCGAGCAGATTCGCAAGGACGTCCTCGCTTCGGGCATCGTGCAAACCGACGACACGCCGGTCACGATCCAGGAAGGCAGCGACAAGAACTCGCGCCAGGGCCACGTCTGGGTGTACCGAGGTCTTGGTGGCCAGGTCTTCTTCGACATGACCGAGTCGCGCGGTCGCGACGGACCACGATCGGTGTTGACCGACTTCAAGGGCTACATGCAGGCGGACGCGTACTCGGTCTATGACGCCTTCTACAAGGACGGCAGTGTGCTCGAGGTGGGCTGCTGGGCGCATGCACGTCGGTACTTCATCAAGGCCGAGGACGGCGAGCCGGCTTTCGCGAGGGAGGCGGTCGCGCGCATTGGCGAGCTGTACGTGATCGAGCGGCAGGCGAAGGACTCGGGACTCTCGTACGAGCAGATCCGCGAGCTGCGTCAGGCTGAGTCGTTGCCGAGGCTATCGCGACTGCGTGACTGGATGGCCGTGGCCCGCACACAGGTGCTCGACAAGGGGCCACTGGCGAAGGCCATCGACTACGCGCTCTCGAACTGGGAAGCTCTTGCGCGCTACTGCGAAGATGGACGGCTTTCCATCGACAACAACGCCGCCGAACGCGCGTTGCGCACGGTCGCGGTGGGCCGCAAGAACTGGATCTTCTTCGGCAACGAACGCGGCGGCGATGCCGCGGCCGTGATGTACAGCCTGCTGGCGACCTGCAAGGAGCACGAGGTCGACCCGCGCACGTACCTGCGCGACGTGCTACTGCGCATCGGAAAGGTCACCGACGTCCGCGAACTCACGCCCTACGGCTGGAAGGCCAAGTGGGCGAAGGTCGTGGAAGACCACCGCGCCAGCATCCTCGAGCGCGTCGCACTCCAGCTCGGCAGCTGACCACAGCACGCCCTGCGATCAATACGCTTGAGGGGTGGCGTTGCCCGAACGGTTACGGCCGAGGCGCTCATTCCTCTCGCCCGTGACGGCAACTCTCGTCACTGGCTCACTCGCGCCAAGAAGAATCAAAGCTGGCGCGTGATCGAGGAGCTGGGCAAGGATGACCATCTCGTCGAGATGAAGGTTTCCGCCAGCGCGCGCAAGAAGGACCCCTCGCTAGGGGAGTACTGGAAGCTGCGAGCCATTCGTTACAAGCGGGCGGGCTACCAGCCGCAATGGCTCTTGACTTCACTACTGGATGCAAAGACTCATCCAGCTCAGGAGGTCGCGGTCCTCTACCACGAACGCTGGGAGATCGAGCTTGGCTACGACGAGATCAAGACCGAGATGCTCGACCGCGAAGAGGCGATCCGGAGCAAGAGCAAGGCCATGGTGCGACAGGAGGTCTGGGGAATCCTCTTGGCATACAACCTCGTCCGTCTGGAAATGGAACGGGTCGCCGAAGAAGCTGGCGTCCCGCCCACGCGCATCAGCTTCATCGCGTCCCTACACCTGATCTGCGACGAGTGGATCTGGTGCGCCTCGGCCACTCCAGGCGCGATTCCCCGCCACCTGCGGAACTTGCGAGCCAACCTGCGTCGGTACATCCTTCCACCCCGGCGCAGCGATCGGCGCTACCCACGGGAGGTCAAGATCAAGATGACCAAGTTCCCTCGAAACCGGCGGAAGACCCCCCCGAAGGAGGCTAAGTGATCGGCATTGGCCTTTAGGCTAGAGTTTCGCCCTCGTTAGGCGGCCAGCAAGGCTCCGCAGAGCCGTTCCTGCAGCTTTCGTCGACCGCGCTCGTCTTGCGGGTTCTCAAGAAGTCTGCCGGCCCAAGTCTCGCGTCGGATGACGTCGAGCATGTCGGAGAATGAGAGCATCCGCTTGGAGCGATACCAAGGTGCCCGTTCCCGGGCTCGGTGGAGGTCGTTCTTGTACTGCCCGTTCTGGAGGTACCAGAGCACGACGACCGCGTAGGAGACGAAGACGATCGGTACCGTGTGAAGCGTGGCGATCTCGCCTCGCCGTCCGCGAGCCTGAGGACCGGGACGCTTCGCTCGACGATGCGGTGAAGTCTTCAGGCGTCCCCAACCGTTCTGCGCATCCTCGAGGCCAACGAACTGCTTGGCGTCGCGGAAGCACACCTCGATTGTCCAACGTCGCGAGAAGCGCTGGAGGAGCTCTTCGATCGTCATGATTGAGTCGGTGCTGAAATAGGCGCGATCCTCGATCCGGCGACGCGGGTCGCGGGTGAGGACCATCTTCACCATTCGCGTGCCGTTGACTCTGTACCAGAGGCACGTACAGGTCTTCGTCAAGACCTCGACCCTGCGCCCGTAGGCATGAATCGTCACGCGTTTCCAGGCAACCGCAGCTTCGGCGGCGAGCCGACGGGGAGAAGGCAGTCGCGCTCCTCTCTTGCGCGGACGACCCAAACCCGAGTAGCCGCTAGCCATCCCGTAGAGTGACGCCTCCATGTTCATGGGACCGACGAAAGTCGTCGTCTTGGAGAGGCGGGGGACCACCGTCCTGCATGCGTATTCCGCATCTGCGCTGACAAACAGCCGAAATCCCGACGGAATCCAGGATTCCAGGATCTTGATGAGCTCCACGGCGAGCTCCGTGCGCTTGCGGTATAGGCCTTGCGGGCAATGGCGTTTGGGGCGGTAGAGCCGGAACAGGATGGGAATCGCTCTGCCACGCAGGCGATCCCAGGGCAGCGGAAGACGGACGGCAAGCACGACCCAACATTGCCCGAAGGAGAAGAAGGCAAGTCTTCCTGCCGAGCTGCCTTTTCCATAGGTCGATCGAGACGCATCGTGGTGCATTCCGGCACCAAACATGTGGGGACCGCTGCGGTGGCAGAGAGTGTCGTCGACCACGGCTTCCACCTCATTGGAGAGCCAGGGCAAGAGCGACTGGAACAGCACCTGACCTACCGCGTCGCTGACCCAGCGAGCCCGAGAGAGGAAGCGGTAGAGCGTGGCGAAGTGCTTGCTTCGCCCAGGGCCACCAGCGACTTGGATGACACGCGAGATGCAGTGGCGGCCTTGGCAGAGGATCCAACCGGAGACGATCGCGACGAAGTTCTCGAAGCTGGGTCGCGTGAAGCAACCGGCGAATGAGGTGAGGATGCCCTGGAGCGAGGCGGGGATATACTGATCGCGCACGCTCCCCCTTTGGTGCTGTTTGTTCTTCACACCCAAACCATCGCAGGGTGGAGCGTGCTGCCTTCCTCCTTGCGACGCTTCCTCGCGGCGATTCTTAAAACTGGGACTACCTTCGCCGCAAGCGACCAGCCAAGCGCCCATGCGCCCTCGCCGAATGGCGAAACTCTAGGCTAGGAGCCAGAGATTCCGCTCGTCACGGACCCATGCAATTATCGCGTGCTCGCCGCCAGGCAGTGTTGGACTCCACCCAGCGACTAGAAAGCGTGTCGAAGCCGAGTGCTGCGCCCCCGGCGACGACGCCTGCAATGGCACAATAGAAGAGCCCGCGTGCCATGTCCAGCTTCCGTCCTACGGAAAGCCCCAATGACATTGCGTCGCGACCTGGAGTTGAGAGAAGCTTGGTCGGTCATCCTCACTAGATTGGCCCCTTGCCGCCGGGCTTCTGGATCAGGTCGAACCCGCGCCGGCGGACTTCAGCGATACACTCAGCGCAGTGTTCGGGAAAGACCTCGACGGTTCGCTGGCCACCTTCCACTGGCCCGCGCCAAGTGAAAGTGCAATGCTCGCGGACTCGCAGGAGTCCGACGGGCATACGACGAAGTTCGGGATCCTCGGTCATTCTGCCTCTCCCCCCGCTCCACCAACATGCTGAGCCCGCGCGTCTGCTCCGGTCGTGCGGTCGAGCGAATGGCCTATTCTTTCCAGGACTTCGGCCGCGTTTCGAACCTTGAGCTCCGAGAGGGTGGACAGAGCGGCTCGAACTGCCGCCTCGACGGTACCCTCGGCATCGATGTCCAGCTGCCTGCCCTCCCTGGTTAATCCTAGTAGAACCCGTCGACGATCCCGTGTGTCCACTCGGCGAGACAGCAATCCTTGTCGTTCAAGGCGTTTCACGATTCCGGTCAGTGTACTCGGGTGAAGGTGCAACAGCTCAGCAAGCTGTCCCGCGGGGATGCCCGGAAAGCGAGCAACGACTCGAATCACGAGACGCTGCGGACCCGTAACGCCCAACGCCACTTTCATGCTCTTCGAAGTTTTCTGAAGCGCGTGGTCAATCGCCCACATGAGTCGCATGAACTCCAGAACATCGCCGAGCGGAGGTCGGTTCGAGCGGTCGCCTCGACCCAACTGTTCCAACGCAATCATTCTGGGACCCCTTTCAACTCGCCAGGCATGCCCCTGACATCGAGCAATGCTTGAACCAGAGTGTCGATGTCACGTTGGCTGGGGATGCAATAGTCCGCCAGCGACGTGCGCTTGGGCCCCACCCGAATGGTCAGGAGTCGGCCCGGCTGATTCAGAATGAATACATCCTCATCCGTCTCATCGTCTCCGACGTAAATGGCGGTATCACAACCGAGTCGTTCACGCTCTCGCTCAAGCGCGAGACCCTTGTGAGGTGCACCGCTGGGCAGGATGTTCACTACCTGCTTGCCGCCGATGACGCGCACGTCACCGAGGCCTGCGGCCGCCTTGAGAATCGCCGCTCGAGCACGCCTTTTCGCGCGTGACTGGCGGTAGTGAACCGCAACGGAATACCCCTTGTCCTCGATATGGACACCGCGGAAAGGGGCCAACTGCTCGTTCAGGACAGGCTGCCATCGCCGCACCGTGTTCTTGACAGCGTCGGTAGCCTGCCACGGTTCGATGCCGTGGTTCCCCACGACCTCGCTCACGCCAATTCCTTTCAATCTCTTGAGCACGTCCGCATGTGCTCGTCCCGAGACAACGACCACCGGATAGAGCGTTGACAATTTGTGAAGTCGCTCACGCGTCTTTGGGCGCATCGCAGCGTGGTCAGGATCTGCAACGATCGGGGCAAGCGTCCCGTCGTAGTCAAAAGCCAAGAGGACGTTAGACCACGCGAACTGCTCCAGGACCCTCCGGCCAGCGGGTGAGAGGATTTTCTTCAACGTCGCAGGCCTGCCGCAACCATGAGATGGTTCGTCAGACGGCCGGTAAGCCGATCGCGGGTGCGCAATCGAGAGGCGTCAACCAGCATTCTGCCTGCCCACCTGTAGACATTGAACTCCGCCAGGAAGGCGCGCATCGAGCGCATTCTGTCGCGCTGTTCGTCGGCAGACATGTTAAGCGCGGCGACCAATGCTGAACTCGCTTCGTCGATGTCGTATGGATTGACAATCAACGCCTCTGTCAATTCTCGTGCAGCCCCCGTGAACTGGCTCAACACCAGGACGCCGCGCTCGTCATCTCGAGAGGCAACGAATTCCTTGGCGACAAGGTTCATCCCATCGTGGAGGCTACTCACGTAACAGAGGTCCGCAGCTCGGTAGTATCGCAAGACGGTAGGAGGTTCGTGGTGGGCTCGCCGCAGCACGATCGGACGATAGGTCCCTTCGCCGAATCGCTTGTTGATGCGCGCTGCAACCTGCTCCACGCGCTCATTGAGCTGGCGATACTGTTCAATAATCGTCCTGCTGGGAGCCGCTAGCTGAACGAAGGTGAACCTCCCGCAGAACTCCGGAAAGCGTTCTAGTAAGCGCTCGACCGCGAGTAGTCGCTCTTCGATGCCCTTCGTGTAGTCAAGGCGGTCTACGCCGACTCCAAGCAACGTGTCGGACGCGAGATCCAGCTCTTGGATCACGCTGGCCCGACATTCGTCAACTGACATCGAGCCCTTCAACGATTCTGTAGGCCACTCGAGCGAAATGGGGTATGGGCGAACGAGCGTGCTTCGCGAATGCTGCACGATTGCGTTCTGTTCTCGGTCGGTACGCGCTTCGAGAAAGCGCTCGACCGACTCAACGAAGTTGTTGCAGTCCGACTGAGTGTGAAAACCAATAATGCTCGCGCCGAGCATCCCTTCGAGCAGCTGCTTCCGCCACGGGCAGATGCCGAAGTGCTGCGGGTGGGCCCACGGAATGTGCCAGAACATGATGACCGTGGCTCGAGGGAGGTGTTTCCGAATGAGCTGGGGCGCAAGAGCGAAGTGGTAGTCCTGCACGAGGACGATGGGATCGTCGGTATCCACCTCGGCACACAGGGCGTCCGCAAACCTCTCATTGACCGCCCGATAGTGTTCCCAGTCTTCGCTGCGGAAGGTCGGACGTGTGTGTGCGATGTGGCAAAGCGGCCAAAGACCCTCGTTGGAAAAGCCGTAGTAGTAGCCCTTCTCCTCCTCCTGAGTCAGCCACACTCTTCGGAGGACATACGACTCCTCGCCGGGAGGAACGCGAATCCGACCGTTTCTATCCGCAGTCTCACGATCTGCCGATCCGCTGCCATGGGCGATCCATGTGCCGGAGCAGGCGCGCATGACCGGCTCAAGGGCCGTCACCAATCCGCTTGCGGGGTGCATGATTCTGACGCTGCCGTCCTTGGCACGTTCGTGAACGTAGGGTTCTCGGTTGGCAAGGATCACCACCTTCTCGCCTTGTAGGTGGTGGAAAAGCGTGCGCTTGAGCCTTTGAGGAGTCCACTCGCCTCCTTCTCGATCAGCGTCTCCCTCGGCAGCTATTCGGCCAACGAGATCTCGAACGTCCTGCAAGATGGGTTGGAATTCCGGGCGGTGGGCGCCGCTCCGAAGCATCTTCCTTAGCTCATCGCTCCAGCCGCGCCAGGAAACGCGCGCGGCGATGACGGTTACCGCCGACGCTGCCACGGCGAGAAAGCCGAATGCAATGAGAAGGAACCGCTGCGTCTGCGCTTCGCGTCTCTGGACGAAGCTGAGATCGTGCACCAGGACCACATAGCCCAGCGCGCGCCCCGCTTCGATCACCGGGATCGCGCTCACGTGCACGTTGCCGCCTGGTAAATCCGAGGCGCCGTCCCAGGACACCCACTCTGAAGCCGGTGAGTCCGGGCTCGGACGAATACGAGCACCGAGCGCCTCGCAAGAGAGCTGGGCTGGAAAGTCTCTTGTCCTCGCGAGAATGGTGGCCCCTGCGTCACAAGCGGCGGCCGCCATGATGCGATCGTCGTGCGTGATTTCCGCGAGCAGATTCGCGAGGTCTGCCTCGTGCTTCGGGTCCCAGTAGGTGACCAGGCCGCGCCGAGCTCCGTTCACTGCGAGCTGCGCCCGCAGGCGCACGTCTTTCTCGAACCATGCACGTGTCGTGCTGTGCACGAGGAACGACGCAGCCCAAGTGACCAGCCCTAGGCCGAGGACGAGGGCGAAGACGAATCGGACGGTGCGCCGCATGGGGGGCGAAGGCTAGCATACAATCCTTTGAGCTCCAAGGAACATGTGCTAGCGTGCCGACAGTTTCCGGAGACCCCACGAAACCGCCTCAGGGGTCAATGGCCGCGCGTACGGCTACAGATGAGACCGTGCACTACCGCCGCGCCGCCCTTGGGAGCGCAGCGACTTCGGCATTGGTCCGGGTGATGGAAAGCAGGCCGGGCTCGCAGCAGTCGACTCCGCGGATGGAGACTTGCCGGCGTCGGAGCCTTGCGAACGAGGAGCAGAGCTCCTGATGCGCCCCGGGGACCTTGCCCTCATCGGCAACTGCCAGTTCTCCGCGCTCGTCGTGCGAACGGGCTCGGTGGTCTGGTGCTGCCCACCCCGCTTCGACTCGGAGTCTGCGTACTCAACCTTGCTCGACGAACAAGACAGCGGCCGTTTCGTCATAGCGGCAGCCGACGGGAGAGTCGACGTCCAGCGTTACTTCGAGAACACCAATGCGCTTGAGACCAGGTTCAAGTGCCCGGCAGCGGTGGACCCCGCAGTGTGGGATACCCTCGGCAAGCATACCCGAGGTACTGCCCCACCGTGCCGGGCAGCTAGGAGCACCACCCGCCTGTGACCTGGTCAAGATCAGCCGGGCCACTCACCCCAAAAAGGCTAGAAGCATGCTCTCGGCGTAAATGATCACCGTCAGCACCAGTGCGATCTCGACAATGACCGGAGTCATCTCCTTTATCCACTGCACCGGAGTGTATGCCTCGTCGACATCCCGGCGGATGAACGCGTAGGCAACAACCGACTGGGCGCTCCCGATGTGCGTCCAGCACCCGCCGGTGGCGAAGCCGGCGATCTGAGCCATGGCGAAGAGGTGAAGGAGCGCCAGTTCAAGCCCGAGAATTGCACGCGCGCCGATGTCAGCAACCACATTGTTATCGAGAAGCGCTGAGAGGAACGTGCATCCGAGGAACTGTCCGAAAGCGACGTGGCCGGGACCTGCAGCATCGATCCCGTGCTTCAACAACCCATGAAACGGCTCGAAGAATCCGACGTGGGAGAGCAGCGTGATCGACAGGAAGAGCGGGAAGAGGAAGTAGTACTCCGCGAACTCCACGCGGGCCTCATGAAAGGCGAGCCGAACCATCCGCGGTATGCGCATGATGCCGAGTACCGCCACCGCGAAGCCCGCGAACGATGCCGCGAAGAGGGGGACGCGGTGGTCCCACGCGTGCCAGGCGAGCATTGCAATGAATACGATGAGGCTAGTGATCCCGAACCGTTGCGCTCGAACGCGGTGCGGTGTGAGACGCCGCAGGACGTTCCGCACTTCTCCCTCGCTGCGCCGGGCGCCTGCTTCGTCTCCCGCGACGGCGCAAACGTAGTGCTGGTCCAGCGAGTCGGCGAGGTCCTCGCTCAGGAAGTGGCCGAGGATGCGCTGCCGGATGGTGACGGGCACGTCCTCGCGAACCATGGCTTCTCCGAGCGTCTCCCCGCGGCGGATGCGATCCTGCACGCGCTCCGACAGCGTCTCCCCGAGCACTGCCTCCTCGCTTTCCAGGATCTCGATCGGCGTCGGTACCTCGCCGTGGCGCGCGGCTTGGAGGAAGCGGACGCTCCCAGCGTTGGCATCGAGGACGTCTAACCGGCTCAGATCGACCTGCGTGCCTGCGAGCTGGCGTCGCAGGTTCCAAGCGATCACGAGATAGCTGGCGACAGCCGCCGGTAGGCAGTAGCGCAGAAAGAACGCGTTGGTGAGATAAGACTCCCCCGAGGGCGCGGTCAGGTTTGCCTTCATGATGAGATTCGGAGGCTCTCCGTACGCGAGCCACATGCCGCACACCGTCGTTACCACGGTGCACACCATGACCGAGTATCGGACGGTGGCGACCGGCATGCGCGCGAGGAACATCAGGATGACAAAGGTCCTGATGGTGAGACCGATCATGGAAACTCCGTCGAGGATCCCTGAGGAGAACGCTACGACGGCCGTGACGGAGATGACTGTCGGTAAGACCGCGCCTCGGTACCGACGGAGCGCTGCGAACGTGAGCGTCTCCAAGAGTCGGGTCTGCGCGATCACCGTGACAAAAAGTGTGAGCCCGAGGATGAAGGCCATCGTGTCCGCGTGGACCAGCTCGTCGAGGCCCTCCCAGGTAAGGAGGTGGCGGTTGAGGAACGGCCACCATGCGCTCCAGCCCTCGGCCTCGACGCGCTCATGGAGATGCGATGACGGCCATGCGATGCCGAAAAACGTCGCGAGGATGATGAGAGCGGCGCCGTAGGTGAGGGCGTTCTTGTGGATGCGGTAGCGGAACGATCCGAAGATGAAAAGGCCGACGATGGTAGAGAATGTTTCCACCGCGAGCAGCCAGACGGGCGGCTTCCAGAGACGTCCGACGCTGAGCATGAGGACGCCAAACGCCACGACTGCGCAAGACAGCACGAAGAGCCTCGAGGGTAGCTCTATGACGGATCGCTCAGCGGCTTCCTTCGAGGAGGTTGCGGGGCTAGGGGCTGGCATTTGGTTCGTCATCGCGCAGTCGTCCGTCGGCGGGGTTACCGCGATCCCGCGACCTGCCTGGCTGCCCTCACGACCAGAAGCGTGATGGGAGAACGGCGCAGGAGTTTGCGCACGACAGATGCGCCGAGCAGTTTCGCCAACACCCACCGTCGTCGGGACCCGACGCAAATCATCGTCGCCCGAGCTCGTGTCGCAGCGTCGAGGATGGCCCGGGCGATGTCAGGGGCCTCTATGGCTTGGCTTGTAGTCTGAATCCTCCGCAAGAGGGCTTCGGCAGGAGCGAGTTCTTCCAGTCGCCGCTCCGCGGCGCGCATTTCTCGCTGGCGCTCCTCCGCTGTTGGCGCTCGGCCGGGCACGTAGTGGGCGTAGAGCGGATTCGGGATCTTCCTCGGCTCGAGCAGCTCGATCACATGGAGCAGGTGGACCGTCCCGCCCGGACGAACGACCGCATAGGCGTGTGCAACGGCGGCGTCGCCAGTCACGGAGAAATCCGTGGCTGCGAGGACGGCATCGATCGGCACTGTATGGCCCGGCATGTGCTCCTATAGATACCAAGTCCCAAGCGTCCGGGCACAGACGCGCCGGCGCTTCAGGACCCCGGAAGCCCAAGGGGCCGGCTGCTCCTCGGAGCGAGGCCGTAGGCCGAGCGAAGCCTCCTCCGCTCAATACGAGCGGACTGCGTGGCATCAGAGGCCAGGGAAAGCCTCCGCTACGCGAGTTTCTCCGAGTTCTCGGTCCTCGCCCGCTTGGGGCGTTCACCTTGGGGGGCAATCACCGCACCCGACCACACGGAGTCTCCGCCCATGGGCCACAGCGTTGCCGCCACTCTCGCTACCTTGCTCTTGCTCTCGATTCCCGCTCTTGCCGAGGGCGCGGGTCCCCCGCCTCACCCTGAGATCCAGCCTGATTCTTCCGGCAAGCAGGGCGTCGTACTGACCGTGTCCGGGAATGGAGGAGATCCTCAGAGCGAGCTCGAACGCGCCGTCGAGTACTACAACAAGACGCTGCAATCCGGAATCCCGATCACCATCTACACCACGAAGACCCAGGAGGAAGCAGTCAGGGGAGCGCTCGGTGGCAAGGCGCGAGTGAAGATCGTGGTCCTTTCGGACGACGCTGATCCGGACATCTTCGGGAGCGGGTTCGTTCGGGACTACCTCCCCATTCCCATCACGGTGACTGAGGGAGAGAAGAAGAGCACGAAGTACGTCATTGGCACGCCCAACACCGGAGCGGGAATGACTGACGCTCTCATCAAGGCTGACGAGATCCAAGCAGGCGATGTGTACCGAATCCCGCTCTCGATGGATGGAGGAGATGTCGTGTCGGGCGGAGGCAAGCTCTACGTGACCGACAGGTTCGTCCAGAAGAACATCGACGCAGGGAAGGCCGCGGACGAAGCCGGCGTCAAGGACATCTTGAAGCAATACTTTGGGGTGGATCCTGCGGACATCGTCGTCCTCGAGAGCCCGCCATCCGAAGCATCCGGACACGCGGACATGCTGGTGCGCCCGTTGCCCAACGGCAAGGTTGTCGTGTCGGCGCCAGGTCCGGGAATGAACGAAGCGGACAAAGCGGCGCTCGATCAGAACAAGACCCTAGTCGGAGGCGCAGTTGGTCCGGGAAACGTTGTCCCCGTCGCCACTCCCGATGGCAATCCGACGGGGAACTACGCAAATGCGGTCGTTGGGAAGGACAGAGTTCTCATCCCTGCGCTCGGGGATGCAGGAGCTGACGCCGCCGCGAAGGCGGCGTATGAAGGCGCACTCGGGCCGAAGTACAAGGTCGAGCCAGTCGACGCCGTCGACATGCCTCAGCATGGCGGCGGGCCACACTGTCGCTCAGGCAGTAAGCCCATCTCGTTTCACCAGCACTCGGCTGCCGGAGGCCTTGGCTCTTGCCTCCTGAGCTACGATCCCCAAAGTGCAAGCCTCTGCATCTCCGCCACTCCGGTAAACCTGCTCTCGGGACCTTGCATCTACGACCAGAGCGTCGTCGCCGACGAGTGGTCGACCGATCCCATGCTGTCCGGTGGGGTGACTCTGCAACTTGCTCCGCTTCAACTCGAGAGCGGTGTTCAGCACCCGGGGAGTACGGACTTCACTGGTGGCCAAGTTCAACTCGTCAGCCAGTACGGACCCTGCTTCGTGGCGAACCTCACGCGACTGATCGTGCTTCAAGTTCCTGGAGAGGACGAGCTCGCGATCGTCGGGGTACTCGAATCGCCCGTCATAGACAATGGAATGGGTTCAGCGTTCCTCGACGCATGGGCGGCCCGATTGGCGGAGTCGAGCGAGCACATGGCACTCTACATTCGCGCGCCCATCGATCTGCACGAAGAGACAGCCAGCTTTACGCTGCCCTTCACGACCCTCCTTGACGAAGTCGGACTGGGTTTCCTACGCGAGAGGGGCTCGGACTGCGCCGTCGGCGCGGAGTATTGCAGCGCGGTCTCCAACTCGACAGGAGCTCCTGCTGGAATGTTCGTGGAGGGCACGACGAGCCTCACGATGAATGATCTCGCGCTGCGTGCCGAGCCCGTTCCGAGCCAGCCGGGGATCTTCTTCTTCGCGAACAACGCAAGCCAGATCCCGTTCGGTCCGGGCTACCTGTGCGCGAACGGCAACATCGTCCGCCTACCCCTGGTTTGGGGGACTGGACAAGTCGCGCGCTTGCCCCTTGACTTGAACGGCCTCTCTCAGGGCAGCGAAGTCATGGCCGGTGACCAGCGCTCATTCCAGTACTGGTTCCGGGATCCTCAGGGCTACGGGCAGACCGGTTACAGCTTCAACACGTCGAACGCAGTGCGAGTAGAATTCACTCCGTGAACGTGTCCGGAGGGCGATCCTATTCGTAGCGGACCACGGAGCTCCGCTTGGATCCTTGCATTCACGATCGGTCCCAGGAATCCAACGCTCCGAAAGGATCCTCTCCCATGACAGGAACAATCTCGAAGCGGATATCCGTTCCCGCATCGCAACCCTCGCCACCGAACTGACCAGCATGATCCGCCAAGAGGCGATGGCTTCCGTCGAAGCTGCCCTGGACTGGAAGGAACCGACGAGGCTCTATCTAAAGGAAGGACTGTCCTAACGCTGGGTTCAAGGATTGAACCCCCAGGAGCGCCCGAGACGACAAGAATGACTGGGCTTCTACACCTTTCGCGGTCTGGGAGACCGGAGATCCACGCCGGAAGTCATTGTCGCGAACGCTGTTACGAGCCGGGTTCTCAGAGTGACAGCAGATTCGACAGCACGAATGGCGCGAACGTGGCGCGGGCACCGGATCTCGACACCCTGCTGCGGGCCTGGCCGCGGCTCGCCGAGCATGAGAGATTGCGCAGCGCAAGCCCCTGCGAACCGGTACGCGACCATGCGAGTGACACGAGGCTCGTGCAGGTCGAGCGCGCTTGGCCGACGCTGCCGGACGCCGTGCGGGAACGGAATCGGCGCGATGGTGCGCGCGTCGGATCGACCGGCAAATGTTCTGCCCAGAGGCCTGGTTCGCGCCCATGCAAATGGCCCGCTTCACCGACGTACCGCCATGTTCCGCGACTTCCGGAGTTGAAGGCCGCTGGGCGTATCCCCGGTTTCAAGCCGGAGAAGGAGGCGCGCCTCCCAAGACCGCCACCGCCACGGCGATCGCGCCACCGAGCAGCAGCACGAACAGCACGAAGAGCACGATCTTCTGCCACGAGAGCGGCTTCTTTCCGACGATGTTGCCGCTCTGGCCGTGGACGAGGACGGGCCAGCTCTTGCCGCCGAAGGTGTAGGTCAAGCTCCAGAGCGGCAGGAGGACGTGCTTCCAGCGCACGGCCGAGATGTCGTTGCGCACGTTCAGGTTGCGGTGCGTGTCACCCGGGACGTCGCTGGCGCAGCGGCCGCGCTGGACTGCGGCGATCTGCTCCGCGGCTTCCTTCCAGGCGGCTTCGAGGTCGAGCTCGTACTCCTCGGCCCGCCAGCCGGCGAGGTACTCGGGGCTGTAGGGCACGAGAGCGTGCGTGTCGAAGGGGCCGAGGGCGGTCGCGAGCTCGCGGGAGACACCGCGTGAGGCGAGCACTTGGTGGTCGTCGAAGGCGTCCTCGCGCTCGCCGGCGCTGGGCCACCATCTGACCTTCTGGGCCTGGCGGGTCTTCGTCACGGTCTTGCCGTTCTCGACCGTCGTGTAGTGCTCGCTCACATAGTAATAGGTTCCCGACTGGGCGCTCCAGATCGAGTGGACCCGGCAATCGAAGGTCCAGGCCGGCACGTAGATGCCCAGCGCCTCGAAGGTGTCGATGCGCTTCAACGCTCCGGGCCGGAACCAGCCTTTGGAGATCCATTGGCGGAAGGCGGCCTCGACTTTTGCGCGGCCGACGTCGAGCGGGATGAGCGACTCGGGGCGGATCGCGTTGCGGTTTGCTTCCTGGGCGAGCACGTTCGCGGAGCCGCAGAAGACGCAGGTCTCGCTCGTCGTGCGCTCCTCGAGCGCCACGCGTGCGCCGCAGGTCTCGCAGCGCAGGACACGCAGCTCGCAGCCGAGGCCGCGCGGAGCATCCAGGGCGGCTTCGAGCGGGCGCTCGAGAATGGTGCGGTCCTCGCGCGGGATCTCCTGGCGCGCTCCGCAGTAGGAGCAGGTGAGCGCGTCGGCGTCGGGATCCCAGGTGAGGTCGGCGCCGCACCCGGGACAGCGCAGCGAGACCGCCGGCTCGCGCGCGGGGATCTCGGCGTCTTCGGGAGCGCTGTGCGTTGAAGGAATTGGCTCGGCCATGGTACGAACGCGCGTCCTACCGACTCGAGGGCCTCGCATTCGCACAAAGGATCCGCATGGGGATGATCGACTGGTTCAAGCGCGGCACGTCCGAGATGATGGTGGCGCGGCCCGACGCCGCCAAGTCTCAGGTCGTCTGGAAGCATCCCGATCCGACGATTCCGATGAAGTCGCAGCTCACGGTGGAGGCCGACGAGAAGGCGGTCTTCTTCCGGGATGGCAAGGTCGTGGCGGTCCTGGGGCCGGGCCGCACGACGCTGGAGACGCAGAACTTGCCGTTCCTGTCCGACCTGGTCGACAGCTTCACCGGCGGGAACGTGCTCATTGCCGAGGTCTTCTTCGTCACCACGCGCGAGCAGACCGGTCTGAAGTTCGGCGGGCGCATCGGCCACGTCGAAGATCCCAAGAGCGGCATCCCGGTCGAGACGATGGTGCACGGCGAGTTCTCGTTCCGGGTCACCGATCCGGAGCGGCTGATCGTCGGGCTGGTCGGCATGGGGCACGCTCAGTCTTACGAGGTGCGCATGTGGATGAAGGAGCAGGTGCTCAAGGTGCTGCGCGATCGCATCGCCGAATTGATCGTGAAGCAGCACTGGCCGCTCCTCGACGTCACCTCGGGGGCCTACACCGAGGAGATCGAGAAGGACGTCTTGGCGGGCCTCTCGACCCACGTCGAGAGCTACGGCATCGAGATCGTGCGCTTCGGCAACTTCGTCATCGGCATCGACGACCAGGACGCGAGCAACCTGAAGCGCCTGTACACGGACGCGGCGTACCTGCGCACGGTAGGCGGCGTGGCTGCGTACCGCGAGTTCGCCGCGGGGAAGGCGATGTTCGGAGCCGGCGAGGGCATGGCGAAGGGCGGCGGCGAATCCGGGGGACTGCTCGGCGGTGCCGGGCTCGGAGTCGGCTTGGGGATGGCGCAGATGCTCGTGCGCGACCCGCGCGGCGGAGAAACGCTGGCGCCGGTCGCTCCTGGCGTGGTGTGCGCGACGTGCAAGGCGACCGTCGCACCCGGCCGGTTCTGCAGCGCGTGCGGGAAAGAGCTCGCAGGAGCCTCCAGTGCCAAGGCATCTTGCTCCGCTTGCGGTCAGCCCATCGCTCCTGACGCGCTCTTCTGCGGTTCCTGCGGCGTCAAGCGGCAGCCCTGAGCCAGATCCTCGTGGTCTCGAGTGAGGTCTTTTCTTGGCTGACGTGAAGGTCAACGTCCGGATCGAGCGCAAGCACCCGGAGATGGCGGCATTCGTCGTCGTTCCCGCGACGAAGCTAGCAGCATGGAAGCTCGAGGCGACGACGACGGTGGAAGTCACGCTCGACGGGGTTCCGCTCGGTCGGCGATCGCTTCAGCGATGGAACGAACGCGAATGGTTCATCGAACTACGTCAGGATCACCTCGCTGTCACGGGCAAGTCTCCCGGCGATCGGGCAAGCCTCGTACTTCATCGCGCCTCGACCGAGCTGCCGACGGAGCTGCAAGACTTGATCGACTCGGATCCGGTGGCTCGCACTCGCTGGGAGGGCCGGACCGACGCGCAGCGGCGCATGCTGCGTGAGCACATTCTCTCCGCGAAGGCCTCGACGACTCGTGAACGGCGCGCCCGTGGTGCGCTGCTGCCCGTCGCAACGCCGCAGAGCCCCCCCGTCAAGGGATTGCGGTCGGATCCGCGAGCCATCCTGGTGCGCATCATCGGCCACCACCTGCCCGGCCGGACCTGCGGTCCGTACTCGGACGTCACCGTGGGTCTCGCGCAGAAGGTTGGCTGCGATCCAGCCGGCGGGATTTCTGCCGCTGTCCGGGAAGCGAAGTGGGAGACCACCATCGATGTGCGGGAACGCGAAGGCGTGCCGGCCTTCCGAGGGCCCGCGGTGAACGGCCCACCGCGCGAGCGGTTCCTCTACCTGACATGGATCGGCCGGAAAGGCGGCGCCGCCCCGGCAATGTTCCGTCGCGCGAAGCTCAGGCTGGACGCTGTCCCCGCCAAGATCTTGGCGGAGTCTTTGAAGTCCGGGTTACTGGTCGGAAGACTCGAGCTCACGGCCGGCGACGGCATGCCGGTGTGCGCATCCGTGCGTCCGCCCGCCATAACGTGGAGTACCTCCTAGGTCGACCTCATGTCGCTCATCCAGCGTTGAGGAGGAGCATGGTCAGGGCCCACAAACGAATCGGGAGCACTGTGGCGGTCGGTCTCTTCGTGGTGCAGGCACTTGCACCTGCGCAAGAGGTGCAGCCCGGCACTGCGGGCGAGCAGGCGAGTGCTCTGCCGGTCGCCGGATACGATGGTGGCTTCTTCGTGCAAAGCCCGGACGGTGCGCTTCGCCTCACGCTCGAAGGGCTTCTCCAGATCCGCGGCACGTTCTTCGAAAGCGGACTCGAGGGGCGCCCGAGCAGCTTCGACCTCGAGCGGATGCGCCTCGAATTCGGAGGGGAGTTCCATGACCGCTACCTCTTCCACGTCGAGCCAAACTTCACGGAGAGCGAGGTAGAGCTCGAGGAGGCCTGGATCGGGGCGGACCTCTCGGAGCGCGGCCCGCGCCTCATCCTCGGCAGGATGAAGGAGCCTTTCAGTCTCGAGGAGATGCTTCCGCGCAAGCACCTGGACTTTCCGACGTTCTCCATCCTGAACCAGTTCGTCCCGGCGGAAGACCACGGCGTGACCCTCCTCGGCGGCTCGCTGGACGCGCCCCTCGAGTACGGGCTCGCTCTCTACAACGGAACCGGCGGCGATGACTTGAACAGCGACAAGGACGTTGCTGCGCGTCTCGTCGCGAGGCCCTGGGCTGAGCGCGACGGAGCGCTGCTCCAGCGGCTTCAGTTCGGAGGTGCCGCAACCTTCGGGCGCGAAGAGGAGGATCTCGACGGCGTCGAGCTCTTCACCGAAGCCAAGGCGCCGTTTCTCTCGTTCGAGCCCGGCTCGCGCGCAGACGGGGAACGCGTGAGGCTCGGGCTCGAGACTGCCTGGCTGAGCGGACCCTTGGCTCTCTCGGCGGAGGCTGTAGAAGTGAAGGAGGATCTCTCCGGAGCGGGAGGCGATGTGCAGAGCACCACGAGCGGCTGGTATGCCGCAGCCTCCTGGGTGCTCACCGGTGAGACGAAGAGCTTTCGGGGCGTGAAACCTGCTCACCCGTGGATCCCCGCAAAGGCAGGGGACTCCGGTCTGGGAGCGCTGCAACTCGCTCTACGCTATTCGGACCTTCGGCTGGACGAGGACCTCATTGCTGGCGGCATGATCGCGACCAGCGCCTTTCCAGCCACCGTCCGGACGTGGGACCTTGGCCTCAACTGGTACTCGACCGCGCACACCAAGCTGATGCTCCACTTCCTCCACACCGACTTCGAGGAGAGCATCGTGGTCGATGGCGAGTCCCGCTCCTCCGAGGATGCCCTCTTGCTCCAGTTCCAGGTCCACTTCTGACCACACGGTTCCTGCGGCCCCGAGCGCCACACCTGATCCTGCCGCATCCAATCCCATGCAACGACCCACTCTCGCGCGCGCCTTCCTGCTCGTTCCCGCGATCTCGATCCTGGCCCTTGGCGCGTGTCGTGCCGCCGGCGAGAGCTCGACCGCCATCTCCCGGGCTCCCGAGCCTCCGCGCGCGGAGGTCGTCGATTTCTATCACGGGATGGCGGTCGAGGATCCCTACCGTCCGCTGGAGGACACTGACGCACCACAGACGCGCGCGTGGATCGAGGCGGAGAACGCGCGCACGCAGGCGTGGATCGCGGAAGTCCCCGAGCGCGCGGCGCTGCACGCACGCTTGACCGAGCTCTTCGCGTACGAGCGCTACGGGATCCCCGAGGAGCATGGCGGCGCGTACTACTTCACCTACAACGACGGCAAGATGGAGCAGAACATCCTGTGCCGCGTGCCCTCCTTGCAAGGCGCACAGGAGGTCGTGCTCGATCCCAATCGCCTCTCGGCGGACGGAACGGTGTCACTGGGCGGCACGTCGTACTCGAAGGATGGCCGGTACCTCGCTTACGGCCTCTCCGATGGCGGCTCGGATTGGCGCAGCTGGCGCGTACTGGATCTCTCGTCGGGCACCGAGCTCCCCGAGCGCCTGGAGTGGATCAAGTTCACGCAACCTGCATGGACGCACGACGGCGCGGGCTTCTTCTACAGCCGCTTCCCCGAGGTCGATGACAAGCTCGAGAGCTCCAACAAGGGACAGAGCATCTACTATCACCGCGTCGGGACCGAGCAGGCCGAGGACGTGCTCGCGTACGACGATCCTGAGCATCCCCGCCGGTTCTACTGGCCGATCGTCACGGACGACGGGCGCTTCCTCTTGCTCGGAATCGCCGAGAGCTCGGGCGAGGAGAACCGCCTCTATATCCGCGAGCTCTCGGCGCAGTCCGACGAATGGATCCGCCTCTTCGACGAGCCCGACGCGCAGTATGCCCCGATCACGAACGAGGGCTGGCTGCTCTGGCTCGAGACGACCAAGGACGCACCCAACGGTCGCGTGGTGAAGGTGGATGCGCGCGCCCCCGGCGGGCCGCTGGTCGAGGTGATCCCCGAGCGGCCGGCGGTGCTGCGGGGCGTTTCGCGTGTCGGCGACCGGTTGTTCGCGACCTACATCGAGGATGCGCACGACGTCGTGCGGGCCTTCGATCTCCAGGGGGGTGAGCTCGGCACGATCGAGCTCCCCGGCGCCGGGACCGTGTCCGGCTTCCGCGGAGAGCCCGACGATGTCGAGACCTTCTACGCGTACAGCGACGCCACGACCACGCCGACGATCTGGCGTTACGACCTCGCCACCGCCACGGCCGGGCCGTTCAAGGCGCCCGTGACGGCATTCGATCCCGCTCCCTACCAGACCCGTCAGGTCTTCTACCGCAGCAAGGACGGCACGCGGATCCCGATGTGGATCACGAGCCGCAAAGGAATCGCGCTCGGAAGCGGCGGCCAGCCGACGCTGCTCTACGGCTACGGTGGCTTCAACAGCTCGCTCACCCCGTCCTACTCGCCGGCCACGGCGATGTGGCTCGAGATGGGCGGCGTCTGGGCCGTCGCCAACCTGCGCGGTGGTGGCGAGTACGGACGGGCCTGGCACGAGGCCGGCACGCGCGAGCACAAGCAGAACGTCTTCGACGACTTCATCGCGGCCGGGGAATACCTGGTGGCGGAGGGGTATACGCGGCCGGAGAAGCTCGCGATCCTCGGCGGATCGAACGGGGGTCTCCTGGTCGGCGCGTGCTCGAACCAGCGCCCGGACCTGTTCGCAGCCGCGCTGCCCGCCGTGGGCGTCATGGACATGCTGCGCTACCACCTGTTCACTGCCGGCTGGGCGTGGGCCAGCGATTACGGCACCTCGGATGACCCGCAGCTCTTCCCCGTGCTGCACGCGTATTCGCCCCTGCACAACGTGAAGCCGGGCACGCACTATCCCGCGACCTTCATTACCACCGGCGACCACGACGACCGCGTCGTCCCCGGCCACAGCTTCAAGTACGCGGCCGCGCTCCAGGCGGCGCAGGGCGGCGATGCGCCGATCTTGATCCGGATCGAGACTCGCGCCGGGCACGGGGCTGGGAAATCCCTGACGCAGACTCTCGAGGAGACGGCGGATCGGTACGCGTTCCTGTTGCGCACGCTTCAGATGCGGTATCCGGATGAGCGATGAACGTCTGGAGAGAAACCACACACCGACGAGCACAGATGACCCTCCTAGTTTGGAGTACCGCCTTCAGGCGGTCTGGTTCGTCGTCCCGCCTTCAGGCGGGACTGGCTTCGTAAGAGAAGACCGCCTGAAGGCGGTACTCCGAACCAGACCGAACCAGAGCTGCTAGAATTGCGGTTCGAGCACGCTCCGCATGAAACTGGAATCCCTGTCGGGCGGAGCGCGCAACGTTCTCCTCATCGTGCTCGATGACCTCGGCTTGGACCTCTGGTCCGTGGCCCCCATGCCGGCAATGCGGCGGCTGGAAGAGATCGCGCGCGTGTACCCGACGTTCTGGGCCGGCCCGGTCTGCTCCAACTTTCGGGCGCGCATGCAGACTGGCCTCCGATCGTATCGGGCTGGAAACCTCGTCGGGCGCAACCTCCCTTCCCCCAGTCAGCCCACCTGGTCGCTGCCGACCAGCCACGGGAATCTGCTCGCGCAGAACCTCCCGGGAGTCTCGACGTATCGCGGCAAGTGGCATCTCGCCGGGATCGCCGACTACGACCATCCGCTGGCCGCGGGCTACCTGCACTGGTCGGGGACCATGTACGGCGGGGGCAATTACTTCCACTGGGAGAAGATCGTCGATGGACAGGTCTCCACCTCGGACGTGTACGCCACGCTCGATGTCGCGCAGGACGCGACGGTGGACGTCCTGAGCGACACCAACTTCGTGGTCGCCGCCTTCAAGGTGCCCCACGCTCCCCTGCACGAGCCTCCGCCGGGCTTCCATTCGTTCGGGCCCCCGTGGGACGCGCGCAAGTACGTCTTCGCGATGCTCGAAGCGTGGGACAGGATCGCGGGGCGCCTGATCGATATTGCGCTCGCGCGTGGCTACATCGTGATCGTGACGGCCGACAACGGCACGGACGCGATGCTCGGCGGGAGGAAGGACACGCTCTACGAGGCGGGCCTCCGCTGTCCGCTCATCGTCGCAGGCGCTGGCGTCGTTCCGGGCGCATCCTCCCGGCTCGTGGAAGGCGTGGACCTCCATGCGACGATCATGGAGCTGCGCGGGGGAACGGCGGCCACGCGGGACTCGTTCAGCTTCGCCCGGGATCTCTTCGGATGCAGCGACGAGCCGCACGTCGTACTGGAATGCGACAAGTGGGACAGGACGGGATCGCCCCCGACTGCGCAGGGATGGCAACGCGCCGTGCGGGACGAACGCTGGAAGCTGATCGTCCTGGGGTCAGCCGCGGAGGAGTTCTACGATCTGCAGCATGACCCCTTGGAGGCGGACGATCTCCTGATTCGTTCCCTGTCCAGCGAGCAACGGGACGCCTATCAGTTCCTGCGCGGCCAGATTCCCACGCTTTGAGGCGCGTTCGCCCGCGGATCAGGGCAAGCCCCAGTCGTACCCGAACCAGCCCGCGTCGAGCACTCCGCCATCGCCGAGCGTGAGCACGCGCGCGTCGAACACCGCCCAGTCGGGGTAACCGACGCCGCTGACGAAGGGCGCAAGCGTCAGGCCAAGCCGCGTTCCCCGCGGCCCGCTGTCCGCGAAGACACCGACGAGGGTGTCGCGCTCCCCCCTTCTCGGGCGCACGAAGACAGCGCCGAGGGAATCGCCCTCGTGGAGCGTCGGGCCGATCACGATCCGACCGCGGTGCGCCTAGATCGGGCAGCTCTCGTCGAGCACGCTCTCCCAGGCCGCGTTCGTGTCGCGATTTCCGTACAGGATCACGTCACGGTGCTCGAAGCCGCCGGCGAGGTACTCCACGTCGCTCAGGATCTGGGCCTGACCATTGGCGCGGTACCACCATTGCTCCGCGTCGTGCCGCGCGCGCCCGAGGAGCTCGCTCGTCTCCTCTGCGTCACCCTTCGTCCCGGTCACGATCAGGAAGCGCTGATCGAAAGCGCGCTTGAAAGGGCCCGAGCGCGCCGCGGACTTCTCGTGGTCCGGCGGGTCGAGCTCGTGCGAGCGCTGCCAGCTGCCATCCCCGCCGCGCAGGAAGGCATAGGGTGGACGGCCGAGCGGCTCTTCCACGCTGCCGAAGCTCGTTCCGTCGAGGACGAGCGCGTCGGCAGCGCGCTCCACGACGAGGAAGCGGGCGTTCTCGGTCGTGACCTCGATCCGGCGCTCCTCGGGCTGCGAGCTCGCTCGCACGCGGAACGCCTTGCCGTACTCGAGCGGCTGCTCCACGCGCGCCCACCAGTGGCGCGAATCCACGCCGGGATCGACGCTCGTCCAGTCGATGCTCTCGACGTCCTCGGGCAGGCGTGCACCCGAGAAGAGCGTGAAGATCGCTGGCCAGTCCATGCACTGGTTCCCCCACCAGTGCCCGGCCCCGCCTTCCACGTGCAGGTCGAAGCTCGCTCCCGCATGCGCGAGCGCTTCCGTCATGAGCAAGGCCTGGGCGACCGGAACGTTGTCGTCCTGCGAGCCGTGCAGCACGTAGGTCCGCATCGTCCTCAGGTTGGTGACGAGCTCCTTCGTCCGCGAAGCCGCGTCAGCCGCCTGCCACAGCGCGGCGCGCGCACCCTCCGGTCGGCCGCCGTACGAGTCGAAGCTCTCCCAGCCGGCACTGGGTGCGCAGGCCGCGAAGCGGTCGGGATCGTTGGCCACCAGGTGCCAGCTTCCGTGGCCGCCCATCGAATGGCCGGTCACGCACACCCGCAGGCGGTCGGCGCCGCTGCGCGCGAGCGCGAGCCCCATCACGTCGTAGGCGTCGCGTCGTCCCCAGTCCTGCCAGTCGAAGCCGTAGGGCCGGCGGTTCTCGGGAGCAACGATCCAGAAATCGATCTTGGGAGCGTAGGAGCTCGCCTGTCCGAGCGCGGAGACGCCAGCACCGTGCAGGCTGAGGACGAGCCCCGGAGTACCGGTGCGCGGCTCGCCGCTGGGCGGGACCAGCGCATAAGGGAGCGCCGCCCCGTCCACCTCGCTCACGTACGTCGAGCGCCGGAGCGTTCCGCCGGCGCGTACCTCGAGCCGCGCACGCGAGCGCGCGAGCTCCTCGCCGCTCGCACGCCGCAGCACGAGCTCGATCTCCACCCCGTCTTCCGCGCTCTCCACCCGCCCGCCGGAGAGAGTCAGCGCGACCTTGCGGATCGCGAGCGGGGCCAGGCCCTCGACGAGATCGAGCGGCGCGATCGTGAGGCCGGGGCCGGAAGCTTCGAGGCGCAACGCTCCCGAGGGCGAGTCCTGCGCGCACACGAGAACGACGCCGAGCCCGCCGGAAGGCAGCTCGCCACGCACGAGATCGGGCAGGGTGAGATCCCCTGCAGCGATGTCGATCGCGCGATCGGGCCGGCGCAGGCGCAGGGAGAGGCTGCGCAAGCCAGTCGCATACACCTCGTTCCGACCCGCGCGCAGCAGCACTGGCACACCTGGCGTTCCGTACCCGTACACGTCACCGGCGTAGGCGACGCCATCGACGAAGACCGTGGTCGCGCCGCGCGCCTCGAGCAAGCGGACCTGACTCTCCGCGACCTCGATCGCGCCGTGGGCCCACGCGCTGCCCTGCACGTCGAGCGTGCCGTCCTCGGAGGCCGCGCGCGCCGTCCACGCGGACTCCTTCCCCTCGATCTCGCCGCGCACGATTTCGCCCGCGACCGGCGGCACCGACTCGCGCGGCGCGAGCAAGTGCCGCGCGAAGACCGCGTCGGGCCGAAACGGGCGGCGTCCGCGCAGGTCGACAGGCTCGAGCACCAGCCAGTCCCGGATCACGAGGGTGTCGTCCTCGCGAGCGGGAGTCTGCCCGAGCATCGCCGGGGCGAGCGCGAGCATGACCACCCATGGAAGCAAGATTCGCAGCATGCGCCCCGCTCAGTACTCGCTTGCCGATTGCCCCGAAATTCCCGGCCACACCGCGAGCGCGACGAGAGCCAGCACGGCGAGCGCTCGCGGAAGCCAGCCGCGAACGCGCTCGGGATCGCCGATGGGGAGCGCAGCGAGGAAAGGCGCGAGCACGAGCCCGAGCGCCGAGTAGCGAGAGAAGCCCGGCGCGTTCAAGAGGGCGAGCCCGATTCCACCTGCGTGCACCATCGCGAGCGAGCTCGCGCCAGCCCGTAGCACGCTCCATGACGGCCGGACGAGCGCGACGCCAGCGATCGCGAATGCACCCACGGCCGCGCCGGTGGATCCCGTCGCGAGGCCGATGCTTCCACCGAGCGCCTGGGTGATGCCGGCCGCGAGCAAGCTCAGGCCGAAGGCCGCCGGAACGAGCGGCCCCCGCGGGATGCTCGCGACGAGGCGCCCCGTCGCTGCGCGCGCGAGCGCGAGGATTCCGACACCCGCGGCGATCACCCACACGACCTGGCTCCCTTCCCAGTGCCGGCTGCGCGCGAAGGGCGGCAAGGCGCGCTGGGCGAGAACGAAAGTGAGCGCGAGCCACCCGATCGCCACGATCGTTCGGCGGCGCCGCGCTTCGAGAGGCGCGAGCAGCAGGGTGAGTGCGATGGCGCAGTACAGGCGCTGATTGGCGTCGCTGGGCGGTAGCGAGGGAATACCCAGCGCCACCGCCCATGCCCCGAGCCAGCCGCCCGCGATCGCCAGCGCGCTCGCGATCGGACCGCTCACGCCCGGATCCTGTGGCCGCCACGGCCGCCAACCCAGGGCGAGCACGAGGATCGCCCACGGCAAAGAGACGTAGAGCGGCTCGAGCGGAACCACGCGACGGGCCTATTTCTTCTTGGCGAGCTCGATCGCGATCGTGATCTCGATGTCCTTGCCGAGCGCATCTTCGAAGGCCGTGATGCCGAACGCAGTGCGATCGACCGTGAGCTTGCCCTCGAAGCCGGCTCGGTAGCCCATCCGAGCGCCCGTGTCCTTGGCGCCGACGAGCTGCATGTCGACCTTGACCTCCTTCGTCACCCCGTGGAACTCGAGATTGCCGGTGAGCGAGTACTTGCCCCCCGACTTGCTCACCTTGGTGGACTCGAAGGTGATCGCGGGGAACTCGGCCACGTTGAAGAACTCCGGTCCGCGCACGTGGTCGTCACGCTGCTTGTTGTTCGTGTCGATCGAGTTCGCGTCGATCTCCATGGAGACCTTGCAGTCCTCGGCCTTGTCGGCGAGGACGACCTCGCCCTTCATCGCGCCGAAGCGGCCGTAAAAATTGCTGACTCCCATGTGCAGGATGCGGAACACCACGCTCGAGTGAACGGCATCGACCTCGTAAGTACCCGCCTGCGCTTCCTCGACTGCCACGGCGGCAGGAGCGCTCCTGGTTGCCGCGGTGAGTCCGAAGGCGCCGGCCCCGGTGAACAGGAGGAGGGAGAGCACGATGGAGGATTGCATGTCGGTGACCTCGTGAAAGGCGGTTGGAGAGGCTGCGCTCGCGGCATGATCGCCCCTCCAGGGCGAACGCCGCTCGCGCGTAGGGCCGACAGTCTGCCGCATCGAGGGCCCGGCTTCCTGTCTGCCGTACGTTCAAAGAGGCCCGCCCCAGCCCCCCAGCGCCCTGGCGGGAGCAAGGCCTGGACGGAATCCCGGATTCCGCGAAGGATGCGGGTGCGTCCGATCACGCACTCTCGGACCCCCCATGGGCTCCCCCCAACCCAGCGGCGAGCACGCGCTCCGTGAGCGCCTCCTCCGTGGCGACCGCGCCGCGGCGGAAGAGCTCTTCCGAGCACACTCCGACGACCTGTACGAGTTCGTGTACTGGCGCGTATGCCGAGACGAGGGGCTGGCCGAGGACGTCGTGCAGGACTGCTTTCTGGTCGCGCTCGATCGCATCGCTGACTTCGATGGGCGCTCGAGCTTGCACACCTGGCTCTGCGGGATCGCCAAGAACAAGGCCCGGGAGATTCGCCGCCGCCATCGCCCGCGGTTGCTGTCGGATCTACTGGAAGAGAGCGAGGGCGAGATCGAGGCCATCCTCGCGCGCATCGAGAGCGAGGAGCTCCCCGATGAGGTGATCCAGATCGAGGAGACGCGTGCCCTGGTCGGCGCGACGCTCTCTTCGCTGCCGCAACCGTACAAGAGCGCCTTGCTCGCGAAGTACGTCGACGGACGGAGCGTCGAGGACCTGGCGCGTTCGAACGGAAAGGGCCTCAAGGCCACGGAATCGCTCCTGCATCGCGCGCGGCTCGCGTTCGCGCGCGTGTTCGAGCTGCTCGCGAAACGGAGCGGAGGCATGGCGTGAAGCACGCCGACGCGTCCATCCTCGAACGCAACGTGGAGCGCTTGCTCACGCGCGCGTACCGGCCCGTGCGCATGAGCGAGACCTTCCGTGCCGCGCTTGTGCGACGGCTCGTGCAGGCGGCCGCTGAGCGTGCGAGCCGGCCCGCTCCCCGCCGCTGGGACCGTCCTCGCCTGGTGCCCCTCGCGGGTGCCCTCGCGGTCGCGGCTGCGCTGCTCCTGCTCGTCGTGCGCGTCTGGCGCGAGACCGCGCCCGGGGACCCCGAGGCGGTCGGTCCCGCACTCGAGGACCTGCTCGCGCAGGCCGGCGTCGCGCTCCGCGACGGACCACACTCCGCGTGGCGCGCGGCGAGCGCGATCGAGCTCGAATCCGGAGTGCCGATCCTCGTTGCCTGGCTCGAAGTGCGCACCGGCGAGCAGCGCGGCGCGAGTCTGACGAGCGGCGAGCACACTGCGCTCGATCTCGCTCCCCGATCGGGACTCCTGATCGAGCAGGATGGCGAGAGAGCGGTCCCGACCGAGGGCCAGTCCGATGCCACGGCCACGCTCCTCGCCGGCGAGCTCGCGGCACGTCTCGATCCCGCGCAACGCTGGCGGGTCCACGCCGCCGAAAGCGAGCTCCTCGCGCGCGGCGGCGAGCTCACCGTCAGCATGGTCGATCCGCTCGAGCGCGCCGCGATCGCGGGGCACCGACCAGGGATCGAGGCCGACCGCCCGCTCGCCCGCGTGCACGCCGCCGGGGGCGAACTCTCGTGCGCGGGAACCAAGCTCCACCCAGCGAGCGCTCCCCCTGGGGCGAGCGTGACGGCAGGCTTCGTGCAAGCCGGCCGCTGGTTCGACGCGGACGACGGCACCGATCCGCTCGTTTCCAGCCCCGATCGCAGCGCGCTCGATCCGCCATCGACGCCGCCCGACGAGAGCGGGCCGAAGCCCTGGACTCTCGACGGGCACCTTGTTTTCCCCGCCGATGCCGGCCCCGCGGCGCGCTTCCAGGTCTGGCTGCGCCCGCTCGTCGCCTTGCCCAAGGTCTCGCTCGCGACGCGTCATGATTTCGACGGCGAGAGCGCGGGCTTTCACCTCGAGGGCACGACCACTGGCCCGCATCTCGTGCAGGTCGAGCGGCCCGGATTCGCACCGTGGAAGAGCGGCGAGATCGATCTGGCTCCCGGCGGCGCGCTCGAGCTCGAGGTTCGCTTCGAGGTTGGAGGCAGCGTCGAAGGCTTCGTCGTCGACGCGGCCACCGGAGCACCCATCCCCGGTGCACTGGTCGTCGCCGAGCGCGATGTGCCGCACGATGTGGTGGCCCTCGATGGATCGTGGCAAGGCGATCCGCCCGTACCCGAGGAGCTCCCCCTCTCGGCCACCATCGCCGACGCGCGCGGAGCGTTCGTGCTGCCCCATCTCACGTCGGGTGATCACGTGCTGCGCGCCACTGCGCAGGGCTTCGCTGCCGCATGGGCGCGCCCCGCGCTGCTACGAGATGGTGCGCGGGAGCGGGTGGCCGACCTCGCCCTGGGAGCGGGCGCGCGGGTGCACGGCTCGGTCTACCGCGACGACGGCAGCGCCTGGTCCGGAGCCGAGGTCATCGCCGCGCGGGTCGAGATCATGAGCTCCTCCGGTTGCATCAGCTACGGCTTCGCGCGAACGGACGACTTCGGAGCCTACGCGATCGAGCATCTGCCCGCGGGCTTCTACGTCGTGATGAACGAGAGCCAGCAACCCAATGCCACTCCTGACTGGCAGCGTCTGGAGCATGTGGTGCTGCGGGAAGGCGACGATCGCGAGCTCGACTTCCGAACGGGCTCGACCGTGCGGGCGGTGAGCGGCCGGCTGCTCGATGCGGCGGGAGCCTCCATTCGCGACGCCACGCTCTACCTGGGTGCCGATTCCTCCGGCGACGCGTGGCCCGAGTGGTCGGCAACGAGTACCGATGCGGAGGGACGCTTCCGGTTCCAGGACGTCCTGCCCGGCCGTTACGGCATCTACCTGTCCGATGGCTTGAACTCGGGCCTGCACCTGCTCGACTTCGTGGACGTTGGCGGCGCGGCGGAGGTCATCGTCGAGCTCGCCGCGAGCTCGACGCGGCTCACCGGCGTGCTGCGCGCCGCACGCGATGGAACACCCCTCGCTCGGGGCTACCTGGTGTTCATGCGCCGGGGAGACGGGCGCGGCAACTCGGAATTCGCAGGCAAGGTCGGGACGGACGCCTCCGGCCGCTTCTCGGTCGAGGGGCTGCCCGAAGGGGAATACACGGTCCTCGCCCTCGACACCGAGGAGCGCTGCGCCCAGCAGCGATTCGGTCCGTACTCCTTGCAGGCCAACGCCCCGCTCCCGCTCGAGCTCGAGCTCGAGCCGGGAGGATCCGTCGTGGCGCGCGCGGTCGACGCAAGCGACCACGCCCTGGCAGACGTCCACATCTGGGCCGAACGCGGCGGTGAGCGAGCCGAGCCCTACGACCCGAACGAGAGATCCGCGGAGGACGGCAGGCTGCGCCTCGGTGCGCTGCTACCCGGTCGCTGGACGCTGCACGCCGAGCACGAGGACGGTGCCTCCGCCGTGCTCGAGATCGACGTCCTCGAGGGCGAGAGCCTCGAGGTCGAGCTCAGATTGCGCTGAGTGCGCACGAGATCCCGGTTCGTGCGAAGGATCGGAGCGCGCGGAGTCACTTGCATCCAGTCCATTGGAACTGGAGCCACCCATGCAACCGACTCAACGATTCCTGTCGATCTTCCTCGCCGTGGCCGTCGCGAGCACCGCTCTCGGTGCCGCCGTCACGATCCTCGTCGCGCGGCCAGGGTCCGGCGAATCCCCGCAGCCGCTCGCGTCGGACGCGGGCAGCGAGCAGAAGGAGCAGCGTCTGCAAGCGCTCGAGGAAGGACAGGCCCGCGTGCTGGCGGAGCTCGAAGCCTTGCAAGGAGAGATCCGGACGCTCTCGCAGACGAGCTCGCGCCGAGAGGATATGGATGGCAGCGCAGCGCTCGCCGGAGCCACGGAGAGCGCGGGCGCTCCCGTCGCTGGCGCATCGGCGCGCGAAGGAAGCGCGGGCGATCTCATGGAGCGCCTGCTTGCCGCGGACGAGGATTCGAACGCGCGCGCAGAGGTATGGCAGGAAGCTCGCGCGAGCGGTCGAACCGATGCACTGATCGCGCTCCTGGAAGCGCGCAGCGCCGAGTCGCCGCGCGATCCCGATCGGCGCGTCGAGCTCGGCGTGGCTTACCTCGAGAAGATCCAGGAGGTCGGTGCAGGCCAGCTCGCAGGAGTGTGGGCCACCAAGGCCGACGAGGCTTTCGACGCGGCCCTCGAGCTCGATCCCCAGCACTGGGAAGCGCGCTTCACCAAGGCGGTGGCGCTGTCCTTCTGGCCGCCCGTCTTCGGAAAGAAACCTGCGGCGATCCAGGAATTCGAGCGTCTGCGCGCGCAACAAGCGCAGCTCGCGACCGAGCCGCAGTTCGCAGAGACGTATTTGCTGCTCGGCAACCTGTATCGGGAACTGGGCGAGCTCGACAAGGCCCGCGCGGCCTGGAAGGAGGGATTGAGCCTCTTTCCCGACGACAGCGAGCTTGCCGAGCAGGTCCAGTGGAGTGGCAACTGAGCACGGCAGCACGGGTCAGGGGCGCAAAGACGTACAATCCACGGTGATCCGGCCTTCCCGTTCCGGTCGCGTTCTGCGCTCTCTACATTCTCGGTCTGCCTGCCATGCAGAATTCCAAACTCGCTCTCGCGCTTGCTTCCCTCGTTCTCGCCGGCGCATGCTTCCGAATCGGTGATGGTGGAAGTTCCAACGGCGGCCCTCCGGCGACCGATCCGCCGACGCTCGGCTCCGACGACGTCGCGCGGTACTACGACGAGAACCTCGATGGAGTGCCCGGAGCCGGCGATCTCGTCGTGGTGCCTTTCGATCTGCCCGTGAGGGTGAACGATTCGAGCGTCACGAGCTTCGTGCTGGAGGGGACGGACGTTTCGTTCGGCACGGGCGCGACCTTGATCGCCGGACCGCGCGCGAATGAAGTGAGCGTGCGCCTGGGCGACGGCGCACAGCTCAAGACGCGACAGCGCTTCTCCGCCGCCTCCTCCGAGCTCAATACCCCCTCGGGGATCCGATTGACCGACGACCTCGCGGCGGACGCGATCGAGAACGCCGTGACGGGCGCCGACGCGACGCCCGGTGCGACCCTCGACATCGTTCCGGCCTTCGTCGAACGGATGGCGCTGCCGATCGATCCCGTGCTGGCCACGGCGATCGCCGATTTCGATCGCGATGGCGCACCCGACGTCGTCGTGACGCTAGCGGGCGGCGGTGCACAGCTCTTGCTCGGCGACGGCGAGGGCGGCCTCGAGCCAGAAGCGCCTTTCGCCACGTCGACCTCGCCCGCCCTGGCTCAGGGTGACGTGGACCGCGACGGCATGCTCGATCTCGTGCTCGGCGGCCCGGACGGTCTCCGAGTGGGGATCGGCGACGGCACCGGACATTTCCTACCCGGCGTCGCACCGCAATGGCAGGGAGAGGTGCGCTCGGTCGTGCTGTCCGACATCGATCTCGATGGAGACCTCGATGTCGTGGCGGGAGCGGCTCCGGGGCTGGCCACATTCGCGGGAGATGGGAGAGGCTCCTTTGCCGATCCGGAGTTCTTCGCCGAGACTCTCGAGACGAGCGCGCTCGCGACGGCGGACGCGGACGGGGACGCCCTGGACGAGGTGTTCGCCGGTACGGCCGAGGGAGTGGTGATCTTCCACCGGACGGCGGGAACCTACACGGAGCTCACCGCTCTCGCCGGCTCGGAGGTTCGAGGGTTCGCGCTCGCCGATATCGATGGCAACGGGAAGCTCGACATGCTCACTGCCGAGCAGGTCGGGTGTCGGTTGTGGCACGGCGATGGCGCGGGAGGCTTCGCCACGGCGGAGCTCGTGCTCGAAGACGAGCCCACTGCCGCGGTCGCGGCGGTCGACATCGATTCGGATGGCCGCCTCGACCTACTGGTCGGCGCGACGGATGGCTTGCGGGTCCTGTTCCAGACCGATCCCGCGAGCTTCGTCGATTCCGACCAGGCACTCACGGGCACGGCGAGCCTCGCGTTTGCGAGCGGCGACCTCGATCTCGACGGCGACGTGGACCTCGTGCTCGCGGCCTCCACCGGGACGATCTCACCGTCGTTCGGCTCGCTCGCGGGAACATGGGGCAGCGTGGCGTTTAAGGCGCGCGGCGCGCTGCTCTCGGCGGGGGTGACGTTCTCCTTCGCGTCCGGAGACGTGGATCGCGATGGCGACCTCGACCTCCTCGCGGGCGAGAACAATCGCCTGGAGCTCTTGCGCGGCCAGGGCAACGGCATCTTCACGGCGGCCGAGCCAATCTTCGACGTTCCGGATCAGCGCGTGAACGATGTGTCGCTCGGCGACGTCGACCTCGACGGGGATCTCGACGTCGTGGTGGGCCTTCAGAAGTCGGCAGCCTTCGTGTGGCGCAACGATGGAGCCGGGCACTTCGAGGCTTTCGATCAGGTCCAGCAACCTGGCCTGCTCGTGAAGGCCGTCGAGCTCGGCGACATCGATCACGACGGCGATCTCGATCTCGTGCAGGGCACCATGAACCAGCAGGTCGATGCAGTCCGGCGCAACCTCGGCCACTCGGAGGGAGCGAGCGCCGGCCAATCGGATACCTGGCTCGGATTCGGTCCGCCCGAGGAGCTGACGGAGGATGGGGAGCCGATTCTCGCGCACACGGGTGACGTGCGTCTCGCCGACTTCGATCGCGACGGCGATCTCGACCTCTTCTGTGGCTACGGCCCCCACCTGGACGAGCGCTGGTTCCGGAACGATGGCAGCGGTGCGTTCAGCATCCAGCCCCAGGTCCTGGGCACCCTGGATTGCCGCTCGGCCACGACCGGCGACATCGATCGGGACGGCGACCTCGACCTCGTGACCGGCACGAACATCGGAGAGCACGTTTTCCTGAACGACGGCGCCGCGCAGTTCTTGGAGTTCGGCGACCTCTCGGTCAGCAGCACCTACGTGGTCAAGCTGATCGACCTCAATGGCGACGGCGCGCTCGAGCTCTTGATCGGCAACTCCATGGAACAGGGCCTGGGCGCCTGGCTGAACGACGGAACCGGCCGCTTCGGAAACGGGCCGTGGATCCGCCTGTCGCATCGCTCGATCCGCGCGGTCCTGCCCGCCGATTTCGACCGCGACGGGGACATCGACCTGGTGAGCACCAACATCGTGGATCAGTCGATCCGCATCTGGCATAACCGATAGACGGGTGCATTCGGAACGGCGGATCCTCGGGCGGGCCAGCGGCGTCGCGGTGCTCCTCTGCGCCTGCGCTGCGGGTCGCGGGCCCGACCATTGCCCGGTCGGGGCACCCGCTCGCGAGCCCTCCGAGGCTTCCCAGCCCATGTGGCGCGGTGGGGACGAGCTCCGTTACCGGCTGAGCGTGTTCGGAGCTCAGGGCGAGGAGCGCTGGGAGCTGCGCCTGGTGCTCCTCGACCCACTCCCGGGCGAGACGTTGCTCGCGGTTCCCCTGCGGGCTCCTCCGAACGCGGTCGCGACGGGCGATCCACCCTGGCTGGAATCTGCGCTGCTGCCGGTCGACGTGCTGATCCGCAGGGAGGGATCGAGCTCGACCCGTACCGCGCGTTCCGAGGTTCCCGAAGCCTTCCTGCGCACGGGTTTGGCGGAGGTCTGCGCCGCCGAGCGAGCTCGTGCCCCTTCGACGGTGCGTGGTGCGGAGCTCGTGCTGATGTGGACGCGCGCACGCGCCGCCCTGGACGGGCTAGCTCGAGCAATGCGGGAGAACGCCGTCCTCGCCGATCTCCTCGCTCGGTCCATCGAGGTGCCCCCGCTCCTCGTGCTGCTGCTCCACAAGGGGCCGCTGGTGAGCTTCGAGCTCGAACCGCAACTGCCTGCCAGCGCGGAACCGGCGCCGGTGGACCCGCCCGACCAGGCAAGCAATGGATTCTCGGGTCCGCACGGAATGTCGTGGAAAGTCGACGCGACGCTCGTCGTCGCCGGCCGGCGCGCGCTCGAGGTCGAGCTCCTGGTCGGTGAGTCGGATCCGGTGCACGCGCTGGGCGCAGGGATCCGCGCTTTCGTCGCCCGCTCCACGACCGATCCGACGCGCCGGATCGAGGCTTCCCTCGTCGAAGCCCGTCGGGGCGCGGGAGCAGTGTGGACCCTGCCCGCTGCCGCGGACCTCGCCGGCGAGCGTTGAATCAACCGAAGCTGCCGGAGACGTACTGCTCGGTCAGCCGGTGGCGCGGATTCTGGAAGATGTTGGCCGTCGGTCCCACCTCGATCAGCTCTCCCAGGTACATGAAGGCCGTCGTCTCACTCACGCGCGCAGCCTGCTGCATGTTGTGCGTCACGATGAGGATCGTGACGCGACTGCGCAGCTCGTACACGAGGTCCTCGATCTTTCCGGTCGCGAGGGGATCGAGCGCGGAGGTGGGTTCGTCGAAGAGCAGGATCTCCGGCTCCACGGCCAGCGCGCGCGCGATGCACAGACGCTGCTGCTGGCCACCCGAGAGGCCGTAGGCCGGCTTCTTCAGGCGGTCCTTCACTTCTTCCCACAGCGCCGCGGCGACCAGCGCTTCCTCGACCCGGTTCTCGATCTCCGTCTTCGAGCGGATCCCTCTTAGCCGCAAGCCGTACTCGACGTTGGCGAAGATCGACTTGGGGAAGGGATTGGGCTTCTGGAACACCATGCCGAAGCGCATCCGCATCTCGAGCGCGCTGACCTCGGGACCCACGACGTTGACCCCGCTCGGGTGCAGGATGATCTCGCCGGAGTAGCGATTGGCCGGATAGAGATCGTGCATGCGGTTGAAGCAGCGCAGGAGCGTCGTCTTGCCGCAACCCGAAGGACCGATCAGCGCCGTGACGGCCTTGTCCTCGAAGCCGATGTTCACGTCCTTCAGCGCCTGGTTCTTGCCGTACCAGAAACTGAGGTTCCGTATCTCCGCCTTGAGCAGCCGTCCCTCGCCTCGCTCGGTCACGATCGGATTGCCTCCCTCGCGTCGTGGCGCCGCCGCCGCGCCGGCCGTTCGGTCCTTGCGTTCCGGGCGTTGTGAAAAGCCACCGCGGAAGGCCGCAGGAGGTGCGACCCGCCGGAGATTCTCGTCCCTCGCGGGAGTGGATGCACCACCGATCACCATTGGATCCTCTTTCTCATCCGTGCGCGCAGGGTGATCGCGAGCCCGTTGACCGTGAGCGTCACGAACATGAGTACCATGCCCGCAGCCGCGGCATTCTTCAGGAACTCGGGATCGGGACGCGAGACCCAGTTGAACACCTGGATGGGCAGCACGACGAAGGGGGACAGGAGCCAGTCGAAGGGCTGGAAGGCGAACTCGGGCTCGAGCTGGATGGGCGCGGGGGGCAGGAAAGCGATGTAGCCGAGCGCCCCGATCGTGATCAGGGGAGCCGTCTCCCCGATCGCGCGCGAGATGGCGATGATGACGCCCGTCGAGATCCCTCCCAGCGAGTAGGGCAGGAGATGGTGCCAGATGACTTGCGAATGGGTCGCCCCCAGCGCGAAGGCCGCCTCGCGGATGTGCCGAGGGATGCTACGCAGGGACTCGCGGGTCGCGACGATCACGATAGGGAGCACGAGGAAGCCGAGCGTCAGGCCGCCAGTGAGCACGCTGCGGCCGAGCCCCAGGAAGTAGACGAACAGTCCCAGGGCCATCAGACCGTAGACGATCGAGGGAACACCCGCGAGGTTGGTGATGTTCACCTCGACGAGCGTGCTGAACCAGTTCTTGCGGCCGTACTCCTCGAGGTACACGCCCGCGGCGATGCCCAGGGGAACGGCCACGCTGGCGGTGACGAGGATGATCAGGAGCGAGCCGACGCAGGCCGAGAGGATCCCCGCCTTCTCGGGGAAGCGCGAAGGGAAGCTGGTGAGGAACTGCCAGTCCAGCCGTTCCAGGCCATCCAGGAACAAGTCCCCGATCAGGATCCCGAGGATCAGCAGGACGGCCGCCACCATCAGGCCGCCGAGCAGGGCGAAGGCTCGATCGGCTCGCTCACGACGGCTCACGAGTTGAGAGACGTTCATCTCAATACTCCTGGCGGTAGCGCATCCGCAACCAGTGTCCAAACACGTTGAACACGAGCGTCGAGAGGAACAGGGTCGCGCCGGCGGCGAAGATCGATTGGTAGCCGATCGTCCCGTGGGGCAGGTCGCCGCCGCTGACCTGGACGATGAAGGCCGTGATCGTGGCAGCCGGTTCGAGGGGATTCAGTGTGAAGTTCGCCTGCTGGCCGGCCGCGAGCGCCACGATCATCGTCTCCCCCACCGCGCGCGCGACGGCCAGCGTGTAGGCCGCTCCGATTCCCGAGAGCGCCGCCGGGTAGACGATCTTCAACGCCGTCCCCAGCCGTCCTGCTCCCATGGCGTAGGAGGCTTCGCGCAGGCTCATCGGCACGGCCCGCATGGCGTCCTCGCTGAGCGAGGAGACGTAGGGAATGATCATGAAGCCCATCACGAGCCCCGGCCCGAGCATGTTGAAGGTACCGAGGGAAGGGATGAACTTCTGAAGCAGCGGCGTCACGAGCCCGACGGCGAAGTATCCGTAGACCACCGTCGGAACCGCGCCGAGGAGCTCGAGCACCGGCTTCAGGACTTCGCGCAGACGCGCGGGGGCAAATTCGCCGACCCAGATCGCGACCAGCGTCCCGACCGGCATCGAGACCAGCAGGGCGATCAGCGTCGTGACGAGCGTGCCTGTCAGGAGCGGCAGGATCCCGAAGTGCGGCTCCGAGAACATCGGCGTCCAGCGGGTGGCAGTCAGGAACTCGCGGACGGAAACGACCTCGAAGAACGGCACCGACTCCTTCACCAGGGTGAACACGATCCCCATGGTGATCGCGACGGAGAAGGCCGCCGCGGAGAGCAGCAGGGCGGAGGCGACTCGCTCGCGCCTCACGCGCGATGCGAGCATCGGGCGCATCCGCGCTTCGTCGAAGCCCCGGTTTCCGTACGGCTCGACGGGCATGCCCAGGGCCGCAGCGCCGGCGTGCGGTGCGTTCACGCGCTCGATCCTCGGATGACGGAGCAGCCGCCCGAGGCGGCTGCCGAGGTGCATCGCATGCGTGTGGCTCGAGCCACGCGGGCTACTTGCCCTCCTTCTTCGCTCCCGCCTCGGAGGCCTGGACCTCGTTCAGGAGCGGCCGGCTCATGACATCCTCGACCTTCACGCCGACCGCCGGGTGGCCGCCGAAGCCCGTACCGGTCTGCAGCTTGCCGAAGCGGTCCTTGGCCATCGCGTAGGCCTTGTCCGGGAGCGGCAAGTACTTCACCTCGGCCGAGAGCGTCTTCACCTGCTGGAGGTAGAACTTCACGAAGTCCTTGACGAAGGGCTTCGTCTCGGCGGACTTCTTGCTGACGTAGATGAAGAGCGGCCGTGAGAGCGGGTTGTACGTACCGGCGAGGACGCTCTCGTTGCTCGGTTCGACGGCGCCGATCTGGTCCTTTTCCCAGTCGATCTTGAGCGCCTTGAGCTTCCCCTTCTGGCCCGCGTAGTAGGAGAACCCGATGTAGCCCAGCGAGGACTTGCTTCCTTCGATGCCGCGCACGATGACGTTGTCGTCCTCGCTCGCGGTGAAGTCAGGCCGGCTCGCCTTGGCCTTCCCGACGATCGCTTCGGTGAAGTAGTCGAAGGTCCCCGAGTCGGTGCCGGGGCCGAAGAGCGCGAACTTCTCCTTGGGCCATTCGGGACGGATCTGGTCCCAGGTCGTGATCTTGCCCTCGGCCTCGGGAGCCCAGATCTTCCTCAGCTCCTCGACCGTGATCGTGTCGCACCAGGTGTTCTGCGAGCTCACGATGACCGTCAACGCGTCGAAGCAGATCGGGAGCTCGATGTACTCGATCCCGGCGTCCTTGGCGGCCTTCATCTCCTCCACCGAGATCGGCCGGGACGCGTCGGAGATGTCCGTCTCACCCCGGCAGAACTTCTTGAAGCCGCCGCCCGTTCCGGAGATGCCGACGGTGACCTTCACGGCGCCCTTGTTCGCGATCTGGAATTCTTCCGCCACCGCCTCGGTGACGGGAAAGACCGTGCTCGAGCCGTCGACGACGACGACTTTTTCCTGGGCCTCGGCGCTCGGGCTGAAGCCGCAAGCGGCGACGACGGCCAGTGCGAGGCTGGTCCGGTAGATGTGTTTCATCCGGTTCTCTTCTCCGATGGGTGAATGGAATCGGTCGTGCCCGCCCGGGCGGCGGGTGCTTCTCAACAGGTTCCAGGGGAGCCTAGGTGGGGTGGTTAGGGAGCGCGTGAACCGATCGTCAAGCCTGGATCAAGACCGGGACGGACCGGCTCGGGGTACGCGCTCGGCCGATCCTTGGGCCCGCCGCGGCGGTCCGGGAGGGAACGGCTGCTCCAGATGCAGCCTTGGCAGGAGCACCGGGATCGATTCTCCTGGTCGCCGCAGAAGCGGGAGGACGGCAGGATGGCCTGCTCCTTCCTCGCCAGATCTCGCCCTGGCGCCTGGATCCGAATGCTCGTCTGCTTCCCCCGCGCGTCGATTCTCTTCCTCCTGTTCGTCGCCCTCCCCAGCGGCTGCGCACAGGACCGAGTGCACGTGCCGTCCTCCACCAGAGCGGAGCACGCCGCGCAGCAGCCCGCGCTCACCACGACCGGTGAAACGCCCCGGCTCGCCGGCCCCGCTCGATTCCTCGACCGGGTGCGCGATGGGACGCTGGGAGCCGGCGACGAGCTCGTGCTGTCCTTCACCATGGAGGTGCTCTGTCGCGACGCCGGGCCGGATGCGGTCCGGCTTCCGGTCGACGCGGATCGCCTCGGCGAGGGAGCTACCTGGAGTGGAGGTCCACGAGCCAATGAAATCACGGTCGTGCTGGGAGAGGGCGCCTCGCTGCGGCCTCAGCAGGTCTACGCGCCGGAAGTGACGCACGCGGGCGCTCCCTCGGGACTGGGCCTCTTCCTGGAAGGAGGCGCGGGGCCAGACAGCAGCGCACCATCGGACGCCGAGCCTTCGGGTGGTTCCGTGGTCGACGTGCTCGCCGATCTCGTCCCGTGGGAAGCGCGCCTGGGCCGCGATCCGGTGCTCGCGATCGCCATCGGCGACATCGACCGTGACGGTGACCAGGACATCGTGAGCGCGCACGTCGATCAGCCGATTCGCATCTTCCTCGGGCAAGGGGATGGGGTTTTCGACGATGGCACGCTGCTCCTCGCTGCGCGCGGAGTGACGGCGCTGGCGCTCGCCGACCTGGACCGCGACGCCGATCTCGATCTCATCGCGGCGAGCACGGGAGCGGCGAGCATCGTGTGGCGCAACGACGGACGCGGGCTTCTCGAGCGTGCGGCCCAGATGGCCGGAGTGCGCGCGCGAGCCATGGCCGTGGGCGACGTCGACGGAGACGGCTGGACCGACATCGTCCTGGGAGCCGACGGCGCCGAACGCGTGTGGCTCGGGCGTGGCGAGTGTCGCTTCGAAGCCGGGCCCGCCTTCGGGGCGACCAACACGGGGGCGCTGGCGCTGGGAGACCTCGACGGCGATGGCGACCTGGACCTACTGGATGTGGCCGATGGCTCGAGCTCCAAGGGCTCGCACGTCGTGTGGCTGAATCAGGGCGCGGGGAACTTTCGCGCCGGACAGAAGCTCGGCGGGAACCAGGCTCTCGGAGCACGGCTCACGGACCTCGACCGCGATGGCGATCTCGACGCGGTGATCGGCGACGCAGGCTCCAGCCGGGTGTGCTTGAACGACGGCCACGGCCGTCTGCTTCCCGGTCCGACGCTGGACGCGACGATCGCCTGGCCGCCCGCGATGGGCGACGTCGATGGCGATGGAATCGAGGATCTGGTGCAGGTGCGAGCGCACGACACGAGCTGGTTGCGCGGCCGCGGGGACGGACGCTTCGATGCCGTCGGCGCGACGCTCCCCGCCGCGGGAGTTCGCGCCGCGGAGTTCGCCGATCTCGACGGCGATGGAGACCTCGATCTCTGCCTCGGGACGCAGGATGGGATCCTGATCGCCGGCGGATCTCTGGGCGGAACGCGCTCGCGGCTCTCCTTCCGGCCCGAGGTGCTCGCGTCCGACGCAGTGCCCGGACGTGAGATCGTGCTCGCCGATCTCGATCGTGATGGATGGACCGACATCGTCTCGGGAGGCCCGGACGGCCTGCACGTCATGCTCTCCGAGCACGGCGTACGCTTCGCTCCGCCGCAGGCCATGACGGACGGCGTCAGCGCGCTCACCGGCGTGACGTCCCTCGAGATCGCTGATCTCGACGATGACGGCTGGATGGATCTCGTCGCGGGAGGGCTCGCGGGTGCCCGGGTGTGGTATGCGCAAGGTGCGGGACTCTCGTACCGGTCCGGTCCGCAGATTCCTGGCGAGCTCGCTACCGCCGTGCGGGCCGGAGATTTCGACGGCGACGGTCGCCCCGATCTCGCGCTGGGCTCCGACCTCGATTCGGGCGCCCGGATCTGGCTCGCGCGCGATTCCGTGGCCTTCGAGGCGGCCCGAGCGAGCGAAGCGAGCGCCGTGCGCTACGGATCGGCATCGCGGCTCATCGCGGCGGATTTCGATCGCGATGGAGCGGTCGACCTCGCCATCGGCTCGCGCGTCGGTGGACCCACCGCGATCTGGCGCAGCGCAGGCGGAGGCGCCTTCGAAGCGCTGGCGGAGCTCGACGCCGGACTCACGCTCGGCCTGGACGCGGGCGACTTCGATCGCGACGGCGATCTCGACCTCTTGACCACGGATGCTCGCGCCGACGAGGGTTCCCCTGGCGCTCGGATCTGGCTCCAGCAAGCGGATGGTCCGTTCGCTACCCCGATTGCTTTCGCCGAGGGCGCAGCCGGTGCGGGTGCCCTGGCCGATCTGGACGGCGATGGTCGCCTGGACGTGGCGCTGGGCTTCCACGACCGCCCGTGCGAGATCTGGAGCAGGACTGTCACGGGAAACCTCGAGCGGGCGGCGAGCTTCGGGGCCCCGCCGACCCTGGCGCTGGCCGCCGCGGACCTCGACCGTGACGGGGACCTCGATCTCGTGCAGAGCGCCGGGCAGGGGCGTCCGGCTTGCATCTGGTGGAACGAATGACGTCCCGCTGACGGGCCGGCCCGTGCCCCACACGGACTGTACGAGGCGCACGAGTGCGGCCGCTGCGAACTTGTGCGACGATGGCACGATAGTCGGGACAGCCGCTGTCCTGGCGTGCCGTCGACGGACGCAATTCTCGTGCTCATTCAAGGAGAGGCCACCATGTACTGGTCCTGGAACGTCTTGCTCGCTTCGCTGACTCTTTCCGTGCCCTCCGCCATTGCCCCTGCGCTCGCAACGGGAGAAGACGCCGTCGCGGCCTTCCCCATCGAATCCAAGGCCTGGTTCAACCACATCGGCCAGCCGATCTCGATCGAGGGCTTGCGTGGTCGCGCCGTCCTGGTGGAGATCTGGGCTACCTGGTGTCCCCCGTGCCGGGAGGCGATGCCGCACCTCGGACAGATACAGGAAGAGTTCGCTGACGATGGCCTGGTCGTGCTCGGCCTCTCCGAAGAGCCGGCCGCTACGGTCGAGCCTTTCGTGATGGACAACGACATCCATCTGCGGGTTGCGGCCGACTGCAAGTCCGGACCGACGTATCTCAAGTGGGCGGGCGTGAACGGTATCCCGCACTCCTTCCTGGTCGATCCCAAGGGCAACATCATGTGGCACGGCCATCCGATGGAGCTGACCGAGGCCAAGATCAAGGAAGCGCTGAAGGGTGCCCGCAAGGCAACCGGTGCCGCGGCCTTGCAGCTCAACCTCGACATGGAAGCTCCCGGGAAAGCAGGCAAGCTGGTGGAGCTCGCCGCGGACGGATCCCTGGCCAAGGCTCTGTCGGAAGCCGCCACGATCGAGGCCGACGCTCGCCTGAGCGAACCCGAGAAGAACGCTGCGCGCGAAGTTCGCGCGAAGATCGAGAGCCATGTCGCCGATGTCATGGGTCAGATCGACGGCTTCCTGGAGCGACGCGACGTCCTTCCCGCTCGCGACGCGCTGGTCGTCCTCGCGCGCGAGTTCGACGGGCTTCCTCAGGCGACCGCCGTCGCGGACCGCCAGAAGAAGCTTGCTGAGGACCCCGCGCTCTCGAATGAAGTGGCCGCGGCCGAAGATCTGCATTCGATCCTGCAGGCCGGTTCCAAGCGCGGTCTCGACAAGTGCAAGGACAAGCTCGAGGCCTTGTCGAAGAAGTACACCGGTACGCGGGCCGGGGACAGGGCCCGCAAGATGATCGTGAAGCTGTAGCGGTCAGCCGAAAGCTCGCCGCACGAAGACGACGAGCCCGAGCACCGCCAGGACGCATGAGCCAGCCACGCGCAGCCATCGAGGCGCGTGGCTGTTTGCTTCCTGGCTTGCACCGGTAAGCCGGCGCAGGACTAGCAGCACGAGAAGAGCGCCTCCCAGCGCCGCGAGCTGACCGGCCTCGACTCCGAGGTTGAACGCGAGGAGCGCACTGGTGCGCGAGCGCTCCATCACCAGCAAGGACTCGAGGAAGGCCGCCAAACCCAGCCCGTGCACGAGGCCGAACACGAGGGCTTCGACCCACGGAGCACGGGTGCGAGCCGGGGAGAGCAGGTGGTCCGCCGCCACGTAGGCGATCGAGAGGGCCATCGCCGCGCCGACGAAACGCGGATTCGACGAGAGGTCGATCCAGCCCGCGACGGCCAGCGCCAGGGCCGCCGAGTACGCCACCGCGAAGGCTGCGACCACTCCGAGGAGCGAGCGGGCGCTCCGCGTGGCGAGCAGGAGCGCCGCCAGGAAGGCCAGGTGGTCCCAGGTCTCGAGGATGTGCGTCACCCCCACGCGGAAAAAATCCGCCCACACGCCCTGATCGCGCGGACGGAAGCGCCACTGCGGCGTGCTCGCGTCGAGCACGACCGTGCCCGCGCGCTCGCCCTCCCAGACGACGGAGGCGAAGTCCCGGTGAGCGGGGCTCGTCTCGAGGAAGAGCGAGGACTCCACCACCAGCTCTTCGAGGGGCTCTCGGGCTTGGTACTCGAAGACGGCGTCGGTGTGGACGGGGAGCGCGAGCGCGCCGGGCTCCGGGGCGGCGAGCACGAGCGAGATCGCGCGCGGTGCGAGGAGCTCGCCCCCTTCGAGGGCACCGCCCGTGTTCGTGCGCAGCCGATAGTGGGCTTCCACGTAGGCGAAGATCTGCTCTTGCCGGCGATCGAGCTCGCTCTGCGACACGAATCGATCCCCGTCGGCGTCCAGGCTGTCGATGACCTCGAGGAGCGATTCGACCTGCACGCGCTGCTCCAGGCGCACCGTCGCACCATCGACGGTCAGGACCGAGATCGAGGACGATTCCGGATGCACCGCGCCGATCGCCGCGAGAAGCGCCGCGATCATCCCTGGATCAGGCGCGGCGGCTTGCGCTCGAGCGCGTGCTGGACGAGCTCTTCGACGGTGCGGACGGAAATGACGCGCAGGTGTTTCTTTGCCGAAGCCGGCACATCCTCCAGATCGGCGCGGTTGCGCTCCGGTAGCAGCACGGTCGAGATGCCCGCCGCCAGCGCCGCCAGGATCTTCTCCTTGACGCCGCCGACCGGGAGCACGAGCCCGCGCAAGCTGATCTCTCCCGTCATGGCCGTGCCGGCCCGCGCGCGCCGGCCGGTCAAGAGCGAAACGAGTGCCGCCAGCATCGCCACACCCGCGCTCGGACCGTCCTTGGGGACCGCGCCGGCGGGAATGTGCAGATGGATGTCCGTCTTCTCGAACCGCATCTCCTCGAGGCCCCAGCTCTTCGCCCGCGAGCGCACGATCGAGAGTGCCGTGCGCGCGCTCTCCTTCATGATGTCGCCGAGCTGCCCCGTCAGGAGCACCCGGCCGCGGCCCGCCATGCGCGTCGCCTCCACGAACAGGATCTCGCCCCCCACCGGCGTCCAGGCGAGCCCGATGGCGGTGCCGTGGAGGGACGTGCGTGCGGCCACTTCGCCTTCGAAGCGCGGGATCCCCAGGATCTCCCGCACTTCTTCTGCGCGGATGCGCCAGCGCTTGCGCTTGCCCCGCGCCACCCCCGCTGCGACGTGGCGCGAGATCGCCGAGATCTCGCGCTCCAGGCCGCGAACCCCGGCCTCGCGCGTGTAGTGACGCACGATCTCGCGCAATGCGCCGACCTCGAATCGACACTGAGTCTGGCGCAAGCCGGCCGAGGCGAGCGCGCGCCGCACCAGGAACCTTCGGCCGATCACGACCTTCTCCTCCTCGGTGTATCCGGGGATCGCGATCACCTCGAGGCGATCGCGCAACGCAGGCGGAAGGCCGTCCAGAGCATTCGCGGTGGCGATGAAGAGCACGTCCGAGAGATCGAAGTGCAGGCCGACGTAGTTGTCGCGAAAGGCGTGGTTCTGCGCGGGATCCAGGACTTCCAGGAGGGCCGAAGAGGGGTCCCCGTGCAGCCCCTGACCGAGCTTGTCGATCTCGTCGAGCACGAACACCGGGTTCTTCGAGTCGGCCTTGCGCAGCCCCACGAGGATGTTCCCCGGCATCGCGCCGACGTACGTGCGCCGGTGTCCGCGGATCTCCCCCTCGTCGTGCACGCCGCCCAGGCTCACGCGCACGAAAGCGCGTCCCATGGCGCGCGCGATGCTCTGGCCTAGCGAGGTCTTGCCCACCCCCGGCGGACCGACCAGGCACAGGGTGGGGCCACGTCCGGTCGGATTGAGCTTGCGGACCGCGAGGAACTCGAGGATCCGCTGCTTCACCTTGCCGAGGCCATGGTGGTCCTCGTCGAGGATGCGAGCGGCGCGCGCGAGCTCGATTCGATCGACCGTCGCACGGTTCCAGGGGAGCTCGAGTACGACGTCCAGCCAGGTCCGCAGCACCGAGTACTCGGCCGACTGCTCGTTCATGCGCGAGAGGCGGCGCAGCTCCCGGCGCGCCTCCTTGTCGACCGCGGCGGGAAGCGCAAGCGCGTCGAGCCGGCGCGAGACCTCGGCCAGCTCCTCGTCCTTCACGTCGCCTTCGCCGAGCTCCTTCTGGATGGCACGCAGCTGCTCGCGCAGGAAGTACTCCCTCTGGGCCTTGTCGAGGGTCGATTTCGTCTCGAGCCGGATCTTGTGCGAGAGCTCCAGGACTTCGCGCAGATCGGCGAGCTTGCGCGCTACCTGGTCCAGCCGGCGCTCCAGGTCGAAGGTCTCCAGGAGCTCCTGCTTCTCGATCGCCGGCACGTCCATGAACGTGGCGACCATGTCCGCCAGGAGCGCCGGCGAGGTGACGCTCTGCACCGCCTGGGCGAGGTCCTCCGGCGCGCCGGGTGCGAGCTGCAGCACCTCGTGCGCCTGCTGGCGCAAGGCCACGAAGCGCGCTTCGATCTCGCGCGTGAGCGACTCCTGCTCGCGCACGATCTGCACGCGCGCCACGAGCAAGGGCTCGGTGTGCAAGAACTCGAGCACGCGGAAGCGCTGCTGGCCCTGGCAGATGGCGTGATGCCGGCCGTCGGGAGCCGTCCAGTAGCGGACGATCTCGGCCAGGGTCCCGACGTGGTAGAGCTCCTCGGGCTTGGGAGTCTCCTCCTGCTCCTCGCGCTGCAGCAGCAAGCCGACCGGCTCCCCCCGCTGCACCGCGGCCTGGATCGAGCGAACCGAGAACGGGCGGCCGACCATCAGCGGCAGTACCACTCCCGGGAACAGGATCATGTTCCGCACGGGAACGATCAGGACTTCCCGCACTTCGCTCTGCGCCAGCGCGCGGCGCTTCGAGCGCTTCTTCGTCCGCGCCGGCCGGGACGTCTTCTTCCTGCGGGGGGCGGGCTTCACCACGCTCACGAGAGAAGCAGTATGGCTACCCGTGCGGCGGGGCTCAATCGAGGGGGCGGTCTCGCCCGATCCTTCCCGATCGAACTCCCCCATCGCTCCCGGAGCGAGGTTCGTCCTGCATGCAGGGTCGCTTCCTTTGCTATCGTGCCCCGTCTCCCATGCCAGCCTGAGCCTCTCTGCGTCGGGCTAGTGACCGATGACCGACGCTGTCCTCTCGCTCGCGGAGCTCGTGAAGTGCTACGGCCGGGTCCGCGCGCTCGATCGCGCGACGGTCGAGGTCCCGCCCGGAGCAGTTGGCTTGCTCGGCCCGAACGGCGCGGGCAAGACGACGCTGATCAAGGTGGTGCTCGGGCTCCTGGTTCCCGACGGCGGTCGGGTGCGCGTTCTCGGCCACGATCCGCGCACTCACGCAGGGCGGCTCGCGATCCGCCGCGTCGTCGGCTTCATGCCCGAGGGCGACTGCCTCTTGCCCGGCATGACCGGGGTGGAGCTCGTTGCGGCTCTCGGCCGGATCACGGGCATGTCTCGTCAGGACGCGATGACCCGCGCGCACGAGGCGCTCGACTACGTGGGCCTCGACGAGGAGCGCTACCGCGGCCTGGAGGAATACTCGACTGGCATGAAGCAACGCCTCAAGCTCGCGCAGGCGCTGGTGCACGATCCCGGATTCCTGCTCCTCGACGAGCCGACCAACGGACTCGACCCCAAGGGCCGGCGCCACATGCTCGAGCTGGTTGCGGACCTCGGGCATCAGCAGGGCAAGAATCTCCTCGTCTGCTCGCACCTCCTGCCCGACGTCGAATCCACTTGCGACCACGTGGTCGTACTGGATCGCGGCCGGGTGGCGCGGGCGGGTTCGATCCAGGAGATGACGGCCATCGACGGTCGCAGTCTGGAGGTCGTGACGGCGGGTGATGGCGCCGCATTCGCACGCATTCTCGAGGCTGCGGGCTTCCAGGTGAAGCAGGCGCGCGGCAAGCTCGAGGTGCAGGCCCGGGCCGCCCAGGAAGACGCGGATCCCATCTTCGCGCTGGCGGCCGAGCACGGCGTCGCGATCACCTCGGTCTCACCGGTGCGCTCCAGCCTGGAGCAGATCTTCCTCGAGGCGCTGGGGGTCGGGCGGTTGCAGGAGATCGTCCCGTGACGGCAACCACGCACACCGAGGTCTACCGACGCTTCGAGGGCCGCCTGCGGCGCCACCCTCTGCGCTTCCTCTCGATCACGAGCTCGGCCTTGCGCGTGGGCTTCAAGAAGAAGCTGGCCTTGGTGCTGCTGTACGCTCCGCCGGCGATCCTGTGCATCGTCTTCTCGTTCATCGTCTACGTGAAGTTCTCGCTGTTGAAGGGTCAGAACCCCTTCGGCGGAGAAACGTCGGCGTCCGTGAACTCGATGGTCGCCTCCGCGCTCATGCAGGTCAGCGAGACGATCGTCATGTTCGTGGTCCTCGGACGCTATTTCGCGCTCCTCGTCATGGCCTGGTACGGCGCCGGTCTGATTTCCGAGGACAAGCGCCTGGGAGCGCACCTCCTGTACTTCTCGCGGCCGATCACGCGCCTGGACTACTTCCTCGGCAAGCTCCTTGCCGGCGCGACCTTCGGAGCATTGTCGGTCATCCTGGGAACGATCGTGATCTGCTCGACTGCCGCCTTCGCTTCTCCGAACTGGTCGTTCGTGACCGAGGAGGGCGACACCATCCTGGCGGCGCTCGGGCTCACGTCGCTGTGGGTACTCGTCGTCGCGACCCTCGTCTTGTGCGTCTCGAGCCTCGTGCCTCGCAAGACGCTTGCGCTGGTGGCCTTCTTCGCCTGGATCATGCTCACCGAAGCGATCTCGCAGGTCCTCGGAGAGGTCACCAACGACGACCGCTTCTTCGTCATCGGGATGCTGCACAACTTCGAGCAGGTCGCCGCGTGGATCTTCGGCCAGCGGATGCCCTTCGAGTATTCCCCGCGCTGGGCCCTGGCAGCACTGGGCGGGATCTTCGTGGCCTCGCTCTCGATCCTCACCTGGCGCCTGCGCCGGCTGGAGAGCGTGGCATGACCGCCGTGATCTCCGCCGTGAAGGTCGCGCGCTTCTACGGCGACGTGGTAGGGCTCGCAGACCTGACGGTGGACATCGAGCCGGGAATCACGGGCCTGGTGGGGCCCAACGGTGCGGGCAAGAGCACGCTGCTCAAGCTGATCGTGGGCGAGCTCAAGCCCGCGCGAGGCACGATTCAGGTCCTCGGACGAGTCCCCTTCGCCAACCGCGCCCTGTACCAGGAGCTCGGCTTCTGCCCCCAGCAGGACGCCCTCTACGACACGATGAGCGCGCGCCAGATGCTGCGCTTCTTCCTGCGGCTCTCCGGCTTCAGCCGCAGCGAGGCCGACCGCCGGGGAGTGAGAGCGCTCGAGCGCTTGCACCTCGTCGATGCGATGGAGCGCAAGCTCGGCGGCTACTCGAAGGGCATGCGTCAGCGCACCCGGATCGCCCTCGCGATCGCCCATGATCCCAAGCTCGTCGTGCTGGACGAGCCGATGAACGGCCTCGACCCGGTCGCGCGCCACCAGGTGCTCGAGCTCTTCCGCGAGCTCGGATCGCACGGTGCGCACGTCGTGCTCTCCAGCCACGTGCTCCACGAAGTCGAGAACCTGACGAGCACGATCGTGTTGCTCCATCGCGGGCGGCTGCTCGCCCAGGGCGGCGTCGGCGACGTTCGGCGCTTGCTCTCCGGCCATCCTCGCCAGATCCGCCTGCGCGCGCGCAAGCCCCGACTGCTGGCCGAATCCTGCATGCGCCTCGAGCACATGATCTCCGTGCGGCTCGACCTTGCGATGGGCGAGCTGGTCCTCGAAACGATCGACCTCGAAGCCTTCGAGCGGGAGCTGCCCCGCATCGTGCGCGACTTGCAGCCTGGTTTGACGAGCCTCGAGAGCACCGATGCCTCCCTCGAGGCCGTGTTCGATTACCTGGTGAGCTGAAGATGTTCCCCCTGCTGCGTTCGACCTCCCTCTTGTTCCGGATGCACCTCTCGAGCGTCTTCTGGTCGAAGCGGGCGTTGCTCTGCATGATCCTCGCCAGCGCTCCGCCGGTGCTCGCCTGGATCGTCCTGCACTTCGATCCGGACACCTCCGCCGATCAGGTCGGCGGTTTCCTCGCCTGGACGCTCGTGCTCCAGGTCGTGGTGCCCGTCCTCGCTCTGGTGGCCGGCTCCGCCGTGCTCACCGAGGAGATCGAGAGCCGCACGATCACCTTCGTGTTCACCCGACCGGTCCCCCGCGCGGCCTTGCTCTACGGGCGGTGGCTCGCCACGCTCGTCCTCGTCTGCGGGATCCTGGCTGCCAGCACGTCGATCATGGCGCAGATGGTCTCGCGGGCGCCACTCCTCGTGGAGGAGGCCGTCGATCCGAACCTCCAAAGCTTCAATCGACCTGGTCGCGACGGCGAATGGGCGCGCCGGCATCGCGAGCGGCAGCAGGAGCGGCTCGATTTCGAGAGCGCGCACCCGACGACGGAGCAAGCGGCACTGGTCGCGCCGATGATGCAGCGCTTCGTGTGGGCCGCAGTTCTCGGCGGAGCCGTCTATTCGCTGCTCTTCGCCGTGTTCGGAGTCTTCCTGCGCCATCCGATGATCTTTGGCCTGGGCTACACCTTCGCCTTCGAGGGAGTGCTCGCCAATCTTCCAGGCGAGACCCAATCGCTCTCGATCCAGTTCTATCTGCGCAGCATCCTCATCGACGAGCGACTGTGGGTCTTCCACCGCTTGTATCCCTACGAGATGACCGGCTTCCCCAACCCGTACGAGGCGACCCGCGTGCTCTCGATCCTGATGCTCGTCGCGCTCGTGGTTGGCGGCTGGGCGATCGGACGGCGCCAGTACGTGCTCACTGCTTGATACGCACGTAGCTCGCGCGCTGGATGACGCCCTCCTCGCCGCGCGCATCCGGCCCGATGCTCTCGATCACGAAGTGGTCGCGATCGAGGACGCGCAAGACGCTGCGCGCGCCGGCCGTCTCTCCGGAGGACGGCTTCCCGCTCGGCCGGACCTGCAGGACGATCCCGCGGCCTTCCGGTTCGCCGTCTCCGCGGGCGAGGCTCATCCCGGTCGAGAGCTCGGAGATCCACAGGGCCTGGTATTCCTGGAGCAGCACGTCGTAGCCGAGGAAGCCACTCACGTGGTGCGCCTGCTGTTCGACCTCCAGCCTGAGGTCCCAGAGCAGGAAGCGGCGCTCCATCGTCCAGCGGATTTCCGCCTCTCCTTTGCCTGCCGGCCGCGGATCGCTGCCGTCGGCGTTCTGCATGACGACGCCGACCGTCCAGCGGCCCTCGAGGACGTCGAGCTTCTCATGGCCGGAGCCGCGCTGGTGGACGCGCCGGGCGAGCTCGATGCGCTCGGCGGGTGAGAGCTCCTGTACGGGGGGGCGCGCGGGGTTCGCTCGCAGCTCGTTTGGCGGGGGCGTGGAGCTGCACGCGGCCAGCGCGCAAGCAATCAGGGAGGGACGGAGCGAATCGAGGATCCACCGCATCGGGGCGAGCATGGACCGCGCTCAGGGCCGCGTCAACGCCGCTCCAGAGCTGGCTCCCCGAGTGGACAGTGCAGCCCCGCGGGGACGACTCCGAGAGCGGCCGTGGCGCGGGCCGATCCTGCGCACGGCTCCCGACGGGCACGCAGTGAAAACAGCGTATGGAACGCCATGTGCGCTGCACGACGTCAGCGACGTCCGATCCGTCGACGTCCAAGGAAAATGAACATGACACTACGAACCGCTCATCTCACGTCCGCCCTACTCGGCCTCGTCGCTCTCGGTGGGAATGCACTCGCTCAGGAGCACTCGCTGTCCGCGCAGCACGGCTGGCGCGGAGGGAGCATCGGGATCTCGATCGGAGGCGGTTCCTTCGGTGGCACCTGTGCACCCGCGCCGCCGGTCTGCCCGCCTCCGGCCGGAAGCTGGGAAGTGATCGAGGACCGCATCTGGATCCCCGCGCACGAAGCACGCGTGTGGACCGAGCCGCTCTACCAGACCTGGTACGACTCCTGCGGGCACCCTCACTCCCGGCTCGTGCGCCCGGGCTACTGGCGGACGACCTGCGAGCCCGGCCACTGGGCAGTGCGCACGCGCAAGGTCTGGATCCCGAACTACCGGCCGCTCTCCGGCAGGGTGCACCGCATTCGCTGAACCCCGGGCGAAGGAGTTGGATGGGGCTTCGCCGGGTGGGCCCCCGGAGCGATGTGCTCCGGGGGCTCCGTTGTACTCGAGAGAAACCACACCCCCCCACGAGCACGGAGTCCCTCCGAGAGAGAAACCGCACCCCTTCGAGCACGAAGTCCCTCCGAGTTTGGAGTACCGCCTTCAGGCGGTCTGGTTCGTCGTCCCGCCTTCAGGCGGGACTGGCTCCGCAAGAGAAGACCGCCTGAAGGCGGTACTCCGAACCAGAGGCGGCCGCACCCATGTTTCATGCGACGGTGTCGCGCCAAGGCCTAGTTCACGTCAGCGGCGCGAGCAGATTTAGGCTGAAGCGGCTCTGTGAATCCAGCCAGCGGCCGAGAACGGAGTACCCGGCGCCGGCGGCCAGCGCATCGATCTCCTCGAGCGAGTACTTGTAGGAGCACTCGGTGTGCACGAGCTCGCCGCGCGCGAACTCGATGGTGCGGCCGAGCGAGGCGAGCCTCACGCGCTGCGGTCTCGTGCTCTCGAGGTACATGTCGATGCGGCCGAGCCGCTCGTCGTAGATCGCGCGATGGCGGAAGGACGAGAGGTCGAAGTCGGCGCCCAGCTCGCGGTTGAGGCGCGCGAGCAGGTTCTTGTTGAAACGGGCCGTCACTCCCGCGGCGTCGTCGTAGGCGGCTTCGAGGACCTGCTTGTCCTTGCGGAGGTCGACTCCGAGCAGCAAGCGATCTCCCGGCGACAGCTCGCGGCGAAGGGAGGCCAGGAACTCGCAGGCCTCCGAGCGGTGGAAGTTGCCCACGTTGGAGCCCAGCCAGAGGACCAGCTTCTGTCCGCGCGCGCGGTCGGCGAGCAAGCGCAGCCCCGGCCGGTACTCGGCCTCGATGGCGAGGATGCTGAGCTCGCCGAAGCGCGCGAGCAGTCGCCCCGCGCTCTCGACGAGGACGTCCCGGCAGATGTCCACGGGGACGTAACGCAGGTCCGAGCCACGCTCCGAGAGCGCGCGCAGGAGCAGCTCGGTCTTCTCCGCGTTGCCGCTGCCAAGCTCGACGAGCTCGAGGGGAGTCGAGTGGCAGGCGGCGATCTCGGTGGCGTGCCTGGCGAGGATCTCGCGTTCCGCGCGGGTCAGGTAGTACTCCGGCTGCGCGCAGATCTCCTCGAAGAGGGCGCTGCCCTCCGCGTCGTAGAAGAAGCGGCACGGCAGGCTCTTTGGCCGGCCCTCCAGGCCCCGGGTGACCTCGCGCGCGAGCTCGCTCTCCCGGCGGGCGCTGTCTCCTGGAGCGGCCGGAATGGAGAGCAACTCGAATCGCTCGTTCGTGCGGGGCATCGAGCACGATCCTAGCCAGCGGCTCGACCTCGATCACCTGTGAGCCGCCGCCTCAATCTCGATTCCCACCGAGGCCGGCCGGGTCGGCACGGATCTGCTTCAATTCCGCCTCGACTCCCACGAGCGGGTCGTCCGCTCCATCCTCGACGCGTTCCGCGCGCACCGCGTCCTCGTCCGTCCCTCCTCCGAACCAGCATTCCGAGAACACCAGCTTCTCGGGCGCATCCCCCTTCCTTGGACTGCTGAGCACGATCCGCGGAGCGCGGAAGTCACACCCCTGGATGGTCGTCCCGCCGAAGGTCTCGGGCCGGGATTGCCGCAGCTCGAAGCGCTTGGCTCGCACGTTGTTGCCCACGAGCTCCAGGGTGGCGCAGTTGGCGAGCAGGAGCTCCGCTCCCCCCAGATCGCTGAACGCGACGTGGCATTCCTTGGCGCCCTCGATCGAGAACCCCCCGAAGATCCCGACCTCGTCGCCGTTGCAGCCGAGGACCTTGACCTCGACCTGGCTCTCCTGCGTCCCGGGGCGCGGAACGCCCTGGATCCGGAAGGGGCGGTCGAAGTGGCAACCCTGGATCGTCGCAGCGCCGCCCGTCATCCGCAGCGAGAGCTCGGTCTTGCCTCCGAAGCGCACCTTGCCGAGGTACACCTTCCCTTCGTGCGCGCCGTCGGCCGCCGAGCGGATCGAACTCGTGCCGCGCAGCTCGCAGTCGATGAGCGTGAGGGCCTCGAAGTCCGGCGCGAGCTCGATGCACAGATCCTCGATGATCACTCTCCCGTCCGTGACGGCGCGCATCTCCAGATCGCCCGACACGACGAGGGTCGCGTCCTCCCCGCGCCCGGAGAGGGTGGTGGCGTGCAAGGAGACGACCTTGGCGTCGTGCGGCAGCACGGCGCGGCCCTCGACGAAGTAGCGCTCTCCGTCGGATTTCAGAGTCGTCGTGGTGATCGGGAAAGGACTCTCCCCGGTCGATGCTCCGCCTGGCCCGCGAGCAGCCTCGCCGTGTCGCCCGCACGGAGCGAGGACGATGAGGCCGAGAACGAGGGCGATCATCTCGGCCTCCAGAGAGTGCGCAGCTGCTCCGCGCACTGCGCCCGGCGTCGGGCCTTCCTGCTCCCGGATGCCTGCGCGCCCTTCCCGCCGACCCCCGCACCGCGAGCCGACGTGGCAGCGTTTTCTCCGATCCTTTCCGCCTTCGTCATGTCGTCCTCGCTCGATGGGTGACCCAGGCCGGTGGAGCATGATAGCGTCCGACTTCTGCCCCTGGCAGGAGCGCGGCGCTCCCGGACCTTTGCCATCGCACCTCCGACGGGTGACACTGGTTCCCCGTCGTGCGCCGCATCCTGTTCCTCTTCCCGACGGCCTGGGATGCGCTGCAGCTACGAGCGGCGCGCGCGAGCTGGCTCGGCCACTACGAGCCGATCCTTGCCGAGCCGAGCGACAACGATTCCTATGGCTGGCGTTTCGACGTGACGGCCTACGTCGAGTCGCTGATCGAGCGCGAGGGCGGTCGGCTCGCGGGAGTCGCGAGCTCGAGCGATTACCCCGGGACCGCCGCCGCAGCGATCCTCGCGGCGCGCCTGGGGTTGGCGGGCACGCGGCCCGAGCAAGTGCTCCTCGCCCAGCACAAGCATGCTGCGCGAGTCGCGCTTGCGCAGCATCTCCCCGAAGCCACGCCGCGCTTCGCGCTCCTCGATGCGCTCGGCCGCTCGCCCCTTCCCGCCGAGCTCTTCTTCCCCTGCTTCGTCAAGCCAGTCAAGGGCTCTTTCTCGGTGTGCACGCATCGGATCGATTCGCGCCCCGAGCTCGAGGCCTTCCTCGGCCTCGACTCGACGCAAGACTACGCGCGATACCACGGGTTCATGTTCGATCGGCTCCTGACGGAGCATGGCCTGCGCGTGCCGGACACCGCGCACTTCCTGGCCGAGGAGCTCCTGTCGGGCGCGCTCGTCACCGTGGAGGGCTTTGCGTCCAGGGGGCAAGTCACCGTCTTCGGCGTGGTCGACTCGATCGTGCATCCGAGGACGCGGTCGTTCGTCCGCTTCGACTATCCGTCGCGATTGGCCCCCCGAGTCCAGGAGCGCATGGAGGAGATCGCCGCGCGCGCGGCCGGGGCGCTGGGACTGGATCAGGGGCTGTTCAATGTCGAGCTCTTCCACGATCCCGCGAGCGGCCGCATCGACGTGGTCGAGGTCAATCCCCGCGTCGCTGGCCAGTTCGCCGACCTGTACGAGAAGGTCGATGGCACGAGCTCGTATGCGCTCCTGCTCGCGCTCGCTGCCGGTGAACGTCCGACCTGGCAGCGTCGTGCCGGCCGCTACGCCTGCGCCGCGAGCGTGCCCCTGCGCATCTTCGAGCCCGCGCGCGTGGTGCGCTCACCGGATGCTGCCATGGTGGAGGCTGCCGAGGCGCTCTACGACGGCACTCTCGTCTACGCCGAGGTGAAGGCAGGAACCCTGCTAGCCGATTTCGCGCGCGGGGAGGACGGCACGAGCGTGCGGTACGCCGTCGTGAACCTCGGAGCGCACGATCACGCGGAGCTCATGGTTCGCAGCGCCGCGATCGAGCGAGCGCTCGGCTTTCGTTTCGAGGCGGTCTAGCCAGCGAGGATAGCTAGCGCGGCGACTTCACGATGCGAATCGCTGCTCGACGAACAGCGGAATCCAGGCCAGGATCCGCGCTCAGGCTGTCGAGGATCCATTTCTCGTCTGCACGCTTTCCCCTGAGGGCCTCGACGAGCGCACTTGCTTGTCGGAATACGGACTCGGCCACCACATGCGCGAAGTGACGTGCCTTCGGCTCGTTGGTTTCCCAGATGCGGATCGTCCCATCGTCCGAGCCGGAGATGATGCGCCCACCATCGTGGCTGAACGCCACGGAGTTGACGGGAGCGGCATGACCAGAAAGGACCAGGAGCGTCTCCTTCGATTCCAGGTCCCACAGGCGCAGGGTCCGGTCCGCACCGCCAGAGACAAGCCTCGTGCCGTCGTCATGGAATGCGGCGCAGGTTGCCGGCCCCACGTGCCCCTTCAGCCGCGCGACCGGCGCGTTCAGCCCGACATCCCAGATGAGCACAGTCCCGTCCTGAGCGGCCGACGCGAGCCGTCGTCCGTCGAGACTCCAGCTCACGCTCGTGATACCCGCCTCACGGTCGGGAATCCTGAGCAGGAGTGCTCCGGTCTCCGCACTCCAGACGCGCACGGACCTGTCCGCAGAACCAGATGCCAGTCGAGCACCGTCCGGAGCCCAGTCGACCGAGGTCACGGCGTCCAGGTGACCCTGCAGTTCGTGAAGCTCGACACCCGACTCGGCGTCGCAGATCCGCACGGTCCGGTCCTTCGACCCGTACAGGATACGACGACCTTCCGGGTCGAGATCGACCGCCGTGACGTCGCCGTCGAGCTTCAGGATCAACGCCGACCTCTCCCCACTCTGGGTATCCCAGGTTTGCATCGTCCTACGGCCAGTGTTGGCGACGACACGTCCTCCATCGGCGCTGAGCGACACGGACACGACTGGAGAGAGCTCCGTCTCGATCGTCCACAGGAGCTCGGCGCTGTCCCCATCCCAGATACGCAAGGTCTTGTCTTTCGAACCGCTCGCGATCCGCTTCCCGTCGGCGCTGCAAGCTACGGACAGGACGGGCCCCTCGTGCCCTCGCAGCACCGTGATCGGCTCCACGCAGTCCCGATCCCAGACTCGCACGGATCTGTCCCACGATCCCGAGACGATCTGCGTGCCGCCAGAGTCGAAGGCAACCGAGTGGACTGCCTGAGTGTGTCCGAAGAGGACGGACTCGACCTCTCCTGAGGCCGTGCTCCAGATACGGACCGTCTGATCCTCCGAGCCGGAAACGATGTGCCGACCATCCGGGCTGAACTGCGCTGAGTAGACGGCCCCGCCATGACCTGAGAGAACCGAGGCAAGCGTTCCGGATCCCGCATCCCACCGCCTGATCCTGCCGTCCTGCGTTGCGCTGATGATCCACTTGTCGTCCGAGCTGAATGACACGGACCAAGCTGCGCCGCCGTCAGCAGGGAAGCACCATTGGGTCTCCCCCGAGATGGAGTTCCAGACCAGCACCGTACCCTGATTCGTCCCTGTGACGAGCCGACGGCCTTCGTGGTCGAAGTCGAGCGAGAGCACCGGGCTCTCGTGCTGGAGGAGTCGCGTCGGTGCCCCCCCCTGCGTCAGATCCCAGATCCGGACGGCGTCATCCTCGCTCGCGGACGCGACGCGGATACTTTCTCCATCGAAAGCCACGCACTGGATGGACTTCCCCGCCGGCCCAAGTTCCTGCGCGATCCGTCCCGTCGAGACGGACCACACGCGCACGATCGCGTCGTCGCCGCCGGAAGCCAGGTACGCCCCATCGTGGCTGAAGGCGAGGGCGTTCACACCCGCTTCGCCAGCAACGAGAACCCTCTGCACGGTTCCCGACTCTGCATTCCAGATGCCGATGCTTCCATCCCGGCTGCTGGAGGCGACGTGGGAGCCCAGAGGGTGGAATGCGACGCAGTGAACTTGGTCCGTGTGACCGAGCATGGAGAGGCGACTCGCGTTCAGCTTCCGGTGGAGGTGGCTCCATTCCCAACCTCGCAAGTCGGGATCGCAGGCATCCATCCGTCGCCGTGCAGCCTCGGGATCTTGCAGTCGCAGGCTGTACTCCGCCGAAATGAAGTTGGCGAGGTAGCTGCGCCCCTGGGCCAGATTCCGGGCCTCGATCAGCTGTTCGTTCGAAGTTCGAAGTTCTTGGTTCGCGAGCAGGATCGCTTCGTTGGCTGCCTCGATCTTCGCCTTGGCAGCCGTGAGTTCCGCGTTCTTCCCCTGGATCGTCGTGTTCGCGTTCTCGAGCTCCGCGCTCTTCGCCGTGGCCTCGCGACGCGCCATCTCGGCCTCGCCCGCCTTCCTGTCGGCACGCACGGCCTCGCGCTTGGTCATCAGCAGGCCAGCGGCGAGCAACAGGATCGCCGTCGCCACGGCGGTGACCAGCGGCTTGTTCCGCTTGACCAGCTTCCTGAGCTCGGCCACCGTGCCGGTCTCGTAGGCGTTGACCACGTGGCCCTCGACGTAGGCACGCAGATCGTCCGCCAGCGCTTGCATCGTCGGGTAGCGATCCGCGATCTGGCGCGCCATCGCCTTCTCGCAGATCGCGATCAACTCGGCCGGTGTTCGGGGCGCGATTTCGTGCACCGGCCTCGGTGGGCCCTCGAGCAATCGGATCAGGATGGAGCGCTGAGAGACGCTCGCGTCGGGCGGCACGAACGGCATCTGGCCGCTGATGAGCTGGTAGAGCATCGCGCCGACGGAGTACACGTCGGAGTGCGCTCCTACGCTCTCGAGTCGACCCTGCGCCTGTTCCGGCGGCATGAAGCTCGGTGTGCCGACGACGTCCCCATCCATGGTTACCAGCGGCGAGTCCGGCGTCTCTTCGCGTTCCTCGCGACGCTCCGTCCTGACCACGCTGATGCTCGACGAGGATTGGGGCTTGATGCGCAAATCGTGCCCGTCTTCGCGGCCGAGGACGCGCGCCAGGCCCCAGTCCATCACGTAGACCTCGCCGAACTTGCCCACCATCACATTGGCGGGCTTCAGATCGCGGTGCACGACCAGCTTCGAGTGCGCGAAGCTCATCGCATCGCAGACCTTGAGGATCACGTTCAACGCCCGGATCTGGCTCCATCCCTCTCGGCCATTGCGAATGTGATCGAAGATCGTCCGAAGGTCATCTCCCTTGATCAGGCGCATCGTGAAGTACACGCCGCCGTCCTGCCCGATCCCGAGTTCATGGATCGGCACGATGCCAGGATGGTCGAGCTGTCCCGTGACCTGGGCCTCCTCGAGGAAACGGACGAGCATGCGCGGCTCGACGTCGGAGGTGTCGCCCGTCGACGTCACTCGGGGGTCGAGCACGACCTTCATCGCCAGCGTGCGCCGCAGCTCGTCGTCCCAGATCTTGAGCACCCTCCCCATCCCGCCGCGCGCGATCTCGGCGAGGACCTTGTAGCGCGCGTCGCGTGGTCCGACGGAGCGGAGCCGCTCGTAGAGCTTGCGCGAGGGAAAGCTGTCGGGCGTGGGCCCCTGGCCGAGTGAAACATCGGACGGAGCACCGTCGAAGGGCACCGGCTCAGGATCCTTGGACGTCGAGCGTTCCTCGCCGGACAGCCCCGAGGCGGATTCGAGCAGCTCACGAGCGCGTTCCGGATCCATTGCGAGCTGGACCATACCCGATCCCGGGATGATGGACAGGACGGTCGCGCCTCCACGAGCCGGTTCCCCAAGCAGGTACGAACGTAGCGTAGGTCGCGCCCACAGTTTTGGTGTAGACGCCCAGCGTCGCGGCGAATTTCCGAGCACTAGCCCCGGAACGCCGCCAGCCGCCGGCAGGCCTCGGCCAGGACGGCCTCTTCTTTGGCGTAGCAGAAACGCACGTAGCGCTCGCCGTGCGTCGTCTGCCAGAACGCGCTCCCCGGAACCGAGGCGACGCGTGTCTCTTCCAGGAGCGCCAGCGCCGCGTCCCGCGAGGTCGAGTGACCCAGGCGCGAGACATCGGCCAGTACGTAATACGCCCCTTCCGGAACGATCGGTGGAAGATCCGCGGCAGTGAGCGCCTCGCAGGTCATCGCGCGCTTGGTGGCGTAGTCGGCCTGCATCGCGGCGAAGAATTCTTTGGGCGCCTCGAAGCCCGCTGCGACGCCGTGCTGCAGCGGCGTGGGCGCGCAGATGTAGAAGAGATCGTGGACGAGCGTGATCCCCCTGGCCATCGCCTCGGGTGCCACCGCGTAACCCAGCCGCCAGCCCGTGATGCTGAAGGTCTTCGAGAGACCCATGATCGTGACCGTGCGCGGCGCGAGCTTCCCGACTGTCGCAGGCGGGATGTGCTCGCGGCCGTCGTAGCGGATGTACTCGTAGATCTCGTCGGTGATCACGAGGAGATCGGCCGCCTCGGCGACGCGCGCCAGCGCCTCGAGCTCGCTGCGCGTGTACATCCGGCCGGCGGGATTGGAAGGCGTGCAGACGACGATGGCGCGCGTGTTCTCCCGCAGGGCCGCGCGCAAGGCCGCTTCCGTCAGCTCGAAGCGCGGCGGGGGCAGCGCCAGGAACTGAGGCTCGAGCCCGGCGACGATGGCCGTGTTCAAGTGGTATCCGTAGTAAGGCTCGAGGAGGAGGATCCCGTCGCCCGCGTCGAGGAGCGCGTGGATCGCGCAGGTGAAGGCCGCGCTCGAGCCCGCGGTCACGACGATCTCGCTGCGGGGATCGGCCCGCATGCCGTTGTCGCGGGCGAGCTTGCGAGCGATCGCTTCGCGCAGCTCGGTGATCCCCTCGGGATAGGAGTAGGTGCTCTTGCGCTCGCGAATGGCACGGATCGCGCCCTCGCGCACGAGTTCGGGCGTGGGCAGATCGCAGATCCCCTGGCCGAGATTGATCCCCTCGACGCGCTCGCAGGCACGCGTCATGGCACGGATGTCCGACTGGACGAGGCCGGAGAGTCGGGCGGAGCGGTCGCTGGGCATCCTCGAATGGTAGCTCTCCGGCGATCCACCCTTGCCACGGAGACACCTGCGGAGCTAGGAAACCTGCATGGACGACGCTCGATCCGGCCGTTCCCGTGGCTTTCGGCTGCGCGGCAGCCTGCGCTGGGCAGCGCGGGCGTGCGCAGTGCTCGTCACGACGGCGTGCCTGCAGCAGACCTCCGCACCCCACGAATCGAGCAGCGTCCCGGAGCGCTTCGCCGATCTGCGCTCTCGCCCGCTACCAGCGCGCTTGCAGCCACCGGGGGCTCCCGAATCTCCCGAGGCTCCCGAACCGATCGACACCGAGGCGCAGCCGCCTCAGGTGGTCGCGCGGCTCGAGCTCGCAGCCCCCGCGGTCTCCCACTTCCTCTTGCACGCGACGCTGCCCGTGCCGCCGGGAATGCTTGCGACCGAGGACGGGCGCGCACCGCTGGGCATCGTGAGCCACGGCGAAGGGCGCCCGATCGTTCCTGCTCAGATCGAGATCGTGGCGCGCTCACCCTCGGGCGAGCCCGAAGTGATCGAGCTCTTGGCACGCGTCGAGCTCGCGAAGGGTGAGAAGGCCGGCGACCGCGTGCGGTACAACGTCGCCGACCTGCGCGCGCGGAAAGAGCCGCTGGTGGCTCCCGACTTCGAGCTGCCCGAGATCGGTGCAAGCTTCCTGTCGGACGAGCACGCTTTCCTGCTGCGCGCGCACGACGTGTGGGACAACGAGTACCGCATGGATCTGCGGCCCACGTCCGGCGGGGATCGCACCTCCACGGTGCGGAACTTCAAGGATGGTTCGTGGCTGCGCCAGGTGCGTGTCGCGGACGTGCTCGCTCCCCAACCATCCTCCGGAGCGGGCGAGCCCCTGCCGCACCTGATGGGCGTGCACGCCTACGTCACGTACTTCGCGGGCGAGCAGCGGCTGGGGCTGGATCTGCGCATTCACAATGGACTCACCTCCGGAAGCGGCGAGCGGAGGGCCGAGGAGTCACCCGGCGGGATCGTGTACTGGAAGAGCCTCGAGCTCGTCCTGCCGCGCGGCTGGCACGTGGCCCCCCTGGTCGCGGATCCTTTCTTCGGACCCGAGCGCGAAGAGGGCGAGGGCGTGGTCGTCCCCATCGTTCGCGCCAACGCGGACGGCAGCCTGCACATGATGGGGCCGCAGATGCAGTTCCATCGCCGCCTCGTGCTCACCACCGGCGAAGGAGCCAAGCGCGCGCGCGCCCACCCGTTGATCGAAGGCCTGGCCTTTCCGGTCTCGGAGAGGGGGCTGTGGTCGTGGATCTCGCCCGAGACTCCGTTCTACTTTCCGCAGCACAGTCTGCTGCCTCGATGGGAAGGCTTCGCCCGCTCGGGTCAAGGCGGTGTGGCGGGCTTGCGCGCGATGCTCGCCGAGCAGTACGACGGCTACGCTCGGCTGATCGAGAGCGGGCAGTCGAACGGCGACGACGTCGTGGCGAAGGTCATGGGCTGGGCGCACCCGTGGTTCTACAAGTACGGCGGGACCACTGGAGGCGCGGCGATCCAGTTCTTCGAAGGCCATGCCGCGGCCGGGGCTGCTTCAGCGAGCGGCTACGGCTCGATCGCCCTCGTTCACCAGATGAATGCGTCGCGCCAGCGCGAAGCGATGTGGACCCTCGCCGGCGAGCCGGCCGGCTACGAGCTGTGGCTGGATCGCGCGAGCGGCAAGGTTCCGATCGAGTTCGCGAGCCACGGCGGCGTGGTTCCGCGCGAGTTCCGCCTGCCGGCCGAGGGCGGACCCCCGGCATCCGCGCAGGTCCTCGAGGTGAATCGGCGCGGTCTGCGGCCGGCCTACGACCGGGGCAATCCCCATGTCGCCGGCGGCGAGTATCCATCGGACGCAGAGAACTTGCTCGCGTGGGCGCCGCACGACGGCCAGCACATGGTGCGCTATACGAAGGACTGCAAGGCGCTCGTGTGGCTGGGGAACGATTCGCTCGCGCGCGACGACCTGATGCTCTCGGGCGAGCTCTTCCATTTGATGTTCCACGAATCGCCCGGGCCCGAGCCCGGTGGCGTGACGCTGCGCGCCTACGAAGAGCACGCCGTGCTCCATCCGCACCAGGGCGCATGGCTCGGTCGCGAGCAGGCGTGGGGAATCGACGCCATGTGCGCGGCCTACGCGATCGCCGACGAGGGGTGGCGCGGCGCGCACCGCGAGTGGTTCGCGCGATTGGCGAAGGTCCTCGACGACGTGGCGATGCCGAGCGGCATCATCCAGCGCAACTCCAACCCGAAGGTCCTCGGCCATCCCGGCTACGACGCCACCCAGACCTTCGAGACCCAGTTCCTGCTGCACGCGATGCGCTGCATGAACGAGACGGTGTTCCGCGACGTCGACACCGCGAGCTTCGATCGCCTGGCCGCCCTGCACCGGCGCACGGTCGACTTCCTCTTCTTCGGCCCGCCCTGGCGCGAGGAGCCCGGCCGCGACGCGGGCGCTCCGCCGGTCGGAGGACCGCGCACCGGCTTTGCCGTGGCGCTGTCCGACGGCTACGCCAAGCCGCCGTTCTCGAACGAGAAGGCCTGGGGCAAGGACTATCTCCCCGCGGACGGGATCGGGAGCGGCCCGGAGCTCTTCTACGGCTGGCAGGCGCTCGAGTACGCCGCCCGACTGTCCCAGGACACCGAAGGGGCCGGCCTCGACAACCGCTACATGCAAAAGGCGCTCGCTTATGGTTCGAGGAAGCCCGACCACGGGGCGCTCCTGCAGGGCCTCTTCGCCGGCACCATCCGCCGCTCCTCCGACACCTCGTCGACCTGGGCTGGCTTCGCGGGCTACGTCCAGAGCCTCTTGCCGTGATGCGATCCGGGCGCACTGGATTCCGTGAGCCGTCCCCTAGCCAGGCATGCTTGCTGCGAGCCGGGGCAAAGCCGAGAGAGAAACCACACCCCTACGAGCACGGAGTCCCTCCGAGTTTGGAGTACCGCCTTCAGGCGGTCTGGTTCGTCGTCCCGCCTTCAGGCGGGACTGGCCCTGCCAAGAGAAGACCGCCTGAAGGCGGTACTCCGAACCAGAAGCGGCCGCACCCAAGTTTCATGCGATGGGGTCGCGCCAGGGCGCGGTGGAAAAGTGGTTAGCATTCCCGCGCGATGAGCCAGGGTCCCTCGCGCATCGCCATGTGGTCGGGCCCGCGGAACGTGTCGACGGCGCTGATGCGCTCGTTCGGCAGTCGCTCCGACACCGTCGTGTGCGACGAGCCGCTGTATGCACACTACCTGCTGCGAACGGGCCGCGCCCACCCGATGGCCGAGGAGATCGTCCGTCGGCACGAGACGGACTGGCGCCGTGTCGCGGCGTGGCTCACGGGAGCGCTGCCCGACGGCAAGGCGGTGTTCTACCAGAAGCACATGGCCCATCACCTGCTCCCCGAGATCGGACGCGACTGGCTGGCCGGGCTCGAGCACGCCTTCCTGATCCGCGAGCCGCGCGCCATGCTCGCCTCGCTGACGCAGGTGCTCCCCGATCCCCGTATCGAGGAGACGGGCTTGCCCCAGCAACTCGAGCTCTTCGAAGCGGAGCGCCACGCCCGCGGGCGAGTTCCGCCCGTCGTCGACGCGCGCGACCTGCTCGCCGATCCTGCGGGGATCCTGCGGCTCCTGTGCGAAGGCCTGAACCTGCCCTTCGACCCCGCCATGCTCGCCTGGGAGCCCGGTCCGCGCGACACGGATGGCTGCTGGGCCCCGCACTGGTATGCCAATACGATCCAGTCTTCCGGCTTCACGCCCTTCCCCCGCAAAGAAGCCGCCCTGCGACCCGATCTCGAGGCCCTGTGCCGCGAGTGCGAGGGTCTGTATGCCGAGCTCTACCGCCATCGACTGCGAGTCTCCTGAGCCATGCTCCAGACGTTCGACGAGCGCAATCGCGACATCCTGATCAACGTCAACGGGACGATCGTCCACCGCGACGAGGCGCGCATCAGCCCCTTCGACTCGATCGTGCAGGGCGGCGACGGAGTCTGGGAGGGTCTGCGGCTGTACCGCGGCCGCATCTTCAAGCTGATCGAGCACCTCGACCGCTTGCGGGATTCGGCCCGGGCCCTCGCCTTCGCCACGATCCCCGCGCACGAGCTGATCATCGCCGAGATCAAGAAGACGCTGGCCGCGAACCGGATGCGCGACGGAGTGCACATCCGCTTGACGCTGACGCGCGGCGTGAAGATCACCTCGGGAATGGACCCGCGGCTGAACCAGGCCGGTCCGACGCTCATCGTGCTCGCCGAGCACAAGCCACCGGTGTACGACAAGCGTGGCATCGCCCTCGTGACGAGCTCGATCCGCCGTTTTCCCCCCGATTGCCTGGACCCGAAAATCCACCACAACAACCTGATCCAGTCGATCCTGGCCAAGATCGAAGCCAACACGGCCGGTGCGGACGACGCACTGATGCTCGACACGCGCGGCTTCGTGGCCGAGACCAATGCGACGCACGTCTTCCTGGTGCGCCACGGCGAGCTCGCCACCAGCCGGCTCGTCGCCTGCCCCGAGGGCATCACGCGGGCGACGGTGCTCGAGATCTGTCGCGCCGAGAGCCTTCCTTTCCAGGAACGCGATCTCACCCAGGCCGAGCTCTATCGCGCCGACGAGGTCTTCTGCACGGGAACGATGGGCGAGCTGGCTGGCGTCGTGAAGATCGACGGTCGCACGATCGCGAGCGGCGAGATCGGTGCGCTGACGCGCCGGCTCTCGGCGGCCTACGGCCAGCGCACGGCGAACGAGGGGCACCCGATGGTCGATTGATCAATCGATCAGGAGGTACCCGGGCTCGATTCCTACCGCGAAGGGCTCGTCGTAGCCCTCGCCCTGCAGCCGGTACTCGCCGGCTGGCAGGCCGAACAGCCGATAGCGCGCGCCCGGCGCGAACTCGAGGCGCGCGCACGAGGAGCGCTCGAAGAGCGCGCCGAGCCACGGATGTGCTGCGGACCCCGCCTCGGGAACGATCCGCAGGCGCTCCCCGCGCTGGAGCTGCGAGCTCGCGCCGCACTCGATCTCGATGGTGCCACGGGAGACGTCGATCGAGAGGCTCTCGCCGCCCGGGACGCCGAGATCGACTTCGACGAGCGTGAACACTCGATCGCGTCGCTCGACGCTCATCCCGTCCGCGACGACCGCCAGGTGCTGCACGTCGACGGGGATCCCGTGCAAGGCGAAGGATCCGTCCGGTCCGACGATCGCACTGGCGCATGGATCGCCGAGCCCGGGAGCCGTGCAGACGGCTCCGATCGCGACGTGGATCTCCACGCCGGCGGGAAGCTGGACCCGACCCAGCAGACTGCGGCCAGGGCGCAAGCTGCCACAGGGAATCTCGACCTCGGTGAGCAGGCCTGCGCGGACCTCGACGTCCTGACTCGCGAGCATCACCGTCGGGAGCTTTCCCGCCGCGCCGGGTGGATCTCCGTACACCACCGCGGTGAAACGGCCGGGATCCAGCCCGTCGAACTCGAACGCGAGATCCGCGCCCACCGTGGAGGAAAGCGAGCTCCGGCCATCCAGAGGGCGAAGCTCGACCGCCGCGGGCAGCGGGCTCTCCGGTGCCCCGTCTGTCAGCACTCGGCCGCGCAGGGTCCCACCCTTCTCGAGGAACACGTCGAGCGCGAGCTCCGTGAGTCCGCTGGCTAGATCCTGTGTTTCCGACAACCAGACTCGGTAGCCCGCGGCGATCGCGAGCACGCGCAAGCTGCCGGGAGTCTCGACGTCGATCGACCACGCGCCTTGCGCAGCGCTCTCCGTGGTGCGCCCGCTCTCCGTGAGCTCGGCGAAGCCTTCCTCCATCCCGGCGAAATAGATGTCGCCGTCGGACACGAACACCTGCTCGCGCGTGAAGCGGGCATCCACGGCGCACAGGACGACTCCATCGATCGGGGTCATCGTCACGCCATCCCGCACCACTCCGCCCAGCCGGGCGAGCGTCTGGCTGTCCAGTAGGACAACCAGGTCCTCGATGTGCGCGCCCGGCGCGGCTGGCAGCCAATCGGTGCTGGCTCTCCGATGCCCCTCGGCGCTGAAACGGAACTGCACCGATTCCGCGGCCTCTGGCGGCCCCGTGAGACAGAACTTCCCTCCCGGACAGGTGAGCGCGACCGGCACCCACGAGACCTCGCTGTCCCGCGGGCCATCCTTCGGCCGCCACGCGGCCAGCACCTCGGCCGACTCGATCGCCGCGAGGGTTTGGGAATCCATGAGCGCGCCGCGGTAGCTGCTCCAGGGTGTCAGCTCGAGGCGATGCTCCAGCGGCCGACCGCCGCTGATCTCGATGGTCGTCCTCGCGGGCATCCACGGAACTCCCGCCACTTCGAGGATCCAGGTACCAGTTCGCAGATCCTCCCAGTGCACGAAGGGAGCGGCGGATCGGCGCAGGACTCCGGGATCCTCAGCTCGCTGGATCTCGAGCTCGGGCCAGCCGAAGGGCGGCGGTCCGCAAGTCGTGGCACAGGTGAGCTGCAGCGAACCGACCGGCGGATCGACGCTCGCGCGCGGCCCGCTCTCCTCCACTCTGCTCGCGCGAGCCTCGTCGACGCCTTCCACGGCCGGGTCGGGTGGAGCGACCTGCACCGAGCGTGCGTCACCCTCTGGACGCTGCGCCTCGGTCCCGAGCCCGAAGCGAAGCGGTCCATGCAGCGCAAGCCACACGCAGATCCCGATTCCGGCGCTTCCGATCAGCACGACGCCAACCCTCGCCCATCGCTTCCGCATCTGTTCCGGCTCCTGCTCGCGAATCCTCGGCCCGCTCTCCCCGATCCACCACAGTGTCGCGCCGGTTCTCAACTCGGATAGCCAGGCCGGTGCCGGCGGGCTCCAGCGCGATGCGGGAGCCCGCCGCCTCGAGGGCACCGATCAGCAATCATTCTCGGTCGCCGGCCGTTCCTTCAACCCGGTGCCGACGAACCAGCATTCCCAGCCCCAGAACAACCCGCGCTCGCATGCGAAGTTGTACCGGTAGTAGATGCACCGACCATCCGGGACGGTCTTCGACCCACAGCTCGAATCGCTCTGACCCGTGTTCACGTTGATCGTCGAGCCCCCGATGCGAACGTCGATGTGCTCGACGTGACAGACGGACAGCTCGGCGTCGGAACCGCTGCAGTTGCAGTTCGAGGGCCCGTCCGAATTGACCCTGATGGTCCGCTGGTCCGCGCCCCCGTTGGGAGCCCTCGCGGCGGGGGCTCCGGAGGACACTCCCAGGACGAGCACAACTGCACCCATCCAGCCGAGGGCGGGGACGAGATACCGATTCACGCTCCAACGCATATCCAGATTCATGGAATTCTCCTGCTGGCAGACCCGCGACCAGGAAGACGTCGCCTGGATCACAGGTCGCACGAAGCTAGAACCGCTCGAGGCTCGGACGGTGACACCCGAACAGGGAGTCATCCCTGCGAGAAGCTTCGCGACCTCTCAGGCCTTGGACACCGACGCCACCATCAGATCCGCCACGAGGCGGGCGAAGCGCGCGGGATCCGGAAGCGGTGAGCCCTCGGCGAGCAGGGCCTGCCCGAACAGCAGCACGGCGTGCTCCTCGAGGCGCGGCGAGCGCGGGTCGACGTCGAACAGGCGCTTGAGGCCCGTGAGCAAGGGGTGCTCGGGATTGAGCTCGAGGACGCGCTTGCGCACCGGAAGCTCCGCTCCGCCGTGCCTCAGGAGGCGCTCCATGTGCGCGCTGGGAGCCTGCGCATCCGTGACGAGGACGGCGGCGCTCTCCTTGAGGCGCGTCGAGAAACGCACCTCGCGCACGTGCTCGCCGAGCACCTTCTGCATGGCATCGAGGAGGTCCTTGTATTCCTTCTGCTTCTCCTCGCGCGAGCTCTTCTCGCTCTCGGCGTCGAGCTCGAGGTCCCCCTTCTCGACCGATCGCAGAGTCTTGCCCTCGAACTCGTGAAAGCGCTGCAGCATCCATTCGTCGACCGCATCGGTCAGCAGGAGCACCTCGACGCCCTTGCCGCGCAAGGCTTCCAGGTGCGGCGAGCGCTCGACGGTGGCGCGATCGGGGCCGACGAGCGTGTAGATCTCCTTCTGCGCGACCGGCATCCGATCGATGTACTCGGAGAGCGTGGTCCAGCCCTCCTGCTTCGAGCTCCGGAACAAGAGCAGTCGAGCCAGCCGGCCGTCCTCGTCCTCGCCGCGGTAGATCCCCTCCTTCAGGACGGGACCGAAGAACGTCCAGAAGCTCTCGTAGGCGGGGCGACCGCGCTCGCACAGATCGGCGAGCGTCTCGAGCACCTTCTTCACCAGGCGCTTGCGGATCTGGCGGACCTTGTGGCTGGCTTGCAGCGTCTCGCGTGACACGTTCAGCGGCAGGTCGGACGATTCCACGACGCCGCGGACGAAACGCAACCAGCTCGGGAGGAGTTCCTCGCATTCGCGCATGATCAGCACGCGCCGCACGTACAGCGAAAGCCGCGAGTGCGTCATGGCGGGATCCAGTAGCTCGATCCCCCGCTCCTTCGGCAGGTACAGGAGCGCCGTGTAGTCGAGCGAGCCCTCCGCCTTGAAGTGGATCACCTCCAGCGGCTCACCCCAGTCGTGCGTCAGATGGTGATAGAACTCGTCGTACTCCTTCTTCTCGATCTGGTCCTTGGGGCGTGCCCAGAGCGGCTTCCTGGAGTTGAGCGTCTCGACGCGGCGGACCGTCGCGGGCTCGGCTCCCTCGATCGGCTTACCCTCTTCGTCGCGGGGCACCTCCGAGCGTTCGATCTCCATCTGGATCGGGTACTCGACGAAGTCCGAGTACTGCCGCACGATCTCGCGGATGCGCCACTCGGAGAGGAAATCCTCCTTCGTGCCTTCCTCGTCCGCCTCGGCTTCGCGCAGGTGCAGCGCCACGACGGTCCCCCGCGAGAGCCCCTCGGCGGGCTCGATCGTGTAGGTTCCCTTGCCATCGGAGATCCAGCGCCAGCCTTCGCTCTCGCCGGCCTTGCGCGTCTCCACGACGATCTTGTCCGCGACCATGAACGCGGAATAGAAGCCCACGCCGAAGCGGCCGATGAGCTCGGGCGCGCTCTCGCCGCCGCGCTGGGCGAGGTGCTCGAGGAAGCGGCGCGTGCCCGAGCTCGCAATCCGGCCGAGGTTCTCGACCAGCTCCTCGTGCGTCATGCCGATGCCGTTGTCGGCAACCCGTAGCGTTCGCTTCTCCGGGTCGGTCTCGATGGCGATGCCGAGGACCTCTCCCTCGGCCATGAGATCGGGCCGTTGCAGGGCCTCGAAACGCAGCTTGTCGAGCGCGTCGGAGGCGTTGGACACGAGCTCCCGCAGGAAGATTTCCTTGTGGGCGTACAGCGAATGGATGACGAGCTCGAGGATCTGCTGGACCTCGGCCTCGAAGCGATGGGTTTGCATGTCGGCGCAGACGATACCGGCAGCCTGCTCCGGGGAGCCAGAGCCTCCTCGATCACCCCATCCCTCCCGCGAGCGAGCGCCCTTCGGGAGCGCTGCGCGCGACTCTCGTCGCGGTTGCTCAGGAGCGGCCGGCTAATCCCCCCCGGTCGGCACCGGCGGCGGCTCGATCGGCTGGGCAGTCATCTGGATGCCGAGCTTGCCCACCATCTGCAGATCCTGGGTGTCCTTCACGGCGTCCCCTGCCTTCGTCACGAACACGAGGCGCTGCTTGGCGCGCTCTTCGAGCGCCAGGGACAGCGCTCGTGCGAAGCCCCCGTCGAGGTCCCACACGAGCTCGCCACTGCCCTGGAACTGGAGCACGAGCGTCGCCTCCTGGAACACCATGCCCGCCGCGCGCTCCGTCGGACCGAGCCTCGCCTGCACCTGCTCGACCTGATCGCTCGAGACCTTGAAATCGGACTCCAGTGTGAGCACCGCCTCCCGGCGCCCCTCCGTCTCGCGGACCTCGCGCAAGCTCACGACGAAGGTTCCGGCATACTGCCCGCGGAACGTCTGGTCGAGCCCGCTCCCGATGCCCGAATCGAGCGTGCGCAGGAGGCGTGGATCCTTCTTGCGCGGCAGATCGTAGGGGAGCGATCCGCCCGGCGCGAAGAGCTGTCGCAAGGCGGTCGGCTCGACGTTCCAGCTCGTACCGACGACGACCGGCTCGGGAGGCAGGAGCGCGCTCAGGTCGAGGTCTTCTTCCAGGCCGATCAAGTTCTCTTCCTCACCCTCGCTCGCGTCGTAGTGACGGCCGTAGCGCGACTCCTCGGGTGACCACTGGAACACCACGCTCACTCCCTTGCCGAGCGGGCTCGACTGGATCATCGGCGGGGGAGGTTGAACGCCCTCCATCTCGCGGAACCCCATCTGAGAGTCGCGCCGGCACTCCGTGAACGTACGGCGCAGCTTGGTCGGTCGCCCGTCGGCGAACTCCATGAAGTGATCGATCACCTTCAGCACGTGCCTCGAACGAACGCGCATCTGGCCGGGCAGCGGGATGCCATCCTCACCGTGCATGAGGCGCAAGGATTCGGACAGGAGATCGTGCTCGTCCTGCCAGCTGCGCTCCAGGGCCAGTCCGACCGCGGGCTCGAAGGCGATCCGCACGGGTTCCGTGGGCTGGACCTGTTGCACCACGGCAGCGGGATCCTGAGCGGGGGGATCCTGCACGATCCGCGCGCCGAGCAGTGCAGCCCCGCCTGCGAGCGGGAGCGCGAGGACTGCGAGAGTGGTTCCGAAATGGATCTGCATGGGTTTCCGCGTGCGCCCTTCGTCGATCAATCGATGGGACCGATGCGGTCACCGTGGTCGTAGATCCCGCTCACCGTGGGATTGGGCGTGCCATCCTCCTGCCAGGCACGCCAGGGACCCTGGCGCTTGTCCGCCACGTACGCGCCTTCCTCGGCCTTCTGACCATCGGGCCAGAATTGCGTCCAGGTCCCGACTCGCTGGCCCTCGTCGAAGTCGCCCTCGTATTCCTTGCGACCGTTGTCGTGCCAGCCCACCCAGTGCCCGCTCATCTTGCCCTGGGAGTAGGAGCCCTCCGCGAGCTGCTGCCCGTTCGGATGCCAGCGCTTCCAGAGCCCCTCTTCCTTGTCCCGCTCGAAGCGTCCTTCGAACTCGAGCTGGCCGTTCTCGTGCCACTTGCGCCAGACCTTGACGCGGAAACCGTACGCGTAGAGGCCCTCGAACTGCTTGCCGCCGCTGGGGTGATACTTCACCCACGGTCCGTGGAAATGGCCGCGGACCATCTGGCATTCGGTGTCGATCTTGCCGTTCTCGTACCAGTTCTTCCACGGGCCCTCGCTGACTCCGGCGACGTACTCGCCCTCGCCTTGCTTCTCGCCGTTGGGGAACCAGAACACCCACTTGCCCGTTTGAACGCCCAGCTCGTCGTAGAGCCCGCTCGACTCGCGCGATCCGTCCGAGCGGTAGGTCGTCCAGTGTCCGACCTTGTGATAGTTGTGGAACTCTCCGGTGTAGCGGAGCTGGCCCGTCTCGTACCACCCGATCCAGCGACCTTCACGGCGACCATGGAGCAGCTTGCCGCTCCGCGCTTTCGCGCCGTTCTCGAACCAGAAGGTGGCGTCCTGCAGCTCGGCTGACGCGCCGTCAACAGCAGCGGTGTTGTCTTGCGCGGCTGCGGGGCTCCTCAGAAAGCCGAGCCAGAGAATCCCGAGGCAGAGCAGACCGGAACAGGCGCGCAGGATGGATCGCATGGGTTGGGCACGGAATGCCGCGGACACTACGCCCGAGTCGGCTGCCGGTTGGTGAATATCGATAGCGTGAGCTTCGAGCCCCCACAAAGAAAGCCGGCGGAGACCGAAAGCGGGAGCGGCTGCGCGGCCTGCGCCCACCGGGCGGCCGCGTGAATGGGGCATCCGGTGCACACCGGGGAGCGCGCGGAGCAGGTGCGAGGCATGAGCGAGTCAGGACCTGCCCTAATCGGAGATCCGCTGATCGGCCGCGTATTCTCCGCACCACGCCTCGATCAGGCTCCCGTCGCGGCGCCAGTAGCGCCACGTTCCTTCGCGCTTGCCGTCGACCATCCGCCCCTGCATCTGGAGCTGGTCGTTGTCGTACCAGGCGTTGAGGTCTCCCTCCATGCGGCCCTCGGTGTACGTCACACGCGAGGCCAGCGTCCCGTCCGCACGCCAGCGCGTGGTCACGCCATGCAGCTTGTCCTTGGCGTAATTCTCCTCGAGCACCTGCGTGCCGTTCTCGTCCCAGAGCTTCCAGGCACCGCTCTTCAGGCCATCCTCGTAGTTCTCGAGATGGCGCACCCGCAGGAGCGCTTCGGTTCCCTGCAGATCCCCCACCTCTTCCGGCGGACGCTTGCCGGTGAACTCGATGCGCTCGAGTGGGCCGTGCAGCTTTCCGGCCCGAAAGTGCGCCTCGCGCAGGAGCTCGCCATCGAGCGTCCACTCGCGCTCGACACCGACTTGCTGGCCATGGTCGAACTCTTGCTCGAGCTTCTCGCCACCGTCGGCGAACAGGATCAAGAACCGTCCGTGAGGTTCTCCATGGTCGAAGCTCCGGAGCGCTTTCAGGATCCCCTTCTCGTTGTAGAAGCTCCACTGGCCGTGCCGGCCATCGGCGAGGAATCCCCCCACCGACTCGGTCAGGCCCGACTCGTAGTAGGAGGCAGAGGGACCCTCCTGCTTGCCGTGGACGAGGACGCGCTGTCCCTGGACGGCCCCGTTCGGCCACCAGGTCCATTCCGGCCCGTGCTGCGCCGCGGCGTCGCGCCGCCCGGCCAGGTAGCAGGCGACGCGTCGCAGCGGTCCATCGGGGAAGGTCTCCCGGATCGTGTCCACGGCCTCGCCCTGGAATTCGTGGATGGGCACCCAGGCTGGCGGGAGCGGCGGGTCTTCCTGAGCTCCCGACGGCCCCTCGGTCCGAGGCTCGGGCAGGACGTCGCGCTCGGGTTTCCCGACCGGAACGGCAGCCAGCAGAGTGAGGATCAGCGCTAAGAGACGCATCGCGGATGGGACGGAGAGCTTGCCTGTGGAACGGGAAGACTACCCGGCCACACAGCGAGGACGCCTACGCGAGGCGGGACCATCGGGTTGGCGGCGCGCTCGAGGAGCTCGATCCAGGCTGCCGCCGGGAGAGCGCTGCGCCGCAGAGGAGGGGGTACTTGGCGGGCAAGATCAGGTCGAAACCTGTGGTTCTCTCCGTTCCAACTTCATCCAGGTTTGCCCGCCAAGTACCGAAGTATCCATCAAGACGAAGGGGCGGTCGGCCGGGTTCCCCGAAATCCCGGTGCCGGCACGGGGGCCCCGCTGCCGGCTTACTGCGCCGGGTTGCCAGACGGGTACGGGGGACGGCTGGTGAGTCGCGGGTCATCGACCGCCCGACCCACCGCGAGCTGGTAGAGACAGCGGCGCCGGCGACTCGTCAGACCGAGCAACTGGTGCGTCGGCTCGTCGAAGAAGCATCCGATGCCGGTCGCGCGCACACCGTCGGCCTCGGCTTGGAGCGTGATCGCATGGGTGACGGCCCCCGCCTCCCAGTGCAGGCGCATCCAGGCCCACGCGCCGCCGGACACGAGGGCCGGCTCGAAGTCGGCGAGCAGGATGCCCGAGAAGCAGCCATCGGACGCAATGTCCTGGTGACAAGCGATGGACCGCCCACGGGAACGCATGTCCGCACTCGCGAGACGGTGCAGGACCAGGCCCTCGTGCTCCGTCGCGATCGGCTCCCAGTCGAAGCGCGGCGAGAACTCGGCTCGCCGCTCGTCGATCGGGGCCGCACTGCGCGACACGTGGTACAGGCCGGCTTCCATTCCAAGCACGCGGTGGACGAGTACGACCAGATCGACGCGCGGCGACCATTGCAGTCCCGCGCAGCACGCCGCGCTGGCCACAGCGCGCGTCCGCGCGAGCAGGCGCAGAAAAGCTGCGCGCTCCATCGCCGTCCGACCGTCGAAAGCCACCGCGCTGCGCCGTCCGCGCAACAGCGTGCGCAGCGCAGGGCCGCTCGCTTCCGGACTGCTCGCTTCTTCCGAGATGCTAGGTGCCGGGATTCGCGGCAGCTCGTCACCCCACGGCTTGACGCACGCTTCGCGTGCTGCGTCGATCGCGCTCCAGTCCACGTGTTCCGGGCTCAGCGCGCTGGGTCGGCCGCGCCAGCTGAGTGCACGCAGTGCTCGACACTCCTCCGGCGTCGCATTCCATTCGAGCGGGTCGCGGATCTCCGGGCCGATCGCGAGAAGGCAGCAGGCGAATTCGAGCTCTGGATCGGGAAGGGGGTCCAGGCCCACGAGGCTCGTGAGCTCGTCCGTACCGGCGCGCTCGATCAAGCGCGCACGCCAGCCCAGGCCGCTCGCTGCCACACCGAGGGCCGCGATCGCATGCCCGAGATCGAGCTGGCAGTAGCGCCACGCGCGCTCGCCGTACTTCCAGGCTTCGCGCCAGGCGATGCTCGTGAGCACCACGAGGAAGCTCTCTGGCGGAAGTCCGCGGGCTACCGCGTTCCAGCGCTCGATCGGGATCGATGCGCGCAGCTCGAGAGCATGCTCGCGCGGCGCGTAGTGAGCCACGACCGGCTCCCCTCCCGGCGCGAAGCTCGGGCCGAGCAGGAGGTGCGCCTCGGTCGGATGAAGGTTTCCGCTCGAGGGCGTGATGCGCAGCGCCCAGCGCGACTCGCCGGATTCCTTCCAGGCTGCCAGCGCGAGCGAGTCCTCGAGGAAGCGAGCGAGCGAACGCAGACCGGCCTGCGCGCTCGGGACTCGTCCTTCCCAGCAAGCGTCCTCGAAGCGCGGGCTCTCCTCGAGGGGCACGTGATCGAGCGCCACGAGCGGCGCACCGAGCCAGCGCTGGAACGGATCGGGTTGACTCGCCCAGTCGAGATCGAAGGGACCGGTCGCGAAGCGATGAAAGTCGTGCCGCGTCGCGTCGTGGTAGGCGCGGATCAGGGCGAGGCGCTGGGGGGCATCCAGCTCGCGCGGCGGCTTCGGTTCGCTGGCTGGCTCGCGCTGGCCCAGGAGCCGGCGGAAGAAGCTCACTACCGCTCGATCTCGGAAAGCGCCGCCGCAGCGGCGTTGCACACGTCGCCATCCTCATCGTTGAGGCGGTCCTGCAACTTCTCCCCGGCAGCCTGGGCGGCACGTCCGAGCTCGCCGAGCTGCCGGCAGGCCCGCAGGCGGACCTTGGGGTCGGGATCATCGAGCGCGCGCATGAGCTCGGGGACGAGAGCCGCCCGCGTGCCCGGCTCGGGTGCGCTCGGCTTGGGCTTGAGGAAGTCGAAGAATCCCATGGCCTCCGCGGTCGATGCATGGAGCGCGCCAGGCTCGGGCAAGCGATCGCGATGCGGACTCTAGCAAAGCCCCGCGTGTCCCACCCACGCCGGCTGTCCCACGAGGCCCAGGAGGGGCACCTTCCCGCCCGGTTGTTCCGGGTTCAATTGGTAGACTCCGGCGCCAGGCATGGATAGAGACCGTTGTCGGTGAGAACCTTCCTCTCCCCATCCCCGTCGAGCGCGGGCAGAGCTGCCCGAGCTCGAGCCCACGAGAATCGCCCGAAGAGTCCGAGGAAGGCTCACGACGCTGTCTTCCGATCCGACACACGAGAATCCGGACCAGGTGCCACCCGGTCCGGTCTGGTGCAGTCGGTTCTCCGGTTGCGGGCCAGGCGTCACTCGATCGAGGCTTCCGAAGGCGGCAGCCGCGACTCCCATGCCGCCGTCCGCGAGCGGGAGACAGCCCCGAGCGTGCTGCATCCTGCGTTCCAGAGGAGTTCGAGCCTGGCAGCAGCGTCGATCCTGAACTTATAGTGTAGTGCTTCCAAGCTCGGTGCGGACGGGTGCCCGTCCCGCACGCGCATGGAAGCGGACCCCCCTCAGCACCCGGCCCTCACGTTGCAGCGAACCAACCGAACGGAGCCCGCCATGGCGGCGGAAAACCTAGAAAGCACCGAGCCGATCGAAGAGCAGGAAGGGACCGTAGACATCCTGCGCGGGTTCATCCGGAACGCGCCCTGGCTGTCGATGGCGATCCTGATCCACGTGCTCCTGATCGCGATCTTCAGCGTGATCTACATCGCCAGCCACAAGCAGGAGGAAAAGGACCAGGTGATGCAGGTCTCGACTGCGCGCACCCCCGTCCTCCCGCCGCCGATCGAGGAGGTACCGGAGATCATCGATCGCGATTCCGTGCCGGTCCTCACCGAGGAGGAAGAGGGCCCGGTCAACCCTGACGAGAACTACATACCCGACGCCGCGCCGGGACGTCAGGGCGAGATCACTCCCGAGACCGATCTCGACAAGGATCCCGGGATCTTCAACCCCGATCCCGAGGCTCTCGCGAACCTCCCCAGCGGCGCCACCGGCGGAACGCCGATCGGCGTGGGCAAGGAAGGCCACTACGGCAATGCCACGTCGGCTTATGCGAGCCGGTTTGCGGGCGGAGGCGGAAAAGGCGGCGGAGGTTTCGGCCAGGGCGGCGGAGGAGGAAAAGGGGGCAAGAAGCAGGACGATGCGGTTCTGTCGGCGCTCCTGTGGCTCAAGAACCACCAGTCCCCGGACGGCCGCTGGGACGCGGACGGGTTCTCGGATCAGTGCAAGAAGAACACGTGCGACGGTCCGGGCTCCTCGGTCCACGACGTCGGCATGACCGGGCTCGCCCTGCTCTGCTTCCTCGGAGCGGGCTACACCCACGAGCAGTCCGGGCCCTTCAAGAACACGGTCAAGGACGGCCTCAAGTACCTGATGGAGGTCCAGGACGAAGACGGCTGCTTCGGGCCGCGCTCGGGCACGCAGTTCCTCTACAACCACGCGTGCGCGGCGCTCGCGATGGCCGAGGCCTACGGCATGACCGACGGCCAAGCCGTTCCGCGATCCGGCGCAGAAGGGGATCTACTTCATCCAGCGTGCGCAGAACCCCTATAACGCCTGGCGCTACACCTATCCTCCCGACGGCGACAACGACACCTCCGTCACCGGCTGGATGGTCATGGTGCTGAAGTCCGGCAAGCTCTCCGAGCTCGACGTCGACCAGTCCGCGATCACGAACGCGATGAACTGGATCGACGAGGTGACGGACACGAATACCGGCCGCACCGGATACACGACCCTGGGTGGACTCCCGTCGCGCACGCAGGCCAGGATGGCCGAGTTCCCGCCCGAGAAGAGCGAGTCGATGACGGCCGTGGGAATGCTGTGCCGCATCTTCGCGGGTCACACCCTCGAGGACGATCCGATGATCGCCAAGGGCGCGGAGCTCCTGGTGCGCACGCCCCCCACGTGGGAGACCGGCGGCGACATCGACTTCTACTACTGGTACTACGGCACGCTGGCCATGCACCAGGTGGGTGGACCGCGCTGGGAGCGCTGGAACGAATCGCTGAAGACTGCGATCATCGATCACCAGCGCGTGAACAAGGACGAGGACGAGTTCGGCTCATGGGATCCGCTCGACCCCTGGACCTCGGAAGGCGGCAGGATCTATTCGACCGCTCTCAACTGTCTGTGCATGGAGGTCTACTACCGTTACCCGCGCGTGTTCGGAACTGCCGACAGGGATCACCCGACGACACCTCCGACCAAGCCGCCCGGTCCCAAGTGATCTCCACGCGTCCGCGCATCAGTCCTGCACGACGAGTCAGCCCCTGCCAGCCCTACGCATGCATCGGCTCCGCCTGAGTTCCTGCTTTTTCCTCGCCCTCGTTTCCGCGGCATACGCCCAGGAGCCCAAGGCTCCCGAGGATCCCAAGGCCCCCGCAGTCCTCGAGGGAATCCTCGGCAAGGACGACGAGGAGTTCGTCCGCGCGCTGAACCGCAGCGGCTTCGTGGACCTCGCCAACGATGTGATGGCGGCCCTCAACCGATCGGCCGGGAAGTCGACCGATCAGGCGCTGCGGAGCGCCATGTTGCAGCTGGAGATCGGCGAAGGTGTCGCCTTCAGGGAGCCCGATCCCCTGAAGAAGGTCGACCTCCTCGCCGCGGCCATCGAGGCGCGGGAGGGGTTGATCACCAAGCACCCCGGCACGGTGGAAGCCGTGGAGCTCGCCGACGCGCTGCCCGACCTCTACGGCAGCATCGGGAACCTGATCATCACGACGATCCAGGATCAAGGGCTCACCCCCGAGACCGAGAAGCTGCGCGAGCGCGGAAGAGCGATGTTCGGCCGAGCGGTCAAGCAGTTCGAGGAGCGCCTCAAGGCGATCGAGGAAGAGCGCGACAAGCTCGAGTCCGAGGACCTCGACATCGATGCAATTGCCGATGCGCGGGGCAAAGACGAAGCCGAAGACCCCAACGCCGAGCTCGAGTGGCAGTCGATGTTCGCGTCGTACAACCTGATCCGGACGCAGTACCTGCGCTCGCTCATGTACGACGCCGATAGCTTCGAGAAGAAGACCATCCTCGAGTCGGCACTCGATGTCCTGACCGAGTTCCAGCTCGACTTCGGGGACCAGCTCCTGTGCTACGACGCCTTCGTGTACGAGGGCTTGTGCCTGAAGGAACAGGGCGAGCTGGACACGGCGCTCGAGTCCTTCGAAGCCTCGATCCGGCTGCGCGAGATGTACGACAAGGGCTCGGACGGCGTCTACCAGATGCAGCCTGAAGCCGCGGCGGTCGTCTCCTCGGCCGTGCACCAGAAGGCCCTCCTGCTCACGGAGAAAGGCGACTTCGCGGACGTGGCCGCGGCGGCCAAGGATTTCTTCGACACCGTTCCCGATGCCATCCGCACTCCCAAGGGTCGCGCCATCCTCAGCTTGCAGGCGGAGGCTTTCCGGAGCCTGGGTGACCAGAAGGAGATGGAGGCCGCGGCGAAGCGCCTGATCGAGGCCGACCCGAACGGTCCCGGCGGCAAGCGCGGACGCGAGATCCTTGGCGAGGTCACCGGCGGATCGAACGTGACTGCGGCCGACACGATGCGCTACGCCGAGGGCGCAGCCCAGAACGGCGAGTTCGAGGGTGCCGTCTCGCGCTGCCAGCAGGTGCTGATCCTCGCGCGCGGCACGCCCGAGGAGCAAGAGCTCGGCGCTCGCTCCTGCCTGCTGCTAGGCGCGCTGTATTACGGGCGCGGCTTCGTCCATGAGGCGGTGGTGGTGTGGGACACGGGTTCCGATCGCTACGCCAAGGGCAAGGATGCTCCGGAGTGCCTGTGGCGCGCGATCTACGGCTACCTGGCGCTCCAGTCGGCCGAGCAGCGGCCGTTCTACAAGGCTCTCGCGCGAGAGCGCATGACGGCGCTGACGAAGAACTTCCCCGACGCGCCCTACGCTTCGATGGCCGGCCTGATCGAAGGCCGGCAACTGGAGGCCGAGCTCGAGTTCGCGCGCGCGGCCGATGTGTACGAGAGGATCCCGGCGGGCAGCGCGGGAGGCAGCCACGAGGAAGGGATCTATCGCGCGGGAGATGCCTGGCAGAAGCAGGCGAAGAAGCTGTTCCAGGCTGGCAAGACGAACGATGCCAAGGAGGCCGTGGCGAAGTCCGAGGCGCTGCTCCTGAAAGCGCGGCCCGCGCTGGAGGCCGCCGCTGCCGAATCCCTCGACCTCTCGTTCCAGAAGAAGATGCGCGAGTCCGCTTTCAGCGCGCGGTTGAGCCTGGCAGATCTCTACCTCCTCGAAGGCGTGAATCGCGCAGCCGACGTGACCGGAGTACTCGATGGCGCGGAGCGCGAGTTCGCCGATGACCCGGGCAAGATCTCCAGCATCTGGGCGCGGCGATCCAAGGCCCTGCAGTCGCAGGGCAAGCTCGACGAGGCGATGGAGCTACTGGACGAGCAGATCAAGGAAGATCCGAACGCCAGGTGGATCGGAGCGAGCGCGGGAGCGCTCGGTCCCGTTCTGGATACGAAAGGCACGGAGCTCCGCAAGAGCGACCCGACCTCCGCCGAGGCGGATCGCCTGTGGCGCAAGGCCGCGAGGTACTACCTGCTCAACGTGGGCGCGCAGATCGAGGGTCGGGAAGCGGTGCGGGTCAAGGAGCTCGAGGACGTCGCCAACCGATTGTTCGTGTTCGCGCTCCACTTCAATGGCGTCCCCGAGGGAGTCGATTCCTTCGTCGACTGGGTCCCGCCCGAGGGCCGGGCGGGCGAGCTCCTGGAGGAAACGGCGCGCGTCTACGAGGCCGTTCTCCCCCACACTGCCTCGTATCGCATGCTCATCAACCTGGCGCGAACCCTGGGTTTCATGGGGCGCTGGGAAGATGCGGCCAGCCGCTACGCCGAGCTGTTCGAGCACGAATCCTTCGCCGATCTCGGCACGAAGACGATCCGCCAGGAAGCGCTGCGCGCGAAGCCCGAGCTGATCTTCGCCTTCGCGGAGTGGGGACTGTGCGAGCGCGAGGCGGGCATGGAGAAGAACGACACCAGCCGCCTCAATCGCGCGACCGCGATCTACGAGACCCTTCTCGCCGGAACCCCGAAGGGCAGCAAGCTCTGGTGGAGCTCGAAGTACTACCAGCTCCGCACGATCGCCGACCGCGGCGACTACACCGGCGCGGATACGGGGCTGCGCGACCTGGAGCGCGGCTGGAACGATTTCGACGAAGGCAAGTACGGGTTCAAGGAGAAGTTCCAGCAGCTCAAAGAAGAGCTCTCGAAGAAGGTGTTCCGCAACAAGTGAGTGAGACCTTGCAGAGTAACGGTGTCATGAGACGAGCACGGAATCGGTTCTGGTTCACGGCGTGCGCAGCGATCACCCTCGCCCTCGGGGCGGGCAGCGCGAGCGCGCAGCAGGCGAAGATCTCCCTGAAGAACGGTAAAGAAAAGACCGTCATGATCGAGGAGGAGAACTACGTCGGCGTCTCCGGAACCGAGAAGGGAGCGAAGTCGCTGACCAAGTGGAAAGAGATCGACTCGATCCGCTACGTCGGGGGCGATAAGTTCCACGACGCTGTCGACACCTTCCAGTCGGGAAAGATCAGCGACGCGGTGCCGAAGTTCGAGGCCCTGCTCGCGGACGACAAGCTCCGGCCGCCGATGCGCCAGGGGTCCCTGTACCACCTCGGCCTCGCCAACGAGAAGCTCGGCAAGACGGATGAAGCGATCGCTCGCTACGAATCCCTTCTCAAGGAATTCCCGAAGAGCCGCTACCTGCTGCCCGTCGGCACCAATCTGCTGTCCATCTACCTCGCCAAAGGGGACATAACGGCCGCCTCGCACGCGCTCGATCCGAGCCTCGCCGTCGCGCGGGACGCGGGCTCCGATGGGGCTCTCCAGGCTGGCCTCGGGCTCTTGCGCGGCAGGCTCCTCGAGGAGCAGAAGCAGTTCGACGAAGCGCAGCGGATCTTCGAGACCGCCGCCCGATCGACGGAGGCCGACCCCGACGTCGTCGTGGCTGCGAAGCTTGGCCTCGCGCGCTGCGCGCAGAAGCGCGGCGACGCGGGCGAGGCCGAGCGGCTCTATCGCGAGCTGACCGTCGCGGATGCGCCGAACACGGTGCTCGCCGGCGCGTGGAACGGGGTCGCGGACATCGAGTACGAGCGCGCCTCGACCAAGCGCGACGCGGATGGCCTGCGCCGGGCCCTCCTGGATTATCTGCGCGGAGTGGTGCTCTACGTGCCCGGTCGCGAAGCGCCGAGCGAAGAGTACGAGCGCGCGCTCGCCGGCGCGACGAAGGCCTCGCGAGGCATCGGGGAGCTCGAGTCCAATGCCGAGCGCAAGAAGTTGTTCCTCGATCGCGCCAAGCGCAGCCGTGACCAGCTCGCCGCCGAGTATCCGGGCTCCCGGTACTTGAAGGGCATCTGAGCATCAGAGCGATCGAGCCCCCAGCGCACGCGCCAAAGCACACCCGAAGGAATCCCCCCCATGGCGATCTGTGAGAAGTGCGGAACCCGGTACACGGCGACAGCCCAGGCGCCTGGCTGTCCGGCGTGCGCCGCCGCCAAGAAGTCCCGACCGAGGTCCGTCTCCGCCGCTGGCCCCTCGCAGTCGAAAGCCGCCTCGACCGCGCAGCCGGGTCCCACTCGCCCGAGCGCCGCCCCGGCGCCGGCCGCACGCAAGGTGCACCCCTCTTCGGGTACGGCTCCCCGGACCAGGCCGCGCGCGCCCGAGCCTCCCCCCCCGCCCGTCCAGATCCATGTTCAACGCGGGCCCAAGCCCACGATGGACAAGGCCACGAAGATCGGCTTCTACATCACGCTCGGCCTCGCGCTGATCGTGGGCATCGTCGTCTTCAAGGTCATGGGGACGAAAGAGGAAGAGCGGGCGGTGATCCAGGCCCGCGAGCAGGCGGTCAAGGACCTCGTCGCCGAGCTGAACGCATACAACGTCGACAAACCGTCCGACGCCGAGAAGATCGTCGCGCGCGCCGTGGAGAAGGAAAGCATCTGGAAGAACCACGAGGCTGCCACGGCCATCCAGACCCTGATGGTGCGTGCCAAGACGAACATCGAGAGCAACAAGGAGCAGCAGAGCGTCATCGACAGCTTCACGTCGATCGAGAAGGAGCTCGCCGCCCCCGATGGGCTCGCGCCCGAGCGCGTGAAGGACCTGCGCCGCCAGCTCGACGAGCTCGAGGTGAAGGTCGCCCAGGCAGGGCCGGAGATCCTGGCGCGCTTCTCCATCACGCGGGGCACCGCGGACAAGACTTATGCGACGCGCTTGCTCGACGACGCGAAGACCTTCGAGACGGCCAACGCCGACAATCCGCGTCTGAGCTTGCTTCGCTACCAGACCGCCGAGGACGAGATCAAGTTGCTCCTCGACCGTTCCTACCGCGACAAGATCACCGAGCTCCAGGAGTTCTACACCCCGCTCTACAAGCAGGTCATCCTGGAGTCCGATCGCCTAGCGACCGAGATCTTCACCGACGCCGCTGCCAGCGACAAGCTTCCCTGGATCGACTGCCTGACCGGTGATCAGGCGGCCCTGTGGAACCCGAGCGATGCAAAAGGCTTCTCGCACAAGGTCGAGAACCATCAGCTCCTGATCCAGGGCCCCGACGCCGATGCTGGCAAGATGGCCGTGATGAGCATCGGCGACCGCGAGCAGTGGCGGAACTTCGCGTGGGAGTTCGAGGTCGTGATCGAGAAGGGCAACCTGGACGTCTACTTCCGTCTCGGCAAGGTCCCGAACCTGAACACCTACAAGTACGCCATGTCCACCGCGGGCGAAGACCGGAACCTCTCCCCCGGCAAGACCTATCGCGGCCGCGCCACCATCCTCGGCAGCAAGTTCGACATCCGCTACGCCGACGAGGACATCGACACCCCCACCCCCCAGACCCTCGACATCGGCTGGACCATGAGCCGCAAGGGCGCGATCGGCCTCGTCATCCCGTCCGGGACGACCATCAAGTTCACCCGCTTCCAGGTGCGCGAACTCCGCTAAGTGCTCTGGTTCGGAGTACCGCCTTCAGGCGGTCTTCTCTTGGCAGGGCCAGTCCCGCCTGAAGGCGGGACGACGAACCAGACCGCCTAAAGGCGGTACTCCGAACCAGAGGCGGTACTCCGAACCATAAAGGAAACCGCCGCGCATTGGCGGAGTCCTACGCGAGCATGTCGAACGCTCGCTACCTCTGGCGGCAGCTCACTCCCCCGCAGCGAGAGGAGCTCCTGGAAACTCGCAAGCGAAGTTTCCAACCCTGGCATTCTCCAGTCCACCGGCCCAACTTCGGTCACGACCAGTTCCATATCACGGCGGCCTGCTTCGAGCATCAGCCCTACACTGGCTCGAGCCCGGATCGCATGAGCGCCTTCTCCGCAGAGCTCCTCTCCCAGCTCGCGTCGATCCACTGCCGGACCTACGCCTGGTGCGTGCTCCCCAATCATTATCACGCTCTGATCGGAACGTCGGACATCCTGGGAGTCATTGGAGCACTCGGTCGATTGCACGGACGAGACTCGCACGCCTGGAATGGCGAAGACTCCACTCGCGGGCGGCAGGTCTTCTTCCGCGCGGCCGAGCGCGCGATGCGCTCGGATGCTCATTCCTTCGCGACCCTCAACTACGTGCATCACAATCCCGTACACCATGGCTACGTCATCCATCGTGAGGATTGGCCGTGGAGTAGTGCGGCGCAGTATCTGGAGCAAAATGGGGAGGAGGAGGCCGATCGGGTGTGGCGAAGGTACCCGCTTCTCGACTACGGCAAGGGCTGGGACGATCCATCGATGTGACTCTCCGCAGAGAAACCACACCCCTGCGAGCACGGCGTCCCTCCTGGTTCGGAGTACCGCCTTCAGGCGGTCTGGTTCGTCGTCCCGCCTTCAGGCGGGACTGGCTCCGCAAGAGAAGACCGCCTGAAGGCGGTACTCCGAACCAGAATCACTCGCCGACCGTGAGGCGCGCCTCGAAGCCGTTGGCGCGGATCTCGGGGACGTACATCGCCCAGCCTCGCGGCGGGAGCCAGTGGAACTGCCCGGGAGCTTCGGCGGTGAGAGTCGTCCGCAGCTCCCACACGCCTTCGGGTAGCTGATCGAAGAAGTAGGCCACGTGCGCGTCGCGCAGCTCGCGCCAGACGCGGCGTTCGCGGCCGGTGGTGCCGACCTCGGGCCAGGAGGTACGGTCGCCGCGGGCTTGGAAGGCGGCGGTTCGGTCGGCGCCGAAGCGGCGGTCGAGCTCGTCACGGCGCAGCTCGCGGGCCACGCCGTCGCCGCCGCTCTGCACCTCGATGGCCTCCAGGCCGGCGGCCTTGAGGTCCTCGACGACCAGGTACTCGAGGTCCTGGCGCGCCTCGACGGTGAGCACGATCTCGACGCGATCGCCGCTCGCCACCTCGTCGTCCGGTGCGAGCGGGAGGCGTTCGAAGACCTCGCCGCCGAGGAGCGTCGGATGGCCGACCAGACGGTACGCATCGCGGCGGACGAACAGGTCGCCGCCCCGCGCGGGGATCGGCTCCTCCTCGCTGAAGAAGGTCGCGCCGACCGACCAGTACAGTGGGCCCGAGCCCGAGAGTCGGCGCAGGCGGATCTCGTTCTCGCCCGAGCGCGGGCTCGCGACGACGAACTCGCTCGGCGCGCTGAGCCCCTGTTGTTTGCTGAGCTTCTGGTGCGCCACGACCTCTCCGTTCACGAGCACCTCGTACTCCACGTCGCGCGCGGCCTCGCCGGTCGCCTTCAGGTAGTCGCACAGGGCGAGAACCACGATCGAGGTGTCGCGCGTGCTCTTCCACTGCGCGCCACGACGATTCTGCACCAGCCACTGCACCACGGGGGGCACGAGCTCGTTCGCCGGGTCGATCGCGAGCAGCGCGCGCAGGGCGAAGGCGGTCGCTTCGATGCCGCCCTCCGACCAGCGCCAGACGATGCCCGCTTCGCCCCAGTGCGCCGTCCGCGCGCGCGCCGAGCCAGCACCGCCGCCGATGTCGGACACTCCTGCGGCTTCCTCGACGGTCACGCCATTGGCGAGGTTGCGCGCGAGGACTCGCGCGTCCTCGGCTCGACCCATTCGCTGCGCCGCGAGCGCGAGGAGCGCACGTGTGTACGCGTTCAGCTCGCCCCGGCGGCCCCAGAGATTGGTGAAAGCCTTGGCGCCGAACTCGCTCGCGGTCCCATCGCTCGAGCGCCACCACTCGGCGAGTGCGTGCAGCATCCAGGCCTGCAGATCGAGTCGCTGCTCGGCGTCGGCGAGGTGCAGGTCGAGCCAGCCCGCCGCGCGCTCGAGCATCGCCTGCGAGACGTCCTCGCCCGCGTCGCGCGCGAGCACCAGCGCCCACAGCGCATAGGCGGACATGAACGAATCGGGCTCGCCCCCCGGCCACCATCCGAAGCCGCCATCCGGGAGCTGGCTGCCTTCCAACCGCGCGAGCGACTCGGTCACCACGCGGTCGAGCTCACGGAAGGCCGCTTTCCCTTTCGGATGGGTGGCCGCCGCGTGCTCTGCCTCGATGCCGCCGAAGGCACGCTCGACGATGCTCTCGCGCGAAAGCCCGAGGTCCGCGAGCGTCCGCGCCGCGACGATGGTGGGCACGAAACGCGACAGCGTCTGCTCCGTGCAGCCATACGGATAGTCGACCAGGTAGGGCAGCGCGTCGAGCATGGTCACGGCGAGGCTCGGCGCCACGCGAACGCTCATGCGCGTCGAGCCTGCGCGGCGGGCCTCGGGAAGCGTGAAGGCGTGCACGAGCTCCTCGCCATCGAGCCTCCCGCTGTCGAAGATCGTCACGTCGAGGCCGTGCTCACGCACGGGGAGCGTCCGCTCCATCGCGTCGACGTACTCGCCGGCGACGCCTGTGACGGTCAAGCGCGCGCTGCCGACGGTGCGAGCGACGACGCGCCAGTCCGCGCGGCCCTGGCCGTGCGGGCCGACGGTCACATCGGGAGCACGCGCGCCGAGCTCGCCCTGCTGCTCCGCCTCGAGCTCCAGGCCCTCGACGCCGAGGTGCGGCGTGACCGTGAGGGGAGCATCGGTGTGGTTGTCGAAGACGGCCGAGATCACGACCTCGTCGCCCACGACGAAGAAACGCGGCGCTGCCAGGCGCGCGACGAGCGGCAAACTCGTGCGCACCGGGCTTGTCTGGACCCAGCCCACGCGCGTACCCGTGTCGACCGCGCGCACGACGGCGCGCCAGCGCGTCGTCGAGTCCGGATAGCGCAGCTTGGCTGTCGCTCGACCTTCGGCATCGGTCAAGAGCGCAGGCTCCCAGAGCGCCGTCTCGCGGAAGTCGCTGCGCACGATCACGTTCGGGGCGCCGGCGCCCCCGCCGGTTGCCTGTCTCGCCGCCGGAGCTCCCGCCATCTCCTCGTAACTGTCGAGCGAATCCATCGCCATGCTCTCGGAAGGCGCGGCAGAGCTGAGCTTCGCCATGTCGGAGCGGCCGTCGAACCCGCGTTCGCGCTCGGGGAACTCCTTCTGCCCCTTGTCCCGCTCCTGGTCGAAGAGCGCGACCTCTTCCTCGACGACGCGGCCGTCGGCCGTGCGCACGAGCTTCTTGCACGCGAGCCAGTCGAGCGAGCTCGAGGTCGAGACGCGCAGGCCGCGCGCATGCCCGTAGAAGAACGTGCGCAGATCGCCCGCGAGCTCGTCCTGGATCGCCGCGATCGACTCGTCGTACAGAGTCAGCGCGAGCTGGGTCTGGACGGGCTTCCCCTGGTGGTCACGCACGAGGACCTCGAGCACGCCTTCCTCGCCCGGCTTGTGCTCGGGACGGTCGCTCGTCACCGTGACGTCGAGGAAGCGCTTGACGGGGGGAACGGTGAGCGCGACCTGCGCGCGCTCGACACGACCGTCCGCGACGAGCGTGCCGGTGAGGAACACGTTCGGCACCCAGCTCTCGGCGACGTCCAGCGACAGGAGCTGCACGCGGCCCGTCATGCGGACCACGCGCCATTCGATCAGGCCATCGGCTTCCACGGTGAACAGCACGTGCCGGCCCGAGACGTCGCTCGCGAGCATGACCGCCGTGCGCTCACCTTCTTGCACCGCCTCCTGATCGAGCACGATGTCGAGGCGGTTGCTGCGGGCGTCGATGTCCCCGGTGCGTGGCGTGCACACGTACAGCCAGGTTTCGCCCACGATCTCGCCGCCGCGCGGATCCTTGGAGATCCAGCGGGCCACGTAGCCGCCCTCGCCGGGCGGCGTCGGCGTCCACAGCGCCTTGCCCTTCGCGTCCGTCGAGAGCGTCGTCTTGGCCACTTCCTCGTACGCATACTCGGCCCGCGTGCACGACCAGCCGATCTCGGGGAAGCCGCGCCTCTCCTTGCGCGCACGCAAGGCCTTGTCCTCGAGCACTTCGCCCGCGGGGCCAACCCACGTCTCGACCCAGCGCGCGCGCAAGAGGTGCGCCGTACCTTCGGACGCAACCGGCGCGTCGTTGGCGTCGCGGGCGTCGAATGTGATCTCGACCGCCGTTCCCGGAGCGTGGATGCGGTGTGCCGTGGACACGCCGACCGTGTAGGACTGCTGCGTGACCCGCACGTTCCCGGTACCCGTGACCGTCCGGCGCGAAGAATCCGTGACGCGGGCCTCGATCAGGAACTCGAGATCTTGTCGGCCGCCCTCGGGAGTCGGAAAGCGCACGCGCGCGCGCCCGGCCTCGTCGGTGGTCACGGTCTTGCGAAGCACTTCCTCTGCGCCCCAGTACTGTCGAGGGTTCCACTCCCGATCGGGCCGCAAGGCCGCGTCGAACCAGTCGTAGGGGACCGGAGGCGACCAGCGCCGCCACCAGGGTCGCTTGCTGACGACGACCTCGACGCTCGCGTCGGCGATGGGCCCTCCCGCGTAGAGGCTCGCCACGATCTCGGCCTCGACCACATCGCCGAGGACGTAGAGCATGCGCTGGCCGGGCAAACCGGGGACTTCGGGCGTGGCGATGCGCACCTCGAAGTCGGGTAGCTTGTACTCCTCGAGGCGAAACAGCTCGGCCGAGCCGATCCCCGCACCGTCCTTGCGGCGCTGGAACGCGATCTGATACGGACCGAGCGCCATCTTCAGGTCGGTCTCGAGAACGCCGGACGCGCCGCCGAACGCATCGAGCACGAGCTCGCCCTTCCCGACCTCGTCGCCGCGCGGGCCCTGCACGGTGTAGGCGATGGTCTCGCCCGCCGGAGTCTGGTGGGACGTGCCCTGGAAGCGTCGCACGATGGTCTTCCACTGCACGGCCTGGCCAGGACGGTACGCCGGTCGGTCCGTGCACGCGTAGATGCGCCAGCCGCTGGTCTCGGTCTCGACGGCGCTCGAGAGGACCGCGAAGGCCTGGCCCCTGGGATGCTGCATCGCGGCGAAGAGCTCGAGATCGTAGGCCGAGCCAGGGAGCTCGATCTGCGCGACGCCGTCCGCACCCGTCTTCGCGCTGCGATCGACCCAGAACGGATGGCCCTGCTTGTCGTGGGCGTGCGCCCACAGGTGCACGTCGGCGCCCGGAAGCGGCGCTCCGTCCTGTGCACCCGTCGCCCAGACCAGCGCCTTCGAACCGATCGCTTTCACGACCAGCGCCCCATCGGTCACGAGCACGAGCTGGCGTTGCTCGAGCGCGCCCGAGCGCGCCACGAGGACGTAGGCTCCAGGCTCGAGCTTCTCCGCGAGCGCGAGCCGCGCCTCGCCTTGCCGGTGGTCGCCGCGATCGCCGGTGTCGTACTTCCAGCTCAGCCGTGGCGGGACACCCTCGACCTCGAGCGCGTCGAGCCAGGCCCCCGCTCCGGCGTTCGGATCACGGAAGCGCACGGCCGTCACGAGCTCGACGGGGACCAGCGTGAGCTGGACGGAAGCGATGTTGCGCCAGCCGAGCTGGTAGGCGACCTCGGATCCGGGAACGAAGGCCGACCCGACCATCACGGAGAGCTCGGGTGCCTGGATGGCGCGAGCGCGGTCGCGGGCCTGGTGCCAGTACGCACTCTCGCCCTCGCGGAACTCGCGCACGAGGCGCTGGTAGAGCGCGAGCGCGCCCGCGGCTTCGGCTTCCTGCTGCAGCGAGCCGTCTTCCCGCCGCACCCACCGCCCGCCGGACTCGAGCCATTGCGCGTAGGCCATCAACGCGTCGTCGTACGATTCGCCCGCACGCCCGCCCTCGAGCGCGGCCCGGAAATGCTTCTCGACCGACAGGCTCCCGTTCGGACCCGAGACCTGGCGCGACAGCGAGGCCGCGTAGAGGTACTCGACGTACGCGTGGTCAGCAGGCTCCTCTGCGACCTCGAGGGCGTCCTCCAGGAGATCGAGCGGCAGCGGCGATCCGTAGGAGCCCGGCACCCATCCCTCCCACGCCCAGGTCGGCCGCGCCATGCGCCGGAGCATGGCGAGCCAGCGCGTCCGCGCGAGCTCGACGTCCTTCGCGCTGGCCCACCAATCCATCGCCGGGCGGTAGCGCGTCATCGCGCTGCCGAGGTCGCGGTACCAGCTCGTGTTCCACCAGAAGTCGCCCAGGGACTCCTGCGCCTCGGCCCAGGTGCGGTCGTGCTCTTCGGGACGGGCAGCGCGCTCGACGAGTTCCTCGAGCTGCTTGCGGGCCGCTTCCACCTGCGAAGGATCGGTGACGTTCGCAGCCGCGAGCGAGCGCCAGGTCGCATCGGGTACGCGGAACTCGAGCCAGCGCGCCATCTCGGGCGGGACCTCGTGGCCGGCGAGCTGGGCGTAGGTCGCGCGCGCGAGCTCGTAGGAGCCCTCGGCCATCTGTGCCTCGGCGCGGCGCAGGAGCTCGTCGTGGTCCTGCGGTGAGAGGCCTGGCCGCGAGAGGCTCGGCGGGGAGAGGAGCGGGACGCAGACGGTGAGGATGAAAAAGAGGTGCTTCATGCGCGATGGAGCTGGAAAGCTGCCGGAGAGAGCAACGCCGTCCGCCACTTGTCTCTTGGCGGAGGGGGGAAGTCCAGGATGGCTCTCTAGAGAGAAACAAACCCTCTCAGGCCTTTAGGAAGCGGCTTTCACCTCGACTTGAAGCCCGAGTTGTTCGAGGCGCCGAATGAGTCGCTTGGCGACCTTGGCCTTGTCGCGACGATCGAAGTGATCGGGGCCCAGGTCTTCGAAGAAGACGCCGCGCCGGAGCATGTGGTAGACGGCGGTGAGCATGGAGGCCGCGACCGCGACGACGGCCTTCTTTGGCCCCCTGCGCATGCTGATGCGGTGGAACTGAGCCTTGAAGTAGCTGTTCTTCTTGCGCGTCGCGGCCCAGGCGGCCTGGACCAGAGTGGTCTTGAGCCAGGGAGCGCCAGCCCGAAGGCGCGTGCTGCGCTTTCTGCCCGCGCTCTCGTCGTTGCGCGGACATAGGCCAGCCCAGGAGATCAGATGGCCGGCAGTGGGAAAGCGGCTCATGTCATCGCCGATCTCGGCCAGGATGACGTGGGCTGCGATCTGGCTGACGCCCGGGATGGTCGTCAGGAGCTTGACGGCTCCGCGAAACGGCTTCAGGTGCTCGCCGATGCGCTCGTCGATCCCCGCCACCTCCTCTCCGATCGTGTCGATCAGCCGCAGGTGGGAGCGGATCATGAAGCGATGGTGATCCCGGATACGACCGCGGAGCGCTTCTGCGAGGTCCTCCCTGGAGGCCTTCACGCGCGACGAAGCGAGTGCGGCGAGAGCCTTCGGATCGTCTTCTCCATCGACGATCGCCTCCAAGATATCCCGTCCACTCTGCCCGAGCATGTCGCTCAAAACGCTGGAGAGCTTCACGTTGGCGTCTTCGAGCGTCTTCTGGATCCGCAGCGTGTGCCGGGCCACCTCGCGCACGAGCTGCTTGCGCGTGCGCGTCAGGTCCCGCAGCTCTTGGATGGGCTGCGGGGGCACGAAGCTGGAGCGGATCAACCCGTGGGCCAGCAGGTCGGCGATCCAGGTGGCGTCGTTGACGTCGGTCTTGCGACCGGGGACGTTGCGGATGTGCGCAGCGTTCCCCAGGACAAGCTCGAAGTGACCCTCGAGCACGTGCCAGACCGGCTTCCAGTAGACACCCGTCGCCTCCATGGCCACGTCAGTGCAGTGACACTTCGACAACCAGTCCGATAGAGCCAGCAACTCCGCGCTGGTCGCGCCGAACTTGCGAACTTCCTGCTGAACGCCGGCCGGACCGACCAGGCGCACGCAACACACGATGACGTCCTTGTGGACATCCAGACCTGCGCAACGGGGATGAACGACTTCCATTCGGCCTCCTTGGGACAAGGCCGGCGACGGCGTGGGACTCGCGTCTTCGGATTCTAGAGAGCGTGCTCCGGGAGCCCGAGGGCGCCTTGGCAACAGTACGGTGTGCTCGCGAAGTCCCCGGCCAAACTGGTTCACGGGCTCGCGACACCAAAGAGATTGCCGACCTCCGTGCCGTCGCCGGGCTGCCTCGATTGAGGGAGTTTCATCCCACGGTGTCCAGACCCTGGGTGCGGAACTGGTTCGGAGTACCACCTTCAGGCGGTCTTCTCTTACGGAGCTGGTCCCGCCTGAAGGCGGGACGACGAACCGGACCGCCTGAAGGCGGTACTCCCAACCGGAGCCGAACCAGGTGGGAGCTAGCCGATCCGGACGTACTTCTTCTTGCCTACCTGCACGAGGAGCGGCGTGGCGGGGCGGCGCACGCTTTGCATCGGATCGCGGGCTTGCTCGCCGCCGAGCTTGACACCGCCCTGTTGCACGACGCGGCGGGCCTCGGAGGTGCTCGGGACGAGGCCGGCGTTCTTGAGCAGGTTCGCGAGGGGGAGCTCCTCCCCCCACTCGCGGGGCCATCCCAGCGCGGGGATCTCGTCGGGGAGCTCCTTGTCGCGGACTTCGCGATCGAAAGCTTCACAGGCGGCGCGCGCGGCCTCGCGGCCATGGAAGATCGTGCCGATCTCCTCGGCGAGACGAGCCTTGGCCTGACGCGGATGGCCGGCCAGCAAGGTCTCGACCTCGAGGTCGGAGCACCGCGTGAGCTGCGCGAACCACACGGGCATCTGCGCGTCGTCGAGCCGCATGATCGCGAAGACCATCTCGCGAGCTGCATCGGTGAGCGCGATCGCGTTGCCGTAGGACTTGCTCATCTTGCGCCCGTCGAGGCCGTTGACGAGCGGCGTGGTGAAGCAGACCTGCGGCGGCTGGCTCTCTTGCTCCTGGAGCTTGCGGCCCACGAGTAGGTTGAACAGTTGATCCGTTCCGCCGAGCTCGAGGTCGCAGCGGATCATCACCGAGTCCCAGCCCTGCATGAGTGGATAGAGGAACTCGTGGATCCCGATCGGCTCGTTCTCCTGCATGCGCTTCTGGAACGTGTCCCGCTCGATCATCTGCGCGACCGTCATGCGGCCGGTCAAGCGCAGGACGTCCTCGAAGTGCATGCGGTCGAACCACTCGGAGTTGTGGCGCACCTCCGTCAGGGACATGTCGAGGATGCGCGCGGCTTGCGCCTTGTAGGTGAGCAGGTGCTGCTCGACCTCCGCGCGCGTGAGCTGCGGCCGGAGCTTGTTGCGGCCGCTGGGATCCCCCACCATCGCGGTCGCGTCACCGACGATCAGCACCACCTGATGTCCGAGGCGCTGCAGATCACGCAGCTTCAGGAGCGGGATCGCATGTCCGAGGTGCAGATCGGGCGAGCTCGGATCCATGCCGAACTTGACGCGCAAGGGGCGATCCGCGGCGAGAGCGCGCTCCAGGCGCGTGGCGAGCTCGCGTTCCTCGATGAGCTCCACCGTCCCGCGGCGGAAGACCGCGAGGTGATCGGCGACCGTCCCTTCGAGTCTGCGCGCCATGGACGCGGCCATTGGGCGCTGTGGCTCAGCCGATGTCCAGCCCCGAGGGAGGCTCTGCGCTGGACGGCGAGGGTCGCGCGCGCTCGCGCATGCGCGCCTTCCATCCGAGCGGCCCAGTCTCCGGATCGGGCTCGCCCAAGAGCCAGCGCAAGGCGGGCGCCAGTTGCTCGAGCTGCGCCTCGGTGCTCGTCTCGATCAGCGGGGCGAGCAGGTCGAGCGCCTCCTCGTGCCGCTGGGGCGCGATGCGCACGGCGCGCTCGAGGAGCGCGGGTAGCCAGGGCAGGCTCGCCGACGCATACCGCGCGAGCTCGCTCGGCTCGACCGGCGCGGTGGGCAACACGGACGCGAGCCGCTCGGCCTGCACGGAACGCACCGCAATGCCCGCCGCCGGGAACGACCCCTCGCGCGTGCGCACTTCGCCCGAGCGCACGCCAAGATCCCACCGCATGCGCACCGCGAGCGAGTCGCGCGGCACCACGAGAGGGAAGCTCCCGAGCGGAACCTCGACGCTTCCCTGAGCGGGCAAGCGAATCGGCTCCATTCCCCCCAGCTGCGTCGTCCAGACCGAGTGCATCTCCGCCCCATTCGGCGCGAGGCTGGTCTGGTGCACCCGCAACGTGGCGGGACCGGTGAGCAAGCACGCCTCTACATCCTGCCGCGAGCTCGCGCGCAAGAACACGCGCACGCTCGTGCTATCGGGAACCTGGATGGACGCGAGCTCGAAATCGATCCCCGCGACGAGCCCCCTCCCCACGAGCACTCGCTGATACCCGTGCGCCAGCGCCAGCGCATGCTCGATGTCCGTCTCTTCCCCACCGCTCGCCTGACCCCGCTCATTCTCCAGGCGAGCCAGCAACCCCCCCAGCACCGCCTGCGCCACCCCATCCTCGTGCGCCTCGACCGCCGCCCCGAGCGCCTCGAAAGCCGGCAAGAACCGCTCAGGCACCGCCCCCGCCGCCCCGATCCCCGGCACCACACTCGTGGCAGCACTCCTGCACGCCGCGAGCACCACGATCACCAGCGACCAAAAACACAGTCCCCTCCCCGCTTTCTCCTCTTCCCCTTTGTCTTCGCCTTTCTCCCCTCTGCCTTTCCTCCCTTTGCGTCCTTTGCGTCCTTTGCGGTTCGTTTCTCTTCTTCCTGTTTGGGAGCAAGAAGAACCAGAGGGACGAACCACCAAGGTGCAGAGGCCGGAAAAGTGGTTCATCCCCCTTCTCCGTGTTCGGGAGAACAAAGAAGAAGAGAGACGAACCGCAAAGGACGCAAAGGACGCAAAGGGAAGACGAAGAGAAGAGAAGGAACGGGAAGAAGGGTCTAGGCCGGCGGGGGCTCGATGGCCTCCTCGGGGGGGACTTCTTCCATTTCTTCCATCATCTCGGGCTCGTCGGACTCGGGAGTCTCCTCGGAAGGCGGAGGTGCCGGAGGCAGGTTCTCGTTTTCTTCGAAGTCGGAGTGCACGAACGAGAGGCCGATCTTTCGTTCGTCGACATCGACGCGAATGATGCGCACCTCGACCTTTTGGCCGGGCCGCAGGATGTCCTCGGGCTTGGCGACCGCGATCGTCGGTGAGCTCGGAGATGTGCAGCAGGCCTTCGAGGTCGTCCTCGAGCTTCACGAAGACGCCGAAGTTCGTGATCTTCGTCACGTAGCCCGAGAGCAGGTCCCCGACGTGGTAGTTGTTGGGGATCATCTCGTGCCAGGGGTCGCCGAGGAGCTGCTTCTTGCCGAGCGCGATGCGCTTCTTCTCCTTGTCGACGGAGAGCACCACGCACTGCACGCGGTCGCCCTTCTTCACCATCTCGGAGGGGTGCGAGACCTTCTTCGTCCAGCTCATGTCGGAGACGTGCAGCAGGCCGTCGATGCCTTCCTCGATCTCGACGAATGCGCCGTAGGAGGTGAGGTTGCGCACCGTGCCCTCGATGACCGTGCCGACGGGGTAGTGCTCCTCGACCATGTCCCAGGGATTGGTCTCGGCCTGCTTCATGCCGAGGGAGATCTCCTGCTTCTCGTGGTTGTATTCGAGGACCACCACGTCGACCTGGTCGCCGATCTTGACCATCTCGGAGGGGTGGTTGATGCGCTGCGTCCAGGACATCTCGGAGATGTGGACGAGACCTTCGATGCCGTCCTCGAGCTTCACGAAGGCGCCGTAGGACATGATGTTGACGACCTCGCCACGTGCGCTTGGAGCCGACCGGGTAGCGCGCTTCGACGCCTTCCCACGGAGAGGCGATCTTCTGCTTCAGGCCCAGCGCGATGCGCTCGCGCTCGTGGTCGACGCGCAGGACCTTGACCTCGATCTCCTGATCGAGCTGCACCATCTCGGGCGGGATGGTTGATGCGGCCCCACGACATGTCGGTGATGTGCAGGAGGCCGTCGATGCCACCGAGGTCGACGAACACGCCGAAGTCGGCGATGTTCTTGACCACGCCGGTACGGACCTGGCCTTCCTGGATGTCCTTGAGCAGCGTCTCCTTCTGCTTCTGGCGCTCTTCCTCGAGGAGCTTGCGCCGCGAGACGACGATGTTCATGCGCTCCGGATCGATCTTGATGATCCGCGCGCGCACCGGCTCGCCGATGAAGTCGGAGATGTCGTGCGTGCGGCGCAGGTTGACCTGGCTCGCGGGCAGGAACACGTTGACGCCCTCGACGTCGACGAGGAGGCCGCCCTTGATCTTGCGGCCGCAGATGCCCTGGATGACGTCCCCTTCCTGGTACTTGGTCGAGACCCGCTCCCACGCGCGCAGCCGGTCGGCGCGGCGCTTCGAGAGCATCGACATGTCGGACTCGTCGAGGCCCTCGAAGTAGACCTCGAAGACCTGTCCTTTCTGCGGCAGGGTCTCGCCGAACTCGGAGAGCGGGATGTTGCCTTCCGCCTTCCCGCCGATGTCCATGACCACCGTCCCGGTGCGCTCGTCGACCGAGTCGACGGTCGCCTGCACGATCGTGCCGGGTCGGATGTCCTTGACGGAGGCGTTGAGCGTTTCCGCCAGGAGCTCGGGATCGAACCCCGCCATCGAGTCCTGGAGACGTTTCTCCAGCTCGGAGGGATCGAGCTCGAACTGTCGGATGCGTCGGGAGGCAAGTGCCATGGAACTTATCTCAAGGGGCCAGTGGGATGGGTGAAAAGCCGCGCACGAAATCGCGTGCGCGGTGGTCGTGGATTCATGCTCCGGGAGTCCCGAGCAGAGTTTCGATGCTCGAGCGGACGCGATCGAGCGCGTCGGGGAGGGAGGAGTCTACCGGAGGCCCGAAGTGCATGCGTATCGCATGCGGCCGCGGAAGGCGGCGGCTGCGCGGCCAGGCCTCGAAGGATCCGGTGATCGCGCAGGGCACGATGGGCACGCCGGCCATGCGGGCGGCCAGTACGGCGCCCTTCTTGAAAGGGCCGATGCTCCCGTCGACGGTCCGCGTGCCCTCGGGGAAGATCGCCACACGGTCGCCCGACTCGAGGTGCAGGGCGATGCGGCGGATCGCCGCCAGATCCGCCTGCCCGCGCCGGACGAGGACCGTCCCGCAGCGCGCCATGACGTAGTCGAGCCAGCGCGATCGCGCCAGAGTGTCGCGCGCCACGAAGGCCACGTGGGCGGGCCAGACCGCATACGCGAACAGCGGGATGTCGAGGAACGACTGGTGGTTCGCGGCGAGCAAGCACCCGCCCTCTGCAGGGATCTGATCGCGACCGAGGATGCGCGCCGGGAAGATCAGGCGGAACGCCGGCATCAACAGGAAATGCACGATCGACCAGTACACGGCCCCGATCCCCACCACGGGCGGCGTCTCGACCCGTGCGCTGGTGCCGGGCTCCTGGGTACGGTTGGCCGTGCTCACGGATTGCGGCCTCGTTCCGCGGACGGGCGCTCGCTACCGGAGCCCTGAGCCTCGTTCGAGGCGTGCGCTCGAGTGGTGCGCCGCTCCCGCACCAGGGTGACCATCCGGTCCACGACCTCGGCGGGCGTCGAACCATCGGTGCGGATCTCGATCGCGTCGGCCGCCCGCACCATCGGCGAATCCGAGCGCGTGGCGTCGAGCCGGTCGCGCGCTTCGATCTCGGCGCGAATGCGCTCGGCCTCCTCCGGGCGCCCGATCTCGAGTGCCCGGCGTCGCGCGCGCTCCGCGCTGGTCGCAACGAGGAAGAACTTGTGGTCGGCGGCAGGGAACACGACGGTGGTCGTGTCGCGCCCCTCGGCCACCAGGCCGCGCGGGGCCGCGTCGGCGATTGCGCGCTGGCGCGGCACGATTGCGCGACGTACTCCCCCGTGGGCCGCGACGATCGATACGTCGCGTGTCACATCGGCGCTGCGGATCGCCGGCTCGACGGACTCGCCACGGATCCGGATCCGACCCTCGTCATCGAAGTCGAGCTCGATCTCTGCGGCCACGCGGGTGCAGGCGAGCGCGTCCTTCGGGTCGAGACCACGAAGCTGGACCGTCATCGTGACGGCCCGATACATCGCCCCGGTGTCGAGGAATACCAGGCCCAGGCGTTTGGCCAACGCCCGCGCGACCGTGCTTTTCCCCGAGGCCGCGGGGCCGTCGATGGCGATGATCATTCGGTTGGAAGCCCTACCCGGAGTGTCCACGGGCCCAGCCCGTGAGAGAAGGGGGGCAGAGAGTGTAAGCTCCGATCGAGAGCGGTCAAGCGCTCCTCCGGTTCGGAGTACCGCCTTCGGGCGGTGTTTTCTTACGGAGCTGGTCCCGCCTGAAGGCGGGACGACGAACCAGACCGCCTGAAGGCGGTACTCCGAACCGGAGGGAATCCGTGCTCGTAGGGGTGTGGTTTGTCCCTAGAGCGCCCACCCGCCCTGGCACGACCCCGGCTGGGGCGTCAGCGGGCGAATCGAAACGGATGCGCTGCGATCCTGCTGTAGTCCGGCGCTCCCTCGTGAACCTCGATGGCCTGGTCGGCAGCAACTTCTTGGAACACCTGATGGGTGTCGCTGGTCGGCCAGTACACCTCCAAGGTCTTGACCACCGTGGCCGTTCCCAGGCCGAGCTCCTGACGGAAGGGATTGCACCCGAAGGAGCCGCCGGAGTTCACCGTCTTGTAGATCGAGCGCGGCACTTCGTTCTCGATGACGTCGAGCCGGATCACCGCCCCGATGCCGCATCGATTGGAGGTCTCGCCAACCAAGCGCACCTTGAGCCAGTGCGCACCGAAGCCAGGGTTCTCGTACAGGGTGCAGCGGTAGCCGTCACCGGGATAGGCCCCTCCGACGCGCTCCAGTACGTCCTGATCACCGTCGTTGTCGAGGTCGGCGAACGCGATGGCGTGACCCTTCTGCAGCTCTCCGAAACCACCGGCGGTCGTGACGTCGGCGAAGCCCTTTCCGCGCAGGTTGCGATACATCACGTTGGGTATCAGTCCCTCGTAGTAGGGGTAGCCGGTCCCGAGATAGATGTCGAGATAGCCGTCATTGTCGAGATCGCCGAAGTTCGAGCCCATGGGCAGGGTGTAGCGCGTGAGACGCTGCTCCGCGCTGACATCCCTGAAGTCGCCGCGCCCGTTGCCTTTGTAGAGCTTCATGGTCTCGCCGCGATGGCGCAGGCCGAGATAGCTCGCGGCGACGTCGGAGAGGTTCGGCGGTGAGTCGGGACCGCCGAAACCACCGACCCAGATGTCCAGTGCCCCGTCGTTGTCGAAGTCGAAGAACCAGCATGGAAAGCTGCTGATCGGCAATCCCACGTTGGCCTCCTTCGCGACATCGGTGAAGGTGCCGTTGGTGTTGTTGCGGTAGAGGCGATTCAGCGCCGACATGTTCGACACGTAGATGTCGGGGTAGCGATCCCCATCGTAGTCCCCCCAGTACACCGCTTTCGTGTACAGGTCGTTCGTCACGCCGGCAGCGGAGGCTACGTTCGCGAACTTGCCCTTGCCGTCGTTGCGATAGAGCTCGCAGGGGGCAGACAAGTTGGGTTCCGATTCATTGCCGATGTACAGATCGAGATCGCCGTCATTGTCGTAGTCCGCGAAGGCGGCGGTCTGCGTCGGGTACATGCTCGCACCGAGCCCGGCATCGAAGGTGACGTCGGTGAAGACCCCGTGGCCGTCGTTCTGCAGCAAGGACTTGGGGTGACATCCCTCCGTCTTCCACCAGGCCCCACGCAGGACCAGGATGTCGATGTCCCCGTCGTTGTCGTAATCGGCGTCGATCAAGTTCAATCCCCCGTAGAGACCGGTGAGATTGGCGGCCGTGGAGCGGTCGACGAAGCGGCCGGAGCCGTCGTTCTTGTAGTAGTGCGCCGGCCCGGCCGTGTTCGAGGTCGAGACGAAGAGGTCCAGCAGTCCGTCTCCGTCGAAATCCTCGGCAATCACGCCGCCGGCGAGGTCGACGTGGCCGAGCCCGACCACGGGCGCGATGTCCTCGAAATGCGGGAACGGCTCCTCCGAAGCGAAGACCGCCGGATCGATGCGGTACTTCTCGGGCACCTCGCCCGGATACGTGCCGAGGGTCATGTACGCGATGTTGAGCAGCCAGCGCGCCTTCGTGTACAGGGGCGAATCCTTGACGCCATTCTCGAGGGCTCGCGTGAACCACTCGATGGCTTTCAGCGAGCCTTCCTTGTCGTCGTGCACCCCACCGTCCTTGATCGGCAGGATGCAGCTGTCCTTGTTGTTCCTCAGGCAGCAGTTCTGGTTCTCACCCAGGCGCAAGTAGGCGACCCCGAGCCGGAAGAAGGTGTCGGACACGTCGGGACGGATGATCTTCTTGCCGAGCGGCTCGAGCTGATCCGCGGCGCGCTGATAGGCGGCAATTGCTTCCGTGGTCTGCCCTACGCGCAGGAGCTCGACGCCCAGCTGCATGTTCAGTCGCCAGCGGCTCGGATCGGATGGGTCCTCGGGTAGCTTTTCCAGCTCGGCCTGCAGATGGTGGACCAGCGCGTAGCCCAGATAGATGTTCTCGCCGAGGGAATCGACGCGGATCTCCTCCAGAAGCTCGAGCATGCGCTGATGACCGGGCGGCACCGTCGGTTCCTCGGCGTGCGAGCGCTCGACCGTGCGTGCGGCGGAATCCTCCTGCGTCGCCGGTGCGAGACGAACGCAGGCGGGGAACGCGCCGACGAGGGTGAACCAGGGCAAGAGCGGCAAGAGGATCATCACGATTGCTCAGCGATTCGAGGAACGATGGGAAACGGCGATACGCGCCGCACGCTCGGTGACAGCCGTGGACAGGATCGGATGTTCCATGGTTGGAGTGGAGCCCGTAGGCGCACCCCCCCATGGTAGTGTCGGCTCCCGCCGGGTCCCCCCGAACGGAGCTCCCGACATCGACGCGCTGACGGCCGGCTCCGTTCCGGAACGCTGCGTCGGGAGACAGGGTTTCGTGGCCGGAATCGCCGTCCCCGGATGGTTGTCCGCCTCCAGGCGCATCGGTTCCCGCTCGCTCTCCCCGCTTACGAAATCGTACGAAACGAGCCGGATTCCCAGTCGTCGTCAGCCCGAGGCTCGTCCGGACCGTGAAGTGGTGTGGGCTCAGCTGGAGCTTAGAATTCCCTCGGCACCGAAGCTCCAGCAAAGGATGGGATTCAGGATGTGGTCCAGCCGACGTCGCACTCTGCTCGGATACTCGGCGATGCTCGCCGTCGGCATCGGCATCTATTTCATGATCCGGGGCCACGGGGAGGGACTGATCCCGCCTCAGGTGTCGTCGCCCGAGCGAGCGGTAGACAAGGCCGGCCACACCGACGCATTGATCCACGTGATGATCGCCCTCGCGATCATCACCTTGCTCGCACGCCTCATGGGCGGGATCTTCCGCCGCTACCTGCACCAGCCCCCCGTCATCGGTGAGATCCTCGCCGGGCTGATGCTCGGACCCTCGCTGCTCGGAGCGCTCTCGCCAGCAGCCTACGAGTTCGTGCTCCCGCTGGCGATCGTTCCCCATCTCACCATCATTTCGAAGGTGGGAGTGGTGCTGTTCATGTTCCTGGTCGGCCTGGATCTCGACCCGAAGCTCTTGCGGGGGCACACGCACGCGATGATCGCGATCTCGCACGCGAGCATCGTCGTGCCCTTCCTGTTAGGAGCGACGCTGGCACTAGCTTACTACCCCGTGTACTCGACGAGCAACGTCTCGTTCACGGTGTTCTCCCTGTTCATGGGCATCTCGCTCTCGGTGACGGCCTTCCCCGTCCTCGCTCGCATTCTCGTCGACCGCCGCGTGCAACACACTCCACTCGGCTCGACTGCTCTCTCCTGCGCGGCCGTCGACGACGTCACGGCGTGGACGCTGCTCGCGCTCGTGGCCGGGATCGCGAATGCGCAGATGAAGGGTGCGGCCTGGACGCTGCTCTTCGTGCTGCTCTACATCGCCGCGATGTTCCTCGTCGTGAAGCCGCTCGTCGCCGGGCTGGTCGCGCGCCAGCAGATCGCCCCCGGGCCGCTCTCGCACACGGTGCTGGCGATCGTCTTCACCGCCCTGCTCATGTCCGCCGTCACGACCGAAGCGATCGGGATCCACGCGCTCTTCGGCGCGTTCCTCCTTGGCACCATCCTGCCGCACGAAGGGCGCCTCGCCGAGCAGCTCCGCGCCCGACTCGAAGACTTCGTACTCGTCTTCCTCCTGCCTTGCTTCTTCGTCCTCACCGGCATGCGCACGGAAGTTGGTCTCCTCGATAGCTTCCAGGACTGGCTGGCCTGCCTGGTCGTGATCATCGTGGCCACGCTGGGCAAGTTCGGCGGATCCGCGGTCGCCGCGCGACTGGCTGGCATGAGCTGGCGCCGATCGGCGGCGCTCGGGATTCTCATGAACACGCGCGGCTTGATGGAGCTGGTCGTCCTCAACCTCGGGCTGGACATGGGTGTCATCACGCCCAAGGTGTTCACGATGATGGTCTTGATGGCTCTGGTGACGACCTTCTCGACCACGCCGATCCTCGATCTCTTGCTCGGGCGCCAGGGCTTCGAGAAGGCCGTCGTGCCCCCCGAGGGCGCGGCGCTGGCGAGCGGTCCCGGCTCATCCGGGGACGGCTCACACGTCTGAGGCGCGGCCCTTGGCGGAGGGGCGAGACCAGTCCGCCCAGCGAGCGAAGCGGAGCGCTTCCAGCGAGCCATCCGCGACGATCAGAAGGTCGCGCTCCCCACCCCATGCGTCGAGCACGATCCAGCGCGGTCCGCCGTCGAGCTGCTGGTCACGGAAGTGATGGGCGTGGCCGCACACCAGGATCTCGGCGTCGTGCGCGAGCGCCAGGGCGCGCACGGCTTCGGCCTGCATCGACTTCGCCTCGGTCGGCTTCTGCGCGACGGCGCGCACGGACTTCGCGCGCAGGCGGCTCGCCGCCCAGCGCGCCACGGAGAGCGGCAGCCCTCGCGAGAGCGAGCGCAGGGGACGCGAGCGCAGCACGCGCTTCATGCGCTGGTAGGCGTGATCGCGCGTGCACAGCTCGTCGCCGTGGATCAGGAGCACGCTCGATCGAGCGGGCGTGGTCGCAAGCAGACCTCGCGGCCACAGCCGCGCGCCCGTGCGACGCTCGAAGGATTCGTCGAGCAGGAAATCGCGGTTTCCCGGCACGATCTCGATTCGCGTGCCGCGCGCGGAAAGCCCGGCGAGCGCCGCGAGAACCTCCGCCGATGCGCTCTGCCGCGCTTGCGCGGGCCCGACCCACACGTCGAAGAGATCGCCGAGGATCACCAGGTGCGGGACGGCGGAGAGCGAGCTCAGCCAGTCCAGGAACGCCCGCAGTCGCGGCTCGTGATCGGGATGCAGGTGCAGGTCGGCGAGCACGAGACTCCCCGCGCCGAGCTCCACCGCTCCCTCAGGCATCACCCGGCGCGTCGATGCCATGGTCGCGCAGCTTCTCCCAGAGCACCTTGCGCGAGATTCCGAGCAGCTCGGCCGACTGCGAGCGATGGCCACCCGTGAGCGCGAGCACGCGCTGGATGTGCGCCATCTCGGCCTCGCGCAGCACCTCGCGCAGGGCGGTCACGGGCTCGTTCACCTCCGTCGCGCCGCGCCAGCGCCGATCCTGCGGCAGGAGGTCTTCGGCCGCGAGCTCGCTCTTCTCGCCCGCGAGCGCGATCGCGCGCTGCACCGCGTTCTCCAGTTCGCGCACGTTCCCCGGCCAGGGGTAGCGCTCGAGCATCGCCAGCGTCCCGCGCGCCACGCGATAGCTCTTGCCCGCGCCGTACTTCTCGATCATGTGCTGGACGAGGAGCGGCACGTCGCCGGCCCGTTCGCGCAGCGGCGGCAGCACCACCGGAACCACGTTGACGCGGTAGAAGAGGTCCTCGCGAAAGCGACCTTCGCGCACGAGCTCGCGCAGGGAGACCTTGGTCGCGACCACGACGCGGATGTCGACCGCGATCTCCTTCTCCCCTCCCACCCGCTCGAAGCGCCGCTCCTGCAGAACGCGCAAGAGCTTCACTTGCACCGCGAGCGGCATGTCGTCCACATCGTCGAGGAAGATCGTTCCGCCGTGCGCGAGCTCGAATCGACCGTGGCGTTCCTTGCGCGCGTCGGTGAAGGCTCCGCGCTCGTGGCCGAAGAGCTCGGCCTCGAGGAGGCTCTCGGGGAGCGCGGCGCAAGAGATCGCCACGAACGGCCCGCCGCGCCGCGCGCTCTGGCGGTGGAGAGTGAGCGCGATGCGCTCTTTGCCCGTGCCGCTCTCGCCCTGGATCAAGACCGTCGCTTCCGAGGCAGCGACGGTGCGCACGCGCTCGAGCACCTTGCGCATCGCCTCGGAGCCCCCCACGACGAGATCGGCGGCTTCCGCGGAGGCCAGGCGCGCGCGCAGCGAACGGTTCTCCTCCTCGAGGGACTTCATGCGCGCGAAGGCCGCCACGCGCTGCACGATCGCCTCGTTGCGGAACGGCTTCTGCACGTAGTCGACCGCGCCTGCGCGCATCGCGTCGACGGCTTGATCGATCGTCCCGAAGCCCGTCATCAGGAGCACCGGGCGAGCCGGATCGAGCTCCATCGAGCGCGCCAGCACCGCCATCCCGCCCTCGCCCGGCATGCGCACGTCGGTGATCACGAAATCGGGGCTCTCGCGCTCCAGGACCGTGATCGCGCTCGCCGTCTCCGTCGCTCCCGACACCGCGTGCCCGGCCTCCTCGAGTGCGTCACGCAGCGTCACCGCGATCGTGACCTCGTCTTCCGCGAGCAGGATCCGCATCGCGTGGCAGCGCCGGAGGCGGCCTTGACGAGGAAGCGGCTCCCGCCGGCGGCGGCGGCCTCCTCGAGGGCGTCGGCGGCCGACTGCAGCATCGATTCGTAGAAGAGGGTGCCCTCGCCGCCGGCGTGCGAGATGCCGATCGAGACTCCGACGCGGATCGTGCGGCCGTCGCTCGCGAAATCCAGGCCCTGGATCCCGCCCAGCATGCGCTCGGCCATCGCCTGGCCGCCGGCCGCGTCGGTGTGGGGCACGACCGCGAGCAGCCGATCATCGGCCATCCGGCCGAGGAAATCCGAGGTGCGCGTCTGCGACTTGAGGAGCTGGATCACTCGCTCGAGGATCTCCTCCTTCGCCTCGTAGCCGTACAGATCGCGCAAGTGGCCGAGTCGATCGACGGCCACGACCATGCAGACGATCGGATAGCGATAGCGCTGAGCACGCCGGAACTCGATGCGCATCAGATGCTGGATCTGAGCCAGAGAGAACAGGCTGCGGTCGGACTTGAAGAAGGGCGACTCGGACATGAGAGGCAGCGGCGGCGCTGGCGAGCCCGGCCGTGAACCAGCCCTTGTAGCCGATCCGGAGCCGTGCGTCACCGGCCGCAGCCGCCGGGCAGGCCCTGCGTCCGAGTAACGGGAGGCGGCCGGGCGGCAGAGTGGCCCCTCGGATGGGCCATCACTATCCTCGCTCCACATGGGTATTTGCCGTCCCGAATGGCTGCTCTTCGCCTGCGTCGCGCCCGCTTCCGGCTTCCCAAGCGCTCAAGACGCCGAGTGGCGCGCTCTACCCTGGCCCGCGCTCTCGCGGCCGTCACCGCGTGCCGCCTTGCTCGGCGAGCCTCGCACGGACGGAGTCCACGTGCACGAATGGGAGGCGCATGGCCCGGCCGGCAAGGAGATCGCCATTCCGCTCCCGCCGGCGCTGTGGCGCGATCTCCTGGACGACGAGCTGCGCGCACGCGGGTTGAGCGCGGAGCTTCAGCCGACCGGCGACACGCTGCTCGCCCGCGGTGCGCCCGCCGCGCTCGCCTTCCTCGAGGAGGCCTCGGCGTCGATCGAGGCACTCGACGAGCGCTGGGCCATCGAGCTCGAGCTCGAGCTGCGCAGCTCAGCGAAGGCGGACTCAGCGGGTGGTGCGGGGAACGAAGGCGAGGCAGCTGCGCCGGCGTGGAGCCGCAGCCTGCGCCTGCGCTCGGGAGAGCGCGCGAGCCTGGGCGAGCGTGAGCCGCAGGCTTTCCTCGGAGACTGGCAAGTCGACGTCGCGGCCGACAGCGGCGTCGCGGATCCTCAGCCATGGATCGCGGAGACGGGACGCAGCCTCGAGCTCTGGGCGGCGCGCCTCCCCGGTGGACGCTCCGTCGCCATCGATGGCTTGCTCGATCTCGCCGAGCTGGACGGCCTGGACGAGCTCGATCCGGAGACTCCCGATCTGGGACTCCTGCAGCTTCCACGCATCGCTTGCGTGCAGGTCGCGTTCTCGGGCGTGGTGGATGTCGATCGCGAGCTCGTCGTGTCCATCGACGGTGCGCCGCTCCCGCATCCGAACTGGTCGCTCGTGATCCGCGTCCGTGAATCGGCCGCGGGAGAGCCACCGGTCACACCCTGGCAGGTCTTCGACCTCGCGTTCCTGGAACGACCGGCCTGGGAGCTCGCCGCCTTCGAGCCCGGCATCGCCCTCGAGCCGCCGCGTCGGGAGACGAGCTACGAGCTCTTCGGTGCGCTCGCACCCAATCTCCTGGCAGGGCTCGCAGTGTCCGGAGCTCACAGCCAGCGCTCGCCTTCGTTTTCGAACTCGCTCCTCTTCGTCCCGGCGAGCGAGACGGCCCTGGCCAAGAGCCTGCAGGATCTCGCCCTGGCGCTCCTGCCCGCGCACACCACGACGCATACGCTCACCATCGCGCAGGGCGCGCTGCGCGCTCGTTTCCCCGTTCGATCGGGTCGCGTCGCACGCTTCTTCGCGGGCCTGGAGCGACGTCTACTGGTCGACTACCAGACCGAGCTCGCGCCGCAGACATGGATGGCGGGACCCCGGCTGGAGCGTTGCTTCGACGGCATTGCTTGCCAGGGGGAGCTCGCCCTCGCGGCGGGCAGCGCACCGGCGTGGAATGCTTGGGCCTGGATCAGCCGAACCATCGACATCCAGACCTTGTCGCGGACCCAGGTCGGCCTGGGTCGGATCGACCTCCCGCGCCGTAGCATGCGCGCCGCAGCGCGTCCAGTGCGAGCCGGCAGCGGTCCGCAGGGAATCCTGCCGGCCGAGGGCGGGGCGGATGCGCTGGTGCTCGAGCTTTCGGAGCATTAGGGGAACAGCGTTCGTCCCAACTTCCGGGTGACGAACTATACTTGGGTCCGGGCCTCGCCAGGAGAGCGCCCGCGCAAGGCCCCATAGTGAAACTCGGACTCCACCAATCCGCGCGGCTCGAGCAGCGACTGATCCAGTCGCCGCAGATGATCCACGCGATGCAGATCCTGCAGCTCCCGACGATCGATCTGGAGGAGCGCATCGAGCAGGAGCTGGCCGAGAATCCCTTCCTCGAGGTCGCCGAGCAGGAAGCCCCGCCCGTCGAGGAGCCACAGTCATCCGAGGCCGAGGAGCGAGACGTCGGCCTCGACGAGATGATGGACGTCCTCGAGCGCTACGAGCGCGACTTCGGCGACGGACCGCCGCGGCTGCCCAGCAGCGAGGACGGCGACAAGAAGTACGAGGCCATGCAGAACGCTCCGGAGCTCCCGGAGACGCTGCAGCAGTCGCTCATCAAGCAGGTCGCGCTCCTCGAGCTCTCCGACCGCGAGCGCCGCCTGATCGAGTACATCATCTGGTCGCTCGACGATCGTGGCTACCTGCCGAGCAGCCTGGAGGAGCTCGTCGTCGACCTCGCGACCGAGTACGTCGATCCGGCCGTCCAGCTCGAGGAGCTGCAGTACGCGCTCGCTCGCCTGCGACAGGTGACCCATCCGGCCATGGGAGCGCGGGACCTGCGCGAGTGCCTGCTCCTGCAGCTCGCCGATCACCACCTCGACACGCCCCTCATGCGGGTCCTGATCGAGGAGCACCTCGACGACCTGGGCACCAATCGGCTGCCCCACATCGCCAAGACCACGGGCCGCTCGATCGAGGAGATCAAGGCCGCCATCCTGGAGATGCGCGTACTCGACCCGCTCCCCGGGGCCGAGTACGGCGAGGCCCGCGCGGCCGTGATCACGCCCGACGTGATCGTCGAGGAGCAGGACGGGGAATACGTCGTGCGCCTGGATCGACAGCGGATCCCCGAGCTGACGCTCAGTCCCGTCTACCGCAAGCTCTTGCAGCAGGCCAAGAAGGGCGATGGCGTCCGCGAGTGGGTCAAGAAGCGGCTGGAGTCCGCGCGCTGGTTCATCGAGGCCGTGCAACAGCGACAGGGCACCCTCGAGCGGATCGCGCAGTCGATCTTCCGCCATCAGCACGACTTCCTCGATCGGGGGATCTCCGGCCTCGTGCCCCTGCGCATGCAGGAGGTGGCCGACGAGATCAGCGTGCACATCTCGACTGTCTCCCGCGGCGTCTCGGGCAAGTACGCGCAAACCCCCCGCGGCATCTTCCCGCTCAAGTTCTTCTTCACGGGCGGGACCCAGAAGGAGAGCGGCCAGGTCGCGAGCCAGGTGTCCATCAAGGAACGCATTCGCGAGATCGTGGCCGGCGAAGACGCCAAGCACCCGCTCTCCGACGACCAGATCGCCGCGACCTTGGACCAGAAAGACGGCGTGCGAATTGCTCGCCGCACGGTCACCAAGTACCGCAAGACCCTGGGCATCTCCTCGAGCAACCAGCGCCGCGCGTACTAGTTCCGCACCGCGCCCTGGCGCGACGCCGTCGCATGAAACGTGGGCGCGGCCGCTTCTGGTTCGGAGTCCCGCCTTCAGGCGGTCTTCTCTTGCGGAGCCAGTCCCGCCTGAAGGCGGGACGACGAACCAGACCGCCTGAAGGCGGTACTCCGAACTAAGAAGGAGTCCGTGCTTGTAGATGTGTGGTTTCTCTCTAGCGATTGCCGGCTCCCCCGAGGGCGTGCTAGGCTCTTCGCCCGAATTCCTCGCCGTGGCGAGCACGAAGGCGCGCAGACTCGATCTTCCATGAGCCTCAAGGCAACTGAGCTTCGCAAGGGGATGGTCCTCGTCCAGGGCGACGATCTCCTGGTGGTCACCGACTACCACCACTCCACGCCCGGGAACTGGCGGGCGATCATCCACGTCAAGCTGCGCAGCCTGAAGACGGGCCAGAACTCCCAGTTGCGCCCCGGTTCCGGCGACAGCTTCGAGACGGCCTATCTCGAGCGCAAGAAGTGCCAGTACCTGTACAAGGAATCGAACGGCGACTTCGTGTTCATGGACGAGGCGACCTACGAGCAGTTCCACCTCGACGCGGAGATCGTTGGCGAGAAGATGGTCTACGTCAAGGAGAACCAGATTCTCGACCTGAACTTCCACGGACCGACGCCGATCGGCATCGAGCTGCCGGCTTCCGTGGTGCTGAAGATCACGGAATCCGAGGTCGCCGTGAAAGGGAACACCGCGACGAACGTGAAGAAGGACGCGACCCTCGAGACAGGCCTGCACGTCAAGGTCCCGCTGCATATCAACGTGGGAGACCACGTCAAGGTGAGCACCGAGTCCGGCGAGTTTCTCGGCCGCACCACGGTCTGATCGGCCCGTCTCAGCCCGGATAGAGATAGACCTCGAGCGAGAGGTCGCGGCCCATGGCGGGCACGGGGAAGCTTCGCATGGCCCGGCATTCCTCGCGCAGGAAGGCCTCGAGGAGCTCGCGATCGGACGAGCTCCAGTCCTCGAGATTCTCGGGCAGGACGAGGATCCACACGGCGCGGCCTCTTCCGATCCACTCCTCGGGGAGGGTCGGACTGCGCTTGTCCATCCACGCTACGGCTTGCGGCCGGCGCAGCTCACTCGCGAGCGGAGCGAGGTAGAACTCGCCGATCGGGGCCGCCATCGTCACCACGAGGTCGTCGCTCGAGCGTTCCTGCCACACGTACTCGAAGGCCTCGCGCCAGCGCGGCCGGTCGCCGTAGCGCCAGCCGAAATAGAGCGCCTGATCGGCGAGCGCAGGTAGGACGAGGAGCGCGATCCACGCCGCTCGCAGGCCGGCCCGCTCGAGCCTCGCCAGCGGCTCGCACGCGACGATCGCGATCCACGGCAACAGGCAGAAGGCGTACTGCGCGGTGACGCGTCCGAACAGCGAAGAGAGGCTCGCAGCGATCAGGCCAACGACCACGACGGCGAGCGGCAGCAGCGCTCGCGGCGCGCGGCTGCGCAACGCGAAGCAAGCGCCGACAAGGAATGCGCCGCCGAGCAGCGGCGTGACGAAGAAGCCGAAGCTCGCGTAGAAGTGCGCCAGGCTCGCGAGCTTGGCACCCGTTCCAGCGGGCACCTGCTTGCTGACCAGGTAGGTGCGCCACGCCGAGAGGACCCACGGCGAGCCAACGAGCACGAGGAGCACGCCGAGTCCAATGCAGCGGATCAGCGTGCGCCGCACGGGCGGCTCCAGCGAGCGGCGCACGACGAGCAGGACGGTGCACCCCATGCCGAGCGCCGCACACGCGAGGGCGGCGGAGAGGTGCAGCGTCGCGGCGAGCGCGAAGATCACGAGACCGCCGAGCGCCGCCATCGTCCGGCCGGCGAAGAGGGCCCGCACGAACACGCCGACGCCCGCCACGCTCACCAGCTGTGCGAGGGTGTAGAAGCGCGCGTTCTGCGACCAGTACAGCGCCCAGGAGCTCGCCGCGAGCAGGAGCGCCGCCAGGGCCGCTCGGCGCCGGTCGGCGAGCGGTCGGAAGGCCCACGCGCTGAGAGGAACGACGAGGAATCCGGCCAGCGCCGGCAAGAGCCGCCACGAGCGCTCGTCAGCCGCGCCAAATGCTTCGGCCACCGCGTGCACGAGCCAGTAGCCGAGCGGATTGTGCAGCTCGCCGCGCTCGACCCCGTGGGCGGAGTCGGCCACCGTGAGGGCCTCGTCGTACCAGAAGCTCCACCGGCCAAGGGAAACGAAACGCGCCAGCGCGACCGCCACGGCGAGTCCAAGCACGAATCGCGCCTCGGCTCGCCCGGCCGACGAGTCGTGTGGCGAGAGCGGGAACTGGGTCGCGGAGGGCTCCACGGACTAGAGCAGCCTTCCACAGCGGGCCGATGAAGTCCATGGGAGGTGGCTTGCGCCCCCCACCGAACGATTCGAGAATCCTTCCATGGTCCGCCTGCTTCTCGCCTGCCTCGCCTTCTCGCTGGCATCGTGCTCGATGTTCCGACGCGAGCGCGGCGTGAGCTTCGCCACGGACCCGCCCGGCGCGCGGGTCGTCCTCGACGGCAAGGACTCGGGCTTCGTCACGCCGTGCATGCTGTACATGACCGACGACAACGGGATCAAGGTCGACCTGGTGCGCCCAGGCTACGAGACCGCGCACCGGGTCCTCACCGAGCGGACCACGGCCCACCTCGTGCTCTGGAACGAGATGTCGGTCTACTACAACACCTGGGATTTCCCGCTGTTCGTGAACATGGAGGACTTCTTCATCCCCGTGAAGGTCGACAACGAGCCCATCCCGGCGCGGATATTCGTGCGCCTGCGCCGCGAAGCCGATCAATGAGCCGAGCCCGGCCGGCGGTCTTCCTCGACCGCGACGGCACGATCGTGCGCGAGGTGGACTACCTCCGCGATCCGGATCGGCTCGAGCTCCTGCCGGGCGCCGCCGGAGCGATGCGGACGCTGGCCCAGAGCGGCTACGCGCTGGTGGTCCTGACGAATCAGAGCGGCATTGCCCGAGGGCTGCTGGACGAAGCGATCCTGGGGACGATCCACGAACGGTTGAGCGCGCTGCTCGCAGCCGAGGGCGTGCGCCTCGATCGCATCGATTCTTGTCCTCATCATCCCTCCGCGGGCGAGCCCCCCTGGCGAACGGAGTGCGACTGCCGCAAGCCCCGGCCGGGGATGTTCCAGCGCGCGATCGCCGCGCTCTCGCTCGATCCGTTCGCCAGCTGGTCGGTGGGCGACGGCGCGCGCGACCTCGAGGCCGGAAGGCGGGCGGGTGCCCGTGGAATCCTCGTCGCGACCGGCAAGGGCCAGGCCGAGCACGCTCGGCTCGAGCGCGAAGGCCGCCCGCCGCCGCGTTATGTGCCCGACCTCGTGCACGCAGCTCGGCTCATCCTCACCGAGGGACCTCAGGGCAGGTAGCGCGAAGCGCTCGTGGCGAGAGTCTCCGCGAGCCAGGGAGGGAGCCGACTCCAGGTCTCCCGCAAGACGCGCGTGCGCGGGTTGGAAGGATTCAGGCTCGGCAGGTGCCGATCGCGCACCAGCAGGAAGCGATAGTGCAGCGGCCGCGGCTCGAAGCCCTGGTGCACCTTGAACTGGAAAGCGCCGGAATCGCGGCGGCTGCGGCCGAAGTCGAAGCGGGCGATGCCCTGGCGCACGGCCCATTCCTGCAGTGCCATGTACATGAAATTGCTCGCGCTGTACTCGCGATCCGCGTCGCGGGCGGTCCCCGAGTAGTAGGCGAGCAGGGTGTCGCGGAACAGGAAAGACATCACGGCCGCCAGCGGCTGCTCGCCCCTGCGCACGAGGTGCACCACGACGCGCGGAGCAAGCTCGCTCGCGAAGCATCGGAACCAGCGCGCGGGGAGGGCCGGGGAACCGAGGTCGCGCTTGTTGCGCTGGAACAGCCGGATCAGGTCCTCGAGGCACCACAGTCCTTCGCTGAGCTCCAGGCCGTGGCGTTCCCGGGCCTTGCGCGCCTCGGCGCGCGCGCGCTTCGGCATTCCCGACGGCACGTCCTCGGGCCGGGCGGGCAGATCGCGGATGAAGGTCGCGTACAGATCCGAAGACGGCAGATCGAGCCCGGGATCGTCGAGGCAGCGCAGCTCCAGTCGGCCGACTCCCTCCGCGCGCGCCGTCTCTGCCGCCGAGTCGACCAGGGCGTGCTCGATCTCGCGATCCAGTCCCAGCGGTCCGCCGTACACCGCGTAGGGCACCGAGATCAAGTTCACCCGGCCGAAGAGGCCCTTGCAGCGCATCAGCGGCAGCACACCGACGAGCTCGTTCTCGCGCCAGGCGTAGAGGTCGGCCGCAGCATGGTGCAGGACGCGGGTGACGACGCCCTCCCAGCCGGCCAGGTGAAAGAGAGTCCCGCGCGGGTGGGCGAGGACGAAGGCGTCGCGCGTGCCGCTCTCCTCCGCTCGTGCAGGCCGGATCGAGAGTCCGGTCGGGCTCAAGCGGCGCCTTCTTCGTCGCGCCCCTGCGTCTCGACCAGGCGCTCGATCTTGTACTCGCGCACGTTGCGCGCCTGCGTGAACACGATGATCTCCCCCACGAGGCCGAAGCCGATGATCTGCACGCCGAGAATGAAGAGTAGGACGCCGATCTGGAACACCGGCCGCTGATAGAGCCCCCGGTTCGACTGGAGGATCCACTGCACGAGCATCACAGTGGAGAGGCCACCCCCGACGAACATGAGCGCCCCGCCGAAGGCCCCGAAGAAGCGCAGCGGCTTGTGCGTGAAGCGCGTGAGGAAGGTCACGCCGATCACATCCAGGAGCCGGCGCAAGTAGACCCCCGGTCCGAAGATCCCGGCCCTGCCCCACTCGGCCACGTGCCGCACCGGGACCTCGACCACCTGGAAACCCGCCCGCCACGCGATCGCCGGCAAGTAGCGGTACATGTCCCCGTAGATCGTCACGTGCTCGAGGACCTCGCGCCGGATCAAGCGCAGCGTGCTGTTCAGGTCGTGGAACTGCGCGCCCACGATCTGGCGCATCACGACGTTGAAAGCCGCGCTCTGCGCGCGGTTGAGCCAGGGATCGATGCGCGGGTGGCGGCGCGTGGCGACGAAATCGGCGCCCTCGTCGATGGCCCGGAAGAGGGACTCGAGGCAGCGCGGATCGCTCTGGACGTACTGGGGAGTGGTGAGGATCAGCTCGCCTCGCGCGTGCTCGAAGGCGCTCGCCAGGCACACCGACTCGCCGAAGGTGCGGTGTAGCGCGATCGTCCTCACGCGGCCGCCGGTCTCGGCCTGCAACGCGAGGCCCGTGTCCCAGGCCGTGCCTTTCACCCCGTCGAACACGAGGATGCACTCCCAGCGCTTGTGCAGCCGCTCGAGCTCGACCGCAAACGCAGCCACGAGCTCACGCACGTCCGCGCGCACGTGCGTCACCGGCACGACGATGCTCACGTCGACGCCCGGCGCGCGCGCTGCGGCCGGAAGCTCGCTCGACAGCTCGCTCATGCCCCCTCCCGGCCGCCCACGAGGAGGCCACCCCCCCGGCGGCCGTGGATGCCGCTCGCCTTGAGCGCGAGCTCGGCGAGCAGCCCGAGCAGCAAGAAGTACACGCACGTCGAGAGCAGCATGGAGGCGACCAGTACCGACTGCCACCAGTGATTGCGCAAGGACAGGTTGCGCCAGTTCAGGAGTCCGGTGCCGAGGAACACCACGCTCGCCACGGCGAAAGGCGACGCCAGACAGGCGAAGAACTGCAGGGGGCGGCGCGAGAAGGAGGCGATCATCGCGATCGAGAGCAGGTCGATCAGCACGCGCAGGGTGCGGCCGAGCCCGTACTTGCTGTGGCCGAAGCGTCGCGGACGGTGGTTGACCTCCACCTCGCGGATCCTCGCGCCGCTGGCCTTGGCGAGCATGGGCAAGAAGCGGTGCTGCTCGGAATAGATCGGCAGGTTCTCGACCAGCTCGCGGCGGAAGGCCTTGAGCGTGCAGCCCGTGTCGTGGATGTACACGCCGGTCACCAGCCCGATCAATCGATTGGCGAGCCTGGACGGCAGGCGTCGCAGCACGAAGCCGTCGCGCCGATCCTTGCGCCAGCCCACGACGATGTCGGCGCCCCGCTCGAGCTCGGCGACGAGCTTGCCCATGTCGGCCGGATCGTTCTGCAGGTCGGCGTCGAGGGTCACGACGATGCGGCCGCGGGCATGCTCGAAACCGGCGGCCATCGCCGCCGTCTGCCCGTAGTTGCGCCGGAAGCGCACCACGCGCACGTGGCGATCACGCTCGACCAGGCCGAGCAGGACGGCGAGGCTGCCGTCGGTCGAGCGGTCGTCCACGTAGAGCACCTCCCAGGGAACGCCGAGGCGACCCACGTGGGTCGCGATCTCCGTGTGCAACAGGGGCAGGTTCTGCTCCTCGTTGAAGACGGGCACGACGATGGTGAGAGTGGGGGTCTCGGCCAGCATTGCGTTCGATTCTGCGTGTCGCGCACCGGCCCTCCTAGCAGGCCGTGGCAAAACTCCATGGTCTGGCCTCGGCACTCGACGCGCGCTTTCCCCGGCCTCGCCGGGCAGGTCGGGAGAGTGCTTTCGACCAGTTCGCCGATGCCACTACACGGTCTTCGATCCATGCTCCGAGCGGGCCGGGAAACCGCTCTCGTCGAGCTTGTGGCCACGCTCCCCCCGGATAGGATCAGCGCATGCTGTCCGCGAGGCTTCGAGCGCGCTCGTGGCTCCTCGTCCTGGGACCGGGGGCCAACCTGGCGTCGATCCGGCCGCTCTTTGCCGCGCTCATTTCCACGCGGGGAGCTGCGGAGCTGATCACCATCGGCGATCTCTCCGAGCTCCTGGAAATCCGGACCAAGGGCGTGCGCGTCGTCCTGGATGCCGATTGCCTGCCCATCGAGGATCTGGGAATCGTGCGTCGCTTCCTCGACCGGGCCGTCGACGTCGACCTCGTGCTCCTCAGCAGCGACCCTTCCGTGCGGCCCGCGCGCCGGCTCCTCGAGCGCGCACGCGTTCGCTGGCGGTCCTGGCCGCTCGATACCGACCAGCTCCATCAGCTCGTCCGGGAACTCCCCGCCGGTGTGCCGCCCGAGCCCGGCGCCGTTCAGGATCTCTCGCCCCTGGAAGGGGAGCTCGACGAGATCCAGCGCATCCTCTCGGGCGAAGGCGAGGAGCGGCTCCTCCCGGACACGCGTGACCCGGGGGATCCCGCTCCGGACGACCTTTCACAGGAGCTCGACTCCTTCGCCGAGGAGGAGCTGGACGAGCCGCCGACCGCCTCCCCCGACCAAGCGCCGCCGCAGTGGAGAGCGCCGCGGACGCGAGTAGCACGACCGAGGATCCGGCCTGGCGAGCTCGCCTGCCGCATTTCTATCGGCTGCAGATCGCCGACCTCGCCGACATCGCGCAGCGGCTGCAGCTCTCGTTCCTCGCTCTCAACCGCGCCGACGCGAACGCCAACCCCGCGGCGCGCAACGAGCGTCTGGCCCAGCTCGAGGGCGAGGTGTTCCGGCTGGTGCAGTTCGCGCGCACGCTGGGCTACCTCGTGGCACCACCGACCGGCGGCGGACAGCCGGTCGACCTGGCGCAGCTCTTGCGCGAGCAACTGGCCGGTCTGGCGGGCGAGGGCGCCGGTGCGTCGAGCTGGCAGTTCCGAGCGCGCGAGGCATTGTGGGTACGCTCCGACAAGGGCCTCCTCATGCGGGCGATCGATGCGATGCTCGCCCTTCCTCGGGCATGCGCGAGCGCGGTCGACGGCCCGCGCGTGCAAGTCGAAGCGCTCTTGCTCGCCCCGGAGTCCGCGGCGCCACGGGTGCGGGTCGAGATCCTGTTTCCGGTCGGCGCGCTCGCCGACCTGCGGCCGGAGGACATCCTCGAACCCTACTCCCTGCGGCGGCGTTTTTCGGCGCTGGGGCCCAATGCCCTGGCCGCCGCCGAGGGCATCTTGCGCGGACAGGGGGGCGCGCTCGAGCTCACGGCCCCGGCCGCCGGCATGCTGCGCTGGCGCATGGAACTTCCGGCCGACCCCGCCCAGCACCCTCCCGCGACTCCACGAGAGACGGCAGCTGGTTCATTCGAGTGAAGCAGTGGCCTCCTCGTGATCCCGGGCGCCTCCGCCGTTCAGCCCACCCCCGCTAGCGGTCGAAATCTCGAGGGTGCCTCCCCCCGAGACCAGTTTCCGGCCCCGCCCCTGGCCCGATCGTCCGCCCGAGCGCTCCCCGCTGCGCGGCGCGCGGGTGCTCGTGGTCGGTCCAGAGCTCGGCCCGGCGCGGAAGCTCGCCGAGGCGCTGTCGCGAGCGGGCTGCTCGGCTCAGGCCGCGACGACCGCCGCCGAGCTTGCGCTCCTCGAACGTCAGAACGGCTGGGAGATCCTGGTCACGATCGAGGGCGTGGACACCGCGCTCCTCGCACCCCTGCTGAAGCACGCCGGCTCGCCCGGCTGGGTGCACCTGGCGACCACCGCGCCGGCCTGCGCCGGTCACGAGCCCTTTGCTCGACTGGAGTCCCCCGTCCGCGAGGAGCTCCTCTTCGTTCAACTGGGGCGCCTCCTGGAGCAGCGCACGCTCGAACGCGAGAACCGAGTGCTGCGCGCGAGCCTCGCCGAGCGCAGCGAGCTCGAGAGCTTCGTCACGCGCGATCCACGCATGCGGGCCCTGCTCGCGACCGTCGAGGTGATCGCGGACACGCGCGCGAACGTGCTGCTCACGGGCGAGACCGGAACGGGTAAGACGCTGCTCGCGCGCGCGATCCATCAGCGCTCCTCGCGCCGGGACGGTCCGTTCGTGGTCGTCGGCTGCGGTTCGCTGCCCGGTGCCCTACTGGAGAGCGAGCTGTTCGGGCACGTGCGGGGCGCCTTCACCGGCGCCGTGCGCGACAAGGTGGGCAAGTTCGAGCTCGCTCACCAGGGAACCATCTTTCTCGACGAGATCAATTCCGCCCCGCTCGACCTGCAGGTCAAGCTCCTGCGCGTGGTCCAGGAGCGGCGCTTCGAGCGCGTCGGCGACGAGAAGACCCGCGAGGTCGACGTGCGGATCCTCGCCGCGAGCAACGCTTCGCTCGAGGAGGAGATCGCCGCCGGCCGCTTCCGCGAGGACCTCTACTGGCGGCTCAAGGTGATCGCCTTGCACCTGCCGCCGCTGCGCGAGCGACCGCGGGACGTGGTCGAGCTGGCCCAGCACTTCCTCGAGCGCTTCGCCGCCTACTACGGCAAGCCCGTGCGCGCCCTGGCCCCGGCGACGCTCGCGCTGCTCGTGGCCCACGCCTGGCCGGGCAACGTTCGTGAGCTGGAGAACGTGGTCGAGCGTGCCGTGCTGCTCGCTCCCGGCGAGGCGCTCCAGCCGGCAGACTTCGCCCAGGAGCAAGAATCCGCGCCGCGGCCCGAATCGCGGAACGCGGGCCTCGCGGCTGGGTTGAACGGTCTGGCGGAGCTTCCGCCCTTGAAACAGGCCCTGGAGGAGAGCGAACGAGCCATCCTGGCCCGGGCCCTCGAGCTCACCTCCGGAAGCCGCACGCGTACCGCTCAGATGATGGGTATCAATCGCACCACCCTGTTCAACAAGATGCGCAAGTACGGTCTCATGGCGGGCTCTCCCGGCTCCCCTGAGCCAGGCAATCCATGAGACTGGCCGGATCCCGTTCTGATGGGCACCGTCCCTTCAGGTGGTCGCGCGTCCTGATCGGGGCGGCCGCGACGCTCCTGGGGCTCGTGCTCCTGTACCGCTTCGTGCTGACCGAGCATCGCGGGCCGCGCGAGCTCCTCGCCATCGTGCGCGAGCAGCGCGCGCAGCCGATCTTCGACGAGCGCGCCGCCTTGCTCGACCTGTCGGTCGCCCTGGACGGCGCGAGCCGGGCCGGAGATCGGGAGCTCTGCAGCACGATCCTGCGCCTGCGGGCGGAGATCCTCCTGGACCTCGGCGCGCGCCTGGAAGCGCGGCAGACGTACGCCCGCGCGCTCGAGGAGTTCGACCCCGACGATCACGCCCTCGAGCTCCTGATCGCCGAGCTGTGCGACCAGGACGGCGACATCGCCGAGTCGAGCACGCGCGTCGACCGCCTGATCGAGAAGGCGCCCGACTACGGCCCTGCATGGTCCTGCGCGGCCGGATCCTCGAGCGCGTCCGAGTTCCATCTCGCGGCCGCGCGCGAGGAGATCCGAGCCCGCGTCACCGACCGGGATCTCGCTGCGGCCCTCCCGCTCCTGGAGCAGGTGGCGGCCCTCGACACGGACATTCCCGAGCGGACCGCGAGCCTGGTCGAGCTCAAGGACTTGCTCGGTCCGCGACGCGAGACCTCGTACGAGAGGATTGCCAATCTCGCCAGCGAAAACGTCTCGCGTGCGCGCCGATGCGCGCCGCGCCTTCTCGCAGAGCGTGCTCTACGACATCGAACCCGAGGCGATCTCCGGCCTGATCGACGCCTTCGCCCGGTCGGGCGAACTCCAGTGGGCGATCGAGCTGGGATCGATCGCGCGGACGGTCGCGGGCGTGCACCGCGATGGTCGCGTCGCTCGCAGCATGATCGCCCCGCTGCTTGCGCTCCACGACGCGGCTGGCGTGCTCGATCTCCTGGGGGAATGGGACTGGGAGGGTTGGCCGGCGGAGCCCAGGAGCTTCTACGAGGACGCGGCGGCGGCTCTGTACGAGACCGGCGCATGGAGCATGCTCAACCGTCCGTTGCTGCGCATTCGCCGGGGGTCGGGGGTACGGGGCCTGCGCATGGCCAGCTTCTTCTCGGGGATGACGAGCTACGCGCGCGGACAGAATCGCGAGGCGATCAAGCTGCTCTCGAACTACGTCGAGGAGGAAGAGACCTGGACTATCCCGATGATCTCGCCTCGGCCTGGTACGCCCTGGCCGACCTGCATCGTGAGGACGGCCATCCGGAGCTGGAACGCGAAGCGCTGCGCGAGGCCATCGACCGCATTCCCGACGCGGATGGCGATGCGTGGCTGCGCCTGGCTCAGCTCACCCTGCAGGCGAGCAACGCCGGATACCGCGAGGCGGAGGCGCAATGGACGAAGGGGCTGACGCTGCTTCCGAGGCGCGCCGAGGAGCTCCTCCCGGGCTGGCTCAAGATCTCCGACGATGCGCTGGAGGCAGATCGCCGCAGCTTCGATGACGCCGTGCACGCCGCGCGACGGGAGGCCCTGAACCTGCTCTTCCTTCGACATCGGTCCGGCGACCACGTTCCGTTTCGGCCGGCGGGCCCTGGAAGAAGGCCGCTTCGAAGCCGCGCAGCGCATCGTGCAGGGTCTACTGGAAACCTATCCGGGATTGCTGCCGGCGATCGATCTCGCCTTCGAGGCGGATCTCGCCCTCGGAGATCGCCGCGAGGCGGGGGGCCTCGCGCTCCAGCGCCTGGCGCTGGTCGGCCGGAACGAGGGAACGCTGGCCGCGCTCGCGCGCGTCGGCCCGGAGAACTTCTCGCCGGCGCAGGTGGTGGCGGCCATGCGGGCCGACCCGACCAAGACTGGCCGGCTGGTGATCGTGCGCGCGCTCGAGCAGGCTGGAAACCACGAGGAAGCGCTGCGGGCGCTCCCGTACGAAGCCGGCGGGGAAGCCTTGTCCGATCCCGAGCAGCGCCTCGAGGCCGCCCGCGCGCTGTATTCGCTGGGTCGGCTGGCGGAGGCGCGCGAGAGCCTCGGCAACCTCGTCTCCCACCCGATCCTCGGCCCGGACGCGAACATCCTCGACGTCGACCTCTCGGTCGAAGAGGGAGACTCCGCGCGGCTGGGGGACCTGATCGACCGGCTCGCGGGATCACCCGACACGGATCGCAAGCTGTTCCTGCACCTGGCTGAGGAGCTCTCGCGCCGCGGCGAGCTCGAGCTCGCGCGCCGTGCCGCTCAGGCAATGGACGAGGTCCGCGCCTCCCGCGGGGGCGATCCCCGCTCCTGCTCGCGCGCATCGAGATGGCCGACGGCAACGACGACGCTGCGAGCGAAGCGCTGGCGCGCGCCAGCGCCTTCGAGCTGGGCGGCGACGTCGAGCGCGCCGCGCTCCTGCAAGCGGTCGATCGGCGGCAATGGCTCGAGCTGCCCGCGCTGGTCGCCGCCATCCGCAGCGCCAAGCGGAACCTCGCGCCGCTCGAGGACGCGATCTACGCGCTACTCGAGGAGAACCTCGGGCCGGGCAACACGATGGCTCGAGACGGGCAGAACCAGCGCCCCCATAGCGTGGAGTGGCAGCTCGTCCACGCGGCCGCGCGCTCGCTCACCGGGCAACCCGTCGGTCTCGAGCCGTTCTTCGGCAGCCGCCGCTACGTACCGGACCTGGACGTGGTGCTGCGCGGTCGGGAGGAGACGGTCAGGGACCCGCGCGAGCTCCTCGCCCTGCTCCTCGTGATCGACGAGCCGGCCTGGCAGACCTGGGTCATGCGCCGCATCACGCGCATGGATCCCGAGCACGACAGCTCCGTCTGGCTGGCGTTCCTGGCCGTGCGCTCGCTCGTCACGATCGGTCAGAACGAGGAAGCCTTGCAGCGCCTGCAGTCGATCACGCAGCGCTATCCACAGTTTGGCCCCGGCTGGGAGCTGTACGAGGAACTGCTGACTGCGCACCACGGCGGCGACCGCTACGACCCCGAGGTGAACGCGCTGCGCACGCAGGCGCTCGCTGAACATGGAGGAGCAGGTCGATCCGCTCCTCGAGTCCGTCGCACGAGCGGTCGAGATGGAGCGGCAGGGAGAGCCAGAGGCCGCCCTGACGACCCTCGAGGTTGCCTTCGAAGGGCGCACGGACGTGGAAGTGGGCCGCGAGGTGCTGGCTCGCTTGCTCGCCGTCGCCGGCCGCACCGGAGAAGCCGCGGCGCAGTACCTGCGTGCCATCCGAGCTGCCGATGGCAAGACCGCGATCGACCTCTTGCACACGCTGCTCGGCATGCTGCACGCGGCCCGCACCAGCGGCGATCCCTCGCTCGAGAGCCGCAAGGGCTTGCTCGTAGCTCGCGGTGCGCTTCCCCGATCAACCGCTGGTCGCCGTGGCACAAGCCGGACTCGAGATCGAGCGCGATCCCCGCAAGCCCGGGAGCGCCTTGCCGCGCGCCCTCCAGATCCTGGACGATTTCCGCCTCGCGACGAACGGACGTCCGCTCGACGAGCTCGACGCGGGAAGCACCTTGCCGTGGTTCGAGTTCCTCGACCGCACCGCACCTCTCGCGGCGGAGGACCTGCTGCACTCCGAGCTCCAGGCCGCCCCGGGGTCCGTCGACCTCTGGCTCGCCCTGGCGAGCTTCCTCGAGGAGCACGATCGCTCGAAGCGACGCGCTCACGCTCTACATCGACCTGAGCGAGATGTCGGAGGCGCCGCGCGCGCACCTGGGCGCCGCGCGTCTCATGGGTCATTCGCAGGAGGGCGTCCGGGATGCGGAATCCCATCTCCAAAAGGCCGAGCTCGGGGCCGACGCACAGACGCTCGCACAGGTCGGGTACTACCGCGCGAGGATCCGGATGGGTCGCGCCGGCATCGCGATCGATCCGATCGTCGAGACGCTCACGAACATGTGGGACGAGCGGACCGAGAACCCCAGCGGATCGACGACTTCGGACTCGGCTGCACGCTCGTGCGTGCGCTCTTCCAGCGGCGCCAGCCTGCCGATCTCGACCGCTTGCTCGAGATCCTCCGCCAGCTCGAGCCCTATGCGAGAGCGCGCTCGCCGCGGACTACCTGCGCGTATTGAAGGGCCTTGCGAAGAACATCGCGCCGGCCGGTACCCCGCTGCGGGCCGGACCTCTCCGGCTGAGGCAGGCGAGGAGGAGAACGCGACGGATGAGGCGCAGAAGCCTCCCGCCCGCCAACCGAAAGCGCGCGCCGAGGGCGACGAGGAATCGGTTCCCGCCGAGCGGCCCGAGCGTACGAAGCCGTCGAGGAAGAAGAAGGCGGCCCCCGACCTGAATGAGGGCCCGGGTCAGACGAAGAAGAAAAAGAAGAAGAACGGCTAGCCGGCTCTCAGTCCGCGCGCTCGAGCCAGCCACCGGCGACGAGGACGTCGCGCAACGTTCCGAATCGGAAGCTCGCGAGCAAGCGTTCCAGTCGAGGCAGGCTCTGCTCGAGGCCGACGTAATGGCGGAAGCGCGCCAGCGGCGGAACGCTCTGGCGCGGCTGGTCGGGATCGAACTCCCAGGGGTGCATGTAGAGCGCGACGGCCCGATCGCGCGCGAGGAGCGAGCGCAAGGCCGCGCGATGCAGCATCCCTGGAAGCAGGCGGAAGTACCCCCCGCCCCCGACCGGAAGGTCGCGTCCGAGCAGGGGATAGGTCGCCACGGGAAACTCGACGATCGTTCCCCCGCCGGTAGCGGAGACGCGCGAGATCCCGGGCTCGAAGCCGGGGATCCCGTAGGTCGGGTGGCGCACCGGCTGGATGCTCGAATCGTAGTCGTAGCCGCCGGTCGACCAGGACGTCGAGCGCCCACAGCGTGCGACGCGTGAGCGTGAAGGTCGAGGCGCGGAAGGCGCGCGGGCGCGGAGCGCCGGCGCTGAGCAGGGATTCCTCGGGTGCGCTCCGAGATCGCGCTCGAGCCCCTCGGGGCCCAGATCCCACAGGAACTCGTGCTCGTACCCGTGGCTCGCGATCTCGTGGCCGCCTTCCATGCAGCGGCGCACGAGATCGGGCCGGCGCTCGGCGATCCAGCCGAGGAAGAAGAAGGTGGCGTGCGCGTGCGCGTGCTCGAGCGCGCGCAGGATGCGTTCCATCCCCTGGTTGAGGCGGGAAGGAACGCGATCCCAGTCCTCGCGCGTGAAGCACGTGCGCAGGTTGGCGACCTGGAAGTACTCCTCGACGTCGAAGGAAATCGCGCAAAGGTCGTGATCGCTCATCGCAGCACCTCCACCGCGCGGAGAATCCGCCGCACGTTGCCGCGCCAGGTGAGGTCGCGCGACTCGATCGTCGCTCGTGCGGCGGCCCCGAGGCGCCGGGCCAGCGCGGAATCGCGCACGAGCTCCTCTCGCGAGCGCCAGTGCGAGGCTCGCCTGGTCGCCCGGCCGCACGAGCCAGGCGTTCTCGCCGTGCGCGAGCACCTCGCGCAAGTTCGGCTGATCGGGCGCCACGATCGCGAGCGAGGCCGCCATGTACTCGTGTAGCTTGAGCGGCGAAGCGTAGGGGTTGATCGCCGGCACGAGCGCGACGTCGAAGGCCGGAAGGAGCGCGGGGATGCGCGCGTGCGGAAAGGCGCCGGCAAGGTGCACGCGCGCGCGCGTCCCTGGGCGCGCTCGGCCGCCGCGAGCAAGGCAGCCGTCCCAGGTTTCGCCCACGACGCACAGGTGCGCCTCGGCGAGCGGCCGCTCCGCGAGGAGGGTCGCGACCGCGTCGAGCCCGTGCCAGTCGCGCAGATAGCCCGTGAAGCCGAGCACGGGCCCGTGCACGTGACCGATCGAGAGCGCTGCGCGCGCGCCGGCTTCATCGCTCGTGGCGTACAGGTCGAGGTTCACTCCGTTGGGCGTGACGAGGAGCCGCTCGCGCGCCACGCCGATCTCGGCCAGCATCTCGCCGAGGACTCCCGTGACGACCGCGACGACGTCCGCCGCCGTGAGGATCTCGCGCTCGACGCGCCGCGCAAGCGCCGGGAAGGCGAGACCGCGCGTGCGCGAGAGCTCGTGCACCATCGGAGAGTTCACCTCCAGCACCCAGGGCAAGCCGGTGCGACGCGCCGTGATGCGCCCCGCGCGGTTGCCGAAGGCGTAGCGCTCGTAGAGGAAGTCCCGGCGCGAACTCCCGCGCCGCAGCAACG
>CAVXOA010000001.1:0-1199500 GCA_963763335.1 uncultured Planctomycetota bacterium | reverse complement strand
TGTCCACCCGCACCCCCGGCCCGCCCGGAGGCACGAAGACGTCGATCAACCCGGGACAGGGCTGGAAGTCACGCGCGGGGTCCTCGGCGTTGATGCGGCACTCGATGACGTGCCCCCGGGACTGGACGTCCTTCTGGGAGAAGGAGAGCTCCTCCCCCGCCGCGATGCGGATCTGCTCGCAGATCAGGTCCAGACCCGTCGCCATCTCGGTGACGGCGTGCTCCACCTGGATCCTTGCGTTGACCTCGATGAAGAAGAAGTGGCCCTCGCGGTCGAGTAGGAACTCCACCGTGCCGGCGTTGGTGTACCGCGCCGCCTCGGCCACGCGGATGGCGGCCTGGCAGATCTTCTTGCGCAGATCGTTCGGGAGACCGGGCGAAGGCGTCTCCTCGATCAGCTTCTGGTGGCGCCGCTGGATCGAGCAATCGCGCTCGCCCAGGTGCAGGATCTTGCCCGACTTGTCGCCGAGGATCTGGACCTCGACGTGCCGAGGGTGCTCGACGTACTTCTCGAGGTACACGCTGTCGTCGCCGAAGGCGGCCTTCGCCTCCGAGCGCGCGGCGTAGAATCCCGTGAGCAGGCTCGGCTCGTTGCTCGCGACGCGCATGCCGCGTCCGCCACCGCCGGCCGCAGCCTTGATCATCACCGGGTAGCCGATCTCCTGAGCGATGCGCTTGGCAGTCGACTCGTCCGGGACGATCCCTTCCGATCCGGGGACGACCGGGACCTTGGCCTTCATCGCGACTTCACGCGCCTTGGCCTTGTCGCCGAGGAGCGCGATCGTCTCGGGGTTCGGCCCGATGAACTCGATCTTGCAGGACTGGCAGACCTCGGCGAAGTGCGCGTTCTCCGCGAGGAAGCCGTAGCCGGGATGGATCGCTTCCACGTCGGCGATCTCCGCCGCCGAGATGATCGCGGGGATGTCGAGGTAGGAGCGATTGGAAGGAGGCGCGCCGATGCAGATCGTCTCGTCGGCCTGCCGCAGGTAGATCGCGCCCGCGTCGGCCGTGGAGTAAACGGCGACCGTTTCGATGCCGAGCTCGCGGCAAGCACGAATGATGCGCTGCGCGATCTCGCCGCGATTGGCCACCAAGATGCGGCGGAACATCAGTCGGGGCGAATGAGGAACAGCGGTTGTCCGTACTCGACTGGCTCGCCGTTCTCGACCAGGACCTCGAGGATCTCGCCGCTCGTCTCGGCCTTGATCTCGTTCATGACCTTCATCGCTTCGATGATGCACATGGTGGTCTCGGGACCCACCCGCGCGCCGACCGCGACGAAGGGCTCGGCCTCGGGAGAGGCGGAACGGTAGAGCGTGCCGACCATCGGACTCTTGAACTCGACGGCGCCGGCGTGGAGCGGATCGCCTGGCGCGCGCGCAGCCTCCACGACCGGGGGCACCGCCGATGCTTGTGGGGCGACCATCGCCGCACCGACCATCCCGACCACCGGTGCGGGCGCGGCGACGGGCGGTGAGCTGCCGCGCCGCAGCCGTATACGCAGACCCACCCGCTCGTCGTCGATCTCGAGCTCGCTGACCTCGCCTCGATCCATCAGGCGAATGAGCCGGTAGATCAGTTTGAGGTCCATGCTGGGGGAAACCGCGGAGTGCGCGCTGCCCTCCGCTCCGCTCGGCTCGGCGGCGCAGGATAGCGCTCGGCTGGCCGGGTCGACCTCTAGATTCCCTTGCGTTTCCATGGCCCGCGATGCCCCCTAAGGATGAGCTCGATCCCCCATGATGCTGCCCGACCAGCCGGGCGCGCGCCATGTGCCAGACTTTCCGCCGCGCTTCTCCAGGAGCTCGACACCCTCGACGCGGATGCCCTTGTCGAGACCCTTTCCCATGTCATAGATCGTCAAGGCAGCCAGCGTCGCACCCAGGAGACTCTCCATCTCGACGCCTGTCGATGCCCGGCAGCTCGTCCGGCAGAGCACGTCCAGCCGGTCGGCTCCCGCGCGCTCGAAGTGGATCTCGACCAGGTCGAGGCCGAGCGGGTGGCACATGGGAATCAACTCGGCGGTGCGCTTCGCGGCCAGGATTCCCGCGGTGCGCGCCACCTCGACCACGGCGCCCTTGGGCCCCTCACCGGCAAGCAGGACATCCAGTACGCCGGGCGGAAAGGCGAGGCGCGCGCGCGCCAGCGCGTGACGTTCGCTCGATGGTTTCCCACCGACGTCGACCATGCGCGCGTCCGCGCGTTCCGTCGTCCCCTCGAGGTGCGAGAGGCGCGGGTCGAGCGGCCGACTGCTTCCTGATAAGTCCATGTCCTCGAGCCTGCGCGCAGGGTAGCCAACGCACGGGTATGAAATGGGTTCGGAAAGCTCCTGCAATCGACTAGGAGTCGTACAGTACGCCCGGATCCGCTCGGGCCCGCAATGCTCTTGGGCCGATAGCGGTTCGCCGCTCCCATTCTTACGTCAGCGAGACCAATCGATGATCCTGTCCCGCCTCTCGCCCGTCCTCTGCCTCGTCGCGCTCCTTCCCATCGTCGCCTCCTCCAGGCCGTCCTCCCAGGAAGCGGTGGACCTGGAACGGGTGCTCCGGGAGCGTTCTGCGCAGGCCGAGAGCCTGTCGCGCGAGGAGCTGTGGCTCGAGGTCAGCCGGCGCAACCTGCTCGTCGAGCAAGGGGACCAGGAGTCGCTGGATGCGCTACTGGATCGGCTGCTGCGGGATCCGAAAGGGGTCGAAGGGATCGGTCCGCGCGGCCTGCTCCTGTGGGTTGGTCTGCGCGCGGCGGGCCCCGATCCCGACTGGAAGCTCCTCGCGCCGCTCGTCGCGCCCCTCCTGGACAGCCCCGATCCGGAGGTGGTCCTCGCCGCCGCCGAGACGTTCACCGCGGTCGAGCCCAAGCTCCTGCGTGAAATTGCCACCGACACGCTCATCAAGCTCCGCCAGACGCTCACGGCGATCTCCGAGGACGGCGACCGAGCGCCCGAGCTGCGAGTCGAAGCCGCGGTCGCCGCGGTGCCGCTGGGCGAAGGCAAGCCGCGCAAGGTGCTCGAGGGATTCCTGCGCAGCACCGACCCCGATCTGCACGAGCTCGGTGTGCTCGGAATGGCCCGCGTCGGCTTGTCGGAGGCGGTCGAGGCCGAGCTCGTGAAGCTCACGAGCGCTCCCGGCCGCGTCGGCGTGCTCGCGCGCGCCCTCGAGGACCAGCTCGAAGTCCGCCGCATCATGCAGCGTCGCGTCGACATCGCGCTCTCGAATGGGCCCGAGGTCGCCCCACTCAACGGGCTGCCGAGCGAGCTGGACCGCGTCGAGAAGGTGGTCGAAGTGGTGCGGCAGCTGCACCTCGAAGGCGACTTGCACACGCGCGACGAGCTCATCGACGCGGCCCTTGATGGGATGCTGCAGAGCCTCGACCAGCACTCGTCCTACTTCTCGCCCGAGGAGTACAAGAAGTTCGAGCAGGAGCTGGAAGCCGAGTACGGCGGCATCGGCGCCTACGTCGGCACCGATCCGGGCGACGGCATCTTCACGATCACCCGGCCGATCTACTCCGGTCCGGCGTACCGTGCGCACATCACGACCGACGACAAGATCGTGCGCATCGACGACTGGCCGACCCTCGGCAAGGACGTCGACGAGATCATCAAGCGGCTCAAGGGACGTCCGGGCACCGACGTGAAGCTCTACATCTGGCGCCGCGGGATGGACCCCTCGCTGATCGATCGGCCCACCGAGGAGATGGCGCTCGTGCTGCGCCGCGAGCAGATCACGATCCCGCCGGTGCAGGCGGAGATGCTGCCCGGGTCGATCGGGCTCGTCGAGCTCTCGACCTTCAGCCGGGTCGCGGCGCACGAGCTCGCCAAGCCGATCGAGGAAATGCTCGCCCAGGGCATGAAGGGCCTGGTCTTCGATCTGCGCAACAATACCGGCGGCCTACTGGACGAGGCGGTCGCGGTGGCCGGCCTATTCCTCCCGCAAAAGACCAAGGTGGTTTCCACCGAGGGACGCACGGGCGAAGGCCGCAGCTATCCGACGCGCACGAAGCCGATCCTTCCGCCGGACATGCCGGTCGTCGTGCTCGTCAATCGCTTCACGGCCTCCGCGTCGGAGATCGTTTCCGGCGCGCTGCAGGATCACGACCGCGCGGTGCTGATCGGACAGCGCACCTACGGCAAGGGCTCGGTGCAGCGCCTGATCAAGGTGCCCGATCAGGCCGAAGACGAGTACGAGGACGAGAACGGCAACCAGCGCTGGGACAACTGGGAGCCGATCACGAAGGACTGGAACGGCAACGGTGAGTTCGACTTCGCGCCCTACATGAAGCTCACGATCGAGCGCTACCTCTTGCCGACCGGCCGCTCGATCCACCGCGAGGTCGACTCCGAGGGGAACGTGCTCTCGCCCGGTGGTGTCGAGCCCGACCAGGAGGTCCCGGCCGAGCGCATCGCCGCATGGCGCTTGCAGGAGATGCTCGAGCTGCGCAAGTCGGGCAAGGTGAACGAGTGGGTGCGCAGCGCCTTCGACAAGGACCGCGCGCTCTTCGAACGCCTGGCGCTGAGCGACAACAAGGATCCCCACGCTTACCCCGGCTTCGGCGAGTTCTACTCCGGGCTGGAAACCGCGCTCTCCGAGGAAGACGTGCGTTTCCTCGTGCGCATCGAAGCACGCCGCCTGGTGCAGGACGTGCGCGGCGAAGCCTTCCCCCAGGGCGACTACGAGGACGACCTGCAGCTCCAGGCCGCCATCCGCACGATCTTCGAGAAGCTGGGATCCAAGGCAGAGGACGTGCCCGAGTACGCGCGCGTCTTCGAGGAACAGCCCGACGTCCGTCCGCGCGAAGGCGTGGAAATCGCGAGCGGAGAGTCACGCGATCCCGCCTCGATCGAGAAGGCCCTGTCGCTCATCGCCGAAGCGCGTGGCGAGGGCGGCAAGATCTCGGAGAAGGATCTGCAGGAACTCAGCGACATCCTCTCCAAGCTGAAGAAGAACTGATCGCGAACGAGCCCTACGCCGGCGGCGCGACTTCCTGGTCCTCCTCGGCGAAGTCCTCGAGCGCGGGCAGCACGAGCTCCCGGGCGAGGATCACGAGCGAGGCCGTCAGCGGCAGGGCGATCAGGATGCCGAACATGCCGAGGGCGGAGCCCCCGACGAAGATCGAGACGAGCACGACGACCGGGTGCAGGCCGAGGCTATCGCCGAGGATCTTGGGCAACAGGAAGTAGCCCTCGAGGATCTCCGCCGAGCCGAAGACGATCCCCGTGCGCAGCAGCGCGGAGACCACCCCGTAGTCGGGATCCAGGAGCGCCACCAGGCTCGCGAACACGAATCCCACCATCGGGCCGACGAAGGGCACGAGCGAGAGCAGGCCGCTCGTCATGCCGAGGAGCAGCGCGTAGTCGACGCCGGCGATCGCCAGCGCGAGCGAGAGGTAGGCCCCCTTCAGGACGCAGACGAGGAGCCGGCCACGGAAGAAGTTCGCCAGCACCTCGCCGATCTGATGGCCGATGCGGCTGAAGCGCTCGCGCTCGCGCTTGGGCAAGTAGCGCAGCACGAAGGCATGAATGCGGTCGAGCTCGAACAGCAGGAAGTACGAGTAGATCGGCAGCAAGAGCACCATCGAGACGAGCGCCATCAGCGAACCGAAGACGCGTTGCGCGATGTGCCACATGCCGGTGGCGCCGCGGACGGCGGCGCCGGAGTCTCCGGTGGCACCTTCCTCGCCGAGGCGCTCCCAGAGGCCTTCCAGGAGCAGCTCCAGGGTGAACGGCTCCTCGACCGGCGCCGCTGTCTGATCCCCGCCCTCGACGCCCGGCACCAGGGGTCCTTCTTCGGTGACTCCCTCACCCGGCGTGACGGTCTGGGTGGATGGATCGGGCGGGGCCGCTTCCTCCGCCGGTTGAGGAATCATCCAGGCGAACCAGGACTCGTGCTCCTGGACGAAATGCTCGAGGCGATCGATCGCGAGGCCGACGAGGCTGCCACTCTCCCGCGTCCGACCATCCGGAGTGCTCGCGCGCGAGACCGCGCGCACGAGCCCCTGGGTCTGCTGGAACACCGCCACGCCGAACAAGGTGATCGCGAGGAAGGCCGTGATGTAGATCAGGTTCACCGCGCGCCCGCGCCGCCAGCCTTTGCGCTCGAGCTTCACCACGAGCGGGTGAAGGATGTAGGCCAGCAGGTAGCCGAGGATCAGCGGGTTCAGGACCGTGCGCACGGTCCACGCGAACCAGAGGATCAGGATGCCGATCCCGGCCAGGGCGAGGTTGCGTTTGGTGCGGGAAAGACGCTCGAGCATCAGCCCTCGTCGCTCGCGGACTGCACGCCGAGCTCACGCGGCAAGCTCGGCAGATAGGCCTGCACGAAGACCTCGTCGAAATCGAAACCGCCCTCGAAATCCTCGAGGCGATCGCCCTCCTGGCGATTCAAGAGCTCGGCCTCGACGAGGAGGAACACGATGTTTCCCCAGTCACGCGTCGAATGGATTCCCCAGGCCCGCCAGACGTACGCTCCCAGTGGCCCGAAGAGCTCGATCGCTTGTTGCTTCATCCCTTCCAGGAGCTCCTGCCCACTCACGTGACGGGCCGTGCCCTGGTGCTCCTCGCGACCGGCGAGCTTGACCGCGCGGTCGAGTCCCTGGAACAGGAAGTCGAAGGCGTCGGGTGAGTACCGACCATCTTCGAGCGCGACTTTGCGCGGATCCTTCACCGGCTACCTTTCTCGAGTGCCGCGGGTATGTGTGGCGGTGGGACGGGGCTCGAGCGCCAGGAGCGCGCGCTCGAGGATCGCCTCCGGAGAGAGATTGGAGTCTACATCCGCCCGCGCCTGGAGCCAGCGATCGATCCTTCGCCCGAGGCCAGCCGAGCGACCACCGTCGCGCTCCCCGCTCGACGCGAGCCGGCAGAGCTCCTCCTCCGCGCGCGCCAGGAGCAGATCCAGGACGACTCGGACCCGGGTGCGGCTCTGGGCGAGAGGTGTCCGACCCGCGAACTCGCCTTCCAGCTCGTACAGCTCCCGGGCCGCCGCGATCGCGCTGGTCCCGCCGCCTTCCACGGCCGCGAAGCGGGCGGTGATCTCGGTGGCGTGCGAGCGCGCGAGCATGAGCGCCCGCCCTGGCGAGCCCTGAGCCAGGCGCGCGAGCTCGGAGACTTCCTCGGCTGCGACACCGGTGGTCGCGAGGATCGCGCGCACCGACGCTTCCGGGAGTCTCCGGCAGCGCACCTCGACCAGCCGGCTGCGCACGGTCGCGAGCAGCGCCTCCGGTGCGCTCGTCTCGAGCGCGAGCAGTGTATTCGCGGTCGGCTCCTCGAGCGTCTTCAGGAAAGCGTTCTGCGCACTCTCGTTCATGCGCTCGGCTTCCCGGACGAGCACGACCCTCCAGCCGCCTTCGTGAGCCCGCAGCGACAGGAACTCCCCGATGCAAGGACCCGACCAGGTCTCGGTCTCGCGCAGTCGCGGAGCGATTGCCGCGACGGGGATCTGCTCGATCGATAGCGCGGGTGGATCGAGGACGAAGAGATCCGGATGGCTTCCCGCGCGCACTCGCTTGCACGCACCGCAGCGATCGCAGGGCGGGCCTGCTCCGCGCTCGCACAGCATTCCCTGCGCGAGCAGTGCGAGACCCTGGAACTTTCCGATGCCGGCGGGCCCGCGGAACAGCAAGGCATGCGGCAAGCGGCCCTCGCGAGCCGAAGCCCACAGGCCGAGCAGCGTCGGCTGCAAGCCGACCAGCTCATCGAAGGACACGGTCGACCTCCGCCAGGATGCGTGTCGCAACCTCCGTCTCGCTCCCGCGCGCGTCGATCGTGCGGGCCGTCGGCTCGCGCTCGGCGTACTGAGCGAAGCCTGCGGCGACGCGTTCCTGGAACGCGGTTCCGCGCGCCTCGAAACGATCGACGTGCATCTGGCGGACCGCAGCCGCGGTGGGCGGCAGATCGAGGAGCAGCACGAGGTCGGGCCGCGGTTCGCCGGCCCACGCGTCGAGAAGGCCCGCCACACGCTCGAAGCCCAGCCCGCCGGCCACGCCCTGATATGCCAGCGTCGAGCCGTGGAACCGCTCGCACACGACCGCAGCGCCGCGCTCGAGCGCCGGTGCGACGCGCTCGACGAGCATCTGCCGCCGGGCCGCGCAGAAGAGCAACGCTTCCACGGCGGGGTCGATCGCGTGCGAGCTGTCCAGGAGCAAAGCTCGCACGCCCTCGCCGAGCGGAGTGCTGCCGGGCTCGCGCAAGTGCAAGACGTCGCGGCCGCGCGCGCGCAAGCTCTCGACCAGCCGGGACGCCTGGGTCGACTTTCCCGAGCCGTCGATGCCGTCGAGAACCACGAAGCGGCCGCGCGTCGCGCTCATGCCGGCAATCCTAGCCACGGCGCGCCCGGCATCAGCGCACCCGGCTCGCGCACTGCTCGTCCAGCGCCAGGGCCTCGGCACGGACGGCCGCGGCCTCCTCGGTGCGGCCCAGACGATCGAGGCAATCCGCCTCGTGACGGCAGAGCTCCGCGCGCTCGCAGGCATCCGCGGTCCGCAAGTCCGCCAGCGCCTGGACCTGGCCGGCCGAGAGTCTCGCGATCTCCTCCTCGGTCCATGCGAGCGGGTGGCGGGCCAGCAGACCGGCGAGCGACTCGTCGGAGGCGACTTCTGCGAGGAGCGCGCGCACGGCGGCCGGCGGATCGCCTTCCAGGTCCGGAGGCACGATGTGCGCGACGTGATACTCGCGCGCCGCTTCCTCGACGCGGTCGAGCTTGAAGAGCGCCGCCGCCCAGTCGCGATGCAGGGCCCGACGGAACGGATCGATCTCGTTCGCCTCGGACAGCCTGCGCTCGGCGGCCTCGAAGCGGCCAGCCTGGGCGTGCCATGTGGCGACCTCGAGGCGTTTCTTGAGCTCACCCGAGTTCCAGTCGAGCCAGCGCTCGACGGCTTCCCAGGCGCGATCGGGTTCCTTGCGCTCGCGATACAGCTCGTAGAGATGCAGCTCGGCTGCGAGCTCTTCCTCCGCGTACCCCGGGAAGGCGCGCTCGGCCGCCGTGAACGCGCGCTCGGCGTCGGCCCATTCGCTCTTGTCCATGCAGAGCGCGCCCAGACCGATCAGCGCGCGGAAGTCCGATCCGCCGGCCTCCATGCACTCTTTCCAGATGTCGTGGGCCTGGTCGCGCTGCTTCGCGCCGAGGGCGAGCTCGCCGCGCAGGAAGCGCGCGCGGAACGGACGCTCCCCCGCCGCGTCGATGCGCCGGAGCGCCTCCTGCGCGTCGACCGAGCGCCCGGCCTGGTGGTTGCCCCACGCGAGCGTGCACTGATCCTCGGCCCACTTCGCGCGCGCCTGAGGATCGGCGGGCGGTTGCCGGGAGAGCGAGAAACGCAGCGCGGCGAGCTTCGCCTCCGACCAGCGCGGCTCGAGAGCGAGACCGGAGAGCTTTCCGTCGACGAAGGTCTGGAAGCGCAGGTCGACCTGCTCGGGCGTGAGCGAGAAGACCTCGGCGAAAGCCTGGTCGAGATCGAGCCCGCGGTCGAAAGCCTCCAGTACGCGCACGATCGGCGGGAAGCCGAACTCGCCCACCAGCATCTCGCAGAGGAGCCCGCCCTGGTAGTACGCGAACAGGATGCGCGGCCCGCGGAAGGCGCGGTTGAGCTCGCGCAGCGGGATCAGCTCGCCGTTCGCCCGCGCGTCCAGCAGGTCGCGGCGCATGTTGCGCGTCCACGAGCCATTGCGCTGCTCCTCCTCCCACGTCGCGAGGCCCTCGGTGATCCAGCGCGGACAGCGATTGTGCGAGAGCCCCAGGTGGATCACGTGAGTGAACTCGTGATAGCTCGTGCGGGCCCAGGAAAACGTGCCGCGCAGCTCCGAGAGCGGCGAGACCGCGGTCACGACCGGCCCGAAGCACACGCCGAGGGCCGGGAAGCCGCTGAAGCCGACCGATCGCACCGAGAAGTCCTCGAAGCGCCGGAACACCTCGATCCGCGTCGGCCCGGGCGTGAAGCCGTAGCGCGCGGCGAGATCGCTCCTGGCCTTGCGATAGAACGGGAGCAGATACGTGCGCAAGATCTCCTGCTCGTCCGGCCGCCAGGAGAAGGAGAGCTCGCCGAAGTCCGCCACCACGTGCTCCGCGCGCATGCGCTCGAGCACCAGGATCGTGTTCTTGCGCCAGGCATCCTGACGCCCGCCGGCAGCGAGCTTGGATTTCTCGAGCGCGTCCAGGCCCTCCTCCTCGAGACCGGTGTTCGAGAGCGCCTCGCCGAGCTCGCGCCAGGCCTCGTGGTCGGAGGGATCGATGGCGACTGCGCGCTCGAGGAACGGCCGCGCCTCGACGAATCGGTACAGCTCGTTCAGGTGGCGTCCGACCTCGCGCTCGGGCCGCGAGTCCTCACTCGACGAGCGCGCGAGCTCGCCCAGGATCGCCTGGCAGTCGTCCCGCCGGTGCTCGACCCACGCGAGCGATGCTTCGAGCGTGCGGACCTCGCGCCGCCCGGCTGCCAGCCCGCGCAACCAGCTCAGCCCCTCGCGCACGGTCACCAGCTGACCGTCGTCGAGGGCACTGTCGACCTCGGCGATGCGCGCCTCGATCGAGTTGGGTCGCGCGTCGAGGAGCTCCCGCAAGACGCTGTCGGCCGTCCGGCTCTGGCGGTTGTAGTTGACCCGGTGCAGCTCGAACAATCCAAGGAGCGCCTGCTCGTGTCCCGGCGCGATCTGGATGGCTTCCTTGAACAGCACGGCGGCCGAGCGCTTGCCGCCCGCCTCGACCTCGCGCTCGCTCTCGAAGTACAGCGCGCCCAGTTCCGCCAGCACGTCGGGCTCGATGCCGTCGCCGGCGCGGGCGCGCGAATCGGCCTGGACGAGCGTCTGCGACGCGCGCTCCAGGCGCCCGAGCGCACGCTCGCAGCGTGCGCGCGCGAGCAAGCGATCCCACGGCTGCTCTTCACCCGTCGCCAGGCCTTGCTCGAGGAGGATCTTGGCGCGCGCGCGATCGCCGCTCTCCCATGCTGCGCGAGCGAGCACCCACGCATCCAGCGCGTCGGCCGCCGGGTCGAAGCGGTTGCGCGAGGCGTCGAGCACGGAGAGCGCTTCGCCCGGCTCGCCGGTCGCGAGCAGCATGCCGGCGAGATCGCGCGCCGCGGCGGCCTCGAGCGCGTGATCCCCGGCTTCGCGCGCAGCGGAGAGCACGAGGCGAGCGTCTTCGAGAGCGGCGGCATACTCGCCCCGGTCGAAACGGCACAGCGCGCGCAGAAGGCGGCTCGCCGCGTCCGACGCATCCTCCGCCAGATGTTCTTCGACCAGCTTGAGCGCCTGGTCGGCATGGCCGCGTCGCAAGAGCAGGGCGGCTTCTTCGCGCTCTCGGGCGAGGAATGCCTGCAACTCCTTCTCCTGGTCCTGGGGCAGAGCGGGCGGAGCTCCCCACAGGAGAACGATTCCGATGCAGGCGAAGGATCGGCTCATCCGGGCGGCCCGAGAGCCTAGAACGCAGGTGGAGGGCACCCCATGCATAGCCGGAGTGTGGGCCGCGCGAGCGATCCGGCCAAGAGGCGGTCCCAGGATCGCAGAGGATCGCAGGCATCTCTAACTCACCCGTTGCGACCCACGAGGCGGTTTCGTATGCCGGTCCCTCATGCGCCCTCGCTCCCGTGCTCTCGCCGCCCGGTTCCTCCCCGCCCTCCTTGGCCTGCTCCCGCTGACGACTTGCGCCTCGCCCGGCATCCCCCGGGCCGACGGTGACCATCGCCGGAGCGAGGCCACCGCCATGCTGCCTCCCTGGGTCGGCCAGCCGCTAACCTGGGAGAAGCTCTCCGCGATCGAGGCCTGGCTCGAGAATGGCTCGGCCTCGAGCTCGCCGTACTGGGGTGTCGAGGGCGAGCTCGCGCTGTCCGAAGGCCGCTTGACCTTCGCCCAATCGGATGCGCTGGCCACCGAAGCCGTTCCGGGCACGCTCGCCGCGCGCCTCGACGCTGCCCGCCAAGGCTTCGAGCGAGTGCTCGCCGATTCGCGCGCGAGCCAGGATCAGATCGATCGAGCCCGCGCCGGCTTGCGCGCGTCCCAGGGCGTCGAGCGCGAAGCCCCGAGCGCGCCGCGCGTGCGCGAGGCGAGCTGGGTCTCCAGCATGGTGCCTCGATCGCGCTGGGGTGCTTCACGAGCCATCCCCTCCAAGATGGAGCGCAACCTCGATGGCTGGCGCTTCATCACGGTGCACCATTCCGCCGAACGCCATCCACCCGCGCTCTCCGGATCGCTGGAGGACTCCGCCAGCGCCGTGCGCAGCATCCAGCATGCCCACATGAACGGTGAGGGCTATGGAGACCTCGGCTACCACTTCGTGATCGATCCGTACGGTCGCGTCTTCGAGGGCCGCGACCTCAGCTGGCAAGGTGCCCACTCCGGCGGGACGAACAACGTGCAGAACCTCGGAGTGTGCTTGCTCGGCAACTTCGACCAGGAACGTCCGACCCAGGCCGCGCTGGCGTCGCTCGAGCACTTGCTGGACGAGCTGCGGGCCAAGTGGAACATCCCTCGCAGGGCGGTGCGCGCGCACTGCGACTGGAAGACCACGGATTGCCCTGGCAGGAACTTGCAGAGCTGGCTGCGGTCGTACTCCTGATCGCCTCTGGTTCGGAGTACCGCCTTCAGGCGGTCTTCTCTTGCAGAGCCAGTCCCGCCTGAAGGCGGGACGACGAACCAGACCGCCTGAAGGCGGTACTCCAAACTCGGAGGGACTCCGTGCTCGTAGGGGTGTGGTTTCTCTCTCGGAGGGATTCCGTGCTCGTGGGTGTGTAGTTTCGCTCCAGGCGCTACTCCGAACCGGAATCAGAACTTCTGGCGCAGGCCAATGTGGACGCCGAAATCGGGCGCGGTTCCGTACACCTGGGTGTTCTCGATCAGGGCGAGCTCGAGCTGTGTGCGGGAACTCAGCGCTCCCTTCCATCCCACGAGGATCTCGTTCGAGGGTTCGTGCCAGGGGGGGCGATCCTGCGTCACGCCGTCGGCGAAGAGGTACTGCAGGATCCACGCGGTGCGCGAGCTCGTGCGCCATTCGAGCGCAGCGAGCAGCGTGGGTTGCGTCGTCTCGAGCGCGTAGTCGTGCCAGCGATCGGCGTCGTGCCAGCCGTACCCCAGGGCGAGATAACAGTAGAAGTCTTCACTCACGCGCTTCGCCGCCGAAGCCCATGCCCCGGCGGACAGCGAGTGCTCCTCGTCCAGGACTCCCTGCGAGCTGTCGAGGTAGCGCAGCTCGCAACCGACGGCCAGAGCGGGAAGGGATTCGTCCCCCTTCCCGATCTCGTGCTCGACCAGGATTCCGAGTGTCTGCCACACCGAGCCGGTGTGGCGGTCCTCGATGGGATGGAAATCGTCCCGCTCGACGATCTCGATGACGTTGTCACGCTTGGGATAGTCGGAGCGGTCCCCGTCGGAGAACCCGAACATGCCGTGGAAGCCATCGGTGAAGCCGTCGAAGAAGCCGCCCATGCGCGAGAAATCCGCCGCCTCCAGGGTCAGCGCGGTCCCGCTCGTGACTCCCCACGAAAGGGCGAGCATCGAGGTCACGCTGCCGAAGTCGGTCCGGTAGTCGCCGGGGTTGAAGCCCCAGGTGTTCGCGGGGTCCTCGACCCAGGTGGCCTCGAGATCGCCGGCCTGGATCGGGCGCGGCACCCGCGGCGTGATGGCCGGGCGGATCACGTGGTTGTTCTGCTGGGCAAAGACTCCCAGGCCCACGTTCGAGCCGGCATCCGGCTGCTCCTGCTCCCGCCCCGCCGTGCCACGCGGACTCGCTCCCGGCACGAGCGCGCAGCCCGTGGCGAGCACGGTGGCGCACGCCACCAGGCGATGCATGAGCGGACGGTCGCTCACGCTCGTCGAGCAAGCTCGAGCTCGTGGGCAACCATGTGCTCGACGAGCTCCTCGAAGGACATGCTGGGCGCCCAGTTCAGCGCTTCACGGGCGCGGCTCGCGTCGCCGACGAGGTGATCGACCTCCGCAGGACGGAGCAGCGAGGAATCGGTGCGCACGTGATCGCTCCAGTTCAACCCCACGGCGCCGAAGGCTTGCTCGCAGAGCTCGCGCACGGAATGGGTGCGGCCCGTGGCGATCACGAAATCTTCCGGCTCGCTCCGCTGCAGCATCGACCACATCGCGCGTACATAGTCGCCGGCGAACCCCCAGTCACGGCGCGCCTCCAGGTTGCCGAGGACCAGTTCGCGCTCGAGCCCCCGGGCGATGCGCGCGGCGGCGCGCGCGACCTTGCGGGTCACGAACTCGGCGCCCCGGCGCGGCGACTCGTGATTGAACAGGATGCCCGAGACGGCGAACACGCCGTAGGATTCGCGGTAGTTCACCGTGGTCCAGTGGGCGTAGCACTTCGCGACTCCGTAGGGACTGCGGGGATGGAACGGCGTCGTCTCGCTCTGCGGCGGCGGCGCGCTCCCGAACATCTCCGAGGTCGAGGCCTGGTAGAAGCGCGCTTCGGGAGCGCTCGAGCGCAGGGCTTCCAGGACCCGGGTCACGCCCAGCGCGGTCACCTCGGCGGTCGAAACGGGCTCGCGCCAGGATGTCGGGACGTACGACTGCGCCGCCAGGTTGTACACCTCGGATGGACGCGCCTCGCTCATCGCGCGCATGAGGCTCGACTGATCGAGGAGGTCGCCGGGAATCAGTACGATGCGCTCGCGAATCTCCTCGAGACGCTGCAGATTCGGGTTGCTCGCGCGGCGCACCAGCCCGTAGACCTCGTACCCACGTTCGAGCAGGAGCTCGGCGAGATAACTCCCGTCCTGCCCTGTGATGCCCGTGATCAGTGCGCGGCGGCGTGTCGTCAAAGCGGAATCGATCCTTTCCCTCCGCCTGAGACGAGCGGGATCGAGCTTTCCTCCCTGCGGCCTCCCGGGTTGCGAAAGCGGCTCACCGGGCGCCGCCGCTCTCGGTCGGGACGAAATCCACCTCGTAGAAACGGTACACGCTCGGTCGCATGCCGACGCGCTCGTAGACGCGCTGCGCGGCAGCGTTCTCTTTTTCCACGTACAGGCGCAGGCCGCAGACGTCGGGCCGGCCGCGGGCCTCCGCGAGCACCTGATCGTAGAGGGCGCGAAAAATGCCCAGGCCGCGCGCCTCCGGCCGCGTGTAGACGCTCTGGATCCACCAGAACCAGCCGTTGCGCCACTCGCTCCATTCGGTCGTGAGCATCAAGCAGCCGAGGGGATCGCCTGCGCGCTCCGCCAAGAGGTAGCGTCCGCGAGCGGGATCGCGAAGCAGAGCAGAGAGGCCGGGGCGCAAGCGGCCCTCGTCGAGCGTGCGATCCTCGGTCTCGCGCGCCATGGCTTGCTGGAACCGAGCCAGCGTCTCGAGGTCCTCGACGTGGGCGGGACGGACGGAGATCTCCTCCACCTGCAACTCCTACTTCGCGGCGTGTCGAACGCCGGACGGATCGGGATGGCGGCGGTGGTAGTCGGTCGCCGCCTGCCAGCGTGCAGCCAGCGCGAGCAAGCGCTCCTCGTCGAAGAGCTGTCCGGTGAGGCAGATGCTCCGCGGCAAGCCACGCTCGTCGAAGCGACAGGGTGCGACGAAGGTCGGGTGTCCCGTGAGGTTGGTGATGCCGAGGACGTTGCCCGCGAAAGGCGGGTGGACCAGGACGTCCACTTCGCGCATGCAGCGCTCCATGGCGAGCATGAGCTGCGTGCGCATTCGTTGCGCGCGCAGGTACTCCACCGCCGGGATCAGGCGAGCGGCGCGGAAGGTGTTCGGCCACGCGCCGCTACCCTGCTCCGTCAGGAGGTCGTCGCGGCCATCGCGAGTGAGCTCGTCGAAGGCCGTCGCCGCCTCCGCCGACAGGACGAACAGGAGCTCGGAGGCCGGGAAATCGGGCAGCTCGACGTCGACGAGCGTCACTCCCAGCTGCTCGAGCTCCTCCAGGATCCGATCCCCGGAACGCTCGTCTTCGAAGGCGCCGCGCGGGATGCCCACCCGCAGGCCCTCGAGGTCGAAGCTCTCCAGTGCAGCGTCGGTCCAGGGAACCTCGAGCGCGGTGGGATCGCGACCGTCGGGACCCTGGATCGCCCGCATCACCAGCCAGCAATCCTGCGCGGAGCGGCACAGCGGACCGAGCTTGTCCATGCTCCAGGAGAGCGCCATCGCGCCGTGGCGGCTGACGCGACCGAATGTCGGCCGCAACGCGCTCGTCCCGCACACCACCGAGGGCGAGACGATCGATCCGAGCGTCTCCGATCCGATGCTGAAGACCACCGCGCCCGCGGCGGTCGCCGAGGCCGGGCCGGCCGAAGATCCACTCGAGCCGCGGTCGGGGTTCCAGGGATTGCGCGTCCGCCCTCCGAACCACACGTCCCCCATCGCGAGGGAACCCAGCGAGAGCTTGGCGATCAGGATCGCGCCCGCCGCATCGAGCCGCTCGACCACCGTCGCGTCGAGGTCGATCACCTGGTCCTCGTAGGGCTTGGCGCCCCACGTCGTGCGCGTGCCGCGCACGGCGAGCAGGTCCTTCGCCCCCCAGGGGATACCGTGCAGCGGACCGCGCCAGCTGCCCGCCGCGAGCTCGGCGTCGAGCGCATCGGCTTGCGCGAGCGCGCGCTCGGGGGTGAGGCTCACCACGCAGTGCAGCTCGGCGTCGACGCGCTCCAGCCGCGCGAGGAACATCTCGGTCAGCGCGCGGCAGGAGACCTTGCGCGCGCGGATCAGCGGTGCGAGCTCACCGATCGTGGCGAAGGCGAGCTCCTCCAGGTTGTCCGGTGCCGCGGCCTCGCCGGGAGCGTAGCGATCCTCCTGCGTGGCCCTCGACGGTGATGGCGATCCGCGCCGCAGCTCGATGCCGGGCATCAACGGAGAGAAGCAGAGCGCCGGCGGCACCGAGTTGTCGAGCGCATCCCGGCGCAAGCGCTCGAAGCTCGAGCGATGCTCGAGCACCGAGCCTCGCATGAGCGCGAGCTCCTCGTCGGTGAGAGTGAGCCCGATGAGGCCGGTCGCAGCGCGGATCGCGTCGATCTCCGCGGCGCGCGCGGCAGCCTGCTCGGCGCTCTCCTGCGTGGCCAGCGAAAGGAAGCACGAAAGCGCGAGGAGTGAGCTCATCGGAGGCGCGGATTCCAGAACGACGGGGGGATCCTGCTCTCAGAGAAAGGCCAGGACCATCGCGCCCACCAGCGTGCAGTACAGTGCGAACCAGCGGAAGGCCCCCCGCGACAGCATCGCGAGGAGGAAGGTCAGTGAGGCCCAGCCGACGAGTCCCGAGACGATGACGGCGCCGATCATGGTCCCTCGCGACAGACCCGCGAAGCCCGACTCGACGACCTTGGGCAGCTCCAGGAGATTGGCGCCCGCGACGGCAGGGACCGACATCAGGAAGGAGAGGCGCGCAGCCTGGGCGGTTCCGAGACCGCGCATCAGGCCGACCGAGATCGTCGAGCCCGAGCGCGACACCCCGGGCAGGATCGCAATGGCTTGCGCGCAGCCGATGAGGAGCGCGTCGCTGAGGCGCAACGGTGCATCAGTCGCCTCCTCTTCCCGGCCGCGCGCTCGTCTAGCGCGCTCGCCGAGCAGGAGCACAGCCGCCGTCACGAGGAGCCCGGCGCCGGCCATCCGTCGCGATTGGAACGTCTCCTCGATCCAGTGCTCGCAGAGCAAGCCGACGATCCCCGCCGGAAGGCTCGCGACGAAGAGCCAGATGAGCAGCTGCAGGCGGCCGGCCAGGCAATCCCGGAGCAAGTCCAGGAGGTCGCGACGAAACACCCACACGACTGCGAACAGCGTCCCCATGTGCAGCGCGACGTCGAAGGCGAGCCCGAATTCAGCGCGCCCGAGGAGCGACTGGATGATCACGAGATGGCCGTCCGAGCTGATCGGCAGGAACTCGGTGATCCCCTGCACGACGGCGAGGATGTAGGCAGCGACCGACGCGTCGATGGCCGGTAGGAAAGCTGCGGGCATGCGCGCTCAGGCGAGGCTCTGCGCCGCTTCCCTCGGCGAGGTGCAGGCCATCCCGAAAGCGTCGGCGACGGCCTGATACGTCAGCTTGCCACCGAGCGCGTTCGCCGCGCTCTCGAGCTCCAGGCTGTCCTCGACCGACCGCCGCGCCCCGAGCGCGGCCAGCCGCTTCACCCAGGGCAAGGTCGCGTTGGTCAGCGCGAAGGTACTCGTGCGAGGAACCGCGCCGGGCATGTTGGCGACGCAGTAGTGCACCACCCCGTCGACCACGAAGGTCGGCTTCTCGTGGGTCGTCGGCCGGCAGGTCTCGATGCACCCGCCCTGGTCGACCGCCACGTCCACGATCACGCTGCCCGGCTTCATCAAGGCGAGATCGGCCCGCTTGATGAGCTTCGGCGCCGCAGCGCCAGGAATCAGCACGGCACCGACGACGAGGTCGGCGCGCACGAGGTGCTCGCGCACCGCCATGTCGGTCGAGTACACGGTGCGACAGTTGGCCGGCAAGATCTCGTCGAGGCGGCGCAGCACCTTGAGATTGTTGTCGAGCACGGTCACGGTTGCGCCCAGCCCCGCCGCCATGCGGGCGGCGTTCTTGCCGACCACACCGCCGCCGAGGATGAGCACGTGCGCGGGCGGCACTCCGGGAACGCCGCCGAGCAGGATGCCCATGCCCCCCACCGGGCGCTCGAGGTACTTCGCTCCGGCCTGGATCGCGAGCCGGCCCGCGACCTCGCTCATGGGTTCCAGGAGCGGCAGTTGCCCGTTCTGCGAGAGCGTCTCGTAGGCGAAGCACGCCGAGCCCGTGCGCAGCACCGCTTCGGTCAGCGGGCGACTGGCCGCGAGGTGCAGGTAGGTGAACAGGATCTGGTCGCGACGCATCAGCGTCCATTCCACGGCCAGCGGCTCCTTCACCTTGAGGACCATGTCCGCCTCGGCGAAGACGGCGGCTGGGCCCGCGAGCAGCGTGGCCCCCGCCGAAAGGTACGTCTCGTCGGCGAGTCCGCTTCCGAGACCCGCACCTGCCTCGACGAGAACGCTGTGCCCTTCCTTGCGGAGCTCCTCGACACCCGCGGGAGTCAGGGCCACTCGGTACTCGTGATCCTTGATCTCCTTGACGACGCCGATCTTCACGCTCACCTCTGGGGGGGGGACGGCTACACCGCGGGGCGGGAGTCTAGCAGCCCGCTGAAAGCGGGCAATTGAGGAAAAGCCTTGGCAGCTCCCGGGTGCGGCCCTAATCTCGGCGCCCCTCGTGCTTCGCGCGGCTTCCGCCTCCCGCGCGGCTCCAGGGCCATTAGCTCAGCTGGCTAGAGCGCTACGTTGACATCGTAGAGGTCACTGGTTCGAGTCCAGTATGGCCCACCACTCTTCCGCATCCGGGGAGTGCCTTCCCGCCAGGAGCTCTCTTGGCGGTCGGGTCGCTCACGCGCCGGGGCATTCCTCGTACAGCGCGGTGCCCTCCCGTCTCCGACCAGGCCAAGACGCGCCCATGTGGAATCTCTTCCTCGCCCTCGCTCCCGCTCTCCAGGACCCCGCGACCGACCAGATCTACCGCGACCTGCAAAAGGTCGATCGCATCACTCCGGTGGTGCGCGTCGCCCAGGCGGTGACCCCCGCCGTGGTCTACATCCAGACGGAAGTCACGGGCAGGGTCGACACCTTCTGGGGTAGCCGCGAGTACCGCGGAGTCGGGGCCGGCTCGGGAGTCGTCGTGCGCCCGGAAGGCTTCATCGTCACGAACTACCACGTGATCCGGGGCGCGCAGCGGATCCAGGTCACCTTCTCGGACGATTCCCCGCCCTGGCCTGCGCAGGTGGTCTCGTACAAGGAGCGCGAGGACCTCGCTCTGCTCAAGATCATTCCTCGAGGGGATTCCCTCACGGTGCTGACGAGCGATTCCGAGCCAGTCGAGGGCGTGCCTGCCTTCCCCACTGCGCACATGGGCACGAGCTCCGATCTCATGCCCGGCGAACAGGTCATCGCGATCGGCAATCCGCACGGTCAAGCGCACACGGTCTCGAGCGGGATCATCTCGGGTCTGCATCGCGACATCCCCATCAACGACCAGGGGCTGTACTTCTCCGACCTGATCCAGACCGATGCGTCGATCAACTTCGGCAACTCGGGCGGGCCGCTGCTGAACATCCGCGGCGAGCTCATCGGCATCAACACGGCGATGAACACGCAGGCGGAGAACATCGGGTTCGCGATCCCCGTCGATCGCGTCCTCGAGGTCCTCAACGACTACCTCTTTCCGCAGGCGCGCACGAGCTGGCTCGGCTTCGACCTGACCACCGATGGCAGCATGGTGGTCGATCGGGTCTGGGCCGACAGCCCAGCCGAGCAAGCGGGGCTGTGCGAGGGAGATCGGGTGGTCGCAGTCGGCGATCTGAAGCTCGAACATCCGGAAGACTGGGTGAACGCCACGCTCGAGCTCTTGCCCGGGAAGCCCGTCACGGTCCGCTACTTGCGCGGGTCACGCCGGCACGACGCCGTGTTGCAGCCATGGGAGAAGGTCGACGGTCTGCTGATGGAGCGATTGGGTGTCCGGCTCCGCGAGGTGACGATGGAGTCCAGGAGCTGGCTCCTCGTGGACAAGGTGGAGGAAGGGGGCCCTGGACAGCTCCTGGGTCTGACTCCGGACGACCTGATCGCCGCGATCGAGCCGCAACCCTCCGAACGCAGTCGCGCGTACAACGTGCCGAAGAAGCAGTGGCTGGCCCATCTGATCCAGGAGCTGCCCCCGGGAACTCCCATCGGCATCGAGATCTATCGCGACGACGACCAGGATCACGAGTACGGGACCACCGAGCGCTACGAAGGGACGATCGTGCTGCGCTAGAGGCCTGCCAGGGGCAGGGTGGGCGCGGGCTTCGTATACTGTTCGGCTCTTCCTCTCCAGGTCTCCCGCCCCCAGTAGCCCCGGTTCGAGGCCCCAGAGGCCCCGGCCGAGGTCTCCGCTTGGAGGGGCGGGGCCCATCCTCCAGCTGGTGATCCCCTCCGCATGCAAGGCCTGATCCGGTTCACGGAGCGCTTCGGGAACATGATGTCCCGAGCGCTCCTGACGGCCCTCTACTACCTCGTGCTGGGCCCTTTCGCGCTCCTGTACCGACATCTCGCCGATCCGCTCCACCTGCGGCGGCGGGAGGCGGGGAACTGGATCCGGTGGACCGGAAAAAACGACGACCTCCGAGCGGCGCGCAGGCAGGCCTAGACGAGCGATGAACGTACTCGGCCTCTCCTTCTACTATCACGATTCCGCCGCCGCGCTGGTGCAGGACGGCGTCCTCGTAGCTGCATCGGCGGAGGAACGCTTCAGCCGCAAGAAGCACGACTCGGGCTTCCCCGAGCTCGCCATCGAGTTCGCGCTCGCCCGCGGGGGGATCACGATCCACGACGTCGACTTCGTCGTCTTCTACGAGAAGCCGTTCGTCAAGTTCGAGCGCATGCTCCTGACCGCGATGAGCACCTTCCCGCGCTCGGCGCCCGTGTTCCGCGAGTCGATGCAGCGCTGGATCACCGACAAGCTGTGGATCAAGTCGATGATGACCCGGCGCATGGGGATCCCCGCCGCCAAGGTGCTGTTCGCCGATCACCACGTCTCGCACGCCGCCTCGAGTTTCTACACTTCGCCCTTCGAGGACGCCGCGATCCTCACCGTCGACGGCGCAGGGCGAGTGGACCACCTCGACGATGGCGATCGGCCGCGGCAAGCACATCGAGACCGTGAAGGAAATGCGCTTCCCGCACTCGCTCGGCCTGCTCTACTCTGCCTTCACCGCGTACTGCGGCTTCGAGATCAACGAGGGCGAATACAAGCTGATGGGCATGCATCCCTACGGCAAGCCGCGTCACGTCGACAAGATCTACGAGATCCTCCACGTGGCCGATGACGGCAGCCTGTGGCACGACATGCGGTACTTCGCGTACCACTACTCGACCAACGACACGCTGACCGAGGCCTTCGAAAAGCACTTCGGCCGGCCCCGCCGCGATCCGAAGCTGTCGGACAAGTCGCTCGATCCCTTCTTCTGCGACATGGCGGCCTCCATCCAGCGCGTCACCGAGGAGATCATGCTCAAGATGGTGCGCCATCTGCACGAGCTCTCGGGCGGGATGAAGCACCTGTGCCTCGCCGGGCGGCGTCGCGCTGAACTCGGTGGCGAACTACAAGATCCTGCGCGGGGGGCCCTTCGAGGATGTGTACATCCATCCCGCTCCGGGTGACGACGGCGTGCTCGGTCGGCGCGGCCTACTGGGCCTACAACCACATCCTCGACCAGCCGCGCGGGCCGGCGTTGCAGGATGCGCTACTCGGCACCGCCTACACCGACGCCCAGGTGGAAGCGTTCCTGAAGCAGAACGACATCCCCTACGAGAAGTTCGAGCGCGACGAGGACTTCTTCCGCTTCGTGGCGCAGGCCCTGGTGCAGGGCAACGTGTGCGGCTGGTTCCGCGGGCGCTTCGAATGGGGTCCGCGGGCGCTCGGGGCCCGCTCGATCATCGCCGATCCGCGGCGCGCCGAGATGAAGGAGAAGCTCAACGCCAAGATCAAGTTCCGCGAGGCGTTCCGGCCCTTCGCGCCGAGCGTGCTCGAGGAGCGTGCGGGAGAGTTCTTCGACATCCCCGAGGCGGCGCGGCACATGCCCGCGCGCTTCATGCTCTACGTTGCGCCGGTGCTGCCCGAGAAGCGCTCGGTCCTGCCGGCGATCACGCACGAGGACGGCTCGGGCCGCCTGCAGACGGTCTTCAAGCAGACCAATCCCGATTACCACGCGATCATCGAGGCCTTCGGAGAGCTCACTGGTGTGCCGGTGATCATGAACACCTCCTTCAATCTCAAGGGCGAGCCGATCGTCGAGTCCCCGGCGCACGCGTTCAACACGTTCAGCCTGTCGGGAATGGACATGCTGTTCCTGCAGAACTGCGTGGTGCGGGCGGATGCCAAGAAGAAGATCGCCGAAACGGTCTTCCACCTGCGTCACGAGGGCGATTCCGTGACGCAGATGGTGAGCTAGAGGCGGCCATGCGAGCGCTCAACGTACTGCTCTCGATCGTCGTCAGCGCGCTGGTCTTCCTCGCCGTGGTCGAGGTCGGCCTGCGCCTCATCGGCCACGGCGCGGTGACCACGATCAACGAGCCCGACCCCGAGATCGGCTGGTCCAAGCGGGCCAACTTCAGCTTCCGCCGCAAGGCGAGCGAGTTCAACGTCCTGCTCCAGACGAACGAGCTGGGCTTGCGTGACGATCCGATGAGCTCGCCGGCCAAGCCTGCCGAGCGATTCCGCGTCCTGTGCCTCGGCGATTCCTTCGTGCTCGGGTACGCCGTCCCGCGCGAGGCGCTGTTCGTCGATCTGCTCGAGCAGTGGTGGAAGGCCGAAGGCCGCGACATCGACGTGGTGAACGCAGGCACCGAAGGCTGGTCCACGGATCAGGAGGCAGCCTGGCTCGAATCGCGCGGCCGAGCCTTCCAGCCCGATCTCGTGCTGTGCTTCCCCTACGAAAACGACATCTGGTGGAACGCGCGCCGCGACTACTACGGCAAGTCGAAGCCGGTGTACGGCCCGGACGGGAAGCTCGAGCGTGAGCACGTCGTCGTGCAGAAGGAGAGCTGGCTCGCACGGATGGCGCTGGCCCAGGTGTTCCGCGGGCCGCCCAAGCCGGAAACGATCCAGATCGCCGGCAAGGAAGTGCTCGCCGAGTTCGCGCCCTTGTTCCTCGACCCGCCGGCCGGGGTGGCCGAGGCCGAGGCCCGCACGCGCGCCGCCCTGCAAGCCATGCAGCGCACATGCGCGGAACTGGGCGCCCGACTCGTCCTCGTGCCCATCCCTTCGCACAGCGCGATCGAGCCCGCCTACCGCAAGACCGTGTTCGAGCCGAAGTATCTCGGCGGGCTCGACGAGACGCTCTGGTCCCCCGACCGACCGGTCGATTTCTTCCTGGAGCAAGCGCGTGAGCTCTCGATCGACTCCATCGATTCGCGAGAAGCATTGCGCAGCGCGCGGCAAGCCGGCGCGAGCCTCTACTACCAGGTCGACTTCCATCTCAATGCGCTCGGCAATCGCGAGCTCGCGGCCTGCGTCAAGCATGCTCTCGACGAGCGCGGCGTGTTCCCCGCCCGGTACCAGGGTTCGACGCTGCGATCGGAACCTCCGACGATCGAGCCCGCTCCCGCGAGAGCGCCGCGCTGGCCATATTTTTTCGCCGCGCTCTGGCTGGTTCTCGGTTTCTCCTACGGTCGCCTCTATCGCGACGAGCGTCCGCTCACGGCCTTCCTCGAGGTCGGCGCCCTGCTCGCAGCGATCTTCGCGATCGCGCTGGGCGGCCCCCGCTTGCTCGCCCTCTTCCCGGACCGGTGGGAACCGCCGCTGGTGAAGCTGTTCATCCTCGGCGTGATCGGCTTCGTGCTCTACAAGCTCGGCCGGCGCCTGGGCACGATCCTGGAGCTGATCGGCACCTTCATGCTGCGCGGCCACTGGTACCTCATGCCGCTCGTGATGGTCCTGCTCAGCATCGGCAGCCTCCTGGTGGTCGCCGCGAGCTCACCCCTGATCGCGCCGTTCATCTACACGCTGTTCTGAGCCCCACTTCGACTTGCCAGATCGCTCCGCTCGGGTAGAGTTGTCCGGGCACCCGGCGGCACCCCCCGCCTCCACGGACTACACCATGCGATTCCTGCGTGAGAACTGGATCTGGATCGCGATCCCCTTCGCGATCGCCGCCGCCTTCGTCGGCCTGGTCTTCTTCCTGGGCGGCAGCGGCTCGTCCTCACCCTTCGTCTACAACGTCTACTGATCCTCCGGTTCGGCCTAGAGAGAACCCACACCCTCCGAGCACGGAGTCCCTCCGAGTTTGGAGTACCGCCTTCAGGCGGTCTGGTTCGTCGTCCCGCCTTCAGGCGGGACTGGCCCTGCCAAGAGAAGACCGCCTGAAGGCGGTACTCCGAACCAGAACCAGAGCTCATTCCGATAGATCGAGGCCGATGCGCCGCAGGAGCTCGAACCCCCCCGCCGCTTCGGTCCCCAGCACATGAATCGGCGTCTTGTCGTCAATCATCCAGCGCGCCAGCCTGTAGGGATCGCTTGCCACCGTATTCGTGCCCGCGTGCGTCGTGACAGCCAGCGTGAACCCGCACCTGCGCACCGCCTCGATCGAGCGCTCGTCGAAGTCCCAGCGCCGTCCGAAGGGGTACGCGAAGGACAAGCTCTCCTGCGGCCCGAGCTCGCGCTCGATCGACGCTCGCCCGCCCGCCACCTCCTCCACCTGCTCCTCGCTCGCGAGACTCGCGAGGATCTCGTGCGTGACCGTGTGACCCCCCAGCTCGTGGCCGCGGCGGGCTAGCTCGCGCGCGTCCTCCCAGCGCATATAGATCGTCTCGCACAGCGCTCGCTCGTCGCCCCCTTCGGCGGCAAACAGCCGGTCGAGCGTGCGATCACGTTCGACGCGCGGCGCTTCGTATTTCAGCACCAGCTTGGCGCGATAAGCCTCTGCCCCCTTCGCATCCAAGGACGCACGCAGCTTCTCCGCGACCGCACCGTCGCTCGTCTCCGCGCCATACCGGCGCACGAGCTCCGCGAGCCCCACCCGCTCCAGGAGCCAGAAGTACTTGTGCGACCAGTTCACGCGCCGCTCGTCCAGCGGGCGGCTCTCGAGAAAGATCGTCGCGCGCGCACCACAGCGCTCGAGCAAGGCCGGCAGCACGCTGGCGTTGTCGCGATACCCGTCGTCCATCGACAAGGCCACCATCGAACGCCCGCCGCCCGCACGCAACCGCCCAAAACCCTCGCCGACGGTGACCAGCTCGAAGCGCGCGCCGAGCGCACCCAGGACCTCCGCCAGGCGCTCGGCCCGGATCTTCATATCCGCGGGCACCCCCCCATTGATCGCCGCATCCTCGACGCAGTGCCCCGCAAGAATCGTCAACCGCCGCGGCATCGAGCGATCCACCAGCCGAGCGAGCCCCGTGAACCAGAGCAACCGCGCGTACAGGTCGCGGGCAAGGCGCTTGAGTCGATGCTTCACGCCAGCACTCCGCGCTAGCTCACGGTTTCGTCGTCGCGGTCTGCGTCGGTGAAGAACCAGCGCGTGGGATCGAGTGCGGTCTGGGCGAGGGGATGGTCGGGTTGGTGGATGTAGGCGATGACGGTCTTGAAGTCCTCGGGCTTGGCGCGGCGGAAGCCGGAGTGGCGGAGCTCGCGCTCCCAGGCGGAGCCCTCGATGGCCCAGGCGCGGGCGACCGAGGCGCCGGCTTTGCGCAGGTGACCGAGCGCTCCGTCCATGGCGGCGGCGCGCGCGGTGGCGTCGATCCCCATGTGGTCGACCACGTAGGCCACGGCTTCGCCGGGACGAGGGAGCTGCAGGACCACGTAGCCCACCATCTTGCCGGTGGGAAGGTAGACGCCGTGGGCGCGGAACAAGCCCGAGGGCGCGGCGAAGAAGCGCCAGTTCAGCCAGGTGTGGTCGCGTCGCACCATCCAGTCGAAGCCGGTTGCGACGGTACGCGTCACCTCGTCGACCTCGGGGCCGAAGCGCGGGATGGCGAGCGTGTTGACGCGCTCGAAAGCGAGATTGCGCATGCGGCCGCGCGCCATCGTCCCGCGCCAGTAGGTCCAGGGGACGGCCATGGCAGCCAGGCGGCCGGCGCGGGCGCGTTCGGTGCGCGCAGAAGGATCCGACGCGAGCACGAATGTCCACGGCCGGATGCGGCCGACGCTCTTCCATCCGAGCTTCTCGACGAACAGGCGCTCGGACTGGCGATTGGGAAGCCCGAACACGACCGGCCAGCCCGCTTGCGACGTCGCTTCCATGGCTGCGCGATCGAGCGCGCTGAAGATTCCCCGGCCGCGCCACTCCGGATCCGTCATGACATCGCCGGTCTCGCCCACCAGTGCGCCGCGGGCCTCGTCCCCGCGAACGAGCACCCGGCGCGGCGAGCACGCGTAGCCCGAGACCGCCTCCCCCGAGGGAGTGCGAGCGAGCAGGCTCACGGCGCGGCCATGCGGGCTCTGGTCGTAGCGCCAGGCGAGGACGGCCGGGCCGTCGGTCCGCGAGAAGCAGCGCTGGTAGAGCGCCGCCTGCGTGGCGCGGTCTTCCGATCCACAGACGCCCACCTGGAAGGAGACTGCGGTGCTACCGGAGGGCTCGGCCATGCGTGAGCATGATGAGCCGCGCCGGCGAGGACGACAAGGGAACGTGGTCCCGACCCGCGTGATCCGATATCGTCGTGAGCACCATTGGGTCCGTCTCCCGCCGGCGATCCGTCGCGCGGGAGCGGCCCGGCGATTGAGAATCGAGGACCTCGTGACGACGGTGAAGGAATCCATCGACCGCCTCTGTGTCGACACCATCCGCACGCTCGCGATCGACGCGGTGCAGAGTGCGAACTCGGGCCATCCCGGGCTTCCGCTGGGCGCCGCCCCCATGACCTACGCGCTCTGGCAGAGCCATCTCGTGCACGATCCTCGTGCGCCGCGCTGGCCCGATCGCGATCGCTTCGTGCTCTCGGCGGGACACGGGAGCGCGCTCCTCTACTGCTTGCTGCACTTGTACGGCTACGAGCTCTCGCTGGAGGATCTGCGCGCCTTCCGCCAATGGGGCAGCAAGACGCCCGGACATCCCGAATACGGCCTCACTCCGGGAGTGGAGGCGACCACTGGCCCGCTCGGCCAGGGATCGGCGAACGCCGTGGGCATGGCGATCGCCGAGCGCGCGCTCGCCGCACGTTTCAATCGCCCGGGGCACACCATCGTCGATCACTTCACCTACGCGCTGGTCTCCGATGGCGACTTGATGGAGGGCCTCTCGGCCGAGGCGGGCTCGCTGGCCGGACATCTGCGCCTCGGCAAGCTCATCTATCTCTACGACTCGAACGACGTCAGCCTCGACGGGCCGACGTCCCTCTCGTTCAGCGATGACGTCGCGCGCCGCTACGAGGCCTACGGTTGGCGGACCTGGACCGTCGCAGACGGCGATCACGACCTCGCCTCGATCGAGCATGCGCTCGCGGAGGCGCGAGCCGACACGTCGCGGCCGAGCTTGATCCTCGTGCGCACCACCATCGGTTTCGGATCGCCGAAGAAAGCGGGCACCTCCGAGGCGCACGGCAGTCCGCTCGGTGCCGAGGAGGTCCTGGCGACGAAGCGCGCGCTCGGATGGAAGAGCGAGGTCGCCTTCGACGTTCCACAGGAAGCGCGTGCACGCTTCGCGGCGGGAGCCGCCCGTGGAGCCGAAGCGCGCTCGGCATGGGAAGTCCGCTGGCGCGCATGGGCGGCGGCCCACCCCGAACTCGAGCAGGAATGGCGTAGGATCGAGGAGGGCGAGCTTCCTTCAGGATGGGACGCTGACCTTCCGCACTACGGGCCCGGCAAGGAAGAGGCGACGCGCGTCGCAGGCGGCAAGGCGCTCGGCGCACTCGCCGCCCGCGTGCCCGAGCTGATCGGCGGCGACGCCGACCTCTCCGTTTCGACCAATACTGCGCTCAAGGATCAGGGCAGCTTCGACGGGCAGAGCGGAGCGGGCCGCAACCTGCACTTCGGCGTGCGCGAGCACACCATGGCAGCGATCGCGAACGGCATCGCCTACCACGGCGGCCTGCGACCCTTCGTGGCGACATTCTTCTGCTTCTCCGACTACATGCGTCCCGCCGTGCGGCTGGCCGCTCTCTGCGAGCTGCCCGTGATCTTCGTCTGGACGCACGACTCGATCGGCCTGGGCGAGGATGGGCCCACCCACCAGCCCGTGGAGCACCTCGCGGCCCTGCGCGCGATGCCGGGCCTCACCATTCTGCGCCCGTGCGACGCGAACGAAACCGTCGAGGCCTGGCGCTTCGCGATGCGCCATCGCGAGGGACCGATCGGGATCGTGCTCTCCCGCCAGAAGCTCCCCGTGCTCGATCGATCGGTCCTCGCTCCGGCGAGCGAGCTCGCGCACGGGGCCTACGTCCTATCCGAGGCGAGCACCGGCACTCCCGAGATCCTGTTGATCGCGAGCGGCTCGGAGGTGCAGCTCGCCCTCGGAGCCCGGGAGGAGCTCGAGCGGCGCGGCCACGCCACGCGCGTCGTCTCGATGCCGAGCATGGAGCTCTTCGCCCGGTCGGATGCCGCCTGGCGCGAGCGGGTGCTGCCGCGCAGCGTGCGCGCGCGCCTCGCGATCGAGGCCGGCGCCTCCTTCGGCTGGCATCGCTGGGTGGGAGACGCAGGCGACACCCTGTGCGTCGACCGCTACGGTGCCTCCGCGCCCGGCGAGCGCGTGCTGCGCGAGTACGGCTTCACGGTCGAGCACGTGGTCGAAAAAGCAGAGGCCCTGCTTGCCGCGCGACCGCAGGGCGCCGGGCACAAGCGCTGAATCCGAGCAGAGAGCGCCGGAACGAGCGCGGGGGAGCGCCTTCGAGCTCCTCCGCGCTTTCCGACGTACCTCGCCTTCCGATCGCCTCGCTCAGGGCGCCACCGTGATCGACATCGCGTTCGACGTGTTGAGGAACGCGCCGCCGGCGGCAGGGTCGCGGAACCAGTGCTGGAAGTTGCGCGTCGAGCCAATGAAGGCGGCCAGGCTGTGCTTGGCGTCGGAGTTGTCGTAGGCGTACGTCGCGACGTTGCTCACGCCCATCACGATCGCGCCACGAAGGATTCCACTCGTCGTGCACAGGAATCCGTTGCCGAAGGGTACCTGCGACGGATTGGCGCCGTGGAAGAAGATGCCGTTCTGGTTGGGAACGGGCGAGGAAGTGAGCAGCAGGTCGCCTGCGCCGGAGCTCGCCGAGCCCGCGGCCGAGAGATCGGCCGGAGAGCCGGTCGAGTTCGGGTTCGCAGTGCAGTACTTCCAGCCGATCCCGGCGTTGCGGTCGCGGACGAAGACGTCCCAGGTCCCGTTCGTGTCCCCGCCGACGAGGGTGGTGGCGTCACTATGGAAGGCCACGACGCGGCCATCGGCGGACATCGAGGGGTACCAGCTCAGCCCGTTTCCCTCGGTCCCGAGCGAGTGGATGCTCACACGCTCGGTCGCACCGTTCTGGCGGTCGTGGACGAAGGTGTCCACGACGGCGTTCGTGTCTGCGCCGACGAGGTTGCTGGCCCAGCTCCCGAAGGCCACGTAGCGGCCGTCGGTGGAGATGGAGGAGGAGTAGCTGGCCTCGTCCCCCTCTGCCCCGAGCGAGTCGACGCTCACGCGCTCGGTCGCACCGCTCTGGCGGTCGTGGACGAAGACGTCAGACCATCCGTTCGTGTCCCCGCCGACGAGGTTGGTGGCGAAACTATAGAAGGTCACGTAGCGGCCGTCGGCCGAGATCGAGGGGAGGTGGCTGCCGTCGTTCCCCTCTGCCCCGAGCGAGTCGACGCTCACGCGCTCGCTCGTGCCGCTTTGGCGGTCGCGGACGAAGACGTCCGACCATCCGTTCGTGTCGCCGCCGACGAGGTTCGTGGCGTAGCTCCAGAAGGCCACGTAGCGACCGTCGGCGGAAATCGAGGGGGAGTAGCTCGCGGCGTTCCCCTGCGCCCCGAGCGAGTCGACGCTCACGCGCTCGGTGGTACCGCTCTGGCTGTCATGGACGAAAGCGTCAAAGGCATGGTTCGTGTCCCCGCCGACCAGGTTCGTGGCGCTGCTCCAGAAGGCCACGTAGCGACCGTCGGCGGAGATCGACGGGAAGTAGCTGCTTTCGTTCCCCTGCGCCCCGAGCGAGTCGACGCTCACGCGCTCGGTGGTACCGCTCTGTCGGTCGTGGACGAAGACGTCGGTCCATCCATCGGTGTCCCCGCTGACGAGGTTTCTGGCGTAGCTCCAGAAGGCCACGTAGCGGCCGTCGGCAGAGATCGAGGGGGAGCCGCTCTCGCCGTTCCCCTGCACCCCGAGCGAGTCGACGCTCACGCGCTCGGTCGCACCGCTCTGGCGGTCGTGGACGAAGATGTCGACGACATGGTTCGTGTCCCCGCCGACGAGGTTCGTGGCGTCGCTCTGGAAGGCCACGTAACGACCGTCGGCGGAGATCGAGGCGGAGGCGCTCACGCCGTTCCCCTGCACCCCGCCCGAGTCGACGCTCACGCGGCTCGTCACCTGCCCCGCGACAGGCCCCCCCAGCACCAAGGCAAGCAGCGCCTCCGCGCATACGACACTCACGGACCTGCACTCGCTCCTCGTTTCCATGGTCCTTCCTCCTTCGGATAGCTCGCGTCTCCGAGCGTACCCCCCCTTCCCTGCAGCACAAGTCCCGTGAGTGGATCGGCGCTCTGGCTCAGGGCGCGACCGTGATCGACATCGCGTTCGACGTGTTGAGGAACGCGCCGCCAGCGGCAGGGTCGCGGAACCAGTGCTGGAAGTTGCGCGTCGAGCCGATGAAGGCGGCCAGGCTGTGCTTGGCGTCGGAGTTGTCGTAGGTGTAGGTCGCCACGTTGCTCACGCCCATCACGATCGCGCCTCGAACGATTCCAGCCGTCGTGCACAGGAATCCGTTGCCGAACGGAATCTGCGACGAATTGGTGCCGTGGAAGAAGATGCCGTTGTGGTTGGGAACGGGCGAGGAAGTGAGCAGCAGATCGCCTGCGCCGGAGCTCGCCGAGCCCGTGGCCGAGAGATCGGCCGGCGAGCCGGTCGAGTTCGTGTTCGCAGTGCAGTACTTCCAGCCGATCCCGGCGCTGCGGTCGCGGACGAAGACGTCCCAGGTCCCGTTCGTGTCCCCGCTGACGAGATTGAAGGCGTCGGTATAGAAGGCCACGTCGCGGCCATCGGCGGAGATCGTGGGGTACCAGCCCTGGCCATTCCCCTGCCTCCCGAGCGAGTCGACGTTCACACGCTCGATCGCACCGCTCTGGCGGTCGTGGACGAAGGCGTCCAGGACACCGTTCGTGTCCCCGCCGACGAGGTTGTCGGCCCAGCTCTGGAAGGCCACGTAGCGGCCGTCGGCGGAGATCGAGGGAAAGTAGCTGCCCTCGTTCCCCTCCCCGAGCGAGTCGATGCTCACGCGCTCGGTCGCACCGCTCTGGCGGTCGTGGACGAAGACGTCAGACCATCCGTTCGTGTCCCCGCCGACGAGGTCGGTGGCGTAGCTAGAGAAGGCCACGTAACGGCCGTCAGCCGAGATCGAGGGGTCGAAGCTGCTGTCGTGCCCCTCTGCCCCGAGCGAATCGACGCTCACGCGCTCGGTGGTACCGCTCTGGCGGTCGTGGACGAAAATGTCGACGTATCCGTTCGTGTCGCCGCCGACGAGGTTGGTGGCGTGGCTCCAGAAGGCCACGTGGCGACCGTCGGCGGAGATCGAGGGGGAGTAGCTCGAGCCGTTCCCCTGCGCCCCGAGCGAGTCGACGCTCACACGCTCGGTGGTACCGCTCTGGCGGTCATGGACGAAGGCATCCCAGGCATTGTTCGTGTCCCCCCCAACGAGGTTCGAGGCGGTGCTCCAGAAGGCCACGTAGCGACCGTCAGCCGAGATCGAGGGGTCGAAGCTGCCCTCGTCCCCCTGCATCCCGAGCGAGTCGACGCTCACGCGCTCGGTCGCACCGCTCTGGCGGTCGTGGACGAAGACGTCAGCCCATCCTCTGGTGTCCCCGCTGTCGAGGTTTCTGGCATAGCTCCAGAAGGCCACGTAGCGGCCGTCGGCGGACATCGAGGGGGAGCGGCTCTCGCCGGTCGCCTGCGCCCCGAGCGAGTCGACGCTCACGCGCTCGGTCGCACCGCTCTGGCGGTCGTGGACGAAGACGTCGACGAGATTGTTCGTGTCGCCGCCGACGAGGTTCGTCGCGGCGCTCTGGAAGGCCACGCAGCGACCGTCGGGGGAGATCGAGGAGGGGCCGCTCGGGCCGTTCCCCTGCACCCCGCCCGAGTCGACGCTCATGCGGCTCGTCACCTGCCCCGCGGCAGGCCCCGCCAGCACCAAGGCGACCAGCGCCTCCGCGCATACGACACGCATGGACCCGTACTCGCTCCTCGTTTCCATGGTCCTTCCTCCTTCGGATGGCTCGCGTCTCCGAGCGTACCCCCCTTTCCCTGCAGCACAAGTCCAGCGAGTGGATCGGTGCTCCGGGTTGCATCTCGCACCTCCAGGGCGCCGGCGTTGGCCCGACGGCGGCCTCGTGTGTCGGAGTTCCGCGAGATCCCCCTCAGGGCGCGACCGCGATCGACATCGCGTTCGACGTGTTGAAGAACGCGCCCCCGCCGGCCGGGTCGCGGAACCAGTGCTGGAAGTTGCGCGTCGAGCCGATGAAGGCGGAGAGACCGTGCCTGGCATCGGAGTTGTCGTAGGTGTAGGTCGCGACGTTGCCCACGCTCATCACGATCGCACCTCGCGCGATTCCACCCGTCGTGCACAGGAGCCCATTGCCGAAGGCGATCTGCGCCTGGTTCGTGCCGTGGAAGAAGATGCCGCTCTGGTTGGGGACGGGCATCGAGGTGAGCACGAGGTGGTCGGCGCCCGAGCTCGCCGAGCCCGCGGCCGAGAGATCAGCCGGAGAGCCGGTCGAGTTCGCGTTCGCGGTGCAGTACTTCGTGCCGATCTCGGCGCGGTCGCGGACGAAGATATCCTCGAGGTGGTTCGTGTCTCCGCTGACGAGTGTCCTGGCCTCGCTCTGGAAAGCTAGCTGGCGGCCGGTGGCGGAGAGCGAGGGGTCGCGGCTGTGGTCGTTTCCCTGCGCGCCGGCCGAGCTGACGCTCACGCGCTCGGTGGTGCCGCTTTGGCGGTCGTGGACGAAGATGTCATTGCGATCGTTCGTGTCTCCGTCCACGAAGTTCGTGGCCTCGCTCTCGAAAGCCACGCAGCGGCCGTCGGCAGAGATCGAGGGGAGGTAGCTGTGCAAGTCCCCCTGCACCCCGCCCGAGCTGACGCTCACGCGCTCGGTCGTGCCGGCCTGGCGGTCACGGACGAAGATGTCCTGGACATGATTCGTGTCCGCGCCGACGAGGTTGCTGGCCGTGGCCTCGAAGGTTACGTAGCGGCCATCGGCGGAGATCGACGGCCGGTAGCTCCAGCCGTTCGCCTGCGCCCCGCTCGACTTGACGCTCACGCGCTCGGTCGTACCGCTCTGGCGGTCGTGGACGAAGATGTCCTCGCTACCATTCGTGTCTCCCCCTACGAGGTTCGTGGCTTCGCTCTCGAAAGCCACGTAGCGACCGTCGGCGGAGATCGAGGGAGAAAAGCTGAACCCGTTCCCCTGCGCTCCGCCCGAGTCGACGCTCACGCGCTCGGTGAGCGCGTTCTGCCGGTCGTGGACGAAGACGTCGGCCATGCCATTCGTGTCCCCGACGACGAGGTTGTTGGCGACACTCTGGAAAGTCACGTAGCGGCCGTCGGGGGTGATCGACGGATTGCCGCTGCCGCCGTTCCCCTGGGTTCCGCTCGAGCTGACGCTGACGCGCTCCGTCGAGCCGCTCTGGCGGTCATGGACGAAGACGTCGAGGTGTACGTTGGTGTCCCCACTCACCAGGTTCGCGGCCTTGCTGGCGAAAGCCACGTGGCGGCCGTCCGCGGAGATCGAGGGGTAGTCGCTGTGGCCGTTGCCCTGCACCCCCCCCGAGTCGACGCTCACGCGCTCGGTCGTACCGCTCTCCGAGTCGTGGACGAAGACGTCGAGCTTGCCGTTCGTGTCCGAGCCGACGAGGTTCGTGGCCTCGCTGGTGAAGGCCACGTAGCGGCCGTCGGGGGAGATCGAGGCAAGGCCGCTGTCCTCGTCTCCTTGCGCCCCGCCCGAGTCGACGCTCGCACGGCTCGTCGCCTGGCCCGCGGCAGGCGCCGTCAGCGCCATCGCGAGCATCGCCACCGCGCTCCACAGCTCCGCTGATCCGCACTCTCTCCTCGTTCGCATGTGCTTGCTTCCTTGCGAGTGCCTCGCATCTCCAGGCGCCGCTTTGGAACACGCGCTCGCGTCGCGCAAGCATGCGTGTTTCGATTGCCTGCGTCCCGCCGCCGGAATGGCCGAGCGTACTCTCACTTCCCTGCAGCACAAGTCCGCGCCGCGGGCGAGATCGGGTGCGAGGCGCTCGACCTCTCCCTGAGGCGGCGGCCCGTTAGCATGGGTGGCCCCCGAACTCCTGTCCGGTGCCCCATGAAGTCTCGCCTCGGTCTCGTATTCCTCGCGCTTCTCCCCGCAACGCCGATCGACGCGCAGGATGCCAGGACGACCGGATGGCCGCACTGGCGTGGTCCGCACCGCGATGGAATCTCGCGCGAGCATGCGTGGAGCCCCGAAGGCGTGGTCGCGTGGCGCGCCGAGGTGGGCCTCGGGTATTCGACCGTCTCGATCGAGGGTGCGCGCCTGTTCACGCTCGGCCACGACCCCGAGCAGGAACAGGAGATCGTCGTCTGCCTCGATCTTGCGACCGGCGAACGAATCTGGGAGCACCGTTATCCCGAACCGACGGCCGGCATGTTCCACGGCGGCGGGGCGAACAGCACGCCGACGGTCTCTGGCGGGGTCGTCTTCGTGGCTGGTCGCACCGGCCGCTGCTTCGCGTTCGGCGCCGAATCGGGCGAGGTTCGCTGGGAGCGCAACTATCTGATGGACCTCGGCCTGGCGCCTGCGGACTATGGCTTCTCCGCTTCTCCGGTGGTCGAGGGCGCCGATGTGTTCCTCGCGCTCGGAGCGACCCTCCTGTGCGTCGGCGCCGGGAATGGCGAGCTGCGCTGGCAGGCGAAGCTCGGGGAGACCGCGGGCTACGCCACGCCGCATCCATTCCTGCACCACGGAAAGCGGGCGCTGGCAGCATTCTCGGGCGAGGCCTTCGTCGTGATCGACGCGACCAGCGGCGAGGAGCTCCACCGCTTTCCCTGGACCAGCGACATGGGGAGTGTGAACGCCACGACGCCGGTCGTGGTCGGCGACGACGTGTTCTTGAGCTCGGCCTACGGTGTCGGCGCCGCGCGGCTCTCGATCGGAGACGCGACGGAGCCGGAGGTCGTCTGGCGGACGCAGGCCATGCGCAACAAGGTCTCCGGCTGCACGCTGTTCGAGGGGCACGTGTACGGCTTCGACGAGTCGATGCTGAAGTGCCTGTCGTTCGAGGACGGCTCCGAGCGCTGGCGCGTGCGCGGGCTGGGGATGGGTGCGCTCACGGTGGCAGGCGAGCGGCTACTGGTCCTCTCCTCGGACGGCGAGCTGATCGTCGCCGAGGCGAGTCCGCAGGAATTCCGCGAGCTGTCGCGCACGAAGGTGCTCGAGGGCGGCGTGTACTGGACGGCGCCGGTCCTGCTCGACGGCCGGATCTACTGCCGCAACAGCCTCGGGAGCCTCGTTTGCCTGGATCACCGCCCGCAAGCCGCCGTTGCGCAGGCGGAGACGCGGCGGAGCGAGGCGGAGACCGCGGCTCGCTTGCCCGACGCCGCGACGCTCCTGCGCTCGTACGCCGAAAAGGTTGGCGGCGCGAGGCTCGCGGAGCACACGTCTCTGCACGTGGAGGGCAGCTACGAGAGCACCGAGGCCGGTATCACGAGCACGTCGGTGACGGTCGACTGGATGGCCCCAGCGAAGTGGCGCATCGAGTGGCAGACCCCTCCATTCGGCGCGGCGCAGCGAGGCTACGACGGCGAGCACGGCTGGCAGGCCGACCCGTTCTACGGCACCTTCCTCTACGAGACCGAGCGGCTGCGGGAGCTGGCCGAGACGTGTCGCCTGCACGCTCCTATCGAGTGGGCCGAGCGGGCGGAAGCCTTCGAGACGAAGGAGCGCGTGCGCTTCGACAAACGCGACTGCTGGCGCGTCGCGCACGCAAGCTCGGACGGAGCGCAGCGCACGCTCTACTTCGATGTCGAGACAGGGCTCCTGGCCGGCCGCGACGCGGACGGCGAAGCGATGGTCGTGTACCGCGACTACCGTGCGTTCGACGGCGTGCTGCTGCCGACCTTCGTGCGCACGCTGATGCCCGATACCGGCGCGCAGGAGACCGTCCGGGTCGAGAATGCGACCTGGGACACGCTCGAGGCGACCCTCTTCCTCCCGCCCCCCGCGATCGCGAAGAAGCTGCGCTCGCCCGAGGAGAAGGCTGCCGATGAAGCACGGCTGACGAAGGCTCACGGACACTTGCTCGCGACCTACGCCTCCGACAAGCATCCTGCCCACTCGTTCACGGTCGAGGACGGTCTGCTCGTCCTGAAGGTTGGAGGGCAGTCGGTACCTCTCGAAGAGCCGGACGAGCAGGGCCGCTTCCACCTCACGGGGATGCCCGGCGTGTACGGCACGTTCGAGGTCGACGAGCACGGGCACGGCCGCACTCTGACGTTCGGCGGCATCCCGGATGAGGAACCGATCGTGCTGGAGCGGGTCGAGAAGGACTAACCCGGACCTCTCACGCGCGGCTCGCACCTGGTCCAGCGGAATGCGTCCGAGGACTCGCATGCGGGTGAGCCTCAGTGCCCAGTGGCCCCGGTCGACGTCGGCGCCATTCGGAGGGCGGCATGCCGAGCGACTTCTTGAATGCCCGGCTGAATGCGGCTTCGGATTCCCACCCGACGCTGGACGCGATCGCGGCGACCTTCGAGCTCGTGTCGACGAGCAGGCCTGCGGCGAGCTGCAGCCGCCACTGAGTCAAGTACTGCATCGGCGGCTGACCGACGATCGCGGCGAACCGCTCAGCGAGAACAGAGCGCGAGACATTCGCCGCGCTGGCGAGCTCGGGCAGGGTCCACGCGCGCGCCGGCTGTCCGTGCAGCAGGCCAAGAGCTTTGGCGACGCAGGGATCGCGCAGGCCAGCGAGCCAACCCTGTCCCTCGCTCGCGACCGATTCGACGTAGCGGCGCACGACTTCGATGAACATCAACTCGGAGAGGCGCGTGAGGAACAGCGCGGCGCCCGAGCGTTGTGCCCTCGATTCCTCGGCCGCCTGCCGCGAGAAGGCCGCGAGCACCCCGTCGGGTGTCCCCCGCATGTGAAGCACGGCCGGTAGCGTCGCGATCAGCGGGTTGAAGGGTCGACGATCGCAACCGAGGAAGCCGCACACGAGCGTCGTGCGCTCGACCGGAGCGCTCGAATCGGCGAGACCGCAGATCGTCACGGGTATCGGGAAGTGCGGAGGCGCCTCGACGATCCGATCCTGCGGCCGCGGTTGCAGCTCGCGCGCGCTCGCCATCACGTGCCGATCGCCGTGCGGGAAGACGATCACGTCGCCTTCCTCGAGGGCGAAGCGCTCGCCTCCGGACAACCCGCCGAAGCAGCGTCCCCGCGCGACGACATGGTAGGAGATCAGGTGTTCGGACGCGGGCAGGACGCGTGGAGCGAGCGTGGTCGCCTCCGGCGCTTCCGCCACCCATGGCGCGCTGGCCTCGACGCAAAAAAAGTGCGCGCCGTTCAAACGCACGGCGCGCAGCACGTCCGACAGCGGATCGAGCGCACGGGTCTCCACGGGCGTGCACCCTACGCGACGCCGGATTCCGGGGCAATCGAAGCGGACGTTGGGTCATTCAGCGCGCGGCGGACACGGCATACCTTTCCACCTCGTTCGCGAGAAACCGAGACACCACAGGAGACAAGACCATGTCCGCCGTCCTGACTTGCCAAGCCCTCGTCGATTCCGACCGCTATGCCCGCTGCATCGAGGTCTCCAAGCGCGTCCGCTGGGAGATCGACGCCGACGTGTTCCGCGGGCGTCGCTTCGACCTCACCCGGAACCTCCTGCCCGAAGGCCTGTCCCGCGTGAGCCGGCTCACGTTCCTGACCTCGGCCGAGCAGCGCCTGCTCAGCCAGGTCCAGGGGCGGACGTACGCCAACGTGTTCGGGCTGGTCGAGCGCTTCATCGGCGCAAAGATGCTCGAACGCAGCCGGGACCACTGGCTCGGAGACCAGACGGCGCTCGAGGCGCTGGTGCGCTTCAGCGACGAGGAGCTCAAGCATCAGGAGCTGTTCCGCCGCATCGAGTCGGCCCTGGCCGCAGAGATGCCGGCGGGTTACGTGTTCACGGCCGAGCCCAACGCCGTCGCCGCGGCGGTGCTCGCTGCCTCGACCTGGGCCGTCCTGGCGCTCACGTGCGACATCGAGATCTTCACGCTGGTGCACTATCGCGAGAGTTTGGCCCCCGACGTCGATCTCTGCCCGCTCTTCAAGGACGTCTTCCTCCATCACTGGAAGGAGGAGTCGCAGCACGCGATCCTCGACGAGCTCGAATGGCAGCGCGAGGACAGGTGCATCGACGCTGCCGCGCGGGATCGCGCCGTCGACGACCTGATCGCCCTCGTCGGTGCCGTCGACGGAATCCTGCGCGCACAGTCGGAGGCCGATGCCGACTACTTCGCGCGCGTCTCTGGCCGGACGATGTCGGCCGAAGAGCGCGCACGCCTGCTCGCCGGCCTCCTCGACGCCTATCGCTGGCAGTACATCGTCTCGGGTGTACTCGAACCGCGCTTCGCCGAGCTGCTGAACTCGATGGTCACGGCCGCGCAGGGCCGCAGGATCCAGGAAGCGCTGGCGCCGCTCATGAGTGCGGCGCCAACGGCCACGGCGAAGGCGAAGGCGAATCATGGCTGAGCACGACGTCGACCTCGTTCCGGAACAGGAGTCATCCATGCAAGAGCAATCCATGTCCACGACGCCGGGAATCGCAGCGCGACCCGCCCCGGCCGATCTCGCCGCCATTCGCGATCGCCAGCAGGCGACCTGGTCCAAAGGGGACTACGCGGTCATCGGCGCCACGCTCCCGCTCGTCAGCGAACTATTGTGCGAGGCGGTCGACCTGCGCGCCGGCTCACGCGTACTGGACGTCGCAACCGGGAGCGGCAACGCCGCTCTGGCAGCGGCACGCCGCTGGTGCGAGGTGACCGGCACCGACTACGTGAGGTCGCTACTCGACCGCGGGCGCGCGCGAGCCGCAGCCGAGGGCTTCGCGATCGAGTTCCGCGAGGCCGACGCCGAAAGGCAGCCCTTCGCCGACGCATCCTTCGATGCCGTCCTCTCCGTGTTCGGGGCGATGTTCGCGCCGAGCCCGGAAACGACCGCGGCCGAAATGCTGCGCGTGTGCAAGCCGGGAGGGAAGATCGGCCTATCGAGCTGGACGCCGGAGGGCTTCATCGGTCAGTCCTTCCGGCTCAACGCGCGCTTCCTGCCGCCGCCACCGGGAATCGATTCGCCCTTCGCATGGGGCCGGCCCGAGCGCATCGAGGAGCTCTTCGGAAAGTCGGCTTCCTCGATCACGACTGCCCGCCGCACGTTCCACTTCCGCTACCGCTCGGTCGCGCACTACATCGAGACCTTCCGCACCTGGTACGGGCCGACGTTCCAGGCCTTCGCAGCACTCGACCCCGCCGGCCGGTCAGCGCTCGAGCGCGAGCTCGCTCGACTGCTCGAGCACAACAACCGGAGCGGCGACGACACGCTCGTCGTCCCGAGCGAGTATCTGGAGGTCGTCGTCACAAAACACTGATCGACGGTCGGGCATCCTTGGAGGCCGACGTGGTGAAACCCAAGACGGCCTGCGGCGCAGGGTGGCGGGATTGCGCTCATGGCGCAATCGCAATCGCCATCGCGTTCGACGTGTTGAAGAACGCGCCTCCGGCGGCAGGGTCGCGGAACCAGTGCTGGAAGTTGCGCGTCGAGCCGACGAAGGCGGCCAGGCTGTGCTTGGCGTCGGAGTTGTCGTAGACATATGCCGCGACGTTGCCCACGCCCGTTACCACCACACCGCGAACGATCCCGCCTGTCGTGCACATGAATCCATTGCCGAAGGGAACCTGCGCGGGATTGGTGCCATGGAAGAAGATGCCGCTCTCGTCCGGCACGGGCATCGAGGTCAGCGCCAGGTAGCTTGCGCCGGAGCTCGCCGATCCGGAGGCCGAGAGATCGGCCGGAGAGCCGGTCGAGTTCGGGTTCGCGGTGCAGTACTTCGTGCCGACCTCGGCGCCGCGGTCGCGAACGAAGGCGTCCATGTCACTGTTCGTGTCCCCGCCAACGAGGTTGGTGGCCGTACTGAAGAATGCCACGCAGCGGCCGTCTGCAGAGACCGAGGTCTGGGTGCTGAAGTCATTCCCTTCTGCTCCGCCTGAGTCGACGCTCACGCGTTCGGTCAAGCCGCTCTGGCGGTCGTGGAGGAAGGCGTCGGCCCAACCGTTCGTGTCCCCGACAACCAGGTTCGTGGCGTTGCTGTTGTAGGTCACGAAGCGGCCGTCGGCGGAGATCGAAGGGAGACCGCGGCTGTGGTCGTTCGCCTCGGCGCCGCCGGAGGCGACGCTCACGCGTTCGGTCATCCCGCTCTGGCGATCATGCACGAAGACGTCGGCGCGATGGTTCGTGTCACCGCTTACGAGGTTTCCGGCGTCGCTACCGTAGGCGACGTAGCGACCGTCGGCGGAGATCGAGGGGAAGAAGCTGTCGCGGTTCCCTTGCACCCCGACCGAGTCGACGCTCACGCGCTCCGTCGAGCCGCTCTGGCGATCGTGGATGAAAACGTCAGTGAAGCCGTTCGTGTCACCGCCGACGAGGTTGGTGGCATAGCTGCCGAAGGCCACGTAGCGGCCGTCGGCGGAGATCGAGGCGCGATTGCTGAGGGCGTTCCCCTCGGTACCGGCCGAGTCGATGCTCGCGCGCTCGGTCGTGCCGCTCTGGCGGTCGCGGACGAAGATGTCGAGTTCGTTGTTCGTGTCCCCGCCGACGAGGTTCGAGGCGTAGCTCTCGAAGGTCACGTAGCGGCCGTCGCTGGAGATCGAGGGGTTGTAGCTGTGCTCGTTGCCCGGGACCCCACTCGAGTCAAGGCTCACGCGCTCGGTGGCACCGCTCTGGCGGTCGTGGACGAAAATGTCGGCCCATCCGCCCGTGTCCCCACCGACCAGATTGGTGGCGTAGCTCCCGAACGCCACCCAGCGGCCGTCGGCGGAGATCACGGGGGAAAAGCTGTCGAGGTTTCCCTGCGCCCCACCCGAGTCGACGCTCACACGCTCGGTCGTGCCGCTCTCCCGGTCGCGGACGAATCCATCCTGCCTTGCATTCGTGTCCCCGCTGACGAGGTTGCTGGCGTCGCTGTGGAAGGCAACGTAGCGGCTGTCGGCGGAGATCGAAGGGCTCGAGTTCAGTCCGCTGTGGCCAATGCCCTGCGCCCCGCTCGAACTGACGCTCACGCGGCTCGTCACCTGCCCCGCGGCAGTCCCCGCCAGCACCAGGGCGAGCAACGCCCCCGCGCTCACGAGCCTCACGGATCCGCACTCGTTCCTCGTTCCCATGGTTCTTCCTTCTGCCGAGAGAATCGTGTTTCCGATCACGACCGGATGGGCGCCCTTGCAGGCTTCGCATCCATCGGGCTCACGATCCCCTACTCTTCCTCGAGCGAGAGAAAGTTTGCAAAACCATGGAGAATCCTGAGACGAAGTGCGTCGGAGGATTGCGAGATCGCCCTCAAGGCGCGATCGCAATCGCCATCGCATTCGACGTGTTGAAGAACGCGCCGCCGGCCGTAGGGTCGCGGAACCAGTGCTGGAAGTTGCGCGTCGAACCGATGAAGGCGGCCAGGCTGTGCTTGGCGTCGGAGTTGTCGTAGAGGTACGTTGCGGCGTTGCCCACGCCCATCACGACGACGCCTCGAACGAGTCCACCCGTCGTGCACAGGAATCCGTTGCCGAAGGAAACCTGCGACGGATTGGCGCCGTGGAAGAAGATGCCATTCTGGTTCGGCACGGGCAGCGAGGTGAGCCTCAGGTCGCCTGCGCCGGAGCTCGCCGATCCCGCGCCCCAGAGATCGGCCGGAGCGCCGGTCGAGTTCGGATTCGCGACGCAGTACTTCGTGCCGATCGCGGCGGCGCGGTCGCGGACGAAGATGTCATCGACGCCGTTCGTGTCCCCAGCGACGAGGTTCGTGGCGTTACTCTCGAAGGCGATGTAGCGGCCGCTGCCGGAGATCGAGAGGCCTTCGTACCCGCTGTCGCCGATACCCTGCGTCCCGCCCGAGTCGACGCTCACGCGCTCGGTGGTACCGCTCTGGCGGTCGCGGAGGAAGACGTCCCAGTCATCGGTCGTGTCCCCGCCGTCGAGGTTGCTGGCTTGGCTACTGAACGCCACATAGCGGCCGTCGTCTGAGATCGAGGGGTTGAGGCTGAAGTCGTTCCCCTGCGCCCCACCTGTGGCGACGCTCACGCGCATGGTGTTACTGCTCTGGCGATCGTGGACGAAGACGTCACTGACGCTGTTCGTGTCCCCACCGACGAGATTCCAGGCAAAGCTTTCGAAGGCCACGTAGCGGCCGTCGGCGGAGAGTGAGGGGTCGTAGCTCTCCCAGTTCCCCTGCACTCCTCCCGAGTTGACGCTCACGCGCTCGGTGGTACCGATCTGGCGGTCGTGAACGAAGACGTCGGGCCATCCGTTCGTGTCCCCGCCGACGAGGTTGCTGGCCCAGCTATAGAAGGCCACGTAGCGGCCGTCGCTGGAGATCGAGGGTCCGGTGCTGTATCCACCGCTCCCTTGCGCCCCGCCGGTGGCGACGTTCACGCGCTCGGTTTTACCGCTCTGACAATCGTGGACGAAGACGTCCTCGAAGCCGTTCGTGTCCCCGACGACGAGGTTGGTGGCGTAGCTCGCGAAGGCTACATAGCGACCGTCGTTGGAGATCGAGGACGCGCCGTTGCCGCTGTTCGCCTGCCCCCCTGCCGAGCTGACGCTCACGCGCTCGGTGAAACCGCTCTGGCGGTCGTGGACGAAAACGTCCCCCGTTCCGTTCGTGTCCCCGGCGACGAGGTTTTCGGCATAGCTCGTGAAGGCCACGTAGCGGCCGTCGGCGGAGATTGAAGGCCCCAAGCTGGAGTAGTTCCCCTGCGCCCCACCCGAGTCGACGCTCACGCGCTCCGTGGTGCCGCTCTGGCGGTCGTGGACGAAGACGTCCCAGCCGTTGTTCGTGTCGCCGCCGACGAGGCTCGTTGCGGCGCTGTGGAAGGCCACGTAGCGGCCGTCTGCTGAGGTGGAGGGATAGTGGCTATCGAGGTCCCCCTGTGCCCCGCCCGAGTCGACGCTCACGCGGCTCGTCACCTGCCCCGCGGCAGGCCCCACCAGTACCAGGGCGAGCAGCGCCCCCGCGCTCACCAACCCTGCTGATCCGCACTCGTTCCTCGGTCCCATGAGCCTTGCCTCTTCCAATGAACTCTTCGAATTCCAATCGCCTCGGTCAGGGCACGATCACGATCGCCATCGCGTTCGACGTGTTGAAGAACGCGCCGCCGGCCGCAGGATCGCGGAACCAGTGCTGGAAGTTCCGCGTCGAACCGATGAAGGCCGCGAGGCTGTGCTTGGCGTCGGAGTTGTCGTAGAGGTACGTTGCGGCGTTGCCCAAGCCCATCACGACCACACCTCTGACGAGGCCCCCTGTCGTGCACAGGAATCCGTTGCCGAATGGAACCTGCGACGGATTGGCGCCGTGGAAGAAGGTGCCATTCTGGTTCGGCACGGGCAGCGAGGTGAGCCTCAGGTCGCCTGCGCCGGAGCTCGCCGAGCCGGAAGCCGAGAGATCGGCCGAAGCGCCGGTCGAGTTCGCGTTCGCGGTGCAATACTTCGTGCCGATCTCGGCACCGCGGTCGCGGAGGAAGACGTCAACGTGATCGTTCGTGTCCCCGCCGACGAGATTGTTGGCCCAACTCTCGAAGGCCACGCAGCGGCCGTCGGCGGAGATCGAGGGACTGCTGCTGTCCGCGTTCCCCTGCGCTCCGCTCAAGGCGACGCTCATCCGCTCGGTGGTACCGCTCTGGAGGTCGTGGACGAAGACGTCGTAGTCACCGTTCGTGTCCCCGCTGACGAGATTCGTGGCATAGCTGTAGAAGGCCACGTAGCGCCCCTCCACGGAGATCGTGGCGGCGAAGCTGCCGTTGTTCCCCTGCGCCCCGCCCGAGGCGACGCTCACGCGCTCGGTGGTACCGCCCTGGCGGTCGTGGAAGAAGACGTCAGCGCGACTGTTCGAGTCCCCGACGACGAGGTTCGTGGCGTAGCTTTCGAAGGCCACATAGCGGCCGTCGGCTGAGATCGAGGGGTTCTCGCTCCTGTCATTCCCCTGCGCCCCGCCCGAGGAGATGCTCACGCGTTCGGTGGTACCGCTCTGGCGGTCATGGACGAAAAGGTCACTGGCATTGTTCGTGTCCCCAGCGATGAGGTTGCTGGCCGCACTCTGGAAGGCCAGGTAACGGCCGTCGGCAGAGACCGAAGGGAAGGCGCTGAAGCCGTTCCCTTGCGCCCCGCCCGAGTCGACGCTCACGCGCTCGGTGGTTCCGCTCTGGCGGTCGTGGACGAAGACGTCGGCGACACTGTTCGTGTCCCCGCCGACGAGGTTGGTGGAGTAGCTCCCGAAGGCCACGAAGCGCGCGTCGACGGAAATCGAGGGTCCGCCACAGTGGCCATTCCCCTGCACCCCTCCCGAGCTGACGCTCACGCGCTGGGTGGTCCCGGTCTGTCGATCGTGGACGAAGACGTCACCGTGATTGTTCGTGTCCCCGACGACGAGGTTCGTGGCATAACTCGCGAAGGCCACGTAGCGGCCATCGGCGGAGATCGATGGCGCCCAGCTGGAGTTGTTCCCCTGCGCCCCGCCCGAGTCGACGCTCACACGCTCGGTGGTTCCGCTCTGGCGGTCGTGGACGAAGACGTCATATTCGTTGTTCGTGTCCGAGGGGACGAGGTTCGTCGCGGCGCTCTTGAAGACCACGTAGCGGCCGTCGTCAGAGAACGAGGGCGCTTCGCTGGCGTTGTCCCCTTGGACCCCTCCCGAGTCGACGCTCACGCGGCTCGTCATCTGCCCCGCAGCAGGCCCCGCCAGCACCAAGGCGAGCAACGCGCCCGCGCTCACCAGCTGTCCTGACCTGGACTCGTTGCTCAGTTTCATGGTGCTTGGCTCCTTCAGAGGACACTTCAAGTTTCTCTGGCCTCGCTCAGGGCGCGATCGCAATCGCCATCGCATTCGACGTGTTGAAGAACGCGCCGCCGGCCGCTGGATCGCGGAACCAGTGCTGGAAGTTGCGCGTCGAACCGATGAAGGCGGACAGGCTGTGCTTGGCGTCAGAGTTGTCGTAGGTGTAGGTCGCGACGTTGCTCACGCCCATCACGACCACACCCCGAACGATTCCACCCGTCGTGCACATGAATCCGTTGCCGAAGGGGACCTGCGCGGGATTGGTGCCGTGGAAAAAGATGCCGCTCTGGTTCGGGACGGGCATCGAGGTGAGCAGAAGATCGCCTGCGCCCGAGCTCTCCCAGCCGGAAGCCGAGAGATCGGCCGGAGAGCCGGTCGAGTTCGGGTTCGAGATGCAGTACTTCGTGCCGATCTCGGAGCCGCGGTCGCGGAGGAAGATGTCGCTCCATCCGTTCGTGTCACCGGTGACGAGGTCGCTGGCGTAGCTCTCGAAAGCCACGTAACGACCGCTGCCGGAGATCGAGAGGCCGTCGCTCCCGCTGGTGCCGGTCACCTGCGTCCCGCCCGAACTGACGCTCACGCGCTCGGTGGTGCCGCTCAGGCGGTCGTGGACGAAGATGTCACGGAAACCGTTCGTGTCCCCGCTGACGAGGTTCGTGGCTCTGCTCGCGAAGGCCACGTAGCGGGCGTCGGTGGAGACCGAGGCATCAATGCTGTCGAAGTCCCCCTGCGCCCCGCCCGAGGCGACGCTCACGCGCTCGGTGGTGCCGCTTTGGCGGTCGCGCACGAAGATGTCCCAGTTACCGTTCGTGTCCCCGCCGACGAGGTTCGTGGCGTAGCTTTCGAAGGCCACGTAGACCCCATCGGCGGAAATCGAGGGGTAGTAGCCTCCCCAGTTCGCCTGCGCCCCGACCGAGTCGACGCTCACGCGCTCGGTGATACCGCTCTGGCGGTCGTGGATGAAGACGTCCATGGAGTTGTTCGTGTCCGAGGGGACGAGGTTCGTGGCTCTGCTATGAAAGGCCACGCAGCGGCCATCGGCGGCGATCGAGGGGGAGTAGCTCTCGCTGTTCCCCTGTGCCCCGACCGAAGCGATGCTCACTCGCTCGGTGGTACCGCTCTGGCGGTCGTGGACGAAGATGTCTTGGGCATCGTTCGTGTCCCCGCCGACGAGGTTCGCGGCGTAGCTCTCGAAGGCCACGTAGCGGCCGTCGGCGGAGATTGAAGGGTCGTCGCTGTCCCGGATCCCCTGCGCCCCGCCGGAGTCGACGCTCACGCGCTCAGTGGTACCGCTCTCTCGGTCATGGACGAAGACGTCCTCGACGTCGTTCGTGTCCCCGCCGACGAGGTTACTGGCGTGGCTGTAGAAGGCCACGTAGCGACCGTCGGCGGAGATCGAGGGCAGGAGGCTGGAGAAGTTAGCCTGCGCCCCGCCCGAGTCGACGCTCACGCGCTCGGTGAGTCCGCTCTGGCTGTCGTGGACGAAGATGTCAAAGGCACCATTCGTGTCCCCGCCGACGAGGTTGCTGGCTGCGCTATAGAAGGCCACGTAGCGGCCATCGCTGGAGATCGAGGGTTCGTGGCTGAAGTTGTCCCCCTGGACCCCGCCCGAGTCGACGCTCACGCGGCTCGTCACCTGCCCAGCGGCAGGCCCGGCTAGCACCAGGAAGAGCATCTCCCCGGCACTTGCTAGTACGCCTGATCTGCACTCGCTCCTCGGTCCCATGATGCTTGCTTCCTATTGAGAGCTCACGATTCCAGCCGCCGTACCGACACAATGCCTCACGCCGCGAATGCCTCCCGTGCTGGGAAGACGTGTGTCCCGCGGGCGAATCCGACGCCACCGATCGTACTCGCCTTTCCTTGCGCCACAAGTCCAGCGGACGGATTGGCGCGCCAAGCTGTGCCTCGCACACCGTGCGATGGAGGCTCGAGCCCAATCCATCACCGGAGGTCAGCGTGGAGAACACCGATACGAAGTGCGCCAGAAGACTGCGAGATCGCTCTCAGGGCGCGATCGCAATCGACATCGCGTTCGACGTATTGAAGAACGCGCCTCCGGCTGCTGGGTCGCGGAACCAGTGCTGGAAGTTGCGTGTCGAGCCGATGAAAGGCGCCACGCTGTGAATGGCATCGGAATTGTCGTAGGTGTACGTCGCGACGTTCGCCACGCCCATCACGACCGCACCTCGAACGTTTCCACCCGCCGCGCACAGGAATCCGTTGCCGAAGGGAACCTGCACCTTGTTGATGCCGTGGAAGAAGATGCCGCTCTGGTTCGGCACGGCCATCGAGGTGAGCCTCAGGTCGCCTGCGCCGGAGCTCGCCGATCCCCCGGCCGAGAGATCAGCCGGAGAGCCGGTCGAGTTCGGGTTCGCCGTGCAGTACTTCGTGCCGATCGCGATGGCGCGATCGCGGACGAAGACGTCCGTCTTTCCGTTCGTGTCAGCGACGAGGTTGGTGGCGTGGCTCCAGAAGGCCACGTAGCGGCCGTCAGCGGAGATCGAGGATTGCCAGCTCAGTCTGTTCCCCTCCTCCCCGCCCGAGTGAACGCTCACGCGCTCGGTGGTAGCGCTCTGGAGGTCCCGGACGAAGATGTCAGCGGCACCGTTCGTGTCCCCGCCGACCAGGTTGCTCGCGTGGCTACGGAAGGCCACGTAGCGGCCGTCGGCGGAGCTCGAGGGGGCGTCGCTCTCGTCGTTCCCCTGCACCCCGAGCGAGTCGACGCTCGCGCGTTCGGTCGTACCGCTCTGGCGGTCGTGGACGAAGATGTCATACGCACCGTTCGTGTCTCCGCCGACCAGGTTGGTCGCCCAGCTCCCGAAGGCCACGCAGCGGCCGTCAGCGGAGATCGAGGGGTGGTAGCTGCGGTCGTTTCCCTGTGCCCCGAGCGAGTCGACGCTCACGCGCTCGGTGGTACCGCTCTGGCGGTCGTGGACGAAGACGTCACTGACCCCGTTCGTGTCACCAGCGACGAGGTTGCTGGCATAGGCCTCGAAGGCCACCAAGCGGCCGTCGGCGGAGATCGAGAGGCCGTGGTATCCGCTGCTGTCGTCCCCCTCGGCCCCGCCAGAGTCGACGCTCACGCGCTCCGTGGTGCCGCTCTGGCGATCGTGGACGAAGACGTCATCGGAGCCGTTCATGTCCCCGACGACGAGGTTGTTGGCGACGCTCTGGAAGGCCACATAGCGGCCGTCGGCGGAGATCGAGGCCTGAGAGCTGGAGAAGTTCCCCTCTGCCCCACCCGAGTCGACGCTCACTCGCTCGGTGGTACCGCTCAGGCGGTCGCGGACGAAGACGTCCATCGACCCGTTCGTATCCCCGCCCACGAGGTCCGTGGCGTTGCTCTGGAAGGCCACGCAGCGGCCGTCGGCAGAGATCGAGGGGAGGTAGCTCTCGCCGTTCGCCTCCGCCCCGAGCAAGTTGACGCTCACGCGCTCGGTGGTACCGCTCTGGCGATCGTGGACGAAGATGTCGTGGTATGGGTTCAAATCGACACCGGCGAGGTTCCTGGCGACGCTCTCGAAGGCCACGTAGCGCCCGTCGGCGGAAACCGAGCAGTACTGGCTGTGATCGTTCGCCTGCGCCCCGCTCGAACTGACGCTCACGCGGCTCGTCACCTGCCCCGCGGCAGTCCCCGCCAGCACCAGGGCGAGCAACGCCCCTGCGCTCACGAGCCTCACGGATCCGCACTCGTTCCTCGTTCCCATGGTTCTTCCTTCTGCCGAGAGACTCGTGTTTCCGATCACGACCGGATGGGCGCACCTGCAGGCTTCGCGTCCTGCTTGCTTGACGATCCTTACTCTTCCTCGAACGAGAGAAGGTTTGCAAGAACCGTGGAAACTCCTGAGACGAAGTGTGTCAGAGGACTGTGAGATCGCGCTCAAGGCGCGATCGCAATCGCCATCGCGTTCGACGTGTTGAAGAACGCGCCTCCGGCCGCTGGGTCGCGAAACCAGTGCTGGAAGTTGCGCGTCGAGCCGATGAAGGCGGCCAGGCTGTGCATGGCGTCGGAGTTGTCGTAGAAGTATGTCGCGACGTTGCCGACGCCCATCACGATCGCGCCGCGCGCGATTCCACCGTTCGTGCAGAGGAAGCCGTTACCGAAGGGGATCTGCACCACATTGGCGCCGTGGAAGAAGATCCCGTTCTGGTTTGGCACGGGCATCGAAGTGAGCAGCAAGTCGCCTGCGCCGGAGCTCGGCGAACCGGAAGCCTCGAGATCGGCCGGAGAGCCGGTCGAGTTCGGGTTCGCTGTGCAGTACTTCGTGCCCGGCTCGGCGCGCAGCAAAACGTCGTCACATCCGTTGGTGTCCCCGGCGACAAGGTTGGTGGCGAGGCTCTTGAAAGCCACGCAGCGGCCGTCGGCAGAGATCGAGGGGACTTCGCTCCAGCCGTTCCCCTGCGCTCCGGCCGAGTCGACGCTCACACGCTCGGTCGTGCCGTCCTGGCGGTCGCGGACGAACACGTCGGGTATCGTGTTCGTGTCCCCGACGACGAGGTTCGAGGCCCAGCTCGTGAAGGCCACGTACCGGCCGCTGACGGAGATCGATGCTTCGAGGCTCCCGCTGTCCGCTTGGGCTTCGCCCGAGTCGACGCTCACGAGCTCCGTCGTGCTGCTCTGTCGGTCGCGGACGAAGACGTCGCCCGTTCCATTCGAGTCCCCGCTGACGAGAGTGCTGGCGATGCTGTGGAAGGCCACGTAGCGACCGTCCGCGGAGATCGAGGGGGATTCGCTGAAGCCGATCCCCTCCGCGCCGATCGAGTCGATGCTCACACGCTCGGTGGTACCCATCTGGCGGTCGCGGACGAAAACGTCAGTGGAGTCGTTCGTGTCCCCAGCGACTAGGTTCGTGGCGTCGCTATCGAAGGCCACGTAGCGGCCGTCGGCGGAGATGGAGGGGCGGAGGCTCCCGAAAGTCAAGAATCCGCCACTCCCCTGCGCCCCGCTCGAGTTGACGCTCACATGCTCGGTCGTGCCGCTCTGGCGATCGTGGACGAAGGTGTCACTGACGCCGTTCGTGTCCCCGCTGACGAGGTTGCTGGCGCTGCTCCCGAAAGCCACCCAGCGACCGTCGGCAGAGATCGAGACGCCGTAGTGCCCGCTGCTGTTGTTCCCCTCCACTCCTGCCGACGACATGCTCACGCGCTCGGTCGCGCCGCTCTGGCAATCATGGACGAAGACGTCTTCGGACACGTTCGTGTCCCCGCCGACGAGGTTGCTGGCGCGGCTCTCGAAAGCCACGAAGCGTCCGTCGGTGGAGATGGAAGGGCCGTAGTAGCCGCTCCGGACGTTCGCCTGCGCCCCGCTCGAGTCGACGCTCAGGCGGCTCGTCACCTGCCCAGCGGCAGGCCCAGTCAGGACCCCGACGAGCAACGCTCCCGCGCTGACGAATCCCGTTGATGCGCGCTCACTCCTCATTTCCATGGCTCTTCCTCCCTCGGAGATATCGGGTTCTCAGTCGGCCGGGCAATACCGGCGCCAGCGTCGCGCGAGCCGCACTGGCGACGGTGGGAAGCGTCCTGCGAGCGAAGCCGGCGAAAGCGAGCCTACTCCGCATCGACTGGAGCACAAGTGCAGGCCGCGGCGCGGCCTTCCACGCTGCGCCGCGCCCCCCGTGCGATGCGTCCATGCTCGCGCGTGGCTCCGGGTGGACGCACGGCATGGTCCTGCTCGCCTCGCGAATACAGGGCGACGGGACTCGCGCTTGATCCAGAGCAGGGCCTGGCATTCAAAGAGCGGGGGGAGCTCCAGTGAGCTCCCCCGCGTACTCGTCCGATCTTGCTCCTCGATCAGGGCACGATGATGATCGAGAGCGCGTTGGAAGTATTGAAGAACGCCCCGAGGGCGGCGGGGTCACGGAACCAGTGCTGGAAGTTCCGTGTGCTGCCGACCTGGGCGGAAAGACTGTGCTTGGCGTCGGAGTTGTCGTAGAGGTAGGTCGCGACATTCCCGGAGGCCGAGACCACGGCGCCGAGGAAGATGTCGTTGACGGCGCACTGGAAGCCGTTGCCGAACGGGATCTGCGTCTGGTTCGCGGCGTGGAAGAAGAGCCCGAAGTTGTTGGGAACCGGTGCGGACTGCAGCGCGAGATCGCCGGCGGCGGAGCTCGTCGAGCCCGAGGCGGTCAGGTCCGCCGGGGACCCTGTGGAGTTGATGGTGGCCGTGCAGTACTTGCTGCCGAGGCCCCCGCCGGAACCGCTGACCACGAGGTCGTAATCGTTGCAGTCGGAGATCGAGCCGCTGTACATGTACACGAGCAGGAAGTAGGTCGCTCCGAGCCCGCTCGTGTCGTTCCAGACCACTTGCTCGTCGTCGTCGAGGCCCGAGCTGCCGGTGAGGAAGGTGGTGCAGTCGTCGGCGTACAGTGCGACATCGATGTCGCCATTCACAGTCGTGAAGAGCACGTCGAGGGTGATCGTTCCACCTGCCGCGACGCTCACGCTGTACCAGTCGGAATCGACCTTGGCGCACCAGAGGTTCGGCGTGGTGCCCTCGGGTACGGCAACCGCGGTCGAGCAATCGTCGTTGTCCTCCAGGCCGTCGTCGTTCGCGGCGACGCTGCAAGGATCGAGCAGGATGTCGAGGAATCCCGCGCCGGTCGCCGACGAGGAGGAGGAGGCGATGCGAACGAGGTACGTGGTCCCGCCGGTCACGGGGGCGAGGAACGCGCTCTGTCCGCTGCACGCATCGTCGGAGCAGGCGACCTCCGTCGTCGGCGGGCAGACGGCGCCCTCGTAGAGGGCCAGGATCGTGTCCAGGCCAGTCTGGCCGCACAGGGAGAAGCTGTAGTTTTCCGTGCTCGGCGCGATCCAGCTGAACCAGAGATCCTTGTGCATCGTCCCGCAGGCGGCCGAGTAACCGTCGTCAGTGAAGCCCGCATTGTTCCAGGGGAAAGATCCCGTGCCGGCGATCGATTGAGCGCTGCCGCAGTTGTCAGCGCCCTGAGCCAGGGCGCCACCGGCCGCAAGGGCAGCTCCGAGAAAAACTAGGAGGAATCGCTTTGTCATTGTGCTCGTTCTCGTCTTGATTGCGATCAGGGTACGGTCCTCCCCCGGAAGGCCGCGGGGAGCCGAAAAAGCCGGATCGAATTGTCGCCGCACGACGCGATTCTCTCAATGTGCGCAGTCGTACATATCGAGCAAGAGTGTCGCCACTCTGCGTTCCGACGGTCTCAGGTCGTCTCAGGCGGGGGGCGCAGGTTCGACGTGTCCGCCGAAGCCCTTGCGCATCGCCGAGAGCACCTTGTCGGCGAAGGTCGGCTGACGTCGCGATCGGAAACGCGCGTTCAGCGCCGCCGAGAGCACGTTCGCGGGGACGGCTTCCTCGATCGCAGCCATCAACGTCCAGCGGCCTTCACCCGAGTCGGACACCACTCCGGCCATGCTCTCGAGCTCCGGATCGGACTGGAGCGCCGTGGCCGTCAGATCGAGGAGCCAGGAGCTCACCACGCTGCCGCGACGCCAGAGCTCGCAGATCTCGCGCAGATCGAAGCGGTAGCGGTGCTCCTCGGCCAGCTCCGGGGACGTGGCGTTGCGCAGGATGTCGAGGCCTTCCGCGTAGGCTTGCATGAGCCCGTACTCGATCCCGTTGTGGATCATCTTCGCGAAGTGGCCTGCGCCGCTGGGTCCGCAGTGCAGCCAGCCTTCCTCGCTACTGGCTGGCGGGCCGCTCCGCCCCTCCGTGCGCGGGATCGAGCCCGTCCCCGGTGCGAGAGTGGCGAAGATCGGCTGCAGCTTGTGCACGACCTCCTTCTCGCCGCCGACCATCAAGCAATAGCCGCGGTCGAGGCCCCACACGCCCCCGCTCGTCCCCACGTCGACATGGTGCACGCCGCGCTCGGCGAGCTCGCGCGCGCGGCGCACATCGTCCTTGTAGAAGGTGTTGCCGCCGTCGATGACGACGTCCCCGCGCGAGAGCTTGCCGCCGAGGTCGCGGATCGCGAGCTCCGTCGGCTCCCCGGCGGGGACCATCACCCACACGACGCGCGGCGAGCTCGTCCGCGCGGCGAGATCGTCGAGCGAGCGCGCGATTCCGATCTTTTCCGCTTCCAAGGCCTCCACCCCCTTCGCGTGGAGATCGAAGCCGATGCACTCGTGCCCGCCGCGCACGAGACGCCGCGCCATGTTGGCCCCCATCCGGCCGAGTCCGACCATTCCGATCTTCATGCCCTCACCTCCACCATGCTGTTTGGCGATCTCCACCGAGGCTCAGCCCGAACGCGCCTTTTGCCCTTCGATCAGGGCCGCCGCCTCGCGATCGACGATCCATGTTCCCCGCCGCGCGAGTCGAGCCGGGCAAGCCGTCGGATCGGTCGCAGCCGAGCGAGCCCGCGCGACCGCCTCCGCCTTGGCCGGACCCGCGACCAGTACGATCAGCTCACGCGCCTCGTGGATCGCACGGGGCGCGAGCGTCAGGCGGCGCGGAGGTGGTTTCGGGGATTCGACGGCGAGCACGCGCCGCTCGCTCTCGCCGAGGCTCGTCGAGCCGGGAAAGAGCGAGGCGGTGTGCCCGTCCTCGCCCACCCCGAGCACGATCAGGTCGAGGCGATCAGGTAGCAGGGCCTCGTACTCCCGCGCGGCCGCCTCGGCATCGGGGAGCTCGCCGCGCATGCGAAAGAGGCGCGGAGCTTGCGGGCGCAGCGTCGGAAGCAGGCTCTTGCTCACCTGATGGTAGTTGCTGTCCTCGTCATCGGGCGCGACGCAGCGTTCGTCCGCGAAGTACAGGTCGATCCGATCCCAGAGCATGCCGGAGGACTTCATCGCGAGCCGCCGGTACCCGGGGTGCGGTGTCCCGCCACCCGACAATGCCAGGCTCGCGCGCGGCCGCTCGGCGAGCACGGGGAAGAGCAGCTCGACGATGCGCCGGGCCGCGGTCTCTGCGAGCGCCTCCCCATCCGCGACGACGACCAGCGCTCCCGGATCGCTCACAGGCTCTCCCAGTGGCGGCCGTCCCGGGAGAGGAGCTCAGTTGCCTCGCGCGGCCCGTCGGCGCCTTTCTCGTAGAAGGCGAGCGGGATCGCCTGATCCTCTCCCTGCACCTCGAGCAGCGGCTGCACCCAGGCCCAGGACTCCTCGACCTCGTCGCGGCGAGCGAACAGCGTCGCGTCTCCGCGCATGCAGTCCAGGAGCAGCCGTTCGTAGGCTTCCGGCGCCGCCTGCGCGAAGGCATCCGCGTACTGGAAGTCCATGTTGACCGAACGCACGCGCACGTCGGCACCCGGCACCTTGCTCGAGATGCGCAGGGTCATCCCCTCGTCGGGCTGGATGCGGAGCTTCAAGACGTTGGGTGCGATGAGCTGGCAGACCTTCTCCTCGCCGAACAGGCAGAAGGGAATGGTGCGAAAATGGAAGGAGATCTCGGCGAGCCGTCGCGAGAGGCTCTTGCCCGCGCGCAAGTAGAAGGGCACGCCCTGCCAGCGCCAGTTGTCGATCTGCGCCTTCAGCGCGACATAGGTCGGCGTCCGCGATTCCGGCGCGACGCCGGCCTCGGAACGGTAGGCACCATATTGCCCGAACACGACGCTCTCGCGCACGTCGTGCTCGGCCAGCGGCCGCAGCGAGCGCAGGAGCTGGCTCTTCATGCCGCGCACCTCGTCCGCCGCGAAGGACACCGGCGGCTCCATCGCGCACAGCGCGAGCATCTGCAGGAGATGGTTCTGCACCACGTCGCGCACGACTCCGGTCTCCTCGTAGAACCCTCCCCGCCCGCCGACGCCGACGTCCTCGGCCATCGTGATCTGCACGTGGTCGACGTGGTTGCGGTTCCACAATGGCTCGAAGATCGAGTTGGCAAAGCGGAAGACGAGGATGTTCTGGACCGTTTCCTTCCCGAGGTAGTGATCGATGCGGTAGATCTGCTCCTCGTCGAGCAAGCTCTGCGCGAGCGAGTTGAGCTCGCGTGCGCTGGCGAGATCCGTTCCGAACGGCTTCTCGATGATCACGCGCGCCCATGCCTCGCCGCGATGGTCCCGCGCCCGCCACGTGATCCCCGCCGCATCCAGTCCGCGCAAGATAGGCTGGAAAGCGCTCGCCGGGGTGGCGAGATAGATGAGCCGGCGGCCGCCGGTGGAAAAGCGTCCCTCGAGGTCCTCGATGCGCGCGAGCAGCGCCGCGTAGCCCGCCTCGTCTTCCACGGCGCCGGCGACCGCGAAAACGGTGGCCGCCATGCGCTTCCAGACCTCCTGCGAGATCGGTTGAACGCGGGCATGCTGCTCGATCGCCTGCCTCAGGCGCTCCCGCAGGTCCTCGTCGGTGCCCGTGCTGCGCGAATAGCCCACGATGACCAGGGGATCGGGGAGCGCGCCTTCGACCGCGAGCTGGTAGAGCGCCGGGACGATCTTCTTGGTGGCCAGATCACCGGTGACACCGAAGAGGACGAGCACGCACGGCCGCGGCCCTTGCGAGCGCAGGAGGGCACCCTCGGCCGCCGCCTCGGCGCCGACGTGCATGGAAATCGTCGACATGCGCTACTCGAGGACGCGCTGCGCACCGCAGAGCGCGACCTCCGAGGAAGGCGATGCTAGCGAGCCTGACCCTCCAGGAAAACGCGCGACCCGCACGTTCCGGAGAACTGCGGGTCGCAACATTGGGTCGAGGCCGGATCAGTGGTGGCTCGTCACCACGTGCCGCTTGGGCGGCGGGACCAGGCCCAGAACGCGTCCGACGCGCTTGCGCCCGTACCTGGGATTCTCCATGTAGTACAGCGCGCGCTCGAAGAAGCGCTTGGTCCGCTGAGGCATCGAGTAGTACCACTGCTCGTAGGAGCGCACCATGTTCTTGCGCAGCTCTTCGAGCTCGATCTGGGTGAAGTGCTCGTGCTTGTAGCAGGAGCGATTGGAGGAGACGTAGTTCTCGGAAAGGTCCGCCACGTCGATCGAGGCCTGGTAACCGTCCCAGGACTCCGTACCGATCAGCGGATTGAACACGGAGACGCGGATCAGGTCGGGCCCGGCCAGGCGCAGGACCTTCTCGGTCTCCTGGATGTCCGTCGGCGTCTCACCGGGCGAGCCGACGATCAGGTAGACCTTGGCCCAGATGCCGGCGCGACGCGTCATGCGCGCGGCGTTCGATGATCACCTCGGGCGTCAGGTCCTTCTTGAGCACGTCGAGCATGCGCTGGCTGCCCGATTCCCAGCCGTAGTAGATGCGACGGCAGCCGGCCCGGTGCATGTGCTTCAGGAGCGGGTAGTCGACGCAGTCCGCCCGCGTGTTCGCCACCCACTCGAACTTCAGCCCGCGGCGCAGGATCTCGTCGCACATCTCGTGGATGCGCTTCTTGCGCAACGTGAGAATCTCGTCGACGAACAGGATCACGCCCGGATCGTAGGTCTTGATGATCTGCTCGAGCTCGTCGACGATCGTCTCCGTCGAGCGCACGCGGAAGCCGCGGCCGGTCAGCTCCTTCTGGCAGAAGATGCACTTGAAGGGGCAGCCGCGCGTCGTGAAGATGTAGATCAGGTGCTCGGGGTTGTTCTTGAAATAGCTTTCCATCGGCAGCAGGTGCCGAGCCGGAATCGGTAGCTCGTCGAGCTTCTTGATCAGGGGAGGGGCGGGATTGTCGACCCACAGCTCGCCTTCGCGCATCGCGGCCAGGCCCGGCACTTCCTGAAGGCCCTTGTCGTCATTGCCTTCGAGGGCTTTCAGGAACTGGGGCAGCGAGTACTCGGCCTCGCCCTTGAGCACGTAGTCGAAGTGGCCGCTCTCGAGGAAGACACCCTGGTCGACCGAGGCGTGGGGCCCGCCCATGATCGTGGTCTTGCCGTGTTCCTTGGCGTACTTCGCCCAGGCGATGGCGCGGCGGATATTCGGGGTGAGCGCGCTGAATCCGATGATGTCGTTGCGCTGGATCACCTCCTTCATGTACTGGTCGTTGACGATCCGCTCGTCGCAGAGTTCGACCGGGATCCCTTCCCGTTCGAGCGCCGCCCCCAGGTAGCCAATGCCCAGGATCATCGAAAGAGGATCTTCCTGGACGTGCGGCTTGACGTAAGTAAGGAGAGTTTTGCGCATCGATCGTGCCAATCCAGGTGCGTACAGGCTTCCTCGACCCGCGGGAGCAAGGCCCCCGGAGCCTCGGGTGAGGAACTCTGCCAAATCTACCGTGCTTTGGAGAGTCCCGCAAGCGTGGACACCGTGGAGGCCCCTTCGGCAGTGCAGCCGCTCGGACTGGTGAAAACGAACGCTTCCGCCTACCGCGCCGGCGCCAGGGCCATCGTGCGGCCGGCCAGGACGTCTTCCTCGCGGATCTCGAGCCGACCGCTCCGATCGCCCAGATGCCACGTGGCCGGCCCAGCGGTCACTCCTGCACCCGCGGTGCTTTCGGGTCCGGGGTTCAAGGTGGGGTAGGGAATGCGCAGGCGTGCGCGACCGTCTTGGCCGGCCAGAGTGTGTGCGCGCCAGAGCCAGGTGTACGGTCCGCCCGGCAGAGGGAATCGAAGTGGGATCTCGACGCCGAGCCTCGTGCCCGCCGGAGCCTCGACCTCGAGTTTGGCGCCCAGCACGCGCTCGTAGACGAAGGTGCTCGGCCAGCGCTCACTCCACCCACGGAGGACGGGCTGGGGATCGGGGACGGGGCTCAGGTGCACCAGCCGCAGGAAACCGAGGCCCGACGTCTCCGGACCGGCCTTCGCGCGCATCCCGCCGAACAAGAGGCGCGCCCCGAGCGTGTCGAAGAAGGCGTCGCGTACCGCCCCCTTGCCCCCGAGCGGCGCGTCGTAGTAACGACTCCAGAGGTCAGGGAACGCGGTGCGGATCGCGATCGAGGCGTAGCTCGGCCACTCGCTCTCCAGTACGACGTAGCGCGCGCGGTGCGCCTCGAGGATCGCCTCGGCCTCGGTCTCGTCCTCGGTCAACAGGAAGCGCAAGGCGTCGAGGAAGCTCTCCGCGCCGACATACGTCCCGAAGTTCGTGGCGACCGTCGGACGAGCCGCCACCCACTCGATCGCATGGCCGTTGGCCCATTGCGCGAGCACCGAGTACTCGCCGTCCTCGGGTGAGTGCTCGCGGAGCCACTCCAGAGCGAGCCGCATCCCGATGCTGCGCACCTTGGCGGGAGTGAGCGCGGGACGCTCGCCGCCCAGTACCTGGGCTCCGATCGGCTGCACCACGGCACCCCACGAAGAGCCGACCACTCCGAGGACGAGGGCGGGGCCCACGATCGCGCGCGGGAGACCGGCGGTGAGGCGTGACAGCCGCGCGAGCGAGGCGCGGCCAGGCAGGACTTGCGCGAGCCCCCAGCCGAGCATCACGGCCTGCGGCAACGCGAGCGCGTCCGCGAACCGCCGCTGCGCGAGCGCCTGCAGGAGCATGGGAGGAACGACGACGAGCCAGGGCAGCAGCGCGAGGCGCCGCTCGGTCCAGACCTGGTGCAGCGCGAGCAGCCAGACGAGAGGCAAGAGGAGCACCGCCCAGCCGAGGTAGTAGAAGAGCGGCGCGCCCTCTCCCGCAGCCGCACCGATCAGCGGTCGAGACTCGGTGACCGTGGCCATGAATCGATTCTCGCGCCCGATCCACGCGAAGCCTTCGCGTATCCCGGCGCCGGGGCCGAACGGCAGCACGATCAGGATCGCTCCGAGCGCGATGAGGGATGCGCCGACGATCCAGGGATAGCGGCCGCGCAAGCGGTCGTTCTCCGGCCGGAGCGCGAGCGGCACGAACACGAGTGCGCCGAGCAAGAGATGCGCCGCGTGGTACCAGGAGAGATTCACCACCATCCACGGGTGCTCGACGCGCCAGGGGCTCGCGAGCAGCGCGGGTGTGAGGACGGCAAGCGCCGCGAGATGGTAGGTCAGACCGTAGGCCGCGAGACCCGGCAGCCGGCGCCGGGCGTGCACGAAGATCAGGACGGCGAGCACGATCTCGAACAGCACGACGTCGAGTAGCGACGCGACCCAGGATCCGAGCAGGAGCCCGGCGAGGGCGCCGGAAAGCAAGCCGTGGCGCATGGCCACGCGCGGCCGCTCGAGCGCGCCGCGCGCGAAGGCCGCGCTCGCCGCCAGGAGCATCGCGCCGGAGACCCACGAGACGAACGCGTGGTGGTCACCGATCCCGAGGCGGCTGTAGGCGATCGAGCCGAAGCACAGCGCGTGCAGGAGCCCGGCGCACAGCGCTGCAAAGGGTCCTGCGAGCAGGCCAGCCGCAGCCGCCGCGAGCAGCGAGGCAAGGACCCCGAAGACGCAGGCCAGGGAGGAAGCCGCCTCTTCCAGGAACAGCTCGCGCGCCTGGTCCCCGGAGGGCACGAACGGTCCGAGCACGGCCCACGCCACCATCGTGTAGTACGGCGGCCAGGGGATCATCGATCCCTCGGGATAGCTCAGCAAGGGATCGCGCGAGGCTACCGGAAGACCCTCGCGCGCCACGCGATCCAGGCGGCGGAGGTGGTAGAGGCCGTCGGGATCGGTGGCGACCCAGCGATCCTGCTCGGGGATCCACAGGCGGGAGTCGAGTTGCCAGCGCGCGCCGAAGGAGACGAACGCGACCAGGATCGCGATCCCGATCGCGAGCAGGACCGGCCGGCCTTTCACTCACGCGCTCCGGGCGGAGGCAGCGTCAAGCGCTCGAACAGGCTCGCGTCCGCGCTCACGCTCTCGGACTCCTCGCCGGCATACCCGAGTCCGGTGAGCAAGCTCTTCTCGGTCGCGCTGCGATCGATCGCGGCGGGCACCGTGCGCAGCGCGGAGAGCTTCTCGTAGACCGCGCGAAAGCTCGCCAGCGCCTCCTTCGCGCGCGGATCGGAGAAGTCCGCTGAGTACGCGGCGAGCTCCTCCCGCGGGTGCGCTTCGAGATCGATCCACGCGAGCAGATGGTCGCGCTTGCGCATCTTCTCGCCCATGGTGGTGAACTCGGCGGCCATTCCGGGCGCGGTGCGCGGCCCCACACCGATCCACCGCCGGGTGCGGCGGATCTTGATCGGCCATTGAAGGAAGTACTCGTCGACCCAGGTGTCGAGCGCCGTGGTGCCCGAGTCGTGCGGCAGCGGCATCAGGTTGACGAGACGCCCGAAGGCCCAGCGGTCTCCTCCATCCGATTGGCCGCTTGTCAGCGGCACCAGGCTGCGCGAGATCGAGCCACGTGGCGGCTCGATGCTCGCCAGATCGAGGAGGGTGGCGTACACGTCCTGGATCGAGGCCACCGCGGAAACGCGCGCGCCGCGCGGCAGCTTCTCCGGGAAGCGCATGATCAAGGGGATACGCAGTACTTCCTCGAACACGCTCTTGCGGTGCCCGAGATTCTCGTGCTCGAAGAACTCGTCGCCGTGGTCGGCGAGCACCACCACGATGGTGTGCTCGAGCTCGCCGTGCGCCTCCAGGTCGGCGATCACGCGCGCGATCTGCTGGTCGACCCAGGCGAGCTCGCCGGCATAGAGCGCGCGGACGTGCTCCAGATCGCGCTCCGAGATCTTGCGCTCGCGCTTGCGGGGATCCTGGGGGGTCGGCTCCCACACGCTGATCTTCTTGTTCCCGAGCAGGTCGCTGCCTTTCTCGCTCCCCGCGTACTCGGGATCGAACTTCCGGTCGTAAGGCGGCGGCGGCACGAAGTCGTAGTGCGCATCGAAGTAGTGCGCGAAGATCATCCACGGCCGCGCTTCGTCGCGCGCCCGGGCGAGCTCGGCCAGCACCGCATCGCTGACGTTGTTCGAGCTCTGGTCGAGGTGCGAGAGGTTCTCGACCTCGCCCTGCGCCTCCACGAGCGCCTCGAGGTTCGCCGGCCGGGGGTCGGCTTCGAGAGCTCGCGCGCGCTCGGCAGCGCTAGCGAGCGCTTCACCGTAGCAAGCCTCGTACTCCTGGAAGCCCTGACCGAACCCGTAACGCGGATCGAGATAGGGCCCCGAGTAGAAGCCTGCCGTGCGGTAGCCCGCCGCCTCGAACACCTCCGCGAACGTGGTGTACTCCGCGCCGAGCGCCATCACGTCGAGCTCCACGCCGTGCACCATCTCGGGCGCTCCGGTGAACAAGCTTGCGTGCGCCGGCAGCGTCCACGACGTCGTGCTGTACGCCCGATCGAAGACCACTCCCTCCGCGGCCAGCCGCTCCAGGGTGGGGCAAGTCCCCTCCCCCGGCGCGAACGACGAGGCGTACCCGTACACGGACACGAAATCGCGCCGCACGCTGTCCATGCTGATCACGAGCACATTGGGCGGACGTTTCCCCGACGCTCCCCCCGAGCCGCAAGCGCTCAGCGCGCCGAGCAGCGCGAACGAGATCGATCGAGTCCATGACATCACGGGAAGAAGTCTAACCGGGTGCCGTCTGCTCTCGATATCCGGACCGACGGAGCGAATTCCAGGCTGCACGAACCGATTCGAGAACTCTCCTCCTCGAGAGGAATCACACCCCTACGCGCACGGCGTACCTCCTGAAGAGAAACCACACACCGACGAGCACGGAGTCCCTCCGAGTTTGGAGTACCGCCTTCAGGCGGTCTGGTTCGTCGTCCCGCCTTCAGGCGGGACTGGCTCCGCAAGAGAAGACCGCGCCGGGTAGGCCCGAGTGATTGCTCACTCGGGCCTCCCACAGATCCGGACGTGCGCAACTCACGCATCCGGCTCGTCAGGACAAGGGTTGGCTACGGATTCTGTAGGCCGTGCACCAGTCGGGGCGGTGGTAGCGGGTGGCGCTGGAGGATCGCGGCGATTTGATCCCAGTTCAGGTATCCCCGCCACGAGCGGCGGCTCAGCCACTTCGGCCAGATGCGCCGTACGGCCTCGTGAAAGGCCCGGATGCGCCGCGCGTTCCCGCTGATGCCGAAGTACGCGTAGTGCCCACGCATCTTGGCGCACAAGCGCCGATGCTGCTCGGGGATGGGACGGTGTCGGTTCGCCCGACACCACCTGTGGATCGAATGCAGGCCGCGGCTCAGCCGCTCCTTCGCCGTCTTGCGCTGGACGACCCATCTGCCGTTGCGGGATCGTCCCCAGTAGTGGGTGAATCCCAAGAAATCGAAGGGCGTCGGCGACTGTTCCCCGCCCTCTCGCGGAGGGCGGCGAAAGTCGATCAGGCGGCTCTTCGTCGGGTGGATCGTCAGTCCATATTGCTGGAAACGCCCAGGCAACGCGGCGAAGATCCGCCGGGTGTCCTGTTCGTCGCGTAGCAAGAGCACGAAGTCGTCGGCGTAGCGGATCAGTCGCACCGGGCCACGCAGCTTCGGTGCGACCGTCATTGCGATCCACTTGTCCAGCACCTCGTGCAGATAGACATTGGCAAGCAGCGGGGAGATCACGCCCCCCTGTGGAGTCCCCGCGTCGGGGAAACTCACGTTCCCCCCTCGAGGACTCCTGCGTTCAACCACTTTCCGATCAGGCGCAGGATCACGCCGTCTCGTACCCTCTGGCTCAGGATCTCCCGCAGATGGCGGTGGTCCAAGGTGTCGAAAAACTTTCGGATGTCCACCTCGATCACCCACACCGCTCCCAGGTCCATCGTCCCTTTCCAGAGCGCTTCCAGCGCCTGATGCGCCGAGCGCCCTGGCCGGAAGCCGTATGAGCAGTCCAGGAAGTCCTGCTCGTACACCGCCTCCAGACACATCGCCACCGCGCGCTGGAGGATCTTGTCCTCCAGGGTGGGGATCCCGATCGGCCGCGTTTCGTTCCCGCTGCCTTTGGGAATGTGGACTCGCCTGACCGGCGGAGCGAAGTAGCGGCCGCTTTTCGCGCGGTCGAGGAGCGAGCGGAGGTTTGCCTCCAGCTCGACCTCGTAGTCGCTCGCAGTCGTGCCGTCCACTCCCGCCGCCCCGTCCTTACGCGTCCTCCGCCACGCTTCGCGCAGCCAGTCGACGTCGATGTGATGAGAGAGACTGGTGATCGCCGTCCCCGGCATCTCCTTCGCCAGCTTCGCTATCCGTTCCAGTTTCGTTGAGATGGGATTCGAGCTCTGCATCTCGTTCATCTGTCTCCAAAACGGTTCCTTGTCCCGGCGCCGCCTTCCCTCCACGGGGTCCCTCGGGTCGGTTCCCCCGCTTCCGCGGTACTGTGCAGCGCTCCGACTCCCCCTCGTTCCTCGCCGCTCGCTCGTTGGACTCGTTCGCAGCTACCACGGTGCGTCCGCAGGATTCGCTCCTCGTGCCGGCTGACGCTCCGGCACTCGGCCAGGGATCTTTGTCTTCGGCCTCCCTCGTCGGCCGCTTTTGTTACGTGGAAACGAGGGGGTCTCCCAGGTTCCTGGAGGACCCCCGTGCGTGCGCGCCCTGTTCTCAGACCCCGGCGGGACTTCGATGCCAGGCCATTGCGGCATCTCCGTGTTGCCTCGGCTCTTCAGACTCCCTCGGCTCCCGCGATACGTACCCTTTCGGGGCTCGGTCGCACGGCCCACACACTCGCTGTCTACGCTTCGCGCGCCGGGTCACCCCGTCGCACGCAAGACTCGCTTCCGGCTGGTGGCCAACCGTTACCGGGTGGGGTTTCCACCCACCGGGTCCTTTCGAGGTGTTTCAGGTCACTCCATCCTCACCTCCCAAGCTTTGCCTGGCGCAACTGAAGGCGGTACTCCGAACCAGAAAAACCGGCCGGACTACTTCCTCGCACCAGACATCGCTCCAGCTTCTGCCATCTCGATGGCGAGCCGGTACTCCTCCAGGAACTCGTCCGTCAGGCGCTCGATCGTGAAGTGGGCGAGCCAGCGTTCGCGGCCGGCGGCGCCCATGCGCTCGCGCAGGGCGCGATCTCCGAGCAAGAGAGCGATCTTCTCGGCATAGGCCGGCACGTCGAAGGGGTTGGCGACGAAGCCGGTGACGCCGTCCTCGACGACTTCTTTCGAGCCGCCGAAGAGGGTCGCGACGACGGGCTTGGCGTGCTCCATCGCTTCGAGGTTCACCAGGCCGAAGGTGTCGAAGCAGATCGAGGGCGTGACGAAGATGTCGGTCGCGGAGTACGCGAGTGCCAGCTCTTCGCCTGCCAGCCAGCCCGTCGGTACGACGCGATCGGCGATCCCCAGGGCCCGCGCTTGCGGTTCGAACTCGCGCTCGTAGAGCTCGCGCTTGCCCATCACGAGCAGCCGCAGGTCGGGAAAGCGCGGCGCAAGGAGGGCGAGCATCTCGAAGAGCTTGCCCACGCCCTTCTGCTCGTGGAGGCGGCCGCCGATCGCGATCACGCGCGCGTCGCGGAGGCCCAGCCGCTCACGGAAAGCGCGCACCGCTTCCGGACCGGGCAGCTCGCGCTGCGGCCGCGTCGCGTTGTACACGGTGCGATCGACGCGGATCCGGTTGGCTCGGATCGCGACGCCCAGCTCGTCGGAAACGACCGTGAAGCGGTGCACGTCGCGCTCGAGAACGGCGCGGATGACGCGATTGCGGCCGGGGCGGAAGCGGAAGCGCTGGCAGGGGATGCATTTCCCGAGGTACGCGGGATAGTCGCGCAGCAGGCCGCCGTGCTCCTCGCCGCCGTGGAAGCAGGTGAGCTTCTGGTAGCAGAAGACCATGACGTCGTGCGCCGTGAAGACGACACCCGCCCCGGCCGCTCGCGCCTGCGTGAGCGAGTGGTAGCCGAGGTGCGTGTGGATCAGGTGTGCGTGCACGACGTCGGGCTTCCAGTCGGCGAGGATCCGCTCGAGCGGCGCCACCACGCGGCGGTTCTTCAGGGCGACCCACGCGCGCCAGCGCAGCGCGTAGTCCGAGTGGATGCGGAAGACCGTGGTCCCCTCGATCTGCGTCTCGCCCGCCTGCGCCGGATCCTGGGTGCAAGAGACGACCGCGGTCTGATGACCGAGCGCGCGCAAGCGCTCGGCCTCCTGGTACATCTGCCGTACGGAGGAACCGACTCCCGGGTCGAAGATCTCGCAGAGGAACAGGACGCGCATCAGGCGAGCGCCTCTCGGTAGATCGCGAGCACGCACTCGGCGTTGGCGCGCCAGCTCGAGGCGCGCGCGTGCTCCCTCGCGCGCGCGCCCATCGCCGCGCGCTCGGCCTCGTTCCCGAGCAAACCGCGCAGCGCCGTCTCGACTGCGGCAACCGATTGTGCGACGAGCCTTCCCGTTCGCCCCTCGACGATCGCGTCCTCGGCTCCGCAATCGAGCGTACCGATCGCCGGCGTGCCGGCCGCGGCGGCCTCCAGGTAGACGATCCCGAAACCCTCGAAGCCGCCGTCCTGTGAGGTCACCGGTGTGTGCAGGAAGACGCAGGCACGCTGCAGGAGATCGATCTTCTCGTCCTCGCTCACGTTGCCCAGGAAATGCACGCGCCCCTCCACTCCCGCCTCGCGCGCGAGCGAAACGAGGCGGGCGTCGTACGCGTCGCTCGGCCGCTTGCCCACCAGGAAATGGTGCAGGTCGATGCGCTCGCGCGCCACCCGGCACCAGGCTTCCAGGGCCAGATGATGGCCCTTGCGCTCCTTGATCTCTCCGATGCCGAGCGTGAATGGCACGTGGTGCCACGGCCGGGAACCGATCTCGCGCCGCTCCACGTACCGTTCCGCCGACACGGCGTTGGGAATCACCTCGACCTTCGCGGGGGCGAGTTCTTCGGGGCCGAGGATCTCGAGCAAGCGGCGCCGGGTGTACTGGCTGACCGAGATCATGCGAGCGAAGCCGCGATAGGTGCGCCGCGCGCGCGCGGCGTGCCGCGGGTCGAGGAGCGGCTGGATCGTGTAGGTGCCGTGCGCGGTCGCGACGCAGGGCTTGCCGGCGAGCCGCGCCCCGTCGAGCGCCACGAGGCTGTGCGGATAGTCCTTGATCGCGTGCACGAGATCGGCGCGCCGGGCCGCGCGCCAGGTGCGGAACGTTCCGTACGCGCGCCACACCAGGAAACGCGGCCAGCTCATGTAGAAGAAGTAGTCCGGCGGCAGCGCAACCGAAACGGTCCATCGCGGCGGAACCTGGCTCGAGGTCGGCCGGTGCTTGCGCGCGAGCAGGACCTCGACCTGGAGGCCCGGCTCCAGCTCTTCCATCGCGGCGATCAGGCGCATCGCGTAGCGGCCGACGCCGTCGAGGTCGGAAAGCGAGTCCGTCAGGAAGAGCACTTTCAAAGCCGTTCTCCCATCCAGGCGAGCAGCCGGGCAGCGCGCGCATCCCAGGTGTGCTCGGGAGCCCGGGCTCGCATGCGCCCGGCGATGGCCGCGCGCCGCGGCTCGTCTCGCGCGAGCTCGCGCAAGGCGCGCGCGAGCGCCGCGGCCGAATCCGGCTCGAAGAACGCGGCCTCCTCGGGCGCAAGGATCTCGCGCAGACTCGGCACAGCGCTCATCACCAGCGGCAGCCCCACCGCCATCGCCTCGAAGACCTTGAGCGGCGAGGTGTAGCGCGCGCTGATCGCCGGGGCCGAACGATTGGGAACGACGCCGATGTCCGCCGCGGCAAGGTACATCGGCACGCGAGCAGGCGCTTGCCAGCCGTCGATGCGCACGTTGGCGAGCCCGCGCGCGCGCTCGCGGAGGGCTGCGACGTCCGCTTCCATCCCGCCCGCGATCACGAACTCGATCTCGCGAAGCTCACGGGCCGCGTCGATCAGGAGATCGACCCCCTTCCAGGCGAGCAGTCCGCCGGTGTAGGCGACCAGGACGCATTCCCTCGGCAAGTCGAGCCGCTCGCGCGCCGCGGCCTTGCCCGGTAGGCCCTCGAACCGATCGGGCTCGAAGGCGTCGTGCTCGACCCGCACCTGCTCGGATCGGATGCCGAGCGCGCAGAGGTCCTCACGCACACCGCCGGAGATCGCGATCAGTCCGCGGGCGCGCGCGGCGGCGCGCGCGAGCCAGCGCCGCCGCGCGCGCCCGCCCGGAACGCGGTGCACTTCGAGGAACACACCGCGGCCCTCGCCGATCCAGCTCCCGGCCTCGAGCTCGCGCGAGAGGACCACGACCCCCGGCGCGAGCGCGCGCGCGCGTCGCGCGGCCGAACGCGAGAAAGAGAGCTCCTGCGCCCGTGCGGGAAGATACTGCAACGGCCGCGGGAAGCGATCGATCCAGTCGAGGCACGCGAGCGCCTCCGTCATGGGCCGCTTCCCCGCCGGAACGGAGTAATAGTCCCAGAGATCCTTCCCCGGCGGCAGCTCGAACGCGCTCGCGCGGCGCGCGTACCACAGGCTCGTGCGCACGCCCGCCCTCGCGAACGAAGCCGCAGCCTGCGCGACCTGCAACGACTGCGCGCGAGGCGAGGGCATCCGGGCGTTGGCGATCAGGACCAGATCCTCGACGCGTGCCACGAACCTACTCTTTCGTGTCTCCGCCCCCGTCCGTACCCGCGCCCACCCCACCGGCGTAGCCCAGCTGCTTGATCAGCGCTTGGTTCTCGTAGTCCCTCGCGCTCTCCTCGACGGTAAATACCGGGATGGGCATGCTGCTGCTCCATTCCAGGAGATCGATGTACAGCGCGTGCGCGCGCTCGGTCTCGTGGGGAAACAGGTTCGAGTGTTCCGCGGGATCGTTCACGAGATCGAAGAGCTGGGACTGTCCGATCTCGCCACTGACGAGCTTCTCCCAGCCGTCTTGCTCGAGGCCCTCCCGACGCACGATGAGCTTCCAGCCTCCGCCCTGGATCGAAAGATACGGCCCGTTCTCCGCGAAGGTGTAGGCGCGCTGGTGATCCACCTCCCCGCGCACGAGCGGGAGGAGGCTCTTGCCGTCGACGATCCCGTATACGTCGAGCGCGTCGTGCGGCACCTCGAGCCGCAAGAGATCGCAGAGTGTCGGCAGGAGGTCGATCGAGTCGACCGCCGCCTCGACTCGCCCGCCAGCAGGCAACCGAGCGGGATACCGGATCACGAACGGGATCCGCAGGTTCGTCTCGTACATGAAGTTGTGCTCCCACAAGCCGTGGTCCCCGAGCTCCTCGCCGTGGTCGCTCGTGACGACGACGATGGTCTGGTCGAGGATGCCTTGCTTCTCGAGCTCGGCGATCACGTCGCCGATCATCGAGTCGGCCATGCTGACGCCGCCGTGATAGAGATTGCGTATCTGGTCGGCGTCCGCCGGGGTGAGCTCCGCGCCACTCTCGATCGCCTGCCGGTGTTCGGCCCGGAACTCGCTGACGGGGCCAGAGTACGCCGGATCGACGTACATCCGGCGGTATTCCTCCTCCGGATCGTAGGGCGTGTGCGTCGAGTAGTAATGCACCAGCGCGCACCAGCGGTCGCTCGCATGAGCGTCCAGCCACCGCGCGGCCTGCGATGCCACGACGCGCGAATCGAAGCGCTGGTCGAGCTTGCTCGCCACCAGCCACGGGAGCAGCATCGAGCGCAGCCGGCTCCATTGACTGTGGACGTCGACGAGGGGGTGGCCGAGTAGGGCCTCGAAGTAGGCGTCGAAGCCTTGAACCAGCCCCGAGCCGTGCGACACGGTGCCGGTGAGGAAAGCAGCGTTGAGGTAGTCCTCGCTCGAGAGCTGCCCTCCCTCGAGCCGCTTCGCCTGCTTCAACCACGACGCGAGGGTCACGTTGGGCGCCATCCGCACGTCGAAGGCCATCTTCACCAGGCCGTGGCGGCGGGGATACTTGCCCGTCAGGAACGATCCGAAGCTCGACCACGTGAAGGGCGCCTGGGCAAAGGCGTTTTCGAAGAGCACGCCCTCTCTCGCCAGCCGGTCGATGTTCGGCGTCTGCACGCGCTCGCTGCCGTAGCAGCCGAGCTCGTCCTGGCGCAGCGCGTCGACGATGAACACCAGCACATTGGCACGATCGCGCGTGCGTTCGTTCACGCGTCCGATGACGTGGCTGCGGCGACTGTCGATGTAGACGAAGAGCGCGCCCCCCACGAGCGTCGCGACGAAGCCGGCGCGGAGAGCGAAACGAAGCCTTGATCCTGCGCGGGTGAAGCGCCGCTGCGCGATCCTCGCCAGGGCGAAACCACTCAAGCCCCCCAGGATCACGCACGCGAGCGTGGCGGCGAGCCGCTTGGGATCGGTCGAGCTCAAGCCGGAGAACAGGAACGGCCGCGACCACCAGTAGAACTCGACGCCGAGCCAGCCTCCGAGCCCGAGCCCCAGGAAAAAGCGCTCGCGTCGCTCCATCGCTCGCCCGCGAAGCAGCGGGTGGGCAACCAGAGCCACGACGAGGAGCAGTGCGCAGGCGATCGTCGCGTAGGCGAGCGTGCTCGCTGCGATGCATCCGAGCAGCCCCGCCGGACCCTCCCAGACGCGCGGGGCCGTGTCGATTGCCCCCCACACACCCAGAGATCGGGCGCGAAAGTAGAAGACCGAGGAGTCGATCCCGAAGGCGGCGATCGTGCCGTCGACGGCGCCAGCGATCCCTCCCGCGAGCACGCCTGCGCCCAGCGCGGCCCGCAAGCTTCCGAAGAGTCCGGGCGGAGCAGGCGGAGGAACCGATTCGATCATCGACGAGGGAGGCCAGGGGCCAACTTGAGCGTACTCCATCGTTCGCATCGGGGCACGCCACGACCGCACTTCGGCCCGCGGCGCGAGCAACCGGCGAGGGGAACTGTCCGGTTCGGAGTACCGCCCTCAGGCGGCCTTCTCTTGCAGGGCCGGTCCCGCCTGAAGGCGGGACGACGAACCGGACCGCCTGAAGGCGGTACTCCGAACTCGGAGGGACGCCGTGCTCGTAGGAGTGTGGTCTCTCTCCAGGCGGTACTCCGAACTAGGACTGGCCTTGTGAGCGACGCTAGACTCCTCGACCCCCCAAGCTGTCACATTCACCATGACAAGGAGATTCTGATGACTCGGTTTTTCGCTCTCCCGCTGGTCGCACTACTCGTCGGCGCATCCGTGTGGGCCTTTCAGGACCCCGGCGGCGCGCAGGCGATGCCGCAACCCAGCGCCGAGCACAAAGCGCTGCACCGCAGCGTCGGGACCTGGGACGCAACGATCGACATGATGGGTCAGACGTCCAAGGGCAGCCTGACGATCGAGCTCGGCCCGGGAGGATTCTCGGTGTTCAGCCACTTCACGGGAACCGTGATGGGCGGCCCGTTCGAGGGGCGAGGCATCGACGGATACGACCCGGGCAAGAAGAAGTACGTCTCGTGGTGGACCGACTCGATGGCCCCGGCGCCCGGATTGACGGAAGGCACCTGGGACGAGAAGACCCAGACCATGACGATGCAAGGCGATATGCCCGACATGACGGGCAAGATGGTGAAACACCGGCTCGTCACCAAGTGGACGAGCAACGACACGATGGACTTCGAGATCTTCGCGCCCGGCCCCGACGGCAAGGAAATGGGCGGTTTCAAGATCCACTACACGCGCAAGAAGTAGCGCGCGTCGCCAAGTGAGCTCGAGGGCCGCGACTCCCGTCTCAGGGTCGCGGCCCTTCCGGTAGCATCAGCTCGTTCGACCTCGTCGCGGCCGCGTCCCGCGTGCCCTCGTCCCAGCCGACCGGCGGCTGCTTGCCCGGCGGGTAGAGCGACTCGAGCGGCTTCCACACGACATCGACGCCGTCGCGGAAGAGGTCGCCGATCAAGAGATCAGTGATCTTGCCGCGCAGCTCCGGGAAGCGGCGAGCGAACTGGCCGAAGCTGAAGCCGTCGTAGTACTCGCAGACCAGCCGGCGCATGCGGTCGACGCCCTGGTTGAAGCTCGGGCCCCACTTGCCGAGCTGTGCCGCGGAGAGATCGTTCTTCGCGAGCCCTTCGATGATCGCGTCGGCGGCGAGCTCGCCCGATTTCAGGGCCAGCATGACGCCCGAGGAGTACAGCGGGTCGAGGAAGCCGAACGCGTCGCCGACCAGCACCCACCCCTCGCCCGAGCACCTCGACGAACGATACGAATAGTCCTTGGTCGCGAAGTAGCCCGTCGCCCGAGTGGCGCCGGCAAGGCGCTCGCGAACCGCCGGGCAGCGCTCCACTTCCGCGAGATACGTCTGCTCGTGATCCGCGGGGCCCTGGAAGAGATCGTCGAAGGGCCTCACCACGCCGACGCTCATGCGGTCGTCGTGCAGCGGGATGTACCAGAACCAGCCCCGGCGATCGGCGGTCTGCAGCACCAGCGTCGCGCCCTCGGCGCGGCCGGTCTCGCGGCGAGCTCCGTTCCAGTACGTCCAGATGGCCCCCTTGTCGAGCAAGGGATCCCAGATGCGCAGGCCGAGCTTCTTCATCAGGATACCGCTCTGGCCGCTCGCATCGACCACGACGCGGGCGCGGACGTCGCGGGACTTCTTCTTGCCCGGCTGGACGTGGACCCCGATCGCGCGCTCGCCGTCCATGAGCACGTCCCGCACGCGCACGCCCTCGTGCACGATGACCCCGTGCTCGCGCGCGTTCTCGAGCATCATCTGGTCGAACTCGCTGCGCACGACCTGCCAGGTCTGCGAGCTCTCGTGCGGCTTGTTGTCCAGGAAGTAGAAGGGCGCCGACTGCTTCCCGCTCGAGCTGACGAACTGCACGCTGCGCTTCTCCACGAAGCGGCTGGCGCGCAGCTTCTCGAGCATCCCCAGGCGCTGGAACACCCAGTAGGTCTCGGGGATCAGCGACTCGCCGATGTGGAAACGCGGGAAGCGCTCGCGCTCGAAGAGCTGGACCCCGAGGCCGCTCTGGGCGAGCAGGGTCGAAACCGTCGACCCGGCGGGACCACCGCCGATGACGACGACATCCGAGTCATCTTGGATCATGCTGGATTCCTGGAAGCGTCTAGTGTGGCGGCCAGCTGAGCCCCTGGCTCGCGCGCATCCAGTGTGCGATGGGCGGAAGACCACCGAAGCGACCGCTCGCGCCCGCCGGATCGAATGCGAGGACGGCCTCGAGCGCGGGATCGCGGCCGGAGAGCCGGTCGGCGATTCGAATCGGCGCCGGTACGTCCGGCCGGATCCAGGGGCGCGCATCCCGCGGATCGGAATCCTGCCAGCGCACGCTCGAGACGAACAACCGGGATCCCGTGCCAGGGAGCGTGATCTCTTCCGCATCGCCAAAGTGATTGGGCCGACCCCCCATCGGTTCGCCGACGAACAGGGCCCACGTCTCGCGCTCGATGCGCGTCGCGGCGTTCACTGCCGCCGAGAACGTGCGGCGGTCCGTGACGCAGAAGAGCCTGCCCGGAGCGTCGAGCCTGCTCTTGATGAGCCCGTGAAGAAGCGGCTGGGTCAGATAGTTGTTCCCGCCGCGATTGCCGCGCAGGTCGACCACCAGGGTTTGCACGGCGCTCGTCTCGATCTGCTCGAAGGTGCGGCTGCAGAAGTCGGCGAAGCGCTCCTGCTCGGCATTCACTACGCTCGCGAAGCGCAGCCAGCCGACCCGGCCGTCGTCGACCTCCTCGTACCACCATGGCTCGGTGGCGCGACGCGCCCAGAGCGGCAGCTCGCCGCTGCCGTATGCAGCGATTGACCATTCCGTCGGACGCGGACCCATGGCGGGCCCACCTCGCGTCGGCCGCAGCGGCACCACTAGCGGAGCGCCAGCTTCGCTCTCCACCTGGATCGATGCCTGCTCCTCGGAAACCCATAGACCCAGGCTCGTCCCGATCGCCGGCGAGACGAGCAGCAGCTCGACGAGCCACGGACTGCCGAGATCGTTGTCGCGCGTCAGGAACGGCTCGAGTCGCTTCATGGCCTGCGCAGCGCTCACCTCGCCGAAGGCGAGCACGCGGCGTCCGAGCGCCGCGGCGTGCTCGGCGTCGGCGGCTGCGACGAGCAATCCGTCGGAGCACAGCTCGAGCTCGATCCCGAACGAGCGCGTGAAGGCGGCGCTCGCGTTGGGGGGCAGGACGCTGGTGTGTCCGTCGCGCGCGAGCCCGACAATGCGCGAGAGCTCGAGGAAGTAGGCCGTCTCGTCGAGCTCCTCGAAGCGGGCGGCGAGAGCATCGATGGCCTGCTCCCAGTTCTCGCGAGCATTGGCCTGGAAGGGGTCGGGATGCCCCTCGAGGAGCGCCGCGGTGAGCGCGTCGAGGTCGGCCATCCGCTGCTCGCCGACCGACGTGCCCTGGGCACGCGCCATTCCGTCCGCCGCGAAGCAGGCGAGGCCAAGCAGGATCGCCCGCGAGTTCATCCCGGAGATGCTAGGCCCGCGCTCCCGCCGGTCCCTGCAAGAAATGCGTTCGAGATCGGACGACCACCCGTGCAGGCGCTGGAAGCGGCGCAGTGCAGGCGCGAACGCGCGTCGTGATCCCGCCCAGCACGGCGAGGATCGCGGCGCGCGTGTCGTTCCAGCAGGCGCCTGCCTCGCGACCGCGTTCGTACTCGATCGTCAACGTCGGGATTCCGAGGTCGACGCCGGCGAAGGAGCCGAGCGAGCCGGGCGTACTGTGGATGTCACTGGAGAGCACGACGGGATAGCCGGACTGATTCGAGAACGCGCGCGCAAGGGCATCGGCCGGACCGTCGAAATTGATGAACGAGCGCGCGCCGCTTTCCCCGGCGGACGAGGAGTGTGCCACGAACACGACGTCCGGTCGCAGCTCGAGCAACAGGTCGTGCAGCGCGCGCGCCTCGGGTTCCGAGAGCGCTGCGGTACCTCGATCGGCGCCCGGCGCGTAGTTCCGGGCCGGAAAGTTGCGGTTGAGGTCGACTCCGTTCCCGTTGCAGCGTTCGCCAGCCGCGCGACCATCGGGATTGACGTCCTCGACGATGGTCAGCGTGACGCGCCGGCCGAGACCCGCCTCAGCGAGGAAGGCAGCGGGGAGCTCTCGGGTCGCGACCTCTCCTTCCGTCTCGTCACCGTGGATCCCGCCGATCCAGAGCGCGCGGACGGAACCCGTGCCCAGCGTGCGCATCCGCAGCGGCCGGCCTTCGGTGCTCGCACCGAAGATCCTCCATTCGCTCGCGACCTCGCCCGGAAGCGCGGGCGCGGTCCCGATCGAAGGATTCGCGCTCGGCCGGGGAGGAGGGTCGCCGGGGAAGAGCGCGCGGCAGCTCGAGAGCGCCAGGAACTGCAGCAACAAGAGAGCGGATGCAAGTGCTGCGGCGATTCGTGAGCCGTGTGCACATCGAGCGTTCGGGGAGTGTGCGGTCATGAATGGTGGCCCGGGGGCACTATCGGAGACGGTAGCGCACGCGCTGCTCTTCCTGGACGAGCTCCTGCGCGAGCGCAGGGACCCGATATGCGAGTGCGCGCCCCGAACCGCCCGCTTCGAGGAAGTCCTCGACCATCAGTCCCTCACCGTCGACGTGGAAGCTGCGGACGAGTCGCGAACCGGGAACGGCCGTGCCGTCCCGCCGGGCGAGCGCGGAGCGCAGCTCCACACCGTCGGGGTGGAGCACCACGGCCGGCGCGAGATGGAAGCCGCTGCCGACGCGTGTCGAGGCAAAGGCGAGCACGCCGTCGCGCAGAACGCAGAGCGGAGCCTGCACGGCCGCGAGCAGGCGGCGGCCGCGCAGATGATTGCGCGCGAGCCACAGGGAAAAACGGAGCTCGCTCGCATTGGCGCGCCAGCCGCGGGCGAACGCGAAAGGGCCGAGCTTTCCGCTCCACTCGCCCTCGTTCGCTCCACCGGGGCGCCAGGGAACGTGGACGTCGCCGCCCTGGGACTTCGAGAAGACGCGCACCAGGCCTGCGCCGTGCGGGCTGCCGTGGTGGAGATTGAACGGTGGGCGGCGGCCGCGGATCCAGGCCACGACGGCGCCATCCTCCAGACGCACGAGTGAAGCATCCGGAAAGTGCGAGACCGCGATCTCGATGCCCTCGCCCTGCGTGGATGGCGGGGCAGGGCGCGAGAGAATGCGCTCGAGATCGGGGAGCGCGCGCGCGATCCACGACGCATGGCCGGCCCAGAACATCGGGCACTGATAGCTCTTGCTGCGACCGGCTCCCGGCAGATGGCTCTGCGGCTCGCCATCCGGTTTCAGGTGTGCCACCCACGCGCGCCACGCTCGCTCGGCACCCTCGGCGAGCCGCGCCCGGCCGAAGTGGCGCCAGCCACGCGCGAGCGTCCAGATGTCGAAGGGATGCGAGGCGACCTCGTAGTGCGCGCCCCAGTACCAGGGCTTCGCCTCGACGAGGCCGCTCTTGATGCCGTCGGGACCTTGTAGCGCGAGCAGGAAATCCAGCCCTGCGAGGATCGGCTGCTGGAAGACCTGGCCCGCGGGATCGCGGCCGATGCGCTCGAGCGCGAACATCAGGAAGCCGGTGACGCGCGATTGATAGAAGGCCGAGACGTCGCTCGCGCCGGGATGCGCGGCGCCAGCCTCGAGGGGATGATAGGGATAGCTGCCGTCGCCGTGCTGCGCACCTTCCAGTAGGCCCACGCCCTCCGACACGGCGAGCTCCAGCACCTCGTGACGCGCGAGTGCAAAAGCCTGCGCCACCCCGGTCATGGCCCACGCGCGCTGCGCGGGAATCCCCTTGTCCAGCACGGCGTAGCGCAGGTAGGTCTGGGCGTGCAGCACGCTCGCGCGGCTGAACTCCTCGCGCTCGTGCGCCTCGAGGCGTTCGCCGAAGGTCTGCACCATCTCGGCCAGCGCATCGCTCGCCGCTCCGCCGTCGATCACGTTGTTCGAGCAATTGAAGGGATCGTGCCGGCCGGGTCGGAAGGTGAAGCAGGCACTCTCGTCCTCGCGCTGGAGATTGGCGACGAGACGCCGAGCCTGCATCCGCGCGGCCTCGAAGAGCGCGTCGCGGTCCTCGCCCGAGGCGTGCCGCGCAAGCTCGGCCGCGATCACGATGAGCCCGGCGTTCTTGCCGGAGTGCTCGATGCGATGCTCCGGACAGAGAATGCGGCCCTGCGAATCGCGATGCGCGAGCAGCCAGCCGAGCACGCGGCGCAGCGGCTCGACGAGCTCGGATCGCGGGGCGGTGCTCACGAGCGCACGCCTTCCATCTCCGCCACCAGGCGCGCCATCAGGCGATCGACCTCGTGGTCCCGCGCGACGATCGCGCGCAGCTGCTCGCCGATCGCGGCGCGCTCGCCAGCCGATCGTTCGAGGAGCCACTCGATCCGCGAGGCGAGCCCGGCAGCGTCGCCCGGAGCGAAGCCGAGGCGCTCGCCGAGATCCCCGAGCTCCGCGAGGAGCGGCGGGAACGCCTCGTTCGAGGTGACGATCGGACGGCCGGCCGCCATCGCTTCCAGGACGACCTTGTCGACGCTCCCCGTGCGGCTCGCGGAAACGAGTAGCGTCGCGCGGCGGTACCAGCGCGGGATCTCACGATACGGGACGCTGCCCGCGAGCTCGACTCGTCCCGACAGACCGCCGATCTCGATCGCCTCGGCGAGCGACCGACCGTATGCCTCGTCGCCCGAGGCGAGGCCGCCGCCGACCAGATCGAGGGAGAGATCGTGCCCGCGGCCGACCAGGATCGCGAGCGCCGCGACGAGGGTCAGGGGATCCTTGCGCGGCGTGATACGGCCGACCGAGAGCAAGCGCGGCGGATGCACCGGCTCCGCGCCGCGGGCGTCGAAGTGCGCGAGGTCGATGCCGTGGCCGGTGACGAGCTTCTTCGGCGTCGCGAGGCGCAGCGACTCGTCGCTCGCCGTGAAGATGCGCTCGACCACGCGCTCGGCCTCGGCCAGACGCCGGTCGACGGCAGCATGCGTGTACCACAGGAAGCTGCGCGCGCCAGCGCCGCGCACGATCCGGGTGCCGACGGTCGCGTAGCGCGGCACCATGTGTCCAAGGAGCGCGTCGAAGCGCTCGTCGACGAAGGCCTCGCGCAGGAACCGGCGGTAACGGAGGAAGCGGCCGAGCGTGCCGCGCCGGCCGATCTCGCGCACGTCGACGTTCGCGGGCAAGCCGCCTCCGTCACCGACCTCGAGCGCGAGCACCCGCACGCGCTCGCACGCGCGCGCCAGGCCCTCGACCCACCGCGGCACGAAGCCGAGCACGGCATCGGAACGATCGAGCACCTGAGTGACGAACACGAGCTTCAAGGCTCGAGCTCCGCCTCCCCCACCAGCCGGCGCAGGCCGTTGGCGTACACGCCGAGCGCGCGGGCGTACTCGAAGGGCCGCGTGAGCTCGATCGCGCGAGCTCCCATTGCCCGCCGCGCAGCCTCGTCGGCGAGGACGTGCTCGATCGCATCCGCGAGGCTCCGCTCGTCGAAGCCCGCGAGTGCACCTGCCGTGCCGTCGCCGAGGAGCTCTCCCATGACGCCCACGGGCGTGCTGACGACTGGCGTGCCGCACGCCATCGCCTCGACCGTGAAGCGCGGCCCACCTTCGCAAGTCGAAGCGCACACGCACACGCGGCTCTGCCGGTAGACGCGCGCGAGGTCGCGAGGCGAGTCCACCCATTCGAGGAAGCGCACGCTGTCGGCGAGGCCGAGCTCGGCCGCGTGCGTGCGCAGCCGCGCACGCAACGGTCCCTTGCCGACGAAGAGCGCGCGCAGCGCGAGACCCTTCGCCCGCAGGCGCGCGAGCGCGCCGAGGATGCGCGCCACACCCTTGTTGCGCACCATGCGTCCCACGAACACGACATCTTGCTCGGGCTCCTCGTCGCCGGGCCGGGGATCGAACACGTCGAAATCGATGTACAGCGAGGGAAGCACGAGGATCTTCGCGTCGGGCACGCGCCAGGTGCGCAAGAGATGCGGCATCTCCTCGTGATTGACGACCCGGAACGCGAGGGCCCGATCGCGCGCCCAGTTCACGTAGAGCTTGGCCACGAAGCGATCGAAGTGCTCGCGCAGGTCCGCGGCGATCGGATAGCCCGGAACGTGGTGGATCTCCGAGACGTAGGGCACGCCGGTCCTGCGCGAGAGCAGGGCGCTTCCCACGCCGTTGTAGAACCAGCCGAAGTCGTGACTGACGATCAGCGAGTGGCCGTGCAGAGCGAGGAGCGCAGATCCTTGACTCCGGATGTAGTTCGCCATCCCCGCGCGCCCGCAGGGCGCAGGATGGAAGTGCACGCGCCCATGGATCGTGCGGGTGGTCACCGGCCCGGCGGCGCGGGGGCAGAGCACGTCGATGCGCTCGAAGTAGCGCGAGAACTCGCGCTGCATCGAGTGGAATGGTCCGCGCTCGCCCACCACGACCTGGCGGTCGCCGCTGACCATCAGGAGCCGCATCGCGCTTCCTCGAGCACTACCCGGTACACATTCTCCAGCCGATCGGCGAGCGCCTCGGCGGAGTGCCGCGCGGCGACGCGCAAGCGCGCGCGAGCGCCCATCGAGCCCCGCAGCGTGGCGCTGTCGAGGAGCTGGGCGAGGCCCCAGGCGAGCTCGGTCACATCGTTCCCGAGGAAGCCCGTGCGCTCGTGCACCAGGAGCTCGGGCACCCCTCCCACCGCCATCGCGACGGCCGGCAAGCCGGCCGCGGCGGCCTCGATCAACGCGATCGGCATGCCTTCCGAGCGCGAGGTCAGCAGCACCGCGTCGAGGTCGGCGAGCACCGCGGGCATGTCCGTCCGCGCGCCGAAGACGTGCACGCGCTCGCGCATGGCAACGCTCCCGCGCTCGATGCGCCGCTCGACCTCTCCGCGCAAGGCGCCGTCGCCGACGAAGCACAGCTCGAGGGCGGGGTAGCGCGCGGCGAGCAGCTCGAACACCTCGAGTGCGACCTCGGGCCGCTTGACCGGCGCGAGTCGGCCGATGACGCCGACCAGCACGCGGTCGGGTTTCGCCCCCAGCATCCCGCGTAGCGCGTTGGACCATCCGCGGATCGCCAGCAAGGGCTCGAGATCGATCCCCGGCTGCACGACGACCAGCCGCGCCTCTTCGCACACACGCAGCCGCAAGAGGTCCTCGGCCGTCGAGTGCGAGACGGCGAGGATGCGATCCGTGCGGGCGGCGGCGCGACGCTCGTGCGCGACGAGCCAGCGCGATGCTCGCGGCGAGAAGTAGCCCTCGAGGACGTGGCCATGGAACGTGTGGACGCAGGGGATGCCCCGCTTCCACGCCGCTCGCCGGCCGAGCGCGCCCGCCTTGGACGCGTGCGTATGCACGAGATCGGGCCCGAAGGCTTGGATCTCGCGCGCGAGGGCCCGCGCTGCACGCAGATCCCCCAGCGGCGAGATCCCGCGCGTGAGGCCGGGAACGTGCACGAGCTCGACGCCGCGCGCACGGATCTCCTCGCCGAGGTCTCCCTCGCCCGGCTCGGGGCGTCCCACGAAGAGGCGCAGCGCGTGCCCGCGGCGCACCAGGAGGGGATCGGACGCGAGCGCTTGCCGCGCCGGTCCGCCCAGATTCGAGCGCGTCAGGACGCGGGCAATGCGCACGCGGGGGAGTCTACGCCGCCGATTCCCGCCCTGCACCCTTCCGGCCCGGCCGGACGAGCGCGGGCTCAGCGGCGGATCGGTTTGCGCGGCGGTGTCGACGGCTTCTTCGCCGCAGCCGCGGAATCGGCCGACTTCCTGGGGATGAGTCCCGCTGGCTTCTTCGGATCGGCCTTCTTGACCGACTTGACCGGCGCAGACTTGGGCGCGGCCGGCTTGCCCTCACGCCGCGGCGCGGACTTGCTGTCCGGCTTCTTCGGCTGAGCCTTGCGACCCGCGGCGGCGCGCTTCTCGGATTCTTCCTTGGCACGCTGCGCCCCGCGCTCGGCAGTCTTGCGTTTCCTGTCCAGCTCGCGCGCCTGCTTCTGGGCCTCGGCTTCGGCCTTCTTCTTCGCGCGCTCGTCCTCGCGGGCGCGGCGTGCGCTCTCCTTCTTCTCGACGATCGCCCGGCGCGCCTCGTCCTTCTTGCGCTGCGCCTCCATGCGCGCCCGCTGGACCTGGTACTCCTTGAAGGCTTTCTTGCCGTACTTGCATTCGACGACCAGGACGCATTCGTGGCACAAGGGCTTGCGTGCGTCGCACCAGCGGTCGGCGACCTCGGCGAAGGCGAGCAAGAACTCGAGGCCCTTGCCCTCGGGGACCACCGGGTCGACCAGCTCGCGGGTCTTCTTGCTCGATCCGCTGCGCGGGACGATGCCGAGTCGATCCAGGACGCGCACCAGTGCGGGATGCACGACCATCTGGCCGCCGGTCGCGACCCACAGGAGATAGGTGCCCGTGGCCATGCCCAGGAAGGGCATGAGCGGCAGCACTTTTCCCGCCGCGGTGGGATCGTCGCTGAATTCCGCGAGGTCCAGGCCGTGCGTTCGCTGGAAGATCTCCTGGAGGTATTCGCGCGCGGTCACGACCGCTTGTCGCAACGCCTCGTCCGTGATCGCCGGCGTCTTCCAGCCGGCGCGCATGCTCGTCACGAGCTCCTGGACCTGGCAGACGCGTACCTCGTTCCAGTCCTCGTAGGCCCCCTTGAGGGCGACCACGACCGCGTTGGCTTGCGCCGCGGTGAGCTGGCGCATCAGGACCAGCACCAGGCCCTGCTCGACGAGGCTCCCGGAAGAAGGAGGCGTGGAAGGCAGCGGCCAGCGGAGCTGGACCCGCTGCATCAATTGAAGGGCGGCGTCCGACTTCTTGGTCAAGGTGGATCGTGGAGCTGGGCTGTGCGCTCGCCGGGAGGATCCCGGCGGGCAGTCTCTTGGTGCACGAGGGGCGAACCCTCCAGGTCCGTATCGGATCTCTCGCTGCTCATCTGGCCGGGACCGGATGAAACCGCAAGCGCATCCCGCGGGTCATTCCGGCGCCGGAGCGGCTGCCGCGGCAGCCTTCTTGGCGACCCGACGGCTTGCGAGCCGTGTCTTGCGGCGCGTGGACTTCGATTCGGAGCGGGCGGCCTTGGCGGTGCGCTTGGTCGTGCGCGCCAGAGTCACCTTCTTGCGACCGAGCCGCTTGCGGCGCTTTTTGACCGGCCACTCGCCCTGGACGACCCCCATTTTCTTGAAGATCGAAAGGACGGTCTCGCTCGGCTGCGCCCCTCGCTGCAGCCAGGAGCGCGCGCGCTCGACATCCAGGCTGAGCTGCTTCTCCTCCCGCTTGGAACGGGGGTCGTAGAGCCCCAGGTTGTCCAGCGTCCGACCGTCGCGCGGAGCACGCGAGTCGGAAACCGAGATGCGGTAGCTGGGCGCATTCTTGCGCCCCGTCTTCTTCATGCGGATGACGACGGACATGGAGATCGGCTGATTTCGGGAGCCGTGAAGCACACGGCAAGGACCGAGACGGTGGAGCGTCCAGCGTTCGGGACCCGGCTAGTCGGGCCGAAGATGACACACAACCGAGGCGCCGCTGTCCAGCGCGCGGAGCGAAAAACCCATCACGTCCAGAGATCCCGCGATGGCGCGGCTCGGCGCCTCGCCGCGGCGCGGCTGGGTCCGCTCAGTGCTTTTTCTTGCGCTTCTTGCGCTTGTCCTTGGCCTTGCGCGCCTTCGAGCCGCTCTGGCGCGTGGAGGAGCTCCCCATCGGGCGGCGGGCGAGGGGATCGAAGCCGGGAGGCATGTCCGCTCCGCCCGAGCCCCCGCCGAACAAGTCCCCGAAGCCTCCCGACAGCCCACCGAAAAGCCCCGGTCCCGGCGCGGCGAGCTCGCCCGTCGGCGAGAGGTCCTTCAGCGTCTCGCGCTTGGCCTTGCCGCCCATGCGCGCGCCCAGGCCGAGCTTTCCGAGCTGGCGCATCACCTGCTTCATGTCGCGGTGGCGCTTCAAGAGCTCGTTGACCGCGCCGACCTCCTGGCCCGAACCCCGCGCGATCCTGCGCCGCCGGCCCATGTCCAGTAGGTCGGGCTGCAAGCGCTCGCGCGGCGTCATCGACGTGAAGATCGCTTCGAGACGGTTGAGCTGGCGGTCGTCGATGTCGACGTTCTCGGTGAGCTTGCCCAGGCCCGGCATCATGCCGAGCACCTTCTTCATCGGGCCCAGCCGCCGGATCATCCGGATCTGCGCCAGCATGTCCTCGAGCGTGAAGTCGCCCAGGACCATCTTCTCGAAGGAGGACTGTGCCTCGGTCTCGCTGATCTCCTGCTGGGCTTTCTCGACGAGGCCAACCACGTCGCCCATGCCGAGGATGCGGCCGGCCATGCGCTCGGGATGGAAGGCGTCGAGATCGTCGACCTTCTCTCCGGTGCCGACGAACAGGATCGGGCAGCCCGTGACTTCCTTCAGGGAGAGCGCGGCACCCCCGCGCGCGTCGCCATCGAGCTTGGTCAAGATGACGCCCGTCAGCGCGAGGCGCTCGTGGAAGGCGCGCGAGGAGTTGACCGCGTCCTGACCGGTCATCGCGTCGACGACGAGCACCTGGTCGTCCGGCCGGGTCACGCGCGCGATCTCGGCCACCTCGGTCATCAATTCTTCGTCGATGTGCAGGCGGCCGGCCGTGTCGAGGATGACGACGTCCTGACCGTTCTTCTTGGCGTGCTCCACCCCGCGCCGGCAGAGCTCGGGCGGCGCGAGTCCGGCCTCGTGGAACACGGGGACGCCGATCTTCGCGCCGAGCACCTGGAGCTGCTCGACCGCGGCGGGGCGCTTGACGTCGGCTGCAACGAGGAGGGGTCGCTTGGCGTGCTTCTCGCGCAGGTGCTTGGCGAGCTTGGCACACGTCGTCGTCTTGCCCGAACCCTGCAGGCCCGCCATCAAGATGACCGTCGGACCGCTCTTGGCGAAGACCAGCCGCGCGTCCTCGGGCCCCATGAGCTCGACCAGCTCCTCGTGCACCGCGTGCACGAACTGGTTGGAGGCGTCCACGCCTCCGATGCGCTCCGATCCCAGGGCGCGCGCGCGGACGCGCTCGATGAAGTCACGCGCCACGTTGAAGTGGACGTCCGCTTCGAGGAGCGCGGTGCGCACCTCCTGCAAGCCCTCGTCGATGTTCTCCTCGGTCAGCTCCTTCTTGTTGCGGAAGAAGGTGAACGAGCGCGCGAGCCGGTCGGTCAGGGACTCGAACATGAGGGCGACGCTTATAGCACGTCACCCCGAGAGGATTCGAACCCGTTCCGATTCACTACCCCTCCACTACTCGGGAGGTCGAAGCCCACCGCGGCCAGGGTAGTGAATCGGAACGGGTTCGAATCCTCTACACGCGGGCGGCGTGCTACTGCTTCTCGCGGCGGATCTCGGCGCCGAGGGCTTCGAGGCGCTGTTCGATGCGCTCGTAGCCGCGATCGATGTGGTAGACGCGGTGGACCTCGGTCGTGCCGTCGGCGACGAGGCCGGCGAGCACGAGGGCGGCGGATGCGCGCAGGTCGGAGGCGGTGACGGGCGCACCGGAGAGGCGGTCGGTGCCGCGCACGATCGCGGCGCTGCCCTGGCGGCGCACGCTGACTCCCAGGCGCTCGAGCTCGGGCAGGTGCATCCAGCGGTCGGGATAGATGCGCTCGGTGATCACGCTGATGCCGTCGGCGCAGCTCATGAGCGCCATCCACTGCGCTTGCAGATCGGTGGGGAATCCCGGGTAGGGCTGCGTCGTCACGTCGGTCGAGCGCGGACGGCGCTCACGAACGTCGTAGGGCTGGGTCTCGATCCAGTCAGCGCCGGCGCCGTAAGGAACTCCCGCCTCCGACATGCGGTCGAGCAGACAGGAGAGCGCGTCGGGCTGACATCCCTCGACGCGCACCCGGCTCCCGGAGATCGCGCCCGCCAGGATGTAGGTTCCCGCCTCGATGCGATCCGGGATGACGTGGTGCGTCGCGCCCGACAGCTCCTGGACGCCTTCGACCTCGATCCGTGGAGAGCCTTGTCCCTTGATCTTCGCTCCCATCGCGTTCAGGCAGTGCGCAAGATCGACGACCTCGGGCTCGCAGGCCGCTCCCTGGATGACGGTGTGCCCGCGGGCGAGCGTCGCGGCCATCAGGACATTGGCGGTACCGAGCACCGAGGATCCGAAGGCCGACCCGAGGAACATCGAGGCCCCGACCAGGCCATCGCGCGGCGCCTCGGCGACCACGAAGCCGTGCTCGATGGTGACCTGCGCGCCGAGCACGCGCATGCCCTTCAGGTGCACGTCGATCGGGCGGACGCCGAAGACGCAGCCACCGGGGAGCGAGACCTCGGCGCGAGCGCAACGCGCGAGGAGCGGACCCAGCACGCACACCGAGCCGCGCATCCTGCGCACGTTGTCCCAGCCCGCACGCGGCCGGAGATCGCCGCGGGCTGAGATCTCGATCGTGCCGTCGCTCGCCTGCTCGCATTCGGCGCCGAGCTCGCGCAACACGTCGAGCATCGTGCTCACGTCGGCGAGCCGCGGCGCGCCGGTGATGCGCAACGTGCCGCGCGTCAACAAGGCCGCCGCCATGATCGGCAGCACCGCGTTCTTCGAGCCCGCGCACCGGACGGTGCCCTGGAGCGGCCGTCCTCCCTCGATGACCAGTTTGTCCAACTCGAGTCCCCCTCGCTCGCCGGTCGTTCGAAGCTCGCTCCGGCCGACCGGCCTGCCGGAGGAGCGCGGGGATCAACGCGCGGAAACGCGCGTCAACATGGGGCCGAGAGGCCGCCCCCCGAGGACGTGAAGGTGCAGGTGGCCGACCTCCTGGCCCCCGTGCTCGCGCGTGTTCACGATCAGCCGCCAGCCCTCCGCGAGCTTCGCCTCCCGGGCGAGCGTCGCGGCAGTCGCGAGAAGGCGTCCGGCGAGGCGTTCGTCCTCGAGCTCCCAGAGCGAGTCGACGTGCTTTCTCGGCAGCACGAGAAAATGCGTCGGAGCCTGGGGGCGGATATCCCGGATGGCGAGGACATCCTCGTCCTCGTGGAGCTTCTCCGAGGGGATCGTTCCGGCGGCGATCTTGCAGAAAATGCAGTCCATGGTGGATGGCGGGTCCGTTCCCGCCGGCGGGCCCACCATAGCGATCGCCGCGGGTCGATTCGCTACCGGAACGGTCTCGGTTCCCACTTCGGGTCGGTCCGAGCGAGTTGACTCCCCTTCCGGTACGCCTACAATGGCGCACTTCTCCATCGGGAGGGCCCGTCCCGCGGGCCGCGCCCGTCCCGTGAGCGATGCTGCTCGGAACGAGCCACGCTCCCGGAGTCCGGCCAATTTCCTCCGCACGCGCCGTACGCGCGAACCCACGCGAACGATGACGACTCAGACCGAGCCGGCCGCCGACCTCCCCCAGGCGGAATCCAAGCCCTTCGACATCGTCCACGATCCGATCCAGAGCTTCGGCGCGCTGCAGCAGCATCGCGCCACCGTCTGGGCGGATCGCCGGCACCTCGATTCCCTGCGCCGCCAGCTCGAAGGCCTCGAGGAGTCCGGCGAGAGCGGGCGCCGCAAGGGCCTGGGGAAGTGGCTCGTCGGCGACCTCGAGGACGCGGCGGAGCTGCTCGCCCGCTTCCCCACCGACGACGTGGCCTCCTTCACCCGCGCCAATGCGCTGCTCTCGCTCTCCCGTCCAGGCGAGGCGATGCCGATCTTCGAGCGCCTCTCCAAGTCCTACCCGCAGGAGCCGCGCCCGCGCGGCGGCTGGCTCACGGCGCAGCTCGAAGCTGACGTGGCGAGCGGCGACCTGGAGCGTGCACTGGAGCGCCTGCAGGCCGGACTGAAAACCGCCCCCGAGGGATTTGCCGACACGGTCGAGGGACACCACCTCGCGGCCCGGGCGGCCGAGCTCTCGCGTGATTTCGAGACCGCCATCGACGAGTACATGGAAGCCCGCGAGGCCGACCCGACTCATCGCGCGAACCTGTTCCATCTCGCTTACCTCGCCGAGCGCAGTGGCCTCGACCAGCTCGCGCTGCGGGTCTACCAGGAGCTCGCCGAGCTCCTGCCCGCCGATCGCAGCACGCTGATCAACCTCGGCGTCCTACTGGAAGACCTGGGCCGCGACGCCGACGCGGCCGCGGTCTACGACACCGTCCTGCTCTCGTTCCCCGCCGACGCCCAGACGCGCCTGTATCTGGATGACGCCTCGGCGGGAATGCAGATGTATTACGACGAGGACATGGAGCGCAAAGAGGATCGCCTGAACCAGATCCTCCGCATCCCGATCACCGACTTCGAGCTCTCGGTGCGGGCGCGCAACTGCCTCAACAAGATGAACATCCTGACCCTCGGCGACCTGGTCCGGAAGACCGAGGCGGAGCTCCTGTCGTACAAGAACTTCGGCGAGACCTCGCTCGCCGAGATCAAGGAGATCCTGGGCAGCAAGGGCCTGCGGCTGGGCATGGCGCGCGAAGAGGCCGTGGCGAGCATCGCGCGGCACCGGCCGAGCTACACCGCCACGGGCGAAAACGCCGAGACCCTGAACAAGCCGATCAGCGAGCTCAAGCTGTCGATCCGGGCGCGGCGCACGGTCGAGAACCTGGGCTGCCTCACGCTCGGCGACGTGACCCAGCACAGCGAAGAGGAGCTCCTCGCGATGCCCAACTTCGGCGTGACTTCGCTCATGGAGCTGAAGAACAAGCTCACCGACTTCGGGCTGAAGCTGAAGACCAAGATCGAGTGAGGTGTACGACTACCTCGAGGGGACTCTCGCACAGCGCTCGCCCTCGCGCCTGGTCCTCGACGTGGGCGGCGTCGGCTACGAGCTCGCCGTGCCGCTCTCGGCGGCCTTCCCCGAAGGCCCGCGGATGCGCATCTGGACGCACCTCGTCGTGCGCGAGGACAGCCACACGATCTACGGCTTCCCGGACCGTGGCACGCGTGACCTCTTCCGATTGCTCCTGCGCGTGCGGGGCGTCGGACCGATGATGGCGCTGGGCGTGCTCTCCGGCCTCGATCGGGCTTCGCTCCTGAAAGCCATCGTAGAGGAGGACCTGCACGCCCTCACGCAGGTTCGCGGCGTCGGCAAGAAGACGGCCGCGCAGATCCTCCTCGACCTGCGCGAGAAAGCGTCCGAGCTCGTGAGCGCCGCGGGCGGCAGCGGGGACCTGGATACGGTCGAGCTCGTTCCGCGACCCAAGCGCGTGGCCGACCAGAACATCGCCGACGCGATCGCGGCGCTCGTCTCGGTGGGTTTCTCCGACAAGGAAGCGAAGAAGCACGTGGAAGCCGCAGCCACCAAAGTCGACCCCTTGCGCCTCGAGGAGCTCGTGCGCGCCGCGCTGCAATCGTGACGGGAGACCCTGCGTGAGCCCTTCCCCCGCGGAGACGAGCATCCTGGTCGCCGACGAACTCGATTCCGCCGCGATCGAGATGCTGCGCGACCACGGCTTCGCACCCCGCATCGCCACGGGCCTCGGCGAGAGCGAGCTGTGCGCGGCGATCGTGGGCGTGCGCGCGCTCGTCGTCCGCTCGGCGACGAAGGTCACGCGCCGCGTCCTGGAAGCGGCCGACGTGCTCGAGCTCGTGGGCCGCGCCGGGGTGGGCGTCGACAACGTCGACTGCGCGGCCGCGACCGAGCGCGGCGTGATCGTGATGAACACGCCCGAGGGCAACACGATCACGACGGCCGAGCTCGCCATCGCGCTCATGGTCTCGCTGGCTCGCCACGTGCCGCTCGCCGATCGCCGCGTCCGGGCGGGATCGTGGAGCAAGAAGGGCCTCCTCGGCACCGAGCTCGCAGGCAAGACCATCGGAGTCGTCGGCCTCGGCCGCATCGGGCGGGTGGTTGCCGAGCGCGCGGCGGGGCTCTCGATGAACGTGATCGCGGCCGATCCCTATCTCTCGCAGACCGGAGCGGGCTCGCCGCTCGCCGGCGTCGAGCTGATCGAGCTCGACCAGCTGCTGGCACGCGCCGATTTCGTCAGCTTGCACGTGCCGCTCTCCGAATCGACGCGCAACCTGATCTCGCGCGATCGCATCGCTCGCATGAAGAAGGGGGCGCGGCTGATCAATGCGGCGCGCGGCGGGCTCGTCGACGAGCGGGCGCTCGCTGACGCGCTGGCGGCCGGCCACCTCGCCGGTGCCGCGCTCGACGTGCTCTCCGAGGAGCCTCCGCCGCCCGACCACCCCTTGCTCGCGCGCGAGGACGTGATCTTCACTCCGCACCTGGGCGCTTCCTCCCAGGAAGCGCAGTACAAGGTGGCGGTCGCGATCGCCGAGCAGATCGCGCTCTACTTCGAGGAAGGCGTGGCCCACAACGCGGTCAACGCTCCGGCGCTCTCGGCGCAGGCGCTGCGCGCGATCCGCCACTACGTCCTTGCAGCGGAGAAGATGGGTGCCTTCGTCGCGCAGCGCGCGCGCAAGCCGATCGGCCGCATCGAGTTCACGGTGTCCGGCGAGATCGCCAAGAAGGATCGCGGCTACCTCGCCCTCGCCTTCCTCGTGGCCGTCCTGCGCCAGAGCATGGACGAGGGCGTGAACATGGTGAACGCCCCCCACCTCGCGGCCGAGCGAGGCATCCGGCTCCTCGAGAGCCACGAGGAGGACGCGCAGGTCTTCACGAGCCTCCTCGACGCCCGCATCACCAGCAAGGACGGCAGCGAGTCGCATCGGGTCGCCGGGACGGTCTTCGGCATCGAGCCGCGCCTCGTTCGCGTCGACGACATGCACGTCGATCTCGATCCCACAGGTCACGTGTTGATCACCCGCCATCACGATCGTCCGGGCGTGCTCGGACAGATCGGGACGCTCCTCGGCGCAGCAGGAGTGAACATCCGCAGGGTCGAGCTCGGTCCCCCCGCGCTGGATTCCGGCGACCTCGCGATGGCCTTCTTCACGCTCTACGCCGCTCCTCCGGAGGCGGTCGTGGACCAGATCCGCGCGCTCGAGCCGATCCGATCCGCCGAGCACATCCGGCTCTGAGATCGACGCGTGGCCCGTCAGCCCCACCCGCCGCCCTACGCGACCATCGCCTTCGACTGTGACTCCACGCTCACTTCGATCGAGGGCATCGAGGAGCTCGCCGGCCCCCACCGCGAAGAGATTCGCCGCATCACCGATGCAGCGATGAGCGGCGCGATCGCGATCGAGTCGGTGTTCGCCTCGCGGCTGGCCCTGGTCGGGCCGACGCGCCGCCAGGTCGAGTGGCTGGCGGGGCGCTACGTCGAGAGCCTCTTGCCGAACGTCGCGCCGCTCGTCGGGGCGCTGCGCTGGCTCGAGAAGCGCGTGTGCATCGTCAGCGGTGGACTGGAGCTACCTATCCTCGAGGTTGCGCGGGTGATCGGCGTGCGCGCGCAAGACGTCTTCGCCGTGAAGGTCTTCCACGACGCGCTCGGCGCGTACGCAGGCTTCGACGAGAGCTCGCCGCTCGCTCGCTCGCGCGGCAAGCTCGAGATCGCGGCCGTGCTCGCGCGCGACGCCGCCGCCGCAGGCGGCCTGGCATTCGTCGGCGACGGGATCACCGACCTCGAGGCGCAACCGGCCTGTGCCCGCTTCGTCGCCTTCGGCGGCGTCGTGCGCCGCGAGGCAGTCTTCTCCGCCGCCGACGAGCGCTGCCTGGAAAGCGACTACGGCGCCCTCCTCCCGCTCTTGTGTTCGCCAACCGAGATCGAGCGCCTGGAGGCGAGCGATCCTCACCGTCCGCTCGTGCGCCGCTCGCGCGAGCTTGGTATGTAGAAGCCATGCTCTGGATCCCCGGTCCCACCGAAGTTCGCAAGGAGATCCTCGCCGAGTGCGCGAGGCCCATGATCGGTCATCGCAGCTCGAAGATGACCGAGCTGTACGAGCGCATCGATCCGCACCTGCGGCACGCCTTCGGCCTGGCCGAGGGCTCGCCGGCCAAGGTGGCGGTGCACTCGACGAGCGCGACGGGACTGATGGAGGCGGCGCTCCTCGGCGCGGGGAAGAAGACGCTCTCGCTCGTGAACGGGGCCTTCTCCAAGCGCTGGTTCCAGATCGCGCAGATGGTGGGAAAGGAAGCGCATTCGCTCGAGGCCCCCTGGGGCGAAGCGGTGCGAGCCGAGCGGCTGGCGGAGGAGCTCGCGAAGAAGGGGCCGTTCGATGCCGTGACGCTCGTGTCGAACGAGACCTCGACCGGCGTGCTGACACCGCTCGCCGAGATCGCCGCCGTTCTCGGGCGACACCCGCAGACGATGCTCCTCGTGGACCTGGTCAGCTACCTCGCCGGCGCCCCGGTCGATTTCGACGGCTGGGGTTTCGACTTCGCCTTCGCCGGCGTGCAGAAAGCCCTCGCGCTCCCTCCGGGAATCACCGTGCTGTGCGCATCGCCGCGCTATCTCGAGGGCGCGCGTACCCGCGAGCGGCGCGGCTTCCATCTCGATCCGGTCCGGATCATCGATGGCCACCTCGAGCGCAAGCCGGCTGCGACGCCCTGCATCTCGCTGCACTACGCGCTCGCTCGCCAGCTCGAGGACATCAGCGCAGGCGTGGTCTTGCCCGCCGCCCATCGCGCAGCGGCCGGCCGGCCGGCCTGGGAGGCGCGTTTCGGCGTGCACGCCCGGATGCGGGATCGCACGCTCGCATGGACGAGCGCGAAGGGTCTCGCGCCGTTTCCGGCGCAGGAGCTTTGCTCACCGACGGTGTCTTGCATCCGAGCAGGGACGCTGGATGTCGCACGCTTCGTGGCGGGACTGAAGGAGCGCGGGCACGAGATCTCCAATGGTTACGGAGATCTGAAGGGGAAGACGTTCCGCATCGGCCACCTCGGGGATCACACGGAAGTCGAGCTCGAAGCGCTCCTTGGGGCGTGCGACGAGGTGATCGGGGCTCTCTCCGGTTCGGAGTACCGGCTTTAGGCCAATGCCGATCACTTAGCGCGGGACCGTGTCTCCTCGGCCGGATGGCCCGTAGGGGGACCGATTCAGGAGGGGTGGGAGGCACGCAGCAGCCGTTCGGTCAGTTTGTAGGAGAGCCGCTCCATCTGACCGACGAGCCTGTCGAGGCGTCGGCCGTTCTCGATCCACTCCGCAAGGAGCTTGGCCTGTGGCTGGCTGACGCGGAGCGTGACGGTCTTCCCATTCACCTTTCGCGTCCACTGGAAGTAGGGACCGTGTAGCTTTGGTCGCGGAGCCTGGCATCGGCAGCCTGGCTTGCCGCACGGCATGAAGCGTCGAACGAGGCTTCCCCGACGGATGAGGTCCACGTCGGCCACGGCGCGCTTGAGGGTCTCGTAGCGTCTCATTTCTGAGTCTGAGCTCTTGGTCATGGCTATGGGTCCTTGACTGGCAGTAGTACTACTGCTAGGTAGCGCGACGGTCAAGCCCTCTTCACCCTTCACTCAGGTCGGCAATGCTTCTACGCAACGCGCTCGAGTGCGTGGCTCAGGTACCCAAACCCCAGACCTTCGACGACTTCCGCCGTCAGATCGATCCGAACTGGATCCAGAAGGCGCTCCAAGCCACCGGAACGGCCACCATGCGCAAGCGGCGGCTTCCCGCCGAGCAGGTGATCTGGTTCGTCGTGGGCATGGCCCTCTTCCGGGACCGATCCATCGTCGATGTGGTGGATTCGCTGGACCTCGCTCTCCCGGGCCCCGGGGGGCTAACCGTCGCGCCCAGCGCAGTGCCCAAGGCGCGCACTCGCCTTGGAGAGGAACCCATGGAATGGCTCTTCAATACCTGCGCCAAGCATTGGGCCCATGCCAGCGCCGATCGTTACCGCTGGAAGGGGCTTGCGCTCTACGGCGTCGACGGAACCAGCCTGAGAGTTCCCGATTCCGAGGAGAACCGAGCGCATTTCGGCTCCCAGGCCAACTCCCGCGGCGAGTCTGCCTACCCTCTCTTGCGGCTGGTTGCCCTCTTCGCGCTGCGCTCGCATCTGATCGCTGCTGCACGTTTCGGTCCCTACTCCACCGGCGAAACGACGTATGCCCGGGAATTGTGGTCCGCTCTCCCCGACGACTCCCTGTGCATCGTCGATCGACTCTACTTCTCGGCCGAGGCGCTCATTCCTCTCGCCCGTGACGGCAACTCTCGTCACTGGCTCACTCGCGCCAAGAAGAATCAAAGCTGGCGCGTGATCGAGGAGCTGGGCAAGGATGACCATCTCGTCGAGATGAAGGTTTCCGCCAGCGCGCGCAAGAAGGACCCCTCGCTGCCGGAGCTCTGGAAGCTGCGAGCCATTCGTTACAAGCGGGCGGGCTACCAGCCGCAATGGCTCTTGACTTCACTACTGGATGCAAAGACTCATCCAGCTCAGGAGGTCGCGGTCCTCTACCACGAACGCTGGGAGATCGAGCTTGGCTACGACGAGATCAAGACCGAGATGCTCGACCGCGAAGAGGCGATCCGGAGCAAGAGCAAGGCCATGGTGCGACAGGAGGTGTGGGGAATCCTCCTGGCGTACAACCTCGTCCGTCTGGAAATGGAACGAGTCGCCGAAGAAGCCGGCGTCCCCCCGACGCGCATCAGCTTCATCGCGTCCCTACACCTGATCTGCGACGAGTGGATCTGGTGCGCCTCGGCCACTCCAGGCGCGATTCCCCGCCACCTGCGGAACTTGCGAGCCAACCTGCGGCGGTACATCCTTCCACCCCGGCGCAGCGATCGGCGCTACCCACGGGAGGTCAAGATCAAGATGACCAAGTTCCCCCGAAACCGGCGGAAGACCCCCCCGAAGGAGGCTAAGTGATCGGCATTGGGCTTTAGGCGGTCTTCTGTCCTCTGTTCTTCTCTTCGTTCTTCTTCTCTTCTCTCTTCTTCGCTAGTCGCTTCCAGAAGACGAAGACCGGACCGTCTGAAGGCGGTACTCCGAACCAGAAACGGAGGGGAGCCTGGCGAGAAATCGGTTTTAGTGGTCCTATCAAAGGGGCCCTCCCTTCCCCCCATCGATCGCTTTTCTCGCATGTACCGGAACCTTGGCTTCTGCATCGGCAGTCTGCTCCTTCTCACAGTCCCTGCACGAACCGCGCCCCAGCATTATCAATTCGTCGGGGATTCGGGGAGCGATCTACTGGGGATCTCGGTCGCGGATGTCGACGACCTCACGCGTGACGGTGTGCGCGATCTCGTCGTGGGTGCCTACCTCGACGATGCGGCGGGCATGAATTCAGGCAGCCTGCGCATCTACAGCGGCAAGACCGGCATGCTGGTGCACACGATCCCCGGAGAGGGCGCGGGGGATCAGCTCGGCATCGCGGTGGCGGGAGCCGGTGACGTGAACAACGACGGTTACGGAGACGTGATCGCAGGGGCGTGGCTCGCCGATCACGGGCTGCTCGACCGCGGGCGGGCCAATGTCTACTCGGGCTTCGACGGCGCCGTGCTGTTCACCTTCGAGGGCGATACCGCGCGCGACCGTTTCGGCGCCTCGGTGGCGGGAGGGATCGACGTGAACCACGACGGCCACGACGACCTGATCGTCGGTGCGCCGCTCGACGACCCCAACGGCCTCGAATCGGGCAGCGCGTACGTCTTCTCGGGCTTCGATGGTTCTCTCCTCCACGTCGTGCACGGCCAGGCTGCCGACGACCAGCTCGGCACCTCCGTTGCCGGTATCGGCGACCTCGACGGAAACGGCGATGACGAGTGGTTGGTGGGCGCGCCCTTCGACGACCACGCGGGAATCGACGCGGGCCGAGCCACGGTGTTCTCCGGCTCTGACGGGTCCGCCCTCCACTTCTTCGATGGCCGACCAGGCGACGAGTTCGGATACTCGGTAGGTCGCGGTCGCTTCGTGAACGCCGATCCGATCGAGGACATCGTCGTGTGCGCCTGGAAGAACGACGTCACCGGCACGGATGCGGGCCGCGTGCGCGTCTTCTCCGGCGCCAACTGGGCGGTCCTGAACACCCTGGACGGCGAGGCTCCCGGCGTCGGGCTGGGTCGAGGCGGCGCAGTCGGCGTCGGTGACGTCAATGGCGACGGCCGCGGAGACATCCTGGTCGGCGCGCCCTTCGCGGACCTCACGGGGCCGAACTCCGGACAGGCGCTGGTGTTCTCCGGGATGGACGGCACCGTGCTCCAGGCCATGGCGGGCGACGACGCGGGTGACTGGATGGGATACGCGGTCAGCCCGGCTGGCGACGTGAACGGCGATGGCTTCCCGGATCTCTTCGTCGGGTCGCCGCAGGACGAGAAGAGCGGCGCCCTCTCGGGGAGCGCGTTCGTCTACCTGGGGAATTGCGGGACGCGGAGCTACTGCACCCCGACCGCCAACAGCACGGGCGGCCCCGCGTTGATCACTGCTCAGGGCAGCCTCAGCATCGCGTCGAACTCACTCGTACTGGTCGCAGAGCCCTGCCCCGCCCATCAGTACAGCGTCTTCTTCTACGGCTCTTCGCAAACCTACATCCCGTTCGGACAGGGCTGGCTGTGCGTCGGGGGTGGAACGGCCGGCCTGCAACGCCTCCAGCCGCTCGTGCTGATCAACAGCGCGGGAGCTTCGATCTACGACGTCGACCTCACTCAGCCTCCGGCGAGCACCGGCCCGGGCAGGATCGATCCTGGATCCACATGGAACTTCCAGTGCTGGTTCCGCGATCCCGCGGCCGGGGCGCCGGCTTTCAACCTGAGCGACGGCTTGTCGATTCGCTTCTGCGAATGAACCGCTCGCCGCGCTGAGGGCGCTGCAGAGGCGCGCGCCTCACAGCGAATCTTCCGCCAGCAGGCCCTCGCGTCGGGCGGCCGCCCGCGCGGCTTTGCGCAGCGTCTCGGGTCGGATGCGGTGGAGCTGGTAGAGCAGCTCGCGCTCCGGCTCGATGCCGGCGAAGGCCGCGGGATCCTCCGCGAGCGCCTGATCCAGCTCGAGCAGCAGGTCGCCGAGCAGCTCGCGATAGGCGGAGGGATGCTCGGTCGTCGCGGCGGCCTCGCCATTGCCACCCACGTGGAGAATGCCTGCGAGGACGAGCCGCGGCTCGGGAGCTTCGCACAGCGCAACGAGCTCGGCGCGATACTCGAGATGGCGCGCGATGCTGGCCGGATCGAAGCCGGCGCGAGCCATGAGCGCGAAGATCTGGAACATGTGCGCGCGCAAGGGATAGAAGCGCGCGCGATCGCACAGATGCCCTTCCTCGTGCAGCGCCAGGATCTCGACGAGCTCGTCGAGGGAGATGCGGCCGAGCGACTCCTGCTCCGTCCCTCGCTCGGCGAGGATCGCGAGCACCACGCGGTCGTCCTCGCCGAGCGGATCGAGCTCGCCGGAACGCTCGGGCTCACCCGTGCGCAGCGGCCCGCGCACCGTGAGCGCGCGCTCGACGGCCGCCCTTTGCTCCGGTCCCGCGAAGCGCTCGCGCAGCGCCTCCCATGCACGCAGGTTCTCGCGCGCAGACTGGATGTCCACCCAGTACCCCTCGTGCACCGAAGCACCCGCGATCCCGGCGCCGCGCCGCTCGAAGCGGCTCTGCACGTCGGCCGCATCGCACCACGCGACCGTCCCGCTCCAGCGCTGGCCGAGGTGCTCGCCCTCGCGCTCCTCGACCCACAGGGTCTGCAAAACGGCTGCATCCGGTCCGCCGCCGAAGGAAACCTCACCCACCACGCCGAAGCGCCCCAGACGGTGGAGCTCGGCGGCGAGACCTCCGACCGGCTCACCACGCGATCCCCGTCCGAGCCTCTCGTCCTGCGCCGAGAACCAGGGGCCCGGATGCACGATCGTGGCCAGCGGACCGTAGCCGATGCGCGGCGAGGCGAGCAGCTCGCGCTCGACCTCGGCGGGATCGGTCGACCCGCCGAGCACGCGATGCTCCCGCGTGAGCGCGGGCACCAGGGCGCGCAGCAGATCGTCGACGTTCTCGATCTTCCGCGCGGAGAACCGGGCCGCCCCGCTGGCCGGATCCTGCGACAGCTCGACGCCCTGGGCTTGACCTCGGTCGATCTCGACCATGAAGGTGCGCAGGGTGTCGAGGACGGCGAGCCCGGCGAGTGCGCGCAGCTCGAGCAAGCGCGCGAGCTCAGCGTCGACGGCGAGCCACGCGAGGCCGAGGGCGCGCGCCTCCGCGAACCAGCCCGCGTCGATGAGGGCGTCGCCGAATCGAGCTCGATCCTCGCTCGAGGCCATCCGAGCATCGCCTGCGGGAAGCGCTCGCGCCTCCCTTACGATCGCCGCGAGACGGGGCTCGCGCGGCAAGCCGGACTCGTCCAGAACCGTGCGCGGGAGCTCGAGCAGCCAGGCCTCGATCGTTTCGCGGATGCGTCCGCGCGCGAAGGCCTCGGCGCGGGTGTACGAGAGCACGCCGCCGCGCAGAGCATCGAGCGATTCGAACGAGACGTCCTCGCGCAGGAAGCCGGCGCGCAGCCGCGAAGCCGCGAGGTCCTGCCGCATCGCGTACGCGAGCTCGATCGTGGTTCCCGAAAGCCCCCAGGCACCAGCCGAGGCCAAGCGATCGGCCAGGCGCGCCAGCAAGACCGGGTTCGCGCGCGGATCCTGGATCACCATCAAGGCCCGCTCGAAACCGCGCGCCTCGATCGCTTCGTCCGGCGCCCCGAGCTCGAGGAGCGCGAGGTCGGTCGCGAGCTCGGGCTGCATGTCCAGCGGGAGCGCTCGTGAGCTCAGGCGATCGGTGAGGATCTTGGCGGCGATCTCGAGATTGCCCGTTTCCTGCTCGCGACGCGCCAGCGCCAGATCGAAGAAGGCCGCTTCCCAGGGATCGCGCGGCAAACGAGCGCTTCTGCGCTGGCAGCGCAGGGCTTCGGTCGAATCGCCTTCGCGCGCAGAGTGCACCGCGAGTCCGTGCCAAGCCCAGGCGAGCGCGGGGTCGCGTTCGACGGCCTTGCGGAAGGTCTCCGCCGAGCGCGAGCCGAGCAGCCGGCCGTAGAGATACAGCGTCGGTGCATCCGCCGGCATGCGTGCGAGGGTCTCCTGGTACTCCGCCAGGCGCTCGGGCAGGAGCAGCTCGTCACGCAGGAGCTCGTCGAGGAAGCGCCGCGGAGCGACCCAGTCGGGAGCCAGGAGGAGCGCGCGCTCGGCTTCGCTGCGCGCTCCGGCGCGAGCACCCGGATCGGGATAGGACGCGAGCTTCGTCCGCGCGAGATCGAACGCCAGGCCCGCCTCGGGGGGAACCGGGCTGGCCGCTCGTGGCACAGCGCTGCACGCCGCGACGAGGATCGAGAGGATCACCGGGAACCCCGGCCGTGCACGGGCGTCCCGCGCCAGCTCCCCCTCGCGCGGCGTCCCGGCATCCCACCGTTGTAGAGCCTGGTGGCGGCCGTGCAAGGCCGGAGGTGGCGCTTGCCGCGCCGTCCGCGCGATTCATACTGGGGACATGCAGTGGCTCCCGTCGATCCGTCGAAGTGCTCACGCGCTCCTTGCTCTCCTGCTCGCAACCGCGACGGCAGAGCCGTTTTCGGCGCAACGCCCGCCGGTGCAGGACGCCGCTCCGGCGACGACGATCGCCTGGTGCGGCGGCGACCTCGATGCCGCGCGCAAGGAGGCCAGCGAGCGCAACGTCCCGCTCCTTTTGTTCGCGGTCGACGAGGCAGAAGAGGAGAGCGATCGCTTCCGCGATGCCATCATGGGGAACAAGGTCCTGCCCAAGCTCGGCGACCGGGCCGTGCTCCTCGTGGTCAATCGGGGCGAGCATCCACCGCGCACCATCGAGGAAAAAGACGCCGCCGGCACCTCGCGCGAGCTGCGAGTGTGCTCGGTGTACGGCACGGTCGGCTGCGATGGTCACCGGCGCAACTGGGATCGCGTGTACCTCGAGTACGGCTCGGTGGGCTCGACCGACGGGAGCTGGAAGCTGCCCGAGGGACTGGTCCTCAAGCCGGACGGAACGCTCTTCGAGCGCCACAATACGGGCAATCCGCCGAGGTTCGAAGCGATCCTCCCCTCCTTCGAGCGCGCCTCCAAGGAAGCTGGTGCCGGCCTCTCGCGCGCGCAGCTCGAGGAGGTCAAGGCGCTCCTCGCCGAGGGCGATCGGGCGCTGAAGTCGGAGCTCTGGGCTGCGGCGTGGAAGAGCTCCTCTGCCGTACTCGTGATCTCACCCGCCGGCCGCTGGGCCGAGCAGGCCAAGCCGCAGGCGCAGACGGCCGGCGACGCGATGAAGAAGCAGCTCGAGCGCGTGCTCCCGATGCTCACGCCCGAGCACATCCGCGAGGGCTACCCCGCCCTCGCGAAGCTCTCGAAGGAGTGCGCCGGCACGCCGATCGCGAAAGAGATCGAAGGCCACGCGAAGCGCGTCGAGAAGGACAAGGAGCTGAAGGAGAGCGTCGCGAAAATCAAGCTCGAGCTCGACGGCGAGGACCTCTGGAAGGAGTACGAGCGCCTTCAGGAAGCGGGCGAAGAAGCCAAGGCGCGCGCCGTGCTGAAGAAGCTCCTCGCGCCGCGCTTCGAAGAAACCACGGCCGGGAAGCGGGCACGGGAGAAGAACGGCGGAGTGTGAGGCCGGACGCCGGACCGGCCTCGGGCATCGCCCTGCGCTGCACGGTGCGCGGATGCGCGCGGCCCCTCGAGCGGGGAGCACGCGCTTTCCAGTGCGCCGCCGGCCACGCCTTCGACGTCGCGCGCGAGGGCTACGTCAACCTCCTCCAGCCGCAGGATCGCCGCTCGCGCCAACCCGGCGACGCTCCCGCGGCGCTCGCCTCGCGCGCACGCCTGTGGAGCGCGGGTTTCTACGACCCGCTGGTCGCGCGGCTCGCGCTCGAGATCGCGCCCGCGCGGCGTCTCGCCGACGTGGGCTGCGGAACGGGCGAGCTCCTGGGGCGCCTGGCACCCGACGGCCAGGCCGTGGGGATCGATCTCTCCACCCGCGCGGTGAGTGCCGCCGCGCGCGCGTTCCCCGCGCTCACGTGGGTCGTCGCGAACGCCGACCGCGGCCTGCCGCTCGCCGATCGCTCGATCGACGTGCTCTGCTCGATCACCGGTCCCCGCCATCCGCTCGAGTTCCGCCGCACGCTCGCGCCGGGAGGCCTGCTCTTCGTCGTCGTTCCCGCCCCCGACGACCTGGTGGAGCTTCGCCAGGCACTCCTCGGCGAGGGCAGCACTCGCGGGCGCGCCGAGTTCTGGATCGATCGCCTGGGAGCCTGCTTCGCGCTCGAGTCACGCGAGAGGCTCGCCACTCGCCGACTCGTGGAGGGCCCGCTCCTCGGCGACCTCGCTGGCGCCACGTATCGCGCCGGCCGAGGCGCACGCGCGGAGACGCTCGCCGCAATGGGGCCGATGGAAGTGACGATTGCCTTCGACATCCTGATCTGCCGTTGAGCGGACTTCGCGTCCACGTTGGTGGACACCGACAGAGCAGACGCGCGAGACCGAAGCGCGAGACGCCGCTACTGCGCTTCGAGGAAAGCCTCGAGCACCGAGTCCGGTCCGACCTCGCGGTCGCGCCGTTCCAGGAGCTTCGCCCGCGCCAGGCGGTCGGCGAGGCTCTCGCCGCGGCCTCCGCGCACGCTGCCCGTGACGAGGTGCACCTGATCGAGGAAGCCCGCGTCGAGATGGCTGCCGAGTACACGCGGGCCGGCTTCGAGAACGATGCGGCGAATGCCCCGCTCCCACAGCCAGGCGTACACCCCGCGTAGATCGAGATGGTGCTTGTCGGTTCCGCGCAGCCCGTGCACCTGCGCCCCGGCGCGCACGAGCGCATGCTCGCGACCCTCATCCGCTCCGAGGATGCACAGGATGTGCACCTCGCCTGCGCCCTCGTTCGCTCCCGGTGGGGCGAACAGGCGCGCGCCAGGTGGAGTACGAAGGTAGGAGTCGAGCACCACGCGCAACGGACGGCGGCTCGGATCGCCCGGCGGCCGCACGGTCAAGCGAGGGTCATCGCTGACGATGGTCCCCACTCCGGTCAGGATCGCGTCCACGTGGCTCCGCAGGAGTTGCACCTCGGAGAGCGCCGCGGGGCCGGAGATCCACCGTCCGCCACCGATCGTCTCGGGAGGCAAGAGCTGGCCCGTGAGCGTCTGCGCCCATTTCGCGATCGTCCAGGGTCGCGGGCGTCGCAAACGATCGGGTGCGTTCCAGCGCAGGAAGTGAGCCGCGACATCGCGCAGCGGTGCGGCGCCTTCGAGCAGGAAGACCTCGAGGCCGCTTGCGCGCAGGATCTCGAGGCCTCGGCCGCGGTGGCGCGGGTCGGGATCGGCTTCGCCCACGACCACGGTACGAATCCCCGAGGCGAGGATGCGCTCGATGCAGGGTGGCGTCTTCCCCTGGGTGGAGCAGGGCTCGAGCGTGACGACCAGGGTGTCCCACTCCTCGCGCGGAACGCCGCTCGCCTGGGCAGCGTCGAGGGCCTGCACCTCGGCGTGCGCCTCGCCCCACACTTCGTGGAAGCCGCGCGCGATCACCTGCTGGCCGGCAAGGACTGCGGCGCCGACGCACGGATTGGGCGCGACCGAGAAACGCCAGGCACGCGCCGCCGACCCGAGCTCATGCAAGAGGGTCCGGAGGAGGACTTCGTCTTGGACCGGGGCGAGGTGCGTCATGTCGGGGGATCCGCTCCTCCTGCCTGGAACCTCGAGCGGCCGCTGGATCCTAGATCCTTCATGATAAGAATACCTGGGGAAATCGTGGCGTGCGGAAGCGCGCGCGCAACGCCCAAGCCTCCGCGAGAGCGGCGTTCCCCTGCGGCCCGCCAGGACGCACACTATCCCTTACCTCGAGAAGATCTCCCCCCACGGCGTCTCGGCGGAAGCCGGAGCCAACACGACTCGAACCGAGCATGAACAAGGTACCCATTCGCGTGGCGGTCACCGGCGCCGCCGGTCAGATCGGCTATGCCCTCGTCCCGCGCATCGCGAGCGGGCAGATGTTCGGCCCCGATCAGCCGGTCATCCTGCAGATGATCGAGATCCCGAACGACAAAGCCATGGCGGCCCTGAAGGGCGTCGCCATGGAGCTCGAGGACTGCGCCTTCCCGCTGCTCGCGCGACGTGGTGCTCACGAGCGATCCCGCCGAGGGCTTTCGAGGCGCGAACTGGGCCTGCTCGTCGGCGATCCAAGCCGCGCGGACCGGGCATGGAGCGCAACGACCTGATCAGGACAACGGCCCGATCTTCACCGGGCCAGGGCCGCGCGATCAACGAGCAGCCGCCAGCGACGTGCGCGTGGTGGTGGTCGGCAATCCGTGCAACACGAACTGCCTGATCGCGATGCACTCGGCCAAGGGCGTGCCGCGCGAGCGCTTCAGCGCGATGACGCGCCTCGACCAGAACCGCGCCCAGGCCCAGCTCGCGCAGAAGGCGGGGGTCGCCGTCGACCGCGGTCAAGAACACGCTGATCTGGGGCAACCACTCCGCGACCCAGGTGCCCGACTTCCTCAACACGACGATCGGCGGCCAGCCGGCCGACCAGGTGATCGACGACGAGGCCTGGCTCGAGGGCGAGTTCTTCAAGACGCGTGCAGCAGCGCGGCGCCGCGATCATCGCCGCGCGCGGCCTGTCGAGCGCGGCTTCGGCGGCCAACGCGCTGATCGACCACGTGCGCGACCTGATCGCGCCCACGCCGCGCGGCGAATGGCGCTCGGTGTGCGTGCGCAGCGACGGCAGCTACGGCGTGCCCGAGGGCCTGATCAGCTCCTTCCCCGTGGCGAGCGATGGCCGCGGAAGCTGGGCCATCGTGCAGGGCCTCGAGATCAATCCCTCCCTCCGCCCAAAGATCGACGCCAGCGTGGCCGAGCTCCTCTCCGAACGCGAGGTCGTGGCGAGCCTCTTGCGCTGAGCCCACCTCGAGGCGCCGCCCGCTCCCTGGATCCTGGCCTTGTCCACGCGTTCGATGCTCCTCCGCGGGTCCTGGTACCTGGCGCTGTGCCTGGCCGGACTCGCGGCGGTATCGACCGCGATCCGGCGCATCACACCCTGGCCCAACGAGTACGGGCAGCGGGCGAAGTACGAGTACTTCGCCGCGCACAAGGACGAGTTCGACACGCTCTTCGTGGGCTCGAGCGTGACCGCCTACGGGATCGTCCCGCCGGTCTTCGATCGCGAGATGAAGGACCGGGGCCACCCGACGCGCTCGTTCAACCTGGGCGTGGGAGGCATGACGACGCTGGAGGCGGATCAGCTCCTGCGACGCGTGCTCGAGCTAGAGCCCAGAGCGCTGCGCTCCGTCTTCGTCGAGGCCGAGAACTGGGACGCGCGCATCTGGAGCGCCAAGAACACCTTTGCGCCGCGCATGGTGCACTGGCACACGATCGAGCACACGCGGCTCGCGATCGAGAGCCTGATGCATCGGCCCGCGCCGCCGCTCGAGCCGACCGAGGGCATCGTCTGGCAGGTGCTCGACTGGCTGCCGCCGCTCGCACGAGCGCTGCGCGCCACGCGCGCAGCGTACTGGGACGAGTGGTGGCGCTTCCACGAGAGCTGGACGCACGTCTCGCTCTGCATGCGCAAGCTCTCGGGAGCCGGGCAGGGGCCGCGCATCTTCGCCGCGCTCTTCGGCCTCGACCGCGAGGAGCTGGGCCCACCCACTCCCGCGGAGCTCGAGGAGCTCGGCGGCTACATCGACCTCGATCGCATCCAGGGCGAGGAATGGGACAAGCGCCGCGCTGACTTCCTTGCCAAGCAGGACGCCTACCGCGAGCGCGTAGGGCGGATCGACGAGCAGAACGCCCGGTCGGTCCCCGTCGAATCCCATTTCAACCTGCGCGGCCTCGGGGAGCAGATCGCCGCGATCCGCGCGAGCGGCGCAGAGCCGCTGTACTTCACCGGCCCGCGCACGCTCGAGGCTCCCCTCGAGCTCGCCCTCGCCCGGGCCGGGATCCTGCCGACCTTCTTTGCCTTCAATCAGCCGGGCAAGTACCCCGAGCTCTACGACGTCGAGAACCACTTCGACCAGAACCACGTGAAGCGCAAGGGAGCCGAAGCCTTCACTCGCCTGCTCGCCGCGAGCTTCGCCGACCATCTCGAGGACGCGGGACACTAGATGCTGTTCGTCGAAGACCGCTTCCTCGTCTTCTTCCTGGTGGTCTTCACCGTCTACTGGCTCTTGCGCCAGAACGGACCGCGCAAGCTCTGGCTCCTGCTCGCGAGCTGCGTCTTCTACGGGGCGTGGGGCATCCAGTTCCTGGCCCTGATGGTCTTCTCGACGAGCATCGACTACCTCGCGGGCGGCCGCATCCACCGCGCCAGGACGGAGGGTGGACGCAAGTTCTGGCTGCTGTTCGCGCTGGTGATCAATCTCGGGCTCCTGTGCTTCTTCAAGTACTACAACTTCACGGCCACGACGATCGCCGACGGCTTGCACCTGGTCGGTTTGCCGGCCGGGGACTGGACGCTGCCGATCGTGTTGCCGATCGGGATCAGCTTCTACACCTTCCACACGCTCTCCTACACGCTCGACATCTACTTCCGGCGCCTGGTGCCGGTGAAGAATCCCCTCGACATGGGGGTCTTCGTCACCTTCTTCCCCACCCTCGTCGCCGGCCCGATCGTGCGCGCGGTGTTCTTCCTCCCGCAGCTCACGACGAAGCGCCTGCTCGCCGACGTCGACTTCCGCGCGGCGATCAGCCAGTTCGTGGCCGGATTCATCAAGAAGGCGTGCATCTCGGACAACATCGCGCCCTTCGTCCACCAGGTCTTCGATGCTCCCGATCCGAGCGCCTACGGCACGGCGGGGACCTGGCTCGGGATGGTGCTCTTCCACATCCAGGTGTACTGCGACTTCTCGGGCTATGCCGACATGGCTCTGGGCCTGGGGAAGCTCATGGGGTACGAGCTGCCCAAGAACTTCGACTTCCCGTACTTCACGCGCAGCATGACGGGATTCTGGCAGCACTGGCACATCTCCCTGAATCGCTGGTTCGTCGACTACGTCTACATCCCGCTGGGCGGCAATCGCCTCGGGCCGCGCCGCACGCTGTTCAACATCTTCGTGATCCTGTTCCTGTCCGGACTCTGGCACGGCTCGACCTGGAACTTCGTCCTCTGGGGGTCGCTGCACGGCATGTTCATGGTCTTCGAGCGGATGGGCCTGCACGAGCGGCTCGAGCGCGCGCCAGCGCTGGTCGGGAGGATGTGGGTGCACTTCGTGTGGTTCTTCACCCTGACCCTGTTCCGCACGCCCGACCTGGAGCGGGGCATCACCTACATGCGGTCGATGTTCTTCCCCGTGGGCCTTCCCGAGCGCACGAGCACGCTCGATCCCCGGCTCTGGCTGGTTTACCTCGGCTTCCTGGTGGTGCACTGGGTGATGTGGAAGGACCTCCTGCTGCCGAGGCTCGCGCGCCTGCCCGCCTGGGCGTGGGCGACGGGGCTCGGCTGTCTGGCGGGACTTGTGCTGCCCTGGGTGGCGACCAACGCCAGCCCGTTCATCTATTTCCAGTTCTGACCCGGGCCGCGCAATCTTCGCCTGCCCGTGCGTATCGGTGAGCGCGATGCAACTTCCGGAGCACCATGACCGAGCATGACGAAACCCAGGTCGAGAAGCGCCGCATCCCGACCTGCCTCATGGTCGGCTGCGGGATCATGGCGCTCGGCGCGACGATCGCGGGCTTCGGCGGGTGGTGGGCCTACCTGCACTTCCGGCAATGGGCGGCATCGGCGGCCGAGGCGGGCATGGTCGACCTGGTCGACCAGAGTCCCCTCGAGGAGAGCCAGCGCATCTCGATCAAGGCCGATCTCGCGCGGCTGTGCGACGGCTTCGCGGAAGGGCAGGTGGGAATCGAGGACTTCGAGGAATTCGCCGACACACTCGGCGACGGCCCCTTCTTCCCCATGGCCGGCGTGATGGCGGCCGAGCAGCTGGTCCTCGAACCCTCCGAGCTCACGGAGGACGAGAAGGTCGAGGGCCGCATCCATCTCGAGCGCATCGCCCGGGGCCTCTACGAGAAGTCGATCACCACCCGCGAAGCGTTCGTCGTCCTCGATCCCGTCAACGCGACGCACGATCCCGACGACTTCCGCCTCGAGGAGTCGCCCAGCGCCGAAGAAGTGCGCGCCGTCATCGCCAACGCAAAAGCCAAGGCCGATTCGAAGGAGATCCCCGTCGAGCCCTTCGAGGTCGACATGGCGGCCGAGATCAAGCGAGCCGTCGACGCAGTCTTCAGGTAGCGGCGCCGCCCATGCCGAAGGAGGTGGTTCCTTCGACGCGCAGGCACACAGTGGAGCCCACGAGCTCAGGCGAGCCTCGGAAGGAGATGGGCAGGCCGTGCGTGGTGTGTCCGAGGAGCGTGCTCGGATCGCGCTCGGAGCGGGATTCGACGAAGGCGCGCACGAGCGTGCCGCGGTAGCGCGCCAGGCGCTGGCCCTGCACGCGCTCGGCTTCGGCCAGGAGCTCACGGTGGCGCTCCTTCTTCCGTTCGGCGGACACGTCGTCCGCGAGCTTGTCGGCGGCTGTCGTGTCCGGGCGCGGGTCATACGAGAAGACGTAGTTCTGGGCGAAGCCGACCTCGCCGAGGAGATCGAGGCTGGCCGCGAAATCGGCCTCGCTCTCGCCGGGGAAGCCGACGATCCAGTCGCTCGAGAGCTCGATGTCGGGGATCTCTTCCCGCAGGATCGCGACGCGGCCGCGGTACAGATCGACCGTGTAACCGCGCTTCATGCGCCTCAGCACGTCGTTCGATCCGGACTGGGCGGGCAAGGGCAGGAATCGATCGACCTTGTCGCACTCTGCGATCGCGCGCGCGAAGGCGCTCGTCACGTAGGCGGCGTGGAGCGTGATCGAGGCGGATGCGCTCGAGCCCGTCGAGGCTCTGCAGCGAGTACAGCAAGTCGGCGAGACTCGTGCGGCCTTGCCGGCCGAGACCAAGCGCGCTCTCCCGCAGCCGGCGGGGCAAAGTCCTCGCCGTAGCTGTTCACGGTCTGGCCGAGCAGGGTGATCACCTGCGCACCCTGGCGACACCATCCAGCGCGCCTCGGCGAGCACTTCCTCGACCGGACGTGAGGCCACGCGGCCGCGCGTCTGTCGGAACGATGCAATAGGTGCACGAGAGATCGCAGCCGCGCATCACGGCGAGGTAGCCGTGGCGGCCGCCCATGTACTCCTCGCCCGAGCGATCGCCGTCGATCTCGGTCGAGAGGTCGGTGGCGAGGATGCGCGTCTCACGCGAGCGAACGAGTTCGGGTCGCGCGCGGCGGGCGCGGATCTCCTCGACCATCTCGGGGAGGAGATGGAACTGGCGCGTGCCCGCGACGAGGTCGACGTGGCCGGCCCGGCGGAAGATCTCCTCCTCGACGCGCTGCGCCATGCAGCCCATGACGCCGATCACGAGGTCGGGGCGCTCCTTCTTGACGCGCTTGAGTTCGCCCACCCAGGACCAGGCGCGCTCCTCGGCGTGGTCGCGCACCGAGCAGGTATTGAACAGGACGACGTCAGCCTCTCCGAGATTGTCGGTCGTCGCCAGCCGCGCTTCTTGAAGCGGCCCTCGACGAACAGCGAGTCGTACTTGTTCATCTGGCAACCGAAGGTCACCACGTGAACCCGGGGACCCTCGGCCCCCCCGGAGCGGGATTGGTAGCGTGCCGTCGTCATGGCGAACGGTCGATTGTGCCACGTCCGGCGGGTAGGACGAAACGGCACAGACCTCCCCCTCCGTGCCGGAGTGGACGCCGCCTTCCTGCACTGGGGTATGTTTTGGGGTGCCGTCCACGCGCGTTTGGATCGGGGGTGGTCTGACACTCCTCGCGAGCTGCCTCGCCTCGCCGCCTCGAACCGTGTACGCCGCCCTGGGCTGGCAGGTGCGCAGCGAGCAGGGCGAAGAAGCGCGAACGGTCTGTACGCTCTTCGAACGCCTCGAGCCGCGCCTCGACGCGCTCCTCCCCGACTGGCAGCTCCCCGCCCAGGGCGAGATCTGGATGCAGGAAGAGCCCAAGCTTTACGCCTTTCCGGCGGCCGCCAAGAGCGAAGCGGAGGGCCTGTGGGCCGAAGATCAGCGCTGCATCCTGCTTGCGCGAGGCGCCGACGACGTCGAGCGCACGCTCGCTCACGAGCTCGTCCACGCTGGCCTCGGATCGAGCTGGGACGCGCTGCCCGGATCGCTCGAGGAGGGGCTGTGCGACTGGGTCGCCGCGCAAGTCTGCTCCCAGGGTGCGAGCCGGCTGCGCGCCGGCCGCCTGTCGAGCGCCGCGCTTGCCCTCGGTGGCCTCCAGCTCGAGCTCGAGCTGCGGCCGCGCGAAGGAGAGAGCCTGGACGGCGGTCTCGAACGCCTCGCGGCGCGCATCGTGCTGAGCGGCGAAGAGGAGCCGCTTCCCCCCGGTGCGCACATGGACGTGTTCCGCCTGCAGGCGGGGCTCTCGACGACCCGCCTGGCCATCAGCCGCAAGCGCAGCTTCTACGGCCTCTCGTACATGATCGTCGACCGCGTGGTCGCCCACATCGGGCTGGACGGCCTGCACGAGCTGTGTCGCGAGGCGCAGGCGCGCGAGCTCGCGTCCGTGCCGACCGGCTGGCTCCTGGAAGCTGCCCAGCTCTCGTCCGACCCGCGCGAGTGGCGCGAGGTGACCCTCTTTGCCCTCGGGGAGACCGAGATCGCCGAGGTCCTGCGCATGTATCCGGAATTCGTCGTGGGCGCTCTCGCGCGAGCGGTCCAGCTCACCCGGGGCACCTCGAGCGCGACCGCTGGGCTCGCGCGACTCTCCGCCGATCTCTCGCTGCGCGGCGGCAGCACGCACATCGACGCCGCGCGCCTGGATTTCATCGCCACCGCCGTGGTGGACTGCCTCGAGCGCCGATCGCACGATCAGGTCGCGTCGGCTTCGAGCCTCCAGTAACCGCGCTGTCCCGGTGTCTCCTCCACGGAGACGCGCATCCGGTCGATGTTCACGCCGGGAAAGTTCTCGCCGACCTTGCGCACCAGCTCGCGGCCGATCCATGTGGCGAGGTTCTCGGAGCTCGTGTTGTTCAGCGGGAGCACCAGGACGTCGGTGCTGGGAGCCGCGTAGTAGCGCTCGCGGTAGCGGACTTCGGTGGTGCCGTCGCCTCGATCGGTCACGCGCAGGACCGGGTGGCGGCCCGGCACGAGCCAGTGCTCGTCGAGCGCGGCGAGCAGCTCGCGCACGACTGGCTTGATGCGAATGAAGTCGACCACCAGGCCATGCTCGGAGAGCGCCGCGTCGAGCTCCACGTACACGCGGTAATTGTGGCCGTGCAAGCGCTCGGCCGAGCCGTCGGGAAAGATCAGGAAGTGCGCCGCGGAGAACTTGAAGTACTCCTTCGAGATGTCGATGCCCCAGCGTTCCATCCTGGCTCCTCGGCTGCGCCATCGCCCGCAGGATCACCAAGGTACGCTCCGGAGAACCCTCCCAAGCTCTCTGCGGAGCAGAAACCGGCGCGAAGCATTCCGGCCGATCGAGCTCCAGCAGAGCTCGACCCTCGTTCGATAGGCCCGTTCAGTCCCCCTGCTTCCCCCCGTCGAACGCTCGTGCCGACCCGCTCCAGGCATACCACTCCGATCCACACATGGGTTCTCGCGCTCCTGGTGGCCATGTGCCTGGCGTTCGGGCTGAGTCCGTATTTCTCGGATGGGATCGCCGCCGGGAACAGCTCGAGCGGGCCTCCAGGGCCCCAGCTCGATCGGCCCGCTACCGACGCGGGGCTCGAGGCCGCGCCTGACGGCGCAAGCTCGAGGCCGGAAGTCGAGCGCTAGCTAGCGGGCGCGAGTTCTCGGGCGGTTAGACCGTCCTCGGCACCGTAGAGTGGCGCCATGCGGCTCGTCGATTTCCACACTCATCTCTTCTCGCGCCCCTACTTCGAGGCACTGGCGGGTCTCTCACCACGCCCGGGCGGGGCCGAGGCGCTCATGGAAGATATGGCGCGCCGCACCGGTATCGAGATCCCGCCGCGGGAGCTCGCGCCGCACGTGGCCCGCTGGCTCGCGGCCTTCAGTCACGCGGGAGTCGAGCGCGCCGCGATCTTCGCCAGCTTGCCCGGCGAAGCGGAGACCGTTGCGGAGGCGGCGCGCCTCTCCGCGGGCCGGCTCGTGCCCATGGCGCTGGTCGATCCTCGCGCGACCGGCGCAGCGGACCGCGCGCGCTTCCTGCTCACCGAGCGCGGCTTCAAGGGCCTGCTCGTCTTTCCCGCCATGCACCAGTTCCGGATCGGAGGGAGCGAGCTGCGATCGGTGCTCGAGGTGCTCGCTCTGAGCGGCGGCGTGCTCTACATCCACTGCGGATTGCTCGTGGTCAAGCTGCGCGATCTCCTCGGCCTTCCGCGCGCGATCGATCTCACCTACGCCAATCCGCTCGACGTGATCCCGGCGGCGCAGGCATTTCCGGGCGTCACCTTCGTCATCCCCCACTTCGGCGCCGGCTTCTTCCGCGAGACGCTGCTCGCCGGCGCGCAGTGCGAGAACATCCACGTCGACACCTCCTCCAGCCACTCCTGGATGCGCACGCAGGAAGCGCGCCTGGATCTGCGCGAAGTCTTCGCCCGCACCCTCGGCGTCTTCGGTCCGCGCCGCATCCTGTTCGGCACCGACTCGGGCACCTTTCCGGCCGGCTTTCGCGCCGATCGCCTCACGGAACAGCGCGCGGTACTCGAGCAGCTCGGGCTCCCCGAGCCCGATCAGGCAGCGATCCTCGGAGAAAACGCGCTGCGGCTGATCGGCGACCATGAAGCGGTGCTTCCCACGGCGAGTCCGGGGTCTTCGAGCCTGCACTGAGCGAGAGGATTGCGTGGCCAGATCGCCCAGTCCGCCTCTCTCGATGGAGGATCCGAGACCGTGTCGACTCAGTTCGGAACCGGCTGGTCCACGCGCGGTTTCTGGCCGCGCAGGACGGAGTTGTCGCCGAAGAGCTTGCTCTGGTCGATGACGGGCTTGCGGGAGAGTCCCTCGACGTCGATCTGCCCGGACTGGGCGTAGGCGTCGAGAGCGTTCTTCCAGGTGGCGCGCTCGACGTCCGCCGGGGAGATCCCGACTTCGAGCATCATCTTCGCCGTGCGCGGGACGGAGAGCGGGTCGGAGACGCCCCAGTCGGCCGAGCTGTCGACGATGACGCGCTCGGCGCCGTAGCGCCTGACGATCTCGCACATGCGCTCCGAGCCCATCTTGGTGTGGGGATAGATCGTGAACGCGGCCCAGGCGCCGTAGGAGAGGGTGTCCTCGACCGTCTCCTCGTTGTTGTGGTCGATGACGAGCTTCTCCATCGAGAGGCCGACCTCGCGCGCGATGTCGAGGGAGCGCAGGATGCCGCGTTTCTTGTCGCGGTGCGGGGAGTGCACCATCACGACCATGTCGTGCTCGTGCGCGAACACGAGCTGATCGCGGTACGCCTTCTCCTCGGCTTGGGTGATCTCGTCGAAGCCGATCTCGCCGATCGCGACCACGCCTTCCTTGAGCGCGAAACGGGGCAGGATCGCGAGCACCTCGCGCGCGAGACCCTCGTCGTTCGCCTCCTTGGCGTTGAGACCGATCGCGCAGTAGTGCTGGATGCCGAACTGGGAGGCGCGGAAGCGCTCCCAGCCCACCAGGCTCGAGAAGTAGTCGAGGAAGGTGCCGACGTTCGTGCGCGGCTGCCCCAGCCAGAAGGCCGGCTCGATGATCGCGCGCACGCCGGCTGCGGCCATCGACTCGTAGTCGTCGGTGGTGCGGCTCGTCATGTGGATGTGCGGATCGAAGAAACGCATGTCAGATCCTCTGCTCGACGATTGGCCCGAAGTCTTCCTGGGAGGCGTGGCCCTCGAGGGCCGCGCGCATCGTGCGGGCGACCTCGAGGTCGCGCTCGTGTTCGAGACGTGCAGGCAGCCCGTTCACGAGGCCGGCGCGTGCCAGTGCGAGGGCAGCCGCCTTGCGGCCGGCTCGCTCGCCGTGCACGAGCTCGTGCTCGAGCGCCGCGCGAGCCCGTTCTCCGCCATGGGGGCCCACGCACATCCACAGCTCGGTCTGGACCGCGCGGCCGGCGCTCCGGCGCTCGTCAGCAGAGATCGAGTGCCATCCGCGCGAGCTCGCTGGTGAGCCGCTGATCGAGCCCGTAGATGCGCCAGGCGGGCGCTCCGACGAACAGCGCCTTGATCACCATCTGGTTGAAGGCGAGCTCCCCGAAGTACCGGAACGGGAACGGATTGTCGGTCGCGACCGCCTCGAAGACGGGGCGGATGTTCGTGCGGCAACCCTCCCCTGCGCGAGCGACGAAACGCTCGCCGCCAGGCAGGAACGCCAGCGCGCGATAGAGCGCCACGAGCTCGCCCTCGTCGGCGTAGCGGAAGGCGTCCTCGAGGGCAAGCACCGCGCTCTCCTCGCCGAGGTCCGCTCGAGCGAGCACCAGGACCACGCGCAGCGCTTCCAGGACGCTCCAGCGCTCCGGATTCCAGCCCGGCAAGAGCTCGCTCGCCAGGGCGCGTTCCTCGACCGTCGGCGCGAGCGAGCGCCGCGGCGCGTGGCGGCTGGCGAGCGAGAGCGTGCTCGCGAAACTGGTGGCGTCCAGGCCGCGCGCGATCTGCTCCGAGCTCTCGGACAGGAACGCGCTCCCGCGTCCGTCCAGCCGCGCGCGCAGCATCGATACGAGGTGTGCCCGGGGTTCGCTCATTCTCCGGTGTCGTCGAGGCCGGCCGCGAGCGCGAGGATCGCGAAGCTCGTCGAGGAAACGACCATGTAGCCCGCGTCCAGGAAATCGCTGGTCAGGCCGTTCGTCCAGAGGGTCTTCACGAGATGAGGTCTCAGGCGGGCGTGCCAGGCCGCACGCTCTTCGAGGGGCAGGAGCTCGATCACGCGCGCAGCATAGTAATGCGCGAAGAAGTAGAAGTAGCCTGCGTTCGAGTGGAAGCCCTCGTGGGGGATCGGCCGCGTGCGGACGTGGTCGAGGAAGCCGTGGTGGAGAAAGAAGGCCTCCAGACCCTCGCGCAGGACGTCGGGCCCGCGCTTGCGATCGCCGCACAGGGCCAGCGCCCAGTTGCAGACCTGCATGCGGCCGAGGCTGCCCTCGACGCGGTTGATGTGCTCGACGCCCGACAGCCGCACGAGGGCGTTCACGTCGTACTCGAACGCACCGTTGGGGAGCGCGCAGCGACGAACGTAGCCGAGCGCGCGCTCGATGAGAGCGCCATCGACGCCCCAGCCGCGATCTCGAGCCTCGACGAGGCTCGGCAGGACGAGGGCCGTGCAGAAGCTCGTGGCCCAGGTCTGACCATAGGGTGGATCGTCGTAGTACGCCCAGCCGCCGCCGAGCGCCTGGTGACGCTCCAGGCGCCGGTAGAGCTCACGGCCACGGCGCACGAGCGCGGCTGCTCGCTTCGCCCCGATGCGCTCGGGATCGCGCGAGAGCTGGACGCTCGCGACGAAGCCGTACAGCTCGGTCCATACGTTGTCCGTGTCCCAGTCGCTGCCGCGACCGGGTAGCGGCTCGGCCGCCAGCGCGTCGATGGCAGAGAGCAGGGCGTGCTCGCGCTCGCGCGTGGGCGGGGCGGCGGCGAGCGCGAGGCACGCGAGCGCGTGGCTCGCGAGCTGCCAGGCGTGGTAGGTCTCCGCGGCGAATCCGAGGTCGAAGACGCAATCGGGAGCGGAACCGCTGAAGCGGCCATCTTCGCGCTGCAACACGAGCAGGGCCTCGACGGCGCGATCGAGAGCCAGGCGCGCATGCGCGAGCCCTTCGGCCCGTTCGCTCGCCGTCCCGTCCGCACCGAGCCCCCCGTGTGGAAGCGCGAGGACGAGGGCGAGCCAGTGCGCCGTCATCATCGAAGGGGCCCCGCTCCTCCCTCGTGTTGGTCGTGCTCGTCGTCTTTGTCGTGGCTGTGGTGGTCGCCGCGACCATCGTCACGTCCGTCACGATGGTCGCGGTCGTCGCGGTCGTCGGCTTTGTCTTGCTTGGCGCGCTCCTCCAGGAGGTCGAGCGCTGCCTCTTCCACGTCGATCCGGCACTCTCTTTCGGCCCGCTCCAGCGCGCGGCGAGCCTGCCCGAGCTCTTCCTCGGCGGTCCTCAGCGCGCGGCGCAGCTCGCGCTCGCGCCGGGGCAGGCTCTCGTCGAGCGCGAGATGCGCACGCCGCGCCTCGATCCTGAGCTGCTCCTCGGCGAAACGCACCGCGTCCCGGTTGCGGCGGATGATCTCGTCCTTGCTGCGCGCTTCCTGCTCCTCGGCGTAGATCTGCAAGATGCCCGCGAGATCGGCTCGCGCGCTCTCGAGCTCGTTCTTCGTTTCCTCCAGCGCGAGCGTCTGCTCGGCGAGCTCCATCGGATACTCGTGGCCGAGGAAGCTCGCGAGCTCGATGCGCGCGTCCTCCAGCGCGTGCTCGGCGTCACGCACTTCCGTGCGTGCGTCGACGATCGTGGCCTCGCTCCCCAGTCGCGCCCGCTCGAGCGCGAGCTCGGCGCGATGCAGCGCGTGATCCTCGTCCTCGCCTTCGTCCTCGTCCTCGCTCGCGGCAGAATCCTCGGCCGCGCCCGCGCAATGCTGCGGCGCCTGGCAGGAGCCGAGCGCCCACGCGAGCGGAAGCAGACCGTAGAGGATCGAAAGGGAATGGACGCGTCGGTCGGAGGGGGTGGGCATGGTGGAGGGGCGGAGATCGCTCGAGCGATCGCAGCGCTCCCTCCATCTTCGCAGCCTTTTCCCCGCACCGGAACCCCCGTTGCTCCGGAGCGCGTCGACATCGTGGGCGCGCGCTGAGATACTCTTCGGCCCGGTCCGTTCTCCGCGGGCTTTCCATCATCTCGAGGACCCCATGACCCACGGCCGTTTCCAGGTACCGCCGCCCCAGAACGAGCCGGTGCGCTCGTATGCCCCCGGTTCAGCCGAGCGCACCGCTCTGAAGCGCACGCTCGCGGCGCTCGCCGAGGACGAGCTCGACATCGCCTTGCACATCGGCGGCAAGGAGGTGCGCACGGGCCGCACGGCGCCGGTGACGGTGCCGCATGCGCACGCTGAGCGGCTGGGCGTCTTCCACAAGGCCGGCGTGGACGAGGTGCACGCCGCGATCGAGGCCGCCGAGGCGGCGCGACCGGCCTGGGCGGCGACACCCTGGGAGGAGCGCGCGGCGATCTTCCTGCGCGCAGCCGATCTGCTCGCCGGTCCGTGGCGCGACCGCGTGAACGCCTCGACGATGCTCGGCCAGTCGAAGACCGCGCACCAGGCCGAGATCGATGCCGCCTGCGAGCTCGTCGATTTCTGGCGCTTCAACGTGCACTTTGCCGAGCGCCTCTACTCGGAGCAGCCGCTCTCCGTCGCGGGCGCCTGGAACCGCCTCGAGTACCGCCCCCTCGACGGCTACGTGTTCGCGGTGACGCCCTTCAATTTCACGTCGATCGCGGGCAACCTACCGACCGCACCGGCGATGCTCGGCAACACCGTCGTGTGGAAGCCGGCCTCGACCGCGGTGTACTCGGGCTCGTTCCTGATGCGCTTGCTGGAAGATGCCGGACTGCCGCCGGGCGTGATCAACTTCGTGCCCGGCTCCGGCGCCGAGGTGGGTGATCCCGCCATCGAGGACGGCCGTCTCGGTGGTGTGCACTTCACGGGCTCGACCGAGGTCTTCCAGGACGTCTGGGAGAAGATCGGGAAGAACATCCGCAGCTACGCGCAGTACCCGCGCCTGGTCGGCGAGACGGGCGGCAAGGACTTCGTGTTCGCCCACCCCTCTGCCGACATCGAGTCGCTCGCCACCGCCCTCGTCCGCGGTGCCTTCGAGTACCAGGGCCAGAAGTGCTCGGCCGCCAGCCGCGCCTACATCCCGAAGAGCCTGTGGAGCTCGCTCCACGACTGCATGGGCGACATGCTGGCCGAGCTGAAGGTCGGCGACGTCCGCGACTTCCGCAATTTCATGGGCGCCGTGATCGACAAGTCGAGCTTTCAGAAGCTCTCGGGAGTGATCGAGCGCACGAATAAGGATCGCGCCGCCAAGATCGTCCTCGGAGGCGAGTGCGACGACACCCAGGGCTGGTTCATCCAACCCACCGTGATCGAGGTCGCCGAGCCCAAGCACGATTGCATGCGCAACGAGTTCTTCGGCCCGATCCTCTCGCTCTACGTCTACGAGGACGCGCGCTACGAGGAAACCCTCGACCTGTGCGACTCCACCTCCGGCTACGCCCTCACCGGCGCCTTCTTCGCCCACGACCGCGCCGCCATCCACCACGCCACCAACCGCCTGCGCTTCGCCGCCGGCAACTTCTACGTCAACGACAAGCCAACCGGCGCCGTCGTCGGCCAGCAACCCTTCGGCGGCTCCCGCGCCTCCGGCACCAACGACAAAGCCGGCTCGATCTTGAACCTCGTCCGCTGGGTCTCCGCCCGCACGATCAAGGAAACCTTCGTCCCCGCCACCGACTTCCGCTATCCGTTCCAGGCCGAGGAGTAGCCCTCGAGGCACTACGCGCGAGCGAATCTGCGGTTGTCCCCCACCGCTGCCTTGCTCTATTCTTCCACCATGAGTGCCAGGATTCCGCTCGACCGGATCCGTATCGAGCAACTCTGTCGCCTACACCACATCCGGAAGCTGGCGCTCTTCGGCTCCGTGATCCGCGATGACTTCGGACCAGGGAGCGACGTCGACGTCTTGGTCGAGTTCGAAACGGGGCACACACCAGGGCTCGGGTTCTTCCGCATCCAGTCCGAGCTCTCGGACCTGCTCGGGCGAAAGGTCGATCTCAATACCGCCGGGTTCCTGAGCAAGTACTTCCGAGACCGAGTCCTCGCCCAGGCCGAAGTGGTCTATGTCGCAGCATGACGTCCACGTCTGCCTCGAGCAGATGAGGGACCACGCCGTCGAGGCCATCGATCTCGCGAGTTCTCGGAGCAGAGCGGATCTCGACGGAGAACGGCTCCTCAATCTCGCTTTGGTTCGCCTTGTCGAGATCGTCGGCGAAGCCGCTCGTCGGATTCCGCTCGAAGAACGGGAACACCACACGCGAATCCCCTGGCCCGAGATCACCGGGATGCGCGACAGACTGATCCACGGCTACGATCAAGTGGACTTCGACATCCTCTGGCAAGTCGTAACAATCGACCTGCCGGACCTCGTCAGAGAGCTCGATCGAATCTTGGCGAGCCGCTGACTAGCCGTTCTGCCGGTCTCCGCCCGCACGATCAAGGAAACCTCCGTCCCCGCCACCGACTTCCGCTATCCGTTCCAGGCCGAGGAGTAGCCCTCCTAGAGAGAAACCACACCCCTACGAGCACCGAGTCCCTCCGAGTTTGGAGTACCGCCTTCAGGCGGTCTGGTTCTTCGTCCCGCCTTCAGGCGGGACTGGCTATGCAATGGAAGACCGCCTGAAGGCGGCACTCCAACAGCGCGGTACTTCGGCCCCGAGGGGTGCTCCGAACCGTTATCAGTCGCCGGTTCGTTGCAGCTCGATCGAGAGCGCGCTCGCGCCGTCTTCCTGGAAGTACTCGAGCACGATCTCGTGCTCGCCGGCGGCGAGGGTGAGCTGGGCGGTGTCGGTCTGGGCGGCGTGATGGGTCCATTCTTCGATCACGTTCTTGCCGTCGACGATCACGCGGACGCCGTCGTCGCTGACGACCGAGAGCACGTGGGCACCGGGGCGATCGACTTGGACGCGGGTGCGGGCGATGAGGCCGAAGGGGCCGCTCGCCACGCTTGCGCGCACGCGCTCTTCGCCGGCGCAGGGGTCGAGGAAGTTCTCCACGGTCTCGTGCACGAGCGGCGTATCGCCGAGCGCGCGCCAGCGGTCGAGGTTGCCTCTGGGGTCGGTCTTCTGCTGGCTCCAGGTGAACCAGCGAGCGTCCCAGCGGGCATCGGCGAGGAGGCCGCCGGGACGGAGGCGGGGGGGGCGCGGCTCGCCGGAGCGGAAATCCCAGGGGCCGAAGGGGCCCATCACGATGGTCTGCAGGCCGCCGAGCTCGCCGCGCTCGAGGGCGTTGGTGCGCTGCGTGCCGGGGACCTCAGGGGGCTTGAACTCGAACCAGGCCTGGAGATCGGCCGACTGCGCGCCGCTCGGGCGGCGGAAGGTCGAGCGCTCGATGCGGCCACTGGGGAGCACACCGTCGCGGCCGCTGAGCCAAGTGCGCACGAGGTCCGCCGAGAGCTCGGGCTCTCCCTGGGCAGCGATTCCGCCGCTCGTATCGAGTAGATCGTTCGATCCAGAGCGCTGGTTGCCCTGCACCGTGAGATCCGTTGTTTGCACGATCAGGAGGTCCTGGTCGTTCTCGGCGAAGGTGTTCTCGATGATGCGGTGGCCGGTCGAGCTGGTCTCGTGGTGCTGGCCGAAGGGTCCCGTGGCGAAGGTCTCGTCGTCGCCGCCCATGTCCCAGTAGAGCTCGATCCCGACCTGGTCGTTCCGGAAGCCATTCCGCGCGATGAGGCAGCGCTGGCCGTGCTCGATGGTGATCCCCGGGCCGAGCGTGTCGTCGATCTTGTTCCCCACGATCACCATGTCGCTCGAGTAGCCCCCCCAGATGCCGTGCTGGTGCGAGCCGGAGAGGTCGTTGCCGATGGCCACGTTCGCGTTCGAGAAGGTGGCTTCGAGCGAGTTGGCGACTGCGAAGCGCAGATCGTTCTTGTACCAGAGATTGCGGTCCGATCCGCTGACGACGCGCTCGCCGAGCAGGTAAGCGAGGCCCTCCACGGAATCCCTGCCGGCGAAGAGGAAGACGCCGTCCCCGCCGTGCGTCGCGCTGTTGAGGACGAACACGTTGTCGCAGCAGCGCTCGAACATGAGGATTCCGGCCGAATCCTGGCCGCGCCAGTAGACCCCCGGGCTGAAGCCCCGCACGCAGTAGTCGAACACGTTGTGACTGACCACGTTCTTCGAGGAGCGGTACATCCCCAGCCCCCATCCCGACAGGAACGAGAAATCGTTGTCGTAGATCTTCGACTCGTTCGTGCGAGTCAGGAGGATGCCGTTCTGGCCATGGCGGCCCTGCGATTGCCGCACCGTCACGTCGCTGCAATCCGTGAAGCTGATCGCGGCGCCGTACTTCGCGTTCCACTCGCCGTGGTCGTTCTCGTGGGGATACAGCCAATCCTGCTCGTTCTCCGCGAAGGGTGTCGAGCGCAGGCGCTGGCCGTACCAGCCGTCGAAGACGACATCCTCGACGACCACGTGCTCGCTCCGGTCGACCTGGATGCAGACCTTGTAGCCGCCGAGGCGCGCGCCGCGGATCGTCACGTCCTGCGACTCACGCACGACGATCCCGACTCCCTCGCACTGGTCGAGGTCGGCCCCGTCGCTCGTGCCGCGCACGCTCACGCCCGTCAGGTCGAGAACGATGCCGCGCTGGCCCTCGATGAGCATGACACCCTGCGGCTCACGGTCTGGCGCAGGCTCGATCGGCGGCAGCAGGTATTCGCCGGCGGGGACGCGCACACTCGAAGTCACGACCATCGTCGTGCCCGCCATGGGCCGGCCGCGGTTCGAATCAGGGTCGAGCGCCTCCTCCTTGGAGCCGTCGCGGTCTGCCGAGGACGCGCAGGCGGCGAGGAAGAAGAGCACGAGGGACGAAGTGCGAGAGGGGATCGACATCGATTCCAGACCTTGTGACGAGCTCGGGAACGTCCAAGAGGATCGAGGATCGAAGGGTCGACTTCCACCTTCCACCGAGCGGGGACGCGCTTCGTCCCGATCCTCGTCCTCCCAGCTATCCTTGTCTGTCCATGTCCGCCCACTCGCCAATCGCCCCGCAGGAGACGAGCCGCATCCCCCCCAGCGGCCTCGTTCTCGAACCGGGGATCCCGATCTGCCAGACCGAGCTCCCGCTCGACTGGTACCAACCGGACTTCCGGCCCTACGCCGAGGAATACCTGGCGCTCCCCGACCGCACGCCCGAGACGGTCTTGCCCTGGCTCGACCAGTACGTCGAGCCGGCGCTGGCCCACTTCGGCGATGCCTTGCTCCTCCTCGCGCACTTTTACATGGGTGGCGAGATCGTGAAGCTCGTCGAGCGCTACGGCGGACACGTCGCGGACAGCTACGCCTTGGCCCTCGAGGCGCACCGCCATCCCGAGAAGCGCGTGATCGTCGAGTCGGCCGTGCACTTCATGGCCGAGTCGATCGCGATCCTCGCTCACGATCACCAGCAGGTCTGGATCACCAATCCCAAGGCCGGCTGCACGATGGAGATGCTGGCCAAGGACTTCATGGTGCTCCCCATCGCCGACCAGCTCGTCGAGCGCTACGGCGACGATCTGCTGACGATCGCGTACATGAACACGTCCGGCCGGCTCAAGGCGCTCGCGGGTCGGACGGGCGGAGCGGTGTGCACGAGCTCGAACGCACACCTCGTCGTGGACTGGGCGCTGCGGCAAGGCAAGAAGGTCTTCTTCGTCCCCGACATGCACCTCGGCCGCAATACCGCCGCGCGCCTGGGCCTGGATCTCGCGCGCGTCGTGACGCTGCCCGATCCGCGCGTCCATGGCGGCGGGTGGCGCCTCGACGGCGGCGCACTGAGCGGCGGCACGGCGGCCCTCGACGCCGCGCAGATGATTCTGTGGGGCTCTTCCTGCGGCGTGCACACGGTGTTCAAGCCCGAGATGGTGGGCTGGTGGAAAGCGCGCGGCTGGCGCGTCATCGTCCATCCCGAGTGCCCGCTCGAGGTCGTACAAGCCGCCGACGGCGTGGGCAGCACGAATTACCTCTGGAACGAGGTGCTGCGCGCTCCCCGCGGCTCGAAGATCGCCATCGGCACCGAAGGCCACCTGGTGAACAACGCGCGCGTCGAGGCGAAGCCGCGCGGCGTCGAGGTGATGCACCTCGCCGACATCCCCGAGCCCGGCTTCCGCTCGGCCGGCTGCGGCTGCGCGACCATGAGCCGCAACGACCCACCGCACCTGGCTGGCATGCTCGATCTCCTGCGCCGCGGGACGCCGCCGGATGCCAACCGCGTGCTCGCGGGCGACACCGTCGACGAGCTCTCGGGGATCCGCGAGCGGCTCTCCGAGACGGAGCGCGCCGAGCTCGTGACGCACGCGCGCGCGGCCCTCGAGCGCATGATCGAGATCACGGAGGCGGGCGCGTCGGGGTGGCCGGCCCGCTAACCGCGCTCGACGTCCCAGACCTCCGCTCCGAAGTGGTTCCACGGTAGCCGCCCCTCGTCGCAGTCGGCGCCGGCCGAGAACTTCAGATCGACGAAGTAGACGATCGTGCTCGGTGCCGCGGGCCGCAGATTCTTCGCCCCGTGCGCGACACCCGGAGGAATGCGCACGAGAAAGCTATTCCCGTCGCCGAGCACCATGCGGCGCACCAGTCCCTCGGTCGGCGAGCTCTTCCTCACGTCGGCGAGGACCAGGAGGATCTTGTCCGCGGGCGGGACGAACCAGACGTCGGTCTGGCGCTTGTGCAGGTGGAAGGCCTTGATGGCGAGCGGCTCCATGACGGAGAAGTTCACCTGGTGCACGCTGAAGCCCGGAAAGTGCTGGTGGGCGCCCTCGTCCAGGCGCCCGAGCTCGGTCATCGAGCCGCCGTCGTCGTTGAAGCGGCGTAGCTGCGCCACCTCGACGCCGTCGATCGTGCGGCGCGCGCTGTAGTCCTGGACTCCGTAGCTGGCTTGGGCCTTGGGGATGAACTCGGGCATCGGCGGCGGCTCGGGGGGCTCGTTTGAGGATCGGTGCAGGAGCATTCTTCCAGGAGCGGTCCGGCGCTCCAAGCGCGCATGGAGCCGGGGGGGCAGACCTACTACACTCCTCGGCATGTCCCCCACGCGCCAGGATCAGCGTGCCGCCTGCTCCGGCGGCGGAGGAGGCGGGCCCGGCGGCCGCCTCGTCCACCGGCCAGTGAACGAGGTCGAACGCCTCGATCGGGTCTTCGAGGAATGCCTGCCCTCCTTCGGCGGGGCCTACCTCCGGCGCGTCTTCCTGCTCCTGGACGAGGCGATCGGCAAGGGCGTCCCGATGACGGTCGCGGTGTCGGGGCCGGTCACGGCCTCCGGCCAGCACATTGCCTGGCTCGACCCGCTGCTCGACACGGGGTGGTTTTGCCTCGTCTCGACGACCGACGCCGTGTGCTACCACGACGGCCATCGCTCGCTCGACGACGCCGGCGAGCATCCGTTCCACGAGGTGCCGATCTTCGGCGACGACGGCGCCCTGCGCGACGAGCGCACGATCCGCATCACCGACATCGGTTTCGACGAGGATCTGCTGCTGGGCCAGGACGACTTCGTGACCGCCTGTCTCGTGCAGCCGGAATTCCAGGCCCGCATGACCGGGACGGAGTTGCGCTGGCGACTGGGGCGCTACTACGCAGCGCAGGAGCAGGCCAACGGCGCGCCCGAAGGCTTGCTCGCGCTGTGCCACCGCAAGGCGATCCCGATCTTCGTCGGCGCGCCGGCGGATGGCTCGATCTTCCTGAACTCGATGAAGCTCTGGGCGCTCGCGCGCGCGGGCAAGCTCGACTACCGCTTCGAGCTCGATCTGCACGAGGAGGTCTTCGAGAGCTGCGCCTACCACCTGTGGGGACTGCGGCACTCCGAGACCAAGGCGCTGGGCACGCTGATACTTGGCGGCGGCGTGCCGAAGAACTTCAACTTGCAGCCCGAGCCGGCGCTCTCGCAGGTGCTCGGTTTCGAGGACGTCGGCGGCTACCTCTACGACATTCAGATCACCACCGCTCCGGTGACGGACGGCTCGCTCTCCTCCTGTCCGCCCGGCGAAGCCGTGACCTGGGGCAAGGTCGACAAGGACGTCTACCGCTCCACCTGCGAATCGATGCACGCGGACTACTCGATCGTCATGCCGTTCCTCACCAAGGCGCTGCTCGACAAGCGCGCGCGCTTCGAGAAGCTCGCGGACGAGATCACGCCCGAGGTGCTCTTCGCGCGTCATCCCGAAGCTCGCGGCTACCTGCGGCCGCGCGAGGGCTATCGATTGTTCGAGCGCCGCGACCAGCTGAGATCCGCTCTCGCCGCGGAGCTCGCGGGCGGCGCGGACGCCCTCGCCGCGCGGATCGGCTACCCGCTCGCGGCCACTCGCACGCCCCCTGGAGCTCCAGCGTGACCCTTCCGGAAGAACCGACTCCCGCCGAGCCCGAGCTCCCCGAGTACGTGATCGAGGGCGCTCGCTCGAGCCGCTCGCGCTGCAAAGGCTGCCGCCGGCCGATCCAGATGGGAAACCTGCGCATCGGGATGCGCATCGAGGGTCCCTACGGGCAGGGATACCTCTGGTTCCACTTGACGTGCGCCGCGAAACGGCAAATCGATCGCGTCGAGGACGCGTATGCAAAGGAAGCCTGGAAGGCCGCCAAGTTTCCGCCGACCGAGCTGCCGAGCCTCGACGATCTCAAGGCGCTGGTCGAGCGCGCCGCCGAGCAAAAGAAGGAGCAACGCCCGATCCCGCACGCGGAGCTCGCTCCCACCTCGCGCTCGCGCTGCAAGCACTGCCAGGAACCGATCGAGGAAGGCAGTGCGCGCATCGTCCTCGCGCGCTCGGTGACGTTTGGACGGCAGGTGCGCTCGACGCCGATCTTCGTCCATCCCCGGTGCGTGGCGGCCGAGCTGCATGCGGAGGACTGCGCCACGGAGAGTGAGGGCTTCGAGGATGAGCTGCGCGCGAACAGCGCGGCGCTGCCGGTGGCGCTCCTGGCTTCGATCGTGGCGGAGATCGGGTCGCTCGAGTAGCTCGTTCCTCTCTGGTTCGGAGTACCGCCTTCAGGCGGTCTTCTCTTGCAGAGCCGGTCCCGCCTGAAGGCGGGACGACGAACCAGACCGCCTGAAGGCGGTACTCCGAACTCGGAGGTTTCTCTCTAGAAAGAGATCACCAGAGGGAGGTACCGCCGGGTTGTAGGAGGCGGGCTTCGACCCGCCGGCCGAGCAGACCATGGGCAATCCCCAGAGCCTTCGCCGCGACGGGTCGCGCACGGCCGCGGAAGAGGCCGAGGAGAAACAACGGTGGCAGCGTCAACACGTCGAACGCCACGAAGCGCACCCACTCTCGCGGCCCGGCCCAGTGGCGCAAGAAGCGGATCGAGTTGACGCCTTGCATGTACTTGCGGCGTGGGTTGTACCCGCCGCCGGTGGCGCTCGAAGGGGCGTGCAGACAGTGCTGCTCTCCGACGAGCAGGACGCGCCAGCCTCCACGCCTGGCGCGCAAGCACAGGTCGACGTCCTCCATGTAGGCGAAGTACTCGGCATCGAAGAGGCCGATCTTCTCGAGGACCTCGGCTCGCACGAGGAGCGCGCAGCCCGCGATGTAGTCGACCTCGCGCTCCGTTCGCCATGCGGGGCCGTCGGGGGCGCCGTGGCCGAGGAGGGTGGAGAGGTTCTCGCGCCACGTGAGCATGCCGCCGGCGCACCAGATGCGCGCGGGCGGGTCGGCGTAGAGCACGCGCGGGCCGACGATTCCGATCGAGGGATCGGCGAAGAGCCGCGCGCAGAGCGGCGCGAGCGCGCCCGCGGGCAGGGTCACGTCGTTGTTGACGAAGAACACCGCGCGAGCTCCGGCCGCGAGCGCGGCGCGCGCGCCACGGTTGGCGCCCTCGCCGAAGCCGAGATTGGCGCCGTTCTCGAGCACGACCAGGCGCGGAAAGCGCGCGCGGAGGAGCTCCAGCGATCCGTCCTGCGAACCGTTGTCCACCAGGACGATGCGCTCCTCGGGGAGGCCCGCGGCGCGCAGCGAGGCGAGGCAGGCGAGATTCTGCTCGCCGCCGTTCCAATTGACGACGACTGCGAAGACCGCGGTCTCGCTCAAGCTCCGCCTCCGCGCTCCTCGTCGGGCGGGAGCACGCGGTCGACGCGCGAATGGAGCGCTCCCGAAGCGAGCAGCGTTTCGATGGCTTCGCCGGGCAAGACGGTGGACGAGCTCGTGAGGATCTTGCCATCGCCGCGGCGGCGCGTGATCGAGTACCCCCGCGAGAGCACGGCGAGCGGCTGGATCGCCTCCAGGCGCGCCGAGGCGAGCTCGAGTCGAGAGCGCGCCTTCTCCTGCGCGCGCTCGACGCTTCCGGCCAGGCGCAGGCCGAGCATCGCGGCGGCCTTCACGCGCGCGAGGAAAGCTTCGCGCGGGCTGGCGGAGCTCGCGCGTGCAGCGGCGCTCTCCAGGCGCGCGTGCGCGCGTTCCAGTCGACCCTGCAGCAGGAAGTGCGCCCGCTCGCCCAGTCGGTCGAGCTCGCGCGCGCGCTGGACGAAGATCCATTCCGGGCTGCGCAGCACCGGGGAACGGCCCACGGCCGCGAGCTTCTCCCCTCTCGCGTCGAGGGCCCCGTCGATGGCTGCCGCGAGGTAGGCTTGCGCGCGCTCCAGCGCGACGAGGATCGCGCCGCGATCGGGGATGACGGTCTGCGCGGCATCGGTCGGCGTGTGGGCGCGGCGGTCGGCGACGAAGTCGGCGAGCGTGAAATCGGTCTCGTGCCCCACGCCGGAGACGACCGGAGCGCGCGTGGCGAAGATGGCCTCGGCCACGGCGAGCTCGTTGAAGCACCACAGGTCCTCGATCGATCCCCCGCCGCGGATCAGCACGATCAGGTCGACGCCGCTCTGGTCCAGCCGGCGGATCGCGTCGGCGATCTCCAGCGCGGCGGAAGCACCCTGCACGCTGGAGTGCGCGATCCGCACGGGGTAGCCCGGCCAGCGCAGCGAGCGCGTGCGCAAGAAATCGTGCAGGGCGGCGCCGTCGCGGCTGGTGACGAGGCCGATGGTCGAGGGAAAGGGCGGCAGCGCGCGCTTGCGATCGAACCAGCCGCGCGTCTTCAGCTCTTGCTTGAGCGCCTCGAAGCGCGCGAGGAGATCGCCCGTACCGCGCGCCTCGACGCGCTCCACGATCAAGCTGTACGAGCCGCGCGGCTTGTACACGTCGAGCTCGCCGTGGCAGACGACGCGCATGCCTTCCTCGAGCCGGAAGCGCAGCGCAGTCGGCACGCGGCTCTTCCAGATCGCACACGACAGGTAGGCGTCGAGGTCCTTCAGGCCGAAGTAGAGATGGCCGGAGCCGGCGAGCTTCATCTGGGAGACCTCGCCCTCGATCGAGACGCGGCCGAGCCCCTTCAAGCGCCGTTCGAGCTCGCGGGAGATCTCGGTGACGCTCCAGACGCGCGGCAACGCGCTCTCGCCCGGCGCCCCGCTCGCGCTCGTCTCGCCGCGCTTCATGATGCGGCGCGGCCCCGGGAAGTCACGCTCACTGCTCTGCTCCGCCCTCGATCCCCGCGGCTTCGACGGCCGGGCGATCGCTCGAACTCAGGCCCGGGAGCCGCGCCGCCTCCCACTGGGAAGCGTCGGAGCCCGTGAGAAAGATGCGGTACCGTCCGTCGAGGAAGGGAGCACGTTTCCCGCCGCGATCTTGCACGCCATCGGAGAGCTCGAGCACCACGTGGCTCGCCTCGCGGCGGATGCGCATGCGATCGGCAAACAGCCGCCGCACGATCTCGCCTGCGGTGTCGAGCTCGACCACGTGCACCGCTTGCAGGCTCGTGCCGAGCACGCCGCCGAGCGCCACCAGCCGCCACGATCCGGTGCGCGCATCGGCGGCGAGCAAGCGGTTCACTTCCTGACGCACGCGCAGAAGATCCCACGTGCCATCGTCGCCCGGGCGAGTGGCGTCCTCGGATCCCAGGAGCTCGGGGAAGGCCGCGATCCAGGGCGCGGGATCGACTCCGGCGAGATGGATGCGCCGCACGCCGCCCCGGTCGCTGCCCTCGATCATCGCCGGCCCGAAGGGGACGGAGCGACCGCCCGCCTTTTCGCAGCCTTCTTCGAAGACCAGCGTGACCCCCCACCCGGTGCGGCTGCACTCCAGACGCAAGCGCTCGGCAGCGAGCGTGCCCGCGGGCCGGAGACGATCGTCGAGCAGGCGCACGACCACCGGCCCGAGACAGCCCTTGCCAGCTTCGCCCTGGACGCTGCCGATCTCGAGAACGTCGAGCTCGAGGACCTGCTCGGCGGTGAGCAGCGCACGCAAGTCCGCGAGCGCTCGCTCGCTGCGCGTGATGGTGCTCGGAATGGCCTCGCTCTCCACTGCGACAGCCTCCGGCCCGCTCGTCGGCGCGGATACGAGGAAGGCCGGAGGATCCGGGAGGGCGGGCAGCTCGAAGCTCTCGAGCACGCGCACCCAGGCCATCCATTCGCGCTCGTGCTCCTGCGCGCGCGCTTGCACCTCGCCGAGCTCGCGCTCGAGCGCATCGATGCGGCCGAGCAGCTCGGCCTCCCGCGTTTGCCAGCCCTGGCGCTCTTCCTCGATGCTCGGCCGCAGGTTCGGGGGCTCCGGCTGTCCCTGTTGCACTCCGCTTCCCGGGCTCGTGCTCCCCGGGCCGGCCCAGACCAGGGCGGCGAGAGCCATCACGGCGATCGGGCGAGCTCCCCTCCATCGGCTCGGCTTCTTCATGGTGGTGCGTATCCTAGGGAGCGCCGGCCTCGCGACCGAGCGCTCGATCCAGGCTCCGACGACCGAACGCGAGCTTCCTGCCCCGATCCGGCACATGGGAACGCTCGGACCCTACAATCCGCGCCACATGGACCCTGATCCGGTGCCCGAGGACTGGCGTGAGGCCGACTGGGAGCGCCTCGAGGAGCAGCGCTCGCGCTTTCTCGTCACCACGTCGGAGGAGGGCAGCGGCTGGGGCTCGGCCTGGCGCGACGAGCGGGACCTCGAGCTCTACGACCAGAGCTTCGGAGAGCGCATCGGCTGGAAATGGGATGCGGTGCTCGGCGAGCTCGTCGCACGGGGCTGGTCTCCGCCGAGCGGGCACGTGCACGACTTTGCCACCGGGACGGCCACCGCGCTGCGGGCCGTGCTGCGCACCTACGGAACCGGTTTCTGCAAGAGTGCGACGGTCTGGGACCGCTCCCCCTCGCGCGCGAGTACGCGCGCGCGGCGATCGAGCGCGAGCACGAGGCGATCCTGGCCGGCGAGGAACCTCCGGGAGCGAGCGGCCGCATCGATCTCCTGCTCGTCAGTCACGTGCTCGGCGAGCTCGATGATGCCGGCTGGGCGGAGCTCCGCGGAGAGCTCGGGCGCGCGCGCACCGCGATCCTGGTCGAGCCCGGCAGCAAGGACGTGAGCCGCGCCCTGACTGGGTTGCGCGAGGAGATGGCCGAGACCTTCGTGGCGGTCGCACCCTGTCCGCACGAGGGTGCGTGCGGAGCAATGGCCCCGGGCGCCGAATCACACTGGTGCCATTTCTTCGCGCGGCCTCCCCAGGAAGCCTTCTCCCAGCGCCGCTGGTCGCTCTTCGCGCGCCGACTGGGCATCGACTTGCGCAGCTTGCCGTACGCGTACCTCCTGCTGGAACGTCGCTCGGCGCTGCACGCGACACGCCTGGAAGGCCTCGCGCGCTTGCTCGGACGCCCGCGCGTCGAGAAAGGCCGCGCGCAGCTCTTCGTGTGCGAGGCTCCCGGTCTCTCGTACGGCCGATTCCTCGAGCGCCACGACCGCGCATTCTTCAAGAGCTTGCGCGCGCCGCTCGAGCCCTCGCTCGTGGAGCTCACGCGCGAGGGCGAGCGCATCGTCGCAGTCGTGCCGCGCCTGCCTTCGCTCGAGCGACCTCCGGAAGCCTCGATCGCCCTGACCGCGGGCGACGTGGCGGAGCTCGAGGACGGCCGAGCGCTCGTCTTCGACGGCCTCCTCGGCGAGGCGCGCGCGCGCGCGATCGCAGCCGAGCTCGCCGCGCGCCCGGACGCTTCCGGTGCAGGAGGCGCCGGCGAGGGCGACGTCGATCCTCGGATTCGCGGCGACTCGACGACTTCCCTCGAGCGCGAGACGGACGGGCCGCTCGCCGACCTCTGGCGTGTCTTCGACGGTTTGCGGGCCGAGCTCGAGCAGCGCGCGTCGCTCACGCTCGACGACGCCTGCGAAATCGAGCTCGCGCGCTACCTACCAGGCCGCACGAACGCGCGGCACCTGGACACCTCAGGCGACGGCGCCCGGCGGCGCGTCTCGTTGCTCTATTACTTGAACGACTGGCAGCTCGGCGATGGCGGCGAGCTCTGCGTCCATGAGAGCGGCGGCGCGCGCAACATCGACCCCGAGCTCGACCGGCTGGTCCTTTTCCTCTCGGACCGGGTCGAGCACGAAGTGCTGCCCGTGGTCGCGCCGCGCTCGGCGGTGGTGGCCTGGTTCCTCGGCTCGTGAACCGAGACCGTCAGCGCTGCTGGCTGCTCTCCACGGGCGAACGTGCGACGAGCACCAGAGCGCGCGCGAGCTCGGCCGCGACGAGACCGCTCTGCACGAGCTCGATCGAGCTTGCTGGCCCGCCCGCCCCGATGAGTCGCGGGCTCGCGAGTGGAGCGCGCCCCCACAGGATCAGGCTCACGGCCTCGCCGGGTCCGAGGCGGGCGCACGGAGGCGTGAGCAAGACCAGGACCGGATCGGCGGGCTCTCCCGGCGGAGCTGCATCGGGCCGTCGAAGGGTGTGCTGAGCGACGCCGCTCGCGTCGGCAACCGTGAGTGCGGAGAGGTCCAGGCAGTCGGATGGATCGGTCGCTCCCGGCGCGAGGCTCGCCTCGGGCGGAAGCCACGCGAGATTCAGGCGCCACGGCTCGCCGACCCCCAGACCCAGCCGGCGCTCGAGCGCCTGCGCCTCGAAGCGCTGGCGCTCGGGCTCGGCATGCATCGGCAGCAGGCGCACGTCCAGTAGTCCGCCGCCCGGCATCGAGAGCACCGCGCTCCAGCCGGGGATGCTCGCGGGCGCGTCCACGATGGGCGGCCGAGCGCGCTCACCCAGGGTCCGCGCACCGAGGCGCCGCGCCCACAGCGCGAAGAGGACCAGCGCACACAGGGTGATCAGCAAGCCTGCGAAGCCCACCGTCCAGCCCTCGGCGCGCGCGCTCCGCTCTTCGTTGGACCCCATGCGGTCGAATCCGATCAGGGAGGCCCACCGGCGGGCTTGTCCCAGTCCTCTTTCTTGTTCTTGTTCCACCACCGCTGCCACTCGGCAGGATCGCGTTCCTCATGGCGCGAGAGGCGCTGCAGGCTCGTGATCATCGCGGCCGAGATCGCGTCGTAGCGCTCGCGCGAGATGATGTCGTTGACGTCGCTGTCCACCGCGCCTTTCAACGCGGTCAGCGTCTTCAGTATCGACTCGAACGCCTGCTTGCGGGCCTCCTGCTTGGCGTCGGCGTACTCGCCCAGCGCCTCGGCCGCCGCGGCTTGCATGGCGGCCTGATTGTGCGGAAGGAGATCCATGAGCGCCTTGGTCGCCGACGGATCCTTGGTCTTGCCCAGCGCGAGAATCAGGGCGCGCTGCAGAGCCATGTCCTGACGATGGCTCTTGTTGTCGATCCACTCGATCAGCACCTTGACGCTCTCCGGTCCCATTCCCCCGAGGGCCGTCGCGGAGGCGATGTAGAGCGAATTGTCGCGCACGCCCTCCTCGCTCTCCTGGCGCTTGACGGTGAAGCACTTGTCGAGACCCTTCACGATCGCGGCGCGATCCTTGGGGCCGCTCGCGGGAAACTCCTGGAGCAGCTTGTCGATCACCTCGATGGCGAGCGGGTCCTCCACTCCGCGCTTGTCCGCGTGTTCCGAGAGGCGCGTCAGGAGCTCGGCGATCTCGGGGCGCTTGTCGGGTTTTTCCTCGCCCTCACCCTGCTCCTGAGGCGAGCGCGAGGGAGCGTCCGGAAGGCCGGGGCCGGCGAGAACCGAGAGGAAAAGCAGCGGGATGATCATGGCGTGACCTCGTGATGCGTACGGAGTCGGAGAGAAGTCGTACGGAGTCCGGCCCACATCATTAGTCCAAGCTTGGCCGGCGGTCGCAACCTGGCGCCGCAATCTCGATCGCGGCCTGCTCGTGCAGGGGCGGCCCCAGGAGATCTTCGCCCTCGCTCCCGCCACCTTCCAGGGCCAATGCGAGGGCGGAACCCTTGTCGAGCGTCTCCTGCTCCTCCGCCTGCGGGTCGGAGCTCCAGGTGATCCCGCCACCGACGTGAAACGAGACCTCGCCCTCGCCTGCCGGTCGCAGGGGCCTCCACACGAGCGTCCGGATCAAGATATTGAAAATCGCGCGGCCCTCGAGGTCGGCGAAGCCCGCGGAGCCCGTGAAGAAGCCGCGACCTTCGCGCTCCAGCTCGGCGATCAGGTCCATGGCGGCGAGCTTGGGGGCGCCGCTGATCGAGCCGCCCGGGAAGAGCGCGGCGAGCGCGTCGATCGAATCCCGTCCCACGGCCAGCTCGGCCCGCACCTCGGCGGCCAGATGGTGCACGGTGGCATAGCTCTGCACGATCGGGAACTGGGCGACGCGCACGCTACCGGTCCGCGCCACGCGGCCGAGGTCGTTGCGCTCGAGGTCGACGATCATGGCGAGCTCGGCCAGGTCCTTCTCCGAGGCGAAGAGCTTCGCCCGTGCACGCGCATCGGCTTCGGGCGCACTCTCGCGAGCGATCGTTCCCTTGATCGGGCGCGTGCACAGCCGCCGGCCGTCGCACTCGAGCAAGAGCTCGGGGGAGCCGGAGAGCAACGCGCCGTCGTTCCACGAGAGGTACGCCTGGTAGGGCGCCGGATGGCGGCGGCGCAGCTCGCGGTAGAGAGCGAGCGGATGCGCGCGCATCCGGCGCGTGAGTCGATGCGCGAGATTGGCCTGGTAGAGGTCCCCGCGAGCGATGCGATCGCGCGCGACTTCGATGCGCGCTCGATGCTCCGCGCCGCTCACGTGGCGCACGAGCGGACCCGTTGGGACGGGCGGGTCGAGCGCGATCGGCGCCGCGAGCTGCGCGTGGAAGCGCTCGCGGCGATCGGCCACGGACGCTCTTGCGTCGCCCGGGTCCTCTCCGAGCACGAGCCATGCGCGAGCGGAGGCGTGCTCCATCACGACGTAGTCGGTATAGAAGCCGCCGACCACCGCGGGAAAGCCCCACGGGTCGCGCGGCAGGGCCTGCTCCTCGCCAGCCACCCCCACGTCGTAAGCGAAGGCACCGACGAAGCCCCCCGCGAAACAAGGCGGGAGCGCATCGCCCGCGACGCGCTCGATCCGCGCGAGCGCCTCGCGCAGGCCGCGCGGATCGGCCGGCAGCGGCGCGAGGTCCTCCTCCAGCGGCTCGAACGCGAACAAGCTGAAGCGCGCCGGCACGCCGCCGGAGCTGTCGAGCGCGACCGACCCGCGAAAGCCAGCGAGGGCTCCCAGGAGTTCCCCCGCGAGCGGCGCGGGTTCGAGCGCGAAGACGCGCGGGCGGAAGCGCGGGCGAAGCGGCATCCAGCGCAATCCTACTCCTTTCCTTCCACTGCCGCGGGCGCGTACAACACGGGCTCGCTGCCATGCGCTCGCGCTCCGTTCTCGGGCTCGTGTTCCTGACCGTGTTCCTCGACATGGTCGGGTTCTCCGTGATCTTCCCACTCTTCCCGCGGATGCTCGAGCACTACCTCGCGGTCGAGGGCGAGGGAAGCGCGATCGGAAAGCTCCTCGTTTTCCTGGCCAACCTGACCGGCGGAGGAGAGGACGCTTCCTCACGCTTCGCCGTGACCGTTCTGTTCGGCGGCCTCCTCGGCTCGCTGTACTCGTTCCTGCAATTCGTCGCGGCGCCGATGTGGGGAGCGCTCTCCGATCGCATCGGCCGGCGTCCGACGCTCCTGTTCACGCTGCTCGGCACGACGCTCTCCTACGTGCTATGGTTCTTCGCCGGCACCTTTCCGCTACTGGTTCTCGCCCGCGTGCTCGGCGGGATCATGGCCGGGAACATCTCGACGGCTTCCGCCGCGGTCGCCGACAGCTTCGAGGGCAACCAGCGCGTGCGCGGCATGGGAATCCTCGGAGCAGGCATTGGCCTCGGCTTCGTGGTGGGACCGGCGATCGGCGCGCTCTCCTCGAGCATCGATCTCACCGCGAGATGGCCTGAGCTGGCGCGCTACGGCGTGCATCCGTTCAGCGGTCCGGCCTTGTTCTCCTTCCTCCTGGCGCTGGTGAACTTCGCCTGGGCAGCGGCTCGCTTCCCGGAGACCCTGTCGCGCGAAGTTCGCGGCGTTCGCGCCAGCGAGCGCACGCTGCATCCATTCAAGGCGTTGCGCTCCATCGACTTGCCCGGCGTGCGCGACACGGTGGTGACCCAGTTCGCGTACTTCACGGCTTTCGGCGCCATGGAGTTCACGCTGACCTTCCTGACCCACGAGCGCTTCCAGTACGGCGAGCGCGACCAGGCGATCATGCTCTCCTACGTGGGCATCGCCATCGCGTTCGTGCGGGGCGGGATGGTGCGCCGCATCACCGCGCGTCTGGGCGAGCGTTCGGTCGCTTTCGCGGGGATCTTTCTCACGCTCCCCGGCTTCGTGCTGGTCGGCCTGGCCGGTGGCGGCGGGATGCTCTACGCCGGCCTCACGCTGCTCGCCGTCGGCTCGGCCTGCGTGATGCCTTGTCTCTCCTCGCTGATCTCGCGCTACACGCCCGTCGATCGCCAGGGTCTGGCGCTGGGAGTCTTCAGCTCGGCGGGGGCGCTCGCCCGGGCCATCGGCCCCATCGGCGGAGGGCTGCTCTACTGGAGCCTGGGAAGCCGCGCGCCTTATCTGCTCGGGGCGGGCCTCCTGGCGCTGCCCCTGTTCCTGGTCAGGCGGCTCCCTGCCCCCCCGCCCGGGGTGTCTCCGGGAAAGGAAGGCGCAACCTCTTCAAGAAGCCTCCCTCCGGGTTCGATAGGTACTCCATGAAGAGAGCTCATCTCTGGATCGTTCTGTGCGTACTCCTCACGGCCGGCTGGAGCGTCTCGGACCAAGATGGCGGTCTTGCCAAGGTCGAGGCGCTGGAGAAGCGGGTCGAGGTGCTCGAGAAGTACTCCCAGGCTCAGGCCAAGGCAGCCGAGGTGCTAGCGAAGGCGCTGGAAGAATCGGATGCCCAGGGCTTCACGTACGGGATCAATCCAGAATCGCGCAAAGCCTTGCTCGCGGGTCTGAGGGCGTCGACGGCCGCCGCGCAGCAGGCCGTGCCCGGCGTCGTGGCGCCGGTGACGGCACCGGTACCTGTGCCGGTCCCCGATCCCAAGACCACCGGGAAGTAGGGCCAGCCTGTTCCCGCATCGCCGCCTCCGTCAGGATGCGGCGATGCAGGGTCGGGTCGACGCCTTCCTGTCCGAGCTGACGGCAGCGCGCGGCGTCTCGCCACACACCGCGCGCGCCTACCGGGCGGATCTCGCGGAGTTCGCCGCTTTCTGCGCAGCAAATGCGATCGAGGATCCGCGCGCGATCTCGCCCCGGACGTTGCGCGCCTTCCTCGCGGCGCTCGAGGAGCGTTCGCTCGCCCGCGCCAGCGTCCAGCGCAAGCTCTCGGCGGTGCGCTCGTGGTTGCGGTTCCTGCTGCGGCGCGGCGAGATGGAGTCGAACCCAGCGGCACTCCTGCGCCAGCGCCGGGTGAGCCGGCGATTGCCGAGCGTGCTCTCCGAAGCGGAGATCCACATGCTGCTCGCCGCGCCGGATGCCGCAACGCCGCTCGGCCGGCGCGACCGCGCGCTCCTCGAGCTGCTCTACTCGGCCGGCACGCGCGCCTCGGAAACGGTGGGCCTCGACCGGCGCGACCTCGATCTGCGGCGGGGCGTCGCGCGCGTGCTCGGCAAGGGCGGCAAGGAGCGGCTCGCCGCGGTCGGCAGCCACGCCGTGCTCGCGCTGCGCGAGTATCTCGACGATCCCGCGCGCCCGCGGCCGGACACGAGGGCCCGCGAAGCCGTCTTCTTGAATGCGCGGGGCGGCCGGCTGACGACGCGGAGCCTCGAGCGAGTTCTCGATCGCCACGTGCTCGCCGCGGGCATCCACCGGCGCGCGACTCCCCACACGCTGCGCCACAGTTTCGCGACTCACCTACTCGATCGCGGCGCCGATCTGCGCGCGGTGCAAGAGCTGCTCGGACACGCTCACCTCGTGACGACGCAGATCTACACGCACGTCTCGATCGAGCGCCTGCGAGCCATCTACGAGCGCGCGCATCCGCGCGCGGGCACCGCGGTAGCGGGTCCGCGCCGACCCCGCTAGGATCCTGCGCCTCTTCCGGAGCCCGATGCATTCCCTTCTCGCCGCCGAGGCGCGTGCCGCCTTCGAGGCGCTCGATGCCCAGACCGCCGCGCTCCAGCGATCGACGGGGCTCTCGTGCGCGAGCGGTTGTGGGTTGTGCTGCCTCAATCCGGCGGTCGAAACGAGCGTCCTGGAAATGCTGCCGATGGCGCAGGAGCTTCACCGTCGTGGCGAGGCCGGGGCGTGGATCGCGCGCCTGCGCGCGCCAGGGGAAGGCAAGCTCTGCCCGGTCTACGAGCCCGCGCCCGGGGAGAGCGAGCGCGGCCGCTGCGGAATGTACGCGCTGCGACCTCCCGTGTGCCGACTGTACGGCTTCGCTGGCCGGCTGGACCGACACCGCCGGCCCGAGCTGGTCGTGTGCCCCGAACACGAGCACGCGACTCCCGAGCTGGCCGAGCGCGCGCGAGCGCTCGTGGAGGCCGGGCTTCCGCTTCCGCTGTTCGCGACCGCGACGATCCAGCTCGCCGCGCTGGATCCCGCGCTCGGCGCGGAGCGCATGCCGATCGGTCGGGCGCTCCTGCGGGCGCTCGAGCTCGTCGGCCTCGAGCTGGACCTCGTAGATCTCGATCGTGGCGCGAATGCGCCGGCCACGGACGACGTATCCTGTCGTACCGGCGGCGCGAGCCGCGCAACCCTCACCTCTGCGGAATCACCATGGGTCTCCTGAACTGGATCTTCGACATCTATCAGCACAGCCAGATCGAGAATCTGCGCGACGACACGGCGCGTGCGCGCGCCGAGGTGGCCGCGGTCCGCGGCGAGCGCGGCACGGTCGACCCGGCGCGCCTGGAGCGGGCGCTCGGCGAGCTCGCACTCGCGACGAAGACGGTGCAACGCATGCTGGTCGAGAAGGGTGTGTGCAGCACCGGTGAGTTCCAGGCCAAGCTCGACGAGGTCGACATGGAGGACGGGCGGCGCGACGGGCAGCTCCCGGTGCGCTGATCCGCAGCAGCCTCGCCCGAGGGCGGCCGAGCGAGCTGGAATCTCGGGAGCGCCAGAGCAAGGCGAGTACACTGCGTTGCGGCCCGTTTCGGCCCTTCGCATGCTCCAGCGCACCTTGCTCCAGCTCTACGTGCTCTATGTGGCGGCAATTGCCTGCCCCTGCCCGAGCTCTGCTGCGCAGGACGCGACCCGGCCGATCGACTTCGGTCGCGAGGTGCGGCCGATCCTCGCCGACCGTTGTTTCCGCTGCCACGGCCCGGACGCGGATGCGCGCAAGCGCGGCTTGCGGCTGGACGTCCAGGACGGCTCGCGTGCGGTCCTGAAGAGCGGCGCGCGCGCGATCGTGCCGGGCGAGCGCGAGGAGAGCGAGCTGTACGCGCGCATCTCCTCCGAGGATCCGAACGAGGTGATGCCGCCCCCCGAGCTCGGCCGGCCGCTTTCGCCCGAGCAGCGCGTGACGCTGGCACGCTGGATCGACGAGGGCGGGGAGTACCGCGTGCACTGGGCGTTCGTCCCGCCAGTCAGCGCTCCCCCGCCCACGGTGAGCGCGTCCGCATGGTGTCGTGACGAGATCGACAGCTTCGTGCTCGCGCGACTGGATGCGGCCGGACTCGCGCCCGCGCCCGAGGCCGATCGCGCGATGCTCCTGCGGCGGGTGTCGCTCGCGTTGACGGGCTTGCCGCCGACTCCGGAGGAGACGGCTGCCTTCCTCGCCGACCCCGCGGGCGACGCCTACGAGCGCAGCGTCGATCGCTTGCTCGCTTCTCCGCGCCACGCCGAGCGCATGGCCGCCGACTGGCTCGACGTCGCGCGCTTCGCCGACACTTTCGGATACCAGGCCGACTGGGAGAGCCATCTGTGGCCGTGGCGCGACTGGCTGATCCGCGCCTTCGAAGCCAACCTGCCCTACGACGACTTCGTGCGCGATCAGATCGCGGGCGATCTCTTGCCCGGAGCAACGCGCGAGACGCGCCTCGCCACGGCCTTCAACCGCCTGCACCGCATGACCAACGAAGGCGGCTCGATCGACGCGGAGTTCCGCCAAGAGTATGTCTCCGATCGGGTGGTGACGGCGAGCACGGCATTCCTCGGCCTCACGGTCGAGTGCGCGCGCTGCCACGATCACAAGTACGATCCGATCCCGCAGCAGGAGTACTACTCCCTCGGCGCCTTCTTCGGCGCGATCGACGAGGCCGGCACCTACGCGTACACGACCCGCGCGACGCCGCCACCGACGCTGCGCCTGCCGACTCCCGAGCAGGAGAAGGAGCTCGCCCGGCGCGAGCGTGAGATCGCGGTGGCCGAGGAGGTCCTGAGCGGACGGCGTGCGGTGGCAGTGCGTGCCTTCCAGACCGGGTCGCGCTCCTCGCCGGCACTCGCGATGCCGCCGCCGGTGAAGCACGATCCGCTCGACGGCGAAATCGAGGGTCCGAGCGGCCGGGCGACCGCCCTCGACGGCGACAGCGGACCCTCCATCGAGGGAGTTCCGAGCTTCCGCCGTTGCGATCCCTACAGCCTCGTGTTCTGGATGCGCTGCCCCGACACGAAGGCGCGCGCGACCGTCCTCCACACGAGCAACTTCACGCTCGAGTCCGACCAGCAGGGCTACCAGGTGATGCTGGAGGAGGGACGCCTCGCCTGGCAGATCATCCACTTCTGGCCGGGATCGGCGATCGCGATCCGCACCACGCAACCCTTCCCCTCGCGCGCTGGGTCGAGGTCGCCGTCACGTACGACGGTTCCTCACGCGCCGCCGGGCTCGCCATCTACCTCGACGGCGAGCGCGCGCCGATCGAGATCGTGCGCGACCATCTCGACGGGCCGGCGGGCGTGCAAAGCCTCCAGATCGGTTTCCGCAGCCGCGACCTCGGGTTCGCGGGCGGCGCGGTCGACGAGCTCCGCATCTTCGACCGCGCGCTCAGCGCGCCCGAGGTGGCCGAGCTCGCTCGGCCGGGCGAGCTCGCCGAAGCCTGTGCGCGCGCCGCTCGCGGAGAGGACGTGCCAGGCATCGAGGACTACGTCGCGCGCGTCGTCGACGAGGACTGCCGAGCGGCGGACCTCGCCTTGCGCGATGCGCGGGCGGCGTACCAGGTGCTCCTCGAGTCCATTCCCGAGATCATGGTCATGCAGGAGACGGCGTGGCCTCGCGCGAGCTACGTCTTGCGCCGTGGAGCTTACGACCAGCCCGATCTCGAGCGGCCCGTCGAACCCGATCGAGCGATCGAGGCGGTGCTGCCCTTCGATCCGACCTGGCCGAAGAACCGGCTCGGTCTCGCAGCGTGGATGACCGACGCGCGCAACCCGCTCGTCGCGCGCGTGGAAGTGAACCGTCTGTGGTCGATCTGCTTCGGGCGCGGGATCGTCGCGACGCAGGAGAACTTCGGCTTGCAGGGCGAATCCCCCTCGCATCCCGAGCTCCTCGACGCGCTCGCCGTCGACTTCGTCGCGGGAGCCTGGGACATCCGAGCGATGCTGCGGCGGATCGTGCTGTCGGCGACCTTCCGACAGGATTCCGCCACGAGTCCCGCGAAGATCGAGCAGGACCCCGAGAACCGCCTCTACTCGCGCGGCCCTGCCTATCGGTTGTCGGCCGAGATGCTGCGCGACCAGGCTCTCGCAGCCTCGGGCCTGCTGGCCGAAGCGATCGGCGGGCCGAGCGTGAAGCCCTGGCAGCCGCCCGGACTGTGGGAGGACTCGGGCGTGAATGCGCAAGGCAACGGCGGCTATGTGCCCGACGAGGGAGCGGCCGCGCACCGCCGCAGCCTTTACACGTACCGCAAGCGCACCGCGCCGCCGCCGAACATGCTGGTACTGGATGCCGGCAGCCGTGAGCAATGCCTGGCCCGGCGTCAGCCGACGAACACGCCGCTGCAGAACCTGGTGTTCTGGAACGACCAGGTGTTCTTCGAGTGTGCGCGTTCGCTCGCGGCGCGCGCGGTCCGCGAGGCGGCGAGCGCACCGGAGGCGCGCATCGAGCGCGCGTTCCGCCTGCTTGCCGCGCGCGAGCCGCGCGCGAACGAGCGAGCGGCGCTGCAGGCGCTCTACGACGAGGAGCGCGCGCTCTACGAAGTCGACGACGGCGCCGGCCGGGCCGTGCTCGGGTCGGAGACCTCCGATCCCGGGCTCGCCGCCTTGACGCTCGTGTGCTCGACGCTCCTCGCGACCGACGCCGTGGTCACCAACCGCTGAGACGAGGAACGACGATGCAGCCCGATGAAGCGCCCCCGGAACCGACGCGCAGAGCGGTGCTCGCCTCGGGGGCGCTCTCGCTCTGGAGCATCGCGGCGGGTTCGGTGCTCGCGCGCGGAAGCGCGCTGGCCGCTGCGAGTGCCGGCGGAAAGCTCGGAGTGCTCCCCGCTCCGCACTTTTCCCCGCGCGCCAAGCGCGTGGTGTACCTGTTCCAGGCCGGCGGGCCCTCGCAGATGGAGACCTTCGATCCCAAGCCGCGCCTGCGCGCCGACCACGGCCAGCCGCTGCCCGATGCGGTGCGCGCGGGCCAGCGCCTGACCGGCATGAGCGCGAATCAGGCGATCCTCCCGCTCGCCGGCTCGTTCACGGACTTTCGCCGTCACGGCCAGAGCGGCCTGTGGATCAGCGATCTCTTGCCCCACACCGCCAGGGTCGCCGACCGGCTGTGCGTCGTGACGACGATGCACACCGAGGCGATCAATCACGATCCCGCGATCACCTTCTTCTGCACCGGCTACCCCTTGCCGGGCCGACCCTCGATGGGTTCCTGGCTCTCGTATGGACTGGGCAGCATCAACGAGGATCTGCCGGCGTTCATCGTGCTCGTCTCGAAGGACGCGCCGCGCGATCAGCCGCTGTACTCGCGCCTGTGGGGCAACGGCTTCCTGCCGAGCGAGCACCAGGGCGTGCAGTTCCGCGCCGGCGCCGAACCCGTGCTCTACCTCACGAATCCCGAGGGGGTGAGCCCACGAGCTCGCGGCAGCATGCTCGACGCTCTGCGCGCGCTCGACGCCGACCAGCGCGCCGCGACGCACGACCCGGAGATCGACGCGCGCGTCGCGCAGGCGGAGATGGCTTTTCGCATGCAGTCGAGCGTCCCCGAGGTCACCGACCTCTCGGCCGAGAGCGACGAGGTCTACGAGCTCTACGGTCCCGCCTCGCGGACGCCTGGCACCTATGCCGCGAACTGCCTGCTCGCGCGGCGCTTGCTCGAACGCGGCGTGCGCTTCGTCCAGCTCTTCCACCAGGGTTGGGATCAGCACGGCAGTCTGCCTGCCGGCATTCGCACGCAGTGCCAGCAGACCGATCAGGCCTCGGCCGCGCTGGTCCAGGATCTCGCGCGGCTCGGTCTCCTCGATGACACGCTCGTCGTCTGGGGCGGCGAGTTCGGCCGCACCGCCTACTGCCAGGGCCGGATGACCGCAAAGGACTACGGCCGCGATCACCACCCGCGCTGCTTCTCGATCTGGCTCGCCGGCGGCGGTGTCAAGCCCGGCCACGTGCACGGGACGACCGACGAGTACGGCTACAACATCCTCGAGGGCGGCGTGCACGTCCACGACCTGCACGCGACGATGCTGCACTTGCTCGGCATCGACCACCAGCGCCTGGTCCACCTGTTCCAGGGCCGTTACTTCCGTCTCACTGACGTCTTCGGCGAGGTCGTCACGGATCTGCTGGCGTGAGCACGGAGTGGGAGCGCGCGAGAGCGAGCGCCCGCGCCGGACCGAGAGCCGAGCAGCGCTCTCCGGAACGAGAGACTCGATCTCGTAAGGCCCTGGAAAACGCCGGTTGACGCGTGCGTCAGCTCCGGTAGCACTCCGGCTTCCGTACTCCCGTTCATGCACTCACACACTTCCAACATGAACCGCCCCTCTGCCGCCCGCGTCGCCTGGGTCACCGCTCTCGTCCTCCTGTCGCTCGGCTGGGCCGCGCAGCCGCAGGAGGAGACCGCCGCCGAGGCCTTCGTCTGTCCGCCCTGCGGGGGTGAGTGTCACTTCAAGACTGCTCCGAAGCCCGGAACCTGTGGCGGGTGTGGAATGGAGCTGGTGCCACTCGCGAGCGTGCCGCAGGCGGGCGTGCTGCTCTATCCAGGAGTGGGCCTCGTGTCGTCCACGCTGCCTCTCGGCGTGCTCGCGGACTCCAACGCCCTGCGCGCATTCACGGTCGCGGACACGGCGGATCTCCTCCGCTCGCGCGACACGCTGGACATGAAGCCGCAGTTTGCCTTCGCCGACGCTCCGCCGCTCGACGTGCTGGTCATCCCCGACGGGTATGGGGCCCACGAGGACCCACTGGTGCTCGAGTGGGTCCAGAAGTCCGTCGATCGGGCGCGCTACGTCCTCGCGATCGGCATGGGGAGCGTCGTGCTGAGTGGCGCCGGCTTCCTCGAGGGTGTGCATGCGCCCGCGACGCGTTTCCTGGCGCAACGCGGGAAAGAGCTCGCGCCCGATCTCGTCTTCGACCCCGAGTTGCGCCTCGTTCACGAGGGCAAGTTCTTCCTGGCCCGGGACGACTTCGCGTCGGTCGATGGAGTGCTCGCGATCCTCTCCGAGCTCGTGGACGAGGAGTGCGCCCGTCGCACCGCCGAGACGCTCGGGTACGCCTGGATCGGGGAGCAAAAGTAGTGGCCATGCTCGCCTCGCTCGCATTCGCACTCCTGCAGGAAGCGGCGCCGAAGCCGAGCTGGCCCTGCTGGCGCGGCCCGGATGGCACGAACGTCTCCGCCGAGCGCGGCTGGAGCTCGCAGGGCAAGACCGAGCCCCTGTGGATGCGCCTCGTGGGCCGCGGCCACTCGAGCTTCGCCGTCGAGGACGAGCGGCTGTACACCCTCGGTTTCGACGAGGAACGCAAAGTGGACGTGATCTGGTGCCTGGATGCCTCGAGCGGCGAGGAGCTGTGGAGCTTCGAGTACCCCGCCGAGCTCGACGCAGACGGACACGGCGGCGGCACGCACACGACGCCCGCCGTCGCGGGTGGGCGCGTCTACTGTACCGAGCGCCGCGGCGTCGCGCGCGCTCTCGATGCCGTCACGGGCAAGGTCCTGTGGACGCGCGATCTCGGCACGGAAGCCGACTGCAAGCCCACGGACTACGGCTTCGGCGGTTCGCCGCTCGTGCTAGGCGACCGCGTCATCGTGAACGCCGCCCGGGTCCTGGCTCTGGATCGTGAGAGCGGTGAAACCCTGTGGCAAACCGACGACGTGTGCGCGTACTACTCGACGCCCGCCTTCTGCACACTCGCCGGCGAAGAGACGATCGCGAGCTTCACGCGCCTGGGCCTCTACACGATCCAGCTCGACGGAGCGATCCGCCATTTCTTCCCCTGGCGCAAAGGAGAAACCAGCGTGAGCGCCTCCACCCCAGTGGTGGTGGACGCAGAGCGCCTATTCATCTCAGCCGGCTACGGCCACGGCGCCGCCCTGATCGACTTCTCGGACGGCCAGCCCGTCGCAAGGTGGGAGACCAAGGCCATGCGCACGCAACTCTCGGGCTGCGTACTCGTCGACGGCTGCCTCTACGGCTTCGACGAGACCATGCTCAAATGCCTCGATCTCGAGGGCAAGGAATGCTGGCGCACCCGCGGCCTCGGCATGGGAGCCCTGACCGCCGCCGACCACCGCCTGATCGTCCTCTCCGGCAACGGCGAACTCGTCGTCGTAGCCGCCGAGCCCGAGAAATACCGCGAGCTCACGAAGCAAACCGTCCTCACCGGAACGACCTTCTGGGCCTCACCCGTCCTGTGCGGCGGTCGGATCTACGTGCGCAGCGGCGAGGGAGAGCTCGCCTGCCTCGACCACCGGGCCGAGGACTCCGGGGCACCTCGCTAGTAGGACTCGCGTCCGTCGGCGACTACGGCGTCGAGGAGTAGAGAGCGCGGACCTGACCGAAATGCGTTGCTGGAGGCTTGATCGCGAGCATAGCTTGCTCGCGCGGCAGCAGCTGCCGGCTCCGGATTCCACAATGGTCCCGTTCGTCGTCTTTCTCGGCTCGCTTGCCGCTGTCGTGCAGGAGCCTCACATCCGCACGGATTGCGGGGAGCCATTCGTGAATCACGAGGAAGCGGCCGAGGACTGCATTCGCCGGACGTACGTGCGGGATGCCGCGCTCGTGCGTTGCCCGAACGAGCTCGATCCCCTAGTGCTCGCCGTCACCTGGGAGCAGCCCGAGGTGCAAGCCGGCCGATTCAGACACTGGAACGACCAGATCGTCTTGCGCGGGCGGATCGAGCGCGCCAATGCGGGGGCGGACGAGCCGTTTGCAAGCTGGTTCCAGGGTATTGCGATGCTTCTGGCGCGCGAGCCGGGAGATGCGCTGGACTGGATGCACGCCGATCAGCGTCGCGGTGCCATATGGCTGCAGGGACTCGCCTGCCCGAACGGGGCTTTTCAGTTCGCGGTCCGCGTGACTGACATCCAACGAGCTCCGGAGAGCGGCGGATTTCCCGTGGCGCTCCTGCTTGCCAAGCACTTGGGGAACGAGGTCGTCTGGTGCCTCGGGGATCCCGTGATTCCCTCGAATCGGCCAACGCTCGCGATTCCGGGACCGCCCACTCTCGAAGAAACACAGAGGATCCTGAACCGCGTAGCGAGTCCGGAGGTCGATGCGCACGATCCCCTTGCACTGATCCGGTGCGTGAATGCCTTGCTCCCCCTCGGAAAGGAGCGGGCCCTCGCCGTGCTACGCCGGTGGGCTTCCATGGTCGGCCATCGTTCGTGGCCATCGCGATCACGCGGAGAGCAGGCCATGGACAGCCTCGACTTCGCCGACGAGCAGACGATTCCGCTCATCGCGGCGGCACTCTTCGTCGCTCGCGAGTCGGGCCATGCGTTTCCGAGCACCCCGGACGTTCAGGTCTGGCCCGATCTCACCTCAGAAGAAGCATCGAACTGGCCGGCCTTCCCTCTGATCGTGCACGAGGGGATGCCGCTCCTCATGCCGATCCGGCGGCAGATCAACTGGACCCATTTCGGCGATCCGCCAGCGCCCCAATATTGGCCGAACACCGATGTGGCAGGGTTCCTGTGGTGGTGCGATCGGAACGCCGAACTCCGCAGTTCTCTCCTGCGACCTCCAGACGATCCCCTCGCCAGCCTCGACCGCTTCCTCGCCGAGCCGTTGGTCCGGGGATACCTCGAACGCTTCGCAAAGGATGGAGGTTTCGGGGACGCCGTGGAGGACAGCATCGGGAAGCTTCGGGCACAGGTGCTGCGGCTGACGAGCTCCGCGCTCTCCGACGAGACTCGCGCGATCCTGCCCTGGGAATGGGCTGGTCAGGATCGACGCTGGGCGAGGACGCAGGAGCGCCTGTTCGCGCTGCGGATCCACTGGGAACCCGCGGTCGGCGACTACTGCGTCGACGAGTAGAGAGGGCGGAACCGAGGCGGATTGTGCTGCTCGAGGCTTGATCCGGACCGGGTTCCAATCTATGCTCAATCAAGTTCTCCAAGGCCATGAGCACCTCTTCTTCTCGCCGCCGTCGGCCTCGCCAGCTCGCACTCGAATTCCGGTTCTGGGGCGGCGCGAGAGCAGGAGCCGGCCGCAGACCGAGGGGCGCTCGCGCAGGAGTTTCGCATCGGTCTCGTGCGAGGCTCGCGCCGCGCTTTCCTGTCCACGTGACGCTGCGCGTGCGCGAGGGCATTCCGAGCTTGCGCAATCCGGCGCTCTTCGCCGCTGTCCGGAACGCCCTGCGGGCGGGCCGGAATCGCTTCGGGTTTCGAGTGAACCACTTCAGCGTGCAGTCGAACCATGTGCACCTGATCGTCGAGGCGAGCGGGCGGGATGCGCTCTCGCGCGGCATGCAGGGGCTCGGGGTCAGGATCGCGAAGAGCATCAATGCTCGCTTGCGGCGGGCTGGGATGGTCTTCGCGGATCGCTATCACGATCGGATCCTGAAGAGCTTGCGCGAGGTGCGAAACGCGCTCGTCTACGTGCTGAAGAACGCTCGCCATCACGGCATCACGCACTCCGACGGGATGGACCCCTGCTCGTCGGCCGAGTGGTTCGACGGGTGGCGCAAGGGAACGAGCGCGCAGGCCCGAGGTCAGGCTGGTTCGGCACCCGTGGAACCGGCCCGGACGTGGATGCTCGCGAACGGATGGAAACGGCTCGGGCTCATCTCGGTGCAGATCCGGCCGCCGAAGCCGAGCGGGTGAGCGGCGATCGGCGGCACCCACAGCGCGCGACACCAGAGCGCTGAAAGGGGCGAACGAGGCAGTCCCGCCTGAAGGCGGGACGACGAACCGGACCGCCTGAAGGCGGTACTCCAAACTCGGAGGGACTCCGTGCTCGTCGGTGTGTGGTTTCTCTCTGGAGACCTGCGGGGGCAGGAATGGTGACCCCTAGGGGATTTGAACCCCTGTCGCCAGGATGAAAACCTGGTGTCCTAGGCCTGGCTAGACGAAGGGGCCACGAGAGGCCGACGGCGGGGAGGGCCCCGCGTTGGAGGTGGGGAAAGGTAAGCGTCGTCTGCGGTGGTGTCAACGCGGGACGGGGGGTTTCCGGGGCTCAGGCGGGCTGCCAGCCGCTCTGGAGGAGGAGGTGCGTGACATGCTGATACTCGCGGCGCAGGCCGTCGACGATCTCGCCGGTCCCGCGGGCTGGTCGGGGGAGGACGTCCCAGGTGTAAGTCTCGATCTCGACGTGCAGCTCGTGTGTCGACCAGGTCTCGGGTTGCGCGAGGAGCAGGCGCAAGAGGCGGTCGGCATGGGGGCGAGTCGTGCCGAGGTGCGACATGCGTGCGAGGTCGACGGGCACGTGGAAGTGGCAGCGCCATTCGTCGCATTCGAGCCAAAGTGCGCTGCTACCGGTGAGCTCGCGGTCGAGGGCGGGGAGATCTTCGGCGTGCAGCAGACGCAGGCCGGCTCGGCCCACGACCTGGTGGAGGAAGCGCGGCTCGGCGAGGGCGATCAACTCCTTGCGAGCGACCGGGTCGGACCGCGGCTGCTCCAGGGAGAGCGCGCTCGAGAACTGCAGCTTGCCCAGAGGGCCGCCCTGGGAGGCGAAAGTGAGCGCGTCCTCGGCCGGCTCGAACTCGACGGCCGAATGGCATGCATCGAGACAGGTGCCGAGGTGGCGGGCGGCAAGCGCATGACCGGATGCGGAATCACCGCCGCTTCCGCCGGCGAGCTCGCGCGCCACCTCCGCTCGCGCGAATGCGAGGAAGCCCGCGAGCTCGCGCGAATTGCCCGCACTCGCCAGCGGCTCGGCCTCGAGCGAGAGCACGATGCGCGGACCGCCGCGCGCTTCGATCGCAGCGAGGCCGGCGATCGCGCGCCCGAAGTTGCGCGCACAGTGGGCCAGATCCTCGGCGCTCCGGATCCAGTCACCGTAGCTGCCCGGATGCGTGCTGATCGAGACGTGAGAGAGCTCGCCCTCCGCAGCCGGCGCATTCAAGCGCGCCGCGATGGTCGCGACGTCGAGGGTGTAGCGCACGCGCTCGTCCTCCAGCCAGGTGGGACGGTACACGTCCGCTTTCAGACCATCGCGCTGGAAGTCCTCGTAGGGAAACGCGTTGAACGTGAACGGATCGAGGCCGTGGACGCGGATGAACTCGGCAAGGCTGTCGAGTTCGGCGCGGCCCTCGGGCAGGGCGAGCGCGCGCGCCACGCTCGCTGGGAACCACATCCCCACGCCGAAGGACGACTCGGGTGCGAGCGCCTCGCGCAGCGGCAGCGTGATGCGCTCGAGCCCCTCGTAGAGTCCTGCGAGATCCCGGGCCGCGTGCAGGTTCAGACAGTACGCGAGCCGCAGCGGGCGGTCGGCGTGATCGGGATGGAGCCAGCGCATGCCCGATCGAGACCCGGCTCAGAGAGCGATGCTCTCGTCGATCATCATCACCAGGATCCCTTCGCGGATGGGATAGAGCAGCTTGCCATCAGCCGTGACGAGGGCCTCGGCCAGGGGCTCCTCCACCTTCTTGCCACCCTTGTTCGTGCACTCCCCGCTGGCGATCCGCTGGTTGATGTGATCGAGGGTCGCTCGATCCGCCTCCCGCACTGCCTGGTGGGTTGCCGGGCAGGCGACGAACTCGATGAGGTCCTTGTGGATGGAGGTTGGGGGCACGATCGGCACTCCTCGACGGGGGAAAGAGATCTACCCCATCCCCCCGGACGGCACAAGCTGGCCTCGTGACTTGACATGCCGGGGGGAGCGGTCGAGGCTCCTCTACGCATGCTTCCCACGTTCGCGCTCCTGCTCACGCTCCCGAGCCTCGGTCCTGGCCAGGATCTCGGGCAGGAACCCGCCGCGGATCTTTCGATTCCGGGGATCGAGCTGCCCGAGAGCGCCGCGCGCGCGAACTGGGCCGCCGTCACCAGCGTCACCGCGCCCGCGACCTTTCCGAGTGAGTGGAGCGTGCTGCACACCGCCGAACCCTGGTCGAGAGCGACCGGCTGGCAGCTCTGGGCGAAACTGATGGCGGACGAAGCCGGCGCCTCCGCTCCGGATCCCTCCCGCCGCGCGGCGCTCGCGGTGCTCGCGGCGCGTCAAGGCCGGAGCGACGCGGCCTGGGGACACTTCAGCCGGATCGGCGCTGCGGCGCAGTGGGAAGCGGCCGCCATGCCCGCCTTGCTACCTGGAGTCGCAGCGCCTGCACGCGCCGGAGGTCTGCCGGCCCCGCTGCCGGCTGACGTGCTGCTCTCGCCCTGCCTCCCACCGCCGACGGTGAATTCGGAAACGGGCGCGATCCTGTGGACGAAAGCCACGGCGAGCGGAATCGAGATCGGCGGAGCGAAGGTCGGGCTCGTCCTGGCGCTGGATCCGAGCGGCGTCGAGATCGACATCCAGCATCTTTCCGGTCCGCCCGTTCGGTTGTTCGTGCGCCTGCCGGCCCCAACCGATTTCGAGATCTCGGTCGAGTACGTCGACTGGCTGCGCCAGGAGACGCACGGGGAACCGCTCGAGGTGAACCTCGTCCCCGGCGGTGAGCCGGTCGTCCTCTGGGGCCGCTTCGAGGAGCGGCAGGTCGATCTTCCCGGGGTTCGTCCCGGTCCGCTGCCGGCTCAGATGCGCGAAGGTGGTCTGTGGCTGGTCCTCGGGAAAGGAGCGCGCTCCGATCCCTTGCTCGACGAGTTCGCGCGCCTGGTGGGCGGCTTGCTCGGCGTCGAGGTGCGCGTGGCGGCGGCTGCACCCGAAACGGCCGCGAACTGGACCGGCACGGTGCTGCACGTACCAGGCGAGCGACGCTCGGACTGGCTCGCGCGGCTCGCCGGCGCGATCGAGATCCACCTCCTCGGCGACCCCGCTGCGCTTGGAGCCACCCCGGGCTCTCGGTAGCCTGAACCCTCTTCCGTCGAGAATCCATGTTCGCCGAACACCGCCAGCGCTTCCTCGAGCTCCTCGGCCGCGAAGGTGCCGCGGCCGTGATCCCCACGGCAAGCAGCAAGATCCGCAACAACGACTGCCACTATCGCTTTCGGCCGGATAGCGACTTCTGGTACCTGACGGGATTCGCCGAGCCCGAGGCGACGCTGGTGCTCTTGCCGGGCCGGAGCGCGGGCGAGGCCGGACGGACGGTGCTCTTCCTGCGCAAGCGTGACAAGGAACGCGAGATCTGGGACGGCCGGCGCCTGGGAGTCGAGGCCGCTGCCGCGGAGCTCGGCGTCGACGAGGCCCGACCGATCGACGATCTCTGGAAGGATCTACCGCGTCTGCTCGCGGGGTGGGAGCGCATCGTCTGGCGCGCGGGCGGCGAGATCGAGAACGATCGGCGCATGATGGAGCTCCTGCGCGAGCTGCGAGCTCGGGCGCGCGGCACGATCGCTGCACCCACGGCGCTCGTCGATCCGCTGGACCTGCTCCACGAGCTGCGGCTGCGCAAGGACGAGCGCGAGCTCACATGCATGCGCCGGGCCGCGGCGGTGAGCTCCGAAGCGCATCATCTGGCCATGGGGAACGCCGCGCCCGGCGGCCACGAGCGAGAGATCGAGGCGCTCATCGAGAGCACCTTCCGGCGCCGTGGCAGCACGGGACCGGCCTACGCGAGCATCGTCGCGGGCGGGGCAAATGCTTGCGTCCTGCACTACATCGAGAACGAGCGCGCACTCGTGAGCGGCGAGCTCATCCTGATCGACGCCGGAGCGGAGTGGGACTACTACGCATCGGATGTGACGCGCACCTTTCCCGTCGACGGCCACTTCACGAGAGAGCAGCGCGCGGTGTACGAGATCGTGCTCGCGGCGCAGAAGGCCGCGATCGAGCGCGTGCAGCCGGGCGCCTGCTTCGACGATCCGCACCAGGCCGCTCTCGGAGTACTCGTAGACGGAATGCTCGAGCTCGGGTGGCTCAGCGGGCCGCGCGAGAAAGTGCTCCAGGAAGGCCTCTACCGGCGCTTCTACATGCACCGCACCAGCCACTGGCTCGGGCTGGACGTGCACGACTGCGGCCGCACGAGCGTCGACGGCCGCGTGCGCAACCTCGAGCCGGGCATGGTGATCACCGTCGAGCCGGGTCTGTACGTGGCGCCCGACGAGGAAAGCGTCGCGCCGCGCTGGCGCGGCATCGGGGTTCGCATCGAGGACGATCTCCTGGTCACGCGGGCGGGCAACGAGATCCTGACCGCTGCGATCCCCAAGGAAGTCGAGGACGTGGAAGAGGCATGCCAGGCGTCGGCGCCAGCTCTCTTGCCCTGACCGAGACAGGGATGAACCTCCCGCGGCCCGAGACGCGCCCGCGCTTGTCGCTCGCCGGTGCGGTGGATGCGCTGGCACGGGCCGCTCGCCAGGGTGGTCGGCCGGGCACGATCTGGATCGTCGGTCTCTTCTATCAGGGCCTGAGCCTGGGCTGGACGTTTGGCTTCACGGTCGCGCGGCCGATCGTCGTGGCCGTCTTGCCCGCGGATACGTTGCGCAAGCTCCAGGGCTTCGCGCCGCCGGCATTCGTGCGCCACTATCTCGATCCGCTCGACCTGTGGGGGCAGATCCACGGAGCGGGTGACGTGCTGAGGATCCTGTTCCTCCTGCTCGTTCTGCTCATCCCCTTCCGCCTGGTCGCGGGTCTCGCACGCCTCGCACCACCGGAGATCTGGAGCAGCGCGCGGGCGCGCCGGCGCGCGCCATCCTTCGTGCAGGCGTGGCGATCGGGAGCGAGCTTGACGCGCTCGGCGCTGGGGCTGTGGATCCAGGTGCTCTGGATGATGTTCCTCGCGGCGCTCTTCTTCCTCGGCCCCTGTCACGTGCTCTTGATGCGGCTGGGCCTGCCGGACGACAGCCCGCTGCGCGCCCTGCTGTACGGGCTGACGATCGGGTTGATCGCCGTGTACGGCTTCGTGCTCGCGGTGCTCTTCCAGCTCGCCCTCCACAGCCTGGTGCAGAACCGCCGCGGCGTCGGCTCGGCCTTGCTGCACGCCTGGCGCATCGTGCGCAACGACCCGCTGGCGGCCGGACGAGCGACGGCCGTCGACGGCCTGCTCTATCTCGTCGTGCTCACGTTCCAGGGCGGGCTCCTCCTGGCGACGGGCATCGCGACCAACCTGGTCGAGCTCGCCGGAATGAAGGCAGCCGTGATCCTGGTGGGCGTACCGGGACTCTTGCTGGTACTGGTCCTGGAAGCCTTCGCAGGCTGCACGCGCTGCGCGTTCTGGGCCCAGGCCTATCGCTCGCTCGGCGGGATCTCGACCGTCGGCAGCACGGCTACCTGAGCGCCCCGCGCAAGGCCGTCGCGACGCGGGACATCGGTTTTCCGGGACGTCGGAGGCACGCTCTGGCGTGCCTCCGCTGACTTGGTGAGCGCGGCAGGGATCGAACCTGCGACCACCTGATTAAAAGTCAGGTGCTCTACCTACTGAGCTACGCGCCCGTGTTCGCATCACACTTCCATGATGTCCTTGGTCTTGCGGTCCTGGATCTCGCCCATCTTGTCCTCGAATTCCTTGAGGAGCTTCTGGATCTCGTCGTGGAGCTTGTGATTCTCGTCCTCGGTGACCCCGCCGGACTTCATGAGCCCGTCCGCGTGTTTATTGAGGTCACGCCGCACGTTGCGCAAGGACACGCGACCTTCCTCGCAGATCTCCTTGACCTTGGCAGCGTACTTCTTGCGCTGGTCGCCCGAGAGCGGTGGCAGAGTCAACCGGATGATCTTGCCGTCGTTCTCCGGGGTGATGCCCAGGTCCGACTTGAGGATCGCCTTGCCGACGTCGGTGAGCACCGAGGCGTCGAAGGGCTTGATCACGATCTGCCGAGGCTCGGGGATCGAGATCGAAGCCATCTGGCTCAGAGGGGTGGGAGTTCCGTAGTAGTCCACGCGGATGTTGTCCACCAAGGCCGAGGTGGCGCGCGAGGTGCGGATGCCCTTGAGCATCTCCTTGGCGTGCTCGATGGCCTTGTCCATGCGCACGCGGGCATCCGTGATGATCACCTGGTAGGTCATCGTTCATCTCCTGATCCGGGTGCCGAGAGCTTCGCCTCGCACCACGCGTTCCAGATTGCCTTCTTCGAAGAGGTCGAACACGACGACCGGTAGGTCGTTCTCCATGCACAGCGTGATCGCCGTGCTGTCCATCACGCGCAGGCCCCGGTTCAGGACGTCCATGTACGACAGCTCGGTGAAGCGTTCGGCCAGCGGATCGAGCTTGGGATCCGCCGAGTACACGCCGTCGACCTTGGTTGCCTTGAGGAGGACGTCGCACGAGAGCTCGGTCGCTCGCAGGGCCGCCGCGGTATCCGTGGTGAAGAATGGATTGCCTGTGCCCGCGGCCAGGATCACGGTCCGGCCCTTGCGAAGGTGGGAGATCGCGCGCCGGCGCACGAAAGGCTCGGCGACCTGGCGAATCTCGAGCGCGGTCAGGACGCGCGTCTCGATGCCGAGCTGCTCGAGGCAGTCGGAGAGCGCCAGCGCGTTGATCACCGTGCCGAGCATGCCCATGTAATCGGCGGACGCGCGGTGCGCGCCGAGGCGGCTGAACTGCTCGCCGCGCAGGATGTTCCCCCCGCCGCAGACGATCGCGACTTCGACGCCGAGGCCCACCACGCGCACGATCTGGCGTGCGATGCGCTGGACCATCTCGGGAGCGAGCCCATGGCCGGACTCCGCATCGCCGAGAGCCTCGCCGGAGAGCTTGAGGAGGACACGCTGGTAGGACATGCGGTGCACCAGGGCGGGGGCGGCAGCATAGGGCCTTGCGAGCGTCGGTCCTAGTCTGGTTCGGAGTACCGCCTTCAGGCGGTCTTCTCTTCTTCCTGACCGAGCAGAACCGGACCGCCTAAAGGCGGTACTCCAAACCAGACCGCCTGAAGGCGGTACTCCGAACCAGAGCGGTACTCCCGACCAGAGAGATCAGCCGCCGATCACGAAGCAGGCGAAGGCCTCGATCTTCGTGCCGGGGCCGAGAGCGCGCTCGATGGCCTTCTGCACCGTGAGCTTGTCATCGCGGATCCACGGCTGCTCGGCGAGGATGCGCGCCGCGAAGAACTTCTCGAGCTTGCCGCTGACGATCTTCTCGGTCACTTCGGGAGTCTTGCCCTTGACCTCGTCCATGTAGATCGCCTTCTCGCGCTCGACGGTCTCGGGGGAGATCTCCGTGCGCGAGAGGCCTTCGGGCTTGTTGAAGGCGATGTGCATGCACAGGTCGCGCATCGTCTCGCGCGCTTTCTCGCGATCGGCGGTCGTGGTCACCGAGACGAGCACCCCGACCTTGTGGTTGTGGTGGATGTAGGTCTCGACGAAGCCCTTGGGGTTCTCGAGACGGCGGGCGCCTGCGATGCGCGTGTTCTCGCCGAGCTTGCCCACCAGCGCCTTGAGGGCGTCCTCAACGGTCTGGTCGCCCCCCATCCAGCGCTGGCGCGCGAGCGCATCGAGGTCGCTGGGCGCATGCTGGGCGACGTGCTCGCACAGGTTCGTGAGGAAGGTCTGGAAATCGGGCGTGGTGGTGACGAAGTCGGTCTCGCACGCGAGCGCGACCATGCTGCCGACCCGCCCGCTCGGACCGATCGAGCTCGTGGCGCGGCCTTCGCCGGTCGTGCGGCCAGCCTTCTTCTCCGCCGATTTCACCCCTTGCTTGCGCAAGTGGTCGACCGCGGCTTCGAAATCGGCCCCGGTCGCCTCGAGGGCCTTCTTGCAATCCATCATTCCTGCGCCGGTGCGCTCGCGCAGCTCGCGCACCATGCCCGGGGTGATCTCGCCCATATCGTGAGACTCCGTGGTCGTGTTCGTACGGTTGGCAGAGAGCGGTGTGGCGGTTGGCGCAGAGTCGCCCGGCCGCCCGTGCCGATCAGACGTCGGCGTCCTCGTCCGGCATGCCTCTCGGGCTGGCCAATCGATCGGGCCGCGGTGAGGGGACGGGAACGGGAGCCGGGATCTGACCTTCCTCTTCCGCGCTGACGAGCTCGGGGGCGAGCGAGCGGCGCGGCAAGCGATTGCCACGCGTGGGCCGCGGCTCATCACCCGTCACGACGGTCTCCTCGCGCTTCTCGGCTGCTCCGACCGCGGCCATGTGCTCGCGGTGCTGGGCCGAGCCCTCCTCGACGGAAGCCGCGAGCTGCTCGACCAGCAGGCGCACGGATTTCAACGCGTCGTCGTTGCCCGGGATGACGATGTCGACCGCATCGGGATCGCAATCGGTATCGAGGAGCCCGATGATCACGATCCCCATCTTGCGGGCTTCGCGCACGGAGTTGTATTCGCGCTCGGGATCGACCACCACCAGCGCGCCCGGCATGCTCGTCATCTCGCGGATGCCACCGAGGTTGCGCGTGATCTTGCGCTTCTCGCGGCGGATCCCGGAGACCTCCTTCTTGGTGAGCTTGGCCTCCGAGGCGGCCTGGTCGTCGATGGCTTCCAGCTCCTCCAGTCGCCGCAACCGGCTGCGGATGACGGAGAAGTTGGTCAGCGTTCCGCCGATCCAGCGCTCGGTGACGACGGGCATTCCTGTGCGATCGCCGGCATCGGCGATGACACCCTTGACCTGGCGCTTGGTCCCGACCCAGAGGATCGTCTGTCCCTCGGCCGCCAGGTGATAGAGGAGATTCTGCGCGCGAATGATCCCCTTGAGGGTCTCACGCAGATCGATGATGTGGATCGTGTTGCGGCGCCCGTGGATGAAGGGGGCCATCTTCGGATTCCACCGCGAGGCGCGGCATCCGAAGTGTGCACCGCTGTCGATGAGTTCTTGGACGGTCAGTTGGTTCATGTACGAGTGAGACAGGGAGGGCCGCCCCGGCGTTGTCCGGGACGGAAGGCTCCCACGGGATCCTCATCTGCACTCGAGCTCCTGGCCGTCCCCGGAGGCATGACCCCGGTCTGGGGGCAAACGCCCCGGCGCTGCACGAACACCGGAATGCGAGGCCGGGACCGGCGTATCCGGTCGAGCCTCCCATCCCGCACGCTCGCGCGGACGCACGGGAGGTCCCGGCGCAAAATGGGCTGGGAATTCTACTGCCCGAGCGCGGGCTGTCAAAGCGCCTGGCAGTGAACTGATCTCGTCAGCTCCCCTCTGCCAGGCCCCGGGTCCAGGCAGAGGGTGTGCATTTCTGGGAACACCAGCCACCCGCGATATACTCCCCCTCTTGCCCCACGAACGGGAACTACCGTCGTCGTTGGCTCCCCCGCTCCATGACACAACCTGCTCTGATCCTCCTCTGCGACCATCGCGGGGAAGGTCTCGCTGCGGTCCTGCAGCCGCTCGTCGCGATCGGCTATCGCGTCGAGGTCGTCCAGAGCGTGCGGGAGAGCCAGGAACGTCTGGCGGAGATCTGTCCGGACTTGATCGTCCTCGATCCCCTGGCCCGGGGCGGCTCGATCGAGCTCTCCCGGATCCTGGAAATGCTCGTGGCCCCCGAGCCCCCCATCTTGCTGGTGGCCGATCCCGCGAACCCGCTCCCGGCGGTGCTGTCCTCGCGAGGGCTCGCGCGCTCGGCCCGCGACGTCGTCCACCGCGACGCGCCCTTCGAGGAATTCCTGATGCGCGTGGAGCGCTTGCGCCAGATCGGCGAGGGAGCGCGGGAGCTCGACGAGATGCGCTACCGGGCGGCCCACGACGAGCGGACCGAGCTGTTGCGGCCCGCGACCTTCCAGGCGCGCCTCCAGGAGCACTTCTCCGCCGCCCAGCGCCACCGCCTCGATCTCGCGCTCGTCCTCCTGGACCTCGACAACTTCGGCAGCATCAACAAGGCCTTCGACCACACCGTCGGTGACGCCGTCATCGAGCGCGTGGGGACGGTGATCCGCGACGTGCTGCGCACGGAAGACGTCGGCGGCCGGATCGGGGGAGACGAGTTCGCGGTGGTGCTGCCCTACACTCGCCGCATCGACGCCGCGCGAGTGGTGCAGCGCTTGCGCGACGCGATTCGAGACCTCTCGGGTCCGATCGACTCGAGCGACGGACGCCGCTCCGACGTGACGATCAGCGCGAGCCTGGGCTTCGAGACCTTCGACGGCACCGACCTCGAGTCCGTCGACACTTTGCGTCGCCGCGCGGAATGCGCGTTGCGAGCGGCCAAGGACCGCGGAGGTGCCTGCGCGGTGTACTTTCGCAGCATCGAGGCCGAGACCTCACCGGCGCAGCAGGATCGGACGTAGCCAGTCCGCGCGATCCAGGACGAACGAATCCGGGCCGGGGTACACGGCGAGCACGAGCTCGCGCGCGCCCGTGAGGTCGATCGGTCCGATCTCGAGCGGCGGTTCACCCGCGTGCGCGATCCGGATCTTCGCCTCGGGGATCGGCAGGTCGGGGCAGCTGAGCTCGCCGGAAAACTTCAGGCTGGCGAGCTTCCCCTCGGTGTCGACGAAGTAGACCGTGTCGTCGACCCTGATCAAGAACTGCACGCTTCCGCCGCGATCGGCACGGCGAACCTCGTCGTCGATGGCCGCGTAGAGCCTCAGACTCGAGTAGCCACCGGCGAGATCCCAGGTGATGCGGCTGCACGCGTGCACGCCGATCCCGCGGGCCCATTCTCGCCCCTCGGCCCGCAGCGGACCACCGGATTGGGCTCGATCCATGCGCGGAGGCCAGACCTTGCCGAACTCGTCGCCGAAGGAGCTCAGCGGTCCCAGGTCGCTCGGCCCGAGCTCGGAGAGCGATGTCCATCGGCCATCCTCGCGCGCGATCTCGAGGACGAGCGAGCTCGGCAGCTCGATCTCGCGGCCGAGCGCACCCCAGCGCATGCTCACGCTCTGCGGGCCGACTCTCAGGACGTCTCCCCGCAAGCGGCTGCCGCCGAAGAGATCGACCGCGAAGCCGGCAGCGGGCCGTGGCTCGTCCTCGAGAGCTTCGACGAAGAGCGCCGCGACCTCGTCCCATGGATAGCGCCGGGCGCCCAGGTCGCTCTCGAAGTCGAGCCCCTCGGCCGCCAAGCCTTGCACGAGGCCATCGATGCGATCGACTCCCCCACCACGGCGGCGGTAGAGGCGGTCACCACTGGGTGGGGCGACTCGCTCGAGCCCGCCCTCGACGACCGTGCGCGCGGGCACCACGAGCGATCGCATCTCGTCGAGCGGCACGTTGACCACGATCTCGGGGGCGACTTCGATCAGGAGATCCTCGCCTTGCCCTCCGCGCAGCCGACCCGACAGACGCTGCCCCCAGGCGAGCTCGAGTTCGGCTCGATCCTCGGCCGAGACCTGGAAGGCGGCCGGTGCTGGCAGCCCGGCGAAGCGCAGGAACACGGCCGACTCGCTCGTGAGGTCGACCGGGGTCCCTTCCGCGAGGGGCACGCGAACCACGGTGCCCGCGAGGTCTTCCTGGAGGAGCACGATCGCGCCCTCTCCCTGGCCGGAAGCGCTGGCGAGGAGCAGGACGAGGGCGACGGAACGAACGGTCGAGCGTGGATCGATCGGACTCATGATGGATGGAAAGCCGGCCCTTCCCGGCCGGCGCGATTGTGAACTCGGGGAGCGCTCGCCGCGATCCTGATGCGGCAACCACGGGCTGAAGACTCCCCCGTGACGGGCAGCTGCCAAACTGGCCGCCGTGAGGGGATCTGGACTTCTTCGCTGCCAAAAAGACAGCGACGGCGCCATGGCCCTGCACCTCAAAGCCTTGCCGAGCAAGGACTTCGGTAGGCCCATCAGACCGGCACCCTTCTTGCTCTGGGCGGCCAACTTCCACCCGTCCGCCAGGCGGAACACGATCGATCCTCGTCGCGGACGGCCAAAGATTCTCCCCCAGCCACGACCAGAAGGCGAACCATGGCCAAGCAGATGGTGTTCGAGTCCGATGCCCGGGATGCACTTCGCCGGGGCGTCGAGAAGCTCGCGAAGGCGGTGACCACGACTCTTGGCCCACGCGGACGCAACGCGGTGCTCGACAAGGGCTGGGGCGCTCCCACGATCACCAAGGACGGAGTGACGGTCGCCGAGGAGATCCAGCTCCAGGATCCCTACGAGCAGATGGGCGCGCAGCTGGTGAAGGAAGTCGCCAGCAAGACGAGCGACGTGGCGGGCGACGGAACGACCACCGCCACGCTCCTGACCGAGGCGATCTTCACGGGGGGCCTGCGGGCGATCGCTGCCGGCGCCGCGCCCGCGGTGATCAACCGCGCGATGCAAGACGGCTCGCACAGCGGTACTCGAAGCGCTCGAGCAAGGCTTCGAAGACGATCTCTTCCAACGAGGAGATCCGCCAGGTCGCGACGATCTCGGCCAACAACGACCTCGAGGTCGGCAAGCTCATCGCGAGCGCGATGGACAAGGTCGGCAAGGACGGCGTCATCACGGTCGAGGACGGTCGCTCGATGGAAACGACCGTCGACGTCGTCGAGGGCATGCAATTCGACCGCGGATTCCTGTCCCCGCACTTCGTCACGGATCCGCAGGCGCTCGAATGCGTCTTCGAACGACCGATGATCCTCGTGCACGAGGGCAAGATCTCGAGCGTCCAGAAGCTCATCCCGCTCCTCGAAGCGGTCAAGACCAAGGGTGGCCAGCTCCTCATCATCGCGGAGGACGTCGAGAGCGAGGCCCTGGCGACTCTGGTGGTGAACAAGCTGCGCGGCGTACTGCAGTGCTGCGCCGTCAAGGCCCCCGGCTACGGCGATCGCCGCAAGGCAGATGATGCTGGACATCGCGGCTCTCACCGGCGCCACGGCGGTCATGAAGGACCTTGGCGTCGAACTCGACCAGATCTCGCTGCGTGATCTCGGCACCGCCAAGCGCGTCGTCATCGCCGCGGAAAACACGACCATCGTGGGCGGCAAGGGCAAGCGCGAGGACGTCGAAGGCCGCATCGCCCAGATCCGTGCCGAGGTCGAATCGACCACCAGCGACTACGACAAGGAGAAGCTCCAGGAGCGGCTGGCGAAGCTCACCGGCGGCATCGCGCAGATCAACGTCGGCGGCGCCACGGACACGGAAGTGAAGGAGCGCAAGGCGCTGGTCGAGGACGCGCTCCACGCGACGCGCGCTGCGGTCCAGGAAGGCATCCTCCCCGGCGGAGGGGTCGCGCTCCTGCGCGCCCGCGAAGCGATCAAGAAGATCAAGAAGAAGGACGAGGCGGACTACAACATGGGCCTCGACATCGTCTACGAAGCCCTCGCCCGACCGGTCCATTCGATCTCCTCCAACGCCGGCACGGATGGCCCCGTCGTCGCTCACCGGATCTTGCGCGAGAAGAATCCCAACTGGGGATTCGACGCGTTGACCGGCCAGTACGGGGACATGATCCAGCTCGGCATCGTCGACCCCACCAAGGTGACCCGCACGGCGCTCCAGAATGCCGTGAGCGTCGCCTCGCTCCTGCTCGGCACCGACGCCCTCATCGCGAACAAGCCCGAACGGAAGAAGTCGCCCGGTGGTGGCGGCCCCGGCGGCGGCGACATGGGTGGGATGGGCGGCATGGGCGACATGGGCGGAGACATGGACTTCTAGGGCGGCGAACCAGAGCCGAATCGAACGAGAACAACACGATCACGGAGACTGCGATACTCATGGCCAAACAGATCATGTTCGACGAAGCCGCCCGCCAGAAAATGAAGTGCGGCATCGACAAGCTCGCCAAGACCGTCCGCGTCACGCTCGGCCCCGCAGGCCGCAACGTGATCCTGCAGAAATCCTTCGGCGGCCCGCACGTCACGAAGGACGGAGTCACGGTCGCGAAGGAGATCGAGCTCGACGACCCCTTCGAGAACATGGGCGCCAAGCTCGTGCTCGAGGTTGCCAATAAAACCAACGACGTCGCGGGTGACGGCACGACGACCGCGACCGTGCTCGCCGCAGCGATCTTCAGCGAGGGCCTGCGCTACGTGGCGACGGGTGTCTCGACGATTGCCCTGCGCGAGGGGATCCAGAAAGCGGTCGAAGCGGCGGTCGAGTCGATCCAGGCTCAATCGCGCAAGATCCGCTCGAAAGAGGAGAAGGCCAACGTCGCCACGATCTCCGCCAACAACGATCCCCGCACCGGCAAGCTCATCGCCGACGCCTTCGAGAAGGTCGGCGACCAGGGTGTGATCACCATCGAGGAGAACCGGGGCGTCGACACCGAGCTCGAGGTCGTCGAGGGCATGGAGTTCGACAAGGGCTACGTGTCGCCCTACTTCGCCACCGACCTCTCCAAGCTCGTGTGCGAGTACGAGGACTGCAACATCCTCATCTACAACAAGAAGATCTCGAGCGTGCGGGAGTTCATCCCGGTCCTCGAGGCCGCCGTGCAGACGGGCCGTCCCTTGCTGGTGATCGCCGAGGACATCGAAGGCGAAGCGCTCGCCGCTCTCGTGATCAACCGCCTGAAGGGCATTCTCAACGTGTGCGCGGTGAAAGCGCCGGGTTTTGGAGATCGCCGCAAGGCCTACCTCGAGGACATCGCCGTCCTGACGGGCGGCACCGCGGTCACCGAGGAGATCGGCATCCCCCTCGAGAAAGTGACGGCCGAGCATCTCGGGCGCGCCGGCCGCGTGCGCGTGGCCAAGGATTCCTGCACCATCATCAAGGGGCAGGGCAAGAAGAAGGACATCGAGGAGCGCTGCAAGCAGATCCAGATCCAGATCGAGAACACCAAGTCCGACTACGACAAGGAGAAGCTCGAGGAGCGCCTCGCGAAGCTCTCGAGCGGCGTGGGCGTGATCAAGGTCGGCGGCAAGACCGAGGCCGAGATGAAGTCCTACAAGGACCTGGTCGAGGACGCGCTGAACGCCACCCGCGCCGCGATCCAGGAAGGGGTCGTGCCCGGCGGCGGCGTGTGCCTCCTTCACGCGGTCGAGGCGGTCAAGGCAGCTCGCTACAAGGGCGACGAGCGCTTCGGTGCACTGATCATCGAGAAGGCTCTCGAGGAGCCTGCGCGGTGGATCGCCGAGAACGCCGGCAACGATGGCTCCGTCGTCGTGGAGACGATCCGCGAGAAAGGGCGCACCATCGCCTTCGATGCCCTGAGCGGGACCTACGTCGACGCCTTCAAGGCCGGCATCATCGACCCCGCAAAGGTCGTGCGCACCGCCCTGCAGAACGCGGCCTCGATCGCCGGGCTCCTCCTGACCACCGATTCGATGGTCACCGAGCTCAAGAACGAGGACGCCCGCATCCAGGGCAGCGTCGCCTGACCCGCGATACGGCGTCAGTCACTTTCGACGACTTTCCTCGTGAGTGCCGGAGTTCTCATGGTCCAGGAAGGAAAGTCGTCGAGTCGTGACTGACACCGCATCGATGAGTGAGAAGCGTGATTACTACGAAGTCCTGTGCGTGGCGCGGACCGCCAGCCAGGAGGAGATCAAGAAGTCGTATCGCAAGCTCGCCCTCAAGTTCCACCCGGACCAGAACAAGGGCGACCCCGACGCCGAGAAGAAGTTCAAGGAAGCCGCCGAGGCCTACGATGTCCTCGGGGAGGAGAACAAGCGCGCCCAGTACGATCGTTTCGGGCACGCGGCTTTCGGACCGGGCGGGCAGTACAGCGGCCCCACCTTCACCAGCGTCGAGGACATCTTCCAGGCCTTCGGCGACATCTTCGGGGGAGGCGGCGGCGGGGGGATCTTCGGCGACATCTTCAGCGGCAGCCGGCGGAGCCGCGGCGGCGCGCAGCGTGGGCGCGACTTGCAGATCGTGCTCGAGCTCAGCCTGGAAGAGATCGATCAGGGCGTCGAGAAGACGGTCACGCTGAAGCGCCGCGAGCACTGCGTCACGTGCTCGGGCTCGGGCTGCAAGCCGGGCACCACCTGGAAGAGCTGCCCGACCTGCGCCGGGCGCGGTCAGGTCGCGCGGAACGCGGGCTTCTTCACCATGGCGACTCCCTGTCCGAGCTGCCGCGGAGCGGGGCAGTCACGCGAGGCCCCCTGCCCCGCCTGCACCGGCAACGGCGGGACGCAATCGAAGAGCGACGTGAAGATCAAGATCCCCGCAGGGATCGAGGAAGAGGTCAACCTGCGCATCGCCGGGGAAGGCGACGCCGGGGAACCGAACGCTCCTCGCGGAGACCTCTACTGCGTCGTGCGCGAGAAGGAGCACAAGGTGTTCCAGCGCAGCGGCGCCGACGTCCTGACCGAGATGCCCTTCTCGTTCGCCCAGCTCTCGCTCGGCGACAAGGTCGAGATTCCCACGCTGCGGGGCAGGGTCGAGATGGCCGTGCCTGCGGGAACGCAGAGCGGCAAGGTGTTCCGCCTGCGGAGCCAGGGCTTGCCGCGCATGGAGAGCCGGGGCCGCGGCGATCAGCTCGTGCGGGTCTTCGTCGAGGTACCTGCCAAGATCACGGATCGGCAGCGCGCGCTACTGGAGGAGTTCGAGCGCATCGAGAAGGAGAAAACCGGCGACAAGTCGTTTTTCGAGAAGATCTTGAACTATTTCAGCGGGTGACCACGAGGTAGGCGATGGCGAGCAGCGAGATCCCCGAAGACGAGCGTACGAACGCGGAAGAAGAGGCGTCCGAGCCCTCGAGCGAGAATCCCGAGGCCGAGCTCGAGGCGCTGCGCCGCGAGTGCGAAGCTTTCGAAGCCAACTGGCTGCGCGCGCAGGCGGACTACCAGAACCTGCGCCGCCGGCAGACCGCGGACATCGACGCTGCGGTCCGTCGCGCGCAGACTCCCTTCCTGGAAAACGTCCTACTGGTGCTCGACTACCTCGAGATGGCGCTCTCGACGGAATGCACGAGCACCGACGCGAAGGCGCTCATGAGCGGCGTGAGCTTGACGCGTGATCAGCTCCTGCAGGCCCTGGAGCGAGAAGACGTGCGGCCGATCCCCACCGCAGGCCAGTTCGACCCCACGACGCACCAGGCAGTCGGCACCGTGGAGAGCGAGGAGCTCGCGCCGGGGAGCATCGCCGTGGTCGTCCGCAGCGGCTGGACGCACCGCGGCCAGGTCTTGCGGCCGGCACAGGTCAAGGTGGCCGCACCATCGACTCGAAGAGGGATTACGGATTCCGCACCCGGCGGATCCTCCCGCAACTGATCCCTCCCCGATGCCCACCTACGACTATCGATGCAAGTCGTGCGGTCACGTCCTCGAGCTGTTCCAGAGCATGAGCGCGGCGCCGAAGAAGAAGTGCCCCGCTTGCAGCAAGAACTCGCTCGAGCGCCTGATCGGTGCCGGCGCAGGTTTCCTGTTCAAGGGCAAGGGCTTCTACCTCACGGACTATCGATCCAAGGGCTACCAGGACGCCGCAAGCAAGGACGAGGGCGCGGCTCCGAAACCTCCCGAGAAAACGGCCGAAAAGACGGCCGACTCGAAGCCGGCGACCAACGATGGCGCTGTGGAGAAAAAGAAGACCGAGCCGGCGAAGAAGAAGAAGCCTGATCCAGCCGAGTGATCAGCGGGGTGCTAGCAGCCTGTGGCGAAACTCCCGTAGCGAGGCACAGCCGGCTTTGAGCATGCAAGGAGCGCGACGGAACGACGGCGGAGGTGGCCTCTTTGGCCACTGAGCACGGCGTTCCTAGCGCGACGCAGCAGGATCGAAGCCGGCGAAGCCGCAGAAGGGAGTTTTGCCACAGGCTGCTAGGGGAACAATTCCGCCACGAGGTCCGCGATGGAATCCCCGTCGTGATCGCCGATGACGCGGTCCGCCACGGCGAGGAGCTCGGGCATCGAGCCGGCCATCGCGACTCCGAGGCCCGCCGCGAGGATCATGGGGAGGTCGTTCGTCGCGTCTCCGATCGCCACGACCTGCTCGGGCAGGATTCCCCAGCGTTCCTGGACGAAACGCAGGGCCTCGCCCTTCCCTCGGCAGGGCGGGTGCGCGTCCACGGCCAGCATCTGGCTCTCCCTGTGCGCAGTGAGCCAGGAGAGCGGAAAGTGCGTCAGGTACATCGGGTGGCCCACCCAGCGCTCGACCTCGGTGGCGTAGCTCAGCGAGTCGGCCGTGCGCTGCCCGAGGAAGGTCACGCGCATGCAGTACTCGGCGAAGAGCTTCTCGCGCGGGACGAACTCGAGGCTGCGCAGGCCCTGGATGGCGCGCTCTTCCATCGGGTTCCGCGGAGCGATGCAGAGCTTGCGCTCCTCGAGCATGACGATCGTGAAATCGTCGGTCTCCTTGCCATAGCTCAGGAGCCGCTCGAACGTCCGGTTCGACAGCGTGCGCTGCTCGATCAGCCGGCCCTCGACGGGGCAGAGCACCGCGGCCCCGTTGAAGATCACGGCCGGCGTCGAGAGGTCGAGCTCTTCGAGGATGGGTACCGTCGAGACCTTCGAGCGTCCCGTCACCAGTACGACCTTGACGCCGCGCGCCTCGGCCGCGAGCACGGCCTCCTTGTTGCGCGGATGGATCTTTCCTTCTCGGTCGAGGAGCGTCCCGTCGAGGTCGAGCAGGAGGGCCTGGTAGGGACGCGGAGACATCGGAGCCCGGCATCCTAGGACGCGCGCGCGCCGGACTCCACGCGCCGGCTCTTACAGATCGAAGGCCACCTCTTCGGTCTTCCCCGCCAGAACCTCGACCGTGCGAGCCGGCGGGAGCGTCTGGTCTTCCGCGCCCGGTCCGAGACTCGAGATCGAGATCTCCCACGGCCCGTCGTGCAGGCTCTTCAGGAGGACCTTGCCGTTCCGGTCGGTGAGCTGCTGCACCGGGTCGATGGGAGTCTCGCTCTCGCCACGAAACGTCGCCTGCACGAACGCATTCGCGGCGGTGGTGCCGTTGGCTCGCCGCACGAGGACCTCCACGCGGCCCGCGGGGACCAGGGTCATGTCGAAGTCCCGCAGGAGCTCGTCGCGCGTGACGTCGAACGTCTTCGAGGTCGCGGGCTGGTATTCGCCGTGATTCGCCCGCAGGCGGAGCTCGACGTTGCTCGGCACGCCCCGCAAGGCGTAGCGGCCGTCAGCATCCGTGGTGGCGTGCCGATCGGTGCCCGGGCCGCCAAAGATCTCCGCCCCGCCATCGTCGTCGTCACTGGTCGCGAGGCGGAACGCGAAGGTCGCTCTGCGCTGGACGGGTTCGACGCGCTCGAGGCTCACTCGCGCGCCTGCCACGGGATCCCCCTTGTCGTCGGTCAGGCGACCCTCGACGACGGCGACCGAGAGCTCGAGATCGACCCGGTTCTCACCGCTGTCCACGCGAACGTCGAAACCCTCCTCCAGGGCGCGCGACTCGTGATCGGCCCGCAGGACGTACTCGCCCGCTGCGAGATCGTCGAACAGGAACCGGCCTTCGCCGTCGGACTTGGCCGAAGGACCCTCCGAGCCGGGGAAGCCGAAGATCTGCGTCGCTTCGGCGTCGCCGCCTTTCTCTTCGAGCGTGAGCCGCGCGCCAGCGAGCGGCGCGCCACCCTGCTTCACCCGGCCGACCAGCCGGCCTCGCGAGCGAGCGAGCAGCACGAGCTCGCCAGTCTCGTCCTCGACCACGAAGGCCTCGGTCCAGCCGCGCTCGTCGTCTCCACCCGGCGAGCCGGCGTCGAACATCATCACGCCCATGGAACTGCTGGCCGCACGCTGCTCCTGGAGCTGGAACAGATGTCGTCCCGGGACGAGATTCTCGAACCGCGCAATACCCTCCTGATCGGTCGTGGCATCCGCCCTGGGGCCGCCGCCGATCATGATCCGAGTGTCTGCGCCCTGGCCGGGACCGCGATGGCGAACGCCCATGCCCGTCATCGCCGTACCCTCGCCATCGCGTACCACGACGCGCATCTCGCCTCCACGCGAGAGCAGGGCCTCGAGGTCCACGTCCGTGCTCTCGGCGAGCACGAGCTCCTCGCTCTTCCACGCTGCAAAGCCGCCCGCTCTCACGCTGACCGCGACGCGCTCGCCGGGATGGCTGCGCACCCGGGCGATGCCGTTCGCGTCGCTGACGGCGCTCTCGCGGATCTCTCCACCTTGCATGACGTCGCCGCCGGCCGTGGCTCGCACAGTCCGCGTTCGAAAGCCACCCGAGGGAGCGTCGTCCGCAGGCGCGTGCAGCTCGACTGTCGCGCCCACGATCGGCTCGCCCGTCTTCCTCGAAAGGACCTGCACGCGAACGGTCGGCGCCTGGAGCAGCGCGATGCGTCCGAGATCGACCTCGCCCTTGTGCTCGACCGGAATCTCGTTGCGCTCGTAGCGCTCGTAGCCGATGGCATCCACGATCAGGCGCGCCATGGTCTGCTGCCCCCGCGGGCGGATCCCTTCGAAGCGCACGAGCCCGCCGGGATGGTTGCGAATGGCCTGACCGCCGGAATCCTCGAGCGCCTGGGTCCACTCCACACCGGCCTCCACTCCGAATTCCGTGATCGGTAGCCCCGTCTTCGCGTCGACCACGTTGAACACGAGCGTCGTGCCCTCGGAATAGACGAGCTCGACGCCGCTCTCGCCCGCCCGTGCGGTGACGGTCGGGCTACGGGAGCTCTCCCAGGGAGTGCCATCCGAGACCAGCGCGAGGCGGTAGCTCTTGCCGACCTTCAGGCCGCGGACATCGAAGCTGCCGTCCGCGGCGAGCTCCGCGCGGCGAGCTGGCCCGAAGCCCTCGCCGAGGAAACCACCCTGTCCACCCGAGCCGCGCTCCTCCGACGCGCGTACGACATGGTGCTCGGTCGAATCCGTGGGCAGGTCGCGCGCGATTCCGCGGATCCGCGCACCGTCCTCCAGGGTCACGACGAGATCGCGCACTTCCTCCCCGGCGAGGCTCGTCTCGCCGCGAATCGCCGCATCCGGGTGATCCTCGCTGGTGACGGTCAGACTCCAGGCTCCGACGGCCTGACGATCGACCTCGAAGGCTCCGTGCTCGTCGCTGACGGCGATGACCTCGCCGAGCTGTCCTCCGCCGATGCGGAACACGGCGCCCTCCTCGTCGAGGGGTCGGTGAATCTTGGCGTGGGGGACGGCTGTACCGCCGCCATCGACGACCATTCCCGCGATCACCACGCCTCGGCTGAGCGTCACGTCTCCGACCGACTGCTCTCCGCCGCGCAGCACCACGTCCAGGAGATGCGGAGCGAAGCGCCCGGCCGAGATGGCGAGCTGGACCGCGCCGCTCGCCTGGGTCTCCAGGCGGAAGTTGCCTGCCGCGTCGGTCTTCGCATCGACCGACCGGGGCTTCTCCTCCGCGCGCACGAAGAAGGTGAAGGGGTCGTTCGTTCGAACGCCCAGGTCGGCGCCAGGGATCCCCTTGCCGTTCTGGTCGATCACGCGGCCCGTCAGGAGCGTCGTCGTCGCCGGTCGCGCAGGAGCCTCCGGGACCATCGCTGTCGATGGCGCGGGGAGGGCGGCCGAGCTCGCGACGCGCTCGCCTGAGATCTCGTCGAGCGGAAGGGATGGATCCGCCTCGGATACTTCCGTGGAAGACACCGGAGGCGCTTCCGGTCCCGGAGCGGAGAGAAGACCGGGCGCCTCACCTCCCGGGAAAGCGAAGTACCAGGTGAGCCCGAGGACCGTGGCGAGGCAGAGGAGAATCGCGAGAGTCTTGCGCATGTTCGGGATCTGAAGCGGGGGTTCCTGAATTGAGGCAAGTCGTGCGCGGAAGACCGCGGCTCTTCGAGCCCCGGCTTCCTCCATCGACTGGTTCGGCACACGCGGACCGACGGGCGGGTTGCACGCATGACCTCGTGGGCCGAATCGGCCCGCAGGACATGCCCTTCCGTTGGACATGCCGCCCGTACGCCGCTTGCCCTACGCGACCAGCCTGGCTCCCGTTGGGCGCCGGGTCCATGACCGACTCGCGAGGAAGGCCAGCCACCAGGAGCGGCCCACCCTTGCAGGTTCGGGTCCGAGCCGGTTCCATGAGTGAGGGGCGGCGCTGCCCGGTAGGGGTTTCCGGGAGCGTGAGTTCAGGCGACTTTCGAGCCGAACTGCGGGCACGCCGGTCGCCCCTTCTGGAGGTCTTCGATGTTCCGATGGTTCCCGATCGTCCTCGCAGGCGCCCTGTGGATGGCGCCGCTCGCCTCGCCCGCTCACGCTCAGGCGCCGAAGCCCGGTCCGTTCTACGAAGAGACGAACGACCTGGGCTTCAAGATCAAGGTGCCCGACGGCTGGGATTTCATTCCGGCCGCGCCCGAAGAGGGCAACGCGATCGGGAGCTACGTCCCCAAGGGAGGCCTGGACGTCAACCTGGGTGGCAATGACTTCCTCCAGCCCACCTGCTACCTCCTGACCTTCGACCGCCGCGAGGGATCGAAGGAATCGGCGGGCAGGAAGATGGTTTCGAAGGACATGAAGAGCTGGATGGAGCGCAGCGGTCTCGGCAAAGAGCTCCACGAGATCGCCGCCACCCCCACGTCGATCGACAAGGTCGAGTGCCTCGAATACCTGTACGAGGGCAAGTGCTATCCCATCTATCAGTCGAGCAAGGGCGAGGCGCCGGTCCATGCCTATGCCATGCTCTACAAGGTCGCGCCCGACCTCGATATCGCGATCGCTTTCAATGCGCCGGGCGAAAAGAAGGACTGGGCCAAGTGGAAGAGCCCGCTCTCCTCGATGGCGAAGTCCTTCAAGCGGCTGAAAGTGGAGAAGCTCGCGACCATCACGAGCGGGAGCGGGGGTACGAGCTCGTTGCGCGACAGGAAGCGCGCCAGCCTGCAAGCGGACATGGCCAAATCGCCGGGCTGGCAGCTGTACGAGACGCCGAACTACTTCATCGTCTCGAACAATCCGGACAAGTCGTTCCTCGAGGAGCTCCAGCGGCGACTGGAAGGGGTCCGCGAGGTCTACGAGAAGGACTACCCGATCGAGAAGGCGCTCGAGGCGCGCAAGGCGATGGCAGCGCGGGAAGCCGGTGGCAAGGGCACGCCGGAGGAGGAGGCCGACGGCGTCCCCACTTCATCCGACGACGACCACCGCACGATCGCTCCGGACAATACCGATCCGATGGAGGCCTCGCGCACCAGCGTCGTGCGCGTGTGCCTGAACGAGGACCAGTACCACTCGTATGGAGGGCCGGGCCAGTCCGCAGGCTACTGGAACTCCAGCGCGGAAGAGCTCGTGATCTACGACGACAAGGCCCAAGGCGGTCGCGGCGACACGTGGATCACGCTCAACCACGAGGCTTTCCACCAGTACATCTTCTACTTCTACGGCAGCATCGCTCCGCACTCCTGGTACAACGAAGGGACAGGCGACTTTTACTCGGGCTACCAGATCAATGGCCGGGGGAAGTTCGACCTCGAGCGCAACGACTGGCGCTTGCGAACTTCCCAGCAGAACGTCCGCGGTGGACACTTCGTGCCGCTGAAGGAGCTCGTGCGCTGGACCCAGGCCCAGTACTACGGCCAAAACGAATACAAGCTCGAAGGCATCGACAACTACGCACAAGGCTGGGCCTTCGTGTATTTCCTGCGCACCGGCCAGAAGGCCAAAGCCAAGGGCTGGGATCCGGCCTGGAACAAGATCCTCGACGTCTACCTGGAGACGCTCGCCGCGACCGGCGATCTCGATCAGGCCGTCGACAAGGCCTTCGCGGGGGTCGACTGGAACGCGATGGAGGCGGCCTGGAAGGACTACACGCTGCGCTGACCGCGTTCCGCCTCCGGGACCGTTTCCAGCTCTTCCCCGCATGCTCCATCTGCGCGCGCTCCCGCTCCTGCTCTTGCTCTCGCCGGCGCTCTGCGCCGACCGCGTCGTGACCGAGGACGGCCGTGTGCTCGAGGTCAAGAAGGCGCGCGAGAAAGGCAGCACCTACGCGCTCGAGTTCGAGCACGGCACGATCGTCGTCCCCAAGGACCGCTTCGTGAGAGCGGTCGAGATCGAGGGCGACATGTCGGACTACGTGCCCGCCAACGACGACGAGCGCGAGAAGCTCGCCCAGGGCTTCATCCGCTACCGCGGCAAGTGGATCTCCAGGTCCGAGTACGAGGGTCTCCTGCGCCGCGAGCACGAGAAGTCGAGCGCCGAGATCGACGCCGCGGCGGCGCACTCCGAATGGCACAACGCGCTGCGCAAGGAGACCAAGCACTTCGTCGTCCTTTCCAATACCTCGCCGGAGGTACTGGACTCCTATTGCGAGCTACTGGAAACCTACTGGGACCTGATGGACGACCGCATCGGCATCGACCCGACGCCCACGATGCGCCGGACCAAGATGACGGTCAACATCTTCAAGAACGACGAGGACTTCCACTCGCAAACGGGCGTGACCAACCCGACCGTGCTGGGTTTCTTCAGTCCCGGCGACCAGACCTTGAACTTCTTCCACGACTACGGCGAGCCCGACTCGAGCCAGTGGGTGGCGCTGCACGAATGCACGCACCTGTTGACGTTCCTCATCGACCAGCAGTTCGAGCCGCAGATCTGGATCGACGAGGCGATCGCCGACTACTTCGGAAGCTCGGAGGTCGACCGCCACAAGAGCGGCAAGCTGCGGATCGTGCCCGGCAAGCTGCAGACCGATCGGGTGCTGACCGTGCAGCAGGCGATCGAGAACGGTGACGCGATCCCTCTCGACAAGCTCTTCTTCCTCCCCGAAGCGACGTTCCACGGCTTCGAGTACGCGCACGCGTGGTCGTTCGTGTATTTCCTGAACAACGCCGAGGACGGCAAGTACGCGAAAAGCTTCGCCAGGTTCTTCAAGGACCTCTACACGACGGCCAAGGGCGTGCCGTTCACGACCGAGGCGAGCGACGACAAGACCGGCACGCTCAAGGTGGTGCAACCCACGGACATCCGCGACCTCTTGCTGCGGAAGATCGGCGTGAAGGACCTCGCCGCGCTCGGCCAGGCCTGGCACGAGTACATCGCATCGATCGTGATCGATGCCCCGCGAGCGCGCCTCAAGCGTGGCCTGAACGCCCTCATGCAGCTGCGCCTGGAGGAAGCTTTGAGCGACCTCGACGCCGCGATCGAGGGCGGCGTCGAGGATGCCCAGGCTCACTGGGGTCGCGCGCGCGCCCTCTCCGTGCTCGGGATCCCCGGGATCACGCTCCTGCACGACGACGGCGAGCAGTCAGCGCCGGTCGAGTTCCGCGAGCGTTCTCCCGAGGAGGCCCGCAAGGAGGCGCTCGCCGACATGTCCCGGGCGGTGGAGCTCCAGCCGCTCGACGGCCGCTACCGCCACGAGCTCTCGCTCCTGATGCTGGGACGCGCGCCTTTCGTCAACTACGGTGAAGCGAAGCAAAAGTTCGACAATCACGAGGCCGAAGCCCAGGCTGGTCTGGCCACCGAGCTCGATCCGGAGAACGAGGAATACCGCCTGTGGCTGACCGCCTTCCAATGATCCCCCTCCCGAGGCTGCTCTCTGCACTGCTGGCCATCGCCGCGCTGGCGCTCTCCTCGTGCGTGGGCACGCACAAGCTGCAGGACCCCATCGTGGTGATCCAGACCAGCGGAGGGACCGAGCTCGGCGTCTCGACCGACTACGGTGTCGTGTTCCTCGGCAGCACCGCGCCCTCGGGCTCGATCGAGCTCACGAGCTGGTACGGCGACGGCCCGAGCATCGAGGCGAGCGTGATCGAGCCGATCGGCGGCGGACTGTTCACGGCCGAGACCGAGATTCGCCTGCCGACCGTGCCGCTGACCTTCGTCGCGCCGAAGCCCGGTGACGAGCTCCTCGTCTCTGGCCGCAGGGGCTCGAGCAGGTGGGAAGAGACCTTGAAGGTGCGCTCCGATCCCCGCGTCCTGGGGATCTTGCTCGCGATTCCTGGTGAGCTGCGCAACCACCCCGATCAAGTCGGAGCAGGGGTCTTCGTGATCCCCGCCGGCGAACCCAACTTGAAGAAGCTCGTCGGCCTGGTGTCCGGCATCCTGCGCTTGGAGACGGACGAGGGTCCGCGTGAGTTCCTGACCGTAGTCGGTCCCGAGGATCTCTGGCGGCTGGTCACGCATCGACGCGACCACCTGCGGCGCAAGCCGTGGGTGTATCGCGAGGACATCCTGTAGCGACGAGCCACGCTGCATTGCAGAGCGCGTTCGTTGCCGACACCGCCCGTGATACTCTCTCCCGGATGATCTCCATTCGCGACGAGGACCGGCGCATCCAGGTGCGCGGGCTCACGCGCCGCTTCGGGTCGAAGATCGCGGTCCACCCCCTTCACGTGGACATCGGGCCGGGGGGAGTCACCGGCCTCCTCGGCCCCAACGGGAGCGGGAAGAGCACCTTCCTGCGGATGCTGACGGGGCTGGTCCCTGCCGATGGCGGCGAGGCGATCGTCGCGGGCGTCGCCCTCCGGGGAGACGGGACCGCGATCCGCCGGCACGTCACGTATTCCCCGGGCGAATTGCACCTCTACCGGGAGCTCTCCGGCCGCGCGCACCTGGAATGGTTCCTGCGCGGGCGCGAGCGCGAAGCGCTCCCGCGCGCGATTGCCATCTCCGAGCAGCTCGGACTTCCGCTGGAGGGCCGGGTGCGCGCCTACAGCCACGGCATGAAGCGCCAGCTGCTCTTCGCCGCGACGCTCGCACCGCGCGTTCCCGTTCGCATCCTCGACGAGCCGACCGACGGTCTGGATCCGACCAAGCGTGCGCTCGTGCTGGAGCTCCTCGCGACCGACGCGAGCGAAGGAACGACGATCCTGCTCTCCTCGCACCACCTCGGCGAGGTCGATCGCGCCTGCCAGCGGCTGCTGTTCCTCAGCGACGGCAAGCTCGTCGCCGACGAATCCGCCACCAGCGTGCGTGAGCGCTCGCGCCGTTCCGTGCGCATGGCCTGGCCGGAGGGCGTCGATGTCGCTCCGATCGAGAGCGCGTTGCGCATGCCCGGCGTCGAGCGCGTGGTGCGGAACGGCAGCGAGCTGCACTGCCTGCTCGCGAGCCCGGATCCGCGCGCCTTTCTCGCCGCCTTCGCCGCCCTCCCGCTGCCCGCACCGACGAGCATCGAGCAAGGTCGCCTCTCGCTGCACGACCTCTACCGCGAGATCTACGGGCTGGAGGGCTGCTGATGAGCAGGGATGCTCGCGGCTACATCCTCTTCGGCCTGGGCTACACGCTCGTGCTAGAGGCGATGCTCGTGCCCGCGATCCTCTGGTGGCCGAGCTTTGCCGAGCACGCCGAAACCCTGAAGGACTTCTTCGGCAAGATTCCCGTGCTGGGCGAGACGATCGATCTCGCCGAGAAGACGGGCGTCAAGGGCTACGTGTTCGGCCAGCACTTCTTCAAGGGCTGCAACGTCCTCGGGACTGCCGCCGCGATCCTGTTCGCCATGGGCGCCGTCGCGGGCGAAGCCTATCGCGGCACGATGGAGATCTGGCTCGCGCGGCCCGTCTCGCGCCTGCGCCTCTTGTGCGAGCGCTTCGGGATGGGCCTCTGCGCGCTGTGGATCCCGGTCGCGCTCACCAGCGCGACGATCCCCTGGCTGCTGAGCTTCGTCGACACGACGATGACCTGGCGCGACCTCTCGATCTGCACGATGCACCAGTGCCTGTTCCTGAGCATGGTGTACGGCGTGACCTTCCTGCTCTCCGCCCTCGGCAGCCAGCCGACGGCCATCGCTTTCGGGATGCTCCTCTTCACGACCTTCCAGTTCTCGATCTACCTGGTCAAGGAAGCGACGCACTACTCGCTCTTCCGCCTGGTCGACCTGGAAGCCTTCCTGAAGATCACCGGCAAGGCCGGCATCGACTGGGTGCGCGAGCTCGAGTTCGTTGGCATCGCCGGGGGCTGCCTGGCCCTGGCTTACGTCGTCTTCCGCCGGCGCGTGCCCTGACGCGCGCGCCACATCGAGATCGGGGCGCGCAGCAAGAGCAGCGGGTCGACGGCGAGCAAGCGCGCGACCCGACCCGGCTCCAGGCGTCGTTCGCGAAGGACCAGCCGGACCAGCGTCGTGATCGAGCCATCGCGCGCGGATCGCTCGATCGCCCGCACGAGCGCGCTCTCGCGCTCGTCGAGGCGGAAGCGCGCGCGAATCTCGCGCGAGGCGGCGAGCTCGTCGCGCGCGACGTCGAGGAACTCCGGCGAGCCCCAGCGCTTCCCACTGAAGAGGTTGACGCCCTGGCCCGAGTAGCACTCCGGCAGCGCCGAGAAAGCGATCTTCGGGTGCCTGCGCGCCATCTCGAGCCGGTAGAGCCGGTCCTCGAAGGCGCAGCGCAGATCGGTCGCGAAGCGCAGATCGCCGAAGCGCTCGCGCAGGAAGACCATCGTCGAGAGCCGGCCGATCGGGCGGGCGAGCTCCTGCGAGAAGAAATCGCCGCGGTAGGCGAAGAGCTCGCGTGCACCCGCGAGCCGCTCCTGCTCGGCGAGCACGATCTTCTGGAAGAAGGTGTAGGCGTCGATCTCCGACTCGAGCGGGATCCAGTTCGACAGGTAGAGGTCGAAGCCGCGCGCGAAGACCTCCCGCGCATGAGCCAGGTGATCGCTCCCCCACCAGTCGTCCGAGTCGAGGTAGGCGACGGCTTCGACGCCGGCCGGAAGGGCGTCGAGAGCCCGGTTGCGCGCCGCGCCCGGGCCGCCGTTTTCCTGCTCGATCAGGAGCACTCGCTCGCGATCCAGGGCGGGCAGCTCGCGCAGCTCCTCGCGCGCCGGCCGCGGGGAGGCGTCGTCGACCACGATCGCAAGCACGTCTCCCGCTCGCTCCTGATCGAAGACCGATCGCAACGCCCGAACGAGCAAGCCCGCCTTGCGCTGGAAGAACGGGACGACCACCGCGATGCGGCCGTCCGCGGCGCTCAAGTGCGAGCCTCCTCACGCGGCTTCTCGGCCACGGCTATGAGGAGATCGCCGTCCGGATCGCCGGAGCCACGCGCGAGCAACGCCACGATCCGCGCGAGCAGCAAGAGCTTCCACCAGCCGTTCACGCGCTCGCGCGGATCGCCGAAGGAATCGAGGCTCGCCATGCGCAAGCCCGCGCTGTCGATGGCGTCGCAAAGCAATCTCGGGGTGAACGGCGAGACGTGACCGAGAGCGCGCCGATCCTCGTCGGTGAACCACTGGAAATGCCCGGTGCGCACGAAGCGCGCCTTGGACACCGGGCTGGCGGGATTGGGGGTCGTGACGATCAGCCGGCCGCCGGGGGCGAGGAGTGCCGCGATGCGGCGCAGGAAGCCGCGCGGGTGCTCGAGGTGCTCGAGGATCTCGACCGCGACCACGCCCGCGAAGCTCCCTTCCAGGCCGAGCAGGAACTCGCCGTCGAGATCCGCCGGCAGGAACTGCGCCGCCTCCTGGGCCTGGAAATTGTCCGGCAAGAGGTCCGCCGCTGTGACCCGGAAGCCCGCGTCGGCGAGGCGCATGGAGAGCGCGCCGGTACCGGCGCCCAGGTCGAGGATCCGAGCGCGGGCTGGAAACTGCTCGCGCGCGAGCTCGGCCACGCGGGCGTGCAGCCCCGGGGGAGCGAAGATGCGCAGACCGCGGTACTCGCTCGAGCCCCCCGAGGAGGGCCTTGCCCTCGAACTGCGTGCGCTTTTCCGGTCCTCCGTCCATCGAATTGGCCGCAGCATAGCCGACGCCGTGCGCCCGCTCCTCACTCGAGCCAGGCCTCGCGACGGATCCGCTCGGCCACGACCCGGGCCCCGAGCGCCTGACCGAGCTCGTTCCAGTGCGAGTCGCCGCCCTGCAGGAAGAGCGCGCAGTCGCCGCCGGCGCGGAACGCCTCGAAGAGGTCCACGCAGGGCGCGCCCGCAGCGCTCGCCACCTCCTCCATCGCCCCGCAGAGTGTCCCGCGCCGCCAGCCAGGCCAGCGCGCGGGGTCGATCCAGCCCAGGTCGAAGCTCTCGCACACGTCCATGCGTGCGGGAATCACCACCACCAGGAGTCTCGCACCGGCCGCTTCGGCGGCCTTCCGCATCTCGCCCACGACCGCACCGAGTAGCGCGAGCTTGTAGCGGGCGGACGGCGAATCCGGCTCGAGGCTCACGTCGGCGTCGTAGTGGTCTTCGAAGACTTCGCGGACCTCGGGATCGCCGCGCACGACGTAGTCCTCGTACTCCCGCTTCGAGCGCTCCAGCCACTCCTCCACCCGGACCGACTCGCGCGCCGTCCGGCTCGTCTCGCTGGCCTGGCTCGTCTCGCGCTCCTCGGTGCGCATGCGGTCCAGCGTGCGGCCCACGGCACGTTCCAGCACGAAGCTCTTTCGCGCGAGCTCGATCTGCGAGCGGATGCGCGGCGCGAGCGTGAAGCGATGCTCGACGAGGGCCCCCGACTCGTCCAGCCGGAAGAGCTTGTTGCGGAGCATGTCCCCGAGGTCGTTGTCGGCGAACAGCGCCACCACCACGAGATCCGCCTCGAGCGAGCCGAGCTCACGGCGCATGCGGACGAGCTCTTGATCCGGCCCGTAAGCGATCACGCCCGCGTTGACCATCTGCACTCCCCCTGCGAGCTCCGCTCCGAGCCGTTCGACGAAGGTGTCCGGGAGGCGCGAGAACTCCGCCTCGATGCACGAGTCGCCGTACACGACGATGCGCCGCCGCGCGCCCTTGGGCTCGAGCTCGGGACCTCGATACCCCAGCGAGTTGATTGCCACGGGAATGGCCTGACCGCCGTTCGCTTCCCGGTGCACGAAGAGCTTCTCGGCGCCCGGTACGAGGACGTGAAGGCACTCCGGATCGTGCTGGTAGATCGCCGTGAAGCGGCGCGCGAGGAAGACCCTGGCCAGCCCCTCCGCAGCGACCAGCGCCAGCGCGCTCGAGCAAGCCAGCGTGAGAACCGCGCGCCGAACGCCCGCGCCGGCACAGGCCGCGACGAGGGCAGCGAGGCCCAGACCGAGGAGCACTCCCTGCTGCACACCGAAGCCAGGCTGCCCGCCGAAGAGGCGATCGGCTCCGAGCGCGAGGCCCGATCCGAGCGCGCCGCAGGCGAGGAGCGCCACTCGCGTCCGACTCCCCCCACGCTTTGCGGCACCCGTCTCTCGAGACATGCGCGGCCATGCTACGGATCCCGGGGCGGGAGCGAAGTCGGTACGGTCCTCTCACGGTCCGTTTTTCCGGTTCGGAGTACCGCCTTCAGGCGGTCTTCTCTTGCAGAGCCAGTCCCGCCTGAAGGCGGGACGACGAACCGGACCGCCTAAAGGCGGTACTCCGAACCAGAGGCGGTACTCCGAGCTTCTAGAAGCAGCGCGCGGCGTAGGCGCGCAATACCCACCGTGCGGCGGAGCGGCGCTGATAGTGCGCCTGGCGGCGAGCGAGCTCGCCCACTTCGCGGAAGGCAGCGCGCGCCTCCTCCTTCTTGCCGAGCGTGCGCAGAGCTCGGCCGCGCCGGTAGGCGCTCTCGGGATTGGGGCCGTGCGCGCGCTCGTAGCGCGCCAACGACCCGAGCGCCGACTCGCCCTCCCCCTGGCGCGTTTGCACCTCGGCCAGCCGCAGGAGCGCCTCGCCGTACGCGTGATCCTCCTTGAGCTCGATCGTCCGCTCGAGCGCCATGCGCGCGCCGGCGAGATCGCTCGTCGCGAGCTGCGACACTCCCAGCCGGTAGTGCCACTCGGCGAACTCCGGCTCGCCCCCGATCGCGCGCTGCAGACACTGGATCGCCTGGCGATGGCCCCCGCGGCTGGCGTGGAGCACGCCGAGCTTGCCCTGGTTGTGCGGGGTCTCGACCGCGCCGAGCTGGCGCTCGAGCGCGCGCATTCTCCGGCGCGCAATCGCGCCCTGGGCGAGCTTCGAGAGCCCCAGGCTCACCAGGATCAGCGCCAGCCAGAAGCCGATGAACGGGATCCGGAAGATGGCGCCGAGGATCGGCACGTTGGTCAGCACGATGAATACGGCGACCACGAGCAAGAAGAAGCCAACCAGTCGCGCCACCTGTGAATGGTAGCCCTCGGCGGCAGGCGGTATCCAGGTACGCGCCTCGCCCCTATGCTGGACGCCCCGCATGGGTGCTGGCGTGCTCGCGTCCGACTCTCGATCGCGCGCTGCCGTCGCGCGTTCCGGGCCATTCCCATTGCGGCCCCGGCGGACCGTCGCGCGCGAGATTGCACGCGCCCTCCTCGCAGCCGGGCGCGCACCGATCGAGGCGCTGCACTACCTCCTCGTGCGCGACGTGCTCGCCAGAGCCGGCAAGCGGGACCTGCTCGACTTCGTGCCGCCGGTCGAGACGCCGATGCTTCCCGCGCTCCCCTCCCGGCCACTGCGCATCTTCGTCAGCGCCGCCGAGACGTCGGGAGAGATCCACGCCGAGAGCCTGGTGCGCGCGCTGCGCCGATGTGTGAGCACGACCCCTGCTCCGGAGCCGGAGATCCGCGCGCTCGGCGGCGAGCGACTGCGCGGCCTCGGGCTGCACACGATCGCCGATCCGGTCGCGCGCGCGGCCATGGGAGTCTCGGGGATCGGAGCGAGCCTTCCCTGGTATGCAAGCGTGCTCGCGGACTTCGCGCGCGAGCTCGAGAGCTTCCGGCCCGATGTCTTCGTGCCGGTCGACTCTCCCGCGCTCCACGTTCCGATGGCACACATCGCGCAGCGCGCGGGCATCCCGGTCGTGCACTTCGTCACGCCGCAGTACTGGGGCTGGGCGCCCTGGCGCGTCGCGGGCTACGCCCGCGCCGTCGATCGCGCGCTCACCATCTTGCCGTTCGAACCGGCGTGGTTCGCGCGCCACGGCGTCGATGCGCGGCACGTTGGCCATCCCCTGGTCGGCATGCTGCCTCCGCGCGGAGATCCGCGGGTACGCGAAGAGAGCCGCATGCTCGTGCTCCTGCCCGGCAGCCGTGCCGGCGTGATCGAGCGCAATCTCGATTGGATGCTCGGGGCGGCCGAGCGGCTCGCGAGCGTCGTCCCGGATCTCGAAGTGGTCGTCGCGCAGGACGGCCCAGCCTTCGGAGACATCGTCCGCGCAAGGATCGCGCTGGCCCGCGTGCCCGCGCGCCTCGCCGTGGGAGAATTGCACGCGACACTTTCCCGCGCGCGCGCGGCGCTCTCCGTCTCGGGGACGATCCTGATCGATGTGCTCCACCAACGTCTCCCGGCGGTGGTGATCTACCGCGTCCGCCACCTCCACGAGACGTGGATGGCGCGCTCGCTCCTCACGCTGCCCTGGTTCGCCTCGCCGAATCTGCTCGCATGCCGCGAGGTCCTGCCAGAGTTCTGTTTCCGCGGCCAGGGCCCGCCCGCGATCGACGCAGCCCTCCTGCGGTGCTTCCAGGACGATGCCTGGCGCGCACGATGCATCCGCGACCTGGAACGTGCCGCAGGCCGCCTGGGCCCTCCAGGAGCCGCCGAGCGAGCGGCCCTCCATGCGCTCGAGGTGGCCGTCCTCGGCTTGGACGAGCGAGATCGTGAGGTCCCGGGTTGAGCCCGCCCGCCGCCTCCGACGCTCCGCTCCCGCCCCGGGCGCGCAACCCGGAAGAGACACCTCCCAAGATCGTGTCCGGGGACGTGAAGGAAATCGACCTCGCCGCGTACGGCGCGAGCGAAATGCAGTGCGAGACCACGCGGCTCATGTCGGCTGTCAAAGCCGGCGACCTCGAGGCCTTCACCGACCTGGAGCGAGCGATGCGCGGAACGGCCTTCCAGGTCGCCCGCTCGCTCGTCGGCTCGCGCGACGATGCCCTCGAGCTGTGCCAGGAAACCTTTCTCAAGGTGCTCCGCGCGCGAGCGACCTACGATCCCAGCCAACCCTTTCTCCCCTGGTTCCAGCGCATCCTGCGCAACACCTGCTTCAGTTTCATGCGTGCGCGCGGGCGGCTGAAGAGCCACTCGCTCTCCGCGGGAGCAGGCCAGGACGAGGAAGGCGATTGGGAGCTCGTGGATCCTGCGCCGGGCCCGAGCTCGGGTGTCGAATCCTCGGAGCGCGTGGGTCTCTTCTGGACCGCTTTCCAGAAGCTCTCCGCGCGTGACCGCGAGATGCTCGCCCTGCGTCACTTCCGCGAGCTGCCTTACCGCGAGATCGCCGAGACCTTGGCGATCCCCGAGGGCACAGTCATGTCACGCCTGTTCCATGCACGTCGCAGACTCCGCGAGGCCCTCGGACCGGCCCTTGGAGAGCTGCTCGACGCGCCGCAGGAAGAGGCCCCTGCTCAGTAGCACGATTCCCATGCCGGCAGACACAGAACCCACCCGTGACGAGTTGATCGCGATGGCCTATGCGGACGGCGAGCTCTCCGGCGAGGGTCGCCGCGAGTTCGAGGTCCGCATGATCCGAGAGCCGGACCTCGGGCGCCTGGTCGCCGAGCACCGCGCGCTCGAGATCCTGGCGCGCCGCGCCGCACCCCCCGAGCCCATGGACACGGAGTGGCGCAGGCTCGCGCGCGATCCGGTCGTGCGCTGGACGCAGGCTCTCGGCTGGTTCGCTTTCGTCACGGGAGCGATGGGTCTCGCGGCGCTCGGGATCGTCGAGATCTGGGCGGCCGACCTGCATCCCGTTCCGAAGGCGCTCGTCCTCGCGGCAATCGCGGGCCTCTTGCTGCTGCTCCTCGTGACCGTGCACGCACGACTCTCCACTCTTCCCTACGATCCCTATCGGAACGTCGAGCGATGATCGTCGTCACCACCAACGATGTCCCCGGTCGGCGCAGCATCGAAGCGCTCGGATTGGTGCGCGGCACGACCGTTCGATCGCGCAACCTGTTCCGCGAGATCCTGGCCACGCTGCGCATCCTGGTCGGCGGCGAGGTCCCCGAGTACACCAAGCTGATCGCCGAGACGCGCGAGCAAGCGCTCGACCGAATGATCGCCGAGGCGCAGGCGCGGGGCGCCGACGCCGTGGTCGCTTTCCGCTTCACCACGTCGGACGTCGCCAGGGCGGCCGCCGAGGTGGTGGCATACGGGACGGCCGTGCGCCTGGAACGGCCAGCCTAGAAGACACGAAGCGCAAGAAGCGGGTGGCATGAGGGATCGTGCGGTCTAGGCTGTCTCCTGGACGCGGGAGCACCCTCATGAGCGAGAACGACTACACGCGAATCGGCCGCGCGATCGAGTACCTGGAAGCCCACGAGCGCGAGCGGCCGAGCCTGGAACGGGTGGCAGCGGCGGCGGGCCTCACGCCCTTCCATTTCCAGCGCCTGTTCCAGCGCTGGACGGGGGTGAGCCCGCGCCAGCTCGTTGCCTACTTGACGCTCGAGCGGGCGCGCGAACTGGTTCGCTCGCGGCGCTCGATTCTCGAGACCTCCCATGAGCTGGGGCTCTCGGGCCCGGGGCGCTTGCACGATCTGTTCGTCACGCTCGACGCCGTGACGCCCGGCGAACACAAGAGTCTCGGTCAGGACCTCTGCATCGAGCACGGCTTCCATGCGAGCCCCTTCGGGTCGTGTTTGATCGGCCGCACCGAGCGCGGCGTGGCCTGGCTCTCCTTCGCCGAGGATGGCGAGGAGGAGGCCTTGCGCGAGCTCACTCGCGAATGGCCGCTCGCCGAGCACGTTCGCGCGCCGCGCGCGACCGCCGAGATCGCCGAGATCGCCGAGACCATCTTCGCCACGGATCCTCTGGCGCGCGGACCCCTGCGGCTCTTCGTCCGCGGCACGAACTTTCGCCTCAAGGTGTGGGAGGCGCTGATCCGGATCCCGCCCGGAGCGGTGACGAGCTACTCCGCGCTCGCGGCCGAGATCGGATCCCCGAGCGCGGCGCGAGCCGTCGGCGGAGCGGTGGCGAGCAATCCCATCTCCTGGCTCATTCCCTGCCATCGCGTGCTGCACGAGCTCGGCCGCAAGACTTCCTATCGCTGGGGAGCGACACGCAAGCGCGCCATGCTCGCATGGGAGGCGGCGCGCTCAGGATCGCTGGGTGATCCATCCGAGGTGGACGAGAGCGGCGTGCGTGCGAACCGGAAAGTGGCCGCCGAGCTGTGAGCCCGCCTCGCGATCGAGCACCGGCACGAGCCAGCTGAGGTCGACTGCGCGATCGATGTCGCGCAGCTCGGGCAGGATCTCGACGCGCAGACCTTTCGCTCGCGCCAGAGCGAGCGTGCGCGCGAAGGTCTCGGATGTCGACATCTCGACTTCGAGAAACAGCTCGGGCACCGCGCATGCGAGGCCGACCAGCGCATAGCCGCCGCCTCCGTCTGGAGCGAGCACGACCTCGGCGTTCTCCTGGAGCCGGCGATGCGCGTCGTTCGCCGGCTCATCCGAGAACAGCGGCACGTCCGCACCGATCGCGACCACGCTCTGGCGGCCGGGCAGGAGGTCGGCGAATCCGTTCGCGAGGCGCTCGCCCAAGTCGGCGCCGCGCTGCGCCAGCACGCTCACGTAGGGGTAGCGCTCGGCGAACCAGTGCAGGTCCTTTGCCGGCGCTCCGGCGATGGCCGTCGTGAAGCCCGGGCTCGACCGGCAGCATGCGACCGTGTCATCGAGCATTGCGAGCGCGAGCTCGGCGGCGCCTTCGGGAGCGAGCGGCGGACACAGGCGTGTCTTGACCTCGCCGGGACGGGGCCGCTTCGCGAACACAACCGTGACGCGCGAGTCGTCGTGCATCGGCCGGCATCATGTCCCGGAGGTTCCCCACGGGCAACGTGAACCTCCACGCGGGACGTTCGTTGCAGCAGAATTCTCTGCGCGCCCTTTCCCCGTTCCAGTCCGCACTCGGCGAGGCTACCTTGGTTCCCATGAAGCTCCTGGCTCTTGCGCTCGTGACTTTGCTTGTCCCTGTGCCGGTCGGCCGCTCGCAGGACAAGGAGCCCAAGCTCCCCGACCTCAAGGAGGAGCTCGATCGTTCGATGCACTGGCTGCGGTCCAAGCAGCAGGCTCCGACGGGCGCGTACGGCAACGGCGTCGAGACCACGGCCTGGGTGGTGCGCGCGCTGGCGAAGAGTCCGCGCGGCTACCGGATTTCCGACGGCCCCTTCGTGGCTCGCGCGGTCGAGTACTTGATCGCGCACCAGTCGAAGGAAGGCTCGATCGCCGACGAGGGCGCGAGCGCGGACGCGGTCCTGGCGCAAACAAGCATCGCGACCGCGGCGCTCGCACTGGTGGTCGACGCCGGCACTCGCGACGCATTCAATCGCTCGATCTCCTGGCTCGCGACGCAGGGCGTCGACGATCCAGCGAGTGGCGAGGCAGCTTTCGCGACGGACAAGGAGAAGGCGGCGGCCCGCACCGTCGAGCTCCTCGCCAAGCGCAACCAGGACTGCTCGTGGGAGGGCGACGGCGGAAGCGTGCTCGCCACGGCACGCGCCGTCTACGAGCTGTCGACCTACTACCCGATGCTCAAGCCGCCCAAAGAAGTGCGCGACGTGAAGACGCTACCGCCGTTCACGGCAGCGGACGGCGCCGCGGTCGATGCGACGATCGAGAAAGGTGTGCGCTTCCTCCTCGGTACTGCCAAGGACGGCAAGTGGGGCACTCCCGAACGCCCCGATGCGGGCATCACGGCCATGGTGCTCGGCGCCCTGCAAGCGATGAGCGAACCCCGGCCGGCCGAGGTGCAGAAGGCGATCGACGCCGGGCTCGACTGGATGGCGAGCTTGCAGCAGGCCGATGGCTCGATCCACGAGGGCATGCTCGCGAACTACGTGACCTCGGCTTCGGTCATGGCGCTCGCGCGCTCGGGCGACTGCGAAGTACGCGCCGGTCATCGAGAAGGCGCGCGCGTACCTGGTCGACCTGCAGGCCGACGAGGGCGAGGGCTACACGCCTGATCGACCGCTACTACGGCGGCATCGGCTACGGCGGCGACGAGCGCCCCGACCTCTCCAACCTGCAGATGGCGCTCGAGGCGCTCTCGGTCTCCGGCCTGGACACAGAACCCGAGCCTGGGGAAAGCGCTGCATTTCCTGCAGCGCTGCCAGAATCGCTCGGAGTCCAACGACATCGCGCTTGACCGTCGAGGCACCGACGTCTTCGTCTCGGGGAACGACGGCGGCGCGGCATACGCGCCCGGGCGATTCAAGGCGGGCTACGTCGACGCTTCCCGACGGGAAGAAGGTGCCGCGCTCCTACGGCTCGATGAGCTACGCCCTGCTCAAGGGCTACGTCCTCGCCGGCCTGCCGAAGGACGACCCGCGCGTGCAGGCGGCTTGGATTGGCTGCAGAAGAACTACACGCTCGACGTCAACCCGGGCTTCGAGGCCGCGAAGGATCCGAGCGCGGCCTACCAGGGGCTCTTCTACTACTTCCACACCATGGCGCGCGCGCTCGACCTCTACGGGACCGATGCGATCGTCGACAGCGAGGCGCCAGTCGCACGCCTGGCGCGCGAGCTGTGCGGCCGCCTGGTCGCGATGCAGAGCAAGATCGACGGCTCGTGGGTCAACGCGAACGCCGCCGCGATGGTGCGAAGGGAACCCCGTGCTCGCCACGGCCTACGCCGTCATGATCCTGGGCGACGCGCGGCCCTGAAGCCAGGTCCAGCTCGAGTCCGGCCCTCTCTCGCGCGCGGGGGCCGGTATACTCCCGTCGCATGACGCCGACGGAACTCGCGCCGGTGCGCATCTTCCGCCTGCAGGAGGAGCGCCTGGCGCTCGCCTCTGGCGGCCGTCTCTACGATCTGTCCGCCCATCTGGCGCGCTCGGGAGGAACAGCGGACTGGGAGGCGCTCTTCCAGCGCGGCTTCTTCGAGCGCGCGAGCCTCGAGCCCAGCCTGCCTCGTGAAAGTGATGCGCGCGGCTGGGTCTCGCTCGCTGTCGAGTGGGACGCGAACGCTCCACCGGGAACGAAGACTCCGCTCCCCGCCCGCTCGGTTGGCAAAATCCTGGCCCTGGGCAAGAACTTCCGCGAGCACGCCAGCGAGTTCGGAGAAGAGGTACCGGAGGAACCGCTGTTCTTCGGCAAGCTCCCCGAGACCTTGCGCGCGCACCGCGAGGACGTGCACGTTCCGGGCTGGTACGCCGGCCGCGTCGACCACGAGGCCGAGCTCGCCGTGGTGATCGGCCGCGGAGGCTACGCCATCCAGGCTGCGGACGCGATGCAGCACGTTGCCGGCTACTCCGTTGCGAACGACCTGACCGCGCGCAGCCTGCAGGGCTCCGACCGGGCCAAGAAGTACCCCTGGTTCCGCGCCAAGAACCTCGAGGGTTTCTGCCCCATCGGTCCGTGCTTCGTGCCCCGCGATTTCCTTGCCCTCGATGACCTGCGTGTGAGCGCGCGCGTGGGCGGCGAGCTGCGCCAGGATGCGAGCACGCGCGATCTCGTCGTGCGCGTGCCGGAGGCTCTGGAGTACCTCTCCCGTCACATCGCGCTCCATCCGCTCGACGTGGTGCTCATGGGAACGCCGGCCGGAGTCGGTCCGCTGGAAGACGGCGACGAGGTCGTCTGCGCGGTGAGCGGGATCGGCGAGCTCTCCACCACGATCCGCCGCCCGCATGAGTAATCCGATCGATCCCTACGCGCCCGAGCAGGAGTTCGAGGGCGAAGTCGAGGGGCCGCGGGTCCCCGGGGGTCGCTCGCGCGCCCGTCTGCGCGTGAGCCCGGCAGGACTGGAAGCGCACCTCCCCGACGGCGCGCGCATCTCGCTTCCGTGGACCGGGCTCACGCTCCGCCGCGGCGGAGCGAGCGGCCAGGTCGTCTTCTGCCGGCCGCCCTCCGGTTCGCCGACTTTCTTCTCGGAGACCGATGGCTTCCTGCGCGCGATCGAGAGCGTCGGTGCAAACGAGGTCGCGGACGAGCTCGCGCGGCTGGCCGGCGAGCGCGTGGCTGGCCGGCGCATGCACTCACTGTTGCTCTTGCTCGCGTTCACGCTGATCGGGGGGAGCCTCTGGACGATCCCGCGAATCTTCCACTGGACGATCGAGCGCTCCGTGGCGGCGCTGCCGGTCTCCGTCGATCGCGAGATCGGCCAGGCCGTGTGGGAGGGGCTCGATGCGGGTGGTCCGGTCGTCGAGGACGAGGTCGTGATCGGCGCGCTCGACCAGCTCTTGCGCCGACTGGTGCCCGACGGAGCGATCCTCGAGCAGCCGATCGAGCTGCGCGTGATCGCGAGCGAGGAACCGAATGCCTTCGCGCTCCCCGGCGGATTCCTCACCGTGACCACCGGCCTCGTTCGCGAGGCCCGCTCTCCCGAACAGGTGGCCGCCGTTCTCGCTCACGAGCTCGCCCACGTCGAGCTCCGCCACGGCCTCGCCCGCATCGCCCACCAGATCGGCACGCTCGCCGCCGTGCGATTGTTCTTCGGCGACAGCGAGGGCTTCATCGGCATCGCCCGCGAGCTCTTCCAGCTCGCGACCGTCAACGACTACTCCCGCGAGCAAGAGAGCGCCGCCGATCTCCGCGGAGTCGAGATGCTCGCGAGCGCCGGGATCGACCCGCACGCGATGTCGGAATTCTTCGCCCTCCTGCAATCCCGCTACGGCGACCTGCCCTCCGCACTCGCCTGGATGAGCACTCATCCTCTCAACCAGGCGCGCGTCGAGGAGATCCGCCGCGCGATCGCCAAGCTCGACGCGCCCCTCGACCCCCGACCCATTGAGATCGATTGGGTGAGCACGCAAGCCCGCCTCGAGGACTGATCCGCCCGCTGGTTCGTCCTCCGGTTCGTCCTCTGGTTCGTCCTCTGGTTCGGAGTACCGCCTTCAGGCGGTCTGGTGTCTTCTCTTCTCTTCTCTTCTCTTCTTCTTCCCCTTTGCGTCCTTTGCGTCCTTTGCGGTTCGTTTTTCTTTCTTCAACCAGGCCGAAAAAAAACCGAAGAAAACGAACCGCAAAGGACGCAAAGGACGCAAAGACCGGAAAGAAAAGGGAAGAGCCATGACGGACTTCTCCCGAACGAGAAGACCGCCTAAAGGCGGTACTCCGAACCAGAGGCGACGGGCAGCTGCGCCGCGAGCCAGGCGTCGAAACCACCAGCGACGTCCACCAGGCCAGGCAATCCCCGTTGCTCGAGCAGGCTCGCCGCGACGAGCGAGCGATAGCCGCTCTTGCAGTGGATCACCAGCCGATCCGCGGGCGGCAGCTCGGCGAAACGACTGCGGAGCTCCTCGACCGGGACGTTGCGGCTGCCATCGACGTGACTCGTCGACCACTCCGAGCGGGTGCGCACGTCGAGGACCATTCCGCCACGCCCGGCGGCTCGATCGCGCGCAAGGTCCTCCACGCTCGTGCGCCCCATCGCGACCACGTCGCTCGCTCCCGCGAATCCCTCCGCGCCGCCCTGCAAGTAGCCGCTCACCTGATCGATGCCCACGCTCATCAGCTGCAGCGCGGTCTCGCGCTCGGTCCCGGGTTCCGTCACCAGCACGACCGGTCGATCCAGGTCGAGGATCGAGCCGGCCCAGGACGCGAAGCGCCCTTCGAGGCCGACCCAGGTGCTGCCCTTCAGGTGCGCGGCGGCATACGCGTCCTTGGGACGTACGTCGAGGACCTGCGCTCCGGCCTGCACGGCTGCGCGCAGGTCGTCGAGCGAGAGCGGACGCAGCGCGTGAGCGAGGCTTTCGTCCAGACGCGGGTGCTGCTTTTTGTTCAGCTCGGCCGCGCGCTGGAAGTACGCCGGGGCCGCAGGCTGGCCGGCGGTGAGCATGGACACGAAGTCGGCGCGAGGCATGGGTTGCAGCGCGTAGTTCGTGCGGCGCTGCCGTCCGATCGTGCACGAGGTCTCGCTGGAGAGGTTCTTCCCGCACGCAGAGCCGGCGCCGTGACCGGGATACACGATCGTCTCGTCAGGCAGCGCGAGGAGCTTCTCGTGCAACGAGTCGTAGAGCATCCCGGCGAGCTCTTCGGCGGTGATCCCCACCGACGCCATCAGGTCGGGCCGCCCCACGTCACCGATGAAGAGCGTGTCCCCGGTGAGTACGGCCTGCGGTCGATCGGCGCTCTGCTCGAGATCGTAGACCAGGATCGAGATCGATTCGGGCGTGTGGCCAGGGGTCTCGAGCGCGCGCAGCCGCACGCCGCCGAAGACGATCTCGGCGCCCTCGCCGAGAGGCAAGAAGGGATAGTCGGCGCGCGCGCGCGCACCGAGGTACACGCGTGCTCCCGTGCGGGAAGCGAGCTCGAGGTGGCCGGCCAGGAAATCGGCATGGAAGTGCGTCAGCAGGACGTGCTCGATCCGTGCGCCGAGCGTGGCCGCGCGCTCGAGGTAGATCTCGATGTCCCGGCGAGGATCGACGATCGCGGCGATCCGGGTGCGCTCGTCGAAAACGAAATAGGACGCTTGCGAGAGACAGCTGAGGTAGTGCTGTTCGAGGATCATGGTCGCGGGGAACGAGGCCCTGGCTCGATTCTCTCAGAGGAGCCAGCCCCCCGCTACTTCCAGGTTCTGGCCGGTGACGAGAGCGCTCTCGCTCGAACACAGCCAGAGAACGACGCGCGCGACATCTTCCGCGCTCGCAGCGCGGCCGAGCGGAACGCGCGCGAGGCGTTCGGGATCGCGCGTGTCCTCGGAAGCGTCGGCGTGCGGGACCAGGCCCGGCGAGACCACGTTGACGCGCACGCCGTGCCCCGCTTCTTCCAGCGCGAGGGAGCGCGCGTACACGAGGAGCGCGGTCTTGGCCGCCGCATAGGCCGCGGTCTCGCGGCGAGCGCGCAACGACTCCAGTCCCGCCGTGCCGAAGAAGACCAGTACCCCCCCGCGCTCGCGCAGCGCCTCGCGGCTGGCGTGCGCCACGTTCACGGCGCTCATCAAGTTCGAATCGAGCAGCGTGTGCAGGTCGGCGGGAGCGAGCTCCGCGAGCGAGCCGCGCAGGTACTCCCCCACCGCGTGCACCACGATGTCGAGCCGCTTTTCCGCCGCGCGGACCTCGCCGATCACCCGCTCGGCTGCAGCGGGATCGCACAGGTCGGCCTGGTGCAGGCGCCCCGGAAAGGCCGCCTCGAGGTCGCGTGGATCCTTTCTCCACACGACGTGCACCCGCGCGCCGCGCTCGTGCAAGGCCTGGGCGACGGCGCGTCCGATGCCGCGCGCCGAGCCGGTCACCAGAGCAACCAGGCCGTTCACGGCAGCACCTGAGGAGTCATGCGTCGAGTCATCGATTCGGATCGGGCCGGCAGGTCATCTTGCCACTGCCCGGAATCGATGCAAGGAAGACCTCCCGAGACCGTGGACGACGGCCGCGCGCCTCAGTGAATCCAGCCGAGCCGGGCGATCGGCCAGATGCGCACCTGCACCTTGCCGCGCAGGAGCTCGCGTGACACCTGCCCGAACTCGCGGCTGTCGGAGCTGCGCATGCGGTTGTCGCCGAGCACGAAGTAGTGCTGGGACTCGACCACGGTGCGCACGTGCGTGTACGGATCGATGGCTGCAGCGTCGACGTAGGGTTCGTCGATGAGCGTGCCGTTGACCCACAGCTTGCCCCCGGCGAGCACGATCTCGTCACCGGGCACACCGATGATGCGCTTGATGTAATCGACGGTGGGATCGAGCGGATAGCGCAGGATCACGATGTCACCACGTTCGACCTCGTGCAGGAGGTAGCTCACGTGGTCGACGACGATGCGATCGTGGTCGTGGATGCCCGGCTCCATCGAGCTGCCGCGAACTTCCGAGAAATTGAAGCACAGCCCCCAGACGAGGAGGGCCACCACGAAGGTTCGTGGCACGCCGAAGACGAGGATCCGTGAGATGCGCTTGCCGATCGCCAGGGCGGGCGCGGGTGCAGTCTCGACCTGGATGCGCTCGCGCGCTGCGACGGCCCGGTAGGCCGCGAGCTGGCGCCGACTCTCCGCATCGACGTGGAAGAGCTCGGCCAGGGCGGGCGGAGCGCCTTCCTCGCTCGCGGGATCCGAAACGCGCCGAGGGAGCAGCGGCGTGGCGACCTCCTTCGGGTCGCTCGAGCTCGGGGTGCGCGGGGGCACGGGAGTCGAGAGCTCGATCTCGTTCTCGATGGGCATCTGAGCTTCCTATCGAGAGCAAGCACGTCCGCCCTTGAACTCGCGCATCCACGCTCGCGCGCCTTTCCACTGCACGCAGGCCGCAGTAGGCTCCCTGACCCACCTCAGGAGAACTCAGCAGTGCACGAGCGGCTACAAGGGGTCCAAGGCGACTTCACGCATCCTTCACGCAGGGAAGTGCTCTCGCTCGGCGCGGGAGTGGCGGCGGGCTCGGCCATCGGATGCCAGAGCGCGCCCGCCAGCCCGGCGAGCCCCCGCGCGTCCGACGAGCGCGCCAGGCTCGATCTCCTGTTCGCCGACCTCGGCGATCAACGCTCGAGCGCCCAGCCGATCCTTCCCGAGGAGCGTTCCGCGCGCCGCATGCGCCTCGGCGCGATCCTCGGCGAACACGGCTTCGACGCGCTCCTCGTCGAGCCCGGCCCCACGATGCGCTATCTCACCGACATGTCGTGGGGGCAGTCCGAGCGCTTGTTCGCGCTCGTCGTGCTCGCCGACGGCACGCACTTCTGGGTGTGCCCCGCCTTCGAGGCCGAGCGCGCGCGACTCTCGCTCGACAAAGGGGCCGGCGGTGAGATCCTCCCCTGGGAGGAGCACGAGTATCCCTTCGCGCCGCTCGCGAGCGCGCTCGCCCGGCACGACGCTTTCCGCCTCGCCATCGAGCCCTCCGTGCGCCACCGTTTCGCGCACGGCATGGCGGGAGTCCTCGGCCGCGAGCGCGTCGACATCGGCACCGCAGTCCTGGTCGAGCTGCGCGGCCGCAAGGACGCGCACGAGCTCCAGCTCTTGCGCCGCGCGAACGAGCTCACGCAGCAGGCGATCTGCGCGGTGGCCGAGCGCCTGGAAGCGGGACTCACCGAGCGCGAGATCGGCGCGATGCTGACGCGCGCACAAGAGCGGCTCGGCCTCTCGGGCGTGTGGAACCTCTCGCTCATCGGCCCCTCGGCCGCGTACCCGCACGGCGATGGCCGCAACGCGAAGCTCGAGCGCGGCGATCTCTTGCTCGTCGACACGGGCGGCTCGTTCCTCGGCTACGCGAGCGACAACTCGCGCACCTGGATCTTCGACGGTTCGCCCAGCCAGGAGATCGAGCGCGCCTGGAACTGCGTGCGCGACGCGCAGCGGGCCGCCTTCGATGCGATTCGCCCGGGAGCGCGCTGCCAGGCGATCGATCAGGCCGCTCGATCCCTCATGGACGAGCGCGGGTACGGCCCGGGCTATCGCACCTTCACCCATCGCCTGGGCCATGGCATCGGAATGGAAGGGCACGAGGATCCCTATTTCGACGGCGGATCCGAGGTCGTGCTCGCGCCAGGCATGACCTTCTCGGACGAGCCCGGCATCTATCTCTACGGCGAGTTCGGCGTGCGCCTCGAGGACATCGTGGTCGTCACCGACGAAGGGGCCGATCACTTCGGCACCTGGCAGCAGGCTCCGCGTTCACCGGCCTGAGCGCATTCCCGGGGCCGGCACAGCCGGCTCCACGCACGCCCAGGGATCGGTCCGGCGCTCCGCGACGGGAAAGCTCCTCTCCCCTGCGCGGAATTCCCCATTGCTTGCCCTGCCCGCCCGCTCCCTACGGAAGCAGTGGACAGAAAGCGCCTGGCCCAAGCGAGCCGGGCGGAGAGGTAGTGAGCATGTCCAGATTCCTGGCGCAGACGCCCTCCGTTTTGGCGCACGCGCTCTATCTCGGCGTTGGCTTCGCCGTGGTCCTCTGCACCCTGGCCATCGGCCAGTGGTTGTTCGCCCTGGCGCAATAACGACTTCGGCTCGATCGACACTGCGCTCGCCTGGAGCGTGCGTCCCCCCCGTGGAGGAGGAGACGCGCACGAATCCGTGGCGTCCGGGGCCCAGCCTCCTCGAGAGGGGATGCTGGGCCTCTCTGTGGGTGCAGGGACTACCCCTTGCGACGCAGGCGCTTCGCCGTGTGGTACTTACCCGAGCCCATGCCGATCTTGCGCACGCGGCCACGGCCACGGGTCGAGCTTCCGGCTTTGATTCGCGCCTTGGCCATGATTCGCAGTCCTTCTGTCGATCAGCGACCGGCTGGCCGCTCGAACGAGGGAAAGGTTGTACCGGCGAGAGCGCGTGCCGGCAAGGGCCGAAGCTACTCCGATTCGCTCTCCGAGGCGCCTCCGGTGTAGCCCAGTCCGTCCAGGGTGCGCGAGCCGACCTGCCCCGCGCTGCCCCAGCTCTCCTTGTCCCCGCCCCAGCTCGCGCGCAGCTCGACGAGCTCCCGGTGCAGCCGATCGCGCACCTCCGGGTGCTCCGCGCCTACATCGATGAGCCCGATCGGATCGCTCTCGAGGTCGTGGAGCGAGAGCTTCGCCCCTGCGCCGAAGCCGGTCACGTCGAGCTTCCAGCGGCCCTCCACGAGCGCGAAGCGGCAGTCCTCCATCGCCAGCCGATCGCGATCCTCGATCAGGATGGCGCGAGGGACATCCTTCGCCGCCGCAGTGAGGGAGAGACCACGCATGTGGGCGGGCAGCTCGAGGCCTGCCATCGAGAGCAAGGTCGCCGCGACGTCGACGCCCGAAGAGCCTCCGGTGCGCCGGCCGTTCGGGGACGGCGAGCTCGCTGCGTGCGGAGTGCGGACCACGAGGGGCACGCGCACCTGTGGCTCGAGGATGTCGTCGTGCTCGTAGCGCCCACCCTCGCCGAAGGCCTCGCCGTGATCGGCAGTGATCACCGCGCCGACGTTGCCGTTCTCGAAACCCAGCGCCCCGAGGAAGGCTCCGACCTCGGCGTCGAGCTCGGCCAGCTCGCCATCGTAGAGCTCGCGCAGGTGCCGGCGATCTTCTTCGTCGAGGCGTGACCCGCGCCGCGTGTTCGCTGGCCGCACGTAGTGGTCGCTGCGGAAGAGGTAGCCGTCGATCATGCCCGCGTACGGCTCGACCCAGCGCTCCCGGCTCGTCTCGGAAGGCGTGTACGGCCAGTGCGCGTCATACAGGTTCACGAAGCAGAACCACGGCCGGGGATCGTCGTGCCCGATCCACGCCAGCGCATCGCGCAGCACTCCTTCTGCTGGCCGCTGCATGTCCTGGATCCAGTGCGGCGAGCCGTTGTGCGCGAGCGCCGGGATGCGCGCGGCGAGGATGGCCTGCACGTCGTGCACGAGCGCCCAGGCGCGCGTGTCGCACACGCGCGGGTCCACGCGATCGCCATAGACCTCGAAGCCATCGGCCATGCCGGTGCCCGCACGCAAGACGTCGGTGCCCACGAAGCCGCCCGTGCGGTAGCCCTGCTCGGCGAGCAGACGCGCGATCGAGGGCGTCTGCACCGGATCGTAGGTCATCCGCGTGAGTCGCGCGCCGTGATGCGAGGGGTAGACCCCGGTCAACATCGAGATGTGGCTCGTGAGCGTGAAGCAGGAAACCGAGCGCGCCTCCTCGAAGATGAGCGAATCCGTGGCGAAAGCGGCAAGATTCGGCGTCGTCTGGCGCTCGTAGCCGTAGGAGGAAAGGCTCGCGGCACGCGTGGTGTCCCAGACCAGCAGGAGCAAGTTGGGCTTTCCCGCCGCCGCAGACGAGGCCGCGATGGTCTCGCGCGCGCCGAACCGCCCCGGCAGGAAGAGACCCGCGAGCACGGCCGGCAACCCGATCGCGAGCATCACCCGTCCCGGCGTCCAGCGGGAGAGGAGGCGCGCCAGGACGAGCGCGAAGAGCCCGAGCCCGATCAGGATCCCCGCGACCTCGATCCACGGCCGCGGCGTCATCAAGGCCGACACGTCTTGCCCGATCAGCGTGTAGTCGTCGAGCCGCATGTGCGCGAGCACTGGAGCGAGCATCCAGAACGACAGTGCCCCGAGGAGCGGCCCGAGCGAGCGCTCTGCTTGCGCGATGCGCGCCCCTCTCCGCACCAGCGGCGCACTGAGGAGCGCCGGCACGCTCGCGAGGAGCGCGAAGCCCATCCACAGGAGCCAGCTCTCCAGGAACAAGCGCACCTCGACCGGCCGGTGCGCGAGCTCGCGCCGCACGAACCAGGTGTCGATCGCCGCGGCCACGGCCGCGACCCAGGGAAGCACGCGCAATAGCCTGCTCATGATGCTTCTGGTTCGGAGTACCGCCTTCAGGCGGTCCGGTTCGTCGTCCCGCCTTCAGGCGGGACCGGCTTTGCAGGAGAAGACCGCCTGAAGGCGGTACTCCGAACCAGAGAGAGCTTCTCGCGCCGGCGGCGCGCCAGGTATTGCGCTCCCAGGATCACCATCCCGGTCGCTCCTGCTTCGTCGAGGCTGCCAATGTACGGAATGGCGTCGGGAATGAGCTCGAAGATGCCGAGCGTCGGGACGAGCAAGTACACCATCCCGATGCCGATCGACACGAACGCCACCAGCGCACCCACGCAGCTCGTCGGCCGCGTGCCACCCCCCACCGCGAGCGGCTCGACGGGTTGCGCTCGTTGCTCAGCCATCCTGTGCTGTTCCTTGGGATCCGGGATCCTCCTCTTTCAGGCCGCCGACCTCGATCACGATCCGCGCGCCCGGGATGTCGCGCACCAGGCCTCGCCCCAGGTACTCGAGGTACGGAACGAGCCGCTTCAACGCGAGCGCGCGCCCATCCGGGGCCGGCGCATCCGGCTGGAACACCGGGACGCCGAGCGCCCGATCCCCCACCAGGACGTCGCGCGCGAGCAGCACGGGTGCCTCGAGGACGACGCGCACGAGCATGCCGTCCTGGCGAGCCACGTCCTTGGGAAGAGCGGTGAAGTCGATCCCGAAGATCGAAGGCGGCTCGTTTGCGCTCGCGGGCGCCACGACGTGCGTCACATACCAGGGCTGGCGATCGGAGAAGCGCGCCATCTCCAGTGCATGGTGGATCTGCGGGGCACCGAACTCGAGCCACTGCGCGAGGCGTGCCTCGGGCAGGCTCGACGCGCCGGCGAGGAGCGTCTCGCGATCGTCCTTGAGCTTCACAGCCGCCCAGCGATATAGCGCGGGGATTCCCATGCCCACCGCGATGAGCGCCAGGAGGATCCACGTGCCCGGAGGCCGAATGCCTCGCTTCATTCCGCCAGCATACGCGTCAAGGCACGAATCGCAGCGCGAGCGCGTTCGTCAGGTTCACTCCGCTCGCGCACGGACCGGCAGGGTCCTGGTACCACAGCTGGAAATAAAAGGTCTCGCAGGCACGCAGCTGATTCGAGGGCAGGAAGTGCGCTTGCGAGTAGCCGACCAGGCCTGGTCCCAGGACGAGCACGCCGCTCGGGTCGCTCGACTGGGGCGGGAAGCGATTCAGGCGCGTCCCGCGCACGGCCGCGCACAGCAGACCGTCGCCGAACGGAAGCTGGGAGGCTCGCCCGCCATAGAACAGCAGGCAGGGCGTGCTCGGCGGCAGGCGGCTCGCCTCGAGCACGAGGTCGTCCTGCGTCACCGAGGTCGAGCCGGAGACCGAGGCGAGGAGCGCGCCCTGTCCGCTAGAGTTGGCGCAGCCTCCCGAGGGATCGGGGTTCGCGCAGGGGCAGTCGGCCGCCTCGCCGAAGCAGAACGGAGTGATTGCCGGCACGTCGTTCCATCCGAAGGCGTAGGCCGAGCCGGAGAAGCTGCCGTAATCGTCGTCGCGCCAGGAGCCGACGGCGATCGTGTCGTCGTCGATCGCCACGGAGCCCGAGAACTCGTCGAAATCGAAGGCGTCGCTCGCCATTCCTTTCGCCTCGACCTTCCAGGTGCCCCCGCACAGACGCCAGACGAAGAACGCGCCGGCGGCCTCGACCGGGTCGTCGTGGTACGGAGCGCCGACGACGATCGTCTCGCCCTGGATCGCCACGCTGGCGCCGTAGCGGTCGAACTCGTGGCTCTCGGGCGCGATCAGGAGCTGCTCCTCGTGCCAGCCATTCGTGTCGCGCAGGAAAACGCTCGCCCATCCCGGCGTGAGGCAAATCCCGCACTGCGCGGCGCCCGCGACCAGGCGGTCGCCGTCGAGCGCGACGCTGTACCCGAACCAGGCGTTGGCGTGCGCGTGCGCGGACGTCAGGCGCGCTTCCTCCACCCAGACTCCGCCGGTGCGGACGAAGATGTAGACCACTCCCGCGTCGACCGCTCCCACGTAGGTGCCCGGCGCGCCGATCGCGACCCGATCACCGGAGAGCGCGACGGAGCGGCCGAACTCGTCGCCCGGACGGACCTCGGCGGGGACGAGCTCGGTCTCGTGCGACCAGCTGCCCGCACTGAGCTCGAACACGTGCGCCGAGCCTGAAGTTTCACCCACCGGATCGTCCCAGTGCGCGCCGACGACGGCGCGCTCGCCCTCCAGCGCGACCGCCTTCCCGAAGCGGTCGTCGGTGGCTCCATCGGGAGCGAAGATCTTCTGCTCGAGCGTCCAGGTCGAGCCGCTGCGCGTCCAGAGGTAGGCGGCGCCGGTCGTGCTCACGAAGCCATCGGCGTTGGGCGCCCCGACGAGCGCGCGATCACCGTCCAGCGCCACGCTGTCGCCGAACAGATGGACGAGGCCACCATCGCTCGGGATGAGCTGCTTCTCCTGCAACCAGGTCGAGCCATGCCGCACGAAGATGTATGCCGTGCCGGAAGCCACTCCATGGGGATCGTTGCCGATCGCTCCGATGAGCATGCGCTCCCCGTCGATGTCGATCGACCAGCCGAAGCGGTCGGCCTCGTGCCCATCGCTGGCATTGAGCTTGTCCTCCTGCACGAGGATCACGCCGTCACCGCTCGACGGGGGCGCGGCTCGCGCGACGGCGACCAGCGAGCAGGTAGTCCATATAAGGATCGTCATTCTTCTCATTGGCAGCTCCCCTTACGAAGCGAGGGCACCGCTGCCGGTCCGGCTGGCGGTCCCCTCGGGTACTAGGATACCACCTCGCGCGCGATCGCCCGGGAGCCGGGGTTGCTCCCCCCTCCCGCTCCCTTATCCTTGAAACTTCGCCATGTCGACGCCCGATCGCCCCCGCGCCCCTGAGCGAGCCAGAGGCCCCTCGCCCCGGGCGCGCTGGCGCGCAGCGTGGGTGTCGCTCGGCGCCGCGCTCACGGCCGCAATCCTGCTCGCCTTCGCGCGCGCGAGGGGGCTCGCCTTCATCGGCCCTCCCTCGGGGCACGCCTGGCAGGATCTCTTGCGCATTCGGGATCCGCTGATCGAGTGGCGTGTGGCGAGCGGCCTTTGGAGCGAGTACGCCGTGGCGATCCTCGGCGCTCTGCTCGTCGTGCTCGCCGGAGCGCGCTGGATCGGCCGCGGCAAGGGACGAACGCTACTCGTGCTCCTCGCGAGCGTGGCGGTGTCCGCGCTCGTCCTGGCTGGTGGCCCGTGGGCTGCGCCCTATCAGCGGTTCCTCGAGCCCGCGCTTCACTATCCCAGGTACGCGCTCCTGCTCGGCGCGGCGACCTTGGGCGGAGCGCTCGTGCTACTCGTTCCGGCAGCGCTGCTCGCGCGCCGCCGTCCCGCCTCGGCGCTCGCCCTTCCACTCGCCGCGATCGCCCTTCTCGCGGCGATCGCGTTCCCGATCCTGTATCGCGCGGTCTTCGTGCCGGCGCCTCCGCGGATGATCGTGCGACAGGTCGCGCGCGAGATCCTGTTCCAGTCGCAGGACTGGGGGATCGAGAACGCGCGCGCGGATGCACCACCGCACGCGGGTGTCCTCGCGGCCTGCACGGACTACCGGGTCGACGGCGCCGACTTGCCCACGCTGGTGATGCCGCCGCCGTGCACGCTCGCGTTCCAGGTTCCGGCAGAAGAGGAGCAGGTCTGGTTGCGTATCGCCGCGGGCGTCTCCCAGGAGGTCACCGAGCGCCTGGAGCCGAGGTCCGCGCGGAGCTTCGGCTTCGCGGTGGAGAAGAATGGCGAGCGCGTGTTCGAGTCGGTGATCCCCGCGCACCGGGACGTGACGCGCGAGGCGCGCATCTGGCGCCGGCCCCCGGCGGGCATACTGGAGCTGCGCGGCGGCGACGTCGTGAAGCTCTCGACCTCGGTCGTGGGCGAAAGCCCCGAGACGACCCTCGCCGGGCCCGCCTTCGAGGTCGGATTCGGCGACGTCGTCGTCGAGCGCCGGCACCAGAGCGAGCGGCGGCCCTCGAGCGCTCAAACGCCTTCGATCGTGCTCATCCTGCAGGATACGCTGCGCTCCGATCGACTCTCCTGCTACGACTACGAGAAGCCCACTGCGCCAAGCCTCGCGCGGCTCGCCGCGCGCGGCCTGCGTTTCGAGCGCGCGTTCTCGACCGCGAGCTGGACCTGGCCGTCGACCGCCTCGATCCTCACGGGTCTGCATCCCGATCGCCACGGCGTCACCGATGACACGGCCTGCTACCTCGGTGGCGCGAACGAGACGATCGCGGAAGCGCTGCAGGGTCGCGGCTACACCACCGCCGCCTTCACCTGCAATCCGCTGATCACTCCGCAGAAGAACTTCGACCAGGGCTTCGAGAGCTTCGACTTCGTCCCCGAGGGCTTTCGCAAGACGGACATCCTGGTGCCGGCGGTGCTGCGCTGGCTCGATGCCAACGCCGGCGTGCGCTTCTTCCTCTACTTGCACCTGGTCGACCCGCACCATCCGCACCTGCCGCGCGCGGAGGATCTGGCGCGGCTCGGCGGCATCGAGCCCGACGACTGGGCCGGCGACCAGTCGTTCCAGGACACGAGCTCGAAGCTCTGGCAAGGCAAGGGGCACGACGAGCACGGCCAGCCGATCCCTGGCTTCCTGCCGAGTGATGACCTCGCGTACTGGAACGACCTCTACGATGCGACGGTGGCGAGCGGCGACTACTTCCTTGGTGCGATCCTCGACCGCCTCGCGTATCTCGGGATCGAGGACGAGACGGTGGTCGTCTTCACCAGCGACCACGGCGAGGAGTGGCTCGACCACGGGCTCCTGACCCACGGGCAGAGCGTGCACCGCGAGCTCGTGCAGGTGCCGCTCGTGATGGCCGGTCCCGGCATTCCGCGCGGCATGACCAGCGCGCGCATCGTCTCCAACCGCCAGATCGCGCCGACGCTGGCACGCTTCGGCGGCGCCGAGCTCGGCCTCGTCGAGGACTCGATCGACCTCGCCGACGTCTCCGATGCCACCGACACCACGGTCTACTACTCCACGACGCACGGCTGGTGGAACGGCCGTCGCGAGCGCCAGCCGATCTACGGCATGCGCGAGGGTCGCTGGGTGCTGCACTATGCTCCCTTCGGCGGAGACTGGAAGGTGCCGCGAAAGCAAGCCGCCCCCGGGGGGCAGATCCGCCTGTACGACACGGAGACCGATCCGGACGAGGAGACCGACGTCGCAAGCCTGCATCCCGACATCGCTGACGACATGAAGAGCCGGCTACTCGTTCAACTCGAGAGCCAGCTCGCCCATCGCACGGGCGCAGCGCTCGGCGCGGGATCGGCGACGCGCAAGATGCTCGACGCGATCGGCTACACCGGATCCGGTGACGAGGAGGAGCAGGAGCCGCCGCGCACCGACGCGCCGAACGAGAGCGGGAGGAATGGCAAGCGCTGATCGCGCAAGTGAGTCCGCCCCGGACGAACGGCGGGTGGGGACCTCGCTCTTGCGCAGCCCGCGCGTCAGCGAGATCACTGCGTGGCTGCCGCTCGGGCTGTGGCTCGCCGGCGCGCTGGCGCTCTTGCGGCATGCCGCGGTGAGCGAGGCCGTGCGCGGCCGCGCGAACCTGGCCGATCCGAGCGAGCAAGCGATCCAGGCCTGGGGGCTCGCGCTCGAGTTTCCCGGCACCTTGCTCGGCGCGCTCGTCGTGGGGCTGATCGGAGCGCTGCTCGCGCACCAGAGCGTGGTGCGCCCGCAAGCGGTCCGCGGCGGCACCCTGGCAGTCGGTTTGTTCGTCTTCCTCGCCGAGCTCGCGCTGCTCTCTGGATGGGCCGCCGATCCACCGAGCACCCGGGCGAGCCTGGCCGGGGGCCGCGTCTTCGGACATCTCGGCGTGCAAGCCGCAGCCGCGCTGATCGCGACGGCCTTCCTCTTTCACTTCGCGCGCGTCGATGCCGCGCGGCCCACGTCACGGCGCTTCCTGCGCGGACCGCTCGCGAGCGTCGTCGCGCTGCTCCTCGCGATCGTGGTCCCGCTCGTCTCCCTGTGGGCGCTGCGGCTCGGCGCGCCCGAATTCACCCAGCGCGTGGTGGCGCACGACTTCCTGGCCGACCGCGCGAGCTGGAAGGCCATCGAATCTCCCGCGGGACGCCCACCGGCGCTCGGGATCCTGACCCCCGCGGCCTCGCAGGAGACGGACTCCGGCGACAAGCCTGCGCTGATCCTCGCGCCGCCCTCGAGCGTCGAGTTGCTGGTCCCGCCGGGTGTGGGCGAGTGCGTGTTGCGGGCTGCCGCGGGAGCGGACAAGACCGTTCGGGGCAGGATGCCCGCCGGTATCGACGCCGTGGAAGTCGAATTCGAGCTCTGGCTGGACGGGACGAGCGTGTTTCGCGAGAGCATCCGCTCCGAGCGCCTGCGCGAGGGCGTGTACACCCCGGCGGACTGGGTGTGGAGACATGTCGGCGGAGACCAGGGCCTCGCGGTGCGCTCCGGACAGACGATCCGCCTGGCGACGCGGATCGTCGGCGCGCCGGCGAGCATCGAGTTCCCTCCCGGCTATCCGCGCGTCGGCTTCGGAGGCCTGTGGCTCGAGCGCGCGATCGAGCGGCCGCGCGCGACCGCCACGCTCGAGGAGCCGAACATCGTGCTCATCGTGATGGACACGCAGCGCGCCGACCGCATGTCGTGCTATGGCTACCACCGGGAGACGACTCCCAACCTGGATGCGCTGGCGAGCCGCGGGACGCTCTATGAACACGCGTATTCGACCGCGAGCTGGACCTGGCCGTCGACGGCCTCGATCTTGACGGGCCTCGAGCCAGAAGTGCATGGCGTGCTCAGCCAGGAGCAGTGCACCTTGCAACTGCTCTTCGACACGCTTGCGGAGGAGCTGCAATCGCGCGAGTACACGACCCACGGAGTCTCGTGCAACCCGCTGATCGCTCCCGAGCGCTACTTCGACCAGGGTTTCGAGACCTTCGTTCCTCCGAAGAACGCCTTCCGGAAATCGCCCGAGGTCGTGCCCGAGGTGCTGCGCTGGGTGGATGCGCACGCGGGCGTACGCTTCTTCCTGTACCTGCACCTGGTCGATCCGCACACGCCGCACACTCCCGATCGCGTCGAGGTCGAGCGCCTGGGGCGCTTCGCGCCGAGCGGTTTTCCCGAGCAGGGCATCGATCACTACAACTCGCTCCTGCAGCGGATCGAGAGCCCGCCGGGGGTCGAAGGGGTCGTGCCGCCTGCGCACGCCCAGTGGATCTCCGACGAGTACGACGCGTGCGTGGCCACCGGAGACCGCTGGGTGGGAATGCTGCTGGACCGGCTCGAGGAGCTCGGCATCGACGATCGAACGCTCGTCGCGTTCACCGCCGACCACGGCGAGGAGCTCTTCGACCACGACATGCTCGAGCACGGGCACACGCTCTACGAGGAGCTCGTGCACGTGCCCTTGATCCTCGCCGGGCCGGGAGTGCGGGCAGGCAACCGCATCGATCGCGTGGTGTCGCTGCGGCACCTGGCGCCGACTCTGGCCCGGCTCGCGGGAACGCAGATGCCGCAGGTCGGCGACGCCGAGGACCTGCTCTCGGAGGTTGGCAGCGAGCTCGCGCAGTTCCAGACCTACAAGGGTCAGTGGACCGAGCCCGGCGCGGACGGCAAGCCGCGCTTCGTGAAGGGACAGCACCTGAGTGGCCTGAGATCCGGCCATCTCGTGCTGCACTGGCGCGAACCACCGGAGGAGCGCGCGCCGGGGACGCTCGACCTGCGCTTGTACGACGCGACGATCGATCCGGACGAGCGCCAGGACATCGGCGACGCGCGAGCGAGCGAGCGGGCGGGCCTGCTCGAGCGCTTGAAGGGCCGGCTGGAGATGCAGCGCGCGGCATGTCCCGACTTCCCCGTCGGCACGAGCGAATCGACGCTCGAAATGCTGCGGGAACACGGTTACGCGGGCGGAGCCGACGATGAGCACTGACCGACTCGGCCGCGCCTTGCTGTCGCTCGCGCTGCTCTGTGTCGCCGCCTGCTCCCGGGCCGCGCCCGGGGACGCGATCGTGATCGAGCGCATCCGCCGCGATCTCCTCGCCGAGGAGAAGCCGGCATGGGAGGTGCTGTCCGCGCGCAACGACCGGCCGCCCGAGGTGGGAGTGATCACGCCCACGATGTATGCGCTGGAGGACGGCGCCGACCGCCTCTCACTCGTGCTCGCGCCGCCGGCGGAAGTTCGCTTCACGGTCGGATCCTCGGACGCGCCGTGCTTCCTGCGCACCTCCGCGGGAGTCGACCTGTCGCTGGCACGGGCGCTTGCGAGGAAGAAGCTCCCGGCCTTCCCGATCCGCTTCGAGATCCTGGTCGACGACCGCCCCGTCTTCGACGAGCGGATCGTGACGATCCCGCAGCTCGCACGCGAGCTGGCCGGGCCGATCAAGGATCCTCACATCTGGCAGGCGGTGGGCGGCGAGAACGGCATCCCGCTCGAGCCGGGAGACGTCGTCCGGCTGCGGACGAGCTTGCCCGAGCCGCTCCCACCGGGCATCGACCCGCCCCGGGCTGGCTTCGCCGATCTCTACCTCGTGCGGCACGAGAGGCGGCCGCGTGCCGAGCCCTCCGCCGCCCGTCCCAACATCGTCGTCGTCGTCATGGACACGCTGCGCCGGGACCGCACGTCCATTTACGGCTATCCGCGACCGACGACTCCCGCCCTCGAGCGCTTCGGGAAGGACGGCCTGGTCTACGATTCGGCCTGGTCGACCTCGAGCTGGACCTGGCCCGCCACCGCTTCGATCCTCACGGGTCTCGAGCCCGAAGCGCACGGTGTGGTCAGCCACCGCTCGTGCCAGCTCGTGAACGAGATCGAGACCCTTGCCGAGGTGCTCCAGGAGGAGGGCTACACCTGCGTGGCGTTCTCGGGCAACCCGCTCGTCTCGCCCTGGCGCGGCTTCGACCAGGGCTTCGAGCGCTTCGAGCACGGAGCGGAGTTCCGCAAGAGCGACGTCTTCGTGCCCGACGCCCTGCGCTGGCTCTCCGAGCACACCGCCCATCCCTTCTTCCTCTACTTGCATCTCGTCGACCCGCACACGCCTCACACACCGCCGCGCGAGCTGATGCAGAAGTTCACGGGCCGGAGCGATCTCCTCGAGGGCCCGACCTACCTCGATCAGCTGCTCGTCCTCTTGAAGACCACGAAGGAGGTCACGCCGGCCGGGGACGTGCGTGTCGATCGGCTGGTGACGAAGGAACGCTTGCAGTGGCTCTCTGACGTCTACGACGCGGAGGTGGCCGCGGGCGATTACTGGTTCGGGCACGTGATCTCCACGCTCTCGGACCTGGGGCTCAGCGAAAAGACGGTGGTCGCCTTCGTCGCCGATCACGGCGAAGAGCTCTTCGACCACGGCTGGCTCTCGCACTCCCAGTCCTTGCACGAGGAACTCGTACGCGTGCCGCTGGTCCTGGCGGGGCCCGGCATCCCTCGCAGCTTCCGCTCGGCGATCCCGGTCTCGACGCGACACCTGGGTTCGACCCTGGCACGCCTCGCCGGCACGAAGCTCGTGGCGGCGGACGATGCGCTCGACCTTGCGCGGCCGGAGGGGCTGCTCGCTGCACCCATCTTCTTCGACACGCGCAAGGGGCGCTGGAACGGACGCCAGTACGTCTCGATCTTCGGGCTCCTGGAGGATGGCTGGATGCTGCACGTCTCCCCGCCGCCGACGGAGTTCACCCAGCCCTGCCCGGTCGAGGTCGAGGGTCCGGACGTCCGTCTCTATGAGCTGGAGTCCGATCCGCACGCGCTGCGCGACCGCGCGAACGACGCGCTCGATCGGACCGCGGCGATGCGGCGCGCGATCGAGCTCCACCAGGAAGGCTTGCAGCGGCGGCGCCCGACACGGCGCGTCGAGGCCGGGGCCGCGACGATGGAGCTCTTGCACGGCATCGGCTACGCCGGTGGCGAGGACGAACCGGAAGGTGACGGGCGTTGAGCGCGCGGCGCATCTTCTTCGGCGACATCCAGGGCTGCCGGGTCGAGCTGGAGGAGCTCCTGGAAACGCTGCGCTACGATCCGGCGGCGGACGAGCTCCATCCGGTCGGCGATCTGGTCAACCGAGGTCCGGATTCGGCGGGCGTGCTGCGCCTCTTGCGCTCGCTCGGAGCGGGCGGCGTGCTCGGGAATCATGATCTGCACTGCCTCGGCGTGGCGCGCGGCACGCGCGAAGCCGGCCCGCGCGACACGCTGGCGGACCTGCTCAGAGCTCCCGATCGCGATGAGCTCCTGGACTGGCTCGCGCGCCGTCCGTTCGTGCAGGCCTGGAGCGATTTGCTACTGGTCCACGCCGGCGTGCATCCGGCCTGGATCGATCCCGCCGCGGTCCTCGCCGGGCTCGACCCGTACGCCTCGCATCCCGCGGCCGACTTCGTGACGCGCGTGCGCTATTGCACGCGCGAGGGGGAGCGACCGGATTCCGATTGGCCTCCGCCGGGCGCGCCTTACCGTCCCTGGTACGAGTTCTGGGAAGAGCGGGTGGACGAGCCTCGCACGGTCGTCTTCGGCCACTGGGCGCGCCTGGGCAAGATGGATCGCGCGCGTGCCAAGTGTCTCGACAGCGGTTGCGTGTGGGGCAAGTCGCTCACGGCGTGGATCCCCGAGGAGGCGCGCTTCGTCTCCGTGCCGGCCCGGCGCGTGTGGTCGGCCCAGTCCAGCTCCTCCGAGAAATCATGAGCCCGACGAGCTACGCCACGCTCGACTGGTACGACTCCCCTCGTTACTACGACATCGTCTTCGACGTCGACACGCGCCGCGAGGCCGATTTCCTGGAGGCGCTGTACGCGCGCCACGCCGTGCTGCCGCGCGGAGCCCGCGGGAAACGATCCGGGAAGCGCCGCGGTCGCGTGCTCGAGCCCGCCTGCGGCAGCGGTCGGCTGGTGGTCGAGCTCGCCCGCCGCGGCTGGTCGGTCAGCGGCTCCGATCTCTCGGCCCCGATGCTCGCGTATGCGCGCGAGCGCCTGCGCGAGGCCGGCCTCTCCGCGCGCCTCGCTCGCGCGGACATGGCCGATTTTCGCGTTCGCGAGCGCTTCGACCTCGCGCACTGCCTCGTCAGCACCTTCAAGTACCTCCTGAGCGAGGAGGACGCGCGCTCGCACCTCGACTGCGTGGCGCGCGCCCTGCGGCCCGGCGGGATCTATGTACTGGGCTTCCATCTCAGCGACTACGCCGACCGCGGCTGCACGCGCGAGCGCTGGGTCGGTGTGCGTGGGGGGACGCACGTCGTGTGCAACATCCAGGGCTGGCCCGCGGATCGGGCCCGGCGCCTGGAGACCGTCCGCTCGCGCCTCCTGGTCCACGAGAACGGGCGCGACCTGCGCTCGGAGACGACCTGGCAGTTCCGCACCTATGACGCGCGGCAGGTGCGCGGGCTGCTCGCGAGCGTGCCCGCCCTCGAGCACCTGGCGACCTATGATTTCACCTACGACCTCGCCGCGACGCGCGAGCTCGACGATCGCCAGCTCGACATGATCCTCGTGCTACGCCGCCGGCCAACGGACCGAGCCACCACGGCAAGGTGAATCCTGGCAGTTCCTCTTCCCCCCGAGGCCTTTCCCATGCAACTCACCGCTTCCTTGCCCCTCTTGCCCGTCCTGTTCGCCCTGCTCCTCTCACCGCGCGCTCGAGCGCAGCAGGTGATCTTCTTCGACGACTTCGAGAATGGCCTCGGCCAGTGGACCACGACCGGCATCTGGAACGAGGAGGCCGAGAGCGACCCCTGCGGGGCGCAGGTGGCACCCTTCCCGAGCTCCAGCCGCGCAGCCTGGTACGGCCGGCCCGCGACGTGCAGCTTCGACTTCGAGACCCAGGCGAGCACCTTGACCCTCACGACGCCGGTCGAGATCCCCATCTGGGCTGACGAGGTCGAGCTCAGCTTCTGGAGCTACGAGGAGGCCGAGTGCGACAGCTGCGGGTGGGACTGGCGGTTCGTGTACGTCTCGCCAGACGCAGGTCAGAGCTGGTACCACGTCGGGCAAGGAACCGTACAGCACACCTGGTACGAGAAGACGATCGACCTCTCCCCCTACTGGGGTCAGTCGATCCTCTTGCGCTTCGAGTTCGATCCCGTCGACACCCGTCTCAACGATTTTCTCGGCTGGTTCATCGACGACGTGAGCATCCGGGCCGAAGGCTGCGTCGATCCCACGAACTACTGCGCGACCTCGCCGAACTCGGCCGGCGCGGGCGCCGTGATCTCCGGCCGCGGAGTCCCCTCGATCGGCCAGAACTACTTCAAGGTGAGCGCCGATGGAGCCCCCGCGGGACAGTTCGGACTCTTCTACTACGGCTCCGTTCCGATGTCGGCGCCCTTCGGTGACGGCCTGCGCTGCGTGGGCGCGGGCACGACCGGCACCTTCCGCTTGAACCCACCGGTCGTGATCGATCCCACCGGCTTCGCATACCGCTTGCTCGATTTCACCCAGCCGCCTGAAGGCTCCGGTCCGGGCAAGATCGATCCCGGAAGCACGTGGTACTTCCAGTTCTGGTATCGCGATCCCGCCTTCGGAGGGAGCGGCTTCAATCTCTCCGACGGCCTCAGCGTGGTGTTCTGCCCCTGAGGTCCGCTGGCCACGGGGCATCGCATCGTAGACTGGTGCGATGCCCCTTAATGCCGCGCTGCTCCCCGAGTTCGATCACGAGATGGCCGGCACGCGCAAGACGCTCGAGCGCGTGCCCGTCGGCAAGTTCGACTGGAGCCCGCACCCGAAGTCCACCCCGATCGGCGGCCTCGCGACGCACCTCTCGCAGATCCCCTACTGGGCCGTGCTCACGATTCGCCAGACCGAGCTCGACCTCGCGCCCCCCGGCCAGCCGCCCTTCCGCATCGAACCCAGGCAAACGCGCGCCGAGCTCCTCTCCGCTCTCGACACGCACGTCTCCGCCGCCCGCGCCGCCCTCGCCGACGCCTCCGACGCAACCCTGCTCGCCCCCTGGACCCTCCTGAAAGGCGGCCAGCCCGTCTTCACGCTCCCCCGCATCGCCGCGCTGCGCACCTTCATCCTCAACCACATCATCCACCACCGCGCCCAGCTCGGCGTCTACCTGCGCCTCCTCGACATCTCTGTACCCTCGCTCTACGGCCCGTCAGCGGACGAAGGGCAGATGTGAAGCGGCGACCTCCGCTTCGGAGTCTCTCTTAGTTCGGAGTCCCCTCTTAGTTTGGAGTACCGCCTTCAGGCGGTCTGGTTCGTCGTCCCGCCTTCAGGCGGGACCGGCTCCGCAAGAGAAGACCGCCTAAAGGCGGTACTCCGAACCAGAGGCGTCCACCTGGGCCTGCTCGACATTCTCGTGCCCTCGTTCTACAGCCCGTCAGCGGACGAAGCGCAGGTGTGAGGCGGCGGCCTCCGCTTCGGAGCGCCTCATGGTTCGGAGTCCCTCTTAGTTTGGAGTACCGCCTTCAAGCGGTCTGGTTTTTCGTCCCGCCTTCAGGCGGGACTGGCTCTGCAAGAGAAGACCGCCTGAAGGCGGTACTCCGAACCAGAAGCGAACCTAGGCCCAGAGCACCAGGTCCTGAAGCGAGTCGCCGTCGTCGATGGCGAGGCTCGGGCGCACGCGGATGCCGTATGCGTACGCGCCCGAGCGTTCCGTCGGGTGGTTGCCCTCGAAGGATTGGATCGGGGCGTCCGGCGCGCTGGTGGGGCGGAGAGGGACGACCGTGGCGTTGGTGAGGTCGCGCCAATCGCGGGCGTGGCCGAAGACGAGCTCGACGACCACGTCACTTGCACGCAACGCGCCGAGCTTCACTTCGACGTGCACGTCGACCGGGTCGCCCACGCGCAGCTCGACGAGGTCGGCGATGCGCGCGGAGACGATCTCGATCTCGCCGAAGGCCTTGCGGACGCGGGTGCGATCCGCGGCGCTCTTCTTGAGAGGGGCGTTCTCTGCAAGGACGAGCTCGAAGGCGGCCTGGGTCAAGCGCGCGTACGCCTTGTCGTGGTACTCGCGCACCATGCGATCGGTGTTGAAGACGCGGCGGGATGGTGGCGAGGCTCTGCGCGCATGCGCTCGATCCACTTCAGGGGCAAGCCGTTCGCGTCGCGCTCGAAGAAGAGCGGCACGACCTCCTCCTCGAGCAGGCGATAGAGCGCGGCGCTGTCGAGCTGGTCCTGGAGCTCGGGGTCCTCGTAGACGCGCGCGCCGCCGATCGTCCAGCCGTTCTTGCCGTCGCGCGCCCTCGGCCCACCAGCCGTCGGCGATCGAGAGGTTGAGCGCGCCGTTCGCCGCGGCCTTCATGCCCGACGTCCCGCTGGCTTCCAGCGGCCGCGTCGGGCGTGTTGAGCCACACGTCGACGCCCTGGACGAGGGCGCGCGCGAGATCGATGTCGTAGTCCTCGACGAAGATGACGCGGCCGGCGAACTCGTCGCGGCGCGGTCAGCTCGACGATCTCGCGCAGGACTCGCTGGCCGAGCTCGTCGCGCGGGTGCGCCTTGCCGGCGACCAGGATACGCACCGGCCGATCCGTCGCTCGGAGGATCGCGCGCAGGCTGCGCGGGGTCCTGGAACAGCAAGTGCGCGCGCTTGTAGGGCGCGAAGCGGCGCGCGAAGCCGATCCACAGCGCGCCCTCGTCGAGGCCGTCCTGAGCATGCGCGTCAGGACCAGGGGCTGTCGCGGCGCGTCGACGAAGCTCGCTCTGCAAGCACGCGCGCACGCGATCGAGCAGCGCGCGCTTGCGCCGCGCGCTTGACGTTCCACAGCGCGCGCGCCGTCGAGGTCGGGCGCCGCCCGCGCGAAGTCCTCGCCGCGGATCGCGCGCTCGCGCCGCGCCGAGCAGCTTCTGCGATCTCCGGATGGGTCCAGTCGGCGAGGTGCACGCCGTTGGTGATCGACTGCACCGGGACCTCGCTCTCGAGCAAGCCCGGCCAGACCGGCTGCAGGAGCGTGCGCGAGACGACGCCGTGCAGGTGGCTCACGCCGTTCACGAAGGACGCGAAAGTCAGCGCGAGGTACGTCATGTTGAACGGACTCGCGGTCTCTCGGACGCGTGGCCGAGCGCCAAGAAGCGCTCCCACGGCAGCCCCACCCAGTCGGGCGCGTCCGAGAAGTAGCGCCGCATCAGGTCCTCGCCGAAGCGATCGTGGCCAGCGGGCACCGGCGTGTGCGTCGTGAAGACGGTCGTCGCGCGCACGAGCTCGCGCGCCTCCTCGAAGGTCAAGCCCTCCTCGCGCACGAGGCGCGCCGACGCGCTCGAGGGCCAGGAAAGCCGCGTGGCCCTCGTTGACGTGCCAGACGGACGGGTCGATGCCGAGGCCGCGCGAGCAGGCGCACGCCGCCGCGGCCGAGCACGATCTCCTGGCTGCAGCCGGCGTCTCCTGATCGCCGCCGTAGAGATTGCGCGTGATCTCGCGATCCTCGGGTCGGTTCTTCTCGACGTTCGTGTCGAGGAGATAGAGATCGACCCGTCCGACGCGCGCGCGCCACGCGCGGAGCGCGAGCTCGCGGCCGGGGAACTGCAAGCTCACCTCCACCGGCTCTCCGCGCGCGTCGCGGACGAGCTCCAGCGGCAGGCTCTGCGCGGGTCGTTCTCGGCGTCCACCGCGATCTGCTCGCCCGTGGCGCGTCAGGCGCTGGGTGAAGTACCCCATGCGGTAGATAGAGGCCGACGGCGACGAGCGGAAGGCCGAGATCGCTGGCGGACTTCAGGTGATCGCCGGCGAGGATGCCCAGCCCCCCGCTGTAGATGCGCAGCGACTCGTGGATGCCGAACTCGGCGCAGAAGTACGCGATGGGCCGCTCCGCGCTCGGGCCGTTCGGGACGCGCGGCACTCGCGGAGAGGCCGCGAGATAGGCGTCGAAGCGGTCGAGGGCTTGCGCGAGCCGAGCACGGTAGCCCGTGTCGGCTGCGCGCGCTTCCAGGTCCTCGGGCCACGCCCGGTGCAGGAGGAGCGTGGGATTGTGCGAGCAGCTCGCCCACGCCAGCGGGGAGAGCTCTTCGAACAAGCTGGTCGCCTGCGCGTCCCACGACCACCAGTAGTTGCGCGAGAGCCGCTCGAGGCCGGCGAGCTCGTGCGGCAGGCTCGCCGCCACGTCGAAGGAGACCAATCTCGGCTTGCGTCCGTCAGGGGAGGGCTGCACGGCGAGAGCGAGCCTGGGCCGGCGCGTCTGCGGCACTCCCGACACGAGCCTTCCGAGAACCGCCTTCGACGGCGAGCTCCCAGGCCTCCTGGTAGTTCACGAGGAACTCGTCCCACGAGGTCTTCGCCGCGGTCCGTCTGCAGGCTGCGCTGAGGGCCTCGCGGTCGGTGCCGTCCGCTGCGTGGAGCTCCAGGATGCGCACGAGATCCGCGAGAATCACCTCGTACTCGCGGTGAACGCGCGGGAGCACCGTGATCCCGTCGGCCGGCCCGAGATCCAGGCTCTGCGCCCAGCGGCCGAAGCCCGCGTAATCGCTCGTGATCGTCGGCACGCCGACCGCGATGCTCTCCTGCGGCGTGTATCCCCACGGCTCGTAGAAGACGGGAAAGCAAGTGACGTCCATCGCTCGCAGCACGGCTTCGTACGAGCAGGTTCCAGAAGCCGTCGTCCTTGGCGAGGTAGATCGGGACGTGGATCACCTTGACGCGCGAGCCCGCCGCGTTCAGCAGCCCGAGCTTCTCGCAGTGCGCATGGATCGCGTCGTGGCCCTCGTCGAAGAGGTTGTGCGTCGAGATGCCCACGGCCCCGGAGATCTCGGCCAGGATGCGCGTGCTGCGGGCGAGCACTTCGCTCTTCGGTCCTGAATTGCCCGCGGGGACGAGGATCCAGGTGATGATCGGACGGCCGGGTTTCTTGGCCAGCTCGCGCGAGCGCGTCGAGCAAGAGGTCGATCCCCTTGTTGTGGAACTCGTAGCGGCCCGAGATGCACAGGAAGGCCGCGGCGGTCGGCGTCCTCGCCGAGGAAGGCGCTCGCGATCGTGATGAGCGTGCCGCGCACGTCCCGCGCGCGTCGTGTGGCCTGCGAGCTCGTCGATCACCGCGAGGTCGATGCCGTTCGGCAGGAGCGGGCTTGGGCGTGCGGCCGTGCAGGAGCTCGGCCTCGCGCGCAGTGATCTCGCTCACCGTGGTGAAGACGTCGGCCTGCGCGCGCGCACGCGCCTTCCATCGAGTGCTTGGCGCGACGACCTGGTACTCCTCGGCGAGCTGCGCGCTCGTCCGGTCGGCGAGGCCGTCGTCGGGAGAGTGCCCGAGCGACGAGAGCGCGCGCCCGAGCATGGTCGCGTGCGTGGTGAAGACCGTGCCCATGCTCGGGCACGCGCTTCTTGAGGTAGAGCAGCGCCGAGCCCGTCATCCACTCGTGGCACTGCACCACGCGCACGGCGGTGCGCCGGCGCCAGGTACTGTTCCCACCACTGCTCGATCACCTGCGCCGCGGCGTAGCCGAACAGCACCGGCTCGACGTAGTCCCAGCCGCCCGAGATCGAATCGACACCGAAGTCGCTCCCAGAGCTCGGCGAGGATCGCGTCCTTCTTGTTGTAGAGGCTGGAGAACTCCACCAGGATCGTCCGCGGCCGGCCGGGGATCTTCCAGCGGCCCACGCGGACGGGCACGCCCTTCCGCGCGGCAGGCCTCCCGGAACTCCCTGTAGCGCGTCTTCCTCCTCGAAGGCGCTCGCTCGCGTCGTGTCCGCGAGCAGCCACGGCCCGACCGCGACGTACTCGTCCGGCGAAGCGGTCGGCGACCAGTCGCGCCTTGGTGGACAGGACCGTGTGGATCCCGCCCACCTTGTTGCAGACCTCCCAGGTGACCTCGAAGAGCGTGAACGGGCTCGTCACGGAAGCTCCGTCTCGGCGGGGCTCGTCTCGGGGTCGCCACCGTGCTCGGCGAGCGCGCTCTCGACTCGCCGGGAGAAGTCGTCCAGTACGTTCATGAAGGTGATGAACGCATCGTGGGGCGTGGCATAGGGGCTGAAGTACTTGTGCACGTCGCCGTCGGACAGGACACTTCGTGCACATGTAGTAGACGTGGTCCGAGGTCGAGAGGCGCTGCCAGGTGTCGGACAGGTCGGGCCTGCCGAGCTCGGCTGCCCGGAGCACGCGCGGCAAGAGCTGGTAGAGGCCTTCATGGGCCGCGTTCTGCATCGGGTTGCCGAGCCAGGCCGAGAGGTCGCGCTCGGCGTCGGCCCACGAAACGGGGCGCGGGATCGTGAGCGGAGCGCGCCGGGTGGGCGCGCGCGGCGATCTCGGACGGCGTCGCGAACTCGAGGTGAGCGCTGCGCGAGGACGAGCTCGGGGAGGTGGCGCATGAACGCGAGGATGCCGGTCTCGGCCCACTGGTGCTCGCCGAAGGTCTCGTAGTCCATGAACAGGCCGACGAAGGGGACGCGAGGCATCTGCGCGAGCCAGCTCGCGTAGTTGTCCGCCATCAATGGATAGGCCGGCCACTGTCGATTGCTGAAGCGGAACGCGATGTCGTCCGAGAGCGGATAGTCGCGCAGGAGCAGCACCAGCTGCTCGCAGCCCACCGGCCGCCAGGCACGCGCGCGCTCTTCTTCCCCGAGCAGCTCGTCGGCGCCCTCGCCGAGCAGGACCTCGAAGCCACGCTGCTCGAGCCAGGGCGCGATCTCTCGATCGACGATCAGCTCCGTGTTGCGGAAGGTCCGCGGAGCAGTCCCGAACAGCTCGAGGCCCGCGCGCGCTGGCCGGCGATCTGCGCTTCGAACTCCTCGCGGTTCCCCGATCCAGGCGAGCGAGTGATGCGACGTCTCGCACAGGATCTCGACGGCGCCGCTGCGCGCGAGCTCCTGGAATCGCGCCAGCGCCTCGGGTGCCCAGGCTTCCATCTGCGTCGAGCGCCGTGCCGCTGATCGAGAACGCGCAGCGAAAGCGCCCCTCGGTGCGCTCGATCGCCTCGCAGGAGGAGCTCGTCCCATCGGAAGGTAGCAGCGCTCGGCGACGCGGCGCATGACGAGCTCGTTCAGCTCGTCGTCGAAGTAGTCCTCGCGCGCCCCGATGTCGAAGAAGGTGTAGCGCCGCAGGCGATAGGGCTGGTGCACCTGGAAGTAGAAGACGACCGCGGTCATGCGGCGAGCTCCCCGTAGATGGTTTCGAGGGCGAGCGCCGCGCGGTTCCCAGCGAGAGTCGCGCGACCTCGCGCCGCGCTCCGCGGGCGAGCGTCTCACGCAGCCCGGGCCGCCGCAGGAGGAGCAGGATGCGCCGTGCCAGGCCCTCGACATCCCAGTGGTCGACGCTGCAGCGCGCTCGCGAGCACCTCCGTAGACGCCGCTCTGGCGCGACAGGATCACCGCCGCCCCGTGCGCTGCGGCTTCGAGTGGCGCCAGACCGAAGGGTTCGGAGACCGAGGGCATCACGTATACGTCGGCCATCGCGTAGGCGCGCGCCACCTCTGGCCCCTCGAGGAAACCCGTGAAGTGCACGCGAGCGCGCAATCCCGAGATCGGCCGCGCGCTCGACGAGCGTCGGCAAGAGATCGCCGCAACCAGCGAGCACGAACTTCGTCCCTGGCTCCTCGCGCAGCACGCGCACGGCGGCCTCGAGGAACGCCTGGGGCCCCTTCTGTCCGGTGAGCCGGCCGAGGAACAGCACGATCGGCTCGGGAATCGAGCGCAGCGCCGTCTCCGCCGCCCCGGTGGCCTGGAGCTCGACGCCATTGTGGACCACGCGCAGCTTGGCCGCGTCGAAGGCAAAGCGCGAGCGCAAGATCCCCGCGGTGTAGCGGCTGACGCACACGACGCGGTCGGAATCGCGCAGCGCTTGGCCCTCCACGGCGAGGATGCGCGGATCGGGCCGCGAGCCCGAGCGATCGTATTCGCAGGCGTGCACGTGGCATACGAGAGGCCGATCCAGCTCGGCGTGCATCGCGAGACCCGCCGGATAGGTCATCCAGTCGTGCGCGTGCACCACGTCGAAATGCTCCTCCGACACGAGGTCGATGACCGCCCGTGCGTAGCGTTCGACCTCCTCGTGCAAGCCGGGACCGTAGCCACCGCGGAGTGCCACCCCGACTCGAGCGAGATATCCCGGCGCATCGAGATACGGGCGCAGGGGACTCTCGAGAGCGAACTTCCGCACCGGGCCGCCCGGCATTCCAGGGTCGATGGCGAGCTCTCGTCCCGACACGTCCTGGATGCGGGCTCCCCCGCCCTCTTCGTCCCCGAAAGCGCGCGGCAGGACCAGCAGCACCTCGACTCCGCGCGACGCGAGCGCGCGGACGATCCCGCTGCACGCCGTGCCGAGCCCGCCCGAGATTCGCGGCGGGTATTCCCAGCCCAGCATCAGGACCTTCAATCGGCGATCTCCGCGAGCAAGGCGTGGGCGCGCAAGAGCTCGCCGGCGTTCCAGGCTTGCGCGAAGGTGCCTCCGGGCCGCTGGGGCGCGTCGCCGTCGAAGACCTCCGAGAGATGACCGAGGCAGGCGCGATCTTGCTCCTCGGCGAGCGCGAGCAAGAGCGCGCCCAGTGGTGCGCGAACGGCGCGCGGATCCCGCGCCGCGCGCAGCACGGCCTCGACGTAGAAGCCCGTGAGCCAGGGCCAAGCGGTGCCCTGGTGGTAGGCACGATCGCGCTCCGTGGGTCCGCCTTCGAAGCGCCCGATGTACGCGGGATCGGCGGGCGAGAGCGTGCGCAGGCCGCAGGGCGTGAGCAGCTCGCGCTCGGCGCACTCGACGACGCCCGCGCGCATCGCGCGCTCGAGAGGGCTCGCTTCCAGCGCCGCCGCGATCACCATGTTCGGTCGGACGGCCCGGTCGGCGCGCTCCCCGTCCCACACGTCGGCCAGGCGGCGCTCGTCGGCGAGCCAGAAGTGCTCCAGGAACGCGCGCCCTGCGGCGAGCTTGCGCTTGCGCGCGCTCGCCTGCGCGCGCTCGTCCCCGGCGAGGAGGCCGAGGACTTCGAGCTCGTCGAGGAGCGCGTACCAGAGCGCCTCGAGCTCGACCGCGCAGCCCGCGCGCGGCGTCACCGGCCCATCGCTCGTGCGGGCATCCATCCAGGTCGCGTTGCGCTCGGGCGAGCCGGCCCACAGGAGGCCGTCGCGCGTCGCGTGCATGCCCAGGCTCGTTCCCTCGGCGTAGGCCTCGGAGATCGCTTCCAGAGCCGGCCAGTACTCGTCGAGCAGGCGCTCGCGCGCGCCGCCCGCGCGCCGGTACAGCCCCACGGCTCGCGCGAACCAGAGCGCCGCGTCGGCCGAGTCGTACGTGCTGTCCTCGGCGGTGCGGCCGAAGATGTTCGGGAGCAGGCCGTCACGAAGGAAGGGCAGCGCGCCGGAGAGCACCTCGGCGCAACTCGCCAGGTCGCCGCGAGCGAGAGTGAGACCCGGTAATGAGACGAAGGTGTCCCGGCCCCACTCCTCGAACCAGGGATAGCCAGCCTGCACGCCCAGCCGTCCGCCCCCCGTGCGATACAGGAAGTCGTCCGCGGCGAGGCTCGCGCGTCCGAGCCGAGAGCTCCCGGCACGCGTGGCGTGCGCGACGCGCTCGCGCCGCTCTCGATCGAAGAGTGCGCGTGGATCGTGGACGTGATGGTGGAGCGCGGCAGCGATGACGATCTCGCCCCCCACTTCGAGAGGGATCGAGATCTGACCCGGACTGAACTGATCCTCGATCGAGTCGTAGCCGCGCCGCGCGTCTTCCGAGTAGGTGATCCCCCGGTACCACATGGGAGCCGGCTGGAAGGTGTGCGAGGCGGCGCCGATCGTGATCGCGACGGGAGGCAGGTCCGGGTAGGGCTGGAACAGGAAACCCTTCTCGTCCTGGCGCACGAGTGGGTCGAGCGTAGAGTTCTCGTGCGTGAGCGCGTCGGCTTCGCGGAAGGCGAACAGCGGCCGCAACAGGAGGCGCTCGCCGGGGCGGGTGCCCTGGATCTCGTAGCGCACCAGTACGGCTTGCGCGCGCCGGGCGAGGCAGACCTCACGGCGAACCGTGAGCCGGCCATGACGGTAGAGCGCGCTGGGCTGGGGTCGCAGCTCGAATTCCTCAAGCTCTTCGTGTCCACGGGGATGGAGCACCGTCCCGTAGCGGGCGACCGAGAGCGGCAGGATCTTCGAGCCGAGCGAGAGCTCCTCCTCGAAGCGGGCGAGGAACAGGTGACGGCGTGCACCCTCCGTCGGTCGGACGACCAGCAAGCCATGGTAGCGGCGCGTGGGACACATCCACGGCGTCGAGGCCGCATATCCACCGCGGCCGTCGGTCTCGAGCCACTCGGTGGCGAGCGCGAGCTCCTCGTCCCGGCAGGCAGCGCCGGCGATGCGCGCGAGGACCGGCGGCTCCAGGGTGTCGAGATGCATGGGTTGCGGACGGGTTCGATAGAGTAGGGAACGCCGAGGCTACATCGAGAACGCATGCTATGCACGCGGAGTTGCCATGGGTCTGCACGAAGAGCTGCGCGACACGTTGACCGTGATCCTTGCCGGCGGCCAGGGCGAGCGCCTGAAACCGCTGACCAACAAGCGCGCCAAGCCGGCCGTGCCCTTCGGCGGCGCCTACCGGATCATCGACTTCACGCTCTCCAACTGCATCCATTCCGGCCTGCGGCGGATCTATCTCCTGACGCAGTACCAGGCTCGCTCGCTCGAGGAGCACATTCGCTTCGGCTGGAACTTCCTGCCCCGTCGACTGGAGCAGTTCATCTCCGTTCGCCCCCCCCACCACCAGGGCCACGAGAGCTGGTATCGCGGGACCGCAGACGCCATCTACCAGAACATCGACACCCTGGAGGAGGAGCGGGCGAAGCACGTGCTCATCCTCTCGGGCGACCACATCTACAAGATGGACTACGGACGGATGCTGCGGGAGCACGTCCGCAACCAGGCCGCCCTCACCATCGGCGCGGTGAAAGTGCCCGTGGAGGACTGCTCGCGCTTCGGCATCTTCGAGGTCGACGGCGACCGGCGCGTGCTGTCGTTCCAGGAGAAGCCGCTGCGGGGAAAGGAGATCCCCGGTCAGAGCGGCTGGTGCCTGGGCTCGATGGGGATCTACGTGTTCGAGACCCGCGAGCTCATCCGCCGCCTGCGCGCAGATGCCGAGCTCGGGGCCGCCTCCACGCACGATTTCGGCCGGGACGTGATCCCGCGCATGATCGGCGAGTCGCGCGTCCACGCCCACGACTTCATGGACCTCGAGGGCCGGCCCGAGGCCTACTGGCGCGACGTCGGCACGATCGACGCCTACTACGAGGCGAACATGGATCTGTGCAACGTCTCGCCGAAGTTCAACCTGTATGACCTCGCCTGGCCGACCTACACGCTCTGGCACAACGACCCGCCGGCCAAGACCGTCTTCGAGGAAGCCGCGGGGAGGCGCGCCGAGGCTGTCGATTCGCTCCTGTGTCCCGGAGTCGTCGTCTCGGGCGGCAAGGTGCGGCGCTCGATCCTGGCGAACCGCGTATTCGTCGACGAAGGCGCCGTGGTCGAGGACTCGATCCTGTTCAGCGGCGTACACGTCGGGAAGAACGCACGGCTGCGCCGCACCATCGTCGACAAGTGGATCCGTATCCCTCCGGGTACGTCGATCGGGCATGATCGCGAGCTCGATCAGGCCCAGTTCACGGTCACTGAATCGGGCATCGTGGTCGTGCCCATCGGATTCTCGTTCGAGAGCAACCCCGTTCCGCGTGAGCGCACTCCGATCACGACCGATCCCTGGCCGTGATCGGGTTCGGAGTACCGCCTTCAGGGGGTCTTCCCTTGCGGAGCAAGTCCCGCCTGAAGGCGGGACGAACAAACCAGACCGCCTGAAGGCGGTACTCCGAACCCGAACCCGAACCCGATCGGATCGGATCGGATCGGATCTGTCTGATTCGGGCTCTTGGTTCTAGAGAGAAACCACACACCGACGAGCACGGAGTCCCTCCGAGTTTGGAGTACCGCCTTCAGGCGGTCTGGTTCGTCGTCCCGCCTTCAGGCGGGACTGGCTCTGCAGGAGACCGCCTGAAGGCGGGGCGAACGAACCGGGGCTCAGCGAGTGAACTCGTCGAGGAACTGCGGAAGCATGCGGCGCCACGTGGGCCAATCGTGGTCCCATTCCTTGCCCCAGGCGTCGACGCGGTTGGGGATGCCGCGGCTGCCGAGGAGCTGGGCGGTGCGCCAGGACTGCGTCGGGTCTTCCCAGCGGCCCTCGCCGTGGGCGAGCAGGATGAAGCGGCGGCGCAGGATGTCGAGGTGCGGGCCGTCTTGCAGGCGGGGGAGGAAGTGCAGGGGTGAGGCCTGCTGGAGGTCGTTCGTCATCTCACCCTTGAGGAAGCGCATGACGTCGTAGGTGCCCGACAGACACAGCGCGTGCGAGAAGACGTCAGGGTGGCGGCACAGGACAGCGAGCGCGTTGAAAGCGCCGATCGAGGCGCCGGCGGTGAGGATCTCGAGGTCGTTCGTGCGGCAGTCGGCGCGGATGGCGGGGACGACCTCGTGGTAGAGGTAGGCGTCGAACTGGTTCTGGATCGTTCCCCCGCGTGCGGTCGAGTTGTCCTCGTTCAGCCAGACCATGCCGGGCACGGAGTCGACCGAGTAGAGCTTGATGCGGCCCGCTTCGAGGAGCGGCGCCAGCGCATCGATCACGTGGAAGCGCTCGCACTCCTCGGCATCGCCGGCGGCGGTGGGAAAGAGCAGGACCGGTCGGCCGATCTCGCCCCAGCGGACGAGGGTGACCTCGCGGCCCACTCGCTCTGAAAACCAGGTGCTGGTTTGCTTGCTCATCGCGGCCCCGTTTCTCGCATGCCCGTAGGCCGCGCGCTCTCGCGATCACGCCATTCCTGGATCTTCTGCCAGAAGTGCTCGGTGAACTGATTCCACTCGTGCTCGGGAAAGAGCGCCTGCACTTTCTTGCGCACCGCCTCGCGGGCACGCTCCGTGCCGAAGTACTCCCAGGCGAACTCGTCGAGGGAGGCCAGGTGTCGCTCGCAGAACTCCTCGAAGCGATCGGTCTCGAAACGCTGGTGCGCGATGCGAGCATAGCCCGCGAGCTTCTCGCGGTACGGGAGGGAGGAGGCCGCGATATCGAAGTAGGGCTGCCAGTCGAGGGTCAAGCGCATCTTGCGCCGGGTGGCCGCGCAGAAGAGGGCCCAGCGGATCTTTGCTTTCACGAGCCAGGGGAAATGGACGTGCAGCGAGGTGACCTGCGAATCGGGGCAGGGGTTGGCGAAGTCGATCGGATGCCAGACGCCGTCCTTCAGGAGCGCCTCGCAGGAGTTGAAGTCCCAGCCGAAGAAGGAATTGATCGTGAGCGTCAGATCGCGCATGACGCTCTCGTCCTCCTCGGCGAGGAAGTTTTCCGCCGGCAGATACCGGCCATGGAGCGGGGCAGCCGGATCGTAGTCGACCACCCGCACCTGCGGCCCGAGCCCGATTCCGCGCACGAATCGTTCGAAGGGGATCACCCCGCGCTGCAGGTGCATCACGAAGCGGCCGCTCTTCTCGTAGGCTTCGCGCAGCGCAGCTTCGTCGTCGACCTTGCTGACACCCATCCAGCCGCCGCCGTCGTAGGGCTTCATGAAGAGCGGATACCCGAGCCGCTTTCCCCATTCACCCAGGTCGAAGAGCTTGGCGTAGCGCTCGAGCGTTGCCTGCAGATCGGGCTTGTGCTCGTACTCCTTGGGCGGGACCAGGACGGTATCGGGGATCGGCAGGCCCAGGCGCATCATGGCGCAGTAGGTGGTGTGCTTCTCCATCGATTGCACCGACCAGGGATTGTTGAACACGTAGAGGTCGTTGAGCAGGATCGCTTTCTTGATCCATTCGCGGCTGGTGTGGTACCAGTGCGTCAAGCGATCGACCACCACGTCGAAGCGGCTGGATTGGCGCAGGTTGAAGGGCTCGATCGTCACGCGCTCGACCTCGAAGCGCACGACGTCCTCGCCGATCGGGATCGCCAGGTCGAGCGAACGGACGATGTCCTCGAAGCAGATCGGCCAGCAGATGTCCGCACCGAGGGAGAGACCGATCTTGCGAGTGATCTGTACCACGCTACCTCCGAGGCTCGAGGCCTACTCGTACACCATCCACAGCGGTCCGGGGAACAACCAGGAGAGCCCCTCGCGCAGCCGGTCGCGCCAGTTCTCCCAGTTGTGTCCGTCGCGGACCTCGCTGTAGCGCACGCTCATTCCCGTCGCTTGCAGGAGCGGCAGGAGCGAGCGGTTGTAATAGATCAACGATTCGTACGTGCCGCAGGTCTGGAAGATCCGCTCGAGCGGCTGGCCGGGTTGCTTCCGGAAGGCGTTCACGAATCCCACCACGGGATCGTAATGCGGACCGCGCTCGTGCGGTCCGATATCGGTGAAGACGAAGGATCCCGACTCGAGCAGGGCCGCGCCGAAGAAGCCTGGGTTGCGCCAGGCTGCCGCCAGCGAGGCGACCGCGCCGAAGCTCGCCCCCGCGACCCCGCGCGCATGCGGCTCTCCGACCAGCGGGTAGCGGCGCTCGAGCGCAGGCACGAGCTCGTCAACCAGGAACGCGGCGTGCCGCGGGTCGTCGGCGTACTCGGTCATGCGATCGGCCGGGATCGTCAGGGCCACGACCATCGGCTCGACCTCCAGGCGGTGGATCAGGTTGTCGAGCACGATCTTCAGGTCGCAGTAGCGCAGATAGTCGAGCCCGTCGTGCACCACGAGCAGCGGGTAGCGCCGCCGCGGCCGGAAGCGCGCAGGGAGATAGACGAAGACCGTGCGCGAATCCCCGAAGGCGGCACTGTCGATCGAGAGCTCCTCGATCGTCCCCGCGCGACACTCCGGATCGGGCCAGGTCCAGTCGGGCCGCTGGTAGCCCGCCCCGTAGACGACCGAATTGGCGCCGAAAGGATCGTGCGCGAGGTTCGGGTTGAGCGGATCCTGGACCAGCCGGTGCTCGCCGCCGCGCACGATCTCGAGCTTGTACTCGACCCGTGATCCCTCGGGGATGTCGAGCACGTGGAACCACAGGCCCGAGGAGCCCAGGAGCGTGAAGGGCTGGCTCGAAGGCAGTCCGAAGATCCAGTGCCGCAGATGCACGCTGTCGGCCGCGCCGAAGTACACGAAGGTGACACGCGAGCCCTCGACGATCGGGAACTCGTGGCCTTGCAGGAAGGCCTCGATGTGCGCAGGGTGCAAGGGCGCGCGCGCTTCCAGGGCCTCGATGGCGAGCGTCATCCCGTCCCCACCTCGGCGAGCGTGCCGGCCGAAGAGAGCCGCATCGTGCCTGCGGCGCCCGACCAGGCGCCGCCCTGGTAGTCGGCGCGCGTGCGCTCGTCGAGAGCGACGCAGAGATCGGGCCCGAAGCGCCGCGCGAAGAGCGAGACGCGCGCTGGGTCGTGGAGGAACAATCGCCGGCGGGCGTGCGGAAGCGGCACTGCACCGCGAAAGCGCTCGAGGCCGACCTCGTAGACCTCGGCGTTGCCTTGACCTTGAGGCGGCGAATCGTGGAACAGGACCACGCGCGAGCCGAGCACCATCGCGCCCGCGGACCACGCGACGATCGGCCCCTCCTTCCACGCTCCGAGGAGGTCGAGGAGGCGCAGGCGGCCGAGGAGCACGCGCACGTTTCCGCCCGCGATGCACAGGGCCGAGCAGCTCGCGAGCGTGACGGCGAGCTCGGCGCGCTCGGTCGCCACCGACTCGCGCTCGAGCGGCCGCCAGGCGCGATCGAAGTCCGCGTGCACGCCCCGGATGCGCTCGAGGTGCTCCGCGTCGAGCCGGCGCAGATCTTCGATCGCTGCCGAGCGCTCCGATTCGAGCAACGCATCCTCGCCACCGCTCGGAACGGGGACCCGGGCGAGAAGAGCGCGCGCCGCGTCGAGCGCGTGCGCAAGCCGCAACCGGTAGAACTCCTGTGCCCGCCGCAAGAGCTCGCGTCGATCGCGCATGGCCTGGAAGAGGTCCGGGTCGCGCTGGTAGATCTGCTCGCAGCGCTCCCACACGCGCAGGTTCACCACCCGTCCACCCAGGTGATCCGAGAGCTCGCGATCCTCGTGCTCGCGCTCCTCCCAGCCGGCGGTCACGGCGGCGATCCTGCCCCGCACGGCGAGGCTCTCCACCGCGACGTTCAGCGTGGGCACCAGCCGCTGGGGCCCGAGCAGCACCACTCTCGCGCTCGCCATGTCAGCCCGCGTAGATACGCAGGTCGGTCGAGAAGTGATCGGCCATCTCGATGGTGTACTCGAGGTTGGGGTGCCGCACGACCACCCAGCCGTCGCCGATGATCACCTTGCGCCAGTCTCGCCGGGGCTCGCCGACGCGGACGAGATCGAGCGCGGCCACGTGCTCGCCGTAGCGCGCGAGGAGCGGCTCCAGCCCCTCGATGCGCCGCACTGTCCCTTCGCCCTCGCCGCGCTTGAAGATGACCGCGGAGTTGTACTTCTTGCGCGTGTCCTGCGAGAAGTGTCCCGCGGTGACCGCTTCGGCCCAGCCCGTGAAGAGGTCGACGTCGCAGGCGTAGTTCATCGCGTGCACGAGGCGTCCGCCCGGCGGCCGGCCGCCGATCTCGCCGAAGACCGCCTCGCCCGAGGGCGTCAGGAACCATTCCATGTGGCTGAAGCCGCTCTCGAAGCCCAGCGCCTCCAGGACGGCGCGGCCGAGGTTCCTCCCGACGCGGACCTGCGGCACCTCGATGTCGCGCAGGCACACCGACTGCGGGTTGATCCAGGCGTTCAGGCGCGCGACGAGCGGCTTGGGGCGATACCACGCGACATTCTCGAACAGGATCCGGCCGCCCGAGCACACGGTGTCGAAGGTGAACTCCTCGCCCTCGATGTATTCCTCGACGCTGACCTCCTCCACGTGCCCCAGCACTTCGAGGGCGCGCTCGAGGTCCGCGGCTTCGCGCAGGGGATAGGTGTCCGCCGAGCCGGCGCCGGCAATCGGCTTGATGATCAACGGGTAACCGATGCGCTCGGCCGCCTCGCGGCACTCCACGGCGGTGCGCGCTCGCGCGTGCCGGGGCGTGCGCACGCCGGCCTCGTCGAGCACCTGCTTCATCTTCTCCTTGTCGCGGAAAGGCACGGTGCGCTCCACCGAGAGGCCCGGAACGCCGAAGGCCTCTCGCAAGCGCGCCGCCACGATCATTCCCGGCTCCCACAGGCACTCGACGCGATCGAGCCCGCGGCCGCGCAGCCAGGTGCCGACCGTTCGCACCAGGGCCGTCTCGTCCCACAGGCTCTCGACTTGCAGGTAGTCGGAGAGGCTCGCTCGCGCGTCGGGGTCGAGCGCCGCGATCGGCTGGTCGCCCACGCCGATCACGCGCGCGCCGACGTTGGCGAGCCCGCGCGTGAACAGCGGCATCTCGGCTGGAAAACCGGGTGAGAGCAGGAGCACGTTCATCGGGGGGGAGCGTCGCTCACTCGACTTCGACGCGGATGAGCTGGAGCAGGCGCGCGAGACCATGCTCGACCGCCTCGGTCTCGGGATGGCGCAGGATCACGTACCCGTCGCCCTCGTACGTCTGGTTGCGCGGGGTTCCGGGGGACGGAAGCTTGACCTCGACGACGAGCTCGCCGAGCTCGCGCCTGGCTTCGTCGAGGCCATGCACGGCCCGGATCCTGCCATCGCCCTGCCCGCGCAGATAGGCCGCGCCGGCCGCGAAACGTCGCGCGGGCGGATCGAATTCCTCGAAGATCATCAGCCGCGACCAGGCGTGGTAGAAGTCGAGGTCGTGCGCGTAGGAGAGCAGCGTCGTGAACTGCGCACCCGGCGGCCGGGCACCAACCTCGGAGATCGCGAGCGACCCGTCCGCGCGCCGGAACCACTCCATGTGCGAGAGGCCGGTCACCATTCCGAGCGCGTCGAGCGCTGCCCGCCCGTTGCGCACGATGTCGGCGTACTCGGGTCCGTCGATGTTCCGCGGGAGCAGCACACACCACTGGATCCAGGGCGTCTCCATGACCTCGAGGGGCGAGGGAGCGTAGCGCGAGATCGAGTGGAACTGGTGCTGCTTGTGCAGCGTCACGGTGTCGAAAGAGTGCTCTTCGCCCGTGATGAACTCTTCCAGGAGCACCGGATTCGCGCTACTGGGAGGCTCCGTGCGCAGCCAGCTCTCGAGCTCGTTGCGCGCGCCGACGCGGAAGGTGTTTCGTGCGCCCGCGCCGGCCGGCGGCTTCGCCACCAGCGGGAACCCGCACTCCTCGGCGAAAGCGAGCGCCTCGCGCGGGCTCCCCGCGAGCCGGTGGCGCGCACAGGGGATCCCGTGCGCGTAGAGCACGTCCTTCATGCGCGACTTGTCGCGGAAGTTCTTCGCTTCGCTCGAGTCCATGCCGCGGATCGAGAGCTCCTCGCGCACCTCGGCGAGCGGGACCTGGAGCTGCTCGAGGATTCCGAGGAGCGAGTGCACTCTTCCGCCCATCTGCGCGGCCAGGGCGCGCACCGCGCGCGAGAGCTGGCGGGGTTCCATCACGTCCTCGACCCGCTCGAAGCCCACGATGCGGGAACGCATGTCGGCCGGCAAGCTCGTCGCCGGTTCCTGCGAGAGGATCGACAGACGCACATCCGGGAGTGCCTGCGCCGCGCGCACGAAGCGCAGGGTGGTGTCCAGGCAGTAGGGCGCGACGAAGACGACGTTGGGCATGCGCCGGCGCAGAATACTCCGGCGCTCACCGCTCTGCCACGCTGCGCGCCCGGTCGCCCGCCGCGACAGTCGGCGCAATGGTCGAGGCCCTCGGCGCGGAGCCGCCGCGGCTCGACCGCGCCGCCCTTCCACGATCACGGTCCGATGACGCCGGCCGGACGGCCATCGCATTCCCCTGCGGATCCGCCCGCCATGGATGCTCGCACTGCCATCGGTTGGCCTCCCTCGATAGGCTGCACACCCCGGCCCGCAGGCTCCCGCCGAACCACAGGATGAAGATCTGCCTCGCCAGCTCCGAAGTCGCGCCCTTCGCCAAGACGGGAGGGCTCGCCGACGTCACCGCCGCGCTGGCGCGCTTCCTCGCCCGTCACGGCCACGACGTGTGCGTGTTCCTGCCGCTGTACCGGCGCGTGCGGGAGGGCGCCTTCTCGCTCGAGCCGCATGGAAACCTGCAGCACTTCGCGCTGCACATGGGGGAGCGCAGGCTCGCGTGGTCGCTGTGGAGCGTGCGCCTGCCGAACAGCCCCGCTGCCCGGAACACGCCGAAGATCTGGCTCGTCGACTGCCCCGAGCTCTTCGATCGCGGCGGCATCTACGCCGGCAACGACGAGGACGCGCTGCGCTTCGCGGCCTTCTCGCGGGCGGTGATCGAGGCCTGCCAGCACATGAGCTGGGCGCCGGACGTCTTCCACGTCAACGACTGGCACACTGCGCTCCTGCCGCTGTACCTGCGCACTCTGTACGCGTGGGACAAGCTGTTCCAGCGCTCGCGCGCGCTGCTCACCATCCACAACATCGGCTATCAGGGCGTCTTCGGATCGAGCCTCTTGCCCATGCTCGGCCTCGAGAAGGATCGCCAGCTCTTCTGGCAGGAGGAGCTCGCCGAGGGCCGCATCAATTTCCTGAAGACCGGCATCCTGCATGCCAACGCGCTCACCACCGTGAGCGAGACGTACGCGCGCGAGATCCAGACGCCCGAGCTCGGGATGGGTCTGGAAAGCATCTTGCGCGAGCGCCGAGGATGGCTGTTCGGAATCGTGAACGGCATCGACGACGAGGTGTGGAATCCCCGTACCGACCCTCATCTGCCTGCGCACTACGATTCGAGCGATCTGGCCGGCAAATCGAGCTGCAAGGAGCAGCTCCTCACCGAGCTCGGCCTGAGCCCCCGGCCGCGCGGACCCGTGCTCGGCATCGTCTCGCGCCTCACCGTGCAGAAAGGCTTCGACCTCCTCCCCGACGTCTTGCCGGTGGTCCTCCAGCGCGAGGATCTGCGCGTGGTCGTGCTCGGCAGCGGCGAGGAGCGCTACGAGCGCTACTTCGAGTGGCTGCAGCAAACCTTCCCCGGCAAGGTCTGCTTCTGGCGCGGCTACAACGATCCCCTCGCGCACAAGATCGAAGCCGGCTCCGACCTCTTCCTGATGCCCAGCCGCTACGAGCCCTGCGGCCTGAACCAGCTCTACAGTCTGCGCTATGGCACAGCCCCGCTCGTGCGCCACACGGGCGGCCTCGCGGACACCGTCGTGCCCTTCGATGCCGCGACCGGTAAAGGCAATGGCTTCGTCTTCCACGAGTTCACTTCGGAAGCGCTCTACCAGGGCCTCGACGAGGCGTTGCGCGTCTGGCGCGACCGAAAGTCCTGGGCGCAACTGGTGCAGAACGCCATGTCCGCGAACTGGTCCTGGGAGCACCAGGGACCTCGGTACATCGAGGTCTATCGAAAGATTGCGGCGAACTGACGGCGGTGCGCCTGCGGGGGTGGTTGTGAAAACCGGGGGCAGCCACCTATGCTCTGGCTCCCCCCCGTGCACGTCCTCTTCCTCGAGCCTGCCTTCCCGCGCAATCAGCGTGATTTCGTGCGGGGGCTCCATCGCGCAGGAGCCCGCGTCACGGGCATCGGCGAGTCCGCGGCGGACTCGTTCGACGACGAGCTGCGCTCGTGGCTGCACGGCTACGAGCGCGTGCGCTCGGTGACCGATCAAGGTGCGCTGTACGAGGCGGTGCGGCGCGTGCAGGCGCGCGAATGGGTCGATCGGCTGGAGGCGACGGTCGAGGCGCACATCCTGCCCGCGGCGAAGGTGCGCGAGGCGTGCTCGATCCCGGGGACGAGCGTGCAGACGGCGTACCTGTGCCGCGACAAGCCGACCATGAAGGAGGCGCTGCGCGCGGCAGGCATCCCGTGCGCGCAGTCGACCGGCGCGAGCTCGGCAGAGGAAGTCCGCGCGTTCGCGCAGCGCGTCGGCTTCCCACTCATCCTCAAGCCGCGCGATGCGGCGGGTGCCTCGGGAACTCACAGGGCAGGAAACCCCGAGGAGCTCGAGAGCGCCATCCGCACCTGCCGGGTCGACCGGGGAGCACCCGTGGCGGTCGAGGAGTTCATCGAGGGCCACGAGGCTTTCTACGACACGCTCTCGATCGACGGGCGAGTCGTGCACGACTTCATCTGCCACTACTACCCCGGCGTCCTGGAAGCCATGCGGACGCGCTGGATCTCGCCGCAGGTCGTCTCGACCAATCGCATGGACGTGCCCGAGTATCGCGAGGTGAAGGAGATGGGAGCGCGCGTCATCGCGGCGCTCGGCATCGGCACCTCGGCCACCCACATGGAGTGGTTCTTCGGACCGAAGGGCCTCAAGTTCTCCGAGATCGGCTGCCGGCCACCAGGCGTGCGCGTGTGGGACATCTACTGCGCGACGAACGACTTCGACCTCTACGTCGAGTGGGCCAAGGCGATCGTGCACGGGGGCACCGAGACCCGGGCGAGCCGCAAGTACGCCGGCGGCCTCCTCGCCCTGCGGCCCGATCGCGACGGTCGCATCGAGGGCTACGAGGGGCGCGAGGCGATCGAGGATGCTTACGGCCGCTGGATCATCGATTCGTATTTCCCCCCGCCGGGCACGCCCACGCAGGGAGTCGAAGCCGGATTCATGGCGAACGCGTGGATGCGCATGCGCCATCCCGACTACGACGAGCTCCGCCGGATGCTCGATCGAGCGGGCGAGACGATCCGCGTACGCGCCAGGTGATCCACGCATGAGCTCCAGCACGCTGCCCGTAGATCCCCTGCGCCGTTTTCTCGAGCTCGCGGAAGCCTTGCGGCAGGGCAAACCCTGGTACCAGGACTCGACGATCCCGCGCTTCGCCGCGCTGGCGCTCGTCACCGCCCGTGGCGGTGCGAGCGCGCTGATCACCGAGATGCGTGAGACGGTGAAGCGGATCGAGAAGCGCGCCGGCCTCTTCGGCACCCTGCGCTCGGACGAGCGTCACCTGGTGGCAGCAATGCTCGTACGCGACGGCGACGATCCGGACGCCTTCATGGAGGAAGTCACGCGCGTGCGCAGGCTGTTCCGCGAGAAGAGCATCCGTCGCGGCGGGATGTCCGAAGTGCTCGCGCTGCTGATCCTGCGTGTGCAGTCCCCTCGCCGCGAGGTGAACGTGACGCAGGTCGTGCGCTTCCAGACGGTCTACAAGGCCCTGCTCGCGGATCACTACTGGCTCACCGGCGTCGAGGATTATCCGACCTGCGCGCTGCTCTGCGGGAGCACTCAGGCGCCCGCGGCGATCCGCTCGGGTGTCGAGGACCTGTACCAGGGGCTTCACGCGCGCCGGTTCCGGCGCGGGGACAACCTGCAGACCGCTACCCACATCCTGTTCCTCGCGCCCGACGGACCGGAGGCCGCCGAGAGCCGCTTCGAGAGCCTCTGGCACGCGTTCCGCGATGCCGGTCTACGGATGCTCGGTGAGGACTACGAGGAAGTGGCCACGCTCGCGCACCTCGCGAACAGCTCGAAGGAGATCGTGCGCGCTGTCCTCTCCCACCGCGCTGCGATCCGCGAGCTGCGCCCCAAGCCTTCGCGCCAGCACTCCTTCGCCATCGCCGCGAGCACGGTGTTCCTCGAGCTCGTCCGCGACCAGGCGCGCGGCCAGCGGGTCGCCGACGTCAAGACGATGCTCGACGTGCAGCAGATCCTCCGCTCGCGCCGAGCCGCCGCAGCCGCTGCCGCTTCGTGATACGGCCTCAGTCGCCTTGCGCCGGTTCTCCTCGTAGGCGCCGTTTCTCCGCGAGCCAGGGGTCGAGCTTGTCGGCGATCGCGCGGGCGTAGGCGTCGTTGGCGAAGACCGTTCCGTGCACCAGATCCTGGAACAGGCCGGAGAGGCCGTGCACGGGAAAGAGAGCGCGCGCGACCTCGACGAGGTCGACCACTGCCCCGGAACCTGGCGGCACGAAGTCGAGGCTCCGGCCGAAAGCGCGCGCGTTCTCCTGGACCGCGAAGCGATTGGCGGGCGGATCGGTGCCGGGTTTTTCGACGAAGTTCTCCGCGATCGGCCAGACGACGACGAGGAGCGCCACGCCGCGCGCGCGGCAAGCGGCCCCGATGCTCTCCAGGACGGAACGGTCCTCTTCCGGCGTCAAGCGCAGCTTCCTCGCTCCTGCCTCTGGCTCGCTCGCTTGCTCCGGAGGCGAGCGATTCCAGGCGATCTCGGCGAGCCGGCTCCAGGCCAGGCCCCCAGGCGGCCGCGAGGCTTTCCACGCTTCGTAGTGCTCGATGTCCCCGCGCGCGTCCCATTTCGCGATCGAGTTCCACCCGAAGGTGAGCACGACGAGGTCGGGCGCGAACTCGAAGCCGCGCGACTCGAGGAATCGCCCGCCCTGGAAGACCGAATAGCCGGGCACGCCGGCGTTGATGCATTCGATCGTGGCGCCCGGATGGCGCTCGCGCAGGTACGCCTCGGTGCGATCCACGAAGCCGTCCCGGAGGAGTAGCCCCGTTCCAAAGGTGCACGAGTCGCCGAGGAAGAGGATCCGCACCTCGCCCTCGGGCTTCCGTAGCGGAATCGGATGGTCCTCCCGGAACCCCTGTGCGTTGGAGATCCGCCCGGGCAGGGGCCAGTCCGTGTCGGGAAGGACGAGATCGGGCTTCAGCTTCCAGAAGAGCTCCGGATCGTTCTCGAGCACGCTCGCAGCTTGTCCACGCCCGCCCTGCTCGAGCATCTCGAGGTTCTCGCGGAACCGGATGGGCGGCTCGGCGGGCAGGAACCGGCGCGCGAGGATCTCGCCGAGCCCGAGCGCGAGGACGAGCGAGAGCAGGACCAGGCCAAGACGCAAGGAGATGCGGCGGGCGCTCACGGTCCGCAGAGGCTATCGCTCGGTCCACGGATTCGGGCATTTCTTTGCGACGTCGCCGGTTGCTCGCGGATGGCCAGCATGGAGGTCGCGGGCAGCGTGCCCGGGAGGCCTCGCGATCCGCCTGACGAAACACACCACGGAAGCTCGAGCCATGAATCGCACTTTGATCCAATCCATCCCAGGTCGCAGCGCGCGATGGATGGCCCCGGCCGCCTCGCTCCTCCTCGCCGCGACGGCAGAGGCTCGCTGGAGCTCGCCGTCCGAGGAACCCGAAACGATCCCGGGCTCGTCCTGGTACGCCCGGGTCTGCGGGGAAATCAGCCGCGGCGAGTACACCTTCCAGCCGCTCGGCGCGGAGCCCGGCGTCTGGTCCGCGCCGAATCGCTCGCAGGAGCTGCGCACCCGTGCGTCCGTGAGGGGCCTGGAGGTCTTTCCGCGCCCGACGAGCGCCGAGGATCGCTGTGCTCCCTGGAAGCTCACGCTCACGACCAAGCGCTTCGGTCGGCTGGGAGAGCTGCGTGAGCTTCCCCCGGCCACGATCTCCATCCAGGAGAACTGGGTCGAGCTGGAACACGGGCTCTTGCGTGAGTGGCTCGAGAATCGAGAAGCAGGCCTCGAGCACGGTTGGACGATCGAGGAACGCCCGAGCGGCGTCGAGCCCTTGTGGATCGACGTCGAGCTCGGTGGCGAGCTCTTCATTTGCATCGGCGACACCGGTCTCTCGGGCGAGCTGGTCGACGCGAGCGGAGAGGTGCAATTGCGCTACGGCGGCCTGGCGGCCTTCGACGCGAGCGGACGGAGGATTCCGGCGCGGATGGAAGCGAGTGCCTCGGGCGTTGGCATCCAGGTCGACGATGCCGGGGCGGTCTATCCCCTCACCGTGGATCCCGTGCTGGAAGGCCCTGCATGGACGAGGGAGAGCAACCAGGTCAATGCGAACTACGGCCAATCCGTCGCGGCGGCGGGTGACGTCAATCACGACGGATATGGCGACGTGATCGTCGGCGCGCCGTACTACGACGCGGGTCAGGTGGACGAGGGTCGCGTGTGGCTGTACCTGGGCTCGGCGACGGGGCTGGGGAGCACTGCCTGGACCGTTGCCAGCGATCAGGCTGGCGCGCATTTCGGGCGCTGCGTGGCGGCCGCAGGAGATGTCGACGGCGACGGCTACGACGACGTGATCGTGGGAGCGCCCGACTTCGACAACCCGGAAGTGGACGAGGGTCGGGCCTGGCTCTACCTGGGCTCCGACGCGCCCTTCGGACTTCCCGCCTGGTCGGCGGACAGCGACCAGGACTTCGCGCTCTACGGCCTTCGCGCTGCCGCGGCGGGTGACGTCGATGGCGACGGCTACGACGACGTGATCGTCGCAGCGCCCTTCTACGACGACCCAGAGGTGAACGAAGGTCGGGTCTGGCTCTACCTCGGCTCGCCAGGAGGTCTGGGCTCCTCCGCCTGGACGGCCGAGAGCGACCAGGCTGGCGCGCTCTACGGTTTCGCCCTCGCAGGAGCAGGCGACACCGACGCGGATGGCTACGACGACGTGATCATCGCAGCGCCCGAGTACGACAACCCGGAGATCAACGAGGGCATGGTGTGGTTCTATCGTGGAAACGCTGGAGGGTTGTCCGGCTCGGCCTGGATCCGCGACAGCGATCAGGCCCATGCGAATTTCGGCGAGGCGCTCTCCGCCGCGGGAGACGTCGACCATGACGGATTCGGTGACGTGATCCTCGCGGCGCCTTACTACGACAACCCGGAAATCGACGAGGGGCGCGTGTGGGTCTACGTGGGCTCGTCTCTGGGATTGACGATCTCCACCTGGGACTCCGATAGCGATCAAGCCTCCGCCTTCTACGGCTATTCCGTTGCCGCGGCAGGTGATGTCAACGCGGACGGCTTCGCGGACCTGATCGTCGGAGCGCCCTATTTCGACAATCCGGAAGTGGACGAGGGCCGCGCGTGGGTCTACCTGGGCTCCCCTGCTGGTCCAATCGCCCTCGCCGCCTGGAGAGGCGACGTCAACGTGGTCGCTGCCCACTACGGCTCCTGCGTGGCGAGCGCAGGTGACGTCAACGCCGATGGCGCGAGCGATGTGATCGTCGGCGCGCCCAGCTACGACCACGGGCAGGCCAACGAAGGCGGCGCATTCGTCTACCACGGAGTCGGCAGCCCCGGCACCAAGTACTGCACCGCCACCTCGAACTCGACCGGTGCGCCGGCCGACATCTCGTCTTCCGGTTCGGCCTTCGCGGGGGCGGGCGACTTGACGCTCGAGGCGGCGCCCGTGCCTAACCAGCCCGGTCTCTTCTTCCACGCGGCGAACCAGTCCCAGATTCCCTTCGGAAATGGCTTCCTCTGTGCAACGAACGACATCGTTCGCGGAGTCGTGATCGCGGCCGTGGGAAACCTGGCCGCGTACACCTACGACAATTCCGATCCCAGGCACAGCCTGGGCGCGTACGCCTTCACCAACCGAAACTTCCAGTACTGGTTCCGCGATCCCCTGGGCGGCGGAGCCTTCTTCAATACGTCGAACGCGATCGCGATCACGCTCTTCCCCTGACGGGCCGCAACGACGCACGCTCGAGGACGAGGAGGCCGCGCAGTGCGGCCTCCTCGCGTCTCGTGATCGTTCACCGTTCTGGCGCGGGAGCCGGGTGAGCCTCGACCAGCGATTCGGGCCTTTTCTCGCGACATCGTCGATTGCCAGCGGATGGGCAGGACGGAGGTCCTTGGCGGCGCGCCCCGCGCCCCCCTCACGATCCGCTCGACAATCCTGACGAAGAAAGCCCGCGCCATGAATATCGCTTTGGTCCATTCCATCGAACGATTCGCACGCTGCGTCGTTCCAGCTCTTCCGCTCCTCCTCGCCCCGACGGCGGACGCTCGACCGAGCTCGCCCTCCGAGCCGTCCGATACGAGCCTCGACTCGGCCTGGGGCGCTGAGATCTCGGGAGCGATCCGCCACACCGAGTACGAGTTCCAGCCCATCGCCGAGGAGTCGGGCGTCTGGTCCGCGCCGAACCGCTCGCAAGAGCTGCGCAGCCGCGTGTCCGCGCGCGGCCTGGAGGTCTTCCCGCGCTCGACCGGCGCCGACGGCCATGCCGCGCCGTGGAAGCTCGAGCTGCGGACCGCGAGCTTCGGCCGATTGGGCGGCGACCGTGAGCTCGCGCCCGCAACGATGGCGGTACGGGAGAACCGGGTCGAGCTCGACCATGGTCCGATCCTCGAATGGCTTGAGAATCGCCTCGGAGGCATCGAGCAGGGCTGGACGATCGAGACGCGACCGAGCGGCGCGGGGCCGCTCCGGATCGGTCTGGAGGTCGCTGGCGACCTGTGCTTCGCCGTCGATGCGACGGCCTGCTCGGGCGAGCTCGTGGACGAGCACGGCGAGCTGCGACTCCACTATCGCGACCTCCTGGTCTTCGACGCGAGCGGGCGCGAACTTTCTGCGCGGCTCGAGCCGAGTGCCGCGGGCCTCGTGATCCTCGTCGACGATTCCGCCGCCACCTATCCGATCACGGTCGATCCGGTCCTCGAAGGCCCGGTCTGGACCCATGAGGGCGACCAGACCGATGCGAACTTCGGCCACTCCGTCGCATCGGCGGGTGACGTCAACGGCGACGGCTTCGATGACGTGATCGTCGGCGTCTCCAAGTTCGATGCCGGGCAGCTCGACGAGGGCAGGGCGCTGCTCTACCTCGGCTCGGCCGCAGGGCTCGCCACGCTTCACGCCTGGTGGATCGATGGCGATCAGCAGGATGCGCTCCTCGGCCACTCCGTTGCGTCGGCGGGTGACGTCAACGGGGACGGCTTCGACGACGTACTGGTCGGCGGACCGGGTCGCAGCAACCCCGAGCCACAGGAGGGTCGCGCGTGGCTCTTCATGGGCTCGGCCGCGGGGCTCTCGGCCCTGCCAGCATGGTGGGACTACAGCAACCAGGACTATGCGCTCTACGGCTTCTGCGTCGCGTCCGCGGGCGACGTCAACGCGGACGGCTTCGACGACGTGATCATCAGCGCGCCCTATTTCGACTACCCGGAAATCGACGAGGGTCACGTGTGGCTCTACCTCGGCTCGCCGGGTGGGCTCGGCCACTCCGTGTGGACGATCGGCGGCGATCAAGACACCTCGTTCTTCGGGTACTCGGTCGCGTCGGCCGGAGACGTCGACGGTGACGGATTCGACGACGTGATCATCGGCGGTCCGGGACGCAGCAACCCCGAGACCGACGAGGGGCGAGCGTGGGTGTTCCACGGCTCGGCCTCGGGACTGGAGACCGATCCCACTTGGTACGACCAGAGCGATCAGAATTCCGCATGGTTCGGGTATTCGGTCGCGGGAGCCGGCGACGTGAACGCGGACGGCTTCGATGACGTACTGGTAGGAGCGCCGTATCACGACAGCGGGAACCTGAACGAAGGTCGTGTGTGCCTGTACCTCGGCTCGCCCGGCGGGCTCGGCAGCGCCGTCTGGATCGACGACACCGATCAGGACTCGGCGTTCTACGGCTGGTCGGTCGCGGGAGCGGGCGACGTCAACCGGGACGGTTACGACGACGTGATCACGGCGTCCCCCGCCTACGACATCGCTCACACGAACGAAGGCGCGGCGTGGCTCTTCCCCGGCTCGGCCGCGGGACTCACGGGCACTGGCTGGGGGGCGGCGGGTCACCAGATCGGCGCGTGGTTCGGATTCTCGGTGGCGTCGGCTGGCGACGTCGACGGGGACGGCGCGAGCGACGTGATCGTCGGGGCGCCGTTCCACGACAGCGGACAGTCGAACGAGGGCATGGCCTACGTCTACCTCGGCCGCGGCAATCCGGGCGAGAAGTACTGCGTGGCCAATCCCAACTCGACGGGCGCGCCCGCGGACATCACCGCGTTCGGTACGACGAGTTCCTCGGCGGGAGAGCTGACGCTCGAGGCCTCGCCCGTACCCAATCAGACCGGCCTCTTCTTCCACGGCATGAACCAGACGCAGATTCCCTACGGCAATGGTTTCTTGTGTGCCTCCGGCGACGTCGTGCGGGGCGAGGTGATCACCGCAGCGGGAAACCGAGCGACTTACTCCTACGACAACTCCGGTCCGAAACACCGGCTGGGTGCCTACGTCGGATCGACCCGGAACTTCCAGTACTGGTTCCGCGATCCGATGCACGGAGGCGCGCTCTTCAATACGTCGAACGCGATCTCGATCACGATCTTCCCCTGACGGATCGGGTCATCCCTGCGGGAAACGGAGGAGGCCGCGCAGCGCGGCCTCCTCGCGCACTTGCACTGGAATCACTGCGCCGCCTTCGGCGCTGCCAGCGCTGCCCCTTGCGCCTCCCACTCTGCCTCCAGATCGGGCCGGCCCCACTCGTCGTAGAGTGCGATCAGGTCCTGGATCACCTTGCTCTTCCAGTCGTCACCCAGCCCGCTTGCCGCGACGGCCTCCCACGCGGAGAGCAGCGATCGTTCCGCTTCGTCGTGCCGCTCGAGGCGGCGCTGGCATTCGGCGGAGGAAACATGAGCGCGCACGAGCGTCACGCCGGCGAGGCCGCTCCCGGCAGACGTCAATGCCTCCTGGTAGAGCGCGAGCGCCCCGGACCAATCGCTCTGCTCGTGCAGGATCGTGCCGTAGACGTAGCGGCCGAAGGCCGTCGACTCGTGATCTTCGCCGAGGTGCTCCTGGCAGTCATTCACCGCCTCGGCGGCGAGGCCCTCGGCTTCCTCGAAGCGTCCCTGCCAGAGCCAGAGGAGCGCGCGCTGGATCCTCGCGCGGAGGATCAAGGGGTGGCGCTCGCCGAGCGTGCCGCTCTGACGCTCGATCCGATCGAGCGCGCGCTCGCCGACTTCGAGGTCATCCGGAATACAAAGGCTCGCGAGGTTGAGCAGGTAGGTCAGCGTGTCGGCGTGATCGCTCCCCAGCACTCGTTCGGCGAGATCCGCGGCGCGGATCAGCCAGGCTCGGGCCTCGCCGCGCTTGCCGCGCGCCTGGAGGGCCAAGGCCACGTTGTTCACTGCGATGATCGTGCTCGGATGATCCTCGCCCAGGGCGCGCTGGCAGAGCTCGTGCTTGCGCCGCGACCACCGCTCGTATTCGTCGTAGCGTCCCAGGCGATAGTAGATGACGCTCAGGTTCCCCATCGTCATCAGGGTCTCCTTGTCCTTCAGGCCGAGCACCCGGGCGCACCGCTCGACCACGTCGGCGATCAGGGTCTCTGCCTCCTCGAGGCGACCGAGCTCGAGGTACAGGGCGCCAAGGTTGTTCTGCGACACCAGGGTGTCGGGATGGTCCTCGCCGAGAACACGGAGCCGACCTTCGAAGGCCTGCACGGCGAGCGCTTCGGCTTCCTCGTACCGGCCGGTCCGCCGACGCAAGGAGGCGAGCGCATCCGTAACCCGCAGCGCGGCCGGATCGTCGGGTCGGGCGTGCTCCAACTGAAGCTCCATCGCCCGCTCGAGGTGTGCCTCGGCCGCCGCGTACTCGCCGAGGTTTCGGTACACGACGCCGATGGTCCTGCGGATCTCGGCCTCGACCCGCGGCTGGTCGGGGAACTTTCCCTCGATCCTCGCGGAGGCGGCATCGAGCGCGGCTCGCACCGTGGCGTCTCTGCCGATCTCGCCCGGTGCGACCGCGGACAGGACGTCCTCGTTGAGGAACGCCAGCGTCGCCTGGCTGATCGCGGCCTCCAGCTCTGCCTCGTCCCGCGCCACGCGCAGGTGCGCGCTCTGCCGCTGCTGGTAGATGGCGAAAGCGAGCGGACCGACGACGAACAAGAGGAATCCCAGGACGATTCCCACGCTCCAGGCCGGATTGCGCTGCGCAAGCCGTCGAAGCCGCAGCGCCGCCGAGGGCCGCCGCGCCTGGATCGGCCGCAGCGCCAGTACGTTCTCCAGGTCCCGCGCGAGCTCCGCGGCGGACTCGTAACGCCGCCGCGGGTCTGGATCCATGGCCGTCAGACAAACGGTCTCCGTCTCCCACGACACGCTCCGATTCCTCGCTCGCAGCGATCCGGGCGTGGCTTCCAGGATCCTGCGGCGAGTCCGCTCGACGCTCTCCGTTTCCTCGTGATAGGGATGGTGGAGCGCCAGGAGCTCGTAGAGCAAGACTCCCACGGCATACACGTCGGTGCGCGCGTCGACCAGAGCGCCGTCGCCGCGGATCTGCTCGGGCGCCATGTACGGCAGCGAGCCGAGCCAGGATCCGCTGCGCGTGATGCGCGAGCTCTCGCGCGTGCTGGCGAGCCCGAAGTCGAGCAGCATCACGTGCCCCGACCAGGTGAGCATCACGTTGGATGGCTTGAGGTCTCGGTGCAGGATCCCGCGGCTGTGCGTGTACTGCAGGGCGCGCGCGAGCTCCAGCACCCAGCGCAGGCAGAGCTCGCTCCAGCTCGAGCCACGCGCTTCGAGCATCGGCGCCTCGTCCCGCTCCGGGCGCAGGCCCCGCAGAGTTTCGCACACCACGTGATCGTCGAGCGTCGCGGGCGAGTCTCCCCGCAGCGCCTCGAGGAGCCGGGACAGCGAAACGCCCCGCACACACTCCATCGTGAAATACGGAAGCCCGGCTTCCTCGCCGGCCGAGTAGACCTGCACGATGCTCGGATGCTGGAGGCGCGCGACGGCCTCGACCTCGCGGCGAAAGCGCTCCTTCGACTGCGGGAAGAACAGGTGCTCGGGACGGATGAGCTTGAGCGCCACGCGACGTTTCAAGGACTCCTGCTCGGCGAGGTACACGACCCCCATTCCCCCGCCCCCGAGCTTCTCCAGTAAGCGGTACTCTCCGAGTCGCTCGGGAACCTCGCACGGCTCGTCTTCGCGCCCGAGAAAGCCCACGCCGCCGAGCAGGTGGATGCGATCCCACACCTGTCGCGCGTGCTGCGGATGGTCGCGCAGGAACTCTTCGAGCGCTTCCGAACCACGCTCGTCGAAGCGCGCCATGGCGTCGGCGAGCAGGTCGAGCGGCGGTCCTTCCTCGGAGTCCTCGGGTTGCAGATTCATCTCCAGGGGTGCCGGCCGGGCACACCTGCGGAAAGCAACGTACCATCGAGGTCCGGCGCGCGCATGGCGGCAACGTGGAGAGGCCGGAAGAGACTGCGTGAAGGACGAATCCCGCGAACTGCTGGCATCGGCTTCGGCCGGCGACGCGGCCTCCGTGAAATCGCTACTGGAGCGCTTCTTGCCGCAGCTGCGTGCCTACGTGCGGCTCCAGATGGGCCAGGAGCTGCGCGCCAAGGAATCGTCCGTGGACCTCGTGCAGTCCGCCTGCCGTGAGGTGCTGGAGCACCTCGATCGCTTCCAGTACAAGGGCGAGAGCAACTTCCGCCACTGGCTGTTCACCACGGCCCTGCGCAAGGTGCGCAACCGCGTCGCGTACTACCGAGCCGCCAAGCGCGAGGGCGCTCAGGTGCTCGACACCACCAGCCGGCAAGATGCCGGCCTCCTCGACGCGTATCGGACCCTGCGCACCCCGAGCCAGGAGCTGATCGCGCAGGAAGAGGTCGAGCACCTCGAAGCCGCCTTCGCCGAGCTCTCTCCCCATTCCCAGCAAGTCGTGCTGCTCTCCCGCCTGGTCGGCCTGTCGCACCGGGAGATCGCGGCCACGCTGGGGCGCACCGAGTCCTCGACGCGCAATCTCCTCTACCGAGCGCTGGCGGAGCTCGCCGAGGCCATGCGGCGTCATCGAGTGACCTGACGGACGGCGCTCGCCCGCCGCAAGGTCGGGCGCCTCGCCGAGCCGGAGAACGAGCGGCGCGAAGATCCGAAATCCTTGCGACGTTCGCACGCCAGCGCGGATGGAGCTCTTCGGTCCCACCGGAAACTACGGCATCTACCTGTTCAGCCCCTACGTCAGCCGGCCCCTGGAGAATCACTACGGGCTCTACCTGGAAGACCAGGACTTCGGCCAGAACGAGAGCTACGCCATCTGGTCGGGCGGCGGCACCTGCTACTTCGCCGGAAACGTCGGCATCGGCGCGCCCGTGGGCGGTGACACGGCAGAGGGAGGAGCGAGGGCGTCAGCCCTCACGGCACTGAAGCCGTTCTCTCATGGCGCGAAGGTGACGGCCAGCGCATTGGAGAGATTGAACGCCGTCCCGCACGGACCCATCGGGTCGCGATACCAGCCCTGGAAGTACCAGGTCTCGCCCGCGTCGATGTGGCCGTTCGCAGCGAAGGATTGCGAGCGCGCGACGATTCCGGGACCCAGGTCGATGATGCCTGAGGCACCCGAGCTCTGGGGTGGGTCGTAGCGAAAGATCCCGAGTCCGCCAGCGCCTACGCACTGAAAACCGTCGCCGAAGGGGAGCTGGATCGGGGCTCCGCCCATGTACACGATCCCGAACTGATTGACGGGGAGCTGAAAGAGCCGGAGCACGAGATCGTCGCTTGAGACGCTTTCCGTGCCGCAGGCCGCAAGGAGGCCGCCCTGCGGAAAGAGGCCGATCAACAATGTCGAATTCGCGCAGCCGGCCACTGGATCCTCGTTCGCGCAGGAGCAGCCCATGCCGAAGCAGTACGACACGGCGGAAGTGACCAGCTCGAAGAACTCGGCCGATCCTGAATCTTGGCCGATTCCGTCATCCTGTTCCGTTCCAACGAGAATGAGGCTGCCATCGATCGCGACGGCATTGCCGAAATCATCCCCAGCTGCGGGACCACGGGACATGACCTTGGCGGCAAATCTCCATCCTGAGGCTTCGCGAATGAATAGGTAGCCTCCCCCGGCAGCGTAGGGATCTCCTACTACGAGGCTGTTTCCGTCGAGGGTCACATCGAATCCAAATGAATGAGGGATCGAGCCATCTGGCGCCACTAGTCTTGTAGTCTGATCCCAGCCAAATAAGCCCTTCTCGAATACATAGACTGCGCCACTGTTCCCGCTGTCGTCACCCGAAGCACCAACAGTAACCAACTCCCCGGAGAGCGACACCGACACCCCGAACAACTTGCCGAGCTCTGGATCCGCCGGCAGAAGCTTTTGCACCTGAAACCACCCTAGAGAATCGTCGAACGAGAACAGGTAAGCCGATCCCCTTCGACTCTCCTGCCACGGCGTGCCTATCAGAATGAGATAGCCCGAAAGCGATACGTCATATCCAAAATAATCGCCGGGACTACCGTCACTCGGTGTGAGCTTTTCGACTTGCGACCAGACCGATCCGGTACGCTGAAAGACGTATACGGCTCCCGTACCAGTGAATGCATCGCCGAATGGCGCGCCGATCACGGCAGTATCTCCTTCCAGATCGACAGACGATCCGAAGTGTTGGTCGTTCGTTCCACCGGTGGCCATGAGCTTGGCCGTTTCCACCCATGCCGAACCGATGCGATCGAACACGTAGACGGCGCCAGGTCGCGGGATTCCACTCCCGGTCCAAGGAGCGCCGATGAGGATCGTATTGCCGGAGACGGCGACCGAAACGCCGAAAACATCACGAGTGGACACGTCACTGCCGAGCAGCTTGGCCACCTGGATCCACCCCGAAGGTCCGCGTTCGTAGACGTAGGCAGCACCGGCCTGCTGACCGAGGGAAGACTCCCAGGGTGCACCAACGACGGCTCGGGCGCCCTGCAAGTCGACTGCGTAACCGAAACGATCTCCCAGCTCAGCGTCCGATGCAGTGAGCATCTGGATCTCGCACTGTGAGTGAGCGGGGAAGGCAAGGAATGCGAGGGCCGCGAGAGACGGGAGATGGATGGTATGCACTTCAGGATTCCATTCTTCGTAGTCGAGCTGCTCGGTCCACCGAGCTTCGATGCGGGCCGAGGGATCGATTGAGTGCGCCGCGGTTGCAATCAGAGCTACCACTGGGACGCAATCCTGCAAGAGACCGGCTCGACATTCCGACCGTTTTGGTACTGAGGATCCTCTGGTTCGGAGTACCGCCTTCAGGCGGTCTTCTCTTGCGGAGCCAGTCCCGCCTGAAGGCGGGACGATGAACCAGACCGCCTGAAGGCGGTACTCCAAACTCGGAGGGACTCCGTGCTCGTTGGGGGTGTGGTTTCTCTCTAGAGAGGTGGATCGAGTGAGCCGGCGCTTGGATTCGAAACTACCACGAGGACGGAATTTCGCAAAGGTCGACTAGACATTCCGACTGCCACCTCTGACTCCCTTGGTGGTGCGAGTCGCACCGTTGTCGACTTCGAGACTTCTAGTCCTCGCGCGGGACGCGCACGACATGACCCCCGATCACGTCCGCCTCGGTGATCGCGAGGGTGCCGGTTTTCGCGCCGAGGCTCCACCGCGATTCGCCAGGCACACCGTCGCCATTCGCCGTGAGCGTCGCGTAGGGCACGCGGACGTGTGCGATCCCGTCGGCTCCTGCGAGGCTCCGGCGCTGGAACACGAGCTGGTAGCCGGCCTCGGGATAGCTGATGCGCAGCGTGACTCGCAGCTCTTCACCAGGCGAGCCGCGTGCTTCGACGCGTGCCCCCGCCACGTGCTCCCACAGGAAACCGAACGGGCGCTTCATGCCGGAGAGCGCGAGCGAGGCAGCCTCGTTCTCGATCGGGCTCGCGTGCACGAGACGCAGGAAGTCGACGCTCGGGCCGGGCGGTCCGCCGGGCCGCAAGCGCACCCCTCCGAGCAGGAGATGCGCGCAGAGCGTGTCGAAGAAGGGCTCGCGCAGCTCGCGGCCGCCGGAGCCGCCCTCGATGTAACGGCTGGCTCGTTCGGGGCACGCGATCGCCGCCATCTCGCCGACGAAACGCGGCATGCCGCTCATCAAGAGCACGTAGCGCGCGCGGCGCCGATCGAGGATCGCTTCTGCCAGCGCGTGGTCCTCCTCGAGGAAGAAGCGCGAGGGATCCCTGAAGCCCTCCAGGCCGACGTACGAACCGAAGTTCGTGGCGGCCGTGGGCCGGTCGGCGGCCCACTCGATCAGGTGGCCGTTGCCCCAGTTGGCGAGGACGCACCAGTCGTTCGTCTCGGGTGAATGCGCACGCAGCCACTCCGCCATCTTGCGCGCAGCCAGCGCGCCCCGCTCTTCTTGGTCGAGCCCGGGCTGGGCGCTCGCCGACGCGAGCGTGGGCGCCACCACGCCGCTCCACTGCATCGCGATCGCGAGCAGGCCCAGCGCGAGCGGCACGCCGAGCTCGCTGACGCGCGAGCGAGCATGCTCGCTCGCGAATCGACGGGTCGCGAGCATGGCCAATCGGACCGCGCCCCACCCGAGCAGGACCGCCATCGGCATGGCGAGTGCGTCGGCGAAGCGCCGTTGCAGGAGCGCTTGCACGAGCAGGCCTGCGACCGCCACGCCCCACAGGCCGAGCACTTCGTCGCGCGCGCGCCACGCCACGATCGCCGCTGCGATCCAGACGAGGGGTAGGCAGATCGCGCCCCAGCCGAGGTGCTGGAACACCACCGCCGGGAACTCGACGCCCGGTCCAACGAGAGGAATCGACTCGCCCACCTGCGCCATGAACTGATCCTCGGCGCTCACCCACGCGAACCCCTCGCGCACTCCGGCGGCGGGACCCACATTCAATGCGGCGAAGACGAGCATCAGTAGGCCGAGGCCCGCCGCGACCATCCACGGATAGCGGCGGAAGGCGCGCCCATCGCGCGGGAGGAAGAAGAGCGGCACGAACACGAGCGCGCCGAGCGCGAGGTGCAAGAAGTGGAACCACGAAAGGTTGACCACCATCCAGGGAGAGTCCTCCTTCCAGGGACTCTCCAGTATCGCGGGCAGGAGCACGGCAATTGCCGTCAGGTGAAATGCGAGGCCGAAAGCGGCGATGCCCGTGCGCGGGCGCGCAGCGTTCCAGACGAGCACGAGGCCAAGCGCGAGCTGGAAGAGCGCGACGTACAGCAGCGAGGCGACCCACGATCCCATGAGCAAGCCCGCGAGCGCGCCGACGACGGCCCCGGTGAGCGCGGCTCTGCGCGGGCGCGCGAGCACGCCGCGGCGGAAAGCGAGCGCCGTCACGAGGAGCATCGCCGCGTTCAGGAACGAGACCCACGCATGGTGATCGCCATTCCCGGCGCGGCTGTAGGTGATCGAGCCGAGCATGAGGGCGTGATACAGCCCGGCGAAGAGCCCGGCGGCAGGGCCGGCGAGCATCCAGGCGCCCACGAGCGCGAGCAGCGAGGTGGCGGCGCCGAAGACCAGCGGAAGGCTCGCGACGCCTTCCTCGAGGTAGACGCGTCGCGCCTCGGGCTCGGCCGGGGCGAAAGGCGCGAGCGCCGCCCACAGCGCGAGCGTGTAGTACGGCGGCCAGGGGATCGGGGCACCCTCGGGATAGTTCAGGTAGGCATCGCGCGCGGCGACGGGAAAACCCTCCTCCATGAGCCGCGAGAGGCGGCGCACGTGATAGAGCGTGTCGGCGTCCATCGCGATCCAGCGCTCTTCTCCGGGGACCGGGACGCGTGAATCCCAGCGCTCGCGCACGAAAATCGCCGTGGCGAGCACGAGCGCGCCGAAGAATATCGCGCGCAGGAGAGAGCCGGTGCGGGCCATGGACGCGAAGGGCGCGCGAGTATAGCCCGGTTTCAGCTCGAGCCGACGACGCCGAGCAGGAGCTCGCAGTCGAGCGACCCGTTCTTCAAGGGGATGCGGCGCGGAGCGAGATCCGCGAGGGCGCGCGAGAGCTCTGGATTGCCGGACAGGATCGCGTAGTGGTAGCCGGCGCATCGCTCGCGCAGCAGCATCGCGATGCCCTGGTAGAGCTTGCGCAGTTCGCGCTCCTCCCCCAGCCGTTCGCCGTACGGGGGATTGCTGACGATCCACGCGTTCCAACCCGGACGCGCATCGAGGTCGAGCGCATCTCCGCCTTCGACCTCGACCATGTCCGACACGCCCGCCGCGACGGCGTTCTCGTGCGCCTCGCGCACGCGCTCCCGGTCGTGATCACGACCGAGCAGACGCAGCTTGCGCGGTGTGGGGGCGCGCGCACTGGCCTCCGCGCGCAGCTTCGCCCACGCGGCGGCGTCGTGGTCGGGGAGCCGCTCGAAAGCAAATGCCTCCCGGAACAGGCCCGGCGCGCGCTCTCCGGCCAGCAGGCCGGCCTCGACGAGGATCGTGCCCGAACCCGCGAATGGATCGAGCAGCGGCGCGCGAGCGTCCCAGCCCGAAGCGAGCACCATCCCGGCCGCGAGAGTCTCGGCGAGCGGCGCGCGGCCCTGGTGCACGCGCCAGCCGCGCAGGTAGAGGGCGGGCCCGCTCGTGTCGATCGAGAGCACGGCGCGATCCCGCCAGAGGTGAAGGTGCACGCGCAGATCGGGCTGCTCGCGATCAACGGACGGGCGCGCACCGGAACGCGCGCGCAGCTGGTCCACGATGGCGTCCTTCACGCGTTGCTCGACGAAGCGGCTGTGCGTCAGCCTGGATTCCTGCACGCGGGCGTCGACGATCAGGCTCCCGTCGGGAGCGATCCACTGCGACCAGTCGGTGGCCGCGACGCCGGCGTAGAGCGCGCTCTCCTCCCCCGCCTCGAAGGCCGACAGACGCAAGAGGACGCGATTGGCGGTGCGCAACCAGAGATTTGCGCGCCAGGCGTCGGCTCGCGTGCCCTCGAAGCGCACGCCGCCCACCTGCCGCTCGATCTTCGCCATGCGCAGGGCCGAGAGCTCCTGGTGGAGGAACGGCTCGAGCCCCTTCGCGCAGGTCGCGAAGAAGACTGCACGCTCGGCCATGTCGAGCTAGGGCGCCTCGCCCGCCGCGAGGGCCGGTGCAGTGCGCACGTCCTCGCCCTCGAAGACGCGCCGCCAGAGGTTGGTTTGCAGCAAGAGCTCGGGGTCGACCTCGTGCTTGAGCCGCAGGAAAGCCTCGCGGCGGTGCTCGGGAAGCATGGCCCGCATCGTCCGGCCGCCGATCACGAGGTCTTTCGCGAAGTAGAACTTCCCGCCGCCGGCGAGCACGACCTCGGTCATCTCGTCGCAGAAGTGCCAGAGGGCTTCGCGACGCTCGGGCGTCACCTTGAAGTCGAGCGCCAGGCTCCAGCCGTCGCAGGAGTGCGTCATCCAGAACGGATCGGGCCGGTGGCGCTTGAACACCCCGAGGTAGGAGACGAAGCCCCGCTTCTGGCCCAGCCGCAAGAGCTCGCGATAGACGTGGAGCGCGGTCTCCTTGGGCAAGAACGACTGATACTGGATCAAACCGCGATTCCCGCGCCGGCCGTAGGCGAACTTCCAGTTCGGCACGTAGTCCAGCAGGAAGTTGAAGCCCGCGTGCGATTGGCGGTACCAGCCGCGCATCCCTTCCATGCGTCCTGCGTGGTACTTCGCCCAGTTGATCAGCCGCATTCCCGCATCGTGGTTGAACCACTGCAAGGCGCGCCACACTTCGCCCTTGGGAACGACCCCAAGGATCATTCCAGGCAATTCCTGGTAGGCCACGGCGAGCGAGCTCGCCGCGTCCGGATCGCTTCCCTCCGCGAGATAGCGCGCGTGGTGGACCAGGCCGCGGCCAGCGTTCTCCTCGCTCGCGAAGCAATCGATCCAGCCCACCAGGTAGTCCGCGTCGGCGGTGTGGGCGTCCATGTAGGCCATCATTTCGGCGAGGCTGTGCACCGAGATCCCCTTGACCTCGAGCTCGCCCGAGTGCACGGGTTTCGTGTGCAGCACGAGCCGGCTGAAGCATCCGAGCATCCCGAAGCCGCCGATCGCAGCGTGGAAGAGGTCGGCGTCGCGCGCGCGGCTGCACGTGCGCAGCTCTCCGTTCGGCAGGACGATGTCGAACTCGACCACGTTGTCGCCGAAGGTGCCGACCTTGAAGTTGTTCTTGCCGTGGATGTTCATCGCCGCGGCACCTGCGACGGTGGGGAACATCGTTCCGGAGACGACCTTGGGCCAGAAACCCAGCGGCAGCGCGTGCTTCCAGAGCTGCTCGATCGTGACGCCCCCTTCGAGCTCGGCAACGCCCGTCGCTCGATCGAAGGCCAGGATTCGATTCATCGCCGAGATGTCGAGAGCGAGCCCGCCCGCGTTGACGCTGGCGTCGCCATAGCTGCACCCCCCACCACGCAGGCCGAGCGTCGTCCCTTCGCGCCGCGCGATCTCGTAGCAAGCCCGGATTTCCTCCACCGATCGCGGCCTGAGGACGCGCCCGTGCGCTCCCACCGTCATCCCCCACCCCTCGACGTACTCCCACGCCGAGCGCGGCCGCCCGTTCTGGTTCGGAGTACCGCCTTCAGGCGGTCTGGCTCTGGTGCTTTCTCCCGTCACGCCCGCTCATGCTAGACGTTGAGCTTCTTGAACACGAAGGAAGGAATCAGCTTGATGATCGTCCCGACTACCCACCAGCGCAGCGGGACGTAGCGCACGTTCCAGCGCCACCGCGCCGCCGAGAGGATCTGGCGCGCCGCCTCGTCGGGCGAAATCAGCCAGAAGAGGCCACTCATCCCCTGCGTCATCGCCGTGTCCACGTAGCCCGGCTTGACCGTGCACACGTGCGCACCCACCTCCGACAGGCGGTTGCGCAGCGCTTCGAGATACGTGTCCATCGCCGCCTTGGTCGTGCAGTACACCGGATTCCCCTTGCGCCCGCGGTCTCCGGCGATCGAGGAGATGCCCACGATCGTGCCGTGGCGCTGGGTGCGGAAGAGCTTGGCCACCTCGTTGCACCAGGCGATGCACCCACCCACGTTGACCTCGAGCTGCGCCAGGTCCTTCTCGGTGTCGTATTCGTCGCGGCCGATCTTCGGCATGTTGCCAGCCGCATAGATGAACAGGTCGAGTCCCCCGAGCTCGCGCACGACGCGCTCGAACAATGCGGGGATCTCGGCCGTGGAGAGCACGTCGTGCTGGTGCACGAAGACGTACGCCCCCGTGCGCTGACACGCCTCCTGCGTCTGGCCAAGGAGCAGCGCGAGCTGGTCCTCGCGGCGAGCCAGCGCAGCCACTCGATAGCCCTCACCGGCGAGCCGCCGGACCAGCGCCGCTCCCATGCCCGAGCTCGCTCCGACCACGATCGCCCGGCGCTCGCCCGGCGGGGTACGCGAAACGCTGGGGGTTTGCGGCGCTTCGACTCGCCCGATTGCTTCCGTGGAGCTCACGAGGGGTGCGACGCTCGTCGGGATCGGGGAAAGCAGCTCATGGGCAGAAGGTCGCGGAGAGACCGTTCGAGAGATTGAAAGCGGCGCCTCCGCCGGCTGGATCGCGGTACCAGAACTGGAAGCACCACGTGGATCCCGGTTCGATCCTGCCCGACGCATCGGGCGGCGCGTCGAAATCGACGCTGAGATCGGCGAGGCCCACGAAATCGACGGTCTGCACGGGATAGCGATGGATCGCGCCGCCGACGCAGCGGTAGCCGTTCCCCAGCGGGAGCTCGACCTCGTTCGGCCCGTAGTAATAGATGCCGAACTGACCGGCCGGAAGGCCGTAGGTCAAGAGCTCGAATTCGTTCCGCCAGATGTTGGTCGAGGCATTGCTCGTGATGACGGCGCCGGGGCCCACCGAGTTGGGAGCGCTCTGGCAATACGAGGACGGCGGCTCGCAGTGCTCGAGCACCAGGCCGGGATGCTCGTAGAGTCCGCGCACCTCCTCGCCCGTGAGCACGTGATCGTAGACCTGCAAGTCGTCGATGGAGCCGCTGTAGAGGTCGTGCAAGCCACCCGCGCTGGCCATGATCCACTTGTCGCGCGGCACGCCCCCTGGCGCATTGCCCGGGAGTGTTCCCAGGCTCGCGCCGTTCTTGTAGAGGGTCACGTCGTAGCTCTCGTCGAATACCGCGGCGACGTGCGTCCACGCGAGCGCCGGGATCCCGCTCGGCAGGCTGAAGTACGCGACCCCGGGCACATTGAAATAGAGGTCGCCGTCGCGGATTCCCAGGGCCCAGGCGCCGCCATTGCCGAAGATCTGGTTCTGTCCGCCGACATGGTAGGGGTTGACCCACACGGCGATCGAGACCTCCTTGCGCAGTGCCGAGAGCGGCGTCGCACTCGCCACCTCCGCACGGTCGCTCAGGCCGTCGAAACGCACGGAAGTCGCCGTTTCGGGCGCGGCGCCCGGCTGAGCGAGCAAGGGCCCGATGAAGAGCCCGTCGAGGCCGTGCCCCGAGGAATCGATCATCGTCGAGCCCACGATCTCGTCCAGGGCATAGTGCGCCGCGATATCGGGCCGATCGTCGAACAGCGTGGCCGTGACCGTTCCATCGACCAGGTTCCCGGTGCCGTCGGCGACGCGGTAGACGAAGCTGTCGAGCCCCTGAAATCCCGGGCCGGGCGTGTAGCGCAACTCGTCGCGGCCTCCCGGACCACTCCCGACCGAGCGCGTGACCGTCCCGCCCTCCTGGCTCGTCGCGTCGAAGGAGTCGATCGTCAGCGGATCGCAGTTGCCGTCGAAATCGTTCGCCAGCACGTCGACCACCACCTCGCCCGCGATCTCGAGGACCTCGGGAAGGACGTGCGGAGGCAGGGGATCCGAGAAAGGCGGACCATCCTCGAGGCAGCCCACCGCGCCGCGATACCCCATGATGATGGCTGTCGTGTTGGGCCCGAAGAACGGACAACCCCCGCACATGATGTCGCAGGGATCCGCGCAATGGGGAGCGTTCCAGTTGTGCCCGAGCTCGTGCGCGACGACCGAGACGTGTCCACCGAAGCCCAGGTTCCATTGCGTCAACCCGTACGCCCACCAGGTGTTGCACGTGACACCCACGTAGGCGAGACCGATGATGTTGCCGTCCATTTCACGACCCGTCGCGAGGTGCGCCATATCGCGCGGGATGGCACCTTGATTGGTGCGCCACTCGTTCACGAAGCTGTCCAGTAGCACTCCCGGATCGTAGGAGCTGTACGGGTCCGGCTCGGCCGTGCGGACCAGGATGTTGGTCAACTGGTGCTCGATCAGGACGTCGCGCGCGTAGTACACGTTGAGAGCGTTCGTCACCGCTTCGACGTCGGCCAGCGTGCTCGGGACCGAGGAGCCGTTGGCGAGATAGGTCTCGTAGTCGCAATCCCAGGCGAGCTCGGCGATCTTCAAGCATCCCCCGGCTGCGGGTCCGTGGCTCGGATCGGGCGGCGGGAGCGGCCGTTCCACGGTCCCGCAGAAATCGGGGGCGAGCACGACGTCGTCGTGCCGGTACACCAGGTGCACGCCGAGCGCCGCACCGGGCACGACCTCGGCGAGCGGCTGCGCGTACCAGGCGCGGCCGTCTGCCGCGACCACGAGGAGCTTCCAGCCCTTCGCGACCCTTCCAGCGGCAACGCGTGAGAGCGGCTGGCCCGCGATCGTGCCGCGGTAGGTCGCCGGCAGTGCAGGCGCCGGCGTCTCGATCGCGCCGTGCGCGTCCTCGACCCTGAGCTCGAAGCCCTCGGCCCGCACCGAGTGCGGCGCGAGCTCGAGCGTGACCCTCGCGCCATCGAGCACGAGCTCGAGCGTGAATGGACGCTGCAACGATTCCGCGAGGGGGAGCGTCTGCAGCTCGTAGCGAGCGACGTCGAGCTCCTCGAGCACGAAGCGATCGAGGTCCTCCACACCCCCGGCGGGAGCGGGGTACGTTCCGAACAAGAAAGGGAGCAGGGCGACGATTCCAGCGGCGATCATGGGTCAGGGTCCTCGGTACGATGCGTCACTCCACGATAGCCGCACGCGCCAGAACGAGCGTCGAATCGCCCCCCTGGATCGGAACGCATCCGGCGGCGTCTCGCGCGGCGGCCAGCGCGGCTCCCTCGGCCGGCAGTCCGCGGTGGCAATCCAGGAGCACGAGCTCGGTGGGCGCGCCGCGCGCGAGCACGATCTCGACCTCGGCGCCTTCGGGCGGCAGTGCGAAGAACACGATCCGCTCGCCCTCGGCCCCCGCCACCGGCTCGCCCACGACCTGGATCCAGCGCAGGGGCTCGTGCGGATGCGGTCCGGCCGAGCGGGCGCGGCGGCCCTCGAGGTCCTCCGCGTCGGGCGGCTCGTCCGCGAAGCTCTCGCGATCGGCGGCCTCGAGCGGCGGTGCCAGCGCGAGGATCGTCTGGTCCGCCCGGGCGGGCGAGCGGACACGCGCGCGCACGATCACGAACGCCCCGAGCTCGACGCGCTCGAGCACCTCGAGCGAAGGCGGCTCGAGCACGAGCGTGGGTGCCGCGCCGACGTGCGCCTTGCCGCCGAAGAGATCCCAGGGCGAATCGAGCTCCGCCGGGATGCGCCCGAAGGTGCCGGCCGTAGCGAGCTCGCCCGGTAAGGCCGTGCCGAAGGTTCGCGCGATCCAGTGCGCCTCGCGCGTCGATCCATCGAGGGCGTACTCCAGGTTCACGCGCCCGGGATGCTCGGCGTCCTGGAGCGGAACGAGCATCGTGAGCCCCGCTCCCGAGAGCAGCGCGAGCCAGCCGAGCACGCCGATCATGCGGCGCAGCGGCAGCGAGGCGGACGCCATGGCGGGAGCGAGGAGCGTCCCCAGCGCAGCGAGCATCCCGGCCGGAAACTCCGCGCGCTCGAGGCCAAGTGCCGTGGTGATGCCGCGCAGCACGCTGATCCACACGGGAAGGCTCGCGAGCAGCACGAAACCGAGCGCGACGTGCGCACGCATGCGCTCGCCCGAGACGTACAGGCCGGCCGGCGGGCCGAGCAGCGCGAGCAGCAGAGCCGGCAGGAGCGGGAGGAAGCACGTTCCGGGCGCGGCCAGCGCAAGTGCCAGCGCCAGACTTCCGAAACCGATCGAGGCGCCGATCGATCCGCGCACGCCGGTGGCGAGGGCCCGCGAGAAGAACGCGAGCACGCAGAGCACCGAGCCCAGGACGACGAGCCATCCAGCGAGGGGCTGCGCGATCCACAGCCGATCGGTCCCGGTCGCGCCGCGCAGGAAGGAGGCGACCGATCCCGCCAGCGCCGCCGTGCCGAAGACCATCAGCGGCGGTCCCGCGCAGGCTCCGAGCAGGCCCGCGAGATCCAGGCGGCGCGCGACGAGTGCGCTGAGTGCGCTGAGCGCCGCGCCCAGGAATCCCAGGAGCGCGAGGATGCGAGTCGTCGTGTACGGCATCGACACCACGAAGCGGCCCGCGACGTCGAACCACACGCGATCGCTGGAGTGATCCGCGAGCAGATCGACGTCCCACAACCCGCGCAGGAGCGCTTCCACGTTCTCGCCGTGGTGCTCCAGGCTGGCGAGGTCCAGGCTCGCCAGCCGGTCGAGCGGCGTGTGGTAACGCTCGACGTTCTCGATGAAGGCGAGGTTCGCGCCGGATCGCTCACGGGCACGAAACACCGTGAAATCGGTGTCGTTCGGGAGCCGCCGGTAGATCTCCCGCGCGAGCGAGTTGGTCGCCGGCCGCGCGGCGTGCGGAGCAAAGAGCTCGATCAGCCAGCCGTCGTGCGCGCCGGTCTCGAACAGGTAGCTCGGCCCGCTCGTTCCCCGTCCTTCCAGGTTGAGCACGACCGCGACCGATTCCATCCATGGATGCTCGGCCGCGAAAGCCGCGGCGCCGAGCAGCCCGGCCTCCTCGCCCTCGGTGAACAGGAACGCCACGTTCGAACGCGGCGCCTCCCACGTCTTGACCATGCGCGCGACTTCGAGAAGCGCTGCGCAACCCGCGAGGTCATCGCCGATCCCCGGCCCCGCTGCGACCGAGTCGTAGTGCGCGACGCACAGGATCGTGCGGACGGGCTGCGAGCCATCCAGGCGTGCCAGCACATTCACCAGCGGCGCCGCGATCCTCCCGCTCTGGCCCGCGCGCGTGGCCTGCGTACTAACCTCGTAGCCGAGGGTCTCGAGGTCGCGGATCAAGCGCTCGCGCAGCGCCGCAGCGGCTTCGCTCGCGAGCGGATGCGGGAGCTCGTTGGCGGCGAGACGGCCGAGCACGGCCTCCGCCCTGCCGGCCGAGAACTGCTCGCTCGGCGCGTCCGCGGGCCGCGGCGCCGGCGGGCCGACGAACCGCCAGCCCAACCAGGTGAGCGCCGCCCCGGCGAGGATCGCGACGATCAAGCCGAGGTTCTGCAGTCCCGAAGGCGTGCGCTCGCCGACTACTTCCATGGCTCCGAATCATGGAGACCGCGCACCCGACGTGGAAGCGCGCGCTCGGGGAATCGAGAGCACGCGCTCGGAGCGGGAGCGCTCCTCCTGGAGTCGGCCCGAGCCTTCCCCTACCCTCTTGCCATGGAACCGGTAGATCGCGCACGGAGGGGGCGCGCGGGCATCCTCGTGTACCCCTGGGTCGTCCTGTCGCTGATGAGTGCCGGAGCCATCCTCGGCGCTGCGTGCTCGCGCACCGAGAGTGCGAAGCCGACGCCCGAGGAGATCCTGGCGCGCGACCGAGCTGCGGCGTACTTCGGGGAGGCGGACACCCGGCAAAACCGGGACGAGCGGGCGCGCCAGGTGCTCGCGCCGCTGCTCAAACGATCGCCCCCGCACGCCGAAGACCTCGATCGGGCAGCCGCGATCGAGCTGCGCGCCGGCGATGTCAAGAAAGCACGGCAGTACGCCGAGCAAGCGATCGAGCTGGACCCCGACGATCCTTCCGCGCATTACTTGCTCGCGCGAATCCTCGGGCAGGACAGCGCGCAGGTCGAGCGCGAGATCGCCGAGTATCGCCGCGTCCTCGAGCTCGTGCCGGAGGACTTGCCAGCCAAGGCTTGCCTGGCAGCGGCACTCGACAACTCCGGACAGACGGCGGAGGCGCGCAAGCTGCTGGAAGAGATCTTGGCCAAGGGAATCGACGTCGCCGGCCCGTATTACATGATGGCGGTCACCCGACTCATCGCCATCAAGACCGTAGCGGACGAGAACGTGGACGATCTCATCGCGATCTCCCAGGATCTCGCTGCGAAGCACTGGGAGGGACCCGCACCGGACCAGCTCGACATCGGCAATCTCGGCGGCGTGCGTCCAGCGACTCCCAGCGGAACGGGGGTCGCCTCGAGTGGAAGTGTCCCGACCTTCGCGCTCGAGGAGACGATCCTTCCCGAGCTCGGTGGAGCGCGCGTCCTCGAAGCGCACGATTTTGACGGCAATCGCGAGCTCGACCTCATCGCCGTGGGGAACTACGGGCTGCGCCTGGCGCTCTACGACGGCTACGACGTCGTCCCGGAGGACTACCAGCTCGTCGATCTCCTACCCGAGAGCCCGGATGCCTTCGAAGCCTTCGACATGGGGAACGACGACGACCTCGACATCGTCGTGGCGAGGGGCGCGCAGCTCTCGGTGCTGGAGGCCCGCGACAACCCCGATGCCAACGCCAAGCTGCGCATGCTCTTCGAGCCGGGCGGCTTCGAGATCGCGGCGCTTCCAGGTACGCCGGCCGAGCTGCTCGCCACGGATTTCGACCACGACGGCGACCTCGACCTGCTCGTCTGCGGTGAGTTCGGCGTGCGGATGCTGCGGTGCGATGGAGCGAACGCTAAGCCGGAAGGTGAGGCCGACTTCCCTTTCGAAGGCGGCTTCGTCGATGCGACGGCGGGGAGCGGCCTCCCGATGCAGGGCGCATTCACCTGGGCGCTGGCCGAGGACTACGACTCCGACCAGGACGTCGACTATCTCCTCGGTGGAGCGGGGAACGCCGTGCTCGCGTCGAGTCTGCGCGGGGGCAAGTTCGAGGATGTGACGGCGCGCGTCTTCGGTGGAGCGGTGCAACTTCCTCGGCGGCCGCTCGTCGCGGATTTCGACGGCGACGCGCGACCGGATGTCTTCGCAGCCGGTGAGCCGTCGCGTTCGTGGAGGCGCACGCCGGACGAGCGCTACGAAGTGCAGCCGTGCACGCTGGCAATCCCATCGTCGGGCGATCCGGTCTTCGACGTCGATCTCGACCTGAATGGCGCGCTCGATGTGGTCTGGCGCGGAGAGAGCGATCTTGCAGGGGTCGCGCTCTCGGTCGCCACTCCCGAGCAAACAGTCGGACGCGTGCAGGGAACGCCTGGCACTGGCCCCATCGCCGTGTGCGATCGAGACCGTGACCTGAAGTTTCGACATCCTGCGCGCCGTGCCCGGTGGCATCGAGGTCTGGCGCTGCACGAGCGCGGTGGGAAGTGGCTCCTTGCAGCAGTGGTTCGGGCTGAAGGACAACAAGCAGGGCGTGGGTGCGATCGTCGAGATTCGCGCCGAGGAGCTCTACCGGCGCATCTACTGGCGCGGCGATCCGGTCCTCATCGGCGTGGACGGGAAGAAGCTCATCGACGTCGTCCGCATCACCTGGCCCAACGGTATCCGGCAATGGAAACCGGATTGGGAGCTCGGCAAGACGATCGACTTCAAGGCTGCCGAGCAGCCTTCGGGGCTGATCGGCTCCTGCCCATTCCTGTACACCTGGAACGGATCGACCTTCACCTTCGTCTCCGACGTCCTCGGCATCACGCCGCTCGGTCTGCCCATGGCTCCTGGACAGCTCGTCCCCCCGGATCACGACGAGTACGTCCTCGTGCGCGGCGACCAGCTCGTTCCCCGGGACGGCTTCCTCGAGCTGCAGTTCACCGAGGAGTTGCGCGAAGTCACCTATCTCGATCGCATCCGCATCGAGGCGGTCGATCACCCCGCAGGAACCGCGATCTATCCGAACGAGCTCTTCAGCTTCCCGCCTTTCCCCCCGCCACACACGCACACGGTGAGGGACCCGATCGCAGCCACGCGCGTGACGGGCAGCGACGGCAAGGAGTGGTCCGATGCGCTCGCCCGCGTGGACGAGGTGCACGCCGTCCCCTTCGAGCCGCTGCAGGCCCAGTTCCAGGGACTGGCAAGCCCACACTGGCTCGAGCTCGAGTTCGATCGCGAGGCAGTGGCCGCAGCGAAGAAGCTGCGCCTGATCTGCACGGGCTGGTTCTACTGGACGGACGCGAGCGTCAACGTTGCCTCGGCGCGCACGCCGCACGTGCGGTTCATTCCGCCGATCCTGCAGGTCCCGCAAGGAAACGAATGGGTGGACGCCGGCCCGCCCGTCGGCTTCCCGGCGGGAAAAACCAAGACCATGGTGCTCGACGTGAGCTCGATCCTCTCCCGCGAGGATCCGCGCCTGCGACTGTTCAGCACGCTGCGCCTGTACTGGGATTCGATCCGTCTCGCCGTCGACGACGACGACGCCGAGCTCGTCGTGCAGCCGCTCGAGCCGACTTCCGCCCATCTCTGGCGCCGCGGCTTCAGCGCCCCGGTCGTGGGTACGGATCAGGTGCCCGAGCGCTTCACCTGGGCCGACCTCGCTCCGCGCCCGCGCTGGGACCAGCATCCGGGGATGTACACGCGCTACGGTGAGTGCGTGCCGCTCCTCGGAGCGATCGACGATTGCTTCGCCGTGCTCGGGGCTGGCGACGCGCTCACGGTGCGCTTCGACGCGCGCTCGCTCGCAGCACCGCGGCCCGGATTCGTGCGCGACTGGCTCGTGTTCCTCGATGGCTGGGCCAAGGATCGCGATCCGAACACGGTCGAGGCGCTCGAAGTCGAGCCCTTGCCGTTCCACGCGATGAGCGGCTATCCGTACCGGCCGGACGAGCACTTCCCCGACGACGAGCTGCACCGGAAGTGGCGCAGCGAATGGCAGACGCGACCGGCCCATCCATGGATCGAGCCGCTCGCGCCCCGCCGCATCGCGGAAGAGGCCGCAAGCGTGGGGGCGATCGAGGCCGCGGCCGGCCGATGACGGGCGGCGCTCCCCCGCGAGCGAGACGGCGCGCGCTGGTGCGTGCGGGTCTCGTGCTCGCCATTCTCCTGGCTTGCGATCAGGTCGCGCAGTGGACGGCCTTCTCGGACGGCTTCCTGTTCGGCCGGCGCATCGCACCCTTCGATCCGCCGCTGTTCACGAGTGCGCAGCTGGCGCGCCTCGCGGACCTGCGCGCGGCGGCAGCGGGCGAGCGGGCTGCCCTCGCGCACTCGATCTTCGATCCCGAGCTCGGCTGGGCGCCCCGGCCGAACGCCAGCGAAGGGGAAACGAGCTTCGACTGGTCCGGTGCGCGCATGGGCTTCGAAGAGCTCGCGCACGAGCGCGTGGAAGGCGTGCGGCGCGTCGTCGCGCTGGGCTGCAGCTACACGCTCGGCGCCGAGGTCGCCGATCGCGAGGCCTGGCCGGCCCTCGTCGATCACGCGCACGCGGACCTCGAGATCGCCAACCTCGCCATGGGGGGGTACGGGCTCGACCAGGCGCTCCTCCGCTACAAGCGCGACGGCCGCCAGCTCCGTCCGGACGTGCTGTGGCTCGGCCTCCTGCCCGGCGCGGCGCTACGGGTCACGACCTGCTTCCCGCCCATCCTCTCGCACTGGAACCAGGTGCTCGCGTTCAAGCCGCGCTTCTTCCTCGACGAGACGGGCGAGCTCGTGCTCGCGCGCTCCGCCGCGCACACGCACGCCGAGACCTTGCACCTCCTGGAGGATCAGCGCGCGCTCGTCGACGCGATCGGTGGGAGCGACCTCTGGATGCAGCGCTCGCCGCTCGCCTATGCGCCGGAGGGTAGCTCGTGGACCCACTTCTTCGCCGCGACCCGCGTGGCTCTCACGTGGCAGGAATCGCGCGATCGCGAGCCCGCGCCCTGGCTGTCGGACAAGCAGGGCGAGCTGTACGCGCTCTTGCGCGCGCTCGTCCTGCGCCTGGATCGCGAGGCGCGCGAGTCCGGCGCGGACCTTTCGATCCTGTTCCTGCCTTCGCGCGAAGACCTGGCGCAGATCGACGCCCAGGGGCACGCATACTGGCATGCGTTCCGCGACGATCTCGCCTCGATCGGATTCCGTTGCCTGGACCTCGCGCCGGCTCTGCTCGCCTCGGGGGCCCTGGAGGACGACCGCTACTGGATGCCGCGCAGCCACTACAGCGCGATCGGAAACAAGCTCGTCGCCGAGACGGTCGCGCGCGAATGGTTGAAGTGAGTCGAAGCGCGCGTCGCCGCCTCGACTCTGACTACCTTCCCTCCACGCCCTCTCCCACCTCCAGCCCCTCGTAGGCCGCGACCATGCGCCGGAATTCCGGGGACATCTCCCGGCTCGTCCCGGTGCGCTCGTCGTACCACACGAGCAGGGCTTCGGCCTCGCACCACACATTGCCGCTCGCGCGCTCGCGCACGCGATACACCTGCCCGAACGAGCTCGTTCCCAGGCGCGTCGTCGCGAGCTCCACCACGACCTCCACGCCTCCCCGCCCGGGCGCGAGATACCGCACGTTCGATTGCGCGACGAGGAAGGGAAAACGGCCTTCCTCGAGGAGCCCGAGCGCCTCGAAGTATGCGAAGCGGGCCTCCTCCATCAGACATAGGTGCACCGCGTTGTTCAGGACGCCCTGGCGATCCTCGTCGGACCAGCGCGTGCGCGTCACGAAGCGGAACCGGATGGCGTCGGACGAGGGAAGGCTCGGAGGCTGCATGGGATCAGGGGTTGGTTGCGCTCTCGGGAACGCTGGCGACCGGCAGGGAGAGCGTGGGCGGTGGACGGCGCGCCACGAGCCAGATTCCCAGGCTGAGCAGCACCGCCGCGCGCAAGATGCCGGAGGTCGGCCTCTCGCCAAGCAGGAGGGTGCTCGCGACTGCCGTGATCAGGATCTGAGCGTACACGTAGATCGCCGTGGTCGACGCCCGCACGCGCGCCAGCGCGTACAGGTTCAAGAGGTACGCCACGATCGTCGGGAACACCAGGATCGCCGCGAGCGCGAGCCACGCACGGCGACTGGAGGGATCCGCTGGCATCACCTGCCAGCGCGCAGCGAACACCGCGAAGAACAGTGCACCGGGGAGCGAGAGCACGTACACCCACGCGAGCACGACCAGCGGCGGATGGCGCGTGAGGAGCGGCTTGGAGCTCACGAGATAGGCGGCGTACACCACTGAGCTGCCGGCGAGGAAGAGCGAGCCCCCGGAGACCTCCAGCCGCGCCCCCCGCGCGACGAACAGGGGTGCCGCGCCGGCGAGCGCGACCAGGACGCCCACCGCGCGCGTCCAGCGGAAGCGCTCCTGCCCGCACGCGCTCGCCACCACGAAGGTGAACACCGGAATGAGACAGGTCAAGAGCCCCGCCTGGATGGCGCTCGTGCGGGACAGGCCTTCGAGGTACAGGGCTTGGTTGAACACGATGCCGAGGAAGGCGCAGGCGAGCGCGCGCCCGAGGTCGGCGCGGGGAACGAAGGCACGCTTGCCGTAGCGTGCCAGCGCGAGCGTGCCGAGCACGCTTGCTCCCACGACCATGCGCCAGATGCCGACCGAGAGCGGTTCGAAACCGCCAGGCGCGAAAGCCCACTTGCCGAAGATCGGCATCATGCCGAAGCACAGCTGCACGAACGCAAGCGCGGCGTGCCCCGCGAGCACGCCGCTCCCTTCCGCGCGAGTTTCTCGGGGTGTGGCCGTCCCCGCAGCGTAACGCCGCCGAGCGGCGGCGGCAATCGGAGCTGCTACCTAGGGACGGCTCGCGAGCTCGTGCACGAGCGGCACGACCGCGCGTGCGCTCGCCTCGTCCAGGCCCATGGCGCGCGCGCGCTCGAGGTAAGGCAGCGCGTAGCGGCCCCAGCTCTCGATCTCGCGCATCGACTCCGCGCGCTCCGAAGCACAGTCCGAGCAAGCGCCGACGAAGGCGTCCAGGATCGCGCGCTCGCGCTCGGGCGAGAGCAGCTCGACCCGGCCGACGAAGGCGCGCACCACTTCGTCTGCGCTGGGGCCGGGCACTTGCTCGCCTTCGGGACCGGCAACGGTGTGCGCATCGATGGCGAGCGGCAGCTCGCGCTCGATCAGCGCGGACGGCAACACGTAGAGCACGCGCACGCCGTCCTCACCGAACCAGGACGCCTGCCAGGTGTGCGCCATCGCCAGCGCTTCGTCGCGATAGAGACCGGTCGCGCCGAGGTGCCGAGCCACCTCTCCGGCGAGCGCATCGAGCGCGCCGGCGCTCGCCACGAGCGGCACGTCCAGACGCTGGTACTCCGTGCGACCTTCGAGATCGCCGAGCTCCGCGAAACCCACGCGGCCGTGATCGGCAACGATCAGCAGCAGATGCTCGAGCGGGTGGGTCGGATCGGGATTCTCGAGCGAGAGCCGCAGGCTGGCGCGCTCGCCTTCGATCCGCTGTTCCAGCAGGCGTGCACGCAGCGGCAGCTCGAAGTCGCCGAGCCCGCGATAGAAGAGGAAGCGCTCGTACTCGTCGCGGGGCTGGAAGGGAGCGTCCTCGGCAAACACCCCCGAGAAGTTCGTGACCCGGATCGGATTCGCGCCGACTTCGCGAGCGAAGCGCCAGGGATCGCTCTCCCCGACCGTGGGGAAACACGCGAGGGAAGTCTCGTGAGCATCAGGAGAGCAAGTGTCGAATTCCTGCTCAGGTCCCAGGACCAGGAGCTCCCGGAAGCGCCCCCAGTCGAGGAAGCCATCGCCGATGCGGGGATCCGTGTGGTCGAGCGGCGTCTCCGCGGGCCGCTCGAGCCCGTCGCGCAGGTTCGCGCGAGTGGGCGCCGGATACCACTGCGTCAGGAGCCCGTGTGGAAAGCGCACGCGCACGCGCACCGCCCACGGCTCGGGCGCGTAGAAGTAGATCACCGGCGTCTCCATCTTTGGAGTGAGACCAGTCAGCCCGAACTCGTCGCACAGGTCGTACACGAACGGCGGCAAATCGAACGGATCGTGGACCAGGCCCGGAAGGCTCTGGCCATCCGAGCCGGCGATCGACACGAAGGTCCCCCATTCGTGTACGACGCGGCGCTCCTGATCCCAGGAGCGCGCGACGAAGTCCGAATCCTCGCGCACCTCGACTCCGGGTTCGGAGGTGCCCATGGCCAACGCCAGGCTCACGAGAGGCAGGAACGGGAAGAACGGGGTGGAATGCACGATAACCTCCTGGATCGACGCCTGATCGGCCCGAGCGATTCGATACCAACCGGACGCTCCGCGCCAGCGCCTGTTAGCCGCAGAGCAGCGGTTGTGGCAGATTGCTGCGGTTCCGGACTCAAGGATCGTGCGTTCCTTGTCCGGGGCAGAGGTCAATGCGATCAGGTCATCGGCGATCCCGCGTGGCGCGCAGCGAGAAAGTTCCTCTGTGTCCATGGGCTATCATGGGAAGCGTGATCCAGCCCGAGGACATCTGCGAGGACGAGTGGGTCGAGTGGTATGGCCTCACGCCGCTCGAGCGCTGGAACGAGAGTCTGCGACTCTGGGAGGACTACTCGAGAATGGGAGGTTCGCTTGATCCGGAGCCCGATACTCAGAGTCCTTTCCACGATGCGGGATCACCGGGTCGAGGCGCTCTTGATGGGAGGGCAGGCCTGCATTTTCTACGGCGCGGCGGAGTTTAGCCGCGACGTCGACTTCGCCATCCTGGCAAGTGCAGGGAACCTCTCCCGCCTTGCCGGTGCGCTCCGGGAGCTCGAGGCAGAGTGCATCGCCGTCCCGCCTTTCCTTCCCGACTACCTGGAAAAGGGCCATGCCATTCATTTTCGCTGCCAGCACCCGGACGCTCGCGGGATGAGAATCGACGTCATGTCGCGTCTGCGCGGAGTGGCGCCCTTCCCAGAACTCTGGGCTCGCCGGACGACCGTGACTGCGCCGGACAGCTTCACCTACGAGCTCCTTGCGCTTCCCGACCTCGTCCAAGCCAAGAAGACGCAACGTGACAAGGACTGGCCGATGATCCGGAGGCTCGTCGAGGCGCACTACTTTGCGCACAGGGACGCGCCCGATTCGGACAGGGTCCGCTTCTGGCTGAGAGAGCTGCGGACCCCCGAGCTCCTGATCGAGGCCGCGCGGGGACACCCCGATTCCTGTCGGGGGATCGTGGGCGAGCGGCCGCTGCTCGCACGGGCAATCCTCGGGGACACGGCTGCCCTCGCCGAGGAGCTAGCTGCGGAAGAACAGCGCGAGCGTGAGCGTGATCGTGAGTACTGGAGTCCCTTGCGCGAGGAGCTGGAGCGGCTTCGGCTAGCGCGGCCCCGGTCCACAGGCGAGTAGAGGGGACCCTCGCACCAGGGCCTGTTAGCCGCAGAGCAGCGGTTGTGGCAGATTGCTGCGGTTCCGCATGGATGAGGCCAGCACAGGGAAAGACACGAGCGCGCCGCGCCTATGGGTGCGGCACGCGTCGCGCCATACCGGAGGGTTGCTCATCTTCCAGCCGCGCTGGGACCTCATGGAGAACCCGCGCACGGGCGAGCGCATGGAGCGGCTCGTGCTGGAGACCCGCGACTGGGTGAACGTCGTCGCGCTGACGGAAGGGCGCGAGCTCGTGGTCGTCCGCCAGTACCGCTTCGGGAGCGAGGCGGTCACGATCGAGATCCCTGGCGGCGTGATCGACCCGGGTGAGAGCCCGCTCGACGCGGCGCGCCGCGAGCTGCGCGAGGAGAGCGGCTTCACGAGCCAGGACTGGACGGAGCTCGGCGCGGTCACGCCCAATCCGGCCTTCCACGACAACCGCTGCCACCATTTCCTGGCTCGCGGCGTGCAACGCACCCACCCCCAGGAGCTCGACAGCGGGGAAGACATCACGGTCGATCTCGTGTCGCTCGAGCGCGTGCGCGAGATGGTCGCGTGCGGCGCGATCGACCATTCGCTCGTGCTCTCGGCGCTGGCCCGCGTCCTCGATCTGCGCATCGCTGCAGTATCGGGCAGCGAAGGCCCGTGAGCGCGACGCTCCTCCTCGCCGCCACACTCGGCGCACTCGTTGCACCGCCGCAGCGACAGGAGCACCCGGCTTTCGCGCGCGAGCTCGTGCTCGTCGGCGGCTCGCCCGTACAGGAGCTCTCCGAACTCGCGGGCCTGCACTGCGCGGGCTTCTTCGCTGGCACGGCCGTCGAGGCCGAGGCGGGTCGAGCACCCCTGGACTTCCCGGCTGCAGGCGAGCCGGTGTTCCTCGCGCCCGAGAAACTCCTGCCCTCCATGAATCCCGTGGAGCTCGAGATCGCCGCAGCGCACATCGAACCCGCCGACAGCGTCTTGCTCGCAGGCGGTGACGCGCTTTCCTGGCTCGCGCTACTGGAGCCTCGCCACCATGCGTCAGCACTGCTGCGCGAGCTCGAGCGCGCACGCTCGCGAGGCAAGCGCATCTTCCTCGCGGCGGGCGCAGCGAGTGCGCTCGCCCCGAGCGTGATCGTGCCCGCTGCGACCTTCGGCCCGATCCGCCGCAATCCACGCGAGGGTGACGATTCGCATGCCTTCGCGCGCGGCCTCGATTGGCTTCCGTTCGATCTCGTCGAGGAGGACGCGCCCGGTCGCGACGGCCTCGCGCGGGCGCTGTGGGCCATGTGGACCGCGGAGTACGCTCGCGCCGTGGTCCTCTGGGGCGACGTTCTCTTGATCCTCGACGCGCGGCTTCAGTACGCCGAGGTGCGCGGTCCGGGCGTGGTGCTCTTGATCGAGGGCACGGGCTCTCGCCGCGGAATGAACCGCTGGGAAGGCGCGCACGTCTCGCTCTTGCAGCACGGAGATCGGATGGACTTCGAGAGCAAGGCGCTGCGGCCGACGGTCGCTCCGCCGGCGATCGAGAACTCCGGCGGAGTGCCGCTAACTTCCACTCTCGACGTGCGTTCGATGCTCGATGCGCTGCACTCGCAGCAGGAGCTCCCCTCCCGCCTGACGCTCACGTGGCCGGATGGCTCGGCAACGATGCAGGTCTCCACGGCGTCCGCCGCCGGTCGCAGCGCGGCACACGGTCCGACCTGGGTCCGAGCGCGGCTGAATTGCGTGGGAGCCCCTCCCCGGCCAGCCGACGAGTGAGCCTCAGGTCGCGGAATGCTGCGCCCGAACGACACCGATCGTGAGCAACACGTTGGCGTAGATCGCCTCCTCGCCGGTCGCGATGGTGAGCGCCACGTCGGGACTGCGCGCGGCGGCGTAGAACCCGAGGCGATCGAGGAGCTCGAGCTCGGCCGGCGCCTCGTGCGCAAGCAACACGCGGCGAAACTCGCCCCAGATCGGCGGATCGCCGGGCAGAGCGTGCGGGCCGCTCTTCGCGTACTGCATGACGGCCGCGGCCTCCACGGGGATCGCCGAGAGCAAGGCTTCCAGGACGGTGATCGCTCCGAGCTGTCCCGGCGCGAGGTTGAGGCACACCAGGCGCGCATTCGGCCCCAGCGTCGTGGCGAAGGGGTAGTTGCCGTCGGCGATCAGGATCTTCGAGCCGTGACCGGCGCGGCCGAGCGCGTCGAGGATCTCTGGATGCAGGAGGCGGGTCTTGAGCATCGTCGTCGTGGAGGCGGTTTCGTGCTGCGCGCTGAGCCTATGCCGGTTCGCTCGCCGCTGCCAGCGCGCGCTCGGCCAGCCGCTTGAGACCCGCGAGGTCGAGCTTGCCGGTGCCCGTCCGCGGGAGCGCCTCCACTTGGACGAAGTGCGAAGCACGCGGCACGAACAGACGCGGCAGATCGCTCTGGGCGAGCTCGGCGAGGATCGACTGCACCGGCACCGTGAACGCTGTGTGCACGACACACAGTTGCTCGCCCTTGCGCGCGTCCGGCACGGAGGTGATCGCGAGCTCGGGAAGGGCCTGCCCGGGCGTCTCTTCCGACAGACGCGCGACGATCTCCGCCAGGAGCGCCTCGACCTTGCCGTGCGGCACCATCTCGCCGCCGATCTTGCTGAAGCGCGCCAGCCGATCGGTGAGCACCAGGAAACCTTCATCGTCCAGCCGCCCGATGTCGCCGGTGCGGTACCAGCCGTCGCGCACGACCTCCGCGGTGAGATCCGGCCGGCCGAGATAACCCTTCATGAGGCCGGGACTCTTCACCTCCACCATGCCTTCGCTTCCCGGCTGCAGGAGCTCGCCGTGCTCGAGCGCGACGATCCGCACCGCGACGCCTGGGATCGGACGGCCGACGTTTCCCGGATCGCGGGGGTTGCTACCGCGATTCTCCCCCGCTCGAGCGTCGGGCAGCTCGATGGTGGCCACCGGCGCGAGCTCGGTGCAGCCATAGCCAACTAGGAGCGGCTGGCCGAAGCGCTCCTGCCAGGCGCTCGCGAGATCGGGGCGCACCTTCTCGGCCCCGATCAAGCACATGCGCGCGCGAGCGAGCGCTCCCGACTCGAAACGCCGCAACCAGGCCTGATAGAGGGTCGGCGTCCCGGCGAGAATGGTCGGGCTTTCGCGCGCGCACAGCTCGCCGATCGCCTTGGCGTCGAGGGGACTCGCGTGATAGGCGCCGCGTGCGCCCGCGAGCACCACGCTCCACAGGGTGACCGTGAAGCCAAAGCTGTGGAAAAACGGCAGGATGCCGAGCACGGTGTCCCCCGGGCCCAGCGCGATCACCTCGAGGAGCGCGTCGACATTCGAGAGGATGTTCGCGTGCGAGAGCTCCACTCCCTTGGGCTCGCCGGTCGAGCCGCTCGAGAAGAGGATCGTGGCCGTCGAGCGTGGCGAGCGCGGGAGCCCGAGGACGCGCGCGAGGACGAAGGCGGGCCAGTACGTAGCGAGCCCGGCCCGCAGGCGCCTCCAGCCCCGGCACTCCGCCAGCAGGTCCTCGATGTGGAGCGTGCGCTCCTCGGGGAGCGGCGAGCTGCGGTCCAGGGACGCGAGCACGCGCCGTGAGGTCAGGAGCACCTGCGCGCCCGCACGCTCGAGCGAGCTCGCGAGCACCGCGTTCGAGAGCGTCGCGTTCAAGTTGACGCTCACGCGTCCGGCGAGCGTGACGGCGAGATTGGCGATCACCCCGGCCGCTCCCGGCGGGAGCAGCAAGCCCACGGCCTGCGTGTCACCCAGCCGGCTGCGCAGGCTCGCACGCAGCGCGAGCGCCGCCGCGAGCAGCTGGCGATAGGTGAGCGGACGCCCGTCGAGCTCGACCACGGCCGGCTCGCGCGCATGAGTCCGCGCCACGCGCAGGAAGCGGTGCGCCAGCGTGTCCCCGTGTTGCTCACGCCCGCGCCGGAGATCGGCCAGCGCTTCGGCAACGGCGATCCTCACGCGCCACGCAGGCGCATCGCTCGCGAGGCGCGCGCCGAAGGCGACGTCGACCGGATAGGGAATGCGCTGCGGCAGCTTCCAGAAGGCGCGCCCGCGCTCGAAGCTGAACACGCTCCCCCACATCCGGTCGAGCGCGACGGGAACGATCTGGACCCCGGCATCGCGGGCGATCTTCTCGAGACCGCGGCGGAAGCCCTGCAAGACTCCCGTTCGCGTGATCGCACCCTCGGCGAAGATGCACACGAGCTCGCCTTCTCGCGCCGCCGTGGCCGCCGCCGAGAGCGCCCGCGCCTTCTCGCTGGGGCTGTCTTCCGCGGCGAGGGAAATGGTGCGCATGCATCGTGCGAACCAGCCCACGAGGGGCATCGCGAAGAAGCTCCTGTGCATGAGGAAGCGCACCGGTCGCGGGGAGGCCGCGGAGATCAGCAGGGCATCGACGAAGGAGACGTGGTTCGCGACGAGGAGAGCGCCGCCCTCGCGGGGCAGGTTCTCCCTTCCCGCGACGCGCATCCGGTAGATGGCCCGCAGGAGCCCGAGCAGGACCAATCGCAACAGGAACATGGAACCAGCATCGGTCGGAGGAGCGCCTTGCGCGTCGTGATTCTGCCGATCGCGACGCATCGAGTACCTTATCGGCGATCGAGACCGAGATGAACGACTACCGGAGCTGGTACGAGCGAACCTGGCCCGAGCTCTCGCACGCGGGGCTCTGGCTGCGGGGGGGCGAGCTGAACACCCTCCCGCCCGCGGCCTGGGAGGAGCGGCCGTACCGGGCGCTCTTCGTGCGGCTCTCGACCTACGAGAACACCGGCTACTCGTTCACTCACCAGATGCTCTACCAGGTGGCGGCCGACACCGCGGGCGTCTTCCCCGACCTCGCCTACCTGCCGCCGCGCGCCGACCTCCCGCATTTCGAGCGCGAGGGCGTGCCCTGGCTCCTCGGCACGCAGACGAAGCGCGGCCCGGCCGCTTTCGATTTCATCGGGATCTCGAATTCGATCGTCCAGGAGCTCGTCAACCTGCCGCACTTCCTGGCCCGGAGCGGCGTCCCGCTCGGCAAGCGCGAGCGCCTGGAGCGCCCCGATCTCCCGCTCTTGATCCTGGGCGGCGCCAACGCGCTCTACACCTCGGTCCTGTGGGTCGAGGATCCGCTCGTCGACGGGATCTTCGTGGGTGAGAGCGAGCTCGCCATCCGCCGGCTCCTCGAGATCGGCCGCGACGCGAAAGCCGCCGGCCTCGAGAAGCGCGAGATCCTCGAACGGATGGAGGAGGTCGACGGCTTCTTCCAGCCCGACCGGCCGCGGAACACGCAGAAGGCCTTCGTCCCCGACCTCAACCGCAGCGAGGCGCTCGAGCGCGGCCCCGTTTACTTCCTGGCCGAGCAACTCGGCAGCGCGCACCTCCAGATCAGCGAAGGCTGTCCCTGCTTCTGCAGCTTCTGCGCCGAGAGCTGGGACCGCAAGCCCTACCGCGAGCGGCGCGCTCCCGCCCTCGCCTCGCTCGCGCGATCGATGAAGGCGCACATGGGCCTCGACTCGATCGAGCTGTACAGCTTCAACTTCAACATGCACTCCGATTTCTACCAGGTCGTGTGGGACCTGGTGCCGGAGTTCGCCAGCGTCGGCCTGAAGAGCCAGCGCTTCGATCTGCTCGCGCACGATCCGGGCATGGTCGAGTTCCAGCATGTGATCGAGAAGACCAGCCTCACCTGCGGCCTCGAAGGGATCTCGCCGCGGCTGCGCCGCTATCTGCACAAGAACCTCGAGACGGATGCGCTGCACTCGAGCCTCGCCACGATCTTCTCCTCGCGCGCGCGAGGCCTGAAAGTGTTCCTGATCGCGACCGGTCTCGAGGAAGAGGAGGATTTCCTGGCCTTCGAGGACCTCGTGCAGCACATGGCCGCCGTGCGCGAGAGCACCGGCGCACACACGCGCGTCGTCTTCTCGATCACGCCGCTGGTGCGTTTCCCCTGGACGCCGCTCGAGTTCGAGCCGGCGCCTTCGCGCGAGCGCCACGAGCCGATCCTCGCGCGCGTCGCCGCCATCGTCCGCAACGCCGACTTCGAGTTCCGCGAGTCGGCCGAGCTCGACGAGTACTGGCTGAGCCAGGTGCTCGTGCGCGCCGACGATCCGCGCATCCACGCAGCGCTCCTGGATGCCGTCGAGACGAGCGGTTTCGTCTTCCAGCGCGAGGTCACGCGCGAGTTTCGCGCGACCTTCGAGCGCGCGCTCGCCGCGCGCGGCCTCGGCGAGGACGCACTCTTCGCCGGCTACGACCTCGAAGCGAGCCGCACGAAGCCCTGGGCGCGGATCACCACCGGAGTGCATCGCGAATTCCTCTGGCAAGAGGTCCTGCGCGCCCGCCGCTGGAAGGAGATCGATTACTGCCTCGGCCGCGCCTGGACGCGCGCGAAGTGCTTCCACTGCGGCGGTTGCCCGACCCCCGAGCACGTCGTCGATCTCGTGAAGGCCAAGCAAGACCGCCCCTTCGAGCTTTCCGCCTTCGAGGAGCGCGTGCGCGCCTCGCGCACGGCCGAGGAATCGATCCCGATCCTCGTCGACGTCCGCGCAGCCGGCCTCGGCCTCCCGCGCAAAGCCGTCGCCGTCGCTCTCGCCCGCGCCCTCATGCTCGCCGAGCCGCGCCTCGTGCCGCTCTACCGCGGCTACGAATCGAGCTTCTGGGCTGGCCGCGAGGACGACCGCACCTGGATCGGCGGCGAGGATGTCCTCACGCTCCGCTTCGGTCGCGGCGCGCGCGCTCTCCTCGAGCCCATCGACGCCGATCCCGAGCGAGCGCTCCACCTCGAGCGCGAGCTCGGCGAGTGGGCCCGTTACCTGGGCCCCGCACCCGAAGCCTGGCGCCCCGAGCGCATCGTGATCGAGTCCCCCTTCCCCGCGCGCATCGATCGCTGGCTGCAAGAGCGCACGCTCGGCGCAACCCTGCACAAGCACCCGTCCGGCACCTCGAGCTGGGTTTTCGGTCCCAAGGCCAAGAAGCGTGATGTCCTGCGCTCGCTCCACCTCCACCAGCTCGGCTCGTCCAGCCGCGTGGAGCTGGAGCCCGGCCGCCGCTTCGACCTCACCGATCTGCTCCAGCACGCCTTCGCACTGCCGAGGAAAACCGAGTGGAGAAGGATTCGCGCGTGCGCGTACAACTCGCGCGCAAACCTTGAGGCTTTCAGCCCGGCGGGCTAGCCTCAACCTCATGGCCGAGCCTCTCATCGTCCGCTCGCCCGACATCCTGGGCGGCACCCCGGTTTTCGCGGGAACGCGCGTTCCTGTCCAAACCCTGCTCGACTATCTCGAGGCGGGCGACTCGATCGACGATTTCTTGGACGGATTCCCTACCGTGCGTCGGAAACAGTTGATCGCGTTCCTGGAGGAAGCGACGGCGAGGGTAGTCAACGCCGCCTCGTGAGGGTACTCCTCGACGAATGCGTTGACCGGCGTCTGGCACGGGAGATTGTCGGTCATGAAGCCGTACCGTTCCCGAAATGGGTTGGGCGGCCTCGAAGAACGGCGCACTGCTCGCGCTCGCCGAGCGCGAGTTTGACGCGTCCGTCACGGTCGATCGCAACCTCGCCTTCCCGCAGAACCTGCCCAAGTTCCGGATCGCCGTGTTCTTGCTGAGCGCTCGTACGAATACGCTCGCCGATCTCCGCTCGCTCGTTCCCGAGTTGCTCCGATCGTTGCCACTGGGCGAACGCGGCCAAGTCACCAGGATCGCACTCTGAAGCCGAAGAGCTCGTGCGTCCACGACCGGTCGTTCAATCCTCGCGGTACAGTTCGCCGCCGGAGGCCACGAACTCGCGGCCCTTTTCCAGTAGGCCGGCCTCGAGCGCTTCCTCCTCGGCGAGGCCTTTTTCCGCGGCATAGCGGCGCACGTCCTCGGTGATCTTCATCGAGCAGAAGTGCGGGCCGCACATGGAGCAGAAGTGGGCGGTCTTGGCACCATCGGCAGGCAGGGTCTCGTCGTGGAACGCGCGCGAGGTCTCGGGGTCGAGCGAGAGGTCGAACTGGTCTTCCCAGCGGAACTCGAAGCGCGCTTTGGAGAGCGCGTCGTCCCAGCGTTGCGCGAGCGGGTGGCCCTTGGCGAGGTCGGCCGCGTGGGCGGCGATCTTGTAGGCGATGACACCGTCCTTCACGTCCTTCGCGTCGGGCAGGCCCAGGTGCTCCTTGGGTGTCACGTAGCAGAGCAAGGCGGTGCCGTACCAGCCGATCATGGCCGCGCCGATGGCGCTCGTGATGTGGTCGTAGCCGGGGGCGATGTCGGTCACGAGGGGGCCGAGCGTGTAGAAGGGCGCCTCCTGGCAGACGCGCATCTGGCGCTCGACGTTTTCCTTGATCTTGTGCATCGGGACGTGCCCGGGGCCTTCGATCATCACCTGGACGTCGTGCTTCCAGGCGATCTGGGTGAGCTCGCCGAGGGTCTCGAGCTCGGCGAACTGCGCTTCGTCGTTCGCGTCGGCGATGCAGCCCGGGCGCAGGCCGTCGCCAAGACTGAAGGAGACGTCGTAGCGCGCCATGAGCTCGCAGAGCTCCTCGAAGCGCGTGTAGAGGAAGTTCTCCTCGTGGTGCGCGAGACACCAGCGCGCCAGGATCGAGCCGCCCCGCGAGACGATGCCGGTGACGCGTTTCGCGGTCAGCGGCACGTAGGCGAGGCGCACGCCGGCGTGGATCGTGAAATAGTCGACGCCTTGCTCGCACTGTTCCTCGAGCGTCTCGTAGAACACGTCGAAGGTGAGGGCCTCGATCTTTCCCTTGACCTTCTCGAGGGCCTGGTAGATCGGCACCGTCCCGATCGGCACGGGCGAGTTGCGCACGATCGCCTCGCGCGTCGCGTGGATGTCGCTGCCCGTCGAGAGGTCCATCACCGTGTCGGCGCCCCAGCGGATCGCGCGGGACAGCTTCAGGACCTCGTCGTCGATCGACGAGGAGATGGCCGAATTGCCGATGTTGGCGTTGATCTTCACCAGGAAGTTGCGGCCGATCACCATCGGCTCGAGCTCGGGATGACGGACGTTGGCCGGCAGGATGGCGCGACCCCGCGCGATCTCCGAGCGCACGAACTCGGGTTCGACCCCCTCGCGCGCGGCGGCGAAGGCCATCTCCGCGGTGATCACCCCCCGCCGGGCCCAGTGCATCTGGCTCTGGTTCCCGCCGCGCGAGACGCGCTCGCGCACCCAGTCGGCGCGCAGCGCGGGCAGGCCCGCGCGCGGGTCGAGGCCCTGCGGCCCGGTGGTGTCGTACAGGTCGATCGTCTCGCCGTTCGAGAGGTGCACGCGCCGCGCGGGAACGCAAAGACGGCTCCCGGCGTGCTCGATCTCCGTATGGACCTTGTGGGAGCGCGGATGGCTCGTCGCGAGCAGTGGCAACCCACGCTCCTTCGAGTGCGGACTTCCGGTCTGCTTCTCCCCCCGTTCGACGAGCTCGTTTTCCATGCTGCTTTCCTACGCCGGCATGACCCGGATCAGGTTCAAGGGTGCTTCTCAGGCGCGGGGATCCGCGCCGCCCCTAGCGACGGCAGAGTGTAGCCTCCGGCTCGGGCGGAAGGGATCATGGCCCCCCGCGGTCGCTCGAGGATCGCGGGCGAGGTCGCGGAGCGTGAGCGAAGACAAGGACTACGAGCTGTGCGTCATCGGCGCGGGGATCGTGGGTCTCGCCACGGCGCGGGCCTGGATCGAGAGCGGCCGGCGCAGCCTGGTCGTACTGGAAGCCGAGGATCGGCCGGCCGCGCACCAGACCGGTCACAACAGCGGAGTCCTGCATTCGGGCCTGTACTACCGGCCGGGCTCGCTCAAAGCCAAGCTCTGCGCGGAAGGGCGCGAGGAGATGGCGCGCTACTGCCAGGAGCACTCGCTGCCCTTCGAGCGCTGCGGCAAGGTCGTGGTCGCGACGCGCTTCGAGGAGCTTCCGGGCCTCGACGAGCTCGAGCGCCGCGCGCGCGCGAACGGCCTCGAGGGGGTCGAGAGGCTCGACCAGGGCGGGCTGCGCGCGCGCGAGCCGCACGTGGCGGGGATCGCCGGGCTCTGGGTCCCCCATACAGGGATCCTCGACTACCGCGAGGTGGCGCGCTCGTTCGTGCGCGACGTCGAGCAAGGCGGCGGACGCGTGCACCTCGCGCGGCCGGCGGGGGCGCTGCGGCGGGAGGGAGAGCGCTGGATCGTCGAAACTCCCGCCGGGGAGATCCGCGCGCGCTTCCTCGTCAACTGCGGCGGCCTGCAAGCGGATCGCATCGCGCGCCGAGCGGGCCTCGCGCCGAGCTCGCGCATCGTGCCCTTCCGCGGCGAGTACAAGCTGGTGCGGCCCGAGCGTCGGTCGCTCGTGCGAAACCTGATCTACCCCGTGCCCGATCCGCGTTTTCCGTTCCTCGGTGTGCACTTCACGCGCGGGATCGACGGCTCGCTCGAGGCCGGCCCCAATGCCGTGCTCGCGCTCGCGCGCCACGGCTACCGCTGGAGCGACGTCTCGATCGGCGACCTCGCGGAGATGGCGAGCTACGGCGGCTTCTGGCGCATGGCAGCGCGCTACTGGCGCACCGGCACGGGCGAACTCGTGCGCTCGCTCTCCCACGCCGCCTTCGCACGCTCGCTCCAGCGTCTGCTGCCCGAGATCCAGCCGACGGATCTCCTGCCCGGCGGTTCGGGGGTGCGCGCGCAAGCCGTCGATCCGGACGGCACGCTCGCCGACGACTTTCGGTTCGCGGAGGGTGAACGCTCGTTGCACGTGTTGAGCGCGCCCTCGCCGGCCGCGACGGCCTCGCTGGCGATCGCACGCTCGATCGTCGATCGCGCGCGTACTCTCTTTGGCCTTGGTTAGAACTGCGCGAGCTCTTGCTCGCTCGCGAAAGCCGACGAGGTGGCTTGCCGGGCCGCGTTATGGTGCGGCAGCGGAGGAGCGACCTCGTCGCAATCGTTGCAGCGCTAGCCACCCTGCACGAGGCCGGCCGGCACGCCGTCCGCAGACTCCGACACCTCTTTGGTTCGTAACCGTTCGCGCAACCCCACCTGGAAGATCTCGGGATAGTGGCGACGATGTGCGGCATGGAGACCGCCAATCGTGCCGAGAAGATGCGTCACCTGCTGGAGCGGCGTGAGCGCGAGGGGTTGACGTACCGACAGGCCGCGGCGCTCGAGCCCGATGTTTCGACCAACCAGTTGTTCTGGTGGCGTCGCAAGCTCTTCGGGCGGCGGGCGGCGACGGTACGCCGGAAGCCGACGCCGGAGACGTTCGTGGAACTGGTCGAGTCGTGTGCGAAGCCAGCTTCTCGTATCGAGATCGTGATTCGTGGCGAGCGGCGCATCGTCGTGGGTGCCGACGTGGACGAGGCGGCGCTCGTGCGGCTAGTTCGAGCGCTGGAGCAGTGCTGAGCATCTCCTCGCGCGAACGCATCCTCGCTGCGACGGTGCCGGTCGACTTTCGCAAGGGCTTCGACGGGCTCGTTGCGATCGTGCGTGAGGCCTTCGGAGAGGACCCCTTCACGGGGACCCTGTTCTGTTTCTTCAACCGGCGGCGTGATCGTGTGAAGATGCTCGTGTGGGACAAGAACGGCTTCTGGCTTTTCTACAAGCGTCTCGAACGCGGCACGTTCGAACGCATCGACGGCAGCGCGCCGCGCGTCGAGATCGATCGCGCGCAGATGTCGATGTTGCTCGAAGGAATCGACACGAAGAAATCGCAATTCCGTCGTTACTTCGCGCGCGATGTGCGTATCTGTTCGCGTGACGACGATCGTGGACGCGCGCGAGTTGCCGAATGATGTCGAGGCGCTGAGAGCGCTGCTGTTGAAGGAGCGCACAGAGCACGAACATTTGCTTGCGCGCATCGCGCAGCTCGAGAGCGAGAATCGGCTGTTGCGTCGTCAGGAGTTCGAGCCGTCGAGCGAGCGTCGGCCACGCGCCGACTTCGCTTGCGGGCCGGGTCAGATGCATCTTTTGTTCCCCGAGCTCGTCGAAGCCGCCGAACGTATCGCCGACGAGAAGAAGGTCCAGGGCGCGGTCGAGATCCGCTCGAGCGGACAGACAAAAGTGCCCAAGCGCCGTAAGCATTTTCCGCCGCACCTGCCGGTGATGCGTACGACCTTCGAGCTACCCCTGGATCAGCGTCGTTGCTTGTGCGGCCACGAGCTCACGGAGATCGGCGAGGAGCTCACGAAGGAGCTCGAACGCCTCGAGATCTCGGTCGTGCACGAGATCGCGCGCAAGAAGTATGCGTGCAAGGCTTGCGAGAACGGCGTGAAGATCGCGCCAGGCCCCGATCGCGTGATCGACAAGGGCCTCTTGGGCGTCGGCTTCCTCGCGCACGTGCTGGTCGAGCGCTTTGGGCACCACATGCCCTACAACCGGCTCGAAGCGAAGTACGCATCGGAGGGTTTCGAGCTGTCGCGCTCGGTCCTGTGCGAATCCTCCGTACGCTGCGCAGAGATCCTCTCACCGATTGCCGAGCAGATTCGCAAGGACGTCCTCGCTTCGGGCATCGTGCAAACCGACGACACGCCGGTCACGATCCAGGAAGGCAGCGACAAGAACTCGCGCCAGGGCCACGTCTGGGTGTACCGAGGTCTTGGTGGCCAGGTCTTCTTCGACATGACCGAGTCGCGCGGTCGCGACGGACCACGATCGGTGTTGACCGACTTCAAGGGCTACATGCAGGCGGACGCGTACTCGGTCTATGACGCCTTCTACAAGGACGGCAGTGTGCTCGAGGTGGGCTGCTGGGCGCATGCACGTCGGTACTTCATCAAGGCCGAGGACGGCGAGCCGGCTTTCGCGAGGGAGGCGGTCGCGCGCATTGGCGAGCTGTACGTGATCGAGCGGCAGGCGAAGGACTCGGGACTCTCGTACGAGCAGATCCGCGAGCTGCGTCAGGCTGAGTCGTTGCCGAGGCTATCGCGACTGCGTGACTGGATGGCCGTGGCCCGCACACAGGTGCTCGACAAGGGGCCACTGGCGAAGGCCACCGACTACGCGCTCTCGAACTGGGAAGCTCTTGCGCGCTACTGCGAAGATGGACGGCTTTCCATCGACAACAACGCCGCCGAACGCGCGTTGCGCACGGTCGCGGTGGGCCGCAAGAACTGGATCTTCTTCGGCAACGAACGCGGCGGCGATGCCGCGGCCGTGATGTACAGCCTGCTGGCGACCTGCAAGGAGCACGAGGTCGACCCGCGCACGTACCTGCGCGACGTGCTACTGCGCATCGGAAAGGTGTAACCGTTCGGGCAACGCCACCCCTCAAGCGTATTGATCGCAGGGCGTGCTGTGGTCAGCTGCCGAGCTGGAGTGCGACGCGCTCGAGGATGCTGGCGCGGTGGTCTTCCACGACCTTCGCCCACTTGGCCTTCCAGCCGTAGGGCGTGAGTTCGCGGACGTCGGTGACCTTTCCGATGCGCAGTAGCACGTCGCGCAGGTACGTGCGCGGGTCGACCTCGTGCTCCTTGCAGGTCGCCAGCAGGCTGTACATCACGGCCGCGGCATCGCCGCCGCGTTCGTTGCCGAAGAAGATCCAGTTCTTGCGGCCCACCGCGACCGTGCGCAACGCGCGTTCGGCGGCGTTGTTGTCGATGGGAAGCCGTCCATCTTCGCAGTAGCGCGCAAGAGCTTCCCAGTTCGAGAGCGCGTAGTCGATGGCCTTCGCCAGTGGCCCCTTGTCGAGCACCTGTGTGCGGGCCACGGCCATCCAGTCACGCAGTCGCGATAGCCTCGGCAACGACTCAGCCTGACGCAGCTCGCGGATCTGCTCGTACGAGAGTCCCGAGTCCTTCGCCTGCCGCTCGATCACGTACAGCTCGCCAATGCGCGCGACCGCCTCCCTCGCGAAAGCCGGCTCGCCGTCCTCGGCCTTGATGAAGTACCGACGTGCATGCGCCCAGCAGCCCACCTCGAGCACACTGCCGTCCTTGTAGAAGGCGTCATAGACCGAGTACGCGTCCGCCTGCATGTAGCCCTTGAAGTCGGTCAACACCGATCGTGGTCCGTCGCGACCGCGCGACTCGGTCATGTCGAAGAAGACCTGGCCACCAAGACCTCGGTACACCCAGACGTGGCCCTGGCGCGAGTTCTTGTCGCTGCCTTCCTGGATCGTGACCGGCGTGTCGTCGGTTTGCACGATGCCCGAAGCGAGGACGTCCTTGCGAATCTGCTCGGCAATCGGTGAGAGGATCTCTGCGCAGCGTACGGAGGATTCGCACAAGACCGAGCGCGACAGCTCGAAGCCTTCCGATGCGTACTTCGCTTCGAGCCGGTTGTAGGGCATGTGGTGCCCGAAGCGTTCGACCAGCACGTGCGCGAGGAAACCTACCCCGAGCAGGCCCCTGTCGATCACGCGATTGGGACCAGGGGCGATCTTCACGCCGTTCTCGCAAGCCTTGCACGCATACTTCTTGCGCGCGATCTCGTGCACGACCGAGATCTCGAGGCGTTCGAGCTCCTTCGTGAGCTCCTCGCCGATCTCCGTGAGCTCGTGGCCGCACAAGCAACGACGCTGATCCAGGGGTAGCTCGAAGGTCGTACGCATCACCGGCAGGTGCGGCGGAAAATGCTTACGGCGCTTGGGCACTTTTGTCTGTCCGCTCGAGCGGATCTCGACCGCGCCCTGGACCTTCTTCTCGTCGGCGATACGTTCGGCGGCTTCGACGAGCTCGGGGAACAAAAGATGCATCTGACCCGGCCCGCAAGCGAAGTCGGCGCGTGGCCGACGCTCGCTCGACGGCTCGAACTCCTGACGACGCAACAGCCGATTCTCGCTCTCGAGCTGCGCGATGCGCGTAAGCAAATGTTCGTGCTCTGTGCGCTCCTTCAACAGCAGCGCTCTCAGCGCCTCGACATCATTCGGCAACTCGCGCGCGTCCACGATCGTCGTCACGCGAACAGATACGCACATCGCGCGCGAAGTAACGACGGAATTGCGATTTCTTCGTGTCGATTCCTTCGAGCAACATCGACATCTGCGCGCGATCGATCTCGACGCGCGGCGCGCTGCCGTCGATGCGTTCGAACGTGCCGCGTTCGAGACGCTTGTAGAAAAGCCAGAAGCCGTTCTTGTCCCACACGAGCATCTTCACACGATCACGCCGCCGGTTGAAGAAACAGAACAGGGTCCCCGTGAAGGGGTCCTCTCCGAAGGCCTCACGCACGATCGCAACGAGCCCGTCGAAGCCCTTGCGAAAGTCGACCGGCACCGTCGCAGCGAGGATGCGTTCGCGCGAGGAGATGCTCAGCACTGCTCCAGCGCTCGAACTAGCCGCACGAGCGCCGCCTCGTCCACGTCGGCACCCACGACGATGCGCCGCTCGCCACGAATCACGATCTCGATACGAGAAGCTGGCTTCGCACACGACTCGACCAGTTCCACGAACGTCTCCGGCGTCGGCTTCCGGCGTACCGTCGCCGCCCGCCGGCCGAAGAGCTTGCGACGCCACCAGAACAACTGGTTGCTCGAAACATCGGGCTCGAGCGCCGCGGCCTGTCGGTACGTCAACCCCTCGCGCTCACGCCGCTCCAGTAGGTGACGCATCTTCTCGGCACGATTGGCGGTCTCCATGCCGCACATCGTCGCCACTATCCCGAGATCTTCCAGGTGGGGTCGCGCGAACGGTTACGGAAAGGTCACCGACGTCCGCGAACTCACGCCCTACGGCTGGAAGGCCAAGTGGGCGAAGGTCGTGGAAGACCACCGCGCCAGCATCCTCGAGCGCGTCGCACTCCAGCTCGGCAGCTGACCACAGCACGCCCTGCGATCAATACGCTTGAGGGGTGGCGTTGCCCGAACGGTTACTTTGGTTCCGGCTACTCCGGGTTAGGGGCTCTGGAGCTTCGGGACGAGTTGGGGAATGTGCGTCTCATCCATCGGAAAAGTCCGCAAGATCTGTTCCCGGTCTGCCTGGGATTTAGACAGCCCGCGCGCGGTAGAACCGCCAGCCTTCGGCATAGTGGCCGGTAGCGGAGCTACCAAAGGTTGACGTCCCCCATCTGGCGGAAACATCTTAACCACTGAATCGGACTCGGCGGCGAAGCCGCGGCTCGCCGCAGACGCTGATGCTGCGAATACGGCCTGCGCCACGCGACTCTCGTCGGGTGGGAACCGCGCCGCAATCTGCTGCTCGTAAGGAATGACAGGAGTTGCCATAGGGTAAGCCTCTTGACGCTTCTGGGAGCTAACCCCGAGTGCTACTGGGTCCAGCGGCGATCGAACCCAATCTCGCCATCACCGAACAGTGAGTAGCGAGCTACGAAGATCTTGTCCTCGTGTACAGGGCTTGAGAAGCGGAAGTTGAAGGTGTAATCGAGCTTTGCAAACGGCCCAGCTTTGGTAGTAGAGTGTTCGTAACTATTCGCGTCTTTGACCACACGTCCATGCACGTGCAGGTCCCACAGTATGAGATCATTGGTACCCACAGGCTCGACGTCGACGTTGGCGATGTAGTAGCCGTTGTACTGAAAGCTCAGGTTGAATGTCGCCGAGATCTCTGCCGAGCTGAGCGTGGTCATGGCAACGTGCACTTTTTCGGTGACTGTCTTCCAGGGGCCGGCACCGTAGCGCGCGCGTTCAGCTGCGGTCCACCCGTCGTGGCTAGGGTGGTAAGACCCGTCGAGTGCCTTGAGATCCCACGTAATGTCGGTCTTGGTGTTCGCGATATCGCGCAGCACGCTCACGCCGAGCGAGGCACCGGCAATCGCGGGATTCATTGCCTTGGAGTACCGATCTCCGAAACTCAAGCTCTTCGGCCCGGAGGCGCGTTCTAGATTGAAGTCGTGCTCTTCACCGTCGAGCTTGACATCGAGGTCGATCTCATCTTTTCCGTCGGGAGAGAACTCGATCCACGCCAGATCGAAATCCGGAATAGAAATCGAGGGCTTGATCGTGCGCCGGTGCGAGGCGACGTTCGAAGTGATCGTGGCGTTCGCGTCTTCGTATACGGTGCCGTTTACCGTGGCTTTGAACCGATTCCCCGTTCCCTCCTTCGAATAGGCGATCTCGAGGATAACGTTGGCCTTGCGGATCTTCTTGGGCGCGGTGAGTTCCGGCATGTCCAGCGTGAACGCGAGCAGCGTGGCGGTGTTCTCCCGAACCTCGCCTCTGCCGTTGTAGTTGGCGGGACCGTTAACCACGTACGAGGCACCCTTCGGAAAGTGGAAGTAGTGGCTCCAGGGAGTACCCGAAGTTGCGGGCACCAAGCCGCCGTCGAACGACCTTGAGATCGATCTGGCTGTGCTCTTGGCCGACGGCGCCGCATCAGTCGGCCAGTGAAGAATCTGGTAACGCATGCGACCGGTGCGGCCGACCTCTTCCTCAAATTTAGGATAGAAGCCTTCAATACTCTCGTCCTGCGTCGTGCCTGTTCCAGGATCGATGATCCTCAGCTTCGTGCCAGCAGGCGTCCCGTCTCCGTGGATCCCCGTCACGATGCGCGCATGGATCGCCCAGGCCGGCCCAGGGCGCTCGTCAGTAGTGATCCACAGCGGTCCGTACTCCCGTAGCAGGCTTTCCCAGCCCTCGATGCTCGGGTTAAAACCGCGCTTCGCCTTGAGACCCGATGCGGCGAGAAAGTCTTCCTCGTCCTTGGGGAAAAGGCCAGTGTTCGCGTTGTAGATGTCGAGCCACTTCTGGCCAATGGAGCCGAGCACGCTATCGATCGAAAGCGACATCTGCTCCTTCCAGGACGTCAGCATGGTTGTCACCGCGGCCCAACAGGCCATGCTCTTCGGCTGCCTCAACGGCAACACGAGGCCGGGTACATCGTAGTTGAGCGCGGCGAGGCCTCTCCCGTAGGAACGGCGCGCAGCGCGACTGCGCAGACTCTTCGCCTTCGCTGGCTCCAGCTCCTTCTTGGCGCGCTTCTTGGCCGCCATGCGCTGCAGGGTAAGGTCGCTCTCCAGTTGCGCGAATCGATTGACCATGACGAGTCTCCGCCGCTTGGGAGTTGCGGCTGGCCCAAGGGTTTCTACGGAAGGTTGTGGCTGGTGAGCGATTGGGCGAGCTTCTCTGCGGGCAGGGCAGAGGGCTGCAGCAATGTTTGCGCGAGTCGCTCCGTACCCGCTTCGGCCGGCTCGAGAGTCGTGGGTCTCTCACGGAACGTGGAGACTGGCGCAGGATCGACGCAAGAGGGTGCGTTGGAAGGCTCTAGCGCAAGCCGCGCATCGGGCTTGTCAACATTGGCAGGGGCCGCGTCGGCGGTTCTGCCCGCGGACATCTTCTGCTCCATCAGCGCGAAATCTTCGGCAAGCTCGTGGTCTGCGAGGCGCATCGGACCACTGGAACTCTCGCGCGGCCTTGCTCTGCTGCCACGCTCTTCCATGTCGAGAGTGGAATTGAACTCGTCGAAACGCTCCGCGAGTTCGACCGGGCCAAGGTCGAACGTCGTGGCGTACGCGAGCCCCGTGCGCATGCGCTCGAACAGCGCATGCGGATCCTCCTTCGTGAGCGGAGGAACAGACGCCTGCCTAGCCACTGGAATATCCTCCGGCGCCGCTGGCGAGATGCGCGCGGGCGGCCCGCTGCGCGTGCTCTGCGGAGGTCTTAGGCGGATCGCGTTCAAGTCGCTCTCGAAGGCTTCCACGTCCGCTTGCAGGGCGAGCGGAGGCGGTTCCGCCGCCGGAAAGGCCTCCGGCGCTGCGACGATTCCTGGCGCCGCGACGCTCTGGCGGGGTTCGCACGGAGGCAGTGCGGGCGTCTCCTCGAAACCCTCGCCGCTCCAGGTCGCGCGATCCAGCGCGAGGTCGGGGAGGAACGAAGCCTGAAACGCGCGCGGCTCTTGCGCCTGCGCCTCGTCGAAGTAGTAACCCCTGTCGTAGGCGAGCGCGATCGGCTCGCCCGCGTCGAAGGAGCGCGAGCGAACCTGCCCACGTCTCTTGGAAGAGCCGTGGAGCTCGCTCTCGAGCGCCGCTAGCGATCCGTTCTGCGTTGAACGCTGGGGAGGCCGAAGGCGCCGGCGTCCGAGCACGAGGTTAGTGTCCTCGCTCGTTGCCCGGCTCGAGGACGAGGTACGCATCCCCGACCCTCTGGCCCCGAGGCGCTTTTGTGCCGCGAGGTCGCGTTCGAGATCCGACAGTGTTCGTTTGCGTGCACCCATGATGGCTCCTCCCATCTCAATCCTTGAGTTCCATGCGCAGGAGCGCGTAGGGATCGAGGGCTACTTCAAGCTCCCGGTTACCTCCGGCGAGTTCGTCCTCGCTCACCGCCAGTTGCAGCTCGTTCGCGCTCGCGTGAACCACGTGCACCTGCCGCAGGCCAAGCCGCGCCATAGGGAAGGGGCCGATCGAATGGGCCAGGGCCAGGTTCTCGCCCTCTATGCGAAGCAACGTCCGGCCGGCATCTTTCGTCAGGCTCACCTTCGAAACCGAGGGAGCGCTCTTCTTGCGACGCGCCTGGTTGATCAGGTTCGCCAGGTCTCCGTAGTCTGCCTGCTTCCTCTCGGTCTTTTTGTTCACGAGCTTGCCCACGTCGACGTTCCTCTTCTCCCAGCGCTCTAGGTCTTTGACCGAATTGACCCCGTACTTCCTGAGCGAGGTCTTGACTTCGTCGTCGAGACCGTCGACCTCCTCCAGAGCGAGATCGTCCCTCGAGATGGGCTCCTTGGTGGTGCGCCTGATCTGCTCGTTGGTGATCGAGCCGAGCTGGATCGCGATCTTGGACGCCCCCGTGTCCCCTGGACGTGCAGTCGTGAAGCGAACATCGCGCCCGTCGAACTGCGGGAAGATTTGCAGGTCGAGCGCCACATCCTTCACCGTGTACGTCAGCGGGCGCGAGAGTCCTTTGACCGACAGCGTATCCTGCGCCTTGTCGAGCTCGACCAGGAGAGAGTCCAAGAAAGATTCCAGGTGCCAAGAGGCGTTGCGCTCACTCGCGAGGGCCATGAACCATCCTCACCATAAGCCGATGAAGCACCGGCATCACGCTGGTCTCAATTTGCTGCGTCGGCGGAGCCGATTGGAGTTCCACTTGTCCATTCTCGTCGACCAAAACGTCGAGCTCGATGGGCAGGTCCAGACGCAGCTCTTCGATGGTTAAGCCCGCAAGCAGCTCGAGGGCTTCTGGATCCTCTGTGTGGGAGAAGTGGTCCGAGGCGGAGCCAGGCCCAGTGCACAGGCGCTGCTGCTCGAAGTTGACAAGATCCACGTCGAGTAGCGCTCCGAGCAGTTCGCTTACTGGCCGAAGGGCACTCTCACTTGTGCGCAAGTCCTGCTCGACATCCATGGGAATCACTCCTGCTCTCGAGTAACTCCGGAGAGGGTGCGCTGGCCTGGGCGCGACGGCTTGCGCCGAGGGCGACTGCTTGCTTCCGGCGAACCACGCTGGCCGCTCTCCCCTCTGGTCTCGGAAGAGACCTCCCTGGGTGTCGTTCGGTCTAGGCTCACCGGGTATAGCGCTACTCGCTCGTCGAAGAGGACCTGCAGGCCGTCGAGCAGGACAGGTTCCGCAGCAAGGGAGTGCGCAAACTGCGACAGCGGAAAAACAGTAGGAGCGGTTCTCATGTTTCAGGTCCTCGTTCCGACGGCGTGAATCAATGCGGGTATGGGGAAGTACACCACGCGCTCTTCGAAGCGCACGACCTGGCCCGCGGGCGTAGTCTCGGCGACGTGCTGCAAGATCACGCGCTGCATTTTTACTTCGGGATAGACCCACAACGCCGCGCTATCGCCACGTCGGCCCTTGAGGGTGAGGTTCACCCTCGCAGCCTGGTTGAAACGCTCGATGAAGTCGCGCGAGCGCAGAGCTGAGAGCTCTGCTTCACCTAACGGTGCCTGGTCCGAAATGACCGGAATCAGGCGGTTCAGAGCAGCGGAGCTCATGATCATTCCGGACTTTAGACGACCCGTCTCACGCTTCACGCCACTCTTTTCCAGCGCCGTCACGGTCTCCATACGCGCGTTGGCGGTCCGTTCGGGCTCGAGGGCGTAGTAGTACTTGGCCTGGAAGGTGACCCCTTTGAGCTCCGTGTCGAAAGTGCCCTGCCAGACCTTGTGCCACCACTCCCTGTGGCGAGCGACGTCGTTCAACGGGATCGCCTCGCCGGCCTCTTCGACGCGGTCGAAGCAGTACTCTCCGACCAACGCGATGAGTTGCGTCACGCTCGCGCCGCAGCGCTCACCCTGCTTGGTCTTCCATGTCAGGTTGGCGCGCACGAGGTACTCCGTCCCCGGTGCTAGCGCCTCGAGCTCTTCGCGCGAGAAACGTGGCACGCTCTGCATTCTCCCCGAAGCAACTTGCTCGATCCGGTATTGTCGCTGGAGGACGAGCCGTAGGCTCTGGGCGTGCTTGATCACGACCTGCAGCACGCCGCCCGCGATCGGACGCGGAGTCTCAATGCGCAGGGGGAACTCGAGATCCACTCCGCTGCGGTAGGGCAGCTGCGTCCGGCCATACAGTGTCTGCGAACGAGGATCCTCGAATTGAAGATGCACCGCGGCAACGCGCCTGAAGCGCGGCTCGGCGCTCTTCTTCGAAGTGTCCAGGCCCAAGCTCAAGAGCAGTTGGTCCAGCCCTTTGTCTACGACGCCTGGGTTCAGTTCGCGCAGGTGCTTCAGGTCCTGTTCGTGCGACTCCAGCCCAAGCTTCAAGATCTCCGTCGGGTTGGGCACCTTGTCCATTAGGACCTTGAGTGTCTCCGGGCTCAACACCTTCTCGAGCAGCGGCATCAAGGCCGGAAGCGCCGTGAGCAGGAGCGCGGGCGCAAACTTCGCCTCGCTATACGGCCCGCTACTATGATCGCCCGAGCGTGGGTACGCGAGCGACTGCGCTCGCACAGCTCCGCTTGCGAGTTGCTGCAGGAACTCCGTAATCATGCGAACCGCGTCTGGGTTCGTCAGGGCCTGCAGCAAAGGTGCGGCCGCACCAGCTCCGCCGCCATTAGTGGCACCATTCAAACCGCCGCGCACACCTCCGGCGAGGCCACTGAGCAAAGTGCCCGCGAGCGGCACGAGCTTCGGCAGAAGGCTCGGGAGCAAGCTGATCAAGCTGCCGAGGAACATGGCCTCGCTGACAGCTCTCTCGCGGTAGCGGAATGGGACGCTCTCGACGGCTCCGGTCGGCTGCTCGGCTGAAAAACTAAGAGCGGTGCTGGACATCACGAGACTCCGGTTGGGATTGCGCGCAAAGAAGGCCGGCGGTCTGAGTTCCCCGTGGTCACCTGATCCTCCAAGCGGAACCTTGAGGATCCCGGACAATGCTGGACCGACACGCTTCTCGTCGCGGAAGCTCGCGAGCTGGATGTGACGGTGTTCTCGGTCGAACATCCGGCTTGGAACGTCGAGAACCGTTCTGCCGAGGGCTGCCTGCGGCAGCGGACCGAAAAGCTCCGAGATGTGGGACGGATCCTGGAGCACGTCGAATCCGCCTTGCCGCGAAGCTGTCCCGTCCCCGATCGCGAACGACCAGTAGTGGTTCTTGCCGATGTCGATGCGGAAGCGCTCGCGGCCTTCTGAAGCCGTTTCTGCCGGGCCTTCGTGGACGATGACGGCGAGCGCCATGGGCGGTCACTTGGGGGACGCCGCTGGAGCCACAGCGTTCTTGTCGGCCGCGGTGACCGGGCCGTACATCGTGGCAAAGTTATCCAGCTTGAAGTAATCCGACTTGAATTGGATTTCCACCGAGCCCGCGACCGTGGCCGCGAGGTCGGTTGAGGCAGCGCTCTTGGCAGATGACACGCTGATTTTTGTTTTCTGCCTGCTGTGCGAGCCACCGCCAAACGGCCCGCCAATGAGTTTGCCGACCAGACCACCACCCGCGCTGATGGAGGCACCCGTTGACGCGACGTCCTTGATCGCCGCCTTGTCTGCCTTGTCGATCTTTTCGCTGGCCTTGATGTCGAAGAGCACCGACGCCTTGACCACTCCCTTCTCGACCACCAGCCGTGTGATTCCCATCAGGATCGTCTCACGCAGGAGCGCGCGTTGCTCCTTCGCCATGGCGATCTTCGCCTCCATGATCTTGGCCTTGACCTCGTTGGCCCCGATGTCGAGCTTGTTGCCGTCTTTGTCGGTGAGCACGGCTTTGGGAGTGCCGGCGTCGTCCTTCTCGTCGCTCATGTCGATCCCGAAGTTGTCGCCCTGGTTCTCCGCGAGGTAACCGAAAGCCGCAGTGTCGTCGATTGCGTTGACGAACTTGGTGATCGACTCCGAGGCGGTCTTCAGGAGCTTTCCGTAGGCCTCCATCTGGGACAGCGTTACGTTCAGGTTCGCGTCGAAAACGCCTTTCAGCAGGTCACGCACGAACTTCGGGAAGTCGATCTCCTGCATGAACTCGCCAGCAAGCTCGCCGGCCTGGTCGATGCGCTCGTTCTTATGGCGCGAGTCGTCGATCAGGTCGCTTGCCTGCCCGGCAGCCAAGGCGGTCGAGGTTGCGCCGGAAGCGGGGGCGCGCCCGGCTCCTCTGCCGTTCGATATCAGACCCGCCTGCTCGGCTAACGCCTTGTAGCGTGCCGCAACTTCTCCCCTGTAAATCTCCATTTGGGCATCGCGGTCGAGGCCGTGGAAAGGCGCGCACTGAGCTAGCATGGTGCGGGCTTGTGCGCGCGCCAATTCTTTCATTTCCGCCTGAGTGCTAGGCATATCATCGTCCTCCGTTCGCTCCTGGTCAGTCCAGGCTCAGGCCTATTGATCAAAATCCTTGAAGTCCGCCTCGTCTTCCTCGGAGTCTTCGTCATCCGCGCCCTCGGGCACGAACGCCTCACCTCCATCGATATCCTTCGCGAGGATGTATGCCTCGGCCGCGTCGAGGAAGGTCTGAAAGTCGGTCTCGGTGACCGCGCCTGGCGCGAAGTGGGCGATCCAGCGGAAGACCTTGTTGCCTTCGACTGCGGCCGTGCGAATGGGCGCAATCTGGGGTGCCTCGCCGAACTCTGCCTTCGAGAGCCGTTCGATCACCGTCCACATAGTCTTGCGCCGGCCGCCGCCGAAATGGTCGACGATCTCGTCATCCTTCAGGATCTCGATCGCCTCCTGCAGCTGGGCGTACATCTCCGTCGCCTGCAGGTGCGCCATACCGGTCGAGAACTCTGTCAGGTTGTACTGCAGTTCCTTCGTCGCCTGGTAAATCGACGCCCGAGAGACCAGGACCGCGGCGTCCGCGTCCTGCTTCTTCTTGATGTACTCCGCCACCTCCTCCATCAGGCTCGTCCACAGCTCCGGAAAGGCCTCATTGACGGTCATACGCGACAGTACTTCGGCGTCGCCCTTGGCAAGGACGCGTTTGTAGACCATCGCCCGCTCCTCGGGAGAGGTGCGCTCGTCGCGCAGCTTCCAATAACGATAGAGCTTGTTCGCTGATACACCCTCAACAACGTCGATCGCGCCGCTCGACCAGTTGAGCACGACGGCATCGGCGAGCCGGAAGACGCCCATGCGCTCGCCGAGCTCGTAGATGTAGTCGAGCGCGCCAGCGGCCAGGATGTTGTCGCGGACGACCCCTTGCTCCTCGACGCTCTCGAAACTGTCGACCTCGAAGTTCCACGCATTGATCGTGCCGCGTCCCCGCGTTGAGTCGATCGGGTCATTGCCACTGGTAGCGGTCCGCGTAGCCGAGTCGTACGCAACTGCGAAGTACTCGTCAAACTCACCGAGTTCGAAGCGATCCAGGTCGGCTCGATTCGTGATCTCGACACCGAGCTCGACGAGGCGAGTGACCATAGCTTGCGTAATCTGCGGCGTGAGACGCCCCGGGGGGATCTCTTTGCGTTGGCCGTACATCTGAACCAGGACCGGCATCGTGCCTTCGCGCGCAATGCGATCAATGCTCGCGAGAATGCTCTTCTCCGCTCGCCCACCGGTAAGCGGTAGGCCCTTCTGCATGACCTCCTGGACAAGGCGGTTGTAGCGGACCCCATCCTTCGAGAGCGCTAGATGGTTCTTTGCCACCACGGCCTCAATCAGGCCCCGGGAGAACACGTCTCTGGGTTGACCCGGCAACTCCATTTGCCTGAGCAGCGCATTCGCAAACCCCAACGTGTCCTCCGGATCGTGACCGTCCTTGATCAGGTCGTATAAGAGGCGCTCGTAGATGCCCTCGGTCGACAGCAACTGCCGCTGGATATCGTCAAGCCCTGCACGGTTGAAGTACTCCGTGACCTTGGAGACGGACGTCGACAGTTTCTTTGCCTGGATCAGCTTAAAGGCTATGTCCTCGGATCCACCGAATGCCTTCTTTGTGGATGCCAATGCGCTCGTAGCGATTGGATCGATATCCGTCCGACGTCGATCAATTTTGAGGAACTTGCGCGTCGGGCTTTCGCGCCCATTGGTCGGGACGTCCCTGTCCTTCAGGATGAGGTCGAGGCTGTTGGCGTCCTCTTTCACCGCGATCCCGCCATCGGCGGCAGCCCCGATGACTGTGTCGCCCGTGCCGAAGCCAGCGGGGCCAACCAATTCACCGTGTTTTCTGCCAGGATTCTGACTGTGTTCGGCCATGATTTGTCTCCACTACTTCAGCTTGTGGTCTAGCAGGCGCAAGGCATCGATTAGGTTCAGCACGCCGAAGCCCGCCTTGGGATTCTTGAATCTCTGGTCCACCCTGTCCGCGGTGTGCTTAAGGACGTGCTTCACCTGCGCGTCCGACAGCCGCATCCCCTTTTTCTCACGCGCAAATGACTTCAGGAGGGCCACTGCGCCGGCCACGAACGGCGCGGCGTGGGACGTGCCTGTCGAGAACGCGTAACCGTTCTCGAGGTAGGTGCTGTAGATGTCGGTGCCAGGCGCAACGAAGTCTACCTGCTCTCCGAAGGTCGAGAACGGCGCCACGTTGCCGTCATGGTCAACGGCTCCGATTGCCAGCACGTGAGGCAAGGCGCCGGGGTAGTACAGCTGTTCCTGACCGTCGTTGCCCGAGGCCGCAATGATCGTCACGCCCTTCCGGCGCGCGTACTCCACGACTTCCTCGTGCGGCAGCCCGCCCCCCGTGTGTCGGACACCCAGACTCATGTTGATCACGTCCGCGCCATTGTCGACGGCCCACTTCACTCCGCTGTTGATGTTGTCAACAAGGCCGGCGCCGACCAAACGCTCGCCACGCCGGAGCGCGCCGAGCACGCGAACGGGGAGCAACTTACACCGCGGAACGACCCCCTCCGGCATTGCGCGGCCCTGTCCTGCGATGATGCCCGCCACGTGGCACCCGTGCCCCACATAGTCGCCGGCGTCCTCATCTGCTTCGAGGTAGTCGCCGAAGAACTGGTCCGCTCCATCCAAAATGTCGACGAAGTCCCGACCCGGTAGCATGGCATTGGCGAGTTCGGGATGCTCCAGCACGACTCCCGTATCGAGCACCGCGACCGTGACCTCTGAAGCGCCACGGCATAGGCGATGCGCTTCGTCGAGATGGATCGCCTGGCGTGAGGCGAGATCAGTCGTCGCCCCCATAGCTGCAGCCTCCATCGACGGCAGATCTGCATGACCGACGGCGCCTCGGCGTACGTATTCGACGATCGGCAAGAGCTCGATGTCACCGATCAAGGCGGCGGGAATTGCTGAGTTCTGCTGGAGGATCAAGCGGAAGACACGATCGAGCCCGCTCTGAATTTCGTCGTCCGACCAACTCTCACTCTTGGGTTGGTACTCGCGAGCGGCCCAGACGGACACGCGATGATGCGCCAGTGCCCGTTCCACATCGGGGTGGAGGGAGGCGTCGCCGCGTGATTTGTCGGTAATGAGTTCCTCCCAGTGGGGGAGGCAGTGCGCAGGAAGACCTACGCGCAGCTTGATGTTGATGTGCGGCTTCAGCAACTCTCTCCGAATAAATGCTGATCAATGCTCCCGGCTCGTCCCCGAGGCCCCCTCGCCCACGAAGACCGAAAACCTGCTGATGGTAGCTTCGAGCAAGCTCCTCAGCACGGTAATTGATACCAGTTGCCGGGTGCCAACGCAAGCCTCTCACCGAACTCTTCACCGAACTCTCGACAGAGGGCCCAGAATTCTCACTGTCGGGAAGTGGTGCCTGGTTTGGGCAGGTGCATACTGCTTCGACCGCCCGCATCAAGGAGTCGGAGTTCCTTCCCAGGATTCGGAAGCTCAGGCCTGGCGGCCATGAAATGCGCGACACTACCAGGTGTGAAGCACTGACTTGGGTCGGCGGGGCGTGAGCGGTTCGAGGCTAGCCGGTTGGAGATGCTCAAGCGCTCAAGATTGAGGCGATAAAGCAGGTTCCCGGCCGTGACGAGCGCCTCCCGGGCTCAGTAGCACCCGATCTGGCAGGCTGCACCTTAGCTACCGCCATGACTGAAGGACGCCGCGACACCAAGGCAATGGTGGAGCGCGGAGCAGCTACGGCTCAGTAGCTAGCCACGGCCCCGCGACTGGGATAGCCTCACCTTCACCGGGCCAGGGCGGCATGGTGACACCAACCGCCGACAATGCCTCTGTGTTGCAGGCGCGAAACTGGAAATGTGTGCCCAAGGGAATGGTGAGACAGATCCCTGGCTCAAGCCCGACCGTTTCTTCCTGCTCGCCCTGTTTGCGCCACATTTCGCCGCGGCCTGCCACAACGAACCAGATCTCCTCGACGGTCCGGTGCGTTACTGCGCTCGAACTTCTTCCGGCTCCCAACTCGAAGTGCGCCATGCCGCCAGAAGCCAAGCCCAAGAGGACACGCACGTCCGAACCATCCGGAGCAACAGCGGTTCGCTCGGGAGGAAGGCGCACGGTTGCGAATTTACTCATGGCGTTGTTCTCGGACGGTCTCTCTGTGGCCTACCGATTTTGGCTCAATATGGAGCGCTCGTGGCAATTGGGGTTTGCACGAAAGCTTGTGACGATCTCACGAGCATTCCAGAGAAATGTCGGTCGAACGGTTCAACCTGCTGCATCGCACTGCCTGCAAGGGGGGGAAGTCAGCGACTCAACATGCCGCAGTGTGAGGGATGCGCTCGACGGACACAAGCTTCCGGGTCTGCCGACACGCGCGAAACGTCGGGACGACCTCATATTTTCCCAGGTTCGGGACGGGCAGCGACGTGCGGGCTCGCGCCTACTCGTGCGTGGACGCGACGAACTCGCGATCCGCGATCGGCGTAGTTCGCTAAAGAGGCACGCTGAAGGAGAGATTCCTCTCCGAGTTTGACGAAGCACACTCCATGGGTCTGTCGCAACGCTTCTGGCCAGCGCCATTCACTTTTGATAGGTGTCAAGATGGATGTCGTCTGAGGTGAGTGCGCGAGTAGGCGGTCGGCTGGGCCTGCGCGATCAGCGTCCGAAATCGACGTCGGCGTCGTTTTTGAATGGCGCTCGCGAGAATCGATGCAATAGCGAGCCCCAGGATCGATCCGGGCGGGTCGGCTTGACTCCCAGGACCTGGGGAGACACGACCTGTCTGCGACGCTGGATCGCTGGATCATGCCGCGTTCTCCAGGCTCGCTCTCGTCTGTGGGTTGAGGACGACTTGCTCGACCGGCGGCCAGTTGCGTGTTAATCGAGACCAGCCTTCTGTACGCCGCGCGCGAGCCTGCTCATACATCAGCGCTCGACGAGCGAGAATCGCGGGATCCTTCCCTGCGTGCCGCGCCGCTGGTGTCACGAAGCGGATGTTGCTGTGCAGGTGCTGCCTGTTGTGCCAGTGCACGAAACGGCCGATGAACTCGCGGGCAGCTTTGAGGGACGCGGAGGGAAGGTCTGAGTACTCGGGCCGCCACTTGAGCGTCCCAAACAGCACCTCGATGAAGCGGTTGTCATCGCTCACGCCGGGCCGACTGAAGGTCGCCGACACCAAGGCACTGCAAGAGCGCCAGGAAGGTTCCGCACTTCATGGGCGCGCCGTTGTTTTGATGGAGTTGATCTGGTCACGCTGCACACCCTTCTGGCTCCGGGCATTCTCGCGTACTCTCTCCGGTTTCGGCTGGAACTGCGCGAGTTCTTGCTCGCTCGCGAAGGCGGACGGAATGGCTTGCCGAGGGACCTTCAATCCCTTCAAGTTGGGTCAAGGCCCGCTGCGGTCCGTCAAACGCGGATCTGGATCGCCACTTCCGCCAGACTCCGCGAAGCGGACTTGACCTGCTCCGCTGCTTCGCGCGTGTCCTCGAGCCGCCGCACGGAATCGTCCATCATCTTGTTCTGGTCGATCACCGCCGTGAAGATCTGGGAAATGCCCACGTTCTGCTCGCTGACCGCCGACGCGATCTGCCGCACGCCCTGCGAGCTCTCTTGAACGATGCGGGACAGCTCCCTCAGGCTCTCGCCCGACTGCTTGACTTGCCCGAGCTCGGACTCGATGCGCTGTCCCCTCCTTCGGCGACGGCGACGGCCTGCCTCATGGCGGTGCCGATGCCACCCAGGAGCTCCTGCACCCGACTCGTCGCCTGGATCGATTGATCGGCCAGGTTGCGAATCTCGCGCGCGACCACCGTGAAGCCCTTGCCGTGCTCGCCGGAGCGGGCTGCCTCGATCGCCGCGTTCAGGGCCAGCATGTTCGACTGGTCCGCAAGATCCTTGACCGTCTGAGTGATGCCGCCAATCTGGGCCGTGCGCTCGTTGAGCTCCCGGATCTTGCCTCCCAGCTCCATGAACTGCGTGCGGATGTCCTGCAGGCCTTCGAGGCTCGCCTCGATGGCGATCTCACCCGCTCGTCCGAGCGTATCGGCCCGCTCCGCCACCGACAGGATCCCCACGGCGCTCTGGGCGGCGATCTGCGAGGTCTGCTTGATCTGCTGGGCAGTGGTCTGCGTCTCCTGAAGGGCCGCCGCTTGCCGGGTGAGGGCCTCGCCGTGCGCATTGTTGTGGCCTTCGATGGCGTCCACGGCCTTGGTGAGAACGGCGACGGAGCCTTGTAGCGACGCGATCGTCCTCCGCAGCACGCGGAAGTTGCGGCCGAGAAGGAACGCCAGCATGCCCATGAGGGCGAACACCACGAGAGAGCTTCCCACGACCTGCCATTTGCGGACCAGATCTTCTTCCAGGCGCGTGCCCAGCATGATGTCTTCGTGATCCAGGAGCGCGGCCCACAGCAGCACGTTCGAGGCGCGCGCGGTCTCGGCCGCCGCCTGCAGATCCGCGGCCGACAGCGTCGGCGCCGGCGCGACGATGATTCCCCGGCGCACTTCGTCCGCCAAGCGCCGGAGAGCAGACAGCGAGTCGCCGAGCGGTCCGTGGAGACCCGCCTTCAGGCCGCCGTGCTTGTTGAGCTGAGGGGTCTCCTGAATCGCGGTCTGGATGTCGGACTCGAGCCCATCGGCAGCACTCATCATCAAGGCGACTTTGCCGCTGATTGCCTCGCGATCCTCGAGCGTCAGCTGCTGCTTGTCGATGAGGTCGTGCGACTGGTCCGCGATCTGTCCGATTCGCTCGATGATGTCCGGCAGCTTGAGCAGGAGCGCGTCCATCACGTAGTACGTGTCCAGGTCGGGATCGAGAATGAGCTTCGAGCTGTCGCCCACGTGGTTGATGAGCACCCGAACCGTGCCCACGAGGACGCCGAGCGCCTCGTCCACCTCCGCAAACGGACGCCCGCTACGGCGCAGCTCCTCGATGCGCCTCCAGGCAACTTCGATGTTGGCCGCCTGGGCGGCGCCCCGGCCACGGTCCACGAGCTCCTTCGACGTCGTCTTCAGGGGGACGCCCAGCGAACTGTCGGCTTCCATGAGAGCGTCGAGGTCGGCGTCCACGCGGTCCTCGATCGCCACCAGCGCCGCCGTTGGATCGACATCGGTCACCGAAGCCGCGCGATGGATGATGGTTCGATACTGCGTGAAACTCCCTTCGAGGCGGCTCACCGGCCGGAGATACTTGGTCCCGTACATCTCCCACCGGGCGAAATCGATCTTGTAGTCGTCCTGCGCGACCAGCATCCATTCTGTGAGGCAGAGGGGAACGATCACCATCAGGCCGACGGCCGTTGCCTTCGCCCAGAACGGCAGCCTGATTCGTTTAGCGACCATGATCTTCCTCCTCGTGAGCCTCCGGCGTTTGCTTGGCCGGGCGCTCGGGTCCATGTATCGGCAGGCTGATGACGAAAGACGTTCCCGTGCCCACCTCGGTCTCGAAACGGATCGTGCCGCCGTGCTTTTGCACGATGGACCGGCACACGGTGAGCCCCTGGCCGCTGCCCCGGCCGACTTCCTTGGTCGTGAAGAAGGGATCGAAGACATGCTCGCGGATCTCGGGAGCGATCCCCGTACCGGAATCGGTCACGGTGACGAGCACCGATCCCTGCTCCTCACGCATGCTGATGCGGATGGTCCCGCGACGAGCATCGGCCCCGGCCGCATCCCGCGCATCGGCGATGGCGTGGGCCGCGTTGGTGAGCAGGTGGAGAAACAATTGGCCGACCGCGCCCGGACGGCAGTACACGGTCCTCGTCGAGCTCGAATCGCACTCCACGTCGGCGACGCTCTGGTACTCGCTGCGGGCGACGTCCAGCGTCGAGCGCAGGATCTGGTTGAGATCGACGTGGACCCAGGTGTCAGCGTCCTCGCGCCCGAGGTCCTTCATGGCCCCCACGATGCGGGCGATACGGCCCAGGCCCTCGAGCCCCTTCGCGAAAGCTCCGGGAGTCCGCGACAGGATGAAGTCGACGTCAGCCGCTTCCTCGGCCGATGCCAGCTCGTGGCGCAGTTCGGGCGAGGCCGTCTCCGCCACGGCCGTTCGGTAGCGCTGGAGGAGCTCGCCGAGCTCCCGGAACGACTCCGAGGCGAAGGTCACATTGTCGGAGATGTATTGAATGGGAGTGTTGATCTCGTGAGCGACGCCGGCAGCGAGGCGTCCAATGGCCTCCAGCTTCTGCGACTGGCGCAGCTCGACCTCCATTTCGGCCAGACGCTGGTAGGCCAGGGCGAGCTCCTCGTGCTTGCGCCGGATCTCTTTGAAGAGCTCGAAGCCCCGACTGGCGGAGCGGGTACGGGCGATCAGCTCCTCCGGCCGGAAAGGTTTCTGCAGGTAGTCGTCGGCTCCGGCGTCGAGACACTCGACCGACCCGGCCAGTCCGCCCTCGTCGCCGGGTTCGTTGGCGGTGAGCAAGATCACCGGCACCGGCCGCAGGTCCGGGTCCTGCTTGAGCAGCGCCACCAGCTCGCGTCCTCCCATCCCAGGCATGTTCACGTCCGAGACGATGAGATCGGGGGCCACCAGCTTGGCCGCCTCGAGAAGAGGCCCGCCATCTTCGAACACCGACACGTCGTAGTGGTCGGCGAGGATGAAGCGGTAGTAGTGCCGCATGCTGCGGCTGTCATCGGCAAGGTAGAGGCGAGCCTTCGCAGGCGCTCCTGCGGGCACGACGTCGAGCGGCGCGGTCTTCACCGCATTCATGTCGTTCACTGCCTTCCTCTCGGGGACCGTCATCGACACTTCTTTTCTCCTGACAGAATCGGCTCGGCCGCCTTGCCGGAGCAGCGGCAAATCGCGGCCGCCATCTCGTCGAGCGGCACGAAGGAATCGACCGCCCCCAGCTCCGCCGCCACCTTGGGCATCCCGAAGACCACCGAGCTGGCTTGGTCCTGCGCGAAGGCAATCCCTCCGGCGCGCGCAATGGCCAGCAACCCCCGGGCGCCGTCCGTCCCCATCCCCGTCAGCACGGCGGCGCCTGCTTGCGCGCCGAACCTCGCCGCCAGCGACAGCAGGAGCTTGTCGGCCGACGGCGAGTACAAGGTCGCGCTGGGCCTGACCCGCATCCGGCGCCGATCGTCGAGATCCAGATCGCAGCCGTCGCTCGCAAGGTAGACGTGACCCGCAACAGGCGCCTCACCATCGACGGCAACGGAGACCTCGAGCGGCGTGATCCGTCGCAACCAGGTCACCATCCCCGACACGAATCCGGGCGTCATGTGCTGGGCGATGAGCACGGGAAACGACAGGTCGGCAGGAAGTTCCGAGAGGATGAGCGCGAGCGCGTGAGGGCCGCCCGTCGAGGAGGCCAGTCCGAAGATGGCGACGCGCTGGCCGACCTGGCGGTCCGCGTCGTGGGTCGACACCTGTGCCGGCCCGGGCGCCGCACGAGCCCGGGCGACGGCGTGCACCGCGGCCACGACGGCGTGGCTGTCCTTCTCCGCGGATCCCGAGCGCCGCACGATCTCGATCCGCTCGATGGCCAGGCCGCGGACCAGGGGCCCGGGATCGGGGGCAACATCAGCCGCGAGCAGGACCACCAGCGCCGCGGAGGTTTCACCGAGCAGCCGGTCGATGACGCCGAGCTCGGCGATCCGGGGAAGACCGAGATCGAGCGCGACCACCTGCGGGGACAACGCACGCGCGGCCGACAAGATCTCGCCGGCGGTTGCCACCCGGCCCACCACCTCCATCCCCACCTCGACGAGGTCGGGCAAATCCCCGGTCACCAGGACCCGGATCATGCCACCCGCTTCCGAGTCAAGAGCACGGCGAGCTCGGACAGGAGGCGGCCCCCGATGCAGTCCTTCTTGCTGAGGAAACCGTCCGCGCCGGCGCGAAGCCCCCGGGCCTTCTCCACGCCGTCCTCGAGGGCGGACACGAGCAAGATGGGAACGTGGCGGATGGACGGATCGGATCGCACTTGTTCGGTGAAGGCGATTCCGTCCATCTCGGGCATTCCGATGTCACAGACGACGACGTCGTACGCCGTGTGGCGAAGCTGCTCGAGCGCTTGCTTGGCGCTGGCTGTCACGTGAACGGCGTATCCGCCGGACTCGAGGGTGGTGCGGTGCAGGGCACGCGCGGTCAACGAATCGTCGACGACGAGGGCCCGCAGCTCGGTCGTCTGCGTCGCAGCCAGCGTGGTTTCGACGCCCACCAACCAGGACGGTTTGAGGATGAGCAGCAGCTCGCCCTGGGCCTGAACGGTGATCCCTAGATACGAGGGGATCTGGCGCAGCTCTTCCGGCAGGACCTGGAGCGTCGCCTCTGTTTCACCCAGGAGCTCGTCGACCAGGAGCGCGAGGCGCCGTCCCTGCGCAGCGAGGACGAGCAGCGGTTGCCGTTCGACCAGCGGAGGCATGCTCCGCAGGCCCACGAGCGCGCCCAGGTCTCGCAGGCTCAGGATCTCTCCGCCGTGCTCGAAGCGCATGTCGAGGCGCTTGCTGGGGATCCGTGCGATCTCGAGCGGCAGGATCGTTTCAATGCAGGAGAGCGGCAGACCGAACTGTTGCTCGCCACAACGAACGCGCAGGAAAAGAGCGCTCCCCATCTGCGCGGGCAGCGTGAGAATGAATCGGCTGCCCTGTTCGGGGATGCTCTGCAGCTCGACGGTTCCGCCCAGCGCTCGCACCGTGGTGGCGACGACATCCAGCCCCACGCCGCGCCCCGAGGTCCCCGTGACCTCCCGCCGCGTGGAGAACCCCGAGCGGAACACGAGCTGCGAGAGGCTCGCCGCATCCATGGCCAGGGCTTCGTCGGCAGGGATCAAACCGGATGCGATCGCTGTCTCACGGATGCGGGTGTGATCGATCCCGCCACCATCGTCTGACACCTCGACGAACACGAGATTGCCCTGCTGCTCGATGCGGACGTCGACGGTGCCGGTCGAGTGCTTGCCGCGTTTGCGGCGGACCTCGGGAGTCTCGATCCCGTGGTCCACGGCATTTCGCAGCAGGTGGCCGAGGGGAGCCTTGATCGCGTCGAGGACACTGCGGTCCACGCGCAGGTTGGCACCGACGAGCGACAGCTTCGCTTCCTTGCCCGTCGTGCGGCAGACCTCGCGGACCAGGCGCCGGAGCGGGTCCAGGATCGTGGCGGCGGGCACCGTACAGATCTGCTTGAGCGACGACTCGAGGTCGTGGATCATCTCCGTTTCACGCTCGGCTTCTCCCGTGAGCGCCCGCGTGGCCAACTCCAGCGCCGCCCGCGCGTCGGCGTGCTTGCCGTCGTGGGCAGAGATGCCGAGAGCGCGGAGATCGCGGCCGAGCCGGTCCCGGATGTCGAGCAGGCGCAGACGACCCTGACGGAGTTGCTCGATCTCGTCCGCGATCGGCTTGAGCTGGCTCCAGTCCACGCGCCAGGCGGCTTGCTCCGCTTCGAGATCGAGACCGGCAGGTGAGCTCGCGGGCGGCGGCGCAGCCGAAGTGGCCGGCGAAGTGGCCGGCGTCGGCAGGGAAACGGCCGCAAGGGACAAGAGCGGCGAAAGCGGCAGGAGCGACGTGCCGGACGCCACGGGCAGCTCGTCGGGCGCTCTCTGGAGGGATGGAGCGGCGGCCTCGCCAGATGCCGCGGCCTGCACCAACGCCAACACGGAACGCAGGTCTGGCGGGCTTTTTCCGCCGCCGGCTGCGCTCCGCACGTCGTCCACCAGGCTGTCGAGCGCCTTCAGGAAAGCATCCGCCACGACGCTCGGAAACGAGGACTGCGCGCGCTGCAGCGGCGCCAGCACGTCCTCCAGTCCGTGCGCGAGGGTGGCCACCTCGGCGAGGCCCAGCGTCGCCGCGCTCCCCTTGAGGGTGTGCAGGCCCCGGGCCACGCCCTTGTACGATTTCGCGAGCTCGCCCGGGGTTCCTGCCGCCGCCTCGAGCGCGAGGAGATCCGACGAGATCTTCCCCGACAGCTCCTCCGCTTCCGTCACGAAGTCCAGGACGAGGGCGGCCATGCTCAGCGGGAACGCCATCAGGACACAGGCCTCCCTGCGAGCAACCGGTCCAGATGGATGAGGCGCACGATATCGCCGTCACCGACGGTGAGGTCGATCGTCGGTTCCCGCTCGCGCCCTCGGGCCGCTTCGACGACGGCCAGCGGCAGCGAAGAGAGCTTGGGAATCACCTCGCAGTCGACGGCCACCAGCCTCTGGCCGCAGGCGAGGACGAGCAACACAGCGGGATCGACGCGCCAGCCGCGAACTCCCAGTAGCGCCGCCAAGCTCATTGCGGCCAGCGCTTTGCCCTCGTAGCGAAGCACGCCGATGACGTGCGCTGGCGCGAGAGGGACCGGTGTCACGTGCCGGAGCGGAAGCGCGGCGCGCAGCTCCGAGAGCGGAAAGGCGTAGCGTTCGTCGCCGAGGCGGAACTCCGCGATCGCGAGCTCAGCCCCCCGCGCGTCGTCGCCCGGCGTCAGCTCGTGCGACCGGGGCCGCGCCAAGCGCTCCGCGCGTCGACGAAGCACCTCTTCCGTGGCGAGCTCCTCATGTGTCCGAACGAGCGCCACGCTCACCCCCTCCGCCTGGGCGCCGTGCGCAGCAGCGCTTCCGTCGAAGCGCGGTAGTACGACGCTGGCAACAGCTCCGGTCCGGGCACGACGCTCTCGTCCGCGATCGGGCGCAGCCGGTCGAGGACATCGTGCGCGCATGCATACATCGCCGCCGTCTCTCCGAATCTCTGATGCAGGAGCGCCCGTTCCAGGCGCGCCGCGATGTAGTCCGGCGCTTCGGCGAGGATCTCGTCCAGCAGCGCTTCCGCCTCGTGGTGGCGATCCTGCTCGATGAGCCCCAGCGCCTGCAGATGAAGGCGCAGCGGGTCACGACCGCTGCGGGGAAGCGCTGCCTGGACTTGCGGACCGAGGGCGATGGGAGCGGCCCGGAGCGCTCTCGGAGGGCGAGGCGCCGAGGGCGTCGACGGCTTGTGCGTGGCGACGGAATCGCGGCGATAGGCGCGCAGCTCGGGCGGACCGATCGAGCGCAGCCCGGGAGGCAACCCGGGCGGATCGACGACGCCGAGCACGAGCACTCCCCCCGGAGCGAGGGCCGAGGCCAGCAGACCGAGGATGGTGCCGATGGCTTCCCCTTCGTAATAAATGAGGACGTTGCGACAGAAGATGAGCTCGAACGAGCCGGGAGGCGGCGTGAGCAGGTTGTGCACCTGGAATCGCGTGAGGGAGCGGACGTCGTCTCGGATCCGAACCGGGCCGTCGTCGTCCGCTGTCCAATCGAACAGCGGGCTCAGTATCGGCGCGGAGTCGCGCACCGACCACGGCCGATAGACGCCTCGCTGCGCGATGGCCACGTGCTCGTCGAGGTGGTCGGTTCCGAGTACGTCGATCTGGCGCTGGGCGGGCACACCGAGCTCGCGAAACAGTGCAGCCAGCGAGTAGGCCTCCTCGCCGGTGGCGCATCCCGCGCTCCACACGCGAAGCGTGGCCGCGTCCACGGAAAGCAGCGCCGGAACGATCGACGAGCGCAGGAACTGGAACTGGTTGGGATAGCGAAAGAAATAGGTCTCTCCGATGGAGACCGAGCGGCGCAGGACAGCGACGACTTCCGCCTCTCCCGCCTCGGCGCGGCGCAGGATCTCGGCGGCCGTCACTCCGCGCGAGAGCAGCGGCCGCGCCGCCCGTCTCACGTTCTCCGGGTGGATCGAGCCCTCGCTCACGCCCGTCAAGCGCGCAGCGAGCACGACCAGTCGGCCCACGAAGTCATCCAGGGAGTCGGCTTCCAGTGCCTCTGGCGCTCCCGTCGCTTTCTTCTTCACACCCGCACCTCGTCGCCGATCCAGTGCGACAGGGCGTCGGGCCCCTCTCCCGACATCAACGCGCCGGCGTCGAGGATGGGGATCGGTACCGCGTCGACGGAGGCGATGGCCCGAAGGTTGCGGTCCGTGCTGCCGATTCCCGATCCACCGAGCTCGGCCGCGATGGTGAGCGCCTCGGAGGGAAACTCTCGGGGATCGCTCACGGTGTCGACGCGCAGCGCGAGTCGACGGCCTTCGCGTTCGATGATCACGAAAACCCGATCGATGGCAGAGCGGCTGAAGGCCACGCCAAAGTGCGCGGCCGCATCGAGGACCAGCACAGGATCGCCGTGGAAGTCCACGAGCTCGTTCAGACCGGCCGCGCCGCCCGGCACGAGAATCGTCGCCGCCTCGGCAACGACGCAGGACACCTGCTCGAGCGGAAGCCCGAACCGCAGCGGTCCCACCTCGACGAAGAGCGCGGACATCCCTCCGCGCATCGCCCGCTCGCGGGCGAGCTCGACCAGCCGCGCCACCGCCACCAGGAGCTCGGGCGCCCGCATGGGCTTCGCCATGAAAGCGTCTGCTCCCGCCTGGCGACACTCGTCGTCTCGATGCACCTCGGACGACACGATCATGATGGGTGTCGCCGAGATCTCGCTGTCCCCGCGGACCGCTCGCAGCATCTCCATCCCGCCCATCTCGGGCATCGAGAGATCGAGGAGCATGGCGGCGGGCCGGGTCTGGCGCAGCTTCTCCAATGCTTCGCGGCCGTTGCCAGCGCTGGTGAGCGTGTAGTGGCTGGACAGCGCGGCCCGTTCGTAGGCCAATACCGCTTCGCTGTCATCGACCAGGAGAATGTGGGGTAGTCCCATGAGATTCGTCCGTTTCTGTATCGACGCATGGGAGAACGCACTTGACCGCACGACCGTCCCCGCGTGCGCCTGCACGGCTTCCACCAGGGCGAGGTCCGCCCGGCGTGCAAGTTCGACCGCGGCGTGGTCGAATGAGGCAGTTCAGCCTTCCTTCGCCATCCCGGCAGAAAGACGAGCGCCATGAAGAAGCTCTTCCTTTCGGCAGGACTGGGACTCATCGCCAGCCTTGCCTTCCAGCAATCGGCCGCGGCTCAAGCCTGCTGAAGCCCTCGGGGAGCCGCCGGTGGCGGCTACAAGGGTCCGGGCGACGCCGGTTCGAGCGGAGCGGGAGGGCCCAGCTCGGGGGGCGGAGGTGGCATGACCTCGGGGGGCATAGCCGGCCCCTCCGTGCCACGCGGGGGGAACCAACCCAAGGTCACGCCGTACACGCTCCTGCAGTACGAAGAGGTCGCCGACCTTTCGACGTGGCGACTGTGGTGGGAGTTCAACAAGGATCGTTACCTGCGCCGCTCCGCTCGGCACATGGCGGCTCCGCTGACCGGTGATGACGCCCTGCGTCCGCACGCCGACGAAATGGGGAACGGTCTGGCGTCGCACGAGATCGTGCAGACGGTGATCGTCCCCGGACTCCTGCAAGCAGTGAAGCGCGGCGGCACGAACGAGTTCGTGCAGAGCTTGATGCTCACGATGGCCAAGATCGGCGGAGAGGAGAACTCACGCGAGTTCGAATTCGTGCTGCGGTACTTCCTCTCGCACGGCCAGCCGATCATTCACCAGACCAGCGCCCTCGCACTGGGCCTGCTCGGCGGCGAGTCCATGATCGGGACGCTCGGCGATCTCGCTCTCGACACGGCGGCGGGCCGGGCGCTCGTCACGGCCGAGGGCGAGCCGCTGCACACGGAAGTCGACTACCGTGTGCGCGCATTCGCCGCTCATGGGCTGGGCCTGGTCGGTCAGCGCAGCGAGGATGCGGCCGCGCGCAAGCAGATCGTCGAGATCCTGGTCCGGCTGCTCGAGAACGATGGCCTCCCGACCGAGGACGTGCGCGTCGCGGCGATGGCCGCGATGAGCCTCGTCCCCCTGCCCGTGGTCGAGGGCGTGAATGCTTGCTACTGCGGCACGTGCGAGGTCCAGGGACCCTCGACGTCTCTCCAGGCGCAAGTGACGTACCTCATGCGCTATTTCACCTCCGAGCGCGCGTACTCCTCGACCGCTCGCGCGCACACGGCGACGACTCTGGCACGCCTGATCGAGGCGCAGCCGGCCGGAATGCCGCCCGAGCTCGAGCTCGGGGTGGCGGAGCTCCTGGTCGACTCGCTCGAGCGCACGTCGCGCGAGAGCCAGACCGTCCGGGAGAGCGTGGTACTGGCCCTCGGCCTGGTCGGCGACGCCGATCTCGATCCCGTGGACGAATGGATCCGCTGGGCGCTCTCGCGCGCCTTGCACTCGAGCGACCCGATGGAGCAGCGTTTCGCGCTGGTCGCCCTCGCGCAGGTCGGGTCGCGTCCCGGTCAAGGCGAGCGGGCCTTCGCGGGAACCGAGGCGGTGCGCGGCGATCTCCTGCACGAGCTCTCGACCGCGAGGAAGGCCGTTCGTCCATGGGCCGGGCTGGCGCTGGGCGTGCTCGAGCACGAGCTGCGCGAGCACGAGCAAGAGCTCTCGCCCGCGGTGGACCTTGCGCTGCGCAACGCGCTGCGCACGGCCCGGACCGCCGAGGACCTGGGCGCTTATGCGCTCGCGATCGGCCTGCGCGGGGACGCTCGAGCCTCGCCCCTGCTGATCGAGAAACTCGCGCGCACCCGCGCCGAGGATGCGCGCGCATACGTCGCTCTCGCGATCGGTCTGTGCGGGGATCGCGAAGCGATCGAGCCGCTCGAGGCGGCCCTGCTCGACGAGGCGAACGAGCCACTCCTCGAGAGCCAGGCTGGACTCGCGCTCGGCCTGCTCGGCGCGCGGGAATCCGCGGCTCGACTGGTCGAGTCCCTGGGGAGCGTGAGCGCTCCGACGCGCGCGGCGATCGCACAGGCGCTCGGGTTCCAGGCCGATCGGCGCTCGATCGATTCCCTCGCGACGCTCCTCGGAGAGACCGGTTCCACGGCTGAACCGGTGCGCACCAAGGCCGTGCAGGCGCTCGGCTTCCTCGCCGATCGCTCCGTCGCGTCCTGGCGCATCGCCCTCGCCTCGAACGCCAACTACCTCGCCGAGACTCCCACGCTCACGTGTGGCGAGCGCACGGGCGTACTGGATCTGTACTGATACGCAGCGACCACGTGCCGCGCACTCTCCGGAGTGCGCGGCCGGCGCTCGTTCTCGCGTGGCCCGGTCCGGGAAACGCGGGATTTACCGTTAGCAATCGGGCGCTTCCTTCGTCGGGTAGGGATGCTGTTCAAGTCGATGCGGGTGTCCCAGCCGCGCTGCATCGGTCCGGAAGCCTTCCTACCGCGGAAAGACGATCATGCACGCATCCACCCTTCGCGCCCGGTGCGCCCGCGCCGCGCGCTCCACGTTCACACTCCTGGCTCTACTTGGCACGCTCGCGCCGATCGGCGTAGGGATCACGCGCGCTGGTGCGGGCAGCGCGGATTCCGGCGAGTACGTCTGCCCACCCTGCGGCAGCGATTGCCACGCGCGCACGTGGAATGCGCCTGGCAATTGCGACGTCTGCAGCATGCCGCTCGTGCCGCGCGCACTGGTCCGAAAGGTCGCGATCGTGCTCTGGGACGGAGTCGAGCTCCTGGATTTCAGCGGCCCCGGGGAAGTGTTCGCCGCCGCCCGAGGACCCGGGGGTGAGAGCTTCGAGGTCTACACGGTCGCGAGCACGTCAGAGCCCATCACGAGCCAGGGCTTCGTGCGCGTCGTACCGAGCTACTCGCTCGCGGACGCACCGATCCCCGACATCGTCGTCCTGCCCGGCGGCGGAACGAGGGCAGCGCTCTCGGACGAGAAGCTGCTCGCCTGGATCACCGCCGTCGCTCCGGAGACCGACACCCTGATGAGCGTGTGCACGGGCGCCTTCGTGCTCGCGCGCACGGGATTGCTCGACGGCCTGGAGGCGACGACCTGGCACGGCGCGCTCGACGACTTCGAAAAAAGCGCGCCGAAGACGCGCGTGCTCCGTGACCGCCGCTTCGTCGACAACGGCAAGATCGTGACCTGCGCGGGAGTCTCGGCCGGGATCGACGGCGCGCTGCACGTGGTGTCGCGCATGCTCGGCAACGAGACGGCGGTCGCGACGGCGCGCTACATGGAGTACGACTGGCGGCCCGAGCGCTTCGCCGTGGAGCGCGGAGAATCGGCGCCCGCTGCCAAGCCCGCCAGCACGGAGTCTCCGCGCGAGGCCGAGGCGGCGTGGGAGCGAGCGCTCGCCTTCGGCGCCGAGGGAGACCTCGAGCTCGCGCTCGCGCACCTCGAGCAGAGCATCAAGGCGGGCTATGCGCGACCCTCGCGCGCGATGATCGCTCCCGAGCTCGCGGCACTGCGAAGCTCGGCGAGCCACCGCGCGCGGCTCTCGGCGCTGTGGGCCGTGAACGCGCGTGAGTCGGAGATCGCGATCGCCGCGCCAGACGAGCCAGGCACGCGCCTCCTGGTCTCCGGGCGCGTCATCGACGACGAGCACGGCGAACCGATCGCCGGTGCCCGCGTGTACCTCTTCCACACCGACGATCGCGGCCTGTACGCCGATGACGGCGGAAACACCAATGCGCGCCTCTTCGGCTACCTGGTGAGCGACCCCGAAGGCCGCTTCGAGGTCCGCACGATCGTGCCCGCGAGCTATCCAGAGACCCAGGTGACGCGGCACGTGCACTACGTGATCGAGGCGCCGGGCTTCCGTGCGAGCACCAGCGAGTTCGTGTTCACCGACGATCCCCTCTTGACCCCCGGCCGGCGCGAGCAAGCGCTACGCGACGGCTGGCCCGTGGTCGAGCCCACACCCGATGCCAATGGCGGCAAGCGCTGCGAGCTCGTGCTGGAGCTCGCACGCGAGTAGACACTGGCGCGCCCCTCGATTTCCGAGCGGGCCATCGTTACCAGCCGAAGCCCGGCTGGGGCGGCTCCGCCCGTGGTGAGACTCCCCCCTGCGGCTACGGGAGTTTCGCCACGGGCTGCTCGGACGTAGCAGCAGGCTCGAGGTCGAGCGCGCGGCGCTCGCGCAGCCCGCGGATGAGCTCCAGGAAATCCTCGAAGCGCATGACCTCTTGCTCGCGCGTCCCGCGACGGCGCACGGCGACGGTGCCCTGATCGCGCTCGCGGTCCCCCGCGATGAGCATGAACGGGATCTGGTCGTGCTGGGCCTGCTTGATCTTGTTGTTCATGTGGCCCGGGTCGATCATGCTCGAGACGCGGAAGAGCTCGGTCTGGAGCTTCTCCTCGAGCGAGCGGCAGTACTCCGCATGCTCCTCGCGGATCGGGATGAGGGCAACCTGGGTGGGCGCGCACCAGAACGGAAAGCGCCCGCCGTAGTGCTCGATCAGGCCGCCGACGAAGCGCTCGAAGCTGCCCAGGATCGCGCGGTGCACCATGATCGGCCGCTTCTGCGTTGCCGTCGCGGTCGGTGTAGGAGAGGTCGAAGCGCTCGGGCAGGTTGAAGTCGCACTGCATGGTCGAGTTCTGCCACTCGCGCCCGAGTGCATCACGGACCTTGAAGTCGATCTTCGGGCCCGTAGAACGCTCCGCCGCCGTCGTCGAGCTCGACCTGCATGCCGACCTTGGCTGCGGCCGAGCTCAGGGCCGCGGTCGCCCGCTCCCAGATCTCGGGCGTGCCGATGGACTTCTCCTTGGGCCGTGTCGCGAGGTAGGCCGTGTAGTCGTAGCCGAAGGTCTTGAGGATGAAATCGACGAGCTCGAGCACGCCCGCGATCTCGTCGGGGAGCTGCTCGGGCGTGCAGAAGATGTGGCTGTCGTCCTGCGTGAAGCCACGCACGCGCAGCATGCCGTGCAAGACGCCCGAGCGCTCGTAGCGGTAGACTGTGCCGAGTTCCGCCCAGCGCAGCGGGAGCTCGCGGTAGCTGCGCCCGCGGTCCTTGTACATCAGGATGTGACCCGGGCAGTTCATCGGCTTCACCCGGTAGGGCAGCTCGTCGATCGCCATCGGGGCGTACATCATGTCGGCATAGTTCTCGAGGTGCCCCGAGATGCCGAAGAGCTCTTCGCGCGAGACGTGCGGCGTGTAGACCGGCTTGTAGCCGCGCCGCAAGTGCTCCTTCCACCAGAAGTCCTCGATCTCGCGCCGCACGATCCCGAGGTTGGGGTGCCAGAACACGAAGCCCGCGCCCGCTTCACGGTGCGTGCTGTACAGGTCGAGCTCCGCACCGAGCTTGCGATGGTCGCGCTTCTTGACCTCCTCGAGCCAGGCGAGGTGCGCGTCGAGCGCCGCCTGGCTCCAGAAAGCCGTGCCGTAGATGCGCTGCATCATCGGCCGCTTCTCGTCGCCTCGCCAGTACGCGCCCGCGACGTTCAGGAGCTTGAACTGGAACGGCCGCGCGTAGCTGTCGATGTGCGGACCCTCGCACAGGTCGCACCAGTCACCGTGTCCATAGAACGTGATCTTCTCGTCGGCCGGGATCAGGTCGAGCGCCTCGACCTTGTAGCTCTGCCCGAGCGTGTCGAGGCGCTCGCGCGCTGCCTCGCGCGTCAGCTCCTCGCCCACGATCCGCGGCGCGCTCTTGGCGATCCGGCGCATCTCTTGCTCGATGCGCTCGAGGTCCTGCTCGGTCAGCGGCGCGGGAAGGTCGAAGTCATAGTAGAACCCGTGCTCGATCGCCGGACCGAAACCGTACTGCACTCCGGGATACAGATGCCCCACCGCGGAGGCCATCAGGTGAGACACGGAGTGTCGCAGGGTGGCGAGCGGGAACGGCTCCTCCACTTGAGGAGCCTCTTTCGTCTTGGCCATCACTCATCTCGCCCGGGCTCCATCGGCCCTACGCTCCAACCTGGAGCGCATGCGCCGCCCCCGTGACCCGGTGACACGGGGAGCGAAGAGTGTAGGGATGCCGGCTTGCGACGGCCAGTCAAGATCTGGTTCGGAGTACCGCCTTCAGGCGGTCTTCGTTTTTTTCATCTTCACTCTCCCCCGTCCAGGAATGATCCCGAACGAGAAGACCGCCTGAAGGCGGTACTCCGAACCAGCGGCGATCCTCAGCGCGGAGCCGGATCGAAGCGCAGGAACCCGTCGAGCGCTCCATCCAGGACCTCGATGATCCGACTCTCACCTTCCTGCCGCTCCTGGCACCCCAGACGAACGAGTGTCGCCTCGGCGTCCGCCACCGCCGTCCCTTCGATGTGCGCCTGCCAGAACTCCTCGAGGCCCTGAGCCTCGATCCATCGATGGAGCAAGTCGAGCGTGTACGTCGAGCCGCTCTCACGACATAGATCGCGAAAGAGCAGCGGCAGGCCAGGCCCGCCCTTCTCGCGCAAGGCCGCGTCCAGGTGGAAGGCGAGCAGCGCGCCGCCCTTGTACGCGACCGTCTCGGCATCACTCTCGCGCCAGTTCACGCTGCGATCGGCGAAGGCGACGCGGCCGCAAGCCGGACTCGCGCGGAGGAGCAGGTCGAGGAGGCGAATCCGGTCGGCGAACTCCTGCGGCTGGATGCGCCCGAGACTCGCGAGGTGCCAGAGCGCCATGTAGTCAGTGAATCCCTCGAAGAACCATTCGAGCCCTCCCTCACCTTGCTTCAGGACGCCGGGCAGCCAGGCGTGGAACAACTCGTGCGCAATGAAATGTGCCGTACCGGCGCCGGGGCGCCCATTCGCTTCGACGTCCGGGTGCCCCATGACCACGGCGCCGTCGGTGTGCGTGCCGCCGAATCCGGGCTCCGTGATGTAGATGTGCTCATGGGCGGGCGCCGAGGTACCCGTCGTGGCCGCGAAGGCCTCCCGCGCCGCCTGCGCGAGATCCAGTACGGCCGCAGTGCGATCGGCGTGGCGGCCGAACTGCACGACCTGGATCCGACCACCGCCGCCCTCGCTCTCCCTCGTCGCCACCGGCTCGCCGAAGATCAGGATCGTGTTGTCCGCTGCCTCGGGAAGTGTGAGCACCTGCCGCTCGCTCGTCGCGCCGCCCCAGCCCGTCGCCACCGTGAAGCCCTTCGGAGCCACGAGCTCGACATGGCGGTCGGCGTCCCCTCGCTCCTCGCCGACGAGCAACCGCATGAGCGTGTTCGCGCTGTACGCCTGCACGTAAGTCGCCGTCCGCCAGGGCAGGAGCCCATGCTCCTGCTGCGCGGCACTCCCGAGGGCGACGATCGGGATCTCGTAGTGCAGTACCAGCCGCCCGTCCCATTCGTCGGGAAGCTCCGGCCGCCAGTAGAAGCGGTTCTCGAGGTCATGATGCGCGCTCGGCTCACCGCGGACCCGAGTCACGTAGTACTCGTCGAGCCCGATCCACTCCCCCCACAGCGGCATCTCGAACGCGAGATCGCGTTGCGCGGGATCGAGCCCGCTCACGTCGACGTCGACGACGAGCCGGTCAGGAGAACCGTCGAGAATGCACTCCATGCGGTACTCGACGCGCGCGGTGAATGGAGCTGGGGACTGGCGCCACGCGCCGAGCGTCGCGGTTGCCGCCGCGAGAAGCGCGCATAGGCGTGTCCGACCCACCCACTTCATCGGCAGTCAGCCTCTCACTTCCTTCGCGACCCGTCGAGACCTCGCGTGATCGCGTTCGATCTGGTTCGGTCCGGTTTGGAGTACCGCTTTCAGGCGGTCTTCTCCTGCAGAGCCAGTCCCGCCTGAAGGCGGGACGACAAACCGGACCGCCTAAAGGCGGTACTCCGAACTCGGAGTTAGGGGTGTGGTTTCTCTCTAGGCGGCTCAGAACCAGGCGGTACTCCTACTCTCGAGGGCGCTGGCGCGCCTTGCGCGCCTAGCGCGGCTACCGGAGGAGTAGCTCATGCCGCCGCACTGAGCGAGGAGCTGCCCGCGAGAGGCAGCCGGATGCAGAATGTGGTTCCTTCGCCCACCTGCGTCTCGAAGGTCAAGCTCCCACCGTGCTTGTCCACCACGACCGAGCGAGCGATTGCGAGGCCTTGCCCCGTGCCCTTGCCGACTTCCTTCGTCGTGAAGAAGGGGTCGAAGATGCGGTCGCGGACACTGTCGGGGATGCCGCCACCTGTGTCGGAGATCCAGATCACCACCGTATCCTGCTCGGATCTGGTCTTGACGACGATGCGTCCTCGGACTCCGGTGGCATTCACGATCTCGGTGATCGCGTGCGCGGCGTTGACGAGAATGTTCAGGACGACTTGGTTGACGTTTCCGCCATTGCAGACCACCGGTGGAAGCTCGCCGAAGTCGGTCTCGACATCCGCTACGTACTTGTACTCGTTGCGTGCGATCGTGAGCGTGCTGCGGATGGCCTGATTGAGATCGACGGGCGCCATCTCCTTCTGCTCGGGATGGGCGAACTCCTTCAGAGACCGCACGATGGTCGCAACGCGGTCGATCCCTTCGAGGGAGCGCTCGAGCGCCTTGGGAACGTTTTCGAGGAGGTACTCCAGGTCGGCGTCCTCCTCTGCCGCGGCCAGGGCCACGGCGGCTTTGACCGTGGCCGTGCCAGCCTCCACGGCGCGTTTGAGGTCCTTGTACTGCGTCAGGAGCGCGGCCAGGTCGGTGACTGCATCGCGGACGAAGTGGACGCTGTCGCTCACGAACTGTACGGGCGTGTTGATCTCGTGGGCGACGCCGGCAGCGAGCTGGCCGAGGGATTCGAGCTTCTGCGCTTGGCGCAGCTCGGCTTCGAGCTTGCGAGCTTCCTGATCGATTCGGACACGCTCGCGGATCTCCCGCTCCAGGGCGGAGTTCTGACGCAGGGCCGACCAGGCGCCGATGGAGCACGTCAGCACCACCGCGAGCAGGCAAATGGCCGATAGGATCGCCCGGTGACGCTCGGTGCTCTTCGCGGCCGCGTGCGCCTCCATCTCGAAGACCGAGCAGGTCTCGATCAGGGCCGGCTCACCCGAGGTCTCGACCAGCAGGCGCAACTGGTCGTCGACCAGGCTCTTCTGGTCCACCACGATTCGCGCGTGTCCCAGCATCGAGCTTGCCGTCCCCGGCGTGTCCCCGAGCAACGCGGAAGTCTCCTTCAGCTCGCGCTGGATGGACTCACGCAATGCATCGCTCGGGTTGGCAAAGTACTGGAGGGTCTGCCTCTCGATCCATTCCAGCCGGGAGGCAACCTCGCTCGCCCCTCGTCCTTGGGACTCGAGATGAGCACGGGCGCGTTCGTACGTCGCCGTCAGCAGCCGCAGGGAATTATTGAGCGTGGCGTTGTCGACCGGAAAGACCTCGAGCACGCGAGCACGGTCCTGAAGTTGCAACTGGAAGCGCGAGAAGGCCTCGTGGAGCCGTGACCTGGCCGGGTCATCGAGGTCCGAGCTGCGCGCGAGGAATTCTTTGGAGCGATCCTCGATTTCACGCCGGCGGGAGGTCAGGAGATCGTAGTTCCTCTGGATGCCCAGTCTCAGCTCGAGCACGTCCGAAGTGAGCGCGGCGTCCAGGCCCCTCAACTCGAGGAGCACCGTCCGCAGCTCCGTGCCCTCGAATGGGTCGTCGATGCGGAGCACGAATGGCACGGTCGATGCCAGGACGAGGATCGTCGCGCCGGCAATCGTCAGCAGTCGCTTGCTCACGGCCTCTGCTCTATTCGTTCGGGGGCAGCTTGCCCGTCAACGAGCGGAGAAAGGCGACGAGCAGGACCACCTCGTTCGGAGTCAGGTCCTCACCGAGCTGGTATCGAGCCATCGTCTGCACGGCCTCCTCGAGCGTTGCGACCGAACCGTCGTGAAAATACGGAGCCGTCAGTTCCACGTTGCGCAAGGTTGGCACCTTGAAGGTGAAACGGTCCCGCTCTTCACCTGTGACGTTGAATCGACCTTGATCCGCCTCCGTGGGCTCCTCGCCTCGCTGGGCGAAGAAGTCGCTCATCTTGCCCAGAGGCTGGAACATGTTGCCCCCGGTGTTGATGCCTTGGTGGCAGGTGATGCAACCCAGCGTGACGAAGAGCTCGTAACCGGCGTGGGCCTCTTTGGAGAGAGCCTGTTCGTCTCCGAGGATGTAGCGGTCGAATGGCGCGCCGGGAGTGATCAGGGAGCGCTCGAAGGTGGCGATCGCGTCCTTGACCGTGTCCTGTGTCGGCGAGCCGCCGTACGCTTCGCGGAAAGGAGCGGCGTAGCTCGGATCGCTGACCAGCTGCTTGATCAGCAGGTCCCACCGCATCCCCATCTCGCTGGGGTGCTGAAGCGGCCCGTCGACCTGGTCCTCGAGTGTCCGAGCACGACCATCCCAGAATTGTCGAAAGTTGAAGGCGCAATTGAGCACGGTCGGGGCATTGAGCGTGCCACGCTTGCCTCCGACTCCGATCGACACGGACCGACCGTCGTCCCCACCTGAGCCGATATCGTGACAGCTCGAGCAGGAGATCGTTCCATCGCTCGAAAGGCCGGGGTCGTGGAACAGGCGCCGCCCGAGCGCCACCCTTTTCGGATCAAGGTCGAGGTGCGTGGGGATGGGAGGGATGGGCGAGCTCGCGAGGAGTGGAGAAGTCGCCGAGGAATCCGCTCTCTCGCGCTCCGTCGAAGCCCGCTCCACGCGGGCGGGCTCAGGCCCCATCTCGAAGGGCGGGTTGCTCGCCGGCGAGTCCTTGCGCCAGACGACGCCGGCAAGGAAGACCGCGGCGAGCGAAGCGATCCAGAGTGCGATCGCACGAGAACTGAACTGGGTGGGGTGGAGAGGCATTTCTGAACTCGCAAGGAATCGAGAACGGGCGCAACCTCGGCGTTCGGGGCCCTCGGACTGAATCGGAAAGCGCTTGGACGACCGGAGGTGCACGCGCTGGGGCCGACAAGGCACACATCCAGAGCGCCTCCGGTTCGGAGTACCGCCTTCAGGCGGTCCGGTTCGTCGTCCCGCCATCAAGCGGGACCCACTCTGGAAGAAAAGACCGCCTGAAGGCGGTACTCCGAACCAGAGGGGCGAGCGCGCTACCCTGGTCGCCATGGGACGCGACACGCGCGAGCTGGTGACGGACGCATCGCGTGGCGACGCCCATGCGATCGAGGAGCTGCTCGCGCGCTTCCTCCCTGATCTGCGGCGCCATCTCGAGCGCAATGCCGGGGCGCTCGTGGCGGCCAAGGAGTCGAGCTCGGATCTGGCGCAGTCGGTATGCCGCGAGGTGCTGGAGCGTCTGGGGAGCGAGCGCCTCGAATATCGGGGCGAGGCGGAGTTCAAGCAGTGGCTCTACAACGCAGCGACGTTCAAGATCCGTGCACGGCATCGCTTCTATCTGGCGGCCGCGCGCGACGCGGGGCGCGAGGTCGCGATCTCCCGACCTGCAGACAGCGACTCGAGCGCGTCAGACCGCTTCGAGGAACTCTCGTCGCAGGGGACGCCAAGTCAGGCGGTGGCGATGCAGGAGGAGATCGAGCGCCTGCGCCAGGCGCTGGCAAAGCTCCCGGAGAACTACCGCCAGGTCATCCAGTGCGCGTACGTCGACGGGCTCTCGCACAAGGAGATCGCGGGAACGCTGGGAATCAGCGAGGCCAATTCACGTGTGCTGCTCTCACGAGCGCTCGCCAGGCTGGCTTCCCTGGGCGTGAATCCGGGCTAGCGGACGACGCTCCCGCGCTCGAGCTGGCCTAGCTCGGCGCCCCAACGCGCCGCGAGCTGGTCGGCGTCCGGACAATGCGAGAGCCAGTCGAGGGCTTCGCGCAAGAGCTGCGCGGCAGCCTCGAGATCGCCGTTTTGCTGCGCGCAGCGCGAAAGATTGTGCAGCGAATGAGCCGGGATCGGATCGCTCGCGCCGAGCACCTGGCGTTGCAGGGGCAAGAGCTCGTCGTACAGCGCCAAAGCTTCCGAGCACTCGCCCGCTCGCATCAGCAGGCCCGCCATGTTCCCTCGCGCGATCACGGTCGGGCGGGCGGAGGCGCCGAGCACGTCCTCGAGCATGTCCGCGGCGGCGCGGTAGGCGTCCAGCGCCTCGTCGATCCGGCCCTGAGCCTCCAGGAGCCCGGCGTAATTCGACAGCATCCCGCCCTGCGTCGCGCTCGAGCCCTGCCAGAGCTCCGCCGCGCGGCTCATGGCCCGCTCGTAGTACGGCTGCGCCTCGACCAGCCGGCCCTGCATCTTCAGCGTCAATCCGACGTTCTGGATCAACGTGAGATGCTCCTCCTCGCTCACGGCCGGCGACTCGTCGAAGATGCGCAGCGCGCTCTCGTAGAGCTCCTGCGCGGCCGGGTAGCGGCCCAGTCGGACCTCGATCTGGCCGAGCTCGGCGAGCGTGCGGGCCAGGTCGGAATCGCGGACCTCCCCGCTCGCCGCGAGGATCCGGCGCCAGTACGCCTCCGCCTCGGTCGGTCGCCCGGTCCTCGCCCACACCGACGCCCGCAGGCTCTCGCAGTACGCGAGCTTGTTGTACGGACCTGGATCGTTCGATCGGTAGTAGGCGATCGCCTGGTCGAGCAGAACCTCTGCGCGAGCGTATTCGCCGAGGTCGATCCACGCGTCCGCCAGGAACGTGCGTGCTTCCATGGGGTGGCGGTGCTGGAAGGGAACTTCAGCGTGCTGCTCGAAGTAGCGCAGCGCGGGCTCCAGGACTTCCGCGGCTTTCGCGCTCTGGTGCAGGTCTAGGTACGTCTTGCCGAGCGAGACTCGCAGGCTCCCGGCGAGCCAGGGCCGATCGGCGAATACGATGTCGGCGCGCTTGGTCGTCGCATCCAGCACCTCGAGCAGGGTCACTGGCTCGTCGGGGCCCGAGGCGCTCGTGCGCGAGAACTCGTTCAGCACGAAGTCGAGCTTCTCGGCGCTCGCACGAGCGGTCTCCTTGACAGTACCGATGTTGCGCCGCTCCTGGACGTAGAGCGCGGTCGGTAGGCCCGTGACGAGGACCGTTCCCAGGACGAGCGCGACCGCCGCGGCGGGTCGGCGCTGCGCCCATCGTCGGGCGCGCAGGAGAGGCCCCGGCGGGCGCGCGAGGATCGGCCGCCGTTGCAGGAGATTGGAGAGGTCGCGCGAGAACGAAGCGGCGCTCTCGTAGCGTCTTCCGGCGTCCACGTCGAGCGCTACCATGCAGGCCGTCTCGACGTCGGCGGACACCTTGCGGTTGCGCGGGCGGATCGCATCGGGCCGGCCGGCGAAGATGAGACGCTGCGTCTGAAGAACGTCCTCGGCCTGGAAAGGTAGCTGGAGCGTGAGCATCTCGTAGAGCGTCACGCCCAGGCCGTACACGTCCGCACGCGCGCCGATCTCGCCCCGCGCGTGGATCTGCTCGGGAGACATGTAGTGAAGAGTGCCGATCTGCGTGCCCGTGCGCGTCCGGTCGCTCGCTCCGGCGAGGCTCGTCAGACCGAAGTCGACCAGTAGCGCGCGCCCCTCGGGGGTCAGCATCACGTTCGAGGGCTTGACGTCGCGATGCAGGCAACCGCGGGCGTGAGCGTGCTCCAGGGCGTCGGCGATCTGACGCGCGATCGCGATGCACGCGTCGACCCAGCCGAGGGCGTAGGGCGAACCATCCGCGATCGGAACGGCCACGCCCGCGCGCTCGCACACCGACGCGTGAAGGTCGGCGCCGCTCAACGATTCGGGCGCACGGTCGGCGCACCGCTGCAACGCTTCGGCGAGCGTGCAGCCGGCGATCCGCTCCATGGCGAAGAAGGGGATGCCGTTCTCCTCTCCGACCATGTGGATCGGCACGATCCCCGGGTGCGACAGGCGGGCGATGGCCTCTGCTTCGCGCTGGAAGCGGCTGCGCGCGCCGGGGAAGAAGAGCTGCTCGGGCCGGATCAACTTCAGGGCGACCTCGCGGCCGAGCGACTCCTGACGCGCGAGGTAGACCACGCCCATGCCGCCTCCGCCCAGCCGGCAGAGGAGCCGGAAGTCTCCCAGGCGCTCGGGGAAGAGCCCCCCGTCCGCCACCGGCTCGGGATCGACGATGCCCATCTCCGCCAGCGCTCGCCAGCGCTCACGCAAGGCCGTGGCACACGAGGGATGCGAGGAGTACATGCGGCGCAGCGCCTGCAGGCGCTCCCCCTCGGCCTGCTCCAGGCATTCGGCGAGGAGGGCCTCGACGTCGTCGACGATCGGTTCGGCGGGCTGCATGAGGGTCATGACGGCTAGAAGGCGCCGGCTCGCCGGGTGTGACAGCTCGCGTGCGATTCCGCCGTTTTTGCGCGGCGCCCGCGCGAGGATCTCGCGCGGGCGCCGCAGGCGGGAGCCTGACCGGGGCAGCTCAGTTGAGGGTGACCCGGACCGCCAGCGCGTCGAACATCCCCCCTCCATGCGTCTGGTCGAACTCCTGCACGGTCGTGGTGGGCGACCAGTTCGCGCCGGCGTAGCCTCCGATGTAGACCAAGCCGACGCCGTCGAGGCACAGGCCGAAGCCCGCGTCGTGCCCGGACGTACCGAAGAAGGTCGAGAAGCGCAGGACGTTCGAGGTGCCCGTATTGATGTGGGCGAGCCAGCCGTCGAAGCCTCCGGCATTCTGCGCCTGGAGCGCACTCACCGTCTGGAAGGAGGGAGAGGTGGACTCCGTGTTCCCCGTGAAGAAGAGCCCCCCGGCCGAGTCGAGCACGACGTCGGTGCCCGTGTCGCCGCCCGCGCCGCCGAAATAGGTCAGGAAGAGGATGTTCTGCATGCTCACGTCCAGCTCGAAGAGCAGCGCATCCCAGCCGCCGCCGATCGAGGGCTGGAAGGCGTTGACGGTCGCCAGGTTCCCCGTGTTGGTGTAGCCGATCACGATCGGAGTGCCCTGGCTGTCGATTGCCATCCCGTTGGCACGATCGTCACCCGCCCCGCCGACGCGCTTGGAGTTCGAGATCGAGCCGAACATCGAGTTCAGCCGCAGCACGAACACGTCGTTGCCTCCCAGGCTGTTCATCATGCCGTTCGCACCCGGGAAGCCCGCGGAATTCGTCGTCCCGCACACGACCGGCAGCGTGCCGTTGACGAGCTGGATCTCGCTGCCGCTGTCGTCTCCCGGCCCGCCGATCAGGGTCGAGGTCGGGAAGCTGCTGAGCTGACCGTTCGACTTGGTCACGAACACGTCTCGCCCGCCGTTGTGGGTCCGGTCCAGCGCGCCCACGGTAGTGGGGAATCCCATGGCGGAGGAGGTGGTGTAGCCGGTCACGAACGGAGTCATCGTCGAGGTCTCCAGCGCGATCGCGTTTCCGACCTCTTCGCCCGGGCCGCCGAGATAGGTCGTGCGGTCCACCGTGCCCATGGAAGCGACCTTGGTGAGGAAGGCGTCCGTCGTGCCCCCCAGCGAGTTGTCGGCGACGGCCGCGCTGACACCTGGCAAGCTGCTCGACGTCGTGTAGCCCGTGACGAAAACGATCCCCGTCGTCGGCTCGAGCGCGATCGCATAGGCGGCCTCGTTGCCCGATCCCGCGATGACGGTCTTCCACACGAGCTGGGTCCCCATCGTGTTGATCTTCGCCACGAAGGCGTCGACGCCGGTAGCTGCCGAGTAGATCTCGCCGCACACCCACGAGGTGCCCTGCGAATCCGTCGCGATGTCGTAGGCCATGTCTCGTCCGCTGCCCCCGATCAGGTTCGCGTAGAGCCACATCGGATCGATGACGAGCTCGCGCGAGCGGTCGTAGTCGCCGAGCTCGAAGCCGAGCGTGCCGTCCTGGAAGACGAAGCGTGCCGGCACCAGGAGTCGCGCGCCGCCGACGAGCTGGTAGGCGATCGGAGCGCACTGTGCGAACGTCCCGTCGGCCGCTGCCAGCGCGCCCGAGGCGGTGAGGGCCAGACTCTGCTCGCTCGTGACGGCGAAGCGCGCGAGCCGCGGATCGGCGCCGGGTGCGAGCATGAGGTCGTACTCGGCCCGCCGCGCGTTCCCGTACAGCACGAGATCGATGCCCGGCCACACGTCGCACGCGCGGACGCTCTCGAAGCACGGCACGTCCAGGACCCAGCGGGTCGGATCGTCGCCACGCTGATAGTGGACTCGCGTCTCGAGCAGCGTTTCGCCCTGGGCGCGTTCGAGACTGCCGCCGAGCGGCTCCAGGCGCACGGCCGCTCCCTGGGACTCGAACACGAGCGCATCCGCGCAGAGCGACGTCGTACCGCCCCCACCGCACGCCTGGAACCGGATCCCCGGATCGGCCTGACCGAGATTCTGCTCGAAGCACAGCGGCAGCTTGCCCCAGTCGTCCGTCGTGTGTTGCCCCGCGGCCGCGCCCGAGCCGAGCACCAGCGCCGCCCCGATCCAGTGAATCCGTGACATGATTGCGTTCCTTGGGTGATTCGCGCGCAGACATTGCGCGCGTCCCCCTGGAAGGCAGTCCCGGGCGGTTCGCTTCAGGCTTTCGCCGGAAAACCCTGCGGATCGTGCGAACTACGCGGCTGCAGCCCCGATTCGAGCGGAGCTCTCGGCGCCCAGACCGATCCAATCACGAGCGCGAAGGTCGACACGGCCCCGATCACGAGGGCGCGCATCGGGAACGCGTGGGTCAGTTTCTCCCGAGCCAGGTCTCTGGCCTTGATTCGATCGGCATTCGGCATGGGCGGGATCGCTTTGTCCGCTTCGGAGAAGGAGCCACCGGGCGCGTTCCTACCCCATCTTTCGCCTCGGAAAGGCTGGGTAGCCGTTGCTCCTGCGCTTTCGGGCGCCGTTCCCTCGTGGCTTGAGCGCAAGCCAGAGTCCCCCACCTGTTTCCCACCCAGGGGCTCTCGCGACGCAGAGTCGATCCCTGCCCGATGCGAGGTCCAGGCCTGTCGGAGCTGGCCCGATAAGGCCTGGATACCCAGATGAGGCGCGTCGAGAACCCTCGATGGATGGCGCGCTCCGCTTTGCCAGCAGTTTCGCGATCCAGGAATCAGCGCATGAAGGCCGTCCACATTGCATGGCTCGTCCTGCCACTCACGGCAGCCTGCAAGAGCCTGCAAGGTCCTCCTGCACTGGTCGTGAACCAGTCCATCGGTACGCACTATGTTCTGCGCGGCGTTCCACAGAACGAGCGCGGCGTCTACCAGGCCGACGTCACCACGACCCTCACCACGAGCGAGGGCGATACGCTTTCCGGCACTCTGTGGGCAAACATGGATCTCTCGAACGAGACCGGAGCGCTCTTCCCCGAAGGGAACGGTGGTCAGTTCACCGAGTTCGACGTGTTGCTCAATTACTCCCGGCAGCTTGGCCCGTGGAGCGCCTCGCTCGGCTACGTGAGCTACAACTTTCCCAACGCGGTCTTCCGCAGCACCTCGGAGGCATTCAGCGCGCTGGCGCGCAACGACTTGTGGCTGCGGCCAGCCGTTTCGCTGTACTACGATATCGAGGAAGCGGACGGGATGTACGCCAGCGCTTCGGTCGCGCACACCTGGCCGCTCAGTTCGAAGCTCTTCCTGGACGCGTCCCTGCTGCTCGGATACACCGGCGAGCAACAGGGCGAGTTCTACTACTTCACCAAGGAGAGCGGGCTGGCGGATTTCGTCGCGACTGCGGCGCTCTCGTACTGGTCGGGCAAACACACGCGCATCACGCTCACCTGCGCCGGCTCGACGATCGTGGACGACGACCTGTCCGATTCGGTGGAGGCAGCCGGGCTCGAGCCCGAGAATCTCCGCCTGGCTCTCGGCCTGGGCTGGAGCCACTGACCGGAGGCGGTCGTCACCGGCGGTATCAGCGCGGCGACCTGGGCAAGATCAGCACGGACTTGTCCGCGCCCGGTAGCCAGTAGCCTCGAGCGGGGCAGTGATCCGAGCACGGGACGAGGAGCTGAGCCGGAGGAGGCCTGGGCAGGACCAGGACCGACTTGTCCGCGCCTGCGAAGCTCGCAGTCTTGGTTGGCAAGGCCGCAGAGGAAGCGCAGCCGGCCAGGCCCGAAGCGAGCCAAACGAGTGCGCGAATGTGAGCTCGGATCATGGATGTCGATGCGCGGAAGGCTCGCCTGAGCAAGTGTATCCGGTTGCGCGCGTAGAGGGTGAATGGACGCGGTCGACTTGCTCCCTGATTCGCACGCAGACTCTGCGCACGTCGGCCTGGAAAGGCGGCGCGGGCGGTTCGCTCGAGGGTTTCGCCCAAGAATCGTGCGGATCCTCGAGCTCGGGTACTCTGGAACTCATTCCACTGCGGGTCGCGGGGAATCGTCGAAGAGGATGAAGAGCCAAGCTCGCTCTCTGCTGCTCGTGCTGGCGGTCTTGATCGCAGCGGGCTGCCTTGCATGGCTGGGTTGGCCCGGCCGTGAGAGCGTTGCCGCCACCCCCCCGCTCGCCGAGGAACGAGCGGTCAACGATGCACGGACCGGGCCGTCGAGCGAGAATCCGATCGACGCTTTCCTCGAGCGCGTGGACCTGTCGGAGTCCTCGCGAGAAGCTGCTTCCTCCTCTCCACTGAGCGATTCAGCGGCACAAGCCGAGGAGACCGGCGCGAAGGTCGCCCACCTTCGGGTTCTCGTGCGCGACGAGGTGGATGACACGCCTCGATCCGGGGTCCGCGTGGCAGCCTTCGCAAAAGACGGTCGAGGGGCAAGGCACGTCAATGGCCCGCACGGGCAGGTCGGCGAAGCCCCGGTGACGGGGGCAGACGGACGCGTGGAGCTCGAGGTCGAGCCGCGGCGGGGCTTGCGGGTGTGGCTGCGCGACGAACGCTCGTCGCGCTCCACGGAGCGTGAGCTCGGGCGGCTCGACGCTGGCGAATCGATCGAGCTCGTGGTCGAGCTCGGGTCGAACGTCGAAGACCTCCGTCTGTTCGGCCAGCTCGTCGATACCGATACCGGCTTGCCGCTCGCGGGGTTCGTGCGCATCGTGCGTCAATGGCCGGTGCAGCCGCTGGAACCGCTCGTCTCGACGGACTCGGCAGGGCGCTTCGAGCTCTCTGCCGGCTCGTTGGAGCAGGTCTCCGCCGTGGCGCACGCGGAAGGCCACGCTCGCGCGGTGTTCTCCGTCACGGACGGCCACAGCGACGCTACCCGGCCACAGATCGTCCGCCTCGATCGCTCCGCGAGCTTGGAAGCGGTCGTGCGCGACCGCATGGGCGTGCCGATCGGTGGTGCTCGGGTCGAGCTCGGTGCGGACTCCAGTCACCTGGAGCGGTCAAGCTCGGCGCCGCTCGAGTCCCTCTACCCCTTCGATGCGACGCGCAGCGGAGAGACCGACGCGGACGGCCGGACGACGCTCGCCGCTCTCGTTCCGAGACTACCCTTGCGGCTCTCGACCTCGGCGAGCGGCTGGCCTAAGCGCGAGGAGCCCGAACCCCTGGTGTTCGAGCCCGGCGAGCGGCGTTCGATCGAGATCGTCCTCGGCTCCGGCGCGAATCTCGCCGGCGCCCTGCTGGACGAGAAAGGCGCGCCGATCCCTGACCGAGCGATGTGGCTCGTGGCCCCCGAGGGACCCAGGCCGGGAATGTTCGAGTGCACCGCGACGCCCGCCCAGCAAGAGCGGACCGACGCCGCGGGTCGCTTTCGATTCGAGGCCGTCCCGGCGGGCACGTGGTGGATCGGACCGGCAGCGCTCGATCCCTGGCAAGCCGACGACATTCCCCCCCTCGCAACGGTCGTGGAGGTGACGAACGAGGCGACGGACATCGAGATCGTCGTGCGCGTTGCGCGTGGGCTCTTCTTGCGCGGCACGGTGCTCGATCCCAGCGGCGTGAGCGCGGCGCAGTGCGCCGTCCACGCGTTCCTTCCCGGCGGCAATGCGTCCCAGTCGAGCGCAACGAGAACCGACGGCAGCTTCTCGCTCGGACCTCTGCCCGCGGGAACCTGGACGATCGAAGCAGGTGATCTCAACGGCCTGCACGCGCACTCCGAAGCACTGGAAGTCCAAGCCGGACAGACCGGAATCCTGCTAGAGCTTCGCGAAGGCGGACGGATCGCTGGCGTCGTCGTCGATCGCAGCACGGGTGAGGGCTGCGAGTGCGAAGTGAACCTGACTAGCGCAGATCCTCGAAGCTGGATGGGAACGTCTTCGGCCGACGGAACCTTTCGCTTCGGCGGTCTCCTCCCCCAGAGCTACGCCGTCACCGCGCGAACGAGCGATGGGAAGATCGGTATCTGTCGCGCGATCCTCGTCACGGGAGGCGAGCTCGTGGAGGGTCTGCGTATCGAGATCTCACCAGGCTCGAGGCTCGATCTGCGCTACGACGGCCCGGCCGAGCACGTGCACTGCCGGCTTTTCGTCGACGGCACTGAGTTCGGGAGAGCTTCCTTGCCGGGAAAGGCGACCGAGCCCTTCGTCGTTCCTCCGGGAACGATCGAGATCCGCTGGATCGAGCACGCTGCCACGACCCCCGCGCACGTCCAGAGGATCGACGTGGGCGCGGACGCGCACGTCGTGCTCCGGCTCGAGGCCGGTTCCTAGCGGCGGAGCGATCGTGGCCGAGGCAGTGCACGGTCGTGCTCGCGCTCCGGAGGGGCGGACCATCGAGGTCCGGCGGCCGCTCGTTTCCGGTCGTCGCGATACCGTACGCTCCTGCCCATGACCGAGCCGGCCGTTCTGCTGCGCGGGCTGCATCAGGCCTACGTCGCCTCGAAGCCCGTGCTCCAGGGGATCGACCTCGAGGTGCCGCGTGGCACGATCCTCGGTTATCTCGGCGCGAACGGAGCGGGCAAGTCGACGACCATCAAGGTGATGCTCGGCCTCGTCTCGCCGAGCGCGGGCGAGGTTCGCGTGTTGGGCTTCGATCCATCGAAGGATGCGCTCGAGATCAAGCGGCGGGTCGGTTACGTACCCGAGAACGCGCTGCTCTACCACGAGCTCACCGTCGCGGAGACCTTGCTCTTCTTCGGGCGCATCCACGGGCTCGACGACTCGCTCGTTCGGCGGCGCGGCAAGGTATTCCTCGAAGCGCTCGAGCTCGCACGCGAGGCGGGCGCGCGCGTCGGAACACTGTCCAAGGGCATGCGCCAGAAAGTGCTGCTGTGCGCGGCCTTGCTGCACGCCCCAAAGCTGCTCTTTCTCGACGAGCCGCTCTCGGGTCTCGACGTCAACGCGCAGCTCCTGGTGAAGCGCCTGATGCGCCGGCTCGCCGACGGCGGGCGCACGCTCTTCTATTCCTCGCACGTCATGGGGGTCGTCCAGGAGGTCTGCGACCGCGTCGTGATCCTCGAGGCGGGGCGCGTCGCCATCGAGGGAAGCGTCGAGGAGGTGCGACGTGCGCGCGCGGGCGGCACGCTCGAGCACATCTTCGCAGAAGTCACGAGCTCCGGCGACGAAGAGGAGCGCGTGCAGGCGCTCCTGTCGGAGCTCACGTGAAGCCGCGCGACCCCTGGACCCTCGACACCCAGGGTCTCCTGCTCGCGCCGCTCGTCCTGCGCGCGGCGGAGCTCGCGCGGCGCCCGCTCGCTACTCTGGGTGTCGAGCTCGGAGCCTTCCGCGCGCTCGTGACGGTTCGATTCCTGCTCGACCGGCGCGGTTCCTTCGGCGGCCTCGAGGGCCAGTTCCAGCTCGGTTTCCTGCTGCTGCTCGCCTTCGCGTGGTTCAGCGGCCTCGGCGTCGGAGTCGCGGGCCTCGGAAAGTTCGCCAAGCTCCCCGGTTCGGTCTGGATCGGCCTGGTGAGCCTGCACGCGTTCGCGGTCTCGATGGTCGTGCTGCTCATCCACCTCGGAACGCTACTGGTCGACGGCACCGACGTCGCGCCGATCGCCGCGCGACCGGTCTCGGATCGCACGCTCTTCGCCGTGCGCATCGCGCACCTCGGCGCGTACACCAGCGCCATCGCCTCGACGTCGATGTTCTGGCCGATCCTGCTCGGCTGGATCGGGTATCCATGGTGGGCGGTCCTCGCCGTCGTACCCGTCGCCGTGGTGCTCGGCTGCGCCACCGCGGTGGGGCTCGTCGCGGCGGGCTTCACCTTGCTCTTGATCGTGTTCGGCCCGGGCCGCTTCCAGCGCGTCGCGTTCTGGGCCCAGATCGGCGCTACGGCCTGCTTCTTCGGCGGCCTCCAGGTGCTTTCGTCGCTCGTCACGACATCCTTCGGCAAGTCGGCCGTCGAGTCGCTGAGCTCCTGGGCGCCGTGGATTCCGCCCTTCTCGAGCGGTGCGCTGTTCGACGCCGTCACTGGCGGGGAGGGGGTCGCGATCGCCATGCGCGTGCTCGTCGCGCTCGCCGCTCCCTGCTTGCTCCTCGTCACGGCGCTCGCCCTGGCCTCGAGCGGCTTCGTGCGCGGACTCTCCGCGGATGTCGCACGCGAGCTGCCCGCGCGAGCGAAGTGGCCGCGCGCGCGCCTCGGCCGGCTCGTGTGTCGTACGCGGGAAGAGCTCGCTGGCTACGGCTTCGCCGTGTCGCTCGTGTTCCGTGACAAGGTGTTCCTGCGCTCGGTCGTGCCCCTCGTCGCGTTGCTCGCGGGCGTGCTCGGCGGCAGCCGCGTGTCGGCAGGCCTGGGTGATTTTGGCTTCCTCGCGGTCGTCGGAGCGCTGCCCGTGCACCTGCTCGCTCTCCTCCCGTGCGCACTCGCCGAGATCCTCGCCTTCACGGAGAGCGCCGATGCGGCAGCCGGGCTCGATGCGCTCCCGATCGAGCGCCGCGTGGACGTGCTGCGGGGAGCGCTGCGCGGCGTGATCCTGCGCATCGTCGCGCCTCTCCACGCCGCTGCAGCGCTGATCCTCTCGCTCGTCGTGGGCGGAGGGATGGCCGTGCACATCGCCATTGCAGCGGTCGCCTCGCTCGCGATCGGGATCTCCGTCGTGCCCGCGATGTACCTGCGCATGCCCTTTTCCCACCGGCCCAGCCCCGGAGAGATGTCGATGCGCAACGTCCCTCCGGTCTTCACCGCGGTATGCCTCGCGGCGCTGACCGCCTCCATTCACCTCGCGGCGAGCCTGCACTGGATCTCCACTGCCGCAGCAGCCATCGCGGCGCCGACCGGGCTGGTCCTCGCCTGGCGGCGGCTGGAACGGATCCGCGATCCGCTCCCTCGCGCAGGTCTGGCCTCGTAGCGTCCGCTAGACGCGCAGCGCCGGGTCGAGCTCCATCTTCAGCGTCACCATCGAGAGATGAACGTCCCAGAGAAAGGCCGCCACGGAGCCGATCAGGCTGATGAGGCAAAGAACGAACGCGAAGACCACCAGCAGCGCCGAGCTCCCGCCCATCAAGACCTGAACGAACAAGAGGATGATCAGCACCGCGGCGAACAGCACGCTCATGGAGGCCAGCGCGATCGCGGCCTGGAGCCACAAGGCTCGCCGGTACAATACGCGCACGAGCCCGCGATCCCCGGGCTCGTTCACCGATGGATGATTCCTGATCTCCTTTGCCAGGGATCGCGCCCGATCCAGAATCCGCGCGAAACGATTGGTCAGACTCAAGAGCAGCAGCCCGACGCCCGAGATCAGGATGACCGGGCCGATCGCCACCTGCAGCACGGGGACGATCTCTGTGAGACTCTTGTTCATGGCATACCGGCGAGTGTCCTCGAGGCTCCGGCTCCGGACAGCTTGCCGGGTTCCCGAAAGGGGTGCCAAGGGAAAAGCTGGGTCGAGCAACCGCACGAAGCATGCAATTCAGGTCGAGTCCGCTGCTCCTTGCGAAGATCGGTACAGGTCCCGTTCGGTTTCGCGCGCTATGCTGGCTCACCACGATTGCGCTGAAACACATCGCGCCGAGTCGTCGGCGAAGGGGGCAGGATGAGTGGTGCACGCGGATGGACCAGGGTCAGGGTCGGATCGGCGCTCCTGACGCTCGCTGCGCAGGTACTGTCGGTCGCAGAGCTACATTCCGCGCCCGTCTCTCGGGCGAAGCCGACCCCTGCGGCCTCGGCTCTCTGCCAGGATGAACCCATCGCTTGGCTACGCAACCACGCGATCCCCCTCGCAACGACCGAGGCCGGTCACGGCTTCGAGGATCTCGAGCCGCTGAAGGCGATCATCGGCGACGCGCGCATCGTGGCGCTCGGCGAGGGGACGCACGGTACGCGCGAGTTCTTCCAGATGAAGCACCGCCTGCTCGAGTTCCTCGCCAGCGAGATGGGCTTCACGATCTTCTCGATCGAGGCGAGCACGCCGGAGGCCTACGAGCTCGATGACTACGTCCTCGGCGGTCCAGGCGATCCGAAGAAGCTGATCGGTGGGATGTACTTCTGGACATGGAACACCGAGGAAGTCCTCGCCATGGTCGAGTGGATGCGCGCCTTCCATGCCTCGGGGAAGGGCACGGTCCATTTCACGGGCTTCGACATGCAGACTCCCGATGTCGCCATGCAGGTGGTCACGGACTTCCTGGGGAGCATCGAACCGGAACGGGCCGAGGACGTGCGCTTCGTGTACTCGGACATCAAGAACGCGCAGCCAGCCGGGGACTTCGGAGTCGCGACGGGGACCTTTCCCGTCGAAGCGGCACGCGGAAAGCACCTGCGCTTCAAGGGGTGGATCCGGACCGAGGACCTCCAGGGTGGCGTTGCAGCACTCTGGTGGCGCAACGATAGTCCGGATGGCCAGATGACTGGCCTCGAGAGCATGGAGGAGCGTGCTCCGCGCGGTACGAGTGACTGGGCAGAATACGCGCTCGAGTTCGACGTCCCGGCAGACACCGTCAACATCAACTTCGGCTTCTTGATGACCGGACACGGCAAGGCCTGGTTCGATTCGATCTCGATCGAGGTGGATGGTCAGCCTTACCTCGATCCCGAGCACCTCGACCTCGGCTTCGAGGAGCGCATGGGCGACTTCGTGGCTCGCGCACCCGGCTATCGGGTCGGACTCACCGACGCGGTCGAGCACGAGGGATCACGGAGCTTGTGCATCGAGAGCCTGGCGCGCGATGCATCGGTGATGGACCCCGGCGACGCCGCCGAGGTCGCGCGAGAAGTCCGCGAAGGTCTGGAATCCGATCGGCAGCTCTTCCTGTCGAAGGCGGATGCGAAGGCTGTCGAGTGGGCGATCCACAATGCTCGCATCGTCGAGCAGTGCTTGCGCAGCCGCGCCAGAGATCCCCAGAGCGCGCGCGACCGGTCCATGGCCGAGAATGTGGCCTGGATCCTCGAGCAGAATCCGGGCGCGCGGATCGTGCTGTGGGCGCACAACGGACACGTGTGCCGCGCGCCGGGGGCGATGGGCGCGTATCTTTCCAAGCAGTTCGGCGACGATTACCTCCCCCTCGCCTTTGCCACATCGGAAGGCCGCTACACGGCCCAAGGCGATCAGAGCCTCACCGACCACCCGCTCGCCCCGCCTCCTGCGGACAGCGTCGAGAGCCTGCTCGCGCAGGTTGGACAACCCCGCCTCCTGCTGGATCTTCGACTCGCCGAGCCCGGCGCTCCCGGATCGCGCTGGGCCCACGAGAGCCGACCGTTCCGCTCGATCGGCGCGCTCGCCCAGGAAGCCCAGTTCTTCCCGGTGGAGCTCGCGAAAGCCTACGCCCTCCTGGTGTACGTGAAGACCACGAGCGCCTCGATCCAGCTCGACACGGCAGCCGGAAGGAGATAGCGATGGACCGCCCATTGCTTCTAGACAACCGAAGCCCTTCGCCGGGCTGACCCATGCCTGTCCACATGGGAATCGACTTCCTGCATCCAAAGCACTGATGCCCTCGAGGTTGGGTTCGTTCCAGGTTGGCCCGATCTTCTGTCTGGCCGCGTTGTCGGCATGAGTTCGGCTGCGAATGACAGCCATGGCGTACAGCCACCACGGGCCTACGCCTCGGACGATGGCAAGTATGCACTCAGCGTTGACCCCGGTGCCGCCATGGCCTGGGCGAAGCCACGTACACTTTCAGGAGAGATGGCCATGAGAGCTGGAGGAGACTCTTCCCATTCACGCACAGGCACGTGGAGATCTGCTTGCAGGGTGACTCCCTTGGATTGAAGACGATTCACTGCTTGAACTGCCTCGCTTTGCTCTGCGTCGCCGGGCTGTGTCCGGCGCAGCAGGTCTTTCGTACACACGATGGTGAAGGCGCTTTCGACGTCCTCACCCGCGCAGCGAGTATCACCGACCTCGACGGCGATGGAGTCGATGACTACGTCCTGGGTGCTCCAGGGGTTGACGCAGGCGGAATGATCTACGTCGTCTCCGGCGCGACGGGATCAGAGATCCGCCGCATCGTGGGTGTTCCGCTCAGCAACGATTTTCTCGGTGATGCGCTCGCCGATGCCGGCGACTTCGACGGCGACGGCGTGCACGACATCATCGCTGGCGCGAGCGGAGACTCCACCTTGGCTACCCTCGCGGGTCGTGCCGATGTCTACAGCGGAGCGACCGGTGCCTTGCTCGATTCGTCGTACGGTATCGATCCGTACAATCGATATGGCCGTACGGTCGCCGGCATCGGCGACGTCGACGGCTTCGACGACGTAGCGGTCGGAGGGGAGCTGGCGTATGCCAACATCCTCGGCGGGCCTGACGGCCACTTGATCCGCAAGCACACCGGTCCCTGGGGGCGGACCCCGGTCTCGGGACTCGGTGACGTGAACGGAGATGGCCGGCCGGACTACATCGTCGGCTGGCCGCGTTCCTCCGTGAACGGGGGCTGGACCGGCACCGCACGCGTGTACTCGGGCATCGACGGCAGCGTGATCGCCAGGATCGACCTGGATCCTCCAGTTCTGGTATCGCGACGCGATGGGCGGCGGTGCGAAGTTCAATCTCTCCGACGCGCTGCGGCTCACCCCCACTCTGTAGCAGTCCACGGTGCATGGCGCCTTGGCGGGTAGCGGGCGACAGCGCGCCGGCTCCTGGCGGTTGTCGTGCCGATGATGCGTTGTCGGTGTCTAGGCCCCGGGCTGGTTGCTGCTGAGCAGCGCAGGACACCGAGTGCGACCGGCCGAGGTCGCGGCGGGGAGGGGGCTCCCCTACTCGACCCCGTGCCCGTGGTGCCCGCTGCCCGACCACCTTGCGCACAGCACGATGAGCGCGATGAGCAGCGGCAGCACGGCCCACTGCGCGACGAAGACGGCCAAGAAGAGCAGTACGACGCCGACGATGGACGCGATCCACTGTAGCGGCCCGCCTGAAAGAGGCCTGGCATCGGGATGGATGATGCGGGGCAGGGATGGTCGGGTCACGGTCCTTCAATCATCCATTAGCGCCGATGACATGACGATCAAGCCGATGAAGGAGTTCAATACCACGGCGATCCCCACGATCATCGCTGCTCGCGGAGGGCGCCGCTGACCGGGCTGCAATCCTGCAAATCCGTGAGCAGCAGTCGCGATCAGCCCCACTGCCTGCGCAGTGGCGACGACGGCGATCAGTACCTCAGCTCCATCCTTGCCCCAGAACGCCACTCCGGTCGCTACGAGACGAGATACCGAGCATCTAGCTCAATCCACGCATTTCTCAGCCCAGACGGCATCTTCATGGAGAACGCTCCGCCATCCGCGACCCGCGCGCACCCGTCCAACACGATGACGATCGCAGTAGCGAGCAGCACACCCAGCACAAGCCACAGGAACGGACCGCGCATGCGCAGCTACTCTAGCTCAATTGCCCCGCGCCCGGCCGAGGGCGCGGCGGGGAGCGCGGCGCGCAGTACGGCCTCATGGCAAAGGAGGCCGCATCGAGCAGCCTCCTCGTTCCATCACGCCCCGATTCCAGGCGAACTATGGGAGTATGGCTATCGAGATCGCGTTCGACATGTTGAAGAACGCGCCACCGCCCATCGGGTCGCGGAACCAGTACTGGAAATTGCGGGTCGTTCCGGCGAACGCTGCGACGGAGTGTTTGGCGTCGGAGTTGTCGTAGGTGTAGGCGGCGGAATTGCCCGAGCCGACGATCGTGGCCCCGCGCGTCGTATCCCCCGAGGTACACAGAAAGCCATTACCGAACGGTACCTGGATCTGGTTCGCGCCATGAAAGAAGATGCCGTTTTGATTGGGCACGGGTGATGTAGTGAGCGTGAGCTCCCCTGCACCGGCACTCGCCGAGCCGAACGCCGAAAGATCAGCCGCCGCTCCGGTCGAATTCACGGTCGCGATACAATACTTCGAGGCGATCACAGTGCTGCGATCACGGACGAACACGTCTACAAAACCATTCGTGTCCCCGCTGACCAGATTGTTGGCGACACTATAGAAGCCAACGTAACGACCATTGGGGGTGATAAAGGAGGAGAAGCTGTCGTGATTCCCTGCCGCCCCGCCTGAACTGAGGCTCACGCGCTCTGTGGTTCCATTCAAGCGATCCCGCACAAAGATGTCGACGCGACTGTTCGTGTCGCCGCTCACGAGGTTGGTTGCGTAGCTGTGGAACGCCACGTAGCGCCCATCAGAGGAAATCGTAGGGGATTCGCTCGCGTTATTTGCCTCGATTCCGCCCAAACCGGAGCTCGCTCGCTCGGTGGTACCGCTCAGGCGGTCGTGAACGAACACGTCAGAGGCGGAGTTCGTGTCCCCACTCACGAGGTTGCTGGCATAGCTCATGAACGTCACATATCGGCCGTCGGCGGAGATCTTAGGCACCTGGCTGGCTCCGTTCGCCTGCGCCCCGTTCGACCGAACGCTCACGCGGACGGTGCCCCCGCTCTGGCGGTCATGGACAAAGCTGTCCGCATCACCATTCGTGTCTCCGCCGACAAGATTGCTGGCATAGCTCGTGAACGCCACGGACCGCGCATCGGCGGAGATCGAGGGAACGTAGCTGGACTCGTTCCCCTGTGCGCCGCTCGAACTCAGACTGACGAGTTCGGTGATGCCGGTCTGGCGATCATGGACGAAAATGTCCGTTTTATTGTTCGTGTCCCCTGGCACGAGATTGCTGGCGCTGCTATTGAACGCCACGTAGCGGCCGTCCGGGGAGATCGAGGGATAGTCGGAGCTGAAGCCGTTGGCCTGCACGCCCCCGGAGCTGACGCTCACACGCTGGGTGGTACCGAGCTGCCGGTCTCGGACGAAAACGTCGGCGATTCCATTTGTGTCGCCCCCCACGAGGTTCGAGGCGTCGCTGCCGAACGCAATGTACCGGCCGTCGGCGGAGACCGAAGGGTAGAAGCTTTCGTCATTCCCCTCCACTTCACCTGAGCTGACACTCACGCGCTCGGTGATACCGCTGTGCAGGTCGCGGACGAAGATGTCCGGCCAACCGTTCGTGTCCCCGGCCACGAGGTTGGTGGCGAGGCTACGGAAGGCCGCGAAGCGGCCCTCGGCCGAGATCGAAGGGTCCTGGCTTCCGTTGTTCCCCTCCACGCCGCCCGAGTTGACACTCGCGCGGCTCGTCACCTGCCCCGCGGCGGGCCCCGCCATCACCACGACGAGCAATGCTCCCGCGGTCACCAACCCTGTTGATCCGCACCCGTTCATCGTTCCCATGGTTTTTCTCCTTGCTCATTCGGGCGGGATCGGCCGAGGTCTTTCACCAAGAAAGTGCAAGTTCTTGGAGAGCGCCGAACCCGGCAACGGGCGGAAGCAGGGCTACGCACTGGCGACTAGCGGGCCTGGCGAGCGGAGGTTGCCGGGGAGGTCGCGGCGGGGCGGGGCGACGGAAACGTGTCCCTCTACGTCCGAGCCTCATACACGAACGCGCATGATGCACCCCAGACCGAAGTACACGGCCTTCCGGCGTTTCGGTCTTAGCCTGCACCTCTCGCAATGCGGCACGGCTCTATGGAGTATCGACCATCGTCTGGCATGCAGCGTTTGTGCTCGGCACACCGAACAGTACTGGACTGTGCTCGACTTCATTTCAGCGTGCGAGCGAGGCGGTCTCGGACCTGCATGGTAGCCGATGCGGTGCGAACCCACCCCAGGACCCGCTCCTGCCTTCGGCCGAGGGCGCGGCGGGCAGGACTGCGCAGCATTCACCGCCGCTCGACGGGCTCCAGATCGGGGAGGTCCACCGTGGTGACCACCGAGAAGTTCTTGCCGGAGAGGACGCGAGCTTCGCGGATGCGCGGCATGTGCACTGCGATGTCGCAGATCTGGTCGCCGTTGGCGTCGCCGATCGCACACGCATCTACGCCGATTCCGCAATCGCCCAGCTCGTCGATGGAGTCGGTGTACATATAATCGATGCACTGGCGAAGCTCGCCGGTCCTTCCCGAGTACAGCGACACGAGACCAGGATCGCAGTTGTCCGCAGCTTCTTCGTTCGCACCCATTACATAGTCCGCGAAGCCGTCTGCATCGATGTCTTCCACTACATCCAGCGTGGTGCCCTCCCCGTTCATCGCAACACCTTCGAACGACTGCTGATGGAGTTCTACCCCGGTCAGCCCCGAGTAGCAGGCAACGCACTGGTGCACGATGGAGACGAGCAGCTCGGCGGTGCCATCGCCATCCACGTCTTCGAGGGCGCGCAGAACCCATGGCCCGTACATGTACTCCGGCGATGGAACCGGGAAGCGAAGCAGGGATCGCCAACTCGAGGACGCGAGTAGCTCAACACCCTGCTCGTCTCTATGTGGGTCAGTGCCGCGTTGTCCGAACGTGACAGCGAGGTCGGCTAGCGTGTCGCCATCGCGGTCCGGCACGATCGAGAGGGCTGCTAGCAGTCCATCGCCCTCGACGCGGGTATACAGCTCCTCCGGGATCGGTAAGCTAGTCTTCGCGCGCTCACCGCATCCAATTATGCGCAGAAGCTGTCCACTCCTTCCCGAGTAGACAAACGCGTACCCATATTCGCAACCTCCACGCTTCGACTCCATGTTCCTTCGAAACACGACGATATCTGGAGTGGAGTCCCCGGTGATGTCCAGCCCACCTGCAACGCTCACTCCGAAGCCCGGCGTCGCGAACTGGCCGCCAAACTCGCGCAAGACTGCGCCGTCGGTGCCCGAGAAGATCCAAACGTGACCACAGCCGGCCACGGCCAGGTCTGTGATCCCGTCCCCGTCGATGTCCCCCACGTTCTCGAGTGTGCGTCCGAAGTCCACACAGGGCTCGGGCGCGTGTAGCGTCCGGAGCAATTCGCCGTTGCATCCGGAGAAGACCCACACGGCTCCCAAATCGAGGGGGTCGGAAGGCGGAGGGAACCCGACCGGCGTGATCGGCCTGCGAGCGAGGGCGAAGTCTGCTGCGCCGTCTCCGTCGATGTCCCCTACCTTCGCGAGGGAGCCCCGGAGGCCGTTCCACTCGTCTACAGGCCGAAGTGCAAGCGTGGGCACGAGCGCCAGCCCGAATGCCAGCCACCGTGATGGTCGGGTGAGAGTGGATGACATGGGGGCTGTCTGGAACCCACCTGCTTACCTAAGGTAACGCGACTGGACTGCGATCGCAGGTCGGGGTCTGGGTAGTCATGCACGTCTGTCGGGCCAGATTTCCTACCGAGGCCTTGCGAGCGCCTGGTGCGGCACGTCAGGTCCGTGCTTCCACCAAACCTACAGGAGTGCCAAGAGCAACTGCAGAGTGTGTGCATGCTGTTGGCGCGGGAGCGATGAGCTTCAGCGGTCGATCGTCGAGCGCCACTCCGTAATCTGCTCGTCGATCGCGCGCGCGCGGTCGGCGGCGTCCGCGCCGAGGAGCGAGCGTGCGTGCTCGAGGGTTTCGATCGCGGCCTCTGCCTCCCCGCTCTGGTGCTGGGCGTGCGCGAGGAGCTCCCAGCAATCGGCGCTCTCCTCGCCACCGAGCTCGAGGGCCTTCTCGGCTGCTTGCAGGGCGAGCAGGGGATCGCGGAGGTCGGCGGGCAACTCGTCGTCGAGCAAGAGCGTTGCGAGGTCGATCCAGCTGCGCTGCTCGGCGGGCTCCACGAAGGTCCAGCGCTCGGTTTCCGCTCGCAAGGTGGGCCAGTCGCCGGTCTCCCGCAGACGGCGGGCGTACTTGTGGTGAGCGTTGGAATGCCGCGGATCGAGCTCGACGGCGCGGCGGTGTTCCACGATCGACTCGTCGAGGCGCTCGAGCTTCCACAGGGCCACGCCAAGGTTGTCGTGGTAGCTGGCGTTGTCGGGGTGCAGGACCAGCGCCTCCGCGAAGAGCGCTCGCGCATCCTCGTAGCGCTGGACCTCGATCAGGCAGAGAGCGTAATTGTTGAGCAGCTGGGCGCGCCTCGGACCGGATTCGAGCGCGCGCGAGTAGGCGGCGACGGCACCGACGTGGTCGTCGGTGAAGTGGGATGCGACGCCGAGGTTCATCCAGATGTCCGTGCGTCCGGGATCCCGTTCGACGGCGGCTCGCAAGTATGGAAGAGCCTCCCCCGCCCGACCGGCCTGTACCAGGAGCGTTCCGAGGTGACCGAGCGCCAGAACGTTGCCGGCATCGAGCTCGATGGCCTGCCGGAACGCATCCTCGGCCAGGCCAGGGTCCGCACGATCGAGATAGAAGCGGCCCAGCGTGACGTAGGGGTACGCACGATTGCCGGCGATTTCGGCGGCGCGCTCGCGGTGCTCCGCGGCCTCCGAATCGCGGTCGGATTCCTGCAGCACGAGCGCGAGATCGGCGTGCATGCTCGCGCCAAGGGGAGCCTCGGGGCTGGCAGTGGCGAGTCCCCTCGGAAGGTGCCAGACGAAGCCGCGACCGTTCTCGCGATCTGGCGTCGGAGCGAGCTCCAGCCCTCGACGCAGCGAGACTTCGGCTGCGGGGAGGTCGCCGGCTCGAATCTGCAGGCGGCCGAGCAGCGCCCAGCACAGCGGAGCTGAGGGGTCGACCTCGCAAGCCTGCCTCGCGGAGGCGAGGGCTCCTTGCAAGTCTCCGCAGCGCTCGAGCAAGGCGCTCATGTTCGTGTGCATCAGGGGATCTGCGGGATCGAGCTCGATGCCGCGCTGGAGGAGTGCCCGCGCCTCGGAGGGGTCGTGGTCCAGCTCGAGAAAGACCTGTGCCAGGTTCGCCAGCGCGCCGGTGTAACGAGGCTCCAGCCGCAGGCTCTCCTCGAACTCGACGCGCGCCGAATCGAAGTGTCTCCGGGCCATCTCCACCAGCCCCAGCGTGTTGTGGAGCAGAGCGTCCGAAGGATCTTCGTCGACTGCGCGTCGTGCGGCTTCCCAGGCAAGATCCAGCTCGCCTCGTGCAACGTGATCGTGTGCGATCCCCTGGTACGCGGGGGCGAGATGCGGGTCGAGCTCGATCGCGCGGCGGCGCGCGCGGTCAGCCGCTTCGGGGTCGAAGGCCTCGAGAGCGAAACCGACGCTGAACCATGCGCGCGCCGAATCCGGCCATAGTGCAGCGATCGAGCGGGCTGCGCGTCGCGCCTGCTCCTCGTTCGCGGCCTGCGCCGCGTTGATCGCCCATTCGAAGTGGTAGAGAGCGCGCGCACGGGGAGCCAGCGTCACAGCATCCTGTGCGTGCGGGAGCGCGCTCTGGTAGTCCTCGGGATGACCCGGTCTTCCCGTGCGACGCAGGCGCGTGGCTTCGAGAAAGGACGAGAGCGCGTCGGCCGCGGCCGGTGCTCCCGGATCGGGCGCGGGCTCGCGTCCTTCGAGCTCCGCGCGCACATCTTCCAGGAGCCGCGCCAGAGCAGGTCGAGCTTCGACGCTGGCGCGATGTCCTTCGAGGAGCTCGATGGCGGCCTCACCCCGATCCCCGCGCCAGTACGCCATCGCGAGGCCCGCGAGCGCGAGGGGATCCTCGGGCTCGAGCGCGATCGCTTGCTCGAAGCTCGCGCGGGCGGCATCCCAGCGCCGCTCGCCCTGGGCGAGGAAGCCCTTCTCCAGGAACGATTCGACGACCTCGAGATGCGCGCTGCGTTCGGCCGCTCGCACCTCGCCCATGTTCGCGACGACGAAGCCGAGCGAAGCGGCCAGGGCGGGCACGCCGAGGAGCAGCACGACCGCCAGCGCCGCCTTGGCGGGCTGGCGCCGCGACCAGCGCCTGACCCGGCCAAGCTGTGAGACCGGACGGACCGAGATCGGGTGGTGCTCGATCAGCGCGCGTAGATCGTCGGCGAGCGCGAGCGCGCTCTGGTAACGCCGCGAGCGCTCCTTCTCGAGCGCCGCGAGCACCACCACGGCGAGGTCGGCGGTCAGCGCGGGGACGAGCCGCCGCGGATCGACGGGCTCTTCCATGAGGATCGCCCGGTAGAGCGCCTCGCGGGTGCTCGCCTCGAACGGCCGGCGCAGCGTCAGGCACTCGTAGAGCAGAACGCCGAGCGCGTACACATCGCTCTGTGCGTCGACCTCCCCCCGCCGGCCGTGGATCTGCTCGGGAGCCATGTACGCGGGCGTTCCGCACACCTCGCCCGTGCGAGTGAGCGGCTGAGCGTCGCTCGAAACGTCGCGCGCGAGCCCGAAGTCCATCACGACCGGGTCGCCGTCGACTCCTACCATGATGTTCGCGGGCTTGATGTCACGGTGCACGACGCCCTTCATGTGGGCGGCGTGCAGCGCCCGCGCGACCTTCTCGATCAGCCTGACGATCGCCGCGATCTCGCTGCGCGCCAGGCGCCCGCGCGGAGTGCCGCTCGACGTGGCGCGCCGCTGAGAGGAATCGCTCGCTTCGCGCTCGCCCGAAACCGGAACGGCGAGGAAGCCGCCGACACCGTCGGCGCGGGCCCGCGCCACCAGGTCTGCCAGCGTCTCGCCTTCGAGGAGGCGCATGGCAATGAATGGTTCTCCCGCGTGCTCGCCCGTCTCGTAGATCGTGCAGATGTTCGGGTGATCGAGCTTCGAAGCCAGCCCCGCCTCGCGCTGGAAGCGCGCCAGATCGGCGGCGTTCGATATGCGGCGATCCTCCAGCACCTTGAGCGCGACGCGCCGCCCGAGGGGCATGTGAATCGCCTCGTAGACGACCCCCATGCCCCCGCGGCCGAGCTCGCGCACGATCAGGTATTCGCCGAACGGCTCGCCCACCGCGGGCTCGCGGCCCGCCGCCCCGCCGGGCTCCTGGGTCGCGCGCTCCTCCGACGCCGCCGCCTCCATCAGCTCGACGGCCGGCAGGATTTCCCGCAGCTCGCTCGCATACCCTGGATGCGCCTGCAGGAACTCGTCCACGCTGGAGGTCTTCTTCGAGCGGCGCTGGGCCACGAACTCCTCGATGAGGCGGGCGATCGGTGCAAATTCGCTGGGCACGTCCTGACGAGTCTAGCGCAGCGGGGGCGAGGCGCTGCGCTGATAGATGTACACCTCGCTCCGGCGCATGAAACGTGGGTGCGGCCGCCTCTGGAGAGAAACCACACACCCCACGAGCACGGAGTCCCTCCGAGTTTGGAGTACCGCCTTCAGGCGGTCTGGTTCGTCGTCCCGCCTTCAGGCGGGACTGGCTTCGCATGAGAAGACCGCCTGAAGGCGGTACTCCGAACCGGTCAGGCGATTGGAGGTCCGGTGCCCAGAAGCGCAAGCTTGCCGCTCGACTGGTTCGTCAGGACAAGCCAAACCGATCGCGCGTGGATTCCTTGGAGCCTCTGCGAAGGCAGGGTCGATGCGCGGAATCTCACTGGAAGAGGAAGCCGGAAGCATGACCGAGGAGAAGACCCCCAAGGCCGCCATTCCTGGCGCGGAAGTCCTGCGCTGCGCGGATCTGATTGCCTATCAAGTAGGCTCCGTCGTGAGCCGCACGATCCTGCGTCGAGAGACTGGCACGGTCACCCTGTTCGCGTTCGATGCGGATCAGGGCCTGAGTGAGCACACAGCGCCGTTCGAAGCCCTGGCGCAGATCATGGAAGGAGAGGCGGAGATCACCGTCGCGGGCAAGCCCTTGCGAGTGAAGGCCGGGGAAATGGTGCTCCTTCCGGCCAACCAGCCGCACGCCCTGAAGGCGGCAGTCCGATTCAAGATGCTGCTGACGATGATCCGTTCGTGATCCTCGTCGGCATGGCTGAGTTCCACGCTTCGTGATGGGCTCCGAGGGCGCATCCAGCGCTCCTTCGTGACCGCTGGAGGCGCAGGGATGCCCGTGGAGTGGCAGCGCGCCCAATGGCGGCCATCTCGCTGACCGGGAGGTTTCTTCCTCGCCTCACGTTGCAGTGGGGTACGTTTTGGAACGATCGAGCGAATCCATCTGCAGCACGTTCGTGCGGATGCAAAGCGGATGTGGCCTCGCAGCCACACCACCCTCGTCGCGAGATCGAGCCAGGAGTACCCAGTGTTCCATCGCTCTGCGCCGCGCGGGATCGCGTTCCTCGCTCTCGCGGCGCATCTGTCCGCCCAGTCCACCGTTCGTCCGCTGCCCTATGCGGCAGTACCGAGCGAAATGGCGTGGGCCTTGACGAGGGTGCCCCCGACTTCGCCTGCGCCTCGCGCCGAAATCCGGGACGACCTCTTTCCGCCGACGACGCTGACTCGTGCGGACCATGCGGAGCTCCAGAGTGGCCGGGCGGTCGAAGATCGCGGCCCGGAAGTGGACATGGATCTGCGCGGGCTCGTGTACCCAGAATCCTCGTTCAACGAAGGACCCGGCAGCATGGGCGTTGCACGTGGTGCCTGGGACGCGCGCGTGGGCTGGAGGACCGGCAAGAGTCAGGGCCTGACACTCAACCTTCACAGCGAAGCGAGCTTCTACGACTTCACGGACGCCACGGCTCTGGTGCCCGGATCCGGCAACGGGCAGCCGCTCAACGACGTCTACGAGACGAGCTTCGGCGCCACGATGTGCACGAGGACCTCGGAGCGGATGTCGTGGTTCACTTCGGGTGCGCTCACGCTCTCCGGCGAGGATCGCGCGGAGCTCGATGACTCCCTGACGGTCGCGATGGTTGGCGGGCTGCGCTACCAGGCGAACGAGGACCTCGCGCTGCAGGGCGGTCTCGGAGTGCTCACGCTACTGGAGGACAGTCCCTGGGTCGTCCCCTACCTCGGCTTCGATTGGCGAATCCACGACAGCCTGCGTCTGCAGGCGGAGGGTTCGAAAGTGCGGCTGGCAGCCGATCTCGACCCGAAGTGGACGCTGTACGGCCAGGCCGCGTACGAGGTCCGCCAGTACCGCCTGAACGACTCGAACCCGCTCTCGAATGGTGTGATGCGCGACGAGGAGATCGACGTCGGCCTCGGGCTCGACTGGCGCCCCAAGGCTGGCATGACGGTTGGTCTATTGGCGGGGCTGGTGTCCTGGCGCCAGCTCGAGTTCATCGACGAGGATGAGGTCGAGGTCAGCGAGACCGAAGCCGATCCCTCGGCCTTCGTGGCAGTCACGCTCTCCTACAGCTTCTGAGCGTCCCGGGCGCGGGACGGATGTCCCTTGTGTGTTTCGCGCTGTCAAGCGCAGCGAAGAATCTCCCGAAGCGACCCTGATGGACCGACTTCGTGGAGCCCTTCTCTTGATCGCATGTGCACGGCTCTCGGTCTCCTGCGCCTCGGAGCCTCCGCTGCCCGAGACCACGGCTGCAACGTCGAGCTTCTCGACCCAGCTGGTCTGGGATGAGCTGACGCTGGGCCCGAACGACCTCGTGCGCGTCGGGGTGTACGGCCACCCCGATCTCGGGACGCCGATGGGTCTGGCTCCGAATGGAACTCGCGTGGACAACGAGGGTCTGCTGAGCCTCCCGCTCGTCGGCTCGGTGCCGATCGGCGGCCTGAGCGTGCAGGAGGCACGCGCGACGATCACCCAGGCCATCGCCCAGTACGTGCAAGAGCCGCGAGTCGATTTCTCCGTGGTCGAGTATGCGGCGCGCCGCGTCTACATCTACGGCGAAGTGAACAAGCCCGGGGCATACGTCCTCGATCGCCCTCTCAACGTCTACCAAGTGCTAGCCCTGGGCGGCGGATTCACCACTCGCGCCAGACGCGCGCAGATCGTCGTCCTGCGAGGTCGGCCCGAGGAGCTCGAGGTCAAGGTCGTCGACGGGGAATCGCCGAACGTCGACGGGCTGATCGCGCTGAGGCCGAACGACTTCGTGTTCGTCCGGCGCAGCGGCGCGGGGAAGTTCTCCGACGAGGTCTTGCCGATCCTGATGGGGATCTCTTCGGCGCTGGGCTCGGCCGCGACCATACTGGTCCTGAACGATCAACTGGACTAGCCGAGCGGGAAGTGCTCGCCGCTTCCTAGGCACGCGCGTAGACGCTCGCTGCTTGCACGCTGGCGAACTCGCCGAGCTCGGGCGAGTAAGCGGTGAGGCGGCCGCCGTAGACGCAGCCGGTGTCGAGTCCGAGCGCCAGGATCTCGCCGCGCACGCGATGAACCCTCGGGAACTTCGAGGGCGTGTGCCCGAAGAGCACGAGATCGGGCCCGGCGTAGGCTTCGTACCACCACGGGCGGCCGCGCGAGTCCAGGCGGCGAAGCCGAGTGAGCACCTCGATCGAGCATTCTTGCGGAGCAAGATCGGGCAACACACCGGCGTGCACGCACACCCACTCGCGCCCGTCGGGAAGCGTGCCACCGCCCGGGAGGTCCGCTCGGCGCAAGAAGTACCCCGAGTGCCCTTGCAAGAACTCCACGATCGTCGCGCGCTCCTCCGCTGGCACGATGCAGGGCTCATCACCGTCGCCCGCCAGGTCTTCCTCGCGCAGGCCCACGATCGATCTCGGGACCACGGAGCGCCCTTCCGGACCCACGCTCGTGGGCGCGAGGCCGAGGCGCCGGAGGATGGCGTGCTCGTGGTTGCCGAGGATGAACTTCGCACGGCACTCCTGGAGGAGGCGCATCACCCCGGCCGGATCGGGGCCGCGGTGGAACAGGTCTCCGACGCTGACGAAGTGATCCCCTTCGCTGAGCGCGAGCGTCCCCAGCAGGGCGCAGAGCTCGTCCGCGCAGCCGTGTATGTCGCCGACGATCCAGGTTGCCATGGTTACGTGCGAATGGGATCGGCGCTTTCGGCCTCCAGGGTCGGAGATTCGCTGCGCGGGATTCCGCCGCGTCTCCCGGCCGGGAAATGCCGGGGATAGGCTCCCCTTCCCGTCCGATCCTTCCGAAACATCCGCAGATGGAAACGCTGGCTCACGACGCCCTCAGCGTGAGCCAAGTCTCGGGCAGCGCGCTCCTCGAGAACGCAGAAGTCTCGACTCCGACTTGGCCGAGCGAGAAGCCCCCCGCCGCTCCCGCGCGGCGACCTCACATCGCCTTCCTCGGCTCCCAGGGCATCCCGGCGCGCCACGGTGGCTTCGAGACTTTCGTCGAGGAGGTCTCGGTCCGGCTCGTCGACCTCGGCATCGACGTGACCGTGTTCTGCGAAGGGCGAGCTCTCAGTGGACCGAGCAGCTTTCAGGGCGTGCAGCTCGAGTACGTGCACGCCTGGGCTCCCGGACCGCTACGCACCCTGCAGTTCGACGCACAGTGCCTGCTGCGCTCCTGCCGGCGCTTCGACGTCGTCTACATGCTCGGCTACGGATCGAGCGCGATGTGCTTCCTGCCGCGCTGCTTTGGCCGGGAGGTGTGGATCAACATGGACGGCATCGAATGGCGCCGCTCGAAGTGGGGTCGGGTGGCGCGAGCCTGGCTGTGGACGATGGAACGTGCCGCCCTGACCGTCGCGTCGCGGGTCGTGTTCGACAACGCGGGGCTGCGGGCAGAGGTCGAGGGCCGCCGCGGATTGCATGCGCCGGCCGTCGTCATCGAGTACGGAGCCGCAGTGGTCGAGTGCGACGAGGGAATCTCGAGCCTGGCGAGATTCGGCCTCGAGTCGGGTGAGTACTACCTCGTCGTGTGTCGCCTCGAGCCCGAGAATCACGTGATCGAGATCATGCGAGCCCACAGGAGGTCGGGAGTGCGCCGCCCCCTGGCCGTGGTCGCCAACGCCCAGATCGCCGGGAAGTACGCGCGCACAGCCCGCAGCCTCGCCGGCGAGGGTGTACGTCTGCTCGGTCCCGTGTACGACTCGGCCGTCCTGCGCCCGTTGCGCCGGCACGCCTTCGCCTACGTGCACGGGCACAGCGTGGGTGGCACGAATCCCTCGCTGATCGAGGCCATGGGTTGCGGCAACTTCGTGATCGCGCACGACAATCCGTTCAACCGGGAGACGCTCGATGGCGCCGCTCGCTTCTGGAGCAGCGAGGAGGAGCTCGTCTTGCGCCTGCGCGAGAGCGAGTCCACGGACACGGCGACTCGCCAGGACCTGGGCCATCGAGGCCGGGAGCGCGTGCGCGAGCACTACACCTGGGATCGCATCGCGCGCATGTACGCCGACCTCGTCCGGGAGAGCTGCGCGTGAGGGTGGCCGCACTCCGGGCCGAGGCGACTCGCCCCACCGGGCTCCGTGCGCTCTGTGTGGCGGTGGGAGCGCGCTCCGCCGCGCTCCCGACCTGGCTGGCGCATTGCGTGCAATCGCTCGCCAGCGAGGGACTCATCGAGCTCGTGGTGTGCGAGCGGCCGTTCGAGCCCAGGAAACCCGGCGAGGGCCTCGTCGTCGCAGTCGACACCTGGATCGCGAGGCGGAGCGTGCCCGCGAGCAAAGATGCATGGTCGGCGCGTGCGCTCGCATCGGCGACACCCGCGCTCGATCCAGAGATCGAAGTGTGCCTGGACTCCGAGGCCGCCTGCACGAACGCGCCGGAGCACTGGAGAGTGCGCTTCGGCACGGACGGCACGCGTTTCCGGAGCGAGCTCGAGCGCGGCGACCGGCGCCTCCAGATCGAGATCGTGGCCGAGGATTCGACGGGTGTCCGCAGTGTCCTGGCGCGGACACATACGAAGGCGACCAGCTCGCTCACCCTGAGCCGCAGTCGAGCGGCATGGAAGGCGGCTGCCTTGCTCGAGCGAGTGCTGCGCCGCCGCCTGCTCGGCCTCCCGGCCCCGGCTCTCTCCCGGGAGGCGTCGATCGAAGTCGCCGCAAGTGCGCCCTCGGTCCGCGCGCCCCGCTCGTTCCTCGCACGCACGTTGACCCGCGCCGCGGAACGGTTCTTCCTCACGGATTCCTGGCGCCTGGCCTGGCGCCGTCGGCCGAGTTGCGATGCGCTCCCCGCTTCCAATGGATGGCTTCCCGAGCACCAGCTCGTTCCGCCGCGCGGTCGGTACTACGCCGATCCGTTCCTGCTCCGGCATGCGGGCCGCGAGTGTCTGTTCTTCGAGGATTACGACGTTCGCACCGGCCTGGGATGCATCAGCTGCGTCGAGCTCGACGGCGACGGCGCGCCGGGCACGCCGCGGGTCGTCCTCGCAACCGAGCGCCATCTCTCCTACCCCTTCGTCTTCGAGCACGAAGGCAGGGCGTACATGATTCCGGAGACGCATCAGGTGCGCCGCATCGAGCTATGGCGTGCGACAGAGTTCCCCTGGAGCTGGACCCTGGATCGCGTACTCGTCGACGGGATCCGGGCGGTCGACACGACATGGCTCCGCCATGACGGTCGTTTCTGGCTCCTCGCTTGCGTGGCGGGCGAGGGGGCGCCGCTCTCCGAGGAACTCTGTGCATTCTGGAGCGACGCGCCCTTCGGCCCGTGGCAGCCGCATGCTGCCAACCCCATCGTCGACGATCCCTGCGGAGCGAGACCGGCCGGGCGTCCCTTCCTTCACGCGGGGCTTCTCGTCCGCCCGGCCCAGGACGTCTCCGAAGACTACGGCAAGCGCATCGTGTTCCAGGAGATCGTCGCGCTCGATCCAGAGACCTATGTCGAACGCACGATCGGAGCGTTCGAGCCGACCTGGTTCCGGGGAGGCCTGGGCTCCCACACGTATGACCGCAGCGAGCGCCACGAGGTGGTCGATCTGCGCACGTCGCGCTGGAAGATCCCGCGGCTCGCTGTTCCAGGGCGCGCGTCACGAGGATCCCGGTGACCGCGGGGAGCACGCTGCGCGCGAAGCTCGCAGGTGGCGGCCTCGTGCTCGCCGACCAGGCTCTCGTGAGCGGCTCGAATTTCTCCGTGACCGTGCTCCTCGTCCGAGGCCTGGGGCTCGCGGGCTTCGGTCGTTTCGCGCTGCTCTGCATGGGCGTCGTGTTCGTGCAGAGCCTGCAACTGGCCTGTGTGGGAACGCCGATGCTGACCATCGGTCCCAAGGAAGCGCGACATGCAGGCAATGGGTACTACGGGGCGGCGCTGCGTCTGGAGCTCATGTTCCTATCGCTCGTGCTCGCCCTCGGAGCGATCCTCGCACCGAGCCTGGCGCGCGGAGCGGGGCTCGACCCTGGTCGCGAGGAGCTCATGGCCGTGCTGCTGCTCGCCGTCTCACGCGCTGCGCACGACTTCATGCGCCAGAGCGGCTTCGCGCGCACGCGGCGCCGCTGGGTGCTCGGGCTCGACCTGCTCACCTATGGCGGCCAGCTCGTCAGCGTGGTCACGCTGTTCTTCGCGGGTCGTCTCACGATCTTGAGCGCGCTCCTCGGCCTCGCGATTCCGAGCCTCGTCGGGGCGGTCGCCGGCCTGGCGACCTATGGTTCGCTCGCGGGAGTCCCCGGTGCCCTGCGCTCGGCCTGGGTGCGGCACGCCGGCATGTCGAGGTGGCTCGTGGCGCTCTCCGCGATCCAGTGGTTCACGGCGAACGCCTTTGCCGTGGCCGCAGGCATCGTGCTCGGGCCCGTCGCGGTCGGAGCGATCAAGGCCGGGCAGACGGTCATGGGGATCCTGCACGTGTTCCTCCTCGTGGTGGAGAACGTCGTGCCCGCGCGTGCGGCCTTGCTTGCAGCGCACGAGGCCTGGACCGACCTTCGCGTCTACCTGAGCCGCGTCGCAGTCTTCGGCGGGGCGGCCACGCTGGCCGTCTCCAGTCTCGTGGCGATCTTCCCGGCTCCCTTGTCGCTGCTCATCTATGGACACGAGGACGCGCAGCAGAGTCTTGCGATCCGCGGTTTCGCGCTCCTCTACGTGTTCACCTTCGCGATCTCTGTGATCGCGATCCACCTGCGCACGCAGGAGCGCACTCGCCCGATCTTCGTGGCCCAGGCGCTCGGCGCGCTGGCGTCCGTGGTCGCGGCGCGGCCGACCGTCGAGGTCTTTGGATTCGAAGGCGCGATCGCTGGAATGGTGCTGCAGCAGGTCTTGATCCTGTTGACGCTGTCCCTGGCCCTGCGCTCTCCAGGCTTCGAGAAGCCAGAGCCCGCTCAGGCAGCCTGAGTCGAGCTCACGGCGGGCATGCCGTAGAGCTCGGCAAAGGATCGCACCGCGATCCGGGCCCAGTCGAACTCCTCGACCACCATCGTCCGCCCTCTCTCGCCGAGGCCGGACAACGATCCGGACGCGTGCAGCGCGGCGCAGCGTTCGAGCGCACTGGCGATCTCCTCCGGATCGTTGCGCTCGAGCACGATCCCCGCGCCGGAGCCTTCGATCGCTTCGCCGAGGTTCGTATCCCGGCTCACCACGCACGGCACGCCGAGTGCCGCGGCTTCCAGTACCGCCAGCGGCATGCCCTCGTTGCGCGAAGGGTGCAGGAACACGTCCATGGCGGAGAGGAGCTGGCGCTTCTCTGCACCGAATTGCGGGCCGAGGAAGCGCACGCGGCCGTTCAATCCCAGCTTCTCGCCGAGACCGAGCAAGGCCGCCTGGTCGGGACCTTCGCCGAGGAGCCACAACTCACCGGGTGCGCCGCGCTCGACGTATCGCGCGAAGCCTTCGAGCAAGAGGTCGAGGCCCTTGCTCTGCATGTGGAGCCTTCCGCAGAATCCGAACACCGGTCGGACCGCTCGATCGACCGGCACGGATGCAATACGAATCTGCGTCAAGTCGACGCCGTTCTGGAGCACCACCGTGCGAGCGCGGGGCGCGTAGACCTCGAGCTCCCGGGCTTCACGCGGGGAGAACACGTGCACCGCCCGAGCGTGCCGCAGGAGGAAACCGTCGATCCACGCGAGATAGAGGCGCTTCTTGATCCAGCTCTCCCGCACGATGGCTGCTCGACACGCGCCGTGCGGCGTGAACACCCAGGGGATCGAGCGCCTCGCGAGGGCTCGCGCGGCGACGTGGAACTCGGGGTGGTAGCCGCCGTGCAGGTGGAAGATGCAATCGGATGCGCTCGCGAGCGCGCGCTCCAGCTCTCGATCCAGGCGCCAGGACGAGGACGCGGCCGAGAAGAGCTCGAGGCCGTATTCGCGCGCCGGCGTCGCGGTCCGAGGCGTCGTGGTGATGCCCCATATCGAGACCTCCGCCCCCGCGCGCGCCTGAAAGGTCGCCAGTGCGTGAGCCACGCCGTTCACGCCGTTGGCCCGATCGGGATTGGCCTTGCCGAGGACGAGATGCACGATCCTCATGCGGCAGTCTCTGCGGTTTGGCGGGCAGCCAGTCCCTCGTAGAGCGCTTCGAAGTCCCGGCAGTAGCGTTCGACCGAGAAGAGATCGATCTGCCGCTGGCGCGCCGCCTCGCCCATGTTCCGCGCGCGTACGGGATCGGCGAGCAAGGTCGCGAGTGCCCGCGCGAGGTGGTCGGAGGAGCCAGGCGTGAACAAGAGCCCGGTCTCGCCCTCGGCGACGATCTCGACCAGTCCGCCGTGACGAGCTGCCACGACGGGACGGCCGACTGACATCGCTTCGGCCGCGACGAGGCCGAACGGCTCGGGCCGCGTGGACGGAACCACGATCACGTCGGCGGCCGTGTAGACCCATTCCACCTCGGACTGGAAGGGAAGCCGCACGACGCGATCGCGCAGCCCGAGGCGGTCGATGTGATCCTCGAGCTTCGACGCGAACTCCGGTTGCCCCGGGGGAGAATCGCCGGCCATCACGACGCGAGCGCGCGGATGCTCGTCCTTCAGCTGCGCCAGAGCTTCGAGGAGCAGCCCGTGGCCTTTCCAGGCGTTGATCCGTCCGATCAGGGCGATCCAGTATGCATCCTGGGCGAGACCCAGCGCTTCCCGCGCGAGGCTGGCGGACGCGATCTCTGGCCGGTGCGCAAAACCGCTCACGCCATTCAGGACCACGACGCTCTTCTGGCGCAGGCGCGGATTCAGATCCAGTAGGTTCGCCTCCGTCGAGTTCGAGTTGCTCACCACGAGCGTCGAGAGACGCTCGACGAAGGACGTGAGAGCGCGCGCGATCCAGCGGGGCCGCTCCAGGATCTCGTGGACGTGCCAGAGGTGCGGCACGCCCTCGGCGCGAGCCGCGAGAGCTCCCGAGAGGACGACGATCGTATTCGTGTGCACGATGTCGGGACGATGACGCCGCATGAGACCACGCGCCCAGGCGACGGACCGCGGCAGCTCGTGTGCCGACCGCAGGAGTCCGCGCGGGCGGAGGCTCGAGCGCCCCCAGGTCCCTACCGGGCCGATCTCCACCTCGACCTCGCATGCGCGCAGCCGCAGCGCCAGCGGTCCTTCGCGAGGCAGCGCCACGACGAGGCGATAGCGCGCACGGTCGAGCCCCTCCGCGAGCTGCAGCAGGGTACGGTCCGAACCGTACAGCTCGGCCGAGGCGTGGAAGAACAGGATTGTCATCCGAGGGTGCTGCATGGCTCAGGCGCTCCTTTGCATCGCATCGCCGCGCATCTTCAGGATCCGGGCAGGGACCCCGCCGACGATCGAGCCCGCGGGGACGTCCGCGTTCACGACTGCGCCCGCGGCGACGATCGAACCGCGCCCGATGCGAACTCCGGAGAGGATCGTGGCGTTCGTCCCGATCCAGCAGTCGTCCTCGATCACGACACCGGCGCGGACGACGCCCTGCGCCTTGATCGTCTTCGACAGGTCTGCGTGCACGTGGTTCTCGGGAATGATGACGACGCGCGGGCCCACGAGGACGTCGCGGCCGATCTCGACGAAGCCGGAGGCGCCCACCCAGGAATAGGCGCCGATCGCGCTACCCATGCCGATCGAGAGCCCCTCGCCGAGGTCGGTGCCGTAGTACGAGGAGGGACGGATGGAGGCGTGGCGGCCGATCGTGACGCCGTCCCCCAGCGTCAAGCCGCGACGAGCGAGGCCCTGGAGCTCGACACCCTCCTCGAGCTTCACGTTGCGACCGAGGCTGATCCTGCCCGGACTGGTGATGCGCACGGCGCGCGCGACGAACAACGGCCCGCCGGACGCGCGCAAGCGCAGTCTCCACGCGCAGCCGCGCGCGAACGCCAGTGCGGTGCGGAGCAAGATTCCCAGGGCCTCCGCTTCGCTGAGATCGATACCTGTCGACAGCGGTACATTGCTGCTGCGGAGCCCGAGAGCGCGCGCGTGGAGCCGGCGGAACACGTTCACCTGGAACACCCCGCATGATGGAACTCGGCCTGCGCGTAGAATCCATCGAGCCGCTCGCCCTTGGCCTCCCAGGAGGCGTTCTCGTTCGCCCAGCGGTGCGCGTTCCTCGCGAGCAGCCGTCGCAACGGCTCGTCACCGTGGAGGCGCTCGAGCGCCTGGGCAAGTCCTCGGGCAGTGTCCGCGAAGCTCGAGCACACCGGCGCTTTCAGGCCTCGGTCCGTGCCGACCATCTCGCCCGGACCGCCGAAGTCGAGGCACACGACCGGATTGCCGGCCGCCATCGCCTCGACGACGACCATCCCCGCACCCTCGAAGGAAGGGAACAGGAACACGTGCGACCGACCCATGCGCGAAAGCACTTCCTCGCGCGGCAGCCGGCCCGCGACCTCGACCCGCGAGTCGAGGCCGAGCTCGTGCACGCGCGCCACGATCTGCGAGCGGCGCGGGCCGTCGCCGACGAGCGTGAAGTGCGCTTCGGGAACCTTGGCGGCGAATTCGGCGAAAGCAGCCAGCGCGAGACCCACTCCTTTGAGATCGACCAACCGTCCCGCGTAGAGCACATCGAATCGCGGCCCGCGGTCGAAGCGTCCGGGCGGGAGGACCTGGGATTCGGTTCCGCAGGCGAGGAAGGGCAAGGCCTTGGGGCGCTGCTCCGTCGCGAGCTCGGCGGCCGAGGTCTCGCTGATGCACAGGATCAGATCGGCGCGCTCGCGCGTGAGCCCGAGGAAGGGGTCGAGCGCCTCGAGGCCGCGCTTGACCGCGGCGCGTAGCCACTCGCCGCCGCGAGCGAGCCAGCCCGATTGCTCGAGGAAGCGATCGGGTACCCGCGCATGCCGTCCGATCGGACCCCACACGAAGGGCTTGCGCACGAAGGACAGCCCGGAGGGAATCCAGCTCGACGCGAAGGTGAGATGGTGAACGAGATCGAAGCCGATCTCGCGATCGAGCGAGCGGGCTCGCGGTGCGAGGGCGAGCTGCCAGAGATAGAAGTACGGCACCGCGCCGCGCCCGCCGCGCTTCCAGAATCGAAGCCAGGGCGGGAGGTCGAAGCCCACCAGCCGCAAGCCATCGAGGCCCTCCGCGCGCGCGGCTGCCTGGATCGCGGCAACGTTGTTCTCGCGCGTGATCAGCCAGAGATCGTGGCGGCGCGCGATCTGGCGCACCCAGTTCCAGCCGATGCCTGCTTCCGAGCCCACTCCGGGCTCGCACGCATACGCGGTCGCGAGGATCTTGCGTCGCTTCATGGCACCGTCAACAGCGCGGAGCTCGGATCCGGCGCCGAGGTTTCCTCCTCGATCGCACGGGGTCTGCGTGGGCCGCACACCGCGATGGGGAACAGCGCAAAGAAGAACAGCATCAAGGGGTTCGGCCAGCCGCAGATTCCGAAGCTGGTCAGGTTGCTGCTCGCCGCGAGCACGCTGAACGCGAGGATCAGGGTCCAGGCGCCGCGCTCGTCGCAGGCCGTGCGAGCGCGCCGCCAAGCTGCGCGGATCGGCAGGAACACGATGGTCGCGATGGCGAGGAAGCCGGGCAGGCCGGTGTACAGGAGCGCCGCGAGATAGGCGTTGTGGGCGTGGGTCCAGTAGTTGCCCGCGTGCCAGAAGCCCCCCTTCTCGCTCAGGCTCAGGTAGCCGTTCCCGAGCAGCGGATGCTGCTGGGCCGCATCCTCGAAGAGGTGCGTCCAAAGCTCCGTGCGCCCCGTGCCAGACCGGAGGTTCGCCACGCTGTCCCCGCGCAGGAACCAGCTCTCGACCAGGCCGAGGTGCATCGCGATCCAGAGGAAGACCACGCCGAACAGGGAGAACGAGGAGATCCATTGTCGGCGCGTCCCTCCGAAGATGGGCGACCACAGGACCATCTCGCCGAGGATCGCGGTGATCATGGCACCGCGTGAGCGCGCCAGCACCAGGGTCACTGCCCCGAGGATCAAGCACACTGCCGGCAGCAGGCGTTCGCGAGACCATCCTTCGAGTCGCTCTCGCGGCTCCTTGAGCTCGAAGCTCGACCACAAGAGGAGCAACGCGCTGACCGTGCCCAGGGACTCCGCGTTGATCAGGCGATTGCCCATGCGGACGATGCCGTCCTCGCTGACGTGCATGGCAAGGTCGGGCTGCACCTTCATGTAGTACGCCGTGATCGAGATCAACGGCAAGACCGCGAGCGCATGCCACCGGAGGATGCGTCGCAACGAGTCCGTGCGCAGCGAATCGGCCCAGAGTACTGCGCCAACCGCGATGAATACCGCCAGCTCTCCCAGCCGGATCAGGGGCAGCATGGGCTCTCGCGTGGTCATCAAGCCGAGGAGAGCCCACATCAAGAAGAACATCGCCGGAAGCAGCCTGAGGTCGACCAGGAGCGCAACGGCCCGCGGACGACGCAGCAGCAGGAACAAGATCCCTGCGGCCGAGGCGGCCCGCACGATCGCCTTGACCAGCACGAGGGCCGAGTCGAGCCCATCCATGGACTGCAAGCCGCCGTCGCTGAGCTCCAGCGTGACGAAGGGCGTGAAGCTCAGGTAGTAGAGCAGGTACGCGACCGAGCGCGAGCCCGAGAGCCACCAGGCGATCAGCGCGCTCGCGAGCAGGACCAGGAGCCCGATGATCATGCCGCGCAGGCTTTCCGGGTCTCGAGCTCCTGGACCAGCGTGCGCGCAAGCTCGACGCGTGCGCCCCGTAGCCAGTCCACCTGCGCGAAGGGTGAGCGCTCGACGAGCTGGATCGTCTCGTCGGCGACAGCGATGTCGAGGACGTAGGCTGCGAGCTGCACGAGCCACTCTTCCCGCGAGAGCCCTGCCGTGCGTGCTTCCAGGAGCGCGCGCAGGCGCCGAGGTTCGACGCGCTCGATCAGCACCGCCTGCTGGAGCACGAAGTGGAAGGCGTCGTGGAGGCGCGGAGCGAGATCCCGAGCATGCTCCCAATCGAACGCTCGCGCTTCACCATCAGCGATCACCCCGTTCCACGGCGTGAAGTCGCCATGCGCCATCGCGCACGGGAGGAGTTTTCCCTGCGCAGCCGATCGTAGCCGTCCGGCGAGCTCGTGAAAGAGCTGCCACCAATCGGGATCGGCTCGATGCTCCAGGGCGGCGAGCCCTCCCATTGCGGTGCGATGGCTCGCCACCTCTTCGAGCGGAAGGCGACGGGCCGTGGCGCGCTCGAGGCGCTCGAGAAAGCGTGTCTGGGGGAGACCGAACTGGCCGCGCCAGACCTCGCCCCCTACAGCGGTTTGAACGAGCATGGTGCCGTGCGCACCCGACTCGAAGCCCAGGCAACGAGGCGCGCCGACGTCGAGCGTCGCCAGGCGCTCCAGCGCGTGCGCTTCGTGCGCCACGAGGGCTCGCGAGTGTTCGTTGTGCGCGATCTTGGCGTAGGCCACCACCCGGCCGTCGAGAGTGACGAGCTGGACGATCGTCTTCTGGTCCCGACCGGGGACGCCGGACGCGATGTTCCATGCGAGCTCGACGGGCAGCCCCGGAAAGCGCTCGTGCAGGGGGCGCGAGGATCCGCCGTCGCCCTCCACGAGCACGAGCTCGCCGCTGGCGAGACCGCGTTGCATGCCAAGATGCGAGCTCGCCCGCACCAGGGAGCGGGCCAGGCGCGTGATGCGCCTGCCGCCGGGCAGCAAGCCGATTCCGGCGCGGAAGACAGCGAGATGATCCGCGTCGAGCAAGACGAAGCCGCCGCCGGTGCCAGGGAACCGCAGATAGCGCCGCACGCGCCGATCCCGGCCGAGCGTGGCGCGTGGCAGGGACCGCGAGCTCGTCCAGACCACGGTCTCTCCCGGGGCCGGCGCGATGGCGGAGTCTTGCTCACCTGCCAGGCGCAATGACCGCGAGCTCCCGTGCAACGGACCCACCCAGCGAGCGATTTCGAGCGGGTCGATCACGGGCGCCCCTGGCCGAAGATCGCACCCAGCGCGGCGTCCACGGCGTCCTCGACCTGGCCTTCGTTACGGACCAGCACGGCTCGCGGATGCCGGTGCGCAAAAGCCTCGTAGGCTTCGATCTGCGCGCGACTCTCCTCCTCGGAGATCTCGCGCTTGCGCGACCGGACCGTCTCGACCGATGCCGTGCACACGATCACGACGTCCGGCGTGGGGCAGAGCCCGCAGATCGCTTCTAGCAGCGGTGCGCCGCGGCGAATGCGCGAACGCAGCGGGTCCACCAGGTAGTCGTACACGTACCGGTCGAAGGCCACCAGGACCGGCCGACGACGACAAGGCAGAACGCGCGCCAGGTAGCCGACCACGAAGTCGCAGCCGTAGTACGCCGCGCGCAAGGTCGATCCCAGCGCACCCGAGGGCTTTGCGCGATGCGGCCGAGACATGTCTGCGAGCGAGTAGCGCGTGCGGCCGCCGTGGAACAGCGCGTCGATTTGCGGTAGGAGCCCGGGGCGGAAATGAAACGACCGCAGCCGCTGCTCGCCGAAGGCATCGGCGACCTGGTCGAGCACGCCCTGGATCAGCGTGCTCTTGCCGCTGCCGTCCGTGCCGAGAAAGGCGACGAAGCGTCCGCGCGGCCGGAACCAGGGGCGGACACGCTGCGTCCAGAGGCAGCCAAGGAAGCCCCGCAAGGAAGCGAGCGGAGCGCGAGCCGCGGCGCGCGAGAGCAAAGCAAGGCGCAGCGAGCCGAGCGGAAGGCGCGCGGCAAAGTCAGGCGTCGAGTCGGCTGCATCCACGATGCATCCCGCCAGTCGGGCTCCGAACCAGCGCGTGAGCTCGGTTCGGATTCCGTGGGGATCGACCGCCAGCGCCAGCACGAAGCGCGCGGAGTGCGCGGGAGGGATCGAGCCGCTGGAGAGGAAGGGGCCGAAGGCGTCGAGGCAAGCCGATCGGATGGGCTCTGGACGTTGAAGGCCGGCGACCTTGCGCGAGAGAGGAAGGAAGTCGGCAGCGCCGAGGAAAGGGATCCCGAAGCACGTCTCGGCCGTGTGGAGATCGACGCCGAAGAACTCGTGCCGGCCCGGGCCCTGGCGCGCGTAGAGATGGAACTCGTGCAAGGCGCCACTGCGGCGGCGCTCCCAGATCGTGACGCCGTGGCGTTCTGCACAGAGCTCGATCGCGCGAATCGCTTCCATTTCGCTGGAAGGTGCGACCAGGACGTCGATGTCGCCGCCCGAGTGAAGGTTCGGGAACTCTTGCTGCCCACGCAAGACGCAGTAGAGGATGCCTTTGCGCTCGAGCTCGACGATGAACTCCGTGAGCATCCCTGCCCGCGGGCTCGGCGACCACTCGCGGCGCTCCAGCTCGTCTGGCAGGCCGATTCGCGGGTCGTGCTCGGTGAGAATGGCCTCGTCCATGCGTCTCGACTCGCTCAGGCGGTCTTCTGCGAGTGCCGCTTGCGGCCGTAGCCCTCGCCGTATCCGTACCCGTAGCGGCCGTAATGCGACGACGACCCCGAGTGCGTGGGACGGACCGCGTTGACCACTGCTCCGAGGACGTGCGCTCCAACGCGCGTGAGCCTGCGCGCGGCCGCAGTGAGCACGTCGCGATGCGCTCCTCCGCTGCGATAGAGCAGGATCACCGCATCGAGCTCGTGCGCCAGGATCTCGACGTCCGCGACGGCCAGCGCCGGCGGCAGATCGAACACGACCAGGTCGTATTCGGCCTTCCACTCGGCGATGAGGTCGGGCACGCGAGCGGAACGCAGGATCTCGCCCGGCGAGGCTTCGGAATCGCCCGCGCAGAGGATCTCGAGCCCCGGGTACTCGCTCGGCCGGATGCAGGCGCGCCAGTCCACCCATTTCTCGATCACCTCGCCCAGGCCCGGGCGAAGCTCGATTCCAAAGGAGGAGTGCACGCTGGGCTTGCGCATGTCGGCATCGATGAGCAGCACGCGCTGGCGGGTGCCGGCAAAGGACATCGCCAGGCTGATGTTCGCAGTCGACTTGCCCTCGCCGGGGCTACAGGAGGTGACTCCGAGCGTGCGAAGGGGTGTGCCACTCTTGAGCGCGAAGCGCAGGTTCTCGCGGATCGAGCGATAGGCCTCGGCGATCGGGCCCTCGGGATCGTCCCGGAAGGGCAGGAAGTTCGCGGGGGCGCGCTTGACCCGCGCGTAGCCATGCTTGAAGTCGGGGATCGAACCGAACACGGGGAGCCCGGTCGCGTCCTCGACCTCGGCTTGCGAGAAGATCGCTCCGGAGAGCGCCTGGCGTCCGAAAGCAGAGAGGATCCCCAGTCCCACTCCGGCCGCGCACGAGAGGACGAAGTAGAAGAAGAGCCTTGGAGAGTAGCGCTCGTCGTGCGGAATCGCCGGATCGATCAGGATCGCGGAGGGCAAGGTCGTGGCGGCGCTCAGCTGAGCTTGCTGCTGGCAATCCAGCAGGAGCTTGACCACTTGCGCATGGGCTTCGCGGCGGCGTAGGGGTCCCGCGACGGTTCGCTCTCGTTCGGGAAGGCTGGACAGCTCTCCCTCGAGCACCGCGATCTGCTCGACGAGACCCTGCTCCTCGCTCTCCAGACTCTCCACGCGCGCGTGCAAATTGCGTGAAACGCCATCGACGAGCTCGCAGACGGCGAGCTCGATCCGTTCGCGTTCCTCGGCGGGCCAGGAGGCGAGTGACTCGCGGAAGGCGTCCTCGAGTACGGCGCGATCCGTTTCCGCCAGCCGCAATCCGGTGGCGAGGTTGTCGAGGCGCTCGGCGACCTTGAGCTCGAGATCGCGGCGCGCGTCGCGCAGGTGCGTCCGGCGCGGATTCGTGGGCGTCAGATCGCCCTGCAGAGTCGAGATCTCCGCGTCGATGCGCGCCGACTCCGTCAGGTATTGCGCCGTGATGGGATCGAGCTCCGCGATCCCCGGCGCCTGGGCACACAGCCGTGAGACCGCATTCGAATCGCCCGCTCGCAAGCCGGTGACCGCACTCTCGAGCGCCGCCAGGCGGGCACTCGATTCGTGCGTCTCGACGGCGAGATCCTCGAGCTTGCGCTCGAGGAAACCCTTCGTCGCGCCGACGTCGCTGCGCTCGAGCGCCATGGCTTCGCTACCCAGGGTTCCGATCGCCTCGAGGTAGCTCAGGGTGACGAGGTCGGGCAGCTCCTTGGAGAGCCGGGCCAGCGCCTCGTGATCACCCTGGTCGAGGAGGTCGATCGCTTCCGACAGGACCACGTGCGCGAGACCGAGGCGCGCTCGATCCGCCTCCTGCTCGGCGATGCGTTCCACGAGCGATTCGGCCGACGCACTCACCATGATGACCGAAGGGTTGGCGCGCTGGAGCTCGACGACCTCGCGCTCGGCCTCTTCGAGGAGCGCCTTCTGCTCTTCGAGCTGCTGGTCGACGAAGTCGATCGTGCGCGTCGCGCGGGACCGGCCCAGGCGGATGCTGCGCAGCAGGTAATTGTGGCCCAGGGCGTTCGCGAATTCCGCGGCCCGGTTGGGGTCGGAATCGGAAACGGTCAAACGGATGACGCCGCTGTTGCGACTCGTTTCCTCGACGTTCATCTTCCCGATGAACTCGTCGATCGCCTGCTTCAGCGGCCGGTGCGACACGAGGTAGGAAGCGCCCACGTAGTCGCCCACTGCCCGCAGCCGCAGATGCGAGCCCGAGTACTCGATCGCGAGCCCCGGCTGGTAATCGAACTCCGTCGCATTGCGATCGGGGAGGCCCTTGCGCGAGGGGATGGAGAGCAGCACTCGCCCGAGTGTGGGGAAGCGGACACGGATGCTCGCGCTCGTCTCCTCTCTCCCGGTCTCGATGCGGGCGAAGAGGCGGTGCGTGCGCTCACTCTTCCATCCCAGCGCACGCCACAAGTCGTTGAGCGGCAGCCGATCTTCTGATTCGACCGCGGTCGTCAGCCCCATCTGGATGATCCCGTCCATGCGGAAGTCATCCGGTGTGGTGGGCGTGAAGATGCTGGCTGGGAAACTTGCCTCGGCAGACTCGGCGACGGTCGCCTCCACGAGGGCGCGCGAACGCAGGATCGACATCTCCCCTTCGGCGGCCGGCGCGGACGTCAAGGCCGCCAGGTCGCTCAGCATTCCCGTGCTATTGCTCTCCTGCTCGAGCTTGAGCGTCGCGGTCGTTCGATAGACCGGCGCGCGCGTGCTCGACCACAGCATCCCGGCCACGATGACCGTGATCGCGACGATCAGGGCCAGTACGCGGTGTCGCTCGAGGGTCGCTACGAATTCACCGAGATCGAACGCCTCGCCGGCAGGAGTGCGTGCGCGTTCGCTTCGGGGGGATTCGGGCATCGTGTGGGATCACCGGTGTGAGCGAAACGGGGAGCCGGGAGCCCCACTTCTTCGTCGGAAACCCACGGCAGCTCAAATGCCCCGCGCACGAGGCATGCCGCGATGGCTCCACGTCCCACATTCGCAACCTCGTTCCCCTCTCGAGGTCGAATTCTTCCGCCGCCCCTGCGGTCCTCACCCCGCAGCGCAACCCGCGCGGGCGCTCGCCGGGAGACCCCGTGGTCAGACCGATTCCAGCTGGCGACCGTCCATGCAATCTCTCGATTCGCGCACCTCGTGCTCGCTCTTGTGCGGCGCGTTCCATTGCCATCCGCGTCCACGGATCATCCAGACGATGGTTCGAACGAGGATTGCGAGGTCGGTCCGAAAGGCCGGATGCTTGCGGTAGATTTCGGTAAGAGCGAACTTCTTCGCGTATTCCTCGACGCTGCGGCCCGTGTAGCCCTGGGTGATCTGCGCCCAGCCCGTGATCCCGGGCTTCAGCACGAGGCGAGTCGAGAAACCAGGGATGTGCTCCGCCGCCCACTGCTCGACTTCGACCATTTCCGGCCGCGGACCCACGAAGCTCATCTCACCCTTCAGGATATTGAGGAACTGGGGCAGTTCGTCGAGGTGCGAGTTGCGCAGCAGGCGCCCGAGCCAGGTGACGCGGGCCTTGTCCTGACCGAGGGACCAGGACTCGTGCGCGCTGTGACTGGAGTCGCGCATCGTTCGGAACTTGTAGATCTGGAAGATGCGCCCGCGCCGACCGACGCGCGGCTGCAGGTAGAGCACCCTGCGCAGATCGCGAAAGTAGGCCAGGTTCGCGAGTGCCACGAGCAACCCGATCACGAAGATCGGTGGAGCCGTCAGCACCACGAGGACGAGATCGAGCAGCGGACGACCATAGCGCGCGTAGCTGCCGCGCGGCTCGTAGAGGTCCCACTCCACCGCCGGTACGACCGTCGCGACCGCATCCGCCTCGAAGACCTGTTTCGTGACCCTGCGTGCCGACGAGGCCGCCCACTCCGGAGATTCGTCGATCGCTCGCGCGAGGAGCGTCGCCTGGGCGTGACCATTGCGGCGAGATCCCTGGTGCAGCCCGTTCGACTGCCTGGATTCCACAACCCCCGCCAGCGCCTTTGCCATTCCCGTCATGCCGCATCGTTCGACACCCGAGCCCCCCGATCTGAACCCACACTTCGCAAACGTGATGCGCGAAGGAAACCGCATTCCGGGCCATTTTGGCCCGGAGTACCGCCCTCCGGCGGTCTTCAAGAGAGAAACCACACCCCCACCTCCGACTTCGGAGTCCCTCCGAGTTCGGAATCCTCCGAGTTCGGAGCCCCTCCGAGTTTGGAGTACCGCCTTCAGGCGGTCTGGTTCGTCGTCCCGCCTTCAGGCGGGACCGCCCCTGGAACTGAGGCCGTCGACCGCGGCGCAGGGCCAAGCGTCCGGCGAAGTCCCGGTGAGGAGAACGAGAATCCCTGCCACGTTTCGTCGGGCTTCGCCTTTCAGGGGGACAGAGGCGTGAGAGTTCCTCCGCTTCTTCCCCGCTGACCGGCTGACGCTTCACGCACCTCAGCCCCCGACAAGATGAACCCAATGCATCACCTCCCTAATACCAATTCCCTTCTCACCTTTACTGTCCTTTGCGGCCTTCTCTCCACGGCGTCTGCGCAGGAAACGGACCGCGCAGGCGGAGCTGCACCCTCCGACGACCTCTTCCGCCAGACAGCCGCCCAGCGCCTGGGCGCGGACGAGAACGACCTGAGCCTCGGCCTCCTCGAGGGGCCGGTGCGCCTCGAAGAGCTCGGCACCGAGGTCTACGTCCGGAGCGTCCAGACCGGCGATGGCACGAAGCTCGTCGTCGCCATGACCAGCGATGGTCACGTCGTGGATCTCGGGCGAGCCCGGGAGTCCGATCACCAGCTCGGCCTCTGGCGGCGCGGAAAGATCTCGCGCCGCTTGTTCGAAGAGACCGCCCAGCGCCCCGGCGGCGAGCGCGTGCCCGTCGTGGCCTGGCTCGTCGCTCCCTCGGTCGCGGACATCCGCGAGACCTACGGACTGATCACCGAGGACTTCGACGCCAAGGGCCAGCTCACCCGTGAGATCGCCGAGAACCACGAGGCCGAGATCTCCGCGCAGGTCGCCCAGCGCATCGACCCCGTCACGAGTGCCGCCGAAGCGAGACTGCGCAGCGCGGGCTATCAGGTCATCGGCCGAGACAGCTACGCGCCGATCGTGTTCCTGGCCCTGAACTCGTCGGAGATGCTCGCGCTGCGATCGGATCCCGCCATCGAGAGCCTCGATTGGGCAGGTACCGACTTCGGCGATCGGCTCAACGTCGCCGTGGGCGAGGTGCGTGCCAATGCCGTGTGGAGCGCGCCCGGTGGAGTGACCGGCGTCGGCGCGAAGGTCTCGATCGTCGAGGGCGGCACGGTGTGCGATCAGCATCCATTCATGCCTCTCGCGGCCGTCCGTCTGGGTGGGACCTTCCACAGCAACCACACGACCGGCGTGGCTTCCTGCGTCGCGGGCAACCACCCGAACTACAAGGGCGTCGCTCCTGGCGCGACCTTGATCTCGGCGAACGGCGCCGACTTCACGAGCGGCTCGACCGATGTCACCGCGCAGCTCCCGCAGTCCGTTGCGGCCGTCTCCTGGTCCGTCACCCAGGGCGCGCAGATCATGAATCTCTCGTACGGTGCGGCGAATCCGACTGCGACGGTCTCGTCCTTCGACAAGTACCTCGACTGGATCGCGCGCTACAACGCGAAGACCATCTGCATCGCGGCGGGCAACTCGGGCAGCTTCGCCGGTGACCCGGGGGCCGGCTTCAACCAGATCGCGGTGGGTTCGTTCAACGACATGGGCAACTCGGTGTGGGCAGGCGAGAGCATGGCCCCCGACTCCTCGTGGCGGAACCCGTCCACGGGCGTCGAGACCCCTCAGGTCGCGGCTCCCGGCGTGAACATCACGATGCTCCAGTGCTTCACGCCCTGGTTCGGCTACACCGCCAGCGGCACCTCCTTCGCCTCGCCGATCACGGCCGGGGAATGCGCCCTGATCGTCTCGAAGCAACCCGCGCTGGGCTCGTGGCCGGAAGCGATCCGCGCCATCGTCATGGCCACCGCCTGGCACAACATCGAAGGTCTGGCTCGCCTCTCGAGCATGGACGGCGCCGGCGGCATCGACGCGCTGGCAGGCTTCCGCGTCGCCTCGCGCGGCAAGGGCATCGGCTTCAACTACGGCACGCTCTTCCCGAACTCTTTCGACGCCGCGGGCTACCTGCAGACGCAGACAGCTTTCGCGACGGCGGGTCAGAGCGTGCGCGCCACCCTGTCCTTCGACTCGACCCCGAGCGGTGGGCCGACCTACTCGCTGGACAGCCTGCGCTGTGACCTCGACCTGTACGTGTACGGCCCGACGGGTGCCCTGGTCGCGTCCTCGGCCAGCTCGATCCAGCCCTTCGAGATCGTGCACTTCACCGCGCCCTCGACCGGCACCTACACGGTGAAGATCCGCCGCTACAGCTTCACGGGCGCGTCCGAGTACTACGGCACGGCCTTCACGACGAGTGCGGACATGTAATCCAGGATCCCCCGATCGTCCGAAAGACGCGCGCGGTGGCAGGTCTCGACCTGCCACCGCGCTGTTTCCTGTTGCCTGCCGAGCGCTCAGCGCCCAAGGATCGCGTCGAACTCCTGGCGTAGCTGCAGGACCTCGAACTGCGAGTCCCGCAGGAGCTCGTAGTTGGCAAAGCCCAGGTCGATCGCGGTGCGGATCAGGTCCAGTCCCCGCGTGGCATAGCGTTCGGCGGTCTCCGCGCGCTCCGTCTCCGAGAGCGATGGATCAACTTCCGCCAGGGGAATCGAGCGCGAGAGGTAGGCCGCTGCCTGGATGGCGTCATCGGGCACGATCGGCCGGAGCTCCATCCAGCGCTCGACCTGGTCGGCGAGCAGGGCGTGGTCTTCCAGCTCGAGAATCGTCTGGCCGAGCATCATGAACTGCCCGCGCAGCGACGCCGCATAGCGCGGCTCGGCCGGATTGACCGCGCGGGCGGCCAGCTCGTGGTCGATCCCCTCGAGCTCCAGCTCGAGCGCGCCCGCAAGATCGCCGCGCTCCTCGCGCAGGAAGCGACCGAGATTGTGGCACGCCACGCCCAGGTCGAAGTGGTAGTCCGGCCGCTCGGGCAAGCGGTCCAGTAGGCTCCGCCGCTGATCGAGCACCTGGCGAAAGAGCCCCTCGGCGCCGTCCACTTCGCGCAAGCGCAACAGGACGACCGCCAAGAGGCTCTTCGCGTTGACGAGGTCTTCCAGAGGCTGCACCGCCGCGGCATCGTTCCGCACGAGCTCCTCCTCGATCGCGATGGCAGCCTCGAGCTTCTCCCGCGCGAGAGCCGGATCCGACGCGCTCATGCTCCAGCCGTAATTGCTCAGACTCTGGGCGAGGAGCAATCGATGGCCGACATGCTGAGGTGAAGCGTCGGCCAGCTCCTGTCTCAGGTCCAACGCCTCCTTGTAGGGTTCGGAAGCTCCCTCCGCGTCGCGGTCGTACACGCGCACGCTCCCGAGTTCGTCGAGGACGAGCGCGAGCATCTCGGCATAGGCCAGCATCGACGGATACTCGTGGTGCAGCCTGCGCAGTTGCCCGGTGGCCGAGCCCAGGAGCTCCTTGGCCTGTGCGAGGCGCCCCGTGTCCGCGCAGAGGCGCGCCAGCTCGCGCTCGCTCTTGGCGAGGGTGTACACGAACTGCGGTTGCGGCAGCTCGCGAACGAGCTCCGTCCCGATCTCGACGGCCTCGGTGAGCAGCGCCTCGGCGCGCACGTGCTCTCCCGTCATCGCGAGCTCGCTCGCCAGGGCACCCAGCGCGGACGCGAGCTCGGCGCCCTGCTCAGGTCCCCAGTCGGGGCTCGTTCGCAGCTCGCGCAAGATCTCGATCGCCTGCTCGTCCTCCGCGCGAGCCGCGCTCAAGTGCCCCGACTGCAGCTCGAGAATCGCCAGACCCCGGTGCGCGCGCGCCTCACCATGTCGCAGGTCGAGCTCGTCGACATTGGCGTCCTTGATCTGGAAGTTCGCCAGCGCCGATCGAAAAGCTTCCGCAGACTCCGTCAGCCGTCCCAGTTCACGTAGCAGGTACCCGAGCTCACACTGGCACGTGGCCAGGAGGGCGCGTGAATTGCGTTGCTGGACTCCCTCGTCGAGCGCCGCCTGGAGCAGGTCGATCGCCTGCCGCAGGTGCGGTTCGGCCTCGACCTCACGTCCCAGTCGCTCATGGATGAAAGCGACGTGGCGCTGCGCCTTGGCAGCCTCGAAGCGCACACGAGGGTCGAGGCCGTTCTCGGTCAGGAATTGCTCGTACGTCGAGAGGGCCGTCTCGAACAGCTTCCGATCGAGGTTGGCGTCCGTACTGGGTGCACTGAAGCGCTCCATCCCCAGGTTCGTGAGCATGCTCTCGACCGCCTCGCAGGCCCCTTTCAGGTAGACGGTGCCGCGATCACGTTCCGCCCCGACGGCGACCTGCGTGCGCATCTCCTGCCAGATCCAGCTCGCAGGCAAGAGCACGAGCACGCCGGTCGAAAGCGTCGAAAAAACCGCCGCCGCGGGGTGTCGCCGAGACCAGCGTCTGGCTCGCTCGTACCTCGACAGAGGCCGCACCGAGACCGCTCTCCCCGCGCACCAGGCTTCGAGATCCGCGGCGAGCACTTCCGCGTCGGCATAGCGGTGCGCGCGCTCTTTCTCGAGCGCGACTCGCACGATCGACACGAGCTCACCGTCGATCGAGGGATTGATCGCGCACGGATCGCGCGGATCGCGCGCCAGGATTGCGTGATAGAGCGCCTCGCGTGTCTTCTCCGCGAACGGGCGGCACAGCGTCAAGCACTCGTAGAGCGTCGCGCCGAGGGCCCACACGTCCGTACGGCGATCGGGCTCCTCCTTTTTCCCGGAGATCTGCTCCGGAGACATGTAGGCCGGCGTGCCCAGTAGGTCGCGGCTCCCCGTGAGCGTGCTCGTATCGTCGCTCGCATCGTGCGCCAGACCGAAATCGAGGAGCACCGGCTCATGATCGCCGGTGACCATGATGTTGGCCGGCTTGACGTCTCGGTGAACGATTCCGGCCTCGTGCGCCGCGTGGAGCGCGCGAGCCGTGCGCGCGATGAGGCCCACGATGCGCACGAGTGCCGAACGCTTGCGCGGCAGCCCATCTTCGAAGAGTGCGCCCTCGAGCGCGGTACTCGAGCCCGAGTGGACCGCCCGAGCCTCCTCCAGGAGCTCCGCGAGGCTACGACCTTCGACGAAGCGCATCGCGATGTACGGCAGCCCGCGCTCGGTCTCCGCGTCGAACACCGCGCAGATGCCCGAGTGATCCAGCCGCGAAGCGATCTCCGCCTCGCGCCGGAAACGCTTCCAGGCCTGCTCGCCCCCCAGCCGTTCCGCTGGCAAGACCTTCAAGGCGACGCGACGACCCAGCCGCTCCTGGACCGCCTCGAACACGACCCCCATGCCTCCGCGGCCGAGCTCGCGGATCAGACGATAATCGCCGAGCCGCTCCGGGAACTGAGAGTCGCCGTGCTTCGAGCCCGCCTCGAGAACGGGCGCATCCTCGAGTCGAAGGAGAATGGGGAGGAGCTCCGCCAGCGCCGCCGCATGCGAGGGATACCGGTTCACGTACTCCTCGAGCAGCGGTGCCGCGCCGCGACGGCGCATCACGAGGTAGGCCTCGGCTAGCCTCGTCGTTTCCGCCTCGCGCAGATCCGCCTCGCGCAGGGGTTGCATCCCCCCTTCCCCGCCAGATTCACGATCGCTGACATCCACGCAGACCATGGTCGGACCGAGCCGCGGTACGCGCAAGCACGAGCGCCATGCCACGTGCAAGGAAGCCGTCACCGCCCGACCTCAGCTCGCGCCCCCTCCACCCTCCGACGCTTTCTCACCCACGAGCTCCTTCAACCGCGCGATCGCGCGAGACAGCAGCGTGCGCGAGTTCGCTTCGCTGATCCCGAGCTCCGCCGCAATCTCCCGGTGCGAGCGTCCCTCGATCCGCGCGAGCACGATGATCTTGCGCCAGACCTCGTCCAGCCGCGCGAAAGCCGTGGCAGCGATCTCGATCTCTTCCTGCCGAACCACCGCGCGGCTGGGTGAACAGACCGACTCGAGCAGCGCCTGATGCCGCGGGTCCCCTGATGTCGACGTGACCAGGAAGCGCTCCTCCCCCCGACCACCCCCCCGCTTGTCCGCCCCCCAGTAACGCCGACGGTCCCGGATCTTCAGCAACGCCGCCTGGTACAGCCACTGCTTGAAAGCCGCCTCCCCCTCGTACCGAAAGCGCCCTTCACGCACATCCTCGAGCACCTCCCGGCAAACCGATTGCAGAAGGTCGACGTCCGCTTCCCGCCCCAGCAAGTCCGGCGCGCGAGCCCGCACGAACCCCCGCAGCCCGTCGAGGTGATCCGCAATGACGCTCTCCATCGCGCTCCCATCTCCGCGCGAGACTTCGTCGATCAGCTTGTGGAGATCATCTGCCATGAGCTCGCCAGGATTCGAGGCAGGGAGTGGGAGGACAGGAGAACGACCATCGTACTTCAGCCAGACCCTCAGCTCCCCGGGTAGGATGAGTGAGTCAGACCCAGTGCGAATCGCACCACCGTTGCCGTGTCGTGATTCTCCTCGGGGTCGTTGTCATCCCCAGGGTCCGCAGTCTCGGCGTCTGGGACGAGACCAGCTTGTAGCTGCTTGGCCTTCCCCTCTGGGAAGCGCGATCGACGAGGACCAGAGGCGGCTCGAGTCAGGTGTCCCCCTCCGCACCTACTTCACACGCAGTACCAGGTCCGTTCGAGAGTCAGGGCCGACGGGCATGCGTGCAACTTCCTTCTCCTCCATCATGAGGCTGAGCTCGTAGGTCGCCGGGAATACGCCCTCGAAGGCGAAGTGACCGGCCTGGATCGGTGCACCCGCCACCGATCCGTCCGAGCCGAGTAGGAGAAGCGTTGGCGAATCCATGACATTCTCGGGCTGCCACGGCTCGATCCAACCCTCGACACGAATGGACGGTGCAGCACGGATATCAACACCTGTTCGTAGCTCGCCTGATCCGATCTCGAACATCAGGCGCGCGGGGAGGAACCCGAGGCCGGCCACGGTTTCGTTCCTGTCAACCGACAAGTCGCAGAGCCCTGGAAAGAGATGTGAGAATTGGTACCGACCGCGGTCATCCGTCGTCGCGGCCGCGCTTTCCATACCGTACGACCTTTGGCCGAATGGCACTGCTGACCGCACTCGTAGTTTCACCCCTGAAACCGGGTTGCCGTCTTGGTCCAGGATCGTTCCCTCTACGGTCCCTTCAGCTGCCTCGAGAACAAGGTCCACATCTCGCTCCTCCTCACTGCCGATCTCTACTACGGCACTTCCCAGGAAGCGCTGCTCTTCCGCAGCACCGCGGAGAGTGTGGGCGACAATGCAGACCGTGCCGATGGGAAGCCCCGTGAACACATGGCGATCCTCATTCTCGCGGGTAGCTTCGTATTGCTCGTATTCCTCCGACAATGCGATGACAGCGAACTCCTGAGTGACCGGTTCGCCGCCCGGGTGGGAGAGTCGTACAGTGACGCGACTCGCAATCGGTTGAAGAAAGACCTCGAGATTCTCGACGAGATCGGTGGACTGCTGCTTGGGCGGAAGGCTGATTGATTCCCTCCAAGCTTTCGGGAAGATGTACCCCGGCTTGCGAGCCTCGATTTCATAGATCTCGGTCATGCTGCGCGAGGCCGACATCATGAAGGTACTGGCTTCCACTCCCCGAAGCTCGAACCGTCCGAAAGAGTCCGAGGTCGTGTTTGGGTAGACTCCATCCGGCGCGGGATCCTCAGCTTCTGCGAACACCGCTGCGTCTGCGATCGGTTCGCGGGACCCTGCCGTGAGTACGACTCCGCGCACGACCTTCCCGCGCCTGAGCACGATGTCGAGAACGATCCGATCCTCGGCTGCGAGCGAACGTTTGGCCGGGGCGTAGCCCTTTCCGAAATCGCGAACACGGCCTTGAACAAGGTGGAGCTCTCCCTCGGGGAGTCCGTGGCTGCGGAATCGCCCATCTGGATCCACCTCCATCTTGAACTGCTGGACTTCCTCGTCTCTGGGCCGCATCTGCACCGAGGCTTCCGCTGGCCCGCCGATCGGATGTCTGTCCGGGTCGAGAAACTGCCCTTCAATTGCCGGCCGTGCACCGAGGACGACGGTTGTTTCGTGCGCGAGGTCGATGCGAACGCGCCCTGGAAAGTAGTCTTCGTGGTCGCAGAGCAACCAATGATCTCCGTCGATCGCAAGTGCTTCGTCTAGCTCCCATTCGAAGGCACCCTGATCATTCGTACGCGCGTGCTTGTAGTCGTGCTCCCCTACCAGCATCCCGAGGCTGTTGGACTCACGTCTTGGAAGTAACTCCTCGAGGCCGACCCGAACGTCGGGAATCCCGTTCCCGTTCGCATCGAGAATGGATCCGCGCAGGATCGTACCGGTCTCGATGCCAACAACTTCTCGCTCGGAAGCTTCCAAGGACTGCGCATCCAGAGCACCCGGTCCAAGCTGCTTGATCGGAGGAACCGAGGCACCGACTACGCCTTGAACTGAGCCGGCCTCTATTGCATCAAGGGCGAGTACTCCGGCTCTGTCTTCCACGGGCTTCGGACGCAGTCCAATCCACGCGACTACTCCGAGAACTGCGAGGGCGATTCCCGCTGCTACAGTCTTTGCTGTCATGAGCCCTCCCCCAAGCGCCATTGCACTCGCGACCACTCCTGAACCCGCGCTCGCCGCCCCGGTGAGAGATTCCAGGCCGAAGCGTGACGCGAAGATTGCGCACCAGGCTTCTCGACCACCACCAAACGTGCCATCGAGACGTGCGCGCAGCATCGAAACCCCGCGAGAGACACGCTGCCTGGCAGCATCCGAGTTGCAGCCTTGGCGTGCAGCAATCTCCGAGGCAGAAAGACCTTCGAAGTAGCGAAGGAGTACTGCGGATCGGTAAGGCTCGTCGAGGCCGAGGACTGCTTCGACGAGTCTGCGCTGGAGATCAACGCGCTCGACGAGGTCGGGTGCCCCGCCCGCCTCCCGAGCAGTGGCCGTCCGGCGCTCCAGGTCCTCGCGACTCGCGGTGTTGCGGTACTCGTGCCGAACGATCTTCCGTGCAACCGCTGAGAGCCAAGGACGTAGTGAGCGTGCGCCTGCCATCCATGGCTGCCGCTCGAGCGCCACCACCAGCGTTTCCTGAGTCAGGTCATCCGCGCGGCTGGTATCGCCGACGAGAGTCGCTGCAAGACGGCGAAGCCAGCCGATCTCCCGAAGCAGTACCCCGACATCGATGTTTTGTCCGCCTGCACCCATCGCAGCCCCTATTCTCCGCCGGGAGGGGAAACGTGACGAATTCCATCGAATCGAGCGCCACAGTCAGCAGTTGCCCCTCCCGGACTGCTCACCGCCGGCATCATCGTTCCACGACCCGCGCCCGCACTGCCTCCGTACTCCCCGGTTGCCCCGACCGCGCGGCCTCGATCCCGGCCCGGGGAGAATGTCGCGGGAACCCAGTGCGGAGCCGTTCTCGAGGAACGCTCGCCGTCGACCCCTCCGACTCCCTGTCCTGCCCCGGCGGTGCTGGCGTTCGCCCCGACACGCAAGCTCGGCGCCCGGAACGGGGCCGGGGCGGTTGCTGGCGGCCCCTGCTCTACTAGGTCGGCGTGGCGACGGCGACCCTCATCCGACCAGCCTGCGGACCCCGGGAGGTCTTCGTGATGGCACAGACGAATCCGTTGTTCCGGTTCGGCACACGAAGTCTAGCCGCGGTTCTTGCTGGGCTCGTCCCCATCCTCGCGTAGTGCGAGGCCACGGAGACGAGCCGCTACCTTCCGTTCACGTCGGTAGCAGGCCAGGCCGTCGATTCTGCGGGCGTTCCGCGCGATGTCCACGTTGCTCTCGTGACGAACGGAGACTCGACAACCCTGGGGACCGCCGAAGAAGACCCGGCATTCAGCGACCACGATCGTCGATCTACTGCCAGACCTTCACTTCGCGCTCGAGAGCGATGCCGCTCTTGTCGAGCACCAGGGCACGCACGTCCTCGATCAGGGCGAGGACGTCGGTCGCGGTTGCCTTGCCGCGGTTGACGATGAAGTTGGCGTGCAGGGGGCTGACGATGGCGTTGCCGCGCGTGAGGGATTTGCCGCCGCAGTCGTCGATCAGGCGGCCGGCGGAGCGGCCGTTCGAGTGGGCGGGATCGGGGTTCTTGAAGATGCAGCCGGCGGACCATTCGGTGACGGGCTGGGCGGCGCGCTTCTGGCAGAGGTAGTCGTTCAGGCGGGCCTGGATGGCGGGCTTGGAATCGGGGACGAGGCGCAGGACGGCGCTGACGACGATGCGTTCGCCGAGTGCGCCGTTGCGGTAGCGGGGGGAGCAATCGGCGCGCGCGAGGTCGCGTGTGCTTCCATCGTGCTCCAGTACACGCACGCTCTCCACCACGTCCCACATCTCGCCCCAGCGGCCGCCTGCGTTCATCGCGATGCCGCCACCGAGATTCCCGGGTACGCCGACCAGACCTTCGAGGCCGGAGAGGGCGAGGTCGCGCGCGATGCGCACGAGGCCCGGCATGCTCGCGCCGCACCAGGCGACGAGGCGCGGATCGGCGCGTGGATCGCCCTGCGCCATGCGCGCGTCGAGTGTCTCGGGGGCCGAGTCGTCGCGCGCATCGAGCGCGCCGGTGCTCGATGCATCCGGTGCGGGACGGAAGACGCGGCGCATGCGATCGGTCGCGATCACGACGCCGGCGAGCAGGCCGTCGCCGATGATCAGGTTGGCGCCGCCGCCCAGGATGCGCGGTTCGAAGCCGTGCTCGCGGGAAACGCGCCATGCAGCGGCGAGCTCCTCGGGGGTGGCGGGTTCCAGCAGCCACTCGACGTGGCCACCGACGCGCATGGTCGTCCTAGCGGACAGGTCCGCGTGTGCCAGTGCCGCGCACGGCCAGCTCGCGGAGGAGATCGTCCTTGATGCCATCGATGTCTCCTGCGCCGAGGACGAGGATCGCCGAACCGCCCGTCACGCCGCGCACCATGCGTTGCACGGACTCGGCACATGACCCGCCTTCTTCGGCGAGCACGTCGGCGAGCTTCAGGCGGCGCACGAGCTCGCTCGCGCCGGCCCCTTGCGTGTCGATGTGCGCGCGGGCTCCGTAGACATCGCTGACGATCACGCGATCGGCGCCGCGCAGGGCCTCGACGAATTCGGCGAGGAAGCGCGCGGTGCGGCTGTGCTGGTGGGGCTGGAAGAGCACGTGGAGGAAACGCGCGGGGATCGCGCGGCGCGCGGCCTCGATCGTCACGCGCACCTCGGTGGGATGGTGGGCGTAATCGTGCACCACGTCGATCCCCCGCACGCTGCCCCAGCTCTCGAAACGGCGCAGGACGCCCGTGAATTCCCCGACCTCGTGTGCGGCCTCGCGCGCCGACTCGCCCGGATCGAGCTGCCAGGCGCGCGACACGCTCCCAACGGCCAGCGCGATCGCGAGCGCCGCGTTGTCGACGTTGAACGAGCCGGGCACGAGGAGCGCCGTGGTCGGCGTCGCCCAGCCGGGAGCGCGCAGGCGGAACAGGAAGCGGCCCTGCACCTCTCCGAGGAGATCGATCTCGATCTCGCGGCCGAGTCGCCACACCGGGCAGCGCGCGGCTTCCTCGACCAGGGCCGGGACGTCGCGGCCGATCACGAGCAGGCCCTCGGGGTGGACGCGGTCGGCGAAGCGTGCGAAGGCGTCCTGGATCGCGGCGAAGCTGCCGTAGTAGTCGAGGTGATCGGGCTCGACGTTGGTGACGATCGCGCCCTCGGGAGCGAGCTGCAGGAACGAGCGGTCGTACTCGCAGGCCTCGACGGCGAACCAGCCGCCCTCTTCCTGCGGCAGGGCGTTGGTCGCGAGCTTCTTGTGCGTCCCGCCGACGATCGCGCCGGGCGCGGGGGCGCCCTTGCCGGCTGCGCGGGCGAGGCCGGCGAGTGCGTGCCAGCACAGCCACGAGGTGGTGGTCTTGCCGTGCGTGCCGGCGATCGCGAGCGTGCGGCGCGCGGGCGCGAGCCGGCCGAGCAGCTCGCTGTACTTCCACACCGGGATGCCGCGCGAACGAGCGGCGATCACTTGCGGATCGTCCACGCCGATCGCGGCCGAACGCACCAGCGCTTGTGCGCCTGCCGGCAAGTGCTCCTCGCTGCTCGCGCCGACCTGCACCTCGACGCCGAGCCGCTCGATCGCGGTGACGAAATCCGAGCGCGCGCGATCCTGTCCGCTGACGTGATGACCGTGCGCGACGAGGACGCGCGCCGCACCCGACAGCCCTGCACCGCCGATGCCGAGCATGTGCACGTGCTCGGGGATGCCGGGAACGAGCGCGGAGGACGAGCGACCCCCCGCGGGGGGCGTAGCCTGGGAATCTCGGCTCACGGGGCCATTTCGCGGAATCCCGAGCGGCGCTTCCAGCGCAAAGTAGAGGCCAGCTCCTCGAGCTCCCCGAAGATGCGCTGGGCGCTGTCGCGCGGGATGCGACCCTGCAGGGCGGCGCGCATGCGCTCGCGCTCGGCCTGGCCCGCCTCGGAAGCGAGCACCACGATGCGCTCGAGCGCGGCTGGACCGAGCGCGCGCTCCTCGATCACGACGGCCCCATCGGCGAGCTCGTGTGCGTTGCGCTCCTGGTGGCGGTCGGCGTGGTGCGGGTAGGGCACGACGCAGACGGGAACCTCGAGGGCGGCGATCTCGGCCAAGGTCGAGGCGCCGCCGCGGCACAGCGCGAGCTCGGCCGCACGCAGCGCTCGGGCCACGTCGTCGATGTACTCGACGGCGCGATAGCCGGCGCGCTCCGTGGCCGCCTCGTCGAGGCGTCCCGGCCCGACCTGGTGGAGCACCGAGAGTCCGGCGCCGAGGAGCACATCGAGGACTCCACGCACGAACGCGTTGAGGGCGCCGGCGCCCTGACTTCCTCCCAGGACCACGAGGAGCGCCCGCTCGGATTCGAATCCGAGCGCCCGCCGCGCGGATTCCCGATCTTCCGAACGGATGCCCCGCCCGACGCCGCTGGTGAAAGCCCTCGATAGCGGCGGCCCCACCAAGCGGTCGCGTGCAGCCGGTCGCGGGGGAAGCGATCCCCTCCAGGCATGGAAGACGCGCGCGCAGAGCGGCGCGAGCGCGCGTGTGGCTCGACCGGGAACCGCGTTGATCTCCAGTACCGTGGCCGGGATCCCCAGGCTCTTTGCGGCCAGCACGACGGGAACGGAGACGAAGCCGCCGAGACCGAGCACGACCTCGCTGCGGTGACGCAGGAGCGCGCGGCGCGCCGACAGGACGGCGCGCGGCAAGCGCGCGCACACGGCGGCGAGGTGCGGAGCTCCGCCGCCGGCAGCCTCGAGGGCGAGCCTCACGCGCTCCATCGGTACGCCGAAGGCTTGCGCACCGAGGCCCGCGAGGACGCGCTCCTCGATCGGTCGCGCGCCGTGCAGCCACAGCAAGTCGACGAGCGCACCGGGTCTCCCAGCGATCCCGTCGAGCAGATGCAAGCCGGGGACGAGGTGTCCGCCCGTCCCGCCCCCGGCAAGGGCCAGTCTCAGCCCTCCGCGCCCATCGTCCAGCGAGGCGGCTTCCGCTCCAAAGGTGTGGATCGCGGCGTGGCTCAACGCTCGGTGCGCGCTCCGTTCTCCGGTTCGGGCGCCGGCTGCGCGAGTGCACCGTCGAGGGCGCGCATCGCGAGCAGCTCCTGGTCGGGCAGGGAAGGCTCGGCGGAACGAGCGACCAGGGGCGTACCCCGACCGGTCAACGGCTGAGCGAGCTCTTCGCCGATCACGAGGCAGCAATCCGGGAGCGCGAGCAAGGTGAGGACCGTGCTCGCGCAGAGGACGAACAGTCGCAGCCGCGGGCTCATCGGACCTTGAAGGCTCCTTCCGGTCGAGGCTCGGCCCGCGCGACCTTGCGCGAGGAACCCGTCGAGAGCTCCAGCGGCACGTTCGTCTTGGGAGCCGTTCCTCCGGGGAGGACGAGCTTCATGCCCGGGACCAGGTGATTGGGATCCATGCCCGGGTTGAGCGCGGAGATACGGGCGAGGGACTTCGCGCTGCCGAGCTCGCGCTGCGCGATCGTGCCGAGGATGTCGCCCTTCTTCACCACGTAGGTGCGCGTGTTGGCGGCGGGCTCGGTGGTGCGAGTCGTATCCTTCGATCGCTCGGCGGGCGGCGTTCCGGCGACCTCCGCCGCCTGCTTGCCCACGGGGAGCCGCAGCACCTTGCCCACCCAGAGTCGCTTCGGATCGAGACCGCCGTTGAGCGCCTGGATCTCGTTCCAGCGCTGGCGATTCCCGAGCTCGCGCGCAGCGATGCCCTCGAGCGTGTCGCCCTTGGCGACGATGTACGACCGCGTCGTGGACGAAGCGGGCGTGTCGGGGGTATGGCCCTCTTCGCGGGCTCGCTGCGACCCCGCGGCTCCCGCTCCGATCGTCTCGCCGGTCGACGCCAGCTCGATCGTCTCGCGGCCCGCCGCGCGCCGATCCTCCGCACGATCCGCCGTGCCCGCGTCCGAGCCTCCTGCATCCGTGAGGCGGGGTCCGGCTTGCTCCGAGCCCTTCGTCTGGGTCGAGCCGGTCCCATCGCTGGGCTTGCGCTCGTCGAGCTCCGCCGGCATCGGGCGCGGCAGCGGGTCGGCGGCCTTGTTCGCGGGATCCTGGCGGAGGCTCCCCTCGCGCGCGCCCGCATGCAGCGTCGTCGGCTCGTTCGCCGACAGCGGCAAGGCATTGGCTCGCTTCTCGCCAGCCGCACGGTGATCTGGTGCGGGCGGCTTGGACTCGGGCCGCGGCTCCAGCCGCGTCGAATCGCCCCGTGCATCCTTCCCGGCGGGCGACTGCGTCTTCCCGTGATCGTCCCAGAAGTACACCGTCAGGAAGGTCACGGCCATGAAGACCAGGGCAATCACGCCATAGCGATCGATCTTGTGCATGAGTGGAGGTTTTTGGGACTCGGGGAATCAGGAGCGGTCGAGGGCAGGACTGCGAGCGGCGCCGAGAGCCAGGCCCACGGCGAGAGCGGACGCGACCAGGGAGGAGCCCCCGGCCGACAGGAAAGGAAGGTTCATGCCCTTGGGAGGCGCGAGCCCGGTCACGACTTGCAGGTGGAGCATCGCCTGCAGCGCAACCGAGGTGAGCAGACCGAAAGCCACCAGCGCACGGTAGCGATCGCGAATCGACAGAACGAGCTGGAAGGAGTACCAGACGAACGCGAGTACCAGGACGAGGACGACCAGGAGTCCGGCCAGTCCGAGCTCCTCCCCGACGAGGGAGTAGGCGTAGTCGGTCTGCATGTACTGCAAGCCGTGATTGCGCCAGGCGCCCTGGGCATAGCCGACGCCGAGCCAATCACCGGAAGCGATCGCCTGGAGCGTGCGACTGACCTGCTCGTTGCCGCTGTCGCCGACCCAGACGGACAAGCGCTGGCGAACGTAGGCGAGCGAGCTCACTGCGTAGAGCATCCCTGCGCCGCCGACAACGCCCAGCGATCCGATCACGTGGGCCGGCCGCGCACCCCCCACCCACATCGTGCTCACCAGGGCGAGCAGGAACAGCAAGGCCCCGCCGAGGTCGGGTTGACGCACGATGAGCGTGAACATCAGCAAGCCGAACGAGAAAGTCGGCAGGAAGCCGCGGACCAGGAGGTGCATGCGCTCCCCCAGGCGGGCGCAGCGGTCCGCGATCCACAGCACGATCACGACCCGAGCGATCTCCGATGGCTGCAGGGTGACGGGCAGGAACGGCAGGTCGATCCAGCGCAGGGAGCCGTTCGCTTCCTGCCGGAATCCCGGCACGTAGCAGAGCACCAGCGCGACCAGCGTCACGAGGGCGAGACCAGGCACGAGCGGACGCACGCCCGAGGGCCCGAAGCGCCACGCAGCGAGCAGCACGAGGAGGGCGATCGCCCGCAGGCCGACCAGCTCGCGCAGCTCGCCGGCAAAGGACTCGACCGGGACGGTCGTCGCGGCATGGCTCAGCTGGAGCAGGAAGCCCAAGGCGAGGAACGCGAGCGTGATGCAGAACAAGGCCGTCGCCGGGCGCTCGGGGTCGGCGCTCACGCCCGGACCGAGCCGGTCGAATAGCGGCGAGCGCAGCCTGGTGGTGGGAAGAGCGAGCATCTAGCGCACTTTCAACAGGGCCAGGCTCAGGAGCGCACACGCGGCGGCGACGATCCAGGCGCGCACGACCACCGTGACCTCGTGCCAGGGCGCCGCGCCAGAGGTGAAGACGCCGCCCTTGAGCTGGAGACCGTGGTGGATCGGAGCGACGGTGAACAGGCGCCTGCCGCCGGTTTGCCGGTAGTAGAAGCGCTGCAACGCGCTCGAGCCCATCTCGGCGAAGAAGACGAAGCCGAGCAGCGGCAGCACGAGCTCTTGCTTGCTCGACGAGCGCCATCCACCCGAGCAATCCGCCGATCGGCAGCGAGCCGGAATCGCCCATGAAGACCTTGGCGGGGAAGGCGTTGAACCAGAGGAAGCCCATGCACGCGCCGCACAGTGCGCCTCCGACGACCGCCATCTCGGAGGCATCGGGCACGTGCGGCAGGTTGAGATAGTCCGTCCAGTCGGGCCGCCCGCTCACGTAGCAGAAGACCAGTAACGCCAGGCCCGAGATCAGCGTGCAACCCGCAGCCAGACCGTCGAGCCCGTCCGTGATGTTGGCCGCATTCGAGGTACCGACGACCACCAGCCAGCCGAAGCCCACGAAGAGCGCGCAGCCGAGGAGCCCCAGCCCGAGCGTGAGGTGGGCATCCTTGAAGAAGGGCGGGTAGATCGTGAGCAGGTTCTCCCGGCCGGTGGTGCGCGCATACCACACCATGGCTGCGAGCACTCCGACCACGACCAGACTCTGACCGAGCATCTTGGCCCGCGCCGTGAGGCCCTTGCAGTGCCGGATGGTGAGCTTCTTGAAGTCGTCGACGAAGCCGACCGCGGCCAGGCCTGCCGTGAGCAGGATGGCGAGCACGACGTTCAGGTTGTCGAGGCGCCCCCAGAGAATCACCGCCACGAGGAGCGCACAGACGAGGAAGCTCCCGCCCATCGTCGGCGTGTCCTGCTTGCCCATCGCGCGCGAGAGCTGGGCGAGCTCGTGCGAATCGGTTTTCGAGACGTCCTCCCCGACCTTGTGGCGCCGCAGCCAGCCGATCGTCGGCGATCCGAGGAAGAGCGCGAGGGCAAAAGCCGTCAGCGCCGCCATCGCCGTGCGAAAGGAGATGTAGCCGAAGAGCGACAGGCCAAATAGCTCGTGCAAGAGCGCCGAAAGCACGGTCTCCCCCTTTTAGGTTCGCGTCGCCAGGCAACTCTCGACCGGGTGGTCGAGAGTGCGCACGGCGCGGATGCGCTCGACCATCCGGTCGAGACCGATTCGGTGGCTTCCCTTGACCAGCACGACGTCACCGTCGCGCAACATGCCCGGGACGACTTCCGATCGCTTCGTCCAGGGATCCGAAATGCAGCACGTCCTGCGCGGGATGTCCTTCGTGCAGAGCGCCGTCCGCAGCAGCGCGCGCATGCGCGCCGACCAGCACGATCAGGTCGGCCCCCGCACGCGCGGCGGTTCGACCGATCTCGTGGTGCAGCTCGCGGCTACGCTCACCGAGCTCGAGCATGTCCCCGAGCACGAGCACGCGGCGCGCGTGGCAACGTGCATCCCGCGAGCACGAGCAGCGACGCCCGCGCCGACTCGGGGTTCGCGTTGTACGTGTCGTCGAAGAGCAGTGAGGCCGCCGGCCTCGATGCGCTCCATGCGCCGATGACCCGACCGCAGGCCGCTCACGGCGGGCAGCACCTGCTCGAGCTCGAGCCCGAGCGCGCGTGCACGCCGCCAGCGCGGCGAGCAGGTTCTGCACGCTGTGCGCCCCGAGCATGGGGAGCGCCACCGCGTGCTGTCCATTGAGGCGGAAGCGCGTCGTCCCCGACTCGAACCACAGGTCGCGCGCGTCGAGGTCGCCCGTTCCTTCGATGCTGAAGGTCAGGACGCGCGCGGCCGTCGAAGCCCGCAGCGCGGGAGTGAAGCCCGAGTCCGCGTCGAGGACCAGGAAACCGTCGGGCGGAAGGCAGGCGGCGAGCTCGCCCTTCTCCCGCGCCACCCCCTCGATCGAGCCCAGCCCCTCCAGGTGCGAAGCGCCGATGTTCGTGAGGATGCCCGAGGTCGGCCGTGCGATGCGGCACAGCGAAGCGATCTCGCCCGGATGGTTCGTGCCAAGCTCCACCACCAGGACCTCGGTCGAGGACCCGGCGCGCAAGAGCGTGTGCGGCACGCCGATTTCGTTGTTGAAGGAGGCCGGGCTTCCGACGACCTCGCGGTGCGCGCGCAGGAGCTCGACCAGGATGTTCTTGGTTGTGGTCTTGCCGCAGGAGCCGGTGATCCCGACGACGGGGATGTCGAGGCGTCGCGCGGTGCCAGGCCGCCAGCTCGGCCAGCGCGCGCCGAGGGGAAGCGTGCACCGCGACGGGCACCGTGGTCGTGCCGAGCGCGAGGGCGCTCGCATCCGCGAGCGTGCCACGCAACAGAAGACCCGCGGCCCCGCGTCGCAGCGCGTCGAGAGCGAAGCGATTCCCGTCGTAGTTGGGCCCTTCGAGCGCCAGGAAGACCTCTCCCGGAGCGATCGTCCGGCTGTCGGTCGAGACGCCGCGCACGGTCGAGCGCACGTCCCCGCGCTGGAGCACCGCCCCCGTCGAATCGAGAATGTCCTGGAAGCACAGCTCGATCATCCGAGGGCCTCCCTTACCACTTCGCGGTCGTCGAAAGCCAGCACCTGGTTTCCGATCCACTGGCGCGTCTCGTGACCTTTGCCGGCAACCAGGACGACATCGCCGGGCCGCGCCTCGGCGAGCGCGCCGTGAATCGCAGCGCGCCGATCCAGCTCGCGACGCTGCGCCGCCGGACCGCTCATCCCGGCTTCGATCTCGGCGAGGATCGCACCGGGATCTTCCCCGCGCGAGTTGTCCGTCGTGAGCCAGACCACGTCGGAGAGAAGCGATGCGATGCCGCCCATCTGCGGCCGCTTGCCCCGATCACGCTCGCCGCCACAACCGAAGACGAGGATCAGCCGGCCGCGCGGGCTCGCCGCTTCGAGCTCGGTGCGCAGCGTGCGCAGCACCCGTTCGAGGGCGTCGGGGCTGTGGGCGTAGTCGACGTAGACCTGGAAGGGATGCTCGGGACCGGTCACCGGCTCGAGCCGCCCCGGGGCTCCATGCGTGGTGGACAGGCCCTCGATCACGGCCGCGGGGTCCACTCCCATGGACAAGGCCGCCGCGGCCGCGGCGAGCGCGTTTTCGACGTTGTACCGGCCCCGCAGGGGAAGGAGCAGCCCGGTCGACCGGATCCCCATCCCATCGAGCTCGAAGCGCGTCCCCTGGGGGCCGGTACTCAGTCGAAGTGCGACAAGTTCGGCGGACGAGCGTGTGCTCGTCCGCACGACGCGCGCGCCGGTCGAGCGCGCGACCTCGTTCATGTGGACCCAGTACGGGTCGTCGGCGTTCAGGACCGCGGTCGCGTCCGGGCCGAGGCCCGCGAAGATGCGCGCCTTGGCCCGCGCGTACTCCTCCATGCCACCGTGGTAGTCGAGGTGCTCGCGGGTCAGGTTGGTGAACACGGCGACCGCGAAGGCGATCCCTGCCGTCCGCTCTTGCTCGAGCGCGTGCGAGCTCACTTCCATGACCACGCAGTCCCCGCCGCGCTCGGCGTGCTCGCGCAGGAGCCGCCACAGCTCGGGCGCATCGGGGGTGGTGTGCTGCGCCTCGAGCCGCCGGCCGCCGGCTAGACGGTGCCCCGCCGTCCCGAGGACGGCCGGCTTGCGGCCGGCCTGGTCCAGGAGCCAGCCCAGCACGTGGGCAGTGGTCGTCTTGCCGTTCGTGCCGGTGATTCCGGCGACCTGCATGCGAGCAGCCGGCTCGTCGTGCACGAGCGCGGCAGCTTCCCCCACCACGCGCCGCGCCGAGGGGTGCACCCATTGCGCGAGGCTCGCGCCGCGCGTGTCCGGGTTCACGGTGCGGAGGTCGAGCTCGTGAGGCGTGAGCACGGCCACCGCACCGCGGGCCGCGGCGTCGCCAACGAAGGCGGCCCCATCGGCCTTTGCTCCGGGAAGAGCAGCGAAGAGGTCTCCGGCCCGGACGCGGCGCGAGTCGAGCTGCACGTCGAGGATGTCGGGACCACCGCCCTCGATCGAACAGGCTCCCCCCAGGCGCTTCACCAGGTCGGCGAGCTTCCTCATCGGGTCTCTCCTTCCCATCCCGCCCATGGAAGATCCCGGGCGTTGAACCAGCTCTCCGCAGGAGCGGCGGCTTCGACGGGTTCCGCGAGCGCCTCGGGAGTCGGGTGCTCCCCTTCGCCGAAGGCGGCGCGCAGGATGGCGATCGCCGAGGGACCGGCGACGTCCGCCCCGAACTTCAACGGGCTGCGCGCATCCTCGACCACGACCACGACCAGGACCTCGCGCTCGTCACCGGGTAGGCGCCCGAGGGCGACCATCGAGCTCGTGTAGCAGGTCCTGCGCCGGCCGCCGTGATCGCGCTGGTAGCGCAGCGCGGCGCGGCAGGCGCCCGTGCATGGCTCTCCATTCGCGTGGCGGGTCGCGTTGTGTGCGAGCTCGACGTGCAGGCAGAGCTCGGTATCGACCTTCTCGGTCGTGCCGGTCTTCGTGCCGAGGTAGGCCCCGGGCGCATAGAACTCGGGGCAGACCTCGGGCCCGGCGACGCGCATCCCCGTACCGGTCGCCGCGCCGCGCGCGAGCATGGAGCGCAGCTCGCTCGCCGCGCGCTCCGAGAGCTCCCGCTCGCCCCGCTCGAGCTCGAGATCCCAGCGCTTGTTGCCCTGCTCGACGGCCTCGATCACGCGCAGCGGTCGCTCGATCCCTCCTCGCAGGATCGTCGCGAGCGCCTGCGCGTGCTGCCAGAGCGAAACGGCGATCTCGTGGCCGAAGCTGACCGAGGCGTGCGTGAAACGATATTTCCAGGTGCCGCGATCGAGCGGGGCGAGGTAGCCCGACGTTTCGGGCCCCAGGCCACTCTCGGGCGCGCGGCCATACCCGAGCTCGGCCAGCCGCGCGCGGAACACGGGTGGATTGATGCGCAGCCCGATCTGCACGAGGACGGCGTTGCAGGACTGCGCGATTCCCTCGCCGGCGCTGATCCAGCCCTCTTCGGGGGATCCCTCGGCCTCGCGGATCAGTCGGCCGTGTCCGCTCGAGTCGCGCACGACGATCCCGGTGGGCGCATACGTCGGGAAGATCTCGGCCGGCTCGACCAGCCCGAGGTCGAGCGCCAGGGCCATGACCACGGCCTTGAACGTCGATCCGGGCGTGAACTGGTGATGGATCGGGGCAAAGGCCCCCATCGGATAGCGCGAGAGCGAATCGACCGCGAGAACGTTGCCGCTCTGCACATCGACGGCGATCGCCATCGCAAGGGCCGGCTCGAGCTCCTGGAGCACGCGGGCCAGCTCGGCGTGCACGAAGCACTGCAGCAGCGCGTCGAGCGTGCTCACCACTCGCGGCGTCCGGCTGGCGTCGGAAGCCGTGAGGAAGTAATTCGGAACGCGGCTCTCCCAGGCGCGGCGCCGATCGCGCGGCAGCATGCGCAGGGAGCGCTCGTAGGTGCGTACGTCGTCCGCGAGGAACGCCCAGCGCTCGCGCAGGAGCTCGGTCCCGGCGCACAGCTCGAGTCCGGACAGCGGATGGCGCTCGTTCCACAGGTCGCTGCCCCGATGCTCGACGAAAGCTTCTTGGCGCGCGTTGAGATACGCGTCCTGCGGCCCGAGGCCGGCTTCGACCCGGGCGCGCGCAAGAGCCTCCTCGGGAGACAGCACGCCCCATTGACCCAGGATCGAAAACGCGTCGTCGCTGCCACCGAGCTTGCTGTCGGGCCGGACGGGGTGCGAGCGCTCGAGCGAGCGCTCGAGCTGCATCTGCCAGGTCGAGACGCTTTCTGCCTCGAGCACCAGGGAGAGCTCGTGCGCAACCCTCGGATCGATCCAGCGCGCCACGACGCGGTACTGCGACGGCATCAGCTCGGCCCAGATCGCGTCGCGCACGAGCTCGTGACGGTCTTCCTCGGAGGAGGTCGCGAGCTTTTCTGCGAGCTCCCCGTCGACCCCGTCCAGGTCTGCGAAACGCTCCCAGCCGGCGAGCAGGCGATCGACCCAGTACTCGGGATGCTCGATGGCGCGCTCGCCCATGTGTGCGCGGCGCTCCTCTTCGGCGAGCGCGAGCTCCGGGCGCCACGCGACCGTCCACGGGCCGCCGTCAGCGAGAGCGACGAGCCGGAAGCCGGCGATCGGACTCGGATCGCTCTTGCTCTCCCCGCTCCCTCCGAGCTCTCCGGTCTGGAGCCAGGCCTGGGCGGCCTCGGCCTCTGCGCGATCCAGTCGGAGCAGCGCCGGATCCGCGACGCAAATCTCCCCGGATTTGGCGTCCCAGGGCAACAGCGACTGGAGGAGCACGGCCGGATCGGCCTCGAGGAGCGGAGCGAGCCGCGCCGCGATCCTGCGGGGCGTGTGCGCGCGCCACATCGCGCGCGGAGAAAGCGACAGATCGAAGCACTCGATCGGGACGGAGAGGCTCGTGCCGCCTCGATCGACGATCTCGAAGGCCGGCCAGAGCGAAGCATCCTGCGCGCGCGCCTCCGGCTGAGTGCCGGGCTCGCGCAGCGCGATGTGTGCTGCCTTCGCCCCCACGGCGAGCAGCACCAGCGAGATGCCGACGAAAGCAGAAGCGGGCCGCACGCCCGATGCGGGCTGCCTGTTCGCGCTCACGCGATCCAGGTCTCCCCCTCCCGCCAGCCTCATTCCTCGGCGCTCACGCGTTCCTTCGCCCCTTCCAGTGGTCCTTCACGACGATCCGGTCCGAATTCCGCGGCGGTGGATTCGAATTCGAAGCGATCGAGCTCGGCGCGCAGCTCGGTGCACTCGCGAACATACCACTCGGCCTCGCTCTGCAAACGATCGAGCTCGGCCGCTCGGTCGTAGTTCTGCGCTTGCTGCCAGGCGGTGAAGACGGCGAGGACGAGGACGAGGCCGGAGACGAAGAAGGAAAGCGCGGCACGGATCACGACCGGCCCCCTGCTTCGTCTCCGGCACGGGGTCCGCCGTCCAGGGTGGGGGCGGAGGACCCTCCATTCACATCTTCGGGACAACGCGTGCGCTCGGCCGCCCGTGCTCGCGCGGAACGGGCGCGCGGGTTCGCGCGCTCTTCCTCGCTCGATGGGGAAACCGGCTTCTTCGTGAGGATCCGCCAGCGGCCCACCTCGGCACCCTGGCGGAAGAAGCGCTTGACCTCGCCGTCCTCGCCCGAATGGAACGACACGACGACGAGGAGACCGCGATCGGCGAGCAGGGCCTGCGAGGCCGAGAGCAGCGCGCGCAGCTCCTCGCCCTCTTCGTTCACCGCCCGGCGCAGGGCCTGGAAGGTCTTCGTGGCGGCATGCAGGTGCCCGCCGCCTGAGCCGCGCCCGCCCCGTGCAGCGCGACCGGAAGGTGCGACGCGCTCGATCAGATCGGCCAGCGCGAGCGTGCGCCGGAACGGAGCACGGCGGCGCTCCTCGACGATCACTCGCGCGATGCGCCGAGCGTGGCGCTCGCCGCCTTCGTAGAAGAAGAGGTCGGCGAGATCGCTCTCGTCCCAGGTGTTCACGACCGTCGCGGCGGTGCGATCTCGCGCGGGGTCCATGCGCATGTCGAGCGGCCCGTCGTTCTGGAACGAGAAGCCGCGCTCGCCGCGATCGAGCTGCATGGAGCTCGCGCCCAGGTCGCACAGGATCCCGATCGGACGGGGCACGTGAAGCCCGCGCAGGAGCACCTGAAGATCGCTGAATCGGCCGCGCTCGAGGCGCACGCGGGATCCGAAGCGCGCCAGGCGCTCGCCCGCCAACCCGAGGGCCTCGGGGTCCTGGTCCAGCCCGAAGACGTGCAGCCCGGGAAAAGTCTCGAGGAGCAGGGCAGAATGGCCCCCCGCTCCGACCGTGGCGTCGACGATCCAGCCCTCGGCCCACTCGCCCAGAGATCGGGCGAAGAATCCGACGACCTCCGGCCCGAGCACCGGCAGGTGGGCCGGATGATCCTCAGCCACGTCCGGACCCCATCCGAGAGCCTCCGATGCGGCGCACGACTGCTCCCCACCCGCGATCCCGTTCGAGATCATTGGTGCGGCCCCCCCGGCGGCCAGTGGACTCCCCCCTCCGGGGCGTCGCCATCCGAACCATTCCACATGCGCCCTTCCAGGTCGTCGAAGCGCCCGGCATTTGCGGCCAGGAATGCGTCCCAGCGTTCCGCGGCCCAGATCTCGATCCAGGTGTCCATGCCGATCAGCACGACCTCGCTCTGGATCGAAGCCAGGCTCCGGAAACGCTCGGGGATCAGGAGCCGACCCGCGGCGTCCAGGGTGAGCTTGGCCGCGTAGCTGTAGAACAGCCGGTGGAGGACGCGACGATCGGTGGGCGCGAAGGCCTTGGGCTGCAAGGTCCGTACTGCCTCGTCCGCCCCTTCTTCAGTGAAGAGGTACAGGCAGCCATCGGTCCCTCGGGTCAACACCACGACTCGCTCCCCGTCGTCCCTTGCCTTGATCTCTGCTTGGAACCGCTTGGGAAGAAAGATCCTTCCCTTCGGGTCGATGGGGTGTCGGGACTCCTCGGTAAAGCGCACGGCCCACTTCCATCCGCCGTGAGGCGGTCAAGAACCGTAGCTCCACTTACCTCCCCGGCACTCCACTAGGCTGTATTCTTACACCACCTCCAGAACATTGCAACGGGTGCAGCGAGAATCCTCGCCCGAGATCCGGAGATCAGTTGCCCCGGAGGGCTCGAACACGATCCCGAGGAGCAGGCCCAGAGATCCACTTCGCTCCACCTCGGCCCGGCGGGTGGCGCCCCCCCACCAACCCGCGGGGACGGGAGTGTCCCGGCGCTCCCCCCGCCTGCCCTCTCGATGCGCCTGGGCTGCTCGGACCTGAGCGAGCCGACTAGGAAAGCGGTGGCGAAGCGGTGTCGAGTTCGGCAGCGGGCTCGGAGGTGGCGTGCTGCGGTTCACCGTCTCCCACCTTCAGCGCGAAGCCATCCTCGAGGTCGGCGCCGTCGAAGATCGCCTGCAGCTTGGTACGCAGCTCCTGCATGCGCGCGGCGTCGAAGTCGAACACGTAGACCTGGTGGCGCTCGTCGCGGCGCGGGCGCTTCACCACGAAGGATTCGCCCTCGCTGCCACGCTCGATCCGCTCGACCTTCAGGCGTTTCTTGCGCAAGAGCACCAGGCAAAGCAAGAAGCGCAGCTCGCGAACCGCCTGTTCCGGCCGCCCTTCGAGCACCAGGAACAATCGCTCGAGCGACTCGAGGTCGAGCTGCACGGACTTGCGTCGGTCCGCCTCGTAGCGGGTGAACCACCAGAAGAGCTCGCCTTCCGCGCCCGGGATGCTCGCCTGCCAGCAGGGAGGACAGAGATCTTCGCGCACGAGCTCCTCGGCCAGAATCGAGAGGCAGGAGGCGAAGCGCTCCCCCTCTGCGAAGGTGTGCTCGCAGCGGCGGCAGGCGCTCGCTCGACGATCGATCTTCCAGTCGGCCATGGCTCTCCAGTGAAGGGAGTCTATTCGCGGCCCGAGTTCAAGGCTGCCGCACGAGTTCGCTCTTGTGATCGCGCCACCAGTCGCGCCAGCCGCGCAAATCGTACGCCTCGGCCGAGCCACTCAGGAGCCTCAGGCCCTCGGTCGCGGCGCGCATGCCATCGATCTCCCCCGCGTCGATCATGCGCTCGTAGTACTCGATGAGCGCCGGGATGCTCTCGGGGTCGCGCAGGCGGGCGAGCCCCTGGACCGCGGCGATGCGCACGTCGGAGTCGGGGTCGGCGAGCCCGAGGACCAGCGCCTCGCGGGACGACCTGGTCTCGATGTCGGCGTAGCCGCGCTGGCCCAGGGCAAGAGCGCACTTGGCCCGCACGAGCCAGTGCGGATCGCTCGTGAGGTGCGCGACGAGCCTCGCCCGGACGGCAGGCTCCTCGCCGAGCGCGTACGGCAAGCGGGCGAGCAGGACGGCCGCTCGCATGCGAGCCTGCTCGAGGTCATTGCGATCGAGCTGCTCCGAGACCGCCACGACGCCCGGCCGGCCGATCTCGGACAGCACGGCGGCCGCCACGTCCGCGATGTCGCTCGCCGCGATGCTCATCAGCTCGGCGAGCACGGGCGCAGAGCGTTCCCCGATCACGATCAGCTCCGCTCGCGTGCGCTCGAAGCGCCCGATCTTCGCGCTGGCGGGCCGGGTGAACTCCCCGGCGCGATACGAGCGCATCAGCTCGCGCACCAGGTTGTCGACCAGAAATCGCGACAGCTCCGGATCGGCGAGCGCCGCGGAGCGCCGCGCGCTCCAGTCCTCGTCGTCATCGAGCCAGGCCTGCCAGAGCTCCCGATGCCGCTCGGGCAGCTCCTCGACGGGGCGGACGCTCGTCCCCGCCTCCGCCGTAGCCGGCGTGGACGATCGAGGCTCGCCCTCGGATTCCGGAGCGCTGGACTGACAGCTAGCGAGCACCAGGAGCAGGAGGCTTGCCGTGGCGTGGCCCACCGCATTTCTCATCAGGACGTGATCCATTACGACGAGGCTAGTGCGTCGAGAGAGGATTGGAAACCTCTCTGGTTCGGAGTACCGCCTTCAGGCGGTCTTCTCTTGCATAGCCAGTCCCGCCTGAAGGCGGGACGACGAACCGGACCGCCTAAAGGCGGTACTCCGAACTCGGAGGTAGGGGTGGGGTTTCTCTCTAGAGAATGTGCAACGCTCTGCCCGCCAGCAGGCACGGGAAACGGACGTCATGAGCGATCAGCACCTCGACCTCTCCGGATCCGAGATCGCCTCGGCGCACGCGTGGCTGCTCGCCCTGGCGAGGGGGCTCGTCGTGGATCAAGCGAAGGCCGAGGACCTCGTGCAGGACGCGTGGGTATCACTCGCCAGGCGCGGCCTCGCGACGGTGCGCGACTGGCGGGGTTTTCTCGGCGGCGTGGTGCGCATTCGTGCGCAGCGCGAGCGCGTGGACACCCGAGCGCGCGCCACCCGCGAGCTGCGAGCTGCACGCACCGAAGATCTGCCCTCGGCGGATCTGCTCGCCGAGCGCCTCGAGCTCGCCCGCGCCGTCGTCGAGGAGCTCGCCCGCTTGCCGCTCGAGCAACGCACGCTGCTCCAGTTGCGCTACCAGGAAGGCCTGGAGCCGAGCGTGATCGCGCGCCGCCGCGGCATTCCCGCCGGCACGCTGCGCTCACAGCTCGCGCGCGCCCGCGACGCCCTGCGCGAGCGCCTCGACGCGCGCACGCACGGCCGGCGCGAGGCCTGGGCCGCGCTCGCCGCGCTGCCGCTCGCTCGTGAGTCCGTTCCGTTCTCGATCGGCGCACTGGCAGGAGGATTGGCGATGAGCGCAGCACTGAAGCTCGCGGTGGGATTGGGGGTAGCAGCGGCCATTGGTTGGTGGGTGTGGCCTCCGGCGGTGTCCATCGATCCGCTGATCCCGGTCGTGGCGAGTCCGGGGGAGGAAGCCGCAAGGGAGCCCTCGGCCCCCCCGGCCGAGCCGAACGATGCTCTCGCGACGGACGCGCGCGTCGCCGTGGTCGAGGCGCCCGGTGCGCAGACTCACCAGCCGAAGGTGCCCCGTGGTAACGAGGGAGACGTCGTGCTCCGCGTGCTGGATTCCGTTACCGAGGAGACCCTTCCCGATTACGCGGTGGCGATCCGCGTTGGGGACAAGGACGAGCTCGTAACGACCGGAGCCGACGGAACCGTGAGCCTCGCATCGAGCTGGTTCGCAGCACCCTTCGATCTGATCGCCGTCGACGACCCCGACGATTGGATCAACAATACTCAGCGCATGAGCATCAGCCCGGAGGATCGTCCTCCCGAGGGCGCGGTACTTCTGTTCGAAGTCCTCGCAGGTCCCACCTACCGCCTGCGCTTCGACGCTCCACCGCCCCTCGACGCTGAGCTCGTTGCCTGCGTGACGAAAGGGGCGGAACCCGCGAGCGGCCCCTATTCCTTCGGGCGCGTTCGACCGGGGAATCCGCCCTGGTCACGGCTGGATCCGTCCGAGGCCAATCCCGCGCAGCTCGGCGAGGGGCCCTGGACGCTCACCGTGCACGATCGGAACGGGTACTGGCTCGCGTGGGGTGCGGTCCAGCAGATCGAAGGAGTTCAGCGCGAGCACGTGCTGCTGCAGAGCGCCGAGCGCGGCGCGCTCACCGTGACGGTGACGGTAGAAAGCCATCCTCTCGATTGCCAGGTCAGCCTCCAGGTCAATCAGCTCGTCGATGGGCAACCGCAGGCGAATGGCGAACGCCATGAAATCCTCTATCCGGCAAACCAGCCGGGCTTTCGCAGTAGCGGAGGCAGAGCGACCGTTGGACTGCTCGAGCCGGGCCTGTATCGCGTCTGGGTGGGCTCCGCCTCGCTGCACCATCGCGAGGACGTGGAGATCCGTGCCGGCGAGACCGCTCACCTCGCGATCGACTTGACGAATGATCCTGGCTTCTCACCACTCACGGTCTACCTGCGCAGTCAGACCGGGCGCACCCCCCTTTCAGGGGTATGGATCTTTGCCACCCGCCAGGATGGAAAGCAGCACCGTGCCGGCGCTCACTGGGTGCAAGATCACCCTGACGGCTCGAGCGAATACCGTTTCGACGAGCTCGAAGCCGGCGCGTGGGAGATCGGCCTCAGCGACGCGGCTCAGCTTCCGCCATTCGAGCCCCAGAGGGTGATTGCGACCGCCGGCGGCGAGCCCGTCGAATTCCTCTGCCTCGACGAGCGGGCAGCGGCGCGCGTCCAGCGAGTCGTGCGCCTGGTCGATGCGATCACTCGCGAACCGATTCCCTTCGCCGGCGTCACGACCTACGTCGACGGAATGCGCCACTACTCCCATTCGACCGAGGCCGACGGGACGGCGACGCTCGGCCCCTATCTCGCGGACGCAGATGTCTTCGTCTGCGTGCGCGCCGAGGATCATCGCCCGCTCTTCACGCGAATCTCCTTTGAAGAAGAGACCGCTCCCGTTCTCGACCTCACTCTCGAACAGGGCTGGGGAACCCTGATCGACGTCGTCGAGCCGGGCACGGCCGACCCGCGTGGCGTACCGGTCGCCGGTGTGCGCGTCCTGCTCGACGGCGTCCTCGCAGGCACGACGGACGAGCGCGGCCAGCTCCTGGTCGAATCCGACCATCGTCCGACCAAGATCGAACTCCAGCGCGAAGGCTATCGCCTCTTCTACGGCGACATCGACCCCGAAACGCTCGCGCCGAGCGATCAAGGCCTGTTTCCCTACTTCGTGGTCATGGAGCGCAACCCCTGAATCCCTCCGGTTCGCAGTCCCGCCTTTCTGGTTCAGAGTACCGCCTTCAGGCGGTCTGGTTCGTCGTCCCGCCTTCAGGCGGGACTGGCTCTGCAAGAGAAGACCGCCTAAAGGCGGTACTCCGAACCAGACCTCGTCCTCACGCGTCTCCGCGACGCTGACGCTCTTCGAAAGTGCTGCGCAGGACAGGAAGCATCGCGCGATCCTTCTCGCGCCCCAATGCCGAGAATCAGTCGGCCGGGCGCGCATTCAAGAGGTAAGCGAGCGAGCGCCGGACTCGAGCATCTCGAGACGTTCGTCAGGTGAGAGGTTGAGCATCCAGCGGACGAGCGTCAGGTCGGTGCCATCCGCGGCGTGAGTCGGGAGCGCCTTCTCGTCCGGCGGATTCAGCTCCCCGGCGTTCCTTCCCACATCCACAGTGTTACTGTAATCCATCACGTAACGCTTCGCGAGAGCGCCTCGTCCCAGTGCGCGAGCTCCGCCTCGGCGAGGCGCGCGGCGAACCATTCCTCGCGCGGCAGCGCGCTCGCGTCCGGCGGACCGGCCTCGAGGGCTGCGCGGTAGAGCTCCCGAGTGCGAAGCACGAGCTCATCGGGCGAAGCTCCGCTGTCCTCGGCGGGCGTGGCAAGAATCTCGAAGGCGAGCTCTGCTACTGTCGGCCCGAGGAATCGCGCCAGGCTCTCGGCGTGCGCGCGACTCGGAGCGATGCGCGAACGCGCCAGCCGGAGCTCGCGGAGGATGCGCTCCCTGCGCTTCTCGAACAGCATCCACTGCGTTTCGACCGGGATCCACCGCGTCCGCGGCGGCACCGTCCCCGCGCAGGGCACGCAGACGGAGGGGCCCGCGCCAAGCTCGCAGGGCATCTTCGTGCGCGGATCGACGCGCGAACGAAGCAAGCAGTCCACGAAGTGATCATGCAGCGAAACGAGCGCGGGCACGCGCTCACGCGCAGCGGCGAGCACCAGGTCGTCGGAAAGCCTGAGCCAGTGGTGCACGTGCACGAGCTCGATCCGTTCCTCGCGCAGGAGCTCGCGAAAGGCACGCGAGACGAGCGGGTGCTGGCTCTTGTGCCAGTGTTCGATGTGCAGGTCGCCGCGCAGTATGCGCGCAACCTGGAAACCCGAACTGCTGCCTGGATCGACTGCGGTCTCGCGCTCGATCCGTAGCTCCCCCGCCCCGCGCAGCGATCCGGTCACGACGAGCACCTCGTCCCCCGCGTCCGCCAGCGCTCGCGCCAGCGCCTGCACGGCGAGCTCCGTCGCACCCGCGGGCTCGGGTGGAAAGCCGTGCACGCAAAGCGCGATCCTCATGCGCGCTTCTCCGCAAGGACCTCCTCGTAGAGCGCGATCATCACCGCAGCCGTCTCGTCGAAGCTCGGCACCTCGACCGCGCGAGCGTGCAGCGCGTCGAGCGCTTGCGGCTCCATGAGCAGCGTGCGCAAGCGCGCGGCGAGCGCTTGCGCGTCCCCCACCGGAAAGCGCCAGCCCGCGATCCCGTTCTCGACGAGCTCGGCGAGCCCCCCGAGATCGGAAACGAGGAGCGGCGTCTGCGTGGCCAGCGCCTCGAGCGCGATCAGCGGCCGGTTTTCGAACCACAGGCTCGGCACGACGCACACATCCGCCGCCGCGAGCTCGCGCGCCAGCGCCTCCCGATCCAGCCGCCCACCGAGGCGCGCTCCAGCCGCCCGGGCGAGCGTCTCGAGCTGCGCCTGGTAGTGCGGCGCATGGCTTTGCGAGCCGAACAGCGTGAGATCGCCCCGCGCGCGTTCTTCGGCGCCGAGACGGCTCCATGCCTCGAGCAGGACGTGCGCGCCCTTCAGCGGGACGAGCGTCCCGAAGAAACGGATCGCGAGTCGCTCGCCGCGCCGGCGGGCCCGCGGCGCGAAGCGCGAACGGTCGATGCCGGTCGGCGCGACTCGCATCCGCGAGCGATCGAGCCCGAAAGCGATCGCGCGCTCGGCGAGGAAGCGGCTGGGCGAGACCAGGCGGTCGACCGTGCGCGCGATGGTCGAGCGCAGATCGCGCGCGCGCTCGCCGGCGAGCTCTGCGAAGGCGCCGGCATGCGCGGAATCGACGGGCGGCGCTTCCCGATCGAACCTCGAAGCCAGCTTGCGCGCCGCGGGCGCGAGGTCGACCCCGCTGGCCGCTCGCAAGGCGGCGAGCACTCGTCCCGTGCGGCGAGCGAGCGTGCTCTGGCGCCACTCGAAGCTCCCGAGGCACGTACCGCAGCGCTCGAGGACGACGCGCTCGCAGATCCCGCCGTCGGCGTGCACGAGCTGGCCGAAGCGCGGACACTCGAACCAGAAATCGTGCAAGGTGTACACGACGGCCAGCGATCGCCTGGCCGCCTCCTCCAGGCAGCCGGCCGAGAGGTACATGAGATGCTGGAAATGCACCACGTCCGGCCGCCAGCGGTCCAGCAAGGCTCCGAAGAGCGCGTCGATCCGCGGCCAGCGCCAGGTCTCGCGGAATCCCTCGTAGTAGAGATTGTTCACGAGCTCGTGCACGAGGATCCCCTCGTGCGTGCGCTCGTGCATCGAAAGATTGGTGCGTGAGACGTCCTTTTCGCTCGCCAGCACCCTGACCTCGTGGCCCGCACGAACGAGCTGGGCCGCGAGCTCCGCCGTGTAGAGCTCCGTCCCGCCCGCGTGCCCGGGCGGATACAGATGGCTGACGAGCAGGATGCGCATCGCGCCGCGGAGGATAGCGCGCGGCAGGTGGGAGCGATGCAAGCCTTCGCGCTCGCTCGCCTCGGCCCGATGCGAGCGCGCCCTACTGCAGCGCCTCGAGCATCTCGACCAGGCCCGTGGCGAGGCGGATTTCGCCGCCAGCGGGGTTCTGGCCGGTCTGCTCGCGGCGCGTCGAGAGATAGCCGTAGGTCCGAGCGAAGGTCGTCCGCGTCTGGCGGATGATGGCCGTGAACATTGCGCGCAGCTCCTCGCGGGGCGGGCCGAGGCCGGCTCCGTACGCGATGGCGAGGCCGAGCAGGAGGTTCTGCGGGATCGCGGGGAGATCACCCACTTCCAGGTTCGATTTCGGATCGAACTCGTAGTGCGTGACATCGCCCCAGGAGGCGTCGGGGTACTGCTCACTCTTGAAGTGTGCGCGCACGGCAGCAGTCAGCACCGGAGCGATGCGCTCGCGCACCGCCGGCTCGAGCTCCGCGATCCCGGTCGCGATGGGCCAGCAGCGAACCTCGTCGGCGGCGACGTAGCCCCCCAGCCGGACCGCGTCGTTCCAGCGCGGCAGGTAGTACTCGAGCCCGCCCAGCGCGACGCGCCGGAAAGAGGGCGTGGCGGGCTCGGTCCGCCACAAGGTGAGGCTGCGGTCACCGAAGTGGCCGTAGTGGTCGTCGAAGCCCGGATCGAGGAACTCCCATGTGCCGGCCCAGAAATGCGTGTACTCGAAGCGGCGCACGGCGCGGCGGGCGGCGGCGAGGAAGCGCTCGTCGCCGAGGAGCTTCCCCAGGCGTCCGAGCTGCGCCGGCACGTCGAGCGCTCGTAGCGGCGGCACGTCGGTATTCGGCGCGCCGTCGGACGGGCGATAGCGCGCCGCGACCGTTCCGTCGGGGAGAACCCCCGTGGCAAGGATCGTCTCGCCGAGCTTCGCCGCTGCCGCGCGCGCGCGCTCGCGCCAGGGAGCTTCGCCGCTCTCGGCGAGATCGATCAGGAAGCCCAGCACCGACGCGATCTCGATCGCGCGCTCGTCGTCCGGCTGGTCGCGCTCGCAGTCGAAGTTGCGCGGCACTCCGGTCGCGGGATGCAAGCCGTACTCGAAGTACGAGGCGAGGAAGCGCTCCCATGGTGCGCGCCACCTCTGGTTCTCCTGGCAGGCGAGCGCTCGGCCGACCAGCAGGAAGACCGGATGGCAGGTCACGCGCATGCGCACGAGATGCGCGCCGGTCATGACGTCGTGCTGCCAGGCCAGCAGACCCGTCGCGATCGGCCCCTCGGTATCGAGATCGCGCTCGAGCCACCACGCGAAGATGCGCTCGAGCTCGGCGACGATTTCCTCGCGCAAGCGCTCCTCGCTCGGCAGCGGCAGCGCGACGCGGACCGCGAGCCCGGTCCAGCGTGCCGCCTCCTCCCCCGTGGCGGTGAGCTCGAGCTCGAGACGCGGGACGAGTCCCCGCCCGCTGCGGCGAGGAGTTCCCGCGCCGAGATCGTGAACGTCTGGCCGTCGACCTCGGAAGGATGGAGTGCAAGGCTCGCACGCACCCCATGATCGTCCCGCACGATCAGCGTCCCCTCCCCGCGCAGCCTGGCCGTGATCTCCAGGCGATCGAAGAGCGGCCCGTAGCAAGGAATCGGCTGCGAGACGAGCTCCCCGGGAGCGGTGACCAGCCATCGCGTCCCCGCTGCGTCGGCCTCGATGTGCTCCACGCCGCGCGGGCTCCGCCACCAGGGAATGCGCAGGATCCCGCGCTCGTCCTTCTCCAGCGGATGTGCTTCGTCGAAGTTGCCGTTGTCGAGGATGGAGAGAATCGCCGTCTTCTCTTCATCGGCCCCCTGGGCAGGTGCCGCGGCGGCGAGCAGGGCAAGGAAGACGAGCATGCACGGAGCACGATATCGGGAATCAAAGACGTGAGCGAGGTTCGGCGCACCGCCTTCAGGCGGTCCTCTCTTCCCGCTCGTTTTCCGGTTCGGAGTACCGCCTTCAGGCGGTCTGGTTCGTCGTCCCGCCTTCAGGCGGGACTGGCCCTGCAAGAGAAGACCGCCTGAAGGCGGTACTCCGAACCAGACCGGACGGCTGCCGCGGGGCGCTGCTATGCTCGTGGCAATACTCTCCCACGAGGGAACGAAGGAACGGAACACCATGAAAACGAACCTCGCAGTGTCCATCTTCCGCGGAGCATTCGCCTCCGCTTGCCTCGCTTCACCCCTGCTTGCCCAGGTATCCACCAACTCCAGCACGCCGCCGGCTTTCGATCCGGCCTATGCCGTTCAGCCTCCGACCTTCGGCAGCACATGTCTCGTCGGCTTCATCGGTGATACGACCCTCGCCGGCGGCTGGACTGCCTTCGAGACGGCCGCTGGCCGCACGATGGAAGTCTTGTCGAGCGGCCTCAGCGGTGCCAGCCAGGTCACCGTTCTTCCTTCGAGCTTCGGTAACGTGAACCTGAACCCCGCTCACATGAACCTCTTCATCGGCGCGGGCTGGGCCTCGTGGAGCCACGGCTACACCGGTGAGGTCTTCTGGACGCAGGGCTCGACGACGACGACCATCAACATGCCCTCCGGTGTCGGCGCGTATGACTGCTACATCGAGCCCAACCCCTTCGCGGTCCATTCGTTCACGGTCACGGGCACGGCATCGGATGCCTCCGACGTCACCATCATCGTCACCGCCGATGGTTCGGGGGGCGCGAGCCACTTCGGGTTCTACTCTACCGGTAGTTGCTGCCTGACCTCGGTCACGATCACGGGTGCGGTCGACTGGGCCATGGGCGAGCTTCGCGTCGGCGCTTGCGCCGGCCTCGGGACGAACTACTGCACGGTCAATCCGAACTCGACCGGCTTCCCCGCGATCATGGGAGCCTCCGGCAGCAACGACATCAGCGTCAACAACTTCAGCATCAACACGATCCAGTTGCCCCCCAGCCAGTTCTACATCTACTTCCACGGCCCGAATCAGCAGGACATCCCCTTCGGCAATGGCCGGCTGTGCGTGGGCGCTCCCCAGACGCGTCTCAATCCGCCCCAGCTGTCCACCGCAGGCGGGCTCGCTAGCCGTGTCGTGAACATCTCGGGCTTCGCGCCTGGCGTCCGGAACTTCCAGTGCTGGTTCCGCGATCCCCCGGCTGGCGGCGCGTTCTTCAACACTTCGGACGGCCTTTCCGTGACCTTCGTACCCTGAACCGGGAACGCCGGAATCAGCAAAGCTCGATCCGTACGAGAAGCAGCCCCGACCGCCCGGTCGGGGCTGCTTCGTTGATGCGGAGGGAGTCGACCGGGGATCGGCAAGATGGCGCATCGTTGGAGGTCCCGGGCTCGCCATTGGCGGCGTGAAGATCGATGCTTGCCTCGACCGTGCTCCTGGCACAATGACTCGATGCGTTCGCCCCGTGGAGGAGCCGGGTCCCTGCTCGCGGTCCTGGCTCTCGCCGTTTCCCTGCCGGCACGGACATCGGTCAGGCCCGGCCCATCGCAGGGCGCGCCGCAGGCCCCGCGTTTCGCGGCGCGCGTGGAGGTCGCGGTGCCCGGCAAGCCGACCGGAGTGCTCGGCGCGGATCTCGACGGGGACGGACGAAGCGAGCTCGCGTGCGCGACGCAGGACGGCGAGCTCCTCGTGCTCGACGCGATGACGCACGCGCTCGGGGTCAGTTCGCCGAAGGACTGGCGTGTGACTGCCGGCGGCTACCCGCTCGGGCCGAGTCTGCTCAGGTGGCAAGTGCCGAGCTTCGGACCGCACGGACCCGGCCCGGGGAGCCAGGGTCAACTGGCCCTCGTGTCGCGAAAGACGCGCGGGATCGTGCTTCCTACAGCGATGGGGCGGGAAGAGATCCAGCTCGCTTTCCTCCCCACCGCCCTCGCTTGCTCGACCTCGTCGGCCCGGCTTTCCGATGCGTGCGCGGTCTTCGGGGAGGGAGAGGTCTTCGCGCTCCGACGAGGCGATGGCGAGCTGCGCGGCGGTCGTCTTCCCGAAGGCGCGAACGACGTCGTCACCGCGGCGCACTTCCTCGCGGAAGGGAGCGGCGTCGTCATCGGCTTGCAGGAATCGCAGCGTCTCGTGCGAGTCGAATTCGACGCGCAGGGCGAGATCGCCTCGACCGCTGCCAGCGCGCCGCTCGGAGGGATTCCGCGCACTTTCGCCGAGCTCGATCTCGACGGCGACGGCGATCTGGAGCTCGCGGTCGCAGGCGGGGACCACTCGCTATGGGTGTACGGCTGGGAGAGCTCGTGGACCGCGAGCGCCGGCTGGAGCGAGAGCGAGCCGCCCCTCGACTGGTGGGTCGAGGCGATCCCGCTCGATCTCGAGGCCGGCGATCTCGATCACGACGCGAAGGACGAGCTCGTGGTGCTCTGCTACTACGATTCGAGCGTGCAGGTGCTCGACGATTTCAAGCGTGAGGGGCCGGCGAAAGTCGTCGAGCACGAGGTCGGCCACACACCCTGGGACACGACTCTCGCGGATTTCGACGGCGACGGCTGGCTCGATCTCGCCATCGCCAATCGGGATGCCTTTCGCGTCGGGCTGATGCGCGGTGGAGCGGATGGATTCGAGGACACGCTGCTCGTCGATGCCGGACGCGCGCCGCGATCGATCGTGACGGGCGATCTCGACGGCGACGGATACCCCGAGCTCGTGGTGCTCGGCGCGATCGAGCACGAGCTGATCCGGTTCGCCAATCACGAAGGCGCTCTGGTTCGCGCCGAAAGCCTCGATGGCCAGGGCGCGGCCGACTCGCTCGCCATCGCGGACGTCGACGGTGACGGCGCTCTCGATCTGGGCTGGATCGCGGAGAGCGCGCGGGGCTGCACGCTCGTGGTGGCTTTCGGCGATGGGAAAGGCGGGCTCGGCTCGCGCGAGAGCGTCCCGCCGCTCGCGCTCGGCCCGGCTCCCGGGGATCTCCTCCTCGCCGATCTCGACCACGACGGAAGGATCGAGGCCCTGGCGAGCGATCCGGGGGGCGGCCGCTTGCTCCTCTTCGGCCGCGGTGGCGCAGGTGAGCCGTTCTTCGTCGAGCGCGCGCAGGCGACGATTCCGTCTCGCCCCCGCTCGCTCGCTCTACTGGATGGCAAGGGCGAGGCCGCTGCCACGATCGCCGTCGGCCTCGAGGGCCCGGGCGAGCGTGTCGGCGCGCTCGTGCTCGCCTGGGAAGGCGCCGCACTCGTCGAGCGCGCCTTCTTCCCCACGTCGAAGGGCGCGATCGGCGTCGCGGCGGGCGATCTCGACGGCGATGGCCGCGAGGATCTCGTCGTGCTCGCCACCGGCGGAACGGACGTGAATCCCGGGCGCGCGCACCCGTTCCTGAATCGTGGACGCGATCCGTGGCTCCCGCTTCCACCCCTCGACACGAGCAATGCGCCCTTCGCCGCGGCGCTCGCCGATCTCGACGGGGATTCGCGCGCCGACCTCGTCGTGTCCGCGCAGCACAGCAATCATCTCAACGTGTGGCTCGCGCGCCGGGCCGAGGACGGCTCGAGCGGCTGGCTGCGCATGGCCGATCTCGGCGTCGGCCGCGGGCCGCTCGACCTCGCGCTCGCCGACCTCGATCGCGACGGACGGGTGGATGTCCTGTGCGCCGCGCATTACTTCTCGGCCGTCAGCGTCGTCTACAACCGTGCTCCCGAGAAGGGTCGCTGACGTGCAAGCCCTTGCGCGCCTGGGTGTCGCGCTCGTGCTCGGCGTCGCACTCGCTTGCGGCCGCGATGAGAATGCCTCGAGCGAGCCGGCCAGGGTGCGGCCGATCGATCTGATGCAGACCGGCGCGAGGCCGCTCGACAGCCAGCCCGCGCGCGTCGCTGCAACCCTTCGGCCCACGGCGGAGCTCGCGCCCTGGCAGGTGCGCGCCGAGCGTTCGCGCGTCAAGCCGATCGAGGCAACGCCAGCCGAGCTCGGCCTGTTCCTCTTCGGCAACGAAGAGCGGGAGCTCGCCATTCCCGGCCCCTTCTCCCCCGCTGATTTCAACCAGGTCGTCCTGACGATCGACTGCCAGTTTCGCTCGAGCGTGACGGTGCGCCTGGAGCGCGCCGATGGGACGTCTCTGGCGAGCGAGCCACTCCTGCTGCACGTGAGCTCGACGCCCCAGCGCATCGTCGCGCCCTTCGCCGCCAACTCGAGCGAGGAACGGCCGATCGAGCGCATCGTCTTCACGTTCGCAGCGGGCGCTGGCCCGGTGTGCATCCACTCGATCGAGCTCGTGGCGATGCCGCTCGAGCGCTGGGTCGTTGCTGGCGAGTCTGGCGAGCTCGTGCGTGTCGGCGACGAGGAGCGGCGCGCGCGCATGCTTCCGAGCCGCTCGCCGCTGGTGGCGTCCTTCGTGCCGGAGCGGGGCGAGGCGCTCGAGTTCTCCTGCGGCCTCGAGCCCGAGCTGCGCTTCGCGGATCAGGAGCCGCGCGTCGAGGTCTCCCTGCGCGCCGACGGCGAGGAAGCGAGCTCGAGCATCGAGCTCGAGCGCGATCCCGCCCAGCCAGCGAGCTGGCACGGTGCTCGAATCGAACTCGATCGCTTCACCGGCACCAAGGTCGAAACTCACGCTCACTCTTCGTGTCCACGGTGAGGCCGAGGGCTTCGCGTGGATCGAGGAGCCCCTACTCGTCCGCCGCGCCACGCATGCGCCAACCGTCGTGCTCATCACATCCGATACGCACCGCGGCGACCATCTGGGCTGCCTGCGCGGCGAAGGTGACCTCGCCACGCCGGCGCTCGACGCGCTCGCGGCGCGCGGCGTCCTCTTCGAGAACGCCTTCTCCGGCGCCGAGACGACCCTGCCCTCGCACAGCGCGATCCTCTCGGGAGTCTCCCCGCGCGACACGCGCATTCTGAACAACTTCACCAGCCTCGACGCGAGCGTGCGCACCCTCGCCGAGATCTTCCACGACGCCGGCTGGCGCACCTTCGCCTCGGTGAGCGCACGCCACCTCTCCCAGGAGATCAGTGGCCTGGGACAAGGCTTCGAGCGCTTCGCCTATCCCGCCGGCGAAGCTCCGGCCGAGCATGCCGTCGACCGCGCCCTCGCCTGGACCGCCGAGGCCGATGGCCAGCCCCTGTTCCTCTGGCTGCACGTCTTCGACGCCCATTTCCCCTACGAAGCCCCACCCGAAGTCACTGCGCCCTACATCGCGGCCGCCGAGAAGAGCGAAGTCGTCGGCGACTGGCCACGCGAGCGCGAGCGAATCCGCGCGCGCTACAAGGCCGAGATCACCTGGCTCGATCGCGCCCTCGGCCGCCTCCTCGACCTGCCTCGCGTCCGCGCCGGCATCATCGGCTTCACGGGCGACCACGGCGAAGCCCAGGGCGAAGGCGGCATCCATTTCACTCACGAAGAGCTGCTCGCCTGCACTCTCCGCGTCCCCCTGATCCTCGCCTGGCCCGCCGCCCCCGCCGGCACTCGCGTCGCCGCCCCCGTAACCCACGACGACCTCGGCCGCACCCTCCTCGACCTCGCCGGCCTCACCACCGATGCCTTCCCCGGCCAGACCCTCCTCGCCGAGCTCGCACCCACCGCGCCCCCCCCTCGCCCCCTCTTCGCCATCTCCTCCGCCGGCCGCTCCGCCTCGATCACCCGCCCCCCCCTGCACCTGATCCTCCACCTCCTCGCCCACGACATAGGCACCGATCCCCGCCGCACAGTCGCCCGCCACCAAGTCGAGCTCTACGACCTGACCCACGACCCCGCCTGCGAACACGACCTCTCGACCCTCCGCCCCCAAGACACCCGTCTCCTCCGCCGCGCCCTCCTCGATTGGCTCCACTCCGCCCGCCCCCTCCCCTCGAGCCACCCCGTCGACCTCTCCGACGCCGACCGCTCCCGCCTCTCCCAAATGGGCTACGCCACCGACGAACCCCCGCCCCCCACCGACTCCTGGTTCGACCCCACCTGCAACTGCCCCCAGTGCCAACACTGGAACGAATAACCCCAAACCCATCGCATGCGCCGCTGCCTGCAAGCACGTTCTCCTCGCTCTTCGTTCTCCTCTTCGATTTCCTCTTTGTTTTCCCCCCTTAATTAATTGTCTTCCCCTCCCCCTTTTTAAAACTCCCCGCGCGCGTAGTCGCAAGGGGCGCCGCGAGCTCCAACTCTTCGTAACAGCTGACTCTCCGGGGCTTGCAATCCCTCGTCCTTTGATCTATGCTCATTCAAGTTGCGCAGGGGCGAGTCTCCTGTGCCCTCTGTCTCTCCCTAACATCCATTTCCTCTCTTCCCGTGCCGACATCCCGCCCCCGCTCGATCCCTCGGCGCTCCCGTCGCCCTAGTCAGCTCGCGCTCGACTTCCGCCCTTGGGGCGGCGCCCGCCGCGGAGCCGGCCGCCGCCCATCCGGCGCGCGCGCCGGTGTCTCCCACCGCGCGCGCGAGAGCCTTCCGCAGCGCTTCCCCGTTCACGTGACGATCCGCTTGCGCGAGAGCCTTCCGAGCCTGCGCAACCCTGCCCTCTTCGCCGACGTGCACCGAGCCCTCCGCTCGGGAAAGGCCCGTTTCGGTTTTCGCCTCAATCACTTCAGCGTGCAGTCGAACCACCTGCATCTGATCGTCGAGGCAACTGGAAGGCCCGCGCTCTCACGCGGCATGCAAGGCCTAGGCGTGCGTCTCGCCAAGGCGATCAACGCTCGTTTGCGCCGGGTGGGCAAAGTCTTCGCCGATCGCTATCACGACCGCATCCTGACGAGCCCGCGCCAGGTCAGGAACGCGCTCGAGTACGTGCTCAAGAACGCGCGCCGGCACGGCCTCTTTCACGATGGCATCGATCCCTGCTCATCGGGCGCATGGTTCGACGGGTGGAAGAATGCGGGAAAGGGATCGGAAGTCGGAGCTCCCGCAGATTTGGCGCCCGTGGTTCCGCCCAGGACATGGATGCTCGGCACGGGGTGGAGGAGGCTCGGGCTCATTCCGGTGCAGACGTTGCCTCCGCTCAGGAGCGGGGACGGATGAGTCTGCAAGAAGACCAAGACAAAGGCAGGGGAAATTTTTTTAAGGGGGGGGAAACGAAGAGGGGAACGAAGAGGAAAACGAGATCGATGAACTGGGAGGCGAGCTCAGCCGAGGAATGGGCGGACCAGGGCGAACCAGGCGCGCAGGCAACCATCGAGCAGGGAGAGGACGAATCGGGCGGCGGCGTTCTCGCGCAGTGATGGCGTGATCGTGAGGGGTCCGCCTACCAGGAGGGCGCGGTCGGGGAGGCGCCGGCTGGATTGAACGGCGCGGCGCTTCGTGCGGACTTCATCCATGCGCTGGAGCACCTCGAGCTTGCCGGCGAGCCAGCCGCGGAGGCCTCCCTGGAGGATTGCGAAGAGGAGCCAGACGAGCTCGTAGCAAAGGAGGGCGGGCGTGAGCAGGAGGAGCGTGCGGACGCGATAGCACTTCAGCAGGTACAGCCAGCGATTGCGCGAGTGGAAGAACACACGGCGGCTGGGATAGTGGCGGCCTTCGCGGAAGCTGATGCCTGGGGTGCCGGTGTCGTGCAGGACGATCGCGTCCTCGACGGTGCGGATTTCCTGGCCACGGGAGCGCAGGCGGAAGGAGAGGTCGAGGTCCTCGAACAGGATGAAGTAGCTCTCGTCGTAGCCTCCCGCGGCGAGGAGGGCTTCGCGATCGGCGAGCAGGCAAAGGGAGACGGCGACGTCGACCGGAATCGTTCCCGACCCCTCGGCGCGCTCGCGCGGGACGTAGAAATTGCGCAGCGCGATCAGGCCGGCGTGATGGAAGGAACCCCCGTCGTAGTGCACGCGCCCCGGCTCGGCGCGGAAGACGCTGCGCGGCTGGACGATCACGACCGGTTCGTCGCCGCCGACGGCCGCCGTGAGGCGCGCGAGCAAATCCGGCGGCACGATCACGTCGTTGTCGAGCGCCAGCACCCAGCGCGTCCGCGCCTCGCGCATCCCGGCGTTGCGCGCAGCAGCGGGTCCGAGATTCTCCGCCATCCTGACGATCCGCACCTCGGCGTAGCGCGCGGCGAGCAGGGCGAGGCTCCCGTCGGTCGAGCCATTGTCGACGACGAGGATCTCGGCCACTCGAGGTACGAGCGCGCGCAGCGCGTCGAGGCAATCCGGGAGATAGCGCTCGCCGTTCCAGTTGACGACGACGGCGGTGATCGCATCGATTCGAGCTCCGGATCGCGCAGCTTCCGCCATCACCGGAGCGGCGTCAGCGAACGGGGAGCTCGAAGTCGCTCGCGCGCACGGGCTCGCGGCGCTTGAGGCAGTAAGGGACGTTGTACACCACGCTCGCCGCGGCCTTGGTGAGGATCCACCAGGCGCCCGGGGTCTCGCGCAGGGCGCGCGAGATGCCGATCGTCCCGGTGGCGTCGGTGACCTCCCCCTCCGCCTCGGCCTTCGCAGAGCGCAGCACGACCTTGCTGAACACGAGCACGGGCATGCGCAAAAGATCGGGCAGCGGCGCGTACTTCAGCATCGCGATCCACGCGTTGCGCGCGTGGTAGTACAGGCTGCGCTTGCCCATCTTGATGCCGAAGGGCGTCTTGTGGAAGACGTGCACCCCGGGGTACTGCAGCACGCGGTAGCCCAGATTCAGGAGCCGGCAGGTGAGATCGCGCTCGTTGCCGTAGATGAACAGGCGCTCGTCGTAACCGCCGGCCTCGCGCAGCGCCTGCGTGCGCGCCAGGCTGGCGCAGCCGCGGAAGGTGCTCATGTAGCGCTCGCGATTGATCGCCGGCGAGGACTTGAAGCTCTCGGGCATGCCCGGCTCGACGACCTTGGTCGAGAGGATCGCGGTACTGGAAGGCTCCGCCGCCAGGCGCTCGACCGCTTTCTCGAGCCACTCCGGCGGCAGCACGACGTCGTCGTCGAGGATCGCGGTCAAGGGCGTCCGGCTGTTGGCGAAGCCGATGTTGAACGTCTCGCAAGCGCCGTAGCGGCTGTGCGGCATCACCACGAGGTGCACCTCCGGGAACTCCGCCCGGATCATCTCGACCGTGCCGTCGTTCGAAGCGTTGTCGACCACCACGATGCGATCGAACGGCCGCGTCTGCGCGCGCAGGGCAGCCAGGTTCTCGCGCACGTCCGCGCGCTTGTTCCAGGAGGAGATCACGGCGGTCGCGGCATGTTCGCCCTCCGCTCCGATCGAGGCCTCGCCCGGCCGTGCCAGGCATTCCTCGAGCGAGGCGCTTCGCCCCGCGAAAGCGTCTCCCTGCGCCGCAGACAGATCGACGAAGCCCTCCGCCCGCACGACCGCGCGTTCCGAGACACCCATGGTCCACGCCCGATCGCACGCCCGCGACTTCTCGACCAGGTCGTGCTCCGCGAGGAGCGTCGCGAAGCACGCGATGGCCGCGTCCTTCGTCGATGCATGAGCGCTCGTGTCGTACAGGACGTTCGCCGCGACTTGACGACCCGTCCCGTAGAGATGCATGCGCACGCCCGGCCGCGACGCGAGGGCCGCGATCAGCGCGCGGCTCACCGCGCGCGCATCGAGCTGCGGCTCGCTCGGCGCCGGCGCGTACACGAGCTCCGGCGCAAAGGCGGCGAGCTCCCGTTCGAGCAATCCGACGAGCTGGCTCTCACCGCCAACCTTCCCCTCGGGCAGCCCCTGGAAGGCGATCTCGACCTTCCCGAGCCGCGCCGCCGCAGCCCGTGACTCTGCCTCCCGCCCCCCGCGCGCGCCCCCATTCGAGAGCACGAGGATCTTCAACACGTCCCCCCGCGCAGCGTGCGCGGCGATCATGCCGCCGCAGCCGAGCACCTCGTCGCCGGGATGGGCGGCGACGACGAGCACGCGGCGCGGGAGGTCGTCGTAGCGGGCCAGACGGGGAGTGCAGTCGTTCACGCGCGGAGCTCGGATGGTTCGGGGTGGCCTCGCCCGCGACAAAAGGTATCCCCGGGAGAGCGGCGAAGGAACCGCGGCCTTCGGTCTACGCGCGGCCGTCGACGCGACCGTGGAGGGTCGCCCGGAAGATTCCCGCTTCGAGCTCGAACGCGAGCTGCATCCCCGTCTTCTCCGCGAGCGCCCGCGAGAGCGCGAGACCCAGCCCCGATCGGTCGCGGTCGGTGCGCGCGCGGTCCTTCCTCCAGAAGGGCTCCGAGAGCGCGGGCAGGTCTTCCTGCCGCAGATCGTGCGCGTCGTTCTCGACCAGGAATCGCCAGCCGTCCGCCCTCGGCTCGAGGCGGCAGGTGACGGTCCCTCGCATCGGCGAGTAGTACAGCGCGTTGCTCAGGAGGTTCGACACGACGATCCGCAGCACCTCCCTGTCGCCCTCGACCGCATCGGAGGCTCCGATCAAGTTCTCGACGCGCAGGTCGCGCTCGCGCTCGATGGCGGCGAGGGAGCGCAGGAGCTCCCTCACGATCCGGCCCAGGTCGACGGGCTCGCGGTCGAAGGTCTCCGCTCCCATCTCCAGGCGGGCGAGCTTGAGGAGAGTGGAGAGCGAGCGCCCCATGCGCCAGGCGACGTCGCGCACCGTCCCGAGCGCCTTCTTGGCTCCAGGTACGTCCAACCCATTGCGCAACGCGACCTCGGAGACGGTGATCAGTTCACTGATCGGCGTGCGCAGCTCGTGGGCGATGTCGGCAGTCGTGCGGCGCTCCCTCCTGAGCGCGATATCCACCCGCCGGATGAGGGCGTCGGTCTTGTCGGCGACCGGACCGAGCTCGGAGGGAAGCTCGCCCACGTCCAGGCTCGCCGGGAGGCGATCGACCTCGATCGCGTCGAGGGTCGCAGCGAGCCGGTTGGCCGGGTCGAGGCCGCGCCGCACCGCGGTCCACGACAGGAATCCGATCATCGCGATCAGGGTCACGCAGGCGGCGCTGCACTGGACGAGCAGCGCGCGCTCTGCGGCGGCGAGCGCCTCGTGTCCGCGGGCGAGCACGACCTGCACATGTGCCGCCTCCGGTCGCTCGGGTCCTTCTTCCGGGTACACGTGATGGACCTCCATGAGCTGGGCGACGTACCTGCCCCGCCGGCCATCGGGCAGCGGCGCCGTCCAGTACGAGGGCTCCTCGCCGGGCGTCCGCTCGACCGCGAGCTCCGCTCCGCGCAAGGATTCCGATCCCTCGAGGAGCCGGCCATCCGCGTAACGAAGCTCGAAGTAGTCCGGGTGCTCCCCACGCTGGTATTCCGGCATGAGCTGGTCGGAGAACTCGAACTCGACCTGGTCCTCGACCTGGAACAGGATCGAGGCAAAGCCAAGGACGCGATCGGCGAGGTTCGCATCGAACTGGGCCTCGAGCGATCGAATGACGACGAGGTAGACCGCGGCTCCGGCGGCCAGGAGCACCACGCTCGCTCCTCCGAGCAGGCGCGTGAGCAAGAAGCTGCGGATCGACTTCATGCCTCGGGCTCGTCCAGCGAGTAGCCCAGGCCGCGTTTGGTCCGGATGAGGTGCTTTCCTCCGGGACCCAGCTTGGCTCGCAGGATGCTGATCGCGGAATCCACGGCGTTGCTCGAGGGGAGCTTGGTCACGCCATAGATGTGGTCTTCGATCTCGACCCGGCTGACGGTGTGTCCCTTGCGCAAGGCGAGATACTCGAGGAGGGAGTACTCGCGCGCCGTCAGATCGAGCGCGAGGCCTGCGTGCGTCGCTCGGTGGGCGACGATGTCCACGACGAGCTCCCCCACGCTCACCAGGGGCGAGCGTTCCTCGTAGCGCCGCCGCACCAGTGCATGCGTGCGCGCCAGGAGCTCTTCGAACGCAAAGGGTTTGACCAGGTAGTCGTCCGCTCCGGCATTCAGCCCCTGGACGCGATCCTCGACGCGATCGCGGGCCGTGAGGACCAGCACGTGCGGACGATCCGGCTTGGCGCTCAATCCCGCGAGGACCCCCAGGCCGTCGAGACCGGGCAACAAGAGGTCGAGAACGAGGACGTCGTAGGGATTCATGCGCGCCAGGCTCAGGCCCGAGACGCCGTCCCCGGCGACGTCCACCGCGAATCCTTCACGCGCGAGCCCGGTCCTCAAGGACTCGCGCAAGGGCTCCGAGTCCTCGACGATCAGGATGCGCATTCGCCCTACAAGGTGGTGAAGGAGACTTCCACCTGGGTGCGATTGCCGTTGCTCCCGATGGCCACCACTTCCAGCAGTGTCTCCTTGCCGGACTCGAGCACGCGATCGGGAACGCGGAAGGAGCCCGAGCCGGCCGGCAGCTTCACGATGAGCCCGTCGTTCTCGTCCTGCTCGAGGATCACCTGGTACCCGGCGGCTCCCGGATCGGGGGTCCAGGTCACGGTGAAGTTCGTGGGGACGCTCGAGTCCCCCTCGGTGGGATAGATCACGACCGGTGCTGCCGGCAACCGGTGCGAGAGCACCGCGCTCCCCTCCACGCAGCTACCGTCCCTCGCTCGAGCACGCATCGGGTACACGCCCTCGGGGTAGGTCGCGAGGACGTCCGCGAGGCTGGATTCGCCCGTCTCCACCTTGAAGCCCGAGAGGGTCGTCCCCACCGGAGCCCACATGTGCAGCATCGGCGCTCCGCCCGAGTCACGCACCTCGACGCGGCCGAGAGCCTGCTCGCTCTCCGCCTCCGCGATCAGCACGGCTTCGTTCAAGGTCGCGGAGTACTCGAGGATCATGCGCTCTTCCTTGAGCCGCAGGACCATGTCGTCACTGGCCTGCTGAAGTCCGAACGCCCCGAGCGCGAGCATCGTGAATGCGAGGGTCGTCTTGTACATGTCTGTTCTCAGACTCGAGGAGGAAGTCCCCGTCGGCGGAACCGTGCCAGGCCGCTCACTCTCGACCCAACTCTAAACCAGAATCCGGCTGGCGTGGTTACACGAGGATTATGCGCGCGAAAAGCCAGGAATCCCGCGGCTAGCGCCCGCGCGATCTCGCGAGCGCTCGGCGCTCCTGGTGCTCCGGCACCGGCCTTCAGGGCGCTCTCCCCGGCCGGAAGGGACCGCGGTCCTAGTTCTTCGGCTGACTCTTGTCCACGTTGGGATCCAGCTCGGTCCCGAGATACGAGCGGATCGTTTGCAGCAGGATGCGCGCCGCGCGGGCGTCGTCGGGGGCGGTCTCCCAAACGGCGTACGAGGCATCGAGCGGCCGTACGATGTCCTCGTTCGTCTCGCGCTGGACGCGCACTCTCACCTTGTAGTCGCCGGTCTTCTGGCGCGCGAACTCGAAGCACGCTTTCTCCCGGTAGCCTTGCCCGCGGAAGGCCGCGAGCGAGGTCTTCCAGCCGGAGACGACATAGCCCGCCGAGCGATCGAAGGACGCGCCCAGTGGATAGTCATGCTTCTGCAAGGCCTGCAGGGCAGCGTCCCAGAGGACCTGCTCGGTCGGTGCTCGCACGGCGGATTCGGCCCACTCGGGCACGGCCTCCGGGGCGCTGAGGCACGCACTGCAGAGCGCGAGGATCAGTGCAGGGAAGATCGTTCGCAGTCGGGCGTTCATGAGCGGTCTCCTCGGGCGGACGAGTGATCGTCGCGTTCCTCACCCCGCTCCCGCAGGACCAGGCGCAGCGGGACTTCCTCGAAAGGCAAATGTTCGCGCAGGCGGTTCGTCAGGTAGCGCAGGTAGTCCTTGCCGACGAAGCGTTTGTCGTTCACGAACAGCACGAAGGTGGGCGGAGCGATCTCGGCCTGCGTCGCGTAGTACAGGCGCACCTTGTGGCCCTGGGAGCTCGGGCTGCGCGCCTCGAGAGCAGCTTCGAGCACGCGGTTCAGCTCCCCGGTCGTGACGCGATGGTGGGCCTGGGCGTGGAGATCGCGCGCCAGGCGCAGCGTCTCGAACACGTTCATGCGCCGTTTCCCCGAGAGGAATGCGATCGGCGCGAACGCGAGGCCCGTCAGCTCCTTCTCGATGTAGGAGCGGAAGTCGTCGGGCCCGAGGTCCGGCACGAGGTCCCACTTGTTCGCGCCCAGGATCACCGGCTTGTAGTGGTCGATCGCGTAGCGCGCGAGCTGCTTCTCGATGCCCGAGATCTTCTGCGTCACGTCGAACAGGAGGAGCACCACGTCGGCCCGGCGCACCGTGCGCATGGCGCGCGCCTCGCTGAAGAACTCGATCGCGTCGTCGAGCTGCTTCTTCTTGCGCAGGCCGGCGGTGTCGATGGCGATGAAGGTCTCGCCGTCGCGCTCGAAATGGACGTCGACCGAGTCGCGGGTCGTCCCCGGCACCTCGGAGACGATCATGCGCTCTTCACCGGCGAGCGTGTTGATGAGCGTCGATTTGCCCGAGTTGCGCCGCCCGACGACGGCGAGCTTGAGCACCGGCAAGCGGGTGCTCTTCTCGGCGGGGGCACCGGGGAGGAGCTCGACGATGCGCTCGTAGAGCTCGGAGGTCCCGTCGCCGTTCTGCGCGCTGATCGGCCAGACCTCCTCGCCCATGCCCAGCCGCAAGAACTGGCTGGTGTCCCACTCGAGCGCGCGGCCCTCGGTCTTGTTCACCACCAGGAGCACGGGCACAGCGCGGCCGCGCAGGCGGCGCGCGACCTCCTGATCGAGCGGCGTCACGCCCTCGCGTACATCGACCACGAACAGGACCAGGTCCGCCGTGACGACGGCCACGCGCACCTGCTCCTCGATCTGCGGCCCCAGGTCGTGGCGGTCGACGATGCCGATGCCACCGGTGTCGACGACCTCGAACCAGCGCTCGCCCTGCGAGCAGGACAGTCGCGCGGACACTGCGATGCGGTCGCGCGTGACGCCCGCCGTGGGCTCGACGATCGACACGCGGCTGCCGCACATGCGGTTGAGCAGCGTCGACTTGCCGACGTTGGGTCGCCCCACGATGGCGATGCGGGGCAAACGCTCGATTCCGTTGGATTGCATGAAAGTCCCGCGCGCCTCTCAGGGAACGGCCAGCGCGCGATGGACCTGCGGCACGACGCGCACGCGGAGACCAAGCTCGCGCGCCTGCTCGGCCACGGCGAGCACGAGCTCGATGTCGGGCCCGCGCACGCCGCGCATGGGCGTGACCGGTTGCACGTACAGGGGGAGCTGGGGCGCCGAACGCTCGAGGTCGAGGAGCAGCGGCTCGAACTCGCTCACCGCACGACCTCCCGCGACGATCAGCTTGGCGCAAGCGTCGCGTTCCGCGACGATCTCGAGAACGGCGCGCCGCACGGCAGCCCACTCGCGCTCACTGGAAGGAGAGCGTTCCACGATCGATCCGCGCCCGCCCGCGCCCGGTCTGACGATCTCGACTGGCGGAAGCATGTCGGCCGGGAGCTTGAGATCGATGCTGATGTGCTGAAACGCGTCGACCACCGTCTCCAGTGTGCGCGGATGGCCTCCGCCCGTTTCCAGGTGCACGCGCCGGGAGCCGAGCAGGGGCCGCAACCGCTGCAGGAATTCCGGCCACACGAGCGGCTCGCCGCCGGTGACGCTGACCGTCCGCGGCTCGCCCGGTTCGACCTCCGAGATCCAGCAGGCAGCCTGGAATGGACTGGCCCACGTCGGCTCTCGACGTGGACCCTCGCCGACCGCGATGCGCGCGTGGTCTCCGGACGCGATTTCCCAGGACGATGGTGTGTCGCACCACGCGCAGCGCAGCGGGCAGCCGCGCAAGCGCAAGAACGTCTGCAGCTCGCCGAGGTACGCACCCTCGCCCTGGATCGAGGCGAAGACTTCGAGGACGGGTGCCAGTGCGCGCGTGGAGCGATCGGTGGCCGTATCCGGCACCATGCGCTCAACCCTTCGCGGGCTTGGCGGCCTTGCCGCCCTTGGCTGCCTTGCCGCCCGCGGGCTTGCCAGCCGCAGCAGCAGGCGCCTCCGCTGCCGGTGTGGCGGCCGCACCCGCAACGGCGGCTGCCGCGGCGGTGGGCGCGGCCTCGATCTTCTTCTTCGCGATCTTCAGGCGCGTGCGAACTTTGGGAAGGCCGAAGACCGAGCCCTCCTCGGCCAGCTTGCCATCCTTCATGAGTTTCTGGACGCGCTCGATGCGCGTGAACACGCTGCGCTGTCCCATGAGGGTATCGACGCCGCGGAGGCTAGGGTGGATCGACATGGCTGTGCTCGCTGGACGGAGGGGCGAAGAGTATAGGGTGCCAGAGCCCGTTCACCAATGGCCGCCCACGAACCGTCCCTCGACGGGAGCCCGGCGCGGCGCCTGAAACCGGCCCGGCGGGTCGCGACTCAGTGGGGAATCGGCGGGATGTTGACCACGTAGGCGTCGGAGAAGGTGTCCTTGCTGCTCGGCCCCCGAGGGGTCTTGCGGACGATCTCCAGCGTCTGGGCGAGCTCCGCCTTGGTCCGCGCGGCTCCCACGTAGACGAACAAGTTGTCCCCTTGCTTGCACGGCTGGACCACGGGTAACCCGCGGTCCTTGAGGTAGTCGTAGGCCTGCCAGGCGAGGGTGCGCCGCCATTCGTCGACGATGTTGTACTGGATGACCTGGATCGTCAGCCGGTTGGCGGGGTCTCGGAAGGCGCGGTCGAAATCGGTGAGCTGGTCGACCTTTTTCTGCGTCTCCGGGGGGAGCGTCACCTCGGGTTCGGAGCTCGATTCCGTCTCGGAAACCAGCGGCGAGCCAGGATCCGTGGGGTTCTCGCCTGGGCCGGCCGGTCCAGCCAGCGTGGCCTGGGGAGTGGTGAGGCGCCCCAGCGCGAATGCCCCGGCCAGGAGCAGGATCTGGATAATGAGGAAGGTCACGCTCCCGAACGGCATCGCGACGGGCGCGAGCGCCAGATCGGGCTCGACGCGCGAGCGGCGCTCGCGGGCCCCCAGACCAGGAGGCTCGTCCGGCGGAGCGCTCGGAGGCGCAAAGGGACCGCCCACGTACGTCGGTTCCTGCGCGCGGCCCTCCACGTCGCCGGTCGCCGAAGCCTGGAAAGCCTCGAGCATGTTTTCCTTGCGCTTGGACATACGGGATCGCGTCCCAGCCTTAACGGGGAGAGCCTACGCCCGCCGCGGAACGGGATCAACCGGCTGCGGTTCCAGGAATCCTCCGCACAATGACCCGCTCAGTCGAAAGAGGCGTGGGGCAGACTCGGCGGGGCGAGGCGCGACTCGCCGCTTCCCGAGGATGCTCGTAGAGCTTCGCGCCGAAGGAGATCCTGGATGCCCTACTCGCTCGTCACGCTGGTACTCGGCCTGATCCCCGCCGTCGCGGCGCAGGACGCCGTGCCTCCGGAAGAGGCACTGCGCGCCCGGCGCGAGGCCGCCATGGCCTCCGAGACGTCGCAGCACGAGGAGGCGATCAAGACGCTCGCGCGCGAGTGGACCTCGTTCGAGACCGAAGGCTTGCTGGTGCTCTCCCATACCAGCGAGAAGTCGGCGCGCCGGGTCGCCACGCACGTCGAAGCCGTGCTCGCTTTCCTGGATCAGGAGCTCGGCATGCTCGGACCAGGGGAGTACCTGCGCCGGCCGATCTTGCGCGTCTGCCGCGACGATGACGAGCAGAGCGCGCTGGCCCGCCAGCGATCGAGCACGGGGACCTGGTTGCCGGCGAACCTCGAGATCCTCAGCTGTGCGGACACCGAGGGACCGGGAAGCTACACCCTCGCAGGCCTCAACTACTCGGTCCTGCAGCATTACCTGAAAGAACGTGCGACCGAGACCTACCTTGCCATGCCGCCCTGGCTCGGCCACGGCCTGCAGAGCTACGTCGGGGGCCTGCGCCTGGACAAGTACGGAAAGCTCGAGTTCTACCTCGACGACTGGGGTCGCGACGATCTCACGGTGCAGACCCAGCTCGGGCGGGGGCTCCCCCCGAGCGAGCTCCTGCGCATGACGGAAGCGAAGCTTGGCGGCGTCGAGCTGCGCGGGAAATACGCGCAGACCGATGCGCTCGTGCGCTACCTCTTCTCCGAGGAGAGCCAGAAGAACGCGCGCACGAAGAACCTGCTCGCGAACACCCTGGCGGCCTTGCAAGCGATCGCGATCGAGAAGGCCGCGGAGATCCGCACGCGCGCCGAGGAGAAGCAGGCCGAGGCCGCGAAGAAGCCGGCCGAGGAAAAAGGAGATTCCGTCAGCAAGAAAGGCGTGCCCGCCGTGGAGCCGCTGCTCGATCCGGAGCAGATGCTGGCGCGCTGGCGGCGCGCCGCATGGCTGGAAGCGGAGCAGGCCCTCATCGATGATCTCTGGTTCCGCGCGTTCCGCTCCTTCGAGGAGAAGGACTGGAAGAGCTTCGAGAAGAGCTTCGCGAAGTTCATCGATTGACGCGTCTCGCCACCGTCCTGCTGCTGGCCCTGGTCGCTTGTTCCGAGAGCGCGCCCGAGGGGCGTCCCTCGGGCGGCCCGGGCGGCGGGCCCGAGGTGCGACCGAGCGCTGGCGATCTACGAGATGAAGCGAGTGCGCGCGGTCTCGACTACGTCAACCGATCGGGAGGCGCGGCCAAGGCCACGATCCTCGAAGCCAACGGTGCCGGTGTCGCGGTGATCGATCTCGCGGCCGACGGCGATCACGACCTCGTCTTCGCGCAGGGCCTGGCCTCCTTCGAGACGCTCGCGAGCGGACCGGGAGCGGACCTCGAGGTCTACGAGAACGACGGCACGGGCCATTTCCACAGTGTGCCCGGCCCCGGACTGACCGGCTGGTGGACCGCGCTCGCCGTGGCCGACTTCGACGGTGATGGCGACCAGGATCTCGTCGCGGGCGGCTTCGGAGCTCTGGTAGTACTCGTGCAAGCGAGCGACGGCCGGCTCGTGCGAACGCACGACCTGTGCGCGGAGCTCGGCCTGACCGCCCTCGTCCCGGGCGCGCTCGCAGAAGCGACCGGCGCTCCCGCGTGGTTCACCGCGCTCGTTCCCTTCGACGCCGATCGCGATGGCGTGCTGGATCTCTACGTCGGTCGCTATCTCGATCTCGATCCGCGCGCGCCGCCGATGGGGCGGCTGGGCGAGGGCCCGCTCGCCATCCCCTGCACCTGGAAAGGCCAGCCGGTGTACTGCGGTCCGCGCGGGATGCGGCCGCAGCCGGATCTGTTGTTGCGCGGCCTCGGCGACGGCGCTTTCGCCGACGAGACCGGCGCGCGGCTGCCGCCGATCGAGCCGGGCTACACGCTTGCCGCAGCAGCCTTCGATGCCGAGGGCGACGGCGATGGCGATGTCTACGTCGCCGCGGACTCCAGCCCCAATCTCCTGTTGATCAATGACGGCGCCGGACGCTTCGTCGAGCGCGGCTGGGAAGCCAACGTCGCGCTTGGAATGGACGGCCGCGTCGAGGCGGGCATGGGAGTCGCGGTAGGCGACGCCAATCGGGACGGGAGCATGGACTTCTCGGTGACCAACTTCAGCGACGAACCGACCGAGCTCTTCCTGGGAGCCCCGGTCGGCTTCTCCAACGTCACGCATCGCGCCGGACTCTTCCAGGCGACGCGCCGTCTGCTCTCGTGGAGCGTGCACTTGCGCGACTTCGACGGCGACTCCTGGCTCGAGCTCTTCACGGCCAACGGTCATGTCTACCCGCAAGCCGATCTGCCCGGGACGGGCACGAGCTACGGCCAGCCGGCAACGCTCTTCCGTCTGGGTCCCGAGCTGCGCGCGGAGCTGGTTCAGCCTGCGGGCGAGGACTCCATGCTCGCCGCGGCACTCGGATCGCGCGGCAGCGCCCTCGGCGACTTCGATGGTGACGGTGCTCCCGATGTCGTCTTGGTTCGCATCGATGGCGCCGCGGCCCTCGGAATGAACCGCTTTGCGCGCGCCGAGCGACTGGTGGTGCGCTGCCTGGGACCGCGGGCGAGCAGCGGGGGTGCTTCCACCAGCGCAGCCGCGCCTCGCACTCCGGCGGATGGGATGGGTACGCGCGGCATCCTCGTCCTGGCTCGCGAGGGCGCTGCGGTCGGTCTCCTCGAGGAAGTCCACACGGCGGAGGGCTATCAGTCCGCGTCCGCCCCGGAGCTCTATTTCGGGCTGGGCCTCGCGAAGGAATACACCGACCTGATCGTGCAATGGCCCTCCGGTCGTGTGGAGCATCTGGGCAAGGGATCGAGCGGAAGGCGGCTCGTGGTGCGCGAAGGCGAGGGAATCGTCAGTGAGGAGCGCTTGCCGTGAGCCACGTACTGCTGGGCTTGCGGATCGCGTGCGCGCTGCTCTCGTGCATTGGCGTGCGATCTGCAACGCTCCCTCCGCCGAGCAAGGAACGACAGGCCCCCTCCCCCGTCGCCCCCACCGAGGATCGCGCGTCGATCCTCGCCCGCTGGCGCGAAGACTTCGAGCTCGACGAGCTCCAGCGCATCCTCGCCGAGGGACCGCCGCTCGTGAGCGGGAACGGGCCCCTGGCACGCGATGGAGAAGCGATCGCGCTGGTCGCCCGAGCGCTGTTCGCGAGCGGCCGCGAAGCGATCGCGAAGAGCATGCTCGCCGCTGCGCTCACTCTCGACGAGAGCGGGCGCGCGCACGTCGATCTCGCGCGTGCACACCTCGCGCTCGACCAGGACGATCTGGACGGCGCGCTCGCGGTGCTGCTCGCTCCCGATCGAAAGAGCGTGCGCGAGGGCGAGCTGCCCGAGGCCTGGCTCCTCGCGGGGCAGGCGTTCTCGCGCGCCGGCGCGAGCGATGCCGCAGATCCGTTCCTGGCCCGCTTCCTCGAGCTCGCACCACGCTCGGCCGGCGTTCCCGCCGCCTGCCACCTGCTCGCGCAGCACGCGCTCGCCCGCCGCGATCTCGAGGCGGCGCAGGCATTTCGTGAGCGCGGCGAGGCGGCAGCGCGCTGGCACGCCTACTACCGTGCGCGACGCCTGCAGGTTCGCATGAGCCCCGATGATCCTCTGCCTCGGCTGGGTCTCGCGCAGCTTTGGCTGGAGGTTCGCGAGCCGCGGCTCGCGAAGGAGGTACTGGATGCCCTGGTCCTGCGGGCGGATGGATTCGCGCGCGGCTGGAGCCTCCTCGGCGAGACCGAGCGCCTCCTCGACGACTACGCCGCCGCCCGCCGCGCCTGGGATCGCACCCTCGAGCTCGATCCCACGCTGGTACCGGCCCGCTTCAACCGCGGAACCCTCGCACGCATGGAAGGCCGCACGCCGGACGCCCGCACCGATTTCACATGGATCGTCGAGCACGGCGCCAGCGACGCACTGCGCCACCGCCAAACCCACCTCGAACTCGCGCGCCTGGAGCTCGCCGCCGGAGCGCGCGAGCGGGCGGAACAACTCCACGCGCGCTACCGCGACCTCGGCGGAACCGAGCCGCTGGAGTGATTCTGGTTCGAAGTACCGCCTTCAGGCGATCTGATCTCTTCCGTCGGTTTGCCACGAAAAACAAAGACCGCCTGAAGGCGGTACTTCGAACCGGAGAAGACCGGAATCGGCCGATGGATCCGAGCTACGCAGCTCGCCTGCGAGGAACGCCTTCTCTGGTTTGGAGTACCGCCTTCAGGCGGTCTGGTTCGTCGTCCCGCCTTCAGGCGGGACTGGTTCTGCAGCAGCAGCCCGCCCTCAAGGCCCGTCGGAACTCTCTTCGATTGGCTTGCCGGGAAGCTCAGGCGCAGGCAGCGCATCCAGAACCTCGCGCGTCTGCTCGACGAAGGCGCCACCGGGGTGGGTGGCCAGGTAGTCCTCGAGCGTCTCACGCGCACGAACGGCGTCGCCGGCGAGGAACAGGGCGCGGGCGAGCTGGATGTGCACGGGATCGGGCAACTCGAGGTCTTCGCTGCGGGCGATCGCGAGCACGGCGTCGAAGGCGCGGGCGGCTCCGGCGGCGTCGCCGGTCTCGAAGAGGGCCAGGCCAAGGAACTGGTGCGCCTCGATGCGCGAGGGATCGTGGTCGATCGCGGCGCGCAGGTGCTCGATCGCGGCGGGGAACTCGCGCGCCTCGAGCGAGGCGAGGCCCCGATCGACGAGGAGCGCGGCGCACAGCTCGTGCGCGCGCGCGTGCTCGGGCTGGTGGGCGAGGGCGGCGCGTGCGAGCTCGAGGGCTTGCTCGATCTCGCCGCCGGCCTCGGCCTCCACGGCCATCAGCCAGGCACGCTCGGCGGCGAGGAGCGGGTTGTCCTGGTCGCGCGCGATCGCCGCGCGCACGATGGCCTGGGCGCCCCCGACATCGCCGCCGGCGAGAGCCTCGCGCGCCGAAGCGAGCTCGGGGACTGCGCGCGCGCGTGGATCGCTCGTCAGGAAGAAGAGCGCCTGGCGAGCGAGGGCTTTCGCTTCGCCGAAGGTCTGGGACTCCAGCGCGTGCTCCGCGCGCACGACCAGGTCCTCGCCGATGTTCGCATCCAGGAGCAGGGCCTTCGCGATGTGCGCGTCGCGTAGCTCGAGGAGCTCGCCCTCTTCCGCCTCGAGGGCCGCGACCGCCTCGGCGCGGGCCTCGTCGCGCAGCACTCCCACGCCACTACCGAGCGCCTCGTCGTCCATGCCGAGGGAACGCGCGCGCAGGAAGAAGAGCACCGCTTCCTGCCGCGTCCCCATGGCGAGGGCCGCGACCGCCCCGTTCTTGTAGGCCTGCGCAGCCTCGACAGCGACGGGCTGGCCCTCCTCGAGGAGGCGCTCGTAGATCGCGATCGCCGCGCCGAAATCGAGCGTGTTCACGAGCATCTCGGCCAGGAACCGCCGCGCGTCGACGTCCTCGGGATCATGCTCGATCGATGCGTTGGCATGCTCGAGCGCGGCCGACCAATCGTTCCCGCGCGCAGCTTCCTTCGCCACGAGGAGGTGCGCCTGGCCCAGCGCCCGCGCGACGAAGGGCAGCGCTGGATCGTGCGCGAGCGCCGCCTCGAGCAAGGTGAGGCCCGCTTGGGCGCCGCCAGGGACGCAGATCAAGTACACCCCGCGCGCCCGCTCGAGCTCGGCGCTCGGCCCGCAGGCCTCCACTCCCCGCCGGATCTCTTCGTCGGCGGTGTCCAGCCGCCCGGCGGCGGCGTGGATCTCGGCGGCCGTCGCGTACACGCGCGCGTCCTTGGGTGCCGCGGTGCGCGCCTGCTCGACGAGACGGCTCGCGCCCAGCTCGTCGCTCGCGAGCGACGCGACGCGCGCCCCGAGGAGCTGGATCTCGACGCTCGCCTGCTCGGCGAGCTGCGCGTGCAGCGCGCGCGCCTGGTCGAGGCGTCCCTCGCCGATGGCGCGGCGTAGCTCGACCATGCGCGGCTCCTCGCTCCAGCTCGCGATCGGCCCGTCCGCGCCCTGCGGTCGTCCGACCGAGGCACGAGATTCCTGCGGAGCATCCCCGCTGCAAGCGGCGATGCACGCCAGAACGCAGGCCAGGCCGGCTGCCGGGCGGAAGCGGGGTCGCATCCCTCCAAAGGTACGGCCCGAACTGGAAGGCGGCCACCCGACGGGGCGGCCGGGGCGCTATCCTTCTCCGCACGGCCAACGCAATCCGGCCGCATCGTAAAGGAGCTCGCCATGCGAAGCGCCAACGCGTGCGTCGCGCCGCTCGTGCTCGCCTTCCTCGCCGCCCCCGCCCTCTCCCAGGGTGGTGGCTGGCACCAAGATCAACGCTTCGGCTTCAAGTTCCTTCCGCCCAAGAGCTGGACGCAGATCCCGCTCAAGGTCGACGAGGATTGGCTCGTCGCGAAGTACCTGTCGGACAAGACGTACGGCTGGACTGACAAGGAGATCGGCTGGACCAGCGAGCACAAGCCCGAGCTCATGGTGATCGCCTTCGTCGCGCAGGTGATCGACACGCCGGACGGTGACGAGCCGATCGAGCTCGAGGAGGGTGAGGAGATCCGGATCATCTCCAACCCGTACAAGGACTACGAGGACTTCCTGGACCGCACGTACGCCGGCGGAGGCTTCTACATCGCCGCTCGCGAGGAAGGCATCGAGAACGATGTGCCGGTCACCAAGTACGAGGTCAAGGTCGAGAAGCTCGCGCGCGACGGTCCCAAGCGGCTGGTGACCTGGATCTATCATGCCCCGGGCGTCGACTTCGTGGTCCAGGCGGAAGCGCTGGAGAATCACTACGACAAGCTGAAGTCGACCATCGCCTCGAGCTTGCGCTCGTTCAAGCTGATCCCGCGCACCGAAGGCGCGCTCCCGACCGAAGCCAGGGTCGATATGGGCTTCTACATCAGCATCCGCTCGATGAACGAGGGCACGCCCGAGGAGCGGCGCTCCAAGCGCATCGAGTCCGAACGGCGCCTGCACGAGCGCGCGATCACCACCCTCCTCGAGGGCTGGAAGCACCGCTTCACCAAGAAGTGCCTGATGGTCTACGACGCCGACCCCAAGTACGTCGATCGCGTCGCGGAGCACTGCGACAAGATCTTCGAGTGGCTCGAAGGGAACCTGGGCTTCATCGGGCCCGAGGAGTACGTGCGCAAGCCGATCGTCCGTGTCTGCGCCGACGAGAACGAGATGGGTTCGTTCTCGCGGGGGGTGCGGGACTCGAGCTCCTGGTCCTGGAACTCGGGGAACGAGATCGTGACCTGCAAGCCCGAGGGCGGTTTCCTCGACAACGAGATGGACAGCGTGAACCGCTCCCTCCTCGACCTGTGGCTCACCGACCGCAACGACCAGATCGCGCTCGGCCTGCCGAGCTGGGTCCGCCACGGCCTGAGCGACTACATCACAGGAGCGCGCCTCGTGAAGAGCGATCTGCAGTTCCGCGACTACGTCTGGAACCTGGTCGATTTCAAGGTCGCGGTCGCGCAGGGCAAGAACGTCCCGGTGCGCGACCTCGTGCAGATGACGGGCTCGCAGTTCTGGGGCGGAAGCACCGAGGCGCCGGGCGAGTACTTCAATCGCGCGGCCCAGTCCGACATGTTCGTGCGCTTCCTGCTCTCGCCCGAGGCCGCGCGCAGCAAGCTCACCAAGGGCTTGCTCGCGACCTACGTCCAGAACCTCCTCGCGGTGATCGCCGAGGTCGAGGCGGAGCACATCCCCGAGCAGACCACGAGCCACGAGGCGCCCAAGACCGAGGCCGAGGAAGAGGAGCAGTACAAGAAGCGCCACGCGGAATGGGAGAGCCCCGAGCGCGAGAAGCAGACCGTGCAGCGCGCCTTCACGCGCACCTTCGGCGGCTGGGAGGACAAAGACTGGGCGGCGGTGGAGAAGGCTTTCCTCAAGTTCGTCGACTGAGCCCGGCATCCATGCTGCCCCCCTTCTCGTCGCGGCACGCGCCGATCCTATGCGCCGTGCTGGCCAGCCTCTCCGTGGGCGCCCGAGCCGACACGCTCGTCCTCGTCGACGGCCGCATCTTCGAGGGCGTGCACATGGTGCAGACCGCAGAGGGCGTGGAAGTCCATTTCAAGAATGGCGTGGCGGCCGTTCCGCAATCGCAGGTGCAGCTTGCATTGATCGAAGGCGCGCCAGCCTACGAAGCGAAGGACGACGTCGAGCGCGAGAAGCTCGCGCAGGGGCTGGTTCCCTTCGAAGGCGCGTGGGTCGCAGCCAAGCGGCGCGATGAGCTGATCGCGAAGCGGCTGGCCGCGCAGCGCGCGGTGGTCCAGGAGATGCTGGCCCACCGCGAGTGGGCGAACCGGCGCTTCGCGGACACCAAGAACTTCCATTTCGAGTACACGGTGCCCGAGCACGTGTTCGAAGACTTCCGCGACCGGCTGGAGGTCTACTACGCGGCCTTCGCGAAGGAGTGGAAGATCAAGCCACCCAAGAAGGACAGCATCAACGTCTGCTTCTACGGCAGCTCCCGGGAGTACTACCGGACTTCCGGCGCGCCATGGGGGGCGATCGCCTACTTCAAGTTCCTGCGCGATCCCGGTACCGGCCTCTACGACCTGAACGCCTACTACGATCGCAGCGATCTCCTGTTCACCGAGCAGGTCATCTTCCACGAGGCGAACCACTATCTGCAAAAGCTGGTCGACGAGGGCTTCCACTATCCGCACTGGCCCGGTGAGGCGCTGGCCGAGTACTACGGCGCGAGCCACTGGGATGCGGAGAAGAAGAAGCTCACGACCGGGCTCGTCCAGGAGGGCCGGCTGGCCGAGATCCAGGAGGACGTCGCCGCCGGCAAGCCGATGGGGCTCCTGCAGATGCTCTCGGAAGAGCAGCAGTACGAGCACTACACCTGGGGCTGGTCGCTGATCCACTTCCTGATGAACGACGAGCGCTACGCGAGCCAGTTCAAGCGCTTCTTCCTCGGCCTCGCGAGCGCCACCGACGTGCGCCGATCGGACTTCGGCCTGGGCCTGCGGACCGTCGATCCACCGGCCCTGATCGAAGCCTTTTGCAGCTACCTCGGCTTGAAGAAGGACGCCGACGTCGCCGGCCTGGAGCAGGAATGGCACGCCTACGTCCAGGGACTCTTCGGGGACCTCACCACTCGCGGTCGCGAGAAGGCCGCGTTCTCTGCCATGCAGACCGACCGGCCGCTGCGCGCCAGCCGCTTGTTCCAGGAGGCGATCGACGGAGGCTCGACCGATCCGAACGTCTATCACAAGTACGCCTCCCTGGTGGCGAAGGACGACCTGGCGAAGGCGAGCGAGCTGTGGAAGAAGGCGATCGAGCTCGGCCCGTTGAACGGGACCTACTACATGAGCCTCGGACGTGCCCTTGCGGCGAAAGACACCACGGAGAGCGCGCGCCTGATCGCGCTCGCTCGTGAGATCGACCCAGAGCTCGACGAGGACGACTTCGACTTCCGATTCTGAACCATGATGCAACTTGCTTCCGCACCCGCCATGCTGGTTCTCGCGGCTCTCGCCGCGGCACGGCAGAGCGCTCCCCCCACCACCGACGCGTGGATCACCGAGCACGCCGAACCCCTCAAAGCGATCAACCAGCGCATCTGGTCGCTCGCGGAGGTGGGGCTCGAGGAGCGCGAATCCTCGGCGATCCTCGCGAGCTTCCTCGAGAGCGAAGGGTTCCGCCTCACCCGCGGAGTCGCGGGGATGCCCACCGCCTTCGTCGCCGAGCGCGGGAGCGGGCGCCCGATCGTCGGGATCCTCGCCGAGTACGACGCGCTGCCCGGCATGAGCCAGCAGGCACTTCCCGAGCGGCGCGCGCGCGAGGAGGCGAAAGCCGGCCACGCCTGCGGCCACTCGGTCTTCGGCACGGCGAGCACCGCTGCAGCGGTCGCGGCAGCTTCCGCGCTGGCAAAGGATGGACTCGCCGGCACGATCCGCCTGTACGGCACGCCGGCCGAGGAGACCGGCATCGGCAAGGTCTACATGGCGCGCGCAGGCCTCTTCGACGACCTCGACGTCGCGCTGCACTGGCACGCCGGCGACCGCTCGGAGGTCATGTTCGCGAGCTCCAAGGCCGTCGTCTCGCTCAAGTACCGCTTCACCGGCCGCAGCGCGCACGCGAGCTACAACCCCGAGTCGGGCCTCTCCGCCCTCGACGCCGTCGAACTGATGAACGTGGGCGCGAACTTCTACCGCGAGCACACCAAGGAGGACGCGCGCATCCATTACGTGATCACGGACGGCGGCGGCCAGCCCAACGTCGTGCCGCCGACGGCCGAGGTCTGGTACTACTTGCGCGCCGACGACCACGCCTACGTCGAGGAGATCCTCGGGCGCGTCCGCGACATCGCCAAGGGCGCGGCCCTGATGACGGGGACGACCTTCGCCGAGCGCATCGACTCCGATCTCTTCGAGATCCTGCCGAACCGCCCGCTCTCCGAGCTCTTGCAGCGCCACCTCGAGCGCGTCGGGCCACCGCCCTTCGACGAGGCCGACCGTGCCTTCGCCGTGAACACGCAGGGTGATTTCCGCAGCCCTCCCGACGAGCCGCTGGCGAGCAAGATCGAACCGCTCCCGCCCGAGCCGTTCCGGGAGCCCGCCTCCTCGGACGTCGGCAACGTGAGCTGGATCGTTCCCACCGGAGGTATCGACGTCGCTTGCTACTCCAAGGGCGCGCCCGGCCACTCCTGGCAGATCGTCGCGTGCACGGGCGGACCGATCGGCGAGAAAGGCATGCTCGTCGCGGCCAGGGTGCTCGCTTCCGCGGCGCTCGAGCTATGCGTGGACCCCGCGATCCTCGGGCGGGCGCGCGCCGACTTCGAGGCGCGCCGCAAGGCGGGAGCGCAGCCGGGCTCGGTTCTCCCGCCCGAACAGAGTGCACCCGCGAAGATCCGCTGACGGCGCGCTATCTTCCGCTCGTGCGTCCGCTTCTCCGTGCGATCGAGGTGGTGAACGAGTGACGAGCGAGCAGGAAGTCAGCGCGCCCGAGGAGCTCGCATCGCTCGCACGCGGCCTCCGGAAGCTCGTCGAGCGCCGCATGCGCCGGGGCATCCGGTACACGGCGCGCGCCGCGCCGACCGAAGCGCCGACGCCCGCGAGGGCTGCGCCGGATCGCACCCCGGCGCCCCCCCGCGAGACGATACCGAGCCCGCGCGCCGCGACCGGGCCCGTTCCCACCGAGCCGCGCGCCGCGAGTCTCCCGGGAGCCGACCGCCGGACGCGCGTCAGCCCCTCACCCATCGCGGAGCTCGCGCGCAGCGCCCCCGACCTCGCCACCTTGCGTGAGGGCGTCGCTGCCTGCACGGCCTGCACGCTCTGCGAGTCCCGCACGCAGACCGTCTTCTCCGACGGCACGGGCAAGAGCGGCGTGCTCTTCGTCGGCGAGGCGCCCGGGCATCAGGAGGACGTGCGCGGGCTCCCCTTCGTCGGCCCGGCCGGGCAGCTCCTGACCGACATCATCAAGAAGGGCATGGGGCTCGCGCGCGAGGACGTCTACATCTGCAACGTGCTCAAGTGCCGGCCGCCCGAGAATCGCGATCCGACCAGCGAGGAGAAGAGCTACTGCACGCCCTGGCTCGATCGTCAGATCGAGCTCGTTCGCCCGCGGCTGGTGATCGCGCTGGGGCGGCACGCAGCCGGCCACCTGCTCTCGACCGAGCTCTCGCTCGGCCGCCTGCGCGGGCGCATCCACGACCGAGCGGGGTACAAGGTCCTCGTGACCTACCACCCGGCCTACCTCCTGCGCAGCCCGGGTGAGAAGAAGGAGTGCTGGAAGGACATCCAGCTCGCGCTGCGCGAGCTCGGTCTTCCGATCCCCGAAAAGGGCCGGGCAGCCCAGTAACCGGTCTGCCCCGGAAAGGTAGCTGCCCCGACCCTGGGAGTCCGCGCGGCCATCCAGTCGGATGGCCCGGTTGACCACCCTCAGGGCCCCCGCTAAGCTCCCCGCCCTCTCCGCAGCGCGCTCCCGAGGCTTCGATGTCGATTCGTCGCCACCGAAGGATCGCCGGAAGAATCCCGAGTCCGAGCCCCCCCGTCGCGACAGCCGAAGCAGACGATCCATGCGGTTCTTCTCGCTCCCCCAGCCGGCCCTCCTCACTCTCTCCCTCCTGTGTCTCGTGCCGCCTGCCGCAATGGCCAGGCAGGACACATCCGATCCGGCGTCGGAGATCCAGGTCCGTGCTCAGCGTCGCAAGGAGCTGGCGAGACAGTACAAGGAGCAAGCGCAGGCGCAGCTCGAGGGCGGTGACCTCGAGGGCGCGCTCGACAGCTACGCGAATGCCTTCGACCTCGATCGCGAGGATCCGGAGATCCGCGAAGGCTGGTCGCGACTGCGCGCCCTCATGGGCGATCAGTACGCCGAGTCCTGGCAGCTCCTGGACGACGAGACCGAGCGCGCCATCGTGCGCCGGACGCAAGCCTTCCTGGAAGCGGAAGAGCACTCCAACCTCGGCGATTCCGCGCTGCGCGAAGGGCGCTACGGCGACGCGCTCGAGGAGTACCGCCAGGCCGAGATCATCCTCGCGTACAACCCCTACATCACGACCGAGTCGCTCGACGAGCAGATCATCCGCGGCAAGATCGAGGAAGCCACGCGGCTGCGCGACGAGGCCACCGCCGAGAGGGAGCGCATCGCGCGCGAAGAGGCCCAGGCGGCGCGCACCAAGGCCGAGCTGGAGGAGCGGCAGCGGCGCGAGAACAAGCTGCGCGAGTACTACCGCAACGCAAACGATGCCTTCCTCGCGGAAAAATACTCGGTGGCCGAGTCCTGGACGGCGCAGATCCTGATGGCCGACCCGGGCAATCAGGCTGCTCGCGAGCTGCAGGACATCGCGCGCGAAGCACGGCACAACAAGACGGCCGAGATCGATCGCCGCAACTACCGCGAGCAGTGGCTGCGGACGATCGATGAGCTCGACACGATGGACGTGCCGCAGACCGAGGCGCTCGAGTTCCACGACCTCCGGCGCTGGAAGGAAGTATTGAAGCGCAAGCCGCTCGAGCACGCTCAGATCCAGTCCGAGCAGCTCGAGGAGCGCGCCGTGATCGAGGCTCGCCTGGAGGCCGTGCGTTTCGCGCCGAGCTTCGGCGGACCGGACGGCGAAGGCTCGCCGCTCGAAGAGGTCGCTGCCTACCTTCAGCGCCTCACGGGCATCAACTTCGTGATCTCGAGCAAGGTCCGCGACGAGCTCGACGACGAGGAGAAGACGATCCGGCTCGATCTGCCCGAGCGCAGCGTGAAGAAGGTCCTCGACATGATTGCCGAGACCAGCGAGAACCTGCGCTGGAAGATCGAGGATGGCGTGGTCAAGTTCGTGACCAAGGAGGAGATGGTCGGCGGCCAGGTGCTGAAGACCTACTCCGTCCAGGACCTGATCCATCCGATCCGTGACTACCCGGGCCGCGAGATCAATATCTCTCCGTCCGGTGGCCTGGAGCCGCCCGACGAGGAGTTGCCCGAGCGCGAAGCGAACGTGGTCACCTCCACGCTCCTCGAAGAGCTCATCCGCAACAACATCTCGCCCGAGTCCTGGGATGCCGATCCGAACAACTCGATCCGGATCACCGAGACGGGCACGCTCGTGGTCAACCAGTCACCCGATGTCCAGGCGGTGATCCAGTCCTTGCTGGATGACCTGCGCGAGGCGACCGGGATCATGGTCGACATCCAGGCCCGCTTCATGAAGGTCGAGGACAATTTCCTCGAGGACATCGGCGTCGATTTCCGCGGTCTGGGCCAGCCGGGCCTCGGCGTCAACGGCAGGAACTTCAACGACTTCGGCGACGCTTCGACGTCGGCCGATCTCTCGTCGAGCATCGGCTCGGATTCGACCCTCGGCGCGTTCTACGACGACGGCGGCGACGGGGACATGCGGGCTCGCGTCGAAGAGCTGTACGACGTTTCCCTCGGGAACGACCAGGTCACGAACTCCGGCGGCTTCACGTTCCAGTGGAGCTTCCTGAACGACATGCAGCTCGAGCTGATCCTGCGCGCGGTCTCCAAGTCCCAGCGCGTCCAGCTCATCACCGCGCCGCGCATCACCGTCCACAATGCGGCGCGTGCCAACCTCTCGGTCCTGAACCAGGTCGCCTACGTGCAGGACTTCGACGTCGAGATCGCCCAGGCGGCCTCGATCGCCGACCCGATCATCCAGGTCATCCAGGACGGCGTGATCCTCGACGTGCGTCCGGTCGTCTCCGCCGACCGGCGCTTCCTGACCCTCGAGCTGCGGCCCACGATCGCCGAGCTCAAGCGGCCGATCCCCGAGCGGGTGACGACCCTGGGCTCTCAGAACTCGGTCACCATCCAGCTCCCCGAAGTCGAGATCCAGCGCGTGCGCACGTCGATCCCGATGCCCGACGGGGGAACGGTGCTCCTCGGCGGCATGCGCATCAGCGAGAAGAAGGACATGCGTTCGGGAGTGCCGATCCTGAACAAGATCCCGCTGCTCTCGGCGCTGTTCGAGCGCAAGGGGAGCCTGATCTCCAACCGCAAGCTGCTGATCCTCCTGCAGGCCAACATCATCATCCCCGAGGAGCTCGAGCCCACCCCGGCCGAGCTCGGCTTGGTGGACTGAGCCTCCTTGCCATGCGTTTCCCGCGAGGGCGGGAGGTTCGTCGAGAACCTCCCGCCCTCGCGGCATGATGTCCGCGCACGTATGGCACGCACATGGCCGCAGCCTTTCTCTCGCTGATCGCGGGCACCCTGGGAATCCTGGCCTTCACTGGCGCACGGGCTCGAGCTCCGTCGAGCCAGAGCGAGGTCGTCGGACCGCCGGCCTTGGCGGTCGAGGACTCTGGCCTCGCGGAGTGCCGGAGCCTCGCCGCTGCAGCGAGGACCGAACGCGATCCGGCCCGCCGGCGCGCGCTCTACGAGCAAGCGCTCACGCTGTACGCGAAGGTTCTCGCAGAGTCCGAGGGCGCCCTTCCCCGCGCGGCGATCGAGGCATCCGCCATCGAAACGTCGGTCCGATTCGCCGCGACGCTCGCCGAGGACATCGCAGCCGCCAGCGGCGGCGAGGTCGAGGGCTTGCGTGCGCGCCAGCGTGAGGTCCTGGCTTCCGCGCTCCAGCGAGCGCTCCTCTCGATCGAAGCGCTCCGCGCGCTCGCCCCCGTCGAGCCCGCCCCTGACCGCGCCCGCGTCCTCGGGGAGCTCATGCTCCTGCGCGGCGATCTCCTGGTGGCGACCGCAACTGCCCGCGGGGGGGACGATGGCGCCGCCTTCCACGACCAGGCGATCGAGGCGCTGGGAGAGGTGGTCACCGAGTTTGGCGAAGGCACGCCCTTCGCGTTGCGCGCGCATCAAGTGATGGGCGACGCCTACTCTGCGCGAGCGATGTGGAAGGAAGCCGTCGGCTCGTTCCGAGCCGTCATCGATCGAGCCATCCCTCTCGATTCTCGAGCGGCGCACGCGCTGCTCGCGGAATGCAGCCCAGGCGAGAAGCAGCTGCGCTGGCTCTTCGTCGAGGTCGCGACCGACGGCCTCCTGCGAGCCGCGACCGAGCTTGGCCAGGAACCGACGGCCTGCCGGTACGGCTTGCACCTCTTCGATCTGCATGTGCGCGAAGGATTCGATTACTCCGCGCACGGCTATCTCTCGCTGCTCGCGGTCGCCCGCGCGGTCCTCGCCTCGGGAGGGTGGATCGGGGGGGATCTCTCGAGCGGCGAGGCGGTCTGGTTCTCTGGACAGGCGGAGCTGGAAGAGAAGCTCCCCGGCGGTCCGCGTGCGACGGCGGAAGAGTTCGCGCTGGAGGTCGCACTGTCGGTCGCACGCGCCAATCCGGACGACGTGCTCCAGGTGCGCGCGCGCGAGCTGCTCGCCGCAGTGATCGACCGGCCGGGCGTGGTGGCCTCCAGCGAGAGCCTGATGGAAGCGGCCGAAGGCAAGTTCCAGTCCGGGGACTACGCCGGCGCGATCGAGATCTACGCGCGCCTCTTGCGGGAGCTCGAGGGGACCGACGACGTCGTTCGCCGCGAGTTCGGCGCACGCGCCCAGTACCAAACGGGGAACTGCTACCGCTTGCTGGATCGCCCACTCGATGCGGCGATGGCGTTCCGCGCCGGATGCACGAGCTGGCGCGCCGGCACGGAGTACGACCGCAAGAACGCCCAGGCCTTCTACGAGATGATGCGCAGCCTGCGCAGCAGCTCGGGCGGCGCGACGCCCGCAGCGGACGAGCTCTTCGCGGAAGCTCAGACGCTCGTCGCGGATCTCGGCGCTCCGGCGCGCGACCAGGTTCTCTGGTGGCGGGCTCAGGCGCTCGAAGACGAGCAGGAGTACGAGCGGGCGATCGAGGAGTACCGCCTGATCGAGCCGTCGTCCGATTGCTACGAGAAGGCCATGGTGGGAATCGGTAGCTGCCTGCTCCACCTCGACCAGGTGGACGAGGCACGGCGGATCTTCGAGGACTATCTCATGGTGTACGTCCAGGATCCCGCCAAGGTGCCGGCCACGCCCGCGCACAGAGCTCGACGCAGGGAGGCGACGGCGCTCGCCGAGTTCTACCGCGGCTACCTCGTTTCCATGCAGGCCAACCAGAGCGGCGATCTCGCGCAGCACGCACAATCGATCGAGTACCTCCAGCGCTTCGCGCAGGATCACCCCGATCAAACGAAGCTCGTGCCGCAGGCGCTGTACTATCTGACGCTCTCGCAACTCGCGTCGATCGAGCTCGGAGCTGCCCGGGCGACGCTCGCCCGGATGGCGTCGGAGCACGCCGGATCGAGCTTCACGGGGAGCGCTTCGATCGCGGTGTACAAGCGTCTGGCGGCGCTGAGGGAGACCACGAGCGATCCCGAGGAGGGCCAGCGCCTCCTGCGCGAGATGGCCGAGTGCCTCTCGCGCGCAAACGCTCTCGCCCCGGCGGCCTCCTTCTCCAACCTGCGCATCGAATCGTCGCACTGGGAGGACCTCGGTGAGTGGGCCGAGGCGGAGGCCACGCTGCGCGAGATCCTCGACGCCTTCGGGAGCTCGTCCGATCGCCAGGCCGAGCTGCAGCGATTCGTCTTGCCGGACCTGGGCAAGGCCGTGCTCCAGCAAGGCCGCGCCGCCGAAGCCAAGTTGATCCTCGACCCGCTCGTTCACGACCCGGCCGGATCAGCCTCGAAGTCGACCGTCCTGGATCACGCGCTCTCGATCACCGGCTGGCTCGCAGTCGGCGCCGCCGGCGAGATCGAGGTCGTTCCCGGCGCGGGGGGAAGCGACGAGGAGTTCGAGGAGCTGCTCGGGCGCTTCAACGGGATCCTCGGCGGCATCGAGGAGTACGGCTGCGAATGGTTCGCGGTCCAGTTCGCGAAGCTCTACGCCCACTACGTTCGAGGGCAGCGCGATCCGAGCGCGCTCGACACCTGCAGGGAGGTGCTCGCGGTTCTCGAGACGGTCGTGGGCCAGACCGACTGGCAGATCGTCGAGGATCGCTGCGCGGCAGCGGACACGCCGGAGGCCTTGCAGCGGAGCTCGGGCCATCAGGCCTTGCGTCTGCGCTTCCTGTGGCTGCGCGCGAAACTCCCCTGAGCCGGACTGGCCTGCCCGAGCGCGCCGCGGCCCGGGCCCCGAGAATGGCCCAGAGGGAGGCGCCCGTGCCATCTTTCCATGGAAAGCTGCCTTTGACCGGAAGACGGAACCTGGGGTATCTTCTGCCCGCTTTTCCCCCCCGCCTGCGTGACGGGAACCATCCCCATCGCCGCCTGCTCACCACCCGCCGTCCGGTACCAGCAGATTCAGAATGCTGGTAGCTGCCTGGACGAACGGGGGTAGGAGCCGGGTCCCAGGCCCCCCACCCAGCACTCGAAGAAGTCTCCGCAATGAGGAACGTCGGATCCCTCGTCCCGTTCGCGCTCTTCCTCGTGGCCGCTTGCTCCAGCACACCCAAGCGGGACGCGACGGACACGCAGACTCCGGGCGAGTCTCCCGCCGGATCGGAAGTCGGAGAACAGACGAATCAGGAACAGTTCGATGAGGACGTCGAACGGCTCGAGCTGAAGCAGCAGAAGAAGCGCTTCCTGGTGGAAGAGCACGTGCGCAAGGCGCGCGAGCTGATGGAGCTGTCGCACTTCGAGGAGGCTCAGGTCGAGCTCGCCCAGGCCCTCGAACTCGAACCCGACGATCTCACGGCCAAGCAGCTCGCCGCCGACGTGGGCGCGATGCTCGGTCGGCCGGCGGGGGAACGCGAGACCTTCACGCAGATCATGCAGGACGAGTTCCGCGTGCGCGTCCAGCAGCTGCGCGCAGACGCCGAGGACAACCTGCGGCGCGCCAAGTTCGCACTCGGCCGCGGTGACTACGACGCGGCGATCGCCGAGCTGACGCTCTGCCTGAACCACGTGCGCTGGGCTCCCTACGCGATCGATTGGCAGGGCATCGACAAGGAGGCCCAGCAGCTCCTCGACCGTGCCCAGGCCGAGCGCTCCGCAGCCACCGACGCCGAGCTCAAGAAGAACCGCGAAACCGCACTCGCCGCGCTCCGTGAAGCCGAAGAACGGGAGCGCGTGCGGCGCGACGAGGTCATCTCGAACATTCTCGTCCAGTCGATCGACGCCTTCGATGCCGGCGAGTACGACCAGTCGATGGAGTTCGCGGAAGAGGTTCTCGAGAAGGACCCCCGCAACGAGAAGGCCCAGGAGCTGCGCGACAGCGCTTTCCGCGCCGGTCGCAAGCAGGTCCGCGAGGACTACCTCGTGAACAAGCGCGAGCAGTTCTCGCTGTGGCGCGAGCAGATCGAGAAGCTGAAGATTCCGTGGACGGACGTGATGACCCTGCCGGACCGAGCGCGCTGGCAGCAGATCACCGCGATCCGCAAGCAGCGCCACGGTCTGGACCTCGCCGAGCGCTTCTCACCGAGCGATCTCGCGCTCCGCCAGAGCCTCAAGGACACCTTCGTCGTGCTGCCCGGCATCAACGAGGAAGAGAGCCTCCAGGCGGTCGTGGCGATCATCCGCCAGTACACCGGCCTTCCGCTGGTGGTCGACCCTGCGGCCGAGCAGGCAGTGCTCGACGAGGGCGTCGTCTTCAACCTGAACCTCGAGAACCAGCTCTCGGTCGAGCAAGCGCTCAACCTGATCACGAGCGAGGCGAAGGACACCGTCACCTGGGTCACGCGCCACGACGCGGTACTGGTGACCACCAAGGAGAAGGCGCGCGGCAAGCCCGAGGTCCAGAACCACGACGTCCAGGACCTCGTGTTCGGCCTGACCGATTTCACCGGCCCGCGCATCGATCGCATCCGGTTGCTCGACGAGCTCGAGGACGAGGACGGCGGCGGCCCCTTCGGCGGGATCCTCGAGAGCCCGCACCTGATCGAGATCGACGAGCTCGCGACCCTGATCCAGACCAACGTCGCGGTCGGCACCTGGGATCAGGACGGCGTGTCGATCGAGCCGGGCGAGGGCTTCGTCACGGTCGTGCACTCCCCGGAGGTGCAGGACGAGGTGCGCGCCTTCCTCGAGGACCTGCGCCGGTTCAACTCTTCACTCGTGACGATCGAGTCGAAGTTCATGACCGTGGGTGACAACTGGATCCAGCAGATCGGCGTCGATTTCCGCGGTCTGGACAACGCCGACATCTCCGACGTCACGAACGGCCTCGAAGACATGGCCGGCCAGGGGATCGACAACGGCGGCAGCGGCTCGGCCGGTCAGGGCGCTGCGGGCCCGCCTTCCTCGGGCTTCTTCTACGACGATGGCCAGGACGGCGACTTCCGCGGCCGGACCGAGAACTTCTTCGACACGGCGCTCGGCAAGGGCTTGTCGACGATCGGCGGCCTCACCTACCAGCTGACGTTCCTGAACGATCTGCAGCTCTCGGCGATCCTGCGCGCGATCGAGAAGAGCTCCGAGTTCCAGCTCATCAACAGCCAGCTCCTCTCGGTCCACAATACGCAGCGGGCCTACGTCACGGTCATCAATCAACAGGCCTACATCCAGGACTTCGACGTCGAGGTGGCGCAGTTCCAGGCGGTCGCCGACCCGCAGATCAACGTCCTCCACGAAGGTGTCGTGCTCGACGTACGGCCGACGATCAACCACAACCGGCGCTACATCACGCTCGAGATCCAGCCCACGGTCGCCAAGATCGTCGCGCTGCGAAACTTCTCCTCCTCGCTAGGCGGCAACACCTCCCCCGTCGAGTTCCAGCTCCCCGAGGTCGAGGTGCAGAGCGTCAACACCTCGGCGATCCTGCCCGACGGCGGCTCGATCCTGCTCGGCGGTCTCTCGAGCCTGCGCAACATCGAGCGGCGTGCCGAGGTTCCCTGGCTGGCGCACATCCCGATCCTGGGCTTCCTGTTCAAGGAGGAGGGCTACAGCGACGAGAAGGAATCCTTGATGATCCTGATCCGCGCGCGCATCGACGACGTGCGCGAGATGGTGTCGAACAAGCTGGAAACGGCGCAGTAGCCGCGCCGATCCGGATCCTGGCGGGGCCGCGGGCGAGAGCGCCGGCGGCCCTGCAGCGTTTCTCCCGCGTCGTCCGATCGGCTGCCGGGCTTGCAGCGCCAGCCGGCGGGCGCTTCACTCTTCGGCGATGCCCCGCCTGAACGCCGTCCTCTTCGACATCGACGACACGCTGTATTCGACGACCGCGTTCGCTCGCAGCGCGCGACGCAACGCGGTCCAGGCGATGGTGCGGACGGGCATCCGCCTGAGCGAGGAAGAGGTCGCGAACGAGCTCGACGAGGTGATCCGCGAGTTCGGATCCAACTTCGAGCACCACTACGACAAGCTCCTCATGCGGCTGCCGCACGAGGCCTGGGCCGGCGCGAATCCGGCCATGATCGTGGCTGCCGGAGTGGTCGCCTACCACGACACCAAGTTCCTGGAGCTGCAACCCTTCCCCGATGTGAAGCCGCTGCTCTCGGGGCTGCGGGGCGCCGGAGTGCGCACCGGGATCGTGACGCACGGGTGGACCGTGAAGCAGGCCGAGAAGCTGATCCGCCTGCAGATCCTTCCCTATCTCGACCCCGAGGCGATCTTCATCTCCGATCAGGTCGGGATCTCCAAGCCCAATCCAAAGCTCTACTCCCTCGCGCTGCGCAGCATGAAGCTTTCTGCTCCGGAAGTGATGTACGTCGGCGACAGTCTGTCGCACGACATCACGCCGCCCCGGAGCCTGGGCATGGTCAGCGTGTGGGCGCGGCGCGCGGCCAAGCCTGACCAGGACATCGAGCACGTCGTGCCCGATCATGTGGTCGACGACTTCCGCGATCTCGCGCGCGTCCTGCGCGAGAGCTACGGCGTGCCGCTGGTCGAGTTCTGACCACGCTCCTGGCGCGACACGACGTGGCAAGCTGTCGAGCGTCGCTCGCCCGGGGCCAGCGAGCTCAGCAGGAAAGGACGCTCGCTCTTGCAGCGCTCCTCGGCGATCGGACAGCGTGGCCGGAAAGCGCAGCCCGTCTCGGGACTGGAGATCGACGCGCCGTCGAGCACCGGAACGAGCGAGGTGTCCGACCGCACGCGCAAGGGATTGGGCACGGAAGCGAGCAGGAGCTGGGTGTAAGGATGACGCGGCTGCGCGAGAACCTCCGCGGCCGGGCCCTCCTCGACGATCCTGCCGTGCAGCATGACCGCGATGCGATCGGCGATATGGCGAACCACGGCCAGGTCGTGGGAAACGAGGAACAAGCAGAGGTCCAGCTCCTCGCGCAGATCGCCGAGCAAATTGAGGATCTGGGCCTGCACCGAGGCGTCCAGCGCCGCGAGCGGCTCGTCGCACACGAGCATGCGCGGGCGCACCGCGATGGCCCGCGCGATGGCGACGCGTTGCCGCTGGCCGCCCGAGAGCGCGTGCGGGTAGCGTCCGAGGTGCTCCGGGCCGAGCCCCACGCGTCGCAGGAGCTCGACGACGCGATCCTCCCGCTCCTCGGTCTCGGCGAGATGGTGCACGCGCAGGGCCTCCTCGATGGCGGCGCCGGCCGTGCGGCGCGGATTCAAGCTCGCCCACGGATCCTGGAACACGATCTGCACTTCGCGGCGCAGCTCGCGCAGCTCGCGGCGGCCCAGCCGGAAGAGGTCGACCTCCGGGCCCTCCCGCGGATGCCACCATGCCCGTCCGGACGTCGGCTCGATCAATCGCACGATCGAGCGCGCGACGGTGGTCTTTCCGGAACCCGACTCCCCCACCAGCGCGAAGGTCTCGCCCTTCCCGACCGAGAGCCACACGTCCTCCACGGCGCGTACCAGCCTGCGACCGCGCCGGTAGTGCTTGCAGAGCCCCTCCACCTCGAGGATCGCGCTCATGCTCCGAGCACCTCCTCGGCGTGATGGCAGGCGACCAGGCGCTTCGAGACCAGCCATCCCAGGGAGCGCAGGGCGGGATCCTCGCTCGTGCAGCGCGCGCTCGCCAGCGGACAGCGCGGATGGAAGCGGCAACCGCTCACCTCCTCGCCCGGCGCCGGAGGACTCCCCTCGAGTGCAGAGAGACGGCTGCGCGGTGGAGCGGCCCCCGGAAGCGAGCCGAGCAGCGCGCGCGTGTAGGGGTGGCTCGGTTGCGCGAAGAGCACCGCCGCGCTCGCCTGCTCGACGATGCGCCCGGCATACAGGACCGCCACCTCGTCGGCCACCTCGGCCGCGACGCCGAGGTCGTGCGTGATGAACAGCACGCTCGTCCCGTGCTCACGCTGCATGCTGCGCAAGAGCAGGAGCACCTGCCGCTGGAGCGTGGCGTCGAGAGCGGTCGTCGGCTCGTCAGCGAGCAGCAGCTCGGGCTGGCACGCCATGGCGATCGCGAAGAGCACGCGCTGGCGCATCCCGCCCGAGAGCTCGTGCGAACAGGCCCTGGCACGCTCGCGCGCGTCCGGGATCCCGGCGCGCTCCAGTAGCGACACCGCGGCCTCGCGCGCGCGGCGCCTGGGGAGCGAGAGATGCGCGCGCAAGACCTCGGCGATCTGCTCGCCGACCGGGCACACCGGGTCGAGCGCGGCCAGCGGCTCCTGCGAGATCAGTGCGATGTGCGCGCCGCGAAGCCCGCGCATCTCCCGCTCGGAGAGCGCGAGCACATCGCGGCCCTCGAACAGGATCCGACCCGCCACGATGCGGCCCGGCGGCGCGACCAGCCGCAGGATCGAGAGCGCCGTCACGCTCTTTCCCGACCCCGACTCGCCGACCAGGGCCAGCGTCTGGCCGCGCAGCAAGCGGAAGCTCAGGCCATCGACCGCACGCACCAGCCCGGCTCGCGTCGCGAAATGGGTCGCGAGATCCCGCACCTCGATCACGAACTCGCTGCGGCGACGCGCACGCACGCGCTTGCGACTCTTCCCGGCTTCGTCGATCCCACTCATGGTTGCGCTCGGGGGTCGAGAGCCTCACGCACCGCGTCGCCGACGAGGTTGTAACACGTGACCGTGGCGAAGATGAGGAGCCCGGGGAAGAGCTGAACCCACCACTGCGCGGGGTTCTTGGCCTGGCCGACGAGGGCTCCCCAGGATGCCGCGGGGTATTCCACGCCCAGCCCGAGGAAGGAGATCGCCGACTCGGTCAGGATCCCTGCGGAAACGGCGAAGGCCGCGTGCACGAGGATGGGCCCGGCCGCGTTCGGCAGGATGTGGAGCAGGATCGTTCGAGCTGGCGAGTACCCCAGCGCGCGCGCCGCGAGGACGTATTCGCGCTCGCGCAGGCGCAGGAACTCCCCGCGCACCAGCCGTGCCGCGCCGGTCCAGCGGACGAGCGCGATGAGCAGCACGATCGCGACCGCCGGCGGCACGATCCGCGGGTCGGTGAAGGCCATCGCGAAGAGCACCAGCACCAGGGCCGGGATCGACTGCAGGATCTCCATCGCACGCAGGATGATCACGTCGATCCAGCCGCCGAAGTGTCCGGCCAGCGCGCCGAACACGACGCCGAGGAAGGTCAGGAGCAGCGCCGAGAGGAGTCCGACCGCGAGACTCTCGCGGGCGCCCCAGATCATGCGTGTGAGCAGATCGCGGCCGAGCTCGTCGGTTCCCGCGAGGAAGCGCCACGGGGAATCGAGGCCCGGTTCCCCCGCGCGCGCGCGCGGACCCTCGGAAGCCGGAGCCTCGCTGCGTGCGCGCGCCGCGCTGGTCCAGCTCGGGGGCGCGAAGATCTCGAGCGCGTGCGTCTCGGCATAGCCGTACGGGAGCGGCGCAAAGATCGTGCTCTTCTCCGGGACGAGGTCGCCGGCATCGAGGGCTTCCTTGTAGGGCGCGGTCTCGAAGGGCGCCGGCGCGGCAGGCCGCGTGCGCTCCCAGGCAAAGGCGAGCAGCGCCGCGACGCAGATCACGCCCGCCACCGTGCGAGCGCGCGGCCGCCGTGCGGGAAAGCGCACGAGCAGCCCGCCGAGCGGTCCGCACAGGAGCCCGATCCACGCGAGCATCGTGAACACCTCGAAGCCCGAGAGCGACTCGAGCAGCGGGTAGCTCTGCCGCGCGATCAGGATCTTCCCGCCGCTCTCGGGCTGGCGTGCATCGCCGCTGGCGAGCTCCTCGCGCAGCTCCCGGGCCCTCGTCTCGACCTCCCCCGCGAGCCCGAGCGCGCGCGCGTGCTCGCCGCGCGCCTCCGCATCGATCATCTCCTCGAAGGAGTCGCGCCAGCGCTCCAGGGGCGCTCGATCGCTCGCGGCGAGGGCACGCTCGAGCTTCTCGATGCGCTCGAGCGCCGCCTTCCGCTCGAGCTCGAGGGCATTCTCGCGCGTGCTGGCCGTCCCGCCGGCGGCGAGGATGCGCCCGGCGCTGGCGGCGATGGGCGCGAGCGTGCGCAGCGCTTCCTCGTAGCCGCCCCGATCGACGGCTCGCAGCACCCAGGGACGATCGTTGGCGATGCACGGCGCGAAGATCGCGACGGTGTGCAAGATCGCCAGCACGAGGATCGCCATGCGCGCGAGCGGCCTGAGGACAAGCGCTCGCTTCACGCCGCGATCCGGCCCGGGAGCCGCAGCCTTGCCGCGCCCGACCCCTCGCCCGATCCGCGCACCGCCGACCTCAGCCATGGCGGATGCGCGGATCGACCAGGCAGTAGAGAAGGTCGGACACGAGCAAGCCCGCCTGAGTCATGAGCCCCATCAATAGCGTGGTTGCCATCACCACCGACAGATCGCGCCGCAGCAAGCCTTCGTAGGCGTACTTCCCCATTCCAGGCAAGTCGAAGATCGTCTCGACGATCACCGAGCCGCCGATGAGCATCGGCAACACCGAGCCCAGCAGGGTCACCAGCGGCACGAGCGAGTTGCGCAGCACATGGCGCAACACGATCGTGCGCTCGGAGAGGCCGCGTGCACGCAGCGCGCGGACGAACTCCTCTCCGAAGACCTCGAGCGCGCCGGAGCGCATCTGCCGCGCGAGGTAGGCCAGGCTGCCGTAGGTCATGGTGACTACCGGAAGGATCGAGTGGCGAACGAGGTCCCAGGTCCACGCCGCACTCCCGAGCAGGTCGGCGTCCTTGTCGTGCAGACCGAGGACCGGGAGCCGCGGCCAGAACGGGAGATCGGGCCCGGTCGCGCCGAAGAGCATCACGAGCAGCAGACCGCCCCAGAACGCGGGCAGCGAGTGCAGCAGGTAGAGCACCACCGTGATCGAGCCATCGAGCGCTCCCCCCCGCCTCCACGCCGAGAAGAGTCCGAGCGGAATGGCGATGAGGTACGCGAGGAGCACCGACACGAGTGCGAGCGGCACGGTCACGCTGAGCCGTCGTCCGATCTCGTGCGCGACGCTCGCGCCGGTGTGGAGCTCGCGACCCAGGTCGAGCGCGAGCAGTCCGGCCCACGGCCGCTCCCCGCTGTTCTGCACCGTGTCGCCACCATGCGTGTAGTACCAGCCATACCAGTAGCGCACGAGCGCCGCTCCGGCTCCGAGGTCCTGGACGCGCTCGGGTGCGAGCTTCGTCGCATGGTCGCCCACCTCTTCCAGGATGACCCGCAGGCGGTCGGCTGCGAGCGGATCCCGGGGCGCGCAATCGGCCAGCGCGTCGAGCAGCATCGGCAGCGCCTGCTCGCCGGCCGCCGCGAGCTCGGCCTGAGCGTCCGCCCAGCGCGAACCCTCGTCGCCCGTCAGGGCCGCGATCGCCGCGCGGAGTCGGGCGAGCACCTCGGGGAACGTGCCCGTCAGCGGCTCGAGGGCGACCGGCACGCCCTCGATCGAGAGCGTTCCATTCGCGAGCGGGATGCGCTCGACCACGCGCTCGGGGCAAGGCGATCGAAACGAGGAATGGCCATCGCGCAAGAGATTGAACGGCCCGAGGAAGCACAGGAATTGCACCGGGAGCGAGCGGTCGAGGCCGTGCTCGCGGCGAAAGGCTGCCACGGCCGCCTCGCTACTCGTTGCTCCTTCACCGCTCTCGCCGCTGGTGCCGAGGACGACCTCGGCTGGATCGCCAGGCACCGCGTGCAGCAGCGCGAAGATCACCACGGCGACCGACAAGGTCGTCGGGATCATCCACAGGAGGCGCCGCAGGAGGAAGCCGCTCACGATTCGACTCGTGCATGGGCGAGGGCCCTACTCGCGCAAGGACGCGCGCGTGCCCGGCTCTCCGAGCGCGTAGTACCAGCCGCGGATCGTATAGCCCGGATCGATGGCGAAGGCCTGGAAACCGTGCAAGCGCCGGGAGATCGCGTACTTGGTCGGGAGGTTGTAGTGCCAGAGATAAGGTTGGAGCGAGTAGAGGCGCGCGTGCAGCTGGCGCCAGACCGCCTGGCGAGCATCGAAGTCGGGCTCGCCCTGTCCGCGCGCGATCAGCGCGTCGACTTCCGCGTCGGCGAGACCAGCCCAGTTCGAGCTACCGGACCCCGGGGCCGCGCCCCGCGAGTGCCACACCATTTCGGGATCCGATTCGAGCGGCGGAGCCCATGCCAGGGAGGTCGCGTCGAAGTCGCGGCTCTTCAATCGTCCTTGCAGCGTGGCCCAGTCGACCTGCTCGATGTGCATGCGAGCACCGACGGCGGCGAGACTCTCCTGCAACTTCTGGCTCATGGCCTGCATCGCTGCATTCCCCGCCGTGAGGAGATACGTGAACTCGAGCTCGACGCCATCACGATCGCGCGTTCCATCGCCGGTGCGGTCGTACCAGCCCGCTTCCTCCAGTAGGTCGCGCGCCTGGTCGGGATCGTAGGGAATCGGCTCGACCGAGCGGTCGTAGGCCGGCGAGTTGTACGGGAAGGGCCCCGTGATCGTCCGCCCCAGACCCTTGTAGTACCCCTGCAGGAACTCCGCGCCGTCGAAGGCGAGCGCCAGCGCCTTGCGCACCGCCAGGTCGGCGAACTGAGGACGCCGCAGGTTCCAGCACGTGTAGGTGTAGGCCCCGAGGTAGTAGAAGCCTTTCTCGAAAGCGCGCGTGAACGCTTCCTGCGCCGTCGCTTCGCCCAGGTAGTTCTCGGAGGAGATGCGATCGACGAAATCGAGCTCGCCGTTCAGGACGGCCTGGAACGCCACGTCGTCGGAAGGAATGTAGCGCCAGCGGATCACGTCCACGTAGCCGGCATTGCCCGGATCGAAGTAGCGCTCGAAGCGCCGCGCCTCGACGTACTGCTGGTCGTACACCTCGACCTGATACGGACCCAGCCCCACCCAGAGTCGGTTGTGCGGGTTCTCGTTGATGTGGCGCGCCTGCTGCGCAGCCGTTGCGGCGGGATCGTGATCGGGGTTGTCGGGGTCGGAGAGGTCGTACACGTGCGAAGGCAGGATCGTGAGCGTCGTCCCGACCGCATCGAGCGCCTTGAAGTACTGCGCTTCGAAGAAGATCCGCACCGTGTGTGGATCGAGGATGTCGCAACGGGACATCTTCGCGGTCTGGAAGCGCTTGTCATCGCACTCGACACCGGGATTGGAGTACAGGCTCCAGGAGAAGTACACGTCGCGCGCGTCCAGGCGCTGCTCCTCGAGCGCGTGCTTCGTCTCGACCGAGAGGTCCTCCCGATCCCGGAACAGGAGCGAAGGCTGCCAGTACACGTCCTCCCGCAGGTCGAAGGTGAACACCGTGCGCCGCTCGACGCGCTCGACGTCGGCCGCGGCGACGAGCAAGGGCTCCGCGAGCGGGTTGCCGCTCGAGATCGGCGCGATCGTCCAGTCCTCTCCGGCCGGTTCCAGCGAGCCGTACAGGACGGCGATCTCCTTCGTGGGCGCGCCGGGGACGGTCGAGCTCGGATCGACGCGTACGTGCAGCGCCGTGGCGGCCGGGTACCTCGCGCGCGCCTCCTCGCGCAGCACGATCAAGTCCTCCTCGTCCCAGCGCTTGCAGAGCACCGGCACGTAGCCCCAGCTCTCCCAGTCCTGCGCGAGCAGGTACTCGTGCACCTCGTAGAGCATGCGCCGCGCGTAGGTGGTGTTGTCGATCGCGTAGTTCAGGCTCTTCTTGGGCATCCCGAACAGGTGGACGATCACGCGCCCGCCGTAGGCGGGCGGCGGCTGATCCTGCGTCCTCGAGCCATCCATGGCCTCACCCCGCTGGACGAGCGTCCCAGCGCACAGGGCGAGGATGGAGCCCGCGAGGAGCACGAGGGTGCGCGGTCTCAACATGGTCGGGGGACCTTCGTCCAGCCGCGGTCGGCGCGAGCGGGCGGCGTGGCGCGAGCTCCTGGCCCGGCCGGTCGGCCCGGCATTGCGCCCGCACGGCAAGAGAAGCCTAGGCTAGGCCCCGGGCGGAACATGGTCAAGGCTTCAACTCCTTGCGAGACAACCGGTTGCGAGCGTCCTCCGGGACGGCGATCCGGGCCCTGGCGCCCATCCAGCTCGAGCTCGAAGCAATCCATGCGTGAATTGTGAAGGGCTGGTGTACGGACGGTCGTCCACTCCGTCCTTCGAGTTACCTTGGAGTGATGGAAAGGTAGGGAGCGCACTCTGCATGCTCCATGCCTGGCCTTCGCTTCCCTCCGAGGCCGTGCGATCGCATGCCCAGCCGAGCTCTGTTTCCCAATTCTCTGTCGGACCGCCAGAGCCTGTCCGTGCTCGCAGCGGGCCTGTGCGCGACGCTGCCGATCGCGTGCACGAGCCCCGAGTACTCTCGACGGCTCGAGCGCGATGTGGATCACATCCTCTCGGATGGCCTGGCGAGCTCGCAGGCCGAACGTCTCGACGCGGTGAGCCTGCCTCAGACGATTGCGCCACCCGAAGAAGAGGCCGCGCCCGAAGCGGTCGTCGTGCCCCCCGCAGAGGCCGCGAGCGAGCCGATCCCGCCAGTGCGCATCCTGCGCCTGGCCGATGCACTGGGGATCGCAGTCGGCTCGAGTCGTGACTACATCGCGCGCGAAGAGTCGCTGGTGATCGACGCCATCGCGCTCTCGAACGTACGCCATGCGTTCTCCCCTCAGCTCGCCGCCACGCTCTCGACGCTCTTCGCCGACGGGGAGAACCTTTCCTCGACCACCCAGGCGAACTTCGGCGCCAGCTTCGCCCAGGCGCTGGCGAGCGGCGGCGACGTCTCGGTCGGGCTCACGGCGGGCGCGGTCCGCAGCGGCGGCTTCGATCCTGACGAGTCGGCGGACTCGGCGCTCTCGATCCGCCTGACGCAGCCCCTCTTGCGCGGGGCGGGACGCGAAGTGGCGCTCGAACCGCTCGTGCAAGGCGAGCGCACTCTGGTCTATCGCATCCGCGAGTTCGAGCTCTTCCGCGAAGACTTCTCGATCGACGTCGCAGCGCGCTTCTTCGCCCTGGTGCGCCAGAAGCAGGCGATCGAGAACCAGCGGCGCAACCTCGAGCGCTACGTGTTCGACCTCCGGCAGGCCGAAGCGCTGTTCCAGGTCGGCCGCACGAGCGAGCTCGAAGTCTTGCGCGCGCGGCGCAGCGAGCTCAGCTCGGAGAACGATCTGATCGAGGCCGAGGAGTCCTACCACCTGGAGCTCGATCGCTTCCGCATCTTCCTCGGTCTGCCTCCCGAGGTCCACATCGACGTCGACCCCACGCCGCCCGCATTCGTGCAGGCCAAGTACGAGCTCGAGAGCGCGATCCAGGTGGCCCTGCAGAATCGCCTCGACCTCTGGAACCGCAAGGAGCAGCTCGAGGACGCCGAGCGCGGCCTGCGCCTGGCGCGTGACCGGCTGCGTGGCGACCTGGACCTCTCGCTCGCGTATGGCCTCTCCGACGTGGGCTCCAGTGGGCTCTGGCCAGGGATCCCCGACGAGGACCAGTACTCCATCGGCCTGCAGTACTCGCTGCCGCTCGACCGGCACGGCGAGCGCAACAACGTGCGCGCGACGGAGATCGGCCTCGTGCAGGCGCGGCGCTCCTTCGAGGAATTCGAGGACGGGCTCATCGTCGAGATCCAGAGCGCGTTCCGGGAGCTCGAGCGCCGCGAGAAGAGCCTGGAGATCCAGCGACAGCTCATCGAGGACCAGGAACGCAACGCGAAGATCGCGCGCCTGCGCTTCGAGCAGGGCGACTTCTCCAACCGCGACGTGGTCGAAGCCCAGGAGGCCCTACTCGAGGCTCGGAACAGCCTGATCGAGGAGCAAGTCGGCTACGAGCTCGCCCGCCTCGAGCTCTTGCGCGATCTGGGCATCCTGTTCATCGACGAGAAAGGCATGTGGATCGAATGAAGCGCTGGGTCGCCGCAGGATTGATCTTGGCTCTGCTTCTCGTACTGGGGTTGCGCTGGCCGGGGCTCTCGCACAGCGTCGATTCCGCCGTCCCCGACAGCGCGATGTTCGCGGCGCGCAAGGGCGGGCTCGTCGTGAGCGTCACGGAGACGGGCTACCTCAAGGCGAAGAACTCCGTGAACCTGATGCCGAAGTTCAAGCGGCAAGGCACGATCTCCTGGCTCGTCGAGGAAGGCAAGAGCGTCGAGACGGGCGAGAAGCTGGTCGAGTTCGACTCGAGCGAGCTCGACAACCAGATCTCCGAGCTCGAGAACGGATTGATCCAGTACCAGATCGAACTCGAGGCCGCCAAGGCGGAGCTCGGCATCCAGGAGCGCGACAACGTCGCCACCATCGAGAAGGCGGAGCTGACCCTGGAAGCGGCCGGCCTCGCGCTGGAGCGCTACAAGGACGGCGACGCGCCCACGCAGCTCCAGAAGCTGCAACTCGGCTCCGAGAAAGCCAAATCGGAGTTCGAGCGCGCGACCGAGCGCTTCAAGCATGTGCCCGAGCTCGCCCTCGAGGGTTTCTTGAACAAGATCCAGGTCGAGGAGGAGCGCATCAGCCTGCGCGAGGCGGAGATCGAGATGAAGAACGCCGCGCGCGAGCTCGAGCTCCACGAGAAGTACACCTACCCGATGGACTTGAAGGAGAAGACGACCGCGGTCAAGGACGCCGAGCGCGAGCTGGAGAACGCGCGGATCAAGGCCGGCATCCACCTGAAGGAGAAGCAGGCGATGGTCGCCCAGGAGGAGCTCAAGGTGCAGTCCTCGACCAATCGCCTCTCCGGCCTGCGCGAGGAGCGCGCCGAAATGACGATGGTCGCTCCGATCCCCGGGCATCGTGCACTACGGCGACCCGGCGCGGCCCTGGTACGACGACGAGATCAAGGTCGGCTCGACGGTCTGGCAGGGCCGAACGGTCATCTCGCTGCCCGATCTGCGCGAGATGCAGGTTCTCATCAACGTGCACGAAGCCGACATCGACAAGGTGAAGCTCGATCTGCCCGTGAACGTCACGATCGAGACCCACCGCGGCAGCGCCCTGCACGGGAAAGTGACCGAGATCGCCGCCGTCGCGTCCTCTGGCGAATGGGGCGAGGACAACCAGAAGAGCTTCAAGGTCGAGATCTCCATGGAGACGAGCGATCTCGAGCTGCGTGCCGGGATCAGCGCGCGCGCGGAGATCCTCGTCGAGGAGCTCCCCGACGTGATCCACGTCCCCCTGCACGCCGTGCTGGCCGAGGAAGGCCGGCAATTCTGCTTCGTCCGCGAAGGGACCGAGTTCGTCGAGCGCACCCTGGAGATCGGCAAGAGCAACGCACACTACGTGGTGATCACCTCGGGTCTGCAGGAAGGCGAGAGCGTGCTCCTGTACGACCCGCGACACGAGGGTGCCGCGAGCAGCGAGCGCAACGGGGCGAGCGATGCACCCGCCGCGGCCGACGATTCACCCGCGGCCTCGAACGGGCTGGAAGGGACGGACTGAGCCGGTGGTCGGGACGATCGTCGAGCTCGCGGGGATCGAGAAGCAGTACGGCAGCGGCTCCTCTCCGCTGACCGTGCTGCGCGGAATCGACCTCTCGATCGAGCAAGGTGAGTTCGTCGCCATCGTCGGCGCGTCGGGATCGGGCAAGACGACCCTGATGAACCTGCTCGGCCTACTGGATCACCCCACGCGCGGGCATTACTTGCTCGCCGGGGAGGACGTGGCCGGTTTCGACGACGACCGGCGCTCGCGCATGCGCGGGCGGGCGATCGGCTTCGTCTTCCAGTCCTTCCACCTGATCCCGGAGCTATCGGTGCTGGAAAACGTCGAGCTGGCAGGTTTCTACCAGCGCCAGCCCAAGAAGCAGCGCCGTGCCCGCAGCCTCGAGCTGCTCACCGCGGTCGGTCTCGCCCAGCGCCTCGACCATCGCCCGAGCGAGCTCTCCGGCGGCGAGTGCCAGCGCGTCGCAGTCGCGCGCGCGCTCTTCCCCGCGCCGGCGCTGCTGCTCGCGGACGAGCCGACGGGCAACCTGGATACCCACAGCGGGGCGGACGTCCTCGGTCTCTTCCGCAGTCTGCACGCGAGCGGTCACACCATCGTCATGGTCACGCACAACTCCGAGATCGCCGCCAGCATCCCGCGACGGGTCGAGATGCGCGACGGGCGGGTCGTCTCCGACGAGCGCACGGGATCAGGCCCGACGTAGTGGCCGTCTTCCTGGAGGTCCTGGGGCTCGGCATGCGGGCGCTGTGGCGCAACCGCCTGCGCACGCTGCTCACCATGCTCGGCATGATCTTCGGCGTGGGCTCCGTGATCGCCATGCTGTCCGTGGGCGCGGGGGCGCGCAGCGAGATCCTCGAGCGCATCGGGGAGCTGGGCGTGCGGAACGTGATCCTGAACTCGGTCAAGCCGCCGGAGACGAACCGGCCGACGGGCAACGAGCAGAACTGGAAGGACCTCTACGGCCTGCGCTTCGCGGACGCCACCTACATCGAAGAGGTGATCCCCACCGTGGGACGGGTCCTCCGGGTCAACCGCGCCCGCGCGCGCGCCTGGTATCGCGGTCGGCGAGCCGAAGCGACCGTGCTCGGAGTCGAGCCGGTGTACCTCGACACCTTCGGCCTGGAGGTCGAGCGGGGCAGGCGGTTCGAGGAGCTCGATCAGGCCTCCGCGACGCGCGTATGCCTGGTGCGGCGCGATCTCCTGCGCGAGCTCGCTCCCTCGGAGGATCCGCTGGGGATCTGGCTGCAGCTCGGCCGTCACGCCTACCAGGTCGTGGGGATCCTCGGCGACGAGGGTCTGCACTCGCACACGAAGAAGGCACTGTCGATCGACGGCCGCGCGCACGAGGTGTACGTCCCCTACTCGAGCGCCATGCGCACCTTCGGCACGGTGAGCTACGTGAACCGCGGCGGCTCGACCGAGTACAGCGAGGTCGAGCTCGACCAGATCGTCGTGCAGGTCATGCGCGCCGAGGACGTGACGGCCACGGCCCAGATGCTCTCGTCGATGCTCGGCTCGCTCCACGACCGGCCCGACTTCGAGATCGTGGTGCCGCTCGAGCTCTTGCGCCAGCGCGAGGAGACCAATCGCGTGTTCCGCCTCGTCATGCTCTCGATCGCCGCGATCTCCCTGGTCGTGGGCGGCATCGGAATCGCGAACATCATGCTCGCGAGCGTCCATGAACGAACGCGCGAGATCGGCATCCGCCGCGCACTCGGCGCACGACGCAGCGACATCCAGCTCGAGTTCCTTGCGGAGACGGTCCTGATCGCGGCCATGGGCGGGATCATCGGCTGCATCGCCGGCATGCTCGGCTCGCGCGGGATCAGCCAGCTCACCCACTGGCCGGCGATCGTCCCCCCCTACGCCGTGCTGGTCGCGCTCTCGATCTCCTGCCTCGTCGGCATCCTCTCGGGCCTCTTCCCGGCTCGCCGCGCCGCCTTGCTGGATCCGATCGCGGCGCTGCGGCACGAGTAGGGAGGCCTCCCCGCGGATGGGCGGGCCCGTCCCCGGTCGCTCCCGTTTCCGACCGAAAAAAAACTCGCCAGCGGGTTACCCGACATGGCTCGCGGTCTAGAGGAATGCACTGGCCGGTAGTCCTGGCAGGCGACCCGGCTGGTGAGGATTGCTCGGGGGCGCGCGGAAGAATCCCACCGCGCGACCCCCACTTTTTTTGGGCGACCCCGGATGCTTCACTGCACGCGCAAGAGCGGTGTGAAGTAACGGTAATAGATTTCCAGGGTCAGGACGTTGATCGCGGTGGTGTAGGAGCGATCCGCGTCGTCGTCTCCGGCGTAGTCCGCGTAGACGCAGATCGGCCGCCACGAGCCGTTGCTCTCCTGGGCGGGCAGCAGGGTGTCCTTCATCGCGACGTTCCAGCGCTCCCAGGCGGCGTTCCCTACACGGAACATCGCCAGCGTGCCGTAGTACCAGAAGTAGAGGTTGCCCTGGGCGCGGTGGACGAAATCGTCCGAACCGGTGAAGCGGTAGCTGCGCGGCGCGCGCTCCAGTACGAAGCGGCGCGCACGCGCGAAGGTCTCCGAAGCGACGTCCTCTCCGAGGAGCGAGAGCGCGAACATGGCCGCCGGAGTCGATCCAGGCAGGATGTCGTAGCCCGAGCCCAGGCGGGTGGGATCGTGGGAGTAGCGGAAGGCGCCGCGATCCTCGTCCCAGGCCCGTTGCAGGAAGCCCTTGGCGCGAGCGAAGACATGGGAATCGATGGTGAGACCGCCGAGCTGCGCCGACTCGAGCGCCATCACCTGCCAGGCCGTGATCGAGACTCTCGGCCAGGGGTCGAACACGCGGCCGTCGGGGTAGTAGTAACCCCAGCCGCCGAAGAAGCGTGGATCGTCGTTGCTCTCCTGGTGGAGCAGGATCTGCCCGACCGCGCGTTCGATCGGTGCGCGCAGACGCTCCTCGTGCGTGATCGCATAGCACTCGGCGAGGGCATAGGTCGCAATGCCGTGGCTGTAGGCCTCGGTGTACCCGAAGTGACCCGTGGGGCCGTCCTGGATCGCGAGCAGGAAGTCGACCGCCTTGCGAGCGACCTCGGCGTGCTCGGTGGACGAGACCGGGGTATGTCCGGCCCCGAGGAAGGCGAGCAAGGCGAGCGCCGTCTTGCCGACCGCGACGTGCCCGTACTTCTCGTGGCGATCGTCGGCGGCGCCCCAGAAACCTTGCGGAGACTGGATGCCTGCCAGATAGCCGAGCCCCCCCGAGACGGCGGCCTCGGTTTCCTTGGAACCCCCGTATTGCTCCAGCGCGAGGAGCTTCTCCGCTCCCACTCGCGCGCGATACGGCGTCGCTCCCAGGTCTCGACCCGGTGCGCGATCGTCATCCGGTGCCGATGCCTCAGCGAAGAGCACGCGACTGGCGGGCATCTCCGGCGCAGAGGTCTCCGGAGCGCTCGCACGGAAGCGCTCGGGTCGATCCATCCCACCACGCTCGAGCGGGAAGCTCGCTATCGGTACCGGTACTCCGGGCGACGCGTGTTCCACCGCGGCGAGCCCGGAGCTCGCAAGGACCTCCGAGCTCGGCTCGTGTGCGGGCGCGGGTGCCGCGGCGATGTCGACGGCGAAGGGCGCGCTGCTCGGCCGCGCGCTCTCGAATTCCTTGCGCACCGGCTCGACCTCGGAAGAGGAAGCGCTCGCGCGCGCCAAGGGTTCGAGCGTCCTCGCATCGGGCCGGATCTCGGAGAGGGTCCCCGACGAAGTCGCCAGACGTCCGAGGTCGAGCGCGCCCTGCGCATGCTCGGGCGAGAAGGTCTGCGCGCTCGGCAACCAATCGCCGGGTGCACCCTCCGTCCCGGCAACGATGGGAGCGCTGGACTGCTCGGCAGGACCGGCGAGCGCCACGTGCCGCGGCTCGCTCGCGCCCACCTCGCGCACCGCCGCAGGCGGCACAGGCGAGGGCGCGTCGGGTAGATCGGAGCTCGAGTCCGCAGCCGCGACCAGACCAGCGGCCTGGAGACTCGAAGGCGCGGGCAGGCTGCCTTCCAGTCTTCCGGCGGCGGCGATCTCGGCGCGTTCGGGACCGGATCCTTCGGCGCGTCCGATCGAATCGGAGACCTGCGGAACCAGTTGCGTCTCGGAGGATGCGGGACCCGACATGGGAGCCACTGTTTCAGCCGGACGCGCGAGCGCTGTCGCGACACCCGGCGTGTCCGAGCGTGTAGGGGCCGCGGATTCACGGCCCGGCTCGGCGCCGAGTTCCCCCACCGTCGCTCCACCAGCGAGCACGCCCGCGGAGCCTTCCTTCGGCCGGATCTCACCCACCGACACCGGCCGGCTCGCGCCGGCGATCTCGGCGCGCTCAGGACCGGATCCTTCCGCGCGCCCGATGCCGTCGGAGGCTTGCGGAACGAGGAGCGGCTCGGACCGCGCGGAACCCGCAATGGGAGCTACTTTTTCAGTCGGACCCGCGACCACCGTCGCGACGCCCGGCGCGTCCGAGCGGGCGGGGGCGGCGCTCGCTCGACCAGGCTCGGCGCCCAGCTCGCCCACGGTCGCTCGACCGGCGAGCACGGTCGCGGGGCCTTCCTTCGGCCGGCTGTCGCCGACCGACACCGGGCCGGAGAGTGGGCGTGCCGGCGAGCCTTCGACTCCCCCCGAAGCACGCGGTGCACCGCCAGATGCGACGAGGGCCGACTCGCTTGCGCGGGCCGACATGCGCTCGACTCGCTCACCGCTGGGTCGCACGCCGACCGCTCGGAGATTGCCCGGCGCGACCGGCTCGTGCTCCGCCGCCATCCGTTCGGGAGCACCGGCCTCGCCCGCGCGTGGAGCCTGGAGCTCCGCTCCAGGGGCTTCGGCTTTCGCGCCGAGCCAGCTCGGTCCCGCGCCGAGCGCCGCGACTCGTTCGGGCGACGGAGCGCCTGCACCGCCACGACCGGGAGCCTCCACCGTGCCGCCGCGCTCGAGATTGCGCGCCGCGTCCGACGACGCATCGGATCTCCTCGGCTTGCCGATCGAGAGGCGAATGAGCTGTCCTCCCCCGCCGACCGCCGCGGGGCCGCCTCCCTGCGTGTACACGGTGCGCATCCAGAACAGGAACAGCCCGTGCACGACGATCGACACGACCAGGCATCTGTACAGCACGTCGAGCCGCTCCCAGCGCTTGGCGAGCCACGCGAGCATCGCCACGAGGAGGAGCGAACCGAACAGGACGAGCTCGAGCGTGCCGACCGGTCGGCCCTCGGAGCGAAAGAGCTCGAGCGTGCGCGCGCGCGCCAGATCGAAGCCGTGCTCCTCGCCCTCGCTTGCGTAGAGCAGCGTGAATCCGTCGGCAGAGGGGTGCGGCGAGCGCTCGGCTCGGTCGGTGGAAAGTCCCGCCAGGCGCTCGGGCGCGAGGAAGCGGTCGGGATCGCCCACCGCGCCGCGGACGCAGCGGAAGAGATCGAAATCACCCCCGCCGTTCTCGCGATTGGAAGCGAAGTAGAGGATGCGGCCGTCGTTGGAGAAGGCCGCGTCGCGCTCGTCGAAAGGCGTCGCGAGCTCGCGTATCGGAAGCACGCTCCAGTCCGTCACCGTTCCGACGGCGCCGACGACGGCGCGCGCGAGGAAGAGATCGTGGTCCTTGGTCGCCCGGCCGCCCCGATCGGAAGCGAACACGAGGCTGTCGCCGGAAGGCAGCGGCGCCGGATCGGTCTCGTCCGAGGTCGTGGCGAGCGAACCACCCAGCCGCTCGGGCGGACCGAAGATCCCGTCGTGGAAGGATGCGCGGTAGAGGTCGAGGCCGCCTGCGCCACCGGAGCGATCGGAGGCGAAGTAGAGCATCCCCGCGGTGAGCGCCGGTGCACACTCGTCGGCGCGCGTGTTCAGGCCCTCGATGGCGCGCACGTCGAGGATCGCGCCTTCCTCGACGGCGGCGATGTAGAGATCTGCACCGAGCCCCCGCTCGCCCGAGGCGAACACGAGGAATCGGCCGTCGACCGAGAGCGAGCCCCCGAGCTCGTCGAGCCCGCCGTTCACCGTTCCCGGCAGGAATTCCGGAGCTCCCCAGACCGCGAAGCGCAGCTCGTCACGCGAATCGAGGTCCACCGCCTCGGCGCCGTTTGTCCACAGGCTCTCGCTCCCCAGGTGAGATCGGAAGCGCAGCCAGGCGCCCAAAAAACCTGCGGAAACCAGCGCGCCCGCGATGACCAGGTTCTTGCCGAGATGGCGATCCATGAAGCGCTCCCCCCCTCCCCGAGCGCTAGCGCCCGGCTCCCTCGAGACGCTCGTGCGCCGTCCGTCCGAACGCGGTCTTCTCGTGCCCGGCGGCCTCGCGGAAGCGCGCCAGCGCCTGCTCGCCGTCGCCTTGCTTCTCGAGCACCTCGCCTGCGCGATACAGCGCCTCGGCGACCTCTTCCTCGTGCGCGTAGAGCAACGCCACCTTGAGGAACTCCGAGAGCGCCTCCTCGAGTTCGTTCTCCTCGAAGGCGAGCTTCCCGAGTGCGAGGCGCGCTTGCGCGGAGAACTGTCCACGATCCTTCTCGATCACGTGAGCAAAGCCGGCCCGGGCGCCTCGGCGCTCGCCGAGCGCGGCGAGTGCGCGCGCGTGCCACAGCTCCGCCTGCACGGCGCCCTCGCCATCGGGATCCGCGCGCAGGAGCTCGGCCGTGACCTCGGACGCCTCGCGCCAGCGCTCCGTCCGGGCGAGCGCCTCGGACAGACGCAGCATCGCCTTGCCCCACACGGCGTGACGCGGAAACTCCTTGCGCACGCGCAGGAGCGGCACGCTCGCGACGTCGTAGTGCTCGGCCCGCGCGTTCGCTTCGCCTTGCAGATAGAGCGCCTCGCCGACGAGCTCGCTCTGCGGAAAGCGTTCCACCAGGGCAGCGAAAGAGCGCGCCGCACCCTCGAGGTCTTTCGCCCGCAGCCGGGCGAAGCCACCCTTGTAGAGCGCTCGGCTGGCGATGTCCGCCTTCGGGGCGCTCTCGGCGACCTCGTAACACGCGATCGCCTTGGCGTCCTCGCCACTCTCGTACCAGGCTTCGCCCGCAAAGAAGAGGCACTCCTGCGCCAGCGGATCGCCGGGCGAGCTCGCGAGCACGCCGCGCGCCTTCTCCTCGGCCGCGCCGGTCTCCCCGAGGTCGAGGTCGATCCATGCACGCTCGAGCGATGCCTGAGCGCTGACGCTCGCATCCACGGTCTTCGCCGAGAGCTTCTCGTACAGTTTCTGGGCGTCCTTGCCGCGGCCGGCTTCCGAGAGCGCGAGCGCCGCGACCTTGGCCACTGCGAAGCGGCGCTTCTCGTCGTTGCACCGCGTGGCGAAGACTTCGAAAGCGGCGCGCGCGCCGTCGGGATTCTTGGCCGCGCGCTCGGCCCATGTGAGCAGCTCGAGCGAGGAGAGCACGAGCTCCCCTTCGAGATCCTTCTGCGTCAGCAGGCCGCGCAAGAGCCGCGCCGCTTCCTCGGACGCGCCCTGTGCGTGACGCGCCCAGGCGAGCCCATAGGTCGCTTGCGGGAGCAAGCCGCTCTGCGGCCCTGCTTCGATGACGGCGCGGTAGTGCGGCTCGGCCCCGGCGTAGTCGCCTTCGCCCGAGAGCCGCTCGGCGAGCTCGTGATGAGCGGCGAGGGCGATCTCCGGAACGGGGGCCCGCGCCAGCAAGGCTTCCAGGCGTGCGCGACCTGCGGGGCCCTCGAGCCGGGCCAGGCGCAGCATGGCCTCGCTCGAGTGCGGTCCATCGGCATGGCGTTCCAGGTAGCGCGCGAAGGCCCGTGACGCGTTCGCCGCGTCGCCGCCCGATTCGAGCGCGCGCGCCTGCAGGAAGCGCGCTTCCTCGGCCTCCTCGGCGTCGGGAAAGCGCTCGACGAGCGCCGCGAAACGGGCCGCTGCTTCCTTGTGGTCCTCGGCGAGGTAGCGGCACCACGCCAGGCGCGAGAGCGTGCGCGCCGCGCGCACGGGATCCTTGGTCGCCGCAAGAACGCGCGTGAACGCCTGCTCGGCTTCGCCGTAGGCCTGCAGCGCGAAGTGTGCTTCGGCGACGACGAGATCGGCCTCGACGCGCGCGCTCGCATCGAGGTCACGCTCGAGCAAGCTCTGGGCGAGACGCAGCCCCTCGCCCGGCCGGCCGCTCTCGAGCTCGGCGACGGCTGCCGATTGCAGCGCGTACACGCTGCCGCCTTTTTCCCACGCCTTGGCCGCTTCGGCGTCGCGATCGAGCGCGTGCAGCGCATCCCCGCGCGCCACCTGAATACGGTTCGCGAGCTCCTCGTCCGGGCGCTTCTCGAGCGCGCGATCGAGCTCCGCCAGCGCCTCGGCAGGTTTCTCCAGCGCCGCCAACGCGCGCGCGCGCCAGTAGCCCGATTCGGCGGTCTTTTCGGCCAGGCCAATCGCCTCGAGCGCCTGGGCGGCGTCGCCGGACTTCAACAGGTGGATGCCGCGATGCAGCTTGGCCTCCGCGTCGAAGCGCGAGCCGGGGTGCTCCGCGAGCAGACGTCCGAACAGCTCCGCCGCGCCCGCGTGATCGCCGAGCGCCGCGGCTGCGAAAGCCGCGCCGCGCAAGGCATCGGGGTGCCAGTTGCCTGCACCGACGCGCGCGAACCACTCGGCTGCGACCTTCGCATGACCGGCATCGAGCGCGCTCTCGCCCGCGATCCAGAGGACCTCGTCCTTGCGTGCGTCGTCGGGGAATCGCTCCAGAAAGCGCTGCGCACGCTGCTGCGCGTCGTCCCAGCGCTTGGTCTGGAAGGCGCACCACACCAGCGCGTGCTCCGCCTCGCGCCCGAAATCGGCGGCGTCGGTCGCTGCGGCGACTCGCGCGTAGTGCTTCTCGGCCGCGGCGAAGTCCGCGCGGTGGAAGAGGGCCTCGCCGAGCAGGAAGGTGGCGGGGGTCGCCAGGTAGGCTGGCCCCTTCGCAAGGACGCGCTCGAAGGCGGCCTGGGCGGCATCCAGCTCTTCCCGGGCCAGCTCGCACTGTCCCTGGCGCAGCGCCACCTCGCCTGCGAACTCGAAGTTCGCCACGCTGGCCAGGGCGGCGTACTCGGGACGCGCCTCTTCCAGCCGACCCAGCTCGAAGAGGGCGCCCGCCAGGCGATAGCGCGCCAGCGCGGCTTTCTCGTGCGAGGGGTGGTCGCGGAGGAACAGACGCGCCTCCCGGACCAGCGAGTCGTGCAGGCCCTTCTCCTCCAGCGCGACCAGGAACTGGTACTGGTCGTCGGCGGACTGGGCCGCGGCCGGGGCCGCAGCGAGGGACGCCGGGCCTGGAGCGAGAGACAGGGAGAGAACGAGAAGCTCTCGGGCCAGCATGCTGTGCCTCTTTCTGTGGGGATCGCGGCGGCCGGGAGGAGCCGGCCGCAAGCGGCTTCAACTACCTACGTAGTTGAGCGTGAGTCGTTGCCGAATTCGCGGCTGTTCTGGGCAAAAAAGAGTACCCCACGTCAGACGTACAGGAGCCGGATGCTCGCAGCCCCACGGCCTGGCGGCCCCGCGGTTCCGGCAGGGTTTGGGGACTGGCCAATGGGTGGTGGTTGTGGGTGGTAGCTCTCTCACCGGGCCATGTCCCTCTATCCGGAAAAGAGGGCACCGCAGTTCCAGGTCGGGTGGCCGGGCGAGCGCTCGGGGCCGGGCCCGGGTCCGAGCTCACTGGTCGTTCAGTTGCCGACCGTCGCGAGCGAGACGTCGACCACCACGTCACCCGACCCTTCGGCAACCCCGAAGGTACCCCGCGCCTGCTCACCGAGCGGGCCGAGCAGCACGAGGTGGTAGCTGCCACCGCAGAGCTCGAGCTCGGGCAGGCGGCCATCCTGGATGCGCCCCATGCGCAGGGAATGCCCGAGCGCGTCGAGGACCTGGTATGCGTATACCGGCTCGGCGGGGAGCGTGGCGTGGAGGCTGACCCTGCGCGTCGGCTCGAGGACGAGATCGTGCTCCTCGAGCTCGCCCTCACGGATCTCGACCTCGAGCATCCCGCTCGCACAGGCCGCCGGCGTGGGGCTCGGAAAACCCTCGTCGGACGACGGCACCCGCAGGAGGTAGCGACCCGGCTCGACCGGCGCGATCTGAAAGCGGCCGTCCTCCTCGGAGTAGGTCAAGCGCACGTCACGCTCGCCAGCCGAAACCAGCTCAGCCGGCTCGTCCAGCGTCGCGAGGGATTCCAGCAGCACGGGAAAGGCCGCACTCCCACCGCCCGGCCGGATGATCTGGCCGCGGACGGCGTTCGCGCGCGGCAGATCGATGACTCCCAGATCGATCCGCGAGCTGGCGGAAAGCTCGAGGTCCCGGCGCCAGGTGCCGCGATCGGCAAAGTGCGCGATCAATCGCGCCGGGCCAGGCTCGAGCTCCTCGAGTAGGAGCTCGCCGGCGCCATCGAGCGCCCCTTCCCGCGCGGAAGTCCCTCCTCGCTCGAGCGTGACCCGACCCTCCAGCGGCGCGAGCGTCTGCGAATCCCGAAAGCACGCCCGGAGGCTCGCGCCGGACGGCGTGAAGCGGGACGGATCGATTTCGATCGCGAGCTCACCATCGGAGTCACAGGTCAATGCCACCGCGACGAGACGACCGTTCACGTAGACGCTCACGTGCCGGGACGTGGGCTCGAGAGCGACGAAGCGAGCGCCCTGCAGCGGATCCAGCTCATCGGCGAGTTCGGCTTCCTGACGCTCGCACCCCGGCATGGCGAGCCAATCCGACAGCCGCTGCTCAGGACAGTCGCGGCTCGCGAAGACGCGCACGGTTGCGCTCCTCAACTGCTCGGCTTCCGCGGGGCCTTGCGGGCCTTGCACGCTGAGCGCCACGCGCAAGTGCGCCGGCGATACGGCAGGCGTGGTCGCGGCCGTGTCGGAAGCGACGGAGCCGTCCGCTTCGGGTGCCGGGGACGCCTCCTGATCAACCCGGGCGGGTGCCGGGGGCGCCTCCAGAGCAACCGCGACGGAAGCCTCCGTGCCCGCCGCAGAGCCCTCGTCCCCCTCCGCCCAAATTCCGCGCACGACCCAGCGCAGCCCGACGACGAGAAGCGTCACGTAGGCGCAGAGGAGCACGATCTCGCGACGCGTGAGGTCTTTCATCCCACCGCAGCGGGGAGTCTACGTCTCCCCCGCGCGGTAGGCGACTTCTGGTTCGAGTTCGAGTTCGGGTTCGGGTTCGGGTTCGGAGTACCGCCTTCAGGCGGTCTGGTTCGTCGTCCCGCCTTCAGGCGGGACCAGCTCTAAAGAGAAGACCCCCTGAAAGCGGTACCCCAAACCCGACCCCAGTCACTCAAGGACAGTACGTCACCGACAAACCGTCCGAGAGATTGAATGCCGCTCCCCCACCAGCCGGGTCGCGATACCAGAACTGCCACTTCCACGTCGAGCCCGAAACGATCTTGCCGAGTGCGGGCGGAACCGTGTTGTCGACATCCATGGTCACCGAGCCAAAGACGTCCGTCTGCACCACGTTGTAGCGCGTCAACGAGCCACTGAGGCACAGGAAGCCATTCCCGAAGGGGGTCAGGATCTCGTTCACCCCCATGAAGAAGATGCCGTTCTTGTTCGGGGGATTGGAATCGGAGACCACGCTGAAGTCGTTCGCAGCGATGCTGGCGCTCCCCGTGGAGAAGATCAACGAACCGGGGCCGACCGAGTTCGGCGAGGTGAAGCAGTAGTTGTGGACGTTGCAGCCGCTGCCACCGCCGTGCTGGACCTCGGCGACGTACGTGCCCCAGTTGTTGCCGGTACGGGCGTACTCCTGGAGCATCCAGAAGATCGAATCGTCGGTCGGATCGAGGCTCACCAGGCTGTAGTCGCCCCAGCGCGGACCGGCGCCGTCGTTGTAAGGACCTTCACCGGCCTTGTACTGCACCGGAACGCCCATCTGGCCCGCAGCGTCCGTCGCCACGCGCCCGGTGAAGTACGCCGCGGCATACTGAGCCGCGTTCGAACCGGAGAAGCCCATGACGACGTCACCGTTGGCGTTGGCGGCGATCGAGGGGGCGAAGTAGTACAGCGAAGCGTCGTCGACCGTGCCCGTCTGAGCCACGGTGACCGAGGCGGTGTCCACCTGCCACCAGCGGCAGCCAGCCTTGCCGCCGCTCGAGATGCAGCAGGTCGTCCACAAGTCGCCGCCGACCCAGATCGCGTTCATGAGCCGGCCGTCGAGCGTGTCGAGGCCGGGTCCGCCGAGCTGCGGTGCGTTCGGCGGTGCGGAACCGAGGGCGGTCGCCGCGATGCCGAGCTCGGTGAGCGTCGGAGCGCCGGCGGGAAGATTCAGGCGCCGGATGCGCAAGCCGCTTGCGCGCGAGACGAGGTACTGGGAGGCCGTCGCGTCGTAGGTCGTCGCCGGGTGGATCGCGCCTTCCCAGGGCAGGCCACGGAAGGCCGTCACCGTCAGGCTGCCGGTGTTGATGAAGTTCATCTTGTCGATGGCGAAGATCGACATCTTGTTGGCGCCGCCGACCATGTAGGCACAGGTGACGATGAAGTCCTTGTTGCAGCCGAGGGTCGGATAGTCCGGCCACTTGCCGGCATCGGTGCTCTGGCTGGGATTGAAGGTCGACTTCGTCCAGGCACCCGTCGGGTCGCTCGTGTTGGAGATGGCGACCGAGATCTCGTTGCCGAACTCCGTGGCGAGCACGATGAAGCGGCTACTGGTGGTGTCGTAGGTGACGCGCGGGTCGCCGAAGCTCGCGCCAGCGAGGAAGGTGTTGAGGTTGGTATTGAGGACGCGTACGCCGGTCGACTTCAGGTACACCGAGATGTTGGAGTTGACGACCGACACGAAGTGAGCGGGCCCCACGGCTCCGCAGGTGTCGGGCGGAACGTAGCTCGCGCCGGACGCGCTGCCGAGGCCAGGACCGATGAAGCTGGACTGCAGGGTGGGAGCGGTGCCGCTGCCGCCCAGGGTCAGGTGCTCGTCATCACGCCGCGCGAGGTCGGTGTCCTGCGTGAGGGGAGCGTGGATCACGTCGGCCGCTCCGAAGTCACCCGTGCCGACCTCCCAGCTCAGGCCGGCGTAGCCGCTGCCGCTCAGCTTGTCCTCGTAGTTCTTGTCCTCGAAATCGAGGACGACCTGAGCGCTGTCAGCCACGTAGGTCAGATCGTCGACGCCGAACTGGCCGGTGGTGCCCGCCCGGGGGTCGACATGGAACTCGATGCGATCGACGCCCGAGAGGTCCATTCCGAACCACGCCGCCTCGGCGGAGAAGCTCGTGAAAGCGCCGCTGCGGCGGACCTCGACTCCCGCGCGGAATCCGACGACCACGAGCGAGGCCGGCCAGGTGCTCGCGTCACCCTGACCGAGGATCCAGGCACCGCGCACGTCGACCAGGGCGCCGAAACCGAGGCCCATGCGCGCGTCCCCCCACTTGTTGGAGGCGTAGTGCAGGCCCGAATGGGCCCGCCCGCTGCGGCGAATGGACGGCACGATCCACGTGCCCTGTGCGCCACTGCGCCGGCGCGAATCGTAGACCGTCAGGGGTTCGCGAACCTCGCGAGCGAAGACCTCGTCCCAGCCCTCGACGATGGTCGTGCCGATCGCTTCGGGGGGCAGGAGCTCGCCTTGAACCGTGGAAAGCCCGGGGGCTTCGTAGGAGAGGGCGGTCTGTCCCGCGCTCTGAGCTTGCGCTTGATTGGCGGAGGTGAACGAGGGACCGATCAGGGCGGCAGCGGTGAGCAATCCGAAGCCGCTCGCCTGGGCGGTGTGCCAGGAAAGCTGGATCATGGAATGGGGGAATCCTGCTGAGACGTGGAGGAGGTCCGCACGCGCGTGCGGGCCCGGAGATGGAGGCTGGGCGGTGCCCGCAGCCTCGAGGGGTTCGGTGGCTAACCCTTTCCTTCACAATACGCTGTCCTAGGCATCGCGGGGAGACCTCTCCCGATCGCGATTCGTGGGCGGCGCCCGCACCCGTGCCAGCGGGGTAGGCTTGGCGCAGAGGACCGATCCGCATCGCCCGAAGGGAGCCGCCCGGGCAATGCCCGTGGAGTCGTCAGTGCCCGGAGAGTCGGCAGCGCGTCTGCGAACGCGACGCGGCCTTCCCGCTTCCTACTTCCCCACCAGGAAGTGGCACACGTCGTCTTCCTGCATGACGTAGTCCCGTCCTTCGGTTCGCATCCTGCCGGCGGATCGAATCGCGGCCTCGCTGCGATGCGCCACCAGGTCCTGCACCGAATACACCTCCAGGCGGATGAACGACTTCTGGAAGTCGGTGTGGATCTTTCCCGCCGCGACCGGCGCGCTGTCGCCTGCACCGACCGTCCAGGCGCGCACCTCCTTCTCGCCGGCGGTGTAGAACGTCTGCAGCCCGAGCAAGGAGTAGGCCTCGCGCAAGAGCCGCGGGAGCGCGAGCTCCTGGACGCCGTACTCGGCCATGAAGGTCGAGCGATCCTCGGCTGGCATGCGCCGCAGCTCGCACTCGAGATCGCCGCACAAGGCGAGCCAGCGCGAGCCGCTCTCCTCGGCTCGTTTCGCGACCGCCGCGACTTGCGGGCCAGCGCCGCTCAGGTCGTCATCGCCGACATTGGCGACGTACAGCACGGGCTTCATCGTGAGCAGGCAGAGCCCGCGCAGGACTTCCAGATCACTCTTCTTCCAGTCCAACCCTCGGACCATCACGCCGCGCTCGAGGGCGTCCTTCGCCCGTTCGCTCACTTCCCGTTCCAGGACGGCATCCTTCGCTCCGCCCTTGGCTTTCTTCGCCACACGGTCGAGCGATCGCGCCAGCGTCTCGAGGTCGGCCATGGCGAGCTCGAGCTCCAGGACCTCGATGTCGTGCTTGGCATCGATCGGTCCCTCGCGCATCACGTTCGGTCCGCCGAAGCACTGCACGACCTGCAGGATCGCGTCGGTCTCGCGGATGTGGGCGAGGAATCGATTGCCCACGCCCTCGCCGCGCGAGGCGCCTTCGGGAAGGCCGACGATGTCCACGATCTTGACCGTCGCGGGCACGAGCTTCTTCGTGGGGATGAAGCTCGCGATCAATTCGAGGTTCGGATCGGGAACCTCGAGCATCGCCACGTTGGGCTCCTTGGAAGCCGAGAACCCTCCCGCCTCGGCCTGGGCCGCCGTCATGGCGTTGAACAGGGTCGTTTTACCGACGCGAGGCAGTCCGACGATTCCGCACGAAACGCTCATGGGGCGGACCAAGGTAGTGCCGCGGCTGGCCGGGTCAATGACGCTCCCTCGTTGACGTGGGCGCGAGGCGTCCTACGCTCGTGGGCGTGGCCGCCCGCATCGACCGCCGGCGCTTCCTCGCCAGCACCAGCCTGCTCGCCTCGGCGCCGCTGGTGCGGCCCGCCTGGGGAACGCGAGGCTTCCCCTCTCAGCGCCTCGCGCTGGGCTCCATCGGGGTGGGCGGGAAGGGCTGGAGCGATCTCCACGAGACCTCCAAGGAGCGCGCGGACGTGGTGGCCATTTGCGACGTCGACGCCGCCAACCTCGCCAAGGCGCAGGCCGACTTCCCGAACGCCCAGGCTTTCGCCGATTGGCGCGCGCTCCTCGATCGGCGCGACGTCGAGGCGGTCACGATCTCGACCCCCGATCACATGCACGCGCCGATCGCGATGCGCGCGATCGAGTCGGGACGGCACGTGTACTGTCAGAAGCCATTGACGCACTCGGTGCACGAGGCGCGTGCGCTGGCTGGCGCCGCGGCGCGCGCGCGCGTCGTGACGCAGATGGGAAATCAGCACCGCTCGGGCGCGCCCTTCAAGCGAGCCCGCGAAACGGTGCGCTCGGGCCGGATCGGCGTCGTGCGCGCAGCGCACGTGTGGACCGATCGGCCCATCTGGCCGCAGGCGATCGCGCGCCCGGTGAGCGCCGAGCAACCGCCGGCGACCCTCGACTGGAACCTCTGGCTGGGTGTCGCGCCCGAGCGCCCCTGGGCGCCCGGCTACCACCCCTTCGCATGGCGCGGCTTCTGGGACTTCGGAACGGGAGCGTTGGGAGACATGGGCTGCCACCTGATCGATCCCGTGCTCTGGACGCTCGACGTCGGCGCACCCGAATGGATCGAGGCGGAGAGCCGCGGCGGGAACGAGGAGAGTGCGCCCAGCGCCTCGATCGTGCGCTATTCCTTTCCGGCCAGCGGCGCGCAGCCTGCGCTGCGTCTGACCTGGTACGACGGCGGCAATCTTCCTGCGCGCGAGGAGCTCGGGATGCTCGGCACGCGCGAGCTCCCGAAGAATGGCGTGGTCTTCGTCGGCGACCAGGGCCGCGTGTACGTGTCCTTCGACGGCGGCCCCGTACTGTTCACTCCCGAGAGCTTCTTCGACGTCGACCTGCCCGACATCGGTGCCGACGACCACTACTTGCAGTGGACCCATGCTTGCCTAGGTGAGGGCCGGACCGTGTCGCCCTTCTCCGAGGCCGCTCCGCTGACGGAGCTCGTGTTGCTCGGCAACGTGGCGCTGCGCGTGGGGCGACGCGTCGAGTGGGACCCGTTTCTCATGCGTGCGAGCAACGCACCCGAGGCGGATCGCTTCCTGCACCGCGGCTACCGTCAGGGCTGGGAGAGCGAGGGATTGTGAGCCCGGTCCGCCCGAGATCAGGAACTTGAACGCCCCCGCGCCATGAATGGATTCGCCGGAGCGGTTGGAGCGCTACTCCTGACGATGCCGTGGTTGGCTGCGCGCCAAGAACCCGATCGGATCCGTGTCGCCGACACGCTTCCCGCGGCTCTCCCAGCGGAGTCACCCTTCGGACTTCCCCCCGAGCTGGGCACGATCCTCGCAGCGGACTCTGCGGCGATGGTCGAGCTGGGACGAGCGCTGTTCTTCGATCCGATCCTGTCGCTCGATCGGACCGTGGCGTGCGCGTCCTGCCACGATCCCGCGCACAGCTTCGCCAATCCGAGCGCGGTCTCGAAGGGCGTGCAAGGCCGCACGACGGAGCGCAATACGCCGAGCTTGATCAACCGCGCGCTGGGCAGCGCCTTCATGTGGGACGGCCGGGTCGGGTCGCTGGAGGAGCAGGTGCTCTTGCCGATCGAGAACGAGCGCGAGATGGCCCTGCCTCTAGCCGTGGCGCTCGAGCGGCTGGCGGCGGAGGCGCGTTACTCGGCGCAGTTCTCGGCGGTCGCAGGCGGACCTCCCGACCGAGCGGGGCTGGCGCTCGCACTGTCGGCTTTCGTGCGTCGGCTCACGCTCGGAGACAGTCCCTACGACCACTTCCTCGCTGGCCGCTTCGATGCACTCACGCCCGAGGAGCGCGGCGGCCTGTGGATCTTCGAGAGCCGCGGCAAGTGCTGGCGCTGCCACCAGCCACCGCTGTTCACGGACGAGGGTTTCCACGCCACCGGTGTCGGCGCACGCGCGGGCGAGCCCGAGCCCGGCCGCATGGCCGTCACGGGAGCGGCCGACGATCGCGGACGCTTCAAGACGCCGACCTTGCGCGGCCTCGTCGGGAGCGCGCCGTACATGCACGACGGCAGCCTCGCGACGCTCGAAGAAGTCGTCCAGCGCTACCGCCGCGGCGAGCCGAGCACGAACCTCGATCCCGCAATCGAGCCGCTCGAGATCACCGACGTCGAGGCCGCAAACCTGGTCGCGTTCCTGCGCGTGCTCTCGCGACGCTTCGAGAACGACGCGCGCTGAGCGCCCCCCCTGGTTCGGAGTCCCTCCTGGTTCGGAGCCCCGTCTTAGTTCGGAGTCCCTCCTAGTTTGGAGTACCGCCTTCAGGCGGTCTGGTTCGTCGTCCCGCCTTCAGGCGGGACCGGCTCCGCAAGAGAAGACCGCCTGAAGGCGGTACTCCGAACCAGAGAGACCTCAAGCCAGCGCGACGCAGTCGATCTCGACCAGCGCCCCCTTCGGCAGCCGCGCGACCTCGACGGTCGCGCGCGCCGGAGGCGGCCCCTCGGCAAAGAAGCGCCCGTACGCCTCGTTCACGCTCGCGAAGTCGTCGATGCTCTGAAGGTAGATCGTGCACTTGACCGCGCGCGAAAGAGTCGTGCCGGCAGCAGCTAGAACAGCGGCCAGGTTGCGCATGACGCGCTCCGTCTGCACTGCGGCGCTCCCCGGCACGAGCTGTCCCGTCGCCGGATCGAGCGCGATCTGACCCGAGCAGTGCACGAAGCCTCCGGCGAGGATGGCTTGCGAGTACGGCCCGATGGCCTTGGGTGCTTGATCCGTGGTGACGACGGTTCTCTCGCTCATGGGGATCCTCGGCGCGCGAAGCGTTCTTTCAGGAGGGCGGCGACTGCGGGTGGGACGAAGGGCGAGCAATCGCCTCCCATGCGCGCGATCTGGCGCACGAGCGTGCTCGAGATGCTGGCGTGCTCGGCACCGGGCAGCAGGAAGAGCGTCTCGACTTCGGGGAGCAGCACGCGATTGGTCAGCGCCATCTGGCGCTCGTACTCCAGGTCGCGCTCGGAGCGCAGGCCGCGCACGATCACGTCGGCGCCGAGCTCTTTGCAGCCGCGCACCACGAGGCCGGGCAGGGCGGTGATCGTGACCCCGTCCTGACCGCGCGTCACACGTCCCAGCAGCTCGAGGCGCTCCTCGAGCGTGAACATGTGCTGCTTCTCGGGATGGGTCGCGACGGCCACCGTGATGCGTGGAAACAGCCGACGCGCCCGCTCCAGGATGTCGATGTGTCCCAGTGTCACCGGATCGAAGGTTCCGGGAAAGAGCGCGTGGCCGCGCCGATCAGTGCCCGCCTGGGACGAAGTCATCGGGGCGGGGATTCTAGCGAGTTCTCGGCGCAGTGGGTCTTTCCTCGCGCGGTCCCTCCGGGCCAAGGCCGGCGGAAGATCCGGGAACATCCGCAACCGAGCCCGTGGTGCAGCGGTCCAGGATTGCGTGCGAGCGGAGCACGACACGAGCCGAGCGGGTGGTCCTGCGCGCGTGCCCCGACCACTCCTTTCCATGAGTGCAGCGCTCGTCCTGGGCTGCGCCTGGGGCAGCGTGGGCGAACCCTTCCGGCCGTCCGTCGTGCTCTCGCTCGCACTTCTTGCGCTGGCGGCTCTCGTCGCGCGCGTCGCGCGCGGGCGAGGGCTTGCGCTCGCTCCAGGCGGCCTTTCGCTCTCGTGGCTCGTGCTCCTCGCTTGCCTGGGTGCGGCGAGCGCGGCCTCGGCCGTGCGCACCCCAGGCGAGTCGCAACTCCTCGAGCGCGGCCGCTGGAAAGAGCAACGCGCGGCTGGCGGATCCGCGTGGGGAAAGCTCGACGGGCATGGGCAGCAGCTCGTCGTGCCCGTGGGCACGGTCGCCGCGGACGAGGAGATGGTGGTGCTCGGCACCGGGCGTTGCGTGCGCCGCGCGCGCGGCTTCGATGCGGCGGGGCTCGAGCATGCGGCGAGGGCGCCGGTCGCGCGCGTCGAGCTGGAGGTCGACGAGCTGCAACGCGTCGCGCCGGCGCCGCGGACCCTCGGGAAGGTCCTGCTCGGGCCGCTCGAGGAGGTGCGGCGCGCCGGGATCGAGCGTCTGGGATCGATCGAGGACGAGGACACGCGCGCGCTCGTCCGGGCGCTGCTCTTCGGTGAGTGCTCGACCCTGTCGAGCGCGCTCGCCGATCTCTTCACGCGCACGGGAGCTCGCCATCTCCTGGCACTCTCGGGGATGCACGTGGCGCTCGTCGCGTGGTGGATCGTGCGGCCGGGGAGCCGCTGGCTGTGCGCCGCGGCTTGGCCCTGGCCCGGAGGGCGCTTGCACGCCGCCTGCATCGGAGAGGCGGGCATCGTGCTGCTCCTCGTTGGTGTGTGGGGCTCGCAAGCTCCGGTGACGCGCGCCGGCGTGGCGTGGGTAGTGGCGGCTCTGGCGCCGCTCGTCTCGTCCGTGCATCCGCAACTGGCGAACGCGGGCCGCCGTCCCGATCCCTTGTCGCTGCTCGCTTTCGCCACGCTCGGCGAGTGCCTGGTCGATCCGCTCGCCGTGCGAGACGTCTCGTTGCAGCTCTCGTACTCGGCCACGCTCGGCTTGATCCTGGGCTACGGGCGGACGCACTCCGCGCTGCGCCGGCTGGTACTCGGGATGGAGAACCCATTCGCGCTCGGTGGGCGCTTCCACGCCTGGCCGACTCTTCTGCGCGTCCTCGTCGCAAAGCTCATCGGCGTCGCCCTGGGGAGCCTCGCCGCGAGCCTGGTCGCCTGCCTCGCCACGCTACCCGTGGCATGGTGCACCTTCGGAGAGTGCACCTGGGCGGCGCTCCCGGCGACGCTTCTCTCGCTGCCACCGATGCTCCTGCTCATGCTCGGTGGGCTGCTCGAGCTGGCGTTTCAGGTCCCGGTTCCAGGGCTCACGTTCGTCGCCCGCGCCTGGATCGCGCTCCTGTCCGTGCTCGACGCGTTCCCCGGGACACCCAGCCCGCTCCCGGCGCGGCCGGCGCTGTGGATCGCACTCGTCGGCATGGGATGGCTCGGCTGGATCGCAGGACGCGCTCGACGTGGAACCTTTCTCGGGCGCTCGATCGCCGTACTGACGGGCGTCCTGCTCCTGCCCTGGAGCCTGGATCCTGCGCAGGTCGAGATCCGTGCTCTGGACGTCGGTCATGGGACGTGCGTGCATGTGCGCCTACCCGGAGCGCGGGACTGGATCTTCGACGCGGGCTCGATCGATCGCCCCGGCCTGGCGCGCGAGGCGATCGCACCGACCTTGCGGCGTTTCGAGGTCTCCGAGCTATCGATCCTCGCGAGCCATGCGCATCGCGATCACGCCGGCGCGCTCGGATGGATCTCCGAACGCTGGCCCGTTCGCTCGTGGGTCGGTGCGGGGCCCGCACACTCCTCCGTGCGGGGGCCGCACGTCGGGGAACGGTATGACCTGGGGAGCGGCGTGCTCGAGCTTTGCGCGGGGGTCCCCTCGGACGGAATACGCATCGACGTGTTGCGCGGATGGGAGGGCCCGGGGAACGAGGGTTCACGGGCGGTGCTGGTGAGCGCTGGGGGCGAGCGGGCGCTGCTCCTCGGGGATGCCGAGGGTCCCGGGCTCGCGGCATTGCTGGCGCAGAGGCGCGTTCAGGGGCCGCTACGGATGCTGATTGCCCCGCACCATGGGTCTTCGACGCCCTGGCTGCACGAGCTCCTGGAGACGACCCGGCCGGCGGAGGTTTGGATCAGCACCTCGGGAGAGGGTCCGCCGATCGGGACGGAGCTCGACCGGCGAGGGATTCCCTGGAGGTGGACGGCGCGGGATGGGCCGCTCGGCGTGTTTCTCGGTATGGGTGGGGGTCAGTGAAGACACCTCTGGTTTGGAGTACCGCCTTCAGGCGGTCTTCTCTTGCGGGGCCAGTCCCGCCTGAAGGCGGGACGACGAACCAGACCGCCTGAAGGCGGTACTCCAAACTAAGAGGGACTCCAAACTAAGAGGGAGCAGAACCTCACTCCAGGAAGGCCCAGCTGGCACGGTGCATGCGGAGAGCGAGCTTCGCTCTGCGGCGATCGCGAGGTCTGCGGCGAGCATACTCCACGCGTACAATTCACCCGATGCCGGCTTCCCTCCCCATCCGCACGTTCACTCACGGGAGCCCATTCCGATCCACGACGTGAGGAACACGATGCACTGGAACCATGTAAGTTCACGAGCTCGCCGTGCGAGCACACTCGTCCTGGCGACTGGCCTTCTCGCCGTCGTCGCGACGGGCGCCCAGGCGCAAGACGCGCGCGCCGACAATGGGACCGGCGGGGATTCCGCCCAGGAAGGCGCGACCAAGGAGCTGCGGCGGATCTTGCACCTGAATGGGGGCGCGACCGTGCGGGCCATCACGCGCGCGAGCGATCAGGGCTGGGAGTACAAGTCGAGCGCAGGCTGGCGCCCGATACCGGCGGGCGCAGTGGAGCACGTCACCCTCGAGAAGGAAGCTCTCGCCGAGCTGCGCAAGCGGCGCGGGGATGTCGAGCCCCGGGATCGCGCCGCCCGCGCCGAGCTCTCGAGCTGGATGTTCGACACCGGGCTCCTGGAAGAGGCGATCGCGGAGACCGATGCGCTGTTCGCGCTCGATCGGGAGGATGCGCGCGTGCGCGAGATCGTGCTTGCCAACGCCTTCCGCTTCAAGCTGCCCGAGGTCGCAGCCGGGCAATCCGATCAGGATGCGACGCGCGATCTGGCGACCGCCTGCGCACCGGTCCTGCGCTCGGGCGCCGAAGCGACTCCGAGCTTGCGGGAGATGATCGTGGGCGAGCTCGCCGCGGTGCCGGACCGTGCAGCTTTGCGCGATGTCTTGCAGCGCGGCCTGTTCGACGGCTCGCTGCGCTCGAGGAGCTTTGCCGCGCTGGCCCTGCGACGCATCTTCCCCGGCGAGGAGATTCGTCCGCTGTTGCAGCGCGCGGTCCTCGATTCCTCGGAGGAGGTGCGCATGGAGGCCTCCCTGGCGCTGCGCTCGGCCGGCGAGCCCGCACTCGTGGCCCCCATCGTGCGCGCTCTCGAGAGCTCGAGTTCGCCCGTCGTGCGCCGCAATGCCGCGGAAGCCCTGGGCAACATGGGCTATCCCGCCGCCGTTCCCGCGCTCGTCTCACGTCTGGCGGCGCTGCAGGGCGCGGGCAGCCACAGCGTCCCGCACGCGAACATCTTCATCGGGCGTCAGTTCGCCTATCTCCAGGATTTCGACGTCGAGGTCGCGCAGTTCCAGGCCGTGGCCGACCCGCAGATCAACGTGCTCGTCGAAGGCCAGGTCCTCGACGCCGGAGTGGTCGGCGTGCAGGAGATCGTCGTCGCCAGCGAGCGCCGCGTCCTGCAGGGCTCGCTCGGGAAGCTCACCGACGCCGACCCGGGGAACTACGCGCGCGACTGGCTCGCCTGGTGGGAACAAAACCGTTCCAGGTACGAGCCCGAACAGCGCGGCGAGGTCACGGGCGGCCGCTGAGCCGATTCCTCGACGGAAGTCGGCGAAAGGTGACTTTCGCCGTATCTTCTGTCGTCATGACCTGCACCTCCGCCCGAGCAGCGCTTGCACTCGTACTGGCCGGTCTTTCGTGGGCGCCATCGGGAGAGAACGATGGACGCTTCGATGCCTACCGCGAGCGCCTCGAGCAGCTGAGCGCGAGCGGACTCTCCGAGGGGCGGGCCTGGCCGCTGCTCGCGGAGCTCGTGAAGGTAGCGCCGCATCGGCTTTCGGGCTCGGATGGCGCGGCGCGCGCCGTCGAGTGGGCGCGCGCCACGATGGAGGAGCTCGGATTCGACGCGGTGCGTCTGGAGCCCTGCCGCGTGCCGCACTGGGAGCGAGGCGAACCCGAGGAGCTCGTGTTCGTCGAGCCGAAGGAGCTCGCCGGCCAGCGGCTACCCGTGCTCGCGCTGGGCGGCTCGGTGGGGACCGCTGTCGAAGGTGTCGAGGGCGAACTCGTGGTCGTCGAGAGCTTCCGTGAGCTCGCCGAGCTCGGCGATGGCGCGAAGGAGAAGCTCGTGCTCTTCAATCAGCCGATGCAGGACGCCCTCTCCGATCCGTTTGCGGCCTACGGCGGTGCGGTCTTCCAGCGCTCGCAGGGCGGGGTGCAGGCCAGCAAGGCGGGAGCGGTGGGCGCGCTGGTGCGCTCGATGACGCAAGCGCGCGACGACTTCCCGCACACCGGGGCCATGTCCTACGAGGACGGTGTAGAGCCCGTGCCTGCAGCCGCGGTCAGCACGCTGGCCGCCGATCGCCTGGCCGCTCTGGCGAGCGCCGGCGAGCCCGTGCGACTGCGGCTGAAGATGTCCTGCCGGACGCTCGAGGACGCCGACTCCGCCAATGTCGTCGGCGAGCTGCGCGGCTCCGAGCTCCCCGAGGAGCTCGTGCTGATCGGCGCGCACCTCGATGCCTGGGACGTCGGGCAAGGAGCGCACGACGACGGTTCGGGCTGCGCGCAGGTGCTCGAAGCCGTGCGCCTCTTGCGCGCGAACGGCATCGCTCCGCGCCGTACGATCCGCGTCGTCCTGTTCATGAACGAGGAGAACGGCCTCGCCGGAGCGAGGGCGTACCGCGCCGCGCACCTCGAAGAGCTCGATCACCACGTGCTCGCGCTGGAGGCCGATCGCGGCGGATTCACGCCCCGAGGCTTCGCGACCAACGCCGCGGGCGAGCTCCGCTCGATCCTGGGCGAAGTGGCGGCGCTCCTCGCGCCTCTGGGCGCCGGCACGGTTCAGGGAGGTCACGGAGGAGCGGACATCTCTCCGCTCGCGCAGGATGGGGTGCCGCTCGTCGGGTATGTACCCGATGCGCAGCGGTACTTCGACTACCACCATAGTGCGCGCGATCGGATCGAGGCCGTTCATCCGCGCGAGCTCGAGCTCGGCGCCATCGCGATCGCTTCGCTTGCCTATCTGATCGCGGACTTTCCAGACGCACTGCCGCGGCCGGCGGGAACGCGCTGAACTCCGGTTCGGAGTACCGCCTTCAGGCGGTCTTCTCTTCGCTCTTGAGTCCTCGCTCGCGTGCATCCGCGTCGGACTGACGGGCGGCGGTACCCCGCACCAGTCCCTCGAGGTAACCCTTGAAGCCTTGCAGCGCGACGCGCTGCATGTAGAAGGCGAGGCCGCGCTCGGCGCCGAGCTCTTCTCCGGCGCCGGCGCGGCCGGGGCCGCCGTGAACGAGCGAGGGGAGCACCATACCAGGCGGGAGCGATTGCTCGGCCATCTTGTCGCTGCCGATCCAGATGCGACCCTGCCAGGGAGCCACCTGCAACACGAAGTCCGTGGTCCAGTCGGAGTCGTTCGAGTAGACGCTGGTGACCAGTCCGCCGCCGCCGCGCCGGACGAGATCGACGGCTTCCTCGACCGTGCCGTCATACGGGAAGAGCGTCGCGACCGGCCCGAAGACTTCGAGCTCGTGGAGCGTGCTCGCGTGCACGTCGCGCGCCACGAGAAGCGTGGGCGCGACGAATGCGCCGCCGGCGGGCAGGTCCTCGCGCGAGCCCGTGGCGAGATCCGCGGCGGCGGACAGTCGGCCAATGCCCTCCTTCACGTCGTCGAGCTGCGCAGCGGAAGACAGCGGGCCCATGCGCACACCGTCCTGCGCCGGATCGCCGACCCGGATGCGTTCGAGCTCGCTCGTGAGGTCGCTGCGCACCTCGTCCAGACGCTCCGCGGGCACGAAGATGCGCCGCACGGCCGTGCACTTCTGGCCTGCTTTCTGCGTCATGTCGAGCACGACGTTGGAAAGGAACAGCCCGTAGGTCGCGCTCGAAGCGTCGACGTCGGGTCCCAGCACGGCAGCGTTGAGCGAATCCGCCTCGATGTTGATGCGAACTCCCGCTCGGATGAGATTGGCGTGGCTGCGGATCGACTCGGCCGTCTTCGAGGAGCCCGTGAATGCGACGCAGTCCTGGGGCCCGAGGTGATCGAACAGATCGCCCACGCTCCCGGCGATGAACTGAAAAGCGCCCTCGGGCAGGATCCCGCTGTCGATCACGATTCGCGTGATTCGCCAGGCCAGTAGCGCAGTCGAGCTGGCCGGCTTGGTGAGCACCGGAACACCGGCGAGCAGCGCGCAGGCGGCTTTCTCCATCGTGCCCCAGGCAGGAAAATTGAAGGCGTTCACGTGCACCGCGACTCCATGGCGCGCCACGCTCACGTGCTGGCCGAAGAAGCGCGGGGAACGACCGAGCTGCACGCCCTCTCCGTCCGCGAGGTACGTCCGATCGCCGAGCTCCTTGCCCCAGGCGGCGTAGGCGGCGAGCGTTCCGATCGCGCCGTCGATGTCGAACTTCGCGTCCGAGCGCGTGTTGCCGCCGTTTCGAGTCGAGAGCTCGATCAGCTCGTCGCGGTTCTCGTGCAGGGCGGCCGAGACCCGCTTCAAGAGCTCGCCGCGCGCGGCGAAGGAGAGCGCTCGCAGAGCCGGCCCGCCGACCTCCCGGCCGTGGCGCGCGGCCGCCGCGAAGTCGAGGCCACCACTGGAAGTGTGGGCGACGGTCTCGCCGCGGGCAGGGTTGACGAGCTCGGTGGGCTTGCCGCTGCCCCGATGCCAGCGGCCCGCGATGTAGCTTTCCAGGACTTGCATGATGATGTGCACGGTACTCCATCCAGCGCCCTGGCGGAACGTGCGCGCTCTGGGGAGAAACCACACCCCTACGCCACGCCAGGTCGCCGCTTCGGAGTACCTCCCAACTCGAAGTACCTCCCGGTTCGGAGTCCCTCCTAGTTTGGAGTACCGCCTTCAGGCGGTCTGGTTCGTCGTCCCGCCTTCAGGCGGGACTGGCTCCGCAAGACAAGACCGCCTGAAGGCGGTACTCCGAACCAGAGCTTCCCTCCGATCCCTCCGCGTGCTCGACTTCCGGGCATGGATCGGGAAGTCGTCTCCGCCCGCGCATTCCCCGCAGCGACCTTCGCCGGGTCACTCGCCGTCGTCACCGGCGGCGGAACCGGGCTCGGGCTCGAGATCGCGCGCGGCCTGTGTGCGCTGGGAGCGCGCGTCGTGATCACTTCGCGCAAGAGCGAGCACCACGCCGGCTTCCTCGAAGAGGCCGCGCAGCGCGGCTGGCAGGCCGACGCGCTCTGCACGGACGTACGGGAAGCGCCGCGCGTGCACGAGCTCGCGCAGGAGATCGAGCACCGGCACGGGCCCACGGACATCCTGGTCAACAATGCCGCGGGCAACTTCGTGTGTCCCGCGGAACGTCTATCGGCCAACGCCTGGCGCGCGGTGCTCTCGATCGTGCTCGACGGCACGTTCTACTGCTCCAGGGAGTTCGGACGGCAGATGCTCGCCCGGGGCAGCGGCTCGATCCTGAACGTGGTGGCGACCTACGCGTGGACGGGCATGCCGGGCGTCGTGCACTCCGCCAGCGCCAAGGCGGGCGTGCTCGCGATGACGCGCACCCTGGCGGCCGAGTGGGCGGACCGCGGGCTGCGCGTCAACGCGATCGCTCCCGGTCCGTTCCACTCCGAAGGCGCACGCCAGAACCTGTGGCCCGATCCGGCCACTGCGGAGCGCATGCGCGAAACGATTCCGCTCGGACGCTTTGCCACTGCGGAGGAAGTGGCCACGCACGCGCTCTGGTTGCTCTCGCCCGCTTCGAGCTGGGTGACGGGCGAGTGCTTCGTGGTCGACGGCGGCCTATCGCTTCCTTCCCGGCGGCTGTGGCAGATCGGAGAGCGCGTGAGCCGCTCGCGGCCGAGCTCGGAGGAAGGCTCGGGGAGTGACGAACCGGAGCCCGGCGCATGAGCTCGTCCGCGCACGATCGCGGAGCGCTCTCCACCGAGGGCGCGCACCCGGCCTCGGCGAAGCTGGACCGCCTCTCGACGCACGAAGCCGTGGCGCTCTTCGCACGTGCCGACCGCGAAGCGCTCCAGGCGGTCGAGAACGCGCACGAATCGATCGCGCGCGCGGTCGAGCTCGTCGCGGGCCGGCTCGCAGCCGGAGGCCGTCTCCTCTACGCCGGCGCCGGGACCAGCGGCCGCCTCGCCGCGCTCGACGCAGCCGAATGCCCGCCCACCTTTCGCTCGGATCCCGAGCAAGTGCAAGCGATCCTGGCCGGCGGGAAGGCTGCGCTGATCGGGGCGGTCGAGGGAGCCGAGGACGACGAAGCGGCGGCCGCCCGGGCCATCGCCGAGCGAGCGGTGGGCGCCCGGGACGTCGTGCTCGGCATCACCGCGGGCGGAACGACGCCCTTCGTGCACGCCGCACTCGCCGCCGCGCGCGCGCGCGGCGCGGCGACGATCTTCCTTGCGTGCGTCAGCCCCGAGGACGCGCGCGCAGAAGCCGATCTCGAGATCCGGCTGCTCACCGGGCCCGAGCTCGTGACGGGGAGCACGCGCCTGAAAGCCGGCACGGCCACCAAGCTCGTTCTCAACACGCTGACCACGCTCGTGATGGTTCGCCTGGGCAAGGTGTACGGCAATCGCATGGTCGACCTCGACGCTAGCGCGAACGCCAAGCTCGCCGATCGCGCGGAACGCCTGGTGATGGAGCTCGCGCGCGTCGACCGCGCCGGTGCCCAGGACCTGCTCCTCGGCGCGCGCGGCCGCGTCAAGATCGCGGTGCTGATGGCGCGCGCCGGGATCGAGGCGCAAGAAGCCGAGCACCGTCTCGCGCTGGTCGACGGCTTCCTCGGACGCGCGCTCGACGAGCCGGGCTGAGGCCGCGTCCGGCGCCCCCGAGGCCTGAAGGGGGCTCACTCCCCGACGGTCGCCGCCATCCGCGCTTTCACGCGTGCGAGGAATCCCGGCCAGTCGAAAGCAGGGCCCGGATCGAGCTTGTCGGCCGTCACGTGATAGTGCCCGAGGATCCCCTCGAAGTGCGCGAGCTCCTCGGCCGCGAGCACGTCCGACCGCACGCGCCCCGAGCGATCGCGCGGAGCGTCGGGCACGATCTTGGGGAAGAGCCGGCTCAAGGCCGCCGTCAAGCGCACGAGAGCGTCGTACTGCTCGGCCGTGAAGTCGTACTGCTCGCTGAGCTCGCCCTGGATCCGACCCTGGACGCGGCTCTCTCGCGAGGGCCGCGGCACGAAGTTCGCGCGGCGCAGGCCGCTCGGTTCCTCGCTCGCCGGGATCGTGATGCGCGTTCCTTCCGAATCTGGCGCGTACCACTGGTCGAGCAAGGCGGCTTTTCCGGGCGGAAAGGCCCCCACGTTGGCGATCTCGATGCCGATCGAGCGCGGATTCGCCTCGCGCGCATGCCAGGCTTCGTCGCGCAGGTCCATCGTCTGGTAGATCGTGCCGTCGAGATCGAGCAGGAAGTGCACCGAGAGGCCGCGCACGTCGTGCAAGACCTCGAAGCAGCGTCGGCTCGTCCCGCACGCGTCGTAGTGCAGCACGAAGAGATCGACGACACCCCGCAGCAGTGCGAGGTCGCGGCTCTCCGGTGGAACGAGCACCCGGCCGTCCTCGCCTCGCTCGACGCGGCCCGGCGTGTAGCGCAGATCACCTTCGCCGGGGCCGCTCCCGCCAGTCGAGCGCGATCGGCGCGCGGTACTGGTCGCGTCGTAGCCGCCGGGATCGGTCCACAGCACGACTGGCGTGCCGATCACGACGGGCCGTCCGCACACGACGATGTGCTCGGACATCTCGACCCGCGGTTCGGGCACGGGGGGAGCCGGGATCCGGAACGGCTTGGGGCTGGCGCAGGCGAACGCCGGAGCAAGGAGCAAGAGACCTCGAGCGCAGTGCATGCAGGCAGGATACTGGCTCGCCGTGCCGCGACCGAAGCCGATCGCTTGCATACGATTTCTGTTGCGTACTCTTCCCCCCTTCTCGCTCGCGGCTAGGATGAAGGCCGTGGACGCCCACGGCGACGATCGCTCCGAACCCCCCAGCCCACGAACGCGCGCCGTCTGGCGATCGCTGAGTGCAGGCCCCGTCGAAGATGTCGTCGCCACGGTGCGCGAGCTCGCCCTGGACACGCGGCTCGTCCTGCACATCGGCACCGATTCGCAGGAAGGCGCGCGCCACACCGACTACGTCACGGTGATCGCCGCCCTGATCCCCGGCCACGGCGGCCGCGTCTTCTTCCGCCGCCGCACCACCCCCCGCACGAAGTCGCTCGCGCAACGCCTGTTCCGCGAGGCCGAGCTCTCCATCGAGATCGCGCACGAGCTGCGAAACGCCATCGGCTGTGACGTCACCGTCCATGTCGACGCCAACGAAGACGAGCGCCACCGCTCCTCGAACTACGTGCAGGCGCTTGCCGGCATGGTCGTCGGCAACGGGTTCCGGGTGCACCTGAAGCCCGACTCCTGGTGCGCGACGCACGTGGCCGACCGGCTGGTCAAGGTGCGACGGCCGAGCGCGGCCTGATCCCGGGGCCGCTACTCCGCGATCTGCCCGCCGCAGGAGGAGCCGGCGCCGGCCGTGCAGCCGAAACAGTGGCGGCCGGTCACGATGCGGCGCTTTTCGAGAAGCGCCAGGTCGAACTCCTCGAGCGTGCGCGGCGCGCCGAAGCCGAGCTCGAGGTCCAGCATCTGGTTGAAGTCGCAGTCGAAGAGGCGACCATCCCAGCCGATGGAAAGCGTCGTGCGGCACATCAGCCCGCGCGCGGCGGCGGGATTGAAGGAGTCGATCAGGAGCTGCATGTAGGAAGCGAGGTTGCCGCTCTGCTCGAGCCACTCGAGATAGCGGTGGATCGGCATGTTCGAGATCGCGTGCAGCTCGTGGAACTCGATGCCGTGCAGCCGGCGCAGCTCGCGCTTCCACTCGGCGGCGAGCGAGGCCTGGTTCGCCGGCAGGAAGGCGCCGACGGGATTGGTGACGAGCACCAGGCGCAGCGCGCTCCCTTCCATGCCGTAGCCGACGGCGTTCAAGCGCCGCAGCGCTTCGATCGAGGCGTCGAAGACTCCCTCCCCGCGCTGGCGATCGGTGGCGAGCGCACGGTAATGCGGGAGCGAGCAGACGAGCTCCACCTGGTGGGCCGCGAAGAACTCCGGCAGACGCTCCCCGCGCGAGGTGAGCAGCACGGTGAGATTGCAGCGATCCATCACGTGCCGGCCGAGGCGTCTCGATTCGCGCACCAGGTACTCGAAGCTCTCGTTCAGCTCGGGAGCCCCGCCGGTGATGTCGACCGTGGGGATCGCCGTCCGCTCGAGGACGCGCATGGCGAGCTCGGCGGTCGCGCGGCTCATGCTCTCGCGCCGATCAGGGCCGGCGTCGACGTGGCAGTGCGCGCAGGTCTGGTTGCACACGCGGCCGACGTTGAGCTGGAAGACCTGGATCCCGCTCGCGCGCAGCGGGTAGAGGCCGACAGGGTCGAGGTGACGATCGAAGTCGCCGGCGCGCTCGTCGCGGACCGGAACGCCCGCCAGGTGCGCGATCTGGGTCGCGGGATCGGCCAGCGGCGAGCCGGATCGCGAGAGCGTCGCGCGTACCTTGATGCGCGCGAGCCGTTCGGGGGGCGCGCTCACGCTACATCCCGAGCTGGTCGGCGCACTTGCGCATCTGCATTCCGTGCACGAGGGCCGAGCCGCCCTTGATGGCGGAGGCGACGTGCACGACCTCGGTCAACTGATCGACGTCCGAGCCCTTGGAAAGCGCGTCCTTCGTGTAGGCCTCGATGCAATAGGGACACTGCACGGCATGCGCGACCCCCAGGGCGATCAGGGACTTCTCGCGCGCGCTGAGCGCGCCGTCCTGGAACACCGCTCCGTACCAGGCGAAGAATTTCTCGGCCAGGGCGGGGGCGTGATCGCCAATGGCCGAGAAATGCTCGAGATCGGAGGGCTCGTAGTAGGTGGTCATGGCGAAGAAAAAGTGGAACGAGAGGCCCGCGGGCTCACCCGAGGATCGCTGCTTGTCCCCGGTTGAGCAAGTCGAGCACCCCGAAGCGCAACCATCGAGGCCCTCGCCATGTCATGGAGAGCGTGAAGACCGTTCGCGTGCTGGGAGCCTCGCTGCACGGAACCGGAGCCGAGCTCGTGACCGTGGAGGCGCGCTTCGAGGGGAAGGATCGCGAGCGGACCGAGGTCGTGCTCACGGGCCTCCCCGATCCGGTGATTCGTGAGAGCCGCGGCAGGCTGCTCTGCGCGCTGGCCGAGAACCGACTCGGGTTGCCCACTGGACGATTGTTCCTGAACCTCGTCCCTGCCGCGCGCCGCAAGTCGGGCGAGAGCCTCGACCTGCCGCTCGTGCTGGGTGCCGTGGCCGCGGCCGGACACATCGACCCGGGGTCGCTGGAGGGGACCTTGTTCCTCGGAGAAGTGGGCATCGACGGGACGCTGCACGCCGTACCAGGAGGGCTCGCCGCAGCACTCGCGGCTCGCGAGCACGGGATCGCTCGCGTCGTGGCGCCGCTCGCGACGGCGCAGGAAGCCGCCTGCGTCCAGGGCATGGAGGCGCGCGCGGGGCGCCACCTTGCGCAGGTGCTGGCGCACTTGACCGGCACGACCGCGGTGCTCCCCTTGATCGCTCCCCCGCTCGAGCTCGGGCCGGCGATCGATCCGGAGGCGAGCCTCGCCGAGGTGCGCGGGCAAGCGCTCGGCAAGCTCGCGCTCCTCGTCGCGGCGGCGGGCGGCCACGGCTTGCTCTTCCTCGGGCCGCCCGGCGCCGGCAAGTCGATGCTCGCCCGTGTGCTCGTGCATATGCTGCCACCGCCCGCACTCGACGAGCGCCTGGAGATCACCCGTGTGCTCTCCGCGGCCGGCCGCTGGCCGGGTGGCCTCGCCCGCGAGCGGCCCTTCCGGGCGCCGCATCACACGGTGAGCTATGCCGGGATGGTGGGCGGGGGTCCGCTCGTCGCGCCGGGCGAGATCACCCTCGCCCACGGGGGAGTCCTGTTCCTCGACGAGCTGCCCGAGTTCCAGCGCGAGGTCCTGGAGGCGCTGCGCGAGCCGCTGGAGACCGGCCGCATCTTGATCAGCCGCGCGCGCGCGCAGATCGAGCTGCCCGCGCGCTTCCAGCTCGTCGCGGCCATGAATCCCTGCCCGTGCGGCTGGCTCGGCCACCCGCGCGTCCCTTGCCATTGCCCGCCGGGGATCGTGCAGCGCTACCGCCGCCGGATCTCGGGGCCTCTGCTGGACCGCATCGAGCTGCGCGTCGAGCTCGCGCCGCCTACGCTCGATGAGCTGGCGCCCGCTGGGCCGTCGCCGCGTCCCGAGAGGAGTCCCGACGAGAGTGCTCGCAAGCGCGTCCTCGACGTCCGCGAGCGCGGCCGCTCGCGCGGACAGGCCGGCAGCAACGCGGAGCTCGCGTCGAGTGAGCTCGACCGCCTGGTCCCGCTCACCGGAGGCGTGCGCGATTTGCTCGCCGGAGCGAGCGAGCGGACGGCGCTCTCCGCGCGCGCGATCCAGGCCCTGCGCCGGCTCGCGCGCACGCTGGCCGATCTCGATCAGCGCGAAGAGGTCGCTCCGGAGCACGTCGCGCGCGCCCTCGCGCTGCGCGGAGTCGAGCTCGGGGCTCCGACCGGTTGAGCCCCTACTCGTGCCGCAGCGCTTCGACCGGGTCCATGGTCGCTGCTCGCCAGGCGGGATACAGGCCAAAGACGATTCCCGTGACCACGCTGATGCCGAAGGCGAGCAAGGGCGCGCCGGGGGTCACGATCGTCTCCATCTTGGCGAAGTGCTGGATGGCAAGCGGGATCAGGAGTCCGACCAGGATTCCGAGCACTCCGCCGCCCGCCGAGAGGACCACCGTCTCGATCAGGAACTGCTGCACGATGTGGCGGCGCTTGGCGCCCAGCGCGCGGCGGATCCCGATCTCGCGCGTCCGCTCGGTGACGGTGGCGAGCATTACATTCATAATGCCGATGCCGCCTACCAGTAGACTGATCCCGGCGATCGAGCCGAGCACGATATTGAAGATGCGCTGCGTCTCCCGCGCGCGCATCAAGAGCTCGAGCGGGACGACGACCTCGTAGTCCTTGATCTCGTGGAAACGCTCGAGCATCGTGCGGCAGGCGCTCGCGATGGGCAGCACGTCCGCCGCGTTCGCGATGTCGACCACGATCTCGTGCAGCTCGACTTCCTCGCGGTCCATGCTGCCGCTGCGGATCTTCACCTGCGTGCCGCCGTACCACTTGAGGCCGGTCTGGAGCGGCATGAAGACCTCGTCGGCGACCTCGCGCCCCGGCTCGCCCGGATCATTGGCCAGCCGCACGCGCGGCATCAGCGTGCCGACGACCGTGTAGTAGTCCGCGGCGATCTTGACCTGCTCGTCGAGCGGGCTCGAGAAAGGGAACAGGAAGCGCGCGGCGTCGTAGCCGAGCACGCACACCGGCGCGATCGCCTTCTCGTCCTGCTGGGAGAGGAAGCGGCCCTCGAGGAGGACGCGGCCGGTGACATCGAGGAAGGCGGGCTCGGTGGCGAGGACTCGCGGGCTGCAGACGCGCTCGCCGCAGCGCACCTCGCCGAACACCTCGAGGACAGGTACGGCGCGCCGGACGCCGGGGTAGGTCTCGCGGATGCGATCGAGGTCCCTTTGCTTCAGGCCGTAGGCGTTGACGCGCGCCTCGCGATTGGAGACCTGATCTTCGGGCGGCTTCACGCTGCGCAGGATGATGTTCTGGCTCCCGAGCGCGCGGATCTGCTCCTGGGCGCGCACGCTTGCACCTTCACCGACCGCGAGCATCGCGATCACGCTCGCGACGCCGAAGAGCACGCCGAGCGTCGTGAGCAGGCTGCGCAGCTTGTGCAGGAGCAGGCTCGAGATCCCCAGCCGCAGAGCGCGAAGGAAAGCGCTCTTGATCAAACGCGCGCCCTTTCGCGTCGCTGCACGTCTTCGACCCGCCCGTCCTTCAGGCGCAGCACGTTCTGCGTGCGCGCGGACACGTCGGGCTCGTGGGTCACCAGCAGGATCGTCTTGCCCTCGGCGTTGAGCTCGTCGAAGAGGTCGAGGATCTCGAGCGCCGTCTGGCTGTCGAGATTCCCCGTCGCCTCGTCGGCGAGGATCAGAGCGGGGTTGTTGATCAAGGCGCGGGCGATCGCCACGCGCTGCTGCTGGCCGCCGGAGAGCTCGGTCGGCCGGTGGGTCAGCCGGTTGCCGAGCCCCACCCTGTCGGCGAGCTGGCGAGCGCGGTCCTCGATCCCGCGCGGCGGATCATCGAGGTACAGCACCGGCACGAGGATGTTCTCGAGCACGTCGAGCTGGGGGATCAGGTTGTACGACTGGAACACGAAGCCGAGCGAGCGCGCGCGCAGCTCGGAGAGTCCGTCGTCGTCGAGGTCCGCCACTTCCTGGCCGCGCACGCTATAGGTGCCCGAGCTCGGCCGGTCGATGCAGCCAAGGATATTGAGCAGGGTGGACTTTCCACTGCCCGAGCTCCCCATGATCGACCAGTACTCGCCTTCGCGGAACGCGAAGCTGATCCCGTCCAGCGCGCGCACCTGCACCGAGCCGGTGTCGTAGATGCGCGTGACGTCGATGAGCTCCGCGACCGTGCGAGGTTCCGCCGGCGGGCTCACTGCGAGCCCTCGGACGAGCCCTTCGTCGGCGTCTCCGCGGGCGCCTTCGCCTCGCCCTTGGGGCGATCATGGGACGCCTGTGAGCCGTCGCCCGAGGAGCGCTCCCCGTCCCCGCCGCCTTCCGGCCGTCTCCCGCCGCGCGGCGAGCCATCGCCGCCCTTGCCCTCGGAGCCAGCCGTCGCGCCTTCGCCTCGCTGCCCGCGGAACCCGCCATCCGCCATCCCTGGCTGGCCCTCAGCCGGTGGGCGCATCGTCGGTGCGGCATTCCCCGGGACTTCTCCCTCGGGCGTCTCCACGCCGGGCACTTCCGGGGTCGGAGTCGCCTTGGGCTTGAAGCTCGGGGGCGGAGTGAGCAGCACGAGCTCGCCGTCCGCGAGGCCCGTCTTCACCTCGACGAGCTTGGAGTTGTCCAGACCGACTTCCACCGGGCGGCGCTCGACCGCGCCGTCCTTGCGAACGAAGGCGATCGTCTCACCGCCATCGAAGAACACGCACTGCACGGGGACGTACACGACGTCCTGCAGTTCCGCGACCATGATCTCCACGCTGCACGACATGCCCGGACGCATCTCGGGGACGCCGTTCCCGATCGAGATCTCGGAGCGGTAGATGCGTTGATTGGGGTTCGCGAACCAGGCGTTCGAGTCGGCGAGCACGGCCACGAAATCGACTTTCCCTTCGAATGCCCGGTCCGGGAGCGCGTCGATCGTGATCCTGCAGTTCTGCCCGATCTGCACCTTCTTCAGCACGGTCTCGTGCAGGCTCGCGTCGACGATCATGCCGCCCTCGCGCGGGATGGTCGCGATCTCTTGGCGCTCGTGGACCTCCCCGCCTTCCTGGACGGGCTCGGAGGAGCCCCATCGACTGTTCTCGCGCGCGTAGACCACCATGCCGCGCACGGGGGCGATGATCTTGCCCTTCCCGAGCTGCTCCTCGATCTTCTTCAGCTTCTCCTTCTCGAGATCCCAGCGAATCTGGGTCGAGGCCTCGGCCGCCTGGAAATCGGCGAGCTTGGCGTTGGCCTGCTTCTCGGTCTTCGCCACGTCGCGCTGCATCGTCTCGACCGCGGATTTCAGCTCCGCGAGCTTGCGCCGGTGGCCGTAGGTTTCCTGCAGAGCCTTGTCGCGCCTGGCCTGCTCGATCTCCACCTCCGTGCGCTCCACTGCCGCCTGGTCGGCTTCGAGTTCCAGCCCCTGCGCAAAGCCCTGGTCATAGAGCTTCTTGGTCCATTCCAGCTTGACTGCCGCCCGGCTGAGCTCCTCCTGCGACAGCTTGATCGTCTCCTCGAACTTCTTGAGCTCGTGGACCCACTCGCCGTCCTCGATCGTGTACTTCTCGAGATCGAGTAACGCGAAGTCGAGGTCGAGCTTCGCCTTGGCGATGTCCGACTCGTTCTGGATCATCTGGATGGCGAGCTGCTCGCGCGCCTTGGTGGCGTCGGCCTGCGCCTGTTGCTCGTCGATCTTCTGCATGACGAGCCGGTCGGCGAGCGCGGAAGTGTCGAGCTCGGCGATCACGTCGCCCTCCTCGACCAGGGTTCCTTCCTCGATCAGGGTCAGGATCGTGCTCCGACCCTCGATCTCGTTGCGCAAGGTGACGCTGTTCTTCGCCGCGAGGTTGCCGCGCACGATCTCGCTGATCACGAGCGGTCCGCGGCGCGCCACCACTCCTTCCAGCGCCTTCTCGTCCTCGTCTCCGAAGAAGCTTCCGCCAGTCGCGAGGACCGCTCCCCCCGCGAGGAGCACGCCGAGCACGAGGATACCGATCCCGATTCCAGTCTTCATAATCCGTTCTCCTCGCCCGCGGCAAGCAGGTGCGTGTCCACTTCGATCCCCTGTTCGTCCACGCGCAAGAGCTCCATGGACAGGTAGAGGCCCAGCCGAGCCAGCGAAAAATCGATGAGAGCGCTCGTCTGGGCGTTCTGCGCTTCCAGGAGATCCTCTTGCGAATCCAGGAGGTCGCGCGTGCTCGCGCGCCCCGCCAGGAGCGAGAGCTCGGCGCTCTCCACGCGGCGCTCGGCGAGCGTCACCGCACCGCGCTGGATCTGGTAGCTCTCGCGCGTCGTCGACGTCGTGCGCAAGGCATTGCGCACGTTCGCTTCGATCTGATCGGCGGACTCGTCGAGCTCGCGTTCGGCTCTGGCCACGTCGATCAGGCTCTGGCGATAAGCATTGCGCTCATTGAGCCGGTCGAGCGGTAGATCCAGGCCCAGGCTGGCGAACCAGATCGAGTCGCCCGTCGAGATCGAAGCCGGACGGCCTTCGGGCGAACCCACGTTCGCGCCGACGGCGAGGTCGAGAGCCGCGCGCAGATCGTCCTCGGCGATCGCCACGCGGCGCCGGCGATCTTCGACCGTGCCCTGGGTGTTCAAGAGATCGAGGCGTTCGTTCAGCGCGATCCCGACCGCCTGGTCCAGGGTGAGCTGGTCGAGCACGGGATCCTCTTCCGTGAGCTGCTGGAAGCTGGTCCGGTCGGGCCGCAGACCCACCGGGATCGGGAGACCCAGGAACAGCTTGAAGTCGTCGAGCCGTTGCGCGAGATCGGACTCCTGGCTCAGGACCTGGTTCTGGGAGCGCAGCTCATCCTGTAGCGCCTGGTCGACCTGGATGTCGGAGATGCGACCCGCCTGTGCGAGCGCCTCGTTGCGCTGGCGCAAGGCGATCAGATTGTCCAGGTTGCGCCGCTGGTTCTCGAGCTGGTCGACGGCTTCCAGGAGCGCGTAGAAACGCGTCGCGACCTCGAAGGCGAAGGTGCGGCGAAAGCGTTCGAAGTCGCGCACGGCGTAGGCGAGATTGCGCTCGGCCTGAGTCAAGGACTCCTGGGCCACGAGCTTCCCCGAGCCTCGCAGGAGCGGCTGGGTGAACGCGAACGAGAGAGCACTCAGCGCGTCCCATCCATCCCCGGTCGAGAGTGCCCGGAACAGACTCGCTCCGATGCTCGTGACGAGCGTCGCGCCGCTGCCGAGCAGGTGCGTGAGGCCGAGGTTCCCGTCGACGCTTGCCTCTTCGGCCTCGCTCCCTATTCCGTTGACGGCGGCTTCGACCGAGCCGAAGGGACGCGGGTGGAAACGCCAGCGCTCGGCCGTCAGGTCCAGCGCGGAGAGGTACAGCTGCTCCTTGCGCGTCTGGTAGTCGCGGCTGTTCTCCGACGCGATCTCCAGGCAGCCCACCAGCGAGACCTCGAGCTCGACCACATCGCCGGCAAGGATCGCCTGACGCAGGCTCGCGACGGGTGGATCGATGCGAAATCCCCCTGGCTCGGTGAAGAGCTGAGCGCGCCGCGCGTCGACGAGGGCGTAGACCTCGGCGTCCGCGTGTTCGCGCCACTCGCTTGCACTGCGGCAAGCGCCCCCTGGCAAGACGAGGAGCGCGAGGAGGGAAGCAGACCAGATCCTCCTGGAGTGGGTGGAAACGATGGCTCGCAGAATCACGGAGTTCGAAGCTCTTCCGGTACGCAACGGTTACGCGGCGGAGAGCCTGTGGAGGATAGCACCCATTGGTCCTGGCGAGCCAGGGAACGCAGGCTCGAGGATCACCGGGCGCTGAGCAGTCTGCTGGAGCTCACGAGTCGAAGCTGCGGCGAAGGCCGACCTTACGCAGCATTCACTTCGCCGTGGTCCGCGTGTCGGACCTCTCGTGGTGCTCTTCCCAGCCCCCGGCCGCACGCGCGGTGCTCGCCAGACGCCCGCTGATTGCTTCGTACTGCTCCCTCTCGACTCGCCGGGCGCTCAGACCGCCCGGCTGGAGGAAGAGAGCGACGAGCTCCTCGCCGTCGAACAGGAAGCTCTCCGCCTTCGACCCGTCGCCGCGCACTACCTGGTAGGCCCGCGGCTGCGAACGAGCGGCTGCGATGCTCGCGCACCAGGTCGGTGGAATCTCGGGGGATTGCAGGTCGATCGGCATGGCGCTGACGACCTCGATCAGGGAGGAGAGCGGCCACACCCGCGCAAGATCGGTTCCCGGCTCTCCCAGGCGGAGCGCTTCGATGTAGCCGAGTGGAAAGCGCACGGTCCCCTTGGTCGCGATGTGCCGGCGAATCGGCTCGCCCATGCCCCAGGTCAAGATCTCGACCTCGCTCGTCCCGGCCGGGAGCATGGCGACCACCGTTCGCAGGGCGTGATCGCCGAACTCGCGCCACACGAGGCGCTGTCCGAGCGCGCTCTGCGTCTCCACTGCACGGACGAACAGATCGCCCTCCGTGAAATACATCTCGAGCTCGAGCGCGGACTCGCCGTCTTCTTCGTGACGACTGAGGATCATCCTTCCCGCGGACCGCCTCACACCGTCGGCATCGGGCTGCTCGAGGAGGAAGTACTCCCCGCGCAGGATCGGCAGGATCTCGATCTCGGCGGCGACGCTCACTGCGTCGTCCGGGTCCGAGGGTGCCTGGCCGAGCGGTCCGGAATCCTGCGCGAGCGCGACCCCGAGGGTCAGCACGCCGGACAGCAGCATTGCGCGAGTCGACATCCCTCCCTATCTCGACCCGTCCGCTCGGCGGCTTGAGAGGCGCTCGGACCCCCCGCTGTGCGCCGCCCGCGGGAGTGATTCCCAGGTATGCATTCGGCCCACCCCGGGGCAGGCGAGCTTCCGAGCTCATTTCGCGCGGTCGGTCGAGCTCTCCCAGGACCAGAGCGCGACGCTGCCTTCCTCGTGCGCGAGGCGCGCGCCGATCGCGGAGAGCCGGCGCTCGATCTGCATGCGCGTGGCGCGCCGGTCGTCTTCCTCCACCAGGATCACGGCGGGCCGACCGAGCAGGTCGAGCTCGCGCAGGATCGTGGGATCCCAGTCGGTCGCGGGCTCCCCCACCCGACTCTCGGCATAGAGCCGCTCGAGTCGGTCGTGGCGCGGTTCCCAGCGCGGGTCTCCGCCGGCGTGATCGTCGCTCCAGTCGCACCACGTGGACAGACCGCTCAGCAGCGGCGCGACGTGCGGGATGTGATTGCGGCCCAGGTGGTCCTCACGGCGGGAGACCGAGCGCAGGAGCACGGGATCCTTTCCCGATCGTGCGAGGTTCGTGCGCAGCCAGTCGTACGCGCGCGCCAGATCGTCGTCCCGGGTGGAACGCAGACCGTCGCTCTCGAGCGCGAGCTCGAAGGTCCTCTCCGCGCGTCGCGCGGCATCGCCCATCGACTTCCATAGTCGGCTGCCTCCGCCGGCACCCAGAGCGAGGACCAGCGCTAGCGCGAGCGGGGCATGGCTGCGCGCCAGATCAACGATCCCGCCCGCGGCGAGCACCGCCGCAACGAGGGTCGCGAGGCGCAAGAAATCGAGCTGGCGCTGCGCGAACAGAGCGCACGTCCACGGCGCGGCGATCGCCGCGAGGAGGGCCGTCACCAAGAGCCACAGGATCGTGCGCCGTCCGCGTTCGTCGCCCGCGCCGCCTTCGCGCTGCCAGCGGCCGCGAACGAGCGGCAGCGCGGCGAGGACCAGTAGAGCGAGTGCCTCGAGCCAGCCCCGTCCATCCACCTGGACGAGACTGCGCGGCACGGGCTCGAGCCGCCAGCCCAGGAACGACGCCACGGCGAGCGCAGGCACGAGCGACAGGAGGAGTGCGGCGAGGACGCGCTCGCGCACTCCGCTCGCTCCGGGATGCACGAGCGCCACCAGGACGACGGGCAGAACGGCGGTCAGTCCGAGCGGCGGATCGAGCGCGACGGCGAAGCACGAGAACATGCCGCACAGCCCCACCCACGGCCGGCGGCCGTGCCGAAGCGCGTGCGCGGCGCACAACCAGATCGCGACGCACAGCGCGAGCAGCGGCGCCGACGGACCGGGGTCGAGGAACGGCGCCAATCCGCTCTCGACGATCCGACCTTCCGGCTGCGGGGCCCGCCCGGGAAACCAATCCAGGATGCCGCCGAGCGCGTGGGGTCCGAACCAGGCACACAGCGGAACCGCCAGGGCCCGCCGCAGCTCGCGCCAGAGCGGCGCGCCGAGAAGGGCCAGGCCGATGCCCGTCCAGAGCGCCGCGAGCGCCGCGGCGGTCGCGAGTGCCAGCGCAGGAAAGACGTCCAGCGCGCGAGCCAGCGTGCGGACCAGGACGTCGAAGGACCATGCCGTGGACGGAGACGCGGCGGCGAGCCAGGGGTTCTCGGGCGGGAAGCGCCGCTCCAGACCGAGCGCGATTCCTGAATGCCAGAGCACTCCGTCACACCAGAGCAGTGCGCTCGCGTTCGCGAGCAACGATCTCGCCGCCACGATCGCTGCGGCGGCGGCGAGCGCGAGCGCGAGCCAGGCAGCCTTGCCGAGCGGCTCGAAGGCGAGGCGCCTGTGGAGGGCCGCGAGCTGCAGCAGCGCGAAGCAGCCCATCGTGGCAGCGTCGGCGTGCGCCGGGTCGAGGAAGCTCCGCGCCACGGCCCAGGTGGCGGCATACAGCGGTGGAGAACCCACTCCGGCGAGGAGCGCGAGCTTCAGCGGGGAAGGCTCCGTGGGCGACCACAGGAGCACGATCGGCCAGGCCGCTCCTGCGAACACGATCGGCACGGCGAGGACTGCGTGCGGGAAGCCGATCCCCCACAAGCTCTGCGCGCTGCACAGCGCTGCGGCGAGCGCGAAGGCGAGCCCGAGGAAGAGCGGGAGGCGCGCGAGCGCCGAGCTGCGAGCACGCCGATCCGAGTCGCGCTCGAGCATCAGCGCGGCCACCCCGCGTCCGCGTAGCGCGGAGCCAGCGAGAGCGCGCCGAGCCTCGTCGAGAGCACGCCGCGCAGCTCGAGGGCCGCATTGGCATGCTCGGCCGCGACGTCGATCCGTCCGCCGGGATCGCGATCGAGGTCGAAGAGCTCGATCCTCTCGCTCGCGCCAACCACGCCGGCCTCCGGAGGCCAGACGATCAACCGCCAGCGATCGTTGCGCAGCGAGACCGCCGGGCCGGTCTCGTGATCGCTCCCTCCGACGGCAAGGAGCGGCTGGAGCGGGAACGCGCGGCCACGCCATTCGTCGGTGAGCGAGAGCAGGGAGCGGCCGCCGGCGACCGATTGCGCTGGCAGATCGAACCACTCGAGGAGCGTGGCGTGGACATCCTGGAGCGTCACCAGTGGTCGAAAGATGCGCCGGCCGGTGAGGCTGTCGGGATGGCGCAGGAACACCGGCACGTGGAGCGCGCCTTCGCTGGGGCGCGCGCGTGCGCTCGGGCTCTCCGCTCCGGGAGCTCCGAGCTCCAGTCCGCCCAGGCCGACGAAGGCGAGCAGCGTCCCGCCCCAGGCATCGGCCGGTCCTCCCGCCTCGTGCAAGTGAGCCAGCAGACCGCGCAGAACGTGGGTCGACCGCGCGATCTCGCCGTCGTAGAGCGCCGTCGTGGAATCCGCGTCCGGCGTCGCGGCGGCGAAGAGCGAGCGGAAGTCGATGCCCTCGAGCGTGCCGGGCTCGAATGGAGGAGCAGGGCCCTCGAGGTGCAACCAGACGAAGGAGCGTGCGCCGCTTCCGAAGTCCCGCTCGTCGATCCATGCGCGACCGCGCAACACCGCTTCGAGATCGTCGTCCGTCCGTTCGAATCGATCGAAGCCTTGCTGCCAGCCCGGACCGAGCGCGCCGGCCTGCCGGGCCACCAGCGCAAGAGTCTGGAAGCCGGCGCGGGAGAAGCGCTCGGCGAGCGTGTCTTCCGCGCTCTCGAGGTCTCCGCCAGCAGCGATGCCGGACTCGAGGGGCGAGCGGCCGGTGTGCAAGGCCGCGAGCGACGCGAGAGCCTCGGTGGAGGGCGCGAAGGCGCGCGCGAAGAGCACGCCCTCCTCCGCCAGGTCGTCGATCGAAAGCGCGCCGCCCGCTTCGCGTGTCGCGCGGTCGGCATCGATCCAGGTCGTCGCTCGCGCGTACGTCCAGGCCGACACGTGATCGGCGCGCATCCCATCGACCGTGACCAGGAGCACGGTGTGCGGCGGGATTCCCGGACGTGCGCGCCGCTGGTCGCCGCAGGCGAGCGTCACGAGCGTCACGAGCGCGACGCTCCAGCGGGGCACGGCGAGCGCCGCCCGAGCTCGCGCCGCTTGCCCGATCCCGCGCGGGAGGCGTGCCTGGATCACGCGCGCGCCTCGCCGCTCTCGTCGAGCACCCAGCGCAGGTACGCCGGGGTCACGCGCGCAGCCTCGAGGGTGATGCACTCGGGAACCTCGTAGGGATGCAGCTCGTGCAAGCGCTTCTCGAACTCGTCCATCCGTTTCGCGCTCGTCTTGGCGATCATCAGGATCTCGTCGGCGGCCTCGAGAGCCCCGTGCCAGCGATACACGCTCCGGATTCCCGGCACCAGGTTGATGCAGGCCGCCAGACCTTCTCCGACGAGGGCCTCGGCGATGCGCTTCGCCACGGCGCCCTCGGGGACGGTGATCAGGACGACGCGGAGGTCGGAAAGGGGGGCCTGCGGCGTACCGGACATGGTTCGCGCATGGTAGAGCGCGAGCGCAAGGCGCCCAAGCCGGCTCCTCCCCGCACGGCAGGCGCTCTAGAATCCCCGCCCTCCCCATGGGCTTCCTCACCAACGCCATCCTCGCCAGCCTCCCCTACGTCCCCACGCCGATCATGCGCCGGCTCTCCGCGCGCTACATCGCCGGCGAGAGGTTGAGCGACGCCATCGCGCGGCTGAAGACGTTTCGCGCGCATGGCTTCGGGGGCGTGCTCGACATCCTGGGCGAGGACGTCCGGGACGCGAACCACGCGAAGCGAGTCCTGGAGGGCTACCAGGCGGCCGTGAACACCCTGGTCGAGGAGAAGCTCGACGTGTACGTCTCGGTCAAGCCCACGCACTTCGGCTTGCGTCTGTCGAGGGAGCTCGCCTTCGACCACTACGCCGCGCTGCTGACGCACTGCCGCGCGCGCGGGCAGTTCGCGCGCATCGAGATGGAGGATCACACCACGACCGACGCGACGCTCGCGCTGTTCGCCCGCTTGCGGTCTGCCGGCTTCGACAACGTCGGGATCGTCCTGCAGGCGCGGCTCCTGCGGACTCCCCGCGACATCAGCGAGCTCCCCCCCGGCCCGATCGACGTGCGCCTGGTCAAGGGCATCTACCTCGAGCCCTCTTCGATCGCACACACCGAGCCCGAGCCCATCCGTGAAGCCTTCCTCGCTGCCGCCGACGCGCTCTTCGCCAACGGCCACCGCGTCGCCCTCGCGACGCACGACGAGCCGATGGCCGCCCGCGCGCTCGAGCGCGCCGCCGCGCAAGGAATCTCGCGCGAGCGCTACTACTTCGAAGTCCTGATGGGCGTGCAGGAGCCGCTGTGGACACGCTGGCGCGACGCCGGCCACAAGGTGCGCATCTACGTCCCCTACGGCCCGGAATGGCGCCCCTACAGCACCCGCCGCCTGCGCAAGAACCCCCAGATCCTCGCGCACGTCATGCGCAACATCTTTCGCCGATGATCTGGTTGGTCTTGTTCTGGTTCTGGTTCGGGTTCGGGTTCGGGTTCGGGTTCGGGTTCGGGTTCGGGTTCGGAGTACCGCCTTCAGGCGGTCTGGTTTCAGGGACCGCCTTCAGGCGGTCTGGTTTCAGGGACCGCCTTCAGGCGGTCTTCTCTTTCAGAGTCAGTCCCGCCTGAAGGCGGGACGACGAACCAGACCGCCTGAAGGCGGTACTCCAAACTCGGACGGACTCCGCGCTCGTAGGGGTGTGGTTTCTCTCCAGAACCAGAGAATCACTTCCCGAGCGCCAGCCGCCGCGCCAGGATCTCGTTCAACACACCCGTCGACGTGATCTTCCGCATCGTCGTCTTGAAGTCATACGGCACCCGATTCCAGCTCACCCGATCCTCCTCGAGCACGGCATAACACGCCCGGTTGTCCCCATCGCGCGGCTGCCCCGTCGACCCGACGTTCAGGAAGAAGCGGCGACCCTCGGGCAAGGCCATCGTGACCCTCTCGCGCCCGTCGAGACCGTGGAAGCGCAGATCCTCGTCGTGCATCCCCGGATGGTGCGTGTGACCTCCCACCGCGATGCCGTCAAACGACTCGAAGATCGAGCGCAGCTTCCCCGGATTGAGGAAGCCGTCCGTCGAGAGCACATATTCCCGCACGGGGTCGCGCGGCGAGCCGTGAACGAACGTGAAGCGCCCTTCGTCGTGCCGGAGGGGCAATTCGCGGAGCCATTTCCAGCGGCCTTTGCGCTCGCTGGAGCTGTACCAGTGCGGGCGCATGCGCTCGCGGGTGTATTCGATCGCGACGCGCGCGTGGGGATTGAAGTCGGAGGCATCCTGGAACAGCGCCTCGTCGTGATTGCCCATCAGGCAGATCTGCGAATGGCCGCGGACCAGGTCCACGCAGAACTCGGGCTCCGGCCCGTAGCCCACGATGTCCCCGAGACAGTAGAGGGTCGTGATCGATTGCGCGCGGATGTGCGCGAAGACCGCTTCGAGAGCCTCGCGATTGGAGTGCAGGTCGGAGATGATCGCGATCTTCATCCTCGACCTCTCAGAATCCTTCGAGCGCGGCGGAAACCACGCGCGAGCGCACGTCTTCGAGGCTGCCCTCGACGGTCGCACCGGCCGCCTTGGCGTGGCCGCCCCCCTGGAATCGTCGGGCCAGCCGGTTCACGTCGTAGTCGGTCTTGCTGCGCAGCGAGAGCTTGCACTTCCCTGCGGAGACCACGCGCACCAGGATGACGACCTCGACGGCGGCCACCGCGCGGGCGAGATCGAGGAGATCCTCGCTCTCGAGGTTCTGTGCACGTCCCTCTGCGTCGAGCGGAAGCTCGAAGACGGCGAGCCGGCCGTCCGCGAAATACTGGAGCGTCGAGAGTGCCTGACCGAGGAGCAGCGGACTGGCCGCAGGCTTGCGCTGGTAGATCGCGGAGTACACGCGCGAGGGTGCGACCCCGGCGCTGACGAGCTCGCTCGCCACGCGCAGCGTCTCCGCGTCCGTGTTGCTGTACTTGAACCAACCCGTGTCGGTCACGATCGAGGTGAACACGCCGCTCGCCGCGATCGGATCGAGCTGCACGCCCCACAGCTGGGCGATGCGCCAGACGAGGAGACCCGTCGCTGCACACTTGAAGTCGCGAAAGGCCGCGTCCCACCAGGCCGCGTCCTCGTGGATGTGGTGATCCACGACGAGCTTCTTCGAGGGCATCCTGGAGAGCACATCGCCGAGCTCGCCGCAGCGGGAGAGCTCCGAGCAATCCAGGAGCACGGTGAGGTCGTGCTCGGGAACGGGGCCGCCTTCGAAGCGACCGAACTGGCAAGCCTGGCTCAGGTAATCGAACTGAGGTTCGGGAAGATCGGGATTCAGGATCCACACGGTCTTCCCCCGGGCCGCGAGAATCTGATGGAGAGCCGCCTGGGACCCGATGCAGTCACCGTCCGGATGCATGTGGCCGGTCAAGACGACGCGCTTCGAGCGCTCGAGGAGCTCGAGCGCTTGGCGCTGGTCATCGGTGGTCTGTGGTCGTGGACTGGCGATCATCCGAGGTGCCCCCTGCCGGGCGGGAAAACTTCCCCTGAACGGGAGCATGGGGAGGTGCGCACTCTAGCTCTGAAGGCGATCTGCTGCATCCCTTGAATCCTCCGGGGCATCCCTGCCCGGATACGAGAAGATGCGCCGGCCCGCTACCCAGGTTCCCAAGACGGTGGGCATTCCCGCGGTCAGCTCGTCCATGACCGTGCGTTCGTCGCTCGCGCGTATCGCGAACAGCGCCAGGTCAGCGTGCGAACCTTCTCGCAGGCGTCCGAGCTCGCTCGCCCACCCCAGCGCTCGACTTCCACCCTCCGTCGCGCAGCGCCACACGACGTCCGGCGCGAGCCCCGGCGCAGACTGCCTGAGGAGCGCCATCTCGCGGCGCATGTCGAGCGCCTCGTTGCTCGCGAGCGAGTCGGTGCCGAGCGCGATCGGCACGCCGTGCCGCAGCCACTCGTCGATCGGGAACACCTCACGCTCGAAGAATCGGTGGCTCCCCGGGCAATGGACGAGCGCTGCGCCGCTCGCGGCAATCCGGGCGATCTCGCCGGGCAGCGGGTGGTTCCCATGCACGAGGGCCGTCTGCGCCCCGAGCAAGCCTGCGCGCTCGATCCGATCCAGGCCGCTGCACGCGGGCGAATCACGCAGCAGCCCGGCCAGCGCGCCGCCGCCCTCGAGGAGCCATTCGAGCTCCTCGCGCGTCTCCGACCAGTGGATCGCGATCGCAGGCCGCCTTCCTCGGACGGGTGCGGCGGCCGCGAGCAGAGCTTCGTCGCTGACCGTGAAGGGTGCGTGCGGCGAGAGCCCGAAAGACAGGCCGGAGCGCGAGCGCTGCGGGCGGCGCACCCACTCGAGCGCGGCCGCGGTGCGCGCGGAATCGTCGCCGTCGAGGAGCTCGCGATAGAGGCGGGCCCGCATCCCATGGCTCTGGAGCGCGAGCTCTCCCGCCCCGGAGGAATCGATGTCGCCGACACAGGTCGTCCCGGTCCGAGCCAGACTCTCGAGCGCGGCGTGCGCGCCCGCGACGAGCTCGGCCTGCGCGCACGCACGGCGCGCGGCGACCAGCGCTCGGATCCAGCCGACGAAGCCGTCGTGCGTCCCGACCTGGCCGTGCAACGCGCTGAGCTCGAGGTGGGAGTGTGCGTCGACCAGGCCGGGTGCGAGGAGAGCGTCGCCCAGGTCAGAGGTCGTGATCTTCGGTCCAGCAGCCCGTGCGATGGCTTGCGGGCCGGCGAGGACGCGCTCGATGCGGCCTCCGCGCAGCAGCACTCCTCCGCCAGAAACGAGCACGCCAGCCTCCGTCAGCAGGAGGCGGGCGTGCAGGATCCGAGCACTGACCATGCGGGAGGGAGCGCACTCCCTCTTCACGCAGGAACGGATCAGTCGGGGTTGGCGTGGATGATGAGGTTCGTGACGCCGTGGACGTTCGCCGCTGCGGCACCCACTTCGGTCGCGAGGTCGAAGATCACGCAGAACCGGATCGCGTTCGGAAGGATCGGAGCGTCGTTCAGCTTCGACGGGTGGTCGACCCACGGAGTCAGGGATCCGGAAACCACGTTCGCACCGTTCAGGTCGATGTCGCACAGGTCGTCGGTGACTCCGGTCAGACGCGCGCCCTGGAAGCGCACGCAGATCGGGGAGGTCCCGGCGCCGGCGTCAGCGGCGTGGTTCAGCACGTTTCCGAACTCGGTCTCGAAGTCGTTTCCGCCGAAGAGACCACCGTTGTCGCCGCGGAAAGGGATCAGGTCGGCCGCCGTGTCCCCCATCCAGTACACGTCCATGTTCCAGCCCTTGTCTTCCGGATTGGGACCCGAGTCCTCCGTCAGGTTGAGCGAGAAGAAGTTGCCTTCCGGCCGGACCCAGCACGACACCGCGCCGCTATACGACTCGGGACGGTAGGGGCTATTGGTGAACCCGCGGGGCTCGACGGAGAGCCAGCCGACGGAATCCCCGACGCCGACGTAATCCCCGTCGATGTCGAAGTCGCCGTCCACGCCGCCATCGTCGAACGGCAGGATCGAGATCGCGAACTCCTGGTTCATGGCCAGCCGCGTGCGGACGCTTCCATCCTCGATGCGGATGAGGCCAGGGCTGCCGTCGCCGCCGTTGACGATCATCTGGATTCCCTGGCCCTGACCACCCGTTCCGCCCGAAATGTCGAGGCGTCCCGTGCTAGAGCCGAGCACCAGCTCGGGGGTCTGCACCAGGATCGAACCGCCCGAAGCGGCTCCACCCGGGCTCGCGAAATCGGTCGCCAGATCGGCCAGGCCTCCACCCGGATTGACCGAGCTGCCACCGTCGCCACCGGAGGCATCCACTCGGCCCTCGACTACCACCTGAGAGCCCGAGCGCAACTGGATTCCGCCACCCCCGCCGCCGCCGGATCCACCGCTGTGGTCGTGCCAGTTAGTCCACGAAGCGAACGCGCTGGCGCTCTTGCAGATCCCCTCGAAGGGCTCCAGCTGAGAATCGCCGCCGAAGGGGTGCAGCCCTCCGCCTCCGCCCCCGGCACCACCCCTGAGGCTGTAAGGATATGCGAGTCCTCCGCCGATGACGGGGGGATTGGGATTGAGCAAGCGAATGAAGTAATCCGAGTTGTTGATGTCCGGCGGTTCGAGTTCGAGGCCGCTCACTTGCGCGGCTCCACTCGTGCCCGCGAGGTCCTGATTCTGAGCTCCGGCAGGCTCTTCGGCGATGGGGTCGATAGACGCCGACACGATGCGATCGGTGGTCAAGGCGTATCCACCACCGGTGCCGGCATTTCCGACCATCCGGACGAGACAGACGTCTGCGCCATCGACGACCTCGATGAGGAACGCGATGCCGCCGGAGAAGGCCAGCGAATCCGAAGTCGGGAAATTGGTCGGAAACCGGACTCCCCCACGGCCGCGGCTCGATTCGGCGGTTTCGTCGCCGACGCCTTCAGCATCTCGGCCGTCGGTGATGGCGCCGATGTTCTCGATGGCTCCGACCGTTCGTAGGAAGGTGAACTGAGAACCACTGGCGTTGAAGCGATCGGCGCCCCAGCCGCCGTCCCCAGCATCGGGACCTCCGAGCCCCTTGACCTCATCGGGATCCTCGGACGGCTTGGCGACCACCGAGCTGTGGGCCGAAGCGGAGCTACCGGCGAGCGAGAGCAGCCCTCCGGCTTGCACGTCGATCGGGCCACGGGACAGCAGTCGCGGTGGGTTGGACCCCGTGAAGGTGAGCTGCCCGCCGGTGTCGACCGTGACGGATGTGAACTCGAACACGCCATCCGTGATCGTGACGGTGGTCGGGAACTGTCCGAGACCATCCGGGTTGCCGATCACGTCGAGACCCTCGTCCGGCAGCGGGAACACCTGGCTGTCCGTGTCGAGGATCATCGTCTCGCCCGTCCTCACGTGCAGATGACCCAGGCGTCCGGAGCTCGCCGTGGTGGCTTCGGTGAGCTTGCCCGCGCCCCATTCCGCGCCGCTCTCCGAGGCGTCGTACAGCTCCTGCGTGCTGAAGTCCTCTCCGCCTTCACGGGGGAGCTCGAGCGCCGGGAACGCCACGACTTCGGGGACGAAGGAGATGAAGCCCCCGCCGCTTGCAGGAGTCACGGAGTTCCCCGCGAGGTCGAGCACGCTCTCGGGAACCTCCACGACGATCCGTCGGGGCGCCGTGCTGGCCGAGGGATAGCCGTCGGTGGGCGTGAAGACGAGGATCGTGCGCAGCCGCTCGAGATCGAGATTGAAGAAGAAGGTACCGGTCACCGGCACGCGGTCCTCGACCGTGCCGAGCTGGCCATCCGGATCGACCATGATGGTGATGAACGTCGAAGCCCCCGTGCTCGGATTGAGCAGCGTGGCCACGTTCATGATGTCGTGGAAGGTGAACACGATGTCGGATTTGCGGAACACGTCGACCGCGCCGCTGGCCGCAACATCGAAGTCGAACTCCACGGGATTGCGGTCCGCGTCGTAGGCGGTGACCACGTCGACCGTGACCTCGAGCTGAGGATCACCCGGGACGGGATCGACGATCCCTTGATCGGTCAGGATCGTGCAGTCGACCCGGCTCTGATTGTTGCGACCGCCCACGCTCTGGATGAACGGAGGCGTGTCCCCCTGGGCTTCGCCGGGGAGCGTGATCTGATAGGAGGTGTCCGGCTCCAGACCGAACTCGGGGTTGCCGAGCAGGTCGAAGGTCAGGTCGGGCCGGAAGATCAGGCGCTTGGGAGTGAAGGGGTCGATCAGGAACGTACCGACGGGTGTGGTCCCGTTGGCGACGTTCACGACGCGGAACGAACTCGCCGAGACCGAGGAGAGGTCGACGTCCTCGGAGAAGAGGATCGAGACTTCCTGGTTTTGGTAGGTGTTCACGATCGAGCAGAACACCTGCTCGCCACCCCTGCCGTTCGTGCAACCCAGGGAGCACGAATCGACGAACATCGTGCCCAGGTTCCCGCCCTCGCTGGAGGAGCAAGCACCGAGAACCACTGCCGCAAGGAGGCCGGCCGAAACGTGAAAGAGACGAGAGCAACGCATCGAGAATCCTGTGCTGGGCTGGTACGGGTGACCGGCCGAATCGGGATGCTGGAAACCTGAGGGCGGCCGACTCCGGCCGGCGCGCGCCAGGGACGACCGCTCAGCGGACCCGGGGGAGGGCTCGGAAAGCGGAGGAACTATATTGTGAACCACTGTGGACTGGCCAAGCATTTCCGGTACAGAGGGCAAGCGTGGACGCGCTCCGGCCGAACGGCCTGGAACTTGCCAACGCTGGCTCATTGACGATCAACCATGAGCTTAACAAATCTCGTGCCGGCCTCGAGAGTGCGATCGAAGACCGGCCAGTTGTGCGATCGTGCCCGCTTGCGCGGCGGACATCGAGCTTTCCCGATCCATGGTGCACGGCCGACCTCGCACGCGCTGCGTGCGGAATCGCTCGCGGCGGCCGCCCTGATCCGTCCGAGGTCCGGGATCGCACTAGCCCTGCTGCTCGGCCTGGTTGCGTGCACCGGCCGAGGGATGTCGACCGACGGCACGGGTCAGACCGCACCGCCGAACCGGTCGGTGCAGGAAGCTCCGCATCCGAAGCTCGAGGTGGCGCCGGAGGCTAGACGCGCGATCGAAGAGCTCGTCAAGGCGCTCACGCCGCTGCGGGCCGACCTCACCAGCGACATCCTGGATCGCCACTACGTGCAGCAGCGCGAGCTCATGGGGAGGCTGCGCACCTCGAACGATCGCGCGATCGGCATCGCCGCGATCGATGCCTACGTCGGCTACTCGGGAGATCAGACTCTCGTTCGGCGTGGCCTCCTGGACATCGCAGCCCACGCCGCTCCCGACGAGTCCCGGGACCTCCTGAAGACGTTGATGCTCGAGTACGGCTTCCCGATCGACGACCGCACGTACGCAACCGAGTTCCTGGCGCAGACCTCGCCGGAGCTCTACCTCGAGATCGCGAAGCCCTACGTCGAGCGGCGCGGACGTCCGACGAAGACCATGCCCAACGACGAGTTCCTCGTGAGAGGCTGGATCGAGGCGTGCGCGCGAACGGGACGATCGCCCGTTCAGGAGCTCGCCGACGTGGCGACGAACCTGCAGATGGAGGACGCCGCTCGACACCTGGCCGCCGAGGAGCTCGGCCGCCACTCCGACCCGCGCGGGCGCAAAGCGCTGGAGACGCTCCTCGTGGAGTCGACCGGCAACAATTACATCCGGCGCAAGGCGGCGCAGTCGCTGCAAGCCACGCTCCCCACGGAGACGGCCTGCACCCTGTTCACCCATGTGCTCCAGCACGAGGTCGATCTCAACTTCGCGGCCTTCCTGCAAGACATGATCGCCAGGGTCTGTCGGTGATCACCGACACGCACTGCCACGTCTTCTGGAAGAGCTTCGATGGCGACCGGGCGGCGGTCCTCGAACGCGCGCGGGCCGCCGGCGTCGGTCGCATGATCGTGGTGGGCACCGACCTCGAGACCTCGAGGCTGGCTTTCGCGCTGGCGCAAGGAGCGGATGGCATGCACCCGACGGCGGGTGTGCATCCGCACGACGCGGCGGCGGCAGACGAGGCTGTCCTGTCATCGATCGCCGAGCTGTGCGCACGGCCCGAGTGTGTTGCCGTGGGTGAGACGGGCCTCGACTACTTCAAGGAGTACTCGCCGCGCGAGGCCCAGCTCCAGGTCTTCCGCTGGCACCTCGAGCTCGCCCGCTCGCTCGGGAAACCAGTGATCGTGCACTGCCGCGATGCCCACGAGGACACGAGCCGCCTGATCGCCGAGGTACCCGGTGTACGGGGCGTGATGCACTGCTACACGATGGGCCCCGACGAGCTGCCCCCGTACCTGGCCGCAGGCTTCCACATCTCTTTCTCCGGAATCGTCACCTACCCGGGAAACGACGCCAACCGCGCCGCCGCACGCGCCGTTCCCATCGAGCGCCTCCTCGTGGAGACGGATTGCCCCTTCCTCCCGCCGCAAGAGCGCCGGGGCCAGCGCAACGAGCCAGCCTTCCTGCCCGCCGTCGTCCGGCTCATCGCGCGTGAGCGCGGCCTCACTCCCGAGGAGATCGCGCGCCGCACCACCGAAAATGCAGCGCAGCTCTTCGGTCTGCTCGCTCCGTGAAACCAACAAAAAGCCAGGGGCGCCACCCAAGCGGTGACGCCCCCGGCAATGCTGTCCGTTGGAACGGATCGGACTAGTTGCCGACCTGTGTCCAGGTGTTTGTGTCGTTGGCAGTCTTGCCCATGACGGTGAGGCCGAGGTCAGAGTCCATGCTGCCCGGGAGGTCATCCGCGAGGGCCGCATCGAAGACCGGGACGTCCGCCGCGGCGACGAGGCCGTCGTAGACTCCGTCGCGATTGTCGTAAGAGATCACGTCGCCTTCCTGATTGATGAAGAAGGCACGATTGCCGGTCTTGCCAGCCTGGACCGGCCAGGCGTAGCACGACCAAAGAATCTCGCAGTTCGCGCTGCCCCAAGCGGCTCCCATGTCGGCGGCTTTGGCACCACCGCTCGTGAGGGCAGGTCCCTCTGCGAGGGCGGGGATGATACCGCCAGCGAGAGGACCGGGCAGGAAGATCTTGTAGTTGTAACCTTGACGCTCGACGATGCCGTCACCGTTCGGGTCGTCGGCGATGTTGCCGAAGGCCGTGGCGAGGAAGGGCGGGTCGAGGATGTCGTCCGGGGTCGTGCCGAGCGCGGGAGCATCTCCCACCGCATCGTAGGTTCGCATCATTGCGGCACCGGCGAGCTCGCCGAAGAATCCGAATTCGCCGCCGCCGTCTGCATCAGTGTCGATGGCGGAGGACGACTGGAATTGCTGCTGCGCCGCGGCGATCGAACGCAGAGTCGCGATCGCGGCGTTCTCGTTGGCCGCAATACGCGCGCTCAACAGTTTGGGAATGGCGATCGCGGCAATGATCGCGATAATGGCCACCACGATCATGAGTTCGATCAGGGTGAAACCAGCTTTTCGACGGTTGCGAATCATCTAAGTTATCTAATCCTTCGGGAGCGGTCCCTAATTGGCGTGCACGTGTTCTGGCACCGGCGGTCCCACGAGGGACTGTCGGGTCTCCTATCTTCCTGGTCCGTTTCGGCCGGGTATCCGACCGCCGGGGCCATGACGGGCCTCTCGTTTTCTCTCGCCGCTCGGGACCTTGCAGACCCTACTGGCGTGAGCGGTCTATCGGCCCCGGTCGGAACCGGTCTTGAGCGGATCAGCCTCCGGACGAGAGTTTTCCGACCAAGTCCAGAATGGGAGCGAAGATGGCCAGGACGACTCCGCCCACGACCACCCCCATGAAACAGATCAGCAGGGGCTCGATGAGGCTCGTGAGGGCCTTCACCTGGGCTTTGACCTGCGCATCGTAAAACTCAGCGATCTTCTCCAGTAGGGTCTTCGATGGCGCCCGTGCGCTCTCCGATGGCGATCATGCGCACGACCATGGGCGGGAAAACTTTTTCCTTCGAGAGCGGCTCGGAGAGGGGATTGCCGTTCCGGACGCTCTCGCGGGCCTCGACCACGGCGTCCGAGACGATGCGATTGCCGGCCGTGTTCGCCACGATGTCGAGGGTCGACATGATCGGAACGCCGGAGCGGATGAGCGTCGCGAAGGTCCGGCTGAAGCGCGCCAGACAAACCTTGCTGGCGAGGGTGCCGAAGACCGGGATCTTCAGGGAGAAGCGGTCCCAGGCGCGCGCGCCGGAGCGAGTCTTCTTCAGGTAGCGCAGGCCGAAGAAAGCGCCCACGGACGCGAACGCGAGCATCACGACGTGAGCGCGCAGGAAATCCGAGGCCGCGAGCACGAACTTCGTGATGGCAGGGAGTTCCGCGTCGAGCGAATCGAACACGCTCTTGAAGGTCGGCACGACGCCGAGCATCAGGAAAGCCGTGATGCCGAGGACGAGGACCATCGAGATCACCGGGTAGGTCATCGCGGACCGGATCTCGCGCGACAGCTCCTCGGAGGCTTCCGAGTAGTCCGCGAGGCGATTCAAGATCACGTCCATCTGGCCGGAGATCTCGCCCGCCTTGACCATGCTCACGTACAGGTGCGTGAAGGTCTTCGGGCACTTCTCCATCGCGCTCGAGAGATCGGTGCCCGATCGAACCTCCGCGATCAGTATGGCGCCGGTGGCTTTCATGCCCGGGGTCTCCGCCTGCGCGTGCAGCACCTCGAGGGCTTCCAGCAAGGCCAGGCCTGCTCCCACCATGGTGGCGAGCTGGCGAGTGAAGATGGCCACCTCGGCCCGCTTGCCCTTGGGAGTCTTTCCTCCGATGCTGAGGCCACGCCAGCCCGGTTTGGGACGACCCTCGACGGTACCCCCCGATTCGTCGAGCTGCATGACGACGAGGTTCTGCTTCTTGAGCTCCGCGACGGCATCGGCTTTCGTGGGAGCTACGATGCTGCCCTCGATCCGCTTACCGCCCGGTCCCTTCGCTGCGTACTTGAAATTCGTCAAAGTAGCCTCTTCGTTTCAGCTCTCGCTCAATCGTCGATCGTGATCCTCAACACCTCTTCCAGAGAGGTGATTCCACGGATCACGTTCAAGATGCCGACGCGCCGGAGAGTGAGCATTCCTTCCTCCAGCGCCTGAATCTTGATGTCGTCGGCAGACTTCCCCTCGATCACGAGGCGTTTGATCTTGCCGGACATCGGGAGCGTCTCGAGGATCGGAAAGCGTCCTCGGTACCCCTTGTTGCAGCGCGCGCAGCCCTTCTCGCTCGCCGCGTAGATCTGCAGGTTCTCGAAGTCCGCTTCGAGGAACCCGATCTCCTCCAAGTGCTTGCGCGGCGGATCCTGCACGGGCAACCTGCAGTGCGAGCACAGCCGCCGGCCCAGACGCTGGGCGCAGACGCACAGGATCGAGCTCGACACCATGAACCGGTCGACTCCCATGTCGAGGAGCCGCGTCACGGCGCTCGCGGCGTCGTTCGTGTGGAGGGTGGACAGCACGAGGTGGCCCGTGAGGGCGGCCTTGATCGCGATGTCCGCCGTCTCGCGTGTCGCGGATCTCGCCGACCAGGATGATGTCCGGGTCCTGTCGCAGGATCGACCGCAGCGCTCCAGCGAAGGTCATGCCGCGCTTGGGATTGACCGGCACCTGGTTGATGCCGTCCATCCGGTACTCGACGGGATCCTCGACGGTGACGAGGTTGACCTCCGGGTCGGCGATCTCCTGCACGCAGGAATAGAGGGTCGTCGACTTGCCCGATCCGGTCGGGCCCGTCACGAGCATCATTCCGTAGGCCGACTTGATCGCCCTGAGGATGTCCTGCAGCGAGTTGTCCTCGTACCCCATCGTCGCCAGGCGCAGGGCCTTGCTGCCGGTGTCGAGGATACGGAGCACGGCCTTCTCGCCTCCCACCACGGGCAGGATCGAGACTCGGAAGTCGATCGACCGGCCCTCGTAGCGGAGCTGGAATTTGCCGTCCTGCGGGTTGAACCGCTCGGCGATGTCGAGCTGCGAGATGATCTTGATGCGCGAGATGAGGGCGTTGAGCAGCCCCTTCGGCGGGGTCATCACGATCTTCATCCGACCATCGATGCGATAGCGCACGCGAATGTGCTTCTCCATCGGCTCGATGTGGATGTCGCTCGCCTTGTCGCGCAGCGCGCGCAGGATGATCACGTTGATCATCCTGACTGCCGGGGCGTCGTCTCCCGAAGCGGCGGTCTCGATGTCCTCCGCCTGCTCCTCCTCGATCCTGATCCCGGTGTCACCCTCGCCGACCTCTTCGAGCAGGTCTTGAACCTGCTTCCTGCCGGTCTGGAAGACGTTCTCGATCGCCACCTTGATCATCGCGCCATGCACGTAGACGGTACGCACGTGGCAATTGGTCATCCTCCTCAGGTCGTCGAGGAGCACGACGTGGAACGGATCCGACGTCGCGATCGTGAGCACGTCTCCGTTCCGCGTGAGAGGCAGCACGCCCCACTCGCGGCAAGACTCCTGCGGAATGCAGTCGAGCGCAGCAGGATCGGGAGTGACGTGCGTGAGATCGACCGGTGGAACGCCCGAAGCGCGGCCGAGCACCTCCATGAGCGCGGTTTCCGAGAGGATCCCGCGCGCGAGGAGCGCATCGACGACGTTCTTGCCCTGCCCCTTGGCGGCAGCCCATTCCTCCGCCGAGACGAGCCCGGCTTCGCAGAGCAGGTCCTTGATCTTGTGGATCGATCGGACCATCAGGCGGCTTTGAGGTGGCTCCGCAGCTCGCTCGTGTCGCTCAGTGTCGATTCGGCGTCCCGCAGGGAGATGCGGCCGGCACGCACGAGGTTCGCGAGGGATTGAGCCATGGTGACCATGCCGAGCCGGCCACCCGTCTGGATCTGGGAATAGATCTGGTGGGTCTTGCCGTCACGGATGAGAGCGCGAACGCCCGGCGTGGCGAGCAGGATTTCCGCAGCGAGCACCCGGCCCCGTCCGCTCGCGTGCGGCAGGAGTTGCTGGCTGAAGACGCCCTCCAGGGTGAACGAGAGCTGGGTGCGAACCTGCGACTGCTGGTGCGCCGGGAAGACGTCCACGATGCGGTTGACGGTCTGTACCGCATCGGAGGTGTGCAAGGTCGCGAAGGTGATGTGACCGGTTTCGGCCAGCGTCAGCGCCGCTTCGATCGTTTCGAGGTCGCGTAGCTCGCCTACCAGTACGACGTCGGGGTCCTGGCGCAGCACGCTGCGCATCGCCTTGCCGAAGCCGTGCGTGTCCCCGCCGACTTCGCGCTGGTTCACGAGCGAATGCTTGTGGACGTGCGTGAACTCGACCGGGTCCTCGATCGTGACGATGTGGCACTGCTGTGTACTGTTGATGTGGTCGACCATCGCCGCGAGCGAGGTCGACTTCCCCGAGCCGGTGGCACCCGTCACGAGGATCAATCCCCGGCTCATGTTGCACAGCCGCTGGCAGACTTCCGCCGGCATGCCGAGCGTCTCGAAGTTCGGGATGCGGTTGGGGATGGAGCGCAGCACGGCCGCCACCGATCCCTGCTGATGGAAGACGTTGACGCGGAATCGGCCGTTGCCCTCGAGACCGAAGGAGCAGTCGAGCTCGAGGTCGCGATCGAGCCGGGCGATCTGGTCCGACGTGAGGACGCTGGTCGCCAGGCGGCGAGTCTCGTCCGCCGAGAGAGCCGGGTATTCGACGGGCAGAAGGACGCCGTCGAGCCGGATCCGGGGCGGGCTGCCGACGGTCAGATGGAGGTCAGACCCCCCTTGGCGCACCATCAACGCCAAGAGTTCTTCCATGGTGATCATGCTGGCTCCCAGGGGTGGGCAGAGGAACACAGACCCATCGGACCGCAGTCGAGCTCAACCTGAGCAGAGGTGCGGAAGTCGGTTCACGCGCGGGTCGACGTGCGCCCACGCGGAAAAACTTTCCACCTCATCGGCCCTGATCCGGGCCTGATCGAGGCGGAGCAGAGGACGCCGGCCGAGTCGGCCGGAACTTACTCCTCTTCGACTTTCTTGCCGTAGTGCGCGAGGATCTTCGCCTGTTCGCTGCCGGGAACCGACGAGTAGCGCGAGAAGCCCATCGTGTAGCTGCCCTCACCGGCGGTCTGGGCTTTCAACTCGCGGTGATAGGTCTGCACCAGCTGGAGCGGTGTTTCCGCCTTGATGACGGTCGTGGATCCGTCGTCCTCGTTCGACTGGTCCACCACGTGTCCGCGCCGATGGCTGGTCACGTCGCTGAAGATGGTGCCGGCGTACTCGGTGGGGACGCGGATCTCGAGCATCATGATCGGTTCGAGCAGCACGGGTGAACCCTTCTCGAACCCATCGCGAAACGCGCGCGCGCCGGCGATCTTGAAGCTCGCCTCGTCGGAATCCACGTCGTGGAACTTGCCGTCGTAGACCTCCGCCTCGATGTCCACCACCTGGCCGTGAGTCAGAATGCCGCTGGATGTGATGTCCTTGATCCCCTTCTCGACGGCCGGGATCAGGTTGCGCGGGATCGAGCCGCCCACGACTCCATCCGTGAAGACGATCCCCGAACCCGCGGGCAGCGGCCGCAGCTTCAGGAAGCACTCTCCGAACTGGCCCCGGCCCCCGGATTGCTTCTTGTGCCGGTGATGGCCCTCGGCGGCCCGGCTGATCGTCTCGCGATACGAGATGCGCGGGAGCTTGGTCTCCACCTCGACACCGAAGCGGCGCTTCAACCGGTCGAACATGACCAGCAGGTGGAGATCGCTCATGCCGACGACCACGAGCTCGTGCGTCTCCTGGTTGTGCTCGATGCGAAAGGTGGGGTCCTCGCTGGCGAGCTTCCCGAGGGTCTCGCCGATCTTCTGCTCGTCCGCGCGCGACTTGGGGAAGACCGCGAGCTGCACCATCGGCGTCGGCGTGACGGGCGTGCGCAGGACCGGTCGATCCACGGCGGGTGGCGCGAAGACCGACCAGATGGGGAGCTTCTCGACCTTGGAGAAGGCGATGATCTCACCGGGACCGGCGGGCTCGGTGAGGGGCTCGCGCTTCTTGCCGACCAGCCGGAAGAGACCCCCGAGCTTCTCGCCCTTCTCCGAGTGCGGGCCCGCGACGAGAGTCGAGACGGAGAGGGAACCGGAATAGATGCGAGCCACGCACACCTTGCCGACGTGCGCGTCACTCTTGACGTTCACGACGCAGCCGACCAGCGGTGCCGAGGGGCCGGCCTCGAGCGGCTGGCCGTCGGCGTCGGAACGGGGCATGTCCGTGGGTGTCGGAGAGAACCGCTTGAAGTAGTCCAGTACATCGTCGACCGCGAGGCCGGAGTGGGGATTGCACACGAGGATCGGGACGAGCTTGCCGGTGGCGATCGCCTTGGGCACGAGCCGATCGAGCTCCTCTTCCGACAGCTCCTGCGTGTCGAGGTAGCGCGCGAGCAGCTCCTCGTCCTCGCAGGCATCCATCACGCGATCCTTGAGCTCCTGGCACCATTCGCTCTCCGGCTCGAGATAGGTGCGCCGCACCGAGGCGAAGGCCGGGCCGCTCGCGTTCGGCAGGTTCGCCGGAACGCATGCGTCGCCGACGGCTTCGCGAATCGCCTCCACGGTGGTGTCGAAGTCCACGTTTTCGCCGTCGAGATGGGTGACGACGATCGCGCGGCCGCGGCCGAGCTCCTTCGCGTCCGCCATCTTCGTGCGAGCATTGAAGGTCATGCCGCTCGCGCAGCTCACCACCCCGACCACGAGGTCCGCAGCAAAGGTTGCGGACTGCACTTCGGAAACGAACTCGGGGTACCCCGGAGTGTCGAAGAAGGTCCAGCGCTTTCCACCCCAGTCCACGCTCACGACCGCCATCTGCAGCGTGTGCTTGCGCTCCTGCTCCTCGGGCTCCGAGTCGCAGATGTTCGTCTTATCGGCGACCGACCCCTTCCGCGTGGTCGCGCCTGCCGTGAAGGCCAGCGCGTCGACGAGGGTTGATTTGCCGGCGGAGGGGTGGCCGACGAAGGCAATGTTGTGGATAGCGCGCGGATCGATCATGTTGCGATCTCGGACGTACCGGGAGGGGGGGGCGCACGCTCCCTTTAAGCGGGAGGGGCCGGCATCCTACTCGCCCCTTCTTGGGAGGGCAAAGGGGCCGTCGTGGCCTCGGAACCGGTGATCGCGGTCAGATCCGGAGCGCCTCGGATCGTCGAGACGGTCCGCTTCCGTCTCAGTCTTTCTCTGTGTGGACGATGATCTCCACGCGACGATTCTTCGCCTTGCCTTCCGCGGAAGAGTTGGCCGAGACCGGATCGTACTGTCCGTGTCCGACCACCACGAACTGCTCATCGGAGATCTTGCAAGTCTCCACCAGGTACGTCAGGACGGCCAGCGCACGCTCGACGGAGAGCTCGCGATTCGATCCGAAGCTCGACTTCTGGATCGGATCCGAATCCGTGTGGCCTTCGATGTAGAAGTGGGCCGAGGGATAGTCCTTCTTGAGGAGCTGCGCGAGCTTGTCGAGCACGCCTTTTCCTCCCGCCGAGAGCTCGGCCTTGCCGGAGTCGAAGGCCACGGCCGAGGGGAGCGTGATCACCAGCCGTCCATCGCGCACGGCCACGGGCACGTCGAGATCGTCGTAGCCCGCAGTGCTCGGTCCACCGGCGCGCTCATCCGTCTGGGCACCGGCCTCGCGAGGCACCGATTGCAGTGCCGCCTTCATCGAAGCTTCCTGCAACGAGTTCTGCAGGTGTTGCTTGTCCGCATTGGCGGCTTCGAGCTGCTCCTGGATCTGCACGTTCTGGTCCCGCAGCGTCTGGATCTCTGCGTCGCGGTCCATCATCGCTTGGTCCACCGCTCCTTGAGAGAGGCATCCTGCGCACAGCGGAACGAGCGCGGACAAGACGAGCAGGATGTTTCCGTGAATGGTCTGAACTCTCATTGCTTCCCCTCCGGATGAAATCGAGCCGTGGTCACCAGGGCATATCATTCCAGTACAGGAGGGCGATTCCAATGCCGAGCGCGAGGTAGGGACCGAAGGGCAACAGCCCCCCCCAGACGTGCGCGACGCGGTACGATCGACCCCTCCCTACCTTGCGGCCGCGCTCCCGCGCACGCCCGCGGACGACGCAGTACACCCGCAGGATGTTCGCGACACCCACTACCGACGCCACGAAGGAGGCGATCACCAGCGCGACCAGGACGCCGCCCGGTCCGACGAAGCCGCCCCCCGCCGCCAGCAGCTTGACGTCGCCGAAGCCCATCGCTTCCTTGCGGAACGCGAGCTTCCCGGCCCAGGCGATGGTCCACAGCACTCCTCCACCCGCCGCCATGCCCGCCAGGCAGGTCATCAACGAGCCGAAGCGATCGACCCCTGCCGCGTCCACGCTGGAAAGGCGGCGTGCGATCTCGGAGTTGGCGTGGATCCCGGGCCAGAGCAGGGCCACGATCGGCGCGAGCACCATCCCGCCGATCGATACCTGATCGGGGATCTCGAAGCAGTCGAAATCGACGAAGGTGGCCACGACCAGCCCCGCGAGCACGATGGCCCGGACCAGGACGAGCGGCCACTCGGACGGCATGGTCCTCCATGCCGCCAGGAGGAACAGCCCCGCCGTCAGCGCCTCGACCAGCGGGTAGCGGACTGGAATCCTCCAGCGGCAATGTCGGCAGCGGCCGGCCTGCACGATCCACGAGACGAGCGGGATGTTCTCCTTCCAGCCGAGCTCCGTCTTGCAGCTCGGGCAGCGCGAGCGGCGCGGGCGCGCGATGGTCTCTTCCTCGTAGGGATACCGGTGGATCACCACGTTCAGGAAGGAGCCCACGATCAGGCCCACCACGGTCCACCAGAACCACCCCAGGGCCGGCGGGATCGAGGCGGACGGGAATGGCAACTGCATGGCGCTCAGCGGTCCTGCTCCTCCCAGCTCAGCTGCACGTAATCGAGGAAGGGCGGATTCCACACGCCGCCGGGCTGCACGTCCAGCTCGATCCACAAGCGGATCGGCCCGGTCGGCGCGATCTGCGCAGGATGATCGACCGTGCGCGCTCGATCCAGAGCAGCCTCCGCTGGCAGATAGCGCACGCTCCAGCTTCCTGCCGCGGAGGTCTGGGCCGATCGCGGCCATCCATCGGCCGTGGCGTTCCGCCAGCGCGTCACGCGGGCCGAGGCGGGCAGCGGTTGCGAGAGGATGCCGTACCGCAGGGGCACTCGTAGCGGATTCACAACGGGAGCGTCCAGGAAGAGCAGATCGGCCGTGGTGTGGTTGGGATCGAGATTCCAACCCCCGCCCCCGCCGAGCAGCATGAGCTTGCTCTCGGCGGCGCGTACGGTCCCGTCGCCGTAGGTGCGGATCAATCCGCCCGCGACCAGTAGCAGGGGCGTGTCGACATGCACGCTGCCGTCGATGACGAGGTCGCCTCCCGCGATCACGATCGTCCAGCTCGGGTCCTTCTCGAGCTCTTCGGCGAGCCAAGTGCTCAGCGGACGCGCAGGAGCAGTGGCCCCGAGTGCCTGGACGAGACCTCTGCCGAGCAAGGGTGAAGCCGCACGGAGCAAGTTGTTGGTGAGGTCGACACGGGTCGCGACCGTCACCCCCTGCTTCTCAGGCGGCACGGACGTTTCACCGGGCACGAGCGACCGACGGACGAGCTCGCCCGAGAGCGTGACCTTGCCCTGCGCGCGCAGCACGCGCAGGCCGGGGCCTTCCAGGACGCAGCGGGTCCCTTCGGGCAAGGCGAGGCGCGTCGCTTGCACGTCGCGCCGCGTCTCACGCTCTCCGAGGACGACGTTTCCGTCCGTTCCCTCCCCGGCCGCGAGGGGGAACTGGATCTCCAGTCGGCCGGTTTCGCTCCAGTGAGCGGTTCCGTCCATTCCTGGAAGCTCGAAGGGGGAAGACCAGCGCGATTCGAGGAACGCCAGGTGGAGCTGGGTGCGCTCACCTTCCGCACCCGGCGCGATGACCCGGAACCCCTGATCGCTGCGCCAGGGTCCAGCCACCGGATTCCCGCCGAAATCCCGCAGGGACAGCGGTCGAGCCAGGCGCAGGGAATACCCGCCGGGCGCGAGCGGTCCAGGGCTCGGATACAGCTCGATCACGGCGCAAGGCTTGCCCGGAGCGCGGTCCGCCTCGTCGAGGTTCTGGACGAGGACTGCGCGGACCTCGATCCCGGGCGGCTCGCCGCGGGCTGGATCCTGGGCCGCCGCGCTCTCTCGCGCATCCGGATCCCGCACGAAGAGGAAGTCCGAAGCGACGATCGATGAAGGGTCGATGGGCTCGTCGCACTCGAGCAGAAAGGGCCCATCGGGGCCGATCCAGGGCAGGCGTTCCACCGGTCGGATCGTGGCCGCGCTGGCGGGGCTCGCGTCCTCGAAGACCAGACCGGAGTGATCGGAGCCGATCGAGACGGTCGCGAAGCTCCACCGGTAGCTGCGCTCGAGAGGCCGGCCATCGAGACCGCGAACGGCGTCGACTCTCGGGAACCCGAGGATCTCTACCTGGTAGCGGGTGCCGGGGCGGTAGCCGCCGTCGGAAAGATCGCGTGCCAACACCTCGGCGGGCGCGAAACGCACCTGCTCGCCTTCGATGAACCAGCTGCCTCGCGCAGGAAGGCCGTCGGCATCGTGAACCTGGATCCCCCGTCGGATGACACTGAGAGGATCGACCTCGGCCGAGAAGGTGAAGGCGAGATCCTCGTTCAGGAACACCCCTTCGGCGCTGCGCGGCCGGATCCACTCCAGCCGCAGCGGCTCGACCCCTCCTTCCTTGCGGGAGCAGGCAAGAGACAGGGCGAAGACCAGCGCCGCGAATCCCGGGCGAATCGATCTGGTCCCCTGCCCCGATGATGCCATGGCGGATGCCACGGCATCATTGAAGCACTCGGTGGGCCGCGCCTGGAAGCGCGGGCTTGCGGGCCCTGCCGGGACTCTTCCCCGAGCTCAGGGATTGAGCAGCCGGAAGGGAACGCGGAAGAACTCCAGCCCCGGTCGCGGCGTGGTCTGGTCGACGCTCTGTCCCGACGTGCTCAGGTTGAAGTGCACTCGGAAGCGGAAGAAGTCGTATTCCTCCGCGTTCAATCCCTCGATGTCCGTCAGAGTTCCGCTGGTGGAGCTTTCGTCGGGATTGCCCTCGGAGTCCGCGAAGGCCCCCTCGAAGGTGACCGTGATCTCGGAGTCTTCCGGGTACTCGAGGGTTGCTCCGCTCGTGTCGACCCTGAGGTAGTAGGGAGTCAGGGTGAGCACGGCCGTGCCCGAGGCGACGAAATCGGCGAGGGTCTTCCCGGCTGCGGGGAAAACCGTGACCACGAGCTGGTCCGCATCGCCGTCGTATCTGGCCGAAGCGACATCGTGATGCTGGACGTTCGCCTCATCGAAGGAGTCCTCGAGCGCAAGGTCGAACAGCCGGAGCAACGCAGCATTGCGCTTGTAGACGTCGTCGTCTCCAACCAGTCCCGACGCATCCAGGACGATCGTCAATGGATCTTCCGAATCGATGAACGGCGGGTTGGGTGCAACCAGGAGCTCGGTCGGCCCGATCAGGGGCGGCAGAGTGTCTTGCACTCCCTCGCCTGGAAGGCGCAGAACCGTGCCATCCACCGGATCGGTGCCCTCGAAGAAGAACGACACGATCCCGTCGGACGCGCCGGACTTGACGCGGGCGAGCCCTAGCGCGACCCAGTTGCTGCGCGCGATCGATTCCTTCCCGAAGAATGGGATCATGATGTCGGACTCCACGTTGAGGTCTGGTGCTTTCCAGCCCAGCGGAGGCGGCGCGCAGGCGTGGCTCACGTCGGTGCCGGCGAGGCCCGCAGCACCGTAAACTCCGCCGATGTCGGGGAACCGGAAGTTGACCGCGGGATCGTCGACGTGGGCCTGGAACAATCCCGGGCTACCGTCTCCGCCCGCGCCGAGGCACGGTCCCAGAGGATCATCCTGGTCGGGCATGTTCGTGGCGGTCCAGCATGCCGTGTCTCCGAAGGGCGGGTTCTTCGGGTCGGTGAGGAGGAAGGCGTCGTACGGAACGGCGTCGCACCGCCATGTGACCGGATCGCCATTCTGCTTGGAGCCGCCCTTGTTGTTGTGGCCCGCACCACCCTGGCCCCCGAGCGCGCTGATCACGCGCGGTTGGTGCCCGGTTTCGAGGAGATCGTTGTACCAGCTACCCGAGCCAGTGACGTTTCCCTCGATCGAGATGTAGCTCGCGCTGGAGAGCACGAGATGCCCTCCACCGCCAGCGCCGGAGCCGCCGCCCACGCGATTGAAGCCGGTCGTGTTCTCGCCACCGCCACCCTGGCCGCCATTCGCCGTGATCCTGCCGCTCGGTTGGCGGACCTCGATCGGACCGATGGCAAGAATGCGCAGGCCGCCCGCGCCTCCACCTCCGCCTGAGCCCTTCTCGTCACCCGCGGGATCGAAAGGCACCAGCGGGAACGAATCGGAGTCCACGGAATTGCCGCCCGCGCCGCCACCCCCGGCGGCCCAGACCTGGCTGAGCTCGCCGATGACCAGGGAATCGTCGACGGTCAGCATCGTGCCGAGGAAATCGTTGTCGTCGCGGCCATCGACGAAGGGCTTGCTTCCCAGATGTCCACCCTGGGCGCGCTCCGTCTGCGACTCGGCACCTTTGCCGGGGTCACGGCCGCCACCGAATCCCGGCTCGCCGTCCAGACCGATCAACTCCTGGCAACGAACGAGCTCGGAAGGGTTCTCGTCGAAGAGGTAGAAGACGTCGGGGCCGAACGCGCCACCACCGCCGCCTGCGCCGCGACGGGCGTTGACTCCTGCGGAGGAGTAGCTCGTCTCGCCACCCTGTCCACCACCATTCGACTGACCGAAGGCGCCGAAACCGGCGCCGCCTCTCGGAGTGGACTGGCTGGAGAGGTAGCTGCCCGTCCCGCCCTTGCCACCTCCGGCATTCCCCGCCGCGCCGGGCTCGGGAAGACTGGTCGTGTTGATCGTGGCCACACCGCGGTTGCTCGACCCGTCGACACTGATGCGTCCATCGACGATCACGGAGCCGGTCGCCAGGATCGTGCAGACGTTGGGTCCCTGGATCACGAGCGACGAGGACGCGGGGACGTAGAGGTTGCGGACGTCGACGACACCGTTGATCACCGATTCGGTCGTGGTGTGATCGCCTCCCGGACCGCCGGTGATCGTGGACGAGGTGGTGTCGAGGATGAAATCGACGCCAGCCGGAATGTGCCAGTCGAAGTTGCCATTGGGTCCGCCCGAGCCGCCGAAGGGGAAGGCAGCGGTCAACTTTCCAGCCTCCCACACGGCGTGCGGGCTGGGGAATGCCGCAACCTTGTCCTCCAGCTCGTCAGTGGAGAAGGATTCGAGGACTTCGTCCGCACTCGGTGCAGGCGAGGTCTGGTTGTCTCCCGTCAGGCGCGGCGGCTCAGCCGAGATCATCTCCGCGAAGCCCACCGTGTCGAGCAGCGTCTTGTCGTCGACGATGTCCCCGAAGCCCTCCCGGATGATCACTCTCATCTGGGTTCCCTGGGGCAAGAGACCGATCGGATCCAGTCGCAAGGCGGAGCCGGCGTCGCTGCAGTTCTCCTCGAGGGTCAGTCGCGTCCCGACCTCCTGCCACGCCCCGGTGGTGTCCTGGTACTCGAACTGGACGAACTCCGTGGAGATGTTCTCGGTGGCCGGATTGACCGGCTGGTTGAGAAACAGGATGACTGCGACCTGGCCGGTCGGATCGCTGTAGAAATTGAGCGGCAGCTCGAAATCGTCGTCTTCCGGCTCCCCTACCTGAGCGACCGGATTCCACACGAAGTACTCGCGATGGTCCGGATCGCCACCGAGCTCCACGTAGGTTGCGTCCATGGCATTCACGCTGACGCCCGAGCGGCCGCGGATGCGCGGCGCGGGAGGCCCGGACACCACGTCGAGAAAGAGGGCCTGCGCATCGGTCGAGTCGGGAGTGGAAAATTCGACCGAGAGTCCGTTCAGGATCGGCTCTCCGCTCGGAGTCACCACCGTGACGCCTCCGCTCTGCGAGCCCAGCACCTGCAGCCGGTAGCGCACTCCGCCCGGCTGGAATCCCGCGTCCGAGCTGTCAGGCAAGGTCGGGCAGGAAGGCTGGAACCGTACGGTCTGCGGATCCACCGACACGAACGCACCCGTCGCAGGCGCTCCATCCAGCGTCGCGATGTGGATCGTGTTGAAGTTCACCGAATCGAAATCGATGGGCTTGTTGAAGTGGATGTCGATCGGCCGGTTGAGCTTCCACGTTGCAAACTGCGACACCGAGATGTCGTCGACGGCGAGGTCGGCATCGTTGTCGCTACCGGAGGAACCGCCGCCGCTGCTGCAGGCTGCTCCCAGGAGGAGCAGACCGTAGAGGAGCGCGCGAGGGGCCGAGAAACGAAGGTTTTGGAATCCCATCTCTTGATCTTGCACTCGTTGTTGGACCCGGATCGATCGGTGGATCAGAAGGAAGCGTCAGTTACGGCTGTTGCCAGGTCAATCCCAGAGCCGAGAGCTCGGCGTCCGTCGCCGTCTCGGGGTTCGAAAGGAAGGTCTACACGCACCTGGTAGTACCGGGCACCATTGAGGTCGCTCACGTCCTCCGCCGCGTGCCAGCTGGTGTCGTTGTGCAGGAAGGTGACGCCGGTGTTGGCCGCGAGCAAGTCACGACCGCCGGGCTGGTCGGGATTGGCGTAGTGATCGCCGTAGCCGTCGAGAGTGTTCGCATTGTCGAGCACCGCTTGATTGATGATCTGGGTGGCGCCGCGGAATGCGAGCACGAGTTGCGTGCCATTCGGCTGGTCTTCTTCCCGAGGCTCGGTCACGGGCGGATTGAACTGGGGATTGGTGATCTCCAGGGGGGTGACCGGGAACCACACCGAGTAGGTCCGGCTCACACGCGTGACCAGGTCCAGCGCACCGATGTAGAACGTGTTGTCCAGACCCCAGGTCGCCGCACCGGGAGGATTCGAGAGCGGATTGAACCCTCCGTTCGCGAGCGTTTCCGTGTCCGGGTCGCGCGTCACGGGTCCGCTCTGGCTCTGACCTCCGGTCGAGAACGCGCGGAAGTCGGGCCGGGCCGAGCTGTTCGCGGCCAGCGAGATGTCGAGCGCGTTGAGACCCAGCGCCTCGACTTCCGGATAGCAGCGGAACTCCATCAGGAGCGGCATGCCGATCGTCTCGACTTGACCCGCGCTCATGAGACCGCAGGTGCCGACGCCGAAGACCGTGCACAGGACCTGGTTGTCAGCGCCGCCACTCTGCGCGCCACCGCGGGCTTGCACCGCCGTATCGCGGAAGGTGTAGAAGCTGTGCTCGGCGATCGGAAGGTCGCGATTGAGCGGGTAGGGCATCACCAGCGTGCCGGTGACGGTCTGCGTGAGGTCGGCGGGATTCACCGTGTAGCCAAGGTGCTTGGGATGCACGATCTTCTGCGGATCGTTCACCGGATCGAGCAGGTTGACCGCATAGGTCTGCTTCAGACCGGATTGCCAGTAGAGCGGGAAGAGCGTGGCCGGATCGATGTACTCGTCGGGCAGGTAGAGCGAGTGGCAGAGACGGATCTCGAATTCATTGTAGTGATCCGCGATCACGTTCCCCCCGACCGGCGACCACCAGATGCCCTCGACGTCGACGTTGACGTTCGTGAGATCGGTCAGCGAGAAGCCGAAGTCGCAGTAGCGATAGACGGTCTGCATCTTGCTCCCCATGCCGGAGAGCGGAGTCTGGACGCCGAGAGCGAAGGTCGTGTGCAGGCTCGGCACCGGCTGGGTGCGGTCGGCGACGCCCTCGTAGCGATTCAGCGGCCGGGGCATGATGAGCTGACGCTCGAGGCTGATCAGGTGCTGCCCGTTCCATTCGGGAAGCGAACCGGTGGTGTCGTCACCGAACGGCGGCTCTTCGTCGGCGGAGGTGAAGCGGGTCACCCGGCCTCCGTTGATTTCCTCCGTCGCACTGGGATCGATCGTGCACTCGATCTGCGGCAGGGTGTCTGCAAGAGAGTTGCCGGCCAGGTCCGAGGGCCCGAGGGCTCCCTCGGCGAGGGTGAGGAAGTAGCTCTCCGTTGCCCCTGATTCGTGTGCCAGGTGCAAGTCGGGCACGAAGGTGAAGGACTGCAGGTCCTGGCTCTGGACCACGCGGCCGACGACGTACTCGTAGGTGAACTGCGGCGTCGCCACGCGCGTGAGCGTCAGGGAATCGAAGGCGGTCATCGAAGCGGGATCCATCGGCTCGCTGAAGCGAACCGAGACCGTGGCGTCGGTAGCCATGCCGACGGTGGGCTCGAGCGGGAAACCCTCCGGCGTGGGCAGGATCTGCACGAAGCAGCTCTGCTGGTCCTCGTTCTCCACGGGATCGAAGATCGAGAGGAACTCCGCGGCGCCGATCCCGCTCACGTCCCACTCATCAGGGTCTCCGAGGAGCAGGCGAACCTTCACGTCGAACAGCACGCCGTCGACTTGCGGAGCCGGCGCTTCGCGTACCGCCGCGAAGATCCCCGATTGACGCAAGATGTCGCCTGGCTGCAGGTTCTGTGCGCAGAACGTGGACAGGAACTGCAGCTCCGGCAGGATGAAATCGAATTCGTCGAGCCCCGCCGGATCCGTGGCCGGCGGTTCGACGATCACGACGGGCTGGCGCCCGACCACTCCGGGCTGCTCTTCGTCGCGCAGGAATCCATTGAACGGGTCTCCCGTGACTTCCTCGAAGCCGCCCGAGCGGAACGCACGCACGGCGTCCACGGTGGGCGAGCTGAAATCGATCGGTCCGTTCCCGGTGGTGGCGAGCTTGTGTCCGCTCAGGTTGCGCAGAACCCGGTCCTGTCCGATCGAGGGCTTCTCGAGGGTGGGGATGCGCACGATGACATTCGGAAGGTTCGCGCTGATGCTCGCCGGGAAACCGACACCGTTCACGGGGAGCGGGTCCTCGCTCTCGAAGGACTCGAGCTCGGTCACCGTGGTGTCGATCAGGACGCGCGTGGGATAGAAGTGCGGCGTGCCGCTCGAGACCAGTACGTCCCCGTGGTTCGGGTCGGGTCGGAGACGGAACTCGAAGGGCACCTCGGGAGGGCTGCCCGTGAAGGCGCGGATGGTGTCCGGGTCAATGAGCGCGGGGTCGAGAAGGTCGTTGAAGCGGATCACGATGACCGAGTTGCGCGGAACCATCGTGAAGACGCCCGTGCTCGACAGATCGGCGGGGCTGATGATTTCCAGGTTCTTGTCCAGCCGCCCGAATGCGAGATCGTAGCTCCCCGTGGGATCGTCGAACGGATGCAGGATGATGAGGTTCGTCTGCTGGGTCACCGGGTTGGTTTCGAGGAGGTAGTCCACGCCGTTCGCGACGATGTCCTCGCCGACGGGGTAGTCCTTCTGCTGCAGGGTGCGCTCGCCCAGAGCGTCCTGGTCGTAGACGTCGACGAGGCGGCCCCAGAAGAAGCCCAGGATCTTCAGGTCCTGCTCGTTGCCCGCCTTGTTCGCATCGACCACCACGTGCTTGCTCGTGCTGCCACTCGCATCCGGGTGATCGACCACGTCCCCTGCGTCGTTTCCGCTCGCACCCACGCCACCTCCCCCGCCGCCACCACAGGCGGCCAACAGGAGAAGTGCCAGCGATCCACCGCCTGACGCAAAGCGACGGCTCGAGGTGGCACGCAGGATCGTTGCGACGGTTCGGTTCATCGAAGGTGCTCTCGGAAAAGTCGACCGGGTGCCGCGCTGGAACGCAGCGATGGAGAGAGGGCGCCGTCAGACGGTGGAGGGACACCGGAGGGGGAAGCTTGGCGCCCAGCGCCATACCAACCCCGGCGATCCTCCCGCCGATCCGCGGCGAACATGATTTCCGCGATCGCTGCCACGGTCAATGCCACGTAGCCCGCGTCACGTTCCGCGCCCGATCCAGAGCCAGTCAGCAGGAGGTTTCTGCCTTCCCTGATGGCTGGCTTCGAGCCCGGTCAGCGAGCAGTCGATCAAACTCCGTGCCGGGCGGCCATCCGTGGAAGCCTTCCTCGAGCCGTCGCCTGGGGCTCTCCGTGTCGGTCTTCGAGGGACCACCCACCACCGGCCTCGGCCCCCCGTGCGCGGCCGCATGCCTCCAGGACAGGTTTCGTGCGGAAGCGCACAGACTAGAATGCGCCTCCTCGCGGGGACCGAAGGAACCTCGGAACTCGAGCTCTCTAACGCGTCGGACCCGTTCTGGCACGTGTCCGATCCCAAGAGAAACCACACCCCCACGAGCACGGAGTCCCTCCGAGTTTGGAGTACCGCCTTCAGGCGGTCTGGTTCGTCGTCCGGCCTTCAGGCGGGACTGGCTTCGCATGAGAAGACCGCCTGAAGGCGGTACTCCGAACCAGAGGGAGGAGGCTGCTCGGCTATTGCTCGATCCAGGTGACCCCCACGCCGGAGACCTCGGGGCTCACCCCCGTCTCCGCGCTCGAGATGAACGTGAGGCGCATCTGATAATAGAGCGCACCATCGATCTCCCTGATGTCCGAGTGCCAGTTCGAGTTGCCAGCCAGGAAGTTGATTTGTGGATTCGGGTTGTCGCGGCTGACCCCGGGGGCCGCGTAGTCGTCCCCGTAACCGTCGAGCGCATTTGCGTCCTCGCGCACCTCGGCCGGCTCCGCCTGCGTGGCGCCGCGGAAGGCGATCTCGACCGAGGTTCCGGAAGGCTGCTCGTCGAAATCGGGCTCGACGATCGCCGCCTGGAAGATCGGGTTCGATGTGCCGATGGTCTGGAACCACACCGAATAGGAGCGGCTCACGCGTGTGACGAGGTCCATCATGCCCAGGTAGACCGTCGTATCCTGGCCGGGCGTTGCCTGACCGGGCGGGTTCGAATTCGGATTGAATCCGCCGTTCGCCTCGGACTCGAGGTCGGGGTCGCGCTCGGTGACACCGCCGCCGCCGTCCATGCCCCCCGCGGAGAAAGCCCGGAAGGCGGGACGAAGCGATATGGTCACCGCTATGCCGACATCCAGGATATTCATGCCCTGCGCTTTGTCGTCGGGGTAGCAGCGGAACTCCATGAGCAGCGGGAGCCCGATCGACTCGACGTTGCCTGCCCCCATGATCGGCATGGCCCCCCCGCCGCTGATGGCCAGGTAGTTCGTGACCTCGACCCCGCCGCCCTGCGGACCGCCGCGCGCCAGAAGGCCCGTGTCACGCCACGTGTAGTAGATGTACTCGTTCACCGGGACGTTGCGGTTCATCGGGAACGGCAACACGAGAGTTCCGGATGCGGCGGCAAAGATGTCGCCAGGCGAGATCGTGTACCCGAGCTCGCGCGGGTAGACGATCTTGAGCGGATCGACCTGGGCGACACCATGTTCGTGTCGAAGATCTTGGCCAGGCCTGATTCCGGCCAGACCACGATGCCCATGACGACCACCTCGTCAGGCACGCGGAGCGAGTGCGCGAGGCGCATCTCGAACTGGTCGAAGTGGTCCGCGATCGCCAGTCCTCCGAGGGGAACCCAGGACAGGCCCTCGACGTCCACGTTGTAGGTCGTCGAATCGGTCACCGGGTAGTTGACGTCGCAGTTCCGCCACACCGCCTGCAGCTTGTTGCCGAACTTCGTCAACGGCTCACCGGTCGGGGTCTGGGCGGTGCCCATCGGCAGGATCATCGGCTGGTTGCGATCGACGATGGCCTCGAAGCGGATCACGGACCGGGGCCGGATGCTCTGACGTGAGACGTCGTAGGTGTGCTGGCCGGTCCATTCGGGAAGCTCGCCGATGATGTCGTCCCCGATGGGTTCCTCCTCGTCGATCGAGGAGAAGCGCGTCACACGGCCGCCGTTGGCCTGCGCGGCGAGCGCGGCCTCGACCGTGAGGGTCACCTGGGGCAGCGGGTCGGCCAGAGGGTTCCCCGCCAGATCGGAGGCTCCCAGTTCTCCCGTGAGCAGGCTCAGGAAGTAGGACTCGCTGGTTCCTGTCTGGTGCGCCAGCGGAAGGTCGGGGAACAGCGTGAAGGTCTTGAGATCGACGCTCGCCTGGATCGTCGCGACCACGTAGTCGTTCGAGGAGTCCGCGACCGGCTCGCGCAACAGGAGCAAGGAGTCGAACGCGCTCATCGACTCGCGGTCCATCGCCTCGCTGAAGCGTACGGTGAAGGTCGCTGAGGTCGAGATGTCCGACGCGGGGTCACCGGGGAACCCGCCCGGCTCGGGAGAGATCTGCACGAAGCACTCCGGACGCGACTGGTCCGTGAGCGGATCGAAGGGGAAGAGGTACTGGGCGGGGCCGACCCCGGCTGTGACGAACTCGGCGGGATCGCCCAGCACGAGTCGGACCTTCAGATCCCTCGCGATTCCGCCGACCTGCGCGGCCGACGCCTCTCGCACGACGATGAAGTTCGTGGCCTGTCGGAGCAGGTCGCCGGCTTCGGGATTGCGAGCACAGTCCACGGTGAGGAACTGCACCTGCGGCAAGATGAAGTCCGTCTCCGTGCCAGCCGGATCGGGTACCGGCGCGGCCGCGATCACGACCGGTTGCGCGCTGATCACCGAGGGCGGAGTCTCGTCACGCAAGTATCCATTGAAGGGATCGGCGGTGACGAGCGTGTTGCCTCCCGAGCGCAATGCTCGCACGATGTCGATCGTCGGTGAGGAGAAGTCCACGGTTCCGTTCTTCGAGGTCGCGAGCTTGTGGCCGGTCAGGTTGCGCAGGACGATTTCCTGTCCGAGACCCGGTTTTTCGAGCGTCGGAATGCGCAGCGCGACATTCGCCAGGCTGGGGCTGGTGCTCGGAGGCAAGCCTGAACCATTGATCCCCAGGGGCGGATTCGAGGAGAAGGACTCGTACTCGGAGACCGTCATGTCGACGATCACGCGCGTGGAATAGAACGTCGGGACCGCATCGCCCGTGTCTTTCGCGAGATCGCCGTGATTGCGGTCGGCGATGACTCGCGGCGAGTAGGGCACGACGGGCGGGTTGCCCGTGAACACCTGGATGGTCTGGGGGTTGATCAAGCCCGGTTCCAGGAGATCGTCGAAGATGAGCACGAGCACCGCATTGCGCGGGAGCATGGTGAACACGCCCACGGCGTCGATCGGCGCGTCGTTGACCGGGAAGAGATCGCCATCCAGGCCCAGGAAGACGTCCCGGTAGGCATCCGTACCGATGGCATGGCGGATGACGAGCTTGTCGACCCCGGTGAGGGGGTCCGTCTCGAGCACCAGATCGTGCCCGTTCGAGACGATGTTGCTCCCGATGACGAACTCCTTCTGTTGCAGCTCGCGTTCGCCGGTCTCGTCCTCGTCGTAGATGTCGACCAGTCGTCCCCAGAAGACTCCCGCGATGTGCAGCTCCGACGCAGTGCCACCCTTGTTGGCATCGACGATGAACCGCTTGCTCGTCAGGGTGGTGGCATCGGGATGATCGATGACGGTGCCGGCCGGGTTGCTGCCGTTCTTCGGAGAGCGAGTCTGATTGCAGGCCGGAGTCCCCAGGAGCAGGAGCCCGAGGCCCAGCCCGATGAGGAATCGGCTGGTGCTCGGCACATCGTCATGGCTCGCGATCGCGTGCATCGAAAAGATTCCCAGGAGTGTGTTTCGTCTGCCCCGGCCTCGAGACCGGAGTGGCACGACCGAGGCAGAGGGGGGCCAGCGAGTCTAACCGTCGACCCGATCCACTCCCAAGGGTGAGGCTTCGTGGATCGATGGTGGCAGGCTGCGGGCCGGATCCGACCTCAAGAAGCATACCCGTCTCGAATCGGCATCCCAGAAACCCGCGAGCCGCGCTCTTCCGTGCGGAAACGCTCGCGCAGGCGACGGACTTGCGCTCAGTAGCCGGCGCGTGGCAGGACCGCGGCGCGGAAGCCCAGGGTTTCCGCGGACTCCTCGTCGCGCAGGAACACCATGTGATCGGGCCGCACCTTGCGCAAGGCGGTCGACTCCGCCGGATGGTAGAGGTGGGTCGTCGAGCATCCGACGTATCGGAACACGAGCTCCTGTGAGCAGAAGGCGCAGTGCACGCGCAACGGCGAGCGCGAGCTCAGCTTGAAGGCCGGAACCACGTGACGCTGCTCGGTCCTCGAGACGCAGGTCGGGTTGGAGCAGGGGTTCCCCCCCACATGGACTTCGTGGGGGTGCAGCTGCGAAGGCCCCGCGGGCGTCTGCCAGTCCAGGCGGCCGAGCAAGAGGGCCAGGATCGCCATGCGGATCGGGACGCCGCGTGAAGCCTGCTTGAAGTAGATCGAGCGCGGGTCCGCGTCGATCTCCGCGCTGATCTCGTCTCGCCTGGGGAGCGGGTGCATCACCACCGCGTCCCGCAGGGGCTCGGCGGACATCGAGCGCTTCTCCAGGCGAAGGTAGCTCTGGGCGCCGGCCTCACCGGGAGCGTAGCGCTCGGTCTGCGGCCGCGTCATGTAGACCGCGTCCACGTGCTCGATCTCCCACCCTCGCGGGTCGGTGAAGAGGCTGAGCTGGTGCGGCTTCTGCGGAGTCAGGTAGACGACGTCGCTCCTCGCGGCCAGGTCGCCGAGCTTGCGCGCATCCGCTCGCAAGGGCTCGACACCGAACTCGTCGCGCAGACGCTCCACGACGTAGTCGGGCATCTCGAAGCCCGGCTGCGGGACGCAGACGATGTTCGCGCCGAAGCGCGCCAGAGCGTACGCAAAGGAGTGCACGGTCCGGCTGTAGCTTGAGGTCACCCGCGAGCACCACATCCAGTCCCTCGATGCGGCCGCGCTCGACGTAGAGGTTGTACAGATCGCAGAGCGTCTGCGTCGGGTGCTCGTGGCTGCCATCACCCGCGTTGACCACGGGCACTGCCGAGTACTGGGAAGCCACTCGCGCAGCTCCCTCGCTCGGATGGCGCAGGACGATCACGTCGGCGTATCCGCCGCTCACCACCCGCACCGTGTCGGCGAGCGACTCGCCCTTCGAGGCGCTCGAGGCAGTCATCTCTGCAGCCGTCACCACCCCGCCGCCCAGTCGCAGCATGGCCGACTCGAACGAGAGGCGCGTGCGCGTCGACGGCTCGTAGAACAGGCTCGCCGAGATGCGCCCGGGACACAGGTGAGACCAGGCCCGAGTGTCGGCGGCAAAGCGATCGGCCCACCGGAACAAATCACGGATCTCTTCTACCGAGAGATCGTCGATGGAGACCAGGTGCCGGATCGCCGTCATGGACTTGAGAATCGTCCTCCCCTCGCCGGTCAGGAGGTCCGGATACCAGCGACGCGCTGGCCGCCGGGCCGCTGGGCGGGAAAGACTCTATCCGGAAGGGCCCGCAGCATCAATGGAGCCGTGCTCCAGGAGAGCGGCGAGCACGCGCCTGCGCATCCTGTCCTCGGTGTCAGCGAGGGTTACGAGCGTGTTTCGCAGCGCCGCAGTGAACGGCACGGGCGTCCCCGGCTCCCAGGCACGCATCGGCAGCGCACACGAGGAACGGAAGAGCGCGTGAATGCTCTCTCGCGCGTGCTCCGGCCAGGCGCGAGCCGAGATCGAGAGCGGTCCCGCCTCCAACGCTGGATCGAGGTCGGCCATGGTGGTGAGCTCGACGAGGCGCGGATGCGCCGAGAGCAGCGCCGGTGGTCCGCTCCTGCCGCGTGGCCGCAGCCACAGCACGATGTCCGATCCGAGCGCCAGCCGCCCTGCAAGCGCCTGACCCTGACGTTCCACCTCGGAGCTCTCCCCTGCTCGAGCGAGCTCACGACTCCCCGCGGTGTCGGCGAGCTCCACGGGCCACTCGCCGAACACGGCCGGCTCGACGATGGCGTCGCGCGTCGTTCCAGCTTCGGGCGCGACGAGGACGCGTTCCTCGCCCAGCAGGACGTTGAACAAGGTCGACTTTCCGGCGTTGGCCGGACCAGCGAGGACGAGTCGGCGCGGCTCGAGTGCGTGGCTCGCTCGCCGCCCATGCTCGAGCAACTGCGCGAGCGCGCTCTGGAACGCTTGCGACTCGAGATCCAGCAAACGTGACAGCTCGCGGCGCAGTGCGCCTTCGGCCTGGTCGAGCAGGATGCGCGCGCCGGCATCGCACACCGCGTGGACGAGGAGCTCTTCCGCCTGCTCCTCGAGCGAGCGCGCGGGAACCGGAGCGAGGCTCGTGCTGCCCAGGAGCTCCTGGACCTCCTCGACGAGCGGCGGGCTGGCGGTCAGATGCAGCTCGACCTCCTCGGCTCCACGCCGAACGAGGATCGCGTCGTCGAGATCCCCGTCGCGCGAGCGTAGCCGCACGAGCCGAACGACGCCCGGGGGAGGCAGAGGCTCGGCGGCGAGCTCCGCCAGCCGCGCGAGCGCCAGCGGTCCGCGCAGCCGCAGCACGGCAATCGCTCCGCTGCCCCCCGGAGTGAGCAGGCGCACCTCGTTCACGGAGCGACAGCACTCGCCACGATCGGCGGGCGAGTCCCGAGCGCCGCGAGCAGTCCGTGGTGCACGAGATCGGGAACGTGCAGCACGCGCGCCCCGCATTCGCCGAGCACGCGGGTGAGGAAGATCGCGGCCCCGCCGGTGAGCACGATGGGACCTCGGATCCCGCTCTCCTTTCCCACCTGATCGATCAGCCGCGCGGCAGCTCCCTCGAAGCCGACCACCACTCCGGCCTCGATTGCCTCGCGCGTGTCGCGTCCAAGTGCCGGGCACCCCGGGCGGAGCTCGATCGGCTGCAGGCGAGCGGTTCCGCTGGCAAGCGAACGGGCGAGCAAGGCGGGACCAGGTGCGATCGCACCACCGAGAAAAGCCGGCGCAGCACCCTGCTCCAGCCACACGGCATCGACCGTCAGCGCCGTGCCGGCGTCGACGACGAGTGCGGATGCGTGGATGTGCTCGACCGCACCGCGCGCGGCGAACAATCGATCGGAGCCGATGGTCCACGGCGAGCGGACGCGCAGCTCCAGACCGGGATCGAGCGCCTCCACGTTGCCCGCGGATCGCGAGCGCAGGCACTCGGTCAAGGCCTGCTCGGACTCTCGCGAGCCCACGGCGGATAGCCCGATGCGCTCGATCGGCGCGCGCTCCGCGACCCATTCGCCGAGCGCCGCAAGACTCTCTGCGTCGCCCCCACCTTCCCAGGCAGCCTCGAGCTCCGCGTCCGCACCCTGCGGCGCACGCCAGCTGCGAGCCTTCAGGCGACTGTTGCCGAGATCGACGGTCAGGAGCCGCTCGCCCATCTGCCGTTCCGCAGGCCCCGCTTCCACGGGAGAGCGCCTCTCTCCCGCATCACGATCACTCGTTGGGGTTCTCGAAGGTCATCGTCGTCTTCTGGCCGAAGCGCAGGATTTCGACCGTCCAGGTCGAGTACTTGTCCTTGTTGCTGCGCACGAACTGGATCGCTTCCTGGTCGCTCGAGACGTCGTGGCCGTTGATGCTCAGGATGACGTCGCCGGACTGCGCTCCATGACGCGCGGCAATGGACCCCTCATTGACTTCCTCGATCTGGATTCCTGCGCGCCGGCCGGTCTCAGGATCGATGTACGTCTTGTACCGCATGTCGTTCGTGAGCACGCGGGCATAGTTGTCGCGGAGGTAGTCGCGATCCTTGGTTCCGATGAGGTAGTAGTCCTTGCGCCACAAGGTTGTTTCCTCGGGGCGGACTCGCTCGGTGTGGTCGAAGCCGATGATGTGCCTCTCGACCGGGGTGCGCACGCCATCGGGGCCCTCCATCACGATCAGCGACTCACGGACCGCGCCCGAGGGCTTCACGGTCTCGGTCGGCCGCTCCGGATCGGCGAAGGCGAACTCGACGCCGTCGGTGCGGATGTCCTTGACGCTCACGTAGTCGTAGGGCGCGGGCAGGGACTCGCCGATGTTCAGATCGAAGTCGCGCGGCGTGTCGGGCGGCGGCTGCTTCAGCAAGCTGGCGTAGATCACGCTCTCCTCCGGCTTCTGCTGGCAGACCGCGATCATGTGCAGGGCGAGGATCGTGTCGATCGCCTCGACGGGAGGTTTTTGGTTCCCGGTGTCCACCACCGCCTCGGCCTGGACGACGGGAGGAGCTCCGGTCCAGTTGAGCTGCTCCATGGACCGCTTCATCGTGTCGCGGTCCAGGCGGTCGACCTGGTTCTTCTCCATGGAGGGGCCCTTGCTCAGGACCTCGCTGACGTGCGCTTCCTCGACCGGCAGGTAGATGGCATCCCGGCGCCGGTAGAAATCGAACACGAAAGCGGAGAGCCCGAAGGTGATCCCGATCGAGGACAACCAGCAGGCAAGCTTGACGGCGGCAACGTTCATAGCTGGATGGGCATGGTAGCGGGCGGGCCCGATGCCCGCACGCGGTCCTGGTGACCCTCGGACGACCGGAGGCCCCGGTCTATTCCTTGGAGCGACTCTGCCGCAGCCTCAAGGCCTCTCCGCTCGGAGTGTGCGGCGCGGGCCGCGCTGGACCGCTGGGGCCGGTCTTCGGCCCCGCCACGCGATCGGTGCTGCCGCGGATCCCGCGCAGCGCGAGCAGGAGCTCTTCGGGGCGGTCGCTCGCCGCCAGCGCGTCACCCAGCTCCACCTGCTGCTCCTCGACCAGGCGGCGCAGGCTTTCATTGAAGGAGATCAGGCCCGGCTCGCCGGATTCGACGACGCGCGCCATCTCGGTCGTCTTGCCTTCCTCCAGGAGCTCGCGCACGTGCGGGGTCGAGAGGATCAGCTCGCAAGCCGGCACCATGCCCAGGCCCCCCTTCCGGGGGACCAGGCGTTGCGAGAGGACGCCCGCGAGGTTGTCAGCCAGCCGCTGGCGCACTTGCGGGTGCCGCTCGCCGGGGAAGAAACCCAGGATGCGGTCCATCGTCTGCGCCGCGTTGACGGTGTGCATCGTCGACATGACCAGGTGGCCGGTCTCGGTTGCTTCCAGCGCCGCGACGACCGTCTCGGCATCGCGCACCTCGCCGATCAGGATCACGTCCGGGCTCTGGCGGAGCGCGTGCCGCAGACCCTCGCGGAAATCGGTCGTATCGGTGCCCACTTCACGCTGACTGATCACGCAGTGCTGCTCGCGGAACAGGAGCTCGACGGGATCCTCGAGCGTGACGATGTGACGCTCCACGGTCTCGTTCAGGTACTGGATCATGGCCGCGAGCGTGGTGGATTTCCCCGAGCCCGCGACACCCGTGACGAGCACGAGGCCGCGTTTGCGCAACCCGAGATCCTGGAGCTGCTTGAGCGGCAATCCGAGGCTGTCCAGCCGCGGTGCGACCTCGTTGATGCGGCGGATGACCACGGCCGGCTCACCCATCTGCTTGTAGGCATTGAGGCGGAATCGTCCCAGCGCGTCGAGGTGGATCGCGGCGTCGGCCGACCCGGTCTCGCGCCATCTCGCCATGCGGCCCCTGCCCATGACTCCTTCCAGGACGGTCAGCAGCGGACCGGGGCCGGGCACGCGCCCAGGCAGGAAGGTGATGCGGCCATCCACGCGCAAGGAGGGCCGGCCTCCGGCACGCAGGATCAGATCGCTCGCGCCGGTCTTGACCATGACTGCGAGCCAGGCTTCGACCTGGTGCCTGGGTGAGGTCACCGTCGAGGAGAGCGGGTGCTCGTCGCCCGTGGGTCGACGGCCCGACTCGTCACTGCGCTCGGATGCGTCGCCACCGATCAGCCCGGAAGCGTGGGAGCGCTCGGCTGCAGGACCCCCGAGCTCGGTGCGCGAGTACACCAGCGGTTCCGCATCCAGCGGCGACGACGCGGGCGCACCGGCAGGGTTGGCGCGCGGCAACGGAGCGAGAGGCTGGGGAGTCGGATCAGCTCCCTGCGGAAGCGGCGACCCCAGCTCGGAAGGGACCACGGTCGAGGGAGAGCCGGGTGCTGCGAACGCGTGCCGCAACACATCCTTGAAGCTCATTTCCTCTTCGGGGATGTGGAAGTCCTTGGCCAATTCGAATCGTCGAGCGCGCTCGGGCGGAGATCGCCTTGAATCGGCTCGGGAGAGGGTCGGGCTTGAGCGAGAGGCCTCGGCGGCCCCCCCAGAGCCATTCGGTGCACGGGACGCGGATCCCGGAATCCCATTCCGACTCGTGCCGGTCGAAGTCCCGGCCGACCGAGAATCCCGGGGAGGCTCCGGTCCGCGAGAGCGCCGGGCCAGCCTTCGCCGCGCGTCGAGCAGCGGGCTCCTGTCCGTCGCCCCGGGCGGCCTTCCAGCCTCTCAGCCCGATTGCGCCTCTTCGCGAGCCTCTCCACGCACGAGGCCGCGGGCCGACTGAAGCAGCTCCGCCAGCCCCGATCCCCGGGCCGCCGAGATGCGCAAGGCGCTCGCGCCCGCCGCGCGCTCGAGTTCCTTCGTGCGCTCCTCGCAGCTCTCTTCCTCGTACTTGGTCGCCACGATCAGGCGCGGCTTTCTCGCCAGCTCCTCCGAGAAGGCCAGGAGCTCGCGGTCGACGATCGCGAAGGCGCGCTCCGGAGACGGGTCGGCCGCCGCCGAGACGTCGACCAGGTGCAGGAGCACCTTGCAGCGCTCGACGTGGCGCAGGAACCGATGGCCGAGGCCATGCCCCTCCGAAGCGCCCTCGATCAAGCCAGGAAGATCGGCGAGCACGAGCGTGTCGTAATCTCCAATGCGGGCGATACCGACATGCGGGACGAGCGTGGTGAACGGGTAGTCCGCAATCTTCGGCGTCGCCGCGGTAACACGCGCGAGCAGCGTCGACTTGCCCGCGTTGGGGAGGCCGACGAGCCCGACCTCGGCGAAGAGTTTCAGGATCAAGCGCAGCTCGCGGTGCTCACCCTCGCGTCCGGGAATCGCGATGCGCGGGGTCTGCCGCACGGAGTTGGCGAAGTGCACGTTGCCCAGCCCCCCCTTGCCTCCGCGGGCGACGACGAGCTGCTCGCCATCCGTGGCGAGATCGCGCAGGAGGTTGCCGCGGAGGTTGTCGAGCACCTGCGTCCCGATCGGTACGCTTACCACCAGATCGTCGGCAGAAGCGCCCGCCATGCGCTTCGGGCCGCCGGGAGCACCGTCTCGCGCCGCGTAACGATGGCGACGGCCAAGCTCCAGTAGCGAGTTCAGCGCCGCGCTCGCGACCAGGATCACGCTCCCGCCATCGCCGCCGTCTCCCCCATCGGGGCCGCCGCGCGGGGCGAATTTCTCGCGCCGGAAGGAGACGATCCCATCGCCACCCTTGCCGGCGACCACTTCGATCACGGCTTCGTCACGGAACATCGGTACACGCGCAGCGCTGCATCGCGGCCGAGTGCGCGTGCCGGACCGTCGTCGCGGAGGACCTAGGCCTCGACGAGGAAGGGGTCGACGTGGACGCGGCTGCGGCCGCCGCTCTGGTACCGTACCGTGCCTTCGATCCGCGCGTACAGGGTGTAGTCCTTGCCCTGCCCCACGTTGCGGCCAGCTGGAACACGGTGCCGCACTGGCGCACCAGGATCGTTCCGGCAATCACGCGTTCTCCGCCAAAGCGCTTGACCCCGCGGAACTGGGGATTGGAGTCACGGCCGTTGCGCGTCGAGCCTTGACCTTTTTTGTGTGCCATGTCGGATTTCTCCCCGGTTCAGCCTTCGATGGCCGTGATGCGAACGCGAGTGTAGCTCTGCCGGTGGCCGTTCTTGCGGTGGATGTTCTTGCGGCGCTTGAAGTGGAAGACGATGAGCTTCTGGCCCCGCTCGCTCCCCACGATCTCCCCGCGGACCAGCGCGCCGGCGAGCGTCGGCTTCCCGATCTTCACGCTGCCCTCCTCGCCGACGAGGAGCACCTGATCGAAGCTGACTTCGCTGCCGACCTCGGCCTCGTCCATGAGATCGCACAGGATCTCGTCGCCGACCTGCACTCGTTCCTGCTGGTTCCTGTCACTGATGATGGCGTACACGTTTCGTCTCCCCTGCGGTGGATCCCTCCCGCAGGCCGTCGTGGAACTGGAAAGGGCGGAAGAGTGTAGCGAGCACGATCTCGGCGCGCCAACGATCGCAGCACGGAAGCACGTCCGCCGGCCCGAGCCGTGGGGTATTCCCGCCTCTCGCCGGGCTCGCCGGCGGGAGGCGGGGAAGATCGACCGGGCTGCCTACCGCTTCCGTCGGCCCCCGGGGCGAACCTCGCGGCCGTCGGCCCGCAGGTAGCGGAGCACGCTGTCCTCGGGCTGGTCGGGCACGCCGGTCAGGTGGATCTCCTTCTCGAAGCGATGCTCGAGCGCTCGCAGGTAGTCCTGCAAGTCCTCGCGCAGGTAGTCGACCACCTCCGGATGGGCACGCACGTCGACCGTGCTGAAGCCCTTCTGCGTGAGGGCCGCGCCGAGCCGGCGCAGGATCGCCGCTGCCCGGGACTGGACCGTGCGGATGCTGCCGGTGCCCCGGCAGCGAGGACAAGCCTGGAACACCTTCTTGTGCGTGCCGGGACCGAGCCGCTGGCGCGTCATCTCCAGGAGCCCGAACTGGGAGATGCGGCCGATCTTGCTCCGCGCCCGGTCCTTGGCGAGCTCCGTCCGGAAGGCGCGCTCGACGTTCCGGATGTTCGTGGCGCGCATCATGTCGATGAAATCGCAGACGATGATGCCGCCCAGGTCGCGCAAGCGCATCTGACGCACGATCTCCGGGACCGCGTCGAGGTTCGTCTTGAGGGCGATGTCCTCGAAGTCGAAGCCGTCGCTCCGTGTCCGCCCCGAGTTCACGTCGATCGCGACCAGCGCCTCGGTCTGGTCGAACACGATCGAGCCTCCCGAGGGCAGCTCGATGCGCCGCGCGAAGACTTTCTCGAAGTCCTGCTCGATGGCGTAGTGGTTGAAGATCGGCTTCTCGCCCTCGAGCATGCGAATGCGGTCGACGTCCTCGGGCATCACCTGCCGGGTGAACTCGACCAGCTTCTCGTGGACCATCGGATCGTCGACGATCACGGCTTCGGTGCGCGAGCTGAACAGGTCGCGCAGCGTGCGGATCGCGACGTCGGACTCCTGGTACAGGGGCATCGGTCCGCGGCCGCTCTTCAATCGGCGGCCGAAGTTGTCCCAGACGCCGAGCAGGTAGTCGAGGTCGCGACGAAGCTCGGCCTTCGACATCCCGATGCCGGCCGTGCGCACGATCACTCCCATCCCGGGAGGCACCTTCATCGACTGCAAGATGCGCTTGAGGCGGCGGCGCTCTTTCTCGTCCTCGATCTTGCGCGAGACTCCCGTGCGCTCCATCGAGGGCATCAAGACCAGGTAGCGCCCGGGGATCGAGATGTAGGTGGTGAGGGTGGGGCCCTTGTCGCCGATCGCGTCCTTGGTGACCTGCACGACGACGTAGTCGCCGACTTTGAGCAGGTCCGAGATCGGGAGGCGATTGCGGCCCCGGTGCGGCCGGTCTTCACTCGCGTCGCGGCCACGGGCGGTGCTGGGCTCCTCGGGCTCGTCGATCTCGGCGGTGACGGAGGGCTGGCTCGAGTTCTCGTCCCAATCGTGCGGATCGACGTGCGTCGTGAGCAGGCGGTCCAGCGTGAAGCCTTCCTCGCCGTACACGCTCAGGACGTCCGAGGTGTGGAGGAACCCGTTCCGGCCCTGGCCGAAGTCGATGAAAGCCGCGCCGATCGCGGGCTCCAGGTTAACCACTTTTCCGCGGTAGATGTCGCTGACGAGCGAATCCTGGCTCTCCACGGTCATCAGGAGATCGACGATGCGACCGTTCTCGATGACGGTGACGCGCTTCTCCTCGAAGTCGATCGCGTTGACGAGGATGAGCTGATCGCGCGGTACGTCGACCGCGGCCTCTTCTTCCCCTTCCTCGTCGTCCAGGTCCGTGGCTGCGGCGGTCTCGCCGCTCGCGGGCGCGGCCCGGCCGCCGACTTTCTTCCCGCGCGAGGAGCGGCGCTTCTTCTTGCGTCGCTTGCGCCCACCACCGGCTTCGTCCGGCGCGGGGGAGTCCTCGCCCTCTGCACCGGAGCCCTCGTCCGGAAACGCTCGGGGGATGGCGGGCAGATCGTCTTCCTCGCCCGGGATCAGCTCGATGGCGACTGCGGCGCCCGGGCTCGGCTCGGCGCGGCGCCGGCCACGTCCACCGCGGCGACGGCGGCGTTTCCGTTGCACCTCCGCTTGCGATTCGTCTGCGGCGCGGGGAGCGGCTCGCGGGCCGGGCGATTCCTGGTCGAGGGGCGCGGCACGATCTTCGTGCGCGGCATCCGGCGATCCGTCGTCGCCGCCGGCTTCGGTTCCCGAACGAGCGCCTTTCCGCCGGCGCCGCCGGCGCCGCTTCTTGCGATCGCCCGGTCCGCCGTCACGCTCAGGTGGCGGGCTCGTCGCGACGGGCGCATCCCCTTCGGGTCGAACGCGTCGGGCCGATCTCAGGCGTCTCCCTACGGGCAGCTCGTCGTCGGCCGCTCGATCCGAGGGAGGCGGACCGTTCTCCGTTACCGGAGGTGCGGACCGCCGCGCAGCGGAGGGTTCCTCGAGTCCGGCGGCAGTGCCAGCGCTGCCGTTCGGTCCGCGGCCGCGCCCACGTTTGCGCCGTCCGCCGCGGCGGGACCGCGTCGTCCTCGCGGCGGGCTGATCCGGCGGGGAGTGCAGGCCTGCGCCGAAGGTCGACGATTCCGTCGAATGCGTTTCGTCGCCAGGGGAGTCGTTCGAGTTGCCAGGATGTTCTTCAGGATCGAATGCGTTTCCCGACCTGTCATCGGTCGGGTTGTTTCGTTGATTCATGTAGTGCTCGTGCGATCACCGGCACCCGGCGGAAGGGGCGAGCGCAGGCGCACTCCTCCGAGATGCGCCGCCCATGGTTGGGTGGCGAGCGGAGAAAGCGGCCCGCGACTGAGATGGCCCGTCGCCGGTGCCAGGCGAGATCGCGAGTTCGTGTCAGAGAACGGAATGGAAAGGGGCGGCCGGTGCGACCACCCGGGTGACCTGAGAGGCTGGCCCGCGGCCGCCTCGCGGCGGAGCGGGCGCCCGCTCGAGCGCGCCTTGTCAGTGGGCGCGCGAATCGGGCGCGAGAGACCATTCGGTGCGCGGCCGAGCCACGCTCCCCTCGGTCCCTCGGGGCCGGGTCCATGCTGCCCTAATGGCCCGGGCCGAGTCGATCGGCAGCAAGGAAAAATCCGCTGAAGTGCCAGGGCGGGGGACCGGAGAGCCCCCCGCCGCACCTCGAGCGTCAGTTGTCGGTCTTTGCGGACTGCTTGTAGAGCTCTTCGACCTCGTCCTTGAGGCGGCGGCCCCGGCGTTCGAGCTCCTCCTGGAGGAGGTATTCGGTGTCTTCCTGGGAGTTGACGATCTTGGGGGTCAGGAAGATCACCAGGCTGCGGCGATCGCGAGTCTCGGACTTGTGCTTGAACAGCTCGCCGATCAGCGGGATGCGCGAGAGGAACGGCACCCGAGTGCGAATCTTGGTGTCCGTGTCGGTGGTCAGCCCGCCGATCACTCCAGTCTGCCCGCTGTCGAGCATCATGTTCGTGAGCATCGTCGAGGCGCGCGTGCGCGGGAGGGCGATCGAGCCTTCGAGGCCCGCAGCGCCGACCGTGAAGATGTCGAAGCCCGCAGGGGCGAGCGCGGATTGGGTGCTCGCGCCCGAGAGGCTGGTTTCCTTGGGGATCACTTCGAGCCGGATCTTCTGCGTCCCGGGCACGACGTGCGGACGCACCAGGAGCTGGAAGCCGATCTCGATGGGTGAGCCGCCGGCTTCGGCGACCGAGAGGAGCAGGCCACCGGCCTGGCCCTGCTCGGACTTTGCCTCGGCATAGCGCACGGTCTCACCGACGAAGATCGTCGCCTCGTCACCGTCGAGCGTGATGATCTTGGGGGCCTGGATCACTTCGGAGCGCGTGTCGCGCTGGAGCAATCGCAGGGTGGCCTGGAACTGCAGGAAGGAGAGCGCGCCGAAGATCGTGCTGGGGAAGAGGGTCGCGCCGGGGTTGAGCGCGTCGTCGGCGTACGGTCCCTCGCCGGTCGGGTTGGCGATCAGGTAATCCTCGAAGCCGCCGGCACCCAGGTTGAACGGGAAGGTGATCGGGATCTGACCGCCCGAGATCGAGGCCTGGGGACCGCCGTCGCCGTAGTCGACACCCAGGTTCAGGAGGTCGGCGTTCAAGGTGGAAACGAACTTGACGTCGACGTAGACCTGCGAGGGCTCGATGTCGAGGCGACTGAGCATCTCCTGGATCTGCTCGTGCACCGGAATCGTGTCGGTCACGATCAGGACGTTCTCGTCCTCGATGTAGCGCAGGTCGCCCTTGTTCGTTCCGCGAGTGGAGAGCGCGCTCCGGAAGGCGTCGAGCACCGTGAAGCGGTCCGTCGCCCGGCCGCCGCCGCCACCACCCGAGCCGCCGCCGCCGCCGCCCGCGCCCGAGGTCGCTTTGTTCGACTTCAGGAACTCACTCTTGATGACCGGGTAGTAGTCACCTCGCGGTCGCATGTAGCGCAGGCGATAGAAGCGCGTGATCATCTGCTCGGAGAGGAGCGCTGGATCCATCACGCGAAGGATGTTGCGGTCTTCCTCCACCACGATGAAACCGCGCGCCTTCGCGATCGATTCGAGCGCGTCGCGCCAGGGTACGTTGTTCAGCCGCACCGACAGATCGCCCGTGACCTCGGGGCCGACGATGATGTTGGCGCCCGAGCTCGTCCCGATCGTGTCGATGATCTCGCGAATCGAGCGGTCGGTGAACGTGAAGGTCACCGGGTTCGGCTTGCTGATCGTCAGGACGCCGTTGCGTTCCTCGTCGATCACGCACTCCGCGAGCTGCACGGCGTACTCCAGCGCGTCGCGCCAGTGTACGTCTTTGATCTGCAGGTCCTGGATGACTCGATCACCCCCCTCGAGGAGGACGATGTTGGCACCCGAGCGTTCGCGCAGGAACTGCACGACCTGGGAGAGCTCCTGGCCGGCCACGTTCAGGGTAACGCGCGCGTCCAGGCTGGGGGCCTGGGCAGCCGCTTGAGGCGCCCAGAGCATGGACAGCACGGTTCCACAGAGGATCTTGGCAATGGTCTTCACGATGACTCCCGTCGGGGAACTCCTTAGCGACTCTTACCCTCGAACAACAAAATGGACCGGGTGAGGATCACGCCGCGGAAAATGAATTCGATCTCGTTCTTGCGGATGGCAAAGACTTCCACGTCGACGTTGATCATGTCGCCGACCGTGACTGCCCTGCCATTGATGAGGACTGAAGGACGCATGCCCTCGATCAGCGCGATTCCGCCAATGTCGAGGGGGATCTTGTCGAAGTCTTGAAGGATGGTCGCGTCGTCGGCGAGCTGAAGGATCTCTTCGGCCAGGACTTCGCGCACGCTGTCGCCACGGACCATCCCCAGCTCGCTCTGCACGGTGCCGAACACCTTGATTGCCAGCACGAACTCACCCAGGGCCAGGTGGGATCGCATTCCATCTCGCACCCCGGCCAGGACTTCGCGCGGCGGCCCCAGCACGTCAACCGTGCTGGTGAGCTTCAGGCGCAGTTCCTTGACGGGATCGCTGACTTCCTTCTCGAGGCGTCTGCTCGCCATGCCATAGCTGAGCTGGCCTTCGGTGGCCACGACCCGCAGGTCGTCGTCGAGCGAAGCGAGCATCTCGGCGAGATCCTGGCGAGCGACCATGCGGCGCAAGACGTCGGGGGCATCCTCGACTTCTTTCCACTTGTCTTTCGCGAGGATCACGCGTCCGGCCATCGCCTCGACGAGGGCGATCTGCTCGGGAACGGTGAGGCCGTTGGTCTTCTCCGGTCCCGCCGGAACGCGCGGGTCGATCCAGGGATCGCGGCGGCCGCGGGGCCCGCGGTACTCGTAGCTCGCGAGCGTCAGGACGGCCCTGCGCCGGTTGATCTCGCCGGCGAGGAGATCGCGCTTGCGCTCGTATCCCTCGATCTTGGCGGTGGTCAGGTCCGTCTTCGGGTCGTACTTGTAGGTCTCGACGTCGAGCTGGATGTGGTGCCGGGCGAGGCCGTTGTCCTCGACGTCCCGCCGGCTGGCTGCACTCAGCTTGAAGGCCGGCACGGCGACGAACCGCTTGTGCGTCTCGAGCGAATTCAGCATCCCCAGGAACTGGAAGACGTCGCCCTCCAGGCTGAGGGTGTAGGCCACCTTCTCGAAGTCGCTCTTGTCGCGCGAGTTGCGGTTGTCCTGCTTCTTCTTGAACGCGGTGGTGTTCATGCCCGCGTCCGCCGAGAAGCCGTTCAACGTCTTGATGAAGTTGTTGACGTCGTTCTGGTCCGGCAGGATCTGCTTGATCAGGTCGGAGACCTCGCGCAGGACGATGACCTCGTCCTCGAGCCCGGGGGTCCCTTCGATCAGCTTGCGCGACTTGTCGATGTTGGCGCGCAACGTCGACACTTCCGTGCGAGTGTTCTCGATGTGTTCGATCTCGTGATAGCTCAGCCAGGCCAGCCCTCCGGCGAGCAGCGTGGTCGTGATGGCGAAGATCAGCCAGAACTTGCGCGTCTTCACTTGGCCGCCTCCTTCACCGGGACCACGGCGGGTGCCGTGCCGTTCCGCTCTTGCGGGCTCTTGATGCTGACCTGGAGCGGGAAGGCCCACACTTCACTCGGGACGAGCTCGGGGTCCTTGGAGGATTGCGTGCCCTCGGGCCAGGCGAGCGTCGTGAAGTCCAGGATGAAATCGGAGACTTCCGGGTCCTCGATGTCGCCGAGGAAGACGGCAACCTGGTCCCACTGTGCCGAGCCGCTGTGGCCGTCGGCCTTCAGGTCACCGTAGGTGGTGGTGCGCTTGTCGCCGGCGGTCTGCTGCACGTTGAGGTCGTCGAACCACACGTAGTGGCGCAAGCCGTCGTCGCCGAAGTTCACGACGTCGATCAGCTCGTCCACCTTCTTGGTCCACAGCATCCGATTGCTGGTGATGTCGCCGAGCGTCTTCTCGCGCTGCGCATACACCTTCGTCTCGGACTCGAGCGCGTTGTGGTAGTTGACCTGTGGGGTCAGGCCATCCATCTCGAGCTGCGCCACCGACTTCTCGGAGTCGGCCTTGGCGGCGACTCCGAACATGAGCCAGGCTGCGTAGGCGGCCAGCGAGGCATTGAGCGCCACCGCGCAGAGGATGGCGAGCATGGCCTTGAGAGGTGTACGGACCTTGCGGCGGTACTCCTCGGGGAGAAGATTGATATGAATCATTCGAAGCGCACCCGCGCCGCCAGACCGACCGCGACGACGAGCGAGGAAGCCCAGGTCTCCAGCTCTTCCACATCCACGCGACTCGCATCCACGCGCAAGCCCTCCATCGGGGACCACGTTCGCGCCGCTCGTGCGGTCGCCTGTTCGAGGAAAGTCACGACGCCGGGAGCCAGGGCCCCGCCGCCGGAGAAGAGGAGCTCTTCCACGCGCACGCCTTCGTGGTGCTCGACGTAGTCGATCGAGAGCGAGAGCTCGCTCGAGAGGTCCTCGAGGACCGACTGGATCGCCGAGTGCACGTCCGCTTCGTGGGAATCGCCGGCGCGCTTGATCGCCTCGGCTTCGAAACCTTCCACTCCGAGGCGTCGGGCAACGGCCTGCGTCATGTCGCTCCCGCCGATGTTGATCTCGCGACTGAAGCAGGTGACGCCGTCGCGCAGCACGTTGATCGAGGTTCGCGTCGCGCCGACGTCGACGAGCGCGATGGCGCGGCTCGTTTCGCCTTCGATCAGGCCCGCGTCGGAGATTCCCGAGAGCTCCCAGGCATTGGCGAGCGCGAACAGATCGAGATCGACCGCGATCGGCGTCAAGCCCTGATTCACGGCGAGATCGATGCGCTCCTGCAGGAGCTCCTTGCGGCAGGCGGCGAGGAGGACGCGCATCTGCTCTTCGCCTCCTTGCTCGCTCTCGGAGAGCAGGGTGCCGTCCGGTTTGCGCAGGGCTTGGCAGTCCATGACCACGTCGGCGGCGGCGAAGGGGACGTACTTGTCCGTCTCGTACCGGATCGCCTGGCGCAGCTCGTCCTCACTCATCTTCAGCATCGGGATGTACCGTGCGACCACGGACTGCCCGGAGACTCCGGTGACGACTCGCTTGCTCTTGAACTTGCCCTGTCCGAACACCTGGGCGACGGCTTGAGAGACGTCACCACCGGGAGGGATTTCCGCTCGTCCGAACGCGGTGATCACCGGTTCGTGGCCATCGAGAGTGATCTCGACGGCTTTGACCACGGAGCTCCCGAGATCCAGACCTACGACGCGTTTCTTCCGGCCCAACACGGGTCACCGCCCCCCGTCTGGGGTGCAACTGAGGAATGCCGATTGCATATGGGGTTGCCGCATACAGGAGTGCGGCGAATCACACGGCACCCTTCGGAAGCAAAGCGGACGGGGGTTTAGGTCCTTTCTCCGAAACCTGACTCGAACAGAGCCGCCAGACCAGCCACCAAGGCCTCGGCGTCCTCTCCTCGGGCCAAGAGCTCCACCTCGGAGTCCAGGCCGGCGTTCAGAGTCATCAGATCCAGGATGCTCTTGCCATTGACCTCCCGGTCCTGGCACGTCACCCGCAGCTCGCTCTTGAACCCCATGGCGAGGGTCACGACGGCATGGCAAGGCCGCGCATGCAGCCCGGCAGGGTTGACGATGCGAACGAGGCGGCGAGCTTCCACGAACCAGATGCGGGAGGATCGCCCCGCCGGGATGGGCTGGTCAGACCGCTGACATCTCCTTCAGGAGATCGATCAGCTCGGTCTTCGTCCGGGCCTTCAACGCGAAGCGGCGGAAATCGGGATCGCGCGCGAGCTTGGAGATCCAGCGCATCAGCTCCAGGTGGCGCGCGGGATCATGATCGGCTCCGCCTTTCTCCGGGCGCAGGACCGTGAACAGGATGTGCACGGGAGCCCCATCCACGGCCGCCCACGCGACGCCCTCGCGATGGATCGCCAGCGCGCACAGCGCCCGGTCGATCCCCACGAGCTTGACGTGCGGGATGGAGACGCCTTGACCCACGCCGGTCGAGGCGAGGTTCTCGCGCTCCAGTAGCGCCCGCAGCGCAGCGGCGGCGAGGTCGGCTCCCAGCAGCTCGGCCTCGACCAGGTGGTCCACGATCTCGCTCAGCGTGTCCGCCTTGGACGCCGCTTTGAGATTCAGGATGCAAGCCTTGGGCTTGAACTGCTTCCACCAGTTCATGGTTTCGAGGTCTCGCCTGCCGTCGAGACCCTCAGCTCTCCTCGAGTCGGAGCGCAGAACGAGAAGCCTAGCAGAAGGGGCTCTCTCGCGCCCTGGAGCGCGAGAGTCCCGCCTCGACTCGGGCTTCCGCCGGGTGTTTCGATCAGCGGCCGTTCCGCGGCGCGCGGTGACGCTCGCGCGTCAGCTTGTCGTGATGACGCTTCAGATGCCGGACCATTCGATCCACTGCCAGGTCGAGCGCGCTCGAGAAGGACTCCCCTCGGCCTTCGGCGACCAGGACCATGCCGCGTCCGACGTTGCCCACGAGCTCCACCCTGTGGACCTCGCCTTGTCGCTCGAGGAGGGCCCGCATCGACACCACGCGGTCGTAGAACTTGACCAGGTGTTGCAGCTTCTCTTCCACGGTCTCACGGACCCGGGCGGGGTAATCGTGATGCAGGATCGAAACTTCGGTCTTCATGCAGTCCTCCAGTGGGTGACAGCCAATCGGTCCGACGTAGCGCCCCTCGCGGGGCAGAGCCCTCGGACCTGCTCTATAGCCTCTATAGCCGAGCGGGCCGAGGTGGACGAACGCCTGCTCGCCGAACGCGCGATGGCGGGCCATCGCTCGCGCTCGATCCGCGCAGGCAACCGAGACGAACGGCCTCCCATGGAAAGGAGCTCTCCCCATCGTCGACCCTCGGTTTCCGAGGATCCCGTGCACCCGATCGGGTAAGCCATCGTCTCCAGGATTTACCTTGGGACTCGAAGCGGCCCAGGTCAAGGCAATCCCCTGCCTCGATCCTACTCGCCCTCGTCATTCCTGGGGATGGACTCCCTGGAAAGCGTGAGGCCCACCTGCCCCTTCGGGTGCCCTGGTTGCGAGACATGAGCGCGCGGGGACTTTTCCGCTCGAAGCCTGCGGCGGTCGCCGTGACGAGCGCCTTCAATACTGGTAGAGCCCCGGCACACCTCGCGGCCCACGATCGCGGCCGAGGAAGATCGGCTCGGAGTACAGGACGCGCGCCAGGTACAAGCCATGAGCCGGCGCCGTGGGCCCCGCGTCGTCGCGCAGTCCGCTCGCGAGCGCCCGGTCGATCGCGCCGGGCGCGAGCTTGCCGCGCCCGACGTCCAGAAGCGTCCCCACCATCGTCCGCACCATGTTGTAGAGGAAGCCGTTCCCCTGCACGACGTAGGCGAACCAGCCTCGTCGCGCGACGATCCGCGAGTGCTCGATCGAGCGCACCGTGGTCTTGCGCGCGGAGCCCGTGTTCCCGAACGCGCGGAAGTCGTGGCGTCCCAGGAAAGCCCGCGCTCCCAGACGCATGGCCCCGAGGTCGAGGGGCTGGCTCACCCAGTGCGCGTACTCCTGTCCGTGCGGCGGCCGGAAGCGCTCCGTGCGCACCAGGTAGACGTAGCGCTTTCCTCGCGAATCGAAGCGCGCATGGAAATCATCGCGGCAGCTCTCCAGCCGGCTCACCACGACCGAGCCGTCGAGATGTGCATTGATCGCATGTCGCAGCGGGCCGTCCTCCAGCCGCGTCTGGACGTGGAAGTGTGCGACCTGGCGCAGAGCGTGCACGCCCGTATCGGTGCGCCCGGCCCCGTTCACGCAGACCACTTCACCCAGTAGTCCCTGCAGCGCGTCTTCGACCGCGGCCTGCACGGAGGGGAAGCCGTCCTGGCGCTGCCAGCCGTGAAACTTCGAGCCGTCGTAGGCGAGCTCGGTGCGTACCGTTCGCATGCAGCCCAGGATAGCCCGGTGCCATCCCGGCTCGACGGATCACTCGTAGCGCCGGCGGCGGTAGGAGCTCTGGATGCCGAGCTCCAGGCGATACTTCGCGACGGTTCGGCGGGCCAGGTCGAGGCCTTCACTCGCGAGCTCGGTGCACAGCTCGTCGTCGCTCTTGGGAGACAGCGGATCCTCGGCCGTGATCAGGGTGCGCACGCGCTCGCGAACGTCGTCGCGGGCGAGCGAATCCTCGGGGCCGGCCCCGAGGGGGAAGAATGCGCGCAAGGGGAGGATCCCCCACGATGTCTGCACGTGCTTGCCGCCGGTGGCCCGGCTGACGGTGCTCACGTGGATCGCGAGCACGGATGCGATCTCGCCCATGCGCAGGGGCGTCAAGTGGCCGGGCCCGTGCTCGAGGAACGGGGCCTGGCGCGCGAAGACGGCGGCGGCGACGCGCAGGAGGGTCGACTGGCGCTGCTCGACGGCGCGCACGATCCAGCGTGCCTGGCCGATGCGACCGCGCAGCCAGCGGCGCACCTCGCGCGGCTGGCTGCGGTCGGCGGCTTGCGCGCGAATGGTGGGATCGACGCGGACGGCGGCGAGGCGCGAGCGCGCCAGGCGTACCTCCCAGGCGTCCTCGACCCATTCGACGACGACGTCGGGCTCGATCGGCGGCGCTCGGTCGGCAGCCAGCTCGGCCAGCGGACGAGGCTCCAGTCCGCGCAAGATCTCGATCAGGCGCGCGAGCTCTTCCAGCGAGAGGTCCATCGCGCGCGCGACGCGCGGCAGCTTGTTGCGCGCGAGCTCGCCGAGGAACTCCTCGAGGAGCCGGCACAGGGAAAAGTAATCGGGGTCGGCGGGATCGAGCTGCAGGAGCAGCGCCTCGATCGCATTGCTCGCGCCGATGCCGCGCGGCTCGAGCGCTTGCAGGGCCGCGATCGAGCGGCCGAGCGTTCCGGCGTCTCCCGACAAGCCGCTCTCGAGGGCGCTCGCCAGGAGCTCCTCGTTGCTCGTCGAGAGGTAGCCCGATGCATCCAGGTTGCCGATGAGGTGGCGCACCCACCCGACGAGCTCGGGCTCGATCTCCGCGCCGGCGAGCTGCTCGAGCACGAGCTCGGTGGCGCTGCGCGGTCGGGCGGGCTGATTCTGTAGCAGCTCGTCGTGGGCGCCGGTGTCCTCCCAGGAACCCGGCCGCGACCAATCGGAAGCGTCCCGGCGATCCTCGAGGAGCAACGCTTCGTTCTCCTCGGCTGCCTCGCGCAGGAAGGCCTCGAGCTCGAGCGAGGGCATCTGCAGGAGCTCGATCGACTGCAAGAGCTGCGGCAGGAGCAGCATGTGCTGCTCGCCACGGATCTGGTGCGTGAGTCGCGGAGACGAAGGGTCCATCGCAGGGGGGGCGGAGAGCTCCGCCGCCCGCGGGCCCTATCGGTCGCGATCCCCGCGGGGTTGAGGAGCCCGCCGCGGGGGTGCTCCGGGGGCTTCACCATCGGCCTCCTTGCGGGAGCGGACAGGGCGGCGGCCTTCCAGCGCGTCTTCGAGGACGCCCTTGTGCAGGTACTCGATCGAGCTGCCCGACGGCAGGCCGCGCGCGAGGCGCGTCACCACCAGACCCGCCGCGCCGGCGGTCTCGACCATCTCGAGGACGAGCATCGCGGTCGCTTCGCCCTCGGCGTCGGGATCGGTCGCCAGGATCAGCTCGCGCAGGCCGCCCGCGCGCACGCGCTTCTCCAGGCCGCGCATCGTCAAGTGGCGTGATTCGGTTCCGTCGGCGGGATTGAGCGCGCCCATGAGCACGTGATAGCGGCCGCGAAATGCGCCCGCGCGTTCGAGCGCTTCCACGTGGCGCGGCTCCTCGACCACACAGACGATGGCGGGGTCGCGCGCGGAGTCGGCGCAGATCGCGCACGGGTCCTCGTCGGCGACGTTGAAGCACACCGAGCAGCGCTTGGCCTCGAGGAGCGCGCGCTCGATCGCGGTCGCGAGCTCGGCGGATTGCGGGTCACGCAAGACGTGGAAAGCGAGGCGCTCCGCGCTGCGCCGCCCGATGCCGGGAAAACGCTGGAACGCCTCGATCAGGGCTTCGATCGGCGGCGGATAGGGCATGGGTACGGACCCGGCACTCTCGCGATCAGAGGAACCCGGGAAGATCGAGGCCACCGGTGATCAAGCGGCGGCGCTCCTCGCGCAGCTTGGCGACCTTGCCGAGGCCGTCACGCAAGGCGCCTCGCACGGCCTCCTCCAGGAGCGCGCGATCCTTGCCACGCAGCGCGTCGTCCGCGATCTCGACCTTCTCGACGCGCCAGTCGCCGGTGAGCTCGATCCGCACCGCGCCCCCACCGAACGTGCCGAACACGGTTGTGCGCTTGAGCTCATCCTCGGCCTCCTCGATCGCGCGTTGCATCTTCTGGGCCTGCTTGAGCAGGTTCCCCATCTCGCCGAAGGTTCCAGTCATGCCGAGCCCTTGGTCCTAGGATACGCGAAGGTCGCGGGTGGCCGGAGAAACGCTCGCGGCCTCATTCTTCGATGCGTCCGTCGAAGAGCTCAGCCACCTCGCGCGTGAACAGATCTTCCTTGGTGGGCCGGGATCGTGCGGTGTCGGAGAGCTCGACCTCGACCGGCTCGCCGCAGACGGTGGCGAAGGCTTTCGAGCACAGCGCCAGATTGCGGGGATCGTGGATCAGGGTGCGCTCCTCCTCAGGGAGATCGGCGAGGCGAATCACGGCGCGGCCGCCGCCGAGCTCGCGCAGGGAGCCGCGGTGGGCGAGGACGGCCGCGAGGGAGGCCGCGCGGCCGCCGATCTCGGCGAGAACGGCTTTCCAGCTCTCGGCCTGGCTGGCGGGGCGAGCCCGCGCGCCGGCAGCCTCGGGGGGCCGGGCCTCGGGAGGCGCCGGGGCCGGGCGCGAACGCTCGGCGGCGGGCGGGCTCTCGGCGGCGCGCGCCGGCAGAGGCACGGACGGTCCAGGCGGGCCAGAGGTAAGGCGCGCCTCGAGCGCCGTGAGCCGCTCGGTGATCTCGGCCAGTGGAAGGTTCGCCTCGCTCGAGCAGAGATCGAGGAGCGTGACCTCGAGCAAGATGCGAGCATGCTCGGGCAGGAGACGCATGCGTTCGCGCATGTGCAGGAGCTCGGCGAGCCAGGTCTCCAGGCGCAGCGCGCCAACGCGCTTGGCGAGCGCGGTGAGCGCGGCGCGCTCGGCGGCGCTGCGCGAAAGCACCGCGGTCTCGCCGCCGCACAAGCCGGCCACGAGAGTGGAGCGCAGATGGTCGAGGAGGGCTGCCACGAGCTCGGCCTCGGTTCCCTCGGATACGGGCAGGGCCGCCAGCAAGGCCGGCTTGTCGTTCGCAAGAAGGGCCTCGACGATGGCTTGCAGGGTGGATTCCGATCCCTCGCTCGCCATCCGGTCGAGGTCGGCGAGGGCGGGCTTCGTGCCGACCAGCGAGAGCAGCTGATCGGCGAGCGAGAGTGCGTCGCGCATTCCGCCGCGCGCGCGCCGCGCGAGCTCCTCCGCGACGCCGACCTCGGGCTGGATGCCTTCGTGCTGGAAGACCTCCGTCAAGCGGCGCGCGATGAGTGCGTCGTCGAGGGGAGTGAGGCGCAGGATCTGGCAGCGCGAGAGGATCGTGTCGAGCACCTTGTGCGGCTCGGTCGTCGCGAAGAGGAACTTGACGTGCGGGGGCGGCTCCTCGAGCGTCTTCAGGAGCGCATTGAACGCCGCCTTGGAAAGCATGTGCACTTCGTCGATCAGGTAGATCTTGAAGCGCGCTCGCAGCGGCACGTAGATCGCCTGGTCGCGCAGATCGCGCACGCTGTCGACACCTGTATTGGAGGCCGCGTCGACCTCGATCAGGTCGATCTCGGTCCCGGCCTCGACGGCGCGGCAGCGCTCGCAGGTCCCGCAGGGGTGCGGCGTGGGGCCGCTCTCGCACTCCAGAGCCTTGGCGAAGATCCGCGCACAGGTCGTCTTGCCGGTGCCGCGGGGGCCCGAGAAGAGGTAGGCGTGGCCGATGCGGCCTTCCTGGATCGCCCCCATGAGCGTCGCTGTCACGACCTCCTGCCCGACGACCTCCTCGAAGGTGCGCGGGCGGTACTTGCGTGCCAGGACGAGGTAGCTCATTGCTCGATCGATCGTACTCGCCGCTTCCGAGGGACGCCGCAGCGGAGCGCGCGGTAGTGGGTCCGGGCACCCCGCACCTGGATCCCATTCCTTAGGGCTGCTCCGTTCCCGGCCTGACCCGGTTCGGACCGGACCCACCACGAGGGACCGGACCCACGACCGCGCGCTCCTTGCGTTCACCCGTCGGCGTTCACCTGTTGCGAAGATGGCGGAGAGGGAGGGATTCGAACCCTCGGTGCCGTTGCCGACACACACGCTTTCCAAGCGTGCTCCTTCAGCCGCTCGGACACCTCTCCGTGGGTACTGCACCGGCACATGGCGCCGGCTGGACGTGGCGGAGAGGGAGGGATTTGAACCCCCGGTGCACCGAAGTACACACTGGTTTTCGAAACCAGCCCGATCAGCCGCTCTGGCACCTCTCCGGTCTCGCGAGCGCAGGCAGGGCTAGGAGCCCCGCGCCGCGCCGCGTTTGCTTCGAAAGAACGATTGGAGGAGCTCGCGCGCCTCCTCGGCGCACACTCCCTCGACGTAGGCTCGACTCGATGGTTGAGGCGCGGGTCGTCGAGCACCCGCCCGAGCGAGACGCAGCCGCCGAACTTCGGGTCGCGCACGCCCCACACGGCGCGAGCGACGCGCGCCTGGACGAGCGCCCCCGCACACATGAAGCAGGGCTCGACGGTCGAGTAGATGGTCGCGCCGAGCAGTCGGGCGTATCCGCTGGCACGCGCGGCCGCTGAAATGGCGACGAGCTCGGCGTGGGCAGTCGGGTCGCTCCAGGCGTTGATGTGGTTGTGAGCTGTCGCGAGGACGGCTCCTTCCAGTACCACCACCGCCCCCATCGGAACTTCGTCCTCCGCGGCAGCTCGGCGCGCCTCCTCCAGGGCCAGCGCCATGAAATGCAGGTCGCGGGGATCGTTCGGCGTCGACTCCATCACGATCGTGTTCTCAGATTCCGGTTCGTGGAGCATGGCGGTGCGCAGCGCGCGCGATCCGTCTCCCCGTTCGCGTCGACCGGACGCATGTCGGCCACTCCCATCGGCCGCGCCCCGACGGGACCCAGCTTCGAGCAGCCGTGTTCTGGTACACCCGACAGGGCTCGAACCTGTAACCTTCTGATCCGTAGTCAGATGCTCTATCCAGTTGAGCTACGGGTGCGCGAGCGCAAGGTTGTAGCCCTGGCCCGCGGGCCTGTCAAGGATCGCGAGGCCCCCCCGCCGCGCCTCGGCACGCCAGCCGCGGCCGTGGAATCCCGACCACCGAGGGGTAGTCTAGGCGGCATGTCCGAGAGCAGCGACGATCTCGACACTTGATCCACCTCCAGGAGCTGGTCGATCGCGAGGTCGACGACATCCTCGACCTGTCCGCGCGGATCAAGCGCGGCCTGCTCGCGCGCCGAGCTGGTCGGGCGGAGCGTCGGTCTGCTGTTCTTCCGCCCTTCGCTGCGCACGCGCACCTCGCTCGAGGCCGCGATGCATCAGCTCGGCGGACAGACGGTCAACCTGAACGCGACGCTCGGACTTCTGGGAGCTGGAGTCGCGCGAGGGCACGGTGATGGACGGGCGCGGCGCCCGAGCACATCAAGGACGCGGCCGCGGTCCTCTCGCGGTACGTGCACGCGCTCGCCATCCGGCCGGCGCTCGAGGGACGCTCGTGGGCGGTCGATCGGCAAGCGACGAGAGCATCCGCACGTGGGCGGCCTGCGCGGGCGTTCCCGTGATCAACATGGAGAGCGCCCTGTGGCATCCGCTGCAAGCGTCTCGCCGATCTCCTCACGTTGCGCGAATCGCTCGGCGACGCTGCGCGGCAAGCAGCTGGCGATCGCGTGGACGCAGTCTCCGACGCCGGCGATCACCGGCGGTGATCCACTCGCTCCTGCACGCGGCGCTTGCGCGCCGGGCATGAACGTGCGCCTCGCGCACCCGACCGGGCTACGAGCTCGACGAAGGCGTGCTCGTCAGCGCGCGCGCAGATCGCGGCGCTGCGCGGCGCGGCGCTCTCGAGCGCGGCTCGCGCTGGAGGAGGCCGTCGCGGGCGCGCACGTCGTGTACGCTCGCTCGTGGCAGTCGCTCGAGGTCTACGGCAACCCCACGCTCGCCGCGAGCCGTGCTCGCGCGCACGAGCGGCTGGACGATCGACGAGCGCTGATGGCGCTCGGTGCCAGACGCGCACCTGATGCACGCCATGCCGGTCCGGCGTAACCTCGAGGTCACCGACGAGGTGCTCGACGGACCGCGCAGCCTGATGTATCGAGCAGGCCGAGAACCGCCTGCACACGCAGAAGGCCCTGCTCTCGCTCATCCTGCGAGGCTGAGCTGCCTTCGTCGCCGGGTCTCTGCCGCACCGCATCGAGCCATGGTCAAGCCGGATTTCGTCCACCTCCACGTCCACTCCGAGTACAGCCTGCTCGACGGCGCCAACCGGATCTCGGACCTGGTCGCCGCCTGCAAGTCGGACGGACAGCGCGCGCTCGCCCTGACCGACCACGGCAACATGTTCGGCGCGGTCGAGCTGTACCAGAAGGCGTGCGAGGCCGGCGTGCAAGCCGCTCGATCGGTTGCGAGGTCTACGTCGCGCGCGCAGTCGCACGCGCGAGCCGCACAACAAGACGAAGGGCAACGGCTACAACCACCTGACGCTGCTCGCGCGCGACCGAGGCCGGCTACAAGAACCTGCATCAAGCTCGCGTCGGCGGCCTACCTCGAGGGCTACCACTTCCGCCCGCGCATCGACAAGCGAGACTGCTCGCGCGCACGCCGGCGGGATCATCGTGCCTCTCGGGTTGTCTGGCGGGCGAGATCAACGCAGCTCTGCCTGCGCGGCAAGGAGCAGCGAGGCGGAGGCGTGCCGCGGCTCGACGCTGCGCGACCTCTTCGGGCCGGAGCACTTCTGGCTCGAGCTGCAGCGCAACGGCATCGAGATGCAGAACAAGCGTCAACGAGGCGCTGGTGCGGCATCGCACGCAGCGCACCGGCATGCCGCTCGTCGCGACGAACGACATCCACTACCTGCGCCGGGAGGACTGCGCAGCGCAGGACGTGCTCCTGTGCATCAACACGGGCGCGAAGCGCGCGGACGAGAAGCGCTTCCGCTTCGAGACCGACACGCTCTTCTTCACGCACGCGCGAGGAGATGGCGCACGATGTTCCGCGACCTGCCGCACAGCCGTCGACGCGCCACGATCGACGTCGCCGAGCAGGTCGACTTTCGACATCGACTTCGGGACTACCACCTGCCGCGTCTTCAGCGCCCGACGCGGGCGGCACGCCGATGTCCTCTTCGATCGGCTGCTGCGAGGAGGGCTTGCTGCGTGCGCTACGGCCCGGACACGACGCGGCCGCGCGCGAGCGCCTCGAGTACGAGAAGCGCGTCATCCGCGAGCTGGGCTTCGTCTCCTACTTCCTGATCGTGTGGGACCTGATCCGCTGGGCGCGCGAGCACGGCATCCCGGTCGGCCCGGGCGCGGCTCGGCGGCCGGCTCGATCGTCGCCTACGTGCTCGACATCACCCGGCGTCGACCCGCTGCGCTACGACCTGCTGTTCGAGCGCTTCCTGAACAGCGCGCGCATCTCGATGCCCGACATCGACATCGACTTCTGCAAGGAGGGGCGCGAGCGCGTGATCGAGTACACGCGCGACGCGCTACGGCGCGGAGAACGTCAGCGCAGATCGTGACCTTCGGCGACGCATGGCTCCGCACGCGTCGTGCCGCGACGTCGGGCGCGTGCTCGACCTGCCGCTCAACGAGATCGACCGCTCGCCAAGAAGATCCCTGCCGGGCCCGAGCGCGCCGCCTCGCCGAGGCGCGTCGAGGACGACCCGAGCTGGCCGAGATCGCGCGCGCCAGGCCCGACGCTACCAGCGAGCTCTTCGACGCTCTCGATCCCGCTCGAGGGCCTGGCGCGCCACATCTCGACGCACGCGGCGGGCGTGGTGATCGCCGACGGCCCGATCGTACGAGTACGTGCCGCTGTGCACGAACGGCGACGACGTCATCACGCAGTGGCCGGCGACGCAGCTCGAGGACCTCGGCCTGCTCAAGATGGACTACCTGGGGCTGCGGACGCTGACGATCCTCGAGAAGACGCTGGTCAACTTCGCTGACGCGCGCGGGGCCGAGGCGCCCGACCTCGACGCTCTGCCGCTCGACGACCCGCGCGACCTACGCGCTGCTGACCGCGGGCGACACGCTCGGGCGTGTTCCAGCTCGAGTCCGAGGGGATGCGCAAGCTCCTCGCGCGCCTCAAGCCGGACTGCTTCGAGGACCTCATCGCCGTGCCTCGCGCTGTACCGCCCCGGCCCGCTCGAGTCGGGCATGGTCGACATGTTCGTCGCGCCGCAAGCACGGCGCGCGAAGCGATCGAGTACGCGCACGCCTCGCTCGAGCCGATCCTGCGCGACACCTACGGCTGCATCGTCTACCAGGAGCAGGTGATGCGATCTCGAACGCGCTCGGCGGCTTCTCGCTGAACGAAGCCGACAACCTGCGCAAGGCGATGGGCAAGAAGAAGCCCGAGATCATGGAGACGTTCTCGGCGCAGTTCGTCGCGGGCGCGGTCGCGAACGGCTGCGCCGACGAACGTCGCACGCGAGATCTGGGAGAACATGGTCAAGTTCGGCGGCTACGGCTTCAACAAGTCGCACTCGACCGCCTACGCGCTGATCACCTACCAGACCGCCTTCCTCAAGGCGCAACCACCGCATCGAGTTCCTCGCCGCGAACATGTCGTGCGAGATGGGCAGACTCGGACAAGATCAAGGACTTCCTCGACGACGCGCGCGCGCTCGGGGATCCGCGATCGCTCGTCCCCGACGTCGAGCGCTCGGCAGTGGGAGTTCGAGCCCGAGGACGGACGGGATCCGCTTCGGCTTCGGCGCGATCAAGGGCACCGGACAGCAAGGCGATCGAGGCGCTTGATCGCGGCGCGCGAGCGGCTGCGCGAGCGCGCGCGCAGCCCGACGCTGCATGCGCTGAGCGCGGCGGCTCGATCCCGCGGGGTCGGCCAAGCGTCACCTGGGAGGCGCTGATCAAGGCGGGCAGCTTCGACTGCGAGCGGCACAGACCGCGGCGCCGTGCTCGCTGCACTCGATGCCGCGCATGGCCGACGGGACGCGCGCGGCCGGACGACCGCAAGGCCGGACAGGGGACGTTCTTCGGCGCGTTCGGCGATGGTCCGGCGAGTCGCGCGACGAGCGCGCCACACGCACGGGATCGATCCGAGCAGGCCTCGCGCGCGCCGAGACGCTGGCGGCTCGAGTACGAGGTGCTCGGCTTCTACCTCACCGGGCACCCGCTGCAGGAGCGCGCAGGCCTGTTCTCGCTGCTCTCGACCAGCACCGCGCGAGCTGCGGGAGCTGCCGGGCGGTCAGCGAGGTCACGCTCGCGGGACTGGTGCTCTCGAAGCGCGAGACGCTGGTCAAGACCGGCCGATGGTCGGCAAGAAGATGGCGCGCTTCCGGCTCGAGGACCTCTCGGAGACGTGGAGGTCACGGTGCTTCCCGCGCACCTACGAGGAGTGCCGCGCCAAGCGTCGAGGACGGCGGCTGCTCCTCTGCCGCGGCAAGCTCGAAGAGAGCGCGAACGACGAGCCCGGCCCTGATCTGCTCGAGGAGGTGCTTCTCCTCGCCGGACGCGCTGGCCGCTTCGCCGGGCGCTCTGATCGACCTCTGCCCCGAGGACCGCGACCTCCTGCCGCGGGCTGCGGGCGGTCGTGCAGCGACACCGAGGTCCGCGACCCGTGCTCATCGCAGGTGAAAGGCGACGACGGCGGACGCCGCCGCGTGCGCGCGGGAGAGAGCTGTCGCGTTGCGATCAGCGACGGAGCTGGCCGCAGAGCTCGAGTCGGTCTGCTCGGCCGGACGCGCGAGCTCGCGCGGCTCGTGAAGTTCGGCGCCGCGGCGCGGAAGCGTAGCCCTCTATTCCGTCGGCGGCCTCGCGGCTCTTCCTTGGGCGTGCGCTCGACGAACTCGAGGATCGCACGCTGCGCCGTTGTCGCCGAGGCGCGTCTTGGCGAGCTTGACGATGCGGCAATAGCCGCCCGGTCGCGCCTGGAAGCGCGGGCCGAGGATGTCGAAGAGCTTCTCGACGCGAGTCCTTGCTGCGCAGCGGCGCGAAGGCTCGGCGGCGGTGATGCGTGCGACGACTTCCTTCGAGAGCGTGACGAGCTTCTCGACGAACGGCTTGACCTCCTTCGCCTTGGGCAGGGTCGTGACGATCCGCTCGTGCTCGATCAGCGAGTTCGCCATGTTCCGCGTCATCGCGGCGCGATGGCTGGTGGTGCGGCCGAGCTTGTTGCCGGCTACGCGGTGTCGCATGGCATTCGGGGGCTGGCTCGGGGAGGGGTGGACAGTCAGAGTTCGATGAGCGTCAGATGATCCGCATGCCGAGGCAGAGGCCGCGCTCGGCGAGCTGAGTCTTGATCTCGGTCAGGCTCGTCTTGCCGAGGTTCTTCAGGTTCATCACCTCGGGCTCGGACATGCGTCACGAGGTCCCGCATCGTCTGGATGTTCGCGCCGTCGAGGCAGTTGCGTGCCCGCACCGAGAGCTCCAGCTCGGAGATCGGCTTGTCGAGCAGGTCGTTGAGCTCGCGTGTCTTGCCGGTTCTTCGGTTGTACTCCGAGCGGCAGGCGTCTCGACGGTCACCGGAGTCGTCGCGGCTCGCCTGGTGAGAGCACGAAGGGGTTCAGGTGCTTGCGGTAGATCTTGGCGGCTTCGACCAGCGCCAGCTCCGGAGTGACCGTGCCGTCGGTCCAGATCTCGAGCACGAGGCGGTCGTAGTTGGTGAACTTGCCGACGCGCGTCGCCTCGACCGAGTAGCGCACGCGGTGCACGGGCGAGTAGATCGAGTCGACCGGGATCGTCCCGAGCTGGGCCGACTCGGTGGACCGGTTCTCGTCGGCGGGATGTAGCCGCGGCCCTTCGATTGACCTCGAGCTCCATCGTGGAGCTCGCGGTCCATCGTGAGCGTGCAGATGCTGCAGGTCGGTGTTCACGATCTTCGCGTCACCCTCGCACTGCACGTCCGCGCCCGGTGACCGGTCCCTTGCCGTCTTCTTGGCGATGCGGCAGACGATCTTGTTGGTGGCCGTCGTAGCGGATGCGCAGGCGCTTGATGTTCAGGATGATGTCGGTGACGTCCTCGTAGACGCCCTCGAGCGAGTCGAACTCGTGCTCCGCCCCCTCGATGCGGACAGCGGTCACCGCGGTGCCCTCGATCGAGGAGAGCAGCACGCGACGCAGGCCGTTGCCGATCGTGTGGCCGAAGCCCCGCTCGAAGGGCTCGACCATGAAGCGGCCGTACTGGGGCGTCAGGCTTTCCCGGTCCGGGCTGCACCTTGGTGGGCAGCTCGAAATTGCGCCAGCGAATTCTCATCTGCAGTCCTCTCGCTTGATCACTCCGAACGGAGCTCGGGGCATCGCTACTTCGAGCAGAGCTCGATGATCAGCTGCTCCTGGATCGGGTGCGGCACGTCGGCGCTTGGCGCGGGATGCCGACGACCTCGGCGGTCAGGGCGTCGCCGGAGACCTCGAGCCAGCCGGGCACCGGCTGGGACTTGTTCACCTCGACGGCCTCGGAGACGATCTTGCGCGACCCTCTCCTCGGTCGGAGCGGTGACCTGTCGCCGGGGCGCACCTTGTAGGAAGCGACGTCCACCCGCCGCCCGTTGACGCGGAAGTGGCCGTGGTTGATGAGCTGGCGCGCGTGGTTGCGCGAGAGCGCGAAGCCGCTCGCGAGCACCGACGTTGTCGAGCCGGCGCTCGAGCAGCATCGAGCAGGTTCTCGCCCGTGTTGCCCTTCTGCCGCTCGGCCTCGTGGAAGTACAGCTTGAACTGGCGCTCGACACGCCGTAGATGCGCTTCAGCTTCTGCTTCTCGCGCAGTGCGGACGCCGTACTCGGTCACCTTGCGCGCGCCGCTGGGCGTGCACGCCCGGCGGATAGTCGCGGCGCGAGATCGCGCACTTGTCGGTGAAGCAGCGCTGCCCCTTCAGGAAGAGCTTCATGCCCTCCCGGCGGCAGAGCTTGCACTTGTTGTCCCGTATAGCGTGCCATGGTGTTCTGGTTCCTGTGCTCAGACGCGCCGGCGCTTGCGGGCGCGGCAACCGTTGTGCGGGCAGCGGCGTCACGTCCTCGATCGAGAGCACCTTGAGGCCCGCAGTTCGCGAGCGCGCGGACGGCCGACTCGCGGCCCGATCCGGCGCCCTTGACCCGCACCTCGACCTCGCGCACGCCCTGGCGCATGGCCGCGTGGCGGCCTGCTCGGCGGCGCGCTGCGCGGCGAAGGGCGTGCTCTTGCGGGTGCCCTTGAAGCCGACGCTCCCGGCCGAGCCCCACGAGATCGTCTCGCCGTTCGGCGTGGTGATGGTGATGTGCGTGTTGTTGAAGGTCGCCTTCACGTGCGCGACGCCACGCGCGACGTTCTTCTTGATCTTCTTCTTGACGGTCTTTGGCCATGGCTTACTTCATCCCCTTCACGGACTTCTTCCCGGCGACGGTCTTCTTGCGGCCCTTGCGCGTGCGCGCGTTGGTCCGCGTGCGCTGGCCGCGCACGGGCAGGCCGCGGCGGTGGCGCAGGCCGCGGTAGCAGCCGATGTCGCGCAGGCGGCTGATGCTGCAGGCGACCTGCGCGCCGCAGCTGGCCCTCGACCATGTACTTCTTCTGGATGTGGTTGGCGAGGGTCGTCGAGCTGCTCCTCGGTCAGGTCGCGGGCCCGCATGCCGGTTCGAGGCCCGAGCTCGTCGCAGACCTTCTCGGCGGTCGCGCGACCGACGCCGTAGATGTAGGTCAGCGCGATCTCGAGGCGCTTGTTGCTGGGGATGTCGACACCGATGACACGGGGCATGCTCGTCTTACTCCGTTTGCCTATCGGCCCTGGCGCTGCTTGTGGCGGGGGTCGGCTTGCAGATCACGCGCACGACGCCGCGGCGGCGGACGATCTTGCAGCTCGCAGCACATGCGGCGGACGCTGGTACGTACCTTCATTGCGATCCTAATCGGCTCCTTCCGCCGCCTCTCGCCGCGGCAGATGATGCGGCCCTTGGACAGGTCGTAGGGCGACATCTCGACGGTGATCTTGTCGCCCGGGCAGGATGCGGATGTAGTGCATGCGCATCTTGCCGCTGACGTGCGCGAGGATCTCGTGGCCGCCCTCCAGGCGTGGCACGGAACCGCGCGTTGGGCAGAGCCTCGGTCACGATGGCCTCGACGGTGATCGGTTCTTCCTTCGCCATCATGTCGCCAGCTCCCGATGGCACGAGCATCACGTCCTGGAACACCCGGTCCGGGCGCCCGCTCGCCGTCGACGCGGCGTGAGCAGGTCCCTCGCAGCGGTAGTACTCCACCAGGGGCGTGGTCTGCGTCGCGGTAGACCTCGCAGGCGCTTGGCACCACCTCGGACGCGTCGTCCTTGCGCTGGTACAGCGCCGCGCCGCAGGCATCGCAGACGCCGGCCTTCCGCGGCGGCGCGAAGCGCGTCGTGGTAGATGTCGCCCGCACGCTGTGCAGACCAGGCGCCGGCGAGGCGCACGACGAGCTCTTCGTCGGGGACGTCGATGTCGATCACGCGCACCTTCCAGTCGCGAGGCAGGCGCTGCTCGAGGGCCTCGGCCTGCACGATCGTGCGCGGGAAGCCGTCGAGGAGGTAGCCGTCGCTCGCAATCGGGCGCGGCCACGCGCTCGAGGAGCATCTCGAGCACGAGCTGTCGGGCACGAGCTGGCCGGATTCCATGTATTCCTTGGCCTGCGACGTCCGAGGCTCGTGCCGCGCGCGAGGTTCTCCCGGAAGAGATCGCCGGTCGAGACGTGCGGCAGCGCGAGCTCCTTCGCCAGGCGCACGGCCTGGGTGCCCTTGCCTGCGCCAGGCGCGCCGAGCAGGATGACGACCCGCGATGGCACTTCAGCTCCGCCCTCCGGCGTTGGTCCAGCCGGCGGCCCGCCCTTGCCGCTTCATGAAGCCCTCGTAGTTGCGCATGACGAGCTGCGCGTTGAGCCTGTCCACGAGGTCCAGCGCAACGCCGACCACGATCAGCACCGAGGTGCCGCCGAGGAAGTACGCGCATGTTGTCCGTCAGAGCCCGGACTCGCTCGGTGACGAAGGACGGGCAGCACCGCGATGACGGCCAGGAACGCCGCTCCCGCGAGGGTGATGCGCGTGAGGATGCCTTCGAGAGATACTCGGCCGTCTTCTGGCCCGGACGGATGCCGGGGATGAAGGAGCCGTGCTCGCGCAGGTTGTTCGCGATCTCCTCCGGCCGGAACATCAGCCGGTTCCAGAAGAAGCAGAAGAAGAAGATCAGCGTCCACGTACAGCGTGACGTACACGAAGCCGTCTGATCCTGGAAGATCGTCTTGAGCGTGCTCGAGCCCGAACCAGTCGAACACCACGCCGGGGATCACGAAAATCACCGAGGCGAAGATGATCGGCATGACGCCGGCCATGTTGACCTTGAGCGGCAGGAAGTGCCGCTGGCCGCCGTAGACGCGCCGGCCGCGGGTCAGGCGCGCGTACTGGATCGGGATGCGGCGCGCGCCCTTGTGGATGTAGACGACCACGAGGACGATCGCGATCCAGATCGCCGAGCAGAGGCAGGATCGTCTGCAGAAGTCCGTCCTCGGCTCGCGGATCGCTCGCAGACGCCGAGGGGCATGCTCCGCGATGATGCCGGCCATGATGATCGAGCGAGGAGCCGTTGCCGACGCCGTACTCGGTGATCAGCTCGCCGAGCCACATGACGAGCATCGCGCCCGCGACGAGCGAGACGCTCACGACCATCGCGAGCACGAGCGGATGGCCGCCGGCGCATGCTCCGCTCGACCATCTGGCGGGTTCTGCGCGAAGACCCCGATGTAGATGAAGAGCGCCTGGATGAGCGCGATCGGGCACGGTCGCCAGGCGCGTCCACTGGTTGATCTTCTTCTGGCCGGCGCGCCTTCCTTGGCGATCGCCTCGATGTGCGGCGAGACCTTGGCCAGCATCGAGAAGATGATCGACGCCGAGATGTAGGGCATGATGCCCAGCGCGAAGATCGTCGTCTGGCCGATCGCGCCGCCGGAGAAGCGCCGAGATCAGGCCGAACACCGTGCCGCGCCTGCGACATCGCTGGTCAGGAACTCGGGGCTGAGGCCCGGGATCGGGATCTGGAAGCCGATCCGGTAGCACGAGCAGGAGCCCGAGCGTCACGGAAGATCCGCTGCCGCGTCTCGGGGATCTTGCAGGAGCTGGAGGACTGATTCGTCTGCACGATCTCAGGCTCCTCGACCGTTCGTCCGCGGCCCTGCTCGTCGAGCACGACGACCGTGCCGCCGGCGGCGCGGATCTTCTCGGACGCGCGCTGGCGAGAACTTCTGGGCGCGCACGGTCAGGCGCTTCGGTCGAGCGCGCCGTTGCCGAGCACCTTGAAGAGCGGCGCGTCTCGAGGCTCGCCAGGCCCTTCGAGATCACCGCGTCCAGTCGACCGTCGCGCCGTCGTCGAAGGCTCTCGAGCTGATCGACGTTGACGATGGTGTAGTCCGTGCGGAAGCGCGCGTTGGTGAACCCGCGCTTCGGCACGCGCCGGTAGATCGGCATCTGGCCGCCTTCGTAGCCGGGACGGCGGCTGGCGCCGGAGCGCTGGCCCCAGCCCTTGTGGCCGCGCCCCGAGGTCTTGCCGATGCCGCTGCCGATGCCGCGGCCGATGCGCAGGGACGTCTCGTGCTTGACGCCTTTCCGGCAGACGGCTTTTCAGATCCATGGCCGTGCTTCCTGATCGTCCGGTGCGGGTCAGGGCTCGTCAGAGCTTGACCCCGCGCAGGGCAGCCGACTTGCTCGGGCGTGCGCAGCTGCGAGAGCGCCTGCAAGGTCGCCTTGACGAGGTTGACGGGGTTGGTCGAGCCGTACGACTTGGTGAGGATGTTCTTGATGCCCGCCATCTCGCACACGGCGCGCACCGCCGTGCCGGCGATGATGCCGGTGCCGGGCGCAGCCGGGACCAGCCGCACGATCGCGGCGCAGTAGCGGCCGGTCGACCTCGTGCGGGATCGAGCCGCCATGCCGTGCAGCGGCACGCGCGATCAGGTGCTTGCGCGCGTCCTTGGTCGCCTTCTCGATCGCGCCGGCGACCTGGCGCGCCTTGCCGAAGCCGTAGCCGACCACGCCGGAGCGGTTGCCGACCACGGACAGCGCGGAGAACGAGAAGCGCCGCCCGCCCTTCACGGCCGCGGCGCAGCGATTGACCTTGATCAGAGACCTCCTCGAGCTCGTGGAGCTCCTCGACTTCGGCGTGATCGAGGTAGCTGGATCCGATGCTTCATCGATGGGTCTCGTCCGGTTGACTAGAACTTCAGGCCGCCTGCGCGGGCGGCTTCGGCGAGCGCCTTGACGCGTCCGTGGAACTGTGGCGAACCCGCGGTCGAAGACGACGCGCTCGACGCCGGCCTCTTTCGCGCGCCTTGGCGATCTCCGCGCCGACGACCGCGGCGCGCTCGGTCTTGTTCTTGCCCGCGAACGTCGGCTCGAGCGTCGCCTTAGCCGTGCTCGAGGCGTGCGCCAGCGTGCGCCCGGTCACGTCGTCGATCACCTGCGCGTAGATGTGCTTGCACGAGCGGTAGACGCGACAGGCGCGGCAGGTCGGATTCGCGCCGGATGCGCGAGCGCACGTGGCGCTGCCTGCGCAGCGCTGGCGGCCATTCTTGAGGAGCGTGGTGGTCTTCATCGATCAGCTCCCGAAGCTCTTGCCGGCCTTGCGGCGGACGTACTCGCCCTCGTAGCGGATGCCCTTGCCCTTGTAAGGCTCGGGCGGACGGACGGCGCGGACGGTTCGCCGCCATCTGGCCGACGACCTGCTTGTTCGGCGCCCCTGATGATGATCGTGGTGGGCTTGGGACACTCGACCTTGATGCCCTCGGGGATCGTCGATCGTCGACCGGTGTGGCAGTAGCCGATGTTCAGGACGCGACCTTCTTGGCCTGCACCTGGCGCGTTCCAGCCGACGCCCTGGATCTCGAGCTTCTTCTGGAAGCCCTTGGTGACGCCGGCGACCATGTTCGCGAGCAGGGCGCGGGTCATGCCGTGGAAGGCGCGCGCCTTCGCGCTCGGAGCCGTGCTCGTTGCGCTTGACGAGAACGCGCGATCTCCTCGACCTCGACGTCGACCTCGGGACGCAGCTGCAATCGACGAGCTCGCCCTTGGGCCCCTTGACCGTGACCTCGCGGTCCTCGCCGTGCGTGACGGACACTCCCGAGGGGACCGGATGGGTTGTTTTCCGATACGGGACATGGACTCACCAGGACCTTTGCACAGGATCTCTCCGCCCACGTTCTCCTTGCGCGCGCGCGCGGTCGGAGATCACGCCCTTGGGGTCGAGAGGACGTGGATGCCCAGGCCGCGCAGGACCGGCGCGAGATCCTCGTGCCCGGCGTAGACGCGGCAGCCGGGCTTGCTGACGCGCTCGATCGCGCGGATCACGTGCTCGCCGTCCGGGCCGTAGCGCATCTCGAGCGTGATCGTGCTCGAGGGCTTGCCCGGGCTCGACGCTGTAGCCGCGGATGAAGCCCTCGTCCTTCAGGACCTGGGCGATGCGCGACCTTCATCCGCGATGCCGGCATCGGCACCTTCTTCCGGCTGATCGCGTTGGCGTTGCGGATCCGCGTCAGCATGTCGGCGATGGGGTCGGTCATCATGAGCTACTGTTCCTTGCCTGTCCGTGACTCGTGCTTGCTCGTCCCTGAGGGGGCCGCTTCTCCTACCAGGATGCCTTGCGCATGCCGGGAATCTCGCCGAGGTGCGCGCGCTCGCGCAGGCAGATGCGGCAGATGCCGAACTTGCGATACACGGCGCGCGCGCGGCCGCACAGGTTGCAGCGCGTGTACTGCCGCGCGCTGAACTTGGGCCGGCCTCTGACAGCTTGGATGATTTGTCGATTTCTTGGCCATGGATCGATCAGCTCCTCGGATGCAGCGTCCTCGCGGCTGCGGAACGGCATTCCGAGCTCCTTCAGGAGCGCATAACCTCTGCTCGTCGTCGCCAGCGGTGGTGACGAAGGTGATGTCCATGCCCTGCTGGAACTCCATCTTGTCGAACTCGATCTCGGGGAAAACCGTCTGCTCCGAGAGGCCCAGCGTGAAGTTGCCGCGGCCGTCGAGCTTGTCCTTCACCCCGCGGAAGTCGCGGATGCGGGGAAGGACGACCGAGATCAGCCGGTCGGCGAACTCCCACATGCGGCTCGCCGCGCAGCGTCACTGCGCACGCCGATCGGCATGCCCTCGCGCAGCTTGAAGCCCGAGATGGCTTTGCGTGCCTTGCGAACCGTGGGCCGCTGTCCGGTGATCATGGCCAGGTCGCGGGTCGGCCGTTCGACCCGGCCCTTGTTCTCCACGGCACCCTTGACGCCCATGTTGACCACGATCTTCTGGAGGCGCGGCAGAGCGAGGTCGTTCTGGATGCCGAACTGCTCCTTCAGCGATCGTCCTGACCTCGGACACGTACTTTTCCTTGAGGCGCGGCATGATCAGTCTCGGCCCTTCTTCGGAGGCGCTCGGCGAGTCGGCTTGCGCGTCCCCTTGCCGGTAGCGGAGTCGATCGGCATCACGTTGCTCGAGTGGATCGGCCGCTCGGAGCTGGATGCGCTCGCCCTTGGGGTTCTGCTGGGTGGGCTTCTTGTGCTTCCAGCGCATGTTGACGCCCTGGACCAGCACCCTGTCGGCCTTCGCAGCACGGCGAGCACCTCGCCCGTCTTGCCCCTTGTCGTTGCCCGCGATCACGATCACGGTTTCACCTTTCCGGAAGCGCATCAGACGACCTCCTGCGCGAGCGAGATGATCTTCATGAAGTTGCGCTCGCGCAGCTCGCGCGCGACGGCGCCGAAGATGCGCGTCCCTCGCGGATTGCCCTCGGCGTCGATCAGCACCAGCGCGTTGCGGTCGAAGCGCACGTACGAGCCGTCGGAGCGGCGCGTGGCCTTCTTCGTGCGCACGATCACGCCCTTGACGATCGTGCCGGGCTTCACCTCGGAGCCAGGCATCGCCTTCTTGACCGAGGCGACGATGATGTCTCCAAGGCCGGCGTAGCGGCGCTGCGTGCCGCCGAGCACCTTGATGCACATCACGCGCTTGGCGCCGGTGTTGTCGGCCACGTCCAGGATACGTCTGCATCTGGATCACGCGACACCTCCAGCGGGTTGAGCTGCCGGGGTGACCGGGAAGGACCCACGTCCGACGATGCGCACGAGGCGCCAGCGCTTGAGCCGGCTCAAGGGCCGGCACTCGACGATCTCGACGATGTCACCGAGCTGGCGTCGCGGTTCTCGTCGTGAGCGTGGTACTTCTTGTGCCGCCGCACGTACTTGCCGTACTTGGGGTGCTTGTACATGCGCTCGACCTCGACCGTGATGGTCTTGCCATCTCGATCGCTGGTCACGACCGATCGCCCTGCAGGACGCTTGGCGCTTGTTGCGGGCGTCATGTCCATCGCTAGCGAGGCTCCTGGCCGCGGACACCGCCTGGCGCTCGTGGACGAACGGTCTTGATGCGGGCGATCGAGCGCCGGAGGTGCGCCGATGCTGGCCGGGCTCTGGGCGCTCTCGGTCGCAGCCTTGAAGCGGAGCGTCGAAGAGCTCACTTGCTTCATTCGATCCAGCTCGTATGCGAGCTCCGGGTTGGTCTTGCTTCGAATCTCTTCGATCTTCATGGCTGGACTCAGGTGGTCGGCAGCCGGCGGATCATGCGCACCTTGATGGGCATCTTGTGCGCGACGCGCTTGAAGGCGAGCTTGGCCTGCGTCTTCGGTGATGCCGCCGATCTCGTACAGCACCGTGCCCGGGCTTGATCTCGGCGGCCCAGAACTCCACGTCGCCCTTGCCCTTGCCCATGCGCGTCTCGGCCGGCTTGCGGAGATCGGCTTGTGCGGGAAGACGCGGATCCACAGCTTCGCGGTGCCGCCCGTCGCGCGATTGGCGGCGACGCGGCCGGCTTCGATCTGCCGGCCGGTGATCCAGCCTGCAGTCCATCGACTGCAGGCCGAAGTCGCCGAAGGAGACCGTGTTGGCAGCGCGTGGCGATGCCCTTCAAGCGGCCGCGGTGCGCCTTGCGGTACTTGGTGCGCTTGGGCATCATGGCCATCAGTTGTCTTCCCTTGCTCGGTCCACCGCGTCCGGGGCGGGGACCGCGGCGACCGGCGCCGCGGAGCGCTCGGGACGTTGCCGAGCGTGCCGGAGCCGCCTGGGTCACGCCGGTAGTCGACTTGCTCGCCGCGCTCGATGTCGCCCTTGTAGATCCAGACCTTGACGCCGATCACGCCATAGGTGGTGCGCGCCGTCGGCCGTGCCGTAGTCGACGTTGCGCTTGCAGCGTCGACAGCGGCACGCGGCCTTCGCGCTCCTTGGCCTGTGCGCGCCATTTCCGCGCCGCCGAGCGCGTCCGTTGAGCTCGATCTTGATGCCCTTCGCGCCGGCCTGCATGGTCGTCTGGATCGCCTTCTTCATCGCGCGGCGGAAGGCCATGCGCTTCTCGAGCGCTCGGCGACCATCTCGGCGACGAGCTTCGGCTCGAGCTCGGGCCGCTTGATCTCGTGCATCGTCAGGTGGCAGGTCATGCCCGTGATCTCCTGCAGCTCGTCTTGAGCTGGTCGACGCGCACGCCCTTGCGGCCGACCAGCACGCCCGGGCGCGCGGTGTAGATGATCATGTTCACCGCCTCGCCCGTGCGCTCGATCTCGATGCGCGGGATGCCGGCGGAGCCGTACTCCTTGTTGATGTGCTTGCGGATCTGCTTGTCCTGCGAGGAGCAGCTTGGCCGAAGTTCTTCTTGCCGCCGTACCAGCGCGAGCGCCAGGGCTCGATCGTGCCGAGGCGGAAGCCGGATGGGATGAATCTTCTGTCCCATGTGCTGTTTCCGCCCTTCCGCAACGATCTGCGCGCTTCGGGGATCTCCCTGACGGTCACGGTCAGGTGGGCTGGTGCGTTCTTGCGCGAAGGGCATCGCGCGGCCCTGCGGGCCCGGCGCCAGCGCAGGCGGTCGTTGCAGCAGCGGCCCGTCGTCCGCGCGCGCAGTCGCTCGACGACAGCCGGTTGCACGTCGACGTTCTCGTCCTGGCTCGCGTTGGCGACCGCGGACTGCGAGCGACCTTCAGGTAGAAGACCGGCGCGCGCGGTGGGGCGAGAACTGCAGGATCTCGAGCGCCTCGTTGACCGTCCGCCCGCGGATCAGGTCGGCGACCAGGCGCGCCTTGCGCGCGGTGATGCGCGCGAAGCGGTGGCTTGGCGACGAAGTGCACTGCATTGGCGTCGGTCATGCGCTCGCCTTGCGCTCAGCTTCCTTCTTGTTCGTGTGGCCGCGGAAGACGCGCGTGGGGGAGAACTCGCCGAGCTTGTGCCCGACCATGTCCTCGGTGACGTAGACCTTCAGGTGCTGGCTTGCCGTTGTGCACCATGAACGTGTGGCCCGACGAAATCGGGCGTGATCGTGCGAGCGGCGCGCCCATGTCTTGATCGGGCTCGCGCTTGCCGCTGGCGATCACGCGTGCGACCTTCTTCGCGAGCTTCGCGTCGACGAACGGACCCTTTTTGACGCTGCGGCTCATTGCTGCAGTCCCGATCGCTAGCGTGCTTGCCGGCTTCGGCGGCGCAGGATGAAGCTTGTTGGTGGGGTTGCTTGCGGCTTGCGCGTCTTGCCGCCCTTGGCGAGGACGCCGGTCGCGCGAGCACGGGATGCCGTCCGCCCTTGGTGCGGCCTTCGCCGCCGCCCGTGCGGGTGGTCGACCGGGTTCATCGCCGTGCCGCGCACGTGCGGCCGCCAGCCGCGGTGGCGGTTGCGGCCGGCCTTGCCGAGCTTGACGTTCTGGTGGTCGGTGTTGCCGAGCCGCCCGATCGTCGCGCGGCACTCGACGTGGATGCTTGCGCATCTCGCCGGAGGGCATCGGATCACGATGCGTAGTCGCCCTCGCGCGCCGTGAGCTGCGCGTAGGAGCCCGCCGTGCGGCACGATCTGCCCGCCGCTGCCCGGATGCGCATCTCGATGTTGTGGATCTGCAGGCCGACCGGGATGTTGGCCGAGCGGGAGGGAGTTGCCCGGGCAGCGGATCGGCGGCCGGCCCCGACAGCGATCGTCTGGCCGACCTCCAGGCCGAGCGGCGCGATGATGTAGCGCTTCTCGCCGTCCGCGTAGTGCAGCAGCGCGATGTTCGCGCGTGCGGTTGGGGTCGTACTCGATCGACTGCGACCTTGGCCGGGATGCCGTCCTTGTCGCGCTTGAAGTCGATGATGCGGTACATCCGCTTGTTGCCGCCGCCGCGGTGGCGCGAAGTGATGCGGCCGTGGTTGTTGCGGCCGCCGCGTCTTGCGCACCGGCTCGAGCAGCGCTCTTCTCGGGCGTGCGCGCGCGTGATCTCGCTGTAGTCGAGCACGCTGCCGTGGCGGCGGCCGGCGGAGGTCGGTTTGTAGGTCTTGATGCCCATGGCGATGGATCGTCGTCTCGGTCGTCTAGAGGATCGTCGATCGTCTGGCCCTCGTGCGAGCATGACCATGGCCTTCTTCCAACTCTGGCGTCGTGCCCGACGATGCAGCCGCGGCGGCTGCCACTTGCCCTTGACGTTCAGGGTGTTGACGCGCGAGGACCTTGACTTCGAAGAGCTTCTCGACCGCCTGGCGGATCTCGACCTTGTTGGCGTCGCGCGGGACGCGGAAGTGGTAGGCGTTGCGACTGGTGCTGAGTCGTCGGTCCCCTTCTCGGTGACGACCGGGCTTGCGGATGACCTGGTAGGTAGCTGCGAGCGAGGTCATTGCACGTCTCCCGGTCGTGGCCTCTTCGGCGGCGTGCCGACGCGCTCGGGCGAGCTTCACGCAGCGCGGCCGCCTGCGGCGATCACGAGCCCGCACGTCGACGACGTCGTAGCGCGCAGAGCTCGGCGGCCGTGCGCACGCGTGACGCCGGGGAAGTTGCGGAAGGACTTCCACAGGTCCTCGTTGCGCTCGGCAATCACGATCAAGGCGCGCCGCGGCGAGCCCAGGTCGGCGAGGACCTTGCGCGCGGCCTTGGCCGAGGGCGCTGCCGAAAGCGCCGAGGTCCGCGATCACGACCTCGCCGTCCTGCGAGCTTGCCCAGCAGCGCCGAGCGCAGTGCCGACGCGACGGGCCTTGCGCCGGCATGTGGTAGCCGCAGTCGCGCGGGCTGCGGGCCGAAGACGCGTGCCGCCGCCGCGCCAGATCGGCGACTTGCGGTCGCCGGCGCGCGCGCGGCCCGTGTGCTTCTGCTTCCAGGGCTTCTTGTTCGAGCCGACGACCTCGGAGCGGCCGCGGGTGTTGACCGTGCCCTGGCGCTGGTTCGCCTGGTACATGACCACCGCGTCCTTCAGCGTGCGGTAGAGCACGCCTTGCCGCCGTAAGGGGCGCTCGTCGAACTCGACCTGGCCGACGTTGCCGGCCTTGTAGCTCTTGACCTGCATGGCGCTACTTCTTGTCCCTTGGCGCCTTGGCCGACTGCGGGCCTTCGACGCCCCGTCTTGGCCGTCTGCACCTGCACGAAGCCGCCGTTGGGTCCGGGCACCGCGCCGCGCAGGAACAGGAGGCTGCGCTCGGCGTCGATCGCGCACGACCTCGAGGTTCTTGGTCGGTATGGCGCTCGTGCGCCGTAGTGGCCGGCCATGCGCTTGCCGGGCGATGACCTTGCCGATGCGCTTGCTGCCGATCGAGCCCGGCGCGCGCAGTTCATGCAGCCGTGCGTCTCCGGGCCGCGATGGAAACCGTGGCGGCTGATCGTGCCCGAGAAGCCGCGGCCCTTGGTCGTACCGATGACGTCGACGATGTCGCCGACCTCGAAGACCGTCGACCGTGATCGTGTCTGCCGATCTTGAGAGTCGGCGGGCGAGCCTTGAGCCGCTCCTCGCGCAGGAATCGCTTGGGCGCGCATGCCGCCTTGGCGAAGTGCCCGCGCTGCGGCTTGAGCGCAGCGGGATTCTCGGAATGTCCTCGAAGCCGAGCTGGACGGCGTCGTAGCCGTCCTGTCTCCGGCGTGCGCACCTGGGTGACCGAGCACGGACCCGCGGCGACCACGGTCACTCCCGTGACCGTGCCGTCTTCGCGGAAGACAGCTGCGTCATTCCCTGCTTGCGTCCTAGGATCAGCGTCATGATTCCTCGAGAACTTTGGTCACTCGCCGGTTCGACCAGGGTCGGCGCCCCCGATGTCGGAGCGGAGTCCGATTGACGCCTGGCCACGCGGCACGATGGGCTGCGGTTGTCAGAAAGTTGTGGAGAGATGCCGAGCAACGATTCCCCTCGGCCACCGATGTGGCGAACGAGAGAGTGCAGGCACTGTCGTAGCGACTGATCCCGTCGCGGTCCCAGCTCGCGCCAGGCGGCCGCGCTCGAGGCTGTCAGGCCTTGATTCGGATGTCCACGCCGGCGGGCATGTTGAGGCTGGTGAGGGCGTCGACCGTTTGTGCGGTCGGCTCCGAGATGTAGATCAGGCGCTTGTGCGTGCGGATCTCGAACTGCTCGCGGGACTTCTTGTCGATGAACGGCGAGCGCAGGACGGTGTAGCGCTCGATGCGGGTCGGCAGAGGGATCGGTCCGGCGACGCGGGCTCCCGTCCTCTTGGCGGTCTCCACGATCTCGGCGGCGGACTGGTCCAGGGCCTCGTGGTCGTAGGCCTCCATGCGGATCTGGATCTTGTCGGTCATGCGTGGACGGGGGATGGCAATGCTGGTGACGGGCCAGATGCCGAGGTGAGCCCCGAGGCCACGCCGCCGCCATCCTGCCCCGGGACACCCCGAGAAGACCCGGCCGCCGAGCAGCCCGGTCCTCCCGTGCAAAGGGGGCGAGAAACTTAGCAGTCGGCTGCACCCCCGTCAACAACAGGCTTCTCGCCCGCGAGCTTTCCCGATCACTCGGAGCGTCGCCCGGAGTCTACCGCGAGTCCGGAGCCTCAGCTCCAGACCAGGCCGCGCGCCTCGAGCTCTCCCTCTGCAACCGGGACGAAGCCCGCCGGCATCATGCTGAAGCTCGCGCGGCCCTGGGAGAGTGAGCGCACCACCGTCGAGTAGCCGAACATGCTCGCCAGCGGGACCTTGCCCCGGATCATGCGCAGATCCCCGGTGGCCTGCACGTTCTCGATCTCGGCAAGCCGCCCTCCCAGATCCGAGATGATCCCCGAGGAGAAGTCCTCGGGCGCCTCGACCAGGAAGCTCATCAGCGGCTCGAGCACCGGACGCGGGACCCCGCGAGCGCTTGCCGCAGCGCCTGGGTCGCGGCCTGGACAAAGGCCCCTTCGTGTCGTTCTTCTCATGCGTGGCACCGCCGATCACGTGGATCGAGCAGCCGAGCAGGGGGAAGCCGAAACGCGGGCCGCTCTGGGCCTCCTGCAGGAGCGCTTCTTCCACTGTGGGGTGCATCGCGGAAGGGATCGGACAGCTGCTCGCCCAGGTCACCACGGCGCCGAGCTCCGCGACGGCCGGCCGCACCTCGAGCTCGACCGAGCCGAAGATCTCCTTGGCGCCGATGGTCCGCTCGACGGTCGAGGCGCCGCGCGCCTCGGTCTGGACGGCCTCCTTGTACGAGACGCGCGGCTTGCCGACGCGCGACTCGATGTGGAACTCACGCTCGAGCCGGTGCACCTGGATCTCGAGATGCAGCTCCCCCATGCCCTGGATCGTCCACTGGCCGGAGGCCTCGTCCTCGCGCACCCGAAAGGATGGGTCCTCGTGCGCCAGCCGCTGGAGCGCCATCGCGCAGCTTGTCGCGATCGCCCGAAGCGGAGGGCTCGACGACGAGCGCCATCACTGGCTCGGGGAAGACCGGGGGCTCGAGGAGGATCGGCTCGGCTCGATCGCAGAGCGTGTCACCCGTGCCGGTCATCTTCAGGCCAGTCAGGGCCACGATCTCGCCGGGACCCGCGCTCTCGAGTTGCTGTCCCCCTTCGCCATGCATGCGCAGGATGCGGGCCACGCGCTCCATGCGGCGCACGCGGGGATTCCAGAGCTTCTCGCCCGAGCGCAGGGTCCCCGAGTAGACGCGCACGAACGTCAGATCGCCGTGCGTCCCGGCGTGCAGCTTGAACGCCAGCGCCGCCAGCGAGGCCGCCGGATCACACGGACGAGGTAGGGTCGGCTGGCCGTCGTGGTCGAAGCCGGTGACGGGGGGCCGATCGAGAGGCGATGGCAGGTGGTCGACGATGGCATCCAGGAGCAAGGGAATGCCCACGCCTCGCAGGGCTGCGCCGCAGAGCACCGGAACGATGCTCGATGCGAGCGTTCCACGCCGCAGGGCGGCGAGCATGCTCGCCGGCTCCACGTCTCGATCTTCCAGGCACGCGGCCAGGATGTCGTCGTCCTCCTTGGAGAGGTGCTCCAGGAGCTCCGCACGCAAGACCTCGATCTCCTCGTGCGCGTCGGCCGGGACCTCGATCTCGCGCATGCGGCCATCGGCATCGAAGCCGAAGGCTTTGCGCCGCACGATGTCGGCGATTCCCGCGAGCTTCTTCTCGACGTACAGGGGGTACTGAATCGGTATCGCCGGTGCGCCGAGCTTCTCGCACACGCTCCCCACCGCGGCCAGGAAGTCCGCGCCGAGGCGATCGACTTGTTGACGAAAGCCACGGCGGGGCACGCCGTTGCGGCGAATCTGGCGCCACACCGTTTCGGACTGAGCCTGGACGCCCGCGACCGCGTCGAGGACGAGGACGGCGCCGTCGAGCACGCGCATGCAGCGCTCCACCTCGACCGTGAAGTCGACGTGGCCGGGCGTGTCGATCAGGTTCAGGGCATGCCCGCGCCAGGGAACGGTGGTGGCGGCAGCGGTGATCGTGATCCCCCGCTCGCGTTCCTCCGCCATCCAGTCCATGACGGTGGTCCCCTCGTCGACCTGCCCGACCTTGTGCTCGACGCCCGTGCAGTAGAGCATGTGCTCCGACACGGTGGTCTTGCCCGCGTCGATGTGCGCCGCGATGCCGAGGTTGCGCAGCGCGGAGAGCTCCATGGCTGCGGCAATGGTAGTGAGCCCGCTCGGCGCGTGCTCCTCAGAGGCCGGGGTTCGCGGCCAGGAACGCGTCCCGGAAACGGTAGCGGTCCAGGAGCGCGGGGCAGGGACGGCCGAGCAAGCTGAGTGCCGCGTGAATCGCCTCGATCGAGGCCAGACCCTCGTCGGGATCGCGGAAGATGCGACTCTTGCGCGGGTAGGCCGTCTGCAGGGGCGGCAGCCGGCGCCGCCGCGGTGAGCCATCGACGGTGGCGAGCAACTGCGGCACCCGGCGCCAGGCGCAGTCGAGCACCAGTAAGCCACCCGCCACATCGCTCGTGCTCAGGAGCTCGCCCTCCGGGTGCAGCAGCACGCGGCCCGAGCCGTCGATCCGCCGATCCGGGGTAGTACTCGACGAAGCGGACGCCCTCCAGCCCGCGCAGGGGCGTCAGCGAGCACTTGCGCGTCGACTCGCGAGGATCGCGCAGGACGAGCACATCGAGCGGGGAGAGCATGCCCCGAGGGCCGCGGATCACCTGGCGTAGTGCGCGTACGCCTTGTTGGCCTCGGCCATCTTGTGGACGTGTTCTTTCCACTGCACGGCCGGCCGGTGCCGTTGTAGGCGTCGACGAGCTCTTCGGCCAGGCGGCGGGCCATGGGCTTGCCCTTCTTCTTGCGGGCGTAGTCCACGATCCAGCGGATCGCGAGCGACTGCTGGCGGTTGCGCTTGACCTCGCGCGGGACCTGGTAGTTCGCGCCGCCGACGCGCTTGGAGCGCACCTCGACGACCGGCCTCACGTTCTCGATCGCCTTGGTGAAGATCTCCGACCTGCTCGGGGACGTTGGCAGCTTCTGCTGCGCGAGGTCGAGGGCCTCGTAGAAGATCTGCTGCGCGATGCGTCTTCTTCCCCTCGTAGCATGATCTTGTTGATGATCTTCGTCGGCGAGCAGCGATCCGAACTTCGGATCGGGCTTGAGCAGCGGGGCGGTCGAGACTGTAGTTGCGCGGCATCTGGATCTTGGTCTCGGGGTCACTTCTTCGGTCGCTTGGTGCCGTACTTGGAGCGCTCTTGGTCGCGGCCGTCGACGCCGGAAGCGTCGAGCGTTCCGCGCAGGATGTGGTAGCGGACGCCGGGGAGGTCGCGCACGCGGCCGCCGCGGATGAGCACGACCGAGTGCTCCTGGAGGTTGTGCCCCTCGCCCGGGATGTAGCAGGTGATCTCCTTGCCGTTGGACAGGCGCACGCGCGCGATCTTGCGCAGCGCGGAGTTCGGCTTCTTCGGCGTCTGGGTCTTCACCTGCAGGCACACGCCGCGCTTCTGCGGGCACTTGTCCGAGCACGGGCGACTTCGAGCGCTTGGCCTGCTTCTGGCGGCCCTTGCGGACGAGTTGGTTGATCGTCGGCATCGATGTCTCCGGTGTCCGCCCCGGCTGGATGCGCGGCGGCGCGCTCCCCCCGGTTCGAAGGGGAAGCATTCTATTCCGCGCGAGAGGTCCGTCAAGGCGGAGCGGGATCCGCGCGGGGCTTGGTCTACGCGGCGGACCTCATTCGGGACCCGGCGCGGCGTCTTCGTCCTCGCCTTCCTCGGCTTCCTCGTCCAGGTCTTCGTCGAGCGCTTCGGTTCCGGCTCCCGCTTCGAGATCCTCCTCGTCGCTCTCTTCCTCGGCTTCGGCCTCGGCCTCGGGCTCGACGTCACCCTCGACCCCCTGGCCGCGGGTGCCATCGCCGTCCTCACCGTCCTCCTCGTCCTCGTCCTTCTCCTTCGTCGTCGTCGATCTCGGGGAGGAACATGGCGATCGAGCTCGGGCGCGAGCGAAGCGGCGGAGGCCCGCCTGATCCCGTCGCGGCGAGCACCGAGCGTTCGGGCTCTTCGTAGGCCCCCAGGACGCTCGCCATCGGATCCACTGCGCCAGCGAGCATCTCTTCCATGTCGAGATCGCGCGCGGCCGTGGTGAAGCCCGCGACTCCGCCGATCTCGCCGAAGTCGATGTTCTTCTTGACGCGCGTGCGGTAGTGGTCGCGGAAGCCCGTGCCCGTCGGGACCATGTGGCCCGAGGATCACGTTCTCCTTGAGGCCGACCAGGTAGTCGCGCGGCCCGCGATGCGCGGCCTCCGTGAGGACCTTCGTCGTCTCCTGGAAGCTCGCGGCCGAGATGAAGGACTCGGACGAGAGCGAAGCCTTGGTGATGCCGAGCAGCAGCGGTCTGCCCGGTCGCCGGCTTGCTGCCGCTCCTTGCGCAGGCGCTCGTTCTCCTTGCGGAAGCGGAACTTGTCGACGACCGCGCCGGGCAGGAACTCGCGAGTCGCCCGGGTCGCTCGACCTGCACCTTGCGCATCATCTGCCCGATGATGATCTCGATGTGCTTGTCGTCGATCGTGACGCCCTGCGAGCGGTAGACGTTCTGGATCTCGCGCAGCAGGTAGTCCTGCAGGGCCTCGTCGCCGTTGATGCGCAGGATGTCGTGCGGGTACGAGCGGGCCGTCGACCAGCGGGTCGCCGGCGCGGACCTCGTCGCCCTTGTGGACGCGCAGGTGCTTGCCCTGCGGCACGGCGTGCTCGTGCTCCTCGATGACCTCGCCCTTGGGGCCGAGGGCGCGCACGATGATCGTGCGCTTGCCGCGCTTGCTTCTCGCCCAGCTCGACGATGCCGTCGATCTCGGCCATGACCGCCGGATCCTTCGGGCTGGCGCGCCTCGAACAGCTCGGTGACGCGCGGCAGACCGCCGGTGATGTCCTGCGTGCCGGTCGATCTCGCGCGGCGGTCTTCGCGAGCAGCGTCGCCCGGCCTGATCTTCTCGCCGTCCTCGACCTCGATGTAGGCCTTCTCGGGGATCGGGTAGAGCGCCAGGGCTTGCCCGTTGTTGTCCTCGAGCACGAGCTGCGGGTGCAGGTCGCCCTTGTGCTCGATGACCTGCTTGCGCACGGTGCCGCCGCCGCGCGTCGCGCTCGATCTTCATCGTCTTGCCCTCGACGAGGTCCTCGAAGCGGATGCGGCCGCGCGAACTCCGCGAGGATCGGGACGTGGTGCGGGTCCCAGCGGCACAGCACGTCGCCGGCCTTGACCTGCATCGCCGTCGTCGACCAGCATGACGGCGCCGGTCGGGATCGACGTAGCGGTCGATCTCGCGGCCCTCGGTCGTCGACGAGGCATGATCTCGCCGTTGCGGTTGAGCACGACGAACTCGTCGCTCGCGTTGCTCGACGACCTTCAGGTTGCTGAACTGCGACCTTGCCCGTCGCGCTTGACCTTGCGCTCGCGACTCCTCGACGAGCGCGGCTGGCCGTGCCGCCGATGTGGAACGTGCGCATCGTGAGCTGCGTGCCGGGCTCGCCGATCGACTGCGCGGCGATGATGCCGACCGCGAGGCCCGCGCTCGCCGAGCGTGGCCGCGCGACAGGTCCATGCCGTAGCACTTGCGCGCAGACGCCCAGCCCGGCCTCGCACGTGAGCGGGCTGCGCACGCGGATCTTCTCGTAGCCCGAGCGCCTCGATGCGCGCGGCGACCTCCTCGGTGATCAGCCTCGTTCTCGCGCACGATCGACCTCGTCGGTCACGACGTCGATGATCGTGTCGCGCGCCGACGCGGCCGCGGATCGCCTGCGCCAGCGTCACCTCGACGCTTGCTCGCCCTTGTAGATGACCGCCTTCGTCGACGCCGTTGAGCGTGCCGCAGTCGTCCACCGTGACGACCACGTTCTGCGCGACGTCGGCGAGCTTGCGGGTCAGGTAGCCGGAGTCGGCCGTCTTGAGCGCCGTGTCGGCCAGGCCCTTGCGCGCGCCGTGCGTCGAGCGAGAAGTACTCGAGCACCTTCAGGCCCTCGCGGAAGTTCGCCTTGATCGGCGTCTCGATGATCTTGCCGGACGGCTTGGCCATCAGGCCGCGCATGCCCGCCGAGCTGGCGGATCTGGTCGATCGAGCCGCGCGCGCCCGAGCTCGACCATGCAGTAGATCGGGTTGACGTAGCGGCTTGCCGTCGTCGCACGTCGTTGCGCAGCACGCTTCATCAGGTCCTCGCCGACGCTGCTCGCGGGCGTGCGTCCAGCAGGTCGATGATCTTGAGGTAGCGCTCGCCCTCGGTGATGACGCCCTTGCGGAAGGCCTTCTCGATCTTGTCGATCTCCTTCTGCGTCTCGTCGAGGATCTTGTCCTTGGTCGAGCGGGACGCGGCATGTCGTCCTTGGCGAACGACAGACCCGCGCGCGTCGCCGCCTTGAAGCCCGAGGTCCTTGAGGTCGTCGAGCAGGCGCAGCGTCGCGTCGCGTGCCGAGCAGGCTGGTGGCAGTCCGAGATCAGCGCCTGGATGCCCTTCTTGTTGAGCTCGTAGTTGTAGAACGGCATCCCCGCCGGGAGGATGTCGTTGAAGATCGCGCGGCCGACCGTCGTCTCGACGCAGGTGCGGTCGCTCCTCGCTTGCCCGTCGATCTTGCCGTCCTCGCCGACTTCGATCGGGCTCGCCGTTGCGGTCTGCTTGACGAGCGTTCCCGGCTCCATGCGGACCTGTGCGGCATGGTGCGTGCGCGCGTCGCCGTGGCCGTAGGCGAGGAAGAGCTCGCTGGAGCGAGCGTGAACGCCGCGGCTCGCTCTCGGCATCGAGTGCGGATCTTGCAGTCAGGTAGTAGATCCCGAGCACCATGTCCTGCGACGGCGAGATGATCGGGCGCGCCGTTCGCGGGCGAGAAGATGTTGTTCGTCGCCAGCATCAGCGTCGATGGCCTCGATCTGCGCCTCGTAGGAGAGCGGCAGGTGGACGGCCATCTGGTCGCCGTCGAAGTCGGCGTTGAAGCCGCCGCAGACGAGCGGGTGGAGGCGGATCGCGTTGCCCTCGATGAGCACCGGCTCGAAGGCCTGGATGCCCATGCGGTGCAGCGTCGGCGCGCGGTTCAGCAGCACCGGGTGGTCGCGGATGACCTCCTCGAGGATGTCCCAGACCTCCTCGTCGCGCGCGCTCGAGCATCTTCTTCGCCGACTTGATCGTGTCGGCGAGGCCGAGCTCCTTCAGGCGGCGGATGATGAACGGCTGGAAGAGCTCGAGCGCGATCTTCTTGGGCAGGCCGCACTGGTGCAGGCTGCAGCTCGGGACCGACGACGATGACCGAGCGCGCGGAGTAGTCGACGCGCTTGCCGAGCAGGTTCTCGCGGAAGCGGCCCTGCTTGCCCTTGATCATGTCGGTCAGGGACTTGAGCGGGCGGTTGCGAGGAGCCGAGCACCGGCCGGCGGCAGCGGCCGTTGTCGAACAGCGCGTCGACCGACTGCTGCAGCATCCGCTTCTCGTTGCGGATGATGACCTCGGGCGCGTTGAGGTCGAGGAGCTTCTTCAGCCGGTTGTTGCGGTTGATGAGGCGGCGGTAGAGGTCGTTCAGGTCCGACTGTCGCGAAGTTGCCGTGTCGAGCAGCACGAGCGGGCGCAGGTCCGGCGGGATCACCGGGATGACGTCGAGCACCATCCACTCGGGGTTGTTGCCCGAGTCGCGCAGCATCTCGACCGTGCGCAGGCGCTTGATGATGTCCTTCTGGCGCTGCTTCGAGCGCGTCGAGACGAGCTCCTCGCGCAGCTCGTCCGACGAGCTTCTGCAGGTCGAGCCTGCGCAGCATCTTCTTGACGGCCTCGGCGCCCATGTCGGCCTCGAACTCGGCGCCGTACTTCGTCGCGCGACTGCGCGGTACTCGTCCTCCGTCAGGAGCTGGTGCTCCTCGAGCGGCGTGTCGCCCGGCGTCGATCGACGATGTAGTCCTGGAAGTAGATCGACCCGCTCGAGGTTCGACGACCTTCATCGCCGAGCAGGTTGCCGAGGCGGCTGACGGCATCGCCTTGAAGAACCAGATGTGCGCGACGGGCGCGGCCAGGTTGATGTGGCCCATGCGCTTCCGGCGCACGCGGCTGTGCGTGACCATCACGCCGCAGTGGTCGCAGACGATGCCCTTGTGCTTGATGCCCTTGTACTTGCCGCAGAAGCACTCCCAGTCCTTCTCGGGACCGAAGATGCGCTCGCAGAACAGGCCGTCCCGCTCGGGGCGGTACGTGCGGTAGTTGATCGTCTCCGGCTTCTTGACCTCGCCGTAGGACCACGAGCGGATGTCCTCCGGGCGAGGCGAGTGCGATGCTTGACGCAGCCGTAGTCGTTGATGCGGTTGTACTTGGCTCTCGACCATGGTGTGCTCCTCCGCAGCCTACGAGCGTGCGCCTTCTTGTGCAGTTCGCATGTTGAGGGCCAGCCCGCGGATCTCGTTGCGTGAGCACCTCGAACGAGACCGGCGTGCCGGGCTCGAGGATGTTCAGGCCCTTCACCATCGACTCGTAGATCTTCGTGCGGCCGTCGACGTCGTCCGACTTGACGGTCAGCAGCTCCTGGAGGATGGCCGCGGCGCCGTACGCCTCGAGCGCCCACACCTCCATCTCGCCGAAGCGCTGGCCGCCGAAGCGCGCCTTGCCGCCGAGAGGCTGCTGCGTGATCAGGCTGTAGGGACCGGTCGCGCGCGCGTGCACCTTCTCGTCGACGAGGTGGTGCAGCTTCAGCATGTACATGATGCCGACGGTGACCTGCTGCTCGAAGGCCTGGCCGGTGCGGCCGTCGTAGAGCGTCGAACTTGCCGTCTGGTCGGCAGCCCGGCCTCGGTGAGCAGCGCCTCGATCTCGCTCCTCGCGCGCGCCGTCGAAGGCCGGCGTGTAGCACGCGGATGCCGAGCTTGCTTGGCGGCGCAGCCGAGGTGCGTCTCGAGGATCTGCCCGACGTTCATGCGGCTGGGCACGCCCGAGCGGATTCAGCACGATGTCGACCGGCGTGCCGTCCTCGAGGAACGGCATGTCCTCGATCGGGCAGGATCTTGGAGATCACGCCCTTGTTGCCGTGGCGGCCGGCCATCTTGTCGCCGACCGAGAGGTTGCGCTTGGTCGCGACGTAGACCTTGACCATCTCGAGCACGCCGGTCGGCAGCTCGTCGCCGCGCGAGAGCCGGTTGACGATCTTGTTCTTGTCCGACTCCTTGCTCGTCGATCTTGGCCTGCATCTCGTGGATCAGGACGCAGGGCATTCTCGCGCTTGGCTGATCGCTCTCGCTCTTCCGCCGTGGCGAGGCAGCAGGAGCTTCACGCGCCGCAGCTCGTCGTAGGTCGACGGTGTCGTCCAGCATGGAAGCGGCTTGCCCGTCAGCTCGTCGACGACGCTGTGGCCGAGGATCTCCTGCACGCCGTCGCAGCATCGTGACCCGTGTACACGCGCAGCGCGCGTCAGGAACTCCTTCTCGGCATCGCGGATCACGGTCAGCGCCTTGGTGCGCTCCGTATCCGTGAGGTTCACGCGGCGCGAGAACTTCTGCGCATCGATCACGACGCCACGCGTCCCGGGCGGCATCGTCGAGCGAGGCGTTCTTCACGTCCACGCCGGCCTTGCCGAAGATCGCGTGCAGAGCTTCTCCTCCGGAGTCAGCTCGCTCTTCGACTTCGGAGCGACCTTGCCGACGAGGATGTCGCCCGGCCTCGACGAAGGTGCCCGATGCGCACGATGCCGGTCTCGTCGAGGTTGCGAGAGCGCCTTCTCGCCGACGTTGGGGATGTCGCGCGTGAACTCCTCGCGGCCGAGCTTGGTCTCGCGGATCTCGACCTCGTACTCCTCGATGTGGATCGAGGTGAACGATGTCTTCCTTGATCAGCCGCTCGGAGACGATGATCGCGTCCTCGAAGTTGTAGCCGTCCCAGGGCATGAAGGCGACGAGCAGGTTCTTGCCGAGCGCGAGCTCGCCGCCGTGCGTCGCGGCGCCGTCGGCGAGCAGCTCGCCCGGCTTGACGACCTGGCCGACGCTGACGACCGGACGGTGGTTCTGGCGTCGTGCGCTCGTTCATGCCGCGGAACTTGGTCAGGTGGTACTCGTCGTCGTCCGACCATGATCACGTCGGCGTCGACGTACGTCGACGGTGCCGCCGCGCTTGCGCGAAGACCGGCATGCTCGAGTTGCGCGCGACGATCTTCTCCATGCCCGTGCCGACGAGCGGCACCTCGGGCACGAGGAGCGGCACGGCCTGGCGCTGCATGTTCGAGCCCATGAGCGCGCGGTTGGCGTCGTCGTGCTCGAGGAACGGGATGAGGGCGGCCGACACGCCGATGATCTGCTTCGGCGAGACGTCGATGTAATCGACCTCGCCCGGCGGGACCTCGATGTTGTCGCCGTTCTTGCGCGCGAGGACGCGCTCGTCCGCGATCTTGCCGCTTGTCGTCCGCTCGCACGTCGGCGGGCGCCATGACGAGCCCGCAGCTCCTCGTCGGCGCGCAGGAAGTCGATCTTCGTCGGTGACCTTGCCCTTGTCGACCTTGCGGTAGGGCGAGGTCAGGAAGCCGTACTCGTCGACGCACGCGTAGATGCGCGAGCGAGGAGATCAGGCCGATGTTCGCAGCCTTCGGGCGTCTCGATCGGGCACAGGCGACCGTAGTGCGAGAGGTGCACGTCGCGCACGTCGAAGCCCGCGCGCTTGCGGTTGAGGCCTCCGGGGCCGAGGGCCGAGAGGCGCCGCTCGTGCGTGAGCTGCGACGAGCGGATTCGCCTGGTCGACGACCTGCGAGAGCTCGCCGCGGCCGAAGAAGTACTCGACGGCGCTCGAGAAGGTCTTCGAGTTGATCAGCGTGCGCGGCGAGATCGTCTCCGGGCTCTCGATGTTCATGCGCTCCTGCGCGGTGCGCCGCAGCTTCAGGAGGCCCTTGCGGAACTCGTCGCCGGCGAGCTCGGCGATCGTGCGCACGCGCCGGTTGCCCAGGTTGTCGATGTCGTCGATCTCGCCCTTGCCCGCGCGCAGCTCGAGGATGTACTGGATCGAGTGGACGATGTCCTCGGGCTGGAGGACCTGCACGTCCTCGCCGACCTTGTTGCCGAACTTGCGGTTCAGGCGGAAGCGGCCGACGCGGCCCGAGACGGTAGCGCTGGACGTCGAAGAACTTCTCGTGGAAGAGCTCGCGCGCCTTCTCGAGCTGCGGCGGATTGCCGGGGCGCAGGCGGCCGTAGATCTTGAGCAGCGCCTCCTCGTGGCTCTTGACGTCGGATCCTCGTGCAGCGAGTTGATGATCAGCATGTCGAGATCCTGGACGTCGGCATCGACGACCTCGACCTCGGCCAGGTCGCCCGCGGCGACTTCGAGCGCGGCCGTCTCCGGGATCGGCATGCCCGAGGGGACCAGGACTTCGCCGGTCTTCAGGACCACGATGTCCCCGACCGCGACCTTGTCCGTGATGGCCTTGGAGAATGCGTTCTGCGACTGCGCCTTGGTCTTCTTGACCACCTTGGTCGGGATAGAAGGTGCGCAGGATCGACTGGTCGGTCGCCGAGGTTCTCGCTCAGCGCGCGCAGGAAGCGTGATCGCCGAGAACTTGCCCGACTGGTCGATGCGGACCGAGAGCGTCGTCCTTCTTGGTGACGTTGAGCTCGACCCACGAGCCGCGCTCGGGAATGATCCAGCAGTTGTGCAGCTTGCGTGTCGCTGGCCGTGCGAATCGAGCGAGAAGTCGACGCCCGGCGAGCGGTGGAGCTGGCTGACGATCACGCGCTCCGAGCCGTTGATGATGAACTCGCCGCCCCCGATCATGATCGGGATCTCGCCGAGATACACCTCTTCCTCGATCGGCTCCGGCTTCACCAGGCGCAGGCGCACCTTGAACGGGTAGCCGAAGGTCATGCGCAGCTTGCGGCACTCGTCGATCGTGTAGCGCGGACGACCGAGCTCGTAGCCGACGTACTCCAGGCACATCGTCTTGTCGTACGAGTAGATCGGGAAGACCTCGCGCAGGAGCGCCTCGAGGCCATGGTTCTGACGGCTCGAAGGCTGCACGTAGGGCAGCAGGAACTCCTCGTAGGCCTTGGTCTGGATCTCGACGAGGTCGGGGACTTCGGCGATCTCGGTCACACGACCGAACTGCCGGATCGGCGCGAAGGGATCGACCATGCGGACGTGGTCGCTGGCTCGGCTCATGTCGCTCTCATCTCCTGACGGACGCAATTGCCGATCGCTCGAGGATCGGCGCACGGAGGCGAAGGAAACGCGGCAAGACGAAGGACGACAGACGCCCCTCTCGAAAACGAGGGGGAAGCGGAAGTGGCGGGACGATCGGACGGACCGAGGGCGGACGGACTGGAGGAAGCTCTTCCGCCGGGAGGGGGTGTGCGGGAGCCTCTAGGGTGTGCCGGCAACGGCATTCTTTTTGCTGGCCAAGCCGCTCAGCTTAGCGTCCAGCCCTCGGACTGCAAAGCCCTTTCGGGCACGGAGGGGATGGTCCCGCGCGGGCATACCTGCAAAGGGATGCCCGCCCGCCCTCCTGGAGCGGGGAGCGGGGGCCGGATAGCCTGGGACAGCGCGGGAATCAGTCGATCTTGGCCTTGCCGCCCGCTGCTTCGAGCTGGGTCTTGATGGCCTCGGCTTCCGCCTTGGAGACGCCCTCCTTCACGGGCTTCGGGGCGCCTTCGACCAGGTCCTTGGCTTCCTTGAGACCCAGGCTGGTGATCGCGCGGACCTCCTTGATGACCTGGATCTTCTTGTCGCCGGCGGACTCCAGGATGACGGTGAAGGTGGTCTTCTCTTCCTTGGCCTCGGCCGCGGCGGGCGCGGCCGCCGCTACCGCAGCGGGTGCTGCCGCACTGACGCCCCAGCGACCCTCGAGGTGCTTCACCAGCTTCGAGGCCTGCAGCAAAGTCAATCCATCCAGCTTCGTGGCGATGGCCTGGAGCTCGGGCTCGAGCTCGACGACGTTCGTCTCGGACATTTCGTTCTTCTCCTGACAGTGGGGTAGACGGTAGGGAAGGCCGCCAGGTGACCGATCGCACCCGCGGCCGGATCGGGTTCAGCTCGTGGCTTCGAGCTTGTCGGCCCGGGCTTGCAGGACGCGCGCCGTCCCGCTGGGCAGGGCGTCGATGAGCGTGACGAGGCCGCGCGAGGGGCCGCACAACACGCCGAGGATCATCGCGTTGATGGTCTTGCGATCGGGGAGGGTGGCGAGAGCCTGCGCGGACGTCTCGTCGAGGATCGAACCCTCGAGCATGCCCGCGCGAAGCCGGACCTTGCCGGCCTTCTTGACCTCCTTCTCGGTGAGCACCTTGGCAGCGTGGATGGCGCCCTCACCGTCCCCGTAGGCGACGGCGGTGTTGCCCTTGAATGCGCTGGCAGGAAAGTCGAGGCCACGCTCGCGCAGGACGACGCGCGCCAGGCGGTTGTTCACCATCCGGAGCTTGACGCCCTTGGCGGCGAGGTTGTCGCGCAGCGTCTCGTTCTCGGCGACCGTCAAGCCGCCGTACGACACGATGACCATGCTCCCGGCGTCCTGGAATTCCCGGGTGAGCTCCCGGAGGACCATGCGATTGACGAGGTTCGGCACGACTCACTCTCCGTACGAGATGAAGGCGCCCGGACCCATGGTGGTCGAGACGCAGATCTTGCGGACGAAGTTGCCCTTGACCGCCGGGGGCCGCATCCCGAGCAGGTGGTCCATGAAGGCGGTCAAGTTCGCGATCAGGTCGGTCGCCGGGAAGGAGCGCTTCCCGAGCGGCGCGTGCACGTTTCCGCCCGCATCGGTGCGGAACTCCACCTTGCCTGCCTTGAAGTCGGTCACCGCCTGGGCGACGTCGGCCGTGACGGTGCCGCTCTTCGGGCTGGGCATCTTGCCCTGCGGGCCGAGGATCTTTCCGAGCTTTCCGACGTGCTTCATCATGTCGGGGCTCGCGATCACGACGTCGAAATCCATCCAGCCGCCCTGGATGCGCGTGGCGAGATCGTCGGAACCGACGACGTCCGCACCCGCGTCCTTGGCCGCGTTCGCCTTGTCTCCTTCGGCGAAGACGACCACGCGAATGGTCTTTCCGAGCCCCTTCGGCAGCGAGACGGCGCCGCGCACGAGCTGGTCCGACTTCTTCGGGTCGATGCCGAGACGCACGACGATCTCGACCGTCTCGTCGAACTTGCACGGAGGGAGGCTCTTCAAGAGGTTGAAGGCCTCCAGCGGGTCGTACACGCGCAAGCGGTCCACCTTGGCCGACGCTTCGCGATATCTCTTGCTGCGGTTCACCATCGGATCAGCCCTTGATCTCTATTCCACTCGACCGCGCGGTGCCCATGATGATGCGACACGCATGCTCCATGTCGCGGGCGTTCAGGTCGTTCATTTTGAGCTTCGCGATCTCTTCCACCTGAGCCATCGTGACTGCGCCGACGATTTCCTTGCCCACCAGGGCGGCGCCCTTCTCCACGCCAGCAGCCTTCTTCAAGAGAACGGCGGCGGGAGGCGATTTCAGGATGAAGTCGAACGTGCGGTCCTTGTAGACGTTGATCTCGACGGGGATGATCATCCCCATCTGGTCGCGCGTGCGTTCGTTGAACTGCTTCACGAACTCCGAGATGTTCACTCCGTGAGCACCCAGAGCCGGGCCGACCGGAGGCGCGGGCGTCGCTTGACCGGCGGGACACTGGAGCTTGACTTTGGTGACGAGTTCCTTGGCCATGTCAGACTGCTTCCACTTCCCAGTACTTGAGGTCGACCGGCGTCGGGCGCCCGAAGATCGTCACCACGACGCGCACCGTTCCCTTCTCTGCGTTGACGTCCTCGACGGCACCGTCGAAGCCGTCGAAGGGCCCGGAGTTGATCTTGACCATGTCCCCTTTGGACAGGCCGATGGTCACCTGAGGGCGGCTCTCCGAATCCGTCATCCGTGAGAGGATCGAGCTCACTTCGGCCTCCGAGAGAGCCGAAGGTTCGCCGCGCGACCCGAGGAAATCGCGCACGCCTTCGATGTTGCGCAGGGTGTTGCGCGCGATCATGACGCGCGGTTCCTCCGCCTCGTCGATGTCCGCCTGCACCATGAGGTAGCCCGGGTAGAGCTTCTTCTCGACCGTCCGCTTCTTCCCGCGCTTCATGTCGGTGACGAGCTCGTATGGAACGATGACTTGCGGCACGAGGTCAGAGACGCCTGCGATCTTCAACCGTGCCAGCACGTTCTCTCGGATCCGCTTCTCACGACCTGACTGGCAGCGCACGAAGTACCACTTGAAGGCCATCTCAACTCCCCGAGCTGAAGAAGAAGATCGCCCACTTGCCGAGCACCCAGTCGGTGCCGGCGAGGAACGTCATCAGGACGAGGACACATACGATCACCACGACCGATCCGTCGATCGCTTCGTTCAGGGTCGGCCACGTGACCCTGCGCAGCTCGGCTTCGGTCTCGATCATCAAGTCGGCGTTCTTGGGGGTGTCGAGCCAGCGGAAGAGCAGGAAGACTCCCCCCACGAAGGTCAGGGTCGCGATCAGGAAGGCAGCCGACAGGTCGGTCCGGATGACCGGAACGACGATGCCGCCGATCGGCCGGGCGAGGGCGCCGGAGAATCGGATGGCGAGCTCGCTCCGGAGCGAGCTGCAGCCGTACAGGAGCAGGATGAGCAGCGTCCAGAAGGCCACCATCCGCACCATGCGTCCTTGGTCCTTCTTGTAGGTCATGATCCGCGCTCTCTTTGCCCCGGGTCGAACAGGTTCGAAACGCCCAACGAGCTCACTGCCTAGAGCTTTTTCTCCTTGTGCGACGTGTGCTTCCTGCAGAACGGGCAGAACTTGTTCTTCTCGAGCTTGTACACCGCCTTCAGGCGCTTGTGCGTCGTGTAGTTCCGATTGCGACAATCGGTGCACTCGAGGAAAACGAATCGTTCCTTGGTCTTCATGATCTGGCGGGTCCGGATCTCGAACGGGCTGAACGTGACGGTCGGGCGTGGCTCCGGTTCGCCGCGCCGAGCGCGGCGACCGAGCCGGAGGACGCGGTGTCGATCCGCGTCCCGCGCCTGTTACTCACACCAGGATCTTCGTTACGACACCGGCTCCCACGGTCCGGCCGCCCTCGCGGATGGCGAAGCGCAGCTGCTCCTCCATCGCGATCGGCATGATGAGCTCGATCTCGAGCTTGACGTTGTCACCGGGCATGCACATCTCGGCGCCGCCGAGCAGATTCGCCGAGCCCGTCACGTCCGTCGTCCGGAAGTAGAACTGCGGGCGATACCCGGAGAAGAACGGCGTGTGGCGACCGCCTTCTTCCTTGGAGAGGACGTACACCTCGGCCTCGAACTTCCGGTGAGGAGTCATCGACTTGGGAGCGACGAGGACCATGCCGCGGATCAGGTCAGCTTTCTCGATGCCGCGCAGGAGAACGCCGACGTTTTCGCCAGCGCGACCTTCGTCGAGCGTCTTCTGGAACATCTCGACTCCGGTGCACACCGTGTCCTGGACCTCGTCGCGCATGCCGACGACGTGCAGCGGGTCACCGACCTTGACGATGCCACGCTCGATCCTGCCCGTGCCAACCGTTCCGCGTCCCTTGATCGAGAACACGTCCTCGACGGGCATCAGGAAAGGCTTGTCGATCGCGCGCACCGGCATCGGGATGTAGCTGTCGATCGCGTCCATCAACTCGACGATGCACTTGAACGACTCGTCGGTCAGCGGCTTGCTCGAGTCGAGCGCTTGCTGAGCCTTGAGCGCCGAGCCCCGGATGATGGGAGTGTCGTCGCCGGGGAACTCGTACTTGGACAGGAGCTCGCGGATCTCCATCTCGACCAGGTCGAGGAGCTCGGGGTCGTCGACCGCGTCGACCTTGTTCATGAAGACGACGATCGCCGGCACGTTCACCTGACGGGCAAGCAGGATGTGCTCGCGCGTCTGGGGCATCGGGCCGTCCGCCGCCGACACGACCACGATCGCGCCGTCCATCTGGGCGGCGCCCGTGATCATGTTCTTCACGAAGTCCGCGTGGCCCGGGCAATCCACGTGCGCGTAGTGCCGCTTGGCCGTCTCGTACTCGACGTGAGCCGTCGAGATCGTGATGCCGCGGGCCTTCTCCTCGGGCGCTTTGTCGATCTCGTCGAAGGCCTTCGCTTTGGCCAATCCCTTGAGCGACTGGTGCCGGCAGATGACGGAGGTCAACGTGGTCTTGCCATGGTCGACGTGGCCGATGGTGCCGACGTTGACGTGGGCTTTCGTGCGCTGGTAGACTTCCTTGGCCATTGTGTCGTGTCTTTCCTGTACGTGGGCGAGGCCCCACGGAGTTGGGTTGTCCTTCTGTGTCTAGCGCCGGGCAGGAGTCACGGCCTTCAGGGAGCGATTCGATGTGATTGGAGTGGAGCTGCTGACGGGGCTTGAACCCGTGACCTCTTCCTTACCAAGGAAGTGCTCTACCACTGAGCTACAGCAGCCCTGTCCTCGTCACGCCGCGTGGGCGGCATGACGCAGTACGGGTCGAGATGGAGGAAGCGCTCGAGCGGGCTCGAGCGGCACTGGAGCGGGTGATGGGAATCGAACCCTCGTGATCAGCTTGGAAGGCTGTCGTTCTGCCATTGAACTACACCCGCGTCGAACGACCGGTCAGGGTCGATACTCGGTCGGTCACTCGCGCGCTCGCAGCAGTGCGCCGAGCGCACGGAGGGTTCGGCAGGCTGACGGAGCCCGAAAGAGGCAGAGCAGCGCGCGATCGTGGGTGCGCGGTTGGTGGGGAGAACAGGATTCGAACCTGTGAAGGCGGTGCCATCAGATTTACAGTCTGACCCCTTTGACCACTCGGGAACCTCCCCAAGTCTGTTCTCTCGATGCTCGGTCCTGACGCGAGCGCAGTGAGTCGCCACCGCCCGCACGTCGTGCTCCCTCGAGAGAGAGCGGCGACTGAGCGCGCGAACGGGCGCACACGAGCGCGATCGCTCCCGTGTCATCCTCGGATCTCTCGGGTTTCCATGGAACAGTCCGGTCCGCGAGGACCGGATCCGACTTGCTCGGGCCGCGTGGAGCCAGCGGCGGGACTCGAACCCGCAACCCCCTGATTACAAATCAGGAGCTCCGCCAATTGAGCTACGCTGGCGCGCGCCACGCGAAGCCCAACTGGATGCCAGGTGAGTCCCACTCCGGCAGCCAGGGATGCCCCGGCGGCAAGTGGAGCGCGGTATGGTACGGCCGCCGCGCAGAGGGTCAAGAGCGGAACGGGAAATCGCGCTCCGCAGCCGGCCGCTCCTCCCATCTATAAGGAGAGCAAGCGCTGCCGGTAGTCCTCGACCGCCGCCCGGACCTGGTCCATGGAGTCCCCCGCGAACTTCTCGAGGAAGGCCTCGGTCAAGGCCAGCGCAACCATGGCTTCCCCCACCACGCTGGCGGCTGGCACCGAGGTGACGTCCGAGCGCTGGTAGGTCGCGCGTACGGCCTCCCCGGTCTCGAAATCGACCGTCGGCATGCCCTGGCGCAGGGTCGGGATCGGCTTCATCGCCGCGCGCAGGATCACCGGCTCTCCGTTGGTCATGCCGCCTTCCAGACCGCCGGCGTGGTTCGATGCTCGAGCGAAGCGACCCCAGGGTCCCGGCCCCGACGACACGGGAACGATCGGATCATGGACGCGCGAGCCGGGTCGGCGCGCGACTTCGAATCCCAGACCGAACTCGACGCCTTTGATCGCGGGAATGGAGAGCACCGCGGCGCCGAGGCGCGCGGTCAGGCGCTGTGCACCCTGCGCGTAGCTCCCCAGACCCGGCGGGAGCCCGAGCGCGCGAATCTCGAAGGCCCCACCCAGACTGTCTTGCGCCTCGCGCGCCGCATCGACGGCGGCGCGCATCGGCTGTTCGACCTCTGGATCCAGGGCCAGGAAATCGCTCGCTTCGCGCACGCTCACGCGCTGCTCGCCGGCGCTCTCCCACGCGTCCGCGCGCGCACGCACGCCCCCGAGCTCGGTCACGTACGCGAAGACCTCGATTCCAAAGCTCTCGAGCACCTGTCGCGCGATCGAAGCCGCCGCCACGCGCGCTGCCGTCTCGCGTGCGCTCGCTCGCTCGAGCACGGCGCGCGGATCGTGGTGCGCGAACTTCTGGCAGCCCGCGAGATCGGCGTGCCCCGGCCGCGGATTGGTCGGAATCGGGAGCTTCTCGATCGTGGTGTCGCGATTGGCGATGCGGTAGGAGATCGGCGCACCGAGCGTGAGGCCGCCTTTGGTTCCCGACAAGATCTCGACTCGATCCTGCTCGATCTTCATGCGGCCGCCGCGGCCGTAGCCGCGCTGGCGCCGCGCGAGTTCGCGATCGATGCGCGCGACGTCGAGCACGAGACCCGCCGGAACTCCGTCGACGATTCCGATCAGGCACGGGCCGTGGGACTCCCCGGCGGTGCGCCATTCCAGCCGTGTCATGTCAGCCTCGATCCGGCTTGCGAGCGGGCCCCCGCGGCCCGGCTGGACCGGCGCGTTCCTCGTCCGGCCGCAGCGCCCGCCCGCCGGACGGATCGAAGGGCCGGATCTCGATCCAGCCTTCTTCGTCTTCCGGCGAGACCTCGATCGGTGTGGAAGCCTCCGCCAGCGCAGCGCCGGGCAGCCGGACGCCCTCCGAGGCCTGCCGAGCCGAGGTGCCGGAGAGCTGCAGGAGGCATTGCTCGACGCGTTGCTCGAGGACCGCCAGATCGAAGGGCTTCACGAGCGTTCCGCGCACCTGCGGCAGCGCCGAGAGCCGCTCGGCGAGCCCCGTATCGAGGTAGCCCGAGACGATCAGCGTCGGAGGCAGTCGTCCTTCCTTCGCCATGAGCGGCAGCTCTTCCGCCCCGGATTCCTCGCCCAGATCGATGTCGGAGAGGAACAAGTCCGGCCAATCCTCGGCGATGCACGCGCGAGCTTCGCGAAATGATCGTGCGGCACGCACGCGGTAGCCCTTGCGCTCGAGGAACCACGCGGCGAGCTCGACGATGCCGGGATCGTTGTCGAGGATCAACAGCCGAGAGATCTCTTCCATGCGCCCCTCCCTCGAGAGACTAGCGCCCCGAGGCGCCGACTCAAAGCGACTCGTACCAGCTCACCTCCTCGAAGGGCACGCGCATCTTCATCGCGCCGAGCTGCACGGTGATCTCGCGCTTGGCTCGATCGACTCGCTGCACGACGACGCGCTGGCGGTAACGGGGCAAGTAGACGAGCTTGCCTTTGGCGAGGCCGTCGAGGAAGGCGGTGCGGCGATCGGTGAGCGCAGCGCCGGTCAGGTCACGCTCCAGAAGGATCAGTCGCTCGGTGAGCTTGATGGCGGCCTCGTTGGGAAGCTGCGCGAGCAAGGACTTGGCGATCTCGAGCTGGCGCAGCGCGTCGCGTACGCGCTCTTCCAGGCCCCGCTGAGCTTCGGCCTCCAGGAGCTCCCCACGACGATCGAGCGCCTCGGCCTTCTCCTGGGTCGCTCGGGCCGTGCGCGAGGCTTCTTCCAGGCGTTCCTCGGCCTGGCTGCGCACGTTCTCCGCCGCCGTCCGCGCGTGGCGCACGTCCTCCATCAGACGCACCAGCTCTCCGTCGCGGCGCTCGAGGCGCTCTCCGGCGCGGCGAACGACGTCGGCGGGGATGCCCATGCGCCGGGCGACGACCAGCGCGCCGCTCTCTCCGGGTGTGCCGATCAAGAGCTTGTAGCGCGGCGCCAGCGTCTCGGTATCGAACTCCGTGCAGGCGTTCTCGGCGCGCGGGTGGCGGAAGGCGAACTCTTTCAGCTTCCCGAGGTGCGTCGAGACGATGGTGGGGACTCGCCGCTCGAGGAAGCGCTCGAGGACGGCCTCGCCGAGCGCCGCGCCCTCGTCAGGGTCGGTGCCGCCGCCGAGCTCGTCGAGTAGGACGAGCGTGCGCGCGCTCGCCCGCTCCAGGCCGTCCTTGATGCGCACCAGGTGCGAGGCGAAGGTCGAGAGATTCTGGCTGATCTCCTGCTCGTCGCCGATGTCGGCGACGACGCCGTCATAGAGCGGCACGGTCGTCCCCTCCGCAGCGGGGATCGGCAAGCCCGAGCGCGTCATCAGGGCGAAGATGCCCGCAGTCTTCAGCGCGAGCGTCTTTCCGCCCGTATTCGGCCCGGTGATGATCAGCATGTCGAACTCGTCGCCGAGGCGCAGGTCGATCGGCACGACCTCGGGAATGTGGCCGAGCTCGGCTTGACGCAGGAGCAGCGGATGGCGCGCGCTGCGTAGGACCAGCGCGTTCGCCGCGCCGCGGTCGCGATCGATCTCGGGCAAGAGGGCCGGGCGAGCCTTGGCCGTGCGCGCCCAGCGCGCGGCGGTGAACGCGACCTCGATCTCCCCGACGAGCTCGGTCGCGGCCTCGATGCGCGGGCGCTCGGTGAGGACGCGGCGCGAGAGGTCCAGCAAAATGCGCTCGATCTCGCGCTCGGCGTCGGCGTTCGCCCCGGCCAGCTGGTTCCCGAGGGCCACCACGGCTTGTGGCTCGACGAAGACCGTCGCCTCGCTCTGCGAACGGTCGTGCACGATGCCGCGCACGCGCCCCGAGCTGTGCTTCTTGACCGCCAGCACCGGGCGCCCGCCACGGCGATGGATGCTCGTGTCGGAGAGATGGGTGCGGAGCTCGGCGCTGGAGAACAGCTCGCGCAGCTCGCGCTCGATCCGCTCGGTGAGCTGCGCCGCCTCGCGCCGCAGGCGCTGCAGCAGGTCCGAGGCGTGGTCGCGGACCTTGCCGCGCTCGTCGAGCACCGCTCGGATCGCGTCCTCGAGGGGCTGCAGGTCCGGCAGCCGAGCCGCGAGCAAGGCGAGCGCCGGCACCTCCACGGTGCGCGACACGAACCACTCCGCCGTGCGCCGCACCGCCTCGCAGAACCCGCTGAGCAGGAGCAAGCGCCCCTCGTCGAGGGCTCGCGCGCCGCCGCCGAGCAGCACGCGCGTGTCGGTGACCCCGGCGAAAGAGGGCTCGAGGCCCCCGCGGGCCAGGCCCTCCACCTCGCGCAGCCGTTCGAGCGCAGCCGTCGCCTCCGGCTCCGGGCGCGGCTCGAGCTCGAGCACCATGCGCTTGCCGAGCGAGCTGGCGGCGTGCAGCGCGACGATCTCGAGCACGCGGTCGAACTGCAAGCCATCAGCCGCCCAGAGGGCGAGCCGCGCGGCGCGCGGGTTCGCGGCAGGAAGCGGCTCGCTCGGGGGCATGCCGGGAGAGCATGCGGGGCGAGCCCAGGATCCGCCATCCCCCGTAGGGAGTGAGAGCCCGAGTTGGGCTAGTGTGCTGGAGCAGGACTGCGCGCGCAGCCGATCGCTAGCCCGCGCCGGATTTTCGCCCCGGAGCATCCGATGGATTCGATCGATCCCCTGGCTGAGCTCGAGACGCCGGCACCGTGGTCGCCGCGGCCGGATCGCGTGGAGACGCTCGAGACGCACATCTCGCGGCTCTACTTCGTCGGAGACCGGGTGTACAAGGTGAAGAAGCCGGTCGATCTCGGCTTCCTGGATTTCACCACCCTCGAGCGGCGCCGGCACTACTGCGAGGAAGAGGTGCGCCTCAATGCGCCGCTCGCGCCGGGAGTGTGCCTGGGCGTCGTCCCCATCGCGCGCGATCGCCATGGGAAGCTCCGCGTGGGTGGAGAGGGCGAGACCGTCGAGTGGGCGGTCGAGATGCGTCGGCTTCCCGGGGATCGCATGCTCGCCGCGCTCCTCGATCGCGGCGAGGTCGACAACCAGATGTGGAACGAGCTCGTCGAGCGCTTGATGCGCTTCCACGCCGAAGCTGCGACCGGACCAGGCGTCGACGAGCACGGCCTCCCGGAAGCCGTCGCGCGCAACGTGCGTGAGAACTTCGAGCAGACGCGCTCTCTCACCGGAACGCCGCGGCCGGGGACCTGCGACGCGCTCTCGAGCGCGCTGCACGGTTTCCTCGAGGAGCGGGCCGAGCGCTTCCTGGATCGATTCCCGGACCTCCTCGCGCGGCGCGTGCAAACCGGTCGCATCCGCGATGGTCATGGCGACCTGCACGCCGAGAACATCTGCTTTGCGCGCGAGGGCTTGATCATCTATGACCGCATCGAGTTCAGCGAGCGCTTCCGCTCCGGCGACGTGGCTTGCGACCTGGCGTTCCTGGCGATGGATCTCGACCACGCAGGTTTTCCCGGCTTCTCGGGCTGGCTGGTGAAGCGTTACGCGCACGAGAGCGGCGACCGCGAGCTCGCGGAGCTCGTGCCGTTCTACAAGGCCTATCGTGCGATCGTCCGCGCCAAGGTCGCCGGCATCCGCCTCCGCTCGCTCCAGGGCGAGGACCGCGAGCACGCACGCATCGAGGCGGCGGGATACTTCCAGCTCGCGGCCGGCTACGAGCTACCGCCGGCGCTGATCCTTCTGTGCGGCTTGCCGGCTACCGGAAAGACGAGCGTCGCGCGCGGGCTCGCGCGCGCGCTGCGCGCACCGCTCTTGCGCAGCGACGTTCGTCGCAAGGTTCTCGCGGGTGTTCCCTCTCGCGAACACTCCCATGAAGCCCTCGGATCAGGGCTCTATTCGCCCGAGATGGGCGCGCGCACCTACCGCTCGCTCCTCGAGCACGCCGTGCACGAGGTCGAGAGCGGGCACGGCGCCATCGTCGACGCAACCTTCTCCACGCGCGAGATGCGCGCCCCTTTCGTCGATGCGATGACCCGCCTCTCGTGCCCGCTGCGGATCGTCTGGCTCACCGCTTCCGAGGAGCAGGTTCGCTCGCGTCTCGAATTGCGTGCGCAGGATCCCGACGAGGCCTCCGACGCCGACTGGCAGGTCTACCTGCACGCCAAGGAAAGCTTCGAGCCACCCACCGAGGTGCCGGCGGGAACGCTCTGTGCCCTCGACGTGTCGGATCGCTCGCCCGTCGATCTCTCCGGTGCCGTGCTCGACTGCCTGATCCCCGCCGCAGCGAAGGACGGTTGGAACAGGAGCGCTGATCAAGCGTAAGCAGTCACACCGTTTCCTCGCGCGCACGTCTCTAGAGAGAAACCACACCCCTACGAGCACGGGTCCTTCCGAGCTTGGAGTACCGCCTTCAGGCGGTCTGGTTCGTCGTCCCGCCTTCAGGCGGGACTGGCCCTGCAAGAGAAGACCGCCTGAAGGCGGTACTCCGAACCAGATCGGCGTCGACCTTCGGCGGCCTGCAGCGCGCATCACTCCGCGTGAAATCGCGCTGCCAGCCGCTTCGGCGCGCAGTTGAGCCATGCCGCGGTCATGGCGGGTCGAAGGGTCGACTCGCGCGCGTTTTCCAGCCGGACCTTGGTCGATCCGCGCAGACCCCACGCACCGGGAAACGGCTCGAACACGTCCGGCTCGTCCTGGACGAACGCGGCTTGCTGCTCCGTGGTCAGCTTCACCATCCCCCACTCCTCGCCCGGCCCGAGCGTCGCGAAGATCTTCTTTCGAACGCGGAAGTCTGGATGGTTCATGTGCCCCGCTTCCTTGGCGGAGGGAAAACTGAGGGCCAGGCTTCGGAATTCGTCTGCGGTCACGGTTTCCCTCCGGCGATGGAGCGCACCCTGGGATCGAAGCGGCGGTGGGCACGGGACTGGTGAGGTTCGGCCCACCGGTGCACACTGGCGCATCCATGCTCCTCGCGCTCGCGCTCCTCGTCCAGGATCCTTCCGGAGCTCTCGAGTCCGAGAGAATTGCCCCGGATCCTGAACGCTTCGAGCGGGTGGTCCTCGCGACGGCGCTCGATCGGCCGCTCGAGCTCGCGGTCGCCCCCGACGGGCGCGTGTTCTTCATCGAGCTCGCGGGAAGGCTCGCGTTCTACGATCCGGAGCGGGGTCGCGTGATCGAGGTCGCGAACATCCCGGTCTTCGCTGATCAGGAGAACGGTCTGCTCGGCCTCGCGCTCGATCCCGCCTTCGCCGAGAACCGCTGGCTCTATCTGCTGCATTCGCCGCCTGAGTATTCTGGCCAGCAGCTCTCGCGCTTCACCCTCGCTGGCGACACCCTCGAGCCAGGATCGGAGCGCGTGCTGCTCGCCTTCGAGGAGCAGCGGCAGGAGTGCTGTCACCACGCGGGTTCGCTGGAATTCGGCCCCGACGGCCTGCTCTACGTCGCGGCCGGCGACAACACCAATCCGGCCGGCGACTCGGAGGGCTTTGCGCCGATCGACGAGCGCGAGGGTCGAGCGCCCTTCGACGCGCAGAAAGGACCGGCCAACACGCAGAGCCTCTCGGGCAAGATCCTGCGCATCCGGCCGACGTCCGCGGGCGGCTACGAGATCCCGACCGGCAACTTGTTCACCGATCCCGCACAGGGCCGCCCCGAGATCTACGTCATGGGCTGCCGCAATCCCTGGCGCATCTCGGTCGATCGGAGCACGACCTACCTCTACTGGGGTGAGGTCGGCCCCGATGCTGGCGACGACGGTCCGCGCGGACCGATGGGCTACGACGAGATCAACCAGGCGCGCGAGGCCGGGAACTTCGGCTGGCCGTATTTCATCGCCGACAACCAGCCGTATCACGACGTCGACTTCGCCACCGGTACGATCGGCGCGCGCTTCGATCCCGCGCGGCCCGAGAACCTCTCGCCGAACAACAAGGGCGCGCGCTTCCTGCCGCCGGCACGCCCCGCCTGGATCTACTATCCCTACGGTCCTTCCGCGCGTTTCCCCGAGCTCGACGCGCCGGGCGGCCGCACCGCCTGCGCCGGCCCGGTGTACCGCTTCGATCGCTCGCTCGCCTCGACGACCAAGTTCCCGCCGTACTACGACGGCTGCCTGTTCGCCTACGAGTGGTCGCGCAACTGGATCAAGGCCGTGCGCCTCGACGGGGACTCCAATCCAGGCGCGATCCTGCCGTTCCTGCCGCAGGTGAGCTTCCTGCGCCCGGTCGATCTCGAGTTCGGGCCGGACGGAGCGCTCTATCTGCTGGAGTACGGCACGACCTGGGGCACCAACGCCGACTCCAAGCTCGAGCGCATCGAGTACGTGCGCGGAAATCGAGCGCCGATCGCTCGCGCGGCCGTGCAGAACAACGTCGGCGCGGTGCCCCTCGCGGTAGAGCTGTCCGCCGCGGACTGCCGCGACAAGGACGCGGGCGACGAGCTCGCCTTTGCATGGCGCATCCTGCCGGAGGCGCGCGTCGTCTCGACCGAGCGCGAGCTCGTGCTCGAGTTCCCGACGCCCGGCATCTTCGACGTCGAGCTCGGCGTCACGGACCGCGCCGGCGCGCGCACGACCGCGATCGTTCCTGTGCTCGCCGGAAACTCGCCCCCCGCGCTGTGGATCGAAGCGCCGGTGGACGGCGCCTTCTTCGACTGGGGCGAGCCCATCGAGTACGCCCTGTACTCCGAGGACGAGGAGGACGGCGACAGCGAGACGAGTCCCTTCGACTTCCTCCCCCGCATGGTTGTGACAGCGACCTTCCACCCCGGCCCGCCGCCCGGCGGCGAGAGCGCGAGCGCCGACGAGCGCCTCGACCGCGGTCTCGCGCAGATGAAGCAGAGCGATTGCTTCCACTGTCACGCCCTCGACGCCCGCGTCGTCGGCCCGTCCTACCGCGAGGTCGCCGCGCGCTACCACACCGATCCCCAGGCATTGGAAACCGCCGCGCGCCGCGTCCTCAGCGGATCGTCGGGCGTGTGGGGCGACCACCCGATGCTCCCCCACTCCGATCAGACGATCGAGAACGCCCGCGCCATGGTCGCCTGGATCGCGACCCTCGCGCTGGAGCAACCGACGCTCCGCTGGCAGGGCGAGGGCGCGCACGGACGCATCCAGTTCACCCCACCCACCGATCCCCCGCCCAGTGGCTGCTGGTTGATCGACGCCACCTTCACGGACTCCGGCCGCGCCCCGGTCGGCCCGCTCGCCGCGACTGCCCGCACGATCCTGCGCACTCGCCGCGTCGAAGCCGAGCACTGGAGCCGCCGCTCGGGCACGGAGGTCCTCGATTCCGCTACCGCCTCGGGCAACCGTTTCGTCGGCGCCGTCGACCACGGCAGCCATCTCGTCTTCCCCCACCTCGCACTCGCCGGCATCACGCGCGTGAAAGCCTCCGTCTCCTCGGCCGGCCCGGGCGGCACGATCACCTTGCGCGCGGGCGCCCCTGATGGCCCCGTCCTCGCGAGCTTCCAGGTCGTGCCGAACGACGCCTGGGAGGAATGGTTCCCGCTCGAATCGCCGCTGCATCCGACGGCGGAGCCCTGCGATCTCTACGTCGTGTTCGAGAACCCCGAGCAGCCGAGCGCGCTGCTCAATCTCGACTGGCTCGAGTTCCAGAGATGAATGCCCGGCGGAGCATGACGGCAGCGCTGCCCCTGCTCGGAGTCTGCGCGGCGCTCGTGCTCCTCCTCCCCGATCGAGGCGAGATCACAGGTGCCGAGCCGATCTCGATCGTCGCCGATTCCTTGGACGTGGCTCAAGGTCGCTATCCGGCGGTGGAATCCATTCCGGAGAGTTCCTCCCGAAGCGCCTTGCCGACTCGTGAGCTCGTCAGCGAGGTTGCTGGCCCGAGAGCCGAGGCCCCAGAGATCCAGCGCGTGGCGGAACGTCGACCCAGCGTTCGCGGGCGAGTCCTCACTCCCGAAGGCCGTGTCCTCGGCGATCCGCAAATCGTGGTCAGCGCAAATGGAATGACTGGCAGGCCGAGTTTCACGAAGCCTGACGGCGCAGGAAGCTTCGAGCTGTACGACCTGGAACCTGGCGTGTGGTGGATCGCGGCGAGCGGGCCGGGACGCAAGAAGGCCTCGCGCTCTATCGTGCTCGGTAGTGCAGGCCTTCCGGTGGAAGTGGAGCTCGTCCTCGAGCGCACACCGGTAGTGCGCATTCACGTCATCGCGCCCGATGGCCGCCCATTCCCAGAAGCACTTGGAGGAGGGAATCCGGGCCCTAGGTACTGGCACCCCGCCGTGCTCGCGACGCGAGAACCAATCGCAGCCTCCTTTCTGCCGCAGTCGATGTCGGCCGAGTCGATCGAGGCGATCGGCAGGTGCAACCTCCGCACCCCGGGATCCGATCTGCCCGCGACCTGCATCGGAGAGCTCGAACTCTTCCAGGAGCCCCCGCTCCATCTGAGCTTGATGCTCCATCGCGCGGTGCTGGCCAGCCAGGAGCTAGTCGTGTTCCACGAGGACGTCTCGTTCGTGCTAGATCCCGACGCGATCCTCCGCTCCCTTTCCGGCCTGCGCTTGCGAGTCGTCGATGGCGTGACCGCGCGTCCCCTGGCAGGCGTGAGGGTGCTTATCTGGTCGGATGACGTGATCGGAGGCAGCACTCCAGTGCTGTCGACGGAAGCGGACGGCTCGATCGACAATGTGCCGTGTCCGCCGGGGCCCCGGACCTTGCTCATCGAGAACCAGGGCTACGAGACGGTGGAACGCGAGATCGTCCTGCCGCCCGGAGAGGTCCTCGACCTGGGCACCATCACCCTCGAGGAAGGCACTGTCGTGCGCGTCCGGGTGCGTGGCGCGGACCATCCGGAGAAGTTCGTCGTCTGCTGCGAGAGGCTGTCGGAGCTGAGGAGCGAGCGACGCTGGTCGGGTTTCCTGTCCGAGATCCATTCCAACCCGCAGGGAGAATTCGAGGTCCGGACGGGCGAAGGAGAATGGGTCGTTCGGGCGCAAGGAGGCGAAGCAACCCTCCAGCGGAGCGCATACACGCTCCTTCGCTCCTATCAAGCCGGAGCGATCGTCGAGCTGGAGGTCGTCGATCTCGTCCCGCTGGTGCTGCAACCCACCCGATCCGAGGAGCCTCGCACGATCGAGATCCGCGACGGACTCGACATCCTCATGGAGCGTCCCCGAGAGGTGCGTGCCATTCCTGTGCGTTACGAGCTCATCCCGGGGCGCTATCGGCTCTTCGTCGGCCGCTCAGATGGCATTCGCGATGAGCGAGTGATCGATCTCGGCCGGACGGAGCTCGAGATCACTCTCGATTGAAGGTGTAGACTCTGGCTCGGAAGCGAGGTACTGGAGTGCCTCGAGCTCATGCAATGAGCGCTCACCTACGCGCCACCTTCGTGGTCGTGCTCCTGATGGGAGCCGCGACTCTCGGCATGTTGGTGCTGCGCCGGACCACGGAGAATCGGGAGCCCTTGCAGGCCCCCGCGGGGCAAGGGTCGGTTCTCGCTTCGCCTGCCACGGTCGATTCGAGCGCGAACGACGACGAGGAACCATCTTCGCGAATGCCGGTCGCGGCCGGGGGCGGAGGCGGAGAGAGGGGATCGAAACTGGCATCCCGGAGGGACGCTCGCCTAGCCGACCCGCTCGCCACGTTGAAAGGACGAGTTGTCGAGGTCGATGGATCCCCGGTTCGCGATCCGCGGGTCAGTGTCGCCGTCCTCTCTCTGGGCCGGCAGGGGAGCTCCCAATCGCTCTCGAAGGACGGAGCGTTCCTCTTCCGTGATCTGGAGCCGGGGATGTGGTGGGTCACGGCGACCGGGCCAGGCCGAGTCGAGGCCACGAGCTCGGTCACGCTCACAGCGGTGCATACCCCGGCGGAGCCCCTGGAGATCAAGATCGTTCTCGAGCGCAACCCGCTTGTCCGGATCCTCGTGATGACGTCGGGGAACGAAGCCTACACGGAGGCGCTACAGGGTCCGTATGCATCGAGGACGTGGCATCCCTCCGTGGTCGCGAGCGAAGTGCCTCTGCGGGAGCATCCGTTCGCTCTCCCAGGCGCAGTATCAACCAATGGAAGCTCGAGGTTCTGGCCACGGCAGAACCGGTCCGAACCTCCCGACGGCTGCATCGGCGAGCTGGAGCTGCTCCGGAAGCCACCTCTGTACGTCAGCCTGTCGTTCTCCGGGAGGATCCTCGCTCAGCAGTTCCTGGACGGTTTGCGCGAGGATCTGAGTTTCGTGCTGGATCCTGCGGAGGTCCTCGCGACTTCCTCCGGTCTGCGTCTGATCGTCGAGGACGGACCCACGGGAATCGTTCTCAGTGGTGCCCAGGTTCAACTCTGCTCGCCTGGCTTTGGCTGCACGTTGACAGCGACGGCGAAAGCGGACGGATCGATCGCGATCGTGCCTTGGCCGTCCGACACCTGTCTGCTCGTCGTTCGTGCGGAAGGACACCTGGGAATCCAGCGGGAGATCGACTTGCCCGCAGGGCAGGTCCTGGATCTCGGCATCGTCGGTCTCCGGCCGACCCTGCCGCTGCACGTCGAGGTCCTCGGATGGGAGCCGGGCCAGGCGGTGCAGGTCTATTGCGAGCGGAAGCCCAAGCCTGGAGACCCATACGTCTGGACGGGACGGGTCTCGTTCCAGCCCAACGCCGACGGGGAATTCGAGATTCCCCTCTCCGAGGGGGATGCGGTTCTATGGGCCCAGCGCAGCGGCCGTCCGCCGTGGAGCACGCGTCCCGTGATCGTCGGTCCAGGGCAGGCGGGAACGCGGATCGAGATCGAGCTCGTCCAGACGCTTGCTTTGACGATCCTGCCGGGATCGACCGCAAAAACATCGACGCTCGAGCTTCGCGATGCGTCGCAGACGCTGGTCGGCGCTGCCCGCAAGATCGCGTTCACTCCGGTGCGCTACGATCTGCTCCCGGGACGCTATCAGCTCGATGTTTGCCGGGAAGCCGGCGCGCACCATGTCGTCCCGATCGAGCTCGGTACGAAGGCGCTCGAGATCACTCTCGATTAGTACTCGCATTCGGCGTCCACGGTGTCGCGTGCGCGAAGTTCCCCTGGACGTGGCGCAGTGGCCGAGCTGCTCCCGAGAGATCGTGCAGAGCTCGAAACCCTTGCGCGCCATCTCGAGCGGTCTAGAGGGAACCCACACTCCTATGAGCGGTACCTCTCGGATCGGAGTACCGCCTTCTTAGAGAGAAACCACACCCCTACGAGCACCGAGTCCCTCCGAGTTTGGAGTACCGCCTTCAGGCGGTCTGGTTCGTCGTCCCGCCTTCAGGCGGGACTTGCTCCGCAAGAGAAGACCGCCTGAAGGCGGTACTCCGAACCAGAGGGGTCTCAGTGGCCGAGCTGCTCCCGAGGGATCGGCCGGAGCTCGGAACCCTTGCGCGCCATCTCGAGCGAGAAGCTCTGCTCGCCGGTCGCCTGGAAGTACTGAACGCGCAGCGGGTGCCAGCCAGCCCTCAGGCCGGCATCAGCCGTCTTCACCCGCGCACCGTGGAGACCGTCGTTCTCGATGCTGAGCTCCTCGTGCAGGAACAGACGGCTGCCGTCGTCGCTCGCGAGCGCGAAAGTCCAGACGCCGTCCTCGGGGATGAGCAGGAAACCCGAGAACTCGAGCGCGAAGTGCTCCTCGCGCGGTCGTGGCGACAGGTCGATCGCGCCCGCGACACCTTCCGCCGCAGGCGCCTGGCTGCCGAGTTCCTCGAGGCTCGTTCGCGCGCCTTCGTATGCGCGCCACGCGAGACCGGGCGAAGGAGCGCGAAACGTGTGGACCGCCGCGCGCAGGGATATCGGCGGGGCGCAGTAGAGCGCCACGCGCGCGATCGCGAGCGGGCCGCGCGTGTCCTCGAAGACCAGGCGAATCCGGCTCGCCCGAATCGGAGCGAAGGCCAGCACGCGCCGTGCGCCGACGGTGGTTCCCGTAGCGAGACGCTTCCACTCTTTCCCGACCAGCGCCTCGACCGCAAAGGCGCGGACCCGCTGGCCGAGCTGGATGGCCTCTTCGACGAGCACGCGGTCGATGCTCTGTTCTTGCGCGAGATCGAGCTCCAGCCAGGCCGGCAGGACGCCTTCATCGGTCGCCCAGTAGGTTGCGCGGTCCCCGTCGAGGACTTGCGTGGCGGCGAAGTGATCGTCGTTGCCGCGCACACTGCTCGCGCTCACCCGCGCGGTCTGCCCGAGATCCTCGCCGTAGATCGCCTCGCGCGCGCGGCGAAACTCGAGCAAGCGCAAGGCGTCGACCTCGTGGATCAGGCCGCGCCGATCGGCGGGCACGTTGAGCAACAGCGAGGCACTGCGGCCAACCGAAGCGTCCCAGATCGCGAGCAGCTCCTGGGCGCTCTTCAGCGCTTCGTTCTCGGTCCCGTGCCAGTACCAGCCCGGCCGGATCGAGACGTCGCACTCCGCGGGCAGCCAGTGCGTGCCGTCGGCGTGACCGCTGGTCAATTCCTTGGAGCGCGGCGTTCCGGGGAAGAACTCGTCGCGGCGCAAGAGACACCAGTTCGTTTCGCCCGCGAAGCCGGCTTCGTTGCCGACCCAGCGCACGTCGGGTCCCGCGTCGCTGAAGATCACGGCGCCGGGCTGACAACGTCGCACGACTTCGACGTACGACGGCCAGTCGTACTCCTGACGCTTGCCGTTGGGCCCCTCGCCGCAAGCCCCGTCGAACCATACCTCGAAGATCTCGCCGTAGCCCGTCAAGAGCTCCTCGAGCTGCCCGCGGAAGACCTCGTCGTAGCGCGGCGAGTCTCCGTAATCGGGATGATTGCGATCCCAGGGCGACAGGTAGAGACCGAGCCGCATGCCCGCCTCGCGGCAAGCGTCGGCGAGCTCGCGCACGACATCGCCCTCGCCCTCGCGCCAGCTCGAGCGCGCGACGGTGTGCTCGCTCCACTTCGACGGCCATAGACAGAAGCCGTCGTGGTGCTTGGCCGTCAGGATCACCCCGCTCATCCCCGCCTCGCGGAACACGCGCACCCACTGGCGGCAATCGAGCTGGCTCGGCTGGAAGAGATCGGGATCCTCCGTTCCTTCCCCCCACTCCCTGTCGGTGAAAGTGTTCATGTTGAAGTGCACGAAGGCGTAGTAGGGCTCTGCATGCCAGGCGAGCTGCGGCTCGCTCGGGAGCGGCGGGATCGGCGCGGGAGGCTCGACCTGCGCACCGGCTCCGAGCAGGACGATCGTGAAGGTCGGGATCATGCTTGCCTACGATACCGCCCGTCCAGGTCAGCACCCGGCTCGAACCGCCGTCGATCGGGGATCCATACGATGCACACGCATGTCCCGCCGCCGCATCTCGCATTCTTCCTGCTCCGCCTCCTTCGCAGCTTGGCCCTGGCAGGGACGATCGTCGTCCCTGCTCTCGCGATCGGGGTCGGCGGATACCACGGCTTCGAAGGGCTGTCGTACCTCGACAGTCTGCTCAACGCGTCCATGATCCTTTCCGGCATGGGACCGGTCTCCGCTCCCGTGACGGTCGGGGGGAAGCTCTTCGCGTCGTTCTACGCGCTCTTCTCCGGTGGCGTCTTCCTGACCGTGGTGGCGGTCGTCCTGGCGCCGGTGGTGCACCGGATCCTGCACCATTTCCACTGGGAGATGGGCCTCGAGACTCCACGCGCTGACGATGTCGATTCCGCGGAGGATTGATCCACACGCAGCGTGAGCCTCGCTCGACCCAGCGAGGTCACGAAGGAAGTGGACCCCTCTCGGTAGCGGAACGCCGAGGCGCTGCGGAATCGGATCTCGACCCGCCTACATTGGAGCGCGGCTGCGCTCCTCTCCCGGCCGTCGCCGGACTGCCCTTGCGTTCACCATCGCGCCCACGAGCCAGGCCTTCGATCAAGGTCGCGACGAGCGCCGTCCATCCGGTCTGATGCGCTGCGCCGAGGCCTCGTCCGGTCTCGGCGTGGAAGTACTCATGGAAGAGCAGGTGATCCTTCCAGTGAGGATCGCTCGCGATAGCGCGCGATCTCGCCGTGGCAGGGCCGGCGACCGCCGGCGTCGGGCAGGAAGAGGCTCGCGAGTCGCAGCGAGATCTCGCGCGCGACCTCGCCCAGCGTGACCATCCGGCCGGAGCCCGTCGGGATCTCGACCAGGAGGTCGTCGCCGTAGAAGTGGTGGTAGCGCTCGAAGCGCCTCGATGAGCAGGAAGTTGAGCGGGAACCAGATCGGTCCGCGCCAGTTCGAGTTGCCGCCGAAGAGGCCGTGTCGCTCTCGCCGGGAGCGTAGTCGCACTCGGTGTTCGTGCTGCCGTCGAGGTCCAGACGATATGGCCGCTCCCCGTGAGCCCGCGAGAGCGAGCGGATGCCGTAGGGCGAAAGGAACTCGCCCTCGTCCAGCAGGTAGCGCAGCACGCGCTCCAGGCGCTCGCGGCACGGGATGGCGAGCAGGCGCGACTTGTGGGCTCGTTCCGGCACTCGAGGTAGCCCGATGTGGCGCGCGAGGTCAGGGCGATTGTCGCAGGAACCACTGCATGCGCTTGGTGAAGCCGCCCAGACGCTCCAGCGTCTCCTGCTCGAGCACCTCGACGGCGATCAGTGGCATCAGGCCGACGAGCGAGCGCAGCCGCAGCGGGATCGTGCGCTCGTCGATGTGGAGCTGGTCGTAATAGAAGCCGTCCTCCTCGTTCCACAAGCCCGTACCGCCGAAGCGTGTTCATCGCGTCGGCGATGGCGACGTAGTGCTCGAAGAACTTCGAAGCCATGTCCTCGTAGGAGCGGTCGTGCCGCGCCAGCTCGAGCGCGATCGAGAGCATCGTGCCGCAGTAGAAGGCCATCCAGGCCGTGCCGTCGGCCTGGTCGAGCCAGCCGCCGCCGGGCAATGGCTGCCGAGCGGTCGAAGACCCCGATGTTGTCGAGGCCGAGGAATCCGCCGGCGAAGAGGTGCTTGCCCCGCTTGTCCTTGCGGTTCACCCACCAGGTGAAATTGAGCAGGAGCTTCTGGAAGCAGCCCTTCAGGAAATCGACGTCGCGCCCGCCGCGCGGCCCTGACTTCTTGTAGACACGCCAGCACGCCCAGGCGTGCACGGGAGGATTGACGGCCGAGAGCGCCCACTCGTACGCCGGCATCTGACCGCTCGGATGCAGGTACCACTCGCGCAGGAAGAGCTGGAGCTGGGCCTTGGCGAAATACGGATCGATGCGCGCGAGCGGAAGCGTGTGAAAGGCGAGGTCCCAGGCGGCGTACCAGGGATACTCCCACTTGTCGGGCATCGAGATCACGTCACGGTTGTAGATGTGCGTCCACTCGCTGTTGCGGCCCTGGTCGCGCGTCCTGGGCGGAGACGGATGGGCCGGGTCGCCCTCGATCCAGTGCGGCACGACATAGTGGTAGAACTGCTTCGACCACAGGAGCCCCGCATAGGCTCCCCGCGAGACGCGCGATTCCTCGGAAGAGAGGCCCGTTCGCGAGCACACGGCGAAGAACTCGTCGGCTTCCGAACGGCGTTCGGCCAGCGTCTTCTCGAAGGCGCCGGAGAGATCCGGGAGCGCAGCCTTCTCGCCGACGGCCTCGAGTCGCAAGCGGAGCTCCACAGCGCTTTGCCCGGGAATCGTCAACCGGTACAGCCCCGCGGCTTTCGATCCGCTGAGCGCGGGATGGACGGCGTCACGGCGCCCGTCCACCACGTATGCGTGAAACGCGTCCTTCGTGTAGGGCGGGGCATTCGGCGCCTGCCACAGCAGCGCTTCGTTCGATTCGTTCTCGGTGAACAGGAGCTCGGGACGACCGCCATCCGGAGCCGGACCGAAGGCCAGCCGGTAGCGCCCAAGCCCCGCTTGCTCGGCCTCTACCTGATCGAGCCCGCTCGCGCGGATCGTAGGACGCGGACCGTGCTCCTCGCTCGCTCGGCCCCAGCTCCAGTTGTTGCGGAACCAGAGCGTGGGCAGCACGGCGAGCTCGGCCATCTCGCTCCCGCGGTTGGAAACCAGGATCCGGATGAGAATGTCTTCCGGCTCGGCCTTGGCGTACTCCACCTCGACGTCGAAGTAGCGTCCACCTTCGAAGACGCCCGTGTCGACGAGCTCGTATTCCCGTTCGTCCCGCCCGCGCCGCGCGTTCTCCTCGACCAGCCGCGCGTAGGGGAACTCCGCCTGCGGATACTTGTAGAGCGCACGCTGATAGGAGTGCGTCGGTGTCGCATCGAGGTAGAAGTAGACCTCCTTCACGTCCTCGCCGTGATTGCCTTCGGGGCCGGTGAGACCGTACAGCCGCTCCTTCAGGATCGGATCTCTTCCGTTCCACAGGGCCAGCGCGAAGCACAGGCGACACTGGCGATCGGTGAAACCGAACAGCCCGTCTTCTCCCCAGCGATAGGCGCGGCTGCGCGCGTGCTCGTGCGGAAAGTAGCTCCAGGCCGAGCCATCGTTCGAGTAATCCTCGCGCACGGTCCCCCACTCGCGCTCGGAGAGATACGGCCCCCATCGCTTCCAGTTCTTGGTGCGGGCGGCCTCTTCGGCGAGGCGGCGATCTTCGGCGCTCATGGCTCGATCCCGTTTCTGGCTTGGCAGGCGATGCAGGCGCACGCTCCGCGTGACTCAGGATCGCGCAGTCCAAGGCGGGCTCGGCCACGCGACCGTACAGTTCGGCCGCCCCCAGCATGCCGAGGAGCGGCGCCCGGAAGTAGATCCCTGAGCGAATGGTGGTCGCACGCTGGGTCACGTGAAGGCGTACATCGCGTGCATCGTGTTTCTCCATGGCCCCAGAGGGGAAGAGAGCTTGACTTGCCCCCCTCGTACGCCCTATTCCTGGTCCAGCCTTGGTGTCTCGACCTGATGTCTCGAGCCCGTCTCCTGGCTGCCGTTCTGGTCCAACATGAGTGCGGCCGCCTCTGGTTCGGAGTACCGCCTTCAGGCGGTCTTCTCTTGCAGAGCCAGTCCCGCCTGAAGGCGGGACGACGAACCGGACCGCCTGAAGGCGGTACTCCGAACTAGGAGGCGCTCCGAAGCAATTTCCCTCCCATGTCACGAGCGGCTCGATCAGCACTGATCCTCTCCTTGTTGGTCGCCTGCAGGAGTGAGGATGTCGCGGTTCCTCTGAGGGCCGATCATCCGGCAAGCGCGCAGGCGCCCGAGGCTCTCGTCTCGACTCCTCGATCGCTGCAAGGCACCCATGTAGGAACGCCCTCGGATTCCGGAGCCACCTCCGAGAACCCATCGGCGGAGCACGAGGCCGAGGAGAGCCCCGAGTCGTCCGCGCCGGGCTACACCTGCCCGATGCATCCAGATGTGCAGCGAAGCGAGCCCGGTCGCTGTCCGACGTGCGGCATGAAGCTCGTCGACGAGACCGAGGAGCACCAGGACGGAGGTGGGCGGTGAATCCCCGCCTCTCGCGCGCGCTGCCTTGCGCGGCGCTCGCATGCGCCTGCGCCTCCACGTCACCGGACGAGGCCTTCGAGGACGTGCGTACGATGCTCGCCGAACGCGGCGTCGAGCGCGTGCACTGGCAAAGGGGCGCCGAGGAAGACGCTGCGGTCGTGGAAGCCGTGCGCGCGTTGCTCGAGGGGGAGTTGACCGCCGACGCCGCGGTTCAGGTCGCGCTGCTCGGCAATCTGAGCCTCCAGGCGACCTACGAGGATCTCGGCGTCGCGCAGGCCGACCTCGTGCAGGCGGGATTGCTGGCCAACCCGATCTTCCATGGCGAGATCCGCTTCCCTGGCCGGCCCAAATCGCCGCTCGAGCTCGACGTTTCCCAGGACTTCTTGAGCGTCTTCCTGCTGCCGCTGCGCAAGCGCGTGGCCGCGGCCGAACTCGAGGCCGTCAAGCTGCGCGTGGCACACGAGGTACTGGATCTCGCGGCCCGCACGCGCACGGCCTTCTATGTCCTGCAAGGTGCCCAGCAGATGCTCGAGATGCGCGAAAGCATCGTGCTCGCGACCGGGTCGTCCGCAGAGGCCGCTCGGCGCTTCCACGAAGCTGGCAACATCACCGATCTCGCGCTCGCCAGCGAGGAAGCGATCGCCTCCCAGGCGAGGCTCGAGCTGGCGCTGGCCGAGGAAGAGGCCTTCGACGCGCGTGAAGACCTCACCTCGCTCATGGGCTTGTGGGGAGCCAATGCCGCCTTCCGGGTGGCGCCAAGATTGCCGGAATTGCCTGCCTCGGAGCTCTCGCCGCAAGGGCTGGAGTCGCTGGCCGTGACGCAGCGGCTGGACCTGTCGGCTGCGCGCGCGGACACCGAGATGTTCGCGCACGCGCTGGGGATCGAGGACTACGCCGTCCTGGAGCCCGAGACGGTGATCACGGGCCACCTGGAGCGTGAGCCGGACGGCACCACGACCACGGGCCCGGGCCTCGACATCCCGATCCCGATCTTCGATCAGGGTCAGGCGGCGCGCGCTCGCGCACGGTCCTTGCTGCGCCAGAGCGAGGACCGTTACGCCGCGCTCGCGATCCAGGTCCGCTCCGAGGTGCGCCGAGCGCGCAACCGCATGCTCTCCGCCCGCAGCCGCGCCGAGTACTACCGCTCGGTCCTGCTCCCGTTGCAGGACACGATCGTGCAACAGACCCAGCTCGAGTACAACGCGATGCTCACGGGCGTGTTCCAGCTCCTCCAGGCGAAGCAGGCGGAGATCGAGGCCGGACGATCTTCCATCGAGGCTCTCCGCGACTACTGGCTGGCTCGAACCGAGCTCGAGCGCACGGTCGGTGGGCGACTGGGAGCAGGGACCGAGGACCCGCGCACCGACACGCAGAGCGAGCCATCGCCCGAAGTGCCTCCCGCTCGAGAGCCCGAAGCAGGACACGACCACCCCCCCGAAGGAGTGCAATCATGAAACCTCAGCCTGTCGAGCTCTCGCGACGCCGCTTGATCCTGACCGGAACTGCGGGCCTCGCGAGCGGCGCCCTCTTGCTCAGGAATCCGGCCCGCGCGCAGGACCACGCGCACGAGGACGAGACATCCACCGAGGATGGTCGCCCGCGCTGGGATCCCGCTCCGCTCTTGCCCGGCGAGCCGGGCAAGGACTACACGCCGGTCGTCACGCCCAACAACGTGGCGCTTCCCTGGAAGATCGTCGACGGCGTGAAGGTCTTCCACCTGATCGCCGAGGAGGTGGCGCACGAGTTCGCCCCCGGCCTCAAGGCGCGGTGCTGGGGCTACAACGGCCGCGTGCACGGGCCGACGATCGAGGCCGTCGAAGGCGATCGCGTGCGCATCTACGTCACCAACCGCCTTCCAGCGCCCACGAGCGTGCACTGGCACGGCGTCCTCCTGCCCAACGGCATGGACGGCGTCGCGGGCTTGAATCAGCGCGCGATCGCACCGGGCGAGACGTTCAAGTACGAGTTCACGCTGCGCCAGCACGGCACGCTCATGTACCACCCGCACCACGACGAGATGACCCAGATGGCGCTGGGCATGATGGGCATGTTCGTCATCCATCCCCGCACGCCGCCCGAGCCGCGAGTCGACCGCGACTTCGCGTTCATGCTCACCGAGTGGAAGATCGTCCCCGGCACGAGCCGCCCGGATCCGAACGAGATGACGGACTTCAACGTGCTGACGTTCAACGCGCGCGCTTCCCGGGCACGGCGCCGCTGGTCGCGCGCCTCGGCGACCGCGTGCGCATCCGCTTCGGCAACCTCAGCGCGATGGACCACCACCCGATCCACCTGCACGGCTATCACTTCCGGATCACCGCGACCGACGGCGGGCAGATCCGCGAATCGGCCCAGCGGCCCGAGACGACCGTGCTCGTGCCGGTCGGCAGCACGCGGACGATCGAGTTCGTCGCCGACGAGCCCGGCGACTGGGCCCTGCACTGCCACATGACCCACCACGTGATGAACCAGATGGGCCACGACATCCCCAACCTGATCGGCGTGAAGCCCGGCGAACTCGACGAGACCGTACGCCGTCTCTTCCCGGCCTACATGACCATGGGCCAGCACGGCATGGGCGACATGGCCGAGATGGGAATGGCCGTGCCGCGCAACAGCATCCCGATGGTGGGCGGGACGGGCCCGTTCGGCTACATCACGATGGGCGGCATGTTCACCATCCTCAAGGTGCGCGAAGGGATCTCGAGGGACGACGACCCGGGCTGGTACCAGCATCCGCCGGGCACCCTGTCCGAAGCAGCGAGCCAGGCGGAGCTCGAGCGAGACGGAATCGTGATCGCCCCCTCGCGCACTCTGGAGGAATCAGCCCCTCACGACCACGGCGGCTGAACTCTGGAGTGACACTCCACCCTCTACGAGCATTGCCTTCTTGGTTCGGAGTTCCGCCTTCTTAGTTCGGAGTACCGCCTTCAGGCGGTCTGGTTCGTCGTCCCGCCTTCAGGCGGGACTGGCTCTGTAAGAGAAGACCGCCTGAAGGCGGTACTCCGAACCGGATCAGAGCCCGACCCCGTCTCAGGCTCCGCCGAAGAGCGGCACGATCGCCCCGTGGATCGAGAGATTCTCCGGCGAAGCCAGCGCAAGAACCACGCGCGCCACCTCCTCGAGCTTCGGCCACACCGAGTAATCCGCACCCGGCATGGCAGACCGATTGGCGCGCGTATCGAGAATCGATGGCGCGATCGCGTTCACGAGGATCCCCTCACCGACGACCTCCGCTGCGAGGGCCTGGGTCAGCGCCCCGACGGCCGCCTTGCTCATCGCATAAGGAATCGCTCCCGCTCCACGCCGCGGCTCCAGGACCGCGCGTGCGGCAACATTGACGATGCGACCGCCACCTCCAGTGATACGCATCTTCTTCACCGCCTCGCGCGCGCAGAGGTAGGCCGAGAGCACATTGGTCGAATGCAGGCCGCGCAGCTCGTCGACCGTCGTGTCGGTGAAGGCAGCAAAACCGAAGGCGCCGACGCAGTGGATCGAGGCCCACACCAGGGGCAACTCTGCATAGAAGGCACCGATCGAGCGCTCGTCGGTGGGATCGACTCCATCGGCGGCGCGGACCTTCGCGCGCTGCGGGGTCGGAATCGGCGGCAGCTTCGCGGCCGATCGACAAGGCAGATGGCAGATCGCGCCCCCAGCGAGGAGCGCCTCCACGACCGCGAAGCCGAGCTCGCCGGTGGCGCCAGTGACCACGACATGACGGTCGGCAAAGGCGCTCATGGCAAGGCTCCGCGACTCAGGCGAACTCGTGTGAGCATGCGTGCACTTCCACCGTCACGTGCGCCAGAGCGGGGAAGCCCGCGAGCAGCGCCTTGTAGTGTTCGGGAGGCCGCGGCATGTCGGTCACGACGGACACGATCGCCGCGAACTGCCCGGGACCGACTCGCCAGACGTGCAGGTCCGAGAGTCGGTTGTCCGCATCGGCCTCGATCCGATTCCTGATCGTCGCCACGAGCTCAGGGGCCGGATCCACATCGAGGAGCACCGCGCCGGTGGCGCGCAGCAATCCCCCCGACCAGCGCAGGATGACCAGCGCTCCGACGATGCCGATCACGGGGTCCATCCAGCCCCAGCCCAGGAACTTGCCCGCGCACAGCGCACCGATCGCGAATACCGAGGTCAGCGCGTCGGCGAGCACGTGCACATAGGCCGAACGCATGTTCAGGTCCGCGCTCTCGTGCGTGTGGGGAGCAGCGTGGTCGTGGCCATGGGCATGACTGCCCTGGTGCAAGAGCGCCGCGCTGGCGAGATTCACCCCCAGCCCCAGCAGAGCCACCAGGATCGCCTCGTTGAAACGGATCGTCATGGGCTCCCAGAGGCGCCCCGCCGACTCGTAGGCGATGAAGGCGGCGATCCCGGCCAGGAACAGCGCACTCGTGAAACCCGCCAGGTCGCCCACCTTCCCGGTCCCGAACGCCCAGCTCGAGTTCCGAGCGTGGCGCCGGGCGAAGGCATAGGCCGTTGCCGAGATCGTCAGCGCCCCGGCGTGCGTCGCCATGTGCCAGCCATCCGCGAGCAGCGCCATCGAGCCGAAAAGGGTTCCAGCGACGATCTCACCGACCATCATGGCGAGCGTCAGCCCGATCACGATCCGCGTGCGACGCTCGTTGCGAGCATGGTCGGCACCCAGGAAGTCGTGCTCATGCCTCCAGCGTTCGATCGGATGGACGTGCATGCTCTGGCTCGGACACGGGGGGCGACCGAGTGGAGGTTGGGTTCCGTCGCCCCTTCACGAAGCGTTCGAGGAGCAAAGACCCAGACCCAGCCGTACCCCGATCCTCGATTGTAGGGAATGGGCACGCTGACTTCCGCTCTCGGCCTCGAGAGTGGTCCCCTGCTTTGGAATTGCGAACCACATTCAAGGAAGAACGACACGTCCGGCGAAGCAAGCAGTCCCCAGGGCTCTCGCAAGCTCCTCCCACCACTTCGAAAACGGTGGTCCTGGTGCAGGACCCCTCGATTTGCATCCGGTGGTACGAATCGTGAATTCATACCCTCGGGAGTTCTTGATGACCGCGCCATCCCGTTCTAATCCCCTGATCGGCCTTCCCGCTCCCGCGAGCGCGCTGGCCGTCTGCATGAAGCTCCGCGTCCTCAGCTACAACATCCACAAGTGCATCGGTGGCGTCGACCGCCGCTACCATCCCGAGCGCATCGGGGCGGCCATCGTCCACTGCGCACCCGACCTGATCCTGCTCCAGGAGGTCGAGGAGGGCACGCGGCGCTCAGGCGGTCATCGCCAGGTCGAGCTGCTCGGCGATCAGCTTGGATTCCACCACCGCACCTGGTTTCCCAACGTCAAGATCCGCGGCGGAGGCGAGTACGGCAACGCGATCCTCAGCCGGTGGCCGCTGGTGGGATCGAGCAACATCGACCTCACCGTCGGCAAGCGCAAGCAGCGCAGCGTGCTCCACGCCGAGGTCCGGGTCCGTCACGATGACGTCGATCGCACCTTCCACATCTTCAACATGCACCTCGGCCTCTCCATGCTCGAGCGGCGCACCCAGCTCGCGACCTTCCTCCGCAGCCATCCCTTCGAAGGCCTGCACCACGACACACCCGTGATCGTGGGCGGCGATCTCAACGACGTCTACGGCCGACTCGGCCGCATCCTCGGCCCCTCCGGCTTCCGCGGCTGCGAGCGCCCCCCCCGCACCTTCCCGGCCTGGGCGCCCCTGCGCGCCCTCGACAGCATCTACGTACGCGGCACACTTCGCCTGCTCGGAGTCCACCGCAGCGAGACCGATCTCGCCCGGCACGCGAGCGATCACCGCCCCCTCTTCGCCGACCTGGTCGTCGGCCCCGCCGACTCTTCCCCGGGCTAGAAGGAGCGCCTACTTCCGTCCCGGCAATGGAGTTGCCCTCTGAAGGCGCACGATCGGAGGAACGGCACCTTCGCGGGTCCACTCCACGACCTCACCGCTCACGACGAGATCCACCCGCTCGACGTGGATCAACGGTCCGGCGCTCACCCACAGGTCGTAGCGGCCAGGGGACACGCGTTCGAACACGTACCGCCCGTCGGCGTCGGTAGTGGTGAGACCCCTTTCACGATCTGCGGCAAGCCTCGAGAACGAAGTCGGCGCGGGTTCCGACTCGTCGAAGTGCGGGGAGAGCCGCACTGAGATTCCGCTTGCCGGGTCGCCCTTCGTCGAGCGCGAGACCATGCCCTCGATCGTTCCACCGCGGGAGAGCACAGCCTGGATCGGCCTGCGTTCCAGTGGTGCGAGGTCGTCGACCCGAATCTCCGTCGGAGCGTAGCCCGCAGCCAGCACGGAGACCTTCATGTCCCGCGGTACGAGACCGTCGTAGATGCTGCCCGCTGGCTCGGGTGCGGTTGCGGTGCGGATCTCGAAGCGGTTAGGGAGGGAGTGCGTGTGGAGCAGCTCGATTTCGAGGCCGTACTCGACGACATGCTCTCCTGTGCGCCCATCCGTCACGGTCAGGATCAGCGACGAACTTCCCTTCAATGGAGCCTGGATACTCTCCCCCGGCGCAATCCCCGACTGACTCCAGGGCTCGAAGCGCTCGTCGGTGATCTCGACGGTGTAGGTACCCGGATCCAGGTCCTCGAAGCTCCACGCTCCGAAAGTTCCCGGTGCCGGCTCCGCCGTGAGCGTCCTCCCCTGAGGGGTGTGGAGCAGAATCGTTCCAGGCGCGGGGTCATCGATCGCGTGGAAGGGCGAGCAGCTCGGCCAGACCAGGATGCGGCGCTTGTAATCGGGTCCTCCGTAGATGATCTCGGTCTCTGTCGTTTCGCCCGAGCGGACTTGCACGATCGGCCCTTCGATCCAGTTCGCGACTTCGGAATAGGCCTTCAGTTCCACCGCGCCGGGCGGGACATCGATGAACTCGAACTCGCCACTGTCGGGGTTCGCCTCGACTCTCAGTCTGGTCCGGTCTCCGTTCCTGCCATCCGGCGCCAGGGACGACTCGGCATGCACGGTCCACGGTCCAGTGAGTGGCCTCTTCTCCGTGTCGATGAGCCGACCGACGATCGTCCCGGCTCTCGTGAGGAGTGTGTCGCCCAGATCGATCACCTTCCCCGGAGGCACCTCGAGCCACAGCCAGCCCATCTGCGCGTACCCGGCAAGCTTTCCCCGTAGGCTCCAGTGGAACCCTGTTGGCGGTGCGAATCGGAGCGAGAATCGGCCGTCGGTGTCGGTGGTCGTTCGGAGATCGAGTTCCTGAGAAGGAACATCACGGGTGCGCGCCGCCACGAGATCCCCGAGGAGGCCAATCAGTTGCAGCGCGACTCCGCTGGCGGGCGTGCGTTCAGAGAACAGGAATCTCCCGCGGATCTCCGCAAGCTCGGTGGCTTCCAGCTCCGAGCCCTTCGCATCGGGAGCCGCCATTCCTTCCGGTGGTGTGGAATCGGTCTGCCGCTCCGGATCCGAGGCATCGGATTCGCTTGCGTGGCGTGCTGCGGGCAACTGCGTCGTTCCCCCCAACTCCGGTACGGAAGAGTGAGCGCTCGGCTCCGCAACTCTCGCCACGTATCTCCACGTCGCAAGAGCACCGATCCCGACGAGTGCAACGATCGCGGCTTTGGCTTTGGCATCCACGAGCAAGGCTCCCAGGGTGAGCTGGATCCAGGACGGTCGAGGAAAGACAGCCGCGCAAGCCGAGAGCCACGCTCTGCGATCGCCCCCGTACTCGCGATCGAGCCGCGCGCGCAACTGGTCGAGCCCGCGCGCAAGGCGCGTCTTGATGGTCTTGACCGGAGCACCCGTGCGCTCCGAGATCGCCTGCGGGGACAGGCCCTCGTAGTAGCGCTGGACGATCGCGGAGCGGTACGGTTCCTCCAGAGCAGAGACGCCAGTGAGCACAGCCTGTTGCAGAGCGATGGTTTCGGCTACCTCATGCGCCGAAGTGATTGCCTCGGGTCGAGCCGCCGCAAACTCGCGGCTCGCGCGCCGCCCGTCCCGGCGCCGATCCTGGCGCGCCAGGTTGCGTAGCACGACCGCGAGCCATCGCCGGATCGGAGTCCCCGCCTCCGGAGGTCGCTCCAGTGCTGCGACCCAGGTGCGCTGGACGAGATCGTCCGCCGAGCTTGCGTCGGCCGCGAGCCGCCGCGCAAGCTCGCGAATCCAGCCGGTGTGCGCCAGCAAAGCGTCCCAATCGGGTGTCGAGGGCGGCGACATGGCTCCATCCCTTCCAATGCCGGGCGAGACAGATCGACCTCATCCTATTCCGCTGACCGAGCCAAGGGCACGATGCGTCGGTACGAGGTCTGCCACGGTGACTGGTGGGCGGGCAAAGGCGTTGCGCTTGCGCGCCTGCGGCTCAGTTCGGAACTAGTTCCCCACTGCGCCTAGGCGCGACTCCGTCGCATGAAACATGAGGGCGGCCGCCTCTGGTTTGGAGTACCGCCTTCAGGCGGTCTTCTCCTGCAGAGCCAGTCCCGCCTGAAGGCGGGACGACGAACCAGACCGCCTGAAGGCGGTACTCCAAACTCGGAGGGACTCCGTGCTCGTCGGTGTGGGGTTTCTCTCTAGTCTTCCACCGCGCCCTGTCGCGACTCCGTCGCATGAAACATGAAGGCGGCCGCCTCTGGTTCGGAGTACCGCCTTCAGGCGGTCTTCTCCTGCAGAGCCAGTCCCGCCTGAAGGCGGGACGACGAACCAGACCGCCTGAAGGCGGTACTCCAAACTCGGAAGGAGGGGTGGGGATTCTCGCTGGAGGTCGACTTCTACGACCTGCACGCGCATGCAACTTACGCGGGTCCGGCCGGGTAGGAATACGGGCCCGGCGACGACGAGCATGCGCTCGTCGTCGCGGGCGCCTCCAGAAGGCCGCGTTCGAGTACGTGACGTCGACGATCAGCGGAAGGTCACGGCCACGACGTCGGTGAGGTTGGACGTCGGGCCCGGGTTCATGTCGCGATACCAGACCTGGAAGAGCCAGGTCTCGCCGGCCATCACGGAATGAGACGGCGTCGTCGGCAGGCTCGTGAGGTCGACGGGTGTCGAGAATGCGCCGGCGGGGCCGGTGTCTTGGACGACGAAGGTCCCGATCATTCCGCCCAGGCACAGAGTGCCCTGGCCTCCGAATGCTCCCGGGACGTGGTCTCCGCTGCGCGAACAGAGCAGCCGGGCGATTTGCCGAGGCGGGAGGTTCGTGGCCGAGAGGCGGAGGTGGTTCTCGAGTACGGAGGCGTCGCCCAGCGCATCGATCTGGCCGCTTGCTCCGGTCGAATGGCCACGGCGGGGCTGCAGCGGCGGGCGATCGGGACGCGCGCGGAGTACACGAAGACTCTGCCGGCGTCGCCGTCGAGGAAGTTTCCGGGGGCGCCCACGATCCACTCGGGGAAACCGTCTCCGTCGATATCACCGGCGCCGGCCACTGCGTATCCGAAGGCGGCAGCGCTCTCCGTCACCGAGTGCAAGATGGATCCGTTGCGGCCCGAGAAGATCCAGGCGCCGCCTTCTTCACCGACAGCGCCGACGATCACGTCGTCGAAACCGTCGCGGTCGACATCGCCCGCCGGGGCGACCGCACGGCCGAGGCCCTCGAGGATCCCGGAGGCCAAGTCCGCATGGAAGTTGAGGATCAGCCCGCCGGTGCGGCCTGAATACACGTAGGCGCTGCCCATGTCCGCCCCGTCTTCTTCGGCGAAGGGCGCTCCGACGAGGAAGTCGGGCACTCCGTCCGCGTCTACGTCGCCGGCGCCCGCGACGACGGATCCCAGGTATGCGTGCTCACTCGGGCCGACGAAATCGAAGAGCCGATCGCCGGTCCGGCCGGAGTAGACCACCGCCTTGCCCGAATCCTCGAACACGGTGTCGTCGGTGAAGGTTCCGACGATCACGTCGTCGTGGCCATCTCCGTCCACGTCCCCGACGCCGTCGACGGCCGTCGCGAAGGACCAGAAGATGTCGTACGTACCGCGCAGCGTCAGCAAGCGCGCGCCGCTGCGTCCGGAATGGACGGCAGCGGAGAAGCGCGCGCCTGCGATCCAGTCGGCGTATCCATCGGCGTCCACGTCGCCGGCTGAGGCAACGCGCTCACCGAACTCCATGGGCTCGCCGCCAAAATCATGCTCGCCGAGGACCTCTTGCAAGAGCTCACCCGTCCGGCCCGAGTAGAGTCGCACTGCCCCCGCCTTGCCCCCGGCCGTGTCGTCCTCGCCGTTGCCGACGATCAGCTCCGGGACGTCGTCACCGTCGAGGTCCGGCATCACGTCGAGCGACATGCCGAAGCCCCAAGGACCGGCGAGCTCGCGGATCAGCGAGCCGGTGGCTCCGGAAAAGACCCGCACGTTGGCCACGGGGTCATCGTCGCTCGGTGCTCCCACGACCACGTCCGGAACTCCGTCTCCGTCGAAGTCGCCGCCGCCCGCGATGGAGAAGCCCTGCCGCTCCTCCGTTGATCCGTCGAAGACGTGGATGGGGCTCTGTCCGCGAGCAGTGGACGCCACGAGTACCGTGAGAACGAGCGGCGGGACGAGCATCCCCGCCTGGTGGATGTGAAGGGACATGGAGAATCCTCCGATTCAAGGCGACGGGCCTTGCGTGCGGGTCGCACACAATCGCTGCCCGCCGCCGTAGCCGAGCCGTCCCCCCACGGTCACACGGGGTCCTCGATCGGCACCGCCGAAGTCCCACGCACGGTCCCATGCTCGTCACGCGGTATCCGCGCCACGGAGCGTGACGAGCCTGCAACGACAGGAAGCGCGGCCGATGGAATCAGCGCGCTGTCCCGACCGGCTCGGTCATCGAGACCAGGTCGACCCGATAGATATCGTGATCCATGACCGGCAGATTCCGGTCGCTCCGCACGATCGCCACGCGGGAGGGAACGTACAGGGGCACGACGATGGCCTCCTCTTGCAGCCGCTCCTCGATGCGACGATGCGCGGCGCGTCGGGAATCGTCGGTGAAGCATCGCCGCGCCCGCACGACCAGGCTCGAGAGCTCAGGATCCGTCAGGATGCGGCGCCGCGAGTCAGCGGCGGGACGGGGCTTGGGGGGCAAGAAGCATGTCAGCGCCATCTGCGGGTCGTACGGGACTCCGAGCGTGTGCATGAGCAAGAGGTCGAAGGAGCGCTCGCTCAGGATCGAGCTGAACTCGGTCGCCTCCGCGGCTCGGATCTCGACCTCCATGCCCGCGCGGCGGAGCTGGGCGGCGATCGCTTCGTGGAGCTCGCTGTCCGGCTCCTCCTCGGGGGACCGGAGCTTCCGGCGCAGGAAGCGGAGGACCGGCAGCGGGTCACCGTGAAGACCGCCTCGCACTTGATATGGCTCGCGCGGCCAATCGAGGATCGTCGGTGGCGCCCAGTGACTGCACACCTGCCCCAGGTCGCGCTCCGCGGCCCGCAAGAGTTCTTCACGATCCAGAGCGACCGCGATCCGCCGGCGTACCGAGGCATCGGAAGTGGGGCCCTTTTCGAGCTGGAACGTGAGGCAAGTCACGGATCCGCCCGGACCGAAGCGCACATGGAAACGCTCGTCGAGCAGCACGTCCGCGAGGCGTGCGCGCGGTATCGTCTCGTACCAGGTGTCGACCAGCGCGTCGAGCTCGCCGGCGAGCAAGGCGTCGAGCGGGCTGCGCTCGTCGTCGGAGGCGTAGAGGACGTAATCGACGAGCGTGCCCTCGTCACCGGACGTCTCGTCCTGGTTGAACCTTGCGCAACGCACGAGCCGCCCCTCGTCGCCGAGCTCGACGAAGCGGAACGGACCGCTCCCCACCGGGCGCAGCCATTCGCCGTGGCGATCGATGGCGGCGGGTGCCGTGATGGCGCAAGGATTGATCGCGAGCAGGTCGGGGAGCAGAGCATCCGGCTCGCTCAGGCGAATGCGCAGCGTGCCAGGATCGAGTGCATCGACGGCCTCGATGCGCTCGCTCGACTCCAGCCACGAGTGCTCCGGTAGCCCGATCCAGCGCTTGAAGTGGAGCCGGACCGCTTCGGCATCCACGGCCGTTCCATCGTGGAAGCGCGCGCCGGGGCGCAGCGAGAAGACATGGACGCGTCCTTCTTCTTCGCACGACCACTCGCTCGCGAGACCGGGGCCGATGCGCCCGTCCGGCATGACCTTCACGAGCGTCTCGTAGATCGCGGTCTTCGTGTCGAAGCCGCCGCCGTAGTAGAGCGGGTTGATCCTGGCTCCGATGTTCGCGCGGGAACGGGCGGGGAGGCGAAACGGGCGCGAATCTCGCGCGCTCCGTGCGACGGGCCCGCCGGCATGTCCTGCGCGGACCGCTCGACCAGGCTCCCGATCTCGAGCACCCTCGAAGGCGCGGGCGAGAACGGAACCTCCGACGGCTGTCAGGAGCGTTCGCCGATCCAGGGAGATGGAAATGGCCCGCCTCCCTCGTGCACGACGAGCGGGAGTCGCTGACCGCGCTTCCCCATCAGTGCGTCGCTCCGACTGGGTCCGCTGCCAGGACACCCCCCAGACCATATCCAGGCTGACGGCTGAGCAGCACGACGCGTCCGGAGTAACCCGAGCACACGATCTCGTCGGTCGTGTTGCGGCCGTCCAGCTCGCCGGCGGCGAGCCAGTGCCCCTTGTCGCGATCGACGAACAGGATCTCGCGCGACCAGCGGCCTTCCTTGCGGGAGAGCAACTCCACCCGGTGGCAGTACCCGAAGACGGCGATCGTTTCGACGGAGCTGTCTTGATCGAAGTGTCCCCAGACGCAGCCGCGCATGCCCTGCGGTCCGGCGTAGATCAGCTCCGTGCTCCACTTGCGATCTGCTCCGCGCGCGTGACGGAAGACCCGGCCGTCGTCGGCCGTGCTGTAGATCACGGTCCGGTCCAGAGGCTCGTCGAGCTTGATGGCGAGGCGCCCCATCCCCATCCCGAGCTGGTGCACGAGCTCGAAGGCCGGGCCCTCGGCCGTGAACGTGAGGATCTCGAGGTCGCCGGTGCGCATGATCACCGCGATCTCCGGTGGTTGACCCGGCTGTGCAGGAAGAACGGCAGCCTGCCTGACTCGGCCGTCGATGTCCCGAAGGAGCTTGCTGTCGAAGCCATCCTGATCGGCTGGCTTGGGCTTGAGCTCGAAGACTCCGCCGGGAAGCGTGAAGGCGATCAGCTCCGGGCCGTCGGCAAATAGATCCAGATCACCCGCGAGGAGGGTATGGATCTCGTGGCCGCCGAGGCTGGCCACTCGCCGGTTGTCGACGATGCGGTCGGGATAGCCGACGATCTCGTAGATGTTGCCGCTCTGCGAACCGACGTAGAGCTCAGGTCCGGGGATACGGGGATCGACGTCTCCTTGCGCCAGGCCCCCGAGCCACGTTCCATCGCTCACCGTCGTCACCGGGGTCCACTTCCCGCTGTAGCTCCACAGGACGTGACAGCGGCCCTTGTCGTCGAGACCAATGATCTCGGGGCATGCATAGGCCTTGAACACCTTGAGCACGGCGACCGTCCACACTCCGACTGCGCCGTTGTCCAGCACGAGCGTGCCTTGCCAGCCAGGTCCGGTCGGGAACGACACCTCTGTCTTCGTGGGGTTGCCGGCAGGAATCGGAGTCCATTCGGCTGCCGGCGCTTCCGCCGGAGTTTCGGACGGGGGATTGGGAGCTCCGGGCGCGGGCGAATCGGTTGCGGCCCGGGTTTCGACCGCGGGGGAGAGTGGGCTCGGAGTCTGCTGGGGCAACGCGCAACAGATCGCGGGACAGATGGACGCCAGGAGTGCGCTCTTGCGGGCCTGCAGGAAGCTGAGCATGCGAGGAAAACCGATGGATCGAGTTCAGGTTGGCTCCTGGCGCTTGCACCAGGAACGAATGGAGATCGAGTCGCACCGCTGCGAGCTCGCGGGGGGTCTCACGACATCAGAGAGCGGTGCGCAGCCGGAGCGCAGGGCTGCGCTCCCGGTGCGACATGAAGAAGCGCCGCGCTCACCCCGCCGAGCCCATGCTCGGCTCGGGTGAGGCGGCATTCCCATTGGCTACGAGGATCAGTGCGCGATGGTCACGGCGACCGGATTCGACGTCATGAGCTGGCCAGTCGACGGGTCCTGGAAGAAGGCCTGGACGTAGAGCCGTCGGGCCGGCAATCCGGTCAGCGAACCGCTGATCGTCCGGGCTCCGGCGAGGCCGAAGGATTCCTTCCGGACGAATCGAATCTGGCCCGGAGTCAGCGGAGACAAGCTTCCGCCCGAGGGGCTCTCGAGCGTGTAACCGAAGCCCAGGATCGAGTCGGGGAGCGAGCCGTCACTTTCGAGGAAGCTAGGTTCGCCCGGACGCACGAACACGTCGCCTTCCGCGAAGGCCTTCGCGGGATCGAGCTTCAGGTACGGGTCGAATCCGAGCGCGGTCGGACCACTGCCTTCGTAGGCCCCGCCAGGAGGACTTCCCGCCCCGCCGAGCACCGTGACCGTTCCGGTCTGAATCGTCCCCGTGACGGAGACGCCCGCGCCGCCCGTTCCTCCCGGCGCTGCAGCTCCGCCCCCTACGAGGCTCGAGCCGGAAAGCCGAAGGTTGACGGGTGTCGCCATGGGATAGCCATGGACGATCCCATCGCCCCCGTTTCGCAGAGCAGGCGTGCCATCACCCTGTCCGCCCAGGACTTCGGAGCCGGAGATCCGCACGATCGAGCCGCCAGCGATGCGCAGACCGACTCCGGCCTGCTTGCCCAGAGCTTCGGAAGCATTTGCAGCCACGATGCGACTGTCGACGATATCGAGCGTCCCTCCCCCGAAATCGAAGGCTGCGCCGAGGAAACCGTCGCCCGGGCCGGGGCGCAGTGCTGTGTCCACCATCATCACGTACAGCTCTCCGGCTCCGTGGAGAAAGATGCCTCCGCAGATGTCCACGCCCTCCACCGTGAACGTGCCGAGCGCGAGCTCGTTGCCCCCGATCGAGATCCCATCGGAGGGCCCATCGCTGCAGACCGTCATGTTCGACAGGCCCGCCTCGAAGTCGACGATGGGTCTGGTCGGGTGGAAGTCCACCCGCGCGACATTCACCTCGGCGGGATCGTTTCCAAGGCCGACGACATCCACCCCGACCGAGAAATGGAAGGGGGGATACGTGCCGGGTAGAACGAGGATCCGGTCGCCCGGCATGGCGACAGCCATGGCCTGATCGATGGTGACGAGATCACTCGCGACGCCGGATGCGTCGACCGTCCAATCCGTTGCCCACGACGGTGTCGCAAGCACGCAGACGGAGAAGATCGCGGACAGCGGCTGGTTCATGAGATGAGGTCTCTTTCTTGGAATCGGTTCAGAGCGAGAGGATCTCGGTGGTCGTGATCCACCTGGTGGGCAGGAGATTGCGGACGACGCCTTGATCGGCGCCGACGCCCATCAAGGCTTGGAGATTGACTGCCGTCTTCTGGACGTAGATGCCGTTGTCGATCGAGGCCGTCATGGTGAGGCTCGGGAATCCCTCGGCGAATGCGAAATTGAAGGCGGTTCGCCGCGCGCCGAAGTTGCCCGGCACGGCGATCAGGGAGCCGGCCACGTCGTTGAACGTGGGCGGCAGGATCGACCGGAAGTTCGGGATGCCCGGGTGCAAGGTGAAGCCATCCGCATCGGGCTGGAGCTGGGCCACTTCGCCGTTCGCAGGCGCGATGAGTGAGGCGAGCCCCTGGTTGAACACGTTCCCGAAGAAAGAGAGTCCGTCCAGCGCATGGGCCTTGCTCGGATCGACCGGCAGGAAGGCGCTCGGGAAAATGATCGACTGCTTCGGGAACGGCAGGTTGTCGACGACCGTGTGCGGGCCGACGAACTCGTCCACCACCTTGTCGAGCGGAACTTCGAGAACTTCGAGGCCGGGGATCCCGGGGTTCGGAGCGCCGGGGAAGTGGCTCGTCGACGCCATCACGCGCGTGCCGTCGCGGCTCCAGATCGGACGGTCCATGCCCTTGGTGCTGATGCGGCCGCCCAGGGGATTGGGATTCCCGACCAGGCCGTACTCGGTGCTCGCTCCCAGCGGATCGAGGGGCGTGTAGATGATTCCGATCTTCTCCCCACCATCCGGCGGTTCGAAGATGAAGGGGGGACCGAAGCTGCTCTCGAATGCGACGCGCGTTCCGGAGACCGCGGGAATGGAGAACGGCTCGCCGATGTTGTCGGGCATCGCAAGGGTCGAGATCGTGGGCGCGGCCGAGCCGAGGAAGCGCACGACACCGATCGCGGAAGCCTTGACGTAGAAGGTTCCGGGAAGCGGCTCACGCAGGAGGTAGTAGACGTAGGTGTCGGTGCCGTTCCCCACGACGGCGAGCTCCTCGGCTCCGGCCGCGGGTACCCAGCTCTTGTTGGGGTCGGTGTACACGAGCCCGTACGTCCCCGAAGGTCCAGCACCAGTCGCCGTCCAGGCGATGTAGCCACCCTCGACCGGAACATGGAAGGTGTCGAAGGTCGAGGTACCGATGATCCAGGTCGCCTGCCCGTTGCGGTCGAAAAGGATCGGGTTCGTGGTCGGGGCCGCGGATCCCGTCGAGATGAACGTGCCCGCCACCATGTTGGGCGCGGTGCCACTCAGGCCAACGACATGAATCCCTGTCGCGGTCGGGACATGGAGCTGGTTGCCGGCAGCATTGACGCCGATTCGATTCACGTAGGCGGCGGGGAGTCCGGACAGTGTCAGGGACGCCGGAACGAGCGGCGTGAGCACACCGGGGTTTGCATAAGAGAACCCGTGCAACACGGTGCCCCCCGCCCCGTTGTCCGACGCACAGAAGACGAACTTCAGCGCGGAGGAATAGGCGAGGTCGTAGGCCGCAGGATTCCCTGTGGCGACCAACGCGGTCTGCAGCCCCGCACGCTGGTCCACCATGTGAATCGCGCCGGTTCCCACTCCATTCCCCATGGGCGTGAGGAGGAGCCCGCGGGCCGGCGACAGGATCACCGTCTCCAGAGCACCGAGGGTTCGCCGCCGATGGGACCAGCGCGAAGGCACTGTGTTCACGGAGGCTCCAACGGCGAGAGGATTCCCCCCCACTGAGGGCCGCGAGGAATAGAGCTGCGACTTCCCGGTCGGTGATGTCGCGTAGAAGTAGTTCTGGCCGGACACACCCGAGAGCGGAAGCTCCTGGGCGGAAGCCAGACTCACGACAGCAAGACCGAGGAGCACACGGAGAGGCGACGCCGTGAGCGAATGCTTTCCGGACATGGTGGGACTCTTGGAGGATGGTGAGTGGGGAAAGTGGCCCTCGCGGGAAGGGCGTTCGCGCCGAGCAATTCACGTTCCAGGAGGGTGCGGTTCGGAGGACCGCCTGCAGGCGGCGTTCGTTTCTGTTCTGCGTTCGGCGTCTGTGCCCGTCGCGATTCCCAAATCAGAAGACCGCCTGAAGGCGGTACTCCAAACCGGACCAAACCGGAGCAAACCAGAGCAAGCGGGATCGGGATCGCCTCTGGTTCGGAGTACCGCCTTCAGGCGGTCTGGTTCGTCGTCCCGCCTTCAGGCGGGACTGACTGGGTGGGCTTGCCCCCCTCGCGATTCCAAAACAGAAGACCGCCTGAAAGCGGTACTCCAAACCGGATCGCCGCCGCGCCGATCGCGCGCCTCCAACGAGACCGTGCTACGCCGCCGTAGCAACTCCGCACCACATGAGTCCCGGCGGGTGAAATCCGCGAGCAGCGACGTCGATCGCCGCCGGCCTAACGCTGCTCGCCTGCGCGCCGAGACGGCCGGATCTCACCTTCACGTTCGTAGGCCGGAAGCTCGAGGAGCTGTGGATCGAGCGCGTCCAGTCCCGCCTGGACCCTCGCGGCGAGTTCCTCGCGCTTGGCTTCGGCGAGGCGCGCGTGGAGCATCTTGGCCGTGTCGACCCCCGAGAGGTTGAGCCCATCCGGCGTCGCAGCCGACTGAGGACGCCGATCGAAAGCGGCGAGGATCTCCTTCGTCGCGCGCTCGAGCTCCCCCTGCTCGAGTGAGACGCGCGCACGGCCCGCCAGCGCGAGGGCAATGTAGTGATCGGCGCTGTCGCGGCTGTCCGGGTTCTTCTCGACGCCGGCCTCGTAATGGGCGATCCCGCGGTCATAGGCGGCCAGGGCTGCATCCGGCGCTCCCGATCGCCGGTGGCGCTCCGCCGCGACGAGCGACGCGTACCCGGCGAACCACTCGAGGTTCGCGGGCGCATCGGGCTTCGCGAGCATCGCGGAGTACGCAGCCTCGAGGCCGTCGGCGCCCTTCTCCCAGAGGACCTTCGTGCGCAGGCGATCGTGGAGCACCCACGACTCAGGGAAGCGCGCAAGGCCTGCGGTCAGGACCTCGGCGGCTCGCGGAGTCGCGCCGAGCCAGCGCAAGAAGTCGTAGTCGGAAACGACGTGCACATCCGTGCCGAGCGGATGGCGCGTGAGCACGGCGTAGGCAGCGTCGATGTCCGAGAGCCATTCGCCAGGCCAGCTCGCCTTCTCGCGGTAGGCCTTCGCGATCGCCCGCTGGCGCGCCTGCGCGAAGAGCGCAAGGACGGTGACGGCATTGCTCGCTTCCGGCCCGTCCGTGCCCGCTGCGGGCGGCGGCATGCCTCCCTCGACGGCGGCCACCGCGCGCGCCAGCGCCTCGTCGCGATTCCCCATGGCGGAGGACGTGGCCGCGAGCAGCGCATCGAGCCGCCAGCCTTTCGCGCCGAGCCGCTCGGCCTCGAGAGCAGACTTGCGAGCGTCCTCGAGAGTGACTCGCGCGAAACGCCGCTCGAGCGATGGATCCTGCGCCCGCGCCAGGAACGACGCGGCGAGCTCGAGGTGTGCATCCGCATCCTCGGGATGCGCCTCGGAAGCCTTGGCCCGGCTCTCGATCCCCGCCTCGAAGTCGTACGCCTCGCGTGCCGACGTGTCAGCTTCCGCTTCGAAGCCCTTCGACCACCCCTCGACATCGATCAGCTTCGAGGAGACCGCGAGCCCCTGGTAGACCGCCGCGAGCGTGCGCGCGCGAGGATACGTCTCGCCGAGACGGACCGCGGCCGCGATCAACGCCTCGCGTTCCGCGGCCTCCATGGGGACCTTGAGGGCCTCCGCGATCAAGTCGACGGCGGCTTCGGAATCACACTGAGCGAGCGCCTGCCGTGCCAGCCGGGCCAGCTCGACGTCGAGACCGAAGATCGCCAGGCGCAGCATGTCGATCTGGTCGACATCGCGGTGAGTGAGCGTCGACTCGATCAGGACGCGACGAGCTTCGTGGCCACCCTTCAGGTAGGCGGTCTCGACCGCGGTTCGATCGATGACGTCCGAGCTCGCGACGCGCTCGACCACCGGAAGATCGATGTTCGCGTTCGGCTTGGGCGGCGGGAGGTTCGCGATGCCGGTGCTCAAGGCGGTGAACACGGACTTCGTGTCCCACGAGTAGTAGACGTCGTACGCCTCCTGCTTGCCCTGCTCGACCGCGATGTGGCGGGGCGCGATGCGCTTGCCGTCGAAGAACTGCTCGAACAGGATCGGCTCGATCGCGATGTGCTCCCCGCACGTCACGGTCCCGAAGCGCGGGCAGGGGATGCGGCGTCCCTGCTCGTCGTAGTCGCGCGGGTTGTGGCGGTACACGGAGGCGATGACGCACACGTAGGGTTCGTAGAAGGCCGCGGTCTCCGGCCGGCGGTAGCGGATCCCCGCGAAGTGCTCGCTCGCGATCTCTCCGTCCATGTTCACGCAGACGAGGATCGGCTGCTCCTTCGCCTTGGAAACGCGGAGCGCATCCTCGAACGTGCGCTGCCAGGAGATCAGGCAAGGCGCCTTCCAGTCCTCGGCCGTCGGCGCGGGCCACATCGCTTCCCGCGTGACGTCGGACGGAAGGCCGAGCGGCGAGCCCATGCGAATGGCGTCATCCGACGGAGGCGCGCCTGGCGAGCGAGGCGCGCCCGCAGGGTCGTCCTGTGCGCGTGCGACGGACGCGAGAGCACCGAACAAAGCGACCAGAACGAGCCCGCGGAAAGCCTGGACCATCGAGATCATGGGACGAACCTGCGCGGGAGAGACCGTGACCGGGGTATCGGGAGCGAGCCAGGATAGCTCACGTGAACGCGAGGCTCGCAGTCTTGCATGGCATCCAAGGCCCCCATTTCAAAGCTGAAACATTCGCATGAGCTCGGCGCGCTCGTTCCGGTGCCGTGCGGCCTCCGCTGGAGAGGGCGTCTCGCCCGAGTCGCCGGCGATTGCCTTCCAGCGCTCGAGCGTGGCGAGAGCCGCAGGGTCGTTCGCGGCGGCGCGCCTCGTGAGCCAAGCGTGGATGGCGCTCTCGGCCGCACCGGTGTCCGCGCCGGCCGTCGTCAGACACGCGATCAGCACGGGTAGCGCTGGCGCGGTATCGTCGAGGGCGAGCAAGGATTGAGCCGCGGCCTGGCGCAGATCGAGGGGCTCGGTCTCCGCGAGGAGCGCCCGCAGCGGAGGGATCGCGCCCGCCGCGCCGAGGTGGCCGAGCGCGGAAGCGGCAGCGGTGCGCAGCTCGGCATCGATAGCAGGTTCCGTGCGCTTCACGAGCGCATCGAGCGCGTCAGGACAGCCGATCGCGCCGAGCGCGGCGGCCGCGGCGGCGGCGGTGTGCGGCTCGTCGAGGGCGAGGACCAGTTCTCCGCAGGCACCTCGCGCGCGCACCCCCATGCGCTCGAGGCATTGCGCCACGTGCAGCCGCACGTACGCGTCCTCCTCGTGCAGCGCGGCAGCCAAGGGCTCGACGATCCAGGCCGCGCTGCCCACGAGCGCGAAGCGTGCGTCGTCGACCAGCCGCAGATCGAATTCTGCGAGCGCCGCGATGCGCCGCCACATCTCGAGCTGCAGGCGCGGCGAAGGTTCCTCGCGCGGCAGCTTCCGCTCGGCATCGCCGCTGAACCACGTCGCGTGAAGGGCTTCGGGATCGGAGAAGCCCGCATCCTGGGTCACCTTCGCGAGCATCGCTTGCGCATTCCCCTGGATCTCGGGCGTGGCTGCGCTCACCGAAAGGACGCGCAACCCATCGAGCCCAGAAAAGTTGGCGTGCTTCGCGAGCGTGGCTGCGATCCAGATCACCGTCTCGCCATCGGTTTCGTACTTCAGCTTGGCCAGGAGAGCCGGCAGCACATGGTCGGAGGATTGCTTCGCGAGCTGGAACGCGGCCTGGGCGCGAATCCATGGCTCGCGCACCCTCTCGATGTCGATGCGTTTTGCGAGCGCCTCCGCCGCGCCGGGATCATCGATGGCACCCAGCACCTCGAGCGCCGAGAGGCGCTCTTCCGGTGTGCGGTCGGTCTCGGTGAGGAGAGCGTCGAGGATCGGCACGGCGGGAGGTCCGATCGACACGAGATCACTCAGCTCGATCGCGCGCATCTTGCTTGGCGCGTGCGCTCGATCGAGCACGAGGCTGCGCACCCGTTCGCGCAGCTCCTCGTCGGCTTCCGGCGGCGCGTCCGCGTCCGCCAGCAGGCTCTCGAGCTTCGCACTCTCCACCGAGCACACTTTGCGCAGCGGAAAGCTCGCTACCGGAGCCGCTTCGTGCCGGCAGCCTGACCCGAAGAGCGCGAGCACGAGCGCCAGGCGCTTCATGGCCTGAGCTCGAGGCGTTGCACGAGGCGCGCCTCACGTTCGGGGTCGGGATGTTCCGGATCGGCCCAGTACGGCTTGAGGGTGTAGAAGAGAGCGACCTCGATGGCGCCCGAGCTGCCCTCGCCCTCGATCGGAATCGAGCGCGTCTCGTGCGCCGGGAGCAGCGTGTCGGGCAGATCCTCGTGATGGTAGGGACTGCGAAAGCGGTAGGCGTGACGCCAGGGCTCGGACGCGCCGCCGAGCGGACGCCAGAACACGTCTCCCGCGCGCGAGCGCTCTTCGGTCGGGAAATGGTGACCGGCTCCCACGTTCTCCACCTCGACCACCCAGCGTTCCCCCTCGCGCCTGCCGCGCACGTCGACGGCGCTCTTCACGAGCTCGATATCGTGTCCCCCGATCATGGAGTGGTCGTGGCCCTTGGCCCCGCCTTTCCGCTCGGGCATGTGGCATTCGACGCATCCGATCCCGCGCGCGGCGTATTCGGTCGCCTTCCACTGCTTGGCCGTGTCGTGCTGGTCGTGACACGAAGCGCAGAAGGCCGATGAGCCGAGATCGCGAAGCGCGACCGGCTTGCACGCGGCGCCGGGTACGTCACGGGTGCCGGCGACGAGGCCGCCCGAGACGTGGTCCGCTGGCAGCATGTGGCAGGCGATGCAATCGACGCCTTCGCCTCGGCGCGCGCTGCGCGGCAGCACGCGCTCGCCGATCCCGGTCTCGAACACCGGTCGCGGCGCGTGGCAGTCGATGCAGTCGGTGTTGGCAAAATCGTTCGAGAGCGCCCGCACCTCGGGGTCGCTCCACGCCTGGGCGTGCCACGAGGTGGACCATTCGGCGTACTCCTGGGCGTGGCACGCCTTGCATTGCTCGGAGCTCGTGAACGCGCGGGCTTCGACGACCGTGGCGGCGGAAGGCCGCATGACGGCCCACACCGCGAGCGCGCCGGTCCCCAGCGCCACGACCCCCACGGCTCGACGGACAGCGAGCGCTCGATCGCTCATGGGGCGACCTCCGCGAGCGCCGGCGTCGCGAGGCCCATGTCGAGCCGGATCGTCCGGTTGGCAATGCGTTCCACTTCACGCGGATCGTGCGTGACGTGCAGGGTGGTCAAGTTCAGGCGCTTCTGCACTTCGTCAAGGCGGTCCAGCAGCGCGCCACGCAGCTCGGCATCGAGCGGCCCGAGCGGCTCATCGAGCAGGAGCAGCTCCGGATCCATCGCCAGAGCGCGCGCCAGCGACAGGCGCTGCGCCTCGCCGCCCGAGAGCGTGCCGGGCTTGCGCGCGTCGAAGCCCAGCAGTTCAACCGTCTCCAGGAGCGCTCCGATGCGCGAGCCGAGCTCGCGCCGCGGGACGCCCCGGCAACGCAGCACGAACGCGAGTGTCTGCCGGACGCTCATGTGCGGCCACAGCGCGCCGCCCTGGAAGAGGAATCCGACGCGGCGACGGTGCGGAGCAACGAGCGTGCGCGGGCCGTCGTTCACGAACTCGTCGAAGAGCACGATCTTGCCCGCAGCGAGCCGCTGCAGGCCCGCGATTGCGCCCAGGAGGGTCGTCTTTCCCGAGCCGGAGGGTCCGACGATCAGCACGTGCTCCCCGCGCTCGACCTCCAGGTCCAGGGGGCCGAGCACCGTGCGACCGCCGAGGTCGACGCGCACCTGCTCGAGCCTCGCGACGGTCGAGGCCTTCACGGCAGCACCTCCACCCTGCCGCGCGCGAAGGCCGACCAGAGGATTCCGGGAAGGAGAATGAAGAAGACCACCAGGAGCGCGAGCGCGGCCACGAAGTCGTCGCGCCCGAAGTGGATCGCATTGTACACGCGGAACATCGCCGTCCCGTTCGCCGCCGGGACGAGGATCGCGGCGTCGAGCTCGCGCATGCCGAAGACGAATACGAGGGAGGCGCCGCCGAGGAGCGAGGCACGCACGGCCGGTTCGACGATGCGTAGCAAGCGACGCGCGGGTCTTGCTCCCGCGACCTGGGCCGATTGCTCCAGTCGCGGGTCGAGCATTGCCGTCGCTCCCGAGACCGCCAGGACCGGGAAGGCCAGGAAGCGTCCGAGGAGCAGCAGCACCACGATGAAGCCGCTCGCGTAGAACTCCGCCGTGGCGCTGGTGTTCCACAGCGCGATGTATCCGATGCCGAACAAGATCGCGGGAACGGCGATCGGCAGGACGATCCATGCTTCGAGCCACCCGCTGCGCCTCGAGCGCTCGAGCGCATGCCCCAGCACGAGAGCGGGGACGATCGAGAGCAGAGCTGCCGATCCCGCAAAGAGGAGGCTGCGCTGGAGGTCGGCTCGCCCAACCTCGATACCGCGGGCGAATGCGGCGCGCAGGCGGTCGAAGCTCCAGCCGTTCGGGCCGCCGCCGGCTTCCCACAGCAGTCGACCGATCGGGAAGATGGCTGTGATGCCGACTACCAGGAGCACGAGCACGAACGCCGGACCGCGCCACGCGCCGAGGGCCAGGGGTTCGGGCCGCCGGAAATCGCCGTCGAAGGTCGCCAGCGACCCGCGTCGACGCAGCCACAGCGCCGGGATCAAGGCCGCAAACGTCAGCATGAGCAGCGGCAAGGCGGCCGCGACGGCTTTCCCGGGCGTGTGCACGCTCTGCCAGCTCGCGAACACTTCGTCGGCGTAGACGCTGTACTTCTTGCCGATCGAAGCGACGTAGTCGGGCACCGCGAAGTCGTTGATGGCGAGCACGAACGCGAAGCAGGCGCCACAGAGGGCCGCCGGCAAGACGAGCGGCAGCTCCATCGCGAGCGCGGCACGCAAGCCACCGGCCAGCAGGGCGGCCTGCTCGCGGCGCGCGTCGATGCGTTCGAAGGCGCGTCCGCAGAACACCGCGACGAGCGGGAAGGTGCTCACCCCGAGCACCACGATCACGGCGGTTGCGCCACGAAGGTCGGTCCAGACGACTGACGTGGTCATTCCCAGGATGACCGGAGGCACGAGCAACGGCACCATCCCGAGGTGACGCAGGAGGCGGGCACCGGGTACGTTCGTACGCGAGACGAGGAAGCCGAATGGCAAGCCGAGGGCGAAAGCGAGCGCCGCTGCTCCGAGCCCCATCCATGTCGTGCGCAGCAAGAGCGACGCGGTGCGCGCGTCGAACACGCCCTGGAGATCGCTGCCCTCGATGCGCCCGAGCATGGAAAAGATCGGCGCAAGCCCGGCCAGCGCGAACACGAGCGCTGCGAAGACGACGAGAGGCCGACTCATGCGATCCAGAGCCGGACACGTGGGACTTTCGAATGCGCGCGGGTCTCGGATCGACCCGACCGAGTCTCCGGAGTCCGCGGTTCGCGCGGAGGCTGCTTCGATTGCAGCCCGATGGTAGGTAGAGCCATGAAGCGCGTGGAGACCGATCGGTCTTCAGTCGACGAAGAGCTCCTTGAGATGCTCGCCATGCTTCTCGAGCTCCGCGCCGATTTTCTCGTAGTCGACCTCCATCACCTTGAACTGTCCAGGTGCGACCACGGTCGGCGGCCGCTCGACGCTCGCGCGCACGGGAATCTGCGCCGATCGGGAGAACGCGAGCTCCTTCTCGGTCTCGGGCCGCAGGACCCAGTCGACGAACTTCTTGGCCGCGTCCAGGTGGGGGGCGCCCTTGATGATCGCGATGGTGTTGGGCAGGAGCAGCGTGCCGCAGGTCTGCGTATCGGGGTAGACGGCGACGACGGGCGCACCACGTTCTAGGGTCACCGCGTAGTCATCCGTGTCGGTCCAGCCGAAGGCCATCTTGCCGTCGCCCACGAGCCTCGCGACGTTCGCATTGCCATTCGCGAGGTTCAGCGCGCCGGTTTTCGCCGAGCGTGCTGATCTTCTGCAGGTATTCCTCGGCCTTCGCCCGCGTCGAGCGCCGCATACAGCGCGGCCATGTGCGTCAGCGTCGTGCCCGTCACGGGTCTCGCCATCGCGACCTTGCCGCTCCACTTGGGATCGAAGAGATCCCACATGCTCGGATCTGTGTCGGGTCGCAAAGGTCCGTGTTGACGATGAACATGCGCGCGCGCGCCGCGAAGCCCGTCCACCTGTGCCCGGGATCACGGAAGCCCGCGGGGATGTCCGCTGCGCTGGGCGAATCGTAGGGCTCCAGGAACCCGTCGATGCCGAGCTGGACCGTGTGCGCAGATCTCGTTGTTCCAGAACACGTCGCAACGCGGATTGGACCCTTCTTCGCGCAGACGCAGCACGAGGCCGACCGTCTTGTTCGCTTCGATGTCGAACTCGGCCCTCACGTGCTAGACCGGTCTCCTCCTCGAATCGCGAATCATCGGCTCGGCGAACTCCTGGTCGAGCGAGCAGTACACGACGAGGTCGACCTCTCGACCCGAGCACGCCGAAGGCAGCAGACACAGGATCGTCGTGCAGGTCGTGAGAAGGATCGAGCGAAGCATCTGGAAATGGATCATGGAGGTTTTCAATGGGAAACGAACCCGCGGCCTCATGGAGCCCGAGCTTAGCAATTCTCGTCGTCCATCGGCCCCGGATCACGAGGTCCGATGGAACGCAACTCAGAACGCGATCTGCCAGCGCACGAGGAAGATGTCCGTCTGCCCGTCGTCGCCCGGAGAAGTCGGCGTGAGGTCAGCGGCGATGTAGTTGAACATCAGGCGCGTGTTCGGGTTGAGATACCAGTTCACGCCCACGGTCACGTCCGAGAGCTCACCGCTCGTCCAGGCCGGAATCGGTCAAGTCGATCGAGGAATACCGCAGACCGAGCTCCCAGGCTCCATTGCCGCCGTCCTTGGCGAAGGCGTTCGTGTCGGGCTTGAGGCCCGCGAGTAGCCACCGGCCTTGTTGTAGGCGCGGGTCTCGCCGGTCAGGAAATAGCTCGCCTGGAGGTAGTAGCCGGCGAGATCGGGCTCGAGCGAGGAACCCTCGAGGCGCATCGATGGCGGCCATGGTGTACTCGCCCTGCACCGAGAGCGGCCCGCTCACCCACGCCGCCTCGGCCCCGATCAGCGTCAGGCTCTCGGCCGGAATCGTGGCGGACACGTAATTGGGCGCGAGGTTCGCTTCGGGCTTGGCACCGAAGGTGACGGAGTCGTCGATCGGGCTGCGCTGCGAAAGACCGAGGCCCAGGTGGACGTAGTGCTTGCCATCCTGGTTGTACAGCGGGAGGCCGGTCACGCGGGCCGTCGACGGCGTACTCACCCGTCGCCCTGCTGACTTCGCCGTCGTCGGTGCCGGTCCGGAAGGCCCCGATCGCCCAGGTCAGGCGCTCTTCGGATGCCTGGTCGAAGACCATCACGCCGGCGTTGAAGGCCGGCACAAAGGCATTCATCAGCGAGCGCTCGATGAAGGTGATGTTGTTGGAGCTCGTGATCTGCTCCAGGCCGTAGGGCTCCTTGTACTGGCCGCCACGAACGTTACCGATGAGCGGTGTCCTTCACGCCGACGTACGCGTTGCGCAGTTCGTCCTGGCCCCGCCGAAGTCGTAGCTCGCGGCCCAGTCGACGTTGTCGGCGACCTCGCCGGAGAGCTCGATACGCGAGCGGCGGATCTCCGCGCCGTCCTCGATCGCCGAGGTTCCGGTCTCGACCGCGTCCTTCGTGGCGTCGTCAGGCGCGAAGAATGCCATGTCGTAATGGATGCGGCCGCCGATCTTGAACTTGTAGCGCTTGTCCGCGGACTCGAAGCGCAGGCCGTCTTTCCAGAAGACGCGCATCGAATCGTCGGCGAGCTTGGGAGCCTCTTCAGGCTTGGCGGGCTCCTGAGCCAGCGCGATCGAGAGAGAGGGAAGGGCGAGTAGCACGCCGACGGGGATGTTCACGAAGGGAGGGCGCATGGAGGTGGTCCTTGATCGGGGGAGCCAGCAGAAGGATCGGGGCCTGAAACGGCAACCGACGTGAGCACGTGCAGCCGGTCGACTCTTGCAGCTCGTTGGTGTTCGACGCATGCCTCAGTGCTTGTCAGGAACGTGACCGGGCCAGGTCTCGAGAGCTCCAGGTGGAGTCGCGGTCCTTGTAGCAGAGCAGGCACGCATAAGGAACGCCGCTCGCGTCGCCTCGGCTGGGCGAGGGCTCCAGTACGAGTGAGGGCGCAGCTTTTCGCTGCCGGCATGGTCCACGGTTCGGGGCATATGGCACTCGACGCAGCGTGCTTCAGCGTTCGCGATTGGGATCGCCGAGGGCATCGGCGAGGCGGATCCAGGCTGACAGGTTTGCGCTGTGAGAGTCCGCCAAGACAACAAGCGTGCCATTCGGGATTCCTGGTGCCTGTGGCGCGCAGAGATGCACGCCCATCCGTCGTGGAGAGCCGTATTCGGGAGTCGGATCTACGGACTCGGTTGATCCGGGGGCTCCGGCCGGGACCTTCGGCGCGCAGCGATCCCCTGGAGTTGACGTTACGACTCCGTGACGGGATTGAACCATCGCATCTTCGGGCCGCACGCAGAGATGGCGATGGCCGGTACCCGTGCGCTCCCGCCGGCTGCGAGCTCCGCCTCACCGTCCCGCGCGAACACGGTGTCAGAGACCTCGGTCCAATCCCGAAGCACAAGTCCGGCCTGCCGCCGGGATTGCCAGAGCCGACCTGCTCGGCACCGGGACACACGCCACCGCGTCGACAGAAGCCAAACCGAAGGCGTGGCGCGCGGCTCCCAGCATGGAGGAAGCAGAGGGATGGTCCAGTGACGCCCGTCCGCACGAGTCGAAGAGGCGCACCCACGTCTCGCTCTGCTTGACGATCTCGTATCCCAGGGCGGAAAGATCCACGCCGTTTCCACACAACCAGAGCTCTTCACATGCTGGCCCGACGAGGTCGAGGGACTCCTCGACGGCCGCTGAATCGGCCGAGAGCGGAACGACCTGGATGGCCCGGCAACTACCCTCGAATGCTTCGGCCAGCACCACGAAGTGGGGCTCGACCTGCAGGCAAAGCATGGGCTTCGCGGAAGTCGAGCTGTCCAGGACTCCGAGGGGACTGCCACCAAGGGGGTAGATTCCCTCCAGCTCGAGATCACATCGGCCCATGAGCTCTCGCCATGCGTCGCGGTCTGCCGCTTCCGTGCTGGCGGCCACGACGCGCAGTTCCGAGTCCTCCACCGAATCCCCCATCACGACCCAGCCAGTGACGAGTTTCCCCGTCTCTCCCTTCGGTCCCGCGTGCGGCGCGAGAGCATCTTGCACCGCGCTCCATTCCACCTCGGCGTCTCGCGCGACCTCCATCGGGTAGAGAACCGAGGGTCGCACGCGGGGCGTCACGACGAGCGCCCCGCGCGGCAGCCTTCCATCATTCCTGCGCAAGCGAGCGATCGCCTCCTCTCCCACCTCGAACGGGTCGCCGGCGAGGCTGACCTCGCGACCGATCACCGCCCCCTGAGGACCACCGCGGAGAATCAGAGCTGCACGAGTGGAAACGGCGTCGTGTTCGAGGACGACGACCTCATTCTTCACGCGCGGGCGACGCGTCGAGAGGAATACCCGCGAGCCACGGAAAGAACAGTGAGCTGCGCTCCGGCGGAAGAACGGATCGAGCCATCCCATCATTGTCTGACGCCCCCATCGGGTGCCGACGTCAGCAAGCCATATGCCGCGGTACCGTGAATCTGCGGCTCGCCTGCAATGCGGGGCAGGTTCCCTCGGGTGTCTACTTCGAGAAGCGCCCGGCAATTGAGCCTTGCTCCGTGAACGCTCGCTGTATGGAGAGCAGGAACCTCGTATTGGGAACACCTCGCCGCGCTACGACCTCGTAACGTCACCTTGCAATTCCGGGTGCGATCGACGTCAAGGCCGCGCGGACGCGCTTGCTGCAGCGAGGAATGATGCTTGCCACCATGGGCGCTCGATCGCCATCGCGGTAGAACTTCCCGGCAGCAAGTCCCCGGACTCGAACGAAGAAGGAACAGCAGCATGCTACCCCTGCGTCTCTCGTCTCTCCTGCTCGCGCTATCGTTCGCCTGGATTGCGTTCGAGAGCTCCATGAAGCGTGCGCTCCCTCCGCTCGGCACCACGCTCCCACGCCAGGCTCCTGGCCAAGCGACGCCTCCCGCGCCAAGCCTCGACCCCATGGATCCTGTGCTCTTGCGCCATCGATTCCTCGCCAAGATGGACGCTCAGATCGACGAGGCTGCTGCTCGCGCCCACCTCGAGGCGCGCCTGCTTCTCGATGAGATCATGCCGCTCGCCTATCTCGGCATCGATGCGGATCCGGTCGAAAAGGGCATGCGGATCAAGAAGATCTATCCGGACACCGGTGCCGAGGCCGCGGGGCTGCGCGAGGGCGACGTCCTGCTCGCCATCGGGGCCGACAGCACGAGCTCACAGGCGCTGATGGGCCATGCCGTGCGGACCCATCATCCCGGAGACCAGGTCGAGCTGCGCATCGAACGGGACGGAGCCGTGAAATCGATCGAGGCCACGCTGGGGAATCGACCAGAGGAGGACGAGGACGAGGACGAGCAGTTTGCCGAGCTCGGCGGTGTGCGTGCACTGACGGTTTCGGCCAAGACTCTCGACTTCGCCGACGTGCCCCCGGGGAGTCCACCCGCCGAGATCGAGCCCTCGCTCGGCGGCCACGGCCGGCCGCCGCGCTGGATCGGCGTCGAGGAGCAGGGCGAGCGCTTCCTCAGGCAGAGCGATGACGACCCGACCGGAATCCGCTTCCCCATGGGAATCCTGCGTGGGGTCGAGACCGATGATGTCGAGGTCAAGGTGCGCTATCGCTTCAGCGCGGGGAAAACCGATCGTGCGGCGGGAGTGATCCTCCACTACCGCGATCCGTGGAACTACATGGTCGCTCGAGTCAACGCGCTCGAGCAGGACCTGCGCATCTTCCGTGTCGCCAACGGTCAGCGCCGCACGCTTCCTGGTGGCAAGGTGGCCGTGCCGTTCGACGATCACGAGTGGCACACGCTGACATTCCGCGCGGAAGGCCCCAAGCTCGTGGCGACCGTCGATGGAACTTTCAGCGCGACGGCCTACGACAGCTATCACACGCGCGGCCGCATCGGCCTGTGGACCAAGTCCGACGCCATCTCGGACTTCGACGACCTCCAGATTGCGCCGGTCGAGTCAGCGGGGCGCTGACGCCGGCACGCACCTCAGCGGTTCTTTCTCCGCAGCAGCAGACGGTACACGGGTAAACCCAGAGCCACGACGGCGACGCCCGAGCCCGCCTCGACCGGCCGACTGCCTGCGAGCAGCGCGAGGACGAGCGCGATGCTCGCGAGGAAGAGCGCGGGCGGCAGCGGGAAAAAAGGCGTCTTGTAGGGAGATCCGGAAACGCCGCGGCGGCGCACGGGAAAGAGGCCTGCAACGGTCAGCCCGAGGAAGACGACCGTCACGAAAACGAAGTAGGCCATGATCGACTCGAAGGTGCCGATGCAAATCAGCAGCACGGCCAGAGCCGCCTGAATCGCGACCGCCCGCACGGGCACACCGGTGCGGGGGTGCAAGCGACCGACGGATGCGGGCATGACTCCGTCGCGAGCCATCGCGTAGTAGACGCGGGGTGCCACGGTCATGAATGCAAAGAGGCTCCCGAGCAGCGACATGGCCACGATCCCCGAGAAGGTCCGGCCGCCGCCCGCGCCAAGGAGCACTTCTCCCACTTGCTCGGCAAACGCCTCGTTCGTCACCGCAGCGTCGAGCGGAACGAGGTACAGGAAGACCGCGCTGACCGAGACATAGAGCAAGGTCACGATCGCGACGCCCAGGGCCAGGGCCAGCGGCAGGCTCCGCTGCGGGTCGCGGATCTCGCCCGCGAGCTTGGTCGTCTCCCACCAGCCGCCGAAGGCGAAGAAGGCCATGATGAGCGCACCTGCGAGTGCGGACAGTAGCGGTGGTGCGTCCGGTCCTCGAGCGACGAAGGGAACGAAGCGCGACGCATCGCCTTCACCGGAGAGAAAGCCCCAGACCACGAGCACGATCAGGAAGCCGGCCTTCGCCACCGCGAGCGCATTCCCCGCTCCCACGGCCAGGCGTACGCCGGCCAGGTTGGCGATCGCGATGACGAGCACCGCAGCGATCGCCGCGACCTGCGCCGGCATCCACGGGAGGGCCACGTGCGCTTGCGCCCCGAGGGCGGTCGCGAGAGTCGCAGTCAACCCCGGGTCCATCACGAGGAGACACTTCCACCCGTAGAGGAATGCGACGCCGCCGCCGAAAGCCTCGCGCAGATAGACGTAGCTCCCGCCTGCTTCCGGGTACCGCGCGGCCAGCTCGCCGAAGCACAGCGCACCGCAGATCGCAGCGGCGCCCATGAACCCCCATACACCGAATAGCAGCGCCGGCGAGGACAGCCCGCGGGCCATGCCCGCCGTCGTCACGAGGATCCCGATGCCGATCGTGCCGCCGACCACGAGGGCCGTAGCCGTCCGCCATCCGACCCGCCGCTCGAGTTCGACCTCAGCCAACCGCCTACTGCCTCGCGGGTGAATCAATGGGTGCAGCGCACTCCGCAAGCGCTGCAAGTCGCCTGTTCGAAGTCCTCTGGATTCGAGTTGCGGCGAACACTGCGAGGAGCGTGGAGACCGGTCTCGGAGTCGAACCGAGCAAAACACTTGTTTGGTGTTCTCGATGGGTTTGCGGTCCACGGGGAGCTCCGGCTCCCTTCACCGGCCTGAGCTGGGACAGGATCGTCGCTGCCTCCCACCTGGACCGACCGAAGCTGGGCTGTGACGTGACGACGGCGTCGCCACAGCGTCGAGGACCACTGGGGCACGTAAGTTCTACGCGAGACCCCGGAACCTCCCCGTGCACGGCCCATTCCTTCCAATCCCTGCATCCCTCGGTAGCGTCCAGCGCTGCTCCAAGCAAGAATGCTGCCGGAGGACATGATGAAACAACTGATCTGCGCATCCGTGCTTGCCGTCGCAGCTGCCATCGCACAGCAACCCGCCCCCACCGCCGCGCTTCCCGAGGTGGGCAAGCCCGTCCCTGCCTTCCGACTCAACGATCACACGGGGAAGGCGGTCGAAGTCGCGCCCGACCCCAAGGCGACCGAAGGCACCTGGACGGTGCTCGCGTTCTATCCCAAGGCCTTCACTTCCGGGTGCACCCAGGAAGTGTGCTCCATGCGGGATTCAGCGGACGAGCTCCTCGCGATGGGAGTCACGGTCTATGCCCTCTCGCTCGACGACGTGAGCGAGGTCGCCGGCTTCGCCGAGGCGCAACAGCTGAACTACCAGCTCCTCTCGGATCCCGACGGTAGCGCCGCGCGGAAGCTCGGCGTGCTGATGCCCGACCGGCCCCTCGCCCAGCGCGTCACCTTCGTGCTCGACGAGAAGGGCATCGTGCGCCTCATCGACCGCGCGGTCGACGTCGCGAAGCACGGAACGGATCTGGTTGCGGCGATCAAGCGGCTGCGGGGCTGAGCCTCTCCTCTGGTGAACTCGTCGTGGGAGATCGTGGCTGATCTCCCTCGATCCAGGCTCCACTCTGCTCGTGCGCGAGCGGCGTCGATCCAACGTCGTTCTGGAGGCTACCCGCCGTCGGGCTTGCACTTCGAAAGTCTCTCATGCTCTGGCTGATTGCATTCTCTGGATCGATCCTCCCCACTGCTTCTCCCGCCAACCTCACGTCTCCAATTCGATTCGACAGGGAGGAAGCGCTGGAAGGCTTTCAGCCTGGCTACCAGCCTCCCCCGCCGAATCACGGGCCGGGCACTTCCGGCGGCGGCAGCTCCGTCCTCTCCGGAGAGACGATGAAGCAAGGCCGCTTCGCCCTTTCCTTGCGCACCGATCTCACCGAGTACGAAGACATCAGTCGCGAGGAGGCCGAAGATCAGGCCATCGAGAGCGGCGAGTTCGATGCGATCGAACGGAGTCTCGTCGAGACCGTCACGCTCGAGTATGGCCTCACCGACGACGTGGAGCTCGGTCTGGAGACGGGCTATTACCTTGGAACCGGCTTCATCGACGCAGAGGAGGACGGTCTGGGGGGCGCGGAGTCTGCAACCGCTGATCCCGAGGGCTTCACCGACCTCTGGATACGCGGCAAGTGGCGAATGATGCGAGGCGCGAGTGGACACTTGGCGGTCCTTGGCGGCCTGAAGCTCCCGACCGGAACCAACGACGAGAAGCTCTCGAATGGCGAAGAGCTCGAGCCCTCGAGCCAACCCGGCACGGGCGCCGTCGACTGGCAAGCGGGGCTCGCGTACTCGCGCTACCTGACGCCGCGCGTCACGCTGGACACGAGCGGCATCTACAGCCTGCGCGGAACGCACGAGGACTTCACAGTCGGCGATCGTGCCGATCTCGGTGTCGCCTTCGCCTACCGGCTCACGGAGGACGTGAAGGCCCCGAACAACTGGAGCGTCTTCGGCGAGCTCCTCGGCGTGTGGATCGGCAAGGACGAGGGGGACGGGGAGACGAACGAGAACAGCGGCGGGACCACTGTCTACCTCTCCGGCGGATTCCGCGACCGCCTGAGCGATCACGCGGCCCTGAGCCTGGCCCCAGCCATCCCGGTCGTCCAGACCTTGAATGGCGAGCAGGCCGAGACGGACTGGAAGCTCGCCTTCACGCTCTCGCTGAGCTGGTAGCACCCGGGCGTCGCCCCCTGTCGCTGCGGGTGAGGGGGCGGCAACTCGGCCCGACACGGGGGGGAATCCGGAACCTGGTTTCCGTGGTTCTCCAAATCCGCGACTGCGCGGGTTCGCGTATTCGCCCCCCGAATGTTGCTTCCCCTGCAGCTCCTTTCGTTCCTCGGCTCCACCCTGCAGGAGCCGCCTGTGCAGTCCCCACCTGCGCAGATCGAGCGGACGACCATCGACCCCGAGGTGGTCCAGGAACCGGCGGTGCAGGAGGTGGCGGAGACGGTCATCAGCGGGCGTGCCGGCGATCTGGTCGGCGTCGCGGATTCGGCCTCGCAGGGGACGACGGGACACGTGGATCTCGAGCGCCGGCCCCTTCTGCGACCTGGCGAGCTCGTGGAGACCGTGCCCGGGATGGTGATCACCCAGCACAGCGGCGCGGGCAAGGCGAACCAGTTCTTCCTGCGGGGTTTCAACCTGGATCACGGGACGGACTTCCTCACTCGCTGGAACGGCATCCCGTTGAACTTGCGCTCGCACGGCCACGGGCAAGGTTACACCGACCTCAACTTCTTGATTCCCGAGCTCGTCGAACGCATCGACTACTCGAAGGGCCCTTACGACGCAGGGAATGGCGACTTCGCCTCCGCCGGCAGCGCGGACATCCAGTACTTCCGAAAGCTCCCCCAGAGCCTCGCCGTCCTCGAGGGAGGAGGCGATGGTTACGCCCGCGCCCTGGTTGCCGATTCCCGGCGGATCGGCTCGGCTGACGTCCTCTATGCGCTCGAGACCTATCACAACGATGGGCCGTGGGAGAACCCCGACGACTACGTGCGCCTCAACGGGATCGTCCGAGCGTCCTTCGGCGACGAATCCGCCGGCTCGACCTTCACGCTTCAAGGCTACGACGGTGATTGGACGGGTACGGACCAGGTCGCGAAGAGGGCCGTCGATGAGGGCTTGATCGACCGCTTCGGCACGCTCGACCCGACTTCGGGCGGTGACACGAAGCGCTTCACGCTCGCGGCGGAGATGCACCGGATCGATTCGAAGTCCGCGGATCGACTGCTCGCCTATGGCTACCGGTACTCGCTCGACCTCTTCTCGAACTTCACCTATGCCCTCGAGGATCCAGTGAACGGCGACCAGTTCGAGCAATCGGACGATCGCACGGTGTTCGGCCTCGATGCCAGCCATACCTGGTTCGGCGGACCCTTCGATCCGGACGGCGAAACGACGGTCGGGATCCAGATCCAGCGCGACGACATCACGAATGGCCTGTTCCGTACGCGCGAGCGCGAAGTCCTCTCGACGACGCGAGAGGACGACATCGTCGAATCGAGTGCGGCCATCCATGCCGAGAACCTCACGCAGTGGTCCGACCAGTTCCGCACCATCGCCGGAGTGCGCGGGGACCTGTACGACTTCGACGTCTCGAGCGACGATCCCGACAACTCGGGAAGCGATACCGCATCGATCGCGAGTCCCAAGCTCTCGCTCGTCTTCGGTCCCTGGTCCGAGACGGAGCTCTACGCCTCGGGAGGGCTGGGCTTCCATTCGAACGATGCACGCGGAGTGACCACGACGGACGACCCCTCGACGCCGGAGGCCGGTGACGGAACTCCCGTCGACCCGCTGGTGCGCACGAAGGGCGCCGAGATCGGCGTGCGCACGTCGAGCATCCCCGGGCTCCAGAGCACGCTCTCGCTCTTCGTGCTCGACATCGATTCCGAGCTCCTCTTCATCGGCGACGCGGGCAACACCGAAGCCAGCCGGCCGAGCCGGCGCACGGGCGTCGAGTGGACGAACTTCTACGAGCCGATCGAGAGCCTGACGCTCGACCTCGATGCCTCGCTCTCGCACGCACGCTTCCGGGACGAGGCCCCCGAGGGGGACGACATCCCCGGAGCGATCGAGAGCGCCGTATCCGCGGGCATCACCTACGAAGCCGAGAGCGGATGGTTCACGAGCCTGCGCATGCGCTATTTCGGGCCGCGCCCGCTCCTGGAAGACGGCAGCGTCGAATCGAGCTCGTCGACCTTGTTCAACGCTCGGGCTGGCTACCGCATCAACGAGAACCTCGCCATCCGCCTCGACGTGCTGAACCTGTTCGACCGGAAGGTCAATGACATCGAGTACTACTACTCCTCCCTCCTGCCCGGCGAGGACCCCGGGCCCGACGACGGCGGGTACAACGACTTCCACTTTCACCCGGCGGAGCCTTTCACGCTGCGCCTGAGCTTCATCGCGACTTTCTAGAAGGCGCGTGCTCTCCTCGCGCGCCGGTGTTCCATCGCGGAGCATGTCGTCACGCGCGCGTAACACGATCGATCGGACGAGAGGATTGCCGCGCCGAGACCAGTCGAGGCATCGGCCTGCGGTACGCGTATTGGTAGAGTCACGCGGACGAGCTGAGCGGAATCCCTATCGATGCGAATCTCGTGGGTCCTTGGAGCGCTCGCGCTCCTCGCTTGCTGCGCTGCCCTTCGGGATCGTGGCGCCGACAGCCCAGTCTTCGAGATCCGCTTCACTGAGAGCGCGCTCGCGGATCCCTTCACGGGGCGAGCTCTGGTCTTCCTCTCCAAGACGGAACCCGAGCCACGGACCGCAGCCAACTGGGCACGTCTCGATCCCGTCTTCGGGGCGGACTTCCATTCGGTCGCTGCCGGAGAGCCGATGACCTTGAACGGCTCGAATGCCGTCTGCTTCCCCGTCCCGCTGCCCGATCTCGAAGGCGGGAGGTACACGGCGCAAGCCGTCCTTGATGTGAATCGCTCGTCGCCCGCTCCGGGCGCGGCGCCGGGAAACCCCTGCTCGGCTCCCGTACCCATCGAGATCCACCGCGGAGCGGATGCGAGGGTCCTCCTGGTCTGCGATCGCACGATCCCTCGACCGGAGATTCATCCGACGCGCTACTGCCGGCTGTTCGAGATCCAGTCCGCGCTGCTCTCGAGCTTCCACGGCCGGCCGATCACGCTGCGGGCTCTCGTGCATCTACCGGACGCCTGGTTCACGGAGCCGGAGCGCGAGTTCCCGTTGTACGTATTCCTCAGCGGTTTCGGGGCCTCGATCGAGGGTTTCGACTTCGTCGAGTGGCCAGCGCCTCCGCTCGAAGGAGTTCCGATGCTCATGGTGTATCCGGACCCGAGCTGGCCGAGCGGTCACTGCGGATTTGCCGACAGCGACAACAACGGCCCGTGCGGCCAGGCGTTCGTCGAGGAGCTCATCCCTGCCATCGAACGGGAGTTCCGGGGAATCGGTGAGCCCGGAGCGCGCCTCCTCGCCGGACATTCGACCGGCGGCTGGAGCGCGCTCTGGCTCATGACGAGCCATCCCGATTCGTTCGGCTACGCCTGGGTGGCGTCACCCGATCCCGTGGATTTCCGGGACTTCATGGGAATCGACCTCTATCACCCGGGAGCCAACCTCTTCTACGACGAGCAAGGACGCATGCGTCCCTTCTGCCGAATCGGCAACGCGTGGACGATCGGCTTCACCAAGGAGCACAGCGATCGCGAGCGCGTGCTGCGTGGTGGAGTCCTGAGCTTCTTCGAGGCGCTCTACAGTCCGAAGGGTCCGGATGGCCTCCCCGTCCCGCTCTGGGATCGCGAGTCCGGCGCCGTGCGTCCAGAAGTTGCGCAGGCCTGGGCCCGCTTCGACATCGGCAGAATCCTGCACGAGCGCTGGACCGAGCTCGGCCCGAAGCTCGACGGCAAGCTCGCGATCACCATGGGCGAGCAAGACACCTTCCTCCTCCAGGGATCCGTCGCCCTCTTCGAGCGTCACCTGGAAGAGCTCGGGGCAGGATTCCGCGTGCACTGGCTCCCCGGCGACCACTTCTCCGTCCGCTCCGGAGAACTCTTCGGCGAAGAGATCCGCGCACTCGTCTCGGCCTACAACCAGTGGAACGAGCGCCGCGACGAGGCCGGTCGCAGCCCATCAGGGCAGACTCACGAGTAGATCGCTTGCCCCTTCCGGTCCAACAGGGACGTGGGCGAGTTCTCGATCACCGTCGAGCACGAAGAGGTCGAAGTCCGTGGGGAAGAGGCCCGACAGCCGAAAGGATCCGTCGGGGAGGCTGCGCGTGCGCGCGACACTCTGGCCGTCCGAGGTGCGCCGCAGCTGGATCTCCCAGCCCTGATCCGACGCCTGGCCGCCCACTCGGCCGATGACGGCGACGGGATCGGTTACGACGAGGTCAGCGTTCGAAAGGTGCTCGCCCGCCCCGAGCTGGAGCCCGCTCGCTCGGGATTCCAGGGCGAGATCTGGACGACCTTCGATAACGACGCGGAACAGATCGTACGCACCGGGATAGAGGTGCTCGAAGCGGTAGCGACCCTCGTCGTCCGTCAGACCGGGGATGGTTGCCAGACACAGACGCATGCTCTGACCGTCCAGGAACCAACGAACCTCGACCTGCGCCCCGCTGACCGCAACCTCGTTCCGATCGACTACTCGGCCCTCCATCACGGTCGCCGCCGGAGCTAGCACGAGCTCCAGCTCGCTGACCGCGCCGGCGAAGACTTGCGCCTCGTGCCGGGCCCAGAGCCGCGCCTCGGGGAGACAGCCTTCCTTGCGGACGAACACGGTGCACGGGCCCTCGGGAAGGGCATCGAAGTGGAACTGGCCGTTCGACTCGCTGCGTTGCGTGAGGACGTTCCCACTGGCATCGAAGAGATAGACAGTCATGTCCACGGCCGGCTCATGCTCGGGCGAGAGCACCCGGCCTGCGACAGTTCCTCCAGCGGGTTCCAGCAGGAGTTCGACACCCTCGAACATCTGCTCGAGCTGGCTCGGGACGACCATCTCGTGGGAAGGCGCATAGCCGGTCGCTTCGGCTCCGATGGGGACGACCGAGAGCCCGCCCACCTTCGTCTGATTGGCCCGCAGCACCTCGGCGACGTGAATACCAATCAGTTCGAATCGGCCATGGGAATCCGTGGTGGTCCAAGGGAGACAGCTGCCGATCTCAGGGCGGAACTTCTCGGCGAAGACGCTCGCACCGCCGATCGGACGGCGCGTTCGTGCGTCGAGCACGAGGCCACGGGCGACCGCTCCTTTCTCCAGGACGAGTTCGACTTCGATCCGGCCTTCCGCGACGAGGGGCTCATCGAGAGCGAGCCACGTGAGCGCGAATCCCTTGGCTCGCCCGTGAATGCCAATGAGGCGCCCCTCCTCGAGTCCTCGCGACAGGAAGCTCCCATCCGGGAGGCACTCCGTTTCACCAGCAAGCGGCCGATCGGAACGAGGGTCAGTGACTACCAGGGTCACCTCGAATGGGCCCTCGAGGGAACGATCGGCGGGTGAGAGCAAGCGACCCTCGACCACCGGTCGCGCGGCGAGGACGAGTTCGCAGGAACTTGCCGCCTCGGCCAGGGCCGAGGCGGGGAAGTAGTTGCGATGCTCGGCAGCTGCCGTGACCTCCGCCGTAGCGAGCATTGCTTCCGCTAGAGACCATTGGAAGTGGCCGTTCGCGTCGGTCTCTCGTACTGGGGCGGTGTCGAGCACTTCTCCCGCTCTCTCGAGCCGCACTCGAGCCCCGGCGATGGGCTGGGCATTCCGATCGCGCACGCTCCCGTTCACGATCACCTCAGCTGGAGCTACGGTCGAACGCTCAGGTAGATCATCCGCCGGGGGAATCGTTCCAGAGGCGCCCTCGAAGTTCGGAGGCTCGTCCGCGATCGTGGAGAGCGCACCTGCAACGACCACTCCCCTGCTCGACTCGAAGGTGATGTCGTGGATCTCCTTTCGTTCGAACGCTGCCCGGAGGCCGACCCAGGACAGGATCGCCAGCGCCGCAGCTGCAGCCAACACACTCACACCCTTCATCGTCATGGCCAACCCTCCGATACCGAGCGCCGCAGCCGCGCCAGCAGACGCCAGGTGTGCCCCGCTCGCTGCAATGCTCCAGGACGGAAGATCGAAGCGCAGCGCGAGGACCGCGCACCACGTCGCACGATCTCCGAACGAGCTATCGAGCTGCACGCGCAGCATCGCCAGACCGCGCGAGACGCGTTGACGCGCCGTTTCCGGGGAAGTGCCCTGCCGCTCGCCGATCTGCTTCGCAGACAGACCGTCGAGGTGGCGCCAGATCACTGCCGAGCGGTACGGCTCCTCCAGTGTGAGCACTGCTTCGGCCAGGCGGCGGGAGAGCTCGACGCGCTCGGGCTGCCTCGGCGGCGCTGGGCAGCGATTCGTGTGCGGCGGAACCACGCTCGACCGAAGCTCGGCTCGCGGCGCGGCGATCGCGGCGTAGCACGAGCTTCCTCGCCACGGCGGCGAGCCAGGGCCGCAACGAACCTGGTCCCTGCGCCGAGGGTCGGCGCTCGATCGCCGCGACGAGCACGTCTTGAACGACATCCGCGGCAGGTTCGGTGCGGCCGACCAGGCTGGCGGCGAGGCGCTCCAGCCAGGCCATCTCGGCGATCAGGGTGCCCGGCTCGAACGGCTGCTCGGTCTTTTCCATGGCTCGTCGAGCACTATCTTTCCGCACCGGGCAGATCGTGACGGGATTTCTCGTCGAGAGGCTGCCCACCCGCTCGAATCGTCCGTCGGCGCGGCCCTCGCTCGGGCCAGGAAAGAAGTCGGATTGGTTTCCTCGTCGTCGACTCGCCCGGTTCACATCTCCTTCAAGTACTCGTGCACGAACTGGACCGCCATCGAGCCCTCGCCGACGGCCGAGGCGACGCGCTTGACCGAGCCCGAGCGCACGTCGCCGGCCGCGAAGACGCCGCGGCGGCTCGTCTCGAGCAGGAACGGCTCGCGGGTCGTGGCGGTCCAGTCGAGGTCGACTTGCCACGGCCGGCCCCGGTCAGCACGAAGCCGCGTGGCGTCGGTCTCGATCTCCGGTCGGCAGCCAGTCCGTTCGCGGCACCGCGCCGATGAAGCTGAACAGCGCCGGCGATCTCGAGACGTGCGCTCCTCGCCGGTCCGGCTGTTCGCGGATGTCGACCTCGGCGAGATGGCCGTCGCCGTGCATGCGCTCGCACCTCGGTGTTGCGCAGCAGCTCGATGTTCGCGGTCTGCTCGATGCGCCGCACCAGGTAGCTCGACATGTTCTTGTTGAGGTCGTCGCCGCGGATCAGGAGGTAGACCTTGCGGCGACTGCCGGCGAGGAACACGGCGGCCTGTCCGGCGGAGTTGCCGCCGCCGACGACGACCACGTCGCGCGCCGCGGCACAGCTCGCGCCTCGTTGGGCGTCGCGGCGTAGTAGACGCCGCGGCCCTCGAACTCTTCGCAGCCTTCGACGCTCGAGGCGGCGGTAGTCCGCGCCGGTCGCGATCAGCAGGCACTTGGCGACGACGGTCTCGCCGCCGTCGAGATGCAGGACCGGGTAGCGGCCGTCGAAGGCCAGGCTCGCGACCGGAGGAGGGAACCGACAGGCGGGCGCCGAACCTGTTGGCCTGCAGCACGGCGCGGTCGGCCAGCTCGCTGCCGGTGATGCCGGTGGGGAAGCCGAGATAGTTCTCGATGCGCATGCTGCGTGCCGGCCTGCCCGCCGGCTGCGGTGCGCTCGAGCACCACGGTCGCCAGCCCCTCCGAGGCGCCGTAGACCGCGGCCGCCAGCCCCGCCGGGCCCGGCACCGACGACGACGAGGTCGTAGACCTCCTGCTCGAGCTGCCGGCGCAGGCCGATCGCGTCGGCCAGCTCGCGGTTGGACGGATTGCGCAGCAGCAGCCGGTGCGCGCAGGCGACGACCGGCGTGTCGGCCTCGGTCACGCCGAACTGCTTGAGCAGCTGGTCCACCGTCGGGGTCGGCCTCGAGGTCGAGCCAGGTGAACAGCACGCGGTTCTTCGCCAGGAAGTCGCGGATGCGGAAGGTGTCCTGCGAGTAGCGCGAGCCGATCACGCGCAGGCCGGTGAAGCTCTCCGACTCGCGCAGCAGCTGCCGCCGCGCGATGAACGCCTGCAGGATGATGTCGCACAGCGCCGGGCACTGGTTCAGCATCTCGCGCAGGGCCGTCGCTCGACAGCGCGTAGACCTCGCGTCGCCCGCGCGCGACGGCGCGGACGATCGCGGGTTGCCCGGTGAGGTGCGACACGTCGCCGGTGAACTCGCCCGGGCCGTGGACGGTGATCGTCTTGCGGCGCGTCGCCCGACTCGTCGACGATCTCGATCGCGCCGCTGCGACGACGAAGAAGCTGGAAGTCGCGGTCGCCGACCTCGATCAGGGTCGTCCCGTCCTGCGTGCCGCTGGAAGGTGGCGCCGGAGCAGCGGGCGAGCTCGGCGATCTGCGTCTCGTCGAGCGTCGGGAAGGCAAGCTGGTTCAGATCGTGCACCACCATGATCGACCTCCTGTAGACGTCCTCCAAGTGTATCGACGCCTGTCGGACACCGGTTTGGCCTACCCGGTCGAGAGGGGAGCGCTCGTCGCCGCCGCATCCGCGAAACGCGTGTTAGCCTGACGCGAGTCCCCCTCCTCGCGAAAGAAACGCAGTTCGCAGAAACCCTCGATGGATCCGACGTCGCAACTGGATCGAGCCCCCGTGGCCGGGGGCGGGCGAGAGGACCTGGAGCTGGTACGACGCGTGATCCAGAGGGAACCCGCAGCGCTGCAAGAGTTCTTGCAGCGCATGGGATGCGTTTCGCGCATCCTTGCTCATAAGAACGCGCAGTGGGGCAACGTCCTGTCCGAGGACGAGGTGGAGGACGTCGCTCAGGAGGCGCTCCTGGCCGTGTGGCGCAACCTCGAGAAGTACGAGGGCCGCGGCGCTCTCGAAGCGTGGGTCTATCGCGTCTGCTTCCTCGAGCTCCTGGTCGGCCTTCGCACCCGCCGGCGAGGGCCCCGCTCGCTCGGAGAGGACGAGGACCCCTCTGCCAGTCCGGTGAGCGATCCGCTGGTCGCCGAGCGAATCTACCAGGCCCTCGATCGGCTCGGACCGCCCGCCGCCGACGTGGTGCGGCTCAAGCACTTCGATGGATTGACGTTCGAGGAGATCGGCGCGCACCTGCGCATCTCCGCGAACACGGCAAAAACGCGCTACTACCGCTCGCTCGAGCGCCTGCGCGAGCTCCTGTCCGACCTCGGCCCGGACGGAGCAGAGGAGCCGCTCCGATGAGCGACGCACACGAGGAGGGTCACCGGAGGATCTTGCGCGCGCTCGTTGCCGCCGGAAACGGGACCCGCGCGGCCTTCGATGCCTCCGATCTTGCGACATGCGGCCGGTGCAGGCAGGAGCTCGACGGCATGCTCGCCCTGGTCGCGACCCTCGAGTCGGTCGGCGAAGACGAGCGGTCGTCACTTCGCGATGCCGAAGCCTTCGCGGACCCTGTCCTCGAAGCGCGCCTGCGGTCAAGGATGGAACGGTACATCAAAGTCTACCCAGCGAGCGGTCCGAAGCCGATGCAGGCGCGGAAGGTGCGCCAGCTTCTTGTTGCCGCCGCGGCGGTGCTCCTGATTGGCCTGACGGGAAGCTGGCTCTGGCGCCGGCCGCTCGGGGCTCCGTCGGATCCGTGGCTCGGCGGCCAGACGTACGAGCGCGTTCCCCGCGGCGAGGTGGCCGATTTCGCGCGCTTCCAATGGGAGGTCCGCTTGCCCGAGCGCGGCTGGTTCGTCGTGCGCGTTTACGATGGAGCGGTTCCCGGCCCGAGCGAGGAGATCTCCGCCAGCGGCCCGCTCCGTGCGCAGCAATGGCTCCCTTCCGAGGCGGAGACCGAACGATGGGGCGAAAGAATCCGCTGGCGACTGGAGCTGTACGACGGCTCGAGCGATGTGCCCCAGGCATCGTGGGTCGAGGAGGCCTGGCGCTCCTCGCCGCGCTGAGCGTCGCAGCATCCGTTCGCGCGCAAGCCCCCGACTGCTTCGAGCAGTTGCGAGCGGTGCTCGCGAACCGAGAGTGGAGCGAGGCGTCTCCCGCCGGCGTTCACGAAGAGCTTTCACTCGAGCTCGCAGCCGACGCCGACTGCGCAGCATCGAACGAACTCGGCGAGAGCCTGAAGAAGACGGCCTCGGCTCTCTTGCAAGGTCCTCGGGCAGACCCGCAGCAAGAGTGGGAGCTCCTGGAACTCGCGAGCCTGGGCGCGCTCCTCGCTGGCCAGGCGGATTCGGCGGTGTACTGGCGCACGCGCACCGCGGAGTTCTTTCGCCGCCAGGGCCGCCCGACGCAATCCGTCGCGATCCTGGAGGCCGCTCTGGAGCTCCACCCCGATGCGGCGAACGCGCGAGCGGAGCTGCTCATGGCACTCGCCGAGAGCAAGCGGCTGATCGGGGAGTCGAAAGCGGCGTGGGATTTGCTCGACCAAGCCGAACAGCACCTCCTGGAAGGTCCGCGCTGGGAGCTGGTGGGAGCTTCCATTCCGGGTCTGCGCGCGCAGGTGTATCTCGACCTCGGCCTCGGTGATCTCGCGCGCCCGTGGGTGGAGCGATCGATGGACATCGCGCGCGACCTGCGCGACCGCGGTCCTCCTTATGAAGGATTGCTGGTAGCGGCTCAGGGTCGAGCGGTCGCTCTCGAGGCCGCCACGGGCAACCACGGTGAAGCGCTCCGGCTGGTGGATCAGTACCTCGGCGACGAGGAACTATACGGGCGATGGCGTGCGGAGGGCGCGCACCTGCTCTTGCAGCGCGCTCGATCCGTCCTCTTGCTCGCGCTGCACGGTGAGGAAGCGCTCGAGGTAGCGGAACGCGACCTTCGCGCACTGCTCGCCGAGAGTCGCCCGGACCTCGGGGTCCTGGATCAGCTCGATGCCACGCTCTTGCTCGCGAAGACGCTGCTCGCCCGAGGAGACGTCGCGCGCGCGCAGACGGTCTTCGAAGACCGACCGAAGCTGCCCGAGCTCCCGCTCAAGGAGGGCGCGGATCTAGCCGTGCTCGCAGCCCATCTGGCGCTCGCGGAGCACGCCGACGGCGAGCGCCTCGAGGCAGCTCACGCCGAAGTGACGGCGGCGCTCGACGATCTACTGGCAGCGTGGGAGCGCGCGCCGGAACGGTCGGGAGGCGTTTCGTTCCTGCGCTACGCCGGCCGCCGCAGTCTGCTCGAGGCGTGGATCCGCCTCGCCAGCGAGCGCTGGGGCGAGGAGGTCGGCGCGCTGCGCGGGCTCGAGAAGCTCGTCGAGGTCCAGCGCATGGGGACCTTGTCGCGAACGGCGTCGAACGCCCCCGCCGAGCTCTCCGAGATCCGCACGCGATTGTGCGGCGCGGATCGGGGGGTGCTCGTCTACTTCGTGGCACCCGAGCGCACGCACGTGTACGCGCTCGATCGCGGGATCCTCGTTCACGAGGAATGCCCCGGGCGCTTCGCCTTCGAGAGCTTGCAGCGCGAATGGATGCTGGCCCTCGATGCGGCTCGAATGGAGAGCGACTCCGTCACGGCGGACCTCGCGGAGGAACGCGCTCTCGCCGCGCGACTCTCGTCGATCCTGCTCCCACCTTCCGTGCAGGAGATCGTGGCAGGTTGGGCGGGGCTCTCGATCGTGGGCACCGATCTACTGGACGGAGTGCCCATCGAATGGCTTCCCTGGCGAAAGGGTGCGCATTTCGGTCTCGACGTGGCGATCTCGTTCCTGCCCTCGCTCCCGCTCGGGTCGACTCTCGCGGACGAACAGCGCTTCGCCGGGCCTGCGCGAGAGCTCGATCTGCTGCTGCTCGCCGCGCCGGAGGTCGACCCGGGCGTCGCGGAGAGCTGGCCGCACCTCGAGTCCCTCACCTTGGGCGACGGTTTCTTGGACTCCCTCGCAAAGCTCTACGAGGGCAAGCGGACCTCGTTCTCGAGCGGCGCCGACGCTTCGGTGGCGGCCCTCGATTCCCCGATCGTCGGGAACACGGGGATCCTGCACGTGATCGGCCACTCCCTCGTCGATCTCGGACGCGAGCGCCCGGTCGGGCTCGTGCTCGCCCGTACTGGGAATCGCTCGGGCCTGGTGTGGTGCGAAGACGTCGAGCGCTTGCACGCGGCCGAGCTCGTCATGCTCACCTCCTGTCGCTCCGGAGCCGCGCCGGCACGCCGCGGAGACGCGAATGCCGCCGACATGGCCGGTGCGTGGATCGCGGCCGGCGCGCGCGCAGTACTGGTGACGCAGCGAGACCTCAGGCTCGGTTTCGCGCAACGGCTGAGCCTGGGATTGCATCGGGAGCTGGTCGGCGGACGCTCACCCTGCGAGGCGCTGCGGCGCGCGCTGAACGATCTCGCGCGCGAGGAACTTCCGCTGCGACTGCCGTTCCTCTGCGGCCTGCCGCGGATCGTCGGCTGGGGGCACGTTCCACTCTTCGCCGCCCACCCGGACGCGGAAGCGGAACGCGAGGCGATCCACGCGAATGCCGCTGGCGCTCCGGCGCCCGGGAGCAGGTGGGCGCTCGTGGCGGCTCTCGGAGGTACACTCGCGCTCGTCGCGATTGGCGCGCTGGCGCTCAGACGCCGCCGCCCGGCGTGGGATTCGGCGGAACGGCCGCGAAATCACCCGGATCGGGGAGCGGAGTGATGCCCGAGTCGACCTCGCGCTCGAGGAATTGCACGCCGAGACACCCCGGTTGCCCGACCTCCAGTACCTCCACCTCGAGCGTCGTGCCGTTCCCTTGCGCGGAGAGCGCGGCGGTCGTATCGGGATCGAGCGAGAAGGCGCAACAGAAAGTCGGGCCCGCGTCGAGGAGCGCGCCGCCGGCTCCGCGCTTCACCTCGCGGAGCTGCACCAGGTACACGGCCGCCGTCCAGAGCGTGGCTTCGCCCGAGATGGGAACGTGGGTCGTCAGCGCGTACGCGTCGGACAGTCTGCCTGCGGCGGCGTGCACGGCCAGCACTCCCGCAGGCTCATCCATGCTGGGCCGCTTCCAGACGACGAGCTCGACGTGAGTGGCCGCTGGCAGATGCAAAGCCGGAGCGAGGAGCTGGATGGAGAGCGTGCCTGCGCCAAGGCACTCATCGTGCTCGTAGAGGGCGCTGCCGACCTCGATGTTTGGCTGCATGGCCGCGTGATCCTGGCTCGTGTTGCGGGCCAGCGCGACCTCCTGCTGGACCTCGAGTGCGACGAGTAGATCGAGATCACCGTCGAGGTCGGCATCCAGGAAAACCGGCCAGCCCGCCTGGTCTTCCATGCCGACCGTTCCGTGGCCGAGGTCGAGCGCGTCGAGCGGATCGTAGGTGAAGGTCGCCGATCCATCGGGGGGCGCGCCGTCGCTGTGGTTCCTCCCCAGCGGCAGCACGTCCACATACCCCCAGTTGAGCAGCACGTCGTCGTCACCGTCCGCGTCCACGTCGCCAGCAGCGAGGCCGCACACTCCGGCCGGTCCGAGGTCGATCGGGAGCTCGAGGAGCGTTCCGCCCACGAGAGTCGAAGCATCGGCCACGACGAACAGCTCGTTCCCCTGTGGCAAGCCGACCACGGCGGCCGCTCGGTCGTGAGCGTAGCCGTCCTGCTCGAATGGGACGATCAGGCCCGAGGAGAGAGTGCCGGGCACGAACGCCACCACGCTGCCATCGAGGCGCAGGACGCGCATGCCATCGGCGCTCAGCGTCACGAGCTCGAGCCCGGGCCCGCCGTCCCAGTTGAGCGCCGCGAGGTCGAAGATCTGGCTCGAGAGCGAGATCTTCGGCATCGGGGTCCGACTCCCGAACACGTCGGCGAGAAGGATCACGTCGGTGCCGTTGCCGGCAATTCCGACCAGATCGATGCGATCGGGACGCTCCATGGCGAGCAGTCGCCGCGCGTTTGGCCACTGGCCCGCATGGAGGAACTCCTTATCGAACGCATCGCCGTCGCCATCGATCTCGGCGAAGGTGAACCGCGCGTGCCACAGGCCGCTGGCATCGGAGAACACGAGCGAGTCGCGTCCGGCCGGCGCATGTCCGGACACGACGGCGAAGTCCTTCGCCACGAGCTGCGTCGATCCGATCGAGCGAAAATCGCCCGGACCGTAGAGGACGTGCACCTGCTCCCCATCGAGGACGACCACATCTGCGCGCATGTCCCCCGTGAGATCTCCGACGGCGAGCCGCCGGAAGGACGCGCCTGGATTGCCCGTCCAGGGAAACACCTGTCCGGCCGACACGTCGAGCGGGCCGCCGAGGGCGGTCGCGCTCGCCGCAAGAGCTCCGAGCGAGAGTGCCGAGGTGAGCGAGTGCCGCGCGCTGTCCATGGTGCATTCCTTCTGCTGCCCCGATCTTCGAGCCACCGCCCGGAGCGCGCAAGGTGGCGACGGGATGCGCCGAAGCCCGCCGCCCACCCGTTCCGCGCTGGGCGAACCACCTTCGCGATCTTGGAGGGCGACAAAGTTTCGCGCAGGGCCGGATTCTCGGAATCGCGCGCCGGGCGCAACTTTCCACGGCCTTCCTCGCGCGTACGGGCCCTCGGACCCACATCCCCCCGGAGCAGGCATCGCAGGAGGAGTCGGCATGGAAAGCGTGTTGAAGTCGATACCGCAGTCGCGCTCGAAGTCCGTGCTGAGCCAGATCAGCGGGCTCGGAGTGGACCTCAGCCGCCGGGCGTTCCTGGGCGGAACGGCCACGGGCGTGGCGGCACTGGGGCTCGGCACCCTGTGGTCGAAGAGCGCCTTTGCGAGCAGCACGTCGCTCAACGTCCGCAGCGATCTGCTCATGCTGGTGAACCGCCTTACGCCGGGCTTCAGCCGGGCCGAGTATCAGCTGGCCCAGAGTCTGGGCTTCAACGCCTATCGCGACATCAAGCTCTACCCGGGGACGCTCGACGATTCGGTCGCGACAAACTTCCTGTCGACCCTCTCGCCGTGGGTCAACAGCGTGCCGGCGGACTACCTGGCTCCCCCGCTGGGACAGGGACTGAGCCTCGAGCTCTCGAACCTCGCCTTGCAGCAGAAGATCGCCTACCTCTCGATCCTCTCGAAATACAAGTTCCGCGAGCGGATCGCCGAGTTCTGGAGAGACCACTTCAACGTGTTCATCCTGAAGGGCGGATTATCGCTGGTCGTGCCGACCTTCGATCGTGACTTCGTCCGTCCTTTCGTGGTCGACACTTTCCCGAACCTGCTCGAATCGGTCGAGCATTCCGCGGCGATGCTCTGGTACCTCGACAACCAGCTCAACAAGGCGCCCACGGCGAACGAGAACCTGGCTCGTGAGATCCTCGAGCTGCACGCCATGAGCCCGACGCATTACGTCTCGGGACTGCAGAACTACACGCAGGCGGATGTCCTCGGATTCGCCAAGTGCCTGAGCGGCTGGACCGCCGAGATCGTCGACCCCAACCCCACCAAGTTCGGATACTTCGTGTTCCATCCCGCCGACCACATCGGCGGCAACAAGACGGTCCTGGGGGTCACCATCCCCGCCGACTCGACGACGCCTTCCGAGGGCAACAAGGTGCTCGGGATCCTGCGCCGCCATCCCGCGGTGGGGGCCTTCATCGGCTACAAGCTGGCCCGCTTCTTCCTGCACTACACGCCGTCCCCGAGCCTGGTGTCCCAGGTCGCCGGGGTGTTCCAGACTTCCGGCGGCGACATTCGATCGATGGTGCAGACCATCTTGACGCAGGCGAATGTCGCAGCGCTCAACCCGCCGACCGGTCCGCAGTTGAAGCTCTCACTCCCCGGCCACTGGCTGGAGCGGATCCTGATCGCCCTCGGCTTGCCGACCACGAGCTACGACATCCTGAAGACGGGCATCATCGACGCGCTTGCCGTCCTCGGGAACGCGCCCTACTACTGGGCACCTCCCGACGGCTATCCCGACAAGGAGGAGTCCTGGGCGAGCTCGATCTTCGCGCGCTGGCAAATCGCGGCGAAGCTCTTCGCGAATCCCTCCGGCATCGAAGGAGTCACGATGACCGACAGCCAGCTCCTGGGTCTGGTCGCGCCCTTCGCCACCACGATGGACATCGTGAACAACATGGACGCAGTCCTCACCGGAGGTGTGATGACGACGAACGAGAAGACCATCCTCGACGCGTACATCCAGGTTGCGTTGAGCCAGGGCATCAATGGCTATCAAGTCCTGCGCGAGACCTACGCGCTCGCCGTGTCCACTCCCACGTTCATGTATTACTAGAGAGAGCAGCACGATGACGAACGAACTTCGAACCACGATCGTCGACGAGGCCTCGGTGCCGACGGCTCCCGAACCCGCGCTCTCTACGGAGGTTGGTCAGCCCGAGGAGCGCTCACTTGCGAGAGAGGCGTCGAGTGAGACACCGGTCGATCCCGTGTCTCGTCGAGGCATGCTCGGCAAGGCCGGCGCCATGGCCGCGGGTCTCGCGACGGGCACCCTGGTGATGACGAGGAGAGCCACCGCTCAGGGCGGCGGAGGTCCGGCGCCGGTCCTCGTGAACATCGACCTGGGCGGCGGAGCGGACGGCCTCACGCTGTGCGCTCCCTACGCCGACGCCGGCTACCAATCCGTGCGCGGTGCTCTCGCGATTCCTGCTCCGACGAGTGGAAACGGCGTGAAGGACCTGAACGGCTATTTCGGCCTGCCTCCGGGCATGGCTCCGTTGCACCAGATCTATCTCAACGGAGATCTGGCCGTGGTCCACGGAACAGGCCTCTGGATCAAGAACCAGTCGCATTTCGACGCGCAGCACGAGCTCCAGACTGGCAATCAGCTCGGTGCGGGCGCGCCCGACCAGAACGGAATCTACGGCCGTCACCTGACGAAAGTGCCTGGCGGCGGCAGCGTCTTGCGGGGGATGGATCAGGCCTCGGTCATGCATCGTTGTCTCGTGGGAGCGCCCAAGGGGCTCGCCATCAAGAGCCCGCCGGACCACGACATCGCCGGAGATCCGTTCACCGTCCAGCTCCGCAAGCTAGCCCTCGACTACATCTTCCAGCAGGCCGACCAGCCGCTGAAGGACGCCGCGATCGATTCGCTCGCGACGGTCGATCTCTTGAATAGCGTGACCTACGGCTCGACGGGCTATCCCGGCTCACCCTTCGGCACCGCGATGAGCCATGTGGCGAAGCTCGTCCTCGCCAAGACCAACATCGAGGTGTACACGATCACCAAAGGTGGCTGGGATCTGCATGCGGACTTCGGCGCTCTCGGGCCCCTCGGCACGATGCATCTCCTGATGCTGGACCTGGCGAGCTCGATCCGCGCGTTCTATGACGAAGTCGCGCTCGATCCCACCGCCCCGCAGTACACCCTGGTCGTCTCGACCGAGTTCGGCCGCCGGATCCCACCGAACAGCGGCGCCGGCGTCGACCACGGCCACGGACAGGCCATGTTCGTCGTCGGAAACGGCACCATCCACGGCGGCCAGGTGTACACGAACGGCTGGACCAACCTGAGCTCGATGACCGACACGGACGGCGACCTCAAGGTCACGATCGACTACCGCGACGTCCTCTCGGAGATGCTCGTGGACCACGCAGGCCTCCCGGTGGCCGATGTCCCCAACGTCTTCCCCGGATACGTCCCCGGCCCGTCTCTGAACATCTTCGTCTAGCCGCATCGCTCTGGAGAGACCTCCGAGTTCGGAGTACCGCCTTCAGGCGGGATTGACTACGCAAGAGAAGAGCGCCTGAAGGCGGTACTCCGAACCGGAAGCTGTGTGAGCGCACTCAGTCCGCCGTCCGGCAATGGTATGCGAGTTGCTGTGGCTCGACGCCCCCGTCGATCCGAGCCCCGCAGAGCAGATTCGAGACCTTGCCATGCCCAGACGTGAGCGGAAGAGTCGCCGGGCAAGCGCCTCGGCGAAAGTACGGTACGCAGTCGTCGGACTCGGCCACATCGCACAAGTGGCGGTGCTGCCGGCATTCGAGCACGCGCGCAAGAACTCGGTCCTGGCCGCGCTCGTATCGGACGATCCGACGAAGATCCGCAAGCTCGGCCGGAAATATGGCGTCACGCAGGCGTGGAGCTACGAGGAGTACGACGAGGCGCTGCGGGCCGATACGGTCGACGCGGTGTACATCGCGCTCCCGAACCACCTGCACCGCGAGTTCGCAGTGAGGGCAGCACGGGCGGGCGTACACGTGCTCTGTGAGAAACCGCTGGCGCTCTCCAAGAAGGATTGCCTGGCCATGATCCGCGCCTGCAAGCAGAACGACGTCCAGCTGATGACCGCCTACCGACTGCACTTCGAGCGCGCCAACCTGAAAGCGGTCGAGATCGCACGTTCCGGGCGGATAGGTGAACTGCGCGTCTTCGATTCTGTCTTCACGATGCAGGTCACGGACAAGGAGAACATCCGTTTGCGGCGCGAGTCGGGCGGCGGTCCCCTCTGGGACATCGGCATCTACTGCATCAACGCCGCGCGCTACCTCTTCCAGGCCGAGCCGGAGGCAGTCGTCGCCGCCAAGATCGCCGGGGATCCTTCCCGGTTCCGCGAGGTCGAGGAAGCTGCATCCGTCATCCTGCGCTTCCCTGGAGGTCGCCTGGCGAGCTTCACGTGCAGCTTCGGCGCCGCGGATGTCTCGTCCTATCGTCTGGTCGGCACGCGTGGCGATCTTCACGTCGAGCCTGCCTACGAGTACGCGGGAGAACTGAAACATGTCCTGCGAGTGGGCAAGCGCCGGCGCGAGCAAGTCTTTCCCAAGCGCGACCAGTTCGGCCCCGAGCTGGTCTATTTCTCACGCTGCATCCTGGATCAGGCAGAGCCCGAACCCTCGGGGCGCGAGGGTCTGGCCGACGTCCGCGTGATTCGTGCGATCCATCGCGCGGCGGAGAAGGGCCGTGAGGTGCGGCTCGAGCCGTTCGAAAAGCGCGAGCGGCCCCGCATGAGTCAGGAGATGCACAGGCCGCCGGTCCAGAAGCCTGAAGAGGTGAAAGTACGCTCGCCTTCTGGCAAGCACTGAGGCCTCGGCCGCGCGTCTGTTTCTACAAGCTACACCTCCATGAGAGTGGCTGAGCCCGCGCAGCGATGGCTCGGTCCGCGGGCGGTCCGCGGTGGCGGCGCGCCCCGACCAGCCCGAAGCTGGCACGGCGTGGCATGAAGCTTGCGCAGGCCGGCCATCGCAACCTGGGGCCTCGGCATTCCGGGCTTCCCTTTTCTTTTCCCTGAACTCGAAGGAGATATCGTGAAGGACGTCGATCTGACCGAATTGCTCTTGCAGGCGCTCGAGACGGAGCTCGGTGGCGTCGAGGTGTACACCACGGCGATTCGTTGCGCAGTGAACGAGGAGCTTCGTGAAGAATGGGAGCACTACCTCGAGCAGACCACGAATCACGTCGACGTCGTCCGTGAACTATGCACCACCTTCGAGATCGATCCGGAGCAGGAGAGTCCTGGCCGGTCGATCGTGAAGCAGATGGGACAGTCGCTCCTCGCCCTCATGAACGCCGCGCTGAAGGACGGAGACAAGAACGCCGCTCAGCTGGTCGCAGCCGAATGCGTGGTGACCGCCGAGACGAAGGATCACCAGAACTGGGAGCTACTGGGCATCGCTGCCAAGCAACTCAAGGGTGAGCGAGGCCGCGCCCTCCGCGAAGCCCACGAGCAGATCGAAGAACAGGAAGACGAGCACCTCTACCACACGCAGGGATGGTCTCGTGAGCTGTGGATCGAGGCCCTCGGCATGAAGGCCGTGCTGCCTCCGCCGGAAGAAGAGCGCCACGTCAAGACCGCCATCGGGGCGGCTCGTGCGAAGCAGTCTCGCGAAGAAATGCTCTAGAAGCGCTTCCTGAATCAGCCCCCCTGTCGCGAATGCTGGGCGACTGATCGAGGCCGAGCGCTTGGCACGAAACAGCCTACCGAGAAGTACAGCAAGTACTTTTCACGCGCCTCGATCAGCTCGCCGATTCCTCCCACCGCAGGTCGACGACGACCGGCCGCTCGCCGTACTCTCTGAGAACCGCAGCGGCGGAACTGCACGGGTGCGCTGACATGGAGAAGCTGCTGACCGGAAAAGTTGCGCTGGTCGCCGGAGGTACCCGGGGAGCCGGACGAGGAATCGCGGTCCAACTGGGTGCGGCCGGCGCCACCGTGTATGTCACCGGGCGGACGACCCGGTCCGAGCGATCGGAAATGAACCGGCCGGAGACCATCGAGGAGACCGCCGCACTTGTCGCCGCGGCCGGAGGTCGAGGGATCGCGGTCCAGGTCGACCATCTCGTGCCCGAGCAGGTTCGGGCACTGATGGCTCGAGTCCAGGGCGAAGAGGGCGCCTTGCATATCCTGGTCAACGACATCTGGGGAGCCACCACGATGGAGTGGAATCGATCCGTATGGGAATCCTCCCTGGATATCGGGCTGCGCATGCTGCGCCTGGGCGTGGAGACGCATGCCATCACGAGCCACTTTGCGTTGCCGCTGCTCATCGAGACGCCGGGCGGCCTGGTTGTCGAGGTGAACGACGGAACGGCCGAGTACAACGCCTCGCATTACCGGGTCTCCTTCTTCTACGACCTCGCCAAGGCGGCCGTGGGTCGGATGGCGTTCGCGCTGGCGCATGAACTGAAGCCGTACGGCGCGACATCCGTGTCGCTCACTCCGGGCTGGCTGCGATCCGAGGCCATGCTCGAGAATCACCGCGTCACGGAGTCGAACTGGCGCGAAGCGATCCAGCGCACGCCCCACTTCGCCATTTCCGAGAGTCCAGCATTCGTCGGCCGGGCCGTCCTGGCGCTTGCGCAGGACCCTCTGGCTGCGCGCTGGAGCGGACAGTCGCTGTCGAGCGGGCAACTGGCGAAGATCTATGGCTTCACCGATCTCGATGGCAGCCAGCCCGATTGCTGGCGGTACGTCACCGAGGTACAGGACGCAGGCAAGCCCGCCGACGTGACCGGCTATCGCTGAGAGCCAGGCCTTCTGCGACGCGGCGGCCCCAAAGCACGCAATTGGCCGCCCGCCCTCGGGGTTGACCGTGGGGTCGCCATACGACGCGGTCGTACGGTACCCTCACGAGCCATGCCGATCCGCAACCTCTGGAACGATAAGGATTGCGACGACATCCACGTCGTGGCGGGCCATGCCACCACGGAGCTGTGGACCACTCACGCAGTGGTGAATGATGCCGCAGGCAGCCACTGGGTACAGGAGTACCAGGCTCACCACGCGGACGTCCGGTTCCGTTTCATTCCACGGTTCAGGGGCACGGTAACCGGTCATACGCACCGGGGATTCGGCATCCGCGTCAACATGGTGACCGGCCAGGTTCTCGTGGACGCCGCACTTCCTACGCCCCGGCCGCACAATTTCCTGCTCGAGCTGGAGGCCGCGCACCTTCCAGCGGGTGCGGTGCTGCGGCACCGCTTCCGGATCCACGTGCACGAGGCCTATGACCGCGTCTGGTTGACGCCCGACAAGCTCAGCATCCGGCGACGGAATGCGGCGGGAGCCGAGGACACCGGCTGCCGGTTCTCCCTGCACGCGCAGTTCACCGATGGTGTCCTCGGCGATGTGACGGACAATCCAGAAGTCAACTGGGGCCCCGCTGCCGCCAACCCGAAGAACGTGGACGACTCGGGAAGCTTGCGATTCGCGGCCAGCGACGGCGCAAACACCGACATCACCATCCGCGCATCGATCCGCTACGATCCCGCGGTCCTTTTCGACGAAGCCATCCTGCATGTCGATCCGCCCTGGTCGGCGGCCCCGCCCCTGGTAGCCGAGCTCGTTCCCGGCTCGATGCGCATGCCGAGCCCGGACCTCGCCATCGAATTGCCGAGTGGCGCGGTGGTGCCCGCCGACCACGTGCCCAATGTATTGTTCATCGGCGATGGGTTCACCGACGCGGAAGCGCCGGCGTACCGCAGCTTCGTCATCGATATCGCGCACACCGTGCGGCAGGACCCTCTGAGTTTTCCGTGGAGCCTGATGCGCGGCAGCATGAACTTCTGGGTCGTGCACGTGGCTGCCGCGCAATATGGCGTTTCGATCGGGGGTGAGGTGACGAACCGCGATCCGGGCGGAGGATTCGTGGCCCGGATCATGCCCGTTCCAAAGGCTCCGCCGGTTCCCGGGCCAGCGGGAGACATCCGGGGCGTCGAGCAACTGATCCACGAGATGGGCTTGCCGCTGCCCGGCGACGCTGCGCGGCCCAACGCGGACATCCTGGCTGATTGGACCGCCGTGCTCGGTCATGATCCGAGCCCGCGCCTCGGGCCGGGCCCCACCGATCCGAGCGATGCGATCGATGTGTGGAAGATCATGGCAACTCGCGGGCTCGTCGACGAGGTGGATTCGCCTCTCGGCTCCCGTTGTGGGGCCCTGGACCTGGATGACCCTCTGCTCTTCGGCCTGTTCGGCAAGCGTGGCGGCCGCGCGCGCATGAACTCGTTGTTGCGCGCCATCGTGGCTGACTTGCCGGATGCATCGGGCGTCGTGGCCCGCAGACCGATCGGGCATCTGTGGGCCGAGCGCGCCGACGGCACCCAGCCACCTGACTATGACCTGGTCTGCATCGTCGCTCCCTCAGGCGGGCGCGAGCAAAACGGCGACGGGTTCTTCTTCGCGAACATGTTCGAAAGCGGGCCGTTTCACATGGTCGACGTGGCACCGCCCATTCAAGGCAATCGTTACGAGGTGGCACCCCAGCCACCCGCCGACCGCGACGCCCCTGATGGACGGGTGGGGCGCGTGCTGCTGCACGAGCTCTCGCATTCGTTCAATCTCGGAGATGAGTACGCCGAGCTCCGGGGTCCACCGACGGGTTCCCTGGACGCATTCAGCAACCTGCAGGTGGAGACCGAGGCTCAGCGGGGCGCAGGGGCAGCACGTGTGCTGCACGGGGATGAGATCAAGTGGCGATGGCATCGCGTGGATGCCATCGGCGTCGTGAGTGCGGCGTTGACGCTCGCGGCCGGCGTGCTGACCGTGAAGCTGCGCAGTTTCGAAGCCCTCTTCTTCGGTGTCGGCGACATCGTGCACCTGCGGCAGCGGATCGGTCGCAATGCACTGCTCAAGTTCCCGAGATTGAGCGGGCAAATGGTGGTGGACTCCGTGGACGCGACCAATGATCTGGTCCGCATACGGGCCTCCGGCGTGGTGATCACCTATCCGAATCTCGTTCCCATCGCCAATGCGATCGCCACCTTCGGGATCGGCTCCGTCCTGTACAGGCCCAGGCCTGCGCCCGCCAGCGTCCACCACGCCACCGACTACCCGTACGCGGAGCTGGTGGCGCACAACATCAAGTCGTTCATCACTCGCAATCGGGTGCCCTTGGTCGCATTCCCTCCCGTGGCCAACGTGCCGACGGCCGTCGATTCGAGCGAGCAGATCCCTGTTTTCGTGCCGGACACAGACCCCGCCGGAGTGGGCCTCGCTCCAGCACTGGCGGCTGCGGATCGCGTGCGCATCGTGGGACTCTATCCGGGCGGTGCGCGCAATCACCTGGGTGCGTTCCATCCAGCCGGCCACTGCCTCATGCGCGGCACGAAAGTCCCCACGCGCGAGTTCTGCGCCGTCTGCCGGTACATACTCGCGGAAACGATCGACCCCGCTTTGCACGACCTCGTGGACCGCGAGTACGACCGCATCTATCCCCAAGCATGAGTACCGCCCAGGGACAAGACACGCTCGTCGTGCTGGCGCGGCATCTGCTGCTCGTGCTCGATCCGCTGCGGCGTGGATTCACCTCGTCCGAGCACTTCAAGGCGTTGCTCTATCGCCTGGGCTGGAACGCGGGTGATATGCCCGCTGAGTACGTCGAAGTCGGCGCCGCAGTGGCCGACGCGGTCTTCACCGTGAAAGGTATGGCGGAGGGTTCCTTCGAGCCCTCGCAAGTGGCCGAACTGCTCGGCAAGGCTGCGGGCGTCTACGACCGGATCGAGGGCGGTCTTCCATCTCCAACGGGCGTCGATGGCGCCCGTTTCGCTGCCGAGATCGGCGAGCACCTCGTCGAGCTGCTCCTCACCGAGTATCTCGCCCGCGAGTGGCCGCAGATCTTTGCGCTCCTGCAAGCGCTGGACGTCATCCGCCGCGAGAACCTCCGCCCCGACACGGAGAAGCACGGCTACGTGCGCACGGTAATCGATTGGGACGAGATCCCGAAGATCCTGCAGGACCCCCACCTGATCTTTCAGCGCGTGTACGGCTGGAATACCGACGAGCTGAAGGTCAACGTGATCGTGAATCACCTGGCCATCTTCCTGCATGGCCTGGGCTTTCCGGTCAGCATCATCGACCCCGACCGCCGCAGCCTGGACGCTTACGCGGGGACGAGTTCCCCCTTGTTTGGAAAGGGCAAGGCACGTGGCCTCGAGTATCCCTTTCACTACGGCGACATCGCGGGTGTTCCGTTCGCACTGTCGTTCCAGCTGCTGCCGCTGGAGGCGAATGGTGGCCTGAAGCCTGGCCTGGTGATTCAGCCGGGGATCCCGTCGGTGATCCCCGCGAACTTCCCGCTGAGCGAGAACACGACGCTGACGATCACCGCGGGCAGTGATGTAGCGAACCAGTTCGGCATCTTGATCCGACCGGAGGGATTGAGCGTCAAGTATCCCTTCATGGATGCGAGCACCATCCCGAGCGTGACGTTCGGGGTGGCCGTGAGCTTCGACCCACCGGATCCGGTGACCTTGATCGGTGATCCGACCGCTTCCCGCCTGCAGATGAAGGGCTTCACGGTGGGCATCAAGGCCACTGGCCCCGTGAACGACATCGAGCTCGTGATCAGCGCCGATGTGCACGAGCTGAGCGTGGTGCTGGCGGCCGGCGAAGGGGACGGTTTCCTGCGCACGATCCTCGGCGACGGGGAAACCAGGATCGACGTCCCCCTGGGCATCGACTGGAGCAGCAAGCACGGCCTGGGGTTCCGAGGATCGCTCAACTTCGAGGTGCAGCTGCATCCGCACCTGGAGCTGGGGCCGCTGAAGATTCCTGACCTGCGGCTCTCCCTGACGATTCCGCCGGAGCCCGATCCCAAGGCGCGCATCGAGGCGGTGATCACACTCGAGGGTCGGCTCGGTCCGCTGGCCTTCGTCGCCGAGGGCATCGGCATCCAGTCGATCGTCACTTTCGCGTCGGGAAACCTCGGCCCTGTCGACATGCAGCTCGGCTTCCGTCCGCCGAATGGCGTGGGGCTGAGCATCGATGCAGGCGCCGTGCGCGGCGGTGGCTATCTCTTCTTCGATTCCGAGCGCGAAGAGTACGCGGGCGTGCTGCAGCTCAGCGTGCTCGACATGCTGACCGTCACGGCCATCGGGTTGATCACCACGCGGATGCCCGATGGCAGCCAGGGCTTCAGCCTACTCGTGATCATCAGCGTCGAGTTCAACCCCGGCATCCAGCTCGGCTACGGCTTCACTCTCATCGGCCTGGGCGGCATCCTCGGCTTGAATCGGACGATGGTGCTGGAGGCATTGGCCGTGGGCGTTCGGAACGGGACGCTCGCCAGCATCCTGTTCCCCACCGGGGACATCATTGCGCAGGCGCCGCGCATCATCAGCGACCTGAGGGCCATCTTCCCGCCGGAGGAAGGCAAGTTCCTGATCGGCCCCATGGCGAAGATCGGCTGGGGAACGCCCACGCTCATCAGCATCGCAATGGGTGTGATCATCGAGATCCCGGGCAACATCGCGATCGTTGGCCTCCTGCGCCTGGCGTTGCCCACGGTGGATGCGCCGCTCGTGATCGTCCAGGTGGCCTTCATGGGTGCCATCGAGTTCGATCGGCAGCGGCTGTTCTTCTACGCCACGCTCTTCGAGTCGCGCATCCTGTTCATGCCGCTGGAAGGCGACATGGGTCTCCTGGTTGCCTGGGGAGCCGACGCCAACTTCGTGCTCACCGTCGGGGGCTTCCATCCGCGCTTCGATCCGCCGGCGCTGCCGTTCCCCGATCCGCGCCGGCTCTCGCTCTCCATCCTCAACGAGAGCAAGGCGCGCATCCGCGTCGAAGCCTATCTCGCCGTCACGAGCAATACCGTTCAGCTCGGGGCCAAGGCCGAGCTGTACTTCGGCTTCAGTGATTTCCGCCTCGAGGGCTACCTCGGTTTCGACGCGCTGTTCCGCTTCTCGCCCTTCTATTTCATCATCGAGGTGCGCGCGGGCCTCACCCTGAAGGTGTTCGGCGTGGACACGCTGGGCATCCGCGTCGCGTTCACGCTCGAGGGACCCACTCCGTGGCGCGCGCGCGGCCACGGCAGCATCAGCATCCTGTTCTGGGACATCGATGTCGACTTCGACAAGACCTGGGGCGAAGAAGCCGACACGGTGTTGCCGCCGATCCTCGTGCTGCCGCTGCTGCAGGCCGAGCTCGAGAAAGCCGAGAACTGGACGGCGGAGCTTCCGCCGGCGAGCAACCTGCTCGTATCGATCCGCGATCTCGGAGCACCCGGTGGCGAGCTCGTGATGCACCCGCTCGGCGTCCTGCGGTTCAGCCAGCGGCTGGTGCCCATGGGCCTCACCATCGACCGGCTCGGCAATCAGACCCCCGGCGACGTGAAGCGCCTGGACATCGAATCGGCCAGCACGCAACTCGTGAAGCGCGGCGAAGGCGAGGAACGATTCGCGATGGCGCAGTTCCTCGACATGGACGATGCCGAGAAGCTCTCGCGACCGGCCTTCGAGCCGGCGGCCGGCGGAATCGAGCTCGGGGTGAGCAACGACCTCGTCACCAGTCACGCCGCCTGTCGCAACATGCGCTACGAGGAGCTCTGGATCGACAGCGAGTACAAGCGTCACCAGCGCTTCACGAAGGGCTTCGACCACGCGCTCTTCGATCACTACCTCGGGGGCTCGGCCGTGACGAAGAGCACCCTCAGTTACGCGCGGCGGAGAGCCATGGACCCCTTCACGGACAAGGTGGAGGTGACCACCGGCATGGGCTACGCCGTGGCCGACGCGGATACCAACGTCGTGCACGCGCTGGGGGGCCGCTTCGCCAGCCACGCCAGCGCGAAGGAAACGATGCAGCTCGCGATCGCCGCAAATCCCGCCCTGGCGGGCCGCCTGGTGATCGTGCCCGAGAGCGAACTGATGAATTGATCCACCATGGCCCGCCCCCTCGCCACCTACACTTTCCTTCCCTGGCTGCGGCAGGGCCTGGCTAGCAACATCGCTACCGTCGATGGCGATGCGACGGTGACGCAGCGCGCGAGCATCGAGGCGGCGATCAACGTGAAGGCGCGGAGCCTGGACGAGTCGATATTGGACATCGACGCCGGTCGCACCGTGCAACTGATCGGTCCCGGGGACGTGATCGGAATCGACAAGCGCGCGATCGTGAAGACCGAACCGCGGGACCGCATCAGCAACTTCGAGCCGAATGGCCTCGCGCACATTGAGTTCTACGACGAGGACTTTCCCTGGCGCTACACCCCAGCGATGCCGGACGGCGCTGCCCACCGCCTGCGGCCGTGGATCGCTCTGGTGCTGCTGAAGGAGGGCGAGTTCACCGATGGTCCACGCGATCGCGAACGGCCGCTCCCCTACATCGTGTGCGCGGAGGCGGCCGCTCTGTTCCCGCCGGCGGATCAACTGTGGGCCTGGGCGCACGTGCACGTGAACCGCCACATCGCGCCCGGTGAGAATGACGTGGTGAGCAACGACGGAGCCCAGGTGGCGCAACGCCTTGCCTCGACCCTGAGCGAGAATGCCGACCTCGCGTTCTCGCGCGTGATCTGCCCGCGCAAGCTGGGAGCGAACGCCGGCTACCACGCCTTCGTGGTGCCCGTGTTCGAGACTGGCCGCATCGCGGGGCTGGGCGGCGATGTGAGCAAGGCCCCGCACGCCACGCACAGCGCGTGGGTCGATCATCCAGAGCGCGGGGGCGTCGACCCCGATCACTATCCCTACTATCACCGCTGGTACTTCCGGACGGGCAACACCGGCGACTTCGAGTACCTCGTGCGCTTGCTGCAGCCCAAGCCCATGGATCCACGCGTGGGGCGCCGGGACATGGACACAGAGGAACCCGGGAGCAATGTCCGCGGCCTCACGCGCCCCGAGCTCGGCGGCGTCCTGAAGCTCGGCGGCGCGCTGAAGATCCCCGACTCGTCGATCAGCGAGGAGGATCGCCCGGAGTTCGAGCTCTACGAGAGCTGGGCGCAGCCGTATCCGCAACCGACCCAGCAGGACATCGCCGGCTTCATCAACCTCGCGGACGACTACGAGGAGAAAGCCGCGGTCGACGCCAATGCCGGCATTGGCGACTTGCAAAACCCGGCGGATGGCACGGGGGCGGATCCCGACCCAGTGGTGGTCCCCCCGCTTTACGGCCGCTGGCACGCGCGCCAGAAGCGCTTGCTCGCGGAGCGGGACGGCAGCGCCTTGCCCAACCGTGGCAACTGGCTGCACGAGCTGAACCTCGATCCACGTTTCCGTGTGAGCGCCGGCTTCGGCACCGACGTGGTGCGCGGCGATCAGGAGCTCTACATGAACGCGGCATGGCAGCAGGTGGGCGACGTTTTGAAGGCACAACGCGCGGCGCGGCTGCACCTCGCTTCCAGGTCCGTGAGCTCGGTGCTCTGGAACCGCGAGGTGCGCGCGCTGCTGGCGGCCTCGCCGGACAAGTCGCTCACGCTGACGATGCCCGTTTTGCAGCGCCTCGTGCCCGAACGCCTGACGGTGAAGAGCCTCTTGCGGGAGAGCCCGGTGGCGCTCGCTGCCGTGGGCGCGCCCATGCGACGTGCGACGCGCACTGGTGCGCGTGTGGAAAGCATGCTCGCTCCGGCCATGCCAGCCGGGAAGCCGGTGAACGAGCTTGGGCGCGCACTCGACACCGGCGTGATCGTCGCCGCGCCGCCGAAGGTGCTGCCGACCTCCGTGCCGAGCGACGATCGCATCGTGGACCAGTTGATCGAGGCCAGTCTTCCGAGCTGGTTCCCGCTCGGTCTCCTGCGCGATCCGCTGGCGCCCTGGTATCCCCTCCTTATCGCGTTGATCGTGATCGTGATCCTCTTCGCGTTTTTCCCCTTCGCGACGGCCATCGTCGCGGCGGTGCCCATCGCCTTCGGCGCGCTCGCGATCGCCCGCCTGATTCGCAATTTGGCGGCCAGGCGGAATGCGATCGACGCAGTGCGCCCGGCAAACGCCACACCCGCCTCCATCGCCGCGCTGCCGCCTGCTCCATCGTTCCACATCACGGAGCCGGGCTCAGCCATTGCCAGGGGCCCCGGTGGAACGGACAGCGTCGTCGCGCAACGCTTCAAGGTCGCGCTCACGGAAGGCTACGCCACGGCACTGGCCGCGCAGCTCGCCTCTCCCCCCATCGTGCGCCAGCCAGTCGACGTACCGGCCACCGTGGAGGCCGCGATCTTGATGCTCAACCCCGCGAACACCATCGCGAAGCGCTACCACAAGCTGGTGCGCCTGCCGGACCACATTCGCGACGGGATGGTAGCCACCTTCGACGAGCCGATGGCTTACCCGCGCCTCGACCTGGCGATGTACAAGCCGCTGGCCGACAAGGGGCCGGAGCTCTTCCTGCCGAACGTGGGGTTGATCGAGCAGAACACGATCAGCTTGCTGGAGACGAACCAGAAGTTCATCGAGAGCTACATGGTGGGTGTGAACCACGAGTTCGCGCGCGAGCTCCTGTGGCGCGAGTATCCGACCGATCAGCGCGGCACCTACTTCCGGCAGTTCTGGGACGTGAGCGCCTACAAGCCTGAGTCAGGCGCGAATCCCGACACGATCCGGGAGCAGCTGTACGACATCCCGAAGCTGCACACCTGGGGTGACACCTCCAAGCTCGGCGAGCACGACAACCGCGAGACCGGAGGCGAGGTGGAAGAGGAGGTGGTGCTGGTGATCCGGGGGGAATTGCTCAAGCGCTACCCGAACGCGGTGATCTACGCGCACAAGGCGGAGTGGCAGCGCATGCCCGACGGCAGCATCGATCGATCCCTCCCCCGTGAGCCAGTGGTGATCAGCAGTACGGAGGAGAGTTCGCCACCCCGCAGCAAGATCAAGACGCCGCTCTATGGCGCGCAGATCATGCCGGACATCTGGTTCTTCGGGTTCGACCTCACCGTGCCGGAGGCGAAGGGCGGAACGGGGGAGAGTAGCGCCGACGATGCAGGCTGGTTCTTCGTGATCAAGGAGCGCCCAGGTGAGCCGCGCTTCGGCCTCGACGTGGAACGCCCGGCCGAGATGCCGCTGGTCACGTGGAACGATCTGGCCTGGAACGACGTGCTGGTGACCGATGGCAACTTGCGCATCGAAGCGGCCATGCCCGCGCACACTCTGGTATCCCCCGCAGCGACGCCGGAAGTGGAGCCTGACGCGGAGGTAGAACAGCACGACGAGGACGTGAACGTGGCCTGGAACGCGGACACCAACGCGGCCGACGTGGCCTACGTGCTGTACCAGGTGCCCGTGCTGGTTGCCGTGCACGCCGCCGAAATGCTGCCCCGCCCGTAGGTCGAACCCTCATGCCTCTCCAGGACCACGCCGAGCTCTTGAATGCTGCCCGCGCCGAGGCGGAGCAGGCCCAGGCCGATGTGTTGCTCGCCGGCGAAGAGCTGCTGCGTCTCGAAGCGAAGCTCGCGTCGATGGAGCGCGCATTCGATGCGCGTCGCGCCACCGACGGGGAGCTCCGCCGGGGCCTCCGCGAGCAAATGGAGCGCGCGAGAGCACGGCACGGCGAGGCGCAGGATCGGGCGAAGGGCGCGCGCAAGACCCTCGCCGGGATCTACGACCGGATCGCGCCGATGGTGGATCCGCGCACGGCGATCGCATCGATTCCCTCCGACCTGCCGATCCTGCTCCTTCCCGTGCGCCTCGAAACGCGCTTCGGCACCATCCAGCAGCTCGACGGCGAGGTGCCGTCCCTGATGGTGCGCATCTTTCCCGACGACGTGTGGATCGATAGCTACGAGGCGGCGCTGAGCGAGGGCGAAGCCGCGAACGCGAAGCGATTCTGGTGCGGCTGGTGGAAGAGCCATGGGAATGACGCGCTCCGTCGCACGTACTGGCGCGATCTCGTGGCGGCGCATGGAAGGGGTCGAGCGAACTTCGCAGCGCTGCACTACCGCCCTTTGCCCGCATCCGACCCCGAGCTCGCTGCAGGTGCCGCCGACGTGGTGCTCGTGGTGCCTTGCACCGTGCCCCTGACCGGTGCGGTGAAAGTCGCCGTCAATGTGTACACCGAAGCCGTGTGGCGCGCAGAAGGCGATGCCGGGAAGCTTCGATCAGCCTTCGACGCGCTGGCCGCTGCAACCAGCCGAGATCGGGCAACGGAGCTCGCCTCGACCTACGCGCCGTTCAATCCCAACGAGAGCGCACCGGAGAATCGCCGGCGTGCCGATCCCGCCATCAGGGTCCGCGTGCTGCACCTGGTCTTTGCCGATGCCGAGACCCTGCAGCTGCGAACCACGGCCTGGGCCACGCAACCGCGAGTGGACTTGTTGCCCGAGCGCTTCGTGCTGGTCCTGGAACGGGGCCCAGAGCGCGTGGAGATCCTGGGATCACCGGTGGTCACGCCGCTCGCTGTCGGCCCGGATCCGCGCGCACCGAGGGAGCTGCAGTTCCACCCGGTGGATGGCGGCGACCTTCACGTACCGGAGGAGCAGCGCTGGATGTTCGACTTCGACGTGGCCCTGGCCGCAGGCATGGCCTTCCGCGTCGTGCTCACGCCGGAGCAGGCCGCGCAAGGCTTCGATCGCGTGTACGTACTGGGAGTGCGCGTGGCAAGCGACCCGACCGCGTCGCAGCTTGCGATCGAGCGCTTGATCACCCACCAGCATCAGAGCAGCCGAGGCTTCTTGCTGCTTCCCCAGGGCACGCCGACCAATCGCACCGAGGGCGATGGCGACGCGGCAGCCTGGCGGGAAGACGACGGCTACGAAGCCTTCGCGCGTGGCGTGCTCGGAATCGATGCCTTCGACCCGGCGGAGACGGATGCATGGCGTCGCAGGGACGGCGCTTTGCTCGCGCAGGCCCTGGGGATCGATCCGCAGGCGCTGCAACCGATACCGGGAGCCGACCTGAACGACATGGGTGAGGCGCGAGCCATGAACGCTGCGCTCTGGCCCGCCACGCTCGGCTACTGGATGGACACGATGATGAACACCGTGTTCGACGACGATGCCGTCGGTCGCACGCGGGCGTTCTTCGAGCAGCACGTGTCTGGCCGCGGCGCGCTGCCCGCGGTGCGCGTTGGCAAGCAACCCTACGGCCTGCTGCCGACCACGGCCTTCTCGCGCATGGCCTTTCCCGACACGCGGAGCATCGGAGAGGATCGCTACGTTGCCCGCCTGTACGGCAAGCTCGCGGTGTTGCGCGATCGATTCTGGAACAGCCGCGGGGATAGCGCTGCACACCTCGGCAAGGCCACCGGCGAGCCGCAGCAGCTGCTGCTCGACATCCTCGGATTGCATCCCTCAGCGGTGGAATTCCACCAGCAATGGGCGCAGAGCATCGCGGAGTTCTGGAACCGCTTGAGCCTGGATCCAGGCTTCGACCCGAGCATCTGGAGCACGATCCAGAGCCTCTTCGGCGCGCCCATCCTGCTGGCCGAGCTCGGCCACGCCGGCGCTCGGCCCGACCTGCTGGACAAGATCTTCACCGCGCACCCGATCCTCCTTCAGGGACCGGTGATCGATGACCGTCCGCTGAGCGAGGAAGAGCCCGTTCGCGTGTGGACCACGGACGGCAAGAACTACCTGGCATGGCTGGCGGAGAAGGCCACGAGCTCCCTCGACGCGCTGCGGAAGCAAGAAGGCTTTCTGAACGGCACGCCCCCCGGCACGCTTCTCTATTTACTCCTGAAACACGCGCTGGAACTGGGGTTCTACGACACCTCGCTCGACTTGCACAGCTCCTTCGTGGAGCTACCCGTGCTGCAGGCGATGCGCCGGGAGAAGAGCTTCGTGCACGTCGAGGAGAAGGGCGCGAGCGAGAGTCGGTACTCGGTGCTCTATGCGACGGACGTGCGCATCACTGGCAATCCCACGATCACGATCGCCGATCACATCGTGAGCCAGCTGGAGAGCGCACCCGAAACACGGGACCTGAAACACCAGATCGAAGCGGTGGACTTCCTGAAAGACTTGCCGACCGCGCGCCTCGAGCGGCTCTTCGCCGAACACATCGATGCGTGCACGCACCGGCTGGACGCGTGGATGCTGGGAGTCGTGGATCATCGCCTGACGGCAATGCGCGGCCAGCGCCCCAAGGGCATCGCTCTCGGTGCGTACGGCTACGTGGAGCATTTGAGACCGAGGCCGCGACCACAACGGCTCGAGCTGGATGCGGCGACGGCCCGAAGCTTCGGCGCAACTTCCGTGGCGGTGGATCCAGGCAACGGCGGCTTCATCCACGCCCTTTCGCCCGATCATGCCACCACCGCTGCGATCCTGCGGAACGGCCACTTCCGCAATGCCGTACCCAGCCAGCCCGATTTGTTCGCGGTCGACCTGTCGAGCGAACGCGTGCGCGTCGCCCTCGGCTTGATCGAGGGCCTGCGCAACGGACAGTCGCTTGGCGCCCTGCTCGGATACCGCTTCGAGCGCGGAATGCACGACCGCGGCGGCATCACCGAGCTCGACCAGTTCCTCTTGTCCATCCGCATGGCCTTCCCGTTGCAAGCCAACCGCATGGCGGAGACGGCCACGCAGGAGGGCAGCATCGATACGATCGAAGCGCGCAACGTGGTCGATGGCGTGAAGCTCTTGGACCACGTGAACGCGGACCCCACGCGGGCCTACCCATGGGGCAAGGACTTGCTGCGCGGAACGGGGACGGAGGAAGCGGCGATCGATGCGGAGGTGCGAAAGCTCGCCGGAGCAAACGACGCGCTCGCTGATCTGTCCCTCGCCGAAAGCGTGCACCAGATGGCGCGCGGCAATACGGAACGCGCCGCAGCCGCGATGGACATGTTCAGCAAGGGCACCTACCCGGTGCAGCCCGAGGTGGTGCGAACGCCGCGCGGAGGACTTGCGCTCACCCACCGCATGGCCTTGCACCTGGATGCGAACGCAGCCCCCGGACTCACGCCGCGGGCGAGGGCAGAGCCGGCCCTGAACGCCTGGCTCCGCACCGTATTGCCGCTCTCGAGCGATCTGGTGCTGCGCGTGGGACGCGCCACGCGAGCCGCGGATGGCAGCGAGACGATCACGGCCATCGCCACGGTGTCGTGGAGCGACCTCGGCCTCGATGCGGTCGATCTCTTGCACATGCTCGACATGCACAGCGAGCAGGGCATGAACGCCATCGACGATCGCGTGCGTCATCGCGTCTACCAGCAGCCGGGCATCGCGCCGGACGCTGACCTGCGGATGATGTACACCGAGGTAGTTCCGGGAAGGATCACGCTCTTCGAAGTGGCGCCCCTCGTGGAGAGCCTGCGCGCGCTCGTGCTCGGCGTGAAGCCGTGGACGCCGGCGGATGCCATGCTGCCGAACGAGGCGAAGAGCGAGACGGCGCTCGGCAGCGTGGATCGCAGCAGGTTGCAAAGTGCGTGGGACGCGATGGAGACCCTGCACGGGGACATCGCTGCGCTGACGACGAGCCTGGATGCCTTGCCTTTCGATCCGCTGGACTTCCAGGCCATCCAGGGCGCCGTGGATGGTGGCCTGGACGAGTTCGTCACGCTGCAACTGCGCGCGGGTGCCATGGGCGTCGCCCTGAGCGGCTTCGGGGCCATGCTCGACGCGAAGCGCGCCTGGTGCGGCAGCATCCGAGCGAAGGGCCGGGAGCACGCGGCCCGCTGGACGGAGAAGCTGGCGCTGTGCGACTCGAAGCTCACCGAGGCTTCCGCTGCAGGCCTCGACGACTACACGCGCGTCGAGATCCTGAAAGAAGCGGAGGCCGCGATCAGCACCGTCTTCACGCGCACCGGACCGCTGTCGCCCGGTCCCTTTGCATTGCACATCCACTCCTTGCGCCTCGCATTCCTCGATAGGATGGCCGAGCTGGACGCCCTGGCGAACCAGGCGGACGCGACGATCGCTGCTCTCTGGAACCGGTGGGCCACCGTGGTGGCACACATGGCTCCGCACGATCCGATGGACCTGCGGATCGAAGGGGATCGCACGGCGATCGTCACGCTGGTGCAGGACATGGCGCGGCAGCTCCGAGGCATGCTCGCCGATCTCGGTCAGCGACTGGCGAGCGCGAACGATCAGCTGCTGCGTTCCGACTCGAACGTGGGCAAGGCTCAGTGCGACCTGCGCATCGGCGCCGCGAAGGCGCTCTTCGGGGACGACTTCGTCCTGCTCCCGCGCTTCACGATCGCTGCATCGCAGCGGGCGGAGTGGAGCAACGCCTGGGGGGCGCGGTTGGCGCAGGTGGCCATCGCCAGGAGTCAGGGCCTGGATCATCCCGTGGACGAATGGCTGTACGGCGTGGCGCGCGTGCGGCCGAAAGCGGCGGCATGGGAGAGCACGCTCATCCTGAGCGAAGCCTTTGAGACGGCCACTCCGCAACTCGAACCGGTGCAGTTCCCGGCCATTCCGGGCGAACCCTGGCTCGCACTGCAGTGGCCTGAGACCTTCGATCCGCGCTCGGCCGTGGACCACCTGCTCTACACGGCATGCTACGCAACCGGAACCTTCGATCCTGGAGCGAGCGTGCACTGCGGCTTGATGCTCGACGAATGGACCGAGGTCGTGCCGACGAAGGACGAGGCCACGAGCATTGCCTTCCACTATGATCGGCCGAGCACCGAGGCGCCGCAGGCCTGGCTGCTCGCCGTGCCGGCATCCATCGGCGAGAGCTGGACATGGGAGGATCTGCGCGCCACGATCCCCGACACCTTCGCGCTCGCGCGCCTGCGCGCGATCGAGCCGACCGCCTTCGACGACAGCGTGCTCGCACGCTTCTTGCCGGCCACGATCGCCGCGGTGACGGCGCGCCCCATCACCATCGGCGTCGATCTGGCTCACAACATCCAGAGCGAATCGCTTCTCGACAGGGCCTTGCGCGATGCCTGACCTGCACTTGCCGATCGTGAACCTCGGCGCAGCGCTCGCCGAGCGTGCGTTTCCCGCAGTGACGCGCTGGAACCGCCTGGAAGGGCGGCCGCGCGCACACGACTTCGATCGGGCACTGACAGCCGAAGTGCGCGACGCACTGTGGATGCTCACACGTCAATGGCAGCTCGGCGAGCTCCAGGGCGACGACGCTGGATCACCGGTCTTCGCCAAGGTCCACGTGGCGGCCGATCCCCTCGCGACCTACCGCCCCGGCGATCACGCTCCACGAGCTCTCGATCTCGCCGTGCCGCTCGAGGCGCAGGTGGAGCAGCACGCGATCCACTTCGAGCTCTCCCGGCAGGTGGCGAGCCTGGACATTCGCCTCGTGATGGGTCGCGAGTGGATCAAGCTCCTGGAAGACGCGAATCTCCACGCCCTGGTGGGTCCATTCAAGCGCGGATTCCAGATCGCCGCTCCGGATCCCGCCGCCCCCGGAGACGACCCGATCACGGCGCACCGCTCCACGTGGCAGCGGTTTGCAGCGCCCGTGAAAGGGCGCTCGATGGATGGCTTCGCGTGGCTGCGACGAATGGGGACGCTGGGTACCCCGCGCAACTTCGATCTGCTCGCCCCGGACATCGTCGTGGACCACGCGGCCTCGAGCACGCTGGATGAAACCTGCGATCGTTTCGTGGCGTGGTACCAGCGCCAGTTCCTCCAGCCCGCGCAGGATGACGACGCGTGGAAGAGCGAGCGCATGGAGTACCAGTTCGCTTGCACTTCCGGATCCGCCGACACGACGCGCTCGTTCACGGCGAAGGAGTACTACCACGGCAATCTGGACTGGTACAACCTGGACCTCTCCGCATCCGACGCCGCTCCCGCCGACGCACGGGCACCACGCACCGATCTGCTCCACACGTTCCTTCCCACGCCGATCGGTTTCAGTGGCATGCCCAACACGCGCTGGTGGGCCTTCGAGGACCAGCGCGTGAACTTCGGCGGCATCACTCCCGACAGCACCGATCTGGTGAAGCTCGTGGTGATGGAGTTCGGCCTGGTGTACGCGAACGACTGGTTCAGCTTTCCGGTGCGGCTCGACGTGGGACAGTGGTGCCAGGTCCAGGGCCTCATGGTGACCAACGTGTTCGGCGAGAAGTCATGGATCACCGCCGCAAGCCGAGATCTGGGGACCGAACGCGACTGGACCCTCTTCACCCCCGCCGATGATCGAGGCGAGTCCACCTCGCCCGTGACCGGTCTCCTGCTCCTCCCCACCGTGCCCAAGGTGCAGGAAGGCGATGCGCTCGAGGCCTTCGTCATGGTGCGCGACGAGATGGCGAACATGGTGTGGGCCATGGAAACCGTGGTGCCCATGCCCGATGGCCGCGGCCGCCCCGGCAAGGAGGCCGCAAGCGAGCTCCGCACGCGCTTGCAGAAACGCATCGACGATGCGCGCGCCGCGGGCACCTCCGCGGAACCGCCGCCCTGGAAAGCAGACATCCGCTACCGGTTGATGACCTCGGTGCCGGAGCACTGGATCCCCTTCCTCTCCGCGCACGTCCCCGGCGATACCCGCCAAACGCGCCTGCAACGCGCGTCGATGTGCCGCATCCTGCGCAACGACCCTGATCCTCCGCGCAAGGTGAAGCCGCGCGGGCGATTGCTCCGCGAAGGCTTGGATCGCCCCACTCAGCAAGCCCTGTTCATCAACGAAGAGGAAGTTCCGCGCGCCGGCGTGATCGTCACCCGGGCGTTCCAACGCACTCGCTCGACCGACGGCCGCGTGATCACCTGGGTCGGCATGAGCAAGCAAGTAGGCAGAGGCGAAGGATCGAGCGGCTTGAGCTTCGATCTGCTCCAACCCAGGAAGGAACTGTTCCAGCCAGTCGTCGCGACGCCGTGAGGTGACCACCCCGAGTCTCCCCGGCGTTCTTACCTCGAGGGCGCGGCTCAGAACGACCAGGCGAGCCAGACCCACGCTTTGGTCGTATCGGGGCCAAGGTCGGCGGCGGAGTAATCGGCGTACTTGATTCCGACCGTGGTGTCCGAGGCGATCTTGCGGGTGAGCTGGAAGTCGATCTCCGTTCCGTAGTCGAGGCTGTCGGCGTCGGAAGTGAAATCGTGCCAGACGAGCTCGAGGTTCGTCTTCTGGACCTCGCCGCTGATCGAGACGTAGAGGTCGTCGAGGCCCGTGTCGGGAGTGTTGAGGAAGAGGTCGGCCCAGCCGTTCAAGGGGTGCAGCGTGGCGAGCGGGGTGCTGAACTTGTCGCCTGGATCGCCCGAGCCCTCGAGGAGCTCGTTGCCCACTTTCAAGGTGACTCCGCGGTAGGCGGCTCCGAGCTCGGCGCGGAAGTAGTTCGCGTCGACTGGGGCAGGATTGTCCGCGTAGTCGGTCTGATGCGCAGCTTCGAGCCACCACAGGACACTGACCTTCTCGCTGAGCGCCTGCGTGCCGTCGAAGCTCGCACCGAAGGTCTGCGTGGATACGGCCGGCGCGTTCTCGAGATCGAGGAGATAAGCGTAGGCGTTCAGCTTGCCAAGGTCCGAGACGGGCATCGTGCCGTGCAGCAGGTGGACGTTCCCGTGGAGATCGGAGACGGCGGAGCCTTCGCCCGAGACGCGATTCACGTTGACCACCCAGCCATAGAAGAGTTCCGCCGAGCCGAGGTCCGTCGCCCGCAGGGTGAGGCCGTCGAAGGTCTGCTCATTCTGGCGCCAGCCAGAATTGCCCACGAAGCGCTGGTTGCTCAGCAAGACGCGCTGGCGTCCTCCCTGCACGCTGACGTCTTCGTCCCAGGCATAGCGCACGAAAGCCTGATTCAGCTCTCCGCCCTTGGGATCGAGGACCGTGGGGCGATCGGTCACCCCGTTGGTCGTGCTGTTGTAGGAATCGTCCGAACCGATCGGATGCACGTCTTCGAACTCGATGAGCCCCGAGAACTTGCGCCAGACCCCGGTCTCGTAACCCAGGACGGTTCGCAGCGTGGACGCGTAGGCGTTCTTGTCGAAGCCGTCCTGCTCGACGGATTCGAAGCGATAGCGAAGGCTCAACCAGGTCCTTCCGTGCCGTACCGCTTCGCACAGCTCGTCGAAGGCGTCCTGTTCCGCCTGGTCGCGCAGCGCGAGGCTGGTTGCAAGCGCGTCCTTCCCGCTGCCGATTCCGCCCTCCGCAGGGTCGCCCGCGAGCACACCGGGGCTAAAGACGAGCAGGAGACTCGGGAAGAACAGGGCACAGGCTCGCTGCGGTCGGGCGGTCATCTTCGACTCCTGTGGATCTCGAATCCAGCGCAGAGCCTAGAGGACCTCGTGCGAGGACGAAATGGCCCGAAGGCCGCAGCCGAACCGGGCTCGCGCGGGATCTGCCGAGGAGAGCGGCACGGGATGCTCGCACGCAGCGTCGTCTCGAGGGTCCCCGAGTCTCCCGAGGACATGCGGGTGCATCGGGCGGAAGTACACGGTTCCATCGCCACCACGGGTGGTGCAAACTTGTCGACGCGAGCCCCGCGCACGAGGTCTCCTCCATGAACACGCTGCCCGAGTTTCCTCCGCGTCCCCCTTCGCCCAGCTTTCCGCCACGGCCCGGGCCACCCGAGATCGCTCCGCCTTCGCGGCCAGGCGAAACGCCGCCCTACCATCCCGATCCTCCCGTCGAGCCGGGCGAACCGCATCCGCCGGGTCCTCGTCCTGACCTCTCGTCGAGACCACGCGACCATGAACGTCCTGACTCTGAACGCCGGCTCGTCTTCGCTGCGCTTCCAGGTCATCGAGACCGACACGGAGCTCATGGGTCGCGACGAGGATCGTTGCCTCGCTTCCGGGCACGTGGAGCGGATCGGAAGCTTGGCCCTCGTGACGCTGGAGGCAGAAGGCCGCCCCCCAGCTCATCGTGAGCTGCCGCTGCGTGATCACCTCTCGGCGATCGACGTGGTTCTGCAGTGGCTGCTCTCGGCCGAATCCGGGATCGACGGCATCCGCTCGCCCGCAGACATCCACGGCGTCGGGCACCGAGTCGTTCATGGCGGGCAGAAGTTCGTGCACTCGATGCTCATCGACGACGAGGTACTCGCCGGTATCGAGAGCTGCGTCGACCTCGCGCCGCTCCACAATCCGGCCAACCTGAAAGGCATCCGGGCGATGCAGTCGTTGCTCGGGCCGAGCGTCCGGCACGTAGCGGTCTTCGACACGGCCTTCCACGCCACGATGCCGGAGACCTCCTATCTCTACGCGCTCCCCTATCACTATTACCGGCGTTTTCAGCTTCGACGCTACGGTTTCCACGGAACCTCGCATCGCTACATTGCCTATCGCTATCGGCGGCTGACGAACCGGCCGCGTGAAGAGGTGAACGTGATCACCCTGCACCTGGGCAACGGGTGCTCGGCCTGCGCCATCCGGGGCGGACGCTCCTGGGATACGTCGATGGGATTCACGCCCCTCGAGGGACTGGTGATGGGCACGCGGTCGGGCGACGTGGACCCCTCCGTGGTCGAGTTCCTGGTCTACAAGCAAGGGATGTCGGTGGCCGACGTCGACACGGTCTTGAATCAGCACTCGGGTCTGCTCGGCCTGTCCGGCCTCACGGCCGACATGCGTGATCTCCTCGCCGAGGAAGCCGAAAGCGGGGACCGGCGCGCCACCCTGGCGATCGATATCTTCTGCCAGCGGGTCAAGCGCTACATCGGGGCCTATGTCGCCGAGCTCGGCGGAGCGAGCGCCGTCCTCTTCAGCGGAGGGATCGGCGAGAATTCGGCCCCGATCCGCGCCCGCATCTGTGCCGGCCTCGAGTGCCTGGGACTCACGATCGATCGCGAGCGCAACGAGGGCATCGGCGTCGGCCAGACGGGTCGCATCTCCGTCGACGGCTCACCGCTCGAGGCCTGGGTGATCCCCACGAACGAGGAGCTACTGATCGCGCGCGACACCGTCCGCGTGCTGCAAGCGCCGCCTGCGAAGCAACCGGAGGGCAAGGGTGTCGCTGTGCCGCCGCCGACGAGCGAAGCCTCCGCTAGCGTAAAGACGCATGAATGAGGCGCCGAGGCGCGACGCTCTCCACGCACGAGCGCCGCGACTCACCAACGCAGGATCGCCGCGACCGGCGACTTCGAAGGCATGCGCCCCTGTTCGACCGAGAACACCTCGCCTCCCCGCACCAGCACGGCTTCGGCCAGATCGTCGAGCACGTCGTCGTCGCCCTGCAAGCGATTCTTGCCGTGCAACTCGAGAGCGCCGTTCGATCGGTCGAGAGTGCCCCACTGCTCCGCGTCGCGCTCGAGCAGGAGCTGGTAGACGCGCCCCTGCACAGCGTGGCCCGCGATCTCGCCGATCCCGTCCACCGCCCGAGCACGCGACACGAGGCGGTCGTAGTGATCGAGCACCCCCTTCACCCTTCCCTCGACGATCTCCTGCACGATCGGCCAGGCCTTGGCGTGCATGTCCTCCAGGCGCGCGTCCGCGTAGTTGCCGTGCAGACCCTCGTCGGCAATATGGTTGTAGCGGCTGATCGATCGGTAGATCGGGAGCTCGCGCTGCGGAGCAGCCAGGATCATCGGTACCTTCTCGTCGCGCAGGACTGGCCACAGCGCAGCATCGACCGCGCGGAAGAAGCGCAGGCGATCCTCGTCGCGCGACGTGTCCGATTTCCCGGCACCGCTGTAGATGGGGTTCCGGCCGCCCGATGCGCCGTGGTGAAAGCTGATCGAGCGTCCGCGCTCTTCGGTACCCAGCGCTTCCTCGAGCGAGCGCGGCAGTTGCGCGACCTCGACCGGCCCCAGGCCGCTGGCGCTGCCCTTGAACAGTCGCACGTAGTTCAGGCTCAGGCTGAGCAAGTAGTAGCGCTGGTTCGATTGCAGGAAGCGGATCAGCGGCCGGATGTGGAAGCTGTCGGCGGCGACGATCTTCTCGGGCACGCGCATCGGCAACCTGTAGCACGCCGTGTGGTCGCGCGAATGGAAGATCGCCAGCCCATCGCCGTGCTCCTGCCAGAAGGCTGGCGTCGAGAGCGCCTCGACAGGCTCCAGGAAGCTCTTGAGCTCTGCCGCCGACATCAGCCCGTTCAAGAGCGCGCGAGCTTCCCGCACTGCCCCGTCGAACTGATGCCGATCCTCAGGTGCCCCCTTGCGGTGAGTCGGCATGTAGAGCGACAGACAGGGGGAAGTGTGATCCCCGATCAGGGTGCGCAAGTCTTCAACTGTCATTGCTCGCATGTTGCGATCTCCATGAGTCAGCATCGGGCTCGAGGATTTGACGAGGGTGCGTCCGGATTCTAGTGCTGCATGGTTCGGAGTACCGCCTTCAGGCGGTCTTCTCTTTCAGAGCCAGTCCCGCCTGAAGGCGGGACGACGAACCAGACCGCCTGAAGGCGGTACTCCGAACTAAGAGGGAGGCCGTGCTCGTAGGGGTGTGGTTTCTCTCTAGACGTCTCAGTACGTGAACGACTGGAGAGAGGTCAGGTTCGGCGCAACGAGCACAAAACCAGTGCGCGACCTTGGGTTCAGTGCGAGACGCGTCGGACTGGCGGGCAGGCTCAGGCCATCGATGGACTCGACCCAGTTCCCTTGCTCGTCGAAGACCTGAATGCTGCTGCCGCTCGGGGCCGTGCTCGAGTACTCCTGGCCGACCAGGAACAGTCCGTGGATGGGATCGAGCTGGACGTCCTGTCCGCGCTGGGCCTGGCTCGTCGCTCCCGGGATCGGTACCACGAAGCCGGTTCGTGTCGACAGGTCGTAGAATTCGACGCTGAAGTCGATCTCGGTGCTCGTGCAGGCAATCCCGGTGGATGAATCCACGGCGATTCCGTTGACGTACCCGAGTCCCACGCCGTTGAAGACGCTGGCCGTTCCAGTCGACAGATCGATCAAGCCGATTCTTGGCGGGCAGAGCGGGCAACCCGTCGATGCGGCGAGGACCGCCTGATTGCTCGCTCGGTCCAGGGCCATCACGGGTGAATTGCTGAAGGAAAAGACGGGATCGTCGACCGTGATGAGCGGGCCGAAGGTGTTGGCTGCAACGTTCGAGGAGAACACGAACGTGTCGTTGGTGCCTCCGTTGTGAAAGCCCAGGAAAGCAGTGGTGGGCACGCCCTGGCTCACACTCATCGAGGTGATGATGTCCTCGGCGGTGAGGGGAGGAGTCCACTCGCCGGTGAACATGCTCGCCTGGAGCGGATCCATGGTCAGGTACCTGCGCTGGTCGACGAAGAGCGTGGTCACGTGCTCGAACTCGACCAGCCCGACACTTCGGCCGGCAATTCCCAGCGTGACGAAGTCGTTCAAGGTGTGCGCCATTCGCCGGACGACCCCGGTGATGTTGCCGGTGCGCTGATCGAACGTCTCGACGGCAACGTCGTGCCTCCCATCGGGAAGCGTGAGCGCCTCGCAAAGCACGCCTTCGGTTCCCTGGCGATCGATGTCGTAGCCAAGGATGAACCCACCGAAGGCGGTGTGGACGATTACACCGCTCGCTTCGCCGCCCGACGACTGCGCGTGCGCTGTCACGGCGATCGACAGGAGGAGCGTCCCTGTCGCGCCCAACCGAAGGAGGATCGAGGGGATCGAGTTGCTGGTGCAGCGCATGGATTCTGTACTGGATTGCTTCCGTGACGAAAACGGGGTCGGGTTCCGCGCAAGCAAGGTAGACCACCCACCACCCATTCTGCAGGGTGGTCGTGTCCCGTCCCGGCCAAGAGCCTGCTGCCTCCCGGGCGTACCTGCGATGGAACAGACGTGGCAGCGCCGTTCCGGGAATGGCACGGGCAGGGCGCACCAAGGGGCTTCCGGGGCCTCGTGGGATCGACCAGGTAGGCATCTGCCCGAGCGGATAGAGTTGGCCGGAGATTTGCTCGAGGAGCGATCCGTGAACTTCGACCAACCCAGGCTGGACGTCGGATCCCGGCAGCATCAGGCCAACTTCCTGTCGCTGGCCGAGACGCTTTCCTCGCTCATCGCACTGATCCAGGGCGACGAGCTGATCTACGTCAATCCCGCGGGGTGTGCGCTGCTGGGGTATCCCAAGGAAGCGCTCGTCGGCCGCAGCTTCACGTGCGTGCTCCATCCCGAGGATCGCGAAGTGGCGCTTGCGCGTGGACGAGCGCGGCTCGCGGGGGTTCCGCAACCCAAGCGTCTGACCGAGCGGCTGGTCCATGCCGATGGCCGGACGATCTGGATGGAGTACTCCATCGACGTGATCCAGTTCGAAGGACGACCGACCACCCTCGTCACCGGCAACGATGTGACCGACCGCCGGCGGATCGAGGAAGAGCTGCGGTGGAGCGAAGCCCGCCTCGGCGAAGCCCAGCGCATCTCCCACATCGGCAGCTGGGAATGGGACATCCAGGGGAACCAGATCCTCTGGTCCGACGAGCTGTGCAGGATCTACGGAGTGAAGCCCCGCGAGTTCGGCGCCACGATCGAAGGCTACTTCGAGCTCGTTCATCCCGAGGATCGCCCCATGGCTCGGGAGGTCGTGGAGAAGGCGCTCCACGAAGGCGGCGCGTTCTCCTTCGAGCATCGGGTCGTCCACGAGGATGGCGCCGTCCGCACGGTCTTCGGCCGGGGCGAGGTGTTCGTGGACGCGTCCGGCTCACCTGTCCGCGTGGCTGGAACCGGCCAGGACATCACGGACCGGAAGCGGATGGAGGAGGATCTCCGGCGCAGCGAGGAGCGCTTCCGCAACCTGTGCACGCAGGCTCCCGTCATGCTGATGTCCTTCGATTCGAACGGGAGTGTTCGCGACGTCAGCAACTGCTGGCTCCAGAACATGGGGTATGAGCGCGAGGAGATCATTGGCCTCGACGCATGGCGCTTGATCACGCCCGAGTCGCAGATCCGCCTCCAGAAAGCCATCGCGGAGAACCAGCAGAATCACGAGCGCGTCATCAAGAACCTTCCGCTCCGGGGGATCCGCAAGGACGGCACGACCGTCGACCTCCTCTCCACCAGCGTGGCCGAAATCAGCGACAGCGGCGAGCCGATGGGCGCGATCTGCGTCGAGATCGACCTCACCGATCTGCAGCGGGCGGAGGCGGCCTTGCGCGAGAGCGAGGAGCGTTACCGCGCTCTCGTGGAGCATGCCCCCGAGGCGATCATGGTCCTCGACGTCGAGACGGATCGCTTCGTCGACGCGAACGCTCATGCGGAGCTCCTGTTCGGGTATTCCCGTGAGCGGCTCCTGACCATGGGGCCGCTGGACTTCTGCTCCCAGCACCAGGCCAATGGTCGCCCGTCCTGTGAGGTCGTGGAGGACGAGCATCGCAAGGTGCTGGAGGGAGAGACGTCGGTCTTCGAGTTCACGCACGTCGACGCCTCCGGCCGCGAGATCGCGTGCCAGACTCGGCTCTCGCGGCTACCGGCGGAGGGACGCAAGCTCATCCGGGTCACTGTCACCGACATCAGCGAGCTCAAGCAACTCCAGGAGAAGATCCGTCACGCCGACAAGCTCGCGGCCGCGGGCGTCCTGGCGGCGGGCGTGGCGCACGAGATCGGCAATCCCCTCATGGCCCTCTCGATGGCAGCACAGAGCCTGGAGCGCAGGACTTGCGATGACTACACGCAAGCGAAGCTCGCGCTCATCCGGGAACACATCGACCGCATCTCCCGCATCGTGCGCCAGATGAGCGACCTCGCCAGACCCCACAGCGTGCAGAAGGCGAGCTGCGACCTCAACCAGATCATCCGGCGCGCGGTGGACATGGTGCGGTACGACAAGCGCTCGAAGAGCTCGGAGATCCGCTACGAGCTGGCCGAAGGCCTGCCGCCCGTCGAAGCCATCGAGGACGAGCTGACCCAGGTCTGCATCAATCTCGCGCTGAACGCATTCGATGCCATGGCCGCGAATCCCGCGGACCGGCCCCGCCGCCTCACGATCCGCTCGGGAATGTCGCCGTCCGGCGTGAACGTCTCGTTCCGGGACACCGGCCCCGGAGTGTCGCCGGCGGTCCGCTCGAAGCTCTTCCAGCCCTTCTTCACGACCAAGGAAGTCGGTCAGGGCACCGGCCTCGGCCTCTCCGTGAGCTACCGGATCCTGCACGAGCACCAGGGGACGCTGAGGCTCGACGAAGAGGAGGCGCCCGGCGCTGCCTTCGTGTTCGAGCTGCCGCTCGGGAAGCACGCGTGATGTTCAGCATCCTGGTGGTGGACGACGAGCCTTCCATCCGCACGCAGCTCGAGGAGTCGCTACAGGAAGCGGGATACCGGACCCAGAGTGCAGGGGACGGCCGCGCAGCCGCCGACCTCGCGCTCCAGCACTCCTTCGATTTCTGCCTCTCCGACATCCGGATGCCGGCCATGGGCGGGATCGAGCTCCTGAAGCGGCTGGGAGAAACGAGTCCGGAGACGATGGTCATCCTGATGACCGCGCACGGCGAGCTCGATACCTCCATCGAAGCGCTCCGGCTCGGAGCGGTCGATTACCTGCTCAAGCCATTCAAGCACGAGGAGCTGATCGCCAAGTTCCGCCGTCTCGCGGAGCACCGCCGCCTCCTGCTCGAGAACCGCAACTTGAGACGCACGGTCGAGGCCGGCGCGCCCGGCGGCATGATCGGCGGCAGCCCGGCGATGGCGAAGGTGCTCGAGACTGTGGATCGAGTCACGTCGTTGCCGAGCCACGTATTGATCACCGGGGAAAGCGGCACCGGCAAGGACCTGGTTGCTCGCGCCATCCACGAGCGCGGCAGCCGGGCGAAGGCGCCCTTCGTTCCGATCAACTGCGCGGCGATCCCGGAGCCGCTTCTCGAGAGCGAGCTCTTTGGCCACGTCAAGGGCGCGTTCACGGGCGCCGTCGACAACAAGGAAGGCCTTCTGCGAACCGCGGGCGAGGGAACGATCTTCCTGGACGAGCTGGGCGACATGCCGCTGACGATCCAGGCGAAGCTCTTGCGGGCGATCGAGAGCCGCGAGATCCAGCCCGTGGGATCCACGCGACGCGTCGACATCCAGGCCCGGGTGCTGGCCGCGACGAACCGGGATCTGCGCGCCGAAGCGCAGGCCGGGCGGTTTCGAGAAGACCTGTATTACCGGCTGGCGGTCGTGGAGATCCAGGTGCCTCCGCTGCGCGAGCGGCGCGAAGACATCCCCGCGCTCGCGAACCATTTCGTGGTGAAGTACGCCCGCGAGCTCGGCCGCAACGTGCACGGGATCTCGCGCGAAGCCCTTCGCCTCCTCTACGGCCACCACTGGAAGGGAAACATCCGGGAGCTCTCGAATGCGATCGAGCGGGCCGTGATCTTTGCCGCGCAGGAAGAGATCACCCCGGAGGACCTGCCGGATGCGGTACGCGCAGCAACGCCTCGCGATCCCGAGTACTCCCCCAATCTGCGCGAAGCGACCGCCGAGTTCGAGCGAGCCCACATTCTGCGCGTGATCGAGCAGTGCGGGGGCAACAAGCGCAAGGCCGCGAAGCTCCTCGGGCTCGGCGCGACGTCGCTGTATCGGAAGCTCGGTGCTCCGGTCCAGCAGCCCGACGGCGACGAGAGCTGAAGCGCCGCACGGTCTCGGTCGGTCGTGTTCCCGGGCGCGAACACTCGACCCTGAGCTGTTCTGAGTTCGGTTCGCGCGGGTGCCGCTTCCAGAGCGCCAGCGACGATCCGAGCGTGGCACGCGGCTTGCCTCCCACGATTCTCATGAACGCATCCCAAGAGAACGGCTTCGAGACTCTGCAGGTTCGTTCCGAAGCGGTCGATCGCACCCCGCGCCGCAATCGACGCGGGTGGGTCGGGTCCATCCTCCTGCTCCTGACGGTAGGGGTGGCCGGAGGCAGCCTCGCAGCGTGGAAACACGCATCCCTCCAGGAGGCCGATGCCGCCGCCGCCCACCAGCCCGAACCGATGGAGTCGGTGACGGTAGCCGTCGCGCGCGAGCGGGAGCACCTCCAGACGACGACCTCGATCGGAACGGTCATGGCGCTGCGCTCGATCACGCTCCGCAACGAGCTCGCCGGAACCGTTCGCCAGGTCAGCCTCACACCCGGGCAGATCGTCGATGCGGACACGGTTCTCGTCGCGCTCGACGTCTCCGTGGAGGAAGCCGAGCTGAAAGCAGAGGAGGCACAGGCCGCTCTCGCGGAGACGCTGCTTGGCCGCGTCCAGCGAGCCAGCGAGAACCGCGGCGCCTCGGAGATGGATGTCGATCGTGCCCGTGCGGAGCGTGACGTCGCGCTGGCGAACATCGCCCGCACGAAGGCCATTCTCGCGCGCAAGACGATCCGTGCGCCTTTCCGCGCCCGGGTCGGCATGGCGGATGTTCACCCTGGCCAGTACCTGAACGAGGGCACGGAGCTGACCACACTTCAAGGAGTCGATGACGCGGTGCACGTGGACTTCGCCGTTGCGCAAGCGGTCGCCGCGGCTCTGCACGAGGGCGACACGGTGGAAGTCTTCGCTCTCAGCGAGTCGACGCCGATCGCGGCCACGATCGTCGCGTTGGATGCGCGCATCGACCCCGCAACTCGCAACGCCATGGTGCGGGCGAGGATCGAGGGCGCCGCGAACGCTCCTGCCCCGGGAGCCTCGGTGCGCGTCCGGGTGCCGATCGGCGCGCCGCGCATGGCCGTCGTCGTGCCGGTGAGCGCGCTCCGCAAGGGGCCCGCCGGCGACCACGTGTTCGTGGTTGCGGCCGACGAACAAGGCAAGACCCGCGTGCACGTGCGGGCCGTCCAGACGGGGGCGATGCTCGGCGACGACGTCGTGATCCAGGAGGGACTCGCCTCGGGTGAGCAGGTGGCGGCTTCCGGATCGTTCAAGCTGCGCGAAGGCGCGCTCGTCGCGATCGCAAGCGGGCCCGCGGCAGATGGCAGCCAAGGGCAGTGATCGAGGCTTCTTACCAGTAGCGACGCCGGGCACGGACAAGGACATCGACATGCGCTCGTTCACCGACATCTTCATCAAGCACCCTGTACTCGCAATCGTCGTCAACCTCGTGCTCGTCCTGGTTGGCTGGCGGGCGATCTCGGCTCTACCGGTGCAGCAGTACCCGCAGATCGAGAGCTCGTCGGTCCTGATCACGACGGTCTACACGGGTGCCAGCGCCGAGACCGTCCGCGGCTTCCTGACCACACCGATCGAACGCGCCGTGTCGGCGATCGGTGGCGTGGACCACCTCGAATCGACCAGCCGGGCGGGTGTGAGCCAGATCACGGTGCACCTGAAGCTCAACCACAGCACCACGGCGGCGCTCGCGGAAGTCACGGCGCGGCTGCAGCAGGTCCGCTCCGAGCTTCCCGAGGAGGCCGAGCCCCCGCTGGTCGAAGTGCAGCGGGCCGATCGACCGTACGCGACCTTCTACCTGAGCTTCAGCTCCGGCGAACGTAGCGTTTCAGCCATCACCGACTTGCTGTCACGCACCGTGCAGCCGCAACTCGCGACGCTCGAGGGCGTGCAGCGCGTGACCAACAAGGAGGGCGGCCGGCAGATCGCCATGCGCGTGTGGATCGACCCCGACCGCCTGGCCGCGCTCAACCTCTCGCCCGGGGACGTGCACGATGCGCTCCAGCGCAACAACTACCTGGCTGCCGTCGGCCAGACCAAGGGGAACCTGGTGCAGGTGAACCTGCTCGCGAACACCGATCTGCGCTCCACGAGCGAGTTCGAGAACCTGATCGTCGCCGACCGGGACGGCGCGATCGTGCGTCTCAGCGACGTCGCCCGGGTCGAGCTGGGAGCCGAGGAGGCAGATCTCGTCGCGAAGTACAACAAGCAGGAGGCCGTCTACCTCGGGGTGTGGCCGCTGGTCGGCGCGAACGAGATCGACGTCGCGCGGCGGCTGCGCGACGAGATGGAGCGCATCCGACTGACGCTGCCCACGGACATCGAGATGCGCCTCGTCTGGGACGGGACGGTGTTCATGAGGGACGCCTTGACGGAGATCTCGAAGACGCTCGTCGAGACGATCCTGATCGTGGGCCTGGTCGTGTTCCTGTTCCTGGGCTCCGTCCGGACAGCCCTCGTTCCGCTCGTGGCCATGCCGGTCTCGCTGGTCGGCGCAGCCGTCGTCATGCTCGCATTCGGCTTCAGCCTGAACCTCCTGACGATGCTCGCGATCGTGCTCTCGGTGGGCCTCGTCGTCGATGACGCCATCGTCGTCGTCGAGAACGTCGAGCGGCACGTGCGGATGGGCAAGACTCGCGTCGCTGCGGCACTCGCCGCCGCACGCGAGCTGATCGGCCCGATCATCGCGATGACGATCACGCTGGCCGCGGTGTACACGCCGATCGGCTTCCAGGGCGGCCTGACGGGCTCCTTGTTCCTCGAATTCGCGATCACGCTCGCTGCCGCGGTCGTCGTGTCGGGCATCGTGGCGGTCACGCTCTCGCCGGTCATGAGCTCGCGCTTCGTCCACGCGCACGGCAGGGAAGGCCGGCTGACCGCCTTCGTCAACCGCGGCTTCGAGCTCGTGCGGCGCGCGTACAGGTGGCTCCTGGACGTCGCTCTGGACATGCGCTGGGCGGTCGTCGCGACGGCCATGCTGGTCATGGCGGCGGCCTGGCCGCTGTACTCGTACTCGCGCCGCGAGCTCGCGCCGGTCGAGGACCAGAGTCACATCAGCCTGTTCCTCGACGCGTCGCCCGACTCCACCCTGGAAGCGGTCAACCGCGAGTCGCTCGAGGTCGTCCAGGCAGTCACCTCTTTCCCCGAGGCCGAGTTCATGTGGTCGCTCACGGCGAGCTGGGGGGGCTTCGGCGGCATGGTCGCGAAGAACTGGAAGGAGCGCGCTCGCTCGACCGAGGAGATGTACGGCGAGGTGTACGGCGCCGTGTCGCAAGTGCCGGGGCTGCGCGTGTTTCCTCGCCTCGACCCGCCGCTGCCGACTCCCGGCCAGTATGACGTCGAGCTCGTGCTGCAGAGCGACGCCCCGCTCGAGCAGATGCTCGAGACGACCGCGGCGGTGGTCGGTGCCGGCTGGCAGAGCGGCAAGTTCCTGTACGTCGACACGGACCTGAAGATCGACCGGCCGGAGGCGAGGGTCGTGATCGACCGCGAGCGGATAGCCGACCTCGGGCTCGACCTTGCGGGGGTCGGCAGAGAGCTCGGGACCCTGCTCGGCGGCGCGTACGTGAACCGCTTCAACTACTTCGACCGCAGCTACAAGGTCATCCCGCAGATCGGAGACGAGGACCGCAAGACGGTCGGTCCGCTGCTGGACCTCAAGATCAAGACGCCCGGCGGAGAGCTCGTGCCGGTCTCGACCTTCACGCACATCGAGACGAGCACCGCGCCGCGCACGTTGAACCGCTTCCAGCAGAGAAACGCCGTGCGTGTCTTCGGAGGCGTCAAGCCCGGCATCACGAAGGAAGAAGGCCTGCGCGTCCTCGAGACCGCCGCGACCGTCGGCGAATGGTCCGGGCGTCGTCCTCGACTACGCCGGCGAGTCGCGGCAGATCCGCCGCGAGGGCTCGGCGCTCACCGTCACGCTCGGGTTCGCGGTCGTATTGATCTATCTCGTGCTCGCAGCTCAGTTCCGCAGCTTCCGAGACCCATTGATCGTGCTTCTGGGCTCCGTGCCGCTCGCGATCTCCGGGGCGCTCGTATTCAGCTTCTTGAACATCACCACCATCAATATCTACTCGCAGGTGGGACTGATCACGCTCGTGGGCCTGATCGCCAAGAACGGCATCCTGATCGTCCAGTTCGCGAACACGTTGCAGGCCCAGGGCCTGTCGAAGATGGCCGCATTGCGCGAGGCGTCGTTGACGCGGCTGCGACCGGTGCTCATGACCTCCGCGGCCACGGTCTTCGGCCATTTCCCGCTGGTTCTCGTGTCCGGCCCGGGAGCCGAGGCCCGCAACAGCATCGGAATCGGTGCTCGTCGCGGGAATGAGCGTCGGAACCCTGTTCACTCTGTTCGTCGTGCCGGTCTTCTACTCCCTGATTGCCGCCGAGCACAAACCGAGCACGGCGCAAGAGGAATCCGATTTCGGAGCCCGACCGCTCGTGCAGGCCAGCTCGGCCATGGGGATCGCATGAACACTCTCGAGAGAAACCTGCTTGCTCCTGCTCCACGTTGGCTGGCGCCCGCCCGCATCGCGAGCGCGATCGCGGCCTTGACCCTCGCCATCGGCTGCACCTCGGTGGGCAAGGACTACGAGAAGCCCGATCGGCCGCTCCCCGCCGGATGGCGCGAGGAGATCGGAGCGAGCCTTGCGAAGCGTCCGGCCGAGCTCGCGGAGTGGTGGAACCGCCTCGACGACCCCGTACTGAGCGAGCTCGTCGAGCGCGCCACCCGCCAGGGGCTCGATCTGCGCGAAGCCCTCTTGCGAGTGCAAGAGGCTCGGGCGCTGCGCGGAATCGCGGCCTCGGAACGATATCCAACTCTCGATCTCGGCCTTTCGTACGAGCACCGGGGCGAGAGCGAGAACACGCAGATCGGCGGCTTCGTCGAGGATTTCGACCTGTACACGGCCGGCTTCGATTCCACGTGGGAGGTCGACCTCTGGGGCCGCGTCCGTCGTTCCGTCGAAGCCGCTGACGCCGATCTCGAAGCAAACATCGAAGACGCGCGCGACGCCGCGGTGACGGTGGCAGCCGAGACCGCCGTCACGTACGTCCAGCTGCGTGCGTTTCAGCAGCGCGTGGCGATCGCTCGTACCAACGTCGAGCTCCAGGAAGCGACCCTGGCTCTGGTCCAGGGGCGTTTCGAGGCGGGCCTCGTCGGTGCGCGTGACGTCGCGCAGGCGATGACCATCGTCCAGGCGACGCGCTCTCGCGTTCCATCGCTCGAGGTCGGGCTGCGTGCCGCGGAGAACCGCCTGGCGGTGCTACTGGGCTTCGCGCCCGGAGCCCTCGCGGCCGAGCTGGCCGACGCACGACCGATCCCCGTCCCGCCCGTCGAGGTCGCAGTGGGCGTGCCTGCGGATCTCTTGCGACGACGCGCAGACGTGCGCCGCGCCGAGCGCCAGCTCGCTGCGGAGACTGCACGCATCGGGGTCGCCGAGGGTGAGCTCTATCCTCGCCTCACGATCTCCGGGAACCTCGGTCTCGCATCGGAAGACGCCTCGGAGTTCTTCGAGAGCGATAGCGGCGTGTTCGGGATCGGGCCTTCGCTGCGCTGGAACCTCTTCGACGGCGGCCGCCTGCGCCAGCGTGTCGAGGCTCAGGACGCCCGCGCCGAGCAAGCACTCGTGCGCTGGGAGCGCGCCGTGCTGACCGCCCTCGAGGAGACCGAGAACTCGATGACCGCCTTCGTGCGCGAGCAGGTGCGTCGCGTCTCCCTCGCCGAGGCCGTGGTCCAGGCGCGCCGTGCAGTCGAGTTCTCGCAAACGCAGTACGAAGCCGGCCTCTCCGATTTCCAGGCCGTACTGATTTCGCAGCGTGCCCTGGCCGACCTCGAGGACGAGCTCGCGCAGAACGAGGCCGCCATCGCCACGAATCTGGTCGTTCTGTACAAGGCCCTCGGCGGCGGCTGGGAAGAGGGGTACGACCCCGCACGCATCGCCGAGCTCTGATCCCGAGGCCTCCACGCCGCTCGTCAGGAATAGCGCACGCGCGCGCGCCACAGACCGAGCCAGTAGGGCATGAGAATCAGCGGCCACAGCCGCGGCAGGTCCCAATCCTGGTCTCCGTGGAACCCCGCCAGATCGAGCAACCCGACCGTCAACACGATGAGGAGTGCGGCCGGGTAGGCGATGGCCAGGGCTTCGAGCTGAATGCGGCGCTCGAGCTCGTCCATCGCGCGCACGTTGCGCACGTAGAAGGCGACCAGGAGCGCGAAGAACGGCACCGGCAAGAAGGCCAGCGCGAGCGCCGTGCTCGAACCCGACGTCGCCCGTTCGAGACCCATGCGCGCGCAGGCGTAGGTTGCAAGGAACAGCAATGCGACGCCGAGGAAGCTCCGGCCGGAGGTTCCCTCCGGGCGTGAGGTGGAGGAGGACGACCTCGGGTCGATGGCGCTCGGATTCATGGCTGGATCGCTTTCACTTCCGCGGGGAAGAACACGTCCTCGATGCGGCTCTCGAACAGGCGTGCGATCGCAAAGGCGAGCGGCAGCGAGGGGTCGTACTTTCCGGTCTCGATGGAGTTGACCGTCTGGCGTGACACGCCCAGGCGCTCGGCCAGCTCAGCCTGCGACCACTTGCGCTCGGCCCGCAGGACCCTGAGGCGGTTGTCCACGGGGGAAGTGTCGTCGATACCTGACAAACAGTCAAGGTATCTTGTCTAAAAGTACAGTAAACTCGTCTGCGTGGCCGGCCGCAGGCCGCCCCGGTAGTGAATCGAACCCGTTCCGTTTCACTACCAGCCTTCGGGGGCCTGGAGCTCTCAGGAGCCGGTAGTGAAACGGAACGGGTTCGATTCACTACCGCCACTGCTCGTCGCTCGCGCTCCAGCGGTACACGACGCTGGGTAGTTCGTCCTTGCGAGGGGTCGCGTCCGCGGGCGAATGGACGGGCAGAACGCCCTCGCCGTGTGCGGTGAAGAGTTCGGCCGCTCGATGGAAGCTGTTGCGGAAGATGTACGCCCCGCAGTAATTGTCCGGGAGGTCCGCCACGAAGACGCTGCCACTCGCTCCGGGCACCGGCGGCGGAAAAGTTTCGATCATGCGCCGCGTGGTCGAGGCCGCGCGATGCCAGTGCTGGTTCTCGAGGACGAGCCCCACGCACCACGTCGCGATGACGATCCCCACGGCGAGCCCTGCCGATCGCGCGTACCGTTTCGAAGCACCCGCACGCAGGAAGGCGCAGGAAGCGCCGATCGTTGCGCAGCTGAAAGCGCTCGGGAGGTAGAGGAAACGGCTCTGCTGGTTGTCCAGGTACAGGCGGGCCCAGCCCGCCAGCGGCAGGAGCGAAGCGAGGAACGCCAGTGCGAACGGAGCGAGGTCGCGCGCTCCTCCTTTCCATCCTCGCGCCCGGAAGCACAGCGCGAGCACGACCGCCATGCCGAGCATCGGCACGATCTGCAGCGGATGAAAAGGAAACGGGTACACCTCACGGTTGAGCGGCGCCACCACGGACGCGAGAGCGTGTTCGGCAAAGTGAGTGAGCCGCCCTAGCGAAGGATGCAGGTGCGTGGACCCACCCTGTTCATCGGGAAGGCCGCCCATGCCCCCGAGGAGCTCGAAGCGCATGCCCAGATACACCACCGTCACTGCAGCCAGGGCGACGAGTCCCCACCATGCCCGCCGCGAGAGCGGGCGGAAATACCACAGCGCCAGGCCGACGTACATGAGCGGTGCGCACAGCGCCATTTCCTTGGAGAGCAGCGCGCCGACATAGGCGAGGATCGCAAGGGCAAGCTGCCAGGGCTTCCCATCCACGCCGAGGTAGCGCGTCCAGGCGAGCAGGCTCGCGAGCACTCCACTGGTGGCGAGGACATCGAAGCGCCCGGAGATCCAGGTGACGGCCTCGGGGTGGTTGGGAAGCACCGCGAAGGCCGCCCCGGCGATCGTTCCCGACAGCGCATGACCCGTCAGCACGAACACGAGCCAGGCGAGGAGCGCCGCGTTCAGGACATGGAAGGCGAGATTGAAGAGGTGATATCCGAAGGGCTCGAGGCCGAACAGCTGCAGGTTCAGCCACCACGCGAGCAAGCCCAGGGGCCGAATCCATTGCTCGTCCCAGGGACCGCCCTGGCTGAAGACTGCCGTCCAGCTCCGCGCCGAGCTCGCGTAGAGCAGCATGGAAAAATCGTCGGCGAGGAAGAAATCGTGCAGGACGAATCCATAGCCGATCAGGCCGAGCACCGCGGGCAAGACGAGGAACCACAGGTAGCGCGGTGCCTCCCACTTGACGCCGATTCCAGGTGTTTCGATGTCCAACTTGGTCAACGAGGCGCTCGCCCGCTCATAGTCCTACGCGAGGCACGCGTTCGTCCCAGCTGCGGTGGAACACGCGGTCGTCGCCCTCCCAGGCGTCGAGACGCGCAGTGACGACGAACTCGGTCTTCGTGCATGCGATCTGGATCTCGGTCTCGATGGAGACGCGCCATGTGCCCCGCCGGAGCTCGGTCCGCTGGAACTCCGAGACGCGGGCACGCAAGGGATCGTCAGGGTGAATCCGGGTCTCGATGACGGTAGCGTCGCCGCCCTCGATGCCTGCGGCGACATCGAGGCGCGCGAGCGCCACGCGCCCGTGCTCGTCGAAGCCGGATCGTATGCGGGTGACGAGGTCCTGCGACAGAGGATCGGTCTCCACCCGCCGGTCGTAGCCGCCCTTGGTGATCGGCGACCACTCGGACGCACGAGCCTGCTCCGGAGGATCGAACGCACGCAGGTCGGCGTCCGCTGGATCCGGCGGACGCACGGGGAGGGAGAACGTGCTTCGCTCGGTGAAGACGGTGAGCCGGACAGCCTCGGGCGAGGGCCAGAGGAGCGGCCAGTACGCGTTCGAGAGCGCGAGGCGAACCCGATGACCGGGCGGAAAGGCGTGGGCCACGTCCTTCAATCGTACGGTCACTTCGACCGGACGGCCGGGCTCGAGTGGTTGGCAAGTCTCGTGTCCAGCGCGGTGCGTCAAGTTGAGCACTCCGTAGCTCACGCGCAGGGAGCTCCCCTCGGGCGAGACATCGCACAGTCGTGCGACCACGAAAGCAGCCGGCCGATCCGCTGCGAGGACGATCCTCGCCTCCGGTGCTCCGAGGATCTCGATCCGTTCGATCAGCGGCTCCGAATCGAAACAGAGGGAATCAGCGTCGTCCTCCCGCTGGTCCTGGAGACCGGCGCGCAGCCATCCTCCCGCTGCACGACCCGTGGTCTGGGTCGAAGCGAATTCGAGTCGCGCCGAGGCAACCGTGTCCCCCAGCCGATCCGGGGCCAGTCGAAAGACTCGGTTCGCGATGCGCGGCGAAGGCCAGCTCGCTTCGGCGACCCAGCGCCCGGGACGATCGTCGCCGCCGAAGCCCGGCGGAACGCTCTCCGCCATCCAGACCCGGTAGCCCGGCTCGATCTCGGACAGGGGGAGCTGCGGCATGCTCTCTCCCCCACCATGCCTGCTGTCGCCCTTTCGTCCGCGGAGGCAGCTCTGCCACCAGCGCAGCGCCTCTTGCAAGAAGCCGATGCTCGGACCTGGCGTGGCGTCGTGCGGATAGTCGTGTCCCCATGGACCGACGAGGCCACGAGATGGAGCACGCAGGCCGGACAGGAGTCGGGAGATCGCGTTCGAGTAGCCATCGGCCCAGCCGCCGACCGCGAAGACCGGACAGGCGATCGCACCGTAGTCCTCGCTGACCGAGCCTTGCTTCCAGTACGCGTCCGCGAGTGGATGCTGGAGCCACCGCAACGGATGGGGTTCCGCTGCCTCGAGGCGCTCGAGCCACATGGCGCGCCAGCTCGGTCCGACGAGCTCCGGGTCCGGCGGCTGCGCCACGAGCTGGAAGAACAGCGCGCCCCACCACAGGTTGTCGTTCAGCAGGCACCCGCCCATGTAGTGCACGTCGTCCGCGTAGCGATCGTCGGTGGAGCAAACGGTCACGATGCCTCCGAGCTCCGGGGGCCGGAGAGCCGCGATCTGCAGAGCGTTGAAGCCGCCCCACGATTTGCCGATGAGCCCCACGGCGCCCGTGCACCAGGACTGCATCGCGACCCAGCGAATGGCCTGCACGCCGTCCTCCTGCTCCTCTGGCAGGTACTCGTCGCGCAGCAGTCCCTCGGACTCCCCCGAGCCGCGCAGGTCGATGCGCACGGCCGCGATTCCATGGCCGGCGAACCAGCGATGCATCGCTTCGTCACGATCCCGCGTACCGATGCGCTTTCCGTAGGGGATGTACTCGATGATCGCGGGAACGGGGGAGTGCTCCGCATCGTCCGGGAGCCAGAGACGAGCGGCGAGGCGGCAGCCGTCGCTCATCGGAATCCATACCTGCTCGATCTCGCGCACTGCGCGGGGAAAGTCTTCGACGACGCTCACATGTCCTCCAGGGCCCACAGCCTGCCCCAGGAGCCTGGACGGCTCCCGTCCCCTATCCCTGAGGAGGCGACGGGGTCGCTCTCAGTCACCCGTCGGTGAGAGGCGGAACTCGCGCACGATGTCCAGGCCCGACAAGGTCTCATTCAGCGCTCGCGCATGAGCGGCGCGATTGGCACGCAGCACCATGCGATATTCGAAGTACCCGTCCTCCGCGTTGAGGCGGTAGTTGAGATTGGCGATCGAGAAGCCGTGGTCCTTGATCAGCCCACGCAAGGCATCTTCGCCGATCTGCGAGCCGCGCGCGAAGCGCACCATGAAGTGCGCGTAGAACTGCGAGGGCATCTTGCTCTCGATCCAGCGGAACACGGAGAGCGTGCCCAGCGTGAGCACGCTGGCGAGCGCGGCGGGATAGTAGAACCCGATGCCGACCAGGATGCCGATCGCCGCCGTGATCCAGATCGAGGCCGCGGTGGTCAGCCCGCGCACGGTCAGGCCCTCTTCGATGATCGCCCCGGCCCCCAGGAAACCGATGCCCGTCATGATCCCTTGCGCCATCCGCGTCGGATCGATGGTCGCGCGCGCCGACGCAGCGACCTGGAACCACGAGCTCTCGTAGACCGTCACGAGCATCAAGAGACTGGTCGAGAGGCAAACCAGCGCATGCGTCCGGAAGCCCGCCGGACGGCCGCGGTAGCTGCGCTCCAGCCCGATCAGACCGCCGACCCCCAGTGCCAGCCCGAGGCGTATCGAAATCTCTGCGTAGGCGACGCTCAGAGCGGGCTCGAGGGTGAGCGGCATGGGAGGTGACTCGAAGGGAGCTCAGGTTGCTGAGTCCTGGACGACAAGTATCAAAGCTCGTCCGATCAAGTCCACGTCCAGTTCGGCAAAGTACGGGCCGAGGGGGTGGTACGTCCCAGCAGTGCACGATGCGCCGGTCGCCTAGCGGGCTGCGAGGCTCACGGACAGAGAACCAGCTCCAGGCCATTGCTCAGATTGAAGCCGCTTCCGCCGGCCATCGGATCCCGGTACCAGAACTGGAAGTACCAGTGCTCGCCGGCCTGGACCATGCCGGCTCCCGCTCCCAGCGGCGGCTCCGTGAAATCGAGATCACGGCGCACGTCTCCTCCGGCGTCGATGGACAGCGGCGGATTGAGGCGGAAGAGACCGGACGATCCGCTCGTCACGCAGAGGAACCCGTGTCCGAAAACGACCTGACTCGGCTGGCCCCCGTAGAAGAAGACTCCGAACTGGTGGGCCGGACAGTTGCCTGCGCTCAGGTACGCCGAATTCGCCGCGATGGAGAGGGAGCCACCGAAACCGATCGAGGCAGGAAAGCCCGTCGAATTCGGATTGACGGCGCAGTATGTCACAGCGCTGCCCGTGTCGAGATGGAAGGCCGTCGCGGATCCGCTCGAGGGGAAGGCCTTCGGTCCGCCGATCAGGATGTAGGATCCGTCGAGAGCCACGCTCTGTCCGAACAGCCCGTCCGTTCCTCCCTGCGGGTCGAAGAACGCGCCCGCCGACGACCAGCCGGAAGCGTCGCGGGCATAGAGGTACGCGCTCCCCATTCCCTCGTCCATCCGGGCGCCGACCAGCGCTCGGTCTCCGCGCAGCGCGACGGAGTATCCGAACCATTCGCCGTTGTCCTTGGTGACAGGGCGGTCCTTGTAGACCTCGCTCCATGTTCCACCCGAGCGCGTCCAGAAATAAACCTTGCTGAGCTGATCGTCGGTACCGGTCGCGCTGACAATCGCCTGATCGCCATCGAGTGCCAGGGCCGAACCGAAGAACTTCAGCTGCTGGGCCTCGCTCGACTCGAGGACCGTCGAGATCGACCAGACGCCAGCGGTGCGGTCGCAGACGAACACCACACCGCAGTCGCTCGCGGCGACATCGTTGAAGGGAGCTCCGGCGAAGATGGTGTCGCCCGAGACATCGACCGAGTATCCGAAGTTGTCGTGCTCGGTGGCCGAGGGATCGAAGAGCTTCGCTGTCTGGCTCCATGACCCGCCGGCGATCTCGTAGACGTACGCAGCTCCCGTTGCGGCGGCCGCACCAACCGCTCCCCAGGCCCCGACGACCGCAGTGTCTCCGTCGAGACCCACGCAGCGGGCGAATCCAGACGATTCGAGGGGATCGGACGCGACCAGCTTGGCGGTTTCCAGCCACACTCCGAGCTCGAGCTCGAATACGTAAACGGCGCCGACCCTCAATCCGCCCTCGTCCTCACCTGGAGCACTGATCAGGAGCCTTGTGGCCTGGAGGTCGAGGGAGAACCCGAAGTTCTGGTCGGCATTCGACTCGGATGGCAGAAGCATGGCCATTTCCTGCCACTCGAATCCGAAACGCCGGAAGACATACACCGCGCCGGCGTCGGCCGAATTCCCGTTGTCCCGGAAGGGCGCCCCCACGAATGCGAGATCGCCCTGCAGGGCCACCGCGTTCCCGAAGTAATCATTGTCGGCACCGTCGCTCGCGAGCATCTTCTCCAGAGCGCACTGAGCGTGCGCCGACGGAAGCAGAGGAATCAGGGCAAGGGCCGCTCGAAGTCCGGACACGTAGATCTTTTCCACTCGGCATACTCCTCGAGAACGAGCTTCGTGGACGCGTCTCGGTTTCATGGATAGAAGAGGGCTTGCAACCCGTCCGAGAGATTGAATCCTGTCATCCCCGCGGCTGGATCGCGATACCAGAACTGAAAGTACCAGGTCGAACCGATCACGATCTTGCCGAGGCCGTGGGAGGCGGGCAGTTCGGTGAACTCGAGCAAGCGCTGGGAACTGCCGGCCAGATCCGTGTGCGAGGGTGGATTGAGTCGAAAGATCCCCAGCGGACCGGCGCCCACGCAGCGAGTTCCATCCCCGAACGGCAGCTCGATCGCCTGAGGTCCGTAGTAGAACAATCCAAACTGGTTCGTGGGAGCGCTAGTGACGGTGAGCACGAAACCATCGGCAGCGATGGAGGGGGCCCCGATCGAGCCGATGCGGGCGCCCGGGCCGACAGAGTTCGGCGACAGCACGCAGTAGTTCACCGGGGGCGGACAGTACGAGCCGCCTGCATACACGCGGACTCGGCCGGGAGTGCCACTATCGGGGGCTCCGAGGACGAAATCGTCGACTCCGTCAAGATTCACATCCCCGATCCCGGCGACGCAGAGTGCCGAGCCCGAAGCGTAGCCGTCGCCGACGATCGAGTAGGCGGGTGCTCCATCGCTCGTTCGCGAGACGATCACTGCTCCCACGTTTTTTTCCACGCCATCGTCATAGCCGCCGGCCACCGAGACGACGTCGTCGATGCCGTCCCCGTCGAAGTCTCCTCCGGTTGCGAACGATTTGCTGAATTGACCGTCGGGGGGACCTTTCAGGCGCGCGAGGCGCGCACCCGTCGCTCCTGAATGGATGAAGACGCTGCCATAATCGACTCCGTCGATCTCGGCGTTCGGCGAGCCCACCGCGATATCGGCGTGGTGGTCCCCGTCGATGTCTCCTGCTGCGGCCACGACATCTCCCAGAAGATCGATGCCGTGCTCCGCCACGACCTCGAGGATGAAGTCGCCCGTGGCGCCGGAAACGACGTAAGCTGCGCCTGATTCGGCCCCCACGCCGGTGACGCTCGGGGCTCCGACCAGGATGTCCGGTACGCCGTCGTCGTCCACGTCGCCAGGGCCTGCCACCGCCAGACCGAACTGCGACGCGCTCGGGCCGCGAATGAGATGGATCAAGTGGCCGTCGAACCCCGAGTACGCTCTCACCTTCCACGAGAAGTACGTGTCGGAATAGTCCTTCGTCGCTCCGACAGCGACGTCGTCGAATCCATCTCCGTCGATATCTCCCACGCCGGCCACGCAACAACCAAACTGGCCATCGACGTAGACGCCGTAGAAAACAAGCAGTTCGGCTCCATCGAAGCCGGAGAAGACGCGAGCGAATCCCAGATTATTGTTCTGTGGCTCTCCGATGATCACGTCGGGATAGCCATCCGAGTTCACGTCGCCCGCTGAGGCCAGGCTCGCTCCGAGATAAGATCGGAATCCGAACCCGTACCAGACGAATAGCACGCTCGCGTCGAAGCCCGAGAAGACGGTGACTTTTCCGCTCCATTGCGCGACTGTCGAGTCCCTGGGTGAGGAGACGGCGAAATCTGGATAGCCATCGAGATCGAGGTCGCCGACTCCTGCCACGACCTGGCCAAACTGCTCGCCCTGCGTCGTGCCAAAGATCTCGAAGAGAATGTCCTGCGCGTGTGCGGGTGAGGCGAGCAGGAAACCGATCGCGGCGAGCGAAGCGAGTCTCGATTTCATGATTCGTGTTGAGGCCCCTGGATCGACTCGCGGCCGGGAATCGGAGCGAGCGAGGTCCGTCGCCATCCTACTTCGGAAGTTCCCTGGCCGCTGGAGGAAAACAGTGCTGGAATGAGCGGAGCCCTCATTGGCCCCATCCGGCTCGGGCACTCGCCGCATCGAGAGGTCACCATGAAACTTCCCTCCACCTTGTTCTTTGCCGCACCGCTGAAGCAGTTCACGAAGTTCGCCCTGCTCGCCACCCCGCTTGTTTCGATTGTCCCGCCGATCCTGGCGGCATCGACTCCAGGAGGTGTTCCAAGCTGGCTCCCTTCGACGGCGAAGGAAACCGAGTCCAAAACTCGATGGGCTGCTGCGGATGACGGGGTCCGCCTGGGTCGAGACGCAGAAGCTTCCTCGACGCGTGTCGCGAAGGCACGGATGCTCGAGCACATGGAGGACCGCTCCAACCTGACGAACGGACTGGGAGTGAGTTTCGTTCCCTGACGGGAAACGATCCCGTCACTGGCATCGGATCCGCGGCGTCCAGGCGCTCGCAGGGAACTTGTGGCCGGCATCGAAGGGGAAGGCCCCCATGTCCGCGATCGATCCGTCGGCGTCAGGCGGCAAGTTCGGATCTCCGGCGTCGATGCACGGCGAGGCCGGACGCAGGCCATAGTCGTCCTGCGAAGCGTTCCAGAACCGCGGATCATTCCAGATGTTTCCCACCCCGCCGAGAGATCCGTCGAAACCGCGAATGCAGCAATAGTCGACCGAGAGCGCCGCACCGACGTTCAGGATCTGCTGGCCTTGATAGTAGCCATCGAGGCTGAAGTTCTCCCACAGGATGGAAGTCGAGAGGTCGACCGCCGCGCCACCGGCGTTCTCGATGTGCACCCCGGCGCCGCCGCCGAGGAGGACCTCGTTGTAAGCCAGCGTCGTCCTCCAGATGGTCGCGGTCGTCTCGCTCAGGTAGATCCCACCCCCGCCGCCGCCCGGCAGACCGGCATCCGCGCGATTGCGCGCGAACGAGTTCCCGCTCGAGATGAGCTGCGCGCTGGAGGCGTAGAGACCTCCGCCGAGTGAAGCCTCGTTTGCCTTCAGCGAGCACTCCTCGACGATCGCCAGGGTCGCGCTGTCGAAAACGGCGATCCCCCCGCCGAACTGAGCCCGGTTTCCGTCGAAGCTGCACTCGAGGATGGTGGTCGATCCTCCGGACCCGCCGATCGCTGCAACACCTCCGCCGGACGAATCAGCGTCGTTGCAGGCGAAACGGCAGCCGCGAACGAGGACACCCTCGGGACCGGGATCGGTCCGGAGAGCGCCGCCGAATTGCGCGTGGTTCATCTCGAAGATGCAGTCGAGGACCTCGCCCGTCTCGAGCTCCATGGCGCCACCTGAGGGAGTGGCTCGGTTGCCGAAGAATTGACAGGCACGCACCGTCGCGGCCTGAGCGAAGATGGCTCCGCCGGAACCACTCTGGGCCACATTGGCTACGAAAGAGCAGCGGCTCACTTCGACCTGTGCCTGGGAGATCTCGATCGCGCCGGCGGAACCCGTGCTGCGGTTGTTCGTGAATCGGCAGTCCTCTACCTGGTAGGTCCCATCCCGGAGGTACAACGCACCCTGGGCTCCGTTGGCGAAGTTGCGATCGAACACGCACCTCACCAGGCTGCCAGAAGACTGGCGAAGGACGGCTGCTCCGGCATTGGTAGCATTTCCATGCGAAAAGCTGCAGTCCTCCACGGCGAGGTTGGGCACGCTGAGAAAGTATGCGGCCCCGCCCTCGGGCGCGGTGGCCGGCATTCCCGACCGCAGGAACTTGCATGCTCGAATCGTCACTGCGGTCGTAGTGGTGACATACAAGCTGCCCCCGTACTGCGTCGAGAAATTGTCGTGGAACTCGCAGTTCTCCACGACCAGGCTGGCGCCGGACACGTGATAGACGGCACCCCCCGCCTGCGCTCGGTTGTAGCGAAACGTGCAATCACGAAGCAGGGTCGAGCCCACGCCATAGAACGCTCCGCCGTATTTCTTGTGACCGGGCAATCCCGGGCCGGCGGCTCCACTTTGCAGGACGAGCCCTTCAGCCGTTCGTAGGCTGGAGGTCGTCTTCAAGAGCACGTTGTAGCTATTGTCCCCTACCGCTTGATAGAAAGGGTTTTCGAAGTCGTCTCCCAGCAAGTCGCCGGAGAGAATGGATTCGAAGATCGCTGGATCGCGATCGTCGGGGCTTCCCCGGCCAGCCAATCCTCGATAGCCGCCGATGAGAGTCCTGGCGAGATCGAGGTTGAAATACGCCTCGCGGTCTCCGGGGACATAACCGAAGCCTTGATCCGGGCGATAGAGCCCGGCGCCGACGCGTACCTCGTCGTTCGGGCCGGCCGCGCTCATGGCGTCTTGCAAGTTCTGGAAAGCGCTGGGCCATGCCATCCCATCTCCGCCGGGCGGAGCATCGTCATCGACGTACCAGGTGCTTTGAGCGGTTGCGTACCCCGCAAGTCCGAGATACAGGATTGCAAACGAGCGGAGCGGGCGGAGGAAGGACATGGCGAGCACCGTGAGTGAAGGCGAAGGAAGGGAGCTCATGGGCAGAAGGTCGCGCGCATCCCATCGGTGAGGTTGAATCCGGTTCCCCCCGGTCCCGTGGGATCGCGGTACCAGAACTGGAAGTACCAGGTGTCACCGGCGATGATCTCTCCGGGTCCGAGATTCGCTGGAGGCCGGGTGAAATCGAGGCGGTGATAGGCCGTCCCTCCCGTGAGCCCGATCAGCAGGGGAGTGCTACGCACGAAACCCGCCCAGCCGGGCGTGACGCACAGATAGCCATCGCCGAACGGGACCGATTGCTCGCCCGGCCCGTAGAAGAAGTACCCCGGCACGGGCTTGCCTGATGGAAGGCCCGCCGCGGTGAGCGTGAAATCGTTGAGCGCGATCTCGAGGCGGCCTGCATACCCGATATGAGCTCCCGAACCCGTCGAGTTCGGAGCCGCGATGCAGTAGAAGCTCGGACCTGGACAGACCTGGACCCAGGCGCGAGCGAGGCCCCTTCCGTTTCCCTGCTTGTTGTAGCGCCAGCTACCGATCAGGAGGTCGGCGAGACCGTCTCCATCGAGATCCCCGGCACCGCTCACTGCAATCCCAAACTCCGCGAGCGGATCATCCGACTTCAACAAGATCAGCCGGCTGCCGTCCGCGCCGGACAGCAATTCCACGCTGCCCGCGTCCGGACCGTGCGAGTCGTCGAATGGAGCGCCGACGAGCAGGTCCGGGCGACCATCGCCGTCGGTATCGCCGACCCCCGCGACGGACGATCCATACCAGTCCTCCTGCGAATCGCCGTAGAAAGCACGCAGCATCACGCCGTCCGCACCGGAGAACAAGCGGGCTGCGCCGGAACGAAAACCGTTGGCGCTCTCGAGCGGTGATCCAGCGAGGAAGTCAGGGATTCCGTCCCCATCGACATCTCCGGCGCTTGCGACCGACCAACCGAGCTGGCCATCCTCCACCGTGCCCTCCACGGCGCGGAGCAGGCTTCCGTCCAGACCAGAATACACGCGCACCATTCCGGCGCTCTGAGTCGGAGAATTGTGACCGGGATCTCCCACGATGACATCGAGGGTTCCATCACCGTCCACGTCACCCGCCCCGTCGACATCGTTCCCGAAGTTGCCTGAAGTGCCGGGCTCCGACCACTGGTGGATCACGGTACCGGTTGCTCCGGAATACAGAATCGCGGTTCCGAGGAGATAGTACGATGCGGTGGCCAGCGGCGCTCCGACGACGAAATCGTCGTGACCGTCATGATCGACATCGCCTACACCGGCGACGCTCCGGCCGAAGTCTCCATGGGCGGTCGTACCGATGAACTCGTGCAGGAGCGAGCCATCCCGTCCGGAGTAGACCTGGACGGAACCCTCATCTCCGTTTGGCGTCTGATCGTACAGACGGATCCCGACGATCACGTCGCCGTACCCATCGGCGTCGACGTCACCCGCATGATCGACGCTCCAGCCGAATACGTCGGAAGGGTGAGCACCATCGAAGGTGTACAGCGTCGTGCCATCCTTTCCCGAGTAGACGAAGACCCGCCCGCTCGAGTTTGCATGGCCGGGTGCGCCCACCACGATGTCAGGGATCCCGTCGCCGTCGATATCCCCGCCACCCGCAACGTCGTGGCCCCTCAGGTCCACCTCGTCGGCGAGAAAGTCCCAGAGCACGCCACCGGCTCGCGATTCCCCGGCGGTGATCCACGCCACGCAGACGAGAAGAATGCAGCAAGAGTATCGATTCATGAGGTCTCTCGTCGCGATCGGAGCTGGGAAGCCGAATCGAGGATACTCCCTTCCTGAGAATGCTGCCCACCCATCTCGCAGTCTCCGCCCCCGTTTCGTGCGAGAATTGCTATGCTCGTATCTCGCCGAGCGCGCGTCCGGTTTCCCTCATTGGAGGGCCACGTCATGAAACGAACACTCTGGTTCTTCTGGCTCCTGCTTTCTTCCGCCTTGCCTGCATCGAGCATTCCTCAGCAAGCAAGCGAGAAGCGAACCGATCCGCACTCGCGCGGGGCAGCTGCATCCACCCAAGCTCCAGTCCCGGGGGTGTGCGGAAACAGCATGCGAGCGATCTCGGGGCATTCGAACTGGCTCGCCGCAGCGGGTGAGCAGATCACCTTCGTCGACTTCGACGAGCTACCCGACGGCCAGAAGGTCACTGGTACGGGTGCGTTGCTTCCCTGGGGCATCGCGGACACCTCGGGCTTCTCGGTAAACGTCGACCCGCCGGGGATCGTGGATCAATACATCACCGCTTCCACGAGCTTGGGCTTTCCGATGTTCGTGGCCGGTACGCTGCCGAGCGAGCCCAATTTCATGAGCAACGATCCCACCTTTCCCGGTGGCGCGGCTGCAACCGGTGACCTGTCGATCACGTTCGTGGAGTCTCGGACGGCGGTGGGTTTCTACGTCGCGGATCAGACCAGTCTCGACGGGTTCAGCGTCGAGGCGTACGCGGGAACGGATTTCCTCGGGCGGCTCCACTATCCGCAGCGGACCTTGCCGGATTCCTTCATTGGTTTCGTGGTCGTCGAGCCGTTCGACCGGATGGTGATCCGTCCCAAGCACGGACAGGATTCCTGGGGCCTCGACAATCTCGAGCACGCGAGCTCGTCCCCCGGAACCGGCTACTGCTCCACGAACCCGAACTCCACCGGTTTCGCGGCTCGAATCATCGCCGCGGGCAGCGCCAGCATCAGCGTCAATGACCTGACACTGGCCGCACTTCCCGTCCCCGACCAACTCGGCATTTTCTACTTCGGTACCCTCGAGGCGGCCCACGCCTTCGGCAACGGCATCATGTGCGTGGGTGGAAGCCTGACCCGGCTCCTTCCGCCCGTTGCAGCCCAAGACAACATCGCGATTCGCACTCTGGATCCGCAGGCCCTCGGAATCGTCCCGGGCACGCTCAAGTTTCAGTACTGGATGCGAGATCCAGCTGGGGGAGGTGCTTCCTTCAACACATCCTCCGGGTATTCGATCGAGTTCCTCCGTTGAGGTGAGGCGCTGAAGTGAGGTGCGCTCGCTAGAGTAGCCCACTCGAGGAGAGGACATCGTGCAGATTCTCGACATCGCTCTCGGGCTGGCCTTCGTCTATCTGGTCCTGAGCCTGGCGTGCACGGCGCTCAACGAGCTCCTCGCCGGTGCTTTCAACACGCGCGGCAAGGCCTTGTACGCCGCATTGCGCGAGTTGCTGGCCGACCCCAAGCAGCCGAAGCTCGCCGACGAGTTCTTCGCGCATCCGCTGGTGGCGAAGCTCTTCGAGCGCCGTCGCAAGCCGGCCTACCTTCCGGCCCGCACCTTCGCTCTGACGCTGATCGACCTGCTCGCGCCAGCTTCTCCCGAAGGCCAGCGCAAGCTCGCCGACGTCCGCAAGTCGATCCAGAAGCTTCCTGTGGGCTCCGATCTGCGCCGGACGTTTTCGCTCCTGCTGGACGATGCGCAGGACGAATTGCAGGAGCTGAACCAGAAGGTCGAGACCTGGTTCAACAGCTCGATGGATCGGGTATCCGCCTGGTACAAGCAGCGCGCACAGATCGTCGTCTTCGTCCTGGCGTGCAGCCTGTGTGCGCTGATCAATGCCGACACCATTCAGATCACGCGCGCCTTGAGTCGCGATACGGCGCTCCGCGCGGCGCTCGTCGCCCAGGCCCAGGCCTACGTCAAGGAGCCGGTAGCGAGCCAGCCCGCGGAAGCGGGAGCCGCCGAGCGGATTCGCGACTCGATCGATGAGCTCAATGGGTTGGGGATTCCGCTGGGTTGGACGCGTGGCCCCGGGATCGGTGAATACGAGCGCTCGGACTGGCTGGCCAAGATCGTCGGGCTCCTCGTCACGGCGCTCGCGGTCTCCCTGGGTGCTCCCTTCTGGTTCGACACGCTGAACCGGTTCATCAACATCCGCGCCGCCGGTCGCTCGCCCGAGGAACGGCCCAAGCCCCCCGAAGCCCAGGCCAAGCGCATCGAGGAACGGGCGCCTCAGTAGAGCTGCCGGGACGAGCGCAGGAACTCCGGGCACCTCCGTGCCTCACCGAGTGCGTCGAGGCTCGGCACTGCGGATGTACCGGTCTCTCGAGTACCGTCCCTCGCGAAGAGCTCTACTAACGCGCTTGCACTGGTTCCGAGGGACCAGCGGGTTGCGCTCCAAGCGCGGCGAGTCAATGGTGCGGTTCCGTTTCCCTGGCAGGGAACGAGGCGTGCAGGATGAATTCGTTCTTCTCTTGAGCTTTTCGACGATGGGAGTCTATTGACCAGTACTCGAGTCGAAAGCTGTCTCCACCACAATGAACCGTTCCCTACTTGCTCTTGCCTGCACTCTCCTCCCCCTGGCTTCCGCGCTCGCCCAGCAGCCTGCCTGGACGTTGCAGGCTCCCACGCCCACGGGGCTGGACCTTCGCGGCGTCCAGATGCTCTCTCCGGATGAAGCGTGGGCGATCGGCGATGACGGAGTCCTGGTCCACACCACGGATGCGGGTCTCACGTGGGAGGTGAAGCACCTCGCTTCGGAGTCGACGTGGACGCTCTTCTTCCTCGACGCGCAGCTTGGCTGGGCCGCCGGCAATGGCTTCTTCCACACGGTGGATGGTGGCGCGCACTGGGTGAAGGACAGCTCGTGGGGATCGATCTACGACATCTTCTTCCTCGACGCCTTGCACGGTTGGGCTTGCGGGAACGGCGGGACGACGTACCGCACGACGGATGGCGGTCTGTCCTGGGACTGGTCGACCGTGGGGCCGATCACGACCCTCAGTGGAATCAGCTTCCCCACCCTCGGCACGGGCTGGACGGCGAACATCGACGGCGAGATCTACCGGAGCGACGACGGAGGAGCGAGCTGGAGTCTCGCCCATACCGCGGACGGGGGTCTCTCCGCGATCCAGTTCCTCGATCCACAGGTCGGCTGGGCGATCGGCGGGAACACCTTCCTGCGAACGCTTGATGGAGGACAGAGCTGGCAGAAGAAGCCTGTACCGCCCGGCACATGGGCGGCGGACGCGTATTTCGCTGATGCCATGCACGGCTGGGCCGTCGGCGACGGAATGAACGCGGTGCGAACCACCAACGGTGGAGAGACCTGGCAGCGGATCACCAGCCTCTCGGGCAACCAGCGCCTGTGGAGCGTGAGCTTTGCCGACGACGCGACGGGGATGGTCGTCGGGGAGACCGGAGTGCTTTCGCTCTCGACCGATGGCGGCGTCAGCTGGACGCCTCGACAGAGCGGAGGATCGGGCTTCACCAACGGCATGGATGCGGTAGACGCGACACACGCCTGGGCGGCCAACGACGCAGGAGAGGTGCTACACACCACGGATGGCTCCTTCTGGGTGCGCAGCAACGTGCCACAGGTGAGCGTTTATGGCCGCGTGGACGATGTGGATTTCGTCGACAGGAGCGTCGGCTGGGCCGTGGCGACCGACTCGGCCTGGGTCGGCGATACGGCGAAGATCGCGAGGTCGAACGACGGCGGCCTCACCTGGAACCTCCAGTTCGGTTTACCTGGAGACTCGTATGGCGAGGGAATCGAAGCCATCGACGTGGAGCGTGCCTTCGCCATCTTCACTCGCGCAGGCCAGGGGGGTCTCGTCTACCGTACGACCGACGGCGGAGCGAACTGGATCAACGTCTCACCGTCGGCCGCGAGCCATTTCGGTCTCGACTTCGTCGACGCGAACCGAGGTTGGCTCGCCGGCGGGCTCATCTACCGAACGATCGACGGCGGCAACAGTTGGCAGCAGCAGTACGCCCCGCTGTACACCGTCGCGGACATTTCCTTCTGCGACCCGGACACGGGCTGGGCGGTCGGCTGGTACGGGACACTCCTGCACACGACGAACGGCGGAGTGACCTGGTCGGAACAGAGCGCGGGTACCGGGACCTCGGTCACATTCCTGGCTGTCCAAGCAATCACGCCCGAGCGCGCGTGGATTGCCGGCGGGGAAGGATTCATCGCCAGGACCGACAACGGCGGCCAGACCTGGGTCAAGGAGAACCAGCACACCCCCACCTACAACGCCTACACCTCGATCAGCTTCATCGATTCCGAGAACGGCTGGGTCGGAGGTACGCATTACGCCCCGGACGGAGGGATCTGGAGCAGGCGCTACTGCTCGACTCCGACCTCCTATTGCACCGCCGCTCCCAATTCGGCCGGGGCCGGCGCGCGCATGTACAGTCGGGGCTCGACGAGCATCTCCGCTGCTGATTTCGGAGTTGGAATCGTGGGCGGAGTTGCAGGTCAGCCTGGGCTCTTCTACTACGGACCGAACCAGGTTGAGATCCCGTTCGGCGAGGGCTTCCGGTGTGTAGGCGCAGGGTCATCGGGAATCTTTCGCCTGCCGCCTCCGCAGATCGTCGATGGCTTGGGATTCGCCGAGTACGCGGTCGATTTTACGAGCCCTCCGGCCGGCTCGGGTCCGGGGAAGATCAGCGTGGGTTCCACCTGGAACTTTCAGTTCTGGTATCGCGACCCTGCGGCGGGCGGTGCGGGCTTCAACCTCTCGGATGGGATCGCGGCGACGTTTTGTCCGTAGGGCGGGGGCTTGGAGGGTCGGTCGAAGGTGAGGGTGCGCGCGAGTACGCGCATGGCTCGAGCGGACGCTACGATCAGGGATGCCTGGTTCGGAGTACTGCATTCAGGCGGTCTTCTCTTGGGGAGCAAGTCCCGCCTGAAGGCGGGACGACGAACCAGACCGCTTGAAGGCGGTACTCCGAACCAGAAGCGGACTCCGAGCCAGTTTCCCCACACAAGTTCCCCACACCAGTTCCCCACTGCGCGCGGGCGCGCCTCCGGGTAGGAACCATGACTTCGCGTGCTCGTAGGCATGAGGTTGCTCTCTAGAAACACGTGGGTGCTTGGGTTGGTCCTGGGGTGGCTTGCTCACGCCGCCCAGGCGCGACCGCAAGTCCGCGAGGAGCCGAAGTCTCCGATCTGGCAGCTCCTGGAAAGCGCTGCTGACGCGAAGGGGATTCGCGCGGACTTCGACGCGGTGCCGGCACACCTGGCGGCGATGGTTGCCGGGAGCAAGCAGGCCCTGGGCGGCCACGCACTCACGCGCGTGAGTCGCGCACTGTCGCAGCCATGGACCGTGCCCGCCATAGCGCTCGAACTCCGTGACGGTCTCGCGGCTCCTGTAACTCCCAAGGGCGCGAGCGAGCTGGTGCCGTTGATCGACGCGGCGACGCAATGGCTCGATCTGGAGCTCACGCCGACCGCGGCAGATGCTGCGCCGATGCCCGACTACGAGTCCCTGTGGCAAACCATCGCCGCTCCGGAGGTGGTCGAACAGGCACTGATCGAAGGGCTTTCCGAATACCTCGCGGCGTGCCACGGTGCGCTCGACACGCTGACTCCCTCGATGAGCCACGACGAACTCGTGCTCCTGCGAGAGAGCTTTCCCGACTGGTGCGAGGCTTTCTTCCGCACGCACGATCCCAAGCCAGAGTTGACGCCGGCAGCGTCCGCACTCTCCGAGCGGTATCGAACGCTCTTTCCGAAGGTCGATCGAGCGCGCCTCCTCGCGACGACCCGCGCCGTCGTCCGGCTGGCCGAGCCGGCCTTCCTCGCAACGCTGACGAGGCGACTTGCCCGCACGCCGCGCTCGAAGCAGAAGGTCGAGGGCTTCTCCGGCGACGTGGTTGCCGTGGCGGGTGACAGCGCCGAACGTCGGGTGGTCCTGCTCGGCCCGGGCAAGACGACGATCACGGGTTCGGCCGCGCTGGTGATCGATCTCGGCGGAGACGACACGTGGCAGCGGGCGGCGGTGGTGGACGGCCCGGAAGCGCTCGTGCAGGTCGTGATCGATCTCGATGGCAACGATTCCCATGTGAGCGCTGGTCCCGGACCGGCCTACGCCGCCGGTGGTGTGGCCTTGCTCGTCGACGTGCGCGGCAAGGACCGCTACAAGAGCCAGCGCTTGGGCCAGGCGGCCTCGAGTCTTGGCAGCGCCGTACTCCTGGACCTGGAGGGCGATGACACCTATTCGGCCGAGGACTTTTCGCAGGCTTACACCTTCGGCGGCATCGCTCTCTTGCTCGACCGCGCAGGCGACGACACCTATGACGCCTGGGCCTACGCACAGGGTGCCGGGAATGGGCCGGGGATTGCAGCATGCGTCGACGGGGCCGGCGACGATCGCTACGTCGCGAACGGGCACTGGCCCGATGTCTACGGCGATTCGGGGCCAGGCAGCTACCACGGCGCGTCCCAGGGGTACTCCTTCGGATTCCGCGACGGAGTGGTGTTGCCCGGAGGCATCGGCGCGCTGATCGATCTCGGCGGTGAGGATCGCTACGAGTCCGGCAACTTCAGCCAGGGCGGCGCGTACTTCCACGGCTTCGGCTTGATGTACGACGGCGGCGGGAACGACGAGAACCACGGCTATCGCTACAGTCAGGGCTTCGGAGTGCACCAAGCCGTCGGTATCCGCTGGGATGCTGCTGGCGACGACTGGTACAGCACGCAATGCGCCGCCAACTGCGGTGCAGCGTGGGATGAGGCAGTCGGCTGGCTGATCGACGAAGCGGGCGACGATCGCTACGACGTCGGCAGCCTGGCGCTGGGTGGCACAGCCAACACCGCTGTCGCCATTCTCTTCGACGGTGCCGGCGACGATAGCTACGGCGGTGCCGGCGGCACCGAATCGCAGGGCGGCAGCGGCGATTCGACCTATCACTCGAAGCAGGCGATCGGCGCTCTCCTCGACCTCGGCGGCGGCAAGGACACCTACACCCGCGCGAGTCGCGGAGACGAGTGCTTCCTCACCGGGGACTGGTTCGGCTTCTTCCTCGACGCCAAGGAGAAGGATCCCGCGAGGCTGCTCCGCTCGAACGAGCTCAAGAAGTTGCTCGCGAAGTAGCGCAGGGCGTCGCGATCATCGCGGGAATGGCTGTCGGACCACGTAATCGGCGCAGACGTGGGTTCCGAGATGCAATGTCGCTGCAACCCACTGCTGCACGGTGATCCCGCAGCAAACCTCACTCGGCTGGTTAAGAGCAGCCGCCATGCAGCGGTAAGAGATCACAGGCTGAGAAACCATGTCGTTAAGGTCGCGGAGACTCCAGTAGAAGTCCGTCATTCGTTTGCTCACTTATAATCAATGGGCTTGTGATGATCCGGATCTGTTTTCTTCTGTATCACTTCGAGTGCTCTTTTCACCGCAGCGTCCCCGTCCCCGCCTTTGAAGACAGACTTGGCCGCGTAGAAGAGCTGATCCGGTCGGTTTCTGAATGCTTCGCGGTATTGCGATAGGACATCTGTATTATTTCGCTGGCCATCAAGCAGTGACCAGATCGCCATGATCGATTTCCTGGTGTTTCTGATGGGATCTGCCCTAAAGTCATCCCAAGCGGACAACCCAATCCACACTGATAGCGGATTCTTGTCCACCTGCCATCGCAGATTGCTGCACAGAGACTGAATATCTACAACGGTGGTCTGAGTTGCCCCCACCCCGAGATTCTTGGAAGAAGTCGCGAACAAGAACACGAACAGTTCATCATCGTCGCAACACTTCTGGAGTCGTTCGAGGCGATCCCTGACCGGTGGATTGTGCGCCTGCTGATGGAGAATCTCCTCGCATGCCAGCAAACACTTCTTTCCATTTTCTTGATTGATCAGTCCACCCAAGAATGACCCGATGAATGCTGCTGGATCATCTTGGCTGACGGCAATTGCCATGCCGCCAACTCGTCGTACCCAGGCATCAGCAAATACCTCACCACCCACGAACTTGTCCAGCGCACCAATACCACACTTGCTATTCCACTGCCATTCCAGGTCCAGTCGACACTCCTCCCACAGTAGATCTCGAGGACTACTCGGTTGCACCCGCGCGGCTCGCCGTTGCCCGAGTCGACTCAACGCTCCTCCGCGTAGGCCCTCTGCGGGACAACCGGGACTCTTCAGGAGGGCCGTGAACCCATCACTTTCTTCCAAGCTCACCCAGAGCGCCATTGCGGCCTCAACTCCGTCGCGAATCTGCGTGGTCCCGTCGCCCAAGGAATTGCAAAGGCGACTGGCGACATCAGGGCGTCCCGTCGACAACGAGCGGTAGAGTATATCCACTATGGCTGCTGAAGTCGCGGGATTGGAATCGCCGAGGCTCTTTGTAACTCGATCAAGAATCTCGAGACTCCCGTTCTGAACAATTGCGACGAGACTATCCGAGGCTATGCCACTCTTCGTGCGATCCGTGCTGATCAGGTCACCAATGTGAATATCGACGACGCCAAGGTCCTGAGTAAGCAGGGATGGTTCACTCAGCATTGTCGTGCTTGCCAAGGCCGCCGATAGGCAACTGATAGTAGTAAGGGGGGTAAGGAGGAGCTCTACGTGCATGGTTTCTTGTTACGGTAGACTCGAGATGGAGACGGGGAAGTAGGAGGACGAGTGCGACTCGCCGGGGGGCACTCGCGGACGCACTGACTATGCGCCAAGGCGGTGACTGGCACCGAAGCCACTCAATGAACGACCAGCGGGCGCGGAACGAACAAAGATTCGACATGTTCCGAGGTCAGGTAACTCGACTGGTGACCGTACTACCTCTTCAGTCTGTGGATCGATGGCCGGTTATTCGGGTCGTGCAGGTTTCAGCACGACGCGCGGGAACCGCATGGCGAACCCTCGATCAGGGATTACCTACCCGGGTAGACCCTCTGCCGAGAGCATCCGGCGGCGGCCGTGGGGGACCGGGAAGAACTTGTTCGTTCCGGTGCGCTGGTACGTTCGTACTGGTGCCCCCGTGATCCGGCTTCCAGGAGACGCCCATGGCCGCAACGATCATGCGCCCCCCTACCTCCACCCCGACCTGTGACATTCGTCTTGTCAACTCGCGGACCGATCTCGAGTCCGTCGCCCGTCTCCGCTACGAGGTATACGTCCAAGAGATGGGTAGGAGCCAGACCTTCGCCGACGCATCGACCCGCGCCGTCCACGAGCCGTTGGATCACGACGGTATTGTGATCGGGGCATACCTTCCTGACGGGACTGCGATCGGTACTCTCAGACTCAATTCGTCTGCAAGCCGCGCCATTCCCTTCCGGGAGATCTACGGTTGGGAGGACAGAGAGCGCCAGTATCCTGGCCAGGTATTCCTCGGGTCGAAGCTCATCGTGTCCCCTGAGCGTCGGGGACAGCTCCTCGCTGTCGAGTTGCTTCGCCGCGCCTACCGCGAAGCTCTCGGGAGGGGATGGCGGTTCGGTTTCCTGGACGCAAACGACCATTTGGTGTCGCTCTATTCGCGTGTGGGCTTCCGCAGCCTCGCCCACGGCGACCACCCGCTCTTTGGCAAGGTAACGATCATGGAATTGGACCTCCATGATGCCGAGCACATGCGATCCTGCCGCTCACCCCTGCTTCGCGACTGCCTTGATTTCTTGAGCCGCCCCGTGAAGCCTGCCTAGAACAAACCTCAATCCACTTCGCAGCTAAGAAGACCCCTCATGAATGCATATCGAACTCTTGAAGCCGCGTGGAACGATGGGGCCAGAGATATGATGGCAAAGGAAGCATATCGTATACTCGGGAGCGGCCTGGTGACACGCAACCAATATGCGGGGATCCTTCGCCAGATCTTTCACCACGCACGTGAGAATCCGCAGATTCAGGCGCTCGCCACGGTACGCCTTCGCGGCGTCCAACGAGACCTCCTCAAAACCATGTATCGGCATGTGATCTCCGAGATCGGGCATGACGAGCTTGCCCTCCATGACCTCCAGGCCCTCGGGGAGGACGTCACTGGAATCACTCAGGAGCGACCGCTCTCGGCGACTTTTGCGGTGACTGCGAGCGTGGTTTACATGATCGAGCACGAGTGCCCAGCCGCCTACGTCGGGTACCTCTTCCATCTCGAGTACACACCCACCAGGCTTGGCCAGCAGTACATGGCCGCCCTGGAACGAGCCGGCATACCGCGCGAGGCGATGGGGTTCCTCGAGGAACATTCTACCGTCGACGTCGCGCACTGCAAGCTCATCGAGCAGTACTGCGAAGCGCTTCTTGTCCGTCAGAAGGATCTCGACGCGGCATTGTTCATGCAGCAAACGACATCCGAGCTCTACGCGCGAATGCTCGAGCAAGCGATGGAAGGTGCGGGCCCCTGCTCACCCGGCGACCACGGAGGGAGTGGCGGTGTCGCAATCGTCGCACAGGCCGTTCAGGAATGATCTCCCACGATCAACCGTCAGTTGGTCCCAGGAGCTCGCGATACTCCGCAGCTCGCGCATCGAAGCCCCGATCGGGTTCGCGCTTATCCTTCTCCTCGTAGAGGAGTTCCATTGCTGCCCACAAGGCTTCCAGCAGGTCCTCTGCTTCCTGACTGGAGGGTTCAAGGGCTTTTTCGCATTCTTCCAGCTCTGACTGGGCCTCGTCCAGTAGGTCGAGGGAAATGAGGTAGACGGCCAAGTCAATTCTGCTTTTCAACGTCTCGACGTGCTCGGGTCCCAGCATGGCCGTTTGACCCTCGACGACGCTTCGCAGCACGGCCACCGCCTCATCTAGCCGTTCGAGATGCGCAAGCACTTCGGCCTGCTTGTGCATCGCATGAAGGGTCCTGGGCTCCGCGGATCCCATCGATTCGTTGCAGAGGTCCACCCAAAGACGGGCAAATGGCTCGGCCTCGCCCCATCGACTTTCGGCCATGAGCACCGTAACCAGATTGGACACGCAGATAGGCGTGTATGCGTGCGTACGGCCCATCACACGGAGACTGCGCTCGACTGCCTCGCGACCCAGGTCTTCAGCCTCCTGGTACTCCCCGAGACTCGTCAAGGCCATGCAGAGATTGTTGATCGAGATTATCGTGCGCTGATGGTCATCGGTGAGTAGCCTACGCCGGTGTGCCAAAGCCTCGCGGTAGTAAGGTTCGGCCTCGACAAATCGACGCTGGTTTCCGAGGCAGGCCGCGAAGGAGGCAAGCGAGGCGAGAGTCTCCGAGTGATCAGCGCCGAGGATTCTGCGTCGTCCTTCCAGGGCACGTCGGATCGAGTCCTCGGCTTCCACGTAATGTTGGAGAGAGTTATCCACTATCCCCTTGTTGTGCAGGGCCGTCAGTGTGAAAGGGTGTTCATCACCGAACCGGGCGCGGGCGAGCTCCAAGGCTTTCCTCGCGCACCGTTCGGCTTCTGCGAGCCTATCCTGTTGACGCAAGACACCTGTCAGGCTCGTCAAGGCTGCGACCCACACCGTCGGATCCTGTCCCGGCGAGCTCTCGAATCCATCAATCGCCCGCCGGTAGCAGTCCTCGGCAGCATTGAGTTCGCCGCGCTCCGCGAGCACTCCCGCAAGACTCGTCAGCGCGCCAAGGGTCGCCTGGTCCGATTCGCCAAACAGAGACCGATAGCCCTCGAGGCATCGCCTGGACACCTCCTCCGCGTCGTCCAACCGGGCTCCCGCCATCAGGGCAGGAACTAAACCGGCCAGGGTATCCAGAACCTCCTCGTCTTCTTCACCCTGAGCGCGCTTCAGTCCCTCGTAGGCCTGCTGCAGGAGCCCGATCCCCCCCTTGTGATCGCCTGCTTCATTCGTTGCGGTTCCAAGCGATCGTAGCGTTACCAGGGTGACGGGATCCTCGCTTCCGAGTAGTCGTGAGCGCTCGTCGTAGGCTGTTTGAAGCAGGGGAAGTGCAAGATCAGCGCGACCCAGGTTTTGATAGGCCACACCGATCGTGGCGAACAATGAGGCGAGGACGGCAGGCTGATCGGTGAACGCATCGCCCGCGGCCCGCACAGCCGGCTCGAGCACGAGTGACGACAGCAGGTTCGTGGAGACGGTGGTAGCAGTTGGCTGTTTGAGCCAGTCCTCGAGCGCCGACCGTGCCCTATCTATCTCCTCTATCGATGTACCCCTGCTCGCCAGCTCGCGCTCGAGAGCCCGATCGAGCTCCACGATCAGGGTGAGGCCCATCGTCTCAGCGCCCTGCTCGAGCATCGCCGACTGGAAGGCGACGACTTCTTCGAGCTCTCGGCCTCGCTCCTCGACCTGTCTACGCTGCCGCTCTTCCGCCTGCTTTGCATCGTTGGCACGAGCCGCCTCGGCCTTGGCAAGCTCGGCGTTCGTCACCGCCTCCTTCGCGGCGTTCGATGCTGCCACTTCGTTCGAGCGGGCAAGTATGAGATTGTCCTCTGCGCGAACATACTGCGCCACTGTTGTTATCAGGCCGACGATGAGGATCGCGATTGCGCTGAGGCCAGTCGCCGCAAGCGCTCGGTTGCGTCGAATCCACTTTCTCGCTTCCGCCCACGGACCAGTCTCGTAGGCCCGCACGACTCGGCCGTCGAGGAAGGCTCGCAGCTCGCCCGAAAGCTCCGTGACGCTTGGGTATCTTGCAACTCGCTCTCGGGCCATCGCACGGGAGCAGATCGATACCAATTCCGGCGACGCACTGACCCGATCAATGGGAGCGGGCGGTCCAGATCTGATGCGCTCGATCACACTGCTCCCAGTCAATCTTTCGCTAGAACTGCAGTAGGGTGGATGATTGGCGAGCAGATGGTAGAGCATCGCGCCGATTGAATAGACGTCCGAGTGCGGTCCCATCTCCTCCACTTGTCCACCCGCTTGCTCCGGTGGCATATAGGCGGGCGTACCGAGCACAATTCCTTCGTGAGTCATGGACATCTGCTCGAGGAGTACGTCGGCTGTAGCGGAACCGCTCAGCGCAAGACCGGCGTCGGCCTCGAGACTAGTTAAACTCCTGGCCAAACCCCAGTCCATCACGTAGACTTCGCCAAAGTCGCCTATCATTACGTTGGCCGGCTTCAGATCTCGATGGATCACTCCGTTGTCGTGTGCATAGGCCACTGCCTCACACACGCGCTGAATCAAGCCGAGGACGCGGGTCTTGGGCCACTCTGGGTCGCCGAGCGCTTGGCGCTCGAAGACCTCTGCGAGTGTCCGGCCTCCAACAAGCTTCATGGTGAAGTAGGCCCGACCCCTGTCATCGACGCCGATGTCATGCACCGGCACGATTCCTGGATGCTCGAGTCGGCTAGTGACCTTGGCCTCATTGAGGAAGCGGGCAAGCTGACGAGGCTGGATGGACGGCGTTCCATGCGTGCTTGCACCTAGCGCTTGACCGAGGATCACTTTCATGGCGATCGGTCGGCCGAGCTTCCTGTCGAGTACGCGTAGGACGGCACCCATCCCTCCCCTGCCGACTTCGCCCTCGATTGCGTAGCGGCTCTCGGAATCTGGGGAGGTGCAAATCGAAGCGAGCATGCGCTCGATGTCGGCTATCTGAGTATCGTGGACTTGCTTGCCTTCCTGAAGGGCATCATCCACCTCGCCGCAGGCCGAGTAAAGCTCCCGGAGCTCGAGCTCCAGTTCGCGATGAGCGGCGACGAAGGTCTCAAACGATAGGGCTTCGCCCGTACTGCGGCGGACCAGGTAATCTCCAAGGAGGTGCTCGGCCGAGTCGAAGCGGCCTTCTTCGTTCGGTCCAGGTCTCACGGTCCCAACCTCCTTCTCCACTTCTTAGGCGGGGGAACGATATTTGGGCACGAGCCTAACGTGTGTCTCGATCCACCGTCCAGCCAGGCCGAACCTCGAGCGTCACGAGTCCTCGGGAAGCTGGCCGATCCGTAACCGTCGCAACAGATTCGCAACCTTTGGCTTCAGCCGCGTGCAGCGCATGCGCGCAGTATCAGAGGATTCAAGGCCCAGCTCGGCGGCAATGGTGCTCCATTCTTGTCCTTCAACTTCACTGGCAATCAATAGATAGCGCTCATCCTCGGGGAGGAATTGCAGAGCCAGGCGCACCCATTGGTCATCCTCCGAGCGCTCGGCGATCCGACTGGGCCTCTCGGAAGAGCTACCCGCTCCCCCGAAACCCGAGAGTGGACCTTTCGAGTCCGCGAATGAGTCGAGGTGTCGATGCTCGCCAGCCCCGGAGATGCGTCGCCGTTGATCGATCAGCTCGTTCATCGCGATCCGCTTGAGTAGAGCTTGGAGCTGGGCGCCGCTCTTAGGTACAAAGCGCGGCCCCCAGCGAAGGAAGTTAAGGATCGCGGTCTGCACGAGATCCATTGAATCGTGCGGTCCACGCGGTTGGTTCCCCAGGGCCCGGCTGATTTCGCCATGCAACCATGGCACCATCTCACCAACGAGCCGGTCCAATGCAGTACGCTCGCCTTGACGCCATCTTTCGAGGAGCTCGAGCACCGGATCGGGGGGCGAGCCTTGGGCAGGGACATCCATGATGTGGAGACATCTTCGGCCGTGTCGCCTCGAACGTCCAGCGTCAGAGCAAACGAAGCTGGTGCGGTCCGGCGGCCTCGGACCGCTCTGGCTAGACGATGCGCATGCTAGATCCGAGAATCCCGAGATCCGGCGGCTGCGCGAGCTCGGGCCGCGCGCGGCCGCGCATCCGGTCACGCTCACCCGATCTGGGCCGTGCGCGTGATCTCGCCCATGCCACCGCTCTGGTAGTCGCGGATCGCCTGCGCGATCTCGCGCTCGGTGTTCATCACGAACGGGCCGTAGCGCGCGACTGGCTCGGCCAGCGGCATGCCGCCGAGGAGGAGCAGGCGCGCGGGCTCGCGGGCTCGCTCGAGGCTACGCAGACGGATGGCATCTCCCGTGCCGAGCTGTGCGAGCTGGCCGTCGCTCACTTCACGGCCCTCGTCTCCCAGGCGCACTGCGCCCTGGAACACGTACACGAAGGCTTCGTGGTCCGCTCGCAGCGGCGTGGTGACGTCGGCACCTGGTGCGATCGTCCAGTCCTGATAGACGATGGGCGTCTGCGTGTCGATGATGGCTCGAGCGCCGAGGGCTTCGCCTGCGATCACACGCACGGTGGCGAGGCCGTCGGCGCTGCGTGCCTCGGGAATCCGGTCGCGCGGCACCTCCTGGTAGCGCGGGCGCGACATCTTGAGGCGGGCGGGCAGATTCACCCAGATCTGAAAGCCGTGCACGCGTCCGCCGCTGGAGAGGATCCGACGGGACGGCATCTCGGAGTGCACGATGCCTCCTCCGGCCGTCATCCACTGCACGTCGCCTGGACGGATCGTGCCGCGATGGCCGGCAGAGTCTTCGTGCTCGAACTCTCCGTCCAGCATGTAGGTCACCGTCTCGAACCCGCGGTGCGGATGGTCGGGCGCGCCGACTGCTTCCCCTGGGCCGTATTCGACGGGCCCCATCTCGTCGAGCAAGAGGAAGGGATCCGCGAAATCGAGGTCCTCGCTCGGGAACGGCCGGCGAACGATGAATCCGGCGCCCTCGCGCTGGCGATGTGCGGTCGTGATCGTGCCGCTCGTGCGGATGCGTAGGCTCGTGTCGGGCATGGCTGAAGCCTCGTTTTCTGTTCAGTGATGCAGCGTAGACCAGCGATGCTCGTCATGGAAGTCGAGCGGTGGTGGCATCCGCCCACCAGGCGCCGGGAATGCCGGATGCATCCTCCACGAAGGCAGGCTCCTGACCGTAAGATCCGGCCGTGCCGGACCTGACGACGCTCCTCGCGCTCGCCGCCATCGTCCTGATCCTCGCGGGACTGTCCGAGGGCTTCGTGTCGCGGGCGCCGCTGTCGTTCCCGATCATCTTCCTCGGCCTCGGCTATTACCTCGGTAGCCAGGGAGTGATCTCCACGGCAGCCGATTCGCCGACGCTCGAGGCGGTGGGAGTGCTGACGCTCTCGCTCGTGCTCTTCCTCGATGCCGTGCGGATGAAGTTCGACCGGTCACTCGGGGAGTGGCTGGTGCCCTCGCTCGTCCTCGGGCCGGGCACCATCCTGTGTCTCATCATCGTCGCGGCGGCAGCGCACTTCTTGCTCGGGCTCGGGATCACGGCGTCTGTCCTTCTCGGGGCAATCCTCTCCTCGACCGACCCCGTCGTCGTGCGGGATGTGGTCCGCGACCAGCGGATCCCCGGCGCGATCCGCCAGGCGCTCACGACGGAAGCTGCGACCAACGACGTGGTGGTGCTGCCGATCGTCCTGATCACCTTGGCCACCGCGCAGGCTCAGGCGGCGACGCTCGGCGACTGGGCGATCTTGCTCGGCAAGCTACTGGTTCTGGGGCCTGCGATCGGCTTCGCCATCGGAGCGCTCGGCGCGTGGCTGATGTCGCGCATGGACGAGCGGTACGGGATCCGGAGAGAGTACCAGTCGCTCTATGGCATGGGCCTCGTCTTCGCGTCCTACACGGGCGCCCAGGCGCTCGGCGGAGACGGATTCCTCGCATCCTTCGCAGCGGGCGCCGCCATCGCTGCGCTGGACCTCGAGCTGTGCGACTGCTTTCTCGAGTACGGCGACGCGACCTCAGAGATGATCATGCTCTTCGCGTTCATCCTGTTCGGCGCCGTCCTCTCGACGCTCGTGGGAACCGTGCCGCTCGCCGCCACACTCGGGCTCGCCGCGATCACCCTCTTCGTGGCGCGCCCCCTTGCCGTTGCGATCGTGCTGCGCAAGGCCGCAGTCTCCGGCAGCGCGCGCGCCTTCATTGCCTGGTTCGGTCCTCGCGGGCTCGCCTCGCTTCTTCTGGCGCTCCTTGCGGTACAGGCCGGATTTCCGGGTAGCGAGATGATCCTGGCAGTCACGGGCGTCATCGTGACGGTGTCGGTCGTCCTGCACGGGGTCTCCGCGACGCCCTTGACCGCCTGGTACGCCCGTCGCGTTGCTTCGCAGACCTTGGTGGAGGAGCGCGTGAGCACCGCCCGCGAATTGCTGCGAGCCGACGCAAGCGGGAAGGACGAGGTGCCCGTGATCACGCCGATCGAGCTCGTCCAGCGCCTGGATGGCCCCGATCCACCGCTCGTTCTCGACGTGCGATCGCGTTCGAGCTTCGAGAGTGACCGGGTGGGGATCGCGGGCGCGGTCCGCGTCCCTCCTGATCAGGTGGAGAGCTGGGCCGCCAAGCGCACGCGCGTTCAACCCCTCGTCACGTACTGCACATGACCGAAGGAAGCGAGCAGCGCCCGTGCGGCGCGCAAACTTCGCAAGATGGGGTTCGACGCGTCGGCGCTGCGGGGCGGTCTCGAGGCCTGGCGCGAGATCGAAGACGCTTCGTTCCACTCAACGGGAGATCGCAGCGGTCCGTGACGATCACCGGACGGGCAGGTCGAGCTCGAGCGCGGTTCCCTCGCCGGCGACGATCACGACCTCGCGTGCAGGAGCGAACCCCGCGGCGGAACCGGTGAACACCAGGCGATACCTACCTGGAGCACCATCTGACCCGAAACGACGTCCAGGGCGGTGGCTGCAGCCTTTCGTACCCGAAGCCGCGCCTTCCCCCCTTGACAGTTACTACGTCCGCCGTAATAGTACGTCCTGCGTAGTACTCCGGTCAGACGACCCCCATGCCTCGACGTACTCACGAGAACCTCGACGACCTCGGCCGCTTCTCCGAGCCGGCCTTGTTGATCCTCATTTCGCTCGCGAGTGGGCCCAAGCATGGATACGCGATGACGCTCGACATCGAAGCGATGGCCGGACAGCGTCTCGGCCCGGGCACTCTGTATGGTGCGCTGGCCCGACTCGATGCCCTCGAGTGGATCGAGGCGCTCCCACCGCGCGAGCGGCGGCGCCCGTATCGGCTCACGAAGACCGGAAAGACGGTGCTGGCGCGCCGCCTCGAGAGCGTGCGCGCGCTTGCCGACATCGGCCGATCGAGGCTGGGAGGTGCGCATGCGACCTAGGCAACTCCTGCGTCTCTTCCCTCGCGGATGGAGAGAACGCTACGGAGACGAGTTCCTCGCCACCGCGGAGGACAAGGACCTTCGCCTGCAGCAGGTAATCGACATCGCTGCCTGTGCCATCGATGCGTGGACCTCACCTGAAGTTCGGCGCGCGATTCGTCGAGTCCGCGCGGATGGGATCTCCGGAGAAAGCCTCATGCTGAACAAGCTGATGACATCCTGTGGGAGCACCGAGCTCGTGTGGAACCGCCGGGATGCGGTGCTCGCCGCCCTCGCTCTGATCGGAGGTTCGATCTTCTTCTCGGGTCTCGGCATCGTTGTGAAGCGAGCGGGCTTCGAGCTGACCGGAGAGGCGCTGGTAGGCGTCGCCTTCCCCGGCTCGCTCCTGTTGTCGATGCCGTTCACCTATCTCAAGGGCAAGTGCTGGCGAACCCAGCTCGTGCTGGTCGGGTTGCCCTTGCTGTTGCTGCTCTTGATCTGCTTCCTGGCGCCGCTCGTCTAGGGGATCGAGCAGGAACGCGCTGGGATACCTTGATTGCGCACCGGGACCCGGCCGCGCTACTCTTCGCCGCATGAAACGAATCGCATATCCGGTGCTCGCTTCCCTTCTGCTGCTGTCCGCGTGCGGCAACGACCCCACCACGACTCCGGCCGCCTCCCCTGCCATGCCCGCCTCGGATCCCGCCGCGGCGCCGGCCGGGAGCCCGAAGCCGCCTGCCAGCGCCGACATGGACGCGGCGATCCAGGTCCTGATGGCGAAGGCCGAGCAGGCCGACGAGAGCATCGTGATCCAGCACGTCCTGATCTCGTTCGAGGGCGCGCCGCGCATGAGCGGAGTCACCCGCAGCAAGGACGAAGCAAAAGTCCTGGCACAGAAGGTCTACGCCGAAGCAATCGCCGGCGGCGACTTCGATGCGCTGGTCAAGAAGTACACCAACGACAGCGCCCCCGGCATCTACCCGCTGACCAAGGCCGGTCGTGCCGGCATGGTGAAGAGCTTCGGCGACGTCGGCTTCCGGCTGAAAGTCGGCGAGATCGGCGTGGCTCCGTGGGAGGCGAAGGCGAGCCCCTTCGGCTGGCACATCATCAAGCGGTTGAAGTAGACCCTGCCGTTGCGCCCTGGTCGCGCCGTGCGCTACGCCCCACTATCGCCGCCAGCACCTGATCCAGGCGCCGGATCATGCCTTCCGTTCGCCGTGCCTCTCCCGCGCGGATCGACTCACTTCGCCGAGGGCGGAGGCTCGGCGGGCAATGAGGCGTAGTAGGCGGCCACATCGCGCATCTGCTCGGCGGTCAACGCGCTGGCGATCGGGTCCATGAGGCGTGCGTAAGGCGAGCCGCCGCGGCGGCCTCCCTTGAACAGCTCGAGCTGGAGGACGAGATAGTCCGCATGCTGGCCGGCGTGCAGCGGGTAGGCGGCATTCCGGGGTGCGGGATCCGGGCCGTGGCAATCGACGCACGAAGGGACGCGCTGGCTCGGGATGCCATGCTGGGCGATTGCTTCGCCGCGCTCGATGGCAGCCGGATCCCTGTGCGTAGCCGGCGCAGGCGGCAGGCTGGCGAAGTAGCCAGCAAGTTCGTCGAGCGCCTCGATACCGAGGCTGGCGGCAATTGGCTGCATGATGCCGCTGTGGCGTTCGCCGCGTGCGTAGGCTTCGAGCGCGTTCCTGAGGTAGGTGGCGCTCTGACCTGCGAGTCCTGGGAATGCACCACTCTCGCCGAGCCCATCCGTGCCATGGCAGCGCGCGCAGCCCTCGCGGAGCGTCGCGCGCGATGTTTCGGAGCCGTCGAGTGCGTCGGTCGGCGCGGTCTCGGCGGGGCTGTGATCCTCGCCTAGCGCAAGGCGGCGATACTCTGCGGCGTCGAGCGCGCCGAACTTCTGCAGAAACGCCACGACCGCCCAGACCTCGTCATCGCGCTGCTGTGCGGGCCACGCCGGCATACCGGTGAATTTCATGCCGTGCTTCACGACGTAGAAGAGCTGCTCGGCATTCCACTCGGCAATTCTTTCCGCAAGATACGGGGGAGGCGGCTTCATGCCCTGTGCGATGACCGGATGCGGCTGCTCTGGACTGCCGTGGCAGGAGCGGCAGCCGGTGTGATAATGCGTCGCGCCTTTGAGCACGAGCGCGGGGTCGTCGAGCGGCGGCGCGTCGAGGAAGAGGCTGTGCGTCACGACGGAGCGCTTCATCGCGAAATGGAGAAACCACTCCGTGATCGGCCAGTGACCGGAGCTCGCGGCGATCGGCACGAGGCCCGACACGACGACGAGCACGCCACCGGCCCCTAATAGCAGGAGCACCGCAGTGATCCGGACAATCGGGCGTTTCATGCTTCTGACTCCTTTCCACGCACGCGGCCCCTGAGCAGCTCGGCCATGAGCCTCAACCCGCCCACGGAGTAGGCCAGCCCGCCGACGACCAGCATGATCGCGCCCCCGAGCTGCTGGTCCTCGAGCGGGGTGAGTGCAGAAACTCCCATCGCATGCGAATAGAGAGGCCGCGGGGCAAGTGCGATCAACGCGCCGAGCAGCGTCATGTGCATCGCCGTGAGGAGCAGCGCCGCGACTCCCGCGGCGGTGCGATCCGCGCGCCTTGCCGGCTCGCCGCCGAAGGCCGCCAGCCAGAGGAGCAGCCCGGAGACGAGAAAGAGCGCCTGCTCGGCGATCAACCCGGCCACGCCGTGACGCGCTACGTGATGCAGCGCGGGAGCGTGCCACGCCCACACGACGACGAATTCCACCAGCGAGACGGGCAGCGGCGGGAAGAGCGCCGGCAGTTTCCGCACCGGATCCCAACGTCCCCCGGAGAGCCCGAGCGCGAGAAGCGGCGCCGCCACGGCGACGACGATCATGTGCATCGTCATGTGCGCGAAAAAAGCGCGCTTGGCAAGCAGCGGCAGCGGCCCGAGCCAGGCCCCCGCGAGCACGAGGGCTCCAAGGATGAGCCAGGCGCGGCGCTTCATCGGCAATCGCTGAAAAACAGGGTCGCCAGGGCGGTGAAGATCGTGGCAACGGCGCTCAGACCGGCGAGCAGCGCGGTCGCGAAGCCGAGGAAACGGTGCCGGTCGGCGGGGCTGTCGAAATCGTGCTGTGTCTCCGAACCGTCGAAGGTATGCCGCCGCCAGCCCCGCCATCCGACGGTCGCGATGCCCGCGAGCGCGACCACGGTGTAGATCGCGATCGCCACGCGAATGCCACCGAGCGGGCCATCGCGCCCAGCAACCTTTGCGCACCAGATCGCGGCGGTGAGGTAGGTGAGCAAGAAATGCGACGCCCAGATGATCGGCGGCAATACCGGCCGCCAGAGGCTCTGCCTGCTTTCGTGCGTCTGCTCGTCTCGCCCGATGCTCATGCGACCAGAGGGAAGTAGGCGATCACCGCGACGGTGATGACGGCGGTGATCGCGACGAAGTGCCAGTAGAGCGCGACGTTTGCGATGTCGATGTCGTGCACGGCACTCATGCGGCCGGCGAGGCGGCGGGCGATGCAGTAGAGCTGCATGATCACGCCCACGGCGGCGTTGAGCGCCGTCCAGATGACCAGCGCCCAGACGATCGCGGGATAGACGTGCAGCACTGGATCGAGGCCGCTGCGCAACGGGCCCGCGAGCAACGCGCCGATACCGGCGACCGAGAGCGCACTGCCGGCGAGCAGCGCGCCATGAAACAGGAGCGCCCGATCGCGCCGGTTCCAGTGTCGCGCGAGTAGCGTCAGCACCCACGCTCCGAGCAGCAAACCGCCCGCCAGAGAAGGCCAGAGAACTCCCGGCCCGGGATCAGGCTTGGGTGGGAAATCCTCGTGGATGGTCCAGTAGAAGAAGTAACCGAAGACCAGCGACACGAAGGCCGTCATCATGCCGAGCATCGTGATGAGCATCGCCCACCAGCCGACCGATGCCGGCCCCGACGCGTAGAGCGGCAGCGTCACCGCCGAGGCCGACATCCTTCTCCTTTTTCTCCGGGATAAAGGCGGTGCCGGTCCACAGCCACGCAAGGATCGCAGCGAGCGCGAGCACGCCGCTGATCGCCACCAGCCACCACATGTGGAAGGTCGCAAAAATGAATACGCCGCCCAGGAACATGGCCGCCCAGAACGTGACGAAGGTCGAACCCGGCAGGCGCAGGCATTGCACGGGCTGTGCATCGATCACGCTCGTGACCAGCGTCTCGCGCCGACCTTCCTCCGCGTCCGGCAGATAGAAGCGGCCCTCGTCCACGTCGCGCTCGAAGTTCGCCTGATCCCACAGCGGATAGCGGGAGTCGATCTCCGGGATCGAGCGAACGCCCCACGTCTGGCCTGTCATCTCCGCGAGCCACTCGAGCGTGCCCGCCCGCCATGGATTGCGCTCGGATCTCGGTTCCCGCTTTTTCGAACGGAAGACGTCCCACACGAACACGGCGACACCCCCCGCGAGGACGAAGGCGCCAATGCTCGATGCGAGATTGAGCCCGTCGAAGCCCAGGTCCGCCGGATACGTGAAGACCCGGCGCACCATCCCGCGCAGGCCGGTCAGGTGCATCGGCAGGAACGTGATATTGAAGCCGACGAACATCAGCCAGAACGCGACGCGTCCGAGCTTCTCGGAGAGCTTCCGCTCCTTGATCAGGGGATAGAAGTAATAGAAGCCCGCGACGACGGGAAAGATGCTGCCGCCGATCAGCACATAGTGCAGATGACCGACGACGAAGAAGGTGTCGTGTGCCTGGAAATCGAGCGGCGCCAGCGCGACCATCACGCCCGTGAGCCCGCCCAGGATGAAGGTCGCGAGACCCCCGAAGACGAAGAGGATCGGCACCGAGCGCATCACGCGGCCGGCAAGCAGCGTGGCGAGGAAGCAGAAGAGCTGCACACCGGTCGGGATGGCCACTGCTTGCGACGCGGCAGAAAAGATGCCGAGCGAGATTCCCGGCAAGCCCGTCGTGAACATGTGATGCACCCACAGCCCGAAGCTGATGAATCCGGTGCCCACGGCCGCGAGAACGATCCAGCCGTACCCGACGATCGGCGTGCGCGCGAAGGTCGGAACGATCATCGCCACGAGCGCGATCGACGGCAGGAAGATGATGTAGACCTCCGGGTGTCCGAAGATCCAGAAGAGATGCTGCCAGAGCAGCGGATCCCCGCCTCTAGATGGATCGAAGAACGGCCAGTGAAACGCGCGCTCGAGCTCGAGCAGCAGGCTTCCGGCGATGAGCGGAGGGAAAGCGAAGAGGACCATCACCGCCGCGACGAGGAGATACCACGAATAGAGCGGGATGAGATTGATGCGCATTCCCGGCGGCCGGCACTTCAAGATGCCGACGATCAGCTCGACCGCCGCGGCGATGGCGGCGACCTCGATGAAGGACAAGCCGAGCAGCCAGATGTCCGCGCCGATGTCCTGCTGATAACCCGAGGTGAGCGGCGGATACATGAACCATCCGCCACGCGGTGCTGCGCTGAAAAAAATCGAGCCGCAGAAGAAGACGCCGCCGAGCACGAAGCTCCAGAAGCCAAATGCCGAGAGCCGTGGAAACGGCAGGTCGCGCGCGCCGAGCATCTGCGGCAGCACCATGATCGAGAACGCCTCGAAGATGGGCACGGCAAAGAGGAACATCATGATCGAGCCGTGCAGCGTGAAGAACTGGTTGTAGGTCTCGGCGGATAGGAACGAGTTGTTCGGAACCGCGAGCTGGATGCGCATGAAGAGCGCGAGCACTCCGCCGAACAGGAAGAAGCAGAAGGTGGCGGTGACATACCAGAGGCCGACGTCCTGGTTGTTGACTGCCGACCAGTAGCGCCAGCCGGTCGGATTCGCCCAGGCCTTCGAGAGCCGCTCCTCCTGCGCGCGCCGCAGCTCGGCCGAGGGCGCGTGCGTGAGCGGATCGGGATCGCGAGGCTCCGGATTCATTGCAGGCTCTCCAGGTAGGCCGCGAGCGCTCGCAGTTCCTCCTCCGGCAGCATGTCGAAGGCGGGCATGTGAACGCCGGGCTTCAGCCTTTCCGTTTGCGTGATCCAGCGATGAACTGCGCCAGGTACATTCCGCAGCGTGCCCGCGCCGAAGCTCGCGCGGCCGCCGGCGTGCGTCAGGTCCGGGCCGACGATGCCGTCAGCCGCGGTGCCGCGGATGGTGTGGCAGGCGCTGCATCCATTGGCGAGAAAGAGGTCGCGGCCCCGCGCTGCGATCGTCTCCAGAGGATCGGCCGCGGGCTCTCGTTGCTGCACGAGCCAGCGCTCGAACTCCTCTTTCTCGACGACGACCACATCGAAGGCCATCAGCGCGTGGGCGCTCCCGCAGTATTCGGCGCAGACGCCGCGGAAGACGCCCGTGCGCGTCGGTAACAGGGCGAGCCGCGTCTTGCGCCCTGGAATCATGTCCACCTTTCCGCCGAGCGACGGAATCCAGAACGAGTGGATCACATCGAGGCTCTCCAGCTGGAACTCCACCGGCTCACCGACGGGCAGCCGGATCTCGTTCGCCAGCTCGACCGCTGCGCCGTCCGGCGAGAGATAATGCACTCGCCACCACCATTGCTGGCCGGAGACCGCGATCTGCAAGCTCCCCGCGGGCGCGGCCGCGACGAGTCCGGGCAACATCGCGAGACCGCAGATCAGCAGCCGCCGCGAGCGTCACCGTCGGGAACGCTACGCCGCCGACGAGAATGAGCAGCTTCGCGTGCCTCTCCGTGTGCGCTTCGCGCTGTGACCAGATCGCGTAAATCGCCAGCGCGACCATCGCCGCCCAGATCGCCAGCGCACCGCCCGTCATCCACCAGAAGAGCTCCGCGATCCTTTCTGCCCCGCGCCCTGCCGGATCGAGCGCCGACTGCGGGCCGCCGCACGCAGCCAGGGCGAGCCCACCGACTGCCGCAGTGCGGTGCCACGACCACCGCAGTCCAGGACCACGCGAACTGCACCGAGTCACCGACTCGAGCTCACAGACAAGCGTCACGCTCAACCGAACGTCCGTTGGGTAACCCGGGTCCCCGAGACTCGCCTCCCGAGGCCGGCTCGTGGAGCCCGTGTACAAGTCCCACGGCGGCATCGGCTGCATCCTCGTGCCTGGTAGATGACCCACCGCCGGGGATCAGCGCCTCATGATCATGCAGCCCTCGGGTTCCGTCTCCTCGACGGCGACCTCCCTCCCTTCGAGGACGGCCTCGAGCGCATTCTGGGCGCGCGTAATCCCCTGGCCGTCGAACTGTCCCCGGTAGCGGAGCACGCCCGACGAGTCGATGATGACCGTCGTGGTCGTGAGACGGATCCCGAAGAGATCTGCCACTCGACCGTCCGCGTCGAGGAAGACCGGCACGGTGACCTTGTTGTTCCGCGTGAAGGCTTCGACCTTCTCCGCCGAGTCATCCGCGCTCGCGTCGACGCCGAGGACAGCCGCCTTGTCCCGGAAGTCATCCGCCAACGTCTGCAAGCGAGCCTCCATCGCCCGGCAGCTGTGGCAGAAGGTGCACCAGAAGGTCAGGCTCACGACACCGGACTCGGAGCGCTTCTGGAGGTCGCTCAGACTCCAGCTCTTTCCCGCCAGGTCGGTGACGACGAGGTCGTGCACCGTCTCGCCGATCTCGACTCGCTTCGCATCTGGTTCAGCAGGCGAGGCGGGTGTTTCATGCCCCGTGGCCGCTGGACTCTCATGGCCTTGGCCGCTGTGATCCTCTTCACTCGTGCGGCCGGCGGTTGTCTCGTGCCCGATGGCCCCGGAGTTTCCGCAGCCGGCAGAAGCCGAGAGCCACAGGAGCACGAGCAGCGAGAATGCCGTGTGTCCGTTCATGGTGGGTTCATCACTGGGGAGCTCGACATTGCCAGGATACCGATCGGCACGCCCGTCGCGGATCATCTGCTCCATCGAACAGCGCCCGCCGGAGCGAGTTGCTCCAGCGGGCGCCCGGATCGAAGCCTGCCGGTGAGACCGGCTCAGACAGAGAAAATCAGGGGCAGTAGGTTGCCGAGAGGCCGTCGGAGAGGTTGAAGAAGGCTCCCCCATCCGCCGGGTCGCGGTACCAGAACTGCCACTTCCATGTCGAGCCTGAGACGATCTTGCCAAGCGCGGGCGGGATCGTGTTGTCGACGTAGAAGCTCACGACACCGAAGGCATCCGTCTGGACGACCGGGTAGCGCGTGAGCGTCCCACTCACGCACAGCACGCCGTTGCCGAAGGGCGTCGAGATCTCGTTCGCCCCCATGAAGAAGATGCCGTTCTGGTTGGCGGGGTTTCCGGACGCGAAGACGGTGAAGTCGTTCGCTCCGAAGCTCGAGCTCCCCGAATGGGAGATCAGCGAGCCCGACCCGACCGAGTTCGGCGAGGTGACGCAGTAGTTGTGAATGTCGCAGGAGCCGCCAGCGTGCTTGGCCTCGGCGACGTACAGACCCCAGCTGCCATTGGATTCGGCGTACTCCTGCACGGTCCAGAAGGTCGACTCGTCGGTCGGATCCACGCTCGTCAGGCTGTAGTCGCCCCAGCGCCCGTCGTTGTTGGTGCTCTCACCCGTCTTGTACTGTACCGGGGCACCCATCTGGTCCGCCGCATCGGTTGCCACTCGGCCCGTGAAGTAGGCCCCTGCGAACTGGCTCGAGCTCGAGCCGCTGAAGCCCAGCATGACATCCTCGGCGCTGTTCACGGCGATCGAGGGCATGAAGTAGTGGAGCGAGGCGTCGTCCAGCGTGGCGGCCTGGGTGACGGTGATGGAGCTCGTATCGACTTCGTACCACCGAGCAGCCGCCCTTCCACCGGACGAGATGCAGTTGGTGGTCCACAGGGAGCCGTTGGCCCACACCGCATTCATCAGGCGGCCATCGAGGGTGTCGAGCCCGAAGCCGCCCTGCTGCGAAGCGTCGGGCGGACTGCTGCCGACGCTGGTGCTCGCGATGCCGAGCTCCGTGAGCGTGGGCGCGCTCGCGGGCAAGTTCAGCCTGCGGATGCGCAAACCGGAGCCTGTCACGCGCGAGACGAGGTACTGCGAGGCCAGATCATCCCAGGTGGTGGCCGCGTGGATCGCGCCTTCCCAGGGCAGGTTGCGGAACGCAGTGATCGTCAGCGTGCCGGTGTTGATGAAGTTCTGCTTGTCGATGGCGAAGATCGACATCAGGCTGCTGCCGCCGACCATGTACGCGCAGGTGACGATGAAGTCCTTGTTCACGCCGAGCGTCGGGTAGTCCGCCCACTTGCCCGCGTCCGCACCCGTGCCGGGGTTGAAAGCCGCCTTCGTCCACGCTCCCGTGGGGTCGCTCGTGTTGGAGATCGCGACCGAGATCTCGTTGCTGAAGTCCGCGGCGAGGACGATGAACTTCTGACTCACCTTGTCGAAGGTGACGCGGGGATCCCCCCAGCTGTCGCCGGCGAGGAAGCTGTCGAGGGTCGAGTTCAACACCCGAGCGCCGGTCGCTTTCACGTAGATCGAGATGTTCGAGTTGACGACCGCCACGAAGTGGTCGACACCCACGGCTCCGCAGGTGTCCGGGGGCACCCAGACCGCGCCATTGGTGCCGTTGTTGGTGCCCGGACCCTCGAAGGATGACACGAGGACCGGCGCCGTGCCGGCGCCGCCGTAGGTCTCGTGATCATCCTCGAGCCGTTCGAAGCCTGTCTCCGTGGTGAGAGGCGCGTGGACCACGTCGCGCACGAAATCGCCCGTGCCCACTTCCCATTCCAGGCCGGCATAGCCAGTGCCAGTCAGCTTCTCCTGGTAGTTCTTCTGCTCGAAGTCGACCACGACCGAGGCGCCTTCCGCGGTGAAGCTGAGATCATCCAGACCGTACATGCAGGCCCGGCCAGCGAGGGGCTCGCCCCGGATCTCGATCCGATCGACGCTGAGCAGGCCCATGTCGAACCACGCGGGCTGCTCGGAGAAGCTCGTGAAGGAAGGCGTGCGCCCGACCTCCACGCCGCCCCGATACCCGACGACCACGATGGATGCCGGCCACTTGCTCACGTCGTCCTGGCCGATGAACCAGGCACCACCCACATCCACGACCCGGCCGAAGCCGATTCCCATCCGAGCATCGCCCCACTTGTTGGTGACGTAGTGCTCGCCCGAGCGAGCGGTGCCGTGGCGCTTGCGCGAGGCGATCGTCCATTCGCCCTGAGCGCCACCGCGCGTGCGAAGGTCGTAGCCGGTTCGAGGTGCGCGTGCGTCGCGCGCCAGGACTTCGTCCCAACCCTCGATGATGGTTTCGCCGATGGCTTCGGGCGGCAGGAGCTCGCCCGCCTGCGTGGAGAGCGCCGGCGCCTCTTGCGAGGAGGTTTGCGTCGGAACGCTCGGAGAGGAAAAAGCTGCGGGACCGACGAGGGCGGCGGCGGTGATGATCGCGGAGCCGCTGACCCGGGCGGTGCGCCAGGTGAGCTGGTTCATGAGTAAGTTGAGGACCGATCCTGCTGAGGGATTGGGAGGCCGCCGCCTTGGCGGCGACAGGCACAGAAGGGACGGACGCGAAGGCGTCCGCCGAGGTTGACGGACAACCTCCGCCTCCACGATACGCCAACCGGAGCAATCGGGAGAAGGCGTCGGAAGGGAATCGAGGGGCCGTGCCCATCGATCCGGCGCCCCACGAGCGAGTGATGCGGCCGGGGGCGCTACGGGCAGAAGATCGTCCGCAACGCGTCGCTCAGGTTGAAGGCCGCGCCGTCCCCCTGGGAATCGCGGTACCAGAACTGGAACCTCCAGGTCGAGGCCCACTCCAGGTCCGTCGCCGGACGCCCCACGCCGTAGCGCAACGCCTCGTCGAACGCCCCGTCACCCCGCCCGCGCCACAGGAGCACTTCCTGCGAGCCGTAGTAAGCGGAGAGCGCGTCGAGATCGCCGTCCTCGTCGACGTCGCCGAGCTCGAGCGAGAACACGTTGTCCCAGGTCGACGAGTAGGCGCCGTGGTAGGAACGCGCCGGATCGAAGGTCCCGTCCCCGCGACCCGGTGCGACGGAAAAACCCGTGCCGTCGAGGCCGTAGGCGACGGCGAGATCCGCGTTCCCGTCGCCGTCGAATGGAGGAAAGAGCCCGTGCCAGTGCCTGGAACCACGACCCAGATGTGCAAGCCCTCGGTCGGCCCGACGAGGTCGGGCAGGTCGTCTCCCGTGACGTCGACGTGCTCGATGTCGGTGACGCCGAGCTCGTTCTCGAGGAGCGGGATCTCCTCCGGTGGAGCGAGCATCCCGTCGCCAGGATTGCGGTAGAGCGCGATCATTCCCCGTCCTGCCGGCCAGCTCAGGTCCGTGTGCGAGTAGAGAACGTCTTGATCACCGTCGAAGTCGACATCGGCAAGTCGCGCATTGGGTGAGGTCCGGAAGTACCCCGCCGCCAGACTCTCGTAGAAGACCGCGGCACCGAATCCTGTCCCCCCCGTGTTGAGGAGCACGCTGATCCCGTTGCTCTCGTGTGCCACCACGAGGTCGGGGTAGCCATTGCCATCCAGGTTCCCCGAGGTGATCTTGTGCGTGCCGCTCGCGATCTGGATCACCTGAGGGGGGCCGAACCCGTTGCCGGAGAGATTGCGCATCCACGCGATCGAGCTCGCCGAGTTGATGTACGCGTCGTGCGCCACGGCAACATCGAGGTAGCCGTCGAGGTCGAAATCGGCCGTCGTGATCCCCGTCGGGCCATTCCCCGCCTCGTAATGCCCTCCCGGCCCGAACACGCCGTTGCCCTGATTGCGGAAGAGCTGGAAGGTGGAACCCTCCCAGAACTGACCGGTATTCGAGGCGATGATGTCGACATCTCCGTCGAGATCGAAGTCCCCGTCTCGAGGTCCAGGCTCCCCAGTGTGAGCAGGTAGTCGACGGGAGGCGCGAACCGCCCCGCTCCGTCAGTCTGTTGAGATCGAACATGGCCGCCCTCGGCAATGCAACTGCATTGGTCACGCTCCAGCGCGCCGAATTCTCTCGTAAATGGAGGAGCGCGAGATCCCCAAGCGCCGCGCAGCCTCATCGCGATTGCCATCACATTCCTCGAGGGCGAGTCGAATCGCTGCGTTTTCGATTTCGGCCATGGGGACGACGGCAGTGACGAGGCGTTCGGTACGAGCGAGCTGGAAGGTCATGGGTTCGGAGGTGGCGGGGAGCTCATCGAGGAGGTCACCATCGACAAGGTGAAACAGGAGCCGAAGGTAGCTGAAGAGCTCGCGAACGTTTCCTGGCCAAGGGCGACCGGAGAGGCGCGCCAGCAACGTGGACGACGCGCGCTTGTCGGTTCCGAACTCGGCATTGAGCTGTCCGAGAAGGTGTTGCACGAGATCGCGTATGTCTTCCGGGCGCTCTCGCAAGGGCGGGAGCCGGAAGGTCATGCCGGCGAGACGGAAATAGAGATCGTCCCGAAAGCGGCCTTCCCGCACTGCCGCCTGCAGATCCCGATGCGTCGCGCACAGGACCCTGACGTCGATCGACCGATCCTCCGTAGCGCCCACCGGACGCACGCGGCCGTCCTCGAGTATGCGCAGGAGTTTGGCCTGCAGAGCAGGGCTCATGTCACCGATCTCGTCCAGGAACAGGGTGCCGCCATCCGCCCGCTGGAAACAACCGTCGTGCGACCTCTCGGCGCCGGTGAAGGCCCCTCGTACATGCCCGAAGAACTCACTCTCCATCAGGTTCTCGGGAATCGCCGCGCAGTTGACGGCCACGAACGGTCCGTCGGCGCGGTGACTCTTCGCGTGGATGCGCTGGGCCAGGACTTCCTTGCCTGTTCCACTCTCGCCGTGGAGCACCAAGGGGAGATTGGTCCGGGCGAGACGGTCGGCAGTCTCGAGCAGACGCGCGACGGCTTTGCTCGAGCCGACGAATGGTGGAGTGTGAACGAAGACCCCGCGAGAGACCATGCACAAGGGTTGGCGGGAAGGACGAAAAGCCGAGCTCGATACCATGGATGTTCCTCGATCTCCCGCGTGTAGTGCGGAGTGGCGCTGGGCAAGGGGTGCTAGCTCTGGAAAGGTTGCATGTCCAACTGCCGCATTGCGGTTCGCCTCGATTCTGAATTGCATGCACGGAGGAGCCCATCCGCTCCAGTGCGCACGTGAACCCCGCGATGTGCGTACAGCGCTGGGACCGACGCGATCGAGACCGATAGACCTGCCCCTGGGGTCAGCGGCGGCACCCGGGTCGCGTGGGGGCTGTGCGGCAGATGCGAGGATCCCCGCCCCGCGAACGCTATGCCGTCCGTTTCGTCGACCCCTTCGGCTTGCGAGACAACCTCGACTACGCCTCTGGTCTCCTGTCCGGAGCGGGCCGGCCACCGAGCAGTGGCTCGTCAGGACTCGAGCAGCCCCTCGCGGATGGCCAGGCGCGCGATCTCGGCGGCGGAATGACAATCGAGCTTCCGCTGCAGGTTCTCGCGGTGCTTCTTGACCGTACCCAAGGTGATACCCAGCGCGTGAGCGACCTCCTTGTTGCTCTTGCCGACGGCCAGGAGCTGGAACACCTCGCGCTCTCGGGAGGTCAACTGCTCGACGCGGGTAGATTGTTGAGGACCGGCATCACCCCCCCTGGTGCGTGCGACGAGACCTCGCGCCACCTTGGGTGAGATGTAAGGGTCTCCTCGCGTGACAGCGCGCAGCGCGATCATGAGTTCGGAGGGGTCGGAGTCCTTCGAGAGATAGCCCTCCGCGCCCGCCTTGATCGCTTGTTCCACGAAAGTCTCGCCTTCGTGGTGCGTGAGCATCACGATCTTGATTCGCGGATGGACCTTGCGAATGAGCGCGATGGCATCGATACCGGAGAGGCCCGGCATCGAGATGTCGAGAACCGCGGCGTCCGGCTTCAGATGCTCGATCTGCTCCACCGCAATCCGCGCATCCCCGCTGTCGCCCAGCACCTCGAACTCCTCACTCTCGGTGAGCAGGCTCCGGAAGGCGGCGCGGATCATGGCCTGATCGTCCACCAGGAAGACCGTGATGGGCTTGGATGGCTCGTTCATCTCTGGTTCCTTCGGAGTGGCAGGCGGACGGCGAAGAGCGCGCCACCCATCTTGGAGCTTCCCACACGGACGGTCCCGCCATGCTCCTCCACCGTGCGCTTCACGATAGCAAGCCCCAACCCTGTCCCGTACTTGCGGGTGGTGAAGAACGGCTTGAACAGCTCGCCCCGGATCGGCTCGGGAACTCCCGGCCCGTCGTCCTCCACGACGATCTCGAGCGAGTCTGCATCCACGGTCCTCGCGGAAAGACGGATCCGGCCGCCGCTCTCCAGCGCGTGAACTGCGTTGTGTACCAGGTTGAGAACGGCTTCCTCGAGGAGGGCGGCGTCGCCTTGAAAGGCGATCGACGCGCTCGCGGAATCCAGTTCCGCCCGCACTCCCTTCTTGGCAATCTCCCTGCTCGCGAGATCGATCGCCCGCTTCAGGAGCGCGTCCGTCTTCACGTCCCCCATCGCGAGCCCGATTGGCTTGGCGAACGACAGCGTCTGGCGAATCGTGCGCTCGACCCGCACCAGACGCACGACGAGGTCCTCCAGCACTTCCTGGTCGTCCTCGCCGAGCTTCTTTGCCACAGCGCACAAGGCAAGGTTCACCGCGGTGATCGGGGTCTTGATCTCGTGCGCCAGCATCGCCGCCGATTCGCCGAGCTGGGCGAGGGTCTTGAGTACACGCTGTTCCTGCTCCTGCGCTCGCCGCTTCTCCGTGATGTCGCGAAAACTGCCGGTGAACAAGGGTCTCTCGGCGCCGGGTACGTCGACTCTTGAGACGGAAAGCTCGCAGAGGATCTGCCCACCGTCCCTGCAAACCACCTCGAATTCCCGCGTGCGTCCGAGAATATTGGTGACACCGGTTTGTCGATACCGCTCGAGGTAGGCGTCGTGTTGAGATCGATGCGGCTCAGGCATGAGCACTCGCACGTTCTGCCCGATCAATTCGGCCGGCGCGTATCCAAAGACACGCTCGACCGAGTCACTGGCCGTCAGGACGGTGCCGCCGTCGTCGATGATCACGAGCGGATCGAGCACGCCTGCGAGGAGTGCTTTGGCGACCGAGCCCTCGGCGCCGCTCAGCAGGTTCTCGGGGGATGCGTCTTCGGGCATGCGGTGTAGCTTCGGCTACGCAAGCAGAAGTGAGTGAGCGAGAAGCCTAGCAGAGCCTCTGCCCCAGTCGCCAACACGGAAGCACCACAGGTCCTCGGTGCCTAGTTCACCGCGCCGAGACTCAACCTGGGGTCACGTCGTGAGAGCGATTGCGAGAACCGGCATGACGATCGACCCTCGGTGAGATGTAAAGATCGCCTCGCATGACCACCCGCAACGCGATCTTGAGTTCCGAGAGCTCGTCTCCCTTGGAAAGGTAGCCATCAGCCCCGGCTTCCATGGCGAGACTCACGAACGTCTCGCTCTCGTGATGGGTCAGCATCACGAGCTTGATAGGGGGATGGACTGTGCGAATGAGCGCGATGGCTTCGATACCCGACACCTCGGGCATCGAAATGTCGAGTACCGCAGCATCCGGTTGCAGCCGAGCGATGTCCTCGACGGCAGTGAGGACTCCCGCACTGTCGCCGAGGACCTGGAAGTCGGGGCTCTCTGAAAGAAGGCATCGAACGGCCGCACGAATCATCGGCTGGTCATCGACCAAGTAGACCGTGACGGGCTTGGAGTCAGCGCTCATCGTTCCACGCTTGGCAACCGGTGCCCCTGGCATCCGGGGCGGGCGAACGATGAGCCCAACGGCGCTCGTCGCGTCGAAGGGAGGCGCGTTTCACGCCGGTCGCTTTTTTGGTTGCCCACACGGACATTGCTTATCACCCGACCCGCAGAGGACGCCCATCAGCCTGTGTGCGAAGTTCAACACTCTTGGCTACGTATTCGATGCCACCGCAGGGCGCCGGTTCAGTTGTCCTCGTATGCGTTGCGTTCTCGATTCGCGGACGTCCCCGAAGAAGCACCCGCAGGCGCCCATTGCACCAGGAGCCAAGTCCCGATCAAACGAGCAAGTTCCACCGCGTCACCCACCTTTCTCGATCGTCCCCTGCGCTGAGGAATGGTCCTGAGCGATCCCCGACCGCACATGCGTTCCAATGCAAGGCGGTTGAGGCGTTGGCGGAGGCCGTCGCCATGGTGCTCTCCAGGTTTTCCATGACTCTATCTGATCCCGGCGGGCTGGCCGCGGCTGTACGGCCTTGGGTGTAGATGTCTGAGCCCTTGTTCGTACGCCGCCGACGGGGCCGAGGGACGGGCGCAGTGGAGAGCACTGGAACTGCGCAGCCGGAGGCGCCTGGCAGGGGCGTTTCGTGTTCGGACTCCCCAGTGAAACGAGGATGGGGCAAGATCCCCAGGCATGGGCTCCCACCCGACCTCCCCTGTCGAGCTGCGGCTCCGCGCGGCGGTGGAATCCTCCCCTTCGGGCCTCCTGATGGTCGACTCCGAAGGCCGGATCGTCCTCTTGAACCGGCAGATCGAGGCTCTCTTCGGATACGCCCGAGAGGAACTGCTGGGACGTCCCGTTGAGATGCTCATCCCGGAGCGCTTCCGAGCACCTCACCCGGGGCTGCGCAACAGCTTCTTCGGTGAGCCACGGCTTCGGGCCATGGGGGCCGGTCGGGATCTTTACGGCCTGCGCAAGGACGGCGCAGAGGTCCTGATCGAGATCGGCCTCACTCCCGTCGTGACCGAAGAGGGCACGTTCGTCTTGAGCTCGATCGTGGACATCCGCGAGCGAAGACGCGCCGAGCAGCTCTTTCGCGCGGCGGTCGAATCTTCTCCGAATGGCATGTTGATGATCGACCGCGCGGGGAAGGTCGTGCTGGTCAACCGCGAGATCGAGCGGATGTTCGGCTACCCGAGGGCTGAGCTCTTGGGCAACGAGATCGAGATGCTCGTTCCAGAAAGATTCCGAGCGGCCCACCCCGAGCATCGCTCCGACTTCTACGCCGCGCCGGAGAGGCGCGCGATGGGCACGGGACGAGAGCTGTTCGGCCTTCGAAAGGATGGTACGGAGATCCCCGTCGAGATCGGTCTGAATCCCGTCGAGACCGACGAAGGGCTCTTCGTGCTCGGATCAGTAGTCGACATCAGCTCCAGGAAGCGAGCCGACGAAGAGCGACGCCTCCTCGGAGACCAGCTGCGCCATGCGCAGAAGATGGAGGCGATTGGTCGGTTGGCCAGCGGAATCGCGCACGATTTCAAGAATATTCTCGCCGGTATTATCGGCTGCAGTCGTCTCGTGCTTCGATCCATGTCCTCGGGCGATCCGTCAGCGGGCCTGGTGAACGAGATCCAAGGAGCTGCCGAGCGGGGCGCCTCCCTGAGCCGGCAGCTCCTGGAGTTCGGTCGGCAGCGTCCATCCGAGATGACTCCCATACGACTGAACGAAGTCGTACAGGCTTCCGAGCGGTTGCTACGGCAAATCATCGGGAGCGACATCACGGTGGACTTGGAGCTTTCACCGACTTGCCAGCCCATCCTGGCCGATCACGGCAAGCTCGAGCAGGTCCTCATGAACCTCGCGGTCAACGCGCGCGATGCAATGCCCAACGGAGGACGGTTGCGGATCGCGACACGAGAAACCGAGATGGAGCAAGATGTCCTGGTGCGCGGCCTTGCTCTCCACCCTGGTCGCTACTCCGTACTTGAAGTGGAGGACGACGGCATGGGAATGGACGCCGCGACGCAGGAGTTCCTGTTCGAGCCCTTCTTCACGACGAAGGAGGTCGGAAAAGGCAGCGGGCTCGGCCTCTATACTGTGTACGGCATCGTGCAGCAGTTCGGCGGAGCCATCGACTTCGCGAGCGAGCCTCGAGGAGGTACGAGATTCCTTCTCTACTTCCCGAGCCACGTCTCGAGCGAATCAGGCCCCGCAGCTTCCAGCAAGATCTCATTGCCGACCGGCCGGGGCGAGACGATTCTCCTGGTCGAAGACGACCGCCTCATCCGAGCAACGCTTCGATCGCTGCTCGAGCAACTGGGCTACGAGGTCCTGCCTGCGGCGAACGCGGACGAGGCCACGAAGATCGCGCAAGAGCGCGCCAGCCCCATTCACTTGCTCCTCACCGACATGGTCCTCCCGGGCGCGACCGGTGCCAAGTTGGCCGAAAGCCTCACGAAGAGCCGGCCGGACCTTCGGGTCCTCTTCATCTCCGCTCTCCCGATCGCCGTCCTGGTGCGACAAGGTCGACTCCAAGAGGGTGACCACTGCCTCGAAAAACCATTCGAGGACGAAGCCCTGGCGAAGTCGATCAGGGAACAGCTCGATCCATCCTCCTGATGACTTGGCTCGATCCTAGATGGTGAGATCCATGAGCACTCCGAGCCATGACGCGAGGGGGCCGTGCCCTCCGAGGCTTGACCAAGTTCCCCCGCCAGCGCGCCGCTTGCTGGCAAGGGTGATTCCTCGTCGTGTCGCTCGGGAATGAAGCGGGAAGATGAAGAGGGCCCCGGTCTGTGGCGCTGGGCGATCGCAGTGGTTGCTGTCATCGGGGCCGCCGCACTGTCTCTGGGCGCTTTCACCGATCCGTTGCTCGGCCGCACTTCCTTCGTCGCGGGTCTGTGCCTGGTGCTCTGGCTGACGGAGGTCGTCCCTCCCTACGTACCGACACTCGTTCTCTGGGCGTTTGTTCCGCTCCTGCTCGCCCGGTTCGGGACGCAGTTTGGGTTCGATCGAGTCCTTGATTGGTCGGCCGACCCGGTGCTTGCCCTCTTCCTGGGTGGATTCTCCCTGAGCGTCGCCGCCGGCCGCCACGGCATTGACGCACGACTCGCTGGCCTCGCCATAAGCCTCTCGCGAGGGCGCCGTCAAGTGTTGCTCGCCCTGACCGCCGCGGTCACGGCCGTGATGTCGATGTGGATGTCGAACATAGCTGCGGCGGCGATGATGTTGTCGTCCCTACAGCCATTCCTCTCGAGGCTGGCCCCGAGCGACCCGTTTCGCCGCGCGCTGCTGATGACGATCGCGATTTCGGCCAACTTCGGGGGAATGGCCACGCCGATCGGTTCCGGCCCGAATGCCATCGCCATCGCCGCCGCGGCATCCCACAGCACGGTGACATTCCATTCTTGGATGACGTTTGCCACCCCTCTCATGCTGGGCTTGGTCACGGTTGGGCTCGGCCTCGTCGTCGTGCGCTTCAGGGTCCGCGGCACCGTCGAACTGGAGAAGGAACCGTGGCAACCCCTGACACCTGGCGCGTGGGGCGTCATGGGTGTGTTCTTCTTCACGGTCGCCGCATGGCTCTCGGAACCGCTGCACGGCGCGCCGTCCGCGGCCGTGGCGCTGCTCGCAGTGATCGCGCTCTTCGGCTCGGGGTTGCTCGATCGAAGTGACCTCGCCCGCATCGATTGGTCCACGCTCGGACTCATCGCCGGGGGAATCGCGCTTGGCAAGCTCCTCGAGGAATCCGGGCTGGTCCATGTCGCGGCGAGCTCGGTCCCGTGGGCGGAGGTATCCCCCCTCGGACGGCTCTTGGTGCTCTGCTTCGTAAGCGCCCTCCTGTCGGCGCTGATGAGCAATACGGCAACGGTGACAATGCTGATTCCACTTGCTGCGAGCATCGATCCTGCGCCCTCGACCGCCATTCTGATCGCATTGGCGGCATCGCTCGGAATCCCCTTCGCCATCAGCACGCCTCCCAATGCCATGGTCTATGGCAAGGGCGGACTGACGCAGGCCGACCTGTTCGTGCCGGGCATCCTCCTGATGGTTGCCGGTTGCGCGTTCATCAGTCTCACGGGCCCCTATGTCTTGAGTCTCGCCGGAATTCCTTAAGAGTAAGCTGGGAGGCCTGTCGAGGCTCTCTTTCTCGCACCTCAAGACCGCGTCGGCGAAAGGCCACCGACCCGGGCCACTCCATGCTGGAGTGGACCTGAGTCGCATCACAGTGGGTCCACCAGGTGCGAATCGATCGTGTGAGTTGCCCTGGTAGCTCCAGCGCGTTCCCGCGGTCAATCGAGCTCCGACTCGATCTCGTGCGCCGCGTTCTGGTTCGCCACTCCTGTGCCGATTCCGAACTTCCCCCAAGTCGCAGAGGTCCGCGAGGTCGCACCCTGCAACGAAAGGGCTGGGTGAGTGAGTGTCGTCGAGGCACCGTGGAGCGGGTCTCCCCGATCGCACTCCAGCTCGGGACCTAATTGCCCTGCGCAAGGCGATCTCCAGCGTTGACCGTGGCCTACGGACATTGAGTCGTCAGGTTACGCACAAGGACGCAGACAAGGACCCCTCCGAATCATCTACCCTCGAAGACCCTCAATGAAGAGCTCTAGCCTGCGGCAGGTCCTTTCACGTGCAGGCGCACATGGCCTGCCGACCCCCAAGAAGAGGAATCTCAACATGAAACCCGACCGACACCCCCGACCTACTGCGGCGTTCCTGCTACTCCTCATGCCCGCGAGCACGGCAGGGGCGCAGACCATCATCGTCGATACTTCAAACGACGTGACAGACTTCGGCGGCTCTCAACAGGTCGCCGACTTGCCAGGACCGGATGGCAGAGTCTCACTGCCCGAAGCCGGCTTGGCATCCGACAACACCCCCGGTGTGCAGACGATCGCGTTCCACATCCCGCGGAGTGACTGGCAGTATCAGTGGCTCTATCCCGGGCGCGCGGTGCTGAAGCCGTTCCTGGGCTTCCGCGTCTTCGAGACGGCAATCCTGGACGCAACGACGCAGACGGCATTCACGGGAGAGACAAACCCCGACGGTGGCGCAGAGGTCGTGATCTGGGCAGAGACCTACCTCATCGACAATGTGGGTGGTGGGATGTTCGGTTTCGATCATTCCAGTATTCACCTCAGCGGCGGCTCCGGAAACGTGATTCAGGCCAATACGGAATCCGGCGTCGAGATCTTCGACTCTGCGTTCAACCTCATCGGTGGTGCGAAGCCGGGCCAGGGCAACACGGGCGGATTCATCCAGATCGACCGCGCTGATTACAATGTCGCGGTTGGCAACACTGTGAATCGCGTTCGCGTGCTTGGCTGGGTCGGTGGCGGAACGCCCGCAACTGGCAATCGCATCGGGGGGGCCACCCCGGGGGAACGAAACTTCATCAAGGGGTTTGGCACTTGGAGCAGCGAGGGATTCCCGGGCGGGTTCGCAGTTCAGCTCTTCGATTCGATCGGCACCATCATCGAGAATAACTGGATCGGAACAACGCCGGACGGACTCTCCCAAGGCCACCTCGCCACGACGGTCGGGGTCCTTTTCGAAGGCGAGAACCACGACACATTGATCCGCAACAACCGCATCGCCGGAATTCTCGGGCACGGCATCGGTCCGCACTACGCCGGGTGGCTTGTCGGTAATGCGATTCAGGTATACGGAACGGGAATTGGAGTCACGATCGTCGGCAACACAATCGGATTGAACGCCAACGACGAGCCGTTGCTGGGCAGCGTCACGGGCATCTCGACGATCAACTACTATCTTGGACCGGTTCAAGACGTCGTCATCGGCGGATCGACTCCAGGCGCAGGCAACGAGATCGCCGGGCACCTGTCCTCGGGAATAAGCGTAGCGAACACGTTCTCCGGTGTGCACATCACGGGCAACGCGATCCACGACAACGGTAACCTGGGCATCGACCTGATCACCAATGCGTATCAGGAAGGAGTCACACCAAATGACTCCCTGGACGCCGATACCGGCGGTAACGGACTGCAGAACTTTCCTATGATCCAGCATGCCGTTGGCAGTGGCACAGCTCTGCATGTCCTCGGAACTCTGAACAGCACTCCTTCCACTAGCTTCACGATCGACTTCTTCGCCACACCGCAGTGCGACGAGTCCGGATATGGCGAAGGGCAGGACTATCTGGGCTCTACGACGGTCACCACCAACTCAAGTGGTGATGCGGCCTTCGATGTGACTTTGCCCGTACCCGTCCAGCGTGACTGGTTAGTGACCTCGACCGCCACGAATGCGGCGACCACCTCGACCTCCGAGTTCTCGGCATGTACGGCGGTGGCGGACGACCATGCCATCACCTACTGCACGGCCAAGACCAACAGCCTGGGCTGCGTGCCGCTGATCGGATCGAACGGAACGGTTTCGCTGAGCGATTCGAGCCCCTTCGTGATCACCGCTCAGCAAGTCCTCAACAGGAAAACCGGAATCTTCTTCTACGGAACGACGGGCCGCGCCGACAACCCGTTCCAGGGCGGAACCCTGTGTTTCAACCCGCCGATCCGGCGCACGCTGGCGCAGAACTCGGGCGGCTCACCCCCGCCAGTCCTGGACTGCTCGGGGAGTTACAGTTTCGACTTCGACGCCTGGTACGCGACAGGCCACGATGCGACCTTGGTACCGGGCGCGGTCCTCGAAGGTCAGTTCTGGTCGCGGGATCCGCAAAGCCCGTTCGGCTCAGGCCTCACCGACGCGATCGAGTTCACCGTGACACTCTGAGTCGCCGACCCAGAATATCGATCGGGTTACTCTCGCCCCCCGCCTGCGTCGCTGGTGCGCCGTTTCACTGGCAGCCTGGGCTGTGGGCGGCCTTGCCCGGGCCGGCGCGCTGGGCCGCCTGCCCAGGATGAGCCCCGAGACACCGCGTCTCCGGTCACGTTCTCAGCGCGACCTTGTCGAGCGCCGGCTTGATCGCCGCCTCATCGAAGACGAGCCCCGCCCGGCGATCTTGCCGTCGGCGCCAGTGACGTACGTCGTGGGATAGGTCTGCACGCCGGATGCCTCGCTCACTTCATGCTGGTGCGCCTTCGTTACTCCTACGCCCGCAGAGCCTCAGCGACGGCTGCTCCGCAGTATCGACCAGAGCAAGAACGCGCCGAGGAGGCCGGAGCTCAGGAATCCGATCAATCCGAGGGAGGGGAGACCGAGGATGCGCGGACCGTGATCGACGGTCATCATGATGGAGGTCCCCACGATCAGCGCCGCGGTAGTCAAGCCAACCGTCATGCGATTGGTGTTGCGCTCGATCTGATGGTCGAAAGCGTCGAGGCGCTCGAGGTCGAGCTCGATCCGCCAGCCCCAGTGGCGCACTCGTGCGAACAGCGCGCGCACGTCTCCCGGTAGCGCGAGCAGGAGTGCGCGCATGTCCCGCAGGTTCGAGCGCAGGATGCGCCGCGGTGAGGCCAGGCCGCGCATGAGCTCCTGCGCGGCCGGATCGACGAAGCCGGCGACATCGAAGGTCGGGTCGAGGCTTCTATGGCGAGATCGAGCTCCGCGCGCATCGATCGCTGGAACTCCTTGGCAACTCGTCGAGGCTGGAAGCGCTCAAGCTCCGCGCTCTCGCGCTCGCTGAGCTCGGCGAGGCGCAACAGCAGGCGCAGAGGCCGCGACGCCTTCGTGCAGCTCACGCAGCGCCGTCGTCCAATCGAGCGGGAGAAGGTCTGACCGACTGGCGAGCACCTGCCCGACCTTCACGAACGTCGGCCCAAGTTCCTCAAATGCGCGCCGCAGGCGCTCAGGCGCAGTGATCGTCCCGACGGTGCCATGGTCTCCCAGTGGAAGGCCTCGCCTGCGCGCTCGAGCAATCGTGCGATTCCGGTACGGCGAACGAGGTCGCCGAAGCAGTGGCGGACGAGCACTCGAGCGATCTCGTGCATGCGCGAGAGATCGCCGGCCGCGACGATGGCTTCGAAGATCACGTATCGAGCTTGGTGTCTGACCCTACATCGGTCACAAACGATCTTCTGCCTGGTGCTTCGAACCGGTGGATCGGGACACGCCCCTCGGGTGCGTCACCCGAAGAGATCGGGACGTCGGAGACGACTCTTCCCGGTTGCGTTCTCGTCACGACAACAAGTCCGGCTCACCAGGTATGGAGAACGAAGAGGAAGCAGGAATGGGTTCCGCTTCCTCCTCGATCGCCCTCGTGGGGCCTAGGGGCATTCGCGATCCGACTGCTCGCAGTCCGGGCTTGGCGATGCACCGGATTGTCATGGCGATACTACGATCGAGACTCCGTTCGAAGTGTTGAAGAACGCCCCGCCCGCGACGGGATCGCGGAACCAGTACTGGAAGTTGCGCGTCGTGCCGACGTATGCGGCGAGACTGTGCGCGGTATCGGAATTGTCGTATCGATAGGACGCAACATGGTCCCCGGCGTGGATGGGCGTTCCGCGCGCGAGATCATCCATCACACAAAGGTATCCATTACCGAACGGGGTTTGTGTCTGCGTCCTGCCGTGGAAGAAAATGCCGAACTGATCGGGTACCGGCGCGGCATCGAGCGTCAGGCTCCCCACCGCCGAGCTCGACGGGCACCAGGCCGAGAGGGCCGCCGGAGCCCCAGTGGAGTTAGCAGTGCTGCTGCAGTACCCGGTCCCGATGGGCCCACAGGGCAGGTACAGGAACGTGCGACCCTCGTCAGTTTGGTCGTTGTCGAAATCGGGGGCGCCGACAATCATGTCTCCAAGGCCGTCCCCGTTCACGTCGCCGGCTCCGGCAACGCTCAAGGCGAAAAAGGCGTTGAACTGGTCGCTCTCTGCAGTCCAATCCGGTGCCGGCGAGAGGCCGCCTGCCGAGCCCCGATAGAGGAACGCCCCGCCCTCGTCATGTTCACCATTGTCGAAACCGTTAGCACCGACGATCACGTCGTCAAAGCCGTCCCCGTCCACATCTCCGGCTCCGGAGACGCTGACGCCGAAGTAGGCGCGGATCTGATCACTCTCGGCCGTCCAATCCGGGGCGAGAGAGAGGCCACCCGCCGAACCCAGATAGAGGAATGCCCTGCCCTCGTCGTGCTCGCCATGATTGAAGAGGTAGGCGCCGACGATCACGTCGTCGAAGCCATCTCTGTTCACATCCCCCGCTCCGGAGACGCTGTACCCGAAGTACGCCTCGACCTGGTCACTCTCCGCCGTCCAGTCCGGGGCGAGCGAGGGGCCATGCACCGAGCCCAGATAGAGGAACGCGCGGCCCTCATCATACTGGGCTTGGTTGAAACCCCAGGCGCCCACGATGACGTCGTCGAAGCCATCCGCGTCCACATCGCCTGCTCCGGCAACACTCCCGCCAAGATAAGCGCCACTTTGGTTGCTTTCTGCCGTCCAGTCCGGGTTGAGCGAAGGGCCGCTCGCCGAACCTAGGAATATGTACGCTCGGCCCTCGCCGACCTGACCGTTGTCGAACTCCCACGCTCCGATGATCATGTCGTCGAATCCGTCTCCATTCACATCGCCCGCCGCCGAAACACTGTTGCCGAAACTGGCGTCGTCCTGATCGCTTTCCGCGGTCCAGTTCGGGACGAGCAAAGGGCCGCTCGCCGAACCCAGATAGAGGTACGCGCGACCCTCGTCTACCTGGCCGTTGTCGAACCCGCTCGCCCCGACCAGCACGTCGTCGAAGCCATCCCCGTTCACGTCACCTGCTCTGGAGACGTCGATGCCGAATTCGGCGCCGGCCTGGTTGCTCTCCGCCGTCCAGTCTGCGGCTAGCGCGGGGCCACCAGCTGAGCCCAGATAAAGGTACGCGCGGCCCTCGTCCACTTGGCCGTTGTCGAACCAGCGTGCCCCGACGATCACGTCATCGAAGCCGTCCCCGTTCACGTCACCTGCTCCGGAGACGCTCCAGCCGAAAAGTGCATCTCCCTGGTCGCCCTCCGCTGTCCAGTCTGGGCCGCCGAGCCAGGGATCGACGGTCACGGGATAGCTGGCGCCCTCGTCCTCGATGCGAATGCATATTCCCCCTGAGATAGGTTGCATGCGGGCATCGAGAGCCCGTCCGCAAGCGTCGAACACGTGGAGATCGCGATACAGGAGCCGAACCGTCCCTTCCGCGTCCGTCAGAACGGCCGACCGTCCGTCTTTGTCGATGCAGGGAGTGAGGCCACTGATCTCGACATCCATCAAGAGCGGCCCGTCGTCATCGGGCCGCACCGCGATCAGCCAGCTCTGCTCGATGCCCCTCTCGCGATTCTCCAACCATTCACCCAAGGGACCGCGATCCAGATCGATGCGATTGCCTTCCACCGAAATCGAAAGAGGGTCGAGCGCGCATGCCCCTCCAGCTCGCCCGATGCCCTGCGTTCGCAGCGTAACGTTCCAGTCGCCGCCCCGTCCATCTGCGCTCGTGCGACGCGGGAAGATCGTGAGCCCTTCGCATGAGACACGGCACCTTAGCTCGTGTGAGCGGTTCGGCGCAGACCAGACGCCCTCCTCGCCGGGTACTTGCTGGAAGTGGTACTCCTGCTGTCGCAGGTCCTCTCCGATGCGGGTCTGCCAGGTAGAAGATGCAGGAGCTAAAGAAGCACGAGAGGCGCCACTGCTAGTCGAACGTCTCCCGGGGAGAACAGCAGTCTGCGGGTACGCGGCGGACGCCAGGGCGACGACGAGAAAACCGACGACGGACCAATGAAATCGAGACATGAGATCCTCCTTGGGCACTGTTCGTCTCATTTTCGTGGAGCAGCCTCTCGCCACCATGCTCTCTAGTGCGTAGTCCCGAGGCGCCACTTGGCTGACGTGCCAGTGTGCTGTTCCGCAACCGACTCCGAATGCAAAGTGGTAGAAGCCTCGCGGACGATCGCGTCCAAGGAGTCACAACCGCTCTTCTTGGAATCAATGAGAAAGGAGGCTGCATCGAACAGCCCCCTTCACCGAAACTCGATTCCCGGACGAACTACGGCAGGATCGCAACCGACACCCCGTTTGACATGTTGAAGAACGCTCCACCTGCCGCCGGGTCGCGGAACCGGTACTGGAAGTTGCGCGTCGTACCGACGTACGCATCCAGGCTGTGCTCGGCGTCGGAGTTGTCGTAGAGGTAGGAAACGAACTGGCCCGATGCGTGGACCACAGCGCCTCGCTGGAGGTCGTCGGTCACGCAGAGGTATCCGTTTCCAAAAGGAACCTGAGTCTGGCTCCTTGCGTGGAAGAATACGCCGAACTGGCTCGGCACGGGCTGCGCATCGAGCTTGAGCGAGGCATCGGACACGCTCGAGGAGCACCAGGCCGTGATCTCGGCGCGCTGACCGGTGGAATTTGGCGTGGCCTCGCAATACGGCGCGCCAATCGCATCGCATGTGATGCTGGAATACAGGAAGGCCGCACCTTCCAGGTACTCGCCGTCTGTGTAGAGGGGGGCTCCCACGAGGACGTCGCTCTTGCCGTCCGCGTCTACGTCTCCCGCGGACGCGACGGAGGTGCCCAGGTACTCGAGCCGCTGCGTGCCCTCGGCCGTCCAGACCGGGGAGTCGGCCAAGCCTCCGGACGAGCCGAGGTACACGAAGGCCTTGCCCGCGCCCTCCTCCGTGCCGTCATAATCGGTCGCGCCGATCACGACGTCGTCGTATCCATCGGCGTCGATGTCACGGGCGGAGGCGACCGCTGCGCCAAACGTCGAAAACTCCTGGTTGCCTTCGGCGAACCAGTCGGGCGCGTGCGAGAGCCCGCCAGCCGAGCCGAGGAACATTAACGCGCGCCCTTCGTCGTTCTGGTCGGCAAAGTAGTACGGTGCGCCTACGATCACGTCGTCGTAACCGTCGCCGTTCACGTCGCCGGCGCTGGCGATGGCACTCCCGGCGCGTGCACCGAGGTTGTTGCTCTCGTATTGCCACGCAGGCTTGGGCGAGAGTCCAGCGGACGAGCCCGTGAAGACGAGGGCCGCTCCCTCCGCATATTCGTGGCTGTACCACTCTGGCACACCGACGATCACGTCGTCGTATCCATCGCCGTTCACGTCGCCCGCGGAGGCGACCGCGGCCAGGCTGTACTCCTCGTACCGCCAGGCGGGTGTGGGGGAGAGCCCGGACGGGCCGCCGCGATAGACGACCGCGTAGTCCGGGTCTCCGAACGCAGAGTAACCCCCGGCGACGATGACGTCGTCGTATCCGTCACCGTCGACGTCGCCGGCCCCCGCGATCGACTTTGCGAAGCGCTCCAGATCCAGGGTGCCGCTCGCGATCCACGCGGGGACGGTCTCGAGCCCTGAAGCTGATCCGAGGAACAAGTATGCGCGACCTTCCTCGCACGAGTCGCAGCCGATGGGGTAATACGCGGCCCCGACGACCACGTCGTCGTACCCGTCGCCGTTGACGTCACCTGCACTTGCTACCGTGCCGCCGAAGAAACCTCCGGAGTGATAGCCGTCGACGATCCAGTTGGCCGTTGCAGGGAGGCCGAGCGCCGATCCTTCGTAGGTGTAGACGCGGCCCGTGGCGTATCCGAGCGCGGAGGAACGCGGAGCGCCGACGATCACGTCGTCGTATCCATCGCCATTCACATCGCCCGCGGATGCCACGGAATTGCCGAACGTGACGCCGGCGAAGTCGCCCTCGGCCATCCAGTCCGGGCCGCCGGAAACCTCCGCGCCGAGTTCCATGAACCCGTCGCGCCCCGCGCGGATGGGCGGCACGCCGCTCGTCACGGCCCAAGCCGTGTGCTTCCCGCGTGCCGGGAGAACGATCACGGGCCAAGCCACTGTCGACGCGACGGTGGCCACCAGTGCGAATTGGAGCGCTGCAAGTTTCATCGTTTGACCTCCTGAGAGCAGAGTAACGGAGCCCGCCGGACTCACTCATCAGGACTTCAGGGTAGACGGGGTGGAACTATTGCGTAGAAAGGCTCTCCTGGACACTCCAGCCCGCCGGCGAGAGTCGCTCGAGGCCCCTGCGCCTACGGTCAAGTACCGATGCGATCTACGTCACATGGCGAATGCCCGCACCGCGAGAGCCTCCATAGAGTTGGGGTCACGCAGGAAACGCTGCCTGCAGACCTGCAAACACCTCGGTGATGGGGATCCTGACATGACCCGCAGCTCCTTCCATTCGACCACGACGCCCCTGATGCTCGGCTTCGCCCTTTCCGGCCTTGCCGCCGCGCAGGACATCTCGGGACTGGCATTCCTTCCCGGCGACGACGCCATCGGTCCGGCCGCCGGCAACCAGACTCGGCCGATCGTATCCGTGGGCGAGGATCAGACCCTCGTCGTATGGCAAGACGATCGGGGCTCGAACAGTGGCCTCGACATCTTCGCTGCGCGTCTGGACTCGAGCGGAGCGCTGCTGGATTCCGCGCCGATCCTCGTGTGCCAGGATGCTGCCGAGCAGAGCTCGCCGCGGGCTGCCTGGAACGGGAGCCATTGGCTGGTCTCCTGGGAGTCCCAGCTCGCCACGCAGTACTACTACTCGAGCGGCATTCAGGCCAAGCGGATCTCCACTACGGGAGTCGATCTCGACCTCACGCCGATTCCCGTGGTCCAGACGGTGAGCTCGGGGCTGATGTACTCGCTGAGCGGAAATGCTTCCGGGTGGCTCGTCGTGTACCAAGGCACGTCGGCCGGCGACGCCGCGACTCGTGGGATTCGCATTTCCGACGACGGCGTCGTGCTCGATTCCGTCGGCAGGCTCCTTCTGCAGGAGACGTACTTTCTGCGCTTCTGGATCGACGTCGCGTTCGCCGCGGACGAGTACCTGCTGCTCTGGGAGGAGTTCTCCGTGGTGAAGGCGAGGCGCTACAACCTCGATCTCCAGGCACTCGGTAGCACGTTCACGGTCATGGACGGCGTGGCGCCCAGCCTCGCCTCCAATGGCGACGGCTTCTTCGTCGTGGTCGAGAGGGACGGGTACGCGACCAGCTGGGTCGGAGGAGCGCGCATCTCGCACACTGGGACGCTCCTCGACCCAGGAGGCTTCCAGATTGCCGACGGAGCAGCGTATGGACCTGCACCCCGGGCGGCGTGGGACGGCAGACAGTGGTTCGCGGCATGGAGCTCGCTCGGCGCCTGGGTCGCGCGGGTCTCGGAAGCAGGCGTTGTGCTGGATCCAGGCGGAGTCGAGGTCGAGAACGCGCCGGCCAGCACGATTCGCGAGTGCGCCCTTGCGGCAGTATCCGGCGACGGGGTGCAGCTCGTCTGGACGGATTCGCGCACGGGTGGAGCCTCACCTGACGACGTTTACGGTGCGCGAGTCGATCGACACGCTGCCTCCGAACCGTCGAGCTGTGTCTCGGTCGGCTCACCTCGACAGACGTTGGCGAGATCAGTGGTGGACTCCACGGGCACCGTGCTCGCGTTCCGCTCCGACGTGTCGGGGACGTCACGCGTCATGGTTCACAAGGTCGATGGGAACGGCGCCCCGCTCTTCGACGAGCCCGTGCTAGTCGCCGAAGGTCCCTCGGGCTCGATCGGCCGTCCGAGCATCGCTTCGACCGGTGGGATCAGTCTCGTCGTGTGGTCCGACGGGAGCGACACGATTCAGGGCCGCCGGCTCCTGCCCGATGGATCGTTCATGGATCCCCTACCCTTCGCAGTCATGCCCGGCCGGGAGGCAGACGTCGCCGGAGCGCAGGACGCAGAGTCATTCCTCGTCGTCGGCACGGATGCACCCGTATACTTCGAGTTCCGTCACACCTTCGCTCGTCGCGTACGGGCCTCGGATGGCGCACTGCTCGACTCCGCCCCGATTCAGGTAGGTCAGATCTACGCGATCCGTCCCTGCGTCGCCGTGGTGGGTTCGCGCTGGCTCGTCGCCTGGGAGAGCCACGCGACCCATGACGAGGTCCCCTGCACCGTCAACGCGGCATTCCTCACGGCAGGTGGCCAGCTGTCCAGCGAGTTCGTCGCGGCTAGCGGGTTCTCGGCCTATCACTTCGAACCGGCGCTCGCGGGAGGGCCGGAGATGGCGCTGCTCGCCTGGCGGGACTCTCGCATCAGCAACGCGGATTGGAACATCTACGCTCGGCGCATCCTCGCCAGCGGCACGATGCTCGACACCGGCCACCTCCAGCTCAGCACTGCGCCTCACGATCAAGGGCGCCCGGCGCTCGCTTGGGACGGAACGCGCTTCTGGGCTGGATGGGAAGACGCGCGAGCCATTCCCTACTTCTTCGACGAACGGACCGACGTCTTCGCGACTCGTGTGCAGAGCGATGGCACGGTCCTGGATCCCAGCGGCATCACGATTGCCGATTCCAACGCTCCGGAGATCCACCCCACGGTGAGCGGGACGGGCGGCCGCGCCCTCCTCGCCGCCTCGGCCTGGCGCGGAGAGGATCACCAGGCACTGCGTCTCGCCTACCGCGTGACGGAGTGCCCTGCCCCGCAGAACTACTGCGTGGGTGCTCCCAATTCGGCTGGTTCGGGCGCCACGATGGGCTCGTCCGGGTCAACCCACGTCTCCGAGAACGCGTTCTTCCTGAACGCTGCAGGCTGTCCTCCCGGCGTCGCGAGCCTCTTTTTCTACGGCCCCCAGGCAAGCCAGTCCCCGTTCGGCAACGGATTCCTGTGCATCGCCGGCGCAGGAATCGGCCTCTTCCGGTTGGGCGTGATCCACACCGACGGTGCGGGCCACGCAACGCAACAGCTGCGCTTCGATCTCCCGCCGGCGAGTGGTGGTCCCGGAGCGATCGAATCGGGCTCGGTGTGGAACTTCCAGTTCTGGTACCGGGACCCGGCGGGCGGCGGAAGCCTGTTCAACCTCTCGGACGGCCTACGTGTGACGTTCTGCCCATGATGTGCAGGACATCATCGAGTCAAGCTGCACACGCGAGTTCCTTTGCCCCCGCATCATTGCTGTGACCATCAATTGGTGCGGCTCGCCCTTCCGCCGCTAGGTCGCAGGCGCGAGCGGAGACCTACGCACTCTCTCCTCGGCTGCCGGGCCGCTTGTCGTATTCAGCGGCTTGGTCGGATCCCATAGCTTCCGGAGAGCGTTCGCTGAGCAGGGCGGGTGCTTCCGATCAGCGTGCCGTTCGCATCCTGCCTGGGACACCAAGACCGACGAGAAAGGAATTCCCATGTTGACGATCCAACCCTGGTTGAGACTCACCCTTGGGTTCATCAGCCTGCATGCGGCGGCCTCCGCCCAGGGCGAGACCTGGCACTACTATCGCCCGAGCAATACGGGCATCCAGGGTGACTACTGCGAGGCCATCTGGATCGGCACGGACGACGATCCCTGGATCGGCGGCTACGACCCGGGCTTCGAAGAAGGCGGCGTCGCGAAATGCGTGCAGAGCGAAGATCGTTGGATCAACATCTCGAACGTCGATCATCCGATCATCGGGCATCCCGAGGACACCGGCACGAGCCGTGTCAGCGACATCGTCGCCGATGCGCAAGGCTGGCTCTGGATGGCGACTGGCCGGGGAGCTCTGCGGTTCGATCCGACCGTCGGAGCAGCTACTCTGGTCAAGTACGACGCGAGCAACTCCGCGCTTCCTGGCGGATGGACCGAGGACGCCGAGCTCGCCCCGGACGGCACCTTGTGGTTCGCCGCGCGCAGCGTGTTCTGGGGTGGCGGCGGAATCGCACGATACGAGCCCTCGACCCAGGCCTGGACTGGCTGGCCTGCAGTGGGCGACCACCTCTCGGCGCAACCCAAGTCCGACGGCAGCTACTACGTCTGGAACGGTGAAAGTGCCAACGGATACGTGCAGCGCTTCGACAGCTCGACGCAGACGTGGACACAGTTGCCGATGACCGGGGCTCCGGGAGAAGTCGTTGCCCTGCCGGGCAAGACGTGCACGGACGCGAGCGGCAACTTCTGGGCGTTGCGCGTGACGAGCCCGGGCCAGTACCACAGCCTCGACTACCGTCGTGTCGACGGTACATGGGTCACGCCACTCGAACCCTACCCGGCCGTGACCTTCGACATCTGGGTCTTCCGCGCTTTCGGCAACCAGCAGGCGCTCCTGGTGGACGGCAACAGCCGCACCTGGCGCTTCGACGGGACTGCCTGGAACGACCTCGGGGTATGGCGCGATGGAGCCTTCAGCTACGCGGCCAACATCGACAGTGCTGGCTCTGTGTGGGTCAGCGGAGTCGGTGGAGCGGCGAAACGCGATGCTCTCACCGGCGCGTGGCAACGCTATCGCGTGACGAACACGAGCCAGTACGGCTTCTGGAACGATGACCTCGCTCTCGACGAGGTCACGGGCGATCTCTATGCCGGCGGCAACGCGGGGACGGGAGTCGGCGGAATGATGCGTTTCGATGGCCAGCGCTGGCAAGGCTGGAACTCGGCAACCTATGGTCTGGGCTTCGACTGGAGCTTCCTCAACGACAATTGTCATGCGTTGTGTTACCGACCCTCGAACGGACGTATGGCCGTCTCGCCGCTCAACTGGCTCTACGGCATCCACGAGTGGACCGGCTCGGACTTCCAGCCCCTGCTCGCCAACGGGGGAGCGCAACGCTTGTGCGAAGACTCGCTCGGTCGGCTCTGGGCGCTGGGCGAGTACTACAGCCTGAAGTACTACGACGGGACGAGCTGGACCGAGGTCGGCTTGACCGCATGGGGTAGCAAGATCCAACGGGACCCCCTGCGCGCGGGCACCGTTTGGGCTGCCACCGGACACGAGATCAAGCGGACGGACGGAAGCTACAGCTTCTCGCGCGGAATCCACGACTTCCCCGAACTGAACCCCCAGAGCGACACCTTCTCGGGCCTCGCCTCCGCTCCGGGCGGTACCGCCTGGATCGGCGCCAGCGTGAATCTCGGAGCAGGCGGCAGCGGCGGAGCATTGATTCACATCGATTCGAACGACGGTTCCTACCAGATGCTGCGCTACGATCATGGTTGGCCGCTGCCCGGGCAATTCGTCCAGCCACTCGCCGTTACGCCCGACGGACGGGTCTGGATGCAATACGACAGCGACTTCCTCACGGCCGAGCGCGGGCTCTGCTGGTACGACGGCATCAACGTCGGTGTGTACCCCGCCCCGCCGAATGGCGAACCGCAATGGGGCGGACTCCCCCATGCGGGAATCACCGACATGGAGGTGCGCGAGATCACGGGTGGCTACGAGCTGTGGATCAGCTGCGCGAGTCGCGGGATCGCCAAGCTGACCGTCTACCACGAACCCCCGGGGACGGTTTTCTGTGCGGGAGATGGTGCGAGCGTGCCCTGCCCGTGCGGCAACGAGTCGGCGGCAGGAGACCGAGCTGGGTGCGAGAACTCGAGCGGCTCTGGCGCAACCTTGCGCGCGAGCGGCACGAAATCGGTCGCGTACGACGATTGCGTGCTCTCCGTCGCGCACCTACCTACCCAGAAGTTCGGCCTGCTCTTCATGGGTGCCGGCACGACTTCGGGCATGCCCTTCGGAGATGGCGTGCGGTGCGTGAATGGCCACCTCTTCCGCTACCCACTGTCGAACTCCGGCGCCACCGGCAGCTTCAGCTACGGACCGGACCTGATCGCCACCTCGCAGGACCGCTTCCACCCTTCCGGATGGATCCGCGCGGGCTCGACCTGGAACTTCCAGGCATGGTACCGGGATCCGATGGGGCCTTGCGGAAGCGGGTCCAACGTTTCCAATGCCATCTCACTGAGCTTCGTGCCATGAGAAGTGCGAGATGTCCCCAGAGCTTCCCACGCGCGGAATGCCCTGGGGATTCGGTAGGAGTCGATCTCGGCGCTAAGGGAGGACCTCGCCAGCTTGCCGGATCGAATGCCCTAATTCCGTCGAGCTCGCAGGCCGGCGCGCCCCGCAAAGACGAAGGCCACGGTCATGAGCAGGTGGATCACAAGGAACAGCTTCGCCACCTGGCGTGCATCACCGCTGAAGACCCCCCCACACGTCCGTGCAAGCCACGCAACCGAATCCGACGATGTTCGCGAAGACGACGGCGTTGCGCGTTGCAGAGGGCTCCGCACTCCGAGCCAGCCAGTTCAGGACCGCGATCCCCAGACCGGGACCGGCGAAGATCCGCAGATAGGCGATCAGCGCGGGGGAAGCATCCGCTGGCACCGCACCGACGCCGATCTCCCGCGGAGCGAGCATGAACCCCAGGCCCAGGACACCCAGCTAAATCGCCGAGACCGTCAGCACCGCCTCGAGCTGCATGCGACAACCTCCCGCCTCTGGCGGTGGCTGGCTTCGCGCGGCTCCCCTGCTGGGGAAGGGTGATCCCTTCCCCTTGACGCCCGCTGATCTCTCTCCGTCTACTTCGCTTCGTTACCTAATCCCGTGTCCACTGAATCGGGGGAGGGTCAGTCCGCAGAACCAGCAGCCTATAGAGCTGAGCTTCCCCGTCCTCCAGTCCAGTTGCCGAGTGGCTGGCAGGTGCGAGCCGGCTCGCTCCGCCCCTCATCACCGCACTGTCGGCCTGCATCGCGGAGCATCACAAGAGTGCCGATGCCAATCCGGCGCAGGAGGTAGGCGGATGCCGGTCGACGACTTCACGGCTGGGCAATTCGGCCGGGAGCCGGCAACATGCTCGACATGAAACTCAAAGAGGCTCTCGCGCAGCTGGAGGCGCTCGGCAACGCGAAGGTCCGCGCGCGAAACACCAAGAACGGAGCGGGCGACAACCAGTTCGGTGTCCAGCTCGGCGACGTCCGGAAGCTAGCGGCAAAGATCAAGGCCGACCATGAGCTGGGACTGGCCCTCTGGGAGACCGAGAACGTGGACGCCAGGCTCCTGGCAATCCTTTTGATCACCCCGAAGCGACTGTCCTCGAAGGAGCTCGACCGGATGGTCCGCTCGGCCACGTTCCCGTGGCTCGCCGACTGGCTCAATGCCTACGTCGTCAAGAACCACCCCGACAAGGAAGCCCTGCGCGAGAAGTGGATGAAGGCCAAGGACCCCATGGCCGGGCGCGCCGGCTGGAATCTCACCGCCGAGCGCGTCGTGAAGAATCCCGACGGACTCGACCTCCCCGGACTCCTGGATCGCGTCGAGGCCGAGATGGGAGCAGCACCCCCGGAAGCCCAGTGGACGATGAACAGCTGCCTCGCCCAGATCGGCATCCAGTTCCCCACCCACCGCAAACGCGCCCTCGCCATCGGCGAGACACTGGGGATCTACCGCGACTACCCCGTCTCCAAAGGCTGCACCTCACCCTTCGCCCCCATCTGGATCAACGAGATGGTGAAACGACAGGGCTGAGCCGCCGCGGCCATGACGATCGCAGGGGGCTGAGAGGCAAGACGGAGGGCATCGACCCTGCCGAGGGGGTTTTCCCATATTCCCACTGGCCCACAATGGTGCTATGGCCGATACTTCGGGCATGGCCAAGCGAGCTACCCAGACTAAGAACACCGACTCCAAGGGTCGCCTTACCCTCGGCGAGGCCTTCGCCAACCGGACCGTGATCGTGGAGGAACGCGGGAACGAAATCGTGCTCCATCTGGCTCGCGTCATCCCGGAAGGTGAAGCATGGCTCTACGAGAACCCGACTGCCCTCGCCACGGTTCGTCGCGGACTGCAGCAGGCAAGGTCGCGGAAACTTTCGGATGGCCCGGATCTCGCCAAGGCGGCCAAGCTCGCCAAGAGACTCGGGGATGACTGAACATGCCCTTCAGGCCGCGCTGGACGGAAGAAGCCACCACGCAGTTCGAGAGGCTCCAGACTGCTGCGTCGGCCTCGGCCGGGAAGCGCGCGAAGGGGCAGAAGGCGAAAGCGTCGAAGGCCGCGGGCCTGTTCAAGCAAGTGGAGAAGTGCGTACGCCTGTTGCTGGAGAATCCGCGGCACCCTGGGCTGCACACGCACGAGTACCACTCGATCGAGCATCCGTACGACGAGGATCAGAAGGTCTTCGAGGCCTACGTCCAGAATCGCACTCCGGGCGCCTACCGCCTCTTCTGGTGCTACGGACCGGAGAAGGGCGACATCACGATCATCGCCATCACGCCCCACCCCTGAGCGCCCAGTCGAGCTGGACCGCCGTGTGGCCGATGTCGGGCCGTGCTGAACTCGATCGAGTCGAGGGCGCGCGTCGCGTTACTGGCTTCGCGGTGCGTGCGTGTCATGGGCACGCTGGGCCCTGGAGCGGCGAGGATGGAGGTTGACGATGCACGCTCCGCCGTCCTGTACTACATGCAACCGGCGTCCGCGCGTTATTGCGCGCCGCGTCGACCCCACCGTCCGAGTTTCTCAGGAGTCTGTCATGAGAATCCTTTTCGCCTCGCTGCTCCTCGCATTCGCTTCGTGCGCCACGCCCGAGTCCTCGGCCCCCGCGGCCTCTTCTTCCGCCGGGCAGAGCATCGTCGACCGTTTCGCCGCCCGATACCCCGAGATCGCGCGCCTCTCGATCCACGCCGTGCCAGCGGGCGAGTCGAGCAGCCGGATCGTTGCCAGCACTGTCGCTGGCCGGATCGGCGAGCCCTCGGATCCGGAGGACCTGCGCTCGATGAAGACGGGCGAAGCGATCACCCTGCAGGAAGGCCGGAACCTCGACTACACGGTGCCCGTGCAGGACCCGTCCGGCCGCACGATCGCCGTGGTCGGGATCACGATTTCGGGCACGTCAGGGACGAACAACGACCAGCTCGCGCGGGCCAAGGAGCTGTCCGGCCTGGTCGCGGCGGAGATCCGCGCCCACGGGAAACCGCTCTTGTAGGCGCGTTTCGGCGCGGGATCAGCACGATCGCGGCGAGCGCACGACCCAGACCGAGACGATTCATCTGCCGCGGGCGATCGCGCAAGACCCTCGCGCTCTTCTGCACGAAGACCGCGAGAAGAACCGGGAACTCCGATCGCACGCAGAAGACACGGATCGTGGGACACAATGACGCAGGAGCGTTGCTCTCGCGCGGGAGGTCGACTTCCTCCGGTGTCAGGGCGTACGCTCTCCGCTTGTGACACCGTTCGAAGGAATCCTCGCGCGGCGACCGCGAGCACCGCGGCGGTGGGACAGTGTGCGGGGATGCGTCGACGCCGTGCTCGAGGACATTGGCCCGGTGATCGTGCTGGGAACACCGCTCGGGCTCGGCAAGCCGGTGCTGACCCTGAACGAGATCTGGCGCCGCGCCGTCGCCGATCACGGCATCGACCTGACGATCGTGACTGCGCTGACGCTGTCACGACCGCGCCCCGAGGGTGAGCTCCAGCGGCGCCTGCTCGCGCCCATCGTCGAGCGCGTCTTCGGGGGGTACCCGGAGCCGGAGTGGATCGAGGCACGGCGCGCAGATCGGCTGCCTGCCAACGTCCGCATCCTCGAGTTCTACTTGCAGCCCGGCGCACTGCTCTCGAGCGGCGCGGCGCAGCGCGACCACGTGAGCAGCAACTACACCCACGTGGTCCGCGACGCCCTCGACCGGGGCATGAACCTCTACGCGCACATGGTCGCGCGCCGCGCGGGGAGCGCCGGCGCATCGTTCAGCCTGAGCTCGAATCCGGACCTCGCGCTGGACGCCGTCCCAGCGATGCGCGACCGTGCGGGGCACTGCGCGGCGATCGCCGACGTCAATGCGAGGCTGCCCTTCATGCGTGGCGATGCCGAGGTCCCCGAGTCGTTCTTCGAACATGTGGTCGAGGCCCAGGGGCACGACTTCCCGCTGTTCGGGCTGCCCGATGAAGCGGTCACGACCACCGACTGGATGATCGCGCTGCATACGGGCGCGCTGATCCGTGACGGGGGCACGCTCCAGCTCGGCATCGGCTCGCTGTCCGACGGCGTCTGCCACCTGCTCCGGCTTCGTCACCAGGAAAACGCTGCCTGGCGCGAGCTGCTCGACGAGGTCGGCGTGCTACGGCGGCACGGCGCGCTGATCGAGCGGATCGGCGGCACCGACACCTTCGCCGCAGGGCTGTATGCATCCACCGAGATGCTGGTCGACGGTTACATCGACCTGTTCCGCGCGGGCGTGCTGAAGCGCCGCGCCTGGCCGTCGGCAACCCTGCAGCGGCTGGCGAACGCGGGCCGCCTCGCAAAGACGCCTGACCGCGGCATGCTCGAGGCTCTGGCCGCGGCAGGCGAGGTGTCGAGCCCGCTCGCAGCACGCGACCTCGACCTGCTGATCGAGACAGGGCTGTTGCGCGGCGACGTGCATCTCGACAGCGGCGAGCTGCTGCTCCCCGACGGCCGCCGCGTGCCCGCGGACCTACGCGAGCGGAGCACCGTCGAGGCGCTGGAGCGGTGCGGCCTCGGCGAGCGACTGCGGGGCGGGCGCGTGGCGCACGCGGCCTTCTTCCTCGGGCCGAGGAGCTTCTACGAGGCGATCGCCGGCCTCGACGAGGAGGAGCGCGAGCTGTTCGAGATGACGAGGATCTCGCGTGTCAACCGGCTGGCTGGCGACGAGGAGCTGAGGAGGCTGCAGCGGCGCGAAGGCCGCTTCGTCAACAGCGCGTTGCTCGTGACCGTGCTCGGCGCGGTTGTCTCCGACGGCCTCGAGGACGGCCGCGTCGTGAGCGGTGTGGGCGGCCAGTACGATCTCGTCGCGATGGCTCACCAGCTCGACGATGGCCGGTCCGTCATCCTCGTGCGGAGCACGCGCGAGAAAGGCGGCCGCACGACCTCGAACATCGTCTTCAGCTACGGACACGCAACCATACCGAGGCACCTACGCGACCTCGTCGTGACCGAGTTCGGCATCGCCGACCTGCGCGGCAAGACCGACGCGGAGTGCTGTGCCGCAATGATCTCGATCGCCGATGCACGATTCCAGGCCGAGCTGACTGCACGGGCGCGCGCCGCCGGAAAGCTCCCCCTGAGCTGGACAGTGCCCGAGCCCTTTCGCAACAACCGGCCCGACAGGCTGCACGCAATCGTCGACCCTCGGCGGCGCGCTGGACTGCTGCCCCGGTTTCCGTTCGGCACCGATCTCGACGACCGCGAGGTGGTACTCGCCAGGTGCCTGAAGGCGACCAAGGAGCGCGTCGCCGCCAGGCGTCCCCGGCTGCCGACTCCACGCCAGGTCGCAGGCATCCTGCATCCGCTGGAACGAGCACGGCCTTTCCTCGAGCGGATGGGATTGGACCGGCCACAGGCGATGCACGAGCGGGTGCTGCGGCTCGCCGTCCTCTACTCATTGGTCACCGAGGGCGGACTCGAGTGCCCGCTCACGAATGAAGGTCGCGCGGGGAGGCCCGCAGGATGACCTCGGTGTCCGACAACCGCGACGAAGAAAGCAATGGTCGAGCGGCAGACCGCGAAATGCGCTCGCCCGTGATCGACGACACGTGCGTGAACCTGATCCATATCTCCGAGGAGAAACCAAAGTGATGACTGCTATGAAGTTCCCTTCTGTCCTGGCGCTACTCGTGCCGGCGCTTGTCCTGTGGGCCTACTCCGCCAGCGCCCTGGGCATGCAGGATCCACCTGCACCCGAGGCGAAAGCATCCAAGAAGGAGAAGGCCATGCAGGTTCAGTACCTCGAAGTCGTAACTGCCGACCTGGACGCGACGTGCTCTGCCCTGGAGAAACTGCACGGGGTCAGCTTCAGTAAAGCCGAGGCCTCGCTCGGCAACGCTCGCACGGCGACGCTGAGGGGCGGCGGCCGAGTCGGAGTGCGCGCACCGATGCGTGAGGACGAAAAACCCGTGGTACGCCCCTATGTGCTGGTAGATGACATCGAGGCTGCCGTGAAGACAGCGGAGGCGGCCGGTGGTGAGATTGCCATGCCTGCCACGGAAATCCCTGGCCACGGCAAGTTCGCCATCTACTTCCAAGGAGGCATCGAGTACGGCCTCTGGGAACTCTGAGGAAGAGGACCGACTTGGAGGGAGTCGCCTACCGAGCCCGGTCAGCGGACTCCCTCTGAAATGTTTCGCCTCAAGGGCGATGAGATTCATGGCGACCTGCGGCCGCGATCGAAATCCCGGTTGGCCATTCTCCTGAACACGACACACGTCTCGCTGATGGAAAAAGGCAACGCCATCATCCCCATGGTCAACGGTTTTCTCGACGCCAAGCCGCAGGCAATAAAGCCTGGACATCCGGGCTCGACTACCCCGACGGCGCGCGCATCCTGTCCAAACCGGTTGCTAAACTGAACTCAAGGAGTACGACAATGGGCAACATGATCACGGTCGGCAAGGAGAATTCGACATCGATCGACCTCTACTACGAAGACCACGGCTCGGGCTCGCCGGTAGTGCTGATTCACGGCTGGCCGTTGAGTGGCGCATCGTGGGAGAAGCAAACGGCGGCCTTGCTGGCCGCTGGTCATCGCGTGATCACTTACGACCGCCGTGGCTTTGGCCGTTCGAGCAAGGCTGGAATCGGCTACAACTACGACACCTTCGCGGCGGATCTGGACGTCGTGCTCACGACGCTCGACCTGAAGAACGTGGACCTGGTCGGGTTCTCGATGGGGACGGGTGAGGTTACGCGATACATCGGCAAGTACGGGACCGAGCGCGTGCGCAAGGCCGTGCTGATCGGCACGCTCGGACCCTATCTGGTCAAGGCGGCCGACAATCCGGAGGGAGTGGATCCCGGCGTCTTCAGCGGCATTCGTTCCGCGATCAAGGCGGACCGACCGGCCTTCCTGCTCCAGTTCCTGCACAACTTCTACAACTTCGATGTGACAGGCGGCAAGCTCGTCAGCGAACGAGTGGTGGAGGACAACTTCAACGTCGCTGCTGGGGCCTCCGCAATTGGGACCCTGGCCTGTGTGGATGCGTGGATCGAGGACTTCCGCAAGGACCACTCGCGCAACACTTTGCCCACCCTCATCTTGCACGGCGATGCAGATCGCATCCTGCCACCGGACGCCACCTCCAGACGCCAGGTCAAGCTCATCAAGAACGCGAGCCTCATCGAGCTCAAAGGTGGTCCGCATGGCGTGCTTTGGACTCATGCCGACCAGATCAGCGGCGAGCTGGTGAAGTTCCTCGCGTAGGGTGCACTCGTGAGTTGACGTTCGTCTGGAGATCGACGGCGCCCTTGCACACCTCAACCGTCTTCCCTCAACTCCAACAAACCAACTGACCTGGCGTCCACCGAATCAGGGGCAGGTCATTTCGCGATCCGGAGGTTCAAGTACACTCCAGCGTGATCATGCGTGCGCTCAGTGTTGAAGGCATTGGCCGGCTAGCGGCGGGGCTGCTCGCGTTCGCCCTGCCCGTTGCGGCGCAGGAGCCGCTCGAGGGGCGCTGGACCGCGGAGGCGCGCCTTGGGCCCGAGGCGATGACGCTCCTGCTCGACGTCGAGCGCCGGGATGGCGAGCTCCGTGGACGCATCTCGGTGCCTGACGAGCGCGTGCTCGGCCTTCGGCTCGAGGGCTTCGTGTGCGGCCGCGGCGAAGTCGCCTTCCGCATTCCGCACCCAGACCACCCGATGAACTTCGCTGGTCGCCTCGAAGCCGAGCAGCGGCTCGAGGGAGAGCTGGCGATGGGAGAGCGCGAGCTGCCGCTCGTCTTCCTTCATGCGGGCGCGACGCCGGAGCCGCCATATCGGGAGCTCGACGTGAGCTTTGCGGGTGAGGGCCGCACGGTGCATGGCTCTCTATTGCTGCCACCCGGCGACAGCCCGCACCGTGCGCTCGCGCTCTTCCACGCCACGAGCGCACCTCGGCGCGATGACCTGCGTTTTCTCGCAGACCTGGCCGCCCGCGCAGGTCTCGCCGCGCTGATCTACGATCGGCGCGAGGTGCCGACGGACGTGGCGCTGCTAACGCGCGCGGACTTCCTGGCCGTGGTCGCCGACGCAGAGGCGGCCGTGCGCTTCCTGCGCGCGCGCGCCGAGATCGACGGGACGCAGGTGGGCGTGGGCGGGCTGAGCCAGGGTGCCTGGATCTCGGCCATCACCGCGACGCGTGTACCCGAAGTCGCCTTCGTCGTCGCGCTGTCCGCTCCGGGGGTGCCACTGCACGAGATCGACCTGTACCAGTCGACGCGCCGGCTCGAGGCCGCGGGCGTGCAAGGGCGCGCGCTCGCCGAGGCGCGTGAGCTCCTCACCGGGCTCTTCGCCGCCTCGCGCGGCGAGGACGGCGACCGCAGCGCGCTCGCTCGGCGCATGGAGCTCGCGCGCCGCAAACCGTGGGCAGCGACGCTCGCCCTTCCCGACGAGGTTCCGCCCGGCGGCGCGTCCGCGACGCTCCTGCGCTGGTCCGCCCACGACCTCGACCCGATGTTCTTCTTCGAGCGCCTGCGCGTGCCCGTCTTCCTCGCCTTCGGCGAGCGCGACGAGCGCATGCCCGCCGAAGCCTGTGTCGCGCGACTCGCCGAGAGCCTGGAGCGCGCCGGCAACAGCACCGTCACGCTGCACCGGTACCCCGATGCGAACCACGCGCTCCTGCCCGCGCCCACCTTCGACCAGGACCTCGCCCGCTGGTTGCGCGAACGCGCCGGACGCTAGGGATTTCGTTCCCGACGGGGGCAGCAGCGAGGGGCGATCGACTCTCGAGCCCGGAGGCCCCGCTGCCGCGTAAGGTTCACCCTTCCACCATCGTCTTGAAACCGCCGTGCGCCATGCGCTTCACGTCGAAGGGCATGGCTTTGGGCATCTTGAGCTGTTTCATCTCCTGCATGACCTTCTTGTTCACCGCGTTCCGGTGCGCCTTGTTCTTGTACACGATGAACGAGTACCAAAGCGTCTCCCCCGGTTTGAGCTTCACCATCTTCTTGAAATCCCCGCAGCCAGGCATGACCTTGAGGTCGTCGGCAACGCACTCGAAGTACTGCAGAGCGCCGTGCTTCATCCAGGTCCGCTTGCCCCAGGTGGCCATCTTCTTGTACGCGGCGATCTTGCTCTTCGGTGCAGGGATCACGAATCCGTCGACATAGGTCATGGCTTGGTCTCGTATGTGCTGGGATGTTGTTGCCTGTCGTTCACGCGCAGTGCTGTTGGCTCCCACGCACCGGCAGTGTAGCGCGTGGCGCAAGTCGAATGGGAGAGGCGCTCGATCCCGAGGGCGATCTGCTCGTGGTCGGTGCGGTGGGCGACGACTTCGCGGTGAGCCGCAACGAGGCACGAGCACGGCCGGCGCTCGGATGGACCGGCTCTGCGTTTTTGCCCGACGGAAAGAGCTAGACTGCGCGGATGCTGCTCTTCCAGAAGCGTTTCCACGACGGTCTCAAGGAAGGCAGCGTGACGCTGACCTTCCGCACCTGGGTCAAGCCGCATGTCAGGCCAGGCGGACGCTACCGCTGCCACCCGATCGGCGTGCTCGAGGTGGACGCGGTCGAAGAGGTGCGGGTCGGCTCGATCCGCGAAACCGACGCGCGGCGGGCAGGCTTCGATTCCCGCGAGACGATGCTCGAATACTTGCGCGCTGCCTCCGGCTCGCCGCTCGGCCGCGACGCGCTCGTGTGGCGCGTCGAGCTGCATTACGGCGGTGACGGCGATCGCGTCGAAAAGGCGCTCGAGGATCGGCTCAGCGCAGCAGATGTCGAAGAGATTCGCGCCAAGCTTGCGCGCCTGGACGCGAAGGGACCGTGGACCGCTCGAACGCTCGCGCTCATCGAGAAGCACCCGCGCATCGCCGCCTCGAAGCTCGCAGCGAAGTTCGGGCGCGAGACGGCGCCGTTCAAGGCCGACGTCGTCAAGTTGAAGAAGCTCGGCCTGACGCAGAGCTTCGGGATCGGCTACGAGATCTCGCCGCGCGGGCGCGCGTTCTTCGACGCAGTCCAACGGGCGAGCCCGATCTCGCGCGCGTCAGCGACCGCGGTGACGTCGCGCTCGAAGCGTCAGGGCACGACCGGCAGCGACGACGTTCGGCGGCCGCCGCGGTCGCGGAACACGGAGGCTACGCGGCGTCGGTGAGTCCGTTGCCTTCTCGGTCGCCTCCGCCCGACGACCAGCACCTGGGTGCGGGCTCGCTGCCTCGATTCCCTTCCAGGCCCTGAGCGGCCTAACGCGCGCGGGGGGATGTGCCCGCGCGCGATGCCGACGGGCGGGGAGCGCGGGTTTTTTTCCTCCTCGACCGGGACGGCGGCGGAGGGAAGGGGATGTGGGTGGTGTAGCCGCGGCGTGGCGACGGCGGCTGCGGGCAGCGTCCCATGGCGGGGCGCCCCCCCTTCCCTGCGCCGATTCGATGCGACCATGCAGCACCGCCCCCGATCTCTCCCTGCGACTTCCCGCCCCTCACGCTCCCACGCGCCGCGTCTCGATCGCGCGCTTTGGCTGATTGCGGGCGCCTCGATCCTGCTCGGTTCCGCGTGGGCCGGCACGGCTCCCACCCAGGACAGTGCGCGCGAGCCCGCGTTCGTCGCGAGCCCGCCGCGGGCCGTCGACCGCGCGCCGCTCCCGGGCCCCGACGCCGTGGTGATCCACTCGCTCGACGCGCAGGACGACGCCGTCCCGCTGCCGATCCCCGCAACCTCGCGCGCCGGCGCAATCGCGGACGAGCTCGTCACGCCCGCGTCCGGCGACCCGTTCTTCCTGGGATTCGCCGCGGGGGAGTACCCCGCTCCGATCGGTGAGCGCGTCGATCCAACGCTCCGCTCGCGCGTCGCGGCCATTCCCAAGGACGGGCGGCCGAACGAGACGACCTACGCTTTCGTCATGTTCCAGAAGCGCATGACGGCCGCGCGGCTCGCCGAGCTCACGCATCTCGGGGCGCGACCGCTCGGCTTCCACCCGCACTACTGCCAGAGAGTGGCGCTGGCTACGGACGCCCTCGATCGGGTCGCGGACCACCCGGCCGTCAGGTGGGTCGGCCTTCCGCGGCGCTGGCAGCGCGTGGAACCCCAGCTCACCGAGCGCATCGCGGCGGCGAGGCCGGGCGCGACGTTCCAGGTGTACGTGAACGTCTACGAGTCCGACATGTGTCCGGCGTCGTACTCACGTGCCGCGGGCTCCGGCGGCGAAGCGGACTCCGGCGCGATTCGTACGTTCGCATCCGAGGAGGCGCTCCCGCGCGAGTGGATGAGCGGAGGTTGGCAGGAGCGCGCGCTCGCCGCAACGGGCCTCGAGATCCGTTCGTATCACGACGAGATCCTCGCGTTCCGCGGAACGCTCGGCGCCGAGGAGCTCGAGCGCGTCCTCGATCTCGACTTCGTGCAGTACGTCGAGCTCGACCTCCCCAAGGAGCAATGCCACGACGAGTCGGCGGCGATGATCCATGCCGACCTCGCGCGCACCTTCTACAACGGCGGCGCCACGAATGCTGCCGTTGGAGGGATCGCCGACACCGGCTTCGACATCGAGCACGACGACTTCTGGAACGTGCGTGCCGTGGGATGGGATTTCACGGGCAGCGGAACGGGACCGTATTTCGACGGGCACGGTCACGGCACGCACGTCGCGGGCACGATGCTCGGGCGCGGCATGGCCGAGGCCGGCCAGCGCGGCGTTGCGTCGGGTCTCGCGGACGTCTCGACCTGCCGGCTCTTCGTGGTGAAGATCTTCGACGACGAAGGGACGTGGGGTGGGGCGTCGCTATCGACGATCTTTGGCGCGCTGCACGCGCCGTTCACTGACGGACAGGGCCATGTCACGCCGCCCCCGCACATCGTCAATCACTCCTGGGGTTCGTCGGGATCCGACTGGCGCGGTACGGACGCCGACGCGCGCTTGATCGACACGGAGGTCTACAACTACCGCCAGCAGCACATCTTCGCGGCGGGCAATACCGGCGCACAGGGTGGCGGGACGATCACCCGCGAAGCCGCGGCGAAGAACGCGCTGACGGTCGGCGCGGTCAACGATTGGAAGGACGACGGCTGGCTCGATCTCTATCCCGGCTGGATCTCGGACTTCTCGAGCCGCGGCCCGACGGGCGACGGCCGGTGGAAGCCGAACCTCGTCGCGCCGGGCTCGTACGTGACGTCTGTCGATGCCGGCACCGACGATGGTTATACGAAGATGCAGGGAACGAGCATGGCCGCGCCGCACGTCACCGGCGTCGCCGCGCAGCTCGCCGATCGTTCGTCGTTCCTGCGCTACAACACCGCGCCGCTCTGCGCGGCGATGATGGCGGGCTCGCTCACGAAGGACGGCATCGTCCTCGCCGCGCCCAGCACGGACTGGCACCACCACCTGAACACCTACGGCGCGGGGCGGATCGATGCGCTGAAGTGCGCGACCGGGGACGCGCAGCAGGTCTACGGCCTCTGGTCGTTCGAGCAGAACGCGAGCGGCTGGGGTGAGGTCGATTTCAACGTGGGCCAGGGCGCCACGCGGATGGCCGTCGTCATGCACTACAAGGAAGTCGCGTGTTCCTCGGGCGCCTCGTCGGCGCTCGTGAACGACCTCGACATGTGGCTCGACCGCGAGCCCTTCGCCCCGGGGGGCGCCTCGGGCGACTACTACGCGCAGCAGTCGCCGCGGGACAACACCGAGATTCGGATCTTCGACAATCCGGCCGCCGGAAACTGGCGCATCAAGGTCTATCCGAGGAGCTTCCAGTCGTCGCAGAACGCGCAGGTCGGCCTCTGCGCGATCATCAACTTCGGCGACACGACGCCCGACGGCTCGATGACGCTCACGCGCTCGGACGTGTACGCGAAGCCCGGCCAACCGGTGCAGTTCACGGCGACGGTCACGAATCCCGCCACGATCGCGTCGGGAGTCTTCCTCGAAATGAGCGCGCCCGGCGCCCATCTCCACGGGGCGACGACGACGCTGAAGGACGGGGCTGCCGCGAATCTGATGGACAATCAGCACCACGGCTGGTCGATCCTTCTCGGCAACATCATGCAAGGCCAGAACCGCGCGGCGCGCTGGAACCTCTCGTGGCACACCGAGGGATCGCAGTCGTGCTCCGTTGTCACGAACTCCGAGAACATGGTGTCCGAGTCGAGGACCCTGAACGTGACGATCGACGGCACGCCGCCGAGCGGACCGAGCGGGCTGCACTCGTCGACGCACGACGAAGACGCAATGAGCTGCAAGACGGAAATCACGATGGAGTGGAACCCCGCGCAGGACGGAATCTCCGGCCTCGAGGGCTACCGGGTGCTCTGGGATCACTCCCCGTCCACGAACGTCTCGAGCGGCCAGCCGAACCTCGATGCTTACGACACCGACTACGACGCGACGATCACGCCGCACGCGCAACCGTGGTACTTCCACATCGCGGCCCTCGATCGCGCCGGCAACTGGGGTGCGACCGTCACGAGCGATCCGTACACGATCGTCACCGGCGGCGCCCAGACGTACTGCATCGGCGCGCCGAACTCGGTTGGCCCCGGCGGACGGATGGATCACGCGGGCTCGCTCAGCGTGGAGGCCAACGACCTCGTTCTCCTGTGCACGGGCTTGCCGCCCTCGAAGCCCTGCCTCTTCTACTACGGCCCGACCCAGATCCAGGTCGCGTTCGGCAACGGCTTCCGATGCGTCGGCGGCCAGATCCGGCGCCTGCCGCTGATCTCCACAGGCAGCGGAACCGCGGCCTACTCGGTGGACAACACGAACCTCCCAGCCGGAGGCGAGTTCACGCCCGGAGCGACGTGGAACTTCCAGTGCTGGTATCGGGATCCGAACGATGGCGGCGCCGCGTTCAACTACTCCGACGGTCTGGGCCTGACGTTCTGCGATTGAGAAAATCCGTTCGCGATCTCGGGCGGTGAGCGGGAACCCCGTTCGCCGCCCGCGCTCTTGATTGATCGCGACAAGCGTGCGCGTCGCGGAGACTCTGCCTTACGAGCCGGCGAAAAAAGGGACCCGCGATGCCTCGCAAGTCCCTTCTGTGCTGGTAGCGGGGGTTATTTTCGATTTGACTCACGCCGTTCGATGGCGGTGGACGGCGAATCGGACGGCCAGAGTCGTCTGAGTTGATGCCCGGGACGCAGAACGGCGCGAGGACGCTTGAAGCGCTCCCCCCCCATCAGATGTCGCTCACTTCACTTCCTCGATGTCGCCGAGCTTCCACGTCTTGTCGAAGAGCGGCTCGAGCGGACCGTAGAAGCGGAAGATCGGGAACCAGCCTTTGCCGGGGGCGGTCTGGATCCAGTTCTTCTCCTGACCAGCGGGCATCTCGGGGCCGAAGTAGATGTCCACGGAACCGTCGGCGTTGACCTTGGGATCGGTGTACTTGCTGACGGACGGGAACTTCTGGCTGTTTTGCAACTCTGACCGGGTGAGCGAGTCATAGACGAGCACCGACCAGAAGTCCTTCGCCGGCACCTTGTCGGGAATGTGGAGCTTGTAGTTCTTGGCACCGTCGAGAAACGTGCCCACAGCATCCTTGTAGGTCCACAAGTAGTACGAGCCGACGCCGACGTTCTTGGTCATCATGGCCGGCGAATTACCGAGGGCCATGTAGTAGGTGTAGGCGCGACGGTCCACCTCGAGCACGCCGTCCTTGATGAAGTCGTACGGCACGTCGCCGACGAACTGCCACTTGCGATCCTCGTAGAAGTACGTGTCGGGAATCGGCGACGCGAAGCTGTTGGCGCGCGCCATGGCGGAGCCGACGCGCGCGGCTTCTGAGAGCAACGCGCGCGTCTTCGGATCCGGGTTGAACGGTTTGCCGCGCTCGATGCCGATCGACTTCATGTAGAAGCGCTCCAGCGGCGAGAACACCTCGGCTGGCTCCTCGTTCACGAGTTGAGCCAGCAGCTCGAAAAATGTGATGGTGTCGGGATGGACCGTGACGATCGCTTGCCCGGAGCCGTTCAAGAACTCCATCTTCGGTTGCCCGCCGATCGCGTTCGCCTCGGCAAGCGGATAGACCCTGATCTGCTTCATGAGCGCCACGGCGTGGTCGGTCTTGCCGTCCACCTTGAAGCCGCGCACTCCGAAACTGACGGTGAAGGTCGGTGAGCGGAAGACGAAGTAGCCCTCGGGCACCTCACCTGTGTGTCCGGGCGGAAGGAAGAGGTACTTGCCGCCCTTGCCCTTGTCCGGTCCGGGCGGACCGATGTCCACGAGGAAACGCTGCAGTGCGTCCATCGCGAAGCCGAGCATCTTCGGCGGCGCCTCGACGACGGTCGGCCCGTCGCTCTTCAGGTCCAGATGCCCCAGCGCGTAAACCGTCTCGGTGTTCGCCGTCAAGAGCACGGTCTTCGCATCCATGAGCGACTCCCAGATGATGATCTGGTTAGGCTTGGTCGCTCCGAACTCCGCAAGGCCGCGATGCTCCGCGACGATGGACACCGCCGGCATCTGCGTGAGATAGACCTCGATTGCGCGGTTGAGCTCAAGCTGATCGAGCAGCGCTTCCGCCGCCGCGGGCGTGGGGTATCCGTTCTCGAACTCGAAGTTGCCGAAGCGAGTCTCGACGGTCTCGGTGCCGATCCATCCGTGTCGGTCAGGAGCGTCCACCTGCTTGACGTCGCCGGAAACGCAGCCGGATAACAACCAGCCGGTGAGAAGGATCCTCGTTGTTTGCGGGTGCATGGCATTGCCTCTCCAAATGGCCTCGGCGGCAGAGTACCAAACTCACTGCACGCACCCTTCGGGGAGCCGGAACGAGGCTGGCGGCCCCGATTCCGGCGCCTTCGACTGTTCGAGGAGGGCACGAGGTCGATCGAAGGCGGCTGCTCCCAGGTCGCCACGCTAGTGCTCCGTGCTACTTCGTAGTTAACCCAGGGTTATCGCGCCGCAAGGCGTGCGGGGCACCGTTCCTCGACGAGCCGGTGCGGAGGGCCTCGCGATGCCTCGCAAGTCCCTTCGAGATCGGTGGCGGGGGCGGTTTTCGATTGGACTCACAGCGTGCGCACGAGGCGAAGCTCCACGGGACGAAGGACGAGCAGAGCTTGCCCCCGATCGGCGATCTACGCCGACACCCGCACGCGCCCTCGCACTCGGCCCGCTGGGAGAGCCTGAGTGGGCGGCGATTCTGTTGCGGTACTACTAGTGCTTGAGCGCGGCGGCTATCGCGGCCGGATGGGCGCCTGGATTCATGGCGCATGGGCTAGACCAGATCCGAGGGAGATATAGAGCGGATGCAGAGGAGTCTAGCCACGGTTCATTCCTTCTAGATTCGACGGATTGGTGTGCGATTAAAGCACGCGGGGGAGGACACCGCTTGGAGGCCGAGATCCTCGTATTCCAACTAGCATCTAGTCTCTTGTGGTTTCGCGGCTGGCTGACAACGAGTTCCTCGCTGACGACCAAGCCTCAGTGCGCGTAACGCTCAGCGCTGCTGAGGTATCCAGCCGTTCCAATCCCTCCCATGATCAGCATGTCGTGGTCGCGCAGCAGCACTGCATTGTGACCGCTGCGCGCGGCCCTCAGGCTGCCGGTCGGCGTCCACTGCCCAGTCCTCGCATCGTAGATCTCACAGAAGGGTATGTGCTCCTGCACGTGCGGTGCGGTATTGGCCCACCCGCCCGAGACCAGAACGCGTCCATCAGCCAGTGCAGCCGCGGTAACGTACTGGCGCTTGTACGCCATCGGTGCGGTGAGAAGCCATGAACCAGACGGCCCGGCGCGGGGATCGTAGAGTTCGCAGCTCGAGAGGAAGCTGCCATTACCCGAGCCGCCCATGACCAGCACGCGCCCGCCGGGTAGCGCAACCGCGGCGTGCGTCGACCGTACAACAGCCATCGAGCCGGCCGTGGACCACGAATTCGTGGCCGGATCCCACACTTCGGCCTCGGCGAGCGCGCCCGAATATCCGTATCCGCCAGTGACGAGCACTCGCCCGTCAGAGAGCAGTGTCGAGGTGTGGTAGTCCCGCGCGAATGCGAGGGTACCGCCGTCATGCCAGGAGGTCGTCGTCGGATCGAAGATCTCGACCGAGTCAGTCACCGTGGCGCACGAAGACTGGTCGCAACCGCCGCTGACCATCACCATTCCGTTGTCGAGCAGGGTCGCCGCATGAAAATAGCGACCGGTTGCCATCGGCCGCACCCAGCGCCACTTGCCGATCGCCGGGACATAGACCTCGGCCGACGCAAGCGGAGCGCCGGTCGGGGTATTGTTTCCTCCCGTGGCGAGCAGCATGCCATTGCCCATCCGTGTCAGCGTCAGGTGTTCGCGCGGCAGGTGCATCGGGGCGGTCAGGGTCCAGGTGCCCGTCAACGGGTCATAGATCTCCGCCGACGCTAGCACCTGGCTAGCGCCGAAGACGCCGCCCGCGACAAGCACCCGCCCGCCCGGCAGCGGCGCAGAGCCGAAGTTGTCGCGCGACTCGTTCATGCTGCCCGCCGCCGACCACGTTCCAGGGGTTTGCGCGAGTACCGGCAGATGGCCGGCAAGTGTGATGGCGCCAAGGCACACCGCCCATCGGGTCGTTCGTTCCATCGTTCGTTTCATGTCGCTACTCCTGACTGCTAGCCGGCCCCTCCGCCGGCCTCGGTTGATGAGCCCCAAAACCCTATTTCGTAAAACGCGCGGCGATGTCGCGCAAGACTTAGAGCTGTCGCTCGGCCTACTCGTCAAGGCTGGATGGTGAACCGCAACGCATTTGAGAGCGCAACACCTGTTCCGTCGGGATGAGCCGGGTCGCGGCTCCAGTACTGCGCGAAGATCTCTTCACTCGCCCACCAGCGGTGCTGGTTCATCCACGCCTGCGAGGCGTGAAAAACGTAGCTCCCTGAGCAGTCGTCCGCGCCCGGGTTGCCACCTGAGTCCTGCACAGGCGTGCGCACGAAGGGTGCCTGTACACACAGAGTTCCCCCTTCGAAAGGTGTGTTCGCGGTTCCCAACCCGAAAAAGACTATCCCCGTACGGTTGTTGAGCTCGCTCAACGCCATGACGAAGAAGTCGTCGGCGCCACTTGCGCTCGGGGTACCGCTCCAGCCGATTTCCGGAATGCAACCCTGGGAGTTTTGCTTGCCGACGCAGTAAGTGCTGATCGGGCATTCGTTCCGTAGTACGGCGACGTTGCCGTCGTAGGCATTAACCACGGCGACTTCGGGGTCGCCATCCCTGTCGAGGTCGCGCGCCGTTAGGTCGGTAGGGGCGTTGCCGACGAAGAAGTGGTCCCTCGGTACGAACGCACCGTCGCCCGCGTTCGTCCAGGTGTAGATCGCGTCACCGACAACGTCGACTGCGAGGAGATCTTGGTCGCCGTCACCGTCGAGGTCAGCAAACGCCGCCGCTTCGGGACGGATGCCGGCGCTGTACGTGCCGGCCCAGCCGAAGGCACCGTTGCCGACGTTGCGCAAGACGCGCACGCCATAGCGGTAGGGGACCGCGGCGTCTAGGTCGCCGTCGCCGTCGACATCGGCGAGCGCCACGTCGCGCGGGTACTGTCCCGTTGGGTAGGCCTGTGCTGGCGCGAAGGTCCCGTCTCCAACACCGAGTAGCACGCTCAGCGAGTACCCGAAGTGGTTGGCCGTCAATAAATCGAGGTACGCGTCGCCGTCGATGTCGGCTAGTGCTAGAGCGACCGGGTCGTATCCGGTCGGGAAGAAGGCCGGCGCGCCGAGCCGACCGCTGCCGTCGTTGGTGAGCACGGCGACATCGCTCAGAAGATAACCACTATTGCCGATCGCGAGCGTAACGTCAAGATCTCCGTCCGCGTCGATGTCGCCCAACGCTACGCCCTGCGGCTCAAGCTTGCCCGTCGGCATCGGCACAAAGACGTGGGATGCAAACCTGCCCGCACCTGAATTGAACAACAGCGTGAGACCGTAGTCGCGCCAGAGCTGCGCACCATGGTCGTACCAGCCCTGGTTTGCGACCACCGCGTCGACGTCGCCGTCGCCGTCGATGTCGCCAAGCGCGACGGCGAGAGGGTGGGCACCGGCGGGATAGATTGTCACCTCCCCGAACGAGGCGTCTTTACGGCCGAGCATCACGCCGAGTTCACTTCCGGAAGCGTCCGCGACAGCAAGATCGGATTCACCGTCACCGTCGAGGTCGCCGATCGCAAGCGCACTCGGTTCGTTTACCGCTGGATACACCGTTGGCACCAGTTGGAACTGGTCGCACTGTCCCGCGGCCGGCGGCGAGGCGCCGACGACCGAGACAGTCCAGCTAGCAGCGAGCGAGAGGCAGTACATCGGTTTCATGTCTTTATTCCAGAATGGCATTGAGTGCGACGCGCGAGCCCTTTTCGCCTGGTCGTAGTTCGGATAGGACCGTTCTTGCGTGTCATTGGCCTGCCATTGGAGCCCAAAGTGGCTCCCAAGGCGATCGACAATTCCACCCAGTTCGCCGCGGATTTCTCGGTAATCGGCGACGAGCGAGGGATGTCCGCGGCGGCCTACGGGGGCAATGCCGTTAGCTCCCAGTTCGATCCAGAGCCGCGTCCGGTTGGGCAAGCCGGCGCGCGCTTGAGGTGCGCCGCGATCGACTCTGGAGAAAGCGCGCAGAGATCGCGGCGTAGAGTGCTACGCGGTTCGCGCGTTTTGGAGTGCGCATGGGATGCGCCGCCGCGGATGCGACCGGAGAAAATTGTGACAGCCTCTCGCAGAAGCCAGCCGTCCTGGGCGTGGCTCTCTACCTCACTCGTAGCCTGCTCGCTCCCGGAGGAGACTTCGCCCTACGGGAGCTTGATGCGTTGCTCCGGCACATCACCCGCACTCGCTATAGAAAGCGGACGGGGAGATCCTTCCCGAGAAGGTCGTTCCGACCGACCCCGAGGTGGACCTCTGCAGGGCGTAGTCGAGACTCATGGCATTGCCCGTGCGGGTGGGGAGTCGCTCTCCGGGAGCGATCACGCCGTATTTGGTTTCAGTGCGATCACTGTCGGGAACTCCTTGCGCGTCTCGCCGGGGGCGGGAAAGGCCTCGTGACGCGAGAAAAGGATCTCCCATCCTCCGAACCGCTCTTCAAGCTCGCTCTTGCCGAAAAGGTAGTAGTGACCGGGGTGGAACATGTCCGTGAACGTGGTCCCATCGATGAGCACGTTGAGGATCGCCGGGCCACCGGGGCGGACGTGCTCCTGTATGTCGTGTAGCAAGTCGAGTGCACGCTCACGAGGGACGAACATGAGCGGCCCGATGGCCACGATCGTGTCGTAGGACTGCTCGATCTGCCATTCCTCCAGGCGCACCGGGATGGCTCGAACCGAAATGCTTTCAGACAAGGCATGGGCGTGGAGGCGGGCCACCGCCGAGGAACTCGAGTCGACAGCCAGCACGGAGTGTTCCCGTCGTCCGGCCTCCAGGCTCAGGCTCCCAAGGCCAGAGCCGAGATCGAGCAGCATGCCGACGAGGTATGGGAGAGCCCGGGTCTCGAATGGATTGAGAGAGCAAGCCTGCACCCGAATCTGGCGCCTGAACTGCGATTCGAAGAACTTGACGGCCGTATGCGGCATACACTCTCCCGCTGGCCGCGGGATGCAGGGTCAGAAGCCAGACGAAGACTGAAAGGCTCGCCGCCGCCGGAAGAAGCAACCACAGCGCCCCGCCTTTGCGCAGCCAGAGGTAGGGCAAGTAGCAGCCGAGGATCTCCGCCACGGCGGTAACGACGAACAGCAGAGTAGTTCTCAGAACCAGCACGGTGACCTCAATGGCGATGGCGGTGGTGCGCGTCCGGGAAATGCGGGTGGGAGTGCCTCAGGGGCTCGTGCTCGTGCCAGTGGGTCTGCTTGGTGTTCTCCGCCACGGGCTTTTCGTGGTCGTGGTGGTGGTGCTCGTCATGGACATGCTCGTGCTCGTGCCCCATCGCTTCGTGTGTGTGCTCATGGTCGTGTCGTTCGGAGAGGTGGCACCAGACACCGAGTGCCATCAGGCTACCCGCGAGAAGCAGTTGCGGACTGAGCGCCTCGCCGAGCAGCGGGATCGCGAGCAATGCACCGAAGAAAGGGCCACCGAGAAGTACGCTCCGGTCCGTGCCGTCCCCAGTTGACGAAGCCCCACGACGAAGAGCGTGAGGCTCACACCGTAGGCGAACCAACCGATGAGCATGGCTCCCGCAATCTGGGGCAATGACGGGGTGCTCGCGCCGAGAAGAAAGGCGAGCGACAGATTCACCGAGCCGGCGCTGAGACCCTTGATCGCTGCGATCCAGGAGGCGTCGGCGAGCGAGACCTTGCGGGTCAGGTTGTTGTCGATGCCCCAAGCGAAGCATGCGCCGAGAACGGCCAAGCCAGGCAAGATTCGCGTGAACTCCGCTTGGGTTGGCCAGCTCAGGATGACTGCTCCGGCGAGGATCGCCGCCATCCCGAGGGCGATGCGCCGGTCGAAGTTCTCGCTAAAGGCGAACCACGCGAGGAGCGCCGTGAAGAGCCCTTCGGCGTTCAGCAAGAGAGATGCGGACGGCGAACGGCGTCCCGCTACCGATGAGGAGGGCCGCGCCGAGCGCCGCCAGGACCCCGGGCTTGCGGAGCGCACCAGTCAGGCGTGCCATCTCGATCTCATTGCTCGTCCACCCACTCTTCGCCGGCAGGCGAATCGATGGGAGCGCCAAGCGCGCGTTCGACCTCGAGGCGGGAGCGGGCGGCCTCGAGCCGGGTCGCGATCCCGGTCGTCCTCGCTCGTAGCGCCCCGCGCTGGGCTTCGAGGAGGACCAGTACGGTCGTGTCCCCGAGCTCGTACGACCTCTGCGCGAGCACGGCGCTCTCCTCCGCCTGAGGGAGCAGTTCGTCGCGCGCGAAAACGGCAGCTCTCGCCGCGATCACGGCCTCATCCACCGCGGCGCGCACGGCCTGGCCGGCCTCGGCCTCGAGGGCTTCCTGTTCCTTGCGCAACTCCCTCACGCGGAAGTCTGCACGGCTCACCTGAGCCTGGTTCTGATCGAAGATGGGGATCTCGATCGTCGCGCCCGGCCCAGACAGGAAGTCCACGGAGCTTCCCACCTCGGGCCGTTCGGCGGCGATGCCAGCGCCGATGGACGGGAACTTCTGCCGTCGCTCCAGGGCGGCCTGTCCCTCGGCCGCCTCTAGTGCGGCGGAAGCAGCCCGAACGTCCGCTCGACCACGGAGGCTCTGCGCCACGAGCGCTTCGCGATCCATCTGGGACGACGAGGGCTCCGGAATCGGATCGGTGAGCTCGACTACGAACAGGTCGGTTTTCAGGGAAAGCAGAGCGGCAAGTCTGCGCTTGCCCGCGGCTTCCTCCCGCTCGGCGCGCTGGGATTCCAACTCGGTGTTCGAGACGAGGCTCTGCGCAAGATTCTCTTCGATCCTCGTCGCCACGCCGTTCTCGACTCGCCGGTGCACAGCGTCAAGAGATCGCTTCGCGAGCTCTGCGTTCGTCCGAGCGACCGAGCGCGCCTCACGCGCGGCAACGCTCTCGAAGTAGGCGGTCTTGGTCGCGATCACGAGCTCGCCCGCGAATCGCGAGAGCTCCAGGATACGTTGCTCCAGCCCCGCACGCGCGACAGCCTCGCGCGAAGGAATCTGCCAGATCTCGCTCACGTTGCCAGCTAGCTCGGCCGCCCATTTCACCCGGCCGCCTCCATCTGGGAACAGGAACGCGAGGCTGAGACTGGGATTCTCGAGGAGCCCCGCCTGCACGTAGTCGGCTCGCGCGACACCGAGCGAAAGGAAGCCCGCGTGGAGGCGGCGATTGTTGAGCAGCGCAAGGCGCGTCGCTTCCTCCAGTCGAAGGCCACCAGAGAGCACGGCCTCGATTTCCTCGGACCTGAGCGGAGGTTCCTCGGGATCGTAGACGACCTCCTCGCCCGTACTCGCGCGGATCCCGTCGCGAGCCGCCTGGTAATCGGCGCTGGGATCCACCGTGGCGCACGCGCACAGTGTCACGAGGGGGACCGCCCAGGGGTTGGTTCTGCTCCAGCCAGTGGCGCTACGCAAGTTGCGCCTCCGCTCCGGAAGAGATCGGTCGCTCCGCCGCGACCGGTTTGGCGAACCGCAGGAATAGCGCCGGCACGAGCAACATGTTGAGAAAGGTCGAGGAGAGGAGCCCGAACAGGATCACAACTGCCATCGGAGTCAGGATCTCGTTCCCTGGCTGGTCGCCCCGCAGTGCAAGGGGAGCCAAGGCAAGGCCGGCCGCGAGGGCCGTCATCAAGATCGGCGAGAGCCGCTCCATCGCGCCTCTCCGCACGGCCTCCCGGAAGTCCGTCACGCCCTCGACGCGCTGCAGGTGACGGATATGCGAGACCATCATGATCCCGTTCCGGGCGGCGACGCCGAACACGGCGATGAAGCCGATGATCGATGCCACCGAGAGCGAGCTCCCGGTGAGATAGACGCCGAGCACTCCCCCGATCAAAGCCAGGGGAAGGTTTACCATGATGAGAATCGTGTCGCGCACCGAGTGGAACATGAAGTAGAGCAGGCCGGTGATGGCCGCGACGATCAACCCGCCGAGGAAGGAGAGCAGCCTCGCCGTCGCTTCGGCGCTCTCGAACTGGCCGCCGTATTCCACGTAGTACCCGCGCGGGAGGGAAACCTCGAGCTGCACGGCGCGCTGGATGTCATCCACGACGCCTCGGATGTCGCGTCCGGCAACGTTGCACATCACCACGATCTTGCGCTGCACGTTCTCGCGGCTGATGAAGTTTGGCGAGCGATCCTCCCGTAGCGCAACAAGTGCCTTCAGCGGGATCTTCGCGCCACCGGGGGTGTCGACCAGGGTCTCGGCGATGGTCTCGATCGAGGTGGCGCTGGCATCGCCAACGCGGACGAACAGATCGAATGAATTCAGCCCCTCGAGCACCTGTCCAGCGACCCGACCCTGCGTGGCGAGCTCCAGGGCGCCAGCCACGTCAGAAACCTGGAGTCCATGCCTCGCGATAGCATCCCGATCGAACTCGACGCGGAGCGTCGGCACTTGGGTCTGTTGCTCCGTGGACAAGTCGACGATGCCAGGAATCCCGCGCATGACCTCTTCGACCTGCTTCCCGAGAGATTGCAGAGTCCCCAGGTCTTCGCCGAACACTTTGACCGCGATGCTCGCACGCGTGCCAGAGAGCATGTGGTCGATCCGGTGGCTGATCGGCTGGCCGAAGGTGGCCTGCACCCCAGGGATGATTCGGAGGTCCTGCCGTAAGGCCTCGAGTAGGTCTTCCTTGCTCCGTCGAGGCAAGCCCCGTCTCAGCGGTGCTTCCATGTCGAGGGTCAGATCGATTTCGCTCGCTTCCACCCCCTGCACGTGCTCGTCCTCGTCGGCGCGGCCGGTACGGCGGCCGATGGCGGCGATCTCCGGCTGGCGCATGAGGGAGTCCTCGACCAAGTGGGCAAGCGCGTCGCTCTCGGCGAGCGAGGTGCCGGGCACCGTCACGAGGCCGACGACGAGTGCGCCTTCGTTGAATTCCGGCAGGAAGTTCCGGCCCATCCTGGAGGCCGCGACGATGCTGGCAGCTAGCAGGATCACGCTCGGGACGACGACGAGCCAGGTGTGATTCAAAGCCAACTCCAATGGGCGTGCGTAGATCCGCTTGAGCCCTCGGACGAGTCCCGGTTCGTGGCCACTCTTGACGGACCGGCTCCCCGGCAAAAGGAGCAGGCAGAGCGCAGGGGTCAAAGCAAGGGCGGTCAAGAGCGAAGCTGCCAGCGCGACCGTGAACGCCACTCCGAGAGGCCGCAAGAGCCTCCCTTCCACACCCGAAAGGAAGAAGATCGGCGTGAACACGAGCAGGATGATCAGGGTCGCGAGCACCACCGAGGCTCGCACCTCCACGCTGGCATCGTAGATAACCTCGAGGACCGGCCTCCTGCGCCCGGGCGAGAACCCGGAGTTTTCGCGCAAGCGACGCAAGACATTCTCCACGTCGATGATCGCGTCGTCGACGAGCGTTCCGATGGCGATTGCCATGCCGCCGAGTGTCATCGTGTTGATCGTGCCTCCCAGCATCTCGAGCGTCAGGACCGCGATGAGGAGCGATAGTGGCAATGCGAGCAGCGTGATGAAGCTCGCGCGGGCGCTCATCAGGAATGCGATCACGATCAGTCCCACGACGACGGCACCTTCGAGGAGTGCGCTCGTCGTGTTCTGGATCGAGTTCTCGATGAAAGTCGCCTGGCGGAAGAGATTCGTGTTGATGTACATCCCCTCTGGAAGGCCTCCCTGGATTTCCTTCAGGGCGACATCGAGACGCTTCGTGAGCTCGAGCGTGTTGGCCCCGGGCTGTTTCTGGATGGCGATGATGACGCCAGGTTCGATGATGGGCTCCCCGTTCGGTCCCCGTCGCGATGCCGAGCCGACCCCTCGCTTGAACGCGGCTCCAAGCGTCACCAAGCCCAGATCGGACACCTTCACCGGCACCTCGTTCCGCATCACGACGACGGTCTTCTCCAGATCCTTGCTCGTCTTGATGCGGCCGATTCCCTCCACGATGGTTTCTTGCGGTCCGGCGGTGAGGACGCCCGCGGACACGTTCTCGTTCGTCGCCTCCAAGGCGCGAACGACCTCCGAGGGCGACACGGCGAACGCGCGCAAGCGCTCGGGCGACAGGACGACTTGGTATTGCTTCGTGTCGCCGCCGATGGGTGTCACCTGCGAGACGCCAGCGACGGACAGGAGGCGGCGGCGCACCTGCGTGGTCGCGGCCGTGCGCAGATCGAGCTGGGAGTGGCGGTGCGATGTCAGCGAGATGAACAGGATCTCGCCCATGATCGAGGACGCCGGAGCGAGCTTGGGAGGCTCGACCTGTGCCGGGAGGGTGCCCGAGATCGTGGCGAGCCGCTCGGTCACCGTCTGTAGTGCGCGGTAGATGTCGGAATCCCATTCGAACTCGACCCAAACGACGGCGATTCCGACTGCCGTACCGGATCTCACCCGGCGCACGTCTGCCGCACCGTTCATCGCGGTCTCGATCGGAAAGGTGACCTGGGTCTCCATCTCCGTCGGGGCCATGCCGTGGCCTTCGACGATCACCGTCACCGTCGGAGCCGTCAGGTCCGGGAAGACATCGACGGGCATTCGCAGGGTGACGTACGTCCCCATCGCCATGACGAGGATCGAGATCAAGAGCACCGGCACGCGGTTGACGAGCGACCAGCGAATCAGGAGGTTGATCATCGGGCTCGCCTCCTCGATCAGTGTTGATGGCCGGCGCCGAAGGATGCTGGAGACAGCGCCACGAGCTTGACGATGTAGGCGCCACGCGTGACCACTCTCTCGCCGGGCTCGATTCCCCGCCGAACCTCCACGAAGCCACCGTCCTCGATACCGAGCTCGAGCTCCCGCTTCTGGAAGAGCTCGCCCTCGAGCATCACGTAGGCAGTCGGCGTTCCCTGGTCCATGACGAGCGCGTCCAGGGGAATCGTTACTGACGCGTCGACCTCACCGGTTGCTATCTCGAGCTCGGCGAGCATTCCCGAGCGGATGGAATCAGAAGGATGTTGCATCTCGTAGCGGATCAGAAGGGTGTGCGACGTCGTGTCCACCTCCTGGCCGATGTACGCGCGAGGCGCACCCGGCGTCGCGAGGAGTTCGAATCGCTCGTCGGGCAGGGCCGTGAAGGTCACCGTGGCCTTCGACTCTGCACGGATGAGGGGCACGTCGAACTCCGACACGCGTCCTTCGATCCAAACACGCGAGGCATCGACGATGCGAAAGAGCTCGTCTTCAGGTTCCACGGCCTCTCCGGGCACGTGAGGAGCCTCGACCACGATCCCAGCGATCGGCGCGCTCGCCGGGAACTGGCGCACACCCGCGAAGCTTCCGTTGCCCGCGCTGCTTCGATTCGCGAGGAGCTGGTCGAGGGACGCCTTCGTGCGATTCGCCGCTTCGACATGGCTCCGTGCCACGGCGAGGTCCTGTTCCGCCTGGTCGACCTGCTGCTGCGTGCTCAGTCCTTCCGCACGAAGCTTTCCGATCCGCTCGTGTTCTCGTTCTGCGAACTGGAGCCTCGCCTCCGACTCGCCGAGCGTGCGCAGGACATCGAGCACCCGCAGGTCGAATTCCAGATCGAGCGCCCGGAGCTGTCCGAGCTCCGCTGCACCGAGCGCCGGCTCGACGAGGAAGAGCACTTGTCCCTCTTCGACCCGCGTTCCGCTGCGCGGGAGTACACTAGAAGGCGGAGCGAGAAGCCGGCCTGCGACCGGAGGAGACACGATCGCCGACATTCCCTCGGGAGTGACCGCGCGGGCGGGCACGACGAGTCGTCGGCTCATTCTCCGCGGCTCGGCATCGGCGAGCAGAAGCCTCACCTTCCATTGTTGTTCCATCAGAAACGGAACGGTGTTCGCCAGCTCTTCGCGACTCTCCGCCTCGGCCGCCGCTCGCGCCTCCGCTTCGGTCGCGTGCACGACGATCTCGCCGAGATCGAGCGCTTCTTCGACCTGCTCGCTCTTCACCACGAGCCGCGCGAGGAATCTCCCCGGCTCCGGGAACCTGCCTTCGGGCAGGAAGAGGCCCTCGCGCTTGGGAGCCTCGACGCTCAGCGTCGTGGGCCCGGCCTCGAGGATCACGCCGCCGGAGCGCACTGGCTCGCCCGTCGCACGTACCGAGAGGTGAGCAAGGAAGGTTGCGGGCTCTCCCCGGATGAGGCGGGGATACTCCATGAAAAGGAGCACACGCTCCCCATGAACCGTCGTGCTGGTGGGCTCGATCTGGTTCGATCGAGCCTCCTCCGCCGCGAACGGCTCGGGACCGCAACCCATGGACAGAGCAAGAACGCTGATCGAGAGAACGAAACCGAGAACGCAATGCCGCTTCATCGAGGCTCCTTCAGACGCTGGACCGCACGCACTGCGGCGGACGCTCTCCGTGCGTCCACGCCGCGATCGCACCCGGACTCAGCCGGGCACAGCGAGGAGCGTCAGATCAGGATGGCGCGGCCGAAGCGGAAGAGCGCTGCGACGCCCGACCGCTCGCCTCGCCCTGGAGGCCATCCCGATCGGAAGAATTCGGGCCGGTGCGCGCCATCCACTACGGGCAGGTGCCACGCGCGAGTCGCCATCGTTATGGAAACGAAGTGACCGAGCGGAAGGTCCGCGCAGGCCGTTCCTGCGGAGAGCGCGAGCAACGGCGGGAGCTCGACCACGAAGCCGGGAGGTCCATCCTCTTGGTCGCGATGCTCTTCCCCATCGTGGCCGTGCTCGTCTGCGTGCCATCCCAGGAAGGCTTGTACGTCTACAGGACCAGCTCCGTGCTCCGGCAGGATGTGAACGTGTCCTCCTGCCAATCCGTGCGAGTGCAACCACGCCGTCCGTCCAGCAAGCGTCTGGCCGAGCAGAAGGAAGGGGAAGAGGACGAAGAAGAGCAGTGCCCGCACCGAGGCAACCCGCGACGCCGCGAGCGTCTTCTTCTGCGACAGGATCATCACAAACCTTCCGAGGGCATACCACGTCCTGCCGTCTACGGCAAACCGCCGCCGTCCGAGAGTCGAGATCACCCGAGCTGAGGCGGGGATCCCCCCATGGCATCCTAGGTTTGGCCCGAGGCTTCGCCCGCGGGATTCAGCAGGACATCCAGAAGCACTCACATTCGGATCAACGAAGCGCCACAGCGCCCACCAAAGCCGGTCGACCGCCTCGCGTTCGCCGGCGTGGGGCGCTTCGAGCACGCCGTGGGATTCATGCGGGCGGCCTGCTCTTCCTTGAGCTTGGCCGCGTCGGGCAGTAGATCCTCCGGGAGATCGCGCATCTCCGTGCAATGCACGAGGCCGCGAAAGCCCTCGCGCACGAGGACCGGCAGGCGGCCGGAGTGATCCATGTGCGCGTGACTGAGGACGACCGCGGCCAGGCGGCCAGGCACGAACGGAGGCGGGTCCCAGTTGCGACTGCGCAGCTTCTTGCCTCCCTTGAACAGCCCGTAATCGAGCAGCACTCTCGCTCCGGAGGCCTCGAGGAGGAACCGGGAACCGGTGACAGTTCCACTGGCACCCAGGAACTGCAGCGTCGTGACTTCTGGACTCTTCACGCCGGATTCCCCCTCTTGTGCTTTACGAACTTCCATGCCTCCAATACCAGGAGGGGAATGGCCCCCACGGCCAGGAGCACGAGGCAGTGGTACATCGGCATGGCCTCGACCTTCAGGAACGAGCCCAGCCAGGCGTTGTGCGGCGCCCAGAACGTCAGCGCCATGGAGGCCAGCACGACCAGCGCCAGCTTGAGGTTCGAGAGGAGCCCCATCTGCCACAGCGAACGGGTCTCGCTGCGCGCGCCGAACGAGCGCAGGAGCTCCGCGTACACGAGCACGGTGAAGGCGTGATCGCGCGCCATCTCCTGCGAGACGCGCCCGAGGGAGTAGAGGTAGACCGCCAGGGCGACACCCGCCGTGAGAAAGCCGGTGACTATCATCGCGCGAAGAACCCGCGGTCCGTGAGCTCTCCTAGCGCCGACGTGGCTGGCGCTTCATCACGTCGGGGTCGATCGGGTCGGTGGCGAGGCAGAGCGCGGGCAGGCCGTCGGTGACGAGGTTGATCCACAGCAGATGGATCGGCAGGAGCGGCATCGGCAGGCCGATCAGCGACGCAAACCGTCATCAGCAGCAGCTCACCGGTGTTGCCGGCCAGCAGGTATTGCAGCGTCTTGCGGATGTTGTCGTAGATGCCGCGGCCCTCCTCGACGGCGGCGACGATGGAGGCGAAGTTGTCGTCGGTGATCACCATGTCCGCCGCCTGCTTGGTGACTTCCGTGCCTGCTGCGACCCATGGCGATGCCGATGTCGGCGCCCTTGATCGCGGGGGCGTCGTTGACGCCGTCGCCGGTCATCGCGACCACCGCCGCCGCTCGCCTTCCAGGCGCGGATGATGCGCAGCTTGTGCTCGGCGGTGACGCGGGCGTACACGGCGATCTCGCGCTACGCGCTCGCCCAAGGCTTCGTCGTCGACATCTTGTCCAGCTCGACTCCCGCGAGAGGCCGAGGTCGTCCTCGACAGCGATGCCGATTTCCCGCGCAATGGCCAGCGCGGTGTGCGGATGGTCGCCGGTAATCATCACCACGCGAATGCCGGCGTGCGCGACACTTCGCGACGGCGCTCTTTGGCCTCCGGGCGCGGCGGGTCATACATGCCCGCCAGGCCGACGAATACGAGATCATGCTCCACGGCTTCCGCGGTGAGCTCGGCGGGTCACAGCCGGGTCGAGATCGCGAACGCCGAGCCGAGCACGCGGAGGGCTTGCTGCGCCAGCGCGGTGTTCTGCGCGAGAATCGCGCTGGCGATCCTCGTCGGTCAGCGGGCGGACGCCCGTCGCGTGTAGAGGCGTGTGCAGCAGTCCGAGCAGCACGTCGGGCGCGCCGTTGATGAACGCGCGGAGCTTCCCGTCCGGGCATCTTGCGGATGACCGTGCTGCGTTTGCGGTCGGAGTCGAACGGGATCTCGTGATGCTTCGGCAACTTCCCGCTCGATGTCCGCTGCGCGGTCGCCGCCAGCTTTGGTGCCCGCCGCCAGCAGCGCGCCCTCGGTCGGATCGCCGACGGCCTTCCAGGTCCCGTCCTCCCGGACGAGGTGCGCGTTGTTGCAGCCGAGGAGGACGGTCGCGAGTTCGAGCAGGCGGCTTCGGCGTTCGGCGCGGCCGCTTGCTTGCCCTCGAAGCGGATCTCGCCTTCCGGCCCGTAGCCTTCGCCGGTGACCTCGTAGCTCGTGCCCGCGACGTACAGCGCGCGCACGGTCATTTCGCCGACGGTCAGCGTGCCGGTCTTGTCCGTGCAGATGACGTTGGTCGAGCCGAGCGTCTCGACCGCGGGCAGTTTGCGCACCAGCGCGCGGCGGCGGGCCATGCGCATGCACGCCGAGCGCGAGCGCCACCGTGACGACGGCCGGCAGCCCTTCCGGCACGGCCGCGACGGCGAGGCTGACCGAGGTCATGAACAACTCGAAGCGGGCATCCCGCGCAGCAGCCCCAGCGCGAAGAGCAGCGCGACGATCCCGAGCGCCGCCCAGACGAGCATCGCGCCCGAAGGACTCGAGCTTTTTCTGCAGCGGGGTCGTTTCTTCGCTCGCCGCCCCTGCAATCAGCCCGGCGATGCGGCCGATCTCGGTGTTCATCGCCGTGGCCACGACGACGGCGTGCCCCGTGCCCGCTCGCGACGCTCGTGCCCATGAACACCATGTTCTCGCGGTCGCCGAGCGGGATGTCCTCGCGATCCAGAAACGCGGCCTCCTTCGTCCACGGCCTCCGACTCGCCGGTCAGCGCGGACTCGATGCACTTGAGCGAGGCCGCCTCGAGCAGCGCGCGCGTCGGCCGCGACAGGTCGCCGGCTTCCAGCGCGAGGATGTCGCCGGCACGACGCCCGCGGCAGGAATGGAGAGTGACGTGCCCGTCGCGGCGCACCTTCGCTTGCGGCGCGGTCATCTTCTTGCAGCGCCGCGATGGACTGCTCCGCGTTGTACTCCTGGTAGAAGCCGATGAGCCGCGTTGAGGACGACGATCGCGAGGATGGCAATGCAGTCCGCCCACTCGCCCAGGACCCCAGAGATGAGCCGGCTGCGACCAAGAATCCAGATGATCAGGCTTCTGAACTGGCCGATGAGAAGGGCGAGCGGCCGGATCGGATCGGCCTGGCGCAGCTCGTTCGGACCATGCTCCTCGAGCCTTCTTGCGGCCACTTCCTGCGACAGGCCGGTGCGGGACGAGGAAAGCAAGGCCAGGACGGCGCCCTCATCGAGGGCATGCCAAGCCCGGGAGCCGGCTGGAGCCGTCGCTTCCGCTACGTCTGTCTGCTGCGTTTCCATTTCCACTCCTCGACCGCGCAGAAGAGGCACGGGACGATGAACATGGTGATCGAGCGCTCACGGCCATGCCGCCGACGGCCGGGATCGCCATCGGCTGCATTACGTCGGATGCCGCGGCCGGTGGCCCAAAAGATGGGCATCAGGCCGAAGACGGTCGTCGCGATGGTCATGAGGCAGGGGCGGATGCGCTTCAGGCCGGCCTGCACCAACGGTCGTCGCGCGAATCTCGCCGATGGACTTGAACTGGCGGTCCTTGAAGATGTCTTCGAGGTAGGTGGAGATGACCACGCCGTCGTCATCGACCACGCCGAAGAGGACCAGGAACCCGACCCACACGGCGACGGAGAGATTCACGCCCCAGAGCGCCAGCATGACGAACCCGCCGGAGGCCGAGACGAGCGACGCCGAAGAAGATGACCGGCGCAATCCACCAGCGCTGCGAAGCCGAAGTAGAGCATCACGAACATGATGAGCGAGCATGATGGGGACGAGGATTTGCATGCGCTTCGTGGCGCGGACCTGGTTTTCGAATTGCCCGCTCCATTCCCAGTAGTAGCCGGCGGGAAGTTTCAGCCGGCCGTCCTGCAGCGCCGCTTGCAGCAGCGCTCGGCGTCTTCGACGACGCTAACCTCGTCGCGGTCGCGCGTGTTCATGGTGACGTAGCCGACGAGAGGCCGCGCTCGCCCTTGATCTCCTGCGGGCCGAGCACGCTCTTGATGGTGAGCACCTGCGCGAGCGGCACCTGCGCGCCCGTGCTGGTCGGCACGCGGATCTGCTCAGGCTTCGGGAATGTCCTCGCGGAACTCGCGCAGGTAGCGCACGCGGATCGGGTAGCGCTCGCGGCCTTCGACCGATTCCATGATGTTCATGCCGCCGATGCGCGATCTCGATGACGTCCTGCACGTCGCGGATGTTGACGCCGTAGCGCGCGATGCGGTCGCGATCGATCTCGAATCTCGAGTAGGGCTTGCCGACGATGCGGTCGGCGACGATGTCGGTCGCGCCGGGCACCTCCTTGAGGAGCGCTCGATCTGCAGGCCGATCCGCTCGATCTCCTTCAAGTCGGACGCCGTAAATCTTCACGCCCATCATGGCGCGGAAGCCCGTCTGGAGCATGACCAGGCGCGTCTGGATCGGCTGGAGGAAAGTGGGCAGCACGCCGGGGATCGCGGTCTTCTCCTGCAGCTCGGTGAGGATTTCGCCCTTGGTGATCTGGCGATGCTCCTCGGCGCGAAGCCCAGGCGAGCGGCGTGCTTGAGCCAGCCGGGCCAGTCGGAGAACCAGCGCTCGACCGGGACGTGCCGCCAATCGGCCTCGGGCTTGAGGATGATGATGCTCTCCATCATGCCGATGGGCGCCGGGTCGAGCGCGCGACTCGGCGCGGCCGAGTTTGCCGACGACGCTACTCCACCTCGGGCACGCTGGCGATGGCGAGGTCCTGCTTAGCTGTTCACCTCGATCGCCTGCGAGGCCGGCCTGCGGCAGCAGCGACGGCATGTAGAGGAACGAACCCTCGTCCAGCGGCGGCATGAACTCGCGACCGATGCCGGGCAGGATGCGGCCCTCGCGGACGACGGTCGTTCCGGAGGCGATCTCGGCTTCGCGTTCCTTCGGGTCGGGCCGACGCCACAGGATGCGAAAGCGCTCGTCCCCGTCCTGGTCGGCGCACGCGTTGCCAGCGGAGTTGGTCGAACTCGACGAGCGGGCGAGTGATGACGTCGTCCGTTTGCGCGTGCATGAGGCGCTTGAGTTCGGGCGAGGCCGGTGCGCGGGCAAGAAGGTTGATGGCGGCCTCGACCGGGTACAGAGTCTTGCCGATGCCGAGCCAGACGGTCATGCCGAGAAAGAGGATCGGGTCGGAGCGACGAGGAACGTCTTCTTGTGACCGAGGACCCACGCGCAGAGCCGGGACGTATAGACGCGCGCGATGCCGCGCGAGACAGGGTTTTCCTCCAGGGGCAGAAAGCGCTCGCGGGTCATCCGCACGAACGCCAGGGCGACGACACGCCGACGACGATCGCCATCGGCCAGCCGCTGTCGTGCGCGCCGGCGAGCGCCCACATGAAGGCAAAGTGAGTCGCGAGCGTCGCGAGCGACCGCCGATGCCCGACCGCTAGCGCGATGATCCAGACCTGCGGCGCGCCATTTGACCGGCCGGAAAAGGTAGTAGCAAAGGAGCGGCACGACCGTGAGCGCGAGGATGACGCTGACGCGCCGATGGCGAATGTCTTCGTGAAGGCGAGCGGGCGGAAGAGCTTGCCTTCCTGACCGGTGAGGAAGAACACCGGGATGAACGACACGAGCGTGTTCGAGACGGCCGTGACGATCGCGCCGCCGACTTCGCGTCGCGCCCTCGAAGACGCGTCTCGAAGTGCGACTTCTTCGCGATCTCGCTCGTCGCCGACGATGCGGCGGTAGATGTTCTCCGTCATGATGATGCCCATGTCGGCCACGTCGCCGATGGCGATGGCGAGGCCCGCCAGCGACATGATGTTGGTGTCGACGCCGAACAGCGAACATCAGGATGAAGCATGAGCGCCGACGGACAGCGGCAGCGTGGCGAGGACGGAGACCGTGCTGCGCAGGTGCAGCAGGAAGATGAAGACGACCGACGCTCGCCATGAGCGCCTCCTCGCGCAAGCGCTTCCTTGAGCGTGTCGATGGTCTCGTGGACGATGTCCGTGCGGTCGTAGAACGGCACGATGCGGACCTTCGAGATGCGGCCGTCGGGGAGCGTCTTCTGCGGCAGGCCGGCTTCGAGTTGCTTGATCTTCGCCTTCACCCGCTCGACGACGTGCAGCGGGTTTTCGCCGTAGCGCATGAGCGCCACGCCGCCCACGGCTTCGACGCCCGCCTTGTCCAGCGCGCCGCGGCGGAAGTCCGGGCCCGATCGTGCACCGTGGCGACGTTGCGGACCTGGATCGGCGTGCCGCTCTCCTGCCGGATGACGACCTTCTCGATGTCCTCGACCGTCTTGATGAAGCCGACGCCGCGGATGAAAAACTCGACGCCGTTTTTCTCCAGCACCTTCGCGCCGACATCGATGTTGCGTCTTCCGCACGGCCTCATAGACATCGAACGAGCGAGACGCGGTGCGCGCGCAGCTTGTCCGGGTGAACGTCGATCTGATACTGCTTGACGAAGCCGCCGATGCTCGCGACTTCGCTCACGCCTTCGACGGAATTGAGCTGGTAGCGCAGTACCAGTCCTGGATGCTAGCGCAGCTCGGCGAGGTCGAAGCCCTCACCCTCGACCGTGTACCAATAGACCTGGCCGAGCGCGGTCGCATCAGGCCCGAGCACGGGCGTGACGCCCATCGGGCAGCCGCTGCTGGCGCGACGTTGATCCGCTCCAGCACGCGCGAGCGCGCCCAGTAATAGTCCACGTCGTCCTTGAAAGATGACGAAGACCATCGAGAAGCCGAAGCCCGACATGCGAGCGGATGGTCTTCACGCCGGGCGTGCCCGTGAGGCTCGTCGTGAGCGGGATACGTGACCTGATTGTCCACGTCCTGCGGCGAGCGGCCGGGCCAGTCGGCGAAGACGATGACCTGCTTCTCGCCGATGTCGGGAATGGCGTCCACCGGCGTGTGCACGATTGCGAAGTAGCCTCCTCCGCAGAGTCCGGCCAGGATGAGCACCATCAGGAATGGGTTCCTGAGGCACCAGCGGATAATGGCTTTGACCATCGCGGACCCTCGCCGTCAGTGCTCGTGTTGACCGGCGCCGCTGGCCGGCGTCGTGGGACTCGTCGGCGCTGCTGGTGATCCGGGTGCAGGTTGCCCGCCGTGCTGGTGGCCCGTGGTGCCGCCCATGAGGCCGCCGGGGTAGAACAGGCTCGGGTGTCCGGCGATCTGGAACTGGCTATCGATGAGGAACCCGCCGCGGGTCACCACTTGCTCGCCTTCAGCGACACCCGCGAGCACTGGGAAGAACTCACCAGTGCGTGGGCCCAGGACGACTTCGCGGGGTTCGAACAGTCCGCGGGACTTCTCGACGTACACGATCCGCCGGGTACCACTATCGAGTACCGCGCTCACCGGCACGGCGAGCGGCAGAGGTCCTGTAGGAGTCTCTGTAGCATGATCGGCGTGGTCGCCAGGATCGACTACCGCCGGCTCCAGCCCGGGGATCTGCTCCAAGCGCATTTCGCAAATCGGGCACTGGCCCGGCTCGTCCCGGAACACCTGGGGGTGCATTGGGCAGGAGAACTTTCCCTCGACGCCCGTGGGCGCGGCCCGGCCATCGCCAGCCAGAGCCGACTTGATCACCGCACTCACGAACATGCCCGGCTTGAGCGCGTGTACTTTGTTCTCCACATGGACCGGGACCCGGACCGTGCGCGTCTCCTCGTTCACGATCGGCTGCACGAACGTGACCAGTCCGTCGAACACGCCTCCGGGGAGGGCCTCTGCGACAAGGTCCACCCGCTGTCCGTAGCGGACCCACGCCAGGTCGTACTCGTAGATGTCGAGGTATACCCACACGGTGTCGAGATTGGCGACGCGATAGAGCACATCGCCGGCCATGAACGCACTGTTCTGGAGGATCGCCTTCTCGATGACCGTCCCCTGGATGGGCGAGTACAGCGTGACGCGGTCGGCGATCTTCTTGTTCTCGACCAGCGCCTGGACCTGATCCTCGGTGAGGCCCCAGCGCTGCAGCTTGAGCATGGCCGTCTCGACGAGCGGCCCGACCTGTCCGCCCGTGCTGCCCTGGAGGGCAATCAAGAGCTCCTGCTGGGCGACGATCAACTCAGGGCTGTAGACCTCCGCGAGATGGTCGCCGGCCTTGATCTCGACGCCCGTGAAGTTGACGAACAGACGCTCGGCGTAGCCATCGACCCGGGCGGTGACCGTTGCGAGCGAGGATTCGTTGTACTGGACCTTGCCCACCGCCCGCAGCTCTCGGGAGAGCTCCTTCCGGATCACTGGCGTGGTCTCCACGGACGCCATCGCGAGAGCGTGATCGGACAGTTGGAGCATGGGATCTCCGCCCGAGCCAGTCCCTGCAGCGGTCGCGACGATGAGGGGCATTTCGCAAATCGGGCATTTTCCGGGGCGGTCCAGTCGCACCTGTGGGTGCATCGAGCACGTGTAGACCTGCTGCGCTGCGGACGGAGAAGCCACTGTCCCGGACGTAGCGGTTCCAGGCCCGTGTACGGAGCGCCCGAGCAGGTATCCGCCACCGGCGGCTGCAACGACGACGAGTGCAATGACGATGCGTTTCATCTTCATGGGCAGTCTTCCTCGGGAACCGAGCTCGGAGAGCGCTCCCTCGATGGACGGCTCGGGCCCCCCTCGAGGGTTGGGGCGCCGGCAGGCGGAACGCCGACGATAGCCAGCGACAGCGATGCAAGGGCCAGCTCGCGCTGGGTGCGAGCCTCGATGCCCGTGAGCTCGAACTCCAGGAGAGTTCGCTGGGCGTCGATCACGTCGAGGAAGCCGGCCCGGCCGTTCACGTAGCCTGCCCGGGCGGCGTCGAGCGACTGCTTGGCCTTGGGTACGAGCTTGTCCTGCAGCAGCGCATCGTTGCGGACGGCCTCGCGGAACATGAAGAGCATCGACGCTAGCTCGGCAGCGATCTGCACCTGCTCAGCGGTGAGCCGGGCTTCCGCTGCGCGCTTGCTCGCCTGGGCGCCAGCAATCTCCGCGGCAATCTTGTCGCGCCAGATGGGCAAGGTCATCCCTGCCGAAGGCCGGAAGAGCGTCGGACTAGCCTTGAGATCCACCTCGAGGCCGAGAGAGAAGTCGGGAACGCCCGACTTGCGTGCCAGCCCCAGCGACGCCTCGGCCCTGAGCACGTCTTCCTCCATCGCTCGAAGGTTCGGGTTCCGGAGCAACGCGGTCGCCAGCAATTCGTCGGGACGCGGATCACCCACGGAAGGCTCGAAAGTCGCCGGGATCGGCGGGGCCGCGTCCCCAGATCCGAGCCCGAGAGCCGACTTCAGTTCCGCGACGAGCGCGCTGCGAGAGTCCTCCAGGTTCGTGATCTGAGTCTCGACCTGATCACGGGCGATCTGGGCGCGGAGAACGTCCTGGAGTGTCACCCTCCCCGCGGCGTTCTGCTGCACGGCGAGCTGCTCAAGATCGCCCAGCAGGCGGAGCGTCTCGTGCTCGACGCGGATCGTCTCTTCGAGGAAGTGCAGCCGGTAGTACGCCGCCTTGACGGCCAGGGCGGTTCGAAGGATCTCACGCTCGAAGCCGAAGTAGGCGACGCGACTCTCGGCCGCCATCACGTCACCCGCCGCCCGCAGCTTCCCGGGGCCGGGCAGATCCACCATGAGCCCCGGCATGAGCGACATGACCGTGTCGGTGATGTCGGTCTCGAAGGTGAGGCGTGGGTCGGGCAGCGAGCGGGCGGGCGTGATCTGCTCAACTGCCGCCGCCCAGTCGTAGTATGCCGCTTCCACTCGCGGGCTGTTGAGAATGGCGAACCGGAGGTAGTCCGCAAGCGGCGAAGCGGTGGTGAGTGTGGGGAGGGCGGGCCGGGCATCACCCGGCCGGTAACGCTGCGAGACTGCCGCAACATCGGAGCGGGCCGCCCGCTCCGGGGCCGTGGGTATTCCGGTGCATCCGACCGCGAGCATCACCGCGCAACCGAGAATGCCGCAGGAGAGCGACACGTTCCAAGGAGGGTGTCGAAGTCGTCTGGGGAGCGATCGATGGAGTGAGAGCACATCAACCTCGTGTGGTTCGAGTGACCTTCCCCCGATTCGGTGGACACGGGGTTAGGTAACTGAGCGAAGTGGACGGAGAGCGATCAGCGGGCGTCAAGCGGATGGGGTCAGCATCGTGGACGAAGCAATCCCGCCAATCACTAGCGTCGCCAGGGATGTGTCACAGGAAGACCAGGATCACCACGCTGACCACCACGAGAGCCGCAATGAGCTCGTCCTTCAGCGTTTCGATCGACCGTTCGATGAGCTGGGAGCGGTCGTAAGTCGTGACGAGCTCCACGCCCTGGGGCAGCGAGGGACGAATCTCGTCGAGCTTAGGACAGCGGAGTCGAGGCTAGAGGCGGAGCGGCAGATTCGAACTGCGGCCTGGGGGCGCTCGATCAGTGAACGATCGAGTTCGCTGTGCGAAGACGACAGAGGGGAGCGGGAAGGTGCAAACGACCGACGCACGAGGCCGCAACATTGCAAGCTGTGGAAGTGCGGGCGCCGATCGAACGGATGTGAGGGGCTCGCGCTCGCCCGTCCCAACGAGGTGGCACTGGTCGCAGCGACCCGGTTCGGATTGCGTGGTCACTCCCACGCCATCGCGCGGATGCTGCTCGGCGCAGCAGGTCAGGGTGCAGCTCGCCGGGGTCGTTTGCCCGGCAGGCGCCTCGTCGCACAGGCAGACGTTCCACGCCCATCCACCCGGAACGATCAAGGAGATCGTCGCAAGGACGAGCAAGAGCGAGCGGGCGAGGTGCGTGAGTCCCGACATGGATCGAGGAAGGCCGTCAAGGTATCGGAAGCTAGCGGGCGCGTCTGTAGCCCATTGGATACTAGCCCTCAGGGGCGGTTACGGGCCCCCGATCGAAGAGTGGGAGTTCCAGAGGCCACTGAACCTCGGGATCTTTCTGGGTTGGCTCGGCATGACCACTCCTCGAAGCTTGGTGCTCCGATTCACCTCGGACGAGACGCGCCTCGCGACCTCCCCTAGCAGCCTGTGGTGAAAGTCGGGCCGAGGCTTGATCTGGGCGCCTCGTTCCAAATAGGGTGCGCTCTCAGAACAGGAGAGCGACGAATGGCGATTGGCAGACGCAGGCGAGAGCGGCAGGAGGAGCTGTGGATTGCGACGGGAGACCTGACCCGTTCGCCTGGGCATCCCTTCTACGAGCGGGTGAACCAGCTTCTGGCCGAGGCCCACTTCGACGAATACGTGGAGAAGCTCTGCTCGAAGTTCTACGCAGGAACCGTAGGCCGGCCGGGCCTCCCGCCAGGCGTGTACCTCCGGATGCTCCTGATCGGATACTTCGAGGGAATCGACTCGGAACGTGGAATCGCGTGGCGCTGCTTGGACTCGCTGTCTCTGCGGGGTTTCGTTGGACTGCTGCTGTCGGAGAGCCCGCCGGATCATTCGACGCTGTCGCGGACGCGGCGCCTGATCGACCTCGAGACGCATGTGGAGATCTTCAGCTTCGTGCTGAAGCTCTTGGCGGAGCGCGGGCATCTCAGTGGCAAGACGATCGGGATCGACGCGACGACCTTGGAGGCGAACGCGGCGATGAAGAGCCTGGTCCGTCGGGAGAATGGTCAGCCCTACCAGGACTTCCTTGCTGAGCTCGCGAAGGCGTCGGGAATCGAGACGCCAACGCGGTCCGACTTGGCCCGAATCGACCGGAAACGCGCCAAGAAGGGCTCGAACGACGACTGGCACAACCCCAACGACCCTGACGCCCAGATCACCAAGATGAAGGATGGGCGCACACACCTCTCTCACAAGGCCGAGCATGCGGTCGACATGGACAGCGGCGCTGTGATGGCCGTCAGGATCCACCCCGGCGCAGCGGGAGATACTGCCACGATCTCCGAGACGCTGATGGCGACGGCGGAGAGTGTGGCGACGTTGAGGAGGGATCCCGAAGTGGCGGCGAAGCTCGACGATGCCGCACTCAGCGAGTTGGTTGCAGACAAGGGCTACCACAGCAACGAAGTGCTCGTCGCGATCGAGAGAAGTGGTCTGCGCGCCTACATTTCCGAGCCCGATCGTGGACGACGGAAGTGGAACGGCAAAGAAGAAGCCAGGGATGCGGTGCATGCGAACCGACGCCGCATACGCGGTCGACGAGGTCGCCGGCTGCTTCGCTTGCGCGGAGAGCGAATCGAGCGGACATTTGCACACTGCCTGGAGACTGGGAGGATGCGAAGAACGCATCTGAGAGGTCGGGAAAACATCGAGAAGCGCTACCTCGTGCACGTCGCGGCGTACAACCTGGGGATCTTGATGCGTGCACTTCTCGGAAAGGGCACTCCGCGGGGCTTTCAGGGCCGGATCGCGGCCTTCTGCGCGGCTTGCTCGCGGATCATGGACCTCATGAAGGGCAAGCTCACGCATCTCGCCAGCTTCTGGGATCCGATCACCCGTGACTTGGTCACCCGCTCGGCAGCCTGATCGCTCCGTCAAAAAGTGGCCTTTCACCACGGGCTGCTAGGCGGAGGTTCGTCGACGCGCACCTTACTCGCCTGGCTGGGGGATGCGCGGACTGATGCGCGGCGCCGGGAATCAGGCTGGTCACGAGCGCGGCGGTAGCCCAGTACCTCGCCATCCCATCCACTGAATCAGCGTGCTTCCTCAATCGGCGCCGCGAACTCTTTCCAACGCCGCGCAGAATGACCCTGGCTCCACGAAGTTCGGGATCCTCTTCAGGATGGTTCCGTCCGCTGCCACGACCACCGCAACGGGCACCGCTGTCACTTCGAAGAGCAGGGCGACCTCGCGAGCGTGGGTAACGTCCACTCTGTATTCCAACCAATGCTCGAGTTCTGCGCGAACGTCCGGATGCAGATACGTCACGGTATCCATCTGGCGGCACGCCATTCACCCGGGCGCCGAGAAGTCGAAGAGCACGTGCCGATCGGAGCGTCTTGCCGCGGCGAGGAGATCCTGGAGCTCATCTGGCAAGCGAGCGAGATCGACGCGCTCCGTTTCCTTCTCGCCGGATTCGACTGGCAGCGTGACCACGCTCGGCGTGTAATCAAGCTCCTGGACGATGCCCATGATCTCGCCGACGGAGACCTCGTCAGCGTCGTAGACGAGGTCGCAGCGCTCGTCGCCGATGTCGAACCTGAGCCCGCGTATGCCTGGGCGCGCTTCCAGGGCCCCCTGAACCCGATTGGGTCAGCCGAGTCACGTGATCCCTTCGGACTGGACGAAACCAGCCACGCGAATGGAGAGCTCGCGCTCGGATGCCTCTTGGGAAGGAGCGGACGCGCAGGCCGCGAGGAGCAGTGTCGCGAACGGAAGGAGCAGGTGTCGGACCATGGTGGGGATTCGATCAGGAGTCGCCGGTCTGCGCCATGGCTTCGAGAAGGTCCTCGCGGGCTTCAGAATCCATCAACGCGACGCTCCCGAGGAACTCTCCTTTCGCGTCGAGGAAGTAGATGCCCGGCAGTGGAGCTAAGGTCCCATCGGCCATCTGGCATCCCGCAGGTGTCGCGGATTGGACACCGCCACGACTCTCGAACAAATCCTGGAGGAAGGAGTAGGCGTGAGGTCGGCGGATGACTACCCGGACGAAACCCTCGGACGCGCGTACGGCCTGTGGGTCGTTGAGTGTGGTCGAGAGTGCCCCACTCTCGAAGCGAGTCGACGGTCATCACGTTTCCGCGCCAGCGAGGCCCACCATGACTCTCTTCTTCTCGGCTCGAGCAACCTCGAGTGCCGCGGGTAGCTGAGCCAGGCTCGCGAACCCACGGAGCTCCGCAGTCGCCGATTCCCCGAGGAGAGCGAGAAGCAAGGGAGCCATCGACACCGGCGTTCTGCCCAGCACTCGATCGTGGAGCGGAGGGCACCGGCTACTTGGCCACCTTGGGATGGCTCGGCTGCGTACGATGGCGTGTACCCATTCATGCCTCGCCTCGACTGCGGATGAGAAACGCTTGGCGATCTAGCGGATCCCAGCCTGCATGGGCCGGGGATCGGAGCATCCAGCCGGACTTGGCCCGTATGGAATACAAGACTCCGGGATTCCCGGTCGGCCAACGATCCACGCATCATTGCGTCCTGGTAGGCCCCTGATGCCCGACTCGATCCTTCAGCGCCTGATTGCATGCAATCGTCAGCGCAGTGTCCGTATTCGTGATCGCGCGTCCTTGCGCACTGGGCCTCGCAACCCCGATGTCGATCTTGGGGGCACGGGCAATGGGGCACGCTCACCGAAGACAAGCCGCGCCTGGTCTCCATTGAGCTAGCGCCTGGCCAGAGCGAGCAGGAGCTCCTGGCTCTCGCAGCAGGCCTCGAGCGCGGCAGTGAACATCCGATCGCATTGGCCATGGTGGCGGGTGCGACGGAGCGTGGCATCGCCTTGCAGGAGGTCACCGACTTCCGCTCGCTGACCGGGCTCGGCGTGTCGGGTAGTGTCGGCGGGAGGCGGATCGCGATCGGGAACGCGACCCTGCTCGAACAGGAAGAAGCCGGTCCCAAGGAGCTCGCCGAACGGGCCGAGAAGCTCAGAGTCAACGGTCAGACCGCGGTGTTCGCGGCCGTGGATGGACGGATCGCGGTCATCCTTGGCGTTGCTGACCCCATCAAGGAGTCAACGCGCGATGCACTCACCCTGCTCACTCAGGAGGGCGTACACGTCATCATGTTGACCTGAGACAACAAGACCACGACGAACGCCGTCGCGCGCCAGCTCGGTTTCACCGACGTTCACGCGGATGTGCACCCCGAAAACAAGGCCTCGATCGTGCGCGAACTGCTCGCATCGGGACGCCACGTCACGATGGCGGGCGATGGCGTCAACGATGCGCCGGCTCTCGCTCTTGCAGATGTCGGCATCGCCCTTGGAACTGGGACGGATGCCGCGATCGAGAGTGCGAGCGTTGCGCTCGTCAAAGGTGATCTGCGAGGCATCGCTCGCGCGAGGCGCCTGAGCCGCGCCACGATGAAGAACATCCGTCAGAAGCCCTTCTTCGCATTCATCAACAACATGATCGGGGTGCCCATCGCGGCCGGGGCCCTCTATCCCGCCTTTGGGTTGCTCCTTAGCCGCGTGTACGCGAGCGCCGCGAAGAGCCTGAGCTCGGTGTCTGTGATCGCGAACGGACTGCGGCTACGCCGAGCGAACATCTGATCGTTGTCCTATACTCGGAGTCTCGCCTGAACTGGCTGGATCCCCTCGAGGGAGGTCACGACATGTCGCGCAACGGATTTCGGATCAGCACGCTCCTCTCGATCGTCTCGTTACTTGCGACCGAAGCTCTCGCCATGAGCCCGCCGCCCAGCCCGCAACAGAACCCGACATTACCGACAGTCATCGACGCGCGTCTCTCGGGGCTTGTGAGCGAACAGATCGGCGGCGCTCCAGTACCCGGTGCGCGTGTCACACTCTTTGTAGCAGACCTGAGCTTCTTCCGCGAAGTACGAAGCCAGGCCGACGGCAGCTTCGCATTCGGCCCGCTGCCCCAGAGCACGTTTCTCCTCGGCGTCGCCGCGCTCGCCCACGACTACGACGAGCGCACGATGACACTCGCCGCAGGATCGAATTTCGTTGCTGTCGCGCTCCAAGCGGAGACGCAAATCGGGCGCTGGGACGTGATCGGCAACACGGAGCCCGAACTCTTCGATGCGACCGACATCGGCATCCTGCTCTCCGACCGGCGCATCCTGTTCTGCCACGACACGGTTGATCCCATCCTGTTCGATCCGCGCGACGGCACGAAGACCCTGCCGAATGGCTCCTTGAGCGAACAGGGCTGCATGAACGGCACGCTCCTCGACGACGGATCTGTCTTGATGGTGGGCGGCCAAGACGGCGACGATCCGGGCGACTTCGTCAAGGGCATCCCTTGGGTGAAGCGCTTCCTGCCGGCCGCCGACATGTGGACCGATCCGCCGGATCTCGTGCATGCGACAGGGCGCTGGTATCCGGGAATGGCTCGCCTCGCGGACGGGAGCCTTCTCGTCATGGGCGGAGGGCAGTCGCCGGATGCGTCACGTACGAATACGTGCGAGCGCCTCGATCTCCCTACCATGACCTGGCGCTACACCGATTCTCTGACCAATCCGCTCGAGTTCCCACCGAGCGCCCTGCTCTACACCGGTCGCGTGCTGCAGACATGGGGTGGGCAGCCCGAGCTCTACGATCCGGTGAGCGAGATCTGGAGCAGCACGGGGAACTTCGTGTTCGCCAATCGCGGCTGGCCCGGACACAGCGATCACAGCATCCTCGTGCTCTCCGATGGCCGCCTGCTCGCCGTGGGGGTCAATCCAGTCGCGCAGCCGGGCGCGCGGATGACCGAACTCTACGATCCCGCCACGGGTCAGTGGTCGCTCGGCACGAGCCCCTCGCTTGTGCGATTCCAGAGCGAGGTTGTCCATCTGCCCGATGGCCATGTCCTCGTCGCGGCCGGCGACAAGGGCTTCCAGGGAGGCGCCGAGCCCGATGTACTCGGCGTGGTCCGCCGTTGCGATCTCTTCGATCCCCTTGCGCAGACGTGGCGACGCGTCCCGGACATGACCTTGTACCGCGAGTACCACGCCGTCACGCTCCTGCTCCATGACGGCCGAGTGGCGACGACTGGCGGAACGCGAATCAAGTTCCAATACGGCCCAACGAGCGCCGATGTCGAGGCGTACAGCCCACCGTATCTCTTCCGCGGCGTGCGCCCGCGCATTTCCGAGCTCTCCGATGCGAGCCCATCGCGCGGGACCACCATCCGGTTCCGCGTCTTCCCTGCCACGCGATTGACGAGCATCGTGCTAATGGGAATGCAATCCACTACGCATTGGGTCGACTGTGGCATCCCGAGACGTCTCGTGCTCCCTATCCTGCAGTCCGGGCCTTGGGCTTGGGTGAACCTCCCCGCGAACGAAAACCTCCTTCCGCTTGGTTGGTACTTGCTGTTCGGAATGGTGGACGACATCCCCTTGGAAGCTCTTTCGCTCCGAATGGACCCCTGAGGCCAGAGGGTGCGCCAACGTGCCTGTCCGCACAATCAACTGTAGTCGACCCGGAGCTCGGCCGCGTCACTCCGGTATGGGACTCACTGGCTCGCCCCTGGAAGGCGGCGACGCGACTCCTCCAGGACCCAAGTTCGGAGCCGGTTCGCGATCTGGCCTCTGACTCCACGAAACTTCTCGAGACGTGCGTCAGGCGTTCCTTCGAACGCCGCTGGATCCTCGAATGGCCAGTAGAGTTCTTGAAGCGCAAATGGAAAGAGGCGTGGACAGGCCTCCGCCTCTGCCGCTTTGTCACAGACGATGATGGCATAGCGGATCGAGACCTTGCCCAGGAACTCTCTGGTGTCCTTCGCGCGAAGAGATGCGGTCTCGAGCCCCATTTCGCGGAGCACCTGAAGAGTAAGGGGGTGAACTTCGGTGGGGTCAAGGCCCGCGCTGTAGACGTCGAATCGAGCACCCGCGTACTCGCGCAAGAGCGACTCTGCCATCTGGCTTCGCACGGAATTGTGCGTACAGAGAAACAGCACCCCGGCCTTGTTCATCGCACTGTTCCTCCGGTGTTCGTGGGCTTCGTCAGTGCCCGATAACCCTGCGCGTCCACGAGCCGCTCGACTCGCGCGCGAATCTCGTCTCGAATCCTACGCACGGATTCGATGGGCTGGCCCTTGGGGTCGCCAACCGGCCAGTCTTCTCGCCGAACACCTGGAATGAACGGGCACTCCTCGCCACAGCCCATCGTGATGAGGAGACTCGCCCCGCAGGTGAGCTCCGCCGTGAGAAGTCGTGGGCGGCTTTCAGAGAGTTCAACACCCGCTTCGCGCATGACCGATACGACCTCCGGATGTACTCTTGCCGCGGGCCGCGTGCCGGCCGAGAAGGCGATCGCCTTGGCGGGATCGGCGAGCGCGTTGAAGTAGGCAGCCGCCATCTGCGAGCGGCCGGCGTTCTGAATGCAGGCGAAGACGATGGTCTTCATGACCCGTGGCCTCCCGTGCCCCGTGCGGCGATCGCGGTCGGGCCGGTCGCTTCGGCAGTCGGCCTCTCCGACTCCGGGAAGTACCGGCGCCGGAGCCACAGGGCTACGGTGACCAGGCCGATCAGCACCGGCACTTCCACCAGGGGGCCGATGACTGCGGCGAACGCGGCACCGTGGCCGATGCCGAACGTCGCGATCGCGACCGCGATGCCGAGCTCGAAGTTGTTCGAAGCGGCTGTGAAGGAGAGGGTCACCGACTGCTCGTAGTTCGCTCCCGCAGCTCGTCCCATGAAGAACGACACCACGAACATGGCGACGAAGTAGAGAAGCAGCGGAACCGCGATCCTCAGGACGTCGAGCGGAAGCTCGATGATGGTCTCGCCCTTCAGCGAGAACATCACCACGATCGTGAAGAGCAGGGCGACGAGGGTGAGCGGGCTGATCCGCGGGATGAACTTGTCGTGGTACCACTCCTTGCCTCTCAGTCGGACCAAGAAGAATCGAGTCGCGAAGCCGGCCAGGAAGGGGATGCCGAGATAGATGAAGACGCTCTTCGCGATCTCTCCGATGGTCACGTGCACTTCTACTCCCGTCAGGCCGAGCCAACCCGGGACCAGGGTGACGAAGAAGTAGGCGTAGACCGAGTAGAAGAGGACCTGGAAGATCGAGTTGAAGGCGACGAGGCCGGCGCAGTACTCGGTGTCACCCTTCGCGAGATCGTTCCACACGATGACCATCGCGATGCACCGAGCCAGGCCGATCATGATCAGGCCGACCATGTACTCCGGCTTGTCGTGCAGGAAGAGCACCGCGAGCCCGAACATCAAGATCGGACCCACGACCCAATTCTGGACGAGCGAGAGGAGCAGAACGCGGCCATTGCGGAAGACGCGCCCCATCTCCTCGTAGCGCACCTTCGCGAGCGGAGGGTACATCATGAGGATGAGGCCCATCGCGATCGGAAGGGACGTCGTCCCGACGCTCAACTTGTTCAGCAGCGGCACGATGCCGGGGAACACGTAGCCACCGCCGACGCCGACCGCCATGGCGAGGAAGATCCACAGCGTCAAGAAGCGGTCGAGAACGGAGAGTCTTCGGCCTACGCCACACTCAGTGGTGCTCATCGGTCCTCGCACTTCTTGGGTCCCTTGGTCTTCAGCACTCGCTCGATGTCGCGGCGAAGCATGGCGTCCTTGGCGAACCCCTGGGTCAGGCTGCGAAGCTGCCGCTCGCAATCCGGATCGTCCTGGGAAAGCAGTCGGTAGTAGACCCAGCTTCCTTCGCGCCGGTCCTCGACCAGGCCAGCAGAGCGCAGGATGCCGAGCTGGCGGGAGACGTTCGGCTGCGGGAGCTTCAGGGCGTCCTGGAGGTGGCACACGCAGAGCTCTCCGTGAGAGAGAAGGGCGACGATCCTCAGGCGGGTCTCGTCGGCAAGGGCCCGGAAGAGCCGTGAGATGGGTCGGACCTCGAGCTTGGTACTCATGGTGGCATACGGATATCGGCATGCCGCCATGCGCGCAAGGGGTGGCGGCCTACAGGCCTTCCCGAGGGGCACAGGGGCCACGACTCCCGCCGCTCGCTCGAGAGGAAAAGAGCTCCGGGGTGCGTCGTTCCTGATCGAGGTCCGTCTCCAGTCGGTGCCGGGAATGGTCCGGGCCTAGCACCAAAGGATCGCACGTGTCCGGCGGATCGGACGAGATCGGGAGTGCCCGCATGCGACTCGCGTGGAAGCCGAGCGGAATGCTTGGATCGTGATGCGCGAGCTGACCGAGATCTTGCAGCGGCTAGGGTTCCTTCCGACCGCAGCGCAGGAGATCCGTGCCGACTTGACGCACAGACTCGAGGAGTCGCCAAGCCTGGAGGAGCTCGAGGCCGAGTTTCGGGAGATAGAGACCGTCGTCACAGAGGTGCTCGGAAAGGACGCGGCGAAGCTCCGTCTTGCCTTGCTCGGTGACGAGCTCGCGCGTTGCCGTGTAGGCGAGGCGCTACGGGCTCTTGGCGAGCAAGTGAAGACGGGCGATGCGCTTGTCGCCACGTGCGCGAAGGAGGAAGGTCATGCCCAAGAAACTTCGAAGTGACGACGGCAGAGGGCTCGAGCGGCGCCTTCGGGAGAAGCGTCGCGAGATTGCACGGGAATCGGCGCTGGCCTTCGCGCGCCTCTCCCTTGCTCGGCACTTCACGCTTCCCTTCTCGGAGATGCACGTCGACTTGCTCGATTTCCTGAAAGATGCGAGCAAGAAGCGCGACACGCGCCTCGCGGTCGCGGCTCCGCGGGGTCATGCCAAGAGCACGATCGTGAGTCTTGCCTACGTCATCTGGTCGATCGTCTTTCGCCTGGAACCCTTCATTGTCCTCATCTCGAACACCGCGGACCAAGCTGCCGACCTGCTCTCGAGCGTGAAGAGCGAGCTCGAGTCGAACCCAGTGCTCCTCGCCGACTTCCCCGAGGCGACCGAGCGTCCCGGCGCCAAGCCGCAGCCCGAGCGCTGGCGACGGGCAGAGATCGTCACTCGGAACGGGGTACGCGTGATGGCACATGGTGCAGGTCAGAAGATCCGTGGCCGAAAGCACCGCGAGCACCGTCCGAGCCTGATCATCCTCGACGACGTCGAGAACGAGGCCGACACCCAGTCGGCGGACCTGCGCGAGCAGAAGCTCGAGTGGTTCAACAAGGCGGTGATGAAGGCCGGGACGAGCGCTCGCACGAACGTCGTCGTGGTAGGAACCGTCCTCCACTACGACTCCCTCCTCGCGCGGCTCGTGCGAGGTCCTGGAGCAAACGAGGCCATCCCCGGCTGGGTCTCCGTGAAGTACCAGGCAGTGCACTCGTGGGCCAAGCGGACCGATCTCTGGGAGAAGTGGGCCGCGATCTACGCTCACAGCGATCAACACGAAGGCCGCGGCGGCACGGAGGCCGCCCGAGAGTTCTTCGAGGCCAATAGAGCTCTCATGCTCGAAGGGGCAGTCGTGCTCTGGGAGGAGCGGGAGGACTACTACACGCTGATGGAGCTACGCCTGCGCGAAGGTGAGGCGAGTTTTGACAGCGAGAAGCAGAACGAGCCCGTCGCTCCGAAGAGCGCCTTCTTGGACTTCCGCCGCATCCACTACTGGGACGATCAGTACCGCTCGGTCGACGAGCTGCTCGCAGACCTCGGATCGAAGTCGAGCATCTACGGGGCGTGCGATCCGAGCCTTGGGAAGGAGGGACGAAGCCGGGACAACACGGCCATCGTGACGATCCTCAAGCACCATCCGACCGGAGTCATGTACGTGATCGACGCGGACATTCGAAAGCGCAAGCCGCTCGAGACGATCGAGGCGATCGAGGCGATCGAGGCGATCGAGGCGATCGAGGCGATCGAGGCGATCGAGGCGATCGAGGCGATCGAGGCGATCATCGAGTACGAGCGGGTGCGTGACTTCCGGGAGTTCGCGATGGAGATAAACCAGTTCCAGTCGTTTCTCTCGAGCGAGCTCCCGCGAACAAGCCGCGAACGTGGTGTGCGGCTCTCGATCTACGAGATCTCGCACACGAAGGACAAGCTCGGCAGGATCCAGTCTCTGGAGCCCTTGATCACCGGTGGTTTCCTGCGCCTCTCCCGCAATCACCGCCAACTCCTCGAGGAGCTTCGCCAGTTCCCCAAGGGCGCCCACGACGACGGGCCTGATGCCTTGGAGATGGCGGTCGCAGCGACCCGAAAGGTGCGACCTTGGTTCATGGTCCTGGAGGGGACGCTCTAGCGGGCAGCGGACGGGTAAGAGGCCTTCGGCCAAACCCGTCGCCGGGGGGTTGAGGCCCGCGCTGGGCAGGCCGGCGACGGAGGCGGTCCTGCTCGAAACAGGGGCGGCTCGCGCACACAGGCGCCCACGCGGCCTCTCTCGCCGGCTGGAAGCGGTCCTGCCGAACCGGCTCCCAACCCAGACGCTCTCGTCCGATTCGATTTGTCCGGCCCGGCCTGTCCAATCTCTTGGAACAGACTCGCTATCGGGCGACGAGGCCGCTGTATGTCCCGCGGTTGCAAGCACTTGGGAGAACCGCAATGGGACCAGCCAGAGCCACGAGAAGTACGAGCCCCATTACCAGAGTCGCCGTCGGGTACCTGCGCCGCTCGACCGACCGGCAGGAGCAGTCGATCCCCGACCAGCGAAGGGCGATCGAGAGTTACGCGGCCGAGCACAGCCTGCGCCTCGATCGACTCTTCATCGACGATGCGATCAGCGGAACGAGTGTTGCTCGCCGCCGCGCGTTCCAGGAGATGATCGCCGAGGCCCAGCGGCCGGAGCGGCCCTTCTCGCACGTGATCGTGTACGACGTGAAACGCTTCGGCCGCGTCGACAACGACGAGGCAGACTACTACCGCCACATCTTGAAGACCCACGGGGTCGAGGTCCTCTACATCAGCGAGAACTTTTCCGGCGACGGCACCGACGACCTCTTGCGGCCAGTGAAACAATGGCAGGCACGAGAGGAATCGAAGGATCTCTCCAAGGTCGCGATTCGGGGGCTCCTCTCCAAGGTCGAAGGAGGATCGTGGATGGGCGGCACACCGCCCTACGGCTACGACCTGCGCTACGAGAACGACCGCGAGCCCAAGGGAGAGTTCCTGTTCGTGACGCGCTTCATGCCGGATGGAACCAAGCTGATGCTCGATGAACACAGAGCAATAATCCGCCGACTCGATCGCGGGGAATCGATCACCATCTCCAAGCGCGATTGCGCGCGGCTCGTTCCGAGCAGCCCCGATCGGGTTGAAGTCGTGCAGCGGATCTTCCGGATGAGCGCGGAGGAGAACAAAGGCTTCCGCTCGATCGCGGAAGCCCTGAACAACGACGGCATCCCGACGCCCCGGGGAACCTCGTGGGCGCGGATCTACAACGGCCTCTGGACCGCATCGACGATCCGCGCAATCCTCGTGAGCCCGCTCTACGTGGGCGACATGGTTTGGAACCGGCGCACCGATGCACGATTCCACAAGATCAAGGACGGCCGGGCCCTAGAACGGAAGGATCCCTATGGAGCGAGACTCGTTCCCAATCCCGAGGAGGACTGGATCCTCGTGCGCGACACGCACGAGGGTCTCGTGAGCCGACAGCTCTTCGAACTTGCACGAGAAGCGAGGGAGTCGCGCCCCACTGCCAAGAAGCAGCGCGGCAGGAATCCTCGGGTCACAGGCGGATGGAAGGGACAGCGCTCCCGCTTCCTGCTCTCCGGGCTCATCCAGTGCGCTCGTTGTGAAGGGCGCTACGAGGGCTGCAAGCGGAGGAAGGGCAAGCTGAGAAACGATGGCACGCCCATCTACACGTTCTACTACGGGTGCGGGAGCTACATCCGCCGAGGAAGGACCGCCTGCCAGTTCGGGCCGGTCGATCAGGTCTTAATCGAGGAGACTGTAATTCGGGCGGTCGTGAGCCAGTACGAGCGCTACCTAGAGAACGACCAGTTCCTCGGACATGCGATTCGCGAGATTGTTGGACCAGGCTCGGCCGATCTGTCCGCCGCCAGAGACCGTGCTCGGGATGAACTGGAGGCGGTCAAGCGGACGATCGCAAACATCCTCGACAACATCACTCCTGCGACCAGAACCTACGTCGACGAGAGGATCACGAAGCTCGGAGCGGAGCGTGATGCGATCGTGCGGCGGATCGATGAGCTCGATCGGATGGCTCTCTCGTCGACCGAGATCGGAATGCTGGTGGAAGAAACGGCAGCATTCGTCCGCGAGCTGGAGTTCGTACTCGCCAAAGGACCCCCCGACGAGAGGATCCGGGCGATCCGGCAATGCATTGAACGTGTCGTGATAGATCGGGAAACCCGGAAGAGCGTGGTTCACCTGCGAACCGTGCCCTCCGGTCGCTTGCGGAGCCACGTCGAAGAAATTCTTTGCATTCCAGGCAGGGGAGTTGATTCACGCACGCCTGATCGATCTCCTTCAGGATGAGGACTTCCCCTTGAATCACCCGTAGGTGTGCCTACGATTCAGACCATCCTGGGGCGGAACTCTCGAAGCACACGGAGGGGGAGACATGGCAATCGATCAGCAATCGAGCGATCCATCCACTGGCCTGGCAGAACTACTGGCTGCACTCGACAACCGAACGGATGTACCCCGTGAGATCGAGATCAGCGCACTGATGGAGCCGGTCATCAGGCGGATCCGCGAAGCGGGGCTTGAACCGCCAGCAGCGCTCATTGCCGAATATGTTGCCTTCCAGTTCAACGAGAACCACCCGGACAGCGGAATAGGATGGGGTACGTACTACGGTCCGCTCGGATCGTTCCCGGGGCCCAATGGCGAACGGGTTGAGGTCCCGAGCATCGTCGACGTGACGCCTGAGGTTCTCACCTATTGGTCGCGACGTGCTCGCGATGCGAAACACCCGATCCTTCGTGCTCGATACGGAGACCTCGCGTGGGAGTTCGGAAGCAAGGTAGCCGGCGCTCAATGTGATCATGAGGGCGCCCGGATCGCGATCGACGCAGCCCTGGAAGTCGCACAGCATCCAGGAACAGCGCACCTGGCGGGCAGCAGAAAGCTCACGCGGGCCTTGCAGTTGGCCCGGTCACTGAAGGACGAGGTCCGAAGTTCTCTCGTTCGCGACGGAATGATCGAGTTCATGAGTCGGACGGCGGAGGACGACAAGGCTGCCACGTGGGTCTACAGCAACGATGATTGGTTGAAGGGGCCATTCGGCTCGATCCGGGTCAAGAGGACAGGATCATTACGGACCTGGAGACACGACTTGACCGACTGATTGGGAAGGATCAAAGCCATCCTTCTGATCCGTGGGGAGCCCGGCATGCGGCCGTTCGCCTCGCCGGCTACTACCGAAGACTGGAGCGGAAGGACGATGTTCGGCGAGTGCTCGTTGCCTCTGGCGCTTCCTTTGAACGGCTTGCACGAACGGCCAAGCCTCTCGTTGGTGCTGCCTGGATGCGAGAGGTGTACGGCCTCTACCGTGCATTCGGACTCACGGACGATGCGACCGCTCTGGATCCTCTTCTTGCCGAGCTAGGGGAACGATCGAAGCAAGACTTGGTACGGACAACCTACAGCACAGAAATCCCTCGCGAGGCCTTCGACTCAATCGCGCGTGCGGTGATGTCCGAAGACCTCGGTGAGAGCATTGATCGTGTGGCCGAGTACTTCCTCGTGGATCCCGAGAATGCCGAGCGCGACGTCGAGCGCATTGCGAAGGTCGCGCCGCTGTTGGCCCGCGTCCGTCATGTCCATCTGGATGCGAGGGGTCGGCCGGAAAGTGAAATCGGAAGCATCGACGAGGACCTGGACGGGCGGATCGTCGACCAGATGCGACAAGCAATCGGGTTCGACGCAATCTTTCTCAGGCATGCTCTACAGGCAGTCATAGCCCACTTCTCAGTCACGGCCGGTGCTCTCTCTGGCCACCTTTTTCATTCACCGGTATTCGAGGCGTCCCAACACGCGCTCATCGAGCGGGCTGTGCGCGCATACCTCGAATCGGATTGGGCTACATTCTCGCACTTGGTGGTGCCGCAGATCGAGGAGGCCGTTCGAGTGCTGGTGGTAAAGCTGGGAGGATCTCATCTCGCACTACGTCGTGGTGGCGGAATGAATCTGCGGCCATTGGATGACCTACTGCGGGATTCGAAGGTCGTGACCGTCCTGGGCTCAAGAGTTGTCCGCTACTTGCAAGTCGTCCTTGTCGACCAGCGTGGCCTCAACTTGCGTAACGCGATTTGCCACGGATTCCTGCCCTCCGATCAGTTCGGACCTCAAATGGCTGATCGACTTCTCCACGTCGTGCTCGTGCTGGCGCAGCTCCGCTCCGCATCCCCTGAGGGTGACACGAATCCGGGGAGCCCTACCGCCTAGCGTGGCGCCGGGGCAGGCGCCGCCCGGGGTCGGGGGTAGGCGCGTCTCGTATGGGCCCCCGAAGAAGAGATGACCGGCGTCCACCGGGCCCGGGTCATCTCTTGAAGGTGGTAGCGGGGAAGGGACGCGAACCTGCGACCGACCCGCCCCCCCCTGGCCCGAAAACAAGCGACCGGAGCCCACTTGGGCCCCGGCCGTCTCTTGAAGGTGGTAGCGGGGGCGTCATATCGGATGGTGGAGATCTCTTCGAGGGGTCGATTTGCGTGTCACTTTTGTCAGGGGTCTGAGGGGGGCGTCAGCAGCTAAGTCTTTCCGCTCCAAAGGGTTACGTCGTGGCACACCCTGTACCCGTGACACTCTGAGCGTCTATGCCGTTCCGGAGACGCAGAAGCCGCGCACGTCGCGCAGCAGGATCACGGCGCGCTGGCCAGGCGTGAGCCGCTGCAGCCCCGCAACGAATGCCAGTCGGAGCGTCTCCAGCTCGATGGCCGAAGCCTCGGGACGGCTCGGAACCGCATTCCAGCGCGCATCGAAAAGCGGCTCGAGCCAGGGGATCTCCCCGTTCGACTGCAGGTCCGCCAGCGGATCGGCGCAGTCCGGCGACAGATCCATCGGTAGCACCGGGCGGTCGCGAGACCGGAGGACGCTGAGACAGCCGCAGGTCGCGATCGAGGTCGTTCAGGTCTCGAGGGAGTAGGGGCCCTCGAAGATGTGGAAAGCCTTCCAAGCGCTCATGTAGGGTCTCCTGGACCAAGCCTTCGGCAACTTGAACCGAGCCCAGCATGCTCCAGCAATGGGCGCGGAGCCTGGGTCGAAGGGGTCCGGCGACCTGTGCGAAGTCGGCTGAGGGCTCTGACCTCGCCTCGTGGGCACTGGGAGCGTCGCCTCCCGATTCCCCCCGTCGGCAACGGCCTCCTAGCTCTCCGCGCCTCCTCAAACGGCAGGTCGTCCTGGTCATGCCATCACGCATGAAGCCCCATCGGCCTAGCTCCGGGCCCGGAGGCTGACTGAGGGTTGTTGTCCGACGTTTGCCGTGTGCGGTCACGCTTGCGTCCCAGCGTCGGCCAGCGTCCACTAGTTGGTGGGTTGGTGTTGCGAACATGAGCAAGCCCTCGTCGCCCCCGAATAGCGTGGAGCCCTCTCAAGGGAAGGTAGCTTCCCCACCGGCGATCTCGGTGCCCAAAGGCGGCGGCGCGATTCGCGGCCTCGGCGAGAAATTCGCGGCCAACCCGGTGACCGGAACCGGATCGCTGAGCGTTCCGATCGCGACGAGTCCTGGACGCTCCGGCTTCGGACCGCAGATCTCCCTATCCTATGACTCGGGCGCCGGCAACGGGTCGTTCGGCTTCGGCTGGCGACTGTCGCTGCCCGCGATCACCCGCAAGACCGACAAGGGCGTACCGAAGTACGACGATGTCGGCGAGTCGGACGTTTATGTCCTCTCTGGCAGCGAGGACCTCGTTCCCGTGCTCGAGCGCAATAGCGAGGGCCTCTGGTTGCGGCACGAGCGGAAACGCGACGGCTACCTCGTCTACCGTTACCGCCCGCGCATCGAAGGCCTGTTCGCGCGCATCGAGCGCTGGACGCGCACGAGCGACGGCGACACGCATTGGCGCTCCATCACCAAGGACAACGTCACAACCTTTTATGGCAGGACGGAGACATCGCGGATCGCCGACCCCTCCGACCCCAAGCGCGTGTTCAGCTGGCTGATCTGCGACAGCTTCGACGACAAGCGCAACGTAGTCCGCTACGTCTACGAGCAGGAGAACAGTGACGGCCTCCAGGCTTCGGCGTTGCACGAGAAACACCGGCTGGCAGACACGGCGCTTGCCCAGCGCCACATTAAGCGCATCGGCTACGGCAACCCAACGCCCCTGGACACCGACGCCGACCTCTCGGAGGTGCAGTGGCACTTCGAGGTCGTGTTCGACTATGGCGACCACGACGTCCTCGCCCCGACACCGGACAACTCGGGAACGTGGCATTGCCGCCACGACCCATTCTCGTCGTATCGCGCAGCCTTCGAGATCCGCACCTACCGCCTTTGCCAGCGTGCGCTCATGTTCCATCGGTTCCCCGAACTTGGCACTACGCCGTGCCTGGTGCGGTCGACCGACTTCGTCTACCGCAAGGAGCGAGAGGGCCTGGACGACGAGAGGAAAGGGCACCCGATCGCATCTTTCCTCGCCTCGATCACGCACGCGGGCTACACGCGGCGTGAGGACGGCGGCTATCTCAGGAAGCCGCTGCCGCCGCTGAACCTGGAGTACTCGCGTGCGACGATCGATGAGAGAATTCGGACGCTCGATCCCGACAGCCTCACGAACCTGCCGCAGGGTCTGGACGGTGCGAGCTATCAGTGGGTCGACCTGCGCGGCGAGGGCCTCTCCGGCATCCTCACCGAACAGGCGGATGCGTGGTTCTACAAGTCCAACCGCGGCGAGGGCCGGTTCGGCCCACTCGAGATCCTCGCTGCCAAACCGTCGCTCGCGGACCTGAGCAGCGGCCGGCAGCAGCTCCTCGACTTGGCTGGCGACGGACGGCTGGATCTGGTCGCGTTGCGTCCCCCTGTCGTCGGCTTCTATGAGCTAACGGACGAGGACGAGTGGGAGAGCTTCGTGCCGTTCGCCTCGACGCCGAACGTCGACTGGAACGATCCCAACCTCAAGCTCGTTGACCTGACTGGGGACGGCCATGCCGACGTGCTTGTCGCGGAGCACGATCGCTTCACGTGGTATCCCTCACTGGCGGAGGAAGGCTTCGGCGCTCCCGAGGTGATCCGCAAGCACATCGACGAGGACCAGGGTCCAACACTCATGTTCGCCGACGGTACTCATTCCGTGCACCTCGCGGACATGTCGGGTGATGGTCTGCAGGACTTGGTACGCATCCGCAGCGGCGAGATCTGCTACTGGCCGAACCTCGGCCACGGCCGCTTTGGTCCGAAGGTCACGATGAGCAACGCGCCGCTCTTCGATGAGCCCGACCAATTTGATGCCACCCGCATCCGCCTCGCGGACATCGATGGCTCGGGCGTGACCGACGTCATCTACCTCGGACGAAACGAGATACGCCTTTGGTTCAACGAGTCCGGCAACGGCTGGAGCGCTCCCAAGCACCTCACGCACTTCCCGCGCACGGACCATCTCTCGACTGTGACTGTGGTCGACCTCCTTGGGAACGGCACTGCGTGCCTTGTGTGGGCGTCGCCCCTACCCGCTTACGCGGCCGAACCCATGCGCTACATCGACCTCATGGGTGGGGAGAAGCCGCACCTGCTAATTGGTGTGAAGAACAACCTAGGGGCCGAAACGAGGGTGCACTACGCGGCCTCGACCAAGTTCTATCTCGACGACCTGGCGAGCGGCCGCCCGTGGATCACCCGCGTCCCCTTCCCCGTGCATGTGGTCGAGCGCGTCGAGACCCACGACTGGATCAGCCGCAACCGCTTCGTCACCCGCTACGCCTACCATCACGGCTACTTCGACGGCGTCGAGCGCGAGTTCCGCGGCTTCGCCATGGTCGAGCAATGGGACACCGAGGAGCTGGCCGTTCTGACCGCCGGCGGCGAGCTCGATGATGCGCAGGACCTCAACCTCGATCCCGCGTCGCACGTGCCGCCGGTACGGACTAGGACTTGGTTCCATACCGGCGCCTACATCGAAGGCCGGCGCGTCTCGCGTCAGCTCGAAGACGAGTACTGGAACGAAGGCGACGCGAGTGAAGGGATCGCGGAGCTGACCGACGAGCAGCTTCGTGCAATGCTGATCGACGACACCGTGCTGCCGGTCACGGTCAAGCTCGCGGCGGGGAGCGTTCCCTGCACGCTATCTCCGGACGAAGCGTGCGAGGCGCACCGCGCGCTCAAGGGCTCCTTGCTCCGCCAAGAGGTCTACGCTCTGGATGGCTCGGAGGCTCAAGACCGACCCTACCTCGTATCCGAGCGCAACTACACGCTCGAGCTGCTGCAACCGCGAGACGAGAACCACCACGCCGTGTTCTTCCCGCACGCGCGTGAGGCGATCGACTTGCACTACGAGCGCAAGCTCTTTGATGTAGTGGGCAAGAAACTCGCCGACCCGCGCGTCACGCACGCGATGACCTTGGCGGTCGACGCCCACGGCAACGTGCTCGCATCGGCCGCGATCGGCTATGGCCGCCGGCACGAGGTTTCCGACGAGCTGCTAACGCAGGCGGACGGCGACAAGCAGACACGCACACTCCTCACCTGCGACGAGAGCGACTACACGAACGCTGTCGACGAGGACGACGCGTACCGCGCACCGCTCCCGAGCGAGGTGCGCGGGTACGAGTTCCGAAACATCGAGCCGACCTCCGAGCAGGCATTGGTCACCAACCTGTTCCGCTTCGCCGAGATCGAGGCGGCACGAACCAAAAGCCAGGACCTGCCACACGAGGACCTCGACGCGGTCGGTGTGACGACTACTGCGCCGTACCGGCGCCTCATCGATCGCGTGCGCACCCGCTACCGCAGGAACGATCTTTCGGATCTGCTGCCCTTCGGGCAACTCGAGTCGCGCGCGCTTCCCGGAGAAAGCTACAGGCTCGCCTTCACGCCTGGTCTGCTTGCGGCGACCTATGGCGATCGCGTGACCAGCAGCATCTTGTCGGACGACGGCGGCTACGTGACCTTGGAGGGCGACGACGGCTCGTGGATGCCGTCAGGCCGCGTGTTCTATTCCACGGGCCAAGCGGATTCGTCGGCGGTAGAGCTGGACGTCGCCCATGGGCACTTCTTCCTGCCGCACCGATTCCGCGACCCTTTCGGCAACACGACGACGATCCGCTACGACGAGCACGGCCTGCTCGTTCTCGAGACCGAGGACGCGTTGGGCAACAAGATCACTGCCGGTAACGACTACCGAGTGCTGCAACCCGCGTTCGTCACCGACCCCAATGGCAATCGAACTGAGCTCGCCTTCGATGCGCTCGGTCTGGTCGTGGGCATCGCGGTGAGGGGCAAGCTCGACGAAGGCTTGGGCGACCGTCTGGAGGGTTTTGAACCAGATCTCTCGCTCGGACAAATCGAAGCTCTGCTCGCTGACCCCGCGGGGACGGCCAAGGCTCTGCTCGGCCTCGCGACAACGCGCGTCGTGTACGACGTCGATCGTTACTTTCGCACCGGCGACGCAGCTAGGCCCGTGTTTGCCGCCACGCTCACGCGGGAGCAGCACGCAAGCGACCTGCCCGAAGGCCAGGAATCGCCCGTACGAGTCAGCTTCGGCTTCTCCGACGGCTTTGGTCGCGAGATTCAGAAGAAGATCCAGGCCGAGTCAGGTCCGTTGGTTCCGGAAGGACCCGACGTCGGTCCCCGATGGGCGGGCAGCGGCTGGACCGTGTTCAACAACAAGAGCAAGCCGGTGCGCCAATACGAGCCCTTTTTCAGTGCGACGCACGACTTCGAGTTCGCCAAGGTCGCTGGTGTCAGCCCAATCCTGTTCTACGATCCCGTCGAGCGCGTCATCGCCACGCTGCACCCCAACCACACATACGAGAAGGTGCTGTTCGACCCGTGGCGGCAAGAGACGTGGGACGTCAATGACACCGTACAACTGGATCCGCGCACCGACCCGGATACTGCCGCACTCACTGCGACCTACTTCGCGACCCAGGATGCCGCCTGGCAGACATGGCTCCGCGAGCGCATCGACCCCGAGAGTCCGCCCCTCGACAAGCCCAGTCTCGAGGCGGAAAAGAAGGCCGCGCTGCGCACGCTTTCGCATGCCGGCACGCAGGCTATCGCGTACACGGACACCCTGGGGCGGACCGTCCTCACTGTCGCCGACAACGGAGAGCACGGCAAGTATGCGACTCGGATCGAGCTCGACATCGAAGGCAATCAGCGGGCGGTGATCGATGCGCGCGGCCGCACGGTGATGCGGTACGACGTGGAGCACAATGGAGCGCGGTCGCCTGGGTACGACATGCTTGGCAATCGCACCCACCAGGAAAGCGCCGACGCCGGCATGCGGCTGGTACTGCACGACGTGCTAGGCAACCCTGTCTACCGCTGGGACAGCCGAGGCCAGACGCTACGCACGACGTACGACGAGCTACGCCGGCCCACGGAGGTATCCCTGCGCAGCGACGCCGGCCCGACGCCGGTCGTAGTCGAGCGCACGGTGTACGGCGAGAGCCAGGGCGAGGTGTTCAACCACCGTGGCAAGGTGTACCAGCGGTTCGACGGCGCAGGCGTGCTTACACACGAAGCCTACGACTTCAAAGGCAACCTGGTCCGCGCCACTCGCAAGCTAGCGCGAGAGTACAAGGCCACACTGGACTGGTCGGACCTCGTTTCGCTGGAGGACGAGAGCTTCACCAGCCACGCGGCGTATGACGCACTTAACCGAGTCGTCGCTTCGACGTCTCCTGATCAGAGTCTTGTTCATTACGCATATAACGAGGCCGGTCTGCTCGAGAGCATTGGGGCCACCCTACGTGGCGCCGTCGAGCGCGCGCCGTTCGTCGTCGACGTCGACTACAACGCCAAGGGCCAGCGTGAGCGGATCCAGTACGGCAACGGGGTGGTGACAAACTACGAATACGACCAACACACGTTCAGGCTGATTCGGCTGCGCACGTTGCGTGCTATCGATTGCCTGCAGGATCTCAGCTACGAATACGATCCCACAGGCAATATCACCTCGATCCGCGACGATGCACAACAGACGATCTTCTTCAACAACGCCGTCGTCGAGCCGCACAACGAGTACCTGTACGACGCGAATTATCGGTTGGTGCGCGCCGAGGGGCGCGAGCACATCGGGCAGGTCGGGCAGCCGCAGCCCACATGGGACGACGGCCCACGCATGAACAACCCGTTGCCGCACCCCAACGACGGGCAGGCGATGCGCCGGTACGTGGAGAGGTACGAGTACGACGAGGTCGGGAACATCCTGGCAATGGTGCACAGCCTGGGTACGCTCGCGAGCCCCGGACCGCCGATCTGGAACCGGCGCTATCAGTATCGTCCCGAGAGCAACCGTCTTCTTAGCACCAGCATGCTGGGCGAGGAGGACGAGCCGACGTACGGGGTGGCGCCGGGATACGCGCAAGCATGCGAGTACGATGCACACGGCAATATGACACGCATGTCGCATATTCCATCGCTGGCCTGGAACTTCGAGGACCAACTCGGCTTTGTGGACCTCGAGGGTGGTGGTGTGGCCTGGTATGTTTACGAAGCGAGCGGTCAGCGCGCACGCAAGGTAGTGGAGAGAGCTCCCGGGATGGTCGAGGAGCGGATCTACCTCGGCGGTTTCGAAGTGTTCCGACATCGCGATGGGTCCGGCGGTCTCGTTCTGGAGCGCGAGACGCTGCATGTGATGAACGGCAAGCACCGCGTCGCCCTCGTTGAGACCAAGACTCACGATTCGGGCTCCCAAGTCCCGGCTCCCAAGTCCGCGATCCGCTTCCATCACTCGAACCACCTTGGCTCGGCCGCTTTGGAACTGGACCACCACGCGGAGCTTATCTCCTATGAGGAGTATTACGCTTACGGGAGCACGTCCTTTCGAAGCATGGGCGGTCAGGTGGAAGCTTCGAAACGTTATCGCTTTGCGGGTAAGGAACGAGACGAGGAGACGGCTCTTTACTACAACGGAGCGCGCTATTATGCGTCCTGGTTAGGGCGATGGACAGCGCCGGATCCGGCGGGATTGGCAGATGGCACGAACCTGTGGTGGTACGGCGCGGACAACCCCATCCGGAATGTCGATCCGACCGGATACCAGCACCGTTCGGCTACGAGCTATGAAGAGCGGATGGTGGAGCAGGGTGGGCTGGAGGTGCCGTATGCGCCGGCGAGTGGAAAGATGCGGCAGGGAATGGAATCCGTCGATGCCCTATCCGAGAAACAAGAAACCAAAGAAGCGATTGGCCCCGAAATAAGACAGGGTCAAATCCCCGAATCTGTTGAGTCTGTGGACCCGGACCCGATCTACCGGTCGAGTGGCGGTTACGCTTCGAGGGCAGAGGAGCCGACTGGGAAACAGAGTGACTGGAGGGAGGAGAGCTTCGCAGAATACCCTGGCTACTCCTATAGCGAAAAAGAGCCGGATACGTCGCGGGCTGAATTGCTGGCCGAAGTTGTCTTGATGTTTGAGGGGCTCATTGCGCGCGCCGCTCGCATTGGTCCCGGCATCCCTAAAGCTGCCGGAGGGAGTAGAACACCGGTTCAGAAGGTGGACAGTCACCCAGTGACAGGCAATTTTCGGGAGAAGCCGCCCTCCCCGGTACAGGTGGAGGAGGCACGCATTACAGGACTCCGGCACCTTGAAGGAGGTGGAACACCCCAGCGAGCTGGAACTATCTTTCACGAAGGTGTCGGGGCCAATCCCCACAAAGTAGACATTGTCACTCATCGTGGTGCGGTTCAGACGGAGTGGAAGACCAGTTCCGATCTATCGGGGGCCGTGCCCTCGGCCACCATGAAGTTAGGAAGCAAGGAATCCTTGGCGAGGAGTGTAGAGTATCAGCGAGCGACGCAGGCGGATGGAGGACTCGTGCCCATACGAATCGTGCGTGCTATTAACCTTCGGACGGGGAGCAAATGCGTAGGCCCCTAAGGGAATCACGTTCGCACACTTGAGCGTGTTCCTTTTTAGCTTTCTTGAGGAGGGAGTGTGATGTCGCTGCGACTTCTGGGTGCACTGATTGGTAACAAGGGGCTGCCGGTAGGCTCCTATCGGGTAGAGGCCCATGACCGTACCAGTCGGTTCGCCGATCTTGTCGAGGTCGCCACGCCGGATCGACACGGGCGCTTCTCAATGGATCTGGACGAGGAATACCTTGATCAGCTCTTCTTGGACTCGCGGCCGCCGCTGTATTTTCGCGTGTTCGACGGTGAGCGCCTTATCGCCAGCACCGAGCGGACTGCGGTGTGGCACTTGGGCGCGGCCGAGACCCGCCTGCGCATTGTGCTCCCGCGGGCGCAGGAGGTCTCCGGGGTCAAGGCGGCACCGCATGTCGTGCTCGGGTGCGTTCATGTGTCCGAATCCACCAAGGGTTGGCGGATCACCGCCAAGGACGCGCCGGCGCGCGGCGAGATGCAGCGACTCGCGGTGGCGCGCGTGGGGGACGACGGTCGTTACGAACTTCAGTACGGTTGGGACGCGCTCGCGAAACTAGGCAAAGATCACGCGGATCTCGTACTCGAGGTCGTCGACGGGGCGGGTCAGCAGCGCTACCTATCGGAACCGATCTTTCACGCGCGACCCACGTTGGTGGTGGACTTCGTGCTCGACGAGGCGGCGGCGCGCGGGCCTACGACGTTTGCCGCACTCAAGAGCGCGCTGGAACTTCGCCTGGGCGACGCGCGCGTTGCCGAACTGACCGCCGACGAGGCCACTCGGCTGGGCAGGAGCGTTGGCCTGGACTCGCATTATGTGCGGCGCTTCGTGGCGGCCCACGCCGTGTCGGAGCAACTCGCGCGACGCGATTCGCCGGTGCGGCTGTCTCCCGAGGTGTGCTTTGGTCTACTTGCGGGGGGAACGGCGGGAAACGCAGCTGCTGTCTTGGCACTGCGGGCGCCTGCGATTCGCGATCGCCTACGGCGCGCGGCGGACCGCCACCTTGTCGGGTCGCTGCCCGACGAGCGGTTGGCCAGGGTAGTCGACGAATTGCGCGGCACCGCCCCCGAGAGCGCTGCGGACGGTACGCGCGGCGCGCTCCATGAGCTACTCGTGGCGGGGATCGGGGTCACAGGCGCTGGCGCGTTCCTGCGCGCGTGGTTCGACCACGACGGCGATCCGCGCTCCTTCTGGGCCAGACTGGAGAACACACCTGAATTCCACGATCCGCAGATGCGCGAGCGTACGCAGCTGGTGCTACAGCTCGGCCTACTCACGCGCACCCACATCCCGCTCTTGCGGCGAGTCCTGGCGGACGGCGCATGGCGCCTTCGTGATCTTGCCCGTTACACGGAAGACGAATGGCATGCGCTGGTGCAGTCGGGTATAGGCGTGCCGGCCAGCATCGAGGGCAAGAGCGACGAGGAGCGCGCGCGTACGTACGCCCGCGAGCTCGCGCATGCCGTCGAAGCCGCGGTTCCTACTGCGGTCATCGCCGACCGCATGCGCCGCACGCCCCGCGACGACGAGCGGGGCGTCTTGGCATTCCTCGAATCCAATCCCGACTTCGAGTTTGGACCCGGGGCGGTACGCCGATACGTAAACGAGAACCCGTCGGTGCTGGATGTCTTGCAAGAGCCGGCGGTAACCGTAGCGCAAGTGCAACGCGTGCAGCGCGTGTTTCGACTGACCAGCGGGCCGAACCGCATCGAGTCCATCCGCACTCTGCTGGACGCCGGCCTGGACTCCGCGCACAAGATCTCCCACCTCGGCAGACAAACGTTCCGCCAGCTACACGGGCCAGCGTTGGGAGGCAGGGACCTGGCGGCAGACGTGTTGGCGAAGGCGAACCAGATCGTGACCTACGCCCACCTCGCGATGGCCAAGTACGGCATCGACAGCAAGAGCCCGGGGGCGTGGGCGGCGGTTCCGAAGCCAATCGACCTCTTCGGGCCGTCTGCGCCCAAGGCGGGTCTGGCCGACTGGCAGACGCTGTTCGGCAGCCTCGATTTTTGTGCCTGCGAACACTGTCGCTCGGCGTTGTCCCCTGCCGCGTACTTGACCGACCTGCTTCACTTCCTCGACAAGCCGCGGCCAGACAGCGGCCAACGAAACTTGCTTCTGGTCCTCGCTCGCCGGCGTCCCGACATCCCGCTGATCGAGCTGACATGCCACAACACCAACACTGCGCTGCCTTACATCGACCTCGTTAATGAGGTGCTGGAAGAGGCCATTGCGCCGTCGGGCGACGTGTCCGGATCCGGTCCCTACGTGTTGCCGGCGGCCGGATCAGAACTGAAGGGGCGGCAGACCATCGGCGGGGCAGCGGATCTCGCGCTGCACCCCGAACACATCCTTGAGGAGGCCTACGTCAAGCTCAGGGACGAGCCCTATCCGTGGACTCTGCCGTTCGATCTGTGGGATGAGGAGGTCCGCGCCTACCTCAAATTGTGCGGTGTGGATCGTCGCCGCCTCATGGAGGTATTGCGCCGCGGTGACCCGACGGCGCCACTCGGCGACAGCCAGCGACTCGCGCTCGCGCGTGAACAGCTCGCGATGCCACTTGCGGAGTTGGATTACATCGCCGATCCGGCGCCGGACTGGAAGTTTTGGAGTGCCAAGGCGTGGAGCCACTGGAATGGCCTGGACGACGTCTCTGTCGCGGAGCTCCTGCATCGCTCAGGCCTGCGCTACGAAGCGTTCTCCGATGTGCTCCGTTCTGCCTTCGTCAATCCCAAGGATGCGCAAGGCGGGCGAGTCAGGGTAGTCCTCGCGAGTGGCACGTGTGACTTGGGCGCTGCCAGGTTGGGGCACGAGGCGCTGACACCGGGCGAGCTCGCGGCTTGCTTGAAGGAAGTGCTGGCACGCATGCATCGCTTCGTGCGATTGCAGCACCGCGTCGGCTGGTCGGCGTACGAGCTGGACAAGGCGATCGCCGCGTTCGGTGACACACTCACTAGGGAGACCGTCGCGCGCGTGGCCGAGGTGGAGCGTCTGCGCGCGGATCTCAAACTGCCCGTCGTTGAGGTGCTCGCGTGGTATGCACTCATCAGCACCGACGGGCCGGCCGACAATGTTCGTTCGCTCTACGACAGACTGTTCCGCAACGAGGGTGTGCTCAACCCAGTCAACGACGCCTTCCGATTGAACGACGAGCGGACCGAGCTGGCAGAGCCGAACTTCCCACTGGAACGCCTCCGTTCGCCGGCGGACTCTGTCGAGCCGCCGGATGCCGCAGCGGCGGAGGCATTGGCCGCGGCAGCCGCGCGGAGAGCGGCTGTGCTTGGCGCGCTGCGCGTCAATGCGGCTGCGTTCGATCGGCTTCTCGACGAGCTCGAGTTCTCGACCACGCCGGTGGACTCGACTCCGCGCATGAACTTGGAGAACCTGTCGCGGCTTTGGAGGGCAGTATCGCTGGCGCGTGCCTTGAAGCTCCAGGTCGGCGACCTGCTGTCGCTGCGCCGCCTGTATACCCTCGACCCCTTCGAGGGCCCGGCCGACACGCTGCGCTTCGTCGAGGAGGCGCGCGCGGCGCGTTCGGCCCCGCTCACGGTCGCCGAGATCGACGCGCTGCTGCGTCGCCCGATTCCTCCGGGGGACGACAACGCAATCGGCGCGATCTTGAGGGGAGTCGGCGAGCGCCTCGCTCAGACGATGGCCGAGACGTCACCTGTTCCCGATCCGGACGGCCAGCGCCTTGCTGTGCTACTCACCGCAGTGATGCCGGACACGCTCGACGTCGGCACGCCAGAAGTGCCGATCGTTCTGACGCGCGAGCGTGCGGTAGCCCTCGTCGTCCAACTCGTCGCAGGACCCCGAACTCCTGCCGATCAAGAGACCAGCGCCGGAGTGCTTCAGGCTTGGGAAGAGAGCCGCGACCTGGCCTGGACCGTTCTGGAGGAGGTGAGTGTCGCCCACGGCCTCTCTGACGCCGAACGCGAGTGGGTGTACGATCCCACCTGGGTCCCCGAACTAGGCCGGACACGCTTCGACTGGATGCAGGGGTTCATCCTCGCCCACTTGAGGGAAACGCTCGCGCCGCAGCGAGTCGTCGAGACACTGGCAGGAGCCTTGGGGTTGCCGGGGGATGTGACCGGCGATCTCCTCCTGGGCCTGGTGAGACCCGATCTGACCGGCGGCACGTTCGATCCGCCGATCGCGCCGAGCGACCCGGCGGTGGCTGTCTTCCTTGATAGTGCGTTCGTCGCGAAGTTCGTCCCGACCGCGGTGGACACCACCAGTGCAGAGCTGGACGGTGAACCAGATCCACTGCCGGCTGAGTTCCGGGCGCAGGCGCGGACGGTGCGCAAGCTGCGCTCGGTGGCGAGCGTGCTCCTCGCTCTCGCTGCGAACCGCGAAGAGCTCGCGTGGTTGTTCGAGGTCGGCCCGGCCCAAGGCTGGCTCGACTTGAACACGCTGCCCGTGGTCGACGTCGACGACCCAATGCTCGAAGGTCAATACGACGGCTGGCGCCGCCTTCGCGAGGTGTACCGGCTACGCGACGAACTCGGCGGCGCGGCCGGGCCTTTCCTGGAGATGCTGCGCGCCGCGGACGCCAGCACCGGTGAAGACTGGCCTGACATCCGCGAGCGAATTCTCGCGACCCTGGTCGACCAGGCGGGTTGGCCAAAGGCCGCGCTCGATTTTCTTGTCAGCGATGGAGGGCTCGATCTCGGGCTCGAACAACAGACCAGGTGGAAGGACGAGCGCTGGTGGCGACTTCTGCACGAAGCGATTCGCCTCGTGCATCGGACCGGGATGCCCGCGGACCGATTGTGGCATTGGGCGAAAGAGAACGCGGACGCCGAACAGGCGCGCGAGGTCAAGCTCGCCGTCCGCGCGAAATACGACGACGAGACCTGGACGACGGTCGCGCGGCCTGTGCGCGACGCGCTGCGCGAAAAGCAACGCCAGGCTCTCGTGGCATTTCTTATAGCGCATGGTGCGAGGGGTCCCGCCGGCGCGACGTTCGAGGACGAGAACGCGCTCTTCCAGCACTACCTCATCGACGTGCAGATGTCGGCGTGCGCGATGACATCTCGTGTGCGTGAAGCCCTCAGCGCAGTGCAACTCTTCGTGCAGCAGGGCATGCTCGGCCTCGAGAAGGGGGTCGAGTTCACCACCGACGAGCACGACCGCTGGGAGTGGATGAAGCTGTATCGCGTCTGGGAGGCGAATCGGAAAGTGTTTCTGTGGCCCGAGAATTGGATGGAGTGGGAGCTCCGCGACGACAAGTCGCCGTTCTTCGAGGAGCTGGAGACGCAACTTCTGCAGAGCGAGGTCACCAAGGAGTCCGCTGAGCAAGCGTTCCTCGAATACCTCAAGAAGCTCGACCAAGTCGCCCGCCTCGAAGTGTGTGGGCGCTTCCACGAACAGGACGACCAGGTCGACCGTCTCCACGTATTTGCGCGTACGACGGCCGTCCCGCACCTCTACTTCTATCGCGTGCGGGACGAGCGGATCTGGGGTGCGTGGCAGCGCGTGGACTTGGACATCGAAGGGGATCATCTGCTGCCAGTAGTGTGGAATCGCAGGTTGCACGTCTTCTGGCCGATCTTTACGGATGAACCTGTGCAGCCGACGGATGCCACCGTGCCCGGGGTCTCGGAAGGCCCGCAGAGTCAGCCCATTTCGACCCCTTCCACAATCCTGAAGGTTAAACTCGCATGGTCGCAGCTCGTGACCGGGAAATGGACTCCAAGACAGATGGGCGAACGCGAGCTGACCCTCCCTCAGGACTTTATTTACAAAGATGAATCTCCGGAGGACCACTTCACCGAACGAACTCGACGCGTGTTCCTGGCTGCCCACACGGACGACGACAACAATCTTCGCATCATTGCCGTGTGGCTATTGGGGTGGGATACCGCCTTGTACAAGGAATTCCATAGTTTCCACGTCAAGGGATCCGACGGGACGGTGGCTTCCGGCGAGGACTTGGTCTTCCTTCTGCGTCTGGCTGATTGTCCGGCCAAAGCCATGTTCTGGGAATCCGGCGACAACGCCAAAGGGCTCGCTCTGCCGGCGCCCAAGAATCAATGGACGGATTGCGACGTACTCGGACTCACACCCAGTCGGTACGCGGTAGGCCCACTCTTCGAGCGACTCCCACAGATACTGGCCAACCAGAGTGATTATCCGACCCTCTTCTATCGGGACAATCATCGTACGTTTTTCATCGAACCCAAGCAACGCCGCGTCTTGTTGCCAGACGTTTCTTCGGCCGATCCCGAGACGATCGTTTTCAACCCTGAGCTCATCGATCTGTTGCTCGACGAACCACCGCTACCGGGTCCGCCTGAGGAGAAAGGATACCGCACTGAAACCTATGCCTCCCAGAAGATGATCGTACACGGCTTCGAGCCCAATGACAATCTGGCGATTGCCAAACAGGCCAAGGCGGATCAACTGGACCCGAACACGGCAGCCAAGAAGGCTCCCTCTCCGAAGGGTTCTCCCCGGGAATCAATAGTAGTCAGCACGAAATTCCGTTTTTGGACCTTTTACCATCCGCACGTCAACCGATTCCTGAAGCAAATCAACCGGTTCGGCATCGACGGACTCCTCGCGCCCCGTACGGCCCATTCCGTGGGTGGAGATAGCGGGTGGAGCTTTCTCCTGCGGCAGGGCCACAACGCACCTCACGCGGCAACGCTAGAGTGGCGGTCAGATGTCGGCAGTTTCGAAACGGCCTACGCGCCCACCGACGAGGCTGACCGCAAACACGATCCGATCGAAGACATCGACTTCGATACCGACGGCGCCTACTCGATCTACAACTGGGAGTTGTTCTGTCATGCCCCGATCCAGATCGCGCTCCGACTGTCGCAGAACCAACGCTTTGAAGAGGCCGAGCAATGGTTCCACTATGTGTTTGATCCGACGGACACCCCCAACCCTGGCGAGGAGACTCCGCAGCGGTTCTGGAAAGTCAAACCGCTGTATCAAGCCTTCTACGGCGAGGATCCCGCGGCAAGCAACATCGACCAGGTGCTGTTCGCATTCGCCGGAGGTGCGCTGAAGGGCGTCAGCGCGTCCGAACGAGCGGAACTCAAGAAGACAGTCGACGCTCAAGTGAAGGTCTGGGTCGACAATCCCTTCAATCCGTTCGCGATCGCGCGCTTACGTGCAGCTGCTTTCCAGAAGGCCATCGTTCTCAAGTACCTGGACAACCTCATCGCTTGGGGCGATCACCTGTTCAGGCAGGACACGATGGAGACGATCAACGAAGCAACGCTGTGTTTCGTGCGGGTGGCGCAACTGCTTCGATGGCGCCCCGAGACCGTGAATGCACAAGATCCGCCGATGGCACGATACGTCGATGTCCGCTCCGACCTAGACGACTTGTCGAACGCTCTCGTCGCGGTGGAGGATGCGTTAGCGATCGACGCGACTCCGTCGTCCTGGGACGACCCGCCGCCAGTTCTCAGTCCAACCTTGTACTTCTGCATTCCGCCGAACGAAAAATTGCTGTCCTACTGGGACAAGGTCGAGGATCGGCTATTCAAGATCCGGCACTGCATGAACATCGACGGCGTCGTGCGGCAACTGGCGCTGTTCGACCCCCCCATCGACCCGGCCGCGCTGGTACGCGCTGCGGCCGCGGGCATGAGCATTGCCAGCGCTATGGCGTCGCTGAACGGACCGCTTCCACAACATCGCTACGCCTTGCTCGCGCAGAAGGCCAACGAACTGTGCCGTGATGCGCAAGCGCTCGGGCAGGCATTGCTCGCAGCGCTGGAAAAGCGCGACGCGGAGGCCTTGGCTATGTTGCGGTCGACGCACGAGCTGAGCGTCTTGGACACCGTCACTGAGGTGCGCAAGCTTCAGATCGACGAGGCGGTCGAGGCAAGGAACGCCTTGGAGATGTCGAAAGTCACGGTCGACGAACGAATAGACTACTACACGGAGCGAATCAAGGAAGGGCTCAGCGATACAGAGAAGACGCAGCACGAAGGCTTGCTCGGTGCAAGTGCCGCGCTCTTTCAAGCGAAAGGGCACCGCGAGACGGCACGGACCCTGTCCGTCATACCGTCAATCAACGTCGGCGTTGCCGGTATGGGCGGAACTCCTGAAGTCGGTGTTGTTTGGAGTACGGCCAATTTTGCTGCGTATGCGCAGGCGGCCACGGATTTGCTCCAAATAGAGTCATCCAGATCTTCCACCGATTCGACCTTGGCCGGCAGCACCGCCGCCCACGAGCGCCGCAGCCAGGACTGGGAGCTGCAGCTTGCATTGGCCCAGCATGACAAGACCCAGGTCGAGGCCCAGATCGCGGCCGCGCTGCTGCGCACAGAGATCGCGGAGAAGGAACTGGCGCACCACCAGCGACAATTGTCTGTAGCCAAAGAGGCGCAGGACTTCCTGCGGGACAAATTCACCAACCAGCAGCTCTACGACTGGATGACCAGCCAAGTTTCGGCGGTGTACTTCCAGGCGTACCAGCTCGCGCTCGACATGGCACGGCGCGCCGAACGTGCGTGGCAGCGCGAAGTCGCCGCACCGGAGCCGCCGCGATTCATACAGCCGACGTACTGGGACAGCCTGCGCAAGGGACTCTTGGCCGGCGAGCGGCTGGCGCTCGACCTCAAACGCATGGAGGTGGCGTACCTCGACCAGTCACGCCGTGAGTTCGAGCTGACCAGGCACGTGTCGCTGGCCATGGTCGACCCTGTGGCGCTGCAGTACCTGAAAGCCACCGGCAAATGCGTGGTTACGCTGCATGAAGCGCTCTTCGACGTCGACTGCCCCGGCCACTACCTTCGGCGCATCAAGTCGGTGGCGTTGTCGATTCCGTGCGTTACCGGCCCCTTCACGCCGACTCATTGCACGCTGACGCTGCTCAAGAGCAGCATCCGAACGAGTCCGAGCCCGAACAGTTACCGCCGCGAATCGGGCGACGATCCCCGATTCGTGGACCGCTTCGGTGCCATCCAGTCGATTGTGACTAGCGGCGCCCAGAACGACAGCGGGCTGTTCGAAACCAACCTGCGCGACGAGCGCTACTTGCCCTTCGAGGGTGAGGGGCTGGTCGACAGCCTGTGGCGCCTCGAGTTGCCGGTGATTTTCCGGCAATTCGACTACGACACCATCTCCGACGTGATCCTCCACCTGCGATACACTGCGCGCGAGGGCGGCGTGCCGCTTCGCGACGCCGCGGTGGTCAATCTCCAAGAGGCGCTGAAGCAGGATGCGGAGGGCGTCCAGGGCCTCGTGCTGCAGCGCGTCTTCGCGCTGCGCACGGAGAGCTCTGGCGGATGGCAGTCGCTATTCACCACAGGGGAAATGGCCATCGATCTCAGCAAGAGCCGTTTCCCGTACGCGTTTCAGCGCTTCGGAACGATCACGATCGTGGCTTTCGTTCTATTTCTATTCGCAACAGAGGTCGGAGAGGAGAATGCCCAAGCCACCCTCACCTCCGCTGACGCGGAAGAGGATGCCGTCGAGCTTGACCTTGCTCCGCTACCTGGGGCAGATGGTCGCGTGTTGTGGGGCAGGAAGACCGAGCTGTTAGCTTCGGAGGGTATGTACCGACTCCGCGTGAGCCCCCTCGCGGGCGATTCTTCGGCGGGAGACGGGCTTTCGGCGAAGGCAGCGCGCGACGGGTATCTGGTCGTCAACTATCAGGTCGCTGTGTCCTGAGATCTGACCGGAATACTCAGCCGAGCTGCCAACCCCGACCTTCTGCACCCTCGTGAATGAGTTTTCGACAGGTTCGCGGGGAGCCAAGACCGCCAGACGCCCTCATCCTGCGGTCTCGTGGATGATGGAGCGATGCCTCAGCTCCAGAAGACCTACGACCACCGTCTTCGGGACTTCGTCCGACGCACTCGGGACATCCGGGTGGCCACCAACGCGGGTGTCCCTCGGTCCACCGCTGCGGGGTGGTTGCGTGGTGCGAGCCGCGCCATGTTCAGCCTCGACGTGCTGTCCATGCCCGAGGAGGACCTCCAGGTGGAGGTCGTCCGATTGCGGCGCTGGATAGCGAAGCTCCGAGCCGTGGCCCGGATCCTCATGGCTGTCATCCACGCATTCGGGTTGGACCTGTCCCGACGCCGCGTTCCGGACGGAGAGTCGAAGTCAACCCTCCTGCGCGCGGTCGAGCGTGCGCAGGAAACTCTCAATCTCCGTAGGGCACTCGCTGTCATCGGACTGTCGCCCTCGCGATTCTATGCCTGGAAGCGTGCGGCACAGGCGTGCGATCTCGACGATCACCCGTCGTGTCCGAGGACCTCGCCGCAGCGGCTTGGCTCGGACGAAGTCCTGACGATCAAGGAGATGGTCACGTCTCCAGACTACCGACACGTCCCGACCGGAACCCTCGCCGTCCTCGCTCAGCGCTTGGCGCGCGTCTTCGTATCCGCAACGACGTGGCGGCGCCTCGTGCGCGAGAGAGGATGGCGGCGTCCGAGGCTTCGGGTCCATCCGGCCAGGCCGAAGGTCGGCATTCGCGCCAAGAAGCCCAACGAGCTCTGGCACATCGACACCACCCTCATCCGACTCGTGGATGGCAGTAAGGTGTACGTCCACGCGGTCATCGACAACTTCTCCCGGCGCATCCTGTCCTGGCGTGTCGCGGGCGAGTTCGACCCGGCGAGCACCGTCGCGGTGCTGCTGGAGGCATGTCGGTCGTCCACGTCCCAGAACCCGCCGACGGTCCTCCCGATGCCGGCGTCGCAAACGTGAACCGGAACATCGACGAGCTCATCAACTCTGGGCTGCTTCGGCGTGTCCTCGCCATGACCGAGCTGCGTTTCTCGAACTCGATGATCGAGGCGTGGTGGCGCTCCCTCAAGCACCAGTGGCTTTTCCTGAACACGCTCGACAGCGTCGAGAAGGTCCGCAAGCTCGTCGCTTTCTACGTGGAGGAGCATAACCAGCGGCTCCCCCACTTCGCCTTCCGTGGCCAGACGCCCGACGAGATGTACTTCGGAAAGGGCAAGGAGGTCCCGAGCCAGTTGGAGTCCGCGAGGAAGGCCGTCAGGCAGAACCGGCTGGAGAGGAACCGGGCTCTGTCGTGTGCCGTCTGCGACTCGTCCGACGCCGCGTAGCCCGGCGGCATCCCCTGATCGAAGCACGAACATCCGAGAATCCGCGAGATCCAGCGTCTCAGCCCGAGGCCGCCTGGCCACGACCCCTCTGTTGGCGCGGCTCACCGCGACCTGTCCCACCGAGCCTGGTGGCGGGAACTCGTCACCCGGAGTGCAGAATGTCCGCGTTGGTAGCTCGGATGTCCTCCGCATGCGTGTGCCAATCCTCGACAAATGAGCCCCTTCGCGATGTCTTTCGTCAATCTCCCGCTGTTCGGCCTTGCGATTCGGGAGGAACGAGGCAATCGTCCGGCGATCTAATGCGCGTGGACCGCTTGCCTCAACCAAGACGATCTTCTTTACTTCGAATCGAGCGAACAGTTGGCCGCCCGACGCCCGCTGATGCCATCGCAGCTGACGGTGTTCATGGAATCGCGCCAGCACGGTCTCGGTGAGCACGATGACCTGACCCGATGCTCGAATTGGGTATGCCAAGCACGCGCTCACGCAGTGGCTGGCTCCTGGGCGAGGTGTTCCAGGGCGCATGCCTCCGCTGCAAGTGCCCCGGCCGGATATGCGAACGTTCCCAGAATGGCGATGCGAATGGGCCCGAGCTCGGCGACGCGGGCCTCGGCTATGGCGCGGTCGGACGCCGTCGTCAGCCGCAACGCCCACCCCTCCGCCGACGAAGTCGGACCGAGAACCAACAACCTGGCGCCCACAGGGGACGGCAGGTCCAGGACGACGTCCGTCGGACGTGTCGTCGCCGCGACGAAGAGTCTCAGCGCGTCCAAGGACTCCACAGGACTCTCGGTCGTGACCGAGATCGCCGCCACGCTCGGTTCTGCCCCCTCGCACTCTGCGAGCTGCATGAAGAAACGATCCACGATCATTCGCGGATCATCCGCCGGCAGAGTGAACGAGAACGTCGAGCCTCGCCCCAACTCGCTCACCACCCTCATCCAGCCCAGGTTCAGCCACACCAGTTGGCGCGCGATATTGAGCCCGAGCCCAAATCCCTTGAGGCTCGGAGCGCCGGCGCTGGGCAGCTGCCTGAACCGCTCGAAGAGTTGCTTCAGGTCGCCCGGCGCGAGGCCCGGTTCCTGGTCGGTGACTCCGACCTCGACCCCGCCCTCCAGCGGCTGGCGCGCCCAGAGCTCGATCCGTGACCCTTCCGGCGAGAACTTGATGGCATTCGTCGCCAGATTCATGATCACACGTCGCACCTTCTCATCGTCCGCGAATACCTGTGGGAGGTTCGCGTCAATCCGTTCGACGACCGCGATCGATCGGCTCGCGGCCTTCTTGAGCAGGCCCGGCCGGATCCGCGCGAAGATTTCGTCGATCGTCCGCGGCCGCCGCTCGACTCGCAGTCGCCCGCCGCGGAGCTTGCTCGAATCCAGGAAGTCCTCTACCAACTGGTTCAGATCCGATACCGCATTATCGAGGATCCCGAGGTATTGTCCCTGCTCTTGCGTGACAGGGCCGGCCAGCCCGTCCGCAATGATCGAGCCAAACTCTTTGATCACCGCGAGCGGCGTCCGAAACTCGTGCGAGACATCGTCCACGAACCGGTGCGCCTGTTCCGTGAGGGCCAGCAGCTTTTGGTTCTGCCCCGTCAGTTGCAGGTTCACCCGCTCGACCTCCGCCTCCACCAGCTTACGTTCGGTGATGTCCTGGATCGTCCCGGCAGCCTCGAGCGGCATCCAAGCGCCGTCCCGGATGATGTCGCCCCGGATATTGACGAACTGCGCCCCTCCGTCTGCGCGGATCAGCTGAAGGTCTTGCGTGAACTCCTTCGTAGCTGGATGGCTCAAGAGGTCGACGAGCACCGTCCGATCCTTCAGCGACAGGCGCTCCAGGAACTCACCGAAGGCCAGAGACACCTGTTCCGGAGCGAAGCCGACGATGCGGCCGGCTTCGTCCGACCAAATCGTCGTGTTCGAGCCAATATCCAGGTGCCAGGTTCCAACATGGGCGAGTTGCAGCGCGTCGGCGAGATGGGCCTCTCGCTTGCGCAACTGCACCTCGATCCGCCGCGCTTCCCGGCGTGCCTCGGCCGTGTGAAGTTCCTGTTCGACCGCGGGCACGAGCCGCGTGGAGTTTCCCTTCGAGAAGTAGTCGTCGGCTCCGGCCTTCATCGCCTGGACAGCGGTCTCTTCGCTCACTACACCCGAAATGAGAATGAACGGCAGATCGCTCGCCTGCTCGATCGCCAGAGCCAGCGCCGCGGGACCACTGAAGCACGGCTCACCATGCCGTTTGGTACGTCGAAGTAGTCGAGGGTCAAAGTGCTATCAACGAGCATGCCCTAAAAATCCACATAGGTGTTCTGCGGCATTAATGAGTGACGTTTAGCTGCACAACTGTAACTTGTTCGGCGGTTACCTGGAGAACGCGCTCCTCCTTGATAACATAACCGCCTTCGCTCCACAGATACAGCTGAACGGTCAGCGCTCCAGGCGGCACAACCACCTTTGTTGTCTTTCCGCCAGACAACGCAAAGTCCTGAAACTTGAGGCCATCACGAATCAACCTACATCGCAATTCGTTGGGTGCCCCATCCAGTATCAACTCAACGGTTGCTCCGGGATTCAGGGACACTTCCAGATCGCAGAGTTCTTCTCGACCCATCCCCTCAAGACTATTCACTATGGCAACAAGCCCGTCACCAGTCATTGCGTGCAAGGCTATGCCTTCACTGCTCCGATTGAGAATCCAATTCTCGTCGACCTCGTTGAAGAAAAAAACTCCGGTGTCGGGTGGTGTAGTCGTACTTGTGGATCCACCATGATATACGAGGGACACCATCGCAGCCCGGGGCCGGCCATTCTCTAACACGCGGCCCGCAATAATCAGAGGTTCATTGGATTCTGTGGTCGCTCTGCATTGGGTTATGAGTACGATAATTGCGACCGCCCGCCCCATCCTCAAAAGATCCCTCAACATTTGGCACTTCACTTGGTCGAACTCCTCTTGAAAGTATTCTCTTGGGTTAGAAAGATGCTAGCTCGCAATGGAATCGGTCTGGGTTGCGTCCTCCATTTATGCGGTCAGCTATCAGGCCTGTAGGCATGCTCCAAGTCCCCTTGGCGCACCCGGCTCGATGGTCACCAGAGACATGGGATCCCTTGCAGTTCATGACCCTTCCTACCGCGTGAGCGGTGGCAGGTTACACCGTAGGGTCGAAGCAAGTCGTCCGGTGCCTCGGGTACACCGTAGTCGTGGGCCAATCGGAAGCCGTACTCTGTCGCCGAGGTAATATCGTCAAGCACACTCCTAGCTATTGGTAGTGAGTTGCTCTCGATGTAGTTCCTGGGATTGGCTAGGATTTGGCACCACCTTGAGCCTCTTGGATGAGTTCGCATGCATTCAGCGCGTCGCGATTCCCTGGCGCTGGGCCGGGCCCTTCCCGTCCCTCCCAGTTGAACATGGCCTCCTGGATCAGACAACGGGCCATGGCGCGAGAAGCCCCTTCGGGCTACCTATTCGTTCCCTGTACCCGTGATGGCGCCCAGATTCTGGGCCCACCGGACTGCCTAGGTTCCCGAACGACAGCTTCGGCTTCCTATTTTTGGGACCAGAAGCAACCAGATCGGTCGGCTAGCCTGGCTCGATAGCACTCCTGGCGAGATCCTAGAGCCATGATACACTTTCTGCTCAGCGCGCTCCGGCATGCGAGAATGTAGGCTCTGAATGCAAGACAAGAATCAACCGAAACGAGCTATCCAGAGAACAATCACGCTGTTGGACGATCCCTCTGGATTTCCGTACGATCTCTACGGCGTCCTCAGAGGAAGCCGGGTCCTTAGGTCTCGCAGCGAGGCTCACCAGGAAACCTGTGGAGTTGCTTACGGGCATGTGCAGGTCAAATGCATTAGCGTTGCCTCTGCTGGGGCCGATCGGCGGCAATTCTCGGGATATCGCAGAGTAGACTATTTCCGGTGGCATTCGTTTGGCTGTGACAATCACAATCACATAGGAGGAAAAGGGTAGGGCTTCGTGTATTCTCCGTCACTCCTTATTGTGGCTCTCCCCCGAACACCAGCCTGTGTTGGCCTCCAACCCTTCCATGGCGAGTAGCGCAACAATAGCTGACCTAATTCTCCCGGCGCGCTCTGACGGGCTTTTTTTAGAAACACATTACGCCCTCTCGAAGCGGAAGAAATGGGTTCTAGAATGCCCACGCCCCGTGGTATTCAGCTACAATGGCGGTATTGGAGACCGCATTTGCAACCTTCCCGCTCTTCGGGCACTCGCCTTCGCTCTCTCCGGTCGCATGATCTTGATCTGCGATCGTGGCGATATTGAGACGTATTATCGCGACCTACCTTTGCAGCTTGCTATAGAAGTGGATTTTCGGCAACGGGAAACTGATTTTGCTTTTGATTGGCAGTCCACAGCCAAAGCTATTCCAATCGCTGACGCATTCATTTGCCTCAACCCTTGGCACGGTGATGACGTCAATTCTCTCATGACCACTATTGCGGCTCCCCTGCGGGTGGGATTTTTTCGCGAGTACAATGTCCAACTCGATTGCGATCATGATAATCATGCTATTGATATGGCATTCGCAATTCCTAATTGGATAATGCCTGCTCTCGCCCCGAGTCTATTCAAGGGTGGTCCTCGACTGTCAGAAAAGGCGCGGCGTGCGGCATTGCAGTTTCGTGTCTCCCATGCTCAGCGCTACGCCTTGTTCGTGCATGCGGACACCAAATCGCACAAGGAATGGCCGCTACAGCATTTTGAAACGGTATTACGACTTTTCCTGGAAAAGCACCCGGAATGGGTAGTTCTGCTGTCCGATTCGAGGGGAATAGGGTGGTTTCGTACTGGGTTGCCGGAACGAGCAGTAACACTTCGAGCGCCGCTCACAACGGTTCTTGGTGTAATTGGCTTAATCGACGGCTTTCTTGGTATCGATTCCTGTTTGTTGCATGCCGCAGACCTCTATGAAGTTCCTGGAATCGGTCTTTTTGGTGGAACCCATAGCCGAAGATGGGGTTTCAGATTCTCTTCTCATTGGCATATCCAAGCAAACGAGTCGTTGGAGGAAATAACCCCTGAATCAGTTCAAGCTCGCCTCGCCGATCTCGCACGGTTCGTTGAAACGCGGGCAGGTATTACACAGCATTCTTGACGCCAATCATCCTTGCCGGGCAGCGGAGGGGGCACGCTATCCGCTCTAAGAAGGACGCGCCCGAGGAACTCCTTGGGCTGCGCGCGGTCTCGCGCCGTGACTGCGGCGCAGGCGTACCTCTACGCGAATCTTTCCTGTGTGAAGACCGCTTGGAACAGCGCGACTGACGAATAGATCAGGGATCTTGTGTACGGGTCCGGTCTAGCCATGACCGCGGGTGCTCGCGCCGCAGGCCGATGAAGCTCAGGCTCGCCGTCGTCTCGAAAGGAGGCGATAGATGGCGAGAGCAAGCGAGGTCCGGCAGGCGGAGATGCAGCGGCTGTTGTCGGAGCAACAGGCGAGCGGTCTGAGCGTCAGGCGATTCGCTCGGGAGCGAGGGATCTCGGCTTGGACTCTCTCGAGTGGAGGCGCCGGTTTCGCCGGCAGGAGGCGGACGCGAAGAAGTCCACGTTCGTCCAGCTCGAGTTGGAACGAGCGCCGACTTGTGCGCCGACGATCTCTGTGGAGCTCTCGAGCGGCATGCGTGTACACGTGCCGAGCGGATTCGAGGAACGCGAGCTGCGGCGGCTGTTGGGAGTGCTCGCGTCATGCTGAGCCTGCCTGCCTCGGTGCGCATTTTCGTCGCGCGCGGCGCGACGGACATGCGCAAGTCGTTCGATACTCTGGCGGCGCTGGTGTGCGACGTGATCGCGGAGGACCCGCAATCAGGACATCTCTTCGTGTTCATCAATCGCAGCAAGGACCGAGTGAAGATCTTGTGGTGGGACCGCTCGGGCTACTTCCTTCTCGCCAAGAGACTCGAGCACGGTCAGTTCCACCTGTGCGACCGCGTGAATGGCAGCGAGGGAGCTTACGAGATGACGTCGAGCGATCTCGCGTTGCTCCTGGAAGGCATCGATCTGCGCGGTGCGAAACGGAGAGCAACCCACGACGAGCTGCGGCACAAAGTATTCGTGTGATTTCTGGAAACGATCGCGTCGAGCCGGCCGAATATCAAGGCAGTGGTAGTCGTGGTCGAACTCGAGAGGAAGATCGGGTTGCTTGAAGAGCGCATCATTGCGCTCGAGGGCGAGAACAAGATCCTGCGCGAGGATAACGAGAGCCTGCGGCAGGGAACCTTCGGAAGGAAGAGCGAGCGCCTTCAGCCTGGACAGCTGGCGCTGTTTCTCGGGAGGACCGCGGCGGATTCGAGCGCGCCACCCGCGCCGACGATCGAGGTCCCTGCGCATGAGCGCACCAAGCCCGGGCACGGACGCTCGGAGTTCCCCCGAGCCTGCCAAGGAATGTGATCGTGCTCGACGTGCCCGAGCACGAGCGCTTCTGCACTCACTGCAGCAAGGCGATGTGCCTGATCGGCGTGGACGTGAGCGAGCGGGGGCAGATGATTCCCGCGCAGATCGTGGTGAACCGCTACGAGCGCAGGAAGTATGGCTGTCCCGATGGTCACTGCGTCGTGACCGCCAACGCCCCCGATGGAGTGATCGAGGGCGCGAAGTACGAGGCCTCCGTCTACGCATGGCTCGCAACGGCGAAGTACTCAGACCACCTGCCTCTCAACCGGCTGGAGGGGATTCTCAAGCCCCAGGGCGTGCATCTGCCCAAGCAGACGATGTGGGACATGCTCGTGCGACTGGACGAGCTCGTGGCCCAGCCGGTGCTCCGTCAGATGCGGATCGAGCTCCAGGAGGAGCCTGTACTTCACGCCGACGAGACGCCGATCGCGCGCCGCCTGGAGGATGGCAAGGGTAGCCGAACGGGATATGCCTTTGGCTGGCGCAACTTGCGTGAGAGCGAGGAATCCAAGGGGCTGGTCGAATTCAAGACCAGTCGCTCACGCGACGGCCCGTCGAGCTTCTTGGGAAAGTGGAAGGGAACACTGATCGTCGATCGCTACGGAGGCTACGACGAGGTCGTTGCAAACAACGGAATTACCCGCGCGGGCTGTTGGAGTCACGCGAGGAGAAAGCTGAAGGAAGCCCTGGACTGCGGTGCACGCGCAGCAGCGACTTTTGGTCCACGTCCAGCGTCTGTTTCGGCTGGAACGAGCCGTGCTCGGCCGTGCGCAGCGCGATGGGTTGGGTCGCGAAGGGCTTCGCGAGCTTCGTGTCAAGGCTCGGCTGGTCAGGTCCACCTCCAGTTCGGCCAAGCTGGTCCAGTGAAGAGCGCCGGGAAAAGCTGCGTTGGGTACTCGGCACGGCAGCCGCTTCGTGCCTGGAAGTCCGCGTAGAGGGCAGCTGGAAAAATGGGCTCTTCAGTTCGGCCAAGCTGGTCCACCTCTCTGTTTCCAAGACCCCGGGTTCCCGGAGCGAAACATGTCCCTGCGAGGGATCAGGACACCGCGCCGCGGGTCATCAGGAAGCTTTCGTTCCTCGCGGAGGATTGCGGAAGGAGTTGCCCTCCATGACCACGACGTTCGAGTGATGGAGCAGCCGATCCATCGCAGCGGAGGCCATGAGGTCGTCGCGGAACAAGGGGTACCACTCCTCCAGTGCACGGTTGGAGGTCACGATCATCGAGCCGCGCTCGTAGCGGGCGCGGATCGCCTCGTAGAGGTCGATCGGCTCGTCACCATCGAGCGGCCGCAGTCCCACATCGTCGACGATGAGGACCTCGGGCGAAGTGAAGCGCAGGAGCTTCTTGTCATAGCTCTGATCGGCGCGCGAGGCGTGCAGAGTCGAGAGCATCCGGTGCGCGGAGGTGTAGAGCACGGAGTAGCCGCCGCGGCAGGCGCCCTCACCCAGAGCCTGGGCGATGTGGCTCTTGCCGACACCAGTCGGCCCGATCAAGAGCACGTTTTCCATCTTCTCGACGAAGTGACAGGTCGCGAGGTCCACGATCCTCGTCTTGGGGACCTTGGGGTTGAAGGACCACTGGAAGTCCTCGAGGTGCTTGGAGCTCTCGAAGGCGGCGCGCCGCATCCTCGCCTCGAGCTGCTTGGATTCGCGGCGCGCGACCTCGTCGTGGCATAGACGGAAGAGAAACTCGGAATGGCCGAGATCTCCTTCGACTGCCTCCTTGGTACGGAGATCGAGAGTCGCAAGCACTCCGGAGAGTCGGAGCTTCTTGAGGACGGGGACCAGTTCATCGGGGATCGCCATGACAGGATTCCTTTCAGGAGAAGAAGAAGTCGGTGGGTTGGCGCGCGAAGCGAGATCCGCTGGACCAGGCCCGCTCCTTGGCTTCCCCCGGCAGCGGCTCGAGGTCGAGCGCCTTGCGGAGGATCTGCTTGATGCCGCGGTAGTCCGTGCAGCCAAAGTGCAGGGCGCGGCGAGCCGCCGCGCGCGCACGCTCACGAGGAAAGGTCTCGAGGTGCGTCACCGCCGCTTGGACCTTGCGAAGCTGCGAGAGCACGTCGTCGGAAGCGAAGATCGCAACGACCAGCTCTTCGACCTCCAGGCCGATCGCTCGTGCACGGCGGATCCAGTACTCCCGGCTGCGATGGCGGAGATCGACTCGATGATCGGGAAGATGCTCGGGTACCGTGCTGCGCTGTCCGCGCCGGACCCTCGTGTGCGTATGGAGGAGGAGATCCTCGTGGTAGATCGCGATCGAGGCTGGCGTGCAGCGCACCCACAGTGCCTCGTGCAGGTGGCGCCAGGGCGCGGAGTAGAAGCCGCCGTCGATCTGGACGTGGCTGTCACGATGCACGCGTGCTCTCTTCCATGTGACCGGCTCCCAGCGAGTGCTCGGGAGTACCAGGAGAGCCGCACGCTCTTCCTCCTCGAAGAGTTCGATCGGGATCCGGCCAGTCGTGGCGTGCACTCGCCGGGAGGCGATCTCCTCGAGCCAGCGGCGCAGCGCCGCTCGATCAGTCGCGATGTCGACCGACTCCCAGGTCGCGAGGAAGTTCCCCTTGACGTACTGGACGCTGCGCTCGGCCTTCCCTTCTTCTGTGGCGAGCGCGGCGGAGTGGGATCGATCTGGAATCAAAAATGCCGGGCGAGCTCGCAGTAGGTGCGATTGAGGACGGGATCCTCGTCCACGCCGAAGCCCGCTCGGATGACGGCAGCCTTCAAGTTATCGGGGACGATCACGCGAGGGACGCCGCCGAAGTACTCGAAGGAGAGGACGTGCAGCCGCACCCAGGTCGCGATCTTCTGGTCGAAGACGAGCTCGAGGTACATGTGCCGGCTGAAGCCGAGCGTCATCACGAAGAGCCAGCTCTTGCGCAAGATTCCAAGCTCCGGGTCGTAGCGCAGGCCGGCATAGGCGAAGTCGACCTGCGCGATCTCGCCGGCCGCGGTGTCGACCGGGATCGCGACGTCGGTGGCCCTGGGTCCTCGCTCGCGTGAGAGCTGCGCGCACATGCGCTTGATCGCCGAGAGGCTGCCCGAGTACTCGCTCCCATGCAGACGGAGCCAGTCGTGGATGGCCGTCGGACCGGCACCCTTCTCCCACAGAGCTTTGATCTCCTCCTTCCAGCACTCGACCGACGAGCTCTGCTGAGGCGGAATCTCGAAAGCGATCTGCTCGCGCAGGATCGCTCGCAGCAGGTCGAGCTCTGGAAGCTCGTCCGGACTTCCCTCGAGGCGTCCCGCCCTCGCCAGCGCATCGAGGTAGCCGCGAATCGTGTCCCTTCCCATCCGCAGCTGCCGTGCGATGGCTCTGGATCCCCGGCCCAATCGATAGAGCCGGAGCATTTCCTGCAGTCGATGCATGTCGGTCCTCCTTGCGCCCATCCGTCCCTCCTTGGCTGGTGGTCGCCAGGGAGGCTGACGGGCGGACGGAAGTTCGGCGGAGGACCTTCGCGATGCAGACCAGGTGGACCAGCTTGGCCGGACCGGGGTGGACCAGCTTCGCCGAACTGGACTGGACCAGCTTGGCCGAACTCAGCCCCCGGTCAGGACATCGTCGCGGTGGACCTGCTTCGCCGAACTACGGGTGGACCTGATACCCCGAGCTGTGACACTTCGCTCGCGGGTACGAGTCGAGCGCTCCACTCGCCTCGTCGAGAAGATCTACGCGGTGGCGAATGGTCTCGCCATGCAGCACGCGACGCTGCCCAAGAGCAAGCTTGGCAAGGCTCTGAGCTACCTGGATCGCCAGCGTGACACGCTGAAGGTGTTTCTCTCCGACCCGCGTCTGCCCATTCACAATAACGACACCGAGCGAGATCTGCGGCACCTGGCGGTCGGACGGAACAACTGGCTGGTGTTTGCGAGTGAGCGAGGAGGAGAGGTTGGGTGCCGCCTCTACTCGCAGGTGCTCTCCTGCCGGGAAGCAGGAGTCGATCCGCAGCGCTACCTCGAGGACGTATTGACCAGTGTCTCGACGACCAAGGCTCGCGAGATCGCTTCCTGCGCCTTCCCGCCCAAGGGACTGTGGAAGTCCCAATTCAGAGCCTCTCCGCATTGGGGGACGCTCCAAGCCTGAATTTCTGCGAGATGCGGCCAAGGAGATTTCACAACCTGCCCCATTGCGAAGTTCCTGCATCCATGGTGGAGTTCCAGAGTCCAACGGGGTCACTCGACCGAGAGAAGCAGCTTCCTTCAATCTTTCGGAGGGCACAGGATGCACCAGAGGGTCCAACCGATACTATCAAGTCATCTAATTAGCACGGTAAGGGATCCTGGTTCGCCCGACCACCGCATTGCTAACGTGAATAGGCGAGGGAAAAAACCAGTTCTTGTACTAGCAAGAGGTTCAATCTTGAGATCTCCTCTTAGGATTTACCATTCTCGCGACCATTCCCGCCGGCCGCTAAACCCTGGATGGACGTGATTCGTGATAAACTAGTCCCCCGTTAACTCCGAGGTAAACCCTATGGGAGTGGAAGTGCGTCCGCTTGGCGTAAAGTGCAATATCACTTGCCTGTATTGCTATCAGAACCCTATAAGGGATGCAGGAAACGCTATTTCGCCATATAACATGGCGGCCATGAAGGCCGCCATTGCAAAGGAAGGCAGTTCCTTCACTCTCTTTGGCGGGGAGCCGCTACTCGTTTCACTTTCGGACTTGGAAGAACTATGGCGCTTTGGCCTGGAGCGTTTCGGTGGAAATGGAATCCAGACTAACGGCACTCTAATTACCGATGCACACATTACTCTTTTTACAAAGTACAAGGTGCATGTTGGCATTTCCATAGACGGTCCCGGAGAGCTAAACGAACTACGCTGGAGCAGTTCATCCAGTCAGACGGCGGATCTGACACAGCGGACAGAGAGCGCCATCGCTAAACTATGTAGGATTGGTCATGTTCCAAGTCTCATAATTACCTTGAGTAAGTGCAATGGAGTTGGAGAACGACTGGATCGGCTTCTGGCCTGGGTTTCCGACCTGGATGATATGGGCGTATACAGCGCTCGCCTTCATACACTTGAAATTGATCTCCCCGAGATCCGGTCCAAGTATGCACTCTCAATCCCGGAGTATATTCACGCATTTGAACAGTTTGAGGCGCTAGAGGGACGCCTCACAAAGCTGAGATTTGATGTATTTCAAGACATGCGCAAAATGCTGCTGGGAGAAGATGAGAATGTCACCTGTGTTTGGGGTGCCTGCGATCCCTATACAACCAGGGCCGTTAGAGGCATCGAGGGGAACGGTCAGGCGAGTAATTGTGGGCGTACGAACAAGGAAGGCGTCGAATACATCAAGGCCGATCGCCCCGGATTCGAGCGACAGATCGCTCTCTACGCAACTCCCCAGTCAGTTGGTGGCTGCAACGGCTGCCGATATTTCTTGATGTGTAAGGGGGAGTGCCCAGGTACGGCTATTGACGGTGACTGGCGCAATCGTAGCGCTGAATGCTCACTGTGGTATTCGCTATTTGATCGGCTCGAAGCTCAACTACTCGCAAGCGGTCAGAAGCCTATCTCTAGCGACCCCCAATTGAGCCAGGTCTTAGAGACCTCAATGTTAAGAGCCTGGTCTAGTGGTGACAACCCAACGATTGCGAGCGAAATAAGAAGAATGAAGCTCGGAGAAGCAAGCACTCTCGACCTGGTTCAGGGGGGTGTTGGTGGTCATGGGGACCTTCATGGAGATCACTGGGACGAGCGGAAGGGACGGGATCACGAAGATGAAGCCGCTCATCATGCGGATGGGGCTAGTCATCATGTTCCATTCACACCGCCCCACGCCGACCATGGAGACTATTCCTCCAGGGTAGAGAGGGTCTATTCCAGCATGGTGCCGCCTGAGGAGGGCCATGGCGACCATGGAGACCACGGCGATTCGCACGGCGATCACGTCGATGATGGCAAACGCAAAGAGCATCGAGACCACGGAGATGATGGAAGAGAGCGGGACCATGGTGACCACGGGGATCACGGTGACGCTCATCGTGACCATGACGACGAGAACCGGTTAGCAGAACATGGCGATCACACAGACCACGGAGATGCTCACCGTGACCATGACGACGAGAATCGGCATGCAGAACATGGCGATCATACAGACCATGGGGACGATCACGGGGATTCAGCACTCCCCTCGGCATTCGCCTCACTACGAAAACAAGCTCCACCAGAAGAACGGATTGTGCCCGCCACCGTTGACCCTCAACAGACCGCTACGCGCCTAGAACCCAAATCCCATGTTCGTCATCTGGATGATCATGGTGACCATTCTGACTCCATTACTGGCTCTGAAATGTGGTAGAGGGAGGGCTAGAAACATGCAGGCGACGCACATCAGTAGAGACTTTTGCCGGACCACCTGGGTCTCTGATCACGCTCACTCCGAATGGGGACCAAAGCGCCAGTCAATCAACAAGGCATTTGTTCGAACCGAAGTGGGCAGCGTCGCGATGGGAGTTCGACCCGCCGCCCTTATGATCCTTAACGCGGAAGAACTAGGTCGCCTACTGCAGTGGTGCAAGCCGCGTCTACTCAATGCCGTACCTATCGACAAGATTGCCGCAGAAGGAGCCGGCATACGAGCTCGTAGGCCCGTTGGGGACGAGCCCTTTGCTTATCGTGTTTGCGTTGCTGGACCCCATGATATTGACGCTTTTGTGTTGGCCGTACAGGAGAACCAGGACGAGAGGATTGGCTCGCTTCTTGGCATTCCTCAGTGCTGCCGCGCATTCTTCAATCGCGTCTGGAATCGCGACCATAAGATCGATACAACTTGGGCGATGGCAAAGAATACGTCTCAGAAGACTTCCGGGGCCATTCTAAAGTTGCAATGCGATTGGCGAAACAATATTCTACTTCGTTGGCTTGGAATCCGCCCTGTCTCCTACCTTCCTTGCAGTTTTGATTGTGCGGCGACACGAAGCATGTGCGATGCGTTCATGTCGGTAATGAGACACATTGGATTCTCCAGTGAAGCAGAATGGATTCAAGAATTCCTCTCATGGCCGACCAACTGGAGTGCGCTCCACGGAATCGCAGAAATCCGCAATCCTGTACTAAAACTCTCTTGTAATTCGGACTTTACGTTAGAACGTCACGAGGTTTGCATAGATGGACAACGTTATCCAGAACGCGGCGCTCGTGGGCTCTCTCATCCATTCATCCCTTCCACCGGAGCAAGTCTGACCACGAATAGCGCGTTTCGTCGGGGTATTGACCAGGTCGCGAAAGGGATGGACAAGCTTCATGCAAAGCCCGCCCCTACACCCATAGCCTCGAGGGACACGACCACCACAAGTTGGAGGCCGCTACTAGTACCCGATGCATGGGAACCATCATGCATGAAGAGTCTCTTGCAACTAGCTGGACGTTTTGGGCAAGCATCAGTTTCCCGAGAATTTATTACTAATTCTGGTGCAGCATTTGACGGAAGGATCATGATCGCCCTTTGTAGCGGCGGCCCTCTAGACAGTGAATACTCATTCGCTCCCACGCATCCCAACATAAACAAAGCCGATGAATACCTCAAGCTATGGCCATCGGTTAGAGCTCAATTCCTTGACATAGTGCGGCTGGTATGTCCATTGACCGAGCGCCACCAGGGACCAGAGGATCGCATACTTGGATCCATATGTGGATCGAACGGAATTAGCGAGGTATATTCTCTAGTGACTAATCAAGTGGGATTCGCAGAGGGCCTAGTTCATGAAATGGCCCATTGCAAGTTGCGAGCGATTGGAATTGGCCTGGAGCATGCCTTTCACATAATAACAAACAAAGAGGAGGCGCTATACAAGAGTCCAATCAGATACGACAAGTTACGCCCAATGAGCGCCATCATTCATGGACAATACTCTTTTCTCCATGTCCTTGAACTTAATCGGAGAATCGCGGTTGCCAACCCAGGCACCGAGCTAGCGAGGAGAATCGTTGCAGAGACAATAGCTGCAAAAGTTCCTCGCCTTCAGTTTGGCCACAGCGTGATAGCTGCAAATCTAGCGGTGTCTGGCGATAACGAGGAATTTCGCGATGCACTGCTTGAGTGGAGTGCAATCGTACTCAAAGATTCAACGCACCTTCTAGAGGAGAATGGTATTGCGCCTCAACCCTTCCAACACCCGCTCGAATAGATGCGAGCATCCCTTGGACCGGCCCTCAAACGCGGCAATCAGCCAATGGAAACCCGTCCTCGACAGGATAGTCGGCGAGTGGGCGGCCGCTAATACATGTACGATACTCCGCATACTTCACGCACGTGTTGCTACCTCTAACGATAGGAGTGATAGACGACTGACCAAGGGAAGAGGGGGCCAGATCAATCTACCGACACCCGAGTTGCCGATGCGTACACAGGAGGCCGTATTCTTGGTACCAACGGGACAGCCGTGTATTACTATCTCTACACCCATAACCCAATGGTGCCTCGCGACTTTCCTAGTTGTGCGATATTGAAATGTGGCACCTTGCCGTTCCCTTCTTTTTGGGTTGATTACTAAAGGCTAGGACGATCCATTCCTCTAGGGCTCAGCGGATGAGGCTTGAAGACAATGGTACATTGTGACGCGCACTCCGACGGACCTCGACACCAGGACCTCCACGGTGACTCGCCGAGTAACCACTTCGACGACCACACCGATGATGCTCCGAAACACACCGATAGCCCTCATAATGACTTTCATGAGGACGTCCCTCAACAAAGTTTCCAGGATTTTCATCATGACGGCAATGTCCATTCGGATACTCACATTGACAAAACGGATTCCCATTGCGACTCTCATGGAGATAACATGACAAAGCATGGTGATGCCCACTCTGACGAGGTAAAACACTGTGATATTACCGGCGCCCACTTTACTGATCATGGTGACAGCCATGCGGACAATCCGGATAACTTCTCGCATGCTGATAATCCTGACCACCAAGACCTACACGGTGATGGATTCGTATTCTTGGATGCATGAAAGGCAGGTATTGACCGCCCTGAAAGTCGAAGCTATAGCGCATTGTAGTCGTCCACGAAATGAATGAGAGCCAAGAGATCGAGAGGTATGAAGTCCATCCGGGATGGATTTACACGGGTAGTGGATTCTCTTCATTTACCGCAATGCGCGATGCTCATCGACCAATAATAGAGCTTAGCATTGGCACACTACTTTCGGGCTGTAGCCGATGCGTCATTGATCTAGGCTGTGGAAGTGGCTATCTCCTGCGTTCGATTTGCCAAAGGACTAACAGGACAGTTCCACACGGGATTGATATAGATAGACTTAGAATTCTGGCGGCGCGGTTGTTGCTACCAGAGCATGCAGGGAACTTTAAGGTGGGCAGTTTATTTGATTCCCGCTTATTGAATTCATTCAAGAGGCAGGAGTTGGCACTTCTCATGCCCGGTCGCCTACTGGAAGTGGAGAAGGCGAGTTCAGGAGTGTTGTTCTCTTGGATAAAGTGCAATGTGCGGAACATAGTCCTATACGGGTATGGGGACTGGATTGGACGCTTCGGAGGTATTCAACAGCTCTGTGCGGCTGCGAGAATTTTCTATCCCGAGAATGCCTCCACATTGCTGCACCAGAGGAACCTTACCGCAGCCGTTCGTGTGTCAGTTGCGGATCTGACACTCCATTGATTCTTGCTTAGAGCACGTCCTAAAACCCTTGAGCCTGCTGGAATGCAATGAGGCCGGACGCCAGTTGAACCATCGCGAGGTAGTTAGCCGCGATTCTCTCCCAGCGAACAAGCAGCCCGCGGAAACGGTTGTGCCAACTGTTCGTGCGCTCGACGACCCATCGCCTGGGTTTGCCCCGCACACACCCCACCAGAGGCTGCTCGCCTCGACGTCGGATGTGCGGGATGATCCCGCGAATGCGAACGGCCGCCTCTGCGTCGGCATAGTCGTATCCCTTGTCCAAGCACAGGTTCACCGGACGGCGCGGTCCTCGTGGTGCACGCATCGCGACGGCGTCGAGTGCCGCTGCGACCATCCACTTGTCGTGAACGTTGGCTGCCGTGATCAGTACGGCCAGGGGAACGCCGCGACCATCGGTGAGAACGTGCCGTTTCACGCCGAGTTTCCCCCGGTCCGTCGGGTTCGGCCCCGTGTCGCCCCCCTTTAGGGCGCCTTGGCCATGGCGCTGTCGAGCGACGCGAAGTCCCACTTGATGCCTCGCCGCTTGTCGTAGTGCCGCAGCAGCTCCTCATGAATCCTGGAGAAGACATCCGCGCGAACCCACTGGGTGAGCCGCAGGTGACAGGTCGAACCCGAGCCGAAGTCAACCGGGAGCGCCTTCCATTGGCAACCCGTCCTCACGCGGTAGAGGATGCCAGCCATCGCGACGCGATCGGAAACCCGGGGCCTGCCACCCTTCGGCTTGGGACGTTCCGCCGGCAGCAAGGGCTCGATTCGCTTCCACAGATCGTCGGGGACGTCGAAGAAGTCCTGGTCCATGGACCATCAGAGAGCATATCCGCACCCGGATTAAAAGAGGTTTTAGGACGTGCTCTTACTGCGTCGCATCAAATGGATGGTATATGATCCGTCGGACATGAGGATCGGCTGTGATGTTACGATACTATCTGCGGTTCTCATGAAGCCCCTCCACACTTGTCGCGGTGGGGAGTGCCCGGTGACGACCCGTCAATTGTAAGGGTCCGGCCGCTCCATCTGGTCGAGGTTGAGGCCGAGGCGCACGCTCGCGCGGATGAGCAATTTACCGTCCTCGAGTTCGTCCTCGATCGACATCCTGGCACTCCTCGCGGAGTTCGATCGCAGCGGCGTCCGCCCCGCCGCGTTCGCTCGGTCGAAGGGCCTGCCTCTATGGAAGATCTACGGCGCGTTGCAGCGGCGCAGCGGCAAGTGCCGTTTCCCTCGCGCGATAGCAGGAGTCCAGAGCAACGCGCTCCTGCCCGCGCGTGTCGTGGATCACGCCGGGAAGTCAGCTGTCCCCTTGGAGCTGTTGCTCGCCGGCGGCCACCGCGTGCTGCTTGGACCCGACTTCGACGTATCGACGCTGCGCCGATTGCTCCAGACACTTGCGTCATGCTGAGCTTCCCGCCCTCGCCCTCGGTGCGCATCTTCATTGCGCGCGAGGCGATCGACATGCGCAAAGGCCTGGACGGCCTGGCGGCTTTGGTCATCGATGTGATCGACGAGGACCCGCAGTCCGGGCATTTGTTCGTCTTCTTCAATCGCGCCCGGACCGGATGAAGAGCCTGGTGTGGGACGGCTCGGGCTATTGGCTGTTGTGCAAGCGTCTCGAACACGGACGATTCGCAATCTTTGATCGGGTCGGCGTGTCGCGCACGAGCTTCGAGTTGAGCAGCACCGACTTCGCGCTGCTCCTCGACGGGATCGATTTGCGCGGTGCTCGCCATCGAGTGTCCCACGACGAGCTCGTGGCCCGATTTTCCGTGTGAATCCGGGTCGAGATCCGTCACTCTCGCCGATGGAGAGGTAGAGATGACGATGACTGGCCTCGAGCGCGAGATCGCGATGCTTCGCGAGCGCATGAACGCGCTCGAGACGAACGGCGCGAAGCTCTTGGAGCACAATGTCGCGCTCGAGCGCGAGAACAAGATCCTGCGCGAAGAGCTCGCGATCCTGAAGCAGGGCCTGTTCGGTCGGCGCACGGAAAGGATCGATGCGGGCCAGCTCGATCTGTACAGACAAGGATCCCCGCTCGAACTTTCCTTGCCCGAGTCTTCAGCTCTTACGGAGAGGACCGTCAAGCCCACCGCCAGCCGCGGCCACTGCCGTGCTCAATTTGCCGAACATCTGCCGCGTGAGACCGTCGAGCTCGACGTGCCCGAAGGAGAGCTCGCCTGCCCCGACTGCGGCAAGGAGATGCGCGCGATCGGCGCGGACGTCACCGAGCGCGGGCACCTCGTGCCCGCGCGCATCGTGGTACGCCGCTACGTGCGCAAGAAGTACGCCTGCCCCGACGGCCATGCGGTCAAGACCGCGGCGGCACCCGAAGGCGTGATCGACGGCGCGAAGAACGAAGCCTCGGTCTACGCGCACGTTGCGACGGCAAAGTACGCCGACCACCTCCCCCTGCACCGCCTGGAGGGGATCTTCAAGCGCCACGGCGTGCACCTGCCCAAGCAGACGATGTGGGACATGCTCGTGCGAGTCGACGAGCTCTTGGCCCAGCCAGTGCTCGCACGGATGCACGAGGAGCTGCTCGAGGAGAGGGTGCTGCACTCCGACGGGACGCCGGTGACGCTCCGGCTCGAGGATGGAGCGGGCAGCCGGAAGGGATATGCCTGGGGCTGGCGCAACCTGCGAGGAGTCGGTCCCTCGAAGGTGCTGATCGAATTCAAGACCAGTCGCAGCCGCGACGGGCCCCTCGCCTTCCTGCGGAACTGGACAGGCACTTTGATCACCGACGGATACTCGGGCTTCCACGAAGTCGTGGAACGGAACGACATCGTGCGTGCCGGCTGCTGGGCGCATTATCCGGAGCGTTTGGTTATCCGAAGCGGCTGTGGGCGATTGCCTCGTTCGGCCCGTGTGTACAGGCGCTTTCAGCGAGAGGCCGCCGGTACACTCGCCGGATAACTACGCGCGGGAATCTATTGCCCTGTCCGGGCGTCTCATCGGGCATGGAGTTCGGTGCGATCGACTGGTCGCGCGTGCTCGACGTCTGGCGGGCGAGCGGTCGTACGGAGAGCACGAGGGCGCGATACATGTACTTGGCCCGCCGGTACATGAGGTTCTGCTTCTCTCGGGGTGCTCGGCCGGACCTGTGTCTCACTCATGCCGAAGTCCAGCGCTTCGTGGAGCAATGTGGCGATACTGCTCCACGGTCAGCAGTTCGGGCACTGTGGTGTGCTCTCGGAGTCCTGGGTCATCGGCTACCACCGTGGCGGGAGCCGCGGAGCCGCCCTGCGCCGTCACCCCTGGTGCGCGAGTTCATCGAGTACCGACTGCGGCACCGGGGCGTAGCCACGGGGACGACACCATCCGACGCGCGCACCGCTTCGGTCTTCCTTGGCTTGCTCCGCAGGCGGGGACGCGAAGTTGCCCGAGTCCGTGTTGCCGATATCGACGACTTCGTGGCGTGCGGCCTCCGCAGGTTGGCACCGAAGACGCTTGCCGGGGTGTGCTCGACGCTTCGAGCATTCCTGTCCTTCTTGCACCTCACGGGTCGAGTCAGGAGAGACCTCGCTCCTCAGGTCGTCTCGCCGCGCATCCGTGGGTGTGACCGGCCGTCGCGAGCACTCCCGTGGACCGACGTGCGTCGGATCCTCGGGGCGATCGACCTCACTGCCGGTCTTGGCCGTCGGGACTCCGCGATGTTCCTGATGATGGCCACGTACGGCATGGGAGCCATAGAAATCAGCGGCTTGAAACTCGATGACATCGACTGGGTGGCACGGACCATCCGCGTTCACCGACCAAGGACCGGCGCCGAGACCGTGTTGCCATTGCTCGACCCTGTCGCCCGAGCACTTGCACGGTACCTGCGCGACTGCCGCCCCGAGCATTCCCAGGCCCGCAACATCTTCGTCAGCCACCGCATGCCTCACGGGAAGTTGAGTGGCTCGTCGGCAATCAGGCATCGGCTGGCCAAGTACGCTGCGCTCGCCGGCGTTCACGCCGACTTCCTCGGGACTCATGTGTTCCGTCACACGCACGCCACCCGCCAGATCGAAGGCGGTGCAACTGCCAAGATCGTGGGCGATATCCTCGGCCACAGGCGTCCGGAGTCCACGTCCACCTACGTGCGCTCTGCGATTCGAGGACTACGTGCGATCGCATTGCCGGTGCCCAGATGAGCGGTCCTTTCGGATGCCTGACGGCCCAGATCGAGGCATTCCTCGCCCACAAGCGCTCGTTCGGCTACAAGTACGTGCGCGCCGAGCTGTGGCTGCGTGCCTTCGACCACTTCGCGCGCGAGCAATCAGCGACGACCCCACTCGACCAGCTCATTCAGTCCTGGCTCGCGCGCAACAGCACCCGCAAGCCCATTACCGTTGCACTCGAGCTGGGGGTGTTCCGCCAGTTCTGTGCCTACCTGCGGCGGCAGTTCCCGAAGGTGATCGTTCCGACGCGGACCTGGGCGCCCCAGTCGACTGAGTCGCAGTTCCTACCGCACGTGCTCGAGGTCAGCGGCATCAAGAGCCTCTTGGACGCCGTCGCAACTCTCGATCGTCCACGGTTTCGCAGGTCGATGTACCGGGTGCTGATCCTCGTTCTCTACTGCACGGGGATTCGGTTCGGCGAAGCAGTGCGCCTGAAGTTGCGTGATCTCGACCTCACGCGGGGCGTGCTCTGGGTTGCCGAGAGCAAGGGACGATCTCGATGGGTGCCGTTTCACGCCTCCCTCGGGCGCGAGCTCCACAGCTACTTGGCAGCGCGACGCACGTACGCACCCGCGGGGCCGACCGACGCTCTCTTCCCGCGTGCTGACGGCAGACCCCTGCACGTCAAGACGGCGTCAGAGACCGTGCGCTCGCTCCTTCGGCGTGCCGACCTGAAGCCCTCATCCGGACGAATCGGACCGCGCCCGTACGACCTCCGCCACACCTTCGCTGTTCACCGGCTTGTGCGCTGGTATCGCACCGGGATGGACGTCCACGCCAAGCTGCCGTGGCTGTCCGCGTACATGGGACACGACGGGATCCTCGGCACCGAGAAGTACCTGAAGGCAACCCCACAGCTGCTGCAATTGGCCGCGCAGCGGCTGAAGCAGCGTCTTTTACGCCGGGCGAGGTGGCCGTGAGCGCACGTCCGCGGGACCGGTTGCTGTCCCTCGTCGAGTCCTACTTCAACGACCACCTGCGCCGAGTTCGGGGCGCCAGCCCGCATACCATTCGTGCCTACGGCCATGCACTCCGACTCTTCTTCCTGTTCGTCGCGCGCCAGTCACGCCGCCGCATGAGCGAGCTCGGTCTCGATGATGTCGTTGTCGATCGGGTGCTCGCCTTCCTCGACCACGTCGAGACGGAGCGTGGCAATGCCGCGGCGACGCGCAATTGCCGGCTCGCGGCCCTCCGCGGCTTCGTCGAGCACCTACTCCGCCACGACCTGTCGCGCGCGGAGCAATACCAGCGCATTCTCGCGGTGCGTGCGAAGCGTGCGCCCGTCCGCGCCGTTCAGTACCTCGAGCCCGAACACGCTCGAGTCCTGCTGGCCCAACCAAACCGCCACAGTCCGGCCGGCCTGCGCGACCACGCGCTCCTGGTCTTCCTCTACAACACGGGAGCGCGTATCGCGGAGGCGCTCGCGGTGACCGTAGACGACCTGCATCTTGCGCCACCGCGGACTGTGCGCCTTCACGGCAAGGGTTCGAAGGAGCGCGTCTGTCCGCTTTGGGCCGAGACCGCCGCTGCCCTGTCTCGCCTTGTGTGCTCCGCCAATGCGTCCAGCGGACCTGTGTTCCGCAATTCCTTCGGTCGGCCGCTCTCCCGCGACGGCGCGGCCTACCTGCTCCAGAAGTACGTCTCGCTCGCGGCTCGCAAGCTTCCCGCCCTCAAGCGCCGCAAGATCACGCCGCACGTCCTGCGCCACAGCTGCGCCGTGGCCCTGCTGCAAGCGGGCATCGACATCACTGTCATCCGCGACTACCTAGGCCACGCAAGCGTGGCCACTACCAGCCGCTACATCAGCACCAACGTGCAGATGAAGCGGGAGGCACTGCAGTCCTTCTGGAAACACGCAGGCCTCGCTCCCACCGCGGGCCAACGCTGGCGACCCACTCCCGATGTGATCGCCTTCCTGTCTTCTCTATAGCCCCGTTATCCGGAGTCGAAACCCTACGCCGGCCCGTGCATTCTCGCCCCCTCGTCTGCTCGCTCCAGATTACGAAGCACTCCGGATAATGCGCCCAGCACCCCGCGCGCACGATGTCGTTTTTCTCCACGACTTCGTGGAAGCCCGAGTACTCGTCGGTGATTCGGGTGCCTGTCCACTTTCGCAGGAAGGCGAGCGGCCCGTCGCGAGTGCGACTGGTCTTGAATTCGATCAGCACCTTCGAGCGACCGGCTCCTCGCAGGTTGCGCCAGCCCCAGGCATATCCCTTCCGGCTGCCCCGCCCGTCCTCGAGCCTGAGGGTCACCCGCGTTTCGTCGGAGTGCATCACGCTCTCCTCGAGCAGCTCCTTGTGCATCAGGCGACGAGCGCGAAGGTCACGGAGCGCAACGTCGCGCTGGAGCGCGAGAACAAGATCTTGCGCGAGGAGCTCACGATCCTGAAGCAGGGCCTGTTCGGTCGGCGTACAGAAAGGATCGACCCGGGCCAGCTCGATCTGTACAGACAAGGATTCCCGCTCGAGCTCTCCTTGCCCGAGTCGCCAGCCCCTACGAACAGGACCGCCAAACCCACGGCGAAGCGCGGTCACGGCCGCACGCAATTCCCCGAGGACCTTCCGCGCGAGACCGTCGAGCTCGATGTGCCCGAAGAGGAGCGCGCCTGTCCCGACTGCGGCAAGGCGATGCGCGCGATCGGCGAGGACGTCACCGAACGCGGCCACCTGATGCCCGCGCGCATCGTGCTGCGCCGCTACGTGCGCAAGAAGTACGCCTGCCCCGACGGACACGCGGTCAAGACCGAGGCGGCACCCGGAGCCGCGCACGCCAGAACACAACGCGCGCGTCGAGCGCACGATCGGCAGCCTGAAACGAGAGAGTGGCTTACACGCGCATCAGAAGAAGGATGCTGAGCTCGAGCAAGGGCCTGTTTGACTTCGGGAGCCCGGCGTCACGCCGCCACGCATCAGTCTGTGCGCGCGCCTCTCCCTGTCTGGCAGCGGCTCGATCGCGACACTCCGCGCGCCGCGCTGGACGCGCGGACGCCCGCGGAAGTTGACAGGATTGTGCCGCGCGCCGGGGATAAGGCCTGTCGTGCTCGCTACTACAAAGAGGTCTGCGAGGAGCAGCAGCGCTTCTCCCTCGCGTCCGGAAGTGCGCGCGGTCGACGCAAGAACGTGCGCGAGGCAACATGGAGAACACTCAAGCAATTCGGCCTTGTGCAACGAACACGAGGTGGCCGCCTCGTCCCGGCCGTCAAAGCGGAAGGAATATCGTGAACACCCACACTACGTACCAATACCTGGTCAAGGAGCAGGAGCCTCTACCACGGCGGGTCAGGTATTCACGGACTTTTATTGACCATCGTGCTCAATGCGACTAAGGGTTTCTTGCGCACGACGGAGCGTGGCGTTGCTTGCCGTGTACTTGTTATTTGCTTTTGCCCAGCTAACGCAGTTATACTGACCGCAGAGCACGGGGAATTCTGGTGTTCCGTAGATGCGACACCGATATCGTTCCTGCTCTGTCACATCAAGGTGTTTGCAATATCCCATGTCTAGCGTAACGTCATGCCGTTTTTCGCAGCAGTCTGCTTTATCCTGCTCAACCGGAGGATGAACATTAAAGCCGACTGTCCGCAAGAACTGACGATAGCGAGAATCAGTATCCTTGATAGTGAGTTGTATCCGACAACATGCGGCGCATTGTTGGCAGAGCCGTGAATCGACATCTCGTTCATGAATCTCTAGTTCCATCTCAGTAGAACAATCTTTCTCTTTAGGCGCCTGTCAGAAGCTGTGGTGTTCACGGTATTCCTTCCGCTTTAACGGTCGGGGCGAGGCCGCTGCCTCGTGTTCGTTTCAGCAGCGGAATCGCTCGAGCGTTCTCGATGTTGCCTCGCGCACGAGCTTGCGGCGATCCGGCACTCTAGCGTGCGCGAACGTGATGCGCGGCAGTTCGTCGCAGACCTTTCAGTAGAGGCAACCACGGCAGGCCACATCCTCGGCGCCTAGCGCGATCCTGTCAACTTCCGCCGAGCGTCCGTTTGTCCCGCGTGCCGCCGGTGCCCCCCGCGAGGGAAGGGGGATCCCTTCTCCAGCGCCCAATCGCTTCGCACCCCCAACTGCCCTTCCCTTGGCATCAAGTGAACACCTCGAACTTCGTGTTGACAGAAACGGACACGGGTCCCACGCCGCAAAGTGGGGGGGGTAGGCTGTCCACGGCCGACACTGGATAGCGTAGGTTGCGCGAGGCTGGCGCGATACTTTCTCGTTGGTAGACTTGGCACCCGAGTACCTTCCGGGGATCAAGATCACCCTGGCAGGGATTGAGAGGGTGCGTGCTCGTCCCTGTACACAAGCGCAGCGATCCTCGCAACCATGGAGCGATACGAATCCCTCAGAAGAACCCGAATCGGTCGACGGTATCAGGCGTCCTATTGGAGCCCGAGGCATGATTCCACAGCGTGCATCGGGGTCGAAGAACTAGTGTCTGGCACCCTCGATGGAAGGAGGACGTTAGGTGGTCTGGTAGCGCAGGAGAAGTCTGGGGTGCGATCACCCCTTCTCCTCAATGCGGAAGACGTAACGTATGAACAAAGCTACTCCACGGAGAACTACATATGCCCGCTACGGAAGATTTTCTGAAATTCTTCTGTATTCTCAAGAAACGCAATGATGGTGGTTTCGATCACTATTACAATGCGCGAGGGAATTATTGGAGGCCAGAAGAGTATTTGGGAGCTCACGGGTTTGTGAGTTGGCAGCATGTTTACAATGCCGAAGCCCATACCCTCGAAGGATTCGTGGCCTGCCAAATGCGGCCACGGGTTACGCTCCTGACCAACGAGACGGGGGGCTCGCTATACGCAGAGGCCAAATATGACACTCCGTTTGAGCAGTGGAAATTTGCTCTACGGCATCAGCCCTCCGAGTGCCCCGTTCCGGACTGGGTATGCGTGGGAGAAATAAGAGCCGAGTGCATCAGATTGTTGCCCAAGTGGGCGAAAAGCCATTTGGTTTATCACGGGCTATCAACGTGCGAGAAGGGTATGGCCATTGTCGCCCTTGAGGACAGTTCGATTGCACAGTATGGCGGCACGGTCTGGACATATGGATCAAGCACTGTTTTTCAACGTCCAGGAAACTGCAGCACTTCATTGCATGAGACATCTACCGGGTTCATAGAGGGTAGAGTAGCAGCTTATGATCATAGTCGGGTCGAGTTATCTCGCGGCGGACGCGCTAGAGCCTATGGCTCTGCCACTGTAATTCTACGGCCAGGCGAAGATGGGGCGACGGGGGAATTCGCTGCCTATGGTTCCGGAGTGTCGGTGTTTCGACCTCGTCCTGGTGCGCCCATTTTCCCCGGTCGACGAATCGATGACCGCGAATTGACTCCTGTAGACTTCGTGCCGCTCCCAGAACCGAAGCCATACGAGCCGAAACCCGATGTCAATCTCCCCTTCGGATGTCCAGTAGACTAGTGGACTGTAACGCCTTATCGCTAGTATGGTCGTTCATGATCGGAACGATCACCATGTCGGAAATGGAGCATGCAGAGCTTATTCAACGGGCTACGAGGCAGTCGGGGCGGGCTGACGATGCGCGCCGCACGCGGCTGATCTTTCTGCTCGATGCCGGTCACATGTGGGCATCGATTCGCGAAAAACTAGACTGCACAGACGGTGTGGTGTTCGCATATTCCTTCCGCTTTGACGGTCGGAGGGAGGCGGCCGCCTCGTGTTCGTTGTACCAAGCCGAATCGCTTGAGTGTTCTCCATGTTGCCTCGCGCACGTTCTTGCGTCGACCACGCGCACATCCGGACGCGAGCGCGATGCCCTGCTGTTCCTCGCAGACCGCTTCGTAGAAGCGAGCACGGCAGGCCACATCCTCGGCGCGTAGCGCGATCCTGTCAACTTCAGCGGGCGTCCGTCCGTCCAGCGCGGCGCGGGGTGCGTCGTGATCGAGCCGCTGCCAGGCAGCGGAGAGGCGCCCGCAGAGGCTGATGCGTGTCGGCGCGACGCCGGTCTCCCGAGGCCAAACAGGTCCTTGGTCGAGCTCAGCATCCTTCTTCTGCTGCGCCTGTAGGCCACTCTCTCGCTTCAGGCTGCCGATCGTGCGCTCGACGCGCGGGTTATGCTCTGGCGTGCGCGGATCGTTCCACAGGACGATCACCTGCTGCTCACGCATACAGGCTTCCATCTCGGTGTTGTGGTTCTCACTGCCGTTGTCGAGCTGCACCACAAAGGGCCAGGTTCCGCGCTCCTTGGCCGCGTGCTCGAGGAGCCGCACGACGTCGGCGCCGCACGCAGGCGGGCCGACCGAGAGAGCCAGGGTGCGCGGTACGTAGCACTCGCGTACGACGAGCCTCTTGATCGCGCCGTGCGCATCGCGCCCAAGATGTGTTTGGTCGGCTGACCCCAGCGCGTCGCGTGCCAGCACCAGGGCGTGCACGCGGTTCGCCTCGATGCGCGCCCGCTCGCACTCAGTGCGCTCGGACTTGAGCTCGTGCACGATCTCCTGCACGGGCCTCGTCGGCACATCGATTCCCTCGCGTGCGAGGCACGCGCACACCGTACGCCAGCCGTTGTGCTCGCGCGGCAAATCACGCCAGCGTGGCTCGATCTGCTCGCGTGCGGCGGCACGCTCTTCCTCGGGACGGGGCGGATGGCCGGGGCGGCCTTCCCTGCCGCCCCGGCGCCTCCGGTTCCGCAGCGTGCGCGTGCTCTGCCCGATCACGCGCGCGAGCACGGCAAGCTCACCGTGCCTGAGGCGCTGGCTCTGCAGGTACGCTCCCACCACCTGCCTCAGCCTTCACCCCCGCTCGACGTGATCGCGTTTTCGCCGACGGTGTCGGTGACTCCGACATCGACGGCTCGCTCCTCGGTTTGGGAAGGCTCGTGAGGAGCTGAATCAGAGCCTCGCGGTCCGCGAGTTTCTGCAAGAGCTCCGCGTTTTTCTTCTTCAGCTCGCGCGGATCGTCGTCCTTCGTCTCCATCGTCGTCTCCTGGCTTCGACGCCGTGGCCGAGGCTGATGCAGGAGGCCCGAGAGCATCCCCGCCAGCGCCTGCTGGCTGAGCTGCCACACCCGAAGCGGCCGGGATCGAGAGCTCTCTCGAGACCTCCTCGCGCTGCCTCTTGCCCAGCCACAAGGCGAGGATCTGCGTGCACGAGCGGTGCGCCCGCTCCTGCTCCTCGCGCGAGGCTTGCGTCCAAAGCTCCCTGGCTCCGCGCGGGAAGTTCTGCGGAGGACCGGCCTCTCCGCCGTCGGCCCTGCTCTGCTTCGATCTGTCCTTCATCGCCATCTCCTTGCCCCCCTACGGGGCAATGCCATTAGTCTCCACGGCGTCCTGCGGAGGACCACCGCGAGACTGGGCGGAAGGACCTTCGCGGGAAGGATCTGCCCTTCCGTTTCTTGTACCGCGTGTGTGTGATGCGCTCGAGCAAGGCGTCGAGTTCTCGCAGGGCGACGTCTTGGGGAGCGAGCAGCAGTCGGGCGACATAGCCGGCGACGCCCAGGATCGCAGCTTTCTGCGAGACGCTGCCCTGGTCCCCGTCGATCGCGCCTGCGGCCGCACACATGCACATCCTCGTGATCGCGAGTAAGAGGACCAGGGCGTGGATCTCCTGGAGCACTCCCGACGGCGACTTGGAGCGGAACTGTCCCTGGCCGATGTAAGACCCCTTCAAGAGCTTGAAGAATTCCTCGACCTCCCAGCGCATGTGATAGAGCTCCCTGAGTTGGCGTAAGCCGAGCTCGGTTCGCCGCAGTGAAGTGAGGAAGTAAGACTGCGTTCCGTCCGGAGCCGCGATCCGCACCAGACGCACATCGAGAGGGATCCAGTGCCTGGGCCTCCCATCCGGCGGCATCAAGCGGAACACGCGATCGCTGGAACCGCTCTGCCGGAACTCATCGACGATGGCGAACGTATTGCTGGCTGGTACGCGGATCATGAAATCGATCTTCGAGAGACTCAGCACCTGCAAGAGCTCGTGCGAGGGGTAGCCGCGATCCAGGATCAGAAGGTCGCCCGCCTCGAGGCTCTCCAGCATCGAGAGGAGGTGGTCACGCTCATTGCCCACGAAGGAGGCCTCGAGATCCATCGGAAGCTTGGCGCACACATCCAGGAGCACGCTCAAGAGCACCTGAGGACAGTGCGCGCCTTCAGGTGTTCCGAACCTCTCGTCGAGGTCGGGGCTGCGTTGCAGGTTGATCTCGGTGCCGTCGATCGCGAAAACTCGCCGTCCCTTCCATCGACGAGCGACGTCACGCCCGTCCCAGAACGAATGCGCGGCGATCTGGTGAAGCATGGGCAAAAGGAGCTCGGACGTGACCTTGCGCCGCGCGGTGCAGAACGAGGGAGCAGCGATGGGTTCTGGAGTGGGAAGCGTGAGCCCCTGAGAGCGGGCCTCGTCCCAGAAGGCATCGAGAAGAAGCTGGTATCCGCGCCGGTTGGCGTCGGCGACCATGTAGAGCACGAGGGTGGTCAGGAGCTTGGGATCGAGCGGGCCGTCTCGCGAGAAGTCGCGCGGATCACGTCGGAATCTGTGCCCGTGTACCGAGGAAAAAACGCTGGACACGAGGTCGATGATCTTGCTAAGATCTGTGCGGGTGGCATGGAATTTGGTCGAGTTTCGCACCGATCATGGCCGTTTCCCTTAGAGCGCCTCCTAAAACCCTTGAGCCTGCTGATATGCGATGAGGCCGCACGCCAGTTGAACCATTGCGAGGTAATGCGCCGCAATTCGTTCCCAGCGAATGAGCAGCCCGCGAAACCGGTTGTGCCAGCTGTTCCTGCGCTCGACGACCCAGCGTCTGGGTTTGCCGCGCACACACTCGACAAGCGGTTGTTCGCCTCGACGTCGGATGTGCGGGATGATCCCACGAATGCGAACGGCTGCTTCTGCGTCGGCATAATCGTATCCCTTGTCCAGGCACAGGTTCACCGGGCGTCGCGGTCCTCGCGGCGCACGCATTGCGACGGCGTCGAGCACCTCTGCAACCATCCACTTGTCGTGCACGTTGGCCGCCGTGATCAGCGCAGCAAGAGGAACGCCGCGACCATCGCTGAGAACGTGCCGTTTCACGCCGAGTTTCCCCCGGTCCGTCGGGTTCGGCCCCGTTTCGCCCCCCCTCTTGGCGCCTTGACCATGGCGCTGTCGAGCCAAGCGAAGTCCCACTTGATGCCTCGCCGCTTGTCGTAATGCCGCAGCAGCTCCTCATGAATCCTGGAGAAGACGCCCGCGCGAACTCACTGGGTGAGACGCAGGTGGCAGGTCGAACCCGAGCCAAAGTCAACCGGGAGCGCCTTCCATTGGCGGCCTGTCCTCACGCGGTAGAGAATCCCGGCCATCGCAACGCGATCGGGAACCCGTGGCCTGCCACCCTTCGGCTTGGGACGTTCCGCAGGCAGCAAGCGTTCGATGCGTTTCCACAGATCGTCTGGTACGTCGAAGAAGTCCTGGTCCATGGACCATCAGAGAGCATATCCGCACCCGGATTAAAAGAGGTTTTAGGACGTGCTCTTAGTCTAGAGTTTCGCCATTCGGCGAGGGCGCATGGGCGCTTGGCTGGTCGCTTGCGGCGAAGGTAGTCCCAGTTTTAAGAATCGCCGCGAGGAAGCGTCGCAAGGAGGAAGGCAGCACGCTCCACCCTGCGATGGTTTGGGTGTGAAGAACAAACAGCACCAAAGGGGGAGCGTGCGCGATCAGTATATCCCCGCCTCGCTCCAGGGCATCCTCACCTCATTCGCCGGTTGCTTCACGCGACCCAGCTTCGAGAACTTCGTCGCGATCGTCTCCGGTTGGATCCTCTGCCAAGGCCGCCACTGCATCTCGCGTGTCATCCAAGTCGCTGGTGGCCCTGGGCGAAGCAAGCACTTCGCCACGCTCTACCGCTTCCTCTCTCGGGCTCGCTGGGTCAGCGACGCGGTAGGTCAGGTGCTCTTCCAGTCGCTCTTGCCCTGGCTCTCCAATGAGGTGGAAGCCGTGGTCGACGACACTCTCTGCCACCGCAGCGGTCCCCACATGTTTGGTGCCGGAATGCACCACGATGCGTCTCGATCGACCTATGGAAAAGGCAGCTCGGCAGGAAGACTTGCCTTCTTCTCCTTCGGGCAATGTTGGGTCGTGCTTGCCGTCCGTCTTCCGCTGCCCTGGGATCGCCTGCGTGGCAGAGCGATTCCCATCCTGTTCCGGCTCTACCGCCCCAAACGCCATTGCCCGCAAGGCCTATACCGCAAGCGCACGGAGCTCGCCGTGGAGCTCATCAAGATCCTGGAATCCTGGATTCCGTCGGGATTTCGGCTGTTTGTCAGCGCAGATGCGGAATACGCATGCAGGACGGTGGTCCCCCGCCTCTCCAAGACGACGACTTTCGTCGGTCCCATGAACATGGAGGCGTCACTCTACGGGATGGCTAGCAGCTACTCGGGTTTGGGTCGTCCGCGCAAGAGAGGAGCGCGACTGCCTTCTCCCCGTCGGCTCGCCGCCGAAGCTGCGGTTGCCTGGAAACGCGTGACGATTCATGCCTACGGGCGCAGGGTCGAGGTCTTGACGAAGACCTGTACGTGCCTCTGGTACAGAGTCAACGGCACGCGAATGGTGAAGATGGTCCTCACCCGCGACCCGCGTCGCCGGATCGAGGATCGCGCCTATTTCAGCACCGACTCAATCATGACGATCGAAGAGCTCCTCCAGCGCTTCTCGCGACGTTGGACAATCGAGGTGTGCTTCCGCGACGCCAAGCAGTTCGTTGGCCTCGAGGATGCGCAGAACGGTTGGGGACGACGGAAGACTTCACCGCATCGTCGAGCGAAGCGTCCCGGTCCTCAGGCTCGCGGACGGCGAGGCGAGATCGCCACCCTTCACACGGTACCGATCGTCTTCGTCTCCTACGCGGTCGTCGTGCTCTGGTACCTCCAGAACGGGCAGTACAAGAACGACCTCCACCGAGCCCGGGAACGGGCACCTTGGTATCGCTCCAAGCGGATGCTCTCATTCTCCGACATGCTCGACGTCATCCGACGCGAGACTTGGGCCGGCAGACTTCTTGAGAACCCGCAAGACCAGCGCGCTCGACGAAAGCTGCAGGAACGGCTCTGCGGAGCCTTGCTGGCCGCCTAGCGATGGCGAAACTCTAGCTTAGTGCTTGCCCAACTTAGACAGTGCAGTGCAATCGCCACCGCCAGTGGCGATTGCCATTTTAGCGGCACCGTCGCGAGTACCCGAATGCAATGCGCGCCAACGCGGGGCAGGGAAGAGTGCCAGTGAAGACTCGCGCCTTGCACAAAGACCCAGCGACACGCGCCCAGGCCTCGAAGAAGTCGCCCTCCAGCGTGTCGCCGGGAGCATGCGTGCGGTGCACGAAGGCCTCCGGCGAAGAGAGCTTCTGCCTCATCGAGCGCACGTACTTGCGCAGCGCGCGCTCGCCGACCATTGTGGCCTTCGCGCCCAGCACGCGCCCGATGCGCTTGGCCGTGATCCGCGGCTCGCTCAGTAGCAACTTCTCGATCTCTTCGCGGCAGATGTCGAGCCGCCTGCCGCGGTTTGGATCGCGCCGCTCCTGCGGCGGCTCTACGCGCCCCAGCGCCCGCCTCACCGTCTTCACGTCCAGACCAAATCGACGCGCCAGCTCCTTCTTCGGCACCCCGTCGACAAGATGCAGATGGCGAATCTCAGCCCATTGCGACACTCTAATCACCTCCTGGCCCTCCCGCTCCAGGGACTGCGGAACGAATCGTCCAATCCGTCTCGCTACCCCGCCGGGAGGGCCGGGTCCAGAACACCGCCAAGGGGTCCCTTTTCAGCGTTCCGCGGGGTCCCTTTTCAGAGTGCTGTCAACACCCCCGTAGGCATCGCGCGCACATGCAGGTCCTCAACCGTACGCAGGCGCTCGTTCACCTCGAGGCGCACGTCGCAGCGGGGGAGCTGGACCCGCCAGCGGAGCTGGCCACTGACGCTCTTGACGATGGCCGACTCGGCCCAGCTGCCCATCTCGCGTCCGTTCTCGTCCCAGAGGTGGCTCTGGCTCTGCGCTAGGACCGGCGAGTCTTCGTCAGCCTTGAAGAGGGGTGCGCAGCAGAGCCCGAGCACTGCGAGAGCATGGTCCCAGTGCAGTGAGCTCGGCGGCACGTCGAGGGTGAGCTGGAGTCGGTGCTCCTTCTTGGCGACATCGATCTGGCCCTTCCCGGAGAGTGTCACAGGAGCGCCGTTCGCGCAGCCGGAGTACGTGAGTTCGAGTAGATGAGCCACGGCCCGACATTCCCTACTGCTTGCGGGAACAAGCGAGTCGATTCCCGGCGACCCGCCGTTGCCTGCCTGGGCCTGCCCGGCCCGGGCCAGGTCGAGCTATCGGGCCCCGTACACGATTCCACACGGCCCGCCGGGGCCATTGGTTCCCGCGGATCTGTCCGGCTGCTTGCCAGCCTCTGAGTGGCCACTGGTGCCCCCCTTGAAAACGCGACTCGGCCTGCTACGATCGTTCGCAACGTGAGCCCTCCGCAGTTTCAGGAGCTGACCGCCACCGTCCTTGGGGTGGACTTTCGCTGGATGAACCCCGGCCCCGCCTGGCGAGGGCCGTTCTACGCCGGTCTCGAAGCGGTCCACAAGGCGATCCTCGTGCACGCCCTCCCCTCAGTCCGCCGTCAGAAGCGAACAACCCTCTTCTATTGGGACGCCCTCACGGGGATCCTCAAAGGCGATCTCATTCCCAAGGCCAAAGGGAACCGCGAGGAACGGGAGCTCGCTGCCGAACTCACTCTCGCCATCGCCGACCAGCGACTCCGGGATGAGCTGATCCTCGAGCTCGGCAACTTTCCCTCCATCTCCCAGGTGCGCTCGCGCATTGCGTTCTTCTCCGGCGAGAAGCCGCGACGGAGCGAGAGTGCTGCGGTTCGCACTGATCGTATCACCTACGACATCCGTGGGAGAGCCAACCCTCAGAAGCCGGGTCTCTATCGGTGCTTCGAGCTTGACGCGGGAGATCTCGACGGGCATCCGGAGAGGATCGACTGGTTTCAAATCCTCTCCCTGGCCGTCCTGGTTCAGCTTCGAATTGAGTTCGAGCTCTACATCGAGACCGGCTTCTTTCCAGTGCATTGCTGCGAACGAGTCGCATGCCACGCATTCTTCCGGGTGAACCGGATGGCGGGCCGCCAGCGCTTCTGCAGCAACATCTGCAGAGCCTCAGCGGTACGGGAGCAGTGACACACGAACCTACCCAGAATGCTTTTTCGTCGTCAGGCGTTGCGAACGATCGCAACACGAGAGGGATACCTACCTTGAAACTGAAGCACATGGCGATCTCCAAAATCAATCCCGCTCCCTACAACCCAAGGGTTGACCTGCGGCCCGACGATCGCCGCTACCAGTCGATCGCGAAGAGTATTGATGAGTTCGGCCTAGTCCAGCCGGTCGTGGTCAACGAGCGCACCGGCACTCTCGTCGCCGGGCACCAGCGGCTGAAAGTCCTACAGGCCCGCGGCGAGACCCACGTCGACGCAGTCGTCGTGAAGCTTTCCCCCGCCAAGGAGAAGGCCCTGAACCTCGCGCTTAACAAGGTCAGCGGAGATTGGGACCAGGAGAAGCTCGTTGCCGTCCTCGACGAGCTGATACGAACTCCAGATATCGACATCGAGATCTCGGGCTTCGCCCTCCCTGAGATCGATGAACTCGTGACGCACCTCGCCGAGTCCTCCGCGGCCGAGGACGAGGCCTTCGACGTGGAGGCCGACCTCGCTTCCGGCCGGCCCACCATCACGGAGCCTGGGGATCGGCTCGAACTCGGACTCCATGGCGAGCATCGCCTGCTCTGCGCGGACGCGACCGTGCCAGGGAGCCTCGAGCAGCTGATGGGTGACCTCCAAGCCAAGCTCTGCCACGCGGACCCCCCCTACGGCGTTTCCTTCGATCCGCGCAACCGGCCGGGTCCCAAGAACTCGAAAGCCGCTCGACGATTGAGCGAGCGCTATGCGCCCAAGATCACGAACGACGACCTCAGCCCCGAGCGGTACGCGGCTTGGTTCCAGAGGGTCACGTCTACTTTGTCGGATGCCCTTGCTCCTGGCGCCGCCTTCTACATCTGGAACAGCCATCGGTTCTTCGGGCTGATGCACGACCTGCTCACCGCCCATGGTTTCAAGGTGGCGTCGACGCTCGTCTGGGCGAAGGAATCGTTTGCGCCCAGTTTCGGTGACTACAACGAGCGAGTCGAGTTCTGCTTGTACGGCTGGAAAAGCGGCGCAAGGCATGCCTGGTTCGGCCCGAAGAACGCGTCAACCCTTTGGGAGATCCACCGCGATCGTACGAGTGCCTACAGGCATCCCACCCAAAAGGCGCTCGAGCTCGCCGAGCGTGCGATCCGCAATTCCTCCAAACGCGGTGACATCGTGTTTGATCCCTTCCTTGGAAGCGGCACGACCTTGATTGCTGCGGCACGCCTCGGACGGCGCTGCTTTGGACTTGAGATCGAGCCGCGCTACTGCGATGTGATCGTGCGGCGTTACATCGCGCTCGCGGGTGCAGGTGCCGTCCCTCGAGCCATTGCAAAGCGGTACACCGCCAAGGAGGTGACACGATGAAGCGCAACAAATCCAAACCGAATCAAGCCCCTACCGAGGTCTCATCCATCCGGGAGGAGCACTCCTCCCCCATCACTCTGATCCGGGAGCTCCAGAGCGGGACTCTTTCGCCGACGGCACTCACCCATGAAACAAGGCGCGCCTGCGTGGAGCACCTCACGGCCGAAGGCTACAGCGTGGCAGAGGTCGCCGAGTTCTTGAAGGTCTCGACCCGCACGGTGTCCCGCGATCTCGCCTTGATCCGTGAGGTCAACGCCATCGAGCAGGACCCCGCCCTCGGCGGTCAGTTCGTTGGGGAGCTCATGGCGCAAGCGCGACAGTCCATCGCGCGACTTCGGCGGATCACCCGCGAGCGCGATTGCCCCCATGCGACCCGAGTGGAAGCAGAGCGCAGTGCATGGACCATCATCCGAGAACTCGGGGAGATCCTGCAGCGCCTCGGCTACCTCCCCACCGCCGCGCAGGAGATCCACGCCGATCTGACGCATCGCCTGGAAGCGCCACCGAGTCTGGAAGAACTGCAGGGGCAGTTCGAGACCATGCAGCGCGTACTTCGAGAGGTCAAAGGGGATGATGTCGCGAAAGCACTTCTCGCTCCGATCCAAGCGGATCTTGCCCGCTCGAGCGCGAGCGAAAAGATTCGTGCGCTCGGTCAGGCCGTATCCGTTTCGAGCCCGGTTACCGAGGCGAGCAGGGAGGAGATGCCCGATGCTAATGCACCCCAGGCCTGACTTTGCCGGCGAACTTCAGCGGCGCATCCGAGAGACTCGCCGTGACGCCACGCGCTCCTCACCTGAGGCATTTGCGCGCATCTACCTACCAGCTCACTTCGCTCTCAAGCCCTCCTGGATGCACATCGAGCTATTCGCTCTATTGGCCGACGCAACTCGGGAGCGCAATGCTCGAATCGCCTACGCGGCCCCGCGTGGCCACGCGAAGAGCACCGTCGTGAGTCTTGCCTACGTCCTCTGGTCAATCTGCTTTCGGACCGAGCCCTTCATCGTGCTCATCTCGAACACCGGCGATCAGGCGTGTGACCTGCTCGGGGCGGTGAAGACCGAGCTCGAGACGAACCAGATGCTGCTCGTGGACTTTCCCGAAGCGACGGAGCGGCCTGGCGCCCGGCCTGCCCCGGAGCGCTGGCGGCGGGCCGAGATTGTTGCGCGGAACGGCGTTCGGGTGACAGCGCTTGGCGCAGGCCAGAAGGTCCGGGGTCGCAAGCACCGAGAGCACCGCCCGAGCTTGATCATCCTCGACGACGTCGAGGGCGAGAACGATGCCCAGTCGGCTGACCTGCGCGAGACGAAACTTGCGTGGTTCACGAAGTCAGTCATGAAGGCGGGAACGACCGCCACTACGAACGTGATCATCGTCGGGACTCTGATTCACTACGACTCGCTGCTCGCGAAGCTCGTTGGCGAGCCCGGGGCCGGTGAAACGATTCCCGGATGGTCCTCGCAGAAGTATCAGGCCGTCGAGAAGTGGGCGACGCGGGAGGATCTCTGGGAGAAGTGGGCCGCAATCTTCTCGTACCGGGATGAGCATGAGGGTAAGGGAGGAGCTGAGGCCGCGCGGGCCTACTTCGAGGCCAATCAGGAAGCCATGCTGGCGGGATCCCAAGTCCTCTGGCCCGAGCGCGAGAGCTACTACCAGCTGATGGAGATGCGGCTCCGGGACGGCGCGGCGAGTTTTGACAGTGAGAAGCAGAACGAACCCATCGATCTGAAGAACTGTTTCTTCGATCCCGAGAAGATTCACTACTGGGATGACGAGTACCGCTCCGTGGACGAGCTAGTCGCGGACCTGAAGTCGAATTCCTCGATCTACGGCGCGTGCGATCCGAGCTTGGGGAAGGAAGGTAGGAGCCGCGACGACACGGCGATTGTGACCATTCTCCGACACAGTCCGACCGGGATCCTGTACGTGCTCGATGCCGACATCAAGAAGCGGAAGCCCCTCGAAACTATCCAGGCCATCCTCGAGTATCACCGGGTCAGGCAGTTCCGGGAGTTCGCGTTCGAGACGAACCAGTTCCAGGACTTCCTCGCGAACGAGCTCAGTCGGGCGAGCCATGCACAGGGTGTGAGGCTTCCCCTCTACAAGATCGCTCACACCAAGGACAAGCTCGGACGGATCCAATCGCTCGAACCGCTGATCACTGGCGGCTTCCTGCGTTTCTCCCGCACCCAGCGCCAGCTCATCGAGCAGCTTCGCCAGTTCCCGAAGGCCGCGCACGACGACGGGCCCGACGCCCTGGAGATGGCGATCGCAGCGACCCGGAGGCCCCGGCCGGGACTCATGATCCTCGAGGGGACGTTGTAAGGCGGATACCCGGCTCACTTCGAGTTGGAGGACCCAGTCGAGCCCCCACGTTGGCCGCTGGCTGGGCCCGCGGGCATGGCGGGTTACCGGGCAGCCTGGCCCGAGGAGGCGGCTGCTCGCGGACACAGGCCGCCACGAGGCCGCGCTCGGCGTGGGTGTGCGGTCATCGCCGCCACCGCCCCAACCGTAGACGCTGACGTGCGATTCAAGTCGAGTCCAGTGGGCCCTCGTATCTCCTGGAACGAACTGGCTATCGGGTGAGGATGCCGCTGTATGTCCCGCGGTTGCAAGCAATTGGGAGAACCGCGATGGGACCATCCAGAGCCACGAAGAGTCCGAGTCCGAACGCCCGGGTCGCGGTCGGCTACCTGCGACGCTCGACCGATCGGCAGGAGCAGTCGATCCCCGACCAGCAGAAGGCGATCGAGAACTACGCGGCCGAGCACGGCCTGCGTCTCGATCGCCTCTTCATCGACGACGCAATCAGCGGAACGAGCGTCACTCGCCGACGCGCGTTCCAGGAGTTGATTGCCGAGGCCCAGCGCCCGGAGCAGCCCTTCTCGCACGTGATCGTGTACGACGTCAAACGCTTCGGCCGCACCGACAATGACGAGGCGGGCTACTACCGCCACATCTTGAAGACCCACGGTGTCGAGGTTCTCTACATCAGCGAGAACTTCTCGGGGGACGGCACGGACGACCTCTTGCGGCCGGTGAAGCAGTGGCAGGCACGAGAGGAATCGAAGGACCTCTCCAAGGTCACGATCCGCGGGCTCCTCTCCAAGGTCGAGGGAGGGTCGTGGATGGGCGGCACGCCGCCTTACGGGTACGACCTGCGCTACGAGAACGACCGCGAGCCCAACCGGGAGTTCCTCTTCGTGACGCGCTTCATGCCGGATGGGACCAAGTTCATGCTCGACGATAAGGGCGAAGCCATCCGCCAGCTCCAGCGCGGGGAATCGATCAACATCTCCAAGCACGACAGCGCGCGCCTGGTGCCGAGCAGTCCCGACCGGGTCGAGGTCGTGCAGCGGATCTTCAGGCTGAGCGCGGAGGAGAACAAGGGCTTCCGCTCGATCGCGGAGGCGCTGAACAACGACGGCATCCCGACACCCCGTGGACCCTTGTGGGCGCGGATCTACAACGGCGTGTGGACCGCTTCGACGATCCGAGCAATCCTCGTGAGTCCCCTCTACGTCGGGGACATGGTGTGGAACCGGCGCACCGATGCACGTTTTCACAAGATCAAGAACGGTCGTGCAGTCGAGAGGAAGGACCCCTACGGCGCGAGGCTCGTACCCAACCCCGAGGAGGACTGGATCCTCGTGCGCGACACGCACGAGGGTCTGGTGAGCCGGCAGCTCTTCGAGCTTGCACGAGAAGCGAGGGAGTCGCGCCCCACTGCCAAGAAGCAGCGCGGCAAGAATCCTCGGGTCACGGGCGGATGGAAGGGACAGCGCTCCCGCTTCCTGCTCTCCGGCCTCATACAGTGCGCTCGTTGTGGAGGGCGCTACGAGGGCTGCAAGCGGAGGAAGGGCAAGTTGAGGAACGACGGCACTCCGGTCTACACTTTCTACTACGGCTGCGGGAACTACATCCGCCGGGGCAAAACGGCGTGCCAGTTCGGCCCCGTCGACCAGGTGCTGCTCGAAGAGGCTGTGACGCGCACTGTGGTGAGCCGGTACGTGCCCTATCTCGAGGACAATCGCCTCTTGGCGCGGACGATCCGCGAGATCACAGGACCCGGCTCGCCAGACCTTACCGCGGCGAGGGCCCGTGCCGAGGAGAAACTCAAGGCGCTCAAGCGCACGATCGCGAACATCCTCGACAACATCACCCCGGCAACCCGTGCCTACGTCGACGAGAGAATCACCAAGCTCGGAGCGGAGCTCGACGCGATCGAACGGCGCATCGACGAGCTCGAGCGGATGGCGCTCTCGTCGGCTGAGATCGGGACGCTGGTGGAGGAGACTGGGGCATTCGTCCGCGAACTGGAGTTCGTCTTAGTGAAGGGCTCGCCGGAAGAGAGAGTCCGAACGACACGGCGATGCGTAGAGAGACTTGTTGTAGACTGGGAGAAGGCGACGGTTACCCTCCATCTCAGGACTCTGCCATCGGTCAGATTGCAGAGTCAGGTCGAGGAAGTTATGATCGCAATGCCGTCCAAGCGGGCATGACTGCTACGCGACAGCGTCAGCCGATCCTGCGTCGGCGAGGCGTCCCTTGGACCAGCTGTGGCAAGCAGCGGTGATCGAAGCCCCCTCGAGCACCAGTAATCCCTCGAAGGTGGAAGCAGTCGTCGGCCTCGCACTGACTCCTGCTGTCCGGAGAAGCTCACTCCCCTACTGGGAACGTCGGCGCGGGAGCCAAGGTCCGTATCGAGAAGGGGCCAAAATGCGAACATGAGAGTCGTCGCTCGTCCCCAAGGGCGACCTCTAGCCCCTTGGAACGCCGGGCTGCGTGCAGGTGCGCCGAACCCTTGCGCCGGCTGCTCCCGACGTGTAGAGCTGTCGGTTCCCGAGGGAAGACACCCGACGGGGCCACCACCCTGACCAAGCTCCAATCCAGAGCGCAATCATGCCGTCAGAGTCCATTATTGAACAGCTCGATCGCCAACGCCGTACCGTCGACTTCGATACGTACGACATCATCGTGCAGCAACTCGTCACGATGGTTGCTTCTGGTTCCATCGACGTGGCTCCGACCTATCAACGCCAATTTCGCTGGGATCACACAAAGCGGTCTCACTTGATCGAATCTATCTTTCTTGGCGTGCCCGTACCAAGCCTGTTCATGGCGACCAATAGAGACGCGACATGGGAGCTGGTTGACGGGGTGCAAAGGCTCAGCACGATAGTTCAATTCGCGGGAACGACAGAGGCACGCCAAAAACTTTCCATGAGCAAGCCCTTGCAGCTTGAGGGCCTAGAAAAGCTAGACCTCCTCAATGGCAAGACCTTCGATGACCTCCCCGATTCGTTAAAACTGCAATTCCACCATCGCCCGATCAAGGTCGTCACCTTGAGCGACAAGAGCGATCTGGTCGTTCGTTTTGACCTGTTTGAGCGCCTCAACACGGGTGGGGTGGCGTTAACCAATCAAGAGATACGGTCTTGCATCTATCGTGGAGAATTTAATGGCTTCTTGGAGGAAATGGCCGCGGATGAGAACTTTCGAGCCGTGGTCAATTTAACTCAGGTGCAAGAGAAAGACGGAACACGCGAGGAGTGCGTACTCCGTTTCTTCGCCTTTGCTGACAACTACAAACGCTTCGAACATAGTGTCGTCCAGTTTCTCAACAACTACATGCAGGTAGCTTCCAAATCTTTCAACTACAAAAAGGGTCGCACCCTCTTTACCAAGACATTCGAAGCCCTCGCAGCGGCACTTCCCAATGGTATCGTGAGGACATCTACCCGCAAGACCACTCCCATGAACCTCTTTGAGGCAGTCGCTGTCGGGGCTGCCCTTGCAATTCGCAAGACGGGTACGATTCGTACCACTGGCGCAGAGAAATGGATGCAAGCAGAGGAACTCAAGGGATTCACTACAGGCGCTACGAACTCACAGAAGATGGTGGCGGGTCGGATAGAATTCTGCCGAGATCGGTTCCTCGGAGAGTAAGCGATGTTTAGTGTGGCATCGGCAGAGGTGGCAGACCGCATTCTGCAGGCCCGGCGCTTTATAGATGCCGTGAAGGAAGACGATACCAGTCAGCAGGACCTAACCAGCACACTGAAGGGCCTTCTGTTTATCGAGCTCTACGGTGTCTATGAGTATACGGTTAGATCGGCAGTCCAATCGGCTCTCTCAAGTTTGCAATCATCAGGCGTCGGATACTCTCAGATAAGACGGGAAGCCCTGGCGCTCGCATTGGATCCCCTCTGGGACAGCTGTGCGGGTGCAGGCCCGGCGCGAAAATGGGAGTCACGAATTGCTTTGATGCAGATTGTCGGCTCTAGCCAGATTGCTAGCGCCATTGATGCCACCGCGTTCCCCAGGGATGGCTCGCATTACAGGCCTCGTCAACTCCTAACAATCTGGGAGATTTTCGGTCTAACATGCCCCACAGTTCCGGACATGCGGTTTCTCGGCAGAATCGAAGAACTTGTAGAGAATCGCAACGCGATTGCTCACGGGCGGAGAACCGCGTCAGACGTTGGGAAGCGCTACTCAAAGCTCGAGCTGAGAGGGCGGGTTGACGACCTCAATGCGGTCTGCAATCATCTCATCGATTCGATGAAAGGCCATGTCGACGCGGGAGCACTTCTAGCCGCAAATCCGCCTTGATGCCGTTGACTGGCATGGTGCCACGAACTCGACCAATCCAGCCTACCGCCCGAAGACGTCTCGCTCCCTCTCTTCCCTTAGTGCCTGTTCTCGCTCTCGCCTGGCCTGTTCACCGCCAACGCGTCCTATTACTGCAATTCGTTGGTCGTTGTGTGCTTCGAGCCTTGCAAACGCCTCTACCCATTCCTGCCACATCTCAGATCGGTTGCCAGCCCAGCTGTGTCCGCAGGAGTAGGACGCCTCGACAAGGTCCTCGGGCGTGTACCCTCCCTCAAGTGCCAGCAGCGCTCGAGCTATCCAGGATTCGTCGGGCTTCCCGCGAAGCGGTTCAAGATGCATCGGGCGTAAGGATTCGTGTTCCAAGAGAGCCTTCAATAACGGGGGATCGTCATCAACGAGGGCAGAGATGAGGCCCTGAAAGACGTAATCAGACCCGTCGATCGACTTGAGGATATCCCTACGTTCGTCTGCTGTCAGGTGGCGGATCGCATGGTCGATGGATCCGCGGGGAAGGTAAAGTGTAGAAGAGCGTTCATCTATTCGGACGCGTAACCACTCAAGAGCCAACCCCTCATAGGCCTGAAATGCCGACTCCAGATCGTGGTCCTCTTCAACGCAATGCACAACCGCGAAGCGCCAATCACTGAGTAGCGCCTGGGGCACTCTATGCTTCGGGGCCCGATGCCAGATGCCCATCGCAGTCGCGCCAGCGACTGCCCGATCCTCATGCCGGAGCAGGGCCCGTAGGGAGGGTTCTGTATACCGGTTCTGGATCGATCCCGCCTCCACCCAGTCACCCGATCCAGTGATGGATGCGGCTGCTTGTTCCACTAATTCAACTGGCAAACCACCTGCCTCAAAGATTACGTCAGCAGCGGCATGCTTGTAATCGCTGTCAAGGCATGTTCGGGCCACCTCGGCCCATCCCTCGCAGGACTTCGCGCTGGAGTAGTGCAGGAACGGCAAGAAGATGCTCACGTGACCGGATTGAGCGATCACCTCGTTCCCCCACGCCAAGGGGTCATCGACGTGTTTCGCCAGCTCCCACCAGGCGGGCTGATCGTAGCGCGGGAATCGAATCTGAGCCTTGTCGGCCTGAGCAGCAAAACGGATGATGCGCGCCACGACCTCAATGGCAGGCCCGCTTGCCCACTCCCTCGCGAGCGCTCTCGCCGCCTGATCCTGTTTCTCGTACGCGCTCTGCTCGAAGGTCCGCTCGATTGGGTAGAGCGTGAGGAAGGACGGATCGAGCTCGATCTCAATCGCTGCGCCAATCTGGTCGGCGGTCGCCAGGATCCATTTCTGGAGCCCAGGATCATCGCTGGCTAGCGGAACGAGATCGCGCAGCATCCCTTCACCGATCGTACGGATGGCAGCCAGGATCTCAGCGGGCACCTTCGGTCCTAGCTGTCCCGGATGGCACCACTTGTCCACGAGCGCCTGAACCGCCGGCCACGTCCATCCTGTCGATCCTTGGAGGTAGTTCAGCGTCGCGGGCCAGAGCGCGCCTACTTGGCGGGCTTCCTCCGCGGTGATCGATCCAAACCGGATGGTCACCCGCAGGCCACTCCCTGGATCCGGAGCGTGGGAATCGAACTTCGGCGTGAGTGCCGTCAGCAGTGACCGTACGCCGGTCTCGACATCCCCACCCCCCATGAGCCATGCAAGGCTCGCACGATGAAGGATCTGCCTTCTTCGGACTGCCGCTCCAGAACCTGGCTCACCGGCTCTGATCCAGTCCCCGAGGATTCGCAGAGAATGCTCGGTTGCCTGATGCAGTTCTCGCTTGTCATCAACTGCAGTACCCAAGAGGTCCGGGATGACATCCTCCGGAACATGCTCCAAGCAGGGGCGGGCGAGGTCGATGAGGCACTCTGGATGCCGACTGAGCGCTGCTCGGGCCTCCTCGGGCCCCACCCATGCCAGTGTCGCCAAGGCGGCAGAGGATTTTCCCAGCTCTGCCTGCTTCATGATGAGGTCAATGGGCACACGGCCTCGGCGGGCTCGTGCTCCCGACAGAGTCATGGCGACCTCAGCGGGGTTTGGCGCCAGTGCGATCAGGTCCGCATGGGGGATCGCTAAGGCTCCACCAAAGAAGACGTCGCGCACGAGGGCGTGGCGAAGCGCGTGTGGGCGAACCGTCAGCCTCGTCTCGCCCACTTGGTAGAGGACCCCACCGGCTGCCATCCCGGTTGCCATTGTCAGAGCGGAGGATGGGGGTAGCCCAAGGACCTGGGCCGTCGGTACCAACTCCATACCGGCATCGCCGCCAATCGCCAACCCAGCAAGCAGGTGATATGCCTCCGCTCCGAGTGGCTCGACCGTCCTCCGTGTGTCCTGAGCGAGAGCATCGCCAAGTGTGACGTCCCGCACCCTGCCCCGCAGGCAGATATGGCAAAGCGTCACAGCGAGCCCAGGCCGACCGTCCGCCTGATTGACCAGTTCCGCCACGAACTCAGGCGGGCCGGCAATCCCCGCGGCCTTGATGACCTCCACGATCTGATCCCGAGTCAGACGCTCTAGCTCCCGCGCCTCGGCTCCAGCCTGGAGCACCGAGGCGACCTTCTTCTGTTCTGCAGGCCAGCACGTCGCGACGAGTCCGAATGCCCCCTCATTCTCCTTGCGGAAGTGCACGAGGGAACGAAGGAGCTCCAGGTGCGCGTGTGCATCGTCGACGATGAGCCCAGCGGGCTTTTTCTTCCGAATCTCGTCAGCGATTCGCCCAATATCCCCACCGACCACGAAGAACAGGTCCTCGTCCGCGCACAGTTCATACAGAAGGAATGTCTTGCCTGATCCGGGTTGACCTGACAGGACGCAGTCACCCGACGCTTTTCTCAGCCAGGCGACTTCCTCCTCCCGTCCGATGACCGGACCTCCCCCGAGGGGCCTGTCGGACTTCGGGATCTTCGATAGCGACGGAGGCTCTCCGGTGAGGTCGAGTAGTCGCCTGCACCACTCCGGTCTGCGGTACATCAGATGGGCGAGGTTATTGCGATCGTAGCCTTGGACGAGGGTGTAACCCTCCGTGGTGGCTGTCTCCCTGAGCCTGTCTCGTGTGTTACTGTCCAGAGACTGGCTGGTCGCGAAGATGACGCGGTTGCCTGGCTTGAGATGCGCTCTGTGGGACCGAAGACTCTTGCGGAGGTTAGCTACCGGGTCCTTCTGAGTCGTGCAAACTAGAAAGTCGGCGTCTTCTCGGTCCGATGCGAGCAGCGCGTCCCGCCCCGAGTCACGTCCTCCCGGAAGAAGAACCAGTGTCGGGTAGATGGACTGCAGCACGTCAGCTGCGCAATCCTCGAACACATCAGGGTCCAGTGTGCCGGCAAGCCGCTTCAGGATCTCCTCAAGGTACGAGTCGTTCGCCATGGTTTCTTGTGATCGCCTGCAGAGGACGTTTCTGGATGTAACCTGCTGTGTCGTTCTTTCCCGTCCGACACTCAAGGCGGTTCCACGGAAACGGGCCGTACTCGAGTTCTTCAGTTACGAGATGCTCCGCTCCATGCAGCCAGGCTCGCCATTCACGGCCGTAGCTCGTAGAGCTTCATCGTGGGCGAGACTCATCCAATCCTCGTGGTCGCAATCGGTGAAGGACGTCGCACGAACTCGTCCACAGGCCCAGCAAACGATAGCATTGCAGCAATGGAGAACACTGCAGAGGGCGAGACGCTCCTTGCGAAGCGACGAGCGGCGGAAGATGCACTCAGAAGTCTAGACTCCCGCCTCTACGATCGGGTTGAACATTGGTGCGACAAAGAACTGTACGGCGGCCTGTTTGGCCATAGTGGAGCAGAACTACTTCCGATCCAGCACCTACCCGCGATCAAGGACCTCCTGCGCGCTCGGGCGGCCGTGTATCGCGGTCGGAAGTCAGGTGCGATCACTCACGACCGCGGCTCCACTGCCTATGACAGCGAGGTCGGCAACGAGCAGATGGCCCAGACGATAGATGCCTGCTTGGAGGCGCTCGGAGAGGGGCCGATAGTTCCACCCGGGAAGGCCTGGCACGAGTTCTTGCCCGACTGGTCGTAAGTGCGAGAAGCCCCGGTTGTAAGTGCGTCCACTCCCGACACGTTCTGCGTGGTAAGACTCACCGGCCCGCGGGCGGTAGCGCCGATACCGTGCTGGCGGGGTGGGGGTGCGTGGCTGCGGCACGGAGCGCAGACAAGGAGTCCACCACCTCGCGCCGTACTTGCAACGTCCGCTCGCGGCAGCTCTTGGTCATGCTCGCCGGCAGCCTCAGCGTGAGCCCGGTGTCCGACGGGGTCGCCCGGGTCGCGCGCACGAGTTCGCCGGAGCGCGTATCGCCCGTGGTGCCCAGAAAGCAGAGACCGAGGCCCACCTGGGCCCCGGTCATCTCTTGTAGGTGGTAGCGGGGGCGTCATATCGGATGGTGGAGATGTCTTCGAGTGCCGATTTGCGTGTCACTTTTGTCAGAGGTCTGAGGGGGGCATCAGCACCTAAGTCTTTCGTTTCCAAAGACTTAGGTCGTGGCACACCGTGGACCCCTGACACGATGAAAGTGGCTGCCGGATCCGGCGGTGACCGTCGAGCGGCGAATAAACTCGCCGCTCGCCGCGCCTGTGGACCCAGGAGAAGCCGAACCCCGCTTCCCCGTGACGGCAGGTAGCTCTCATCCTGGCATCGGCGGCTCCAGCACGCGCGCCCGGGGAGTACCGCCTGCCTGCCCCGTCAGCGACCGGCGAATTAATTCGCCGGCTGCGGGCCGCTCTGGCGTTGGCAGGCGACCCAGGGTCCGTCGATCGGCATATATATAATAGTTATGAGAGCGCGACCCCTGCGGTATCCGAGGCTCCAGGCGGTCCTTTACCAGGCGAGCCGGCGCCCAGGCCACGAGCGTGCGGCGAATTAATTCGCCGCCTCGGGAGGCCCTGAAACCCCCGAGGGGAGCCGGCCCCTACCGCGAAACTGTACCGGGCCGCCCCACCGTCGGCCTGCCCTTGCGGAGCCGTCGAGGGGAAAGGCCTGTCGCTTGGCAGTCAGCGAGCGGCGAGTTTATTCGCCGCTTGCCTGGCCTGCAAGCCAACGGTGGTGTTGGTCCGCAGCAGCTCCACCGGATCCAGGCGGAGTTCGCCCGGCAGAGCCACGACCTCGGCCGGCCCCAGCAGGGTCGTCGAAAGGAGAAGCCAGTCGCTCCCACGACTCGTGGTGAGCGGAACCGATCCAATTGACGCCAGGACGCCCTGGCGGGCACGGGACGACGTGGTCACCAGCGGCTCAGTGAGCGCGCTCACTCTCGAGTGGCTCGGCCTCGAGATGAGCATCCAAGACCTGGAAGCGAAGTCTCCGCCGGTCGTTGCGATCCTCGACCGTACCAAGGACCGCCGGCGTGCCGCTCTTGTCAGCGGCAAGCAGAAAACGGACCTCTGCGGCACGCTGAAAAGGGACCCCTTCGGCTGAAGGGATTGACCGGGGGTGCAGGGGGCGGAGCCCCCGCATGGCGCAGCGGAGCTGCGCGTCATCGGGCTCGCGTCCGCGTGCGGACGTGAGCACCTCGGAGACTCCCGGAGGGGGTCGGCCCCCCGAGGGGGGCCGCGGTTCGAAGTTGCATTCTCGCGAGCTCGTGCTTGTCTCGAGGAGCCGGGCTCCCGACGCGAGACTCCTACCTGCGAGGGATCGCAAGCTCGCTCCCCAGCTCAGCTGGATGCCTTCCGAGCGGATCTCGAAGTTCGTCGTGCGTCCTTCAGCCGGAAGCTCTCTCCGTCGGTCTTGACGATCGTGACGTGGTGTACCACTCGATCGATCACCGCGGCCGCGGCGGTGGCATCGAGGAACACCTCGCTCCAGCGCGCGAAGGCGAGGTTGGTCGTGACGATCAGGCTGCGCTTCTCGTAGACCTTGGTGATGAAACCGAAGAGCAGGTCCGCGCCGAGCTTGTCGAAGGGGACGTAGCCCAGCTCATCGAGGACCACCAGGTCGAAGCGCGCGAAGTACTCGAGCTTGCGCGAGAGTCGGCCCTCGCTCTTCGCTTCGCTCAGAGTGTTCGTGAGCTCCGCCGCAGTGACGAAGCGCACGCGCTTCTCGCGCTGGCAGGCTGCGATCGAGAGCGCGATCGCAAGGTGCGTCTTGCCGGTCCCGACTGGACCGACGAGCACGACGTTACGCTTCTCGGCGAGGAAGTCGCAGCGCGCGAGCTCGAGGACCTCGTCCTTGTCGATACCAGGCTGGGAGGCGAAGTCGAAGCCATCGAGTGTCTTGAGTACCGGGAAACGTGCCTCCCGGATCAGGCGCTCGATCCGCCGCTCGCGCCGCTGGTTCACTTCCAGGTGGGCGAGCTCGGCAAGATACTCGGGATGTGCCTGGCGCTTGCGCTCGGCCTCGAGCGCCAGGCGCTCCCAGCTTGCTGCCACTGCAGGCAGCCCGAGCGTCTTCAAGTCCGCGAGCAAGTGCGCCGGCTCGACGAGCGTGCTCTTCTTCATGCCGCACCCCCGACGAGTTCGTCGTAGCCTCCAAGGTCCGCTGGAGCGATCTCGATTGCCCCGAGCGTCTCGTCCGCGACTCTCGCCGGCACGAAGACCGGCATCTCGCTCGACTTCTGGCGCAAGAGCATGCGGATCGTCTCGAGACTGGGGCTCGCTCGTTCCAGCGCGAGATCCACCGCACTCTCGAGCTCCTCCATCGAGTGCTCCTCGAGCAGACGAAGGACGCGCACCCACTCGCGGTCGGGTTTCCGCACCTTGCCGCGCAGCGCCTCGCGCAGCCGATCTAAGACCGGGGCGAGCTCCATCTGCGCGATCGCGGTCGACTCGCCGATCGCGCGGTGTTTCCTCTCGAGCAGGCGAAGGATGTGCCGTGCATCGAGGACGTGCGTGCCCTCGACGTACGAGCGCGTGTGGCTCGCCACCGAGCGATCACCGTCCACGACCTCAATCCGGTCCCAGAAGATCTTCGCTAGGAGCGCACGCCGAGCGTATTCGCTCGGAACGGAGTAGCGCGCACGGTCGACGGTGACGATCGCGTACTTGTCGGCCACGCACGGCACGATCCGACAAGTCTCCGGTAGCCACGACGGCAATGGTCGCAAGTGCTCGCGCTCCGCGATCAGCGCTTGACGTGCCGTGCGGCCATCGGGAAGCTGGCGAAGGTCGAGGTCGCGCTCGAGCTCCAAGAGGAGATTGGCGTGGAGCTCCTCCCACGAGCGTGCCTCGGGGATGGGGCGGAAGAAGATCCCACGCACATACTCGTTGCCGCGCTCGACCGAGCCCTTCTCGTTGCCCTTCGCTGGCGCGCAGAAGTCGACCGCGAGCGGAAAAGATCCACGCCAGCCGTGGAAGGCCTTCGTCTCCTCGCGCTCAGGACCAGGCAAGATTCTCTTCACCGCAAACGAGGTGTTGTCGAGCACCGCTCGACGCGGGAGACCCCCGAAGTAGGTGAAGCTCGCGTTGAGGCCGTCGAGCAGGCACTCCAGTCGCTCGAGCGGGTAGGCCTTGGCGAAGTAGGCGTTACACGAAGGCAGCGTCGCGACGAAGACCTTCGTCCTGTGGAGCACGCCGGCGATCCGAGCGAAGCTCTCGAAGAAGTCGCCTTCCAGCGTGTCGCCCGGCCGGTGCGTTCGGTGCACGAAAGCCTCGACCGGGAAGAGCTCGCGCTTCAGGTCGCGCACGTACTTGCGCAGCGCTCGCTCTCCAATGCCGCGAGCCTCCTCGCCCAAAAGCCGGCCGATCCTCTTCGCGCTGAGCCGCGAATCGCAGCAGAGCAACTCGACGATCTTCTTCCGGCAAGGGTCGAGCCTGCGAGGCCGCCTGGGTGAGCGCCGCTCGCTCGGTGCAACCTCCCGACCAATCGCTGCGCGCACGGTCTTCACGTCCAGCGAGAGCCGACGCGCGAGTTCCTTCTTCGGCACACCCTCGACGAGGTGCATGTGGCGAATCTCAGCCCACTGCGACACCCTGATCACCTCCTGGCCCTCCTGGTCCGAGGTCTCCGAAACGGTCCTACACACCCGTTCCGGTACCCCGCCGGGAGGGCCGCTTCCACGCCAAGCCAGGGGGTCCCTTTTCAGCGTGCCGCGGGGTCCGTTTTCAGAGTGCCGTCAACAGCTCTCTCGCAGTCCTTCGCCCAAGACCTGCCTCGTCACCCGCAAGGCCGGCTCCGAGGCGTACTGCCCCCGCCTCACGGCTTCGCCTTCCTGTCCGTCGGCATCGCCACGAGAGCCGCGGCCGGGAGAAGTGCCAGGGCGAGAAACGCTCGTGTCGGTGCGACGGCGGGCTCGCGGGGCGACAGGTCTTGTAGGTGGGGCACTCTTGCGCGTCGATCAAGGCCGATTCTCAGCTCACGCCAGGATTGAGGCAGAGCTTCCCGGTCCTCGCTTCTCCGTTGCCTGGCAGCGGTTCAATCGCCACACACCGCCCGCTGGGTTGTACGGACGCCTGCGGAAGTTGACAGCAGCACGCCGCGCGCCGACGATGGCACCCACCGTGCCCGTTTCGACGAAGAGATCTGCGAAGAACTCCACCGCACCACGCTCGCGGCTAGAAGTGCGTGCAATCGTTACAGCCGGGTGCGAAAGGCAACATGGGGAACACTGGAGCGCCTCGGCTCGGTGCAATGAACACGAGACGGATGTCTCGTTCCGACTGTCAAAGAGGAAGGAGTATCGTGACTCCACATCTCGCGAAATCTCGATCTCAGCCGGTAGAGGATTCGGGCAATCTTATGTTCGGGTTTTTTGGCCACTAGCTTTACGCAATAACTTGGCATCGCACTTGCCAGCTCAGAACCCTCTTTCTCCGAGGCGCGCCATCGCAGCTACCGTCCTCGCATATCGCGGCGCGCCTTTGCTGATCTGCGCATCTTCAGAATTGCATGCTAGCTAGTATGAAGAAGAATTTGCGCCTGAGGAACCGGCTTTGGTGGAGCCTACTCTCGGCCACCAGCACGATCGTCGCAACGGAGGTTATCCTCCGTGTGGCCTTCCATGAGCAGCTTAAAATCTGCGTACGCCCCGATATTTATCGTTGGGATCGTAGTCTGGGATGCAAGTATAAGCCATCGTCGCATGGATTGTTCTCAGTTCCGAGTATCAGCAAGGAGGTGGCAATTAACGCATCAGGCTATTGCGGTCCAGAATTTCCTGACATGGACAAGTCGAACGCATTTCGCATCGCAATCGTAGATTCCTCTCATGGCACAGGCATCTGGCTAGACGATGGTTTACCATATCCGGAATTGCTTCAAGATCGCTTTAATGATGCGGGAGTCCATGTCGAGGTGCTCAATTTCTCCGTAGACGGCGACCATCGGGGGTTGGCCCAGCTGGTTCAGATCGAGAGTGTCATAATTGGATATCATCCCGACCTCATCTTACTGAGTATGGAACTTCCGATAGGCGAGTATTGTTTCTACCGGAGCACTTATCGTGGATATGTCTACGGAGTAGGACATACGGGCATGTCTGACTACGAGCTAGACTGGAACAGAAAGCAAGTCGAAACCTACATCGATGAGATCGAAGGGATGGCGATAACGAGGCTCTTTCGCGTCTCATACATCATTCGGGCCCTACATAAGTGGCAGGAACCTGGAAGCGTCGGCAGGCTATCCAACATGCTGAGCTCCTATCGCAATCGGCGGATAGTTATTTCGCACGATTTACACCTCCTCTCGCTTCAGGACTCCTTCGAGCGAGTTCGCCACACGAAACAAATCGTCGAAACTGCGGGTATCGAGCTGACCCTGCTTACCGACCAAGACTCCCCCAGGCTCGCAAGCGCCTGCGTTGAGTATCATCTCAAATCGATCTCTCTGCCAATTCCGAGTGGCCCAGACTTCAGTCACGCCCACGATGGGCACCTTAATCACAAGGGCCAAGTCCGCATGGCCGAGCTACTGTTCCAAGCGCTCACAAACGGCTGGTCGCAGTGCGCGCGCTGAAATGCCCAAGATGTTTCGCGTCCGGGCATCGTCAGGTTGATGTGGGGGGCGAAGCATGATAACGTCCTGATGAGGGCTGAACCGACCGCGGGTGGCCTGCGATGTGCCCGAGTCTTTGGCGGGCGGCTGGCCTTCAGATCGATCCTGCATGGTACGCGCGCGAGCGAACGACCGAGTCGAAGGCACTCACTCATGCCGACCCGGTCCTCGGACGAGGTCCGGATCGGGTTGGCGCCGCTCCGAAGCCCGGCTATCCTTGGCGCCAAGGTCTTCGATGCGAGCCCCCCCCCCTGCTGCGATGGTCCAGGTCCGTGCCCTGCGCAAGGTTTATGCCATCGGTCGGCCGCTGTCGGAGTTTTTGCGACGACCCTTCGATCGCCCTCCCGGCATCGAGGCCTTGCGAGCTATTGACTTCGATGTCCACGCTGGCGAAGTGTTCGGCCTGCTGGGAGCGAACGGAGCCGGCAAGACGACCTTGCAGAAGATCCTCGTAAACCTCGTGCTGCCGACTTCGGGGCACGTGCAGATCGCGGGCTTCGACTCCAGGCTCGATTCTCTCGAAGTGCGGCGGCGCGTCGGGTACGTTCCCAGTGACGAGCGGAGCTTCTTCTGGCGTCTGACGGGACGACAAAACCTTCGGTTTTTCGCCTCCCTCTACGAGATCCGGCCCCGGGATGCCGAGCAGCGTATCGCGCACTACATCGAGCTCTTCGATGTCGTGGGGCATGCCGACGTGCCCTTCGCCGTCCTCTCGTCCGGGCGCAAGAAGATCTTCACCGTCATTCGCGGCCTCCTTCCCGAACCACCTGTCCTCTTGTTCGACGAGACCACGAATAGCCTGGATCCGCTGGCGCGGCAACGATTCATGGACTTCGTGCGCCGATTGGCGGACGACGAGGGTCGTGCGGTGATTTGGGCCACTCACCGCCTGGAGGAGGTTGATCAGTTCTGCGATCGTCTGATGCTGATCGACCGGGGCGACTGTCGATTCTGCGGGACCGTGGAAGAATTTCGGGCCGCGACGAGCGCTGGCGCCGGAGAGGGGGAAGCGAGCACTCGGCATCTGACGAAGGTGTTCGAGGACCTGCTACGGTCATGATCCAGCAGCCCTCCGCGCTCTACTGGATCGGAACGAAGTGCAGGGCTTTCCTGCTCCGGGACCTGTTCTTCGAAACGAGCTACAAACTCCAGAGTTTCTTCCGGTTCCTGAGTGTCCTGTTCCAGTTGCTGACGTTCTACTATCTATCGCAGCTCGTCACCGAAGAGGGCGCGCGCGAGCATCTCGCCTCCTATGGCGGCGACTACTTTACCTTCGCTCTGATCGGACTCGCGTTCTCGGGCTTTCTGAATGCCGGCCTGATCGGGTTCACAACCGCTCTTCGACAGCAGATGACGATGGGTGTCCTGGAGGCGATGGCCGCCGCTCCTCTACGCTCGGCTTCCTTCTTCGCTTACTCTCTACTTTGGCCGATTGGATTCGAGCTCATCAAGTCGTTCTTCTACCTGTTCGTGGGATCGAGTTTGCTCGGCGCCGAGGCGGCGCTCACGAAGTGGCCACTCCTCGCCACAACCCTTCTCCTCTCGCTGCTCGTCTTCGGCAGTCTTGGCATCATCGCCGGAAGCCTGATCCTCTACTTCAAGAGAGGGGATCCCATCGCCTGGTTCATGTCCTCGGCCACGCTACTCCTGGGTGGCGTCCTCTTCCCCGTCACGGTACTCCCCTCCTGGCTCGAGAAATTCGCCCTGGTAATCCCCGTCGCGTATGCGCTGGATGCGCTGCGACTGAGCTTGATCCCCGGTGCGGATACATCGCTGGTCTTCCGCGACTGGATCGCGTTGGTAGTCTTCGCTCTCGTTACCGTCCCTATGGCGCTCTGGGCGGCACGCGTGGCGCTGGACCGGTGTCGCGACGCGGGCAACCTGGGACAGTTTTGAGGCGGCTCCCCCATGTCCCATCGAGAACGATATCGCGATACAGGCGGACGCAGAGCGCGGTCGTCTCGCGACGGTCGAAGCACTCTCGGGCGCGCTGCCGGGCGTTCTGGCCCATCTCGCGTCGGCGCTCCGGTGCCCCCGCGAGTTCGAGGATTGCATTCGCGAGCTCCTCGGCGCCTTCCCCCCGCACGTGCAAGCCATCGAGACCGTGGCGCACGAGCTCGGCCGGGCCGTGCTCCCCTGCCCGGCAGATCACGGGCAAACCCATGGCCATCCCCTCGACCACCGCACGTCCGAAAGGCTCGGGATATGCGGGATGGACCAGCACGTCGGCGGCGGCCAGGTACGGTCGCACGTCGTCGCAATGGCCGAGGAAGCGCACGACTCCCTCGAGCCCCATCCCCTGCACGCGCATGCGCATGGAGGAAAGACTCGTACCTGAGTCGCCGTGGGCGTCGTCCCCGAGCACCGTGAAGCTCACTGGGTGCCCCGAGGATCGGACGAGCACTATGGCTTCCAGCAGGGAGGCATAGCCCTTCCAGGCGGCGAGCTGGCCGATGCTGATGCACCTGAACTCGATTCCCCGTTCGCTTCGCATCTCGGACGCCCGGTCCGCAGGCGCCAGAAAGGCTTCGACGTCGATTCCGTTCGGTATGCAGGTCACTCCGTCCCTGCCGGCGTACCGGACGGCCAGGGCTTCCACGGCGCGGGACGTCGCGATCAGGCGAGTGGCAGACCGCGCGAGCCATCGGCCCGTTCTTCCGAGGTCGACCAAGTCGCGTAGGTGCCAGACGAGCGGTATGTGCGCTCGGCGCACGGCCCACGAACAGAAGAAGGCCGCAGTCGTCGAATTCGCATGAACGATCGCCGGACGATGAGCGCGTAGAATGGCGGCAATCTCGCGAGAGCCTCGAATGAGTTGCCCGAGCTCCTCCACCCTCGTACAAAGGTTCCCGGACCGATGCAGCCGGCACAGGTGGGGACAGCAGTGGATCGGGATCCCGAGTCGAGCGAGCGCACCGCTCAGCGGCCCATTCCCCGGGAGCACGACGAAGGGCGCGAATTCCCGACGGTCCAGGGTGACCAAGAGGTCCATCAAGCTGAGCTCTGCTCCTCCGAGGTCCTCGACGTGGTTTACGAACGCGATCTCGACCGGAGCGGCCATGACGGAGAGGATAAGTCCATCGATCTCGTGTGGCCAGCGCCCCGCAAGGTGCTGATCCCGATGCAACACGACCCTCCCCGCGGAGGCAAGCCGTCCAAGAACGTCGTGGAATCGCTGTCGGCCCGAATCGCGCTCTCGACCCTGGCTCTCGTACTCATCACGACGCTCGCGAAGACGCTCGGCTTCGTGGAGAAGCTCGTCATCGCCTACTACTTCGGCGCAGATCTGCGAGTGGACGCGTTCTTCGTGGCCTGCAGCGTTCCATTCCTATTCTTCCTGCTGATCCGGGAGCTGATCGAGCCCGCGTTCCTTCCGCTCTTCATGGAAAACCTGCGAGCAGGTGAAGAGCGCCGTGCATGGCGCCTTTTCGGCACCCTCGCCGCTGGAATCACGATCTTGACGCTCGGATACGGCGCCTACGTCTGGTTCCGAGCACCGGCTCTCTTGACGAGTTTGGCACCAGGTTTCGGGCCGGAAGCCGTCGGTCACGGGGCACGGCTCCTGCGCATCATGATCCCGAGTGTCCTCTTCCTTGGACTCTCGGCCCTCACGTACATCACGCTCAATGCCTATGGACGTTTCGCGCTGCCCTCAACCGGCGACCTGGCGTTGAAGATAGGCCCGAGCCTCTTGCTCGCACTGTTCTTCCACGATTTCGGTATCGCAGCTCTTGCCCTCGGTTTCACCCTGGGCGCGGCTGCGCGACTCGGTACCCACCTCGCGGGTCTCGCACCCAAGCTGCGATGGATCGGCATCGTCGAGCGCTCCGCGCGAAGAGATCTCCTTCAGCTCGGGGTGCTGATGGCGCCGCTCGCCGCGGGCTCGCTTTTCTCAATGGTCAGCGAGCTCGCGGACAACTACTTCTCTTCTCAGATCGGGGAGGGCGGCGTGAGCGCACGGATGTACGCCAAGAAGATCCGCGACCTCCCGATCGAGCTCATTCCCTACACCCTGAGCGTCGTCCTCTTTCCAGCCTTCGCAAGGCTCGCCGCGGAGCGGGATCGAGGTCGCCTGGCTCGTCTGTTTGCGCGGTCGGTGCACGGCCTCGCGATCTGGTTCGCGCCCATCGCGGTGGGCTTCGTCCTGCTGGCCGAGCCCCTCGTCTCCCTGGCTCTGGAACGTGGCGAATTCAATGCCGCCGACCGCAGCAGGACCGCCTGGCCCTTGCGATGGTACGGCCTTGGAATGGTGACCTTCGCGATCGAGACCGTGCTCGTGAACCTCTGGTTTTCGCTGCGGAAGACGTTGACTCCCATCGCCGTTGGGGTCGCGTGCGTTGGACTGGACATCGGGTTGTCCTTCGTCCTGAGCGGGCGCATGGGCGTCGGAGGTGTCGCCCTCTCCTCGACTATCTCCAAGACCGTCAAGGTCTGTGTTCTCGCGGTCCTGCTCAGTCGCCAGGGCGCCTTCGTTTCCTGGAGGCGCGTCGCGGACGCCGCATGGCCCATCGGCGCCGGTGCCGCGATCATGAGCATCGGTCTGTGGATTATCGTCGCGCAGGTTCCTTTCCCCTCCGGTCACACGAGCGTCCTCACGAAAGCCGCTTACCTGGGAGGTGCCGGGCTAGCCGGCTGCCTCCTCTACTTCGGAACTGTGGCGGCCATCGGTCCATGCGAGAGGCAGCTAGTTTGGAGCGTGCCTTCGGCCCTGGCCCGCACCGCGCTGTCGCGGATCCGAGGATACTGGCGATGCGTGTAGGGTACGGCTGTCAGCTCGTCAGCGACCGGCCGTTCGGCGTGTCCTACTGCATTCTTGAGCTCGCGCGGGCACTCGCGAAGACGAAGCAGGATCACTCGCTTCGCTTCTACGTCCGCCGACATCTGCCGGCCCTGTCCAGCGAAGCCCAGGTCGTCGCTCCGGCCCTGGCGCGCTTCCGACTGGGCCGGATCGCCTGGGATCAACTGGCCCTGCCCCGACGGGCCGTTCGGGATCAATTGGACGTGTTCCACGCGCCGGGTTACGTCATGCCCCTGCGCATGGGCGTGCCGACCGTGCTCACCGTCTACGACCTGCTGGCGCTGACGCACCCGGAGTACTGCAAGCCGACGAATCGCTGGCACTACGGCATGATGGTCCCCTGGTCGTTGCGGCGCGCCAGGAGCATCATCGCCTGCTCGCATGCCGTTCGACGCGAGCTCCTGGATCGATTCGCGGTGAGCGAGGGCCGCGTGCGGGTCATCGCTCCCGGCGTCGAAGATGCTCTGCGCGTCGAGCCTCCTGCCGAAGAGCTGGAACGAACGCGTCAGCGCTACTCGCTGAGCGCACCCTTCGCCTTGTTCGTCGGGAACCACGAGCCAAAAAAGAACCTGCGTGCCCTGATCACAGCCTTTGGCAAGCTGCGAGAGCGAGGCGAGATCGACGGCGACCTGGTCCTGACCGGAGGAGGAGGATGGGGCCGCGTGCTTCGGGACATAGGATCCACCCCAGGCCTGCGTATCCTGCCCTACGTCTCGCGTCCGGATCTGTACCACCTCTATCGGCTGGCTCTCTTCCTTGCCTTTCCCTCCCTCGCCGAAGGATTCGGATTGCCCGTCCTGGAAGCGATGGCGGCGGGATTGCCCGTCGTGTGCTCGAATGTCCCGGTCGTCGAGGAGACCGATCCGGGGGCGGTGCTCCTGGTCGATCCCTGCGACGAGGAATCGATCGCGGAGGGACTCTCGAGGATGTGGAGAGAACCCGATCTGCGAGCCGCGGCCAGCCGGCGTGGACGGATCTCCGCCGAGCGCTTCACCTGGGAATCGGCAGCGCGTGAGACCTGGAACGTCTATCGCGAGGTCGTCGAGGAGTGAGCCGGCGTTCCGCGGATCTCCGAGTCATGTACTTGCTGTGGACCTTCCCCTGCCCGTCCGAGCAGTTCATAGCCAGGGAGATCGAAGGATTGAGGAGACTGGGCGTTGACCTCTCGGTCCTCGTCCTCGGACCTACCCTTCCGGACGCGCATTCCGGAGCAACGGAATCCTGGGTCCATCGAATCGACCTGGGCAGTAGACCGAGCGATTGGATCGGCGCGTTGTGTGGCTTCCTCCGGCGCCCGCTCCAGACTGGCCGCGCGCTCGCCGCGGCAGTTCGCTTGGTCGGTAGTGGAGACCCAGGCAGCTGGCACCGGACCCTCCGCATGCTCCTCCTGGTGCCCCGTGCTCTCGAGCAGATCGCTCACAAAGAGCCGGGTGTGATCCACGCTCATTTCGCAACTCTCCCGGCCACCTTCGCGATGATCGTCGCCGCGGCGATACGCAGGCCCTGGGGATTCAGCGCGCACGCCAGGGACATCTACGTAGGTCCCTCGGATCTCCGACCCAAGTTGACATCCGCCGCCTATGTGGTTGCCTGTTCGCGGGCCGGCCTGCGAGAGCTGGAATCCCGGGCGAGCGCACGCCGGCCGCGGATGGTCTGCATCCGTCACGGCCTGGATCTGGAACGATGGGAGCCTCGACTGCAAGGAGACCGAAGTGACTTTCTCTGTCTCCTGGCAGTGGGCCGGTTGCTGCCGAAGAAAGGCTTCGACGTCCTCTTGCGAGCGCTCGCGATCGTGCGCGAGCGAGGTCTCGCGATTCGATGCGAGGTCGTCGGCAGCGGTCCGGAGGGCCAGAGGCTGCACGCACGAGTCGAGAGCTGTGGCCTCTCCCAGGTGGTTCGATTCTTCCCCTGGCTCTCTCCGGAGGCGCTGCGGTCCCGTTACGCTGCCGCGTCCGCCCTGATCCTTCCTTCGATCGTCGCTCCCGACGGCGACCGCGACAACATCCCGAACGCGCTCGTCGAGGCCCTCGCGCTCGGCCTTCCCGTCATCGCATCGAGTCTGCCAGGGATCTCCGAAGCCCTGGACGGCGGCCGGGTCGGACTGCTGGTGGAACCCGGAAACCCAAACCCGCTGGCAGACGCGATCGAACGTCTGGTGGAAGATCCTGCACTCGTCGCATCCCTTCGCTCTTCCGGCCGCGCGTGGTGCGAGTCGCAGTTCGATCTTGCGGAATCCTCGCGCGCCCTTCAGACAGTGTTTCAGGAAGTTGCTCGCAGCGCCGGCACTTCGATGAGCTCCCGATAGATCCTACGGATCGACTGACGCCAAGGCTCGATGGCGTGCTCCTCCTGCACGAGCGCAAGAGCCCGTTTCGCCATTCGTTCGCGATCAGCGGCGGTGAGCTGAAGACCGGCTTCGATGCGTTCTGCGAGCTCGTGCGGTCGTCCCGCCTCGAACAAGAGCTCACTGCTTACCTTTTCGAGGATGCGCGCCACTGGTGGGATGTTCGCGGCGATCACCGGGATTCCCAGCGCAAGCGCTTCGAGCAAGGCGTACGGCAACGCCTCCCAGAGCGAGGGGAGGACTCCGAGATCCATCCGACAGTAATAGGGCAGAAGGGGACCGGAGCGCGGAACGAGGTGGACGCGGAGCCCCAGCTTTCGCTTCCGGATCCGGCGCTCCACAGCGGAGAGAAGGCGTCCCCATCGTGGGAGTACGAAATGGACCCCGCTCGCGCGAGCGCAGACAATCTCTGCGGCGTCGATCAGTGTCATTGGATCCTTCTGCGCACGCAGGTCCCCGAGAAACCCCACCACCGCTGCGTTCGGAGGAACATCGATCCTCGGCTGGCGCGCGACCTCGGCCGCCACCGCCGGAACGTCGATGGCGTTGCGCAGGACGAGAACTCCAGTGGGCGCGTACCAGTGCGTGTTCTCCGCGATCCGGCCTTCCTCTTCGCCGACCGCAAGCAGCAGGTCGGTCCTCGGCGCGAGCATACGTTCCGCGAATGCATAGAGCGCTCGAAGAGGACGCGGAGTTCGCTGAAGGAAAGGAAAGGCGTGAGGAGTGTAGATTACCTTGCAGGGAAGGTTCCACGCTGCAAGTCTGCCGAGCGCGCCTGCTTTGGCGCTGTGCAAGTGAAGGATATCGCAGGATTCCGCCCGGAGCAGCCGGCGCATTCGAACGATCCCTAGGAAATCGTGAAACGGATCAAGCCCGCGAGTCATGGAGAGCAAGTGGACCCGATGCCCGAGCCTCTCGAAGATCTCGATGTCCTCGCAACTCTCAGGATCTCGCTTCACGGCGCAGACAATCCGAACGTCGAACTCTTCGGCATCTAGACTCTCCGCGAGGAGGCGGAGGTGCTTGCGAGTCCCACCGGTAGTGGCTTCGAGTACCTGGACGATCCGAATCATCGGCCAATCATGGGTCCGCGGAAGGGCAACGGCCAGGTCCGTGTGATTGGGCCTGGCGTCGTGTCGCTCTCCGACAACTCTGCGTGGCAATACATCGTCGATTCTACTGGCTCCCACTCCAAGTAGTAGTATCCTATTCGATCCATGCTCGACTCGCTATCTCTCAGGCCGCAAGATGTTGCCGACCTCCTCCCTCCCGGAGTCGCCGTGGAGTTAGCTGCCGTCGAATCCGTGCAGGGTATGGTGTTCGACGTGGAAGCGGCCTGCGTCGCGAGAGCGATTCCCGAGCGCCGTCGCGAGTTCCTTGCTGGCCGCATTCTGGCGAGGCGCGCTCTTGCGAGGCTCGGGATCCCACCAGCGCCCCTGTTGCCGACCAAGGATCGGAGTCCTCGCTGGCCGAGCGGGTGCATCGGGAGCATCTCTCATTCAGGTGCCTCCTGCCTTGTCGCGGCGGCGCGAAAAACTGACGTGGTGGGAATCGGCTTGGACCTCCAGCGCCTCGAGGGTGTCGGTGCCCATCTGTGGCCGTCGGTGCTAACCCCGCGCGAGATGACTGTCCTCCATCGTCAGCCTCGAGCTCTGAGAAACAGACACTTCCTTCTGGTGTTCAGTGCAAAGGAGAGTGTCTATAAGTGCCAGTTTCCTGAATTCGGGTGTCAGCTCGACTTCCATGACGTCGAAGTGGCTTTCGACGAGCCGCGGACGAGTTTTAGGGGCAGGTTTCTCTTGCCGTCGAGTATCTTGCAGCAAATAGGTTTCGCCATGCCTGGTCGCTACGTGCAACGGGGCTCCTGGATCGTAACCTGTGCTCAAGTCCATAGCATGTCCCCGACCTGAGACACCTCAGCAAGGCATTGAGTCGCCCTCCCCTTCGCCAGGGGCGCCACTCTCGAAGCTGGCCTTTGGGGAGACAGGTCCTCAATCTTCCATCCGGCTGGCGAGGGCGACTTTGGTCCCAGGGTATGGCTAGGTTCTTAGGCGCCAGCGTCCAAACGTCGTCAATGCGACTGGCACCGTTTGCTCGGAAGTAGCGGTAGTCAGGAGGCAGTTACTCCGCTCGGGCGCTCCTCGGGGTCCAAAGTCTTCCTCAGTCCAATCACACGCCGAGGCAATGTCAGACTGCGCCCTCGGTCGAGGCGACCCAACACCTCCCGCAATCCTACCACAACAAGAGTACCAGAGTGCCCACAGCAGCGACAGCCGCGCGCACTACCTAGGGAGGGCATTGCGGCCCGCGCTGATAGCCCTCTCGAGGCTGTTCTCGAAAGCGCCACACTGGGGTGGGGCTGATTAAACTCTAAGGTTCGGCAGACCCGAAACCGCGCGCGGTGATTACGATGCCTGCGAGCAAGAATAAGGCGCCAATTGGCACGAGCAGGACGCCGATCCATGGATCTGAACCGTGCACAGCGAAGCCACCGAGAAAGAAACCGCCGGGCAAGAGAATCGAGGCCCAGATCAGGAGTCTCGAGGCCTGACGCCTCCACCGCGGATCGCCGCTCGAAGACGTGCAGACCCCAGCGGAGAAGACCAGATTGATTACGGCCAGTAGAGTCCCGTGGGCGTGGGCCAACCGCCACATGAGGAGGCGCGTCTCATTCGAGATGTCCAAGTAGCGCGAGCACTTGCGACCGTTGCCACCACGGCTGTGCCATATCCGGCAAGTAGTTTTGCAATCGGCCCGCCGACCGAGCGTAGTCTTCCTGGGGCCAATCCGGTCTCATACTCCTGAGTCGGGAGGCGAACTCGTCCCGTTCGGGCGGACCGTCCCAGAACTGATCCATGCCAAGTTCGGGCTGGAGATGGAGGGGCCCTTCCAACGCAGTGGACGTGGGCTCGCAGCGAGAGCGTGGCCCCTGCTTCGATGCTCCGTGAGGAGGCATTCCTCAGCGAGAGCGTTTGGCCCTTGTCGAAAGGTCGCCGGATCCATCGCCCGGCAAAGGCGAGATCTTGCCGAACCTGTCACCCCACGTCGACGTGCCTCGAACGCACGCCGGTCGGACCTCCGGCCCGGCGCAAAGACACTGCCCTTCTTGCGCGAGCAGAATGCGTACAACAAGATCCACGCAACCCCCAACAGCTGGAAGAACGTCTGCAGATAACGTGACTACGCCGAAGCCCGTGGGAGGATCAGGACCAGCCTACACTTTGCGGAGCAATCGCTCGTCGCACAATGCCGCTGCCTGCTCCAACGTGGAAAAGATAAGCTCCAAGGGGCTCAGACGCACGCCCGTGACCCGCTCGATGTCCATCAAGACTTGGATCGCGAGGAGCGAATGACCACCGAGATCGAAAAAGTTGTCCGATGCGAGGATCTCCGAGCTGGGACGCAGAGCTTCCTGCCATAGTGCTGCGATCTTGATTTCCAGGTCACCTCGCGGCGGCCTGCTCTCCCGAACGCTCGTTCGGACGCCTTCAGTCGACTCGCTCAGGGCACGACGGTTCACCTTGCCGCTCGTCGTCATGGGAAACGACTCCAGGAACACGACGCGCGGAATCATCGTCGAGGGCAACCATTGCCGAAGGTGCTGATTGAGTTGAGCGGGGCTCCGCAGCCCAAGATCCTCCCGGCTCACCACGTACGCGAGCAAGCGGTTGGCAGGGGCCGGCGGTGCAACGACGACGACATCGCGGACCGATGCGTGCCGGCGCAGGATCGACTCGATCTCGCCAGGCTCGATGCGAATGCCGTGAATCTTCAGCTGCTGATCGATCCGCGACAGGAACATGACGTTGCCATCGGGACGCAGCCGCCCGAGATCACCGGTATGATAGAGACGCTGACCGGGAACGAATGGGTTCGGTGTGAACCGCTCGGCAGTGAGGTGCGGGCGGTTGAGATAGCAGCGCGCCAAGCCGCCGCCACTCAGGCAGATCTCGCCCGGAACGCCAATTGGCACCGGCCTCTGATATTCGTCCAGCAGGTAGACACGTTTTCCCGGCAGCGGCCTGCCAATCGGCGGTGCACCGGCTGAGTCCTCCCGAATCTCGCAGCCCGTCGAGTAGGTCGTGTCTTCGGTCGGCCCATAGAGGTTGAATACCCTCGGGGGACGGCGCTGCTTGGCAAGCCTCTCGACCAGCTGTCCCGGCAGCGCCTCGCCCGCCAGATTCACTGTGAGTATGGTGGAGGGCAGTGCGCTCTTGTCGAGCAGCGCCGCGAGAACCGAGGGCACCGTGTGGATCAGCGTCGCCTCCGCAGCCGCCACCGCCCCCATCTCGAGCAGATTGTCCACGAGGATCAAGGTGCCGCCGCGGAGCAGAGTGCCAAAGATCTCGAAGACCGAGACATCGAAGCTGAGATGCGTCGCCGCGAGCACCCGCCGGACCTCGGCGTCGGTGAACTGACCCTTTCCCCAACCCACCAGTGCCACGGCGCTGCGATGGGATATCGCGACCGCTTTCGGCCGCCCCGTCGAACCCGACGTGAAGAGGACGTAAGCAATGCAATCCGCTGGCACCGCGCAGGCGGTCGGAACATGGTCGCCTTGCGATCCCGCGCCCGGCGACGGATCGAGAGTTCTGATCGATCTTTCGGCAAACGCTCCTGGAGACTTGGTCACGACCAGACCGATCCCCGCCTCCTCAATCATCTGCTGCACGCGCAGCGTAGGCCATGCTGGATCCAGCGGGACATACGCCGCCCCCGCCTTGAGAACGCCGACCAACGAGATGAGGAGATCGACGTTGCGCTCGAGGCTCAGACCCACCAGGATCTCGGGCCCCGCGCCCATCCCTCGCAGCCGACCTGCCACGTCGTTGGCACGCCGGTCGAACTCGCCATACGACAGATGCTCGTCGCCGAGTTCCACGGCGATTGCGTCAGGTGTTCGCGCTGCTTGCTGACCGAAAAGCTCATGCAAGCAGCCTTCCAAGGTCTCGCCGGCCGGCGCACCGGCATTCCCGTCGATTAGCACCTGTCGTGCTTCGCGCTCCGTCACCAGCGGGTTGAGCTGCGAGAGCCGGCGACTCGGACTCTTCACCATCTCAACCAGCAGCTGATGCAGATGGGCGGTCATGCGCGCGATGGTCGCCGGGGCAAACAGTTCGCTGCGGTATTCGAGCCGTCCCTGAACCCCAGCATTGCGCTCCGAGAGGAACAGCGCCAGGTCAGCCTTCGCCGACTCAACCTCCAATTCGGCGATCTCGAGGCTCAGACCAGGCAACTCGATCCGCTCCGGAAGCGGTGTGCTCATGCTGAACATGACCTGGAAGAACGGCGTCTGGCTCGCATCCCGCCTCGGCTGCAGCTTGGTCGTGAGGAGCTCAAACGGGTATTCTTGGTGTGCATAGGTATCGACGGCGGTGCTTCTTACGCGCGCGATTAACTCAAGAATAGTTGGGTCTCCAGCAAGATCGCCCCGAAACACGACGGTGTTGACGAACGGCCCGATGAGATCCTCGACCTCGGTGCACGTCCGCCCCGCGACCTGACTGCCTATCAGCACCACTTGTTGCCGGGAATATCGGTGCAGCAGGATGAGGTATCCGCTGAGCAGCGTCATGAACAACGTGGCTCCGCAGCGAGCGCCCAGTGCGCGCAGCTGGGCGACCAGCTCCGCTTCGACCGCCACGAGGCTGGCAGCGCCGCGCGAAGAGATCACCGGCGGCCTGGGGAAATCTACCGGGATGTCCAGGCTTGGCGCGTCTGCGAGCTGGCGACGCCAGAACTCCAGGAGCTTCGCTTCCAGCGCCCCAGCGACGCGCTCGCGCTGCCAGAGCGCATAATCCACGTAGTGTGTCCCAAGCGACGGCAGCAACGACCTACCATTCACGAGCAAGTCACGGTAGGTCGCGGCCATCTCACGCATGAGAATCGCGACCGACCACCCGTCACAGGCGATGTGATGCATCGTGAGCACCAGCAAAGACCGGTCGCGCGCAATCCGGATCAACAGCGCTCGCATCAACGCTCCCGTTGCGAGGTTGAACGGCTCGCTCGACTCCACGCGTGCGATCTCGAGCGCGCGACGCTCGGCGGCCTCGACGGAGGGCTCTTCCAGGTCGAGCGTCCGCAGGATGCTCGACGGGGATGGTCGGATAACCTGCAGCACCTTCCCGTCACGGCTTTCGAACGTGGTCCGCAAAGCCTCGTGTCGGCTCACGATTACGCCCAGCGTACTCGCAAGGAGGTTCTTTTGAACATCCCCCCGGATCCAAACCACAGCAGGGACGTTGTAGGTGGGATCGGTCGGCTGAAACTGCTGGAGCACCCAGAGATGCTGTTGCGCAAAAGATGCGGGGAACACACCGTGGTAACTGCCATTGGCATCGCTGCCGCTGGATCGGGGCTGCGCAGGAATCGTGGGGCTCACGGCAACCGCTCTCCGGTGTGGCGCACCGCTGCCGCGTCTTGGGACCGGCGCCGCAGCCACCAAACACTGCATCCAACGAAACCCGAGACGCTCACGATCACCAGCCAGCCCGGCAAGCCGGACGGCAGATTGGCACCGGCAGGCGTTGCCTGCCGACGCACGGGAATGACCGGAAGAACGATGCGCGAGGGATGCTCCTCACCGTGATAGAGGACCACCCGGGAAGCCTCGGTACCGGCCAGCGTCTTCAGATTGTCACGATCCGCGCCGGCCAATGTCACGCGGATGCGATCGCCGGCGTGAAATACTACGGACGTTGGCAGCAGGTCGAGCGTCATCTCCTGCGGTTCCGCGGGCAATGCACGTACGGTCAGACTCGTACCCGGATGAAAGGGGAGACCCATCGTTTCGAACGAGGCTTCGGCCACGGCGCGGTGCGAGGCGCGCAGACAACCCTCGGTAACGTAGTACGAGGCTGCACCCTCCACCCGCTCCAGGTAGGCAACCAGGTCAACATCCGGCTGCGTGCAAGTGAGCCACACGTGGAGCACGGGATGACCTGTGATCTCCAGCTCGGCGGGCAGCGGCTCGCTCGTATAGGTGACGCAGAGCGCGTCGTTCCCACTCAAGTCCCCGTAGCCGAACGGCCCCCCGTATCCGTTCACCCACCGGCTGGTACCTCCCGATGTGGTGCGGACATCCACGGTCCATGTCGTTTGCTGGGCGGGGGGCGCTTGCGTTGACAGGAGACCGTGCGAGGATCCCGGCGGGTCTGGAGGCGAAACCGCGCCGTCATTGGCAAAGTAGTAGTCCGTGAGTCTCTGCTCCGGCAATGGCCACTGCCACGCCGCTTGCCACTCCTTGCCAGGACGCGCGCCCATGGTGAAGTAGTGAATGGGCGCCTCGTTCGCGATGCCGTTGTCGATGCCCTTGAGCCAGTAGTCGAACCATCGCAGCTGCTCGGTCGACTTGGAGAAACCACTCGTATCAGTATGACACCAGGGGCCGATGATGAGCTTCTGCGTGGTATCGAGGTTGTGGTACCACAGGAGCGCGTCTCGGCACCACAGGTCGTACCACCCGGCGAGATGGTAAATTGCAACTCGGGAGCGATTGATCTGAGGCGCCCAGCTCGACGGGCTGCATGTCGAGTAGGGGTCCTCGAGCCCCAGGTGACCTCGGCTGTCGCGCAACGGCAGCGACGAGAAGAGCTCGTAGGAAGATAAGTTGGCCTGGTGCTCAACGACGGCGCGCCGCAGCATATCGCCCGATACGTCTTCGTCGACCGCAGCTGCAGGACAGTCAACGTCGAGCCGGCGCAGGTTCTCACTCCACCTTAGGCCAAAGCCCTCTCGAAGTATGCCGCCCGGATAGACGAACTCGTACAGATCGAACATCGCCATCTCCGGAAAGATCGCGCGCAGGTGAGGAGGCCGTTGAGCGGCCGCGAGGTACTGGATGATACCTGCATAGGAGCGGCCGATCATTCCAACGTTGCCGTCGCACCAGGATTGCGCAGCAAGCCACTCGGTAACGTCGTAGACGTCTTGGGCCTCTTGCGGAGCGAACGGTCCCATCCAACGACCAAACGATGCTCCCGAACCGCGTACGTCGACCTGTGCGATGACGTAGCCGTGGCGGATGATCCGCTGCATTCCGACTGACCGCGTCACGTTGCTCCGAACCGTTCCGTCCTCTGCATTATCGGCGCGGTGGTAACGTTCGTAGCCCCACAACACGGGCAACCGGGCCGACGTGGTCCGACCATCCAAGGTCGGATGGTAGATGTCGACCGCCAACTGCGTGCCGTCACGAACCGTGAGATAGTGGGAGTCCCGCGTCCAGCCATCGTAAGAGGCGACGCAGTAGCCCTGGTAGTCGCCGGGCAGCGAGACCCGACGCAATCGCATGCCGCCAGCCCAAAGAACCACGAGCGCGCTCGGCATAAGCAGCGCGGCGATGATCCAAACAGGATGCCGATGTGCCATACGCTTCATGGGGACGAAGTCGATGCGGTTTGCGCGTGACCGTGGAAGTCGTGCCACTCAACGGTGTGGAACAGAGCGTACCTGCCTAGCCGACTCGTCGGGTAGGGGCCGGTCCCTCGAACCCGGCACAACCGTTCGCGGCGACAAGCCTCCGCCCTGCCTGGGTGCACGCGCAACCCTGGACGAGGGCTCGATCCCGCCGCTCACCTCGCGCTGACGCTCGCAGATGAAAGCTGTTGCTCGCCTCGACCATGGACCTCTTCTCGCGCAATACCATACGGCTGGGCGATGAGCGACCACACGCCCGCCGAGCTCGTGATGGACGGGCTCGAGGTGGCCATCGGCCGCCGTCGGCCGAAAAGCAGTCTCGTGCTTCACTTCGATCGGAGGGTCCAGTACGCCGCACACGCATTCCGGGGCCTGCTCCTGCGCCACGGCATCGTCTGCAGCGCGAGCGGCAAGGGCAGCTGCTCCGACGCCGCCGTCAAGGAGACCTTCTCCCACACGCTTAATCCCGATCTGTGCGATCACGAGCACTGCCGCACGCGCGCCCAGTCCCGCTCTGGCGTCTTTGGGTCTTCTACGACCGAACCCGCCCCCCTTGACCCTGGCCGACTGCTCACCCGAGGAGTTCGAGGCCCGGCTCGTCGCCGTTTGATCCGCGCGGCTCTCCATTCACTCGACCCCACTCCGCTCTGCAGGGGTGCAAGTCGTCGATTCCGCACAAGATCCTCGATCGCCGCGCCAGAGCCAGCCTCCCCGAGCCAGACCGGCTTCGCGGAGTGCAACTTCGAGCCGCCGCAGCCCAGCGCGCCGCATGGCGGCGCTGCTTGCGCCCCCCCTGCAGGCTCTCGAGCTCTTCGATTCTCTTCGCGGGAGCCGAAGGGGTCGCTTCCCCAGACCCCCCTCCCCTTCCGGCTTGCTCGCCCCTGTTCTCCAAACACCGTGTCCACCGAACCGGTGGAGGGGAAAACATCGCGGCTCGCCCGATTGCTGAGGCACCCGGCGGCGCGCACCGGCCAAGCGCGGATTGTCAACCAGACGGCATCTCTGTAGGATACCAGGGCCGGGTCCCCGAGATCCGATTCCAGGGGCTCCGCCTGTGCAGGCTGATCGTCATTCTGGCCGTCGCAGCATTGCCCATGGATGGGTCAGCGCAGGAAGGGACATGGATCATGCCGAGCACGCTGCTTGGACCGCAACGCTTCGCTCTCGCGCCCTGGGCGAACGAGCTTGAACGTTCCGCCTTGCAGCGGATGCTTGCGGTCTGCTCGCGGCCGGGCGTTTTGTCCCTGTCGGTCGGCCTCCCCGCCAACGATCTGCTGCCCGCGGCCCCCATTGCCGATGCGCTCGCAAAGATCCTCCAGGAGCACCCGGACGGCGGCCTGCAATACGCCCCGCCATCGCTCGCCCTGAAGGAGCACGTCGTACGCTTGATGGCGACGCGCGGCGTGCACTGTCGTCCCGAGCAGGTCTTTCTGACGGCTGGCGTGCAGCAAGGGTTGAGCCTCCTAACGAGGTTGCTGGTCGAGCCAGGCAAGGCGGTGCTGTGCGAACGGATCGTATACTCGGGATTCCACCAAGCGATCCTGCCGGTGCAAGCGAGGGTCGTCGCCGTGCCCACCGACCTCACGAGTGGCATCGCAATCGACGACGTGGCTAGCGCCCTGGAACGCACGCGTCCGGCCTTCCTCTACGTCATCCCCGACGGCCACAACCCGCTCGGCGTGAGCATCTCGCCCGACAAGCGTCGCGCCTTGGTCGAGCTCGCACGGCGCTCTCAGGTACCGCTGGTGGAGGACGATGCCTATGGCTTCCTGCACCACAACGAGGAGGCGATCCCCTGCCTGCGATCCCTGGACGACGACTGGGTGCTCTACTTGGGATCTTTCTCGAAAGTCCTGGCTCCGGCTCTCCGAGTGGGCTGGATGGTGGTGCCCGAATGGCTGTCGAGTCGCCTCTCGGCGCTAAAGGAAGCATCCGACATAGACACGTGCACACTCGCCCAGCGTGCCATCGTCCGCTACCTCGACGGCGGCGGACTGCCGGCTCATCTGAAGCAGCTGCGCCACGGCTACGCGGAGCGCCTCGCCGCGATGACACGCGGGCTCGCCGATCACTTTCCACCAGGCACTCGCTGGTCGCACCCGACGAGCGGCGTCTTCCTGTGGGTCGAGCTTCCACCCACGATTGATACCGCCGAGATGCTGCCGGCAGCCGTCGAACGACACCGCGTTGCCTTCATCCCCGGAAGTGCCTTTGCCATCGAGAACCCGAGCCATGGACGACACGGAATGCGGTTGAACTTCTCGTTTTGCGCGCCTGCCGCAATTACCGAAGCGATAGCGCGGTTGGGGCAGGCCGTGCGCGAAGCGAGCCAGGTCGGGATTCCGCAATCGGGCGCGCGCACCCGCCGTTCGGCGGCGCGCCTGGCGGCGGAGCCCGCGCAGCCAGCCCCCGTACTGGAAACCGAGCGCCTCCTGCTGCGCCCGTGGCAACCCTCGGACCTGGACGATGTACTGCGCATCTACAGCAATGTCGAGGTCGCGCGCTTCCTCGGCAAGCCTGCGACCACCGAGGACGATGCCAGCCGCATCCTCAACCGCGCGACTACGCATCATGCCGAGCATGGCTTCGGGCTATTTGCCATGGTGGAGAAGGCCAGCGCACGCGTCATCGGTAGCTGCGGCTTGAAGCACCTCGAGAATGGGCCCGATATCGAGCTTCTCTACCACGTCGCACGAGATCGCTGGCGCCTCGGCTTTGCCAGCGAGGCGGCCCGCACCTGCCTGCAACACGGGTTCACCACGCTAGACTTCGATCGCATCGTCGCCATCGTCCACCCGTTGAACCACGCCTCGATGAGGGTCCTGCAGAAGGTCGGCATGAGAGTATGTGGCGTCGGCTACTACTACGGAACCGACGTCATCGTGCACGAGGCGTTGAGCGATGCGAGCGGCGGCGCTGGTGGGTCGCCCCGACAGCAACCGAAGGGCGGGTGACCCCTGTCCCCTCAGGAGCTGCCGGAGGAAGTAGCGTGCGAATCCCTTGGACCCGGCGGTGGGGTCCTCGTCTCGACCCGCAGTTGCCGAAGCATTTTCTCCATGCCGCGCTCGAGCATTGTGAGCCTCTTCTCGACCGCTGGGCTCGTACTGTTTCGCGGCTTCAACGTCACCCGTGATGTGATGGCCGCGTTCTGTCGCGCCTACAGTTCCAGGTTCGTGGTGGACGTCGGCCGCTCGTTCGACTCGACGCCGGATCCGATCCAACTGGTCACACCTGGCCACCTCGGGGTCGACCTCCACTGCGAGCACGCCAACGGTCCTTTCCGACCAGACCTAGTGTGGTTCTGGTGCCAGCAGCCCGCGGCCGACGGCGGCGCCACCACCTTTTGCGATGGCGTGCTCTTCTGGCAGGGACTAAGCGAGTCCACTCGCGACCTGTTCACTCACCACCGCATTACGTTTGGCTTCACCTACCCAGCTTGGTCCTGGCGGCGGTTCCTGGGGCCACAGGCGACCCTCGTCGACTTGCGCCGGCTGGCCGACAGCTTCCCGGACGTACGCTATCAAATCAATCCGGACCAATCGGTCAGTACGGAGTTTACCTGTGCTGCCACGGTCCCCGCTGGCGCGACCGGCGACCTGGCTTTCGCAAATAGCATCCGCGGCCCATATGAAGGCACTCGCGTCACGCTCGAGGACGGCTCACCGATACCGGAGGCGATCATCCGCGAGCTTGCCGCGGTGGGCGAGTGCATGGCCCAGCCGATCAACTGGCAGGCGGGCGACCTCGTGATGCTCGACAACTCGCGCTTCCTGCACGGCCGGCGCGCCTTTCGCGATGCGCGGCGGCGCATCCATGCTGCTCTGAGCTGGAGAAACTTCTGATGCCCGCCGACCATCGGGACCTGGAACATCTCGCCGCGCGCATCCAGGCTCTCTCTCCATCGCAGCGCGCGATTCTCGAGCGACACCTGGCCCAGAACTTCCCGAGCAAGAGCCCGGCGCGATTGGCCGCAATTCCCCGGCGTGAGAATAGCTCCAGCTACCCCCTATCGTTTGCACAGCAACGACTCTGGGTGCATGCGCTGCTTGTCCAAGCGCCTGGGCTCTATGTCGAGGCGCAGGCGCTGCGCATGGTGGGCCCGCTGCGGGTCGATTCCCTGAGGCAAGCCATGCGCGAGATCGTGAATCGGCACGAGATCGTGCGGGCCAGGTTCTGCGATCGCGGTGGCCGACCGGAGCAGCACATCGCACCGCCGATCGATGATTTGCAGATCACCGAAGATGATCTCACCTTGGAGCCGGAAGGCGACCGTCTCGCCGCGGTCAAGGCTCGCCTCCAAAGCGCCATTCACGCTCAGTTCGATCTTGCGAACGGTCCGCTCCTTCGCGTCCGACTGATGCGACTGGCGCCGTGCGACCACCTCCTCGTGGTGATCGTCCATCATCTCGTCTGCGATGGATGGTCGATCGGCATCCTGATTCGCGAGCTGGCGGAGCTCTACGGAGAGCTCGCGAGCGGCCGCGCCGCTTCCTTGCCCGCACTACCCATTCAGTACTCGGATTATGCTGCCTGGGAGCGAAAGTCGCTGGCTGGTGAGCGACTGTCAACTCTGGTCGCTTTCTGGCGCCAGCAGCTCGACGGAATGCCAGCCGAGTGGCTGCTGCCGACAGACCGACCTCGCCCAGCCAAACCCAGCTTCCGCGGTGCGCGGCCCACCTTCGCGCTACCTCGTGAGCTGCATCGCCGAGTGCTCGAGTTCGGACACCAGCATAATGGCACTCCGTTCATGACCTTGCTGGCTGCCTTCGCCACTCTTCTATACCGATACTCGGCACGCGACACGATCGTGATCGGCATTCCCGTCGCCAATCGCACGTATCCCGGGCTCGACGGATTGATCGGCTTCTTCGTGAACACCCTGCCGCTGCGGCTTCGGCTCTCCGACCAGATCACGTTTCGGGCTCTGTTCGATCAGGTTGCGCGCTGTGCCCGGGCGGCCTTCGACCACCAGGAGCTTCCCTTAGAGCTTCTGCCGCGGACGGTTGCCCCGTCCGGCCGCTCCTCCTCGGGCGCGTCCTTGCCTCCCTTGGTGCAGATCATGTTTGCGATGCAGAACGTCCCCTTGCCGACGAGGTCGGCCGCGGACGTGCAGTTCACGTTCATGCCCCTCGAACTCGACCGCGGCATCGCCATGTTCGACTTGCTGCTGACGGTGTTCGAATCAGACGATGGCCTCTCCGGCTCGTTCGAGTACAGCACCGACCTGTTCGACGCACTGACCGTTGCCGGAATGATCGAGCACTATCGTTCCGTTCTCGCCGAGGCGCTGAACGACCCGGACCGGTCGCTCCTGGATCTCGTCGCCTGCAACCAGACAACGCCGTTGTGCGCGACCTCCGAGCATCCCCCCGAAGAAGTGTCTTTCGACTGGTGAAACGACGTCCATCCAAGAGCCGCCGATGACCCGTGCCAACAAGAAGCAGATCCTGGCGGAGATGTGGACGACCGCATCGCCGCAGCCGGCGCAGAGACAACGCAGCGAGTCCAAGGCGCCGGTGCTGCTGCTGAAGCCGCCGTTCTTCTCGCCGTGGACGCCGCCACTCGGAATCGCGATCCTCAAGCGCTACCTCGCAGCGCATGGCCATCAGGCCACCTGCTTCGATTACAACACCGACTCCGAGCTCTGGGGACTCCACCACTCGTATTTCGGCCTGCTGCGACAGATCGGCGAACAGAACGCGGCCGAAGGCTACTCGAAGCTCTGGTTCATCCTGAACGCACATTTGCTGGCCTACGTCAACGGAGCGGATCAATCAGTCTGCGGAGAAGTTCTCCAGGACGTCATGCCGTTCTATGGCTTTCCTGGGCCGGGCCCGGCGTTGCCGATGCTGCATCGCTCTGTCGAGCGATTCTTCGCTCGCCTCAGTCAGGTGACCAGCGAGCTCGATCTCGGGTCCTTCACGATGGTCGGAACGAGCTCCTACACGACGTCGCTCGCACCCTCGCTGCACATCCTTCGCTTCATCAAGCAAAGATACCCGCACATCAGGACCGTGATGGGCGGCGGGATCTTCGCCGATGATCTTGCTCACGGCTCCGAGAACCTGGACACCCTGCTGAAGTACTATTCGTTCGTCGACCACGTCGTGCTGGGTGAAGGCGAAGAGCTGCTCCTACAGCTCGCCGAGGGCACGCTCGTCGATCAACGCGTGCTGACCATTTCGTCCATCGGCGGCCAAACGTTGGACATCGCCGACTCTCCCGTCCCTGACTTCTCTGACTTTCACCTCGAGCGATACCATCACCTCAGCATTGAAGGCGGGCGCAGCTGTCCCTTTCAGTGCAACTTTTGCTCGGAGACCCTCCAGTGGGGCACTTACCGCCGCAAGTCGAGCGAGCTGCTCGCTGCTCAGATGGTGCGGCTGGCGAACGATTTTGACAACCACCAGTTCTTCATGGGCGACTCGCTGATGAACCCCTACCTCAGCGGGCTCGCGACCAGCTTGCTGCAGAACGGCTCCTCGGTCCTGTATGACGGATACCTGCGTGCGGATCGACCGGTTCAAAAGCGGGAGAATGCCCTCCTCTGGTCTGCGTCAGGACTCTATCGAGCGCGAATCGGCCTCGAAAGTGCGTCGCCGCGGCTGCTCAAGGCGATGAGCAAGGAGACGACCCCAGAGGGCATCGAGGCGGCGCTCAAGTCCCTCTCGAGCGCTGCCATCAGACCTACAACCTACTGGATCGTCGGCTTTCCCGGAGAGACCGAAGAGGACCACCAAAGCAATCTCGTCTTCATCGCCAATCATCACCGTAACATCTATGAGCTCGAATCCCACCCCTATTATTACTATCCCTATGGGCAGATCCATTCCCGCCTCTTTTCCTCTCACTCTCTCTACCCTGACAAGGTGACCGATGTAATTCGGTTCAAAGAGTGGGAGATCGACGACATCGTACCCAAGCGTGAAGAGCGCTACCGGCGCCTTGCAGAGCTGGCGGAGCTGGCGAATGAGCTCGGCATTCCAAACATCTACTCGATACGCGATCGCCATGCAGCCGAAGAACGTTGGCATCGCCTGCATCCGACGGCACGTGAGGTCTACCCGGGCACTCGGCGATGCCGGCCGATCGCATCGACCGCCGGCGGCAAGATCACCGCCCCGGCAGAGGCTCTATACTGGCAGACCACGCCAGCAGGTTCGAGCACCCTCGGCTTCCACGTGAGGCTGGCTCGAGACCTGCAGCCGGAGCTGGTCGCGGCGGCCGCGTCCGAAGTTGTCCGCCACAATGAGATCCTGCGCGCCACCCTCAAGGACGACATCTACGAGATCGCCGCTGCGGATCGTGAGCTCTCGGACGAGCTCACTTCCTGGCACCAGTCGCTGCCAGACGGGACCCCTGGCGCGTCCACTCCGGAGGCCGTGATCGCGTTTCGCTCACTCAACCTCGAACCAGTTGCCGGCCGCTCTTTTCACATCGCCGTCGTGCGACATTCCGACGCGCATACCGACCTCCTGATCCTGGCTCATCGTGCGGTAGCCGATGCTCGAAGCGTGGTACTCATGGTCGAAGACTTCTTCCGTCTGTATCGACAACTTGAAACCAAGCAACCTTTCGCTCTGGAGCCTGCTGTGGTGCCGTTGTCGGATGACGTCGTAAGGCGCGCGGCCGTGGCGGGGAATACGGCGCCGCGGACCGCCGGCTCTCCGATGAAGACACTGACCCTTCCTCTCGCAGCCGAGTGTGCGGGGAAGCTCAGCTCGTGGCGCCCGTGGCACCAAGTGTTTCCGGCCCACACCCTGATCAGCATTGCTGCGCTGCGCGCCATGACCACGTGTGCGGTGAGTGTATCGATGCGCTTTGACGCGAGAATGCTGTGGCCGGAGCTCGAGCGCACCCGGGGCCCGATTATCGTGACGCGCCCGCTCACCGCGGATCTCTTCAATGACGATGAGGTGCTCGCCTATCCTGCGCTCTTGCGCTCGGCCTTGGCCCGGGAATCGGGTTCTGCCGATGCTGACACACGCCCCTCGAACGACGCGCTCCTCAATGTTGAACTGACCGCTACACATCCCTGGCTCGGCGGCGACGACTGGGTGCCGTATGGCTTCATCCCGCCAGAGAGCCACTCGTCGATACCTTCCCTCGAGGTGGTACCACTGCGTCGCGGCAATAGCTTCGACGTCCTCGTGCACTACGCGCGGACCCGTGCCGACTGGGTCTCGGCCTTTGCCGAGAGCTTCAGGATAGAGCTGGCCGACTTGATCGCCCGATGCGAAGAGCAGGCTGCCCGGACCACCAGGCAGCGGCAGGAGCTAGGCAACGCGGTGTTCCGCTTTTGATGGGCGTCGCCGCTTAGGAGCGTTTTCCTTGCCCAGAGTTGCCCAAACCTTCTGATCATGAGCTCGCCTTCGCAATCGTTGTTCGTCATGGACAGAAGGTCCCGCGAGGACCGCGACTATTGGCTTCGCCACCTGGAGAAGCGGTCCCTTTGCCAGCTCCCACCTGACTACGACCGAGCGGCGCCTTCCTCCCTCGGCTGCTTCGCCCAGGAGCTATCGCCATGCGTACACGCCGAGATTGTTCGGATCACCCACGGCGCGCCGCTGCTCGTCTTCGCCACCTTGGTGTCCGCGGTCGACATCACGCTTCATCGATACGTCGGAGCACGATCAGTAGCACTAGGGTCTCCGCCGCTCCTTGACGGTTCGCTCTCCGGAGAAGGCATGGTCGTGATCTGCACCGAAGTCGATCCGGCGAGATCGTTTCGGGACATGCTGGTCACGGTGCGTCAGACCTTGTTGGAGGCCCAGAAGCATCAGGCCTATCCGCCACGACGATTGCTCGGCGATCTCGGCATATCCGTCGATCAGGTCGTGCGTGAGCTCTTTGCCGTGTCGGTGTCGCTCCAGGGTCTGCACGGCACCTTGCTGCCGGACATCCGGCGGCCATTCGACATTCGTTTTGCAGCTGCCGACCATGCGCTACGAGTGGTGATCACGTATGAAGAGTGCCTCTATGAAAGGGGAACCGTCGAGCGGTTCGCCCAGCAGCTCGACGTCGTTCTCGCACAAGCGCTGGCCAATCCGACCACGCGCCTGAGCAGTCTGTCCCTCCTGGCGGACAGTGCGAAGGCCAGCCTGATCGAGCTCGGCCGAGGTACGGAGCAGCGCGGGCCGGACTGGGGCGGGAACAGTCTGATGCGCGAACTCCAGCGCGTAGCTGTCGAAGATCCTGACCGCACTGCGCTCGTGTCGGGCGATACAGCCGTGTCGTACGGCGAGGTTCACCGCCGCGCCGCGTACCTCGCCAAGCACCTGCGTGAGCTGGGCGTCGGACTGGAGGTCATCGTCGGCATCTGCATGCCTCGCTCGATCGACGCCGTGATCTCGATCCTCGCCGTGCTGAGGGCCGGCGGCGCTTACCTGCCGCTTGATCCGGACTATCCGAGCGCCCGCCTGCATTTCATGGTTCGTGACGCCGGCGCTACGCTCGTGTTGACCGAAACCCACTGCCTGGAACGCATCGATGGCGCCACCACGACTCCCCCGGTGAGCATCGACGCGCTGTGGCCGCGGATCCTGCGGCAGGAGTCGCTGGTTGCGGACGACGGCAACGAACCCAGCCCGGAAACCCTGGCGTATGTGATCTACACCTCGGGGTCCTCCGGCCAACCGAAGGGAGTCGGCATCCCTCACCGCGCGCTTTGGAACCACATGCGCTGGATGCTTGCCGAGTTCCGGCTTGATGCCACGGAGCGCATCCTTCAACGCACGCCGCTCAGCTTCGATGCGTCGGTGTGGGAGCTCTTCGCCTCGCTGCTGGCTGGTGGCACGCTGGTCCTTGCGGCTCCTCAGCGGCATGGAGACACTTCCTATCTCGCTGAACTGATCGCCGAGCAGCAGGTGACGGCGGCTCAGTTCGTGCCGTCGCTGCTGGCGGTGTTCGTCGAGCATCTGGATACGCCTCTCAGGTCGTTGCGTCACGTGTTCTCAGGTGGCGAACCATTGAGCCGTGCGCAGCTCGCCCAAATCCGCCGCGTGCTCGACTGCCCGCTGCACAACCTCTACGGACCGACAGAGACCTGCATCGACGCAACGTGGTGGTCTGCCCTCAGCGACGCGAGCGCCGACCAGATCGCGATTGGTCGCCCCATCACCAACACCTGGCTGGCCGTTCTGGATGACCAAATGCAGCTCGTGCCGGCCGGCGCCATCGCAACGCTCTTCATCAGCGGCGCCGGCTTGGCGCGCGGCTACATCGATCGACCGGCGCTCACGGCCGAGTCCTTCCTCCCCGATCCGTTCAGCATGCGACCTGGTGAGCGCACCTACTGCACGGGCGACCGATGCAGATTCTTGCCGAATGGCCAACTTGGGCTCCTGGGGCGCAACGATGGCCAGGTGAAGCTGCGCGGGCACCGCGTCGAGCTTCGCGAGATCGAGTCCGTCATCGAGCAGCATCCGGCGGTGAAGGCGGCGGTCGTCATTGCGGTAGATTTCGAGGGCGATCCGCGGCTCGCTGCCTACGTGGTCAGTCGCGAGCCAAGCAGCACCCTCATCACGGAGCTGATTGCGCATGCGCGCGCGCAGCTTCCCGCCTACATGGTGCCAGCGAGCGTCACGCTGCTCGATGCCCTGCCGCTCATGCCTAACGGCAAGGTTGATCGCAAGAGCTTGCCCCGCCCTGCCGCGCGCAAGACTGGGTTTAGCCAGCACAGCGATCTGACGCCGACTCAGGAGCTGTTGGCTGGCATCTGGACTCAGCTGCTCGGCACCGAGCCAGGCGCGCTCGACGACAACTTCTTCGACCTCGGAGGGCACTCGCTGCTCGCGACTGATCTCCTGACTCGGGTCGTCGAAACCACCGGCGTAGAGGTGTCGCTCTACCAGTTCTTCGACAACCCCACGCTGGGAGCACTCGCCGCATACATCGACTCTAGGTTGAGTGCCAGCGCCGGTGGGTTCGAGTGGCGCATCGAGCCCATCCAGCGCATCGCTCCCCTCAGGCTCTCCTTTGCTCAGCAGCGTCTCTGGCTTCTCGACCGGCTCACGCCTCACAGTCCGGCCTACAACGTGGCTGGCGCGGTGGCGATCTCCGGCCCCCTTCACGTGCCTGCCATGCAGCGATCACTCGAGGAGGTGGTACGGCGACACGAATCGCTGCGAACCACGTTCCACGTCGATGCCGATAGCGGCTTGCCTGTGCAAGCGATCGCCGATCCCGCCCCAGTCCTCCTGCCAGTCGTGGAGCCCGGTTGCCTGGGCCTGACCAGCGACGAGGACGCGCTCGTGCACCTGCTGCGCACTGATTCGCTGCGTCCCTTCGACCTCGAGCGGGGTCCGCTCTTTCGCTTCACGCTGTTGCGGACGCGCAGTAACGAGCACACCCTGATCGTTGTCTTGCACCACATCGTGTGCGACGGCTGGTCCCTGACCATCCTGGTCAACGAGGTGGGCCGGCTTTACGAGGCCTTCGCGGGCGACCGCCCGCCGAAGGTCGCGGAGCCGCAGATTCAATACGCCGACTTCGCTCAGTGGCAGAGAGATTGGCTCCAGGGCGACACGCTGGCGACGCAGCTCGCCTATTGGCGCCAACAGCTAGCTGGTGCACCCCATTCGCTGCGCTTGCCGACCGATCGGCAAAGGGGCGAGGATGCCTCCTGGGACGGCGCCAGTGTCCGGTTCCTGGTACCGCAATCGCTGCTCGAGTCGCTGAAGCAGTTGAGCTCCAAGGAGAGCTGCACTCTATTCATGACCTTGCTGACGGCGTGGCAGGTGCTTCTGTATCGATACTCTGGCCAGACAGACTTTCTGGTCGGGACGCCGGTCGCCAATCGTCGGCATACAGCGACCCAACAGTTGATCGGCCTGTTCGTGAATACGCTGCTGATGCGCGCAAATCTGCGCGAGGATCCTTCGTTCCGTCAGCTCCTGCACAATAATCGGGCGGTGACGCTCGGTGCGTTTGCCAATCAAGACCTGCCCTTCGAGATGGTGGTTGACGAGCTGCAGCCGCAGCGGCGCCTCAACGAGGCGCCTCTGTTTCAGGTGCTTTTTGCGCTGCATAATACAAGGCTCCCCGATTTTCAGATGGAGGGCCTGGTCACGCGACCGCTGACGATCGAAAGCACTACGGCAAAATTCGATCTCTCGCTGTCGATGCGAGAGGTCAACGACGCTCTCGAGGGCACGCTGGAGTACAGCACCGAGCTGTTCGACCAGGCAACCATTGAAGCCATCGCGCGGCACTACGAGCAGATACTTGCGAGCGCGATTCACAACGCCGACCTGGCGGCCTCGCGAGTCTCGCTGCTGTCCGTCAGCGACCAGGAAGAGATGCGGGCGAGCTGGAACGCTGCGGGGGGCTCGGGCCGGCAACCGATCGCGCTCGAAGATCTGCTCGACGGTCCGCTACGGCGGGCGCCCGATGCGGTCGCGGTCGTGTACGAGGGCCGACATGTCACCTATGGCGAGCTCGCACGACGGGCGAACGCCCTAGCAATGATCCTGAAACAGCACGATTGTGGCTCCGATGTGGTGGTTCCAATCGTGTGCGAGCGCTCGGTGGAGATGCTCGTCGCCATTCTCGCCGTGCTGCGAGCAGGCGCTGCGTACGCGCCGCTGGATCCCGAGGAGCCGCCCGAGCGACTGCGGCTCCTGATCGACGACCTGGCACCGAGGCTCCTCATCACACAGCCAGGCCTTGCCGTGGGCTTGGATCAGGATTCGACCCACGTCATCTTCCTGGACGCCGATGCCGCGCCCAGCGAGGCCCCTGCGCCATCGCTACCACCCAGGCGCGCGCACGTCGATGACCTCCTCTACGTACTCTTCACGTCCGGGTCCACCGGTCGCCCAAAGGGCGTCATGGTCCGGCGCGGCTCGGTGACCAACCAGCTGGAATGGATGAGCGGATCATTCGGCTTTCGCACCAGCGACCGCTTTCTGCAGTTATCGCCCTACACCTTCGATATCTCGGTCTGGGAGATGCTCCTTCCTCTCTGCTGCGGCGCGACCTTGGTCCTGGCCAAGCACGGAGCGCAGCGCTCCCCGGAAGTGATCTCGCACGCGATCACTGACGAAGCTATCACCGTCGCGGAGTTCGTACCGACGACATTGCGCGCCTTGCTGTCGATGACCGCAGACGTGTGGCCGACCCTTCGCCACGTGTACTGTGCGGGCGAGGTCCTCACAGCAGACCTGGTCGCGCACTGCCAGACCAGAGCCCCGGCAACCATCCACAACCTCTACGGCCCCACGGAGACGAGCATCAATGTGACCTGCTGGTCGATTCAGGGCGCACATGCGGGCCGGGATGTTCCGATCGGTCACGCCCTGCCGAACGTCAAGATGGCGATCATGCAGGGTGCTGATCTGGTACCCGATGGCTTGATGGGCGAGATGTGCATCGGTGGTGTGGCCCTTGCGCGTGGCTATTTCAATCGACCGGACCTCACGGCTGCAGCGTTCCGGCCCGATCCATTGGCTACCGACGTCGGCCAGAGGCTCTTTCGGACGGGGGACCTTGCGCGTCGCAGCCATGACGGCGTCTTCCGCTTCGCCGGGCGGTACGATCATCAGATCAAGCTCAATGGTCATCGCATCGAGCTCGGCGAGATCGAAGCTGCAATCAGCAGTCATCCCCACGTGCAACAGGCCGCGGTCAAGCTGTTCTCGGATGCGCAGCCTCCCTACCTCGCAGCCTACGTGATGGCCGATGCGGTTGGCTCGTCGGCAGATGAGCTCCGTGCGTTCTTGATGCCAAAGCTGCCATCCTCGATGGTCCCGACCTGGTTCGTCTTCATGTCTTCGTTGCCCACGACGCCCACGGGCAAGATTGATCGGACCTCACTCGCAAGCCCGGCCACGCACGGCCCAGATCAACCGGCCATCGTTGCGCCTTCCACGCCAACCGAGTTTGCACTGGCAGCCATCTGGTCGCAACTCCTGAACGTAGGCAACATCTCCGCTGCAAGCCATTTCTTCGAGCTCGGCGGCGACTCTCTCCTGGCGACCCAATCGATCGCACGCGCGCGCGACGTGCTTGGCATCGAGCTGCAACTGCGCGTGATGTTCGCCTTTCGCCTGCGCGAGATCGCCGCCCTGATCGACCAGGAGAAGGCCGCCATGGGATCCGGGCTCACTCCGCATGCGCCGTCAGCCGGAGGCGGCGACGGCGCGTGACCGGGCGTCACTCAGGTCCGCCACGCGCTGCAAGCTCTCGAGAACCAACTCGAGCTTGACTCCGAAATCGACTAGGCACGCGATCTCCGTGACGCCAATCGCCTTCATCCGGTCGATCGTCTTCTGACAGGAGGCCATGGAGCCAATCAACGAGCTGGTACCGATGTAGCGTTCGACGCCGAATGCTACCAACGCGTCCTTGTCGTCCTCGGTCAGCTTGGACGGGTCGATCTTCATGTCTTGCGCTTCGGCAAGACGCTCGTAGAGACCCAGATGTGTCTTGAGATAACGCGTCAGGTGAGGACGCACGACGCTGCTGGCCGCTTGCTGATCGCCGGACACGAACGTATGCATCATCAACGTCACCTCATGCGAGTCGGCGTCATGGCCGTTCTTGCGGAGCGCTTCGCGATAGAGGCCAATCCGTTGTTCGACCTCCTTGACGCTCTGCTCCATCAACCCAGTAAGAACGTTCAGGCCGAGAGTTCCGGCCGTAATCCAGGTCTGCGGATTCCCGGATGCCGTCAGCCATATGGGGAGCTTCGCCTGGAGGGGCCGCGGATAAGCGCGAACATTCACCGGCGTACCCTTACCACCAACAAGCTCGACCTGCTCGCCTGCCCAAAGCCTCTGCACCATGGCGATGCCCTCGATCGTCTTCTGTCGTCGATCGGAAAAGGCGCCGGGCGCGAGCACGAAGTCGTCGGGATGCCAACCGGACGCAAACGAGACTGCCACGCGGCCGCCGCTGAGATTGTCGACCACTGCCCACTGCTCCACGACTCGCAGAGGATCGTTCAACGGAAGGACCACGCTTCCGGCGCGGATCTGCAGCCGACGCGTGGACATTGCTAGCGCAGCGCCTAGCACCGCCGGGTTGGGATAAAGGCCGCCAAACTCGTTGAAGTGTCGCTCGGGCGTCCAAATGGCAGTAAAGTCCCGCTGATCCGCAAGCCGCGCCGCATCGAGCAGCAGCCGGTACTTGTCGGGTGAGACGCTCGACCCATCGCCGGAGAAGAAGAACACGCTGAACTTCATCGGCCTCTCGATACCGGAGGCGGGGGCCGTGGACGGCTGGAAACGATCCGGTCCGTCATTCGTGACCCGGACTATCCGGTGGTCAACCCCGCCGGGTCCGGTGCCGATCTCCGCTCGTCGGTCGAGGAGTGCTTCCGCGTCCTCATGGCCCAACTTCTCGACCTGATTCAGCAGAGTCTCAACCTGGGATGTGTCACCAGAGTGTAGCTGTGCGGCCATGACCAGCCCCGCCAGATTCTCTACCGTCGGCTTCTCCAGGAATCCACGCAGGGGCACATCCACCTGGAACAGCTGCCGCACTTGCGAGATCAGCTGCGTGGCGCGCAAGGAGTCGCCGCCGAGCTGAAGGAACGAGTCGAGTACCCCCACATGGTCGATTCCGAGCAACGCCTGCCACACATCTACGAGTCTTCTCTCCAGCTCGGATCGCGGCGGCTCGTAGTGGCCGGCCGATGCCGGCCGTGGGTGAAGCTGCCCGGACTCCTCGGCACTGCCGTCGCGCGAAGGGGTTGCATGACGCAGCCATTTGGTCATCCGCGACTCCAGGTTTGCAGTCGACACGGCGACTTGCGGTTCGCCTCGCATGGCCAGAACGCTCATGAACGCTTCGCCCATCTCACCGGCGTTTAGCGCCAGTGCATCCCGCTCGTTGCCGAGCCCCGCAAAAGCGTGCTGCTCCTGGCCGAGCTTCCAGGTCTCCCAGTTCACGGACATCCATCGCATGGCACTGGCGTGCGCCGTTGCGTGAGCAAAAGCATCCATCAGCAAGTGGGAGGCTGTGTAAGTGGCGTGTCCGAGGCCGCCCAGTACCGACGCGAGCGACGACATCAGTATGCAAAAGTCCAGCTCCGTGCCGTCGAAGGCATCCCGCAGGGCAATCAACCCTCGCCACCGAGCCACGACCGATGGCACGCAGGCCCCCACGTCGAGCTCCGACATCGCCAACAACGGCTCGTCGCAGCTGACAGAGTGGATCACGCCGTGGATCGGGCCCACGCGATCCCTCACCTCGCTCACGACACCCTGGAACTCGGCGGCATCGGTCACATCCGCACCCGCAACGAATACTTGGCCACCGAGGGCCTCGATCGGCACGGCGATCTCCGGAGGTATCGCCGCTGCACTTTGAAGACCAGCTCCAAGGGCCCGTTCAGGCCGATCGACCAACACAATCTTGGCCCGGGCGGCGCGCGCCAGCTGGTTGGCCAGCAGCCTGCCCGCCCGGCCCAGGCCGCCGGTGATCAGGTACGTGCCTCCCACTCGCAGGGCACCATGCGCGAGCACGCGGGCTGTCCTCGGACGCTCGAACGAAGGCGTCCACCGATTGCGCCCACGCAAAGCCGTGATCGGCTCCGCATCGTGTCTCAGAAGCTCCTCCAGCAAGAGCTTCATCAGGCTCTGATCGCCAGGCTGTGGCGGGACGATGTCGATGCATCGACACGTGATGTGAGGGTATTCTCTTGTGAGCACCTTCAGCCCGGCGAGTGTGGTCGCGCGCGCTGCCCGCAACTGCTCGGTTCCTACCACGTCGTGGATCGGTCCCGCCACCAAGCAGAGCTCCATGGGGCGCAGGTGCTTGATCTCAGCGAGAGCCTGGATCAAGAGCGCCATGCCGCAGAGGCCGTTACGCAACGCTTCGACCAGGGCCGCTTCATCCTCGGCAGCGCCCTCGTCGAGAGCCCACAGGTATACGATCCGATCTGGCAGCGCCTGACCGGATTTGAGCACCTCTAACGTGCGCAACAGTCCCAGCCGATCGCCTACACCGTCCACACCGTACTCGGTCTCCGCGTGATCTGCGGACCGCCGCTTCGCGATCGTCGCGACGCGAGTACCGCGGACCCGAAGCTCGGATGCAAGCGCCGCGCCGACTCCCCGTTCATCCAACATGAAGAGCCATCGCTCACTCGGCTCCCCCGCAGGCAAGTTCTCGTCCGGCAGGGCGCGGCGCCAGCGCGGCACGTACAACCAGTCGTCCACTTCCGCTGACTTGGCAAGCGCCTCCGACGTTGTCCCAATGGCCTCCTTGCGGGGCTTCACCCAGTAGCGCTCCCGCTCGAACGAGTAGGTAGGCAGTGACACGCGACGCCGCTGCTCGTTGCGGTGATACGCCTCCCAATCGATCACCACTCCGGCAACCCACAGTCGTCCCAGAGTCGCCAGAAGATGCTCGCACTGCGATGTCGGATCAATGGAGCGCGGCAGCGACGCCAAGCAGCGATCGCGACTACCCTCTGAGCGGCCAATGGTTCCCAGCTGCAAGCTCGCGGGTCCCACCTCCAGGACGATGCGCGTCTGGTCTTGCGCCAGAAGAGTCACGCAGTCGTGAAATCGAACCGTCTGCCGCAGCTGCCGGGCCCAGTAGCCGGGATCGGTCGCTTCCTGATCCGTGATCCAGCTACCAGTGACATTCGAGAGGAATCGGATGCGCGGCGGCTGCCGCGGTATCGACTCTACCAGACGAGTGAATTCATGGAGGATCGGCTCCATCATGAACGAGTGAAAGGCATGCGAGGTTTGCAGCCGCAGGTGCGCGACTCGCTGCTGGAGAAGGCGGGCCTCGAGCTCGGCAATCCGCTCATGCGGGCCGGACACGACGCTTGATTCCGCGGTGCTGACGACGGCCAGCTCGAGGCCGTCGCCGAGCAACGCCGTAACCTTCGCTTCCGGCAGCCCGACGCTCAACATGGCTCCTCGCGGCAAGTCCTGCATGAGACGCCCGCGGGCGACCAGCAGGCGCAGGGCGTCCTCTGGCGAGAAGACGTCGGCGATGCAAGCAGCGACATACTCGCCGATGCTCAGCCCGAGCAATGCTTGCGGCTTGACCCCCCATTCCATCCAGAGCCGCGCGAGCGAATACTCCAGGACGAACAATGCAGGCTGCGCCACGTATGTCTCGTCCAGAGAGGGCGCCCTAGACTCTTCGCCAGCGGCGGGATAGAGAGCATTCTTCAGATCGAGGCCCAGGAGCGGATTGGCGATCGAGCAGCACTCGTCGAAGTGGCGGCGGAACACCGGCTCGTGCTGGTAGATGCCCGCCGCGATTCCCTTCGCCTGGGAACCCTGTCCAGGAAAGACAAAGGCAATCCCAGGGGCTCGTTTGCCTACCGTGCCCGTGAACACGGCGCCAGGCTCTAGGGACTCGAGCCGCTTCCCAGCTTCGCTGCTGCTCCGAGCCACTGCGATGCGCCGGAAGGCAAAGCCCCGGCGACCGACGTGCTGGGTGTAGCACACGTCAGGCAGGCTGACCTCACCCTCGCCCAGGTGCAGGCTCAACTGGCGAGTCATCGCATCGAGCGCCGAAGCCGACCGCGCCGCCAGCGACACGAGCTGCACGGGTCGCGACGGACTCCCGGCCTCCGCTACTGGCGCCTCCTCGAGAATCACGTGCGCGTTGGTACCGCCGATACCGAACGAGCTGACTCCAGCCCGCCGCGGAGTCTCACTCGCAGGCCAATCGAGCACCTTCGGATTGACGAAGAACGGGCCCCCTTCGAAATCGATTTCGGGATTGGGACGCTCGAAGTGCACGGTGGGCGGGATCTTCCCGTGCTGCAGGATCGAGACCGTCTTGATCAGGCCGACAATGCCCGCCGCCGTGTCGAGATGTCCAATGTTCCCCTTTACCGAGCCGAGTGCGCACGATGCTCGTCCGCGCTGATTCCCGTAGGCGTGATTCAACGCCGCAACCTCGATCGGATCTCCGAGCAGGGTCCCGGTGCCGTGCCCTTCGACATAGCCGACGCTGGCCGGGTCGAGATTCGCGATTGCCAAGGCGCGCTTGATCACGGCGCTCTGTCCTTTGAGCCCCGGAGCCGTGTAGCTCATCTTGTCGGCGCCGTCGTTGTTCACCGCCGAGCCTTTGATCACGGCGCGCACGTGGTCGCGATCCGCCAATGCATCGGACAGGCGCCGCAGTACCACGACTCCAACCCCATCGCCAACCACAGTGCCCTGTGCCCTCGCATCGAAGGGACGACAATGTCCGTCAGGGGAGACGATACCCCCTGGCGAGTAGCGGTAGCCGCGCGGCACGGGCTTCTTGACGGCAACGCCGCCGACCAGAGCGATGTCACACTCATAGTCAAGAAGTGCAAGCACGGCGCAGTGCACCCCGACCAGCGAAGAGGAGCAGGTCGTCTGGATGTTCATGCACGGTCCCGACAGGTTCAGCTTGTAGCCGACACGTGTGCTAAGCGTGTCTTTGTCACTGGCGATCAGCAGCGCAAAATTACCTTCTCGCCGCACCAAGCTGTCATTCGGGAGGAGGTTCTCGAGCAAATACACATTGATACCGGCAGACGCGTACACACCTATGGAACCCGAAAACCGCTCGGGGTCATGGCCTGCGTCCTCCAGCGCCGTCCATGCGCACTCGAGAAACACGCGATGCTGCGGGTCCAGCAACTCGGCTTCGCGAGGCGCATATCCGAAGAAGCTCGCGTCGAACGTATCGGCACCCTCGAGCCCGGCCCATGCCGGCACGTAGGCCGAGTCGACAGCGCGCGCAGACGCCCCGGGGAGCCGGGCATCGTCGACGAAGGTAATGCACTCGCGTCCCTTCACCAGATTGGCCCAGAATTGCTGGACGTTGGCGGCGCCCGAGAATCGCCCGGCCATGCCGATCACTGCGATGTCCATTCCCGGAGGACGATCGTCGCTAGCACTCATGGATTCTCCTGAGCCCGCTTCCGCCAGCTGCGATGTTGCGGGGTTGTCATGGTCGGGCTTCGTGCCTCGACTGGTTGTGCGCTTGAGCGGGCGCCGCGCGCGCCATCGCGCAGGAATTGCGCGAGCGTGCGAATGGTTGGAAACTCGAACAGGTGGACCATTGACAGCTCGCGACCGAGCGCGGCCTGCAGGCGAGCGTGCGCCCTCAGCAGCAAGAGCGACGATCCGCCCAAATCGAAGAAGCTCTCGTCGATGGCTGGCTCACGGACCTGCAAGACTTCGCTCCACACGCCCGAGATGCTTTGCTCGAGCGCATCGCTCGGCGCCACTCGTGCAGGCACATCCCTCGATTCCTGCGTGTCGATCGATTCCAGGGCGCCGTAGCTGATCTTGCCGGTCGCGGTGCGGGGCAGAGGTCGCTCTAGCAGGGTGATGGCCGGCAACATGTAGGGAGGCAGGCTGCGTCTGCCAAAAGCCCGTAGCTCACTCGCCGTGATGGGTGCACCCGGCGAGATCACCGCCAGGAGTTTGAGCCTCGTCTCTCGATTAGACCCTGGCACCCCGAAGGCCGCACACTCCACGACACCCGGATGCCGCTCGAACACCGCCTCGACCTCCGCTGGCTCGATGCGGTAGCCGCCGATCTTGAGCTGGTGATCCAGCCGGCCGTGGAACTCAACGCTGCCGTCGTGCAGCAAGCGTGCGCGGTCGCCGGTGCGGTACATTCGCAGCCCTGGCTCGCCACAGTGAGGGTCCGGAAGGAACCGCTCCGAAGTCAATGCCTGATCATCAAGGTAGCCGCGGGCCACGCCGATGCCCCCCACGAACACCTCGCCGATGGCACCGAGCGGAGCCAGCCCGAGCCGCGCGTCGAGCACGTACAGCTTGCGGTTGTTGTGTGGCCGGCCGATGGGGATGTTCTCCGGCAGGTCGCTCATCCCCGGCGGCAGCTCGTGGAATGTGACCCCGACCGACACCTCCGTCGGACCGTACCCGTTCACGAATCGCTGGTGCGCGTCTGTGCGCGTGCGCCAGGAACGCAGCGCCTCGCTGCTCAAGCGATCGCCGCCGACCTTGGTGAGCCGAACGCTGGGCGGCACCGTCTCGCCGCCGCCAGCCAGTCCGACGACGATCTCCCGCCAATACGACGTCGGGAGGTCCAGCACGGTCAACTGTTCGCGGCGAATCAGGCTCAGGAACTCGCTTGCGGAGGCCGGCACGGCGTGCTCGCGCAGCACCACCCGTCCGCCGCGCAACCACGTTGCGAAGAGCTCCTCGATGGAGTTGTCGAAGCTGATCGACGAGACCTGGGCGACGACATCCGCTGGCGTCAGCTCATAGTGCTGTGCCGCGGCGAGACAATGGTTGGCAAGCCCCTCGTGGGTGAGCATCACACCCTTGGGCTGGCCGGTCGATCCTGATGTGTACAGCAGGCAAGCCAGGTTCGCGGCAGCCGCGGTTGCCGGCAGATCCTCCCTCCGCCGTTGGGAGATGAGGTCGCACTCCTCATCCAGCATGACCACGCCAACGCCTGGGGGCTCGACGGGCAGCGGCTGGTCTGTCACCACGAGGCTCACGCTGCGCAGCATCCGGTTCAGCCGCTCCGGTGGGTAGCCCGGGTCGAGCGGCACATAGGCACCACCTGCCTTCAGGACCCCGAGTATCCCGATCGCCATGGTCAAGAACGGCCGCACGCACAGTCCAACTCTGACCTCGGGGCCGACACCCGACGAGCGCAGAAGATCGGCTAGCTGATTGCCGCGTTCATTCAATGCTTCATAGGTCAGATGGTGATCACGCCAAACGACCGCCACGGCGTTCGGGGATACTTCCACCGGTCGGCGAATGAGCGCGTGCAAGAGCGGCTCGTTGGGCAGCGACCGGCTGGTCGCATTCCATTCCTCGAGGAGCAGTCGCTCTTCGGCCGGGCCGTTGACCGGCAGCTCAGAAACGCGTCGGTCGATGCCAGCCGCCAGGGATTCCAGCAGCCGCAAGAAGCTGGCGATGAGATTCTCGACCGTTCTCGGGGTCAGCAAATCAGCGTCGTATTCGAGTCGGCCGGCGATGCCGCCGTCCACCTCGCCCGCAATGAGGGCCAGATCGAACACCGAAAAGCGCTCCTCAACGGTCACCACCTCGAGCGCCAGATCGTCGATGACTCCGAGCGACCCCGAGACGTTCAGGGCCAGTCGATTGAGGTCCAGGTCCGCAGATCGCGAAGCCTCTTGGTACACGAGCACGGCCTGCAGCGCCGCGGGCCCTCCCGCAGGGCGCCGCAAGGAGAGTTCCTCGATGATGCGCGAGAGCGGCAATGCCTCGTGCTCGATGGCGCGTACGACACACTCTTGCGTGCGCTCGAGGAAGGCACTGACTCGGGGGTCGTCAGTCAGGTTCACTGGCACAGGCAGCACATTTACGAAATAGCCGACTACGTCGACAAAACGCACGCCTCGACCCGAGCTCACGATGCCGACCATGAATGCCGGTTGCTCGGAGTAGCGGTGCAGCAGTATCTCGTAGGCTGCAAGCAATATCGTGTGGAGAGTTACCCGATGGCGCTCGGCAAGCCTGCCCAACGCACTCTTCAATGCCGCTGAGACCACGAATGCCTCGCGAGCACCTCGGTGCTGGGGCATTGCTGGTCGCGGTCGATCGATCGGGAGCCGGAGCTCGTCGGAACAATCGCGGAGCGCTTCCGACCAGAAGCTGCGGAGCCGCTCGAGCCCTTCGCCCTGGAGGGCGAGTCGTTCGGCTCGAACGTGGTCCGAGAATGCGGCACAAGGCTTTCGAAGCAAGTCCGGATGGCCCAGCAACGCTGCGCGATAGCGCCTCCACAGCTCTGGAAGCACAATGCCGAGGGACCACAGGTCGAAGATCAGGTGGTGAACCGTGATCGCGAGCACGAACTCGCTGCCGTCGAGGGCAAGCACGCTCGCACGCACGGCCGGCCCTCGCGTAAGGTCGAGAGGCTCCCTGGCGAACCGTTCCAGGAACACGGTGATCTCGTCGACGGACGTTCCCGACGCAGGCACGTGCCCAACCGAAACGGCCATCGGCGCGCTCCGCAGCAGCGGCTCGTCTCCAGGCACCACGTGAGCCGTCATGAGTGGGTGGCGGTCCAGCAGCTCTTGAAAGGCACGCTGCAAGGCATTCACGTCCAAGTCACCCCGAATACGGATGGCTCGGGTCAGATGATATAGTCCTGGCTGCGGCGAGGCCTGACACTGTATCCACAGAGTGCGCTGGCCTTCCGATAGTGGGGTCGCGAGGTCCGAGGCGACGGATCGGTCCAGATCCTCGTCCACGCCTGAGGCGGCTACGCAATCCCCGCTGCTCACGGCCTGGGCGAGCTCGGCGATTGTTGGCCCCCGCGCCATGAGTCGGAGCGGCAGCTGAACCCGCCAGCGGCGCTCGATTGCGTGTCGCAGCTCCAGGCTCGTGAGTGAGTCGATTCCGACTTCAGCCGTCGGCCGCTGGGTGCCCAGGCTCGATCCCGGTACCTTCAAAAGCTGCGCGACCATCGCCAGCAACTCTTGCTCGAGCGCGCTCGAAGATGGAACCGCACGTGCCAGTCCAACGTCGCGCTCCGCGCGTTCGTGCGAGCGCCGCCGAACGTCGAGGCGGACCAGCTTACCGTCAAGATAAAGCTCGCGACAACGCTGGCGCTGCACTTTGCCGCTCGAGGTTCTGGGGATCGCTGCCGGTGCAACCAGGACCACGTCGTGCACGCCCAGCTCGTGAACTCGAGAGACGCGGCGCCGGATGTTGTCTGTCACCTCGCCCAGCGTCCCAGCGAGCTCACGATCCACCTCTTGGACCACTACCAGCGCCTCGCTCGAGCCGACATCCACCGAGAATGCCGCCGATCCTCGAGCTTCCGTGCTCGGATGACTCGCCCGCACTGTCTCCTCAATGTCCTGCGGCAAGTGATTGACGCCGCGGACGATGATCAAATCCTTGAGTCTGCCCGTGAGGTAGAGCTCATCATGCAGCAGAAAGCCGAGATCGCCGGTTCGCAAGAAGTGCGTCTCCTCGCTGACCAGCTGAGCCCGAAAGGTCTGCTCTGTGTCCTCGCGCCGGTTGAAGTACCCACGGGCTACGCTGGGCCCCGCCACCCACACCTCACCCACCTGCCCCTCTGCCAGCTTGCGGCGATGAGCGTCAACGATCGCTACGCGGCTTTGAAACGGAGCGCCGCAAGAGACTAGGGATGCCGTACGCTCGTCGGCTGTGGGACTTACGATGGATCCGTGGGCGAGCTGCTTGGCGCTCACCAGCAGAGTCCTTGCTCCGTCGCCCGCGACACCGCTGCTCACCATGAGCGTCGCCTCGGCGAGTCCGTAGCATGGCAAGAACGAGCTCGCCTGGAATCCAGCCCCGGCAAAGGTCGTCCTAAATCGGTCCAAGGTCTCCCGGCGGATCGGCTCGGCGCCATTGAAGGCAACGCGCCAACAAGAAAGGTCTAGCGAGTGGCCCTCATCCATTCCGGCTCGGCGAGCACACAGGTCGTATGCAAAGTTGGGTCCGCCACTGGTGGTCCCGCGGTATCTCGATATCGCAGCCAACCATCGAATCGGGCGATCCAGGAATTGATTGGGTGAGAAAAAGATACTTCGCGCTCCGACGAACAGCGGCTGAAATACATTGCCCGTGAGGCCCATGTCATGGTAAAAGGGCAGCCAGCTCACGACGACTGTGTGCGGCCCATGGCCGAATCGCTGCTGAATGGCCCACTGGTTGGCCAATATGTTTTCGTGCGTGACCATCACGCCGCGGCGACTCTGCGTGGTTCCCGATGTATACTGGAGGATCGCAATCGGCTCGCTCCCCTCATCAGCCTGCGCATCGCTAGGGGCGAGATCGGCGATCGTGTCCGTCTCCAGCAATGCCGCGACGCCGCCCGCCGCCTCATGGCCGGGCGCATAGGAGGTGGTCAGAATCAACTTGGCATCGCAGTCGGCAACCACGGCACGCAAGCCCACGAGCTGCCGGCTGCCCTGCGCCGGAACTGCCACCGCGATGACGCCTGCGTAGAGACAGCCGAATAGGCCCTCGATGAAATCGAGCCCTGAGGGGTAGAGCAGTATCGCGCGGTCGCCTGACTGGCACCGCGATCTCAGCACTGCCGCAATGGCTCGAGCGCGCACATCCAGCTGTGCATGCGTGATGCTCCGCTCTTCGGACTCGCCGTCCCGCAGAAATGTATACGCGATCTGTTCGGGCTGATGCCGAGCCCGGGCGCGCAATACCTGACAGAGGTCGCGCGGCATCGCTGGCGGCATGATGGACTGCTACCTCAGGAAGTTCGCGGGCAAGCAGCTGGCGGCATTGGCGGGGTCAGCTTGGGCTCATTGTAGCACAGGGAGGGCCTTGGGGCCATCCGTCCAGGCACGCTTGATCCGGAAGTCGCCGGAACCGCGCGCGCACGCAGTGGACGATGTCTCGAGGCGACGCAGTCTCGAGCCTGCGTCGCAACCGGTTCGGCGGCGGCGCTCCTGGCCACTGCCCGTCCAGACCCCCCAGAAGGAAGAAGTGCTCCTTGCCTCCCTCTCTCGCGAGCGAGCGCGCGGCCCCTTGACTCGGCGACCAAGCGAGCGGTATGCTCCGAACCAACTGGCACGACGCCCGCGGCCTCGATGCCAGCTATCGTTTCCCCTTTCCAGTGGACCCCTTCTATTTCGGTTCTGATGCGCGCCTGCTCTATGGCGTGTATCACCCGCCGGTTCGTACGCTTGAACGGGACAAGGGTGTCGTCTTGTGCTACCCGATGGGACAGGAGTACATGCGAGCCCATCGAAGCTACGTCGTTCTCGCGCAGGATCTGGCCCACCGTGGCCATCACGTGCTGCGCTTCGACTACACGGGCTGCGGAGACTCGGCCGGAGAAAGCACCGACGGCACACTCGTCGCTTGGCTCGACGACCTGCGCACAGCGGTTGGCGAGTTGCGTAGCATAGCTGCCCTCGAGGAGATTCATCTCATCGGCCTCCGTCTCGGCGGCACAATCGCCGCTTTGCTTGCGGCCAAGGAACAGATCGCCGACGGGCTGGTCTTGTGGGATCCGGTGGTAAGCGGCAAAGCACATTGCGAGGAGCTGGTCACAAGTCACCGTCAATGGCTGCAAACGACGGTCGCCCAGCAGACCCACAGCTCGCGCCATTCATATCAGGAGATCCTGGGTTTTTCCATGAGCGACGAGCTGACACGTTCGATCACCGACATTGATCTCATGTCCATTTCCTCGCCTCTCCCCTGGCGACTGCTCATGCTCGAGACCACCCCAGAGGGCCGTCTCAAGGATCTGAGCGATCGCTGGCGCACTGCGGACAATCGCATCGATTACTCGCAAATCATCTCGCCTCCGGTTTGGTTAAAGCAACAGTCGGATCTTGATCATCCGATCGTACCGACCAAGGCGCTGCTGACTATCGGTCACTGGCTCGGCGGGGTGGATCATTGAAATTCGAGAGCGAGTGATCGTTTTTGGACCTGAGCGCTCTCTCGTGGGCATATTGACCGGGGGGGGAGTCGCCAGTGAGCACTGCGTCGTGCTGCTCAATGCCGGGCTATTGCACCGCGTTGGACCCAATCGGCTCCATGTTAGATTGGCTCGCCGGCTCGCAGCTCAAGGTGTCGCCTCGCTGCGTTTTGACTTTTCTGGAATTGGCGATAGCCGAACTCGCACTCCCACCGCCGCCAGTCTGGCGAGTCGCGTTGTCGAAGAGTGCGGCAGTGCACTGGACACCCTGGTTCAACGCGGCTATCGATCCTTCACTGTTGCAGGCCTTTGCTCCGGCGCAGAGGCAGCCTTGTACATGACTTGCCGGGATGAGCGGGTGACCGGAGCGGCGCTGATCAATGGACTGTTCCTCGATGGTCCGGAATCGCACGAGATCGCGGCGATGGCACGTGATCGAACGCAAGCACGTTATTATTGGCGTCGCATCTCGTCGCCGGGGAGCTGGTGGCGTTTGTTGACTGGGAGAAGCGACTGGCAGCGCCTCCTGGAGACTGCGCGCTCCATTCTTTTTCACGGCGCGGCAATGCGCCAGTCGCGCACGCAACCGCGAACGTCGTTGATCGGCGAGGCCATTGCCAAGCAGAAACGTCTTCTCTTCGTTTACGCGGATGGAAGTCCATCGCATGAGGCGTTTCGAATCCAGCACGAGAAGCTCGTCCGGGCCACCTCGGCGTCATTACACGTGATTTCCAACTGCGATCACGTGTTCACTCTCTTGTGGTCGCAGGAGGTGTTGCAGAGGACGGTTGTGGACTGGATCACCGGCTACCATGTCAGCCCGAGGCAGGACCACCAAGCATAAGCGTTACAAGGCGCTATTAACATGCCGGACTTGCCGCAATCACGGCAGCGCCGGTGAAGGTGTTGTCGCGGATCTACCCACGACTCTCGAACGTCATTGTGTAGTACTCATGCGCCCGATCTCAACTGCGCCAGGCTGCGGCTGCAGGCAACCCTCCCCAGCAAATGACTCGACACTTATGTCAGCCACACAGCGCACCGGGATGAAGTTCAGGACCAGGTTCCCCTCGAGATGCAGCTGCCCGGTCCCCGCGTCGAAGTCGGCGCTCCCCCAGTCGGAGGTCTGGGAATCGAGCCGCACGCCGAGCTCCGTTCCGCCGCGCGTATCCGTGAACTGGACGTGCACATACTTGCGATCGAGACACTCCTTAAGGCCACGTATGGTCGACTCCGGACGCAACACGATCTTCACCGGATGCCGGCCTGCGCACAATCGATTGACCAGCGCATCACGCGTGGGACCGACGATCGGCTCTTCCGGTGGTCTGGGTGCTGCCGCTTCGGCTGGTCGCGCTTCGCGCGCCGCCATTTGCCGGCGAAGGCTGAGCGGCCTCATGTCGGTCCACACTTCCTTGATGTGCGCAAGGCAATCGGCTCTCGTGCCTTGCTTACCCTCATCCTTCCAGCCCAACGGCTTCTCCCGGTCCGCCGGCCAGATCGAGTACTGCTCCTCGTGATTGACAACAACCCTGTAAGTCGTGTCGTCGTCGCGATCCTTGTCGGACATTGCTTCGCTCCCAAAAGCTGCCGGAGCATGCGAACCTCCGCGGCCGCATCCTTGGCCTGACAGAATACCCGTGGTTCGATCTAGTCGCAAGCCGTAGACAGCGGGTGCCGGCCCTCTCACGCCGAGGAGGGTCATTCTCCTCCTCTATCGCCTCATCATTCTCTGCCGGCGGCTGCGACGCCACGCGGAGGACATCGACGCCGACCGACGAGCGTCCCTTGCCGAGTTGCACGCGGCCTTCGTCCAGGGCCGCGGCCCGCTCGCGGACAGCTGCTAGCCTGCCGCCCTCGATGGCCGCTCGCTCCACGCCAAGGTCGCGCTCGAGGCCGACGATCTCGGCGGGCGCGAGCAGCTCGCCCGCTATCTCACCCGTCCCGCAGTGGTCCTGTGCCCGCCCCCGCGCGCAAGCTCACCGACCTGGCCGAGACGGCCGTGGCACGCGAGCTGATCGGCTCCCTGTGAGCCGCGCTCCATCCCGACGTCGCCTGATAACGAACAAGAGAACCTGCGGGGATCCGTGGGATCTGGGGCCGGGGAAGGTCCTCGGCCACGCCATGTCCGCGGCACGACCGCATACGATCTCAGACTGAAGGCGTGCCGAGGGACGAAGCATCCTGCGGTAGCCAACCCGCCCATACCAGCTTGACGCACCGTCGCAGAGAGCCGCACCGCCCCCCGATCTCTCGACTCTCAGAGCCGAACAGACCGGACCCAGTATCGGGGACTTGACTACCCAGCCTCCAGCTCAGTGCTGGCCCAGGCCGCCCATGCGACGCGAGACTTCGAACAGCTTCGTGGTGACGAACCAGGCGAGAGGAGCAAGTAGGAGGGCGAAGCCGAGCAGAACCAGCTGGTCGAAGCCCAGGCGGGCTGGATCGGCCTCCGGGATCAGACAGATTCGTAGCGCATCCAACGCATACGGCATGGGCGGGGCCTTGGAAAGGACCTTGAGCCACCAGGGAAGGACCTGGGCCGGGAAGTAGACACCACCAACCAACGCCAGCAGGGTGGAGAGCAACCAGGTAATCGGGTCACCGCGCTTGAAGTACAGGAGCAGGCCGCCAGCGATCATCCCCAGGCTCCCGAAGACCACGATGCAAAGGATTAGGCTCAGGAACAGTGCGGGCTGGGGCGTCAGGCTCAGATCCGCGCCGAGTACGAACGCGCCGAGTAGGAGGTAGAACACGGCCTTGATCAGGGAACCCGCCACTGGCCACAGGAGCGAATGCGCCATGAGCTCGGAGGGCTGAAGCGGTGCTGCGCACATGGCCTCGAAGCCCCCGACCGTGAGCTGTTGGCGCAGCGCGTTGGTGAACAGGGTCAGGAGGCTCGCGTCGAAGACGTTGTGGAAGACGATGCCGACAAGAACGAACGAGAAATAGCTGCCTCCCCAAGACTCCACTTCCGTGGAACCATTCTCGCCCACAATCTTGGAGAGATAGTAGAAAATCAGGATCTGCATGAAGACGCCGAGCAAGTTGACCAGGCTCTGGAGCTTGTAGCTGGTCTCGAAGAGAACGTCCCGGCGCACGAACGGGCATGCCAGGGAGAATTGCCTTCCCAGTCCCTTGCCCAGGCCCATTCAGCTCGACGCCTCCTCTGCATCCTGCCCTCCAAGCTCCGGAACACCTCCATCAGTGAGCGGGCGCCATCGAGACCAGCGCCCAGGGCCGCGAAGTCGGCGACAGAGCCGGAGAACCGACAGGTACCGTGATCGACGACCATCAGCGTGTCGCACATCTCACGCGCCTCTTCCAGGCGGTGTGTTGCCCACAGGACGGTCTTCCCTCGTCGTCGGCTCAACTCCTCGCGAACATGATCCATCAGCCGTGCCGAGGTGCCCGGGTCGAGCGAGTTCGTGGGCTCGTCGAAGAGCAGGATAGGAGGATCGGGCACCAGCGCGCGCACGACTGAGAACAGCTTCTTCTGGCCGGAGGACAATAGCCCGAATCGGCGCCTCGCTTGCGCTCCGATCCCGAAGAAATCCAGGTAGAAGTTGATGCGCAAGCGAGCCTCCTTGCGCGGGACCTCGTACAGCGGTGCAAAGAACAGCAGGTTCTCCAGGCCCGTCAGGCGCCAGAAGAACGAGCGCTCATCGCTCGAGATGAAGCCCACGCTCTTCCGACACTTGCCAGGTTCGAGTGCGATGTCGTTGCCGTCGATGAGCACCCGGCCCTGTGTCGGGATCACGAGGTTGCAAAGGATCCGCGTCAGGGTCATCTTCCCGGCTCCGTTCGGCCCGAGGAGCCCGAAGACCTGGCCACTCTCGATCGCAAGGTCGATGCTTCTCAACGCCTCGGTGCCCCCTGGCTTCGCGAAGGGATTGCGCAGGACGTCGAGCAGGCCACGCGGGGATGGATAGGTCATGCGCACCCCCTCAAGTAGCAGGATCGGGCAGCCGGCGGTGCGCCTGCCGGCGGCAAGCAGAAAAGGGACCTCTGCGGCACGCTGAAAATGGACCCCCGCGGCTGAAGGGATCGACCGGGGGTGCAGGGGCAGAGCCCCCGCATGGCGCAGCGGAGCTGCGCGTCATCGGGCTCGCGTCCGCGTGCGGACGTGAGCACATCTGAGACCCCCGGAGGGGGTCGGCCCCCGAGGGGGGCCGCGGTTCGAAGTTGCATTCTCGAGAGCTCGCGCTTGTCTCGAGGAGGCGGGCTCCCGACGCGAAACTCGTACGTGCGAGGGATCGCTAGATCGCTCCAGAGCTCAGCTCGACGCCTTCCGAGGGGATCTCGAAGATCGTCGAGCGTCCTTCAGCCGGTAGCTCTCGCCGTCGGTCTTGACGATCGTGACGTGGTGCACGATCAGATCGATCACCGCGGCAGTGGCATCGAGGAACACCTCGCTCCAGCGCGCGAAGGCGAGGTTGGTCGTGACGATGAGGCTGCGCTTCTCGTAGACCTTGGTGATGAAACCAAAGAGCAGGTCCGCGCCGAGCTTGTCGAAGGGGACGTAGCCGAGCTCGTCGAGGACTACGAGGTCGAAGCGCGCGAAGTACTCGAGCTTGCGCGAGAGCCGGCCCTCGTTCTTCGCTTCGCTCAGGGTGTTCGTGAGCGCCGCCGCCGTGACGAAGCGCACGCGCTTCTCTCGCTGGCAGGCCGCGATCGATAGCGCGATGGCTGCTCATCGAGATACGCCTCCACGCTCTCTCGTCGGTCACTGATTTCTGGCGAGGACCACCTCGACCGTGACGGTCTCGCCGCCAGCACCCGCAACCGGGGGGCGTGTGATCTCGAATGAACTCGCTCTCAGCAGGTCGTACCCGCCGAGCTCGCGATCGATCATCGCCACCGTCACTCCGCGGTAGCGGTTCCCCTGGCCGGTTGTGAAGGACCAGGTGCTCGTCACGGCGGTCCACTCCTCCCCCGTAGGCATCGCCCGCACATGCAGGTCCTCAACCGTACGCAGGCGCTCGTTCACCTCCAGGCGCACGTCGCAGCGGATTAGCTGGACTCGCCAGCGGAGGCCGCCTCTAACGTTCTTGACGACGGCCGACTCGGCCCAGCTGCCCATCTCGCGTCCGTTCTCGTCCCAGAGGTGGCTCTGACTCTGCGCTAGGACCGGCGAGTCTTCGTCAGCCTTGAAGAGGGGCGCGCAGCAGAGCCCGAGCACTGCGAGAGCATGGTCCCAGTGCAGTGAGCACGGCGGCACGTCGAGGGTGAGCTGGAGTCCATGCCCCTTCTTGGCGACATCGATCTGGCCCTTCCCGGAGAGTGTCACAGGAGCGCCGTTCGCGCAGCCGGAGTACGTGAGTTCGAGTAGATGAGCCACGGCCCGACATTCGCTCTGCTTCCGGGAACAAGCGAGTCGATTCCCGGGGACTCGCCGTTGCCGCCTGGGTCTGCCCGGCCTGGGCCAGGTTGAGCTATTGGGCCCCGTACACGATTCCACACGGCCCGCCGGGGCCATTGGTCCCGCGGATCTGTCCGGCTGCTTACCAGCGCTCTGAGGGGCCATTGGTGCCCCCCTTGAAAACGCGACTCGGCCTGCTACGATCGTTCGAAACGTGAGCCCTCCGCAATTCCAGGAGCTGATCGCCACCGTCCTTGGGGTGGACTTTCGCTGGAAGAGCCCCGGCCCCGGCTGGCGCGAGCCGTTCTACGCCGGTCTCGAAACGATCCACAAGGCGATCCTCGTGCAGGCGCTGCCCTCGATTCGCCGCCAGAAGCGGCAAGTGCTCTTCTACTGGGACGCCCTGACCGGGATTCTGAAGGGCGAACTTTCTCCCAAGGCCAAAGGGGACCGGGAGGAATGGGAGCTTGCTGCCGAGCTCACCCTCGCTATCGCCGACCAGCGACTCAGGGATGAGCTGATCCTCGAGCTCGGCAATTTCCCACCGATCTCCGCAGTGCGCTCGCGCATCGCGTACTTCCAGGGCGAGAAGCCCGAAAAGGGTCGCGGTTCCCAGGCGCGCCGCGCTGACCGCGTCACCTACGACATCCGCGGCCGAGCCAGTCTTCAGAAGCCGGGCCTCTACCGCTGCTTCGAACTCGACGCTGGGGACCTCGAGGGAGACCCAGAGAGGATCGATTGGTTCCGAATTCTCTCCCTCGCCGTCTTGGTTCAGCTCCGGGCTGAGTTTGAGCTGTACATCGAGACTGGCTTCTTCCCGGTGCGTTGCTGCAAACGAGTGGTGTGCCATGCCTTTTTCCGAGTGAACCGAATGGCCGCCCGGCAGCGATTCTGCAGTGACATCTGCCGGGCGTCTGCAGTGCGAGAGCAGTGACTTGATGTACCGACCCGACAGATTCTTTCGTACTATGCCGCTACGAACGTCCGTAACCCGAGAAGGGTCCTTCGCTTGAAGCTGAAACGCCTCCCGATCTCCAAGATTAACCCGGCTCGCTACAACCCCCGCATCGATCTCAAGCCAGACGATCGCCGCTATCGGGCCATCGCGAAGAGCCTGGACGAATTCGGCCTCGTCCAGCCGGTCGTGGTCAACGAGCGTACCGGAACTCTCGTCGCCGGGCACCAGCGGCTGAAAGTCCTACAGGCCCGCGGCGAGACCCACGTCGACGCAGTCGTCGTGAAGCTTTCCCCCGCCAAGGAGAAGGCCCTGAACCTCGCGCTTAACAAGGTCAGCGGAGACTGGGACCAGGAGAAGCTCGTTGCCGTCCTCGATGAGCTGATACGAACTCCTGACATCGACATCGAGATTTCGGGCTTCGCACTCCCTGAGATCGATGAACTCGTGACGCGCCTCGCCGAGTCCTCCGCGGCCGAGGACGAGGCCTTCGACGTGGAGGCCGACCTCGCCTCCGGCCGGCCCACCATCACGCGACCAGGAGAACGGATCGAGCTCGGACTCCATGGCGAACATCGGCTGCTCTGTGCGGACGCGACCGCGCCAGGGTACCTCCAGCAGTTGATGGGCGATCTACAAGCCAAGCTCTGCCACGCGGACCCGCCGTATGGCGTGTCATTCGACCCACGCAACCGGCCAGGTCCCAAGAACTCGAAAGCCTCTCGACGATTGAGCGAGCGCTACGCACCCAAGATCACGAACGACGACCTCAGCCCCGAGCGGTACGCGGCTTGGTTCCAGAGGGTCACGTCTACTTTGTCGGATGCCCTTACTCCTGGCGCCGGTTTCTATCTCTGGAACAGCCACCGTAACTTTGGGCTCATGCACGACGTGCTTACCGCCCATGGTTTCAAGGTGGCGTCGACTCTGGTCTGGGCGAAGGAATCATTCGCGCCTAGTTTCGCTGATTACAACGAGCGGGTCGAGTTCTGCTTATATGGTTGGAAGTCCGGCGCAAGGCACGCCTGGTACGGCCCAAAGAACGCCTCGACCCTCTGGGAAATCCACCGCGATCGCACCAGCGCCTATCGGCATCCCACCCAAAAGGCGCTCGAGCTCGCCGAGCGCGCGATCCGCAATTCCTCAAAGCGCGGCGACATCGTGTTTGACCCCTTCCTTGGAAGCGGCACGACCCTGATCGCAGCGGCACGTCTCGGACGGCGCTGCTTTGGCTTTGAGATCGAGCCCCGCTACTGCGACGTGATCGTGCGGCGCTACATCGCTCTCGCAGGTGCAGGTGCCGTCCCTCGACCCATTGCGAAGCGTTACATCGCCAAGGAGGTGGCACGATGACGCGCAAGAGACCCAAACCGAGCCAAACCCCGACCGAGGTCTCATCCATCCGGGAGGAGCACTCCTCCCCTATCACTCTGATCCGGGAGCTCCAGAGCGGGGCTCTCTCGGCCACGGCACTCTCCCATGAAACGAGGCGCGCCTGCGCGGAGCACCTCACTGCCGAAGGCTACAGCGTGGCAGAGGTTGCCGAGTACTTGAAGGTCTCGACCCGCACGGTGTCCCGCGATCTCGCCCTGATCCGTGAGGTCAACGCCATCGAGCAGGACCCCGCCCTCGGCGGTCAGTTCGTCGGGGAGCTCATGGCGCAGGCGCGACAGTCCATCGCGCGGCTTCGGCGAATCACTCGCGAGCGTGACTGCCCCCATGCGACGCGAGTGGAAGCAGAGCGCAGCGCGTGGACTATCATCCGAGAACTCGGGGAGATCCTGCAGCGCCTCGGCTACCTCCCCACCGCCGCGCAGGAGATCCACGCCGATCTGACGCATCGAGTGGAAGCGCCACCGAGCCTCGAGGAACTGCAGGGAGAGTTGGAAACCATGCAGCGAGTACTTCGAGAGGTCAAAGGAGAGGATGTCGCGAAAGCACTTCTCGCTCCTATCCAAGCGGATCTTGCCCGATCTAGCGCGAGCGAAAAGATTCGTGCGCTCGGTCAGGCCGTATCCGTTTCGAGCCCGGTTACCGAGGCGAGCAGGAAGGAGGTGCCCGATGCTAATGCACCACAAGCCTGATTTTGCCGGCGAACTTCAGCAGCGCATCCGAGAAACTCGCCGTGACGCCACGCGTTCTTCACCTGAGGCATTTGCGCGCATCTATCTGCCAGCCCACTTCGGTCTCAAGCCCTCCTGGATGCACATCGAGTTGTTCGACCTCTTGGCAAGCGCAACCCGGGAGCGTAACGCTCGGATCGCCTACGCGGCCCCGCGTGGTCACGCGAAGAGCACCGTCGTGAGTCTTGCCTATGTCCTCTGGTCAATCTGCTTTCGGACCGAGCCCTTCATCGTGCTCATCTCGAACACTGGCGATCAGGCGTGCGACCTGCTCGCGACGGTGAAGACCGAACTCGAGACCAACCAGATGCTGCTCGCGGACTTTCCCGAGGCGACCGAGCGCCCGGGTGCCCGGCCTGCCCCGGAACGCTGGCGTAGGGCCGAGATTGTCGCGCGGAACGGCGTCCGCGTGACGGCGCTTGGCGCAGGCCAAAAGGTCCGGGGCCGCAAGCACCGAGAGCACCGCCCGAGCTTGATCATCCTCGATGACGTCGAGGGCGAGAACGATGCCCAGTCGGCTGACCTGCGCGAGACGAAACTTGCGTGGTTCACCAAGTCGGTCATGAAGGCGGGAACGACCGCTACTACGAACGTGATCATCGTCGGGACGCTGATTCACTACGACTCGCTGCTTGCGAAACTCGTCGGCGAGCCCGGTGCCGGTGAGACAATTCCCGGATGGCTATCGCAGAAGTATCAGGCCGTCGAGAAGTGGGCTACGCGAGAGGATCTCTGGGAGAAGTGGGCCGCGATCTACTCGTACAGGGATGAGCACGAAGGACAGGGAGGAGCGCAGGCAGCATGTGCCTACTTCGAGGCCAATCAGGAAGCCATGCTGGAGGGATCCCAAGTCCTCTGGCCCGAGCGCGAGAGCTACTACGAGCTGATGGAAATGCGGCTCCGCGACGGCGCGGCGAGTTTTGATAGCGAGAAGCAGAACGAACCCATCGATCTGAAGAACTGCTTCTTCGATCCCGAGAAGATCCACTACTGGGATGACGAGTATCGCTCCGTGGACGAGCTCATCGCGGACCTGAAGTCGAAGTCCTCGATCTACGGCGCGTGCGATCCGAGCTTGGGGAAGGAAGGCAGGAGCCGCGACGACACGGCGATCGTGACCATCCTCCGTCACAGTCCGACCGGGATCCTGTACGTGCTCGATGCCGACATCAAGAAGCGCAAGCCCCTCGAGACGATCCAGGCCATCCTCGAGTATCACCGGGTCAGGCAATTCCGCGAGTTCGCATTCGAGACTAACCAGTTCCAAGACTTCCTTGCGAACGAGCTCGCTCGGGCGAGCCACGCACAGGGTGTGAGGCTTCCCCTCTACAAGATCGCTCACACCAAGGACAAGCTCGGACGGATTCAATCGCTCGAACCGCTGATCACCGGCGGCTTCCTGCGTTTCTCCCGCACCCAGCGCCAGCTCATCGAGCAGCTCCGGCAGTTCCCGAAGGCCGCGCACGACGATGGACCCGACGCCCTGGAGATGGCGATCGCGGCGACTCGGAGGCCGAGGCCCGGATTCATGATCCTCGAGGGGACGCTGTAGGGGCGGACTCACGGCTCACGTTGAGTTGGACCCCGACACAGGTCCACGTTGGCCGCTGATGGCGCTCGCGGGCCTGCCGGGATCCACCCCGGGACGGCCCCCGGAGGAAGGACGCCTCGCGCACACTGGCCGCTACCAGGCAACGCTCGCCAGGGTCGGGCGATCATGCCCAGGTCATTCCCGAACCCAGACGCTGACGTCCGATTCGAGTCGAACGCGGGTGGCCTCGTATCTCCTGGAACGAACTGGCTATCGGGCGACGAAGCCGCTGTATGTCCCGCGGTTGCACGCAACACGGAGAACCGCAATGGGACTAGCCAGAGCTACGAAGGGCACGAGCTCGAACGCCCGGGTCGCGGTCGGCTATCTGCGCCGCTCGACCGACCGGCAGGAGCAGTCGATCCCCGACCAGCGAAAGGCGATCGAGAACTACGCGGCCGAGCACGGTCTGCGTCTCGATCGCCTCTTCATCGACGACGCGATTAGCGGAACGAGCGTCACTCGCCGACGCGCGTTCCAGGATTTGATTGCCGAGGCCCAACGTCCGGAGCAGCCCTTCTCGCACGTGATCGTGTATGACGTCAAGCGCTTCGGCCGCACGGACAATGACGAGGCGGGCTACTACCGCCACATCTTGAAGACCCACGGTGTCCAGGTTCTCTACATCAGCGAGAACTTCTCGGGCGATGGCACCGACGACCTGTTACGCCCGGTGAAGCAGTGGCAGGCACGAGAGGAATCGAAGGATCTCTCCAAGGTCACGATCCGTGGGCTCCTCTCCAAGGTCGAGGGAGGATCGTGGATGGGCGGCACGCCGCCGTACGGGTATGACCTCCGCTACGAGAACGATCGCGAGCCCAAGGGAGAGTTCCTGTTCGTCACGCGCTTCATGCCCGACGGCACGAAGCTCATGCTCGACGAGCAGGGAGAGATGATCCGGAAGCTCGAGCGGGGCGAATCGATCAACATCTCCAGGCGCGATTGCGCGCGGCTCGTGCCGAGCAGTCCCGATCGGGTCGAGGTCGTGCAGCGGATCTTCAGGCTGAGCGCGGAGGAGAACAAGGGCTTCCGGTCGATCGCCGAGGCACTGAACAACGACCGAGTCCCGACGCCCCGAGGCCCATCATGGGCGCGGATCTACAACGGCTTGTGGACCGCCTCGACGATTCGCGCGATTCTCGTGAGCCCGCTCTACGTCGGGGACATGGTGTGGAACCGGCGAACCGACGCGCGCTTCCACAAGATCAAGAACGGCCGCGCCGTGGAACGGAAGGACCCCTACGGTGCAAGACTCGTCCCCAACCCCGAGGAGGACTGGATCCTCGTGCGCGACACGCACGAGGGTCTGGTGAGCCGACAGCTCTTCGAGCTCGCGCGAGAAGCGAGGGAGTCGCGCCCCACCGCTCAGAAGCAGCGAGGGAAGAACTCCCGCGTGACGGGAGGCTGGAAGGGACAGCGCTCGCGCTTCTTGCTCTCCGGGCTCATTCAGTGCGCTCGGTGCGGCGGGCGCTACGAGGGCTGCAAGCGGAGGAAGGGCAAGCTCAAGAACGACGGCATGCCTGTCTACACCTTCTACTACGGCTGCGGGAGCTACATCCGCCGCGGTAGGACCGCCTGCCAGTTCGGGCCGGTCGATCAGGCCGTGCTCGAGGAAGCGGTGACGCGCGCAGTCGTGTGCCGCTACGCGCACTATCTCGCGGAGGATCGCTTGCTGGCGCGGGCGATCCGCGAGATCACAGGGCCCGGTTCGCCAGACCTCGCCGCGGCGAGAGGCCGTGCCGATGAAGAACTCAGGGCAGTCAAGCGCACGATCGCGAACATCCTCGACAACGTCACCCCGGCGACCCGAGCGTACGTCGACGAGAGAATCACCAAGCTCGGAGCGGAGCGCGACGCGATCGAACGGCGGATCGACGAGCTCGATCGGATGGCCCTCTCCTCGGCTGAGATCGAGGCGATTGTGGAGGAGACGAGAGCATTCGTCCATGAACTGGAGTTCGTGCTCGCCAAGGGGCCACCGGAGGCAAGGATCCGGGCCATCCGGCAATGCGTCGAGCGGATCGCGATGGGCCATGCGGCGGGAACGGCAAGCGTCTCCCTGAAAGCCGTGCCCTCGAGCAGGGTCAAGAGCAGGACCGAGGACCTGACGGTTGAGCTACCTGGTCCTGTGTGTTCGATGCGCAGCAAGCCCCTGCTGTCCGGCGGTGCATTGACCACGTCGTGATTCCTAGGAGTCACGCTGCGGTAGTTAAGGTGAAACGCGTTCCGATCACTCTAGCCAATGGAGGGATGGAGGAAGTCGTCGTCGAGCTGGACGAGTGTCTGTAGTCGTAGGCCAACCGTTGAGCGAACACGGCACTACCGCCTTTTTGAGTCTTGGGTACGCCTTGACGCGGGATGCAAAGGCACCCCGACAAAGCACATGTGTTCTGTCATTTAGCGTGCCGCCGGACTATCGCCTTCGGAGATCGAACAGGAGCTCTCCGAACAATCTCTCGGTGACCCATTCGTTGGAGACCGTTCGCCTGGGGTGAGGTGTGGGTAGCACACCGCTCGTCCCTAGGCCCCATCACTGGGCGGCATCCGACGGGATTGTATGCCTGCAGCAGGGCCGCTAAGGTGGCGGTATGGGTAGTAGGCCCGACCCCTGGAAGCGCTTCCTGTCGAGGCTGCACCACGCAGTACCCGGGTGGAAAACGGTCCCGCGCGGCCTCTGCAGCAGGGCATGCTTCTATGTCACGTACTACATGCTGGAGCGCGGAGTGGCGGTCGTCGAAACGCTCCTAGGCATCCTTGCTGGCGGGCTCTACGCCTTCAGCATGAATCGTGCCGGTCAGGCGGTGGTTGTCATTATTCTACTGCTCGCAACCGCAGTGATCATTGGCGCTTTTGTGCGAGCGTTGCTGGAGCTCTGTTGGATTCGCGATGTCGAGTGCATGATTGCGCGCGGAGCGTCGCTACGAGCGACGCTCATCCTCACGTACCAAGAAAGAGACAATGAAGCCGGCAAGACGCTCGGAAGCAAGTGCATAACCTGGCAGAGCGAGGTGCATGATGCCATCAAGAGGTATAGGCGGTGGCTGTCCGTGGTGGATCAGTCCCTATTCCGTGTCCCCGTTGACGACCGACTTTTCAATGATTGGGTCTTACTTAGAGAATGGATCCCGCGCATCGATGCCGATTGCTCACGCCTCGCGAACGCCATCGATAGGGCCGAATCTAAGCGATCAACGCATCATGACTCATGACCGACGCAATCATGAGCGCAAGGAGCGTATCCCGGAAGAGGCATCAGTTGTCGCGCTTATTGAATCGCCACTCCAGCTCGTCGATCTACTTCGGAATGTGTTTGGCCGAGACATGGGGAAACGATCCGATGATCGAGCCTTTAGCCGAACCCACCAATCCGGACCGGAAGCCTCGCTTGTGGGTAGTGGTGCAGCTGTCCTTGAGGTAAGTCTTTATGATCCAGCGGCATTCCAGCGGTCCACCTCCATGGCTACCTTCCAGTCGCGAGTTAGAGACATGACAACCTTGAGCACAATCGCTGCACACGGTACTGTCACCGAGGAGTGATCGAGTCGAAGCAAAGCGATCTCATGGATGTCAAACGTATGGGTCGTCCGGCACGCGTCGGGAACACGGGAAGGGTTTCTTCCCGGCGTTCCGGGGCATTGTCAGGGATGCCGCAGAATGGTCCGGTACGGCGGCGATCCTTCCCGGTGAACGTAGGACCTGAACCGGGCTCGCACAGGGTACCGTTTCGGCGATGAGTGCATAGGACTCGCACAGTGAACAGATCGACTGAGGGAGCCTTCCGGTTTCGGTTGACTTCGGCCACGCGCGTTCCCGGGCTGATTCGCCTCAAGGCCAACGAGACGGATCTCGAGCTGCCGGACGGGCACACTCTTTACGTCGTCGCTCGCAATGCAGAGGATCTTCTGACCGCGACCAAGCTGCACTTTGAAGCGGGGGGTTACGCGACGTCTGCTGAAGCTCTAGACGCCGGTGAACGCCTTCGTCTCCGTCTTCGAGTCCTGGACGCGGTCTTTTCGCTTGGCCTAAACGTACCAACTACCGACAGTATTGCCGGGCAGTTAGCGCAACAACCAAAGGAGAAGATTGAACGAGATCTGGGCATCATTGTGATGGATGACGTGTGGGGATTGCTCGTGTTCCCGGACGACGAGAGACACGCCGAATGTACCGTCCATGCAGCCGCCGAAGTTCATCCGAGTGATTCACGCTATTGGCTGGATGGACTGCGCCAGCTTTGGGATGCGCAAATTGAGTTCGACGATCGCGCGGAGGACGCCCTAACGCTCTTAAACCTTGCCGGCGGGGAGACTTCGCCTCGGAGCTCCTTCCTAGTTATCTACCTTGCCCTCGAGAGATTGATTCCGCCGAAGCGGCGGAGCCAGTTATCGCTCGTAGTCATCAAACGCCTGAAGAAACTAGTTATGAGAGCGTCCAAGAGGAAGCGGACGCCGATCACCGACCCCGAGAGGGATGCTCTCGTTGGGGCAATTGGACGCCTTGAGTACGAGTCGGTGGGTAACGCTCTTAACCGTTTCGCTTCAGCCAACGCTGGTAATATGGTCGAAGGAATGCCCTTCGCCGATTTTATGAAGACCTGCATAACGGTGAGGCACGCGACGGCGCACCCAATAGCAATTAAGGACGCACCGGACTACGCGCTTCTAGCACGGGGACTTCGCCGCGTGACTGTGGGTGTTCTTTGGAGCAAACATCGAATCAAGAGTCTGAACGTCCATCGGCCTGGCGATCAGGTCTCCTTCCCTCCGGGAGAGTTCCAGATTCGCGTGATCACTTATCAGAGACGTTAGCGTCAAGTCGCGGCGGCCGATATCCTGCGGTTCGAGCTCTTTTAATAACAAACTGTCCTGCTAACTGATCAGGAGTGGACGAGCGTGCCGGCACTCAGCCCATTCGCACGCTCGGCGTGAGCTTGTTCGGCCGCGGCGAAGTGCGACCCCCGACGGCCGGGAGTGCGCCCTACGAGGGGAGAATCCAGGGCTGAACACCGCCACCTATGGTCGAGAGCGCGTAACGCTGGGACCGCTCTCCACTCTCATTCACGATCTGCGACAGAGTCGTCCCGATGGCTCCCTCCAGCCAAGGCTTGGACATTGGTGGCATCTGGTCGTGCCATTCCTGACGGATGCTAAACGGGTACCGAAGCGCATCTCCATCCGGGTCGAGTCGAGAGAGAACCTCCACCAGGTCATCCAGCAGCGTTAGGTCCATCTGCTCGTCGCAACCGCACAGGCTCCCGTAGCTGTTGATGGCCAAGCAGCGGCTCGAGATGTTTGCTTTGGCAACTGCCCACAGTCTTCGCAAGTCGTGCCCGCCAATGAGGGGGACGTAAAACAGACCAAAGAGTTCCCGGCTGAAGTCACTCCTGTCCGCAACGGCCTGAATGGACTGATCGGGGAAGTTGCCTTGATTGCGCTTCGTCCAGATCTCCGGAGCCCGCAGACCGTCCACGTGTACGCTCCGAAAGGCGCACAGCCCTCGGGACAGAGCGTGCCTGTTCTTCTTGGCAACGTCCTTCGATCGCTCGCGTGTGATTACGTCTTGCTTCGAGAGTTCCTCGAAGCTTGGGCGCTCCCGAACGACGAGAGCGAGGATCTCGTCTAGCTCAAGGTTCGACGCGATGCACTTTAGCCACAGCTCTAACCCTTGCCTTAGGAGGAAGAGTGCTCCTGGGACCGCAAAGTCGAGGTGATAGCTGGCCCTGAGGAGGTCAGCTGCGTTCTGCAGGTGGAGCCGCGCGTAGGTGCTTTGCGCGCAAGGTCCGCGACAGTTGGGAGACAGGGATAACACTTGTCCGGAGAACAATCCAGCAAGCCCGGGTCGCTCGCGGACGAGGTTCTCGATCGAAGTGTTCGCTTCTTTCATCACAACAGCATTCTCTCAAGGTTGAATGGACTAGGCAAGTGTCAGGCCTCGGCCGTCTTCGCTTCCTGCTTCAGCTGTTCACAACGGGGACAACTCCGAAACCGGTGAAGACGCGATCGCCGCTGACGCTCCAACGACAAGAGCGGGGCCCGGTGGAATACCAGTCATCTCTTGGAAGTCGTAGGGTGGTTGTTGTCGATTTGACTCGCCTGACGACGGGGCATTCCCTGCGCGTGCACGCGTCCCCGCTCCCGTGACGATCGCGCCATTCGACTCCGGGCCGGCCTTGGATCCTGCGCTGGCAACGGTGCGCCCCTCCTACGGCTGTTGCTCGCCACAGACACGGCGAGTCTTGTCGAGCTTGCGGTGGACAAGGGATACGAGGCTCAGAATGTCGAGTGCATCCTCTTCGTCAATAGGCCAGTAGATTCGGGCCTCGTGCGCGGTAGGGTTGCGGAACGTCCCGAACAGGCCCACGAGTAGGTTGACGAAACCGCGTTGTTCGCTTTGCTCCGTGGCGGTCTGGAATGAGTTGATCGCAAGAATCGGTCCCTTGTGTTGACCGAATGCATCCTGCACAAGGTCCGCACCGTCATTAGCGAGCCCGGACAGCTTGCGGATCTTGTCCGCCACACTCTTCGAGGCCTCGAGGACCGCGTGGAAGTAGTTGCGCTGGACGAGCTCGGTGCGGCAGAAACGAAGCACGTCCGCGTGGACTCCCCGGGCCGTCAACTTCGCACGCAGTTGGTCCGCGCGCTCCTCAGCTTCCCGCAACGTGCGAGCGATCTCTACCTTGCGCAGACAGCCGTCTTCCCCGAGCGTCAATCCTGTGAATGCAAGGGCCTCGTTCAACTTGGTCCGCATATCCTCGAAGTCGGCAGTTCGTCCGCGCCACCGCGCAGGCTTCATGGCCTTGTGGATGAAGCCGATGACCATGCCACCGTGCTGGGCACTATTCTGGGCGTGAACAAGCGCGTTGTACAAGCGTTGCCATTTGGTCATCGTCGGATCGGTGTCCACAAACCGACACTCCTTGAGGATATGAGAGATGTTCGAGCCGGTAAGCCCCTCGTGGGTGTCCGCGAGGACCTTGGCGATGGCTTCGATGGTGTCGGCTGAGAACGGCGGTTGCTTTGCCATGCGTGGGCCAGGATCACTTGCTCGCGTGTCTCATGCCCTCAGAGTCCCTACTCGGTCGTTCTTTATCCTGGCGACTGCAAGGCGGACGCGGAAGAGACCGATTCGCTTGGCTGCGTGCCGGAGGTTGATCTTGCTGAACAACGGTAGCCGGAGCTCCCTCTTCGACTTGCTGATGATTCCGAACACGATCTCGTAGTCGGAAGGCTCTGGCGTGCGGTCGGGATCCTCGAGGCGGTGCGTGCTCGGCAACTTCTCATTGAGCTTGGCGCGGAACACTGAATCGGTAAGGAATAGTTCGATGGAGGTGAGACCCTGGGCGAACAGATGGCTCAAGACGCTCGACCCACCGTATCGCTTGACGTGGATGAGCCGTCCATCCTTGGAGAAGAGGTCACAGAATTCGATAGGAGTCTGACCTCTTCCGCGCGCCACCAGGTTCTGATCCATGAGAGCGTAGTCCGCGTTCGCAGCGGCCGCCCGGGCATTGTACTCCGCTTCGTTCTCATCCTCGTAGGACGGCAGCTCGTCATCGACGCGACGCAGCTTTCCAACGAAGTCGTCGAGGGTGGCAACGAAGTCGCGCTCGACCCGATACCACCGACCGCCGCTGAGCAGGAATGTCTCTCCATCGAGGTCCGTCTCAAAATAGAGGCACTCGTAGACGGGCCACTTCCCGATGATGAGATCACTGGCCGTGCTGAAACAGTAAGCCTTCCTCTGCCGCAGCGTCCCCATGCTCACCCTTGACGGATCGCGCAATGTGCCGAGGAATGTCGTTACGTGGATGTCGTCGAGAAGGGGTTGCCGCTTGCTCTCTGTGTAGCGGAAGCCGGCGACATTGTTCCATTCCAGGAGGTCGGGCACGGCGAGCCAGACCTGATCGCTGCCGCCAGCTTGAAGAGTCTCCACCAGGCGGTCGTCGAGCTGCTCTCTCAGCTTGGTGTTGGTCAGCTCTGCGATTTGGTCAACCCAAGGGAACGTATCTCGATAGGCCGTGGACCCGTAGGCGTCGAGGTACTTGCCCAAGAGCGACCACAGGCCAGCCAGGCCAACCTTCACGGACACGCTCAGCGCATCCATTCCGGTGAGCCGGGTTCCGAGTGAGGCATCGTCCGGCTTGCCGGTTACGGCACGCAGGAGATCCTGCTCGGAATCGAGCCCGAACTCCGACGCGGTGACTTCCTGACTCGTCTGCTGGCGTGAATGAACGGAGATAGCGTCGAAGCTCTTCTTGTCGATGCTGCGCAGGCTTCGGGGATTGATCGAGTTCAGTGTCACCTTCAGCCCGAAGCGTTCCTCCCAGACTCCCGGTTCGAGGAGATGGCGCCCATACCCAAAGGTGAGAGCGAACATCCGCGAGGATGCGCGAACGAGTAGCACTGCCGATGACCCTGAGCTGTAGCAGCCGAGCTCGCCAGGATTGAGCGCAGGTTCGAAGAATCCTGTCCACCGGGGTAGATGTCTTCGCGAAGACTTGACGTAGAGCTGGCCGAGCGCCATCTCCCCAACGCGCACCTCGTGCTCCTGGAGCGTGTCGAGCTTGCTGATGATCGCTTCGGGGTGTCGAACCGTGTCCTTGATGAGGTAGATGGTCAGTTGCTCGGTGCGAGACATCCTTCCCCCCTCTTGATCCCGTGCGAATGATTGCTCTCAACATCAGTACCAGGACCGCCCTGTCGATGCCTGCGAGCGTAGAGGCGATGGCCTCACGTTAGACGCCGCGAGCGCGTCCGACAGACGGAGCAAGCGAAGGGGATTCTGCGGATCCTGCGGACGCGGAGGCTTCCATGACTTTCCTATGAATGTCGCAATCACATGGGAGGCCCCCGCGGCCAGGCGGCTCAGAAAGTGAAAGACCGAGGCGTACTGGGGCCCCGGTCATCTCACGTTGTTGGTGTCGGGGAGGGATCGGAGCCTACGACCCGCCCCGGCCTTCACCGCACGGGAAGCGAAGACCGACGACCGAAGGGACCCTGGGCTTCTCTTCTAGGGGGGGGAGCGGGGGACGGACGCGAACCTGCGACCGACCCGTCCTCCTGGCCCGAAAACAAGCGACCGAGGCCCACTCGGGCCCCGGTCATCTCTTGTAGGTGGTAGCGGGGGCAGGATTCGAACCTGCGACCTCCGGGTTATGAGCCCGACGAGCTGCCAGACTGCTCCACCCCGCGACGCTTGTGGGCGCATTATGGGATGCGGGGAGGGGGGGGGCAAGGGTCGTGTGGGGGGCTCAGGGGTTTCGGTGAGGGGAGCGGGGGCCGGGGCGGGAGATGGTGGGTTGCTTGCCACCATTGTGAGTGTCGGCGGCGGAGGTGGAGCGGAGGCGGGTGCGGAGTTCGAGGAGGGCTTCGTGCCAGTTGCGGTCTCGGAGGAGGCCGCGCCAGAGGGCGTTGGTCTCGGGGGTGCCGTTCGTGCCGAGGGGATCTTCGCCGGGAGGGGGGAGATCGGGGAGGTCGTCGAAGATGGCGCGGGCGGCGGTGAGGTGGTCGCGGTTGCCGCAGATGCGGGCGCGGTCGGCGAGGTCGCGGAGATCCTGGATGCGGGTCTGGGGTGGGAGCTTTTGCCAGGACTCCTGGCGCACGAGGGCGAGACCGACCTGGCAGGCGAGGGCGGCGGCTTTGGGATCCTGGTCGTTGCCGAGGGCGGGATCGACGAGGAGGTTTGCGGTGCGGCGGAGATCGGCGAGCTGGAAGATCGCTTCGCCCTCGACGAGGGCGGGGGTGGTGAGGGGAATCTCGGCGAGCAGGACGCGATAGTCGGCCAGGGCTTCGCGGGGCAGGCCCGCGGCGCACAGGAAGCGAGCGCGGTCGCGGAGGACCTCGAGCCGTTCGGCGGCGCGCGCTCCGTCGCCTTGCTCGCTCGCCCATGCGATCGCAGCGGCGAACTGTACGAGGGCGGGTTGGATATCGCCGGGCGGATCGCTTGCGAGAGCGAGGTCACCGGCAAGCACGGCGACGGCGTGCGCGAGGGAACGGGGATCGATCGTCGAGTCGGTGAGCGCTCGGCGGGCGTGGACGTCGACTAGCTGACCGAGGACCTGGACGAGAGTGTGGGATTCGATCGGGCGCAGCCCCGCGCGCTCGCGCAGCTCGAAGGCCCAGGCGAGGACCGAGCGGTGCTCGGAATCGGGGATGCGACGCGCCGCATCGGGACCGAGCGCGATGACGGCGGCGAGGGCCTGCTCCAGGCGCTCGGTGCGAGTCTCCGGATCCTTGGCGGCGACGAGCCGGTCTGCGCAGCGCAGGACGCGGCCGGGATCGGAACCCGCCATGGTGCGTAGCGCGACGGCGACCGCCTGAACCCGGCGCGCATCGCCGACCAGGAGATCCTCGAGACCGTTCATGCGCAGCACGCGGTCGGCGAGATCCGGCTGGCGGGTGGCCGCGAGAGCATCCAGGATTCGCAGTCGCAGATCGAGCACCGGCTCGACGTCGAGGCGCGCGACCAGCGCGTCCACCGCTTGCGAGTCGAGCTCTCCGCGCGCCGCTGCGCCGGCGAGGCATTCCAGAGCACGTCCGCGCAGCGCCGCGCTCTCGTGGCTGATGCGATCGAGCAAGATGCGGCGCAAGCGTCCCGCCATGGGATGGCCGGGCGGCAGGGCTGCTCGGGAGGTCTCGAGCGCACCCAGGAGCTCGACCTCGAGCTCGGGCTGGCCGTGCACGCGCTCGACGAGTGCCACGATTTCACTGGTCGCTTCGATCGGATCGGCGGGCAAGACCAGCGCGACGCAGGTGGCGGCGGCCAGGCGAGCGCTCGGGCCGATCTCAGCCTCGGTCAGCAGGTAACGCACGGCCTCGCGCGCGGGTAGGGTCAGTCCGACCGGACGCGGGGCATCTCCAGCATGGGGAGCGCGCAGGTTGCGCCAGGCGTCGATCACCTGGACGAGCACGTCGGAATCGGGCACTTCGCTCTCGAGCGCGATGGCACGAAAGAGCGTGTTGACGCGCGTGAGGCCGGCGACGAGGCTTGCCGGACCCTCGCTCTGCTCGCGCGCCCAGGGCAAGTGCGCGAGGGACTCCAGGACCGGCCATTCGAGGTCGTGCTGTCCGGAGTCGCCGATGTGGACGAGGAGATCGCGCAAGCGCGCGACCAGCGGCGAATCGGCCGGTGAGCTGGTGAGCAGCTGGAGCAGCGAGTCGAGGATCGCGCGCAGCGCCCGGGCGTCGTGCTCGTTGGCAAGTCGTGCGAACAAGGCCTCGATTGCTTCTTCTGCGGCGACGCGGCCTTCGCCCACTCCTCGCCGCAAGGCCCGCGCAGCGCGCACGCGCAGCGTCGGATCGGGATGCACGAGGGCGGCGATTCCTTCGCGTTGGGGTTCGAGCTCGATGAGCCGCAGATGCAGGCCGAGGGCTTCCTGCTGCTCGGTCTGGAGCTCGTCGAGGAACAGCTCGGCGCGACCCAGGCCGCGGGCGCGCTCGTAGAACCGGTCGAAGTCGGCGGTGCTCTCGAACCAGCGCCGGTAGAGCACGTGGAGTGCTGCGCGCGCCGTCTCGCGTCGCCGCGGGGCGCTCCCGTCAGCAAGTGATGGGGCGATGGCGGTGGCGAGCTCGTAGCACCCGAGGGACGCCGCGGTGCTCGCCGCGGCGCACCAGCGCGCCTCACCAGGATCCTCCGCCAGCAGGGCCGTCAGGCGCGCGAGCCACGGGTTCGTGGCACCGCTCTCCTCGACGCGCGCGCGCACCCATTCGAGCGCGCGGGTACGCGAGGCTTCGCGCCGGTTCTGCACCGCTTCGGGGAGACCGGGAGGCACGGGTGTTCCCGCGCGCAGGATGAGGGCATCCAGGGCGGCCGGGTCGACCGTCGCGCAGAGCTCGGCGGCACCTTGATCGAAGGCCTCGACCGGAAGCTCGTCGAGGACGCGGAGCAGCGGCAGATGTCGGGGGGCCTGGTCCGAGCGCCGGGAGGACGCGAGCACCTCGACGGGGAGCCAGGTCTGGGCGTGAATGGGCACCTGCAAGGCGGCGAAAACGACGAGAAACAGGCTCGTTTTCCGACTTCGCTCGTGCCTGCGCTGCATCTCGCCTCGGCTCCTGTGCTGCTGGTGCTTTCCTTGTACGCGGGCGGCGCTCCAGGATTGGGGGGGAGAGCCGGAAAAAGCGCGTACTCTTTCTCTATCGGCCCTCGATCGAATCGGAACGAGGCAAGCTCGGGATTCTGGCGCGGGAATTCAGCTCGCCAGGAGGAGCGCCTTCGAGCGTTCGACGAGCCGATCGAGCGGGTCGGACCCGCAGTCGAGAACGAAGGTGGCGACCGCGCGGTAGAGCGGCTCGCGGCGCGCGGCAATGAGCGGGATTTCCTCGATCGGGTCACGGCCGAGGAGCGCCGGCCGGGGGGTCGGATCGGCCCGCATGCGCCGGGCGAGCTCGGGGAGAGCGACCTGGAGCCAGAGGGTCTGGGCGTCGCGGAGCAGGAGCTCGCGCACCGCGCTCGTCTCGATGCAGCCCGCGCCGGTCGCGATCACGGCGGGTGCGCGTCCGGCGAGGAGCCGCGCGAGGCTCTGGGCTTCCCGCTCGCGGAAGGCGGGCTCTCCCAGACGGGCGAGGAGCTCGCCGGCGGATGGAGCCTCGCCCTGGTCGTGGAGCGACCCGCGCGCCCAGTCGAGCGCGAGCTCGTGATCGAGATCATGGAAGGGCAACGCGAGCGCCGCCGCCAGTCGCCGTCCGAGAGTGCTCTTGCCGCTGCAGCGCAAGCCGATCAGGCACAGCGGGCGATCGAGCATCGGGGTCAGGGCTTCCGGCGCAGACCGAGGGCGTTCTCGAAGGTCAGCCGCATGAGCGCCTCGTCGGGCGTCTTCTGCGTGAACAGGTGAAACTGCTCGCGGGCCTGGCGCACGAACCACTCCGCACCGGGGATCACCGTGCAGCCGCGTCGCTCCGCCGCGGCGACGAGAGGAGTGCGCAGCGGCCGGTACACGGCTTCGAGCACCAGCGTTCCGGGCCGAATCCAGCTCTCGGGAATCACGGGCTCCGTCTCTCCGCTGCCGCCGTGCGGCGTGCAGTGGATCAGCACGTCGTAGGGCTCGCTCGGGATCTCGTCCCAGGGGATGGAAGCGCAGCCGAAGTGTCTCGCGAGAGCCTCGGTCGCATCGAGGCGCCGGCCCGCCACCGTTGCGCGAGCGTGCGCACGTGCGAGCGTACCCAGCGCCGCCCGTGCCGCGCCGCCCGTCCCAAGGACCAGTACACGCGCGGCCGCGAGCGCGACCGGGCGGCCGGGTAACTCGCCGTGCGCGCGGAAGGCGCGCTCGAGGACCTCGCCGATCGCGAGGCAGTCGGTGTTGTATCCATGCCAGGAGGAATCCTCCCGGACCAGTGTATTGGAGGCTTCGACTGCACCGCTCAGCTCATCGGCGTGGCGGGCCAGGCGCCAGGCTTCGGTCTTGAATGGCGCCGTGACGGAGAAGCCGCGGAAGCAAGGGTCGTCGGCCAGCGCGAGGAAGGCGGCGAAATCGCTGGGCTCGATCGGAACGAAGACGGCGTCGAGGTGCGCGCTCTTGAGCGCCATCCCTTGCACGCGAGGCGAGAGCGACTGGGCGATCGGGCTACCGAGAACGGCGAAGACGGCCGTCTCGCTGGTCGCTCCGACGGGCGGAAAGGTGGCGCGCAGGTCGTTGACGCGGAGCTGGCCAGGGGCGGTCGGCTCGGCCGCGCCCTCGCCACCAAGGTCGGCCGGGGCGGCGTACGTGAACGGCGAGCCGAAGATCGGCGCGAGCACGCGCGTGAAGCTGCCCCGAGGGCCGGAGGAGAACGCGATCAAGCCTCCCCGGGCCGTCCGCAGGTGGCGCAGCATGCGCAGGCCGTCTTCGGCCGAGCTCGCGTGGGCGACCAGCTTGACCGCGTCGCCTTCGTGCAGCACCTCGCGCACCTCCTCGTCGAAGCGCCCGAGGTCCTCGGGCGTCCCTTCGGCGTCGTGGCGCGAGACGATGCGATGGCACTTGCCCTCCATGAGGCCGAGCTCGAGCGAGAGCGTCCAGTCGATGTCGACGAACTTGGCGCCCGCTCGCGCTGCCGCGTGCAGGATCTCGCAGCGCTCGTCGACGCTGCCCTCGAAGGTCCCGAAGGCTTCGCTGCCGTGGATCGTCACGATCACGGGCTTGGGCGAGGCGTTCACGAAACGCCGCAGCGCCTCCTCGCCCGGATGTCCGATGCGGTCCAGCCGCAGCTCGATCAGATCGGCGAGCGGCGCTTGCCGCAGGGCGCGCGCTACGAGGACGTCGAAATCACGGTCGATGTGGGAGACGACGATCGCCATGGCGAGAGAGTCGAGGCTCCGGTGCCGGCGCGCAACCCCTCCCGGCGCGGAATCGGCGGATTCGGCGGAATCGGCAACCGGTTCTAGGATGCGTGGGATCCCTGGAAGCATCGCCATGCCGATCCGAGACCCCGAGTTCCTGCTCGCCCACGCTGGATTCGTGCGCGCGCTGGCGCAGCGCCTGGTGTTCGACGAGCACCTGGCCCGCGACGTCGAGCAGGAGACCTGGCTCGCGGCGCTCGAGCATGCGCCGAGCGATCCACGCTCTCCGAAGGCGTGGCTCGCCAGGCTGGTGCGCAATTTCGCCCTCAAGGCCTGGCGTGGCCGGGGGCGCCGCCAAGACCGCGAACGAATCGTTGGAAGAGACGCGAGGGATGTGCCGGAGCCGGGCGAGATCCTCGAACGCGAGAGCGCGCGGCGCGACGTCGTGCTCGCCGTGCTCGCGCTCGACGAGCCATGGCGTTCGGCACTCATCCTGCGTTTCCTCGACGAGCAGCCTCCGCGCGAGGTCGCGCGGAGGCTCGGTGTGCCGGTGGAGACGGCGCGCACGCGCATCAAGCGAGGGCTGGAGCTCTTGCGCATGCGCTTGGAGCGCCAAGAGGACGGCACGCGCGGCGCGTGGGCTCTCGCCCTCGTGCGCTCGATGCGGCTGGAACCGGCGAGCTACGGCGCCGCGGCCACGGCCGTCACCAAGTCGTTGATCCAGGGAGTCCTACTCGTGAGCGCAGCACAGAAAGTCGTTCTCGGCATCGCCGCTACCATCTTGGTCGCAGCTTCGCTGTGGCTCGTCGACCACCGTGAGCCGGTCGAAGCTCCGGCTGTCGGTTCACCGGATGCAGTGGCTCCGCAGACGGCGCCGGCGGATCCCGCAGTGGAAGCGCCGATGTCGGACGAGACCCTCGCTGCGGAGCGCGTCGAGGTCTCGAACGATCGAGCGCTCGAGCAGCCCGAGCCGAAGCTCGACCCGCGCCACGGCTCGTTGCTCCTGCACGTGGTGTGGGGCGACGACGGGACTCCCGCTGCGCATGTCGGGATGTGCCTCTATCAACAGCATGCCAACGATTACTACAAGGACTCCTTGCTGGCCGAGACCGACGACTCGGGCGCTGTCCTCGTCGATCCCATCCTGGCGGGAAGGATCCAGGCCTACTTCGATCGCGGTGGCGGAGGTGAAGTCACGGTGGAGCCGGGGGAGCGCGCGGAAGCGACGCTCCGGATGCCCGTCGGCTTCGACATCGAGGGACGCGTCCTCGACGCGGATGGCCGAGGGGTGGCGGGTGCCGACATCTATCTCTACGGGAGCCTCGGCGACACCTACGAAGGCTATGTCGTCGCTCACTCCGCGGAGGACGGTTCCTACTTCGTGCGCTCGGCCGAGTCCGGAGGCATCACCTACCTCTCCGCGCGGGCCCCCATGCGCGCGCCGACGACACAGAAGATCGTGATGTCCGTCACTGGCGTGGACGTGAAGATCGACCTGGTGTTCGAGGAGGAGGGCGGATCGATCGAGGGGCGCGCACTCGCGCCGGACGGCACTCCGTGCGTGAATGCGGCGGTCGTGCTGGAGCCGGGAAACGCTCACCAGCCGATCGTCTACGGGGATGGCTCCGAGGGCATCACGGCAGCCGCGGAGCGCGTGTTCACGGATACGAAGGGTCATTTCCGCTTCGCGGGCGTGGCAGAGGGAATGCAGCCGATCCAGGCACGCGCCAGTGGATTCGCGCCGTGGAAGGGCGAGGTGCGAGTGGTCGCGCGGCGCACGACTGCGATCGACATCCCGCTCATGTTGGGCTCGAGGCTCGAGGGTGTCGTCCGCGACGAGGGCGGCGCGCCGGTTGCAGGCGTGCGAGTCACCGCAGGAGGAACTTACGGATTCGCCTCTGCCTTCCGCACGACGCGCGCAGACGGCTCGTTCTCGATGGATGGCTTGCCGCTCGGCGACTATGAGGCCGCCGTCGACGCTGACGAGAGAGGCGCGGTGAAGGCGACCTTCTTCGGCGAGAGCGGCGTGCAGTTGCGCTGGGACGCCGTGCTCTCGAAAGGCCTGGTGCTGCGCGGCGAAATCGAGGCTCCGGGCCGCGAGCTCGCGAGATGGAGACTGGAAGTGGAGGCCTACGACCCGGTGGCGCCGTTCCAGCAACGGGCGACGACCGATGCGGAGGGCCACTTCGAGGTCATCGGGTGTCCCGACGCTGCACTGCGCGTGACCTTGTACGCACCCGCGGGCGGCCTCTGGCCGGCGGCCGTCGTGGAGAACGTGCGCGCCGGTCACGGAGAGCTCTCGATCCGCGCCGATCCGGCGCTCGAGCCGAGCGTTCACATCCAGGGTCGGGTCCTCGATCCCGAGGGCGAGCCTCTCGGCGGGGTGCAGGTGTTGCCCTGGCTCGCAGGCTTCAATCGCTCCCCCATCCTGACCACCGAGGCGGCGACCGGCCGCTTCCAGCTCGGTCCCTATCCTCCGGGCGAGTGGGTCGTCCGTCTGAAGACCGCTGGCTTCGCCGAATTCGTCAGCGAGCGGCACACGCTCGGCCCGAACGAGACGTGGGACATCGGCGACCTGATGATGTCGCACGGCGGCCGGATCGTCGCGACGGTGCGCCGCGAAGAGGGTGTCGATGTGCGCTCGGGGTTCCTGATGCTCACGAGTGAAGCGGGTACGAGCGAGTCGCTGCAGCTCGAAGGCGACGTCGCGCGCTCCGGAGCGCTCTCTCCTGGCCGTTATCAACTGCTCAGCGGTGGGCAACATGTGGCCCTTGCGCTTCGAGAGGTCGAGGTGCGCCCTGACGAGGAGACGCGCATCGAGGTCGTGTTGACGCGCGGCGTCGGAGTGCGAGTGCGCTTCGTCGACGCGAACGAGAGCGCCCTCGATCACGCCTTGACCTACGAGCTCTTCGACGTGCAGGAGCGCCTCCAGACCGCCGAGATCCGCCCCGAATACGGGCCGATCGAATGGACTGGATTCCTTGCGCCGGGCAGCTATCGCTTTTCTGCGCGCGACGTCGAGCAGCGCGAGGGTTCCCTGAGCTTCGAGGTCAGCGCAGCAGCGACCACGTTGGTCGAGGGTGTGGTGCGCTTGCGCTGAGAGGCATACGCCCACAGGCTACGCGCCGGGCGCACGACTCGACCGTCCTCAGGGCTCCTCCAGAACGAGCCGGCGGTCGATGGCGGCAATCACTGGCCGGGTCTCGCGCCCGCTCGGCCAGCGAACGACGAGCTCGTCCACGGACGTCCCCGAACCCAGGCCAAAGGTCTGCACGGTGTCGCTCTGGCTCAGGTACGAGGAACAGGTCTCGACGCTCCGCGTCTGCGCGCGGCCGCCCGCGAGCAGGCGAATCTGGGCTCCGATGGCGCGCGTATTCGGGGCTCGACCGCGGAGCTCGACCGCGAGCCAGTGACGCGGCGCGAGCTCTTGCGCCCGGTTGAGCAGCACCGCGGCCGGCCCGCCGTTCGCGGTGAGGACGAGATCGAGATCGCCGTCCCCGTCGAGGTCCCCCGTGCACGCTCCCCGGCCGACCCGCGGCGTGACGAGAGCCGCGCCGACGGCAGCGCTCACGTCCTCGAAGGTTCCATCGCCTCGACCGCGGAAGAGCTGCGCCGGCTGGGCATGGCGCTGGCTGGGCTGGTAGCGCTCGATCTCCGGCTCGATGTGGCCGTTGGCGAGCAGGAGATCGAGCGCTCCATCCAGATCGAAGTCGGCGAGCAAGAGCCCGAAGGTGAGCGGCCCGGTCGTCCCCGGGACGAGCCCCGAGGCTGCCGCCATCGAGTGAAAGGCCGCCCCTCGCCAGCGGTAGAGCGAGATCGGCTCCGCGCTGAAGTTTCCGATGGCGACCCACGGCTCGCCATCGCCGCCGAGGTCGCCGATGTCGATGCCCATGCCGGCTCGCGCGCGTCCGTTCTCGTCGTAAGCGATCGAGGTCTCGGTGGCGCGCTCCTCGAAGCGCACCGCTCCCGGCCGCGAGCGATTGTGGAAGAAAAAGTTGGGCCGGGTGTCGTTGGCCACCACGATGTCGGGCCGCGAGTCCGAATCGAAATCCCACACCGCGAGGCCCAGCGCGCGCCCCTGGTACGGCGCAAGGCCCGCGCTCTCGGTCGCGTCCTCGAAGCTGCCGTCGCTCCGGTTCAGGAACAGCCGGCACGGCAGCCCCTGGTAGCGATCGGGCGTCGAGTACACCTTGTTCCGGCCGTCGATCGTGGTGAAGATCTCGTGCTCGCGCGACCACTGCACGTAGTTCGCGACGAAGAGATCGAGGTCGCCATCCCCATCGGCGTCGAGCCAGGTGCTGGCGGTCGACCACTCCGGGTGCGTCCGCGAGGCGGTGTCGATCCAGCTCCCCCCGGCGACGCCTGCGCTCGCCGTCACGTCCGCGAACCGGCCGGCCTGGTTCGCGAGCAGGACGTTGTCTCCGAGCGCCGTCACGTACAGGTCGAGGTCGCCATCCCCGTCGTAGTCGGCGGCGCTGGCTCCCATTCCATATATGGATAGGCCAGCGGCGGCGGCTTCCGTGACCTCCTCGAAGGTGCCGTCACCGTGTCCGCGCCAGAGCGTGCTACGCGAGCGAGCGGTCCCCGCGCCACCCTCGGGCCAGGCTCCGGCGTCGACCAGGAAGAGGTCGAGCGCCCCGTCGGCGTCGTAGTCGAGGAGCGTCGCCCCCGAGCCCATCGTCTCCGGCAAGAGCTTTTGTCCCGTGGAGCCGACCTCGTGACGAAAGCTCACGCCGCTCGCCACCGTTGCATCTTCGAAAGCGAGAGCGAGCGGCGGCGCCTCGCTTCGCGGTGGCGGCCCGACGGGCGGAGCAGGCCCCCCGCATCCCCCGGCGAGCGCCGTCCAGAGCCCGGCGAGCGCAACCGGGCGCCTCATCGGGCGGATCCGTCTCCCAGGCCGTGCTTGCGCAGGTAGTAGCCGAGATTGCGCGGATCGATCCCGAGCAAACCGGCGGCGGCCTTCTTGCGACCCGCGGCCTGATCGATCGCGCGCACCAGGAGCTGGCGCTCGGTCGAATCGAGGTTGCGCCGCAGATTGAGGTCGCCAGGCGTCGAGGAGACCGGCGCGGCGAAGGCCGCCTCGAGGATGCTGCGCACGAGGTCGCCATCGAGCGGTCTCCCGTTGGAAAGGATGACCGCGCGCTCGAGGAGATTGCGCAGCTCGCGGACATTGCCCGGCCAGTCGTGGGAGATGAGCACGTCCTCGGCATCGCGGGTGAGCGTGATCGACTGCAGCACCGGCCGAGCGTGCCGGGCGACGATCTGCGCGAGCAGCGACTGCGCGATCGCCGGGACGTCCTCCTTGTGCGTGCGCAGCGGTGGCATCGTGATCGGGAAGACGTTGAACCGGTAATAGAGATCGGCGCGGAACTCGCCGCGCTGGACGAGCTCGGAGAGGTTTTCGTTGGTGAGCGCGATCACGCGTGCCTCCGCCGAGCGCGTGCGCGACTCCCCCACCACCTGGTACTCGCCGTTCTCCAGGACGCGCAGGAGCTTCGCCTGCATGTCGAGAGGGAGCGCCCCGATCTCGTCCAGTACGAGCGTCCCGTCCTGCGCCTCCGCGAAGCGTCCCACGCGGTCGCTGATCGCGCCGCTGAAGGAGCCGCGCTTGTGGCCGAAAAACTCGCTCTCGAAGAGCGTGGAGGGAATGGCCGCGCAGTTGACCCGGACCAGGCGGCGCTCGGATCGCGGGCTGCGCACGTGGATCTGCTCCGCGACGAGCTCCTTGCCCGTCCCGCTCTCGCCGGTGACGAGCACCGTGACGTCCGTCGGCGCCACCTGCTCGATCTGATGGCGGATCGCCTCCATGGCGGCCGAGGTGCCGACCAGGCTCCCGATCGAGCTCTCCGAGCTGATCTTGTCCCGCAGCACGCTCACCTCGGTCACCAGCCGGTGGTGCTCGATCGCGCGCCGCAAGACGAGCGCGAGCTGATCGATGTCGATCGGCTTCTGAAGGAAGTCGTACGCTCCCGACTGGATGGCAGTGACCGCGTCGCGCGTCGTGCCCACGCCCGTCATCATCACGACGGGGACCGCCGAACCCTGCCGGCGGATCTCGCGCAGGAGCTGCATGCCGTCGCCAGCGGGCATGCTGAGGTCGGTGACGACCACGTTGACGTCCTGGGCCGCGAGGATCGCGATCGCCGCGGCGAGCGAGTCGGCAGAGACGCAGGCATAGCCGTCTGCAGCGAGGACCTCCGCGAGAGAATCTCGCACGAAAGCCTCGTCGTCGACGATCAGCACCCGGGGACGGCTCGCCATCTCATCCTGTCCTCTTCGCTCGAGGAGATCGACCGGACGGCAGCTCCACCGTGAACCGTGCTCCACCTCGCGGGCGATTGGCCGCCAGGAGCCGCCCGCCGTGAGCGCGGATGATCCCATACGAGATCGAGAGTCCCAAGCCCGTGCCCTGGGTGGTGGTGAAGAAAGGATCGAAGATGCGCGTGAGGTCGGCTTCCGGGATCCCTGGCCCCTCGTCGTCGACGCACAGCTCGATCATCTCCGTGTCGGCGGGACCCGGCTCGAGGCGCCGCGCGCTGATCTCGATGCTGCCCGTTCCTCCCATCGCGGTCGCGGCATTGATCAGGAGATTGAGGAGCACCTGCTCCATGCGGCCGGGATCGGCCGCCACGAGGAGCGGCTCGTCGAGCCCGTTCCTGCGAACTTCGATGCCCGCAAAGGGCTTGCTGTAGCCGACGAGCTTGCAGACGCGCGCGACGACCTGGGCGAGGTCCGCTTCGCCGTGTCCCACGCCCGGCCGCGCGAAGGACAGCAGGTCGCGCACCAGGTCGCGGATGCGCTCGAAGCCGACCCGGACGCTCTCCAGGTAGCGAAGGCGGCGCTCGGCCCCCACCTCGTCGCGGGCGAGCAAGGCGAGATAGTTGCCGATGCCCTCCAGGGGATTGTTGATCTCGTGCGCGACGCCTGCCGTCATGAGGCCGAGGGACGTCAAGCGCTCCGAGATCGAGAGCTGGCGCTCCATGGCGCGCTCGCGCGTCACGTCCCGCAGCGCGAGCTCGACCACGCGCTCGCCGTCGACGTCGATCGCCACCAGCCGCGGATCGAAGACGTAGGCCTCGCCCCCCACGCCCGAAACGTGCAGATCGCCGGGCAGGAGCGGACTATCCGGCTTCGCCAGGGCCTGGTCGAAAGCCTGGCGCAGGGTGGCGTACTCGGCCGGGGGAACACACTCGGCGAGCGATCGAGCACCGAGGACCTGCTCGGCCATGCGGTTGCGCTCGCGGATCGCCTCGCTCTGCGGATCGACGATCAGGATCATGTCCGCGGCGCATTCGGTGAGCGCTTTCCACTTGGCGCTCTCGCGGCGCACCAGGGCGAGGTAGCGCTCCGACTCCCGCAGCTTCAACGTGCGCAAGGAGAGGCGCACGAAGAAGACCGCACCCACCACGATCACCAGGGTCACCGCGATCATCGATCCGATGATGCCGTTGGACTCGGATCGGATCGGGGCGAGCGCGCTCTCGATCGCTGACCGGGAGAGGATGGTCACCACGCGCGTGGGCTCCCCCAGGTCGAGCGGTCGCGCGATCAGCCAGTCGGATTCGCGCTGGCTCTGCACGCGGCCTTCCTCGATGTCCTTCCAGGGAACCGCGTACCGCACGGAGAGCGGCTCGGTCTGCGCGTCGTCGATGGCGGGGATGGACGCGCCGAGCGCGTCCACGAGCATCGAGCGAGCACCGATCACGGGCTCGAAGCCAGCCACGGCTCGCACGATCGGTGCCGCGTACACCGTCAAGACCAGCGTCCCCGCGCGGCGCTCGGGGCCGGCAACCGTAGCGCAGAAATGGATCACCTGCCGCTGGCTGGGCGGCATCTCGTCGCGCTGAGGGTCGATGACGATCGACGACTCCTGGATGGTGTGCGGCGCGAGGTCGCCGATCAGCGCGGCGATGGATGGCTCGGGCGCACTCGCGAGACGCATCGGCGGCAGGACTCCGACGCCCTCGCCGATGCGCTCGCAGCGCAAGCGCTCGCGGCCGTCCTCGTCCAGGGCCCGCACGCGATCGATGTCGCGGAACGCGACGAGATACGCGAGTACGTCGCGCTCGGCGGCCGCTTGCCGGATGTCGCCTGGATCGACCAGGAGGTCGACGAGCGAAGGCATGCTGGCGAGGAAGCGCGCGTGGTCTCGCTCGGCTGCCAGGCGGGAGAGCAAGCCGCGGACGAGTTCGCTCTGCCCGCGGTTCGCCTCGGCCAGGATCTCCGCGGCGCGCCCCTCGCGCAGGCTCCTCAACCGCCACAGGCCGTGGGCGACCTCGAGTGTGGCGAGCGCTCCGAAGAAGGAGCCCAGAGCGATCGTTCGCAGGGAGAGCACTGGGGTCGCCGTCGATCGTACCCCGGCCGGTGGTCGACCGTCACTTGGCCCGGCGAGCGAGCTTCGTCGTGGAGCGACGCGACTGCCCCGCCAGGAGCTGCAGCGCTTGCTCGACGCGACGCTGCGCCACCCGGTCCAGGTCGCCGCGCTCGCGGGCGAGGGCGAGCATGCGCAGGACGAGCTCGCGGTACAGCGCGCTCGCCTTCGGCGAGCGGGAGCGCAGGACGCGCAAATGCCCGGCAACGCGTTTCTCGTCGCCACGCGCGGCGGGGCCGGTGAGCGCGCGGGCGGGGCCGAGCTCGAGGTAATTGTGGAGCACGCTCTCGGCCAGGCTCACGAGCGCGCGGCGTGCGCGGAGCGGATCGCCGAGCGCGCCATCCAGGAGTCGATCCGCCGCTTCGAGGAGCACCACGAGCCCCCCGGCGAGCAAGGCCGCGCTGGTGTGGTACACGGGCTTGTCGACGCCCGCGAGCTCGAGGACTTCTCCATGCAAGGCGCGCACCAGCCGAGCAGCCGCGCGGCGCGCGGCGGGAGCTCCCTCGACGGCGAAGCATGCGCCGTCCAGCGAGGACGCCGTGCTCGCGGCGGGCAGCGCGAGCAGTGGATGCAGCGATCCGGTGTGCCAGCGAGCTCGGTCGAGCGCTCCGAGCGCGCGCGCGTCGAGGTAGCCGCTGGTGTGCAAGGCCACGCGCCCGCGACCATCGGGCACGGCCGCGGCGAGAGCTTGCGCCAGCTCCTCGATCGCCCCATCCGAGACGCAAAGCAGTACGAGCTTCGCGGCAGCGATCTCTTCGAGCGTCCGCATCACCGTCACGGGCGCCCTGTCACGCCCGCGGGCAGCGCGGGGCAGCGCTCGCACGAGTGCTCGGGCGCGCGCGTTCGAGCGCGCCCACACCCGCACTTCGATGCCTGCCTGCGCAAGCGAGCGCGCGAAGGCGGCCGCAGCCGCGCCCGCTCCGAGAATCGCGATGCTCGGCGCCCCCGTCGTCCGGACGCGAGCGCGCCGCGCGCTCACTCGCTGTAGTCCCCCAGGTAGTCGTAGTCCAGGTCGTCGAACTCGACCGCCTTGTAACCGGCCTGCTTGGAGAGTTCGTACTCCTTCCAGAAGGCCTCCAGGATGGCGCGCTGCACGAAGTCGCGCGCCGTCTGGTTGATCGGGTGCGCCACGTCCGCGTACATGCGCGGGCGGCCGCGCTCGTCCAGATCGCAGCGGTCCTCGGAGAGCCGCACTCCGCAGTCGTTGCAGTAGCGCGCCTTGCGATGGTTCTTGGCTGCGCAGGACGGGCAACGGTCGCACAGCTTGCGGCTGGGCATGGCCACGAACAGACCCTTCCCCCCTTCGATGATCTTGATGTCGCGGACCACCAGGCAGTCGTCGATGGTGATGCTTGCGAAACCTCGCAGCTTGTCCGAATGCCGGGGGAGCAGCTTGACGCGTATTTCGGTGAGGTTCACGCGGGTGTTTTCCGGACCGGTGCCCGCTGCGATGCGGGTCGGGAAGGACGAGTTCCCGGGGCGGGTCCTAGCGCGCGGGGCGGTCCCCTCCTCCTCCGTGCGCTGTTTTTCGGTTGAGATGGTGTCAATTTAACAGGATCTCGAGCGGATGCACACCCCGTCGAGAAGGGCGAGTGAGCCAGCTACCGCGAACGGTCAAGCCTCGCGCTGCCACCGCCTGGAGGAGGCGGGCGAGCACGGACCGCGCTTCCTCTTCCTCATCGAAGAGTCCGAAGAAGCTCGAGCCGCTTCCCGAGAGCCGGAAGTGGGACGCGCCGACGGAATCCAAAGCCTCGCGCCACTTCGTCCAGTCCGGCAGCACCCGGGCTGCTGCCTCCTCCAAGTCGTTGAACAGCCGCGACCGCGCGCGCGAGGCGGGCTCGCGGAACACAGTGAGGGGCACGTTAGGGAAAGCCGTGCGGTGCGACAAGAGGGAATCCAGTGCGCCGTACACTTCACGTGTCGACGTGCCCACGGCTGGCACAACCACCACGATGAACCAGGGCTGCGCGGGGGGCGCAAGGGTTTCGACGCGCTCCCCCCGCCCGGTGCAGCGAGCCAACCCGCTCGCGTGAGCCACGGCGAAGAAGGCGCAATCGGAACCGAGCAGGGCGAGCTCGCGCTCGCGGTCTTCCATGCCGAGGTCGATGCCGTACAAGAGCTCGAAGCCGACGAAGGCGGCCGCCGCATCGGAGCTTCCACCTCCCAGACCGGCCCGGCTGGGAACGTGCTTCTCGAGCCGCAAGCGCACTCCGTCGCGCTCCCCCACTGCGCCGCGCGCACGAGCGAGGCTCAGTGCGCGCTCCAGCGCGCGCATGGCCAGATTCTGGCCGTCCGCGGGCACATCGGAGGTCGCGGCAGGTCCGACGAGCTCGAGCTCGATCGATCCTGCGACGCTGGGCTCGAGGGTCAAGCGATCGGACAGCTCGAGCGCGCACAGGCAAGTGTCCACCTCGTGGTAGCCATCCGGGCGCCTCGCGAGGACCGCGAGCCAGGGATTGATCTTGGCCGGCGCGAGCATGGTCACGCGTCGGGGCACGGCGGCTCGCCTCCCGGTGCGTGCAGCAGCATGTTGTCGATCAGCCGCACTCTTCCCGAGCGCGCCGCGATCAGCGCGATGGCGCGCTCGAACCGATCGCCGGAGGGCGCGTCGCTCCAGTTCTCGGGATCGCGCAGCGCGGCGTACTCGACCGTGAGCGCAGAGCGCTCGAGCTCCTCCTGCATCGCGCGCTCGAGCGGCTCGGCCCGGCGCTCGCCGCTCTCCCACCTGGCGTGCGCCGCGAGGAGCGCGCGATGGATCGCGAGCGCCTCGCGCCGCTCGTCCGGACTCAGGAGCGCATTGCGCGAGGACATCGCGAGCCCTGACGATTCGCGCACGGTCGGGCAGACGACGATGCACGGACCGCCACGCCTGCGCGCCAGCTCGCGCACGACGAGCGTCTGCTGGAAGTCCTTCTGTCCGAAATACGCGCGATCGGGCACGACGAGCGCGAACAGTCGATCGACGATCGTCGCCACGCCGGCGAAGTGGCCGGGTCGGAACGCACCCTCCAGTCCGTCGGCCGCCGGGCCTGGTTCGAGGAGCGCGCGTGCGTCGAATCTGCCATCGGCCCGCACGCTGGCAGGGAAGAACTGCGCCAGCGTGCCCGTGAACGCCATCTCGCAGCCCGCGCTCGTGAGGAGCTCCGCGTCGCGCGCGAGATCGCGCGGGTAGCGCTCGTAGTCGCGCGGATCGTCGAACTGCAGGGGATTCACGAAGATGCTCGCACAGGTGGCCTCGCACTCCGCGCCGGCCCGCCGCACGAGCGAAGCGTGCCCTGCATGCAGTGCCCCCATGGTGGGAATCAATCCGAGCGTTCGTCCCGCCGACCGCTGGCTCTGGCACCAATCGGCCGCTTCCTGCGGCGTCGTGACGAGCGCGAGGCCCCGGAACGTCACGAGCCGTCCCCGCTCGCGACGCTCTGGCGTGCGCGGAGCAGCTCTTCGAGGCGTTCCCGGACGCTGCGCCCCGCGCCCGGGAGCAGGCGATCCGGGGCGATCTCCGCCAGAGGTTGCAGCACGAACACGCGCTCTTCCATGCGCGGATGCGGCAGGGTGAGACCTGGTTCGTCCACGACGAGATCGTCGTACAGCAAGAGGTCGAGGTCGATCGTGCGCGGACCGTTCTTATCGACCAGCGATCGATCGCGCCCCATGCGCGCTTCGATGCCGAGCATCGCTTCGAGGAGCGCACGGGGAGAAAGCGTCGTCTCGAGGACTGCCGCCCCGTTCAAGAAGCGACCCTGATCGGGCGGACCGCCCTCGGGTTCGGTCTCGATCCACCGCGAGCGCCGTAGCACCACGATACCCGGCGTCCGCTCGAGGAAGAGCAGGGCTCGCGAGAGGTGGCGCTCGCGGTCCCCGACGTTCGATCCGAGTCCGATCGCGGCGACGGCCCGGCTCACGGCTCCTCCGGCTGGGGCACCTCGATCCGCCGATGGGACACGAGCCCGATCAGACCCCACGCCACGTAGCCGATCGAGGAGAGGAACAAGAGCGGCACGGGTGCGACCGTGAGGAACAAGCCCGCGAAGACGAGCGCCACGAGACTCACGAAGCGCGCGCGCCGGCGGAACAGGTAGGAGGTCGCGTGGATGTACCGCACGCGGCTGACCATCAAGACGCCCAGCAGCGGGAGCAGGATGGCGAGGAGCGGGAGCAGGACGGCGACCATGCCATCGCGAGTGCTCTCCGGGAGCATGCGCAGGCCTTTGCCCACGATGGTCGGCTGGCCCTCCACTACTTCGATGCCGCCGCGCAGGGACAGGATCATCAGCATCGTCGCCGTGACGGTTCCGGCTGCAGCGGGCGAGGGCAATCCCCGGAAGTGGGTGTGAGCTGCGGGTTCGTGCTCGGTCTCGAGGTTGAAGCGCGCCAGACGGAGGACGGCCATCAGCGCGAAAGAGGTCGCGGCCAGGAAGTGCAGCTTGGAGTGCAACACGTCGTCGTGCTCCAGCATGACCTTCGCCATCATGGCCGGAGCGACGCCGAAGGTGATCGCATCGGCGAAGGAGTCCAGCTCCGCGCCGAAGTCGCTGAAGCTGTGCATGAGCCGGGCGACCTTCCCGTCGAGCGCGTCGAAGATCATCGCCAGGAAGATCAGCCAGCAGGCGCTTTCCATCTTCTGGGCGAAGAAGGCCGGGTAGGCCAGCGCGTCGATGGCCTTGGCGATGGCGAGCAGGCCGCAGCCGGCGTTGGCCAGGGTCAAGGCGTTGGGGAGCATGGAAACGGGCTTCATGGGCGTGGCGCGATCCGGCCCAGATCTTCGGCGTCCGCTCCCCCGAGGTCCACCCGGAATCTTGCGTGCCGTGGCGACAGGCCCTCGCGATCCTTAGGATCCCGGCATGAGCCGCATCGCGCGCGTGCACGGGAGGGAGATCCTCGACTCCCGCGGCAATCCGACCCTGGAAGTCGAGGTGGAGCTCGAATCGGGCGCCTTCGGGCGTGCCGCGGTGCCGTCGGGAGCCAGCACGGGCGACCACGAGGCGCACGAGCTGCGCGACGAGGAAGGGCGCTACGGGGGCAAGGGCGTGCTCAAGGCGGTGGGCAACGTCAATGGAGAGATCGCGCAGGAGATCACGGGCCTGGAAGGCCTGGACCAGGGAACGCTCGACCGCGCGATGATCCGGCTCGACGGGACGCCCAGCAAGAAACGCCTCGGAGCGAACGCGTTGCTCGGCATCTCGCTCGCCAACGCCCATGCTGCGGCGGACGAGTGCGGCCTCCCGCTGTATCGCTACATCGGCGGCGCGCAAGCCGGGCTGCTCCCTGTTCCGATGATGAACGTGGTGAACGGCGGCGCGCACGCGGACAACAACGTCGACTTGCAAGAGTTCATGATCATGCCCTTCGGCGCCACGTCCTTTCCCGAGGGACTGCGCATGGGCACGGAGGTCTTCCACGCGCTCAAGGCCGTGTGCAAGGAACGCGGCCTCGCGACGGCGGTCGGCGACGAGGGAGGCTTCGCGCCCGACCTGCCTTCCAACGAGAAGGCCATCGAGCTCCTGATCGAAGCGATCGATGCGACCGGCCTCCAGGCCGGCAAGGACATCCGGATCGCGATCGATGCCGCGTGCTCGGAGCTGTACAAGGACGGCCGCTACACCCTCGAGGGCCGCGCGCGGACGTCGGAAGAGATCGTCGAGTACTTCGCCGGCCTGTGCGAGAAGTACCCGATCTTCTCGATCGAGGACGGCCTCGACGAGGACGACTGGGACGGCTGGGTGCACATGACGGAGGTACTCGGCGACAAGGTGCAGCTCGTCGGCGACGATCTCTTCGTCACCAGCGCGGATCGCCTGCTCGAAGGCATGGAGCGCGGTGCCGCCAACGCGATCCTGGTGAAGGTGAATCAGATCGGCACGCTCACGGAGACGCTGTCGACGATCGCCCTCGCGCACCGCCGCGGGTATCGCTGCGTCATCAGCCATCGCTCCGGCGAGACCGAGGACACGACCATCGCCGACCTCGCCGTCGGTACGAGTGCCGGCCAGATCAAGACCGGCGCGCCCTGCCGATCCGATCGCGTCGCGAAGTACAACCGTCTCCTGCGCATCGCCGAGGAGCTGGGCACCTCCGGTCGCTATGGCTCGCGGGAGCTCCTCTGAGGATTGCCGGCCATGGCTGCCACCTCCCGATTCCAGGCGCTCCGGATCCTCTGGCTACCGGTGAAGCACCTCGCCTACTGGGCCCCGGTCTGGATCCCGCTGGGCCTGCTCGCGCAAATCGCGCTCCTCGGCTTGCGGCCTGCTCGCGCGGAAGGCGAGCGCCTCGAGCGCGAGGCGGCCGGAGTGCTCGCTCGACACGAGCGCACCGAGGCCGAGTGGGAGCGCATGCGGGCCGAACGGGAGGCCTGGGACGACGAGGTCTGGCGCGAGCGCATGCGCCGGGCCCGTATTGATATGGAAGAGTCTTCCACCCCTGGCTCGCGCGAGGAGCGCTGAGAAGCAGTCCCGATTGGCCAGCTCCCCCAACGTGGCTTAGACTTCGCCAGGGGGCCTCGGACAGGGGAGGGGTGGCAGCCGGACGGACTCCGGCAGTCGCCAACGGGATCCGGGAGCACCCTCGCCGCGCCATGAAATTGCACCGCAGGATCTGGAAACTCGCAGCCCGCTACCGAGCACCGTGGCTCTTGCTCTGCGCCCCCGCCGCCCTCACGGGCTGCGGTTCGCCCAGCGAAGCTCACGCGAGCTCCCGCGCGGGCGGGTCGCCCCCCGAGAACGTGATCCTGATCTCGATCGACACCCTGCGCCAGGACCACGTCGGTTGCTACGGCTACGAGCGCGACACCACCCCGAACCTCGATGCGCTCGCCGCGCAGAGCATGCTCTTCGAAGCGGCCTACACGACGATGTCGTGGACGCTCATTGCCCACATGGGGATGCTCACCGGTCTCTATCCCAGCCAGCACAAGGTATGGAAGGACGACGCGGTCCTCCCGCCGTCGGTGCTCACGCTCGCCGAGCGCTTGCGCGAGACGGGATATCACACCATCGGGTTCTACGACCGGACTGCGCACTGGGTCGATCCCGAGTTCGGCTACGACCGCGGCTTCGACCACTACATCGCGCACGAGGATGCCGAGCAGGCTGGTGAGCACGTGCGAGCTGCGCTCGCCGCTCGTCCGGCGGAAGCGCCCTTCTTCCTCTTCCTGCACCTGTTCGACGTCCACAATGCGCCCCTCAACTCCAAGGGAGCGACGATCTACGATCCCCCCGCTCCCTTCGAGGACTGCTTCGTGAAGGATGCGCGCTCCCGCATCGCGGGTGCCAACCTGAAGAAGTGGTGGGAGGACGATGCCAGCGAAGCCACTCCCGAGCAGCACGAGGCGGTCGTCGGTCTGTACGACGCGGGCGTGCGCTACGTGGACACGCGGCTCGGCGAACTGTTCGCGCAGTGGAAGAGCGAGGGCATCTTCGACCAGTCGCTGATCATCGTGACGGCCGACCACGGCGAAAGCCTGTGTGACCACAACGGCCGCTACGGCGGTCACGGTGAGTCGCGTCAGGAGGGTCTCCTGGTCCCGCTGATCATCAAGCTCCCCTACGGTCAGTTCGCCGGAACGCGCGTCGCGGATCCGGTGAGCCACGTCGATCTCCTGCCCACGATCCTCGATCACCTCGGCCTTCCCGCGGACGAACGGCTGCCCGGCTACTCCTTGCTCGCAGGTCGACCCTCGAACTCGATCCTGTACGCCGAGCGTGACGAGACCCAGGTCGTCATCCAGTGGCCGTACAAGCTGATCCAGAACCCCGGCCGCAAGGAGATCGGCACGCTCTACGACCTCTCGGTCGATCCGGACGAATCGGCTCCCGTGCGGGCCCGCGGCCCGGGGCACGAGCAGTTCCAGGCCATCGTCGGGCCGCTGCGCGAGGCGGCCAAAGCCGATCGCGCCGACTGGTTCCTGCCCGAGCAAGTCGCTCCGCGCGCGGCGCCGATGGATGCGGCGATGCGCAAGCACATGGCCGAGATGGGCTATGCGGGCGAGACGGAGGCCGAAGGCGAGGCTCCGCCGAGCAAGGCTTCCGAGGCGAGCGGCAGCGAAATCGAGCGCTGAGGACCGACGCGCGCCGCCGGCCTCGCCGTCGATCGAGGTTGCGCGGGACGTCCGCGCCTGCGGTACCGTACCGGCGCGATGTGGCTCGCGTTCCTCCCCTGCTACCTGTGGCCGCAAGCGGGCGCTGCGCCGGACGAGCTCTCGCGCGAGGGACCGCTGCAGAACGAGACCGTGCTCCAGACGCTCGCGCCCGCCCAGACGGAGATCGAGCGCGGGGATCACGCGTGGAGGCAGGCAGACGAGCTCGGAGCCATCGAAGCCTGGAGGCGCGCGCTGGAGGTGAGCGCCACGGGAGATGCCGTCGCCTTGCTTCCGAGCGACCCCAAGGACGCGCCAGCCTGGCCCGATGAGGAGCGCACCGCCGAGCGACGCACGGAAGGAGTCGAGTACGCCGTCCTGCGGAGGCTCGCAGCGGTCGGTGAAAGCGCGCGAGCAGCCTGGCGCGCACGCTTCGCCGCGCCGGCCGAGCTCGCGCTCTCCCGCGCGCTGGACGAGCTGCGCTGGCTCGCGCGCGTCGAGCGCGAGTGGCCGCTGACGCAAGCCGGCGCCCGCGCGGCCCTCACGCTCGCGGACATGGCGCTCGAGGCGGGCGATGTCGAAGGCGCCGCCGCGTGGCTCGAGCGCGCGGCGCGTCATGCGCGCGACGCCTGGCGCGAGCTGGAAGCTGCGGTCGATCGGCGCGCCGCGCTGGTGGTCTCGCTCACACCGGGAACGAGCGCGCAGCCGGCCGGACCCGAAACATGGACGAGCGCGCGCTCGCTCGTTCCGAAGGGCGCCGTGCGCCTCGCCGGCCGGCGCCCGAGCCCGCGCTCGCCATGGGAGCTGCCGCTGGGACGGACCATCGATCCGGGCTGGGCGTTCCTCGACGACGGCTCGCTCGTGATCGTGGCGCCGCTGATGCTCGTGCGCGTGGCGGCCGACGCGCACGTCGAGCGCTTTCCGACCTGGTCGACGCTGGGTCTGACGGACGACCTGCAACCCTACTTCTCACCCGCGAGCGCCGGCTGGCCGCTGTGCGCGACGACCGACGGCACGCGTTGCTTCTGGGTCGAGGGCCGGGCGAGCGACGATCGCGACAACGCGCTCGCGGCACTCTCCTTCGATCGCGCGGGCCAGCCACGCGTGCGCTGGCTGCTCGCGATGGACGGGCTCACGGGTCCGGATGCGGGCGCGCCCGTCACTCGCGAGGCCCTGCTCGGTCCGGGACACTGGGCGCTGCAACCCGGCCCCGAGCTCGCCGGTCGGCGGCTCTTCGTGCAAGCTCGGCAGTGGAACGAGGCCGGAGAGGAGGGCGCGAGCACCAGCGAGCGCTTGTGGCTGTGTTGCCTCGATTCCGAGAGCGGCGCGCTGCGCTGGAAGAGCGAGCTCGGCCGGCCTTCGGATCTGGTGGTCGATCGTGGACGGCGCCCGATGGCCAGCGCGTTCACGGCGACACCCGGCATGCCCCTCGCGCGGGTCGGCTCGCGCATCTTCGTGGGCACGAACGCGGGTTTTTGCGCTCTCGTCGACGCCGTCGATGGCCGACTCGCGTGGGCCTTCAAGAATCGCCGTCGTGACGCGAGCGATGCGGGCTGGCCAGGAACGCGCCGGCCGCGAGTCGAGATCGCCGCAGGGGGGCGCAAGGTGATCCACTGGGCGGCCTTCGATTCCGACGTCGCGTATGCGCTCCGCGGCGAGCCCGATCTGGGCGAAGGTGTGCTCGCTCAGCCGCCGCGGCGGCGCGGTGAAGCCCTCGATCTCGTGAGCGCCGCAGGCGACCGCCGGCTCGAGCTGGCGAGCGTCGGTGAGCGCCGAGCGCTGATCGCGTCGACCGGAGAGGAGAGCACGAGCTCCCTCTTCCTGGGTCGCGCCGAGCGTTTCACCGGAGCGGGCCTCGCGTCCAACGATCGCGCCCTGGTCGCGAGCGATCGAGCGCTGTACCTCTTCGACCGCACTCGCGAGCTGTACTTGCTTGCCGCGTTGCCCCTGGAGGACGCTACGGGCAGCGCTGGAGGAAGCGTCTTCGCGCGCGGCTCGAGGGTCTGGGTTCTCGGGACCGACACGCTCTGGAGCTTCGAGGCGCGCTGAACGCACTCCCAGGTACGAGTTGCGTTCCGAGCGAGTGTGGACTTGCGGAAGAAACGTAGCTCGGTAGGACGGCCATCGGCGTCTATGTAGAGTGGGTCAGAACGAGAACGGGGCGCCGCCCCCCATCGACTGGCCCAAGCCGGCCAACCGCCCCGAGCCGGGGCCGCGAGAAAGGTACGAGATGCTGGAAGCCGCCCTGGAGCGCCTGCGCGACGTGCACCGCCGCATGAAGACCGAGCTGCACCGTGTCATCGTCGGACAGGACGAGGTCATCGACCAGCTCCTGCTCGCCATTCTCACGCGGGGGCACTGCCTACTCGTGGGGGTGCCGGGGCTCGCCAAGACCCTCATGGTCTCGAGCCTCGCGCGCACGCTGGACCTCTCGTTCAGCCGCATCCAGTTCACGCCCGACTTGATGCCCTCGGACATCACGGGTACCGAGCTCCTGCACATCGACCCGGAGACGTCCGGACGTAGCTTCCGCTTCGCGCCCGGCCCGATCTTCGCCAATGTGATCCTCGCCGACGAGATCAATCGCACGCCGCCGAAGACGCAGGCGGCGCTCCTCGAATCGATGGTCGAGCGGCAGGTGACCTCGGCCGGAACGCCCCACCCGCTGCCCGATCCCTTCTTCGTGCTCGCAACGCAGAATCCGATCGAGCAGGAAGGAACGTACCCGCTCCCCGAAGCGCAGCTCGATCGTTTCATGTTCATGGTGCACGTCGGCTATCCGACGCACGACGAGGAGCGCGAGATCTTGCGGCGCACGACCGGCGGCGAGGGCGAGAAGGTATCGGTCGTCGTCACCGCGGCCGAGCTCAAGGAGATGCAGGAAGCCGTGCGCGCGGTCCCGGTGGCGGATTCGGTGTTCGACTTCGTGCTCGCGCTGGTGCGCGGGACGCGCGTGCGAACCGGCGCTCCGGTGACCTTCGTGGACGAGTGGGTCACCTGGGGCGCTGGCCCACGAGCGAGCCAGTTCCTCGTCCTCGGCGCCAAGGCTCACGCGGCGCTCGCGGGTCGCGATCACGTCGCGGTCGAGGACGTTCACGCCGTCGCGCATCCGGTGCTGCGCCATCGCGTGGTGACGAACTTCACCGCGCACGCCGAGGGTGTGACTTCCGACACGATCATCGACCGCTTGCTCTCCGAGGTGCGTCTCGGAGCGGGCGTCGGCGCCGGTCTGCCGGGCGTCCGGCAATCCTAGGCGGCCAGAGGAAGCGCGCGCGTGCCGACGGACTCGAATGCCAAGGGGATCCTCGATCCCGCCGTCCTCGACAAGCTGTCGAGCCTGGCGCTCGTCGCGCGCAAGGTGGTCGAAGGCTTCATGTCCGGCCACCACACTTCCCCGCACCGCGGTAGCTCGGTCGAGTTCGCTCAGCACCGGCCCTATTCGCCGGGTGACGAGCTCAAGCGCATCGACTGGAGAGTGTTCGCGAAGAGCGAGCGGCTGGTCGTGAAGGAGTACGTCGAGGAGACCAATCTCTCCTGCCACCTGCTCCTGGATGCGTCGGAGTCGATGGCGTACAGCTCCCTCGATTGGAGCAAGCTCGACTACGCGCGCTGGTGCGCCGCGGCCCTCGCGCATCTCGTGATCGCCCAGCGCGACACGGCCGGGTTGGTGGTGTTCGACCAGGAAGCCCGCCAGAAGGTGGCGCCAGGCAATGGCGCGCCCCAGGAAGCCGCGATCCTCGAGAACCTGGAACGGGCCGAGGCGCGAGGACCGACCGCGATCGGCGAGGCGCTCACCTGGCTCCAGACCCGCCTGCGCCGACGCGGGATCGTGGCCATCTTCTCGGACTTCTTCGACGACATCGACGCGATCGTCGAGGGTCTGCGCAGGCTCGTGTTCGCCGGTCACGAGCCGATCCTGTTCCGGATCCTCGACCCGCAGGAAGTGCACTTCGAGTTCGACGGCTTCCTCAAGCTCGACGGCTTCGAGGGGACCGGCGTGCACAAGGTCGATCCCAAGGCGATTCGCGTGGCCTATCTCGCCGAGCTGGAAGCGCACGATCAGTTGCTGGCTCACCAGGCCCGCGCCCTCTCGATCGATTATGTCCCGCTCCAGACGAACCACCCCCTCGACGCCGCCCTCTCCACGTACCTCGCGCGCCGAGGGACACGGGCGCGCGGAGGAAGGTACTAGGCCTTGCTCGGCGGCTTCCTGAATCCACTGCTCGCCTTCGGAGCCGCGCTCGCGATCATTCCGCTGCTGATCCACCTGTTGAACCGCCAGCGCTACCGGCCCGTCCGCTGGGCGGCCATGCGCTTCGTCCTCGCCGCCTACCGCCGGACCCGGCGCCGGGTCGAGCTCGAGAACCTCCTGCTCCTCTTGCTGCGCATGGGCGCGATCGCGTTCCTCGCACTCGCCGTGGCCCGGCCGTTCACGAGCGAGAAGAGCCCTCTGGCCGCGCTCACCGAGAACCGCCGCGATCTCTTGCTCGTGCTCGACGCCTCGGCCTCGACGGGCTACCGCGAGGACGGCCAGACCCAGAGCGTGTTCGACCGCATCCTCGCGCGGGCGCGGGGACTCGTCAGCGATCTGGAAGCGAGCCGCGGCGACCGCGTGGCGCTCGTGCTCGCCGGAGCCCGGGCGCGCAGCTTCTCGTCGATGCCTCCCGAGAAGGCGCTGGAGGTGCTCACTTCGATGAACTCGCAGTACGACGAGGCCCTGGACCTCGGAGCGCTGCTCGCCGAGGTCCTCGAGGTGGTGAAGGCGGACGCCGCCGGCACGGGCCAGAGCGCGGTCGAGATTCGCTTGCTCAGCGATCTGCAGCGCTCGAGCTTCGAGGAACGTGCCACGCCGACCCCCGAGGTCGCTGCGGGGAGCACGACTCCGGGAGAAACCAAGCCAGGTGCACGGGATCTCCTCGATGAACTGGCGACTTTCGGAGTCCGGATCCTGGTCGAGGATCACGGCCCGGAGACGCTCGTGCCGCCCAACCTGGGGGTCGAGTCGGTGGCGCCGGTCGGAACGATCGTCGGCCCCGGACAGCCGTTCGAGGTCGCGGTCAGCCTCGTCAACCATGGCGATGTTTCGCGAGCGCAAGTGCGCGTGGCGCTCGAGCTCGACGGCGAGCGCTTGCCGAGCCAGCGCGTCGATCTTCCGGCGCACGCTCGAACGGAAGTGCTCTTCCCCGTGCAGACGAACACGAGCGGCTGGCACGCGCTCCTCGCCGTACTGGAAGGCGATCGCTTGACCATCGACGACCAGCGGCCATGCGTGACGCTGGTGCCCCCGCCGGTGCGCGTCCTGGTGGTCAACGGGGCGGCGGCTGCGCGCATCGCCGACGACGAGGCGGGCTTCTTGATGGCGGTCCTGGAGCCCCCCGAGGAGAACGCGCTCGCGGGTCCGGGCCTTTCGGCCGGCTTCGATCCGCGCGAGATCTCGCCCGACGAGCTCTCGAACCCCGAGCTCCAGCTGGGCGACTACGAGGTCGTCGTCCTGGCCAACGTGGCGGCGAGCCACCTGACGCCCGCGGTGGTCGAAGCGCTCGAGCGGCATGTCGCGGGCGGAGCGGGCTTGATCCTGGCCGTGGGCGATCGCGTCACGGGCGAAGACACGCGGTTCGCCTGGAACGAGAAGCTGTACCGCTCGGACGGATCGGGGCTCCTGCCGGCCGAGCTCACGCGACACGTCTCGATCACTTCGCGGCGCGAAGGCAACTTCCGTGTGCGCGAGTTCGACGCCACGCATCCCGCGCTCGCCTTCTTCGGCGACGATCTATGGAAGCCGCTCCTCACGGAGATGCCGTTCTACGATTTCCTCGCCTGCCAGCCCTTGCCCGATGCGAAGGTCCTCGCGCGGCTGGATGACGAGGGCGGCAGCCCCCTGCTCGTCGAGCGGGTGTACGACGAGGGACGGGTCTTCCTGTGGACGAGTACGCTGGACGGCGCCTGGACCCTTCTACCCGAGGTGCCGCGCGCCTTCATCCCGCTGGTGCACGAGCTCTTGCGCTACGCAGGCTCGCGACACCAGAGCGAGCGCAACCTCGCGCCTTCCGGAACGATCACGCTGGAGGTCCCGGTGTTTCCGCGTGCTCCCGCCCTCGTGCGCCCCGACGCGGAAGCGCGCCGACCGATCGAGGGCGAGCCGGTGGAGGTCTCCGCGGGACACTGGCGCCTGCCCCCGCTGAGCGGCGACTCGACCGCGCGCGTGGGTCTCTACCGCGTCGAGATGGAGGGCGAGAAACCCGAGGTGTTCGCGGTGCAGCTCGATCCTGAAGAAGGTGACCTCGCGCGGCTTTCCGGAGCGGAGCTCACCGCCATGCATCCCTCGATCACCTATGTGGCTCCGGGTCAGGCGGAAGAGGGCGAGCGCGAATCCGAGCGCGGGGGCCGCGGCGAGCTGTGGCGCTTGCTGGCGCTACTGGCCCTCGGTGCGGTCGTCGGCGAGTCCTTGTGGGGCGCGTGGCTGGGGTGGAAGCGGCGGGTGGCCTGATGCTGCTCTCCTGCCTGCAAGCGGCGGCACCGAGCGCCCTCGATTCGACGCGCGAGAGCTGGCGACTCCTCGACCTGCCGCCTGCGTGGATCGTGGTCCTCGTCTTGCTGCCCTTCGCCGGGGCCATCGCCTGGATCGCGTACTGGCGCGAGCCGATCTCCGGCCGGAACAAGGGCTGGCTCGGCACGCTGCGCTTCGTGGCGATCCTCTTGCTGTTCACCGTGCTCGCACGCCCGGTGCGCGTCGAGCACCAGGAGAGCGTGCACGAGGCCGAGGTCGCCGTGCTGGTCGACGACTCCGCGAGCATGCTGCGCAAGGATGCGTACACGAGCGACGCCGAGCTCGCGCAGGCGATCGCACGGCTGGCGCCCGGGCCGCTGGGACAGAGCTCGCGGCTCGAGCTCGCGCAGGCGCTCTTGCCCGGAGAGCTCCTGGCTCCCCTGGCCGAGCGCGGCTATCGCGTGCACATGTATCGCTTCTCCGAGACGTCGACGCCGCTCGCGAGCGTCGAGGACGCGGACGGTCGCGGTCACCGGACGCACATCGGCGACGCGCTCTCGCAGGTGCTCTCCGCCGCGCGCGGCGGCAACCTGACGGACGTCGTCCTCGTCTCGGACGGCCGCAACAATGGCGGCGTCGCACCCCTCGACGTCGCCTCCGCGGCGCACTCCTCGGGGCTGCCCGTGCACACAGTTCTGGTCGGGGACACGCACCCGGAGAAGAACCTCCTCGTCGAGCTCATCGAGGCGCCGGAGAGCGTCCTGGAAGGCGACGAGATCGCCTTGCGCGCGCGCGTGCGTGCGCGCGGCCTGGGCACGGACGGACGGGTGCACGTCGTGCTCGAAGAGCTGGAGCGCGAAGGCCCCCGCATCGTCGCCGAGGAGGACGTCGACCTCGCCGAGGAGGGCGAGCGCGTCGTGCTCGTCGCCCCGCCCTCCACCGGAGGCTGGTCGAGCAACGAGCGCCGCTTCCGCATCACCGTGCCTCCGCAGCCGGAGGAAACGCTCCGGGACGACAACGCGGTCGAGGTCTCCGTGCACGTCGAGACCGAGAAGATCCGCGTGCTCTTCGTCGACGCCTACCCGCGCTGGGAGTACCGCATCCTGAAGGACCTGCTCAAGCGCGCGGACGATCGCATCAGCGTGCAGTGCTATCTCATCTCGGCGACGCACGGTTTCCCGCAAGAGAGCTCGCGCGATCTGCCCTCGCTCGCCGCGGTGCCGACCGAGCGCCGCGAGCTCCTCGACCACTACGACGTGATCATCCTGGGCGACGTCAACCCGTACGCGATCTCTCCGGATCCGGCCAGGGGCGAGGAGTTCGTCGCCTCGCTCGTCGAGTTCGTCGAGCTCGGCGGCGGTCTGTGTCTGATCGCGGGCGAGATCGACAACCCACGCAGCGTCGCCGGCACGGAGATGGCGAAGCTCTATCCCGTCGAGCTCGACACGAGTGGTGCCCTCACTTACGAGTGGGACACCAAGAACGAGGTGCGGCCGGTGCTCGAGAATCCGCTCGAGCCGCACGAGATCGTGCGCCTGCACCCGGACATCGAGACCAACCGGCGCCTGTGGGAGGAGCCCGAGGGCCTGCACGGCTTCTACTGGTTCCAGCCGGTGACCGACGCCAAGCCCGGAAGCCAGGTGCTCTTGCGGCACCCGCAGCTTTCCAATGCGCATGGCCGCTACCCGCTGCTCGTCCTCGGCTACTACCCGGCAGGACGCACGATGTTCCTCGCGATCGACTCGACGTGGCTGTGGCAGAAGCGTTACCAGAAGCTCTACCACGAGCGCTTCTGGCGCAACGCGATGCGCTGGCTCGCGCTCGGGCGGTTGCGCGGGGGCGATCGGCGCTGGCAGCTCGAGGCCTTGCGCTCGACTTACGATCTCGACGAGCGCGTCACGCTGGAAGCGCGCGTTCTCGACCCCGACTTCCAGCCCAGCGAGGATCCCGCGCAGCCGGTCTCGGTCACGGGGCCGGACGGTGCGGTCGAGGAGCTCTCGCTTGCCCTCGTTCCTGGCCGGAGCGGGCTCTACCGCGGGACCTTCGAGCGCGACCAGCCGGGCCTCTACCGCGCCTGGATCGAGTCGGCCGGCCAGCGCGTCGCCAGCGCCGAGGTCGAGATCGTGCTGCCCTCGCGCGAGAACGCCGACCCCTCGCCCGATCCAGAGGGAATGGCCGCCCTTTCCCGCGTCTCGGGGGGGCGGGCGGTCCACCTGGCACACGCCCGCGACCTCCTCACCGAGTTCCCTGGGGGGGAAGAGCGGCGCGAGCCGATCTCCTCTCAGTTGAACGACGCCTGGGACAATTGGGGAACGCTGATCCTGGCCCTGGCGCTCCTCAGCATCGAATGGGCGGCCCGCAAGCGTGTCGATCTGATCTAGACCAACCGGCTCGGCCGCCGAGCCGGCTCGTAGCGATACCAATTCCAACTCGCTGTGCCATGAGCTCGTACGGCATGACTCCTCCTTCCTCGAAGCTGGCCCGGATCCCCGGGGCCGCTCGCGCGCTCGTCTGGCTGTGCCTCGCCGGAGCGTCGCCGATCGCAGCTCCGGCGCAAGACTCCGAGGAGGGAGACGAAGCCCTGCGCGGTTTCTCGCTGCACGACACCGAGGGGGCGCGCGCGGCGCAGCGCGAAGCCGAAGAGCACCTCGCGGCCGGCCGCATCGCCGAGGCGCTCGTGAGCTTGCAGGAGCTCCTCGACGGACACGAAGGCGAGGTCCTCGGTCCGACGCGTCCGGCGCTGCCGCCCCTACCGGGCACGCCGACGAAGCGCGACAGCGAACGACGTTCCCAGCAGGAGGTCTTCCCCGGCGCGGCGCAGTGGGCGACCCAGCGATTGCTCGCGCTCGCTCCGGACGTGCAGGAAGCGTATCGCCAGCGCCATCACGAGCAGGCCGCTCGCGCGCTGGACGTGGCGCTCGAGATCGGAGATCGCAGCCGGGTCGTGCGCGTGGCGCGGCGCTGGCCACTCACGCGCGAGTCCAGGCAGGCCTGGATCGCTCTCGGCGACCAGGAAGCGGAGCTCGGCAATCTCTCGCAGGCCGCCGAAGCCTGGGGGCGGGCGCTTGCCCATGCGCTCGGCAGCGATGAGGGTATTCCCGCGACCTCGACCGATTGGAACGCGGCACTCGAGAGCCTCGAATCACGCGTCGACGACGAGGAGCGCGACGCGTTGCGTGCGCGTGGCGAGGAGCTGCTCTCCAGGCTGGCCGCACCCGAGACGCTGGCCGATCCCGCGGCCGCGCTCACCGGTGCGCAACCCGGGACCGTGATCCGCGCGCCGCAAGGCGCGCGCGCCGAGGGGTGGCCCAGCTCGACCCCGCTTCCAGCCCACCCCTACCGGAGCCAGAGCCCGGACTTCGTGCTCTATCCCGCTCGCTGGAAGGACAAGATCTTCGTCTCGACCTCGCTCGAGGTGCTGGCCTACGAATCGATCTCGGGCGATCTCCACTGGCGCAGCGGGGAGACGCCGGAGTGGCTGCAGGTCGAAGCTGCCGAGCGCAAGGAGATGATCGACGATGTCGTGCGGACGAGGGAGTGCTTCGTCGCTCCTGCAACCGGTCAGGGAGTGGTCGTCGCGGCGCTCCAGATTCCCTACGCCTTCGAGCCCAACGTCCAGTTCGGCGACATGGAGATCAGCCGCGAGCTGCCCAACCGCAGGTTGTTCGCCTTCGACGCCGAGACCGGCGCGCACCTGTGGGACACGCGCCCGCCACCGTCCTGGGACGACGAATCGGGCACCTTCGCCCAGCGCATGCGCATCGTGGGGCCGCCGGTGATCGCGGGCTCGCGCGTGCTCGTGCCCACCGCCCGCATGCGCGGGCGCATCGAATACCACGTCGGCTGCTTCGATCTGCATACCGGCGAGCTCCTGTGGTCGACGCCAGTCGTGACGGGGCAGCGCGAGCTCAACATGTTCGGCCGCATCATGTTCGAGTTCTGCGCACCGCCGCTCGTCGTTGCGGGCCGCAGCGTGCTCGCGCTGACCCAGCTCGGGACGCTCGCAGCCCTCGACCTCTTCACCGGGGACATCGAGTGGGAGGTCCTCTACGACGCGAGGAAGATCCCCAAGACGAACGGCGTGAACGCCAACCAGCTGGAGAACGATTGGCGGAACTCGCCGCCGGTCGTCGTCGGCAACACCGTCTTCGCCACACCTTTCGACGGCAAGGACCTGATCGCGGTCGATCTCTCGAGCGGAGCGATGCTGTGGAGCCAGAACTACCGCACGACCTTGCGGACCGGGCTCGGCCAGAACATGAGCCGGTCGCTCAACCTGCTGATCGGCGCGGACGAGGAGCGCATCTATCTTTCCGGTCATCGCGTGGTGGCGCTGGGTTCGAGCCAGGGGCCCGTGACGCGCACCGGAGTGGACGAGGTGCGCTGGGTGTATCCCGCGGGCTCCGATCGGGCGAACGAGCTCGATCCCAACGGTCCGCGGCCGCTCCTCGACGCGACACGGATCCACATCCCGGGCGCCTCGCTCGCCTCGATCGATCGAGTGACGGGACAGCTCAAGGAAGACATGAAGTGGGTGCCCGGCAGCGGCCGCGGGAACTTGCTGATCTGCGACGGCATGCTGTTCAGCCTGTCTCAAGCCGGCCTCACGGGCTACTTCCAGTGGGACGGTCTGGTGGATCACGCGCGCGAGCGCTGGCAAGCCGATCCCACCGATGCCGGAACCGCGGTGAAGTATGCCGCGCTGATGCGCAGCCGCGCCGACTCCGTATGGAAGAGCGACGAACGCGACAAGGGCCGCGCGGTGCGCATCCTGGACGAGGCGAGCGAGGCGCTCGAGCCGCTCGCGGGCAGTGACTCTCGCGTGGACGAGGAGCTGCACCAGACGCTGCGCTTGCAGGCCCGGGTGCTGCGCGATCTGGCGCGTCCCGCCGAAGCGCTCTCCGCGCTCGAGCGCGCGCGCGAGCTCGCGCCCACGCGCGAGGACTTGCGCGACACCTTGCTGGATGAGCAGGTCATCGCGCGCTCGCGCGACCCCGCGCGCGAGTCCGCCACGCTAGCCCGCTTGCTCGAGCACTGCGCGGACATGCCCTTGCACATCGATTTTTCTCCGGAGCCAGGCTCCCTCGCCGACCGACTCGTACCGGTGGTGGGCAGCCGGGCCACCGGCGGTTCGCGGATTCTCGTGCTCCCCGTGGGTGCCTGGGCGCTGGTCGAGCGCGTCGAAGGACCGCACGCCGCAGAGCCCCTGGCGGAAGAGCTCGCCGACCTGCATCGGTTGCTCGCGGAATATCCAATGGTGGGGCTGGGAATCACCACCGCGGGCGAGTGGGCGAGAGAGCGGATCGCCGAGCGCTTGGACGCGGGCGCGGAAGAAGCGTATGCGCCCTTCGAGGAGCGCGCCCGAGCGCTCTACGAGGCCGCTCGATCGCTCGGCAACGACGCGGCGCTCGAGCGCGTGAGCGAGCTCTACCCCCACTCCACGGCCGCCGCCCTGGCGAACGAAGCGCGCCTGACCTCGGCGGTCGAGCAGGGTGACGGCGCGGCGGCGGCATCCATCGTGATCGGCGAGCTCTCCGAGAGCTGGCGACTCTCGCGAGCGAGCGAGCGCGATCTGCGCCACTTGCTCAAGCTCGCGCACGTCCTGGGCGAGGGCGGCAACCCGCGGCTGCGCTCGGCCTTGTACGCCGCTCTCGCACGCGACCACGGCAGCCTGCGCTCCGATCTCGCCCTGCACGAGGGACTGACGCTCGCCGAGCTCGCGGCCGCCCACCCGCGCGTGGATCCCCCGCCGCTGCCGCCCGCCAGCTTCGATCACCACGCGCTCCAGAAGGCCTCGATCCGCGGCCATTTCGACCCGCTCGCGGCTCTCCCGCCGGCACGCGAGGGCGTGGATTGGCGGTACGCCTTCGCCGACGACCAGCAGGTCCTCGCGTTCGCCGCCTCCGAGCCGAGCGTGCCGGCGTGGACGGTCAAGCTGCGGCGTGGGGAATCACGCTTGCGGGGTGAGGAGCGAGGCTTCCTTGCCTTGCCCGGGCGGCTGGTGATCGCGACGAACGAGCGCGTGCTCGCCATCGACACGAGCACCGGCGAGCAGGCCTGGGAATTCGATCCGCGCGGCGCGGCGATCGAGGAGCTCGCCGAGAGCGACGGGGTCCTCGCCGTCTCCTTCCTCGCGCACGGCGTGTGGAGCGAGAACCCGCTACTGGATGCCGTCGTGGTCGGCCTCGATGCGGCGCAGGGCTTCGAATTGTGGCGCGTGCCGCTCCCGGAAGACCTGGTCGGCGGCCACATTCTCTGTGGCGAGGGCCGGCTCGTGATCTTGCCATCGAGCTCGTCACGGCGACTGGAGCTGCGCGATCTGTTCACGGGCCGGCTCGTCGCCGAGACCCAGATCGACCCGCTCGACGAGTTTTCGCTCCATGCGGTCTTCCTGGCAGGAGGCCGGCTGATCGTGCCGCGCTTGCTGTCTGGAACCCATCCGGATCGCAACAAGGTCATCGGCCTCGACCTCGAGACGGGCGACGAGGCCTGGAAGATCGACGTGGGTGGCGGCCAGCGCGACGGGGCCGAGCTCGCCGCGGTGCTCACTCGCGCGAGCTCCGTCTGGCTCGTGTTGCGCAGCCAGACGAGGAGCACCGGATCGGCATCCGGCGCGATCTACGAGCTCAGTCCGCGCATCGGCGCGGTGAGCTCGGCTGCACTTGCCACGCTCGCGGCGGACGACGTCCTGCTCGGCGTGCGGGCCGGACGTCGAGTCGAGATCGCCGCTCCGATCCTCTTCGCGCTCTCCGAAGGATCGACCGCGCCACGCTCGGAGAACTCCCTGCTGCGGGCCATACACTTGCCATACGGTCAGCGCTGGGCGAGAGAGGTCCCTTTCGACGTCGACCAGTACGCTATCCCCACGATGCCAGCCATCTCCGAGACGACCGTGGCATTGACCTGGCGCAAGATCGCGAAGAAAGAGGAGCGCATCCCGCAAGCCATGACCGACCTTTTGCTCCTCGATCGCGCGACCGGCTCGCAGCGCGACACGCAAGACCTTCCCATGGGCGTCGATCAGGAGGATGGCGTGCACCTGGTTGCTTTCGGAGACGCACTCTTCATCTGCGGCGACCGCGTGCTGGAGGTCCTTCAATGATCCGTTCCGCTCGCCTCCCTGCTGCGCTGCTCCTCCTCGGCATGGCGCTTCCTGCTCGTGCCCTCGCCGTCCAGACCCAGGAGGGCGAGGAGGCCTACTCGGATGTCGCGGTCGAGATCACGCCCGAGCACGAAGCCGCGGTCGAGCGAGGCCTCGCCTGGCTTGCCTCGCACTCAGAATGCCGACGGGAGCTGGACTGCCAAGATCGGCTTCAAGCTGAACAACAGCTACCAGTACACCGCTGTCGACCGCGGTCACGTCGGCGTCACCGCGCTGGCCTGCATGGCCTTCATGGCTGGCGGGCATCTGCCCGACCGAGGCCAGTACGGCGACGTGGTCGACGCGCGGGCTCGATTTCGTGCTGTCGTGCGTGCAGGAAGACGGCTACATCACCTACGGCGGCTCGCGCATGTACAGCCATGCCTTCGCGACCCTCTTCCTGGCCGAGATCTACGGCATGACCCACCGCGAGGACGTGGAGCAGAAGCTCCAGAAGGCGGTGGACTTCATCGTGAAGAGCGCAGAACGACGAGGGCGGCTGGCGTTACGTGCCGCTCGCGCGCGAGTCGGACATGTCGATCGTGGTCTGCCAGGTGATCGCGATGCGGGCCGCGCGCAACATCGGCATTCGCGTGCCGCGTTCGACGATCGACCGCGCCGCGCGCTACGTCGTCGATTCGGCGGTCACCGAGGACGACCATCAGCCCGGCTTCCGCCACCCGGCGTACCGCGAACGAGATCGGGACCTTCCACTACCAGAAGGACAGCTACTCGCGCACGTCCTTCGCGCTGACCGCGGCGGGTGTCACGGCGCTGCACGGCCTGGGGATCTACTCCAACGAGCTGATCCGCAAGGGGATCGACTACCTGAACTCCGAGCTCGGCCGCTTCAACGCGATGTATGCGCGCAGCGGGCACTATTTCTTCTGGTACGGCCACTACTACGGCGTGCAGGCCATGTACACGCAGGGAGGCCAGGACTGGCGCAACTACTTCACCAACTGCGCCAGGTCCTACTGGACGTGCAGCACCCCGACGGATCCTGGCCCAACGACGACGGGCCGGGTCCGCCATACGGTACGGCGACGGCCGTGCTGATCCTCGAGATCCCTTACGGGCTCCTGCCCATCTTCCAGAGATAGGGCCGCATCCCACGTGAACCGAACCGCTGGCGTCCTCACACCCAAACTCGACGCACTGCTCGGCAGGCTGCGCGGGCGGATCGTCGCCATGGTGTGGCTGCACGGCACGGGCAGCGTGCTCACCGTGACGGCGGTGTGGCTCGTCCTGGCTTTCCTGATCGACTGGCTGCTGCACGTGCCGGCGCCGGTGCGAATCTTCCATTTGCTGCTCTTGCTCGCGCTGCCGCTCGGCGCCGCGCTGCGCGAGCTCTTCGGTCGGCTCTCGCGCGTTCCCGATGCGAGCGGGCTCGCGATCCTCGCCGAGCGCGCCGATCCGGGCACCGAGCAGCTCCTCGTCAGCGCCGTGGAGCTGGCGGGTGCCCTGGCCAATCCGCGCCAGCCCGAGCACGAGCTGATCGAGAGAGTCCTCGTGCGCGCCGAAGCGCGCGTGAGCGCAATCCATCCCGCTGCCGTCGTGCTCGCCCGGGCGCCAGTGCGCCGCTTCCTGCTCGGAGCGACGTGCGCGCTCCTGGCTGGCCTGGCGCTGGGATCTTCGCCCACGCTCGCCGCGATCTTCTTCCAGCGCTTGCTCGGCCGCGCGGTCGCCTGGCCGCAGCGCACCCACCTCGCGCTCGAGATTCCCTCGGTCAGCGAGCAGGTCCATGTCGAGGACCTGGGCGAGCGCATCCACGTGCGGCTCGCGCGCGGCAGCGATCTCGCCGTCGTGGTGCGCGCGCAGGGCGTGGTGCCCGACGAGGTCGTGCTGCACTTCTCCGACTGGTTTGACCAGCGTCGTCGCCTCGGGCGGCAGCTCGCTCTTCCGCACGGGCCTGCGCTCGCTGCAGGAGGATGCGAGCTTCTGGGTGACGGGGGGCGATGACGAGCGCGGCATTCCGGTCGTCGAGCTCGAGGTCCTGGAACCGCCCGACGTCGCGGGCACCGCCGTGACGGTCGTTCCACCTGCGTACACCGGTCTTCCGGAGACCACGGCTTTCGATCGCGACGTCGAGGTGCTGCGCGGATCGCAGATCACGGTGCACGTCGTGACCGATCCGCCCACTGCGACGGGGATCGCGCGCCTCTTGCCCGCCGATCGAGAAGTCGAGCTCCTGGCGGCACCCTTTCCGCGCCGTGAAGGCGAACAAGCGGATCGAGCGGGGCTTGCTTTCGGTCTGCTCGCCGAGGAGTCCCTGCGCTACCGCTTCGAGCTCACCGATGAAACTGGCCTCTCGAATCCCGATCCGGGCTTGTTCGGCATCCAGGTGATGGAAGATCGCCGGCCCGAGATCACGCTGCTCTCACCCGCGCGCGCGGAAGTGAACGTGGTCTCCACCGGCGCGCTCGCGCTGCGCGCACGGGTCGGCGACGATTTCGGGATCGCGCTGCTGCGCTGGAGCGCGCGCTCCTCCGAGGGCGAGGAGCCGGTCGCTGGCGGCCCGCTCGAGGCCCTGCCCACGGAGACGGCCTCGTCCCCGGCGACGGGCGGTCCGACCACGCGCATCGGGCGCCAGAGGCTCGAGATCGCAGCCCTCGGAGGCGGCGTGCTGCTCGCGGAAGGCAGCCAGATCCTGCTGCAGGTCGAGGCCACCGACACGCGCGAGCCCGAGCCCAACGTGGCGCTCTCCCCGCCCGTTCGCCTGCGCATCGTCAGCAGCGACGAGTTCATGCGCCGGTTGCAGGACGACCTCGCCCGCATCGGCGAGCAGGCGCGTCGCACGAGCGATCTCCTGGAAGAGAAAGCGCGCCGCACGCACGAGCTCTCCGCCGTGCTCTCGGGCGATCAGCTCGAGGGACTCGAGGCCGGGGAGATCGAGGCCGTCCTCGCCGGAGCGCGCCGCGTGCAAGGCGACGCGCGCTCGATCGGCCGCGACCTCGCCGGAGTGACCGAAGGCTTGCTCTACTCGCGCCTCGACGAGCGTGCGGGCGCGCTCCTGGATGCGCTCGACGCATCCCTCGCCGGCTTGACCGACAAGAGCTTCGAGCCCGAGCCCTGGCGCGAGCTCGCGCGCCGGCAAGCCGCCGGCGAACTCGGCAGCGCCGATCTTGCGGCGCAGCTCGTGACCATGGTGGGCCTGGGTCTGGAAGTGAGCGAAGGGCACGCCGCGGACGCCACGGCGAGCCTCGAGCGCGCGCGCGACGCCGCCGGCCCCGCCGCCGTGCGCGAGGCGCTGGCCGAGGCCGAGGTCCACCAGCGCACGGCCAAGGACCGGCTCGAGGAGCTCCTGGGACGGCTCGCCGAGTGGGACAATTTCCAGTCCGTGCTCTCCAACCTGCGCGACATCCAGAACGGCCAGAAGAACCTGCTCGAGCGGACGCGGCAGTTCGCGAAGGATCATTGAGATGAAACGCATCGCCAGCTTCCTCGTGTTCGCGCTGCTCGCCGCTCCGGCTGCCCGCGCGGCCCGGCCCGCGCAGCAAGGTACGGGCGAAGGCGGCCGCGAGCAGGCGACGCTCCTCGACGAGCAGGGCCGGCTCGCGCGCAAGCTCGTGCGCCTGCAAGAGCAGATGAACGCGCTCGCCGATCGATTCCAGGCCGAGGGTCGCATCCACGCCGCCCAGCTCCTGCGCGACGGGATCCAGGAGCTGGACGTGCGCGACGAGCAGAGCGAGTCGATGACGCTCACCGAGATCATGGACGCCTCGCGCGGCGACCTCGAGGAAGGGCGGTTCGTCACGGCCGTCGATCGCCAGCAGGCCGCGATCTCCCGGCTCGAGCGCTTGCTCGACATCCTGCTCGACCGGCAAGCGATCGAAGACCTCGAGAAGTCGCTCGCAGAGCTCGCCAAACTGAAGGACGCGCTCGGCGCGCTGGCCGATCGCGAGCGCGGCTTGCGCGAGGACACCGAGGGTCTACGCGAGGAAGCGGCCAATGCAGCGCAGCGCTCGCTGGAGCAGCAGCTGGCCGAGCTGCGCACGGAGCAACGCAAGCTCCTCGAACAGAACGAAGACGCCGGACGGGAGAGCGGCGAGCTCGAGCTCGAGGCCATCCAGAAGGATCTCGCCGAGCTGATCGAGCAGGAGCGCGCCGACGCGGGCGTCCTCGGATCCTGGCGTCCGGCCGAGCTCGCGGAGCTCGAGGGCCTGCGCCAGAGTCTCGAGAGCGCGCGCGACGCGATGGCGCGAGAAGAGCGCTACCAGGGCGCTGCGGAAGAGCTCGAGCAGGCCGCCGATGCGCTGGGTCGGGCAGCCACCGACGCCGAGCGCGAGGCGCTGTCCAAGGCGCTCGCGGAAGCTGCCGAACGCGAGGAGCGTCACGCGCGGGCATCGGGGAGTGCGGCTGCGAAGGAGACTGCCCAGGCGCTCCAGGAGAGCGCGGCCGAGATGGGGTCCGCGCAAGACGAGGCCGCACGCGAAGCGGCCGCGGCAGCCGCGCGCGAGCGCGCCGAAGCCCTCGCCCGTGCTGCGGCGAGCGCACGCGAAGAGGCCCAGGCATCGAGCTCGTCGGCGCGCGAGACAGCCACCGAGATGGCCGCGCGGCCGAGCACCGCGGGCATGGTTGCCGAGGATGTCGAGAAGGCCCTCGCCGCCGCGCCGGAGCCGACCGCGAGCGATCCCGCCGCAGAGGAGGCGGAGCGCGCGGCGGTCGAGAAAGCGCTCGAGACGCTCGCACACGGCAGCGATGCGATGGAGCGCATGGGTGAAGCGCTGGCTGCCTCGCAGGACGAGGCAAGCGAGAAAGCCCGCATGCTCGCCGAGCACGTCGAGAACGCTGCCGCCGCCAAGGGCAAGGACGGGGAAGCTGCGCGCAAGGAGCTCGACAGCGCCTCGCAAGCAATGGCCAAAGCCGCGGATTCGGCCCAGGCCAAGGCCGCCGAGGAGAGTGCGAGCCAGGCTCGAACGGCGCTCGAATCGCTGCAGCGCGCGGCGGAGGCGCTCGCGCGCAGTGCGGAGGCCGCTCGGTCGCAGGGCTCGAGCCAGGCGCAGCAGGCCGCGGCGGAAAGCGCCGCGCAAGCCGAGCTCGCCAGCGCCGCGTCGAAGGCGAGCGAGCAAGCGCAGAGCGCATCGCTGGGCGAGCAAGCGCGCTCGGAAGTCGAGGCCGCACTCGAGCGCGCCCGCCAGGCGCAGGAGCAGGCCTCGCAGTCGCTGGCGGGAGGTCAACGTTCGGAAGCGGCTAGCGCGCAGCGCAAAGCGATGGACGAGCTCGCCGCGGCGCAGCAAGCCGCCGAGCAGGGCGTCGAGCCCTCCGACGATGCGAGCAAGCAGCGCGCGCAAGAGCTCGCGCAGCAGCAGCAGCAGATCCGGGAGGAGCTCCTGGTGCTCGCGCGCCGCCTCCAGGAGCGCCAGTCGATGCGACCGCCGCCGGACCTGTCGGGGGCCAAGCAAGCCACGCAGAGCGCGGCCGAATCGCTTTCGTCCGGCGACCTCGATGAGGCGGAACAGCAGGAGCAGGAGGCCGAGCGCGAGATCCGCGAGGCGGTCGCGCAGCTCGAGGAAGAAGAGAAGAGCTACCAGGAGCTGCGCCAGGAAGAGCTCTTGTTCAAGATCACCGAGGAAACGAAAGCGATGCTCGACGCCCACCGCATGCAGATGCAGGCGACGGCGGAGATCGAGACGGGACGCCTGGCGGCCGGGAACGAGCGCGCCAGCCGCGCGGATCGGCTGCGGCTGCGCAACGTCGCGCACGAAGAGGAAGCCATCGCCGAGCGCGCCGGTACCGTGGTCACCGCGATCCGCGCCGAGAACGCGCTCGTGTTCGCCGAGGTGCTCGACGGCGTTCAGACGGATCTGCGCGAGGTCGGGCGACGCCTGGGCGAGGGCGGTGGATATCGTTCCGACGAAGGGGTGCAGGCTCTGCAGGCGCAGGCCGCGTCCTCGCTCGAGTGGCTGATCGAGGCCCTCAAGAACGAGCTCGATCGGCGCAAGCAGGACTCGCAGCAACAACAGCAGCAGCAACAGCAACAGAACCAGGGCCAGCAACCGAAGCCCCCGCTGGTTCCCGACGTGGCCGAGCTGAAGCTCCTGCGCCGCATCGAGGTCGACGTGCTCCAGCGCATCGATCAGCTCGTGCTCCTCAACCCCGAGCTCTCGGGAGACGACGTCGACCAGCTCCTCCTGGAGGACCTTTCGCGGCTGGCGTACCGTCACCAGCGCCTCACCGAGCTCTTTCAGGGATTCCGGAAGCGAATCGGGATCGAAGATCCGCCCGCCGGGGGCGACAATTCCCAGCAGAAACCTTGACCAGGACGACCACCATGTATGCTCCTTCCATGGCCTCTCTCGCTCCCCTCGGGATCCTCGGACTCCTCGGGCTCGTCGCGAGCAGCGCACGCGCTCAGGAAGCCGTGCCCGAGATCACGCAGGGCGCCGAGGCGGCCGACCCGCAAGACGAGATGCGCGAGCTCTTCCTCAAGGTCGAGCGCAATCTCCTTCGCATGGACCAGTACCTCCTGGACGCGAGCGCCGGAGATACTTCCAAGATCGACGAGATCGAGTCTGCGGGAATCGACGACCTCCTCGAGCAGGCAGGTGCCGCGGCGGGCGGCGTGGGCGCGAGCGGCGTCGCGAAGGTCCTCGGTGTGACTCGCAAGCGCGGCGATCGCGTGCTCGAGGACATCGATCGGATCCTCGAGATCGCCGCACAAACGGGCCAGGGTTGCAGCGGCGGAGGCAACCCGCAGCCGAGCGACAGCCAGTCGCCCTCCCCCACCGAAGGGCAGGGGAACAGCGAGACGGAGCGCATGCAGGGGAACCGTGCCCCCGGGCAGGGAAAACCCGAACAGCAAGGCGAGGACAAGCCGCAACAGGGCGAGGATCCGCGCGGCAACCGTGATTCGGACGCTCCGCCCTCTTCCGGTCAGGCGCAACGCATGCCCGATCATCCGACGGACGCTCCCGCGCCGGTGACGCAGGATGCCGATCGCTGGGGCGAGCTTCCGATCTATGCGCGCGACCTCTTCCGCGCCGAGGGCGGCCGCGATCTGCCGCCGCAGTATCGCGATTGGATCGACGCGTACTACCGCCGCCTGAATCGCCGCTCCGGTGGCGACTGAGTTCGCGGGAGCGCTCCTCCCGCTGACGGCGCGAGCCTGGTCTGCCGTCGCGCTCCGCTCCGTACCGGCCGCCGCGCTCGTCCTGCTGTCCACTTACCCGGACGCCCACGCATCGACCGCGCTCGATCGGGAGGCCCCGGGCTCGCCGTTTCACGCGTCTCCCGCCGCAATGGGCGAGCGCGCGCAAGGCTCGGCGCTCCCGGCCCAGGATCTGCGCGACGACGAAGCTGCGCGCGCCGCGCTCGAGCGCGGCCTGGTCTTCCTCGCAGGTCAGCAAGCCCTCGAGGGCGACGGCTCGTTCCCTGCCGGGGAGCGGGAGCGCTGGTCGCCGGTGGGGATCACTGCCGTGGGCGTGCTCGCCTTCCTCGCTGCCGGCAACACCGCCACGCGCGGCCCTCATAGCGCGCAAGTCGAGGCAGGCCTCTCCTGGCTCCTGGATCGCGTCTCGCCGGCGAGCGCCAACGCCCCCGGTTACATCTACGACGAGGGCAATGACTTCTCGCGCATGCACGGCCATGGCCTCGCCACGCTCGCGCTCGCCGAAGCCTACGGGATGTCGCCGGAGCACGGCGAGGCGATCGCCGCCGCGCTCGTCGCCGCCGTCGCGTGCATCGAGCGCGCGCAATCGAACGTCGGCGGCTGGTACTACGAGCCCGAATCGACGAGCGAGCACGAGGGGTCGGTCACGATCTGCATCGTGCAGGCGCTGCGCGCCGCGAAGGACGCAGGGATCCTGGTCGACAGCGGGCGGATCGCGCTAGCCATCGACTACGTCAAGCGCCTGCAGCAGGAGAACGGGGCCTTCGCCTACACCCTCGGCACTCCCGACAAGACTTCCGTCGCCTTGACCGGGGCGGGGCTCGCCACGCTGCACGCCACCGGCGTGTACACCGGCCGCGAGGTCGACGACGCCTACGATTGGCTGTGGCGCACGCTGGCCGCGCGCGACGATGCGCGCGCCGCGGGGAATCGATCGCTCGATTCCGAGTACCCCTGCTACGAGCGCTTCTACCTCGCGCAAGCGCTGTGGCAGAACCCCGACGAGGACCAGTTCCGCGGCTGGTACGAGAAGGAGAAGAAGGAAGTCCTCCAGCTCCAGCAGAAGGACGGCTCGTGGCCCGCCAGAGCGACCGCGAGCGCCAATCTCGAAGGCCCCTTCGGCCCTTCGTACGCGACCGCCATGAACTGCTTGTTTCTCGCGCTCCCCGACGGATATCTGCCCATCTTCCAGCGCTGAACGGGAAACGGAGACCGGGAGCGAGCTCCGCCCGCGTTATCCTCTTCACCTGGGCCATGTTCCCCGGACCCAGCATCACGCAGTCGAACGTCTGGCCGGCCGCGGGCGCGATCGCCTGCTCGCTCGCGCTCGGCCTGCAGCAGCCACCGGCCGAAACTCCAGGCGAGCTTCCCGTGCTGGGAGGCCCGCGCCTCACCATCGGCGCGCTCGACACGCCGCGCGGCGTGCTGCTCGGACCGGAGGGCGAGATCCTCGTCGTCGAGAGCGGGAGCGGACGCGTGCGCGTCTTCGGTCCCGACGGCAGCGAGCGCGCGAGCTTCGGCGCGCGAGGTAGCGCGGCGGGAGAGCTCTTGCATCCCGAAGGCATCGCGCGCACGCCCGATGGCCGCGTGTGGATCGCCGACACCGGCAACCACCGCCTGGCCGTGTTCGACGCAGCGGGCAGCTTCGTGAAGAATCACGGAGGGCTCGGGTCGAGCCCCGGAAGCTTCCACACGCCGCTCGGCATCGCTGCGAGCGCGGATCGCATCGCGGTGGCCGATTCGCGCAACGCGCGCGTGCAGATCCTGGACCTCGAGGGCGCGCCTCTCGCGATCCTCCAGCGCACGCCGCACGGGCCGCTGCGCCGCCCGGTCGGAGTCGCCTTCGACGCCGCGGGACGCTTGCTCGTCACGGACGCCGACATCCATCGCGTGCTCGTCTTCGAGCCCGGGGCCGAGGAAGCTGCTCTCGAATGGGGCGACTGGGGCTTTTTTCCCGGGCTTTTCTCCGAGCCCTGGGGGCTCGCCGTCGCGGCCGGGCGCGTCTTCGTCACCGACCGCGAGAACCACCGCGTGCAGGTCTTCGACGAGCGCGGCAGCTTCCTGGCGAAGTTCGGCGTTCACGCGATCCTGCCGCGCGAGGGCGAAGGGATGATCCACTATCCCGAGTTCCTCGCCATGCGCGCCGACGGCTTGCTCGCCGTCCTGTCCGAGCCGCTCGACGACCGCGTGCAAGTGCTCGGCCCGGCGAGCGAGGACGACCTGATGAAGGCGCGCTTGCGCGAGAGCGGCGGTCAGGCTTCGCCGCACTACGGCTTCCAGATCGAGCAGTCGGGAAACTTCCTCGCGATCGACGAGCCGGAGACGCACTCGATCCTGCTGTACGACCTGCGCCTGGGAGAGCCCGTCCTCGTCAGCCGGATCGGCGGCTTCGGCGACGGGATGGGTTTCTTCCAGCGGCCCTCGGGCATCGTGCTCGACGCGGCGGCGCGCCGCATGTGGGTGTGCGAGGCCGGCCACCGGCGCATCCACGAGATCCGCTTGCGCGGCTCGCCCGAGGACGAGCTCGGCTACGACCCGGAGATGGCCGTCTTCGTGCGGATGCTCGATCTCGACCGTCTGGGGCGCGCGCCGGGCGGAATCGGGCTCGAGTGGCCGATCGAGCCCGCGGGTCTCGAGCGCGGACCCGACGGATCGCTGTATCTCCTCGACGCCCGCAACGAGCGCGTGCACGTCTTCGGGCCGGACCTCGATTTCCGGCTCGGCTTCGGCGGTCACGGCAGCGCGGAGGGCCTGCTTGCCGGCCCCACCAGCCTCGCGTGGTCGGAGTCGAACCACGCGCTCCTGGTCGTCGACGCGGACAACCGCCGCGTGCAGGCATTCGGTGCGGACGGCTCGCTACGGTTCGTGCTCGGAGCAGGGCAGCTCGATCGGCCGTGGGGCATCGCTTCGAGTAGCGACGGCACGATCCTCGTCACCGACTGGGGAGCGCACCGCGTGCTGCGCTTCGATCCGCAGGGCGCTCTCCTCGCCTCGATCGGCAGCGCGGGCCTGGGCAGGACGGAGTTCTACAAGCCGCGCGGCATCGCGCTCGACGAGCGTGGAGCGCTATGGGTGCTCGACCACGCCAACCATCGCGGCATGGTGCTGGATGCGAACGGCGGCTGGCTCTCGGCCTTCGGCTCGCGCTCCTACACGCGAGGTTTGGCCGAGCAAGGGAAGGATCCCGGCGATGCAGGCAAGCAGTGAGCGCTTCCGCCGCCGCGCGGGGCCGTGCTCGGTCCTCGCCGCTGCGGCATGGATCCTTGCCGGCTGCGGCACGAACCCGGCCGAACGCGAAGCTCCTCTCGCGCCGCAAGAAGCCGCGATCGAGGCGCCTGTCCCCGCCGCGCGAAAGGCCTCGCCGGTTCCGCCCTGGTCGCCCGACGAAGGCCGCGCTGTCCTGAGCAACGCCGGCAGCTACTGGGTGAGCACGCTGGGACCGGCGGAATGGCCGCAGCACGAGGAATTCGACCTGATCGTGCGCGTCCTCGACGGTCCGACCCGCACCAGGGTCGTGCGCGACGCGGCGATCCGGCTGGATGCGCGCATGCCCGCGCACGGCCACGGCATGACCCGCGACGTCGCGCTCGAACCCCAGCCGGATGGGAGCTGGCTCGCACGAGGGCTCTTGTTCCACATGGTGGGGCACTGGGAGCTGTATCTCGACATGCGCCGCGGTCCGATCACCGAGCGCGCCCAGTTCGACATCGATCTCGAATGATGCTCGCAGCCCTCCTCTGCGCGTCGATCCACGCCCAGGCGCTCACGAGCGCGGCGACGAACGATGCCCTTCCCGACTGGGACGAGCGCGCGCGGGCGCGCATCGCGCACCTCGCGCCGCTCGGTCCGCCGCCGGCGGATCCGACCAATCGCGTCGCGGACGATGCGCGTGCGGCGCGCCTCGGCCAGTTCCTGTTCTTCGATGCGCGGCTCTCGATGCCCGGCACGATCGCGTGCGCGACCTGCCACGATCCGGCGAAGAGCTTCCAGGATGGTCTGCCCCTCCCGAACACCATTGGCATCGGCAAGCGGCGGACGATTTCGCTGCTCGGAGCTGCGCATCAGCGCTGGTTCTTCTGGGATGGTCGGGCGGATTCGCTGTGGTCGCAGGCGCTCGTTCCCATCGAGAACCCCGTCGAGATGGGCTCGAGCCGCCTGGCCGTCGCGCACACCCTGTACGAGGACTCGGAGCTGCGGCGCGCCTACGAGGAGATCTTCGGCGCGCTACCGGAGCTCTCGGATGGTGCGCGCTTCCCGGCCCAGGGCCGGCCCGTTCCCGCGGAACCGGACCACCCGCACCAGCTAGCGTGGGCCTCGATGGTCGAAGCCGACCGCGCCGCGATCGATCGGGTGGCCGCCAACACTGGCAAGGCGATCGCGGCCTACGAGCGGCGCCTCGTCCCCGGCCGCTCGGCCTTCGATCGCTTCGCCGAAGCACTCGCAAGCGGAGACGCGCAGGGAACGGCGGTGCTCGCTCCGGCCGCGCAGCGCGGGCTGGCGCTGTTCCTCGGACGCGCGAACTGCGTGCTCTGCCACGGTGGGCCGACCTTCAGCGACTCGGAGTTCCACAACACGGGAGCTCCTTCTGCCGGTGACGGAGAGGTGCTGGACTCGGGACGCTATGGCGGACTCCAGGAACTGCGCGAGAGTCCGTTTCACGCTGGCGGCGCGTACAGCGACGATCCGGAGGGTGCGGCGGCGCGGCGAGTGCGGAGCTTGCGCATCACCTCCGAGACCTGGGGCGAGTTCAAGACGCCCAGCCTGCGCAACGTGGCCGGGCGCGGTCCTTACATGCACGGCGGACGCTTCGCCACGCTCGCCGATGTCCTGCAATTCTACTCGACCCTGGAAGGTGCCAGCGGGCGCAGTCATCACCAGGAACAAACGCTCGTGCCGATCCGTCTGTCCGAGGAGGAGACCGTCGACCTCCTCGCATTCCTCGCGGCCCTCACCGGCGACCCCCTCCCCGACGAGCTCTTGCGACCGCCTCCCAGCCCCTTCCTGGAGCGCTCATCCGACACGAGTCGCTGAGTTCGGATCGGCGGTCCCTTCCGACCCCCGATCGAGGTAGCATGCTCTCGTCACCTGTGCGGCCTGCAGCGGGCCCGAAATCCCCCCAGCGGAGATGATCCGATGATGCCCCGTCGTTCCACCTGGTTGCGCGCTTCGATCGCCGGGCTGCTCTTGTGCGGGATGATCACCGCCCACGAAGACGATCGGAAGCTACTCGATCGGCGGCCGCCGGTTCCTGGACCTGGCTGGCGCAGGACTTCGCCCGTGACGGGCGGGGGCCCGAGCTACGGCTCGGGCGGTTTCGCCTCCAGCGGAGTCACGCTGCTCGCGTGGCTGCCCATGTCCGAGCTCGACAGCTCGGCCAACGGGAGCAGCTGCTGGGGCTACACGTCTCCCAGTGGCCGCGAGTACGGAATCATCGGCACCGAGGGCGGCACCTGCTTCGTCGAGATCAGCAATCCGACCAATCCGCAGCTCATCGGATACATCGACGGCCCGAACAGCCTGTGGCGAGACGTCAAGGTCTACCAGGAATACGCCTACCTGGTCAGCGAAGGCGGCAACGGCATCCAGGTCGTCTCGATGGCGAACATCGACAGCGGAGTCGTGACGCTGGTCAACACGATCACGTCGGGCGGCTCGACGGCGACCCACACCGTGGCGCTCGACGAGACCAGCGGCTTCCTCTACCGCTCGGGAGGGAGCGGGCTGGGGCTGCGCGCGTACAGCCTCGCCACGCCGAGCACGCCTACCTTCGCGGGCAGCTGGAGCACCCGCTACATTCACGAGTGCCAGGTCGTGACCTACACCTCGGGGACCTACGCGGGCAAGCAGATCGCCTTCAGCTGCACGGGCTTCGACAGTGGATGGACGCAGCCGGGCTTCGAGATCCTCGACGTCACGAACAAGTCGAACATCGTCAGCCTCGCCCGCATCCTCTACCCGGGGGCCGCGTATTCCCACCAGGGCTGGCTCTCTGCCGACCGGCACTACTTCTACCTCGGCGACGAGCTCGACGAGGATGGATCGAAGCCGACGACGACCTACGTCTTCGACGTCTCGAACCTGAACAATCCGAGCTACGTCGGGACGTTCACGAACGGGAACCAGGCGATCGGCCACAACATGTTCGTCAAGGGCAATCTGCTCTACCAGGCGAACTACACGAGCGGTCTGCGCGTGTTCGACATCACCAACCAGACCAATCCGACCGAGGTGGCCTGGCTCGACACCTACCCGGGCGGCGACGGGGCTTCCTTCAACGGCCTGTGGAGCAACTACCCCTATTTCCCGAGCGGCGTGATGATCGGGAGCGACATCGACCGCGGCCTGTTCGTGTACTGGGTCGGCGACGCGCCGATCCAGATCTCGTTGCCGGACGGCGTGCCGAGCACGCTCTCTCCCGCGGGGGATTCGGTCCGCGTGCAGATCACGGAGTCGAACCCTGGCGATCTCGCGCTGGGCACGGAACGCTTGTTCTACGACGCGGGCTCGGGCTGGGTGCAGGTGGCGTTGAGCTCCGTGGGTGGAGACCTCTACGACGCGACCTTCCCGGCGATCGCCTGCGGATCGAGCGTGCAGTGGTACATCGGCGCAGAGTCTTCCACCGGCATCTTCTGGAGCGCCCCTTCGGACGCGCCGGAGACCACCTACGGCTCGATCGTGGCGGGCAGCGCGACGATCCTCGCCACCCACGACATGGAGTCGTCGGCGGGATGGATCTCGGGAGCGAGCGGCGACAGCGCGACCAGCGGGAGCTGGACTCGTACGGATCCCAACGGGACGGTCGCCCAACCCGAGAACGACACGAGCACGAACGGCACGCGTGCCTGGATCACCGGGCAGAACCCCGCGGGTGAAAAGGACAACGGAGACGTCGATGGCGGGACGACCACGCTCGTGTCGCCCACGATCAACCTCCTGGCCGCCAACGATCCCTACATCGGCTACCGGCGCTGGTACTCCAACGACGAGGGGTCCAATCCCTCGAGCGACACGTTCAAGGTCGACGTCTCCCTCAATGGCGGCTCGTCCTGGACCAACGTCGAGACCGTCGGTCCCGCGGGCCCCGGAACGAGCGGCGGATGGCTGGTCCACTCGTTCCGCGTGGCCGACTACGGGACCCCCAGCAGCCAGGTGGTGCTGCGCTTCGTGGCTTCCGATCTCGGAGGCTCCTCGACGATCGAGGCGGCGATCGACGACGTCGTCGTGGCCGACCTCGACTGCAACGGGTGCAGCATCTCGAACTACTGCCCGGTCAATCCGAACTCGACGGGCTTCCCTGGCCTGATCTCGTACTTCGGGACGCTGACGATCGCGAACAACGACTTCGGGCTGTATGCCGATCAATGCCCGCCTCAGCAATTCGGCATCTTCTTCTACGGACCCAATCAAGCCTCGACGCCCTTCGGCAACGGCTACATGTGCATCTCGGGCGGGGTCGTGCGGTTCCCCGTGAAGAGCACCGACGTCTTCGGTCAGGTCGTCTTGCCGATCGACTTCACCAGTCTGCCCAGCGGTGATCAGATCGATCCGGGCGAGACGGTGAACTTCCAGTTCTGGTACCGCGATCCCCAGGGCGGCGGCGCGGCCTTCAACCTGACGAACGGGCTCGAAGTGCAGTTCTGCCAGTAAGGCCCCGAATGGAAGAGGCGCCCGCGTTCCTTCCGGAACGCGGGCGCCTCGTTGTATCCGTCGAGCTGTACTACCAGCTCACGATGTCGGTCGCGTTCACTGCCATGGGCGTGAAGGGCGGAAGGTTCGCCACGCGGTTGAACGACTTGTCGTAGGACCAGATCCGGTTGGGTGCCGTGTAGTAGTTGCCGCCGTACACCCACTGGCCGGTCGCGAACCTGCTGAACCAGGTGTTCACGAACGAGCCGGTGATCGTGGCCTGCTTGCCGGCCCATTTTTCGTGGAAGCGGGGCAGGTTCTCGAGGCCCCCGTTGTAACTCGAGCCGACCGTCGCATGGTTGCCCGAGATCATGGCCACGTTGTACGTGGTGTCCGTGGCATCCGGAATCGTCGTGGCCGTCTTCGTGCCGTTCCATGCGTTGGACAGCAAGTTGACCGCGTCGCCGATGATGGCCGCGCCGACTTTGCGGGTGGTGTTGTAGTCGCCCTTGATGTAGGCCGACCCCTCCGTGACCACCGTGAGCGGCGCCGGCTTGTGAGCGCCGGTGGCCGTCCTGGTGAAGAGCTCCGCGCCGCTGACGAGCTCGATGCCCTTCGATTTCTTGCCGGTCCCCATCCCGTAGTGCGAGCAGTACAGGAGACCGTTCGAAGGAAAGGCGCTGGTGAGTGCCAGCTTGGCCAGGTCGAGCTTGACCACCTTGACCGCCCCACCCTGGCGCGAGTCGTAGACGCTCGCGATGGTGACGGCGGGGGCGATGATCGACGAGACGTCCATGCCCGTGGTGTCGTAGGCCGTGTAGGCCGTGCTCGTGGCATTGACGATGATCGTGAGGCCTGCGTTCGCGTGATAGAAGCCCTTCACGTGCGTGCCGTTGCCGACGCCGACGAGCTCGTACTCTCGCGTGGTCGGATCGAGGGCGTAGTCACCGACCGTGGACTCGTCGAACATCGCGATCGAGCTGCTGTCGGGAGTCACCGTCTCGGTGAGCCCGTGCTCGCCGGTCATGACGGTGTTCCCATCGCCGGTGGTGTACCCATCGGGAGCGTCCCACATCTCGAGCGCACCGGGCCCGAAGGGCAGCCAGTCGCCCGGGTCGGTGAAGTCACCGTCGCCGTCCTTGTCGATGGCTTGCTGGAAGTTCGAGTCGTAGCCACTCTCCGTGACCAGGCGGATCGGATTGGCGGCCATCTCGGCGGCGCTGTACATCCTCCCCCACTGGACCGGCTCGGTGGCCGCGAAGGGATTGGCTACCCATTTGCGGATGTCGACGTGGCCATCGGATGCGGTGGTGTCCTTGCGCCGGCGATACATCTCGCCCACTGCATGGACGTAGTTCGTGTCGAGCTTCAAGGTGCCGCCGCACCCCAGGAACATGTCCCGGTTGGTGTGCACGCGACCCTTGAGGGTCATGTCCGGACCGGGCTGGATCTCCAGGTCGGAGGTGTAGAAGACTGCGAACTGGAACAGCGGCGTCGCCTCGGCTCGGATGAGGCGGTGAGCCGTGACGAGCGCGTCGCCGACCTTGATCTGCGAGTTGACCTCGTAAGGCTGCACCAGCGTCTCCACGCCGGCGAGATCGGTGACGGTGATCGGTTCACCGACTGTCGCGGTCGTGTAGGTCACGGTCTGTCCGTCGATCGTGACGGCTCCCTCGGGAGGCGGAGTCCTCCAGTTCGCGATCGAATACTGGATCTCCTTCTTGGCGGACTCGATCCCGCCCTCGGCGAGATAGCGCGCCTGGAGCTTGTCTTCCTTCAGCTCGGCCCTGGTCCGCGTGACGGATGCTGCGGTCAGCATCACGGCAACCATCGAGCCGGCGACGAACGCCCCGAAAACGGCATAGATCAATGCCACGCCCCGGCGACCGGGATTCGTGCTCACCCTTCTCATTCGACCTCTCCATTGCGCAAGCTCAACACGACCGAGCTCGAGTTCCGGTACAGCGCGCCTGCCGAGTCCTTCATGCGAAGGAACACCTGCACGCGCACCGATCCCAGCGGGATCTGCCAGCCCGAGCTCTCGGGCGTATCGAACACGATCCGTTCCACGTAGCGCGCGATCCGTTTGGGATTCTGGACATCGACCAGGCGTTCCAGGTAGTTCCCGTCGGGGCGCGTCACGCGGATGTAGCTGATCTCCTGCGGGGACCAATCCAGCCGACCCTCGTCGTTCAGATCGGGGCGCCCGTCGCCATCGGCGTCGGCGGGCAGGACGATGACGATCTCGCGGGTGGACCCGAAGTCGAGGTCGCCATCCTGTGCTTCCGAGGTGGCAGGCTGGTGGGCGTGAGCGGCGAAACCGCCGGCGGCCACCCCGTCGTCGAAGACGTAGGGGAACTGCTTGCCGGCCACGGTCACGAATCCCGAGCGCCGCAGATCCCCGACGATGGATTCGAGCGCCCGCTCCCCCTCGATCTGCATGACCGTCTGGACATTGCCAGTGGTGGTCAGCCGGCCCATCATTCCCGACGCCTCGACGACAGCGCGCGCGAGGAGGGTCAAGATCGCCACGGCGATGATGATCTCGATGAGCGTGTATCCGGTCCGACTGTGGTGCTGATTCCGCTGCATCATCGCGTCTTCATCGAGCGCAGATTGAGGCTGCGCGGGTGGCCTTGCGGGTCCGTCCAGTTCATGTTGAGCACGATCGGCAGTGGATCGGGGATCGTTCCGCCGGCCACGTAACCCGGATAGGCGGGGACGATGCTCTCGTTCGAGAGGTGCAGATCCGTATAGAGATCGATGGACTGCCCGATCTCGAAATCGCTACCCGCGATCGGGAGCTTGTCGATCGGAACCAGGAGCAATTGCTCCATGCAGCCCTGCAAATCGGACATCGCGATGTTCGTCTCACGGCTAGAAACCATGAGCTGCATCGAAGTGAGCTGGCCCGAGAGCGCGCTCATCACCGCGATGCTGAGCACCGCGAGAGCAATGACGATCTCGATCAGCGTGAGGCCCCGCCGGCTCGATCGAGCTCGGCGTGACACTAACCCTCCGTACCGCAAGGCGCCCTCCTGGCGCTCGGTTCGCTCCCCACGAGCGATTTGAGCGAAGCAGTATATCCCCTGCACGCGCGCAGGCAAGTCGGACGCGTGTATCAGCTCCGCATGCGGGCGGACGGCGGCGCATAAGCGGCCAGCTCGACGTCGTGAAAGCCCAGAGCGAGGAGACGAGTGGAAATCATTTCGTACTTGGAATTCGCGAGTTCGAGCTCGTCGCTTCCCACTTCGACGCGCGCGAGTGCGTCGTGATCGCGCACGCGGAGCTGACGGAAGCCGAGCGCGCGAAGCGCTTCCTCGGCCAGCTCCACGCGCGCCAGACGTGTCGGCGTCACGCGTGTCCCGACTGGAATGCGCGAGGCGAGACAGGCCGACGAGGGCTTCTCGGCGACCGGCAGACCCGCTTCGTGCGCATACCGCCGAACGTCCGCCTTCGTGAAGCCCGCGTCGGCGAGCGGGGCCAGGATTCCGCGCTCGCGCGCCGCCTGCGCTCCGGGCCTCACCTCGAGCCGATCGTCTGCGATCTCTCCGAACGCGAGCTTCGCAATTCCAAGCCGCCGCGCGCTGGCGGTCATGGCCTCGAAGAGCGCGCTCTTGCACCAGTAGCAGCGGTCGCCTGTATTGGCCTGGTAACGCTCGTCCGCGCCTTCCGCGGTCGAGACGACCTCCACCCGCGCGCCGATCCTCCGCCCCAGCTCCAGCGCCTCGCTGAGCTCGCGCCGTGGAAGGGAAGCGGAATCGGCGATCACGCCGACGGCGCGCTCTCCCAGTGCTCCGTGCGCCGCGTGGAGGAGCACGCTCGAGTCGACGCCGCCGCTGAAGGCCACGAGCAAGCCGTCGAGCGAGCGCAGGATCTCGGCCAGCCGCAGCTTCTTTGCGTTCCAGCCCTCCTCCTCGAGCATCCCGGCGTCGTGTTCCAAGCTCATCGTGCGCTCGCTCTCATGGCCCGGGGCGAGCTGCTGGCTCGGCCAGATAGAGCCGGATCTTCTGCACGTATCCCTCGGCGCTCTGGCGGATGCGCTGCACTTCTTCTTCGCTCACCTGGCGGACGATCCTCGCGGGCAGACCGACGACGAGCGAGCGCGGGGGGACGATCATCCCCTCCTTCACCAGGGCACCGGCTCCCACGATCGATTCGGCGCCGATGCGCGAGCCGCCGAGCAGGATCGCGCCCATCCCGATCAGGCAGCGGTCACCGATCTCTGCGCCGTGCAGCACGCAGCGGTGGCCCACCGTCACCTCTTCGCCGAGGATGTTCGAGACTCCCGGGTCGGCGTGGATCATGGTGAGGTCCTGGACGTTCGTCCGCCGTCCCACGATCAAGGGAGCGTCGTCGCCACGCAGCACGCAGCCGAACCAGACCCCCACGTCCTCTGCCAGACTCACGTCGCCTGCGACGACGGCGGTGCTGGCGAGGAAGGCGCCGCCCTCGATGCGCCGCAGCAGGCCTTCACGCGGGAAGAAGCTCATCGCACCGCGCTGTGCTCGGTGCCCTCGATGCGTCCCTCCATCGGCGAGGAAGCATTGGCGTACAGGCGTCTTGGGATGCGGCCGGCGAGGAAGGCCTGACGGCCCGCGATGCACGCGTGGCGCATCGCGGCCGCCATGCGCAGCGGATCCTTCGCGCTCGCGATCCCCGTGTTGAGCAGGACGCCCGCGACTCCGAGCTCCATCGCGATGGCCACGTCGGAAGCCGTGCCCACGCCGGCGTCCACGATCACCGGAACATCCACGAGCTCCAGCAGGATGCGGATCGCGTTGGGATTCAGGACTCCCTGTCCCGAACCGATCGGCGAGCCTGCGGGCATCACGCTCTTGACGCCGAGATCCGCGAGATGGACGGCCAGGCGCGGATCGTCTGAGGTGTAGACCAGGACCTCGAAACCCTCGCCGACGAGCGTGCGCGCGGCCTCGAGCGTCCCGACCGGGTCGGGCAGCAGGGTGCGGGGATCGCCGAGTACCTCGAGCTTGACCAGCGGAGTCCCGAGGAGCTCCCGTGCCAGCCGCGCGGTGCGAACCGCGCTCGCCGCGTCGAAGCAGCCCGCCGTGTTCGGCAGGATCTGGTAACGCTTGCGATCGAGCGCCGCGAGCAACGAAGGCCCACCCTTCTGCTCGAGGTCCAGCCGGCGAACGGCGACCGTGACGCATTCGGTCCCCGAGAGCTCGAGGGCCGCGTTCATCTGCTCGAACGTGGCGTACTTCCCCGTGCCCGCGAGCAGGCGCGACTGCAGCCGCAAGCTGCCGACGACCAGCGGTTCGTCGTGTGTGGCATCGACGCTCATGCTCAGGAGCTTCCTCTCGGCCGGTTCACCTCAGCCTCCTCCGACCAGCGTGACGATCTCGACCCGATCGCCCTCGCAGAGGATCGTCTCGACCGCCCGCTCCCGCGCGACCAGCGCCTGGTTCCGCTCGACGGCGATCCCTTCGGGCGCCAGACCGAGATCGGCGATCAGGCGCGCCACCGAGTGACCGGCAGGCAGATCGTGCGGGCGGCCGTTGAGGTGGATGCGGATGTCCATCGGCTGCGTGAGCGGATAGGGCACGACGTGCCATCTTCCCATACGCTCTTCGGTCGGGCCAATCTCAGCCGACGCGCACGAAGGCGCACTTCAGGTAGCGCGTCTCCGGCAAGGCCAGGAGCTGGGGATGGTCCGCAGCCGCGCCGGCGAGGTCCAGCAGCCAGGCATCCCGGCCGGCGAGCTCGGCGGCGGCGCGCAAGTGCTCGAGGAAGCGTTCGGGCAGGACGTGGTACGAGCAGGAGGCGCTCACCAGGAGCCCCTCCGATGAGGTCAGCGCGAGCGCTCGGCGGTTCAACTCCACGTAGCCGCGCTCGGCTCCCTCGAGCTCACGCTTGTTCCGCGCGAAGGGCGGAGGATCGACGATCACGAGACCGTAGCTCTCGCTGGCCTCGGCACGCGAGCGCAGCTCCTGCATGCAGCTCGCTCGCACGATCTCGACGCGATCCTCCACGCCGTTCCGGCGCGCGTTGGCGAGCGCGCGCTCGCAGGCCGGGCGGCTCTGCTCCAGGCAGACCGCGCGCTCGGCGCCGGCGAGCACCGCCTGGATGCCGAAGAGCCCGTCGTAGGCGAAGGCGTCCAGGACCTGCCGGCCGCCAGCCTGCTTCGCTGCTGCGAGGCGATTGGCCCGCTGGTCGAGGTAAGCGCCGGTCTTCTGTCCCCCCAGGACGTCCACCTCGTAGGCCGCCGGCCCCTCCTGGACGACGATCGGTTCATCGACTCGGCCGCGCAGGACCTCGACGCGCGGCTCGAGCTCCTCGAGCCGACGGACGGTAGCGTCGGATCGATCGACGAGCGCGTCGATCGGAAAAGGCATCGCCTCATCGAGGAGGTCGATGAGAAATCCGCGCATGCGATCGGCGGCTTGCGTCCCGCTCTGCAGCACCGCGCAGCGTGCGTAGCGATCGACCACCAGGCCGGGGATCCCGTCCGCGTCGCCGGCGATCAGGCGGCACGCACCATCCTCCTCGAGCAAGCCGTTCCGGGCACGCCACTCGATCGCTCGCCGCACCCGCTCGAGCCAGAATGCGCGATCCGGCTGGTCGCTCGAGCGTGTGACCATGCGCAGGGCGATCTTCGAAGCCCGACTGTAGAGCCCCCAACCCACCGAGGCGCCGGAGGGGTCTTCCACCGGCACGAGCTCTCCCGGCTCGGCCGATGACTCCGCAACATCGTCGGCGAAGACCCAGGGATGCCCGCTCAGGAGTCGCCGCCTGCCCCTGCCGCTCAGTCGAATCCGACCCATCGCACCCTCCCCGGCCAGTCCATCCCGCGCTCGTGCCTGCCTCGGATGTGAAAGGGCCCCGCGACGCGCGCGGGGCCCTTTCGGATCTCGTTCCGGCAGCCTCGCGACGCGCGCGAAGCCGCCCGCGATTGTCAGCGAGTGCGGCTGGCGCCGAGCGTCAGGCCGACGCGGATAGCATCGCCATCCCGGAACTCGTTGTCGCTGTCGATCATGTCGTACTCGAGGGACCAGAACACGTTCGGGTCGCCGGGATAGTAGTCCAGGCCAAGGGTGGCTCCGACCGTGTCGTCGGAGTCGTCAGCGTCCTGGAAGCGGCCGGCGATGTCGAAGTTCTGGTTCAGCATGAACTGAACTCCGACGTCCCACGGCGTGGAATCGGGAGACAGCCCGGTACCAAGCACGCTCCAGCCCGGATTGGCGTCCTCGTCGATGTCGATGACTTCAGCCTCGATGCGCCAGTTGTTGAAGGTCGCCGCGACGTCCAGACCATTGATCTGGTCATCGGCAGCCGCGTCGTCCTCGAAGTGGAAAAGCCCAATCTGGGTCACGCGATCCGGCAGTTTGCCAGTCGTCCGCTTCGACCACAGCCCACCCGTCACCGCGTTGAGAGCGAACTCGACGCGTGCCATGTAGCTGTGTTTCGCCTCTAGCCCCGTATCCCCATTCTGGACCGAGAAGAAGCCACCGAACTGGCCCGTGGAGAAGTCCACCATCGCGCCATTGTCCCAGGAGTCGAAGCCGCCTCCGATCCAGGGACGCACGAGGAGGATCTGGTTCTCAGGATCGATTCGGCTCGAATGAAGGGTCGGGTTCTTGAACTGGCCGAAGGTCAGTCCAACCTGATCGGTCAGCGAGATCAAGCCATAGGCATCCTCGAGGCTGACATTCGAATCATCCCCCGGCGAGTCGACGCCCGAGGAGAAGTCGACCGCAAGGCGCCATGCGGTGCTTCCGAGCGTTCCCTCCACCCAGGCATCCGCCTCAGCGAGAGTGAAACCGGAGATGTCGGGGTCATCATCGTCCCCATCCACCATCACGAAGACAGGCCGGATGAGGGCTCCTAGGGAAGGACCAGCGCCTTGGACCGGTTGCGAGGAAGTCAGTAGGTCGATCTCCTCGTCGAGCGTCAGCCAGTCATCGCTGCCGGTCCCGGCACTTGCCAAGGACCCGAAGGCGATGGCTGCGGTGACGCCGCAAAACCATCTATTCATGGGGTAACACTCCTCCTGGTATGGAACCAATGGGCCTCGGAGCCTACGGACCGCCCGCGGCGAAGGAAAGCACGTCCTGGAAGGGAAATGCGTCTTTTTTCAGTCCTGAGTCCGCAGTACGCGGCCCGCTGGTGGGTCATTCCATGGATCTTGGCCCCGGGAAGGCCCTTCCGCCCCATTTCCGGGACGGAATGGCGCTTCCCCCGCCTGGCACCCGGAAAGGTCACTCTGGGCTCGTCAAGCGCTCGAATCGGGGGTCGTCTCGTACGCCAGCGAGGTCCGGGTCCCCCCGCGCCCACTCCTTCTGGCGCTCGAGCGAGCCGGGACTGAGGTGGTTCTCCAGAAGCTCCTTCTCCAGGTAGTCGAGCGCCCGTTCCCGCTCTCCCAGGAGGGCGTGCGTGCAGGCGAGGTTGTAGTAGACCTGGGGTCCGGGCTTGACCTCGCGGAGCAGGGCGCGGGCTTCGGCTTGTCGGCCGGAGCGCGCGCGATAGCAGGCCAAGAGCACACGCATGAACTCGTCCTGGCGCAGCTCGTAAGCCCGCTCGTAGTACCCCAGCGCCCGTTCGGGATCGCCGAGCTTGACGTTGGCGTTGACGGCCAGGCTCACCAGCGCGGAGGAGCGGAGCGAGCGCACGTTCTTGAGCTGGGCCGGGCCGGCGCCGTTCTCCTCCAGGCGCTTCTCGATCTCCTCCAGGCGGGCCACCGCTGCCAGGAGCTCCTCTTCCGCTCGGCGCGGCTCGCCCTCATCGGTCCAGGAGCTCCCGATCGCGATCTCGATCTCCGCTTGCAGCTCGAGACCCCAGAAGAAGGCGTGATGCGATCCCTCCTTCTCCAGGTCCTCACGCATGTCCGTCGCCAGCCGGCGGGCCTCCACCGTGCGGCCTTCGTTGCGCAGATCTCGAGCCACCCAGAGCGCAAGGGAGCACGGCACCCGCAGCTCCCGGAGCTGCCGCTCCCCCTTCCCGGCGAGGTCCTTGAGCGCTTCGTGGAGCTCGAGCCGGCGGTAGCGCAGGACCTGTAGCTCGAACAGCACCTCAGGATCGGGCAAGGTGAAGGGCAGCTCGTACCGAGCCTGATCCATGCGCATCTGCCGATCGTTGATCTGCTCGACGTATTCATCGAAGCGCGCAAAGAGGATCTGGACCAGGAGGTCCTTGCGCCGCGGATCTGCCAGCGGGTCGAGGAGCGGGTCGTAGCCATCGAAGCCGGGGAACTCGGCCGGGGCGACCGTGGCGAAGAGTCGGCCGAGCTCGCCCTCGAGCTCGAGCGCGGTCTTCTGGTCGAGGCCGGGCAAGGCGAAGCCCGCGAAGAGCAAGCGGAAGGGGGAGAGCTCGGCGTCGAGGAGGCTGTCGAGGCTGGCTTGCGCGTCGAGGCCCGAGCGCGCGTAGCCGAGCTGCGCCTCCAGGGCGACCTCGTGGATCTGTCGCGCGCGCTCGATCAGCTCCGAGCGTGGCACGGGCGGGTCCAGCCGCTGTCCGGTCAAGATGCGGGCGACCCCCACGATGGCGCGCGCGAGCAGGGCTTCCAGGTGAGCGCGCCGGCTCTCCTCGTCCTGGAGGTCGCGGCGGAAGGCGAGCACACCATCGAGGACGGCCTCGGCCCGGGCGAACAGGCGGTCCGCCTCGGCCGGCCGGCCCGCGCCGAGCTCGGCCATGCCTTCGAAATGGAAGGCGCGGAAGAGCCACATGCGACTCTCGACCGGGTCCTCGCTCGCATGGACAGCCCGCAGGGCGCGAGCGGCCGCCGCGGCAGAGTCGGGGTCGGCCCCCGGGTAGAACGCCAGCCGCGCACGGTGGTACTCGACGAGCCGTTCGTCGATCCCCTGCTCGGCGAGACCCGAGAGCAAGTGGAGCGCACGCTCGGCCTCGCCGAGCTCGCGCAGGCGGGCGAGCAGGCGCTCCCAGGCATCACGACCTCCCCGGCGGACCTCGGCCGCCGGATGCCGAAGCGCCAGCACCATCGGCGCACACACGCTGGTGCCATCGCCTGCCCCGGGCTGGTCGGCCAGGAGCCGCCCGTAGAGCGGCAGCACCACCGCGAGCACCTCGTTCGAAGTGCGCTGCTCCCCGGGTAGGGGCTCGAAGCCCGCCTGGACGAGCTCGCGCACGACCTGCCAGGCGCGCAACCCCTCGGGGAGGGCTTCGGCTGCCCACACTCGATCCGGAGATGCGCCGGTCTGCGCGATCTCTCCCACGATTCCGAGCGCATCCGGCGCATCGAGCTGGGCGAGGGCGCGGATCGCCGTCGCGCGAACCTCGTCCGACGGATCCTCGCGCGCGGAACGTGCCAGCTGGGCCGCTCGCGGGGCGAGCTCCTGCTCGGCCAGGTCGAGGCGACCGAGGAAGGTGCAGGCGCTCGCGCGCACGACAGGGTCGGCATCGACGAGCAGGTGCTCGCACACCGCCCCCACGTGCCGCGCCTCCCCACCGAGGGCGATCAGCCGGGCCCGCAAGCGCCGGCCGGGTATCGATTGGGACTCGAAGTCCACCAGGCAAGGGTCGACGGCCGCAGCGCCCATGGCGACGAGGGCGTCCCAGGCTGCTCGCGCTCGGGCTGGATCGCGGTGCTCCAGGTCCGCGAGCGCCGCCTCGCTCGTCTGCCCGGCCTGATCGACGCGAGCGAGCTCGGGGCGTTCCACGGCGCGCGGAGAGAGAACGACAAGCCCCGCGAGGATCGAGAGCGAGGTCAGCACGGGTCTCCCTCCCCGCCCGGCGGCTCCGGCTCGCGCTGGTGGGTCAGGCGATACTCGAAGGCCCGTCGCGACAAACCCAGACGGCGCGCGGCGGCGGTGTGATTGCCGCGCTGCTCGCGCAGAGCCTCTTCGAGGAGCGCGGCATTGAGAACGCCGACCGTGAGCCCCTGAGCGAGCGCCTCGCGCGCCAGCCGCGTGGCCGCTCCATCGAGGCCCTCGTCCAGGAAGTCGAGCTCGTCCGGACGCACCTCCGATGGCGCTTCCGAGTGCTCGGAATCAGCGCCGAGCACCATGACGCGCTCGAGCGTGTTCTCGAGCTCACGCAGATTCCCCGGCCAGGAGTGGCGCGCCAGGCGCTCGAGAGCTCCCGCGCCGATGGGCCGCTCCGGGACTCCGGCCCGTGCGGCGGCCGCGGGGCCGAGCTCGGCGAGCAGGAGCGGCAGCTCGTCAAGGCGCGCCCGCAGTGGCGGAACGCGCAGCACCACCACCGCCAGGCGCCAGTACAGGTCTTCCCGGAAACGCCCTGCGGCGACCTCGTCCTCCAGGGAACGCGCGCTGGTGGCGACCACCCGCACGTCCACGGGCACCGCGTTCTCGGCGCCCAGCGGCTCGACCTGGCGTTCCTGGAGCACGCGCAGGAGCTTGACTTGCTGGTCGAGGGGAAGGTTCTCGATGCCCTCGAGGACCAGCGTCCCACCTTCGGCTCGGCGGAAGCGGCCCTGGCGCTCCTCCTGCGCGCCCGTGAACGCTCCGGGGAGGCAGCCGAAGAGCTCGGCCGAGAGCAGCGTCGGCGGCAGCGCTGCCAGATCCACCGCGACGAGTGCGCTCTGCGCGCGACGACTCCGACCATGCAGGAGCCGCGCCGTGGCGCTCTTGCCGCTCCCGTGCTCGCCTTCGATCAGGACGGTGGTGTCCGAGGCAGCGGCGCTGGCGAGGTCCCGCGCGAAACGAGCGGGGTCGCCTCCGACTTCCTGCGATCGCGGCGGTCGGCTCATGTCAGGGCAGATTCCTGGTCGTTCATCCAGGCCTCGGAGGCCGCTCCGGCGCGTCGCGCCGGAATGCGCCCCACCGTCGTTGACGCGGTTTCGCACAAATCCCACACTGTTGAGTCACCTTGGCCCCAAGAATCCACGCCAGATCGTCGCTGCGGGAGTGGGGAAACCCACTTCTTTTTCATTAAATTGAACCCACCGAGCCTTCGGCCTCCCTCCGCTCCTCGACCCCCACCCGAATCCACCACCCACGCGATGAACGGTGAAGAGCTCCTACGGATGATCGAGGTCATCCACCCCGACAAGGACATTCCCAAGGATGTGGTGTTTCGCGCGCTGGAGGACGCGCTGGCTCAGGGTGCTCGGAAGCGCCTGGGGCTGGGAGAGGAGCTCGTCGTCACGATCGACCGGGTGAGCGGCGAGGTGACGATGGAGGACGACGAGGACGTGTACGAGTTCGACCTCTCCGAGCTCGGCCGCATCGCCGCGCAGGCCGTGAAGCAAGGCTTCCTCCAGCGGGTGCGCGAGGCCGAGCGCGACGTGCTCTTCGAGGAGTACGAGACGCGCGTCGGCAATCTCGTCAACGGCGATCGTGCAGCGCTACGAGGGCGACGACCTCGTGATCAACCTGGGCCGCGCCGAGGCCTACCTGTCGCGCGAGGACCGCGTGCGCGGCGAAACCTTCGCTCCGGGCGACCGCATCCGCGCCATCGTCGTCGAGGTGCGCAAGGACGGCTCGCGCGTGCGATCCTCGTCAGCCGCACGCACCCCGACCTCGTGCGCAGGCTGTTCGAGCTCGAGGTCCCCGAGATCGCCGACGGTATCATCGAGATCAAGCGCGTCGTGCGCGAGCCGGGCTACCGCACGAAGATGGCCGTCCTCTCCGCCGACCCGAAGATCGACTGCATCGGCGCCTGCGTGGGCGTGCGCGGCTCGCGCATCAAGGCGGTGATCGACGAGCTGCGCGGCGAGCGCATCGACATCATCCGCTGGAGCGATTCGCTCGAGACCCTGATCATGAACGGTCTGAAGCCGGCGACGATCCATCTCGACAACATCTACCCCGACGTCGACGACGCACTCGGCGGTGGTGATCGTGGACGAGGACCAGCAGTCGCTCGCGATCGGCAAGCAGCGGGCAGAACGTCCGCCTCGCCTGCGGCTGTGCGGCTGGGACATCGACATCAAGACGCGGGCATCCCTGCTCGGCGAAGAGGAGGAGCAGGCTGCCGCCGCGTCCGCGAGCCAGGCCGCCGCCTTGGACGTGCCGGCCGTGGGATCCGGGGGAGCGGCGAGCCCTCAGCCCGCCGAAGCGACACTAGAATATGGCCAGGATGGGAGTGGGCTGTCACGCGCCGAGGAGCGATCCGAGGGCTGACGCCGTCTGGTGAGAGGAAGCGTTGAGCAACAAAGTACGCATTCACGACCTAGCCAAGCTCTACGAAATGCAGGGCAAGGACCTGGCGACGAAGCTCCGGGATCTCGGCTTCAGCCAGGCCAAGAGCCACATGTCCGCGCTCGACGAGTTCGAGGTGCTGCAAGCGCGCGGCCTCCTCGAAGCCAACGGCGTTCGACCGGTGGGAACGCAGGTCGAGACCGAGGAAGACTCCGAGGCCGGCACTCTGCTGCTGCGCAAGAAGAAGAAGAAAAAGCTCCCCGGGGAAGGCGGCGAGAGTGCCGTCGAGGAGGAGGAAGCCGAGGTCGAGGTCGGCTCGGGCGCCGAGCCGGCGCTCGAAGAAGAGCACCCGCGGCCGCCCGCCTTCGAGGTGTCGTCCGCTGCGACGCCCGTGACGGAGGAAGCCCCGGCGCCGAGATTCCATCCCTCCCCTCATCACGAGGTCCCCGCTTCCGAGGAGGACGAACCCGTCCTCGAAGGTCGAGAGCTGGTCGAGGACGAGGATCAGTCGGACGAGATCGCCGCGGAAGAGCCCGTCGAGACGCTGAGCAACGAGAGCATCCCGGAAGCGCTCGAGCCGAGCCGCCCGGGCGCCCACGCGGCCGCCGCCACACCCGCGGCCCCCACCCCGGCCCCAGCCGCTCCCCACCGGGAAGTTTTGCAGCCAGCCGGACCGGGCGGGCCCAAGGGCCGCGTCCTCGGCTTCATCGACCCCGCCAACTTCCAGCGACCCGACGCCTCCAAGGACAAGAAGCGGCCCGAGTCGCGCCGTTTGCGCTCGGGTGACGAGGATGCGGCCCCCGAGGTCCAGCCGACCTTCACCCACGACAAGAACCGCGCGATGCTGCGCGGTGCCGGAGTCGCGCGCGGAGACCTCACCTCCGCACAGCTCCGCGAGCGTGAATCGGGACGTTTCCTGCGCCGCCGCTCCACGGCGACTCAGCCCGGTGGCGCACCCCAGCCGGGCGGCCAGCGCGGCGGTCCGATCCGGCGCGGGCCGCCAGGCCGCTCCGGTGGGCGGCCGCACGAGGTCACCAACTCCCCCCTGCACGGCACGCACATCCAGGTCGATGCGCCGATCACCGTTCAGAAGCTCGCCGAGGCGCTGAAACTGAAGTCCAACGTGGTCATCAAGACCGCGATGCTGGAGAAGCTCGGGCTGCTGACGCAGAACTCGATCATCGACGAGGACACCGCCAAGCTCCTCGCCGACATCTTCGGCGTCGAGCTCGAGGTCGTGCACGAGGTCACCGCCGAGGAAGCTCACCTGGAGGACGTGCGCAAGCGCCGCAGCTCGATCGGCGAGGAAGCGCTCGAGCTGCGCCCGCCGATCGTGGCTTTCCTCGGCCACGTCGACCACGGCAAGACCACGCTCATCGACGCGATCCGCCAGACGCGTGTCGCCGAGCACGAGGCCGGCGGGATCACCCAGCACATCGGCGCCTACCAGGTGACGACGGAGCTCGGCCACAAGATCACGATCATCGACACTCCGGGTCACGCGGCCTTCACCGCGATGCGCGCGCGTGGAGCGCGCTCGGTCGACATCGTCGTCCTCGTCATCGCCGGCGACGACGGGGTCATGCCGCATACCGAGGAAGCGATCGCTCACGCCCGCGCCGCCGGCGCGGCGATGGTCGTCGCGATCACGAAGAAGGACAAGCCCGCGTACAACGCGCAGCGCGTCATGGAGCAGCTCACGGCGCACGACATCGTGCCCGAAGACTGGGGCGGCCAGACCGGTATCGTGCGCGTGAGCGCGGTCACCGGCGAGGGCATCCAGGAGCTACTGGAACGCGTGTACAACGAGGGCGAGATCCTCGAGCTCAAGTCGCACCCCGACGGTCCGGCGGTGGGCGTGGTACTGGAAGCCGGAGATCCAGCAGGGCAAGGGCATCGTCGCTCACCTCCTGGTGCAGGACGGCACGCTGCACCGCGGCGAGGTGATCCTCGCGGGCGAGGGATACGGCAAGGTCAAAGCGATCTACGACGACCGGGGGAACCAGCTCGAGAGCGCAGGACCCTCGATGCCCGTCGAGGTGACCGGTCTCTCCGCGCTCCCCGACGTCAGCGACGCCTTCCACGTGGTGGAGAGCCTGTCGCGCGCCAAGGAGGTCGCGGAGGAGCGCGAGCGCAAGAACCGCCAGATGGCGCTCGCCGCCGCGCGCGGCGGCCCGCTCGATCTCAAGGCGATCCTCGGCGCCGATGTGAGCAAGACCGATCACAAGACGATCTTCCTCATCGTGCGCGCGGACGTGCAGGGCTCCGTGGGAGCCATCAAGCACGCGCTGGGCGAACTCAAGCACGAGGAAGTGGAGGTCAAGATCATCCACGCCGGGGTCGGAGCGATCACCGAGAGCGACGTCGATCTCGCGGTCACGTCCAACGCTCTGCTGCTCGCGTTCCACGTGGGAGTGAACGGCATGGCGCGCAGTGCGGCTGACCGCGCGGGCCTGGAGGTCCGCCGTTTCGACGTGATCTACGAGCTGATCGATCACGTCCGCGACCTCATGGAAGGTGCGCTCGCGCCTGCGATCGAGGAGCAGGTCACCGGGCACGTCGAGATCCGCCGGCTGTTCAAGTCGTCGAAAGTCGGCCTGATCGCGGGCTGCTTCGTCATCGACGGAATCGTCGCTCGCGACAGCCGCGTGCGCCTGCTGCGGGACGGAAGAGTCGTCTACACCGGCGGGCTCAGCTCGTTGCGCCGCGAGAAGGACGAAGCGCGCGAGGTCCGCGAAGGCTTCGAGTGCGGCCTCGTCCTGCGCGACTACCGCGACATTCGCGAGGGCGACGTGGTCGAAACCTACAAGACGGTCGAGATCAAGCGCACTCTCGATCAGGTCCGCTAGCCGTATCTCGGGAGGGTACGTAGCGGAACCGCATGGCCACACCCAAGACGATCGCCCGCCTCGAAGGCCTGATCCACCGGCGGGCCGCGTACTGTCTGCAGTTCGAGCTCAACGATCCGCGCTCCGGCTTCGTGACGATCCTGCGCACCGAGCTCTCGAAGGATCTCTCGATCGCGAAGATCTTCTACTCGGTGCTCGGGGACGAAGCGGATCGCACTCGCGCCCAGCACATGCTCGAGCACGCGGGCGGGTTCATCCAGCGCCAGGTCGGCCGCGTGCTGCAGCTGCGCCGCGTCCCCCACCTGCGCTTCATCTACGACGACAGCATCGCCGAGGCGGCGCGCCTGGAGGACCTCATCCGGCTCGCACGGGCGCGGGATCGCGAGATCAATCCGACCCTCGCGGAGACGGACCCCCTGGCCCCGCCCGCGCTTCCGGACGAGGAACAGATCTGGAATCTTCACGCCGCCGAGGATGCGCCGGAGGAGCCCGACGAGCTCCTCGCGGAAGACGAGACCGCGGTGGAGCTCGACGCCGAGGACGACCCCGAGGACGATTCCGAAGCCGACCCGGACGAGAACGCCTGAGGCGCGTTCACGAGCGCCGGCGCCACACGACCCCCGCGGGGGTGTCCTGGAGCTCGATGCCGCGCGCGAGCAGCTCGTCGCGGATGCGGTCGGCGCCCCGGAAGTCGCGCTCGCCGCGGGCTCGTTCTCGCGCAGCGATCATGGCCTGGATCTCGGCGTCGATCGTCTTGGCTTCCATGTCCATGACTCCGAGAACGCCGTTCGCTCGCCCCACGAAAGCGAGCGCTTCGCCCGCGGCGGCCCGGCCGAGCGCTCCGGCGAGCAGCTGATCGCGCAAGCCGTACAACGGCGGGAGCGCTTCGGGCAAGTTCAGGTCGTCCTGCATCGCCTCGTCGAAGCGCGCGCGTGCCTGCTCCACCAGTTCCATTCCCGCGCGTGGATCGGCGGCTCCTCCACCATCGCTCTCGATGCGGCGCAGGCGAACGACGAGGTCGTCGAGGTTCTCGAGCCCGCTCGCGGCGGACTTCAGGATCTCCCAGGTGAAGTTGAGCGGAGACCCGTAGTGCCCCCGGATCAGCGCGAAGCGCAGCTGACGCGGCGTGTACCCGTGCGCGCGGACGTCGTCGAGGGTGTAGACGTTCCCCAGGCTCTTCGACATCTTCCCGCCGTCCACCTGCAGGAACTTGGAGTGCATCCAGTACCTGGCGAATGGCTGGCCGGTGAAGGCCTCGCTCTGCGCGATCTCGCATTCGTGGTGCGGGAAGACGTTGTCCTCGCCGCCGGTGTGGATGTCGAGGTGGTCGCCGAGGAGCTCGCGCGCCATCGCCGAGCACTCGATGTGCCAGCCCGGAAAACCGTGCGGGCCAAAGCGCGTCTCCCACTTCATGAGGTGCTTGGGATCGCTCTTCCACAGCGCGAAATCGGCCGGGTTTCGCTTCTCCTAGTGGACCTCGATGCGCGCGCCGGGCTCGAGCTCGTCGACGCGATTTCCCGAGAGGCGACCGTAGCGCGGGGAAGCTCGTGACGTCGAAGTAGACGTCGCCGTCCGACCTGGTAGGCGTGGCCCTTCTCGATCAGGCCTTCGCACCATCTCGACCATCTGCGGGATGAGGTCGGTCGCGCGCGGCCGCGCCATGGGCTCGCGCACACCGAGGTCGCGCGCGTCCTGCAGGAAGAGCTCCGTGTAGTGCCGGCTGATCTCGAAGGGGTCCTTCTTCTCGCGCGCGGCCTGCGCCTCGATCTTGTCCTCGCCAGCATCCTCGTCGTGCACGAGGTGGCCGACGTCCGTGATGTTCATGACCTGGTCGACCTCGTATCCGAGGTACTCGAGCCAGCGCCGCAGCATGTCGGCGAACAGGAAGGTGCGAAAGTTCCCGATGTGCTGGCGGCCGTAGACGGTCGGGCCGCAGTTGTACATGCGCACCCTGCCCGCCTCGAGCGAGCGGAATTCCTGCTTCTCGCGCGCCAGCGTGTTGTAGACGACGAAGCTCAAGGCGTTGGTTCTCGGACGGGGTCTCGGGCCGGCGGCCGGGGGACGATAGGATAGGCAGCCGAGCGTGCGCGAGCACGCTCGCTCCGTTCCTCCTTCGCGACACCGCCGTGCCCTCGTTCCCTGAGATCGACCTCGACCACGAGCTCGGATCGGGTGCCTCCGGCCGCGTGTGGCACGGCGTCCTGCGCGCGCCGCATGGCGGCTTGCCGGCCGGGACGGAAGTCGCGCTCAAGCGGATGCACCTCGCGCTGGATGCCGATCCACTCGCGCGCGCCGCCTTCGAGCGGGAGATCGTGCTGGGCCGGAACCTGCGCCACCCCCACGTCGTGGCGGTGGTCGCCGACGGGCGGGACGAGCACGGGCGCTGGCTCATGATGCCCTACGTGGCGGGCTCGAACCTGCGCGAGCGGTTGCGAACGCATGGTGCGCTGGAGGAGTTCGCGGTTCGCTCGCTCGTGCGACAGCTCGCGTCGGCCCTCGCCGCCTTGCACGAGGCGGGCTGGCGGCACACCGACCTCAAGCCCGAGAACGTGCGCTGGACGGCCGAGGGTCGTGCCGTGCTGATGGACCTCGGCCTGGCGCGAGGCCTGCACGAGGGCGACCGCTCGCGGCCGGGCACCCTCGCCTACCTGTCTCCCGAGCAGGCGCGCGGTGGAGCAGGAGACGAGCGCAGCGATCTGTTCGCGCTCGGCGTGCTCGCCTACGAGATGTCGACTGGCCTGCATCCCTTCGGCGCGGACGCCGAACCCGAGGCGGTGCTCGAGGCGATCGGTGAGGCGCGCATCGCACTGCCTTCGCTGCACGCTCCGCGCTTGCGGCCCTTCTTCGATCATCTCTGCGTGGAGCTGTGCGCACGCGAGCCGGAAGCGCGGCCGGGCGCACGCGAGCTCGAGCGCATCCTCGCGGAGGGCGAAGCGGGAGCCTGGTGGCAGGCGCGGGGACACACGCGCCCGCGCCTCGCTCACGACACGGTCCTCGTGAGGAGCCGGCCGGTGGTCGGCTTCGTCGGCCGGGAGCGCGAGCTCGCGGATCTCGAAGCGGCGTGGACGCTCGCCCGGGAGGGGCGGGGCGCGGCGATCTGGCTCGATGGCGAGCCGGGAGTCGGCAAGTCGCGGCTCGTCTACGAGTTCGCCGCCCGGCTGCGCGCCGGGCCCGATCCGCCGGTGCTCCTCGTCGCTCGCTCGAGCGAGTGGCCGGAGGAACGCCCGGGTGGTGCGCTGCTCGATCTGGTGGTCCGCTGGCACTCGCTGCCCCGCGATCGAGCGCTCGATCCCGCGCAGGTCGAGGAGCTCCGCGACCGCATTCCCTCCGCGGACGTCGATGTCCTCGAGCGAGCCCTCGATCCTGCCCGCGCTGATCCTCCCGAAGCGCAGATCGTCCAGGTCCTCGTCTCCTTCCTCGTGCGCGCGGCCACCGAACGCCCGACGATTCTGTTCCTCGACGACGTCGTCTGGGCCGGCGTCTTGAAGCTCGAGGTCCTGAGACGACTGCTCGAACGCTTGCCCGGCACGCCGCTCCTGATCGTCCTCGGAAACAGGAACGAGGCGTCGCCGCGCGAAGAGAACGCTTTCGCCCGCATCGAGGAGCTCGCACGTTCGCGAGCTTCGGCTGGGCGCATCGCCATCGAGCCGCTGCGGAGCGAGGACGTGCTCACACTCGTTGAGGCCTCGTTCCACCACGGGGCTCCGCGGCTGCGCATCGCCCGCGTGCTCTCCGAGCGCAGCGGTGGGCTCCCCGCGCTGATCGTCGAGATCCTCGCCAGCGCCTACGCCCGCGGCGAGATCGGACGCTCCGCGGATCACGAGCCGTGCCTCGAGCTGCACGGAGTGCCGGAATCTCTCGCCTGGCCGCGCTCGCTCGCTCAGGCGATCGCGGAGAACTTTCGTGCGCTGCCCAGCACGGAACGCGCGTGGTTGCAGCGCCTGGCGGTCGTGGGAGGCATTCTCGAGCCCGCCTTCCTGGCGCGGGCTTTCGCGGCCGAGGAGTCCAGAGTGCGCGCCCTGCTCGCCAGCCTGGCGGCCTCGGGCTGGCTCATCCCGTACGGTCCGCGCTACCGCTTCGCCCGGCCGGTGCAACGCCAGGCGGTCTACAAGATGCTGTCGGCCTCGCGCAGGCTCGCGCTGCACGCGCGCGCCGCGCGTGCGCTCGCTCGTGAGAACTCGAGCCCCGCGCTGGCGTGGCAGCGAGCATTCCATCTGCGCGAGGCGTGCGAGCACGAGGAGCTCTTGCAAGCGATTCCCACCTTGCTCGACACCGCATGGGCCCGCGCCAATTCGCAGCGGGCGCACGCCCTCGCGAGCTGGGGCCTGGAGGCGATCGACGCTCTTCCGCCGGATCCTGCGCGCAAGCGCCTGGCCGTCGTGCTGCTGAGCCGCGCGGCGGATGCGGCGGATCGCCTTGGACGGCGGGCACAACAACGAGAGTGGCTCGATCGGCTGGCCGATGTCGGGCTCGATCCCGAGGCCGATCCCGAGGCCGCCGGCCGGGTGTATCTCTTGCACGGCCGGTTCGCGGCGAGCACGGGCGACTACGGTCTTGCTCGCGGCCTGCTGCACAATGCGCGCGGCTTCTTCGCGCGCGCGGATGCGCGCCTGCTCGAGAGCGAGGCGACGCGGCGGCTCGCGTACGTGCAGGCCAACGTGGGCGACCTGGGGCAAGCGCTGGAGCTCGCCGAAGCCGCGCTCGAGCTCGCTGCGAGCGAGAAGCAGCGCGCGCTCTCGGAGACCGCGCTCGCGGTGGTCGCGGTGCTCTCGGACCGCTTCGAGGCGGCGCTCAGCCACCTCGATCGGGCGATGCGGCTGCTCCTTCACGTCCCCAAGGCGGATGCGCGCAGCGCGCTGGCGAGTGCGCACCTCGTGCGCGGGCGCACCTGGCGCATCCTTGGCCGCCCGCGCCGCGCGCTGGCGGCGCTGGGGCGCGCCCTGCTCATGGCGCGGCGCGCCGGCGAGCGGCGTCTGGAGATCGAGGCGCTGGCGCGATCGGGCCAGCTCTTGCTCGAGGTCGATCGAGTGCGCGAGGCCGAAGAACGCCTGCGCGAGGCACTGCTCGCCGCCCGCGAGATCGAGGATCGGCGCGGAGAGGCGCTCGCTTCCCTGTTCCTCGGAACCCTGCTCGCCGAAGCGAACGATGCCGAAGCCGAGCGTCTCCTCGAGCAGTCGATCCGCATCGCGAGCGAAGCCGGGCTCGCGCGCGTCGCATCCCTCGGACTGACGCTGCACGCGCGCGTCGCCCTCGCTGCGGGGGATCGAGCGCTCGCCTGGGAGCGGCTGGCGCGGGGCCTCGAGCTACTGGAGCGCTTCGGAGCCGAGCTCGGTGACCGCATCGTGATCGCGGGCACGCAAGCGCTCTTGCTCGAGCAGGATGGACGCGCGCGCGAATCCACGGCGATAGCGAGCGAGCTCGAGCGCGCCATCCGACGCGAATCCGGCCGGCGCCAGACGCCGATTGCCCAGCAGCGCCAGCGCGTCGCAGGCACACGCCTCTTGCGTGCCGTCCTCTCCTCGGAAGGGCCGATCTATCCGCGCTCGCGGCTGCGCAACATGCCGAGCGTGTGAGCTCGCCCGCTCCCTGCGCTCAACCGGCGTGGACCGTTCGCGGCGCACCGCGCGCTCGGCTGAAGACACGCTCCAGCCACCATCCGATGCGATGCAGGAACAAGGTCGAAACCGAGTGAGCGCGAATGGAAGTCCACAACGCCTTGCGGGCCGCGCGAGCGGGCTCGTAGCCCACGAGGATCCGTGCGAAGTCGGTCCGGGAGAGGCCGGGGCTCTCGCGTTCCGCTTGTCGTCGCCGCACGTGGCGCAGCAGGCGGCCGAGGTTCTGGCCGCGCTGCTCGCAACTGAGCGGCGCGCCGAGCTGGGATCGATCCAGATCGAGGATCCAGTAGGCGGGCGCTTTTCCGTGCAGCGCATCCACTTCCAGGAGCAGGTTGGCGGGCTGCAGGTCGGCGTGCAGCAAGCCGGCCGAGTGCGCGCGCTCCAGGAAACGACCGAGCTCGCAGAGCAGGCGCGCGAGCGGTGCGTCTCCGAGCTCCCCGCGCTGGATGGTCCGGAAGAGCGTCCCGAGATCTCGGGCACCGGGCACCTCGCGGGTCACGAGGTCGAGCTTCCAGCCCATGAGCGGCGCGCGGCGTGCGCGAGCGGCCACCACCTGCGGGGTGGGGACTCCCCGTTCGCGAAGCCTCTCGGACAGCCGGAGCTCCGCGAATGGACGGGTCGGATCCAGGAATCGCCGGCCCGTCAGCCAGCGCATCAAGCCCCCGTGGGCGTAGCGCCGCACGAGGCAGCGCCCGCCGCTCTCCGTACCGAGGATGAGCTCGTCGAGCGGACGCCGGCCGGCGTGCGCGGAAGGCGCGAGCTCGAGCTCGCTGTCCGCTGCGAAGCCAGCACGAGTCAGCGCCGCGGCGGACTCTCGGCGCACCCAGAGGATCCCGCGCCGACCTCGCTCGCAGAGATAGTCGTCGGGCGGCGGAGGAAGATCGGGCAGGCGCCGCGCACTCACGGACGGGATGCCTGATCGCCTGGCATCAGATGCCCGCGCCGAAGCCCGAACTCGTGTCGCTCTCGCTCGGTGCGGGCTCTGCTTCCTTGCGCTTTTCCGGCTGCTCCGGCTCGGCGCGCCGCGGGGCTGCACGCGAGGGCGGCTCGGGTGCCGCCTCGTAGATTCCCAATCCGAAATTGGAGCTGCCGCCCGCCGGCGCGGAGGGACTCGGACTGGGAGACCGTGCGGGGGGAGGTGACTGGGTGCGGCTGGCGGCAGGTCGATGCTCGCGCGGGTCCTGCCCGCCACGCGGTTCCTCGGCGGGTGCGCGCGACGGGCGCTGGGGAACGAGCTCGTCCCGCCTTCCTTCGCCGCCGCGCGGCTGCGCGTAGCGGGGCTCCCGACCTCGCCGATCGCGGTCGGCGTCGCGGCCGCCGCCCTCGCGGACTCCGCCCTCACGACTACCACCCTCCCGACCGCCGCCTTCGCGACCGCCGCCCTCACGGCCTCCGCCTTCGCGACGGGGTGCGGGTCCGCCTCGCCCCCAGCTCTCCGTTCCGCGCTGGACTTCTCCCACAGTGAGGAAATCCGTAGGGATGAAGTCGGAGAGGAACAGTGCCTGGCGATCGTAGAAGTTGACGCCATCCTCGGATGCGGCTCGCGCACGGACCGTGATCACAGCCCAGTCCCCGCCCAGCCTCTTGGCCGTTTCCTCCGCATCCTCGCGCGTCTTCGCCAGGTGCAGGAAGGTCCGGCGGCCCCCTTGCAGGCCATTCCGGGCGGCGCGGCCGGCGTCGGTGGCGCTCAGGCCGATGAACAGGAGCTCGGGCGGCTCGGACGGCTCGCCCGGATTGATCGCGATCGAGTGTCCATACAGCGCGCGAATGCGCCCGTCCTGGATCTCGTAGCGCGCCCGATCGCCGGCAGCGAGCGCGTCCACCACGTCCTGCTCGCGCACCGGCTCGCCCAGGCGCTCGTTGAGGGCGCAGACCACGTCGTCGACCTCCGCGAAGCCGTGATCATCGAGCTCGAGATCGAACTCCTCCGGCTGGTGCCGCAGCATGTAAGCCAGGGAGCGCGTGATCCTCTCGGTCAGGGAATTCTGCTGCATGGAAGGAGGGGGCGGGGGAGCCTCACGACGATCGAAAACGCGGACGAAGCGCATTGTAGCCGCTTGCCTCTGCTTCTCTCCACCCTCCCGCGCGGGCCTACGATACGAGCGGGACCCAGCGCCTGCCGCGCCGGGCCCCGCTCCGTGCCCATCCAGCACACCGGAAAGGCTGCCGGAGGCACGCCGAGTCCGTAGCTACCAGCGACCCTGTCCGCTCACGCGCTAGAGAAACCCGAAGGCGTTGAAGCCGTCGAGCGACCGCACGGGATGTGCGCGTGCCACGGAGGAGGGTGTGGATCCAGTCGTGGAGCGGAGCGTGCTCCGCGCCGCGCTGGATCGCACACCACTGCTTCCCCCAGAGAGGCCCAGGTGGGCCTCGGGATCCGTCCCCGCAACGCGCTCGAAGCCAAGAGCCTCGAGCTCGGCGAAGAAGGCCTCGGAGCCATGGAGCACGACCTCGAGGAGCTCACCGCTCCCGGGATCGCGCCAGACGAAGCGCGCGAGGCGCCGCTCGGTTTGATCCGACGACTGTGCGTCGGCTCTTACAGAAAGTCGCTTGCTCTTCGCTTCGTTCGGCATCATCGCTCCACTCTCCAGTCCGCGCGGCCCGCACCCCCCAGGTGAGGGCTCGCGAAGAACCCGTTTGTCGGCTGCGAGCCTGTTTTATTTCAAGGCTCCGCCGCAATCGCGTCCGGGCCTCCTACGCCGCGCCCATCGACTGCATTGGTGAAAGCCAAGAAAAAGGGCCGTGAAGACTTCTTCCGGCCCGCGAGCAGCACGCGGAGAACCTCCGCGCAGACACGTTCTGTTACCTGCTGTTACTTGCGCGCGAGCGCGGGATCGTCGAAATCGGCCGGCACCGGCACCCCCAGGAGGTCCAGCGCAGTCGCCCCCACGTGAGTCACGTTCACGCCGCCCTCGGGAACGACGACGGGACGGCTGCAGAAAAAGATCCCCGTCACGATCTCCGGGGAGACCGAGGCGTGGTCGCCGCACCAGTTGTTCGTGTTGTCCTTGTACAAGCTGTCGAGGACGATCGTGGCGCCATCCTTCTTGAGGTCGATCTTGCCGCCTGCGGTGGCCCACGAGACGCGGTAGTTCTCCGCCAGGCCGAGCATCATATCCGCGCAACGTTCCATGTACGGCCCCTCGAAGGTGTCCGCGACGATCACCGCGTCGTGCCCGACGCGGACGGGAGCGCCGCCTTCGGTCGGGGTATCCATCGCCTCGAGGAAGTCCTTGCGGATCGACTCGAGCACCGCGCGGGCTTCGGAGGGCTCGACGATTCCTTGCGCCTCGCGTCCCTTCTGGTTGACGAAGATCATGCCCAGGCCGAGGCAGTACGCCTTGGTGCGGCTCCAGTCGACACCCTGGTCGAGGGTGTCGTTCGGGAAGCCGGTCGAGGTGAGGTCCTCGCGGATCGCGAAGTAGCCCTTCTCCGCGAGCCAGTTGTTGACGTTCATCTCGCGGCGGAAGCTCGTGAATCCGTGGTCGGCGCACAAGAGCAGGGTGTCCTCCGGCCGCATGTACTCGGCCACCACCTTCCCGACGATGCGATCGATCTGGCGGTAGATCGCGGGAATGACCTCGGCGAGCGTCGTCGGTTCACCGAAGAAGGTGATCGAGCGGGCGGCCTCGGCTGCATCGTGCTTGGGATGCTCGGCGTCGTAGTACTTGTACATCATGTGCTGCACGCGGTCCGCCGTGGTGAAGACGCTGAACAGGAGGTCCCAGTCGTCCCGTGCCAGCGCCGCGTAGGTCAGCTTCTCGCGCCATCCCTCCGTGAACTCGACATCCTCCAGGAACGCCTCGATCGGCAGCTTCTTGTCCTTGATCTGGTTGGTCATGCAGGCCCAGCCGACCGTTTCGTAGGTCTCGCCCGACCAGTTCACGAGATCGCGCGAGAACGAGCTCGGCTGGCTGATGGGTTGCCAGAACGACGGGTGCTCGGGGTCGATGTCGAGCGTGTTCACGTACAGCTCGAAGGTCTCGCCCAGCTTCATGACGCGCGCCCGCGTCACGGCCTGCACGCTGACGAGCGGATTGATCTCGAAGGACAGGTGATACCAGGTCGACCACTGGTTCTCGGACAGCTCCTGGCTCTCCTTGCCGATCGTCACGCGCACCTTGTCCGTCCCGAGGCGTTCGACCACCAGGTCCGCCGTTGCGCGCAGCTCGTTGTCGCCCCGCCTGAAGCGGTCCAGCCGGTCCTTCAACTCTTGCTTGCGAGCTTGCAGGCCCTTGCTCTTCTCCCAGCCGAGGTCGGGATCCTGGAGCGCGCGATCCACTGCCTCGTACTCGCCCTGCACCCGCTCCTCTTCCCAGAAGAGCATCGGCCCGGGGATCTTCGCGTGGATCTTCCCGTCACTCTGCTGCCAGGCCACCTTGAACACGTCGCCCGAGCCGGTGCCGGACGGAGTTCCCTTGGGCCACAGTCCGACCTCGAAGGAGTCCGTGGTGTACACGAACCACTCGCCGACATCGCCGCGGCAATCGGGCAATCCCAGGCCCGCGAGCACGCGGGCGCCCGGCACCTCGGGGCGATCGAATGCGAGCGCGGCGTCGAGGACGATCGCGCGCTTGCCGTTCTCGGCTGCGGCCTTCCAGAAACCATCGGCCTCGATCAGGTTGTGCGTGACGTTCGGAATCTCTCCGGGGACGTAGCCGCGCGCACGATAGGCGCCGTACGCGGCGAGCACTCCGAACAGGACGGCCAGAATGCCGGCCGTCCTTCCCCGCAAGCGCAGCACTGCCAGGAAGAACAGCAGGAAAGCGAGGAGCACCGCGGCTCCGGAGATGCCGGCGATGGTCATCGGGGGATAGCTCGCGAGCAGGCCGAGCATGCCGCCGATCTCCATCTCGGAGGTCGGGCGCGTGACCGATTCCATGTGCGCCGGAACCGTCTGGGGCAACCCGTTCACCAGCCGGCGGCCGAAGAAGCTCGGGATCCCGTTCTTCGCCGGACCCTTGCCCGTGTTGATCGCGGCCCAGCCCGCCGCGGACTCGGCCGGATTGGTCGAGCGCAGCGGCGCGAAGGTTCCCTGCTGGGCGAGCTTCGCCAGGTTGGGGAGCTCGCCTGCGTCGATCATCTTCTGGACCGTGCGCGCATCGGCACCGTCGAAGCCCAGCACGATCACGCGACCCGCCTGGCGCGGCCCTGCGACCAGCGCTACGCCGATCGCGAGCAGGAACAGGAGCGATAAGGAGAACGGAACGAGGAGCTTCTGCCTCGAGGTCGCGATCATGGCTTTGGGAGCCCGCTACGAGCGGCGCGTAGGATGGTTTAGGATGCAGGGCTCGATTCGCCTCGGAAGGCCCAGATCGCGAGACCGTAGCCCAGCGCAGCACCGGAATGCGAAGGAAAACCCCCCTGCCGAGGTGGCCCGGAACGGGCCACTCCAGCCGATCCCCCGCGTCGATTCGCGCGGGCCGGGGAGCCCTCGTGCTGATTGGCATCCTCGCGCTCGCAGCGATCGTGAGCGCGTGGATGTGGCTCGCGGAGGAGCGCATGGCTCCCGTGCGCCCGGCCCTGGACATCGTCCCGGCGAAGGTCGAAGCACCCGCCTCGAGCGAGCTGCAAGGCGAGCCTGTCGCTCTGGACGAGCAACGGGACGCGCTCGTCGAGGGCCGGGGCGAGCATCCGCCGCTCGTGCGGCCGCTGCTCTTCGATGGGCAGGGGGCGATCCGCGGCCGGGTCATCGCGCCACCGGGCGTCGTTCTTCCGGAGCACTTCCAGGTAGTCGTCGAACCCGCTCACTTCACGGCGGGATCGGCGCTCGCCGTGCGGCGCGAGGTCGAGGTCACGGGCTCGGCGCCCGACTTCGCGTTCGAGGACCTTCCGCAGGCCGGCTATCGCGTGTACGCGAAGGCGACCGGGATGAGCTCGCGCATCAGCGAGGTGGCGCTCGTCAAGCACTCGAGCGAGATCTACAAGATCCTCGAGCTGCGCGCCGCCGGATTCGTCGACGGATCCATTCGCGACGCGGCCGGCAATCTTCCCGAGGGCCTGACCGTCACCTTCGACGATGTGCTGACCGGCGATCGCTTGCAGACCCAGACCGATGTCGCCGGCGGGTGGCGCATGGACGGGGTGCAGGCGTCGAGGTACCGCGTGATGTTCGGCCATCCCCAGCGGCCGATCCTGCCGCCCGAGGAGCTCGACTTCGCCGGTGCTTCGCTGCACTACCCCGACCGCACGATCCCGGTGACGGCCTCGCTCGTGCTGCGCATCGTCGACGAGCTGAGCGAGCCCCTCGTGGACGCGCAGGTGCGCGGATGGGGCACCGCGGCGGGGCCATTCGATCTGCGCAGCGGCACCAACGGCATCGCACGCGTCGCCTACCTGCTCGCAGGCGCCTACCACGTCGAGATCGAGCACGAGAGCGGCCGCAAGGGCAAGACCACGATCCAGGTCGCGGGTGAGGAGCGCGACCGCATCTACCAGATCGTGTGCCGGCTTCCGGAAGCCGACGTTCGCCTGCGCTGATCGACCGGAACACGGGGGCGAGCGTTCTCGCTGGACCGGGCGAGCCTCAGTGCTCCGGTTCCAGTGCCTGGGCGAGGTCGCTCAGGAGATCCTCGGGATCCTCGATCCCCACCGAGAGTCGCACGAAGCCCGGGCCGATGCCGGCGGCGCGGCGCTCTGCGTCGGAGAGGTGCGCGTGCGACATGAAGCGCGGCAGGCTCACGAGGCTCTCGACTCCACCCAGACTCGGAGCGTCGATCACGAGCTCGAGGCGGCGCACGAAACGCATGGCCGCCTCGTCGCCCCCGCCGAGCTCGAAGCTCACCATCGATCCGTAGTTGTCGAGCAGGCGATCGGCGAGCTCGTGCGTGGGGTGCGAGGCGAGGCCGGGATAGAGGACGCGCGCGACGGCCGGGTGGCTCGCGAGGAAGCTCGCGATCTTCTGCGCGCCGCGCTCCTGGGCGCGCACTCGCAGCGCCAGCGTGGCGAGGCCCCGGGCGAGCAACCACGCAGCCTGCGGATCGAGGCAACCGCCGGCGCGCTTGCGCCAGGTCCAGATCGGCTCGAGCGCGGCCGCCGAGCCCGCGATCACGCCTGCGACGAGGTCGCTGTGACCACCCAGGAACTTGGTGGCGGAGTGCATCACGAGGTCGGCGCCGAGCTCCAGGGGACGCTGGCCGATCGGCGACGCAAAGGTCGCATCGACGAGGATCCGCGCTCCGTGCTCGTGCGCGATCGTCTCGATCAGGGGTAGGTCGGTGACGTCCAGCGTCGGATTGGAGACGCTTTCGCACAGGACCAGGCTGGCGCCGTCGATCGCGCTCTGCAGAGACTCCGCATCGGAGACGTCGACGGTCCTCACGTGGAAGCCCAGGAGCTCGAGCCCGCCGTGCAGGAGGTCGATGGTTCCACCGTAGAGCCGATCGGCCACGACGAGCGTGCCGCCGGCCGGAACGGTCGCCAGGATCGCCGCGTGCAGCGCGGCCATGCCCGACGAGAAGACCAGCGCCTGCTCCGCCCCTTCGAGCGCCGCCAGCCGCTCCTCGACGATCTCGACCGTGGGATTGGAGTAGCGCGCGTAGATCGCGACCTCGCGCGTGCGGCCGGCAGCCAGCGCGGCATACGTCGCGTCGGACTGGGCGAAGGTCACGCTGCGAACGAGGGGCATCGCGACCGAAGGATCCTCGACTCCGGGATGCCATCCCGCGTGCACGCAAAGAGTGTCCGGCCGGAGCGCTCGAACTCGACCTGATGTGGTGCTCATGGCAGCGATCGTTCCCCTCCCCTGTCGCCATCCTACGTCGCCCCGCTGGCGTTGCATCGAAACACCCAGGCCGTACACTGCTCGCCCGCCCTGCCCGGACCCATGCCTGCCCAGTACCTGATCGAACCGAGCACGCTGGATCTCTCTCGCGTCCTCGCCGGGCCGGACATCCTCGATCGCTACCGCGCCCAGCGCGGTCGCTTCGCGATGATCGATGGGATCCTCTTGGAAGACGAAGCCGGGAAGCTCGTCGCCGGATTCAAGGACATCCGCGCGGACGACTGGTGGGCAAAGGACCACTTCCCCGGCCGCCCGCTGTTCCCCGGCGCGCTCATGATCGAGAGTGCCGCGCAGCTCGCGACCTACGATTACATGAAGTACCGGGGCAAGCTCGCCGACGGCAAGGTCATCGGCTTCGGCGGCCTCGAGAGCACCCGCTTTCGCGGGACCGTGACTCCGCCTGCGCGCATGCTGTTCGTGGCGCGTCTCAGACGCTCGCGCACGCAGATGTTCGTCTACGACACGCAGGGGTTCTGCAACGGGGAGCTCGTGTTCGAAGCTGAGGTGATCGGCGTCGTGGTCTGACCTCTCTGGTTCGGAGTACCGCCTTCAGGCGGTCTGGTTCGTCGTCCCGCCTTCAGGCGGGACTCTCTCCGTAAGAGAAGACCGCCTGAAGGCGGTACTCCGAACCCGAGCCCGAGCCCGAACTAGAACCAGATCAGTAACCGATCCGCATTTCGAGGCCGTTCGAGAGGGCCAACCCCATTGGCATGAACGCGTCATGCACGAGTGCCTGATGCGCCAGGGTCGTGCCAATCAGGATGGGATCCGAAGGAATCGTGAAGCTCGTCTGCGCATTGCCCGCGGAATCGGTCACGAACGTGAGGCGCACGCTGATCCCGCGCGCAACGGGTTCGGGGAGGACCAGGAGCGTTCCGCCGGCGAAGGGGAAGCTCGCGCGGTGCGGGGCCACCATGACCCAGCCGGGGAGGAGCGGGTTCGCGCCGCTCACGCGGAGCGTCTGCTGGGTTCCGATGTTGGGGACGTCCGAGCTGTCGAGGTCGAGGATGTTCGAGCCGCCGAGGCTCTCGCCGTAGCGCCTCCAGGTGCCCGCGGTGGGCACATCGACGAGGTAGTCCCAGATGCCTCGTCCGTAGGTCCCGAAGCGCACGACGTCGGTGGCGTCGACGGCCTCGATGCACCAGTAGGTCGTGTTCGGCGCGTACACGTCCATGATGTTCTCCCACGCACCGCTCTGGCGTACCCAGTGGAAGGCACCGATCTCGGTCGCGGCATAGAGATCGCCGCTGTCGTCGGGCGCGTAACACAGGCCGTAGACCATCGTGTCGGGGAGTCCGTCCACGAGGAGCTGCCAGCTCTGGCCGCCGTCCATCGTGCGCCGCACTCCCGCTCCGCCATAGCCCGAGCCGCCCACGACGGCCTCGTTCGGATCGTGCGGGTGCACGGCGATCGTGTTCCCGTAGAAGTAGTGCGAGCCGGGCCCGGGGTCCGTGGCGAGCGTCCAGGTGAGCGCGTGATCCGAGGAATGCGCGAGCTTGCCGCTGTCCGTCGTGGCGTACACCCTCTGCGGCGCGCTCGGCGCGAAGGCCAGGGCGGAAAGGTAATTGCCACCGAAGGCGGCGAAATCCTGCTGGCTGTACTGGGCCCACTCCCAGGTCGAACTCGTCGTGCGCGTGTACCGGTACAGGTAACGGCCGAGGAAGAAGAAGCGCGTCGCGTCCTCGGGATCGGCGACCACCGGCGGAAGCCAGAGGTAGGGCGGCGGCGGGAAGCTCGCGTTGCGCAGGATCGGATTGGTCTCGCCGTCCTGGATCAGGACGAAGCCCGGATACGTCGAGTAGACGAGAGCGTGCGAGCCGTCCGACGACGTCAGGTGCCCGTAGTCCCCGCTGATGAGCTGCGTGAAGGGCGTCGAGGGGCCGGAGCCGGTGTAAGGCTGGCGAATCCCGCGCTGGTAGCCCTGGTCCTGCGTCCCTGCCGCGATCAGGTCGGCATCGTTCGTGGACGTGAGCGTCGAATAGAACTGCCCGACGCCGAGAGAGTCCAGCGAGAGATTGTGCACGTGCAGTCCGTGATCGGTCGACTCGTAGGTTCCACCGTCGGTCGAGAGGTATGCGACGTCCGCGGCGAAGCCGACGCGCGGATCGGGAAGAACTTGGATCCCGCGGATGTCGGCATGCAGCTTGTTCGCGGGATCACTGTAGTAGGCGCCCCAGGGATTGATCTTCTGGAAGCTGACTCCCCCGTCGAGCGAGCGCCAGCATTCCGTCCCGCCGTAGATCACCGCCGTGGACAGCGAGGAAAACGCGCTGAACTGGCCCCAGAAGTCGCCGAAGTCGTGCACGTGCTGCGAGCTCAGGCCAGCGTCGTCCGAGCGGTAGAGCTTCCACGCGCCGCCGACCTTGAGCGCCGTGTAGAGAGTCGGGGCGCCGGCTTCGGAGCCCGAGAGCAGACCTTCGGTTGCGCTCGCATCGATGGTCCCGACGTCGGTGAAGCTCAGCCCCGCATCGATCGACTTCTTGATGGCGCCCTTGTACACGAGGTACACGGTCGAGCCGGCGCCGGCCCCCGTCCGAGGGAACCAGAGCCTCCCCTTCCAGTTCGGGGAGAGGTGCCAGCGCTGGGTGAAGCTCGCGCCCCGGTTGGTCGAGGCCATGAGGACCAGGCCCGTTCCGATCCGTTGCCCGAGGACGAGCACGGTCTGCTGAGCGTCGGGGAGCAGGGCGAGCTGGTGGACCGCATTGAGCGGAACTCCCCCGGGCACGTCCCAGGTCGCGCCACCGTCCGCGCTGCGATAGAGCTCGTTGCCCTTGCGCACGATCAGGACGTCGGGCTGCCAGACCGGATCCGCCAGCAAGGCCACGACCTCGTCGATGCCGCCGTACAGGTTGTCGGAAATGGGCCGCCAGTCCTCGCCAGCGAGATCACTGCTCCAGAGCCCCCCGTGCGCGGAGCCGGCGTAGAGCCAGCGCCTCCCACCGTGCGCGGGTCCGATCGTGGCGCAGCGCATGTGGCCCGCCTGGTTCTTGCTGCCCACTTCCTCCCAGTGGTTCTGCTCGGCCGTCTGGGTGTCGCCGCGCAGACGCACCAGGCGATTGCGCCGTTCGCGCTCGCGATCCTGGTTCGCCCGCTCGATGGCGCGCCAATCGACTCCCGGCGGCGCGACGTGCATCTCCTCGAGCCAGCGCTGGCGACCCTCGTTCGAGCGCTCCTCGGCATCCTGCTCGAGCCGGTGCTCGGTCGGGGCGGGGAGCGCCGTGACGCCGGCAGCCTCCTCGCCGCTCCCGGAGCTGAGGACGAGGAGGAGCGGGCAAGCGAGCAGCACCAGCCAGGAGAGCGGATGGCGGAGGACCGTTCGCATCCCCACCACTCTATAGGCCAGCGCCGAACATCGCTTCCGGGCCGGTGGTTCCGGCGACGTCGAGGGGTTCGCCCGCCTCGCCCAGGATTCCGAGGACGTCGAGCTCCAGACACTGCGTGGGAACTCCGAGCAGGCTCGCGATGGAGGGCTCGGTGCTGCCGCCCTCTCCGCTGATCGCTTCCTTCACATAGGTGCCGTGCTCGGTGGCCAGCACGAGCTCCAGGCGATCCGGCGCGACCTCGGTGATCGCCCGCAGCTCGATCCAGCGCTCGCGCAGCTTGTCCGCTCGGCGATGGGCGACGCGCGAGGGCGTTTGCTGTCCAACCAGCATCCGCTCGCCGATCAGCGCGCGCAGGCGCGCGACGTCAGCCCCCGGACCGATCTCGATCTGGGCCCGGTATTCCTTGGCGTGCTTGTTCTCTTTCACGGCGCGCACGCGCGTCTTCTCGGTCCAGTGCAGGCCGTGGACCTCGAGGCGACCCTCGTTGCGTCGGTTGATCTCGCCCTCGATCGCGGCGAGGTCGACGTCCAGCGTGCGCGGGCCGAGCAGCTCGATGACGAACGGACGGCCCTCCCCGAGCATGCGCACGTCCACGTCCTCGCGGCCCGCGCCGTGGAACTTGTGCTTGCGGGTGCCGAAGGCCTTCCCGAGCACCCAGCCGATCAGCTCCTGCACCGAATCGCGCGTGAGCTTGCCGAAGCCTTCACAGCGCACGCAGTCCTTGCGCCGCCGAGGATGGCCCTTGCAATCGGGGCAGAAGAAGACGGTCTGGGGCAGGTCGCGGGCGAGCTTGTTGTAGCGACCCTCGACGAAGACCTTGACCTTGGGCGGCTGATTCATCACGGCGCTCGTCCGGCGCCATGCGTCTCATCGGGACGTCATGGAGTCGGAACGACTCCTGGAACGAATGGAACGTTCTTGGGGCAAGGTCGCGAGCGAGGACTCGCCGCGTCCTGGGGGCAACCAGGATAGCGTCCGCCGGCAGAGCTTCAAGTCTCCAGACCCGGCCGCGGCTGTAGACTCCGGCCCCCCGCTGCTCCCATGCAAGAGTCCTGGCACGTGTCCCGGCGAGCCTCCCGCTACGCCTGGTTGATCCTCGCCGCCGCTGTCTACCTCGCCTTCCGGGCGCTGGTCTTGCACTCCAACTTCGATGCGGTGTCCCTGCCGAATTACGAGCTGTACATGGGGAACATCGCGCACATCGCCGACGAGGGCTGGCGCGGCGCGCCCCTGCATCAGTACTACGACAACTGCGGCGGCCACCTGGTGACGGGGATCTTCGCGATCCCATTCTTCACGCTCTGCGGAGAGACCTACCTCGCGCTCAAGCTCGTTCCCGTCGCGCTCGGGCTCTTGACGCTCATTCTCATCTGGGACGTGCTCGCCCGCTGGTTCGATCCACGCGCGGCAGCCCTGGCAGCCTTCCTGTTCGCGATCGCGCCGCCGACCTTGACCAAGTACTCGATGCTGGCCAAGGGCAATCACTTCGAGAACCTGTTCTTCCAGCTCGCCTGCGTCTGGCTCTTCCTGCGCTTGCACTCGAGTTCGCGCAAGACGCCGTGGATCCTCGCGTTCGGCGCGACCGCGGGCTTCGCCATCTTCTTCTACTTCGGGTCGATGGCGATGGTGGCGCTCTTGGCGCTCACGCACCTCTGTCTGCGCGGTCCGCGCCGTGGTTTGCTGGACTTCGCCCTGGCGCTGCCCGCTTTCGGCGTGGGGATCGCGCCACTCCTCTGGGTGCAGCTCCACTCGGCCAGCCGGCCGGGAGGCTTCCTCGAGGCGAAATTCGGTGAGAGCCGGCCTCGGCTGGATGGCTTCCTCGAGCGCATCGGACGATTCCTCACCGAGTTCCTGCCGCGCGCGGGTGTGTTCGAGGACCTGGGCCCTCTTCCCGCACGCCTGGCGGAGTCCGTCTTCCTGGTCCTCTTCCTCGTTGCGTGGCTCACGATCGTGGTCGAGATGGTGCGCGGCTGGCGCGCGCTCCGGGCTTCCACGCCGGGCAGTCCATCCGCGGAGGATGCGCGCCTCCCGGTGCTGCGCTACCTCCCCTTCGCGCTGTACTTGCCCGTCGTCACGCTCGTCGTCGGAACCAGTACCTTCGAATTCAAGGCGTATCAGCCACCCGTGGAGGTCGGCCAGTTCCGCTACCTCGTGCCCCACTTCACCTTCGCCACGATGATCTTCGGGATGGCGGTGGCGCTCCACTGGCGATCGCGTGCGCGCGTGCGGCGCTGGCTCGGAAGCGTTCTCGCCGTGGGTGTGCTCTCGACCAGCCTCTTCACCTTGCCCATTGCATCCGGGCCGCTGGCGCGACCGGGACTGGGCTCGGCCTACGACGGCTATCTCCTGCGCTACTACGCCAACGTGGCGCTGCGCGACACCTGGCCCGACCCGCTCACCGGACGCCGCACCTGGGACCACGAGCGCGTCGTCCAGCAGCTCGGGGAATTCGACCCGATCGAGCGCCACGAGCTGTGGTTCAGCATCGGCCACCACTTCGCCGCCGCTCAGACGATGGACATCAAGGTGGCGAAAACTCCTGCCGGCCTGGATCTCGACGCGCTGTGCGCCCCCTATCCGGCCGAGCACCATCCCGATCTCGCGCGCGGGGCCGGCTCCTGCCTGCGCGAGTTCTCCGAGCGCGGCGAAGCCGGGCGGCGCCTGATCAGCTCGGCGCTGGCGCGATTGGTCGAGAGCGACCATCCCCTCGCGAGCTGGGTGGTCGAGGGAATGTGCCTCAATTTCGAGTTCCCGTTGGCGCGGGTCACCGAGAAGCAAGTGGGCCGGACCGCTGCCCTGGAGCCCCTGATTCCCGCCGTCCTGCTCCCCACCTGGCGCCGCGGGCAGGGCATCGAATGCGGGCGCCTGATCGCTCGAGGCATCCCCGCCGATCTGGAAGTCACGCGCCGCGTCGCCGCGGGCATCCCGCCGGCTGCCGGCGCCGACTACTGGTTCGGAGTCGGCGTGGGCCTCGCGCGCGACGGCGCCATCGGTTCCCTGCCCGCGCTTCTCGAACCCGAGATCCCCGCCGCGTGGCGGACGCGAGTCCTGACCGGCCTGGGTGCCGGCCTTCGACACGGAATCGGAACCGAGGCGTGCGCCCCGCTACTCGACGCCTGGACGAGTGCACTCGACGAGCGCGAGCGCAGCGCGCTCGAGCACGGAATGCGCTGGCCCGAGTACCCCCGCCCGCTATCGATGTAGGTTCGGAGCAGGCCCTTCACGCGACGAGGTCGCACCAGGCCGCGGCGAGCAATTGCTTCGGAGTCCCGCCTGGTTCGGGATCCCTCCGAAGTTCGGGATCCTTCCGAGTTTGGAGTACCGCCTTCAGGCGGTCTGGTTCGTCGTCCCGCCTTCAGGCGGGACTGGCGCTGCAAGAGAAGACCGCCTGAAGGCGGTACTCCAAACCAGAGGGCGGCCGCACTCGCCCGTTATCGATGTAGGGTCGGAGTAGTGCTTCGAGCGACTCGGGGCATGCGACCCGCCGCGCGACTCGTTAGGATCCGCGCGCCGCTTCGCCGCCATGTTCCCGATCCTGTTCGAGATTCCGGGCCTGGGTCTGCCCATCAAGTCCTTCGGGCTCATGGTGGTGCTGGGATTCCTGCTCGGCGCGTACGTCTTCGATCGGCTCGTCGCGCGCTACGTTCCGGACGCGGAGCAGAAGCGCGCCGCCTACGCGGCCGTTCCGATCTGGAGCCTGATCGGGATCCTCATCGGGGCGCGCGTGCTCTACGTCCTCGTCGAGGTCCTGCAGCAGACCCCGGTCGGCCAGTCCTACATCGATCAACCCTGGAAGGTGTTCGCGTACTGGGAGGGCGGCCTCGTCATGTACGGCGGAGCTGCCGGCGCAATCGTGGGCTACGCGCTCTGCGCGAAACGCCACGGCCTGCACGTGGCGCGCACCTTCGATCTCGGCGTGGTCGCGGCGTTCACGGGACTGTGCATCGGCCGCATCGGATGCCTCCTGGTGGGCGACGACTACGGGAAGATCGTGCCGCCGGGGTTCGAGAACGCGCCCTTTCCACTCGTCCTTCACGTGCCCGACCCCTTGCCCAAGGGCAGCTTGTTCGGCGCGGAGAATGCGGGTCACGACCTGTGGGCGACCCAGGTGTGGATGAGCGCGAACGCGCTTGGGCTCTCGTGGCTCGGAGCCCGGCACCTTCGACGGCGGCGCTACGGCGGCCAGACCGGCTTGCTCTTGCTGCTCGGATACTCGATCACGCGCGGGATCATCGAGTGCTTCCGCGGCGACGCCGTCCGCGGTTTGTGGTTCGGCGATCGGGTCTCGACCTCCCAGGTGATCTCCATGGTTCTCGGCCTGGTTTGCCTCGGCCTGCTCTGGCGCAACCGTGGTCGACGCGACCTCGCGCTGGCAACCCCGCTCCCCTCGCGCTCGCCATGACGGTCGTCGCGGGGATCGACGAGGCAGGCCTGGGCCCCTTGCTCGGCCCGCTCACGCTCGGATTCTCCGCCTTTCGGACGCCGCACTCGGCGCGTGGCCTGTGGCGGGCGCTGCGGCCGATCGTGAGCGACGATCCGAACCGCGACGGAACGCATGTCGTCGTGGCCGACTCCAAGCGAGTCTTCAGCCGCGATCCGCGCGGCCACGCCCGGCTGGAGATCACGGCCCTCGCGTTCCTCGCGCAGCGTCCACCAAGCTCGCGCCTTCCAGGGACCGGACGCGAGCTCTTCGACACGGCTCCCCCCGGTCTCGCGCCCGGCGAGGAGGTGCTCGCGCGCCACCCCTGGTATGCACGGCTGGCCGAGCGCCTGCCGTGCTGGTGCTCGGGCGACTGGCTGCGCGACGCGAGCGCACGACTCGCCACCACCTGCGCCGGGAAGCAGACCGAGCTCGCCGATTGCGGCGTCCTGACCATTCCCGAGGGTGAGCTCAACGCTTCCTTCCGCCGCACCTCCTCGAAGGGCACCACGCTGTGGCTCGCGGCCGCCGATCTCATCGAGCACCTGTGGCTGCGTTTCGCGCACGAGGAGCTCGAGCTCTGGATCGACCGGCAGGGTGGCCGCATCCATTACGCAGAGGTGCTGCAGCAGCGCTTCCCGATGCACCCTTTCGCGACCGTCCGCGAGAGCGCGGAGCACTCCGAGTACGTACTGATGGAGCCCGGCGGCGGCCGCCGGATGCGCATGATCTGCACGCCCAAGGCCGAGGACCACTCGCTCCCCGTGGCGCTCGCTTCTTGCCTCGCGAAGTACACCCGGGAGACCGCCATGAGCGCCTTCAACCGCTACTTCGGCGAGCACGACCCCGCGCTCCGTCCGACCGCGGGCTACCGCAACGACGCGTGGCGCTGGCTCGACGACGCCCGGCCGGTCCTCGAGCGCGTGGGAGTGGATCGGGGCCTACTGGTTCGGGACCGCTGATCGCGCTTCGTTTCCCCGCCGGTCTTTCGCGTCGATCCCGGCTCACCAGCCCGGCCGCGCCTGCTATCGTGTTCGCCCCTCTCCCCCGCGGGCTGCCTCTCGCACCCTCCTCATCGTGAAAATCGCCATCCTCGGAGCCGGAGTCACCGGGCTGGCTCTCGCGCGCTTCCTCATCGAAGGCGGCCTGGCCGCCGAGTCGATCCATCTGTTCGAGCGCGCCGCGGTGCCCGGCGGGCTGTGCCGCTCGAAGACCGTCGACGGCTTCACCTACGACGTGGCGGGCGGGCACATCCTCTACAGCAAGGATCGCCCGGCGATGACGTGGATGATGGACCGCGCGGGCGGGGACGCGGCTTTCGGACAGCGCGACCGTCACACGCGCATCCGCTGGGAAGACCGCTGGGTGCGCTATCCGTTCGAGAACGGGCTCGGCGACCTCCCGCCGCAAGCGAACTTCGAGTGCATCCGCGGGTACGTGCACGCCTGGCACGCACGCCAGACGAACGGCTCGGCTGCTCCGGGCGACTTCAAGAGCTGGATCCGCTGGCGCTTCGGCGACGGGATAGCCGAGCACTTCATGGATCCCTACAACGAGAAGATCTGGAAGCGCGACCTGGCCGAGATCACGAGCGAGTGGGTGGCTGGCCGAGTGCCCGATGCCCCCGTCGACGACGTGCTGCGAGCCTCCGTCGGCATTCCCACCGAGGGCTACACGCACCAGGCGATCTTCTATTACCCGCTGCACGGCGGTTTCCAGGCCATCACCGACGGGCTGGCGGCTCCGCTCCTGCCGCGCATTCGCCTGTCGACTCCCGTGCACGAGATCGAGCGCACACGCGCCGGAGCGCGGGTGAATGGCGAGGAATTCGACATCGTCGTCTCGACGCTGCCTCTGAACGACCTGCCGAAGATCGTGCGCAACGTCCCCCCGGCAATTGCCGACGCGATGCGTGGACTGACCTACAACGGGCTGGTGTCCTTGCTCATCGCGCTGGAGCGGCCCGAGCATCCCGATCTCTCGTGGGTCTACCTGCCCCAGGTCGCCCAGGGGCCGGCGAACCGCGTGACCTACATGTCGAATTACGCGCCGGACAACGCGCCCGAGGGCCGCACCTCACTCCTCGCCGAGGTCACCTGGCCCGGAGGCGAGCGCTTCCCGGGGAGCAGCCTCGACCGGGAGGTGATCGACGGCCTGGTGCACGCGGGCCTGATCGAGGCGGGAGAGATCCTGTTCACGGATCGTTCGGAAGTGGAGCAGGCGTACGTCCTCTACGACCACGATCACGTCGCGCGTCGCAAGGCCTCCATCGACTGGCTGGAGAGCGTCGACATCCTCCCCATCGGCCGCTTCGGTCGCTTCGACTACGACAACTCCGACCAGTGCGTGATCAAGGCGCGGGAGCTCGCGCGCTCCCTCTTGTCGCGCATCGCCGTGGGACGCTGACCCCCGCGCAGCGCGTCGCGACGCTCCCCCCGGATCAGCGAGGGCGCGGCCGGCCCATCTGGAAGCAGAGGAATGCGCCGACGAGCGTTCCGAGGAACATGAGCCCGGAGCGCGGCGTGGCGCAGTAGAGGGCGCTTCCGATCACCAGGATCGAGCGCATACGAAGGGGCAGACCGAGTCGCCCGCCCAACCACCAGCCGGCGATGGAACCCATGAGCAGCCCGAGCAGCGGCAGGACGCAAAAGAAATGCACGACGTCGAGAAAGAGGCCGCCCATCACCGGCGCGAAACGACTGCGCCAGAGCGAGGGCGTCAGGGGTAGTGGCTTCTCTCCGCGCACGGGGAGGCGCACCACTTCCACCTCGATCGGCTCGTCTTTGCCTGCGTCCAACGGAGGTACTTTCTCGCGGGATCGCGCTCGCGTCAATGAAGGTAATGTATAAGTAAAATAACGCGAGGGCCCGCTCCGCAGCCTTGCGCCGGCAGATCTCTACTGGGCTGCAGATCCTGCAAGTTTCCTCCGTTCGCAGGCAGGGTACCTTTGGCTGGAAGAGTACCCGCTTCCGGTACCGGACGCGGACAACGGTTGGAACTCTCCCCCCGCCAGCTCTCAGCACCTCAGGTTTCCCACCCTCAGATCAGCTCGCAATCCTCCCATACCAGGGCTCCCGATCATCCCCCACGATCGAGGGGTGCCACCGAATCAGCGGCCGAATTGCGCGCCCACAGGAATCGATTCTTGAAGCAATCCTCCTCGATCCAATCCCAACTCATCTTCTGCGCGGGACTCCTCGGCCTGACTGCCTGCGGTGGCGGAGGCGGAGGAGGCGGCGGTTCCCCACCGCTCGAGGCGCCGAGCGACCTCTCGTACTCGGCCTCCTCGACTCGCCTGCTCGCGCTGGTCGACGCCCCACCGAACGTTCCGACCGTGCAAGGCCAGGTCTCGAGCTGGACCATCGCGCCGGCACTTCCGGCCGGCCTGTTGCTCGACGCAACGAGCGGCACGATCAGCGGCCGCCCCGAGGCGACGAGTCCTGCGAAAAAGTACACGGTCAAGGCATCCAATGCGGCAGGGAGCACGTTCTTCGTGCTCGAGCTCGCGGTGACCGGCCCTGCACACTTCGCGTACGTCGCCAACAGCGGCGACGACTCCATCTCGATCTACGCCGCGGACGCGCACACCGGCGCCCTCGAGTTTCACGGCTACGTGCACGCTCCCACAGGGGAAGTTGCGCCGAAGAGCCTGCAGGTACGGCCCGATGGGCGCTACCTGTACGTCGCCAACGAAGGCGACGGCGTCTCGCCCTCGACGATCTCGGTCTACTCGATCGCGGCGGAGAACGGCCTCCTGAAGGCGCAGGCGCCTGCGGTCGTCGGCATCGCGGCTCGCGATCTGGTGATGTCCAAGTCCGGCGAGCACCTCTACGTCGCGTCCTACGGGTCCGATGCCGTGCACGTCCTCAGTGTGGCGCCCTCCGACGGCGCTCTCACGCCCACCGGTGTCCCGGTCCCGGCCGGCGACGGTCCGGTCGACCTGGCCCGCGATCCGGATGGCCGCTTCCTCTGGGCGGTGAACCGCCTCGGCGGGAGCATCTCCACCTATGCGATCGACGCCACCACCGGCGCCCTCTCCGAATCGACGGCCGAGAGCTTCCTCGGCGGCGTTCCGAGCGCCATCACGACCAATGGCGAGCGAGTCCTCGTCACCTTCGAGAACTCCGACCGCGTGGCCGTGTTCCAGGTCGATCCTACCGATGGGGGCCTAATCAAGGCTTCCGAGGAATCCACGGGGGATCGTCCGACGAAGGTCGAGTACCTCCCGACAGGGCGCTTCGCGTACGTAGCTGACAGCGGCTCGGGCACCCTTTCGATCTTCGCGGTCGACCCGACCACGGGGACGCTGACGCCTCGGAACAGCACGAGCCTCGGCTCCCTCCCGGTCGATGTTTCCTTCGATCCTTCGGGACTCTACGCCTACGTCATCGACCAGGCTGACAACGAGGTGTGGGTGTACTCCGTCCATCAGGGGACCGGCGACCTGACGCGCACCAGCCGCGTCCGCACGCGCGAGCTGCCCTCGGCACTCGCGCTCTCGTCCGGGGAGACGCCCATGCTCCAGGAGGGGCACTTCCTGTACGCGGTGAACAACCAGTCTGCGGACTTGACGAGCTATCGAATCCATGCGGATGGCTCGCTCGTGGAGGTAGGCACGCCCGCGCTGATCGGCTCCGATGCGCGCGACCTGGCCGTCGATCCGCTCGGTCGCTACCTGGTGGCGACGGACGCCAGCACGATGTTCCTGACGGTGTACTCGCTCGATCCGACCACCGGCGTGATCGGTGGTGAGTGGCCGCTCGTCCCGCTCGCGGGCCACTCGCGTGGCGTGTCGATCGACCCGACCGGCCGCTGGGTCTACGTGGCCGTGCGCGACGAGGATCGCGCGCAGAGCTTCGAGGTCGAGGTTGGCGCCCAGGTGCTGACGCCCGTCTCCAGCGTGGCCGCGGGCTCGAATCCCTACGCCGCAACGGTCGATCCGACGGGGCGGTTCCTTCTGGTCACCAACTTCGCCTCCGACGACGTCTACTCCTTCCGGCTGCAGGAAGGGACGATCCTCGAACCTCCGACGGTCACTCTGACGCTCGGCAATCCGCTGGAACCCTGCTTCAGCGCCGGGGGCGACTACGCGCTCATCCCGCTGCAAACGGCCGACCACATCGCGACCTACTCGATCGATCCGCAGAGTGGCAAGCTCGTCACCGTCCTGCCCGGGAAGCCGGTCTCCAACGGGCCCACCTCGGTAGGCGTGCACCGTTCCGGCAAGTTCGCCTTCTCCGCGGTGCACGGTGGCCAGCTCGAAGCCGGGCACCTCGCTTCCTTCGCCTTCGATGCGAACACGGCTCGGATCACCGGCCAGGTCGACAATACCGATACGGCGCATCCGCGCGACATCGCGCTCGATCCCTCCGGGCGCTTCCTGTTCTCGGCGGACGAAGGGACGGCGAGCCTGTCCTCCTTCGTCATCCACCCCGAAACGGGGCGGCTGGTTCGCTCCGGATCGGTGATGAGCGGGCTCGCGCCGCGGGCTGTCGTGTTGACCAAGAGCTATCGGATCCAGGTCGCGCCCTGAGGTAGCACCCGGAGAATCGGCGTCGTATCGTCGCGGGGCCCTCGCCCCGCGACGCCTCGTTTTCGGAAGACGCCATGACGATTCTCTGCGCCGCTCTACTGTCAGCCTGTACGCTCGTCCTGCCCGGCGATCGGATCACCGGGCGATCCTTTGCCACGCGCTCGGAAGTGATCGCGCGCCACGGCATGGCGGCGACGAGCCAGCCGCTCGCCACCCAGGTCGCGCTCCAGATCCTCCAGCGCGGCGGCAGCGCGGTCGACGCGGCGATCGCGGCGAACGCGATGCTCGGCTTTCCTCGAGCCGACGGGTTCCGGGCTGGGCGGAGATCTGTTCGCCATGGTCTGGGACGCGGGCACCGGAACGCTGCAAGGATTGAACGCGAGCGGCCGTTCGCCGCGCGGGCTGACGCTCGAGGAGCTCACGCGTCAGGGGCTGAAGAAGATCCCCGAGCGTGGCCCACTGCCCGTGACCGTGCCCGGGTGCGTCGATGGGTGGTTCGAGCTGCATGCACGCTTCGGCAAGCTCTCCATGCAGGAGGTGCTCGCTCCAGCGATCTCCCAGGCGCGCGAAGGCGCGCCAGTGAGCGAGCTGATCGCCTGGTACTGGGGAAAGGGCGCGGAGAAGCTCGCGAGCTACCCCGGTTTCGCCGAGACCTTCCTTCCGGCCGGACACGCGCCGGAGAAGGGCGAGATCTTCGCGAATCCCAGGCTCGCCGACACGCTCGAGCGCATCGCCACGGGGGGCCGTGACGCCTTCTACCGCGGCGAGATGGCACGACACCATCGCCGCCTCCGTGCAGGCTCTGGGCGGTTTCCTCGCCTACGAGGACCTGGCCGGGCACAAGAGCGAGTGGGTCGAGCCGCTGTCGATCGACTACCGCGGCTATCGCGTGTGGGAGCTCCCGCCCAATGGGCAGGGGATCACCGCCCTGCAGATCCTCGGGATCCTCGAGGGCTACGACATCGCGAAGCTCGGGTTCGGCAGCACGGACTGGATCCATCTGTTCGTCGAGGCGAAGAAGCTCGCCTTCGAGGATCGCGCCAGGTTCTGCGCCGATCCGGCCTTCGAACGGGTGCCTGTCGCAGAGCTCCTGTCCGAGAGCTATGCCGCAGAGCGGCGCAAGCTGATCGATGGGTCGCGCGCCGCGAAGACCTACCCGCCTGGGAACCCCGCGCTCGAGCAGGGCGACACGGTGTACCTCTGCGTGGCCGATCGTGAAGGGAACATGGTCTCCCTCATCCAGAGCAACTTCCGCGGAATGGGCTCGGGAGTGACGCCTCCTGGGCTCGGATTCGTGCTCCAGGACCGCGGAGAGCTGTTCGATCTGGCGCCCGGCCGGCCCAACACCTATGCGCCGGGCAAGCGCCCCTTCCACACGATCATCCCCGCTTTCGTCACGAAGGACGAGCGGCCGTTCCTGTGCTTCGGGGTGATGGGCGGCGACACGCAACCGCAGATGCACGTGCAGATCCTGGTCAACGTCATCGATTTCGGAATGAATCTCCAGGAGGCAGGCGACGCCCCGCGCATGCTGCACTCGGGTTCCTCCCAGCCCACGGGAGAGACGATGAGCGATGGTGGCAAGGTGTCCCTCGAGACTGGCTTCACTCTCGAAACGGTCCGGGAGCTCCTGAATCGTGGCCACCAGGTGGCCTGGAACCTGGGAGAGTACGGCGGCTACCAGGCCATCGGTCTGGACGCCGAGCACGGCGTCTGGATCGGTGCCTCCGATTCGCGCAAGGACGGTCAGGCTGCGGGTTATTGATTTCTCGGATCTACCGGGAGAGCGAGGACCGGCTTACAAATCCGCATTCCTGCGATAAGATCGGGGCCCTCTCCGTCCTTGGCCTGGTTCTCTCCTACTGGCTCGTCTCGACCGGAAACTACCGGCCGGGCGTGGGAGTGATCTCGACCAGAGCCGGAGGAGCTTCGTCGCTCCGTGCCGGGTCGATCCCGGCAGGGTCGATCGCAGATTCCCCCTCAATCCTCATCACAAACAAGCCCGTGGGTGTGCCAGCACGAGACGCAAGACTCCATTGCGCCCGCTGCATCCCGAGGATCGCCATGAATCGGACGCTCTACGCTCTAGGTCTCGCAGTGACCCTGTTCCTTGCTTCGTGCGGCGGCGGAGGCGGTGGCGGTGGAGGCTCGTCGGGAGGCGGAGCGCTCACCAACCTGTCCTACCCCATCCCGTCCGCGATCTACCTCGTGGGCGTGCCGATCACGCCGAATACCCCCTCGATCCAGGGGACGGTCGCGACCTGGACGATTGCTCCCGCTCTCCCCGCCGGCCTGCTGTTCAATGCCGCCAATGGCAAGGTCAACGGCACGCCCTCGGCGGCGAGCCCCGCGCGTGACTACACGGTGACGGCCTCCAATTCCAACGGGAGCCTGACCTTCGGACTGCGGCTAGGAGTCGAGCGCCCGCCGCACTTCGTGCTCGTGACCGACGAGGCAGACGGGAGCGTGAGCCTCCTGACCATCGAGGCCGCCACGGGAGGAATGCACCACCAAAGCTTCGCGAAGCTCTTCCCGCCGACGACCGAAGCGCGTGACCTCGCGATCTCCGGCGTGCACTCCTGGGTACTGGTGAGCGATGCGGGATTTGGATTCATCGCCCAGGCCCTGATCGAGGCCGGCACGGGACGCATCACCCTCGGCACGGTCGACGCCGCGGGCAGCTCGCCCACGCACCTGCGCGTGCGCTCGGACGGCAAGTTCGCGTACGTCCTCGACCCGGCAACGCTCAAGGTCCTCGGCTTCTCGATCGACGCGACGACCGGCGACATGACGGCCGATGCCTCGAACACCGTCGCAGTCGGCGCCGACCCGCTCGATCTGGCCCTCGATCCGCAGGGCGCTTTCGCCTTCGTGTGCACCTCGTCCGAAAAGAAGATCACCAGCCATGGCATCGGCCCCGCCAACGGCATGCTCACGGCCAAGCTGGGCGAGCTCGTGCTGGCTGGCGCGCCCACCGTCGTCGCGGTCTCGCCCGATGGCGAGCACCTGTGCGCGCTGCTCCCCGACGTCAAGCAGGTCGCCTACATCGATCTCGATCGCGCCACGGGAGCGTTGACCCTCGTGAACACTCGCGTGACCGGAGCCCTCACCAAGTCGGTAGCCTTCCATCCCTGCGGCCGGGCGGTCTACCTCACCAGCAAGGGCGGAAACCGGCTCTCGGTGTTCCCGATCGACGAAACACCCGCGCAGCTCGGCGCGACCCTGGGCAGCTTCGAGACCTCCGACGGACCGGAGACCGTGTCCTTCGACCCGGCCGGCCTGTACGCCTTCGTGGCGGCCGAGTGGGCGAACAAGATCGATGTGTACACGATCGCTCAGAAGGATCTGCGACCCACGCGCCTCACCTCCGTCGCCGGGCGCGGCTCGCCCCGTCACTTCGCGAACTTGCAGGGCGATCTCCCGCTGGCGAAGGAATCTCCGTTCCTCTACACGCTCAATCCCGAAGGCGATTCGATCAGCCCCTTCTCCATCGCGAACACCGATGGTTCGCTGTCGGCGATCGGCTCGGACGTCCTCAGCGGCAACGACCCCTCCGACATCATCCTCGACGTCTTCAATCGCTTCCTCTTCGTGGCGAGCAGGACGAGCAACGAGATCCTCACCTTCTCGATCGATCCGGGAACTGGGGCGCTGAGCGCGCCGACCAAGCTGTTGCTCCCCAATGGACTCAGGGAACCCGTGGCGCTGGGGCAGGATCCTTCTGGCTTGTACCTGTACATTGCCGCGGACAATCTGCTGGGCGACGGCACCAAGAATTTCCTCGTCGTGTACGGAGTGAATCAGGACACGGGAGCCCTCGAAGGACTGAGTGGCGGTCTTCCGGAAATCGGCGCACTCGGCACGGCCAATCCGATCTCGCTGGCCATCGATCCCACGGGCCGGTTCCTGTACGTGAGCACGGACGATGGCTTGCGGATGTACGCCCCGCAGGCCGGGGTCCTGGGAAGCGCTGTCCCCTTCCCCGATCCGATCGCGAGCATCGCGAACTACGTGTTCGCTCCGAGTGGCTCACGCGTGTGGGTCACGCTGCCCGCCACCAAGCAGATCCGTTGCTTCAACGTGGACTCGCTCACCGGGGCCTGGACCTTTGCTTCCTCGGCCTTCCCGGGAAGCGGACCCTGGGGCCTGGCAGCGTTGCGCGGCACCGATCTCCTCTTCGCGACCTTGCCCGGCGAGCTCCCCGGGGACGGCAGTCCCGATCCGATCGTCTCCTACCGCATCACCCCCGAGGACGGAGCGCTCGAGCAGATCCAGTCGACCTCGCTGGGCCTCGATGCCCGCAACATCGCGAGCGATGCTTCGGGACGCTTCCTCTACGTGGTCAACGAGGGCGGCGACGACATCGACGTGCTGCTGCCCAACCGGGTCGACGGGACCTTCGAGGTGATCGACACCACCACGACTGGCCTCGGGCCCTTCGACCTGGTGCTGCCCACGGTCCTGCACTGAACCTCTGGACGTTCCTCGACGACGCCGCTCGCCTCCACGCGGAAGCCCTTTCCGCGGTGGACGGCGAGCGGCGCCATACCTGGGGGCAGACGCGCTCGCGTGCCGCGGCACTGGCGCGCCATCTCGTGACGCAGGGCGTGCAGCCGGGCGATCGGATCGCGATCCTCGAGCGCAACTCGATCCCTTATCTCGAGACGTATTTCGCGGCTGCAGGCGCCGGGGCCATCCTGGTGCCGCTGAATACGCGGCTCACTGCGCGCGAGCTCGCCCCGATCCTCGCGGATTCCGCTCCGCGGATCCTGCTGCACGGCGCGCGCTTCGCCGAGCTCGCAGAGGAGGCGACCGCCGCGTGCCGCACGCGGCCCTCGACCATCGCGATCGGCGAGCCGGGGGATCCGTCCTCGCCGTACGAGCAAATCGCGGGAGGTACCGGAGACTTCGAGCCTCGGGCGCTCTCGGGCTCGGCCCTGGCCCAGCTCTACTACACCAGCGGGACGACCGGGCGCCCCAAGGGCGTGATGCTCACCCACGACAACGTCGCGGTCCACGCACGGGCGTGCCTCCAGGAGCTCGCGCTCACCGAGGGCGACACGTGGAGCCATATCGCGCCCATGTTCCACCTCGCCGACGCCTGGGCGAGCTTCGCGATCACCGCCGTCGGCGGCCGCCACTGCTTCCTCCCCGACTTCGACGCGCGCGCGGCCTTCGCGCTCTTCCGTGACGAAGGCGTCACGATCACGAATCTCGTTCCGACCATGCTCGTGCGCCTGGTCGATCTCGCCGAGCGCGAGGGCGCTCCGGCCCACCGGCTCCGCCTGCTGCTCTCGGGGGGCGCACCGGTCGCACCCGAGCTGGTTCGCCGCATCGTCGCGACCTTCGGCTGCGAGTACGCACAGACCTACGGAATGACCGAGACCAGCCCCTACCTGACGATCAGCCTGCTGCGCGAGCATCATCGCTTGCTCCCGGCGAGCGAGCAGACCGCCGTGCGCGCCAAGACGGGGCGATCGTTCGCGGCAGTCGAGCTCGAGGTGGTCGACCCGGACGACCGGTGCGTCGCGCGCGACGAGCGCGCGGTGGGTGAAATCCGCGTGCGCGGCCCGACGGTCTCGCCGGGCTACTGGAATCGCCCGGACGAGACGCGCGCAGCCTACCGGGACGGGTGGCTCTACACGGGCGACCTCGCGGTGATCGACGGCGAGGGCTACTTGACCATCGTCGATCGCAAGAAGGACATGATCCTCTCGGGCGGCGAGAGCGTGTACTCGACGGAGGTCGAGAACGCGCTCTACGAGCACGAGGCGATCCTGGAAGCTGCAGCCTTCGGGATTCCAGACCGCGAGTGGGGCGAGATCGTCTGCGCGGCCGTCGTGCTGCGGAGCGGCCGGAGCGTGCGCGTCGACGAGATCCTCGCGCACTGCCGCGAGCGACTCGCGGGCTACAAGTGCCCCCGCCGGCTGATCCTCACGCTGGAGCTCCCCCGCACCGGCTCGGGAAAGATCATGAAGCACGCCCTGCGCGAGCTCTACTCCCCGCGGTAGACGGCCTTGCGCTTCTCGGCAAACGCAGCGAGCGCTTCCAGTCGATCCCGGGTCGGGATGACCCGTTCGTAGCAGGAGGCCTCGATCTCCAGGCCCTCTTCGAGCGGCCGATCGGAGCCCTGCTCGATCGCTTCCTTGGCCGCGCGTACCGCGATCGGGCCGTTGTCGGAGATCTGCTGGGCCATGGCACGAGCGAGCTCCTCGAGCTGGCCGGCCTCGGCCACGCGATCGATGAGTCCGATGCGCTCCGCCTCGCCCGCGTCGATCCGCCGCCCGGTCAAGATCAGGTCCTTCGCCCGCGCCTTCCCGATCAGCCGCGGCAGCCGCTGGGTACCGCCGGCACCAGGGATGATCGCGAGCGTCGTTTCGGTCAAGCCGAACTCGGCATGCGGCGCGGCGACGCGCAGATCGCAGGCGAGCATCAGCTCCACGCCGCCCCCGTAAGCCGAGCCATTGGCGACGGCGATCGTGGGCTGGGGCATCGAAGCCACGTCGTCCATGAGCGCACGGATGTTGCGCACGAAGCTCGGCACGCGGGCGGCCGCCATCGTGCGCCGCTCCTTCAAGTCCGCGCCGGCGCAGAACGCGCGCTCACCGGACCCCCGGATGAGGATGCAGCGGATGGTGGAGTCCGCGTGCAGATCTTCGAGCAGCGTGCGCATGCGCAAGAGGGTCGGGAAGGAGAGGCAGTTCATCACCTCCGGACGCTCGATCCGGATCCACACGATGTCGACCTCGCGCTCGAAGGTGACGAGCTCGGGCTGATCCTCTACGTCGGCGGGAAAGTCGTCGGCAGCGCGGGGCATGGGTGGGCTCCAGGGTCGGGAAGTGGATCGAGGCCGCAGTCTAATGCGCGGCGAGCATGCGGAGAGCGGTTTCTGCGACTCGCTCCGGGCGGTGCGAGCGCATGCATGCCTGCTGTCCCTCCCCTGGCATGGGGCAGAGTTCGAGGTGGCACGGCCCGCAGGGGACGGATGCAACGAGGTGCTCCTCGCGCTCGAGATCCTCGGCCGTGTGTCGCGGATCGGTCGGGCCGAAGAGCACCAGCGTCCGCGCGCCAACGGCCCTGGCGACGTGCCGCGCCCCGCCGTCCGCACAGAGGAACAGACGGCAGCGCTCCGCCCAGGCGGCGAGCTCGGCGAGCGAGGCGGGCGGATCCAGTACGGCGAGCACCCGAGCATGCACCACGAGCTCGGCCGTACGTTCGACCGCCGCTTCCTCGCCTGGACCGCCGAGCAGCACGAAGAGCGCATCCATCTCTGCGGCGCAGCGCTCGATCGCGCGCGCCCACGACTCCGCCGGCACTCCCTTCGCGGAATCGAGCCGCGCGCCCACGTTGACCGCCACGATCGGAAGGCGGCCGCTCTCGCCGGCGCGCACGAGCCGCTCGAGGACCAGTGCGCGGGCACGCTCGAGGACCGTGATCCGCGCGCGAGTGTCTCGCACCTCGATCCCCGCCTGTGCGGCGAGCTCGACACAGTCGGCGCCAAAAGGCCGCGGGAGTCTTCGCCAGCGCGGCGGCCGGCGGCCCCATCCGATCGGACGTCCGCCACTCTCCCGCGCTCGCGTGATCGCCCGCGTGAGGAAGACCGCGCGGCCGCCGCCGGCCCAGCCGATGCGCTCGCGCACTCCTCCACGCAGAGCGGCGAGCACGCTCGCGAGCGAGCCGTTCAGGAACAGCGCGGTGTCGTGCCCACGATAGGCGGCGGGATCGTCGCGCTTCGGCACGGGGACCATGCGCATGCCTGGAAAGCGACCCTCGAGGAGCTCGAGGAAGGGCGCGGGGGCGAGCAGCGTGAGCGCGGCAGCGGAGCTCTCCGTCCCGCGTCGAGCGTTCCACGCGGCGCGCACGACCGGCTCGGCCATCACGAAGTCACCTAGCCACGACGGCAGACGCAAGACGAGGCGCTCGCTTCCCGGATCGCGCGTCACGGTGCGACCTCGACGGGCACCTCGCGAGGTCGAGCGCGAGCCAGGACATCCTCGACCGCTTCGAGCACCTGGCCGGGCGGAATCGTGCGCATGCAGCGATGGTGGCCCAGCGGACAGCGCCGATGCAAGCAGGGCGAGCACTCCAGGCCCTCGCGCCGAACGACGCGCACGAGCTCGAGCGAGCTCGCCGTCAGCTCGGGAAAATTCGGGCCGAGGATGGTGACGCAAGGAACATCGAATGCGGCCGCGTACCAGCGCGGTCCGGAGTCACCGACCAGCAAGAGGCGTGCATCGCGCACGAGAGGCTTCAGGCGCGCGAGGTCGCGCGTCTCGCGCGCGAGCGAGATCACGGGGTGACGGCAGGCGCGCCCGACGCCCTCGACCAGTGCCTCCTCTCCCGGCCCGCCGGTCACGACGCCGCGCCAGCCGTGGCGGGCGAAGAGCGCATCCAGTACCGCCGCGAAGGACTCCGGAGGCCAGAGTTTCGCTGCGCCGAAGGCCGCCCCGGGCGTGCAGAGCACGTAGTCCGCCCCCGGCTCGAGGCCCAGGCGTTCCAGTAGCGCACGTTGCTCGCTCGCGAGCCCCTCGTTCACGCCGAGGTGCGGGTGCAGCGAGCGCGGACGGATCCCAGCGAGAGCGGCGACGTCGCGCAGCAGATGAGCGGTCGGGATCGGTACGCGATGCCCGTCGCGCATCGGCGGCACGACGGCATGCGTCAAGAGCGAACGCCGACCGGAGAGCGCCGTGCCGAAACGCGCAGGCACGCGCGAGAGGAAGGCGCGCACGGCGGCGCCGAGGGAATTCGAGAGCAGGAGCACGCCATCGGGGCGCGAGCGGCGATACAGCTCGAGCTCCGCGCGCGCGCCGTCCACCGCGCGCACGTGCGCCTCCCACGGTCCGTCGGCGAGCACGGCGGCGAGATGAGCGCGCACGAGGATCGTCACGCGCGGCCAGTGCTCGCACTCCAGCGCCGCGGCGAGCATCGGAGTCGCCATCACGATGTCGCCGACCCAGTTGGGCGTGCGGATCAAGAGGTGCGGGCCGCCCGCGCGCCCGTGCAGCTCATCCTGCTCAGCGTTCATCGCCCTCTCCGTGCCGGGGGCGGTGGCGCGCCATGCGCCGGCGATGGGCGTCGATCGCGCGCGCCCACGCCCGCCGGGCGGCCGCACGATGGATGCCGCGCCCGTCCAGGTAGCGCGCCAGGAAACGCAGCCTCTCGCGCGCGCGCACTCGCTCGGGCGCGGAATGCAGCAGCGCCGCGAGGTCCTTCACGAACCACCGCGCACGCGCGTGCGCATCCTGGCGCGCGCGACCCACGTCCAGTAGCACCAGCCGCGGAGGATCGTCGAGCGCGAGGAAGTGCTGCAGGTACAGATCGCGGTGGTACCAGCCTCGCTCGTGCAGTCGGACCACCAGCTCGAGGACGCGCCCTCCCCAGGCAGCGACATCGAAGAGCGGCTCGCGCTCGATCCGTTCGCGCAGGTTCCCGGCGTGCGCAACGTACTCCATCACGACCAGCGAGCGCCGCGTCCCTTCCCCCTGCGCCTCCGCCCAGTCGAGTGGCCGGGGTACGGGGAAGCCTTGCTCGGCGAGGGCGGCCAGGTTCTCGAACTCGCGCCGCCCGCTCGAGCGCGCGCCCCGGCCGCGCAGACGCTCGCGCCAGTCCTCGCTCCAGTCCCTCCCGACCATGCGCTTGACGACCACCTCCGGCCGTCCCGCTTGCGGCCAGGCGAAGGTCTCCCGGCCGGGGACCCGCCGCAGCCACTGCGAGGGCGCCACGTCGAAGAGAGCGCGGGTTTCGGGGGTCATGGAGGAGGAGCGACCGGCGCGGAGCGCAGCAGAATCTCGCCGCGAGGGGATTCCCGCGCGTCCCGGCACGGGCTCGAATATGATCTTCCCTTCGAGTCGGTCAAGCACGCGACTTGCGACCGCCCTCGCACTCCCCTTTCGAGCCCCGCAGGGCCACCACCATTCATGTCGACCCTCTCCGCCGTCGTGCACGGCCAGGCGAAGCAAGACGAGTTCAACCCCTTCCAGTCGATGGCCAAGGCCTTCGACGAGGCGGCCGATTACCTCGGTCTGGATACCGGCCTGCGGGACGTCCTGCGCCAGCCCGATCGCGAGCTGACCGTCTCCCTGCCCGTCCGCATGGACGACGGCACGATCCGGGTGTTCACGGGCTACCGCGTCCAGCACAACTTCATGCGCGGGCCCTGCAAGGGCGGGATCCGCTTCGCCCCGGACGTCAACATCGACGAGGTGCGAGCGCTGGCGGCCTGGATGACCTGGAAGTGCTCGGTGGTGAACATCCCCTTCGGCGGCGGGAAAGGCGGCGTGATCTGCGATCCGCGCCAGATGTCGAAGGGCGAGCTCGAGCGCCTCACGCGCCGCTACACGGAAGCGATCCTCGACATCCTGGGTCCGGACCGCGATGTGCCGGCGCCGGACGTCAACACGAACGAGCAGACGATGGCGTGGATCATGGACACCTATTCCATGCACGTGCGCCGCACGACCACGGCCGTCGTCACGGGCAAGCCCTTGCCCATCGGTGGCAGCAAGGGCCGCGTCGAGGCGACCGGCCGGGGCGTGATGATCACCTGCAACCAGGCGCTGAAGAAGCTCGGCATGCGGCCCGAGGACACGCGCGTCGTCGTGCAGGGCGCTGGCAACGTGGGCGGCATCGCCTCGCTCATGCTGCACCGCGAGGGCTACCGCGTCGTGAGCATCAGCGACATGTACGGCGCGCTCCACGATCCCCAGGGCCTCGACGTTCCCGCGGTGCTCGCGTGGATGAAAGAGAAGAAGCGCCTGGATGGCTATCCCGATGCCCGCCATCTCGCCGGGCCCGAGCAGCTCGAGCTCGACTGCGAGCTCCTGATCCCGGCCGCCGTCGAGAACCAGATCACGACCAAGAACGTCGATCGGATCAAGGCCCGCCTGATCGTCGAGGGCGCCAACGGCCCCACCACCGCCGCCGCCTCCGCGATCCTCGACCAGCGCGGCGTGGTGATCGTCCCCGACATCCTCGCCAACGCCGGCGGCGTCACCTGCTCCTACTTCGAATGGGTGCAGGATCGCATGGGCTACTTCTGGACCGAGCAGATCGTGAACTCGCGTCTGGAGCAGATCATGGTCAACGCGTTCCAGGAGGTCGACGAGATGGCGCAGAAGCACGGCGTCTCGCTGCGCACCGGCGCGTACATCCTCTCGATCGACCGTGTCGCGTCCGTGTACCGCCTGCGCGGGAACTTTTCGTGATGGCCGACGTCCTCGCGCCTGCGCTCAATCCGGGGGCCCTCCCGAGCACACCGCAGCTCGACGAGACCAACCCCTTCTTCACGATGATGAGCAACTTCGAGGAGGCTTCCGAGCGCTTCGGAGCCAAGCCGAAGGAGTTCGAGGTCCTCTCGCGCCCCGACCGCCAGATCATCATCTCGCTGCCCGTGAAGCTCGACGACGGTTCGGTTGCCCTCTTCGAAGGCTATCGAGTGCAGCACAACGCGGGCCTGGGGCCCTTCCTCGGGCCGCTGCGTCTGGGCGCAGGCGTCACGCTGGACGAGATGCGTGCGCTCGCCGGCTGGATGACGTGGAAGTGCGCCCTGCTCAACGTGCCCTTCGGCGGATCCGCGGGAGGCATCGCGATCGATCGCGACGCGCACAGCAAGGGCGAGATCGAGCGCGTGGTGCGGCGCTACACCGCGAGCCTCCTCGGCGACATCGGCCCCGATCGCGACGTCTTCTCGCCGGACCTCGGCAGCGACGCGCAGGTCATGGCCTGGGTCCTCGATACGATCTCCTCGCACGCGCGCCACACCGAGAACTCCGCCGTCACCGGCAAGCCCCTCGAGATGGGCGGGAGCCTCGGACACAGCGAGGCCGTCCCGGATGGCTTGCGCGTGATCCTGGGTCTCGCCGCGCCGCACTTCGGGCTCGGCCGGGAGCCCCTCGACGTGATCATCCAGGGATCGGGCATGGTCGGCGGCACGCTTGCGGCACGCCTCCACGCCGACGGCCACCGCATCATCGGTCTCTCGGACAGCCGGACGGCGCTCTACGCCAAGGAGGGCCTCGACGTGCCCGCCCTCCTGGAATGGCGCCGCCAGCACCATGGCCTCGACGGCTGCCCCGGGGGCCAAACGGTCCTCGACAACACCGAGTTCCTGACCCAGCCCTGCGACGTGCTGATCCCCTGCGCGAACGCCAACGCGATCCACTCGAAGATCGCGCCGCTCATCCAGGCCAAGCTCCTCGTCGAAGGTGCACACGGCCCCGTCTCGATGCGAGCCGACCGCATTCTCGAAGACCGCGGCATCCCCATCGTCCCCGACATCCTCGCCAATGGCGGCGGCGTGGTGCTCTCCTACTTCGAGTGGGTCCAGAACCGCATCGGCTACTCCTGGCTCGGCGACGTGGTCCAGCGCCGCCTGGTGCGCTTCATGCGCGAGGCCTGGAACGCCGTCCTCGAGGTGCAGAAGGAACACTCCGTCCGCATGCGCATGGCCGCCGGCATCCTGGGCGTGCAGCGCGTCTGCAAAGCCGACGAAGCACGCGGGATCTACGCCTGATCGGGCGCGGCTGCCTCGGTTGCGCGAGGCATGCCGGCGGCCTCGACCGATTGCCCGCTCAGATTCCTATTGGGTCTCACCCGCGTCCCCATGGTCCCCCGGCGGGAGATGCGAAAGGACGCGCACCGAGCTCGACTTGACCACCAGGAGCATGCGCGTTCCCACGTGCAGTCCGAGGGCCTCGGTCGACTTGCGCGTCAGCACGACGTCGAGCGTGTCGGAGCCGCCCTCGAGGATCGCGCGCAGCAGGCTGATCGCTCCACGGAGAGGACGCGAGTGATAGATTCAGCGGCGCTGAAGTGACGCGGGCGAGCGTGAGTTCCTGTCTTCCTTTGTGTTCTCGAACGAGGAGCGATCGTCATGTCAGGAAACCGAGGAGTGGCCTATCTTGGTCCGGGCGAGGTCGAAGTCCAGACGATCGACTTTCCCAGGCTCGAGCTCACGGAACAGAAGCGCAAGTGCGAGCACGGGGCGATCCTGAAGATCGTCTGCACGAACATTTGCGGCTCGGATCAGCACATGGTACGAGGCCGCACGACCGCGCCGCGCGGCCTCATCCTGGGCCACGAGATCACCGGCGAGGTGATCGAGGTCGGCCGCGACGTCGAGACCATCAAGAAGGGCGACCTCGTCAGCGTTCCCTTCAATATTGCTTGCGGCCGTTGCACGAACTGCAAGGAGGGCAAGACGGGGATTTGCTTGCGCGTCAACCCGGCCCGTCCCGGTGCGGCCTACGGATACGTGGACATGGGCGGATGGGTCGGCGGACAGGCCGAATACGTCATGGTGCCCTATGCCGATTTCAACCTCCTGAAGTTCAAGGACAAGGACCGGGCCATGGCGAAGATCAAGGATCTCGCCTTGCTCTCCGACATCTTCCCGACCGGTTATCACGGCGCGGTGACGGCTGGCGTGACTACCGGTAGCACGGTCTACGTCGCCGGTGCCGGCCCGGTCGGGTTGGCGTGCGCGGCATCCTGTCATCTGCTCGGTGCGGCCGTGGTCATCGTCGGCGATCTCATTCCCGAGCGTCTGGCGCAAGCCAAGAGCTTCGGTTGCGAAACCGTGGACGTGTCCAAGTCCGCCACGGTGGCCCAGCAGATCGAGCAGATCCTCGGCGTTCCGGAGGTCGACGCGGCCGTGGACTGTGTCGGCTTCGAGGCGCACGGCCACGGCGCCGAGGCCAAGAAGGAGGTCCCGGCGACGGTGCTCAACACGGCGATGACGGTGGTCAAGGCGGGCGGCAACATCGGGATTCCGGGTCTCTACGTGACGGGAGATCCGGGTGGAGTCGACGAAGCGGCCAAAGTCGGCAGCCTTGCAATTCGCATCGGCCTCGGCTGGGCGAAGAGCTGCGCCTTCACCACCGGCCAGTGCCCCGTCATGCGTTACAACCGGCAGCTCATGATGGCGATCCTTCACGACAAAGTGCAGATCGCCAAGGCCGTCAATGTGACGGTCATTCGCCTGGACGACGCCCCCAAGGGCTACAAGGACTTCGACAAGGGCGCGGCCAAGAAGTTCATTCTCGACCCGCACAACTCGCTCGAGACCTGGTAGTCGGAGGCAGCGCACCGGATCAGCCGGATCGCGCCCACGAGGAGCACCCCATGGAACCCTGTCCGGCGTCAGCCGGGGGTCCGGTCGTCGGCTGACGGCGGGAGATGCGAAAGGACCCGGATCGAGCTCGATTTGACCACCAGGAACACGCGCGTTCCCACGTGCAGTCCGAGGGCATCGGTCGACTTGCGCGTCAGCACGACGTCGAGCGTGTCGGAGCCACCCTCGAGGATCGCGCGCAGCACCACTCCAGCGCGACAGGGATCGACCGCCACGACCACGGCGGGCCAGGCGTTGCGCGCCGAGAGGCCCGAGGGGGGTGCCAGCGCGACGAGGATCTCGTCGGAGCGGATTCCAAGCGCGACCGGTGCGCCGGGTGCGACACCGAGCCGGGGCACCTCGAGCGGCAGGCCGCCGGTGAGCGTGATCGTCGTCATCTCGTCGCCGGTCGAGCTGACCGTTCCGCGCAGGACATTCTCCAGGGCCTCGTCCAGGAGCTCGCGGCGCCAGGTGTCCGAGAAGAGGTCCCGGGGTGCGCCGCGGGCGGCGAGCTTGCCCTCGCGCAGGAAAACGACCTCTTCGCACAGCACGCTCACCTCGGATGCGTCGTGCGAGACGTACAGCATCGGCATCCGGAATTCCTCCCGGACGCGGACGAGGTAGGGCAGGATCCGCTTGCGCAGGGGGAGATCGAGCGAGGCGAGCGGCTCGTCCAGGAGCAGCACATCCGGCCCCGAGCAGAGCGCGCGTGCCAGGCAGGCGCGCTGGCGCTCGCCTCCGGACAGTGTTGCGCAGGCGCGGTCGAGGAGGGGCCCGAGCTCCAGGATCTCGACGACACGAGCGAGCAGCGTCTCCTGCGCTCGCGGCCCGAAGAGGACGTTGTCGCGCACGCTGCGATCCGCGAGCAGCAGGAGATCCTGGGGCACGTAGCCGATGCCCCGCTCCGCGAGCGAGAGATCGGTGCCTTTCGCGTCATCGAAGAGTGTCCGGCCGGCGACGACGACTCGTCCGCGCGCCGCTCTGCGCCAGCCGGCGACGGCTTCGAGCAAGCTCGTCTTGCCGGATCCCGATGGCCCGAAGATCCCCAGCGTGCGCGCCGAGCTCTGGACGTCGATTTCCAGGACATAGTGCGCCAGCGGCAGAACGCAGGTGATCTCGAAGACCGCGCTCATCCAGGCGCCCGGTGCGCCGCCGCACGACTGGGCCCGAGGAGCCGCTCGACCCACCCCATCAATGCGAAGGCGAGGACCACGGTCAAGAGAACGAGGCTCGTCGCGTGACGGGTGTCGTTCATCTGGATGTCCTGGAAGATCGCCAGGGCAAGCGTCTGGGTCCGGCCTGGAATGTTGCCCGCGACGACGACGGTGGCTCCGAATTCCCCCAGCGCCCGGCTGAAGCCGAGCACCATCGACGCCAGGAGGCCGCGGCGCGCGAGCGGCAGCGTCACCTTCAGGAAGGCCTGGATCCTGGAGCAGCCGTGCGTGCGAGCGAGCAGCTCCATGCGCGGCTCGACGCCCTCGAAGGCCGCCCGGGCCGTGCGCGCGACCAGCGGAAAGGAGACGACGGAGGAGGCGAGCACCGCGCCTTTCCAGGTGAACAAGAGATCCGGGTCGAATCCCAGCCGGCGCGGTCCGAGCCAGCCGTCCCGCGCGAAGAGGCTCAGGAGCAGGTAGCCAATGGCGGTCGGCGGCAGGACCAGCGGAACCGCCACCGCGGTCTCGACGAGGCTCTTGCCTGGGAAGTCGGTGCGAGCGAGCACGTAGCCGAGCAAGAGCGCCGGCACCGTCACGAGGACCACCGTGCCGAGCGCGACCTCGAGCGTGATGCGGAGCGCGGCGAGCGTCGCCGGTTCGAACAGAGCGTCCACGATCCTGCGCTACCGGCCTACGCGGACCAGCACGGTGGACTCGTGCCGCTCCATCGCGCGACGCCGATCGCTCCGCGGGCCCGTCCGGTTTGGTTTTTCTGCTTGGGCATCTGCACGGCAGAGTAGCGGGTCCAGGTTCGCGCTCGCAAGCTCTCGCGGGAGTGGCGAGCGTTCCAGGCGCCGAGCCGCTTCGCGCCGCACTCAGCGCCGGAACGGCAAGACGTCGAAGGCAAAACGCACCCCCGCCACGAGGAGCGTCGCGCCCAAGAGGGTCGCGCCAACGATCGTCCCGCTCGACTTGTGCACCAGCCAGACGCCGACGACGCCGCCCAGGATGGCTCCTGTAGCGAAAGGCAGCGCGCGGGCTCGGTCGATGCTGCGTTCGGCGGAGTACAGCCACACCGAATGCGCGGAGGTGACCATCGCCATGGCCAGGCTCGCGGCGCGCGCCCCGAGATAGCCGACCTCGGGCATGAAGAAGAGCAGCGCGGGAACCACGATCAGCCCGCCGCCGATCCCGAGCAGCGGCGCGACGAGCCCCCCGAGCGTGCCCACCGCGAGCGTGAGGAGGAGCCCGCCCGTACCGGCTGCAAATCCGGTCGCGGCCGCGGGCAGTGCGACCTCCCCACCCGAGAGCGAGGCGATCAAGCGCACCCCCGTGAAGAGCAGCAGCACGCAGAAGAGCGCCTTGATCGCGCGGACCGGCAAGCGGGTGGAAAGACGGAAGCCGATCTGCGCGCCGAGAAGCGCGCCGGCGGTGAGCACGACGATGAGCAGCGGGAAGAGCTCGCCGCGGGGGTGCATGGCCTCGCCGAGCGTCGCCGCTGCGGAAGTCGCGAGCACGAGGCAGAGGGAGGTCGCGATGGCTTTCCGCAGCTCGAGGCCGAAGAGGTAGTGCAGTACCGGAACGGCGAAGATTCCACCGCCCACGCCGCACATCGAACCGATCACCGCGATGGCGGCTCCCGCGACGAAAAGAAACAAGGTGGCGCCCATCGAGCCGGGGCTCGCCCCGCTCACTGCGGCCCTCGCTCGCCGAGCTCGCGCACGAGCGCGCTCGTCGAGTGCTGCTTCGAGTCACCGCAGATCGCCACCTCGATGCCGAGCTCGCGGTCGATCTCCGCTTCGGGCACGTTGTCGGCCGTGTAGTCGGTGCCCTTGGCGTGCACCGAGGGATGCAAGAGACGCAGCGTGCGCTCGAGCGTCGGTTCGGAGAAGCTCGTCACCCAGTCGACGACGCGCAAGCCGAGCAGGAGCTCGGCGCGCTCGGGGAGCGGCACGAGCGGGCGGCCGGGACCCTTGTTCGCCCGCACGCTCGAGTCGTCGTTGAGCGCCACGACGAGGACGTCGCCGAGGGCGCGCGCGGCAGCGAGATAGCGCAGGTGGCCGACATGCAAGAGGTCGAAGCAGCCGTTGGCGAGCACGACGCGCCGAGCTGGCTCGCGGGAGCGTTCGGCGGCGAGGAGGCGCGCGAGGGACTCCCGATCGAGGAAGCGCGCGGGGAGAGACATCAGACGATGTCGCGTGGAGCGATGCCGAGCCACGCACGCTGTCGTGCGGCGACGAGCCTCGGCGCGTCACGCATACGAGGTCCGGCCGAGGCGATGGGCGGGCGGAGCGGCGGGAAGGGCGGCGCGGAGCTGGGCGGGCGTGCAGACTGCTGCGCCGTGCTCCATGCAGACGACTCCGGAGGCGGCGTTGGCGAGGACCATGCTCTGGCCTGCTTCCAGGCCCGAGGCGAGAGCCAGGGCAAAGACCGCCGCGGCGGTGTCGCCGGCGCCGCACACGTCGGTCACCTCGCCGCTACCCGATGCCTCGACCGCTTGACCCGCGGGATCGACGCCCTCGCCGAACAGCGCCATGCCACGGTTGCCGCAGGTGACGAGGAGCCAGCGCACGCGAATGCGATCGCGAAAGGCTGCGGCCACCTCGCGCAGGCGCCCCGGGTCGGCGAGGGCCTCGGTCGAGAGGTTGGCGAAGCGCGCCAGCTCGCCCATGTTCGGCGTGAGGGCGGTGATGCCGGCGAAGCTCTCGACCACTTCGCGAGGATCCAGCACGACCAGCGTCCCTCGCTCGCAGAGATCTCGCGCCGCGTCGGCGACCTCGGGGCACACCATGCCGTACTCGTAATCGGAGACGAGCAGGACGTCGACCGAGCCCGCGAGCTCGCGGATCCGGCCAGCGATGGTGCGCCGCACGCTCTCCGCCGCAGGAGCGCTGGGCTCGCGGTCGATGCGCAGGACTTGCTGGAGGCTCCTGCGCGGTTCGGCCGCGAGGATGCGCGTCTTCGTCGGCGTCGTCCATCCGCCCAGGATCTCGAGGCCGGAGGTGTCGACGCCCTGCTCATCCAGGAGGCGCACGAGCTCGCGGCCGCTGGAGTCACGTCCGGTCGCACCGAGGATGCGTACCTCCGCGCCCAGAGCGCGCAGGTTGCGCGCGACGTTCGCCGCGCCACCCGCGCCGATCGACTCGCTCTGGTGGGAGAGCACCATGACGGGCGCCTCGCGCGAAAGCCGCGTGGGCCGCACGTAGAGATAATGATCGGCGATCAGGTCGCCGACCACCGCGACGCGCAGGCCGCTGAAGTCCGGGATGTTCGCAGTCATCGCGCTAGCAGCTCTGCGCCGCCGCCGCCGCGAGCGACACGCCGGAGACCCGTTCGCCCGCGGGCTTCGCCGCGGCGGTCAGCCACTCGATGCCGGTCTCCTCGGCCACGAAGTAGTCCGAGCGCACGCCCATGAAAGCGTTGTAACGGATCGAGTAGTGCAGCTCGCCGCGCGCTACGCAGCCTTCGGAGAGCTCCGCGTCGATGGCGGGGATGCGCCACTTGAACGAGGTCCACTCGTCACGATCCATGCTGAGCACGCGCTCCGTCCATGGACGGTAGTGCGCCGCGGCCGGAGCATCGTGGTACCGAGCAAGCGCGACGTTCACGAACCAGGGCATCAAGGTGCCGAGCTTGTCGACGAAGAGGTTCTCCTCGGGACCGAAGTCGAGGATCGAGCCGTCCGTGAAGGTCGACATCGAGCGCTCGAGATCCGCCGGCACGTAGCCGCCGGTGACGGCCATCTCGTAGCCCTCGGTTCCGGGGAAGGGATAGAAGAAGGAGGTGCGGAAGCGACCCAGGCGCGCCTCGGCCAGCGTCTCGACCGTTTCCCAGCGCTCCTCGTGCGTCTCTCCAGGTAGCCCGACCATCACGAAACCCGAGGTGTGCAAGCCCCACTGCTCGGCCGAGGCCGAGGTCTCGAGGATGTCCGACTGCGTCATGTGGCGCTTGAGCACCTCGCGGCGCACGCGCGGCGAGCCCGACTCGAGCCCGAGCTTCAGGATCTTGCAGCCCGCGATCGAGAGCCAGCGCGCCACCTCCGGGTCGAGGCGCTTGACGTGACTGTTCACCACGAAGGGGATGCCGATCCCGGATTCCGCGTAGGCCTTGCAGAAGGCGATCGCGTGGGGCGGATTCATCGTGAACAGGTCGTCGTCGAGGATGAACGTGCCCACGTTCGGCCAGCGCGCGAGCACCCCGCGGATCTCGGCGATCATCTTCTCGGGCGGCCGGTAGCGGAAGAAGCCGATCTTCGCCGTGCTGCGCCCGAGGTCAGCCTTGTAGAGGTCGACCACCTTGTGATTGAGGCAATACGTGCAGCGATAGGGGCAGCCGCGGCTCGTCATCAAGCCGAACCAGCCCTGCTTGTGGTCGGTGATGCGCTCGACGTCGAAGAGATCGTAGTGCGGCTCGGGGAGCGTCTCGAGGTCGGGGAACTCGCCGACGGGATTGCGCACCCATTGCGAGGCGTCGATCTCGACTCCGCTCTCGAAGTCCGGGCGCGAACCGGACTTCCAGGAGAGGAAGTTCGGCACGTCGTCGGGGCGCTCGCCGGCCTCGATCCTGTTCACCAGGGCGAGCAGCGAATCCTCGCACTCCCCCACTCCCACGTGGTCCCACACGGCGTCGCGCATCACGTCCTCGGGCACCATCGTCGGATGGATGCCACCCACGATGAGCGGCGGAAGCTCGATCCCGCCCGATCGCGCAGACGTGCGCAGGAAGGTGGCGATCTTAGCCGCCGCCTCGTACTGCATCGTCAGGCACGAGAATCCGATCAAGCCCGGCTTCCAGTCGCGCACGAGCTCGTAGACGTCGTCGCGCGTGGGCGTCGGCGGCAGGTTCTCGTTCAAGTTGACGAGCCGGGTCTCGTGTCCATGCGCGCGCAGCACGGCCGAAAGCGAGGCCAGGCCGTGATTGAAACCCATCTGCGTGTAGAGGTTGGGGTAGACGAAGAGAACTCTCATCCGTTGCCTCCGGTCTGGACCCCTTTTTCACGGCGCGCGCGGGCGAGGATTTCACTGGTGGAACGGCCCGGCAACATCGGCGCGAGCACGACTTGCCCACCGTGCGCCTCCACCCACTCGCGTCCCACCACGCCCTTGTCCTTCCAGTCCTCGCCCTTCACGAGCACGTGCGGCGTGATGCGCTCGATCAGACGCGCGGGCGTGTCTTCCGAGAACGGCACCACAGCCTCGACCATCTCGAGGGCCGAGAGCACGAGCATCCGGTCGGCGAGCGGGTTCACGGGCCGCCCCGCGCCCTTCGCACGCTGCACGCTCGCGTCATCGTTCACGCCGATGATCAAGACGTCGCCCTTCGAGCGCGCGAACCGCAGATAGCCGATGTGTCCGGCGTGCAAGACATCGAAGCAGCCATTGGTGAACACGATCCGCCGGCCCGCGGCTCTCCAGCTCTCCACGAGGTGCGCGAGGGTGGCTTCGTCGACCAGCTTGCCGGCATGCGAGGGCTCCCCGGCCAATCGCGCCGCGAGCTCCGCGCGCGTCACCGAGTACGTGCCGAGCCTCCCGACCACGATGCCGGCAGCATGATTGGCGAGCGAGATGGCCGTGTCCATGTCGAAGCCCCCCGCGAGATAGAGAGCCAGATGAGCGACCACGGTATCACCTGCGCCGGTCACGTCGAAGACCGCGCGGGCCTGCGCCGGCGCTCGGGCCTCCCGGCCTTCCCGAGTACGGTAATAGATGCCCTCGGCGCCCAGAGTGATGACGATCGACTCGAGCTCCGCCTGGCGAATCAACTCGTCGGCCGCCGCGGGGAGGTCCTCGATGCGGGCGATCCTCCGACCGAGCGCTTGCTCGGCTTCCTTGCGGTTGGGCGTGATCAGGGTCGCGCCGCGATAGGCCCGGAAATCCTCGCGCTTGGGATCGACCAGACACGGAATCCGCCGCGCACGCGCGAGCCGGATGGCGCCCGCGATCATTTCGTCCGAGAGCACGCCCTTGCCATAGTCGGAGAGCACCACGGCCTCGGCGCGTTCGATCGCGCCCTGGAGTGCGCCGAGCAACCGGGCCGTGATCGGCGCTGCCAGGGCGCTCGCATCCTCCCAGTCGACGCGCAGCATCTGGTGCACACCCGAGAGCATGCGCGTCTTCTCGATCGTCGGCCGTGATGGATCGACGACCAGGCCCTCGACGCCTGCGCCGAGCTCCGCCAGCATCGCGCGCAGAGATCCGCCGAGCGAGTCCTCGCCGACGACGCCCACGATGTCGACCTCGGCCTGCATCGCGCGCAGGTTCGATGCCACGTTGCCCGCTCCGCCCAGGCGCAGCTCGGAAGAGCGCGCCGAGAGCACCGGAATCGGCGCCTCCGGCGAGATCCGCAGCACGTCACCCGTGACGTAGCGATCGATGATCAAGTCGCCCACGATCAGGACGCGCGGCCGCGTCAGCGCCGCGAGCTGGCGTTCAAGCAGGCTCCCTTCGATCACGCCCGGCCTCCCTCTTCCGATGTGGCGCCGAGCTTGGAGAGCACCGCCATGCGCAAGAGCGGCAGCAAGAGCTCGTGCTGGCCGATGATGGAGATGCCGCGCCCAGGCGGCCGCTGCACGACGTTCGTCTCTGCGCGGTACTGGCGGATCATGTCGAGGTTGGCGGTCGTCATCTTCGAGAGGTCGGCGCCCAGGTTGATCGCCACGCTCACCGCCTTGAGGAAGACCTCGGGGAGGACGACGGCGCATCCGACGTTGATCCACACTCCGCCATCGAGCCCGTGCACGAGCCGGCAGACATGCTGGAAATCGCGCAAGGACGCCACGCCGAGCGCGGCACCATCGCAGGCGGGATGCATGTGCACGATGTCGGCGCCGATGCATGCGTGCACCGTGACGCCGACCGAGAGGCGCACGGCTTCCGCGGCGACCGAGAGCGCCCGATGCGGCGCCGCGCGCTCGATCAAGAGCTCACCGAGCCCGCGGCCGAAACCGGCCATCGCTCCCCCGCCCGCTCCGCGCTCGGCCGCCTCCGCGATTCCCCGTCCGGTCTCGTCGGCGAACCCGAAGTGGCCGCCCGGAAGCTGCGCCGCGACGTCCTCGGAGGTGCGCCCTGCGGTCGCGATCTCGAAATCGTGGATCGCCCCGGCCGAGTTCATCGCGACATGCGTGATCACCCCTCGGCGCATCAGGTCGATCAGGAGCGGCGCGAGCCCTACCTTGAGGACGTGGGCTCCGAGGGCCACGGCCACCGGACGGCCGTTGCTGCGCGCGGCCACGATGCGCCGGACGAGCTCCTTGAACTCGGTCCCCGCATAGATGTCCGGCAGCGAGTCGATGAAGTCGGCGAAGCCCGGAGTCGGCTCGGGGACCGTGCAGAAATCCGCGATCGAGACGAGCGACCGCCGGCTCGCGAGGGGGTAGGTGCGGACCCCCCGCATGGCCTCGAATGGGTGCGGACTGGACGAGGAAGGGCTCATTCGACGGGGGCAGGACGCAGGCCTGGGCGCGCGACATTCACGCGCTTGAGACGCTCGGATGCAATGAGAAGGCAGGGGTTCCTCAACCGTGAAGCCCCTCGTGCAAGGCGGCGCGGGCGCGCTGGCCGGGGGAAGGAGGCAGGGAATCGAGGAGCGCGTCGAGCACGGCCTCGCCGCTCTCTAGCTGCAAGCGCACGTCGAGCACCCAGGCGCCGGGCAGGAGTGTGTCGAGCTTGACGGCGTCCTTGGCGGTGGTGACGAGCGTCCGTCCACCCAAGCCGACGAGGTCGGCCGCCGTCCAGGCGTGATGATCCGGGCGCACGTGGTGCTGCCTCACGCGCGCTCCCAGGCTCCGGGCGGTGCGCTCGAAAGCAAGCGGATTGCCGATCCCGCTCAAGAGCTCGACCTCCAGGCCGCGCAGCGCCGCGAGATCGAGGTCCTCGCCGTCGATGCGCCGCAGGCGGTGCGGCACGTGCGCGGCTCGCGCAATCGGCCGGCCCGGCGCGAGCCGCTCGAGCTCGCCCGTCAGCGGCTCGAGCTCGGCCGCGCTCGCTTGCTCGCAGCGCGTGATCACGATGCAGTCCGCGCGCTCGATCGCCGAGGGCGGCTCGCGCAAGAGGCCGCGCGGCAGGAGCGCGCGCACCGGCGGACCGCCGCCCGCGGGCGGCGCGAGACCCCACGGTCGAGTCGCGTCGACGAGCACGAGGTCGAGATCCCGGTGCAGCGCGCGATGCTGGAAGCCATCATCGAGCACGACCACGTCCGCGCCGCTGGCCACGAGCTCGACACCCCCTTCGAGACGATTCGCATTCTCCACGTGCAAGAGCCCCGGCCAATCGGCACACAGCTCGCGCGCCTCGTCCGACCGCTCGCCCCCGCTGGCGCGATAGCCGCGAGAGAGCACTCCCGGCACTCGATCCCGCCCGCGCAGACGATCGGCAATCCAGCGCACCATCGGTGTCTTCCCCGAGCCCCCCGTGCTCAGGTTTCCCACGCTGACGACCGGAACCTCGAGCTGCCCCACGGGCAACACGCCACGGTCGTACAGCGCACCCCGCGCGCGAACCAGGAGCTCGAACAGCATCGCGGGCATCCGGAGCCACTCCACTCCGCCTCCCCGTTCGGCGAGCCGCTCGATCGCGCGCGTACGCAGGCCTACTCCATCGTCGGAGTGGAGTGCTCCTCGTCGGGGATCAGCTCGATCAACCCGCGCTCCATCTCGAGGAAGGCGATGCGAATCGGGTTCACCTCGCGCGTCTCGATCAGCGGCGCACCGCCACGAACCAGATCGCGCACTCGCTTCTGGAGCAAAGCCGTCTTGTGAAACGATCCCTGAACGGTCCGTTGCAAGCGCTGGGGCAGAGTGAGATCCATGAGCAATCGATCCCGCTCGCACGGGACTCCGGACGGTGAATGGAGCTACCAGAAGACCCGGTCGGCCCCGAGAGAACCGAGGAGCTTACGCCCTCTCCACCCCGCGACGCAAGCCTCTGGTTCGGAGTCTGGTTCGGAGTACCGCCTTCAGGCGGTCTTCTCTTGCAGAGCCAGTCCCGCCTGAAGGCGGGACGACGAACCAGACCGCCTGAAGGCGGTACTCCGAACCGGAGGAGCCCCCCCTAGGGCCCATCGATTTCGAAATCGATGGACCACCCCGTGAGACTGACCGCGAGCTCTCGGTTCGAGTTTCCCGGACCGGCGGCGAGCAAGGATTGCGCCTGCCCGACCCGAACCAGCGCTCGATGCCGATCCTCATCCAGGGTGATTCCCAGGATCTTGGCCGGACTCAGGGCCCTCGTGATCAGCTCGATGGCCGAGTCGCTCCAGCGGATGACGTCGATCCTTTCGTTTTCCAGGCGCGCGATGATCCGCTTGATTCGCTCTCCCCCCCGCCCGACGCACAATCCGATGGCGTCGATCTTGGGATCGTGGCATCTCACCGCGACCTTGCAACGGATCCGAGGCAGACGTGCGATCACCACGATCTCGATCGAGCCCATCACGAGCTCGGGAACTTCCGCTTCGAAGCTCTCGCGAACCGCGTCCGCGGATTCTCCCCACCTGGATGTCATTCGTCTCGGCCACCCTTTCACGTCGTGCCCGCATTGTATCCCCCCCCACATGGGCGGCCCTCTAGAGAGAAACCACACCCCCACGAGCACGGAGTCCCTCCGAGTTTGGAGTACCGCCTTCAGGCGGTCTGGTTCGTCGTCCCGCCTTCAGGCGGGACAGGCCCTGCAAGAGAAGACCGCCTGAAGGCGGTACTCCGAACCAGAGCGGTCAGAGAATCTCACGACTGGTGGTCGACGCCTCCCTCGCGGGCAGTGGATCGATCGGATTCTCCGCATCGATGACCGCGGTGGCGCGCTCAGCCGGCGGATAGCGCGCCGACAGAGCATGGACGGCAGGAAGGTAGAGAGCGTGGACGGCTTCGAGGGCTCGCGGGCCGGCGAGGCGAACGTCACGCGCCGAAAGGCGGCGCAGCGAAGTGCTAGCGCTCACGGAGAGCCAGAGGATGCGATCGAGGTGAACGGCCAGCCGAGGATGGAGGAGGACGGGGCCTTCGAGGAGGAGCACGGCACCCGCAGGGACCTGAATGCGCCGACGGTGCGAGCGGTCGGGGAAGAGAGCGTCGGGGGCCACGCGCTCGAGGTCGATGGGATCGCCACGACGGTGCGGGCGCAGCACGGTCGTGATCAACGCTTCGAGATCGAAACCCCCGAGGAGCGTCTCGACCACGTCGTCCGAGCTCGGGGGGCTTCCGGGGCGAGCGAAATCGGCGAGCGCGACGACCGCCACCGGGCGCGAGCCGCGGTGCGAAGTGCGCGCGAGCACGCGCGCGAGATCTCGCGCGAGGAGGGTCTTCCCCGCGGCGACGTCGCCGGTCACGCCGATCACCACCGGTCCGGGTGGCAGCGCGAGGCGCGTGAGCACGCTCTCGAGCCAGCGCGTGCGACGTTCCAGGCGCTCGACGAGCTCGTCGAGGCCCTCGATGATGGCCTCGCATTCCACGATCTCGTCGAGGCTGGCGTAGCCGCGCGAGAGATGCACGTGAGGGATGCCGTTCGCCCAGGCGGCGTCGCGGTCGGCGAGGCGATCACCGACCATGACTGCGCTGCGCGTATCGTAGGTCGTGAGCAGGTCGGCGATCATGTCGGCCTTGTCGTGCACGCCGGGTGAGTGCAGGCAGCGGCGCTCGGGGATCCAGCGATCGAGGCGGAGCGAGCGCGTCATCTGGTCCAGATAGGTGCGCGAGCAGTTGCTGGCGATCCCCATGCGCACGCCCCGCGCGGCGAGCTCGACGAGCGTGGCCTCGACGCCGGGCAAGAAAGCCGCGCCGCGCGAGGCGAGCGCGCGGTGCTCCTCTGCGACGCAGGCCTGCATTACGACTTCCCGCGCGCTCTCGTCGAGGTCGGGGAACAGCCGGATGAATCCTTGTTCCAGGCCGTGCCCCACCATGCTCATCCAGTCGGCGGCGCTGGGGAGCTCGCGCGCGAGGCCGAGCTCTGCGAATGCACGGCGCGCGCCTTCGCGCGCGGCCTGGGGCCAGAATTGTTCGGTCGCGACGAGCGTGCCGTCGAGATCGAAGAGCACGGCGTCGAAGGGGAAGTCGGGAAGAGACATCCGCGGGAAGCGGGACCGTGGGCGGAGAGCGAAGATCGGGAGTGTACGGCGTGCCGGCGCGGCTTCGCTTCCCCATCTGCATGGATTAGGATCAGGGGCTTCGCCCGGGCCCTTGTGGCGACCGGCGACCAGGACGACACACGCGATGGCTTCCGCTCTCCTCCCGCTGGGCGCTCTGTTCCTGTCGAGCGCGCTCGCTCAGGTCGAAGCTCCCCCGTCGCGGGCCCTGCTCGCGGAGCTCGCGAGCCGGCCGCGGCTCGCGGGAACGGCGGGCTCGCACTGGGGCGCCGAGCTAGTGGCGAAACACCTTTCCGAGGCGGGCTTCGAGGTCGAGATCGACTCGCGCGAGGTGCTGCTCTCGCTGCCCAGGAAGCTCGGAGTCGAGTTCTTCGAGAGCGGGAGCGCAGAAGCCCCCTTCCATGCGCGGACGGAGACCTTCGACCCGGACGCGGAGGATCCGGGAGCCATCCCTCCGTTCAACGCCTGGTCCGCGAATGGCGTCTTTCGCGGGCCAGTGGTCGATGCCGGCCGCGGGTTGCGCGAGGATTTCGAGCGGCTGCGCGCACTCGGCATCGACCTGCACGGAACGATCGCACTGTGCGCCTACGGGGGCGCGTATCGCGGCGTGAAGCCCCAGCTCGCGGCCGAGTTCGGTTGCGCGGGAGTGCTGCTCTACAACCGCGCCGAGGACAGCGGCGCGGGCCGCGGCCCGGTCTGGCCCGAGGGTCCGTGGAAACCAGGGAACGAGGCCGAGCGCGGCTCGATCCTGCCCATCGCAACCGGGCCGGGGGACCCGTCGACGCCGGGCTTCGCCTCTCCCGCGCCGGGCAAGGCCCCGCCCGATGGGAAGAAGCGGCTCGAGGGTCGTGCGCTCGCTGCGGTGCTTCCGCAGATCGCCTGTCTGCCGATCGGGAGCTCCGAGGCAGCGCTGCTCCGCGAAAAGCTCGCCGAGCGCGAGATCACGAACGCAGCAAGCGAACCGGAGAAGGTGCGACTCGGTCCCGGCCCCGTCGAGGCGCGCCTCGCCGTCGATGCGCCGCCGGAGCTGCGGACGATTCGCAACGTGATCGGGAGGCTGCGAGGCGAGCAGGAGAGCTGCGTGATCGCCGGCAATCACCGCGACGCGTGGGTCTGCGGCGCGCACGATGCGGGCGGCGGAACGGTGAGCCTCTTGCGCGCGGCGCAGCATCTGGGCGAGCGCGCGCGCAGCGGGTGGAAACCCGCGCGCACGATCCTCCTCGCGTTCTGGGACGCCGAGGAGCAAGGGCTGATCGGGAGCACCGAGTGGGCCGAGGCGCACGAGGACTGGCTCCTCAAAGATGCCTGCCTGTACGTGAACGCCGACACTGCGGTCAGCGGGACGAGCTTCGGCTGCTCCGGCACCCCGGGTCTCGAAGGGCTCGTCCTGCGCGCGCTCGCGGAAGTCGCCGATCCCCTGGCGAACCCAGACGCGCCGCAGAGCTTGCGTGAACAGTGGCTCGCCGGTGCCGAAGTTCCACCTGATCTCGGCCTGCCGGGCTCGGGTTCGGATTTCGCCGTCTTCCTGCACCACCTCGCCCTCCCCGTGCTGGACGTCGGTTTCGACGGCGCGCCACCGAGTGGCCAGTACCACACGAGCTTCGATCTCTTCGAGTGCGTCGAGCGCTTCATTGATCCCGGCTTCTTCGGGCACGAGACGGCAGGACTCTTCTTCGCGGCGCTGCTCGCGCGCGCCACCGATGAGGGTCCAGCCTGCTTCGACGCGTCGGCTGCCGCTCGAGCCATGGCGAGGCACGCCACCACGGACGCCGACTGGCTAGGCGAAGAACGCGCGAAGCGACTCGCGAAGGAATTCGAGAAGCTAGCGGAGCGGGCGAGGCCGGGTGACAGATCGAGGCTATTCTTGCGTCTCTTCTATCGACAATTGCCCGGACGTCCCTGGTTCGTGAACACGCTGTGGGCGCCGGGTCTCGAGAAGGGGTACGGCTCGGAAACATTCCCCTTGCTCCGCGACGCGACTCGCTTGGGCGAGGCCGCCCTCGACGAGGCGTTGGGCGATCTCTGCCAGAGGATCGACCTCGCCAATTCTGTGCTTGGACCACCTGTGCCCTACGAGATCGGAGACCCAACAGACGATGGCGGCGGGCGCTAGCGGCGGCTCATGAAGCTCGTCTTCTCGTTCTTCCGCCGCTTCCTGGTCTGGAAGTGGCCGCTCATCCTGGGCTTCGTCTCGATCCCGCTCGGGCAGGGCGCGGACGTGGCGGTCACGGTGCTGATCGGGCGCGCGATCAACCGGCTCGATCGCGAGAGCAGCTCCTCCTTCCTGGTCAGCTACATGGCCTGGATGGCGCTCTTCGTGGCGCTGCACGGGCTGTTCCGCTACTGGCAGCGCTGGCGGATCGTGGCCGTCTCGCGCCACTTCGAGAACGATCTCAAGCAAGAGCTCTTCGACAAGCTCACCTCGCTCCCCTTCGGTTTCCACGCGCGCAGCCGCTCGGGAGACGTCGTCAGCCGCCTGACCTCGGACGTCGAGAACCTGCGCATGTTCCTCGGTCCGGGCTTGATGTACACGGCCGGCGCCGTCGTCGTCGTCCCGATCAGCCTGGTTCTGCTGTACCAGCTGAACGCGTCCTCTCGCTCGCCATGATCCTGCCGCTGGTCGGCATGGGACTCGGCGATGCAGGTCTTCTCGCCCTCGCTGCACCGCCATTCGCTCGCCGTACAGGAAAGCCTGGCCGACATCAGCCACCGTGCCCAGGAGAACTTCGCCGGCATCCGGATCGTCAAAGGCTACGGCCGCGAAGCGACGCAGAGGCGGCGCTTCGATGCGACCAGCGCGCAGAACAAGGACAACCAGAACCGGCTGGCGCACGCGCGCGGGCTCACGCACGCGGCGGTCAACGGCGCGAACGACCTGACGTTCGTGGTGATCCTGGTCCTCGGCGGTCTCGCTACGATCGACGCGAAGCTCCCGATCGGCGACCTGTTCAAGTTCATCGATCTGACGTTCAAGGTGTTCTGGCCCTGATCAGCCTGGGCTGGATCGCGGGCATGTACCCGCGCGCGGTGGTGAGCGCGCGGCGGATGACGAGCTCCTCTCCGAGACGAGCGACCTCGCCGATCCGCCCGCGCCGAAGAGCCTTCCCGAGGTGCGCGGGAAGATCGAGCTGCGCGGCGTGCACTTCCGGTATCCGGATGCCAGGGAGGACGCGATCTCCGGCATCGATCTCGTCGTTCCGGCCGGCTCGACGCTTGGCGTCGTGGGCCCGACCGGTTCGGGCAAGACGACGCTCCTCTACCTCGTGGGCCGGCTGTTCGAAGCCGAGGGGCAGATCCTGCTCGACGGCGTCCCGATCCGCGAGCTCCCGCTCGCCACCGTGCGCGGCGCGATCGGCTACGTTCCGCAAGACAGCTTCCTCTTCTCGGAACCGTACCGCGACAACCTGCGCTTCGGAGCGGACGGCCCGCTCGATGAAGCAGAAGCGGCCGACCTCGTGCGGCGCGTGCGCATGTCCGAGGAAGTGGCGGCTTTTCCCGATGGCATCCACCAGTTGATCGGCGAGCGCGGCGTCACGCTCTCGGGTGGCCAGCGCCAGCGCACGTGCATCGCGCGCGCGCTGGCGCGCCACCCGCGCATGCTTGATCCTCGACGACGCGCTCTCGGCAGTCGACACCGAGACCGAGAAGGAGCTCATCGCCCACCTGCGCGACGCCGGCCGCGGCCGGACGGTCCTGATCGCGGCGCATCGCCTCGCGAGCGTGCGGCATGCCGATCAGATCGTGGTGCTCGATGAGCGCGGGCGGATCGAGACGCTGGGCACGCACGCCGAGCTCGTGCGCCGCCCCGGCTGGTACCGCACGACCTGGCGCATGCAGCAGCGCGAGGAGGAGCTCTCCGAGCTATGAGCCCGCACGAGGAAGTCGACGACCTGGTCGCCGGCAAGGGCTGGGACCACTCGCTCTTCCGCCGGCTGCTCGGCTACGTGCGGCCGCATCGGCGGCTACTTCGTGGGCAGCTTCCTCGTGCTCGGCGGACTGTTCGCGCTCGAGCTCGTCGGTCCGGTGATCTGGAAGCACGCCATCGACGGCCCCATTCAGACGGGCGATCGCGGGGCTTTCTGGTGGCTCGTGCTCGCCTACGTCGGCGTGGTCCTCGGCGAGCGTCTTCGTGCGCTACCTCGAGGTCTACCAGCTCGCGCGCACGGGGCAGGCCGTGATCCACGATCTGCGCAGCGCGCTCTTCCGGCACATGCAGGGGCTCGACCTCTCCTTCTTCGACCGCCGCCCCACCGGCTCGCTCGTGACGCGCGTCACGAACGACGTCGAGAACCTGAACGAGATGTTCACCTCGGGGATGGTGACGCTGTTCTTCGACCTGTGCAAGGTCGCGGCGGTCCTTGTGATCCTGTTCTCGATCCACTGGAAGCTCGCGCTGGTCGTGCTGGTCCTCACGCCGCTCCTGATCGGCATCTCGCTCGCTTTCCGCGGCGGCGCGCGCGATGCGCACCGGCGCGTGCGCGCGCTGCCTGGCGCGCCTCAACGGCTACCTGCAGGAAGTGCTGTCGGGCATCCGCGTGGTGCAGGTCTTCCGGCGCGAGCGCCGCGTGTCCGCGCGCTTCGGCAGCTTGCTCCACGAGTACTTCGTCGCCAACATGCGCACGATCTTCCTGTTCGCGCTGTTCTTCCCGCTGATGTCCACTGCGGTGTACCTGATCGAAGGCGTGGCGCTGTGGATCGCGGCGCGCGAGCTGCTCGCCGGCGATCTCACGAAGGGCGAGTTCGTGCAGTTCTGGTTCTACCTCGCCATGCTCGTTCGTCCGATCCGCGAGCTCGGCGAGCGCTACAACGTGCTGCAATCGGCATTCGCCTCGGCCGAGCGCATCTTCCAGATCCTCGACACGCAAGCGATCGTGCGCGAGGCGGCCGTGCCCCGGCACCTGCCGCCCACCGGCCGGCCGGGCCACGTGCGTTCGAGCGGGTCGGCTTCGCGTACCTCGAGGGCCGTCCGGTGCTGCAGGACATCTCGTTCGAGATCCCGCCCGGCCACACGATCGCCATCGTCGGCGCGACGGGTGCGGGCAAGTCGACGCTCGTCAACCTGCTCTTGCGCTTCTACGACCCGAGCGAGGGCCGCATCACGATCGACGGCGTCGACCTGCGCGACCTCCCGCTCGAGGAGTTGCGCGGCCGCTTCGGCCTCGTGCTGCAGGAAGACTTCCTGTTCGCCGGCACCGTGCGGGAGAACCTCGTGATGGAGCGCAGCGGGATCGACGAGGAAGCGCTCGAGGAAGCGCTCGACACCAGCCGCGCCGACAAGCTCGTCGCGCGCCTGGAGGAAGGCCTCGATTCGCCCGTCGCCGAGCGCGGCGCCACCTTCTCGACGGGCGAGCGCCAGCTGCTCGCGATCGCACGCGCCCTCGCCGCGCGCCCCACGATGGTGATCCTCGACGAAGCCACGGCGAGCATCGACTCGACCACCGAAGCGCAGATCGACGAAGCGACGCGCGATCTGCTCGCCGACCGCAGCGCGCTCGTGATCGCGCATCGCCTGTCCACGATCCGGCGGGCCGATCGGATCCTCGTGCTGCACAAGGGTCGGCTGCGCGAGCAAGGAACGCACGCCGAGCTCCTCGCGGCAGCCGGGATCTATGCACGCCTGTACGCACTGCAGTTCTCCGACCCGGTGAGCGCCGGCGCGGGGGCGTGAGCTCTCCCATGAGCGCCCTGCTCATCGCGCTCTCGCTTGCGCTCGCCCCGCGAGCACAGGACCCGGTGCCTTTCTTGGATCGTGCCGCGCTCGTGATCGACGGCGTCGTCGTGAGCTGGGCCGACTTCGGCGCCTACCTCGTGCGCGAGCAGGGCGGGAAGCAGGCCCGCGCTTTCGCCAATCACCTGAGCATCGAGCGGGCCGCGCGCGAGGCCGGCCTCACGATCGGAGCGGAGGAGATCGAAGCCCGCGCGCACGCGGAGATCGAAGCCCGCGTCCGCGGGGCCTTTGCGGGAGATCGCCGGGCATGGCAGGCCGAGCTCTCGAAGGTCGGCACGAGCGAAGCACACTGGCTGGTCGTTCGGCGCGCGGAGCTCCAGGACGAGCTGCGTCTCGAGCACCTCGTGCAGGCGCAGCGGGTGATCCGCGACGACGAGGTGCACGCGCTCTGGGAGCAGCGCCACGGCCCGGAGGGCCGCACGATTCACGTGCGTGCGCTACGTCTGAACTACTCCGTTGCGTCCGCCGAGGGCCAATCCGACACCGAGGACCGCCGCCGCCGCGAGCGCGCCGTGCAGGACGAGCTCATCCAGCGCCTGCAGACGCTCCGGGCGCGCGTCCTCTCCGGCGAAGACTTCGACGCGCTCGCGCGCTCCGAGGGCCAGGACGCCGAGGCCGCGACGGGAAGCGGTGCGTGGTCCGCGCCCTTCCAGTGGGAACTCTGGCCCGCCGAGGTGCGCGAGGCACTGCGAACGCTCCCGGAAGGATCGGTTTCCGCTGCGCTGTACGGCAGGGGCTGCTTCAATCTCTTCCGCATCGTCGACGAGCAGCGCACGCCACTGGAATCGGTCGCTCCCGCCCTGCGCGAGGAGCTCCGCACGCGGCCAGTCGAAGGCTACGAGGCGGAGGCGATCCTCGGCGCTCTCGGTTCGCGCGAAACGGTCGAGGTTCTTCCGGCGCTCGCCTCCCTCTCCGCGGACCCGGACGAGCCCGTGCTGCGCGTGGGCGAGCACGACTTCACGCGCGCCGAGTATCTCGCCTGGCTCGCGCCGCGCATCGCTTCGCGCGAGGCGCTCCCTTTCGTGCGCCTGGTCCTCGCCGAGCGCGAGCTCAGCCGCATCGGTCTCGTCATCACGCCCGAGGACGTGGCGCAGCGAATCGACGAAGAGATCGTGTCTCTGGTCGAGCGCGCCCACGACGGCGACTTCGCGGGCTGGCGGGCCGAGCTCGCCATGCGCGGCATGGACGAGACCCGGTTGCGCCGCAACCTCGTACCGCGCACCCGCCTCGATCTGTCCGCGGAGGCGATCCTGCGAGCCCGGCGCACCGTGACGGACGAGGACGTACGGGCGCTCCACGAGGAACGCTACGGGACGGACGGACGCCGGCTCGACCTGCGCGTCCTGCGCAAGAGCATCCGCCTGCCGCCCGAGAGCTCGCGCGCAACCGCCGAGGAACGCGACGCCGAGCACCGCGCCGCGGCGCTCGAGATGGGGAGCGAGCTCCGCCGGCTGCGCGAGCGAGCTCTCGCCGGCGGCGAGGACTTCGGCGCACTCGCGCGCACCGCCAGCGATGAGCCCGAGAGCCGGGACCTGGGCGGCCGATACGCTGGGGGGTTTCCGTGGAGGCGGTTTCCGCCCGGCGTTCGCGAGGAGCTGCGAGCGATGCAGCCGGGCGAGATCGTCGGTCCGCTCGAGATCGGCACCACGCTCTGGCTGTTCGAGCTGGCGGGGGCCGAGAGCGTGACGCTCGCGAGTGTCTCGGAGGAGCTGCGCGTAGAGCTCCTCTCGCGTGCCCCGACTCCGCTCGAGTGCGCGCGTTACCTCGATGATCTCGAGGCCGGCTGCGTTTGGATGCTGGACCTGTCCGCCTTGGGCGGTTGATCGATCTGGTTCGGAGTACCGCCTTCAGGCGGTCTTCTCTTCTCTTCTCTTTGTTCTTCTCTTGCAGAGTCAGTCCCGCCTGAAGGCGGGACAAGAAACCAGACCGCCTGAAGGCGGTACTCCAAACTCGGAGGGACTCCGTGCTCGGAGGGGTGTGGTTTCTCTCGAGAGGGGGACTCTGAACCGGGAGGAAGCGGCTTGGACGCTTGCGGTTGATCAACGGTCTGCTTCCAGGTGATCGAGGAGGGCGCGTGCGCGTCGTTGGGTGGGGTCGATCGCGAGAGCGGCTTCGAGGTGGTTCTTGGCGGACTCGGTGCGGCCGAGGTAGAGCTGAATCGAGGCGGCGGCGAGGCGGGCTTCGATGCGGACCTCGGCGGGGAGCGAGGCGTCCTCGGCCAGCGGGCGCAGGCGGGCGAGGGCAGCCTCGCGCAGCGTGGCGGCTTCGGCGGCGCGATCGGGGCCGTGCTCGTGGAGCGCGCGGGCGTGATCGAACTCGAGCTCGGCTCGCTCGACCTCGAGGAGGCCGTGGTCGCGGGATCCAGCGAGGACGCTGGCGAGCGCCAGCGCGGAGCTCTCGAGCTGCATGAGGGCAGCGGTCCGCGGCTCGGGCTCTTGCTGGGCCGTCGCGCGCCGGCGGGCTCGCAGGGAGAGCAGCGCGAGATCGCAGTCGTCCGGCGTGAACTCGAGCGCGGCGGCGAAGTGCGCGGCGGCGTTCTCCCACTCCTCGAGCGCGTAGGCGATGCGGCCTGCGAGCGCGCTCGCACGCCAGCGCTCGCGGGCGATCGCGAGAGGCGGGACGAGGAGCGGCTCGATCCAGTCGCGCGCGGAGGCGAGCGCCACGCGCGCTTCCTCCTCGAGGCCGGCGCGCGCGTGATCCTGCGCCGCGTCGTAGTCGCACTGCGCGGCAAGAATGCGCACCCGCGCTGTCCCCGGCTCTTTTTCGTCGAGCGTGATCGCGATCGATCGCGCGGCCCGGTAGTCCCCCGACCGCTCGAGGGCCACGGCCAGGTTGAAGTCGCGGCCGAGCCAGTCCTGCTCGCGCGTCCGCGCGTCGACGAGCGGCGCGTGCACGATGACACCCGCCAGGATCGCTGCACCGACGAGGCCCCCGATCTCCTGGCGCCCGCCGCCCGGCATCCGTACGAGAGCGAGAGCGCGCGCGAGGAACGCTCCGGCGAAGGGCAGGAGCAAGGGCAGGACACCGAGGCGAATCCGCATGCTCGTCATCGTCAGCACGACCGTCGCGAGATAGAGCGCGGCGAGGAGGGCGATCTCGCGCGCGCCCGCTCGATCATGTGGGAACGAGCGGTAGCCTCCCGTGAGCGCGGCGATCAGCCCGGCGAGCCCCAGCCACCCCCAGACGCCGAACCCGCCGAGCGGCCAGCGCAGCACGGGCACGTACTGTGCGTCCCATTCGAGATGGTGATTGTCGGGCACCTCGTAGCTCGACAGGGCCAGCCGTAGCTTGCGCCACAGTAGCGCGACGTGTTCCAGCGGATGCGCGCGCATCGAGGCGAGCGTCTCGCCGAGCCAGTAGCTCGACACCTCGCCCGGCCCCATCGCGCGGCCGGTGCGGCGCTCGGCCTCGCGCCGCCAGTCGTCGGCCTCGTACTCGGGGATGCCGCGCACGAAATCGAGCTCACCCGGCCGCCCCCAGCGATTGGAAAGTGCATTGCCGATCGCGAAATTGGTGCCCGCGCCGCTGGTCGGCAGCCACAGGCCATCCGCCCTGACGTTATGAACGATCGCCGGCGCGAGGGTCGCGAGCCATGCGCCGAGCGTGAGGAGCCCGTGGCGCGCCGCGAGCACCAGGTTCTCGCCGGCACGGAGCGCGCGTGCGAGCGGCCACGCGCAGAGGAGCGGGCCGATGACGAAGAGATTGCCGCGCAGGAGCGCGCCGGCCGCGGCGAGGAAACCCACCGCGAGCCACAGAGCAGCGCCGGCGCGCCGGCGCGTCTCCAGTAGCGCGAGCGCGAGCAGCACGAGGACGAAGAGGAACAGCGTCTCCTTGAGCAGGAGCGCGGGCAGGAGCAGCGCAGGCCGGTAGAGCGCGAAAGCGATCCCGGCGAGGATGCCCGCCGTGCGCCCGTACACGCGCACGCCAAGGGCGCCCACGAGGACCGCGGTGAGCGCGCCGAGCACGCCTTGCACGATGCGGACCGCGAGGAGATCGTGCCCGAAGAGCGCGTAGAAGGCGCCGAGCAGATACGAGTACAGCGGCTCCTGGAAGAACGCGTGGTCGCTCGCGAGATCCCCGCCGGCGATCTCGACCGCCCAGCGATCGTAGGCCGCCTCGTCGATGACCGGGCGCGTGGCGAGCGGGTTCTCGCGCGTGTACTGGATCGCGACCGTGACCCGCAAGACCAGGGCGAGAAGGAAGATCGCGGACCAGACCACCCAGGGCGCACGCGCCGCGCGGATCACGAGCGATCTCTCCCCCAGTGATCCGGCAGCGGCCGCGCGCGCTCCGCGAGCTCGGCGCGGGTGATCGTGGCGAGACGTCCGAGGAGCGCGCGTCCGGGGCTCGTGGCGCAGATCGCCGCGCCAAGCACGAAGGCGAGCGCGCCGCCGCGCGCTCCGTCCCAGCGCGCGCCGAGGGCGAGGCCGGCGAGCAGGACCGCGAGGCCGATCGCCGGCAGGAGCGGCGGGAGCCAGCGGTAGGCGAGCCACTGCGCTCGCTCGACCAGCCCGCTGCGAGGGACCGGGCGCGCGCGCATCGCCTGCAGGAACGCGCGCATCCGCCGCAGCGCCTGGGCGCGCCGTGCACGCGGATCGCGCGGCTTCTCCTCGAAGAACAGGGCGCGCTCGACCAGCCGCACACGACCGAGTCTGCGCGCGCGCACCTGCATGACGAGATCGAGATCGTCGGCCGCCAGACCCGGCGTCGGTGTCAACCCGTACGCGGCGCGCCAGGCCATGAGCTGGCCGTGCACGTTGAACAGAATCCCCCGCCGCGATTCGAGCGCGCGCAGCCGCTCCGTCCAGCGGTCCCACCGACTGGCTGGTGACGGCGCGCTCCCTTCCGTCGGCGCGAGCTCGCCCTCTCCGAGCTCACTGCGGAAGCACTGGCGGCCGGAAGCGAGCGCGAGCGCGCTCTCCTGCTCGAAGGCGCTGGCGAGCTCGCACAACGCCCGCTCGCCGATCAGGACGTCCGCGTCGGTGAGCACGATCAGGTCGACGCTCCCCTGCAACACCCCGAGAGCGCGCGCGATGGCGGCAGGTTTTCCGGCCGGGCCGGCGCTCTCGAGGACGATCACCTCGCCGGGTCGGCGATCCGCGGAGGACGCGAACTCGTGCGCGATCGCGACGCTCTCGTCGCGCGAGTGGTCGTCGACCAGGACGAGCCGGTGCGCGCCGGGCGGCCAGCTCGCGCGCGAGAGGTCGGCGAGCTTGCGCGCGAGCACGTCGCCCTCGTCCCGGAACGGCACGATCACGCCGAGCCGCGCAGCGCGCTCGGGGCTCACGAGCGCAATCCTTCCACGACGAGCCGCGGCCAGTTCCTGGGCCGGAACAGCACGTTGTCCGCCTGCGCGCACTCCCACGTGCAGCGGCAGCGCGTGCGCTCGATCCGCTCGCGCAGCTCGATTGCCGCCGCGCTCTTCCACAGCCGGTCGAGCTCCCAGCCCACGTCGGCAAGGTTGCCGAAGGAGGCGTCGAGCATCTCGCACGGCGCCACGCGCCCGTCCTCGAAGATCACTGCCGAGAGGCTCCCGGCCGTGCACGGCAAGTGGGCGGCACCGAGATCGCCGCCGCCGGACTCGGCCACGCGCGCCACGTGCTCGTACATCAATCGATCGCGCGCCTGCGCGACCCGCGCGAGCGGGAAGTCGAAGTACCCGAGCGCGCCCGAGGCCACCAGGGCGCGCTTGCGCTCGACCACCCCGCGATACGCATCGACGTCGACATCCAGCAACGAAGGATCGAGCGCCGTTCCGCGCGCGAGATTGATGGTCACGTTGTCGGGGCGCGAGCTCGTGCACGAGCTCTTCCAGGTGGTCGGCGAGGACGTGCTGGTTCTCGCGCGTGACGGTCATGATCAGGCCGACGCCCAGGCGCTCCCGCGATCGCGCGCGCGCGAGCAGCGTGCGCGCGAGCTCGATGGCGCGCCCGTGCGCGCCTTCCACGCCGCGGATCGCGTCGTGGACCCGCGGCGGCCCATCGAACGACACCGCGATCGACAGGAAGGTCTGCGGACAGCGCGCCAGGATCTCGTCCACCACGTCCACCGCCCGCTCGACCAGGCCATTGGTGGGGATCGAGAGGTGCGCGAGGCCACCGCGCGCGAAGGCGCCTGCGATGGCCGCGAGATCGTGGCGCAAAAACGGCTCTCCGCCGCCGAGCGCGACCCACAGGAGCGGCCCCATGCGCTCCACGGAGAGCGCGAGGCGCTCGAGATCCTCGAGCGGCGGCCCGTCCACTCCCGCCGCCACCTCGCGCCAGTGGAAACAGTGCCGGCAGCGCAGATTGCAACGGCCCGTGACGAACAGCGTCAGATGCAGCGGCGGTCCACTTCGCTGCAAGGCCCGCCGCGCAAACGAGAGATAACGCACCACACTCACGTCCAACGAGCCAGTCTAGCGCGTCCCGCGGATGTGCCGCGGGCCGGGAGATCCCTCCCGGCCCGCGTGGTGCACGAAACCTGGCCCGCGTTACTGGAATACGATCTCCAGGCCATCGGAGGTGTCGAATGCCGCTCCGCCGGCCATCGGGTCGCGGAACCAAGCCTGGAAGTTCCAGGTCGATCCCGGGTTGATCTGGCCGCCTGCGGGCGGATGCGTCAGGTCGAGCGTGTAGGAGAGCAGGTTCGCGCTGGCCGTCACGACTGGCAGGCGGAAGAGCTGTGCACCCCCGCCGCCGATGCAGCGCAGGCCGTTTCCGAAAGGCACGCCACTGCCACCGCTGGCCTTGTTCGCCGAGTAGAAGAACAGCCCGGACTGATTGGGCACGGGCCCCGCAGTGAGAGTCAGTGCGTTCGCCGCGACCTCGCAGCCCGCGGTCGCATCGATGAGCGCCGGGAAGCCGGTCGAGTTGGGGCCGGACGAGCAGAAGCGCGTCACCTGGCAGTTCGCATAGCTCTGCCAGGCAGAAGTGCCCTCGTTCCCGTACTCGTCCTCCGAGACCACGCGATAGCTCACCGCGCCAGCCGGGGTTCCGGGGATCACGCCGCGGAAGATCTGCCCGGCCGAGCTCACCATCGGATGGAACACGCTCGCGCCGCCATTCACGCTGACCTCGAGCGCGGTCGGGTTGTACCAGGTGATGTAGTAGGCGGCGTTGTCGTACACCTGAGCGCGCACGACGGTCGGGGTCGGCCCCGCGAAGCGCGCGACGACCTCCTCTACCTTCGGGATGTAGGGCGGGTGCGTGTCGGGGATCTGGTTCAGGTTCTTGAGGAACATGTTCCGTTGGCCCGCGTCGTTCGCCACGAAGATGTCGTAGTCGCCGTCGCCGTCCACGTCACAGGTGTCGCCGTCGAGGCCCGTGAGGCTCGTGCTGCCCGGGATGTTGGCGCCCGTCACGTTGGTAAAGCTGAAGGTGGAGCCGCCATTGTTGTTGTTGCGGTACAGGCGGTCGACGCCCGCGAAGTTGGTCACGTACAGGTCGATGTCCCCGTCGTTGTCGTAGTCGAGGAAGTCGCCCTCGTTGTCGTCCTCGCCCGAGGCCGAGAGGCTCGTCTTGTTGCTGAACGTCCCGTCGCCGTCGTTGCGCAGCGTGATGTCGTCGAGTCCGAAGCCGCTGGCACCTTCCCAGTTCAGGCCGTAGATGTCGAGGTCGCCGTCGCCATCCATGTCGCCCATCTCTTGCGCATAGTGGCCGCCCCCGGTCGCGTAGTTCGGCGGGAACAAGCCCGTCACGTCGCGGAAGCCGAGCCCCCCGCCCGTCATGGCCGGGGCGAGATTCGACTCCTCGAGGCGATTGGCGTACAGCCGCGGCACTTCGTTGCGCGCGCCGTGCAGGATGTCGAGGTCGAGGTCTCCATCGACGTCATCGACCTCGATGTCGAGCGCGTCGGTGGCCACGTCGCAGAACGTGCCGTTCGTATTGGTGGTCAGATCCTGCTGCGTGCCGTCGCACCAGATACCCGGGTTGCCCTGCTGGATCTCGGCGCCGCCGAGCTGGAATCCGCTCGGGTTGAACTCGCTGTAGAAGCCGCTCCCGTCGTTCAGGAAGATCCGCGTCGGGATGCGGCCGGCGAAGTTCACGCCATAGGTGCTGTGAACCAGGTCGAGGTCGCCGTCGTTGTCGAGGTCGCCGAAGTCGCAGTCGCAGGAGTAGTCGATGAAGCCACCGCCGACCAGGACCTGGCTGGGGTGGACCGAGGAGCCCGGTCCGCCCACACCCACCCAGCGCGTGGAAGTCTGATCCTGGTAGAAGCCCGGCGTCCCGCCCTGCAAGCCGCCCAGGTTGATCCACCAGTGATTGCCCTGGGGGACCAGGCGGGCCGTGTTCGCCAGGTAGATGTCGAGGTCACCGTCGCGGTCGATGTCGGCGAACTCGATGTCCCGGCTCTGCAAGTTGACCTGCGGGAAACGCGCGGCGGTCTCATCGGTGAACCAGCCCACGGTTCCGCCCTGCAAGCCACCCTGGTTGATCCAGATGCGACTCTGATCCTGCGTGAAGTCTCCACCGTCGGAGAAGATCGCGTCCCAGTCGCCGTCGCTGTCGACGTCTCCGAAGTCGACGTTCTCGCTCGCGGAATTGTTGAACGGACTCCCCTGTGGGATCTGAGTCTGGTTGTCCTCGAACTGAGCCCAGCCGAGGCACGGGAGAGCACAGAGGAGCGCCGGACTGGCCAGGAAGCGGAGGCGAAGGCGAAGCACCATGGTCGGGACCTCGAAGGATCTTGCGCCGGGCAGGACGGTCGCACGATGGGCCGAAGGAGGAGCCAAAGTATACGACGTGGCAGGCGCGTGGAAGGCCCCCGCACGGCCGTGCACGATCTCGCACACTCCCTTAACGGCGGTTTGCCGCGCGTTCAAGGAGCCAACCCACAAGGAACAGGGCGCCACCCACGGCCATGCCCTGGAACTCGGCGCGCATCGAGGCCAGACCCTCCTCCTCGAATCCGAGGCCCATGCTGATCGTGACGCCCACCAGGATCACGACCAGGCCCACCCCCTCGAGGAACTTCGCCGCGACGAGCATGGAGCGAGTGGACATGATCCTTTAATTCTCCCACCGCATGTTCAGAGTCCACCCGGCCGGGTGGCCGCTCGCGAGGACCCGCCCCACGGCGGCGGCCAGGCGTTCGGGAGTGATCGACGAGTTGTCCGCATCGGGCCGGTACGAGCAGGCGTCCGGGGCCGTCGAGACGACCTTCTCTCCCAGGCCGTACAGCTCGATCTCCGCCGCCGAGGTCGGCGCGAAGAAGCTCACCACGCGGCGCGCGCGCGCGATCGCGACGTGGAGAGCGAGGCTGTCGCTCGCGACGACCAGACCGCACAGGGAGACGAGCGCGGCGAACTCGAGCACCGAGTTCCGCGTCCCCGTGTCGAAGAAGCGGGGCCGCGGCTCGAGGCGTGCAAGCCCCTCCAGGATCGCGGCGTTGCGCGCCTTCTCCGCGGGCCCGCCGAACACAAGAAAGGTCGCCTCTTCGCCGTGTTCCGCACGCAGCAGGCGAACGAGCTCGATCGTCCGCTCCACCGGGAGCTCCTTCGACGGCCAGCGCCCGCCCGCTCCCGTATTGAGGCCCACGATGGGCCGGTGCCCGGCGAGCCCGTGCCGGGCCGCGAACTCGCGCGCAAATCCCTTGGCCCGCTCGTCGAGCTCGAGCTCCGGCCGCCCCATCGCAAGGCCGAGCATCGACGCGAAGATCTCCGGGTGCGAGCGCCGATTGGCGATCTTCAAGCGGTCCGCCTGCGCCTTGCCATGCACCGAGAGCAGCCCCATGTCGAACCATGGCGCGACGTCGCTCGTGTACCGGCGCACGCCATGCTCGTCGAGGTAGGCTCCGGAGAGACGCTCGCACGAGAGCCGCGCAGCCAGCGCAGCGAGCTCCTCCTCGTCGTCGAAGGAGAGCACCCAGTCCCAGCGGCGACTCGCGAGCTCGCGCTCGATCTCAGCGATGCTCGATCGATCCCCGGGATCGACTTCCAGTACCGAGTGCACCAGCCGATGGCCCGCCACGAGATCGCGCGCCCCGCGACCCGTCACCCAGAGGACGCGCGCTCCGGGCGATTGCTGAGCGAGGCCTGGCAAGATCGAGGTCGTGCGCAGCACATCGCCGAGCGCGGCGGTCTTCAGGACGAGGATTCCCGGCACAGTGGATCGAGGCATCGGCGCTGCGGAGGTTCGCCATGCCGGCGCGAGAGTGCAAGAGCGAGGCGCCGATCAACCGCCAGCGATGGCGACCACGAGCTCGAGCCGGTCTCCGGTTTGCACCCAGTCCTCGGCGCAGAGGCGCTCGCCGCGGCGGTAGACCGCCGGCACGAGGTCCGCCCCGCGCAGCAACCAGCGCTCGGCTTGCGGTTGGCGCCCTGCCGCGATGGAGAAAACCTCGCGCAGGCTGGCGGGAAGGACGAGATCGAGCTCCAGCTCGGCCCCCAGCGACTTCGCGAGCGCGCCAAAGGACGCGAGCACCACGTGGCCAGGGGTGCGCGGGAGGAGGCGAGCTTCCGAAAGCGGATGTGCGCGGCCGACACCAGGTGCGGCCTCGCTCGCGAAGCGCTTTTCGGTCCAGGCGAGCACGTCCTCGCTCGCCAGGGCCGGTCCGAGGCTCCGATCCACCTGCCCCGTCTCCAATCCACGGGCCCGCTCGTACTCCGCGAGCATTCCGGGGCGCGCGAGCTCGTGCGCGGCCCAGCTCGGAGGGCCTGCACGCACGAAGCCCAGGCGCTCCTCGAGCTCGAGCTGCACGACCACCAAGCTCGCGCCGGCGGCACAGAGCGCGCGGCCGGGAGTCGCGCCCAGCTCGCGATCGGTGGACCAGGGCGCGATCCATTCCGCAAGCTCGTCGAGAGTCGCCAGGCCGTCGGCCAGTAGCGCAGCCGCGGAGAACGCGCAAAACCCCGTCGCGTCGACGGCCGTCGCGAGGTTCTCGTGCCACCAGACGAGGCGACCCTTGCCGGCAGGTGAGCGCGGGTCCTCGGCGCCCGCAGGAAGCGTGAGCGGAGCGACGAGCTCCGCGAGGCGCCCGAGGCTCGCTCCCGCTGCGGTCGAGAACGGGAAGCTCTTCATCGGCTCGGGTCCGCGCGCGCCGGCGCACTGGCCGAGCAGGGCGGCGAGGTCGGTGTCGGGTCGCACGGCCTCGCCGGCGGCGAGCTGGCTCTCTGCCTCGAGGCCGTAACGCCGGGCGAGCCAGGCGGCGCCGCGCGCGAGCTCGGCGCCGGCCGTGCTCTCCGGTTCGAGGAGGGAATCGAGCTCGCCCACCAGGGCGCGCACGTCCCCGTGCTTCATGGTCCCCTCGGCGCGGCCAAGTTCGCGCGCCCGCTCCAGCACGCCGAGCGCCGCGCCCGCTTCCTTGGCGTCGAGGCCCAATCGATCGCAGGCGTCGAGGAGCTCGAAGGCGTCCGCCAGCGAGCTCGATGCGAGCAGGGCGACGAACGGATGGAGCGCCGAGAAGCGCCCGCCCCGCTCGGCGCCGCTCTTGTCCTCGAACACCCACCCGCATGGCGTCGGACAGCCGCGGCAGCCGTGGCGGCCGCGCGCGAGCGTCTCGCCTTCCAGTTCGAGGCGCGCGCCAGCGCTCACGCCCAGAGCCTCGCGACCGGAGTGCAGCGCGAGCGCGCCGCGGGCCGCCATCGCGGTGGCGAGCTCGAGCGTTCCGCCGGCGCTGCGCGCGGCGAGCCGCGGAGAGGCTCGCAGCCGTCGCGCGAGCTCGGCCTCCTTCGGCAAGCCTTCGTGCATGCTGAGCGTGGCCGCGGCCGGCGGTGCGCGGATCACGAGCGCCTTCAATCCGTGCGCGGCGAGCGCCGCCCCGAGTCCGCCGCGTCCGACGAAGCTCTGCGGCAAGGCCCCCGACGCGAGGTTCGCGTAAGGCACACCGCGCTCTCCCGCCGGCCCGACGCGCAGACTCGCGCACGGACCGTAGAGCTCGACCAGCCGCGTGTGCGTCTCGGCCGGAGTCGCGCCGGCGAGCTCCGGCCGCGAGCAGAGCTCCACGCGCGCGCCCTCGTCGATCACGAGCACCGCACCGGCGAGCTCGGTGCGACCCTCGATCACGAGAACGTCGGCGATCCCGGCCAGCCGCGCGCCAAGATCGCCGCCCACCTGACCTTGTCCGATGCGCCCGCTGAGTGGCGCGCGGGCGATCACGCTTGCCCGCGCCGCCGTCGGAAGGCCGCGGCGCACACCCTCGCCGACCGCCACGAGGAAGGGCAGATCGCGCTCCCCGTTCGCTCGCACGCGCTCGGCGAGCAGCGCCAGCGCAAGGGCGGGCCCCGACCAGGAGCCGATGCGCGCGAGGATCGGATCGTCCGTGGACCAGGGATGCACGCGAACCGCGTGCGCTCCGCGCTTCTGCACGGAGCACAGATCGAGGGTCAGGACCCGCTGCCCCGGTGACGGGATGGGGTTGGCCATGGAGAATCTCCCGAGAGTAGTCCAGAAGGCGCCGGCTGGCGCCTCCTCCGCGCCTGCTTTCCATCATCGAGCGGTCCCATCCAGTTTGCAGGAGGCGTGCCCGCCTCGCGTCGGATCCCCGACTGCGAGAGCCGTCGCTCGCGCGCCGCCGGCCGCGGCCGCGCGTTTGGCCACCCGGACGCGAAGGACGCCGGGCCACGAGCGTAGAGAGCCGGATCCCCGTAAGCTCCTTCGCCCCGAACGATTCCCCGACCCGCTGAACCACGTGAGACGATCGATCGAGCTCGGTACCGCCATGGGCGTGCGACTGCGCGTGCAGCCGCTGCTCCTGTGGATGCTCGGCGGCGTGCTCTTCTGGAGCATGATGAGGTCCGGGCTGACCGCGGCGCTCTGGTTGAGCGTGTACCTCCTGGTCTTGATGAGCGTGGTCGTGATCCACGAGCTCGCGCATGCCGTGGTGGCCCGCCGCTTCGGCGTGCGCGTTCTCGACATCACGCTCTGGCCGCTCGGAGGCATGGCGCGGCTGGCGGAGATGCCCGAGAGCCCGCGCGCGGAGACCTGGATCGCCCTTGCCGGGCCGCTCGCGAACTTCGCCCTGGCGCTGGCCGCCTTCTTGCCGCTGTGGCTCGCCACGGTCCTGCCGGCTTTCGGGTTCACGCCGGACATCGTCTTCACCTTCGGCATGCGCTTCGTGCTGATCAATGCGGCGCTCGGGCTCTTCAATCTCTTGCCCGCATTTCCCATGGACGGCGGCCGCGTCCTGCGCGCTCAGCTCGCGCGGCACATGAGCTGGCTGCGGGCAACCGAGAACGCGGTGCGCGTGAGTCGCATCCTCGCGGGCGGCCTGCTCGTGCTGGGTCTGGTCTCGAATCCGCTGTTCCTGTTCATCGGCGCGTTCATTCTCTGGGCGTCGTGGCAGGAGCTCAGCCAGGTCCGCGCGCGCCACGCACCGGGGCGCTCGGCGCTGTTCGATCTCTTCCAGTACGTCCTGCGCCCTCGACCGCGCCCCGAAGCGAGCAACGGCCACGCGCAGGCCTGGGAGCCTCCGACTTCACGTCCGCTACCCGACGAACCGGAGCCCGTTCCCGAGCGCGCCGCGGCGCGCCCTCCGGGATTCGAGCTCTACCCGCTCGGCAAGCGCGGCTTCAGCGCGGAGGATGTCGAGCGCCTCGAACGCTGGCACGGCCGCTTGCCGCGCACCGCTTCGAGCGAGGACGCCTAGCCGGCCGCTCAAGGGGGGCTGGAGCCTGTGCGCACCTCGCGCAAGCATAGATAGAGCTCGCGCAACGCGCCGCGCGGGTTGCTCATGAAATCGAGGCCGAGGCGCTCGCCGTAGTAGCGAGCCAGTTCCTGGAGCAGGCGCTCGCGTGGCTCAGGAGCGAGCGTGCGCCGCAAGATCACCCGCCGCAAGAGCGCGAGGTCTTCGGCGTCCAGGCGCGCGACGAGGCCCGGTGTGAGCGGGAACTTGCGCTCGGGCAGTGTGCTCCAGAGCGGCGGGGCGAAAGGCGCTTGCTCGCTGACTTCCTCCTTCGGGCGGCGGACGACGAGCGTGCCCGCCACCATGTCGCCCAGTCGCTGGCGGCGTGGATGGAAGAAGATCACCACCAGGCCGAGGGGAACCGGCAGCGGAAGGAGCTCGACGATCCAGAGGATCGAGCGCAGAAGATGCGCGAGCGGGCCCGGTGTCAGGCCGTCCTCGCCGACGACGATGAGTCCGAGGAGCTGCTTGCCCGGAGTGAGGCCACCGCGGCGGTGATGCACCAGCGCCAGGATCAGCGCGAGCACGAAGAGGAAACCGCCGGAGAGCAGGCCGTAGAGGAATCCGCCGGCTCCCGTGACATCCGCCACCAGGAGCAGGAGGAGACTCAGGAGGAAGAGCGGGAACCCGAAAACAAGGACATCGTAGAGCGCCGCCGAAAAGCGGCTCCCCGCGCCGGCCACGTCGAGCTCGAGCACGACGCCTTCGGTGGTCTCCACCTGCACGATCGGCACGCGCGAATGATCGCAGGCGGATCGGGCGGGAGAAAGAGGGTGTGCCGTGGGAGAATCCGGCATGCCGCTGCGCGCCCAGGAAGAGGGACACCTTGCCCGGCTGGCCACGATCCTGCGCGAGGTCGGTACGCGCGGGCCGCGCGGTCTATCCGAGCGTGCGCTCGTCGAGCTGCCCCACCTGTATCGCTTCGTGTCCTCGCTGCAAGCGCGACTGGAGACGAGTGGCGAGGACTCAGCCTCCCTCGCGCGCCTGCGGCCGCTGCTCTTCGCAGCCCACGGCATCTTGCATCGCGATCTCGAGGAGGGCCGCGGCGCGCGCCTCCGGCAGCTCGCGCGCCTCTACCTGGTCGCGGCTCCGCGCGCCATCCGCTCGGAATGGCGCCTCCTGCTCGCGAGCTTCCTCCTGTTCTACGGCCTGGCTGCCGCGGCCTTCGCCCTCGTGCAGAGCGACCTCTCGCTCGCCTACTCGATGCTTCCTCGGGAAGTGGTCGACAGCGAGATCGCGCAGCTCCGCTCGGCCGAACAAGGCGCCGCCTTTCGCGGCAACTTCGACTTCGGGACCGGCTCGTCGGCCGTCACTGCGGGAGGAGTGATGGGCAACAACATCAAGGTCGCGCTCCTGTTCTTTGCGAGCGCCCTGATCCCGCCCCTCTATGTCATGGTCCTCGCCGCCAACGCGCTGATGATCGGGAGCTACACCGCCGTGGCCGCGCACTGGGACCAGGCCGGCTCGATCTCCTCGATCCTGTGGTGCCACGGCACCCTCGAGATCCAGGCCATCGTGCTTGCCGGCACCGCGGGCCTCGTGCTCCTACGCGGCCTCGCCTCGTCCGGTCCGTGGAGTCGCGCCTACGCGCTGCGCCTCGCCGGACGCCATGCCATGCGCTTGCTCGCGCCCGTCCTCCCGATGCTCGTGCTGGCCGGCCTGATCGAAGGCTACGTGTCGCCGCACGCGCCCTTCGGCACCCGTGTGCTCGTCGCCGTCTCGAGCGGTGCTCTGCTGCTCGCATGGGCGACCTTTTCTGGTCGCGCAGAGGAAGCGCAAGCAATCGGTTGATCGTGTCGTCCGCCATCCAAGCATGCGAGGCGTGACCAAGAAGCGCCGCTGGCTGGCGGCCTCGTTCTCCATCCTGGTCCTCGCGGCGGTCTGGATCGCCTGGCTCAATGCGCGCACGACGCCGCTCCGCGTCGATCCCCTGCTGCGCAAGTGCGGCGAGGCGGCGGTGGACGAGGACCTCGAGCTGGCGCTGCGCTTTGCCCCGTGGATCTATCACGAGATCCACGCCACCGGCGGCCGCCAGGACATCCCGGCCCCGGTCGATTTCGACGGCAACCAGAATGGAGACGACAACTGGGATGCCTTCCCCTCGTGCGAGCTGGTGCCGACGCTCTCGTATGCGCACGTCGAGACCGCGACGCACCACTTCCTCACGTATCACGTCTTCCATCCTCGCGACTGGGAGCCGATCGACCTCGGCGTGCACATGACTCACGAGGGGGACGGCGAGAACATGGCCGTCGTCGTCGACAAGGCCGAGCAGCGCGTCGTGCTGCTCTTCACCCAGGCGCACTACCGCGGAGGCGTGTACGCGAACGACGACAGCGGCTTCACCAGCGGTACGGAGAGGATCCGTGGCCCGCTGCTGCGGATCGACGAGGACGGCCGACCAGACGAGCACGGGACTCATGCCGCCATCTTCATCGAGTCGAGAGGCCACGGCATCTACGGCGCGCTCGACCGCAATTCGCGCGTCAGGATCGACCGCGAGGGTCACGCTCTCTTCGAGCGCCACGGCCTCGTGCTGCGCCCGGCGGGCGCGGAGGAGTTCGTCCACGAGCCATCGCTCGACTCCGTCGCGAGCGTGCCATACCAGCTCGAATCCACCCTGGCCAAGCTCTGGCCGCTGCTCCTGCGCGGAGAGCTCGCCGGCCCCGGCCGCCTACTGGACGGCACCATGCACTACGAAGATTCGCGCGTGTCGCTGGAGCTCCCGAAGTTCCACCGCGGCGACCGCTTCAGCGGCCCCTTCGGTACGAGCCGCGGCATCTCCCCTTTCGCCGTGGACTTCAAGTGGAGCGCCGGCACGCTCGGCGCACTGTTCTTCGACCCGGCGCGCCGCTATGCGCAGTGCTTGAGTGTTCCCGAGCACTGGTCGCTCGAGTACCTCGCCACGCCCTGGAAGTCGCGGTGATCCTGGAAGTCGCGGTGATCGTTGGGGAAAAACCACACCCCTACATTCGGAGTACCGCCTCTAGTTCGGAGTACCCCCCAGAGAGAAACCACACCTACGAGCACCGAGTCCCTCCGAGTTTGGAGTACCGCCTTCAGGCGGTCTGGTTCGTCGTCCCGCCTTCAGGCGGGACTCGCGCTGGTACTCCGAACCGGAAGATCAGGAGCGTCCCGAGCGCTTGGCGTCGAGCCATGCGGCGAGAGCCGGCGCCGCCGCTTCGGCGGGCAGCGCATCGAGAACGCTCGCCCCGTGAGAACGCAGCCGCGCCAAGCTGTGCTGCCGCTCGGCAGAAAGAAGGAGCGCGACAGCGCGAAGCGCCGCCGCCGCGTGACTCTCGGCCGTAGCGACGCGCCGGATCTCCGGATCATCGAGAGCAGCGAACACGATCCGGTGACGCCGAGCGCCGACCTCGAGCGCGCGCCCCTGCAGCTCGAGCGAGAGCGGGTCGGCGACGTCGGAGAACAAGATCAGCGTGGCGCGGCGGCGCTGGCGCACGCCGATCTCGCGCAGCGCGCCCTCGAGGTCGGACTCGGCGAGCGAGGGCAGGAGCGCGAAGACGGCCTGCTCCAGGCGGGCGTGCGCACGCGCTCCGCGCGCCGGTGCGACCCAGGCACGGGGACGCGCGTCGAAGGCGAAGATGCCGACTCGATCGCCTTCCTGGAGCGCCACGGCAGCGATCTGTAACGCCGCATCGAGCGCGTGATCGAGCTTGGTCCAGCCGCGCTCGGCGCCCTGGCCGGCAGGTTGCGCCATGCGACGGCCGCAGTCGATGCAGAGGATCAGCTCCTGGCCGTGCTCTTCCTGGTGCTCGCGCACCATCGGCCGGCCGCGGCGGGCGAAGGCTTTCCAGTCGACGAGGCGAACGTCGTCTCCGGCCACGTAGTCGCGCAAGGATTCGAACTCGGTGAGTCCTCCGCGGCGACGCACGCGCCGCACGCCGAGGTCACGCCAGCGCTCGGACGCCGCGAGCTCGAGCGTGCGCGAGAGGCCGAGCAGCGCGGGCTGGATCGCGATCTCGCTCCGTCCGGCGAGGCGCGCCTGGCGCAGGACCAGTCCGAGCGGGCCGCGCAGACGCAGGCGCAGGTGGCCCAGGCTCTCGATGCCGCGTCGCCGCGAGCGGTAGCTCCGCACGAGCTCGATCGCGCCCGCGGGCGGAAGGCGCGCGCGATCGGGCCCGCCGGTCGGATCGCCGGGCACGGGAGGCGCGCACGCGGCGCCGTCCTCGACGCTCGGTCCGGCTGCGAGGTCGTCGCGCAGGTCGCGGCCGCACACCTCGAGCGCGGCGGAGAACTCCTCGCGCACCTCGAGGACGAGGCCGCGTGCTCGACCCGCTTCGACACGCAGTCGCCGCGCGAACTCCTCGCCCAGTCCGGCGCGTTCGGGCAGCGTGCGCGTGACGGCGAGCTTCCGTGGATCGGGCGTGGCGAGGAAATCCGCCACGAGGGCCGCGAAGACGAGCACATCTGCCAGCCATGCCGCGCGCGCGAGTGCAGGCCAGGCGATCGCCAGCGCGCCGAGCACGACCAGCCCGCAGACCACGGCCAGGAAGCGCGCAGTCGGGATCAGCGCGGCACCTCGACGGTATCCAGGAGACGCCGCAGGAGATCGTCGATGCTGGCGCCGCGGATCTCCTCGGCCGGATCGAGGCCGACGCGGTGACGCAGTGCGGGAAGCGCGACTCCTTTCACGTCGTCGGGCGTCACGAACGCGCGGCCTTCGAGGGCGGCGAAGGCCTTGGCACCTTGCAGGATCAGGACTCCCGCCCGCGGGCTCGCGCCGAGCACGAGCGCGCGCTCGCTGCGCGTCGCGCGCAGGAGGCGCACGACGTACGCGACGAGCTCGGGACGCACCTCGATGGCGCGCACCAGCGTGCGCAGCTCTAGGAGCTCCACGGGTGACGTGACGGCTTGCACACCGAGGTCCGCGGGGGTCGAGAAGGGCGCGCGCACGTGCGCCGCGGCGAGCAGGCTCGCCTCGACCTCTGCTTCGGGATAGCCGACCCGTACCTTGAACAGGAAGCGATCGAGCTGCGCTTCGGGCAAGGGGTAGGTCCCCTCGTGCTCGATCGGGTTCTGCGTGGCGAAGACGGTGAAATCGCGGGGCAGCGCGTGGCTCTCGCCGTCGACGGTCACGGATCCCTCCTGCATCGCTTCGAGGAGCGCCGCTTGCGTCTTCGCGGGTGCGCGGTTGATCTCGTCGCACAGGAGGAAGTCGGCGAAGATCGGGCCAGGGCGGAACACGAAGCGGCCCTCGGTGGGACGGAAGACGCTCGTCCCGGTGACGTCGGAGGGCATCAGGTCGGGCGTGAACTGCACGCGGGCGTAGCGCGCCCCCAGGGCAGTCGCGAGCGCGCGCACGAGCAAGGTCTTCGCAACTCCCGGCGGGCCCTCCATGAGGCAATGTCCGCCGGCGAGCACGGCCACGAGGGAGGTCTTGATCTCGCGCTGCATGCCGATCACGGCGCGGCCGACCTCCTCCGCGAGCCGCTGGCCGAGGTCCTTCACGCTCGATACGTCCATCGTTCGCTCCTCCATCGATCTTCTCTTCCTCAGGCGAGAGCGCGCACCGCGCCCGTTCCCGCGCTCGCACCCGCCGCCTTCACGCGCTCCTCGAGCTCGACCAGCGCCACGTTCACGCGCTCCAGATCGGCCGAGCTCTGCACCGGCGCGAAGATCCGCTGCTCGAGATCGGCGCGCTCGCTCCCCCAGCCCATGCGTTCCAGTACGAGCGCGAGAGTTTCGCGCGCGAGCGCCTCCTGCGCTGCTTCCGCCGCCGCATCGCCGGCGCCGGCGACGCTTCCGTGGGGCGCAGAGTGGAGCCCCCGGGCGATGTCCCGCAGAACCTCGGCGATGAGCACGCGCGCTAACTGGTCGGGACGCCGCGCGCGTAGGTGGAGCGAGGCGATCGCGCGCGCTCGCGCCAGCGGCGTGAGCGCCGCGCGCGGCGGCGGGTCGCGCGGGAACTCGCGCACCCCGGTGTGCCGCCACGCGAAGCAGGTGAGCAGGAGCAGGAGCTGAACCGAGAGCACGCCGAGCTGCGAGCCGAAAGCCACCTCGAGCGCGGAACGAGGCTGCCAGCCGCCGAAAACGGACTCGTCGAAGAGGATCGCTCCACCTGGCGCGAGACGCTCGACCAGCCGCACGAGGAGGGTGGCCGCGTCGGCTTCGGCGAGACGCTCGTTGTCGAGAAAGCCGTCCCAGGCGAGCAGCACCACGCGGCCCTGCTCCAGCGGCAATGCGAGGGCCAGCACGCGACCGCTCTCGTCCTCGAAGCAGGCTTCCAGGCCCTCTGCGCGCGCGAGCTCGCTCAGTGGATCGGCGGCGGGCCATTCGAGGGAGAGCGCCTGCGCGTCGCTCCAGGGGATCACGATCTCGCGCATATCGCTCTCGTCCGGCGCGGCGAGCGCGCGAACGCCCTCGATGCCGAGGTGCTCGGCGAGGAGCGCCCCCACGCCTGGACCCGCTGCGAGCACGAGTGTCCCGCCCGCGGCGACGAAGCGTCGGTAGGCCCGCGGGGATCGCTCCGCGCCGAGCTCCGTGTGCAGGTCCACGCCCGCGTCGGAACGCTCGCGGGAGTCGAAATCGAAAGGGACGTGCGGAAGCCAGCACAGTGCGGATTCGGCTGGAAGGGAGCCCGGCGGGAGCTCGAAGGCGCGCGCATCGAAGCCGAGCTCGTCGAGGAGTGCCAGCGCCCCCAGCCGGCCGGTTGGTTCGCGCGACCTGACGCTGCGACTGCGACCGGGTTCCTTCGCGCCGAGCATCGAGACCCAGATCATTCCGCCGAGCAGGACGATCGCTCCCGCGCCACGCAAGAGGCTTCCCGTTCTCACGCCGCCTCTCCGGCCCCGAGCTCGGTCGCGAGCGCGCGCAAGCGCGCGAGGTCGGCGGGTCGAGCGGGTTGCGCGCCCCACGTCCGCGGGTCGAGCTCGTCGAGCACTCCCAGCAGGCGCTCGGCCAGCGCGGGCGCCGGTTTTCCGCGCGCGCAGAGCTCGCGGTTCGTCCAGGCTGGCCGGAACTCGAGCTCGCCGTGCTCGCCGAGCGCGACCACGATCGCGAAGAACTCCAGGCGTAGCGCGAGCGCGAGGTCGCCGCGCGCTTCGGCCGCCCGCGCGCGCTCGCGCAGCTCCTCGACGCGACGCCGGCGATCGTCCTGCGCCGGGTCGCCGGCCGCGGAGCGGCCGCGGACGAGCCGGCGCCAGGCGGGGACGCCGTCCAGCATCCATATCGCCGCGTACACGGCGAACACGAGCGCCGCGGTTCCGAGGATCACCCAGACGAACCACACGGCCGCATCCACGGATCTCGGATCCAGGCCGCCGAACAGCCCGTCCAGGAACCGCTCCAGCGGACTCGCGCGCTCGAACGCGCCGATTTCCTCGCGTTCCAGCACGACCTTCAGCGCGTCGTGAACGCGCGCGGGCGCGATCTCGCCGGCGAGCGCGCTCACGCCAGCCCCTCCCAGGTCGGCGTGCCGGAGTCCACGGCACGCGACGGCACCGCGGAGAGCTCCGGCTGGGCGGCCCGCGCGTCGCGATGTTTCAGGCGCTCCAGGCTCACGAGAAGGTCGAAGCCCTCGCGACGGATGCGCGTCTCGACGTAGAAGAGCGTGATCAGTACGGCCTGGTACGCCATCCCCACTGCGCCGAAGAGCGTGAACACGAGCATGGGGATCCAGAACGACTCCAATCCGGAGTGCGGGAGGCCGAGCTGGCTCAGGAACTGGCGGCGCATCTCCGGGTCTTGCGGGATGCTTGCCGCGGCGTGGAAGGGCAGGAACAAGAGCTGCCCGAGCAGGAACACGGCAAAGCCGATGGGGAACAGATCCCGGGTGAGCGTCCAGCTCCGGCGGAGCGCTTCTACGGGACTGACGCGCTCGAGCACCACGACGGTCGAGGCGAGCACGAATTTCCAGCCGAGGAAGAGCGCCGGCAGGATGCAGGCGAAGAAGCCCAGGAGGATCGCGAGGAACTCGAGCACTACCACGCAGACGAGGAACACGAGCCTGCCGAGCACGAAGGCGAGCGAGGCTCGCATGGAGATCGGCTTGCCCTCGAGCGTGGAGTACGCCAGACGGCCGGTCACCGCCGCGACGAGGAGCGAGAGGAGCAACACGACCGGGACCGCGAGTAGCCCCACGAGAATCGCGCCGCGCTCGTCTCCTCGCTCGGCCACGGCCTTGCTCCAGTTCCCGATCGCTTGCTCGAGGAGCTGAGCGCCGACCATGAGAACGAAGGCGGTGCCGACGAGGGCGAAGAAGCGCTGGCGGAACACCTCGAGCGCGACGTCGAGCATCTCGCCCACGCCATGCGGCTCGAGACGAAACCCAGCAGGAAGCAGCGCGGGGCCTGCGGCGCGGGGATCCGGGGATGAGGGGGCCTCGATCGGCGCGAGGCTTTCGCTCCGCTCCCCCCGCGCCATCTACAAGTTCCCGAGGCTGATGGCGCCCGTGGGGCAGTTGCGCGCGCAAGCGTGGTCGCGGGTGCACTCGTAATTGAGCAGCTTGCGCACGACCGCTTTCTCGCCTTGCGCCCAGAAGCCGTCGGTCTCGCAGACCATCTCGCACATGCCGCAGCCGATGCAGCGCGTCGGGTCGATGTGCAAGCTCACGTAGTCGCGTGGCGCGACCGGGCAAGCGAGGCCCTCCACGACCTCGTCCTTGACCAGCCCGCGCGTGGCGGCATGCGAGGTCAAGACGCGCAAGGCCTCCTCCTCGCCCATCTTCACCACCTCGCCCACCTGCTCGAAGTCGAAGCGGTGCAGGTGTCCGACCTTGGGCTGGATCAGGACGACCGAGTGGTCGACGTGCATGTGCAGGGATTGCTCGACCAGGACCTCCTCGACGATCTCGAAGGATCGGAAGAGCGTCGAGAGCACGCGCTGCTTGTAATTGGGGCTCTTGTACGTGCCCTTGATCGTCAGGTCGACGGCGATGATCAGGTCGGGGCGCAGCGTCTTCGCGAAGCGCAGCGGCACCGAGTCGACGATGCCACCATCCATGTAGTTGAAGCCCTCGTACTCCAGCGGCTCGAACACGCCGGGGAGCGAGCACGAGGCGTACACCGCGTCGACGAGCGGGATGCGGTCGAAGCCGGGCGTTCCCCAGAAGACGCTGCCGCCGCTCTCCAGGCACACCGAGTTGCAGTAGAACGGAACCTTGGTGCTCTCGAAGGACACCGACGGCAGGATCCGCGCCAAGCTCGCCTTGAAGGTCTGGCCCTGGTACATGCTCGGCGCGCGCGTGCCCTTCAGGAGGAGCTTCACCGTGTTGAGACGGAAGTAGTCTTCCTTTTGCACCTCGGCGACCACGGACTCGATGTGCTCGAGGTCGAAGCCGCCGGCGGCCATCGCGCCGACGAGCGAGCCGATGCTCGTGCCCACGATCGCGTCGTACTGGATCCCCAGGGTCGCGAGCGCCTTCAGGATCCCCACGTGGGCCATGCCTCGCATGCCGCCTCCGCCGAGCACCAGCACGACCGTCGGCCGGCGTGCGGAGCGCTGGCCGGGGTGCCGGAGGCTGAACTTGGTGTGGGCGAGGTTCGTGGGGGGGTTCATCGAGAGAGCTTTCGGCCGACGGAGCGACGGCACGAACGGGAGGCCACAGTAGGACCCCCGGCGCGCCATTCAAGGTATCGGCGCTTCGACCCTCTGCAGCGTGCGGTGCGTGCTGGAATCGCTCGGTCAAGCCTGGCAACCTTGAGCCGAAGCACCGCGGAGAGTGGACCCGCGGCTGTTCCCGAGATGAAGCACAGCCCCTGGCAGCGCCTGTCCCGAGCGCCCGCCTCCGTACAGGAGAGGGCACAGGGGGCGGCGCTGTCGCGCTTCGTGCGGGAAGAGCTGTACCCCTTCTCGGCCCACTACCGGCGGGTTTTCGAGCAGGCAGGGGTCGCGCCGGAGCAGATCCGGACGCTCGACGACCTGCGCCGGCTGCCCTTCACCACCAAGAAAGACCTTCTCGACGCGCAGATCGACCCGGCCCGCAAGCGCGATTTCGTGCTCATCCCCACCCCGGAAGCGATCCGGAAGCACTGGGGGCTCTCGCGCAAGCTCGCCCTCGCGCTGGGCGGCCGCCAGGCGCGCGAGATCCTGCGCCGCGCGTACACCCCGAACTTCCTCACCTTCACCACCGGGCGCTCGAGCGAGCCGGTCGCTTTCCTCTTCACGCCCCACGACCTCGAGCTCCTCGGTGAAGCGGGCGCGCGCATGCTCGATGTCTTCGGTCTCGCCGGGCCGGACGTGAGGATCATCAACGCGTTCCCCTTCGCGCCGCACCTCGCGTTCTGGCTGACCAGCTTCGCGGGCTTCCGCACCGGCATGATGGTCGTCCCCACCGGAGGCGGCAAGGTCGTCGGGAGCTCGGGAAACCTGCGCATGCTGGAGAAACTCACCGCCACGACGCTGATCGCGACGCCCGGCTTCGCCTACCACCTCGCGCGCCTGGCACGCGACGAGAAGCGCAACCTTTCTTCGCTCACGACGGTGATCCTGGGTGCCGAGAAGGTGACACCCGGCCTCAAGCACAAGATGGCCGAGGCGCTCGGAGCGTGCGGAGCGCACGAGCCCCAGATCCTCGGGACCTACGGATTCACCGAGGCGCGGCTCGCTTTCGCGGAGTGTCCCACCGACTACGACGTCTCCTCGGGCTACCACCTCTATCCGGACATGTGCGTGATCGAGGTGATCGATCCGCAGACGCTCGAACCGGTGGGCGAGGGTCAGGACGGCGAGGTCGTGTTCACCACGATCTCCGGCCACGGGAGCTGCGTGCTGCGCTACCGCACCGGGGATCTCGCGGTGGGCGGCGTGACGCGAGCACCTTGCCCGCACTGCCACCGCACCGTCCCGCGGCTGTCCAGCGACCTGCGCCGCGTCTCGGACCGTCATGCGCTCTCCCTCACGAAGATCCGCGGCACCCTCGTCGACCTCTCGAGCATCGGATCGGTGCTCTCGGAGGACCCCACCATCGAGGAGTGGCAAGTCGTGCTCAGCAAGAAGGACGACGATCCGCACGAGCTCGACGAGTTCGAGGTGCGCGTGGCTTTGCGGCCGGGCACGAACAGGGAAGGCTTCGAAAGCGCATTGAGGAAGCGGCTGGTCGACTCGGTCGAGGTGGCCCCCAATCGCGTGAGCATCCACACCGCCAGCGCGCTCGCCGACCTGCTCGGCATGGAGACGGAGATGAAAGAGAAGCGCTTCCTCGACCTGCGGCCGAAGACCTGAACATGTACGCCGTCCGACCCGACTCCTCGATCGTCCTCGCTGCCGGCCTGAGATCACCTTTCGCCCGCGCGGGAGGCGCATTTGCGCGCGAGAACGCCGCCCACCTCGGCGCGCAGGTCGCGCGCGAGCTCCTGGCGCGCACCGGCATCGATCCCGCCGAGCTCGACGAGGTGATCGTCGGCTGCGTCGGGCCGCCGCAGGATCAAGCCAACGTCGGCCGGGTGCTCGCGCTGCGCGCGGGCGTGCCCATCCAGATCCCGGCGCGCACCGTGGCGCGCAACTGCGCGAGCGGCATGGAGGCCGTCACCACCGCCGCGACCTCGATCCAGGCCGGGCAGGGCGAGCTCTACCTCTGCGTGGGCGTCGAGCTCATGAGCGCCTACCCGCTCGTCTACGGGCCCGAGATGACCGAGCTCTTCGGCAAGCTCTCGCGTGCACGCTCGCTCCCCCAGAAGCTCGCGGCGCTCTCGACCTTCCGCCCGCGCTTCCTCGCGCCGCGCGTCGCGCTCACCGAGGGGCTCACCGATCCCGTCTGCGGACTGATCATGGGGAAGACGGCCGAGATCCTCGCGCGCGAGTTCGCGATCGGACGGGAAGAGGCCGATCGCTATGCGCTGGAGAGCCACCTGCGCGCCCGCGCGGCCCGAGATGCGGGCCGCTTCGCGGCCGAGATCGTGCCGCACCTGCCGCTCGAGGCGCGGCGGGCGGAGGAGCTGGTCGTGCACGACGACGGCATTCGCGACGGCCAATCACTCGAGGCGCTCGCCAAGCTGAAGCCCTACTTCGAGAAACCCGACGGCATCGTGACGGTGGGCAACTCGTGCGGCATCAACGACGGGGCCTGCGCGCTGATCGTCGCGAGCGCGGATCGCGCTCGCTCGCTCGGTCTCCAGCCGCTCGCCCGCATCCGGAGCTGGGCGTGGGCCGGACTCGATCCGGCGCGCATGGGCCTCGGGCCGGTGTACTCGAGCGCCCTCGCGCTGGACGAGGCGAAGGTCTCGCTCGCCGACATGGCCGTGGTCGAGATCAACGAGGCTTTCGCGGCCCAGGTGCTCGCTTGCGCACGCGCCTTCGCGAGCGATGCCTTCGCGAAGAAGGAGCTCGGCCGCGCGCGCGCGATCGGCGAGCTCGACCTCGCGCGCACCAACCCCAATGGCGGAGCGATCGCTCTAGGCCACCCGGTCGGGGCGACGGGCGCGCGACTCTTGCTGACGCTGGCGCACGAGCTCAGGCTCCGCGGCAAGGCGCTGGGGCTCGCGACGCTGTGCATCGGCGGCGGACAAGGTGGCGCGGTCGTGATCGAGCAGGAGGCAGCATGATCGACGTCGCGGGACTTCCCATGCCGGAGCGCGCCCCGGCGCCGGGGACGTGCGTGAGGATCGAGCGGCCCGAGCCGGGCCTGGCGCGCATCGTGCTCGATCCCCCGCACCGGGAGCACACGGTCATCGACGTGCCGCTCTTGCGCGATTTCGATCTCGCGCTCGACACGCTCGAGCGCGACGGCGGCCTGCGCGGCCTGGTGATCCTGGGCCGGCGGCCGACGCACTTCGCGTACGGGGCCGATCTCGACGCGATCGAATCGATCCGTTCGGCCGAGCTCGTGGCGCGCCTCGTGCGCGCGGGACACCAGGTCTTCGGGCGGCTCGCCACGCTCGCGCGCGTGCGCACCGTCGCGGCGGTCGGCGGCCCGGTGCTCGGCGGCGCGCTCGAGCTCGCCCTCGCCTGCCAGTTCATCGTCGCCGTGGATCATCCCTCGACCCGGCTCGGCCTGCCCGAAGTGAAGCTCGGCATCCTCCCTGCGTGGGGTGGAACGCACCGCTTGCCGCGGCGCATCGGGATCGTGCGCGCGCTCGAAGCCATATTGAAAGGCCGCTCGTACACCGCGACGGAAGCGCGCCGCATCGGGATCGTCGACCGCATCACGCCGAGCGAGTCGTTAGTGCGGGTGGCCGATGCAGTCGCGATGGGCCGCGACGAGAGCACGCGGACGCGGCGGCGATTGCGGCCGATGGAGCGCATCATGGGCCTCGTGCCGCCCATTTCACGGGCGATCGAGAGTCGCGCGCGCAAGAGCGTCCTCGCCGAGACGCATGGCCACTATCCCGCTCCGCTGGCCGTGGTGAGCATGCTGCCCCATGCGCTGCGCACCTCGGCGGCGGCCGCGGCGGAGAAGGAGGCGGCTGCCGGCGCGCGGCTCGCCACCGGATCGGTGGCGAAGAACCTGATCCGCATCTTCCGCGCCTCCGAAGCGGCGAAAAAGCTCGCCGTGGGGCCCGCGGGCGAGCGACCCGTGCCGATTGCGCGCGGCGCAGTGATCGGCGGCGGAGTGATGGGCGGCGGGATCGCGAGCCTGCTCGCCTTGAACGGAATCGACGCGCGGCTGTGCGACTTGGCAATGGAGCCGCTCGTGCGTGCCGAGCTCGATCACCGCCGCGAGACCAACCGGCGGCTGGCTCGCCGGCAGCTCGCGCGTCACGAGGCGAATGCCGCGATCGACCGCTTCGAGATCGCCCAGGGAATGACGGGCCTCGCGCGCGCCGAGATCGTGATCGAGGCCGTGGTCGAGCGGCTCGAGGTCAAGCGCTCGGTGTTCGCCGAGATCGCGCGCGCCGTCGGGCCGGATGCACTGCTCGCCACCAATACCTCGTCTCTCTCGGTCGACGCCATCGCGGCCGAGATCCCCCGTCCCGAGCGCTTCCTCGGGCTGCACTTCTTCAACCCCGTGGCGAAGATGCCGCTGGTCGAGATCGTGCGCGGCGCGCGGACGGCGGAGGCGAACGTGCGCCGCGTGGCGGCCCTCGCCCTTCGTCTGGGCAAGACACCGGTCATCGTGCGGGACGTGGCGGGTTTCCTCGTCAATCGCCTGCTCGGACCCTACCTCGACGAGGCGCTGCGATCGTTCGAAGGGGGTTTCGACGCCGCTCGTCTCGAGCGCGTCTTCGAGGACTTCGGCATGCCCATGGGGCCGCTGCGGCTCCTGGACGAGGTCGGCTTCGACGTCGCGACGCACGCCGCGCGCTCGCTCTTCACCGCCTACGGGGAGCGCATGCAGCCGACGATCGTCCTCGACGCGTTCGTGAAGGAAGGCCGGCTGGGCAAGAAGAGCGGGCAGGGCTTCTATCAGCATCCCGCGCGCGAGAGTGGAAAACCGAGCCTGAGCCCCGACCTGGCGCGCTTCCAGACCGGGACGCACGCGAAGTCACTCACGGGGGACGACGTACTGGAGCGCTGCCTGTTCGCGATGGTGAACGAGGCGGCGCGCGCTCTGGAGGAAGCGGTCGTCGCCGGCCCGGTCGAACTCGATCTCGCCACGGTCTTCGGCACCGGTTTCGCGCCATTCCGGGGCGGGTTGCTGCGCTGGGCGGACGATTACGGGCTGGCGCGAGCCGCCGGACGGATGCGCATGATCGCGGGATCGGCCGACGTGGCCGCGCGCGCGGGCGGTCCCGCGCGCTTCCTTCCCGCCCCTCTGATCGAGCGCGCGGTCGGGGAGAAGCGAGGATTCCACGCGTGAAGCAATCGACCCTCTCGCTCATGGGTTTTTTCCTGTGGCTCGGGTTTTTTCTGACGCTCTGCGGCGTGATCGCCGTCGTCATCGCGCTGCGCGTCTGACCTGGCAGCCGGCCAGCCGCTCGGCGGCAACTACGCGGTCAGGATCCCGCGCGCCATCGCGAGCTCGGCGCACAGGATCGCGCCCTTGGCCGCCCCGCGCAGCGTATTGTGCGTGAGCAGCACGAAGCGCCAGCCGAGCACGGGACAGGGGGCGAGGCGGCCGATCGCGGTGGCCATCCCCCCATCGAGGTCGCGGTGGCGGCGGGGCTGCGGCGCGGCGGTGTCCTCGAGGTAGTGAATGGGGCGGGCCGGGGCGCTCGGCAAGGCGAGCTCCTGTGGCTCGCTCCGGAACTCCCGCCAGGCGGAGAGGATCTCGTCCCGGCTCGCCTTGGCCCCGAGCTCCAGCGCGACGCACTCGGTGTGGCCATCGAGCACGCTCACCCGGTTGCACTGCGCGCTGATCGTGAGCGAGGCCGGCTCGATCGACGCGGCGTGCAGCCGGCCGAAGATCTTCTGCGGCTCGCTCGCGAGCTTCTCCTCCTCGCCGCCGATGAACGGGATGACATTGTCCAGGATCTCCATCGAGGCGACTCCCGGAAGGCCGGCGCCCGAGACGGCTTGCATCGTGACGACGTGCACCCGGGAGACGCCGAAGGCGCGCACGAGGGGAGCGAGCCCGAGCACCAGACCGATCGTCGAGCAGTTGGGATTGGCCACGATCGCGCCGCCGCGCGGGAAGCCTTGGTGCGCGACGAGCTCGAGGTGGTCGGGATTGACCTCCGGCACGAGGAGCGGCACATCGGGATCCATCCGATGGCTCTTGGCGTTCGAGACGACGAAGGAGCCGGCGCGGGCGAAAGCGGTCTCGATGGGACCCGCGACCTCCGCGTCGAGGGCCGAGAACACGATGCGCGCGTCCACCGGCGGCTCGGCCGGCAGAATCCGCATGGCCGCCGCGCGCTCGGGGATCGGACTGGCCTGCATCCAGCGCGCCGCCTCGCCGTAGGGCCGGCCCACGTTCTTTTCCGAGGCCGCGAGGCCCACGAGCTCGAACCAGGGGTGCTCGGCGAGCAGGGACACGAAGCGCTGACCCACGCTGCCCGTCGCGCCGAGCACGGCGACCCGGGTTTTCTTGCGCTCGGAATGGAACACCGCACTCACGCCGCGTGTCTATACTTCATCTAGCCATCTATCGTCCACAAGAGCGAGAGGGTAAGTCCATGAAGCGCGCACTCTTCTCCGAGCTATTCACCATCGCTGGATGCCTCTCCCTCGCGTTCCCTGCAAGCGCCAGCGACTGGTACGTCGACGCGGTGCATGGCAGCGACGCGAACGGCGGAACGAGCACGATCGACGCCTGGCGCACGATCAGCCACGCACTCGCGAGCATCCCGGTGATCGGCACGGAATCGATCCACGTCGCCAGTGGGACCTACGACGCGGCCCTCGGCGAAAGCTTTCCGCTCGAGATCCGACCGCAGATCAAGCTGATCGGAGTGGCGAGTCCCACTCCGCCGGTGATCCTCGGCACGCCGGGCGTTTCCCATCTCATTGGCCTGCAGACCGAGCTGTGGAACGACGAGGACTACGACGAGGAGACTCACGTACAAGGGTTGCAACTCGAAGGCGCCCAGCTCGGTCTCTACCTCAGGACCGGCTTTGGAGACTTGAACCCACGAGTCGCGGACCTGACCGTCACCCGTTGCACGGTCGCGGGTGTCTACCTCGTGGTTGCCTTCGACGATCAGTGTCTTGGCGGCGCGACGGGCAGCTTCGAGCGGATTCGATTCAACCGAAACGCCATCGGGCTCCGGGTCCTCTCCCTGGGCTGCACCGACGTCCGCTTCTCGGAGTGCGAGTTCAGCAACCAGGTCGGGGACGCTGTCCGCTTCAATGGTTCCGATGCATCCTCTTCGATTGCTCTGCGTTTCGACCGCACCAGGTTCCTCGGCAGCGGTGACCGGGGCGTGCACGTGTATGCGTCGAACGAGGGAAGGCCGGCTGTCTACCTGGAGGATTGCCTGATCGCCGGCAGCCGACTCGAGGGCGTATTCCTCGAGAACACCAACATGGCGCGCGCCAATCTCTCGCTGCTGCGCTGCACGGTCGTCAACAACGACACTGCCGGTATCGGCGGCGCGATGGACGACTTTCCGAACCTCGCGGAGATCACCGGCTCGATCGTGGGCGCCAATCCAGACGACCTGGTGACGGGGCCGCAGATGGAATACACGGTCGCCTTCTCTGCCGTGGAGGACGGCGACTTCGCGGGCTCGAACGGGAACATCGGCGGAGATCCGGGCTTCGTCGATCGCCGGGACGGCGATTGGCGCCTGCGCTGGAACAGCCCCTGCATCGAGACGGGCGATCCCGCCACCCCGATCGGCATCCCCGATCTGCTCGGCACGCTCCGCGCAGTCGATGGAGACCTCGACACCGTGGAGGCGCCGGACATGGGCGCGATGGAGTTCGCCCCGCTCTTCCTCCTTCCGCACGGGGGCAAGAACGGATACCTGCGCCTGGAGCTGTGGGGTGAGGACGGAGGGTCGACGACGCTCTGGGCCGCTCCGACGGCGCTCGGATCGCCGCAGACGACGCCCTTTGGCCAGTCCGACCTGGTATCCGGCGCCTTCGTCTTCGGCACCCACTCCGTCGCATCGGGACCGCCGGCCATCATGCAGAGGCGGCTGTGGATGTCCCTGCTCGGCCGAACCTATTCCTTCCAGGCCCTGACCGACTCGAGCGCAGCCCCGCTCGGCGCAGCCTGGACGAATCCGATCGAGTTCACGCTCGAGCTCTGATCAGCCCCGCGCGAAGAGAGAGACACCGTCCATTCCCTCGGAGCGCGGCAGCTCGAGGATCTCGAGGAGCGTCGGCGCGACGTCCGCCAGGATGCCGCGCTCGCGCAGCCTGATGCCGGCGAGGGACTTGGAGCAGAACACGATCGGCACGGGGTTCAGCGTGTGCGAGGTGTGCGGCTGGTCGTTCGCCTCGTCCCACATCATCTCGGCGTTGCCATGATCGGCAGTGATGACGACGGTGCCGCCGAGCTCGATCACCTTCGGTACCACCCGGTGCAAGCACTCGTCGATCGTGGCGACGGCCTTGCAAGCCGCTTCGTAGATGCCCGTGTGGCCGACCATGTCGGCGTTGGCGTAGTTGATCACGTAGACCTCGGCCTCGCCGGCCGAGAGCGAGGCGAGGATCGCGTCAGTGACCCGCGGCGCGCTCATCTCGGGCTGGAGATCGTAGGTCGCGACCCTCGGACTCTGGATCAGGATGCGGTCCTCGCCGGGCAGCGGGTCCTCCTTGCCGCCCGAGAAGAAGAAGGTGACGTGGGCATACTTCTCGGTCTCGGCGATGCGCTTCTGCCGTAGCCCGGCAGCGCTCACGATCTCGGGAAAGAGCCCGACGAGGTTGACGGGCGGGAAAGCGATCGGAAAAGGGAAGTCGGCACGGTACTGCGTGAACGTGACGATCACCGGCCGCACGAGCTTCTTGCGCTCGAACTCCCGGAAGCCCGTGAAGGCGAGCGCGAGGCAGATCTCGCGCATGCGGTCCGAGCGGAAGTTGAAGCACAGCAGGCGATCTCCATCCGCGATGCGGCCCGCGCTCGGATCGCCGATCACGGTGGGCTCGACGAACTCGTCGCCCGTGCCCTTCTCGTAGGACCCGCGCATCGCTTCCGCGGCACTGGGCGCGCGCCCGCCCTCGCCGGACACGAGGAGGTGGTACGCGCGTGCGACGCGATCCCAGCGCTTGTCCCGATCCATCACCCAGTAGCGACCGACGACCGAGGCGATGCGGCCCACCCCCGCCACGCCGATGTCCTGCTCGAGGTTCGCGAGGAAGCGCAGGCCGGCGCGCGGCGGCGTGTCGCGGCCGTCGGTGATCGCGTGCACCTGGACGCGCTCCGCGGAAAGGCCGCGCCGCTTCGCCATGAGGAGCAAGTTGCGCAGGTGCAGATTGCTCGCATGCACGCCGCCGTCGGAAACCAGGCCGAGCAGGTGCAGGTTCTTGCCGTCGCGCCGCGCGCCGTCCATGGCCGTGCACAGGGCCTCGTTCTCGAAGAAGCGGCCCGTCTCGATCTCGCGATCGATGCGGCTGACCTCCTGGAAGACCACGCGTCCGGCGCCGAGATTCAGGTGCCCGACTTCGCTGTTGCCCATGATTCCCAGCGGCAGACCCACCTCGCGGCCGCAGGCCGTGAGCAGGGCGTGGGGGTAGCGCGCCTGCAGCTCGTGGAAGTAGGGCGAGCAGGCGGCGATCGCGTTGGACTCGCGCGCTTCACGCTCTCCCCAACCATCGAGGACGATCAAGAGGAGCGGCGGCCGGCTGCTCATCGGAGCACCCGGGGCGTGGTCGGTTTTGGCGAGTGGTCCGTGCACCCCTCCCACCGGTCGGGCGAGAATCCCATACTAGTCCAGCGGACGAGCGAGGGGATTCCCATGCAAGGCGGTCGATCCATGGTCGAGAGAAGTGTCGTCGAACGTTCCAGCGGCAAGGTCGGATTGTATCGGGCCCCTCGCCGCGAGGCGTGGACGCTCCGCGCGGGCGCGGGATTGGTCGCTCTCTGCGCGAGCTGCGCGAGTCTGGCGCACATCAACCTGATCCCGCCCGAGGACGACGTGCGACTGGGCGAGCAGGCCTACCAGGAAGTCCTCGCCGGGCAGAAGGTCCTGGCGGACGGCCCGCAGGTCGCAATGGTCGAGAGGGTCACCGATCGACTCGTCGCCGCGGTCAAGGAGTCCGATCCCGAGATCGCCAATCTCTTCCAGTGGGAAGTGAAGGTGATCGACGACCCGGCAACCGCGAACGCCTTCTGCTTGCCGGGTGGAAAGATGGCCGTGTACACGGGAATCCTTCCCCTCGCCCAGGGAGACGCAGGTCTGGCGGTCGTCATGGGTCACGAGATCGCGCACGCGACGAATCGCCACGGGACCGCCGCAATGACGCGGATGTATGGCGCTTCGATGCTGATCGAGACCGTGCTGAAGGGTCAGGTCGCCCAGAGTCTCGCGGGCATCACTGCCTCACTGGTGAATCTCAAGTTCGGCCGGGAGGCCGAGCTCGAAGCCGACCACGATGGCCTCTTCTTCCTCGCGCGCGCCGGCTACGACCCGCGTGAATCGGTCGCCTTCTGGAAGCGCATGCAGGCCAAGAGCGGCGGAGGCGAGACGTCGCAGTTCGAGCAGTTCCTCTCCACCCATCCGAGCGACGACGTCCGCATCGCCCAGCTCGAAAAACTCCTCCCTCAGGCGATACAGGAGTATGAAGCGCACGCCGGAGGCCCCCCTCCCGAGCCCGGGAAACACTCCATAAAGCGTTGAGGAACAAGGACTTGAGTAGGATCTTCCAACTTCGTCCTGGGGCCCCCCCGAGCAACTTTTCTAGCTTGGATCGCCAACCTGGACACCTGTTCCTCGGAATCGTCCTCGAAGCCGGACCGCGCACCCCGCGAGGGCTCGCGGGAGCGCCCTCTTCCCCGCCTGCGCTCCTACCTGGCCTCCACTCCCGGATCCCCGTAGGCCGTGAAGGTCGCCTTCGTCACCCCCGAGCTGCTCACGATCGTTCGCCGCACGAGCTTGGCCGAGCTGGCCGAGTACTTGCCACGAACGCTCGTCCAGATGGGAGTGGAGGTGCGCGTGTTCCTCCCCTACACGGCCGACGTCGAGACGGAGCGGCTCGAAGGCTTGAAGCGCATCGGGACGGTGACGGTCCCCGATGGTGACGGTGAGGCGAGCCTCACGGTCCACAGCGGCAAGCTCGGCGAGCTCACCATCGTCCTGCTCGATCACCCCCAGCACTTCCGCAACCGCCACCCGTACGGGGATCAGGACGGCCCGTATGCCGACAACTGGTTGCGCTACGCGCTGTTCTGCCGCGCGGTCCTCGAATCTCTGGCGCTGATCGACTTCGAGCCGGACATCATCCACTGCTTCGACTGGACCACCGGGCTCCTGCCGCTGTATCGCGAGCTCGAATACGCCTCCAAGCAACCCGATCATCCCGCATCCATCGCGGGCACCTTCTTCGGCGTGCACAACCTCGCCATGCAGGGATCGTTCGAACGCGAGATCCTGGGACGCATCGGCGTCCCCCACCGCATGTTCCAGTTCGTCGGCGGCGTCGAGCTCGGAGGGAAGGTGAACTTCCTCAAGGCCGGCGCGGAGTTCGCCACGATCGTCGCGACCCACTCGCCGGCGCACGCTGGTCGGATCCAGGAGCTCGGCCGCGGCGACGGCCTCGAGGAGACTTTCAAGCGGCGCAAGAAGGAGCTCGTCGGGATCCAGAACGGGATCGACTACCGGGCCTGGGACCCCGAGACCGACGCGCTACTGGCCCAGAACTTCTCGAAGCAGGACAAGGAGTTCACCGGCAAGCGCAAGTGCAAGGCGGCGCTGCAGCAGCTCCTGCGGCTGCAGAACGGGCCGCGCACGCCGCTCGTCGCGATCATCGGCCGCTTCGACTCCGATAGCGGTTTCGACGTGCTCGCGGACGCCCTCACGCCGATGCTCGAGCGCAACATCCAGCTCGTGCTCATGGGCCCCGGTCGGGCCGAGATCATGGAGCGCCTGCACACGGTCGAGCAGACCTTCGAGGGGCGCTTCCGCGTGATCGATCGCTACCACGCCCCGAGCGCGCACACGATCCTGGCGGGCGCGGACGTCCTGATCCTTCCTGCCCACTACCATCCCTCGAACGCGCTGTGCGCGATCGCCATGCGCTACGGCGCGGTGCCGATCGTGTACGCGCACAGCGGTCTCGAGGACACCGTCGTGCAGGGAGCGAACGGCAAGCCGAGCACGGGGTTCCTGTTCCCGCACTACAACCACGAGAGCCTCCTGGAGGGCGTCGACGCGGCGCGCCTCCTGTACAAGAAGCCGGCCGACTGGAAGCGCCTCGTGCGGCGCATCCTCGAGCAGGACTTCTCTTGGCAGGCGAGTGCTGCCGAGTATCTCAAGGCCTACCGGCGCGTCACGCGCCGCACCAAGGGGAAGAAGGCGTGAAAGCGCCCGCGCGCTTCGTCGGCCTCGACTTCGGCGGTACCAACGTGAAGGGCGGGGCGATCACCGAGCAGGGCGCGGTGCTCGGCGAGCGCTCGATTCCGATCCACCTCGAAGGCGGGAGCGCGGACGTCCTCGATCGCTCCGCCGAGCTCGCGCGCGAGCTCGGAGCCGCGGGAGTGCTCGGCGTGGGGATCGCAGGCCTCCTCGACCGCGCGCGCGGCTTGCTCGTCGAGAGCCCGAACCTCCCGCAGATGAACGGCGTCGACATCGTCGGCGGGCTCTCCGAACGCCTGGGAATCCCGCGCGAGCGAGTCATCCTCGAAAACGACGCCAAGTGCGCGGCCCTCGGCGAGCAGTGGCTCGGCGCCGGCCGCGGCAAGCAGGACTTCATCGCGGTGACGCTCGGCACGGGGATCGGCGGCGGCCTGGTCCTCGGCGGCAAGCTCTTCGTCGGGCCGGCCGGGAACGCCGGCGAGATCGGCCACGTGGTGGTCGAGCCCGCGGGTCCCCGCTGCGGCTGCGGATCGCTCGGCTGCCTGGAAACGCTCGCTTCCGCAACGGCGGCTCGGCGCCGCGCCGAGGAGCGCGCGCTCCCGGTAGGCGACCCGGGCAACCTGGAGCTCCTGACCGAGCGCGGCCGCGCAGAGCCCGGCCCGGAGCGCGATCTCTTGCAGGAGATCGGACGCGACCTCGGACACGGGCTCGCCTACGCCGTGGTGCTGCTCGACCTTCCCTGTTTCCTGTTCGCGGGCGGATTCTCCGCCGCGCTCGACGTCATGGAGCCGGGGATCCGCGCCGGCCTGAACGAGCGCCGCTTCGGCCGCCGCCCGGTCGAGCTCGTGCGCGCGACGCTCGGCCCCGGGGCCGGCTGGCGCGGGGCCGCGCATCTTGCAATCACGGCGGACCAGGACAGGTAGGATGCGGGCATGAGTGCCGACCATGTCCTGGCCGTTCGTGGCCTCACCAAGGTCTACGGCAAGAATCTCTTCGGCCGAGGCGGCTTCCGCGCCCTCGATGGCGTCGACCTCGAGGTCGGGCGCGGCTCGGTCTTCGGCTTGCTGGGTCCCAACGGCGCAGGGAAGACGACGCTCGTGAAGTGCGCCCTCGACCTGGTGCGCGGATGGAAGGGTGAAGCAAGCATCCTGGGCGGACACCCGCGGGATCCGCGCGTGCGACGCCGCGTCGGCTTCCTACCGGAAGCGCACCGTCTGCCGCCCTATCTCACCGGCATGCAGGTCGTCCTGCTCTCCGCCATGCTGCAAGGGATGAGCGCGAAGACGGCCCGGCCGCGCGCGAAGGAGCTTTTCGAGGAGCTCGGCCTGGCACGCTTCCAGAACGCGAAAGTGCGCACCTATTCCAAGGGCATGCAGCAGCGCCTCGGTCTCGTGCAGGCGATCGTGCACGAGCCCGAGCTCGTGTTCCTCGACGAGCCCACCGACGGCGTCGATCCGATCGGGCGGCGCACGATCCGCGTGATCGTCGAGCGCCTCAAGGACCGGGGCGCCACGATCTTCCTGAACTCGCACCTCTTGATGGAGGTGGAGATGATCTGCGACCGCGTCGTGATCATGCATCGTGGAAAGGTGCTCCGCGAAGGTGCGGTCGCCGACCTGACTGCGGGTACGGGCCTGGTGCGCTTCGAGCTCGCCGATGCTCCGGCGGGCCTCCCCGCGCTCGTGTCGGGAATCGGGACGCGCCACGCCTTCTCTCCGGGCGGTTTCGAGGTGCAGGCCGATCTCACCCAACAGAATGCGCTCATCGATCGCCTGCGCGCGAGCGGCGTGAAGATCCAGAGCATCGAGCCCCGGCGCATCACCCTGGAGGAAGCCTTCGTCGACTTGATCGGTGCCCAGCGCGGAGGAGGAGCAGCATGAACGCGACCATCGGCAAGGCGCTCCTGCTCGACATGTTCTACCAGACGCTCGACAACCGGATGTTCCGGCTGCTCGTCATCCTGGTCGTGGTACTGATCGCGCCGACCTTCCTGGTCTCCTTCGGCGAGGATTCGGTCAGTGTGGTCTTCGGCTGGAAGAAGGTCGATTACACGACGATCTACCAGACGTTCTACGGACAGGCAGTCGGCGAGAACCCGGCTCAGCGGATCATCGGAGACCTGCAGAGCCTGTTCATCGGGTTCTTCGCAGGCACTCTGGGTCTACTGTTCTGCATCGCGGCCACGGCCTTCTTCTTGCCGCGAACGCTCGAGAAAGGCGCGGCGGAGAACGTGTTCGCCAAGCCCGTCTCGCGTCGAACCGTGCTTCTGACGCGCTACTTCGCGGGCCTGTTGTTCGTCAGCCTGCTCGCCCTGATGCTCGTCTTTGGAATCCACGCGGGTCTCCTGCTGATGTCCGGCTACAGCGACCCCGGCTTCCTCTGGAGCGCCGTCACGCTGGTCTACCTCTTCGGCATCCTGCACGCGATCTCGGTGATCGTCGGCGTGTTCACGCGGAGCAGCGTTACCGCCCTGCTCACGACCATGATGTTCTTCGCCTTCAACGGCTGCATCCAGAAGGGCTGGGCGGTCTACCAGACCCAGCAGGCGGTGGAGACGGCGAAGAAGACCGTGCTGCAGGAAGCGGCCTCCGAATCGCAGCCAGCCGACCCCGAGGACTCGGAGAAGGACTACAGCCCTCTCCTGCAAGCCCTCAGCGTGGCGCACTACGTCTTGCCGAAGACGACGGATGCAGAGGTGATCGCACTCAAGCTGCGGCGCAGCCTGGAGGCGGCCCCCGCTTTCGAAGACGATACGACGCACCTGGTCGTCCAATCGGTGCCCGCCGGTTTCGTTCGCGAGGCCGGCGGATCCGTCGAGGGGGATGGCGTCGTCTGGTCGAAGGAACTCGGCGGGGAACGCTCGACCTTCACGTTGCGACGCTTCGCGCGGAAGGTGGACCGTGGTGATGGAAAGCGGCCGCGCTCGATGTTCCCGTCGACCGCAGCAGATGAGCGCAAGGAAGCCCTCCAGGCCGAGGACGCCTCGAACAAGCCCGAGGAACAGGACCTCCAGCTCTCGGGAGGCTCGCGCACGAGCTCGCTGCTCTGGCAGCCCACGGTCGACGGCGTCCTCCGTCATCGGGAAGCACACTATTTCTTCGGCAACACCGACTGGCTGTATGTACTGGAAGTGGACGGGCCGGCCAGCGCATTCGAGGATCACGCCGACGCCGACGAGACGCTGGCCTTTCAATTCCTGTCCCTGGTCCAGCCACCGGGGAACGTGAACTTCACCAACTGGTACGAGAATCAGATGAGCTGGCGAGGGCCCCTGCGCTTCAACCTCTGGTTCTCGATCGGCAGCACGCTCGCGTTCGTGTTCGTGCTCCTGTTCTGTGCCTGGTGGAAGCTCGCCCGGATCGACTTCTGATGCACCCCTCCGCCGTCGCCGAGCTGCGGGCCATCGTCGGCCAGGCGGCGGTGATCGACGACCCGGCGAAGAAGCTCCCCTACGAGTCCGACGGGCTGACGCTCGAGCACGAGCTGCCCGAGCTCGTGGTGCTCCCGCGCACGACCGAGGAATGCGCGAGGCGTCGTGCGCGTGCTGGCGCGCGAAGGCATCCCGGTCGTGCCGCGCGGCGCTGGCACCGGCCTCTCCGGCGGCGCGACGCCGGTCGCGCGGCGGCGCGCTCATCGGGACGGCGCGCATGCGCGACGTGCTCGAGGTCGAACGTGGACGACCGCTTCGCGCGCGTGCAGGCCGGAGTCGTCAACGTCGAACTCTCCCGCGCCGTCGCCGGGCACGGGCTCTTCTACGCGCCCGATCCCTCGAGCCAGAGCGCGTGCACGATCGGCGGCAACGTGGCCGAGAACTCCGGCGGCCCGCACTGCTTCCGCTACGGCGCGACGACGCGGCATGTCCTCGGGCTCGTGTGCGTGACGTGCGAGGGCGAGATGCTCGACCTCTCCTGTCCCGCGCGTCGACCCGGCGGGCTACGACCTGCGTCGGCTTCTTCGTCGGCTCCGAGGGCATGCTCGCGCTCGCCACCGAGGTCACGCTGCGCCTCACGCCGATTCCCGCAGGCCGTCGAGACCATGCTCGGCGATCTTTCACTCGCTCGATGCGGCCTGCGACAGCGTGAGCGACCTGATCGCGGCGCGCCTCGATCCCTCCGCGATCGAGATCCTCGATCGGCTGACCATCGAGGCCGTCGAGGCGAGCGTCTTCGCGGCGGGCTACCCCAAGGACGCGGAGGCGGTCCTCCTCGTGGAGTTCGAGGGCGGCGCTCTCGACGTCGAGGACACCGTTCGCGACGTGGAAGTGATCCTGCAGCGCCACGGCGCCTTCGAGCTGCGCCGCGCGCGCGACGAGAAAGAACGCCGGCAGCTCTGGGCGGGCCGCAAGGGCGCCTTCGGCGCGATGGGCCGCGTGGCGCCGGATCTGTACGTCGCCGACGTGGTCGTGCCGCGCACGCGGCTGCGCGAGATCGTGCGCCTCGCGACCGATGTCGCGCGCGAGCGGGGCCTCCGGATCGCGAACGTCTTCCACGCCGGCGACGGCAACCTCCATCCGAACATCGCCTACGACCGCCGCGATCCCGAGGCGGTGCGCCTGGTGCTCGAAGCGGGCGAGATCATCATGAGCGCCTGCGTCGCGATGGGCGGCTCGCTCTCCGGAGAGCACGGCATCGGCCTCGAGAAGCGCGCCGCGATGGACCTCGTGTTCACGCCCGCCGATCTCGAGGTGATGGATCGCGTGCGCGGCGCTCTCGATCCCACCCGGCGCTTCAACCCGGGCAAGGTGATTCCGGCGCACGGCTGCCGCGAGGTGCGCACGCGCGCGCCACTCGCCGTTCCCGCGGACGGCGCGGGAGGGAACAGGTGAGCGAGCGGGCAGCCTTCGCGCGCTCGCTCGCGCGCGTCGGCATGGCGATCGAAGAGGGTCCGGGCGGCGTGCCCCTGGTGCGTCCTCCGGACGAGGCCGGTGTCGCGCACGTGCTCGCGCGCGCGACCATCGAAGGCCGCCGCGTGCTGCCGATCGGGATGGGCGCGCACCTCGATGCGACGCGCCCCGGCGAGCTCGCGGGCGGCTGCGACCTCCTGCTCTCGACCTCTGCCCTGCGCGCGATCGTGGCCTACGAGCCCGGCGACGGCACGCTCACCGCGCAAGCAGGCTGCACGCTCGCCGATCTCACCGCGACCGTGCGCGCCGGCGGACACCGCTTGACGCCCGACGTCGCTCGCCCCGAGCGCGCGACGATCGGCGGAGTCGTCGCCTCGGGCTCGTCGGGCTTCGATCGCGAGCGCTACGGCCCCGTGCGCCACCACGTGCTCGGTCTGCGCGTGGCGCTCGCGGATGGGACGATCACGAAGAGCGGCGGGCGGCTGGTGAAGAACGTCACCGGCTTCGATCTGCATCGCTTGCACTGCGGAGCCCGCGGGACGCTCGGGGTGATCCTCGAGGCGAGCTTGCGGCTGTTTCCCGAGCCCGAGGAGGAGCGCGCGCTGGTGGCGCGCTGCCCCGATCTCGAGAGCGCCCTCGAGGCAGCCTCGCGCGTGCGCTCGGTGCGCTTCGCTCCGCTCGCGACGGTCGTCGAGGAGCGTTCCGAGGCCGAGGGCGCGACGCTGCACCTCTTCCTGGCCGGCCGGCGGCGCCAGATCGTGCACGACGCGGCGCGCGCACGCGCGATGCTCGGCGACGCGGAGGAGCTCGACGATGCCCGGGCGCGCGCGCATCGGCGGCGCGTGTTCGATCTCGCCGGCTGCCGTGGGGAGGCGCACGAACGGCCCGCGCTGCGCGTTGCCACGCAGCCCTCGCTCGTGCAGCCGGTCCTGCGCGTGCTCCGCGCCGCCCTCGCGGCAGCGCACGTCGAAGCGAGCCTGGTGATCCAGCCTGCCGTCGCGACCTTCGAGCTCTTCGTCCCGCAGGCGTCGACGCGCGAGGGCGAGCTCGTGCCGCTCGCGCGGGCGCTCTCCCGCGAGCTCGCTCCTCTGCACGCCGAGCTTTCCGCTCACGCCGCTCCGCCATCCGTGCACGCGGAACTCGCGCCGGCGCGCTCGGACGGCCTCGCGTGGGACTGGATGGAGCGCGTTCGTGCCACCCTGGACCCGGGCGCTACGTTATCGTGCAGCACCTTTCCGGGCCGAGCTTGAGCGCACTCCCTTCCACGCACGAAGCACACGAGACCACACCCGCGGGCGACCCCGCGCGCGCGATCGTCGATTACGCGAAGAGCCTCGACTGCATCCACTGCGGTCTGTGCTTGACGACCTGCCCGACCTACCAGCTCACCGGCGCCGAATCCTCGAGCCCGCGCGGGCGCGTGCATCTCATGCGCGCGGTCGCGGAGGGCCGGCTCGAAGCGGGAGCGTCCTTCGAGGACGAGATGGAGTTCTGCCTGGTCTGCCGGCATTGCGAGAGCGTGTGCCCGGCGGGCGTGCAATTCGGCGCGATGATGGAGGTCGCGCGCAACGGTCTCGTGCAGCGCGGCGGACGCTCGCTGATCGAGCGCAGCCTGCGCTGGCTCGGCTTCCGGGTGCTCCTGGTGCGGCGGTGGGCGCTGCGCCTCGCGATCTCGGGACTCTGGCTCGCGCAGCGCACGGGCGCGCTCGCGCTCGTGGCGCCGCTCTTCGGATTGCGCGGGAAAACGCTGGCGAGCTTTCCGCGCGTCCCGCGCGCCAGCGAACGCATGCCCTTGCCCGCGCGCACGCCCGCGCGGGGCGCTCGGGGGGCGAGCGTCGCGCTCCTCGAGGGTTGCGTGATGCCCGAGCTCTATGGACGCGTGAACCGCGCCAGCGCTGCCTGCCTCGCGGCCGCCGGCGTCGAGTGCCGCACGGCGCCCGGACACGTCTGCTGCGGTGCCCTGCACGCGCACAACGGCGAGCTCGAGGGCGCGCGCGCGCTCGCGCGGACCACCATCGAGGCCTTCGATCGCCTGCGCGACGAGGAAGGCCGGCTGCTTCCCGTGGTCGTGAACAGCGCGGGCTGCGGGGCCCATATGAAGGAATACGAGCGCCTGCTGGAGCACGATCCGGCCTGGCGCGAGCGCGCGCGCGCGTTCTCCGCGCGCGTCGTCGACTTCGCGCAGTACCTGGCGGGACCGATCCCGCGCGCGCGGCTGGCGAGCGCGCTCGCCGCGAACGGCAGCGCGACGATCACCTACGACGATCCCTGCCACCTGTGCCATGGCCAGCAGATCCGCGCGCAGCCGCGCGTCTTGCTGGACCTCTTGCCGGGCGTCCGGCGCGTCGAGCTCGAGGCGAGCGAGAGCTGCTGCGGCTCGGCTGGGATCTATTCGCTGCTGCGGCCGGAAGACAGCGCGCGCATCCTCGACCAGAAGCTTCAGGCGCTGGCTGCCTGTGGCGCGGCGATCCTCGTCACGGCCAACCCCGGCTGTCAGCTCCAGTGGGAGAGCGGCGTGCGACGCGCGGGGCTCGCCGTCGAGGTCGTCCACCTCGCCGAGCTCCTGGCACGACACCTCGTGCCACAGAGCACGCTCAGCTCCTCGGCTTGAAGCACGCGAGCGCCTCCTCGAGGCGCGCGCGGCTGGCGGGCATCCCCTCGTCCCAGGTTGCGTACAGCACGCAGGGCTGGTCGTGGCGCGAGAGGTTCACGCGCATCGTCTCGCGAAAGAAGCGGCGCTCCTGGCCGTCGTTCCTCTCGACCACGAAACGCCGCTCGCGCACGTAGGCCGCGCCGAACTCGCCCCAGGGGATTTCCCCGCCATCGAGCACGAGCTTGCCGCCCTCGGGTCCGACCATGTCCCCGCCGGCGCCGATGCTCCAGAACTGCTGCTTCATCATCGGCTCGGCCATCGCCCGCGGATACCAGACGATCGCGATCTGGGTCGGCGCCTGATCACGCGGCCCGTCGGAGAGCTTGCTCCAATCGAAGGGCGGGGCCGGGAGAAGGCTCTCCGCGGGAGGCTTGGCCGCGCTCTCTGCGGGAGCTTCCGCGTGCACGGCCTCGGCCGTCGCTCCGGGCGCTGCGAACAGCACGATGCGCTCGCCGAGCGGCAGCTCGAGCGCTTCACGCATCTCGAGCCCGAAGGGCGGCGGCGAGACCTCGAAGTGCTCGGCGAGCAGGGCCACACCATCGCCCGCGCGAATGGGGAGCAGGAACGGCATCGCGAAGGCGAGCGCGATCAGCGTGATTCCGATGCCGAGCCCGAGCATCCCTAGCCAGGTTTCGCGGGCCGGCGAATCAGTGATCTCCATCCGGCTCGTCTTCCTCGGTCGGAGTCGCCCCATCGTCCTTCGACTCCATCGGAGGCGTGGACTCCACGTGCAGCGGGCCGACGTGGAAGGGTGCCAGGAACGCGACGATCTCCTCGTCGGAGACGCGCGTCATGTCCTCGGGACGCACGTACGAGAGGTACAGCTTGTCGACCGAGCCTTCCGCCGTGATGTCCACGAACGCCGATGCGCCCTTCTTCGCGTTCTGGCCTGGCAAGGAGAAGGGCTTCTGGATCGCGCGCACGATCTGCAGCTCGCGGCCCTGGACCTGGATCGTGCCCGCCTCGATGCCCTCGCGGGTTCCCACGTTGCCGACTCCCGTGCTCACGGCGGGATCGAGCTGGGATTCGTACAGCTTGCGCTCCTCCTCGGTGTCCGCGATGAAGATCATCGCCATCCGGTCCTTCTTCTTCGCGGAGAGGATGTAGCTCTCCGACCCGGCGACATCCATCCCGATGAGGTCGTAGTCGTCCAGCCTGTGATCGAGGGCGATGTGGCGCTCGAGCTTGGGGTACTGGACGTCTTGATCCGCGGCTTGCTTGACGAACTTCATCACGAAGAACACGCCGATCGCCCCCACCACGAGGGCGAGCAAGCAACCACCGCCGCAGAACATCAGCCAGCGCGGAAGGCCCCGCTTCTGCTTCGGCACGTTCTCGATGTCGCCCCAGTCCTCGCCCGCGTTCTTCGTCTCTGCGCTCATCTCTCCGTCCTTCCGTTCGTCCAGTCGTGGAAGCCCAGGCCCGCCTTCTTGCCGAGCTCGCCGCGCGCCACCTTCTCGCGTAAGACATGCGGCGGCGCGAAGCGCTCGCCCAGCTCGTGCGCGAGATACTCCGCGATGGCGAGGCGCACGTCGAGCCCCACGAGGTCGGTCAGCTCGAGCGGCCCCATGGGAAAGCCGTAGCCGAGCACCATGGCCTTGTCGATGTCGGCCGCGCTCGCGACGCCTTCCTCGAGCATGCGCATGGCCTCCAGCCCGATCGCGACCCCCAGGCGCGAGGAGGCGAAACCCGGAGTGTCGCGGACCTCGATCGGATCCTTGCCCAGCCGCCGCGCGATCCCGAGCGCGGTCGCCACGGCCTCGGGCGAGGATTCCTCGCCACGCACGACCTCGACGAGCTTCATCAGGTGCACGGGATTGAAGAAGTGCATGCCGACCACGCGCGCGGGGTGGAGTGCGGCGCGCGCGATCTGGGTCACCGAGAGCGAGGAGGTGTTGGTCGCCAGGAGCACATGGCCTCCGAGCTGTCGGGAGAGGTCCCCGAAGAGCTTTTCCTTGAGCGCGAGCTGCTCCGGCACGGCCTCGATGACGAGCTCGACGCCTTCGACCGCGCGCGCGAGCTCGCTCGTCGTGGAAAGCCGTGCGAGGCTCCCATCGCGTAGCTCCGGCACGACTTTGCCTTTCTGCACGCCCTTGTCGAGATTGGCGCGGATCTTTTCCAGGCCCGCCGCGGCCGCGCGCCCGTCCACGTCGAAGAGCCGCGTCTCGATCGCGGCCATGGCGAGGACCTGCGCGATCCCGTGCCCCATGGTCCCTGCTCCGAGTACTGCGGCGCGCTGCACGTCCTCGGCACGCATCGATCGCTCCTCCACCTTGCTCATCCTCAGGTCCCCGGGACCAGCACGATCTTGCCCTGCACTGCGCGCTCCTCGAGTAGCGTATGCGCTTCGCGCACGGCCGAGAGGGGCATCACGCGATCGACCACCGGCCGCCAGCGTCCGCGCGCGATCCCTTCGAAGATCGCCGGCAACGCCGAGCGCGGCCCCATGGTCGAGCCGAGGAGCGAGAGGTTCTTGATGAACAGATGCGGCAGCACGATCTCGACCTTGGCCCCGCTCGTGCCCCCGCAGGTAACGAGGCGGGCATTGCGTCCCAGGGCCTTCATCGATCCCGGCCAGGTCGCGGGGCCGACGTGCTCGATCACGACGTCGACGCCTTCCCCGCCGGTCGCCTCGCGCACTTCGCGCGCCCAGTCGCCGGAGTGGTGATCGAAGGCGAGCTCGGCACCGAGCTCGCGCGCGAGCGCTCGCTTCTCCTCGCTGCCCGCGGTGGCGAGCACGCGCGCACCCTCGGCCCGGCAGAGCTGGACCGCGGCCGAGCCCACCCCGCTCGCGCCGCCGATCACGAGGACGCTCTCTCCGGCGCAGACCCTCGCGCGCAGGTGCACCATCGTCCACGCGGTCAGGAACACGAGCGGCACGGCGGCCGCCTGAACGGGATCGATGCCCGCGGGTAGCGGCGTCAGGTAGCGTGCGGGGAGCGCGACGAATTCTCGATCGAAGCCGTCGCCGTGCTCGCCGCGGATCGAGTAGTCCGCGGCGAGATGCTCCATTCCCTGGCGCACGAGATCGGAGTCCTCCAGGTTGTAGCCCGGCTCGAGGACCACTTTCTGCCCGACCGCGAAGCCGCTCACGCCCTTCGCGAGCTTCACGATCTCGCCGATCCCGTCGCAGCCGGGGATGCGCGGAAACGGGATCGGAAAGCCGGGCATCCCGCGCCGCACGAACAGGTCGAGGTGATTGACCGAGACCGCGAGCACGCGCAGCAGTGCTTCGCCCTCGCGCGGCTCGGGGACGGGCAGGTCGGCGATTTCCAGGACTTCCGGCCCGCCGTGGCGCGTGAGGTGGACGACTTGCATCGATCTTGCTCTCAGCGGCCCTCGAAGCGCGGCGGGCGCTTCTCGAGGTACGCCGCGATCCCTTCGCGAGCATCGTTGGACTGGAACAGGCGCTGCTGCAGCTCGCGCTCGAGCGCGAGGCCCGCTTCGAGCGGCACCTCGAGGCCGCTCCGGACCGCCCGCTTCATGAGCCCCACCGCGAGCGAGGCGCGGGTGGGCGGGCAGAACGAGCGCGCCCACTCGATCACGAGGGCCAGGAATTCCGCCTCGTTCGCCGCGTCGACCAGCCGATCGACGATTCCGAGGCGCTCCGCCTCCTCGTAGTCGAAGGTCCGCCCGCTCGCCATCAGCTCGATCGCGCGCGAAGGCCCGATGAGGCGAGCGAGACGCTGCGTTCCTCCCGTCCCGGGAAGAACGCCGAGGGTCACCTCCGGTAGCCCGCACTTTCCCGAGCCGCGTCGCGCGACGCGCTGGTCGCAGGCGAGCGCGATCTCGAGGCCCCCGCCGACGCAGTGCCCGCCGAGGGCCGCAATCACGAGCTTGGGGGTGTGCTCCAGCCGCAACAAGGTCTCGTTCGCGTGCAGGCAGAAGGCGTACTTGAACTCGGGAGTGACGCTCCCGAGCATCGCGATGTCGGCGCCGGCGCAGAAGAACTTCTCTCCCGCGCCCGCGATCACGATCACGTGCACCGACTCGTCGAAGCGGGCGCGCAGGATCGCCTCGTCGAGATCCCGCATCATCTCGTGGCTGTAGCCGTTCGCCGGAGGATTCAGCAGCGTGAGGAGGGCCACGCCCGCGCCACTCGCGTAAGTAGCCTTCCCGTGGGGCAGGGTATCGGCGGGACCGACCCCCTGGGCTGCGCTCGTCGATCGATCCGGCTGGTTCATGGACGCCTCATGGACGCCGCACGAGCGCCGCATGGACCAATGGGGCGCCCTTGTACCAGATGCCGTGCTCGCGCCCAAAAAAGGCGAGCCCGCCGCGGTCGGTCCGGGGCGGGCTCGGTTTGGGAGTCGAGCTGGAGACTCCGAGCGAGGAGATGCGTGCTCAGGGCGTGAACGAGGCGCTCACGGCTTCGGACACGCTGAAGCCGGTGCCGCAGGGACCCATCGGATCGCGGTACCAGGCCTGGAAGTTCCAGGTGTCACCGCTCTCGATGTGACCGGCCAAGGCGAAGGACTGCGAACGCGCCACGATGCCCGGCCCCAGGGTGAGCGTTCCGGTTGCACCCGAGCTCTGCGGGGGCAAGTAGCGGAAGAGCTGCCCGCCGACGCACTTCAGGCCATCGCCGAAGGGTGCCGCTGCAGGTTGATTGGGGCCCATGAAGAAGATGCCGTTCTGATTCGGGGGCACCTGCGTGGCAGTGAGCTTCAGCGTGTCGAGGATCACGCTGGGAAGCCCGGAGAAGTCGAGATCGGCGCCGGAGCCGGTCGAGTTGCGGCAGCCGGAGTCGGCATCGTCGTTTGCGCAGGGCGGACCGGATGCCGTGTCGCACTGGCAATACTGGATCGGCGCGGGGCAGATCTGCCCGCGGATCTCTCCGCCGGAGAACATGGAGGAGTGGATGTTGATGTACATCCGGCCGCCGAGGATGTCGGCCTCGTCGGCTTCCATGTAGTTCCACGTTCCGATCTTGGGAGAGCCCATCGGAAGGACGTGCTTAATGCCGGCCGGCACGCCCGGATCGGCGGCGCCGTGGATGTGTGCAAACAGCTCGGCGCTGGTCAGGCCGCTGAAGACGATGTTGTAGGTCAACGTGTTGGCCGCCGTGTCGAGCGTCAGGGTCGCCGTCCCGGTGGCAGTCGAGCCATTGGGAGGTGTCTCCTGGATTGCGTCGATCTCGGAATAGAACTCCTGGGCGCTGGCCGAGGAAGCCATGGCAAGAGCAAGACCGAGGGAGCCAAGCGTCGAATGCAAAATGCGGTGGGTGATATTCCTGGGTGCTTTCATGGGGATGCCTTCTTGGGTACCGGGGGCGAACCGCCCGGGGAGCCTCGATGAGGCTCCCCGCAAGGACAGCGACGCGAGCTGCCCTGACGTTGCCGCGATTCTCGCAGATCGCTTCGAGTTCGGGAGGAGGCATCCCCCGGCAGCCGCGCCCGGCGTGATCCCGTGACCTCGGGCGCGTGGATGCTGCCCTCCGCCGTGCCACCTAATCGATCCGGCGCCAGCGTGCCTCCGTCGAGGGGTGCACCTGGCCCTCGGCCCGCATCCGTTGCTCCAGGAGCTCGCGCAGCACGATCGGATGTTCCTCACGCGCCCGAGCACGCTTGAGCTCGGCGTACCCGTCGCCCCCGCTCGCCAGGAAGGCGCTCGTGGTCAGGCGGTAGCTGCGCTCGGCCTCCAGAGCCTCGCCCGCGATGAGCACGCGGACGAGCTCGGCATGCCCCCCACTGGTGCGCACCTCGACGATCCCACCGGAGAGCTCGAGGCCAGAGTGCGAATCGGCCTCCAGGGCCCGCTTCACCAGAGCCTGGATCGCGCGACCCTCCAGCGTGAACGTCACGAGGTCGTCGCCGAAGGGCGCGATATCGAAGAGCGCGCGGCGGCTCACTTTCCCGGCCGGGATGTCCGTGCGGATGCCGCCCTTGTTGTGCACCGCGAGGTCGGCGCCGCTGTACGCGCGCATGCAATCGGTGATCCAGTTGCCCGCGCTGGAGGAAGTGAAACGATCCCTGTCGCGCACGAGCGGCGCGGCGAGCTCTCCGACCACCTCCGACATCTGCTCGCCGACGCGCTCCTCCAGTCGGGCGCAGGCGCGCGCGACCGTCGGGTTGGAGTCCTTCGAGGAGCGCTCCTCCTCGAGAGAAAGTGTCGACGCGCGATCCTCGACCAGGGCGTGGGTGCTCGCGTCGAACCACAGGTCCACGCGCCCGACCGCACTCGCCTTCGAGCCGGCCTGCACGATCAGCGTCTGGCCCGCGCGCTCGCCCGCCGCGAGAAACGTGTGCGAGTGCCCGCCCACGATCAGGCGCAGCTCTGGATGAGCTTGCGCGAGGAGCCGATCCTCCTCGATCCCGAGGTGCGTCAGCGCGATCACGAGATCAGCCCCTGCGCCTTGCTCCGTCACGACGCGCGCCAGCGCCTCGCCCGGGGCCTGGAATTCGAGCTCGCGCGCGGCTGGCGCGATCGCCGGCGTCGCCAGCGTGAGCAAGCCCACGACGAGGATCTCCAGCCCCGCGCGCTCGAAGCGCAAGCTCGGCCGAGTGCCTGCAAGCGGCACGAAACGATCGCGACGCTCGGACACGTTCGCCAGCAGCGCGGGCAGCTTCGTCGCAGCGAGATGCCCGCGCAGCACGTCGAGCCCGAGGTCGAACTCGTGGTTCCCGACGCACAGCGCGTCGTAGCCGACCCCCGCCAGCGCCTCGAGGAACGCTCGCCCATCGTCGAGCCCGCCCTCCGGCGTCCCCTGGAACCAATCGCCCCCGTCGAGCACCAGTACCGTGCCGCCGCCCGCCTCGATCACGGCCCGTTCGCGCCGTATCGCCGCCGCCACGCGCGCCAACCCACCCGCGAGCGGTGGATCCGGCCTCTGCAACCACGTCGCAGGGCGCGGGACGACCTGGCCATGCAGGTCGTTGGTATGCAGCACCACGAGATGGATGCGCTCGGCGCCTGCAAACGCGACCTCCCCTGCCGCGCCGATCCAGAGCGCGACCAGCCAGGCGGTGAGGTGCCACGATCGGGACATGTGCATCTGTTGCATCGAGTGAGGTGCGGCGGGGGGAGCGGGAGTCGACGGCCTTGGTTTGGTCATGCCTCGCCCGGCCGAGCGACCACGAACCCGGAACTCCTACCCACAAAGACCCGCCGGGGCCGCATCGGTAGCATGGAAAGCGCGTGAGCCGGACCGCTCCGACGATTCTAGCGATCGCGTTGCTCGCCGCGGCGGCGGTCGGGATCGCCCATCTCGTCTCGCGCCACGATTTCGGGTCAGCCGCCGCAATGCCTCGAGAAGCCGTGGCGGCGCAAGCGAGCGCAGAACTCCCCGGCCAGGTTGAATCGACCTTGCCTCGCGAACTCGCGCTCGATTCCGCCCCGGCGAGTGAGACCATTCTGCAGGAAGCGTCCCGGCTTCCGAGCCTGGTCGTTCCCCCCGCACGAGGAGGGAAAGCGTTCGTTTACGTTCACGTCGTCCACGCCGACGACCAGAGTCCCGTGTTCGGTGCCGAATGCCGACTCACGCCCGCCGAGTGGCCACACCCGCACGCGACGAGCGGCGGCTCGCAAACAACGGGTAGCGACGGCATGTGCCAGTTCGAAGTGGCCTCGGACTGGGAGCACTGGCTCAACGTCCTCGTGCCCGATCAGCAGGTCCCGCAGCGAAAGGTGGCGCCGCTCGCCGCGGGCGCAAAAGACTGGAGCGGTTCGACGGACGTCTACGGTCGCTTCTACGACGGTCCCAGGGGAGAGGTGCGGTGCCAGATTCTTGCGCGCGGCTTGCATGTATCTCACGAGACTCTCGTGCGCGGCGTGACGGTCGAGTGCGCCGTCCCCGCCGAGGCGCTCGAAGTGGTGATCCGAGAACGCGGGTCGGGCGTGGACGAGAAGAAGGCCATCACCGCCACTCCGGGAGATACGGTGGACCTCGTACCTGGTCGCGGACACTGAGAAGTCGAGGCCGGTGCGATCGAGGTGGTGCCGTACCTGCGGCCGGAACGATTCTTGGTGCCGTCGTCGATGGAGCGAGTGGCGAGGAACTCGACGCGGAGATCCACTTCGGCAGGACGGACGGCAAGGAGAAGCGCGGGGCACGACCATCGAGCGGGCAGTGCCTTCCGAGCGGCTCGCAGTCTAGAGAGAAACCACACCCCGACGAGCACGGAGTCCCTCCGAGTTTGGAGTACCGCCTTCAGGCGGTCTGGTTCGTCGTCCCGCCTTCAGGCGGGACTGGCTCTGCAGGAGAAGACCGCCTGAAGGCGGTACTCCAAACCAGAGGCGGCCGCCCTCATGTTTCATGCGACGGTGTCGCGGATGGAGCGACTGGCGAGGAACTCGACGCGGAGATCCACTTCGGCAGGACGGACGGCAAGGAGAAGCGCTGGGCACGACCATCGAGCGGGCAGTGCCTTCCGAGCGGCTCGATGTCTAGAGAGAAACCACACACCGACGAGCACGCAGTCCCTCCGAGTTTGGAGTACCGCCTTCAGGCGGTCTGGTTCGTCGTCCCGCCTTCAGGCGGGACTGGCTCTGCAGGAGAAGACCGCCTGAAGGCGGTACTCCAAACCAGAGGCGGCCGCCCTCATGTTTCATGCGACGGTGTCGCGCCAAGGCGCGGTGGGGAACTGGATCCGTGGGCACGGCGCCCCCAACGAAAAACAGGTGGTTACAATCCACCGGGGTGAATCCCTGGACCTCGTGGTCGGCCAGGTGCCTTGACGTGCGCTTTCCCGCTCGAAGACCTGCGCAACGAACACGAGGCGACGGCGCTCCCCCGGATGGCGTGGTCACTCCTTGGTCTGATCCGAGCCGTGGGCCCGAGGGCTCCGCGGAAGTAGGTCCCTGCCGTCTCGACGGCCAGGGCAGGGGCTCCGTCGTTGCCTCGTCCAGAGGGCGCGCGCTCTGCGCGGCCGCGGTGCTCGCCTGCCTGGCACTGGCCGGCGCGCAGGAGGGGAAGCCGCAGGACGAGAAACCCTGGGAGCTCGCCACTCCGGCTCCGACTGTCGGGCTGAAACCTGAGCGGGTGACGGGGAGCGAGACGCTCGCGTGCGCCAAGTGCCACGCCGAGGTCGTAGCGGAGTGGGCCGGAACCGCGCACGCGATTGCCTGGGTGGACGAGGTCTACCAGGAAGCGCTGGATCGGCCGAAGCCGGAGACCTGCCACGGGTGCCACGTGCCCGTACCGATGCTCGCCCTCCCCGAGCTCGGGAAGCCCAAAGCGCGGGCGGAGAATCGCGACCACGGCATCTCGTGCGAGACCTGTCACCTCGGCGCGAATGGCGCGATGCTCGGTGCGACCGGGACGCCGACGGACGCGCACGCGACCGAGCGCTCGGCCAGTCTCACGCCCGAGGGCTCGAGCGCCCTGTGCGCCGCTTGCCACTCGACGAACATCGGGCCGGTGGTCGGGATCGCGAAGGACTTCGTCACCTCCAAGCAGGCCGAGCGCGGGCGCTCCTGCGTCGGCTGCCACATGGCGAGCGTCGAGCGCGCGCAGAGCGAGAGCAGCGCGGCGCACACCGGCCGCAGCCACCTCGTGCAGACGCCGCGCGATCCCACGTTCCTGGCGCGGGCCTTCGAGCTCGTCCTCGAATCGCGCGACGGCAAGGCTGTGGTCGTGATCAAGAATCGCGCGGGCCACCGGGTGCCGGGCTTGATCGGACGGGAGATCCGCTTCGGCGTCTTCGCGGCGGATGCGGCCGAGGGCGCGAAACCGGAGGTGGAGCTGGTGCTGGACGCGCGCCACTACCTACCTGTCGACGGCAGCCAGGAGATCGTGTTGCCGCGCGCCGCCGATCGTGTGCGCGTGCGAGGCCTGCACGTCGACCCGCGCGCGGAAGCGCCGGTGCCTTTCCTCGATCTCGAGCTCACGTCCTCACCGCGCTGACCGGGCGCCTCGACGATGCCGCGAGGAGCCGACAGCAGGCGCCGTGCCGGACCGCTCGTGCTTCTCTCATTCGTGATCGGGGGCTGCCGGTCCGCGGCACAGGACAGCGGCAACCGCTCGAGCTCTGCAATCGTGGAAGGCCTCGCGACCGAGGAAAGCGACCAACCCTCGAGCGAGGCAGCCGAGACGATGACAGACACGGCCCAGAGCGCGGACGAGGAGGCCGACCTGGAGGCGCCAGTCGCAGCGGAGGAAGACGCGCAAGCGGAGGAGAAGTCCGGGCCCGCTCTCCACGGAACGCTTTCCACTCGCTATCGCGGCCGCTTCAGCGGGGACGATTCCGACAACGATCTCTTCCAGGAGCTCTCGCTCGACTACGGCGATCCGCTGCGGGATCGCACGAGCTACAGCCTCATGGGCCGCCTGTCGGCGGACCTCGACGGGCGCGGGGACGGCGATGGAAGAGAGCTCACCAGTCTCGAGGACACGTATGACGGGAGCGTGCAGGGCCGGCTCGACTACGCCTATGCGACCTTGCGCGACCGCGGCCCGTTCGAAATGGTGCGCGTCGGGCGCCAGTGGCTGCACGACACGCCGGAGTTCGCCTGGTTCGACGGCCTCTACCTCGAGAGCGAGGCGCACGGCCACGCGCGCCTGAAAGCGACGGCCTACGGCGGCGCCTCGGTGCATCCCTACGAAGACTCGACCGAGGGCGACGTGCTCATGGGCGCGTCACTGGAGGCGTGGCCGTGGGAGAAGGGACGGGCGCGCATCGACTGGATGCACGCGGAGGACGAGACGCTGCTCGGCGAGCACAACAACGATCTCCTCGGCTTCGGGCTGTGGCAGCGCATCGGCGATTCCGTCTCGGCCGAGCTGCAGCACACGCGTATCGAGGGCGAAGCGCGCGACGTGCGCGCGGCAGCGAGCTGGCTCTCGAGCGAGCAGGATCTCTCGGTGAGCCTGGCCTATTACCAGTTGCTGGAAACGCAGGGTGAGCTCGCGCTCGAGTTCGATCCATTCTTCGCCGCGCTGCACGAGCTCTTCCCGTATCACGACGTGCGCTTCTCGGTGTCCAAGGGCTTCGGCGAGAGCCTGCGCGCCGACATCGGTGTCAACATGCGCCGCCTCACGGAGAGCGAGGACATCGGCGAGTTCAATCGCGACTTCGATCGCGGCTTCCTGACCCTGGTGTTCCCCGAGCTCTTGCCGGAAGAGATCGTGCTCAGCACGACCGGCGATTGGTGGAACGCCTCGGGGAGCGACGTCACGACCACGGGCGCCGAGCTCTCGCGCGAGTGGGAACACCTGGAAGCCGCCGTGGGCAGCTACTATGCACTGTTCGAGTACGATTGGAGCGCGGGCCGCGAGCGCGACAAGGTGCGCGTCTGGTACGTGCGCTTGGCCTGGAGACGCTCGGGCGGCCTCGACCACGAGCTGCGCTACGAGTACGAGGAGGACGATTTCGAGGACGTCCATGGCCTGAGGTGGGTGAGCACGTGGCATTTCTGAACGGATCCGCGCGGCGCTCCGCGGTGCGAACCCTTGCCTGGGCGCTCGTCGCCGGCGCGGCGGGCTGCGCGCTGCTGCGCTCGATCGGCGAGGGCGAGAAGGGCCTCGCCTTCAGCCATCGCATGCACGTCGGCGAGCTCGCGCTCGACTGCGCCAACTGCCACGAGGACGTCGAGATGGCGGACGCGCCCGGCATGCCCTCGCCCGACACCTGTAGCGCGTGCCATGACGAGCTCGACACCGAGAAGCCTCCCGAGCGGCAGGTGCTCTCCTTGTTCGAGGACGAGAGCTTCCGGGCGCTGCACGCGAGCACCCTCGAGGACGAGGTCATCTTCTCTCACCTTCGCCACGTGCAAGCGGGAGTTTCGTGCACCGACTGCCACGCCGCGGTCGAGACGAGCGGCCGGATCGAGGCCGATATGCACGTCGCGATGGCCGATTGCACGGCCTGTCACGGAGAGCGAAAGGTGGCGGCGGAATGCTCGACCTGCCACACCTACGTCGGCCGCGACTGGGCACCGGAGAGCCACCACCACGACTGGATGAAGGCGCACGGCCCACTGTCGAAGAGCGGCGCCTTCGAGCCGTCAGCGAGCTGCGCTCTCTGTCACGAGGAGCGCACGTGTGCCACCTGCCATCTCGAGCGCGAGCCCGACGATCACAACGCATTCTTCCGCCGCCGCGGCCACTCGGTGATCGCACGCATGGACCGCGATCGCTGCGCCGCTTGCCACCAGCCGGATTCGTGCGATCGCTGCCACCGCGAGACGCGCCCGCTCTCTCACGTCGGCCCGTGGGGTGCTCCGCGCGACACGCACTGCCTCACTTGCCACGAGCCGCTGATGGGCGAGGGCTGCGCTCTGTGTCACCAGGCGACGCCGAGCCACCAGCTCGCCACCCCCAAGCCCCCCGACCACAATCCCGCAATGAATTGCCGCATGTGCCACGGACTCTTCGCGCCGCTGCCGCACGTGGAAAACGGAGACGACTGCAATGGCTGTCACCACTGATCGAGCCATGGGGCGCGCGAGATGGAGCGCGTTCCTCGGCTGCGCGTTGCTCGCGCTCGGCGCCTCGATGCTTCCCTCTTGCCGGGGAAAGCGCGGTCCGGCAGGAGAGCAGGGCCCCCCCGGCGGCGGGGGTGGCGGAGGTGGCGGGGGCGGTGGCGACGAGCCCACCGATGACGAGCTCGTCCGCGGCGAGAGCGTGCCGGGGATCGTGCTCGAGATCCTTGCGCTGCGCGGCGCGACCGGTCCGGGCGAGCGCTTCCTTCCAGGCGACACGATCGAGGTCGACTACCGCCTGGTGAAGACCGATGGTACCGACTGGGATCTCGACGAGATGAGCTTCGGCCGCACGCTCGTGTCGGGGCCGAGCTTCAATTACCAGCGCGTGATCCCCGAGCGCGACGATGTGGCCTCGGCCTCGGTCGATGACGGGAACGGCGTCCACACCTACGTCTTCCCCGAGCCGTTTCCTGCGCTGTATGCGCCCCCTTACAACGACAGCGACGACTTCGACGCCCTGTGGGGCGAGCTCACCGGTCGAGCGCTCCTCGACGGCACCTACACGCTCGGTCTCTCCTTCGGCTGGAGGTACACCGTCGAAGAGGAGAGCTTCGTCGACGTGAGCGAGGCGAGCATCGATTTCCTGGTCGGGAACACTGGCGACCTCGACCCGCGCGACGTCGTGACGCAAGCCAACTGTGAGCGTTGCCACGTGAACTTGCAGGCCCACGGCGGAGAGCGGCGCGAGCTGCGGCAGTGCCTGATGTGCCACACCTCGGGCGCCGAGGATCTCAACGATCCGGGCGTGGGGGCCGGTACTCCCGGAGTGAGCGTCGATTCGCGCGTCCTGTTCCACAAGATCCACGACGCGGCGCACCTGCCCTCCGTGCAGGGAATCGGCGTGAACCCCGCCGACGGCATCAAGGATTACGACGTCGAGCCGAAGAAGCTCCAGTTCGCCACCGCGGCCGGCGAGCTGCGCGACTACTCCTTCGTGGGCTTTCCAGTCTGGCCGAATCGGACGATTCCGATGCCGAGGCACAAGTTCTATTCGACCCTGCCGCCGGAAGCGCGGGCGAAAGAGGATGCGATCCTGCGCGGGGTCACGACCTGTCGCGTCTGCCACGGCGATCCCGACGGGAGTGGACCGCTGGAAGCGCCGGCCGATGGAGATCTGGTGTACGCGCAGCCTTCCCGGCAAGCGTGCGGCGCATGCCACGACGACGTCGATTGGACGCTGCCCTACACGCTCAACGGGTCCGACACGATGCCGCCCCAGGCCGACAACTCGCAGTGCAAGATCTGCCATTTTCCCGACCACTCGTATCTCGCGGTGCGCCAGGGACATCGCCACCCGCTCGACGATCGGACGATCAACCCGGGCCTCGTGGCGGAACTGCTCTCGGCGTCCGAGTCCGGCGCGAGCGATGGTGACGGGAGCGTGGACGAGGGCGAGGGGATCTCGATCCGCTTCACGCTACGCCGGGACAACGGCGTGGACGTGCCGCCGAACCTCCTCGATGCCGTGGAGGTCGTCCTGTCCGGACCGACGACCAACTCCCAGCTCGTGCTGCGTGAGCAGATCCCCACCGCGCTCCTGGTGGGCGCTCAACCCTGGACGGTCGAGCTCCCCCAGCGCGTCGAGCTCGAGTTCGCCGGCGATTCGACCGCGGGGCTCGGCGACGTCTTCGCGACCGCGCGTGCGCCGCACCTGGACCTCGCCGGCGCTGAGACGCTCGTGCTCCTGCGCACCGCCGACGGAAGTGCTGCGAGCACGCTCGCCGAGCCCGCGAGCGCGCTCGCGAACTCTATCGCGCTCGACGACGCGAGCGGCTTCGAGCGTGACGACTGGATCGTGATCGACGACGGCGTCGCCTCGCGCGAGGAGTACCTGCGCATCCAGCTCGTCGAGGGAAACACCCTCTGGTTCTCGTCGCCGGCTACGCCCGGCTACCCCGCCGGGCTCGCCTTCGACCACGAGCAGGGCGCAGGCGTGCGCGCGGTCGTGCTCGGCGAGCTCGCGGAAGGCGTCGACTACGCGCTCGACCCCGTGCTCGGCGAGATCACCGAGCTCGTCGAGTTCGGAGTCGGGAACGCGGTCGTCGCGAGCTACACGACCCCTTTCCGCATGCCCGCGGTCCATGGCCCCTCGCTGAACGACTCCCCCGACCTCGGCCAGGAATCGGGTGAGTGGACGGGCCTCGAGCTCGCGCCCGGGACCTACTCGCTCGCCGTGTGGGCGCGCTACGAGATCGACTACGAGGAGTACGAGCACGACTTCTACTCGATCACCTCCAACGCCGCGCGAACGGATCTCCTCGTGCAGGAAGCCCCTGTCGAGGAACCCTACGAGCTCATCTCCTCGGGTTCGAACTGCCTGGCCTGCCACCAGGAGCTCATGTTCCACGATGGAGAGGCCCGCGGCTTCGACGCCTGCATCGCCTGCCACGGCACGGCGGGCGCCGAAGACCGCCCGCGTTACGTGTCGGCGAGCGCTCCGCCGACGAGCGGCGTCACGGTCTCCTTCCGCACGCTCCTGCACAGGATCCACATGGGCAAGCTCCTCGATCACTCCGAGGAGTTCTTCACCGTGGCGAGGGCCCCGATCCCTGGCCCGATGACTGGGCGCGCAACCATTACGGCTCGATCCTCTTCCCCGCGATGCCAGGCGGAGTGCTGCAGTGCACGAAGTGCCACGGCGAGGCGAACACGGCCTGGAAAGCGCCCGCCGCGCGCGAGCATCCCCGTGGTCAAGATCGCCCCGTGCGCGCCTGGGCCGCCGTTTGCTCCGGCTGCCACGATTCCGACGCATCCATCGCGCACATCGACTCGCAAACCTCGCCGTCGGGCGCCGAAGCCTGCGACGTCTGCCACGGCGCAGGCCGGACCTGGAGCGTCGAGCTCTTCCACGAGGCGCGCTGAGTTCTTCCTGAGCAACCAGTAACTTCGAGCTCGATCGGGAGCACCGCCCTGGCTTCGCTGCTGGTGTCACGTACGTGATCCTCGTATCGTGTGCATCGCGGCGATGCCGAAGCGGACGCTCTACAGCTACTGGCGCTTCGCGCGCTACCTCCTGCGGGAGTTTCGCGCGGCGCTGATCGTGTTCTGGGGCCTCGTCTTCGGCGGCGGACTCCTGATCTGGCGCTGCTATCACGCGCACCAGCTCGGGTACTTCGAGTCCGCCTACGGTGTCTTCACGCTGATTTTCATGGAGACCACCATCGAGTTCCCGAGAGAGTGGTATTTGCAGCCGCTGTGGTTTCTGATGCCGATCATTGGCCTGGGGGCTGTGGCGGATTCCTTCGTGCGGCTCGGGTACCTCGTGTTCGCGCGCAAGGAAAAGCTCCAGGAGTGGCACATCATGAACGCGTCCGTGCATCGCAATCACTTCATCGTCGCCGGTGCGGGAAAAGTCGGCGCGCGGATCATCAAGGACCTGCTCCAGCTCGGCGAGGCGGTGGTGGGCATCGATCTGTTGACCGAAGGAACCTTGATCAGCGAAGTCATCGACCTCGGCGTGCCGATGATCCATGGCAACTGCCGGCAGCGAAAGACGCTCGAGCTCGCCGGCGTCGCGCGAGCGCAGAGCCTCATCCTCGTGACGGACGACGACCTCGCCAATCTCGACGGCGCGCTGACCGCGCGGGAGATCCACCCGGACGTCCACGTGGTGCTGCGGCTCTTCGACGAGACCCTGGCCGAGAAGTTCGCGAGCGCATTCAAGATGCCGGCGATCTCGATCGCGGCGACCTCCGCGCCCGCCTTCATCGCCGCCGCGACGGGGCGCAAGGTGCTCGCCTCCTTCAGCCTCGACGGCAGCGCGACGCTGCACATCGCCGACGTGGGGGTCCTCCCGGGTGGGCCGATCGACGGCCACGACGTCGGTACCGTGCAGAGCGAGCATGGCGTGAACATCGTGCTCTACCGCAGCGGCGAGCAGACCCTCGTCAATCCCCCCCACGACATCGTGCTCCGGCCCGGAGACCGGATGCTGGTTCTCGCGCCGATCGACCGGATCGCCGCCCTGGAGAAACCGGCTCGGCCAGCGACTGCGCGCGGATGAGGCTCGGCACGGCACTGGATCCTCCCGGACGCGCTATCTTTGGACGCATGGAGAATGCGCAGCCCGACGCCGCGGATCACGACGCCAGGTTCCTGCGACACACGCTGGCCACCCTCGCCTACCGCGCCGAGAAAGTGTTGCGAGACCCGCCGCCCGACTTCGCGGGCCATCGCATCGGCCAGGAGTCACGCACCCCCCTCGAGATCGTCGGCCACCTGGGGGATTTGCTCGAGTGGGCGGTCTCCCTCGCAGGGGGACAGTGGACCTGGAAGGCCAGCAGCGTCGGCGAATGGAATGCGGACGTCGAACGCTTCTTCTGGGGTCTCGCCAAGCTGGACGCACACCTCGACTCCGGCGCGCCGCTCGGCCATCCGGCCGCGCAGATCTTCCAGGGTCCGATCGCGGACGCGCTGACGCACGTGGGTCAGATCGCGATGCTGCGCGGCCATGCAGGTTCCCCCGTGCGGCCGGAGAGCTTCGCGCGAGCCGAGATCACGCTCGGCCGCGTCGGTCGCGAGCAAGCATCCTCACGCCGCGAGTTCGACGGCGACGCGAGCGCGAAACGATAGCCGCTCGCGAGAAGGGGGCGCCATCCAGGCCTCAGCTCCCGCCGAGCCAGCCATCGTAGAGCGCGGCCAGATCCTCGAGCGCCCGACCGCCGTCTCCGGAGAAAGAGGAGCCGTGCATGAGCGCCAGGGTCGACGGACGGAGGGCCGCCAGTTTCCGGATCGTGGGTCCGGAGCCCGGCGTGTAGCAGCTCGCCCGAAAGAGCTCCTCCGCCGCCTTCGCAGGTCCGATCAAGTCGCTCCGCACGAGCGGCGGCGCCTCGCCCGTGTGCGTGAAGAGGTCCCCGCACAGGAGCGTCTTCGTCGTCTCCTCGTACAGCACGCGCGCCTCCCAGCCATGCGGCACGTGCGGCGTGTCGATGTGTTGCACGCGCTTGCCGCCGAGATCGAGGACCTCACCGTCCCGCAGCGCGCGCGGAGGCCGATCGGCGAGATCATTGAGCGACACCATGACCCCCACTTCCCCGTGCGCCACCTGCGCCTTGGGGCAAGCGGCGAGCCACTGGTTCATCGAGCCGCACTCGTCCGACTCGACGTGACCGAAGGTGATCCAGCGCAAGCTCTCGATCGGAACGATTCGCGCCACGGCCCGCGAGATGGATTCGAACATCCCCCGCGGACCCGTGTGGAAGAGCAGCGGCTCCTCGGCGCGAACGAGGAACTGGTTGAACGTGAATCCATCCGGCCCGATCTCCGGGACGAAGGTGGAGAGGCGATGGATGCCGTCGGCGATCTCGTCAGTGCGCGTAGTCATGTCTGGCTCTGGTTTGGAGTACCGCCTTCAGGCGGTCCGGTTTCTCGTCCCGCCTTCAGGCGGGACTGGCTCTGCAAGAGAAGACCGCCTGAAGGCGGTCGTCAGACCAGACCGCCTGAAGGCGGTACTCCGAACCAGAGCGGATGCGTGGTGCACCAAGCCGTTCATCTCCGGACGAGCGTGACCGACCGCAGATCCATCAACGCCCACTCGGGTTCGCGTCCTGGCCGCAGGATCACCCGGCGCTCACCCGTCTCGAAATGCAACGTACCGAGCTGCGCCGTTTCGTAGCGATCCCAGCCGCCGGTGCTCGGGACGATGCCTTCGAGCCGCTGACCTGCCACCTCGAGCACCCACGGATTGCCGGCGGCGTCGGGCGCGCATGCCCACTCGATCCGGACGTCGTAGTCGCCGCTCTCCGGGACCTCGACTACCCACTCGGCGCGATCGAGCGGGCCGTGCCAGTAGCCGAGGTTCTGGAAAGGCGCCTCGAAGACGAGGCCCTGGCCGTAGACCTCGGCGGTCCGCGCCTCGAGCAGGAGCGTGCCGTCGTTCGCAGGAGCGATGCGGAGAGGCTCGTTGCCGGCCATGACCTTGCGGGCCTCCCGCGGCAGGCGCAGGAAAGCGAGCAGATTCGCGAAGTCGGCGTCTCCGATCAGGAGCTCGAAGCCGTCGGGCATGAGCGAGGTGCGCGTGGGGCGGATGCTCGCGATCTCGGCGCGCAGGATGCGGCGCGGCACACCGTCGCTGCCGATCAGCACGAGCCCGGTTGCCGTTTCCTCGCTGACGATTCCTTCGTACTGCTCGCCGCCGTAGATCTCCAGCACGTGGACGAGGTAAGCATCCAGCACGGCTCGGTTGGGATCGAGGATCGCTTGTAGAAGAGCTTCGTCCGATCGATCCGTCAGCGCCGCAAGGTCGGGGCCGACTGCAGTGCCGACACCGTCGAGGCGATGACACTTCGCGCACTGCTGCGCGAAAACCTCCTTGCCGAGCGCAGCGTCGCCCGTTCCGTGAAGCTTCCGCAGCAAGAGCGTGGCCTGCAAAGCGCGGGAAGGGGAAGGACGCTCGCCGAATGCCTTCTCGGCAAGGGCTCGTACTGCCTCCGACTGATGCGAGTGCAAGCGTTGGCGCTGCGACAGGTCGAATGCCGCGGCGATCACGGGATCCGCGTTCTCGAGGGCCTCGATGGTCCAGCTCTCTCTGGAGAGCATGGCGCTCACGATGCGGCTGCGCAGCGACGGTCCGACCTTCCGTACGAGATCCATCAGCACGTACTTGCCAGCTTCCTCGTCTCCCCGCTGGATCAGATCGACGGCTACTGCGGCGAGCTCGGGTGGTGCATCCGGCGTGACGAATCTCCCCAGGAACTCGGATGAGGTGCCGTCGAAAGCGAAGACCTCGAGTGCTTCACAGCGAGAGATCACCGACGCGTCCGGATCCCGCGCAACAGCGAGCGCCCGGGCGAAGAAGGGACCGAGATCGAAGACGGCTTTCTCGATCGTGCTCTCGCTCCTCCAGTCCCAGCCCGAGGCCTCCAAGGCCGCGAAGAGCGAAGCCGCCGAATGAATTCGGCGTTCGAGCACTCCCGCCTCGTCGGTCAGGAGGCTCTCCAGCCATGCGATCACTGGCGCCGCGTCGCGCATACCCGCAGCCGTGCTCGCAAGCGAACGGAGGATGGACTCCGAAGCCTGCGGAGCACGCAAGGCCGCTGCACACAGCGCCTCCAGATGGAGCGGCGCGCCGGCGAGGCATGCCGCTTCGATGTACGGGTCCGCGGGCTCCATCAGGAGGAGCTTCGCAAGCGCTTCGTCACTCGCGCGATCCTTGCGCAGGCCGAGGTTGGAAGCGACCTCGAGACGCACACCCGCATCGGCATCCTCGATGAGCGGCGCGAGCTGGTCGCCTTCCATGAACAAGTATTCCGGACGGCTCGCCATCTCGACTCCTGCACGACGCAGGCGCGGCAATGTCGTCGTGAGAGCGAGGTGGATGTCTCTCCACCGGAGTCCACCCAGCTCCTCGAGCGCCGCGAAGGCAGAAACGCGAGCTGCCTCCGAGGTTCCGCGCTCGAGGACGTCTCGCACCGCTTCCCATTCACGGCAATCGTCCATCGCGAGCAGGCGCTCGAAGACGTGATCGCGGAGGACCCCGTTCGTCGTGTCGAGCCTGCGAGCGAGATAGGCGGGTGGAAGCGAATCGAGTCGCGGCAGTGCCTTTCCCTCCCCGCGCCGCACCACGCGCCAGATGCGCCCCTTGTCCTCGCCCGCGCGCACATCGAGCTCGGCCAGGCGATCGGGCGGGATCCAGCGCGGGTGCTCGATCACGCGGCGGTACATGTCGAGGATCCAGAGCGAGCCGTCGGGCGCGGTGATCGCCTGCACGGGCCGGAACCAGGGGTCGCTCGAGGCGAGAAACTCGCGGTCGCGCTCGCGCGGGGCGCGCCTGGCGGTGAAGGTGGTGCCGGTGTGCTCGAGCTCGAGACGCGTCACCAGGTTGTACGCGGGCTCGCACACGAACATGTCGCCGGCGTACTCCTCGCCGAGGGCCACGTCGCGGTAGAAGGTGTTGCCACAACCGGCGGTGAGACGGCCGACGGATTCGGGCTCGTTGAAGCGCTCGACGAAGGTGGCGACGGGAAAGACGCGCGTGGCGTCGGGCTCGGTGGCGATCGACACGCGTGGCGAAGGGGGGAGCACGTAGGGATTGCGCGCCAGCACCTCCTCGCGCAGCGGGAAGTGCCAGGCGAGCGTGCCGCTGTCGCAGCCGAACCACTCGCCGAAGTCGTCGCGGATGCGGCCGTGCTGGGAGAGGCCGGCGACGGGCTCGAGCTCGAGCGTATCGGGACGGAACCGGAAGTCGCGGCCGCTCGTGTCGCAGGCGACCGAGCCGTCGGCGCGCAAGATCGGGCCGCCGAAGAGACCGCTCGCAGCGTACCACCAGCCATCGAGGCCGAGCTGCAGACTGTTCAGGCGCGCTTGCTCGTTGTGCGTGGGAAAGCCCGTGAAGAGCGTTTTCACCTCGTCGGCCACGCGGTCGCCGTCGGTGTCGCGGGCGAAGAGCAGATCCGGCGCCGCGGCGACGAGTAGGCCGTCCCTGTACACGGCCACACCGGTCGGGAAGGGCACATCGTTCAGGAAGATCGTCGAGGTCTCGTAGAAGCCGTCCTGGTCCTCGTCCTCCAGACAGCGGATCACGCCCCCGGGCTTCAGCGCGCCATCCATCCCCGACGGGTAGTCGCGCATCTCCGCCACCCACACGCGACCGGCGAGGTCGAAGTCGATCGCTACCGGGTCGAGGATGGCGGGTTCGGCGGCAACGAGCTCGACGTCGAGCGTGGGATCGGCGAGCACGAAGTGTGCGCGCGCCTCCTCCGGCGAGAGCGGCCGCGGGCGCTCGCCTTTCCCGAGGAAGGTCTCGGGCAAGAGCTCGCGCACCTTGCTGACGATGCGATCCTCGACTTCCGGGGCGAGACGCCCGGGACGAGCGTAGTAGGTCATCGCCCCCTCGGCCTCGTAGCCGCCTTCGGCGAGGATGCGTCGCGAGGGGATGTAACAGCAGAGGTCGTTCGCGTAGCCGAACACCCAGGCGCGCTCGCCATCCAGCTCGCGCGCGAGACGGATCGAGTAATCCACCACCACCTCGCCGGCGAGGAACACCAGCGCGAGATCGTCACCGAAGTGCCAGACGCCGACGGGATAGGCGAGCGCTCGCCCGATGTCCTCGCCACGCTCGAGACGCGCGAGCTGCAAACGCGCGTTGTGGCCGATGGCGTTCGCTTGCTGGGCCCGCGCCTCCCATTCGGCGCGTGACGGCAGGGCATCCCATGCGAGATCGATGACCTCCACGCGCGTCCCGAGCGTGCCCACGATGGCGCGCTGCGGCGCGCCGAGCAGACGCTCGATCTCGCGCGCGAGCTCGTGGCCGTGCGCGCGAGAGAGCTCCATGCCGGCGCGCGGCTCGGGGTTCGCGTCCGCTCCGCAGCCGATGCCGATGAGCGCGACTGCCCCGGGATGCGCGGCCTCGACCTCCCCCGCCGCGAAGCCCGCCCAATCGCCACAGACCTCGTTCGTCTCCGCTCCGAGCGTCGTACAGTGGCAGGCGTAGCTCGCGAGCACTCCGAGGAGCTCACCTTGCACGTTCCGGGCCACGAGAAGCGGAACGGACCGGTCGACCGGTCCCCCGCTCGTGCGCCGGTTGGCCGCGAAACCGGCGCTCCCGCGCGCGAACGACAGATGCGCGGGCGTGCGAGCCGCGAGCGCCGCGAGTGCCGCCTCCTCCAGCCGATCGACGAGCTCGCGCGTGTACCGCTCGATCACGGCCGCTTCTTCCGCCGCGATCGGCATGCCGAAGATGTTCTCGAGCTGACCGGTGAGCTGAGGCGCGGTGTGCGAGTGCGTCGAGAGCAGCGTGAGGCGCGCCGGATCGATTCCCGCGCGCTCCGCCAGTCGAACAGCGAGCTCCTCGCGCACGTGCCCGGGGATTCCGATCGAGTCGACCGCGATCACGAGCGCCGGATCGCCGCTCCTTCCGTCCGAGATCGCCATGGCGCGCGCGTGCAGCCGCGCCGCGATGGTCGCCGTGGGGCTTCCACGCGCGGCATAACCCGACAGGCGGATCGACTCGGTGGGCGTCACGTCGACGCGCGCGCAACCGACCTCGCGAGCGGGTCGATCGACGGGCTCCTGGCCGAGAACCATGCAACAGAGGATCGCGGAGAGGCCGCTCATGCGGTCCAGGGTATCGCTCCGCGCGTTCGCTGGACGACCGCGCGGCCCGTAGAATCGGCGCGGACGGCGGCGCCATCGAGAACAACGAACTCTCCCGGATCGGCAGCTACCGCATCCTGCGCAAGATCGGCGAGGGCGGCATGGGCCGCGTGTACGAGGCGGAGCAGGACAATCCGCGCCGGATCGTCGCGCTCAAGCTGATCCGCACGCACCTGGCGGACGAGGAGATGCTGCGGCGCTTCGAGCACGAGGCCCTCGTGCTCGGCCGGCTGCACCATCCCGGGATCGCGCAGGTCTTCGAGGCGGGAGCTGCGCCGACCGCCTCGGGGCCGCAGCCGTACTTCGCGATGGAGCTCGTCCGAGGCATCGAGCTGAACGAGTTCGTTCGCCAGCACTCGCTCGACCTGCGCGCGCGCCTCCTGCTCTTCGGCCGGATCTGCGAGGCCATGCAGCACGCCCACGAGCAGGGTGTGATCCATCGCGACCTCAAGCCCGCCAACATCCTCGTCACGGAGGACGGCAGCCCGAAGATCCTCGACTTCGGGGTGGCGCGGCTGACGGATTCGGACGTGCAGACCGTGACCATGCGCACCGACATGGGGCAGTTGCTCGGCACCCTGCCGTACATGAGTCCCGAGCAGGTTGCGGCCGACCCGGCAGCGCTCGATGCACGCAGCGACGTCTACTCCCTCGGGGTGATCCTGTACGAGCTCCTGAGCGGCCGCATGCCCTACGAGATCCCGAGCTTCCTCGGCGATGCGATCCGGGTGATCCGCGAGGTCGAGCCGACTCGCCTGTCTACCCTGCATCGCGAGTACCGGGGCGACGTCGAAACGATCGTCGCCAAGGCGCTGGAGAAGGAGCGGGAGCGCCGCTACGACTCCGCGCACGCGCTCGGCTCCGACGTCGAGCGCTACCTGCGCGACGAGCCGATCGTCGCGCGGCGCCCGAGCGCGCTGTACCAGTTCCGCAAGTTCTCACGGCGCCACAGGGCGCTGGTCGGCGGCCTCGCCGCGGTGTTCGTCGCGCTCGCAGTCGGGACCACGATGAGCACGTTCCAGGCCCTTCGCGCGATGCACGCCGAGGCGGACGCTCGCACGCAGCTCGAGCTCGCGAAGGAAGCCCGCACGCTCGCCGAGCAGCGCGAAGGCGAGGCTCGCGTCGAGAGTGCCAAGTCCAAGGCGATTCGCGGCTTCCTGGAGGAGATGCTCGCGGCCGCCGATCCGCGCATCTCCCTCGATCGTGACATCAAGGTCCGGGACATCCTCGACCGCGCTTCGGAGAGGGTGGACCAGGGTTCGCTCGCCGGACAGCCCGAGATCGAGGTCGCGGTCCGACGAGTGCTCGGCAAGACCTATGCCTCGATCAGCGAGCTCGAGCGTGGCGAGGCACACCTGCGCGCCGCGCTCGGCGGTGCGGAAGCGCTCGATCCCGTGCCACCCGAGGAAGTCGCGCAGATCTGCCATGATCTGGCCCTCGTGCTCTCGTTCCGCGGCACCTGGGACGAAGCGGCCGGCCTGACCGAGCGCGCGCTCCGGTTCCACGAGCAGACCCTGGGCGAGGTGAGCGGGCCCGTGGCCGCCGACCTCTTGCTCCTTGCGAACGTGCGCTACAACCAGCGTCGGCCTGAAGAGGCCGAGAGGATGGACCGTCGCGCGATCGAGATCCGCGAGTCCGTCTTCGGTGCGAGGAGCGCAGAGGTTGCGGCAGCACTCTCCAGTCTCGCGTTCCACTATGTGGACCGTCGCGATGCCGAGGGAGCGAAAGGCCTCCTCGATCGGGCAGTCGACATCCTCGAGGGCGATCCGGCCCGGAAGCTCGCACTCGCGGCGGCGCTCAAGCAGCGCGGTCGCGTGCTCGAGAGTCTTCGGTTTCACGGGGAAGCTCGAATGGACTTTCGCAACGCGCTCGAGATCTACCGCGAGGCCTACGGCGGGGAGCACACCAGCGTCGCAGACCTCCTCGACTTGCTAGCCAGCTCGTTCCTGATGACCACCGAGCCGCAGAAAGGAGAGCCGATGGCTCGCGAGGCACTCGCGATCCGCCGCCGACTCCTGGGAACCCACCGTGACACCGCGACCTCCTTGACCACCGTCGCGGCGCTGGCCCTGCAGGAAGGCAAATGGGACGAAGCTCTGGCGCTCTCGGAGGAAGCTCTCGAGATGAGGCGCGAGCTCTATGGCGACACGAGCTCTCCCGTCGCCGACAGCCTGCGCCGCCTGGGTTCGATGCGCCTGGACCGAGGCGATCTCGCCGAAGCCGAGCCGCTGCTGCGCCGGGCGATCGAGCTGTGGCACGCGAGTCTGGGCGCGGATCATCCCGACTTGACTGTCCCCATGGTCCACCTGGCGCGGCTCCTGCGCCGGACCGGCGGGCTGGACGAAGCGGAATCCCTGCTCCGGGAGGCCATGCGAATCCGCGCTACGCTCGGCAGCGAAACAAGCCCGGCGATGCTCGAGATCCGCGACGAACTGATCCTGACGCTACTCCAGCGAGAGAAGTGGAGCGAGGCCGAGGCGTTCGCGCGCGCGAGCCTCGAGCTGTACACGAAGACCCTGGGAGCATGGCACGCCACGGTCAGCTATTCGAAGGTCCAGCTCGGCGCGGCGATCGCGGGCGCGGGGCGGTTCGAGGAGGCCGAGCCGCTGATGCTCGACGGATGGCAGAGCATCTCGGCCGACGAGGAGCTCTGGCCTCGAACCAAGGAGCTCGCGGCGGACTGGATCGCAGAGCTCTACGAAGCCTGGGAGAAGCCGGACGAGACGGCCTACTGGCGCGAGATCGCGGCTCAGTACCGCTGAGGCTCCATCACCCCGGCGGCTTCTCGGAGAGGTGCTCGCGCTTGGCTTCGACTTCCTTCCACTCGTCGGCGTCCGGTAGAGCGTCCTTCTTTGCGGTGATCACAGGCCAGCCCGCGGAGAGCCGCGCGTTGATCTCGACGTACTCGGCCCACTTCTCGGGAAGCTCGGTCTCCTCGAAGATCGCTTCCGTCGGACACTCGGGCACGCATGCACCGCAGTCGATGCACTCGTCGGGGTTGATCACCAGGAAGTTTTCGCCCTCGTAGAAGCAGTCCACGGGGCAGACATCCACGCAGTCCGTGTACTTACACTTGATGCACGGCTCGGCAACGATGTAGGTCATCGCTCTCGTGATTCTCCTTTGTGCGCGCCTATCTCGGGTCGACCGGGCGGAGCAGGATAGCACCCGCGGGGCCAGGACGCCGAGCAAAACTCCCTCCCGCGCTCCCCTCGGAGGCCTCTCACGGGGTGGGGCCGCGGCTCAGTGCGAGCGCGCCACGCCCTCGGCGAGCGCTTCGGCGAGCCGCTTCATCTCGCGGGCGGGCGTCGAGGAGATCGCCACCCGGACCGCACCCTTCGCGGGCACCACGTACACGCCGCGCGAGCGCGCGATCTCCGCGGTGGCTTTCCCGTCGGGTGTGAACACGAGCACGAAGAAGCCGCCCTCGTAGCGGGGGATCTTCAAGCCCACGCGAGCCGCCTCGCGATTGAAGGTCGCGACGCGCTCGGCGAGCAGGCTCTTGAGCCGGCCCCGCTCGCGCTCGACCCGCGGGGCGAGGTCGGGATCGACCAGGAGGTCGGTGATCGCGAGCATCCCCATGTGGTTGCAGTTCGACCACGTCCCCCGGCAGACCCAGGTCAGCGCACCCTGGATGCGCGTGCGCTCCTCGGCGTCGGGAGCGACGGCCAGCAGTGCACCGATGCGAGCCCCGTACTGGGCGAATGCTTTGGAGGCGCTCCAGGCGACCAGGAGCGTGCAGGTGTCCGTCGCGGGCAAGAGGTGCCGCAGCCACTCCGGTGCCGCAGGCTTGGCGTAGCGCGCGTAGGCGAGATCGACGCACAGAGTGGTGGGCACGAGCTCGCCCGCCTTGCGCAGCATGCCGGCGAGAGCATCCCATTCCCCGGCATCGAGCGAGTAGCCGGTCGGGTTGTGGCAGGGAAAGTTCAGCAGGATCAGGGCCCGCCCCTGTTCGCTCGCGAGCTTGGCAAGACCCGCTTCGAAGGCGGCGAGGTCGAAGCTGCCCCGCGGGTCGAACATCGGGAAGGTCACGAGCTTGCGCCCCGCATGCCGCGCCAGGGTCTCGTACGGTCCCCAGTGCCAGCTCGTGGTGTAGACCGCCTGCTCGGGTTCGAGGAAGGCCGAGATCGCGCAATGGATCGCCCCCGTCCCGCCCGCTGTCGCCACCGCGAGCGCCGACTCCCGCAGCGGTGAGCCCGCGAACACGTCCTCGATCACGGCCTGGCGGAAGGCCGCGGTGCCGGCGAGCGGCGCGTACGTGCTGGCGTCCGCTCGATCCACGCGCGCGTACGCCTCGCACACCGAGGGAAGGATCGCGAGCGAGCCGTCGTCCTCCATGAGCGTGCCGAGCGTCGCATTGATCACCGAATCCCCCGCCGCCGCGCGCCGCTTCGCCTCGGCATCCAGTGCGAAGATCGGATCGTCGACCGGACAGTGCGCGAGACCGGGAATCAGGCCTCGGAGAGGCGGAGGCACGATGGTGGGACGCAAGAGAGTTTCCTTGATTGGCGGCTACCGGTGAGCAACGGCAAGCCGCCGCGCGTTTCGGGCGTCAGAGTATAGGCCAGGCGAATGACGTCCGGAACGGTGCCTGTGCGCCCGAACTTCGCGCCGGAGACTCAGACGAACGGTCCGCCGCTCGATTCCGGTTCGACGACCGACTCCCGCACTCGTCGGGGGATCTCGAAGGTGCGGTGGGATTCCGTGTGCTCGCTCTCGTGCGAGGCTCGAACCGGAATCTTCGCCCCGGATGCGTCGACCCCGGCTCCGAACGGAAGATCGTCGGGAACCGGCTCGGAAGGATGATCAGGTCGTGGCGGCGCTGCCGGTACCGGAGGGAAGGGTTTCGACGGCTGCGCTCCCGAATCGAGCGCTCGCGCCGCGAGGAACTGCAAGCGTCGCAGCTCGCTGAACGGGATCGCGAGCTCGCGCGCGAGTGCGATCGATTCTGCGCTCGCGAGATCCGGGAGGGTGTCGATCCCGAGAGCCGCGAGGCGACCGACGATCTCGGCGCTGAGGCCAGTCACGACGTCGGGCTGGATTCCCCTCCCGTGTGCCGGGACGACTGCGCTTTCCTCCGCAGCAGCTTCGGTCGGGACAGCCCCGCTCTCCACGGCGTCCCGCGCTCGCCAGGTCTCGAGCACGCGACCGAGGATCGCTCGATCGACGGTGGAGAGTCCGCTCGCGTCCTGACTCTCCCGGTCCTCCTCCGCCGCTGCTGCCGCCGTCGCGGTGGGGATGCTCTCCTCGTCTTGCAGGAGCCCGTTGGCCACGCGCTCGCGCAAGAGGCCCGCCTCCCGATGCAGGCGCCGGGCATGCGCGGGCGTGACGTCCAGCAAGCGCGCCAGTTCTTCCGCTGGCCGCGCGAGGAATGCCTCGAGATCGGCGCATCCCGCGCTGCGCAGGCGCTTGAGAGTCGCGGGCCCGTTGGCGTGAAGAGTGCAAAGGAGTGCGAGACCGTCCATGGATCACCTCCCCGTTCGATGTGTACCGGATCCCACGACGTGCTGCCAGAAGCTTCAGGCCGGCCGAACGGGAGTGCGTCCGGGTCTCGAACGTGGGCCGTTCGCGTGCGCCGGCGGGGTGGCCTGATGCTGGGTGAGCTCCTCGGCGAGAGCCGCGAAATCAGCCGTGCTGCGCGAGGTGGGATCGAGGACCTGCACCGGCAAGGCGTGGGCGGGTGCCTCGCGCAAGCGCACGCTGGTGCGGATGACGCTGTCGAGGAGGCGTGGACCGAAGCGGGCTTGCAGCGCGACCAGGAGCTCGCGCGCGATGCGCAGCCGGCGGTCGAACATCGTCGCGAGCACGAGGATCCGGAATTCGTAGCCGCGCGCGCTGCGGGCCTCTTCGAGGAGCGGCTCGGCTTTCAGAGCTCCCTGGAGCGCGAATGCTCCGGTCTCGACCACCAGTACGGCGGTCGTCGAGGCGCACAGCGCGTTCGCGCACAGGAGACCGTCGATGCGGGGCGGACAGTCCAGCAGCACCCAGTCGTAGCGCGTCTCGAGACCGGCGAGCACGTCCCGTAGCACGCGCTCGGGCCGGATGCCGCGCTCGGCGCGCTCCTCGAAATCGGTCAAGCGCGCCGTCGCGGGCAAGAGATGAATGCCTCCGGGTGCGGCATGGATGGCGTCCTCGACGGGAACGCGGCCCGAGAGCACCGCCCCCAGCGCCTGCGATTCCGACGGCGCGCACCCGAGCCCCAGGGTGGCGTGTGCTTGCGGATCGAGATCGACCAGGAGTACGCGCTCGCCGCGCGCGGCCAGGGCCCCGGAGAGATGCACGGCGACCGTGGTCTTCCCACAGCCACCCTTCTGGTTCACGAATGAGAGAACGTGCATGGACCGGCTCGCTACGCGGACCGCTCGCGGGAGCGGTCGGTGGGGAAGCACGCGCAGCCGGCTCTGGACTCTACGAGGAAACCTCGACGAGCAGGAAGCAGCCCCTCAGCTGCGCAGAGCCCGGCGCGCCTTCTCGTAGAATGCACTCGCCGTGCGCGCGTGGTCAATGGGCCCCCACGACGCCACTTCCTGGATCGCCCGGGCTGCCGGGCTCTCCGGAGCCGAAAGCGAGACGGGAATGCGAAGCTGCACGCTGTGCCCAACCGCGGGATCGGCGGGGACCCAGGCGACGAACTCGGGGGCATGGCCGAGGAAGCGCTGGGCTGCCGAGCGGAAGCGCTCCCAGCCGGCACGGGCGACGAGCTCGTCCGGCGTGCGGTTCATCACGATTCCGGCGCGCACGTGGGGATTGAGGGACGTGGCGCGCTTGTACATCGCGTAGGCGTCGGAGAGCGCGGTCACCTCATGATTGGTGACCAGGAGCAGCGTACTGGTGGCCGCGAGGTGCGCGACGGTGCCGTAGGAGAGACCGGCCCCGTGGTCGATGACCAGGAGATCGAAGCGCTTTTCGAGCGGCTGCAGGGCCTTGAAGAGCCGGTCGAGCTCCCGCCGGGTGGGGTTCACGAGGGTCTGGCGGCCGACGCCGCCGGAGAGGAGCTGCATGCCGTGAGGCCCATCGACAAGGGCGTCCTGCGCTTCGATTCTCCCTTCCAGGACATGGCCGAGGTCGTACTTCGGCGCCAGGCCGAGCAGCAGGTGGGCATTGGCGAGGCCAGCGTCGAAATCGATCAGGAGCACGCGCTCGCCCCGCCTGGAGCGCAGGACGGCGAGGTTCGTGGCCAGGACGCTCTTGCCGGTGCCCCCCTTCCCGCTGGCGATGCAGACGACCCGGGCGGTGGCGGCGGTTTCCGAGACGAGCCCCCCCTCGCCGCGGGCGAACTTCTTCAGGCCGGCCAGTCGGACGAAGGGGAAGCGATCGAGCATGCGCGAGCCGAGCGCCTACTGTTCGAGTTGCCTTCCCCCTCGTCAACGCACTCGATGGTGCCGCGCACGCTAGGACGGGATCCCGTCGAGACTTACGCGCGTCGGCGGCGTCGGTGGGAAGCCCTCGCGAAGCAGCTCAGTGCAACTTCACCTTCTCACCGATCCGGTGCAGCTTCAGGACGTTGGTGCTGCGCGCCACCCCCGGGGGGACGCCCGGCCACGAACACGATCTCGTCCCCGTACGTCGCCAGACCGCGCTCGACCAGCATCTCGGCCGCGGCGACCGAGCATGTCCTCGAGGTTCGGCTCGCGGCTGAACAGGATCGGATGGACGTTGGCGATCACCGAGAGCTGGCGCAGGGTGCTTCGGGTGCGGGCTCAGGGCCGACGATCTCGGCTTGCGGACGGTAGCGCGAGAGCTGGCGGACCGTGTTGCCGGTCTCCGTGAAGCAAACGATGCGCTGGATGTCGATCGCCTGAGCGACCTGGGCCGCGGCCATCGCGACGGCGTTGGAGAAGTTCGCATCGCTGGCCCGGAAGGCCATGCGCGGCAGGTCGTGGTAGCGCTGGCTGGTCTCGATCACGCGGGCGATGCGACTCATGGCCGCCACGGCCTCCACGGGATACTCCCCGACGGCCGTCTCGGCGGAGAGCATCACCGCGTCCGTCCCGTCCAGTACGGCATTGGCGACATCGCTGACCTCGGCTCGCGTGGGTCGAGAGGAGGCGGTCATCGACTCGAGCATTTCCGTGGCCGTGATCGTGAAGCGGCCGGCCCGCAGCGCGTCGCTCAGCAGCGATTTCTGCGTCAAGGGGAGCTCCTCGAGGTCGAGTTCCACGCCGAGATCCCCGCGCGCGACCATGATTCCATCGGAGGCCGCCAGGAGCTCCGCCAGGTTCTCGAGCGCGGCGTAACGCTCGATCTTGGCAACCAGGAGCGCATCGGGGGCCATCTCGCGGATCGCACGGACCTCGGACGCACGGCCGACGAAGCTGATCCCGAGCATGTCCACGGCCTGCTCGCGGGCGAAGGCGATCAGAGCGCGATCCTCCTGCGTGGGCAGCTCGTAGGGCACGTTCGAATCCGGGAGGTGCACACCCTTGCGATTGGCGACCACGCCGCCGCGCTGCACGCGGGTCTCCACGGCGGTACTGGTGACCTCTTCGGCCACGAGCTCGACTTGCCCATCGGCGAGCACGATGCGGTGGCCGGGCCGGACCGCCTGGATCAGGTTCTCGACCTCCAGCCAGACTTCGCCCGCAGCAGCAACTCCGACGCCGGAGCGCACCCGCACCTGCATCCCCCGCTCGAGCGCGAGCATTCCGCCCGGGAAGCTGGAACAGCGCATCTTCGGCCCGGGCAGGTCGGCCAGGATCCCGACCACGCACATCTCTGCTTGCGCGGCTGCGCGAATCTTGGAGATGCGCCGGGTGTGGTCCTCGAGGGTGCCGTGGCTGAAGTTGATGCGCGCCACGCTCATGCCCGCGCGAATCAGCTCGACCAGCCGGTCCTCCGACGCCGGACCGATGGTGGCGACGATCTTGGTGAAGGCCCGCACATGGCCCGCATCGGGCCTGCCAGATCCTTGGGCGCGGGCAGGGTCGGAGCTCATGGTGGTGGGAAAGTTAATCCGGGAGCGAGAGCCAGTCGATGGGCGCCTGCCGGCCCGACGCTCGGGCGCCGGGGAGAGGGAGGAGATGCCACTTTTCCTCCCCGCAAGCTCGGGAGCGTGGTAATCCTAGAAAGAGCATCCCTCCGGTTCTCTCCCGTGATCTTCATCCCTGGGATTCCTTCCATGTCTCTCCAATCCCGCGTGAGCACTCGCGGCTCGGTACCCACCACGACGACAGCCTTCCTGTTCACACTTGTGATCGGTCTGCTGGTCTTCGCGATGTGGCACTGACGAGCGCCACGCTCTCCTGCCCCACGGCCCGGTGCCCAGCCGAGGGGTGGATTCCGAAGGGCATTCTTCAAGGCGGCACGTCCGGTACCCGTCCGGACGTGCCGCGCTCCAAAGTGGCCCGGACAGGCCGCACCGCGAAGGCAAGAGCGATCGAACGCTCGAATCGTTCGCACAACGGAACCCGCGGGATAGCCTTTGCGTCATCGCTCCTACTCGAACTCTCGTCTGCCGCAGTGAGGACGGCCGTGCCCACCGATCACGGCCGCAGGCGGACGAGCGTGCAAGTGCATACTCCTTCCTCACACGTGCAGCCGCCTTGCAGGGGGCGGCTGCCTAACCATCTCTAGCACCCCCCAGGACGACAGATGAAGCAGCTCTTCAGCATGGCCCTCGCGGCCTTCCTCGCACCCCCCCTCATTGCTGTGCAGCAGGGAGAAGCGCCTCAGCGCGAGATCCCCAATGCCAGCGCCGAGCTCGGCGCCTGGCGCGCCGCCCACGGGCAAGCGTGGCGAACGGCGATCGACCCCCAGACCGGTTTTGCCGAGATGGTGTACGGCGGCAACGCTCCTGCCCTGTTCCGCCCGCGCACGGATTCGCACTGGATCAGCCTGGCGCGGGAATTCCTCGCCCAGTCGGCACGCTTGCACGGGATCGACGCAGGAACCCTCGCGCACGACGAGTCGAGCGTGGTGTTCCTTCCCCTCGCCATGGCCCACAACGGCACCGACAAGATGACCGTCGGGTTCCGCCAGAAGTTCGGCGCGCTCGACGTGGTCGACGGCACCGTCAACGTGCTCATGGATCTGGAAGGGCGCCTGCTCTCGATCCAGTCGACCGCCTCGCCGTTCCTCGCTGACGTCAGTCCCCACACGCAGGTCAGCGCCAAGGAAGCCTGGCAGCGCGCGGTCGCGATCTTCGGTGAGCGAACCGGTCTCACGCCGACCATGTCCAGCGACCCCCTACTGGTGGTCAAGCAGGCGGATCGAGTCGGTCAAAGGCTGCCGTACCTGTCCTGGCAGGTGGAGCTGCGCTGGGACGGCGGCACGCCTCCCGAAGCATGGACCTACTGGATCGAAGCCCACGACGGAAGCCTCGTCGATACCCAGAATCGAGTGCACTTCGACGTCGGCGGAACGCTCGACAGCATGGCGAGCCCCGGCACGCATCCCGACAAACCGACCAACCCCGAGGTGGCCCTGCGGCTGCCGTACGCGCGCATCACGGCCGGCGCGACCACGACCTACACCGACCGCAACGGCGTGTGGAACTTCGCGGGCTCGAGCGGGCCCCTGAGCTGCACCTTCGAGTACCGCGGGCTGTACAACCGCGTGCTCAATTCCGCCGGAGCGGAGTACACGCTGAACGTCAGCGCCTCCACGGGCATGGGCAACGCCATCCTGATGAATCCGGCCTCGGACACCCTGGTGACGGCGGCGGCGAACGCATACATCGGCGTCAACACGGTCCGCGACTTCGTCCGCGACACCAATCCGGCCGACTCGCACGCCGATTTCCTGGCGCTCTCGAACGTGAACATCAGCTCGACCTGCAACGCCTACTACGACGGCGGGTCGATCAACTTCTACACGGCCGGCGGCGGCTGCGTGAACACGGCCTACTCGACCGTCGTCGCGCACGAGTACGGCCACTGGATGAACGACCGGTACGGCACCGGCAACGGCGGGGACGGCATGGGTGAGGGCAACGCCGACGTCTGGGCGATGTACACCTACGACGATCCGATCGTCGGCATCGAGTTCTGCGGCACGAGCTGCCACATCCGCAACGGAAACAACACGCGCCAGTTCTGCGGCGATTGCTGCGGTGGCTGCTACGGAGAAGTGCACGCCGACGGAGAGGTGTGGATGGGAGCCGCCTGGAAGATCCGCGATCGGCTCAACACCTCCCTGGGCGACAGCGCAGGCGACCTCCTCTCCAACACGATCTTCATCGGCTGGATGAACGCCTACAACCAGTCGCAGATCAAGTCGATCATCGAGACCCAGTGGCTCACCCTCGACGACAACGACGGCGACATCGGGAACGGCACGCCGCACTACCCCGACATCGATGCAGGCTTCCGAGCGCAGGGCTTCCCCGGAGTCGATCTCGTGTTCATCGCGTTCTCGAACGTGACCGATCTCTCCGACACGGCCGACGAGATCGGGCCCTACGTCGTGAACGCCACGATCGTGCCGAACATCGCTCCGCCGATCACGACGGCGATGCTCTCCTACCGGTCCGACGCGGGCAGCTTCGTCAACGTCGCGATGACGCCCACCGGTGGAAACGGCTATACCGCGTCGATTCCGGGCCACTCCGCGCCGGCCGAGATCGACTACTACCTGTTCGCCATGGACAGCGGCGGCCACATCGTGAACTATCCCGAAGGAGCGCCCGGCCAGGGCCTCCTGAGCTTCCGGATCGGTCAAGTCACGCAGTATCTGCTGACGAGCTTCGAGCCGAGCACCGCCGAAGGCTGGACGGTCGGCGATACAGGAGATGGCGCCACGGGTGGGACCTGGACGCGCCTCGATCCCCGCGGGACGGCGGCCCAGGCCGAGGATGACCACACACCGCCGTCGGGCGTCAAGTGCTGGGTCACGGGACAGGGCAGCCCTGGCGGCGGCATCGGCGAAGCCGACGTGGACGGCGGCAAGACGACCCTGAAGTCGCCGCTCTTCGACGCTTCCGGCATGAGCGATCCGAAGATCCGGTACTGGCGCTGGTTCTCGAACGACAAGGGATCCAACCCCAACCAGGACGTATTCACGGTCGACATCTCGAACAACTCGGGCTCGACCTGGACCAACGTCGAAGTCGTCGGTCCGAACACCCCCGAGTCGAAGGGCGGCTGGTTCCTCCATCACCTCGAGATCAGCGACGTGATCACTCCGACTGCCACGATGCAGCTGCGCTTCGTGGCCGCCGATACAGGTGGCGCCTCCGTCGTGGAAGCGGGAGTCGACGACATCGAAGGCTACGACATCGGCGACTGCGTGCTCCCGGTCCACTATGGTGCGGGCAAGCTCAACAGTCAGCTCGTGCAGCCCGAGCTCGAAGCGAGCGGATCGAGCTCATTCACGATCAACGACTTCGCCTTCGAGCTGGACACGCTGGTCCCCAACCAGGCCGCCGTGCTGTTCTCCGGTTCCGCGCAGGCGGACGTGCCCTTCTTCGGGGGCTCGCTGTACGTGGGCGGCGGCATCGTGCGCGAAGGACTGGTGTTCCTGAACGGCAGCGGATTCGTGTCGGTGTCCTACCCGATCGACGTCACCGACATCGGCACGACGCGCTACTTCCAGGTCTGGTACCGCGACCCGCAACACTGGGACGGCACGGGTGTCGGCCTCTCGAGCGGGATGCGCGTCACCTTCTGCGACTGATCGAGCCCGCTCTGGCAGGCTGACCACCCGGGCAGCCGCCAGGGCCCGGCCAGGAAACGGAATCGCGCGGCGCCGGTCCTCGAGGATCGGCGCCGCGCGCCATCGTCCGACGGCCCCGACGAAGCACACGCCTGTGGGTCATTTGTTCGGGATGCTCGACGGGGCCGCGAGGGCGACGGCGGGATAGTCGGAGGCCCAGAGCAGGGCTACAGGGTCCGTCCGGGGCCAATGCTTACAGCCCCCGGGGGTACTGTCCCGGGGGGACCAGCCGTATACTCCCTCGCTGGCCAAGGGTTGCGGCAGACGATGCGCGGGGGGCGCCAGCTCCTCGGGCCCTGCCTCTCGGCAAGCTCTCTTGTGAATCCTGCCCTCATGACGATCGTAGCCCCGTCATGCCCTGGGGCGGGTGGCCAGACTCGGTCCCCGCGCCGGACCTCGGCCTATCCCGTACAGCGGCCAATCAGCGGCCCAAGCCTCGAGCGCGCCATCGAATCATGAAGCACCAACATCACCTCGTACTCGCCATGCTCGCCTCACCCCTCTTGCTCGCCTCTGGCGTGACGAGGGAGAAGGTCCATTTCGCCCCGGCCGAGGGCGCATCCATCACCAAGAGCTTCACCCTCGAGGGGAAGTTCGAGCTCGACGACATGCAGATGACCATGAACGGTCAGCAGAACGATGCGATGCAGATGGAGATGACCATGGGCTGGGAACAGGCCGTCAAGGTCGTCGACCAGTACGTGAAGCTCGGCGAAGGCCGACCGGACGAGCTCCAGCGCCGCTACGAGGAAATCGGCCAGGACATGAAGGTCGACGTCTCCATGGAAGTGATGGGTCAGAGCCAGGACCAGAACATGTCCGGCACGGGCACCAGCAAGCTCGAGGGCAAGACCGTCGCGTTCACCTGGGACAAGGAAGCCGAGGAGTACACCAAGGCCTTCGGAGAGGGCTCCGAGGGCGACGAGGCGCTCCTCGAATCGCTCGAAGAGGACATGGACCTGCGGATGCTCCTGCCCACCGATGAGGTCTCCGAGGGCGACGAGTGGGACATCCCGCTCACCTCGCTGGTCGACCTCTTCTCGCCTGGTGGCGACCTCAAGATGGACGTCGAGATGCAGGGCGGCGACCCGTCCATGAGCGCGGGTGGGCCCGGTGACCCCGAGTTGATGAGCAACATGCGCGACATGTTCGGGGAAAACGTCAAGGGCACGGCCACTGCCAAGTACACGGGGATGCGCGACATCGATGGTCAGTCCTGCGGAGTGATCGAGATCAAGATCGACATCGAGAGCGCGAACGACCTGAAGGACAAGGTCGAGAGCATGATGGGCGATCAGATGGAGGGCATGGAAGCCACGGTCGACAGCTTCGACCTCGTGTTCACCTTCGAGGGTGGCGGCGAGCTCCTGTGGAACCTGCGTGGCGGCCACGTCCAGACCTTGCAGATCAATGGCGACGTGACGCTCCAGATGGACATGGCAATGGCCGTGAACATGGGCCAGGAAATGACCTTCGACATGAGCATGGACATGTCGGGGTCGATCGATCAGAAGGTCGCAGCCGAGTGAGCTCAGCGAGGTCGGAGTGAGCCTATCGCTCCGATGGATCCAGCGCGGGGACCATGCTCGGCTCGGGCGTGGTCCCTGCTAGCTTTCTTGCGGCGAACATGAAGATCGTGCTCTTGCTGCTCCTGCTCGTCCTCGGGACGCGGGACTCGGAGATCGACGCAGCCAAGCGGCGCGCCGAGAGCGGCGATCTCGCCGGCGCCGTCGAGCTGATCTACGAGCACCTCGCCCGGACCTCCGGCGACGCACCGGCCCACGAGCTCGCTGGACGCTGGCTACTCGACCTGGGACGCGCGGACGAGTCCGCCCACCAGATCGCCACGGCGATCACCATCCACGACCGCGCCGGCCGCGAGCGCGATGCCTCGCGCCTGCAGATGCTGCTCGCCAAGGCGGATCGTTTCGCCCCGCGCCGCACTGCGCTCGAGGACGCGCTGTGCAAGGACCTGCTGCGTGCGGCGGAGAAGCTCGTCGACAGCGAGCAGAGCGCGCGCGCGGAGTCGACGCTCCTCGGCATCCAGGGCCTGGCGCGCGGCAAGGAGCGCCTGCGGGTCGAGACCCTGCTCGCCGAGATGCGCGCCGCGAAGAAGGAAGTCGACCTGGACGATGCCGCCGGCGAGGACTCCGTCGATCCAGTTCGCGAGCTCGTCGACCTGGAGAGCGGACACTACAAGCTCGCCGCGAATCTCGAACCGGAGGTCGTCCAGCTCGTCGCCGACACGATGGACGACATCTACAGCTCCTACGTGCAGATCTACTTCGACGGCGAGGCGAAGAAGGCCAACCTGCCCAAGGCCTCGATCCGGATCCATCCCACCTGGGACTCGATGGTCACCGAGTACGGCGGGACCGCGAGCCCCGGGCTCGGCGGCTGGTGGTCCGCGGGCGAGAACCGCGTGGTGTGCTACGACACGCGCGAGCAGAGCGGCAGCCTCGACCAGATGCTCGACACGCTCTTCCACGAAGCGAGCCACCAGTTCATGTCCATGCTCGCCGGCGGCTCGAGCGTGCCCGCCTGGCTCAACGAGGGAACCTCCTGCTTCTTCGAGGGCGCGGTCGCGATGGCCGACCACCGCGTGCTCTGGCCGGATGCGGCACTCCAGCGCTTGCAAGCGCTCTCCGTGATGCTGGAGCGTCCGGAAGGATCACCCACCCTCGCCGACGTCATCGGGTACGAGAGCCCGGGCTCGTACGCAGGCGAGTACTACCCCTTCGGCTGGGGTCTGGTGTTCTTCCTCCAGCAATGGGAGAACCCGGCGACCCTCGAGTACGCCTACCGTCCGCTGTACTCGCGCTACCGTGACCTCGTCATCCAGAAGGGCGGCTCGCGCAAGCATTTCGACGAGGTGTTCCTCGGCAAGGGCTCGCCGCTCGGCCACCAGACCTTCGAGGACTTCGAGCGCGACTGGAAGAGCTGGATCCTCGAGACGGTGCGACCGCTGCACCTGGGGGGCGAGGAGAAGATCCGCGCGCAGCGCTGGCAGGACGCGAATCGCTACCTCGCCGCGGCCGAGGCGGCAAAGGCCCAGCGGCGCCCGCCGATCTCCGAGCAAGAGCTCCTGGAGCGCGCCCTCGGCCACATCGAGATGCTGCGCCGGCGTGGCGCGCCCAAGGGCGACTTCGGCCGCGACCTCTTGCTCGCGCAGGTCGACGTTCTGCGGCGCCTCGAGCGCACCCGGGCCGAAGCGATGGCGATCGAGCAGCTCCTCGATCTGGCCGACGCCGAGGAGCTCGCCCTCGAGCCGGATCGGTACGGAGTGCTGGAAACGCGCCTGTCCAAGCTCGACAGCGGCAACTGGGCCCTGCGCGGCGCGCGCTCGAAGACCAGCGCGATCGAGAAGCGCGCCCTCGCCTTGCTGTCCGATTACGAGAAGGAAGGCGATGCACTGCTCTTGCGCAGCGCGACCTTTGCCGCCGAAGCCGCGGGAGCACTCTCGAGCGAAGGCGCGCTCGCCGAGCGCGCCGCGAGCCTGCGAGCGCGCGCGCGCGAGCACGGTCTCCTGCGAGGGACCGTCTCCGTCCTGCGCGGATCGAGCGACAAGTGGGTGGGCCTGTTCCTCGCGCCGCCGCGCTCATTCCGGGTCGACGCTGGCCGCATCGAAGCCACGTCGACCTCGCCGGCCGCCCTCCTCGATCCCAGCATGCCGGTGCGCGGCGAGTACGAGCTGCGCGCCCGCCTGCTGCGCGGCGCCGACCGCAGGATGGGCTCGAGCTGGGGCTGGGTCGCCGGCGGGACCCAGGATGGCGGAGCCGTGGCCGTCGGGATCGGGGAGGACGGCAACGTGGCGGTGTGGGAGATTCGCAAGCGCAGCGGAGCCGCGCGCGCGAAGCGCGTCGAGACGCTCACGCTCGATCCGCCGCTCGCGGACGACGAGGATCCGATCCTGTGCGTGCGCGTCACCCCGACCGACGAGATCGAAGTCGTGGTCGGCGAGCGCGCGCCGCTGCGATCGCATTTGCCCATGGACCTGCCTCCCGAGCGCCTGGTCGGAGTCTTCGTGCGCGACGCGACGCTGGTCTTCGAGGATCCGGTGGTGGAGATCCTGCCCTAGTGGCCGCACCTCTGCGCTACGCCCCCGCTCGCGCGTTCCCGCCGTACGCGTTTTTGCCCGGGCGCGACCCGCATCCCACTCGCGATCCGGCTGGCCACTCGTTCACGAGCGAAGCCGAGACGCCGGCCGCGTACCACTCGAGCGCGGCCTGGCGCGCGAACGAGGACTACCGGTACGGAGTCGACCTCTACAACCACGGCTTCCTGTGGGAAGCGCACGAGGTGTGGGAAGGCCTCTGGCACGCCGCCAAGCACGACGAGCAGCAAGCCGAATTCTTGCAGGGTCTGATCCAGTGCACCGCCGCTGCGCTCAAGGTGCCCATGAAGCAGCCGCGCGGGCTGGAGCGTCTCGCGGCGCTCGGCACCGAGAGGCTCGAACGAGTGGCGCGCTCGAGCCGCGGAGAGTTCATGGGCCTCGACGTCGATTCCTTCGTCGCCGCCTTCCGGCGCTTTGCCGCGGCCAGCCCTCAGGATGCGCGCGAGCGTCCGCTCCTCGCACTCGAGGTCTGACCCAGCAGGCCCGGCTCGGCGAGGTGCGCGATCAAGGCTCGCACCGGTCCGATCTGCTCGTCCACGGGCACGACGTCGGCGCGCGGCACGTGCAGGAAGAGCGCCGGAATCGAGAGGCGCGCGCCCGCCTCGAGGACGTGGCGATAGACGCGCTCGCAGACGTAGGCGCCGGCATCGGACGAAAGCTGCACCTCGCGCGCCCCCGCGTGGGTGAGCAGGGCGGCGAGCGGCTCGAGATCGAGCGACGTTTCGAGGTCCCCTCCTTCGAGCAGGACGCCCTCGCCGCTCTGGCCGTCCACATCGGGACGATCGGCGCGCAGCCGGATCCCTGCGCGACGCTCCAGGCGCATGGCGCCGCCGGGGCACACACCCATCGAGAAGAGGAGATCGGGCCTGCGCGGCAGGAGCGCGCGCAGGGCCTCGTCGATCGCCTGGGCGCTGCGCACGAAGCTCACGGGTAGCACGCGGCCGCAGAGCTCGATCCCGCTCGGCGGCTCCGCCAGGAGGCGCTCGACGATCCGAGCGCTCGCGTTCTCGGTCACGTCCTCGAAGGCGCCGAAACCGGTGACGAGGAAGAGGGGCGCGGCCATGCTTCGATCGTACGACAGTCCGCCGTAGACTGTGCGCCCCCTCGGCCGACCGATGCCCGCCGCTCCCCGTTCCACCCCTCGCACGCGCCGCGAGCCCGTGCTCGTCGCCAACGGCCAGGGCTTCTGGGGCGACTCGATCCTGGGTCCGATCCGCCTCCTGCGGGAGGGGCCGCTGCACTACCTGACGCTCGATTACCTCGCCGAGGTGACGATGAGCATCATGCAGAAGCTGCGCGCGCGCTCGCCGAAGGCAGGCTACGCGACGGACTTCGTGCGCCTGATCGACCGCGTGCTCCCCGAGCTCGTGGCGAAGGAGGTCAGGATCGTCGCCAACGCCGGCGGTGTGAACCCGATGGCGTGCAAGGACGCGGTCCTCGAAGTGATCGCGCGCCACGGGATCCGCGGGGTGCGTGTCGCCGTCGTGGAAGGGGACGACATCCTCGGCCGGCTGGACGAGCTCATGCAGAAGGGCGAGCGCTTCGCGAACATGGACACGGGCGCCGCCCTCTCCTCCGTGCGCGAGAGCGTGACGAGCGCCAATGTCTACCTCGGCTCCTTCCCCATCGCCGAGGCGCTCGACCAGGGCGCCCAGATCGTGATCACCGGGCGCGCCACCGATCCGGGCCTGGTCGTCGGTCCCCTGATCCACGAATTCGGCTGGGGGCCGGACGACCTCGACCAGCTCGCCGCCGCGACCGTCGCCGGCCACATCGTCGAGTGCGGCCCGCAGTGCACGGGCGGCAATCACACGGACTGGCGGCGCGTCCCCGACATGGCACGCATCGGCTATCCGATCGTCGAAGCCTGGTCCGACGGCCGCTTCGCGATCACGAAGCACGCAGGCACCGGCGGCATCGTCGACGTCTCGGCCGTCGTGCACCAGCTCGCCTACGAGATGGGCGATCCGTCGAACTACGTGACGCCTGACGTGTGCGCCGACTTCACGAGCTTCTCGATCCAGGCGGAAGGCGCCGAGCGTGTGCGCATCGAGGGCGTGCGCGGCAAGCCCGCCACGCCGACCTACAAGGCCTCGATCAGCTACCAGGATGGCTGGAAGTGCTGGGGCGAGCTCACGATCAGCGGGCCGGACGCGCTCGAGAAAGCAAAGCTCTGCGCAGAGATCGTCTGGCAACGCCTGGAGCTCGACGGCCTGCGGTACTCGCCCGAGGAGCGCATGGTCGAGCTCGTCGGCGCGGGAGCGTGCCATCGCGGCATCCCCGGCGGAACCTCCGAGGATCCCGTCGAGGTGGTGTTGCGAATGGGCGTGAAAGGCCACGATCAGGCGAAGCTCGAGCGCTTCGGCACCGAGCTCGTTCCGCTCGTGACGAGCGGGCCGCCCGGCGTCACCGGTTTCGCGGGTGGCCGTCCGAAGCCCACCGAGATCATCGGGTTCTGGCCGGCACTCGTGCGCAAGGAACACATCCAGACGCGCGTCAGCGTCTTCACCTCCTGAGATCGCAGCACGCCGCCATGCCCAAGGTCGCTCTCTCGCGCATCGCGATGGCCCGCTCCGGTGACAAGGGCGAGGGCTCGAACGTCGGCGTGATCGCGCGCTCGCAGGCCGCCTACGAGTTCTTGCAGCGCGAGCTCTCCGAGGATCGCGTGCGAGCTCACATGGCGGCCATCAATGCCGGCGGCGTGCGCCGCTTCCTGGCGCCGAACTTGCGCCTCCTGAACTTCCTGCTCGCCGACAGCCTCGGCGGCGGTGGCTCGGCCTCGCTCTTGACCGACGCGCAAGGTAAGACGCACGGCCTCGCGCTCCTGCGCATGGTGCTCGACGTCCCCGAGGCCGTGCTCGCCGCCACTCCCGCGCCATGAACCTCGTCCTCGAGCTGCGCGAGAAGGCGCGGCGCCTGGAGCGGCGCATCGTGTTCCCCGAGTCGCAGGATCCGCGCGTCCTGCAAGCCGCCGCCCGGCTCGCCTCGGAGGGACTCGTGCGTCCCGTCCTGATCGAGACGCCGGGCCTTTCCAGTACGCCGCCCGGTGTCGAGCTCGTTCGTCCCTCGCGCGATCCGCGCGCAGAGGCCTTCGCCACCGCCCTCTACGAGCGTCGCAAAGCCAAGGGCACGACGATCGAGGACGCCCGCGAGCGCATGCGCTCGCCCCTCTTCTTCGCCGCCGCCCTGGTGAAGACCGGCGACTGCGCCGCCGGCGTGGGCGGATCGGAAGGCGCGACTGCCGACATCCTGCGTGCCGGCCTGTTCGTGATCGGCCTCGCCCGCGGGATCGCGACGCTCTCCTCCTGCTTCCTGATGATCCTCGACAAGGAGGTCTACACCTTCGCCGATTGCGGCGTCGTCCCCGATCCCACCGCCGAGCAGCTCGCCGACATCGCCATCGCCTCCGCCGAATCGCACCGCCGACTCAGCGGAACCGCCCCCCGCGTCGCCATGCTCTCCTACTCCACGAAGGGCTCCGCCGAGCACCCGCGCGTCGAGAAGATCGTGCGCGCCACCGAGATCTTGAACAAGCGCGCCCCCGCCCTCACCTGCGACGGCGAGCTCCAGGTCGACGCCGCAATCGTCCCCGAAGTGTCCGCCAAGAAATCCCCCCGCTCACCTCTCGGCGGCCGCGCCAACGTGCTCATCTTCCCCGACCTGGATTCGGGCAACATCGCCTACAAGCTCGTCCAGCGCCTCGCCGGCGCCACAGCCCTCGGCCCGCTCGTGCAAGGCCTCGAGCGCCCGTTCATGGACCTCTCCCGGGGCTGCAGCGTCGAAGACATCGTCAACGTCGCCTGCATCGCCGCCATCCTCGCCGACTGAGATGCGCACCTGCCTCACCCTCTCCCTGCTCACCCTCGTGTTCGCCACGAGCAGCTGCCATCTCCTCGGAAAACCCCGCCCCGTCGAGATCACTCGCCCCCCCACCACCACCCCCTCCGGCGTCATCTGGCACGACCTCCTGCTAGGAACCGGCCAGCCCGCCAAATCGGGCGATCAACTCCTCGTCGACTACACCGCCCACCTCCCCGACGGCACCCTCGTCTTCTCCACCTCCGATACCGGCCTCCCCACCAATTTCTCCCTCGGCTCCGCCCCCGTCCCCGGCTGGAACGAAGCCCTGATCGGCATGCGCCAAGGCGGCAAACGCTCCCTCGAAGTCCCCCCCGCCCTCGCCTACGGCCCCCAAGGCCTCCCCGGCCTAGTCCCCCCCAACTCCCCCATGCACTTCGAGATCGAGCTGCTCCAGATCACCCCCTGACCCGCTCGGTCCCCCCCACCGTCTGCCCCAACTCAGCCGCCTCCCAGGCAACACAGCAGACCGCCTTCTTCGATTCCAAACCACAGGCTGAAAGTCTTCCGACCCCCAGCGATTCTCCAAGCCACAGTGCTCCGTCAGCCGGAGCCCATGGAGGAATCACGGCGTGCGCGATCGAATCGTGCCCGCGCGCAGGAGGGGCAGTGCCCGATCGATTGGTCGACGGGCCAACTGGGCTCCTCTTCGTTTTCCTCTTCGTTTTCTCCCTAAAATCAATTGTCTTCCCTCCCCCCATTTTCCGTTTAAGGGGGGCCGCGCGCGCGTAGTCGCAAGCGGCGCCGTGAAAGCCTCGCGCAGCGCTTTCCCGTCCACGTGACACTGCGTCTGCGCGACAACCTTCCGAGTTTGCTCAACCCCGCACTCTTCGCCGACGTTCGCCGGGCCCTGCGTTCAGGAAAGTCCCGCTTCGGCTTCCGCTTGAATCACTTCAGCGTGCAGTCGAACTATCTGCACTTGATCGTCGAGGCAACTGGCCGGCCCGCGCTATCACGCGGCATGCAGGTCGGCGCCCCCGCAGATCCCGCGCCCGTCGTTCCGCCGAGGACATGGCTGCTCGGCACGGGGTGGAGGAAACTCGGGCTCATCCCGGTGCAGAGGCTGCCTCCGATCCGGAGTGGAAAAGACTGAACGCTCCTGGATCCCGTGGAATGGGAAAGCGGTTCGGCATCGAGAGAACTCGGGCACGGCGCCCGGAGATCTGCGGTACCCTCCGGCCAGGGTGGTGGGTCGACCTCGGCTTCCATCGCGCCATGCGTTCGGATGAATCGGAGGATTGCGCCCCAGATTGGCAGATCGATCTGCACGGGTGCTCCGTCGAGCAGGCCTTGCACAAGCTCAAGCTCGCCGTCCAGACGTGTAGGTACCAGCGCTACCGGCTCCTGCGCGTGGTCACCGGGCGCGGAAGGCGCAGTCCAGGACAGGAAAGCGTGCTCACGCCCGCCGCGCTGCACTGGCTGGAATCGGAGCAGGCGCTCGCGCTGGGCGTGATGACCTCGCGGCTCGCCTCGCGAGGCGGGGCCATCGAGGTCGAGCTACGCTCTGGTGGAAGCGACCGAAAGGACTCCAGTTGATTCGCTCCCGATTCACGCTCGTTTTCCTGCTCCTCGCTCTCGACGCCTGCAAGAGCTCGCCGAAAGAGATGACGATGGAGGAGCTCTACCAGGCATCGGTGCACGATCTCTCGAGCGAGAGCGGGCTCGGTGGAATGACCCCGGAGGTCCAGGAGCGCCAGAAGGAGCGCCTCGCTGTCGCGCGGACGGCGTGGCTCGAGCAGCACGTGAAGAGCGCGCAGGACCACTTGTGGTGCGCCGCGGTCCTCTACGAGTCCGACGACTTCGAGGACCTGGCGCTGGCGCAGAAGCTGGCCCTGCGCGCGAACGACCTCGGCGAGCCGCGCGGCCTGCCGCTGTCGGCAGAGATCACCGACAAGGGTCTCCTCAAGAAGGGCTTGCCGCAGCGCTACGGAACGCAGCTCGTCTACGACGATCTCACGCGGCGGTACCGCATGTGGAACCTCGATCCGGCCACGACGGATGCCGAGCGCCGCCTGATGGGCCTGCCGTCTCTACAGGAGCTGCTCTCCAAGGTCGAGGCCGCGGATCGCGAGCTCGGGTCGCACCTGCGCTCCAATCCCGAGGCGGCGGCGGCAAGAGAGGCCGCAAAAGACTGAGATTGATCCTTCAGGCTCTACCCCTGATTGGTCGATAGGCACCCATCATGGTATCCTGATGCAATGATCGGTTTGATGACTACCTCCCGCCTCCTCAAGGCCCTGGGGGATGAGACCCGGCTGCGGATCCTCAATCTCCTGGCTCAGGACGAGCTTGCCGGCACCGACCTCATGGAGATCCTGAACATGGGGCAGAGCCGCGTTTCGACCCACCTGAACCTCCTCAAGGAGGTCGGGCTGGTGACCGATCGCCGCGTGGGTCGGCGGAGCAACTACGCGATCCTGCCTGGACCAGGGGCGGCCTTGGTCGAGCTCTCGCTCAAGGAGAGCCAGAAGAGTCCCGAGCTGCTGGCAGACCTGGCTGGCCTCGAGAGCCTGCGCGCACGCACGCGCGCCGAGACGCGCTCCTACTTCGACCGCATCGCGGCAACCTTCGGCGACGAGCCCTTGCCCGGGCGCACATGGGAGGGCCTGGCGCGCGCGCTCCTCCTGCTCGCCCCGCGCGTGCGCTACGCCGACCTCGGCATCGGCGATGGGATGCTCACGATGATGATTGCGGAGATCGCACAGCAAGTCACGGCCGTCGATCTCTCGACCGAGATGCTCGGCGCGCTGCTCTCACGGGCGCGGGCCAAGGGGTTCGACAACATCGAGACCGTCGAGGGCGACATCGAGGACTTGCCGCTGCCCGACGCCTCGCACGACGTGGTGGTGCTCAGTCAAGCGCTCCATCACGCCGAGCAGCCCGCGCGCGCCCTTTCCGAGGCGCTGCGCATCCTCGTTCCGGGCGGGCGCCTGCTGCTCCTCGATCTGCTGGCGCACGGCGAAGAATGGGTGCGCGAGAAGCTCCATCACAGGCACCTGGGGTTCACCGAGAACGATCTCGAGGAACAGATCGGCGCCGCTGGTTTCACCGACGTGAAGCTGCAGCGCGCCGCCAGGGATCCTCAACCTCCGCACTTCATGACCCTCGTGGCCACCGCGACGCGACCCGCCTAGCCCAGCCTAGATCCTGCACCCATGACCAGCGCTTTCCGCGACGCTCTGAACGAACGCGTGCTCATCCTCGACGGTGCGATGGGCACCTCGATCCACGCGCTCGACCTCGATCTCGAGCGCGGCTTCCTGGGCCTGGAGAACTGCAGCGAGATCATCTGCCAGACCTCGCCCGACGCGCTCCGCGGCATCCACGAAGCCTTCCTCGCCGTCGGTTGCGACGCGGTCGAGACGAACACCTTCGGCGCGAACGAGCTGGTGCTCGCCGAATTCGGGATCGCGGAGAAGACGCGCGACCTGAACCTCGCCGCCGTGCGCGCCGCGCGCCAGGCCTGCGATCGCTACTCGACCCTGGAGCGCCCGCGCTTCGTGGTCGGCTCGATCGGTCCGGGGACGAAGCTGCCCACGCTCGGGCACGTGGCTTACGCGCGACTCAAGAGCTCCTACCTCGTGCAAGCCCGCGCCCTGGTCGAGGGCGGCGTCGACGCACTCCTCGTCGAGACCTGCCAGGACCCGCTGCAGCTCAAGGCGGCGCTGAACGCCTGCCTGACCGCGCGCACCGAAGCCGCAGTCGACGTGCCCGTGCTCGTGAGCGTGACCATGGAAGTCACCGGCACGATGCTCGTCGGCACCGACATGGCGGCCGCGATCGCGCTCCTCGATCCTTATCCGATCGATCTCATCGGGATCAACTGCGCCACCGGTCCGCGCGAGATGGGCGAGCACGTCCGCCTGCTCGGACAGAGCGCGCGCAAGAAGATCGGGGTCTACCCCAACGCTGGCCTGCCCCAGCTCGTCGAGGGCCGCCCGTTCTATCCGCTCACGCCCGCGGAGCTCGCCGACTGGCTGCGCCGCTTCGTCGAGGAAGACGGCGCCGGCCTCGTGGGCGGCTGCTGCGGGACGACCCCCGAGCACCTCGCGGCGGTCGTGCGCACCCTCGGCTCCCGTGCACCCGCGCCGCGCACGATCGTGCACATTCCGCAGGTGACGAGCATCTACGGCGCCGTGGGGATGCGCCAGGAGAGCTCGCTGCTCCTCGTGGGCGAGCGCTCCAACGCGAACGGCAGCAAGGCGTTCCGCGAGCACCTGCTCGCCGAGAACATCGACCGCATGGTCGACATGGGACGCGAGCAGGTGCGCGAGGGGAGCCACGTCCTCGATCTCTGCACGGCCTACGTCGGCCGCGACGAGGTGCGCGACATGAGTCAGGCCGTCACGCGCTACCGCACCGAGGTGCCGGCGCCGTTGATGATCGACAGCACCGAGGCAATCGTGCTGCAGGCCGCGCTCGAGCTCTGCGGCGGCCGGAGCATCGTGAACTCGATCAACCTCGAAGACGGCCTCGAGCGCTGCGAGCGGGTCCTGCCCCTCGTGAAGGAGCACGGCGCGGCCGTGATCGCGCTCACGATCGACGAGGAGGGAATGGCGAAGACCGCCGAGGACAAGATCCGCATCGCGCGGCGCCTGTACAAGATCTGCGTCGAGGACTGGGGCTTGCGCCCCGAGGACCTCTTCTTCGACGTCCTGACGTTCACGATCTGCACGGGCAACGAGGACGATCGCAAGCTCGCGGTCGAGACCCTGGAGGGAATCCGGCGCATCCGCGCCGAGCTCCCCGGCGTCCACACGCTGCTCGGGCTCTCCAACGTGTCCTTCGGTCTCGCGCCAGCCGCGCGGCACGTCCTCAACTCGGTCTTCATGCACCACGCGCAGGAGGCCGGCCTCACCGCCGCCATCCTGCACGCCGCGCGCATCGAGCCGATGCACCACATCGATCCCGACGCGCGACGCATCGCCGAGGACCTGATCTTCGACCGCCGGCGCGAAGGCTACGATCCGCTGCACGCCTTCATGGGCCTCTTCGAGGGCGTCGGCGTGAAGAAGAAAGCGGCGCGCGCCATTCCCGAGGACCTCTGGGAGCGCCTGAAATGGCGCATCGTCGAGGGCGAGAAGCAAGGCCTCGAGGAGGACCTCACGACCGCGATCCGCGCGAAGAAGCCCCTCGAGGTGATCAACGTCGACCTGCTCGCGGGCATGGCCGTCGTGGGCGATCTCTTCGGGCGCGGCGAGATGCAGCTCCCGTTCGTGCTTCAATCGGCCGAGACGATGAAGGCCGCGGTGCGCTTCCTCGAGCCGCACATGGAGCGGGTCGAGGGCGAGACGCGCGGCAAGATCGTGCTCGCCACCGTGCGCGGCGATGTCCACGACATCGGCAAGAACCTCGTGGACATCATTCTCACGAACAACGGCTACACGGTCTTCAACCTGGGGATCAAGCAGCCCATCCAGCACATCCTCGACGTCTGCTTCCAGCACAAGCCCGACGCAATCGGGATGAGCGGGCTGCTGGTGAAGAGCACGGTCGTGATGAGGGAGAACCTCGAGGAAATGAACCGCCGCAGCGTCACGACGCCGGTGATCCTCGGCGGCGCGGCCCTGACGCGGGGCTACGTCGAAGACGACCTGCGCGCGGTCTACCTGGGGCCGCTCTATTACGCGCAAGACGCCTTCGAAGGACTCTCCGTGATGGAGCGCGTCGCTTCCGGCGCGACCGCGCCCGTGCGCATCGACCACTCGAAGAAACGCGAGGCGAACGCTGCCGCGCGCGAGCGTGGCCGCGAAGCAGGCCGCGCGCTCGCGGCCGCCTCGACCGCGGTCGCCGAGCTGGGCGGCCGGCCGGAGCCCGAGGGCCAGGAAGCCCTTCTCGCGGGAGCCGAGCTCCCGCGCGACTTCGAGTATCCCGCCCCTCCGTTCTTCGGCCCGCGCATCATCGAGGCCGTCCCGGTGCAGAGCCTGCTCCCGTACGTCAACGAGGCGACGCTGTTCCAGTTCCAGTGGGGCTACCGCCGCAAGGGCAAGAGCAACAAGGAGTTCGAGGCCTTCCTCGAGAAGAAGGTGCGCCCGCTGTACTTCGACCTCGCCAAGCGCTGCGTGGAGGAGAAGATCCTCCAGCCGCGTGCAGCCTACGGCTACTGGCACTGCATCCCCGAGGGCAACGACGTCGTGCTCCTCGATCCCAAAGACTTCTCGCGCGAGGTCGCACGCTTCCGCTTCCCGCGGCAGGAGGGCAAGAAGAAGCTCTGCATCTCCGATTACTTCCACGCGCGCAACGGCACTCCCGACGTGATCGCACTCCAGGTCGTCACCGATCGGTCAAACCGCCAGCGAGGTCGCGCGCGAGTGGTTCGCCGCCGATCACTACCAGGACTACCTTCACCTGCACGGCCTATCGGTGGAGGCGGCCGAAGCTCTCGCCGAGTATCTCCACCGTCAGATCCGCGGCGAGCTCGGTATCGCGAACGAGGATGCTCGCGACACGCGCGAGCTCTTGAAGCAAGGCTATCGCGGCAGCCGTTTCTCCTTCGGCTACCCCGCCTGCCCCGACCTCGAGCAGCAAGCGATCCTACTGGACCTCCTCGGCGCCTCGCGCATCGGCATCGAGCTGGGCGATGAAGCGCAGCTATGGCCCGAGCAATCGACCTCGGCGATCATCTGCCACCATCCGAGCGCGAAGTACTTCACCTTGTAGGATCCGCGCGCTCACCTGCTGCGGCGCATGTGGGCATGGACTCTTCCGAGCCCTCGCTTGATGCGCGTTCGAATCGTCTCGGCGGGCACGCCGAGACGTTCGGCGATCAGCGTCGGCGGCAGGTCCTCGAAGAAGCGCAACTGAACGGCGCTTCGATAGGGCTCGTCGAGCGCTCGAACGGCCGAGAGCACGCGCCGTCGCAAGTCCGGATCGAGCTCCGAGTCGGCCGCGGGTTCGACCTCCTCCGAGCGTGCGACGTACGCCTCGCGCGCCACCCGGCGCGCCTTGCCGCGCAGGGACTGGAAGACGAAGTTCTGGGCCACCGTGCCGAGCCAGGCGCGCTCGAAGAACCCCCCCGCCGCGGAGTGGCGCAGGGCGGCTTCCCACGTGTCTTGCGCCAGGTCGTCCACCAGGTGCGGATCGGTGACGAAGCGTCGGATGAGGGAGCGGACGAAGCGGTCGTCCGCGGCCAGATCCTCCGGCAAGGTGCCGATCGAGACGCGCGGGCACGCCATGGTGGGAAGGGTGAATGCCACGCCCCCCCTACCCGGTTCAGCTCTCCGAGTTCTCGGCGAGCTGAACCGGCTCGGCCTCCCGCGGCATTCCTCTCTGGCCGCCCAACCGCGGAGGAAGGAACCCATGATCCGACACCTGCTTTACCTCCAGCCGATCCCTCCCGCGACGCTCGACCAGGCCGAGGTGGGCGCGAGCCCGCGTGGCTTCGCAGAGCTCTTCCAATCCACGGGCTTCGTCGGGCCCCTGCTCGCCATTGCCGGGCTCGTGGCGCTCGCCTGCGCGATCCGGCGCTGGCTCGAGCTGAGATCGGAAGCGCTCGCTCCGAAGGACCTCCAACGTGCGCTCGAGATCACCCTACATGGCGGTGGAGTGCATGCGGCCCTCGAGCAGGCTTCGAAAGGCCGCACGCCGCTCGGGCAGATCGTCACAGCCGGTTTGCTGCTGCGCAAAGCAGGGCTCGACGAGATGCTCGCCAACGTCGAGCGCGCCGTGGGCAAGGAAACGCTACGGCTCGGCAACCGGATCGCGAACCTGGCGCGCATCGGCGGCGTGGCCTTCCTCTTCGGGCTCTTCGGCACCACTGTCGGCCTGATGAGCATGCTCGGCGTGATGGGGAGCATCCAATCACCGCTGGTCAACGACTTCGCCCGCGGAGCGGGCGAATCGCTCGCCTGCGTGGCGCTCGGGCTGCTGGTAGCGTTGTTCTGCTTCGTGACGTACTTCTGGTTCGACTCGAAACTCGGCCAACGCCTGCTCGCGGTGCGCGAGGTCGCGGAGGAGATGATGCACCTGGCCAACGAGAAAGCGCCGCGCGGTTAGACCCTACCCACCCCCCGCTCCAGGGTTGCTCTACCAGACTCCGGCGTACGTCGGAGAGTAGGGCGAGAGGACGCGCGCGTTCCATGCGAAGTATAGGCCCGTGAGCTGCCGCAGGTGCAGCAGGTCGTGAGCGACCCAGGAGACGAGCAGATCGCCCGCGTGGAGGGTCCCGAGCTTCGGATGCTCGTGGGCGCGATCCCCGTCGATGACGCGCAGGCCCCTCAGCCACTCGAGGCTCTGCTCGCGCGCGCGCTCGAAGCGCTCGATCTCGCCGCCGAGCTCCCGCTCCAGGTAACGTCGATCGCGGCACCAGCCGAGCGGATCGATCGGCGGCCATGCCTCCTTCGGGTCGCGCAGGACGCGTTCGAGGCGCGCCCGAAAGTCGCTCTCCTCCTCGTCGACGAGATGGGCGATCACCTCGACCGCCGACCACTTGCCGCTGGCGGGCTGCCAGCGGGCCATCTCGGGTGGAACTCCCAGGGCGAGCACGCGCAACGCTTCGGCCGAGCACGCGAGCTGCACGAGATACGGCTGCAGATCGATGGTGGTCATATCGCTAGACTCTAGCGCTCCGCCATGTCCCAGCTCATCGAATGCGTGCCCAACTTCAGCGAGGGCCGCGATCCCACCGTCATCCGCGCGATCACCGCCGAGATCGAAGCGGTCGAGGGCGCGCACCTCCTCGATGTCGATCCGGGCAAGGCCACCCATCGCACCGTCGTCACCTTCGCCGGCGAGCCCGGCCCGGTGATCGAGGCCGCCGTGCGCAGCGCGAGAAAGGCGCTCGAGCTGATCGACATGCGCGCTCACCGGGGCGAGCACCCGCGCTTCGGAGCGCTCGACGTCTGTCCGCTCGTGCCGATCTCGGGGATCAGCATGGAGGAAACCGTGGTCCACGCGCGCGAGCTCGGCCGGCGGCTCGGCGAGGAGCTCGGCATGACCGTCTACCTGTACGAGTACGCGGCGAGCGCCCCCCATCGGCGCAACCTCGCCGACGTCCGGGCGGGTGAGTACGAGGGCCTACCCGGAAAGCTCAGCGATCCCCGCTGGAAGCCCGACTACGGACCGGCCGTCTTCCAGCCGAAGATCGGCGCCACCGCGGTGGGCGCGCGCGAGTTCCTCGTCGCGTACAACGTCAACTTGAATACCCGCTCGACGCGGCGCGCCAACGCGATCGCCTACGACGTGCGCGAAAAGGGGCGCATGCTGCGCGAAGGGAACCCGGTGACCGGGGCGATCGTGCGCGACGAGAAGGGCGAGCCGGTCTGGCAAGCCGGCAGCTTGAAGAGCGTGAAGGCGATCGGCTGGTTCATCGAGGAGTACGGCATCGCGCAGATCTCGATCAACCTGACGAACCTGAAAGCGACGCCGATGCACGTCGCCTTCGAGGAGGTGTCCAGGAAAGCTGAGGCGCGCGGCGTGCGCGTCACGGGCTCCGAGCTCGTGGGTCTGATCCCGCTCGAGGCGATGCTCGAGGCCGGCCGACACTTCCTGAAGAAGCAGGAGCGCTCGATCGGCATCCCCGATCGGGAGATCGTCGACATCGCGGTGCGCTCGCTGGGTCTCTCCGAGCTCGGCCCGTTCGTGCCCGGCGAGAAGATCCTCGAGTGGAAGCTCGCCGATCGAAGCAAGAAGCGTCTCGTCGAGCTCACTCTGGAACGCTTCGTCGAGGAGACCGCCTCCGAGTCCACCGCTCCGGGCGGCGGTTCGGTCTCCGCGGCGGTCGGGGCGCTCGCGGCGGCCCTCGGCGCGATGGTCGCGAACCTCTCCGCCCACAAGGCCGGCTGGGACGAGCGCTGGGAGGAGTTCTCGGGCTGGGCCGATCGCGCGAAGCAGCACTGGGCCGAATTGCTCGCGCTCGTCGATCACGACACCGACGCCTTCCGCAGCTTGATGGCTGCCTTCACGCAGCCTCAGAAGAGCGAGCCTGAGAAGAGCGCGCGCAAGGCCGCCATCCAGCTCGCCACGCGCGGAGCGATCGAGGTCCCGCTGCGCACGATGGAAGTGGCGCTCGAGTCGATGACCGTGCTCGCCGCGATGGCGAAAGAAGGGCTGCCCGCCTCCGTCTCCGACGCGGGTGTCGGCGCCCTCTGCGCGCGCGCCGCCGTGCGCGGCGCGGCGCTCAACGTGAGGATCAACGCCAAGAGCCTCGACGATGCCGCGCTGCGCGCGGAGATGCTCGCACGCTGCGCACGCCTCGAGAGCGAGGCCGAGGAGCGCGAGCGCGCGATCCTCGCCAGCGTCTCCAGCCGCATGTGAGGGGGTCATGCATGCTCCCCCACGATTCCTCCGCCGCATGATCCCGGCGATCGTCGTCGCGCTCTGCGCCTACGTTGCGATCTGCGCCCTCTTGTACTTCCTGCAGGAGCGCTTGGTCTTCTTTCCGGATCGCTCCCTCGCGACGGATCCCCGCTCGCTCGGTCTCAGCTTCGAGGAGCTCGACCTCGTCACGTCCGACGCCGTGCACCTACACGGCTGGTACCTGCCGGCGGAGGAACCACTCGGCGCGCTCGTCTTCTGTCACGGCAACGCGGGGAACATCTCGCATCGGCTCGCCGCTGCGCAGGCCTTGCACGCCATGCGCCTTTCGGTGCTCCTCTTCGACTACCGCGGCTACGGCAAGAGCGAAGGCTCGCCGAGCGAGGAAGGGACCTACCGCGACGGGGAAGCCGCGTACGAGTTCCTCCGCTCCAGGGGTTTTGCGCCGGAGCGGATCGCGCTGTACGGCGAGTCGCTCGGCGGGGCGGTCGCAATCGAGCTCGCGCGGCGGCGCAAGGTCGCCTGCGCCGTGATCGAGAGCACGTTCACTTCCCTTCCCGATATGGGCGCCGCGATCTACCGCTGGCTGCCCGTGCGGCTGCTCGCACGCATCCACTACGACAACCGCGCGAAGGTCGCGGCGCTGGACGTGCCCCTCCTGCTCATCCATAGCCCCGAAGACGAGATCGTTCCCTTCCGCCACGCCGAGCGGCTAGTGGAGGCCGCGCGCGAGCCGAGGCAGCTGCTCGTCACGGCAGGCAGCCACAATTCAGGCGGCTTCCTCGGCCGCGAGGAATGGCGCGCGCGCGTGCGCGAGTTCCTCTGGAGTTCCCTGCCCGAGCGCTAGAGGCCTCCCGTGGCACACGACATCACGATCCTCGACGGCCCGATGGGGACGGAGCTCCACGTGCGTGGCGTACCGACGCCGCTGCCGGGCTGGAGCGCGCATGCGCTCGACGATGCTCCCGAGGTCGTGCGCGCGATCCACCGCGACTACGCGACGGCGGGAGCGAGCGTGCACACCACGAACACCTTCCGGACGAGGCGCGCGCTCTTTCCGGAGCGCTGGACCGAGCTCGCGCGGCGCGCGGTCGAGCTCGCGCGCGCGAGCGTCCCTCCGAGCCACCTCGTGGCGGGCTCGATCGCGCCGCTCGAGGACTGCTACCGGCCCGACCTCTCGCCGGTAGGCTCCGACCGCGCTGGCACGCGGCGCGAGCATGCCGGGCTCGCGCGCGTCCTGGCGGACGCGGGCTGCGAGTTGCTCCTGTGCGAAACCTTTCCGTCGGTGGAGGAGGGCTTGGTCGCTCTCGATGCGGCGCTCGAAACGGGCAAGCCCTGCTGGCTGTCGCTCACGCCGGGCTTTCGCGCCGATCTCCTGAGCCCGGCCGAGATCGCCGCTGCGGGACGCACGGCCGCGGGAATGGGCGCCTCCGCCGTACTGGTGAACTGCGTGCCCGTGGCACGCGCGCTCGAGTTCGTCGGCCCGCTCGCCGAGGCGCTCGCGGGAAGCGGCGCGCGGCTCGGCTGCTATGCGAACGCGGGCGAGCCGGAGGAGCGCATGGGCTGGACGAGCAGGCCGCCTGACGCCGAGCGCTACGCCGACGCGGCGGCCACGTGGATCGACGCTGGCGCCACCATCGTCGGGGGCTGCTGCGGCACCGGGCCGCCGCACGTGCGCGCGCTCGCGAGCCGCTTCGCCTGACTGGTGCGCCCGCGCGGGCGACCGTACGCTCTGCGCCATGGATCGCCAAGCCACGCTCGCGACCTGGGCGAGCACCCGTCCGTGAGCATCGAACCCTCCGCCGCACAGCCCTTCAGTGCGCTGCGCGAAGTGCCCTACATGGGCGTGATCTGGGTCGTCGCAGAGGCGCACAAGCTCGGCTTCGTGAACGGCCATCCCGACTGGTGCAACCTCGGTCAGGGTCAGCCCGAGATCGGCCCGATGGCGGGGGCACCGCCGCGCATCCTCTCGGTCGAGATGGAGCCGGCGGATTGCGCGTACGGGCCGCTCGAGGGATTGCCCGAGCTGCGCGTGCTGGTGGCGGAGACCTACAACCGCCTCTACCGGCGCGGAAAGCGCTCGCAGTACGGTCCCCAGAACGTGGCGATCGCCTCGGGCGGGCGCCTCGCCCTCACGCGCGCGATGGCGGCGCTCGGCTCGGTACACGTTGGCTACCAGATTCCGGACTACACCGCGTACGAGGACATGCTCGATCTGCATCTGGGCCGCCTGACGCCGGTCGCGATCCGCGGTCGGCGCGAGGACGGCTTCGCGGTGAGCGCCGCACGCCTGCGCGAGGAAGTCGAAGAGAAGGATCTCGGCGCGTACATCTTCTCCAACCCATGCAATCCGACCGGCAACGTGGTGCGAGACGCCGAGCTCGCGTCGATCGTGGCACTCGCGCGCGCGAGCGGCATGCACCTCTTCGCCGACGAGTTCTACAGCCACTTCGTGTACGAGCCGCTCGGTCCCGCGCGGTCCCGACCTGGAGCGGGACCGGTCAGCGCGGCAGCCTTCGTCGAGGACGTCGAGCGCGATCCCGTGCTCATCTTCGACGGCCTGACGAAGGGCCATCGCTACCCGGGTTGGCGGGTCGGCTGGGTGGTCGGGCCCACGGAGCTGGTGGAGACGATGGCGCGCACGGCGAGCTCGATCGACGGCGGGCCGTCGCGCATCGCGCAGCGGGCCGCGCTGACGGCGCTCGAGCCGGCGCAGGCCGACGGCGAGACGACCGCCCTGCGCGAGGCGTTCTCGAAGAAGCGGGACGTGATGCTCGCGCGCCTCACCGAGATGGGGATCGTCTTCGCGCGCGAGCCGCAGGGCACCTTCTACTGCTGGGGCTCGCTCGAGGGCCTCGCCGAGCCGTTTCGCGATGGAATGAGCTTCTTCCGGGGCGCGCTCGAGCGGCGTGTCCTCACCGTTCCGGGCGAGTTCTTCGACGTCAATCCCGGGAAGCGTCGCCGCAAGGCTTCGCCCTATCGTCAGTGGATGCGCTTCTCCTTCGGTCCGCCCATGGAGAACATGGTGCTGGGTCTGGATCGCTTGCAAACGATGCTGCGCGAATGAGCGCGCCCGGCGAGCTCGCGATCGTCATGACCGGGGGCGGCGCCCGCGCTTCCTACCAGGTCGGAGTCCTGCGAGCGATAGCGCGGCGATACCCCGATCTGCGCGCGCCCATCCTGATCGGCACGTCCGCGGGAGGGATCAACGCCGCCTTCCTCGCCAATCACACGGGAACCTTCGCGGAGAAGGTCGACAACCTGTGGAGTCTGTGGCGGAAGCTCGACCTCGCGTCCGTGTTCGAGACGCAGTGGCTCGCGCTCATGGGACGCGCGACGCGGCTCACGTTGCCGCTGCTCATCGGCTCCCCTCGCCGCGAGCCGCCCGTGAACGGCATGGTCGACACGCGGCCGCTGCGCAGGTTCTTGATGGAGGGGTACAGCGATCCGAGCGGCGCGCTCCCGGGGATTGCAGAGAACTTGATGACGGGGCGCTTGCGGGCCGTCGCCCTGACCGCGTTGCGCTACTCGACGGGCCAGACGGTGACCTTCTTCAGCGGCAACGACATCCAGGCCTGGGAGCGCCCCAATCGGGTCAGCGTGCACACCAACCTCACGGTGGATCACGTGATGGCTTCGGCCGCGCTCCCGCTGTTCTTCCCCGCCGTCTCGATCGGCGGCTCCTACTACGGTGACGGCGGCGTCCGCCTCCTCGCTCCGCTCGCCCCGGCCCTGCACCTGGGAGCGACGCGCGTGCTCGCGCTGTCGACGCGCTACTCGCGAACGCGCGAGGAGGCCGATCGTCCCGTGTTCTCCGGCCCGCCCTCCATCGCGCAGATCGTGGGCGTGCTCTACAACGCGATCTTCCACGACGCTCTCGACCAGGACGCCTTGCACCTCGAGCGCGTCAACCGCCTGCTGGCCCGGCTTCCACCCGCGGAGCACTTCGATTTGCACCCCATCTCGTTGCGGCTCGAACGGCCCTCGCGCGACCTCGGAGCGGTCGCCGCGCAATTCGAACCCAATCTCCCGCGCGCCTTCCGGTTCCTGACGCGGCGACTCGGCACGCAGCGCTCCCGCACGCAGGACTTCCTGAGCACGGTCATGTTCCAACCCGAGTACACCGGCGCGCTGCTCGCGATCGGCGAAGAAGATGGCGAGGCGCGGGCGGAGGAGATCGGAGCGTTCCTCGAGGGCTCACGGGAAGGGCTGGCGCATACCCAAGCTTGACCGATTCCGGGCGCGGGCCGGAGCTCGATCACCGCCCGCCCGGACCGTGCGAAACGATGCCTGGCACCGTACAGTGTGCGCCCGTTTCACAAGAGTCCCCCCGCTTGCACGTGATGCTGTCGACCCTCCTGTTTCTCGCGCTCTCACAGACCGGCGGGAAGCCCGCTTCCCCCGCTCCCGCTCCGACCACCCAGGAGGAACGCCCCGCGGTCGAGGCCCCGAAGGCCGTGCAGGTCCTCGATCACAAGCGGCTCTCGCTCGCCATGCAGCGGCTGGCGAGCGAGCACACGGACCTGGTGAGCGTGCTCAACGTCGGACACTCGCGCGAAGGCCGCATGTTCGAAGGTCTGCGCATCGCCAAGGGCGAGATCGCCGCGGGACGACCGGCGATCCTCGTGGTCGCCAACCTCGAGGGCCCGCAGGTGTACACCAGCGAGGTCGCGCTCGAGCTCGCACGCGCGCTCGTCGAGGGATACGGCGTGGACGAGCGCGTCACGCGGTTCCTGGATCGCACCACGATCTACGTGATCCCCCGCGCCAACCCCGATGGCGCGGAAGCGCGCTTCCTGAAGCCGCTGGCCGAAGTGCGCGCCACCGGCCAGGACGTGGACGACGACCGCGACGGTCGCATGGCGGAGGACCCCCCCGTCGACGTGAACAGTGACGGGATCATCGCCTGGATGCGCATCCCCGATCCCGAAGGCACGTGGATCGAGGACCCCCTGGAGCCACGCGTGATGATCCCCGCGGACCGCAAGAAGGGGCAGCGCGGACGGTACAAGCTCGTGCGCGAAGGGCGGGACAGCGATCACGACGAGGAGGCGACCGAGGATGCACCGCGAAACGCGGTGGTGAACCGGAACTTCCCTCAGGATTGGCGCGCTCACGATCCCGAGTCGGGAGTGTTCGCCACGGACGAACCCGAGACGCGCGCACTGTGCGAGTTCGTGCTCGGCAAGCGCGACATCCAGCTCGTCCTGGTGCTTGGTGAGCTCGACGACCTGGTGGAGAAGCTCAAGAGCGTTCCGGATCCCGCGGATCGCACGGAAGGCATCCCCGCTCCCGGCATCCTCGAATCCGATGCCACGCTGCTCGCCGAGATCGGGAAGCGCTGGGCGAAGATCTCCTCGGCGCCGAGCAAGGGCAGCACGGATTTCGCGGGCAGCTTCCAGGCATGGTGCTACGCACAGCGCGGCCTGCTCACCGTGGCGGTGACTCCCTGGGCGATCCCGCTGGACGGTGACAAGAAGGACAAGAAGGACGAAGCGAAGAAGGACGAAGCGAAGAAGGACGAAGAGAAGAAGGAAACCCCCGCCGAAGGCGAGGAGAAAGCCAAGGAGGCCGAGGGAAAGAAAGCAAAGGACGAGCCGCCCGAGCCTTCCGACGACGCCAAGCGCCTGGCCTGGATCGACAAGAACCCCGAAGAAGGCGTGACGCGCTTCCTGCCGTGGACACCCTTCCAGCATCCCGAGCTGGGCGCGATCGACATCGGCGGCTTCGCGCCCTACGGAACGATCGATCCTCCGGCGGCGCGGCGCGCGGAGCTCGCGGGCGAGCAGCTCGAGCTCGTACTGGTCCTCGACGAGATGCTCGCGCGGGTGACGATCGAGGATGCGCACATTCGCGAGATCGCCCCCGGGCTCATCGAGGTCGAGGCGACGGTCGTGAACGAGGCCTTCCTTCCGCTGCTCACGCGCGCTGCGCGGCGCTCGCGCTCCGTCCGGCCCGCGAAGGTCGAGCTGTTCCTGCCCAAGGAAGCCACCATCCTCGCCGGCGAGAAGCAGACGCTCGTCTTCGATCTGGACGGCGCGGGCGGCCGGCGCGAGCTGCGGTGGCTCGTCGAGGGCGGAACGATCCACAGCATCGGCGTGAGCGTGACCACCGACGACGCCGGGACGGCGCGCTACCAGGAGACCAAGTGATGATCCCGCTACTCCTCGCCGCCGCGCTCGGCCTCCCGCAGACGCAAGCGCCTGCCGCTCCCACCGGTTTTCCGGGCCTCGCCGTCGGCCACGTGCCCCAGGTCGAGATCCCCTGGAACCGTCTCCACGACGTGGACGAGATCTACGCGCTCCTCGACCGCCTGCAAGCTCGCTGGCCGACCCTCGTCACGATGACCGTGCTCGGCAGCACGGTCGAGAGCCGGCAGATGCGGCTGTACACGATCCAGAACCCGGCCACCGGACTCGAGGCGGACAAGCCGGCGATGTGGATCGATGGAAACGTGCACGGCAACGAGGTCCAGGGCGGCGAAGCCGTCGTCTACGCGGCCTGGTACCTCCTGGAGAACTACGGCACGAACGAGCGCATCGACAAGCTCGTCGATGGTTGCGTGTTCTATCTCTTGCCGATGGTCAACCCCGACGGCCGCTGGCATTGGTTCCACGAAGCACACAACGCGCACTCCTCGCGCACGGGCTACAAGCCGGTCGACGACGACCTCGACGGGAAGTTCGACGAGGACCCGCCGAACGACATGGACGGCGACGGCCAGATCGTGCAGATGCGCAAGCACATGCCCGGGGAGGGCACGCATCGGCTCGATCCGGACGATCCCCGCGTCATGGTGCGAGTGCCCCCCAACGACAAGGGAATCCGCGGCGACTGGATCTTCCTCCGAGAGGGCGAGGGTTTCGACGACGACGGCGACGGCCGCGTGAACGAGGACGGCCTCGGCGGCTACGACATGAACCGCGCCTGGCCTTCGCTCTGGCAGCCCGAGCACGTGCAGGACGGAGCGGGGCCCTATCCGCTCTACTGGCCCGAGACGCGCATGATCGCGGCCTTCCTCGTCGCCCATCCCAATGTCGCTGCGGTCCAGAGCTTCCACAACGCCGGCGGCATGATCCTAGTGGGTCCCGGGGCCAAGGATTTCGGCACGTATCCCGACGGCGACGTGCGCGTCTACGACGAGCTCGGGCGCGACGGCGAGAAGATGCTGCCCTTCTATCGCTACATGACGATCTGGAGGGATCTCTACACCGTGTTCGGCGGCTTCGTGAACTGGACCTACGAAGGCCTGGGGATCATCTCGTTCACGAACGAGCTGTGGGCGGACGAGCAGCTCGATCCGGCCACGCGCGTGGGCGAGGACCGCCATTTCGTCGACGACTCCTTGAGCATGGGCGAGGGCTGGGTTGCCTGGCACGAGATCGACCACCCGCAGTACGGGAAGGTCGAGCTGGGCGGCTTCAGGAAAGACGTTGGCCGCGTGCCGCCGAGCTTCATGATCGAGGAGATGGTGCACCGCAACGCGCTCTTCTGCCTGCACCACGCGGAGGCGATGCCGCAAGTCGAGATCGCCCCGCTCGAGATCCAATCGATCGGTCACGGCCTCACGACGATCGACGTCGTCTTCCGCAACACGCACGCGATCCCCACCCGCACGGCGCGCGCGGCCGGCGTGAAGATCGGTGTCCCCGACACGTTCACGATCACCGGCACGGGCTTCGAGGTGCTCGCCGGCGGTTTCCGCACCGATCGCTTCCGCCCCGAGGAGATCGACCTCGCGGAGCACGAGCCCGCGCGCCTGCTCTCCGAAAACGGTATCCCGGGTCGCGGCGAGGTGCGCGTGCGCTGGATCACGCGTGGCAAGGGCCGCGCCACGATCGCCTGGAGCGGCGAGAAGGCTCGCGACGTCTCGACCTTCGTCGACCTGCGCTGAGCGCAGCCGGCCAGACCGAAGTCGGCCCTGGCATACAGGTGCCAGGGCCGATCCCTCGGGTCTCTCTCACTCTCGCGTTCGGCGTCTCCACGCCCCCCTCGGTCGAGGCCCTCGCGGCGCCGGCGGCAGGATGCCACCGGAGCGGCGCGACCTCGCCACTGCCATCGATTGCTTCCAGACGCCCTCGAGGGGACAAGAAACCCGGAATCCCTCGCTCGCGCCGTCCGCGGCCCTGCCGGCGGCAGACTCGCCACTGCTCCCGGGGGTCTCCGCTACCCGCGGCACGGACGCTACACTCTTCCGCCCTTTCCGCCCCTCCGTCCCTATCTCCGCTCCTGGCCAGGATGAAGAAGGTCGAGTGCAAGAACTGCCGGCACTTCCGCCAGGCACCTTACCAGGCCCCGCGCACGGGTTGCTGGCACCCTGATTTCATGGTCGTCCGGCAGAAGGACCGCTTCCTCGACGAGCAGCAGATCCCCGGCGACCACCGGAAGATCAACCTGCGCGGCGACTGCCCCAAGTACGAGCCCCGCGCGTCCCGCCCCGGCCTGTGGAAGCGCCTCCTCGCGATGGGGACCTGAACCAGGACTCGGCGAGGAACTCCACCCCCTACGAGCACGGAGTCCCTCCGAGTTTGGAGTACCGCCTTCAGGCGGTCTGGTTCGTCGTCCCGCCTTCAGGCGGGACTGGCTTCGCAAGAGAAGACCGCCTGAAGGCGGTACTCCGAACCAGAGGGATTCAAAAGCCCCAGGCGAAGCCGGTGAAGATCGTGAAATCCGGACCGGTGGCCGCGATCAGATCCTCGTGGAAAGAGAACAGCCACCGCACCCCCGGCCCCAGGTCCCTCGCCCATCCCACTCCGAGGTCGAGGATCTCCCGATCGATCTCCTTGAACTGCAGGTCGTCCGTCATGGCGCTCGTCCAGGAGAGCTGCGCAAGCAACGAAGTACGCTCGCCCCACCGGTACTCCCAGCCATTCTGCAGCACCAGGAGGTCGTGCACATCGACTCCCGCGTCGACGAAGGAATCGGGCCGTTGCGTCAAGACCCAGTCCAGCGATCCCGTGACGGTCCAGCGACCGAAGCTCTTCTCGCCGAGCATGCCGGCGGCCAGGTCGACCTCCTCGTTTCCCGAGCCCCGCTCGAGCGAGCCGGTGGGCAGCTCGACCGCCACGCGCACGGCCAGCGCAGGCGCGTCGGCGTCCTCGTGCAGGACACGCCGGGTCCAGACGATCGGCAGGTCGGCCATCGAGAGGCGATCTTCCTCGACCTCGAAGATCCGCTGGCCCTCCTTGCGCAGGAACATTGCGAACTGGTCGTCCTCGGCCTCGGGTCGCCCACCGTCGGGCAGGCTCAGCGTCCGGTGAAAATCCTGCACGAAATCGTCCAGAAACCCGCTGGTCGCGTACAGCGCGGCAAACTCGATCTCGAGGTCGCTCTCCTCGTCGAGTCCGAACCGCAAGCGGGCCGACGCGCGCGCGAGCTCGCCATCGAATGCGACGCGATTGCCGCTCGCTGCGTCGACCGCGAAGAGGCTCGCGTACGCGACGGAGACGAGCGCTTCGGTGCGCTGCGCCGCAACCGGTGTCGCGCGCCGGGGCGCCATTCCAGGGAAGAGCAGCGCGAGTGGATGCTGGACACGGGTCGGGAGAGGGCCGCGCACGACGGGCTCGCTGGCGAGCTCGCTCGACTGCGAGCGGCAGGCGAAGGTGGCCAGAATGGGAAGCAGGCCAAGCACGCCCCAGCGAGCGCTCAGCTCATGAAGAATCGGCCTCGCGCGCTCCCTGCATCGAACGACAGTCATCGGCCGATGCAGCATTGCATGGTGGAGGCGCGCGCCGCTGCAACACTCGTTCCAGCGTCCGCTCGAGGGCGTGTGCAGATCGTGTGCCGAATCCGGGATGAAAACTTCCCGATGTCGCTACGACTGCTGCCTTCGTCCGGAAACGATCGTAATCGTCGGAGACTCGTGGGTAGTTTGCAGAACCCCGGTTCAAGCCCCAGGCGCCACCTTCACGATGGGGTTCCCGACCCCCCCGTGACTGGCACTCGTGATCTCCAGCACGTTTCTCGGGTCGAGGTTGTATCACCGTGACGTCTCACTTTATGGATCTCTCCACCCCGCTACCGACCATCAAGGACTTCGTGCACGCCAGTCTCGCGGAGCTGCAGGCCCCGGCGCATGTCGTGAGCGAACTCGCACACGCGCTGGTCGCCTTCGTGAGCAGGGAACCTGCCCCGGTGTCGTGGGTCGGCCGTGGTGCTCGGGCTCACGAGGCCGATCGCGACGGCGTTCTCGGCCTCGAGAGCTTCCACGGGTTTCTGGCCGCTCGCATCGGCCGCCTGGCACCGGAGCTGGGCGCCTGCGAGCTTCCGGTTCTCATGACGCGCGCCGTCTCGACGTGCGAGCTCGTCGGCGGGCTGTTCGAGCTCGATCTCTTCGGCAACCTCCCTCCCGTGCTCGCCGACCCCGAGCTCGCGACGAGCGCCCTGGGCTGCTTGATCGCCCACAGTGGTCGAGCCACCAGCTGGAGCACTCCCGTGTGCGTCCAGGCGTACTCCGTGCCCCACGCAGTGGAGCTGTGCATCAGCGCCGAGGGCCCGCGCGCCACACCCCAGGAGATCCACGCCCTCCAGGAAGCCGCATCGGACGAGCACCCCCGCAGCCGGGCTCGCGTCGCCGCGCTGTTCGGCCTGGGGGTCGAGCTCGCTCGCGAGCTCCTGACCCTGCACGGCAGCCGCCTCGAGCTGGTGGATCGCTCGGGATCGGGCCGCACGTTCCGCTTCCGCCTGACTGCCGCATACGGGGTCGGGACGGGCCACTAGGAGCGTCTCGACCTGTGTTCGGGGCGCGCGCGGCCTGCACGGGCGCGCCAGCGGCTAGTCGTGCCTGACCTGGAACGCGTCAGGCTCTTCCAGCACGGCAGGTTGCACGTCGAGGTGCTCGACCTGTGCCATGCGGGGGCCCTTGGCCAGCCAGAGGAGCAGGGCGTCCACGCCCTCGCTCGCTCCTTCGGCGTGGACTTCGACACGCCCGTCGGGGAGGTTACGAACCCAGCCGCGCACCTTCAGGGATCGAGCGCGCTCCCGCGTGTGCCAGCGGAACCCCACGCCCTGCACCAGACCGCTCACGACCACGCGCCGGGCGATCGAGCTCGCGCTCGGAGTGCGGGACTCGTCCATGGCTCACTCACCCCCGTCCGCCCATCCCGAGTGCATGCGATAGGCGAACGGCAGGCCGGCCATCAGACGTGCCTCGCGCTCGCAGAGCTCACCCGCACGCTGCTCGACCACGGCGGAGGGAAAGAGCTCGCGGGCGAGGCGAACGAACAGGGCCCGGTGACGGGATTCCGACGCCAGGAGGCTCTCGTAGAGGGCCACCAGCTCGCGATCGGCGAGGTGCGCCGCCAGGAGCTGGAAGCGCTCGAAGCTGCGTGCCTCGATCAGACTCGCGACGAGGAGACGATCGAGTAGAGCATCGCCGCGATCGACCGCGCTCGCCTGCAAGAGACCTTCGGCATAGGGGCTCGTGCTGGTACGCTGGAGGACTCCGCCCCGCCGTTCGAGCTCGCCGAGCACGCGCTCGAAGTGCTCGAGCTCCTCGATCGAGATCTCCGCCAGTGCGCGCACGAGTCGCGTGGACCCGACGTTCCTCGCGATCAGCGCCTGAGCCGAGGCAGCCGCCTTGAGCTCGCAGTGCGCGTGGTCGGAGAGCAACGCGAGCGAGTCCCGCTCGACGCGAGCGACCCACTCCGGAGGCGTTCGCCAGCCCAGGGTGAGCGCGCCGCTCACTCGCGATTCTTGCCGGGCTCCCACAGGACATCTTGCTCGCCCCAGTGGTTGGCGGCGCGCGCGAGCACGAACAGGAGATCGGACAGGCGGTTGAGATAGCGCAGCACCTCGGGATTGACGCGCTCCTTCTCCTCGGGCAAGGCCATGAGCTCGCTCACGTGCCGCTCTGCGCGCCGGCAGACGGTGCGCGCCAGGTGCAGCCAGGCTGCCTGTGGAACACCGCCGGGCAGCACGAAGGACGCTAGCGGCTGGAGGCGCTCGTTCAGGCGATCGATCTCGCGCTCCATGCGCTCTGTATAGGAAGGGAGGATGCGCAGCTTTTCCCCCGCGGCTCCGGGAACGCACAGGTCGGAGCCAGTATCGAAGAGGTCGTTCTGGATCGAGCGCAGGAGCGCCGCCCATGGCGCCTCGATCCCGCTCGCGAGCACGATTCCGAGCATGCTCGAGAGCTCGTCCAGGGTTCCATAGGCGGCGATGCGCAGGTGGTGCTTGGGCAGGCGCGTGCCGTCGCCGAGCCCGGTCTCGCCCCCGTCCCCGGTCTTGGTGTAGATGCGGCTCAGACGAACCATGCTGCGAGATCTTCGCCCGGACGGGCAGTTCGGGCAACCACGGAGCAGGACGAAGGAAGCGGAAGCTCCGGGGAGGGCGAGCGGAGCACCGCTGACGCGCGCGCGATCAGCGCGCGCGATCAGAAGGAGAGGTCGAGCACTGCGAGGCTTCCGCCGACGGCTTCGAACCGCCGCAGGATCGGCAGCAGGCCGAACACCCCTCCGACCGGCACCCAGCGCTCGCGCGCGCACGCGATCACGATGTCCCCCGCGCCGGCGTCGAGCGGATACGAGTGCTCCTTCTTGCCGGGGCGCACGTCGACGAGTCTGAGCTGCAATCGCGCGGCGAGCGGCGCGGCGGCCAGCACGCAAACGAGCGCGAAGGGGAAGCGCGGGCGAGCGGCCGGAATCGGGAGCTCGATCGGCTCGCCGAGGGCGAGTGAGCAGTGCCGCGCGATCGGCGAGCGATCGGGGAGGAACTCGTGAGCGCTCGCCGCGACGTGCTTGCGGCCAAGGCGGGCGTGCGCGTGGGAAGCGACGCCCGCGAGCATGCCGACGAGCTCGTCGATCAACGGATCCCGGTCCATGGCGGTGGACTCGAGGACCGTGCAGCTCGATCTGCGAAGCTCGCCCGCTCCCGAGCGAGCGTGCATGCGTGGCCCGGAACTCCAGGCCACGCACTCCGCCTCCGAGAGCTGGCTCGCGAGGCGCGCTGCGCCGTGCGTGATCAGCATGGTCTCGACTGCGTCCCAATCGACGCCCGCGGTGCGAGCCGGCGCGGCGAGCGCAGGAATCGACCAGTCGCCGTCCCGAGGAGAGCTGGCCAGGGGCTCCGGCTCGAGCCGCGCGAGCAGCTCGCTGGCACGCTCACGCTCTCCGCGCTCTCTGAGCAGGCGCGCAAGAAGCTCGATCGCGGCCGGGTAGTCGGGCGAGAGCGTCAAGGCTTCGCGCAGCGAGCTCTCGGCAGCGTCGTCCTCACCCAGCGCGAGCAGGACCTCGCCCTGCTCCATCCAGTAGCGCGCATTCCCCGCTCCCCCTTCGAGAGCGCGCGCGAGGATCCGTTTCGCAAGCGACGCGTCGCCCGCTTCCAGCGCCTTGCGCGCCTCGCGCCGCAAGCGGTCGCCGTGCTTCTTGGCTCGGGTGCGCTCCTTGCGGGAGCTCACGACGCGTGCTCTCCCTGCGAGCCCTCCTCACCCCCCTCGGGCCCCTGTCGCTTCTCGCGCTTGCGCTGGAGCGGCAGACCGAGATCGGCAGGAATCATCTCCGACCCCAGCGCGCGAAGCATCTTGTGCCACGCGCGCGCATCGCGATTCTCCAGCGGCGCGCGCGAGAACACGCGCTCGATCGACTCGCTGATCTCCTGCGCGGCGATCTCGGAACGGGCGACCTTCCCGGCGAACACCTGCTTCAGGCGCTCCTTCAGGAACTCGCGCGCGGCTCCCTCGGCCATCGCGCCGCCGCGCTCCTTCTGCCAGACCTCGCGTCCGGTGAAGAGCTCGGCGAGCACGATGCCGGCCGTCACGGCGAGATTGAGCGAAGTGTGCTCGCGCGCCGTGCGCACGTGCGCGATCTCCGCCGTGCGGTCGGTCTCCTCGACCGTCAAGCCGGTCTCCTCGTTGCCGAAGACCAGCGCCAGGCGTTCGCGCGGATCGTCGCCCAGCAAGGTCAAGCGCTCGCGGATCTCACGCCATTCCTCACGCAGGCGGTGGCCGCGGGCGCGCGCGCTGAAGCCCACCGACCACGTGCAGTCGGCCAGCGCTTCCTCGAGGGTGCCGACGACCGTGATCGTCTCGCGTGCCGACTCGGCGCCATGCGACATCTGCTCGAATTCCGGGTGCACCAGGATCGATGGGCGCACCGGCGCGACCAGTACGAGCTCGCAGGGCCCGAAGTTCTGCGTGATGCGCAGGATCATCCCCACGTTGCGCGGCCCCGAAGGCCGGACGAGCACGACTCGCTTCACTCGTTGGCCTCCAGCCAGCGCACGAATCCGAGCTGTGCCTTGTCCAGCCCCACGCGCTCGCCGGGCGGGAGCGAGCTCGTCGCACGAAAGATGCGCAGCTGTCCGGGCTCCAGCGGGTTCGCCCCTGCCGTCGGATCGTCGAGCGCATCGCTCGCGCCGCCCATCCAATCGGGGAGATAGAGCGCGATCTCGCCCTCGGGCGCGAAGCAGCGGCCGCGCCAGCGAATCGATCGGACCGGAACCATCTCGCCACCGATCGACACGGCGAGCGCGAGATCCTCGCTCGGCTTCTTCTCGACGTTGACCTCGAAGGGCGTCTTCCCCTCGATCCAGAGCGCATCCAGTCGGCCGGACACCGCGCGCACTTCTCCGGCCGGAACGGTCGCGGCGAGCTCCTCGTCGGGACGCGTGGGTGGGAAGCGGGCGAGCAGGATCCGCACGGGCCGATCGGCTTCGCCACCTACGTGGAGCTGCCACCATGAATCGCCTCGATGCGTGAAGTCGACCAGCGCACTCGCTGGCACTCCTTGCTCGTCGGCGGGCCAGGGCTTCTCGGTCGACGAGGGAACCCGCGGAAGGAAGCAGCTCGCGAGTGGCTGCGCGCCAATGAGGACCGCGCGTTCGTCGAAGCTCTCGGGCGGTCCGTTGCATACGAGCCGCATGGAGAGCGAGCGGCTGCTGCCGTCGATCGCGAGCACGCTCTTCGGGCCCGCCAGCGTCGCGGCGCCGTCGATGCGCGTGCCTTCGCCCGGTCGCGAGGGCGCGAGCGCTCCACCATCGGACTCCAGGGTTGCGGCGCGAACGAAGCCGTCCTGGAATCGCCACTGGACGCGCAGGGAATCTGCGCCGCTGGCGCCGTGCTCGACCATCCAGCGCTCGGACGGCGAGCGCTCGGCGAGCGTCGCTCCCAGTAGATCGAAGGCCTTGCGGGCCGGCTCGTCCTGAGAGGTGAGCCGCGTTCCGCGCAAGGGCCAGAGGTCGGCGACGGGGCCCAGCGGGCCGGACTCGCGCGCATAACCAGCCAGGCGAATCGCCAGCCGATCGAGCCCGGCCGACCACACGACGGCGGCGCGCTCCGCTTGCTCGCTGCCGCTCACGAGGCCGAGCAAGCTCGCGCCGTCGATCTCGGCCGGCTCGAGGCCCAGCAGCTCGAGGACGGTCGGGACGACATCGATGGTGCGCACGATCGCTCCGACGCGGCGCGGCGCGAGGCCGGGGACGACGGCGACCAGGGGAACGCGCACGAGCTCCTCGGGAAAGTCCGGCCAGTCGGGGTCGAGCTGGCCTTCGTAGATCTCGCCCCGCGTCCCGGTCACGACGACGAGAGCTTCTTCCAGGCGTCCGGATTGTTCGAGCGCGTCGAGGATCGCCTGGAGGTGCGCGTCGATCGTCGCGAGCGCTGCATCGTGCAAGGCCGCCTTCCATGCGTCGTATTCCGCGGCGCCGCGGGAGCGCGCCAGCAGGACCTGCAGGTCGTGGAGCCCGCTGGACGGGTCGCGCGCGGAGCGCACGAGGGCCGCGTCGATGCTGGCATGCGTGGCCTGGAACGGGGCGAGGTGCGCCGCGAGGAATGGCCGTGCGATCGCGGCGTCGGGAAGGCCATCGGAGCGGGTGTCGGCGAAGTGCACGCAGGCGAACAGCGGCTCGGAGCTCGCGAGCTCCGGCTCGAGCGCGCGGAGAACGCGATAGCGCACCTCCTGGGCCGTGAGCGCGCCCTCGCCCGGAAGCGGCACGTCGATCCACGTCGAGAAACCCTGAGCCAGGCCCGAGAACTCGTGCTCGAGCTGGGGGAGCGCGACCACCCCCACCGTCCGCCAGCCTTCCTGGCTCAGGCGTTCCGCGAGCGTGAGCGCGCTCTCGCGCAGCCCCTGTTGCCCGAGATCGTGGAGCGAGCCGAGGCGATGGCGATCCGGCCAGGTTCCCGTGAACAGCGTGGCGAGCGCGGAGTTCGTGCCGGTCGATCCGGTGAACGCTTCCTCGAAGACGATCCCGCGCTCGGCCAGGTGCGAGAGCGCGGGCATCGGATCATGCGGATGCCCGTACACGGAGAGGTGATCCGCGCGCGCGCCGTCCAGTACCACGAGGAGGATCGTGCGCGGCGCCAGGGCGGTTTCCTCGGCCCCCGGATCCGGCGCGCCCGGGAGCGAGCTCGGTTCGCCGCCGCCGCAGCCGACGATCACTGCGCACAGGAAGACCGCCGTCTCCGCTCGGCCCGCTCTCATGCGCGCTCGCTCCGGATGCGCGCAAGCTGCTCGGGATCGGGATTGCCGCCGGAGACCACCACCGCGATCCGCAGCGGATTGCGCGCGCTACGCCCTTCCAGGACGGCCGGCGGCAGCTTCTGCGAGAGGACGACGGCCATCCCCGCCGCTCCCGCGGGCTCGACCACTTCGCCACCGTGGACCAGCACGCGCTGAGCCGCAAAGATCTCCTCGTCCTCGAGGAGCACCACGCCGTCCACCATCTCGCTCGCGATCGCCACGTTGAGCGCACCGGCGTCCAGCGGACACAGCCCCTGCACCGCAGTGGTGATGCTCTCCAGTATCACCGGTTTTCCGGCGGCGAGACCGCGGGTCATGGTCGGCGCTCCGCTCGGTTCCGCGCCGAAGATCCGCACGCGCTTCCCGAGCGTTCGCCGCAGCGCGAGCGCGATTCCTGCGATCAATCCCCCACCGCCGACCGGCACGATCACCACCTCGACCTCGGGCCAGTCCTGTGCGATCTCGAGGCCCACTGTTCCAGCCCCCTCGATCGTGCGCTCGGCGTCATAGGGGTGCACGAGCGTCATTCCTCCCTCGACGAAGGCCTTGCAGCGCGCCTCGGCGCCCTCGCGAGTCTCCTCGAGCACCACGTTGGCGCCGAATTCTCGACAGGCCGCGATCTTGTTCGGATACGAATTCGCGGCCATCACGATCGTGGCCTTCACTCCCGCCCGCGCCGCCGCCCACGCCAGCGCTTTCCCATGGTTCCCCGAGCTGCTCGCCACGACGCCGCGCTCGCGCATCCGGGCATCCAGTTGCGCCACCTGATTCGTCGCCCCCCGCACCTTGAAAGCGCCGGTCTCCTGCCGATTCTCGAGCTTGGCACGCAGCTCGATGCGCGGGTCGGCGAAGGGCCAGCCCACGAGCGGCGTCCGCCGAACGCTGCCTTCGATGCGCCGCGCTGCTTCGTCGATCCGGATCGAGCCATAGGAGTCGCCGATCCGTTCCCTGCTTTCGTTCATGGTGTGTTCTCCGCCGCACGAGTGGCCGCGCATTCTACGGGCACGCTGATCCCGATCCGAACCCGCACGGTGCCTTCGGCGAGAGCCGCCGATAGGATCTCCGGCCCTCATGATGGCGCGCCTTCCACCCCTTCCCTTCACGAGCCCCTGGCTGCTCGCGCCCATGGAAGGCGTGACCGACCCCACCTTCCGCTCGCTCGTGCTGGCACGCAATCCGCCCGAGGCGCTGGGTGGTGCGTTCACCGAATTCGTGCGCGTGGTCGACGTTCCAGTACCGGCGCACGTGTTGCGGCGGCATCTGGGGAGCGAACGTTTTGCGGCCCCGGTGGGTTTGCAGCTCATGGGGAGCGAGCCCACGGCCGTGGCCGCGAGCGCGGCGCGGGCGGCGGAGGTCGGGGCTCCGCTCGTCGATCTCAACTTCGGTTGTCCCGCCAAGGGCGCATTGAAGGGTTGCGCGGGCTCGGCGCTCCTGCGCGAGCCCGCGCGCCTGGAAGAGCTCGTGCGCGTCTGCGTGAACGCCGTCGCCGGCGCGATCCCCGTCAGCGCGAAGATCCGCGCGGGCTTCGACGACGATCGAAACGTCGAAACGCTCGCCCGCGCGGTCGAAGCGGGCGGAGCGGCGATGCTCACGGTGCACGCGCGTACGCGGGCCGAGGGCTACGCTGCGGCGGCCGACTGGACCCGCATCGCTCGCGCAGTCGCGAGCGTGACGATCCCGGTGTGCGGGAACGGCGGCGTCGGCGTGCACGGGGATCTCGAGCGCCTGCGACGCGAGACTGGCTGCGCGCTCGTCATGATCGGCCGCGGAGCGCTCGGAGATCCGTGGCTCTTCTCGGGGCGCACGGTCGAGACGCAGGAGGCGGTGCTGTTCCTGCTGGACTACGCCGCCACGATGGTCGCGCGAGGCGCGAGCCCCTCCGGCGCGAGCGCGCGGGTCAAGGAGCTCCTGCGCCACTGGACGGCGGGGGCGCTCGTGCAGGGCGAGGCGGATCGCACGGCCTTCCTGCGATCCGGCGCGCGCGAGCTCTTCGCCGAGCTCGCCCTGCGCGGATCACTGGGCCCCGAGGTGGTCGGCAATCTCTTCGAAGATCGCCGCGCGCAGGCTCTGGAGGGCCTCGGCGAGGCGTGCGAGCTCGGGGTGATTGCCCGGTGAGAGCTCGACGGCGTACGCCCAGCCCTCCGCGACCCCCATGTGCGTGTACAGCGCGTCCTGCGCCGGCGGATCGTAGCTCGCCAGGATCGGATGGTGCTCGATGTCCCCGGCGCGCCAGCGTTCGGCGAGCGAGCGCTCGAGCTCGTTCCAGTACGCGGTCGAGGCCGCTCGCAGACGAGCTTCGCCGTCCTCGGCGCGAGCGCGCACGCCCTCGAAATCACGGACCATTCCCTGGGGCGTCCGCACGTGGACCGTCGCGGCGGAGAGATCCAGCAAGCCGCGCTCGTCGGCGATCTGCAGGAACTCCTCGTTTTCGCGCTCTTTCGCGACATTCACGAGCGCTAGCTCCAGGATCGTTTCGGAGACTTTCTTCCAGGGCTTGAGGTTCTCGACGGGGTAGTGTGAGAGCCAGTCCTCGCTCGCCTGGTTGCGCTCGCGGATCTCCGGCCAGCGATCGCCCCAGTGCTCTTCCAGGAGCGCGAGCGCGCTCGGCGGTCGAGGCGGCGCGACGTCGACGACCCGGCGTTCCTGGATCGGAGCGTCCGGAAGCTGGAGAGCGGGCTCGTGACGAGCGAGCTGCGGCTCGGGAGCGGCGCGCGGTGGATCCGCCGCGACCACGGAGCGGGACGGACCGGCGAGCACGTGATCGAGCATCGCCGCGGTCGCCACGCACGTGGCGATCACGATCGCCCAACCGGCGGCCGAGCGCACGAACGAGCGCTCCACTCGATCGACCATCAAGGTGTCCCCCCGTACTCCGGAGCGATCGCTCCGGCGGCGGGAGATTAAGCCGAGCGAGCTCGCGAGTCACTCTCCCCTCCGGCGAAAAAACCACGGCAGCGAGGGGACCCCCGGCACGGGAGGTGCTACTCTCCTCCCCAACGAGCGCTGAAACGGCAATGCCGCCGCCTGAGCGCAGCCTGCGCGCTCGAACGGGAGTTGTGTCGATGGCGAAATGGGGCACCCAGGACAGCGAGCTACTTTTCAACGTGTCGAATTGGGGGCGGGGATTCTTCACCGTCAACCCTGAGGGCCACCTCGAGGCCACTCCGAATGGTCCCGGCGGACCGGGCATCGATCTGTACGAGTTGCTCGGCCAGATCCTGCGGCGCGGAGTCCCGGCGCCGATCTTGCTCCGCTTCGACGGGGTCCTGCGCACGCGCGTGCGCCAGATCAACGACGCGTTCAACGAGGCGCGCAACTCCTTCGGCTACCAGTCGGCCTACCGCGGCGTCTATCCGATCAAGGTCAACCAGGAGCGCCACGTGGTCGAGACGCTCCTCGAAGAAGGCCGCCAGTACGGAATGGGGCTCGAGGTGGGGAGCAAGCCCGAGCTCCTGGCAGGCATCGCGCTGCAAGCCGGCGAGGGCTCGCTGATGATCTGCAACGGCTACAAGGACGAGGAGTACGTCGAGATGGCGCTCCTCTCCTCGCAGCTCGGCATCACGGCGATCATCGTGATCGAGAAGTACACCGAGCTCGGCACGATCCTGGAGGCCAGCAAGCATCTTGGCATCCGGCCGGTGGTCGGCGTGCGCAGCAAGCTCTCGATCCGTGGCTCGGGCCGCTGGCAGAACTCGGTGGGTGACCGCTCGAAGTTCGGGCTCACGACGCGCGAGATCGTGGCCGTGGTGGAGGAGCTCAAGGCGCAGGGCATGCTCGATTGCCTGCAGCTCCTGCATTTCCACATCGGGAGCCAGATCACGCACATCGGCACGGTCAAGCAGGCGATGCGCGAGGCCACGAACATGCTGAACGGCCTGCACCGCATGGGAGCCACGGTCAAGTGGTTCGACGCGGGCGGGGGCCTCGGCGTGGACTACGACGGATCCAGCACGAACTTCGACTCGTCGATGAACTACACGCTCCAGGAGTACGCCAGCGACATCGTCTGGGCTCTCGGCGAGGCCTGTCAGGCCTGGAGCATCCCCCAGCCGGTGATCGTCACCGAGTCGGGGCGCGCGCTGACCGCGCACCACGCCGTCCTGGTGGGCGAGGTCGTGGGCTGCTCGGGCTTCGAGGTCCACGACAACACGCCGCCCAATCCGGACACCGATCCCGACGTCGTCGTCCGCATGGCCGAGCTGTGCAACGACGTCAGTGTCAAGAATTACCAGGAGAGCTACCACGACGCGCTGCACCTGCGCGAGGAAGCGATGCTGCTCTTCAATACGGGCGGCCTCTCGCTCCCCGATCGAGCGCGCGCGGAGGAGTTCTTCTGGCGGACCTGCGAGAAGATCCTGAAGGTGACCCGGGGCCTCGCCTATGTCCCCGACGACCTGGAGCACTTGCAGCGGGACCTCGCGGACACGTACTTCGTCAACTTCTCGGTCTTCCAGTCGGTGCCCGACTCGTGGGCGATCCACCAGCTCTTCCCGATCATGCCGCTGCACCGTCTGGGCGAGGAACCGACGCGGCGGGCCGTGATCGCTGACCTGACGTGCGACTCCGACGGCAAGATCGACCGTTTCATCGACCTGCGCGACGTCAAGCGCACCCTCGAGCTGCACGCGCTGCGCAAGGAAGAGCGCTACTACATCGGCATCTTCCTGGTCGGCGCCTACCAGGAGATCCTGGGCGACATGCACAACCTGTTCGGCGACACGAACGTCGTGCACGTCGACCTGGACGCGAACGGCCGGCCGCGCCTGACGCACGTGCTCCGCGGCGATCGCGTCAAGGAAGTCCTCTCGTACGTCGAGTACTTCGAGGACGAGGTCCTGCGCAACCTGCGCCGCCACGTCGAGGAATCGCTCGAGCTCGGTCGCATGAGCTACGAGGAGTCCGCGCTCTTCTGGCGCCGCTACGAAGCCGGTCTGCGCGGCTACACCTACCTGACGAGCCCCGAGCACGTGCATCCCGAGCGCGCAGTGCAAAACGGAGTCGAGCGTGAAAATCCAACCGAAGTTCCGCGTTGAGCTCGCCTACGAGCTCTTCGACGAGGACGGCGAGCTGGTCGAGAGCGGCGATGCCGCGGATCCGATCGTCTACGTTCACGGCTCCGGTGAACTGCCCGCTGAGCTCGAGGCCGCGCTCCTCGGCAAGACCGTGGGCGACCGCGTGCGGGTCGACCTCGGTGCGGGGGTCGCGTTCGGCGATTTCAATCCCGAGGGCATCGTCTCCGTCCCGCGCGAGAGCTTCCCGCCCGACGCCGAGCTCGTACCCGGAGAGGTCGTGACCGTGCAGCTCGAGGACGACGATGGCGATGGCGGCGAGATGGAGATGGCGATCCTCGAGATCTCGCCCGACGGCATCGTCCTCGACGCCAACCACCCCCTCGCCGGCCGCGCCGTCACCTTCGACGTCCGCGTGCTCTCGGTGCAGGAAGCGACCTGAGCTAGAGAGAAACCACCCCCCTCCGAGTTTGGAGTACCGCCTTCAGGCGGTCTGGTTCGTCGTCCCGCCTTCAGGCGGGACTGGCCCCGCAAGAGAAGACCGCCTGAAGGCGGTACTCCGAACCAGTTCCGCACCCAGGGTCTGGACACCGTGGGATGAAACTCCCTCAATCGAGGCAGCCCGGCGACGGCACGGAGGTCGGCAATCTCTTTGGTGTCGCGAGCCCGTGAACCAGTTTGGCCGGGGACTTCGCGAGCACACCGTACTGTTGCCAAGGCGCCCTCGGGCTCCCGGAGCACGCTCTCTAGAATCCGAAGACGCGAGTCCCACGCCGTCGCCGGCCTTGTCCCAAGGAGGCCGAATGGAAGTCGTTCATCCCCGTTGCGCAGGTCTGGATGTCCACAAGGACGTCATCGTGTGTTGCGTGCGCCTGGTCGGTCCGGCCGGCGTTCAGCAGGAAGTTCGCAAGTTCGGCGCGACCAGCGCGGAGTTGCTGGCTCTATCGGACTGGTTGTCGAAGTGTCACTGCACTGACGTGGCCATGGAGGCGACGGGTGTCTACTGGAAGCCGGTCTGGCACGTGCTCGAGGGTCACTTCGAGCTTGTCCTGGGGAACGCTGCGCACATCCGCAACGTCCCCGGTCGCAAGACCGACGTCAACGACGCCACCTGGATCGCCGACCTGCTGGCCCACGGGTTGATCCGCTCCAGCTTCGTGCCCCCGCAGCCCATCCAAGAGCTGCGGGACCTGACGCGCACGCGCAAGCAGCTCGTGCGCGAGGTGGCCCGGCACACGCTGCGGATCCAGAAGACGCTCGAAGACGCCAACGTGAAGCTCTCCAGCGTTTTGAGCGACATGCTCGGGCAGAGTGGACGGGATATCTTGGAGGCGATCGTCGATGGAGAAGACGATCCGAAGGCTCTCGCCGCACTCGCTTCGTCGCGCGTGAAGGCCTCCAGGGAGGACCTCGCAGAAGCGCTCCGCGGTCGTATCCGGGATCACCATCGCTTCATGATCCGCTCCCACCTGCGGCTGATCGACACGATCGGAGAGGAGGTGGCGGGGATCGACGAGCGCATCGGCGAGCACCTGAAGCCGTTTCGCGGAGCCGTCAAGCTCCTGACGACCATCCCGGGCGTCAGCCAGATCGCAGCCCACGTCATCCTGGCCGAGATCGGCGATGACATGAGCCGCTTTCCCACTGCCGGCCATCTGATCTCCTGGGCTGGCCTATGTCCGCGCAACGACGAGAGCGCGGGCAGAAAGCGCAGCACGCGCCTTCGGGCTGGCGCTCCCTGGCTCAAGACCACTCTGGTCCAGGCCGCCTGGGCCGCGACGCGCAAGAAGAACAGCTACTTCAAGGCTCAGTTCCACCGCATCAGCATGCGCAGGGGGCCAAAGAAGGCCGTCGTCGCGGTCGCGGCCTCCATGCTCACCGCCGTCTACCACATGCTCCGGCGCGGCGTCTTCTTCGAAGACCTGGGCCCCGATCACTTCGATCGTCGCGACAAGGCCAAGGTCGCCAAGCGACTCATTCGGCGCCTCGAACAACTCGGGCTTCAAGTCGAGGTGAAAGCCGCTTCCTAAAGGCCTGAGAGGGTTTGTTTCTCTCTAGAGGCGGCCGCCCTCAAGTTTCATGCGACGGGGTCGCGCCATAACGCGGTGGAAAACTAGTAGGCGATCCCCACCCGCACCTGCTGGACATCCTGCGGCAGGACCTGCGCTCGACCTTCCACGACCCTGCCGCCGGGGTCCTCCATGCGCCAGGAGTACTCGCCGTGCGGCAGCCCGTAGAGCACGAGGACCCCATCGGCGTCCGTCGCCATCGAACCGCTCGACGAGCTGATCCTCGCGGCTGCTAACCAGTCGGAGACGCTCTCTCCGTACTCGTCCGAGACGAGCTCGAGGCGCGCGCCCGCCGGGGAGAAACCCGCCGACTCGATCGCGAAGCGGATGGTGCCGAGCCGGCGCACCTGCAAGACGTACCGTGGAGAATCCACGCGAGCGTCGACGCCGATCTGCGCTCTCCAGTACCCGGGGGCGTCGACGCGAACTTGATAGGAGCCGGGAGTCAGGGAGTCGAACTCCACGTGGCCCCGCGGATCCGAAACCGATCGGATCAGCGTCAGTCCCTCGAGCTCGCGCGAGAGCGCGGCCCCCACGCCGGCCAGAGCCACGTCTCCGTCCACGAGCTGCAGATCGAAGTGACCGGCGACATCGATCACCACCTCGACGGTCTCATTGCGCGGGCCGTCCAGAGGGATGGGAACGTCGTTCGCGTAGAACTCCGGTGTCGACACGTAGGCCGCGGCCGAGCGCATCTGCAGGCCTTCGAGCACGATCACCCCTGCGTTGTCCGTCACCTGGGTGACTCCCCAGCCCGTCGGGTTCCCCGGGGTCCGCACTTGGACGGCCGTATTCGCCAGGGGCTGTCGAGAGCGATCCACGAAGCGGATCGTGCGACGGGTCGGATCGAGTCGGAGGACGGCGTCGGTCGCTCCCTCCGCCGCCAGATCGACGCAGCGGACCGCGAGCTTGCCGAAGTCGGGGCCCACGACCTCCACGACCGCTGCACTTCCTTCGAGACCGACGAAGGTGACCTTGCCATCGGGAGGGAGGCTCTGGAAACACTGCATCTCCCGGTCCGGTCTGGCGGAGTACGAGAGGCCCACCCACATGCCCTCCTGGAGAGGCTCGTCGCCCTCGCGTTCGACGCGGACGGACAGCGAGCGTCCCGTGTCGAGCGGAACGTCGAGCACCCACTCGCGACCCGTCTCGAGGACGTACTGGAACGTCAGGCGCCCGAACTCGGGCGGGTAGATGGAGACCGCGACCGGGCCAGGATCGACCTCTTCGAAGCGCGCGATGCCCTGTGCATCGAAGGTGACTGCCGGATGCTGTTCCCCGTAGCCCAGATCGACCTCGTAGGCGCTGGAGTCGACGCCCGCCTGACCTTGCAAGCGGACGACGAGCTCTTGCTTGCGCACGAGGGCGATCGTTCCGCAATCGAAGGCAGCTCCAGGATCGGCGCGCGCCGAGCGCGAGACGCTGGCGTAGCCGGGTGCCCCGATGTCGAGCTCGGACCACGCCGTCGAGAGGATCACGTCGCGTAGATCACCGAGCGCGTCCACGGAAACGGGTTCGCTCCAGCGGCCGATACGATCGCTCCCCGAGAGCTGCCAGAGCTGCACCGTGGCGGTCGGGATCGGCTCGCCCGTGGCAGCGTCGATCACCCTGCCCATCGCTCGCCCTACCGGCTCGAGGTGGATGGCGGCGCGGGCAGGCGCGTCGGGAGCGACGAGAACGCTGTGCACCTCCGAGCTGGGGCAGGCGGGTGAGCTCGCGACGATCTGCACGTTTCCGAGCGGAGCATCGTCGATCTCGAAGGAGCCGTCCGGGCGTCCCGCGATCTCGAGCTCACGGACATTCCAGGGCTGGTCTTGCCAGTAGCGCAGAGTGAAGGTCGTCACGGGCTGACCCTCCTGCTGGCAAGTGCCCACGATGCGACCGGCTCGCCCGACGTAGAGGGTCAAGCCGGCCCTCACGTCCGCGGGTGCGTGGAACGGCCCGAATCCGGCGGAGGCGAGCCCGTCCGCGGAGATGTCGATCCACACGTCCCCTGCGGGCACGGAGTCGACGAGGGCCGCTCCGTCTGCTCCGGTCGTGTGCTCCGTCGTGACCCAGCGCGTCCCGGCCATCCAGCGCACCGCCACGCGGGCATCCTCCACAGGGGAGTGATCGTATTCCTCGACGCTCACGGGAAACGTGCAGGCGGGCAGGGCGTCGAAGTCGACCGCGAGATCGGCGCCTGGCGTGACCCCGACGGCGAGCTCCTCGTGCGTGGCGATCCCTCTCCCTTCCAGGCGGAAGACGCAGGCGCCCGACTCGAGAACGGGGAGGCCCTGGAGCGACCAGGCCCCGGACTCGCTCACTCCAACGCTCGCGAGCTCGGTGCGGGAGGCCCCGCTCGTGAACGCGCGTACCGTCGCCCGAGGTTCGCTCGGCGACTGACTCGGCGCGAACGCGACACCGCCGTGAGCGTCGAAGGTCGGCGCGAGCTCGAGACGGATCGATTCCGGTCGTCGAGCCTCGCTGCGCCAGGGAACGGATCGTTGCGAACCGCTCCCGGCCCACATCTGCATGGGGCCCGGAACGGTCGCGACCATCACGGTCCCATCGTCGCCCGTCGTGTACTCGCACACGAGCCGGAGCTCGCCGTCTCCGGAATCGCCCATCACCGAGACGCTCGCCCCGGACCGCGGCGTCCCTTCCGGCGAGACGACGGTCACCCGCAGCGCACCCGCGGGCTCGAGCGCGACCTCACCGAGATCCCCGGGCCCCTCGACCGCGAGGGAGCGCCGATCCGGATCCGTCGCGGGCGAAGCGCTCGCGGGATCCCGCTCCTCCGGCGTGGAGCGAGCGGAGATCGTGGAGCTGGCTTCGATGGAAGCCAGCCGCCCGGCGCGTCGATCCGCCGGCGCCGCGATCCCGACGTCGCTCGTCGCGCGAGAGGAGCTGTCGAGCACGATGACCGTCGCGAGGAGGGCCAGCGCGAGAAGGGACCAAGCCGGTCCACTCTTCGATCCAGAACGTCGCAGTTGCATGTCTGTGCAGTCGTGTTTCCGATTCGCGAGGGAAGGACGAAAGAACGCAGCTCCGGCTCGTCTCAGGGCTTGATCCTCGCCGTGGAGGGATTCCCGGGAGGAATGCCGCCATGGCCGCCTCCACCCAAGGTGAAAGCCAGGGTTTCGCCGACGACGGCGAGTGCCAGGCACGCAATCGCCACGATCAAGACCCAGGTGCCGGGTTTGAAGTCATGAACACGCATCGATGAACCTCTCCAGCCTCGCCCCCAGTTCCCCAGGAATCGAACCAACCGTTCGTCGGAACGGAGGCGAGGGATGCCAACGGCCTGAAATGCTCTGACGGCGGCGCAGCCCGAGGTGGAGATCGATCGTCAGATCCGCCTCGGCGCCGAGTGCCATCAAGCACTCGGCGGCTCTGCGCGCCCGAGTCGCGTCCCCCAGGTGAAGGAACACGACGAGCTGTTTGAGATAGGGAATGGCCCAGCCAGGAGCGAACTTCTCCATTTCTTGCGCGGCCTCGACACGCTTCGCGTCGAGGTCGAGCGATTCGAGTCCCCATTCGAAATTGGTGAGCGCCCATGCCCGCATCTGTCGATCGCTGGATCGTTCCAGGATCGAGCTCAGGATGCGGAAGCAGCGCGCCCAATCCCGCGCGATCCCGGCAGCGACGGCCAGGCACAGGCGTGCCTCGTCACTCGGGCGTATACGCAAGCTCCAGGTCGCCAGCGCCTCGAGCGTCGGAGGATGCGCGGACGACTCGGAGGAGAGCTTGATCAAGAGCGTGTCGATCGGGGCCGTCCATGTCTGCACGGAGAGGTTCGTCCGTAGCGCGGCGGCCTTGTCGGCGGTTTGCTGGGCCGTGCAGGGCTCGAACAGCCGATTTTGCTGGTCGAGCGGAAGCACGGCCTCCTTCGTCGTCGGGTCGAACAGCAAGCGCCGGTTGAATGCCTGGCGGAAGAGCTCGGCGACCTCGGCACGCCAGACTTCGAGGATCTCGCGCTCGGCGGGTATCAGGCCGCTCGCGCACGCGCTGAGACCTGACTCCAGATCGTAGGCGGTGCATCGCGTGGTCGAGACAGGTACTCGGAGCAGGAGCGACGAGGGATTGGCGGAGATCTCCGCGATCAATTGCGCGATTTCAGGTTCCATTGGATTGCTCGATTCAGTCATCTCCGTCTCCCTCCAGATCGAATGGCGAGCCGGCCGCGGGGCGGAAGTCCTGGAGACTGAAGCCGATCGGCAGTTCAGCCAGGGCGCGCAGCGCCTCGTTCAAGAGCCGGGTGAGCTCTTCGCGCTCTCCCCACCCCATCTTCGTGAGCTCGCGCAGCGGCGTGCGTAGCACGACGGCCTCGAAGAACACTCGACGTCGGGAATCGTCGAGCTGATTGATCATGATGCAGGTCAGGCGAGCCTTCGCGGGAAGGATTCCGAGCGTGTCGATCAAGTACTCGTAGCGAGGCTGATAGGGCTTGCCGATCGTGACTCCGGCGCGCTCGTCCTCCCGATCTCGAACCAGGAGATCCTCCAGGGTTTCGTCGATTCGAGCGTCCATCCACTGCTCCAGCGGAACGTGCGCATCGAACTGGCCGCGATACATCGCGATCCTGGCCAGGGTGCACAGGTAGCCGCGTTCGGGATCGAGCAGCAGGGCCCGCCGCCGCAATCGAGCCGCGACCTGGCGCACGAGCGCCCGCGGGTCCTTCACGAGCGAATCCCGGACCGCGTCCTGGAGCGTGGGACTCAGCAGCCAGTCGGGCGGATGATGGGCCTCGCTCCCGCCGTGTTCGTGGGACGGGGGGGACGACCCTCCCTCGCCGCCCTCCTCCGGGGGAGGGACGGTAGGAGGATCACCGGGAGAGTGGCTCCTTGCGTCTGGCATGGTGCGCGTCTATCGCGGCCGGGTCATTCGCCCCGGGAGCCCGGAGAGGTGAGCCGCGAAGGTTCGTGCGGAGACTAGGGAGCTGTTCGGGCCGGTTCAATGCCACGTCCGGCGCCCTGTCCCGATCATGAACTCGTTCTGCCGCGGCGTCTACGCGCCTCGCGAGCCCCTCGGACGAGCTCGGAGACCGCGACCGAGGCGAGCCGGCGTAGAATCCCCGCCCGCACTTCCGGGCCCCCCGATTCACGATGCAAGTCCTCGATCAGCTCAAGCGACTCTCCGAGGAGCGCTTCTTCGCCATCTATTCCGCGCTCGAGCGGGACGGCTTCGGCCCGCTGGACGCCGAGGTCGCTCGCGCGCTCAAGTTCCGGCCGCAGGCGATCAAGAAGCTCCCCATGGCGCAACGCGCCAAGCGCGCGCGCTCCATCCTGGAGCGCTCTTCCAATCGCGATCTCGCCTACGAGCTCTTCGGCAGCTATCTGCTGACCAAGACCAAGGGTCTGGTGACGGACTTCCTGGATGCGACCGGCGTCCCCCACAAGGACGGAATGATCGACGACATCGAAGGGATGAGACCTTCGGCGGAGAAGCTCTCCGCGGCCATCGCGCAGCTCGACCAGCAATACGATCCCGCGGACGTGACGCTCTATCTATCGATGTGCGCTGAGCAGTGGCCGCAGGTGGTCGAGATGGACAGCCTCTGGCGCCTGCGCGGTTGAGCGGGTTTCGGTTCGGGTTCGGGTTCGGGTTCGGAGTACCGCCTTCAGGCGGTCTTCTCTTGCAAAGCCAGTCCCGCCTGAAGGCGGGACGACGAACCAGACCGCCTGAAGGCGGTACTACGAACTAAGAGGCGATCCGAATCTCTGGTTTGGAGTACCGCCTTCAGGCGGTCTTCTCTTCTCTCTTCTCTCTTCTCTCTTCTCTCTTCTCTTCGTGCTTCCGAGCCGAAGCCGGAACCGGACCGCCTAAAGGCGGTACTCCGAACCGGAGAGAAAAACGCGCGGCACCGTACCCCCAGCTACCTGATGCGGTGCCGCGCTACAGCTTTTCTTGCCCGCGCGAGCCGAACATCGGATCGCGCGTGCTCGTCTGGCTCCGGCTGGTCGGCGGCGATGCGAGGTTCGCCGCAGCGGAGCCCGGTTCGCGGTCAGTTGGCCACGAGCTTCTCGACCAGTCCGAACACCGACTCGGCGTCGGGGAACTCGCGAGAGCCGGTTCCCAGCGTCCACGCCAGGCGGTTCTCGTAATAAGGCAGATGCATCCACGCGCCGGACACGCTCTCGCGGCCGAAGGAGGCTTCGAGGGCGATGGCTCGAGCGTGGTCGACGTCGCCTTCGTCCAGGGCTGCGAGGGCGGAGTCGTGCGCCTTCTTCGTGAGCTTGTCGATACGGGCGGGAGCGCCGAGCTTTTCGAGCGCCTTGGCCGCGACGAAAGCGCGCGCGAGGCCGCCTTTCGTGCCGCAGGGCGGTTCGAGCGCGGCTTCGAGGACCGACCGGCCCGCCTCGTCGCCCCGGACGGCGAGGAAAGCGGCGTAGTAGACCTTCTCGACGTCGCACTTCGTCTGGGCCAGGCCATCCGCGACGGCCTTCGTGAAGACCTCGCATCCGCCCGATGCGAACGCCATCAAGTGATCGGCTCCGAACGCCTGCGGGTCACCCTTCCACAGATCGACCGAGAGCTCCGCGCACTCTGCGGCTTGCCCCTGGGCGAGGAAGTCGAGCATCCGGCCCTTGACCTCGCATGCGGTCTCCTTGGCGCGGAACTTCTGGGTGAACAGCGGGCGCACCGCTTTCCAGGCGTCCGGCTGCTTCTGGAACGCCACGGTCAGGCTCTTCCAGGCTTCGTGCGAAGCGACGCACTCGCTGGTGCATTGGCCCGTCTTCATGCAGGCTTCGCCGCAGAGGATCCCCTGGGACATGACCTGGTCGAAGCGCTCGACGAGGCTCCGGACGGCCGCGTCCGACATGGTCCCCGTGCTCCCTCCGTCGCCCGTGGGCAGGGCGACGAGCGGGGTGTACGCGAGGGTGCCGCAGAGCAGTGCGGCGGAAAGGAAGAGCTTCGAGGTCTTCCGAGGAAGGGCGCCGAGTTCTTGGCTGTGCATTCTTTCGTTCTCCTGTCGCGGGCGTGCTGGGGAATGCTCGCGGGGCCAACTCAGTCCGCGGAACGCGCCGGCGGTTGCACCGGTCAGGCGAAAAAAGTGCGCACCCGACGAGTCTGACAAGTCTCGAACACTCCGGGACCGCTCGTGCGCGCGGGCTTCACTGCGCATCGAGGATGCGCTGTGCGGCGGCGCGTATTTGCTCGGGCTCTTTCAGCTCGCCCATGCGCTCGCCCACACGCTGCTGGATCCAGGGCGCCAGATCGCTGAGCCTGGGAAAGCCGGGCTCGACGCGCAGCTGGGCGAACACTTCGGCAGACACGACCATGTGACGGGCCATGTCGTTCCGGCCCGCGCCGATGAGGAACTCGAGCGCAGGGCGGAGCCCCTCGAGCGCGCCCTTCCAGGCACCCTTCTCTCCCAGCTCCTCGAGCATCGCGGCGGCGACGAACGAGAGTGGTAGGTAGTCGCGGCTCATTTCGTTCGATCGCGCGCCCGCCTCGAGGATCGCTCTTCCGCGGTCGTCGCCCCGCAAGGCGAAGAATGCGGCCGCGAGCACCCGCGACTGTCCGGGGAGCGCCAGGCCGTCCTCGAGGACCGCAGCGAGCTCGAGCTCGAACTCGTACATGCCGCTCTCGGCGAAGGCGACCATGTGCTCGATCCCGAAGGCGGCGGGATCCTGCGACCAGAAATCGCGCACGAGGTCCAGTGCGCGCCTCGAGCGCTCGCGCGCACACAGGTCGAGCACCACGCCGCGCACATCCTCGTCCGAGGTGGAGAGCTCGAACGTCTTGCGCAGCCCAGCCTCGACGGCATCCCACAGAGGCGGGCGAAGGAGCAGGTCGCCCGCGAGCGTGGCCATCGCGGAGTACGAATCGGAGCGCAGCCGCTCCCATTCGAGCATGGTGGGCACCTTCGAGACGTCGGCCCACACCATGCGCCGGAAGAGCGCGTCGGTCGCAGCGATCTCCTCGGCCGTGGGGGGATCCTGCCGCCCGAGGCTCTTGGATTCGGGGATCGGCGCCTCGGACTTGGACGTCGGAGCCGGGGGACCTGGGAGCGTGGCTTTCGCCGAAGGATCGCTGACGGGCGGTCCTTCGCGCGGCCAGGAGAAGACCACGACGACGCCCGCCGCGAGCGCGGCGAGACCGAACCAGGAAGCCGCACGCCAGCGCGAGCGCGGGAGCTCGAGCTCGGCCTCGACGATCGGCTCGAAGGTGAGCTCGTCGGGCAGGAGGTCCTCGAGGCTCGAGCCGCGCACGCCGCGTTCCCAGTCCCTCAGGATCGCGGGAGCCAGATCACGCAGCATGTCCGGCCGATAGTGGACATGCAGGGCGTACTCGAGGATCCGGTCGCGCGGCCCGCTCATCGAGTGATCCTCCCGCCGGGGCCGCCGAGCTTGGGATCGATGGATCCGAGCTTGCGGTCGATTGCGGCCAGCTTGCGGTCGATGGTGGCGAGCTTGCGCTCGACGCACGCGCGCAGGGCTTTCCGTGCGCGCACGAGGATCGACTTGACCCCGGCTTCGGAAAGGCCGACTTGCTCGGCGACCTGCGCCTGGCTGAGAGCGCTCGCGTAGCGCAGGCGCAGCACTTCCTGCGTGCGTTCGCCGGCCCGCTGGAGGCACTCGCGCAAGGCACCGAGGTATCCCTCGCCCCGATCGTCGCGTTCGAACTCGACCCACGCCGTCTCCGTGCCCACCTTGTCCTCGAGCATCGGCTCGCGGCGCGCTCGATCGAGCGCCTTGATCAACAGGTGGCGAGCCACGGTGCGCAGGTACGCGGCGGTCGAGTTCGTGCCGCGGTCCTCGAAGGGCGAAGCCAGCACCGAGAGGAACACGTCCTGAACGAGATCGTCGAGTAGCCCAGCCGGGCATCCGAGGTAGGCGAGGAAACCGCGCACCGTAGCCTGGTGCACTTGGATCAGGCGCTCGACTTCCTCGCGCCGGCGTGAGGTGACGGCCCGCACGCTGAGAGAATCCCTTGCTGAGGCGGGCGGTGGCAAGAAAGGGGGAAAAACGCGTTCCGACCCACCTCGAGAGTTTCTGGGACCCGCCCACCGAGCGCTCGATCCTCAGGAGAGGTCTGGCACTGGAGCGTCGCCCGCGCTTCAGCGCTGCGTGTTGCGGGCCCGGTTGATGGCGGCCTCGTCGTAGAAGGCGATCCCGTGCCCGGGGCCGGCGCGCTCCTTGGCGATCCAGGTGATCTGCCCAGAGTGCCAGGAGAAGTGCTCGACGACGTGGTAGATCGCCAGCATGCCGGTCGTCTCGACGCCCTGGATGCGGATGGTCTCGGTGAGGCGGCGTTCGGGAAACTCCTCGATGACGCGAGCCGCGCCGCGAACCGTCGCCAGGAGACGTTCCAGGAGGGGGCCGAGCGGGCTGCCCTCGCGCGCCGCGAATTCCGTGGCCCGCTCGCGTCGATCCTCGGCTCCCCCCAGGCCCGAGAGGATCCACTGGCGCACGTTGCCCTCCAGGTGGAGCAACAGATTCCCCACGCTGGTCGCGCGCTCGTGAGGGCGCCACCAGGCGTCGACGGGACGGAGCTCGGCGAGGGCGCGCTCCAGGCGCGGGAGGTAGACGTCGCGCAGGAGGCGCGCGCTCTCGCGCAGGAAAGCGCTCCCGGGAGAGGACATCGCGCTCGAATCTTGCTCCACACGGGATCGTAGCGCAATCTTCCGGCCCTTCCTCGCCGCGCCCCTCGACGCCCCTCCATCCCATGCACTGGATCCACGACCCGCAGGCCTGGATCGCCCTCCTGACGCTGACCGTGCTCGAGCTCGTGCTCGGGATCGACAACGTCGTGTTCATCTCGATCCTCTCGAGCAAGCTCCCCCCCGAGCAGCGCAAGCGCGCGCGCCGTGTGGGGCTCCTGCTCGCGATGCTCTCGCGCCTGGCGCTGCTCGGCTCGCTCGCCTGGCTCTCGACCCTCACGCAGACCCTGTTCGTGGTCATCGGGAACGAGATCTCGGCCCGCGACCTGATCCTGATCGTCGGCGGCCTGTTCCTGCTCGGCAAGAGCGCCTTCGAGATCCACGACAAGCTGGAGGGCGTCCAGCACGGCCAGGCAGGGCGCGCCGCTCCATCGTTCCGCAGCGTCATCATCCAGATCCTGGTGCTCGACGCGGTCTTCTCGCTCGACTCGGTGATCACCGCCATCGGCATGGTCGAACCCGATCAAGTGGTGGTCATGGGAACCGCGATCGTGATCGCGGTCCTGTTCATGGTGTTCTTCGCCAACCCGATCGGCGATTTCGTCGAGCGCCACCCCACCATCAAGATCCTCGCCCTCTCGTTCCTGCTCCTGATCGGCACGGCGCTCGTCGCCGACGGTCTCGACCAGCACTTCCCGCGCGGCTACATCTACTTCGCCATGGGCTTCTCGGTCATGGTCGAGCTCATGAACCTGCGCCTGCGCGCCAAGGGCGAGCCGGTGAAGCTGCACCAGCCGATCACTGGCGACGCGAAAATCGAGCCCTGAGATCGCCGTGGTCGGGGGGCAAGCAACCGCCCTCCCCTTCGTGCCCAGACCCTCCTAGACTGACTCGCTCGGTCAGCGACAGAGAGGGACTCACACGCCATGAGCTTTCGCGCCTTCTTCCGTTTGCAGTCCTTGCTCGCCTGCACGTCGATGGTCCTCGCCCTGGCCGTCGCGGGGCCGGGGAAGCCGAGCGAGGATCCGGTCGCGAGCGCGCTCGCGCAGTCGCGCGCGCTCTTGGAGGAGGGGAAGGCCAAGGAGGCGCTCGCGAAGGCCGAGGAAGGGCTGGAATACGAATCCGAGCACTTCGAGCTGCTGAGTACGGCCACGCGCGCGGCCGAGATGGCGGGTTCGACCGACCAGGCGTTGTGGTACGCGGACCTCGCGGTCGCCGCGGCCGGGCCCTCGCCGGCCAAGGAGCAAGTCAAGCTCGTCGAGGCGTTGCGCGCACGAATCGCCGCGCTCGATCCATTGAAGGGGCAGGGTGAATCCGCGCGTTCCCGCTACGCCGGCGAGCTCCTGGAGCTGGGAACCGATCTCGCCAAGCGCAAGCTGTACGTCTGCGCGGTACGTGTCCTCTCGCGGCTCGAAGGCACCTCGCAAGCCGAGAAGGCCGAGACCGCGCTCGCGAAGATCTACTCCAACGACAAGGCGGTCGAGCAGCTCCTCGATTCCGGCATCGACGTCCCGATCCAGCATCGCAAGAAGCGCTCTCCGCGGGAGATCGCGCGCGAGGACCAGAAGCACGCCACCTGGGAGGAGGCCTGGGTGGAGAAGGGCAACCAGTACACGGTGCGCACGAACATGGGGATCGAGATGGCCGAGGCCATCTCGCTCGCCATGGAGCAGATGAACAGCTACTACCGCAAGGTCTTCGGCGTCAAGGAGCGCGGCGGCGAGACGGCACGCGTCACGATCAACGTGTATCGGGCGCGCAAGGAGTTCGACGAGCACGAGCAGGACGACAACGGGAAACCACCCGCTCCGGGCGTCAAGGGTTTCTTCTCGCCCTCCGAGCTGCGCGTGTGCACCTATGATCCGCGTGAGGAACGAGAGTCGCTCTCGTTCCTGTGGTCGACCCTGTTCCACGAGGCGAGTCACCAGTTCACGCGGATTGCCTTGACCGGCGGCGAGTTCCCCACGTGGTTGAACGAGGGCACGGCGTCGTACTTCGAGGGCGCGCGCCTGCGGCGGAACGGGACCGTCGAGAGCAACCTGGTGCCAGACAACCGTCTAGGCGAGCTCAAGATCCTGATCGAGAGAGGTTCCCCGACCCTGCACGAGGTCGTGACGTACATGCAGCCCGGCTCGTATCCGGGCGAGTACTACCCCTTCGGCTGGGGACTGGTGTACTTCTTCCTCAATTACGAGGACGACGCGTCGAAGCGCGTCTACGTCAAGCCCTACCGTGATTTCATGGCGACCTACAAGAGTGGCGCCAAGCACGACGTGAAGGGTCGTTTCGTCGAGTACTTCGTGACCAAGCCCGAGCAGCCGGGCATCGCGAGCTTCGAGGACTTCGAGAAGCGCTGGAAGGAGTGGATCCTCGCGCTCCACGACCTGCACTTCGGCAGTTCCAAGGTGGCCGACGAGCTGCTCGCCCGCGCGCGCGAGCAGCACGCCGACGGCGAGGACGAGGCGGCGATCGAGACCTATCGCTGGGCGCTGCGCAAGCGGCCAGACGACGTGGTCGCCACCATGGAGCTCGCCGAGCTCTTCGCCGGCCAGAAGAAGACCGACGCGGCCGTCGCGCAGTTCCGTGCGGCGATCGAAGCGGTCCGCGGGATGCGAGATCCCTCCCAACCAGTCGCGGGCTCCGGTGAACGGACCGCCGAGGACCTTGCCGCGGCCTGCCAGCAGCGCTTCGAGGCGCTCGACGCGGACTACGCTCTGCGTCTCGGCCAGGCAGACACGGACTTCGTCGCGGCGTGCACGGAGGCCGCGAAGGCCTACCACGAGGCCGGGATGCCGCTCGTCGCCGTGGCGCTCCTCGATCGGAGCCGCGCGCTGCACGGGCGATCGAGCACGCTGGAAGAGGCGCGGACGGAGATCGTCCTGGACAGCGGCGTCGACCCGCGCCGCTGGCGGCGCCTGCCGGTCCCGAGCGACCTCGCGGGCTGGCGGGCGAGCCGCGCATGGTCGAGCGACGGCCAGCGGCTCGCATGCCAGGCGGACGGTCCCGCCTTCGCTTTCCATCTCGGCGAGCTGCCGGCCGAGTTCCGTCTCGAAGCGCGGATGGACGGCTCCGGTCTCGACGGGGAGGAGGGCTTCGTCGCACTGCTCTTCGGCATCAACGACGTCGGAATGCGCTACTTCGGCGTCCAGGGTCCCGGCTTGATGGAGCACGGAGCCTTCGAGAGGGAGTGGAAGCCGGTGAAACAGCTGGGTCTCGTAAAGCCGGAAGCCAAGAGCTCTTTCGTTCTCGCAGTAGAGGTGCGCGAGGCCGAGGCGGAATTCTTCCTTGATGGCAAGTCCTGCGGAAAGGCCGCGCTCTCGCGCGAGTCGCTGGAAGGCGAGGTCGGAGCCGTCGTACAGCGAGGTCACGCGAGCATCTCCGAGCTGCGCGTGCGCTATTGAGCGTCGAGTCTCCGCTCCGAGGCACTCTCAGCGCCAGCCGTCGAGAAACGCAACCACGCGGTGGCGTGAATGGCTCGGCGGGTTGCGATCGAGCTCTCGCAGCGGGAAGCCGCAAGCGGGCCGATCTTGTCGACCAAATTCCGATCGAGGACACTAAGCTTCTCCTGCATGTGGGGCTGGCTAGTTTCCTGCTTGGCGCTGCTTGTTCTCGCTCAAGATTCCGCGACAAGCGTCGTCGAGGAGGCGTACCCGGATGGGAAGCGCAAGTCGCGCTGCGAGATGCGGCTCGACGATCGAGGAGATCTCGTCCCGCACGGCAAGTACGAGAGCTGGTATCCCGGCGGACGGATCCAGAGCCGAGGCCGCTACATCGACGGCCACCGCGATGGTGCGTGGAAGTACTTCGACGAGCAGAAGCGAGAGTCGACCGTCGAGTACCAGTTCCACCGCCTGACGGACGAGGCTCGCGGCTGGACGTGGGAGGGCGAGTCGGCGGATGGATGGAAGCAAGGGTGCTGGAATCTCTTGCGGAGGGACGGCACGCTCGCGTTCACCGGGAACTACGACAAGGGCACCGCGGCGGGACTCTGGAAGTTCTTTCACGCCGACGGTGTGTACGACCGCGGATGGCTCAGCGGGGAGTATCGTGCTTCCACTCGAGTGAAGCCCCCGAGCGAGGTCCTCGAGAGTTCGGAGGCGACGACGGGAGAGGGCACGCTCGCAAGCAGGCGACTCCCGGCCCCTGAGGTCGATCCCGGTGCTCTGGCCTTGCTCGAGGAGTTCCTCGGCGGGGGGGACGGTGCTCGTCCAGCGCTCCTCGCTCGTCCGCGCGACGCGTTCGCTGCAGCTCTCGCGCTCCTCGTGACGCTCGAGGTCGCCGATCCGCGCGATGCCGAGATTGCGCGCAAGCTCGACGCGGAGATTCTAGGCCGGATCTGCGGTGGGACACCGGCGTGGACGGAATCGGTCGAAGCGAACCTGGAGCTCGTGCGTCGGTGGCACTCGCTGTGGGAGCTCGTGCAGTACGAGGAGGAACTCTGGAGGACGTTCCTCGACCCCAAGCTCCACTGGATCGACTGCGCGTTGCAAGACTCCTTGTTCGGCCGGCCACCGCTCCCTCGCGGCTTCGACGAAGCCACGCCGCCGGATGCGCGCGTGAAGGTCGAGACACGTACTCTCTATGCTTCCCGCTCCACTCCCGCCGCGCATCCCCCAGCCCGACCCCACCAGATCGTGGCGGCGCCGCTCGCACTGGCGCTGGAGTGGCTCACGTCGCGCCAGGCAGACGATGGCTCGTGGGACGCCGGAGAACCGCGTCTGCGCGTCCTCGCCACCGCGGAGTGCGTGCTGGTGCTGTTCGGGGAGGGTGGCGAGCAGACCTTGGCTGACTCCCTGTCGACTTCGCGCGCCGAGGTAATCCTGCAAGGCCTTCGCTGGCTCGTCCTCGCGCAGGATCCGCAGACGGGACGAATCGGAACCGGCGCGGACGCGATCTACGAGCACGCGTGCGCGACGGAGGCGCTCGCGAGCGTCGCGTTTGTCCTCCACTTACCTTCGCTCCGCACGGCTGTCGGTCGTGCCATGCGCTTTCTCCAGGATCACAGACTTCCAGATGGATCGTGGCCGATCCGCCTCCTTGACTCGGAGGGAGACGCGGTTTCCACGGCGCAAGCTGCGCGCGCGCTCTTCTGGGCTGCCGTCCCTGAGGTGGACGAGGTGATCCTGCCCGCGGCCGAGAAGTGGTTGCATGAGCACTGCGCTCCCGACACCAGCTTCGAGGCGGCCAGGGGAACGGTCGATCCGGATCTCCTGGCGGCTCGCGATCGCGAGACGGCGAGTGTCATCGCAGCGCTTGCTCGCGTGTTCATCAATCCTACCGCGGACACGGTCCGTGCCACGACGAACCTCGCGCCCATGATCATCGCCAGCCTGCCGAAACCCTACCTCCGAGGCTCGATCGGAAGTCCCGAGTTCCAGGAAGCCGCGAGCTACCTCGTTTTCCAGTGGGACGGCACCGAGTGGGACCGGTGGGAGCCTGCAATGCGGTCGTGCTTGCTCGACGCGCAGCTCGCGAGCGGCGAGCTCGCGGGCTCGTGGAATCCGCCGGACAGCTACTTGGGAGGTCGCATCCTCGCCACGGCTCGATGGGCGTCGACTCTCGAGGTGTACCTGCGCTTCAACCGCATCCTGGCCCGCGCGCGCTGAGAATTCGCAGGTCGGCTTCCACCGCGGGCGGGGCCATCGCTCCGCGGCGGTGAACGAAGGCGGAGTACTGCTTTCAGGTCGTCTTCGCTTGCAGAGCCAGTCCCGCCTGAAGGCGGGACGACAAACCAGACCGCCTGAAGGCGGTACTCCGAACTAAGAGGGAAACCGGACCAAGAGGGATTCCGAACCGGCTTTCCACCGTGCCCTGGCGCGACTCCGTCGCAAGAAACATGAGTGCGGGCGCTTCTGGTTCGGAGTACCGCCTTCAGGCGGTCTTCTCTTGCGGGGTCAGTCCCGCCTGAAGGCGGGACGACGAACCAGACCGCCTGAAGGCGGTACTCCAAACTCGGAGGGACTCCGAACCAAGAGGGGCTGCGAACGGTTTCCTGGAGGGGTGTAGTTTCTCGCCAGGTCAAGAGCGCACGAGGGTCGGGCGCTCGGGCTCGGCGTAGGCTTCGATCGGGGGGCAGGTGCAGAAGAGGTTGCGGTCGCCCCAGCCGTTGTCGATGCGTGAGACGGCGGGCCAGAACTTGTGCTCGCGGGTCCACGGGGCGGGGAAGGCGGCCTGCTCGCGGCCGTAGGGGTGCTTCCATTCGTCGGCGCACACCACCTCGTACGTGTGCGGCGCGTTCTTGAGCGGGTTGTCCGCGCGGTCCATGCGGCCTTCCTCGATGGCGCGGATCTCCTCGCGGATCGCGATCATGGCGGCGCAGAAACGGTCGAGCTCGGGCTTGGACTCCGATTCGGTGGGCTCGATCATCAGGGTGCCGGCGACGGGGAAGGACATGGTCGGCGCGTGGAAGCCGTAGTCCATCAATCGCTTCGCGACGTCCTCGCTGACGATGCCGGCGCTCTTCTCGAAGGGCCGCAGGTCGAGGATGAATTCGTGCGCCACGCGTCCGCGCGAGCCGCGGTAGAGCACCGGGTAGTGCTCCTTGAGACGCCAGGCCATGTAATTGGCGTTGAGGATGGCGACCTCGGTCGCGTGCCGCAGGCCCCGCGCACCCATCAGGTGGATGTAGACCCAGGGGATCACCAGGATCGAGGGGCTTCCCCACGGTGCGGCCGAGACGGCGCCGACCGCGTGCTCGCCGCCGACGTGGACGACCGGATGCGTGGGCAGGAATGGCGCGAGATGCTTCGCCACGGCGATCGGGCCCATGCCGGGGCCGCCACCGCCGTGCGGGATGCAGAACGTCTTGTGCAGATTGAGGTGGCAGACGTCCGGCCCGAAGTCGCCCGGGCGGCACAGGCCCACCTGAGCATTGAGATTCGCGCCGTCCATGTACACCTGCCCGCCATGCTGGTGGACGATCTGGCAGATCTCGCGGATCGATTCCTCGAACACGCCGTGCGTCGAGGGATAAGTGACCATGAGCGCGGCGAGGCGGCTCGCATGCTCGCTCGCCTTGGCGCGGAGGTCCCCGAGATCCACGTTGCCCATCTCGTCACAGGCCACCACGACGACGCGCATTCCGGCCATGACGGCGCTGGCCGGATTGGTGCCGTGCGCCGAGACCGGGATCAGGCACACGTCGCGATCCGCCGCGCCGCGCGAGCGATGCCAGGCTCGGATCACGAGGAGACCTGCGTATTCCCCCTGCGAGCCGGCGTTGGGCTGGAGCGAGACCGCGCTGAAGCCGGTGATCTCGGCCAGTGAGCGCTCCAGGTCCGCGAAGAGCGCGCGGTAGCCGGCCGTCTGCTCCGTGGGAGCGAAGGGATGCAGCTCGGCGAATTCCGGCCAGGTCACCGGCAGCATCTCCGAGGTCCCGTTGAGCTTCATCGTGCACGAGCCCAGCGCGATCATCGAGGTGGTGAGCGACAGATCGCGGTCCTGCAGTCGATGGATGTAGCGCAGGAGCTCGTGCTCGGAGTGGTAGCGATGGAAGACGGGGTGCTCGAGGAACGTGCTGGTACGCGCATGCGGCGAGGGATACGTCAGCTTCGCGCTGCCGGCGAGCACGGCGATGGCGGGGATTTTGGCCCCCTTGGGCGCGAAGATCGCGAGCAGGGTCTCGACGTCGCGGGCGCTCGTGGTCTCGTCGAGCGCGACGGCGACCGAGCGCGGTCCGACGCGCCGCAAGTTGATTCCCTGTCCGAGCGCGGCCGCGACGATCTCGTCCGCCGAGCGGGGGCCGGATTCGACCAGGATCGTGTCGAAGATCGGGCCGGGGCCGAGGGTCCATCCCAGCGCGCTGATACCCGCAGCGAGCGTCTCGGCGAGGCCATGCACCCGGCGGGCGATCGCGCGCAATCCCTCCGGTCCGTGGTAGACGGCATACATCCCGGCCATGATCGCGAGCAGCACCTGCGCCGTGCAGATGTTGCTGGTCGCCTTGTCGCGGCGGATGTGCTGCTCGCGCGTCTGCAAAGCCATGCGCAACGCGGGCTTCCCGCGCGAGTCACGCGACACGCCGATGATGCGGCCGGGCATCTGACGCTTGTACACGTCGCGAGCGGCGAGGAAGGCCGCGTGCGGTCCTCCGAAGCCCATCGGGACGCCGAAGCGTTGCGAGGAGCCCACGGCGATGTCGGCACCGAATTCTCCAGGCGCCCGCAAGAGGGTCAGCGCGAGCAAGTCCGCCGCCACGACGAGCAGCGCCCCAGCTTCGTGCACGCGATCGGCAAAGCTCGTGAAGTCGAGGACGCGCCCGAGCGTCGTCGGGTACTGCACGAGCGCTCCGCAGCAATCGTCCAGGTTGGCCGTCTCGTGATCGCCCACCACCACTCGGATCGAGAGCACCTCCGCGCGCGTCTGGATCACCGCGATCGTCTGCGGGTGGCAGTCCTGCGACACGAAGAAGCTGTCGCGACCCTTGCCGGCGCTGCTCCAGCACATCCCCATCGCCTCGGCCGCTGCCGTCGCTTCGTCGAGGAGCGAGGCGTTGGAGAGCTCGAGCCCGGTCAGGTCGGCGATCATCGTCTGGAAATTCAGGAGCGCTTCGAGGCGACCCTGGGAGATCTCGGCCTGGTAGGGCGTGTACTGGGTGTACCAGCCGGGATTCTCCAGGATGTTGCGCAAGATCACCGGTGGGACGATGCAGCCCGCGTAGCCCATGCCCAGATACGATCGGAACACCCGGTTACGCCCGGCGAGCTCGCGCAGCTCGGCCAGGAGCTCGTGCTCGCCGCGCTCCGGGCCGAGGTCGAGCTCGCGCTGCAGCCGGATCGAGCGCGGCACGGTCTGATCGACCAGGGTGCCGAGTGAGTCTGCTCCCACAACGGCGAGCATCGCGGCGATCTCCTCCTCGTTCGGGCCGACGTGACGTCGGACGAAGGTGTCGAGGGGAGCCAGGAAGGAGACGGAAGGAAACTGGGGCACCGGTGCGCGATCCTCGAAGGGCGTGACGGGGGCGGGCCTCGCCACGCGAGGCCCGGCGAGGGAAAATCGGCGCGACATTCTAGCGGCCTTTGCTCAGCGACGCCTGCTCGCGAACGGCCCCTCCCCGCGCGAGAGCGCAATCCTTCGCGTTGCCGCGCGGGATGCGCGGCGCCAGAATGCGCCGCGCCACGACATGCCTGAACCGGACGAGGATCCGCTCGATATGCCCCCCACACCAGGAGGAGGGGCCTCGCCCGGCACGACGATCGGCAGTCTGGTGTTCGTGCTCGGCTTGCTGGCGCTCTCCGCGTGGAGCGGCTGCCGCGGAATCGACTTCGGGCACCACTGGGACGAAGGCAAGCAGATCGATCTGGTCGAGCAGACAGTGACCACCGGACGACTGCTGCCCGATCGGTACAACTATCCTTCGATCTGCTACGTCCTCGCGTGCTTGCCGCTCGTTCCCGAGGTCGCGCGAACCCTGGCGAACGAGGAGAAACCTTTCTCCCGCGTGGATTTCCCGCGCACGCAGGAGCGCCTGAAGGCGCTGGTGAACGAGCCTGCCTACAAGCTCGCGGTGCGGCGCGTCTGCCTGGGCCTGGCGCTCCTCACGCCCCTCTGGATCTTCCTGGCGCTCTGGAGGTGGCGCGGCCCGCTCGAGGCGTCCTTCGCCGCGGCCTTGCTCGCCACCTCCTTCGAGCTCTCCTACCATTCACGATGGATCGCGCCCGATGCGCTGGTGATGCAATTCGCTGCGCTCTTCCTCGCGCTCGTGATCCGCGCCTGGCACAGCCCTCGCTCCGCGCGCTGGTTGTTCGCGGCGGCAATCGTGGCCGGGCTCGCGACGGGTACCAAGTACACGGCCGGCCTCTTGCTCTTGCCGCTGCTTGCAGGCGTAACCCGTCCAGAGCTTGGTCCGAGCGCGCGGGGCCGCCTGCGACTCGCGTTGCTGCTCACGTTGACCTGGGCGATCGCCTACCTCGCCACGACGCCGGGCACCCTCCTCGAGCCCGTGCGCTTCTACCAGGACCTGAAGTTCGAGCGCCGGCACTACACGGAGGCCGGACACTACGGCTACTCGGTCGAGCCCGGGCTGCAGCATGGAATGCTCTCGGCGCGGTACCTGATCACGGGCCTCTTCTCGCCGTATCTCTCGGTGGCGCTGCTCGTCTCTGGCCTCGCGCTCGTCGGTCTGGGCGGCATGTTCCGCGAATCGAAGCTGCGGACCTTCGCGCTCTTCGTGCTGTTCCCGGCCACGTACTTCCTCTACTTCGCGAGCACGCGCGTCCTCTTCGTACGAAATCTCCTCGTCCTGGCGCCCTTCCTCGCGGTCCTCTCGGCGCGGGGAGCGGCACTCCTGTTTCGCGCCCTCCCCGGCCAGCTCGCGCGCAGCGCCTGGCTCGCTGCCTGCCTCGCGGGCGTGGCACTCGACGCCACGTACGTGGTTCGGTCCGCGCGGACGATTCGGCTGCCCGATCCCCTGCGGGACACCGCGCTGGCCGAATCCGCTGAACGTGCCGCGCTAGCGGAGGAGTGCGCCGAGTGGCTCCGGGCGCATCCCGATCTCTCCATTCGCGCGTCGCCCGAGGTCACCGCCGACCTCGAGCGCGCCGGCGCGGCCACGGCTTCGAATCTGATGCAGCCAGGCGCGGCCGGGGTCGAGGCCATCGCGCTGTACACCCGCGAGGGGCCCACCTGGGGTAGCTGGAAGAGCAACCGCCCGGGCTTCGCGCTGGCCCAGTTTGGCCCCCTGGACGTCAACTACGACTGGTACACCTCCTGGACCCAGCGGCGGCTGCTGATCCTGCGCGTGGAGGTCGCGGAGAGCCTGGGAATCCGCTTCTGAGCCGCCAGCGGCTGGGTTCTGGGTCGCTCGAAAGCGCCATCCGCGGTCGACCACTGGATGCCCCGGGGACCTCGGTCTGGCCGGAAGGGGCCCCGGCCATCAGCCACTCCGAGGACGAGCCCGAGCGACCCCCGACGACCGGGACGATCTGGAGGATGAGGTCTCCAGCATTTCTGCCGCCGAAGAGCGGAATCGAGCTTAGACTCCGGCTAGTACAGCTCTCGGCAGCAGCGACGGGTTCTGGCTCCGCCTTCCGCTGCCCGACAAAGAAAACGGACTCGATCCGCCCACCCTGAGTCGCCCGCGGTCGTGCAGATGGTATCCCCCCCGCCCGTTCGGCACTCGGTGAGCGCCACGCCCCCCCTCAGCCTGCCCAGTGCGCGGCGGTCCTCTGGATTCCCCTCGCCCAGCCATCCTCCACGGCGCCGCAGCCCATGGCGGCGCTAGGAGCGGCGCCCGGGCGAACGGCAGTGGGGTATCGTGTAATGGTCTGCATCGATCGGTGGCCAAATCGCAGCGTGTCCAGCTTTGAACAAGAACGTACTCAGGAAGGAAACTAGATGATCACCTCAGTGATTCTCTCCTTCGCCTCGACTCTGACCCCGATGGCGACCGGAACACAGTCGGGCGCCGCGATTTCCACCGCTACGAACCCGACCCGGGCCCAGACGGCGCAGCAAAAGAAAGCTCCCCGCCTGATCCGCGACCTGAATGGAAAGGTCCTGGGGGACGAGGCTACCGCCGACCTCGCCCTGGGCGGCGACTTCTACAACCCGTTCGTCGGCCGGAGGAGCGCCACCGCCTACCTCTATGGCACCTGGGAAGTGACCCTCAACGACACGGGCACCGCTTGGCAGGAAAAGTTCCTCATCGGGCTGCCGCGCCATCCTCAATGGCCCACCCCCATGCTCGTTGCCTTCCATGGCTGGGGGAGCACCCAGGAGGACATCATCATCCGCACCCGCTACTTCCAGAAGGCAATGGCCCGCGGCTGGGTCGTGGTCGCTCCGCTGGGTGCTCACCAGTTCAACTACAGCATCGACTACTCACAGAAGAACACGGAAGCCGTGCTGGATTGGGTGATGTCGTACTTCGCGATCGATTCCGATCGCATCTACGGCGTGGGGTTCTCGATGGGTGGTGGCAGCGTGTCCACGTACGCGGCTCGGCACCAGGACCCGACTCATGCCCGCTTCGCGGCGATCGTCGATCACACCGGAACGGTTTCGATCCGGGACATCTGGACGCATGCGCTGGACAAATCGCTCCTCGAGCACGAGCTGATGTTCGAAGGGTCTCCGATGCAGGTCCCCTTCCGCTATCAGTCAGCCTCCGTCATCGATCTCGATGCGAGCGGACAGATCGACCCGAACGCGGACCTCGCTCGCAACTTGATCCGGACTCCGGTGAAAGTGTTCGCGGTCGCCGGAGATCCGAACGCGCACCTGGTCGAGGAGTCGATTGATTTTCACGGGCATCTGACCGGTCTGGGCGGAACGCCCCAGCTCGAGATCGATCCCGGCACGACGCACCGGTGGACCAATCTCCCCGAGGACGAGGCGCTCGACTGGCTCCAGCAGTATCGGCTGGTCGAGCGCGCCTTCGGCACCGTTGCGTATTGCTGGCAAGGTGATCGCCGAGGGCACCCCGGGCGAGCTCAAGTCGTCGATCGGCGCGGGCACCGTCCACGTCCGGCTGCGCGACGCCGAGCAGCGGCCGGCCGCGGAGCGCATCCTGGCCTCGGCGCTCGGACCACGGTGCAGATGGACGCCGACCCGGTGGCGCTCACCGCGCCGGGCCGAGGGCTCCGAGTCGGGGCGCGCCGAGCAGGCGTCGCGGGCGCTGGCCGCGCTGGCCGCCGCGGGGATCGTGGTGGACGACTTCTCGCTCGGGCAGCCCAGCCTCGACGAGGTGTTCATGGCCCTGACCGACCGCCCCGCCGAGCAGGAGGTCATCGCATGAGCACCACGACGCGACGACCGGACGCGCCCACGTCTACACGCCGTCGGCGGAGACGCTCGCGGCGGTGCTGACCCGCGGCGAGCGCCCGAAACGGCCGAGCGCCTGGTCGGCCTCGCTGACCTTCGGCTGGCGGGCGATGCTGAAGATCAAGCACGTCCCCGAGCAGCTCTTCGACGTGACCGCCTTCCCGATCATCATGACGCTGATGTTCACCTACCTGTTCGGCGGCGCGCTGGCCGGCTCGACCGGCGAGTACCTGCAGTTCTTCCTGCCCGGCATCATGGTCACCAGCGTCGTGATGATCACCATGTACACCGGCGTCGGCCTGAACACCGACATCGAGAAGGGCGTCTTCGACCGCTTCCGCACGCTGCCGGTCTGGCGCCCGGCCGCCCTGGTCGGCATGATCTTCGGCGACGTGCTCCGCTACATCCTGGCGGCCCCGATGATCATCGTGCGTCGGCCTGATCCTCGGCTTCCGCCCCGCGGGCGGCGTGATGGGCGTGGTCGCCGGCATCGGCCTGCTGGTCGTCTTCTCGTTCGCGTTCTCCTGGGTCTGGACGATGTTCGGCCTGTTCCTGCGCTCGGAGAAATCGGTGATGGGCGTCAGCATGCTGGTGCTGTTCCCGCTGACCTTCCTGAGCAACGTCTTCGTCGACCCGCGGACGATGCCGGGCTGGCTGCAGGCCTTCGTCGAGGTCAACCCGATCAGCCACCTGGTCGAGCGGGGTCCGCTCGATGATGGCCGGCGCCTGGGACATGGCCGAGATCATGTGGACCCTGATCGCGGGCGCGGCCTTGGTCCTGATCTTCGGCACCCTGACCATGCGCCTGTACAACCGCAAATAGCGCGGCCGGACCGGGCCCGGCTGATACGCCGCTCTGGGGCCGCGCTGCCTGCGATCAAGTCGCAACACCGTGGATCGGCCGCCGCCGTATGCCGCCGGCCTGGCGGCGTCGCGGAACGGCACAGCCCGGTCCGGCTGCCGGGATCGGCGACGCGGCATCCCCGGGCCGGGCCGAGCGGCTGCAGCTTGCGTTCGGACCGGCTTCGGCGGTGCGGTAGTCGCTCGGGTTGCGGCGGTTACCGGCCCGGCCTTCACGGAGTTATCCACAGTCCGCTAAGAGCGCCCTCAGTGGACGTGCTGGTCGTCCAGACTGATCGGGTGGCGGAAACCCGAGGATCGACCTGTCTGGACCGAGCGTTTCGCACCGGTCTCGGTGGTCGCAAATGACCGAGATCGAGGAGACGGAGTGGCAGGAGAGGTTCCGCCTGGCGTCCGCGGAGGCGCTGCGGCGGCGTGCGGCCCGGGCTGCCGCGCGACGGGTGGCGGCGGAGCGACGGCGGAGTGGGGTGTCCGAGCGCCAGGGATGGCGTCAGGCCCGGCTTGATGCCCGCAGAGCCGATCGGCGAGTTCACCAGGCCGCCCGACGCGTAGCTGATTCTGCTTGCGGGGGATGGCTACGGTTGTGCGCATGACGGCTGGCGACGCGGCGCGTTTCGTTGGCGTTACTCCGTCCGCCATGTCGTGCTGGACACCGGTGGCCGTTATGGTCGGGCCGCGTGGCTGTTCGGCTTGTCGCCAACGATGTAGCCTCGCCGGTTCGGCTGTTGGGACGATGCACAGGACGGGATCGACTGCAGGGCCATGCGAGTCGGGCCAGCGGGGGACCGACTTGTCGTACCTCGGGCTTGACGGTGGTTTCGGTGGCACAGCAGAGCGTGCCAAGATGCTGACTGCAGAGGAGCGGCAAGCCGTGACGACATCAGACATCCGGCGGACGTTGTTCCTGAGGTTCGCGAGGTCTAGCCCCGCCGAGTGGCCGGGCGTTGTTCGACAAGTAGCCGCCCGCAAGCTTCTGGGAATCGTCGGGCGACGAGTTCCTTGCGTCGGTGGGACCGCGGCGAACTCATCAGGACAGACCACGAGATCGGCGGCTGACGAAGCGTCGCCATGCCAGTCCGTTGCTCCGGTAGAACGCCACGGCAGCCGTTTCCAACTTCACGAGACCACTTCCAGCGGCGCGCGTCCTGCGTAACGCGACGCCGTTCATCGTGGAGCCTCAGAGCGGCAGTGAGCGTACTGCAACGCGAACCCACGGACGTTGGCACTGGTGCCGTGCCGCGGAGCGCGGTTCGTCCAGGGCCCCGACTTGGCGAGACCGTGCGACACTCGATCTTGAGATCCAGGCCGGCTGACCCGGCTGCACATCCCGGAAGATCCGTGAGCGAGGCCCATAAAATGTCTGCAACCCGCGGCTACACTGCATGCGGTGTCAGACCATCGATGACGGCGAGGTGATCGCCTTCCACTGGCACCCGAGGCCAGCGACATCAAAAAAGAGGGGCTCATGGTTCTGCACCGATCGAAACCCAGCCTAGACTCGCGACGGTGGCACGGCGAGGTGACGTGGAGCGGGCCAGTTCGATGCGCGAAGCCGAGCAGATTGTCGGGGTCGCATCGCGGTCTACCAGCGCAGCTGCAGGACGGCGACTGAGTTCTGGATCGGGCCAGGCACGAACAGGCCGTGGTTGGCCGCCTCGATCTCCAAGATGTCGCGGGGACAGGCGATCGGCTGCGCCGGAGTCCCACATGGCGTCGGCGGTGCCGCCTACCAGCAGGAACGGTGCGGTTGCTCGGCTCAAGGCCGTCGGGATCCACGGTGTGGTGAAGACCGGCGTCAGCCATATCGCCGGGAGGGAACGTTCGGCTGCCAGTGTCGCGGCGTTCGTTCCCAGGGACTTGGCGATCAGCGGGGGGTGCCGGCGACGGCGTCCAGCAGTGGAGGTATCTCGTTGCGCACCCACGGTTCGACTTCAGGCTTGAGATAACTCGGATTCGGCTCTGACCAGGAGTGGCGGTGCACTGTTGCGCGCGCGGTGCCCGGCAGTGGCCGCGGCATACATGAGCATGGCCGGCGGCCGGGCACCGCATCTCCCGACCGGGGACCACGATCGCGTCGGCCATGGTGGTGACTCTATCGATTGGTCGCGGCGGCGGGAGATTCGAGTCCTGAGGATAGGGAACGATGCAGTCTCGCCGAACGAGGAGGAGATCAGGCCGGAGCGGGCGAGTGAGGCCGGCGAGCAGGGCGACGCGAGCATGGGACGGCGGTCAGGCGTCCTGGCGCTTCAGGCGCCAGGCCGCGGCGCCGCGCCGACGACGCGCCAGGTAGCGCAGGAAGACGGCCAGGCCGGCCCACGGGCTCAGGCGTTGCCGGCCTGCTGGGTCACCGCGCTGAAGGCGCCGCCCGCCGGCAGACGGCAGGTACGGGCCGACGGTGTCGCGCCAGCTGTCCGGGAGCAGGAGCCCGGCCACCCCTCCGAGCAGGAACAGGGCGCCGAAGAGGGTGCTGATCGCGGCCGGGGTGGAGCGCAGCAGCGCGCCCAGGCGCAGGCCGAGCAGGCCCGCGCCGGTCAGGTACGACCGCGGAGCCGATGACGGCCCGCGACACGCCCGCATCCGACCAGGAGGCGCCGCCGTCGCCGATGATGGCCTGGCCGGCCGAGGAAGGCGATGACGGACGCGGCCAGCATCGAGCGCGAAGACCACGCCGGCGAAGACCGCGATCTTCGCCCACAGCACCGGCAGCCGGCTTCGGCACCGCGGCCAGCGTGGAGCGGATCATGCCGGTGCTGTATTCGCCGGCCATGAGCAGCACGCCGAGCGTGCCGAACGCGAGCTGGGCGAACGTGGATCCCGGCCAGGCTGACGTCGATCGGGTCGTCGGGTTCGCGTCGCCAGGGCCGCCGTTGCGACGGCGTCGCCGTCAGCGACGAAGCGAGCAGGCCGATGCCGACGAGGAGCGAGCGACTGCGACGGCCAGGGTGATGACGGTCGAGCGCAGCGACCAGAACTTGATCCACTCGGAGCTGATCGACCCGGGCGCTGGTTGACCCGCAGTTGCGGGGCCGGTCGTGGACATGCGGTGGTCATCGGGCTGTCTCCGATCAGGCGTGGACTGGTATTCGACGGCGTCCTGGGTCAGTGCCATGAACGCCTCTTCCAGCGACGGCCGCTGCGGGGTGAGTTCGTGCAGGAGATGCCCGCGGCGGCGGCGCGGTCGCCGATCTCGCTCGGCGGGCAGGCCGGCGACCTCGAACACGCCGCGGTCGACGCTGATGCACGGTCGTCGCCGGGCCCGGCGAGCAGGTCGTGCAGGGTCGCCCGCCTGCGGGGAGCGCACCCGGACGGTGTTGCGCGGCGGCCCGTCGATGAACTCGCTGCACCGGCGACGTCGGCGATCAGCCTGCCGCGGCCGATCACGATCAGGTGCTCGGCGGTCAGCGCCATCTCGCTCATCAGGTGCGAGGAGACGAAGACCGTCGGCCCTCGGCGGCCAGGCCCTGCATGAGGTTGCGGATCCAGAGGACGCCCTCGGGGTCGAGGCCGTTGACCGGCTCGTCGAGGATCAGCACGTCGGGGTCGCCGAGCAGCGCCGAGGCGATGCCGAGCCGCTGGCCCATGCCGAGGGAGAAGCCGCCGGCCCGCTTGCGGGCGACCTCGTGCAGGCCGACGATGTCGATCACCTCGTCGACGCGGGACTGCGGGATGCCGGTGGTGGCGGCCAGGGCGCGCAGGTGGTGGTACGCGGAGCGCCCGGTGTGGACCGCCTTGGCGTCGAGCAGCGCGCCGACCTCGTGCAGCGGGGCGGGGTGTCGGCGTAGGGCCGGCCGTTGACCGTCGCCGTCCCGGCGGTCGGCCGGTCCAGGCCGAGGATCATCCGCATCGTGGTCGACTTGCCGGCGCCGTTCGGGCCGAGGAAGCCGGTGACGATGCCGGGCCGGACGGTGAACGTGAGCCCGTCGACGGCGGTCTTGTCGCCGTAGCGCTTGGTGAGTTCGTGTACCTCGATCATGTGGTCAAGTCTCGGGACCGGCGGCCGTAATCCGTCGTCGTCCGGCCATGGGCCGCTGCACTACCGCAATAGCAGTAGACGCACCGTTCACCGCTACTGCGCTTGGACGATGACCTGCGAACACGTTCGCGCGTACGATTTCGGCATGGCATTGGGGGCGGTCCGCGTCTGGGTGCGAACGCACCCGACGATCATCGACACGGTCGGCGCGATCGTGTTCGTCTGGATGTTCTTCGGCGCCTTTTTCTTCGGCAACGGGCACGGCCGCGGCCCCGATTTCACCACCGCCGATTCGGCCCCGGCGCACCTCCTTGCCGGAGCGACCGCCCTGTTCGCCTTGTCGGCGCGGCGGCGCTGGCCCGAGCGGCTGCTGATCCTCGACACCGCGGTCTCGGTCGGCATCATGATCGCCACCGGGTACCGCCATCCGCTGCTGATCGTGACCTGGCTGGTGCTCGCCTACACGTTCGCCGCGGCGCACCGGCCGGCGCCGGGTGTGGCTCGTCGCGGGCGCCTGCATCGTGGCCATGTTCCTCGCGGCCGGCCTGTTCGGCGCGAGCGGCTGGACCTCTCCGGACAATTTCGGCGTCATCGGCCTGGTCGATCGCCGTCGTGGCGGTCGGCGACGCCGCCCGCAGCCGCCGGGCCTATGTGCAGAGGTCGAGGAGCGCGCCCGCCGTGCCGAGCAGACCCGCGAGGAGGAGGCCCGCCGCCGGGTCGCCGAGGAGCGGCTGCGCATCGCCCGCGAGCTGCACGACGTGGTCGCCCACCACATCGCGGTGATCAACGTGCAGGCCGGTGCCGCCGCCCATGTGCTTGCAGAGCCAGCCCGGAGCGGTCGGCCCGCGCTCGTCCACATCCGGCGCGCCGCCGACACCGTGCTGAAGGAGCTCGCCTCCGTCGTCGGCGTGCTGCGCGGCGAGGACGACGCGCGACGCAGCCACCGAGCCGACCCGGGGCCTGGCCAGGCTGTCGGAGCTGCTCGACGCGTTCGCCGCCGCCGGCCTCCGCGTCGAGCACCGGCAGCAGGGCACGGCCCGGGACCTGCCAGCCGTCGGTCGACCTCGCCGCCTACCGGATCGTGCAGGAATCACTGACCAACGCCCAGAAGCACGGCGCCGGCACGGCGAGCCTCACCGTCACCTACGCCCCGGGTGCCGTCGCGCATCGAGGTGACCAACGCGGTCGCCGGCGTACGCGACGCGGCAGCCGGACCGGGCTACGGTCTCGTGGGCATGCGCGAGCGCGCCGCCGCGGCCGGCGGTACCGTCACCACCGGCATCGAAGCCGACGGCCGGTTCGCGCGTCCACGCCGTACTGCCCACACCGAAGGAGCAGCCGTGACCATCCGAGTCCTGCTCGCCGACGACCAGGCGCTCATCCGGGCCGGCTTCAGATGCTGATCGACAGCGCGCCCGACCTGGAGGTGGTCGGCGAGGCCACCACCGGGCGGGAAGC